>NZ_MAQW01000034.1 GCF_001682855.1 Bacillus sp. FJAT-27264 | reverse complement strand
TGAAACATCTGACGAGAATTAAAAATTCTCATTATTGAACTCACTTTCGTGAATTCGATACTCACTCGTTGTTCAGTTTTCAAAGATCAAGCTGTTCTCGTTGTCCGCTTAATGTCTCAGCAGCAACTCTTATACTATATCATGTCCGGCGTTTTAATGTCAAGCTCTTTTTTAACTTCTTTTTCGAGCTCGGCATCGTTTGTTACTCGGCCGGAATTAGAATATACCATGGATAGAAGACCATTGCAAGTGTTTTTATTATTTTATTTAAAATAACCCATACCATAACCATCTATCCCTTTATACAAGCGCTTTTGCATGTCCTGCCAAAAGCAACTACATTTCATGAAGCTGAATAGCTGCAACATTAATTCACGATCTAAAACATAAAGACCTGTTCAGCCAAATCCAGAGGTAACTAACATATAGGGCATAAAGAACCTTTTTCCCTAAATAAGAAGACGGAATTATATCCCTTCTAAGAGAGGTCCTTATTAAACCCACCAGTTCTTCGGCTGTGATCTCTCCTACTATGCCCCATTACCCGTTTGATTAATACTTCAATCTCCACACTTACAGAAGTCAGGTCTTTATTTATTAGAAAAAGCCAGTTTCCATCGTGGATGGAAACTGGCTTTGAAGATTATGCTTCCGTGCTTCGTTATTACTGTCCGTCTCAGATCTGAATTCCATAGGTCGCAATTCCGTAAGGACCTACCTCCAGTGAATACGAACGATGTCCAGTGTCTGTAAGCGGCGCTGTGCGCTCTTCCAGAATACTGGTCTCATACAAATGCTCATGCGGAACAATGACATCCAGAGCCAGCTCTAAAGGCTGCTCAGTCATGTTGTACCAGCGAGCCAGCAGGTCACCAGTCTTTTCGTTCATTTTCAGAGAAGAAAATGCCGCTGCTGTACCCTTCCATTGGAAAGGTGTATAGCCCGAGGCAAGCTTACCTTCATGAACTCCTGTCTGGAGGACAGTCCATGGCACCTGGAATTGATAGGCCTCAGTATATGCACCGGACGCAATTCCATCTCCGCTATGTGGGATCAGCTGCAGCTGTACCGTATGCTCGCCCAAGCACTGAGCTTCCGGTGTCGGGAACCAACCCCAGTCTCCCAGCTCGCCCACGCTGCGTAGCAGGGTAACAGCCACTGTATTGCGGCCATCGCGCAAGATCTCGTACTCATTGAGCCCCAGATTAGCTACCGTAAGCCCGGCTTGGTCGCCGCTGACATCAACAAAGTTCTGTTGATGCTGGGTATTGCTCGGGTTCAGCCATTCGCTCGCCGGAACGTTATCCCGGGTAGCAATTTCGAACATAGAGTCAGCATGGTGCACATCCGTTACCAGATCGGTCGGGAACAACATCCGTACCCGGTGATCTTTGGCGTTGTTATTAATAGTAGATTCGATGGACAGACCTTTGCCCTTCCGTTCCAGAGAAAGCACCGTACGAAGCCTTAATGTAACGGTCTCACGGCTGCGCTGCGCTTTGCGTTCCGGGTAATAGACAAGGGCCCTCTGCTCTGCGTCAAGCAATTCATCAGCCGAAGCTGGAATTTCCCAGTCATGAACGATTTCAATCGCAGCCCGGAAAGAGGTATCTTCAAGCACACGGATATCTGCTTGCAGTCCTTTGGTAGTCAGTGGAGTCTCACCATCCGGCTGTCTGTACATGTATTCATTACCGATATCGCCGGTATTCTCATAAACACCAAGATCATTGTAAGAAGCATCGCTGTTCTTATCGTGCAAGGTGAAGGAGCCGTCATCGGCAATCTCCACTTTAATTCCAGCATTCTCAAGCACTCGTGCTCCCTTCAGTAAGGAAACAACTGCTGGAGCTGGCTCAGCCGACTTCACCCAGGCATAGGTACGTAGACCAAGTGCAGGAACATCTGAGGCTTCAAACGTAAGCTTGATTTTACGGCATGAATAAGGCTGACGGAATTGATTATCCGGCAAGTCATAGCCGAAGCTCAGCCCGAGGTCTTCAATAGTGTAGGATACAGCGATGCCGTTCTCATCCACCAGTTGATGTCCATCGAGGGAAACCTCTTGCATCCGGCGGGCGGTCTCTTCCAGAGAGAAGCCTTCACGCAGATACAACCGCGCTGCATCCAATTCCACGCTGACTGTACCGGTACGGTTCCAGCCCGTTGTATTCATAACGACAAATGGTACCGCATCATTGCCGAATCTACTATAACCGGAAGTATCAACAGCTTCAGCAATAAACCGGCCGCTGTCCTCTACGATGCTTTCGGCAACATGGCGGCTTTTATCAAAACGCGTAACCATTTCCCGGTGTACTTCATCCACGCTGCAGCCGCAAATGCTGTCATGCGGATGGTTCTGCATCAGTGTCTTCCAGGCATAGGTGAACAGATGATGCGGGTAAGATTGTCCTGCAAGCTGAGCGATAGAGGCCAAGGGCTCTGCCACTTTTTCCAGGATAGTTTGACCCTTCTGGTTCATCTGCTTCAAATAGACACGTGCTGAGGCTGTGTTGACAAGGGTGCCCCAACCGTCCGTGCGCTGACTGCGCAGTTCGCCTTTTACAGAAGAAAGCTCATCTTGTAGGCTGTCTTTCAATGCATCCAGATAATCCGGGAAGTTGGAATGAACAAACTCCGTATCCGGGTATAACTCCTTCGCCGTCTCAATTGCTTCCGGAAGATCGGTCTGCAGCGGCTGGTGGTCGCACCCGTTCATGAACAAGAGCTCGCTGGTCGAAGCATATTTCTCAGCATCTGCAAGCTTGCGATCCCAGAATTCCTTAGCAGCGCCTTCTTCTACCGGAACCTCGTTGCCGTTGGAATACCAATTCGCGAACAAGATACCGAGGATTTTGGAACCGTCCGGCCCCTCCCAGATCAGCTCGGAATAGGAGGACTCATAATCACCGTCGGAGACGGTGTTATTGAAGCCGGTCGGCTTCACGCCACGTCCGAAGAACGCGTTGGAGATCCCGGATTGCAGCATCAGCTGCGGAATTTGTCCGGTCAGACCAAAGGTATCGGGGAAATAACCGATTTTGGACGGTGTTCCGAATTTCTCAGCATCCTGGTGCCCGATCTGCATGTTGCGCACGTTAGCTTCGCTGCTCGTCAGGAATGCATCCTGCAGAATGTACCACGGTCCAATCAGAATTCGGCCTTCACGGATATAGCGCTCCAGCTTCTCCTTGTTTTCCGGGCGAACCTGGAGATAATCCTCCAGAATGATTGTCTGTCCATCGAGATAAAAGCTCCTAAAGGCCGATCCCTCATCAAGCTTCTCCAGAAGTGCATCCACCAGTTGAATCAGACGAACGTGATGCTTCTCGTAAGGCAAATACCATTCCCGGTCCCAATGCGTGTGGGATACGATATGCGCTGTTCTTTTTTTAGCCATGAATTTCATCTCTCCCCTCACCTTAGCCTTTGCGGCTAGTAATTGTTACTTCATCCGGTCTGTACACGGACAGCAAGCGTCCTTCCGCATCCGCCGTGAACAGCACCGAGCGTTCTTTGTCCAAAATAAAGCTATATACGGTACCCGTACTAACATCCTTGATTTCTACCTCTGTGTCCCAGGCGTATTCGGAGACGAACACAAACAGGGCGCCCTCTGCAAAATTCAGCTTCCGGCCGTACACTCCTGGCAGATCACCACCGGTGTGCCATTGCAAATCCTCTTGAACCCCGGAAATTCTCACCGCATATCGATACAGTGCCGCAATCGGCCCATCCCGTTCGTTCAGCTCCAGCGGCAGCGGGCTCCAGATCAGGCGTCCTTTCCCGATAGCTACCTCTACTACAGCATCGCCTTGTACAGATTGAGAGTTAGCGTTCGAAACCTCCTGCACAGACACTTCTTTAATAAGCTCTGCAATTCTCCGCTGTCCGTAGGAGACTGGGAACATCACTCCGTTCAGGTTCAGCCGTTCTTCCCTACGTACATTATGAAGCTCCCGGCGACCCAGCAAATGATCCAATCGATCCGTTGGCTGCCAGTACGCGTCAAGGCCAAGACTGCCAGTCACCAGCAAGGTCGCGCCAGTACGCTCAACGAAGGACAGCAGCTTCTTCATGGCCTCATTGTCGAGGTTGTGTGCACTTGGCAGCAGGATCAGCTTCGGCGGCTGGGCTTCTAATGCGTCCAAATCGTATTCCGATACTCCACGGAACGGCAAATGCAATTGGTAAGACATAATCCGTGTCAGGCGTGTTGTGGCATCATAAGCCAGCTTCCTGTTGGAGAAGTCATTGGAATACGGGAAAATAACCGCGATATCCTCCAGCTTGCGTCCGTCGAACATACCTCCGGCTTCGCTGATAAAACGTCCGAAATCGTAAGACACATCAGCTTCAGGCTTCTCTGTACCGTCTGCACGGACAGCGCCGATCTGTGATTCGTTGGCATTATCCATATAGAAGTTCGTATTCCAGATCCATTGCACGGCACCGGCGCCTCCGGTGGCAAAAGCATAAGCATACTTACGCTCCAGAATAGACCGCAGCTCTTCCTCACTCCGCTTAGCCCGTCCATCCGGTGTCTCTACGTACATAATGCCGGTCTCTTGGATCAAATTCGGCTTGTTTGCTGTTTTGGCAAAGATGCCGCTCCAAAGCAAACTGTCATTCAACCACCAGGTGTGGACGGTCGTGTAATCCACAGCCTGTTCATAGAAGAAAGGCGATGGCCGCTGGGCACCTAGCGCCTCGTCCTGCCCTACAGTAACCATATGATTTGGACACAGCTCTTTAATCGTTCCGTACAGCTCTTGCGCCCAGACATTATGCATATCCATCGAGAACAGGCAGTAATCCAGCCAGCGCGTGCCGCGTTTGCCTGAGTGAATATCCTGGATGCTGAAGTTAATATCGCTTTGCTCAGGAGGACGGGCAGCCGCGAAGTCCGGCAGCTCCAGTGGTGTCATATTCCAGTGCTCCTGCAAAGTGGAGATATTCCCGTGACGTTGTTCCAGCCAAGCCGAAAAGGCCTTGATCTCATGGATATCTCTAGCCGAGCTAGGTCCGTCCGAGAAGATCCGCGGCGGATCGAACATCGACGGCTCATTAATGAGATCCCAATCCACATGAGTTGTGGAGCGGTGCCGGGAGACAATCGAGCGGATGAACCGTTTCTGGGCTTCCACGCTGCGAGGATCAAGGTACGGGTTCGTGCCCTCCCAAGTCTCCGGTGTGAAGGAGAAGAAGGTGAACGTCACCTGCAGGTCATGCCGCTTCGCAGTCAGGAAAAAGGCGTCGATGGCCCGTAGCACCTCTTCCGAGGCGTGCCCATCTACTTGCATTACATTCCGGTAAGCCGTCCAGATGCCGGTGCGAATCCAGTTGATTCCCGCTTTCTTCATTTGTGCCATATCGCGGTCCCAGACGTCAGCGTTCGGCAAGAACAAGAACTTGCGCGCCACGTCAGAAGTCATGTAGGTCATACCCACCACCGGCAATGACTTTCCGTTCTTCACAAAATAATCTCTGCCAGCCGAAACTGGCTCACCTTGGCTTAACAAAGCTTCATCATGGCCCCACAGGCCTTGACGCAGCACACGTACTTCGCCATCCTCCGATTCGGCCCGGCAAACCAGCCGGTACAGCCCAGGCTGGAGCTCGACTGGAGATGGAATCCGCAGGATGTTCAGCTCGCGGGTCACTTCAACCGTGCATTCATGGTTGAACACCGCGTCCTCACCCTCTTTATTAAGAGTGAAGGACAGCTTCCACTTAGCAACTTCCGCAGAAGAAGCGTGACTACTCAGGCGCTGGCTTTGCAGGCTGAGCATAGGGCGTTCGCCCTGCTCGTAGGAAGCATAATTTGGCTTCAGCCACAGCTCCGTAACACCTTTGGCCGCAAAAGCAGTCCAGCCTGCCAAAGCAGTCGCTCCACCGTTCTCCCAGAAGCTCTGTCCGAGCGGCTGGTTAATGAACAGCCAGCGTCCACCCTTAAAGGGGCCGCCAACATGCTCCCACAGAACGACTGGGGCCGAGATTTCCCGCCCTTGATCTGATACACCTTTCAAGAGTGCATAGATCCGTGTATCCATTGGCCCACTGGAACCCATTTGCTCCGGCAGATCACTGCTCTTCGTGACATGCGGCACGAGATTCCAGGTATCCGCAACCGGCAGAAGCTGCTCCTGCCCGGCGAAGAGCGGGATATCCGGGTGCGAGGCATACTCGCTGGCACGTTCCCCACTGCTTACCCGCAACGCTTCATGAATATGAAGCTGACGATGGTACGCCGTCTGCTCCGCTTCCACAAGCCACTCGCCGGCTTCCCAGCGCACCGGATGTTTGAACGGTGCGCCGCCAGCGCTGATTAAGCCCCCGCCTCTTTGCAGATAGGCGACAATAGAAGGCCATGCTGCCTTAGGGAAATATGGCGCATGCAGATTAATGAAGACGCCGCCTGCCTGTGCAGCATCCAGTGCTGGCGCCAGCTCGTGGGCGTTCACCGATGCCACCGAGACTCCCAGCAAGCCTGTCTCAATACCATGCGTCGCTCCAGGTGCAAGTTCTCCCGGAAACAGCGGGTCACAGAAAACAATTACCTCTGCCGTGCTCACAGAATCCCCTCTTTCATCGCCCGGTAGACAAGCTGTGAGAAGAGGCTGTTCGACCAAGCGAACCAGCTTCTCGTAAAGACAGACGGATCATCAGCGTGGAAGCCTTCATGCATATATCCTGTTCCAGCATCGGTGCTTTCCAATAGCTCGATCATTTCCAGCTTCTCTTCAGTAGATTGTGCCGTAATGCCCTGCATGGACAAAGCCATATGCCAGATGTAGTTCTTCGGCGTATGCGGGCTGCCGATGCCTTTGGCGGCTGTGCCTTCAAAGTAGAACGGGTTCTCTTTGCTGAGCGCGAATCGTCTCGTGTTCTGGTAGATCGGATCATCCGCTGTCGTATATCCCAGGTAAGGGATGGAGACCAGTCCCGGTGTTCCCGCATCATCCATCAGACAGTAGTTGCCGAAGCCGTCTGTCTCATAGGCATAGATTGGACCGAATTCCGGGTGGCGGTAAATGCCGTACAATTTGATGCCGTGATCCACTTCAAATTCCAGTTCCTTCAGTTCGGCCAGGAAATCCAGGTCACGGAAGACCCATTCTGCGAATTCCTGCATTTGGCGAAGGGTCACCACAGCGAACATGTTACCCGGAATGTTGTAGTGGAAGTCGCAGGCATCATCACTGGAACGGAAGCCGGACCAGATCATGCCGGTATAGTTGACCGGCATGCCAAGCCCGTTATTGCGCAAGGAATCCTCAGGAATGCCGTTATTGCGGCTGAACCGGTATGGAGACTGCTCGAAGTGGTGCTGCTCTCTTTTGAACAAATCGAAGATTAGACGCAGAGCCGACTTGAATCCGGCATCGAAGAAATCGGTAAGTCCGGTTTCTTTCCAATACGTATACGCCAGACGGATCACGAAGCACAGTGAATCAATCTCGAACTTCCGCTCCCACACCCATGGCGACATTTCGGTCACATCGGTTGTATTCCAGTGCCAATCATTAGCTGACTCGTTGAATGCATTCGCATAAGGATCAACGTGAATGTACTGGATATGCCGTTTGATCAGCCCGCCGATGATGCGCTGCAAGTCTGGATCATTCTTCGCCAGCGGTACATAATGAATTACTTGTTCCACTGAATCGCGTAGCCAGGAAGCCGGAATATCACCGGTAATGACAAAGGTCGTTCCGTCATCCAGCAGCTTGGTGGTCGTCTCCAGCGTATTTGGGAAGCAGTTCTTGAACATTTGCAGCAGCTTCGGCCGATGCGCCAGCTTCTCTTCGGCTTCCGCTAGCACATCCTGTACTGCCTTTGGCAGAGTAAGTTGTGGCATCGCTATTTTGGGTAGTCTGAATTGTTCCAAGGAATATACTCTCCTTTATATTTGCTATCGTATGATAAAGATTGAACTTAGAAAGTTTACAGAGCTAAGGTCGTCATTGCGAAAAATATTTGAGCTTACAGACGGATTACTCTTTCACCGCACCAACCGTAAGTCCCTGTATGAAATAGCGCTGGAAGAACGGGTAAGCGAAAATAATCGGCCCTGTTGCCAGCACGACCATCGCCATCCGCGAGGTATCCTGCGGCATGGAGCGCAGTGCTTCGATGCTGAGCGAGCTGTTCTGTGAATTCTGTAACAGGAACTGCATACTGGTCTCAATCCGCATCAGCATGGATTGCAGCGGCACTAGATTGGGATCATCTATATAGAGCAAGGCGTTGAACCAGTCATTCCAGTAGCCCAGTGTGCTGAACAACGCAATCGTTGCCAGACCTGGCAGTGACAGCGGCAGCACCAGGGTGAGGAAAATCCGGAACTCGCCGGCTCCGTCGATTTTACCGGATTCAATAATGGCGTCAGGCACGCTGGTGGTGTAGAAGGTCCGCAAAATCATAATATAAAAGGCGTTAACAGCCAGCGGCAGTACCAGCGCCCAGATCGTATCCTTCAGGTGCAGCAATTGAGTTACAACGATGTAAGTTGGCACCAAACCGCCGTTGAACAGCATGGTGAAGAAGGCAAAGAACGAAAAGAAATTGCGATAACGGAAGCTTTTGCGCGAAATGGCATAGGCATAAAAAGACATAAATAGCAGACTGACGAGCGTTCCGAGTACAGTAACAAGAATAGTCACGCCATAGGAACGAAGCAGCATGTCCCCGGATTCAAAAACATAACGGTATGCCCCTAAGCTCCATTTGGCCGGGATCAGCCGATAGCCGTCTCTTGCCAGCGCCCCCTCATCGGTGAAGGAGATAATGACGACGAACAGAAACGGAAACACGCAGAGGAAGGCAAAGATTCCGGCGATCAAGTTAAATAACACATTCCATGGTTTGGACAATTGATGAAAATCGCGTTCTTTACGCGTAATTGATGACATAGGGTCCCACTCCTTTCAGGTGATTTAGAACAATGCGCTGTCCTTGTCGTATTTGCGCACCACATAGTTCGAGAACATGACGAGCGTGAACCCAACAAGCGACTGATAAAGACCTGCCGCTGTACTCATCCCGATCTCACCCGTGCTCTTGAGACCTTGGTAGACATAAGTATCAATAACGTTCGTGACGCTGTACAAGGTACCGGAATTACGAGGCACCTGATAGAAGAGGCCGAAGTCGGCATAGAAGATTTTCCCCACGGCAAGCAGGGTCATAATGGTAAGAATCGGTCTCAAAAGCGGCAGCGTTATGCTGCGGATCTGTTGGAACTTGCTGGCTCCGTCGATCATCGCCGCTTCATAGAGTGACTTGTCGATCCCCATAATGGCAGCCAGGTAGACGACGCTGTTGTAGCCCACGGCTTTCCACAGATATACGAGGATGAGGATCAGTGGCCAGTATTTCTTTTCTGAATACCATTGCACAGAGTCCGCACCGAACATGCCCATAATCTGGTTCAGCATGCCACGTTCGGAGCTGAGGAAGCTGAAGGCAAAATAGCCGACGACGACCCATGACAGAAAATAAGGCAGGAACATTCCGGTCTGATAGACCTTGGCAAGCTTTTTGTTAACGATTTCGGACAGCACCACTGCCATAAGAACAGATAATGCTAATCCCACTATTATGAATGCCGCATTATAGAGCAGCGTATTGCGTGTAATGATATAGGCATCATTGGTGGTAAACAGGAACTTGAAGTTGTCGAGCCCTACCCATTTGCTGTTGACGATACTGGCCCAGAAGCCGTCCCGGCTAAAGCGATACTCCTTAAAAGCGATAACCGTCCCTACCATCGGCAGGTACGAAAAGAAGAGGAACCAAAGGGTACCCGGTAGAACCATAAACAGCATAACCTTGTTTTTGTTGATATTTCCGAAAAACTCTCGGGCCATTCTCACAGTGAATCCCTCCTGAATGGTAAAGAAGACCGGGCAAGAGTCTCGCCCCGCCCGCGTCTTCTATTCCAATGATTTATTACTTGTTGTTCGCTGCTTTCCAAGCATCAATTTGCGATTGGGCTTCAGCAATGATCTTATCAAGTCCAGCGGCTTTAAATTTCTGATTGGCTTTCGCCAGGTATTCATCCGGATCTACGGTTCCTGTCATCAGTGGCGCCCAGAATTCTTCCTTCACGTTCTGCACAGCAGCGATCTCACTTGTTACTTTCGAAGTGTCAAAGTTGAATCCGAGCAGCGGAGCGTTCACGCCGGAAGCGTTGAATTTCTTGAAGATTTCCCATTTGTCAGCAGGGTCTTCTTCGTTCAGGTAGTTAAGCATGATGTTACCGAGCGAGAAGGTAGGCATATCGTAGTTTTTGGATTCCGGCAGGTTCTTCATCCGGTCCTCGCCAACTTTCTCGTAGTGCACGCCTTCAATCCCGGAGTCGATCATATTGCGAAGTACCGGATCGGTATTCAGCAGGTTCAAGAATTCCATAGCTTTCTCAGGGTTAGGGGAGTTAGCAGAGATAGCCTGCATGGAACCCATAACGGACCAGTTATAAATGTACGGCTTGCTTGCTGGTTTGGAGACTACCGGATAGCCGTAGCTCGCCGACCACAGGTTGTCCGCCATCGGCTGGCTTGTTGCACGATCCATGAACCAGTTGCTGGACTTGTAGAGATCGTCTACAGAAGTCGTTGTGGCTACCTCAGGCGAAATGTAACCTGCCTTGTAATATTTGCGAACGGTTTCAAGACTCTTTTTCAATTCCGGTGTTTCCAGAATGTTCACGACTTTATAGTCTTTGGTGTCCATATATACAGCCATCGGCATTTTCTCGATGATGTAGTCGAACGGCAGTACCGGCATGTAATCCTTCACCATCGCATAAGGCGTGATGTTAGGCTCTTTTTCCTTGATCGTCTTCAGCAGCGGCTCCAGGCTCTCCAAGGAGTCTACTTTGTCGATATCCAGCTTGTACTTGTCCACCAGGTCTTTGTTGAAGCGCCATACTTCTTGAGCTGGAAGCTCTTTGTTCGCAGGAACCGCATAATTATGACCGTCTACTTTGGAACCTTCTAGGAACGCAGGGTCAATGGTGTCTTTGATGCCTTTGCCGTATTTCTCAAGCAAGTCATCCAGTTCCATGAATGCGCCTTTGCGGGCATTTTGCACATAATCGAAAGCCCAGGAGCTGGTGAACATAATATCCATCGGCTCACCGGAAGCGACCTTCACCTGCATTTTTTGTGTATAGTCACCGAAATCAATCATGTTCATTTTCAGCGTTGCGTTGATCTTAGGCTGAATATATTTGTTAACTTCGTCCACAACCATGTTCATGTCCTTTTGCGGAGGCCCGATCGTGTACCAGATCAGTTCAACTGGCTTCTCCGATTTACCACCGTTCCCGGAAGCATTCTCATTGTTGGTACTGCCTCCTCCACAAGCGGTGAGCGCAAGCGAGAGTGCCATCATCGATGTCAGTACCAGAGATAATCTTTTTTTGTTCTTGCTCATGTTTGTATAACCTCCCCTTATGTTTACCTCAGTATCGCTGCATAACCCGGAATTATACCTCGCGATATTTCCTTTAAGGACTATTTATACTGTAATTTATGAAAGCATTTTCAAACAGAAGCTAAACTAAATAAAAGGTGTAAAAAATAAAGAAAAGGACTTGCTTAGCCATTGGCTAAACAAGTCCTTTATATTCCGTAGGGGAAATCCCTACATGCTTTTTGAATTGCTTGTAAAAGTATCCAGTCTCCCAATATCCCACGTTGCGGGCGATCTCATGAACCTTGAGCGGAGAGGTACGCAGCTGCTCCTTGGCTTTCTCAATCCGGTACTTGTTGATATACTCCGTGAAAGATTCTCCAACTTCCTTATGGAATAATTGCCCCAGATACACCGGATGAATATTATATTGTGTCCCAAGGGTCTTTAGTGAGATATCTTCGCTGTAGGATTGATGAATGTGGTTAAGCACCTGCTGGACTACAGGGCTCTTCACATCACGAATCAGTGCATCTATAGTGTACACGGCCGCTTCTTTCAAAATATCCGCCCAATCGGCGATGGATGATGTCGCACGAATTTTATGAAGCCCTTCTTTAAAAAACTCAGGTTCCTCCGCATGCCGGATCTCCTTGAGCTGCATCTTAAAGCGGATTAGCCATTCCGTAGCGATATCCTGGATCAGCTCGGGTGTAATCCCCTCCACCCTACGCAATTGTTCAAAATTATCATCAATCCTTTGCAGCAGCCCCTCCGTGTCCTTTGCCATAATCAGCTTGAGGTCTTCTTCCCAGTTCACTGGAAATTCCAGGTTGGCTTCCTCTTGCCGTTCTTGCAAATCCTCATAGCAGATATAACTGTGTTCAGGGAACAACATAAAATATTCTTGCGCCCGCTTCGCCTGCGTATAGCTCAGTGCTGCATTGTCCTCGGTTTCCTGTACGCTTCCTATTGAAAGATACAGTTGCTCGTAGGCAGCAAGCGCCGGAGTGGCCAGCAATTTCCGATGAATAGATTCTGCTGCTTCCTTGCCGCGTTGGTATTCACTTAGCATGTGCACCAGCACGATGTCCCCATCCATATCCTGAAACGGAATGACGCCAGGAATACCATGCAGAACCTCAAGTACCACGGGAAACGCTTCAGCCAAGCGTTGCTCAGACCGCAGCAATGCAACCTGTGTCAGCGGCTTGTCGATGACTATGCCCAGAAAGCCGGCCCGCTCCTGAAATTCCTGCGGAGCAATCTGATTTCTTAGCCAGCGGTGCATGACATTATCTCTTAAAATTGAAATGCTGTGCTCGTTCAGCTTATAGTCTGCTCTGGACTCATTCAGCTTCTCAGCGATGGTACTAAGTGTAGCCTTGAATTCTTTCAGATTAATGGGCTTCAAGAGATAATTCTCAATACCGAGAGCCATTCCTTCCTTTAGATACCCAAATTCATCATAACCGCTTAAAATGATGAATTTAAGCTCCGGCTGGAATTCCCGGACTGCACGGATGAGGTCCAAACCATTCATCAGCGGCATGGAAATATCCGTGATCAGGATATCCGCCCGCACCGACTTCAGGGCCTCCAGCGCTTCCTGCCCGTTGGACGCCTGACCAACGATCTCCATTCCGAAGCTGGCCCAATCGACAATATCATATAGCCCTTCGATGATGAACGGTTCATCATCCACAATGAATATCCTGTACATGGCTCACACATCCTCTCCCAAATCGGGGAAATACACCGTCACTGTCGTACCCTTACCCTCTTCGCTGTCCAGTTTGAGGCCATACGGCGCTCCGTACATCAGCTGGAGCCGCTCATGGATGCTGCGCAGGCCGAAGGACTCCGATGATTCATCCGTCTGATGCAGCCTCTGCTGCAATTCCTCTAGTCTACCCGTAGCAATGCCACGCCCGTTATCTATTACTACAGCACGAAGAATATCTTCTTCTTTGGTTACAGTTACAGTAATATGATTGTCGCTGCGGTCCGCCCGCATACCGTGCAAAATGTAATTCTCGATAATGGGCTGCAGCGACATTTTCATGACCACCGTCCCCTCCAGCTCCCGTTCGCAACGCAGTTCGTAAGAGAACCTGTCCTTATAACGAATGCGGAACAGCTCTAGATACAGGCGGCAGGCTTCCAGTTCATCCTTCAGTGTATGCTTGGGCTTGGGATGGACGTAGCTTTTGAATAGTACCGACAAACTATATATCATTTCGCCAACATCATCAGCCCCCTGTGAAATGGCCCGCATACGGATAACTTCAAGCGTATTATATAGAAAATGGGGGTTCACTCTGGCTTCCAGTGCCGCGATCTCCGTATGCTTTTGCTTGATTTCCGCCTTGAATACCCGGTCAATGTAAAGATTGAGTTCATCCAACATATCGTTGAAACTTTTGGAAATCTGGCCCAGCTCATCTTCCTTAACATCGGTAATCCGGGCATCCAAATCCCCGTTCTTGACCTTCCGGGTGAACTTGATAATGCCATGCGTCCGCTTGGCGATACTGCTGATGATCAGCGAGGCTGTAATAATCGCAAACGCACTACAGAACAGACAGATGCTGATGATCATATTTCGCAAGCCGCGATAAGTCGCCGCTATGTCTTCGTTTGGTACGATGCTGAGCACCGTGAAGCCTCCCTGGCCGTGTGTCAGCTTCGTAATCGTCATACCGTTAACTTCTTCTCCATCTGTGTAGGCAGAGTTCACCAGCTCCATATCCGGATATTTGGCCCCGTAATATTTACCTGAAGAATCGAACAGCACGTCGCCGTCGGCCGACAACGCCAGAATGGTGCCTTTGAAATCCTGCTTATCGTTGCCCATGCCTTCCCACACTCGCTCAGCATCGAAATAAACGAGTAGTTGACCAATATTGCGCAGCGATAGCTTGTTATTGATGGGACTTCGCACTGAGAACATCGGTGTATCGGCGAGAGCAATGCTTTTGCGTACCCAAATATTCGGGGTGGAGACATTGCCCGCTTCTTCCATATACATGGCATCGGGAACAAAGGAATGGGCTGCATTCGTAGCGATGATCTCAAACTGCTTATGCGTATTATAGACATAGAGCTGCTGCTCTGCGGCGCTATATAATATCAGACTACGGATGTCGGGATCATCCTCAAGCTTGTTCCTGAAATACTGCACGGTGTCGGTAGTTGAATTACTCTCTTTGAAATATCGATCCAGCCGGTAACGGACATAATTCTCATAGGGATGCTCCAACAGGTAAGCTGTATTCGAGGTCAGCTCGCTGTCCCGGTATATATCGATCATCATAGACTGCACCAGGTCATACTTCTGCCCGATATAATGACTGACACTTTCCACTGCTCGTTTCTGAATCTCCATTTGCCGCTGTACCGCTGCCTGAGACATCAGAGTGAACATCAGGTAAGAGAATGTAATGATGGTGACGACTGCAACGATTGAGAACAACAGGATGATCTTGATGAATACATTATGTTGAAAATACTTTCTGTAGATCTTCCTCGGAAGCATGATCATCCTCCTGTCCTTTGGTGATACCACGCGCTTCATTTGCACTGCTATCCCTATATTATATCACGAAAATGATAGCGCTTGCGGGAATGCCAGTCTTGCAAACTATCCCAAAAATTAAAGATTCCCTGCAATAATTAAAGATCATGCAGGGACTACATTGAAATTTCCGGAGCTATTGCGGCGTCCAGCCAGGTATTCAGTTGTTCTTGATCCGCAATTTCGCCCAGAACCGCCTTCCGGATGGTCCCCGCCTTATCTATGATATAGGTAGCAGGCAGGCCAGCGATGCCGTAAAGACCGGAGACCCGGCCGGTAACGTCTATAATAACCGGAAACGAGAAATTCTGACTCTTCATATATTCGGAGATGGTGCCTTTGGAATCCCCCACATTAACCATCAAAGCCGTCATCTCGCCACTGCGGGCACGGGAAACGTCCTGAATTAACGGCATTTCTGTCACACAAGCTTTGCACCACGAAGCCCAGAAATTAATCAACACCACTTGGCCGCGATAGTCAGAGAGACGCACCTGCCGACCCTCGGCTGTGATGGCCTCAAAGTCAGGGGCGGCTGCCAGAGCGATCACTGCGGAGGCAGCTCCCTTTTCCCCAGGGATTACAGATTGTACAATGGCCCATACTGCTGCAGCAATCGCAGCCAAACTGATCAGGATGGTAAGCATTCGACGAAGCTTTAGATGATGCTTCAGCACAGGGTCACCTCATTTCAATCCTAGACTGTAGTTAAAAGCTTCATACAGCGAGCCATGCTGTTCCCGTATATCTGCTGTCGGACCCTCTCCGACGCTACGCCCCCCGCTGAGAAACAGTATCCGGTCCGCTACCCGGTCGGCAATCTCAAGCTGGTGTGTGGAAAAGATGACCGTATGTCCCGCCTCACGAATGTTCTGCAGCAGCCCGGCGAACTCATTCATCCAGAACGGGTCCAGTCCATTGGTCGGCTCATCCATAATTAGAAGTGGAGGCTCACCCAGCAGCGCCTGGGCAAAAAGCACACGCTGACGCATGCCTTTGGAGAAGGTATTCACCAGACTCCTACGTTTCTCTTCCAGGCCTACAAGAGCCAGCACTTCTGTGACCCGTCGTCTGGGGACGCGCCGCAAGGCAGCCCAGAAGGCTAACACCTCTTCCGCTGTTAGCCCCTGGTTGAACTGATAGTCGTCCGGCATGTAACCAATTTGCTTTGCAAACTGTTTGCGCTGGGTATGCCAGCGAAGACCACCTACAGTGATGTCGCCTGAGGTCGGCTGAAGAATACCGGCGATCATCCGCAGCACCGTGCTTTTCCCCGCACCGTTGC
The DNA here is from genome assembly GCF_001682855.1 of Bacillus sp. FJAT-27264. Taxonomy (GTDB): domain Bacteria; phylum Bacillota; class Bacilli; order Paenibacillales; family Paenibacillaceae; genus Paenibacillus_AQ. Next base: position 185,549 of record NZ_MAQW01000034.1, on the reverse strand, counting down.
CTCCGCATAACGCCAGAATATTCCCTGCCGGAAGGGTGAAGGCGATATTTTCTACAAGCGACTGCTTCTTGATAACTTTGGTCAGTCCAGTCACCCGGACCATTGCTTCATCCATGGATACGCCCCCTCTCCCAAATCCGGTACACGCCAACAATGGAACACAGAATCCAGAGCAGGCACACGCCCATAAACAATAAATTCCCGTTCGGACGCTGAATCCATTCTACCCACTGGAAGTATTCAGGACCTAGCACAGACCCGCCCCCAAGCTTAACTACTACAAACAGGCGTACGAGCTCAGCAGGATTGATGAATGTCGCAGCTACAAGCAGTGGCTTAACCCATAAATAAGGAATCATACCTAATATAGAAATTAAAAGTGTCGGCCAGCCAATCACGGCGAAAAACCAGATGGATACAGAGATCGTGAGCGCCTGCCAGCGGTTTCGCGATAAGGAACCAATAAATAAGGCAAGGGTGAGAAACAGAAGAACCAGACCTGCTGAGAAGGCCAGAAAAAGAAAATAAGTGGAACTGTCAAAACTCGTACCCAGCAGGCCACTGATCAGACCCATCAGACCATAGCCGAAGCCAATGATCACCAGCAGTACAACAGCTAGGCCCGTGTACTTACCGATAATAAAGGACAACGTTCCTATGGGATAAGTGGATAGGAGCTGCCAGCTACCCTCCTCCTTCTCAGCCGTCAGAGAGAATGAACCCAGAAACAGCGTCATCAGCGGTAGCAGATATAACACCAGACTAAGCATAGAACCTGTTATCGCAGAATATCCCTGAACGATATTCTGGGAATTAATGATTAGCAGACTTAAGCTGAACGTACAAAACAGGGCCAAGAAAGAATAGGCCCAGGGATTGCGGAAGCCCATTTTGACTTCCCTCCGGGCCACTTGCAGTATATCTGTCATAGTCACCTCTCCAGCCTCTTAGAATCACTTGTTTCCTGAATCCATAGGCATGTGATCCATGCCTTCATTCATATGGCCTTCCCCATGATTCATGTCCATGTCCATGGCGGAGCTTTGTTTCCATTCATGTGAGGCAAGATCGTCTGCACTCAGAACGGTTCCTACGCCCTGCTCCTTGACGAAGGCCTCGGCCGATGCCCGGTCCTTAAAGCTGATCACTCCGTAGGCCATTGGCGTACGTAAGGCTGCATCGTAGACATAACTTGCCTTGCTGAACTGAATCCACGATTTGTCGTTATAATCCCGTACGAAATCCATGCCAATTTTGTCCGTTCCATTCTCTTTCTTCCATTGATTCATGCAGCCCACATCGTCGAACTTGTAATTCTTGCCGTCTTTCGTCGTCAGCTGTGTCGCAAAGGCATCATCCTTAACCTGCATATTGCAGATGGCACAGACATCGACATCTTCATTGATAGGAAGTGCTTCATACTTCTTCGCACCACAAGCGGTTAATACCACCAGCATCAGTAGACTGAGCAGTAGCAGCCCGGCACTTGTTCTTAATCTCATGATCGTAATACCCCCAAATATATTATTGTAATAACCGAGACAAAGAGCAGCAGCCAGCCGGCCACCATCACAGTTCCATCCTTCCGAACAGTCCCTAGGGGTGCTTTTGTATCCAACTTCATCAGCGGTGCCTGGTCAACCGATCCATTCGCTTTATCCCCTGCAAACATGTCACTCAGGAAATTCATTCCCGGAGATTGAAAAAATAGCTGATAAGCGGAATTACGAGAAATTAACCGCTGATAGAATGGATTAATGGCATACGGAATATCGCTTATTCCATCCCGGTCCACGTCCAGCCCCTGAAAGGAATCCCAGTAGTTCCCGTCCATCACGTTCTCTGTGCTGTCTACGGCTTCGGCATCAATAACGTTAGCGATAAATCCGTTTCGGTGAAATTGATTGCCCGCAGCCTGACTGAGCTGAATGCCTATGAAATTGCGGAGTGCCACATTGTCTCTCAATTCATTCTCGGCAGATTTTTCCATATATATGCCTACCCTATTTCCTTCAACTAGATTATTAGTAATAGAAGAGGTTCGCACATCGTACAGCAGGATCCCTTGAGAATGCACATTCCGGCTTTGTTTGGCAAAAGAATTACCCGAGACGACCACATTCGTCACCCCCATCACCATTGCACCGGTGGTATTGTATTCCCCAACATTGTTGGTAATCTTAGACCCGTTGATGTACATGCAATGGATGCCGTAGCGCAAATAAGTTAACCTGTTCCCGTCAACAGTCGTATTCCGGCTATTCTCAAGATAAATGCCATCTCGTAGATAGGAGATTTCATTATTGCCAATCTGACTGCCGTGAGAATTATAGAGATCGATGCCGTTTCCCCGTTCCCCTGCAGGCTGACCTTGTGGAATGAACCAGCGGATACGGTTATGGATAATCTTCGCCCGGTCGGCGTCACGCAGCATGATGCCATAACCACCCGTATGAATGGCTATTCCCTCCAGCGTCACTTCATTGGCCTTGACCTGAATCGCCGTAGTTTTACCATCTTGGTCATGTTGAACATTTATCGATTGCAGGGTCACACCATCTGCGAGAATCGTAATGGCCGGGTTCCCTGTGGTATTGATCAGCGTAGCGGAGCCTCCTCCCCGAAGGGTGACTCTTGTGCGGATCACGACAGGTCCTTGATAGGTTCCAGGAGGAAGATCAATGGTATCACCGGGCTGGGTCACGTCAATGATATCTTGAAGAGAACGCCCCGGAGGATAAGACTTGGAATCTGCGGAGGCAGGTTGTGAGTACAATAGGAACAATAGACCGGCAACCAGTAAGGGAAACAAGAACAGAACCAGAAACTGTCGGCTGGTACGGAAATGGCTACATTTCATCATTTGGACTTCGGTACACTCCTTAGATCCGTCTGGAAAATAAAAAAACTGCACAAGTGTTGCACAGAATAAAGCGTTTCCGGTTCAGCCCATAGTATACCTAAGCAGACACTATTTCCCTATGGCCCGATGTAGCTATATTTACAGAGAGATTGTGTCTAACTTGTGATATGTATGTTTTGCAGCCGATCTGGTTACAGTAACAGCAAGTTTATCAAGGTGAGGAGGCGCAAGGACCGATGGATGATACCCATGAGTATGTGGAAAAGCTGCATGACACGCAGAAAAAAGCGGAGAAGAGCAAGCACCGGGGACAAGGCAGTCCTGAAGCAAAGCTGCCCAACAAGCAGCATAGTACCAAAAAATAAAGTATCCGGGCACGCCGCAATTGGACTGCAGCCTACCCGCAAACTCATAACAGCCCGGCTATCCGTGAAGGGATATGCCGGGCTGTTTTATGGGCTGAATCTTTTATGGGGTGAAGCTTAATTGTATTATTTGCTTAGTTTTGCAACACCTACAGCCACTTTTTCCAATTGTGCTTTGCTGAGGCTCTTATCTGGGGAACTGATTGTTACCACTCGGTCATTCAGGTTGAAGCCCAGCAGTTGCGTGTCGCTGGAAGGGCTGTACCATTTGGCCTTAACACCATTGGACAGTTGAACCGCTTGGCTGGCATAACCACCTGAATAGTCTCTGGCCGAAATCACGATTCTCATATGCTTGAACAGGAAGCTCACACCGTCATCAGAGGCTGCCACTTTATCAAAGGCATCGCCTTTGGTCATTTGTGTTGGAGCGTAAGCCGTCTCAAAACCTTTGAACTGGGCGAAGGCCTTCTGAATGGCTTGCTTTTGCGCAGCGGTGTATTGGATAGCAGACAGCTCGGTGGTCGATCCTCCATTGCTTGGTGCAGAGCCACCGTCGTTTTTGCCGATGATGACCTGATTGGTTTTCCCGTCAAAAGTGACCGGCACCTTCAGCGCATCCGCCAACGCCCGAACCGGCAGGTAAGTTGTATCCTTGTACGTAATTGGTGCCAGCTTGTTGCCGTTGCCATCGACTGGTGTATAAGCAGAACCGTTGACTTTGAAGCCAAGGCCATGATTAAGGTACGCGCTGATCTTTTCTAAATTGGTTCCTGCATATACCCCTGCCGAACCTGTCACTGCCATCCCGAACACCATTGTTGCTATGATCATTTTTTTGCTTTTCATTTGATATCGTCTCCTTGAAGATTGATTTGTTGTGCTGCATTTCTTAGTCTTATTAAACCAATGAGTTGTTTCTAAACTGTATCCATGATGTAAAGAAGTATTTCACCGTGGGCCGTATAAATATCGTGATATAATTAGTGAATCTGCTGCACACATTCTATTCATTAGGAGAGGGTTCAACTGAACAATCCACATTGGATCGCACCTGAAACGTATAATTTGACTTCGGAAATGGAACACCATCCCCCGGAAAAAATAGCACTGAAATGGCTTAGTGATAACGGAGACTACGAGGAAATTACTTACGGGGAGCTGCGCAAGCAGGCCAACCGTCTGGCTGGAGGCCTATCGAGTCTAGGGCTTCGCCAGGGAGACCGCGTGCTAGTTATGGTTCCAAGACGAATCATCGCTTATGTAATTTATTTGGCTTGTCTAAAGCTCGGACTGGCTGTCATTCCTTCATCGGAGATGCTGCGCGCCAAGGATCTGTCCTACCGGTTGCGGCACTCGGAAGCCAGAGCTGTGATCGCTTGGTCCGATACTACCAATGAAGTAGATCTCATCGCCGACGATCTGCCTGCTCTTGATTACCGACTGGCCGTGACCGGAACGGCTGAGTATCAGGAAGAGGCCACTGGCTGGGTACATCTGGAGGACCTCATGGTCGGTCAGCCGGATGTCTATCCGGCAGCGGCCAGCCATCGGGACGATATCGCTATATTGGCTTACACCTCCGGCACAACTGGCAATCCCAAGGCAGTGGTACATAGCCACGGCTGGGGTTATGCCCACTTGCGTATTACCTCATCACTCTGGCTCGACATTCGTGAGTCGGATACCGTCTGGGCAACCGCCGCACCAGGCTGGCAAAAGTGGATCTGGAGTCCCTTCCTGTCCGTGCTGGGCAACGGGGCAACCGGCTTTGTGTATAATGGCGCTTTTCAGCCGAAACGTTATTTGCAACTGCTACAGAGTCATACCATTCAGGTCTTGTGCTGTACGCCGACAGAATACCGCTTGATGGCCAAGACCGAAGGACTGGAGCATTACGACCTGTCTCAGCTCCGTTGCGCCGTCTCGGCCGGTGAACCGCTGAATCAGGAAGTCATTCATACCTTCCAGCGGCACTTCGATATCACCATCCGCGACGGCTATGGCCAGACCGAAAGCACGCTGATTATTGCTGCGCTTAAGGACAAGCCTGTCCGAATTGGCTCCATGGGCCAATCTATCGCTCCGGGTCTCGTAGAGGTCATTGACGAGGATGGCGTTCCGCTGCCACCTGGCACTGTTGGAGATATTGCCGTGCATCTCAGCATGCCAGCCTTGTTCAAAACCTACTACAAGGACCCTGAACGCAAGGCCAATGCCTCGCATGGCGAATACTTCGTCACTGGAGACCGGGCGCGCAAAGACGAGGATGGTTATTTCTGGTTCGAGGGCCGGGGCGATGATATTATTATCAGCTCAGGCTATACGATTGGTCCCTTTGAAGTAGAGGATGCGCTCATGAAGCATGCCGCTGTCAAAGAATGCGCCGTTGTCGCCAGTCCCGATGAGATTCGCGGCCATGTAGTCAAAGCCTTTGTCGTGCTCAAAGATGAATATGAAGGCACAGACGGATTGGTTAAGGAACTCCAGACCCATGTCAAGGAGATCACCGCCCCTTACAAATATCCGCGTAAAATCGAATTTGTCACCGACCTGCCCAAGACAGCCTCCGGCAAAATCCGGCGGGTGGAACTGCGCCAGCAGGAGCAGAGCGCTGCGGAGTAAGTAAGAATGTCGATATAACGTCTATTCTTTATTTTCTTTCTATACAATGAATTATGGAAAGAGAGGCGGCTAAGAATGGGAACAAACAAAGATCACAATGAGGGTACCTATCAAGAAGCTTTCTTCTTGAAAAATCGGGAGACTATACCTCCTCTTAAAATGGACCCGGCTATCCGCTGGTACAACGAAGAAATGGAGTTTGAGACGATCCGTGAGGCCTACGAATGGGTATCCAGTGACGCGTATAATAAAATCGGATACGACTATGATGGATATAGAACGACCGATCCCAAACTGGCCTATGCTCTACTGTTTGAATTAGTTCGGGCTAATACGGCCAGCTTTGAGGGTCGGAAGGTTTTTGCAGATGAAGAATACGTCGATAACGACAAAATATTCTATCTGGTATGGGTACAAGCCGCAGAGCAAACTTGAATCATTATCAAAAAAGCAGCCCGATCGGGCTGCTTTTTCTCTGTATACATAGGAAAATTACTTGTCCTCCGCTACTCCGACCAATAGGAGGCTTCCGGGTTCATTTCCGCGCCTACCTCGCCTTCCCTGATCAGGTCACAGTCCAGATAACCGTCTTCATCGAGGAAATACACTTCTTGACGGTAGAACTCGCCAAGCGTCTCCAGGAACTTCGCAGGAGAATCATACATTACCACTAAATCTCCAAAGTCGTGAAGCAGATCGCAAATCCGCTCCGTACCATCTGCAGATCGATAGTAGCAGATGAAATCACTGCCATAGTTGGTCAGGAGGGGCAGAACTATTCCCTCTACTGGATGGCCTTTATCTGCCAATATCTCTACAAGCACTTTCATCTCCTGCTCATATTCGTCTCTGTGAATCAGGCGGTATCCCGGCACAAACTCAATAAGACTTGGTTCCTCTTCCTCGCTGCTTGTACCTGATACCGTATTATATATGGCCACTAACAGTTCTGGCAGTTCAGGCACAATTGCCGCTATTCCCGCCTCGCTCTCCACTTGTCCCGTTCCCAGGCTGGCAGAGTATCCGGGCCGTAGGCTGTCCGACAATTGAAGGTATTCTTGAAACAATTGCGTTAAATTTTGAACTGACATGTCTTCATCCTTTGCATCTGTAGGGTAGTGTTATCTACTCTCTATTATCCCCAATGCGCTTGCCGATGCAACTCCTGACGTCACCTCTATTGATATATCTGGCTGCCGCCCCCTCTGAACTCAGCAGATTTCTCGCGCATCCCAGCAACGATGGCCTCCTGCTCCTGCATGGGTTCAGCCTGAACTCTGGCAGAGTCACGAATATCGTGAGAAATACGCATACTGCAGAATTTCGGGCCGCACATAGAGCAGAAATGGGCCGTCTTGGCGCCTTCCGCTGGCAGCGTCTCATCATGATACTCCAATGCCCGCTCAGGATCGAGCGACAGATGGAACTGATCCCGCCAACGGAATTCAAAGCGTGCTTTGGACAGCGCGTTATCCCGCTCTTGAGCACCCGGATGGCCTTTGGCCAGATCAGCGGCGTGGGCAGCAATTTTGTAAGCAATCACACCTTCACGCACGTCGTTCTTGTTCGGTAGTCCTAAATGCTCCTTTGGCGTAACATAGCACAACATTGCCGTCCCGAACCAGCCGATCATGGCCGCCCCAATAGCGGAAGTAATGTGATCATAGCCTGGTGCAATATCAGTGGTTAACGGTCCCAGTGTATAAAATGGCGCTCCATGACAGTGCTCCAACTGCTTGTCCATATTCTCTTTGATCAGATGCATCGGCACATGACCCGGACCCTCCACCATGACCTGAACATCATGCTTCCAGGCCAGCGTCGTCAGTTCACCTAGCGTCTCCAGCTCTGCGAACTGGGCCTCGTCATTTGCATCAGCGATAGATCCCGGCCGCAGCCCGTCTCCCAGAGAGAAGGCGACATCATAGACCTTCATAATTTCACAGATCTCCTCGAAATGCGTGTAAAGGAAGTTCTCTTGATGATGGGCCAGACACCACGCCGCCATAATCGACCCGCCACGGGAGACAATACCCGTCATTCGTCCGGCTGTCAGGGGGATGTAACGAAGCAGCACCCCAGCATGAATTGTAAAATAATCCACACCCTGTTCCGCCTGCTCAATCAGCGTATCACGGTAAACTTCCCACGTCAGATCCTCTGCTTTTCCATTCACCTTTTCCAAAGCCTGATAGATCGGCACAGTACCGATCGGCACTGGAGAATTGCGGATAATCCATTCCCGGGTATGATGAATATTTTTTCCGGTAGAGAGATCCATAATGTTGTCAGCACCCCAGCGGGTGGCCCACCTCATTTTCTCCACTTCTTCCTCGATGGAAGAGGATACGGCAGAGTTCCCGATATTCGCGTTGATCTTCACAAGGAAGTTGCGCCCGATAATCATCGGCTCACTCTCCGGGTGATTAATATTAGCTGGAATAATGGCGCGCCCGCTCGCTACCTCATCCCTAACGAATTCAGGACTAACATTTTCCCGAATGGCGATATACTCCATCTCAGACGTGATGATACCTTTTCGCGCGTAGTGCAGCTGCGTAACATTCCCGCCAGCTTTTGCTCGAAGCGGACGCCGCTTCAATCCCGGGAACGCCTCCACGGCCGATTTTCCCATCGCATGACCGTTATCTTCTGGTTTAAGCGTCCGTCCCTGATACCATTCGGCATCCCCACGCTGCTCAATCCATGACTTACGGTGAGGCGGCAGCCCCTGACGAATGTCGGTCTCAATCTCGCTGTCTGTATAAGGTCCGCTAGTATCATAGACACGTACAGGGACATTCTCCATTTCGCCGGCAATACCCTCGGTCCGGCTAAGCTCAATCTCCCGCATGGGTACCCGGATATCGGGGTGTTGTCCTTCAACATACACCTTGCGACTACCCGGGAAAGCTGAAAGGTCCACCTTATCATACTCTCGTTCCTTGTCCTGCTCGTGTTCATGTGCCATATTATGCATCCTCCTGTACTATGGGATATAAATAAGACAAGCGCCAAAAAAGCCGCTCCACGTGGAGCGGCTTTATCCATGAACAGCCAGAAAAATAGACATAGCCATACAGAAAAAAAGTCCGGTCTCCACTTTCCTACGCTGGTATGATCCAGATCAGGTTCAAGGGTCCAGGAATGCAATTTTCCCGTCTCAGCCCATTCAGGCTCCCCTAGTGGTTATCTTATTTAGTTAATATATAAGTTAACGGTATAATTGGAATTCGTCAACACCCGCTGCAGCCATAAGGCTGGATGTTTCGTGTTAAGAGCGGATAACCAACCAGCGGATGGATAACGCCAAAAACCCTCTCCTGTAAGAGAGGGCCAGTTCCTGCATAAAACTATTTAGCCGATTGCCATTTGCTCTCCAGCCATGGGTCAAACTCGGCGCCTTTTTCACCTTCGTAAGCGTCGTAGACATCAATTCTCATCTTCTTGAACTTCTCTTTGAAGTCCTCATAGGAATGGTCTTTCGGCAGGCTCTTCTTGATTCTCAGCAGAATCTTGGATACGCCCTTTACCAGCTCAGGTTTGTTTTTGGACGGTTCCTGAACCTCTTCACCAAAAGCCACCAGCGCACGGTAAGCCGCCTCTTGTACGGTATATACAGGATCATTCTCCACCAGACGCTTCAAAATATCAATAACCTGCTTATGCGGTGTACGACTAAGTTCCTCCACTGCCGCCAGGCGGGCTTTCCAATCCGCGGAACGACCCGCTTCCTTTTTTAACTGCTCATAATTTTCCGGCAGCTCTTGCTGCACTTCTTCGTTGTTCAAAAGTCACAATTCCCTTCTATAATCAATCTGTACCAATTCTACCGTACCGCTGTCCCCAATATCAATCTTTTGGACAAACAAATAATAATCTCGTCTTACCGCCCCCGGGCTCTTCCTTCCGCATACCAATGCGGGACCAATCTTTGAAAGTGATCATAGTCCTCGAACGCCATCCGGCAGCGCGCCTGCATCCCCTCAATATCAGCCGTTCCGAACGGAATCGCCCATTGAATTGAATAGAGCGCAGTATAGGCCACATACAATGCGTGTCTGATCCAGAAATCCTCAGGGGGAGGTCCGCCGAAATAACCATCCAGCTTCCCGCGTGTAAAAGCAATACTACGCTCCCGGTCGAATGCTTGCAGTTTGTAAAATTCTTCAGCATAATCGCCGTTATCCCAGCGATTGAAGTCGATGACGCCAATCCGGCCCTCACTTGTGTAGATATGATTTCCGATATGGAAATCGCCGTGCTGATACACTTTTTCCACTTGAGAAATCGCCCCGATATGCTTCCTGACAAAAGCAATCGCCATCTCATCCCCTTCAATCCGAAAAGGATAGCCGTTCTCATACGCCTCCACTCGCTGCAATATCTTGGCCTGCATTCGACTTTCCCAATTGGTCAGGTCACAGTTGTTCGGAATCGCATGAATCTGTTTGAGGATTCTTCCTGCTTCAACACCAAGTGCATACTGTTGTTCTTCTGCCAAAGACAGCAGACAGTCCTCCAGCGGCTGGCCCTCCACCCAAGTCAAAAGCATATATGTACTGCGCTCCGCTCCTTCACCCCATGCGCCGAAATCTACCGCCCGCGACATTGGAAAATCGAGCTTATTGACCATCCGAATCAGTTCATACTCCGCTTGCTTCTGTGCATGATTCTTCCCGTCCGACACCCGCAGCAGAAGCTTGCGGCCGCCGGTGTCCTCGATATAATACTTTTTATCATTAGACCAGCCCTTGAGGACAGGCTCTATCTTCATCCATGCGCTCGCGCCGGGAATACCCAATAACCGCTCCACCTGCATCCCTCCTGTATCTACGTAGGAAGATTCAACACAATATATTCTTTTTCCAGCAAGTCAAATCCTTGCTCCAGGCTAAATGTGGAGAGATCAATTACACGGTCATACTTCTTATTGCGCGGGTCACCCTCCTCGTCCGCCCAGCAGCTGTACAGCTCGAATACAGAACCAGGTACGCCAAAATCCTGCATCAGCTTGAACAATTCCCGGCAGCATTTAAGTGAGGCGTTCTCTGAATCTGGGCGAGTCTCCTGATCTGCCGGTTTTGCCGTGAAACTACCCCAATTCGGAGAGATTTTGTATACATAAGGGCTCTGAAAATGCTTGCGGATCTCCTCATTCCAGTAGCCCAGCGCTTCAATGTAAATACCCCCGGCATCTTCTTCCGTATCATATACGAGACAGTCCTCATCCCGCAGATGGGACAGATCGAAAATTTCCTCCAGTGGAACCATGCCCTGTTGCTTAAGCTCCTCGCGCTTCGCTTGATATTGCGGGGAGGCTAACATTTCGCTGCGCGTTTTGGAAGACAGTACGCTTCCCCTCTCGCCGAGCGGCAGCTCCACCGGTGAGCCGATGTAATGGAATTGAGTCATGAGGTTCCTCCTGCCGTAAAAGTAAATACAGACAACGATTTAACTTTTCCCATTTCAGCCCGTTCCTTCAACTGCCCGATTTGCGACAGCATCAGTTCCTTGAACTTTCTGGGAATCTCTGTGATCGCTGCAATCTCCTCAGGGTACATCTCCAAGGTCATAGCCACTTCCCACTCTCCATCCTGCAGGTCAGGGGAATACACCGAAGTCTCCTGTTCAACGTGCCAGCCAGCGCTTCGGGCGATCTCCTTCAGGTCCAGCGGAGAGAACAGCGTTCTCACATTGGACAGACTGCTCTGCTTGAAGGCTTCACACTGGGCCTGAATCATGACCGCGTTGTAATGGGCGAGCTGTTCAGGAATGGATACACGAATATCCCACTCGGCCAGACATAACTTTTTACCCCATGGTCTGATTTTGGACAGAGTCTTCCTTAATTGCTCAGCGGATTGGAAATACCATGCACAATGGGCAAACACAATATAATCGAAAGCCCCTTCCGCAAAATCCACCTCCGGCGACAGAATATCTGTCTCAAATTGGATCTGAATCTGTCTCCCAAGCTCAGACGCCATGAGCCTGCTGCAAGCCTCGCCCAGGGTGACCGGTGAGCCATAATCAGGGGAAGCAATATCTATCCCGTGAACACGTCCAGAAGCACCAACGGTGTACGCCAGTGCCGCAGTCGTATCGCCTTGGCCGCAGCCAATCTCAAGCACCTTGGCGCCTTGCGGGATCTCCCAGAATTGAATCAGCTTCAGGCGATGTGCCGTTTGAATCCTCTGAATAGCGGCACCTTCCCCGCTGACTCCCATACTGTCTACAATTCTCTCAATCATCAGTCACCTCTATCATTAGTTGCAAAAAGGCCCCGAAAGTCATTCTCCCGACTCCAGAGCCCTCCTACCTATTCTTCTATCTATCATTAACATATCCGCTCGGTTGGCTTATTTCGTTCCCTGTGATTCTCTCCCCACAGATTCATCAAATCCATCAACGGAACTAAACTTTCCCCGTATTCGGTTAATGAATATTCCACTTTGGGCGGAATGACCGGATACACCTCACGCTTGATCAGTCCGTGTGCCTCTAACTCTCTTAACTGATAGGTCAGCACTTTCTGTGTGATCCCGGGTATCAGATGAGCAAACTCACTGAATCGTTTGGTGCCATTGCGCAGATGACAGAGAAGCAATAGCTTCCATTTTCCCTCAATGATTCCAAGCGTTACGTTCGCAGCATAATCACATTCAGTAGGTCTCATTCGGCATTGCCTCCTTCACTTACACTTACTTCAAAGAAACTAACGCGAAATAAAGTGCGTACTTCTCAGAACTCTACCATTCAAGCATAATCAAATACGTTCTTATAATCAACAGCAAGAGGGGAGTACAGCATATGCAAGCAACTACGACTAACAATGCCAAAACATCTTATCCCATAGCCATCTATATCTTGATGATCAGTGCGTTTGCTATCGGTACAACTGAATTTGTTATTATGGGGCTTCTGCCTGACGTAGCCAATGATCTCCATATCTCTATCAGCAAAGCAGGGCTGCTAGTGTCAGGCTATGCATTAGGGGTGGCCATAGGCGGACCGTTACTGACCGCATTAACAGTCCGTCTACCCAGGAAAACGCTACTCCTGGCACTAATGGCCCTATTCGTAGGTGCCAACTTGATCAGCATGGTCGCCAGCGATTATACAGTTCTGATGATTGCACGTATTCTGTCTGCTGTCGTTCATGGCACGGTATTCGGGATCGGTTCTATCGTCGCCGCCAGTATCGTCAGTCCGGATAAAAAAGCTACTGCGATCGCTATGATGTTCATCGGCGTCACTCTAGCGAACATCCTTGGCGTTCCCTTAGGGACCTGGATCGGTCAAAGTCACGGCTGGCGTTCAACGTTCGGGGTCGTATCTCTGCTGGGTTTATTCTCGTTGATCACCTTAGCCATATTCGTTCCTAAGCTGAAGAATCAGGAGACACCCAGTTTTCGAAAAGAAATACGTGTTCTGCGTAATCCTCAGGTTCTACTCACCCTGCTGATGACGGTTTTGGGATTCGGAGGAGTGTTTGTTATTTTCACTTACATCTCCCCCTTCCTGACGGAAATTGCCGGCTTCCAGGAAAACACCGTGACGGTTCTGCTGCTCCTGTTCGGCGCTGGCTTAACCCTTGGGAATATAACAGGTGGAAAATTAGCAGATTGGAAGCTGATGCCGTCCCTGATCGGGATGCTGATCCTTCTTGCTGTTGTGATGACCCTGTTCACTTTCACAAGCCATAACAAAATCGCTACAGTGATCACGATCTTCATCTGGGGATTCGCCGCCTTTGGTACGGTACCCGGGTTCCAGATCCGTGTTCTCGATAAAGCCAGTGCTGCACCCAACCTGGCCTCCGCACTCAATATCGGCGCTTTTAATCTTGGCGGTGCAGGCGGCGCTTGGCTCGGAGGTGTCGTACTGGACAGTCCACTGGGACTTCAATCCTTGACCTGGGTAGCCGCTTTGGTGACGCTGGTGGGGTTGTTAGTTACGCTATGGGGACAACGTGTAGAGAAGACGCGTAACGCTTAACGTTCATCCTCATAAGAAGAAAAGCCTCCCTGAAGGGAGGCTTTTCTTACAGTTAAACAGAGGGACCAAGCTGCTGGAGAATTCGTTCCCATCTTCCAGGGTGACTCTCATCCATATGGACTGGTGTGAAGCCCAATTTTCGATAAATTTGAATAGCTGGCAACCTGAAATCATCTGTCTCCAAATAGGCAGTTCCCCCGCCCTCTTCCCGCATCTTATGCAGGGCGGCAAGGCTTGCCGCAAATCCCAAGCCTCTCCCGGAATACTCGGGCAGCACACCCACCATATGCAAATACCAGCTGTGACTTGCTGTCTCCCAGGCAGTGGCAGTAGCGACAGGCTGGTCTCCCTTACAGAGAAATAATAAGCGATCGGAGTAGAGCGGTACTACATCGCCAATTTTATCCGCAAACTTCACATCTCTTGTAAAAGAATGACGGATGAGGTCCTCCCAGTTGCGTTCATCTCCATGCTGATAGTGCATCATTCGAAAGCCCGTTGGACATAGAAATGGCGGCAGATCGTCCAGCGTCTCCTTCTGCATAATAAGCTTCGACAGTCCTTGTCCCATCGTTACTCCCCTCTCTTCGCCTTAAAATCAGGAAAAGGAATGGCTAGTCCGCCCGCTTTCACCGACTCCATGGATAAGGAGAAAATCGAGCTCCAGGTGACCGCATCATACACATCGACTGAAGGCTCCCGGTCCTCCTGGATGGCTGAAATAAATTCCTCCAATACTAGAAAATCACCCCCGCCATGCTTCGTCCCTGCCGCAAATGCTCCCCATTGTTTCCACGTCGGGTGATCATACTGCGGCTGGTAGTTCTGCAGAGGCTCCCACATCTCCGACCCGTCCTCTACATGCTGAGGCGACCGGTTCTTGAACCAGATCAAATCATCTTCCTGCTGATGACGGCCTGTAATAAAGGCACCTTCGGTACCTTGCAGTAAATAATGCGTCTTATTGTGTGGCCTTACCGAGGTCCAATCCACACGTAATTCAATCAGTACACCCTTCTCAGTCTGCAAAATGGCTACTGCACTGTCCCCCTGCTGCCAAAATCCATTCCCTGCAGCCGGATGATCCTTGCCAAAATGCTCGCTAAAGTAGCGCTGGAGCGATCTCGATTTGGACACAAAGGTGGATACCTGCTTCAAGCGGTCTCCGCCCTCCTTGTTCAGGTTGATCCACTGCGCAATCGGTCCAATGGAATGTGTCGGATAGTTAATTCCATTAAATTGTTGATGCAGCTGGCCCCGCCAAGTGAGCGAGCCATCCGGATGGTGGATCAAGTGGCGCAGGTCATGGATATACCCGCCCTCCAGGTATGTAATCTCACCGAACATCCCCTGATCCGCCATATGCTTGATCGTCAGATTGGAACGGGAGAAGCAATAATTCTCGGACATCATATACTTAAGTCCAGTGCGCTCAACGGTCTCGATCAGCTCCCACGCTTCTTCTAACGTTCGGGTAGCAATGACTTCACTCAGTACATGCTTGCCAGCATTAAGTGCGTCGATGGATTGTCTGGCATGCAGATGCATCGGACTTAATATAAAAACAGCATCCACCGAGGGGTCTTTCAGCATTTCATGATAATCTCGATAGGTACGGATTTCAGGGAATTTCTCCTTCCACTGAAGAAGTACCCATTCATTCAAATCACAGGTTGCAGTCAATTGAATTCGGTCAGAGAGCGAGGATAGGGCGTTCATAAAGCTGGCCCCCCGATTCCCGCCAACAATGGCTAATTTTACAGGCTTACGACTCATTTCGGTGCAACTCCTTTACGGGCTGTTTGGGCATTGACGAAGAGTTCCAGCGCAGACGGGTCACCTTCACAGCTGGGATGTCTCTCATAATCGTACATGTGCGGAGTATAGACTGACGCCCAGTTAGATAATTCCTCACTGGCGAAGCTAATCGTTTCGACGCTAACCTCTTGATCCAGAATGCTTACCAATCGAACAGCCGGTACATCTGGCACAGCTGCCGTCTGGATGAAGTGCCAGTGCTCTTGTTGAACAATGGAATTTACGTGATTATGTCCGTTAAAATAAAATCCGGCTCCCTGCCACTGTTCAAACAACGGCCAGATCGTGAGGTCAGGATCGAGTGACATCATGCTTTCGGTCGATCTTGCAGTTGTCCCATAAAGCGGATGATGGCCGATCACGATCAGCGGCTTATCCGGGTCCTGTCTCAATTGGTTGTGTAGCCAGTTCAACTGTTCCTCATCTATGGTGCCGCTCCAATCCTCACGGATTTCACGAGCGGTATCCAGTAGTAGGATTCGTGCGTCATGTCCCTCGATCACTTCATATCGCTTCAGCCCGGTTAGCGCAAGAATATCGCTCTTCGGATGAGTATACGTATCATGATTGCCTAACACATGAAGAAAACGGTGGCGGAAGCCACGCTTCTCGATGTGACGCATGACATACGTGAATTCGGCGGCTTCTCCCGCATGTGTTAAATCACCAATCGAAATATAATAATCAGCCTCCAGGGATAAGAACAGATCCATGAAGCGTTCATAATAAGCATCACGGGCAACGGCTATCGAAGGCTCATCGCTGGTCAGTTCATCCGGGTAATGCAAATCTCCAATTATAGCTAACTTCAATCTGAGTCCCCCTTAGCCTTTGATTCCTGAGTGCATAAAACTGCCTATCACCTTACGCTGGAACAACAAGAAGCCCAGCATAAGAGGTGCCGAAACAATTAGCGTCGCCGCGCTTACATCACTCCATTGCGCCCCTGACTCCGTAGATTTCGCGAACATCGCCAGACCTACGGTCAACAGACGGTTCTCTTCGGAATTGGTCACGATCAGCGGCCATAAGAAATCATTCCAGTGGAAGCTGAAAGAAACGATCGCGAACGACACATAGACCGGCCGGGATAACGGAACATAAATTTGCGCCAGAATGCGCAGACGTGAAGCCCCTTCTACACGTGCTGCTTCTTCCAGTTCGTATGGCAATTGCTTGAAAGACTGCCGAAGCAGGAAGACACCGAAGGCTGATGCGAAGTAAGGCAGCATAATCCCGATCTTGGTATCCAGCAGACCCATGTCACTTAAAATCTGATAGTTAGAGAAGATCAGAACATCAGGCGGTACCATGATTTGCACTAAAAACAACATAAATACTAGCTCTCTTCCCACGAAGCGCACCCGCGCGAATGCGTAGGCGGCCATGGTCAACGTAACAAGCTGAACAGCGAGAACACCAGTACATACCAATAACGTATTTAAAAAGAATTGCCCAAAGGGTGCCGCCTGCCACACACGAGTGAGGTTATCAAGCGTCCATCCCCAGGACCAACCTGTATCCACAGCAGAGGCTTTGGGCAAGAAGGCAGTTCTGGCCACCCATAAGAAAGGGATGATCCAGAGCGCTACCACACCAAAGCCGATGCCATGCCACAGCACTTGAAGAAGTCTCCGACCGAACCGTCGATCCCGGTGCATAGTCCGCTCTTCTTCTGCCAACCTGCTTTTCTTCTGCCTTGGCAGAAGTGACAGCTTTAATGGATTGTCCATGAGCCCCGTCCTATTCGTAATGAATTTTACGATCCCACCCAAAGAACTGGATGGAAGATATAATGAGCAGCAGACCGATCATCACGACGGTCATCGCAGCAGCCATTCCCTGATCGTAGAAGTTAAAGGTGTTTTCGTAGATATAGTATAAGAGCAAGTTACTGGAATTGTTCGGACCACCCTTGGTCATAATCCATAGATGATCGACCAGCTTGAAGGAGTTCGTAATCGCGACTACCATGACGAACAACGTGGTTGGCATCGTGAGCGGGATGGTAATCCGCCGTATAGAGGTGAATGTGCCAACACCGCTGACCGCAGCGGCTTCATACAGATCTTTTGGAATCTGCTGCATCCCCGCCAAGTAGAAAATCATGAAGTAGCCAGCTTCCTTCCAGACCATCATGACAATTAGCGCCCCCATTACGGTATCGGGGTTCCCCAGCAGATTGACCGGCTGATCCGTGATCCAGGCGGCAAACCTGGCGAACAGCCCGAAATGCGGTGTATACAGAAACAACCAAATGTTCGCCACAGCGATCATTGGAATCATATTCGGATAAAAAAATGCAAGGCGGGCAACCCCGCGTCCCTTAATCGCCTTGTCAGCAAACAGCGCCATGACAAAAGCAAGTCCCACTGAAACGGGAACCGTTCCGACAGCAAACCAAATATTGTTTGCTATCACTTTTCTAAACACCTGATCTTGAAGCAGGTTAATATAATTCCCCAATCCAACGAACACAGGTTCAGGGGTCGCCAGATTCTTTTCATATAAACTAAGCCACACGGATTTCAACATCGGGTAGTAGGTAAATAAACAGAGAAACAGCAGTGAGGGCAACACTAGCCCCCAGCCAAAACTATTTCGTTTAAGCTTTTCACTCCATCCGGCAAGCATGCCTTTCCGTCCTTTCTGCCACGGGCTCTGGATCATTCCATTTCACGGTATAGAATGGAGTACGCTTGGGACAGAGACCCTCCCGGCGTACTCCAAAATCACTCTGTCTTATCCGTTGCCTTTGTTACTTATTGAACGGGGCAAGCGCCTGATCGGCTTCTTCCTGCGCTTTCTGCAATGCACCAGCAGCGTCCACTTGTCCAGCTAAAGCGGCTTGAATCTGATTCGTGATCGCCGTCGACACTTTACCGTGGTTATGAGTGGATAATTCTCTGAAGGCATACTGCAGTTGATCGCGTGCAACCAGTGCTTGCGGGAAATCAGCCGTGTACTTCTTCATGGCTTCTGTATCATAGGCTGATTTGCGCACGCCCACATAGCCGGAAGAGCTGCTGAACAGTGCGGCCTGTTCTGGAGCCGTCATATACTTAGCAAATTCCCAAGCTGCTGCTTGCTTCTCAGGCGAAGTATCTTTAAAGATGTACAGGTTTCCGCCGCCCGTAGGTGATCCGAATTGTTTCTGTGCAGGCGGGAAAGCCACACCGAAATCGAATTTAGCATTTGTTCTGACATTCGTCAGGTTACCGCTTGTGTGCATCATCATTGCCGTCTTGCCTTGAATAAAGTCAGTAGGCACGGTAGCCCAGTCAATTACACCTTCTGGCATTACTTTGTCTTTGTGGGACAGGTCCAGCCAGAACTGGAGGGCTTCCACATTCTCAGGTGTGTTAAACATCGCTTTTTTACCGTCATCGGACATGATGTTTTGCTTAGGATCTGTGGCATTTTGCCGGGCGAGCATTTGGAACATCCAATAGGAGTCGTCATTGCCCGGGATTTCCAGGCCATCATGACCGTCTTTGTTCAGCTTTCCGGCATAGGATACGAGCTCAGCCCAGGTTGTCGGTGGCTTCTCAGGATCTAAGCCTGCCTCCTTGAACATCTCTTTGTTGTAGTACATAACAATTGTGCTTCGTTGAAACGGAAGGCTGTAGGTTTTGCCTTCAGTTTGCGTATCTTCCATAAAAGCAGGATAGAAATCATCCATATTAACGTCTGTATCCTTGGCGATCCATTCATCCAGCGGAACAATAGCATTCATATCCAGCATGCTGTACAATTCCGTGGACATCATTACAGCTACATCTGGCGGCTGCTTGGCCTGCACACCGGCTTGAATTTTCACTGTATTATCGCCATAATTCCCGGTATATACAGGATTCACTTTAATCCCAGGGTGCGTCTCCATGAAGGATTTGGCCATAGTATCGATGACCTTGGTCAGTGGGCCACCGACGTTAACCGGATAATAGAAGGTAATTTCTACGTTTTGTGTGCTCGGTGCTTCAGTGGCCTCTGCACTTGCAGCAGGCTTCGCAGTAGGGTCTGCAGCAGCTTCTGTAACACTATTATTATTAGATTGACCACAGCCTGTGGCTAGTAGAGTACATCCCATCAAGAACAACATCAGTTTCGATTGCTTCATCATTTCTGTAGGCTCCTTTGTTAAGCTTCGTTTGGATTTAGAAAGAATAGTGACGGAAGTTTACGGTAACACGGTTGGAACCTACATCGAGAATGTGAAGCTGGGCTCCATCGGCCGTCGGCAGCACTGCAATGCCCTGAGCTTCAGTACCACTAGGCAAATTACGATCCAGTGCAACTGACACATTGCCGTTATCCACATCGACTCGATAGAGGGTTTGGGTCTTATTATCTGAAGAAGCATAGAGATATCCGTTATACATCGCAGCACCTTGAACCCGGTCAATACTTTGACTAAGCGGAACCGTCTTAATCAGGTGCATGTCGTCAAGGCTGAACACGTTTAACACATCAGCATTGCTCCATTTCACCGTGTATACCTGCCCGCGAGCAGCATCCACAGCAACCCATGGAACACCTCCAGGATGGAGATCCAGCGGCAGCGCGTAAGAAGTTCCGGTATACTGCAAGGTATTGGCATCAAAAAGGGCGATATAAGGATGTTCGTATTTTTTTCCATCTTCAATAGGAACATAGAGCGTCCCGTTGTAGTAGGAAATATCCCCGATATGATCGCCACCAAGTGCGCTCAGGTGGGATGGAATCGCCAAAGGATTCCGTGCGATTACCGTCTTGCCGTCCAGTGCTGTACGAAGCAGGCCATAAGGTGAGCTGAAAATCCATGCGTTCCCATCCGTCGTTACCCCTTGCCCCCGTTCCAGGGCATCTAGCAGCCAGAAAGTTTGCTTGGACACTTCATGCCAGGGCTCAGCGGCTGCGGTAATCGCAAAATCACTTCCCAGATATTCCGTTTCTGCCGGATCTGCAAGTACCGAAGACATAGTCACTGAACTGGACACCATCACTCCCGCAACAACCAGACTCCAAAACCTCGCAACTTTCATGTTCTTCTCTCCTCCTAGTGTTATCTTGGCCCAGCACGTCCTTACGCCTGACCTTAATCTCATTCTAGGGCTGATCCATCCCCCTCCTATTGAACAAAATACTTCTTTCCTTGAATAAAACTCTCATTTGTATATTTATTCCGACACAGATCCTGGTTTGGCGGAAATTTGATAGGCATACAGCTTCGGAGTCAATCCAGTCTCCCGTTTAAAGACTCTGGTAAAATGCCCTTGGTCGGCAAAACCGACTTGAGCAGCAATTTCCTTCAAACCTACCTTGCCTGATCGGATCAGGAATTTAGAGCGTTCAATTCGGAGGCGGATTAAATAGTGATGGGGAGTAAAACCGGTCTGCTGTTTGAAGACACGGATAAAGTGGGACTGGCTCATGTTGGCCTTCGCGGCCAGTTCAGTCAGCGGAGCATCTTCTTCCAGGTTTTCCCGCATGTATTGAATCACGCGGAAAATCTCCTGGTTCGCAAGTGTTTTGCCGCTAGAATGTTGGGGAATGACAGAGGAGTAGTGCTGCAGTAAATGAATGATTAGCATATTGGACAGTGAATCGCTGTATATTTTCCCCTTCGCTCCGCCATTCTGCAGTTCCTCCAGCATCCATAGCCCTAGCTGCAGGAGCTTGGAATCTTTGACATGGAATTTGCGGTCTAATTGAATGTGGCCTTCCGTCAAAAATCCGGATTCACGGGCGACCTCTTCAATCACAGAAGGAGTAATCTCGATATTCAGGAAATATAACGACGTCTTGCCCCAGGGGCAGAGGAGGCTCTCGTTGCATGGGGTAATATGAATCGTATAATAATTTTCGTAATAAGCCGTACAATGGATTCCTACTAAATACTTGGGCTCCGGCGAGGGACTAAACGCTTGCTGCGGACTGTACCATTGTGAGACCTTGAGCTTATCCCAACCCAGGTTGTCACTTGCCAGAACAGGCTGAGATGTCGTGGAGACCGTTTCTGTAAAATTTTTCATAGCCATCACCCCTTGTCCCCCCAATCTATCAGCCATATATGCGCGCCGCGTCAATGAGTTGTAAAACATTTGTAAATCCATTTTGCTGCTTGACCTGAACTATACTCCAACTGTTACGATACTCATGCATCACAGGACAGCACACAGAGCAAAATAAAGTCATTCTTTCAGCAGCCAAAGACCTACTAAAGGAGGGTCAAATTTCTGGTGAACACCAGCTATTCCATTGCCGACATATCCGAACAAACAGGGCTGAGCCTGGATACCATACGCTATTACGAGAAAATCGGGATTCTCCCGCCTATCAGGCGCAGGGCCAACGGACAGCGGGCGTATACTGAGTCTGATCTCAAACGTTTCACGTTCATTACTCAATTAAAGCGCACCCAGATGCCACTAAAGGAAATTGAACAGTACATCTCTTATTCCAACGAGCAGAATTATGAAGCGTGCTACCAGGTTCTTGATGAACATAAGCAGCGGATGGAACAAATCATTACGGAGATGACCGATTCATTTCATACCCTGAACTACAAGCTGGATAATTTCCAGCGCCTAATCAACTTACAAAGACAGGAGCCAATAGACGATATGGTTAATACAAAAGAATATATACCTACTCCCCAGCGTGCCTTGCCCTCTGGATTTGGAAAAAAAACCACAGCAACTGAAGCCCTTGAGGGGCGCGACCTGACGGGGCTAACCGCCATCGTTACTGGCGGCTACTCCGGTATCGGCCTCGAGACGACCCGCGCGCTTGCCGAAGCAGGCGCTGCCGTAGTCATTCCGGCCCGCACGCCGGACAAGGCCCGGGCCGCCCTTGCCGGAATAGCAGGCGTGGAATTGGAGACGATGGATCTATCTGATCCAGCTTCCATCGACACCTTCGCCGAGCGGTTCATTACTTCGGGACGGCGGCTGGACATCCTTGTGAACAGCGCCGGAATTATGGCGACGCCGCTTGAGCGGGACGCCCGTGGCTATGAGTCCCAGTTCGCCACGAATCACCTGGGACACTTCCAGCTCACCGCAAGACTCTGGCCTACGCTGAAGGCTGCGGGCAACGCACGCGTAGTCTCTGTCTCCTCACGCGCTATTCGTTATGGCGGCGTTGATCTGGAAGACCCTAACTTCCAAGCAAAGGAATACGACAAGTGGAAGGCCTACGGGCAGTCCAAAACTGCAAACGCACTATTCGCGGTTGAGCTAGACCGACTAGGTTGGCGTCACGGTGTCCGTGCTTTCTCCGTGCATCCCGGCATCATCGTGACTGAACTGTCCCGTCATCTCTCCGATGACGAGATGCGCGCCATGGGTGCTCTTGATGAGCAAGGCCAGCGCACAGCATTCGATCAAAGCCGGGAGTTCAAAACCGCAGAGCAGGGCGCAGCTACCTCGGTCTGGTGTGCGACCAGCAAACAGTTGAACAGCTTGGGCGGTGTCTACTGTGAGGATGCCGACATTGCTCAGGCCGTCCCCGCCGATGCACCCTATGGGCAAGGCGTGCTGCCGTGGGCCATGGACCCTGAGACAGCTGAACGGTTATGGCAGCTCAGCGAAGAGTTGACAGGCGTTACGTTCAAAATCTAGGAACAGGATTACAGAATGAGCCGGTCTTTAGCCTTCAGCCAAATATAAAAAGACAGCGACTCTCCGTTATCGGGACTCGCTGTCTTTTTTGTTTTTATGGCTGTTTCAGTTAGTCATGAGCTAACTGATTAGAACACTGACTCCCATTCTGCCGCATAGGGTAGTGTTTCTCCACTTATTCAAAATCAGTTCGGAAGCTGATGTCCTTATTCGCTTCCAGTTCATCTCGCCGTTGATCCAGCTTCTCGGACGCTCTCCGGTGAGCGATATCAAGCGGTTCAGCTAAATGCCATTGTATAGAAGCGGAACAAACACCGAGGCACAGTTGGCCTGACGAAAACGGGCGATGACGTGCCTGCTCCAGTCACGCTCATATTGTGGATGAGAGGCTAGAAACAGCTCGTCCAGATGGTTAAATGCGGCATCATACGGCATAGCCGGATTATCGCCATTAAACTCCAGTTGCGAGATATGCAGATAGATGCCCCCGGGCAGCGTGATCTTTTCTACACCATCCGGCAGCCCCTCAAAGGAACTGACCCGTGTACCAAAACAGCTGTTTACTTGCCCCTCGACCTCGGTATCCACCGGAAATCCATAGTAATCATGCAGATAATATTGAGCCGCTTCTACTGCAAAGACCTGCTGCTCCACTTCGAAGTATTTGGTAATTACAAATTCCTCCGAGTCAGGAGGGGTTACACTACATGCCATTTTCATCTCAAGAAGCGTCACCGGACGGCATCTTAAAGTTTCGAAAGAATCCCCAGCACTGGCCAGAAGCTTGATCGGCTCGTACTTCACAAGCATATCCCCGTCCTCATCGTAGGTATTGAAGGGGAAGCTTGCCGAATTATAAATATACTTTGTATCCGTACGGAAGCCATTAACAAAATACTCGTCAGCCTGCATCCGTTCGTCATATCCGGCTCTGCCTTCTTGCTTCTTCCCGTTGATCAGTATCTTGGCATAGCGGCAGGCCGGTATCGTCAACGTTACCGTATTTTCAGGGAGATGAGCCGGCAGATTCACCAGGCTGTCCACAGCAATACCAACAACTACGCTGTAGTTACCGTCCCCCGTTATATCATAACGTGCGCTTAACAGTTCCTGGTTCGCCAGCTTCACTCCGAGGATATCCGCCAGCAGCGCCGTTTCTCCTTCAGCAATCATTTTCCGGGCAAAAAAATAATCATTCAAGTCACGGCCAACCGTTCCACTTCGGCCAAAACCATAGCCACGACTCTCGTAGGTGATCGTCAATCCAACCCCAACAATCTTGACTTCGCTCCTGTCAACAATAGCGCAGAATTCGTTTACCTGTTCTACCAGTACCTCTGTTTGATTAATGCGTTTTGCCTCCTCCACCATGCTCATAATGAGTGGTTTTTCCTTGGGACCATAACCCTCAGGACTTGCATTCAGCTTTTTGGCTGTATTCATTAGGATTCCTCCATTCGTCACTGATGTCACCCATTGTAGCCGATTCGTACCTCGTAGTATTATCCGTTCTTACCATTTTTTGAGTCTGCGATATAACTTCTGCTGTACGCTCCCAGTATCACTGATAGCCTGGCATACCGCAAAAGCAGGTTCATCCTCGCACAGCAAGCCATTATCGTTGATCCATCCGGAAAGAATCTGATCATATACCGAATAATCGCCGCCGCTGTTTTCCTGCAACATAGCGAAGCAAGTATCACCCTCCACCTTCAGCAGCTTTATTTCAGAATTCTGTGGAAGCTCCAGCCCCTCTGCAACCTTAATTCCGCAGATACAAGCGTCCGGCATTCGTGAGACATAGAACTCTTGCGCACTCTTCAGCAAGTGGGGGAAATAGACTGCTGCATGCACTGTGACTGCTGCCGCTGCAATCTCTTCAGCTTTTGGCCCCTTTTTTTCCGACACCAAAAAGACCATCTCACCTGGGCACGTTAACGTAATTCGGGGATAGTCACTGCGCTTATGCAACGGCAGATATAACTTTAACTTATTGATTGTGCCTTGTCTGAATATGTATTCTTCAAAGAATGGTCGTTCACTCTGTACGAACATGCTTCTGTTCAGCCAATCACCACAGAGATAATTCCAAGCCTCGATGATGGCATCTTCCCTATGATCGACGATCACTGTCGCAAAATTGTTGTTAAACGAAGATAATGTCTCCAAGCTTGCAAATTCACCCTCCGACAAATCACTAACGGCAATGCCCTGAATATACAGCTCATAGCAAAAATGATTCCTGTCCTGCTTGCCGTTCCTCCCAAATATGCGCCCACCGTAGCCTGGAACCAGGGAGAACAGAGACTGGATGGCATTCCGTTCAATATCCTCCAAACTGCTTTGATAATACTTTGCTCGCACCGTCTCTGGAATACATTCTGAGGCCACAGACACTTGCCTGTAATTCAGGCTGTGATAGGGCGGAAAATAATAATAGCAATCTCCGTTCCGGTATTCCAGAGGGGACTGTCCCAACGTGGATTTCACATGCTTGCAAAAAGCTTGCTGGGAGCTGTACCCCCATTCTATGGCGATATCCACCAGCGACATCTCCGAGTGCTTCACCAGTGCCATCGCATTGGAGAGTCGGCGTTTGCGGATATATTCCTTCACAGAATGACCTGTTACACTGTAAAAATCTCGATATAGCTGCATGGGCGACAGGAAGCACCGCTTCGCAATATTCTGTATATCCAGCCCCGCAGCGAGATTCCGTTCTATATATTCGATTATCGATTGAATATGCGGTTTGGGCTGCACACAGACGCCTCCCCGATAAGGAATAGTAGTTCACCCTTATATCGTAAACCTTTTGATGCTGTAGGAACTGTTAATTACTTCTCACAGGCCTTCTACATGGCTCCACTCTATCCAACGCATCATGGTCACATAATAGGGACGCCGGTGCTCGTCATCAACCTTAATATCTAATACATACGAGCCATCACGGCTTGCAATCCCTTCCGGGACAATCAGGTCATCCGGAAATATACAATAAATGATTAAAAACTGTATTTTACACAGCAAAAAGCCACATCAGAATAAGATCCAATGCGGCTATTTCGGACTACTTTTTTGCATATACAATCTTCTTAATACTATCTCTGGATAGGCAAAACCGGTCGGCCAGCTGGTCCATCGTGACCCCGGTTGAAAATTCCAGGCGAATGTTCTCATTTCTATGATCCAGATATTGTCGGCTGCCGGATTTCTCGCCCCATTTCTTGCGCACGCCATCCGGCTTGGGGATGTACACCATCCCGCCATGAACATATTTCTGTACTTCCTTCAGCAAGGCTTCCGGGAAGATCAGGTCAGCATTTACATATTTCATAATAGCTCCGCTCCTTTAAATGTTGAAATCTTAAAGGTAGCAAAGTCTATTCTATAAACATGAACACCGTCATTAAAAGCGGTTACTTATTTCCATTTGGCTCTATGCAAACAACCGCTTGTTGTTTATAGAATAAACTCTGCATAGAGCGCTGATCTAATCTAGCCATGTAGTGCCCCTCCCTTCCTTAACCTGCAACATAATTACTTTTTCTTCCTCCCTTTATTCTCGCCTCGTTTGGCATTATCCGCAACCCTAAATTTTACAATCCTGCTTATCAATTCATAGGGCAGCGGTTGTCCGATGGGAAATTGCACGGAACCTTTGGCCCCCTTATACCCTGACAGTTCTTCTTTAAAAGCCGCAATTCCGCTGGCTCCCGGATAGAAACCGATATGGTTCTTGTAGGCGGCAAAATGCACCAGATTACCTTGTAGAGCAAAGGTCGGCATCTGATAACTGATCTTCTCCACTGCCTCCGGTGCAGCGTCGTGGATAACGCCTCTTAACGTCTGGAGGGTCTGCTGAACTTCGGCGGGAAACAACGAGATGTACTCATCTATCGTCGCAAAAGTTGGCTTGTCTGTATTCGTGTCCATCTTATTCTCCTTTCAAGCTCACTCCAATGGTTCGAAGTGGATAAAATGCTCCAGAATTCCTACGAGTTCGGACAGGTCGTCAATGACCGCATCAGCATGCACTGGGGACTCCCAGTACTCGTCCTTTTTCCAAATCCCTCTCATTCCTGCTTCTCTGGAGGCCTGTACATCATTTATCGGATGGTCCCCTACATATATGCTCTCTTCGGGTGCTACTCCCAGCCTCTCTGCTGCCGCTCTGAATATTCGGTGATCCGGCTTTCTTAGACCCACCTGTTCTGATACCAGTATGGCCGAGAAATACCGTTCAATGCCCAAGGCTTGGATATTGCTCATTTGCAGCGCGGTAAAGCCATTGGTTATCAGTCCTAGCTCTATTCCCCGCTGCTGTAGCTCCTCTAACAACTCGAGCAAATTAGGGAATGACACACAGGCTTGATGAAACTGAGACACATAATCTTCGAGCAATTCTTCCCAAGTCGTCCCTTGAATCTCAAACTCATCGATCAGCTGCTGATAGACTGCATCCTTCCACACATAGCCCCGTGCATCCAGTTCCACGAATCGGTTGATAAAAGCTTCCTTCGGAATATGACCAAAGCAATGTCCCCATCGGTGATGCTGCCTATCAACAAACCGTTTCAAGGACGCCTCCCGATCCAGCAGCGTTCCGTCCAGATCAAAAAGCACGGCTCGTATCATTGGATGTACCACTCTCCTTAAGACCAAACTAGAGTCCCTTCGATTTTGCCTGCAACCTCTAAAGTCATTGTACTTCTTGATCTCCCATTCGCCGAGCTTTATAATTGAAAAATCTTCTAATTTGGGGTGAAATGGATGTCTTTCCGTATCGTTCGAGATAGGTAGCTGCCGGGCTGGATAAAACGCGTACCAGCCGTCAAGGGAGAAGTCTGCCCTTTTGACCCAGTGCAATCTTGAACAATAGTCAGCGGAGACTCCGTATTCTTTTATACTCATTGGAAGGTGGAATTTAAGAATGAACAAGGTAGATTATAAGGATTTTTATGATAGAGTCGGTGTCTTAAACGGTTGGGATTTCAGTAGTATGAAATGCATCTCCGAAGAAGCGCCGTGGGACTTCTACCGCGAAGTCACGAAGAGATGCCAATCATCCGACCTCCTACTGGATATCGGAACCGGTGGCGGGGAAGCCATTTTATCCATAGCTGATACGGCATCACTGCTGGTCGGCATTGACCAGTCTGCTGGCATGATGGAGACGGCAAACAGAAATCTATCCAGCTCCGGCAAAAGTAATGTCCGTTTTCTGGAGATGAATGCTGATCAGTTGGAGTTTCCGGCACATTTCTTTAACGTTATCTCATGCAGACATTCTCCTTTCTCTGCCAAGGAAGTTGCTCGTGTCCTGTCCAGGGGTGGGATTTTCCTGACCCAGCAAGTGGCTGAGCACGATAAGCTGAACCTTAAAGAAGCCTTTGGTAGAGGGCAAGCCTTGGGGACACCAGGTGGCACCCTCAAACAGCAATATCTAACGGAGCTAAGCGAAGCAGGATTTTCGGATATTGAAGCCTTCGACTATACCATCAATGAGTATTATCAGACCGCTGAAGATCTTATATTTCTGTTGAAGCATACACCGATTATTCCTGGCTTCGGTCAGAACGAAGAGGATTTTCGGATTCTTGGGCGATTCATTGAGGCGAATCAACGGGATCAGGGCATCATGACGAATTCAGAACGGTTTATGATCATTGGACTACTCAAGAGCTAGTCGACCGGTGGATTGGTCGCTGGAATGGTGCGCTGGTTAACTGAGTGGTGGGCCGCTGAGTTAGTGAACTAGTCGGGTGCTGATGTGCTGCTGAATAGGACGTTAGTGGAGTGAAAAAGCTGGTAGGTTGCTGAATTAGTGAGCTAGTCGACTAGGTGCTGGTGCTGAGCTAGTAAGCTGGACTACAGTGTACAAAGACTCAGCTACTAAAGGCAAAATTGCACCTTATTTTTCTCGATATACCGATTATGAGGTAATTAAGCGCATTTTAGGCACTTAATTTCCCAGATGAGGCCATTTTGTGGTTCATAGGCTGATTTTAATGTGCATTTTTGCCACTAAACTCCTTTTTTCGCTCTCCTCAGTCTAAATAAGGGGCATTTCTGCCATTAATTGATCTCTGATACTCTATAGTCTCTAAAGTTCCCTCGGGAATAATGATCGGTTTGCAAAAGAGGACCTCAAGCTCCACAAATCCGTGGGAGCCGAGGTCCTTCCTTATAGAACAATATGCTTCATCTTCGTACGTCCATGCTTAATCACTATACGCACATAGTTAATCCTCATTTACTCACAGCAATCCCTACAAGCTCATACTCAATCCTTATACGGATCGAATTCGTCGGCCCCCGCCATACACACTCCAATCGGCTTCAAGACATGCATGACCTCAATCGTCTCCGCGTGAGCATCCAATACTTCCTGGAGCTTCCGGTATACAAACGGGCTTTCGTCCGTCCCTGCTCCGCGCAGCTCTACATTGAATGCCTGCACCGCGTCCAGCATTTGCGCCTTGGAGATTTGTCCGCCGCTGCGGGTGCGGGTCTTCCAGTTCATTTTGCCTGCCGCCTGTGTCCGGCTCATGATCCGTCCAGCTCCGTGAACGGTGCTGTAATAAGCGTCCCGATTCTCTGCGGTATCCTTGCCTTTAACGATCACAGAAATGTCGCCCATGCTCCCCCCGATAAAACCCATTTGCCCCGGTGCAGACGGTGTAGCGCCTTTGCGAACCACCACCGTCTCTTTCCCGTCATGGGTTTCCTTCCAAGCATAGTTATGATGGTTATGCACTTCAAAATCAGCTTCTGCTCCCAGAATAGACAGCACTTTGCGGATTACATAATCCCGTCCGGCGTACGCATAACGCCCGGCCAGCTTCATGGCACGGTAATACATATCCCCCAGCTCACTGTTCAAATCCAGCAGGAGCGGCGGCTGATCCATCTTTTCACCCGGCGCGTTGGCTAAGAATCCGCGTCCTGCTGCCAGGTTGATAAAACCGCTCGCAGTCTTATGCCCGAAGCCCCGGCTGCCAAAATGATTGCCAGTCCACAGCCGCCCTGTCGTGGTGTCTTCAAAGAGATCCACGTAATGATTCCCGCTCCCAACGGTTCCGAGTTGATCACGTGCTAACGTCTTCAGCTTATCGTGCTCAGCTTTTCCTATTGCTCGGTACACATCCCAGTCCGGATCGTCGAACAGCTCATGATCTAATCTCTCGTTATTGATACGACCTACGCCAAAAGAAATTTGGCGGGCGATATCATTCATAATCCGGGCCAGCCCGGGTTTTACATCAGCCGCATATAGCTGCGTCCGCACAGCCTTATTTCCACACCCAATATCATAGCCCACACCGGATGGCGAGATTTGCCCGTCATAGACAACAACACCGCCAATAGGCTGACTGTACCCTTTATGATGATCCGCCATAAGTAGCGTCTGAACTACGTTCCCCGTCTTGGAACAGGTTCTCGCCTGAGCAAGCGCTCCCTCATCCGGCTCACCCCAAACACGTACACCGTCAATATTCTGATATGCCATCTTGCATTCACTCCTGTAACGTTACTATTGTTCTAAACAATTCATCAAGCCGCTGATCTTGACCACCCTCGGCTGTCTCTACTTCGGATACGATCTGCTCGTGGTAGCTGATTCTTTCCTCCAAAAATTCATTAATGGGCTGAATTCTCGGCTCGTAATCCATCTCGTCTCCTGCTCTTTTACGGACCAGCAATTCATCGACGGCCGCTCGAAGCAAACTCCCTTCTGGCAGCAGGGCTTCCATCAGCACTGAAAATTCAATAGGCGGCATTGTGTGGAATCGCTCGATCCATTCGCAGGCCAGCACAGGACGAAGCACATAGAAATACTTCTTTATTTTCACATGATCGCCCTTCAAGTAATCTCGATAGTTCCCCTTGGCCATATGCAGATAGTGGTACATGCAGGATCTTGGGGAGAGCGTGAAGGAAGAGATGCCCTGGATTTGCCGGACGACTGCCTAATTCTCTATATAGACAATCGGAGATTGCAGCCACTCCAGCAGCGGCGGATTGGATTTGCGGAATAAATTCAAAGCCTTCTTCAAATCCCAGCCGTTGATATCCAGCATATTGCTGATCGGCCGTTCAATGACATCCCGCTTCTCAAAAATGGACAGATACCATTCCAGCGGCCGGATATATAGAAATCTTACGTCATAATCACTGTCCTTGGAAGGAAATCCCTAGGCCCGGCTGCCTGATTCACAGGCATACAGAATGCGGACATTCTCTTCCCTTTCGATCTTCTTCAACTCTTCTATAATGATTGTTTTAACTTCGCTCATAAGGCTCTCCTCCTGTTCAGCTCCGTTACTATATACATTTTCGTTTATATTCCGAAGTTCGAACATGGCGAAAGTATTACGATTACAAAGCAGTTTGCCATTCCGCCCCCACCCTGGCCCTGTTACAATGAATGGAAGACTTTCATGAAACGGGGAATCCAGGTGGCCAAGGAAAGTTTTGATAAAGAAATCCAATTCCTGCGAATGCTTGCGCTCACGAGCGGCGCGTTCAACAGACAGCAATTCGCTGACCGGCTGGGTATTTCCGTGCATACCTTTGACAAAACCCTCCGCCGGCTCAAGGATATCGTGAGCGCTACCTATCAGCACCTCCCGGAGGAACAGGGTAAAGAATTCGCTGAGACTCTAAAGTACAGCTACTATGATTCTACTGACCCCATGCTGTTATTTCTCTTCCGGGCCAAGTCGGTAAAAGAAACCGAAAGCCAGCGCCTTTCTCTCCTGCT
The DNA here is from genome assembly GCF_001682855.1 of Bacillus sp. FJAT-27264. Lineage (GTDB taxonomy): Bacteria > Bacillota > Bacilli > Paenibacillales > Paenibacillaceae > Paenibacillus_AQ. The sequence goes on along the minus strand of NZ_MAQW01000034.1, from coordinate 153,506 downwards.
AGGCGCCATGAATACAGAGGTACTGACAGCGATGGAGCTTCTAGATATGTGCTGTGGCAGCCTGCCCGCAGGTGTTCCCCAGCCCGATGAGAAGACGATTCGTTCGGATCTGAAGTACCTGGAAGAGGTGGGCGTCATCCGCAAAGAAGGGACCACCCGTCCTTACCGCTACAGTGTACATAACGATTTGGTGCAGCAGTTAACCCAAGAAGAACTTATCGACTTGTATGATTTTGTGGATGTCATGGCGAACACCCAGGTTCCTTCTGTACAAGGGTATCTGCTGCGTGACGGATTGAAAAGGCATCTCTTGCGCAATCAGACCGAACAACCAGCCATCGAAGCTTTTTTATATAAGTATCATTATTATTCACGCATCTTGGATGAAGCCCATTTGTTCACTCTTTTGAATGCCATTCGCCAGCGCCATAGCGTTACCTTTCTCTACTTCTCTCCAAAGTCCGAGAAAAGCTACGGCTCCAAAAACACCAATCCATTGTTCGAGCGCGAAAGCAAAGGCTCCGCCATAAAGACACTCCCGCTGAAGGTCGTCTATGACCATCAGTACGGACGGTGGTATCTGCTCGCGAGCGGCCGGGAAGGCATTCGTAAGTATCGTATGGAAGGGATTACGCAGATGGAGACAGAGGACCAACCTGTGAGTGAGGAAGCATTCCAGACCAAACGCTACCAGCTTGATGAGAAAATGAAGTATAGCTGGCTGATTGATACGGGACTACCGGTCACGGTACGGGCGAGGTTCTACAGCCCCGGAGATTCTGAACCGAATTTCGTAAGAGAGCGGGTGCTGCTGCAAGGACAGTGGGGACAGATCGTGGACGAAGATCCGTATTCTTTTACATACGAAATCACCGTGAATGGGACGACCGAGATCAAACCCTGGCTGCGGAGCTTCGGGTCCAGCTGTGAAGTGCTTGAACCCGTGAGGCTACGCCGCGAAATGATCGCCGAATGGAAGGAGATATTGGCCTACTATGAACCTTTTCGAGAAAATTTTTAACTATCAGATCATCTCCCGTCTGGACGACAATGGCACCTTCATGGTCACTGCCCACGAGAGAGCCTGGCTGAAGACCATGCTTGAGCACCCCGCAGCCGCAGATGCGTTCACTGCCGAGACGTTGGAGAAGCTGGTCTCCCTGCTGGAGTCTGATCCTCTGATGGATACCGCTAACCACTTAGTACAAAAAGCCCGCAGCAGGGAAAAGCAGGTGTATCACCCGCTTCTCCGTACCTTGCGCCGCCATATCATGGCTAAAGAAGCGGTCCAACTGACGTACGGAACCAAACGTGGCAGTGTTCAAGAGGGGCATACAGGAGTACCTTACAAACTGGAGTACTCTATGGTCAAACGGGAGTGGTATTTGCTCTGGTACCATCTGAATCGGCGCTCACTCATGAGTACAAAGCTAAGCAAAATCGTCAGTGTCTCACATCAAGCTATAGCTACCTCCAAGTATGAGAGTATTCTTCATGAGATCAGTCTACGGCGCGACACACGTAAATTTGAGGTTGTCATTGAAATCGTCCCTGACTATAACCGGGAGCTGTCCCGCATTCTTTACGCCTTCTCCAGTTTTGAAAAGGACGTTGCATACGATGCGGATAAAGACACTTACAGTGTCAGCATCATTCTAACCGGGAACGACAGCGATTATCTGCTCTCCAAACTTCGTTTTCTCGGCAAGCGGGTCCGGGTCGTGAAGGGCAATTACCTTAAGAAGCGGATGCAGGAATCGGCGATCAAAGCGCTGAAGCTCTACGGCGTGCTGACTTCGGAAGAGGAATTATCGTCGTAATGACACCTGATTTTTGCGACCTTATTTTCGATCACCCAATCGGCTAATCAATGAATCATACAGATGAATTAATTCCTGGGACGGGCGGATGCCCAGCTCCCGGGTGAGCAGCCGGACATAATCGGTGTAAAGGGCATTCAGGCCTTTTTTATCTCCGGTCATCTGCCGGATCGTCATGAGCTCTCCAACCACCGCTTCGTCCAGTGGATTACGCTCGTTCAGCTTGAGCAGCAGCTTCGACGCAGCAGCTGTATCTCCCCCCTTAATTAGCACCCTGGCAAGCTGTTTTACGAACGATGTATACATTTCCGCATACCGCTCTGTCTCATGGATGGCCCACACATAGGCTTTGTCACCGAACAAATCCCCTGTATACATTCGTTCAATACTCAGCGCCCGCTCTACATTTTCCGAATCCATACCTTGTAGAGCCTTCACTTGCTGTTCAAACTCCACGTAGTCAATCACTGTATCTTTTAATTCGAGCGCATAGCCATCATTCTCCGAACGGACGGACTCTCGCATCCCTAGCGGTTCCAGCGATTTGCGCAATTGATAGACGGTGGTATTCAGGTAGCTCTCGGCATTGGTCTGGTGCATCCCGCCAAAAATATCCTTCACCAGCCTGGAACGCGGGATTCGCTTGCCCTGGTACAGCAGCAGATAAGCGAATAGTTCCGCGCACTTCCGTGAGGTCCATTTGACCCGTCCAGCCTCATTGCTCACGGAGACGTCCCCTAGCGCCGTAAGGATATTCCGGCTGGCAACAGCAGAAGCAGCAGGAGTGACCTGCGCTGGGGAATGAGTGCTCCGTTGGTTTGCCAGCACTCGATTTACCGTTCGTTCCAGCCGCTCCTGAGAGACTGGCTTCACTAAATAATCTACCACAGACAATTCGTAAGCCTCCAGGGCAAATTCCTTGTGCGACGTCACAAATACTACTTGTACAGGAGAAGCTGTGGCTTCCATCTTGGCGGCGAATTCCATTCCGCTCTCGCCCGGCATGGAAAGGTCTACAAAAGCCAGCCCAACATCGGTATTGTCCTGTAGAAAAGAGGTCGCAGCGCGCGTATCTGTGAAAGCACCTGCGACCTGAACGCCAGGCAGCTTGACCAGCATTTTACGCAGAATTAAATGCATTGTAGGCTCATCGTCTACCAAAATAACTTTCATAGGCTTCCTCCTCCATATCACTATTATCGAATCTCTCCGGCACACCCTGCGAGCCTGACAAGGAGAATGAGAAGGTGGTTCCGCAGCCTGCTTTACTCTCAAACCAAAGGCTGCCGCCATGAATGCGGACAAATTCACGGGTCAGCGCCAATCCAAATCGTGTGTCCCCAGAGTCTTCTACGCCAGACATAGCCTTTAAGAATGGCTCCTCCAGCCGTAGCAGTTCGGAAGTCTCTTCATCAATTCCAGCTCCATTGTCGGTGACAGAGATGATGATCCGCTCACCCTCCAGCACAGCTCCGATATCAATCTTGCCGCCGATTCCCGTAAACTTGATTGCGTTGGAAAGCAAATTCCGCAGAATGAGATCCAACATCTCCTTATCTGCCCTCACCACCAGCTTCTCGTTAATGTGCTCCGTCAGCTCAATTTGCTTCATATCCGCCTTCGGACCCGCCAGCAACAAAGCCTGCCGGATGACTTGCTGCAAATTCCAGCCTAATGGACGAAAGGCAACCTTGCCTTTTTGACTGCGATACCAATCGAGTAAATTATCAACCAGATGAAAGGTGCTCTGGACTTGCCCCTTGAGCTCACGTACCAACTCGGCATTCTCGAAATCGGCAGCCGTCAATTCATCATCCAGCAGCTCGGTCAGGCTGACGAGAAGAGCAATCGGATCACGGATATCATGCGCCATGATCGTGAACAGCTTGTCCTTAAACGCATTAAGCTCGGACAACTCCCGGGCATTCTCGCGCAGTCGCGCCTCACTTTCCTTGATCTCCGTAATATCATTGAACATTAGAATCCGGCCAATCAGAATCCGTCCCGAATCGTAGATGAGCGACACGCTGCAGTTATAGTACATGTTACGGTTGTCTTGAAATCGCTGAAAAGGGAACCGCTCCTCCCCCTCCCCTGCCGCCCGAATACGTTCCAGCAGTTCAGGGCTATTCTCCAACACCTTCTCCATCTCCACCGGATAATGCTTCGTTGATCCCAATTCCGGAAGCACTTCTATGGCAGCACTGTTGTAACTGACAATTCGATCATCATAATCCAGCAGCACTACCCCGTCTCTGATCGTCTCGAACACCTTAGCGAGGGCAAGCGGCGTTAATCGAAGTAAATTAAACCGCAGGATGCCCCACACGAAAGCCACACCCGAAATGGCAAACCCGAACGGCGTCAGGTCCACATTCGTGCCATACCAAAAGAACGTATTGAGCAGAAAGGGGGCCACAGCACCAAGCAGCAGAACAACAATCTGCTTCCGCACCATCGGCAAAGCCTTCCAGTACATGGGGATAAATAGCGAAACACCGCATAGTACAACCGAATAATTATAGACCGTGTGCACCTTATACCAAGGGCCCTTGACCGTGGTGTAGAGAGGGATGGAAGACTCTGTATTCAGAATGTAGCGCTCATATACCAGGTGATGCCAATCATTGGTGAGATGAAGGATAAAAACGGTCATGGGGACAGCGAACAGGATCAGAGCAAGAACCTTGCGATAGCGAAATCCGGTTCCTGTAAATTGGAGGGCGAGAAAGAACCAGAGCGTCGAAATGAAAGGAATACCCAGATATTCGACTTGAAGCGACAGTTTCACTTGCTCCAGACTTCGGCTCAATACCTCAAAGGCGTACCCCAGCGAATAGAACGCTGCTGACAGCATGATCAGAATCATCGTTTTGGCGACAGGCAGATGGCGTTTCTGGTAAGACAGGAAAGAGACGAACAGCATAAGCCCTGCTGCGAAAAAAAGTGTGACCGACATCCATAATCTTGTGTCCACGGCTGCGTCTCCCTTATATCAAATGCTTGCAATCTACGTATTGAACAGGGGCATTATCCTCCCCGTTTGTTCCATTATAAACGCAAGGAGAAGAGCCGTGTAATCCCTCTTTTATTTTAAAAGACCGACCCGTAACCGGATCGGCCTCCCTGAAGACTTTTGCAACAAACGTTATTTACTCAGCTCATATACGATTTTGGTAACCTTGGAGATCAGCGTGTAGTATCTGGCAAAATCGGCGATATACGCGCCTCCAGCTTTTTTGAGCATAGCCAGAATAATCATCGCACCAATTACATCACGATAGGCATCCCACACAGTATCCGTAGCATCCAGCACATTGAATCCGGATAAGAACAATACTTTCAGTGCGATCTCCGGTTCATATACACCGTCATTTTTTAGCTGGTCCGTGATTTTGGAAAGACTGATGTTGGCATGGCGCAAGGCTGAGGCTGTAACAATCAGTGCGATTTCATTGTTATTCAGCAGCTTGCGTTCCACGGAGTTCAGCCCATCATAATAGGCTTGTCTCTCACGGGTCGAGACTTCTTTAATAATCTGGAACGTATACTTTAAGTTATTTCCATTGGCAATCTGAAGCGCCGTCACCAAATCCGTGAGTGTGATCAGATTCGATTCCAGCATAGCCTTGGCTATTTCCTTGAGCGTCCAGCCTGCAATCTCCTGAAGATACATCGGAACCCAGCCTGGACGGCAGCCTGCGGCAAGTAGCGCAGCTGCCACTTCCTTGATGGTATTAAATCCGCCATCGTATAGAGATTTGGCAATGGTATAGTAGCCCATATTCAGGTTCTTGGAGAGCAGCTTCGCTAGATCGTCTGCCGACATGCCTGTCGCCTTCAGAATGGCAATGGTATTGTCGCCCCCGACATTTCTGTACCTGATATATTCAGTAGGTGTATAGCCGTTGCGGATCAGCCAGTGAAGCTGATCATCCGACGAACGGTTGCTCAGGAAGCTTAAGGCTTCCACTGCCGACAACCCCAGCTTTCTCAGAATCGCAGCAATATCATCGCCTCGCTGGCCTACCGCATCTAGACCACCCATGACAGCCTGCGTGCCGTATCCTTGTTCACGCATGGCGAGAGCAATATCTGTCATGGCAGCATTAGGCAAACCTGCTTTTACAATGTTGATGACCTTGTAGGGCAGCAGATTCCACTTTCTAAGGTACTGCACAATGGCCGCCGGAGTATCCACACCAAGCTGAACCAGTTGCTTGCCTTGTTCTTCCTCAGTACCTGCATTCTTACGAGAATCGTTGTAATAGTTGTACCGCATCTTCAGCACGCTAGCGTTGTCGTAGCCCAATGCCAACAGTGTATTAACCAAGTAGCTCGATGGGGCTGGCTCCAGCAATCCCCTGATATCCAGCTCTGCGGCAACGTCGTTCGCGTTAGCTCCCCGCTCCTTCATCCGCTTCAGATAAGCGAATAAAGGATCACTTCCGAACACCTCACGAACGGCTGCACGGAGGCGTTCTGCTGACATCACTGTCGTAGACACCGCGTCCATTACCCCCAGCTCATCCAGGTTGAAGAGCACCTTCAAAGCCAGCACGATATCTGTATCCTTGAACTTGCCCCGCATAAAGCTGGCGACACTGCCCGGAGACGAGGTGCTGCCTGCCGGAAGAATCTTCGCCAGATACCCGACATTGGCATCATTATAGTAACCCTTGAATACAGCAAGTCCCAGTTCCGGACCTTTGAAGGATGGAGCAAGCATTTCCGTCGCCTGATCAGCCCCCATATTGTAGACATCCTTCAAATATTGAAGAATATCCTGAACTGGAGCGTTCTGCTTGATCAAGAAAGCTGTAGCACCTTCCGCCGTCGTGATTCCGTAGAGATCAAGCACATCCTGCAGAGTACCTGACGATGTGTTAACTGCGTCATACACCTGCTCTACCGCCGATTGGATCGCCGTTGCCGAATACAGACCCAGAGCCGTCAGAATAGCCTTTGTCTCAGATCTAGTCTTGCTGTAACTCTTCTTCAGCATCTCGGCAATATACGTCAACCGATAACCGCCATTGCTCAGCTGGAGAGCGGCAGTATCCACACTCGTGAACAGCCCTGCCGTCTTAAAAGTATTCATTAAGCCTGCATCGAACGTTGAGCCATAGACGGTATTTAGACTGTTCAGAATCGCCGTCGCTGAGAACGCTCCATTTGCAATGAGCAATCCGGCCGTTTCCACGGACGATTTTCCGTAGTGGTTCTTGAACATGTCTGCAATCTCAATCAGGGAAAAGCCAGCTTCCCACAGATAAGTGACCGCCGCCTTCTCATCCGTAATTCCAGCCTCCTGCAGTACGTTCTGAGGTGAACGGCCTACAGCTTCCTGTGAGTCCTCCCCATAGACATGAAGGACCGTCCATTCTATAACATCTCCATCTTCAAAATGAAGAGCCTTCAGTGCATCTATTGTAGCCTTGGACGTGTTGCCGTAATAATTTTTGGACACTTCGATTACATCCTGCAGAGAGTAGCCCATAGTGCGCAGGTAAGGTGCAGCATCAGCGATCGAGACAATGCCGCTCGCTTTCAGCAGCTCATCCAGACTTTGCTGAACCGGCTTGCCATATTCCTGCGCAACTGTAGATAGGATGTCTGCTGCCGGATACTGCTGTGTTTGCATCAACGTATACGTTGTTTCACCGGCCATTAGCTTATAGTAGGTTTTGGCTGCCAGTACGAGATCGGACAACGTGAATCCGGCTTGCTGCAATTTAGGCACGGCATCAGGGAATACGGTAATTCCCAATGAGCTCAGTGACTCCAGCTTCGTCTGTTCCAGGGTCTGATTGTATATTTTGGTTACAGCCCCCTCAATTTCAGGCCGGTCATACGAACCCTCTGTCATCAATGCAGCGATGGTCTCTCCTGATGTCAGGCTATAATGCTCCTTGCCTACACGGACAATGCCCTCCAGGTCATAGCGCATCTTCTGCAGGAACGGCACAGCAGCGTCAAGTGTGTTCATACCGCCTGCCTTCAGCGAATCCGCGATGTTAGACTGCTGTGTGCTTCCATAAATATCGGATACACCCGCCACTACATCCGATTGACGGTACAGATTAGAATTCAGATGAGCCTGCAAGGCTCCGCCCGCCGATAGACCATACGCCTTAGCCAGCTTGATGCTGGTAGCCAGACTAAAGTGAGTCTGGAATACGTAGGAGATGGCTTCTGCAAAAGAAGTAACTCCCTGCTCTTGAAGCAGACTATAAAGGGCCGTCTCCACAGGCAGATTATAGGCAGCAGCAATCGCTGTGATCAGGGAATTTTTGTCGCCTACCGGCTTTTTCAGAAAACCTGCCGCCGTTTGGCCCACGGTTAGCCCGAATTTTTCTTTGACCACGACGGAGATTTCTTTGATTCCGAAGCCTGCATTACGCAGATAGTCTATCGCTTCGTCGGCATTGCTGATCCCTTGCGCCTGCAAGGTTTCAAATACCGTCGTCTGCAGGGTCTGACCATAGACACTGGCCATGCCTGTCAGGATCATATTCTGACTGTTAGGATAGGCTGCGACGAGCAGTTGCGTCGCTTTTCCAGCCTCCAGTCCGTAGTAGTCCTTCAAGGCGCGGGCAATATCACCCAGCTTGTATCCGCCTTTTTGCAAGAAACTAATTCCTTCAGCAGGCGATTCAATCGCGGAAGCTTTAAGAATCTGTGCGATGGTGACCTGCTGCTGTCCATACAGCCTTTGCAGCAAAGCAATCGTCGCTTGCAGGTTGTTGCGGTTAGAGGAATGAACAATCAGTCCCTTCATGACCTCCTCCTGGCTAAAGCCGCCCTGGACAAGTGCGGGACCAACCATCTCGGAATCCCAATACGTGCGGTAGCGTGCAGCCAGAGTATTAATCACGGATGTTGCCGATGCCCCTTGCGACCGGAGTGTCTGAATCCATAACGTGATGGGATCACTGCCATACGCCCAGGCCAGCGCCCTGCCGATGGTCTCCTGGTCTTCTTGTGTATGCTGAAGCAGCACCTGCATGGCTGCGCTGGAATCCAAACCATAAGCCTCACGCAGTACAAGCGCTCTGTCCTTCAGAGGATAAGGAGCCAGCCGCTCCACAACCTGTTCCATTGGCAGTCCTGTGCTCTTCAGATAGGCGGTAACGTCGCTTGCAGCAATGCCATAACTGCTGAAAGCCATAATCCACTCATTCCATCCCTTGCTGTCGAAGGCGGCAGCCACTTCTTCGAAGGAGTATCCCGCATTCTTCAATGCTGATAGCAGATACGGCATCCCTTTAGCTCTGATCCCTTGCGTCGAGTAAAAATTAATCGTGCCTTCGATGATAAGGTCCAACGTGTACAGCTTGGACATACTCATGGCTATAGTGATATCAGGCAGCGTAGCTTTGGAGAACAAATACTGAACGTCCTTGACAACAGTAGCAACCGAGCATGCACAGCCAAATCTTGCGAACGCGCTAGTCCGCTCCAGCTCTACCCATTGTTCCAGGGTTACACCCATCTGACTGATCAGAGCTTTGCCGATCGCGTACTTGTCCCACATTTGTACGTTGCTCATCGCTGTGGCGACGGTCTCCACATCCAGCTTGACCTGTAAATCCCCGGCGAAGACTGACCGGATGGCCGCCAAGACATCGGCTGCCTCATAACGGTTCGTATAGTCATTGAAGAAAAGCTTCATGGCATCATCCAGAGTGAAAGACTCTCCGGCCTGGATCACGGCATCATGAACGCTTTGCAGTGATTTGGTCGCTGTCTGCCCGGCAAGCCGGAGCTGCCGGAACACTTCGTAACGATTGCCCGAATACACATGTCTGAGATAATAATCAGTCAGACTAACGTGATCGTAGCCGGCCTTAAGCAAATACTTCATCGTTGCACTTCGTGCATCTGGGTATAAAATGCCCAGCGCAGTACCAATGTCTGCTCCGAACTCTTCCCGCAGCAGAGCGGCTCTTGCCGAGAGATCGAACCCGCTGGCTGCGAACTGAGCCATTACGTCACTCAGGCTCACACCTGCGGCTACCCACAAATCGTTAACGATACCTGCAATTTCTTTCACACTATAATTCTTGCGTCCCAGTGCGCTGATCATAACCCCGGCCCCGTCACCAGCCGATTTAACTGCCTCCGCAACCGTTCTTGGTGCAATCTTCGCATTCAGCAGCGCAACTGCGCTCTCTGGCTGCGGATATTTTTTTCTAAGCATCGAATACAGATAGGGTACGGAGAATCCAGCGCCCAGGAAGGCCTGAACCGCTTCTTCTGCACTTGCAAAATTGTAGAATTCCGCAATCGCACCCGCGACCTCATGATCGGGATATCCGCTTTGGGACAGCCATGTGGCCGCCGTAATGGCATCCGCACCATACAAGTCTTTAATAAGAGAAGCCGTATCTCTTGCCGTTTGCTGACCTTCTTGAAGGGCCTGCACCGTATCAAATGAGCTTAATACATAGGCTGCTTGAACGGCAGTGGCGATCTCCTTCTTGTCATAACGGGCAAATTGCAGCAATGCAGCAGTTCCACCGCTTGTCTCGCTATAATGAGTCCGAAGAACGCTTGCGGTTTGCGCTGCCGGCACCTTGTAATACTTCAGGTAGCCAGTCAGATCCTTGCTTGAATAACCAAATTTCCGCAGCGCAGGGCCAAGTGTATCTGCTGTATAGCCCGCTCCGATTAATTCGCCAATGAGTTCGGAACCAAAAGCGCTATTAGATCTTCTTATTGAATCATAGGCTTCAAATATAGTTATGGCGTCGGCATCCAGCTTATAGAGGATTGGAGCAAGATCACTGCGATTCATCGTATACTCCGTAACCAGCGTTTTGTAAATATTCGCAGACTTAAAGCCTCCGTCCCTGAGCAACTGTGCAGTCTCCAGAGCGGTCTTGCCGTATTGCTCATGCAGCACTCTCGCTGGATAGGCTGCATCATTCTTATACGCATAGCTAGTAACCAACCCTTGAATGGTCGCTACATTCGTCACCGGCATCTCGTTAAAAGTGGCCAGATACGTCTGATTGACCGCCCTCACTCTGTTCACACCGGTATAAGCAACCCAAGCGGTTGAAGTAGCGCCTATTCCACGGCCCGAAGCATTCCAGGTTAAAATTATCTGCGTCTTGTCATTCCCAAGCGCAGCATTCACCATGCTTTGCCACTGCCCGTCAATCTTCACTGAGAAGGACGAACTGGCAATGACGCTTTCCAGCAGCTTATCGAAGGTAAGGATAACCTGAGTACCACTTTCGTTAGACACGGCATTGAGCAGTTGTGGCGGTGAGCTGATGTTATTTACCACCAGCTCATTTTCAAATTCATACCCGGCTTTGCTAAGCTTGAGCTTGAATTCTTTATTGTAGGCCAGGTTGGCCTTCACCTGATACGTTTGACCGTAATCGGCCGTACTTGCTGAGCTAATCGTAACCTTGGTTCCAGCGTCAAGTAGGTTCAGGCCTAGCTCCGGTACCGGAATGTTCAAGCTGAGAGTAAAACCATTCTCGTTGATACCAATCAACTTGGCTGTCACCTGATAGGCAACATAGACGCTGACCGCTGGCCCGAAGTCGTAGCCTTGTTTCTTCAAGCGCAGGGTGTACGTGTTGCCTTCCGCAAGTGCAGCTTGAATGGTATAGGTTCCCGCCGCTTCATCAGCAGCGACACCTGTTACAGCTACGGGATCACCCCCTGCGGACAGGATTTCAACATCCGCAGCCTGGAGATCAAGTTTTCCCTGACCAAGCAATAGCGTGATTCCACTTGCGTCCGATTTCGTCACTTTGGCGCTGACCGCAACCGGTACAATAACTTCAACCGGACCTTTCGTCGGGTGCGCTGGATCATTAATGGACAGAATGTAAGTCTGCCCAACCACTAGAGGCACGCGTACGGTATAAGTCCTGCCTGCCTTGGCGGTGTTCTGATTGGGATCATAGAACTTACTGCTATCCAGCTTGATCAGCTGGTGATCCGCTCCGGTCAAATACACCTTCGTGTAACTCAGATTTGGAACCGCCACGCTAAGATTCAGATTGAATCCCGAGGTCGTAATATCCGAAGCGGATAAAACCGGCATCTCCCTAACATCCAGTTGAACCGGAGGGCCAAAATCATAGCCTTGCGCGGTAACGGACAACGTGTACACCGTTCCTTCTGTCAGCTTGGCTACTGCCTCATAGGTCAAACCGCGGTCCGCGGTTACCAGAGAATCAATGATCACAGACTCTCCTGTGCTGTCCTTCAACATCACATTGCTTGTCTTCAGATCAGGAACGGCCGTCTGCAGACTTAATACGAATCCGTTCCCGGACAGCGCCGTCACCGATGTCGTAACACGTTTCAGCACGGTGAACGGCAATCCTATTCCGAAATCATAGCCGTTCTTCGTCATCTTCACACTGTACGTACCTCCATATTGCAAGGCCGCACGAACGGTGTAGGTCAGGCCGCCATCCATCGTTGTCGCAGTAGTGACAGGGACGGCCTGCCCCTCTGCATCTGCCAACCGGAAATTCCCGCCGCTGAGGCCGGGAACTGCCCGGTTCAGCTTGACCGTCAGTCCCTCACTATGGATATTCTCGGTCGTCAGTCCGACCGGTACCGGCATCGTCACGACAAGCGGAGCGTCTAGTGCATAACCGCCTGCAGCCAGCTTCACCGAATAGGTGTCTCCTGCCGTCAGCGCCGCAGACAAGGTATAACCCGATCCACCGTTCAACGCTTTGACGGACGTAAGCGGCACGGTCTGACCACTGGCATTCTGAAGGATGAAGCTGCTGGCCTGTAGGCCTCCGACAGCAGGGGTGAGCAGAATCGTAAATTCTTTGTCCCCGATGTCTCCAATCTCGCCCTTGATGACGCTCGGAAGCACAGCAGAAACCGCGTCACCAAAATCATAACCATTCTTGGCAAGCGCAATCGTATACGTCTTGCCCCCGATGAAGGAGGACTTGATCCGGTAAGTTGCACCGCCATCCTCCGTTACTACGGACGTGGCAGCCAAGGCTTGCCCGGTGCTGTCCTTCAGCGTGAAGTCGCTTGCGGTCAAGCCCGGTACTACCGGATTCAGACCGATGTCGATATACGAGGCTCCCGTGTTCAGCACGGTGGAGCTTATGATCACCGGCACCTCAACGACGACCGGCTTGTCGAAGTCGTAACCGTCCTTGACCGGAAGAACCGTATATTGCGCCGCGCCGCGGAAGTCATACTCCACTTTATACGTGTTGCCCCCGTCCTCTGTGGATACCTTCGAAGCAGTGGCAACTTGAATACCATCCCGCTGCAGCTTGAATTCGCTGGGCAGCATATCCGGCACCGCATGATCGAACCGGAGCATAAAGGCATGGTTGTTGCCTCTCTCCATTCCCTCAAACGTGGCCGCGACTGGCTGCACCAGTAATGGAATGCTGGCTCCGAAATCATATTCCGGCTTGTTCAGCCCCAGTGAATAGTGCACGCCTGCTTTGAGAGTCGCCTCAATCTCATAAGTCAGTCCGGCATTGCGGCTGACGATAGAATCTATAGTGACTTCCCCGCCCTGATCGTCAACCAGAACAACTTCGGAGCCTCCCAGATTGAGTGCTGATGACATGTGCAGCTTGAACCCCTTCAAGGACAGTCCATCAACGGTGGCCGTGCGGGAGTTCAATTTAATCTTGTCTAGCTTGCCAAAAGCATACGGAGCTTTGTCGGCAATAGTCACTTGATATGTCTTGCCGCCTGCAAGCGGTACACTGACATTGTAATAGTCCACAGCCACACTCACAGGCTGGAGGGATTGAACTGCTACCGTATTTCCCGCCTCGTCGGTGACTGTAATGTCAGTCGCACTGAGATTCGGCACGAACGGGACCAATGCCAGTCTGAAGCCCTTCGTGGAAGCAGCATGGATGATGCCATCCACCCACAGCTTGAACCCTATAGACAACGGTGCTCCGAACAGATAGCCGGGATAGACCGTCTGGAGCGTATACAGTTCCGCCGGATTAAATTCGCCTTCGAGGCTGTAGAATCCGCTGCCGGGATTGCTTACTCTGATGGCAACCTTTTTCCCTTTGCTGTCAAACAGCGAGAAATGATCTGTGGTCAGACCCGGCAGGCTTGGAGTGACAGACACAATGATTTTATTCACTGTTGTGCTCACAAGACTGACCTTGGCAGAGACCGGTATATCGAAGGCTACAGGAGCATCCAGTTTGAATTCGTCTCTTGCCAAATCGAGGGTGTAGCCTTTGCCCGGCAAGACAGTATCCAGCGTAGCCAGATAGCTTAAGCCTTGATCGGTGGTCTTCAAAGAAGACAATACCTGGATCACATTCCCTTGCGGATCACGCAAAATGACCTGCTGCGGCGTCAAGCCAGGTACGCTGGAGCTGAACTGAAGCTTGAAGCCGGAGGCTGTCACGCTGCTAATGGTTGCCTTGACCGTTTTGATAATCGTAAACGGTACAGGGACATTAGTCTGGTACACAAGATCCGACTTGTACTGAACGGTATAATGCCTGCCGCTCTCCAGCGTCCCCAAGAGCAGGTAAGTAGCTCCTGCGTCGTCTGTAGCTGCCGAAGTCAGTGTTAGAGTCTCACCAGCATCGTTTTTCACGATAAAATGTTTCTTGTCCAGCCCAGGAATAGGTGTATCCAGCCTAAGCTTCAATCCCGAAACATTCGCCTCGCTAACGGTAAGTACCGGCGGAGTGATAAACGTCACCGGGTTCATCGAGAATTCATCCTTGTTCAGCTTGATCTGATAGGCTGTACCCGGTTGAATCCGGCTCGGCACATAGAGCTGATAGGTCGCGCCGCCGTCAGCCGATTCGAACAGGTTAGGATAATATACAGTGCCGGCTTCATCCGTGATCGACAAGCCCAAGTAGTTCTCGATCTCCGGGAAAGCAGGCGTGAACTTCAAGGTCAGATGTCCGTCACTAGTTACGTCTGCCACACTGGCCGAGATAAATCGGTTGACGTGGAACGTGGTCGGTGAATCAAAGATGATAAAATCCTTTTGCAGCGTCATCGTATAGTCCGCGTTGTTAAAGAGAGCTACACGCACATGATAGGTTGCGCCGTTATCAACTGTCGATAGCGTCAGTCCGCTCACCTTGTTATTCTGCGCATCCTTGATGCTGATATGGGACGGGAGGAGGCCGGGCACGGGGTTCTCAAATGAGAGATCAAAGCCCGCATTCGTGATATTGGATACCTTCGTTGCCCCCGCGTGAATCGTATCCGCCACCTGAAAATCAACCCCGGCAGCCGGTAAATGACCGGTCAGCTTCAGATTATATTTTCCACCCGGCAAACTGGCCGCCAACTGATAATTGCTGCCTTGGTCCTCTGTCAATGCAGACTGGATGGCTACAGGGTCACCCGTAACCGCATTGACAAGCACAAAGTTGCTCGCGCTCAGACCATCCAGAGCATAATTCAGCTTCACGTTAACTCCGCTATTAGCAATCTGGTTCACCGAAACTGTCGCAAGTACGGGAACCTTGACTGTGAAAATATTACTATCCATATCTGCATCCACTGTCAATTGATAGGTTTCCGGCTGTAAATTAGCTGAAATCCGGTAGCTGGAGCCTTCATCTTCTGTTACGACCGATTGAATAGCCACCGGAGTGCCATCCGGCTTCGTCAGCTTGAATCCAAACTCCTTATTAATCACAACCGGAGGAACCAATACTAATCTAAACCCTGTATAAGAAGGCTCAATAATCTTATTCTGGGCATATACCCAGATCGTTTTCGGAGCTCCAAAGTCATATCCGTTTACTTTTACCGAGACAGTATAGCTCTGCCCCCCTGATCCGGCAAAAGTAACAATGTACATCCGCTGACCGCTGTCCCAAGCCACATTGGTAATGGCCACCTCTTTGCCTGCGGCATCCTTCGCAGAGAAATTGTCCTTAGTCAGGCCTGGCACAGCCGGGTTAAGACCCGCCATGAACTGTGTCGGCTGCCGTCCGGCGTTCCAGACATTCAGGGTAGCATTGCCTAGTGTCGCCGGATCACCGAAACTATACCCGGCAGCTGTAACTGCAAGTACAAAAGGGCCACCCGAGTTGAGCCGTGACGTTTGCAGCAAATAACTTTTGCCATGATCGTCGCTCGTAACGGAATCCAGGACAATGGGATTGCCGCTTCCATCCTTCAGTTTAAACGCAGCTACGGTTAAGCCCGGCACCGGCAAGGCAAAATGAACCTTAAGTCCGGTATAGCTGCCGGGAAAACCCTCATAGGTCGTATGCTTATTGATCTCCACTATTGCAGGCACACTGACCGTTCCTTCGAAGTACCGCGCATCTTCTGTATCCAGGCGGTAGCGATAAATCCCTTCTGCAGACAGATCTCCCGATACGACCGCCGACTTGCCATCAGCACTGAACTGAATACCGTCAACCTGGACAGACTGACCATTGGTGTCCTCCAGCTTAAGGTCACCGGCAGTAAGACCGGAAATAGGGTTTTGAAACACAATCTCAAAGCCGCTATGCGTGACCCAGCCGACGGAAGAAAGCAATTTCTCTGCTTCTACTTTCAGGACAACGGGCTCTGTAAAAGCGTATCCTTCCTTGTCCAGTGAGAGGGTATACGTGTCGGCCTTATCCAATGTGGACCACACCTCGTATTCCTTACCGACGACCACCGCACTGAGCATATCTATGCTTACGTTCTCTTGTCGCCCATTCTTCAGAACGAAGTTCAATGCATCGAGTTCCGGCAGCTTCTTGTCCATCGTCAGGAGAAAACCATAGGGTCTGACGTTCCTTGCCAAAGGCGTTACCGTCGTCGTCTCCTCGCCAGGCACGGCAAACGCCAACGCCGCTCCGAAGCTGTACCCGCTCTTCTCGATGAGAAGTCCGTAGGTTTCTCCCTTCGTCAACGCCGCAGACACCGTATAGGAATTGCCGTCGTCAGCACTTGCCGCTCCGCCGATTGCAACGGGTTGATTGGCCTTATTTAAAAGAATCAAGTTCGAAGCGTCCACTCCAGCCACCGCTGGGCTGAACGATACTTTAAAGCCCTCTTCACCGATTCCGTATACCTCAGCCGTTACAGAAATCGTACCAGGATCTATGACGGGAACAAAAATCGTTGCCGCAGGGCCAAAGCCATAACCTGGCTTCGTAACCATTAATGAATACGTGACGCCCGCTTCCAAGGAGGCAGTGACGTCATAAGAGGTACCTTCGCTATTCGATGTGACTTCCCCAATCGTGATTCTCTCGCCGTTGCCAGTACGTATGAGTGAGAAATTCGGGGTCTGCAGGCCGGTCACCGGCTTGTCGAATGATACCCTAAAACCTGTAGTACTAATATTCTGTACCGTCTTCGTGACAGCAATATCTTCAGGCGGTGTGACCGGCACGCTGAAGGTTACCGGAGTGCCGAATGAGTAACCTGGCTTAGCCAGTACGACTGAATAAATCTCACCTTCGTTTAAGTTAGCGGTCACCCGATAGGAGCTTCCTCCCGTTAACGAACCTACGAACCCGACTTCCAAGGCACGGCCCTTCGAATCTTTAAGGGAGAAGTCTGCAGCCGTAAGGTTCGTAATGGGAGAGCTAAAATTAAGCCGGAAGCCTGTTGTGGCCGGAACAGTCACCGTTACTTCCACCATTGTATTGGATGGCGGACTCGGGGTCGGCGGAGTTGTTCCTCCGCCTCCACCACCGCCGCCACCACTTCCAGCTCCGTTACTACCAGCAGCACTCGGCAAAGGTGTAGGGGAGGATTTTCCGCGCTCCGTTGTTTCCACGCTGCCCGGCTTGGTCTCGAAGACAACATTCGGCGCATCTACGAGCGCTTTGACAATCTCGCCCTCACCCTTGACGCTGGCTGTGCCATGGAATTCGATACTGTCTACCTTTACGCCTTTGTTCAACATAATCGTTGAGGATTGAACACCTTCGTTGACGATTATGCGACTAGTCGTACCTGAGTTAATGTTCAGCTTCACATTGCTCTTGACCTCAACCAAAGTGAAATTCCCGGATAGCGTAACTTCTCCGGTGGCAGAAATCATAATACCCTCTATACCACCGCCGGATGATACCACGTTAGACTCGACATTAGCATCCGACTGAACATCCATCTGTGAGATGACTGTCGTTCCTCCGACGACCACCCGAATCCGGCCATCCACCCTGTTAACCACAACGGTCTGGAGCTGAGAATCATCAATATGTACACTATGTTCCCCGCCGCCATTGATTGAGGTCTTCCCCAGCACAGTCACATGATCAAGGTAGACATCGCCTTCCCCGACTTTTTGGCCGATTACCAGGTTTCCTTGGACCACCAAATTACGCAGTGTGGTGCCCGGCGCGTTAATGGTAAGGTCCCCGGCGACTATGAACGAACCTGTCGCCGGCCCATAAGTGCCTCCTGATTCCAGCGTCTTGGGAGCTGGAACGACACCCCCATCGGCACTGGTCGCCGATGGTTTCATCACGCGGTCCAGCAGTACTACTGCTTCGGCCCGCGTAAGCGGCTTGCCCGGACCTACGGTTTGGTCCGGGAAGCCCTTGATGTAGCCCGCCGCCAGCAGGGCGGCTAGCGGATCGCGGCCATAGGCAGGCACACTGCCTTTGTCCTTGAACGCCTCAAGTGGGTTCTCTCCCTCTTTGAGGAGGAGAGGAACAAGCTTCGCGACCATCACCGCCGCTTCCACGCGGGACAGTGATTTATCCGGCTGAAAGTTCCCGTCAGGGTACCCTTTCAAATAGCCAGCCTGGACAGCTGCGCTGACCTGGGATGCAAACCAGGCATCGGCCGGCACATCCTTGAAGGCCACATCGCTTGTCCCTTTATAAGCGAACAACCGATTCACCAGCGTAACGAATTCTACACGCGTGATGATTCCATTCGGACGAAAGGTGCCATCCTCAAAGCCTTTAATGAGCCCTTTATTCACCCATTCACTGAGCGGCTGCTGCGCCCAATGGCCAGCGATATCCGCCGAGATTGAAGCCACGGTTCCCGCTGCCTCAGCTTTGTTGCCGAGGCCAATGACAGGCTCCAGCATCCCCGCGAGCATACTCACAATCAAAAGCCAATTGAACACAATGATCTTCCATTTTCTCGCAAAATGCTGTCCCAAAATGATTTCCCCCTTCATAAAACGCTCCTTGCCCTACTGCATGTATTGGGCTTGCCCGGTTTTTTTGTTCATAGACGGAATTCATAGCTTCCTTATATAAGTCTATAGAGAGCGAATAAAAGAATAATGAAAAATTTAGATAAAAAAGAGACAAAAACCGCGTAGCATCAAGCTTTCACGGTTTTTGTCGAATGGGATAATTATTTTGCAGAATGCTTGAAATCTAACTTTTAAAAAGATCCTTCTTAGGTTATTATTAATCACAAAATATGGATCTATATTATTGTCCGTATAATATTCCAATTTAATTTAGGAAGTGTTGTATGAATAGTAGACTACAGTCTGACTGTGAACATTGTTTTGGGTTATGTTGTGTCGCTTTGCCGTATGCCAAATCAGCAGATTTTGCTTTTGATAAAGATAGCGGAGTGCCTTGTCGCAATATGTCTTCAGATCATCGTTGCAGCATTCATGAACACCTGAGAGACAGAGGTTTTAATGGGTGTGTTGCATATGAATGCTTTGGCGCAGGACAACAGGTCTCTCAAGAAATCTTTAAAGGAACGAATTGGAGAGAGAACCCAGCATCCTCAAAGACCATGTTTGCAGTATTTCCAATCGTCCAACAATTGCATGAGATGCTTTTCTACCTAAATCAAGCGCTAGAATTAGAAGAAACGATCTCGATCCGCAATGAACTGCAGAACACGTTCAATACAATTGAGTCTCTATCCAATCTTGATCCCGAAGATATTCTCAAATTAGACATACCTGCTCATCGAGTAACTGTAAATCAGTTATTACTTGCCACCAGTGAATTCGTTCGAAAAGATTACATTCAAAATCATAAGAAAAACAAGCTGCGCAGGGATTTTTTAGGGGCTAATTTAAGAGGGGCTAACCTGCGAGGGTCGAATTTTAGAGGGGCATTGCTAATCGCAGCTAATTTGCGGGACGCTGACCTGCGGAAGGTAGACTTTATCGGTGCAGACTTAAGAGATGCTGAATTATCTGGCGCTAATCTTACGGGAAGTATTTTTCTGACACAAGCGCAGGTTAACTCGGCAAAAGGAAATCAAGAGACCCGTTTACCTCATTACTTAAACGTTCCTGCTCACTGGTTATCTTCTTGATGAGGATCAAATAACCCCCACCTATCGGCGTGAGCATAAGATATCCTCCTTTGTCTGGGTTGCCTTCATCTAAAGTTCAAGTTTTTATTGTCATATATTCTGATAACTTTATTTTGAAACAAATGTAGCTTGGCTTCAAAGCTATCTCTATTACGCTCAAAATCCCTCGTCCATTTGTACATCATTTTTAACATTGTAAGATCCGGTTTATAATGGCACTTTTCTATGCCGAGATTTTGCTTAAGGAAGCGGATGAATATCCTGACTTTGCGTTTCCATAAAGGAGTATCCAAAAATATAATGGTATCTGCCATCTCATACAGACATTGATAGGATTCGCGATCCGTTCCTTCGAATATCCAATGTCCATCCTTATCAATATCCATAATTACTTCAAGCTGCTGATCTGCTGTACGCTTAATTCGTTCCACCGCTGTTTGATGATGTACAATTGAATCCAGTTCATACCAAGGAATATTTATTTCTTCAGATAATCGCTTGGCTAATGTTGTTTTACCACTAGCTACAATTCCAATGATAAGAACCTTTTTCATAGGATCTATCTCCTTAGATTGTCGTTGTAAAATAATCTTCTTTTAAAATACTATAGATCTCCAAATCCACAATCCCTTTCCCCGTCCAAAGACTCGCCTGTCTAAGCGTACCCTCTTTCAAGAAGCCATTCTTCACCAAGACCTTCTTGGATGAATCATTCCGGGGCATCACTTCTGCCTGAATTCTGTTAACTTTGACATCGACAAACAGGAAATGAAGCAATATTTTCACAGCAGCACTGGCAATACCCTTGCCCCAATGGGCCTCATCCAAAAAGTAACCAATCGTCACCATATTCACCTTCTGATTAAAATCGAAGGCTTCAATAATTCCCAGCAAGCGCTCAGGCTCCGCATTAGCGAAGATCCCCCACTTGATCTTTGATCGCTTGTGAAAATCTCTGGCAAAATGCCCGATCATGTTGCTCACCGTGTTTTTATTATGCTTGGGGAGGATGCCGCAGTATTCAAACACCTTATCATTGCTGTAAATTCCAAAAACATCGTCCACGTGGACATCTTCTATCTTTTTTAATATCAATTCATCGGACCTAAGCACGGGAAACTGCCCAAAAAACGCCTCAAGGTTCATTCCGTCACCCTTTTCAATGTTTTTCTGTGTGAGACGATCTTAATATCCGAACATAAGGCTCGGTCGTCACTGCGGTGGAATGTTTGGACTTCCGGTCGCTGTTGCCGCCAGATTTCTCATTTGAAAACCGCTTCTAGCGGTTGAAATCTGGCGGCAAAGGCGAGCGCTGCGCTCCTACAGCTCCAAACTTTCCCCTTCGTTCCTTTCCGCTTATTTGTTATTCTCTCCTGTTCATCCTTTATAGAGAAAAATCACTAAACTTTCGTTCTTTCAGAAACGAGTTGTTATGAATCAGCTGCTTGACCCGTTCAGCCGTTCCACGCCTTTTGGGAACTCCATTCCTTCTACTGAGCAATATCCAGCGTAGACAAGCCAGCGCTTCAAAGGCATCCAACTCTTCCTCAGGAATATCCTTATCAGATAGATAAACTGAACGAAATACCTCTGCACGAGGCTGGGAATCATAGATTTTCTGCAAAATATAAGTCCATGCAAAATCATACCTCGGATCTCCCCATTGTCCATTCGTCCAATCAATGATGGCATATTGTCCGTTGTTCTCCACGATATTATTGGAGTGAAAATCACCATGAATAATCTTATTCTGCTTCAACGGAGTCGTTTGAATAAGGAAAATAGCTGCGTTGTAGAGGTCTGGGTATTCACTGGCTCCGAGGAAAAAATAGTCCAAAAAATCATGCTTGGGAAGAAGAGCTGAAGCCTCTTCTATCTCTGAGATATTGACTTCATGCAACTTGGATAATAATCCAGCCACCTCAGTTATAGTCTTGTCGTTCACTTTATCAATAGTCGTTCCATCAAAAGTCGTTAACAACACCTGGTCCCCGCCCGGATCAATTCCCCAACCTATCGGCCTGGAAACAGAAATTCCCCGTTCCTGAAGGGTTTTAAGCAAAAGGTACTGAGCACCTACATCCGGTCTGGAATCCTTGTTCCATATTTTCAAGACAAATCGCTCTTGATCACTATGTATCCCTAGAACCTCGGCTTCAAATCCCTGTTTTAATGGCTGCGTGCTAAGTGTCTCTGCCTGATCCAAGAGAGCGTCCAGCGCGTCCTCTTTTTCAATCCAATTCACAGCAGTAATCAGACTTCCCAATAATGATCCTCCTTTTCGCTTTAGTTACTTTCTTTTGTTCATCTTTTTATTTCATTTGTGCTTAATCGGAACATATAAATCAACCTTCACTTTCCCTTCCGGGTCCTGCGCAGGATCATTCAGGCAGAATTCCAGGCTGGGACGATCGTCGGCCTCATACTGGCTGTTAGGCAGCCAGAGGTTAAACACATTTTGATAAGCCAGTACAAACTTTTCTACAGTATCGTAGTAGGGATATACCGCATACAGTCCACCAGAAAAGGTCTGGAATTGGATCTCCGGGGCATGTCCGTGCTGCTGAAACCCACCGGGCAATGTGATACAGGCATCGTACCGGCAGGCCATTTCATCTGTGAAATTCAAATCATCCCAAGATATACCGATAAAAGAGTGCTGCCTTGGTGTCAGTCCTTGCTGACTTGCCCATTGCCCCAGCTTATCCCATGCATCCCGCGTATCCAGATAGCTCCCGACATGTCTAACATACGCCACTTCATATCCCGGTAATTCCCGAGTAGTGATCATCTTATCCCAAACCCTCCTGAGGAGTGGATTATCAGTGCTATGGTTATTGTATAATTCCAGAGGAGGTAATTCTGCTTGCTTATTGCTAAGGATTGCTGAATAATTGCTATTCTTCCTGGCACGGCTACGGACTTCACTTGGCGTCTGTCCATAATGCTTCTTGAAGAGTGTATTGAACGCCGATACAGACTCAAATCCACACTGAATTGAGATTTCCAGAATCGTCTTCTGGCCGCCCTCAGCCAGTAACTGAACAGCTTTATGTAAGCGTTCTCGATTTACAAATGCCACCGGAGTCATACCGACCCTGGCTGTAAATATTCTTGTAAAATGATACTTCGACAAATGTGACACACCCGCTAATAGCTCCAGATTGAGCTTCTTATGGCTGTTCTCCTTGATATATTGGACGACATGGTCCATTCTATCTTGCTCGTTATCCCTCATGCGATTAGTTCGGAGCTCTGCGCTCTCTTTACTCTCATAATGGCCTCACTTCTCCTTTTTTTGCTTCATCGTATTTACAATATACAAAATAGCCCTTGCCCCACAGCTTATGCGCAGGTAAGAGCTAGCTTGCACTGCAGCGAATAAAAGTCACTCTGTGCCTGTTATCTAAAATATTGCGATACAATCCCCGCCAACACTTGCTTGTATTGATCTATCGCATACGAAGAGTTATTCACCTTGTGCTTGGCGATAGGTAATCTATTAAATATGTCTTCCTCCCATTCACGCCTTGCCTTTAAAACCTGTAGCGTACCTTCCAATTCCTTATATCCATTCTTCAGCCCAAAGCCTTGGTTGGTATAATATTCAATAAATCCTTCCGACCATTCAATCGGTCTTTCCTGAACAGCTTTACGGAACGAATGCTCCAAGTCATCCTGCTCCACGTAAATCAGCAATGGATTCAGACGCTCTACAATGGCACTTAGTTCCATAACATAACTTATAACATCTTCTTTCTCAGCGCCGTACTTAATCATCCCCATCGTCACAGGGTTTTGAATAAAACAACAATCAAATACAAAGGTGTCCGAGCCAGCCAGAACATTTTCCACAAAAGACTTCCATCGCTTTGCAATCAACGCCTTATGTGATTCCAGTGGCAATTCGTACACATCATTTCGGAACACGATGTTCAATAACTTCTCCGGAAAGTCCGATCCGTATGTATTTTTCAGCTTGCGATATTCCAGGAAAACGCCATCGTTACCTTGTTGAAGCCCATGGCTGCTCAGTAACGCTCTATACTCTTCATTAGTGCTCAATAATTCATCCCATTGGTTATTCTCAAAAAAGGCCACGCCATCATAATCTGCCGGATGATCCAACCCCCCCTCCAAAAAAAGCTGAGACTTCACATTCATCTCCGTAAGAATTTCATGAACGAGCCTGGCCGTTGTTGTTTTCCCGGAGCCGGGTAAGCCTTCAATGAGGACTACTTTTGGTTTCATAGAATTACCTCCTCGCACTCTTACTTATGTATTTATAATCATCAGACAATAGCTGAGAGCTTTTCAGCAGTCTGAACAATATGATTATAGGAATCTTTGAGTTGGTTAATAGAGTCTGAGTTATTCTCTATCTTCGCAGTCACATTATTTACCATATTCATCATAACAGATAATGATTTCAGAATCTCATCGAGCTGATTAGAAATTTCGTTCGCTGAATTTTTGCTGGTATTCGCCATCTTGCGAACCTCCTCAGCAATTACAGCAAAACCACGACCGTATTCATTCGCCCGGGCCGCCTCAATAGCCGCATTCAGTCCAAGCATATGTGATTGAGTGGCGATTTCTTTGACTAAAGAAGCTACAGAGCTTATCGTTTCTACGTTGTTTTTCACAACCTGCGATTCTTTATTAAGGATTTCAATATCATTAACGATGCCTCTTGAAGCATGATGCACTTCATTGGTCCGTGCAGTCATCGCCGTAACCACTGACATAAATTCACTTGAACTATCCACTAGTATTTGCTGGCGGGCCGTAATGTCTGTAGCGATTTTGACCACATTTTGTACGCGTCCCTCTTCATCTAATACCGGTGTATAAAAAGCCTCCAGCCAAAGCAATCTTCCACTTCGTGTCACCCGCTGTACCTTGTCATGAAAGGCTACTCCATTGCGTAGATTATCCCAAAAGTCTGCATATCCCCGGCTCTTTGCAAATTCAGAAGGACAAAAACTACTATGCTGCATTCCCGGCAATGCCTCCACTGCGTGTTCCATCACTTCTGCGAAAATAGGGTTCGCCCATAGCACTTTCCCGTAGGTATCAAAAGCAATCATTGCAAGTGATTGTTCCATAGCTGTAAACATGATTCCTTGATCAACACTCATCCCTATTTCCCCCAGTTAAATCAATTCAAATTTCTAGTATAAATCCACACTATAAATTGCTAATAATTAACACAAAACAATAATATGAACAAATTTAATAATAATCTTGATATAAACTGTATCGGTAGGAAAGCAGAATAAATATAGGGAGAAACAGTAAAGGAGGAGAAAAATTATAGGAAAATGATTGGGGAAATGATGTGGAAAAGCTTCAAATTGGTAAATCCAAATTCTATTAAGTATCAATATACATATTTATTAAAAAATACATTTTTATGCAATAATGATATGCTATACTGATGGAGTAATAGAATGGGCTTAAAGGGTCGGTCGGCTACCTCTCCATTGAAGGGAGGGATGCCTTGTGACAGTGTTTGAAGCAATGATGCTTATGCTAACCTTCGGTTCGCTTATCGTAGCGCTGCTGTCTGATAAACGCAAATAGACCGCCCCCCGAACAAAGGTATGCGGTCTACTTGTCGTGTCCTGTTTGTTGAAAGCCCACCGCCCTTAAAAGCGGCTATTGCATTGGGAGCCGTGTTAACGCACGGCTCTCTTTGCAGTGTACGTATTTTGTACCTCCAATATACCATAGATCGCCCTTTAAAGTAAAAATACATATATATAATTATATGTAAATCCCGAACTGATCAAAGATATACGAAATAACTCTTCTCCGCGACTAATCTCCTCTACACCATAACCCTAAATCACATAAAAACGCTCCAGTGTGCGATTTCCGAACGTCTTCTTGAATGCTCTCATATTAAAATATAGTGATCACAAGCTCGAATTATTTAAAGCTGTAACTTAAAGATGAATAGTAATAGCAATCGTAATAGGGATACAAGCAAATAACCATCCATGCAAAAAGCCCTTCCTCAGCAAAACACTAAGGAAAGGCTTTCGATTCACTTAAGCAGTAGTTTAAGTTAGCTTCTGTTGTAGTTCAAGTTGTACTCGTTGTCTCGTTCACCTGCACAACTTCTTTGGAAGTATTGCGATTGGAAATGAATACCCCAATTAGAATCAGGGCTCCACCCAGCAATTGAGTGACGTATATCTCATCTCCCAATAAAAAATGCCCCAGGATAAGCGAGATAAACGGTGGAATATTCATGAACATGGAAGCTGTCCCAGGCCCTGTGACCGCTACGCCCCTTGTCCACCATATCCCCGAGGTTGCTGTAATCAAGGCTAATGGAAGTAGCATCAACCAGATATAAGCATTATTTGTTGCTATCAAACCACCATTATACGACTCTATGGCTACCATAGGAGATATCAGTATAGCACCTAATCCACCAGAAATAATATTAATAGCTGTCAGTGACATCGTCTTCACCATCAGTGGTGTGAACATCATACCGATCGTCATCCCCAGCATCGCCAGTACCAAATATAAGTCACCTAATGATAGACTGAACTTCCCTCCACCAAAACTGATAATAATAACGACACCCACTACACCAAGTAGGCCTCCAACCAGCTTTCCTGCAGTCAACGAAACCTTATAAAATAGGCGCTCCATGAAGATGGCTACCAATGGTGCTACTGCATAGATCAAGGAACCATTGGCTGCTGAGGACAGCTTGAGACCTGAGAAATAGAGTGGCTGCTGAATCAAAGTGCCAAACAACGAACTAGCCGTCAAAAGTAGCCATTCCCGCCGGGTTGGCCATCTTAATTTTCCGGCGCGATACAGCAACAACAGGACAATCAGCCAGGTCAAAATCATACGTATAAATGATAGAAATGAAGGAGAGAAAAAATTTATCAGATACGCACTCATGATATAGCTTAATCCCCAACAGAGAGTTGCCCCAATAAGTCCAACAATAGCCGATCGATAACTCGACATTAGATGCACTCCCCTACATTAACTGAAGAAGCACATCTCATTGCTTATGAGCGATTGATTTGTAAGGCAAACGGTCTTGCCCCTGCAGGGACCATTTTTCTCCATCTATATAGATCGCATCAACTTCTTCATTATAAAAGCTATATCTGCCCGCTATTTCATGAACCTCTGGTAGTGGCTCCTGATAGCTCCACACCACATTGCCAGCAATCACTCCATCGCTATTGAAAGAATGATACGTGGCAGTTCCTTTATAAGGGCAGGTTGTCACTGTATCTGTTGGCACTAGATAGTCAAAGTTAATATCCTCTTTAGGCAAATAAAAGCGCGGAGTCAGTCCTGTCTCAAACAGGATCACCGGATCTTGACTATCTGCGACAACCTTGCCGCCTACGATTACTTTTATATGTCTGGAACTCGGAATAGCATCCAGTCTCGAATAAGGATCTCTGGCATGGTTAATGACTTCTTCCTCTTCTTCAAACCATCTAATCTCTTTATTTCTCCAGATAAAAGTAATATATCCTGCAATAATCGCACTAGATTCGGAAGGGTTAGGATGACTCCAGACGGCATTCTCTACAAGCGTATCATCGACTCCAATGTTCCAGTAGACGGCTTCCCCTTTGTGAAGATCCTCTCTACGATGAGTGGATTCTTGAAGAAACTCGGTCCGGACATCCTCCTTGGGGAAATAGTACACCGGCAGCTTGCCGGTCTCCGTGACGATCAGCACACGTCTGCTATCCGCCACGAATGTCTCGCCTATTTTTACACGAATCCATTTCGGACTCACTTCGGCTCTAAGCTGCCAATCGCCATCAAATTCATCATTTAAATTCCATTGTGGGTCATAATGCGCCATCTAATCCATCTCCCATCTATATATGACGAACTTAAGATTCTAACTTAAGGCTTGGGTTGTCACTACGATGAATGTTTGGACTTCCGGTCGCTGTTGTACCCAGATTTCTTCTTTATTAACCGCTTTTAGCGGTTGAAATCTGGATACAAAGGCGAGCGCTGACGCTCCTACAGTTCCAAACCTTCCCCTTCGTTCCTTCTCGCTCTTTGTTATCTTTTTTTATTCGTCTTATCTAACCGTATAATATTGACTTTAATATAAGATTAGCGTGTAGCGATCACACTATAACGATTAGCAGGGCGACGCAGTCCCAGATGATCACGAAGGGTCGTTCCTTCATAATCTTCGCGGAAGATTCCGCGCCGTTGCAGTTCAGGGACAACCAAGTTCACAAAGTCATCCAGTCCGCCAGGCAGATGCGGGAACATCACATTAAAACCATCCGCTGCGCCACGAACGAACCATTCTTCCATCTGGTCAGCAATCTGCGAAGGTGTTCCGGCTACTCCGCGCGAGTTAAGACGTTTATAGAGCTGGCGAATAGTCAGAGTCTCCCGCTCCAGCAATTGAATGATTTTGGCTAAACTGCTCTTACTCTGATTGAAGCCCTCCAGCTTTGGTGTGAACGGCAATGGCTCATCCAATGGATACACTGATACATCATGACCCAAATAATGAGAGAGCAGATCCAGTCCCAGCTTCTCAGGTGTAAGATCCTCCACAATCGCCAACCGCTGGGCCGCTTCTTCCTCCGTTCGTCCAATAACAGGCATAAAGCCCGGCAGAATCTTCAGATCATCACGCGATCTACCGTATTTAGCTAGCCTTGACTTGATATCCTCGTATAGTTCAATTCCATCTTCAACCGTTCCAAACGGTCCAAAGGCTGTACCTGGTGCAAATACAACTTCTGCCGATGCTGCTGCCAGCTCCTTACCTGCTTCCGAAGCCCCTGCTTGAATCAATACAGGATATCCTTGCGGAGGCCGTGATACATTCAATGGACCCCGAACTTGGAACTCGTCACTCTTATAATTCAAATTATGCAGCTTATCTTTATCCGTAAAAACACCTGACTCCTTATCCAATACAATGGCATCATCTTCCCAACTATCCCACAGCCCTTGAGTCACATCGACGAACTCGCCAGCTCTTCCATAACGATTCTCATGCTCCAAGTGCTTATCCTTACCGAAGTTTCGGGCTTCTTCATCGGTCTGCGAAGTAACAATGTTCCATCCTGAACGTCCGTTGCTTAAGTAATCCAGTGTGGCTAGCTTACGGGCGATATGATACGGCTCGTTATATGTCGTTGATATGGTTGCCGCAAGACCAATTCGCTCTGTGACAGCGGATAACGCAGATAGTAGTGTGAATGGCTCAGGGCGAATGCTGTTTGCCGCAGTGATTCCTGACTGAAATCTGTCCCAGACATATAGTTCATCTGCATAGAAGAACATATCAAATTTCCCGCGTTCAGCAGTCTGAACAATATGCTTGTAGTAATTAAAATCAAGCAGACCGGCCGCATCCGATTCTGGATGTCTCCAACTGGAGATATGCTCACCTGCTGGAAAAAACATCATAGCTCCCAGCGCCATTTGTCGTTTGTTATTACTCATCTCTATACACCGTCCCTTATGCTATCTGTTAATTACAGCAGTCCTTCACTCTCCAGCCATTCCTTCGCCACATCCAGTTCCGGCCTTTTCTTCAAATCCACTTCACCATTAAGTATTAATTTCTGGTATATTGACGCAAGCCTTTTGGCGTAAGCAACTTATTAAGCCCTAGCAGCAATAAATTAACGACAATAACGAGTAGCGATACAGGAATTGCACCTTCCATAATAGTTACCGTATTGATCATCGCTATCCCTCTAGTAATAATATCGCCCAGACCTCCAGCAGCAATGTAAGTAGCAATAGTAGCCATACTGATCGTCTGTACCGCAACTAGTCTTACACCGGCCATAATAACGCTGCGCGCAATAGGAAGTTGAACCATCCATAGAATCTGCCATCTGGTCATTCCCATTCCCGTACCCGCTTCAATTAACGCTTGATTCACGCCCCCAATACCTACATAGGTGTTCTGAAGAATCGGAAGTAATGCATACAACGTTAATGCGATAATCGCAGGCTTTGTTCCAATGCCCAGAAACGGGATCATAAACCCGAATAATGCGAGACTGGGAATGGTCTGGATCACAGATACCGTCGTTATAACTGTGTTGGCTACACGTTTATAGGCAGTAAGGATAATTCCGGTCGGTACTGCAATCAGGCAAGCAATCAGCACCGAGATCAGTGACAGATTGATATGCTCTCCCATCTTCTGTAAAATCATAGGCCAATCTGCTTGCAAGGTATTCCAAAATTGAACCACCCTTAACCACGCCCCTCATTCATAATCAAGATCAAATTGAGTATTGTTCAAACCGCTCTGCGCCGAGAAATTCACGAACGAAGTCAGAAGCGGGGGCTTCCAGTAAATTCGCAGGCGTTCCAGTCTGAATAATAAAACCATCCTTCAGCAAAATTACCTGGTCGGCTATTTTAAGTGCCTCATCGATATCATGTGTTACGAACACGATGGTCTTCTGCACTTTCTCATTCAGCTTAATAAGCTCCTTCTGCAGCTGTACTCTACTAATGGGATCTAATGCGCTGAAAGGTTCATCCATAAGAATAATAGAAGGGTTGGAAGCCAGTGCACGCGCTACACCGATGCGCTGTTGTTGTCCACCACTTAACTCATGCGGGTAACGGCTGCGATATTGCTTGGGATCAAGCCCAATCAATTGCAGAAGTTCTTCTGTACGCTGAACCAAATCCTTTTTCTTCTCACCCTTAAGTCTTGGAACGATCGAGATATTTTGTTCAATGGTCATATGAGGAAATAGCCCGATCTGTTGAATGACATAACCAATATTCCGTCGCAACTCAACTGGATTAAGCGTGCTGACCTCCTGCCCTTCTACCAGCACAGAACCAGACTCCGGTTCTATCAAGCGATTGATCATTTTAAGCAGCGTTGTCTTTCCGCAACCTGACGGTCCGATAATAGTAACGATTTGACCAGTAGGTATGGTTAGATCAAAATTCTCCAACACATTGCCTGAACCATAATTTTTGGTCACTTGCTTGAACTGTACTGCGGCTACGCCAACACCCATATCAATCACTCTTCCTTTTTCAAAAATATACCAACTAAATTAATGAATTTAGTTGGTTTTAAATATAAAAAAAGATCACATCTCCCTCATATAGCTGCTAGGGAAATGAGACCTCCATTTGTTAGGTTAGCCTCTTATATTATTAACATCCGATAATGAAATACTGTAATGTAATACTTTAATGCAATATTATATTACGTATTATTTTTTGTCAATCATTAAAAACAAGTAAACACATCGGATTAAAATTTTCAAATCAAATGATCATTTATGTTATAGGGCATAAAAAAAGACCTCCTGTGATCAGGTCAGCCATATTAGACTACTATGCAGTTATCCTTATGAATTAATTGCTTTCCACAAGCGTAGGTTTAATCTCATTGGCATTAAAAAAATCCAATGCGGAGCGATACCAAGAAGTCTCTCCTTCTTTCTCGCCGTCAACATAAATCTCTACACGTTCATTATAGAAGGAGAGATATTCCTTAATCTTAGGGATTTCGGGAATCGGATTGAGATAACTCCACACAATATTCTCATGAACGTTACCATTCACTTCAGCAGACCAATAAGAAGCCTTGCCTTTATAAGGGCATCTCGTTTCCAAGTCGGTTGCCTGCAGGAACTCCTGCTTCACATCGTCCTTCGGTAAATAATAACGAACAGGGACACCTGTCTCGAACACAATGATCGGACGTTTGCTATCCGCTACCGTGACACCATCGATCACTACCTGGATATGCCGAGAGCTCTGCAGCGCATCTACTCTCTTGTAGGGATCACGCGGATGAACAAAGATCTCTTCATCTTCTTCGAACCAGGCATCTACTTGATTCCAATAGAAGGAAACATATCCTTTGATCGGCTCACTCTCGGGAATGGGATTCTGATAGCTCCAAACTGCATTTTCTGAAATCCGCTCCCCAACCTTGATACTCCAGTAAGATGCTGCACCTTTCCATGGGCAGTGGGAATGATGCTCCGATTCTACGAACAGATCCTTGCGCACATCACTCTCGGGAAAATAATAAACCGGAAGATGCCCTCTCTCATGAACCGTGATCACATTCTTGCTATCCGCAATTGTGATCCCTTCAAACTCCACTCTTACTCGTCTTGGATTTGAATCAAACTGCAATTTCTTTTTATTAGACATGTGTACTCTCCTCCTTCTAAATAATATCAAATATAGGTAATGTATTATTGCATTTAGATAATATCATGCAAATTTCAGATATTCAATATAAAAAACCAACTTTTCCAATGAGAATTTAAAAATTAATACAATGTTGAATAATTAAATCCCTCCAATTTTTCTTCTAAGTAAGAATAGTAAGTAGGTCGATAATCAATCTTTATACTACTATCGTCAATGGTTCCTTTCCTACCCATGCCGAAATATACAGGCTTATTCCGTTCTTTTTCATAGTCTGCTCGAAACTGATCAATGCTGATAGGATCGGTTAATGTAAAATGTTTTACGAGATTATCACAGTAACCATGTTCCTTATTTTCTTTTACTGGAAAGACATAGTTCTGATACAAGTGTACACTTTGACTATAACTCTTACTTCTGGATGTAAAATATCGAATTCCATTAAAATGAGTTGAGCTCCTTATCCATTGCAGCAAGAGCTGGGGAACAATGTACTCTGGTTTGAATGGGTGCGTATCATTCTTCACTTGAACGGAGCACGCAGCAATTAGTGGCCAGCAGAGATATAACGCTTTTAAAGCATCGTAACTTTCGGCATCACTTTTTTTGCCTGAAGCTTTTGTCGCTACTCTAGGGGGATAACCCAAATCGATGAAATTCATCCCACGATCATTTTTAAAAGAAGAAATATATATTTGCTGCGTATTATTGACTGTTCTCAATTCCTCCAGGCATGCGTAGACTGAACTGCCCAGATAGAGGCAAGGGAATCCTGGTATGCTATACCGCTGTGTGGATACACGCGTCCTTTCTTCAAACGGAATATGAAATAAGTCTTTTTTATTTGTAAGTGGCGTCTCCTCCTTTCTTATTCTATATAACCGTAAGTCTGAACTTCTATTAAATAAGTTAAAACTATCGAAGTAAGAGCTCAGTTGATCAATAGCCGGCTTTAATAGCTGGTATGCTTCGGATGGGAAACCTTCATAATATTTATGGAGTGAACTTTCAATAGCCTCACATACTTTATTAACCATGTTAACTTCAGCGTCTGATAGTACATGCTTTAATTTCAGCTGTCGGGCACCTTCCATATAATATAAATTCTTAGTTTTAACTAATTCCTTATACGATATGTTTGTATAGGTAATAGGCAAATCAAACTCATCTTTTACTAGTTCCTCTCTAAGCGCTTTAAGCCGGTCTTCAATTGTCAAAGTTATCACCCTATCTGTTCTTGTTCTCTGCACAATCAATCTTACCACTTTTGCCCAAGGCGAAATTAAAAAACCAATCACCGATGAACTTCCGGCGATTGGCTGTTTGAATTTACTATATGTTTTGACTTCCTTATTTAAAAGGATATATCCAAAAATGTTCTGTTCCAAAACGCGCCCCTATCTCTTCATCATTCAATTCTTTGCTGCCTACTAACTCAGCGGCTTGGAATTGAGATTTATGCGCTTGAATCGATGCCATTTTAGGCTTCAGAAAATCTTTGACATCAATGATAACATTAGGTTTGCCAATCTCTTGCTCCGTATTCCGGGCAAAGGCCACACAATGAACAGGGGGTCTCTCTGCCTTAGGTAGTCTTTCAACCGTACGGATAACTGCGGCTCCAGTGGCATCATGGTCGGGATGAACGCTATAACCCGGGTAGAACGTAACGATTAACGAAGGGTTAAGCTCTTTCAAGAGCGCGTCAATTTGACTATCCAACAAGTCCTGATCCTCAAATTCAATCATCTTGTCATGGAAACCAAGCATTCTTAGATCCTGTATCCCAATGGCCTCACAAGATGCTTCAAGCTCTTTTTTGCGTATCTCGGGAAGGGTTACCCGATTAGCGAACGGTGGAATCCCCATATTCCGGCCCATTTCGCCTAGTGTCAGGCAGGCATAAGTTACCTGAGTTCCATTCTGTATATGCTTCGCCAGGGTACCCGCTACACCGAAGGCCTCGTCGTCCGGGTGTGGCAGTACAACAAGAATATGTCTCTCCACTGAATTCTTCATCTCCTCATGCATTAGAAAGGCTCCCGGCTTAATTGTAAAGATACGATAAGCTTGCCTTGACTGTCGTGCCCTGCCATGATCAATCTATCTGTCTCACTCTCTTCATAGTGAGTCAAACCTTCTGAGTACACCCAACCTTGCGACATTTTCAAACCGATACGATAAGGTCCTTCTCCTGAAATCGACCCGTGAGAATATTGAATAACAGCATTGGTGATGAAAGTAGAAGCCGAATGCTTAGAGCTATCCAAGTGAGCTGCATATGCCCCCATTGTCAACTCAAGATGGATATACATATCCTGATCTTTAAACCTGTCGATTCTTTGTTGTATTTCTGACTGATTGATTAGCTGCAATGTTACGCCTCCATCTCTGACTGAATTGTATTGCTGAATGTACATATAAGAAATAAGATCCAACCCTTTGCAGAACGGACCTACATGATATAAGTGTGACTTATTTCTCATCAAAGTATAACTTGCGATGCTATGTAATTCAATGGATGTTTCTGAGTAGTAGGGATAGGTATTCAATATCTGTTTTCAATAAATCTTTTAATTAGGTTTCTACCAAAAGCGTGATAATATGTGTCTTATTTTTTAATAGAATTCTTTAAAAATAAATTGGAGGAATTTTCTTATTTAAGTATAATGGTATCATATGCCTACAACTTAAGACCTAATTCGACATCATTCACTAAAATATTGAATAGGTAATTAAGCAGGTAAGTACAATAAAAGGGGAATGAACATGCTTTGTAGAACGTGTAACACTGAATTGCCCCAGGATAGCCTATTCTGCGAAAATTGTGGAACTCAGACTACGAGTAGGGTTTCTGAAAGGAAAAAAAACAAAAAAAATTGGATTCTAATCAGTAGTATTATCGGAGTCATAATCGTCATTACCTCGATATTTTTAATCCTAAATAACCGATCCGTACATGCATTCAAAAATGCTATTAAAGATAATAAATTTGGAAATGCCATAGAAATTTATGAAAACAAAATCAAAGGCGATTTAGAAAAGGAATCAGAAATCAAAACGTATCTTCAAACCAGCTTAGAACAAATTAAAAAAGAATACACTGACGAAACGATCGATTATAGCACTGCTTCAAACCAACTAGAAATAATTAAGAAAACTAACCTTTTGGATTCGGAAGTGAGAACAACTCAATCAGATCTAGATAAATTGAATGATTCAAGAACGGCCTTTAAGACCGGAGCAGAACTCCTGAGTAATAATGATGTGAAAAATGCTCTAACTGAATTAAAGAAGGTTAACGAGGTTGACCACGCTAACTATTCGAATGCCCAAACCTTAATTAAAGATGCTTTTGCTGTCTATAAAACATCTATTCTGGATGATGCTCAGAAACTTTCAACAGATCACAAATATGATGAAGCTATCAAAGTTATTAATGAAGGATTATCCATCATGTCTACTGATTCTGATTTGCTGGCTAAAAAAGCAGTTTATGAAAAACAAAATGAAGAGAAACTAGCTCTCCAACGCAAAGAGAAAATGGAACAAGCCAAAAAAAATCAAGAGGTAACTGTAGAGAAAGCCGCTATAATCGTTCAAGATGATACTTACAAATCCCTATATCCTGATATGATTCAAGTTATAACACGTAATAACACCGATAAAGTTGTTAAAAACATGGACGTATCTATGTTGGGTTTTGATAATAACGGGCTTCCTATAAAGATTAAACGAGAATATGGAGATACTTCCTTAGAATTTGTAGGAATCGCTCAAGATGTGAATATTGTACCAAAAGCCACATTCGGTTCAGAAAAAGGCTGGGGCCTCGATAGCTCACATGGTATAAAAACTGTGCTTGCCTGTGTAAAAACTGTAGAATACTATGACGGTACAACATGGGAGAACGAGTATTATCCATATTGGATTGAGGAGCATCAGGAAAAACCCTTAAATCAATAACTATGGATTGCATAGAAGTCTCCCCAAGCTAGCAAACACTTGCCCTAGAAATCACGTCCCACTCATACTATAAAAAAAAGCGTTGGCGAGAGGAATGTTTTCTTCTCTGCCAACGCTTTTTAAATCACACGCTTAATGAACACTCCTAGAAAACATACGGCAACCTATCAATATATAGGATAACCCGCCACAAATAATGCGAGATATAACAAACCGCCCATAACAGATACTGCGGTAAGTGCAGCATCCTTAGACTTCTCTTCTGTGAGCGCCACCGCTGCAAAAGCCAGAGGAAACACAACGATAAAGTAACGTGGGGCGGACAACAGCCAGGTAGGAGCAACTACAAACGCGAAATACACGATGAAATATGCTGTATATGCAGGATTCAGCTTCTTCGCAGCTATACAGATAACGATCAGAGCGGAGAATATCGTCAGCAAATTGGGTAACCATAATCCAAGAAAATTGCGGCTATCTCCCTCAAGAAAAGTACCAACAGCATACTCCATCTGATATCTTACGGTATCGAAAAAGAAATAGAGCTTTTGGAACCAATGCTCTTTTTGATAGATACTATACTGAAACGCGTTGCCTGTAACATCATAATTAATATAAAGATAGGCCAGCAGCCCCAGCGATATAGTGAAAAGGCCAACAAAGGCATAAACCAATTTGCTTATAAATGTCCTTCTATGTATTCCTTTATAGGTGTCCCGCAGCTCCCGTATAAATTCAATAGCGACCGGTACAGCCAGAAGTATTCCTGGAGAACGCGTATAGGCTGCCAGTGCACCGAACAAGCATCCTATGAGCCACTTCTTTTTACGTACAAAATAGATACACATCAGAGAAAGTGCCAAAAATAGTGATTCCGTCATAGGGATGAGGAAAAAGAACGCCGCAGGAACTATAAAAATATACTTCACCACTCGCATAGCATTTCTCCGCGACATATCCAGTCTAGCAAGCTCATAAGCGAACAGAGCCGCAACGATCGAACTAAGGATAGAAACAACAAATCCTGCCGCAACATAACTACCCGTAAATATCTCAACTACTTTAATTAAATTCGGTAAAAAGGGGAAGAACACAAGGTGATATTTAGCATCTCCCTCTGTCACATACCAGTTCTCCGCAATACCAAGATAAGAAGAAGCATCGATCCCCGATATGTGCCATGTCTCCATCATTTTACTGAAGAGACCACCAGAATAACCATTCTGTATGATCAGAAAAGCATAACCAATGATCAGAAGGAGAATACGACTTAGCACCATCCAGCTAATAATGTTCAGCCATGCCCGCCTACTCCCGCGGTCCGTTCTATTACTCTGCATCTCTTCTGGTTGCTTGCTAGTCAGAATATATTCTGATAAAACAGGTATCGTGCGCAGACCCAATAATACGAATAGTGCGAAACAAGCAACCGTGGCAATAGTGCCTAGCACTGTCCAACTATGGTTTGAATCTGCCCAGAAAATAGCCATACCCGCCATAATCAGCACAAAAATGCTGGATATGATTTTGTCATGACTCTTCATTTAAACCTCCATCTGTCCCCTCTGACCCCATGAAATAGATAAAAAAGGAAATTAGTACGCATAGAAATATCATAGTCGCTTGCAATTTTTTTGTAAATCATTTCTCTCGCTTTCATATCGTAAAATAAAGGATAAAAATGTAAGTCATTCTGGTAAAATGAATATACATCAATGGATCTTGGAAGCGTGTATAAAATAAAACACAGTACAGGTGAGGAGTGTATCTAATGAAGGAGCAGTACACAGCAAAGCTTGAATTGTTCGCAGAGAACGCGCTGAAGATGAAAAAAGCGTTTGCCTGGCAAAATGTAATGGTTAACCGTTTGGCAGCATTGCTATACACGGCAGAGAACAAAATCGCTGATGATGAAGCGATCCGCGCAAGCTATGAACTTATTAAGGAGAATACCGGGTGGTTCTCTGCATTCAGGGGTAACTCGATCATCAGCATAGCTGCCCTGCTCTCTCTTTCTGCTGATCAAGAAAAACAACTCACAAACACACTGACCGTGTATGAGTTAATGAAGGAAGCCAAATTCAGAGCTTCTGATTATCTCGTTATTTCGGCCTATCAAATCGCTGCCCATGCGACTTCGGATCAATATCCCCGTACGGTAGAACGTGCAAAGCTATTTTACGATAGTATGAAAGCGAAGCACCGCTTCCTTACCGGACAGGATGATTATATCTTTGCTGCTATGCTCGGTCTTTCCAATATCGACATTGAAAAAGGTATAGATCGTATGGAGCAACTCTATTCTGCACTGAAACCTGAGTTTCTTTCGGGAAATAGCGTGCAAGCCCTGACACAGGTCCTGATTCTTGGGGGAGAAGCCCCAGAGGCAGCAGCCCGTGTTCTTGCTTTACGCGATGACTTCCGTGCACGTGGTATCCGTCTGGACAAGGAATATACCCTTTCTTCGCTAGGTGTGCTTTCTTTGCTTCCCAGCAACAGAGAGGACATCGTTACGGATGTCTCAGAGACATACGAATTTCTGCGCACCCAAAAAGGCCTCGGCAGCTGGTCCATCAGCAAACAGGAATTGCTGCTGCTGTCAGCTGCGCTCCTAGCCTTCAAATATGTGGATGATGTGCGAAATGGTATTATAACCACGATGCTCTCCACCAACATTACCAATATTGTGATTGCACAACAGGCTGCTATAGCCGGGGCTACGGCTGCATCGGCTGCCGCAGTAGCTTCCTCCTCCTCTTCAGATTAAAATGGATTGCCGGGAAGGAAGGTATGGACTGTTCTATTCCACCGACTTCAACGCCTCAATCATATGAATCCGCTTGAGCTTGACATGCATGAAAGCCATGATCATGCCCGAGAACAACAGCGTTAAGAGTGCGGCATAAATATAACTGGGCCATTTGATGATCGGGACGAACAATGTTGCATCTAGCTCGGCTGTCTTCAGCACGAAGCTGTGTAACAGGATACCGAGACCCGATCCAGCCACGATGCCGATTATACTTAGCAGAATATTTTCACGGTAAATGTACATCGTTATTTCCTTATCATAAAAACCCAGCACCTTGATTGTAGACAGCTCCCGGATGCGCTCGGACACATTGATATTGGTCAAACTGTAGAGGACAACAAATGCCAGTGCCGCCGCCGACACAATGAGCACCCAAGTCACAACGTCCATACTTTTCATGATGTCGTCGAAGGCATTGCCTAAACTGCTGGAGAAGCTAACGGCTGCAACACGCTCACTATCCGTTAGCTTCTCGCCGAGTGTATCCTCTGAGGCTTTATCCTGCACAGTGTAGTTAAGCAGCTCTGTGTTAAACACAGGCTCTTTCCCGAATACGGAAGAATAATACGCTGGGGTCATATACACATAGTGCATCACATAGTTCTCTGTGATCCCGGCGACCTGTATTTTGAATGTTTCGTTCTCCTTGTCCACCACGTTCAAGTAGTCACCAGGCTCAAGCCCATACAGTTTAGCCAGCTTTTCCGAGACTATAGCGCCCTTATCCGTAGGCTTCCTCCCTTCTCCACTTAGTCGATCCCTCAGCTCTACAAATTGTGCCAAAGAATCAACGGATGCAGGAATGAACAGATTCACATCCTGATCATTTATCCCTTTGACCCGCGCGCTCATCGTTTCCTGCGCCACTTCAAGCGTACCGGTTATGGCAGATTCGTCAGTGATCAACTTCTTATAGGCATCCACTACATCAGGGGACGCATCTGCATGCAGAGCTACAAGGACATCATATTTCATAATTGCGCCGAATTGCCGTCCCGAGATACTGCCGAGTGAGTCCTTGAGACCAAATCCAGTCAGAATCAGCGCCGTACAGCCAGCCACGCCGAACACAGTCATGAACATCCGCTGCTTGTAGCGGAACAGATTCCGGGCGGTAACCTTTTGGACAAAGCTCAGCCGTTTCCAGACAAAAGTGAAGCGCTCCAGTACAATTCGTTGCCCGTTCTTCGGCGCCCTCGGACGCATTAATATAGAAGCATTGCTGCGCAGCACTACCCGGGAAGCAATCCAGGCCGTCAACGTAGTGCATATTAACGCCACAAGGATGGAGATGAGGGAATACGCAGGATAGAAGCTTTTGATAATACCCGGGAGGTTATAGAGCGAACTATACGCATTATAAATAATGGTTGGGAACAAGGTGAAGCCTAAAGCAAGCCCCGCAATCGAAGCCGCCAAACTGGCAAGCGTGCCATAGACGAGGAATTTAGCTATGATGTCACGATTACCATACCCGAGCGCTTTAAGAGTACCGATCTGTAGGCGCTGCTCCTCCACCATTCGTGTCATGGTCGTGAGGCTGACCAGTGCTGCAATCAAGAAAAAGAACACCGGAAACGCGCTCGCAATCGCCGACAACCGGTCAGCATTGTCTTTATATTCGGCATACCCCGGATTATCGTTTCGGTCAGTGACATAGATCTTGGGCAGCGCCAGTTCTGCAAGCTTCCGATCGCCTTCGGCCAGTTCTTTCTTAGCGGCAGCCATCCCGGCGGATAGCGTCTGTTCTACAGCTTTGGTATGCTGCTTCATCAGTGCCTCATACTCCGGCGTATAAGACTTCAACGCGGAGGTATCTGTGAACGACAGATACGCTTCTGTATACACTGGCAGCTTGAAGTCTGCCTCCGGGATGGCTGCAAACGCATCTCTTACCTTTACCGATCACGCTGGTTCCCCGGCTCTTCTTCTCAATAAACAGGGGGCTCCGGACAAAACCCACTACGGTATAATCCAGTACCCCGAAGCTGTTCGACAGTTCGGCACCCTTACCGTTTCCCGTGAACGTAATCTTGTCCCCTAG
Organism: Bacillus sp. FJAT-27264; assembly: GCF_001682855.1. GTDB lineage: Bacteria > Bacillota > Bacilli > Paenibacillales > Paenibacillaceae > Paenibacillus_AQ. The sequence continues at coordinate 112,426 of NZ_MAQW01000034.1, read as the reverse complement.
CCCATACTCACCATCAAGCCGGTCATCTAGTACAATTTCTCCCGAATGCTTTGGAAGTTGTCCTTTAATAATATCGTACTGATTTAACGGTTTCTCGGTGTTATATGAGTAGACTTTAAGTACCAAAGCTTTGTCGCCGGTGAACACATCCGCGCTGTAACCTGGCTGGATCACCTCAACCTTTGGCACATTACTCAGCAGCTTTATGTTGTCCTTCGTCAGGCCGTAGGTAGTCTGCACCTTCAAATCCATCAGTCGCAGCTTCCGGTAAAAAGTTTCGGCTGTATCCAGCATATCCGGCCCAGTCGCCTTGACCCCGGCAAAAAAACTGACGCCCAGCATAATGATTGCAAAAATCGAAATAAAACGGGCCTTGGTACGCCAAATTTCACGAAAAATATCACTCCACAACGCGTGTTTTTTCATCAGTGTTTTCTCCCTACCATTCGATATCGTCAACGGATACCGGCGAAGGATTGGTAACCATTTTCCTTACCTTAGCGTTGTTGATCTCAATGACCCTGTCTGCCATCGGTGTAATTGCCAGATTATGCGTGATTACGATGACGGTGGTCCCCGTGTTGCGGCAAGTATCCTGTAACAACTTCAGCACCTGCTTACCAGTATTGTAGTCAAGCGCACCTGTTGGTTCATCGCAGAGCAGCAGCTTCGGCTGTTTGGCGAGCGCTCTGGCAATGGCGACACGCTGCTGCTCACCGCCGGACAATTGAGCCGGGAAATTATCAAGCCGCGCCCCCAGTCCCACATCCTCCAGCACCTTGCGTGCATCCAAGGCACGCGGGGAAATCTGGGACGCAAGCTCGACATTCTCCAGCGTAGTAAGATTAGGTACCAAATTGTAGAACTGAAATACAAAACCCACATCTATGCGGCGGTAGCCTGTCAGCTCCTTGGCACTATATTTGGCAATATCCGTACCGTCCACCATGACCTGGCCCTCGTCGGCGGAATCCATCCCGCCAAGAATATTAAGCACGGTCGATTTGCCTGCACCGCTTGGACCGACAATGACCGCAAATTCACCCTTATTTATCTCAAAATCAATCCCGTCGTTGGCGACAATCACATTCTCGCCCATCTTGTAGCGTTTGTATTCCCCTTTTACTGTAACAAAGCCCATTCCTCATCCTCCTGTCTCTGGCCGAACCAAGCCCCATCTCTTCACTATCTATCCAATGCTCGTTATAGAAAAGAACGCTGTCATTTTAGCATCACCTTATAAACCAAGGAACAAACGATCTTCTGAAAAAGTTCCATCGATTGTAACAAGAAAAATATTTCTGTAATCGATACTTGGGCGTTTGATAATGTTATAATCACTTTGATTTAGCCACTCTTTTCAGGCAAGGTTGAAAGAACAATCAGAAACAGGTGATCAGATGTTCGAACTTAAATGGCTGTGGCAGAACTTAAAGGGAAACCGGACGCGTTATATAATGGCGCTCTGCCTCTCGGTGGTGGGCTCAAGTCTCACGATCGTGAACCCATACATCAGTCAACGCATTGTAGATACGTTTATAGCCGGTGACAACGCGCTGCAGAATCTTACACAAGAACGGCAACTATTGATTATGCTCTGCCTGGGCATGATTGGATTTTCTCTACTGCGTACAGGTCTCGCTTATTTTACGACCATGCAGTATGAAAAGTCCTCGCAAAACATGATGTACAACATCCGTATTTATCTGTACAACAAGATCCAGGGGCAAGACAGGGAATATTACGACCATAACCGCACAGGCGATCTTATGACCAAGATGACTGGTGATCTGGACATGGTAAGGCACTCCATGGCATGGATTTTCAAGACGATCATTGAATCGTTAACGATCTTCATTGCTGCCGTTATCTATTTTTTCACAATAGATACGCAGCTGACGTTGTGGATGCTGATCCTGTCACCGCCAATCTTTATCGTGGCTTACATATTCGCCAAACGCGTCCGTCCCATGTATATCGATCTGCGCGAGCGACTGTCCCAACTTAACACGACTACTCAGGAGAATATTTCAGGCAACCGTGTAGTCAAAGCTTTTGCCCGCGAGGAGTTTGAGATCCAAAAATTCACCGAGAAGAATGTCAATTATTCCACGGCGAACAAAAAGGCTGCCCTCGTCTGGCTTGATTATTTTCCTTATCTGGAAACCTTCGCTCAGGGGTTCAACGTAGTTCTAATGCTGGCCGGTGGATACTTCCTGATGGATGGCCGGATCACCTTTGGCGAATTCACAGCCTTTTCTTCGCTCATATGGGCCGTATCTAACCCTATGCACAACATCGGCATTATTATCAACGATATTCAGCGCTTTTTCGCGAGCTTGTCCAAAATCGTCGATGTCTATTATGCTAAGCCCAATATTGTAAACGAGCATACGTCCATTGAGAAACGCCGTTACGAAGGCCGCATTGTGTTCGATCATGTCCGCTTCAAATATGACAGCGCTCTCGTATTGGACGATGTTAGCTTTACCGTTGAACCCGGTGAAACCATTGCTATTATGGGATCGACGGGTTCAGGCAAAACAACAATCATCAACTTGATCCCTCGCTTCTACGATGTATTCGAAGGACGTGTGCTGGTAGACGGCATCGATGTTCGAGAGCTGGAGCTGGATGAACTCCGCGATAATATCGGCATGGCGACCCAAGATGTACTCTTGTTCTCCGATACCATCGACGGAAATATCGCCTATGGAGATCCTGATCTCCCCGAAGAGGATGCACAAGGCTATGCCGAGCTCGCAGCCGCACACGACTTCATCACCAAAATGCCTGAAGGTTATGATACCGTTGTTGGGGAACGCGGAGTTGGATTGTCTGGAGGACAAAAACAGCGTATTGCACTGGCACGGGCCTTGGCGGTCCGCCGTCCAATCCTGATTCTGGATGATACGACCTCTGCTGTCGATCTGGAGACGGAGGAACATATTCAGAAAAGTCTACGCGAGCTCGATTATCCTTGTACGAAGATTATTATCGCGCAGCGGGTGTCTACTACTTCGCAGGCTGACCGTATCCTCATTGTGGATGGTGGAAAGCTGATTGAAGAAGGTACTCACGCCGAACTGCTGGCGAAACGAGGGTACTACTACGATGTATTTAAACTGCAGAACGAGGGTATTGGAAGGCAGGTGAGCGAAAGTGGCACGGAATAAATTCGACGTCGATGAGAATTTGGAATCGCCGTTCAACATAAAACACTTCCGGCGTGCGATGGTATATATCAAACGGAAGAAAACACCTATGATTGTAGCATTTATACTCAGCGCTCTTTCAGCAGGCATCTCACTCTCGGCTCCGCTGATCATGCAGCATGTCGTCGACGTGACCATTCCGGCAAAAAACAAACTTGCGCTGCTGGGCTGGTCTGCCCTGACGCTTGTGACCATCGTGGTCAGCGTTTATCTGGCAACCGTCCGATCACGCATCATGACAAGTGTCGGGCAGGATATTATTTTCGACATCCGCACCGATTTGTTTAAGCATCTGCAGGATTTGCCCTTCAAATATTACGACGACCGGCCGCAGGGCAAGATTCTCATAAGGGTTGTGAATTACGTCAATTCGGTTTCAGATGTGTTGTCCAACGGGATTATTAACTTCATTCTGGAAATCGTGAACTTACTCTTTATCGCTGCCTTCATGTTCGCCGTCGATGTGCGACTATCATTCGTCATCCTGGCAGGGTTACCTGTGTTCTTCGGCATCATGATGCTGATCAAAACCCGACAGCGCCGGGCTTGGCAAGCTGTGTCCAATAAAAGCTCCAATCTGAACGCGTATTTACAAGAGAGTATCAGCGGTATTGGTGTAACGCAGATGTTCTCCCGGGAACAGCGCAATGAGGGAATCTTCACGCGTCTGGCTGGCAATTTCCGTACGGAATGGATGAAGGCTCTACGTTACAACATGCTGATTCCGTTCTCAGTAGACAACTTGTCTACGATCGTTACAGCACTGATTTTTCTAGTGGGTCTGTTGACACTTAGTCCGCAAAGCATGACGCTTGGCGTCATTCTAGCGATGAGCAGCTACGCTGCGCGCTTCTGGCAGCCCATTCTGAACCTTTCGAACCTGTACAATAACTTTATCAACGCCGTTGCGTACTTAGAGCGTATCTTCGAAACGCTGGATGAGCCGGTTACGGTCAGCGATATTCCGAATGCGAAGAAACTGCCAGCTGTACAGGGCCATGTCACTTTCGACGATGTAACTTTCGCCTATGACCCGGGGCTTAATATTCTGGAGAATATCTCCTTCAACGCCAAAGCGGGTGAAAGCATCGCGCTGGTAGGACCAACAGGCGCAGGCAAAACAACAGTCGTCAATCTGATCTCACGCTTTTATAACATTTCAAGTGGTAAGATTCTGATTGATGGCCAGGATATCTCGCAGATCACACTGAAATCCCTTCGTAGCCAAATGGGGATCATGCTGCAGGACAGCTTCATATTCTCCGGTACCATTCTGGACAATATCCGTTACGGTAAACTGGATGCCACCGAAGAAGAAGTGATCGCCGCGGCAAAGGCCGTTTGCGCTGATGAATTCATCCGTGAATTTGAGCAAGGCTATATGACCGAAGTTAACGAGCGCGGCTCCAAGCTATCTCAGGGACAGCGACAGCTCATTTCGTTCGCGAGAACACTGCTCGCTGATCCGCGCATTCTCATTCTGGATGAAGCTACTTCTTCCATTGATGCCAAGACTGAACGCTTGCTGCAAAAGGGCCTCAATGAGCTGCTTAAGGGACGTACCTCGTTCATTATCGCGCACCGTCTCTCCACCGTAAAAAACTGCGATCGCATTATGTATGTGTCGGGCAAAGGCATTGCAGAAAGCGGCTCGCATGATGAGCTGATCGCAAAGCAGGGACTCTATCACCGGCTCTATACGGCGCAGAAGATGGAAGCATAATTGAAGATGGAACTTCATTGAACTAGCACCAAAAAGCTCAGGCTTATTTTGCAGCCTGAGCTTTTTGGTGCTTACTATTTTTTTGGAAAAATATAGTTCCATTCTCGATGGTCAATCTATCGCCGTCCAAACATTCAACGCAAGTGAGCGAACCGCGATGTTCGGGTGATTTCTGTACAACCTCAAACGCTCTGCAGGCTCTGAACTCCATAATAGAGCACTTCCGGCAACTTCAAGCAGCGAAAGTCCAATATACTGAGATTCGTAACCACCTTCAGACCCTAGCACATCTACAATTTCCAATAAAGTCTCCGGACTCCAGTACCCTACACTGTCTTCTAAATTATGAGCGACCTGCTTATAGGCATCGCTTAATAGCTGGGGCTGATCTGAAATACAGTTAATCATCCGATTCAGATAAGTTGCCGATTCTTCCACCTTATTCCAGTCTGTTACTGCTGTATACAATTTCATCACAGCTTGCTGTAAAGTCTCATCAGAGGCTAGACAGTCAATCAGACCCGTATACAAAGGTATTAGGTTCATTCGTGTGATTTTTGGTAAAGCGTTCAACTGATCAACCAATTTCAGGAGACGCTGCCGATGAGGCAAATCTCTTCTGATAGTTGCATTCCATTCATTATTTATCGTCTTATTTACCAGTCTCTGACAAACTTCGATTACAACCTCGTTGACCTCACCATCGCGGCATGTTTCTATCAACGTGTTCATAGCAAATTCCCATCTGGTGTTGTCTTCTAAATCCGTGATAGCCCGAGCAGTGGCAGCTGCAATAATCCCTTCATTTCCACCAGTCCACCGCATCATAGAAATAAAAGCATATCTGCCAATAAACGCATCCTGGTGCCTTGAAATTTCAATGATTAATCCTAGATAGCGCGCTCTATAGTCTAGTGGAAGAGCATTAGGCTGTTGAGATAATAAGCTTTCTGCGATGTCACTTACTGATGAAGAGCCCATTGCATTTAAAATATCCCAAGCACGTTCATCATCTAAAAGCTGTTTCGCAGCATGCCCTATGGCTATGATTACATCCTTGTGTGTGTTTGGTTTCTCGAACTCGTTCATCAATAGCGGAATGCTATCCTCGCTTCTATATGCTCCCAGTAAACGGACGGCCTCTTTTCTTACAGTGATTTTGAGCTTGTCCCGATCTAACAGCTCCTTCAGCATAGAAACCAACAACACCGGATTCACTCTACGGATGCATCTAGGTATCGAGTACATAGCCACACGGGCCCGATCCCCATCCAGATTCTCCATTAGAATAGGAAGTGCCTTCTCCGGTTCTTCCATGAGTGAAAGGGCATGAAGCGCAGCCTCTAATACAGTTATCTCCTTATCCTGTAGAAGCTCAAGTAACCTATCCGGGCCAAGATCTGGCATACTTGCCATCATCTTAATCACTCTTGCTCGTTCCCAAAGGTTGCGCTTGGCATCGAATGCCATTTTTTCTAATAAGGAGCTTAATGCTTGTTGCTGACGCGGCAGCCACCTGTAGAATCCGTCCGTAGCCGGTACAGGATAGATCGTTTTACCTGATAGGAACTTGCCCTTAATAACAGCCCCCGAAATAAAAGGATCGAGCCATTCTTGACGCTTCAGATGCAGATGCTGAAACACTTCATGGATCGTAATATACGATTTATCCAAAGCCAATAATTCCTTAACTCTGGCATCACGCGTTATATGTGGCGCAAGCCAATGTCTGGCCGCTTGTATAGCTGTAGAATCTGCCTTTGCTCTCGTTGCTTCCTTTAACAAATTCTGAAGTTTTATGATGCCGTAGCCTCTTTTACCGAATGAGCTAGCCAGGCTAAGCACCAGATTGTAGTCTTCTCTCCCGTTGGCTTGTACAGCTAATGTATACATTTCTTCGAAGATAATCTCTTCTACTCCCCGGGGGAAATTCTTCTCGAGTGATGGAAGTGAAAGCTGCCCATTCTGCTTGGCCAGTTTCTGGATCGTATTCATAGAGAACTTAAACAGCTCACTGTGAGGATGCATTACGTTATGCCGCAGAATAGCAAAGGCCAGTTGTTGAACGGAAAACTTCGTACCATAGGAAGTATCTCTGGCATCTATAACACTATCAACAAGCAAAGTAAGCTCTTGGACATGGTCATCCGTGAACACAGACGCAGGACTTTCCGAAAGCTCTTTAAACACATATCCCCGAACAGGGTCCTGCTCATTTCGAATCCGGCCCAGGTACACCAAAGTCTCATTCATACCCTGTCTCGACAGAACTGTACTTCTGATCAACTGCATAAGCGCCGTGCCGCGTTGATCTGCGCTGGATACCCGTGTTGCTCGTTCAAGCCCCACTCTTGAATGAACAATGGATCGGCAAGCCGTAATTCTGATGGTTCTATCCGGGTCATCCTTGATTTCACGAAGGCCCAGCATTCGTGTGGCTTCCATGTCACGCAAGGCATGTGGTAATACATAGAGTAAGCTTTCCGGAAAAATACGTTCTTGGCGTTTATCTTCCTCATATACGGCATCAAAAATGACTTTGCGGTTAGAAGGTGCCAGATTACGAAGCAGATTCGCCAAATGCATAGGGTGATCTGCGAGTAATTTCGCTATCGCAATCCATTGATCAATGGATAAATATTTTTTTCTTTTTAGAACCCCTTCAGGAACACCATAAGTAGTCAGATCACTCCGCGACTCCGTTTGAGTCAGCAGCTGATATACCTCGTTAGGATTTTGGCGTATGAGCGTGCCAAGTTGTTCTTTTAACGCAGGATGTATGCTGCCCACGGGTCCATGCTTCATCGCACAACCCAATACCAAATCCGCCTTCAGATTGCATAGGAGCTCCATAGCGGATGAGAACCTCCACCAGACAGCTCCCTTTTCCCTCGGCGGCGTACTTTCTAGAGTGGTTTTAAAGTATTCCGCAACTACGTCAAGATGCCTGCTGGATAATTTCTTCCAGTCTTTTATGGCATACCCAATATCAGCAAGCCATTTACTAACCGTTGCCGTATTACAGGCCTGCAGAACAATTGCTGCCTCCTCCGCGCCCCAACGGGCGTACACCACAGGCAATAAGCGTTCGGCCAATTCCTGACGGTTAATCTGTGAGATACTGTGCAGCAGCTTGCGGCGGCAATCATGCGACAAATGGGGAAGCTCACGTTCAATATCAGCATCAGATGCTACCTTCGCCAAAAGACCCGCAGCCGTGTTTCTGATACTTGCCATGGGATGACGCAGTCCTGATAGAACAATAGCGGTATCCTGTGTTGCAATGGCACCGATTAACGCTAGACGCGCTTCATAAACACCATCCTCCAGCAATGAGGACAGTAATTGGGAGTACTGGGCAGATCCAAGATGATCACGGCCTAATTTCGCTACTTTTTTAAGTCTGTCGGAATAGCCTAGTGAATCCAATTCTTTAAGTAAGCTCTGTTTGTCCAATGGATCTCTTTTAAAAATCATAAGTCCTCCCGATACATCTGTTCTTATTCCATCCACACTTTATTCTCTATTCTTACATACATTTCCTTTATAAATAAAGGTAACCCTGAAGCTGGTTGTAGAGCCGCCTTCAAGATTACCCTTAATGTACTACTTACTCTATTCATTCTTTTTTTTGTATAAACACATACGTATTCTCATTCGACAGCTTATCGTCAAAACTGAAATCAAACCCGTCGAAGCCTTTGATATCCTCCACACAGGTGATTTGCCGCTCGGCCATGAAGCGTACCATTTCACCTCTAGCCATCTTGACCAGAGTCGCTCTCTCAACCACCTTACCGCCAATTTCCTGACCGAATACACAGCTAATCATTCGAACGTTTCCGCCAACATACGGGGAAATGCATTTGCTGTATTCCTTAGAGGCCAGATTCAGAATAATGTCACTCTCCGAAAATAGCTGATCCGCCAGCTTCCTGTTCCAGAAGTCGTAGATTGAGCTGAAACCAGGTCCGCTAAGCTTAGCCTGCATCTCCAGCCTGTACGGTACAACTCCATCAAAAGGCTGGACGATCCCGTAGAATCCAGATAATATCCGTAAATGCTGCTGTAGATATTCAAGCTCCTCCGTTTGAAGTATCCCAGGTGCCATGTACTGGTACTGAATACCTTCATAAGAAAAGATAGCAGGTGTCAGATTCCGTGTTACATCCATATCCCGAATCCGCTCCACATTCAGTGTGGCGATGGCATCATTGCATTTCCATAGTGATTTGGCTTCTTCATAACTCAATTGTTGTAATAAGGCCAGAAGAGTCTGTGACTCGCTAATGAATTGCGGCATCTGGCGGCAATCCAAGAAATCCGTGTCCCTCTTCATCTTTTTGGCAGGCGAAATAATAATTCTCATGATGCTCCCTTTTCTTACCCCCACGGGCAATTTAAATATATCTTATCGTATCATACTTAATCTTCGTAGGCATAGATCGCCTCCCTCAGGTTTGCGGTCTATTGTAAGGGAGATTTTAAATATACTTATTGTTTTCTCCTTCCAAGAAGAATACTGGGATATTTTCAACCTTTAGACCTACCTTTCTAATTATTAGGAAGATTAATGTCGATAACTAAAAGAGAAACGATACATAAGAGAGAGAAATCATTTAAAAGGAGAGGAAATCGTGGAAAAAGTTAGAAATTTATCTTTAAAGTATAAGGTATCCATGATTGTAATTGTCATGGTTGTCTTAATTTTTGCCGGAGTCACCTATTTCAGTTTGAACATTCTTAAAACCAACCTTTCGAATGACTTGAAGAGTGAGCTTCTTAGTGTAGGTACCTTGACCAGCATGCAGGTTAATCCGGATCAGGTTGGTAAGCTACTCAGCAAGAACGGAGAAGGAAATCCTGACTTCACAAGTCTACAGAAACAGCTTGACCAAATACAGAAAGATCAAGGTGTGATGAGCTGGAGTTATATTTGGAGCTTGAAGGATGATCAAGTGACCACTCAAGCATACACTTCCAATTTGAATGATATCTATAAGCCAGGCGCTTTGTTCGCGGACCTTGCTACCATCCACTTAGATGCCGCTAAGAAGGTATACTCTACCGGAAAATCCGAAGTCACTGATATATTCAAAGACCCATTCGGCACATGGAGAACCGTATTCTCTCCCATTAAGCAGGATGGAAAAGTTATTGCTGTAATCGGTATAGATTATTCTGCTGACTACATAAATCAGTTATCCAGCCAGGCTCGGAATCAACAGCTATTCATTACTATTATTGGTCTGATCATCATAGCTCTTGTAATCTATGCCGCTATCAATAAGATACTCAAACCGTTGAAATCTATTGTAAATGTGTCTAACCGTATCGCTGAAGGAGACCTAAGCAGCAGTCCGCTAAGCTACGATTCAAATGATGAGATTGGCCAGCTTAATACGGCGATTGTCAAAATGCAACATAGCCTGCGCACTCTGATCTTGAATATTCAGGACTCTTCAGAGCATGTAGCTACCTCCTCTCAGCAGCTCACTGCTAGTTCCCAGGAAACTGAATCCTACTCTGTAAAAGTGAACAGTGATATGACAGAAATCGCTGAGAAGACTCTCATGAATTCTAAGATCACGGAAGAAACTGTAACTGTACTGGAGGAGACCGCGATCGGCATCCAACGTATTGCCGAATCCACCTCTTCTGCTTCAGAGGAATCTGAACAAATGGCCGCTAGTGCTCAGAACGGATATGACTCCTTAGATAGGCTGCAGAACCAGATGAATAATATTACAGAATCCGTTACCCGTATTGCCAATGTGATTCAAGTACTCAATTCCCAAATTGTTGAAATTAATGAAATGACAAATCTGATTACCGATGTGGCAGAACAGACGAACCTGCTGTCGCTCAATGCTTCTATTGAAGCTGCGCGTGCGGGTGAACATGGCAGGGGATTTGCAGTCGTTGCCACCGAAATCAGGAAGCTCGCTGAAAGAACAGGCCGCTCTGCAAATACAATTGCTGAACATTTGGGAAGTATTACACAGAGCACCACTCAGTCCCAGATCATAGCCCAAGAGGGACAAGAGGAAGTTCATAGAGGCCTTGAACTGATGAAAGAAGCCGCTCAGTCCTTCAATCAGATTCTCGAATCGACCAAGAACGTATCTATGCAAATGCAAGAAATCTCCGCGTCTTCTCAGCAAATTTCCGCCTCTTCTGAAGAGGTTACCGCTTCGATGACAGAGCTTAGAAATGTCTCGGGTGAGATTGCCAAGAGCTCCGACCAAGTCTCCAGCTCCTCCGAGCTTCAGCTGCAATTCATCCAGGAAGTAGCCCAAGCTACTGAATCTTTAAGCCTTACTTCGCAGTCTCTTCAGGAATTAATTCAACGATTCAAAGTTTAATTTAAATAGACAGGAGCGATCATAGATGAGTTATGCAGGGCTAAAAGGAAAGCAAGCGCTGATTACAGGCGCAAGCAAAGGAATTGGAAAAGCAGTGGCACTCGAATTCGCCAAGGCAGGAACGAACGTAATGATCAATTATATTGGCAATGATCAAGAAGCACTTGAAGTGAAAAAAGAAGCAGAGTCATATGGAGTTAAGGCCGAGATTCATCACGCTGATGTCAGTGATTCCTCCCAGGTACGTGAGATGTTCGATGCATTCGACCGGCTGTTCGGCACACTCCATATCCTCGTGAACAATGCGGGGATTGCCCAGGCTGTAACGGTCCGTGAAATGACCGATGAGCAGTGGGACCGGATGATCAAAGTACATTTATATGGGACTTTCTATAATGCAAGAGAAGCTGCACGCCGCATGTGGGACAACCAAGCTGGCAAAATCATCAACATCTCCTCCGACTTAGCGAGCCTCGGTTGTGAAGAATTCACGCATTATTCTGCAGCCAAAGGCGGGATTACTTCTTTCACCAAAGCTTTGGCACGGGAACTTGCCCCGCATATTAACGTGAACTCCGTAGCCCCGGGCGGTACACTGACCGATATCCTAGCTGACTTCGGCGAAGGCTACGAAGAGGAAGAAGCGGCGAAATATCCACTGAAGCGTCTGGCACAGCCGCAGGAAATCGCCAAGTCCGTTCTGTTCCTGGCTTCCGATGATGCCAATTTCTATACAGGGCAAGTGCTCGGTGCCAATGGCGGCAGTGTAATGAACTAATTCTCTCAAGTCATCTCATGGTAATCACTGGAGGAGCAACAACATGACAGCTATTATTGTATTTCTCATTTACTTGGTCTTCATTTATTACATTGGCTTCAAAGGGTACCAAAAAATCAAAACCGCAGAAGACCTGCTCGTTGCGGGCTGGAGCATGCCGCTCTATGTCGTAGCCGGCAGTCTCCTGGCTGCCATGCTAGCCGCACCGTTCTTTTTCGCAGCTATCGGCTCTGGTTACACCACCGGCGGCTTCGAAGGAACAGCAACGATGGCCGGACTTGGAACATGTATGGTACTGGGCGCCTTCATCTGGACCCGGCCACTGCGCAGATTGAAGGGCTGGACCATTGCCGACTATTACGGCCTGCGCTATGCCAGTAAGAAGCTAGGTGCCTACTCAGGAACTGTAATGACCGTCGCTTTTGGCTTCTTTAATGCGGGGGCTTTGACGGTCGGAGGAACCTACATCATCCAAGCGATCTTCGATCTTCCTTTTATCCCGGCTGCACTGTTGTTCGTGCTTCTGACGGCGCTATATTCCATCATTGGCGGACTATGGGCTGTTGCCTATACGGAAGTCATCCAAGGACTTCTCTCCATCGTGGGAATTCTGGGGATTACCATCGCAGTCATTTACTCCTACCACGACAACATCTTCCATCCCGATTGGTGGAATGTAAGTACACTATTCAATAAAGGCGGAGCTACGTTCTGGAGCTTGTATCTAGTCCTGGCCTTCGGCGATATTCCTGCGGCTGACTTAGGACAGCGGGTAGCTGGTGCCAAGAACCCGAAGATTGCTCAGCGGGGAATGATCATCTCCGGTGTCATTGTAATTCTAATTAGCTGGATTCCTGGCATGCTAGGCGAAGCTTATAAATTTATTTACCCAGGCAGCCAAAATCCGGAGAACCTCATGCTGGCATTCGCCCAAGGTTACTTCCCGCCGCTAGTCTCCGCGATCTTCCTGACTGCCCTGGCCGCCATGGGAATGTCGACGCTAGCCGCCTGCTTCGTCGCTTCCTCCGGGGTGTTCACTAAGAACATTTATCTGGATTTCATCAATACAAACCCTGAACCGAAGAAGCTGCTTCGCGTCTCGCGGATCGGAATTGCGGTTAGTGCCGTTATCGGCTTCATCCTGGCGATTAACTTTCAGCAGATCATTGATCTGGCTTACCTCGCATGGGATATCATCTTCGTTACGGTCTTCTGGCCGCTCGTTCTAGGTCCATTCTGGCGAAGAGTCTCCACCATTGCCGTGTGGGCCAGCATCACCGTCGGTCTGCTCTACTACATCATCACTTCCTTCACCGGGGTCCCAGGATGGACTACCGAATCCACTGGATTCTTTGGTCTGGTGACGGAACTTTGGATGATGCCGGGCATTTCCGGTGTGGTTCTGTCGGGTATTACTATTGTATTGTTCAGCTTCATCTTCCCGGCTACGCCTGCTGTCCTCGAAATGTTCAATAAACAGAAGGACGCTTCACTGGATGAAGTGAGTGGTACGGATGACATTAATTCAGGCTTTAGTACTCACGCTAAGGCTTAACGGAGAGCTGTAATCTTCGTTCAATCCAACTAAAGAAAGGCTGTCTGCCGGATCTGCATGATCTGGTGACAGCCCTTCTTTTATATTAATTACAAAATTCTAGGCCCGACGACACCCTTTTGGAGAGAGATCTTCGCTTACAAAGCTTGAATAGAGCAGACCCAACTTTAGTTAGACTTTTCAAATCCATAATCACGTTCAACCTTACAGACTCTTGTCTTAAACGTTTGATACCATTCGGAAAGGCCCTGTCTTTGTGCGACTAAATGTCTTTCATTTTGTTTCCATTGTTGTATGTCCTCAAGTGACTCCCAATAAGATACAGTAATACCTACACCTTCTCTGGCACTTTCCACACCTAAAAAACCTGGCTGCTCGGATGCGAGTTTCTCCATTTCATCTGACATCTCAGAATATCCGTTATCGCCCTCCGTTCGGTTAGATGTGAAAATGACTGCATAATAAGGGGGTTTCGGTGTTTTAGCAATCTCGCTCATCCTATTTATCTCCTCAAAATAATCGATTTAATATTAGCTTAATCTTTAGAGCAAGACCCGTCACTTTACGATTTAACTGCTTGGGATATCCCATTACGTTACGACAATACATCTCAACGATTAATCTCTCTTGGCGGCCGTGGAGCCTACAACGTCTCTGTAGTAAGCGTAAACCCTTCAATCACGGCATCTTCGTCAACCTCAATCAAGATGCAGCGTCTCCCTTGATAATTCACCTGCTTCACATACTTTAAATCCTGCGGACTGATCGAAATCGTGGCTACCTTTGTATCGATCTTAATCGATTTGGTAGTGAATTTCGGCATCACGCTGCTCGCCTTCATCTCATAATGCTTATTGTCGACGATCGTTTCAAACGCCCGTTCCACTTTCTCCGAAGTCACATTCTCTACGCCGCTTACCGTTAGGACGCGTTCCAGATCTTTATAATCGAGCCGTGGAGGTTCTTCCTGGTCTTCGTTAGTTTCGATGACCTGATAGATTTCCTCATACACCTGTGCGAGGGTGGTTGCGTCAATTTGTTCGCCCGCCACTTCCTTCACGATGTCTTCGAAAATAGCTCTCTCTTCCAGTGCCGTCACGGATCTTTCAGCATTCAAGACCTGCTCGATGAAATGCGGATCTGGAAAGTTCGATTTTCCCGTACAATACAGGATACGGTTCACATCGGAATAATTGTCCGTCACACTCGGGTAAAAGAAACCCTGCTCCGGCGTACTTAACTTGACGATCGGATCTACAATGACATTGTATTTATATTCCTTCTCCACATAATCAAATAAGAGAGCTTTCCGTTGCTTCTCCGTGGAATTCACGCTACATAAAATGAACGGATGCGCGAACATCTCGTTCTTCTCGCTTTCCTCAGCTTCATCGTTTCTTTCTTTGGTCGGGCGGTAATACTGTCCGCGAACGAAAGTAACCACCGTATCCCGTTCATAATGGGTATCCGCCATCATTCTATCTACCAACAGCAGCATCAAGTCCTGCCATTCATCCGGATCACCTGTCACTAACGCTTGGTGAAGCATTACCTGCGTCGGCTCCTCGGCTTCCGCTTGAAACTTCAACTCGAACAACTTCTGATCCAATTCGCCGGTCAGCAGTTTTTTGAAGTTGCCCATATACAGCTCCTGCTTCTCTCTGTCCACCAGTCCAAACGGCTGGCGCTCCCAGTGATAGATCTCGTTGCTTTCCTTCATAATATACACGTTGAGAATGTCGTAAATATTCAGCAAATCGTGATCCAACTTAAACTGCTTGCGTATATGCGCGACTTCTTTCTTTATCATGATTCGTTAAACAACTCCTACGAATTAAATTGGCCTTATCAGTATAAATGATATAACAAACCTTCGCTATATAAGACGAACTTAGGAGGGCTTTAGACCATGCATAGAAATCTTTTGCCTTGCCTATCTTAACATGATACAATAAAACAAAATCAAATAATACGCATAGGAAAGGTGTGTTTTAAATGAGCTCAACTCGTATTTTAGAAGAGGTTTCGGCAGAGGTTCAGCCTTACCGCAATGATGAGAACGGTGTATCGTCATTATTTTTGAACCGCTGGTCCCCCCGCGCATTTGACAATCGTAAAGTATCCGAAGAAGATTTAAATGCGATTTTGGGGGCCGCTCATTGGGCACCTTCCTCATATAACGATCAGCCATGGCGGTTTGTAGTGGCTAAAACGGAGGAACAACTAACTGTATTCCATCAGTTCCTCGGCGAGTTCAACCAGCTTTGGGCGTCCACAGCGCCAGTGCTCGTTCTCGTAGCTTCCGATACCAAACGTGAGAACGGCGATCCTAATGGAGCGCATGCATTTGATGCAGGAACTGCTTGGGGCTATTTGGCACTTGAAGCAACGTTGAAAGGACTTGCAACCCATGCCATTGGCGGATTCGACCGCCAGCAAGCTAAAGCAGCTTTGAATTTGCCTGAGCAGTACGATCTTCATGCCGTCATTGCCATTGGCTATCAAGGAGATAAGAGTAGTTTGCCTACTCCGATTCAGGAGAGAGAGGTTCCAAGTGGCCGAAAATTGCTTAGCGAAGTAGTTTTCGAGGGAAGCTATAAATAATTTCCACCTAAAAACGGTCTTTATCCATCAAGGATGAAGACCGTTTATTTTTGCGTGTATGTAAGGATGCGTAGATCTCAGGTTGGGATTTCTACTCTGCGTTTATAAATGCTTTTACCTCGTCATTAAAATCACTATAAAACGCTTTAGACCTATTTTCATTACCCGTTCTTCTAGAAATACGATTAATCTGCATTGCAGCTGTAACACTATTCGTTAATGTAATGAACTTCTTTGGTATTTCATCACTAATTCCAACCGTTGTATCATCCCAAACTTTATTAACTTCTGGTGTCCAAACCCCACTTGCTTCACGGTTATCTATCACAATTGCCTTTGTGTCTTGATCCTTAACAGATGCTTTTAACAATTCCGCAATGGCATATGCTTCCTCAATGGTTACACGAAAACTTGCATGTTTAATATAAAAAATCCCTCCTTCTTTCCAATAGGTAGTTGTTTTGGGTAATTGATTATCAAATGTATACATAGAGACCCCATCCTTTTTCAATTATTCTAAATAAACTATATATATTTATTGTCTTTTATATTCACTGATCGTCATACCTGTCCAACTATGAAATGCTCTTACAAATGAATTTAAATCTTGATACCCTAAGAGATAAGCTATCTCATCAGATAACATCCCCGAATTTTTCAAATAATGCCTTGCCAGTAGTTCTCTAGTATGGTTCAACTGTTTCTGAAATGTAGTATTTTCTTCATTTAATTTTCTTTGAAGCGTTCTTTTGCTGCAGCCTAATTTTGATGATACATTATCTATACTTCCTTCTCCTGCCGGTAAAAGCTCTGTGAGTGCACTTCTAACTCTAGCTGCATAAGTGTCATCTACGTCTAATTCATTAAGTCGTCTTCTTAATTCTGGTTCGAAATACTCCCACATGGCATCATTCTGGCTTATAAAAGGACAAAGGGCATCTTGCTTTGATATAGTCAGTACGTTTCTTGGTCCTATTTTAGGTCTTACGCCAAAAAACTTCTCATAATCATCATGATCTATCTTATGCTTTGTCATCACTTCTAAAGGTATAATATGAGTTTTTGTAGCATTTCTCATAAGCTGTACTAAAAACACCATTTCTAACGCAGTTAAAAACTCTGGGATTTCATGCTCTTCATTCTCAAAAACGATCTCTAATGTTATGTAATCCCTATTTTCGTTAATTAGAAATACTAATGGGCCTGTAAGTTTTTTATATGTTGCTATTCTTTTCATACAAGTTAATGCATTCTTACTGCAATAAGCTGCAAACACAGGTGGAGAAAATGTTTCTATACTTTCTAATGTACCAATTTTTATTGGCGCGCACTCATCAATGGACAGTTCTTTAAGTGCTTCCATGAATCTTATATATTCGATAGCTGTTAATGAAGATATTGGACGAGTAAATAAATCTTCAGGCAAGTCGGATTTTTTCAGGGCCTCTATAGTTGATATTCCAATTTTTTCTATTAAATCATCAAATCTCCTATCTATTACAACTCTACTATTAGACATATATCCCTCCTACTATTTCAAAGATACAATTAGTCATGATTGCATCTATTTATTCAACTTCCTTATGTTAAACATTATATCCTTTAGGTCATACGATTTTAACGACATTTCACGCCATTATTCTTTCAATTCACGCCAGAGCGTAGTTGAGTTCGAATCCATTATAGAATAGCAAAAAGACACGGAAGAACCATTCCGTGCCTAATATCACATTATCCCTCAGCAATAGAAACTCCGGCAACGTTACGCTGTCTCATGGCGGATGGAGGAATCCCGTACTTCTTCTTCCAGACTTTTGAGAAGTGCGAGACATTTTCGAATCCTGTGGCGTAACAGACTTCCGTTATGGATATTCCCGAATGGGTTAATAGCTCCTTGGCCTTCTCTAACCTGCGGTTACGAATCCATTGAATGGCAGGCTCATTATAGATCTTCCGAAATTCCCGCTTAAAGGTCGATAAGCTCCTGCCGGACAGATAAGCCAGATCCTGAAGCGATACGGGGTTTAGCAGATTCTTTTCCACTACCTCTACAATGCTTGTAGGACGTTGCTGCCTAAGCTGCAAAATTTGGTTCAATAACCCTTTGTCCGCATCCAATATATCAAATAGTAGCTCCAGCATTTTCAATTTTATTAATTCGTCTTGAATGGCCTCAGGCTTTTCAAAATAGGGCTTGAGTGATGCAACATAGCTTAGCAAGCGCTCATTCACTGAATAAACAGCAGTCGGAGCAGGTGACACAGGCTCGGAAGAAGGAAAACTGGATATTTTCATAAACTCATGAAGCAACTCATCTTTCAGAAAGAACATCATATAATCCAAGACATGCCTCGAATCCTCTTCCCCATACTTCTCATACTCAACAGCGATGCCTTTATGCAAAAGTAACATTTCATTTTTCCTTACTGTATATTTCTGCTCACCGTATCTGACGATGTAGACCCCTTCCAGAACAACCAATAAAACATGGTCCTGCAGATACATCCTTCCGGTCTTGATATCCGAATAGCCGCATGCCCCCATGACCGATAATCCTTTTAACTTCAGCATGCTAACGCTAGCTATACTCTGAGGCATTTTCACAGCCTTTCTAATTACTGACCCCATTCACCTCACTCCTTATCTGAGTAAAAGATAACACAAAGGCAGCCAGACAATCCAATGCTCGTTCGAATGAGCCGAATTGACAACAAAAATGACCTGTACAACAAAGCTTTAAAACTTCTGCCCGGTTACTATAAGGATAGAAGTTATGCAACAAGCAAAATATATGCAGAAAGAACAGATACACAAATATGAAGAAAAGGTGTGGAAAAAATGACAACTGTAAAAAAACTATCCCTTGAAGAAATTGCTGACCGTGATGCCATCCGCGATCTTGTAGATGCCTATGCGTTTTGTGCAGACACGAGAGATGCTGAAGGTCAAATGGCACTATTCACTGAAGATACGCTATTTAGAGTATTTATGGATGAGCGTCAAGCAGAACCAGACCAAGTCATTAATAATAGACAAGATTTGTTCCCTGTGTTTGACAACTTGAACACCTATACCTCCACTATGCATTTTAATGGTCAAAGCAAGATCAACTTGTCTGGTGATACTGCAACTGGGACAACCTATTGTTTCGCTCACCATTTAACCGTTGATGGAGATAACAAAAATTTGATGGTGGCAACGATCAGATATTTCGACGAGTTCGTCAAAATCAATAATGCCTGGTTCTTCAAAAATAGAGATCTCAAGGTTGCATGGGTTGAAACTAAACCTCAACATAGCTAAATCGCCCGCATGACCCTTTTCCTCTGAGTCTCAATTTACTTGTAACTTCGCTTCGATTTATCCTCAACAACTAAAAACACCTGTTAATACCGGACTCTTATTGCCCAGTATTGACAGGTGTTTTAGTTTATAGTGGTTTACTTCCCTGCAATCAAGTGCCCTGCTCGTTCCCGAATCTCTTGAATAATTTCACCCGTTGGCGAGACTTGTCCAAACTCATAGGCAATCACTGTCATCGTTACACGCTGAATGTCTTCGGCTGCAATGGCCCCCCAGCCCATATCCGGGTAATCCATTGCTGCATTGCCATCGCTTAGAAAAATAATTTTGTATTCACGATGCGCCCCATCGCGAACCGTGGTTTCGCAGCACACATTGGTCACTGTACCGCAGATAATAAGCGTATCGACATCATGTTTTCTTAAAATAGTATCCAGATCGGTATCATGAAAACCACTGTAGAACAGTTTATCCACGATAATGTCACCAGGAAGCGGCTCCAGTTCGTCTATAATCTCCACTCCATGCGTGCCTCTTTTCAATATTTCATCCACATTGGGATACATATCCTTCATCCTACCGGTATCGCTGCCGTCTCCCCGCACGATATGGCGAAGATAAATGACCGGCATCCCTGCCTCACGAGCGGCTACAGTCAGTTCCTGAATATTCCCAATAATATTGTCAGTGCGGGGAACATAAAGTGCACCATCCGGCTGGCAAAATACATTCTGCATATCGACCACGATCACTGCCGTTCTAGTGGGACTGATCTCCCATCTCACCTTATTTTTAAAGCTCATATGCTCAGCTCCTCTAATTGGATAAATTGAATTTATAGACGACAACCCGTCGTCAGGCAACCTCTGTCGGGACTTCCGTCTTTGTACTAACCCCGCTGGATCGCTGCTCCATCACCGGTCTGATCCAGATGTTAACCACCGTATTTAATCCGATGAGCAGGACAACCCCCACCAGCATAGGCTGGGTAACAATACTTTGAACTGCTAGTGGCAGCTTAGAGGTCAATTCTGTAGGCAGATACATCGTACCCAGCGAAATAATGAAGGAAGAACCGGCGACAACCAGATTCAATTCGTCCCAAACGACCTTGCTGACCATTTGAATACCGCTGACTGCGATAATACCAAACAACACCGTTGAAGCTGCCGAAAGGACCGGGCCTGGAAGAGAAGCAATGAACAAGCCTACCTTAGGAATCAGACCAAGAATAATCGCCATCACGCCAGCTGTCATCGTAACGTAGCGGCTTCCAATGCCAGATACCCGCACAATCCCGATATTTTCCGGATACGAAGTTGTACCCAGCCCGCCAAACACAGCCCCTATCGTACAGCCGAGAAATTCGCCGAACAGTCCACGGTTCACGCGCTCGGAATCCATTGTCTGCCCGCCCCATTTTGTAAGCAGCGTATACATGCCGACGGCTTCAGCTGAAGCTTGAAGAAAGGCAAGGAGCATTAGAATCACTACAGGAATGGAGATACCAAAACCAAAGGGGAAGATCGACGGCAGGCTGAACCAACCGGCTGATCCAACTGCAGAGAAGTTAGCCGTTCCGAAAATCGAGTAAAATACGGTACCAATTACAATCCCCCACAACAGGGCACCCCGGCGAAGCAGCGTATTACCGCCAACAATCATCAGAACAAGCACGCAAATCACGGTAACGCCAGCAGCGGCGAAGTTAATTCCCTCATTGGCGCTGCCGAACCAGTTTTTCAGGCCGATGTTCGCGAGCTGAGCGCCAATGATAATGAGCAGGGTCCCATATACAATCGGTGGTGAGATAAACCTGTTAACATGTCCGATCAATCCGAATTTGCGGATCGGTATGGTCAGCAGCATGAAAATCACACCCGCAACTGCCATAGAGCCAAACGCAGTGCCCAACCCTACGCTAGTACCCGCAGATAATACAGCTACAAAAAAGGCGGCAGTCGGTCCTTGAACGACAGGGAGCTTCAGCATTTTACCTGACTGGAGAATGGTAACCAGCCCCGTGGTCAAAAAACAGGCCTGAATCATATAACCAATGGTGCTGGCCTCGAGCTTCATCGCTTGTCCAATTAACACCGGAAACAGGAATATACCTGTTAAAGCAAGCAAATGCTGAAACCCGTAAGTCAAATTGGCTCCGAAAGAAAGCTTTTCTTCAATGCCCACCTGCAAAACCTGGTTCTCCTCGTGAAGTTGACTCATACTTTCTCACTCCTTTGATGTGGTTGGCGGGACAAGTTATCCTTATTCAACATATCATCTGATGTTTAGAGCTTAGGAAATCCGAATTTGGGCCACAGCCTCCAGATTACAGATCGTCTGCCGTTTGGCTTCAGCACTGTCACCCGCTTGTATCGCTGCAAAAATCGCTTCGTGATAGGCCGTATTATCTTCATAATGGCGGGTATCCAAAATTAGCTGACTCAGCATCGCCTTGAGCCCTTCAGCCACGACCTTGTACATTTCCAGCAGCACTTCGTTGTGGCACGATTCAGCGACGGCAATGTGAAAAGAAAGATCAGCCTCTACATATTCGGCATACCGCCCCTTGTCCAAAGCTTCGTTTCTCTGGTTCAGGTATTGGCGCATTCGAACAAGATCTTCCTCCGATCTTCTGTCTGCAGCCAAACCTGACACTTCAATTTCCAGGATCCGGCGCACCTCAAGAATTTGAGCATAGTTATGCGGAGCCAGTGTCTCCCGGACCCCATTCATGACAGTCGATGAAGAACGGATATACGTCCCGTCTCCCTGACGGACTTCCAGCAGTCCGGCGTGAACCAAAATTTTGACCGCTTCACGGATGGTGGATCGACCAACGCCGAGCAGCCGCATCAATTCGGGTTCAGCTGGCAGCTTGTCGCCATTTTTATATTCTCCCGTGCCAATCAGCATTTGTAGCTGGTCAAGCACTTCATCCACCAGCTTTCGACGCTGAACAGTTTTAAAACCTGCATAGGTGCTAATAGGACCACCGCCTCTTGTATATGTTATTTTACCTAACACAATTTCATTCTTTTCGGTTTATGGTTCACATTATAGTGAGTGATATCGCAAAAAACAAGCTATTTTTTCATAGTTATGTAATGTTACATTACATATATTATTGACAAATCACCTTGCTAAAAGTTATGTTAGACAAAATCAAACATCAGATGATCTATTGAATGATCTGTTTTATGGATTTCCCCTTCAAAGGAGAGCTGGTCGATTCTATGAATACTAACTTACTCATCAGAGAGCCTAATTACACGCGGCTTATCGCCTTACTATTCTGGTCAGGGTTGATTGTTCTTTCTTCGTTATATGTATCCGTACCGCTGATTCCCACTATTACACAGAGCTTTCACCTGTCGTCCGAGAAGGCTGCTGTACTCGGAAGCTCCTTTTCTCTTTTTTACGCAATTGGCTGCTTAATTCACGGTCCGATATCCGATTGGTTAGGAAGAAAAGCAGCGATTTCTATCGGGCTGACCGTTTTGTCCTTGGCCACGTTATCTGTAGGCTTCGTCTCCAGCTTCAACCTGCTGATCTTCCTGAGGTGCGTGCAGGGGATCGCCGCTGCGGCGTTCTCCCCCGTAGCTTTAACCTACATTGGTGAAGTTTTTCCTTCTTCCAAAAGAGGGACAGCCATCGGGGTGGTCAGCACCGGATTTCTAATGGCCGGGATTGTCGGACAGCTATGGGGAAGTTTTTTCACGGATTTGCTGGGCTGGCATCAAGTGTTCGTGGTCCTGGGCTTCGCTTATCTGCTGACCCTGGGGCTTATTATCACCCTGCTGCCCAGTGAGAAAATGGATCGGCCCTCTTGGAATGCCCGGACATATGCTAAACAGTGGAAACAGGTGTGGTCCAACCCGAATTTGCTGCTGTGCTACGGAATTACCGCTTTGATCCTGTTCTGCTTTGTAGGAATGTATACCGTGCTGGGTACTGTTCTTGAGAAAGCACCATTCGGGCTTAGCAGCATGCAATTATTCGGTGTGCGCGCGCTTGGCATCATCGGTATGCTGATTTGCCCTTTTGCCGGTAATCTATTTGGAAAATGGGGCACACTTCCGACGCTGCGCATCGGCCTAACACTGGCCATCGTGGGTTTGGCAAGCATGGGGCTGGTTCAACAGCTAACCAGCTATATGCTTATGAGTGTGGTTTTTGTGGCTGGAATCTCGCTGGTTGTACCAGCGATCATCTCTTTGATTGGGGAAATAGGAAGCAGAAACAGAGCTATCGCCACCTCCATGTACACCTTTGTTCTATTTGCAGGGGCCGGGGTAAGTCCACTCGCAACCGCACGCCTGCTGAAGACTGGCATAGCCTCCCTCCCTTTTCTCACCTTTGCCGTTATGATGGGTTTGGGACTGATTACGGCAATATTTATCAAGCTACCCGGGACTAACGATACACTATGATATATATCGCAAACAGCCTGCTGAGGAAGCTCAACAGGCTGTTTATATTTTGGACTAAGTAAAAGCAAAATGTTTTTACATCTTGGAGCCGAAATTCCAAGTCCAGCGTTTTAGCGGAGCGGTCCTTCGCTAATCTATGAGTTTTCCCTAGAGCGAAGCTATACTTTCGTCAGCCTTCTGACTGCTACTGTCAGTTATTAACTTCTAACTCTTCTCATAGGTCATTAGCTCTCCATTGCTCTGGTACATAAGTATAACGACTACCTTCTTTTTTGACGTACCCGAAAGCAGGGAAATCCATATGCATGCCAGTTACGCGGATTCTTTCCTCTGATGCGAAGTCGAGCAGTTTAATGCGTGTTCTTGACGCTTGGTCAGCATCAATATCCATGGCAAACTTCAATTCTGGCTGTGACATCTGGATGGTTGCATTCTGAATAATGTCCCCCCAAATTAACAATCTATCTCCTTCAGATTCTATTAGATATGCGGTATGACCAGGCGTGTGTCCATGGGCCTCTATTGGGGTTATCCCGGGAATACCAACGGAATCGGAAAAAGTCACAATATCACCTTTATACGGAGCGAGCGCTGATCGAGCCATTTGGACACTCATTTTTCCTAAATCGTCCTGGAAATGATCCTCAACATTGTCCTTCATCCAAAATCCGTATTCCTTCTCATGTACAATGACTTTGGCGTTAGGAAACGCTCTCATTCCATCTGCCAACAATAAACCATTCACATGATCCGGATGCATATGAGTCAGAAGTACGGTATCGACATCCTTTGTTGAGTAGCCAGCAGCTATTAGATTATCGATTAGATGGCCTGCCCCTGGCCCAAAACTAGATCCAAATCCAGTATCCACTAAAGTAATATTCCCATTGTTATTAACAATAAATCCATTTGTATTCATGTATGGAGGCACAGCTTGAAGGTGTTCTCTCAATATTTGAATGGGTTCGTCTTTTTCTAGTTCGAAGAAAGCATCCAATGGTAATTCCAAATTTCCGTCTGATAATACCGTAACGATAATACCACCGATTTTTTTATGAAAAACGCTAGGAACTTGAGCTTGGGGTTTATAATTCGTACTCATGTTTACTCCTCCTTAAACAACAACTGTTATTTAAAATACACTTGTCATAATATCAGTCTGCGTTATTGTTTATCAACCAACAACATTGCAGTTCCGTTGTGTATTAAACAACTCGGTAGGATTTGTCGCTTTAAGGTTTAACAAATTATACTCAACAAAAAATCCAACAAGATTTACTTGTTGGATTTAGTATTCATCACTAGCGTTTCATCAACCATATTAGACTTTCCTCTATCTCTTCAAATTAAAAAACGCTACCGCTGTCTCTGTAGTTACCTTGGCGACCTCTTCCACGGGCTGACCGATGCAACGCGCTACGGCCTCCAAAATATGCGGCAGGTAGGCTGGCTCGTTCCGCCCATCCACCGGCTTTTCTTTTAAATCGCGCGGGGTCAAAAATGGCGCATCCGTCTCGATCATCAGCCGGTCCAGCGGAATCAGCTTCACCAGTTCCTTCAAATGTTTCCCTCTTCGTTCGTCACAAATCCAGCCAGTAATCCCAATATAGAGACCCATCTCCAGATACGCGATGAGCTCTGCTTGGGTTCCGGTAAAGCAATGGACAACCGCTTTGGGGATTGCCTGTTCCATAAGAATAGTCTTAAAATCCGCAGCCGCTTCCCGTTCGTGCAGGAACAACGGCATGTTCAGTTCAACAGCCAGATTAACCTGCTCCCTGAACCATTTTCGCTGCACATCCCGCGGGGAGAAATCACGATTATAATCCAGACCGCATTCACCTATCGCTGCCACTTGCGGAAGTACCGCTAATTCCTTTAACTTCGCAATCGTAACTTCATTGCAGCTCTTGGCATCATGCGGATGCACACCCGCTGTAGCATAGAGCTTCCCCGGGTAACGACCAGCATAACGGGCCGCTTCCATGCTGTTCCTAAGACTTGTTCCTGTAATAATAAGCGGACTAACGTCCTTAGCCGCTGCCCTCTCCACCACTTGCTCACGATCTTGGTGAAACGAACGGTGCATCAGATTAACGCCGATATCGATGATAGGTTGATTCATGATTGTGGCACCTCTTGTTCATCAGATTCTAAGACCGAGAAGCACCCAGGCGGCACGTGCTCCGCCAACCAAACTTCATTTCCTACATAATAGAAGTTAACGCCTAACTGCCGGGCACGCTGCGTGTCCACCTTAAGAATAACTAATGCTCCCCTGCGACTCCCGGCCAATGCTGCAAAATGAGTCCCTTCCGATAAATGAACATACTGCCTCCTCATCGGGCTCAACCCTTCTTGTAAAATTGCAGGGAGAGCCTTCTGATTCGTACCGTGATACAGTAGCACCGGAGGCTCACCGGGGGCATACTGAATTTTATCGTGACTATGACCGTACCTCGCTCTGATCCGGTCATCCTTAATTTCAAAACGCTGTTTGTCCGATCGAGAAACCACCTGCTCAATATCCGCTAACGTAACCCCCGACCACTTAGGCTGGGCTTGAACCGCCTCTAATAAGACACTCAACGGACACGATCCATCTCCAGAATCCAGAACGACATCAAACTCCCCAGGAGCATGACGGAGAATCTTGGTCATTAACTTGCTTAAGCTTTTTTCTGCAGCTTGATTTAACATTTACCTTCACTTCCTAAATTCCTTTTTCACTTTAACTTCCATTAACCGCATTATACTCTGATGTCACCTTAAGAAGCGGTAGTTTTTGATTATAGCTGAAAAATACAGCCAGTTAAGTTGTTCCCCTTCACTCTCTTTTTGGGCTCTCTTATCACTTCATGTGGAATTTCTTGTGGAGAAATAGGTGTCAATAAATTGTACCTCCGAAGATCTATTTGCAACGCCCCACACTGTAATTTCTACCTATGATTCTTTATTTTATAACCATTCTTTATCACTAACTCCACAATTATCTTATGGTATCATTACTTTAACGTTTAAATATGGAAGGAATCAACAATCATTAATGAGCCGACTGATTCATTGGCTTAATCTTTTACATTCGTCGTTTACTTTAAGGGGGGACCTCACTTGGAGACACATAGATGCAATTTAACGAGACTACAACAAAGTGACTATCAAGCTGTAAAAGGTCTTTATGGGAACGAACAAGTACGAACATACTTGGGTGGGGCAATACCTGCAGAACATACATTAAATAAGTTTTTAGATACATTACAACGTTCTACGACAGATTCATATTATTGGACCATTCGACTGAAACACAATAATGAATTTATAGGTCTAGTTTCTTTGGAACAACATGTTGACGGACAAGATACTGAAATCTCCTATGAGCTCCTCCCCCATTCTTGGGGCCATGGGTACGCGAAAGAAGCCGTTGACCAAGTCCTTGCTTACGCATTCAATGAATTGAATTTAAGCAGAGTTATTGCTGAGACCCAGACGGCTAACCATTCTTCTTGCAAGCTATTAGAAAGAGTAGGCATGAAATTAGATCGTAAAATCATGAGATACGGTGCTGAGCAAGCGATTTATGGGATTGATAAAGTATAAGATTAGAACGGAGCGTTAGAATATGAAACGTACGGAGATTTCCTTTGATATTGAGACCGTACCCGCAGCTATCAGGCAATATCTAAAAGGAGCAACCCTTTATGACAGCAGCTCTTCCGAAAATGCAAAAACTCTGTTCGTTTCGGGCAATGAACGTGCTTTTCTGAAAATAAGCGAACGTGACTCACTTGAACGCGAATATAAAATGACCTCTTTTTTACATAGACATCATGTCGCACCTACTGCCATAGCCTATGAATCGGATTCAGAGTATGTAGTCTCTTAAATACGTTCAATTACTCCCCCGCAGACAATGTGATCATTCATGGGGACTACTGCTTGCCGAATATCATCATGGATCACTTTTCACTCAACGGGTTTATTGATCTGGGATATGGAGGCGTTGGGGATAGACACTACGATTTATATTGGGGAATATGGACACTGAATTATAATCTGAAGACCGATCAGTATAGAGATTTGTTTTTGGATGCCTACGGGCGCAGTGATATTGTGGAAGAGGGATTGAAATACTTCACGGAGTTGGTTCGATTGACGGAATAAATCCATGTTCTGATTTAAACAAAAAGAGGGGCGATGGCCCCTCTTTACTTATTTTTATTTGCTTGCTGGCTTTCTCTCCCCAATAAGCGAACTCAACCGCTCAAGCAGATCTCCACCACCCGTTAAAGAGATGGACCCGACCTTTTCGCATATTTTCTCTAAGAATTCCAGCTCTTTCAAGCGGAACAACGTCTGGTTCTCGTCCATTAGCTTTGCGGTATTAAGCAAGCTGCGCGTAGATGCTGTCTCTTCCCGGCGAGTAATTAGATTGGCTTGGGCCTTCTTTTCCGCCATTAGGACGGTGTTTAAGATCTCTTTCATTTCTCCTGGCAAAATAACATCCTTAACTCCCGCGCCCAGGAACTGTACGCCGAACTCTTCGCTCTTCTCATGCATACGAGATAAGATGAACGACGCAATGTCCTCTTTCCGTTTTAAAAGATCATCTAATTTAAGCGTCCCGACATACTCCCGCAACATGAGCTGAAGCTGGATATGAATCTGTTCGTCAAACGATTTCATTTCCAAAGCGCGCAGCGGGTTTACGATCTTGTATTGACAAACGAAATTCAGCCGCAGTGTAACCTTGTCTTCTGTCATTATTTCCTGGCCGATAAGATCCATTTGTTGTTGTCTCAGATCAATCTTCTTGACCATAACCGACACTGGGCCTTTCCAGAAGTAATACTTTCCGGGAGAAATCTCTTGTTGCATCACGTGATCATAAAATAAAAAACCAGATTCGTTACTCGCGATTTCGAAGGCCTGCACATGGGCTGTGAGCTTCGATAAAATGGAACGATCTACCTCGGGAGATAACTCAGGTTGTCTGGTGTCTGTATGTATGAAGGTATGTTTTCTAAGTATGTTCCAAAAAGCATAGATACCAGGCTTAAGCAGTTGTACGAATTGCCCGTCCTCGTAACGCAGAACATATTCGTGGTCTTGCACTCGTACGATATTAAGTTCGCGCGAGAGATCCTCATCGTGAAGGAACAACTGCAAGTCTTTGCCCTCTACGTCGAACGGTTTCGCTATATTCATTACCACAACTGTGCTTTGCGACCACGAGAAATAGTTGTACGTTCCCGGCATAAGTTTTTTAACATAACTTCCTTTATGAAAGAGCAAACCCCGCTGGTCCGCTTGAATGGTTACTTTTTTTAACATATTCGTTCCCCCTTAATATTTCGACCATTGGATTAAATCCCACTGTGGTTTTGACGGAATCTCGTTTTAGCTGGACGATCTGCGAGTGATTTTCAAGGGTTTTGGGCAGAAGCCTGACTACACATCAGTCGTCCTTCTTTCTCATCCATCCAAACGAATTCCCCGGAGTTTCGTTCCAGCGGTATCCACGGATTACAAAGCCAGCCTGCAGTGCGCTCAAACTAGCCGCTAGGGATTTTATCCTTTGGTCTTTCTGTTGCTCAATTTTTTTTGCTCGATTGAAAGTCGAGTATTCTACCAGAATCGCTCCCTAGGCGATTGGGGAATCGAACCCCAAATAGTGGATTCTTACCGAGCCGGATCGCACAGGATACCGTAACATACCATGCACGGCACTGCGGGATATATGGATATCCCCGCCTCGTTACGTCCGTCCGAATAAGAACCGATGCGTCTTGCAGTTCTATAATCGCTCATTTCGAGCTAAAGGAACATGGTGAAAGTATTACGACCGGGAGAAAGTTTGCCATTCGAATGATTCCCTCTTGATTGAATAGTTCACCGATATCTTTAAAAACGTGAAAAAACACCTGTTTAAAAACCAGGTGTTTTCTAATTTAGGGCTACTTATTTTCCGTCGACAATTAGTCAACTCAAATAGATTTTTATATTCGATTCATATTTCTAAACCCCAATTGGGTACTGATGAAACAGATTTCAGGTTCCCTAAAATTTGGATATCTCCGATAAAATCCCTACACCAGTGGCAAATGCCGTGCCGAGCGACCGCACAAGAGAGTTCAAGCCTGTCGTCGTGAAGAATCTTCAGCCTACCGTGACTGGTATTTAAGCGCAGATCATCGCTCTGTAAATCAAAGGTGTCAGCACTTGGGATATTTAGTATCACCTCTACCAAAACCTAGTTGTTAATTAGGTAAGAACTAAATTGTAACAATACATTTATAATTCCACCCTAAGGCACTTCAGTGTATCCGTCATTTTATTTCCCACTCTAACTCTATTCAAAGCCCCTCAATATTCATCACTTATTGAGGCTCCATTTTCTCGAAGTCCACCCACTGCAAGCCATGTTGGGGAAATTCGCAATCTCCAATCTTTACTTTATCCCCAACCCTCCACAAAGGTGCCCCGTCCAAAAGTTTCATCACTTGATTAATTCGTTTACGGTAATTATTCCCAAAGTTCTTTTTCTTCGGGTATTGCCCCCATGCAATAACAATTCTATCGCCGTTCAGGCGTTTCTTTATGGTCTCGGAAATAACTTTGTTATTCTTTTCTAAATTCCCATTACCATATATTTTTTGCTCATTTAAATCATTATTAAAAACGGATCCATAGAGAGCAAATAAATTCAAAATGATGACCTCCGAGAAATTTTCCTCATGCTTGTATAAGTAATCCAGTACCTTATAGATGGTGTCATCCGAAAGTTTCCTCTCTGCTACTAGATCATACTTGCCGGCCTTACTCGGATTCTTCATAATTACAATCGCTCTTTTTCCGCTCCTCTCTGCAGCATCGATAAAAGGTATTCGAATTGAGTACCGGTACAGTCCACCTTCATCCTCAATATTTTCAGGATTAGTTTTTATACTCTCTTCGTCTATATAACTCGAAAAGTAAAAACGCTTACGTGCCATATTTAGTCCTCCTTACGAGCTTTAAGGAGTCTAGTCCTTAACAATTCTTTGTAATGACTCCCCGTATTAAATTCCCCACCTGACTATCAATCTACTCAAACTCTAGGCCACTACTATGTAAAGAAAATCTCCTGAAAATAAAATTGTCACGGATATCACTTGTTCCCAACATACAATTATGTAATATCCATTCCTAAGTTCTTTCTTGAGTGCTTTATAATATTATCGTAAACTTTACCGGCCTCCGTCGCCAAATCATTCGCTGTATTTACAATATCATTGTATTCAGATGGATTACGAGCTTTTAAGCTTGGGGAGATTGTCCATATGTCTCTCACTGAATCAACCTTGTCTAAATGTAAAAAGAGCTCCATTATAAGTTCTCTTAGTTTAATTGCTAGCATATTCCTCTGCTCTTCTAGATATATATTATTGAAGATATATGTTGGGTTTTCTATAGTCCTTAAATACCCTTCGATCATTTCGATGTAAGAATATTCAAAATTATTTCCAAATGACAATTTCTTGGTGAAGTAGGTCATTCTTTCAACGGGTAAGATGTTAATTATTCTTTTTATTACATCTTCATCTTGTTTGTTCTGACTATTATTCTTCAGTTGCTGGTCCAACTTTTCGGAAATGATTCGCTTCTCTTCATCACAATTTTTAAGTTCCACTTTAAATTGTTCTAATTTTTCTTTAAGCATTTCAAATTCTCCGATGTCCCTGCTTAATATATCATTTTCATCACGGTGTTTAATGATTTTCTTTGTCATGAAAGCTGCAATAGTTAGAAACATATAAACTAAAGCAATAAAGACCAATATCATTAATAATAACGATAGCTTAACAGGTGTGTCTAATAGTTGCTTAATGGGTCCCGGTTCACTATTTTTTCCGAGAAATTCAGGTGTATAAACGATTACCCCAAAAAGAAGAAATAGCACGGGTATCCCCCACAATAACATGTTTATTATATTATTTAAGAGTCTCATTTTATCTACCTTTCATGTTATGTTTACCTTACGGTATGATAGTTCCTAAGATTACTTCTAGCTAAAGCATACCCTAATGATTATTAGCTTATGGCATACAAGCCATTATATTCTGTTAAAAATCCAAATAAGGTTTATGGATTCCTTTTTGTAGAAATACTTCCATGAAATTTTTATAACATGAAAGTAAGCCTAGGTAAAGTAGCTTTTCACAACAAGGTTCTTAAAGAATGTTATAACCAACGTACACAAGTCCATTCTCAAGAACATAGTAGAAATCATAGGAAACATGCCTTTGACCTAGCAATTTTCTAATATCACGAACGGTTTACTTCATAGGTTTAACTAATTCATTCCCGTTAACATCTAATAATTCATAAGCTTCACCTAACATATCCTTATCCTTGCCGTACAAGGGATTAGTCTTGTGCCATACCCCACTTCTGGTTGTCATATAATTCAATTGATGTACCATGAATTCCGAATTACATAATACTATAGCCTTTTTGCTGCGCGCGATCACACTCTGTTGAAGCAGAACCGCTTTCTCAATAACTTCAGGAAAAAAAACAACAGGCTCCCCATCCGACGCTTTCATGTCTCTGTGATCAACGAAAACACTTAATTCTCCCTCCGCAAAGTTAGAGACAATGCCTTTCCATATTTTCGATATATAATCCACATTTGCTCCGGTTAGTAATCCTTGAATCTGGATAGTGAGTAACTTTTGGTCACAGTCCAAATGATACTTGAATCGTTCGGAGATTGGAACTTCAACATCTTTCTTTAAAGGAACAGGATTGCTTGAAAACCGCTCACTTGAAAACAAGTAATTCATTGGAACGCTCAGCCCGTTTGCAATCTTCTCGATATTAACTAAGCTGATGTTACGCATACCACGTTCCACCCCACTTATATATGTCCGATCCAGTTCGGAGCGATGCGCCAGCAGTTCTTGCGAGATTCCGCTACGCAACCGCAGTTCCTTAACCCTGTTTCCAAACTCAGCAAGTATATCCATACAACAACCTCCAACAGCCTCTTCTATATGTAAAATAAAGATTTGATTATGCACTTCTTGAAATACTTTTGGAGAATTTCAGTCTATGTGACTTATAGTCCGTGGAATGATTAATAAATCATACCCTATACTTTAGTTAAGTTGATTTTACAGACAATCAGGAGGAATACATAATGTTCACAATCAATTACGATGAAAAAAAGAACAGGCTCTATCTCAAAATCTATTCGGTTACCAAGGATAATGTTCAACAATATGTCGATGAACTTACCGAGAACCTTGAAAAAACAAAACCTGGATTTACCGCCATTGGTGATTTATCCGATGCCAAAGTCCTTTCCCAAGATGTAGCGCAAGAACTATCCACCTCAAATGAACTTGTCGTAAAATACGGACTTTCAACGGAAAAGAGTTGGGCCTCCGTCACAACTAGCTCAATTTATAGAATGCAAATGAAAAGAATGTTTGGAGGATTCATCAAGTTCTTCGATACTGTTGAAGACGCACACGCTTACCTTGATGCTCCGGAAAATTAACATAAATATTAATGAACGAATAGACCGCCCGTAGTGGCGGTTTTTTTCATTGGCGCTTACCAAATTCAGTTCGGATATCCACAACTCATAACTCTGAGACCTTAGTGAGCCCTATAAGCTAAATATCGGACAATTAGGTCAAAAGTTGTAGATTTTTGTCGTTTATTAGTAGATGCGACTTAATTTCAGTGGAAATAAGGAATTCTGGGATCCTATAATTTAGCTGAACATAAAAAAAGACCGTCAGGAACATTAGCTTCATGTTCGACGGTCTTTTCATTCATCAATTTTGTGGGGGCTTCTTCGAGGACCTCACATATATGTAGCTATTTCAAGAACACAACGCAAGGGATAGCAGTACGAAATCCGATAGCTCCAACAACTCGCCTGTTAACCTGACCGCCAAATCCATTTGCGTATGATCCATCCCCAGCTCGGCGATGTTCCCGTGCATCTACGACTTTAAATATTGCGAACCTCCACAACCTTCCCTAAATCCACATACTGCTCATGATCCAGCTTCACCTTCACTCTGCCCTTGCGGCGCTTCTCCCGCCATTCCTGAATATCTTCCTCCGTGTCCAAGCGAAGCTCCGCAATTTCAAGGGCACGGTCCAGGATATACTTGCTTGTATAGAGCACTGTGTAGATTCCCTGTCCTCCTAGTGAAATGGGGGCTGCTACCTCCTCCCATTTCTTAATCGAAAATCGGACATACAACTCTTCCTCCGTTCCCGGACGGCAAGGGATTTCCTTAATCTCCTTACGCCGTAGCACCTTCCAATCTGTAACTTTGCCTACCCAGTGAATACCCGTTTTTGTAGGATCAAAGAACTTTTTCCGCGATTGGCACATCGCCACGTACTCGATCTGGGTGAGGATTTTCACGTCCGAAAGGTTCTTTAACGGCACATGGTAAAAACAATGCTTCCTCGCCGCCTCCACCTGCTCCGGTCCCCGGACAGAGCCGACAAGCACATTTTTGCCTGCAAGCTGGTTGGCATAATACTCTTTCGTCCCGCGTGGACGTGTGGAGCGTTCGTAAGCTTTTTCCGGACTATCCTGAATAATCTCATCCAGGAATTTCTGCACCAAGCTTGTAGAATTCGGTAGAAACGGCAAGGCGCCAATATTCAGCAGCTCAATGCTTTTATAGAAATGGTGGGTCTTATACCGCTTCTCATCTGGGTACGGAAATAACACATACGCGCCGAACATGCTTCGTTCATATTCCCCCGAGACTTTCTCCTGATACACAATGGCGTCCCGATAGCGGTGCATCGTATTAATGTCGTCCTCTTCAGGCCCAGGCTGTCTATACTTTTTCTGGTAAGAAGTATCTTCATAAGCAGGATTTAAGCGATATTTTGCATCAAAAACATACTTGTACTCTTTGATTTTGCCAGCATCCTTCTTCTTCAGTGTTAGTACATTATCCGGTCGCTGACTAAGCGTCGGTGTCTTATCCGAGTCAGGTATCGCATTGTAATACAAGATAAACTGCTCTCCGTTCACCGGATTCTCGTATACCATCTGCGCACTGCGCGATTGATCCAACGTCACAAAAATCCCGTTCCGGTTCACCTTAATAATATCCTGCTTCACCAGCTTATACTTCTGCCCCAGGAGTTGATTCAGCTTGAGGAAGCACCAATACTCATAGAGCTGAGCAACATCCTTCATGGATAAGCGGAATAGTTCACCCTGAATAGACAGGCCTTTAAGCAGCATGAGGTAAAAGCGATAGACTTCACGATATCCCGGAGCCATCTGCAGCACAAGCGTAACGGACATCTGCTTCAGCATCCCAGCCTCACGCAAGAAGTCCATCTTAAGCACCCGCTCCAGTTGGGTAAGCATAGCGTCAATTTTTCTAAGGAGTAATGCATCTGAGGTCCGGTTGTTCAGCTTCCAGCGACCCTTAAGCTCCTTAAGCTTCCCATGAATACGTTCCAGCATCCAGCGGATGAACCGGTTCTCATTCGTATCATAGGCGAGGCGTCTGCGCGTCTCCAATAAATGTGTAGCAGTGTAGCTTCGGCCATCGATGCTTAAGAATCCATGGTTCTTGTCTTCTCTCAGCCGTTCAGGATGCTTGGCGAGCTCGCGGATATTCTCTCTTCCGGCCTTTTTGACCCGATTGGCATCCACCAGCCGGCGGTCCTGGAGCAACGCATAATTCGGATTCCTGTTAATCCGCTCAACAGCGTCCAAGAGCTGTCTAAAGACATGCTGTAGTATCGTAAAAAACTCCGTCAAGCTCTGATGCTGCGTCTCCCGCAGGCCTGTTAATTGGTAGGTTTTGCGCAAAAAATCAAAGGCTAAATTATAAATCTGCTCGTTCACTTCATGCAAAATATTCTGGTAATCCAGCTTGTAATCCATCTTCGAGGGGAAAATCTCCATCTCCACCCGCAGCAGCGTCTGCCCCTCACTCCTGATTTCCCATTCCGTCAGGCCGACTTCATTCCCGAAATTCAGCGCACCGACAAGGAGCGAATCCCCTAAAGGCTTGATCGCCTGCCGCAGCAGCACACTATCATGGTAAAAAGAAAGGTTCTCAGAGGTCTTCTTCTGAATCACCAGCTCATACGACTGGGTCTCATAGAAACATGGGAACGTAGCTTCCCCCGGACTCCACTCCACCATCCCGTTAGCTTCAGGGGCAAAGATTTTGATCTGAACGTTACCAAGCCGTTCGGAGCACACAAGTCCAAGCTGCGCATTC
Organism: Bacillus sp. FJAT-27264; assembly: GCF_001682855.1. Taxonomy (GTDB): domain Bacteria; phylum Bacillota; class Bacilli; order Paenibacillales; family Paenibacillaceae; genus Paenibacillus_AQ. Next base: position 76,178 of record NZ_MAQW01000034.1, on the reverse strand, counting down.
ACCCACTCCTGACCCGTAGACCGATGAAGCTGCAAAGTCTCTACCGTAGGATGATAGGGCCGTCCTTGAATGAAAAGCGTAAAAAGCTCCGTGTCCACACGAAGCAATTCTACCGCCTGTTTAAGAGAGCCAGTATGAAGTGAATCCATCTTCCTCCAGCCTCCTAAGCATAAAAGCCAATTTACGAGCACTTTGCGGATGTACAGCCGTAGGTGGAGTTTGGCCAGCAGCCCATTTCATATAGAGCGGAGAAGCATCGTCCATAAGTTTAGAGATGTCTACTGTAACACCAGATCCGGTGCCAAGAGCAACCTTCATCAAGTTCAGCAGGACCCCGCGCACCGTAGAGTGGCTGCCTTGGATCCGTGGCAAAATCTTTTGCAGTAGCTGCCAGTCAAACGCCTCTTCTTCATCCATCAGTTCGTAACGGTCGTTATAAATCATATAGAAACAAATCGCATCCCGGACCCGGAAGCCTACATGAGCGTGAATGTCCTCCAGTAAGGCGTTAATCTTAACCAATCTTTCCGTAGTCCGGATCACAAGCTCCTTATTAGCATCAAAAGCGTCAACTAGCTGCAAATAATCGGAACGCAGAAACAGGTGGTTCAGCTCGGCAAGATCAGTAGGATCATCCGCCTCTTCCTGCTCACTCATATCTGGATACTGCTGCAGATTGATGTAATTGAACTCCAGTGTGTTGGCGCGATCGAGTACCTTTTTGCTAAAAGGATGCGTCGTCTCGTCCATATTCACCGTCCCGATCAGGAACACATTCTCCGGGATACCCAGGCTGCCATACTTCACTTGATCCTCAGACGTATCCAGCAGCGTAGAAGAGATAAGATCTTGCGTGCGAATCTTCCCGTCCTGCCAATCCTGTGTCTCTAGTACACTTAACAGATCACTGAAGTAATGCTCCACCCGAGCCAAATTCATCTCATCCAGGCAGATAAAATAAGGCTTATGCCCATTCTCCGGCTGCCGCGCCTCTACCAACACTTCCGTGAGCGGACCCGGTTTGAACCGGCCCGACAGATCCTTGTACCCTAGCAGATCCGCAGGATCGCTCCAATCCGGCCGCACCGGGATTAAGGTAAACTGACCGTTATCTCCCGTTGCCCCAAGAGCTTCCGCAAACAGCTTCACCAACCGCGTCTTCCCTGTGCCCGATATACCCGCCAGGATGACAAAAGGCTTAGTCTTTAGCGAGAGGTAAAAGTTCTCGATGAGGTGCTCGGGGAAGAAGAAGCCTTTGCGGCGGATGTGGGATTGGATTTGGTGGATGAAACCTGTTACTTGCTCATCCTTCAGAGGCTTGGCTTCTTGTGGTATTAGTTCCACTTCCTCGTCATTGGCTGCTGTGTTATATGACTTAAGCTCCTCATGAGCCAGCTTCTCTAACTCCGTAAGCTCTTCATCCCCTAGTTTTTTTTGAATCTGGCTATGAAAGCCTATGGTGTTTTCTTCCGAATTCATATTTATAAAATCCTGCGAAAGAGCATTAACAGGACTGTTAATGATATCCTTCAACTGGCTTTTCGGAGCATTTCTCCATAACTCCCGGCCTGAGGGCTTATCTACCCAGTTTCCTTTCTCCTGTTCATCTATGAAGTAATTTAGGAACCGATCCTTAACTCTATTGAACGAGACCTTCTCCTGATTGGTTGCTCTCATTTCTTCAATTAGGGATATAATGAGGACCATCTTATAGGATTTCTGCTTGCGTTTGAAAATCTGCGTGATTGCTTCGGGTAATGACATGTGGTCCTTCAAGGGTAGTTAACGATTTTTGGTAGTCATAATCTTTTCTATATGTAGTTTGCGGATCTCTGTATCTGTAATATTAGCTTGACACAGTTGGTCATAGATCGATTGAATTTGCATTTGAGAAAATAATGCTTCTTCAGGGTTTTCTATCTTTAAACGGATCAGCTTCCTGGAGATAAATTCACTCAACTCTACATCATAAACAACAAGCTCGTTGGACTGAATTTGGCGAAGTTCCGGATCTATACTAAAGCGACATCTCATTGTGAATGAAATAATAGATACAGATTTCTCCTTAGGAACCCCTTTAAGAAGAGTCTCAATGGCTTTAATATGTCCATAGTTTTGTTTCAGCGGATTATACATCTTGTAACGGTTGCTTACTGACCATTGTTGATCAGCTCGTCCACCTTTGATTTCACCACTGTAGTTTTTCGTCTCAATAACAAATAAACAATATGGGGAGATAACAACATGATCGATCTGGGCGTAACCAGTTCGGGACCTGGGATTAGGGAGCAGCAGATCGCTTAACGATTTACACTCCTTAGGTAGCTGGTCCAATTGGATATTAATTTTATGCTCGCCTAGCTCTCCAATTCGTGTGGCCGCAACCTTCTTCGGCTTAGAATTGGGAGTTGGTTCCTTACGCACAGCCTGTGGCGGCTTAGTGTCTGATTTCTTAAAGAGAGATAATAGCGCTTTAAACATAGCAAAACCTCAGTTTATCTAGATTTACAATATGTATGGTTATTCGACAATATGGGAATGTATCCCTTCCAAACATATACATAAGAAAAAGACTGTCGTATGGACAGTCCAAACATAAATATGTGTGTGCTTTTTGATTGGGGTTTAATCCGAGAGAACAGAAGGAGCAGCAACGGTATTCGCGAGTTGCATACCGTCTTTTAGTCCTTGTAAATATAGACGTTCATAAAGTATGGACTGCTTCAATTGAAGCTTATCCTCCCAATATTCAAACTCTGTCATACGTGCAATGTCCATTGAATCAAATAACGCTTGAAAAGCTTTGCTCTCTTCTTCAAAAACATGTCTAGGCTCGGACTGATGCTCGATCTGTGCAGTTACTTCATTCAATCGACCTTGAAACGTCTGTATAAACCATTCTGGAAAACTCACCACATCCCCTCCAAGATAGAAGTTCAAACGAAATGGCACTGCATGTCCACTTTTTTCTTGATATATCCGATTGATGAGTTCGTCTACCTTACGGCTCTGGGCTTGAACCGCTTCATTGCCGCTTAATGGAATTCCCTGTTCTAGCGATTTCTGACCGAGTTCATTCAGCTTGCGCTTCTCCTCCTCATATTTGTGCATTAGATGTTGCAATACACGCCCTCCTTTCTGGAAAAGCTATGTCTGTAGACGATGTACAGAAATTTTAATGAGTTTATCGGTTTATTTTATTTTAATTCGATATTCGCATTAAAACAACAGTTACCTCGCATACAATTTGGTTAAAATTGTGAGGTGACACCGAAATGAAACACCGCAAAGAACCCCCAGGTGACAAAAACATCATCGGGACCCGGGTTGTAGCAATCCGGAAAGCTAAACGAATGAAACAAAAAGATTTCCTCGCCAGATTGCAAACCTTCGGTTTAGACATTAGCCCGACCAGTTTATCTCGCTTGGAGGGTCAACATAGGCTTGTGCAGGATTATGAGGTGGTTGCCATTGCAAAAGCGCTGGAGATTTCAGTTGGGGAGTTGTTGGGGGAGATTTAATACAAAGATAAAAAATATGGTTTAGATGAGTGCTTACAAAATGATCCAATACAACACTATGTATATTACCTGTTTCATAACTCTTTAACTGGACTCATGCGCATATTTCCCCTCCACTGAAAAAAGAAAGAGCTTTCCCCTCCTGCTTTTAGCCTAGACTAAATTATCATTCATCACTATTGAGTTAAACCTTCTATTTACAAAAAGAATTAAAACTCTTTTAGCATAAAAGAGAAGCCCTCCTTTTAGTAAAAAGAGGGCATTTCAAAAGCTATGATAATTTAGCCAATACACAAAGATAAGACGATACTGTCTATACTAGATTAAAATACTTTTCTAAAGTTATACGAATTTCCTTGGCAATTAACTCAGCTTGTCCAGAAGGCACTCCATTACTAATCATTTTAAACTTCGTACTTAATGGTATATCTCTAGGGAGGATATACGTGTCCGGCACTGTCTGTATTCGTAAAGCTTCTCTTACTGTCAGTCTTCTAGGTTCTGTTGGGTGTAAATGTACTTCGTTGTTGCCGTAGGCAACTGTCGGACTATATCTGTAACGGTGGATACGCTTGAATGATTTTCGGTTGGTATCCCCTTCTTGTATCCTTAAAAATTTATCGGAAATTGGGTTAAACACTTCATTTTGATTTGGAATCGAATTATTCAAATCATCAATATAATTCTTTACTAATAAAGAATTATATTCTTGAGGTATCCTGGAAACTTCTGTTTCTAATACTTCACTTCCGAAATCCCATTTTTTCGGCCAACTTATGGATTTCTTGGGATCCTCAAATATAATTTTCGGCCACTTAAATATATAGTGTGGGCTCTCAGTTCGTTTTAAGACTTCGTTATCCATTTCGTGTATGTAGCCATTTGAAAGCAGGGTTTCAATAACTTCATTTCGAAAAGCCACTACTATAACCCTAGGTCTATCTTGAGGAAATCCATAATTCAATGGATTGATGATATCAAACCATAAAGAATAGCCTAAGTCCTGTAAGTTGTTGATCATTTGAGTGAAACCGATATTATGAGCCTTAGTTCTGTATAAGCCTTCCACATTCTCAAACAAAAGAAATAATGGTTTTACTTGAGCTACAATATTATAATAGCTTAATATTAGCTTCCCACGTTCTCCTTGAATCCCTTTATTTTTACCTCCAATAGAATAATCTTGACAAGGGGGCCCCCCAATTATTCCTGTCACCCCCTTATAAAGGGATGCAATTTTTTTTTGCGTTTCAATAGAGGAAACATCTGTGCTCTCACTAATATCGTTGTGTCGCACAATTTTTTTTTTCAAAAATGGATTATTGGTGATAGCAACATATCCAGTTAAAGCAGAGTTATAGGCAAAAATAAACTTCTCATTTATCTCACATGCCCCTTCAATCTGAAAACCCTGATTCATAAATCCTAAATCCAGAAACCCTCCCCCTGAGAAGAGGGATAACACTGAGATACTATTTTTTTGTGAACGTATCACTCTTCTAACCTCACATTTACTAGTTATTCCGTTGTCGGGGCTACTTCAGTTAAAGATAATCCGGATTCTACATATATAGTATCTTCTTTTAAGAATACACTAAAATTGAAATCGGGAACACATATTCCTCTCGATATCTCGATAAAACTTAAACTTCTAGGTCTTCCATTTTCATCAAAAAAGGATCTTTCTTCTTTATTATCAAGAAACAATACTTTACTTTTACGAGATAGGGTCCTAAGTTGGGTCCTCTGCTCTTTGTTAAAAAACTCTATTAATGTTACTTTTTCTTTAGTATGCAGTAATCGATTTTCTGGCATAACTTTGTATGGATATATTATTTCAATCCCTGTTAACAAACCGTTTTCATCTATGCACTTTTTAAAAGTTATTTTAGACTTAGTTTCCATTTTAGAAAGACTTTCAATCATTATTTCTTTCTCTTCAATTTCATTCAATTCGATAAGCTTTGTTTTTAGAGCTTGAATATTTATAATTACAGGTAAATTCGAGAATGACTTATTATTATTTCTATTTGAAGATCTTTGTACCAATACATAATATTCCATCTCCATCACATTCAACTCTAAACCTTGATAGCCACATTTTAGAGATGGAAACATAATCGTCTCGGTATCTGTCACAGCAATAGTATTAACTCCTACTCTTCCTCTGTAATCCCAATAGTTTTTGACAATAACATCTCTGAATTCATCCTTTAATCTACAAACCCTTTTTAAGGAGTAATCAATTTCTCCTTCACTTTCTCGAAAGTTTAGAACAGAAATGTCATAAGTTGAAAGTGAATTTATATTTTTAGATTGTAAAGCTAATATATTATTAATTTGAATTAAAGAAATAAAATACTCCTGAAGTTTTAAGTAATTCAATTTCCATGCTGCTGGAAGCAAGCTCTCTATGTTTTTGTCGAGTGATTCCTTTAAATTCAAATAACAACTACCATCTACTTTAAAAGTAGATAAATCAAGGACATGAAAGTCAGCATTAACATGATTACCAAAGCGTATATTTAGAGAACCAATTTCGTCATTAGTGTTACGGAAGTAATTAAGCCCTGCCTTTTCCTTTCTAAGTATAATTTTTTCACTTAATAATTCATGTTCAAATGAGCACTTTAACAGCTCAGCCATTTTAGCATTTCTTGCAATCTTGTCTTTCCTAACAGAAAGGTCACAATCCTGGCCCATAAGAATAAAATACTCACCGTTCTTTTCAAAAATATCTCCAAGGGCAGGAGGAAGATGCAATTGATTGATTGTATAGTCATATATTTCTGATGTATTTAATCTTTGAATTTGTGATTCAGTCTCAAAGTCCCATTTTTCAGTTCTGGACTTTAAAAACTCTTCACTTAGAACTTGTGTTAAACCAAGTATATAATGATACTGGGTAAGTTTCGAAGTTTTCTTAAGCAAACCTTTTGATACGTAGTCTTTACGGGCTATGTCAAACCATCTATTCACTGCTTCAAATGGTGTTATCCCTTCATCATCTGCCATGCTAGCAAGATATTTCATATTCCCTGCTCTATTAAGTGCTAAATGAAAAGCTTCATCAATTGCTGTACTATGCAGTTTTTTTAATCTATCAAATATATGTACATAAGTACAAGTACCCAGTCCAATAGTAATTTCTTTAAGAGATGACGTATCCTTTTTATTGACTTCTATAGTATAATAATCATTTAATTCATTCAGTTCCCTTTCAACGGGATAACTAGTATATATTATACTAATGATATTAACCCTGCTATTCTTCATCTCCTGCATAATGTTGTCATCAATAAATCTCATTCCCTCATCATTGTCATCTCCTAATTTTTTATCAACGATAAATAAACAAAATTCATCAGAGGAAGTATTCTCTAACACTTCGTTATTAATTTCATCCCACTCTGTAGGTGAAGCAGATCTATAAAGTCTCAAAGATTTGCGAGGAGTGAACTTATTCAATTCAATAAATATTTGTTTATAGGACTCATGGTAACGAGATATTCCATATTTGAGAAAAATATCATAGAATTGTACAATCTCATTAGCAGCATTTTCTAAAAGAATTATAATTTCCTGGCCTATTGTAAACAATTTATCGTATTCTGCGTTTTCTTCCTTTTGAGCTTCAAAAGCAGCGATAATACGACCAGCACCTACTAATTTCTTAATAACTTCATCCTTAGCTGCTACTTCAAAATAAGTATCTTTAAAGTTACTTAAGAGTGTTAAAAAGGATTCTGTATCTAGTCTTATCTCGTATAATAATTTAGTTAAGTCCTGTGGATTAAGGTATATCATTTTACTAAATATATCCTCTAAATCCATAAGAGGTTCAAAGTCATTTTCTATAATTACAATAAGATTAGCATTTAGCCGCTCGATAAGAGTACAAAAGTCACTCTTCGTGTTCATCTATATCCCTTTCTTTCTTTAAAGATATTTCAAAAATATAGCGGTAACCACGTTCGTTCCTTGTTTGAAGCAATTCTATATCCGCATTAAAGGATCTCAAAAGTTCCCTGACAATATACAAGCCCATCCCTCTACCGTTTCGTGCCTTACCAGTAACAAGCGGATGAAAAAGTGTATGCTCATATTTAGGCAAGATCCCTGTGCCCGAGTCGAAATAGTGTATTGTACTTTCATCTTTCTTTTCGATTTTAATAAAATCTCGGCCTATTCGTTCAAAAACTTTATCATATCTGGCTTTAGATTGACGCTCATTAATCCAGTATAATGAATTATCAATAAGATTATAAAATACATGAATAAGTGCACCTTTAGGAACCTTCCATTTCATATCAATTGAGTCAAAGCTTAACTCAACTCTATTCTTGGTTAGTCTTTTATTAATGCGATATTGTAGATTAGTTATAAAATCCTTAACATCTTCTGTTTCGAAATCTTCTATTGTGCCTTTATAGAGAAATGTTTTTTCTAAAAAAAGGTAAAATTGTGTCAAATCAAGCATTCTTCCATTAAAGAATACCAATCTTTCTTTAAGAGGACTGAAATGATCACTGTACAAATCGAACTCTTTCACTTGTTTAAGGAGATAGTCTTCAACAATTTTTATGTGACTGTCGTACTCCTCTTTTACTTCTTCCTTAGGTAGTAAGGAGTGTAACTCATGAGTTATTACCTCAGTGATCAAGCCATTTGCCATAAGTTTATAATTATTATAAGACTCTAATTCTATAAGTTTTTTTTCATGTTCTACTTGCTTAAGTAGGGTTTTAGATTTAAGTATCGAATCTATAAAACTCTGTATATTGACTCCAAACATTTCACTATTTGCTTTTATAATCTCAAAAGCTTTTTGAACTTCAAGAATTTCTTGCTCATTATTCATCTGAATATTTTTAGATATAATGGCGAGGGAACTATTTAATGTTTTCAACTGGGCCTTGCTTTGCTCTGCCACTTTATTCGCATCATCTACTTCTTTAATTAAATGCTCTATTACTTTTTCGGGAACAATACCTTCTTCCTTTATGATATCGTATGAAATATAATATGCCGAACGACTAAAACTGTAGAAAGAATCATTAAATATGGATTCTAAAAAGTCTTTAAGCGCCAATGAGTGCTCATTTTGCCTTATATCCTGTCTAGAACTGATTTCCTTAATAAAATTTTGATATGGATCATTTATTTTCACATAACCAATTACATTCCCCAGTTCGAATCGAAAAAATTGTTGTCCTTTTGTTCGAGCTTGCTGAAGTCGCAACCAGTCACTATCCTTATCACCTAGAGTTGCGATTCTAAAGTTTCCTCTATAGAGTTTTATACCATTGTGATGATCCAAAAATTCACGGATCTTGTTTACATTGAAATCTTTAGAAACTAGATTATTCGCTTTAGCAGAGTTAATTGCCATATTAGAAAGAGTATTGTGTCTTTTAAAAGAATATACTTTCCCTTCTAAAGGAGCTATTTCCCTCAAAGTCTCAAGGAAAGAATCAGAAAAATTATCTATTTTTTTTATTTGTTCTTCATTAAGGATAGAATGTAAGGAAGTATTAAAACGTTCTTCATATTTTTTCAAGAGATCCGCATAATAAGTGTGCTCCTTTCTCCAATCATCAAAAAGCTCATTGCCTGTAAGACGCTGATGCACTCTTTCTAGAAACCAAGGATTTATTTTCATATGAATATCTAACTCTAATTCCCCTTGTTTGTTGACAAAGAAATTAAAAGAGTGCTCAGATTCTGCAATGTTAATAGCCTGTGTTTGAAAATCTGTGGGAATTTCAAGATTATTATGAAAAATCTTAACTTTAAAATCGTCAACGTCATTATCAAAAGGAGATGAGAGAAAGCTAAGGGTTGATTGGAAGCCTTCTTTCAAACTAATTTCTCGATTTTCCTCAAATAAACTAAGTTGATACGGACCAACCCCATTTATCAAACTGTTAAATCTAACATTTAAGTCGAAAAGCCAGAATCTGGTATATGATTCAACCTTCTTTACGTGTTCTGCTATGGTTAGTTCAAATTCATCAAGTTTTTCAAAGTTATTTAACAGTTCATTCCAGGCAACTTTCACCAAAAAGGTTTTATCAGAATTTTTATGTGTAGTTTCTATAAATAGAATATTACTAAGTCTCTGAGCTGCAAGCCGACCTATTCCTTTTTCACCTAAAGGCAGCCTTTCATGAACTTTCGATTCTTTTAACTTCCTTTTTATATCAGTTCCTATGGTAAAAAAGCCATTCTCTAATTCAGATAAGCCCATCCCATCTCCATTATCCTCAATTATGATACACTCATTTATTTTATCCACTTCTCCTGAGATATCCTGAAATATATCATTGTTATAGGGAATAAGAAATTCGTGTGATTGTAAACTTGTAAAATTATCAATAAAATGTATATTCGCTTCCAGGGCATTAGCATCGTAACAATTTTTGATTAGTTCCATAATGGCCACTTCATCACTAGTAATTAATTCCCTACCAAGGTGTTCAAGAACACGAGTGTTGATTGTAAATCGCATTTAAAGACCCCTTTCTACAAGATCTGACTTATTTATTATATAATTTGACAATCATTCTCCATACCCTTTTTTTCCAAGTGTTCTACTTAATCCAAGTATAGTACCTTATGTGTTCATAAATTCTAAGAGGTTATCTTAGGTACATGACATTACAAAATAAAAGATCCGAAAGTACAATCTTAACTTTACGGATCGTTTATTTTATATTAGCAATATATATAAAACGCAATTAAGTTTATACCCTGACAAGGCCATGCCCTTCAACTGGGTTGAGGTTCGGGCTGTAAGGCAAATGTAGCTACGGATACTCCTTTAAAACGGTTGCAAACAGTAGCATGATGAATTCGACTGTTATCCAAAATCAATGCGATTTTCCCACTAGGATAGGCTGAGAGAATATCCTGTAAAAATCGAATAAAGGCTGCAGTATCTGCTGCTTTTTCCCGGTGATGAACCAGATCGGTTTAATAGTTAATGGCACCAGATAACTTGGCTCCTTCGTATTTGCCGTACGTAGGCACTTTGTGTTGTTTACTGCGAGGAAAATAGTTGCTATTGGAGGGCTGGATAAGAGCAATCATGTACTCCTCTTCAAACAGCAGCCTCATCGAAATAGACCTTCTCCTACATTCGCAAAGGCCCCTTCTGCCGAATGGCGAAAGAGGCCTTTGCTGCAGGAAGAATAAAGCTAGTTTACGTATCAATGTGTATGAAATGTTCCGGACCTGCCTTAGAACTTCAGATTTAAGATGTATAACTTTATTACTTGCCATGTAACGGTGTCTTCAGCTCATCTGCGTATCGCCCAAAAACTCATCCTTTAGCCGATTGAGAGAGTAGCTACCTCCCCCTAAATACGAATCGGATTTGTTCAGCTTTCGGAGTATCAAACAGAGATATGTTACAAAACTAAATTGAGCATGCTACAGGATAAAAAAGAAATCCTGCCCCTGACTAAGCATTTGTTTTTAGTCTTCTGCTAATAGTTTCTAGGAAAATAATAATCAATCGAAGATTGCAATTGCAGAGTCCTTGAGAATCTCTTTCAATAGATTCTCGATTTCACCAAGATCCATTCCTGGTCTTAAACTTGCAGCGCCAAACTTAAATGTTCCTCTATATTCAGGATGAAATAATCTTCCAGGCATATTTACATCTTTCCATTTTTCAATATTATTACTTGGCAGGTGGGGAGTTAAAATATAAGCTCCGCTCACTACACTTTTATATTCTCCAGTGGCCTCTGACACTAAAGCATCCCTATACGTATGAATTGACGTCAGCGATTCATTTATATTGTTATCTATTCGATATTTAGCATCAAGTACAATTATATTAGCATTGTCTAAGAACTCCAAAGTAATATCAGGTCTCAGCTCTCTGCTATATGAACCTATACCATTATCCTCAACCCAGAATTCTTTATATGTTTTTTGATAACACAAAAATACTTTGTCAGTAACCTCCATAATAACATTATTAGCTGAAACAACGATCTCTTTTTCAGTTGACATTCCAAATAATTCGTTAGTGTTAAATGCGGCGGAGGGGAACAAAGAACTTACGGCTCTTGTAATACGTAAAAAGGACCAAATCTCATAGAGCTCAAAAGTTCTAGCTAAAGGAACATTCAAAAAATCGCCAACTACATTTGAAATCCCTTTATTAAAATCATTATATATCATCAGAAACTTATTATAAATTGGTACTTTTCGATATACTTGAGTAGCTAATACAGGTGAATATGAATCACTTACATCAGTAAAAATAGGAAGATTAACTAGTCGTGTTAGCCTTCGTGATAAAACTTTGCATTTTTTTGACCAAACTTGATTCATTGAGACCTGATCATCTTTTCGATTTTTAGCTAGTTTTTCTATTGTTTCGCCCATAATCATTAGCCATGTTGACCATTTTTTCAGAGCGAATTTAATATCTCTATGCTCTCGCAGATCTTCACTTATTCTCTTTTCGTCAATAAATATTTGTGTGGGCATGTATGTTAGCCCGCTACCGTTTGTTGCTTTGATAAGAGGTGATGATCTTAGAGATTTGTTGAATTGCCGTGGTTCAATAAAACCAGCATTATTTATGGATATTTTATTAAAGTTTGATTTTAATATTCTTTGTGGATTTTTGTTTATTTCTTTTATCACTTTCTCTAATTCTTCTACTCTTCCCTTTAAAAATTCAAGTTTTGCAATCTGTGGAAAGGCTTTACCGTTTCCTTTAGACAGCCCCTTTTTAAAATTTGATAATGAAAGTAAAGCAAAGGTATCATCTAGAATGTCCCTAATCATTTGGTCAAAATCGGTTTTGGTCAACTTCTTTAATTCGGGATCTACTTCTAGTGAAAAAGGATACTTGTTAAATTTCTCTAGATGTAGTTCAAACTCAACGATACCAGCATTAAAGCCAATTTGCCACTCCCATTGTACAATGGTTGGGCTAGGAATATCTTTTTTCAATCGAATTCCTTCAATATATATTTGTGCAGCATAAACATCAGGCGGGTTTCTTAACTCGAAATAGTAACGCTTATTTTCATGAAGACTTACTTGTATTACAGTACTTTCTTCTGGCCATATCCTACATAAGGGTTGTGTAGATCCAAGCTCATTCAGCAGTACCAATTCTGGAAGCATGACTCACCTCATAAATTGAAAAGATCCGAAATCATCTAATTCTAACGCCAACTCTTCAATAATGTTTTTGCTTTTTTCATAATCAGAGAGTATTCCCTTTAATTCACTCAATAATATTGAATGCCTCTCTGTCCCTTTCAATTTTGGCAGTATTTTTTGGCAGATGAGTTCATCAATAACACTATTGCTTGAAGAACCACTATGTCTATTGGCGAAAGCTAAATATAGTATGAACTCCTCAATTGTTCTGTACCCAAAGGACATTTTATATTTTTTCAAGGCATTATATAATTTCGTGAGCAACTCACCACACTGTTGTATCACTAGTTCTAATTCACTATCCTTATTCACTAAAAATTCAAAGTATCCAACAATATCAATATCGGACATATCAATAAGACTAGAACGATCAAGTACTTTATCACTAAAAGGATGGGTTGACTCATCTATATTTACTGTTCCAATAATAAACAAATTATGTGGAATTAAAATTTCCGAGTGTATATCCACGTTATTACTACCTTGAATTGGATTTATATGATTATGGAGCTGAAGTAATTCTCCTGATTCAATGGCACTCAACACATCAGCAAAGTAGTATTCCACCTTGGCTAAGTTCATCTCATCTATACATACAAAGATAGGTGTTTCAGGGTTTTGGTTTGCTGTAAGAACAGCAGATAGAAAAGAAGGAACAATATATTTATTAGAGATAACATCAAAATACCCAGTTAGTCCACTAGGGTCAGTCCAATCTGGTCTAACCGAACACATAAAAAAAAAGGGATCCTTTTGATTTTTATTAAGAATTCCATGTACTGCTTTAGAATAAAGGATAGCCAATTGAGTTTTCCCAGTTCCCGAAATACCACCTAGAATTACAAAATGCTTATAGACTAGGTGATTTAAAGCTAGGTGGTATTGTTCTATCAACTTAGATTCGTAATGCCCCCCGAGTACCCCAATAGAATGCTTTATTTCCTCTAATTCAACCTCTGCAGGCATTCTTCTTAACTCTGGCGAAATATCAGAGTCTAGTCCCCATATATCCGGCATATTTATCAATTTATCACTACCCACAATATCGGACAAATAACGAAGAAATTCTTTTTCAGCATAAGTGTTTTTCCCGTGTCGTGATCTAGCGTAAGTAGTATAAAAAATTTGGTCAATACCTGGGGCAGGTTCTAGAGAACTCTTTTCAAAGTCTAAAGACTCCCAAAATCCTTTATTCCTTAAATATATTTTACCGTTTTCAGATAAATACATTGGTACGTTATTATTGCGGTTAGAATATTGAATTTGAGAATTATTAGAGTATTCTAAGTTCTCAGTATCTTCCTCAGTTTGCCCCTGTGCTGAGTCTTTCATTAAATTCAAACGTTCAATGAATTTATGTGCTTCTTCCTTGATGTAAAAGGCTAAATACATCTCGTTACCTGGAGGGAACTTAGCAACACAAAGAATTAAAAAACTTTCATTTTGAGGATCTAATTTTTCGAAGTTAGCCACTCCTAATTGTAGACCACCACTAAGCACATCAAGCCCATTAGAAACACCAAAACACATTGAGACCTTACTATTTTCTCCTGTAATAGTTTTTATTTTCTCTCTAAATATTACCGAACGAGCTTTAATACTCAAAGTTATTAGCACCCCTTAAATGAAAATCTAAAATTTTTTTCAAATTAATAGCTATAGCTGAAGCCATCATTGGCGGTACAGCATTCCCTATTTGGCGAAAGGCAGGATTCATTGTACCTTCAAATTTAAATGCATCAGGAAAAGACTGTAGTCTTGCAGCCTCTCTTACAGAAATAGTTCTTGCTTGATTGCTGTCATAATGAATATGAGAATAACCGTCCTTCTCAAGGTGCGCCATTAGAGTTCTCGCAGGCAGATCCCCCTCCATCTTTCGCCACTTGTTAGGGAATTTACTTGCATCGTATGGGGGAACAATTTTCGCCTTCAATTCATCATACTCTGGAGTATCCTCCATGATATTCTCACCATCTTTTTTGAGTCGCATTATCTTTTCATTTAATATTTCAAGTGCTACATTATAAGCTTGTGGGTATTGGTCTCCCGGTTGCATACGTTTAAAAATCGGATAATCTCTTGGTAATAGCCGAATAACGTGATCTGAAATACCCTCAGTGCTCTTAAAATGACCCCAATTACGCATTACTTTAGCATAATCGGAGACTTCTACGTCAGCTGGATAAGGTATTACCTCAGTAAACCTTTTTGCTCCTTTTTTCATCTCACCCTTTAAATGATTGGTGATTTTAGGAAGATCCCCTAGCGCTTGTTCTGCAGTTAAGGCAGGTTCTAGCGCTGTACTTGGTAACGGAGGAGAGACGAACCGCGTATTATCATCTAATTGTTCAATCGTTTTCAACGCTACTTTCCTAGCGTTCTCATAGCCCCTTGGAATATCTATCCAGTGTGAAGGATTAGGAAAAGACGGCTCTACTTTTAAATCTTCAATTGTAGCTATTAAAAACATCCGTTCTCTCATCTGAGGAACGCCATAGTTTACTGAATTTAAAATTGTATATTTACAAACATAACCTAACTCCTCAAGCGCTTCACACATTTCCTCGGCAATATTATGACCACCATAGTTTAGTACGTCTGGTACATTTTCCATAACTATTGCTAATGGCTGTAACGCTTCAACATAGCTTAAATATCTCAGATAAAGATTCCCTCTAGGATCTTGTTTAAATGCTTCTGGATGCTGGGCAACCTCTCTTAACTTAGCTCGCCCAACACGAGTATACGCTTGACATGGTGGCCCCCCAATAATAACATCAATTAAAGACTTTGGATCCTCACCAGGATAGAACTCCTTTAATAAGTCTGAAGGTTCTAACGTAGTAATATCGCGTGCTTTCGCAAATAGGTTTCTTCTCTCTTCCGGTTCATTTGTGTGAAAATTTCTAGCGTAAGTTTTGGCTGCAACTTCATTAATCTCAACATTTGCAACCATCTCAAAACCTTGATTAAAAAAACCTAAAGAAAGACCACCGCAACCTGAGAAAAGATCTAACACGCGTGGTCGTTGTTGTTCTCTTAATCTTGCGATTTTTTTTTCTATATATTTTTTGTCATTTATCATTTTATTAACTCCTTTTTATTAGAGAAAGTTACAGGCGCACTAAGATTCTAAGTTAGTAACAAAAAAATTTATGCTATTCGACACTAAAATACATTAGAGTGATTATACCATTGCACCCAAGAAAAACACATACATCCTTACAACTCACCCCGCCGCAACCCATAAAAATACTTTACAACCGGATGCTTCAACTCCATCTTCTCAGCCATGCCTAGAATCCTCTTTTTCCCAACTCTTTTGTCCACCAAAGCCAGAACATTCATTAAGATATCTCTGCTCTCCAAGCTCTCCTCTATAGGAGTAGAAAGGAATTTATTAGCCACAACGGTAAAATTCGACTTACTTAATGCAGCCTGTGCTGACATAAGCTCTTTTGCATGGTCTGTACTTTTTCTGCCTCTGGCAATGACGATTAGGCGATCCTCCGGCACTGGCCCCTTGGTATCTTTTCTGACCGCTTCTATTTCGTCATTGGTGATCGGAATTTGAATGTCTGGATCATTCTTAATTTCCAGCTCATTTTGATACCACCTAATAGGGTTCGTTTTATCACTCATGTTGAGGATGTTCTTCTTATCTACGGTAATATAACAAATCCCTGATTTATCAGGCAGGTAACGGTAACCCGGTGCGCGGTATTCTACTCTTCCCTCTAACGCAGGGCTAAGAAAGCCTTCCAGTTGTTGCTTCAATTTGCTCCAGGACATGTGATCCCCTCCATATAAAAACAGAGGAAAGGCTGGATGGCTTCGGGTTATCTCCCCTCTCCATTCATCCGATCCTCATTTGTTTACGTCTTTTTTTCTATTTTCACACGAATATCTACCATTTGGGCAGCTTAATCTCCGTGTTCCTCCGTCTCATCCTGCGCCCTGCTTGCAAATTCACTCAGCAGCGCACGCACTTCACTTGTTGATTTGGTGTTCATTAAGGTATTTCTTAATTCACTTGCCCCGCGGAATCCGCGGACATAGATTTTGAAGAAGCGTTGAAGAGGTCTGAACGAACGTGACTCAAGTCCCGAATATTGATCATGGAGATCCAGATGCAGCCGCAGCAGATCCAGCAGTTCCTCACTGCTATGCTCCTTCGGCTCCTTCTCAAAAGCAAACGGATTTTGAAAAATACCACGCCCGATCATAATCCCATCCACACCGTACTCTTCAGCGAGCTTAAGGCCGGTCTCACGGTCAGGGATATCCCCGTTAATGGTCAGTAGTGTATCTGGTGCCACCTCATCACGAAGCTTTTTAATCTCCGGAATCAGTTCCCAGTGGGCATCTACTTTGCTCATTTCCTCTCTGGTACGCAGATGAATGGACAGATTCACAATATCTTGCTTCAAAATATGGGTTAACCAGCCGCGCCATTCATCTACGTCACTGAACCCGAGCCTTGTTTTTACGCTGACGGGCAGTCCTCCGGCTTTGGCTGCTTGGATGATCTCCGCTGCGATCTCAGGACGGCAGATCAGGCCGCTTCCCTTCCCGTTCTCTGCTACATTCGCTACAGGACAACCCATGTTAATATCGATGCCTTTGAAGCCTTCTTTCGCCATACCGATACTCATTTGACGGAAGAATTCCGGCTTGTCTCCCCAGATATGAGCTACGATGGGCTGTTCATCCTCTGTAAACGTCAAACGCCCGCGCACAGCATGGTTCCCCTCCGGGTGACAATAGCTCTCTGTATTCGCAAACTCCGTAAAAAACACATCCGGTCTGGCTGCTTCACTGACAACATGGCGAAACACAACATCCGTCACATCTTCCATAGGCGCCAGTATAAAAAAAGGCCGTGGTAAATCACGCCAAAAATTATTCATCATCTTAAACCCTCTCTATAAATACCAGGATAAATCTTTATCCCGCAATAATATTATTTAATCTTATCTTACAATTGATTCTAATGAGTGTACAAGCTGCTGTTGATACATTCGATTCCATTCTCTTGATGGGAGCCTCAGGCTTCTCCCGTCTTGGTTTGATTCTTACCCGTTTTCCTACTGTAGGGCAAATGATTTGGGCATGCCGTACGTATGAAGCCATTGCGTCACTTCTTGGTTCCTCTGGTCTTGATACTTGTCCGCTAACCCATGCCGACCATCCGGGTACAGAACAAGCTTCACGGTTTTACCTGCCTTATCCAAATCATCTGCAAAATCTTGAACGGTTTGCCAAATGAGACTCTCATCGGCAGTTCCTTGCAACAGAAGTACCGGGGCCTTAATATCAGGAATTCGATCCAGTATCGAATAATCTCCTTTTGATTCAGGATTGGTATTAATCAAGCCAAATCTCACATATTCTCCCGTCTTTCTATTTTCCTCTACAATTTCAGGTGAATTTGCGTTTGGGTGCTCATATAGCCAGCGTAAATTGACATCCCAGCCCACAAAAGGACTCACACCAACAACAGCTTTTACATCCTGCCGCTCAGAAGCTAATCTTAAAGCCACACCGCCACCCATCGATGCACCAAGCAGGTATACCGAATCCGGTTTTACGCTTCCGGTGGACATTGCCACTTTAATTCCATTCTCTGCATCCCGTGTATTCTCCGCAATGCCTTGCACATGGCCATCGCTCTCCAAATATCCCCGGTAGATGGGGTACAAGTAAACCACTTCGTCACTCATATAACTAAAACCGTACGTAAAGCCAAAATCGTAATGAGAAAGTTCCTTACGTTCAAGAGCGTATCCCCCATGAAGATGAACAACCAGTGGATATTTTCCGGTAGCCTTGGGAACCGTCAGATATGCTAGGACTTTGATATTATCACTTTTATAAAATACCTTGTATATATCAATATGCGGATTTTGACCAGGTACTTCTATTCGTTCTTTAGAGATAATCTCTATATCGCTATCCGGTGGATCAGTTGCTTCACAGCTGGATAACGTGGCTGCAATCAATATAATTATAACTAGAATCAAAAAAAATGCTCTATTTCTCCAATGACCATAATATGTCATTCCCCCACACCCTCCCAACAATCCTAGTACTATTTTAGAACATATCCAGATTGCTGTAAGCGATATAGTTTTGCATAGAAGAAGGATTTGTGCCGGTCTATCGAAAACAACCTAAAAACCCCGCTTGCTAACCGTTAAAATAACGGAAGGCGACGGGGTAATTCCAATTCATATACTTCAAATCTTACTGTACACTCCACATGTGCAAATGCACAATATTGGAAAAATAGAAGAGGCAACTTAAGCCGTTTTATTGCTCTGAAGGTTCATATTCGCTTTTCAATCTAGAGAAGACAGCAAGATCAACATATTTGCCCTTTTCGAACTCATGTTGCCTTAAGACACCCTCTTTATGGAAGCCGAGCCTATGCATCAATCGGATCGACGCTTCATTCTCTGCCTCCACTTTCGCTTCAATTTTATTGACATTCATAGTCAAAAAACCAAAATGCATGATACATTTCACTACCTCTGTCATAATACCCTTTCCCCAAAAATCAGGATTTAGGTCATAACCAATTTCAATACGATTGTGCATCTTCTCATAGTTTAAAAATCCACATGTTCCAATCACTTTTTTGGACTCACTATCTTCAATCATCCATCGTAAGCCGGATTGTTCCTTGAAAATTTTCTGATACCAATTCATTTCACTTATCGCATTCTCGACCGAAGTAAATGGTATGAATGGCATATATTTCGCAACGGCTTCTTTTGAATAAAGTTCGAAAATATCATAGCGATCTTTTTCTTCTGCTCTCCGTAGTATGAACCGTTCTGTTTTTAACTGAGGGAAATCAATGAACGCGAACTCTGAATTCATGTTACTCCTCCCTTTTCCCATTGATGATATCAATATCAGAAATTAAATTACCACATTTATGAAAATAATAACACTATATAGGTTAATAAACCAATCTGCCCGGCAGCTAAATAGCAGCTTTTGAGTACCACTGTCACATCTTCATTTTCGAACCATCAATATTATAGTCTCCACATGTGGGGAGTGCTTAATATTGACGTAAATACAGGGGGCGAATTACGCCCCCACACACAACGGATTCCCGAAGCTTTCTCGTCATCAATCTGTAACTCTGCAAAGCTCCTGACTTCGCTAATTAATACGTTCATTGGCTTTGCCTTGACTGACAAGGGTTCGAGTAGCTTTCGGCCATTTTTCAAAACACATCATTTACTCAACCTCTACCCATGCTATCTCTTCTAAATAGCCACAAACCGGCGACAATAAATACCGCTCCTATAATATAAAATAAAGTTTTACTTTCCTCACCCGTTTTAGGAAGAACGGTTACTTCTTCATTTACGTTTGTCGGTTTAAATGGCGTTGGTGTTGGTTCTTCTACCCGTTCTGGTTCTTCTGTTGGCGTTGGGGCTGGCGTTAGTGTTGGGGCTGGCGTTAGTGTTGGCATTGGTGTTGGCTCTTCTACCCATTCTGATTCTACTGTTGGAGTCAGCGTCGGCGTTGCCGTTGGCTCTTCTATCCGTTTTGGTTCTTCTGTTGGCGTTAGTGTTGGTATTGGTGTTGGCTCTTCCACCTGTTCTGGTTTTTCTGTTGGTGTTGGCTCTTCTACCCGTCCTGGTTCTTCTGTTGGCGTTGGTGTTGCTGTTGCTGTTGCTGTTGGTGTTGGTGTTGGCGTTGGCGTTGCTGTTGGTGCTGGCGTTGCTGTTGGCGTTGGTGTTGCTGTTGGCGTTGGTGTTGCTGTTGGTGCTGGTGTTGCTGTTGGTGCTGGCGTTGCTGTTGCTGTTGGTGCTGGCGTTGCTGTTGCTGTTGGTGCTGGTGTTGGCGACACGGGAAGTTTAAAGTTCAATAGAACATTTCTCTGCACATCCAATACATTGGCTGCAACCGCACCAAAATCTTGAATATCATTGATATATCTCACTGACGAAGTGATGAACACATCGTTGACAGATTGACGCATCATAAATTGGAGTCCAATATCTACATTTGAAGCCGTATCATCATAATCGCCATCAGCGATTGTAATCGTGATCGTCTTACTGTTAAGACTTGGATTGGTGTATGTTGATTCAACGACAGTCGCATTTGGATATCTAGCCTCCGTAGCACTATCAAGCTGGACTGATGGTAAAATGACAGTTCCATCATCGTTCTTTTCTGTTGCTTTATAGGATACTGATACAACAAGGTTATCATTCGCATCAAATGATAATTGCTGATCAAATACATCCACATCCGCTTCTGTATACGTTGGCCCTATAGGCGCTAAACTGATGTAGTAATTAAATAGATCCTCTCCCGCTGATGTTGGCGGATAATGCTGCCCACGCCAGTCATTCAAACTCGCGCCATTAGTGTAATGCCAAATGGCATATTGGGTAGCCCAAAGTGCCATGTCTTCATCTAGACCTGTAATACCAGTGGCCGCTTGTAAATCTGCAACACTCTTCATTGGAAAACCATTGAGCAGGATCGCTCTTAACATATCCCCATTAATCACCTTTCCTTTAATGGTGTAGTTGTTAATTTCTTTAAGTGGTGAAAAGAACTCTTCACCTTCACGATAACCAGCAAGATACTTCGTAAGTGGATATTGTCTCGACTTGTCAAAGCAATAAGCTAAAATACCATCAGGTAGACCTGCTCTGTTCGGCCTTCGTTCATAAACTCCGTTATTATATTCTGCTAAAACAATGATAGGGTACATTCGCACATTAGGAAACCAATGATCTACGACCTCAAACTTCTCAACAACTGTAGGAGCTGCTTGGATAGATTGAAATGTGGTCGAACCTAGCAGAATAATCAGAAATATGGCTAGCTTCACTTTTATTTTATTCATTTGAGGTCACTCCCTTTTATGATCATAGTAAAAACAGAACACTCTTCGAAAGTGTTCCGTTTTTAATTATATCGGGTATCGATGTCGTTTTTTAAATGCTTTTATCGGATATGATTCTTTAGTAGCATTAGCTGCTCCAACACTTAGTTCAATTCTCCGCCTTACTACTTCCAATGATACAAAGATTAAGAACCCAAGCTGATAAAGCTTGGGTTCTGCAGGTAAATGTGGCTTTAAATTACTACTTCTGTACCAACAACACGCAGCACTCCACATGTGTGGCTTGCATAAAATGGACAAACCTGACGTGACAGTATTCGCTTTCTAAAAGACTACACTGGAATTAAAAGGAGTGCCTGGAACCATCAACGTTCTCCGGCGATTTGTCCTCCAACAAGATCTCTTCTCCACGTTCTTGTCTTATTTTAATATTTTCTTTTCCCCAGGAACACATCACGTCCACGATCTTATTGGCTGTAACTCCATATTCCGTGAGACTATATTCGACCTTTGGCGGCATCTGCTGGTACACGAATCTTTCGACAAGTCCATCCCTCTCAAGCTCACGAAGCTGCTGGATCAGCACCTTTTGTGAAATGCCATGAATACTGCGCTGGAATTCACTGGTTCTCTTGGTACCGGACATCAATAAGCAAATGATCAAAGATTTCCACTTTCCGCCGATGATTTCTAGTGTTGCATCTATACCTAAATTATATTGTTTCGTAGAACAACACCTCGTCCATGCTGATCAAATGAAGCTTACTCAAAATCTTCTTTATCGCAAACATTTTGTTATTAGTCCAGTACACACTTCCAAGTAACCATCTTACTTTATTGTGTGTATTTTCTTTTTCTACAACCTGCAAGATAATGATGATATTCATAAAGATAAGGCTGAGAATGGAGATTCATAATGAAAACACTGGTGATTTTAGCACATCCCAACCTTGAGAATTCCAGGGTGAACCAGCGCTGGAAAGAAGAACTCTTGCAATATCCAAACGATATTACCATTCATGAGATTTACAAAGAGTATCCCAACTGGAACATTGATGTTCCCAGAGAGCAAAAGCTATTAGAAGCATATGACCATGTTATCTTTCAATTCCCGTTATATTGGTACAGCTATCCGCCTTTATTGAAAAAGTGGTTTGATGATGTTTTTGCTCATGGATGGGCTTATGGATGGGCTTATGGATGGGCTTATGGATCAACAGGGGACAAGCTTAAAGGGAAAAAGTTAGGGCTTGTCATGTCCATCGGCGACAAACAAGAAAATTACCTGCCAGAGGGCTCTGTTTCTTTTACCGTGGATCAAGTGATTACGCCTTTCAAAGCTAGTACAAGTCATGTGGGCGCAGTGGCGCTACCTTATTTTGCTGTCTTCGGAGCTTCATTTCAAGCTAGCGATGAGGAAATCCATCAAAGTGCAATAGAATATATTCATTATATCCATAAGTACCACAGTGACCCGAGCTCTTCCGTGTTAGCAGTCTCAAATCCTTCTCAGGGAATTTAGGGACAGCCCCCTCAAAAAGAGCTTTCGAAATTAATTGAGAATTATATATCCCATAAACGTAATGGAAACCATTTATTGTATAATTACCTAAACGAGAACAAAGCCCCTTCCGGACATAAGCTAAAACTTATGCCAGAAGAGGCTCGAACAGGACGAGAGGAGCGAAAATCACATGTGCCTTATTAACATTGGGGGAAACTCGAATTCCCCTAATAGGTACTAATCTTGTCTCATCAGGATGCTAATTTACGACTGACTCCTACTGTAGGGCAAATGATTTGGGCATGCCGTACGTATGAAGCCATTGCGTCACTTCTTGGTTCCTCTGGTCTTGATACTTGTCCGCTAACCCATGCCGACCATCCGGGTACAGAACAAGCTTCACGGTTTTACCTGCCTTTTCCAAATCACCTGCAAAATCTTGAACGGTTTGCCAAATCAGTCTCTCATCGGCAGTCCCTTGCAACAGAAGTACCGGGGCCTTAATGTCGGGAATTCGATCCAGTATCGAATAATCTCCTTTTGATTCAGGATTGGTATTAATCAAGCCAAATCTCACATATAAACTGTACCCTATCGAGTAGACACTTTTAAAAAGTCTCTCGGTAGGGTATTTTTGTTTATAACGAAGAAGATAGGGAAGAGGACTGGTATGAGCAAGAAAATATTCACAGATAAAGAGATCAGGCAGTTATCTAACAATCCTTATGTGAGGTATGTATCTTCTAAGGCAATTACGTATACGGATGCGTTTAAGCAATTGTTTATCTCAGAGAATAATAAGGGGAAACTGCCGAGAGAAATATTTGAAGAAAGTGGTTTTGACGTAACTGTCGTTGGGCTCCAAAGAGTCGAATCCTCAGGAAAGAGATGGCGTGCGAGCTACCAAGAGAACGGAATCATAGGTTTGCAAGATACTAGAAGCCATGCCTCAGGAAGACCCCTTAAACGGGAGCTAACGCTCAAAGAGAAGTATGCCAAGCTAGAAGCTCAGAATGCTTTGCTGCGAGCGGAGAATGAATTATTAAAAAAGATTCGTTTCATGGAAAGGAGGCAGAACAAAGGATAACACTTTCATCTAGCCAGAAATTTGTGCTTATTCATACCCTCATCGAGAAGTATCAAGTCTACCGTATGGTCAACTATTTATTTAAAGTATCAACAGTTCCATAAATGGATATTAAAGTAATTGGTCTTCCGAAGCAAAGCAAAAGAGAATCCAGAAGAAACAGCAAGATGAGCAACTAAGAGAAGTCATTCTAAAAGCTTTTCATTTCAAAAGACGAAAGAAAGGCGCCCGTTCCATCAAGATGACCTTGGAGGGTCAGTTTAAGGTAATCTACAATTTGAAAAGGATTAGGAGGACTATGAAGAAATATAGCATTGTATGCCCCTTCAGGAGAGCTAATCCCTATAAACGGATGATGAAGGCTACTCCGGAGCACAGGGTCGTTCCTAACCTGCTGAACAGGGAGTTTAAGCAGAACATCCCAGGTAAGGTGTTACTGACGGATATTACTTATTTATTTTACGGATCGGGTAAAAAAGCCTATTTATCCACAATCAAAGATAGTTCAACCAATGAAATCTTGGCCTATCACGTGTCAGATCGAATCACAATGGATCTTGCGACAGATACTCTCCTGAAGCTTAAGAAAAACCGAAGATTTAAGAGAGCTGATGGTGCCTTCATTCACTCTGATCAGGGATCTCATTATACACATCCTTATTTTCAAAAAATGGTTAAGAAAATGAAATTGAAACAATCCATGTTAAGGCGGGGAAACTGCTGGGATAACGCCCCTCAGGAATCCTTTTTTGGTCATTTTAAAGATCAGGCTTCCATTAAGCCATGTTTGACTTTAATGGAGTTAAAACAGGAGATTAAGGATTACATGACCTACTATAACAACTACAGGTATCAATGGGATTTAAAAAAGATGACCCCTGTTCAATACAGAGATCATCTTCTTCAATCTGCCTAGACTTTTTTTAAAATGTCCTTTACATAGGGTACAGTTTAATAACTGATGGGCTCTTTTATCTTTCACCAAGCTCAACATTATCTTGATCAATGTGTTATTTCAAGAAAAAGCACTCATGATCTCCTGTAACATTCTTCGACATCATAAAATACCAAAAAACTCCGCCGCAGTCTCCGATCGCCTTAGCGATCTCTTCCGCAGGTCTTCCGATACAACTTGCTACGGTTTGCAGGATGCTGAAGGAAAGCTGGCTCGTTCCATCCATCCGTTGGCTTTTCATTTAAGTCCCGCAGGGGCAAGAACGGTGCGTCCGTCTCGATCATAAGCCAGTTGGGCAGAATTATCCGGACCAGACCTCTTAGATGCTTGCCTCTTCGCTCATCACATATCCAGCGGGTTATCCCAAAATAGAAGCCCATTTCAAGGTATACCTTAAGCTCAGGCTGATTCCCTGTAAAACAATGGACTACTGCTTTGGAACTTACATGTTCCTTAAGAATCGCAATAAAATCCGAAAATGCCTCCCGCTCATATAGAAATAGCGGCATGTTTAACTCAAGCCCAAAATGAATTTGCTCAGTGAACCATTTCGCTGCACATCCCGCGGCTAGAAATCCCGGTTATAATCTAGCCCGTATTCTCCTAAGGCGACTACCTGCGGCAACGCCACCAATTCTTTTAGCTTCGTGATCGTCCACTGCAGTTCTTCTCATCTTGGAGGTGTACTCCCGCAGTAGCATACTGCTTCCCTAGATCGATTTTCATACAATGTTATTGTTATTTAATACTTGTACCAGCTTTCCTTCAAATTTTGTAAGATCAACAATGTCTTTCATATTAAGATTAAGTAAATTTGCTGCATTTTGAATTCTCGTTATATATTCATCTTTTAGGTAAACATTTAGGAAACTAGCAGTGGCACTCGCAAATACTAAGGATAAGTGTATACTCTGAAGAAATTTCATTTCATCCAGTTTTTCCCTATTAATTGTAAAAAAACTATTTTGAGGCTCGGTTACATGAATTAACTCATCAACGAAATTACTATACTTTGAAGAAAAACTTTTTGCACTTTCTGCAATTTTTTCAGACGTTTCGTTTTTAAGAAAATCAAAATTTAAAATAGTGTCGTCCAAAACGTTCCCTCCTTCTAATGATAATTCATAAAAATATTTATTGTTTATTTCAAATCCTTTTCTTTCTTCAAACCAAAGTAATCCAGAATACCCCAGCATATTACAAGGAAGTCGATTTATAATCGAAGATACATCTTTGCTTCCATTTTTATATTCCCTAAACAATTCAAACATTATTCTATAGTCTTGATGGATTTCCTGAAATTCCAGATTCGTTACCTCGTTATGATTAACATCAGCATAAGTCTTTGTATCGAACGAAGGGATCTTTTCTATCAAAGAAGAAATAATAGCCTCATTGTTAGCTGAGAGTATCTCTTTTACTTGATCCATATCTCGCTCATACAAATGCAAAGAATCAGTAAAATGACGCTGTATACCTACTTCACACCCAATCCCTTTTGCTATATATACCTGAAGCATAAAAAAAACAAACACATTATGAGGAACTCCGAGAAACACATCATTCGATCGATTAATGACAGTGATGTCCAATTTACCGGATCTAACCTTAAGAATAATAGAGATATTGCAAGGCAAATCATTTGATTGATAACCTAAATCATCTGTAGACCACAAAGAAAGTACAACTCTTCTTGTGCTAGGGTTATTTTTAAGTAAGGAAATCGCGCGGTTAATTTGATCATATCCAAATTTGTTTCTTAACCTATATCCGTAGGCTCCGTTTAACGTAGTACCATCATCGCTAAACTTAGCATAATCTTTAATAAAAAAATCAAGTGGAGATACAGTGTTCAAACCAGATAAAATCCATGAGGATTCGGAAAGAACAAAAAATGGATTAAATCCACGTTTTTTCAACAAAGGTATTCGAAAGTTATCATTACTGATTTCAAAATATGCAGGTCCTGTATCTTTGACACTCCCTCCTCTGGATGAATCCAGTTTTGCTTTTGAATTATATGTATAACACAGCATATCATAATAGACTTTTGAAAAGTTATTACCTATAAAAGTCTTCATTTGTTATACCTCGAGAATTTAATTTTATTTTTTTTCATTTTTTCTAAATAACTTGCTTCAATGTTAAAATTACATTGATTAGTTATTTTTAAAAGATAAATAAATGCGTCTACTATCTCCTCTTCAAGCTCACTTTTCTTTTCTTCATATCTGAAATCCCCTCTCCTTATCTTCTTTACAATATTCGAAAACTCTCCAATTTCACCTACCATACATACAATGAGATGCTCAAGTATATCAATGTTTTTATTACTAATCACTTCATAAAAAGGAATATCTCCCGTGTGAGCTTTATCAAATTCCTCTTGCATTTGCTGGATTTCTTTTAATGTTAGAGACATTGTTCAATCGCCCCAATCAACTTTTCTAAACTATCTTTAAATTGTCTATGAGTCTCATCAAGTTCGGCATCATGAGAGGTTCCCTTTCTAAGTTCCTTCAAGCGTTCATCTAGACTTATACACTCATCGAGCTGATCCAACACATAGCGATCTTTTAATCTTGGGTTGATGTTCTGATTAACAATTTCATCCGTTAAATTCGCTTTTATAGAATAAAGTGATTGATTATCAACAACAGTGCTGTAAGTTGCATGTTTTTCTCGCAACATACTTAATAATTTTGGAATGTCTGTTTCAAGAATTCTTAGTAAGTGGGTTTCTTTCAGTTGTTCTATTTTAGGTCTAACTAAAGTATTAATATCTTCTAGAATATAACCTCTAAAAGAGTGAATGAGTAAATTAACTTGTTCCAATCCCCTTATCGCCATTTGTATTTGGTGTGTAATTAATCTAATTTCCTCTAAGTTAATCTTTAAAAAAGTACTTACTTCAAGAGCTCTAAAATAAACAGTTATATATAGCTGCTTATCTTCAATGCCAAATTGCACTATATTAAATGAAGGGATAGGATCATCCCCACTCCTTACAATATGCTGTTGACTTATTAATGAAATCATAGCTCTGTTACTTTTAGGCTTCCTTTTTAATTCCTCGATAACAAACCTAATACCCTCGTCTCCGATGTATTCACCATGGTTTACATATAAATCATCGGGTTTATTTATCTGTTGAAATTTCTCCGCCCACGATAAGTGACTCTGTATTTGCACTCTTTGAACAAGTCGGATATCGAAACTTACACCGATCATAAAATTGTATCTATACTTTTCGCCATGAATGAGGCTTTTTGACATATCGATAATTTGTTGAAAATTTTCAATAGGCGAATATTCTATCATAAAAGTTCTCCTTTATATAATTAATGATCTCATCATGTATTTCAATAATTCCCTGATTCCCTTGCACCCTCATATACCTATTTGAGTAATCCTGAATAATCTTTTCATAATTCTCTTTTACCCTTGATAACTTTTCCCTATTTTCATAAACATCTATTACCGAGCGAGTACTTAAACGTTGAATAGAAGTTTCAACTGGATTGTCAATATAAATTAATAAATCTGGGTTAGGAAATCTTTCATTTAGACTTCTAACAAATGAAAAGTCCTCTTTATTATCACAATGATATGCAAGGGAAGAAAAATAATATCTTGTACTTATCACATGTGTACCTTCCCCATTATGCTTAAAAACACCATCAACTTTATTGTACAAATGATCATGTCTATCTGCCGCGAATAAGTATGCCATTTGATGATCAAACTGTTGTTCATTATCAGTAAAAATTACTCTTTTTTTCATAGCTTGTCGTATCAAGTTGCCGATAGGACCAGATGTTGGTTCGCTTGTGACTATAGATTTTGTGGAATTTTTATTAAGGTAATCATTAAGCATGTTTGCTTGTGTTGTTGTACCAGAACCATCGATACCCTCAAATACTATGAAAAGTGGTTTCATCGGTAAGCACCTCTAATTATTTTAGTCTCATTATATTTTTTAAATCCGCCTAATCTACCTTCGATTGGGTGATCACTAGAATACGAATAGTGTTTTATTGTTAATTCATCTTTTGTCAGCTGGTACATTTTACAACTATTGTTTACTCCCATAGTATGGAAGCCTAAAGTACGAATACCACATGAATAAATTGGTGAGTTTCCTATAGGAATGAGTTGATCTGTATGTTGGTGTCCATGAAAAATGTAATGAAATTTAAAATGATCGAGCATTAAGATAAATGGATATACATTTCTTATAGCAGAAATATCTTGAAGATATTGATTTAATAAATGGTGGTGGATGATTACTATTCGTGGTTTTTCTTCATCCATCGGACTTGACTTTAAACACCTTTCTACTTCATCCAAATCAACCGAACCGTATTTATGGTCTTTTCGATAGGATGAATTTATACCAAGAAAATAAGCATCATCGGTTTCAAAAAAAATAGCATTTTTAGTAGAAAAGGTCCATATATCATCTTCCCGCAATAAGTTTGAAAATGAGTCAAATTGTTGGAACGCATTATGACCTGCTATGTCATGATTACCAGGACATAAAATGATCTTCTTACGATTTATTCTCAATTCACTCATTAATCTAGTAAAAAATCTTCTTGCTTCGTTGTAACCATCATCTGCCCCCTTAAAGGTTATATCGCCTGATATAAGAAAATATGTCGATTCATCGTATTCTTCTTCCATTAATTTGTGTAAACCATTATATATACTAGTCTCTGACCCTACCCAGTTACTGGTTGGGAAGTGCAAATCTGATATATGAAAAATCTTAACCATTCATAATTACCTTCCTTCTCATTATTGAGGCAACTGTAAATTAAATGAACTTCCATCAGTACAATAAATGAAAATAATATTAAATAAAAACACCTATTACCAATTATAGGCCATAAGCTACTAACCTAATCACAGGTCTAATAAGGAAAACAACTATCTACTTCTGTTTTTAAGACTACTTATCCTTCTGTATCTTTTGATCATATTATGAATGCTGTGCATAAGGTTCTATATAGCTTAGCTGAACAAATGATTAAAGACTAATGAAAAACACCCATTTCAAGAACAGGTGCCATAGAATCGAGAATATTTTAATTCGTCAACAATCAGTCAACTCTATAATTTCCGTGCACCTGTTTCACTTTTCTATCCCATCTGTACTACTCCCTAAACCCGCTCCACTACTGTATTCTCCGCCCTCTGTACCATTCCTAACCAACAAAGCCACCGATTCAACGTGCACGGTATGCGGGAACATATCCACCGGCTGAACCTCCACCGTTCGATACCCACCATCTTCTAGTACACGCAGATCTCGTGCCAAGGTACTTGGATTGCAACTCACATATACCACTTTCTTCGGCTGCATCGCGAGAATGGTCTCCAGCAACCGAGCGTCGCAGCCTTTACGCGGCGGATCGACGACGATGACGTCCGGCGTGATGCCTTGTTCTTTCCAGTTCGGGATTACATCTTCTGATGCACCTACCTCGAACACTACATTATTCATGTCGTTCAGACGAGCATTAGCCCGCGCATCCTCGATAGCTTCAGGAACAATCTCTACACCGTAGACCTGCTTGGCGTGCTGAGCCAGGAACAAGGAGATAGTGCCGATGCCGCAGTAGGCGTCGATGACAGTCTCGTTACCGGCCAGTCCGGCGTATTCTACGGTTTTGCCGTATAGAACCTCTGTCTGCGCCGGGTTAACCTGGTAAAAAGAGCGTGCCGAGATTGCAAATTTCACGTCCCCGATATAGTCGTAAATGACGTCACTGCCCCAAAGGGTGCGGGTTACGTCTCCGAAAATCACATTCGTCTGCCGGGTATTTACGTTCTGGCAGATGCTCGTAACAGCGGGCAGTTCGCGGCGAATTTCTGCGATCCACTCGTCCTTACAAGGAATGCGGTCGCCATTGGTGACAAGAACAACCATCATTTCGCCGGTGGCGAAGGCTACTCTTACGACTACGTGACGGAGCAACCCTTTGCCTGTCTCCTCATCGTAGGCTGTAATCCCAAGTCTTCGTCCGATTTCTTTGACCCGGCGGACGACATTGTCATTCTCTTCATGCTGAATCAGGCAAGTCTCCATGTCGATAATCCGGTGACTGCCGCGCGCGTAAAAGCCGCCAACTAGGCCGCCCTCAGAGTCGCCAATCGGCACCTGTGCTTTGTTGCGGTAGCGCCAAGGCTCGTCCATTCCCAGTGTTGGACGGACGATAATGCCAGTATACGCATCGGCATCTTCATTCCCAGCAGCAACATCTGCAATATTTCCAGACACTGTAGCCGATGAAGCACCACCAGATTCTCCATTAGCTGACCCACCAGTTTGCCCTGCCACGCCAGCTCCGCTCCCCACGCTGCTCCCGGCTGCGCTCCGTCCGCCAGCCACCTGGAGCTTGCCAATCCGCTCCAGGTTGTCCACCACCAGTTGGCGCTTCCAGGCCAACTGGGCGGCGTAATCCATGTGCTGCAGCTGACAGCCGCCGCACATGTCATAGATCTCGCAAGGCGGGGCGATGCGGTCACCGCTCGCTTGTTCAATCTTCAGCAGCTTGGCGTAGCCATACTGCTTCTTGGTCTTGAGCACCTTTGCTCGAATTTTCTCCCCGGGCAAAGCGCCCTGCACAAAAAGGGTAAAGCCCTCTACGCGGCCTACCCCTTCACCTTCATGGGTCATGCCGAT
The DNA here is from genome assembly GCF_001682855.1 of Bacillus sp. FJAT-27264. Taxonomy (GTDB): domain Bacteria; phylum Bacillota; class Bacilli; order Paenibacillales; family Paenibacillaceae; genus Paenibacillus_AQ. The sequence continues at coordinate 44,338 of NZ_MAQW01000034.1, read as the reverse complement.
GATATCGAGCATAACCTCGTCATTCTTGTTCACAGGCAGTCCGGCCACTTGGGCCGTGCCGTCCCGGCGGCTTGTATTGCGGCCGCTGCGGTGTCTACTCATTAGTTCACATTCACTTCTTTCATGTTCTTCATTATTAATGACACTAAATATCTGTTATAACAAATGGATTAGAGCATTGGCCCCTATGATGAGGTCAGACACTGCCATGTAAAATTAATTTTAACTGGAATTCCTCCAGTTAATGCTCCGTTAAACTTTATATGAGAAGATAACAACAGGAAAAGCTTCAGTTATTATTGAGTATAACTTGTGGAATCGGGTATGTGTACAGAAATAACTGGAGTTATTCCAGTTATTTCTCAGAAAACAGCCGTTTGCAGGGTTTTAACGGGAATAAATCCCGTTATTTACTTACTCTAGAAGTGTGAAGCACGCAGATGTTCAGATGTTAGTTTTGTTCAACCAAACATTTGATCATTAGCTTCTTTCGTTTAGTCATCATACTATTTATCCATTAGCACACTTTCCACTCAGCTTCCTCAGCTATTCTGCGCAAAAATCCGCAGATGCTGCGGCAAAATACGGAAATGCCCTGGCAGCGAACCACCCAGTTCGCCGTCCAGATTGAGCTGGACATGGCCCGGCGAGGTTACTTCCATGGCATCGGTGCGGAAGTAGACGACCCGCTTATCTTGCAGATGCTCGCCACGAATAGTGAGGCTGACCAAGCGGATGAACTCAGCCAGGTTACACTTTTTAACTGCAATAACGTCGAACAGACCGTCGTCGATTCGGGCATCCGGTGCGAGCTTCTCGAAGCCGCCTACCGAGTTGGTATTGGCAATCAGGAACAGCATGAACTCGTCATGGATGAGCTCCTGACCGTTGGCGCGGATGATCAGCTCCTGTGGAGACAGGCTGGCCATCTTCTCAATCCCTTTTAAATAGTAAGCAAGCTGGCCCATCATCGTCTTCAGCCTGCTGGGTACTTCATATGTCAGTTCGGTCAGTCTGCCGCCGCCGGCGATATTAATGAAATAACGATCATTGGCTTTGCCTAGATCAATTAGTCGTGACTCTTGACGGATGATCAGATCCACTGAATCTTCCCAATTCTTCGGAATGCCCATCGCGCGGGCAAAATCATTGGTTGTTCCCAGAGGCAATACGCCAAGTGGAGGAAGGTTCGGCTTTTCCGCCATCCCGTTGATCACTTCATTGAGCGTGCCGTCCCCGCCTGCCGCGATGATCAGATCATAACCGCGTTCAACCGCATCCGCTGCTGCCGCCGTAGCATCACCCTCACCTGTCGTCGCATGGCAAGAAGCCTCAATACCTCCTAAATCAAGCCGGTGGAGGATATCGGCGAGCCGCTTCTTCATTTCTTCCCGTCCAGAAGTGGGATTATATATTAATCTCGCAGTTTTCATTACCGAAACGCCACCTGTTTGTATAATTAAATAGCCTTACTGATTATACCCAATTCAATACCCTACAATCAATGTCTGGGACCCGTAGGAATGGGATTTTACAACGCCCAGAAGTCGCAGCAATATAACCTTAACCTCCATAAGATCTAAACGAAACTGAAGGTGTTACCAGACCATACAGCAACCATATTCCAGCGTTCAGCAGCGGCACAGGTGCAGCATTCAGGGTGAAAAAACAGGCCGTTAGCGCTCATACGAATCTTATTCCATACCTTACGTCACCACAAGGGAAGTCCTCTCCCCATACAAAACTTCAGGCAACCTTCGATCATATGACTTCTAAGATCAAAGCAAAAAGTGAGACCCCTGCACATCTTAAAACGACAGGTTAGCTCACTGAAATCATATCTTATATATAAGATGAACTTAAGATTTTCACTTAAGGCTCGGTCGTCACTACGGTGAATGTTTGGACTTTCGGTCGCTGTTGTATCCAGATTTCTTTCTTTATAAGCCGCTTTTAGCGGTTGAAATCTGGATACAAAGGCGATCGCTTCGCTCCTTNCCTTCGATCATATGACTTCTAAGATCAAAGCAAAAAGTGAGACCCCTGCACATCTTAAAACGACAGGTTAGCTCACTGAAATCATATCTTATATATAAGATGAACTTAAGATTTTCACTTAAGGCTCGGTCGTCACTACGGTGAATGTTTGGACTTTCGGTCGCTGTTGTATCCAGATTTCTTTCTTTATAAGCCGCTTTTAGCGGTTGAAATCTGGATACAAAGGCGATCGCTTCGCTCCTTCAGTTCCAAACCTTCCCCTTCGTTCCTTCTCGCTCTTTGTTACTTTCTTTTATTCATCTTATATAGCAATTATTAATCCATAATAACTTATCTAATATGTGTATGCAGCCGGGCTGCTTTTCACCACATAGTCAGACAACCAATCTATAATTCCAGATATTCATCATTTCCCAGCGTACATCGTGCTCAGCGCTCAATCCCCAGTATGCCCAGCTTTGGACAAGACAGACGTGAGTAAGGTCTCCACCTGTCGTTCAATCCATTTTGGAAAAAGGGGGTGTGGGAGCAGTGTGCGTCCAGAGTATTGATAGCCTACGCCCTCAAGCCGCTGTGGAATCACGCGCTTGGTAAAGTACCCCTCACTCAAAAAAAGCGGAGCTACCAGTACCTCATGGCCTTGTTGCCGCCAATACTCGGCCTTGCTCCGAACGCTGTCGGGATTCAGCAGAGCATAATCAGCCGCAGCGAGGCCGCTAACCTGTCCTACACGCTGCGCCAGTGAAGCAATCCCCCGCTCCCAGCGCTGGCGAAAGCCGTCGTGCCTACTACCATGCCCCACAAGCAGAATCGTCTCCCGCTCAAGATGAACAGACAGCTCACGCAGCTTATCCCAGAGAATGACCGCAATATCTGGATCGTCATCAACGGGATCGCCATAATGCACGTTAGCAGTAACTGCAAAAGGCTGTAAATCCGTCTCCAATTCAGGCTCCGCCTTCACGCCGAGCGCATATGCTATCTCATCGACATGCGTACTTCCGGACGACACGAACAGCGGAACCACCAGAATATCCGTGACCCCCGCCGCCTCCAAGGCATGAATGCCGTCCTGGATTAATCGGCCTTCCACCAGCTCCAAAAAAGAAACCGCCACGGGAAGGTCTTCCCGCAGCGATACGCCGTTTACGGCTTCATCCACGATAGATACCCAGGCATCGTCGCGTGAACCGTGACTGATCATCAGTACGCCCGGTCTCACGAATTAGCGTCCCAAACGTTCCAATGTCATTTTATATCCATCATTGCCGTAGTTCAGGCAGCGTTTGACACGCGAAATGGTCGCTGTGCTCGCTCCTGTTTCTGCTTCAATCTGGTTGTAGGTAGAGCCTTTGCCCAGCATGCGGGCTACTTCAAGACGCTGCGACAGCGATTGAATCTCGTTCACCGTGCATAGATCGTCAAAGAATATGTAGCACTCTTCCATATTTTTTAAAGTTAAAATAGCCTCGAATAATTGATCCACACTTTTATCGTTTAGCTTCTTCAGCTGCATTAATTAATCATCCCCTATTGTGACTTCTGCCTCTAACTATATTGTACTGGAGCGCTTTTTTCAAGCATTAACGGTTTCACGCTGTAAAGAACGAAATCGACGGACATTTGTCCACCCCAGGTGTACATGTTTTTTTTAGAACTGGCTCTCTCTCCTTTTCATTCCTGATCTTAAACCGCCTTCCCTATAGTACTACAAAAGCGCCGAAAATCAAGCACAGACACGGTTTTTTCATTTCCACACCCCTGATATGGGCATACGCCCTTTTCCGCTCCTATCCCGGTAATCCGGGCATCTGTCTATACCTTATGTTCGCCCATGACATACATTATAGCAAACCAATAACGAAGGAATGTGATATTATGCCTGAGCATTACTATAATCATTCCCGCCGGAGTCACCGTTCACTGGCTGATCCGCTGAATACATCACCCTATCCTGGAATCAGTCCCTACGGGCATACACCAGAGCTGGGAGACACCGGGTTCTTACCCAGTTTGGATGTAACAGAGGTTGCAGATGCGGCACTGGCCCCAGCAGCCGAGGCGGTCACTACCAAAGCAGGGGGACTTCTCGGTGGACTTGGGAATCTAGGGAATCTAGGGAATCTAGCCAACATGGAGCAGATCAAAGGCTTTGTCGACCGGATGGGTGGCATTGAAGGAATCGTGAGTTCGATGGGCAAGGTCCAGAAGGTGATGTCGAGCTTTCAGCAGATGGCCCCGATGGTGAAGCTGGTCATGGGGACTTTTGGCAAGGGAAAAGGGTCCTCCGGAGCGCTAGCCGCTGAAGAGGATGCCGCTCTGTACAGACCCAAACGTCGTAGAAAAAAGTCGCCTTCCTCCGGAAGCCGCAAAAAATCTTCCCGTTCCACTAGCAAACGTGTCACTTCTTCTCCCTCCCGCAAACGCCGTCGTAAATAGCAGATATAACTGATCGTTGACTGGGGCAGGCAGCTGCCTCTCATCTCACCAAGTTTCGACACTTCGCCCAAAAAAGGCAGCAGCGTATGTCCCAGGACTTTTACGCTGCTGCCTCATTTATTTGTTCCACCCAACCTATTTGAACCAGCCGCTCCGCTTGAACCAGGCGATCATCCCCACAGTAAGGACTACCATAACCAACAGGACGGCGAAATAACCGAAATTCCATTCCAGCTCGGGCATGATCTTGAAATTCATCCCATAGATCCCGGCGATCAGCGTCAGCGGCATGAAGATGGTGGTGATGACCGTTAGTGTTTTCATAATAGAGTTCATCCGGTTAGAGTTTAACGAGATATAACTATCCCGGAGATCAGCGGTCATTTCACGGTCCACCTCGATCATATCGGTCAGCTTCAACAGGTGGTCATAGATGTCGCCAAAATAAATCCGTTCCTCCCCATTGCTCTGCACATGCTGTGAATTGAGTATCCGATACATCAGGTCACGCATGGGTACAATAGTCCGGCGAAGCTTCAATAGACGCCCACGGACATCGAACACCTGGCTCATTAACTCCTCCACCGACTCCTTACTGCCCATGCTCTCCAGATCCGCTAGCTCGTCCTCGATGCTATATAGACTTGGAAAATATTTATCCACCAGCTTGTCCATCACTGTATATGCCGCAGCCATGGGTCCGCCCGACCAGCCTTTGCGGCTATGAATTTCCTGCTTTACCTGCTCCCAGGCTTCATTCATCTCCGTCTTCTCCTGATGATGATAGGAGACCAGAAAGTTTTTGCTGAGAAATAGGTCGACCTCTTCTGCTTCCAATGTGCGTTCGTTTAACGCATGCAGCACGAAGAACTGCGCGTTCTCGTAATAGTCCAGCTTAGGACGCTGCAGCACATGCATGCAATCTTCAATCGCCAGCGGATGAAAGTGAAAGTAAGTATCCAGAAGTGACGTCTCCTCTGTTGTAGGCGTTGCAAAATCAACCCAGATCCAGGCGTAATCCGCCATTTGGATCTCTTGCAGCAGCAGCCCTGTCAGCACTTCGCCCTGATGGGTTACCGCCATCGTACGTATCATATGATGAAATCCTCCGTTCTGTCCTCAGCCTCTCTTTTCATTGTACCGCATTCATGGCCTTCCTCCCAACTACAAAAAAGAAGAGCCCGATCGACCAATGTCGACCAGACTCTTATCTGAACACTTGCTTATGATTTTAGAAGAAAATTTTGAAGATTAGTCCTGCCAGCACTGCGCTGATAGGAATGGTGATGAACCACGTAACTACGATCCGTCCAGCTACACCCCATTTTACAGCGGAGAAACGCTTGGCCGATCCTACCCCGAGAATAGCCGAAGTAATGGCGTGAGTCGTACTTACAGGCAAATGCAGCAGTGTGGCTGAGAAAATAACGGAAGCCGCTGAAATATCGGCTGCGAAGCCGTTGATCGGTTCGATTTTGAAAATCTTCGAGCCCATCGTCTTGATAATCTTCCAGCCGCCCACAGAGGTTCCGAGTGCCATCGCTGTCGCTGCAGCGATTTTAACCCAGAGTGGCACTTCCATGGAGTCCAGATGACCTGAGGTCACTAGGGCAAAAGTAATAATTCCCATCGCCTTTTGCGCATCATTCGTACCATGGGTGAAGGATTGCAGCGCCGCCGTAATAATCTGCATCGTCCGGAAGCCTTTGTTGACGGTATGCGGACTACGTTTGGCAAATATCCACTTGAGGATAATCATTACAATATAACCAATAACAAAAGCAATCAGTGGCGAGAAGATAAGACCTTCCACGATTTCAATAAAACCGCTCCATTTGATGTGATCGGAACCAGCTCCCACGTATACTGCACCGGCCAAAGCACCGATCAGCGCATGTGAAGAGGAGGAAGGAATTCCGAACCACCACGTTACCAGGTTCCAGATGATCGCAGCGACAAGCGTTGCAATAACGACTTGAATCCCGTTATCCAGCATGGTAGGGTCTGTGATGCTTCCACCAATCTTCTTAGCGACACCGGTAAACATCAGGGCGCCGACAAAGTTCATGGTAGCTGCTAAAATGATCGCTGTACGCGGCGGGAGCGCCCGTGTTGATACAGAGGTAGCAATTGCGTTAGCCGTATCGTGGAAACCGTTGATAAAGTCGAACGCTAGCGCGAGAAATACAACGATGCCAAGCACCAGTAATGATGTATCCATATATTTGAAGGCCCCTTATTATGAGTTACGCATGATGATCGATTCCAGCTTGTTAGCGACGTCCTCGCATTTATCGGTCGTCGTCTCCAGCCGTTCGTACAGCTCTTTGCGCTTGATCAGCTCAATCGGGTCCTTCACTTTTTCGAACAGGGCTTTTGTGCAAGTACGCAACACTTCATCGCCCTGGTTCTCGAGATCGTTCAGGCGAATGGTATACTCACGGATCGCCAGCAGCTTTTTCTGGGACAGCAGGTGAACCGCTTTTTGAATTTCATAGGCGCTTTGACGGAGAATTTCTGCAAATTGCACAATATATTCATCCGCGTCAAGCAAGTTATACATATAGAAACGTGAGGCCGAAGCTTCCAAACCGTCAATGACATCGTCCATGCTCGTGATCAGGTCCATAATGTCGTCGCGTTCTAGAGGCGTAATGAACGTTTTGTTTAATTCTTTGATAACCGTGTGCGTGTAAGTATCACACTGCGATTCGTACTTCTTCATCTCTGCGGCAAAGCTCTCCACGTTATTCTGAAGATTAGTAATATTTTGAGCAAAATAATCCGCAGCTTGGACAATGGTATCCGCCATGTTTTCCAGCGTTTCAAAGAATATGTCCTTTTTTCTCAACTTCATCATTTTAAACCCCTTTACATAAATTACATAAAATAACGGTCTAAACGCGAAGTCATCCACATGAAAAAGCATGAAAATGAATGACAACTCTGTTATCTTAACATAACAGTGGAAGGGATAGAAGTAAAAAACGACAACTTTTTTACAGTATGATAACAAATTCGTTGAATAGCAATAATATTTCTACATTCACGGAAATAATGGGACATACTGGATTGATAAAAGGCTATGTTACGCGCTTTTTAATAAGCTTGGGCTTTCCGCACTAGTGGCTGGGGCATATCTTACTGTTCGCCTGCACGAATCAACTTATTCCCTAAGTTGTTTTCTCTGCCCCTGGGTAAGTAATATGACTGCTGAATGACGGTGCGTTGGGTACAATCAGAATATGTGTGACACCTGGATACATCAGGGCCTCCTTACCGTCCTTCACAAAACGAATGATATCACCGGGCTTACGCGACCAACGGCCTTGAATGACTTCTCCACGCTGGAACAGCAGCGCCTCTCCCCCAAGCTCCACATCGACCTGAAGCCTGCCGACATCATCCAGCACCTTATGGTCACTCCCCATTATGACAACATTCGCAGCTTCCACGGAGTGGTCATTATTCAGATCCAGATGCGGCTTCCCGTTCACCCATCTCTGGTACGTCGCCCGCTCGACATTATATTTATACCCGACATCATAGCTCTTCAATAGAAAATTCACGTTGAATTCGAGCGCGGCTTGTCCTCCGGTTGGCTGGACATCAGGATTGTTGAAAAGATAACCGGGCACTGGCGTGTTCTGCGCATACCCTAGCTTCTCTGTTCCTTCCCTAAGCTTTGCTGTGTTGCTGTACAGATTATGCGGCGCTTTGCGCTCCTTGTCCCGCCAGAAATAAGCTCCAGCCCGGCCGATTTCGTCGAGGTCTTCCTTCTTCTGTCTCTGCAAAATAGCATAGGCGTCAGGACTGCCTCCTGCATGCACGGTCACACCGCCGTGGCTCTCCCCGATATCAATAAGATAAGGCCGGATGCTGCGGATCGGGCCGATTTTGACAACACCGGTATGACTCTGAAACACACCGATCAAGCGGGTAATCCCACCCTCGGCCAGCACCTCATACAGAATATCTGCCTCGCTTACCCCCGATTGTGGACGGGCGGCTGGTGCATTGTTGATCATTATGGATAAGGGCCGCGGCAGCACGATTTCCTCCGGGACCTGCAGTCCAGTCAAACCGGATATTGGCCCTCCGACAGGTATAGGAGATGGCGAAGGCTCACTGAACACCGTCGGCTCAGGGATAGACTCAGTAGTTGCTACCGGCTGATTTAGCGCAGCCTCTGTTCCACAAGCGGACAACAGCCCCCCGGCAAGAAGAAGACTGCACAGCAAACGGGAAGAAGCACGGTTCAATATCATAAGCGAGTGTTCCTCTCTTTCAAGCGTTTCTTCCATTTAATCACAGCCTGTCCATTTTGTCTTGGTTTCGCTAGGATTAGTGATCTCTATGATTGACCACTGTATTTATAAGTAATATTATATAAATTGAATACATAAGTTTCCTATTTTTGGTTTATAGTGAGGGTGGTGTTCATATGGAACCGACAACCACGATAACCGCACAATTAGAAAGCTTTTTAAAAGAGGAAAAGACAACTGTCAGTCAGTTTGCAGAAGTAGCCGAGTTACATACTGGAACACTAAGCAATATTCTTAACGACAAAAAAACAATCTCCATGCAACAGTTAGACAAGATCACGTTAGCTATGCGGCTCGAAGAAGGACATTTTTATGATCTATACATTCAGGACTGCTTCTTTCATTCTTCACCAGATTGGCGTAGGTTAGGACCGTATCTTAATCGCTGTGCAGAATTGAATAAATTGGATTGTATTCGGCAGACCGTTCATTTGATGCTGGACAGACTCTCTTATGCACCTTTGCTGTTTGAGGCTGCTGAAGAATTCTTTAGAAATGGCAAGAGAGCGGCAGCGTTGATTCTCTATGAATGTCTCGCCGAAACTGAGAGGTATCAACATTCCGAACGACTGGCCCTCTGTCATTACCGTTTGTTCATCATTAGCTTATGTGAAGACCAAGATCTAAACACGCTTGCTGCTATCCAATTTGAGCCCTACATTGATCGGCTGGACGAAATCTACCAGTTGGATGCGCTTAATGAATTGATTAATGTGAATGTCTCTCTCCATCGATGGAATGCAGTGGAGCTTTTATCGCAAAAAATGGGACACAAAGCTATGATTCAATACGAGCAATCCCGTGGAAAAAGTCATCCGTACAATGAAACGAACAAACCCCTTGTGTTTTACGTCCTATACGCTTATTTATCGCTCGGTAATGTTTACAGTCAACATGGAGATTATGAGAAGGCCTTGGAGTATGTAGATTTATATGGTACAGCAGATTGGGTCGATTCTCCTTCTGACGAAGAGGTACGAATCATATATCAGTTCCATGAATGGTCTGAAGCAAACCGCTATATGTACAAATTAATGCGGGGGCAAGTTGAGGTTTTGCCAGAATACATTGACTATCTCTCAAACAGACAAGACGAAGTTTTCGTCGGATTATGCAGAATCGTTGCGGCTTCGAATACCTACCATTTCAATATAGACCCTGTTCTCGAACGCTTCGATTCATATTTTCTATTTAAACAACAAGAAGGACTCTTTGGGAATGTGAACAGTTTGATCACGATGGATCGTCATACACGTTTGCTGGCTGAACTAGGTGTTTATTATTTAAACAACAAAAAATTCCAAAAAGGTCTCTTACTAGTATTGGAAAGTTTGGAATCTTCTATTAAAATAAAGTGTGATAGTGCAATACTGAGATGTGTGGGACTATTCGAACAATTCAGGCATCAAGCACCTGCAGAATCTCAAGATAGATATACTATTTTAATTAGAGAGGTGCACAAATTAAATGAAAAGAAAATTGGCTGTTCTCTTGGCTACATGTAGCATTCTTAGCGCTGTCGTTGTTCTTGGTCTCCCCAATCTCTCCATCGATGTAGGGAATCCCATTGTAAAAGCTCCTTTCACTACCAATAGTCATGGCGTTGGAAATTAAAATTCTTTATCCCATTAGTTAGTCCATAAAATCGACTCAAAAAGGGTGCAGCCGGCAAATTCCGACTGCACCCTGTATTCATTTATTCTCAAGGTCTCCTATTCAATTCTAGTCGAGCATCCAGCAATTCAGGCTTAGAGTTCCGTATTGATAAGCCTGGATCATTAGCTGTGCCTGTCTGCCCTCATCTGCGGTTCCCATCACATAGAAGAGGGGCACAAAATGTTCTTTTCCATAGGTGGGGACAGCTTCTCGGGCATGAGGGGCCTTCTTCTCATAGGCGAATAGTTCCGGGAGATCCCAGGACTGTAGGCCTTTAGCGACCCATGCGTCGAATTCCTGCGCCCATGCTTCGGGCTGATCATCTTCCTTCAGCAGTCTCAGGTTATGCACCAATCCACCACTGCCGATAATGAGCACGCCCTGCTCTCGCAGCGGGGCCAACATGCGTCCGATGTTGTATTGCTCCTTAGGGGAACGCAGAGAGTCTACCGATAACGCAACTACAGGTACGTCCGCCTGCGGAAACAGCTTCTTCAAGATCACCCATACGCCATGATCCAGTCCACGGCCAAGCACCGGCTGATGCGGCAGGTTCTGTGCCTTGAACAATTCCGAAATCTCACGGCTGAGCTCAGGATCGCCTGGAGCCGGATAGGTCAGCGAGTACATTTCTTCAGGAAATCCGTAGAAGTCGTGCTTCGCCTCATGCTGAGCATCCACAGTCAATAGCTGTTCCGGACTATCCCAATGTGCCGTGAATACAACGATAGCGCGGGGTTTTTCCAAATCACGGCCGAGTCGCTCCAGAAACCGGGTATATTCGTTATCCTCCTGGGCAAGCAACGGGGAACCATGCGCGATAAAAAATGCGGGTAATTTCATAGGATGCCAACCTCCTAACCCAGTATATGGCCTGCATCTTTATTTTACCCCTTCTTCCCCTGTTTGGCGAGTAAAGAACGGCTTTCTATATCATCCAGTTCTGCCATTCCTCCTGCAGATGCTCCTGCTCGTTCATCCATTCCCGAGTCCGCTTAAGTAATTGCTCCTGTGCCGGGCCAGTGGAGAAGGTATGATCCCCTTGAAAAATAATTTCTTTATCGCAGCGGCCCTCTGGCCGTGTCCAGAATAGCTTTTGGTAAAGAAAGGCGTAGTCTACAGGAATAACATCATCCGAAGTCCCATGAACAACCAGCACATCACCGCTGAATTTGCCGGCTTCCTGGAATGGTTGGAACGCAGCCAAGGAGTTAAAATATACAGGGGTAAAAGAATAACCAGCATGATCGGCCGAACCAGTCTTCACCGCTTGATCATACGCATCCCGGCCCACGATCTTCACAATGTCATTGAACGGGTAGCCTACCGCCGACCACAGGACAAGGTTCTTAACCCGGCGATCACGGATCCCTGTTAAGAGAGCTACAGCCCCGCCAAGACTATGTCCAATCAGCGTGACACGCTGCGGGTCCACATCTGCAGAACTAATCCCGTAATCCAGTACGGCACGGGTCTGGGCGATCATGGACTCCATATCCTCGCTGCCGTAATTCCCGCTGCTCTCGCCGCAGCCAGCATAGTCAAAGCGAATAACCATGTAACCGTCCTGAGCCAGCTCCCGGGCAGCTTTGACAAAAATCCGGTCCACCCCAATCCGGTTGCCTACGAATCCATGGCAAATCACCGCCAAAGGAACCCGGTCCTTGCAACGCCCGGTGGTCCCTTTTTCTTTTGTCGGATAATGAATGCTTGCGGTTAGTTCCTCCCGGTTATGCCGGATTACAATTGCGCGTTCCATTGCCGTGTCCTCCTTCTAAAATACATATCCGTATCTGATATATTTTGTAATTCCGATAAATTTAGTATGAATTATATTCTTATTATACGGTATCCAACATTATTGTCAATAGAAAAGGAAAAGACCCCTTTTGTTCACCGGGAACAAAAGAGGCCACCGTTGCTGAAAGGGCTCGTCAGTCGTAGCTGTCGTGGAACATGTCATGCGTTTCCTGTCTGCCTTCCCAATCCTTCATCCAGTTATCAGGTGTTTCCGTCGCAGCGTCCCAGAGGCTGAAGCCATCGGAGCCACCCCAATCAACCATGCCATGGGTCCGTTCAGGCTCGAAGCCATCGCCCATGAATCTGTCCTGCTCCTTCTGATCCTCATGTTCCATAACCTTCGCCCTGCCCTTCCAAGTACTGTAGTAGTTTAAAGCCATTACCTTATCAGTGTTCTCGCTTTGATAAGGATTATGCATCACAGGTCAAAACGCATTTCCTTGCACTGACCTGCTTGTCAAACGTATACTTTAGGCTAAGGTATTCATGATTTATGATATTGGAGGTAATATCCACCCCATGAAAGTCAAAGATATGATTAAGGAAAACAACGCACTTCGCGAGCAGCTGACACCGTTCAACCGCTCGTATTTTGAGGATATGATTCTCGCGATGCGGGCCAGCCGGGTTGATACTCTTCGTACAGAGGAACTGCTCCTGGAAGCGGCCAAGCTGCTGGTTCAAGAACAAGGCAAAGGCAAGAACGCCAAACAAATTTTCGGGGAGCACCCGGAAGACTATTTCAGAGAAATCGTGGAGAGTGTACCGCCGGCCCCCACCAGAAGCAAGCTGAGCTACTACCTGATGATTCCATGGGCAGCCCTGACCTGCCTCTTCGGCGTACTAGGCGCATTCGGCCTGTTGTTTCAATGGACTACCGGCTCATCGGGCATATTCAGTCAGGTCAGCCTCTTTACCCTTGTTGCTGTAGGTATTGGCTCTATTGTCGTCATTGAATTGTTTATGAAGTGGATGGCTGCCTTGTCTGACAGCGACACACCGCAGACAAAGGGTTTTGACCTCAAGGGACTGAGTATCTATATTACAATAGCCGCTGTAGTGATATTTGTAGGGACGTACCTGGATACGTTGCTGCCCGTCTTTTCGATTTCCCCTTGGATCAGCCTGATTATTTTCGCTGTCGGAGCGATCGGCCTGAAAGTGCTGTTCTTGAAAAAATAAGTCTTGTACTTCATTTCAAATAGACAGGAGGAAGCACATATGAACAAGAAGCCCTATTTGTTAGCAGCCGTTCTTGCGATTACCATCGGTGTACAAGCCATACCTACCGCATCTACATATGCAGCGGGGAGCGGATCAGGCAGTCAGGAAAGCACCAGCAAGACTTCCACAACAACCGCAGATAACAGTCATTCGGAAGCTATATATAAAGCTGCCCAGCCTCTGCTCTCGTCGTCATCCAAGCTTCCACAGGCTATTAAATATTTGAACAGCAACTTGTATGCCGTGACTTCTTACCGGGCCACGATGATGACTTTGCAGCTTGAGAACGTACATAAGGCCGCTCTTGGGGCATGGGAGAACAAATTCAGTAGAAGTGATGTGCAGCGCCAGTTGGCTACCGTATATAAACCTCAGGTTAGTATGGTCAAGCTGGCTGAAGGTGTTAAAGACCCTGCCCTGCGAACGTTGCTCGAGACCGCTGGAGAGAGCGGCTATAAGCTGGAGACGGCAGAAGGTACTTACTTTCCTGTAATTGATTATGGAGCCTATCGCAAATACAAAGTGTATGTTACTAACGACATCAGCGATTATCTAACGATGATGGCTGCGGAGTCGGATCTGCCTTCTGCCAAGGACAACGGACTGGTCATCGCCTGGACCGAGGTAGCTGCCCGCGCTCTGGCGGCAGAGCAGTTCACCCGGAGCTATCCGAAGTCAAATCGGATTACGGCGGCGAAGCAGCTATACGCGAAGTACATCGCCAGCACATTCTATGGCCTGAACAATACGCCCCTATTCCATTACGATAATCTGGAAATGGATCTGGAGGCACAGAAAGCCTATGCCGGACTGCTATCGGCCAAGAACCCTGATAATAGCCCCTTCTTGCAGAAGCTCGAAGGCTTCATGAAACTGCTAAAAGAGAACGGCTATCTGCTCGACGACAAGGTAGAGCAGTACAGATCCAAGGAAGTCCCTCTGACTTAACTGATAGCTGTCGCGAAAATAGCCCTTAAAGACTCCACAAACCAGGATTGCAATGCAAACCTTTAGAAAGCAATACAAAGCTTCAAAGAGCAATACAAGCCTTCAGAAAACAATAAAACGCGGCATCAAACAGCAAAAGCCCGTCCCACTATTCAAAAGTGGGACGGGCTTTTTATATCTCATACAGCTCTCTCAGCCGTATCTAATTAAATTAACATATTGAACAAATTCATATCCTTGTTGATTTCCGTGTAGTCCAAGCCCTTCTGCTGCATCCGTTCGATCAGCGGAGCATATGATTCCTTACTGGACAGCTCAATGCCAACCAGTGCAGGGCCGTTCTCTTTGTCATGCTTCTTCGTATACTCAAAACGAGTGATATCGTCTTCCGGACCCAGCACCTCTGCCAGGAATTCGCGGAGTGCGCCGGCCCGCTGCGGGAAATTCACCATGAAATAATACTTGAGACCTTCATGGATCAGCGACCGCTCCTTGATCTCCTGCATCCGGTCAATATCATTATTGCCGCCACTGACGATGCAAACCACCGTTTTGCCACGGATTTGATCCCGGTACTGATCAAGCGCCGCTATAGGCAAGGAGCCCGCCGGCTCTACAACAATGGCATTTTCATTATATAACTCCAGAATAGTCGTACAAGCCTTGCCTTCAGGCACCATAACGACATCATCCAGTGAACGTGAACAGATATCGTACGTCAATCCACCCACACGCTTAACAGCCGCACCGTCTACGAACTTGTTGATGTGATCCAAGGTGACCACTTTCCCCTGCTTAAAGGCTTCACTCATAGAAGCCGCACCTAGCGGTTCAACGCCAATGACCTTCGTAGAAGGGCTAACGGTTTTGACGTAGGTTGAGACGCCTGCCGCCAAGCCACCGCCGCCAATGGTCACGAAAATAAAGTCAGCTGGGTTGTCCAGGCTTTCCATAACCTCCATAGCAATTGTTCCGTTACCGGCAATAATTCTCGGCTCATCGAACGGATGAATTAGCGTCATCCCGAAATCGATGCAGGCCTGCAAAGCTTCGTCATAGGCATCATCAAAGGTATCCCCCTTCAAAATGACCTCTACGAACTCCCCGCCAAAGCGGCGAACCTGCTTCACCTTCTGGCTTGGTGTGGTGCTCGGCATATAGACCTTGCCTTTAATTCCAAGCGCCTTGCAGGAGTAAGCTACGCCTTGGGCATGGTTGCCTGCACTGGCGCAGACAATGCCTTTCTCTCTGTCCTCTGGGGACAGGCTACGAATCATATTATAAGCCCCGCGTATTTTGAAAGAGCGGACAATTTGCAGATCCTCCCGCTTCAAGTACACATCGCAATCATATTTGGCAGACAGTACCGCATCACGCTGCAACGGCGTACGAACAATGACCTCTCGCAGCACGTGATGTGCTCGTACAATATCTTCCATCCCTAAGATCCGGTCTTCGTCTTCTCTCATGACTCTCCTCGCCTCACTGTCTCTGTCTAATCGTTTTGCTTCTTGTAACATACTATTCCCTCAGACTTTTTTCAAGGCCAGTTTTTCTTGGATAAAACACAATAAGAGGTGTCCCGTAGTCATTTGTTCATGACTTCCGTGACACCTCTTGTTATTCGTTGCTGGACGCCAGCATAGGCACCTCAGACATCACTCTTCCACTATTGCTTCAACATCCACTTCAGCAGATCCGGCACGCTTGTCCAAAGACGTGAATTCACGATGACATATTCGATCGCCTCATTGGCATCGCCTCTCCCAACATAGTCCGGGAGATTATGCGGCAACCGCTTTGTGCCAAGCAGATATTCAGGCACATGCTTGTTCACATTACGGGCAACACGGTACAGCATTTTTAGCTGGGCAGTCAGCCCGTTCTTCTTGTACTCCAGCAGCATACGGCCATAGGCATAGGAAGCCGCGGCATCATTTTTACCATATAGCTTAAGAATCTGCTCCGCCTTACCCAGCTTATTGTTGTAGAGGTAGGCTGCTACCAACAAATAACGAGCACCAGTGTTGTCGTCCGGATTCAGCTCCAGCACGTGCTCCAGCGTCTTAACCGCTTCTTCGGCATTTCCGCCGAACCAAGAGGAATCAGCATAACTCTTACAGATACGGATATAAGGCCGGGTCTCTACAAGCCCCCAGAAATAACCTTTATTCTCCTTGAAAAAATCTTCGCCAAGCTCGCGTGCTCCAGCAGCCATCCCAGCTTTTAGAAAAGCACGCGCCTCTTCCTCATCCTCAGATTCCTCAGCCAGAACAAGATAAGCGTCCGCACTGTCAGGGTAAATTTCCAGAATCGTACGTGCAAGCTGTACCCGGCGTTTGGCCGACGGGGTCTCCATCACTTTTGCCAGTAGCGCCTGCTCCTTTTCCTTCGGACTCCCCAGGCTGCTCAGTTCAGCCAATGTGTCAGGCGCTTCGCCCATACCGTACTCTTCGATATAATTCAGCATTTCCTTCACTTTGCGTGAGATCGTTGCCGTAGTAACCTCATATTTAATCGCCAGTTCCGCCTGGGTGAGAAGGAAGCCGTACTCTTCAGACAGCAAATATTCTATCGCTGCACAGAAGGAACCCATCTTCTTGACCGAAGGCTTGGTTTGACGAGAATAGCCGTTCCACAGGACAAGTGCCTCTTGAATAAGCTCCTTGTCGAATTCATTTCTCATGCTCTCTATGAGATGCAACCCCAATTGCTCATGGGACGGATGCTCCCATTTTAGGTCACGGGATACCATTTTTCTAAGCTTGGCCAGGGTAAGCTTGTTCTCCGGGCGTTCTGCGGGCTGCGCTGCTGCCGGTTGTTCTGTTTGCAGGGCAACTGCCGAAATCTCCTGCGCCGCGGCTTCTTCCGTTGTTACCAGCCGCAGTATGGATTCGACTGCATTCTGCTCCTTGCCGAGACAGCACTTCTTATATTTCTTCCCGCTGCCGCACGGGCACAAGTCATTTCTTCCAACCTTACTCAAAACCAATTCCCCCTTAAATCTGTGACTGAATGTACGCCAGCAGGCGCACTGCTGCATGCCCTGGTATGTTATTTTCGGCACGGAACCTTTATATCATATGTGCTGTAAGATGACATTTCAAGCACCCCCAGAAAACGGCACAGCATAATTTGCACAAGCTGATGTTTAAAAAAGGCCTTTCCATGATCGGAAAGGCCCCTTTATCTGTATATATCCGCACATTTTCCCCCGTACGTGTTGTATTATAGCACTTTTTCTATCACTTGTCAGTCCTTTTTTAGGACTTATAGCGTAAAAAAATGCTAGATACAGTCCTTTTTCCTTAGACGAGTGCCTTCATCGCAATGTCGCTACGGCTTTGTTTTCCGGGAAAAACGATCCTTTCGGCACGGGCATAAGCCGCCTCGCGAGCCTCGCGAATATCCGCACCCAGTCCTACGACGCCCAGGACACGACCGCCGTTAGTCAACCAGCTTCCATCCTCACCACGGGCCGTTCCCGCATGGAAGACCAGCCCTTCTCCGTCCTCTTCCAGACCGGAAATCGGTTCACCCTTCGGATAAGATCCCGGGTAGCCGCCAGAAGCCAGCACTACGCATACTGCGGCTTCCTCGCTCCACTCGATCTCTATATCTGCCAGACGCCCTTCCACTACTGCCAGGAAGATTTCGAGCAAATCACTCTTGAGCCTTGGCAGAACCACCTGGGTCTCTGGATCACCGAAGCGGGCATTGAACTCGATCGTCTTCGGCTTGCCGTCCGGCGAAATCATCAGCCCTGCGAACAGCACCCCGCTGAACGGGCGTCCTTCCGCTACCATGGCTTTCGCCGTAGGCTCAATGATTGTTTCTACCGCTTCGCGGATAATAGCTTCGTCAATATGCGGCAGTGGGGAATAAGTACCCATTCCACCTGTATTAGGACCCTTGTCGCCATCGAACACCGGCTTGTGATCTTGAGCGGCAGCCATCGGCCGCACTGTCTCCCCGTCCACAAAAGCCAGAATGGACATCTCTTGTCCGGCCAGGAACTCCTCGATGACAACCTGAGCGCCCGCTTCACCAAATACTTTGCTGACCATAATATCTGCCAGTGCCTTGTCCGCTTCTTCTCTGGAGTAGGCTACAGTCACGCCTTTGCCTGCTGCCAGTCCGTCCGCTTTGATAACTATCGGCAGTGGCTGCTCTTGCAGATAAGCCGCAGCTGCTTCATAATCGTCAAATTTCTCATACGCCGCTGTCGGAATATTGTACTTGTGTAGCAGATCCTTCATGAAGGTCTTGCTGCCTTCGATCTCTGCCGCATTGCGGCGCGGGCCGAAGACTGGAATGCCTTCTGCTTCAAAAGCGTCAACAATCCCTCCAGCCAGCGGGTCATCCGGCCCGATGACGACCAGACCAACCTCCCGCTCCTTCGCAAAAGCCGTCAGCCGGTCGAACTCGAATACGCCAATCGGCACGCATTCTGCCAGCTGCGCAATCCCGGCATTGCCGGGGGCGCAATAGATTTTACCGGCACGCGGGCTTTTGGACAGGCTCCATATAATTGCATGCTCGCGGCCGCCGCCGCCAACCACTAAAATATCCATAACAATGAAATCCTCCCAAGCCAGCTCTAGTGTTTGAAGTGACGGACGCCAGTGAAGACCATAGCGATGCCATATTCATTAGCGACCTTAATGGACTCTTCGTCCTTAATGGAGCCGCCCGGTTGAATAACCGCCGTAATTCCTGCTTTTGCAGCCATTTCCAAGGTATCGCCCATTGGGAAAAAGGCATCGGAGGCCAGAATGGCTCCTTTGGATTTCTCTCCGGCTTGCTCAATCGCGATCTTCGCCGCACCGACACGGTTCATTTGGCCTGCGCCTACGCCGACTGTCATATCATCAGCCGCCAACACGATGGCGTTAGATTTCACATGCTTAACGACTTTCCAGCCGAACAGCAATTGCTTCAGCTCATCTTCCGTAGGCTTACGGTCCGTTACCACCTGCAACTCATCCGGGTTAATGGAGTGCACATCGCTCTCTTGAACCACCATACCACCGTCGATGGAGGTCACAACAAAACTGCTCTTACGCGCAGCAGCCGCACTGAGATTGCCAATTTTGAGCAGACGGATGTTCTTTTTCTTGGTCAGAATTTCGAGCGCTTCATCCGTGAAGCCTGGCGCTAAAATAATCTCCAAGAAAATATCCTTCAGCAGATTAGCTGTATCCGCAACAATAATGCGGTTCGCAGCCACAATACCACCAAAGATGGAGGTCGGATCAGCATTATAAGCTTTTTGGTAAGCTTCATACACGCTTGCACCTACGCCCACTCCGCAAGGATTCATATGTTTAACCGCCACGACAGCCGGCTCTTCAAATTCCTTGACGATTTGCAGGGCAGCGTTGGCATCGTTGATGTTATTGTAGGACAGCTCTTTGCCATGCAATTGCTCTGCTGCTGTAAGTGTATCCAGCGAAGCCAATGGCTTGCGGTAAAAAGCAGCCTTCTGATGCGGATTCTCGCCATAGCGCAGATCCTGGATCTTCTCGTAAGTTACCGTGTAGCGCTCCGGCAGCGGATCACCGGTTACATTTGACAAATAATCAGAAATCAGGGCATCATAAGCCGCCGTATGGCGGAACACTTTTGCCGCAAGACGTTTGCGAGTTTCGAGTGTCGTATCTCCACCTGCACGAACCTCTTCAAGCACCGCTGCATAGTCGCTGGCGTCCACTACCACACTTACAAAAGCATGATTCTTCGCCGCAGAACGCAGCATCGTCGGCCCGCCGATATCAATGTTCTCGATCGCATCTTCATACGATACGTCCGGCTTGGCAATCGTCTCCGCGAACGGATACAGATTAACCACGACGAGGTCGATATAATCCAAACCAAGCTCAGTCATTTGCCGTGTGTGCTCTTCATTGTCACGAACAGCTAGCAGGCCGCTATGTACGGCTGGATGAAGTGTTTTGACACGTCCGTCCATAATTTCGGGGAACCCTGTCACATCGGAGATGCCGATGACCGGCACGCCTTCTTTAGCCAAAAGTGTGCTAGTTCCGCCTGTGGAGATGATTTCTACGCCCAATGCAGACAACTCGCGGCAAAAATCCACGATACCCTGTTTATCCGATACGCTGACCAGCGCTCTTTTGATACTCACTTTGATTAGTCCTCCTCCGGATGTTCCGTGCAATTTATAAAGCCGTAATAGCCAAGATAAACGAAAAGAATAAGGGACCACAATCTAAACGGAGTGAATCTGAATACCTGAGAATAGCTGTCTTGATGGAAAATGAAAGACTGTTAAGGCTGGATCAGGAAAATCTCCTGTTATTTCGTCCGATTTCATCAAATGCTGTCTAAACCAGCCGATTAACGGGAGTTTTTCCATTTAAATCGTCCATATCATAGAAATAAGCCAGATTAACGGGAGAAATTCCTGTTAAACCATCGGCCGATATCCCCCACCATGCGACATCACTCGCAGTTTGTGCAATATTTCCCGAGAAATATCAGACGATGCCGCTGTTAGCTCAATATGTTGCTTGGTGTCATACAATCAAGTTGAACATAAGGTTTACAGCATTGAGTAACCGGCATGGCGTAGCGGGAATATTAGCATTCCTGCAACTACTTACCGTCTCCCGATTTTCTCTGGACTGTGTCACAGCACTCCAACCCTGTTTCCACGATGTTACTTTTCAGTTCAACCTAAGCTTAAGCTGCTACTGCTGCAACGCCTTAACCACTCACTTGTCGCGGATAACCGTCTTTCTGCCCACCAGTTCGATTCGTCCGTCAGCAAAAGCAGCGACTACATCGGCATACAAGCCGTGCTCTACCTGATGAATCCGCTCTGCGAGCGTCTCCGCCGTATCGTTATCTTCCACAGCGACCGTTCGCTGGGCAATAACCGGCCCGGTATCCATGCCTCCATCGACATAGTGCACCGTCACGCCCGTCAGCTTCACCCCATAATCTAGTGCCTGACCAATCGCGTCTATCCCGGCAAATGCCGGCAGCAGCGATGGATGAATATTGATAATCCGCTCTGCGTATGGCGTCAGCAGAACAGGTGTAATAAGCCGCATATATCCGGCCAACACAATCAGCCCAATGTCCCGGCGCTGAAGTTCGGCCACAATCTCTGCTTCATATAGCTCCCGGCTGGCAAAATCCTTCGGCTTAAGCAGCAGTGTCGGAATACCTGCCTCCACAGCCCGTTGTGCCGCTCCTGATTCCGGCTTGTCGGAGACAAGCAGTTCAATGCTCCCGCTACCAAGCTTGCCTGCCTTTTGCGCTTCAGCCAGCGCAGCAAAGTTGCTGCCCTGACCTGAAGCAAACACGGCGATGCGGTTCAATTGCATTATACTTCAGCCCCCGTAAAGGTAACGATGCGCTCGCCTTCGGTTACAGTACCGATGATATAAGCCTCTTCGCCGCTTGCTTTGAGCAGTTCAAGCGCCCGCTCGCCATTCGCAGCGTCAACAACTAGGACTAAACCAACGCCCATGTTAAATGTGGTGAACATATCGCGGTTAGTTACTTCCCCTTTGCTTTGCAGCAGGTTGAAGATCGGCAGAATCGGCCACGAGCCGTAGTTAATCTCCACATTCACACCGTCTGGCAGCACACGTGGAATGTTCTCGATGAATCCACCACCAGTAATATGCGCCATCCCTTTTACCGGAAGCTGTTCGAGCAGTGACAGCAAAGGCTTCACATAAATCTTGGTCGGTGCCAGCAGCACATCTACAAGCGGTGCGCCCAGTTCATCAACCGTCTCATCCAGCGCGTACCCGTCCTCTTCCAGCAAAAGCTTACGTACCAGCGAGAATCCGTTACTGTGCACTCCGCTTGAAGCCAGACCAATGACTGTATCTCCCGGTGCAATGGTTGCTCCGGTAACCAGCTTGGCTTTATCAGCGATACCAACTGTAAAGCCTGCGATGTCATACTCGCCCTCAGAATACATACCAGGCATTTCCGCTGTTTCGCCGCCAATCAGGGCACAACCCGCTTGATGACAACCTTCGGCAATACCTGCCACGATAGCTTCAATCTTCTCCGGCACTACCTTGTCGCAGGCCAGATAATCGAGGAAGAACAGTGGCTCCGCACCTTGTACCACGATATCGTTCACGCACATGGCCACTGCATCAATACCAATGGTGTCATGGCGATCCGCCGCGAACGCGATTTTCAGCTTCGTACCTACGCCGTCTGTTCCCGATACCAGAACTGGATCCTCATATTTATCCTTATTGAGGCCGAAAAGCGCGCCAAATCCGCCCAGCTCAGTCATGACCTCGGGACGGAACGTGCGTTTTACGTGCTTTTTCATGCGTTCTACCGCTTCATTGCCAGCCGCAATATCCACTCCGGCGTTCTTGTAAGCTTCCGACACTATTGGACACCTCATCTTTATAGTTTAGTGTGCGTTTGCGGGGCGGCAGGGAAGGAGGTGGTTTTCAGACGTCATTCCGATGAATGTTGGACTTCCGATCGCTGTTATGATTGGATTTCCTGATTTAAACCGCTATTCGCGGTAGAAATCCAATCATAAAGGCGAGCGCTACGCTTCTACAGCTCCAAAATTCCTCTCCATGACTTCCAAACCACCGGACAACCCTGCCGCAAGCCGCAGTACGCACCTTGCACAGCAGCAAGGGTTTGGTGCTGTGGCGAAGCCAGCACCTCACTAGGCGAGAAAAGCGCACCGCATTTGCGCAGCAAACAGGAACTAGCTTTTCAAGCCCTCGGTGCTTGAAGCGAAGCCAAGCACTTACCAACCACTGGCGAGAAAAGCGCAACCGCATTTGCGTAGCAAACAGGAATTAGCTTTACGAGCCCCTCGGCGCTTGGAGCGAAGCCAAGCCACCAACCATCCCCCGGCGTGCAGCATGCCACCAGGGGGCGGAACGCCGTAGAGCTTGTCCCGTATTTGCCGGAGGCAAACAGGGACAATGCGGGCACCCGCACCCCAGCACCCTTAGCAAGTTAAAACCAAACACCTACCACCAAGCTTTCGGGTGGCCGGAGGGCAGCGCCCTCCGGGGTCCCCCTTAGCAAGGGGGATTTAGGGGGATGGACAACCCTAGCAGGAGCAGCCATCCTTCTCCGCCCCGCCGAAATCCACCTGCGTCGGGTAATCATTATCAAAACAGGACAGGCACAGCCCGCCTTTATAGTCATTACTGTTATATCCACCGATAGAACTGATCAGCCCGTCGGGTGAGAGGAACGCGAGGGAATCGGCGTTAATCTCTTCACACATTTCCTCAATCGTCTTATACGACGCTATGAGTTCGCGGCGGTCAGGCGTATCAATTCCGTAGAAGCAAGGATTCTTGAATGGCGGTGACGTGATCCGCACGTGTACCTCCACTGCTCCTGCTTCGCGCAATAGATTGACGATACGGCGCGAGGTCGTGCCGCGTACGATAGAGTCGTCAATCATAACGACGCGCTGGCCTTCAACGACACGGCGCACGGCGCTCAGCTTCATTTTAACGCCTTGCTCACGCAGTTCCTGGCTAGGCTGTATAAATGTGCGGCCAGTGTACTTGTTCTTGATCAGTCCTAGCTCATACGGGATGCCCGTCTGTTCAGCATAGCCAATAGCCGCAGAGATACTGGAATCCGGCACGCCAGTTACGATATCCGCATCGACAAAAGCTTCCAATGCCATCCGGCTGCCCATCCGCTTACGTGCAGCGTGCAGGTTCGAGCCATTCAGATCGCTATCTGGACGCGCGAAGTAAATATACTCCATCGCGCACAGTGCCTTGCGCTTCGGCTCCGTGAAGCGGTCTTCGCGAAGACCATCTTTATCAAGCACGAGTAGTTCGCCCGGCTCGATATCGCGTACGAACTCTGCACCAATGGTCTCCAGAGCGCAGGATTCAGAGGCGAACACATAAGCTTCACCGACACGCCCCATCACCAGCGGACGCAAGCCGTGGGAATCGGATGCTACAAGCAGTTTGTCGTTGGTCATCAGCAGAAAAGCAAACCCGCCGACAAGCTGTTCAAGCGCATCCTTAGCTGCTTCGACAAAATCCTTAGGTGAGCGCGCAATAAGATGCGCAAGCACCTCTGTATCGCTCGTAGTCTGGAAGATTGATCCGCTTTGCTCCAACTGACGCCGGATCAGCGGCTCGTTGACAATATTGCCGTTCGTGGCAATCGCTAGATCTCCATCACGGTACTTGAACACAAGCGGCTGCGCGTTGGTCAATCGGCTGTCACCACTGGTGGAATAACGGACATGCCCAATGGACATGTCGCCAACCAACGAGGCAATTCTGTCTTTGTCGAATACTTCTTTAACCAATCCCATGCCACGGTGATAGTTAAAATCGCGTCCGTCAGCCACGCAAATGCCCGCGCTCTCTTCCCCACGGTGCTGCAAGGCATGCAGACCGTAATAGGACATGGATGCAGCTTCCGGGTGTCCGAAGACCCCGAAAACACCGCATTCTTCTTTTAACGTATCAAAAATATCTCCCGAGCCCGTTCCTTCATTGTAAAAGTCGCCGGTCCACAGAATAGGTTCCGTCTGCTCTTTCCCGGTCTTTATTTCATAAGACATGGAATGGCATCCTCCCAAACGGACTTCAGCGCAGGTACCGGCTCATCAAGCGCGGCTACGTCGTCCAAGTTCACACGCAATCTGTCTCCGCCAACGGTTCCGATGACTTCTACAGGAACTCCAGCCGCAGCAATCGCAGCTTTCAGCTCTTCAGCCCGATCCGGTGCTGCTGTCAAAATAATCCGTGATTGGCTCTCGCTGAACAACGCCACATCACGGCGAAGCCCATTCGCTGACAGGTTCACGTTGGCACCGATGCCACCGCTAATACAGCTCTCAGCCAGCGCAGCAGCCAGGCCGCCTTCGGACAAGTCATGCGCCGAACGCACGAGTCCGCCGCGAATAGCGCCAAGTACGCTATCGAGCAATTTACGTTCGGTTGCCAGATCCAGCTCCGGAGGACGGCCTTCAGTTACACCGTGCACCGCATATTGGAACTCACTGCCGCCAAGCTCTGCTTTGGTCGTACCTAGCAACAAGATCGCATCGCCTTCCTGCTTGAACGCTTGGGTCGTAATATGGTCAGTATCCGCAACCAGACCCACCATACCAACAACTGGTGTCGGATAGATCGCACCGGAAGCATTTTCGTTGTACAAGCTGACGTTTCCGCCGATAACCGGCGTATCGAGCACACGGCAAGCTTCGGCCATACCATCAACGGCACGTTCCATCTGCCAGAAAATATCCGGTTTCTCCGGACTGCCGAAGTTCAGATTATCTGTAATGGCCAGCGGCTCTGCCCCGGAGCAAACAATGTTGCGCGCTGCTTCGCTGACAGCAATACGTCCGCCTACTTCAGGATCAAGATAGACATAACGGCCGTTACAGTCCGTTGTCATCGCCAGACCTTTGCGTGTACCTTGAATTGTCACTACTGCCGCATCCGAACCAGGACGAACCGCTGTACTAGTACGTACCATGTAGTCGTATTGGTTATACACCCATGCTTTACTTGCTACGGTTGGCGATCCAAGAATGCTGCGGAGTGCGCCGCCCAGATCAGTCACTTCTTCATAACGCAGCGTATCTACTGCTGCATTTTCTTCATAATAAGCAGGCACTGTAGATGGCTTGTCATACACAGGACACTCATCTACCAACGCCGTTACTGGCATGTCACCAACTACTTCGCCGTGATGGTACAGCTTCAGGCGTCCGTCATCCGTAACCTTACCTACTTTGCGGCAGATTACGCCCCAACGGTCAAAAATCTCCTGGGCCTGCGCCTCATCCTTAGGCTCAACTACGAACAGCATCCGCTCCTGGGATTCCGACAGCATCATTTCATAAGGCGTCATGCCTTCTTCACGCTGTGGCACCTGATCCAAATACAACTCCAGACCGTTGCCTGCTTTACTAGCCATTTCCGCACTGGAGCAGGTCAGACCGGCCGCGCCCATATCTTGAATACCGAGTACGATACCGCTGTCGATCAGTTCCAGACAGGATTCCATAACCAGCTTCTCCATGAACGGATCGCCTACTTGTACAGCTGTACGTTTAGCTTCAGATTCCTCACTTAGTTCGACGGAAGCAAAGGTTGCCCCGTGAATGCCGTCCCGGCCTGTGGGAGGCCCTACATAAAAGACTGGGTTGCCCACACCTTTAGCGACACCGCGCTGGATTTTATCATGGTCGATCAGGCCAACGCACATTGCGTTTACCAGCGGATTACCGTCATAGCTGTCGTCGAACATAATTTCGCCGCCGACGGTCGGAATACCGATACAGTTACCATAACCCGCAATCCCGGATACTACATGCTCGAACAAATATTTTACCCGGTCGCTTTCGAGCTTTCCGAAACGAAGGGAGTTCATCAATGCTACTGGTCTTGCACCCATGGAGAAAATATCACGAATGATACCACCCACACCCGTTGCCGCACCTTGGTAAGGTTCTACCGCGGAAGGGTGGTTGTGGCTTTCGATTTTGAAAACAACAGCCTGATTGTCACCAATATCTACGATACCCGCGCCTTCGCCCGGTCCCATGAGGACACGCGGTCCAGTAACCGGAAAACGACGGAGCAGCGGTTTGGAGTTCTTATACGCACAGTGCTCGGACCACATTACGCTGAATACACCGATTTCCGTGTAGTTCGGCAAACGGCCCATGAAGGACGTAATCAGCTCATACTCGCTGTCCGACACGCCGAATTGACTGTAAATTTTCTGCTCTTTGATCTGTTCTGCGGTCGGTTCCTTAGCGGATACTTGCTGCGCCATGACGATCCCTCCAGGTCTTCAAGATTGATGTGAACATCCGTTTACCGTCTTCCGAGCCCAGCAGGCTGTTAACTGCACGCTCAGGGTGAGGCATCATGCCAACCACGTTGCCTGCTATATTGCTAACACCTGCAATGTCAGCCACGGAACCGTTAGGATTGTCGCTGTATGTGAATACGATCTGACCATTAGCTTTCAATTGCTCAAGTGTTTCTTCATCACAGTAATAGTTGCCTTCGCCATGCGCGATTGGAACAACGATCTCTTCGCCTTCGGCGTAATCCACGGTAAATGGTGTCCCATTGTTAACCACCTTAAGCACCGTATCATGACAGCGGAACTTCATCGACTCGTTGCGACGCAGCGCGCCCGGCAATAGTCCAGCTTCGGTAAGAATCTGGAATCCATTGCAGATACCCAGTACGAATTTGCCTTGCTCAGCAGCTTTAGCCACCTCAGCCATTACAGGGGCAAATCTGGAAATGGCGCCGCAGCGTAGATAATCTCCATAAGAAAAGCCGCCTGGAACGAGAATGCAATCATATGCCGACAGGTCTGTCGCCGTATGCCACACATAATCAACCGGTTCACCGAGGCTTTCTTCTACCGCTTTATAGCAGTCAATATCACAATTGGAGCCCGGAAAGACAAGTACCGCAAATTTCATGACTTTTAGTCCTCCAATTCGTAGCGGTAATCCTCGATCACCGTGTTGGCAAGCAGCTTTTCACACATATCTTTAAGGCGTACTTCCGCTTCAGCGCGGTCATTTGTATCCAAAGTCAGCTCCATATATTTACCGATACGCAAACTTTCTACTTCCTGAAAGCCAACTGAGTGCAGCGCACCCTGAACTGCTACCCCTTGGGGATCGAGCACACTTTTCTTAATGGTGACATAGACCGTTGCTTTTAACATACGCTTGTAGTTCCTCCTAAAAGTTTGTGGGCATACCGTAGAGCATCTATAGAGACTTGCCGGTAAGACGATGATAAATATCCAGATAACGGCGGGTGGTTTCCTCTACCACTTCACTTGGAAGCGGGTCAGGCGTGCTATTCTTGTCCCAGGAAGAGGAAGCGAGGTACGAACGTACCGGCTCCTTATCCATACTGTCAATCTCAATATCAAGCAAGTAATTGTCCTTGGCCCAGAAGCGGGAAGCATCCGGTGTAAAAATCTCGTCGATCAGAATCACCTTGCCATCCAGCAGACCGAACTCGAATTTGCAATCCGCGAGAATGATGCCCCGCTCGGCGCAATATTCTCTGGCAAAAGAGAACAGCTTCAGGCTTTTCTCCTTCAACTCCAGCGCCAGCTCCGCTCCGATCAGTTCCTGCATCTTCTCGAAGGGAATGTCCTCGTCGTGGCCGACATCATTTTTAGCTGCCGGGGTAAAAATCGGCTCCGCCAGCAGCGCATTCTTGCGCAGGCCTGCAGGAAGCTCGATGCCGTTGACCTTGCCAGTCTCCTGGTACTGTCTCCAGCCACCGCCGGTGATGCAGCCCCGAACCACGCATTCGATGTCGATACGTTCCGCCTTGCGGGCTACCATAACACGGTTGCGCAAAGCTTCCCGATCCTTGACGATACCGCCAAGCTGGTCCACATCAATATGCACCACGTGGTTCTCGATCAAGCTCTTTGTCTGGCCGAACCAGAAAGCACTCAGCCGGTTAAGCACATTGCCTTTCTCCGGCACTGCCGGATCCAGCACATAGTCGAACGCAGAGATGCGATCCGTGACGACGATCAATACGTTTTCCCCTAAATCGTACAGCTCACGAACCTTCCCTTTATAGAGCAGCGGCGCATCAATGAGTTCCACGGCTGTGGATATGGCCGGTGATGTCATGACCTTTCCTCCCTTGAACGAATGATCCTATAACTTTGCGAAGCCTGTAATTTTGCGAAAAGAGTATATTTACAAAAACAGTAGCTCCTGCTACGTTGCTTCTTGAGAGCGGTGTTTACGGTATTCACCATTTACGCCTATATCGTATCGGCAATCAAAGCAGGTTCGACACGTAAATAGCGGCATTTTTGTACCTTAATTGGTGCCAACCCCGGGGCATTTGCAGATTAAAGGCATTTTTGCACCTTAAATCTTCCAAATTCTCCTCTAGGGGGCTTTATTCCTAAAAATAAGGTACAAAAATGCTCTTATATCCCCTTTTTAGCCCTAAACAGAGGATATAAGGTGCAATATTGCCGTTAATTGCAAATCGCGCTAATACTAACGTCCTTCACAATCGCTGCGGCCGCTCCACCGCTACTTAGTAGTTGAAGCCACGTAACTTTCTATCTACTAGATAAGCTCCAGCTTGCGGAAAATGGTGTCCACATGCTTCAGGTGCCACGAAGGGTTGAAGGCATCTTCAATTTCTTCCGGGCTGAGCACGTTCGTGATCTCAGGCGTAGCTTCTACGATATCGCGGAATTGCGTCTGCTCTTCCCAAGCCTGCATCGCGCGTGGTTGTACAGTGTCGTACGCCTGCTCGCGGCTAAGCCCTTTGTCGATCAGCTTCGTCAGGATACGGCCGGAGAACGGTACGCCGAAGGTGCGGTTCATGTTGCGTTTCATGTTTTCCGGGAAGACGGTCAGGTTCTTCACGATGTTCCCGAAACGGTTCAGCATGTAGTTCAGCAACATGGTCGCATCCGGCAGGATGATCCGCTCCACGGAAGAGTGGGAGATATCACGCTCATGCCAGAGCGGCACGTTCTCGTAAGCAGTGACCATATGGCCGCGGATCACGCGTGACAGACCGGAGATATTTTCGCAGCCGATTGGGTTGCGTTTGTGCGGCATAGCAGACGAACCTTTTTGTCCTTTGGCAAAAGCTTCTTCTACCTCGCGGATTTCGCTCTTTTGCAAGGCGCGGATTTCAGTAGCGAACTTGTCCAGTGAAGTCGCAACCAATGCCAGTGCAGCCATGTACTCAGCATGACGATCACGTTGCAGGGTCTGTGTCGAGATTGGCGCCGGGCTAGTGCCCAGCTTACGACAGACGAACTCTTCTACAAACGGGTCGATGTTGGCATACGTGCCAACCGCACCGGAGATTTTACCGAACTGCACACCATCAGCTGCACGGCGGAAACGCTCCAGGTTCCGTTTCATTTCCTCGTACCAAAGCGCCATTTTGAGACCAAAGGTAGTTGGCTCGGCATGAACGCCATGTGTACGGCCCATCATCGGGGTATCTTTATAGGCAATCGCCTTGTCTTTCAGAATCTCAATAAAGTTAATAATGTCCTTCTCCAAAATCTCGTTCGCTTGGCGCAACAGATATCCCAGCGCGGTATCAACGACATCCGTAGAAGTCAGGCCGTAATGCACCCATTTACGCTCCGCACCAAGGCTCTCGGATACAGCACGGGTAAAAGCGATCACATCATGGCGAGTTTCCAGCTCAATCTCATTAATGCGGTCGATATCGAATTTGGCATCCTTACGCAGCTTAGCCGCATCTTCATGTGGGATTACGCCGAGTTCGGCCCATGCTTCACACGCGCACAATTCTACTTCCAGCCATGCGGCAAATTTATTCTCTTCGGTCCAAATGGCCCGCATTTCCGGTCTACTGTAACGTTCGATCATATCTTTTCAGTTCCTCCAAAGGTTAGATTGCTCTACCCAGGACAGCCCATCTTCGGTGTCCTTGCAAAGCAGGTTGATATGGCCCATTTTACGACCATTTTTGCTCTCTGTCTTGCCATATATATGAAGCTTGGGGATAACCCCCAGCTTATTGGCTATTTCATCATAAGCGCTGACCGTATTTACCGCACCTTCCAAGTGCTGCCCGAGCACATTGACCATGACCACCGGGGTTAACAGTGTCGTGTCTCCCAGCGGCAGATTGGTGATCGCCCGCACATGCTGCTCAAACTGCGAGGTCGCACAGGCATCCATGGTATAATGCCCAGAATTATGCGGCCTTGGTGCCAGCTCATTGACGAACAACTCACCAGCCTCCGTTACGAACATCTCCACGGCCAGCAGGCCGACAGTGTTCAATCCGGTGATCAGTCTCTCTGCCAGCTCACAGGCTCTGCGCTGAATCTCTTCCGGCACCCGTGCAGGCACAATAGAGAGATGCAGAATGTTATTCACATGGATATTCTCCGCAGGCGGGAAGCTCTTCACCTCACCAGACGCGCTGCGAGCGGCAACCACGGAGATTTCGCATTGAAAAGCAACGAATTTCTCCAGCACCAGCTCCGGAACGGCTGTTGCGGTTGATGCGCCCGCTTCACCGGCGGGCGTGCCAGCCACTGCGGCTCCCGGCGCTACCTGCCGGAACGCCGCTTCGAGCTGTGCCGCCTCGCGGATGACGGCTTGTCCCTTGCCGTCATAGCCCCCTGTGGCTGTCTTCAGCACACAGGGCAGACCGAGCTCGGCAGCCGCGGCCTCAAGCTCGGCCAGGCTGCCCACCTTGCGGTACGGGGCGACCGGCACGCCGGCAGCCTCGATCGCAGCTTTTTCACGCAGGCGGTGCTGTGTCGTATACAGCAGCGCACTGCCCTGCGGCACGTACGATTCCTCCGCCAGCAGCGCGGCTACGCCTGCGTCGACGTTCTCGAACTCGTACGTGATGACATCGGAGCGGCGCGCCAGCTCGCGCGCCGCGTCCCGGTCGTTGTACGCCGCTGTAATCTGCGGCGTCACTTGCCCGCAGGGCGCATCCGGCGCAGGGTCCAGCGCCACGAAGCGGTAGCCCATGGCGCTGCCGGCGAGCGCCAGCATGCGGCCAAGCTGGCCGCCGCCGAGCACGCCGATAGTCGCGCCTGGCAACAGTGTCCGGGGCGCTGCCGATCCGGACGTCTCCGTTCCAGCCCCACCGGCCGCCCCAGACGTCCCCGTTACACCGTTCGTTCCGCCGGCCGTTAACGAACCAGAACCACCAGCCGCTGTAGCATCCAGCGGCCCACGAGCGGCGCCGCCGTAACCCGCGCCGCCCGCCACATCCGCAGCGGGCAGCTTCTGTGCCTCCGGCCTCATAAACTGTCACTGCTTTCCAGCACTCCGGCGGTAATGGCATCCCGCCGGAGCTGTACTCGATCCTGTACCACAGGATCGAACGCGCCGATGATTTGCGCGGCCAGAAGGCCCGCATTCACGGCGCCGGCACGGCCGATCGCTACTGTCGCCACCGGAATACCGCCTGGCATCTGCACGATCGAGAGCAGCGAATCCAAGCCATTCAGCGCCTTGGATTGCACAGGCACGCCAATGACTGGCAGTATCGTTTTCGCTGCCACCATTCCTGGCAGATGCGCTGCTCCGCCTGCGCCTGCAATAATGACGCGGAGGCCACGCCCCACCGCTTCCTCTGCATATTGGAACATTAGGTCCGGCGTACGATGCGCGGACACTACCTTTTTCTCATAGGATATTTCCAGTTCGTCAAGCACTGCACAGGCGTGCTCCATCGTTTCCCAATCCGATGTACTGCCCATGATAACACCGACTTGCACAGACATGATTTGACCCTGCCTTCCGTAACGATAAGATGGATACACATAGTTTTCCACAATTCCGAAAAAAAAAGCCCGATTTCCAGACGCATTTTGCTGCGGGAGGATCGGACTGCCAAGGAAATACATGAGGGCGGGTCCCGCTATCCCTGAATGACGTTTCATCCGGTGCGGGAAAAGCACATACAACATCAGCCTGTTATACAGACCCGGTGCTGCTGCGGCTATCCTTCATCACATCTCCTCGTAGTCCGGTAATTTACGGTTCCCGGGTAGAAACTTCCGGGCCATATCCCCGGCTTTATACGAGCTGTTCATAGCTTTAGTTTAACAACGCCCTACACATCATGTCAACTTAAACACGAACATTGTAAAATACAAAAGTTGAAACGTTCGCTTTTGAGTATATTTCCTTTCGTAATAAAGGGCTATAGTTCTGCAAAACAGATTTATTTTCTTACAAAGGCTAACAGGAATGGATAGTCTCCACCTTCAAGTTTGTGAGCCCATGACGGTCTGAACAGGCTTTACGCAAAAAAGGGGAAAGCCGTTAGCGGCCTCCCCTGCAATCTATTTATTTGACGACCAGCACTGGAATACGCGCACTCTGCACGACATTATGGCTGACACTTCCTAGAACGAATTCACGTATCCCGCCAAGTCCACGACTGCCGATAACAATCACATCCACACCGTTCTCCTTGGCATAATTCAAAATGATCTCGGCAGGTGAACCCTGCAGCAGCTCTACATGGGCATTCAGTCCCTCCGCCTCAAGACGTCCCTTCACTTCTTCGGTCGTCTGCACTGCGAGATCATAATATTCCTTGTTCACCGAAGCCGGCAGAGGCGCGAGAGCTTCCCCGATGAAAAAGCGCGGGAAATCAAATGCGTGTACGACATGCAGGGATGAACCTGGTGTGACCTTGGCCAGTTCAATTGCGCGCTCCAATGCTTGATTGGAAGCCTTAGAACCGTCATAGGCGAGCAAAATTTTAGAGAATAACATGTACGCCACCTCTTTTTCTGTTTTGTATAGCAATCATGAGATTCATAATGCCATCATCTTAGAAAATAGCTGTAGAGCAAGGCATTCAGAAGCAGCAGCAGCGGAATTCCGATCCTGAAGGACAGATGTCGCGTCTTGTGGCGCTTGCGGTACATTGCGATCAGCACACCTAGCGCTCCGCCCATGGCCGCCAGCAGAAACAGGGTCTTTTCCGGCACCCGATCCCGCCTTTTACGGGCTTTGTTCTTGTCCTCGGACATGACCACGTACCCGATAACATTAATCACCACAAACCACACCATGACCAATTTGACCATTCTTTCCGGCCCCTCCTCCTTGCAACCTATCTACTTCTTATTATATTACCCTTTTCACAAAAAACCAATAATCCGCACCAGCGTTCTGACGTTCCACGCTTCCTGTTCTCATGTTTCGACCGTTCCGGTGTTCTAGACTTTCGGAGATCTCATCTTCTGACCATTCCGATGTCCCGAGTTCCGTGTTCTCATATTTCGACCGTTCCGTTGTTCTAGCATTTCGAGTTCTTATATTCTGACCTTCCCGATGTTCCAGCATTCCGTATTCTCATATTTCGACTGTTCCGATTTTCCCGCTTTCCGTGTTCTACCGTCCCGCTGTTCCAGCTTTCCGAGTACTCATGTTTCGGCCCTTACGATGTTATAGCATTCCGAGGTCTCATATTTCGACCATTCCATGTTCTAGCATTCTGAGTTCTCATGCTTCTACCGTTCCGATTTTCTGGAGTTCTGGAATTCTGGAGTTCTGGAATTCTGGAGTTCTGGAGTTCCGAACATTCTGGTATTCTTACGTCCCTGCTCCTCTACTCTGCCATTCAGCTCTTGCATTCTAACATTCTGGCAGCCTGGCCCTCTCAGCGCAAAACCTTCTTCGCGGGCACTTTCCCCTCAATCCAGACCAGCGACAACACCGCCGCCAAGGCAGCTGCAATTGCTCCTAGCCAAAATCCCCCCGCAAGACCATACGCCGAGCTCATCCAGCCAGCTACGAACGGTCCAGCCGACATCCCTGCAGCATACACCGCTTGGTAAAAACCCATAGCCGTAGCCCGTTTAGACGGATCAACGCCCGAGACCGACTTACCTAGCAGCAGCGGGAAAATGAGTCCCTGCATAAACCCGTTGCCCACTTGAGTGATGCATAGTGCGGCAAGCGTCGGCATGAATGGGATGGATAGAGTGCACAATGCCGTTCCGACAAAACCCAATAGCAATGTCCCACAGTCACCCAGTAGCTTTCCGAACATACGAGAACCATAGAGAGTCGCAAACGCATGCGGGACCATGAAGGCCAGTGTCAGCCAGCCCAGACTTTCTTTACTCGCCCCGATGCTCAGCGCCTGATTTGACGTATAACCAAACATCGTAATGAACAGCACACAATGGGCCAAAGCCGATAACAGGGACACCCTGACCAGTAGCGGCTCCTTGATGACAAGTGCCAAATCCTTGACCTGCATAGCCCCCTCACTTCGTTCCAGCCTTTGCTCCGGCAGACGGAGGGCCAATAACAGGGCCAAGATAGCAACAACGCCGCCGATCAGGAACGGTGCACCCCAGCCCCAGTGATCGACAATATATCCACTGATCATCATGCTTGAGAGCTGGGCGATCACCGTAGTAAACTGCAGCATACCCATTGCTTTTCCAGCTTCGTCCTTAGAAAAATATCCTGTGAACATCACCGTGTAAACCACCCATGCCGATGCCGAAATACCGGACACAGCCCGTGCTGCAAGTGCCCATCCAGGCGCTGCACCCCACATGAATAGAAAACAACTCGCGGCCGTTGCAATAAGTCCCAAATAAATGAACGGCCGCCTGCGGTTCATATAATCCGAACCGATGCCCATTGGCAAACGGAACAAAATCTGCATCAGCCCGTACACACCAAGCACCATGCCAACCATCATGTAGGAAGCACCCAAATGCTCCACATAAGGTGAAAGCACTGGAACATAAATATAAGAAGAAAACCAATAGAAATAAACAATGATCAAAAAGAAAAACCGGCTGTTCCGACCTCGCTGTGAGGTACCTGCCGATGCAAGTTGATCTGCCTGTCGCAGATCGGACATACCATCACCTGCTCCATCCTTCATGTCCGAAGGCTTGGTGTTTCACAGGGTTCGTCTTCGGCCCTTTAAGTAAAACACATCCCTCTCAGGTTTGGAAGATGATGGAGCGAACCACTTAATACCCTTCGGATTTTACAGTGAGTCAAGTCGGTGCTGCTAAGAATGTTCCAACTACTCGGCTCATATGAGACTCCAGATCCCTTTCTCTCTCTATCGACAGCTAATCTCTCAGTGTCCGGCAGATGCCGTATCCACATGTGTTAGGTACTTGCGTCCGAATATGACTATACCTACCGCCACCACAACGAATAATGCCCCAATGTAAAAAGGAACATGCGGATTGTACCATTCCGCCAGTTTGCCCGCCAGCCAAGGTGCCAATGCACCGCCGATGAAACGCACGAAGCTGTACGCAGCCGATGCTGTGGACCGCTCTACAGGTGCCGCCTCCATAACAGCGGTTGTTATAAGCGTGTTATTAGTTCCGAGGAAAGCTCCTGCAATGATTACTGCCAGGATCATCGTAATTTGTGAAGAGGTCCAGATCCCCATGACCAGTAGCGTAAGGGCAAAAAGCAGCAGCGCGACA
Source organism: Bacillus sp. FJAT-27264 (assembly GCF_001682855.1). GTDB lineage: Bacteria > Bacillota > Bacilli > Paenibacillales > Paenibacillaceae > Paenibacillus_AQ. The sequence goes on along the minus strand of NZ_MAQW01000034.1, from coordinate 7,934 downwards.
GACATGGAGCGGATCGACCCGAACCTTTTTTGCAGACGCGGAGCCACAAAGACCGAAGTGAAGGCCAACAGCAAGCCCCAGCCGAAGAACACATAACCTAGACCATGCTCATCCAGATTCATTACAAACGGCGTGTACGCCATTAATGTGAAGAACCCGAAGTTGTATAAAAATGCGGTGATGGCCAGCACCAGCAAGCCTGGATGTCTAAGCGCCTTAAAAGGATCAGCCAGGGAAGCCCGGCTTTTCTGTTTTGGAACTTTCGGCATCAATAATCCTATGGATATAAAAGCAATGGCCATCAGTGCGCCTACGCCGAAGAACGGCCCGCGCCACGAAATCGAACCCAGCTCACCGCCCAGCAGCGGTCCGACCGAAATTCCCAGCCCCAAGGCCGCTTCATATAAAATAACCGCCTTGGCCGAGCCGCGCACCGACAGGCCTACAATGGCCGAAAGCGCCGTGGCAATGAATAATGCATTTCCGAGACCCCAGCCTGCTCTGAAGCCAACAAGCTGTCCAATGCTGCCTGACATTCCGCCCAGCAGGGCGAACAGGACAATCAATGCCGTCCCCGTCATCATCGTCCATTTCATCCCGATCCGGCTGGAAATGAAACCTGTAACCAACATCGCAATGCCTGTCACCAGATTATAACTGGAGAACAACAATGATACCTGACTCGGCGTAGCATGCAGTTGTTTTCCGATGGCTGGCAAAATCGGGTCCACCAACCCAAGTCCCATAAAAGAAATGACGCAAGCAAAAGCCACGGCCCAAACCGCCCGTGGCTGAGTCAATCTTCCGGCATTGTGCTGCAAACCTTCCGAATTTATTCCCATTTTCTTTCCCTCCAAATGTAGATCTCAAGCTGTCCAAACCCTGATGATTATCCCTAGACCCCATCCATTGCTCCAGAACATCCCTGGACCGCTTCCTCATATCCTCCAGCTCTGCACGGAATGATGTCATCTTTTCCAGCTAGTATGACTTAACTCTCCTGTGACTCCAGTTGCTCCAAAACATCCCTGAACCGCTGCCTCACATCCTCCAGCTCTGCTCGGAATGATGTCAGCTTTTCCAGCTAGTGTGAGCTCAACCCTCCCGTGACTCCAGTTGCCCCAAAACATCCCTGGACCGCTTCCTCATGTCCTCCAGCTCTACGCGGAATGATGTCAGCTTTTCCAGCTAGTATGACTCAACTCTCCTATGACTCCAGTTGCTCCAGAACATCCCTGGACCGCTTCCTCATATCCTCCAGCTCTGCACGGAATAATGTCATCTTTTCCAGCTAGTATGACTCAACTCTCCTATGACTCCAGTTGCTCCAGAACATCCCTGGACCGCTTCCTCATATCCTCCAGCTCTGCACGGAATAATGTCATCTTTTCCAGCTAGTATGACTCAACTCTCCTATGACTCCAGTTGCTCCAGAACATCCCTGGACCGCTTCCTCATATCCTCCAGCTCTGCACGGAATAATGTCATCTTTTCCAGCTAGTATGACTCAACTCTCCTATGACTCCAGTTGCTCCAGAACATCCCTGGACCGCTTCCTCATATCCTCCAGCTCTGCACGGAATAATGTCATCTTTTCCAGCTAGTATGACTCAACTCTCCTATGACTCCAGTTGCTCCAGAACATCCCTGGACCGCTTCCTCATATCCTCCAGCTCTGCACGGAATAATGTCATCTTTTTCAGCTAGTATGACTCAACTCTCCTATGACTCCAGTTGCTCCAGAACATCCCTGGACCGCTTCCTCATATCCTCCAGCTCTGCACGGAATGATGTCATCTTCTCCAGCTTCCGGTCCAGAGCTTCCAACTGTTCACCTAGCTTCTGCTCCAGTTCAATTAGCTTTTCCTTCCGGCCTGGCACTTCGGATCTCCCTTTATAATGGTTGCGATAGCTCTCCAGCAAATCATGAAAGGCTACAAACTGCTGCAAATCCACCAGTGAGATGCCCAGGACCTCCTTTGCATCCATAATCCTGCGGAGACTCTCTATGTCCTCTTCGGTATATAACCGCGTACCCTTTTCGCTCCGCTGCGGTGATGCCAGCAGCCCCATCTCTTCGTAATAACGAATTGTTCGTTTGGTTAGCCCGGTCTCCTGCGCGACCTGTTCAATCTTTAACCAGCTCATAACGGCCTCCTGCTCCAATCTATAAGTTCATTAATTTTTAATTATTTTGACTACTCTTATATTATATATAATGTTAACGTTAACGTAAAATTTATATATCGATTATCCTTATTATAAGCTCCTTCTACGTGCACTATACAAAAAAAGACTCGGCAACCAGCACCGAGTCCTTTCATATCTTTAGAGTCAAGCTACCTAGTTTTCTCTTCTCTTTTCGCTGAGATTAGATTACTTTTCTGACTCCAAAACATTTACTTAATTGTATGAACAAGATTGAAGGCGAGGAGCGTTTACTTGTAATGATTAACGGCTGCTTCTGCCTTCTGCTCTGATCCAAGCAGCTTTGTTCGTATTTTGTTTTCTTTCCTATTATAAGCTGAACTTAAAAATTAATTAGCCTGAACCGACCAATACCATGCCCCAACAGGAATTTACCGATTCATAACGCTTGAACCTTCAGCCCACACCCTCTATTGCGAAGCTTTTAGCTACTTCCTAGATTCTAAACAAGAGAATGCCCAGCTTGCTACTATTGCTCCTCGTCGCTCCTTCTATTCGAAGTTACGCGGCACTACTCGCTTCCTTTCTTTCCTTCCATTGCAGCCTTTAACAGCTCACCCAGGTTGGAGCCGATGCTCTCCTGCTTGCTATACTGCTGCACCAGTTTCTGCTGCTCACGCTTGTTAACATGCTTGTGGTCTTTATCCATCGTCTCTGTAATACCGCAGCCGAGGCACTGTACATACAGTCCAGCCTTACCTTCTTTCAGTTCCATTTTCTTATGGCACTGTGGACAACGGCGGTTGGACAGGCGCTTCTCTCCCGAACGGGTGTAGCCACAGCTGTCTGCCGGACAGATCAGCATCTTGCCCCGTTTGCTTTTCTTCTCCAAAAGTCTTGTTCCGCATTCCGGGCAATGGCTGCTGGAGACTTTATGCGGCTTGTATTCCGCCGTACTCGTCTTCACCCCAGATACAAGCTCCTGAGCCATGCTGCGAATACCTTGCAGGAATGGCTCAGGACGGCCTTGACCGCGTGCGATCTTCTCCAGCTCCGCTTCCCAGCGGGCAGTGAGATCCGGGGTGCGCAGCTGTGGCGATACCAGCCCGATGAGCTGCTTCCCTTTTCCTGTCGGATGCAGCTGATTCCCTTGGCGCTCGATCGTATCCGAGCTGACCAGCTTCTCGATAATGTCGGCGCGTGTGGCTGGGGTGCCCAGCCCGTGCTTCTCCATTTGCGTTAGCAGCGACGCCTCCGTGTGCCGTTTCGGCGGCTGAGTTCGTCCGGCTTTGACCATGCAGCGCCGGACCGTAACCGTCTCGCCCTCGCGCAGCTCGGGGAGCTTCACACCACTTGCGGCTGGTTCATCCGCCGCATTCTCATCTTCGTCGTCGTTACTCATATCGCCGCCGTAAACCTCACGCCATCCGGCATCTTTTACCGTGGTGCCTTTGACGTGGAAGCTCTCGCCCTCCACCTGTACAGTCACCGCTACAGCATCGTAGCGGGCCGGTGGATAGAACAAGCTGATGAAGCGCCGTACGATCAGGTCGTACAGCTTCCGTTCCTCCGTGCTTAACCCGTTCAGCAGCACCGTCTGCTCCGTAGGAATGATCGCATGGTGATCGCTCACCTTGCTATCATCCACAATTCGCTTCGTGATAGGCAGCGGTTTCCGCAGTAGCGGACGAGCCAGTGTCGCATATGGCCCGACAGCCACACTATCCAAACGCTCCTTCAGTGTACCCGTCATATCGGAGGACAAATAACGGCTATCCGTACGCGGATAAGTCACCAACTTGTGCTGCTCATAAAGACGCTGCAATACACTGGATGTCTGCTTCGCCGAGAAGCCGAACTTGCGGTTAGCATCGCGTTGCAGCTCCGTCAGGTCATAAGCGAGTGGATGCGGCTCGCTCTTTTCACTTTTTTGCACCTTCGAAATCCGTCCGTTCCGTCCGGTAAGCTTCTCACTTAAAGCCTTTGTCTTCTCTTTATCAAAAATCCGTCCATCTCCACCATTGGCCCGCCAGCCAGCCTGAAAATGCCCAAAATCAGCAGACAAGGTCTCAAAATCCTGCGAACGGAAGCTGGTAATTTCATTTTCCCGATCCATGATCATTCCGAGTGATGGTGTCTGCACCCGTCCCGCCGATAGCGGTGCGCCGAACTTGCAGGTCAATGCCCGTGTGACGTTCAGCCCAATCATCCAGTCGGCTTCTGCCCGGCAGCGTGCCGATTCATACAACCGGTCAAAATCCTTGCCCGGCCGCAGCGCAGCAAACCCTTCCTTGATCGCCTTATCCGTCTGCGAAGAGATCCAAAGGCGCCGGAACGGCTTTTTCCAACCAGCCATGTTCATAATCCAACGCGCTAACAGCTCCCCTTCACGCGCAGCATCGGTAGCCACAATCAGCTCCCCGACGTCCTGCCGTTTCATCAGATGCTGTACCGCCTTGTACTGTTGGCTCGTCTCCCGCAGCACCTTAAGCTTCGCCTTCTCGGGCAGGATCGGCAGATCCTCCAAAGCCCAGGTCGCAAATTTATTGTTATAATCCTCAGGCTCCGCCAGGCCAACCAAATGTCCCAACGCCCAGGTGACTATATATTTAGGTCCTTCAATATAACTCTTCTGCTTCTCCTTACATCCCATAACCCGCGCAATCTCCCGCGCTACAGACGGCTTCTCCGCCAATACCAGTACCTTCATAACTCTCTCCTTTCCATACGGAATTATTATAGCATTAAATGAAAGACAGCAAATAACGTCAGGACTGATTATGCTGGCGGTTATACAATTACAATGTACTTCATATCAGAAAGGAGTCACAGCCATGTGTGAAAAAGAAAGCTATACTATAGTTCCGATAGGTTCAGTTACAACATCCGGGGGAAACCGACAGCGCATTCTAATCAGCTCTGAGTTTGCTCCCGCATTAAAGGGGTTATCCAGCTTCAGTCACTGCCAGATTCTATGGTGGTTGCATGAATTTGCGGAGGATCACTTCCGTCAGACCACACAGATCGACCCGCCATATGATGCGCCAATCACAGGGGTATTCGCCACCCGCTCACCTGTTCGTCCGAATCCTTTAGGTCTCAGTGTCGCAGCTATTCTATCCGTGGACGGAGACACCGGCATAATAGAGGTTGCTGGATTGGACGCTTATTCCGGCACCTCTATCCTCGACATCAAGGCTTACTTCCCAAGTACCGATCGTGTTAAAGATGTGCGCGTCCCTTCCTGGTCTGCTAACTGGGGTGATTGGTGGCTCCCCGATCCAAGTTAAAATATCTAAATCACGGCTACAGGAGGCAGAACCATGAACAACCGCCAGCTTATTCTTAAAGCTCTGAATCTTATAGAGGACCACCTCACAGCGTCTCTTCCTGTAGCTGCACTATCTAACGCAATGGGATATTCTCTCTACCATTTCATACGCTTGTTTCAAGCGGTTACTGGAATGGCTCCTGGGGAATACATCATCCGGCGAAAAATCACTGAAGCCGCTCTGGATATTATCCACAGTCCGGATCGCTCATTTCTGGACATCTCGCTTCATTATCATTTTAATAACTATGAGACCTTCACCCGGGCTTTCAAAAGACTACTGCACACCACCCCCACACTTGTCCGAAAGAGGCAGGCCGGGACGATGCTCCCTCTGCTTCATAGAATGCATGAACGCGATCTACTGCATTTGTCAGCTACATTTAGCACGCCTCCACAGCTCGTTGAGCTGGGTGAGATCATCCTTCAAGGACCTCTCGCCAGGGTAAAAAACAATCCCGATGTCATCACTCAAACCTGGCCCCGACTATTTAATAGCATTCATAATATTCCCCAGCGCAAGCTTCCAGAAAAATACTATCAAGTCGCTTATTGGCCTGAAGAGGATGATCACAGTGCATTTTCGGTCATGTGCGCATGTGAGTTACTTGCTTCCTTGTTGGAGCAAAGTAAAAAACATCATGATTTCCAAAGTAGAGTCTTAGAAACTTCCTTCCTGGATGAATCTTTAAACATTTTGTCGCATACAGGCCCCAGCGCTGATTTTCCTATTCACAGACTCCCGCCAGCCCGATACCTCAGATTCATACATAAAGGCCTTTCTAGGGAAATATCTTCTACCTATAAATACATTTATGGAATATGGCTACCCAAGACCGATTACCGTCTGTCACTTCCTTATGAGTTTGAATACTATGGCGATGCCTATCTCGGTCCGGACAATGAATCCTCTCTTAGCGAAATTTATATTCCATTAGAACTGCTATAATTCGATAGTTAAAAAAACAGTTACCTAATAAATGTTTATATTTCTTCATAATAGGTTAGATAACAAAAGACCCGAGCCTCTAACCAGACCGGGTCTTAATTTTGTGCATACTCTATTTCTATTTCTACTTCTATTTCTACTCCTAATTCTATTTTAGCTTGACGCATCTACTTTTACTTTCACTTCTACTTATTTTTCTAAACTAATACTCCTAACTTCGCGCTTCTACCTCTGCTGCTCTTACTCTGCAAATGTTAGACAAGCCGTAAAAATCACCGTATCGCCGGAAATCCCCTGGACAAACGTCCCTTCAGTTTCCACCGAAGAGCGGGTAATTGTTATCTCCTGTCCAAAGGTCGCTTCCTGCAAATAAGTAATTCTGAAACGTTTAATCGTTCTTCCACCCCATTCATCCAAAGACAGCGCATCACAACATAAATCACCGTATCTGGCATTGTTCAAATGCCCGTTATTGTCCAGTCCGCTGTATCTTACCTGATAACGATAAGCTTCCTGCATAAGCAGCTCCTCAGGGATCTCCACTTTGCTCGACATCTCTCCTACTGAATCAGCTACATAGTGCTCCACTGGAACTGGTAGTGCTGAAGGCCGGAGAATTTTGCGTTTTTCGATATCAACCAGAGCCCAAATGGAGCGCGCGCTCGCGATCTCATTGTCACTACTATCAAAAATTCGGTAATCCCGCTGCCACAAAGCGCCTTTGGTTCCCTTACTCCAGGTTCGAACAGATAGCCTGTCATTCGGCCGTGGTGTGGATCGAAAATCAATGTCCAGTGTAATTAGCATCCACGCCATTCCTGCCTCTAGCATTTTCTCCAGACTAACCCCTAGCCCTCCTACCGCAGAATCTGCTGCACGTTGCATCATATCCAGAATAAAAGACAACTTGGCATTGGAACGATAATCTGTATCGCTAGCATGTACAACCTGCTTCTCTATCCACACAAGTTTGTTAGAGTTATCCATAGGTATCCTTCTTTCATATAAAATATCTATCGGTTTTGTAGGCAGTATCCACATATCCCACTGCCTATCCACATAATCTGGGGAGTACTCACCTAAAAAGCACTTAAAATCCTTTATCCACATGTGGGTAACTTTAAATAGTTTACACTTTTCCTGTATTTACCCACAAACTTTTCTGGGATTTACTCTGTAATTTGAATCTTTAGACAACNATAGATTTATTATAAAAACACAAAAAAGCCCTTGTTGATTAAATCAACAAGGGCTCATGTGCTTGGCGGCGTCCTACTCTCCCAGGACCCTTCGGTCCAAGTACCATCGGCGCTGGAGGGCTTAACGGTCGTGTTCGGGATGGGTACGCGTGGAACCCCTCCGCCATCGCCACCAAACGGGCATTTGCGGTACAAATGCATTATACAGGTCTCAGCATCGCCAAATGCTAAACACAAGTTTTCGAAATACAAGCCGCTAGGACTTTATCTCTTATTACTTGATTCCTGAAAACTGAATCCGAAACGA
>NZ_MAQW01000033.1 GCF_001682855.1 Bacillus sp. FJAT-27264 | reverse complement strand
ATTAGCCCTAGATAGCCCTGCAACGGCTAACAGGCGCGTAATGCCATGTAAGTCACGAGTTCTTCAATTACTTTGTAGTTATCTTGAAGTCTAAGCTTCGCTCCGTTACCAGATTTGGATATCGCTTTTTTAAGTAGTCCACCTGTACTTTCAAGTAATCCCGTTCTTCTTCGATGCTGGAAAACGCCGTACGGGGACGTCCCTTCATAGGACTTGATAGGCCCTTGCGCGTATCGAGGGGCTCCCCCTTTCGATGCTGGGTGCAGTGCCTAATCCCTAATCTCCCTGCAACGACTTTATAACTCTCTGAGCCCGTTAGATACGTTTGAATGGCTTTCATTTTGAATTCTTCTGTGTACGCTTGAAATATCTGTCCCTTTTTTGCCATACAAAAATCCCCTCCAAGTTCACTCGTTTCCTCATGTTAACACAAGGTTTTTTTTGAGTGTCTACTTAAAGGGGATAATACCATTAACTTACAGGAAATCGACTTTTCTATTTAGGGTATTTCCTCAGTCTCTTTGAGCAATCTTATAATCTATACCAATACTACCACCATTAGGCGTTGCTGAAGCTTTAAAAACATAATTGCTAGCGAAGACACCAACTGAAGCACTAATGTGACCACTCTTACCTGGTGCGAAAGTGGTTTCAGAACCTCCATTAATTGTAATTTTCACGCTTACATCGCCAGTATTTTTAATCCAGAAATTTACTGTTTTCCCATTAGCACTTGATAATTTGTATGTAGTCGAAAATCCTGTTCCTGAATAACTGCCACTTGAAACATCCATGTCAAAAGGCTTAATTACTCCATCTTCAGTTGCATAATTTTCCGACGAACTTTCAGTCGACTGCGCAAAAGTCGGTAAAGTACTAACTCCAGTAATTAGACTAACTGCAAGAGCCGATGACACTACTCCTTTGAAAATGGACTTAAGATTCATGATATAATTCCCTCCAGTTATTATAATTTAAATCCATATTATGGATTTGTATATATACAATACCATAGAAAATTATTACTGTAAATACTTTATATAACTCTATTCTCGACTCGTTTCGTCAGAGTTGAGTTCTTCATTATGAGGAATCCTCTTCTTTAATACGCTTGATAGCGTTGTGATAGTGATCTTCTGGCACTTCAAAACCAGTAAATAATCGACCATTAAATATAGCAATCCTCATAAAGGAGTACCGCCAGCAAAGCGCGAATTTACAACGCTAAGGACCTCTGACCTAGAGAAAAATAAAATCCTTATGTACCAAGGATTACTAGGTTTCGTTTGTTCACAAGATGGTAGGGAACCAATGTGGGAACAAAAGCTTTGGAAGTTTCGCAAGAAAGGTAATAGCTTAAAGGCAGCTCATATGAGTGCTGTTTTTTTTGTTTGTCTTCGTGAATATAGCGGATTATTGAAGTAATGAAGATTTAGCCCTCTTATTTTTGGTTTAGCCAGAGGCAAGTAGTGAGTGGTTTATAAAAAGCGGAGATATTTCTATAATCCTTATAAAAAGGTGAGAAAAGCGAAGTTCAGCTTGGAATTACAAACCCTAAAATTAACGAGTGTCCACTATTTATTCTAATCGCAAAATGACCTTAATTGAATTCGACGCCTAGATGCAGCCAATTTAAGGTGCAAAAATGCCGTTATATTCCCCTGCCCTTTGGAAGCGATGGGTGCACTCTTTTTCTACTGACACAACAAGAAGATGGGGAGGAACGAAGGAGAAAGTTAGGGATTGTAGGAGTGAGACGCTCGCCTGAAAGGTCTTCAGAGGAAAGCTCACGTCGAAAATATGAGCTGCTTCTCGATTTTAGGCGCTATCAGGGTTAATAAACAAAGCTGGAGTTAACAGCGATCGGAAGCCTAAATAAGCCATCGTAGTGACGGCCGAGGCGCTTACTCAGATCTTAGGTCGGTCATATACAGCTATCCAAAGACAAAAACTAAGCAGCCTGATTCCTATGTTTAAGGGGGTTAGGCTACTTAGTTTCACTTGAACACAATGATAATTGTAGCACTAGAGATGGCTCATAATGGCCTTTTTCAGCCATATCAAATACCAGTAGATCATATCGACACTAGCACACTTATATCAACCACTAGTACGCTCGTATCAACCAATAGCTCACCAACAACCACTAGCATTAAGGTGTACTAGTTCCCTGGCGTACGGCTAATCAGCAGCTCGTATTTGTCGAGCGAAGCACCCAGAATAACGTCGCTGCCGCCGGCACCGCGGTGGGACTGCTTGAAGGATTCGCTGGAGGTCCAGCCCTTGAAGCTCTCTTCATTCTCCCACACGGTACAGATCTTTAATTCCTCCACGCCTTCCTTGGCACTGCCATGCCATACTTCCATGCGCGCAAAGCCTGGCATGTCCTGTACACCGCCTGAACCTGCAAATCGCTGGGCCATAGCGGCGCCATGGCCTTCCTTGACTTTAATCGTATTCGTAACTACTAGCATGCAATGAACCTCCCTAAGATAGTATGAGTGAGAGAATATGCGGTACAGACTATTTATTGCGGGTTCGTGGTCCAAATACCGGCGGTCTTGAGGAAGACGCGATCCGGCAACTTCAGGGCAGCAATAGTCAGTTCAGCTACATCCTCCGGCTGCATCATACGATCCTCGTCGCCAATCTTCAGACCTGCGTTCTCAGCCAGTGGAGTGTTGACCGTACTTGGCGTCAGCGCGGTCACCCGGATATTGTGCTTGCGCACCTCTTGAGCTAGCGATTCGGTCATGCCCATCAGCGCGAACTTGGAGGAACAGTAGGCGGAGCCTGTAGCAAATCCGCGTTCGCCCGCTGTGGAGGAGATGTTGATGATATTGCCGCTGCTGCGCTCAATCATAGCTGGCAGTGCAGCTCTGGTAACATAGTAAACACCGAACAGATTGACCTCAAGGTGGCGTCTCCAGTCCGCTGGGTCCATTTCTAGAAAAGTACCGAACTGGGCAACCCCGGCGTTATTAATAAGCGCATCGAAAGCGCCAAGGTCATTCTGGAGCGAAACAACAGCCCGTTCTGCCTCTTCCTTTACGGAAATGTCGGCAACAGCAATGCTAACCTTGACGTCGTAGACTTCCGTCAATGCGGCCTTCAAGGCTTCCAAATCGCCCGATGTTCTGGAGATCAGGCCCAGGTTAGCTCCTTCTTTGGCCAGCGCAAGGGCCAGTGCTTTCCCGATCCCTTTACCTGCGCCGGTAATTACAACGCTTTTTCCTCTCAGATCCATAACTTCGCTTCACGTCCTTTTAAAATATAGATAACAACTCCCGCTTCAATTATACCTGAGCGGGCAAAGACAAGCACGCCGCCGCATTTGGTAGCGTCGCTATGCTTGCCTCAACTACTCGAAGCTCATGGGATTTTTGGACTGATGATGTCCAGGGGCAGCGTGGCCGGTCCTTCCAGTACGGCACCATCATAGGAGAAGCGAGAGCCATGGCAGGGGCAATCCCAGGTCCGCTCCCCGTTATTCCACTCACACTCACAGCCCAGATGGGTGCATGTCCGGTCGACTAGATGAAGGTGGCCTCCCAGGTCTCTGTACGCACCGACACGCTTTCCATCATGAAATACAACCGCCCCCTCGTCCCGCTTGAGGTCCTTGGTCTTCTTGTGGATGATCTCTACCTTGCCTGCGATAAGCTCCTTGGCGACATTGGCGTTCTGCACAATGAAGTTTTTGATGCCAGGATTTGCTTTGAAGCGTGAGGGATTGTACAGCTTTGTGTAGGGGTTATCCTTGCCCTGGATTTGATCGGTAATGATCTGTGCTGCCAAGGTGCCGCTGGTCATCCCCCATTTCCCGAAGCCGGTGGCGATATAGATCTCCTTATCGCCCTTTATTTTTCCAATGTAAGGAACTCTATCAAGGGTGATCAGGTCCTGGGCCGACCAGCGGTAAGGCATTACCTTAATCCCCAGCAGTTGCCCCGCGAACTTCTCCAGATTCTCATAGTGGCCAAAGGTGGAAATGCCTTGGCCTGTTTTATGATTGTCTCCTCCGACAATCACTAGCTTGCGGCCCTCCCATTCCACGGCCCGCAAGGAGCGGGTAGGCTGCCCGGCACTCAGGTACATCCCGCCCTCGAACTGCATTTCCGGCTGAATAGCCAAGCAGTAAGAGCGTTCGGCATGCAGGCGCGAGAAGTAGAGCGCCCCACCGTCATAGAAGGGGAAGTGGGAAGCGGAGACGGCGTGACTGCAGGTAATGGCATGCTGATCCTGCTCGGTGAAAAGCGTAAGCTTGCCGCTGCTCTCTACTTTTTCAGCAATGGTTGTATGTTCGTACACTGTACCGCCGTTTTTAAGAAAGACCTGAAGTAGCCCCAGCAAATATTGCAGGGGGTGAAAGCGGGCTTGTCCCGGCAGGGTAATAGCCCCTTCTGCCCGCAAGGGGAGAGAGACCGAATCCAGCCATTTTCCCGGTAACCCCAGGGTCTGGTAAGCTTCGAATTCCTTTTCAAGCTGTTTCCGCGCTCTGTCATCTCCGGCATCGGCATACAGGTAAGCATCGTCCCGTGCCATGCCGCAAGACAAATGCAGCTCTTGTGCGGTACGGATCATCCACTCCATAGCTTCGTTGTTGGATCTATAGTAGAGGCCGGCTTGTTCCTCTCCAAAGTGCTCTAAGAGATCGTGGTAGATCAGTCCGTGCTGGGCAGTGATTTTGGCGCTGGTGAATCCGGTGGTTCCGTTAAGGATGGTTCCTGCCTCCAGCAGGGTCACCTTATAGCCGGCTTTGGAGAGCAGGTAGGCTGTCGTGATCCCGGTGATTCCCCCTCCTACCACCGCGACGTCCGTTTGGTGATTCCCGTTCAGTCGCGGGAAAGTCGGTACATCGACAGTATCCTTCCATAACGATTCAGGAAACTGCGGCAAATTAGCCGTAAGCCGGTTCTCTGGATTCATGCTCTGATCCCTCCCTACTTTTGCGTTACGTTGTTCAATTATTACCACAACATGGCAAAAAGAAACTTCGGTTCAGAGGGTGGTGCATGATTTGCGGGCGATGATGCCAAAATAAGGACACATCTTCGTAAAATGGAACCAGAGAAGGGAGGGCCCAGAGTGTCAGAACAACCGCAGAAGCATGCTGCTTCCCTGGAATGGATCACAGACAAGCTGGATAATATCGCAGATCTGGAGGATAAACGGCTGCTTGCGCCTACTGGTGATGCCCGGCTGGTCTTTATCAAGAGTATTACAGATTCAGTTAAGATCAGCCACGGTATTATTGCTCCGTTCTATGAGATGGAGGACAACGAAGCTTATAAGGATTACATTCGTACCTACCCAGGCAGCGAAGAGGCGACGACGGGTGAGCGGGCATTGGAACTGTTGCTGAGCGGTTATGCTGCTGTAGGTATTCTGGAGCAGCTCTATTTCTTTGATGTTCTACATGCCGAGAACAGCGCTGTGTCGGAGACCATCACAGAGAGTGTGACCCAGGGGCCGTCCGACGGATTCACCGAGAATCTAGCGGTCAATCTCAATATGGTACGGCGACGCTATCAATCCTCGCAACTAAAAATGGAATCGATGCTGATTGGCAATCTGTCACGGACCAAAATGGCAATTCTATATGATGAGAGCCGTGTGAACCATGATGTGCTGGCTGAAGTCAAGGAAAAGCTCCAGACCCTGAGGGTGGATATTTTGCAGGCTACAGGCGAGCTTGAGAAGTATTTAAGCAGCGACAAGCTGCGGATTTTCCCCAAGACCATTGTAACGGAGCGGCCGGACCGCGTTGTATTCAACCTCTCCGAAGGCAAAGTGGCGCTGATGATGGATACTACAGGCTATGCTATTGTATTGCCTTCCATCTTCAATGATTTCTTTACCGCTATGGATGACAAAATCCAGTTTCCCTTCGTCGGAAGATTCCTGAAGTTCCTGCGGGTCATCGGAGTAGCGATGACGCTGTGGCTTCCGGCTCTATATGTTGCGTTCACCTCTTACAATCCGGAGATCATCCGGGTGCAGATTGCGCTGCTTGTAGCGGGAAGTCGTGCAACCGTGCCTTACCCCTCTTTTGTGGAAGTTCTAATCATGCTCATCATGATGGAATTCCTGACAGAAGCGAGTATTCGGCTACCCCGGGCGATCGGTCCGACAGCGACCACGGTTGGCGGTCTGATTCTGGGTCAGGCGGCCACGCAAGCCGGTCTGGTCGGCAATATTATGATCATTCTGGTCTCCGCAGTCGCCATTTCGAACTTTCTGATCCCGCTGAATATGATGAGCTTTTCGGTTCGTGTGCTGAAATATTTCTTCGTCTTTGCCGCTGCCTTTCTTGGTCTGGTTGGCGTAGTATCCTGTCTGGTTGGCATGATGATTTATCTATGCAGCCAGCGGAGTTTCGGCCAGCCCTATTTCCGGCTATTCTTCATGGACAATATCAGCTTCCGTAAATTCAAGAAGGGCGGGGGTACTGATGGTTAAAAGCCGCTATTTCTACTGTCTCTTTCTGATGAACAGTCTGATCAACATTATTAACTTTGTGCCCAGAGAGCTGATGGACAGACGTTTTGACGGAGCGTTAATGTCGATTCTGATTGCGGTGCCAGTCGGTACAGCATTTGTCTATGTGTTTACCAAATTGATGGACAAGTTCCCTGGCAAGGGAATCCCGGAAATCTTCAATTCGCTTATGCCGAGGCTTGTGTCAACACCTATGCTCTTGATCTACGGAGTGTTATGGTATGTAGCCGGGGTGATCACATTGCTCTCATTCGTGGACATTACCTTACGATTCATCAGTCCGGATACGGGGGCTTACCCGGTAGTTATCGGTTTTTTAATTCTGGTCTGTCTTTGCTGCCGGGTAGATGGTCTGTCCTTGTTATACACGCTTGAGGTGATCCTAGGCATCACCGTACCTCTAATTCTGTATGCGAGTGTAAAAGCGTTGACCAACCCTAATTTCAGTTGGGACTCTGTGCTGCAGATCATGACGTTTATCTGGCATAAACCGGATATCAAGAGTATGGCTGCCGGTACTTTTTTGTTCAGCGGCTATATCAATTTGGCCATCTTCAACCGGCTTTTTCACAAAATCAAGATCCGGCATGTCTGGCTAATCGCTGTGGAAGGATTGATTGTGCTCTTAATGACGTTTCTGGTGCCTATCGGCTATTTCGGAACGATTGGAGTCGAACGTCATGTATACACTTGGTTCTCAACCGCTGACAGCATTCGGATCGAGACATTTTTGATTGAGCGGATGCTGTTTATTTTTTATTTTGCCTATATGACCCTATCCATCATGAGTGTGATCGTACACTGGCACGTGGGGCTGGAGCTGTTCAAGAGTATTATGCCATTCGCAGACAAAAATTCATCCAAAGTGAAGCTGTGGAAAGAATGGATCATCCTGGGGCTGTTCTGTGTGGCTACCCTGCTGTTGATGTTCATGGACCAATATGAGCTTAACCGACTGGCTGAGTGGTTTCTGCAGATCCGCTGGCTTGGAGAAATGTCGATGATAGCGACACTGTTCTACTGCGTTATAAAAATGCGGAAGGCCAGGAGGCGGAATCCGTGAAGAAAGCAGGTTTTTTGCTAATAACGATACTGTTGCTACTGACGGCTGGCTGTGATTTCAAGGATATCGACCGGCGAATATTCGTGGTTGCCATGGGGATCGACCCTGGAGAGAAAGAAGGTAACCTTAAGGTTAGTCTGAAGCTGGCCGTACCGCAGGGGGATATTACTAAGATTGATGAGAAAATGCAGATATTGACGGAAGAATCCTACAGCATCTCGGAAGCGCTCCGTATGATGAAATCCAGAGTGGAGAAGGAATTGGATTACGTGCATTGCAAATCAATCATTATGGGCGAAAAGCTTGCGGAAAAAGATATCCGCCATGTTATGGACTGGGCTGTGCGGCGCAGGGATATCCAGTTGATTCTGAACTTTGGCGTGGGCAGACCAGAGGCGCTGAAAGTGCTGAATATAAAGCCTCAGTCGGAGCATATTCCTTCTAATTCGCTCATCATGGCGATGAGCGGGGAAGGGACGGAGTCGCCTTTTATCGCCAGCGTGTACTCCTATCAGCTAATGAAAAATGTTTTTGAGGTGGGCATAGATCCCACTCTTCCGATTATTGAATCTCAAGGAACAGAGCAATTTCTGATTAACAAGATCGCTCTACTCGATAAACAGAAAATCCGTCTCATCCTTTCTCCCGAAGAAACCAGGCTGTTCAATCTGCTGACACGTCGGGAGCTGCGGACCAATCTGCCCGCTCATTACAAAGGGGGGATGTACCAATACTATACGGAGGGCACATCCGCAAGTTATCGGATTCTTACCTCTGAAGGGGGAAAGCCTTACATTCAATACAAGGTGAAGATCCTGGGTATTCTCGAAGAGAGTAACTCTCAGGATATGGTCACTCATCAGATCCTTCAGCAGATATCCAAGGTTGGAGGAGAAGAGCTAAAGGAAGGGATTGACAAACTTTTGGTCAAAATTCAACGAAGCGGACTGGACCCGTTTGGTTGGGGATTGCGCTACGCCTCAAGACATTTCAACAATGACACGGAGATGAGGGACTGGAAGGCTATTTATCCGAATCTGGAATTTAAAACACTGGTAGATGTGGATGTCAAATATTCTGGCATGATTAAATAAGCTGGCTCTCATAGGATTCGTTCGCGTGGGAGTAAGGGGGTTCGTAGCAGACCTTGTTCCGCCCCGAATTCTTGGCCCGGTAGAGCGCTTGGTCGGCGTGCTGAGTCAGCAGGCGACTGATAGCTTCATTATAATCAGGGTGGCAGCAAGCTGCACCGACGGAGATGGTAACGGGGATCCGCTGTCCGTCTGGCAAAAGGAACAAGTCTTGTTCTACAGCTGCACGGATCCGTTCGCCAGCTATCCCGGCTTCTTGCAGCGTGCAGATGGGTAGCAGCACCGAAAATTCCTCGCCACCATTGCGAGAAACAACATCCTGAGGCCGGGTAGCTCCGATCAGCCGCTGGGCAAGCTGAATCAGTACCTGATCGCCTGCTGGATGTCCATACGTATCGTTAATGGTCTTGAAATGATCGATATCCAACGCAAGCATGGATAAACTCTCGCGCTGCTGCGCTGCCCGGAGCAACTCGCTCTCCAAATGCCGCTGGAATTGCTGCCGGTTATTCAGTCCGGTTAGAAAATCGGTCGTGGCCCGAACCTCAAGCTGGTTGAACAATTCATTGGAGCGCTGGATATACTCCGCAACATAATAGATGATAAGGCCTGTAGCAAGAGAAGCTGCCAGTTCTATTGGAAAGACCTGCATGACCGCTTGGAAACCGTCCAGATTGTTAAGCAGCAGAGCAAATACGAGACCCATGGTGACCAGATTGCTGACGGTCATTTTGCGTAGCCGGGTCCAAGGCTTCAGGGCGATCCAACTGCAGCAGGCGCCGCAGAGCAGCAAGGAAAAGGCGGCGGAAAGAGAATTGTATGTAATATCATAGAAGAGGAGCCGACTGACGACTAGAAGGACAGCACAGACAGCAGCAGGAAGCCAGCCGAGATAAGCACCTGCAATAATAATAGCCAGATGCCGCAGATTGGCGTAGGTATTCGGTCCAATAGGGAACGAGTAGCTCATTAGAATGATGCCGAAGAGCCCGAAGATCAATCCGGCGACGATGCCTGCCAGGGGCGACATTGTACGGACCAAAAAGTTATATCGCTTGGAAAGACTGCCGGAGAGGAAGACGAATGTAACGAGAATACAGAAATTAGTAAACAAGCTGGTAAGCAGGTCGATCAGCATAACTTTCAAGGGCCCCTTGCATGGAAAATTGGCTAAATCCATTGGATTCAATGAATAGATAAGTCCATTTTAGCGAATTTTGCGAAAATGGCTATATAAAATATATTAGAGACCCGGCTATTGTTATTGACCGCATCGGCTTTAATACTTATACTTGATCTAAAAATAAATAAGAGGATGATCGAAATGAGAAACCTTAATCTGACTTCTCAACGGCAAGCCGTTTACGATATTGTTCGGAATTCGCATGATCACCCAACTGCTGCGGAGGTAATGAACCGTCTGGTGGAACAGGGACACAATCTTGCATATGGCACAGTATATAACTCCCTTCGCTATCTGTCTGATAAGAAGCTGATCCAGGAGCTTAAGCTCGGCGAATCGGCAAGCCGATATGATGCCCGGATGGATGATCATCAGCATATTATATGCGAGGTGTGCGGGGCGGTGGATGAAGTAATGAGTCACGTTCCGGAGGAATGGATAAACGAAGTTGCTAGCGAAACAGGCTATACCATTGGGCACGCCCATGTCGTTTTCGGCGGAATTTGCCCAACTTGCAAAGGGAAAAGAACGAATTAAGAAAACAGGGACTTTCGTCCTTGTTTTTTTGTGTTATGTTTTATAGCAGATATAAGAAAAGACCGCTTTCAAAAAAGTGGTCTTTTTCGGCTTTTTATATGAGGATTATGAAGAAATGTGTGAGAATATTCAAGGGACTGAGAAGGAAAAGCGGTCGTTTAAGCTGAATTATAATTATATACATAAAGTTGCTGTTAACTTCGGAAGACATGCCTACTTAAGACCCAGAAGAAAGAGAGAGTGATCACACCTCATGAACAAAAATACGGTTATTTCCATCCGTACGAAGCTTGTTGCCACCTACATGCTTGTGCTGCTGGTGCCAAGCATGATCATTGGCTGGCAGACTTATCAATCGGCCAGTCATGAAGTGAAGGATCAATTGATTAACAATGCGAAGGAGAGCGTAGGTGCGGTCAACAGCATCATTAATGCCAACCTACAGTCCAAAATTAATGATATTCAATACTTTGCCGGACAACTGAAGGCGGGTGATATTAACAGCGAAGCAAATGGTGAGGTATCTTCGGGCATCCAGAACAGATTAAAGGAATATGCGGCGCTGCATTCCGATGTACTCGATATTTATGTGGGGACAAGCCGGGCCAAGGCATTGCATGCCTCCGGGTCCAAGCTGCCTGATGACTATGATCCACGCAAGGAGAATTCCTATGTCAATGCGTTGAAGAACAGCAAAGGGGTAGTGATCTCCCCGGCTTTCCAATCGGCTGACAAAGAAAATGTCATTGCGATCTCCGCCGTATTGGAGAACGGTGATGGTGTTGTGGCCCTGAATCTCAATTTGGCCGAGCTTAGCAAGCTGACAAGTCTTAAGGTGGGGAAGGAAGGCTATATCCTTATCTTGGATAGCAGCAAGAAGTTCTTGGTCCACCCCACAGAGACGATTGGTGCAGAGTCCGGTGTTGAATTTGTGAAGAAGATGTTCGAACAGGAGGCAGGCTCCTTCGATTACGTTTATAAGGATAATAACAAGAAGATGATTTATATGGTCAACGAACTGACGGGCTGGAGAATCGGGGGCACGATTAGTATGGATGAGGTTAATGACGTAACATCGCCTATCCGTACTACCGCCACGATGGTTATCGTTGGCTCCGTTTTGGTGGCACTGGTGCTTATCTATATTAATGTCCATTCCATACTTCAGCCACTTCGCCGATTGAGAAAGGCTACCGAGGTGATCGCCGAGGGTGATTTGTCGAAGGATATCGATGGGTTCCGCATGGATGAGGTCGGCGTGCTGGCTGGAAACTTCCAGTCCATGGTGGTCAATCTGCGAAGCATGATCATTGGTGTACAGGAGATGACGGACAACGTGTCTTCCTCCGCCGAGGAACTGACCGCAAATGCAGAGCAGACCACTAAGGCTATTGAACATGTGACTATCGCCATCCAGGAGGTAGCGGGAGGAATGGATCGCCAGGTCAACAGCGTACATAAAGGCATGGAGAGTGCGACAGCAACAGCCAGCGAAGTGATGGGGATCTCGGAGGTTATGGATCAGGTGTCAGCGATGATGGATAAAACCTCAGTGTCTGCTTCGGAAGGCGGCGATTCGGTTATTAGTGTCGTAGACAAAATTAACGGCATCCACGAGACAGTGGAAGAGCTTGGCGGTGTGATCGATAAGCTCAATAGCCGTACTGACCAGATCAGCGGCGTCGTGGGGATAATCAAGGGGATTGCCCGTCAGACTAACTTGCTGGCGCTGAATGCTTCCATTGAGGCCGCAAGGGCAGGCGAGCAGGGCCGTGGGTTTGCTGTTGTGGCCGCAGAGGTACGCAAGCTGGCGGAGGAATCGGAGCAATCGGCGACACGGATTGCCGATCAGATCAGTTCCATCAATGGGGAAATAGCGCAGGCTACAACTGCAATGGAAGCGGCCAAAGAACGTGTATCGGAAGGGATTCTGGCGGTCGATACGACGGGCCGATCCTTCTCCCGTATTCGCAGAGCAGTCAAGGGTGCCGCGGAGAAAATTGAAGTGATGGGTGACGCTGTCCGTACACTCACCTCAGAAACAGACAGTATGGAGAAGGCGATTGCCGAAATTCGCCTGATCACTGGTGAAGCTGCTGTCAGCACAGAGACGATCTCCGCTGCCGCGCAGGAGCAGTTGGCTTCTGTGGAGGAGATCGCCTCATCGTCCGCGGATCTCAGCCATTTGGCGGAAGAGCTGCAAAAGCTGGCAAGCCGCTTTAAGCTGGATGAACGTCGGTAGTCAATAATCCTTCTTTCCATCTCCTGGTATTTACAAGTATACTGATAAGCAAAATAACAGGGTTATGATAAGGAGAGAGCAGATTTCATGGCAGAGCAATTAAAAGGTCTCACCATCGCCCTCGCCGGTGCGCGTAAGGCCGAGGAAATGACCAAGCTGGTACAGAATATGGGTGGAACGGCGTTGTTGCGGCCTGCCCAGGGAACCGTGTTTCTGGATGATGATGCGCTGCGCGAAGGCCTGGAGGGCTGGATTGCCAGTCCTCCTTATCTAGTGATTCTGACTACGGGCATTGGGCTGGAAGCGCTGTTTACTATGGCCGGCAGTATGGGGCTGGAGCAACGTTTTCAGGAAGTCTTGTCAGGCTCCCTTATTGCCGCTCGGGGTTACAAAACAGTTAATGCTTTGAAGAAGAGAGGGTTGGTCCCTGTCGCCCGCGATGATGATGGCAGCAGTACAGGCCTGATACGGGGCATGGAAAGCCTGGATCTGCAGGGCAAGGACGTTTTGCTGCAGCTCCACGGTGATCCGGCACCCGTTCTCACCGAATGGTTGGATACTGTCGGAGCCGCAGTCCGGCAGATCCTGCCGTACCGCCATACCCCTCCTGAGCCTGGTGAGCTGGACAGGCTACTGGATGAAATTGTGACCGGAAAAGTAGATGCCGTGGCCTTCACCAGTGCGCCACAATTTCGTTTTCTCTCTCAATTTGCGAAGAAGGAAAATAAGCTGGAAGCACTGCGGGAGGCTTTTGAAAATGACGTGCTTGCCGTGTCGGTCGGGCGCATTACCTCTGCCGCACTTCAAGAAGAGGGGATTACGCGGATCGTCATGCCAGAACACGAGCGGATGGGCAGCATGTTCGTAGAGCTTGGCCGCTATCTGGCTGCTAGCCGCTAAGTCAGAACAGGAGGGCTGGCTAGCCTGTACAGTAGGCCGATCAAGAGAGCATTTTCGCCGCAATCGAAGGTGGAAATGCTTTTTTAACTGGAGGACCAATCTAAGGGGAAGGTCCGTTATGGATGGACATCCCGGCAGGTTTTCCTTAGAATAAAGGAAACGCATACCAATTACACCAGACGAATAAGTAAGGAGGAGTGCACCTATGGACAAAAGAAAATGTCTATTACTTGGTGACTACACCCATCCCCGTTTCCATCCCTTGCAGGGAGTGGATCAACAAATCGGTGAAATTTTGCATGAATTGCTGACGGTTCAATGTTCAGAGAATAAAAAACTGTTGCTGAGCGAGCATTTGGCCGGCTATGACTTATGTATCGCTTATAATGAATTATGGAATGAAACGGTGTCGCCCCAGCAGACGGCAGGGCTACTAAGCTATGTGAGTGGTGGCGGTGGGCTCATTGTTCTGCATACCGGCGTATCGCTGGCAAAGCGCTATGAGCTGGCCCAGCTAATCGGCGGGAAATTCACCACCCATCCGCCTTATGGTCCCTTGAAATTCCGCGTGCAGCAGCATGATATTACAGAGGGAATTGAAGATTTTGAACTGGACGAAGAGCCATACCGGTTCGAATTTGATCCTTTCACAGAGAAAACTGTGCTCCTCGAGTATGAGGCCGATGGTGAATGGCTACCTGCTGCATGGTGTCATCGCTACGGTCAGGGAAGAGTTGTCTATCTGATGCCTGGCCATCATGAGCCTACGTTCCGGCATCCGGCGATCCGGGAGCTGATTTTGCAGGCTGCAACCTGGGCTGCGCGCATTCCTCATACTTCTTAGAGAATAAAGGTCTCGTTGTTCCTTTTATGAATTCGCTGCTCAGTGGGGTATACTTTAACCATGACTTCTGTTTACAACAAAACGCAATCTTTGGGAGGAAAGTGCCATGAGTGATTTGTTTAAAAAAGCGATCTCTTTAGGAGTGGGCCTCACCATAGTCAGCAAGGAAAAAGTTGAGAAGGCAGTCGAGGATCTTGTGAAGCGCGGAGAGCTTGCACCTTCCGAATCGAAAGCATTGGTCGATCGGCTTATCGAGCGGGGAGATGAAGAACGCGGCGTATTCAAGTCAGCCATACAAGAACAGGTACAACGTGTATTGAATGATCTGAAGGTGCCGTCACACAAGGATATTGAAGCCCTTGAGGCCAAAATAGCCGGACTGGAGCATCGCATAGCGGCGCTGGAGGGCATTTCCCGGTTGGAAGGAACTTTACCGGAAACGCGTAACGAATAAATGGCGGTCCGCATCAGGCATGCTGGACGTTATCGGGCGATTGCCATGGCGCTTATGCGTCATGGCTTTGGTTATATGGTCGAGGAACTTGGACTCTACCATCTTCTCTCCCTCCCGCGCCGTCTGGTCACACAGGAGGTTCATGAAAGTTTAACCCTCGGGGAGCGCATCCGCCGGGTGCTGGAGGATTTGGGGCCGACTTTTGTCAAGTTGGGCCAGCTCGCCAGTACCCGTTCCGATCTGCTGCCCGATTCCATTATTCAGGAGCTGGTGAAGCTCCAGGATCATGTGCCGCCGTTCTCGGCCGATACGGCCCGGTCCATTGTGGAGCAGGAATTGGATCAGCATGTGGACGAGATTTTTCAATCCTTTGAATATAAACCGCTTGCCGCTGCTTCCATCGGTCAGGTTCACCGTGCGGTGCTGCACGATGGGGTGACTGTTGCAGTCAAAATCCAGCGTCCTGGCGTGCTGCGGACGATGAGTCGTGACCTGGAGATTCTCCGCGACCTGTGCGCTCTGGCGGAGAGGCGCATGGACTGGGCTAAGCAGTATGGCCTCTCCCGCATGGCGGATGAGTTCTCCAGGTCTCTGCTGGGGGAGCTGGATTATAGCCAGGAAGGGCGCAATGCAGAGAAAATAGCGGGTCAGCTCGAACAACACGAGGCGGTATATATCCCGGAGATTTATTGGGATTATTCTTCAACAAGGGTGCTGACTATGGAGTATGTGGAAGGCATTACCTTGAACCGCCGCCAAGAATTGCTGGACAAGGGTGTCAAGCTCAAGGATGTCGCACAGCAGCTTGTAGAGACGATGCTGAGTCAGGTATTCATTCACGGATTCTTCCACGCCGACCCGCATCCAGGCAACGTGATGCTGATGGAGGACGGGAAGCTGGCCTTAATCGACTTCGGGATGGTTGGCCGCCTGAGTGATCAGATGCGGGAGCAATTATCTGCACTAATCATCGCTCTGATGCGAAAGAATACAGAGGCGATGGTGCGGGCCATTCTTAAACTTGGCGTGATTCCAGAGAGTGCTGACCGGGTGGCGTTGCATAATGATGTCGACCGTCTGCGGGATGAATATTATGATGTTCCTTTCAATCAGGTCAGTATCGGCAAGGCGCTGAATGATCTCTTCGGCATTGCCCGCAAACACCGGCTGGTGATTCCGCCGGATCTGGCGATACTGGGGAAGACGATGCTGACCATGGAGGGGGTCGTCGGGAACCTCGACCCTTCTTTCAGCATTGTCCAGATGGCTGAGCCTTTCGGCAAGCGGCTGGCCAAGGAGCGTTTTACCGGTAGCCGGATTCAGCGCAAGCTGTGGGACGGCGTAGCAGAACTGGCCGAGAGTCTGATTGAGCTGCCGGCACAGGCGCGTCAGCTCTCAGCGCTGGTCAGCTCGGGTAAGCTGAAGGTTGAGGTTGGACTTCCTGAATTTCAGGCGCTCCAGCGCAAGCTAGACCGGATTGGCAACCGGTTGTCCTTCAGCATCGTGCTGCTGGCCTTTAGCATCATCATGGTGGGACTGATTATCGGCTCGGCGATGCGGGGCGATCCTTCCCATCTGTGGGATTTCCCTACGGTGGAGATTGGCGCAGTGGTGGCGCTGCTAATGTTCTTATGGCTGCTGTTCTCGATTTTCAAGTCGGGCAGGTTTTAGCGAGTTGAAGCAAAGGCTGCCATTTGGGGTATATTAATAGAGCCGGCTAATGAATCAGGAAATATTCTTGTCCATTTTCACCACAAAGGCCTGAGGATCAAGTACAATATAGAGGAACTTTCTAAGCCTAAGCTGGATTCTCATGACGAAAGTGTTGAATATAAAGCAATGGAGTGCCGTCTGGACTGTCCGGTGACTAGCTGCCCTTTAAGAAACCGAACCTTGACGACTCCGCTATGGTGATCAAGGATACATTGGGACGGAAGGGCTCCGGTGACGGAGTTCTTCCGCTTTTTGTTTGAGATATAAGAATTTATATGTTCTGAATCAATTTCATAAATCTATAAGTGAGCGTCTAATCATCGATATCAAATTGTACATGGTTTAGGTACAACTTGATATGGTACCTATTCGGATTGAAATCCGCATTATGAAATTGATTCGTTCTACACTATAAATTATCCTTATATTTCTCGCTGAAACGGATACCGTCCCTTAGAGGACGGCAAAGCCGTTTCTACTTGAATAGGGATGTTGCGGAAGGTCTGAAGTTTAGGAAGCGAAGAGATGCTGAGAAGCATCATTATTTTGTAGAAACAGTGAGGTGGAGAATTTGCCGGGTTTTAAAGATTTGGGAGTTTCAGAGGTGTTGACTGGACTTCTTCAAGGACAAGGGATTGTCCAACCGACCCCCGTACAACAGGAAGCAATTCCGCCAGTTGTACAGGGATTGGATGTTATTGCACGGGCTAAGACAGGAACAGGGAAGACACTTGCGTTCCTACTGCCGATTCTAGACAAGATCTATGTAGAGCGGGCTTATCCGCAGGCGTTAATCCTGGCTCCAACACGGGAGCTGGCTTTGCAAATTACAGAAGAGGCACGCAAGCTGGCGCGTCACACAGGCGTCAAAATCCTCGCTGTGTACGGTGGCCAAGATGTGGAGAAGCAGCTCCGCAAGCTGGAAGGCGGCCGTCACCTGATTATCGGAACGCCGGGACGTCTTTTGGACCATTTGCGCCGGGAGACACTGGATCTCAGTGGGGTGAAAATGCTCGTTCTGGACGAGGCGGATCAAATGCTGCATATGGGCTTCCTGGAGGATGTTGAGACCATTATCACGGCTGTGCCTTACCGCCGTCAGACGATGCTGTTCTCAGCAACTATGCCAGATCCAATTAAGCGTCTTGCAGCCAATTATATGAAAGAGCCGCTGGATATCGTGATCAAGAGTGGTTCACCGATTCCGCTGGACAATATCCGTCAGCAAGTAGTGGAATGCTCTGACCGGAACAAGGAGGAAGCCCTGCAAGCCTTGATCGAGCGGGACCGTCCGTATTTGGCGATGATCTTCTGCCGGACCAAACGCCGGGTATCCAATCTGAACGAGGCGTTGCAGAAGGCTGGTTACGAATGTGATGAGCTGCATGGTGATCTGTCACAGGCGAAGCGTGAAGCGGTGATGAAAAGATTCCGCGACGCCAAGCTACAGCTTCTTGTAGCTACCGACGTAGCGGCCCGCGGGCTGGATGTTGAAGGTGTAACGCATGTCTTCAACTACGATATGCCGCTGGATGTGGACAGCTACATTCACCGGATCGGGCGGACAGGCCGTGCCGGTGGCAAGGGCTTGGCGATCACTTTCGCCTCGCCGCGTGACCAGCAAGGCCTCGATATGATCGAGCAAGGCATCTCGCAGCGGCTTGATCGCCGCCGCTATGAGAAAGACGAGTTCGGCGTCGGCGAATTCTCGGCTGCTGCAAAGGGCGGCGGAAGCCGTCAAGGCAGCCGCCAGGGTGCCGAATCGGTACGGTCCGGCCGCGGACCGAAGACCGGCGGCCGTGGCGCAGCCCGCAGCGGCGCAGCGCCGCGTGAGGCTGGTGCGCGTCAAGGCGGCAATGGCCGCGGACGCGCTAAGGAAGCTGCCGTCTGGGAACAGCCGGCAGCCAGCTCCCGCCCGGGCCGCAGTGCCCAAGGCGGCGGTGGCCGCGGACGCACCAAGGAAGCTGCCGTCTGGGAACAGCCGGCAGCCAGTTCCCGTCCGGGCCGCAGCGCCCAGGGTGGCAATGGCCCGCGGAGCGGCTACAGCGCTAATGGCCCGCGCAGCGGAAGCCAAAGCGGCAACAGCGACAGTGGCTCACGTGGCGAAAGCCAGAGCGGTTACAGCGCTAGCGGCTCGCGTGGCGGAAGCCGGAGTGGCTACGGCGGCAATGGCTCACGTAGCGGAGGCCAGAGTGGCTATAGCGACAGTGGCTCGCGTGGCGGAAGCCGGAGCGGCTACGGCGGCAATGGCTCGCGTGGCGGAAGCCGGAGCGGCTACGGCGGCAATGGCTCGCGTGGTGAAAGCCAGAGCGGCAACAGCGACAGTGGCTCACGTGGCGGAAGCCGGAGCGGCTACGGCGGTAATGGTTCACGCAGCGGAGGCCAGAGCGGCTATGGCGGCAATGGCTCGCGCAGCGGAGGCCGTAGCAATAGTTCCGGCGGCCGTAAGGGCGGCGGACGTGGCTCATCCAGATAAAGGCGATGGACAGGCGTAAGTAACCTTGTTACCATAGTGCAGTTGGCGTTTACGCCGGCGACTATGGTAATATTTTTTTGGGAATATAACAGATTACGGTGTGTCTATTTCTTCTTAATGAAACATTTTCGGTGATTTGCCGGTCTAATAGAGAAGAAAACGGGTTTAGGAGGGAGAAGCAGAAAGATGTCCAAAAAAGTAAGAGTCCTGTTCTTATTCATCATTGTCATTGCTATCGGCTGGGGGATCGGTAAATATACGATTCCTTCGGCCTCAGAGGAACAGGGGGCTTCAGCCAATCAGCAGGATGACCTTCAGGGTCAGCCTGTGGCCTCGCCTAAGCCGACGGAAATTCCGGGTGATGGAGGATCGGACAAGCCGGATAACGCTGGCAACAGCAACACAAATGGAGGAGATGTGCCTGCGGGTTCAACTGATCCAGTTGCTTCGGGGAACGGTTCCTCCGAGCAAACGGCTGCCGAACCAGACAGCATTACGGTGATGGTGAACAAGCAGTACGGACTGCCGGAAAATTACAAGCCTGAGGATCTCGTTTATCCGAATGTGCGGTTTACGTTCAAGGAGAAAATTGAGAAACGAATGATGCGCAAGGAAGCGGCTTCGGCACTGGAAGAGTTGTTTGCTGGTGCGCAGAAAGATGGTATTTATCTGGCGGGTGTCTCCGCTTACCGTTCCCAATCTACACAGGTGCGGCTGTTCAACAATTACGTCAAACGTGATGGCGAGGAGAAAGCGCGCAGATACAGCGCTGTTCCAGGCCATAGCGAGCATCAGACCGGACTAGCTATTGATGTGACGAGCAGTGACGGGAAGTGTGCGGCTGAAAGCTGCTTCGCCGGTACGCCAGAAGCCAAATGGTTAGCTGGACATGCAGCGGAGTATGGGTATATCATCCGGTATCCGGAGGGCAAGGAGAATATTACCGGATACATGTATGAGCCATGGCATATTCGTTATGTCGGCAAGGAGATTGCGGCTGATATTGTACAGAGCGGTGTTACGCTGGAGGAATACTATAATGCGGTTCCGGTGTCTCAATAGGCACGGACTAGTATGATGGAAGAGGATGTCCCATAAGCCAAAGACAGGCTTTGCGGACATCCTCTTTTGCATAGTCTGACCTAATGAGATGGTTGATGGTAGCTGGCCGGAGGCTGTTAACTTGTGCGTCTTGGCTAGTGAATTGTGAGAGGTAACCCGTAACTGGCAACCTGCAACCCGCAAGAGGTACCCTGTACTCCGTAACTGTAACCGTAACCGTAACCGTAACCGTAACCGTAACCGTAACCGTAACCGTAACCGTAACCGTAACCGTAACCGTAACCCGTAACCCGTAACCCGTAACCCGTAACCCGTAACCCGTAACCCATAACCCGTAACAGGTGCCCGTACCCCGTGGTTTGAAATAAAGGCAATTCTGAATTAGACTAAAAAGTAGACACGGTAAATCCAACCCAAGATAATAGAATAAACACTAGAAGAGGTGGTAACCGTGGCGGAACGGAAGCGATACAACAAACAGTTTAAAGAAGAAACCGTAAAGTACATTCAAGAACAACGGAAGTCCATGGACGAAATTGCCTTGGAACTAAACATTCCGAAGGGTACACTCAAAAACTGGATGATGACGTACCGCCAGTTCCCCGATGAACCGTTTGTGGGGAGCGGCAAGCTGCGTACGCAAGAGAATCAAATTGCAGAACTGGAGCAGAAGAATAAGGATCTGGAAGAGGAAATCGCCATCTTAAAAAAAGCGATGCACATCTTCAGCAAAGACCGGAGCTAAAGTTTCAGTTTATTGAGGCACACCGCTCAACTTTCCGGATCGAGAAGATGTGCAGCGTACTCGGTGTATCCCGAAGTGGGTATTACAAATGGCGGACAACGCCTCCCAGTGACCGGAAGAAGCGGCGTGAACAGCTGTTAGCGCGTATCGAGTACCACTTTTATGACAATGACGCGATATACGGCAGTCCCAAAATCACTCAAAAACTGCATGAAGAAGGGTTTACTGTGGGCGAAAAAACCGTAGGCCGACTCATGCGAGCCCGTGATCTTCGCTCAGAGGCTATGGGTAAATTCAAAGTCCAAACGACCGATTCAAACCATGACTTCCCTATTGCGCCGAATTGGTTAAACCAACACTTCGATGTGTGCACAAAACCGAACCAGGTATGGGTTACAGATATTACCTACATCCGGACACGCCAAGGCACGGTTTATTTAGCGAGCGTTCTAGATTTATTCACACGTAAAATTGTCGGTTGGGAGCTCGGAAACCGAATGAAAGTGGAACTGGTTTCTGCCGCTCTAGACAAAGCATATGAGGCACAGAAGCCCGAAAAAGGGCTCATCCACCATTCTGACCGCGGAAGCCAGTACGCCTCCGAAAAATACCGAAAGAAGCTAAAAAAGTACCACATGATTCGCAGCATGAGCCGCCGGGGGAACTGCTACGATAATGCCTGCATAGAATCGTTTCACAGCATCCTTAAGCGAGAATTGATCTACCGTAGGGCCATTTTCCAGACTCGAAAAGAAGCCGAAAACCATTTGTTCCGATATATCGAGTTCTTTTACAACCGGAAACGAATACACAGTAAACTGGGCTATCTTTCACCCGATCGCTTTGAATCGTTGTATTACAGAAATCTAAAACTTGCAAGTTGACCATTTTACCGTGTCCACTTTATTGACAGAAGTACATTCGGTACCTTAATTAAGGGTGAAATCGCTGTATTCACGAAATAAGTGTAATATTGTACCTTATATTCACGAAAAAGGCTCTTTTTCAAACTAAGATGAGAATTAACATGCAATTTTGCACTTAATTCCTTAAATTACACATATGGATAGAAATTAAGGTACATATTTGCCTCTATTTCCCACCTTCTTAATCTTCTAGGTCTAGACCAATTGTTCATTAGGAAAAAAGGAGCGTCCCATAGACCAAGGAATAGCTCTTGGGACGCTTCGGTCAATACGCACAGAGCATCGATTCTCTAATCACAGCAGAATCGCTGCTCTGTTGGCTATATGGTTTTGCGAATAAAAAAATCCGTCGCCGCACGTAGACAGCTCACTTTCGGGACAGCGTCCTTGCGTCGTTTTAGTAAAGTTTATCTCGTGAATTATAGCCGCCGTGAGAGATTCCTTTCAATTTCACCGCATTGTGGTGTCAGTAGGCGAGTGAGCTCATTCCCCTGGTTCTTTAGACAGCCGGATCTGCTCTTTCCGATAACTTAGTGGGCTTTGTCCATAGCGTTTTTTAAAAGCCCTGCTGAAATAACTGAGGTCGGCAAAGCCGGCTTGTTCTGCCGATTCTGAGACAAGGGTGTCGGGCAGGCGAAGCAGTTCGGCTGCTTTTTCAAGCCGGATCTGATTCATCCGTTCCACAATGGTATGCCCTGTAAGCTTCTTGTATTGCCGGGACAGATGCCCGTAGCTCATATGCAGTGACGCAGCCAATTCTGCGACGCTTAGGCGACCACCCTGATAGTCCTCCAAGTAAATCTCCACTTTTCGCACAAGCGGGTCCTGATAGGTTCTGGTTAACCCCGATTGTCCTTCCATCGACTGTTGAAGGGTGCAGAGTTGTTCCAGTAGTCCGACGAGCAAGAGCTGGAGTCCAAGCTCCGAACGCTGCAATTCAGCTTCGCGAAGAAAATGAATCAGCATGGCTCCGAAGCCAGCTTCATCACGGTAGGAGCCGGGCTTCCACTTTTGGAGCCGGAGTAACCGTGCATACAGTGAACCTCCGGGCACATTCTCCTCAGCTCCTTCGGCACGCCGAATCCGCCACCTGAAACAGAGGCCTTCATGCGGATTCCCCTTAGTATACGTATGAGAATGGACCATCCCCGGGGGAATAAGGAAGAACTCATTGGCCTGCACACAGATGGAATTTCCGCCAAAGTGCGTATCCAATCGCCCGGTCAGCACATAGTTGAATTCGAACCAGGTGTGGGCGTGGGGCGGACATTTGCTGGCGGTACCTATTTGTTCAAAAATGATATCTACCCATTCAATAATGACATCCATCACCTGTATTTCTTCGCATAATCGATTGAAAACAGGGGGAAGTGCGCTTTTCCAGTCGGTAAGTTCCATTTTGAATTGTGGCTTCTTTCTGTTTTTTGAATACATTATATCATAATTGGACAAATATACGTGTGTTTTGGAAATGTACGCAGACGTCTTGCGGCCTCACAATGGAAGGGAGAAGATGACCTTACATAAGGAGGCGGCAAGAGATGAAAAAACTGCATTTGCTTAGCAATGCCCACCTGGACCCTGTATGGCAGTGGGAGTGGGAGGAAGGGGCGGCAGCAGCTGTATCAACCTTTCGCGCAGCGGCGGAGTTTTGCGAGGAATTCGACGGTTATATTTTTAATCACAATGAAGTGATTCTCTATAAATGGATTGAGGAGTATGAACCCAAGCTGTTTGCACGTATTCAGCGGCTGGTGAAGGAAGGCAAGTGGAGAATCATGGGCGGTTGGTACTTGCAGCCCGATTGCAACATGATTTCCGGTGAGTCTTTCGTTCGGCAGATCTTGCTGGGCAAAGCCTATTTCCGGGAGAAATTCGGCGTGGAGCCGACAACTGCGATCAATTTTGATTCGTTCGGACATACCCGGGGACTGGTGCAGATCCTTGAACAAGCTGGATATGATTCGTATATCTTTATGCGTCCTGATGAGATGGATGCCCTTCCAGCGGGAGATTTCATCTGGGAAGGCTATAATGGCTCGAAGGTGATGGCCCATAAGATCGAAGGCGGCTATAACACCAATATGGGCAAAACCCGTGAGAAGATCGAGCACTGGCTGAGTGATCACGGAGACCGGGACACAGGACTTGTACTCTGGGGAGTAGGCAACCACGGCGGCGGTCCATCCCGCATCGACTTGACCCAGATCGGAGAGCTGATGGCGGAGCGGAAAGATTTCGAGATTATTCACTCCACGCCGGAGGCGTATTTCGAGGATTTGCGGGCAGCAGAGCTGCCGTCCTTTGCGGGCGATCTCAATCCCCGATTTGTGGGCTGCTATACCTCCATGATTCGCATTAAGCAGAAGCACCGTCAATTGGAGAATGAGCTGTTTATGACGGAGAAAATGCTGTCAGCAGCGGCGCTTCAGGGCTTGCTGTCATATCCTTCTAACGATCTGCATGAAGCGTTGTGTGACCTGCTCACTGCTCAGTTCCATGATATCCTGCCTGGAACATCGATACAGCCGGCGGAGGAGGCTTCGCTGCGACAGATTGACCATGGGCTTGAGATCGTGGCACGTCTGAAGGCTAGAGCCTTCTTCGCACTGGCTTCGGGTCAGCCCAAGGCGGCGCTGAAAGAATATCCGATCCTGATCTATAATCCGCATCCGTTCCCGGTGAAGGGCATTTTTGAGTGTGAGTTTATGCTGGAGGACCAGAACTGGAATGAAGAGTTCTCAATGCCTCAAGTCTACAGAGATGGGCAACTGCTCCCGTGTCAGCCGGAAAAGGAGCTCAGTAACTTGAATCTGGACTGGCGAAAAAGAGTGGTCTTTGAAGCCGAGCTTGCTCCTTCCTCGATGAACCGTTTTGATGCCCGGATTAAAATGTTGGCGGAGAAGCCGCTTCCGCAGCTTAAAGAGCAGGACGGGGCCTTCCGGTTTGAAACTGCAGATCTGAGCGTGGTTATTAACGCTGCAACAGGGCGGATGGATGAATACTCCGTCAAGGGCGTTTCGTACCTGCGTAAGGATGCATTTGCAGCGTTGGTGCTTTCGGACAATGAAGATCCATGGAGAATGGATACGATTGCTTTTGGCCCTGTAGAGGGCAGGTTTGAATTGATGAATGAAGAAGAGAGTGGTGTATTCTCCGGGTTGAAGAATCCGCTTCCGGCGGTACGGGTCATTGAAGATGGGGCGGTACGCACGGTGATTGAATCAGTGCTGACTTACGGCAATTCCCGTATTTGTCAGCTCTACAAGCTGCCGAAGCAGGGAACCGAGATTGAAGTCGAGCTGCGTGTCTACTGGAACGAGAAGGACAAGATGCTCAAGCTGTCCATCCCTACTGTTCTGGAGCAAGGGGACGTCCTTGGTCAAACGGCCTTTGGGGTCAATCCGCTGGATCGGGAGGGTAATGAGACGGTAGCCCAGAAGTGGATTGCAGTGGAAGATGCAGCGCAGAACATGGCAGTTACTTGCATCAATAACGGAATTTACGGCGGAGATTTCCGTCAAGGGGAGGTTCGTCTGTCGCTACTGCGGGGCGCAGGATACTGTGCTCATCCGATCGGGGATCGTCCGATTATGGTACAGGATCGCTTCCAACCGCGGATGGATCAGGGCGAACGCAGCTACACCTTCTGGCTGAATGCGGGAGAACTTGCAGATCGTAGAGATCAGGTGGACCGGGAAGCGCTGGGCCATAACGAACGGCCTTACGCACTGTCATTCTTCCCGTCAGGAGAGGGCGAGCTGATGGACTCCTTTATCGTACTGGAAGATGAACGTATCCAGCTCAGCGCGTTCAAAAAAGAGGAGCAAGGCGACGGCTACATTCTGAGACTATTCGAGCCAACGGGCTCCGGTGGTTCCACTACCGTCAGTATCCCTTCACTTGGCATCCGCAGTGAAGTCAGTCTGAAGGGATTTGAATTCAAGACATTCCGTATTCAGCCTGCTTCAGGCACCTTTGAGGAGATTCCGCTCTGCGAACGATAATGTATTGGCTGTGCCAGCCGCCGGACGGTCCTTATGGATCGCCCGGCGGCTTTTATTTGCCTAAGGATTACAGTGATGTGATGCACAATTGAGGATAGAT
Organism: Bacillus sp. FJAT-27264; assembly: GCF_001682855.1. GTDB lineage: Bacteria > Bacillota > Bacilli > Paenibacillales > Paenibacillaceae > Paenibacillus_AQ. The sequence continues at coordinate 213,286 of NZ_MAQW01000033.1, read as the reverse complement.
ATGGCGTACTTTTGTATTCGGACCGGAATAGGAGTAAAATATAGAAAACCAATGAATTTTGAGAGGATGGTAGCACAATGTCGATCTACAGTTTTGCCGGGGTTACGCCTGCGGGCAAGGAAGTACCGCTTACGGAATATGAAGGCAAGGTGCTGCTGATTGCCAATACGGCCAGCAAATGCGGGCTGACTCCGCAATATGGAGAGCTTCAAAAGCTGTACGAGCAGTATGGAGAACAGGGGCTGGTAGTCTTGGGCTTTCCCTGCAATCAGTTTGCCGGACAAGAGCCAGGAACTAGTGAAGAGGCAGCGGAATTCTGCCAGATTAACTACGGCGTATCCTTCCCGGTGTTTGCCAAGGTAGATGTCAATGGACCAGAAGCCAGCCAGCTCTTCGAGTATTTGAAGGAACAGCAACCAGGTGAAGGCGAGAGCAGCGACATCCAGTGGAATTTCACCAAATTCCTCGTCGACCGTAGCGGCAATGTGACCGCTCGCGTTGAGCCGAAAGAATCGCCTGAGACGATGAAGGACAGCATCGAGTCCTTGTTATAATCTTCAGTCAGCAAGAAAATTAGGAATCACATTTTCTCCCGGACACGGCTTTTAGCTGTTGTCCGGGAGTTTGTCTATTTAGCCTTGTAGAGATTACTGAAGTGTGAAAATAATCCTTGACGCTTTTCATAGACCTTGTATTCTTTAGTAGCAATGATACATAACAGGAATTCGCATAAAGCAGGAAAGATTTCAGAATAATAATTGGCAGGAGGGTTCTGTACACGGCATGAAATTGATTACGGAAGTAGCGGCAGAAGCGGGAATTGGTGAACAACATCTGGAGCTGTACGGTAAATATAAAAGCAAGCTGGCGTCTTCGCTCTGGGAGGAGCTCAGGCATCGTCCGGACGGGAAGCTCGTTCTAGTGACGGCGGTCAATCCCACGCCGGCTGGAGAAGGGAAGACGCTGACAACGATTGGTCTCGCTCAGGCGCTGAACGCTTCTGGGGTAAAGACGGTAGCTGCGCTGCGCGAACCTTCGCTGGGGCCTTGTCTAGGCATGAAGGGCGGAGCTACTGGCGGGGGGCAATCACAGATTGTCCCGGCAGACGAGATAAACCTCCATTTTACCGGAGATATTCATGCGGTGACCTCTGCGCATAATTTGTTATCTGCTATGATCGACAATCATATCTTCCACGGTAATGTGCTGGATCTGGATCCTCAGCGAATCGTATGGAAGCGCGTCATGGATATGAACGATCGCAGTTTGCGGAGCATTGTTACAGGTCTGGGAGACGGCAACGGTACCGTCCGGGAAGCTGGTTTTCAGATCACAACAGCTTCAGAGATTATGGCTGTGCTCTGCCTTTGTGATGATTTGTCCGATCTTAAGAAACGGCTGGGCCGGATTCTTGTTGGATATAACCATCTGGGTCAGCCAGTCACAGCACAGGAGCTGGGTGCGGTCGAGGCCATGGCAGCTCTGCTGAAGGAAGCGGTAAAGCCGAATCTGGTGCAGACCCTGGAAGGCACGCCGGTTATCGTGCATGGTGGACCTTTTGCGAATATAGCCCATGGCTGCAGCAGTGTTATAGGTACTCGCTATGCGCTGAAGCTGGGTGATCTTGTCGTCACGGAAGCAGGCTTTGGCGCTGATCTCGGTGCCGAGAAATTCATGGACATTAAATGCCGTCAAGCTGGATTAACCCCTGCAGCAGCCGTGCTGGTGGTTACCGTGAAGTCCCTGAAATACAATGGCGGTGTTGCCAAGAGTGAGCTCGGGTCGGAGAATCCAACAGCCTTGCTTGAAGGCATTCCTAATATGGAACGTCATATTGAGAACCTTGGTAAGTTCGGAGTACCCGTTGTTGTGGCCATCAATCATTTTGCGGGCGACAGCCCGGCCGAGATCGAGGCGATCCAGGCAGCTTGCCAACGTCTGAAGGTGCCGTCTGCCGTATCCAAGGTATGGGCAGAGGGTGGAGCGGGCGGTCAGGAACTGGCAAGTGAGCTGCTGCGGGTGCTGGAGCAAGACAGTGCTGATTTTGAGCCTTTGTATGAGGATAACCTTGATATTACGGACAAAATCACCACTATTGTGCGTGAAATCTACCGTGGTGCAGAGGTGAGCTTCTCTCCGGCAGCCAAGCGCAGCCTGGCTGTGATTGACCGCTTGGGTCTGAATGAGCTGCAAGTGTGCATGGCCAAGACGCCGTATTCTTTCTCTGATCAGGCCAAGCTCCTTGGGGCACCTGAAGGTTTTACCATGGGCGTGCGTGATATTACACTGTCACTAGGTGCCGGGTTTGCCGTAGTTATTACCGGCAACATCGTGACTATGCCTGGTCTTCCAGCTCGACCGGCAGCCGAAGGGATACGAGTGGATGAGGATGGCGAGATACACGGATTAGAATAAGATTGGAATGAAACTATAGCCCCGAGCTTTACTTGTCTGTATGGACGGTAAGGCTTGGGGCTTTATGTATTTATAGGCTTGGCTTGACGGTCATAATGGCTCTGTGTGATGGAGAAGCTAAAGATAACAGCAATTAAGCAGGAAGCGGACACAAAATACTTAAAATTGTGAACAATTTAAGGAATTGCAGAAATAGGGTTGAAATGTGATAAAAATCACAATATAATCAGTTCATAAAGTGAAATAAATCACAAATAAATAATATATAAGCTTTTCAAATTGGAGGAGGAAGAAATCATGAAAGTAGCAGTCATTGGATGTACCCATGCCGGAACCGCAGCCATCGTTAACACAGCTCAGCTTTATCCAGACGCCGAGATTACGGTGTACGAACGTAACGATAACATTTCGTTCCTGTCCTGCGGGATCGCCCTTTATGTGGGCGGTGTTGTTAAGGACCCTCAAGGACTCTTCTATTCCTCGCCAGAGAAGCTCGCTGAGCTTGGGGTGAAGACGAACATGCGTCATGAAGTGATCGCTGTGGACACCAAAGCCAAGACACTCCGGGCCCGCAACCTTGCCAGCGGACAGGAATTTGACGATACCTACGACAAGCTGATCATGACCACCGGCTCTTGGCCGATTGTTCCGAAGCTGGAAGGCATGGATCTGGACGGCATTCTGCTCTCAAAGAATTACAATCACTCCAACACTATCATTGAAAGAGCCCAACAAGTGAACCGGATTACGGTAGTTGGGGCCGGATATATCGGAGTCGAGCTGGTTGAAGCGTTCCAGATGAACGGCAAGCAAGTAACCTTAATCGACGGGGAAGAGCGGATTTTGAGCAAATACCTGGACGAAGAATTCACAGCTCCTATCGAGCAGTCGCTGAAGGATCATGGTATTACTTTGGCGCTTGGTGAGAAGGTCAGCTCTTTTGTCGGTGAGAATGGTAAGATTACGAAGGTTATCACAAGCAAAGGTGAGCATGAGACCGAACTGGTGATTCTCTGTATCGGCTTCCGTCCTAATACGGAGCTGCTGAAAGGCCAGGTTGACATGTTGCCGAATGGCGCGATTGTTGTGAACAATTATATGGAGACTAGTGCGCCGGATGTCTTCGCCGCTGGCGACAGCTGCGCGATCCACTACAACCCAACTGGTAAAAATGCCTACATTCCGCTGGCAACTAACGCTGTACGGATGGGTACTCTGGTGGCCCGTAATCTTGTCGCCCAGACTATTCCTTACATGGGCACGCAAGGGACATCCGGCATCAAGATCTATGAAGATAACATTGCCGGGACGGGACTGACGGAGGAAGCTGCCAAGGGTGAAGGTATGGAAGTGGATAGCGTTATGATCACTGACAACTACCGTCCGGAGTTCATGCCTACATTCGAGCAGGTGCAGCTCAAGGTTGTGTTTGAACGTGCAACACGCCGTATCTTGGGGGCGCAGATTATGTCCAAGATGGATTTGACACAATCCATTAATACGATCTCGGTCTGCATCCAGAATAAGATGACGGTGGATCAGCTGGCCTTTATCGATTTCTTCTTCCAGCCGCACTACAACAAGCCGTGGAATTTCTTGAATACTGCCGGACTGCAGGCATTGCCGCAAACCCTGCCTGTAAAGGAAACCGCACTAGTATAAAATTATTGTCATTCAGACCGGAGCCAGAATACTGGCTTCGGTTTTTTTTGCGTGTTCAAACGCTAATTATGACATGTCAGTGAAAATTTTCACTTGTCTTTTGCAGTAGTGATTATTATCACGTTAATGTCTTATATGACACGCTACAATGGCATAAAGGAACAAATTTAAAGTATTAAAAGGGGATACGAACCATGGCTTATAACAAACCTCAGCAAATTGCTGAAGCAACGGTGGAGAACGGAATCAAGAAGGCGCACAATCCGCTGAGTACCGTCCTTATACTTGGCTTCCTGGGCGGTGCCTTTATCGCCCTCGGGTTTTTACTGGATATCCGCGTGATTGCATCCGCGCCTAAAGAATGGGGCTCCATTGCGAATTTCATCGGGGCTGCAGTCTTCCCGGTAGGTCTGATTCTTGTGCTACTGGCAGGAGCGGAACTGTTAACAGGCAATATGATGGCGGTGCCGCTAGCCTTTATGGCAAAGAAAATTACATTCAAGGAAGTCGTCAAGAACTTGACGCTGATCACACTGAGTAACTTGGCTGGGGCCTTGTTCGTTGCCTATTTCTTTGGGCATGTCGCCGGGTTGACGTCAGACGGAGTCTATCTGGATAAACTGGTGGATATGGCGGGACATAAGCTTGAAGCTGGATTCCTCCCGGCTTTCGTCTCTGGTATCGGCTGTAACTGGCTGGTTGCTTTGGCGGTATGGCTTTCCTACGGCGCAGACAGCTTCAGTGGCAAAATCCTTGGCATCTGGTTCCCGACCATGGCGTTCGTCGCCATCGGCTTCCAGCACGTTGTAGCCAATATGTTCCTCATTCCGGCGGCAATCTTTGAAGGGCACTATTCCTGGTACGAGTATTTAATGAACTTTATTCCGGTCTGGTTGGGAAATCTGACAGGCGGGGCTATATTTGTAGCGGCAGCCTATTGGGCAGCGTACTTACGCAAAGCGCCTACGGCGGTGCAAGCGGTGGATAGCATGTCTGTTGCCAGTGCCAAGAAACATGCTTAATGCGTAGCACAGGGCTACGTTGATGAACAGACATTCTCTGGGGTTCGCAGGTCCTGAAGTCAAGTTACAGGCATGCTTCCTTTGGGGATGTTTTTTTGTACCATTACATAATAAAAATTCGCCGCGGTCTCGACTCGGGGGAACGAAATCGAAACGCACGGCGATTCTAATAGGGAGTGTTTCTTAGGCTCTATTACCCTGGGAATACGGGGGTGAATCAGAGTCATTCTAGACAATGGAGAACGGTCATCTCGTTGACTTCGATCACTTTGATATAATATCGCGATGATGCGACAATGCGGCAGTGTACATGCTTGCCCTACAGCTACTGATGGGAGGATACTGGTGGAATTGACGACACCAATCTTACAGAGGATGTACACTAGTTATGAGGTTTTTATCTGCTTATCCTAAAGAAGTAAAAGTATTTCTGATTGCCAGCCTGATCAATGCGACGGGCAGTGCACTGATGTGGCCGCTCGTGACCATGTATGTGTTCGATGAGCTCGGACGCAGTATGAAGGATGCTGGTCTGGTCATTCTGATTCAATCCCTGGGAGGGATTGCTGGGCAACTGCTGGGTGGCTCCCTGTACCATAAAGTTGGCGTGAACCGCCTGATCGTCGGAGCGCTCGCCATGAACGCCCTTGCGTTGTTCACTCTTCCGGCCGCCAGTCACAATTGGACGATTTTCATGATCGTGATGGGGTTTGTGGGGCTATTCAATTCGTTATCACTCCCGGCTATTCAGGCCTTTATTGGTTTTCGCTTTGCCAAGCAGCGGGGTGAGCTGTTTAACATCGTCTACGTCGCCAATAATATAGGTGTGGCGCTGGGTACGGCCTTGAGCGGTTTTCTCGCCGATATCTCCTATATGCTGAGCTTCGTGATGAACGGTGTGACCTCAGCCGTATTCGCCGTGTTCTTCTTTATGTATCTGCGGCGAGTCGGAACGGGACCGGAAGCAGAGGGAGCGGATTATAAAAAGCATCAGCCCCGCAGCCAATCCGGCTGGCTACTGATGGGCAATACAAGAATCTACCTCTATATGTCGGTAGCTTCGCTGTTCCTGCTGGTCGGCAACTCCATCTGGAACACGGGTGTGTCACCGTTTATTATCTCGGAAGACTGGCCCAAGAAAGCGTATGGCTTCCTTTGGACGCTGAACGGCATTCTGATCTTTGCTGCCCAGCCCGTGATCAGTCTGCTGAAACGCTGGTTCGCCAAAGACTCCACGGCCCAAATGACGGTCAGCGCACTGCTCTATTTGAGCGGTTATGCCGTGATCTTGGGCGTGCAGAGCTACCCCGGCCTGATTCTGGCCATGGTGTTGACTACGTTCGGTGAAATGCTAATCTCTCCGGCTATGCCGGCTTTCATCACCGAACATGCGAACCGCAGTGCCCCGTTCTACCTGGGGCTGAGCGGAGGCATTGGAGCCATCGGCAGAGTTATCGGCCCTTATTTTATGGGTAGTCTGTATGACAGTGGGGGATTGTCGCCTACCGCCTGGCTGGCATGTGCCATGGCGGTGTTGTCCACCCTGTTCTTCATTATTCATGCCTATATCAATCGCCGGCGCGGCTCGGCGGAACAGGCAACCGTATCACCTTAGGCCTTCTTATAGATAAGCATCGGCCTGATATATTCCAAAGTGTGGGGCAAGGGGGTAGCTTATGCAACGAATGGATGGCGGCGCGCTGATGATCCGGCCCTCGGAGATCAGGGATGCAGGTGATCTGATTGCGCTGGATCATCTCGTCTGGACCGAGGAAACGACACCGGGACCTTTGAAATGGCGTTCGCGGGAGGATTATTTGCAGCATTCACCACCGGGCTCTCAGTTATTGGCCTTGAACCAGGGTAGGCTGTGCGGGTATGTCGGCTTTGGCAGTCCCAGCCCGATGAAGAGTCATCGACATGTCTGTGAGATTAATATTGCTGTCCATCCAGAGTTTCGGCGGTCCGGTATTGGACGTCAATTGGTTGAAGCAGTCAAAAGGCATGTCAGGGATTACGGCATCCGCAAGCTCCGCCTGCGTGTGCTTGCAAGTAATGAGGTGGCACTGACCTTCTACCGATCCTGTGGATTTCAGGAGGAGGGACGGTTGCGAGAAGAATTTTATCTCGGCGGTCATTATGTCGATGAAATCTTTATGGGTCTTATGCTGACCGGAGAGCAAAAAGTAGAGACGGGTACCGCCTAAAACCAAGCAACCCGTTCTCCATTGTGTAAGGAGAACGGGTTGCTTGGTTGGGACATAAAGTTAGGATTTGTGGCTAGCCCAATAGCTGCCACTCACTGCGTAGCAGGCCGTACACGGCGTGGTTCACGTAGTCGTCCGGCAGCTTTTCTGCATGGCGAATTACACCTTCCAGTACAAAGCCCAGCCGCTCAGGAATGGCGCGGCTAGGGGCATTGCCGGTGGCACAGCGGATTTCTACACGGTTCAGCTCCATCTCCAGCAGCGCGTAGTCGACGAACACCCGCACCGCACTGGTCATATATCCTTTGCCTTCGTAGCCTTCGCCCAGCCAGTAGCCGATACCGACGGAACGGTTATGCCAGTCGATCTCATGATAGCCGATCACACCGGCCAGCTCGCCTTGCACCCACAATCCTGCGGAGAAGCCCCCGTTGTCGCTGCCCAGCTTCATGGCATTCTTAATGAAGCTGGCGATATGTGCCTGCTCCGTGACGCCGTCAACCCATGGCAGCCATTGTCTAAGCCGCTCCCGTGAGCGATCCACCAGTTGGAACATCGGGCGGGCATGCTCCGGCGCCAGTGGTTTTAGCATAAGTTCTTCGTCTATAACGTAATTAAACAAGTAGCAGCCTCCTTTGCAGCCCATGGCCTAATCTGTCTATCTGCGTTGTTTCCACTCCAGCGCATAAATGTCCTCTTCTAGCGACTGCATCCGCTGGCCCACCAGACCACGGCAATCTTTGAGCGCTTCATTATAGATGGAAGGGCCCAATTCTTGCAGGAAGAAGTCGAGCAGATTATCTGCGGCCAGGTGACCGATGGTCTCACCGCGTTCAGCCTCAAAGTGGCTGCGGATATGCTCTACAAGAAGCTCCCGCTGCTCCTTGGGCAGCTTGATGACTTTCACAGGTGAATCCCCCTTTTAGATGTAAATTAAGGTAAAAAGGCTCTATGCTCTCATGCTACTCTATCGCCGGGAGTGAAGTCAAAAGATTCATAGGTACCGGAAGAAAGCATTCGGAACCCTGTCCCCTTTTATTGAACAATCCCTGCGTAACGGGTATATTAGTAGGAAACATGTTCATACAAGGTAGTAGTAACATTCCAGAAGCGAAAGGTTGATATCTGTGGAGAACCGTAGCACCCCCTCCAATTTTATTAAGAATGTCATTACCGAAGATCTCCGCTCGGGTAAAGCCAAGGAAGTGATCACCCGGTTTCCGCCGGAGCCGAACGGCTATTTACATATCGGACACGCCAAGGCGATCTGGATCAACTTTACACTTGCGGATGAGTTCGGCGGCAAGACTAACCTGAGATTCGATGACACGAACCCCGTCAAAGAGGATATCGAGTTCGTCAATTCCATTAAGGAAGACGTGAAGTGGCTTGGCTATGAATGGGAAGAGCTGCGTTTTGCCTCCGATTATTTCGAAGAAATGTACGCGCGTGCTGAACTTTTGATCAACAAAGGCAAAGCCTATGTGGACGATCTGAGTGCTGAACAGATCCGCGAGCTCCGCGGCACCTTGTCACAACCCGGACAGAACAGTCCATACCGCGAACGCAGTATCGAGGAGAACCTCGACCTGTTCCGCCGTATGCGTGCAGGTGAATTCCAGAATGGCGAGAAGGTGCTTCGTGCCAAGATCGACATGCTATCGCCGAATATTAACCTTCGTGATCCGGTCATCTATCGGATTTCCCATGCTCATCACCATAATACGGGCGACAAATGGTGCATTTATCCGATGTATGCCTTTGCCCATCCGCTAGAAGACGCCATCGAGAGCGTAACGCACTCCCTGTGTTCCCTGGAGTTCGAGGATCAACGTCCATTCTATGATTGGGTGATCGCGGAGTGCGAAATGCCGTCTGTACCGCATCAATACGAATTTGGACGCCTCAATCTCGCTCAGACCGTAACAAGTAAGCGTAAGCTGAAATTGCTGGTTGATGAAGGCCATGTCGATGGCTGGGACGATCCGCGTATGCCGACGGTATCAGGTCTGCGCCGCCGTGGCTATACACCTGAAGCGATCCGCAATTTTGTGTTCGAGACCGGAATCTCCAAGAACAACGGTTTGGTGGATTACCCGATGCTGGAGCATTTCATCCGTGAGGATCTCAAGCTGACTGTACCGCGTACAATGGCGGTGCTTCGCCCGCTTAAGGTTGTCATTACGAACTATCCGGAAGGCCAAAGTGAACTGTTAGAAGCGGAGAATAACTCGGAGAATGAAGAAATGGGCGTTCGCCAAATTCCGTTCTCCCGTGAAATCTACATCGAACGCGATGACTTCATGGAGAACCCGCCGAGCAAATATTTCCGTTTGTTCCCTGGCAATGAAGTGCGCTTGAAGCACGCTTACTTCATCAAGTGCAATGAGGTTATCAAGGATGAGAATGGCGAGGTTGTTGAACTGCATTGTACCTATGATCCTGAGACGAAAAGCGGCAGCGGCTTTACAGGACGTAAGGTTAAAGGAACGTTACATTGGGTCGAAGCTAGTCAAGCCGTTCCGGCAGAATTCCGCCTCTTGGAGCCGCTGATTGCAGCAGAAGAGCCGGATCAAGTGGTTGATGTGGAAGGTCTGGATGAAGCCGAGGACAAGCCGGAGCCAACCTTCCTGGATCAGTTGAACCCGAACTCCCTGGAGATTCTGCAGGGCTTTGTGGAGCCAGGTCTGAAGGACAGTGTGTCTCAGGACAAGTTCCAATTCTTCCGTCACGGTTACTTCAACGTGGACAGTAAATATTCAGCGCCGGGTCATCTGGTGTTCAATCTAATCGTATCCTTGAAAAGCTCGTTCCAACTGCCGAAATAAGCACTCTGGAATCGAAGTTACGAGGAACAGACATACAAAAGGGGAGTTCCAGCAGTCACTGAACAGTGCTGCGGAACTCCCCCTATTTGTACATGGCCCTGATTTATAACTCTACTTCTTCCACTAGCTCTGGTTCTTCAGAGACAGGCTGATAGCGGCCACGAATGACGAACAGCCACATAAACCCGAAGCCGAGCATTCCGATAAAGGTCAGGAATACGCTGCCCTGATACATGCTGAGGGCCCCGAGATTCTGATACAGCCATCCTCCGAGAATACCGCCTAGAATCCCGGAGATTCCGCTCCAGGTCAAGGTATAGAGCGCTTGTCCTGAAGAATGGTACGGACGTGGTACGAGCAGACGGGTTAACTGGGCACCAACATAGAAAAATCCACCGAAGGTTACACTGTGCAGAATCTGTATGAGAGCTACCTCCAGCGGCATCGTTGCATCAGCCATCAGCCACCACCGCAGAACGTACAGGGCACTGACCAGCGTCAGACAGCCGATCAGCACCGATATTTTACGTTTCAGGAATCGTTCGCAGAGAGCGAATACGCCAACCTCCAGGATGGACGAAAGGAAGACAGCCAGTCCAATCATGGTTTTGGAACCGCCCAAATCCGAGATATACAGCGACATGAACGTCGTATTCATCGTGTTCGGAATGGAAACGAGAATTCCGAAGAGAATAAAGCATAGGAAAAACGGATTGGCAAACAGTTTGCCAAAGCCTCTGAACGGCAGTGGAGCCATCCCGATGGAATGATTCAGCTTAGGCAGTGCCAGCAGCGATACCATCGAAGCAAGTAGTAGTGCTGCGAACAGATAGGATAAAATAGAGACACCCGTTCGGTCAATAATGGGGCCTACAGCTAGCGCAGTGATGGCCCATCCCAACGAGCCCCAGAGCCGGAAGGACTTGAAACGATAGTTTGTTCCGTCTATATAGCTCAGAATGATCGTATTGCTCTGGGCAAACAGCGGCCCTTGGAAGAAAAAGAACAAGATAATGGAGATATAGATCATCTCATATGTATTTGCTTGAAAGACAAGCTGTGATAAGAGCAGTGTTCCCGTCAGCATGATCAGCACGATTCGGCGGATGTTCTGGTAACGGTTCGTCCAAATGCCCCAGAATGGATTAGCGAAGATGGAAACGAGCGCACCCAGGGAAATGACACTGCCGATCTCAAGCTTGTTCATCCCTACATCCTGAAGGTATAGTTGAAAAAAGCTGGTGAACAGGACCATGGTTCCATATACGAAGAAATTGAACCATTTTAAGGACGTGAAAGAAGATTGCATATGAAGGTTCTCCCGCAAATTGGGCACTCCTTTCCCGCTAAATGCTGTACATATATTCATTGCCGCCGTCTTTAGGCAACTTCTATCACTGTAACACGTGTTGAAAAGGGATACAAACCAACTTTTGAGCAGATTTCCAAATCTCTGGTGATTTTTGCGCGATTGTCGTTATATATACAAGGCACAAGGTGCCATTTTCTTAGATTATCCATGATTAACAGCAGCTATCCCGGTTTTGCCTACTGACTTCACTATGTCCCTGGTCCCTAACTTATTTTGAATTGTTTAACTTCAGTTTAAACAGCAAGCTTATCATTGGATTACGGGAGACGGGAGCTGAAAGCCTCCTTCTATTTATCCGGACGAAAAGGAGAACCTCCATGAATAGCAAAAAATCTGTAAAGACGCAGGGCGCGGCACTAAAACCGTTCCTGACGCTGTTGAAAGAAACCAAGCCCTCCTACAGCCTGCTGACGACGGCCATTGCGCTTAGTATCATCTCTACGCTGGTGGGTCTTGTCATTCCTATGTTCACCAAAACGCTGGTTGACGGTTTCTCGCTGGCTTCCATAAGTAAACTGCAGATTGCCGGAATTATCGGAGCTTTTATCGCTCAGACGATTGCCGGGGGCGTGTCCATCTACTTGCTGAATTATGTCGGACAAAAGATGGTAGCGGGTCTGCGGGATCGGCTGTGGCGCAAGTTCCTTGTGCTGCCAGTATCTTATTATAATGACAACCGGACTGGTGAAAGTGTCAGCCGGATGACTAATGACACAGGAATCATTAAAACTTTGATCTCCGAGCATTTGGCCAGCTTGTTTACCGGGGTCATCTCGATTGTCGGCTCTATTGCCGTTCTGCTCTATTTGAATTGGAAAATGACTTTGGTGCTATTCGCTGTGTTGCCGCTGTCGGCATTGATATTGGTTCCGCTGGGACGGCAGATGTACAAAATCTCCAAGGGGATGCAGGATGAGACGGCTACCTTTACCGCCACACTGAGTGCGGTACTATCGGAGATCCGCCTGGTGAAGGCTTCCGGTGCAGAGAAAAGGGAATATGAGGCTGGTAGAAGCGGAATTATGAACCTTTTGACCTTCGGTATTCGTGAGGGCAAGATCAATGCCATGATTAGTCCGCTGGTGTCTTTTGTATTCATGATGCTGCTTGTTGTGATTATCGGTTACGGCGGCATGCAGGTATCGTCGGGGGCGCTCACCGCCGGTGAACTGGTCGCTTTCATTCTCTATCTCATCCAAATCATTATGCCGTTGACCCAATTGACCACTTTCTTCACGCAAATTCAGAAGGCCAAGGGCGCTTCGGAGCGTATCATCGAGACCTTGGCGGCTGAAGAGGAGAACTACGAGGGAGAAGCGGAAGCAACAGCTGACCATGGGCCGATCACGGTAGAAGATTTGAGCTTCGGCTACAAGAATGGCGAAAAGGTACTCAGCAATGTGAGCTTTACAATGCTTCCGGGTCAGGTGACAGCTATTGTCGGACCTAGCGGAGGCGGGAAAACGACATTGTTCTCTATGCTGGAACGCTTCTATGAGCCTGAGAGTGGTGTGATTCGACTGGGAGATAAGCCTGTTACGGACTTTTCCTTGAAGTCCTGGCGGAACCTGATCGGGTACGTGTCACAGGAAAGTCCATTGCTGGCGGGTACAATTGCTGACAATCTCAGCTATGGCCTTGAACGTGAAGTCAGCTTGGAAGAAATGCGTAGAGCAGCTGCTATGGCTTATGCCGACGGATTTATTGACGAGTTGCCGGATGGATATGAGACGGATGTCGGCGAACGGGGCGTGAAGCTGTCAGGTGGACAGCGGCAGCGGATTGCCATTGCCAGAGCACTGCTGCGCGATCCCGAGATTCTGATGCTGGATGAAGCTACCTCCAGTCTGGACAGTCAATCCGAGGCGGTAGTGCAGAAGGCGCTGACGAATCTGATGAAGGGCAGAACGACGATTGTCATCGCTCACCGGTTGGCTACGGTAGTCCATGCGGACCAGCTTATTTTCATGGAAAAGGGCCGGATTACCGGCAAAGGAACACACGAAGAATTGTTAAATCATCATGCGCTGTACCGGGAGTTTGCCACCCAGCAGCTACAAATGAATGAACCAGCTGCCTATGCCGGCAGTAAAGAGGAGGTTCTGTCTAGAAATGACCAAAATTCTGGTAGTGGACGACGATCCGCATATCCGCGAATTGGTGGAAGTGTTTCTGAGAGCTGAAGGGATGGAAGAGATCTACGCAGCTTCTGACGGGCTGGAAGCTCTCCGTCTTCTAGAGAACACTTCGGTGGATATGGCGATACTGGATGTCATGATGCCGAATATGGATGGCTGGGAGCTGTGCCGGGAACTGCGGAGATTATATGACTTTCCGATCTTGATGCTGACGGCCAAAGGGGAAACGATGCAAATTGTAAAAGGCTTTGAACTTGGCACCGACGACTATCTGGTCAAGCCGTTTGAACCGCCGATCCTGATCGCCAGGGTGAAGGCGCTGCTCAAGCGGTACCAGATATCCGCTGCACAGAGTGTGGTGATCGGCCATTTGCGGATGAACCGTAAAACCTACGAGGTGCACACTGAGGATGGGGAGATTACATTGCCGCTCAAGGAGTTCGAGTTGCTCTTCAAGCTGGGCAGCTATCCAGGGCAGACCTTGGCCCGGGAACGGCTGATCGAAGACATCTGGGGTTATGATTTTGAAGGTAATGAGCGGACACTGGATGTGCATATCAACCGTCTGCGTGAACGATTCCCTAGAGAAAAGTACGGATTCGCGATCCGGACGCTGCGTGGTCTGGGCTACCGCCTGGAGAGCGACATATGAGTAAATACAAGAAATTCATCCGATTTTTATTGTTCATTGGATTCCTAGGTATGGTTCTTCTTAGCTGGACTGGATCTTACTTCCTGATGAATTGGATATATTCCTGGGCCGGTCATCCTGCTCAGGAATATACGGCAGGTTTACTCACCACGCTTGTGGCGATTGTATGCTTCTTCCTGCTGGCGTTTTGTGTTTCTGGCGTCTTCCGTGGATGGGAACGGGTCTTCTACAAGTCAATAATTGAAGGCCTTCGCAGAATCTCCACCGGTGATTTCAATGTCGTTCTGGCCAAAGATAAGGATTATGGTGAATTTGGCGAAATTGCTGAAAGCATCAACAAGATGGCCAGCGAACTGGGGCGGATGGAGACTATGCGCCAGGATTTCATCTCTAATGTCTCCCATGAGATCCAGTCGCCCTTGACCTCTATCCGGGGCTTTACCCGTGCACTTCAGTCAGAGACGCTCAGCCCGGATACGAGGCGGCATTATCTCGACATTATTGAAACCGAGAGCACAAGGCTATCGGGGCTGAGCGACAATCTCCTGAAGCTGTCTGCGCTGGAATCGGGTAATTTTCCGTTTGAGAAGCAGGTCTACCGCCTGGATAAGCAACTGCGAAATATGATTCTGGCATCCGAACCGCAGTGGCTGGAGAAGAATATAGAGGTGGAGGCTGAGCTTGCCAACGTGGAAGTGTACGCCGTGGAAGATCTCATAAGTCAGGTCTGGACCAATCTGCTGCACAACAGTATTAAGTTCACTCCAGATGGCGGATGTATTCGGGTTCGGATGGAGGCTGTGGATCAAGTCGTGCAAGTGGAGATTAGAGATAGCGGGATCGGAATCTCGGCAGAAGATCTGCCGCGCATCTTTGAACGTTTCTACAAAGCAGACAAGGCCAGAAGTGCTAGTGGAGGTGGCAGTGGTCTTGGGTTGTCTCTTGTGAACAAGATTATTGAGATTCACGAGGGAAGCGTCACGGCAACTAGCCGTCCCGGGGAAGGGACGGCTTTTGTAGTTAGTCTGCCCGTGCAGACCCCATGATGTAGGCATGGTTCATGCGCAGAATGTTATTGCTTAAGACCTTTCTCCAGCAGCGCCCAAAGCTGTTCGAACTCCTGATCGATACCGGGGCGCTGCCATTCATAAGCATGAGATGGGTGATGATAGCCTGCTGTAGCCTGCACGATGGAGCGGGACAGCACTTCCGGCGGAGCCGAATCTGCAAGTAAACCTTCCTGAACTCCCCGTTCGACCAAGCTGCTCATCTGCTCATAGATGCGCTGGACATGGGCCTCGATCAGTGCGGCTGAATTAACAGTAACCTCCGCATACATTTTGAACATCTCCGGATCTTCTGAGGCGTTGCGTCGCTTAAGATCAATTAGCTTCAGAATATAAATCCGCAGCTGTGCCAGCGGATCTCCTGTTGTTGTCTGCGCAATCTCGGCCAGGGGGGCGAGAATCTGCTCCTCCAGCCATCTCTCTGTGACCGCCTCGCGCAATGCCACCTTGCTTGGATAATGCCTGTATAAGGTACCGTGGCTGACCCCGAGCAGCTTTGCTACATCGGTGACCGATGTTTTGTCCGGCCCGAACCGGCGTAAGGTCTGCTCAGCGGCATCCAGAATTTCTGTTTTGCTTAAGATTGAGCTTGATTTGGATTGTGCCATGGATTCTTCCTCCTCCAGTGATAAAAGAATAGCATAACGGGTAGCAGATGAGTATATTACACAAAAATACTACAAAATTCGACAAGAGTTTACACTTGTTATCTATCCTTAGTGAAGGAACTACATATTCATTACGTTCACTGGGGGTTTAATTATTTTGCAGAAGAAAAAAGTGCGTTCATTGCTGACCGCTGCTTTGGCAGTAATGACATTGGGACAGAACTTGTCGCTGCCTACAGCATATGGAGCTTCTACCGAACCGATGGCTAGCCCGCCTTCGGACGGCACCGGAAAATGGATGACTGGCGAATATCATGTTCATACCTATGAGTCAGATGATGCGCAAGAATCATTGAAGGATGTTTTGGATACCGCTTTTGACAAGAACGGTCTGGACTGGCTCTTCTTGGCCGACCATTTGCGGATGTCGGGTCGTGACCATGAAGGCGTGCCTCTGCCAGGAGGGTCCATTCCGATGTCCAAAGGGATTATCGACTATCAGACACCTATAATCAAGGCACTTCAGGCTTCGGGAAAATATGCTGGCAAGACCATCTTCTCCGGATTTGAATGGGACATGCCGCAGTATGACCACGCTGCTATCGGAATTGTGACGAATGATCCAGGCTCAGCAGCCTCCTTAAAAGCTGCCAATCAGTTTGAATACTTGTTCACAAACCGTGCTGAAAATCTCTTCGATCCTGCAGATGTTACCAAATGGGCTGCGCTGGATAACAGAGCTTTCTCAACTAAAGCAGATACCCGCAAGGGCATTCAATGGCTCAGCGAACACTATCCAGAGAGCTATATGCTGATTAACCACCCTTCACGTAAGAATGGTGGAAGCTCTGAGTTGAAAATTGAGGATGTCCGCGACTTTAACAATATTGATCCGCATGTGGCTTTCGGTTTCGAAGGCATGCTGGGCAACCAGATGTCTCCTGACCGGGGGGAAACAGCTGAAGTATACGGTGGAACAGACGTGAAAGTAGCCAAAGTTGGTGGCTTCTGGGATGCACTGCTTGGCGAGGGACGCAGATTCTGGAACTTCGCTAATTCCGACTTCCATTTCAAGACCAGCAAGGATAACAAATATTCTAGTGGATACTGGCCGGGGGAATATTCCAAGAACTATACCTGGGTCAATGGTTCAAGCGTGCAGAATATCGTTGACGGTATGCGCTCAGGTAAATCTTTCTCTGTCTTCGGTGATCTGATCAACGCGCTGGATTTCAAGGCATCCGGCGACGGGCGTGAGGAAGCAATGGGCGGGGAGCTTGAGGTTAAGCAGGGTGACAATGTCGAGGTTACCATCCGTTTCAAGAGTCCTGCGAAGAACAACAACGGTGATGCTGTCTCGGTGGATCATGTCGATTTGATCTCCGGTGAAGTCGCTGGCAAAGTTCAGCCGGGTACCCCTGAATATTCCAAGCCAACGAATGATACCACTAAAGTCGTGGCTCGATTCACTAGTGCAGACTGGACTACGGATGCCGAAGGCTACAACGTGATTACTTACAAGCCGGGAGCGGCAGACAAGAGCCGGTATTACCGGCTTAGAGGGACCAACCTCGGACTTAACGTACCAGGAGAGACGAAAGACGGCGAACCTTTACTTGATGTAAAGAATAACACCGCGGATAATGCCACTCGCTTCCAAGAAATCAACAGTCGCAATTACGGCGATCTTTGGTTCTACTCCAATCCGGTGTTTGTGAACGTAGAACCATACACCGATAAGCAGGCTGTGGAAGATACGACAGCTGCGCTTAAACTCGGTGATACTAGCGGAGTCATCGCAGACCTGAAGCTCCCAGCCGAAGGCCAGCATGGTGCGAAGGTTCAGTGGGAGAGTACAAACACAGAAGTGATCCGTGTTACTGACGGAACTGGCTATATTACCCGTCCTGCTGCCGGACAACCGGATGCGCTGGTATCGCTCAAAGCGACGGTTAGCCGCGGTACACAGAGCGCTGTGAAGACGTTTGAGGTTACAGTAAAAGCCAAGGAATATACAGATGTAGAAGCTGTACAGTTGGCCAAAGAAAAACTGACACTTGGCGATCTTAGCGCCGTGAAGAGTGACTTGTATCTGCCTGCTGCTGGTGTGCAGGGGACAAGCATCGTCTGGGAAAGCGCTAATCCAGTCCTGATGACTAAGGAAGGTAAGTTGGCTTTCCGTCCGAAAAAGGATACATCCATTACCTTGATGGCAACGATCTTACGCGGAAATGCTTCTGAGGTGAAGACCTTTGAAGTCAATCTTAGCGGTGACGACAGCATTACACCGCTTGAGCTTTCCGGGGTGATCCGGTCTGCAGATGGAGTCGTACAGCCAAGTGGCGCTTGGATTAATCAAGACGCAAATGTGAGTGTAACTACCAGCGTTTATGTTCCAGGCACTACGGTTTCTCTGCAGGTGTCCCTGGATGGAAGCGGAGAATTCCAGCCTTACGAGAGCAATCATTCCCTGAAGATCACAGCAGAAGGACAGCATACGCTGGAGTTCCGGGCTACGGATTCGCTCGGCAATACAGCTGTACTACCGCTTGCTGTGAATATTGACCGCACAGCGCCAGTGATCACGCTGAAGGGCAGCAGCACGATATCGTTGACTCAAGGCGACAGCTTTGTCGATCCAGGTGCGGAGGTTACGGACAAACTAGGAGTTGTAGGCCCTATTGTAGTTAGCGGTTCGGTGGATACCGGAACGCCAGGTACTTACAAACTGAAATATAATGCCAAAGATCTGGCCGGCAATAATGCTGTGGAAGTCGTGCGTACGGTAAACGTATCCCGCTCGGGCAGCGGGAATAACGGAAACGACAACGGTAATTCGGGTAACGGGAATAGCGGAAATGGCAATGGTGGGGCCCCTACCCCGGCTCCGACAGTTACGCCTACCCCAGCCCCTTCCCCAACTCCAGGGAATACAACGAAGCCATCCACTGAAGCAGTGGAGCTGCAAGTCAATGCGGTGCAGGGAGGGGCTGCCAGTCTTAAAGATACAGCCGATCTCAAGATTCCTGCAGGAGCACTGACTGCAGACAGTAAAGTAGCGCTGAAGCCGGTAGCACTTCCTGCTGGCGGAACTCTGACAGCTGCTAGCTCCGGCGTAGAGATTACCAGTACTAATGCTGGCCTGCTTAATAAACCGGTCGATTTGACACTGGTTTATGATAAGAACAAAATTACTTCAGGCCATAAGGCTGCCGTCTATTATTACAGTGAGCAGCGTAACAAGTGGATTTATGTAGGTGGAACTGACAATGCCAATGGCAGCGTTACTGCTAACATTAATCATTTCTCCACTTATGCCGTGTTCAACTATCAAGCCCAGCCGATGACGGATTTGCAAAATCATTGGGCTGAGGCCTATACGGACCGTCTGATTGGTATGGAAGTCATGAAAGGTTTCGACGATCATAGCTTCCGTCCGGATGAGAAGGTAACCCGCACTCAATTCGCTACCCTCATTGCCAGAGCTTTGGGACTGCAGTCTTCCGGCAGTGCCGCAAGTTTTGCAGATCAGGAAGCCATCCCGGCTTGGGCAGCAGGAGATATTGCGGCTGCTGTAGAAGCCGGAATTATCCGTGGCTATGAAGTCGGTGACAAGACGATCTTCAAAGGCTCTGAGGTCATCTCTCGCGCTGAAATGTCGGTGATGCTTGCGAACGCACTGAACAGTGCACCACATAAGAAGACAAGCGATAGTATCGCATTTACGGATCGTTCCGCAATCCCGCAATGGGCGGCTGCGTCCATTGAGACCGGAGCTGCGGCAGGCATTCTGGGTGGGTTCGAGGATCAGACCTTCCGTCCGGAGCGCACAGCCACCCGTGGTGAAGCCGCAACAGCGATCTACAGATTGCTTGACGCATTGTCCATTTAATACAGTTGGTATTGTATCCGACGGAATATAACGTAAACGCCGCTTTCCCTGTTGGCTAGGGAAAGCGGCGTTTTTGGCTTTTCACATCCCGGTCCAGGGATGCTAACGCTGCGAATTGCGGGAGAGCAAACAGGGGAGGAGATAGGGGTCTACGACCTCCCGGTCTAGGGCTGCTGGTTCTGAAAATTGCGGAGTATCCTGGCCAAGATGGACAGGCCCGTTTCCAGCTCTGCGATTGAGGCGTAGGCGTAGGAGAGCCGCAGATGGCGGTTGTCTCCGCGGTCGTAGAGATCGCCGGTATTGAGCAGCAGGCCGGACTGTAGTGCTGCTTTGAACAGCTTGCGAAGGGGCAATCGCTGATGGAGCGACAGCCAGATATAGAAGCCGCCCGCAGGTATATTCCAGGAAGCCAGCTCGCTGAAGTGAACCTGAAGCATCTCCAGCACTGCGTCTCGTCGCATTCGCAGCTTCTGACGCAGGATATTAGCGTGTGCTTCATGGTAGCCACCGCTCAGCCATCTGGCAGCGGCAAGCTGAGACAGGGAGCTTGCGCCATAGTCGGTCTGCATCTTAATATCGGCCAGCCGTGCCACAACTGGTTCCGGGCCGGCAATCCAGCCGATGCGCAGGCCGGGGCTGGCGGCCTTGGACAAGGTTCCGAGGTGAAGGACCCGGCCCTCATGATCCAAGGCTTTCAGTGGTGGAGGCGGGGGCGCATCCAACCACAGTTCCTGATAGGCGCCATCTTCGAGAATTGGCAGGCCAAGGGCGCCTGTAGTAGCCATCAACGCATTCCGCCGCTCTTCATCCATCAGGATGCCAGTAGGATTGTGAAAGGTTGGAATGGTATACAACATAGCTGCTTTAGTCCGGTAAGCCTCTTGCGTAATACTGTCCGTCATCAGCCCCCGTTCATCCATTGGCAGACCACTAAATTTTACGCCCGCGGACTGGAAGGCATGGATGGAGTACAAGTAGGAGGGCTTCTCCAGCAGGATGGCTGCGCCGCGGGGCAACAGCCCCATAGCGATAAGTTGTAGTCCTTGCAATGCTCCAGAGGTAATCAGGATGGAGGCGGGGGAAGTATGAATACCGGATGCTGATAGCTTGTTGCTAAGGGCTGTCCGCAGTTCCAAGCTGCCAAGCGGCTCTACGTAGGACAGCGGCAACAGTGGCTCACGCGCGAGCCCGGCAAGAATTTCCTGCATAACCTGGCCAGGTAGCAGGTCTGGCGCAGGTTCGCCTGTGCCAAGGCGGATTAGTCCCCGCTCATACTCCAGCCGGTTAATGGCTTGGATCGTGGGCAGGTTGGGATAGTGGGTACCTTCTTCCACATAATCATTCCAATTGCCCGCCCGGACCAGTCCGCCTGAGCCGGAGGATTCCTGTTTGGCACTGGAAACATTACGCTCGGTAGAGGGGGTGGAAACTCGGGTTCCACCCCCTCTTTTTCCCTCAATCAGCCCCATCGCGGTCAGCTGCCCCAATGCAGTTACAAGGGTACTGCGGTTGACGCCGAGCTGTCGGCACAGCTCCCGCTGCGGAGCCAGCCGCATGCCGGGGGGCCAGGCCCCGCTATTGATTTTGCCGATAAAATAGTCTGATATCTGGGCATGAAGCGGCAGCGCGGAAGCTGCGTCTGGTCGCCATTCACCAGTGCCACTGGTAGAGGCTGTCCCTGCTGTGGATTCGGCGTTGAGAGCGTCCACTGGCGCTGCTCTATCTTTTGAAGCAGGAGAGAAAAAAGCGGGTTGCTTAGAAGTGGGCTTCACGGCAGAACTCCTTTATATAATTTAAGAACTAGGCACGCTAACTGAAGAATGAACTGGGATTTTAGACTTTTCTCTCTCAGCAAGGTTATATTATTAAGCTTATTTTATATAGCTATCATCATCGAACGCGAAATATTAGCACTTGTGCGACCACTCGGTGGCTCCTTCTGCGTTGAGTATATCATGGACAGGCAGCTTTGCTGTGTCTTGGTTGGGTATTGATCTGGAATTTGGATGGTTACGGTTATGCTGCGTGAAGGTACCATCAATGGAGCGCAGTTATACTGCTCATCAAAGATTTTCTCATCATAAAGAAATCATCAGGAGGGTTCTTACAAATGCTTGAAGCGGTTATACATGGAATTATATTGGCGTTTGGACTTATTTTGCCGCTGGGAGTACAGAATATATTCGTCTTTAATCAGGGTTCGCTGCATTCGCGATTCCGAGGAGTGCTGCCGGTAGTGCTGACCGCCGCCCTATGTGATACGCTGCTGATCGGGGCTGCTGTAGGTGGAGTTTCCTTGGTTGTCATGTCCGTGGACTGGGTAACACCTGTGATTTATAGCGTAGGCTTGATTTTCCTGGCATATATGGGCTGGAGCATCTGGGGTAGCACACCGGCACAAGGCGAGGTGAAAGTGCTGCCTTGGAAGGGGCAGATAGCCTATGCCTTATCGGTGTCCCTGCTAAATCCCCATGCACTGCTGGATACTGTAGGTGTCATCGGAACCAATTCCCTGCAATATGACAGTGGAGAACGGTGGGTATTTGCCGGTGCGACGGCTGCAGTCTCCTGGCTGTGGTTCATCGGACTTGCAGTTGCCGGGCGGCTGGTAGGACAAGCGGACCCTTCGGGCCGGATTCTGCGTGTCTTGAACAGGGTATCTGCTCTGCTGATCTGGGGGATCGCGGTTTATATGGGGATGCAGTTGTGGAATATATGGACTGGAAAGTAACGATGGAATAGCAATCCATTTAGGAATACTCAGCAGCAATGATTGATTTCGCTAGTGAGCGATAAATATAAAATATAAATACAGTTCGGCTCCTTATTTGCTGCTGGCGGCTATCTATACAGTATTGAGATTTTCCTGGATAGTTCTTCACTTTGGAGCACTGTAATTGCTTGTCTTCCGCAGGCATATAATAGATGCAGCACAAATAGCAGTACGGGTTATAGAGGGGGATTTGGCTTGACAGGAATCTCTGTAGAGAATGAGAAATCCGATGATACCCAAGTGCCTGCCGATTTGCTGCTGAATTTGACAGATCTGCGACAATTGAAGGGAATGGACATAGAATGCTCACCGAAAGCGTTTTATGGTTTCGATATAATTTAGATATAGAAGGAACATTGCATCCTTTTTCCAAGAACACAGCTAGGATACCGGAAGATGCCAAGCGGCTATTCCTTGCCGCGGTACCCGGGAATAACAATAGGGGAGGATTTGTCAAATGACCTTACAATCCGCTTCATCGCTTGTTGTGCCGGAAGCTTACACCCGTTGGCTGGAAAGTCGAGGATTAATATATCAAATGCTGGTGGACTTCTTCGGAAGAAAACCGTCTCTTTCGCTGGTGGCCCAGTGGTGCAGCACACGTCAAATGAACGTCGCTGCAGAGATGACCGAAGGCGGCCGCGAACTAAAGCGTTATCTCTGCAGTCTTGAACCTGGCAAGTTGCCACAGATCTGCAGACAGGAGACGCAGGAATACACTCGGTTGATGAATGAACGGGCTGCACGTGAAGCAGCTAACCGGGGGCGGGCCAAAGAATTCTGCAATGTCTTGTCCGATGTATATGCCTCGGCGGGAGTCGTATTCAAGAAATGCGGTGAAGAAGCCGATGATCATATTGCTATTGAACTGGAATTTATGGCAGTGATGCACGAACGGATGCTATATAACTGCTTCACGGTGAGAAGTGCCATGGAGCTGCTGGAGATCCAGGAGACTTTTCTGGAAGAGCATCTATTGAGATGGACCCCGAAGTTCTGCGAACGTCTTAATTCCTTGACGGAGAGCAAGCTGTACCTCGGCTTGAGTCACATGTTGGAGGAGTTTTTGCCGCAAGATTTGCAAATGCTGCGAGCCTGGAAGGCTTCGCTGGAGACAAGCGCTACATCTATGTTGTAAGAAGAAGCCCGGGCAACCGGGCTTTTTTGCGTGCTTCAAAAGCAGTGTGAGACTAGTTTTGTTTACTTTAAAAGAAGCGTGAGGCTGGCCTCTGTGTGTTTCAAAAGGCAGTGAGAGGCAAGTTTTTTTGTGCTTCAAGGGTAGCGCAAGGCAGTTTTTTTGTACTATAAGAGCAACGTTAAGCTGCTCTTATAGTACAAAGTGGGCGTCGACTTGGAGACGCCCACTTTGCTTGCAAGTCAGCGTGCTGCCCCGTGTTACCCCCGGGGCAGCACGCTGACGGTAACCCCGGCGGCAATGGCTGCCACATCGCCGGGGTTCACGAATCCGGCAGCACTCTGCAAAGCTGCTGCCGTGCCGCAGGCCGCGCCGAGCGTAAGCCGCGCCGGCCAGTCACCCCCAGCCACAGCCGACGCCAGTAGGCCGGCGGCCGTGGCATCCCCACTGCCGAGCGCGCTCACGGCAGTGATCTGCGGCAGCGTTACGCGGTAACGCTGCCCGTCCGCGGCGGCAACTGCGCCGCGGGAGCCCAGCGTGACGACTGCGTCACGCGCCCCAAGCTCCAGCAGCGCTTCCAGCGCCTGCCGAGAGGTGTCTTCGCTGCCGGTGTCTGCGAGACCGGCCAGCTCTGAAGCTTCGTGCTCGTTGGGCTTCACGAGCTCGGGCCGGCCTTGCAGGCCGAGGCGCAGAGCCTCGCCGCTGGCGTCCAGCATCACCTTGGCACCGCCGTGATGGGCGATATCCGCCAGCTCTGCATAGAGCCAAGGTGGGCAGCCGGGAGGAAGGCTGCCCGAGAGCAGTACCCACCGGGAACGGGGGGCCAGCTTCTCCAGCCTGCTGCGCAGGGCCGAAAGGTCCTCCCTTGTGATAACCGGCCCAGACTCAATCAGCTCCGTCTGGGTAGCAGAAGCAGAGTCGAGCACGGTCAAGGCTAGCCGTGTCTCCCCCTTTGCGACTTTGACGAAGTCGGCGCCGACGCCTTCTTCAGCTAGCCCGGCGAGCAGTTGCTCACCGGTATACCCGGCGGCAAAGCCCGAAGCGGTTACCTCTGTCCCTAACTGGCGCAACACCCGTGCGGCGTTGACGCCTTTGCCACCAGGGAGGGTCAGAGAATCGGTGATCCGGTGGACGCCATTTACTTGGAATCCCGGTACAGTATAGATTTTATCGACAGCCGCATTCAGCGTGACGGTTGTAATCATGTTAGGTCTTCCTCTCTATAGGCATTCATAGCTTCATTGTACTGTTCGAAAATCCCCTGACACAAGATGCCGTAACCTCATTACTCTTGACCTTTTGCACTGGAATATTCCCTAATAACATGCCAAGAGGCCCCTCCATAAGCGGAGGGGCCTCTTGGATCATCCAATCGTTTTACAAGTAAAAGCTTCTTGCTACATAAGACGAACTCAAGATCGAACATAAAGCTCAGTCGTTACTACGGTGGAATGTTTGGACTTTCGGTCGCTGTTGTCGCCAGATTACTTCTTTATAAACCGCTCCTAGCGGTTGGAATCTGGCGACAGCCTTGTGCTTCCGATGCGAATATAGCGAAGCGAAAGATTAAGCTTTATTCTTCCGCAGTTTTTTTGCGGAATTTCATCAAGAATTCGTACACTACTGGCACTACCACGAGTGTCAAGAGCGTGGAACTGATGAGACCACCGATAACCGTGACGCCGAGGCCCTTGGAAATGATGCCGGCGCTGTTTTCGAGCCCGCTCACGAGCGGCAGCAATGCGCCGATAGTAGCGAGTGCTGTCATCAGGATCGGACGCAGACGCGTACCGCCTGCTTCCAGCAGGGCTGCTCGGGTGGTAAGTCCTTCTTTTTCTTTATGAATAACACGGTCGATCAATACGATCGCGTTGGTGACGACGATACCGATCAGCATCAGACCACCCATCAGAGCGGAGACGTTTAAGGTCTCCTTGGCTAACAGCAGGGCAACCAGCGCTCCGATGACGGTGAACGGAAGCGAGAAGAGAATGGCGAATGGCGCAAGCCCGCCGCCAAAGGTAACCACAAGTACGAAGTATACGATGGCGATTGCAGCAGCCATAGCAATACCGAGTTGTCCGAAGGTGTCATTGATTTGTTCTGTAACACCACCGAACGTAACCGTTACACCATCTGGCAAGTTAAGAGCTTCGATTTTGGTCTTCACACTATTGGAAGCGGCGTTAACGTCATTAGCGATGATATCCGCTGTAACATCCACTTTCATTTTGCCATCCATACGAGTGATCGAGTCCGGAGAAGAACCTTTCTCAACTTTGGCTACATCTTTAATTGGCACGGTGATGCCAAGCGGCGAAGTGAGAAGCGCATCCTCCATCTCATTGATGCTGGTATACGTATCTTTTTCAGTCTCAATATAGACATTATAGTTTTTGCCATCCAGCTTGATCTCGGTCAGAACCGGACGTGCTCCGGCAGGACTGAGCTTCATGGCGATTTGTCCGGCCGTAAGGCCCAGTGAGCTAAGCTTTTGCTGGTCCGCTACGATTGTGTATTGATCATAGGCTGCGGATAGACTTGTTTTGCCATCCTTGAAGTTGGCGGTGTCCTTCTGTACAATTCCGGCAATTTCATCGGCCACAGGCTTCAGTTGATCCAG
The DNA here is from genome assembly GCF_001682855.1 of Bacillus sp. FJAT-27264. GTDB lineage: Bacteria > Bacillota > Bacilli > Paenibacillales > Paenibacillaceae > Paenibacillus_AQ. Next base: position 186,892 of record NZ_MAQW01000033.1, on the reverse strand, counting down.
ATTGTCTCCGAAAATATTCACCGTCAGCGTACTGCCGCCGAGGCCGCCACCGGCCATGCCGGACATATCGCCCCAGACTCCTTCTGGAACTTCTTTGGTGAGTCCTTCGATCAGTTTCTCTTTCACGGCTTCGAAGTCAGGTGTATTGCTGTCGTAAGCAACATAGAATAGTCCCGACTTGCCACCAGAACCGCCCAAGCTGAACGGGCTGCTTCCGCCGATGGAATACTGCATCTTATCTACATGACTCTGTGCCAAAATATATTTCTCTGCTTTCAGGCCTTGCGCCTGCACATCCTCCAGACGCTGTCCTGCTTTAGGTGAATAAGTCAACGTAACGTTCTTCTCTTCCTGGGATGGCATGAAGCTGACACCGATCGGTTTGATCAGGAACAAGCTGCCTACCAGGAGAATAACAGCAACACCAAAAGTGACTAGCTTGTGGGACAAGCACCAATCCAGCACTTTTTGATACCAGGCAGACAATCTGTCCGGTTTATCGTGATTATCGTTCTTCTTTTTCAGACCGTTACGGAACAGTGAGTGCGCCATTGCCGGTACAAGCGTGATGGCTACAATGAGTGAAGCCAGCAGGGCAAAGACCATAGTCAGGGCAAATGGCAGGAACAATTCGCCGACCATTCCGCTGACAAATGCAAGCGGCAAGAATACGGCAATCGTAACGATAGTGGACGACATGATTGGCACGAACATTTCGCGTGTTGCCGCGCTAATTAACTCTCTGCCACGCAGCTTCTCGCCTGATAGCGATAAGCGCCTGTAGATGTTCTCAATGACGACAATGGAGTCATCCACGACCCGTCCAATGGCTACGGTCATCGCGCCTAGTGTCATCATATTCAGGGTGATATCCATCTGGCGCAGGCACAGAACTGCAATCAGCAGTGAGAGCGGGATGGAGATGATCGAGATAATCGTTGAGCGGATATTCCGCAGGAAGATCAGAATGATAATGACCGCGAACAAGGCACCGAAGGCAGCCTTAGATAACATGGTGCTTACCGAATCCTCGATCGGCTTACCTTGGTCGAGCAGAACCGTCAGATCGAGCCCCTTGAACTGTTCTTTGAGCTCTTCGGTCTTCTTCTTGACTTTGTTGACTACTTCAACGGTGTTGGCATCATTGGCCTTGACGATCTGAATACCGATGGATTCCTTCCCGTTAGTACGGGAGATGGATTCAGAACGGCCTACAACTTCAATATCTGCCAATTCGCCAAGTTTGACGGTAGGAAGTCCTGCACCGAGGGCCGCACCGGCTGCGGCATTCGCTCCGGCTCCACCGTTGTTTGCAGCACCTCCTGCGGCCGCACCACCAGCAGCTCCTGGAGCTGCGGCACCGCCGGCTGTGCCAGCACCGCTTGGCATTACAGGGATAGCAACATTTTTCAAGTCATCAATGGTTGTGACATTCCCGTCGACAACGACGGCTTTCTGTGATGCTTCCATTTCGAACAGGCCAAGCGGCACACGCAAGGAAGATCCTTGAACGATACCTTTTACCGTATCTTCGGTCAGTCCATATTGCTTCAGCTTATCTTGATTAAATTTCAGGGAGACTTCTTTAACATACTGTCCGGCGATTTGTACCGACGCTACGCCTTCAAGGTCTTCCAGTGCTGGACGGATGTCGTTCTCCGCAATGCTGGTCAATTCTTCAAGCGGCTTGGAGCCATCACCGGCAAGGCTGAGGGAGACGACTGGAAGAGAGCTGAGGCTGAAGCGGGAAATTCTCGGCTTTTGCACGTTGTCCGGCAGGACTACCTCATTCAATGCTTCGCGGACGGCTGCTGTCGCATTGTCCAGGTTGGTGCCGTAATTAAATTCAATGAAAATGCTGGAGGCATTCTCCAGGGAGGTGGAGGTCAGTGTCTTGACGCCATCCACATTGCGCAGCTTCTGTTCTAAGGGTTTGCTGACATCATTCACAACCCCTTCTGGCGCAGCGCCTGGATAAATTGTTGTGATACTCAGGTAGGGAATACTGATATTCGGCAGGGTCTCCTGCTTCATGGTCAGTCCGCTGTACAGACCGGCAAAGACGATGATGATCGTCAGAAGCCAAATCGCAAATTTGTTTTTAAGCGAAAAATTAATCAGACTTTTCATGGCGTACAATTCAGCTCCTCTTGGTTATGCATGTAAGGCGATAACAATTTTCTTAATTCCTTCAGGGGCTCGGCGAGTTCGGGACAGGGTTGCAGGTTGAAAAGCATCCCTTGAATAATGGCTCTCCGTGGGTGGGAAACGAGCATTTCCCCTTCCAGAATGGCAAGCGAATCCGCAGCATCCTTCTGTTGTCTGGTCTTGAGAGGGAAGGCACCGAGCAGGTCTTTCATTTCCTTAATCAACTGAAGCGGGTTCTTGCGTACGTTCCCCTCTTGGCCAGCCAGCATGCCTACAACCATCGCATGTGAGATGAGCGGGGCGGGCTTGTCTGCAAGCAGGGAGGCCGCGATGATGTCCATCATGTTGATCAGATGATCCGCCATGCGGGCCGTAGGTACAAAGGATTCAGGGTGGAAGAGAACACGTACATAAGAGCCAATCATGCCGTGAGCGATCATGGATAAATCGCCTGTGTAGGGCAAGATATCCTTGCCGTAGAGACTCTCCATCTTGGACTGGAACCAGCCCATCACCATCACATTACTTTTTTGCAGCCATTCGGGGATATCTGAATAGCCTTTTCCCGCAAAATCCTGAATTTGGCGTTGCAAAAACTCACGCAGCTCGTATACATGATTAAGCAGAATTTCGACCTGGTTCCGCAGCTTTTCGCGCGGTGTCTTCCCGGTCTCCTGCTCTGCGTGAACCAGAGGGTCACGGATCATCTTGAAGCAGTATATATAAATGCTGCGTTCCAGCTCCTCCTTGGATTTAAACAGGAGATAGAGGCTGCCCTTGGACATGCTGCTTAGCTCCGCGATTTCTTGCATGGAAGTGGAGGAAGAACCTTTCACAGCGAACAGTTGCATCGCCGTCTTGATAATCTGTTCCTTCTTGTCCTGGGTACGGTCTGCCACCGATGGATCCCCTTTCTGACTGATAAGTTCTGAAATTGACTGGTTAGTCATGAAAATTATATTATAACTTTCTGGGTATTACAAATTTACACTGACAAAGGTTACAATTTTGTCGCAATTATCAATTTGACACCGATTTTGTAGGAAGAACCCTCTTATTCATGTAATATATAAATGTGTCATTTTCGTGATGTAAAAAGAAGGTAGGTAGAATATGAGAAGAGGATTGCAGGCAATTGTCATTATTGGAGCTTTTATAGCTTTTTATTACTTCGGCTTTGGTCTGTTCGGTAGTACCGGCACGACCATTATTAGTATTTTCTCTACATTGACGGTCATATCCATCGGACTCGCCATTTCTATGGAGAACCGGAATCCTTCCACAACGATGTCATGGATATTGCTACTGGCTTTGATTCCGGTAGTGGGACTTATCTTCTATTTCCTGTTCGGACAGAACGTATTCAAGCGTCGTAAATATGATAAAAAGGCCCAGCTTGACATGATGGCCTACGAGCGAATTGAGAACGATGCGCTGCGCACTCACCATGATTGGTCGGAGTTTGCAGAGCCTCATCAGAAGCTGTTGGGATTGTCGCAACGCTTGGCACGGACGCCAATCTCCTGTACGTCAGAGACGCGGGTGCTGACCAACGGAGAAGAGACTTTTGGCACCCTCCTTCTGGAGCTGCGGCAGGCACAGCATCATATTCATATGGAGTATTACATCTTTCGGGCAGACCATATCGGGACACGCATCCAGCAGATCCTGATTGAAAAAGCGCGTGCCGGCGTAACCGTTCGATTCATGTATGATGCGGTCGGCAGCATTCAGCTCTCGAAGTCCTTTCTGAAGGAAATGAGTGATGCCGGGGTACAGGTGGCGGCTTACGGCAACTCGACCTCCTTTTTCTCCAGCCGGGTGAATTACCGAAATCACCGCAAAATCGTTGTCATCGACGGCGATGTTGGCTTTATGGGCGGACTTAACGTCGGCGACGAATATTTGAGCCGCAGCAAAACTTACGGGTTCTGGCGCGATACGCATATGCTGGTACGCGGTGAGGCAGTACGGACGATGCAGATTATTTTCCTCCAGGACTGGATGCATACGACGGGGGAGAAGATTCTGGAGCAGGATTACCTGTCGCCTAAGCTCCGGTACATGGCTGGAGACGGCGCGGTGCAGATTATTGCCAGCGGACCGGATAATGAACGCCGGGCGCTCAAGAATCTTTTCTTCTCCATGATTACCTCTGCGCAAGAATCCGTATGGATTGCTTCGCCGTATTTCATTCCCGATGAGGATATTCTGACCGCATTACGCGTTGCAGCGATGTCGGGGCTTGATGTGCGGCTGCTGTTTCCGGCCAAACCGGACAAGTGGATTCCGTTTCTGGCATCCCATTCGTATTTCCCGGCACTGCTGGAATCCGGCGTGAAAATTTACGAGTATGAGAAGGGCTTCATTCATTCCAAACTGCTTATTACGGACGGGGAAATTGCCACGATTGGTACGGCAAATATGGACATGCGTAGCTTCCACCTGAATTTCGAGGTGAATGCGCTGTTGATCCGGACAGAGAGTGTAGCGCGGATTGTCGAGGACTTCGAGCGCGATTTGCTCTCCACAAGACAGATTGTGCACGAGGAATTCATGAACAAACGCCTGATGGAACGGATACTGGAATCGGCGGCGCGTCTGATGTCCCCGCTGCTCTAGGATAGAATAATAAACCACTTGGATGCCTTATGGTAAGGTGCTCCAAGTGGTTTTTTTGAAAATGAATCCATTTCATAATGCGGATTTCAATCCGAATAGGTACAATATCTAGTTAAACCTTAACCGTGTACAACTAGATATCGATGATTAGACGCTCACTTATGGATTTATGAAATGGCTTCAAATATAAGAATCCGGTTCTACTTGTGTCAGGATCTATTCAAAAAGTGGTGAACCCGATGAATTTCTGCACGCGGAACACTATGTACTTGATCCACGTGGCCCCGCTTTGGTAGGTATCAAGGGGGAGACTGTAAGCTGCGCCGTCGTTATTCCACAGGCGGGTGAAATAAGCCTCCATCTCAGCGTATAGCGGCTGATCCCGCTGCACGGTTACCCACAGGTTATTCTCCAGATTGTAATCATCGAGGTTTCGGGCCGTAAAGTTGCTAGATCCACCCAGGATGACGGACCTGCCAGTTTCCTTGGCGACAAAAAGCAGCTTGGCATGATACTGCTCCTTCGTCGTATTGTACCAACGGATGGAGATCTTTCCGTCTGAACGACGGTTCAAATCCATGGCTACAGGCCGATTGGGGATACCGATTTTATCTCTGCCGAACGCATTCTGATTGGGGTCCAGCAGTAACCGGACGGTAGCGCCACGTTTTGACGCTCCCAGCAGCGCCTTAATGATCTTATCGTCGGCCAAGTAGAACATGCCCATCCATACGGTGTCGCCTTGTCCGGCAGAGGAGATGGCTTCCAGTGTATACTTATAGATTTTACCCTCTGTCAGATATCGGACTTCAAGATGTTCCCCGGCGCTTCCCTCATTGGATTGAGAAAATACGGGTTCCTGCCGTAACAAGGGTCCTGTACCAGAAAGATGGGCTGCGGCTTGCTCGGTCTGCAAAATGTCGGCGAGAATGGGACCCTGAACCTCCAGTGCGATATTGGAGTTGTAGGCGCTGGCATCATGTATATTCCCCGAGGATATCAGTGCCGTTGTTTCATTCATAATTAGCTTGCGGTGATTAGCCTTAACATTCAAGAGCTTCAAATAAGAGCGGGCGGTGATCTTCGGACCGTTACTGGCCATCAGATTCGGAATCCACCCCTTGCCGGATTGCCCGAACCACTGAATGAAGGTGCGCCAGATGGCAGAATATACGGGTGTGGAATCCCTTAGTTTATCAACATCTGTCATGATTACCGTTATGCCGGCAGCTTTCATCTCTTGTAGCAGCGGGTTGGGAGCAGAATTGTAATTGGTATTAACTTCGTCAGTAATAAACACAATCTCCATTTCGGGGTAGGCGGCCTTCTGGGCGAGTAACTTATCTGTGAGCATTTTGCTGATGGGCGGGAAATACTGACCCTTATGTGTGTAATTGCTGAAGAGAAACATGTCGACCACCAGGAACGCCCGGGACTCTTCGATGATCTGGAGAATGCGCGGCAGAATTTGTTCCTTCTGTGAGCCGTTTTCCGTACCATCCGCATGGGTCAAGTCATACCAAAAATGTACTTGGTTAACCTTGTATGAGGGGCTTTCATAAGAAAGACCGGGCGGCAGGGGTTTGTGGGTCTGGTAGATCATAACGGCAGTCAGCCAAAGGATCAACAGGGTGAAAAGCGCTGCTATCCAAAGCCAGAGGGGATGCTTTCGTTGTTTATTGGTGATTTGTATAGATTGCTTATTTGCTAAAGGTGGCGGTTGCGGACGAAAGGCTTTGCGGCCTGGGCTCATTAACGTTCCTCCTGAAAGTATTCTGAACATCCTATACCCGAATGTGTGAGATCCGGTATTCCACCCCACCTATTACCGCCATTCAAGGGTACCTGAAGCAGCCGCCAGATTCGTAACCGCCACTGACGAAAGAAGACGATGGGTTCAGTTTTCCAGAAAGACCGGGTCGCTATCCCTTGTCCGCCTCATATCCTCTTATTGTAAATTCAGCTACAGGGATGTGTTATAATGAATCTAACTGTCAAGAAGATGTCTCGGCTGACAACAGTCGTTTAATAGAGTGAGAAACGGGGGGCGACACCATGAACCATACATCACAGAATATGCAGAGCTTCTCAAAGGCGGATTCCGGGGACGGTCTTCAGCCCGATGGAAGCAAGTCACTGCTGCCGGATTCTAGAACCGGAGAACGTAAAATTGAACATGTACGCCTATGCCTTAATGAGGAGGTAGGAGGGAGCGGGATTACGACAGGCTTTGAGCATTATCGTTTCCGGCATAATGCTCTCCCCGAGCTGGATTTTGACGGCATCTCTCTGGACACTGTATTTCTGGGTAAAAAGCTGCGCACCCCGCTGCTGATCAGTTCCATGACCGGGGGTAGCGCTGCTACTGGCGCCATCAATGCCCGGCTGGCGGAAGCGGCCGAGCGGCGCGGCTGGTGTCTTGGCGTAGGATCGGTCCGGGCCGCTGTGGAACGTTCCGAGCTGGCGTCGACCTTCCGTGTACGGGACAAGGCGCCCGGCATTCCGGTCATTGCTAATATTGGAGCTGTCCAGTTATCGTACGGCTTTGGTGTGGACGAATGTCAGCGGGCGGTGGAGATAGCTGGTGCAGATTGGCTCGTGTTGCACCTGAACGGCCTTCAAGAGGTGTTCCAGCCGGAGGGGAACACTGGATTTGCTGCGCTGCTGCCGAAGATTGAGAGGCTCTGCCAGGAACTTACCGTGCCTGTAGGCGTCAAAGAGGTGGGCTGGGGCATCGATGGTGAGACCGCGGTCCGGTTGTACAATGCCGGTGTTGCCTTCATCGATGTAGCGGGGGCTGGCGGAACCTCCTGGAGCCAGGTAGAGAAGTTCCGTAGCACCGATCCTGTGCGACGGGCCGCGGCGGAGGCTTTCGCCGATTGGGGCATTCCTACGGCTGAAAGCATCGCTGATGTTCGGGCGGCAGCTCCGCATGGCGCCCTGATCGGGAGCGGTGGACTCCGGCACGGCGTGGATGCCGCCAAGGCGCTGGCGCTAGGCGCCGATCTGGCGGGCTTCGGCCGCAACCTGCTTGGCCCTGCTGTGGAATCGGAGACCGCGCTGGACAATGCTTTGGCTCAGGTGGAGCTGGAGCTGCGCACTGCGATGTTCGGTATTGGCGCGCCAGATCTAAGCGCGCTGCGAGGTACGCCCCGCTTGCTACGGAAGTAGGCGGTCACCAAGAATACTGATTTTGGGAAGGAATTAATGATATGATCAAACTTCTTCAAATGGACGAGTCGACCTTTCAATTCTTTTTAAGCCAATCTACCAGGGAGTATGCTGCTGACAAGGTAAAATCAGGAGCTTGGGACCCGGATAATGCCCTTAAGCTGTCTCAAGAAGCGATGACCCGCTTTCTGCCAAGCGGGCTGCATACAGAAGGTGCATACCTTTATTCGGTAGTTCATGAGGAAGTTGAGGAGTCAATCGGGTATATCTGGTTCAATGTGACCGAAGGTCGCGGCGGGCGGGAAGCCTTCATTTATGATATTTACATTTTTGAGCCTTATCAAGGTAAAGGCTACGGCAAACTGACTATGCAGGCATTAGATGAAGAAGCACGCAAGATGGGAGTCACCAAGATCGGTCTGCATGTCTTCGGCCAGAATACTCGGGCGTTTGAACTGTACAAGAAAATGGGCTACATCATTACGGACATCTCCATGTCCAAAGAGCTGAAGTTAGAAGAGGGCGGGTCATAGATACGTGGTCAATCCATGAATGTACAAATGCTCTTTCCCTTGATATCCAGTGTTGCTGGACCATTTGTTCTAATATATAATGGTTTAGATCGTTCGACTTATCGGTGATCTGTTCCAAAATCAACTGAAAATAGGAGTTGTCATATAAATGGCTTTGAAAGCAGGGATCGTCGGGCTTCCTAACGTAGGGAAATCCACATTGTTTAATGCTATCACACAAGCGGGTGCAGAATCCGCGAACTACCCATTCTGTACCATTGACCCGAACGTTGGCGTGGTGGAAGTCCCGGATGAGCGTCTGGACAAGCTGACCGAGCTGGTTCAGCCGAACAAAACGGTTCCAACCGCGTTTGAATTTGTGGATATTGCAGGCCTCGTGCGCGGTGCGAGTAAAGGCGAAGGGCTTGGCAACAAGTTCCTGGCTCACATCCGTGAAGTGGATGCGATCGTCCATGTCGTACGCTGCTTCGAAGATGAGAACGTTACGCATGTCGACGGAAAGGTGAACCCGATCAGTGATATTCAGACCATTAATCTGGAGCTGATTCTTGCCGATCTGGAGAGCGTGGATAAGCGGATTGAGCGTTCCCGTAAGAACATTAAGGGCGGAGACAAGAAATACGCACAGGAGGTTGAACTTCTGGAGCGTATCAAGGAAGCTTTGTATAACGATAAGCCTGTCCGCAGTGTAGAATTGACTGAGGACGAGCGTCTGATTATCCGCGACCTTCACCTGTTGACACAGAAGCCGGTATTATATGCGGCCAATGTCAGCGAAGAGGAAGTGGCTAGTGCAGATAACAATCCATACGTGCAGCAGGTACGTGATTTTGCTGCTTCCGAGAACGCGGAAGTTGTGCCGATCAGTGCCAAGGTAGAAGCGGAGATTGCCGAGCTGGAAGGCGAGGACAAGGCGATGTTCCTGGAGGAACTGGGTCTGGAAGAATCCGGACTAAACCGTCTGATCAAAGCCGCTTACCGATTGCTGGGTCTGTACACGTACTTCACGGCGGGCGTTCAGGAGGTTCGTGCTTGGACCATCCGTAAAGGAACTAAAGCACCAGGAGCAGCTGGTGTTATCCATACCGACTTTGAGCGCGGGTTCATCCGTGCAGAAGTAGTTGCTTACAACGATCTGGTAGCGGCAGGTTCGATGAACGGTGCCAAGGAACGCGGACAGCTTCGTCTGGAAGGTAAGGAATATCTGGTGCAGGACGGCGACGTAATGCATTTCCGCTTCAACGTATAAGGAAGCAGAGGCCTATTTATAATAAAGGACAGCTTGGAGGGTGGTGTTTTTCCTGGCTGTCCCCTTTTTATATAGAAAATATCTTAGTATCATGCCGGCTCTCGGCGAAGTGAAGTGTAGCCAACTGCGAGGATCGGTGGTATAATATAAAGTCGTGTATCATCTTTGATTTACCGACATTTAGTACGCTTGAAAGGTATTGAACTTTGAATTAGGAGAGGTGAATTCCCTTGTTGGACCGATTGCAATCCTTGGCGGACCGCTATGAGAAACTCAGTGAACTGCTTTGTGATCCGGATGTTGCAAACGACAGTAAGAAACTGAGGGATTATTCCAAAGAACAATCTGATCTGCAGCCCGCTTATGAGGCTTATGCTGAATATAAAAATGTAATGGAAGAGCTGGAAGCCGCCAAAATGATGCAGGCTGAGAAGCTGGACGATGAAATGAAAGAAATGGTCAAGATGGAGATCGATGACCTATCGTCGCGCCAGGTTGATCTGGAGGAGAAAATCCGCGTTCTGCTGCTGCCTAAAGATCCTAATGATGATAAGAACGTAATCGTGGAAATCCGCGGCGCTGCCGGCGGAGATGAAGCGGCTCTGTTTGCATCTGATCTTTACCGGATGTACACGCGTTATGCTGATACACAAGGCTGGCGTATTGAACTGATGGATGTTAGTGCGAATGACCTTGGCGGATTTAAGGAAGTTATTTTCCTTATTAACGGCCGGGGTGCTTATAGCAAAATGAAATACGAAAGTGGCGCGCATCGCGTACAACGTATTCCAACCACAGAATCAGGCGGACGTATCCATACATCTACTTCGACGGTAGCCGTAATGCCGGAAGCTGAGGATTTTGAAATTGAAATCCATGACAAAGACATTCGTGTGGATACCTTCTGTTCCAGTGGAGCAGGTGGTCAGTCCGTTAATACAACGAAGTCTGCAGTTCGTGTAACTCACGTGCCAACAGGCATCGTGGCTACCTGTCAGGACGGCAAATCGCAGAACTCCAATAAGGAGAAAGCGTTGCAAGTTCTTCGCGCTCGCATCTCTGACATGAAGCGCCAAGAGGAAGAAGCGAAGTATGCCGGAGAGCGCAGAAGCAAAGTCGGAACTGGCGACCGAAGTGAGCGTATTCGTACGTACAACTTCCCGCAAAGCCGGGTGACGGATCACCGGATCGGCTTGACACTGCACCGTTTGGAGCAAGTTATGAACGGGGAGATTACGGACATCATCTCGGCATTGTCGCTGGCAGAACAGACCGAATTGATGGAAAAAGGAGAATAATGCTTTGAAACACGACGTATATGTCATGCCTCGCGTGCAAAGCATCCGGGAAGCCTTTGCGGAGGCTTCTTCTTTTTTGAGCCGCAGCGGCTGTAACGAACCGCAGCGCAGTGCCCAGCTCCTGCTGGAACATGTGTTGGGCTTGTCCGGTGCAGCGTATTATATGGCGCTGGCGGATGCTTTTCCGGCGGGTGTCCGGGAAGCTTGGGAGGCGGGGGTTACCCGCCGTGCTTCCGGCGAGCCGGTACAGTATATCATCGGTGAGCAGGAATTTTACGGCCGGGCTTTCGAGGTGACACCGGATGTGCTAATTCCTCGGCCGGAGACGGAACTGCTCGTAGAGGCGATCCTGCGGTACGCCGGTGAGCTCTGGCCGGCTGCTGCGCTGTGCGCATCGGCGCAGCAGGGCAGCGCGGCGGATGGAGCCGCGCAAGAAGGCGGCGCCCCTGCCAAAGGCGCCGCACGTCCGCTGACCGCCGTCGATATCGGCGCAGGCAGCGGAGCGATCTCTGTCACGCTGGCGGCGGAAGCGCCGGCGTGGGTGGTCTGCGCCGGCGACATCTCGCCGGCGGCACTGGCCGTGGCCGGGCGCAACGCGCAGCGGCACGGCACGGCTGTGGATCTGCGGCTCGGCGACCTGCTCGAGCCGTTCGCGGGGATGGAGACGGATATTCTCGTCTCCAACCCGCCGTATATTCCCGGCGGCGACATCGCCGGGCTCCAGCGCGAGGTGCGCGACCATGAGCCGCGCACGGCGCTCGACGGCGGCGCGGACGGGCTGGACCCGTACCGCCGCATGATGGAGCAGCTCCCGCTGCTCCCGGCTCCGCCGCGCCTGATTGGCTTTGAGCTTGGCTTCGGCCAGGCAGAGCAGGTGGCTGCGCTCCTGAAAGCTGCGGGTCACTGGAACGAGATCATCACTATAGATGATCTCGCTGGGATTCCCCGTCATGTGCTTGGACTACGCAGATAGATCGAGAACCGTTGTTATAAGTACAATGGGGGCCGCTGGCTGCAAAGGATTTGTATTTTTACTGAGCCGTCCCTTACAATAGACAATGGCGGCTGTTCTGTACATGATGAGTACCCGAAAGCCAGCAGAGAGCAAGGAGGCAGAACATGCTTCAGAAAATTAAAAAAATCGATGGCGTCATCATAGTCGTTCTGTTAATTTTGATGTGCGTCAGCATTTCAGCCATATACAGTGTTACCCATGGGAGAGAGAAGCTCGATGGGCACCATATCCAAATGTTGAAGTATTATGTGATCGGCTTTATTGCGCTGGCCGGAATCACTTTTCTCGATTATAGGATATTAGTGAAGTACGCCTTATACGTATATTTGGGCGGAATCGGCTTGCTGGTGCTTGTCAGCTTCATGGGCGAGACCAAGAATAATGCGCAAGGCTGGCTGTCGCTTCCGGGCGGCATGAGCCTACAGCCTGCCGAGTTGTTCAAACTCGTGCTCATTCTATTTTTGGCGGCTGTGCTCGTCCGGAAGAACAAGAACAAATTATTGTTCTGGCGTGACGTCGTACCGCTGACCTTGCTTACATTAGTTCCCTTTGTAATCGTTATGACGCAAAATGACTTGGGTAATGCCTTGGCTTATCTTGTCATTCTGCTCGGGATGCTGTGGATCGGGAATATCAAGTTCACACATGCTTTGATAGGGTTAATTGTTATTGCGAGTTCGGCAATTGCCGGGATTATGAGCTACATCCATTATCATGACGATATCAAGGTCTTCCTTACAGATATTGGCCGTTCCCACTGGATTGAACGTTTTGATCCGTGGCTTGTGCCTGACAAGGCAACGCCTAAAGCGAGTTATCATACGAAAAATGCCAAACTGGCTATTGCTTCCGGCGGGATGAGTGGTGAAGGATACATGAAAGGGAGTTCCGTACAGACGGATCGTGTGCCATACACCTATTCCGACTCTATCTTTGTGCAGATTGCCGAGGAGTTTGGATTCGTGGGTTCCGCGCTGGTATTGTTACTGTACTTTATCCTGATTCACCGAATGATATTGATTGCCCTGGAAAGTAGGGATAGGGGAGGGCCATTCCTGATCGTCGGAATTGTCGCGATGATGCTCTATCAAATCTTCGAGAACATCGGGGCCTTCATCGGCCTGATGCCATTAACAGGAATCACGCTGCCGTTCATCAGCTTTGGAGGAACCTCCCTGCTTATCAACATGGCGAGCATCGGTCTTGTCATGAGTGTGCGCTTGCACGGACAAGAAGTAGAAGAGGATTTCCCTAATCCGAGTAATTCCTAGCAAGCACCTGCGAAGCAGGCATAGCTTCATATCATCATTACATCTACAAACCGCTGGAACTGTCTGAAAAGATAGTGCCCGGCGGTTTTTTGCGTTATGGGCAGGGGCGGTGCATTAAAGAGTGATGTATAAATTTGTATGATTTATAGGGATCATTTACAATAAATATACGAGCTACTCTTCTTAACGGTGAAAAATAGTTCGCCTCCCCAACTATATAAGACGAACAAAAGAAATTAACAAAAAGCAAAGATGAGCGAACAGAGATGTTCGGAACTGTGTAGGCGCAAAGCGCTCGTCAGAAAGCAGCTTCCATAGGAAAGCTGGCACCGGAACGTAGAATGTCGACAGATTTTAACCACTTAAAGCAATATATATTTCCCTTCATCAGCCGTCTTTATTGTGAAAAGAGGGGCAACTCCCCAATTAAGAACATTTTTGTACCTTATTTTTCTTTAATATATGCAATTAAGGGGAATAAGGGNGCTGTGCGCATCGGCGCAGCAGGGCAGCGCGGCGGATGGAGCCGCGCAAGAAGGCGGCGCCCCTGCCAAAGGCGCCGCACGTCCGCTGACCGCCGTCGATATCGGCGCAGGCAGCGGAGCGATCTCTGTCACGCTGGCGGCGGAAGCGCCGGCGTGGGTGGTCTGCGCCGGCGACATCTCGCCGGCGGCACTGGCCGTGGCCGGGCGCAACGCGCAGCGGCACGGCACGGCTGTGGATCTGCGGCTCGGCGACCTGCTCGAGCCGTTCGCGGGGATGGAGACGGATATTCTCGTCTCCAACCCGCCGTATATTCCCGGCGGCGACATCGCCGGGCTCCAGCGCGAGGTGCGCGACCATGAGCCGCGCACGGCGCTCGACGGCGGCGCGGACGGGCTGGACCCGTACCGCCGCATGATGGAGCAGCTCCCGCTGCTCCCGGCTCCGCCGCGCCTGATTGGCTTTGAGCTTGGCTTCGGCCAGGCAGAGCAGGTGGCTGCGCTCCTGAAAGCTGCGGGTCACTGGAACGAGATCATCACTATAGATGATCTCGCTGGGATTCCCCGTCATGTGCTTGGACTACGCAGATAGATCGAGAACCGTTGTTATAAGTACAATGGGGGCCGCTGGCTGCAAAGGATTTGTATTTTTACTGAGCCGTCCCTTACAATAGACAATGGCGGCTGTTCTGTACATGATGAGTACCCGAAAGCCAGCAGAGAGCAAGGAGGCAGAACATGCTTCAGAAAATTAAAAAAATCGATGGCGTCATCATAGTCGTTCTGTTAATTTTGATGTGCGTCAGCATTTCAGCCATATACAGTGTTACCCATGGGAGAGAGAAGCTCGATGGGCACCATATCCAAATGTTGAAGTATTATGTGATCGGCTTTATTGCGCTGGCCGGAATCACTTTTCTCGATTATAGGATATTAGTGAAGTACGCCTTATACGTATATTTGGGCGGAATCGGCTTGCTGGTGCTTGTCAGCTTCATGGGCGAGACCAAGAATAATGCGCAAGGCTGGCTGTCGCTTCCGGGCGGCATGAGCCTACAGCCTGCCGAGTTGTTCAAACTCGTGCTCATTCTATTTTTGGCGGCTGTGCTCGTCCGGAAGAACAAGAACAAATTATTGTTCTGGCGTGACGTCGTACCGCTGACCTTGCTTACATTAGTTCCCTTTGTAATCGTTATGACGCAAAATGACTTGGGTAATGCCTTGGCTTATCTTGTCATTCTGCTCGGGATGCTGTGGATCGGGAATATCAAGTTCACACATGCTTTGATAGGGTTAATTGTTATTGCGAGTTCGGCAATTGCCGGGATTATGAGCTACATCCATTATCATGACGATATCAAGGTCTTCCTTACAGATATTGGCCGTTCCCACTGGATTGAACGTTTTGATCCGTGGCTTGTGCCTGACAAGGCAACGCCTAAAGCGAGTTATCATACGAAAAATGCCAAACTGGCTATTGCTTCCGGCGGGATGAGTGGTGAAGGATACATGAAAGGGAGTTCCGTACAGACGGATCGTGTGCCATACACCTATTCCGACTCTATCTTTGTGCAGATTGCCGAGGAGTTTGGATTCGTGGGTTCCGCGCTGGTATTGTTACTGTACTTTATCCTGATTCACCGAATGATATTGATTGCCCTGGAAAGTAGGGATAGGGGAGGGCCATTCCTGATCGTCGGAATTGTCGCGATGATGCTCTATCAAATCTTCGAGAACATCGGGGCCTTCATCGGCCTGATGCCATTAACAGGAATCACGCTGCCGTTCATCAGCTTTGGAGGAACCTCCCTGCTTATCAACATGGCGAGCATCGGTCTTGTCATGAGTGTGCGCTTGCACGGACAAGAAGTAGAAGAGGATTTCCCTAATCCGAGTAATTCCTAGCAAGCACCTGCGAAGCAGGCATAGCTTCATATCATCATTACATCTACAAACCGCTGGAACTGTCTGAAAAGATAGTGCCCGGCGGTTTTTTGCGTTATGGGCAGGGGCGGTGCATTAAAGAGTGATGTATAAATTTGTATGATTTATAGGGATCATTTACAATAAATATACGAGCTACTCTTCTTAACGGTGAAAAATAGTTCGCCTCCCCAACTATATAAGACGAACAAAAGAAATTAACAAAAAGCAAAGATGAGCGAACAGAGATGTTCGGAACTGTGTAGGCGCAAAGCGCTCGTCAGAAAGCAGCTTCCATAGGAAAGCTGGCACCGGAACGTAGAATGTCGACAGATTTTAACCACTTAAAGCAATATATATTTCCCTTCATCAGCCGTCTTTATTGTGAAAAGAGGGGCAACTCCCCAATTAAGAACATTTTTGTACCTTATTTTTCTTTAATATATGCAATTAAGGGGAATAAGGGCATTTTTGTATCTTATTTTTCGAAAAAGCACGCTGAACAGGGTATTCTGGCAGATTTAAGGTACAATATTGCACTTAATTCCCCTCAACCNTTGTACCTTATTTTTCTTTAATATATGCAATTAAGGGGAATAAGGGCATTTTTGTATCTTATTTTTCGAAAAAGCACGCTGAACAGGGTATTCTGGCAGATTTAAGGTACAATATTGCACTTAATTCCCCTCAACCCGGCAGCGTCAAGAAGTTTGTGTAAGCAAGTAGAAAGTAACTTCCTCGGGTGTTCGTGAATTGGTGTAGATGTTCTTTGGGGCGGGGGAACCCCGCCCCAAAGAACAAAGGGAAGAGCTACTTCTCTAGCTCTTTCCGCACCCCATAGCGTGCTTCAAACATCTCGTTCAGTTTCTCCTTGACTTTAGGGTCACCGAAGCCGCGAATGACTCGTTCAGCAAAACGCTCGTTGTAGTCCATGACGTTCAGATAAATAATCTTCTCCGCCGCATCCATATTCGTGAGGCTGTTCATAGGTTTCAGACGCTTTCGGATTTCTTTATTCATCCGTTCAATTGGATTGGACGTGTAGATGGCTTCTTTTATGAGAGCCGGATACTTGTGAAAGGTCAATAGCGTCGACAACTGCTCTTCCCAAGAATCCATTTCTTTGGGATATATCTTGCCCCACTTGGCCTTTACCGTATCAAAGGCAGCAAGCGCCAAATCGTGATCTTCTGCGGTGTAAATCGTCTTTAGATCTTCTATGACTTCGGTTTTATGCTGTACTCGAATTTTTGGAAACGTCGAACGTACTTTGTGGACAATACAATGCTGTACATCCGCTTCAGGATAGATCTCGCGAAAGGCTTCATCCAGTCTAGGGAGCCCGTCAAACACACCTAGCAAGACTTCCTGGACACCGCGATTATAGAGGTCTTTCAACACTTCACGCCAGCCGTTCGAGCTTTCTTGGCCACCTACGTAAAAACCCAAAATCTGGCGGTGACCTTCTTCGTCGATACCCATGGCGAAATAAACCACCTCACCGCTTACCGTGCTGCGCTTGAGTTTGACGTACAGACCGTCCAAGTAGATCACGGAGTAACGTTTTTGCAGGGGACGCTTTTGCCACTGGTGGATGTCGTCAAGTACCGTCGCTGTAATGTTACTGACCGTTGTCGGCGAATAGTGGCTACCAAACATACTTTCAATGAAACGAGCCACGTCCCGTGTGCCCATGCCACTCTTGTACATCTGAATCACGGCTTCTTCCAGCCAGCCGTCTCGTCGCTGATAGGGTTCAAACATTTGAGTCTGGAAAGCTCCATTTCGATCGCGGGGAACCTCTAGATCCTCGAGATTTCCGTACTTGGTGTGCAGGCCGCGCTTGTAATAGCCGTTGCGGCTGTTACGCTCACCGGCTTGCTCCACTTCCATAAACTGCTGGATTTCCGCTTTCATGATGGACTCCAGGTTATCTTTGACAAACTGTGTGACAAGATTTTCAAATAGATTATTTAGCATGTTTTCGGGTAAAATAGTCATCGAGTAGGGTCCCTTCTTGGTGCTGTCGTAATCCCGAGAATACCCTACTTTTTTGTTGCCTGGCTAGGCTCCAAATCTTGGTACACAACTTATTTTACGCCATCCTCAACCCGTAGATGCAGACGATTTAAGGTACAGAATTGCCGCTAATTACACTTTGGAGACCATGGTTATAACCTCTCTTGTTTCTAGGCTTTGTTTGTTAGTTCAATGCATTCTATTTTGTATTTCAATGTGTTATGTAAGGCGAATGAACTGTCGGGGGGCAGGAATTTTGAAAGAATAGAAGTAGTGTATAGAAGAAAATCTGGGACAATGCCATTGGTGAAGTAGTGTATAGAAGAAAATCTGGGGCAACGCTATTGATGAAGTAGTGTATAGAAGAAAATCTGGGGCAACGCGATCGGTGAAGTAGTGTGTAAAAGAAAATTTGGGCAACACGCTCGGTGGTCCGAGTATTCACCATAGTGACAACAGCGTCTTGAAGTGGATAGTAAGTTTTTCGAAGATAGTGAGTTTTTCATGGATAGTGAGTTTTCCATAGGTAGTAAGTTCTCCGTGTATAGTAAATTCTTCATAGAAAGTAAGTTAGTCATAGAACGACATTGCTAAATAAGTGCTGAAAATGAACGAGGATAAGGAGCAGACTGAACCATGCTGGAGAAATTGAAGAGAGTGGACCCTGTGATCGTTGTTGTTCTGATTTTGCTGATGAGTATTAGTATATTTTCTATATACAGCGTTACAGTCGGGAGGATTAGTCCCTTGAAACTGGACGGTTTTCACCTCCAGATGCTCAAGTATGATCTCTTAGGGTTTATAGCTTTTTTCGTGCTTGCCTTTGTGGACTACAAATTGTTTATCCGCTATGGAAAATACATTTATGCCTTGGGCCTTGGACTATTGGTACTGGTCATTTTCATCGGCAAAGAACAAAACGGGGCGCAGGGCTGGTTGAAGCTGGGGAACCTGACGCTGCAGCCTGCCGAGCTTTTTAAGCTGGTACTGATTTTGTTTCTGGCCTCATTCCTGTTGCGCAAGCAAGGGGCTGTTCTGACTTTCTGGAGAGGGGTCATGCCAATTGGCCTACTGACGCTGATTCCTTTTGTATTAGTGCTTGTGCAGAATGATCTGGGAAATGCACTCAGTTATATTGTAATTATGCTCGGTCTGGTTTGGATCGGAAATATCAAATTCACACATGCGCTGATTGGCCTGCTCCTGATTGGCGTTACTGGGGCCGGTCTCGCGCTGAGCTATATTCACTATCATGATAAAGCCGTCCATTTTCTCGGGGAGACGATTGGACGAAAGCATCTGATTGCACGTCTGGACCCTTGGCTTGTCCCGGATTTGGCCACAGCAGATGCAAGCTATCATACCAAGAATGCTAAAATTGCTATCGCCTCTGGCGGTATGGGCGGGGAAGGATATATGAACGGGGATTCCGTACAAGCAGGGCGGGTTCCTTATACGTATTCGGATGCCATCTTTGTGCAGATCGCTGAAGAATTCGGTTTCTTGGGTTCTGCGTTTGTCCTGCTGCTCTTTTTTATCCTTATCCATCGAATGATCGTCATCTCACTGGAGTGCCGGGAACGAAGTGGTACTTTCCTCATTATTGGCGTTGCAGCTATGCTGCTGTATCAGATTCTTGAAAATATCGGGGCGTTCATCGGATTGATGCCGCTCACCGGGATTACACTCCCTTTCATCAGTTATGGCGGGACTTCAGTGCTCATCAACATGGCCGCTATGGGCATTGTAATGAGCGTTCATCTGCACGGTGGGGAGGTCGAACCCGATTTCCCTATTCCTTCGTCTGGCTCAGCCAATCCGCGAATGCTAAAGGTATAATTTAATAGATTACTAGGTTTGGACTCTCTCTCTCTTGGACATACTGACGAATATGAGAGGTTAAGAGAGAGGGGCGGCCGATATGAATAGTAATCCAGGTCACAGAGGGGATTCACTGCGTGTTACCTTTAAGTATACTGCCATTTTAATTTGTTTTTTTATGGTGATCCTCATGATGTGGGAAGGACAGAAAACCGATGCTGCTGTAGCTGAATCATCTATTCCTACGGAGTCGATCCGGTTGCGGATTCTGGCCAACTCGGACGGGACACAGGACCAGCTTGTTAAACGTCAAATCCGTGATGCTTTGGTGGCTCAAATGAACCAATGGGTGTCTGGCCTTGAGGACCCGCAAAGTCTGGAACAAGCCCGGGCCTTAATTCGGCGACATCTGCCGGAGCTGAACGCTTTGGTGGGACAAGAACTGGAGCAGCGGGGTATCGACTATACGTACAATGTGGAGCTGGGCGTGGTTCCGTTCCCTACCAAAATGTACGGGGGCAAGGTGTATCCGGCTGGTGATTATGAAGCCCTGCGTGTGACGCTGGGTGCGGGTAAGGGTCAAAACTGGTGGTGTGTCCTGTTTCCACCGCTCTGCTTCATAGATGCCGGGTCCGGCGATGCCGCAGCACCTGCTGCTGCCAAGGCGAAGACCGTATCTGCTGCCGGAACGGAAGGCAAGACCGTAACCAAAGCCCAAGGTGAAAAGGCTGCGCAAGGAGACGGAGTGACTACAGATCCAAGTGCCGAGTCCGGTAAAACGCCTGAGGTAAAATTCTTTGTTTGGGAACTGCTGCAGAACTTGTGGAACTGGGTTAGCGGATTGTGGTCCTGAGGGTTGATATGGTAGTATTTTAAAAGCTGAACGTCGCGGCTCCACAGGGTGGGGTCGTTTTTTGAAAATATTCAGAAGCGGCGTGACTTGGCCTGTTTATATGAAAATGCTCTGCTTGTAATCATACTCTACTCTTTGGAAAGCTTGTGATATGTATGGAAAAGAACATCGAGACTAAGTTTGCCCTTCCACGGCAGACAAGAAATATAGAGAATACAACGTACTTGAAGCTTCACTTGCTGGATGAGACGGCAGAGGCTTCGCTTATGGAAAAAGAAGAAGATCACGCCGCGATTACCGCAGCGGCAGCCATTCTACGTGAGGGCGGAATCGTAGCATTCCCTACGGAAACCGTGTACGGTCTCGGGGCTGACGCCCGGAATACGACGGCTGTAGAGGCAGTGTTCGCGGCAAAAGGACGCCCGTCCGACAATCCGCTCATTGTTCATATCGCGGATCAGAAGGCGCTGGATGAATTGGTAGACGAGATTCATCCGACAGCGGCAGCGCTGATGGAAGCCTTCTGGCCTGGTCCGCTAACGCTCGTGCTTCCTGTTCGGACTGGCGTGTTGTCTCCAAGGGTGACAGCGGGTCTGGATACCGTTGGCGTTCGCATCCCCGATCATCCGGTGGCACTTTCACTGCTGCGTGAAGCCGGCTGTCCGGTAGCCGCGCCCAGCGCCAATCGTTCAGGCCGGCCGAGTCCGACGCTAGCTTCGCACGTTATGGAAGATTTGAGCGGATTCATCGACGCTGTCGTTGATGGCGGTGCCGCCGGCGTCGGACTGGAGTCGACGGTGGTGCAGGTCCTGCCGGACGGCACGGTGGCCGTGCTGCGGCCCGGCGGGATAACCGCCGAGCAGCTCGCGGCGGTGGCCGGCGCGGGCGCTGTGGATACCGCGCCCGCCCATGCAGCCGAAACCGCAGCTTCGCCAGCGGCCTCGGCAGCCGGTTCGCCCGCTGGCGACAGCGCGGGCGAAGACAGTGGCCCGGCTCCGCGAGCGCCGGGCATGAAGTACACGCACTACGCGCCGCGCGGCTGGCTCGGCGTTGTGCGTGGGTCTTCGCCGCAAGCTGTGGCGAAGACTGCGGCAGAGCTGCTGCAGGCGGCGCAGCGTGACGGCGGGATCACGGGGCTGCTCCTCTTCGAGGAGCATGCCGCGCTTTATCCCGCCTCTCCTGCTGCCTGCGTGGTGTCTCTCGGCTCGATTCACTCGCCGGAGGAAGGAGCACGCTCCCTATATGCCGCGCTGCGACGCTTTGATGAAGCGGGAGCGACCTACATTCTGGCCGAGGCTTGTCCGGAGACCGGCCTCGGCGCTGCCATTATGAACCGGCTCATGAAAGCCGCCGGTGGAACCGTTATCTCGGCCCGATAATCTCCTGGCAAGCGTAAGCTCTCTTTTCCCAATGGTCATGTTTACCTTCTTGTCCGCATATTGTGGTGGTACAAGATATTTGCGACTTTGGGGGTATGACCATGGGCTTAGGAGAGGTATATGCCGGTTGGGGACAGTTTGTAACGATTGCTATTATGGCAATTGCGCTGGGAATGGATGCTTTCTCCCTTGGAGTAGGGATCGGGATGAAAGGTATTCGCCTGCTGCATATTCTGCAGCTCAGCCTGCTGATTGCCTTTTTTCATGTGCTCATGCCTCTGCTCGGTCTGGTGACAGGGAGCTACGTCGGGCATTTATTGGGACAGGTTACCACCTATGTTGCCGGAGGATTGCTGCTCCTTCTGGGCGGGCATATGATCTTCAATTCCTTTCGCTCGGGCGATGACAGTCCGAGAGTATGGGATCATCGCACCTTCTGGGGGATGCTATTGATTTCGCTCAGTGTCAGTGTAGATTCTTTTTCGGTAGGCGTATCTTTAGGGATGTTCGTGGACAGTATTCTGCTGACGATACTAGCTTTTGGTGTCTGCGGAGGGCTGATGTCGATTACAGGTTTGCTGCTAGGGCGCCACGTCAGTCGTGGGCTTGGGTCTTACGGGGAAGCGATTGGCGGGGCGATCCTTCTGGGGTTTGGCTTGCTGTTCATCTTCTGATACAATAACGGCACCGGGATTATTCTATCCAATTATGCGTCTCTGCTCATAGTTCCTGTACAGTCAAGTTATCTGTGCTGACAAAACTATGGCGGGATGAATTTAAATATTTTATGGGAGGTGGATAAACATGCTGCATATTTTATTCGTCTGCACCGGCAATACATGCCGCAGTCCCATGGCAGAAGGGCTTCTGCGGAAGTATGCCAAGGAGCGCGGAATGGAGCTGGAGGTGCGGTCTGCAGGAGTATCCGCCATTTCAGGCTCATCCATATCCAGACATACTGCTGCAATCCTGCGGGATGAGGGAGTTCATGATTCAATTCAATCCTCACAGCTTACCGGTCAACAGGTGGCCTGGGCGGATCTTGTGTTAACACTGACAGGCAGTCACAAGCGGCATTTGCTACAATATTTCCCTGATGCCGTGACGAAGACGTATACGCTGAAAGAATATGTACATGATGAATCGTCGATCACTGAAGATATTCAGGAGCTGGATAGCCTCTACGCCGAAGCAGAAATGAGCATTGCACTTGGAGGAGAACCGGATGCAGCTGCACTGCAGCGGATCATTGAGATCCGTCAGCGGATTCCAAGTTTCGATATCTCCGATCCTTTCGGCGGCACCCGTGATGATTATGAAATGACGGCTGCTGAGATTCGCAAAGCGCTTCATGGCTTGCTTGATAAGCTGAAGTCGCTTCGTCGATTGTAAAGATGGTTGATTTTCGGCTCTCTTTGCTTTAAGATGTAAGAAATATCGGTTCCGGTGTAACTGGCGACAACTGTGGATCAAACCACGATGGAGCATCGGAATAAACGGCCGGTCGCCTGGGCAAAAGAGCAAATCCGCAGCTACCTGCGGACTGCTCTTTTTTGTTTGAAATATTTGGAATTATCTGACTGTTAGATACCAATCCTTATATTTCTTACTTACAGATATGGGTGATGTATAGCGTAATCAAGAGTATCTGCCAGCCTCCGAAAGTTTTGAACTTTCGCCTCCTGGAGAGGTACAGCCGTATCTGTCCCTGTAGCGAAAGTGGTGATGATGAGGGTTTCGTCATAACATTTTAGGAGGTAGAGCAATGGATGAAGTGGTGAAGCAGCAGAAGTCTTGGGAAGAACGCGCGACTATCCCGGCAGGATCTGGCGGGAAAGAAGATTCCCCATCTGACAGTGTAATCTTACTGTCTGAGACTACGGCTACCGTAGTTGGAGAGCTTGCAGCAGCAGGGAAGCTGGGTCCCGGCAAAATCCTTGTCGTAGGAGTCAGCACCAGTGAAGTGGCCGGTGCCCGAATCGGGACTGGTGGAGCGCTGGCTGTGGCAGAGCAACTGCTTGAGGGCATTACTCAGGTCGCTGATGAACTCGGATTCCATCCGGTGTATCAATGCTGTGAGCATTTGAATCGCGCATTGGTTATGGAACGTTCTTTACTGGAAGCATTGGGGTTACAGGAGGTTGCAGCTATGCCAATTCCCGGCGCGGGAGGTTCTATGGCTACGGCTGCCTATCGCTCCATGAAAGACCCTGTGCTGGCAGAAACCGTACAGGCTCATGCTGGCATTGATATCGGTGAGACGCTGATCGGCATGCATTTACGACGTGTGGCCGTACCTTTTCGTCCTAGCCTGCGTTATATTGGAGAGGCCAGAGTGAACGCCGCATGGAGCAGACCCGCCTTGATCGGCGGCGAGCGTGCTGTCTACCGGACACAGGAACAAAGTGGAGCCCAGCTCTGCGAATAACTTAATGGTTTTCATTAAATACAACATAAACACAATACTAGGGAGGAACTAAGAACATGGAACAATTGCGTAAGAGTGACCCGGCAGTACTGGAAGCGATGGGATTGGAGCTGAAACGTCAGCGCGCTAACATTGAGCTTATCGCCTCTGAGAATATCGTCAGCGAAGCCGTTATTGAAGCAATGGGTTCGGTGCTTACCAACAAATATGCTGAAGGCTATCCAGGTAAACGTTTCTACGGTGGTTGTGAAGATGTAGACATCGTTGAGGATCTGGCTCGTGAACGTGCCAAGGAGCTTTTCGGTGCTGAGCATGTCAACGTACAGCCGCACTCTGGTGCACAAGCGAACATGGCCGTTTATTTGGCAGCTCTGAAACCTGGTGATACTGTACTGGGTATGAATCTGGCTCATGGTGGTCACTTGACGCATGGTAGCCCGGTTAATGCTTCCGGCTTGCTTTATAACTTCGTGGCTTATGGTGTTCAAGAGGATACTTTCCTTATTGATTATGATGAAGTGCGCAAAGCAGCCTTCAAACACCGCCCTAAATTGATTGTAGCTGGTGCGAGTGCATATCCGCGTACCATTGATTTTGAAAAACTCGCTGCCATTGCCAATGATGTTGGCGCATTGTTCATGGTAGATATGGCCCACATCGCAGGTCTGGTTGCTGCGGGTCTGCACCCGAACCCAGTTCCACATGCTCACTTTGTTACAACTACAACACACAAAACATTGCGCGGACCACGTGGCGGCTTGATCATCTGTAAACAACCATGGGCTGCTGCGATTGATAAAGCTGTATTCCCGGGCACGCAAGGTGGACCACTGATGCACGTGATTGCTTCCAAAGCGGTTGCTTTCGGTGAAGCGTTGCAGCCATCTTTCAAGACTTACGCCGAGAATGTAATCAAGAATGCAAAAGTATTGTCCGAGACGTTGCTTGGTGAAGGTATTAACATTATTTCTGGTGGAACAGACAACCACTTGATGCTGATTGATACCCGCAGCCTGGGTGTTACCGGTAAAGAAGCGGAAAAAGTACTGGATTCCATTGGTATTACCGTGAACAAGAATGCCATTCCGTTCGACCCGACTAGCCCATTTGTAACTAGCGGTATCCGTCTGGGTACACCTGCGGTTACTTCTCGTGGCATGGATGAGAAGGCGATGAGTACTATTGGCCGGATCATTGCAAATGTGCTCAAGAATCCGAAGGATGAAGCGACGTTGACTGAAGCTGGCCGCCAAGTGGCTGAGCTGACAGATCAATATCCGCTGTACCCTGAATTGAAATACTAATCTCTATAATTTCAGTATTTGCGCTGTCTTTCTGCCTCCGTGGGCCGGGTTTCCGGCTTTACGGAGGTTTTTTGTTGCATAATGTTCACAACTGGAAGATTGACTATGGATTGAAATGTAATGAAATCAATCATGAAAGTTCATGGAATTTTCAATAAAAAGCGTGATGAAATTGTGAAAAGTATGAAAATGCTTAAGATGTGCAGACTAAAACACGTTTTCAGCAGGCTTCAATAAACCTTAGATGCGGTTTTAGATTACGCTATTGGATAATAATGTGATAATCGACTTATTTTCGAAGAGTATAGTTGCAGTTTCTGTCGTAGGGTGAAAAGCGGCGGCGGTGATGATATAATAGATGAGATTTAGCCACTGAACAGGTGCAAAGCGCTTACTAGGGCTTGAGACTAAAGACTTTATAATTACCGGAGGGACAAGTTAATGGGAAAATTGGTGATTTGCGATCATCCTTTGATTCAACACAAACTGACATTTATTCGCGACGTGCGGACTAACACTAAGGAGTTCAGAGAACACGTTGATGAAGTTGCCACATTGATGGCTTACGAGATTACACGCGATATTCCACTGGAAACGATAACTGTGCAAACGCCGGTTGCTGAAACACAAAGTAAGGTGATCTCCGGAAGAATGCTGGGACTGGTTCCTATCCTTCGTGCCGGACTTGGTATGCTGGAAGGCGTTCTGAAGCTGTTGCCTGCGGCTAAGGTGGGTCATGTGGGACTGTTCCGCGACCCGGATACACTGCAGCCTGTGGAGTATTACGTCAAGCTTCCTACAGATGTACAGGAGCGCGAACTGATTGTCATTGATCCAATGCTGGCTACAGGCGGTTCTGCCATTGCTGCTATAACTTCACTGAAGAATCGTGGTTGTACCCAGATTAAGATGATGAACCTGATCGCCGCACCGGAAGGTGTTGCCGCTGTGCATGAGGCTCACCCGGATGTAGATATCTATGTGGCCGCTTTGGACGACCATCTGAATGAACATGGTTACATCATCCCGGGACTTGGGGATGCCGGTGACCGCCTGTACGGAACTAAGTAATCAAGAATACTTATGTAGAAAGAATTGCAACTATGGAGAAAGTGGGTAGGGGATATGTCCAAAATTAAAGTGATGACGATTTTCGGAGTGCGCCCCGAGGCGATCAAGATGGCGCCCCTGGTTCTTGAGCTGGGGAGACATCCCGAACATATCGAATCTATCGTGTGCGTGACGGCCCAGCACCGTGAGTTGCTGGATCAGGTGCTTGAGGTGTTCAAGATTACACCGGACTATGATCTGGATGTTATGAAAGACCGCCAGACCCTGAACGAGATTACCATTCGGGTACTGGAAGGATTGGAGCCGGTGCTTCGTGAGGCCAAGCCTGATCTGGTGCTGGTACACGGTGACACGCTGACTACATTCCTGGCCAGCTATGCTTCATTCCTGCAGCAAATTCAGGTCGGGCATGTGGAAGCAGGACTTCGGACCTGGAACAAACTTTCCCCTTATCCGGAAGAGATGAACCGTCAGTTGACCGGTGTGTTGGCCGATTTGCATTTTGCTCCAACAGACAAGTCAGCAGACAACTTGAGACACGAGAATAAAAAAGAATCAAGTATTTATATCACAGGCAATACGGTTACTGATGTGTTTCAATATACCGTACAGCCGGACTACCGGCATCCTGTACTGGATTTTGCGTCAGGAAAAAGACTTATTTTGATGACGGCGCACCGCAGGGAATCACAAGGCGAACCGCACCGTCATATTTTCCGTGCTGTCAAAAGAATCGCTGATGAATTCGAAGATGTCGTCATCGTGTATCCTGTGCACCCGAGTCCGGCAGTCAAGGAACCGGCGCATGAGATCCTGGGCGGACACCCGAGAATCAAGCTGGTTGATCCACTGGATGTCGTAGACCTGCATAATTTTTATCCGCATACCCACTTGATTTTGACCGATTCCGGCGGCCTGCAAGAGGAAGCTCCTTCATTCGGAGTACCTGTGCTAGTGCTGCGTGACACTACGGAACGCCCGGAAGGGATCGAGGCCGGAACACTGGAGCTTGTGGGGACGGACGAAGAGAAGGTGTATCAACGGACACATGCTCTGTTAACTGATCAGGAGCTCTATCAATCCATGAGTCAGGCCGCAAATCCATACGGAGACGGCAAGGCATCCGAGAGAATTGTCAATACGATTTTGCATCATTTCGGAGTGGTTGAGGAGCGTCCGGAAGAGTTTCACAGAATGTTCACAAAAAATAAATAAAATCATTAAAACTAATATTCTGAATGAATTGAAATCAACATACAGTGAAACTGTACGGTTTATATGGTTTTGGAACGTTTTGCTGTGATTATTTTCATGTTTTCAAGGGTTTTTGGGCAATGTTCAATGAATTGACAAAGAGTCTGGGAATTCAGTAAAATTAGTTGGGATTGTAGCCATGAAACAGGAAAAAGACAGGGAAAGCCTTGGACGTACTGCTCTTGTCATTGGAAGTGCAGGAACATTGTTAGCCGCTTACATTATTATAGGTTTTTTTCTCGCCAAATGGCTGAGAGACCTGATGGACGGTCACAATTATTGGCTGGCTATAGGCACGATCACCGGTATGATTTTGGGGATTGTGAATGTGGTCCTGTTAATCAAAAAATTTTTGGGGGAGCAGAATGGATAATATGACTCCCATGATCAATACTGTCACCAGAGTGACCCTTGTCCTTATGGCAGGACTGGTAATGGGATGGGCGCTTCATCACGAGACCCGGACTATTACTCTGGGCATGGCTCTGGGGCTGGTGGCGGGATTGGTAAATTTCCGATACCTGGCCGTTAAGGTCAGACGGGTAACGCAGAGTATTGCGAACAAAGAAGGGAATGCCTTCAGCCTCGGTTTTGTCACACGGATTTGCTTCGCCATTTTGGTCACCATGTTCTCGGTCAAAATCGAACATTTCTCGCTGGAAGCAACCATAGCCGGCCTTTTCATTCCCCAGCTTCTCGCTATTCCTGCGGGAATATATCTGAGCATCAAGAAAAAAATGTAACCAGATTAAAGAGAAAGGGGGGGATGCTATGCATGCTATGCCGAAAATCATGCTTGGCGGAATTCCGATAGACTTGTCCGTAGTGCTGATGCTGCTGATCAGCTGTACAGTGGTATTCGTACTGGTGATGCTGTCAGTTCGCAATCTGTCCGTTGAGAATCCTTCCAAACTACAGAACTTTATGGAATGGGTTGTGGAGTTTGTGCAGGGGGTCATTGGAAGTGCTATGGATCTGAAGAAAGGGAAGCCTTATATATCTTTGGGGCTGACGTTAATTCTGTTCATCTTCGTATCCAACTTGCTGGGCCTGCCGTTTTCAGTCGTGACTATGGCACATGAGCCGGTTACAGTATTCGGACATGTGATTGAAGCTACGAAGAATCTTGCACATGGTGACCACATTGAGATTCTGTGGTACAAATCGCCGACAGCAGATATCAATGTCACTGCGGGGCTGGCACTCATCGTGTTTGTACTGATGAACTACCTGGGTATTAAGCTCAACGGCAAGCATTATTTCAAGCACTATATTGAGCCGTTTCCGATTTTCCTGCCGCTCAACATTATTGAGAACTTGGCCAAGCCTATCGCTTTGGCAATCCGGCTTTACGCGAATATCTTCGCAGGTGAAGTTCTGATCACTGTTATTCTGAAGCTTGGAGTTCTCAGTATACCGTTCCTGGCCGTATGGCAAGGCTTCAGTATATTCGTCGGCGCACTACAGGCATTTATCTTTACGATTCTGACGATGGTATATATCGCGCAGATGACGATTCACGAAGAAGAAGCACATTAATGAGCTGTCGTGAAGACAAACGGCAGCCGCCGATATTACCTTCGCGGGAGATATGTTATATCATTAAACACAATTTGAACCGAAATTAAAGGAGGATATTTACAAATGGAATTTTTAGCAGCAGCAATCGCGGTTGGTTTGGGCGCACTTGGCGCAGGTCTTGGTAACGGTATGATCGTTAGTAGAACGGTAGAATCCATCGCTCGTCAACCGGAAGCTCGTAACGCCCTGCAAACAACAATGTTTATCGGTGTAGGTATCGTCGAAGTTATTCCTTTGGCCGCAACAGTTATTGCATTCCTGATCATGTTTTCTTAATAAACCGTACCTACGGTTTGGCGGGGAGGGCAAGGTGCCATCCGCGCCTTACTTTTGTATACGTCCGCAAGACGCGGTAATGGAAGGGAGTGACCTCAGTGGATATCGTTTGGACAAATATCGTTTTTTCAATTGTCGCGTTTGCGCTTCTGTATTTCCTACTCAGCAAATTTGCATTCAGTAAATTGTTTGGGATCATGGAGAAACGCCGCGAACTGGTAATGCAGCAAATGGACGAGGCGGCGAAGACCAGAGAGCAGGCGGTCGCGTATGTGGAGGAGCAGAAGCAGGCTTTGAACAATGCACGCCAGGAAGCTCAGAATATCATCCAGCAATCTCAGATCACCAGCAATCAACAAATGGACAAGATTCTGGAGCAAGCCAAATCCGAAGCTTCCCGTATCAAGGACGAGGCTGTCCGGGATATCGAGAACGAGAAGAACAAAGCTGTCGAAGAGCTTCGCAGCGAGATCGGTACAGCATCCGTACGGATTGCTTCCAAGCTGATCAAGAAAGAAGTAAGCGCGAGCGGCGAACAGGAGCAGCTTGTTGATCAATACCTCAAAGAGGTAGGAGGCAGATCATGAGCCGCGATACGGTAGTTGCGGGACGCTATGCCAAAGCATTGTACAGTGCAGCGGTAGATAAGGGAATTACGCTTCAGGTTGAAGAAGAGCTCAAGACAGTTGTCGAAGTGCTTCATAATGACCTGGAAGTGAAACGATTCATCCTGGCTCCGCGCATCTCGCAATCCGACAAACTGAAAGTGCTGCGTTCTGTGCTTCAAGACAAGCTCTCTCCAACAGTGCTCAATACGGTGGAATTGCTTGTATCACGAGGCAGAACCGACATTTTTGCCGATCTGCTAGAAACGTATATCAAAATTGAAGGAGACGCTCTAGGTATTGGCGATGCAACGGTGTATTCTGCTTATCCTCTTAGCGAGGATGAGAAGACAGCGGTGGCAGCTGAATTTGGTCAATTGGTGAAACGCACTATTCGCGTGACGAACATAGTTGACCAGAGTGTGCTCGGCGGGCTGAAAGTGGTTATCGGCGATACGCTGTATGATGGCAGCCTGTCCAGCAAGCTGGAACGTCTCGAGAAATCTTTTAACGATAAGCATAGAAGATAGGGGTGAGGATATTGGGCATCAGACCTGAAGAGATCAGCACTTTGATCAAAAGTCAAATTGAGCAATATAAAGCCGATATCGAAGTTGCCGAAATAGGCACCGTCATTCAAGTCGGCGACGGTATCGCCCGTGTCTACGGTCTGGAAAACGCAATGGCAGGCGAATTGCTGGAGTTCTCCAACGGTGTCGTGGGCATGGCGCTTAACCTGGAAGAAAGCAACGTCGGTGTTGTTATTCTGGGTGAGTATACGGATATTCGTGAAGGCGATCAAGTGAAGCGTACGGGCCGCATTATGCAGGTTCCAGTTGGCGAAGCCCTGCTGGGCCGCGTTGTGAACGCGCTTGGACAGCCATTGGATGGCAAAGGTCCAATCGAAACTACGGAGTTCCGTCCGGTTGAGAATAACGCTCCAGGCGTTATTGATCGTAAATCGGTACACGAACCAATGCAAACGGGTCTGAAGGCGATTGACGCGATGGTGCCGATCGGCCGCGGACAACGCGAGCTTATCATCGGTGACCGCCAAACTGGTAAAACTTCAATCGCAATCGATGCGATTATCAACCAAAAAGGCAATGGTATGAAATGTATCTATGTTGCCATTGGTCAAAAGCAATCCACAGTAGCGCAAGTAGTGGAAACACTCCGTCGTCATGGTGCGCTTGAATATACTATCGTTGTAACCGCTTCGGCTTCCGAGCCGTCCCCGTTGCTCTTCATCGCTCCGTATGCAGGCTGCGCAATGGGTGAGTACTTCATGTACAAAGGCGAGCACGTACTGGTTATCTATGATGACCTTTCCAAGCAAGCTTCTGCTTACCGCGAGTTGTCCTTGCTGCTTCGTCGTCCACCGGGTCGGGAAGCATTCCCTGGTGACGTATTCTATCTGCACTCCCGTCTTCTGGAACGTGCGGCCAAACTTAGCGATGAGCTTGGTGGTGGTTCATTAACCGCATTGCCATTCATCGAAACACAGGCCTCTGACGTATCAGCTTACATTCCTACGAACGTAATCTCGATCACTGACGGTCAAATCTTCCTGGAGTCCGATCTGTTCTACTCGGGTCAGCGTCCAGCGATCAACGTTGGTATCTCTGTATCCCGTGTAGGGGGTTCTGCACAAATCAAGGCTATGAAAAAGGTTGCCGGTTCGCTTCGTCTGGATCTGGCACAATACCGCGAGCTGCAGGCGTTCTCGCAGTTCGGTTCTGACCTTGACAAATCTACGCAGGCCCGTCTGAACCGCGGTGCACGTATGATGGAAATTCTGAAGCAGGGCGTTAACCAGCCACTGTCCGTTGAGCATCAGGTAGTGAGCTTGTACACAGCTGTTAAAGGCCATCTGGATGATATTCCGGTCAAAGATGTTAAACGCTTTGAGAAGGAATTCCTGGCATTTGTAGACAGCAGCGCTTCTGAAATCTTCAAGTCTATCACGGATACGAAGGATCTGACAGCAGATAATGAGACTGCTCTGAAAGAAGCCATTGAGAAATTCAAGAGAGGTTTCGCTACTAGCTAAACCTTGACTCCTAGGCGCTCTAACTTAAGGGATAAGCCTATAGAAGCTTCAAATGTATAGAATGATTTTAATGTGAGCTTTGGCGGTGTCAAAGCTCACAGATTATGCTTGCGAAGATAGCTTTGACTTTGTCAAAGCTCAAAAGATCATGCTTACGAAGTTAGCTTTGACTACGTCAAAGCTCTAAGGTGGTGAAATCATGGCAAGAAGCATGCGTGATATTAAACGTCAAATCAAGAGCGTTAAGAACACCAGACAGATCACGAAAGCGATGGAGATGGTTGCTGCCTCCAAGCTGAGAAAAGCGCAGGAGAAAGCGGAAGCTGCCCGTCCTTATTCAGAAAAACTGAAAGAGGTCGTATCCAGCATTGCTTCGGGTACAGAAGGCATCCAGCATCCTATGCTGGTCTCGCGTCCTGTCAAGAAGACCGGATATCTTATCGTTACTTCGGATAGAGGTCTGGCCGGTGGCTATAACGCGAATATTTTGCGTAAGGTGACTATGCTTATCGCAGAGCGGCACAAGTCGAAAGACGAGTATGTTTTGTTCGTCATCGGTCGTAAAGGTCGTGACTTCTTGCGCCGCCGTGAATACCCGATTATCGAGACTGTTACCGAGCTTTCCGATACGCCGAAGTTTGCGGACATCAAGTCCATCGCCAACTCGGCAGTTCAGAAGTTTGTAGATGGTGAATTTGACGAACTGTACGTCTGCTACAGCCGTTTCGTCAATGCGATTACTCAGGTTCCGACAGTTGACCGGCTGCTGCCGATGGAGGCTGTAGGCAAAGAAGGGCATCATGGTGCCAGCGCGAACTATGAATATGAGCCTTCACCTATGGGTGTGCTGGAAGTTCTGCTTCCGAAGTACGCCGAGACGTTGATTTACAGCGCTATTCTGGATGGCAAAGCCAGTGAGCTGGGTGCGAAGATGACAGCGATGGGCAGTGCAACGAAGAACGCGTCGAAAATGATCGGAGATCTTACCCTTACGTACAACCGCGCTCGTCAGGCGGCAATTACGCAGGAAATTACCGAGATCGTGGCCGGAGCGAACGCGCAGTCTTAGAATATGAGAAGAGTTAAGCATTCCTTAACTTGCCTTATATTTCACGAGAAACGGTGCCGTATACGCGATACATAGTGTCGCTAGCTTCAGGAGTATTCACTCTTAAAGAACGGCACTGTCGTTTCTTCTTAATGTAACAGCTTTCGAGGAGGGAAACTAAGATGAACAAAGGACGCGTTGTAAGCATTATGGGTCCGGTTGTGGATATTGAATTTGAACGCGGCCAGTTGCCCGAGATATTCAACGCCATCAAAATTGAGGCCAGCGTGGGAAATGACCGCAAGATCGATCTAACGCTTGAGGTTTCTAACCATCTGGGTGACAATTTGGTACGTTGTATCGCTATGTCAACTACAGACGGTCTGGTACGCGGGCTGGAAGCTGTCGACCAAGGAGGACCGATCTCGGTTCCTGTAGGCGAAGTGACACTGGGCCGTGTATTTAACGTACTCGGAAATCCAATTGACAATGGTGCAGAAGTTGTGGTTGAGCAAAGAAACCCAATTCACCGTTTGGCTCCGACGTTCGATGAGCTGTCGACACAAGCGGAAATTCTGGAGACTGGAATTAAGGTTATCGACTTGCTTGCTCCTTACGCCAAGGGCGGTAAAATCGGCCTGTTCGGCGGTGCCGGCGTAGGTAAGACGGTAACGATCCAGGAATTGATCAATAACATCGCTCAAGAACACGGTGGTATCTCCGTATTCGCAGGCGTAGGTGAGCGTACCCGTGAGGGTAATGACTTGTACCATGAAATGACGGACTCCGGCGTTATCAAGAAAACAGCAATGGTGTTCGGACAAATGAATGAGCCACCAGGCGCCCGTCTGCGCGTAGCATTAACAGGTCTGACCATGGCGGAATATTTCCGTGATGTAGAAGGCCGCGATACGTTGCTCTTTATCGACAACATCTTCCGCTTTACTCAAGCGGGTTCCGAAGTATCCGCCTTGCTCGGACGCATGCCGTCTGCCGTTGGTTACCAGCCTACGCTGGCAACCGAAATGGGTCAATTGCAAGAGCGTATTACCTCGACGAAAAAAGGTTCCGTTACTTCCATTCAAGCGATCTACGTACCTGCGGATGACTATACTGACCCGGCTCCGGCTACGGCGTTTGCCCACTTGGATGCTACAACCAACTTGGAGCGTAAAATCTCCGAGAAAGGGATTTTCCCAGCGGTTGATCCTTTGGCTTCCAGCTCCCGGATTCTTGCACCTGAAGTTGTTGGTGATGAGCACTACAACGTGGCTCAAGGCGTTAAGCAACTGCTTCAGCGCTATAACGAGCTTCAGGATATCATCGCAATCTTGGGTATGGACGAGCTGAGTGAAGAAGATAAGGTAATTGTAGCCCGTGCTCGTAAAGTTGAACGTTTCCTGTCCCAGCCTTTCCACGTGGCAGAGCAGTTCACAGGGTTCAAAGGCAAATACGTGCCGATTAAAGAAACGGTTCGCAGCTTCAAAGAGATTCTGGACGGTAAACATGATGATCTTCCAGAAGCAGCGTTCCTCTTCGTTGGTACGATTGAAGAAGCAGTTGAAAAAGCGAAATCTCTGTAACTCTAAGACAACTCTCGCGGCGGACGGTATCTACTCCAAGCTTCGAGAGTTGCCTGCTAGCTTAGAGTTAATGCTCTTGATGCGAGCTTTACTTGGTAAAGCTTTTAGGAGGAATGGAAGTGAATACCTTTCTGTTGGAAATTGTCACGCCTGATCGTCTCGTGTACTCGAAACAGGTGAATAGCCTGACGGTACGTGGAGTCGAAGGCGAGCTCGGCATTTTGCCCGGACACATTCCGCTTGTAACTCCACTTCAGGTTGCTCCGCTGTCCGTTAAGGCGGACGGTGTTACGATCTCAATCGCCGTACACGGCGGTTTCGTTGAGGTGCACAAAGACAAGGTAACCGTGCTGGCTGAAAGTGCCGAGCTGCCTAAGGATATCGATGTTGAGCGTGCCGAGGCGGCTAGAGAACGGGCTCAGCGCCGTTTGCAGTCGCTTAGCAAGCAAGATGATATTGATCATCGCCGTGCGGAGTTGGCGCTGCAACGCGCAGTTACACGGATCAAAGTGTCCACCGGAAAAGGACAACAGTAACAGTATGGCGGTCAAGCTTATGGCTTGGCCGCCTTTTTGTATCTATCAGCTGGACATCGAGTAAATTAATGGAATCTGTTTAAAAAGCATGATTTAAGGTCTTATGTAGGTTGTTAAAGTGAACATCTGGTGATATTCTAGGATATTGGAGCTATATTGTTTAAAAATTTGTAAAAGTACTGGATTCTTTTCCCCTACGCAAGTATGATATAAGAGTCGATTTCCGAGTAAGGTTACACGGGGGGTAAACATGAACGAAATGTTGACCGCGGAGTTGTCTAGCGCAATCGGCCGCAGCGGTTTGGTCTCAATGGTTGTATCTTTGCTCTGCGTTGTATTATCTTGGTGGGCATTGCAGAACCTTAAGCTCGATCTCATCATAAGATATCCCAAGAGCCCGCAAAGCAGGTTGCTGCATTTGCTGCTAGCCATTGTTCTGGGTCACTTTGTGGCTGGGTTCCTGCTGGATTATCTGGGCTGGAGCTCGCAGATCCGCCATATGTTTTAAGACGTAAGGGTTTGGTTATAAGTTCGTAGGCCATAAGTTGCAGTAAGACATCGAATAATAATTTTTTATTATGTCAACACTGAATTTTAAGGGATGTACTCGAAAAACAGGATGAAATGACGGAATATGCGATAATATGACAGTGGCACTTAAATTTAAGATGAAAACATTTATTTCGAGAAATAATGGACGCGGAGGGAAACCGAAATGAGCAAATTTATCGTCCGCGGTGGCAACAGATTGACCGGGAGCGTGAAAGTTAGCGGCGCAAAAAATTCCGTACTACCGATCATAGCCGCCTCTTTATTGGCAGAAGAAGGAGTTAGCGTCATTGTGGACGCACCTCCGCTTGACGATGTAATGACGATTAGCAAAGTGCTGGAATCTCTGGGTGCAGGGGTTACATACCAGAACGATATTATTGAGGTCGATGCCAGAAGTATCTCCTCATGTGAAGCACCTTATGAATGGGTGCGCAAAATGCGGGCTTCTTTCCTAGTGATGGGGCCGTTGTTGTCCCGATTGGGACGTACAAGAATCTCTTTACCAGGCGGGTGCGCAATCGGTACTCGTCCCATTGATCAGCATTTAAAAGGATTTGAGGCGCTTGGTGCAGAGATTAGTCTCGGCCAAGGCTACATTGAAGCGAAAAGCAACGGGAGGCTGCGCGGAGCCAAGATTTATTTGGATGTAGCCAGCGTAGGCGCGACCGAAAACATAATGATGGCGGCAGCTCTTGCCGAAGGCGTGACCGTAATTGAGAATGCGGCCAAGGAACCTGAGATTGTTGATCTGGCCAATTACCTGAACGGAATGGGCGCTATCGTTCGCGGTGCAGGCACAGGCGTGATTCGCATTGAAGGTGTCGAGTCTCTGCATGGCGTGAAGCATCATGTTATTCCTGACCGTATTGAGGCAGGCACTTATATGGCTGCTGCAGCGATCACAGGCGGCGATGTATACGTAGAAGGCGCCATTGCTGATCACCTGGGACCGGTGATTGCGAAGATGGAAGAAATGGGCGTAACCATCATTCCGGATGAGAATGGTGTGCGTGTCATTAGCGACAAGCCGCTGAAGGCTGTGGATCTGAAGACTTTGCCATATCCTGGTTTTCCAACAGATATGCAGTCGCAAATGATGGCGTTGCTGCTTCGTTCTGAGGGCACAAGCGTGGTTACCGAAACTGTATTTGAGAACCGCTTCATGCATGTGGATGAATTCCACAACATGAACGCAGAGATCAAGATTGAAGGCCGCTCCGCAATCGTGACGGGCAACGCTCGCCTCGTGGGCGCCAAAGTCTGCGCTACTGATTTGCGTGCAGGAGCAGCACTGATTCTGGCAGGTCTTGTGGCTGAAGGAACTACAGAGGTATCCGGAACGCATCACATCGACCGTGGATATGTTCATTTGGCAGAGAAGCTGTCGGGACTTGGTGCGGATATCTGGCGTATTTCCATGGAAGACGCTGCTGCCGAGAAGGAAGAAGCCGCTAAGTCTGAGGCTTCCAAAAGCGAGACTTTCAAGAACGAAGAAGTAAAACCCCGTTTTCAAGTTCAACCGACCTGGGTATAATTCGAACTAATTTGCAAAAGTAAGCCAAGTGGTGTTCCTGCCACTTGGCTTTTTTGTCCGACTCTCTTTCTCTCATTCCTGTTCTAGCAGTTGGCCGAAACTCATATCTATAAGAATCAGCCAGTGAAGCACAGGAAGGAGCCATAGAGATGAAAGATTCCCGTTATACCCGGCGCTGGAAGAATCCGCGTTGGTATTTGCGGCGCGCGGCGCCATATGCGAAGCGCCTAGCGCCGGCTGCTTGGCTGGCAGCGCCTCTCCTGGCGGCGCTGCTGCTGCCTCTGGCCGTGGTCGCTCCGCGGCACGGCCAAGCCCCGCAGCCTGCACCACCGCAGCGTACAGCGGCTCCGGCGGTGCAGGCCCCGGCTGCGGAGAACATCCCGCAGCCGCAAGTCTCTGTCTATTTGTCGCGCAGCGGACAAATAGAGACCCTGCCGCTGGAAGACTATGTCAGCGGCGTGGTGGCCGCCGAGATGCCGGCGGACTTTGAGCTGGAAGCGCTCAAAGCGCAGGCCGTGGCGGCCCGCACCTTTATTGCCCGTCGCCTCGTAGCCGGCGACGTCAGCGGCGTGCCCGTGCCGGGCGCGAATGTTACCGACACAGTGACCCACCAGGCTTACGTGTCGTCCAAGAAGCTGAAGGCGGATTTTACACCAGTTCAGCAGGAGAAGATCCACCGCGCGGTTCTGGAGACCCGTGGCGTGATAATGACGTATAACGGTCAGCCGATCACAGCCTCCTTCTTTGCTTCCAGTGGAGGATATACTGAGAATTCAGAAGAGTACTGGAGGGGGACGGTGCCCTATTTGCGCAGCGTAGCCAGTCCATGGGATAAAGAGATTACCCCCAATTATGCAGTAACATCAGCGTTCACGGCTCAAGAGCTGATATCCAAGTTGGGAGCAGGCAACGCGGCTGTCCCGGCAATCAAAGATCTATCGGCGTCCGGCAAAGACGGAACTTCTGTTTCTTCCCCGTCTGCATTGCCGATGGAGGTGCTGTCTCTTACAACAGGGCATCGAATCAAAGAGATTTCCATTGGCGGCCAAGTGTTTACCGGGCGTGAAGTGCGGGAGAAGCTAGGGCTTCGATCCAGCCAGTTCAGTTGGAAGCGTAAGGGTGACCAGATACTAATCACCACCTATGGCAATGGACACGGTGTGGGTATGAGTCAGTGGGGAGCGAACGGGATGGCGAAGGAGGGTGGAACGGCCACCCAAATTCTCAAACACTATTATACGGGCATCACCTTCGCGCAAGTCTCAACTCTTTTGAAAAAATAAATTGAAAGATACGTATAAAAGCAGATCGCCCGGTAACACTGGTTATTGAGGTGATAAACTATGAATGAACAAGACAAAAACAAAACAAACCATGATGAATCTCTCAAAAATAAGCAGGGAGATTCAGGTGCGAAGCCTTCTTCATGGAACAGACTGTTATCCAAGCGGTGGGTATTTCCGGCAGTCTACACGGCGGCAGCGGCAATCATACTAACCTTGGTGTGGGTCTATCAGGACGCGGGTACTAAACCGCTGACTCAGGACACCGCCGCCGTTGTCAACAAGGAAGCCGGAGCAGATCAGGCGATTGCAGCAAACGGAAATCCCGATGCTATGGAAGTTGTGGCTTCAGCAGAAGATATTGCCTGGCCGGTGAGCAATCCCGGCGAGATCGAAGTGGTCAAGCCGTATTATGACGAGAATGGGACCGAAGAGAATCACGTAGAAGCGATGGTGCAATATAACGACACCTTTACGCCTAATACGGGAATTGATATCGCCCGTGAAGACAACAAGCCGTTTGATGTCAAGGCTGCACTGAGCGGTAAAGTGACACGGGTAGAGAATCATCCGGTCAACGGTACGGTAGTGGAAATTACTTCCGCCGGCAACCTGAAGACAGTGTATCAAAGCCTGGGTGAAGCCAAAGTGAAGCAAGGTGACGAGGTCAAGCAAGGAGATACACTAGCTCCTGCCGGACGCAATGAGGTCGAGAAAACGCTCGGCAATCATGTTCACTTTGAAGTGTACGAAGACGGCAAGCTTGTGAATCCTTCGGATTTGCTGCCAGAGCGCAAATAATTATTTTTTCGAAAGGCAGGGGGCCGGTGCCCTCTGCTTTTTTTTGCATACAGGACTTTAGAAGTCCTATAGTGGCCCGGTAATCATTGCCGGCTGGCCCGGACAATCAGGAGCGATTGTGCGCTGTTTTACGGTTGTCCACTAAATAAAATGAGCCTCCCATGGCTTGTCATGTCCTGAAAGCGCGAATATATAGGCCCGCCACTCATATAATGTACCAAACTATCCACAGTTGGGAGGCGGGAGCGTGCACGACTACATCAAGGAACGTACGATCAAAATCGGACGCTGCATCGTGGAAACCAGGCACACGGTCCGAACCATAGCCAAGGAATTTGGTGTTTCCAAAAGCACGGTGCATAAAGACTTGACGGAGCGTCTGCCAGAGATCAACCCTGATCTGGCTGATCAGGTGAAGCACATTCTCGAATATCACAAATCCATCCGACATCTTCGGGGAGGAGAAGCGACTAAGATCAAATATAAAAAGACCACTGGAAAAAAGCGTGAGGTTGCTGTAGCGTCAAAGCCATAACAATTTCGGAATTTTAAGGAATATTTAAGTTTTAACGCATTGTATACATCCCCTAAAGTATGGTATTTTTAAATTTGGTACTATATATGTTGAACTAAGGAAATAAGTCCAATTGCCTACTTTTTTCGTAGGGTCGAAAATGGTCGTATGATTCTTTGG
Source organism: Bacillus sp. FJAT-27264 (assembly GCF_001682855.1). Lineage (GTDB taxonomy): Bacteria > Bacillota > Bacilli > Paenibacillales > Paenibacillaceae > Paenibacillus_AQ. The sequence continues at coordinate 146,505 of NZ_MAQW01000033.1, read as the reverse complement.
TTTGGTCTATATAATTTCTAATTTATTCTAAAATAACACTTTGGGGGCTCTTTCATTATGCTTAGCAAGGATATCGGAATCGATCTCGGCACGGCCAATGTGCTCATTCATGTTAAAGGAAGGGGAGTCGTTCTGGATGAACCTTCTGTGGTCACGCTTGAAAGTGATACGAAGAAAGTCCTTGCGGTGGGAGAGCAGGCCCGGCGGATGGTTGGACGCACACCCGGGAATATCATGACGATCCGTCCACTTCGGGACGGGGTTATCGCCGATTTTGAAATTACGGAAATGATGCTGAAATATTTCATCGACCGCGTGGGCGGCCGCAGTTGGTACGCACGGCCCCGCATTCTGATTTGCGCGCCTACGAATATTACCTCTGTTGAGCAGAAGTCTATTCGTGAAGCGGCGGAACGAAGTGGGGCTAAGGAAGTATTTATGGAAGAAGAGCCGAAGGCCGCAGCGATCGGTGCGGGAATGGATATTTATCAACCAAGTGGAAACATGGTCGTCGATATTGGCGGCGGAACGACGGATGTAGCCGTATTGTCCATGGGCGACGTCGTTACCGCCTCTTCGATTAAAATTGCAGGGGACAAGTTCGACGATGCCATTTTAAAATATATTAAGCAAAAATATAAACTGTTGATTGGGGAGCGCACTGCCGAGGATATCAAGGTCTCCATCGGTACGGTACGACCAAGCGGCATGCAGGCGGAACTGGATATCCGCGGGCGTGACATGGTAAGTGGACTGCCCAAGACCTTAACCATATCTTCCAGTGAAGTGCAGGAAGCCCTGTGGGACCCGGTTTCTTCTATAGTAGCTGCTGCCAAATCGGTGCTTGAGCGTACACCTCCTGAGCTGTCGGCAGATATTATCGATCGGGGTGTTGTCCTGACCGGAGGCGGTGCGATGCTGAACGGATTGGACGAGCTGCTGGCAGAACAATTGCATGTACCGGTCTGGATTGCCGAAGATCCCATGCATTGTGTTGTTAAGGGGACGGGAATCTTGCTGGATAATTTGGACAAGGTCGTTAAGAAAAAATTCTAGGCAACCGATAATAAAGGATAGAAGAAGACCTAGGAAGGGGACATCCTTTAATGCTAAGAGGACTGTACACGGCTGCTGCCGGCATGGTTACACAACAACGTCGGCATGATACGGCAACGCAAAATATCGCCAACTTGAATACTACGGGGTACAAGCAGGTTGACAGTGTCAGCCATGCGTTTCCTGATGTGCTGATTTCCGCCATGAGCGATGGCATAACAAAGCCAATCGGACGGGTTAACACAGGTGTATTTGCAGAGCAATCCATTTCCCAATATTTGCAGGGTGATTTGATTGAAAGCGGCAAACCGGTTGATTTTGCACTGGACACGAATTTACAGGTTGCAGACCCCGTTACAGGCGAGAATATTACGTTTGACGGATCAGGCAAGTATACCAGTCCCCAGGGAGAGGTAATTTACCGTCCCCAAGCCTTTTTTACTGTACAGGATAATGACGGCAACAATTTATATACACGCAACGGCAGCTTCACGGTCACTCCGGCGGGCAATGTGCTTAGTGCCGGCGGGTTCAAGGTGCTGGATGAGCAAGGCAACCCGCTGGTCTTGACAGAACCGCAGGACAACCTTAAAGTGGACGGGCAGGGCAATTTACTGGACCCTAAGACAGGACAGCCTTCGGGAACGAAGATTGGCGTCAGTGTCATCACCAAACCCCAGGAGCTGGTGCGTGATGGTAATGGTGTATTTCATGCGGAGGATGTCAATACTGCCGGTATCCGGTTTGCGAACAATGGAGATAACCTGAAGGTTCGTCAGGGCTTTTTGGAGAACTCCAATGTGGATGCAACTCAGGTGACTGTAGATCTGAATGCTGCTTACCGGGCATATGAAGCGAATCAAAAGGTGATCCAGTTCTACGACAGCAGCCTGCAGAAGGCCGTTAATGAAGTTGGCAGGGTATAGGAGGATTGATTCATGAATAACTCAACAATCAGTGCAGCGGTCTCCATGTCCAGTCTTCAAAAGCGGCTCGATATCATTGCTGATAATGTCGCGAATGTGAATACGGTTGGTTACAAAGGCAGACAAGGCTCCTTTGAGGATGTATTGACCCGCGTGCAACAGCAATCGCCAGATTACAATCAGCCGGGACGGAATACACCGCTTGGTTTCAATATTGGTTTTGGTGTGCGTATGTCCCAGGTGGCAAACAATTGGGATGAGGGCCCCATGAAAGAGACGGGGAATCCGACAGATTTGGCTCTTCAAGGGAGCGGAGTATTTGGTATTCAGGTGAACGGAAATACTGTATATACGCGCCAGGGTGATTTTCATTTTACCCCGGATATCAATAATGCGGCGAATATGCTGCTAGTGGACAATCAGGGGAATTCTGTATTAGACACACAGGGGAACCCTCTTACGGTGCCCGCTGGCGTCATTGCAGCGATTGACGAGACAGGACAGGTGCTTACCAAGCCGCGGGAAGATGGTCCTGTGACTAAGGGCCCGCGAATCATGATTGCTGAGCCATTCAGTAAGGATGCGCTGCAAGCAATCGACGGCAGCTATTATAAGTTAGCGGATGGCATCATAGCGAGTCAGGCCTTTGTGCAGAGGGCAGCGAATGAGGCAACGGCTGTTGGGGTGCGCTCCGGTTGGCTGGAGCAATCCAACGTGGACCTCACCAAGGAAATGACTGAACTGATGCAGATTCAGCGCACGTATCAGCTGGCCTCCCGGGCCCTGTCCTCCAGTGACCAGATGCTTGGCCTGGCCAATAACATGCGTGGGTAGGTGAAGTAATGAGTCGTCAGAATCACGATAAGCAGGAAGAAGAACGTACACCGGTGAAGAAGCGCGGCGTACGGAAGTGGACCATTATCCAGTGGTTTCTGATTCCATTGCTGCTGGTGGCCGCCCTTGCAGGCGGGCTGGTCGCTGGGTATGTTGTACTAGGCAAAAAAGAATTCAGTGATGTGCTGCAGTGGAGCACATGGAAGCATGTCTATGATCTAGTTTTTGCTCCCTGACAGGGGCACTGTGGGAACTCCCTTGTTGACAAGGGAGTTTTCTTTTTTATACTGGAAAATGTATAATGATGGGGGACTAAGTGAACAAAAAGGGCCCTCTCCGCCAGGCTGCCGCGTGCGGTGGAGAAAGCCCCTTATCTGAACCTCCACTTCTGCAGGTGGTGAAGGATAATATAGTTTTTGCCGAAGCAGACTGAGTTTATGCAGTCCGGCCTAAGAAAGTATGATTTATGTACGAGGCTGCAGCAGCAAGCTAGTGTAAACACGCGGTATATCCGAAAGGAGTTTTGTCATAATGTTGAATGTTAATGAAATTCAGGAAATTATCCCCCACCGGCCTCCATTTCTGCTGGTGGACAAAATTACCGAGATAGAAATGGGCAAACGTGCAGTAGGCATCAAGAATGTAACGGTGAATGAGCCTTTCTTTGCTGGACATTTTCCCGGATATCCTGTTATGCCAGGAGTGCTCATCACCGAGGCGCTGGCTCAAGTGGGCGCAGTGGCGATCTTGGGTCTTGAAGCTAACCGTGGCAAAATCGGCTTCTTAGCCGGGCTCGACGGCTTCCGCTTCCGTGGTCAGGTAGTTCCAGGTGATACCCTGGTGCTTGAAGTGGAGATTACGCGCCTGAAGGGAAGCATCGGAAAGGGACAGGCTACGGCAAAAGTGGATGGCAAGGTTGTTGCATCCGGAGAAATCATGTTTGCACTGAATTGATACCCTATAAATGATATATGGAGAAGGAGAGACTTACATGACCCAATTAAGCCCGAAAGCTGCAGAAACGCTAAAACACTGGTTGCAAGATCCTTCTGTGGATGAATCTACAAAGGCGGAGCTACGTGCGCTGGAGAACGACCCACAGGAGCTTGAGGAACGCTTTTACAGAGATCTGGAATTTGGTACTGGCGGTCTGCGCGGCGTTATTGGTGCGGGTAGTAACCGGATTAACCGTTACACGGTAGGCAGAGCGACTCAAGGCTTCGCCAAGTATATCCTGGAGCAGCACACCGGAGAAGGCCGTCCATCCGTCGTAATTGCGCATGACTCCCGTCGTTTCTCGCCGGAGTTTTCCTTAGAGGCAGCACTGGTGCTGGCAGGCAACGGGATTGAAGCATACTTGTATCCTTCCCTGCGCTCTACTCCGCAGTTGTCTTTCAGTGTTCGCCACTTACAGGCAACCGGTGGTGTAGTAATTACGGCTAGTCATAACCCTCCCGAGTATAATGGTTATAAGGTATATAATTCTGAAGGCGGACAGCTTGTCCCGCATGAAGCGGAGAAGGTCATTTCCTACATAATGGAGGTAGACTCCTTCGATACCGTGAAACGTATCTCCCAAGAAGAGGCTGAAAGCCAAGGTTTATTACATTGGCTGGGCGAGAAGGAAGACGAAGCATTCACCGATACCGTTGCTGCGGTCAGTGTAGCGCGCGAGGAGATTACAGCGAAGCTTGGTCGTGATTTCAAAATCGTATACACACCTCTGCATGGTACAGGCAACCACCCCGTTCGCCGTGTACTGGAGAAAATCGGATTTACGCAAGTGCATGTAGTGCCAGAGCAGGAGCAACCGGACTCCGAGTTCACTACCGTGAAATCGCCAAATCCGGAGGAGCGCGAAGCTTTTACACTGGCGATCAAGCTGGGTGAAGAACTGAACGCCGATCTGCTGATCGGAACAGATCCTGACGCGGACCGTATGGGTGCTGTAGTACGTGACAACGAAGGCAAGTTTGTCGTGTTGTCTGGTAACCAGTCCGGCGCGCTTATGATTCATTATTATCTTAGCCGTCTGCAGGAGCAGGGCAAGCTTCCGAAGAATGGTGCAGTGGTCAAAACCGTTGTAACGAGCGAAATGGGAGCTGCTGTTGCCGCCCACTATGGCGCGACGATTTTCAATACATTGACAGGGTTCAAATATATTGGGGAAAAAATGACCCAGTTTGAAGCCTCCGGCGAGTACACCTATCTGTTCGGCTATGAAGAAAGCTATGGATACCTGGCCGGCAACTATGCGCGCGACAAAGACGCGGTTCTGGCGGCTATGCTGATCGCTGAAGCTGGAGCTTACTATAAAGCACAAGGCAAAACATTGTACGATGTCCTTCAAGAGCTGTACGAGCAGTTTGGCTACTTCCTGGAAAGCCTGGAATCACGCACGTTGAAAGGGAAAGACGGTGTAGCACAAATCCAGGGAATTATGAGTGACTGGCGCAGTAACCCGCCGCAAGAAATTGCTGGCTCGGCTGTCAGTGAAATTCTCGATTTCTCTCTCGGTCTGAATGGACTGCCGAAGGAAAACGTTCTTAAATATATGCTGGCTGATGGTTCATGGTTCTGCCTGCGTCCTTCCGGCACAGAGCCCAAAATCAAGGTTTATTTTGCAGTACGTGGACAGTCACTACAGAATGCTAAGGACAAGATAGTCGCTCTGTCCGAACAGGTTATGGCTCGTGTCGACGGCAAATAGGAAATAAAACAAGAAATTGGATTTCTCCTGGTGATCAAAGCCCGGGTATAATGTGGTGAAGCGGGGGCTTGGGCCGGATAACAGGTATTGTTATGCTTAAGCCTCCATGAAGCTTTGCCCGGTACGCCGGGCTTTTGATTTGTGAAGAGAGGTCTTTCAAGTGAAAGAGGAGGTACTTTTGGTGCAGCAGAAATGGCAGCGATGGAACATTTCTTCGAGAAAGTGGCTGTGGATAATAGTTGTGGTCGGCCTTATAGCTGCCCTGCCTGTCGTCTACGATCGCCTAGTAACGGAGAAATCATCGAAGACAGTAGAATTGGTATTTGATTACCGGGATCTGGTGGCAGTCTCCAGCTACCGGTCAAATCCGCAGGATTATATTTCGGAACAACTGGATCGCCTGAAGGAAGCGGGCGTGCAAAGCATGGCTATCTATGAAAGCACGCTGGATGATTTTCGCCGGGCCCGCCGCTTGATGATGTGGGGAGCGGCGGATATCGCCAACCTGACGGATACGATTATCCCTGAAAATCAAAACTATACGTATATTCTTTTTACAAGCGCAAAGAATCACGACGCTCTGGCACCTCTGCTACGTGATAAGTTCACAGAACTGGGGATTGCTACAAGAAACTGGAGCTTCCGTGGCCAGGAAGGGCTCATTATCGAGACTCCGATTGAGAATGCTACCATGAAGCCTATTCAACCGGACCCGATTACGCTCGAAATGCTGCGTGCTAAGGGATTCAACATTGTGCCCCGGCTTGTAGATTCCTTACCATACAATGAAGCTTCCGTTAAAAAGCTAGTGGATCAGTATGCAGAGCTTGGCGTGAAACGGATTCTTTTCGAAGGGGAGTCTGTTAAAGGCTTTAAAGATGATGAGGAACTGCATAGTCTCACAGCCTTCGCCGACCTTCTTAAGAAACATGGGATCGGAATTGCAGCCATCGAGAATATAAAGAAACAGCAGAAGGGCTTCAATAAGCTTGCTTATATGCTCGATTATAATGTGACGCGCCTGTATTCACTCAGTGAGGCGGATTCATCCTTGAAGCCCGATGTTATTGCTGATCGGTTCGCCTTGGCCACCAAGGATCGCAATATCCGCATGCTGTACCTGAATACGATCTCCACAAGAGACACGTCCAAGGCACAGATTTCGGATACGTTGGATAATTTGATTAAGAGCCTCAGCGAGCCTGGAGGCGCAGTCGATAAAATCAAGGATAATGGTTTTACGTTGGGACAGGCTACAGCATTTGATGTTCAGCACTCGCCTTATCAGCGTTACTTCAAGCTGGTGGCTGTGCTTGGCGCTCTGGCGTTGGTCGCTTTGATGGTCTCGTACTTTGTTCCATGGCTTACGCTCCCTGTCTGGGTACTGGGGCTGGTTGCAGGTGCGGGATTGAGACTCTTGCGTCCTGAGCTGTTTGAGCAGGCCCTGGCACTTGCTGCGGCTATCAGTGCACCAACCGTGGCGACTGTACTTGCCATCCGTAAAATCAATCAAATGGGCCCTCCAGTCCGCAGCAGCGAAGCTGGAACCAAATTAAGCAAGAATAGCAGCACCTATGCTGTAATGAGTCCTCAGCGGCGCCTGACGCACAGCCTGGTCTTGTATGTGAAGACAGCATTGATTTCCCTGAGTGCGGTGCCTTTCATGATTGCACTGCTTAACAACATTACCTACAGCCTGGTTTTGAATCAGTTCCGCGGGGTTAGCTTGCTTCATACTGCACCGATTGGACTGGTGGCGTTGTATGTGCTCCTATATCGCGGAGAGTTTGCCTTTAACAAAACAGGTAAGCTGCTGCGTACACCGATCACACTACTTTGGGTAATAGCGGCTGGAGTTATTGGTATTGTCGGCATGTATTACTTGAGCCGTACCGGTAACAGCGGCAGTGTAACCCCAATTGAGAAGGTCTTCCGTACATTCCTGGAGAACACTGTAGGTGTACGTCCGCGGAATAAGGAGTTCATGCTTGGGCACCCGTTGTTTATTCTTGGGGCATTCCTAGCCTTTAAATATCGGAATGCAGCCTTCATTATGATCGTGGCTGTCATTGCACAGCTTTCGATGGTCGATACTTTTGCTCATATCCATTCACCGGCTCTGATCTCGCTGGTTCGTGGTCTGCTCGGTCTTGGACTCGGATTGATCATTGGGATTATCGCTGTTATTGTTTGGCAAATTGGGGAAGGGTGTTGGAAAAGATGGTCGCCACTCCTCAAACGATAGTTATTTCGGGTTATTACGGTTTTCAAAATAGTGGGGATGAAGCTGTTCTGCAATCCATCCTGAATGCATTGCAGAAGCAGTCGGCAGCTACTGGCGTATCTATTGACCCTGTGGTTTTGTCCATTGCTCCTGAATGGACGACAGCCAATTATGGAGTAAAGTCCGTACACCGGATGAAGCTGAAAGAGGTACGGAAGGCGATCTCGGAAAGCTCCGGTCTCATTAGTGGAGGAGGAAGCTTGCTCCAAGATGTGACCGGCAGTAAGACGATTCCTTATTATTTGGGTATTATCAAGCTGGCCCAGTGGATGGGGAAGCCGACCTTCATTTATGCTCAGGGCATTGGCCCGGTTAACCGCAAGCTGTTCCATCCTTTGATCAAATCAGTTTTTCGCAAATGCGCTTATATTTCTGTGCGGGACGAACAGTCCCGCCAGCTTTTACACACGATGGGGCTTGGTGGAAAGACCGTTGAGGTTGTGCCAGATCCGGTTATGGGATTATCATTGCCTGAGGAACAAGGCGGACAGGCTACTGACGTAGCGGCCAGAAAGTTTGCCGATGCTGCTGCTAAGAGTAGTTCTGCCTACACTGAAGACTCCGAAGCAGGAAGCGAAGTTTCATTACCGGTAGTCGGGATATCGGTGCGTTACTGGGAAGGGGACCGTGCGGAACTGAAGGCGATTGCGGGTGGCTTGCTGAAGGCTGCTGAAAAAACACCGCTACACTTCAAATTCCTACCCTTCCATCATCCACCTGACAATGAGGCATCCCGTTATGTCATGGATCAGCTTAAAGATGTGAGATCAAAGGGTAGTAAAATCAGTATTTGTGAGGATGCGCTCCATCCGCTGCAAATGCTGCGTGAGGTTGAAGGGTGTGATGTGCTGATTGGGATGCGACTGCACAGCCTAATCTATGCAGCAGGCAGACGTGTGCCGCTGATTGGCATTTCTTATGATCCCAAGATCGATCACTTTCTGGAAAGAATCCATTGCAAGCCAGTCGGAGCAACGGTCTCGCTGGATAGCGAAAAGGTGGCTTCCCAGGTTCTTGAACTATTGAAGAATGGAAGTGCCTGGAGGCTGGAACGGGAGTCACTTATTGCTTCTCTGGTCAGTGACGCCGAATCGCCGGCCCGGCACATTGCAGAATATTTACACCGCAAAGGGTGATATAAAGTGAAAGCAGATAGTGTGATACCTACAGTACCCATTTTCGGTATTCGGGTATCCAAAGTAGATATGGCGGCAACGGTCTCCTATTTGACTGAGGCTGTGCAAGCACGTAAGCCGCATCAGGTCATTACCGCCAATCCAATCATGGTTATGGCAGCGTTGGATGACCCGTCCTATATGAAGATCATGCAGTCGGCAGAATTGGTTGTACCTGACGGTACAGGCGTGGTATGGGCAGCCAATTACTGTCGTCAGCCTGTAGCTGAGCGTGTCGCGGGTTTTGACCTGTTACATGAATTGCTGCATGCTGGGGAAAAATATAACTGGAAAGTGTATCTCCTGGGATCTACTGCTGAAGTGATTCAGGAGACTGCCAACCGGTTACAATCACGGTATCCCGGAATTGTCATCGTGGGTTACCGTGACGGGTTCTTTGGTCTCGCTGAAGACGATGGTGTTATTGCTGACATTCTAGAAGCCGCTCCGGACATGCTGTTTGTGGCCCGTGGCGCAGACAGTCAGGAACCTTGGATTGCCAAGTACAAATCAAGACTGGCCGTACCGATCATGATGGGAGTCGGAGGAAGCTTCGACGTCATTTCCGGTAAAAGCCGCCGGGCGCCTGTAGCTTTCCAAAAAATGCGTATCGAGTGGCTATACCGTCTTCTCAAAGAGCCTACTCGGTACAAGAGAATGCTTGCTCTGCCGAAATTCGCAATAAAAGTGATGCGCGAGAAAGATAAAGTAACAAAAGTGAAGTAAAATGATGATTTTCGCCGATAAATTAGGATAATTAGCCTAGAAACGGAATTGGAATTCTCTTTTGGAACAGCGTATAATTCAATGCGGTAGAGAAATGGGGGTTGACTGATCAAATGTTAATCATATACATCGCCGGATTTATCGTGTGCATGGGCCTAGCATTGTGTTTGACACCGTTGGTGAAGAAGTTCGCCATCAAAATCGGTGCAACGGATGTGCCGAATGCCCGCAAAGTGCATACGAAGATTATGCCTCGCCTTGGCGGATTAGGTATTTTCCTGGCGTTTGTGTTAGGCTTGCTTGCCGTATTACCGTTCATACCGTATGATTTTACTACGCGGGAGGCCAACTTCATCAAAGCGTTGCTGAGTGGCGGCGGACTGATCGTTCTTCTTGGAGGACTGGATGACCGTTTCGAATTATCGGCAAAGGTGAAGCTACTGGGCCAGATTGCCGCAGCCTGTATCGTTGTATTCGGCTTCGGAATTACTGTTGACTTTGTAAACATTCCTTTTAATAATACGTATTCCTCATTGGAAAGCTGGATTGCTATTCCACTGACAATCTTCTGGATTGTAGGGGTAACCAACGCTGTGAATCTGATTGACGGATTGGACGGGCTCGCTGCGGGTGTGTCCGGGATTGCAATAGCAACCATTGCCGCAATGGCCTTTATCATGGGTAATATCATGGTTGCGCTCCTGTGCCTGCTGCTTCTCGGCAGTATTGTTGGTTTCCTGTTCTTTAATTTCCATCCGGCGAAGATCTTTATGGGAGATGCGGGTTCTCTGTTCCTAGGCTTCAGCTTGGCGCTTCTGGCCCTGCTCGGGTTTAAGCAAATCGCTGTCGTCTCGTTCATTACCCCGCTGTTGATTATCGGAGTGCCGCTGTCGGATACCTTCTTCGCCATTGTACGGCGGAAGCTGCAGAAGAAACCGATCTTTGCACCAGATAAAGGCCATTTGCACCACTGCTTGCGTGAACTTGGCTTTAGTCATCGCCAGACGGTGCTGATTATCTACGGCATTGCGACCTTCTTCGGAATTCTGGCAGTCATCCAGTCCTCCGCAGCTCTGTATGAGGCAAATTGGGTTACCTTCGTCGTCATCTGTGTAATGTTGTTCTTCCTGCAGATCGGCGCGGAGATTACCGGATTGGTGGGTAAGACCAAACGTCCGCTGCTCAATTTTATCTTAAGAATGCGTATGAAGCTTGATCCGGAGAGAAGTTCCAAGTCCTGATTGAGAATTATGATGAACTTGTAAATATTTCTTCAAAACGATAAAACTCATCCAATTCCGGGTGAGTTTTTTACTGTTTTGCTAAAAATATCACTTACATGAACCGATAAAGAACAGAGTGATGCTTCACCAGAACCCATATTAAAAGGAGAGATATGCACATGCAACGCTTTAAGAGACCATTCGTATGGCTGCTGCTGGCGGCTTTGCTCGTTACCATGTTCCCAGGTCGGTACACACCCGTTGCGACAGCAGCAACAGCATCCACGACTTACTTTAGTCCGGATGATCTCCTGCTGCGGAACACGATTTCCCTGAAACAGGACGTTGTGAAAACGCCTGGTGATACTACCGATCCAGAGGGTCTAATCAGCCGTACCAGCGCCTATAAGACAAGCAATCAGACGCTAACGATTACAGGTAACTATTCACAAGTTACATCGACTACGATGAAGGTTGTGGTTGAACAGCTTACGCAAGACACAACCGGGAAATGGGTTACAGACCCTACGCGCTTGACCACCGGTACTGTCACTCCTGACACCAATAGTCCAAACAACCGCTTTACAACAAGTGGAGTTGTTCTATATCCTGGCTATAACAAAATTACGTTCTCGGGAAACCAGGGTAACCTGCAGCGCTCCGAGTCCTTTTATGTACTTTATGACAAAGTGCCGTTTATAACATCCCTTAAAGTTTTGGGTGGTCCGGCAGCCTTGGATCTGAATGAAGGTACACAGGTAGTTGTTCCTGTTTCTTCTATTACAATTCAAGGTAAAGTAGCCAATGCTACAAAAGTAAGTGTGGCAGTTAATGATGGACCTGTGCTGCAGACATCACTTCTTGAGGATGGCACGTTCTTCACTCCTGCGCTGACTATCAAGCCGGGACTCAGCAAAATCAAGATCACTGTGCAAAATGCTTCGGATTCTATAAATATTGACCGGACGATCTATTTCTTTGACAAAAACCAGCCGTATGCTTCATTGAATATTGTTCATGACGGTGTGGAATATAACCTTTTGAACAATACGCCTACGTTGACTGCACCTGACACAACAGCAGCTCTGAAAGGGCAGATTCTTGTACCCTATAGCGCCACTTCTTTTTTAACAGGGGCTAAGTTTACTATTAATAAAGGAACAACTAATGCTGTTGTTCTTCCAATCGATAATGTTGCAAGTGAAGTCGTCATTCCTGGACCGAATGGTGTCACACCAGCTTATAAGCTGGTTGAATTCACAACAAAGACTGAGTTAAATATTACCGCAGGCTCCAATGACTTCACCCTGGCTCTTGATTATGATCAATACAGCACATCGATGGTGAATTCTTATAAGTATTTGCTTAATGAGACGGTAATCAACGATATCTTCTATCTTCCAGGTTATACGGGAACTGGGGACCTCACCAATATCTCCAAGCTTCCTTTAAATGGTCAGCAAATGGAGAAAGACAATTTCTACATTCTTGTTAAAACCAATAGGGCAACTACAGATACTCTAACGGCTAATTACTTGCCTTTGAGCAAAGCGCCCTTAGACGTAAATCCAGTTCAGGTAGCTAACCTAGGACAAAACGAGTATGTATATCACATTACCAAGTTTGCTAACGGACAACAAAAGGTGCAATTTAAATATACAGGATCTCAGTCCTTCTATAATGCGGATATCTCCTATATATCTAAGAACTATATTTATGTAAACAATATTCAAGATGGTCAGACTTATGAGTTTAATTCCAATACTGATGGTAACAAGCTTAGATTTGAAGGTGAATACCTTGGCTTTGAAAATATTGAGAATGCTCAAGTCCAGATTAATGGTATCGATAGTGCTTCTTTACCTGATAATTCAAAATTTGATCTGGGCGTTAATACAGCTAAAAGAACATTCGACTTCACCTTGCTTATTACGCAGTCTGGACCTTTGGTATACGGTGAGAATAAGATTGTTTTCACTGGTGTATCTAAGAGTGCAGGAAATCAGCGCACAATTACCAAAGAACTACGGATATATATCATTGATACCAATGTGTCCAATCTTACTCAGTTTCATCCTTCATTAGGAGAGGGACGTACACCATTTACAACTAACTCCTTGTCTAATGAGACTGAACGCAATAAAATTCTGGCGCTCCCGCCTGAATTTGTTTATAAGGATGAGAAATATACTACAAACCAGGAGAAATATGATCTCGTTCTGCGAGGTGGCGGTGCATCGATCTTGAATCTCTACCGGGGTTCGGAATTAGTTTTTACTTCGGTAGGCAAAACTGACATGCTTAAAGATGAGCCTAAATCACTTTTTCCTGAAACTGATACAACAGGACTTATATACGATTACTATGGCAGTGACAAAGATTTCCTTCTGCGCCTGCGTGACATCAAGTTTGATGCGCCTGGAAGCCATGTTTATTCTCTTGAACTGATTAACAAGACAGGTGCGAGAACGACACAACGTCTTGAAGTAACGCGCGAGGTATTACCATACCGTGTTCTATCGCCTGTTCCTACGGTGGGAGATAAAATCATTGTGAACAAAAACTTTGTCCGCTTTGATATTGAAGCCGAGGGCGCTACCAAGGTGATGATCGACAAATTCGAAGCAGTGAAACGGAATGATCTTCAGAACCGTTTCACCTATGATTATGTTGGTCTCAAACCTGACAAATCTACGTCTATTAAGATTCAGATTGTACGTAACGGCACAACCATCAATGACACCATTCAGGTTTATTATGCAAGTGCGACCCAAATCGACACGCAGTACATGGCGGAAAAGGTTGCAACGAAATATAGTGTTTTCAACAAGGGACTTGAGCTTTCCTTCCCTAAAGGAACTCTTATGAAAGGCTTTGCCAGTACAGGGGCAGCCAAGTACTATCCAGATACAAAATTGTTATTCGGGATTGTAGATCCTGTTGATGGTGTCGTTGAACGTGTCAATGATTACGGGAATATCATCAACGTCAGTGCTGCGGATGCCAGAACACCTGAAGGAAAGAGCCCGCTTGTAATTCCTCAGGAGCTAGTGCTTCGCTTCACTTCGACAGCCAGTACGAACAATTTTTCAAGAGTGTCTGATATTTATTGGCTTAATGGTGGTCTAGGGGAAGTGGGTACAAAAGGAACAGCAAATTATGTACCGGCTACAAACGGGATCGCTCCGTACTCTATAGAAGGTTACTTTACACAGTATAGTCAAACCCGTAAAATTGTACCTTCCCAGCGCGGTGAGCTCAAACTGAGCTTTAGCCCAAGCGTTGTGGATGAAGTAGGATCTACTATAACAGTATTCCGCTACACAGACTCCGGAAAATGGGAGAATGTTGGCGGGGAAGTGGATACCAAGAATCACACCGTTACTGTTCCATTTGATGAATTTGGTTATTACACAGTGATGAAGCTGCGTCGTGGCTTTACGGACATTACCAATCATCCATGGGCGAGAAATATACTGAATGGTTTGTACTCAAAGGGGATCATGACTAATCTTCGTGCAGACGCCTTTGGAGCCGATGACACGACAACTCGTGGGGAGTTCGCAACCCTACTAGTGAAAGGTTTGAATATCCCGCTAAGTTTTAATGCAAACCAGCAGACATTCTTTGACATTGTGCCAGAGGCCGTATCAACGACCTGGGATTTTAAGTATATTGAAACAGCAGCCAGAGCGGGGATCGTTACAGGGCTGAGCGATGGTTTCTTTGGACCAGACCAGCCTTTGACCCGCGAGCAAGGGGCTGTGATGATTGCGCGTGCCCTGAAACTAAAAATGTCTATGAACGACAACAAGCTTCTAGCAAGCCTCTCCAAATCATTCGGTGATACCGGTAATATGGACTTCTATACGCGACCAGCTATTGAGGCTGTATCGAAGGCCAAGATTATGGAAGGGACACCAGTGACTATAACGGGACAAAAGAAACCTACCTACAATTTTAATCCAAAGGGTAAGTTAACCCGTGCTGAGGCTGGGAAAATTGCCGTAGAACTCCTGAAAAAGAGCACAAGCATCTTCCCGAAGACCTTTAACTAAAATCATTCTGCAACAAACGGCCAATTCCGCGAAGGTATTTGCGAATTGGTCGTTTTATTTTTCCATATTTGGAGTTTGACAGACCATGCATAAGCCTACATAATTAAGTGGTATTAATGAATTTTGCAGTAATACTGCGTTTTTCTGAAGAATAGCTTAACTTACCAGCTACGTTCGCTTTGTAATCTGCTCCCATTTACGATACAATAACGTAGAAAATATTATTTTCTGAAAGGTGAAAGCCATCGATGAAACCGATTTTATCAAAAGCTCAACTGGATTACATGAAAGCCAAGAATATGTTTGAGAATAGAGCTAAGGTATTGGAGAAGGAAATTGCAGGCAAACGTGCGATTCAGGAGATCACCCAGGAAGTGATGGAAGAGCTTGTACAGGCTACTGGCTTCCATGATGCATATAACGAACTTGTTATTGCCGAGAATGCCCTGATTGAATGGTCTCATTCTACAATTAAGCATGAGAAGAGCTATCGTGAGAACCGAGTAGCCATTGATGCCATGTACGATAATGTGAATTCTAGCCCAGAGAAACGCCAAGAGCTGATTCAGCTCTCTATGAAGATTCGATAAGCTTATGTATAGAACAGGGCGCGTATGCGCTATAGGGTGTCTAGCCAGTCCACAGTGACTTTGTTAGACACCCTATTTGTTATTCGCTCGAATAATTCCTTTCCTACAATTAATGTAGGGTTTAGCCAGTCTGTCTTAGTAAATATTGCTTAATGACGTTCTGAAACTCGCTATGTTATACTGTTTTCCGTAGCCACCCATCATTAGCAATAGTTAGTAATGCATACATATGTAACTTCTATTGGGGCGGGACGGAAAGAAAATTTCGAAAATATTTTTTAGAAACCGCAACTTTTCCAAACCTTCTGCGTTTAAGGTGTAGAGTCACTTACACAGAGCACTGAAGACAGTGTTCAAACCTAAAGCAAATTATCCAAATGGAAAAATTAGCTTTACGTGACTTGAGGCACATTGTATAATACTTAGGTAGAATTAGGAATCTAGTATTATTATGCCTTTAACTCGTTTACCAGTTTCTGTGATACCCGTCACAGACATTATTTATACTTAATTTGCTCAACTCGGGAAAGGGGGTGCATCGGCTAATGAGTGACATGAGCTACCCAACTAAAGAAAATTCTCAGTTCATGAACGTCCAAGGAGGAGAAAAAAAGGTTATGAAGAAAATTTTATCCGTAGCATTATCTACAGCAATGGCATTCTCGATGTTTGCCTCTGTAGCGTTTGGTGACGCAGCAGCAACTCCGCAACAAAAATTTGACGCTTTGGCAGCAAAAGGTATTCTTAACGGGTACCCAGATGGTAAAGCTCACCTAGAATATGATCTTACTCGCGCTGAGTTCGCTAAGATCGTTACTAAATTGTTCGACCTTCCAGAAGTAACTAACAAATTGTCTTACAAAGACAAAGGTTACAATGCAACTAACTGGGCAGTTCCTTTCGTTGAAGCTGTTACTGCAGCTAACCTGATGGAAGGTAAAGATACTGTTAAAGGTATCTTCGACTACAACGGTAAAGTAACTGTTGAAGAAGTAGCGACTGTATTGTTCCGTGCATTGAAGCTGGAAGCTCCAGCTACAACTGACAACTCTGCATCTGCATGGGCTAAAGGTTATGCTCAAGCGATCATCAATAAAGGTCTAGTTGCTCAAAACACCAACTTCAAAGCTAACGCTACTCGTTCTTTGGTAGTAGAAACAGCTTACGCGGTTGACCAACTGAGCAGCACTCCAGTATTGACAGTTGCTTCTGCTGAAGCTCTGAGCCCAACTAAAGTAGTTGTAACGTTCTCTGACAAAGCAACTACAACTGTTGAATTGACTACTGCACTTGTTGCAGGAACTGAAACAACAATCAACTTCAAATATCAAGAAAAAGACTACACTGCAAAAGTAACTTTGGCTGCGCCTAAGGTTGTTTCCGTAACTGCGCCAAATGCTAAGCAAGTAGTTGTTAAATTCAACCGTTCGATCGATGCTGACACTGTTGCTGACGGTGGAAAAGTAATCGATGGCGTTGTAAAAGTAACTAAAGTTGGAAGCAAGGACGACGAAGTTTCCAACGCAGTTGTTAACTTCAACGCTGACAAAACTGAAGCTACAATCACTTTGCCAGGCGTTAAAGCTCTTAAAGGTGACTACACAGTAGTAGTTACTGACGCTGTGAAGACAACTGCTGGTGAGAAATTGCCTGCATTCACTAGCTTGTTGAACGTAGCTGATACAGTGGCTCCAACTGTTGCATCTATCGTTTCCAGTGCTAAAGCAACAACTAAAGATGTATACGTAACTTTCAGCGAGCCGGTTAAAACAACTGGTATCATTGCAACTGTTAACGGTTCGTCTTCTGCTGTAACTGTACAAAACGATACTTACACTGAGTTCAAACTGAGTGGTGTATCCCTGGATAGCGGCAAGACTTATGATGTATCCTTGCTGAACGTTACTGACTATGCTGGTAACGTAGCTAATCCAAACCCAATCAAAACAACTGTAACTGTAGTATCCGATGTAGCTGCTCCAGTTATTAAGAGTGCGACAGCTGTCAGTGACAAATTTGTTGAAGTTGAATTCGACAAAAACATTGATCGTGCTTCCCTCGTGGGTAATGTTCGTCTCCTGAACTCCGTTGGAGAGAGCCAAGGTACATTTACTGTAGTTACTACAGATAATGGTAAGAAGTTCACCCTGCAAACTCCTCTGACTAGCTTCCCGTCTTCCGGAACTTTCACTGGTTCCGTTGTATTCGGAGCGACTGTTAAGGATACTCTAGGTAACACACTGGGAACTGCTTCCAGTCAACCTATTACTTTCACTAAGGATACTGTAGCTCCAACAGTTACTGGTATCACTTATAATACTTCCGGTTCTGTACAAGGACTGAACTTGAAGTTCTCTAAAGATGTTGTTGTTGGAACTGGTAATGTGACTTTGATCAACAACAAAACTGGTCAATCCACTGTGATTTCTGGCGCAGCTAGTGGCAGCGGCAAATCTTACACATTGACTAATGTACCTGCAAACCAGGCTACTGGTGATTACACTGTACGCCTTCCAGAAGGACTCTTCAAAGATAAGTCTTTCTCTGCTAACAAGCTTGCTGCAACTGTTCTGACTGTATCTATTGGATCCACTTCTAATGATACCAAAGGTCCTGAATTGTTTGCTCAAGGCATCCAGTTCAATGATAGTGCAAAAGCAAACGTAACTGACACAGTATACGGCGATGCTACTATCACTGTTGATCTGAGAGATATTGATAGTGGTCTTAACGTTCCAACTCTGTTGGATGTTAATAGCTACACTTTGAATGACAAAGCATTGCCAAGCGGTGCATTTGTAACTATCAAGACTCTTGATGCAGCTGGTAATGTGGTAGTTGGCAGCACTGAGAAACCAAAATATGCTCGTGCAGTCATCACTATTCCAAGCTCTTCTATCACAGAAACTAAGTCTGATTACAAATTGGTTGTTAACGGCGTAACTGACGTAGCTGGAAATGCTATTGATGCTGTTAGCGCTAAGGGTAAACTGACTAGCAGAGTAAGCCCAGTTCTGACTTCCGCAGTTATTTCCAGCGGCAACTCTTATGAGTTGATCCTTGGATTCTCCAAAGAAGTAACAGATTTGAGCAAAAATTCTCTGGAATTCTACATCAATAACGATGTTAAATCCGAGAACGTTCTGAGCCAGGCTTACTACACTGTGACTAAGATCGCTAACGGATCCGATAAGGGTAAATGGTCTGTTACTTTCTCCAAGAAAGCTATTGATGCAAATGCAAATGCAGCTGATGAACTGGATCTTAACTCCAACGGAGTTAACAGAATCATCGTTAAGATTGCTAAGAATGCAAATGTACACGATGCTGATGGTAACCTCATCACTGACGGTACTGAAATTTCCGCTAAGTAATCTCCGATTACTGAAGCAAAGCATAGCCTCTTCGGAGGCTATGCTTTTTTTATATCCATTTCAAGCTCTCATGAAGGAGGACATTAATGAAACCGGTATGGAAAGCTTCACTCGCAGCGCTGTTATTGATTGGCGGAATATGGGCCGGATCGGTGATGAATATTACTGCTGAAGGAGCCGGTGTGGGCTCACAGCCTGGGACAGCAGATGATCCTGTAGTGACAAAGAGTTATGTAGATCAGCAAATTCAAAAAGCTTTGCAAGGTGGTACAGCTATAACGCCCACAGCGACAGTAGCTCCCACTGCTATCCCAACACAAGCGCCTACACAACCTTCAGCAACACCAAACCCAGCTAACACAACAAGTAACGAGTCCGTTATTGTCGATGTAAAGCCTGGTCAAAGTTTAATTGCTTCGGCTGGTGCGGAATTTATCGTACGGGCAGGCAAGGCGGTTATCCTTTCACAGGATGCTAATGGCGTTGCTGATCTAACGGATGGTAAAGATTTGGGTAATGGTGTGTCAGCTCCCACCAACCATTTATTATCCTTCCCCCGTGATGGACGAGGCATTGCTGTTCAAGAAGGACAAACACTCGGGCTCGTAGTTATGGTTCGTGGTGGATATACTTTGAAATAACAGATGATCAACGTTCAACTGTTATTTCTTCTTATATTAATTATGCCCACATATTGAAACGACTATACTTTAAAAAATTTATGTAAACGCTTGTTTTAAGCGGAACTCTTTTCCTGGATTAACAAACATTAAGCCGATTGAAGGTATGTCTGCATGCACATAATAGACCTGTATTCTTACAATATGCAGGAGGTGCAGCACATGGCACGTAATAATCGTAAAGTCGTACCTGAAAGCCGGACAATGTTAAAGCAAATGCAATATGAAATTGCAGCGGAATTTGGACTGTATGGGTCATCCTATGGTGGTGGAGCGGATACGGAGTTTGCTTCTGAACTTGGCTTTACAGGCTCATCTTCACAAAGCCAATATCTAGGACATCTAACTTCCAGAGATAACGGCTCTGTTGGTGGAGAAATTACGAAGAGACTCATCCAGCAAGCGCAACAATCATTGTTTTAATCTTAAATTCCTAGCGGAATTGACAGCTTCTTTTAAATAAGATAATATGACTTCTGAGGAAAGCAATTGACCTTTTCCCTGTGGAAAAGGTTCATTTTTTTGAAGATACATGCATTTTAACTGCTTTCTAATATATTTTCCTGATCTATTAAGCTGTTAAAAGATTCATATAATTGGTATGGGAGGTTGATGTTCATGTCTATCAAGGGACGCCACTTATTCACTTCTGAATCAGTAACGGAAGGGCACCCGGATAAAATCTGCGATCAGATTTCTGATGCTGTACTTGACGCTTTTTTGGCGAATGATCCAAACGCCCGTGTTGCCTGCGAGGTGGCTGTAGCCACTGGTCTGGTTTTGGTAATTGGTGAAATCAGCACTAAATCGGAATATGTTGATATTCCGGCGATTGTGCGCAACACCGTTAAAGAAATTGGTTACACAAATGCCAAGTATGGTTTTGACTATAATACTAGTGCTGTGCTTACTTCTCTGAATGAGCAGTCAGCGGATATCGCCCAGGGGGTTAATGCTGCTCTGGAGAACCGTGATCCTGCACAGGTCGCTGAAGAAACTGCCAACATTGGTGCAGGTGATCAGGGACTGATGTTCGGCTTTGCAACCAATGAGACGCCAGAGCTGATGCCACTTCCAATCGCTTTGTCACACCGGATTGCTCGTCGGTTGTCTGAAGTCCGCAAGAACGGTACTTTGGACTATTTGCGTCCGGATGGCAAGACTCAGGTTACTATTGAGTACCAGGATGAGAAGCCTGTACGCGTTGACGCGATTGTTGTATCTACACAGCACGCGGAAGAAATCTCATTGGAGCAGATTCAAGCGGATATCAAGGAGCATGTAATTTTGCCTGTAGTTCCTGCTGAGTTGCTAGACGGGGAGACAAAATACTTCATCAATCCTACGGGTCGTTTTGTAATTGGTGGACCACAAGGCGATGCCGGTCTGACCGGTCGTAAGATCATCGTAGATACCTATGGCGGTTATGCACGTCATGGCGGTGGCGCATTCTCCGGTAAAGATCCAACTAAAGTAGACCGTTCTGCAGCTTATGCAGCACGTTATGTAGCGAAGAACCTTGTAGCTGCAGGTCTTGCCGACAAATGTGAAATTCAACTGGCCTATGCCATCGGTGTAGCTAATCCTGTCTCCATTAACGTAGATACATACGGTACAGGTAAAATCAGTGAAGAAAAGCTGGCGAAGCTGATCAGCGACAACTTTGATCTTCGTCCTGCCGGTATCATTTCCATGCTGGATCTACGTAAGCCGATCTATAGACAAACGGCAGCTTACGGACATTTTGGACGTACAGATGTCGATCTTCCTTGGGAACGCGTAGACAAGGCTGAATTGCTGAGATCCTTGTCGGGCATCTAAGCCATAATTGGCTATAGGCCCTGCAATCTATTTTCTACAGGCAATTATATTCCGATTATGCAACACCCCAAAGTAGGCGCTTCGAAAGAGTGGTCTATTTTGGGGTGTTTTTTTGTCTGAGCATGAGTTAATCGCGTTGGAGCATCCTTAAACGGCCCTACTAAACTTTGGAAGCCCTTCAACCGAAATATAAGAGTATATGCGCTTCGATAAAAATGTGAAGTACGGCTTGAGAGGAGTTATCGAAAGATGAAAAGGAAAATCTCCATGTGGACGGCATTCTTTTTAGCAGGAGAGTTATTATTAGGATCGGTTAGTACATCATTCGGGATCGGGAGTTCGGCAGTGTACGCTGCTTCTGAATTCACTATTAATGTCTCCCCAGGGCAGGGAGCAGCTTATGTAGGTGTAGACACTACACTCAGATTGAATTTCGACAGGCTGGTAAATCCCCAGTCTGGGGAAATTAGCATCACCCCCAAAGGGGCTAGCACGCCTTTTGTAACGATTCCTATAGGCAGTTACGGGTTGATAGGTACTTCCAAGGATTACGAGCTTAAATGGGGTGCTGGACATCTACTGGCCCCGAATAAGACCTATACGGTTACTATACCGAAAGGTGTGTTTAAAGACGCTGATGGCAATGAATCAGGACTTACCGTGTGGGATTTCACAACTGCTCCTGAGACCAATAATACAATTGCTGTCAGTGAATTCTCTCCTGCTAATAATACAAGAGTAGATGCGGGAGCCTTGACACAGATCAGTCTGAAGTTGAATAAGAAGGTGCTGCCGGGTGGTGGCGCTGTGAAGCTGATCTCCTCAGCCGACAATTCAACGGTGCAAATCTTTAAAATGGCTGAGGGTGAACCCGGAGTGGATATTCAGAGCAGCGCGGACGCTACTTCAGTCACTTTAACCTTGGCTAATAAGTTGAAGGTTGGGGCGAATTATTATGTATTAATTGATGCCTATGCTTTCAGGGATGATGATCTCAGAACGTTCGCAGGGATCTCGAACGGCAGTGTCTGGGCATTTTCAACCAAAGCAGTAGCAGACTTCCCGGTAACTCCCTATCCGGCGAACAGCGCGGGAGAAGTATCTACCACAGGAGCGCTTGCACTTACCTTTGACCGTCCGATGAAGCCAGTATCCGGAGTGATTACTGTTGCAGCCGGTGGGGTCCTAGATGGCAGAACCAGATGGCTTGATGTGAATTCAACTGGGGTCACTGGCGGAGGCAGCAATGTGATTACGTTGTATCCGGCTTCTACAGCATCTCCACTGCTGAACGGCACTTCGTACACAGTCTCAATACCTCAGGGATCTTTTTACGATCAGGACGGTAATGTGTTTCCGGCTTCAGGTCCATACACTTGGAGCTTTACGACAGTCTCCCAGGCAGGACCTAGTGTATCTTCATTGAATCCGGCCGACCGTAGCGAGGGTGTAGCAATCAACAAAACATTTTCAATTACGTTTAGCCGGGATGTCAATTTCAATAGTTCCGTAGCTAATGGTGTTACCTTATATAAAAGTAGCGGAGTCAAAGTTCCAGCTTCCGTTACCAAAGGAACTACGGGCAGAGAGTATATCATTACACCTTCTGCAGCATTGGATGGGGATACAACCTACTATATTGATATTGCCAAAGGTGCTTTTACCGATGCAACAGATTCCAAAATTCTATACGATGGTTTGAGCGGGAAAAGCTCATGGAGCTTCCGTACGGCAGTTATTGATAAAACGGCGCCACAGTTATCAAGTGCGCAACTTGAAAATAACCGGACCATTCGGCTGAGATACAATAAATCATTGAATTCTTCGGCTGCGCTACTGACCTCCAGTTTTGCAGTGACCGTAAATGATGAGAAACGGCCCATTGATAGTGTCTATATTCAGGGTGACAGTGTATTCGTAGTACTAAGCACAGGTGTAGCTGTGGGCCAGGTTGTTAGAATCACTTATTCCGGCGGATTGCGGACTATACAGGATAGCAGCGGGAATGCCGCAAGTACATTTTCTTCCAGAGAGGTAACGAACACTGTAGAATCTTCGATGCCAACACCAAAGGATGGAAGGATCTCCGGTCGATCAGTGGTACTTAATTTTAATGATACCCTTAAATCAGTAAATTCCTACGCATATAGCCAGTTCGCAGTAACATCAGATGGATATTCGCTTGGAATCAGCTCCATCAGCTCTAGCGGAAATACTGTATATCTGACAGTGAACAGTGAAGCCGGGAATGGTGCGGTAGTTCGGGTATCGTATAATGCGTCCTCGTATCCTTTACAAAATCAATTTGGGCAAAATATAGCGGACTTCAGCGAGTTTTTTATTCGGAATACCAATGACACCATTGCACCAGAGTTTCAAAGTGCCGCGGGTGCCGGAAATAAAATTACGCTAAGCTATAATGAAGGGCTCTCTACCACAAACCTGCCGATGAACAGTCAGTTTTCTGTGCTTGTAGGAAATACTCCTAACTATGTAACCAATGTAGCTGTCAGCGGCTCACAGGTCATCTTGACGCTACAGAGTGCTTTGGCAGTAAACAAGGACGCGACAATTTCCTATGTACCAGGAACATCGGGAATCAGCGATCTGAACGGTAATCGTGCAGCCTATATTAATTTGCAGCCAGTGACGGTGTCGTCAACCACGGCAGTGAGTGAGATTACAAGCGCTACAGTCAATGCAGACGAGCTTACTGTGACGTTCAGTAAGAATATGCAGGCTTCATCTACCTTGTATAATAATCAGTTCGGAGTGAGAGTCGATGGTAGTACTGTAGGCGTGCAAAGCTATGCCTTGTCCGGTACAACATTGAAACTTGTTCTAGCGTCGGTCGTAAAAAGCGGACAGAAGGTCGATCTGTCCTACATGACTGGTTCAGGAATGATTAAAGACCTTAATGGGAACAGCCTTGCTTCCTTTAATGGATTGACTGTGCAGAATCTGACAGGGACGACGTCAGGAAACGGCAATCGTCCAGCTTACCTGGGGACACTCGCGGCGAGTGAATTCGGGGTGGAATACGCGCTCTTAAAAAGCGATTCTGCATCTATAGCCGATGATCGTTCTTTGTATAACCAATCTGTTAAAAGATACAGCCTGACATCTGATCGTGTAGCGGCGAGCTACGAGTATCTGGATAAGGCAGGAAGCCCAATACTTGCTTTTGAGGTGCCTGCTACTGAACGTTCAGCGTATGTATCTGTTCCGCTAAAACCTTTGCTTGATGCGGTAAACCGTAACAAAAATGCTAAGCTTATTATTCGTTTCGGTGAGAACCTCTACAGTATTGCACTTAGTGATATTGATATGAACAATCTTGTTACCACCTTGATCGCAGATGCCAGCAGCGTCTCGTTAGTGCTGCGGATGGAGAGCGTTCCAGGCGGAACCTTCGCACCGTTTGAACAAAAACTTCAAGGCCAAGGTTTGCAGCCGATTACTGGATTGATGGATGTTCGAATGACAGCTGTAACAGGCAGTAACTTTTCCAATGCCCAGCCAGTCAATGCAAAAGGGGAGTATACAGTCCGTACGACAGCATCCTTAAACAGTGCCCAGACTTCGGCGGCTCGCTTGGATCTGACGTACTATGATGCCGTGTATCTGCCTACCAAAGTCAGCAAGTCCGGTAATTATACGGTGCTCCGTGCCCTTACCCCAGGTAACCTGGTTGTGGGAACGTTTTTGTCCACGCGTACCTTTACAGATATGGGCAATCATTGGAGTAACAGTGTTGTTGCAGAACTTGCAGCAAAGAACATCATCGATAGCAGCTATGGCTCTACTTTCAAGCCAGGGCAGAAGATTACACGAGCCGAATTTGCGGTGATGCTAAGCAGAGGACTAGGACTGCAAGGAGACCGTGATGCCGCAGGACGCTTCCGTGATGTTCAGCCATCTACGCAAACAGGCGATTACATTGGTGCTGCAGCTAAAGCAGGTATTATTAACGGGAATACAGATGCTACTTTCCGGCCGAATGACAATATCACTCGTGAGCAAATGGCTATTATGATGATTCGCGCCATGGAGTACACTGGAAATTATATTACGCTTACTGGTACTCCCTCAGGAGCGCTGAGCATTTTCAAAGATAAGGCCAAAATTCAGAATATGAGTGCCGAATTTGTGGCCAAGGCTGTTCAGTCTGGTATTATTCTCGGTATGCCAGGAGGAACCTTCCTGCCACAGGGGAATGCCACTCGTGCGGAAGGTGCGGTTATGCTGCAACGGATGCTGAGCAAAGCGGGATATTTGTAACAACTGAATATTGATGAAGAAGAGGTTAAATTTGTCTCAGGCCCGGCTCATAGAGTCGGGCTTTTTCTGTGAATACAAGCGTGAAACCGTTCATCACTGCACGAACATTTGCCAATGGGAAAGCTCTTAATCTCGCAAATTTCGCAACTTTTCGGGCTAAATCAAGTCTATTATTGATGTATACTAGGAAAATAGGACATGGATTTCCAGACTTTGAGAATAGAATCGAAGAGTAGAATAAGAGATGGGAGAGTTATTCTGAAATGAACAATGCTTTCACGGGTAAGCAGCGTAACGAGTCTGTGCAGGAGAGAAGAGCAACGACTGCAAAAAGATGGGTCGCCGCCTCATTGGCAGGCGTGCTTTGGATCATGCCGGTAATCGGTAGTGAATTTATGAGTCCATGGACAGCCAGCAATGCTTCTATTGCAGCTGCGGCAACGGCACTAACAGTCAACAAGCTCAGTGAGGATGTTATTACCTCTGGAGCCGTTATGATGAAGTATAAATATACAGCTGTACGCTCGGGGAAAAGCGCTACCGGATTAGCAGATGTGATCCGCGTCGACCTGAGTAATCCTTATGTTTCCCTGGATGTCATGACAGGTAAGGGCGGAACGCTGACCACTCGCCAAAGTACCGGGGGTATGGCGAAGGAGACGGGAGCAGTCGCCGCGGTAAACGGAGATTACTTTAATACTGGAGGAGAGGGTTCTCCTATTGGTGGTCAAGTATCTGGTGGGGTGCTGGTATCTACGCCTTCCCAGCTGGATGGCATGTACGCATTTGCCGTGACGAAAGACCGGAAACCGATCATTGATGAGTTCAGTTTCCAAGGGACGGTATCCTCTGGGGATGGAAGCCAGTTCCCGCTTTCAGGCGTCAACAAAGGGGCCTATAATCCGGAAGGTGGCACTTCTACCTACAGCCATGCCAATGCCTTGTACATATATACGGATGTATGGACGGCGCTAGATCGACCTAAGAATAGTTCTACTACTCCAACAGAGGCGCTGGTAGAGAACGGTGTAGTTACTAAACTCTCTGAAAATGCTGCGCTGCCGATGGCTGTTCCCAAGGGTGCTTTTATTCTGCGTGGACATGGACAAGCAGCCAAATTTATGACGGAACATTTGACGGTTGGCCAACCCGTAACCAGCACTTATTCACTTATTTCCAAAACAACACAGCAGGCTTTAGATCCGAGCACGCTGCAAACGATGATCGGTGGACATACGATTCTTGTAAATAACGGGAAGGCATCGGCGTTCTCCCGCTCTACGAGCAGCATCGACGGTACCCGTGCCCGTACGGCACTGGGTTATTCCCAGGATGGTCGTTATGTGTATGTGATAGCTGTAGAGAAGAACAACAACAGCACCGGAATGTCACTCAGCGAACTTCAGTCCTTCATGACTAATATTGGAGTCTGGAAAGGACTTAATCTGGATGGTGGCGGTTCTACAACCATGGTCGACCGGCCGCTTGCTGAACCCTCGACTACACTGACTTTTAATACAGAGTATGGTACAGAGCAGCGAAGTGTCGTTAATGGACTCGGCGTGTACACCTCTGCCCCGCAGGGTGAAGTAAAAGGCATTAAAATTAGTGGCAATACTACATTGCTGATTGGTCAGAAAGCGACTTACTCTTTGAAGGGTTATGACACTTACTACAACCCGATTGACGTTGCAGCTGGAAATCCTACTTGGAAATCCAGTGGTGACAGCGTGACTGTCAAAGCAGGTGAAGTTACAGCCGTGAAACCGGGAACTGTTACGTTAACGGCAGCAAGCGGTGGGGCAAGTGCAGATACCAAAGTGACGGTACTGGGCGGGAGTGACCTGAATAGCTTATCCATAGGGACCGCAACAGCGCCTCTGACAGCAGGAGCTTCGGTCGCGGTTCCAGTAACAGCTGCTACGAAGAGTGGGGCGTCCGTGGCAGTACCTGCTTCTGCATTGAAATGGGAATTTGTTGGTTTCAAAGGTAGTGTACAGGATGGCAAGCTGACGGTAGCTTCTGTGGATGAAGGTGTCACTACCGGTTATGCGATTGCCCGATATGACGGTTTCAGTACCGCAGTTGTACTCTCGAAAGCGGCGGCTACGCCTTGGGAGGATTTTGAGAATGTGAATTATCCAATCGCGTTCACTACTAATGCTTCTGGTGTGAAGGGAACAGCAGCCGTTACGGATGGAGGACCTGATCGCGCAGGTTCGAAGGTGTTGTCCATGAGCTATGATATGACTGCCGGCAGCGGCAAAATGTATGCTTACGCCCAGTTTAATGGAACGAATGGAAAAGCAATCCCTGCTACAGCTACCTCGATGTCCGTGGATGTCATGGGTGACAAGAGTCTAAATTGGATGCGAGCTGAAATCGTAGATAACAGCGGTGCAACAGTGTATGTCGATCTGGCTAAGGTGATTGACTGGACGGGATGGAAGAGTCTAAACATCGATCTAACAGGATCAGGGATCAAATTCCCGGCGACGCTGAAACGCCTCTATGTTGTGAATGTAGAAGAAGGACAAGATGAACGGTCTAAGACAGGAACAGTTGCTTTTGACAATATTACCTTTACGATGCCGTCGCTTTCGAGTGAGGCAGGTCTTCCGAAAGGAACAGCGTCAATGATTATCGGTTCCAAAACAGTTACTGTGAACGGTCAGAAAAAACCGATTGATGTAGCCCCGATTGTTAAAGACAACAGCACCTATGTGCCGATTCGTTATGTACTGGATGCTTTTGGAGGGACTGCAACTTGGGATCCGGTTAACAAGAGAATTCTCGTATTACGCGGATCTAAGGTACTCGATCTGACGCTGGGCAAGAAGGAATTTGTCTTGAACGGAAAACGTCAAAGTGCTGAAGTAGCTCCCTTGCTCCTACAAGGCAGGACTTTAGTACCGCTCAGATTGGTTTCTGAACAATTGGGATTAACCGTAAAATGGGAACAGAACACGAAGACCGTAACTATCGAATCGTGATATGTTAATATAAAGGCAAGCCTTTAACAACGATCCGATAGAAATGGGGCAAGCATCCGTGGAATTTCAAGCCGATGCGATAGATCGCGTCATCAAGAACACCATCGACGTGATGGAGAGCAGCAAGTACCAGATATATGAAATCCTGCAGGTAGCGCGTGACGAGCTTGTTGCCCTCACTAAAGAACTGCAGCGTGTGATGGAAGAAACGGATGAAACATTGCAAAAGGTAGACAAGCTGGAACTGCAATACCACCGCTCCCGTATCCGGCTGACGGAAGTCAGCCGTGATTTTGTCCGTTATTCGGAGAAGGATATACGCATTGCCTATGAAAAAGCCACGGAACTTCAGCTTGAGCTGATGATGACACGCGAGCGGGAGGCTTATCTGCGAACCCGCCGTGATGAATTGCAATTGCGCGTCCGCAGTGTCGAAAATTCGGTGGAACGTGCGGAATCAATTGGTTCGCAAATGAGTGTAGTCCTAGAATATTTGTCCGGAGAACTGGGACAAGTGACCCGAATTGTCGAATCGGCGAAGAATCGCCAGATCATTGGACTCAAAATTATTCTGGCCCAGGAAGAGGAACGGAAGAGAATTGCCCGGGAAATTCATGACGGTCCCGCTCAAATGCTTGCGAATCTAGTCCTTAGGACGGAAATTGTTGAAAGAATGCTGGTAAAGCAGGAATTTGGGCTGGTGCAGGACGAAGTAATAGACTTGAAAGGGCAGGTTCGTTACAGCCTGGAGGAAATGCGCAAGGTTATTTTCAACCTTCGTCCGATGGCGCTCGACGATTTGGGACTAATTCCGACATTACGGAAATATGTGCATGATTTTGAGGAGAAGACGAAGATCCGTACCTCTTTTGAGACCAGAGGCAAGGAGTATCGCCTTTCTTCAGCCATGGAAGCGGCGGTATATCGCCTTGTCCAGGAAGCACTGTCTAATGCTGCGAAGCATGCCTACCCTAGCTATGTATTGGTGGAGATCACCTATCAGGCACAGTTGATGAAGATTGTGGTAAAAGATAACGGATTGGGGTTCAATGTGCAAAAAATGAAGACAGAACAAGGCAGCCGGGAAAGCTTCGGCTTGCTGGGAATGCGCGAACGCGTGGAGCTTCTGGAAGGAAGAATGGAAATTGAATCAGCCGAGAACCAGGGCACAACAATCGTAATTCACATTCCGACGAATGTGGAGAAGGGAAAGGAGTAATATAATGGAGAACCAGAGCTCTGAAAAAATGTCTATAAAAGTGCTTTTGGCGGATGATCATCAGCTTTTTCGTGAAGGACTCAAAAGGATTTTGAACATGGAGGAAGATATCGAGGTCATTGGAGAATGCGGCGATGGCATTCAGGTCCTGGAATTTTGCAATGTCACCAAGCCGGATATTGTCTTGATGGATATCAATATGCCAGTTGAGAACGGCGTGGAGGCTACGCAAAAGCTCCGGGAGATGTTCCCTGATGTAAAGGTTATTATTTTATCCATTCATGATGATGAGAGCTACGTGTTTGAAACGCTGCGCAAAGGTGCCAACGGGTATCTGTTGAAGGACATGGAAGCAGAATCACTGATCAATGCTATCCGATCGGTATGCGGCGGCCATGCTTTTATCCACCCCAAGGTAACTGGTAAACTGATCAATCAACTTCGCCGCATGACTTATCTGAACGAAACGGGTGCAATGGCAGAGACAACAGTGAAGGAAGCTGGTGTCAAATTCGTTGCGGGAGACAATAATCCGCTGACCCGTCGTGAAGCCGAAGTACTGCGTCTGATGGCAGAGGGCAAGAGCAATAAAATGATCGGTGAATATCTCTTTATCAGTGAGAAAACCGTCAAGAACCATGTCAGTAGTATTCTGCAGAAGATGGAAGTGGATGATCGCACGCAGGCTGTAATTAACTCGATCAAGTACGGTTGGGTAACTCTGTAAATCAGCTGATGTTTTAATAGAGCGTTTTGGAGTGTTTACGTATCAGGGACTTACGTTACATAGTATTTTAAATGTCCGGTAGTCTGGTGTCTGTTTAACCAAGGTGATCGGAAGAATAAGAAACTGTTACGCCTGTCTTTGCCCCCTGGTTGTTGTCTGCGAAGATGAGGGAAGATTAACCAGGGGGCAGCAGCGTCCGGGAATCAGGCTTGTAACATGAAATGGTGTGGGCTGTCACCGACCCCTAAGTATCGGCATATATTGTCGGTATACAGAGGAGGTGCATCTCCATGGTAGCCCAATTAATATGGATTGCAGTGGTTTATTCATCCGCAGTAGCCCTTGTTCACGTGCTGCATATCCGGGAAAAGTCCCGTCAGGCACGGGAATCCGGAAAGTGGGTTCAATATATTCTTATCACTCGAAATCACGAATCTGTGGTGGAATGGTATATTCGGGCATTGACGTTTCATGCTTTTCTTACAGGAAAGCCCTTACGAGTGCTTGTGATGGACGATAACTCCAGTGATACTACAATGGGGATCGTATCCAGGATGGCCAGGAGCGGCTGCTCCCTAGACTTGGCAACCGTTGTGCCTGCTCTCGGCCAGGAAGAAATGTCGAAATCACGGGGAATTATACTGGATTTGCGGTTGTCTGGGCAAACCGTCCGATGGCCTATGATACAGGTGGATGGAAGTAGGGGATCAAAATCAAAGCATGGCGATATTTAAATAACTATGTAAGCAATGGGTGAAGCACACTCTCCAGGAAAAAGGGGAGTGTGCTTTTTTTGTATGTCTTTGTATTATGGGAGCCGGAAAAGAGGGAGTGAGATAGAAGGTCATTGCTGTGCTGCAATTCAGCATTGGCAGTTGAATTTCTTGATTATATGGGGCCAGCTCATAGAGGGAGGGAATGTGATGAGAACAGCAATTTACGCGGTGGAGTGTAGGGGTACATGGAGGGTATGGATTTCTCTGGCAACAGCTGTCGATTTCTGTTGGTGGGAAGGCCGGGAGAAGAGAAGTGGGGATTGGGGTCACACCCAAGCGGTGGAGCGTTTGGTTCTACTTTCAATGGAAATGCCATTGGGTTGGGCCATGCTCTTTCGTGACCGATTCCAGTCAGATAAACATATGGACACCTGGGGCAGCAAGGAGTGGGGGAAATACAAAGAAGATATTCTTCAGCCTGAACTAAAGGCAGAGGGTGAGGGTGATGGTAACGGTAATGGTGATGTCATAGGGTATTCAAAATGGCTGGTAGCGGGAATTTCGATTTGGAAATATGAAGTTGATAGGTGGAGATTGACGGACCGTGGTTGCAACGTGGGAGTTAATAATGATAGCGAAATGAAGGAAGGTCAGGCTTTCTTGAAAAGTGAGAAGCGGAAAGCTGCCAATATATCTTCGTTCGGAGAGTCCGGAGAGAGGATGACGGATGTTTTTGAATGGAATAGCTACTTTAGAGATCAAAGTGACAGAGAAGAGGTGACTTTCCTTGGGGACAGAATCGAAAATCTAGCCCTGCTGGCTAGCCAAGCAGAGCAGTTGGTTAATGCACTGTCCGGGCGTTCCCTGCTTGAAGCGGAGCTGGAAGCGTTGCTGCTGGAACAAAGCCCGGAATTATGCGGTTATTGGCGCCGCGCTGCCCAGCTGGCGCATTTGCAAGGGCGGCTGAGGATTGAAGCCGCTGTCGGGATGGGCGAGGACGCGCGTGGCGGAGCCGCGCGTCAAGGGTTGCGCCAGCTCCCGTTGGTTGCTGGCGCTTTGCGTGCGGCTGCCTCCTGGTCGCCGCACCTGGGCTTCCGGCGCGGCTTCGCCACGCGCCGCGCCCTTCCGCGCTGCCGTCGCTGCGGCAGCGCTGCCACTGCCCGCACGCCCTGTGCTGCGTGCGGGCTCTCGGGCTGCGCCTACTGCGAGGCCTGCCTCGCACTTGGGCGCAGCCGGGCTTGTACGCTGCTGCTGCGCAGCGCAGCGGCCCCGGCCGTGCAATGCACGGCCAGCTCTGATCCCACCGTGGCGGCACGCCGGTGGGGGCTTAGCGCGGCCCAGGCGGGAGCCGCCGGGGCTGCGCTGGCTTTTCTGGCGGAGCGGCGGCAGCGCTCCGCCGTCCCGAGCTCCAAGCGTTCCTCTGTCCCGAGCCCAGAGCGCTTCCTGCTCTGGGCAGTGACAGGAGCGGGAAAAACGGAGATGATTTTCCCGCTCCTGGAGGCCGTACTCGGCGCTGGAGGCCGGGCGCTCGTAGCAACACCGCGGCGCGACGTTGTACTGGAGCTGGCGCCGAGGCTAGGACGGGCTTTCCCGGCGGAGAGCCTCGCCGTGCTGTACGGCGGCAGCGCAGAGCGCTGGGTGGGTGCCCGGATGACGTTGGCGACCACCCATCAGCTTCTGCGCTTCTATCACAGCTTCGATCTCGTTATCATAGATGAGCTAGATGCCTATCCCTATCATAACGATCCGATGCTGGCCTATGCGGCAGGGCAGGCATGCAAGCCGGACGGATGCTTCATCTACCTGTCCGCCACGCCCCCGAAGAACATGCAGCGTCAAGTCAAATCGGGGAAGCTGGCTCATGCCCGGGTTCCGGTTCGTTTCCACGGGCACCCTTTGCCTGTACCGCGGCATTTGGCTGCGGACCCGGTGAGAATCTGCCTGAAACGAGGCACTTTGCCGAAGAAGCTGATTCAAGAGCTGCAAATATCACTGGACCGCAGCGCGCAGATTTTTCTATTTGTATCCCGTATCGCCCACATCGAAGGTTTGCTGTTGCTTTTGCGGCGCCGTTTCCCGAGTGTGGTTATAGAAGGGACTTCCTCTCAGGACACAGCAAGAGGGGAGAAAGTGACGGCGTTTCGTGACCGTAGCATCTCGCTGCTCGTCACCACAACGATTCTTGAGCGCGGGGTAACCGTGCCGCGGAGTGATGTGTTTATCTTGGATGCGGACAGTTCTCTTTTTGATGAGGCTTCACTTGTTCAAATGGCCGGCCGGGCCGGGCGCTCCAAGGATGATCCAGCGGGCAGAGTCTTCTTCATCTCTCCGCAGTGGAGCCGTTCGCAGCGAGGGGCCATCGCCCAGATCCGTACCATGAACCGAATTGCTCGTCAAAAAGGCTACATTCGTAAGGAAAGTCTCCAATGAGCAGGCTGTCACAATGGTTGAAAAAAGCAGAATTACTGCTGGCGCCTCCCTTAACCAGATGTCTGATTTGCGGGAAGAACAGTAAGGGAATGTCGTCTTTGCCCGAAGTCTGTTCAAACTGTGCTGCCGCGATACCGTGGATACAGATTCCCCGCTGCACCACATGCGGCAGGCATGTAGGCTGCCCGGATTGTACGCGATCTAATGAACCTACTCCACTGATATGCAACCGTAGTGCCGTGGCTTATAACGAGGTGGTGCGTGAATTGATAGGGCAATATAAATATAGAGGGAATGAGAGATACACTATTCTCCTGGGTTTAATGTTAGACCAGGCCTATGGTCTGCTGAAGGCGGAGCAGGATAGGGAGAGACAGTCTCAGCTCAAAGAACGGAGAAGGTCCTCTCTCTTTTCTTTTCTTGACTATAAAGGAGGAGACACGTGGGAAGCGGATCTGCTGATTCCCGTTCCGGTCAGCGGGGCCAGACTGGTGGAGCGTGGCTTTAATCAGGCAGAACGTTTAGGCCATGTGCTGTCCACTCACAGGGGCATACCGCAGCTTACCTTGCTGCTTCGCACTCATCATACAGGAAAGCAAAGCTTTAAGAGCCGGGCCGAGCGGTTTTCGGACATGAAGCATGCCTTTGCGGTTGATCCTGGGATGATGGATAGATTCACTGACTGGCTACAGACACGACGTAACTCTGGAGCTCCTCTGCGGATCATTATAGTAGATGATATTTACACTACAGGAAGTACTTTGCGTGCCTGTGCTGAGCCCCTACAGCGTCTTGCAGACGAATGTGGCCTAGCTGTGGAGATTCGCAGCTTGACTCTGGCCCGCTCCTAGGGAACTAATTCTTTGTATATCCATTGCAAGAGATAGACGAATGCTCTTCTATCATGTAATCTAGGAGCATAAGAATTGTAATGTTTGCACAAAATGTATGGGAGGAGCGGCTGCTTGTTATGAATCTAGACAATTGTCCAAGGTGCGGCCGGTTATACGTTAAGAATCTCATGGAGTTATGCCAGCCCTGTATCAAGGAACTGGAGCATGAATATGAGATCTGCGTAAATTACTTGCGAGAGAATAGAGGAACTAACATTCAGGAATTGTCGGATGCAACGGGAATCTCCATCAAAGAGATCACCCGTTTTATTCGGGAAGGACGAATATCCATAGCAAATGCCCCAAATATGACGTATCCTTGCGAAGTATGCGGAACCCTGATCCGAGAAGGGCATATGTGTGACAGCTGCCGTAATCGCCTGCGGAAGGATCTCTCTAATGCTGCCAAGGAGAGCACCGCTTCGGATGCCTCGAGACACACGCACGAGGGCGCATACCGCGCTATAGATAAACTTCGCAACCCTTAAATCTGCAAAAAAACGTTTGCAGCTATAAAGAATGTTTCAACACACGCCGATAAACTTAGTAAAGATTATCGGCTTTTTTATTTTAGAAAGAAGGTGGCAGTTATGAAAATTAACGAGACCGGACGAATTAACGCGATTAACCCTTATCAACGGAGTGCCGAATCGCAAAGGCAGGAACAAATGAAGAAAAATTCGCGCAAGGATGAGGCTACCTTTTCCGATGAAGCCTTGAAGCTCTTGCAAGCTCAGAACAGCAGCAAGGTAGATGCTGACCGCGCCGTTAAGATTGAAAGCTTGAAACAGCAGGTCTCCGCTGGAACTTATCAAGTAGACGCAGCCAAACTCGCAGAGAAACTCGCCCCCTATTTTAAGCAATCCTCCGAGAATTAGGTGAATTCATCCATGGCATTGACAACATTGATCGAACTGCTGGAGCGGCTGAACGAGGTGCATATCCAGATGCTGGATTTGGCTGCTACCAAGAAGCAGGCAATTATGGAGAACAAGATTGAAATGCTGATTCAAATTATTAATAAGGAATCTAAGCAGATGAAAACAATTGAGCAGTTAGAAGAAGAACGTGCGCAAGCGATTCATGTATTTTTGCAGAGCGCAGGCATTCGTTCGAATCTTAACCTCAATCTGTCTGAACTATCGCGACTTGTGTTCGATCTGGATGACAAGCAAAGGCTGTTACATATTCAGAAGAAACTTGCTGGAACACTTCAGCAGTTGAAAGAAGCCAATACGCTTAATCAACAATTAATCCAACAATCGCTCTCTTATATTGATTTTTCAATTGAAAGCATGTCCTATTATTCAGAGGCCGAAGCAACTTATCATCATCCGGCAGAAAAATCAGGTGGAGTACAGCGCTCTGGACTGTTTGATACCCGTGCCTAATTATGGAGGAATAAAAGATGACCTCGACATTTCATAGTATAGAAACCGCTAAGCGAAGCCTGAATACCCATACAGCTGCACTAAATACAACTGGGCATAACATCTCTAATGCTAACACAGAGGGCTATTCCAGACAAATTGTAAAAATGAATGCTTCTCTCCCTATGGAGGCTTATGGTTTTTTACGCACAACTGCAGCCGGACAAATGGGTACAGGTGTTGAATTCAATTCCATTGAACGTGTAAGACAAAGTTTTTTGGATGATCAGTACCGTAATGAAAACTCTAATCTTGGTAATTGGAATATCCGCCACGATTCGTTACAGAAACTTGAATCTATAATGAATGAGCCTTCGGATACTGGCCTCCGCAAAGTTCTAGATAACTTTTGGAATGCTTGGTCTGACTTGAGTAAGGATCCTGAGAATATTACCAATCGTAAAATTGTAAAAGAGACTACTCAGGCGCTTACAGACGCTATGAACCAGGTTAATACACAATTGGATGCGTTAACTTCAGACCTTACTAGTAACATTAATTTAAAGGTTTCTGAAACTAATTCATTATTGCAGACGGTAGCTGATCTTAATTCGAACATCATTAAGTTGGAGGGATTAGGTCAAAATCCGAATGATTTGCGTGATCAGCGGGATCTAGCCATTGACAAGCTCTCGAAAATTGCCAATGTTCAGGTTAACCAGCTCAGCGATGGGTATCAAGTGACACTGGGTGGCCAGTTAGTCGTCACAGGCAATGAGGTAACTCCTGTGACAGCTGATGGACTGAAAGCAGCCTATGATAGTGGGACGCTATCAGGCGGTGAAGTAGCTGGAATGTTCATGTCCAGAGATAGATATGTTACAGACTATAAGAATCAAATGAACCAGCTGGCTGATTCAATTGCGAACGGGGATGTAGAAGTAGTACTTCCTGCCGGATCAGTTCTCCCAGAAGGTACGGTTTTGAACGGAGTTACCTATTCTGGCGCTGGCAGAACGCTGGCAAGTGATACTAAGGTAACGGTTAAAGGGATTAACGGACTGCTGCAATTGGGTTATACCGTTAGTGGTACTACACCCGAGAAGGGACTGCCTCTCTTCACTTCCAAGGATGGAGGACCGATTACAGCGGGGAACATCACACTAAATCCTGATATCCAGAAGGATCCTAACAAAATTTCCAGTTCCATGCGAGTAGAGAATCCTGGTGCGCCTAATGAGAAGGTGATCATCGGTAACAACGACATGGCATTAATTATGAGCGGGTTAAAGACGGCCAAGTTTGATTTTGGAACTGCACTGTCTGCACCAGGTACTGTGGATGACTACTTCAGATCGATTGTAGGACAGTTGGGTGTTCAGACCCAGGAAGCGGAGCGTCAAAGTAAAAACGCACAGGAGCTTACAGAACAGGTTGAACTGAGCAGACAATCCGTTAGTGGAGTATCGCTTGATGAAGAAATGTCCGACCTTATAAAGTTTCAACATGCCTATAGTGCAGCCTCTCGGTTCATGACTGCCTTTGATGAAATGCTCAATAAGCTAATCAATGGCACTGGTCGGGTAGGTCTCTAATCTAAGTAAAGGAGGTCAGTGATATGTCTATACGGGTTACTCAAGGTATGATGAGTATGCAGACACTCAACAATCTAAACAAAAATTATAGTAACATGAGCAATATAGAAAATCAGGTCTCCACTGGTCGGAAGATCAACAAGCCTTCTGATGATCCGGTTGGGGTTACGTATGCTCTTCGCTACAGAGCTGAATTAGCATCTAATGAGCAGTTTAAAACTAATACGGATGCGGCTATCAGCTGGTTGGATTTTACAGATACAACGATGCAGCAAGCTTCCGAAGTGATGAAACGGTTGAAGGAACTGTCCGTACAGGCTTCAAGCGGAACGGTACCTCAGTCCGGGCTGGATGCGATCAAGCTGGAAGTTGAACAATTGAAAGATCAAATGGGCAATATTGGAAACAGTCAAATTCGTGGTAAATATATTTTTAATGGTCAAAATTATGACCAAGCTCCGTATCAGCTGTCCAGCACTGTAACTAACTTTGCGCAGATTGATACAGACCAAGGAGCAGTGAAATATTCTATTGGCGATCAGTCTAATTTTCAGGTGAATACATCCGGATATGATTTTTTTGGAAGCTCAACGGACAGTGATAATACCTTCAAATTAATGGATGATTTGATTACAGCGCTTGGAAATGGAGATTATGCAGGTATAGGTGCCCAATCCAGTAAAATCGAATCTAGAACTGTTAAAATGCAGGCTAGCCTATCAGAAGTAGGTGCGCGAACAAACCGTGTGGAACTAGTTCAAGAGCGTCTAAAGGATCAGGAACTTAATCTGACCACGATGCAATCAAAGACTGAAGATGCGGATATTGCGAGCCTTATGATCAGGGCAACGACTGCACAAACTATATATGAGGCGGCTTTGAAATCATCCGCACAAATTTTACAACCATCATTGATGGATTTTATGAGATAGGCTTGATTCTTTGAAACCATAATGAGAAGCTATGGACAAGTTAGCAGTCCATAGCTTCTTTTGTTAGTATTCCTAGGAGGATGAGATTATGACGCAAGGAAATGTAATTCAACTTAATTCTAATGATACAAACGAACCTATTTATTTTTTTTCAAAAGGCCTGCCAGGATTTGAACAATTAAAAGAATTTTCACTTAAAGAACACAACGATACATTTAGCTTGCTGAGTGCAGTAGATCAACCGGAAGTAACTTTCATTACGGTTAATCCCTTTGAGTTCTATCCAGATTATGAATTTGTTCTTCCAGAAGACACTATTAAAGAGATTAAAGTGAATGATGAAGAACAAGTTTCTGTGCGATGTATAGTCACTTGGCATAGCGATCGATTAAAAGTGTCTGTGAATCTGCTTGCTCCAATTATTTTTAACACTGTTGATAGTAAGGGGAAGCAGATAATACTTCAAAACACAGCGTACACAACAAGACACCCTCTATGGTTAGATTCAGCAAAAACTGGTGAAGGCGGTGAGTCCTGATGTTAGTGCTGACACGTAAAAAAGGTGAATCGATCGTCATCCAGAATGATATCGTTGTTACTGTATTATCTGTTGAGGGTGATATCGTGAAGATCGGCATTTCAGCTCCTAAGGATATTGATATTTATCGTAAGGAAATCTTTGATGCCATTCAGCAGAATAATCAAAATGCGGTCATGGACCTCGAGGCTGTTCAGAAAGCTATGTTGGGATTTAAAGATTAGATCTGATTAGAAATATTGCTTTTATGGGAGAGAATAGGTATGGGAGTATCTGCTGCTTTGATTGTGAAGGATTCTGAGCGCTGCATGACACGGTGTTTGGACAGCATTATTGATGCTGTAGATGAGATAATAGTGGTGGATACGGGCTCTTCAGATAGAACCATAGCTATAATAGAGTCTTATCAAAATAAACATGATCACGTCAAGTTGTTTCAGTTTGATTGGATAGATGATTTTTCAGCAGCTA
Organism: Bacillus sp. FJAT-27264; assembly: GCF_001682855.1. GTDB lineage: Bacteria > Bacillota > Bacilli > Paenibacillales > Paenibacillaceae > Paenibacillus_AQ. The sequence continues at coordinate 106,883 of NZ_MAQW01000033.1, read as the reverse complement.
GAAATTACTCTTTATCTAAAGTAACTAATGATTGGGTGTTTGTAGTGGATTCTGACGATGTGTTGCCTGAAGAGGATCAGCCTAAAGTTAGAGAACTTGTTAATAAAATGAGCAAGACAAATGAGCAAGCGGTTTTTGATATTGTTTATGATAACACAATTGATGGGGTTATTACTGAATCCATACCTAACGGATATGTACGGTTATTTCCAGCTGGGTTGAGATACGAAGATAAAATCCATGAACAGATTTCGTTTGGTAATTTAAAGAGGATCCAAAGCGATATTCATTTGCTTCACGATGGCTATGATTTCAACATAATAGATTTAAAAGAAAAAAAGAAGCGTAACTTAAATATGCTGATTGAAAGTCTGAAAGAAGATAATGAGAATGCCAGGTTATGGCTCCATTTAGGGAGAGAGATGAGTGTTGTGGATAAGGAGAAGGCTAGAAGATATTTAGATATTGCTGAAACCAAAGCGAAGAGTGCTGAGCTTATAAAGTGGATACGGCATTCTAAAGAGGATCTGAAATAATTAAATAAAAAACGGAGAAGATTTCTGCAATTACTCTAAACAATCTTCCGTTTAAAGTCGATATATATTTTAGAGCGGTAATTCTTCAGGGCGGCCGACCTGTGAAGACGCTAATACCACATGGACGTGGGAATAATACAATTTCAGGGAGGAAATATCAAATGATTATTAACCACAATATTCCGGCTTTAAACACACACCGTAACATGGGTCTGAACACTGCAGCTACAAGTAAGAACATGGAGAAATTGGCTTCCGGTCTGCGTATCAACCGTGCAGCTGACGATGCAGCTGGCTTGTCCATCTCCGAGTCCATGCGTGGTCAAATCCGTGGTCTGGAGCAAGCGCAACGTAATGCCCAAGACGGTATCTCATACGTACAAACAGCTGAAGGTGCAATGAATGAGGTTTCTTCGATGCTGACTCGTATGAAAGAATTGAATGTTCAAAAGGGCAGCGGAACTTACAGTTCCAATGACACAAACAACATCGATGAAGAGTTGAAGGAACTTGGTGCTCAAATCGACAATATCATGACTAAAACTACCTTTAACGGTATCAGTATTACTAAAGGTGCTACAATCACAGTTAATGATAAAGCAACTGGTTCAATCACAATTGGAAGCATTAGTACTACTAGCTTTAGCAGTCTGAATTCCGCTTCCAGCCTTACTAACATTGAAGATGCGATTAACGCGGTATCGACTGAACGCGCTAAACTAGGTGCTGTTCAAAACCGTCTGGAGTACACTTCAAACAACATCGGTACTACAGTAGAGAACCTGTCTGCTGCAGAATCCCGTATTCGTGATACTGATATGGCTAAAGAAATGGTTGCTCTGTCCAAGAACAACATCTTGTTGCAAGCTTCGCAATCGATGCTTGCTCAAGCGAACTCCGCTCCACAAGGTATCTTGTCTGTGCTTCGTTAATCTTTATCGTTTTTTGCAAAAAGGCCTTGAATTTTCAAGGCCTTTTTTGCTTTTTCTTCTGCTTCTCGACTACATATTCCCTGCTGTTTATCCGATATATAGAATAACGAACTTGAATCAGCCAGATGATTGCTCAACACATTTGGGGAGGTAAAATTTTGAGCAAGATTATGCCTAATAATACTACAGCAATACCGGGAAATGTCATTTCATCGAAGAGTGGCAACGAAAAAGAAAATTCATCTATGCTCAGTGAGGCGAATATTGAAACAGCAGGTTTGCCTGTTGAAAGGGAACAACTTATTCAGAAATTAGAGAAGGCTATAAGAGCCGTACAAGGACCCGAGAAATCATTTGAAATATCGATTCATGAGCAAACGCATGCAATCATGGTTAAGGTATTTGACAAACAATCAGGTGATTTAATAAGGGAGATTCCACCAGAAAAGTTGCTTGATGTAGCCGCAAGTATGATGGAATTAAGTGGGCTAATTGTAGACGAAAAGATATAAATGAGGAGGTTAATATGAGAATTGGCGGATTAGCATCAGGTATGGATATTGACTCTATGGTAAAGCAATTGATGACAGCTGCAAAAGTCCCACTAGATAAACTAAATCAGCAGAAACAACAGCTGGAATGGAAAAGAGAGGGGTACCGTACAATAAGTACAACTCTTGTTAGTTTTAATGAAAAATTATCAACTTTCAATAAGTCAGATGCAATTAACTCCAAGAAAGCAACGGTAACTGGAGCGTCTAACGTAACTGCAACAGCTACAGGTGCTGCAACCAACTCAGTATTTAACATTAAGGTAAACAGTTTGGCTAGAGCTACTTCTGTAGCTTCTAATGACTACAAAGATGCAAATGGAATTCCTACCGGTAGTCCTAAAAATGCGGGTATTTCCTCATCAAAGCCCATATCAGCTATATATTCAGGAAACGAAACAAGCATAACAATAGGGAGTGGAGTCAGTGGTGAAGCTGCCGCCACAATTACATTCTCTCCTACAGATACGATAGATTCAATTATTAATAAGATTAACAATAATAAAGATGCAGGTGTCACTGCAGTATATGATTCAACAACAGGGCGAATGTCAATTACCCGAAAAGAAACTGGGAATAAAGATATTGTCCTGACAGGCGCACTGTTCAATGAAGGATTTGAGTTTAATACATCGAAAGTAACACAAGGCCAAAATGCATCAGTTGAGATTAATGGTATTACAACAACGCAGTCTTCTAATCGTTTTACCATTAATGGTGTGGAGATTGCTTTAAATGGAACTACACCCACAGGACAAACAAGTCAAATTGAGGTTTCCCAGGATGTGGATAAAATGATGTCCACGATTAAATCTTTTGTGGAATCATATAATGAAACAATAGCAACGCTTAATCAAAAAACATCAGAGGAACGTTACCGGAAATTTTTACCTTTAAGTACAGAACAAAGAGCAGGGATGAAAGAGGATGAGATTACCCTGTGGGAGACAAAAGCCAAAAGCGGTATGCTGAGTGGTGATTCAATAATAAATAAAGCCTTAGCTGACATGAGAATGGCAATGATCGGCAATGTGAAGATTAACGGCAAAGACATGAATATAACACAAATAGGTATAACAACGGGCAATTACAATGAAAAAGGAAAACTGATATTAGATGAAACAAAGCTGCGCACTGCCTTGGAATCTAACCCAGAAGATGTTTATGCTTTATTAGGGCAATCCGATCCTTCAACAAAAACGGAATTTACGCCTACAGATGGATTGTTAAGTCGTTTGAGAAAGATTGATAATATAGCCCTAACTTCAATGTATGAAAAGGCGGGAACTTCAAAGATAAGCAGTGATCTAACAACTTCGTTTCTAGTCTCCAGCCAAATGGGGGACCAGCTGAGAAGTTTTGAAACACGAATCACGGATTTAAATAGAAGACTTACTATGAAAGAAACTCAGTATTACAAACAATTCACGGCTATGGAGAAAGCTATGAATAAATTCAATAGTACGTCCTCCGGCATAACCAGTATGTTATCTTAATACAAGGGAGAGAGTTTTTTGATTACATCACCCCACCAAAAATATCAACAGACCCAACTGCATACAGCATCACCAGCCCAACTTCTGCTGATGCTTTATGATGGAGCGATTCGCTTTACTAGGTTAGGGATATCTGCAATCGTAGAAAAGAATTATGAGAAAGCAAATGTGAATTTATGTAAGGCGCAAGCAGTAATTCATGAGTTAATTGCAGCGCTAAATTATGATTATCCAATTGCGAAGACGCTCTATCAAGTCTATGAGTATATGATTCATCAGCTTATTAATGCTAATTTGAAGAAAAATACAAAGCCGGCAGATGAAGTGGTAAGCTATCTTTTGGACTTAAGAGAAGCTTGGGATGCTGCTAACAAGTCGTTGAATGCGGCTTCTGAACAACCCAAATGAATACTGTAGTAATAGATACTTCATTAAAGAAACTTGAGGATATAACAGCTACCTTACTTCAAAAAATTGATCTCGTTAGTTATGAAGAACTATCTACTTTTGCTGATGAACGGGAACTATTGGTCCAACGTATTATAGATTCACAAGAATTTATTTCAAGTGAGCATGTTACACGATTAAAAGAACTTAAGGAATATGATCAAGTAATCCTTTTCAAAATGGAAGACTTTAAAAATGAAGCGAGTAAATGGTTGTCTAAGCAAGGGGCGATCAGGGAACAAAAAAATGCTTATGGCGCTTCTTATAATGTAGATAGTTTTTTCGTAGATCATAAGAAATAATAAAAGGTTGGTTTTTTTATATGAAGCGACTAAGCGTTTGTATGATTGTTAAAGACGAAGAGGAGCTACTGCCCCGCTGTCTAGAGAGTGTAACAGGCATCGCAGATGAGATTATTATTGTCGATACAGGATCTACGGATCGTACCAAACAGATTGCAGCTGAATATTCTGCACAGTTGTTTGACTATCCTTGGGTTAATGATTTTTCAGCGGCCAGGAATGAATCCATTCGTCATGCAGCTGGAAAATGGATATTAGTGCTTGATGCTGATGAGTATTTGGCTAAGGATGAATATGATGAGTGGAACCGGTTTTTAGAGAATGAACAGCCTCAAAACCACCTTGCTTATACTTTACCCGTCATCAACTTCACGGGAGATAGAGATTCAGATGATGAAATTAGTACAGCGCCAATAACACGTCTATTTCCAAACTTTAAAGGAATACTTTTTGAAAGACCTATTCATGAGCAGCTGACTAGAGGCACTCAGGGGCAGCTTTTCCATAAGAAAATCACTATGAATATTTACCATACAGGATATCAAACGAAAAGACTAATTGAAAAGAATAAGCATGAACGTAATATGTCTATTTTTAATACTATGAAAAATAAAGACAGGATGAGCGAATACGATTGGTTTACCTTGGGCAACCAGTATCGGTATGGAAAGAATATGGAGGAGGCTATTCGCTGTTACGAGCGTGCATTAGTTGGTGATTCTTCCAGTTTGGCGTGGTACCCTCATTGCTTAATCGGACTAATTAGTTTGTACTTCCAAGAAAACCGTTTGGAATTGGTTGATAGGTTGACGACTAGTAAGTTAGTTGCATTTACTGATTATGCTGAGTACCATGCGATTAAGGGAATTCAATATGAAACAATGGGCTTTTTCAATCAAGCTGGAGAGTGTTATCTTGAAGCCATTCGAATTGGAGAACAAAGGGCTAAGAAGGGCCAAGAAATCTGGCTTGTTGATCCTATGTATAGCTTTGAGACTCCTGTACAGCAGTTAGTAGGCATATACTTCAGATCTAGTGATAATAAGCAGGCTATCCATTGGTTGTCGAGGCTCCTTCAGAAGAATAATAAAAATCCACAGGTGTTATTAAAGTTAGTAGAGTGGTTGTGTCAGCATGAAAAACAGGACGCAGTAATTGGATTTTTAAACAAAATTTATGATGTCACTAATATTGCTGACTGTGAATTGTTATTCAAAGTCTCTCTTGTATTGGGGCAAGGGGATTTAGTACGTTATTATTCCAGTCTTATAGATACGCTAGATAATCTTAATCCATTAGATCAATTGCGTTATGCGATCATAGTGGAAGATAAGGGAGCTTGGTTCAATTTTTCTGACTGGAATCAATCTGAATATGAAAACCAGTTGCAATTTTGGATACAAGTTGCTGTAGGAGCTATTAAATGGAATCAACCAGACAAACTTGAAGAGATTGCTAAAAAGTATCATAATAAGACTATAGATGACTTAACAAACGTTATAGTCTCTTTTATTCAAGGTGATTCAGGTATTAATGATGAAGTGCTAATTAAATTTGCGGACACTTTATTTTCGGTTGCTAAACAGTTGTTCTTAATAAAAGATTATGAACTTTTCGATAAAGCTATTCAGCAATTGAAAACGCCAGAACTAATTAATAGATTGGCTAATTATTTCTTTAATCTTGGTCTTACCGAGATGGCGATGAACTATTATTCTGCTCTTCTAAATGGACAACAATTGGATCTGACTAGTTTAGTTAACTTAGGGATGTATCATGCTAACCAAAACTATTATGAGGATGCAGTTGAATTCCTCAGTGAAGCTGTAAAGCAGGAACCAGGTTCTAAGCATCTTTACTATTCATTAATTAAATATGCCGATAAAGAAGCCAAGCCTAATTTTATAAATAAATTTAAAATAGAATGTTCAGATTATATTAATATCTCCTTTGTGAAGGATTTTTTAGAACAATAAAACTTACAATGTAAAACACAAAAAGGCGTCCTTAACAGAGGATCGCCTTTTCCATGTTTATTTTTGTTGTAGAGTTGTTTTAATAGAGGTTGTAGATATATCAGGTGTCCTCTCGAGATAAACCACTTCACATAAAGCTTTAAGTTCATCGAATTTACCTTCCCAATCGCTCCCCATAACAAACACGTCAATATTTAAGTTGTCTATATCGAATGTTTTTTGCTCCCAATGGTGCTCTGGAATAACCTCATCGACGTATTTAATGGCTTCAAGCATCATTTTACGCTTCTCATAGGAGAAGTAGGCTTTTTTTTGTTTGATGGTATTAAAATCATCAGTAGAAAGAGCTACGGTTAGATGATCGCCAAGCTCTTTAGCTCTCTGCAATAAAAGAATGTGTCCATAGTGCAGGAGGTCGAATGTTCCATAGGTGATTACCTTTTTCATAGCAGCCTCCATTTTATGTTATAGATTCCAACTTTCCTTTTAGAAGTTGTGTCATTTCTTGACGTGAGCTCAGTCGGAGTGCTTCCTGATAATGTTCGACAGCCGCTGAAGTATCTCCAAGGTATTCATAGACATAGCCCAAATTGTATAAAAGATCTTCGTCCCAAGGGAAATGCTTATGACCAGCCTGGAAGGTATTGATTGCCTCTTGTGCATCGTTGTTTAATAAATGCAGCATCCCATTCATAGCGAAAATGTCTGGGTCTGCGGAGTTGCTCTCGAGATATTGCTGAATTGCTTCATTAGCCTGGGCAAGATTGCCTTGCTCAATAATGTCTTGGATTTTACGTTTAACTTGCTGTTGCATGTTTTGGTACTCTGCGGATTGTTCACGTCTTTGATAGATTAATTGGAGGTTATCCTGGATATATGTATCAATGAGTTCCCATACTCTCACGGAAGAATGCGCATCTTGATATTTATGGCATAGGTTCAATATTGTATTTCTCTCATTTTCATACCATGTAGAATTTTTAAGATAATGAGTGATGGTCTCTTGCAATTCATGCTGTGTAGCAATTTTAGGTCCTGGTGTCCAGAATTCATAAGGTTCCAACAACAACCCCCGATTTGCCTTGTATTCTTCTAGATCGGTAGGAAGAAAAATCACAGGGCGATTTAATAAAAGATAGTCGATGTATACAGAAGAGTAGTCTGTAAGAAGCATATCAGCTGCATTCAGCACATCATAAAGATCCATACCGGCTGACTCTAATGTAGTGTCATTCAATGTGTATATTTTCTCATCAGAAAGATCTTGTAATTCCTTAGAGAAGAACTGTTCTTCGAAAGGATGGAGTTTGATAATTAATATGATGTTATGCTCACGTAGGAATTTTAATAGCTGCTGCTTATTGAATTCTGACAGTCCAAATAGATTACTAAAGTTTTTCCCACCCTCCGTTTTATCAGGGTTTATTATGGATTTCCGGAAAGTGGGCATGAAAAAGATAATATTCTCTCCTGAATCATTCCATTGAGGTAATATATTCATCAAATTAGCTCGACCGTTTGCTGTCAGCAAGGAGTCATTTCGTGGGACACCTGTAATATGGTACTTTTGAATCCGCGCTCCATTACATGCATTCATAGCTGTGTTATACAGGGTGGAGTAAGACGTAATTATATCGACATTAGACCAATAATCGTTAATTTTCTCATCCGTTGTAGTTTCTTGCCGATCCATTTTAGCCATACCTTTGAGAGGGAAACCATGCCACAACTCGATATTTACCTTGTCACTCTGGGTACCATGTTCACCATGGGTTGTAATGTAAACATCGCTGTGATTCAGATTACGATTGTATAACGCCTCTTGTGCTGTGAGTAATTCTATATCATATTTGTTTCTAATCGCATCTGTAGCTGCATGATATAAGTAATAATTATTGGAACCTGATGAAGAGGTGTGAAACATAGTGATTTTGATTTTGTTAGAGATCATCTGTAGTCCTTTCAGGAGCAATAGTGATTAATACGCATAGTTTTTTATCGGTCAAATCGATGTCTGGATAAAGATAAGTACACTAATAAAAAAAGGAAATAATTCATTTGGTTGTTTTTTGTAAGAAAGCTCTAGTTAATCGACAAAATAACCGATAATAGAATAAAAGCTATGAAAAAGAGGTACCTACTTTATGGGGGAAACAATATCTTTGGTTATGATTGTTAAAAATGAAGCGGATACGTTAGAACGTTGCCTAAAAAGTGCATTATCCTATGTGGATGAAATTATAATCGTGGATACCGGATCAACTGACAACTCCAAACAAATTGCCAGCGAATTTGGAGCTGTGATATTTGATTTTGAATGGGGTGGAGATTTTTCTGAGGCGAGAAACTATGCTTTATCGAAATCTACGAGTCAATGGAATCTTGTCCTGGATGCGGATGAATATATATCTAATATATGCAAAGAAGAAATTATTAAGTTTATAAATTATAGCGAACCATCCATTGGAAAGATAAGAATAGTGAATAAATTCAGGAGTAAGGATGGAATAAATTATGAGCAGATATATATTTCCAGACTATTTCCTTCTTCTATTCGGTATGCTGGAAGAATTCATGAACAAGTAATATCAAATCTTCCAAGGCGTATAATTGATATTGAAGTTCAGCATGATGGATATTATGAAAGAAAAAAATCAAGTCGTAATATTCCTCTATTAGCGAAAGAAATTGACGAAAATCCGTATGATCCATATTACTATTATCAGATTGCAAAAGAATACCGTGGACTTGGAGATCATGAACAAGCCCACGAACAATTGAAGGTCTCCTATCAACTAATAACTCGGAAAGAAGTATATGCACCAAGCCTTATAGTTAATTATTTATATGCTATGATTGAATCCGGCTACTTAGCAGAAGGACTAGATGTTGTTGAGAATGAACGCTTATTTCTGAAAGATTATGCAGATTTTTTTTTCGTATCAGCCCTATACCTTCAGGAACTTATAATGTGCAATCCAGTTCAATTTAGTGAGATGTTGCCTTTAATTGAACGCTACTATCTAGAAGCTTTAAAGATCGGTGAGACAGGTAAGGAAGGAAGTGTGAGCGGTGCTGGAAGTTTTGCAGCACATCATAATTTGGGAGTATTCTACGAAGTGACAGGTGATATTAAAAATGCAAAAGCTCAGTATAGAAAGGCTGCTGCTTATGAATATGAGCCCTCTAAAGATAGATTGATAGAGTTCAGCAAAACGTTACCTCACAACAATTAAGGAGTACTTTAATGGAAAACACGAGTATCATTTTGTTTTGCGATAATGAGTTATCATACACAATAGAATGTATTCAAAGCATCCGGGCCTTCACTGAAAAAGGAACTTATGAACTTATAGCAGTTGTCAATAATAACGCTTCAGATGAAGAAATAAATTGGTTCATGAATCAGACTGATATTCTGATCTCCTCCTGCGATAATGGGGCTGTTATTCAAAAAGTATGGAATAATGCCGTCCAAATTTCGAAGGGCGATAATGTACTATTCATGCACTCAAGTACGGTTGTTACAGAAAACTGGTTAACTAACCTTATTCAAGGGCTGTATACTTCAGAGGATATTGCTGCAGTTGGTCCATTATCCAATTATGCAACTAATGATAGCCAAATGAACATAGGCGACTATTCTACTATGGAAGAGTTAGCTTTATACTCCAAAAATCAATACTTTCAGGGTTTGAGGGATGGGGTTATAGAAAAATGCCTAACGATTTCTGACTTCTGCTTTCTTATAAAAAAATCGATTTGGTTAGAAAATGGAGAATTTGATGAGAAACTAGAATTGGATTCATTTATAGCAGATTATTGTTTGCGTCTACTTGCTAAAGGATATCAGACAGCGATCTGTAGAAATGTTTACATTCACCATTACGGGAGATTCAATCGTGTGCAATTCAATGATTCATTATTTATTGACAAATGGTCATTTGGGTTGGAGGCGTTACATCAGAAGGAAGATTTAATTAGTCATGTAGATGATTTGGAAAAATATAAGAATGTACTAGTGTTAGGGTGCGGGTGTGGAGCGTTACTAAAAAGATTGTCATATTTATCCCCCGAAGCATCGATTCGGGGAATTGAAATAAATCAGAAGCAAGCAGTGATTGCAAGTTCTGTCGGAAACGTAACTGTAGGTACGTTCTCGAATCAATTAGATCTTTTAAAAACTAACAAATTTGATTGTGTTCTAGTAACTACAGAATTTTTCAATTCAGAAAGTCCTTTAGAGGCCCTAAAATCAGTGTTGGAATATCTGGAATATGAGGGGAAAATTGTTATTGAAGTGACCAATCCCCGTTCATATGAAACTTTTAAAGCTATCTTTTCAGAGCAGGTAAAGTACAAGAACTATGTTCCTATCTCAACATTGACTGAATTAGATATGCTTTTTGAAGAAAACAATCTTTTTAAAATGACTGTTATACCTAATGTAATTCCTCTAGATAATGAAGCGCAGAACCTATATAATGCGACTTTTGAGTTAATGAGCCCACTGGTACAACAACAGTTTAATATCTCGAGGTTTATTATCATTGCCAAAAAACAGCCTGGAATTCCTTCGATTCAAACGTTGTTCGATGACCTGCTCGTTAATTACACTGAAGAAAAAATAAGAAGGGTATTACAATATGAAGTGGAGCTCATTCTTAGTGCACTAAGAAATTACAAGGGGCCAGCAGTTGCATTGCTGAACCTTCTTGCGATTGAGAGTTTAGAACAAGAAAAGTATAATGCTTCTCTTTTGTATTTGAATCAAGCTTTTGTTCTTGCTCCTGAAGATTCCAATACCTTGTTTAATCTAGGCACTCTTAATTATGTTCTTGGTAATCTGGAGTTGTCACTGGAATGGCTGCTCCAAATTCGAGATGAGACCGAAGTAGTAAAGCATTGGATAGATAAAATTCAGATAGAAACAACAAAAAGAAACGAAGAGCAAAAACAGCTAAAATTACTCTTGCTAAGAATAGAATATAATGTGCTACGTGAGGAAAGTTTAGTCACATTATTGCAACTTATTGAAAAAGAAATTGTTCGGACTGAGAATATTATTGCAATTGTGCATGAAGATATTATAGATATAGTTGATGTATTAAACTCTATTTCTAGACGATGCTATTCAAAGGGGGATTACAAGGCGGCAATAACCTTACTTGAGAAATCTCTTGAATATGATCCGGAATTTGAACCTACAATTCTTTACCTAGCGTCTACTCACATTCAAAGTGGAGAGTATCATCAGGCATACCAAACTTTAGATTCTGCCCCTAATAAAACACCTGTTATTCATGAATGGAAAAAGAAAGTTGAAGGCGTCTTAATGAATATGAAATAGAACATTACGTTATTCAAACATTTGCAATAGGACAGGTGACCAACAGTGAGTAATAATATCAAGGTAAGCATCATCACGCCAATGTTCAATGTTCAGGAATACATATCAGAGACTATACTTTCGGTTTTAGCGCAGACACTGAATGAGTTCGAACTAATAATCATTGATGATGAATCTACTGACAATAGTTACAAGATTGCAGAAGCTTATGCAAAGCAAGAGCAAAGAATCTTCCTGCACAAACTAACAACGGGTAAGGGAGCTTCAGCAGCAAGAAACTATGGAATGAGTCTGGCACAGGGGCAATACTTATACTTTTTAGATGCTGACGATTTACTGGTTCCAGATACATTAGAAACTTTGATGAAGACAGCAATTACAGAGCAAGCTGACATGGTCATAGGACATCATTCTATGTTCAATGAACGTTCTGAAGGTTTGGCTTGGGTATATGACAAATATCCAAAGTTAAAGATATCCGGTGCGAAAGAAATTCTTGCAGATCTGGAATTGCTTCATATTCCTTATGCATGCGGAAAACTTTACAAAAGAGAACTTTTAAAGAATAGTAAGTTTCCAATTGGTATAAGATTCGGGGAAGATCAAGTATTTACAACCAATGCATATTTAAATTCAAAGAAAATCTATTTGGTGGATAAGGTTCTATATAAATATAGAAGTAGACAAGGTCAAGTTACAAAGTCTACTGACATGTCTGTAAGTAATATAACAGATATTATTAATGTATTTGGTCTAGTGAAAAAACTTGTTTTCAATAGTGAGTATGGTGAAGAAGATAAAGTAAGTTTATATGCATTTTACTTGAACAATTATCTATTTAGAAATCTATTCAGTTTTGTAAGCCACGGATTGCTCAGCAATGACCATTCGATTCAATTAGTAGTTCTACAAAAGTACAAGGAATGGGTACATTCGCTTGACTCAAAGATACTGCTACATATCAGTGATGGATTATTCAATGTGAATTATAGAATTAGTAAAATGTTATCGTTATTTGAGAGTGATGTGCAGCAATCTTGTAATGATTTGTTTTTTGCTGTAGATAATATGGTGAATAATAATGAGCTGGTAGTGAAAAGTACGCCGAAAATTACAATACAGACTGTTGCTTATAATGTAGAGAATTATATAAGGGAATGTGCGGAAAGTGTGATAAATCAAACATTCCATGATTTTGAGTGGTTGGTTTTAGATAATGGTTCTACTGATAACACTCTAGCGATCTTGAGGGAATATGCTTTAAAAGACAAGCGTATTAAATTATTTCATAGTGAAAAAAATAGCATAACCCACAAAGAAGAGCTTAACACCGATTTTGTTGATTATGTATTTAACTTGAAATCAGAGTATTGGTGTGCTCTTGATAGTGATGACTTCCTTCATCATGATTTTTTAAATGATCTCTATACGGCTGCTTTAAATACTGATGCGGATGTAGCTGTAGCAGGTACTCAGAAGTTCTATGAAGATGGTTCTCGACCGCCAGAATTACGGTTATGTCCAGACTTTTCAACAACTAATGTTAGTTCCTTGGGAGGGATATTTCCTTCAGTTTACTTTATGTTTACTGTATATTGGGGGAAACTTATAAAATCTTCATTATTAATAAATGTTTTTCGTTATAAAGAAAATAACTCTTTAACATTGAGACATGCTAATGACACACTATTCTGCCTGACATTATTAAAAATGGCAAAATCAATTGTCAGTATCAGTAAGTCTCTTCATTTTTATAGAATTAGAAATGATTCCTATTATAACTCTTTTATTGATACACAAAGATATCTGGATAATGTTTCTATTTATAAGATAAATAAGGAATTGCTTATTGACTGGGATTACTTTAACAATCTTAATGAGAAGTTTATTGCTGAAAAATTATATTTTTCTATAATAAACTGTCTGGAAATAATAACGCGATCTGAAACTATAGAATTAAAAGAGAAACTACAAGCTTTTGACTCTATTCTTGCAGATGAATTTATCTATGATGTGTTCTCGAAAATGGATATGATCGGGAACTTCTTTGCAGAAACAAAGAGAATGATAAAAGAAATAAGTCAAGATATAAACGATGAAGCTTACATTTCTTCGTTAGAATTCTATAGCTTTAGGTTAAATGAGGCTATTGATGTTATTAATTCGAATAAAGAAGTGGATAAAGTAAATACTGCATTAATTTATTTATCTTCGATAGTAGATGTGAGAAATATAAATAATTTCGGCTCTATATTTATTTTCCCATTCCTATCCTTCTTAAACCAGAATATATCTTCCCAGATAGAGAAACTAGGAATAGATCCGTATTTCTTGGCTCAAAATATTGATCTGCTTATTGAGATCATAAACTCTGATTATGCAAAAGCGGCAGAAATAAGCGAGAAAAAACAAAATAGCACATCATCTAAACAACTACTTCATTTTTTTAGTCAAATAAATTCATCCGTAGATCCTATTAAGTTGGAACAAGATAAGCAATTGATGCTGAATTTACTTGCAAGTACAAGAGCAGAAGATGTTGATAGCGGGATAGAGATATTGCTAGACATCCTTCAGAATCGCCCACTGGATAAAGAGGCCCTTAAAATGAAGCTGATTTTAGTCACTGAGAATAATGATCTGATAACAGCTGCTGAAACAACCGAAATATTGAAAGCATTTTACTCGAATGATCCTGAAGCTCAATCGTTGATTGAACAGGTTAAAGAAACTTTCGATAATGCTTTTAAGCAAGCTCTTATGCTAGAAAATTGAATGGGATGTGGAGCACACAATGAAAGTAGTCATCTTAGCTGGTGGATACGGAACACGGATTAGCGAAGAGAGTCATTTGAAACCTAAGCCTATGATAGAAATAGGTGACAAACCAATTTTATGGCATATTATGAAAATTTACAGCCATTATGGATTTAATGATTTTGTAATTTGCCTTGGGTATAAAGGCTATATTATTAAAGAGTTTTTTGCCCAATATTACCTTCACGCTTCGGATGTAACTTTTGATTTTACTAATGGAAATTCGTTAACCGTGCATAATAATGTATCTGAACCATGGCGTGTGACTTTGGTTGATACTGGTCTCGATACAATGACAGGTGGAAGAATTAAAAGGATTGAGAAGTATATAGGAAATGAAAGATTTATGCTGACTTATGGCGATGGTGTTTCAGATGTTGATTTGAACAGCTTAGAAAAATATCATAATGAAAAAGAAGGTTGGATTACAATGACTGCAATCCAGCCCGGAGGGCGTTTTGGTGTCCTTGAAATTGAAGAGCACTCAAATCGTATCAAGCGTTTTTCTGAAAAATCTAAAGAAGACGGCGGCTGGATTAACGGAGGGTTTATGATAGTTGAGCCGGAGGTTTTCAATGTGATTGATGATGATGCTTCAGTATTTGAAAGTGATACTCTTACAAAAATAGCTGAGGCGGGGAATTTGAATGCTTTTAAGCACCATGGGTTTTGGCAATGCATGGATACACAAAGGGACAAAGGAATTTTAGAAAACCTGTGGAGGTCTGGAGTAGCTCCTTGGAAGATATGGTGATCATGTTGAAGAAAGAGGAGGTTTCAAAATGAATTTATCAAAAATAACGGAAAAGGATATTGAGTTTATACATAATTCTTTATCAGATCAAGATAAGCAAAAATTAACCGGGCGAACGATATTAGTTACCGGCTTTGCGGGATCCTTAGGATATACCTTAATGCACTACTTTTTAATATATGGATCAGAACTTAAAATAAAAAAAATATTCGGAATGGATAATTTTATTTTTGGGAAACCAAAGTGGGTCGAACGCATTTCGAAAAATGATTTGTTCGATTTAAGAGAGATAGATGTGGTTAAGGACGATATTGACTTCGCTGAGAGTGCAGACTTGATTTTCCATATGGCTTCTCTAGCTTCACCTGTTTTTTATCGGAAATATCCAATAGAAACTATTGATGCAGATGTTACCGGTCTTCGCAGATTGCTGGATTTTTTTAAGAGTAAAGAAATAAAGGGTTTTCTTTTTTACTCTAGTAGTGAAATCTATGGTGATCCACATCCAGATCAAATTCCTACTCCAGAATTATATTGGGGAAATACTAATACAATTGGTCCCCGAGCTTGCTATGATGAATCAAAACGGTTCGGAGAAACGCTATGCTATAATTTTGCAAGACAATATAATATGCCCGTAACTGTAGTAAGACCTTTTAATAATTATGGTCCAGGGATGCGAATCAATGACCAGAGAGTTGTTGCCGATTTTGCCAAGGCAATAATAAATCAAGAAGATATAGTAATTTATTCAGATGGAAAACCAACCAGAACCTTTGACTACATTGCAGATGCTACAATAGGCTACATAAAATGTGCGATATATGGCGAGTTTGAGGTATTTAATATTGGTTCCGATGAATGTGAAATATCAGTATTAGATCTAGCCAAAATGTATCAGGAAATAGGAGGGGAACATTTCTCCTATACGAATCAGATACAATTTGAGACGCATAATGATCGGGAATATCTGATCGATAATCCCAATCGTAGATGTCCAGACATTACAAAGGCTAGAAGATTATTGGGTTATACTCCCAAGGTGGAAATTGAAGAAGGTATTTTTCGTTATTTAACATATTTAGAGTCCAGCGATAGGGGAGAATACGAATGGTAAAAACATCGAAGTCTGTTAAGGAAATAGATGAAGCATTCTTTTCATTAGATAAGTTAGTGAAAGAAACGACTAGTATTAAGTATCTTGAAAATATACGTAGTCAGAATCCTAGTGATAGACCTGTCATATTGTTTGGTGCTGGTGCGTGGGGGAAGATTTGTCTGCGTGCAATAAGTGAATATTTTAATAAAGTATTATTTTGTGATACTAACTCAACTAAATGGGGATCTTTATTCGAAGGGGTTACAGTAATTAGTCCCAATCAATTAATTGAAAAGTATAGTGATAGCTATATCATAATAGCTTCATTAGATTATTTCGATCAGATTTATAAGCAGTTATCCGATTTGAATTTGCAAGAACAGGTATTGTTACCCTTGAGAGGATTCGATCCTTTTGTAGGCTTTGAGAATTACTACAAGGTCGTCGAGAAGCATTTTTCGGAATTTGAGAACATTTATAATTTGCTTGAGGATGCCGAATCTAAACAACTATTTAAAAGTCGAATCAACTCATGCATTACATTCAACAACAAATACATTATTCCATTTCTTAGTGATTCTCCTCAGTATTTTGAGACTGGTCTTATATCATTATCTAATGATGAAGTCTTTGTGGACTGTGGCGCTTACACAGGAGATACAGCTGAAGAGTTCATAAAACAAACAGAAGGGAACTTCAAAAAGATTTACTCATTTGAGCCTGAGGAATCTAAGCATAAGCATTATCTTGAAAAATTCTCAGACGATTCTAGGGTTGAACTGCTGCCATATGGTGTCTGGAAAGAGAACGATACTCTCAAATTCAATGCCTTAGATAACGTTTGTAGCAGTTTTGAAGAATCAGGTGACATTGAAATAAAGGTCGTTTCTATTGATGATTCTCTTGAACTTAGTCCTGTAACTTTTATGAAAATGGATATAGAAGGTTCCGAATTAGAAGCGCTTCGGGGAGCAGAGGAAACAATCAGGAAATATAAGCCCAAGTTGGCTATTTGTATATACCATAAGCCCCTCGATATTGTACAAATCCCTCAATACTTAAAAGAAATTGTGCCAGAGTACAAGATTTATTTAAGGCACTATAGTATGGGGATTGGAGAAACTGTATGCTACGCAATAGCAGAATAGAAGGTGGTGAAAGGGATGGGGCATACTGAATACTTAGGGCAAAGAGTTGGAAATCCGATTTTTTTAAATGTTTTGTCCGAGATAGCCCAGAATAAAAAGGTAGACCATACTCTAGTATTGTTCGGAGCAGGATTATGGGGGAGAGAATATTTAGAATTTGCTAAAAAATATTTCGAAGAGATATTATTTTGTGACAATAACTCTGACAAGTGGGGAACCACTATAGAAGGAGTACCAGTCATCAGTTTCGATCAGCTTAAAAATGTATTTACTAATAGTTATATTACAATTACTTCTCTGGACTATTACGATTCTATCCTTGAACAGTTAATCGGTAATCATATGAAAGATAGATTACTTCCACCATTGAGTGGGATTGTTGATGAAGGGTTTAATGATTACACTCAAATCATAGACAGTAACCAATCTGAATTTGATCAAACCTTCGATTTACTCGCGGATGATCTTTCAAAACAGGTTTTTATTCAAAGAATTAATTTGTTGTTAACGGGAGACATTAAAAACTTATTTTCGTTGCGGAGTAAATCACCTCAATATTTTGAAGAAGAAATTATTCACTTAACTAGTGAAGAGATATTTGTAGATGGCGGGGCTTATACTGGAGATACTGTCGAAGAATTTTTAAGAAATACTGATGGAAAGTTTAGGGGGATTTATTCTTTTGAACCGGAAACTACGAAGCATCCAGCGTTTTCTGAAAAATTCTCGAACCATGATAATATTCATTTGTTCCCAAGCGGACTTTGGAATGAAGAGAAATTATTAAAATTTGATTCATTAGACAATGGTTCCAGTGCTATAAATCAAACAGGAAATTCAGAAGTGAAAGTAGTATCTTTGGACAGGGTACTTAGTGATGAGCCTGTAACTTTTATTAAAATGGATATAGAAGGTGCCGAGTTAATGGCCCTTGAAGGGGCAAGAGAAACAATTAAAAAATATAAACCCAAATTAGCAATATGTATTTATCATAAGCCACTTGATATTGTACAAATCCCATTACTGATTAAAAAACTTGTTCCAGAGTACAAAATTTACTTGAGGCATTACAATATTAATACTTATGAAACTGTATGTTATGCGGTAATTGATTAATGGAGGATGTGAAATGAAGGGACCTAAACATGTCGCTTTTATACCAGGTGTGCCTGTTGATAAGGGTGGTGTTGAGACAAGCATAATGAATATTTATAATGGGCTTGATCGACAAGAAATTCAAATTGATTTTATTGTGAGGAAGCCTCAAAAGGGCTATTATCATGATGAAATTAAAGCACTTGGTGGAGAAATTTTGAACATGTTTCAGGGAACTGTGCATAAAGGAAATAAAAAGTGGAACTTGCTTATGGATGTGTATTATGTTTGGGAATTCTATAAAGCAATTAGAAGAAAAAAATATATAGCTGTTCATATTGCTAATCCGCTGTCTGATGGATATCTAATCATTGCGGCAAAAATAGCAGGTATACCTGTGCGTATTGTTCATAGTAACAATACTGGCATTGATGATTATGTTAGAACAAGCCGCATCACAAAATTAAATAGAAAATTAAGATCCATAGTGTGCAATCGATTTGCGACCCATAAATGGGGCTGTTCCCAAGAGGCAAACCGTTATTTCTTTGGACAAAAAAACGAAAATGATGCCCGCCTAGAAGTCGTACCTAATCCAATCACTATAAGTGATTTTACAAAAGAAGAACCGGATAAAGCAGGAGCAAGGCAACAACTGGGACTATCTTCTGACAAAGTAGTTTTCTCCAATATCGGAAGATTTGCAAAGCAAAAAAATCAGCTGTTTCTTCTTGATTTTTTTGCTGAGATGCTAAAGAGTAGAAGTGATATACACCTTTTACTAGTAGGATCTGGTCCAATGGAGAGCTTGATAAAAGAAAAGATCGATATATTAAACCTACACGAGCATGTTAGTTTGTTGGAGGCGTCTTCTCCTATTCCTATTGTTCTAAGAGCGTCTGATTTCTTTTTATTGCCTTCAATTTATGAAGGTTTTGGAATAGTTTTGACTGAAGCCCAAGCCTCTGGAGTTCCGTGCTTTGTGTCGGATGCTTGTCAACCGGAGGCTAATGAGGGACTAGTTAAATACATTCCTATTGAAAAAGGAGCTTCTTACTGGGCTGAGTACATTCTTGAGAGTATTAATAAAGTTGAGATTCCAAAAGATATTTCCAAAAGGATGTTAAAGTATGATAAGGCAGTAGTGGCACCTCGAATGCAATGTGTATATCAAACCGGGGTCATGTATAAGGATGCTTAAAAACATAAAAAAGGTGAAATGTTTATGAATTATACAGTTACGGTAATTGGCCTGGGATTTGTAGGAGTAACTACTGCGTTAGCTCTGGCCGAGAAGGGAAATCAGGTTTTTGGATTTGATATAAATGAAGATAGAGTTAATTTTCTTCGAAGTGGGAGATTGCCCTTCATTGAGCCTGGTCTAGATAAAGCATTGGTCAGACATCTTAACCGGGGCTTTAATATAACTGGTGATCCTATAGCTGCTATATTAGAAAGTGATTATATTTTTCTATGCGTAGGCACTCCTGGCAAAGAAGACGGTGAGGCTGATTTAAGTTATATATATTCAGCTTTGGACCTTCTTACAGCGGTAGATGATGGGAAATATAGAGTTATTGTATTGAAATCAACAATACCTCCTTCTACAACAAAAGAAAAGGTACTGCCATACTTAAAAGAAAAGGGAGTAAAACTGGGGACACATTTTGGATTGGCAAACAATCCCGAATTCCTACGTGAAGGAAAGTGCTGGGAAGATATGATGTATGCAGATCGCATCGTATGTGGTGTGTCAGATGTAAAGTCTGAAGAGGCCTTACGTTCTTTATACAGTGATTTCGAAACACCATTTTTTTCAGTTTCTTTAAATACTGGTGAATTTATCAAATATTTATCCAATACACTCCTTGCAACAATGATTAGTTACTCGAATGAAATGGCTAAGGCAGCAGACGCTATAGGTGATATCCAAATAAAAGAAGCTTTTAAAATTCTTCATAAGGATCGCCGATGGGGAGACGCTACAATGTCTTCGTATGTATACCCTGGCTCAGGTTATGGTGGGTATTGTTTACCTAAAGATATTGAAGCGATGGTTGCTAAAGCTCAATCTAAAGGCTATGATCCTAAATTACTTAAAGAAGTAGTCTCGGTTAATGACTCAATGCCCCGGTATATGGTTGGGAAAGTCATTAGCACAGTAAGAGATAAGACAAAAAAGATAGGGATTTTGGGATTATCTTTTAAACCTGAATCAGATGATGTCCGGGATAGTACATCAGCCAAAATTATAAAGTTATTAATAAGTGAAGGCTTTGATAATATTATTGCCTATGATCCTGTCGCGAACCAGAGTTTTGCCGAACATTATAATATGAATATTGAATATGCAAGTTCTAAGGAAGAGATATATTTGGCGTCTGATATTCTTGTTCTTGTCACAGCATGGAAAGAATTTGGCGATGTCATTAATTATATCGATAGAGAGAAATTAATAGATTGCAGATACTTCATTTGAAAAGATCAAAGGAGTAAATGATGAGCAGCGCTCCCAATAATCAAATAAAAAGAGTACTATTTGTTAATGGAGTTCCGGTAGATGTTGGTGGTATTGAAAACACTATAATGGATATATATCGAGGCATTAATAAGCAAGAGGTACTTATTGATTTTGTAGTTAGAAGACCTGAAGAAGGATGCTACCATGGAGAAATTATTTCATATGGCGGGAGAATATATAATCTATTCGACAAGAAAAAGCATAAGAAAGTTATGAAATGGAATTTTTATGCTGATATCTATTCTTTTTTTTGTTTCTACAGACTACTTAAGAGAGAAGGCCCTTATTCTGCTGTTCATATTGCCCATCCGAACTTGGATGGTTATTTAATTGCTGCTGCAAAACTTGCAAGAGTACCCATCCGTATCATTCATAGTCATAATACAGGTTTTGACGACAGGACTAGGCCTAGTCTTTCTAGAAGGTGGATAAGAAAAGCTTCCCTTTCTCTAGGAAAGTATTTCGCTACTCATTTATGGGGATGTTCTCAAGCTGCGTGTGAATATATGTTTGGGAAAGATGTAATAAGAGATAAACGTGCTGAGGTAGTGCAAAATCCAATTAACATCAAACGGTTTACTGGAATAAATATTTCAAAATCTGATGCTAGAGCGCAAATGAATGTTCCAACTAATGGTCTGATTTTGTTGAATGTTGCTAGGTATGCTACTCAGAAAAATCACTTATTCTTAATTGACGTATTGTATGAAGCCTTAAAAATTAGGGATGACTTGCATTTGATCCTGATCGGTACAGGCCCGTTGGAAGATCAAGTGAAGAATTATATCATTGAAAAAAATGTCGAAAATAATGTAACGATGCTTGACAAAAATATGTCTGTTCCTGTAGCACTAAAAGCTTCAGACTTTTTTTTGTTGCCTTCTTTATATGAGGGGTTTGGAAATACATTGATAGAAGCACAAGCTGCAGGAATCCCCTGTTTTGCTTCAACGACTTGTCAGCCAGAACCTAATCTTGGTCTAGTAGATTACTTACCATTAGATAGAGGAGCGAAGAGTTGGGCAGAAATCATATTATCAAGAACTGAGAATAGCCAAAAGAGAAAAGTTGATAAGACTAAGCTTTCTTTGTATGAGTTATCGGTAGTCTCTTCACATATGGAATCAGTGTATACAACCGGTGGAAGGTACTTTGAAAGATAACAGATTTATTATATTTAGGAGGGGTATTTTGCCTAAAATCAGTGTGGTAATGTCTACATATAATAGGAGCGCATTCTTACCTCAATCCATTGAAAGTCTGCTCTCTCAAACATTTAAAGATTTTGAATTTGTATTAGTTAATAATGGTTCTGTCGATAATAGCGCTGAGATTTGTAAACATTATTCTGACTTAGATAACCGTATAAAGCTAATTGACCTTAAAGTAAACTATGGTGCCTCTAATGGAAGAAATGTTGGACTTTCTAACGTTACTGGAGACTATATTACATTTGTTGATGATGATGATTATTGTTATCCTGAAATGCTGCAGTTTCTTTGGGACTTATTAGAAGGACACAATGCCGATATCTCAATGTGTGGGAGTTGGAATAAAATTGATGGAAGATTAGAGCCCTATTTTATTTTTGATGATCTGCTTATTCTCAATAAAGTAGAGGGTCTTGATGAGCTGTTGAAAAGACAAAAATACAATGTTGCTCCTCCTACTAAGTTATTTCGAAGAGAATTATTCGATGATATCAGGTTTAAACAAGATGTAATGGTAGATGATATACATGTCATTTATAAAGTGTTTGCAAATGCTGAAATTGTAGTTGCCCAGGGACGTCCTTTGTATAATTTTACCAAACACAATGGGAACATGACAAGCTTTATTCAAACAAATGTTATTTCCCCTGATCTCCTCAATGAATATCTCCTTGCATTTCGCGAACGTACAGAATATTTAACCAGTAGAGTTCCGGATATTGCAATGAGGGTTAAATATTCAGAATTATCATTTATGATTTCGATGTGTAATAAAATCCCGCAGTCATTAGAATATCAGGCTTTGTATGATAAGATGATCAAAGAAATTATGGGAAATTATCAATGGCTAGATTCGAGCCCATATATTACAGATATAGAAAGAGAATTCGTCAGAAGTCTTTTTAGCTAAACTGAAAAAAGCTCACTAAAGTAAATTGTGTAATTTCTAATTTAAAAACCGACTCTTGCGTGAAATAAGAGTCGGTTTTTAAATATAATAATAGGATAATGTCAGAAGCCTTCTATACAGTCTTGACTGCTAACCGCGCAGTGTAGTCTATTTTATGCAAGAATAGTGCAAGGTTATTCTCGTCAATATATTTATCAGTAGCAATTTTAGAACCTTTCCAATGGCCATAATCATCTATTATTAAAATCCCTTTTGGACTTAATATCGGAAACAAGTGATTTAGCTCATGGTAAGTAGATTCGTACCAGTCCGTATCAAGTCTTAGTAATGCGATGCTGCCTGGTATATGAGCGGGTATAGTCTCTTCTACTTTTCCCTCTATAAAATGTATATTTTCCATAGGATAGCCTGTAGATTTCATATTCTTGATGACCTCTTCCTTCGGTCCGACGGCCCAGCCTTGATCGTGTTCTAGCCATAATTGTTTAGCATTTTCGTTGAATAGACTGGTATCAATCTCGGTGGGAGCAGTCATTCCCGAGAAAGTATCATATAGATACAAATTTCGATCAGTTGCATTTAAGCTGATTAAAGAGTATGCACTTAACATCATGCTGCCCCCTTTCCAAACCCCACACTCAACAATAGCTCCCTTGATGTTATTTTTCACAATATAACTTATTGATTGGTAAAGAGAAAACATTCTTTCAAACGAAGTTAATGTATATTTTCTACAACTTAGAATGGTGTGGAAGAAGTCATTAGGTATATCTTCTGGAACATCCAGCATCAATCTCACAGTATCTATAGGTAGAAAGCGGTACATATCCATAAAATGAATATTTTCTTGCAATCCCATTTCTTCTAGTTGCTCAGATATTTCACTATAAAAAGAACTGGCTATAACTATTAAGTTATTTTCAAGTTCATCTAAACTGCAATCCTCGGGAAGTCTAACAATTAGATTATTGTGAACTCCCCCCCTCTTTTGCTTATCGTTATCTAAGTAGAAGAGAACTTCAACATTAGAAAGATGATTTTCAAATTCTGTTTGCTTTGATCCAGTTCCGAATACGATTATTTTATTGTTTATAGTGCTCATAGTTTTATCTCCTCTTGGTCAATTCATCTCTATTTATATTTATCGTCAAACTAGCATTACAAGTGAATTAGGTTTTATTATAATAAATAAATTTAGTATGTTTCAGCAGTGGTATTTGTTGTGTATATATACACAGGTATACTCATTGGCTGCAGTTGGGCTTTTGGAGGAGAAAATATAGAATATTATATTGTGGTAATTTATTGCATGTAATCATTTTCTTTTCCAATTGACAATTGAGAAGCAGCGATGGTATAGTCGAGTTGTGAGCAAGACTCACGTTCATCTGATGACGAAGGGAATGTTTAATCAATGGAAGGTAAAGTAAAATGGTTTAATGCAGAAAAGGGTTATGGTTTTATCGAGACTGCAGACGGTGGGGACGTATTTGTACACTTTTCCGCGATTCAAACAGACGGTTTCAAGACATTGGATGAGGGTCAATCCGTAGAATTTGATATCGTTGAAGGTGCACGTGGACCACAAGCAGCTAACGTAATCAAATTATAATCATCCGGCGAAGCCGACCTACATATATATGGTAGATGGTTAGCAATTGATACAACGCTAGCGAGAACCTTGGGAATATTCCCAAGGTTCTTTTTATTGTATACGCAATCATTGGGCAGTTGAGCAATGCATAAATGGCTTTATATAACTACAATTTTCCATAAAAAGGTTTAGTCCTCCAAATACTCGGGTAATGGGTGACGTTGAGCTTTTTAGCTTACCAGGGCGCACACTATACTTTCTGTAGGAGGATGAACTGCAAAATGAAAAAGATGTGGCGCGGTCTTATGACCGGAATGCTGGGAGTGAGCATGTTGCTCGGCTCTCTGGGCAGTGTATCTGCAGCCCCTGTTCCCAAAGATATTCAGGGACACTGGGCTCAAGCGCAATTGCAGCAATGGCTTGATAAGGGATATCTTGGGGGATATCCTGACGGTACAGTTAAGCCCAATAATGCGATTACACGTGCTGAATATGTTGCCTTCGTAAACCGTCTGTTCGGATTTACGGAGACAGGAACTGTTAACTTCACGGATCTGAAGAGCTCGAATTGGTCCTATATGGAAGTAGCTAAGGCTGTCAAAGCGGGATACATTGGAGGGTATGAAAATAATACGTTCCGTCCTAATAACCCCCTAACGAGACAGGAGGCAGCTGTGATTACTGCCAAGCTGCTGAAGCTGAATACGAATTCATCTACTACTAAATTTAAAGACAACAGCCAGTTTGCTGCATGGAGTCGTGGAGCCATCGCAGCAGCTGCAGACAAGAAGATCATCAACGGTTATCCTGACGGAACATTCGGCCCTAAAAAAGCACTGACCCGTGCCGAAGCCGTAGGCATCATTAGCAATTCGGTACTGTATAAACCTGCACCAGGCGGTGTGAATCCTACGCCGGTACCTACACCAACGCCGTCGGCTACACCTGTACCTACTGCCAGTCCTACCCCAGTTCCTACATCTGTTCCAGGTGGGGGCAGCGGAGGAGGCGGTGGCGGGACCATCACCACTCCAACGGTTACTGGTGCTACCTATGGACATGTTGGATCGGTTACTGCAGATGTGTACCTCACACCTTCAGTAACAGGTGAAGTGTATTATGTTGTGGTTCCATATACCGGCACGCTGATAACACCAAGTGTGGCTGAAGTGAAAGGCGGACAGGGCGGTGCTGGTATAACGGTTGTAAATCATGGAACCAAGGCAATCGCTGCTAACACAACAGTTTCCCTCTCGGTTTATGGCCTGCAAGCAAACACGGAATATGCTACATTCGCAGTGATTACGGATACCTCAGGCAATTGGTCCTCCGTAGTAAAGGTGCAGTTGAAGACAGTCCCGGCCAATGCAGATGCCATTACGCTGGCACAGCCGGGACAGATCGGAACTGTAACGGCTGACGTGTACTTCAAGTATGGACAGGCTGGCGGAACGACCCAGCAGGTTAAGTACGTAGTGCTTCCTGAGAACGATGCCGTACCAAGCGCTGCACAGGTGGCAGCTGGACAGAACAGTTCAAGTACCGCGCTTGCAGCGCCGTGGACAGGTACTGTATCTGTACTTCCAGAGATAGGTCACACGTACACTTTAACTGGACTTACTGCGGGAACAGGTTATAAGGTTTATCTCGTTAGCGGCTCCGGCAGCAACTGGTCCTCCGTAGAGGTGGTTCGCTTCCATACGAAGCAGCCATAACAGAAGGAACCCGAGGTGGCTGATTCACAAGTTAAGAATTTAGTTGAACTGTGTATGAGCAATTATTGTCTGTAGCAGAATAGAATTGTAATCGTCCGGAAAGGGTCGTTTCTATGCTCTTTCCGGACTTCTTTTTTAAAGACGAATATCTTGTGGGAAATTTGTTAGCTTAATGTAAAGGCTGTCATGATTTGTTTTTTACTTAGCTCTAACAATTTGGTATAATGGAGCTGTAAACAAAGGAGGAGTGCCCCATGCAATTTAGCATTCGAGGTCAACAAATTGAAGTGACCGACGCTTTGAGAGACTATGTTGATAAGAAGCTCAGCAGACTTGAGAAGTATTTCGATGCACCCCCTACCTCAGAAGGATATGTAACGCTTAGCGTTGTACGCGGCCTTCATACAGTGGAAGTAACGATTCCGCTTGCAGGTGTGACGCTTCGTGCGGAAGATCGCAGCGATGACATGTATTCATCCATTGATGCCGTAGTGGACAAGCTGGAACGCCAAATTCGTAAACACAAGACCAAATTGAACCGCAAGTTCCGTCAGGAAGGTAGCCTGAAGACATTATTCGTGGAAGGCGGCAGCTCTGTAGCTGTAGAAGAACAGGATACGGATGATGATTTGGAAGTTGTACGGAACAAGCGCTTTACTCTGAAACCTATGGATGTGGAGGAAGCTATCCTGCAGATGAATATGGTAGGACATAACTTCTTTGTCTTCTCCAATATTGATACATCCGAAGTGAGTGTTGTTTACAAACGTAACGATGGAAAATACGGACTGATTGAACAGAGCTAACTACAGCTAATTCCTATAATTAGTGGAGAGTTAGAAGCGGTTATCATCAGTCAGATGTAAAAAAATTAAACGAGCCCTTATTCGCGTGAAGCGAATAGGGCTCTTATGCGTATATATAGTTATGTATGAAAATGTGCCAAGTATTTGCTTGTATTGCGGCATCTCTTACAAACTGTTACAATTTATGAAGCAGCGGAATCGTTTCTGCATTTTGGCCCTTTCAATTTAAGTGGGGATGGGCTAAGGTTCCACCATCTGTGTTGCATGAAAGGGGTTAACCATGCTAGGACTTGTAAAGAAAATTTTTGGTGATACTAATGATCGTGATGTTAAGCGACTCTCGAAAACAGTCGAAATTATTAATGGATTGGAGCCGGATTTTGCGGCGCTTTCCGATGAAGCATTGAAGGGAAAGACAGAAGAATTCCGCGCCCGGATCGAAAAGGGAGAGACGCTGGAAGAGCTTCTGCCCGAGGCTTTTGCTACGGTTCGTGAAACATCCAAGCGGGTGCTGGGCAAGCGTCATTATGACGTGCAGCTTATTGGTGGTATGGCACTGCATGAGGGTCGTATTGCCGAGATGAAGACAGGTGAAGGGAAGACCCTTGTAGGTACACTTCCTGTTTACTTGAATGCATTGCTCGGTAAAGGTGTTCATGTCGTTACAGTCAATGACTACCTGGCTCAGCGTGACAGCGCCGAAATGGGACAAATCTATAACTTTCTGGGCATGACGGTCGGGGTCAACCTGAGCGGCATGGACCATGCTTATAAACAAGATGCGTATGCCAACGATATTACGTACGGTACGAACAATGAGTTTGGTTTTGACTACTTGCGGGATAACATGGTGCTCTATAAGGAGCAAATGGTTCAGCGTCCGCTCTATTTCTGTATTATTGACGAAGTGGACTCCATCCTGGTCGATGAGGCGCGTACACCGCTGATTATTTCGGGACAAGCTGAGAAGTCAACAGAACTGTACTATGCAGCTGACCGGTTTGTAAAGAAATTAAAGGCAGAAGAAGACTACACAGTCGACATCAAGGTGAAATCTGTTGCCTTGACTGAAAAAGGTGTAGCCGTAGCTGAACGTGCTTTTGGCGTTGAGAATCTATATGACCACAGCAATGTAACACTGAACCATCATATCGTACAAGCACTCAAGGCGAATGTTATTATGCGTCGTGATGTGGATTATGTGGTGAATGAAGAAGAAGTGGTTATCGTTGACGAATTTACAGGCCGGCTGATGGCGGGCCGCCGTTATAGCGATGGTCTGCATCAGGCGATTGAAGCCAAGGAAGAAATTCAGGTACAGAACGAGAGCATGACGCTTGCAACGATCACCTTCCAGAACTACTTCCGGATGTACCGTAAGCTGGCTGGTATGACTGGTACGGCGAAGACGGAAGAAGAAGAATTCAAGAAGATTTATGGTCTTGAGGTTCTTCAGGTTCCAACGAATAAGGTGAATCAGCGTCAAGATATGCCTGATGTGGTATACAAGTCCGAGAACGGCAAATTCAACGCTGTTGTGGCTGAGATTGTGGAACGTCACAAGAAAAATCAGCCAGTGTTGGTAGGTACCGTTTCAATCGAAAATTCCGAACTTCTCTCTGAAATGCTGAAGCGCAAAGGTGTTAGACACCAGGTATTGAACGCGAAGCATCACGCGACGGAAGCCGAGATTATCACTCATGCAGGACAACCAGGTACGGTTACGATCGCTACCAATATGGCGGGTCGTGGTACAGATATCATTCTGGGTGAAGGTGTATCCGAACTCGGTGGATTGCATATCATTGGTACAGAGCGTCATGAATCGCGGCGGATCGACAACCAGCTTCGCGGACGTGCAGGACGTCAGGGCGACCCTGGTTCCACACAGTTCTATCTTTCCCTCGGGGATGAACTGATGAAGCGTTTTGGTGCAGATAATGTACTGAACATGATGGACCGTCTTGGATTTGAAGAAGATCAGCCGATCGAGAGCCGGATGATTACCCGTGCTGTCGAGTCCGCCCAGAAACGGGTGGAAGGCAATAACTTCGACATCCGTAAAGTGGTCCTCCAGTATGATGACGTGATGAACCAACAGCGCGAAATCATCTACAAGCAGCGTCGTGAGATTCTGGAATCCGAGAATATCAAGGATGTTGTAATGGAAATGATCAAACCGGTTGTTGACCGGGTAGTTCGTGCCCATTGTAGCGACGATATTCCTGAGAACTGGGAACTGCAGGAAGTGGCAGATTATGTGAACAGCAAACTGCTGGATGAAGGCACATTGACTCGTGATGATCTGTGGGGCAAAGAAGTTGAGGAGATCACTGATTATATCTTCGATCGTGTACTGGAGAAATATGCAGCCCGCGAAGAACGTCTTGGCTCAGAGCTGGTTCGTGAGTTCGAGAAGGTTATTGTACTTCGTTCCGTAGACAGCAAATGGATGGATCATATTGATGCCATGGATCAGCTTCGCCAAGGGATTCACCTCCGTGCATACGGCGGTACAGATCCTCTTCGCGAATACCAGTTCGAAGGCTTCGAAATGTTTAATGAAATGACCGCCAACATTCAGGAAGAAGTGGCGACTTATATTATGAAGGCACACATCGAGACAAATCAGGAACGTCAATCCGTAGTGGAAGAAGATAAAATCTCCACCAACGGTGAGCCGACTGAGAAGCGTCCGGTGCATGTAGAGGAAGCAATTGGCCGCAACGATCCTTGTCCTTGCGGAAGCGGCAAGAAATATAAGAACTGCCATGGTCAGAACGCATAATTTATACGTTCCCAAGGCCATGTAACAGCAAAGAGCGGCTGGGCCCGGGAATTTCCCGTTACGGCCGGCCGCTCTTTTGGGTACTTTTTGGTGAATGTTAATGTAGAGGGTTATTGGAACTGGAGAAGCGTCAGCGTTCGCCTTTATCACCGGATTCTTACTGCGAAATGCAGTATAATTCATGGAATCTGGTGATAACAGCGATCGGAAGTCCAATAATCTCGGAATGGCCGGTATTCACCAAGCTTCTACTCAAATAAGCAAGGCTGATAACTCATTTTTGAAAGGTGAAGTGACATATGATAGATCCAAATGTAAAGCAGGACCTGCGGGAAATCGGCAAGAAATTAACCAACCTTAGGGGGTCTCTTTGACTTAGACCTTAAGCAAGAGATGATTGCTAACTTTGAGGAAAAGATGGCTGCTCCCGGGTTCTGGGATGACAGCGAGCAGGCTCAGGGCATTATCGCCGAGATGAATGCTGTTAAATCTTCGGTAGATCAGTATGAGAAGCTGCAGCAGGATTATGATGATGCTGCGATGATGGCAGAGTTGGCCGATGAAGAGGGCGATGAGGAACTGGCCGCTGAGGTTGCCGGCAACATTCGCGCTCTGGCCGGTAAAGTGGATGAGTTCGAGCTGCAGCTGCTGCTGAATCAGCCGTACGATAAGATGAATGCGATCCTGGAGCTGCATCCGGGTGCAGGCGGCACGGAGTCCCAAGATTGGGGACAAATGCTGCTGCGGATGTATACACGCTGGGCCGAAAAACGCGGCTTCAAAGTCGAAGTGCTGGATTATCTTCCAGGGGATGAGGCAGGAATCAAGAGTGTGACCCTGCTAATCAAAGGCTTTAACGCTTACGGTTACTTGAAGGTAGAGAAGGGCGTACACCGATTGGTGCGTATCTCGCCTTTTGACTCCTCCGGCAGACGGCATACTTCCTTCGTATCCTGTGATGTGGTACCGGAAATATCGGATGATGTGGAAGTTGAAATCCGTACAGAGGATCTTAAAATCGATACCTACCGGGCAAGTGGTGCCGGTGGTCAGCATATCAATACGACAGACTCGGCAGTGCGGATCACTCACTTGCCAACCGGTGTGGTGGTGACCTGTCAGAATGAACGTTCCCAGATCAAGAACCGGGAACGCGCAATGACAATGCTTCGTTCCAAGTTGTATGAGCGTAAGCTGCAAGAGCAGCAGCAACAGCTGGATGAAATCCGAGGAGAACAGTCGGATATTGCTTGGGGCAGCCAGATTCGCTCCTATGTGTTCCATCCCTATAGTATGGTAAAGGATCACCGCACTTCCGTGGAAACAGGAAACGTGGGTGCTGTAATGGACGGCGATCTCGACGCATTTATTGATGGATATTTGCGCAGCCAGATCAAGACGGAAGCTGAATAAGTATAAATGAATTCCTACGCGTCTTTGGAGACCGTAGGAATTTTTGGCGTCAAGAGAAAAGATAAAGTTACTTTGAAGGAGAGCCTTTCATGCAAAAGATCAACTCACGCAATAAGCCGCCGTTCATTCCGTTGAATGGACCACTGCGTCATGCAGTGGATTTAGGACTGATTCTGTTGGGGTCGCTGATTACGGCGCTTGCGTTTAATTTGTTTTTCCTGCCAAACCGGATTGCTTCCGGAGGGGTGTCCGGTCTATCCGTACTGGCCGAAGCCTGGTTTGGGGCAGAGCCTGCTTTTACCCAATGGGCACTGAATATTCCATTGTTCGTACTGGGTGTAGTATTGCTGGGCAAGCAGTACGGAATGCGCTCCTTGCTGGGCAGCTTCGTGCTGCCGTTGTTTATTTTTTTGACCAAAGATGGCCCCGTTCCGACTGCTAATCCACTCCTTGCTTCTATATATGGGGGGATTGGGGTAGGTCTTGGCCTTGGACTGGTCTTTCGTGGACGCGGCTCGACAGGCGGTCTCTCGATCTTGGCCCAGATCATTCAGAAGTTCTCCGGTCTGAGCTTCTCCATGTCAGTGGTGCTTCTAGATGGTACCGTGATCACGCTGGCAGCATTTGTTCTAGGGATGGAGCAGGCGATGTATGCGCTGATTGGCTTATTCGTTACTGGCCGGGTCATTAACGCGCTGGAGGTTGGCTTTAGCTATACTAAAGTCGCGTATATTATTTCGGAGCAGACAGAGGAGATCACACAGGCGATACTGAATGACTTGGACCGTGGTCTAACGAAGCTGAATGCTCAAGGTGGCTATACAGGCGATAATCGCACGGTGCTTATGGTCGTGGTTGGCCAGAACGAAATCACAAGACTTAAAGCGATTGTTCGTTCAGTTGATCCGGGTGCGTTTGTAATCATTACAGAAGCCCATGAAGTGCTGGGCGAAGGATTTAAAAGAGAAGCGTGAACTTTCCTGCGCGGGGAGTCGCGCTTCTTTTTTTTATACCGAAACTATGTACAAAGTTAACTTAACATGTTGTATTTATATTAATTGAGTCGTATAATAATACATATTTCAGAGCGGCTATACAATAGACTGAATATCAGGCAAGACCAGATAGATTAGAGTATCAACATCAAGCAGAAAGTGGGGATGACAGTGGAGGGCAAGCTGAGGGCAGCAATTGTTGGTTCAACGGGATACGGAGGCGTGGAGCTGATTAGGCTGCTGCAAAGTCATCCTAAGGTGGAGATCACATCAGTGATTTCCTCATCTAGTGCAGGGGTGCCTATTGAGGAAGGATTCCCGCATCTGACCGGGGTAGTGGAGCTTAAGCTGGACGGAGTGGATGCAGCAGAGATTGCCGGGAAGGCGGATGTTGTATTCACAGCTACCCCGTCGGGAGTAAGTGCGAAGCTGGTCCCACAACTGCTTGAGGTAGGGCTCAAGGTTGTGGATCTGTCTGGTGATTTTCGCTTGAAGGACGGCGCGGCTTATGAGCAGTGGTATAAACACCCGGCACCGGCCGAAGCTTATCTGGAGCAGGCGGTATACGGGCTGTGCGAGGTGTATGGAGAGCGGGCGGCGGGAGTTGATTTTATATCGAACCCAGGCTGTTATCCTACAGCTACGCTGCTGGGGTTGGTTCCGGCCATTGAAGCGGGCTGGATTAAGCATGACAGCATTATAATAGATGCAAAATCAGGGGTGTCCGGAGCAGGTCGTGGAACGAGCCTGATGGTGCATTTTTCAGAGATGAATGAGAATTTCAAAGCTTACAAGGTCAACAAGCATCAACATATACCGGAAATTGAACAGACGCTTTCGGACGTTGCAGGGAAAGATGTTACGGTAACATTCACCACACACCTTGTCCCTATGACACGGGGCATTATGAGCACGATGTATGCGGGAATGAACGGGCAATATACGGAACAGGATTTTGTGGAATTATATCGTAAATATTATGCAGGCAGACCATATGTGCGTGTTCGTGACGCGGGAGTGATCCCGGCTACGAAGGAAGTTAGTGGCTCCAATTATTGTGATATCGGCTTTGCGACAGATGCCCGTACCGGGCGAATTACGATCGTATCCGTTATTGATAACATCGTGAAGGGTGCAGCTGGGCAGGCAATACAGAACCTCAATTTGATGATGGGATGGGAGGAAACCCTTGGCCTCGGTTATACACCAGTATATCCGTAAGGTTCAGTGGTAAAGAGACAATGAGTGAGAAGCAAACATATACCTTCGTGGAAGGCGGCAGCATCACAACACCTAAGGGCTTCAAAGCAGGGGGCCTGCACTGTGGCTTGAAAAAAACAGACCGCAACGACCTCGGCGCCATCCTGTGTGAGGTGCCTGCTACAGCGGCGGGAGTATATACAACGAATGTATTCCAGGCTGCTCCACTGAAGGTGACGCGGGAAAGCTTAGTGAATGGAACACTGCAGGCGCTTGTGGTGAACAGCGGTAATGCCAATGCTTGTACAGGCGAACAAGGAGAAGCAGATGCGTACGAGATGCGCGCTGCTACTGCCCGTCAGCTGAATGTGGCGGAAGAGAATGTGGCCGTTGCTTCAACTGGTGTGATTGGGGAACTGCTCAAGATGGATGCTGTACGGAGCGGGATTAACGGATTATCGGAGAAACTGGACGGGGGAGCTGCCGGAGCAGAAGAGTTCTGCCAAGCGATTCTAACTACAGATTTGGTAAAAAAAGAGTGCTGCGTAAAAGTATCAGTCGGCGGTGAAGAGGTCGTGATTGCTGGAGCCGCAAAGGGCTCCGGGATGATTCATCCCAATATGGCAACGATGCTCGGCTTTATGACTACAGACGCGGCCATTGACGGTGAGGACTTGCTGAGTCTGCTGCGCGCTGCTACGAATGTTACTTTTAATATGATTACTGTTGATGGTGATACTAGTACGAATGATATGCTCGTGGCGATGGCCAGCGGGCTTGCTGGAAATAGTAAGCTGAACCGGCTGCACCCGGATTGGGATAACTTTGCCGCTGCGTTCACCCATGTATGCCAGAGTCTTGCGAAGTCGATTGCCCGTGATGGTGAAGGCGCAACGAAGCTGATCGAGGTTCAGGTCAGCGGAGCGGTCAATGATGAAGCCGCTGCTGCCATTGCGAAGACAGTAGTCGGTTCCAGTCTGGTGAAATCGGCGATTTTCGGTGCGGATGCGAACTGGGGACGGATTATTGCTGCTGTGGGGCGTGCGGGAGTTCCGGTCTCCCCGGAACGGGTGGATATTTCGCTTGGGGATATTGAGGTATTGCTGCAATCGAAGCCAGTTGCTTTTGATGAAGAGCAGGCTTTGGTCTACTTGCAGAAAAGTGACACGGTTCTGATTACAGTAAAGCTGCATGATGGTGAAGGAACGGCCACTGCGTGGGGCTGCGATCTTACTTACGATTATGTGCGCATTAATGCTGCATACCGCACCTAACCTTGCGGGCGTAGCTGCTGAAGCGCTTCGGGGAGGGCTTGGATAATGGTACAGAATGCAATAGATAGAGATGCGAAGGCGACCGCTCAGTTGTTCGTAATGAAATGTGGTGGCAGTACGCTGGCGGCGCTTCCGGATTCTTTCTTTGAGGAACTGCGTGATCTGCAAGCGGACGGGATTCAGCCCGTGATCGTACATGGGGGAGGACCTGCTATTTCAGAGAACCTGGCTAAGCTGGGCATCGAGAGTAGCTTCGTAAACGGCCTGCGAGTGACTACAGAAGAAGTGCTGGACGTTGTGGAGATGACACTGGCAGGCAGCATTAATAAAGCGATCGTACGTCGGATTCAACGCAGCGGGGGGCTTGCGCTTGGATTGTCCGGCGTGGATGGCAACTTGATTACCGTTCGTCCGGTAGACAATAGCGCTGAGGTGGGGCTGGTCGGAGAAGTAACCGGGGTGAAGGCAGAGATTGTGACGGGTATCCTTGCCTTGGGTTATATTCCCGTAATTGCCCCGATCGGAGTAGATGCTGAAAGCCAGCGTTACAATATTAATGCAGATACGGCAGCGGGAGCAGTGGCCTCTCAGATTGAATCACCGCAAATGATCGTAGTGACGGATGTTCCCGGTATTATGCGGACCATAGACGGGGAGAAGGTGGTTCTCCCGTCGGTGACGGTACAGGAAATTGAAGCGTTGATTGCCAGCGGAGAAATCTATGGCGGTATGATCCCCAAAGTTCGTGCTGCGATCGATTGCATTCAGGGTAATGTGTCTGAAGTGGTTATCGTGGACGGTAAGGAGCCGCATGTGTTAGGACGGGTACTACAGGGAGAAAATATCGGAACGCGTATCGTCCGATAAAGAGTACATGTATCTTGGACGTATTCAAGTTCACTATAAATAGGCAGCCCATTAGCGGCGCAGATGACAGGAGAGTGACAATGGAATGAGCAAGCTTACTCAAGTGGAAGAAGGTAAAGTGGCAGGTGGCGCGGCAGGACAAGAGGAGCCAGCAGACAAGTTGAGTGCAGTATTCCCATCCTATGCCAGATTCGATATCAGCCTCGTTAAAGGTAAGGGCAGCTGGGTGTGGGACGATAAAGGGAACAAGTATCTGGATTTTACCTCTGGACTAGCTGTGACTAGTTTGGGTCATGCTCCAGAGAAAGTCGGCGCCAAGCTGAAGGAGCAGATCGATACACTATGGCATGTCTCCAATCTGTTCCATATTCCTGGACAGGACAAGGTAGCCAAGCTGCTTACCGAGAACAGTTGCGCGGACCAAGTCTTCTTCTGCAACAGCGGGGCGGAAGCTAATGAAGCGGCTATCAAGCTGGCGCGTCGTTACCAGCAGAAGATCAAGGGTGTGGACCGTTACGAGGTTATCACCTTCGAGCAGTCCTTCCATGGCCGCACATTGGCAACACTGACGGCTACCGGGCAGCAAAAGGTCAAGGAAGGCTTCCTTCCGCTTCCGGCAGGCTTTAAAACTGTGCCACTACATGATTTGTCTGCGCTCAAGGCCGCGATCGGTGAGCATACAGCAGCAATCATGATTGAAATGATCTTGGCAGAGGGCGGCGTGCTGGAGGTGCAACCAGAGTTTCTCGAAGCCGTGGCTGCACTTTGCAAAGAGCATGGACTGCTGTTGATTGTAGATGAAGTACAGACTGGCATGGGACGTACAGGCAAGCTGTTCGGTCATCAGCACTACAATATTGAGCCGGATATTTTCACACTGGCAAAAGGCGTAGCGAGCGGCTTCCCGGCGGGGTTGATGCTGGGCAAAAGTTATCTGCGCGAAGCGTTCTCTCCTGGCAGTCATGCGACTACTTTCGGGGGAACCCCTCTTGCGGCAGCAGTTATGTCAGCGACCATTGAGACGATGCTTGAAGATAATGTACCGCAGCTTGCGGCTGAATCGGGCAGCTATCTGGTCGGACAGCTGAAAGAGAAGCTGGCGGATGTTCCTTTTATCACTGAAATTCGCGGTAAGGGTCTGCTGATCGGTATTGAATGCAAGGGTCCTGTAGGCGATATTGTGCTGGCTGGACAGAAAAAGGGGCTGCTGTTCGTAACAGCTGGACCGAATGTCATCCGGTTGCTGCCG
This sequence comes from Bacillus sp. FJAT-27264, assembly GCF_001682855.1. Classification (GTDB taxonomy): domain Bacteria; phylum Bacillota; class Bacilli; order Paenibacillales; family Paenibacillaceae; genus Paenibacillus_AQ. Next base: position 69,837 of record NZ_MAQW01000033.1, on the reverse strand, counting down.
AACTTGTATGTCAGTAAAGAGGAAATCGATCAGGCGGTGGACATCCTTTCGGAACTCATTCATACTTATGCTACAGAAGCAAACGGGGAGGCCTAGTTCATGAATCAGGTTATACCAAGTGAAGCACAGGATATTGCCAAGAAGCTGAAAGGGCGCGACCTTCTGGAACTGAATGATTACAGCCCGGAGGAGATTACGTACCTGATTGAGCTGGCGATTGAACTGAAGAAGAAGCAGAAGAACGGCGAGGTTTATCAGCCGCTGAAGGGTAAGACGATCGGTCTTATTTTTGAAAAATCATCCACGCGTACCCGCGTATCGTTCGAAGTAGGCATGTTCCAGTTGGGTGGTCATGCGTTATTCCTGAGCAAAAATGACATTCAGCTCGGACGCGGTGAGACCGTTGGCGATACAGCACAAGTGATGTCCCGTTATCTGGACGGAATCATGATCCGGACCTTCGGTCATGACAAGGTAGAGGAGTTGGCAAAGTATGCTTCTGTGCCGGTTATCAACGGCTTGAGTGACTTAGCTCATCCCTGTCAGGTGCTGGCGGACTACCAGACTGTATACGAGCACAAGGGTCGCTTGAAGGGCTTGAAGCTGGCTTATATCGGCGACGGGAACAACATGGCCCATTCCCTGCTCATCGGCGGAGCCAAGCTAGGCGTGCATGTATCGGTAGCGGGCCCGCAAGGCTATGAGCCGGATGCAGCAGTAGTGGCAGAGGCCCGCGAGATTGCCAAGGAGACTGGCGCAGAGATCGTGGTGACGACCAGCCCGCAGGAAGCGGTGCAGGATGCCGATGTCATTTACACGGATGTGTGGGCCAGCATGGGCTTCGAAGAAGAGCAATTGGCGCGTGAAGCGGCGTTCAAGGACTATCAGGTTAATGAGGAACTGGTGAAGGGTGCGAAGAGCGACTACCTGTTCCTGCACTGCCTGCCGGCACATCGTGAGGAAGAAGTGAGCACAGGTGTGATCGACGGCCTGAACTCGGTGATTTTTGATCAAGCGGAGAACCGCCTGCATGCGCAGAAGGCACTCATGGCTGCACTGATGGGTTAAGGAACTGAATCTTATTTAAAATATAATTATCTATATAAGATGAATTTGATTGTGGCATCTTGATGTTCGTAAGGAAGTAACGTAGAGGGAGTTTGGAACTGGAGAAGCGTCAGCGGTCGTCTTTATCATCAGATTTCATCCGCAAAATGCGGCTTAAATATAGAAATCTGATGATAACAACGATCGGAAGTCCAAACATTCCGCGCAGTTACGACCAGACGCGAGACTTCAAAGGTGCTCGTATTCAATACATCTTATATAGCCCACACGAAAGGAAGTTGCTTGTTCATGGCTAAGGAAAAAATTGTACTCGCCTATTCCGGCGGACTTGATACATCGGTCATTCTGAAATGGCTGAAAGAGACTTATGATGCGGAGATCATCGCGTTCACAGCCGATATCGGCCAGAAGGAAGAACTCGATGGCTTGGAAGAAAAAGCGCTCGCTACCGGCGCGTCGAAGGTATACATCGACGATCTGCGCGATGAATTCGCGAGTGACTTCATCTATCCGATGTTCCAGTCCGGCGCGTTGTATGAAGGGCAATACCTGCTCGGTACGAGTATCGCTCGTCCACTGATTGCCAAGCGGATGGTGGATATCGCCATCGCTGAAGGCGCAACAGCTATCGCGCACGGCGCGACCGGCAAAGGCAACGATCAGGTGCGTTTTGAGCTGAATGCTGCGGCACTGGCACCTGGCATCCAGGTAATTGCACCTTGGCGTCTGGAAGAATTCCGTAACCAGTTCCCGGGCCGTGCGGAAATGATCGCATACGCAGAAGCAAACGACATTCCGGTTCAGGCTTCGGCAGCGAAGCCGTATTCCATGGACCGCAACCTGCTGCACATCAGCTATGAGAGCGGCGTACTGGAAGATCCTTGGTTTGATCCAAGCGCACCAGAGAACAAAGGGATGTTCCTGCTGAGCAATGCGCCTGAGGATGCACCGGATGAGCCGGAATATCTGGAGCTTGAATTCCTGAAAGGCGACTGTGTAGCTCTCAATGGCGAGTCATTGTCTCCGCTTCAGGTAATGGAGAAGCTGAACGAACTGGGCGGCAAGCACGGCATCGGCCGTGTGGACATGGTCGAGAACCGTTTTGTCGGCATGAAGAGCCGCGGCGTATATGAGACACCGGGCGGAACCATTCTGTTCACAGCGCATCGGAAAATGGAGTCCATCACAATGGACCGTGAGGTCATGAACCTGCGCGACAGCCTGATTACCCGTTACAGCACGTTGGTATACAACGGCTTCTGGTTTGCTCCTGAGCGCAAGGCGCTGCAAGCATTGGTTACCGAGAGCCAGCAAAACGTCACAGGTACAGTGCGCGTCAAGCTCTACAAAGGCAACATTATCGGTGCCGGCGTGAAGAGCCCAGTGAGCTTGTACAACCCTGAGATCGCGACTATGGAAGCTGATCCAACTCAGGCTTACGACCAAGGGGATGCAACAGGCTTTATCCGCCTGAATGCCCTGCGTCTTAAAGTATCTTCTGGCGTGGCAGAATCGAATAAATAAGTAGAGAGTACGTTCAGATAGAGCAATCAAACAAGCGGACCGTTCAGTGGGCCGTTCCTCCCGCAAGGACAGGAGCGGCTCTCTGGCGTCCAAGGAGGAGGAGTCGACAGGTGAGCAAGCTGTGGGGCGGAAGATTTACCAAAGGGACGAACAAGCTGGTGGAGGAATATACAGCATCCATCGGGTTTGATAAGGCATTGGCGGAAGAAGATGTGCAGGGCAGTCTGGCCCATGTCACCATGCTGGGCAAATGCGGAATTTTGCCGCAGGAGGATGTTGAGACGATCAAGGCGGGTTTGAACAAAGTGCTGGATAAGGTTCGTGCGGGAGAGGTCGTTTTCTCGGTATCGGATGAAGACATTCACATGAACATTGAGAAGCATTTGATTGAAGAAATCGGTCCAGTCGGCGGCAAGCTGCATACCGGACGTAGCCGTAACGACCAAGTGGCGACGGATATGCATCTTTATCTGCGCAACCGCGTGGTGGAATTGGTGGGCCTACTCCACAACCTTCAGGAATCCCTGATTGAGCAGGCAAAAGATAATGTAGAGACGATTATCCCTGGCTACACGCATTTGCAGCGGGCACAACCGATTCTGTTCGCCCATCATTTGCTGGCCTATGTGTCCATGTTCCGCCGTGACGCGGAGCGCCTGACGGATAGCTACAAACGGATCAACGTGCTGCCGCTGGGAGCGGGTGCGTTGGCGGGAACGACGTTCCCTATCGACCGTCATTTTGTGGCGGAGCAGCTCGGCTTTGACAGTGTGTACGAGAACAGTCTGGACGCTGTCAGCGACCGTGACTTTATCGTAGAGTTTCTGGCCAATGCTTCGCTTGTGATGACACATCTGTCCCGGCTGAGCGAGGAACTGGTACTGTGGAGCAGCACTGAGTTCAGCTTCGTCGAACTGGATGATGCCTTCTGCACCGGCAGCAGTATCATGCCGCAGAAGAAAAATCCCGATGTTCCGGAACTGGTCCGGGGCAAAACAGGCCGCGTATACGGCAACCTGATCGGTCTGTTGACCGTGCTGAAGTCGCTTCCGCTGGCCTACAATAAGGATATGCAGGAAGATAAGGAAGGCATGTTCGATACGGTAACTACGCTGACAGGGGCGCTGCAACTGTTCGCTCCAATGATCGCTACGATGAAGGTGAACAAAGGCCGCATGCGCGAAGCGGTGAACACCGACTTCTCCAACGCGACAGATATCGCTGATTTCCTGGTGGGCAAAGGTTTACCGTTCCGTCAGGCGCATGAAGTCATCGGCAAGACTGTATTGTACTGTATCAACGAGGGTAAGTTCCTGCTGGATCTCACGCTCGATGAGTTCAAGCAATTCTCGCCGTTGTTCGATGAGAACATCTATGCGGTACTTCAGCCGGAAGCTGTTGTGAACGCACGTAATGTATACGGTGGCACAGCTACGGTGCAAGTGAAGGCTGCCATCGAACGGGCCGAAGCTGCCCTGCATGAAGCGAATGAGTGGGTTGTAAAACACAGCAACGCTGTTTTGTAGGTTGTTATTACAGATGACCCCACGATAGGCGCGAATATTCCTGAACATGACAAAGACTGTCTATCCCTGGCTACTGAAGCAAGGGGGAGACAGTCTTTTTTTGCAAAATAAAATCTATTTATTTGAGTGGCAGCCAGGCCAGAACATCGCGGATCTTGGCATCCCAATAACCCCATTCATGCTCTCCTGGGCCTTCATCGTAGGTTAGCGATAGGGTAGTCTTGCGGCAAGCGTCCCGGAATGACAGATTGTTCTCATACAGGAAGTCCTCTGTTCCACAGCATTGATAAAAGGCCGGTTTGGGCCCTTGTGATTGATCTAGTTCCTTCAAGAGCCACAGAAGATCGTCCGGTGTGCCTGCAACGTCTTTTTCGCCGAAAATCATCTGATACCCTCTTTTGGCAGCCGGGTCATCCGTATTTTTGAAATGCTGTGCGATATCCAGTGAACCTGACAGACTGGCCACGGCTGCAAAGCTTTCGGGCTTGCGCAGTCCTAACTTGAATGCTCCATAGCCGCCCATTGATAATCCCGCTACAAAGTTGTCCTCGCGTTTATGCGAGAGCGGGAAAAAGGAACGTGCCAGCGCAGGTAATTCCTCGCTGATGAAGGTCCAGTATTGGCCACCCATGGCCATATCTGTATAAAAGCTGTGATGCACCTGGGGCATCACCACTGCAATCCCCATTTCGGCAACATATCGTTCGATCGAGCTCCGACGCAGCCAGATGGAGTCGTCATCCGACAAGCCGTGTAACAAGTACAGCGTAGGGTGCAGCTCACCACGCGTTACATTGCTCATACCGATCTGTGAGGTTGTTGTTTGCGGTAAAATTACAGTCATGGAGGTGCTGAGACCTAACACTTCCGAATAAAATCTACATTCAATTAAAGCCATTGTATATCCTCCTCCCAGCACAAATCATAGCATAGTCCCCAAATGGTATGAAACATCGAAAGATCTGATTAGCGTTTTCATTGGCTCATGGATTGGGTATTTTAGCTTACGGGGTGTAATAAGCATCTTTAAGCGCACTTTTATGGCTAGTTTTGAAAAGGAGGAAATACAAGATGAATAAAAAATGGATGATTGGCACATTGGCTCTTTCCCTTGGACTACTGTCGGCCGGAGGAGGGGCGGTGGCAGCTTCGACACCTACAGCAAACCCTATAGCAAAAACGGTGGGGGCCTCGATACCGGGCAAGGAAGGTCCGGCGACGATTAACAATTTGACCGAGAAAAGTATTATTCCACTGCTAGTACATGCGAATGCTATCTTTTCCTACGCCAGCCAGGGCGGGGGAGATTACAAACGGGAGATTTTTCAGTACAAAGGCGACGAATATCGTTATCTCTCCAGCGACATCGGCACAGAGCAGAAACTGCTGAATTACATAAAAAAGGCGTTTACCCACAATGCAGCGGTTTATTATGCCCGGTCACAATTTATGGATCATGAAGGAAGGATGACACAAGTGAACCGGGATTATGGGACATCATTGGATTTTGGAAAGGCTACTGCCCGGATGGTCTCCAAAAATGCGTTAGCCGCAGTATTTGAATTGACAGTTCCCTATAAGAATCAAGGGGCTAACAAGGATGTAATCGTAAAGCTGAAGAAGGTGGAGGGATACTGGAGAATTGATGTGTCACCGAATGCTCTTTTTTAAGAGAGAGTGGAGAGCGGAGAATTGTCAGTACAAATAAAAAAAGCTCTACTGCAGGCAGCGGAGCAGATCGGACGGATAGGCAACGCCGGCATATTTTCCGTTACGAGTGACAATCACGCAATCATCCTTGGATTCATCCGGACGGTTGGTAGCCGCCGTCATCACGGTCTCCAGAGGGGCTTCAATGTCCAGCATTAGTGGAGCCTTGTTCATCAGCTTCAGAACTGGTTCGCCGTAGAAGGAATCTGCGCCCATCCGGCCGGTAGCACGTAGGAAGAAACGTTCACTCATTAGCAGTCCCAATGGCTCGTTAGCTGCGTTACAGACGACAATGCTTTTGGCTTCGGGGTGCTGGAACATCACGCGCAGCGTTTCGCGGCAAGTACGGGAAGCATAGACAGCGGGCTCAGTGCGAATCAGTCCTGCAAGATCATTGATAATAGCTGTAGTCATTCTAAGTCATCCTTTCGAAATCGGGTGTATTCCTACTGTACTCCTGAATCGTAAACTGCGATGGTTCTCTGCGTAATTTACCCGTAAAAACAGGCAGGCCGCATGTACAAAAATATGACAATAAAACGGTCGAACCTTCACGGGTCCGGCCGTTTTTGATAGATGGAATGAGCGCCCTGCAGCTGCTAGGCACAATACGGTGGCTGCGTGCGGTGCGCTTCCTCGTAAGATGCAGCTATTGGCTGCTGCGCACACCATCCTCCATGAAGGGGCGCTCTGTCGCTTCTGGTGCCGGGTTCCGGCCTGCACCGGGCTGATTAGCTGCGACCAGCCGTTTTTGCGCGGGGTAGACGTCGCGGGACAATCTTGTAGTCTCTACGGCTTTACCGTCGACATAGCGGGTGATGTAAGTCTCGACTACATATCCTGTTTTGCCTTGCTGGATTACGCGGGAACTACCGGGCGATAGAGAAGCATCGCGGACGAAAATATCCTTCGGTGGCAGGATCTCCACCGTTTTCGATTGGATTCCATAGCTGATATTTCTGGGAAACGTGCCGAACAGCTTAACAGTCAATGCACGCCCCTGAACCTCGGCTTGGATAATGATGTACTTGCCGGTATTATTCCTGAACCGGAAGTTGATATATCCTTCGGCGAACGTAGCATCCTGTCCTTTTGGCAGATAATTGACGGGGACGGAATGATTACGCCGCTCTACAATCTCAAGACCAGTACGCAGCGCCGCATTGTACAGTGTACTGGATACCTGACAGATACCGCCGCCCATGCCGGGCTGCAGCCTGCCGCCGACGATGACAGGCGCTTCCCGGAAACCATACTCCTGACGGGCTTTTTCAATGGCCTTGCCATAATCAAACACAGCACCCGGCGGGAGAATGGTTCCGTTAACAGCTTTGGCGGCGGCATCTACGTTATGGGTGCGGCCTGGTCCGCTTGTGCCGAGCGAAGTGCTGAATTGTGTGATTTTACGCTCTATACCCTGCTCTTTTAATTCTTTCAAGGTGATCGCTGGCTCCAACACGGATAAGGGGACTTCCAGAACAAGTGGTGTATTCTGTAGATCCTCCAGCTCTTGGAAGTCTGTGGGAACGGCTGCTTGCAAAGTAGTCTCCAGAGCGGCCCAGTTCACCTCGCGTGAATGGGTTCCCGGTGTATAGACCACCTGATCGCCTGGGGTAATGACCCGGGTAGCATCTACCGGGACACCGAAGGCGGATCTCTCCCATGCGGGGCTGAGGATGTCTTTGAGCTGTTTGATATCCAGGCGAGAGGTCAGGCTCCAATTATGGGGAAAGCTGCGGCGGGCGTTGAAGCGGTCCCACAGATTTCCCTCCTTAAGCTCCTGAAGGGCTTGCAGGAAAGCCGGAGCTTTGTAGGTCAGCCCGGCCTGCTTTAGGGTGGGCAAAAGATCCGCAGCGCCATCTGCCTTGAGAACAAGCGGAAGGGCTTCGAGTGCGCGAAGCCGCTGCTCAAGACCAGAGCGAACATCATCGATATTCATGCCGCCAATCTCCCAGCCGGCAAGGTTGATTTCGTCAGGCAATGTGCGCTGACTTGTATAGAGATGAAGCCCGCCGATGACAAGCGAACCTGCTAGTATAAGACTGATCAATGCAATGAGAGCTGCGTGAATTTTTTTCATAGGAATCTCCTCTTGAGGGGTTAAATTGGTTAGGAAAGCCGTGATAATTCTAGTATATGTGCGGCCAATGTAAAACTTTCGGGTACTCAAGGAGTAACAGATTTGTTACAATAGAGACGCCTGCTGTAAAGTGCAGTTTATGGAAGTCTGGGCTGGACCTTGTCGAAAGACTTCACGGCGGAATATGTCATAATCGGGAAGTGATAGAGTGATTGAAATGCAGGATGTGTGGAAGACGTACCCCAATGGCACTCATGCGCTGCAGGGCGTATCCGTCAAGATTGACCGTAACGAATTCGTATATGTTGTCGGTCCGTCTGGCGCTGGGAAGTCGACTTTCATGAAATTAATTTATAGAGAAGAGATGCCGACCAAAGGTCAGATTTCCGTGGGCGGTTTCAATATAGGCAAGCTCAAACCGCGTAAAATTCCTTATGTGCGCCGGAACATTGGTGTAATCTTTCAGGATTTCCGGCTGCTCCCGAAGCTGACGGCCTTTGAGAACGTTGCTTTTGCAATGGAAGTTATTGAAGCTCCGAAGAAAATTATCAAGAAACGGGTTAATGAAGTGCTAGATCTGGTAGGTCTGAAGAATAAAGCCAACCGCGAGCCTTCACAGCTCTCAGGCGGTGAGCAGCAGCGGATTGCGATTGCCCGGGCGATCGTTAATAATCCGTCAGTTATTATTGCGGACGAGCCTACGGGTAACCTTGACCCAGAGACCTCCTGGGACATTATGCAACTGCTGGATGAGATCAATTTCCGTGGTACTACGATCGTTATGGCTACACATAACCGTGACATTGTTAATAAAATGCGCAAGCGGGTTCTGGCCATCGAGAACGGCAACATTGTGAGAGACCAAGTGAGAGGGGAATACGGTTATGAGTTTTAAGACCTTCTTGCGACACGTGCGGGAAGGCTTTAAAAACGTATTCCGCAACGGCTGGATGTCCATAGCCTCCATCACCTCGATTGTCGTCTCGTTGTTCGTGCTAGGTGTCTTTATTCTGCTTGTACTTAATGTGAACGCTATCGCCGATAAGGCAGATAGTCAGGTCCAGATCAATGTGCATCTGGCGCTTAATACCGACCAGAAGCTGCGCGAGACGGTGGAGAATGAGATCGGCAGCATGCCGGAGGTCAGCAAGATTACTTTTGTCTCCAAGGAGCAGGGTCTCAAAGAATTTCGTGAAGATATGGGTGCCGACGCCGCCGAGCTTCTTGAAGGGTTCGATGAGGACAATAACCCGCTGCCAGACAAGCTGGTAATAGAGGTCATTGAGCCGACTACTGTCCCTTTTGTGGCTGAGAAGATCCAAGCGCTGAACGAGACCCATGAAGAGCAGCCTATTTATAAAGTCAATTACGGAAAAGGCTCGATCGAGACGCTGTTTAAAGTGACGCGTGCCGTGCGCAATATTGGTTTTATCTTTGTAGCAGGGCTGGGTCTGATGTCCATGTTCCTGATCTCCAACACGATTCGTGTAACCATTTTGGCCCGTCGCAAAGAGATCGGCATTATGAAGCTGGTTGGGGCGACAAATTATTTTATTCGCTGGCCCTTCTTTATAGAAGGGGCACTGATCGGATTAATCGGTTCACTGGTTACCTCAGGCCTGCTGTACGCAGGTTACACCAGTCTGTTGTCTTCTGTGCAGGGTGACCCGATGCTGGGGCTGAAGCTGATCCCGTTCGGTGAGATCTGGATGCTCCTGTGCGGTCTGCTGGTTGGGCTGGGCATGCTGATTGGCATTTGGGGAAGTACCGTGTCCATTCGTAAGTTTTTGAAGGTATAACGGGATTTCGAAGATTTTAGCCAGGCTTTAATTTTAATTTTAATTTTGATTTTGGATAAAGGATGGGGAGTGCGAGTTGAAGAAGATTGCTGCCGGGTTAGCCGTATTATTGCTGACTGTCACTATGTTCGGGCCCTCTGAAGGATATGCCAACAAAAAGAGTGTCGCCGAAATCGACAAGCAGCTCAAGAAGCTGCAGCAAGAAGTTAAGGAAGCCAAAGAGCAGCAGGTGAAGGCTGCTTCGCGCAATCAGGAAGCACAGCACTATAAGAACAAGACTAATATGAATTTGCAGTATGTGCTGGGGCAAGTAGATACGGTTAAAAGAAAGATGAAAGATATTTCTGGAAAAATCGCCGATACAGAGAAGTCGCTGAACCAGACGGCTGTTCAATTGGATGACGCGGAAGCGCGTATCGCTTCTCGGGAAAAGGTTCTGGAGTCTAGGGTGCGTCTTATGTATACGGACGGAGCCGTATCTTATCTGGACGTGCTTCTCTCCTCTAATAGCTTCACTGACTTTCTAGACCGGGCGGATTCCCTGAAGCTGATCGTGGATCAGGATCAGGATCTTCTGGTCCAGCATAAGGTGGACAAGCAGCTTGTCATCGACAAGAAGCAAGAGCTGGAAGGAAAGTACGCCCAGGCCAAGCAGCTCTATACCGATTTGGAGGAGCAGCGCGGTCTGCTGAAAGAGAAAGAAAAGGACAAACAAGAACTTATCGCTTACTATGACAAGGAAATTCAGGACTCTGATGATATCAGTGAGGAACAGAATGCGAAGCTTGTAGAGCTGGCCAGTCAGCGTTCTACCTTGGAGAAGGAAAAGGATAAGATCAAAGCAGAGGAAGCGGCGAGAAAGGCAGCCGCTGCTAAAGCTGAAGCTGCCCGCAGAGAGGCTGAGGCCAAGAAGAAGGCAGCTAAGGCAGCATCTTCTTCAAGCTCCGTAGCTTATGCAGGCGGAGATGGTCCGCTTTTGAGACCTGTAGGTGCAGCACGAATCTCTTCTCCTTATGGTTACCGAACCCATCCGGTCACAGGAGAAGTAGGGAAGCTGCATACCGGTACGGACTTTGCCGTTTCGCAAGGAACCAGTATCCATGCTGCTGATTCCGGCACAGTGCTGGTAGCGGAATGGTGGAACGGGTACGGCAACTGTGTAATTATTGATCATGGCGGCGGCATGTGGACACTGTATGGCCATATTCGTAACGGCGGGATTAAGGTGAAAGCCGGTGATCACGTGAGTCGTGGTCAGGTCATCGCGGAGTCCGGTTCCACTGGGCGTTCCACGGGCCCCCATCTTCACTTTGAAGTTCGGATCGACGGTAAGCCTGTTAATCCGATGCCTTACTTGTAATTTTGGGACTTATAAATATTAATTGGACATAGGGCATATACTGGAAGAGATACCGTTCTATGCTGAACGGGCAAAACGTAAGGTTCGAGAGAGGGACAAGAAGGGACGGTGGGAACTGATGTTGAAGAAAAGTACAGCGGCGTTTTTGATGATCGCCGCCCTACTGTGCGGCAGCTTGCTGACCCTGAGTGTGACCGGTTATATGCAGATTTCCGGACAAGCTGCAGGGCAAGGTGCAATTTCCTCTGCGCTTAACGGAAGCAGCGGCCTGGATCAGAAGGAAGCCAAAAAGCTGGGTACGGCTCTTGGTTTGATTGAGGGTAATTACTATGAAACTGTAGATCGGAACAAACTGATCGACGGTGCAGTCAATGGGATGATGGAAGCGCTGGGCGATCCGTACTCCAATTATATGGGTAAAGAAACGGCGGAGAAATTCGAGGAGAGCATCGAAGGCTCGTTCTCTGGAATTGGAGCCGAAGTCTCCTCGGAGAATGGCAAAGTTGTCGTTGTGTCTCCGATTAAAGGATCACCTGCTGAGAAAGCAGGCATTCAGGCCAAAGACGTGATCCTTTCCGTCAACGGTGAATCTCTGGAAGGTCTGGAACTGAATGCGGCGGTTGCTAAAATTCGCGGTCCGAAGGGTAGCAAGGCTACGCTTAAAATCCAGCGAGCAGGCTCCGCAGAGCCGTTGGAGTTTGCTATCACTCGTGATGATGTGAAGCTGGAGACCGTCTATGCCAAGCTGGAAAAGGACAATGTTGGTGTCATCGAGGTGACCCAATTCTCCATGAACACAGCAGAACGGTTTAAGGAAGAGCTGGACAAGCTAGAGAAGCAAGGCATGAAGGGATTGGTCATCGATGTCCGTAACGATCCCGGTGGCGTGCTTCCTGTAGTGATCCAGATGGCGGAGCAGTTCGTTCCGTCAGGTAAAACCATTGTGCAAGTTGAAGACAAGAACAAGAAGCGTGAGCTTAGTAAATCCAAAGGATCCAGCAAAGCGTATCCGGTTGTTGTCCTAATGAACAAAGGCAGCGCCAGTGCATCAGAAATTCTGGCAGGGGCCCTGCAGCAATCCGCAGGCGCCAAGCTGATCGGTGATAATTCGTTCGGCAAGGGTACGGTGCAGACCAGCTTCGACAAGCAGCTCGGAGACGGCAGTTTGCTTAAGATCACGATTGCCAAATGGCTGACGCCTGACGGTACTTGGATTCACGGCAAAGGCATCAAGCCGGATATTGCAGTGGCTCAGCCTGACTATTTCTCGGTAGCTCCGATCAATAAGAGCGCGACCTTGCAATATAACATGAACAGCGCAGATGTGAAGAGTGCGCAGATTATGCTGGATGGACTAGGCTATAAGCCGGGCCGCAAAGATGGATATTTTGACGCTGCTACCAAGGAAGCGGTGAAGAAATTCCAGAGCTCAGCCAAGCTATCGGTCACAGGCATTATCGATGCTAAAACTGCCGAGACTTTGGAGGCAGCGCTGATCAAGGCTATCCAGAATCCGGCCAATGATAATCAACGGAATAAGGGAATTGAAGAGATTCAGAAGGAAATCAAGTCAGCATCGTCGAACAAGTAAGAAGGCTGAATTCAGCCTTCTTTTTTTCTTTGATTTTAGAGAAATGTAGTAACCGGACGAAAAGGAGCGTGACGAACGGTTGAATGTGATGCTGGAACTGTTGGGAAGCTTGGGCAAGGCAGCGTTGAGTTTGCTAATCCAGCCCTATTACTATATTGCTCTTATCTTTGTTGCCCTGTACTACCGAAGACAGGTAGCCTTGGAACGGAAACTTATTCATGTAAAGCTGCATAGTCCGGGTCAGGAGATTTGGCGTACGGTCTGGAGTGGCCTGGTTATGGGACTTCTGGTATCCGTAGCTGCTGTCTTACTGGGCGTTTCGATCTCTGGTCCAGCAGTGGCCTGTATATGGATTGTTACTCTGCTTCTACTGCTGATTCGTGTTCGTTATTTATGTTTTGCCTATGCTATAGGCATACTGGGCATTATACAATTCGTATTTTCTTTCTTTCCGAATGCTTTCCAGACGGGGACAATCGGAACTCTAGTTACCGGTCTGCGGGAAATGGACATTCCAGCTTTGCTGGTTCTGGCCGCTTTACTACATCTGGCCGAGGCTCTGCTGGCTCGTTGGCAGGGCCCTAGATTGGCTTCGCCGCTGTTCCTGAAAGGCAAGCGCGGCAAGGTCGTCGGTGGCTTCCAGCTGCAGGCCTTCTGGCCGCTGCCGCTGTTCCTGCTGGTTCCTGCCGCTGCCGGAACCGGAGACCTGCCATGGCAGCCGCTGCTGGGCGGCGGGCTAGGCATCGTGTCCCTGCCCGTCATCATGGGCTTCAGCGAGATGACGCACAGCCTGCTGCCGGGGCGCAAGGCGTCCCGTACGGCAGGGCGGCTGCTGATCTACAGCGGCGTCCTGCTGAGCCTCAGCCTGCTGGCCTTCTTGTGGAGCCCGCTGACGCTGCTTGCGGCGCTCGCAGCGGTCCTGCTGCACGAAGGGCTATTCTGGTACAGCGCTCTGGAAGAGCGCAGCAGCAGTCCCATCTTCGTGCATCCCCCGCACGGCCGCAAAGTGCTGGCCGTGCTGCCGGGCAGCCCCGGGCAGGAGCTGGGCATCCTGCCCGGCGAGGTCTTGCTCAAGGTCAACGGGGTCCTGTTGACCGAAGCCGCGCAGCTGCATGAGGCGCTGCGCAAGAACCCGGCGTTCTGCAAGCTGGAGGTGCAGAACCGGGCAGGGGAGAGCAAGTACCTGCAGACTGCCATCTATGATGGTGATCATCACCAGCTTGGCATCATACTTGCGCCAGAGCCGGATGAGACGACCATTGCGCTGGCGAAGCCGACGAGTATTTTCGGCATTATCAGCTTGCGGACAAGCCTCAGCCGCAGCAACCGTTCAGCGGCCAATGAGCTTAAGCGGGCCAAAGCTGCTGAATCCAAGGCGGATTAGTCCCTTGGAGATGCAGTTGGACACATCATCCATGTGTTCTTGCCTAAAAAAGCTGAATCCAAGGCAGGTAGATGCAGATAATCCTTGGCCGTGTAAGGTGCTCTAGAGCTGTGGAACAGCTAAGTCTTTGGAGTTAGCACAAGAGACTGATGAGTCCTTCTGTCTACCTTTGCAGAAGTAGAAGGTCTGACTCTGGGGTTAACAGGAAATTCTCCTGTTAAATAACGTGAAATGACATAAAGCGCCGGATTAACGGGATAAACTCCCGTTAATCCGGCGCTTTATTAGGTTTTCATGGCTATGGTGAGGAAAGAACGGGATCTTTTCCTGTTATTCTTACAAAACTATGATTTAGCGGCAGAATAACGGGAGTTTATCCAGTTGTTTCGCCGGGCAAGGTTATTTATCTGTTATGTAGATTGAAGTTGGAATTCTAATATGGGGTTAGTCTTGCATAGCGGAAACATTGGGACTTTTAATCACTGCAGCTCGCCATCACGCTTGCCAACGCTAACCATGATCAGCACTCGCCATCACGGCTGCCAACACTAGTCATGATCAGCACTCGCCATCACGCCTGCCAACGCTAACCATGATCAGCACTCACCATCACGCCTGCCAATGTTAGTCACGATCAACACTCGCCAGGATCTTAACCAGCCAGTCCCAATCGTCAATCGCCGTTCTCTAACCTTACTCCCGAATGTTCTTCAAATAAAAAATTGCAATCTGCGTGCGGTCGCGAAGGCCGAGCTTGCTAAGGATGTCGGTAATGTAGTTCTTGACGGTACCTTCGCTCAGAAATAAGGCACCGGCAATTTCCTTATTGGAGTGCCCTTCGGCGATGGAAGCGACAATAGCTTGTTCGGCTTTGGTGAGTCCGTAAGCTTCAAGGCATTGTGCGGGCGTGTTTTCCTGTTGTGCCACAGGCTTTAGGAAAGTAGCCAGCTTACGGGCGATATCGGGATGGATTAGCATGTTGCCTTCATGTACAGTTTTGATCCCCTGGATAATACGGTCTGGCGGGATGTTCTTGAGCAAGTATCCCTGCGCCCCGTTCCGAAGGGCCTCGATAATATATTCATCATCGTCGAAGGTGGTCAGCATCAACACCGAAATCTGTGGATAGCTTTCCTTGATCAGTTGTGTACCTTCAACGCCTCCGCAGCCGGGCATACGAATATCCATAAGTACCACGTCTGCCGCTAATCCCCCCGACAGCAGAGCCAGTGCCTCATTCCCGTCTCCAGCTGTCCCAACTACCTCTATGTTGCCGTCCATGCCCAGCAGCACCTTGAGGCTCTCCCGGATAAACGAATCGTCGTCAACAATCAGAACTTTGATCATAACGTTTAGCAGGTCTCCTTTAATTTGATTTTCGGCTAAAAGCCGTTCTTGCCACCAGATCTCTTTAAAATGTACTGGTATTCACGCATAAAACCTAGAAACAGCGTATGCTTTCTATGATAGCTTTCCTGAGGAAAGCGTTTATCTATCACAAAATGAGTTCTTACTTCGCCAAGCAACGGACTCCAGAGACTTTATTACCTATCGATTCAACCACTCAGGAAGATAACGGACCCCGGAGCTCCTATGAGCAGAAATCCTGTTCAACATTCGCTGTTTAGGAGGGGGTATCGTCCCCTAAGTCCATTACATGTTCCAGTAGCAGCTTGATGTGCAAATAACGACGATACGGTCCGTTAGTTCACTTGCGTGAGCTTCAACCTGCTGAACCGGGTGTTATGAAGAAGTTGTTTTGGCAAAGCTCTGATTATAATATTGAGCCTCAATTTATATAGCTAAAGTATCTCAGTCTGCTTATATACAGGCAGGCGGGTGATCAGGGCGAACTCCGGTTCCAGCCGCAGCTCCAAGGTGCCGCCGACCAGGGAGGTCCGCTCCTCCATGCCTTTTAGCCCCATGCCGCCTCTACTCTGCAATCGGTTCTTATCATGGGGGAGCAGGCCATTGTTGCTAATCTCCATGGTCACCTCACTGGGGGAATAGGCAAGCCTGATGGAAATCGTTGTAGCCTTACCGTGTTGGAGCCCATTAGTGATAGCTTCGCGCGCATTTTTATAAAGGATGACTTGCAGGCTTGGGTAGAGCTGGAACGGCATGCCTTCCACCTTGTAGGAGGTGACTATTCCGGTATCGCGGCCCGTCTCCTCCAGCAGCCGGTCAAGTGCGTAAGCACCTTCAAGCTGAGGCGCATAATTAATACGCCTAACGGCTGCGCGCATATCATCCATGCTGGCCGAGAGCTGGTCACGTATCTGGAGCATGAGGGCCATTCCTGCGTCAGGGGAAGCAGGGAGCGTATGAATGGCTGCCTCCATCATCATTTTCACCCGAATCAGCCGGTGTCCAATATCATCGTGCAATTGGCGGGCGATCCGTACTCGTTCCTCAGATTGGGCGGTATTCTCAACTTGGGCTGCGAATTGCTGAAGCCGGGTTCGAGCCTCATCCAGCTCGAAATGCCGCTTGCGCAGCTCATCGTAGAGGAACAGCGTTTCGGCCTGGCCATGCTTGGCCCGGTGTAACAATACCATCAGACAAGCAGCCAGCAGGAAGGCTAGATCAATGGAAGCCAGCGCAAGCTGTGAGCTAGAATAAAAGGCGGCGTTAAGTGCGATCAAGTGCACTGTAGCAAAAACCACCGGCACTTGTCGCGGCTGAAGCTGTGAATAGAACAGTAGGGACGATATTGCGGGAAAGATCATCAAAGGACCATACTGACTGCACAGCCAGGCTGTAAGTAACATCTCACTACCGCTGAGCAATGCCCGAAAGGCCAGGGGCAGCCGTCCTTCCATCACGACCAGCAGCAAAAGAATCAGCAGGTGCAAAGTGAACAGCTCGTAATCGGCATATTCCTGAATATGCATGGTTATCAGCGCAGGGATCACAATAAGTCCGTAACGCAGAAATGTCAGCTCTCGGTTCACGGGGGTGCCTTCCTTTGTCGTAAATTCACGTATATATTCTTGCAGTCAAGTGTTTCTGATGCATCTTGTATCAGAGGAACTTTCGTTATTTCTTTTTGTTCATTTTATCTTACTTAGCATAGCATACAGACTGTGAATTTCAGGAGATGACTTTTGTCACCTTCATAAAGTGACCTTCCGTACCTTACCTTCTATGCTTCCCGCGATACAATAAAGGCATAACAGTTTGAACTGACAGGAGAGATGATGCATGGCACTTGCGGTATTGACCGATGTAGTGAAACGATATGACGGCAAATTGACAGTGGACCACTTGAACGTCAGCATTCAGGAGGGAGAAATCTTCGGCTTGCTAGGCCCGAACGGTGCAGGAAAAAGCACAACCATCAGCATGCTCTGCGGCCTATTATCCATGGATGGCGGTAGCATCGAGGTGGACGGAATTTCGGTGGCGGCGAATCCCCTTGAGGTGAAACGAAGAATCGGGTTAGTGCCGCAGGATCTTGCACTCTACGATGTCATGACGGCAGCGGAGAATGTGACGTTCTTCGGTAAACTATACGGATTGCGTGGCAAGTTGTTGAAAGAACGTGTGGAAGAGGCACTGGCTTTTACCGGGCTTAGTGATCGGGCGAAGGATAAGCCGTCTTCTTTTTCCGGGGGAATGAAGCGCAGATTGAATATTGCCTGTGCTATCATGCATCGTCCGCGGCTGATTATTATGGATGAACCGACCGTGGGGATTGATCCCCAGTCACGCAATCATATTCTGGAATCGGTCAAGAAACTGAACCAACTGGGTTCTACGGTGATTTATACCAGTCATTACATGGAGGAGGTCGCTGCCATTTGTGATCGGGTGGCGATCATGGATAAAGGTCATATCATTGCCTGTGGTACGGAAAAGGAGCTGCGGGAGCGGGTGGCTCGGGAAGAAAAAATCGTGATCAAAGCAAGCAATATCAACCCTGGGCTGATTCAGGAGCTTGGCCTGCATCCACGGATTAACCGGGTAGAGGTCAAGGAGGATGTTGTGGAGATATATCTGCCTTCCTCTCAGGGGGAGCTTCAGGATATCTTGTTTATTTTCGTCAAACACGAAGGGGTTATCGCTTCTCTGCATGTCGACGAGCCTAATCTAGAGACACTGTTCCTGAGTTTGACCGGACGGTCACTGCGGGATTAATGGAGGTGGGATAAAAGAATGAATACATGGACCATTATGACCTACGAGCTTCGCCGACTGTTCCGTTCGAGAGCGCTTCTGTTGAATCAGTTCTTGCTGCCCCTTCTGCTGATCTTTCTTCTTGGATCCTCATTGTCGGGGGTAGTAGGCAGTCAAAGCAACCAGACCATTCACTCCGTTAGGGTTGGTGTAGTGAGTCTACCGACCAAGAACACGGCAGAATCGGCACTCGTGGCGAATTTCCTGTCAACACCTGAGTTACAAGATATCATCATTCCTGTATCATTGCCAAGCCGAGAGGCGGCGGAGAGCGGGCTGCGAGCAGGGAAGTATGGATATGCCGTCATAGTACCCCCAGGTTTTGACCAGAAGGTACAGAGTGGGGAGCAGACTCAGCTGGAGTTTATCCTTGGCAAAGATCATACCAACAACCTGGTGGCTGGTACGGTGTTCGACAACTTCGTTGACCATATCAATGATATTCAGGCGGCTGCATCGATTTTGGGTCCAGAAAGTCTTACAGCGTTTGCCCCTTCGAATGAGGATGCTTCTTCCCCCTTGAAATTAGGAGAGCTTGGGGAGGACGGGGGCTCGTACAGCGCCACTCAGTTCTATGCAGTATCGATGCTTTTAATGTTCCTACTCTATTGCGGCCTGACCGTTAATATTTCGTTGTTCAATGAAAAGGAAGAACATACATTGTTTCGCTTGAATTCCATGCCCGTCAAAGGCTCCCAGCTATTCATTGGAAAAATGCTTGGTGTGGGTACGGTTTCTATCGTACAATGTTCGGCTATTATTCTGCTATCGCATTGGCTGTATGGCGTGTATTGGGGTAACCGTCCAGTTCTTCTGATACTATTCTGTCTGTTGATGATTATTGCGTCCATGACGCTATCTATCGTAGTGTCCATGTTTTTCAAAAGCGGAGCAAGTGCCCGCAGTGTGATAACTGTGCTCACCGTCTGCATGACATTTCTGAGCGGAGGGATGGCTCCCCTCCCCGAATCCTGGGTCAACTCTGTGGGGGCGTTCACGATTAACCATTGGATGATGCAGGCGATCCTCGGAATGATGCTGCATGTAGATGTATCCAAAATCATGCCCAATCTGTTAGCCATGGCACTGATCTGTGTCGTCCTGTTTGGCGCAGCCCTCATCTCATACCGGAAGGTGGGTTACCATGCGTAACATCATGACCATTGCCTGGAATATGGCGAAACGGACCATTGGTTCCCGTTCCGGGCTGCTGATCTATATTATGTTGCCTTGTATTGTGGTGTCGGTAATTATAACGACCACAGGCAGTTCGGGTGAGGAACCCGCTGTAGTGCTGTACGCTAACCAGGACAGCGGTGCAGGTGGCCGACATGTCATTGCGGAGCTTGCCGCTACCGGGGATTACAAGATGGTCGAGACTTCTGGCGAAGCGGAGCTAAAGGCTAAGGTTACGGATCAAAAAGGAACGGCTGGTGTATTCATTCCATCTGGTTATACAGAGGACCTGCTTGCCGGGAAGAAGCCACAGATCAGCTTCTATGAGCTGAAAATCTCGGAGAGTTCAATCATGCTCCAGCGCAAGGCCGAAGACATTGCCGGGCGCATGGGCCATACAGCTGAGGCTGTGCGGACGGCTAGCGCAGCCGGGGGCAATGCTGAATCTAAGTTCTCCGCAGTATTGCAGCAGGCCGAACAGCATAAGGTCGGAAGCAAGCGCACGGACTATAATCTATATCCCCGAGCAGAGCAGACTAGTGTTACCGGGTTTACATTATTGTTCCTGATGGGACTTGTGACCAGTTCCGTCTCCATCATTGTCAAAGACCGCAGGGACAGAACCATGATGAGAATGTTTAGTGCTCCTGTGCACGCTTACGAGATTGCTATAGGTAACTTCCTGGGTAGTTTCCTGGTCGGGTTAATTCAGATTATCACGTTACTTACGTTGACTCGTGGCATCCTTGGATATGATTTCGGGGTTCCGCTGTATCTCTACTTCCTGGTGTTGGCCGCTTTTATGCTGGTATCCATGGGGATTGCCAGCACCATTACCGGGCTAGTCCGCAACCAGAATAATACTGGTATGCTGAACGCACTCATTCTAACGCCTACCTGCATGTTAGGCGGCTGCTTCTGGCCGATCTCCATCATGCCAGACTACATGCAGAAAATTGCCAACTTTGTTCCTCAAAAATGGGCAATGCAGGCGGTTGATGTCGCCGCAACTGGAGGTGACTGGTCCGAGCTGTGGCTGCCGTTCGCTATTTTGGGCCTCATGGCTGCCATACTGCTAGCGATTGGATCAGCGACGCTACGCCCTAATGAGGCGGGAAGCGGAGCATAGTATAGGCTGACAACTCTAAACCGATAGTGCATGCCGTTTCTCCCGAGAGATAACTCTTGAAGGGTAAGGATTATAACGCAACGTCGCCAGGGGCAGACATCGCCGCAAGCCCATGTTATAATCAATCTACAATTATTCAACTGCATATTTTATTGTTATTAGGAGGAGCCTGTCACCAAGGGCTCCTCTTTGTCTTTTTTAGGACATCATTAATATCATAGGAGGAGCCCGGACAGAGAAAAAGGAGTGGGAGAAACCATGCAATTTATTCTTTATCTGATGTTGATTTTATTATTTACCAAGCTTGCCGGTGATCTGTCTGTAAGACTGGGACAACCAGCAGTACTGGGCAAGCTTATCATCGGGATTGTTCTAGGGCCTGCTGTGCTAGGTTGGGTACAGGATGGGGAATTCATTCATTATATGTCTGAGATCGGCGTACTATTGCTGATGTTTATAGCCGGTCTTGAGACGGATCTGGAGCAGCTCCGCAAGAACTGGAAATCGGCTTTTGCTGTGGCAGTGGGCGGGATCATATTACCCTTTGCAGGTGGCTTTGCTATAGGAGAATGGTTTGGTTTTGCTGACCATAATGCCTTGTTTATGGGAGTCATTCTGAGTGCCACCTCTGTGAGCATCTCTGTCCAGGTTTTAAAGGATATGAACAAGCTGAATTCGGGCGAAGGTTCGACGATACTTGGCGCTGCCGTAGTGGATGATATTCTGGTAGTGATTTTACTGGCCGTGTTGATGAGCTTTTTCGGTACAGGGGCGGAAGTGTCTATCGGACTGCTGATTGGTAAAAAGGTACTTTTCTTTGCCGTCGCGATCATTGCTGGTGCTTTCCTAGTGCCAAGGCTGATGAAATGGCTTGCTCCACTAAGAGTTACTGAGGCTACAATTACTGCAGCACTCGTGATTTGCTTTGGTTATGCATACTTTGCTGAACTGCTCGGGATGGCCGGGATTATCGGCGCTTTTGCTGCTGGTATTGCGATTGCCCAAACCTCATTCAAACATACGGTAGAGACCAAGATTGAGCCCATTGCATATTCAGTTTTTGTACCGGTATTTTTTGTGAGTATCGGATTGAACGTAACCTTTGCTGGTGTAGGAGGACAGATTGGCTTTGTCGTGCTGCTTACTGTTGTCGCTATTCTGACCAAAATGCTGGGCGGCGGCCTTGGGGCGCGCTTGACCGGCTTTAACACCCGTTCCTCGGCAATTATCGGCGCAGGTATGATTTCACGGGGTGAAGTTGCCTTGATTATAGCGGCTACTGGACTACAAAGTGGGCTGCTGCATCCAGAGTATTTCACATCCGTAATTATTGTAGTGGTTGTGACAACCCTAGTCACTCCACCGCTACTGAAATACATGTTCCGTGAGCCCGAGAAGGTGACAGGTGAGTAAACGCAGTTGGGAAAATTGCATATAAATGCTATAATTAAGAACCCTTAACAAAAGGAGCTGACGTTATGTCCGATGGTCACAACATACCACCGCAGTCTCCACCAATGGACCCTTATGGAGCCAAAGCGAATTTTGATGTCAACGAAAAGAAATTGCATCTTGAGGGACCTCCAGGGTTCATAAGACAAGTGACGAACCTGCTAATTCTGGTAGGGATTATCGCATTTATTGTTGTTTTAGTGAGAATTTTTTGATGAGATTATCAATTTAATTCGAAGAGCGAACGGGTCTATGCCCGTTCGCTCTTTGTTGTTAAATAAATCTTTAGTTGCGATAACGTGCCTAAACCTTGAATCTGTCGATTTGACTATGTAACCGTTCAGCCATTTGGGATAGGGATGAAGCAGAGGAGAAGATTTCTTCCATTGAGGCCAGTTGCTCCTCTGTTGAAGTGGAGATCTCTTGAATGCCGGATGCTGACTCATGGGCAATTGTAGATATAAATTCCATTAAGCTGTTGACTTGTTCTGAACTTGCAGACATTTCTTCCGCAGAAGCAGCAACTTCTTGGATTTGTGTTAATACTCGTTGTATCGATTGGTCGATATGTTCAAATGATGTGCCCGCCATATGTACTACAAGAATGCCTTCATCCACTCCTTGTATGCTGGCTTCCATAGATTGCGCTGCGTCCTGTGTTTCCTGTTGTATGCTTAAGATCAGTTCGGCAATCTGGCGTGAAGACTGGGAAGACTGTTCAGCTAGATTTCGAATTTGACTTGCCACTACTGCAAAACCTCTGCCCTGTTCTCCTGCCCGTGCTGCTTCAATTGAAGCGTTTAATGCCAGCAAGTTTGTTTGTGCGGCGATGTCGGTAATCATCTTAACGATTTCCCCAATGCCCTGGGATCTCGTCTCCAACCCATGAATCACGTTCGATAGATTCTTAATAGTTTGGTGGATGGAGTTCATCTGATCCATAACCTGTTGAATGACCTGGCTGCCTTCAAACGATTTTTCTGCGGCATCAGAAGCGGAGGAGGAGACATTTTGCGCATTGGCAGCAATATGTTGTGCACCCGAGGACATTTCATTGACGGCTAACACACTTTCTCTTACGCTATGAGTCTGTTTGTTTGATCCGGTGGCTACTTCTTCTATAAAGGTAGCAATTTGTTCTGTGGCGACGTTAGTCTGTTGAGCGCTCGCCGTCAATTCCTCTGAAGCTGCCGCCAAATGCTCAGCACTTGTAGTGGTTTGGGCAATCAGTTCCCGAAGATTCGTCACCATTTGGTTGAAGGATTTAGCTAAATCACCGACCTCATCCCGGTTCTTGGTCTCGATGGCTTTAAGAGTCAAGTTACCCGAAGCGATTTCTTTGGCGGCGTTAGCGATAGAAACAATGGGTTTGGAAATGATTCTGGAGATAAGGATACCGACAAGAATAGCCAGTAGGAAGGCTGCGATACTAATGATCATGATTGTCCTTTTGATTGAGGCAACCATTGCCGAATTGTTCTGAGATCCCTCATCAACTAGCTTCTGCTGTCTGTCGGCAATACTGCTCGCCAACTCCTGCATATCCCGACCAATCTGAAGTACATCAGCAGAGGACTTTATTCCAGCTTCTTTATTTGAATCTATTAATGCAGCAACCTTGGTGGCATCTGTATTAAATTGTTGATTCAGTTCGTGCAATTTTTTGATGTCGTTTTTATCGATATCCAGCCGTACCATACTTAAAGTGGCGATCGCAAGTTCTGACATTTTCCCATTCACATCATGTAGCTTATCAAGCTGCCCTTTGTCCTGGTTGAGCATATAATCGCGTAAACTGCTCATTTGCTGTATAGAGTCTGCTCGGATATCTTTGGAATTAGCTAAGATATTTTGTCGCCTGCTAACCAAATCTGTGTACGATTCGTCAATCTCCTGTAAATAGTAAAAAGATATGAAACTGATAAATCCCAAAAAAATTGAAATAATTAAAAAGCCAGTTAATATTTTGTTGCTGATACTAAACTTCATAAGTCATCCCCTTTTGAAATCAACTATTCCTCACAATTCGACAATAACACGATTTTCCATTCTTGAGAAGCCGATTTATTAGGTTGTTATCTGAAATTTTAATGAATTTAGAGAGGGGTTTTGATGCGTGTTGATGAAACATTAGATCTTTGTGCCTAGTAGAATAGATGGAATTGCTAAATATGTATGACAAAAGCTCCCGGCCGTTTAATAGACGGCCGGGAGCTTTTCTGACTTTCGTATATATACCATACCTGCATAGGTCCGTTATTTGCCCTGAAGTTGACGCAGCACGATAATCTCTACTCGGCGGTTCTTCTGCCGCCCGGCTTCGGTAGAATTGTCGGAGGCAGGGCGCGTATCCCCATAACCAGCATACTGGAACGTGCTTGGCTTCAGCCCTTCTTTGTCCACAAAGTAGCGCAGCACAGAAAGGGCCCGGGCCCCGGACAACTCCCAGTTGTCGTTGTAACGGGATAGCCTTGAGAGGGGCATGTTGTCGGTGTGGCCTTCAATGCTGATTGTAGCGCCGATTCCGTGGAATAGACCCGACAGCTGCTTCAACGCCGGAAGGGCAGGGGCTTTTAGTGCTGCGTTACCAGGATCGAATAAAAAACGGTCACTGAGTGTGATCGCGATACCCTGCGGCTTGTCTGCCACAAAGATTTGGTCACCCAGATTATTGTCCTGTACGTATTTAGTGATCACGCCCATCAGTTCGGCGAGCCGGGCTTCTTGCTCGCGGAAAGCCAGCTCTCGTTCCGAAGGTTTCATGTTATCTGAATTCGTTGGCGAAGGTCCTTCGTGGGTCTGAGTTCCGCCTACGCCCTGCTCTTTTCCTGTTGCCGGACTGCCTGGTTGAGACTGCTGACCCGGGTTGATACCGTTTACTCCTTTTTGCCCATCCAGAAGACCGTTGCCTCCAACCGATAAAGCACTCCCGTTCTTGAAGGTTTGGGATAACGAGCCAGTGACGACATTATACTTCTCTGCGTCCAGGCTGCTCATTGCATAAAGTACGACGAAAAAAATAAGCAGTAGCGTAATAAGGTCTGCATAAGTGATCATCCAGCGGTCACGGCTGTCCTGTTCGGTTCCTCTCTGCTTCCGGCGATTTCGCTGTCTCATGAAAGGCCTCTTGAACGGATGGACTCAGCGGGAGCTGGAGTCGAATCATCAATAAATGAATTCATCTTCTTGCGCACCAGCTGCTGAGGCTCTCCGTTACGAAGAGCGAGGATGCCGACGAGCAGCATTTCCATCACATGCAGTTGCTCCTGGCTGCGGGATTTAATCTTGGAAGCAATGGGTAAAAAAATAAGATTGGCGCTGGCAACCCCATACAGCGTTGCTGTAAAGGCGACCGCGATGGAGGGGCCTAAACTTGAAGGATCAGTTAGACTTCCTAATACATGAATCAAACCCATCACTGTACCGATAATGCCCATAGTAGGCGCATAGCCTCCGGCTGCTTCGAAAATCTTGGCATAGCTTTCATGTTTGGCCTCCAAAGCGTCCATCTCCAGCTCCAGGATTTGCCGAACCTGCTCAGGGTCAGTACCGTCGATCATGAGTTGCAGACCTTCGCGGGTGAAGGGGTCAGGGTGCTCCTCTGCTCTTTTCTCTAGAGCAAGAACCCCGTTACGCCGGGTAATAGCAGCCATCGAAATGATTTCTTCGGCTTTTTCTTCAGTGTTTCCAGCGTTTTTGGCAAAAGCCAGCGAGAGTGCTGCAGGAAGGGTGCGCAATCTGGACGCTGGAAAGCTGATCAGTACAGCTGCAATCGTTCCTCCAAAAACAATGAGGGCAGCGTTCGGTTGTAGCAGGCCGGTGAGGCTTCCGCCTTCCCAGAAGAAGCCGCCGACCATGGCCGCGAGTCCGGCCACAATGCCGATAATTGAAGTAATATCCATGCTGCATGCTCCTTAAATTTCTATATATTATGGTTTGCAACGTTACCGTCAACACTGTATAATGAACGGGAACAAGTATTCTTATCTTCCAAATTTTATCACCATCGTATGAAGAGCTTATTTTCAGATAACAATAATATATTAATATATTTTAGTCGATAGAGGGGAGACGGGCAAATGAGTGATATTGTCCTCAGCACGAAGACTTTTGAACTGGAGTCCGAATATACACCCCAGGGCGATCAGCCTCATGCCATAGAAGAACTACTAGAAGGCATCCGGCAGGGCAAGAGGCACCAGACGCTGCTGGGAGCAACAGGGACAGGGAAGACCTTTACCATCGCACAAATGATTTCGAAGCTTAACCGTCCAACACTCGTTATCGCACACAACAAGACACTGGCTGCACAGCTCGCAAGCGAGTTTAAGGAATTCTTTCCTAGCAACTCGGTAGACTATTTCGTCAGTTATTACGATTACTATCAGCCTGAAGCCTATATTCCTTCCTCCGATACCTACATTGAGAAAGATTCCAGCATAAATGAAGAGATAGATAAGCTGCGGCACTCGGCGACCAGTTCTTTGTTCGAACGCCGTGATGTGATTATCGTAGCGAGCGTGTCCTGTATCTATGGCCTTGGATCTCCGCAGGAATACGGCGGATTACTGCTATCGCTCCGGGTAGGCATGGAGAAGCCGCGCAATCAGATTCTCAGCCGGCTTGTAGATATTCAATACCAGCGCAATGATATGAATTTTGTGCGCGGGACTTTTCGTGTACGGGGTGATGTCATTGAGATCTTCCCGGCTTCGCAAGGAGAACACGCCGTTCGCGTCGAACTGTTCGGCGATGAGATCGAGCGTATTACAGAGATTGATGTGCTGACAGGTGAGCTGATCGGTGAGCGCGATCATGTTGCTATTTTTCCAGCATCTCACTTTGTAACGAAGGAAGAGACCATGAAGGTGGCACTCGTCAACATTGAGCGCGAGCTGGAAGAACGGCTGACTGCACTGCGCGATGCAGGCAAGCTATTGGAAGCACAGCGGTTGGAGCAGCGTACACGCTATGATATCGAGATGATGAAGGAAGTGGGTTTCTGCTCCGGAATCGAGAACTACTCGGGTCCGCTTACTTTCCGGGAACGGGGGGCGACCCCCTATACGTTATTGGATTATTTTCCGGATGACATGCTCATTGTCATCGATGAGTCACATGTGACGCTGCCACAAATTCGGGCCATGTACAATGGTGACCAAGCGCGCAAGAACGTTCTCGTGGATCATGGGTTTCGTCTGCCGTCTGCGCTTGATAACCGGCCGCTCAAATTCGAGGAGTTCGAGGGCAAGGCAAGCCAGCTCGTATATGTGTCGGCTACACCGGGACCGTATGAACTGGAGCATTGTCCGACAATGGTGCAACAGATTATCCGGCCTACAGGATTGCTGGACCCTATTATTGAGGTTCGTCCAACCGAGGGTCAGATCGACGATCTGATCAGCGAGATACATGATCGCATCGCCAAGGATGAACGGGTGCTGGTCACTACTCTCACCAAGAAAATGTCGGAAGACCTGACCGATTATCTTAAAGATATCGGAATCAAGGTCCGCTACATGCACTCCGATATCAAGACCTTGGAGCGGATGGCCATTCTGCGCGATCTCCGTCTGGGTACGTTCCATGTGCTCGTGGGGATTAACTTGCTGAGAGAAGGCCTTGACCTCCCAGAAGTATCATTGGTAGCGATTCTCGATGCCGACAAGGAAGGCTTCCTTCGTTCGGAGCGGTCGCTCATTCAGACTATCGGCCGCGCCGCTCGGAACTCCGAAGGACGGGTGCTGATGTACGGTGACCGGATCACGGACTCGATGGATAAGGCCATCAGTGAAACCCAGCGTCGCCGTTCCATCCAGATCGCTCATAATGAACAGCATGGAATTACACCAACAACGATCCATAAGCGGGTACGTGATGTCATCGAGGCAACGAAGGTTGCAGAGTCGAAGGCTGATTATCTGACTGGGGCGGGTGGCAAGATGAGCAAGAAAGAGCGCCAGACTCTGATGCAGCGTCTCGAAGCCGAGATGAAGGACGCGGCCAAGAACCTCCAGTTCGAACGTGCTGCAGAGCTTCGTGATGCCTTATTGGAGCTGCGTGCCGAATAGCCGCTTAAAGGTGCTCTTTTTCCGATAAAAAAATATAATTTGAACGGCGCTATCCCAGGCCGTTCTTTTTAGATCATTCCTTTGTACGGCTTTCAGTTCAGTCGATCCATTCCGCACAATCCCACCCATCACTACAGCTTCTTGAGCGTTGCCCTGAGAGCCTCAGTTCCCGGGTCTATCTTGGAAAGTTGAAGTGGGGTGGGTGAACTCTAGGAGGTTATAGTGTTGGCGAACGAAAATATTGTAATTAAAGGCGCTAGGGCGCACAATCTTAAAAATATAGACGTGACAATCCCCCGCGACCGCTTCGTCGTGCTGACAGGGCTTAGTGGTTCCGGCAAATCATCGCTGGCGTTTGACACGATCTACGCTGAAGGTCAGCGGCGTTACGTTGAATCGCTGTCGGCCTACGCCCGTCAGTTTCTAGGACAAATGGAGAAGCCGGACGTAGACTCCATCGATGGATTGTCGCCAGCAATCTCCATCGACCAGAAGACCACTAGCCGCAACCCTCGTTCCACGGTAGGGACGGTCACAGAAATCTATGATTACCTGCGGCTTTTGTTCGCACGTATCGGTCATCCGCATTGCCCGGACCATGGTATTGAAATCACCTCGCAGACAGTTGAACAGATGGTGGATCGTATTATGCAGTATCCAGAACGGACACGTTTGCAAATACTGGCTCCTGTGATTTCAGGACGTAAGGGCGAGCATAAAGGTCTATTTACCGATATTTCCAAGCAGGGCTTTGTCCGCGTGCGCGTGGATGGTGAATTGCGTGATGTGACCGAGGATATCGAGCTAGAGAAGAATAAGAAACATAGCATTGAAGTGGTTGTGGACCGGATTGTCATCAAGGAAGATATCGAGACCCGGCTGACAGATTCCATCGAGACTGCGCTGAAGTTGTCGGGCGGCAAGATCCTTGTTGATATTATCGACCAGGAAGAACTGCTGTTCAGCTCTAACTTCGCATGCCCAGTCTGTGGATTCAGTATAGAAGAGTTGGCTCCGCGGATGTTCTCTTTCAACAGTCCATTCGGTGCTTGCAGTGAGTGTGATGGTCTGGGTGTGAAAATGGTGGTCGATCCTGATCTGCTGATTCCAGATACGGGGAAATCCATTGAAGACGGGGCCTTCCTAGCTTGGACGGGCAGCACCTCCAACTACTACCCACAATTTTTGAAGTCTGTCTGCGAACATTTTAATATTCCGCAAGACGTACCGGTAAGCGAACTGACACCGGATCATATGGATAAACTGTTGAACGGCACAGGTAGTGAGAAGATCCGTTTCCGTTACGAGAATGATTTTGGGCAAAAGAAAGATGCCTTGGTTGCCTTTGAAGGTATCATTCCCAATCTGGAGCGCCGTTATCGTGAGACGGCATCGGACGGTATCCGCGAGTTCATCGAAGGTTTTATGAGTGCGAAGCCTTGCCATGTCTGCAAAGGCAAACGCCTCAAGAAAGAGATTCTGGCAGTGACGATCAATGATCGCAATATAGCTGATGTTACGGATCTTTCTATTGGCGATTGCGAGCAATTCTTTGAACATGTTGTTCTTTCTGAGAAAGAGCAAGCTATTGCTAACTTGATTCTCAAAGAAATCAGCAGCCGTCTAGGCTTTTTGGTGAACGTAGGTCTGGATTACCTGACACTCAGCCGGGCAGCAGGCTCCTTGTCTGGAGGGGAAGCACAGCGTATCCGGCTGGCGACTCAGATCGGTTCGAGTCTCATGGGCGTACTGTATATTCTGGATGAGCCGAGCATTGGATTGCATCAGCGTGATAATGATCGCTTGATTTCTACCCTTGCGCATATGCGTGACCTCGGAAACACCTTGATTGTGGTTGAGCATGATGAAGACACGATGATGGCTGCCGACTATATCATTGATATTGGCCCGGGTGCAGGGATTCATGGCGGTCAAGTCATTGCTCAGGGTACGCCGGAAGAGATTATGAAGGACCCTAACTCCCTGACGGGACAATATTTAAGTGGCCGGAAGTTTATCCCGGTTACCTCCAAACGCCGCCCAACAGATGACCGTTGGCTGGAGATCCGTGGTGCTAAAGAGAATAATCTGAAGAACGTCAATGTTAAAATCCCGTTGGGTGTCTTTACGGCCGTAACAGGTGTATCCGGGTCTGGTAAGTCTTCTCTGGTCAACGAGATCCTGTACAAGAGTCTCGCTCGCCATCTGAACAAAGCGGTGAAAGTTCGTCCAGGTCTGCACAAAGAGATTAGAGGGCTTGAGAATCTGGACAAGGTGATTGAAATTGACCAGTCGCCAATCGGACGGACTCCACGATCTAATCCGGCCACGTATACGGGCGTGTTCGATGATATCCGTGATCTGTTCGCCAAGACCAATGAGGCCAAGGTGCGCGGGTTCCAGAAGGGCCGCTTCAGCTTCAACGTCAAGGGTGGACGCTGTGAGGCCTGCCGTGGGGACGGAATTATCAAGATCGAGATGCACTTCCTGCCGGACGTCTATGTGCCTTGTGAGGTCTGCAAAGGCAAGCGATATAATCGTGAGACCCTGGAAGTGAAATATAAAGGCAAGAATATTTCTGATGTGCTTGAAATGACTGTGGAGGATGCAACAGAATTCTTCGTTAACATTCCGCGTATTCACCGCAAAATGCAGACGCTGCTCGATGTTGGTCTCGGGTACATTAAGATCGGTCAGCCGGGAACGACACTGTCCGGCGGAGAAGCACAGCGCGTGAAGCTGGCTTCCGAGCTGTACCGCCGCAGCACAGGCAAGACTTTGTATATCCTGGACGAGCCTACAACAGGACTACATGTGGATGATATCGGCCGCTTGCTGGAAGTACTACATCGCCTTGTTGATTCCGGAGAATCCGTGCTTGTTATTGAGCACAATCTGGATGTTATCAAGACCGCCGACTATCTGATCGATATGGGACCGGAAGGCGGCAGTGGTGGAGGAACTGTGCTGGCTACGGGGACTCCAGAGAAGCTGATAACTGTTGAGGCATCCTACACGGGCAGATACTTGAAGCCCATCCTGCTCCGTGATACGGAGCGGACCGAAGCCCTGCAGTTGGAGACATCGGATATTAGCTAGAGGATGTAATCTTAGGTAGAGGGTCACGCGATAGCGTGGCTCTTTTTTCATAGCCAAAAGAAAGGTAAGCTTATACAAGTTGAACAAAAAGTAAAGGTAAGCGAGAAGGCACAAAGGGGGAGTTTGGAACCATCCCTTTGTGTAAATGATGAAAATCATCTCTTTTAAGTGAAAAATGGATGAAAATTATATTTTTCATGACATTTCCCTCATTTTTTGTACAATACCTCTTGCGCAGCCCAAATGGTAGCGATAACATAGAAGGGAATATGGGAATAGAGGCGCTTGCTTGACAAAACTTTTGAGGAGGTATCGCCATGCTGCTTGCAGAAGCTGCCGCGCAAGAACCGTCTAAATTTCATACCTTTGATGTATTCATGATTTTGTTCACGATCCTCATCTTGGTTGGGGTAGTACGGCTGCTGAAGGCTCCGCAGAAGAACAAATTCGCCATTGCTTTTGGTGCAGTGAGCTTGCTTGTCTTCGTCGTTTCCGATTATGCCATGGTGATGAACTGGTTGAGCTAAAATAAGGCAATCCAGGATAACTAAAAAGTGAAGTCCGAAAGACTCCTTTACCGCCGTGGCGAAATAAAGGTGTCTTTTTATTTGCGATCAAAGCGAATTATTTACAATCGGGGCTATATTAAATATTGGCAAACACATGGCGAATAGGTGTGATTTTTGATACAATAAATAAGTTAAACGTATAGAAATGACCCGTCTTGGACGGTTTGGGAGGATATAAATGAAAGAGCAGGACATACGCAGAGAAGACGTGGAGTTGCTGGCTCCGGCTGGTGACTGGGACTGTATGCGGGCGGCTGTGGCGAACGGGGCGGACGCTGTCTTTTTTGGCGTAGAGAAATTTAATGCACGGGCTAGAGCGAACAACTTCCGCATGGACGAGCTGCCGGAGATTATGGCTTTTCTACACAGCTATGGTGTAAAAGGCTTTTTGACCTTTAATATACTTGTGTTTGAGAATGAACTACCTGAAGCTAAGGAACTGATTGATGCCTGCGTTGATGCGGGTGTTGATGCGGTGATTGTACAGGATTTGGGACTGGTTAAGCTGATCCGCGAGATTTCCCCGGACTTCCCGATTCATGGTTCCACACAGATGACCATTACTTCGCCGGAGGCGGTTGAATTTACAAAGCCGTTCGGGATGGAACGTGTGGTACTGGGCCGCGAAAATAACTTGAAGCAGATTCGCATGATCGGTGATCAGGCGCGTCTGCCGATGGAAGTATTCGTTCATGGCGCGCTTTGCGTCTCCTATTCCGGTCAATGTCTGACCTCGGAAATGTGGGGTGGACGTTCTGCTAACCGTGGGGAATGTGCTCAGGCCTGCCGTCTGCCATATGACCTGATGGTCGATGGTGAGATCAAACCGATGGGTGATGTGACTTACCTGCTCTCGCCGAAGGACTTGGCGGCTATCGAACTGATGCCGGAATTGATTGAAGCAGGTGTAACCTCTTTTAAAATCGAAGGACGTCTTAAAACGCCTGAGTACGTAGCTAACGTGGTTAGCAAATACCGTAAGGCCATCGACCGTTACTTTGATGGTGAGTGGTCTGCGCCATCCAAGGAAGAAATGCGTGAGCTGCAGCAGAGCTTCTCGCGGGGTTTCACGCATGGCTTCTTAGATGGAACGAACAATAAGAAACTGGTTGACGGGACATTCCCGAAAAGCCGTGGTGTCTACCTGGGTACGGTTGAACAAATTCTCCGCGACGGTGTAGTCTGCCGCATTCACGCACCGCTCAAACGCGGTGACGGAATTGTATTCGACGCAGGTGATCCTACGAAGAAGGAAGAAGGCGGACGTGTCTACGACTTGCGCCGTAAAGGCGTAAAGCTGGAAGGCGAAGCCGGTGAAGGTTGGGTTGTTGATATTATTGCTGGACGCAATGATGTGGATCTTCGCCGTCTGCATGTCGGTGACCGGATCTGGAAAACCAATGACCCAGCGCTGGACAAAGCGCTGCGTCAGTCTTACGAGACCGAGAAGCCATACCGGGTATTCCCGGTTCAGGTGAAGGTCAGTGGCCGCGCCGGTGAGAAGCTGGAAACTTGGTGGACGGACACGCAAAAGGGCGTGACCGTACAGGTAGATTCGGAGCTTGCGCTGGAGACTGCGCAAAAGCGTCCAATGGACGCCGTCCTGCTGGAAGAACAATTCGGCCGCTTGGGCGGCACGGTGTTTCAGCTAGAGGCGCTGGAGTCGCATCTGGAAGGCGACGTCATCGTGCCTATGCGTGAGCTGAACAGCATCCGCCGCCGCGCGGTGGAGCTGCTTGCGGGCGAGCGCCCGAAACCGCCCGTCTACGTGAAACGGGCGGTAGAGGTCTACGGCGACGCGACCCGCAGGGGCGTCGCTGAAGCAGCCAACCCGGCTGTACGGGATGGCTGGGGTGTGAGCGGCGCGGCAGGGCTTACCGCGCTGTGCCGCAGCCTCCCGCAGGTTGAGGCTGCACTCAAGGCCGGCGTGAAGAACATTTACGCCGACTTTGAATTCATCAAGCAGTTCCCGGCAGCCGTCGAGGCTGTGCGGGCTGCGGGCGCAAGTATTGCGCTGGCAACGCCGCGTATTCACATGCCGAACGAGAACGGCTACCATGCCAATATTCTGCGTCTTCAGCCGGATGCGGTGCTGGTCCGCAATACAGGTGCATTGTATTACTATCTGCGCCGCCGGATGGAACAGCCGGATGCTGTTCATCCACGATTGATTGGCGACTTCTCTCTGAATATTGCCAACCACAAGGCTGTAGATCTGTTCTTGGAAGCCGGTTGCGATATGGTGACACCATCCTATGACCTGAACATTCAACAAATGGTGGACCTGCTCGGTCGCAGTGATACCTCGCGGATGGAGATCGTGATCCATCAGCATCTGCCGATGTTCCACACTGAGCATTGCGTGTACTGTACCTTCATGAGCGAAGGGACAGACTACACGAACTGCGGACGGCCTTGCGAAGATCATCGGGCGTCTCTCCAGGATCGGATTGGTATGTCCCATCCTGTACGTGTGGATGAGGGCTGCCGTAACACAGTGTATAACGCTGTAGAACAATCCGGTGCAGAGTATTTGAACAACTTCCGTGAGCTGGGAGTCTCCTCATACCGGGTAGAGTTCCTGGAAGAGACACCTGAGCAGGTGGCTGAAGTAATTAGCTTGTATAGCCGTGCATTGCGCGGTGAAATCTCGGGGACGCAAGTATGGAAGAGCCTCAAGGCTACCAACCAGCTTGGCGTTACCCGCGGACAACTTGTGAATGCGAAATAATTAAAGAATATACACAACAGGCGGACAAAAAAAACGGGGAATTTTCCGGATTGTCCGCCTGATTTGTTTTGATGGATGTGGGTGAATAGAGCATTCAGCAATTTTTAAGGAGCACCGAACTGCCAAAAATGGGATATTACTGTTATAATTAAAAAAATAATGCTATATAAGATGAACAAAAGAAAATAACAAAAGGCGAAGAGGAACGAAGGGGGAAGTTTGGAACTGAAGGAGCGATAGCGCCCGCCTTTGTCTCCGGATTTCAACCGCAAACAGCGGTACAATGGAAAGAAATCTGGAGACAACAGCGGCCGGAAGTCCAAACATTCCACCGTAGTGACGACCGAGCTATCGTTCGGATCTTAAGTTCATCTTATATAGCTCATCATCCGCGAAATATCGAATTGATTATAATAGAAGGAGCCTATGTCATGAAGATTCGTAAGGCCATTATCCCGGCTGCCGGTCTCGGCACACGCTTTTTGCCTGCGACCAAGGCCATGCCCAAAGAAATGCTACCTATTGTAGATAAGCCAACTATCCAGTACATTGTAGAGGAAGCTGTAGCTTCCGGCATTGAGGACATTATTATCGTAACGGGGAAAGGCAAACGTGCAATTGAGGACCATTTTGACAATTCGTTCGAACTGGAGTTCAATTTGGCCGAGAAACAGAAGTGGGAACTGCTGGAATCTGTCCGCAAGTCATCCGAAATGGCTGATATCCATTATATTCGGCAAAAAGAACCGAGAGGTCTCGGTCATGCCATCTGGTGCGCACGCAAGTTCATCGGGGACGAGCCGTTTGCAGTTCTGCTGGGTGACGATATTGTTGAATCGAATAAGCCCTGTCTGAAACAAATGATTGAGGTTTATGATCATTACAAATCCTCTATTGTCGGCGTGCAGCCTGTGCCTTGGGAAGAGGTGTCCCGATATGGCGTTGTGGATGCAGTTCCTATCGCTGATCGGGTCTACAAAGCCAACCGCCTTGTGGAGAAGCCTAAACGCGAGGATGCACCCTCTAACCTGGCCATACTGGGCCGGTATATCCTGACTCCACGGATATTCGATATGCTGGGTGAGCAGCAGGTGGGTGTAGGCGGAGAAATCCAGCTTACCGATGCCATAGCACGCCTAAGTGAAGTGGAGCGGATTATTGCCTATGATTTTGAAGGCCACCGTCATGATGTTGGTGAGAAAATGGGCTTCATTCAAACCACAATACACTATGCACTCCAGCATGAAGATTTAAAAGACGATCTGCTTGTTTATCTTAAAGAGATTATTGCGAGCGAAGCAGCTAAAGCGAAATAGTCGTCTTGTATCTTTCATTTACTAATAAAAAACACGGGTAAATTTCCTCTCGAGGAAAATACCCGTGTTTTTTATGTAATGCATGTATTCAGGTGTTTAGTATTGCGTAGCTACAATTTCATCAATTTGAGCTGCTTCTGCAGGCTCCGCAGCGATTAACTGATCGTATACGGCTTGATCCTGACCACCGTTTTTCTTCAGTGCCGCCAAGTACCAGCGGGCAATTTCCCGGTTGTTCAGGTCGGTATAATCTTGACCGAGACCAAGTTTTAGTGTTTCTGCAGCTGCCTCAACTTGCCCGGACATGTACTGCATTTTACCGGCATTCAGCGCAATTTCTGGAGTGACCGAGAACGGCCGTCCTTGCATTTGCTCTGGAGGGAGCGTCTTAAGATGCTCTACGCCAGCTACAACATGGTCATAGGCTGCCAGGCCTGTTTTAAAGTAGTCCTGTTCTTTCGCCGTGTCCTTCTGGTTGTATGCCTCTTGACCGAGTTCAAAAGAACTGCTGATCAGCCCGCTGTACCAGTTGATGTCCCAATTGAACTTGTCGGCATTATCCTGGTACACCGCTAGAGCCAGATCCTTTTGACCTTTAAGGTTATAATAGGTGATCAGTTGGCTCAAAAGAATCTTATTGTACGGTTCATCCTTAAGCGCGCGAGTTAACAGGCTGTAGGACTCGTTCAGGTATTGTTCATCCTCGGTTTGTTTGTAAACCTGCTGATCTATGGCAGAGAGGCTTGCTACCGACTCAGGATGGGTCGGACGGTTCTTCAGGGCTTTGGAAAGAGAAGCCTTGATTTCTTCATACGACTGGCTGACATCCATAAGTTGCTTGGAGCTAACTGCAGCGTTGCTGGAGCTGATGTAGCTAACTGAGAGGAGTAGCAGGAACAAGGAACCTAACGTGATTACAGTCATATACCCCAGGCGAAGTCCACCTTTATTCCAATTGCGGCGCAGTGGTTTGCTGTCCATTACAGCGGCCATCCCTGCCAGACCGAGAAACACAAGAATGCCCATAAAGGCATAGCTCATATTGAAGTCTAGCAAGCTGTGAATAAGAATAGAAAGCGTAATAATGAGATAGAAGAATCCATTATTGAATTCATCTTTGTCCCGTCTCACATATCCGCGGATGTACTTATAGAAGATATAGAGAATGAAGCCCATAAATACAATAAATCCTAAAATGCCTACCTCGATCAGGAACTGTAAAAAGAAGTTGTGTACCTGACGACTGACATAAGGGTTATTCTGGTAATGCTCGTAAAGCGCAGACCATCCGCCGCCGCCAGCACCAAGGATCGGATAATCTTTCACTACTTTTACAGCATCTTTGTAAAAGGTAAAACGTTCAAGTACACTGTGCTGCTTAAAGTTGATATTTTCAAGACGTGTCTCGATATTGTTAGGTAAGATGCTCTTAGCACTTGTACCAATAAGTAAGAACGCTACAAGACCAATGAGCACTACGGAACCCAGCGGAAGCCATAAGCCTGTCCATTTACGTGAAGACCAGCTTCCGAGTTTCTTTTGCAGCCATGGAGCGGCAAAACGTTGGATGACCCAACCTAGACCTGCTACAACTACTGAAGCTCCAAGAAGGTAACCCCAGCCTTTGAGTGCTGCTGAAGAGGAGAAGGCAGTATTCAATTCTATCCCGATATTCGTAACCGGGTTAGTAATGACGAGGGATACCACTCCGGCAATGCCCAGATGGATAATCCACAGAATTTGTTGTGCAGGCTTTAAAAACAATAGAAGCAATATAAACACCACAGGCAGCATTACAAGACCGCCGCGTGAGAGGGTTAGCAGCAGGGACACAATGATAGGAACCAACATAAACCCATGGGTCAACCTACCATACCATTTACGTGAGCGTACCAGCGCGAACACTGCAATGAACAGAAACGCCATCAGGAAGGCTGCATAAGTATTGGCATATTGGAAAATGGAAGTTAGTCGAAGACCGTTGGAATCCGTCATCACAGCATCCAAATATATACCGTTGCGCACTGTGTTGGAGAACCAGCCTACCAGACTGCCCGCCAGCTTCCCACCTCCCAGCCAATTCAGGAGACCAAAGCCCACAATGAAATAAGCAATCGCAAGCACTGCGTTCTCAATGACAACATTTACTTGCTTTTGCTTCAAGAGATATAACGCTATAATGAATACAGCGGCGTACATGCTTTGA
This sequence comes from Bacillus sp. FJAT-27264, assembly GCF_001682855.1. GTDB lineage: Bacteria > Bacillota > Bacilli > Paenibacillales > Paenibacillaceae > Paenibacillus_AQ. The sequence goes on along the minus strand of NZ_MAQW01000033.1, from coordinate 31,867 downwards.
ATAAAGAACATATTCATCGCCATATAATGCGAAACAGCGACAAACAGCGACAATGCGTATGTGATGGGTAGAAACACGGCAAAGAGGCCTATCAGGTCCCGCCGCTCATCCAGTTTGAACTTCTTGAAGTCCAGGCCCACCCAAACCAGTAGCATCAATGCTCCAAGCAATGCAGATACGTAGATTGGTTTCTCAAAGTCTACTAACTGCCCATTAAACAAGCCCACCTGAAACGGGGCCCAGAATAAAAACAAAATAAAACCAACAACTAATGCCCACACTGGGCCTGATATCTTTGCAACATTTCTCGACTGCACAGCGTTTTTACCGTATACTGGTTTCGACACGTTATAATCTCCTTTTCCTGTAGGTACGACAATATTTTAGCATATGGATATGGGACAGAGCCAGCATATGATCTCATAACAATTTTTGTGTTGATATAGAAGTAATTAACATCTACCTTTTATTCTTTTTCTATTCAATTACATAGAGGGGATGCCTATAAGCCATTAATTATAATTATAGATAGACATTTATGGTAGAATAAAATATTGTGGCTTGGTTTTTTAAATAGCAAGAGTGAAAATAATATATAGATAAGGCGATGAAGATGAGTTTATATACAAGGTCTAAGAAATATTTCTTTAATCTTTATAAATCTAAGGATCTGCTTGTTGAATTAACGAAAAGAGATTTTCAACAAAGGTATAAAGGTTCTGTTCTTGGTGTTATCTGGGCTATGTTGTCTCCTTTATTAATGCTGGGGGTTTACAGTTTTATTTTTGTTAGTGTGTTTAAATCTAAATGGGGCGATTCTTCCATTCAAGATGGAAATATGCTATACACGATGATGATTTTTGCCGGATTAATTCCTTTTCAGATTTTCTCGGAATCAGTTAATAGATCCGTAAATGTATTAAGTCAAAGTTCAAATTATATAAAAAAAGTTGTAATTCCAATTGAAATAATCCCGTTTAGTATTGTCTTTTCGACTATTATCAATAGTTTTTTTTCGGTTGCGCTTTTGGTAATTGGGAAAATTATGTTTTTGAGTACACCTAATTGGACATTTATTTTTATCCCACTGATATTAATTCCTATTATGATATTATCACTTGGGGCTTCTCTTATTGTTGCTGCACTTGGTATTTATTTGAGAGATCTGGTTTATGTGGTGGGTCTACTGGTGAATATCCTATTCTATATGTCACCAATTTTTTACTCAGCTGAAGCTATTCCAGAGCGATTTAGGTTCTTTATTCACTTAAATCCGATTGCTCCAATTATCACGCAATTTAGAAATGTTTTTATTAATGGACAATTATTTTCAGTTTCCAGTTATATCACGTCATTACTTGTATCAATAATTGTATTTCTTTTAGGGTTATCTATTTTCAATTACTTAAGGAAGGGTTTTGCAGATGTCATCTGAGCAAGTTGCAATAAGGGTAACGGAAGTCTCCAAGACATATAAGATGTACAATTCTCCTACGGATAGATTGAAAGATTTTTTTTCAACCTCAAAATCAGAAACAAGGCATCAGACTTTTTCTGCTCTTAAGTCAATTTCTTTTGAAGTTAAAAAGGGAGATACAGTAGGGATAGTAGGTAAGAATGGATCAGGCAAATCCACTCTACTACAGATTATTGCAGGGACAGTAACACCTACTACTGGAACAGTGGAAATATTCGGTAAAGTTGTAGCTTTATTGGAATTGGGTTCGGGTTTTAACCCGGAATTCACAGGTAGGGAAAATGTATACTTAAATGCAACTATGTTTGGGATTAGTAGGGAATCCATTGAAGGAAAATTCTCTGAAATAGAAAGTTTCGCTGATATTGGAGAACACATAGATCAGCCTGTTAAAACGTACTCAAGTGGTATGTTTGCCAGACTAGCGTTTTCTGTAGCTATCCATATGGAACCAGATATTTTAATTATCGACGAAATTTTGGCGGTTGGCGATGCTGCATTTCAAGCCAAATGCGTCTCCAAGATGCGCCAACTAAAAGAGAGAGGGGTAAGCCTCCTTTTTGTGAGCCATTCAGTTGATGCAATCAAGTCCATGTGCCACTCGGCCATTCTAATATCACGTGGTAATTTGCTAGACCAAGGTACCTCAGAAAAGATAACCAATCATTACCTGGCTATGATACGTGATGAAATGAATCAATATAATGGTGATGAAGAGCAAGAAAAGGATAATGCAATTTTGCAAGCTCCTATTGAGGAGAATAAGGGATTTAAATATGGGTCAGGACTAGTTTCTTTTACAGATGTTCATATGACTAATCAAAATGGGGAACCAGCGAAAGCTTACGAGTTTGGAGAACAAGCATCTGTCGTATGTAATATCACTTCAAAAGAGGATGTAGACAACGTGAACGTATCATTCCTTGTTCGGGATATAACAGGTGTTGATTTATATGGTACAACAATGTTTGATGAAAAGGTAGAACTTGTATCCTTGAAAAAAAATGAACGTAAATCTGTGAAATTTACTTTTCCGATTTGGCTTCGGCAAGGAAGTTACTCGATTTCAGTTGCTGTTAATCGGGTTACTAATCGGGATTATTCTGATGTGTTTTTATATGAACAAATTGATGGGGTTACTGCATTTGAGGTAATTAGAAAAATAGATCGGCCTGTGCACTATAAGGTATACTGTCCAATTCAAATAGAAACAGAAGGTGATAATAGTGTCAAATAGTATATTTGAAAATGAAGCATGGTGGCAAGAAAACGGATTGGGTTGGGCTGATGAAGTTGATAAAAGACGTTCATTACAGCCGTTATATGGAATTCAAGAAGTCGTTCTGACGCATATTTTTTCTAATATGACAGAGCAAACAAAAGTGTTGGAGTTTGGAGTGGGGTTCGGAAGACATATCGATTATTTGAGTGATATAGCTAATGTCGACATTCATGGTGTTGACCAAAGTCCTACAATGATTGAAAGTTTAAAAAAACGACTTGCCCATAAGGATGAGCTGTTTGAGAAAATTGTGTTGATTGAGCCACGGACACAGCTTCCTTATCCTGATGGATACTTTGATTTTGTATATACTGTTTCTGTATTGATTCATATTAATCCGAATGATTTGGAAGGGATATTGAAAGAGCTTATCCGTGTATCTAAACATGGTATTATTCATTTTGAGAACAATTACGCTGAGTATTCTGAATTAAAGTTCCCTGATCATAATGGATGCTGGCAACATTCAATAGTACATGATTATTCCAAGTTAAATCTATCCTGCTCTGTTCTTTCAAAGGTCGCTTCTGAACAAGATATTTATTATATACAGTTGTCAGATAAATGGAACAAAGAAGATTTAGAGGACAAGGTTCTATTCTCCCGACTCTATTTAATGGACCAAAAGATTAGACCCACAATAGCTAAGTTCGAAGGGGAGATAGGGTGGCGTTCTGAAGAATTAAAAAAGCGTATTGAAAATGAATTTCAAATGAATCAAGTTCTATCCGAATCACAGCAAACAATTTCTGAATTACAGCAAAGAATTATAGAAGAAGAACAGAAGAATATAAATATAGAAGAAAAAAATAAACAACAAGAGTTACAAATATCGTCTTTACAAGATGAAAAGGGAAAAGTCGATGAAAAATATAATCAGTTAAATAAAATGTACAATGAGTGCTTAGTTCTTCTTGCTTCTCTGGAGGATCAGTATTCTAATGAAAAAGCAACAGCTCAGAGACTGTCGCAAGAAGTAACTCAGTTAATATCTAATAAAGTGCATTTAGAAACACGTTTGTTTGATATAGAGTCCTCGCTTGCCTGGAGAGTTATTACAAAATTAAGAAGTATGGATCGCTTATATAGATTATCTAAACCAGCGAGAAAATTACTTCATATTGGACGGAATTTTCGATTGCGCTCAAAAGGACAAGCCATTGAAAATGCAGTTTCCGAAATCATTGAGCCCAACGTTACGTCTACCGAAATTAAAAATAAGCGATATGCTTGGCTTGATACTATTTTGAAAGCTATGCCTGAAGGAGCGAATATTGCTATTCACCAACCTGAGTGGTTAGGTGTTTCGCATTCAACTAAAGAACTATTTCCTCATACAGTTCCAATAAAAGAGCTATATGATTCTAATAATATTCAACTAATAGGGAAATATATTGCAAATAGAAAGCCCAAAGCAATCATTTTTAGTGGATTCGCTATTGGTTACTACGAACTAGCGAAGGTTCTTAAACAATTAGACCATAACATCTCTATTAAAGTTTATTGGCATGGAAATACTACGCATATGTATGAAGACTACTCATGGAGTCGTTATCAGGAAATTATACAATTGTGTGATGAAGGAATAGTAGATGGATGGGGTTTTGCGAAAGAAAGTATGGCACAATTATATGGTAAGAACGGATATCCAAGTTATTTTGTCAAGAATACTGTAAAAGATGTTGTTGTAATTCAAACACCTAAAGCTAGAGCGAATACTAATGACGTGAAAATAGGTATATATGCATCTGGGAATACTTGGAATAAGAATGCATATACTCAAATTGCTGCCGTAAGCTTAATCAAAAATGCTAGTATAAATGCAGTTCCATTTAATAGCAGAATGAAATCATTCGCACAACAATTGAAAATTGATTTTGACGGCTCTGAAAACCCGGTATCTCGAGAAGAGCTTCTTAATAGAATAAGCTCTAATGATATTAATTTATATGTTACTTTTTCAGAGTGTGCTCCTCTGCTTCCACTAGAAAGTATGAATCTTGGAGTACCTTGTTTAACAGGACCCAATCATCATTACTTTGATGGAAGTCCATTGAAAGATTATTTAATGGTTAATAGACCTGACGATCCTGTTGAAATTGCTGAAAAGGCTGAACATGCATTGAAAAATCGCAAGGAAATTATGGATTTGTATAATGAATGGAAGCAGCAAAATGATACTGCATCGGAGCTAAGTATTATTAGTTTTGTCGAAGGGGAATAGATTAATGGCTAAGACCTATGTATTTACCTCTTATGAACTTTACCCTATCAATGCTGGTGGTTGCGGAGTATTTATTTATAACGCAATGTTACAACTGCTTCAAAATACAGATAATCGAGTAGTCTTATTACTTGATATGCCGAAACATGAGTGTGATCTGTATGCAGTAGAACATCAACCTCGACTCCCTAATAGTCAAAACCTAACAATTATCTGCTTGTCTGAATGGATTGTTGGAGAGCCCTCAGGAGAGAAATTCGCAAATATTTTTCTGCAGAAGAGCTATCGATTTTATAGAGGCCTTTTAAAGTTATGTCAAAGCAGACAAGTGGATTTTATTGAGTTTTTTGATTACGTAGGTATCGGTTATTTTTCAGTCAAAGCAAAACAGTTTGAAGGTCATTTTCCTAATACAATTCTTGGAGTAAGGGCTCATTGTACGATTGATTTGATGGATTTAGAACAGGTACCAAACAGCTTTGACTTATACAAACTTCAAATGTATCAAATGGAAAAAGAAGTGATTCAAGATATTGATGTTCTTTTGGTGCCATCCAATGCATGGGGAGAACTTTATACTAAACGTTATGGTGTTAGTTCTGAGAAAGTAGTAGTGTCCCCGCCTCCGGTTGAGTTATGGAATGATGTCACTTATTCCGTAAATGAGGGACAAAAAAATGTTTTGTTTTATGGAAGGATTTTTCAGTTGAAAGGAGTAGATCTTTTTGTTGATGCAGCAATTGCATTAATGATAAAAAGACCGGAGAATGATAGCATTTTTTATCTGGTTGGATATGATGGGTTAGATCTAAATGGTGAGCCTTACAAGTCTCAGTTGTTGTCTAGAATACCGGAGCATTTGAGAGACAGATTTGTATTTACAGGGCAACTGAACCATCAGAAGCTTCAAGAATTATTAAAAACTATTTGTTTTGCGGTATTCCCGAATTATGTAGAATCATTCTGCTACAGCATTCATGAATTGTATAATGTTGGAGTTCCGATAATTGCCAATAATATTCCAGCCTTCAGGGACTATTTTGTACATGACAAAAATGCGCTTATTTATCAAGGCAGTTCTAGTGAGCTTGTCTTACAGATGGAACGGATGTTTGAAAGTTACCAGTTAAGACTAAACATGAGTCTTCCATATAAAGTGATTAATAATAAACAGTTTAATGAGATATACGATGGAGTAGTTACTAATCGTCCCAATAATATTGGGAATAACAAAACCTCTATTTTGGATAATAGGGAAGAATTGCTATGTTCTTTAGTAATATTGAATGAAGGACAAAATGATCAATTTGAGTCTACGAACTTAGTTAATCACACAAAAGTAGATAAGCAAAAAAGTTATATTTTAAAATTGGAACCTCCAGGAACACCAGTGCATTTTTTGGGGAAACTAAGATATGCGCGTAGATTAGATGGTAGTATAGACGATTTGTTGCCTATTAATCAATTTGTTCTAACTTGTTATTGCGATGACAAAATTGATGATGATTATATCACGAGGGCTCTAAATATTTTTGAGTCAAATGATTCAATTCAATATGTAGGAGCACAACTTAAAAACACTGATCAATACGAACAAATCAATTTATTAGAACCTTATACCTACCGTAATTACACACGATTAACAAGAGCAATCCTTAAACTCGATAGTTACAGTAAATCAATAAGAGATGTTTATGACATTCGACTACAGGAGTTGGGTGAAAAAAAGTTTTTTCAACAAAAAGGGTACATTATTCCAAATGAGTTGATTTCAATTGGAATAGAACATACTTTAACTTCTCAAGATGAGAATTATATTTATAGTACACACTATTCTACCCGTAGTAATGATTGGAACCCGTACGTGTTATACCCTTATTTAATTAAAAACAATACTCAGGTTGATTTAAGGGAAGTATCTTATAGCACATTCGATTCGATAGCAAGGAAGATCTATCATAAGTTGAAGCATAAAGTTGATGCGACTAGCGGGAAAAAAGGAAAAGTTGCGGGTAGGATTTTGAAAATTGTTCATCGACAAGTCAAAAAAAGAATTTAAGAAGCATGGCGGTGTTTAAATGGAGTTCTGGTATATTGAAAATGATTTGAATCAAAAATTACCGCAAGCATTTGAAGACTGGCTATGTGAACATGTTAATAAAGTTTTTCTGCATGAAGTTGGGGAGAGTAATAGGTTGTTCAGGTCTAAACCGATAGATGTTATTACATACTCAAACGAACGAGTAGATAACCATAATTTGAGTAAGGATTTTTCTAGTTCTTTAAACTTGGCGAATGCTGTAATTGAACAATGTCTTACACGTAATGTTCCAGTATGTATTCTTATAAACAACAACAACAGAGCACTCCCCTTCTTTTTGTTGCAAAATTATTGGTGTAAACATCCTGCTTTGAATCAAGTAACTATAATAACAATGCACAATTATCCTACAAAAGATCTTAATGAATCTGAAATGTATAAGTTTCCAGATTATTGGGTTTATCAAAAGAATAAATTCGTTCTTGAAGCCTCCCCACTTATTTTAAGCTGGAATGATCAATTGAGGGATGATTTGAGCGACTTTAAAAACGTACTTTTTATTGATCAAGATAATCCACCTATAAACATTCATCAATGGATTGATAATGTGCGAGACCGAAGTACAAAGTATCCTGTAAATTCAAGCATTCCTACAACATATCTTAAAGATGAATCTTTCAGTACAGAAAAAAGAAGCCTACTCTCTGTAATTATCCCCTATTATAATATGGGGGCACTTATATTAGAAACAATTCAAAGTATAAATGAAAGCTCTTATCAGGATATTGAAATAATCATTGTAAATGATGGTAGTAATGACTTGGATAGTATTCAGATTTTACATGAAATTGAATCTACAATGCAGTCTATAAAAGTAATTCATATCGTTAACCAAGGGTTATCTAACGCGCGTAATGTAGGAGCACGAGCTGCTACAGGAGAATTCATTGCTTTTTTGGATGCAGATGATTTAATATCCTCGATGTACTACGAAAGATGTGTAAACGTTCTTAATAGTTATACTAATGTTTCTTTTGTATATTCGTGGGTACGTTTTTTTGGTTTGAAAAATGATGTTTGGGTAACTTTTGATACGGAATTCCCATTACTTTTGCTCTCTAATATGTTAAGTGCATTTGCAGTAATTCGAAAAAAGCACTTTTTGGAGTATGGTTTGAACAAGCTTGAAATGGAAAAAGGGATGGAAGATCATGAATCGTGGATTTCAATGTGTGAGAACGGCTGTGCTGGTATTAGCATACCCGAGGCATTGGTTCAGTACCGAATTCGCAGTAATTCAATGTCAAGGCAATTTAATCGTAAAATTGTAAACGATTTGTACTTTAAAATAAGCCACTTTCATGAGGATTTATATAAGCAATATGGCATTGAAATCTTTAATTTAACTTATTCAAATGGACCAGGTTATATTTGGAATAATCCTGCAATGACTTACCCTGATGTTGCATACAATTCCAGCAATCATCAAGGTATGGATAATGAACATAAGTATGAACTTATGAGAATCTTTAACTCAAAGAGAGGAAGAGTTCTAATAAATCTTTTTTTAAGATTAAAGTTAAACAGATGGTTTAAATAAATCATGGAGTTGTTTGAATGATGAGAGCCAAAAACTTAAATGTATTATCGCTACTGTTAGCTCTATTATTCTCTTATTCCTACAGTGAAGTCTTTATTCCCCTTCATAACAAAGGAATGGGATATAGAATTTTTATCTATGTCTATTTATTGGTATTTGTTTATTTTGTTATTAGATTTCTATTGAAGAGAGCTAGTCTTATAATTTCAAATGGAGCGTTATCAAGAAAAATAGCTAAGGCAGGCTTACTTGCTTTAATAAGCGTTTTATTCGTTTTGTTTATCCCAAAAGAATATATAACTCCTATTAATTACACTAATGTCACTTTAACACCAGAAATAGCTGTGAATTCAACCACTACTACATCTGAGGTTTGGCTTACAGGAATTAAAAATGGCGATAATTTAGTAGGACTTACAGAAATTGAGTTGCCAAAAGGATGGATATTAAAAGAGGGAGCAATAGTATTCTCCGGAAGCGAAATAACCCCTTTGAACCTTAAATTTGCCTCGAAGGAAAGATCGAAATTGATCTTTGGAAAGCATGCTTGGTCTGGTAAAGTTAAGGTTTATGATGGACAAAAAACTAATGTCATTGATTTATATTCTAAGGCTCAGGATTCAACAGAGATCTTAGTGAATCAATCTATTGGATCGGATGTTATTTTAACAAAGGTATTGGCAGCTATTACGTTTGCTTTTACATTCTCTGTTTTTTTTCTAACGCTATTGTTTACGTTGAAAAAAATGCTTATGCGAAAACGTCTGAAATAATCATGTAGGTGGGATAAAATGAAATCGTTGGTTACAGGTGGATGTGGATTTATCGGGTCTCATATAGTGGATGAATTAATCCAGAAAGGTCACGAAGTTCTAGTGATCGATAATTTGTCCACAGGTTCGAAAAAAAATCTAAACGAATCAGCACTTTTCTATGAACTAGACTTTATGTCTATAGAAGCCGAAAAAGCTATTTTGGAATTTGGTCCCGAAATAGTATTTCATCATGCTGCTCAGGTAAGTGTACAAAAGTCAATGGATAATCCTTTAAATGATGCGAATATTAATATTCTAGGCACCATTAAACTCTTGGAATATTGTTCTAATGCAGGTGTTAGGAAACTAGTATATCCTTCTTCAGCAGCAATCTATGGAAACCCGGAGCAATTACCCATTAGTGAAGACCATAAAATTGCTCCGGTATCTTTTTATGGGATCTCTAAGTATACTCCTGAGCAATATATAAGAGCTTTTTGCAGTAATCACAGCCTTTCTTTTACAATTTTGCGATATGCTAATGTTTATGGGGAAAGACAAGATGCAAAAGGTGAGGGTGGAGTTGTTTCTATTTTTCTTGATCGATTATTAAATAAAGGAATTCCTGTAATATACGGAGACGGTGAACAAACAAGAGACTTTATTTATGTTAAGGACATCGTATCTGCAAATTTATTTGTTATTGATAGCGGAGATAATGAAGTTTTTAACGTGAGCACTGGTAAAGGCGTAACACTTAATAAACTTCTAGATTTAATGAATCAAGGGTTAAACAATAGCACGTTCCCGATGTATGATGAGTTTAGAGAAGGAGATATCTTGGCCAGCTATTTGGATAATAGTAAATTAAAAAAAATGGGTTGGTCGCCAAAATTTGATATTGAAAATGGGCTATCGAATCTAATTAAAACTATAATGTATTAATTTTAAAATTGCTAGTTAGCATCATGAATGAACTAAGAATTCAGAGAGAATTTGCGAAAACAATGGAGGCCGGAATGTCAGATCGTAAACTAATGTACTTGAATGGTCTCAGAGGACTTGCAGCTTTAATGGTTGTTTTTTCACATTATACCTTAAGTTTTTTTCCAGCACTTCATACGGGAATAAAAAATGATTCTCATAATTCGTTCGAGGTATTAGCATCTGCTTCACCAATAAATGTAATATATAATGGTAGTTTTGCTGTCTTTATTTTCTTCATTCTTAGTGGTTTTGTTTTAAGCTATAAATATTGGAGTCAAGATAAATTTGGATTTAGCGATCTATTAAGTAACATTGTAAAACGTTATTTTCGTCTCAATATCCCAATTGCAGTTTCAATAATGCTGGCATTTTTGCTCCTTTCATTAGGGCTTTTTTACAATAAAGACTTCATTGGGTTAAACGATTCTCTTAAATGGCTGCCTGGTATTTATGGTTTTTCCTCAGATTTTATTGAAGCTCTCAAAGAGGCAGTGTATGGGGTTATTATTTATGGGAAGCAGAATTATAATTTGATTTTATGGACCTTAAAATATGAATTTTATGGTTCTATTATGATTTACATATTTATGTTTCTCTTCAGAAAAACTAAGATCCGTTTTATTTTATATCCCCTGTTGTTAATCCTTTTTTGGAACAGTTATTACCTTGCTTTTTTCTTAGGGTTATTATTGAGTGATCTCTATGCTAGTGATCGATTAATCATTAAGAATAGATTAATTATTTCACTTATGTTTTTAATAGCCATTTTTTTTGGATCCTACCCTTGGCGGGAACAATTCGGAGAACCTACTCATCTCTACGGGTTTTTAAAGTTCAATTTTTTAATGGTTGATTCATATTACAATTTTTATCATACTGCGGGTGCTTTTTTATTATTAATATGTGTATTAAACACTAATCTGATAAAGAAAATACTCGCAAGCCGCGTATGTGTTTTTTTAGGGGAAATTTCATTCTCCTTATATCTTTTACATCTACTTATTTTATGCTCATTCTCGAGTTATGTAATGAACCATTTAACTGCTCATTTGTCTTATAATTTAAGTTTTAGTATAATGTTTATTTTATCTTTGGCAGTACTCTTTACAGTCAGTTATTTATATTATAAGTATGTGGATTTGTTTGGAATTAAATCGGCAGTTACTGCAGTTCGAACGATAAAACTGCTTAACACTAAAGAAGATGTTGCAACTTTTCTTCCGTTTAAATCTAAGCCTTGGGATAATTATATATCTAAGGACAATTAAGTGGCGGATATGTATTTATGAATAGCATCTGTTGTTGTGCGGATTTCGTGATGATTTGACCATTCAACTTATCAACAACTGAGTTAGGAGGGAGAAAGTGAAAGGAATAATCCTAGCAGGGGGGACAGGGTCGCGCCTTTATCCACTGACTAAAGTGACTAATAAGCATCTCCTACCCGTTGGCAAATATCCAATGATCTTTCATGCGATCTATAGACTAAAGCAAGCAGGAATTAATGATATTCTTATTGTCACTGGAAAGGAACACATGGGGGATGTAGTTAACCTGCTTGGAAGCGGTAACTCCATGAACGTGTCCTTCACCTACAAAGTTCAGGATGAAGCGGGTGGCATTGCACAAGCCTTGGGTTTAGCGGAACAATTTGTTGGCAAAGAACAAAGCGTAGTTATCCTTGGTGATAATGTTTTTGAGAAGGATATTTCAAAATGTGTGAAGAATTTCAAAGAACAGGGAGTAGGCGCAAGGATTTTAATCCAAGAAGTTCTTGATCCTCAGCGATTCGGCGTGCCGGAACTACAAGGAGATAAGATAATTTCTATTGAAGAAAAGCCTCTAGTACCTAAAAGCGATTATGCTGTGACTGGTATATACATGTTCGATAGCAGAGTGTTTGAAATTATTAAGACACTAACTCCATCAAACCGTGGGGAGCTTGAGATAACTGACGTAAATAATGCATATATTAAAAACAATGAATTAACCTATGATGTTCTTGATGGTTGGTGGACAGATGCTGGAACGCATGCTTCATTAGCAAAAGCCAATGAGCTGGCTAAGGATATTTTGTTTGATAATGAGTTTGGCATACTAAGATTATAAATGGAGGAGCTCCGTTATGAATATCACTCCTTTAAAATTAGCAGGTGCGAGCCTACTTGAACCGGTTGTCCATGGCGATAACCGGGGTTTTTTTATGGAGAGCTACAACCAAGAAACAATGCACTCCCTCGGTATCACTCATGGTTTCATTCAGGATAATCACTCTCTTTCCGCTGAAGTGGGAGTGCTCCGAGGATTGCATTATCAATTGAATCCGAAAGCTCAGACAAAATTAATTCGTGTTTTATCAGGTGTTATTTACGATGTCATCGTCGATATTCGTCGTAATTCTCCTACTTTTGGTCAGTGGGTTGGTTTTGTCCTCAGTGAACACAACAAACGTCAACTTCTTGTACCCAAGGGTTTTGCTCATGGGTTCTGCACGTTGGTGCCCAACACACAAGTATTATATAAGGTAGACGAATACTATTCCCCAGAGCATGATCGTGGCATACAATGGAATGATCATGCGCTAGGAATTGACTGGCCGATTTCCAATCCGATTTTATCGGATAAAGATCAACGTCATCCTTCGCTTAAAGATGCTGAGCTTAATTTTGACTAAATATCAAACTTCATTGATTCTGTGAGAAACAGATGAATAGAATATCATTAATTATTGAATAAGAAGGTGGTCGGTTTCATGAAACTGCTTGTAACTGGCGGTGCCGGTTTTATCGGCAGCAATTTTGTAATTTACATGCTTAATCAGCATCCGGAATATCAAATCGTTAACGTGGATGCACTGACATATGCAGGAAACCTGGAGAACCTGAAATCTGTCGAAGCTAATCCGAACTATTCGTTCGTCAAAGCGGACATTACAGATGTCCAAGCAATGGATGCCTTATTTAGTCAGGGCGTTGATGTAGTCGTTAATTTCGCGGCAGAGTCACACGTAGATAGAAGTATCCTGGAGCCGGATGTGTTTGTGAAAACGAACGTGCTTGGTACACAGGTTCTACTAGACGCAGCGAAAAAATACAAAATCACTAAGTTTGTTCAAGTGTCTACGGATGAGGTATACGGTAGCCTGGGAGCCACTGGATTGTTCACTGAAGAGACCCCGCTAACTCCTAATAGTCCGTATTCTGCGAGTAAGGCGGGTGGGGACCTGCTGGTTCGTGCTTACCATGAAACGTTTGGACTACCGGTGAACATCACCCGTTGTTCGAACAACTATGGTCCTTATCAGTTCCCAGAGAAATTAATTCCGCTCATGATCTCCCGTGCGCTTGCTGACCAAGCACTACCAGTGTATGGTGACGGTTTGAACATTCGTGATTGGCTGTATGTAGAAGATCATTGCAGTGCAATTGATCTCGTTATTCACGAAGGTGTGAATGGTGAAGTTTACAATATTGGTGGTAACAATGAGCGGACGAATGTGCACATCGTGAATACCGTCCTGCAGGAGCTTGGCAAACCAGACTCCTTGATTACTTATGTGCAGGATCGCCCAGGTCATGACCGTCGTTATGGCATCGATCCTACCAAGATTACCAATGAGCTGGGTTGGAAACCGAAGCATACCTTTGAAACAGGGATTAAAGAGACGATCCAATGGTACTTGAATAATCGTGAGTGGTGGACCCGTATTCAGTCTGGTGAATACCAAAAGTATGCGGAGCTGCAATATGGAAGTCGCTTAGGCGATTCACTGTAGGATCGATAAGTAACTTACGGAGGTTTACAATGAAAGTATTAGTTACAGGTGCTGCAGGACAACTGGGGCAAGATGTTGTTTTATTGCTGCAAAAAGAAGGCCACGAGGTATTTGGTTGTGATCGTAAAGAAATGGACATCACCAATCTGGAACAAACGGTAAAAGTGATTGGTGACTTTAACCCTGATGCGGTTATTCATTGTGCCGCTTATACGGCGGTAGATGCTGCAGAGAGCGATGTGGATGGTGCTTATTTAATTAATGCCACTGGAAGCCGCAATGTAGCTCTTGCATCCGAAAAAGTCGGTGCCAAGTTGGTGTACATCAGCACGGATTATGTTTTTGAAGGATTGGGTTCAGAGCCATACCATGAATATGATAATACCGCCCCGCGGAGCATCTATGGAAAATCCAAACGGGCCGGAGAAAATTTAGCACAAAGCTTATCCAGCAAGTATTTTATTGTACGTACGGCTTGGGTATACGGCAAGTATGGCAAGAATTTTGTGAAGACAATGCTGAAATTTGGTCAGGAAAAGCCATTACTTAAGGTTGTAGATGATCAGAAGGGTTCGCCGACATACACGGTGGATTTGGCCAGCTTTGTACTGGAATTGATCCAGACTGAAAAGTATGGGGTGTATCATGCCACTAACAGTGGGTCTTGCACTTGGTATGAATTTACTGGGGCCATTTTTGAAGACGCTCATGAGATTCTGGGTTTGGATTTCACCGCCAAACTCGAGCCTTGTACTACAGAGGAGTTTCCATTGCCTGCGCCTCGGCCGCATAACTCTGTACTAGAGCATCTATCTATCCGTACTAATGGATTTGAAGATATTCGGCATTGGCGCGAAGGATTAAGGAATTTCTTGCTTGAGTTGAAAGAATAGCAAATTAAACTTCCGACCGACAGACGGTGCGGGAGTTTTTTTTATTTTTTAGCTATAATAGAGCAATAGTCTGTGAAGTGAAAAATAAAGATTCGAGGATCCTTATGAATAACAAAACAGTTAGCGTGCACATTGTTACATATAATAGTGGAGAGGATATCGTAGAATGTTTGGATGCAGTGCTGGCGCAGGATTATCCTCTTGAACAAATTGTGGTGATTGATAACGCATCCGGAGATGGAACAGCGGAAAGGGTTAAGAACTACATCATACAAATTGGACATAGCAACCCAGTTAATCCTCTTGAACGGATACAGCTTATTCAAAATTCGATTAACACTGGCTTTGCGCCTGCGCATAATCAGGCCATTTCTCTAACCAATACGGAGTATGTTCTTGTACTTAACCCGGATTTGACGCTGGCACCTGATTATGTCAGTAGATTGATTGCAGATATGGAAGCCAACCCACAGATCGGGAGTGCAACGGGAAAGCTTTTGTTAAAAGCAGATCCTGATCTGGTTGATAGTACAGGGCTCAGAATGAACAGAGCGCGTCGTGCCTTTGACCGGGGAGCAGGAGAAGCAGCAGCAAACTGGCAGGAGTCTGGTTTAGCGTTTGGTGTATCGGGTGCCGCTGCGATGTATTCCAGAAGAATGATCGATGATATAAGTATCGACGGCGAGTTTTTTGATGCAGACTTTTTCGCATATAAGGAAGACGTGGATGTAGCCTGGAGGGCGCAATTGTTGGGTTGGCAAGGCTACTATGACGCAGAAGCTCTTGGATATCATGAACGCGGCTGGAAGACGTCCGGAAGAAGCGGGAAGTCGATGTTCATTAGGGGGATATCCTATATCAACAGATATAAGATGATGTATAAAAATGAACATAGCCGCACCTTGCTGGTAACCTTGCTCGTTTCATTGCCCTACGAAATTGCCGCGCATGGATATATGCTTCTAAAAGAGCCGGGGTTATTTAGAGCGTGGAAGTCCTTTTTCGCGCAGCTGCCTGCCCTTAAGGAGAAGCGTAAGGCCGTACAGAGTAAGGTGAAGGATAGGGAGAGAAGTAGATATTAAGCGGAAAGTGGATGATCTTAAGGAACGAAGGGGAAGGTTTGGAACTGTAGGAGCGAAAGCGCTCGCCTAAAAGCTTTCCGAAGGAAAGCTCGCGTCGGAAGCTAAGCTGTATCCAGATTTTCAACCGCTAAAAGCGGCTTATAAAAAAGAAATCTGGATACAACATTGACGANAAAGCTTTCCGAAGGAAAGCTCGCGTCGGAAGCTAAGCTGTATCCAGATTTTCAACCGCTAAAAGCGGCTTATAAAAAAGAAATCTGGATACAACATTGACGAGAAGTCCAAACATTCACCGTAGTGACGACCGAGCTTTAAGCGGAAATCTTAAGTTCGCCTTAAATAGAAGTAGCGTAAACAAGATAAATCTAAAATCAGATTCCATTTTAACAACAATATAGGATATCTTATACAAAACCTCCCTGCTAAGGCCACGCCTTTCTTGGAGGTTTTGTGTTATACTATTTGTCGAGAGATTACTATATTTGTCAGGAGAGTAATAGCATTGAGTGTGGATGTAAGTATATTGATAGTCAATTACAACACCTGTCGCCTGACGATGGATTGTCTAAGGTCGGTATATGATTCGGAGACGAAGTTTTCCTATGAGATTATTCTAATAGACAATAATTCCCACGATGGATCCGTAGAGACCATTAGTAGAGAGTTTCCAAATGTCACTTTGATAGCCAATGAGGAGAACACTGGGTTCGCTCGGGCCAATAATCAGGGTATGGAGATTGCTTCCGGACGTTTTGTACTGTTGCTGAATTCCGATACGGTCGTACGTAAAGATACACTGGAGACGATGATTACCTTTATGGATAGCCGCCCGGATGTTGGGGCTTCTGGCTGCAAAATTATTTTGCCCGACGGATCACTGGACAAGGCCTGCAAACGTGGTTTCCCTACACCTTCGGCCTCCTTTTATTATGCCTTTGGTTTCAGCAAGCTGTTCCCGAATAACCCCCGCTTCAACGGCTACCAGTTGGGTTATTTGGACCCGGATAAGAATTACCCTGTCGATTGCCTGGTTGGTGCGTTCATGCTGCTCCGGCGGGAGACGATTGAACATGTCGGTGGTCTGGATGAAGAGTTCTTTATGTACGGAGAGGACTTGGACTGGTGTTACCGCATCAAGGAAGCGGGATGGAAAATTTACTACTATTCGAAGACTTCTATTATCCATCTTAAGGGCGGTAGCGCACGTCGCAGACCGTTCAAGATTGTGTATGAATTTCATCGGGCAATGATTTTATTTCATCGTAAGCATTATCGCCAGCAGTACAACAGTATGATTAATGGAATGGTTTATGCTGGAGTGGGTCTCAAATTTGTATTATCGCTGGTGCGGAACGCTATGATATCACCGAGAAAAGTACCTCTTCCAGCTCAGAGTCTGTCGGCATCCGGCGATGCCGGTACACGTCCCGAATCGAAAGCTGAGGTGAGATTATGATTCGCCGTAATCAACAATTTTTAACGCAAATGTATATGTTCGCGGATTTTTTGGTTATTCAGATATCTTTTCTGGCCGCATGGTGGCTTAAGTTTGAAAGTGAATGGATGGATTACGAAAAGTCGCTATCCTTACAGTCCTATGCCTATTGGAGCATGATTTATGGCGGGATTGCCGTACTGATTGGGATTATGATGTCACTCTATCTGCCGAAGCGCAAGAAGCGTTTTGTTGATGAATTTATGAAGATCTTTCAGGTGCATGCGATAGCTATTTTTATCCTGCTAGGCCTCATGTTCTTCGTAAAAGAAATCAATATCTCACGTACGTATCTGGCGATCTATATGGGTTTCAATATATTTGCCATTATGCTGTACCGTTATTTGCTCAAATCTATGCTAAAATCCATTCGCCAAAAAGGCCTCAACCGTCAATTCGTACTTATTCTAGGAGCCGGTACACTCGGCAAAAGATTCTACAATAACCTGGAGCAATACCCCGAACTGGGTTATGAAGCCATTGGCTTCCTGGATGATTACCATACCTGGGACGGAATCGAGGAACAACGCTACAAACCTATCCTGGGAACGATAGACCAGTTGTCCGGGATGCTGGAGATGCTGCCAGTGGATGAAGTGATCCTGGCGCTGCCGCTGGATGCCCACTCGAAGTATCCTTCGATCATTGCCGCTTGCGAAAAAGCGGGTGTGCGCACGCTCATCATCCCCGACTTCTTCGATTATTTGCCGGCTAGGCCATACTTTGATAATTTTGCGGGTATGCCGATGATCAATGTACGGGATATTCCGCTGGATATGGCAGGAAACAAGCTGGCGAAGCGGATGTTTGATATCGTGTTCTCGCTGTTTGCGATTATGATGATGCTGCCGGTAATGCTGCTGGTTGCGCTGGGCGTGCGTCTTACCTCGCCAGGTCCGGTTATTTTTAAACAGGAGCGGGTGGGGCTGAACCGCCGCAACTTTATGATGTACAAGTTCCGCTCCATGAAGATGCAGGTGGATACCGGAGAAGATACGGGCTGGAGCACACGCGAAGATCCGCGTAGAACGAAGTTCGGCACCTTTATCCGCAAGACCAGCCTGGATGAGCTGCCACAGTTCTTTAATGTCCTTCTCGGCCATATGAGCGTCGTCGGTCCGCGTCCAGAGAGGCCATTTTATGTACAGCAGTTCCGCGATGAGATTCCGAAGTATATGGTGAAGCACCATGTGCGTCCGGGAATTACAGGCTGGGCTCAGAGCAATGGATTGCGTGGTGACACCTCGATCGAGGAGCGCATCAAGCATGATATTTTCTATATTGAGAACTGGTCACTGTTGTTCGACATTCGGATTATATTTAAGACGATTCGTAACGGATTTATGAATAAGAATGCCTACTAAACCAAACCGCTTGGTGAACGTATGAGAGATACCCCGTTTTGCCTCCGGCAAAGCGGGGTATTGTGTTTTGTTGTCGAGAATGATCTGAACCGGATCAAGGGACTGCGCAGCAGTTTGTAGTCTTTCATATGGTAAAAAAGCGAAAAAATGTTCGTATTTTTTACCGTCTTTAAATTGACACCCCCCTTCCCGCTGGCATAGACTAGAGTTATATCTTTAGCGGAGGCAGGGGGGATTTTGTCCTGCCTAAATAAGTGATGAGGGATGGAAGAACATGAGAGCAGTGCAGCAGATGATCAAGCCGTGGCGGCATGTATTCAAGCTGGATCCGGACCGTGAGCTGGGTGACGGAGAGCTGGAGGCATTATGTTTGTCAGGAACGGATGCCATAATGGTAGGCGGCTCCTCAGGGGTCACTTATGAGAATACTGTGGACCTAATGTCCAGAATCAGACGCTACGCGTTGCCAGTGGCCCTGGAGGTATCGGATCTGGAAGCGGCTGTTCCGGGATTTGATCTGTACATGATCCCTATGGTGCTTAATACGCCGGACCCGACCTGGATCGTCGGCCATCACCGCCGGGCGATTGAACGCTACGGCTATTTGATCCCTTGGGACATGCTGCTGACTGAGGGGTACATTGTGCTGAACGACAATTCTACTGTGGCTAGACTTACGGGAGCTGATACGGATCTTCAAGCTGAAGAGGCTGCAGCCTACGCGCAGGTTGCGGACAAGCTGATGTCTCTGCCTGTAGTGTATCTGGAGTATAGCGGCAGATTCGGAGAGGTGGAAACTGTGCGGACCGTACGGGAAGCTGTGGAGCATAGCCAACTTTTTTATGGCGGGGGAATTACTTCCGAAGCGGAGGCTGTGCAGATGGCAGCCCTATGTGATACGGTTGTGGTCGGCAATATCATCTATCAGGATTTAGAGCAGGCACTGCTGACGGTTCAGGCGGTAAAAAATACACAGCAAATGCACTTTGAATAGTCTTTATAGGAGAACTACTTCAATGTTGTAATTCATATGAATGAAGAAAGGAGCATGTTATACATGCAACCTGTTAACATACAAGAAGCCGTTAGTCGGCTCAATCCTCCGCAGCGGCAGGCTGTGGAGACTACTGAAGGACCACTGCTGATTATGGCCGGTGCGGGTAGCGGCAAGACGCGGGTGCTGACGCACCGAATTGCGTGGCTGATTGCGAACCGCAAGGCGCCGCCTTGGGCGATTTTGGCCATCACATTTACGAATAAAGCAGCGCGTGAGATGCAGGAGCGTGTATCCAAACTTGTTGGACCAGAGGGCCGCGATATTTGGGTCTCGACCTTCCACTCCATGTGCGTAAGGATTTTACGTAAGGATATCGAGCGGATCGGCTTTACTTCCAATTTCTCGATTCTGGATTCTACGGACCAGCTGTCCGTAATCCGTAACTGTATGAAAGAACTGAACATCGACACGAAGAAGTTCGAGCCGAAGGCTGTTCAGTCTGTGATCAGTACGGCGAAGAATGAGCTGGTAACCCCGGCCCAATATGAGCAGAAGGTCGGCGATTATTTTGAAGGATTGATTGCCAAGGTCTATACCATGTACCAGAAGCGGCTGAAGAGCAATAACTCTTTGGATTTTGATGATCTGATCATGGCCACGATTCAACTGTTCAAGGAAGTACCGGAGGTTCTGGATTTTTATCAGAAGAAATTCAAGTACATTCATGTGGACGAGTATCAGGATACGAACCGTGCGCAGTACATGCTGTGCCGGATGCTGGCTGACAGCCATCACCGGATTTGTGTAGTCGGTGACAGTGACCAGTCGATTTATCGCTGGCGCGGAGCGGATATCACCAACATCCTTAATTTTGAAGAAGATTACCCTGAAGCCAAAACCATCCTGCTGGAGCAGAACTATCGTTCCACCTCCAATATTCTGAATGCCGCCAATGGTGTCATTGCGCTCAATACCGGACGCAAGCCAAAGAAGCTGTGGACGGACTCTGATGAAGGGGCGAAGATTAAGGTCTATCGCGGGGATTCTGAGCATGATGAGGGGTATTTTGTTACCGGAGAAATCAGTAAGAATGTGAAAACAGGTCAAGCCTACCAAAATCACGCCATTCTGTACCGGACGAACGCTCAATCCCGGGTTATCGAGGAAATTCTGATCAAGTCGGATATTCCTTATCAGATCGTGGGAGGCATCAAGTTCTACGACCGTAAAGAAATCAAGGATATTTTGGGGTATCTACGCCTGTTGTCCAACCCCGATGATGATATCAGCTTGACGCGGATTATCAACGTGCCGAAGCGCGGGCTAGGCGATACGACCGTTGGTAAGCTTGCCGTTGCTGCAGCCGAACGAGGCGTATCGATCTTTCGTGTCCTGGAGACGGTGGATGATCTGGGCTTTGCCGGACGTACCCGGAATGCGCTGGTGGAATTCTACGACATGATCGAAGCGCTGCACCGGATGGTGGAATTCCTGTCGGTGACTGAACTGACCGAGAAAGTGCTGGAATTGTCGCAATACCGCTTGGAGCTGCAAAATGAGAACACGCTCGAATCCCGCTCCAGACTGGAGAATATCGACGAGTTCTTGTCTGTAACGATGGAGTTTGAGAAAAATAATGAGGATAAGTCGCTGGTCTCCTTCCTGACAGACCTTGCGCTGATCGCGGACATTGATAGCATGAATGATGAAGAGGAAGATCGCAGCGATGCAGTGGTGCTGATGACGATGCACAGCGCCAAGGGGCTGGAGTTCCCGACAGTATTCATTGTCGGGATGGAGGAAGGTGTCTTCCCGCACAGCCGGGCCTTCCAGGACAATGATGAACTGGAAGAGGAACGACGGCTGGCGTATGTCGGCATTACCCGCGCCGAGAAACAACTGTTTCTCTCCTGCGCGCGGGTGCGCACGCTCTTCGGACGGACGACGGCCAACCCGCCGTCCCGCTTCCTGGAAGAGATTCCGGAGGAGCTGAAGGAAGATACCGCCCCTGCCCACGACCGATTCCGCCGCGGCGGGTCGGATGTGGGCGGAGCCTATGGCGGCCGCGGCTTTGCCAGCGGCGGCCGGGGCAATTTCGGCGGCCGGGGCGGGGCCGCCGGGTCTACGCCGAATGCCGCAGGCTTCGGCGGAAGCACGGCCACGGCCGCAGCTGGCCAGGGCCGTGTGTCCGTGACCTCCGGCGGGGCGAAGCCCGCAGCCGGAGGAGGAGCTTCATCGTCCGCCGACTTCAAGGCGGGTGACAAGGTATCCCACGGCAAATGGGGCATAGGCACCATTGTGTCCGTCAAAGGCACCGGCAACGATACGGAGCTGCAGATTGCTTTTCCGGCGCCGGTGGGCGTGAAACGGCTGCTCGCAGGCTTTGCGCCGATCGCCAAGGTGGAATAGATCGACTACGATTAACGATTGTCTTTTTGGACGACGCTAATTGTAGGACACTTATTGACGGAGGGATATACCTGTATGGATGTTATGCATACAATGGAAGAGCTCGTAGCAGAGCTTCACAAATATAACTATCATTATTACACGCTCGACACGCCGCTTGTTAGCGACAAAGAGTACGATGTTTTCTATGACAAACTAGTAGCGCTGGAAGCAGAGAGCGGCATTGTGCTTCCGCATTCACCAACACAGCGGGTGGGTGGAGAATTGCTCAAGGGCTTTACGCCCCATCGCCATCTAGCACCCCTGTGGAGTTTGGATAAGGCACAGAATATTGAACAGCTGCGGAGCTGGAATACCCGCGTACTGAAGCTGGTCAATGATTATAATACCAAGAACCCGGATACCCCATTGCCAGAGCCATGTTATGCCGTTGAGCTCAAATTTGACGGGCTGACGCTGAACCTGACGTACCGTAATGGTGTGCTGGAGCAAGCTGCTACGCGCGGCAATGGGGTAACGGGCGAGGGCATTCTGGCCCAAGTGAAGACGATTAAGTCCGTACCGCTGACCATTCCGTTCAAGGAAGGTCTGATGGAGGTGCAGGGTGAGGGAATTATGAATCTCTCGGTACTGGCGGATTATAATACCCGGGCAGCTGAGCCGCTTAAGAACGCGCGCAACGGTGCGGCTGGCGCTCTGCGGAATTTGAACCCTAAGACGACGGCCGAGCGGCGGCTGAACGCCTTTTTCTACAATATAGGCTACTCAGAGGGTGTGCAGTTTAGCGATCATCAGGAGATGATGAATTTCCTGCGGATTAATCAGTTCAAGGTGAACCCTTATCTGACTTACTACGATAAATTTGACGATGTGACTGAGCAACTGGCGGAGATTGAAGAGAAACGTGCCTCCCTGGACTACCTCATAGACGGAGCCGTGATCAAGGTCACGGATTTCCGAATTAGGGAAGTTCTAGGCTATACGGACAAATTCCCACGTTGGGCAGTCGCCTACAAGTTCGAGGCTGAAGAGACGACGACCATTCTCGAATCCGTCAGCTGGAATGTGGGACGGACTGGCAAAGTCACGCCGCTGGCGCGAGTTGAGGCTGTTGAACTGGCCGGTGTTACTGTGCAGAATTGTACACTGAATAATGTGGGCGATATCGAACGGAAGAACCTGAAGCATGCGCTGGGCACAAGAGTCTTCATCCGTCGTTCCAATGATGTGATTCCGGAAATTCTGGGTAAAGTGACTGAGGAGAGTGACGGCGGGGAGATTATTTTCCCAGACAAATGCCCTGCTTGTGGGTTCCCACTGGAAATGCGCGGTGCGCATCTCTTCTGTAACAATAAGCTGGACTGCAAGCCGCAGATTGTCAGCCGGATTACGCATTTTGCTTCACGGGACGCTATGGACATTGAGACCTTCAGTGAGAAGACGGCAGGACAGCTCTATGAAGAGCTAAGTGTCCGCGAGCCGGCAGATCTCTATGAGCTGACTTTTGAGCAGCTAGTGAAGCTGGATCGCTTCGGTGAGAAAAAAGCGCGTAATCTCCTTCAAGCACTGGAAGACAGCAAGGGACGGGATTTGGCCTCCTTCCTGTACGCACTCGGTATCCCTAACACAGGGAAGGCTACGACTCGTACATTGGCCGATCATTTCCGTGATCTGGGAGCAGTGATGAAGGCGACAGCCGAAGAACTCGCTGAACTGCCGGATATTGGCGGTATTGTGGCTGAGAGCATCGTAGGATTCTTTGCTGATCCGTTCGTGGTGACAGGGATTGACCGCATGCTGGCGCTAGGCGTCGAGGCTAAGGCCCCTGAAGCACCGCGCCCGGTAAGTACCGATTCATTCTTCAGCGGCAAAACCGTTGTTCTTACGGGTACGTTGCATAAGCTGACACGCGAGGAAGCAGCGGAACGTCTGGAAGCGCTGGGAGCGAAGGTAACCGGTAGTGTCTCCAAGAAGACGGACCTGGTCATTGCCGGCGAGAAGGCAGGCAGCAAACTGGCTAAAGCACAGCAACTCGGTATTCAGGTCATTGAGGACGAGGAAGAATTGATTCGGTTGTTAGAGGGCTAAAAGCATAGTGGAATAAACACTGCGGCCTAGGCCCAGCATAATATTATAGATCCCGGTTAATTTGCATAGGCGAATTGGCCGGGATCTTTTGTTAGAATAAGGAAGGAGCATTAACAAAAGAACTGGAAAGGATGTTCTTTCTGTGAGACCTGAAACGATACTGCTGGTAGACGATGAGAAAGAGATCGTGGACTTGCTGGATATTTATTTTCGCAACGAGGGCTATCGGCTGCTTAAGGCCTATGATGGACTGGAAGCACTGGAGTGCCTGAACAATGAAGAGGTGGACCTAATTATCCTGGATGTGATGATGCCAAAGCTGGATGGTGTGGCCGCCTGTATGAAAATACGTGAGGAACGGAACATGCCGATCATTATGCTGTCCGCGAAAAATACTGATATGGACAAAATCGCAGGACTCAGCATCGGGGCGGATGACTATGTGGGCAAGCCCTTTAACCCGCTGGAGCTAGTGGCCCGGGCCAAATCACAGCTGCGTCGTTACCATAAACTGAACACAGGTGGTCCTACGCGCCGGAACGAGAATGAACTGGTGTTTGAGGATTTGATCATTGATACCGCCAAGCATGAAGTTAGCGTGGATAGCCGTAAGGTTAAGCTTACACCTCGGGAGTTTGCCATTCTGGAGCTGTTAGCGAGGCATCAGGGTCAGGTGCTCAGCATGGAACAGATTTACCGTAACCTCTGGAATGAGCCTTTTCTTGATGGAGGCAATACAGTAATGGTGCATATTCGCAATATCCGTGAAAAAATCGAGCTTGACCCCAAGCAGCCCCGTTATGTACAGACCGTATGGGGCATTGGGTACAAACTGGACGGGCCGTCCTGAACACCGGAGGTGATTAGTTTTGAACTCCAAGTATATCAGTACCATCCGTTGGAAGTTTATATGGGCTTTCCTGCTAAGCGTATTCTCGGGCGGTATCCTGCTCGCAGTATGCTATCAATTGGTGAACTCTATGGTGTATCTAAATCCGGCCCCGCCTTCTGCACCTTACTCCTTGATCCTGAGATGGATTATTAATCATATCGGCTCAGCTCCGCTTATGGCTGCGGCTGGAATCGTCAGCTTTTTGCTATTCTTTTTCATCTATACCCGTAAAATCATTTCCTACCTCGAAGAGATCACCAAAGGAATTCAACAAATCACTAAGCTTGGGGAGTCACACCGAATTGAAGTCCGGTCAGGGGATGAACTGGGTGTGCTAGCCGAGAACATCAACATTATGTCTGATCGTCTCCAACATTCCTTATTGGAAGAGCGGAAAGCGGTAACCGCAAAAAACGAGTTGATCACAGGTGTATCTCACGACCTTCGCACTCCGTTGACCTCTGTGTTAGGCTATCTGGAATACATAGAGCAGGACCGCTGCCGGGATGAGACAGAAATGCGCTATTACGTGGGTATTGCTTATCAGAAATCGCTGGTGCTTAGAAAGCTGATCGATGACCTATTTGAATATACACGGGTGAATAGTGGTGGTTTACCGTTTGTACTGGCGCCTTTGGATCTCAAAGCATTTATGCGGCAGTTGGCAGAGGAAGCTGTTCCCGCACTAACAGCGGCCGGTATGACGTATGAAATTGAAGACCACACCGAATCGCTATGGGTTCAAGGGGCTCCGTATGAGCTGGTTCGTGCTTTTGATAATCTGATTACCAATGCGATCCGTTATGGTCGTGACGGTAAGAAGCTGGAGATTGGTCTGGACCGGGAGGGAGACGAAGCCGTGGTGCGAGTCAGCAATTTCGGAGAAATGATAGCGGAAGGCGATCTTCCGTATATCTTTGAACGATTTTACCGGGCGGAGCGTTCTCGTTCACAGCACACGGGAGGCTCTGGATTGGGGCTGGCGATTGCCAAGGGGATCATTGAACTGCACGGCGGTGTTATTTTGGCCGTAAGCGGCAGACAACGTACGGACTTTATCGTCCGTCTTCCGCGTTCACAAACGTAGCTTTTATCTGCCATCCTTCATGTTTCTTCAGAAAATCTTAAGGAGTTATGGAGTCATTCTTAAGATTTCATCCTTATCCTTGTGTCAGAGGGGGGATTACCCCCTTCTGGAAGGAGGGATTGGCATTGAGGAAGCGGCGTACCGTAAGAATGGGATATCTATATATTTTTGCAGGAAGCACAATCTTGAGTGCTGCTTTTCTTTTCGTGTTATACCGACTGTTCGTATGGATGTATTCCCGTCACAGCCAAGATTCGGGCGCTTTAGTTGTGACGCTGGCTCACTGGATCATCAATCATATTGGAAAAGCTCCCTTTGTCACTGTACTATTTGTACTGGTGTTCTCGGGGTTCTTTTTGCTGCGCTCACAGAAGCCGGCACAGGATATGCAATCACTGCTGCAAGCAGCAGAAAAGCTCGCCAATCACGGTTCTTTCACGGAACTGAAGGTGCTATCCGCCGGGGAATTGCAAGTATTAGCTGGACATCTGGAGCGGATTAACAGCAACAGGAGAGGTATAGGCACGCAACATAAAGCGCAAAAGGGAGAAGCTCCAATGGAGCTCTCAGCAGCAGTTGCAGGGGATTTGGACTCTAGCCCAACCTCTGGTTCGTCCCCGGTGCTGGATACTGAAGATGCCATGGCCTTGCTCCTCAGGGTTAAAGCTACACTTCGTTGTCTTCATGAGGCGGAAGCTGCGGGGGAAGATAGCAATACTATGCTTCGCCTTCTCGTAAATGCCAGGGAGGAAGCAACCGGTATGGAGCAGGCGTTGGAGCGTCTGATTACAGGGTCATGAGCAGTCCACTGGAGAGGCGGCCCCATGAGACCATCTATAGAAGGTCTCATGGGCCTAACATGCGTGACTGGGTCTTGCGCATCCTGTATACGTTGTTTGATCTTGGAGTAATCGTAGTCATGCTAATGTTAGCTGGTCTTGTGTACATTCATGAATATGGAAGCACCATAGTCAGTCGTTATCCTGACAAGTTGGTTTTACCGGAGTCTAGTATAATGCTGGCCTCAGATGGATCATTATTACGCAAAGTGCCCATGCCAGGGTCCGGCTATAGAACCTCCCTACAACTTACGGAGATGCCGAAGCTATTAATAGCTACTTTTCTGGCAGTAGAAGACCGCCGCTTTTATACCCATGAGGGGCTGGATTACAAAGGCATACTGCGGGCACTGGTAACCAATGCAGCGAATATGGAAATAGCCGAGGGAGGGAGTAGTATCACCCAACAGCTGGCCCGGAATCTGTATCTGAACAGAGATAAAAACCTCTTACGCAAGGTGAACGAGGCGTCTATTGCTTTGGAGCTGGAGAGACGTTTGTCCAAAAGTGAGATTCTGGAGATGTATCTCAACCAGTTGTATATGGGGCGAGGTCAGTATGGAATCAAGGCCGCAGCTGAGCGGTATTTTGACATTAGCGATCCCAATAAGCTGGAGATCTGGCAAATTGCTACGCTTGCAGCGATTCCTAAAGGGCCCTCGATCTACAACCCCGTGGATGATCCCGAGCGGTCTGCCGAAAGACGTAAGCTTGTTCTACATATCATGGAGCAGCGGGGTTTGATATCTATTGCCCAGATGAACGCCGCGCTACTTCAGGAATATCAGGCTCCACCGATGAAACCGCAGCTTTCGGCTGCTGGAATATCGTATGGTGATGCCGCGCTTCAGGAAGCGTCCAGATTGACTGGCAAATCCAAAGAGGAATTGCAGAGTGGTGGTTATACGATTGTTACAACGATGAATGTGCATGCCCAGAGTGTGCTCGAGAAGACCTTTTTGCAACCCGATTCTTTCCCACCGGATGGGAAGGACCGGCAAGTGGAAGCGTCTATGGTGATTATGGATCATCGTAACGGAGAGGTTGTAGCTCTTATGGGAGGGCGGGAGCCTAAGGCAGGGGGGCTGAACAGGGCTATTATGGATGCCAGACAGCCGGGGTCTTCTTTTAAACCAATCATTGATTACGGACCTGCGCTTGAAAGTGGAAAATTCACTCCTGATAGTCTGTTGTCTGATCAGCGGGCAGCTTATGGAAGCTACCAACCTACGAATCTTAACGGGGATTATCGTGGACAGGTAACTATGCAGACAGCGATCAAACAGTCTATCAATGCACCGGCGGTGTGGCTGCTGCATCAGGTAGGCATAGGTCAGGCGCGTAAGTTTGCGGCCAAGCTGGGGATTGAATTAACAGAGGAGGACAATAATCTCGCAATCGCATTAGGCGGCCTGCACAAAGGCATTTCTCCGCTAAAAATGGCCCAGGCCTACAGCGTGTTCGCAAACGGAGGCAAATTCAATGAGGGGCATCTGGTACGGATGGTGAAGAATGCCCGCGGAGAAGTCATCTATAAGTACACGTCATCTTCAGCTCAGGTAATCTCTCCAGTTACAGCAGACAGGATGACCACCATGCTTCGGAGTGTAGTTAATGAAGGTACCGGGAAAAAGGCACAGACGAACACTCCAGTTGCGGGAAAAACCGGGACGACCCAATTGGATCTGCCCGGAGTGAGCCGTAAGGGGAATCGGGATCTTTGGTTTGTCGGGTATACTCCGGAATGGACTGGAGCGGTATGGATCGGTTTTGACCGGACGGATGAGCATAATTATATGACTGCTGGAAGTGGGATGGCGGCAGCGCTCTTCTCCAAGGTAATGACCCAAGCTTTGGCGAAGGCTGGAAAATAAAAAAAGCTCATCTGTCCTCTGAGTAGAGAACGGATGAGCTACCTATCAGGATTGGGGCCTTACTCGGCCGCCCATTCTTCCAGTTTGTTGTCTCCTGGGAGCAATAGTGCCAATAATCCGAGCAGAGGCAGGAATCCGCAGGCCACGAATACTTTGGTAATGCCAATAACATCAATAAGATTGCCAATCACGAGTGAGCCGATGCCACCAAGTCCAAACGCAAGCCCGGTGATCAGCCCTGACACGGTTCCGATATTACCGGGATACAGCATCTGTGCATAAATTACGGTAACCGAGAAGCTGGACAGAAGTACAAAGCCGCCAATCAGCAGCAGCACCGCGGCCCAGAAGTGACTGACGAAAGGCAGGGCCAGTGCAAAGGGAACCGTACCTACCATTGAAAAGAGAATCAAGTTACGCCGCCCGAAACGGTCTGCGAGCGGTCCGCCGAAGAACGTACCTACAGCACCGGCTGCCAGGTACATAAAGATATATACCTGTGCACTATCCAGGGACATCCGGTATTTATCCATTAAGTAGAATGCATAATAACTGCCAATGGAAGCCCCGTACCAGGATCTTACGAACACCAGGAAGACAAGAATGATGGTTGCATTTCGAATGCTTTTGCGTCTTGCAGGGTCCATTAGCTTGGCCGCGGTCTTTTTACGGAAGGTATATCCGGAATCAAGCATTTCGCGATACCAGCGAGCTACATAAGTCTGCACGGCGATTCCTGCGGCAGCAACGATGGTGAAGCCAAGTGCGCCTATTTGCCCGAAAGGAATGAAGATCCACTTCGTCAGCATGGGTCCGAGCGATTGCCCGGCATTCCCACCTACCTGAAAAATAGACTGGGACAGTCCTTTGCGAAGTCCTGCGGCCATATGGGCAACACGCATGCCTTCCGGGTGAAAGGCCGCCGATCCGAATCCGACAAGCACAACGGAAAATAGCACGAGTATATAATTGTTGGCATAGGCCAGCAAAAAGACCCCGGCAAAGGTACAGCACATCCCTAGGGGGAGCAGAATCGGACGTGGCTTGCGATCGGCGGCATAGCCGATAACAGGCTGAATGACCGAGGAAGTTACATTCAAGGCAAATGAAATCCAGCCGATCTGAGCAAAGGAAAGCAGCAGGTTGTCTTTGAGAATCGGGAAGATCGCCGGAATGACTGCTTGAATAGAATCATTAAACAAATGAACA
Organism: Bacillus sp. FJAT-27264; assembly: GCF_001682855.1. Taxonomy (GTDB): domain Bacteria; phylum Bacillota; class Bacilli; order Paenibacillales; family Paenibacillaceae; genus Paenibacillus_AQ. Next base: position 1,497 of record NZ_MAQW01000033.1, on the reverse strand, counting down.
AAACTGACTGCGAGTAGGATGCGGTAAATCGTGGCCTGTTGCGTATTGCGCTGCTCTGCAGCCGGAAGACCTGGCTTAGGGGCGGCGGTTGTTGAGTTGTTCTTCATCATGGCTCCTCTCCATATGTGTGCTAATATTCTTTTTAATGTTTACGATAGATCCTATTTTAGCCATATGCAATGGATTATGGGAAACAATTTGTGCCGTAGGGGTGGGAAATATACGTGCGATAGATTATTTTCAAAAAAGTGTTGCAATCATGAGATCCGCATGGTATATTATCTCTTGTGCTTATGAGACATCGCCTAACGGAAACGAGGGCGTTGAAAAAATAAGTTGACAAGAAACAAAGAAACATGATAAGATATAATTCCTGTGCAAGACATACATAATGAATTGCGAAGGAAACAAGTTCTTTGAAAACTGAACAAATGGAACACGTTGATTTAACAAGATTCATTTAATGAATCGTCAGTTTCAAAATGAGCAATCGCTCTTTCTAAATACCAATTTGGAGAGTTTGATCCTGGCTCAGGACGAACGCTGGCGGCGTGCCTAATACATGCAAGTCGAGCGGACTTGATGGAGTGCTTGCACTCCTGATGGTTAGCGGCGGACGGGTGAGTAACACGTAGGCAACCTGCCCCACAGACTGGGATAACTACCGGAAACGGTAGCTNAAGAGGATGAAAGACGGAGCAATCTGTCACTGCGGGATGGGCCTGCGGCGCATTAGCTAGTTGGTGAGGTAACGGCTCACCAAGGCGACGATGCGTAGCCGACCTGAGAGGGTGAACGGCCACACTGGGACTGAGACACGGCCCAGACTCCTACGGGAGGCAGCAGTAGGGAATCTTCCGCAATGGGCGAAAGCCTGACGGAGCAACGCCGCGTGAGTGATGAAGGTTTTCGGATCGTAAAGCTCTGTTGCCAGGGAAGAACGTCCGGTAGAGTAACTGCTACCGGAGTGACGGTACCTGAGAAGAAAGCCCCGGCTAACTACGTGCCAGCAGCCGCGGTAATACGTAGGGGGCAAGCGTTGTCCGGAATTATTGGGCGTAAAGCGCGCGCAGGCGGCTATTTAAGTCTGGTGTTTAAACCATGGGCTCAACCTGTGGTCGCACTGGAAACTGGGTGGCTTGAGTACAGAAGAGGAAAGTGGAATTCCACGTGTAGCGGTGAAATGCGTAGAGATGTGGAGGAACACCAGTGGCGAAGGCGACTTTCTGGGCTGTAACTGACGCTGAGGCGCGAAAGCGTGGGGAGCAAACAGGATTAGATACCCTGGTAGTCCACGCCGTAAACGATGAGTGCTAGGTGTTAGGGGTTTCGATACCCTTGGTGCCGAAGTTAACACAGTAAGCACTCCGCCTGGGGAGTACGGTCGCAAGACTGAAACTCAAAGGAATTGACGGGGACCCGCACAAGCAGTGGAGTATGTGGTTTAATTCGAAGCAACGCGAAGAACCTTACCAGGTCTTGACATCCAACTAACGA
>NZ_MAQW01000032.1 GCF_001682855.1 Bacillus sp. FJAT-27264 | reverse complement strand
GACAATTTCATGCGACCTCTCCTCAACTGAAGCTCGTCACCGATATCACGTATATCTCGGATGGTACCCAATTTTATTATCTGTCCGCGATTCAGGATCTCTTTAACAACGAAATCGTCGCTTGGCAGCTGTCTGAGCGTAACGATGTAAAGTTAGTACTGGATACGGTAGAGCAATGGACACGAAAAAGAGACGTTTCAGAAGCCGTGCTCCATTCGGATCAGGGCTTCCAATATACGTCTCAAGCGTACAACACACGGTTAGAAGCATTCGGCGTTAAGGGCAGCCACTCTCGCAAAGCAACCTGCCTGGATAACGCGTGCATCGAATCCTTTTTTTCGCATCTCAAAACAGAGAAGTTGTACCTTCACCAGTGTAAGTCAGAAGTGGAAATTCATAAAGCCGTAGAGGAATACATCTATTTCTATAACTACCAACGGTTTCAGGCAAAACTCAAACAGCGCGCGCCGATTGAGTATCGGCACGCGCTGGCTGCTTAGCTTTTTTCATTTGTCTACTTGACAGGGGTATGACCATTAAGGGAAATCGATTTTTATTAATTTAGGTATTTATTTTCCTAGCTTTCATCTATGAGCATTTTGCATAAGCTCCTCAAGTCTATTACGTACTCTTTTTCACTCTATGTCTACACTGAATTACCAAATTACCATCTCGGATTCAGGAGACTTATAAAAAACTAAAAATATTTTAAGCATCAATTTTAATCTCTTTGAGCAATACGATAGTCTATACTAATTTTACCACCATTCGGCGTTGGTACAGCTTTAAATTTATATTCGCTACTTAAAGAACCAACTGGAGCACTAATGTGACCACTCTTACCTGGTGCGAGAGTTCTTTTCTGATCTCCATTAATTATGATTCTTACGCTTACATTCCCAGTATTTTTAATCCAGAAGTTTACTTTGTCCCCATTACTCTTTTTTAATGGGTATGTAGCCTGAAATTCAGTTCCTGAATAACTGCCACTTTTAGCTGCATAATCTTTCGTCGAACTTTCAGCCGACTCCGCAAAAGCAGGTATAATACTAGTTCCAGCAATTAGACAAACTACCAGAGCAGATGATACTACTCCTTTGAAAACGAACTTAAGATTCACGATCAAGCACTCCTTATTAAATTTATTTGTAACTATTCCGCCTTTAGATAGTTACTTTTTTAAAATTACATGTCTGTACATTCCTGTTTCCGTAGAGGTAGTTCCGTAACGGAGTGCCTCTATTTGTCCTGTCTGTCAAATAAGATCGTAACAGGCTGAACCGTTACAATTTTTTTAATCCTAGAAACACAAATCTTCTCCTGTATTATTTTTGTATTAAATAATATTTTATACATATATTACATTTAATTATATAGTAAAAAAGTACCAGTCTGAACTTTTTTAGATCTGGATTTTTCAAGTTTCGATTCCGGCTGCTGACGAACTAAACCGTTTCGATCTAATGGACAAGCACATATATACTTACCCGAAGAAAAAGATGGTTTATATTTGTGATTTTCATTTCACAGATGCGTTTCTGAAATCCATGTTTTGATTCAAGTGTTCCTTTCATATGATTATAAACGCGATTTCCGACGTTTCCACTCTCTCCAATATAAAGGACGTCCCCCGAATATCAAAAAGAACATACACTCCCGTCTAAAGTTAAGACTGCAAAAGAGTATGATCTCCCTCACTCGATTAGGCGGCTATCCCGCCGCACTGCTGCGGCAGCCGTCTTTTATCAAAAAAAGAGAAATATAAGGTACAAAAATGTAGGCCTGTTGATTAGCCAAAAAAAGGTAGAAAAAAAGCCGCCCGTTCGTTACAGTGTTTGTACCCCTACAAACAGTGGAAACGAGGCGACTTCATGAAAAATTCTACTTCATTATCGAATATCCTTCAATCGTTTATTCCAGAAGAAAAGGTGTTAGCGATTCTGAAGGAGTTCAATTACATCGATGTCGCTCGAAAGTTCACCGTCTATTCCCTGTTTCTTTTCTTGGCGGAGGCTGCGTTCCAAGGGTGGGAAGGCTATCGAGACGGGGAGCAGCGTATGCATGGCGTTGGACTCCAGAAAGTTGATCATTCGACCCTCTCCAAAAAAGCCAAAGATGTTCCTTTTGAATGCTTCAAACAATTGTTACATCTCTTGACCCAGCAATGCAACCGGGAAACGAAACGCTGCCTTGGTATCCCGACGGAATTACTGATCGTCGATTCCACGCAGATCACCGTGGGCCTGGGGCGACTTCCTTGGGCGCCCTTAAAAGGTGAAAAAGCAGGAGTTAAGCTCCATGTCGCCCTCACCGGAGACGAAGGTGCCTTGCACCAGGTGACCGAAACGCTTGGGACAGAACATGAAATCCATAGCGCTGCCGACTTGGTAGACCCCAGGTTTATTTTGGTTGCCGATCGGGCCTATAGCAAGCACGAGGTATTCGACCGTTACCAGGAGGCGAAAAATAGTCAATCTTTTGTGATTCGAATCCGGGAGAATACTCACTTTCATGATCCGATTCCAAGGGAACGGAAGACTTCTTTTGGCGGAACGATTACACAGGATTTAACCTGCCAGTTAGGAAGGCTGAAGTCCCTGACCCGGAATCGGTTTCGAGTAGTGGTTCTGACCGATCCGAAAGGGAAACCCGTCCTTTTAGCTACCAACCTGCATTGGCATTCGGCTGAAAGCATCGCTGAAATCTATAAAAACGCTGGCAAATCGAAGTGTTTTTCCGCTGGATTAACAGCATCTAAACATTCCGAAGTTGTTCGGAACCACGCCGAACGCGGTATATGGCCAGTTGTATGTGGCCTTACTTGTTTATGTTTTGCTTAAAATCCTGTTTGGCGAAGGTCAAAAAGTCGTGCATTGGAGCGCAAAATTAACATTTGCCGATTTCGCACGATTATTAAGTTTACAAACCTTGTCGTTAGAGTGGAGGATTCATTTAAATAAATTCTGGATTTAAACTCATAATTTAGCTAATCAACATGTCTAACAAAAATGCCCTTAGTTGGGCATATGTAGATTTTTTCATCACCAAGAAAGTCTGGGACAACCGTAGCTGTTTATTCTAGTTGCAACTACGACCGTAGCTTCAGATTTCACCGGGGAGATACCGAGTCTGCGCTTTGAATCATAATATATCTACTCGATGAGGCCGACTCATTTCGCTGTTCACCTTTTTATACTGATAAGGCGACCTCTGCTAAAGCTTACCTTTTGATAAAACATACTCTTTCAAGTCTTTAAACTCCTCTTTGTTTTCCTTTACCCACCGTATTTCATCAGTTGCTGTAAAGGACTTTGCTTGAGCACCTGGAATAAAAGACTGAACCACGGGAAAAAGCTCCGTTTTCCCAGACTCTACCTGATCCATAATAAATGGTACAGCAGGTACACCTAACTTTTTTAATAAAGCAAGCTTTTGGTCTTAGACAAATCAGAATTTGCGATTTTTTCAACTTCTTCAGGAAGGGTGCTAAGCTTTTGTTTCCATTCCGAAAAGTTATCTCCTGAAGCCCAAGTTGTACTCTGATCTTCTTTAAGGTTAATCTTCGAGATTTCCTCAATGGCAGCTGCAAAAATGTAATCAAAAAGGTTGCTTCCTTCGCTCTCATCCATTTTCTTTTCCAATATGGGGAGAGCATCCGTCCCAAGATTTACAATATTCGAATATGCCGCACTATTTTTGAGGTAATCATAAGGATTACTGCTTATGGCAAGCTCAGTTTTATTAGCAGCTTCAGTTTGTAACTGTTCTACTAATCCATCAAGATTCTCATCAATTTGTTTCTCAACAGATGCATCTGCAGTCATTGCATAAATAGAAGTCGTAACAGCGAAACCGAGAGCGCAAATGCCGACAAGTAACCACCATCACGAGCTGCGTAGCCCCTGAATTGACACATAGAAAGTTGTAGCGCTAACCTTCCTACACTAAACTGCAATATGCTCTTCCAGAAGATGATGAACTTAGCGAATGGGATATAAAAAAAGCTGAAGAGGATGTCCTCGACAGCTTAAGACTTACCAATGAATCTCCCCTTTAGTTGTGGAGAGCATAGCAAATTCATAAACGCATCATTTACTTACTCTGGCTTCTTAGGTCGAACTCTCTTTTACTCACCAACATTAGGCTGCGTCTCCGCCACTTCCACATGCTTGCCCGGCCAGAAGGCCAGTCGACCGAATAGCAAGGTAATGGCCGGTACGAGGAACGGGCGTACCACAAAGGTATCCAGCAGAACACCAAGGGCTGTGATAATGCCAAATTGCACAAGCACCTGAATTGGCAGCGTAGCCAGCACGCCAAAGGTCCCCGCCAGGATGAGACCGGCAGAAGTAATGACCGAGCCCGTCTCGTTGACCCCTTCCGCAATCGCTTGCTTCAGGGGCATAACCTTTCTTTTTTTCCATATGCTCGAGATCATAAAGATGTTGTAGTCCTCGCCAAGTGCTACCAGGAATACAAAGGAGTAAAGTGGAATTGCTCCCTGAATGGCCTCTGCGCCAAGGACATAATGAATAATAATCCATCCTAGTCCAAGTGCGGAGAAGAAGGATAGGATTACGGTCCCCACCAAATAAATAGTAGCGATAATTGAGCGCAAATAAACGAGCAGCAGCAAGGTGATCATTCCGATAACCACGGGAATAATGAGATCCATATCCCGCTCGCCGGTGGCTCTGTTGTCATATTGGGTCGCCGTCTGTCCGCTGATCCAGACTTTGCCTTCAGGGTTCGCAACCCCCACATCTACAAGCGCCTGCTCTCCCGTCGCCCGTAGCGCTGGAATATGGCTCATAGCTTCAAGCGAATACGGATTGCTCTTGAATTCAATGTCGTAGCCAAGGATCTCCTTGTTCACTGCGCCCGGCTGGGGATCAGAAACTTTACCCACATAAGAGAGTGCACCCAGGACGACTTTAAGGTCTTCGCCATCTGCCTTGCCTTGAGTATCAATCATCAGTTTGGCCGGAGCCAGCTCACCGGGCGAGAATTGTGTGCCAATAAGGTCAAACCCCTGGCGAGATTCCATATTCTTTGGAAAAGAAGATAGGATATCATACGTGAACTTAATTCCGCTAGAGAAAGAAGCTAGCACACCAAGCAGCAGCACTGTCACACCTACAATTGCCCACGGACGGGCAACCACCAGCCCACCGATGCCTTTTTTGCGGGATACTCGCAGCTGTGGTGCCGGCTTGCCCTTAGCTTTTGCCCGTTCTGCTTCCATTTGCGGTGTACGCGGAATGAATGGATAGAATGAAGCCCGGCCGAAGATCGCTAGCAACGCCGGAACCAGTGTTAGGCTAGCGATGCCCATAATAAAGATCGCCAGGCTGAAAGGAATTGCAAAGCGGTGGTACGCCCCGAATTTCGCCAGCAGCAAAGCGAACAATGCCAGCACTACAGTGAAGCCGCTCATGGCAATTGCCCCGGAAGAATCCGTTATTGCATGCAGCAGGGCGCGGCCCTTATTCTCCTCATTCTTCAGCAATTGACGGAACCGGGAGATCAGGAAGAGACAATAATCCGTGCCTGCTCCGAATAGTAGGACGGTCATGATCGAGATGGCTTGCGAGTCTACGGTAATCCAACCTTCCTGAGCCATTTTGCCCAGTATAGGTCCCGTAACCCCATAAGCGAAGCCCACCGCAACCAGCGGAATGATTGCCAGAATCGGTGAACGATAAATGATCAGCAGAAAAATAAGTACAAGAAGAACAGTCGCAATAAGCAAGGATACATCGGCATTCTTGAACAAACCGCTGGCATCAATGGAGATGCCTACAGGTCCAGTGACGCGCAAACTTAACTCACCATCCGCTGTATCGGCTGCTGTCGGATCACCGCCAGTTTCCGTGCGGATGATCCCCTTGAGGTCCGTGATCGCATCTTTAAGTTGTCCGCTGTCTGCTGAAGAATCAAAGAGTACTGGTGTCACCAGCGTACTGCCGTCCTCCGAGAGTGAAGCCTGAAGCGCCTGCGGGGGGATTTTCCCCAAGGGCGGCACGAAATTCTGATACGGCAGCGGTTGCTGCTCCAATGTATTGTAGATGGCTCCGATATGCACCAGATCCTCCGGAGATATTCCACCTTCTCGGTGCCATACCAGCAAGGCTGGAACACCGCTACCGCCCGGGAATTCTCTTCCCGCAACTACTGCCGCCCGAACCGATTGTGCATTCTCCGGCAGATTAGGGGCGTTGTTCGCCACCTGTGAATTCACAGCAGGCCATAGCATGTTAAGGAGGCCGACTACTACGATCCACACAAGAAGCGTGATCCATTTACTTTTGCTGCCTGCAACCCATTTTCCGTAGCCTGACATCTATTTCATCCTCTCTGCAGAGCCTGCGGAACGTAAAATGAACCGCGGGTCATTTTTATATTCATATCATACACGCTGACCTGCCTAAATACCATCCGTGATTTTATGTATCCAGAGCTACTTATACAATAAAAAAAGCCGCGCAATTGCGCGGCTTAAACTACGGAATAAGCTGCATACCCTGCAGCTGCTACACGGCCTAGGACCACATGAAGTCGGGCCTAGCCCTGACAAACAAGTGCCCCTCACCACCGCACACTACGTACGGAGATGAGGGGCACTTTAAGGCCGCTAACCGTTATGGCATTCCCCGCGGTTAGCCTCAGCTAACTTCAGGAACAGCTTCCTCGGAGAACTGGCTGTTGTATAGATCGGCATAGAAGCCATCTTGCGCCATCAATTCTTCATGGTTGCCTTTCTCAATGACACTTCCCTTGTTCATAACCAGAATCAGGTCTGCATCACGAATCGTGGACAGACGGTGAGCAATAACAAAGCTTGTTCTACCTTCCATCAGCGTATTCATCGCCTTCTGGATCTGTACCTCGGTCCGGGTGTCGACACTACTTGTAGCTTCATCCAGAATGAGGATGGACGGATCGGCCAGGATGGCCCGGGCAATCGTCAGCAGTTGCTTCTGACCTTGCGAGATGTTAGAGGCTTCTTCGTTCAGCACCGTATTGTAGCCCAGCGGCAAGGTGCGAATAAAGTGGTCCGCATGCGCTGCCTTGGCCGCACGCACCACATCGGCTTCACTGGCACCCTCACGTCCATAGGCAATGTTGTCACGGATCGTACCATTGAAGAGCCAGGTATCCTGAAGCACCATCCCAAATTTGCTGCGCAGATCACTACGCTTCTGATCCGTAATGTCAACACCGTCAATGAGGATTTGGCCACCGTTTAGCTCATAGAAGCGCATCAGCAGATTGATCATCGTGGTCTTGCCGGCACCGGTCGGTCCTACAATCGCGATCGTCTGACCCGGACTGACCTCAATGTTCATATCCTCAATAAGAATAGCATCCTCTTTATATCCAAACTTCACATGGCGGAATTCCACGGCGCCTTCTTCGGTCACTGTTTGTTGTTTCACAGCACTCGTTTTCTCCGGAACTTCCTCTTCTTCATCCAGCAGCTCGAATACCCGCTCTGCGGAAGCAACTGTGGACTGAATGATGTTGGCAATGTTCGCCGTTTGCGTGATCGGCATGGTGAACTGTCGTGAATACTGGATAAAGGCTTGGATATCCCCGACATCAATCATTTTCTTGGTAACAAAAATACCGCCGACTACGCAGACAAGCACATAACCCAGGTTCCCGATAAAGGTCATTAGTGGCATAATCATGCCTGACATGAACTGGGCGCGCCAGCCGGAATTGTAGAGATCATCGTTAATTCCGTTAAACTGACGAAGAGATTCCTTTTCACGGCCGAAAGCTTTGATAATACGGTGACCGGTATACATTTCTTCTACGTGCCCGTTCAACTGCCCAAGTGATTTTTGCTGTCTGATGAAATAGGTTTGTGAGCGTTTCGTGATCCCTATTATCGCTACAAAACTGAGCGGCAGCGTCACCACTGTAATCAGGGTCAGCCAAGGACTGATCGTCAGCATCATGATAATGACACCGATAATAGTAACAATAGATGTTATCAGCTGAGTTAAGCTCTGCTGCAAGGTAGTACTGATGTTGTCTACATCATTGGTAGCACGGCTAAGAATTTCCCCATGGGTTCTGGAGTCGAAATATTTCAGCGGCAGTCGTTCCAATTTGAGATTGATCTGCTCGCGCATATCATAGACAACCTTCTGGGCCACACCGGACATAATATATTGTTGCAAATAGCTGAACAGGGCACTGAACAGATAAAGACCACCCAGAATCAGCAGAATATCATTAATATAGCCAAAATCAATAAAGGCTCCTTCTACACCCGTCAGCTTTCCGTAGGCGCCTTCGAACAGCTTGGTCGTTGCTTTACCCATAATCTTCGGGCTTAGAATACTAAATACCGTACTGGCAATCGCCATAATAAAGATAACGATCAACTGCACCTGACGTGGACGCAGGTAGCGAATCAGACGGCGGAGCGTTCCCTTGAAATCCTTGGCCTTCTCCGCTGGCAGCATCATTCCAGGTCCGCCGCCAGGTCCACCAGGTCCCCGACCTCTTCCACCGCCCGGAAGTTTCATCTGGCTGTTCTTCTCACTCATGCTATTTCCTCCTCTGACAACTGCGAGGATACAATCTCGCGGTACACTTCACTGTTCTCCAGCAATTCCCTGTGCGTTCCCGTACCAGCGATTCTGCCTTCATCCAGCACAATTATCCGATCCGCATCCATTACTGTGCTGACCCGCTGAGCCACAATAAGCACGGTGGATTCTGTCGTCTCCCCTTTGAGAGCGGCGCGCAGCTTGGCATCGGTCTTGAAATCTAGTGCCGAGAAGCTGTCGTCGAAGAGATATACTTCCGGTCTTCTGACCAGTGCACGGGCAATAGACAGACGCTGCTTTTGACCCCCAGAGACGTTATTCCCGCCCTGAGCAATTCCCGAATTGAAACCGTCCTTCATGGCCGATACAAAATCGAAGGCCTGTGCCACCTTGGCAGCATGGATAATCTCTTCATCGGTCGCATCCTCTTTACCGTACCGGATATTCTCCGTAATCGTCCCAGTGAACAGCACAGCCTTCTGTGGAATATAGCCGATCTTGCTGCGCAGCTCTTCCTGAGTCATATCGCGAACATCGACACCATCCACCCGCACGGAGCCTTCAGCCGCATCGTAGAATCTAGGGAGCAGGCTCAGCATTGTGGATTTACCAGACCCGGTACCCCCAATAATCGCCGTGACTTCACCCGGCCGGGCGCTGAAGCTGATCCCAGATAACGCCGGCTGTTCTGCACCCGGGTAGGAGAAGCTGACATTCTCAAATTCCACGTATCCGCGCAACCCATCGCGGCCATCACGCTTGGTCAATACGGCAGTATTTTCAAGCTCACTTGCCGACGGATCTATAATTTCCGGCTTCATATCCAATACCTCGTTGATCCGCAGAGCTGATGCGGAAGCACGGGGAATCAGCACGAACATCATCGACACCATGATCAGCGAGAACATAATCTGCATGGCATATTGAATGAAGGCCATCAACGAGCCAACCTGAAGATCACCGTCACCGATACGGATGCCACCGTAATACAGAATCGCAATCATGGAAAAGTTCATAACAATCATCATGAGCGGCATCAGCCCAGCCATAATCTTATTAACCTTGATGGCCGTTTCGGTCAGATCACGGTTGGCTTCCGTGAATCTTTTGTTCTCATGATCAATCCGGTTGAACGACCGAATGACACGGATACCTGTCAGATGTTCTCTCAGCACGAGGTTGAGCTTATCCAGCTTGACCTGTATCGCTTTAAACAACGGCAAGCCCTTCATGCCGATCAGGAAAATGGCACCCACAAGCAGCGGAATAACCACCACAAAGATCAGCGACAGCTTGGCATCCTCCGAGACCGCCATAATGATCCCGCCGATCATCATCATCGGTGCCGCGATCATCATCCGCAGCATCATGGTCAGAACGGTCTGTACTTGTGTAATATCGTTAGTCGTGCGGGTAATCAGCGATGCTGTACCCACCTTGTCGAACTCGTGGAGCGTAAAGTTCTCTACATGATTGAACATTAACGCTCGCGTATTCTTACCGAAGCCCGCAGCTATCTTGGCTGAGAAATAGCTGGCGATGATCGAACACAGCGCTCCGCCGGCAGCCACCAGCAGCATGAATCCGCCAATCCGCCAGATATAGCTACGGTCCTGGTGCACAATTCCCTTATCCACAATGTCAGACATCAGTGTAGGGAGATACAAATCACCCATGGACTGCAGAAATACAAGGATTAGTACACCTATGACCGCTAGCTTAAAGGGCTTTAGTTGTCTTAGTAATTTAATCAAAGTTCTCATCTCCGTTCATTTGTAACCGATCGAAATCAGGTCGGGGGCTGCTCAGGGCAAACGCATGGACTTTCAACAGCAGATCACACAGCTGGTTGCTCTCCTCTTCGCCCAAGTATTCCACCAGCTTAATTAGCTCTTCATTCATATAGGCATGCACTCTTCGCGTGACCTTTTTTCCCCGTTCTGTTAATTGAATACGAACAGCCCTCCGGTCCTCGGGATCGGCCTGCCGCTCCACCATGCCCCTGGCCTCCAGACTATTGACCAACTGCGTGACCGTAGGAGCAGCCCATCCGAGGATGCGTCCGATCTCCGAGACCTTCAGTCCCTGCTCACTGGAATGCCGATGTTTGCGAATGCATATCATCAAAGTCATCTCACTCGGCTTATTGCCCTCGACCGTATGCTGCCATTGGACTTTGTGCAACATGCGTAATGCAATGAAGAGCCTATTCGCGACTGTATTTTCTCCATTTATCCCAATCTTTATCACCCCGCAAATTAATTAGGTTGGCTAATAATTAAACTGTTTATTAATTAGGTAACCTAAATTATATTTACAGCAAAACACTTTGTCAAATATTGAATACGGTATCATTTTTTACAGAATTCAAAACACTCCTGCCCTTGCTTTTTGACATAAAAAAAGATGACCCCTACGAAACCGGGCATCATCTTGTGGCATTACAGCGTGCAACCAAAGTTATCTTGGGAGGCATCACTGCTCTGCTTGTATAAAATATTATAAAAATGCAGCTTACTGCCGCGTTCTATGGTTATAAAAGGTCAATCGTTGGATACGTTCCAACGGATTAATACCCCACTCCGTGTTCAAGGGTGGTAAACGATCCTCCGTTACCTCCTTTACCTGCCGGTGTTCCAATGATAATAAAACTAAACAACGCTAAAACGGCGGTCATCGTCAGCAGCGATTTTTTCATTTTGTCTCACCTCCTTCATAAGATCTGTGTACAGTTGCTTCTGCCTGTCGCTGGCATATTCCCTGTTAATCTCGAAGAGAGTGACACAATTGATGAAGCCTTTCTCATTATTCAGTCTGGCGGACAGCTGGAGACATTCGATAACATGTTCGATTCCCCGTGGGTACTCCTGATGATTGATAAGGTAAATGGCAATCTGATAGTTGAGCCGGAACAGCCTGTCTACATTAATGGGGTCCGTGAATTGGCCGAATCGAAGCATTTCCCGTGAGAACTTGGTCAGTGCATTATCAGCAGAAAAGCCAAACTGGTTCGCAGATTCCATGATCGTGATTAGGCCAGGAAGAATCTCGCCAGGATGATCGGCCAGGAAGGAAATATAAGATGGAAGGATGGAAATGTTGCCGTCCAGCATCTCCAGTGTGAAGCTGTTAGCTTTGGAGAAAAGCTTGAAGTCCTCAACCGCTTTGTGACCTTCTTCGTCCAAAATCTCAAACCAGCTAAGGTCCGCATATCCGGCCGTATACCGCTTGGCTTCTTCATATCGACCCTGCTTGGTCAACGCAGCCGCCTTTAGCAAATATCCATGACCGTAATACACCACAAGTGGCCGCTCCGTATACATGATCTCCCTGCGCTTGCTTGTATTCTTGCGTACTTCATCCCGGTACAATCCATTGGCCAGCGCGCGCAGCTCGTCCGCATATTTCTCCACATCCCGCCAGCGGTGCAGCGTAAAACAGACGTTGGCCAACTTTAGCAGGCCATCCAGCTGCATGGCTTCCGGGAGACGTCCCCGAAACGGCTCGAATGTGATCACCGCCCTAAACTTCTCCTCCATATCCACCACAGACTGCATGGATTTGAAAATGCGATATTGACTGATAGCCAGACGCTCCGAGTAACTGTCCTGCTCATTCTCGGCTACAATTTTATAGAAAATGACAGATTCGTTGATTTTCCCATTGGCGAAAAGCTTCTCTGCAACTGAATAAATCAAGTCAATCTGCTTCGGATACTCAAGGATTCTGCTCAGAAGTTCATCAATACAAGGCTGCTTGCCGATCTCAGCGCATCGAATCAGAAACGGCTCTGCCCTGCGACGGGAGACCTTGTCCTCATAAAAACATTCATCAATATAGAGCGGATACAGCCAACCTTCAGGAAACCCAAAAGCCCGAGTAATCGCGTCCATTTGCCCTAATGATATAGGCTTTGGGGGATTCCCGTGCAATATAGCACTGAGACTGCCGCGGTTCAGGCCGGAAACTTTCGCAAAAGAAGCGAGATTATGACCCGAACGGGATAGATTCTTCTCAATTTCTGAGCGTATAGTTGTAAACTTCGCCTCCACCCGGCACCTCCTATAATGATATAATAACAGCTTCTAATTATTTACATAATTATAGGATAATTGTCCAGAAAGCACAACAAAAAGAGGAGCTGTTCTCTCCCCTAATTCTACCATCTATATGATTATGGATGCAAAAGACTATTGAACTATTGCAACGCAGTCTGGCTTCTTAGCGCCGAATTCCTAGAATTTTTGGCAGACGGGCCATTTCCCGCCTTCCGGCTGCGCAGATTCTCCATCATTTTGTTCTGGGCTAGCAAAATATAACCGTCCAGCCGCTCGCTCAGCTCTACTACAGCCCGGTCGCTCAGACTATGCTGCTCGGCAACCTCAAGCAATTGGCATCTCAAGCTCTCAATCGTAATCAGCAGTTCGTCTTCTCTTATATCTCTCCTATGAATGTTACGGGAGGAAGCATCGTAAAGGCTCACGATTCTCTCACCTTCTCTCTATCAACTTCTCCCCTATCATAAATCATGATGCCAAAAAACATATTTTCAAAAAAAAGAAAAATTTGTCGATGATTCAACAAAACGGGAGGCTAACGACCTACGAAGATTCCCTTCGCAAAAGAAATCCATTCTCGCGCCGCAAAAGACAGATAGCGATCCCGGCGCCAGATAATACCCAACTGCCAGGGAATGACCGGGGCCGTCAGCGGAATTACAGCGATCCGTGAGCGGTCAATGTCACGGCAGATCGTCTCTGGCAGCAGCGCAATGCCGAGTCCTGCCCCTACCATTCCACTGATCAGATCCCACTGAGAGCTCTCGTATACAACCTTAGGTTGAAAACCTACTTTGACGCATTCTGTAATAATCCGATCATGCAGCATAAAATCCTCACGGAACAGGATAAACTCTTCTTCTGCCAGTTCGGCCAGCTTCACGCATTCCTGTCCAGCCAGGCGGTGGCCTGCCGGAACTAGCAACTCCAGCTTTTCCTCCAGAATAGAGAAGAATTCAAACTTGCCCTGATCCACGGGCAGCACAATGACACCGATATCCAGCAGCCCTGTCTCCACGTCATTCTCCACCTTCTTAGCGCCATCCTCATGCAGGCGAATCGTCACGCCAGGATATCGATGATGAAACTCACCGATAACTGCAGGGAAGAAACTTGCACCTACCATTGGCGGCAGCCCCATCTGAATATGGCCCTGCTTCAGCTCGCGCAAGCTGTCCAGCTCAGAGGACAGGCTGGTGAATGAATCTACAATATTCTGCGCCTTGGTCAGCAGAATCTCGCCCGCATCCGTCAGGCGAATACTTTTGCCTTCCCGGTAGAACAGGTCAGCCCCTAGCTCGATCTCCAGATTCCTGATCATTTTGCTAATTGTAGGCTGTGAGATATACAGTGATTTGGCCGCTTGGGAAAAGCTGTTCAGTCTGGCGATTTGAACGAAATATTGCAGCTGCCGGATGTCCATGGCTCAGCCTCCTATGTATAGACGAAAGGAATGTCAGCTATTCGATCTATTCATTTTACCTATGAAAATAAATAATGTAAACTTTCATTACGATGAAAGGAGCGAGGCCATTATGAAAAAAATGATCTCAGGATTGCTGCAGATAGGCGGCCTCACTGTATTCTCACTACTGATCAACTCACTGGCTTCATGGTTACATTTTCCTATCCCCGGAAGTATTCTGGGCATGGTTATCTTATTCCTTCTGCTTGAATTCGGCGTCGTACGCTTGAACTGGGTGGAGGTCGGAGCCTCCTGGCTGCTGGCTGAGCTGCTTCTGTTCTTCATTCCTTCCGCTATCGGCGTCATGAAATACACAGATATGCTGGAGACCGACGGACTGCGGGTGCTGGCAGTCGTAGTGGTCGGTACATTCGCAGTCATGGCCTGCTCCGGGCTGCTCACAGGAGCTATATCCAAGGCAAAGGAGCATAAACCTTTATGATAACCGGACTATTGTTCCTCGCGCTAACCATAGGACTCTATCTCCTTGCCAAACGTGCCTATAAGTTACACAGCAAAGTATACCTATCTCCGCTTATCATCACACCTCTGCTGATTGTTGGCATTCTGTTGATGACAGGCATTCCTTATGAATCTTACAATGCGGGAGGCAAGTGGCTGACTAACCTGCTGCAGCCGGCAACCATTGCGTTCGCTATCCCTTTGCATAAGAACTTCAAGGTACTCAAAAAACACGCCGCCGAAATTGCGGCAGGCGTGCTCTCAGGTACGATCATTGCGGTGATCTCCTCCATGCTGCTTGCCAAATGGCTGCATCTCAGCAGCGATCTGGTCTCCAGCCTGGTCCCACGATCGGTTACTACTCCGATCGCCATGAGCATCTCGCAGCGTATCGGAGGTGTACCTAGTATTACGGCGGTCTTCGTTATCCTGACCGGGATACTGGGCACCATGATGGGCCCTTCCGTGCTGCGTCTCTTCCGCATTGACAACGAAATTGCGCGCGGTGTATCGCTGGGAACTGCAGCGCATGGTACAGGCACCTCCAAGGCCTTCGAGCTTAGCTCGCTGACCGGTACCATCTCCAGCATCGCGATGATCCTGACGGCGCTATTGACCATCGGCATTGCGCCGCCACTTCTCGCGGTGTTCCTCCACTAAGGCCGTCCCGGCTTGGGCCAAAGCACGTAAGCTCCGAAGAAATCCCCGGAGCTACGTGCTTTTTTTCTATGACCTCACTTCGAACTCGATCCTTACACTTAACCTTACAGCTTAACCGGTAGGCCAGTCTGTGCCGACTCATAGGCCGCACAAGTCACCTTAAGCGTCTTATAGCCGTCCTCGTAGTCGCTGAGAATGCGGGAGCGATCGCCAGTACGCACGGCATGCAGGAACGCCTCGCTCTCAGCGGCATAAGGGTTACCGCTGTTGGCATACTCTGTGCTGTCCTCGCTGCGAACGGTAAGCAGGCGATCAAGATTCCAGTCCAGCAACCCTTGTTCGTTATAGAAAGTCAGATTGACCCGGCCAACTTCTCCTGGAAGCACGCAAGTGTTAGAAATATTGGCAATAACGCCGCTAGTAAGCTTCAGCGACACCGTACCGATATCGGCAACTGTGACGTTCTCATGCTGTTCATGTACAATACGATTGCCGTACAAGCCGTATACTTCTTCTATCTCACCGCCCAGATAGCGGAGTAAATCTACGATATGCGTCGTCTGCTCCGTGAACTGTCCACCGGACTGCTCCTGGTTGCGCCACCAAGCTACTCCTGGCATACCACCCATCCACTGACCAACAACCATCCCGATTTTATCCCCGGTCAACGTTTCCTTCAGCCTCTGGATATTATCCTGATAGCGGAAGTGGTAGCCCACCGAGGTCAGCAGATTGCGCTCCTTAATCTCCTGAAGCAGACTGGCCGGGATTTCGGTGCTGTAGCTAAGCGGCTTCTCAATAAAGAAGGGAATGTCCAGGCGGATCAACGCACGCTCAATGTCGCCATGCGACTGCGGGGGAACGCATATATAAGCAGCATCCAGCTTATGAGCTTCTAGCATCTCCGTAATATCGCCATAGCCCTCAGCATCATAATGACGAGCCATCTCGTCCGCCTTCTCCTTACTGCTACCGCATACCGCTACTAGACGAACATCTTCCATTCCAGCCAGTAAATCCGCGTGAACCTTACCGAACCAGCCTGTACCAATCAATCCGATGTTAAGTGTCATGATCTGCCTCCTGTGAGTCTGAATTGTATGCCCTTTCATAGAGTATACGATGTTATTGCAAGATAAGGTAGTCCCGCCACTCTTCGGGGAGTAACCAGTGGTACGGCTGCTGCGTAAATCGGTCATCCGCCAGCACGATGGTGCCATGATCGTTCTCCGTGCGGATCAGTCTTCCGCCAGCCTGCAGCACCTTGCACATCCCTGGATAGACATAGGCATAGTCAAAGCCGTTTTTGCCCTGGCGATTGAAGTAGGCGCGTAACAGATTACGTTCCAGTCCCAGCTGCGGAAGCCCTACACCGACCACCATGACCCCGTTTAACCGGTCGCCGGGCAGATCCACTCCCTCCGAGAAAATACCGCCCAACACAGCAAATCCAAGAAGCGTTTGATTTGCGTCCGGACGAAAGGCTGCGAGGAAGTCTTCACGTGCTTCTTCACTCATGCCAGAACCCTGTACTAGAGTAGCGATGTCGGGATATCGCTCGCTGAACAGATCATATACATTTTGCAAATAAAGATAAGAAGGGAAGAAAGCCAGATAATTCCCCGGCTTGCCGGTCATCCTGTGCAGGGCCTCACTCAATGGCAACAGGGACGCTTCCCTGTCATGATAGCGTGTAGACAGCGGGAGCAGCGACACCTCCCATTGCTCCTTTTGAAAAGGGGAAGCCACGATTAAGCTGTAGTCCTCTTCAGCAGCACCGATCATGTCTCTGTAATACGACATCGGAGCCAGGGTCGCCGAGAACAGGATTTGGCCGCGGAAGCCCTTGGCCATCTGCCGCAGCAGATAGGAAGGGTCCAGGTTGAAGAGCTTCAGATACACATCGCCGCGGCGAATCTCGGCATAGGTCACATATCGCTCGTCATAGGTCTTGAAGGTGCGAAGCATCCCTTGTACGGCATAGAAGGTGTCCAGCAGACTGGATTCCCCTTCCTCCGCAGCGGCGGCCAGCATCATCGACGGATGAATCAATTCCAGTTCTGCCTCGGCTGCAAAGTTCTCCAGCAGACTTGGCAGCTCTTCAGGGAAGTCATTCCACCAGCCCTGACCCTCTTCATTGCACAGCTTGCGCAGCGCGATGAAGAACGAGTTCACCGCCTTGGCAGCAGCGCTCAACCTTGAATTGCTTGCCTTGTACTGTCGCTGCAATCCCAAAAACGGAGCCTTCTGCAACGCAGCTGAGAACATCTCCCTTCCCCGGTCCACCAAGTTGTGGGCCTCGTCCACGAGCAGGACCGTATCCTTTTTCCGCTCTTCAGCCAGACGTTTCAGACTAATTCGCGGATCATAAATGTAGTTATAATCACAAATCACGGCATCGCAGACATAAGCGGCATCCAGCGAAAACTCGAAGGGACAGACCTCGTGTTTCTTCGCATAGCTGGCGATAACCTCCCGTGTCATGAGCCTTTCCTGACTCAGCATGTCCAGTAGCGCCTCATTGATCCGGTCGTAATACCCTTCTGCGAACGGGCAATGTTCACTGCTACAAAGCCCCTCCTCACGGAAACATGCCTTATCCTTGGCAGTCAGTGTAATGACATGCAGGACAAGGCCCCTGGCCGACAGGAGCGTCAGTGCCTCCTGAGCGGCCATGCGGGTAATCGTCTTGGCGGTCAGGTAAAAGAATCCCTTTGCCCGGCCTTCGCCAATGGCCTTGATCGCCGGGAACAGGGTGGACATCGTCTTGCCGATACCCGTCGGTGCCTGAGCGAAGAGATTGACGCCTTCCGAGACCGCTTTGTACACGGCACCGGCAAAATGCCGCTGCCCCTTCCGATAGGCAGGAAAGGGAAACACGAGCTCGCGGATGCTCTGCTCCTTGGTGATATCATGCCGGAGCAGCATTTCGGCATAAGGTGCATAGCGGGCCACTGTATCAGTGGCAAAGTCCGCCAGTTCCTCCATGCTGACACTCCGCTGCAGGCTCCGCTCCTCCTCTCCCCCGCGCTGAACATAGGTTAGCCTAACTTCCATGGAAGTTAAGCCCTGCTCAAGTGCGATCATATAGGCATACATCAGAGCCTGCGCCCAGTGGACCTCGCGACCTTCACCCAGCATGTCCAGCGGCCCAGCCGTGGACTTGATCTCCTCAACAACCAGCGAGCCTTCCTCCGACAGCAGAAGACCATCACAGCGGCCGTCCACCACGAGTAGCAGTTCCTTGTATGGAATCTCTGTTTTCAGATAGACTTCCTTCTGATCGCCTTCCTTGTAGCGCTTCTGAATCTTCTGATGTATACGTGTTCCTTCCACCATGGAAGCCGCACTGCGGAACCCCGACTCCAGACTCCCGCTACGGAATACATACTCCACAAGCGTCCTGACGGATATGGATATCCTATGCTGCATATTTCAGTCTCCTTTCTGTCCCTTTGCTGACAACCCTATGTATTCCATTCGTCGTTTTTGTCTTTTATTCGCTGTATAAAGCAATCTGGCGCCAGGAGCAGCAGGAACGGCTGTACTGTCATTCACTTCCGCTTTACATTGCGCTAATGCTGGCATGCAGTGTTTTTGACATTTACTATTCAGGGGGTGATAATAAATTCTGTTAATATGGAATTCCTTTGTCCTTACACCGCTTCCTCTGTCCGGGAAGAAGCGCGTCATCACGTAGAAAGAAGGCGGAGCTGTGTCATCCAATACCTTGAAACGGTGGATCATCAAACCCTTTGTGTTCTTTACCATTATTTTTGTTCTGAAAAGCTTTCTGGCCTGGGGCGTTATCTTTGGCGATATTCTCCCTTGGAAGTCTTTAATTACGGAGATTCCTTTTGCATGGGCACTTTTTTGCATTATTGAACGTTTTGCTTCCAAACGCAAATTAGGATATTACATGACGGTGAACCTGCTGGTGACCGCCATCTTTTTTGCCGCCATTATGTATTTCAAATATTACGGGGTTATTGTCACTTACCATGCCGCCGAGCAGGTGAATCAGGTCACTGCCGTCCGCAACAGCGTATTTTCGTTAATGGACCCTTACTATCTCCTGATCTTCACTGATGTCATCGTACTTGGATTCTACTTCTTCTTCAACAAGAATGGACGGGATTACAAGAAGACGAAGATTAACCTTGGTAGCGGAAAAGCAAAATTCAGCGTTTTGTTTGCAGTATCACTCGCCTTGTGTCTGTTCAATATTCTGCCTAATAAGGCCAGTATGAATGAGATCAAGAAAGCGCAGGAGATGGGTATTCTCAACTATGAGGCCTATACCATTTTTGCCAAAGACAAAACTGAGATTGTAAGTGCTAGTGATATCAATCAGGAGGCCATTAATACGCTAAAAGGGGTCCGGGCAGATGATCACTCCTCCCTGCAAGGCGTTGCCAAGGGCAAGAATCTGATCATTATCCAGATGGAATCGTTCCAGAACTTCCTGCTTGGACTCAAACTGGACGGCAAGGAAGTTACGCCAAATCTAAACCGTCTGATGGAGAGCAGTCTGTACTTCCCGAATTTCTATCAAATGGTGGGGCAGGGCAATACCTCGGATGCCGAGTTTGTCGTGAATACGTCTTTCTACATTCCTCCCCGCGGCGCAGCTACGATGTCGTATGTAGACAAGACACTTCCGAGTCTGCCGCGCCTGCTTCAATCCAATGGCTATCAGACCGCCACCTTCCATACGAATGATGTAGAGTTCTGGAACCGCGGGGAATTGTATAGCTCCCTGGGTTGGGAGCATTATTATGATCACCAATTCTTCGGTGATGAGGACGTATTCTTCTTCGGGGCATCCGATGAAGTGCTCTACCGCAAGACAGCGGGCAAATTAAAAGAAATGAATGAGGCAGGTCAGCCATTCTATTCTCAGATCATCTCGATGTCTGCTCATCACCCCTTCACTATTCCGGCCGAGAAGTATCGGATGAAGCTACCTGAGCGTTATGAAGGTACTTTCGTTGGTGATTACATCCGATCCCAGAACTATGCAGATGAAGCCTTCGGCCAATTTGTAGCAGAGCTGAAAGCAAACGGCGTCTGGGATAACAGTCTGATTATGATCTACGGCGACCACATGGGGCTACCCATCTACTCGCTGGATCATGACGACAAGGCATTGATGCAAGAAATCTACGGTCATGACTACAGCTACGCCAATATGATGAATATTCCGTTGATTATACATGACGGAGGGATCACGAAGCCGCAGGTACTGGATCAGGTTGGCGGGGAGATTGATATTATGCCGACAGCCGCCGCCCTGCTCGGTGTCTCCATGGAGAACAATCTGCATTTTGGCCAGGATCTGCTCAGTGAGTCTGTCAATCTGCTGCCACAGCGTTATTATCTGCCATCAGGGTCGTTCATAGCCAGTTCCGGGCTGCTAATTCCGGGTAGCAGCTTTGAGGACAACACACAGTATCCAATCGCTTCAGGAGGCAAAACGCCTGCCGCGACGGAGGATGAATATAACCGGGCACTGCGGCTGCTTCAGCTCTCGGACAGCTATGTAACCCAATTGCCGCTTAAGGCGGAAGGCAAGAAATAGACCCATTAAGAAGAAACGGCCACACTCCTCTCAATCTGGAGTGTGGCCGTTTTTGTATAGTTGAAGGCTTGGTGCTTCTCAGCGCTCCTGCTTGTCCAGCATTTCGTAGTACTTGGCAAAGGCTTTAAGCTCTTCCGGTTCCAATATGGCCAAATGATCAGCCAGCAGTAGCTTGGAGCGATATTGTGCTTCCTTCAGTGATTCCTCACCTTTGGCTGTGATGGTGACAACAACCGCTCTACGGTCCTGCTCATCAGGAACCCGGGCGATGAAGCCCAGCAGCTCCAGGCGATCCAGCATCACCGTTACGGCGCTGGATTTAACCTCCATTTTCTCAGCTAACTGGATCACACGTGATTTCTTCTCGTGGGCAATCATATTGAGCAGGCCTAGTTGAGGAAACGTCAGGCCAATTTCCTTATGCAAAGACATTTGGGACACAATTTTCCGCTGCACCCTCCACATGGATATCCCGATGCCTTCAATCACCGGATCTATTTGTTTCGACATTCCTTCAGCTCCCAATCACTTTGTCCTGAAACCAGCGTACCATTTTAACACTCCCGGATTCAATGACTCCCGGTCAATATTTTGCTCGTTTTGCCATATAGTTGTCACAACTATTCCTCAAACAAGCAAATTTCGACACAAAAACACTAAGTTTGTTGCGCTATAATCGTAGCAGTGAGCATAGAGAATGAGACTCTTTGCTAACAATTAGTCAAAGTTGGTGGGGAAGAAAAATGAAATTGGCAACAAAATTAACCTGGATGATGTTCATTGTGCTGCTGCTTGTGGGCTCCTCCATCGGATTCTTCGGATATCGTGCCGCTTACAGCCAAGTGGACGAGGCTGCCGGAATCGAATTGGTAGGCTGCGCCAATATTACAACCGGCCTGGTGAATCCAGAAGACATTTCCGCACTTACTGCGGGAGATACAAGCAAGATTGCTAAGGTAGAAGAGCGCATTGGCTGGATTGTTGCTCACAAGCCTATTTTCAAAGAAGCCTTCATCCTGTCCCTGGACGGCAAAGTCCTAGCCGCTGACAGCAGCTTCCAGAAGCGCGGCTATAAAGCAGGGGATACATTTTATTTTAGTGACGAAGACAAGGCAATGATCAACAAAATGCAGCATTCCACATATTCCAAAGTTTATACATACGATGGAACCTCCCTCAAAACCGGCTATGGTCCTATCTATCAGGATCACGATCCTGCCAAACCCATTATCGCCTTAATGGCTATCAATTTTGACGGCTCAATTATTCAGGAACGAACCATGGATGTGGTTGTACAGCCTTTTATTATCGGTGCATCCATTTTTGTGCTGGCTATTATAGTCGCTTATCTGCTTATTCGCCGCATGGTCAGCCCGTTAACCCGGTTGTCCCGTTCCGTTAATCTAGTAGCCCAGGGCGATCTGACACAGGACCCTATTCTTCTCGGCAGTAAAGATGAAGTCGGAACCTTGGCCCGTGACTTTAATGCCATGTCTGACAATCTTCGCTTGCTGATCACCGAAGTGAATGACACTTCGCATCAGGTTGCCTCTTCCTCTGGTGAGCTGTCCGCCAGTGCCCATGAAACCAATAGGGCCGGGGAGCATAGTGTGGGGATTACCCTTGAGCTTGCCGATGGGGCGAATGCCCAACTCCAGAATCTCGAAGAGAGCTACAAAGCCGTACAGAACATGTCCAGCTTCATCTCAGAGATTGCTGCTATGGCAGGTACTGCGCTTGACCTTGCCAATGGCAATGCAGAGAAAGCTCGAACGGGCAGAGAGTCCATGGATTCTACCACAGCACAGCTGATGACTATGAGCGGCAGTATCAGCATGCTCTCTGGCATGATCAATCTTCTGTCGAGCAACTCCAAGGAAATCGAGAGCATTGTTACCGTCATCTCCAGCATTGCCGAGGAGACTCATCTACTCTCCCTGAATGCAGCTATTGAAGCTGCGCGGGCCGGTGAGGAAGGCCGGGGCTTCGCCGTTGTCGCCCAGTCCGTCCGCAAGCTGGCAGAACGATCTTCTCATTCCGCTACCCAAATCGGCGATCTGATCAAAATGACCGTAAGCCAGATGGAAAAGGCGACCGTAATGATGTCTTACTCCACGGAAGAAATGGAGCAGAGTAGCGAAATGATAGACCAAGCCGGGGCTTCTTTCACCGAGATTGAAATGTCGGTATCCAACATGGCAGAGCAAAACCGGCAAATCTCTACTGTGGTTGGCCAACTCGCCGAGTTAGCCTCTGGGCTAGTCACGACGATTCAGCATGTTGTTCAGGTATCCAATCAGACTGCGGCGGGCGCGGAGAGCCTATCTGCCTCGTCTCAGCAACAGCTTGCTGCGATGGAAGAGGTCGAGGCCGCTGCAACGATCCTGTCCTCAATGGCCGAAAAGCTGCGCTTTTTGGTGGAGAAGTTCAAGATTTGAAATTGTAGCTGCCACAGAACTTAAGTAGACAAGCTTTTCAATGCAGCAAAGCAGGCCGGGGAACCCCCCGGCCTGCTTTTTTATATAACAGAATTATGTGGTTGCTGACAAGTTGCCTCTTGTCCGCCGTGATTCCGAAAGTTATGTATATTGAACATGACAACAAAATGATTACATGTCAGATCATGATACTGCCGTATTCTCGATAAACCACTGCCCTAACTCGTTCACAGGCATCGGCCGGCCATAGTAATACCCTTGCATCACTCTGCAGCCCAGCGATTGCAGCAACTCAATTTGCTCGGTTGTTTCTACGCCTTCAGCAACGACATCCATATTCAGGTTACTGGCGATGGCAATAATATTGCTGATAATCGCTTTCTTGGAATGTAGTTTACTCTTGCGAATGAACACCTGATCAATCTTGAGCGTATTGACCGGAATCTCGTCCAGATTGCCTAGCGAGGAGAAGCCAGTACCGAAATCATCCAGTGATACCCGCACACCCAGCAACCGGAGCTTAGACAATTGGGCTACTGTCTCCTCCATGTTGTTCATCGCGATAGATTCTGTAATCTCTAGTTCCAGAAAATGCGGCTCCAGTCCCGATCGCGTCAGTGCTTCCTCCACAACCTCGTACAGCCCGTTTCCTTCAAACATCCGCGCTGACATATTAACGGAGACGGCGACATTCGCTACTTCCTCCTGATGCCAGAGCTTGTTCTGACTACATACATCATGCAGCATCCAGTAGGTGATGGGCACGATCAACCCGGTCTCCTCCGCTATCGGAATAAATTCCGACGGAGAGATGATTCCATGCTCAGGATGTCTCCACCGCAGTAAGGCTTCAAGTCCCACTGTCACATTCAACAACGAATCCCATTTGGGCTGGTACACGACCATGAATTCAGAACGGGCCAGGGCCTTGCGCAGATCCTTCTCGAGCGACATCCGCCGCAGTTGATGACGATTCATCTCCTGATCGAAAATGCTGTATTTATTCTTGCCGGAATCCTTAGAGGTGTAAAGCGCAGTATCTGCAGCCTTCATCAAGGACGACCGGTCAGTGCCATGTAGAGGAGTCAGGCTAATCCCTACGCTTGCTGTCACGTACAGTTCATTCCCCTGGATGCTGTAAAAATGCTTGAGCTCCTGCAGAATACGCTCGGCTACTTCTTCTGCTTCTGGCACGGAGCACATAGGCAGGGCGATCAGGAATTCGTCCCCGCCTAGCCGAAACACCTTCCCCATGGCGCCAACACAGCCTTCCAGCCTTTTGGCAACCTCCTGCAGCAGCATGTCCCCTATATCATGCCCCAACGTATCGTTGATTGATTTGAAGCGGTCCAGATCTACAAAGAACACAGCACCGGATGTTCCACCAAAAAAATCTCCAAGGAAGTAGCGCTCCAGACCATGCCGGTTAGGCAGTCCAGTCAGCGGATCATGATACGCCATCCGTTCAAGCACATGACGGTCCAGAAAAACGGCTCCTCCGGAGACCGCGAGCATCAGAACCGTTATAATGGATACGCCGCTCAGCAGAATTACATCTGTATCCATCAGGAGGGATGAAGACCCGGCTCCTTTGTAATATTCCCACTGGCTGGCTCTGAGACTGAAATAATGCAGACCTGTCACCGATAGTCCAACCAATAATGTTAAATAGAGCTTCCACTTATTAAAGCTAGGATGATCCTTGAACTTGCGGAGCAAATAGAGCCCCATGGAGGACATCAGCACAGCTGCCAGGACCGAGACAACCTGTGAGAAGATTGGATAGCGAATCCCTCCCTCAAGCACGATAGAAGACATCCCGATATCATGCATGGCAGAACTCCCCACGCCAAGCATTAGGCCCCCTGCACCCGCTCTCCAAAGCTTGAGACGGTGCACAAACACAATCCAGAACGCAGCATAACAAGATAACATACACACCAGCAGGGACAGCAGTGCTTTACCCGGCTGGTAGCTGACTTCAAATGGTAAACGTCCGGCCATAATGCCGATATAATGCATTGCCCATAGGCCACTGCCAAGAACGCAGGATGCTGACAGCAGCCACATTCGCCGGATTTTACCGGCAGAACGGGGAAACTGTGAAATCAAATTCAAGGCAGCATAAACCGCGGCAGAGACCAGCGCGAAAGTTAGTAAAACGATCCAAATATTATAGCGGATTCCCATTTGATCCATATGTCAACCTCTTCACCGGTATAGTAATTATCATCATCGCCACAGTGCGTTTCTCAAGTCAGGATCAGTACACGTATATCGGATAAATGGAAGAGTGCGTAAAGATTTTAGGCTATCCCTGGAAAGCAACTTTAGGTGTAATTTTACCTTTTATTAATCAGACTGTCTAAGTAAATACTGGAACTTGCCCCCTGTTTTGGTGTCCGTTAAAAAATGTCCATATTTGACATCCCAGAGGGTTTCATTCTGTTCCCTTCAGGGAATGTACGACGCCAGAGCAAATAATTGCCTACAGCCAGCAGCACAAGATATATATAGACGCCACCTGTCAGTAAGGTCGCCAGATAATGCAGACCCACCATGCCGAACAACAAGAACAGCATCAGAAAGCTGCTTCCTGTGAATTCCTTCTGCTTAGCTGCTTCAAAGCGTTCTGAAAAAGGTAGTGACCGTGGCATCACAAGGAAACACACTACCGCATAAATAAGCGTTGCAAACAGTACAACCACAAGATCCGGCAGGATCCGAATCCCGAAGAGCACAGTGAACACCACCGCTTCTGCTAGAAAAATCGGTATAAATAGCCGGAGCAGCGCGGCCTTTAGCATGCCCCTGTACACTGCATGTTCCCCTGGCAGTGGAATAGCTTTGTAAATCCAAGCTCCTTTATAACTTCCTGAATACCGTAGCATTTGCACAATGGTCATCATCAATGTAGCGCTAAAGTATATCCACAGGTACGCCTTTGAATTTCCGATCCCGCTCCCATCCCCTTGCCAGATCATATTTAAGATAAATATGAAAGGGAACACAATGGAAAAGCCCAGCGTCGGATACACCTTTAGCTTAAAGTCTCGTTCTGTCTTCATCATGGACCAGGTAAATCGAAAGAACATGCCTTCTTCCCGGTTCTTGCAAACTACACGTGATAGCCATCCAGATAATCTTGCTGCTTCAAGACCCCCGGCCTCTTGTGCGGAAAGCTTTTGCAAGCTTCTTTCAAATTGGGGCATAAGCTTTATGTATGTAATGATCAGAAGGAGCGGAAGAATGATGGCCAAACCGGACAACACGCTAAAATGAATGCCCCTCCCTCCACCAAATGCCAGCTCGAACGGGGCAGCAAACCAGACCGGAGGAATAAGATACTGCCACCATGCCGGGTTGAAGGACGCGCTAAACTCCGCCAGGTTAAACAGCCTGGAAATCAGTTGGTAGCCAACGGTTATGGCAATCATTAATACAATCTGCACATAGTTGATGATATCCTTCAATCTTTCTCCGTCGAAAAGCTTCAGGATCAGCAGGTAGAGAAGCCCTGTAATTACCAGGATAAAGCAGTCCATCAGCACAATGGCTACACAGTATAAAAGAAAGAACAAAGGCCCCTGCCGGAACAGGGAGACGATCAGGGTGGGCCCGGCAAGGCTTAACGTGAGGGTGAACAAATAGATCAGCACATGGATGTTCTTCGCCATATTCAAGGTACGGCGATTCACCGGTTTGGAGAACAGAATATTCTTGTCCCGAAGATCCAGCAGGACGGAGGAAAAGTCGGAGACCAGTGTAGTGGTAATCATGAACATTACCACACCCAGAACCAGACTCATTTGCAGCATGTAATGGCCGGATGGAATGATGAGCGGGATCAAGAACGCACCCATTAACAAGTACACCCACTGCGGGCGAAACGGTGAGCCTTCCTTCAGCTCGGCCGATCTTTGTGAAGCCGCAAGAACCGTAGGTGCCCTTCTCCCATCCATCGTCAGTTTGACTTGTAGAATGCTCCGCATAAGACCGTAATCGATGCCAGCTCTGCAGAACAGTCCCTCCAGCCGATCCAGTAGCTTCAGTACCCGAAAATCATTCATGTGCAGCACCTTCTTGAATGACAGTCACGAATTCACCGGCGATGTCCCGGTATTTGTCAAAGCCGGTCAACTGGTTAAAAATCTCTTCAAGCGAGCCTTCCTTGCTCTTCTCCTTCAGCTCCGCAAAGCTGCCATCGGCCACAATGTCCCCTCCAGCAATAAGCACAATACGGCTGCTGATCTTCTCGACAACATCCATAATGTGCGAGGAGTAGAAAATGGTCTTGCCCCGAGCAGCCAGTGAAGCGAAGATCTCCTTCACCACCATGACACTGTTGGCATCAAGACCGCTTAGCGGCTCGTCCAGAAACAGAATATCCGGGTCATGCAGCATGCTGGAGACCAGCAGCACTTTCTGCTTCATCCCTTTGGAGAAGGAGGAGATGCGCATGTCATAGGCCTTTTCCAGACCAAGCAGAGCAGTCAGTCGCTTGGCCTTGTCATCTGCATAGCTCCGCTTCATACCGTACAGCTCGCCAATGAAGCACAGATACTCCCGTGCCGTCAGGCTATCGTATAGTTCCGCGACTTCCGGCACGTAGCCGATCCGTCTCTTATAAGCGTTGTCGCCATCAGCGATATCCTTCCCGAAGATCTCTACGGTCCCGTTATATCCCTCAACCAAACCAAGCATGATCTTAACCGTCGTGCTTTTACCAGCACCGTTCGGACCGATATAACCGATAATCTGCCCCGGGTAGACCTCTAAATCGATACCCCGGAGAACCATTCTATCTGAGTAGTTCATCCACAAGCTAGAGATTGAAATCACCGGCTTCTCTGCAACAGCCATCCCTTTCAGCTCCTTCCAAGTTAACCAGTTATACTAGGCTGATCTTCCGGAAGCTAGCGGAAGCCCTCCCTTAAATTAGGTTACTTTACCTTATTCTAGCGGAAACCATCCCCTCTTACTATCCTTAATGACACATTATTCGGGAAAACGACGCTGCTTTGCACAAACTGCAATGATTTGGCACAATTCAAAAAGCAGCACCCTCGGAGTCCTTCCGAAAAGGTGCTGCTAGAATAGAATGAATGAAATTAAGCGAGATTATGTAACAGTATCGCTATACCCAGAACCATGATACGGGCAGCATTCATCAGGATGAAATTTTTTACTGAAAGAATAAAGGTGCTGGCCTTCTCCTGCTTCGCATGAAACGTTGCAACATTACGGCGGAGCGGAATTAGAGTCAGCAGGATCAGCAGGACGAGCACCGGATGAACCTTAAGAATCAACAGCACCACAAGGTCAATATAAGAGACATAATATAGCAGTTTGAACAACAGCAGTGCACGGTCCTTGCCGATATAGACAGGAAGAGTGTATCTGCGGTTCTCGACATCCTCCTCGATGTCACATATATTGTTCGCCAACATGATACCCGAAATCCCCAGAATGGCCGGCACAGAGAACCAGAAGAGATAGATTACCTCTATAAGATTAATATGAAGATTGACCCAGCCCTGTTGAATCAATAGCGAGACGACACTATTGTCGGTATGGATATAGGCCGAGATAAAGATAATGACGAAGCCCATAAACAGCCCCGAGAACAACTCACCGAGCGGCATCCGCGAGATCGGGATGGGACCGAAGGAATACAGAATGCCAATGAGGAACGACAATCCGCCCAGCAGAAAGACCAGAAGGCCTGTCTGTGACACCAGCGCAATCCCGCCCCCGGCCGCCAGCACGAGCAGGATGATAATGGTCGCAACCACCGTACGCTCTTTCAGCTTAAAATGAACGATGGCGTTATGCGTCTCATAGCCGTAGCCATGTGTTTTGGATGCTTTTTTGAAATCATAATAATTGTTAATCGCCGTCGTAGCCATATCAAAGCTCAGCAGAGAAATGAACATCAGACCAAACCGCAGGATATAAAAATCCTCGAACCGGTACAAGGCGTACAACGTCCCCATTAGAAAAGGAATCATGCTAGCTGCCTTCGTCGGCAGCTCCACAAACTTCAGAAAACTTCTTACATTCAAATCGATCACCCTTATCACTTAAATGAACAGTTCATATCATAGAGTCATTATATCGTAATTTCGAGGCGACCTGTCAGGAATCGACAGGAAATGAACAAAAAATCATTCCAGAGAAGCAGGGCAATATGATATGATAGGCAGGCCAATAACAGCGCCCCTTCAGGGTGCTGTTGTCACGAGCGAACACTTTTAAATAATGGAGGCATTAACTTTTATGTCAGCGCAACCGCAATCCCCCCAATCCGTCAAGATCGTCACTGCCGATCCTGGTGCCATTGGCCTGTTCGGACTAGCCATCGTCACGCTGGTCGCATCTTCACAGAAGCTCGAGATTACCTCGGGACTCAGCTATGTCATTCCTTGGGCTATTTTCCTGGGCGCCTTCGCTCAGCTATTTGCCAGCATTCAGGATGCTAAGCACAATAATACCTTCGGTATGACCGCCTTTGGAGCCTATGCCTTCTTCTGGTTCGGCATGGCCGCCAGTTGGCTGATCAAGCTCGGTGTATTCGGAACAACCCTGGCCGAAGCCGTGGATCCGAAGCAGCTCGGATTTGTGTTTCTCGGATACCTGATCTTCACCCTCTTCATGACGATCGGTGCCGTAGAGGCCAATAAGGTCCTGCTGATCATCTTCATCCTGATCGACTTCCTGTTCCTGGGTCTGACGTTCGATTCTTTCGGGATTGCGGCTGAAGCCTTTCATAAACTGGCTGCCTTCGCAGAGCTAGGCATCGCTCTGGTCTCCTTCTATGGCTGCGGAGCTTCGGTACTGAACGCTCACTTCGGACGTTCGTTCCTGCCAATGGGCGCACCGCTGCGTATTTTCAAAAAATAAGGATTCAATTCCTGCATCAAAAAACAACGGATAAACGTACACCTGCCACTCTGGCGGGTCGCGTTTATCCTTTTTTTATGCAGATTTGCTGTCCCTCACGTATAGGCGTGGTACACTATCTGTATACCGCAATAATCAGATTAGAACCCTCATGTTAACCGAAAGGATTTGGAGACAATGAATGTGTTCACTTCTTCTGAATGGATTGGAACGGCTGTATTTGCCCTAATTCTTCTTATTATTGCTTATCGCGTCATTCGCGGGCTCCCCAGGATGACAGGAGACATCGCCGCTTTTCGCAAAAGAACACTCGTCTGGACCCAGGTGGCACTGGTGCTGACCGTACTTCAATTGAATTTCAAAGCCGGGGATTGGCGCTTCGCTATTATCCTGGGCATGATTGTTCTCTTCACCGGCAGCATCTGGCTGGCCGCACGCCGTGAAGATATTCGCAGTGGTGCAGGAGCAGAGCCTGCCGGACATAAGGAATAGATTCATGCTCCCGCAAGGGAGCTTTTTTCATAAACTCCTGCTGAAGTGCGAACAAGTTGTGACAAAAGCATAGTTCATGCTGGCCTAACCATACTAAGCTCATTCCAAGAGGATCATGGAGGGATGACGGATGGGCAAAAAGATGAATCTGCTGATGTTCAGCGGGGACTATGACAAAGCAATGGCAGGATTGATCCTGGCTAATACTGCTCGGGATATCGAATGCGAGGTGACCATGTTCTTTGCATTCTGGGGGCTGTTTCTGGTCCGTGACCCGGAGAAGATGACACTGGAGGACAAGAGTATTTACGAGAAGCTAATGGATGTCATGACTCCCAAAGGACCGGAACAACTCCCCCTGTCACGGATGAATTTTAGCGGGCTGGGCCGGATGATGCTGGAAGAGATGATGGAGGAGAAGGGCGCGCCGAAGCTGATTCATTTTCTCAAGGGCGCCCGTAAAAAGAACATTAAGTTCTACGCCTGCAAACTCTCCGTGGAAATCATGGGCTTCAAACCGGAAGAATTCCTGCCGGAAGTTGAGATAATTGATGCGGCAGCCTACTTGAAGGATGCGTTGGAGAGTGACATGCAGCTGTTCATCTAACCCTCAGGCTTGGGCATTAACCTATTCCCTGAGCGGGGCATATACTGAGGCCAAAGAAACTACAGGCTGGAGGGAATGTCCGTGCTGAATATCATCCCCGCCTCTTCCCCGGAGATGCCATCTTCGCTGCAAACTTATTTTACATCCTTTCGCGAGCACACCATCGGAACAGGATTTACGCTTACGACGCCCTATGGCAGACAGCCTCTCTTGTACGCTGACTGGACCGCCAGCGGACGTCTCTACGAGCCCATTGAGCGCCGAATGCTGGAGACTTTTGGCCCTTATGTCAGCAACCCTCATACTGAATCCAACACGACCGGACTGACGATGACCTTAGCCTATATCGAAGCCCGGAATATCATTAAAGCCCATGTCCATGCTGGGCCGCAGGATGCGCTGCTCTTCTGCGGCAATGGCACCACCGGGGCTATAAACAAACTCCAGCGCATTCTGGGCTTGAAAATGCCGGAATGGCTGCACCGCAGGAGCCTTGCCCCCGAAGACCGACCGGTCATCTTCGTCAGCCACATGGAGCATCATTCCAACCTCCTGCCCTGGCAGGAGAGCCTTGGCGATGTCGTTACTGTACCTCCGGCAGCGGACGGGAACATCGATCTGAATCAGCTCGAATACCTGCTGCGTTTATATCGGCACCGAAGTCTGAAGATCGGCGCCTTCACGGCCTGTTCCAATGTGACAGGCATCCGCACGCCCTACCATCAGCTCGCCGTAGCCATGCATCGCCACGGCGGCGTCTGTTTTGTTGATTTTGCCGCAAGCGCCCCCTATGAACCGATTGACATGCATCCGGCTTCACCGCAGGAGAAGCTCGACGCGATCTTCTTCTCTCCGCACAAATTCCTCGGCGGGCCCGGAAGCAGCGGCGTGCTGCTATTCGACTCCGCCCTTTATCGCAGCCGCCTTCCCGACGAGCCTGGCGGCGGCACCGTGGTTTGGGTCGATGCCTGGGGCGGCCGCCGCTACATAGAGGATATAGAAACCCGCGAGGATGGCGGCACGCCGGGCTTCCTGCAGGCCTTCCGCACTGCACTGGCTATTCATCTGAAAGAAGCCATGAACGGGGGCGGTGAATACATGCTGCTCAGGGAGCGGGAACTGTGCCGACAGCTGCTGGATGGATTGCAGACTATACCCGGCTTAACCATATTGGCTGGAGAGCAACAGGAGCGACTCGGAATTGTTTCCTTTACGATGCGCGATATCCACTATAACCTCACGGTTCAGCTACTGAACGACCGGTTCGGCATTCAGGCCCGCGGAGGTTGTTCTTGCGCAGGTCCCTACGGCCATCATCTGCTGGGGCTCGGCCCCAAAGTCTCCGCTGACTTCATCAAAGCTATCTATGCTGGAGATCAGTCACTCAAGCCGGGCTGGGTCCGGCTGTCACTCCACCCCATCATGACAGATAAAGAAGTGGCGCGAATGGTCTCCGCCATCCGCGCCATCGTACTGCATATTGAAGAGTGGAGGCAGGATTACCGGTATAATCCCGAAACTAACGGTTGGCAGCATATTACTACTGCCGCACCGGCGATTAAGGATGCTGCCGGATGGTTTCGCCTGTAAGTTTCGTTACCCATTCTGACCTCCAGCGTAACTAACATCTAGATGCCTGATTAGCGAGAAATCTTATTATTGAGACAGCCTATTAGCACGACCGTCTACTATTAGGACTGCCCGTCCTTTACCATGTCCAGATCAGCGGCAGCTGCATTGGCGATGACCTGTGCGACATCCTTGCAGCCAGGAATTACACTCGTTACTGCTGGATGCTGAAGGCACCAGCCCAAGGCCCATTGCGCCATTGGAATGCCTTCCGGCACTTCACTCTCTGCAATCTTAGCGACTTCCAGCAATTGCTTCTGCCGCGTGTCCGCATTATGATTCGCCCGGACATCACCGGTCGGGAAGGCCGTATCCGGCTTATATTTACCGCTGAGGTAACCGCTGGCAAGCGGCACCCGTGCCAGCACACCCAGGTTATGCTTGGCGCACAACGGGAAAACTTCCTCTTCCGGGCCGCGTTCCAGCCGGTTATATACGACCTGAATAGCCTCTGCCCCAACTGCCTGAGCAGAGGCTGTCTGGTGAACACCCGTGCCAGAGGCACTAATAGAAATTCCTAAGTGACGAATTTTTCCGGCCTGTACCTGTCTATCCAGCATGCTCCACAGTTTGTCGTTCTCGAACTCGGCGTCAGTCCCCGAATGGAACTGGTAGAGATCGACATACTCGGTCTGGAGCGATTTAAGTGAATCATCCAGCTGCTTCAGCACCTGGTCGGCACTCCATAGCTGTTCCCGCTGGAGATGTCCCTTGAATCCGTGGCCAAACTTGGTCGCCACAATCCAGTCCTCGCGTTTACGACGAGCCAGATAGTTACCAATGAACCTCTCTGACAAGTGGTCGCCGTAACATTCTGCTGTATCAATCAGATTGATTCCAAGTTCCCCGGATTTATCCAGCATGGCATCAACTTCGTTTTGGGTGAAATCCTTCCCCCATTCCCCGCCAAACTGCCAGGTCCCAATTCCGATCACAGACACATTCAGTCCAGTACTTCCAAGCTTACGGTATTTCATAACGACACCTCTTCCTTTCATATCTGGAGTTTAAATGTCCAAATTATTTGCCACTGCCGCCATCACTTGCTGTTCTGGTAAAATATCTTTCTATGGCTTTGACGCCCCAGAAAGACAACGCTATAAAGAGCAGTACGTATAGTCCTTCCGCAGGACGGCGGATAAACCGCTCCAGATCATTGCCAATATATGAGACCGCAAACACCATAATCGCTTTGCCCGCGATCAAAGCCAATAGATAGGAACGCAGCCGCATTCCGGCCAGCCCGGCAGCCATATTAATGACAACGAATGGTCCTACGGGAAATAGACTGAGCAGAAACACATAGCTGAAGCCCCGTTGGCGTACCCAGATCATGCTCTTCGCCACCTTTGGGCGTAGGGCCCATTTGCGCAGGTAGGGGTGGGAAGCGATTTTGCGGACAATCAGAAAAGTCGTTACACAGCCCGCGACCAGACCAATCCACGAATACAAAAAGCCGAGCCACAAGCCATACACCGCACCGTTCAAACCGACGATAGCGATGGTAGGCAGGGGTGGCACGAACGACTTCATAAAAGTTAATGCAATGCCCGGAAAAGGTCCGAACGAACGATATTGTTCCAGCATGTGCCGCAGATTATCCTCTGTCAGCCATGAAGCGATATCCAGATAGTACATAACGTGCCGCTCTCCTCATCCATCCTGTAATAGTAGCTCCATGCCACCTCAGGTTAATCACCAAGCACTGAGCTTCAATTATACAATACATTGGGACAAAATTGACGCGGCGAATTTGGTACAAGCATCTTCATCCCAAAGGCAGAGTTCTGTTATAATCCGGGTTAATAACCATTATGAAGGAGAGCGATTATGGACATTCAATCCAATCTCATACACTTGCGGCAAACCACTGAGCAGGACCTTGACTTCGTGATGGACGCCGAACAGGCAGACGACAATCGCAGATATATTGCACAATGGAAGCGGGAGCAGCATATGGCGGCGTTTGCCGATGAAGATGTACTGCATTTCATCATACTGAATGCCGATGGGGAAAGGTCCGGATATGTTATTCTGACAGGAATGCTCGATCTCAATCTGACGGTCTGCATCATGCGGCTTGTCATTGTGTCCAAAGGACACGGTTATGGATCGGAAGCATTGCGGCTGTTAATCGGTTGGATCTTCAACCATACCGAAACGCATCGGCTGTGGCTGGACGTCAGGGATCAAAACACACGTGCGCAGCGTATTTATCAACGTCAAGGATTCAGACTGGAAGGTACCTTGCGAGAATGCATCAAAATCGGCGATACCTTTGAATCACTGCAGATCATGTCCATCCTGCGGCCTGAGTATGAGGGCCGGACCTAGGTCCGGCCATGCATTACCTGTTTGCGAACCTGTATTTTTAGTTTATATAGAAGATACATGTATCCTAACGAACATCCAGAGCGCAGCCAAGGAGGAGAAAGCCTTTGATCAAAATAGGGCTGACCGGCTTCGGCGACCATGAGGAATTGTACGGAAAAATCAAACCGGCCGAACGGTTGTCTACATACAGCGCCCATTTTTCCATTGTAGAAATCGACAGTTCCTTCTACGCGGTTCAGCCGGTCAGAAATTATGTGAAATGGGTCAACCAGACCCCAGACGGATTCCAGTTCATCGTGAAAGCCTATCAGGGAATGACTGGCCATCTACGCGATAAAAAGAATTACTTTGATACAAAAGACGCCATGTTCGCCGCTTTCCATGAATCCATCCAGCCCGTTATCGAATCCGGCAAGCTGGCCATGACACTGTTCCAGTTCCCGCCCTGGTTCGACTGCACCAAGGATAATGTGGATATGCTGCGTGACATCAGAGCGAGGATGAAAGACGTGCCCTGCGCCCTTGAATTTCGCCATGAGAGCTGGTACAGTCCGGCATTCCGCGACAAGACGCTGCATTTCATGGCGCGTGAAGGCTGGATTCATACGGTAGTGGATGAGCCGCAGGCCGGGACTGGCTCGATTCCGATTGTAGCGGTGGCCACCTCCCCGGACATCACTTATGTGCGACTGCACGGCCGTAATATCTCCGGCTGGCACCAAAGCAGCCACCCGGATTGGCGCAAGCTGCGCTATCTATACCGGTATGATCGGAAAGAACTTGGCGAGTGGAAGGAACGTCTGTTGAAGCTGGAGAAAAGCTGCCGTAATCTCTACGTAGTCTTCAACAACAATTCCGGCGGTGATGCTACAGACAACGCCAAGGAGCTTCAGAATATGCTCGGCATAGACGGGGGTCTGGCTCCGCGCCAGCTTGATCTCTTTCAATAGCTTAAAAAAAGATCATTACACCTGCAAATAACTGGTATTCCCTCCCTTTAAAAAGTGAAGAATAACCGAAGAAGCCTGAAGAGCGATCTGAAAGCACTGCGCAGCGAAGGAGGCAGAGAGATGAAGAGAAATCATACGATGATGCAGTTTTTCGAGTGGCATGTCGCCGCAGACGGGAAGCACTGGAAACATCTCGCGGAAATGGCACCAGAGCTGAGTAGCGCCGGGATTGACACCATATGGATTCCGCCCGTGACCAAGGCTGTCTCCGCAGAAGACACCGGATATGGTGTCTATGACCTCTATGATCTAGGTGAATATGACCAAAAAGGGACAGTACGCACCAAATACGGTACCAAGCAAGAGCTGGTCGACGCCATAGCCGAGTGCCAAAAGAACGGCATCGCTGTATATGTTGATCTCGTCATGAACCATAAGGCCGGCGCGGACGAGACCGAGGTATTCAAGGTAGTCGAAGTCGATCCCCATGACCGGATGAAGGAAATTTCGCAGCCGTTCGAGATCGAGGGATGGACCAAGTTCACTTTTCCGGGACGCGGAGATGAGCATTCTGCCTTTAAGTGGAATTTCGATCATTTCAATGGCACCGACTTCAATGCCAAGGAAGGCCGTTCCGGCGTATTTCGTATTGTAGGTGAGAACAAGACCTGGAATAAGAATGTGGATGATGAGTTCGGCAACTATGATTATTTGATGTTCGCGAATATTGATTACAGCCATCCCGAGGTCAAGAAGGAAATGCTCCAGTGGGGAGGATGGCTGGTCGATACACTGCAATGCAGCGGCTACCGCCTCGATGCCATCAAGCACATTAACCATGAATTTATAAAAGAATTCGCGGCGGAGATGGTGCACAAGCGCGGAGAGGATTTCTACATCGTAGGCGAATTCTGGAATCCTGACCTTGCCTCCTGCCGCGAATTTCTAGACACGGTGGATTATCGGATTGATCTCTTTGACGTATCGCTGCACTACAAGCTGTATTCTGCCGCTCTTGGCGGGCGGGGTTTTGATCTAAGCACCATCTTCAATGATACATTGGTGCAGAGCCATCCCGGCAATGCGGTCACCTTCGTCGACAACCATGACTCCCAGCCGCATGAGGCGCTGGAATCATGGGTCGGTGACTGGTTCAAACAAATTGCTTATGCTCTCATTTTGCTGCGCCGCGACGGGTATCCCGTCGTCTTCTACGGTGACTATTACGGGATCGGCGGCCCGGCCCCGATCGAAGGCAAGAAAGCCGCGATCGACCCGTTGCTGTACGCCCGTTACCACAAAGCCTACGGTGAGCAAAAGGATTATTTGGATCACCCCAACACGATCGGCTGGGTACGGCTCGGCGTGGAGGAGATTGAAGGCTCCGGCTGTGCAGTGGTTATCTCCAATGGTGACAAAGGTGAGAAACGGATGCAGGTAGGCAAGCACCGCGCCGGTGAGGTGTGGGTGGATTTCACTGGCACTCGCAAGGAGGAGCTTACCATTGGGCAGGACGGTTGGGCGGCCTTTCCTGTGAACGGCGGAAGCGTCTCTGTCTGGGCCCTTTCCAGCGAGAAGAATGAAGAATGATAGGGATAATACTGCCGCGCTAATCTTACCTTCTCGGAGCTGCTTCGCTCCGGGCTAGTGCACGGTTGACTTGAATTCAAACCGTTAACATCGCCTGTGGAGACGACATAAATCACATATTCAGCAGCAAATAAAAGACCCCTTCTCCGCCTATTGGTGGAAGGGGTCTTCGTGTATCTCATAGTTTATCGCGCTGTGATTTGCTTCTAGCCATAATATGCAGGCTCCGTAATGGGTAGGTAAAGGGAATTCAACAGACGCCATTCCCGTTATTCCCACCGGCAAAACCTACTCCTCCTTCTCCGGATGCTTGGATACGAGCCGCACCAGATCCAGGGTCAGAATCGGCAATTGCAAGGAAGCAGGATACGCGAGATAACGCGGCTCCCACTCCGGGCCGAACTTCTCCTTGTAGCGGCGCAGACCGGAGAAGCCATACCAGTGGCCACCCTTCTTGAAGACCAGACGAGCGAGCTTTTCTTCCCGTAACGCACCGGCATTCTGACCGACACTGGAAAGGGGGGCATTACCCAAATTGAATCTTTGATAGCCCTGCTCCTTGGCCCATTCCATTAATCGGATGAATAAATAATCCATCGTCCCGTTCGGTGCCTG
Source organism: Bacillus sp. FJAT-27264 (assembly GCF_001682855.1). Classification (GTDB taxonomy): domain Bacteria; phylum Bacillota; class Bacilli; order Paenibacillales; family Paenibacillaceae; genus Paenibacillus_AQ. The sequence goes on along the minus strand of NZ_MAQW01000032.1, from coordinate 250,639 downwards.
CTTCCGGTGACGCATCAGATCTATGGAGAGCGTCATCCCCCCGTCATACCCGGGAACAAGGGTAGCAAAGGCTATCACCTCACCAGAAGTCTGTCTCAGCAGAGCAATCGGAGCGAGCTGCAGATAGGCTTCCTTGAACCAGCCAAGCGAATACCCTTTCTCCGTCCGTCCGCCCAGCCACTCTCCCGAAATCGAGCGCAGCTCCGTGATCAGGGCAGCAGAATGAGGCTGTTGCGATATTTCAAATTGGTAGCCTTCCCGTTCAAAGCGGTTATTGACACTACGCAAGTCGGCATTCTTGCGGCCACTGAGAGTGAACGTCTCCAAGGATACCATAGCTTCTTCGCCAAGCTTGAAGAAATGATAGCCCTGCTCATGATATACCGGCAAGAACGCAGGCGTAGCCTGATAGAAGACTACGGACAGCCCATATCTGTCCGCCGCCTGCCGGAACTCGCTGATGGCGTTGTTAATAAGCTCCTTCGCACCCAGCGGATCACCAAGCACGACAAGTTTGTCACGCACCCGGGAATAAGGGAGCAGCACTTGCCCATCCTGTGCCCAATAGAAGCTTTTATCGCCCAGAAACAGCATATGGGTTAGGGAGTTACCAGGCACCTTCTTCAGAAACTGTGTCAGCTGGTCCATGTCCGGAGGGCCTGACAGCTCCTCGGAATCACGGTGAGGCCGGAGCGTGACAAACATCGTCAGCAGGAGCCAGGAGAAGATCAGCCCGCTGGCTGCAGTAAAGGCAACATTACTGTGTCGTTGCAGCCACTCCGGATGAATGCCTGGCGGAAGATGCTTCATAAAACCGCGATGCACATGGCTGCCGAGCAAATAGTAGATCACGGCAATCACCGAAGTCAGCGCCAACCACCTGGCCGTACTCTGCCGGCTGACCGGCGCGCTGACCCGGTAGAACCGCGCTCTGGATATCCAAAGGATCACCCCGACTACCAGCAGGAAGATCGCCTCCTCGTAATCAAAACCTTTGGTAAAAGCAAACAGCGCGCCGCCCAGCAGCGAGAGGCTGGTCCAAATATAGGCTCTACGGATCCGCAGGGAGATGCCTCGTGACAGCAGAATGAGCATAAAGCCGATCAGGACCGACAGATGATGCGAAAGCCGCATAATCGGAAATGACAGCAGCTCTTCTGTGATCTCCAGCCGGTACAGCAGTTCCGGCGTTGCTGCGGACAGCAGCAGAATAAGACCGCTGGCAAAGACCAATTTGCCTAGCGCCCATACCCCAAGGTCGCTGAGGAAAGTGTACTGTCCTGGCCAACGCCAGATTTTCTGCCACAGATTCAGCGAGGGTTCCAGCCCCACAGCTGCCCGTTCCAGCATTTTTCTGCCCTGCAGCCCGATCTCCAGCGCGGCCAACACGAGACCGATCAGCCAAGGTATCAGATAATAGAACAAACGGTAGATCACCAGCACCGCCATAGCCTGGTCCGTCTGATAACCCATTTGGGTCAGTCCCAGAAGCGCGATCAGGTCAAACGCTCCGATCCCCCCGGGAGCCATACTGAGAATACCGGCGATAGCCGCAATCGTATAAATACTGAAGATGGTCACAAAATGCACTCCACCCAGCAGGTGATGACCAATCGACCAGAATGTAATGCCGGCAAACAGCCATTCCAGGAACGACGCCCCAACCGAACTACCTACCGTGATCCACGGGGTTCGTCCTTGACCACGGTTAATCCATTTCGCGTATAACGCCGACCGCTGCACGAACACAAAGAATGGCAGGTAGAGCGCCATACCCCAGACTGCGAACACCAGCCAGCGATGCTCATGCATCAGTCCCGCCGCGGGTAGAATACCAAAGATATTTCCCCAGGATAACAGGGATAGCCCCGTAATCATTAGCGGTGACAGAAAGACGATCGCCGGTGTCAGAACAGCCGAGGATACACCGCTCTTCTTATAGAGCAGTGTCCGTAGCCCTACACCAGCCAGCCCGGCAAAGCCGATCAGGTTATTGAATGTATTGGCAATCCATGCATAACGGAACGTGCTCCATAAACTTACCTTCAGCTTGAAATGAGCACGTATCAAATAGTCATAAGCACTCATTACCGCTACCGCAAGCAATGCTATCCCCATCATTTGAAAGATGGATGATGCCGGAACGTCCTTCAGCTCGCGAAGCGTACGTCCCAGGTGAACCTGCTTCAGTTCGTGCTGTCCTTCCCAATATACAAGCGCTATAATCGCCAGCGGAAAAAGAGCGCGTACCGCCCGAATCCGGTAAATGGATACCAGTAGCCTTACAATCTTGAACCGCTCCAGCGCCTCTTTCATTGAATGCATAAATCCACCTGCCCTTGCTACTGCCACACGTTCCGCCGGCAAAACCTGCCGCACTGTCCTTGGTCCGGGCAGCGGTTCATGTGCGAGAATTTCAACTTGTCCATTATAACAATACGTAAACCGGCTGGCATGTAACAAACAGCACCTGTAACCTTCACATTACCTCTAATATATAAGACTGAATCCAGAGCATATACCCTGCAATATAGCCTTATTTATTTTACCAGAAACTAGATCATCTATCCTCTTTACCATCCACCCTAAGCGAGCCTGCTTCCATAGTTTACTAAGAGCGTAACCAAAAAAGTACGCCTCTGCAACTATATGGTGGAAACGCAGGTATTGATAGCTCCGCAGCCGCATGAGAGAACTTTAACTAACCCCTGTATTTTCCGCTACCGCACTCTAAGAAAAAGAGGACGGAGTCAGGAATGTCTCCCTGCTTCCGTCCTGAAACGAACTGGAGCTACGCCCCTTTGTTCAGATTTCCGGCAACATCGACCGTTTTACAATCGCCGCTTCTTTGGTTAACCAGTGTTACGCTTAGGCATCCGCAGCCTGAATCGCTTCGGCCAACCGGTCATTTAATTCTTCGGCATACTGAGCCGTCAATTCTGTCGTCCATCCGAAATATTTACCCATATAGGTGGTTACAGCATCCTTCCACGCCTCTACCCAGGCTATATTGAAGAAAAGCGCACCTGTGCGGCGGATAAAAAAATCCACCGGCTTTAGAGTCATCTCCTCTTCAATGGAATACAGAAGGGCAGCCAGCAAGGATGCGGGGAGTCCTGCTGTCTCTGCTTCCAGAGTGTGCTTCTCAATTAACGCATAAACCGCGCCAATGTTAGAACCGTACTTCCGTACCAGCTGCTCCGCTTCATGTGGCGACAGCCCCAGCCTCGTTCCCTCCGGAATGCGTTCTTGCACAAACTTCTTATACTGAATGGATCCCCCAACATCACCGCCGGAGATGGGCATGTGCCCGGTCTGGCATCCAGAAATAGCAGCAAGTCCAGCACCACTCCGTTGCCTTGCAACCAGATCCACCACAGTCTCCGCCATTTTGCGGTAGCCGGTCAGCTTGCCGCCAGCCATAGAGATCAGGCCTGAGGCCGAGACGAAAATTTCATCCTTGCGGGAAATCTCGGACGGATTTTTACCCTCTTGATGTATCAGAGGACGCAGTCCTGCCCAGCTCGATTCCACATCATCGTCCGTTAGTTTCATACCGGGGAACATCTCATTGGCCGCGTGAAGGATATACACCCTGTCAGCTTCCGTAGCCAGCGGATTTACCAGATCGCCTTTATAATTCGTATCGGTCGTCCCTACATAAGTTTTGTTGTCCCGCGGGATCGCGAACATCATGCGCCCATCAGGGGTATCAAAATAAATCGCCTGCTTCAGCGGGAAACGCCCCTGGTCGAATACTAAGTGAACGCCCTTGGATAAATGCAGCATTTTGCCCTCTTTGGAATGGTCCTTCTCCCTCAGTGTGTCCACCCAAGGTCCGGCGGCATTGATGATATGCTTCGCACGAAGCTCATAAGAACGTCCGCTGAACTGATCCGTCACTACTACACCCGCCAACTGCTTATTATCATAAATAAACTGTTCCACCTTGGCATAGTTCACAGCCAGCGCCCCGTGCTTCACAGCCTCCTTCAATACTTCAATCGTCAGGCGGGCATCGTCCGTACGATACTCCACATAATAGCCCCCGCCTTTGAGACCCTGCTGCTTCAGCAGCGGTTCTTTGCCCAGCGTCTCCCCGGCGCTCAGCATCGCTCGGCGCTCACCCTTTTTAACCCCGGCCAAGTAGTCATAGACCCGGAGTCCAAGGGAGGTCGACATCTTCCCAAAGGTACCGCCCTCATAAATCGGCAGCAGCATCCATTCCGGTGTAGTAAGATGAGGTCCATTCTCGTACACAATAGCCCGTTCTTTGCCCACCTCTGCCACCACACCAATCTCCAGCTGTTTCAAATAGCGGAGTCCTCCATGCACAAGCTTGGTCGACCGGCTAGAAGTGCCTCCGGCAAAATCTTGCATCTCTAAAAGGGCGGTCCGCAGGCCGCGGGTCTGTGCATCCAAAGCAATTCCCGCTCCTGTAATGCCCCCGCCGATCACCAGTACATCCCATTCCTGTTCCGTCATTTGATTCAGATATTGATCTCGTTTGCCCGCCGAAAAAGTCCCCATGTCTATTTCCTCCCATACAAGTAAAAACGGCTTTGCCGTCCTCTAAGGGGACGGTATCCGCTTCAGCGAGAAATATAAGAATGATTTATAATGTAAAACATATAAATTCTTATATTTGTAAAAAAAAACCACAAACATGCCGGCTGCGATAGTTTGCGCAGCGGCTGTTGTGGTTTCTCCAGTTCTCCAACCTATTGTATTAACTTGTTGGGGTAAGTATACCATGCTAACTTTTCAGTGAAAAGCCTGTGCGGCACGCACCGCTTTTTTCCATCCACCGTACAGAGCATCTGCTACACCTTCATCCAACGTTCTGTCGAAGGCACGCTGAATCTGCCATAATGCAGAGATCTCATTCTGATCCTGCCAGAATCCTACAGCTAGACCCGCCAGATACGCCGCTCCGAGCGCCGTAGTCTCGCTAATCACTGGCCGCTCTACCGTAACACCCAGCATGTCGCTCTGGAACTGCATCAGGAAGTTATTACGGGCTGCGCCACCACCCACCCGCAGCTTTTTGAGAGAAATCCCGGAGTCCTCCTCCATGGCCGCAAGTACATCACGGGTCTGATAAGCCAGCGATTCCAAAGTCGCACGAATCAGATGCTCCTTCGATGTGCCCCGTGTCAGGCCAAACACCGCACCCCGGACCTCACTGTCCCAATACGGCGTGCCCAGGCCAACAAAGGCCGGCACCACGTAGACACCTTCTGTTGAATTCACCCGCGAAGCGTATTCTTCACTAACCGCGGCATTCTTGATCATCCGCAGTCCGTCACGAAGCCACTGAATGGCCGAGCCGGCCACAAAGATACTGCCTTCCAGCGCATACTCGACCTTCCCGTTCAATCCCCAGGCAATCGTGGTCAGCAGTCCATTCGCTGAAGCAATAGCCTGCTCACCGGTATGCATCAGCATAAATGCCCCGGTGCCGTAAGTATTGTTCGCGGTCCCTTGCTCAAAACAGGTCTGCCCGAACAATGCGGCCTGCTGGTCACCCGCAGCACCCGAGATCGGGACAGCAGCATTGAAGAAATGCTGCCGGTTGGTATAGCCATAGACTTCAGAGGATGACCGAACCTCCGGTAGCATGGAGCGCGGAATGTTGAGCAGCGCCAGCAGTTCCTCATCCCATTGCAACTCGTGGATGTTGTACATCAGGGTCCGCGAGGCATTGGAGTAATCGGTAACATGAGCGCCCCCGTCGGTCAGCCGCCAGATCAGCCAGGTATCCATGGTTCCGAACAGCAACTCTCCGCGTTCCGCCTTCTCCCGCGCCCCCGGAACATGGTCCAGAATCCACTTCACCTTCGTGCCCGAGAAGTACGCGTCGAGACGCAGACCTGTCTTTTGCCTGAAAATTTCATCATGACCCTGAGTCTTGAGATCCTCGCAAATCTCCGTTGTTTGTCGGGACTGCCAGACAATTGCATGATACACCGGCATACCCGTAGCCCGATCCCAAACTACGGTCGTCTCCCGCTGATTGGTGATCCCGATGGCAGCAACCTCCTCCGGAGAGATAGCGGTCTCGGTAAACAATGACGAAATGACCGCCAGAATGGAGATCCAGATCTCATTGGCATCATGCTCCACCCAGCCCGGTTGTGGGAAATGCTGCTTGAATTCCTGCTGAGCAATATGAATAATCGTACCTTTACGATCAAATAGAATGGCTCTTGAACTAGTCGTGCCTTGGTCCAAGGCCAGAATATACTTTTTATCCACACTGCACCTCCAGGTTCATTTTATGTTATCGTAATGCCGGCACAGATCCATTTGGGAAGTCGTCACAGCGGTTGCTCCTGCTGCCAATGCCTTCTCCACATCGTCCACAGTACGAATCAGCCCGCCAGCAAAAATCGGAATGCCTGTACGCTCCCTCACTTCTGTGATCAGGCCCGGGATGACACCCGGAAGCACCTCAATAAAATCAGGCTTTGTACGTTCTAGCAGAGCATAGCTTTTGTCCAAAGCACTGGAGTCTAACAGAAATACCCGCTGGACGGCCAGCAAACCGTTTTGCCGTGCTTTGAGAATGACATTGGCCCGAGTTGAGATCAAACCGGCAGGCTTGATGCTCTGACATACAAAATCTGCCGCAGCCTCATCATTCTTCAGTCCCTCTACCAGATCCACGTGCAGCAGCAGCTTCTTCCGGTGTGATTTTGCCAGATCAACAATGTCCTTCAGTTGCCCGATATGACTCTCAAGCAGCACAATATATTCGTAGGAGGATTGCAACAGCTTCTCCAGATGCTTCATCTTTCGGATCGCAGGTAAAACAGTCTGTCCCTGAATGGACATGGGCGCTGCCCCTTTCCTAGCATGAGTGTGTCGCTCCATCCGCTACTACCAATATAACATTTATTACAGCAAAAAGAGCAGATCACGCACATCCATCGCCCCTCCCGAGATTAGCAAATGGATATGCTGTTTCTGCTCTGTCGCTGTATACAATCAGACTAACTGCAGCTTCAGCCAGTCTCTGGCCGCTTCCGCTTCTTCCACATTCAGGCGATGCCCCTGATTGCCCCAATACGTATTCACAACTGCACCTGCGCCTTGCAATAGTTCTTCCAGCTCCCGGCTTTCATGCGCCGGAACCATCGGATCATTCATCGAAGTTCCGATGAAGACCGGAAGACCGCTCATATCCGGCAGTTTGAGGCTACGTAGCGGTACCATCGGGTGCAGCAGCACTGCAGCCTGGAAAGCCTTCCCGTAGTGGAACAGCAAGCTTCCAGCGATGTTAGCACCATTGGAATAACCAACGGCAACCGTTTTGTCGGCAGAGAATCCGTATTTGGCCGCCGCCTCGTCCAGAAACTGCTTGATCTCCTGCGTGCGGAAGATCAGATCTTCTTCGTCGAATACCCCTTCAGACAACCGCCGGAAGAAACGGGGCATCCCGTTCTCCAGCACATTGCCGCGGATGCCGAGCACGGACGATCCCGGGGAAAGCAATCCCGCCAGTGGCAGCAAATCCTGCTCATCACCACCCGTTCCGTGGAACATTACCATTACTGGCTTACTCTCATCTGTGCCCTTGTGAAATACGTGTATCATTTTGACTTCACTCCAATCTCTCGAATGTCAAACGGCTGCAAATTAGCTTCAATCGCGGCACGGTGCGGTTCATACCAGGTAGGGAGCATCAGCTTCTCTCCTAGCGCATCCGGCTCCTCGTCGCGGGCAAAACCGGGAGGGTCTGTAGCAATCTCAAATAGAATACCGCCTTCTTCACGGAAGTAAATAGCGTTAAAGTATTGGCGGTCCTGAACAGGCGTCGGCTGGTAGCCGTGGCTCTGCACAAGACGACTCCAGGCAAGCTGCTCGGCATCATCGCTGGCACGCCAGGCAATATGGTGTACCGTTCCGGTGCCTCCCGAGCCATGCGGCACAGGTTCTGCCTTTAGATCTATAATATTACCCAGCTCGCCCGCTGCTCTGAAGCGCAGATAGCCGTCCCCTTCTGCAATGACCTCCATGCCCAGTGTACGGGACAACGTATCCGCTGTCTTAGCTGGCGCTGTGCTATAAAGAACGGCCCCGCCAAAGCCCTTGATAGCGTGCTCAGCAGGAACACCACCAAAGGACCAGCCGCTAAGCGGACCTTCGTCACGCTCCACAAGTTCAATCCGCAGACCGTCGTAGTCAGCAAAGGACAAGTAGGACTCAGAGATCCGGCTGACTTTGGTTACTGGAATCTGGTATGCAGCCAGTCGCTGCTCCCAGAAGTCCAGCGATCCTGTCGGCACGGCATAAGTGGTTACACCAACCTGCCCGCCGCCAATTCTCCCCTTACGTCCCATCGACCAAGGAAAGAACGTAATAATCGTACCGGGCGACCCGCTTTCGTTCCCGAAATAGAGGTGATACACCTCAGGTGCATCGAAATTGATGGTTTTCTTCACCAGCCGGAGTCCGAGGATGCCGGCATAAAAGTCAGCATTCCGCTGCACGTCGCCCACAAAAGCTGTAATATGATGAATGCCTGCGCTTCGTAATGTCATAATGATCTGCCCCTTTCTTAGTTAAACCACAGTGCGTCAAGTGAAATCGATCCGGCCCCGGTCAGGGCCACTCCGGCAGCAACCACCAGCAAGGTCAATGGAAACTCAATCCCGCCCGCCGTTGCCCAGAACCCGTTCGGAGCGTGAACCTTCACAATCGCTCCAAGCATGGTGGCAATAATCAGCGCCGATGCGAGTGGAGTCAACAACCCGAAGGTGAACAGCACTCCGCCAGCCAGTTCCATCACTCCCGCCAGCACCGCCATAGTAACACCAGGCTTCATGCCGATGGACTCCATCCAACCTCCGGTTCCCTTGGGACCATAACCTCCGAACCAGCCAAACAGCTTTTGACTACCATGCCCGATGAAAGAAATACCGATCACCAGTCTGAGCAATAATAAGCCTACGCTAACCATTTTTACCCCACTCCATTCTCTTTGATTTAAGTATCTTAACATTAAGATATTAGACAAAAAAATTTGATGCTTCCTATTTATATTAGCTTCCCTGTTTCTGACACTATTCTTTCCGGCTTTCTGGCCTTTCGGCCAGGGCCGCAGTTATTGCCGCCCTATACGCCTTTGCCAAGTCTCTTCAACAGCTCCGTGGCCTGTTCCTTCTCTTCCGTGTTCAAACCGCCCATCAGACGATGCAGGGAAGAAACATGAAGCGGAAAAATATCGTCGAATAGCTCCCGGCCTGCAGTTGTAATCTCAGCATAGGTTACCCGCCGGTCATCGCTGCACGGAACACGCTTCAGCAGGCCCTTGTTCTCCAGCTTGTCGATATTGTACGTAATACTGCCGCTGGTCACCAGAATCTTCTCACCGATCTGCTGCAGTGGAATACGTGTTCTGTGATACAGCACCTCCAGAATCATAAATTCAGCGGAAGACAAACCGTGGCTCTTCATATCCTTCACTGCCAGGTCCATTAAGGTCTTGTAAGCTTTAGACAGGACGACAAACAATTTCAAGGAAGCCGCTTCATCCCGTTCCTGCTCCGCTCCGCTTGCCCCGGATAAAGGCTCTTGTTCAATGCTCATATGCTCCACCTCCCTGTAACTTTATTATGAAATTGATTTGAAAGAGAGAATATTTATCTTTAAGTTAATTATCTTTAATTTAAGATAAATATACGCCTCATCCTTATCATTGTCAACAATCTTCCGTGGAAATTTTGTCCGAATTGACCTGGCTCGTAAAACGGCGTATTCTTTGTCTTACGAATATCTAAAATGTAAGCCTCTTCATTTCTTAACAAATACCACTATATTACTTTACGTTTAAAAGGAGGCCTACTCATGACATCTGCTACACCAAATGATGCCGCGGGGCAGGCTGAGCGGCGTGTGCTGATCGTGACTGCGGTCGCGGCGGAACGCGACGCCGTCCTGCGCGGGCTGCAGGGCAGCAGCAGGTTCCACGTTGTCGCTGCGGGCGCAGGCACCGCAGCCGCTGCGGCGGGTACCGCCGCGGCCCTGGCAGCCGGCTCCTACGGCTGCGTCATTAACGCCGGGATCGGCGGCGGGTTCCCGGGGGTGGCCCCGGTAGGCTCGCTGGTGATTGCCAGCGAGATGATTGCCGCCGACCTCGGAGCCGAGACGCCGGAGGGCTTCCGCAGTGCTGCCGAGCTGGGCTTCGGCAGCGTGACCGTGCCGGGTGATTCCGGCACGGTAGAGGCCGTTACGGCCGCGCTGACAGCGGCCGGCCTTGCCGTCAGCACAGGTCCTGTGCTGACGGTGTCCACGGCGACCGGCACGGCAGAGACGGCCGCCGCTCTTGCGGCGCGCCATCCCGGGGCGGCCGCCGAGGCCATGGAAGGCCACGGGGTCGCCGTGGCCGCACATGCGCTGGGGCTCCCGGTGCTGGAGCTCCGCGCGATTTCGAACCCGGTCGGTCCCCGCGACCGGGCAGCTTGGGCCATCGGCGAAGCGATGGACGCGCTTGCGGCAGCAGCCGCTATCCTGAAGGAGGTGCTGTAATGAATAACGAGCTTAATATTGCATTTTCCCCTTGTCCAAATGATACCTTTGTATTTCATGCCTGGGCGCATGGGCTGGTGGCAGATGCCCCGGCACTGAATGTGATGTACGCCGATATCGACATTACGAACGGGCTCGCTGCCGACGGCACTGGACCGGAAGTACTCAAAATCTCCTACGCCGCCCTGCCTTGGGTACTGGAGAACTACCGGCTGCTGCCCTGTGGTGGCGCCCTCGGCCGCGGCTGTGGACCACTGGTACTGACCGGAAACGGTCCGCTTGCGGTAAGACGTCCAGCTGGGCTCGCCGGACGCAGGATCGCTGTTCCCAGCGAGCGTTCCACTGCCTATCTGCTGTTCCGCTTGTGGGCAGCCCAGAACGTTCCAGGCGGTGTAGGAGAGATCGTCGTCATGCCTTTTGACGAGATCATGCCCGCTGTACGCGATGGGAAAATTGACGCCGGACTGGTGATTCACGAAGCCCGCTTCACCTACTCTTCCTATGGCCTTAATCTCCTGACCGATCTCGGCAGCTGGTGGGAAGAAGATACCGGGCTGCCCATCCCGCTCGGAGCCATTATCGCCCGCCGTGATCTGGATGCCGAAGCCATCTCCGGATGGATTCGCAGCTCCCTGCAACATGCATGGGATCATCCGACGGACTCCCGCGACTACGTCCTAAGTCATGCCCAGGAGCTGTCCCCGGAAGTGGCAAAGTCGCATATCGATCTCTATGTCAACGAATTTAGCATGAACCTGGGCAATAGCGGCTATGAAGCCATCACATCTTTATTGAACCGCGCTGCTGACGAAGGACTTGTTCCGGCAATAGACCCGGAGCTGCTCCGGTAACACATGGAAATTATGGGACCTGTCTCTACAAACCATACCATCCCTGGTCACGCCTTTTGGCGCCAGGGATTCTTTATATTTAAGCCATCTGATAATGTGACTTGGCGAAATGAAACTACTATCCTTATAGCAAAGTAGAAACAGGAATATCTATAGTAACTATAGAATCAAGAATGGATGAGCCCATTCAACCCCAAGGAGGAGAACCGTATGATTCCTGCCGGAAACAGCAAACCGAATATCGACCGTTTTCTTGGCTTTCAGGAGGACTATGATCGTTACCGCCCAGAAGCCCCACAGTTAGTGTCTGAAGTGCTCACCACTTACCTCGGACACCGACCCGCCCTTGTCGCAGATATTGGTTGCGGCACCGGACTGTCCACCTTCATCTGGAACCATGCCGCTGATGCCGTGCATGGCATAGAACCGAACCCTGACATGCTCGGCAAAGCACAGGAGAAGCTTGCAAAGATGCCGGATGCTCCAGCAATCTCTTTTGCCCAAGGTTATTCCAACCAATTACCGTTCGCAACAGGCAGTGTAGACGTCGTTACCTGCTCGCAGTCTTTTCACTGGATGGAGCCTATGAGCACACTCCAGGAAGTCTCCCGTGTCCTGCGGGACGGAGGCGTCTTCGCCGCATATGACTGCGATTGGCCGCTGGTCCTGCAAGCGAATGTCGAGATTCTATATAACAACCTGATCGACAAGGCTAATGAGATCTTGGACACGCTGGTGCCGGCATCGGAAAGAGCGCACAAGTGGGATAAGGACAGCCACCTGAACAGAATCAAGGACAGCGGATTGTTCTCCTTCGCCCGTGAAATCGTATTTCACCATACGGAGACCTGTGATGCAGCACGATATATCGGCCTAGCCCTCAGCCAGGGAGCCATCCAAACCGTGTGGAAGCTTGGCTCCAAGGACCTTGACGTCAGTATCGCCGATTTCCAGACCGCGGTAGAGCAGCATTTTCAAGACAGAACTTTGGATGTGCTGATCAGCTACCGGATGCGACTCGGAGTTAAATAAAACATGTTCGTGTGTTCGACCTTAAATCTGGAAATAAAAGGTATCGAGGTATACTCATTGTTTCAAATAGTAAATCAGGCTTAACCAGCAATCGTAAGATCTCTGAGGCCGCAGTGCTTCTATTCATAAGACATCTAGTACCAAGCACCAAGCACCAAGCACCAACCATTAACCACCGACCACCGACCACCGACCACCGATTATGGTTTTGAGCCGCCAATAATGTATTAACTAGACTGGTCAAAAAAACGAATTTACCCTATACTGACCAGTAAGAGACGAAGAACGTCCCGATCCCCTTACCCAAGGGGCTTCGGGGCGTTTTTTATGTTTATGAAAGGGTGAGAGTGGTGGGATTTGAGGAAATGCACGCATCATTCATGGCAAAACATCTTGCAAGTAGAACCGGAGAACGGCTCTCCAGACTGGAAAGGGGGCATCGTCACGCCGAATCCCTGTTCCTGCACAATGTCTGGTGGCCGGTACGTGGTGACTTAAACGACTTGCATCCGGAGTATGAAGTCGCTGATTGGCGGGGCAGATCTTATTTTGCTGATTTTGTATGGCTGCCGGGCTATCTCAAACTATTAATTGAAATCAAAGGTTTTGCTTCCCATGTCCGCGACATGGACCGCCAGAAGTACTGTAACGAACTGAATCGGGAAACCTTTCTTTGCGCCATGGGTTACCAGGTGATTTCATTTGCTTATGATGATGTGGAGCAACGGCCTGACCTATGCATCACGCTGTTACGTATGGTGCTGAGCAGGTACCAGTCATCTCCGGCACCCATCTCCCGCATAATACTTGCAGAAAAAGAAATCGTTCGGCTGGCTCTTGGAATGCCCCTAGGACTACGCCCAAAAGATATAGAGATTCATTTGGGCGTAGATCACAAAACAGCTGTCAGACACCTACGTACTTTGTGTAATAAAGGTTATCTGCTCCCCGTTCGGGAAAATGGTCAACAACGGGTAATGCGTTACGAGTTAGCCCGTGGAAAGATGGATTACTTGAGATAGTAGGTTATTAATGAGTAATTACTTGGTTGTTTATGAGTTGTTACCCACAACCACCCATTCTGGAAGTTCTAAATTTCAATACAGGTGGATCGTGAATTCGCCAGCTTACAATTAACAGGAAAAACTCCCGTTATTCTAACGTTTATACGTGTCCGCATGATAACAACTGGAAAAACTCCTGTTAATTCAGCCAAATAACTCTTTCTTAAGAATTTTCCGTTGAAATAACGGGAGTTTTTCCAGTTATTCCGAAGGTTTCAGGCTTATCGATGACATTAACTGGAGAAATTCCCGTTATTCAATTCGCCCACCCCCATTCCACCCACTAATTCTCCATTTTCCTCTCCTCTCTCTCCTCTCCGCTTCACTCCTCATCCCACTCCCCCTCTTTCGCTCAACGTTCCACTCTTCTGGCCCCACGACTCCTCCATTTTCACGCTTCACTTCCCCTTCACTTTCCCCCTACCCAGTGGCCAACAGCCGGAGCCATCCTTAACCTCCGGCTAATGAAACTAAAAATAGCGGGTTGCTAGCTATACTTAAACCTATACCTATACCTATACCTATACCTAAACTTAAATCTACACCAATATCTATACCCAAACCGTTCACCCCCGCCCCTCAGTCCAAAAAGCGCCCAACGCGGAACTCCGCAGTTGGGCGCTTTTCTTGTCCATCAGCCTCTCACAAGCGAGCGGCCGATTATTTCTTGTCCATCAGCCTCTCGTAAGAGGACGGCCATTTATTTCTTGTTCACCATCCCCGTAAAGGACGGCTGATTATTTCTTGTTCATCTTGAACATCAGGAATAACTCGTTATAGTGGGCGAGCATGCGCTTGCCAAGATTGTTATAGACCTCCAGATGGTCTGTAATTTCCGGCGGCGGGTAGAAGCGGGTGTCCTCCGAAATATCCGGCGGCAGAAGCTTTAGAGCCTGAGCGTTCGGTGTGGAGTAGCCCACGTATTCAGTATTTTTCGCTGCTACATCAGGACGCAGCATGAAGTTGATGAACTTATGCGCACCTTCCACATTCTTCGCCGTACGCGGAATGACCATGTTGTCGAACCATTTGTTCGACCCTTCCTTCGGCACAACAAAGTCCAGCTTATCATTGTCGCCCATAATCTCCGAAGCGTCGCCAGACCAAACGATGCCTACCGCGGCTTCTTCGTTTGCCAGCAGCATTTTGATCTCGTCGCCCACAATCGCCTTTACGTTAGGCGACAACTTGTTCAGCTTCGTCAGAGCCAGCTGCAAATGGTCCTCATTGGTATCATTGACGGAGTAATGCAGGCTGTTCAGCGCCATGCCCATGACCTCACGTGCCCCATCCACGAGGAAAATGTTATTCTTCAGTCGGCTGTCCCACAGGGAATCCCAGCTGCTGAAATCAATACCCTTCGTCATCTCCGGATTGAAGATGATCCCGACCGTACCCCAGAAATAGGGGACCGAATAAAGATTATCCGGATCAAACGGCAGGTTCATAAACCGCGGATCGATATTGACGAGATTCGGAATCTTATTGTGATCGAGTGGAATCAGCAGGTTCTCTTCCTTCATTTTCGAGATAGCATAATCCGAAGGAATCACGACATCAAAGGTCGTTCCTCCCTGCTCTACCTTGGTCAGCATCGCTTCGTTGGAATCAAAGGTCTGGTAGATGACCGTAATCCCGGTCTCTTTCTCGAACTCCTTCAGCATGGCAGGATCAACATAATCGCCCCAGTTGTAGATGGTCAGCGTGTTTTTTCCCGTGTAGCCCTGGCTGGAGTTCATCCATGAACCTAGATACATCAGGCCAAAAGCAACAATGACAATCGCCAGAAAGGCATTAACCAGCTGTTTCATCTAGGCACCCCCGCTTCCGCTACCGATTCTGCAACCGGAGTAGCCGTGCGGTTCTTGCGAGTTGTCAGGAAGTAATAACCGACTACTAGCACGATGGTGAAGAGGAAAATCAGGGTCGAGAGCGCATTAATGGACAGCGATACGCCCTGTCTGGCTCTGGAATAAATCTCGACCGACAAGGTGGAGTATCCGTTACCGGTCACGAAGAAGGTGACCGCAAAGTCATCGAGCGAGTATGTTAGCGCCATGAAGAATCCGCTGAAAATACCCGGCTTGATAATTGGCAGAATGACCTTCGTCAGCACATCCCGGCGGCTGGCACCCAGATCGCGGGCCGCATCGGTCAGTGTAGGACTCATTTCTTGCAGATGCGGCAGAATCATCAGCACCGCGATCGGGATACTGAAGGCCACATGCGAGAGCAGCACAGACATGAAGCCCAGCTTGATCCCCACAATCGTGAACAGAATCAGGAATGAAGCCCCGATGATGACGTCTGGACTGACGATGAGCACATTGTTCAGCGACAATAAGGTGTTCTTAGCCCGGCGGCTGCGGACCCGATGGATCGCCAGCGCACCAATGGTCGCGATTACCGTAGCAATCGCCGAAGACAGCAACGCAATGACCAGTGTATTGATCACAATAATGATCAGCCGGCTATCCTGAATCACCTCGCGGTAATATTCCAGGGTAAAGCCTTCAAACTTGTGCATCGTACCCCCGCTGTTGAACGAGTAGTACATCAGATAAACAATCGGTGCGTACAGCACAGCAAACACCAAAACGAGATACAGATTGGAGAATCCGTTTCTTTTCCTCATCTCTGCACCCCTTTCCGTGCGCCGCCCCACAGAATCATGAACAGCGCCATAATCGCAATCAGAAATACGGCTACTGTGGAGCCCATGCCCCAATCCTGTGTAACCAAAAAGTGCTGCTCAATCGCAGTCCCGAGCGTAATAACCCGGCTACCGGCGATAAGCCTTGTGATCATAAACAGTGACAGCGCCGGAATGAATACCGCCATACAGCCGGAACGCACACCCGAGATCGTCAGTGGAAAAACCACACGCCGGAAGGTTGTCCAACCCGACGCCCCCAGATCGCGCGCAGCATCGAGCAGAGACAGATTGAGTTCCTCCAGCGCACTGAAGATCGGCAGAATCATGAACGGAATAAAGATGTAGACCGACACGAACACAAAGCTGAAGCCCGTGAACAAAATCTGCTGCTCACCGATCCCAAGCACATCGAACAGGTTGTTGATGGGTCCGAAGGTGCCGAAGATCCCGATGAAGGCATAAGTTTTCAGCAGAAGATTAATCCAGGTCGGCAAAATAATCAGCAGCAGCCAAAGCTGCTTATGCTTCGTTCTCGTCAACAGATAAGCCGCCGGATAGGCGACCAAGAGCGAGAATATCGTAATCAGAAACGCGTACCAGAAGGAGGTCAGCGTCATTTTCAAATAGACAGGCGTAAAGAAATTCACGTAATTGTCCAGCGTCAAATGGCCGTCCAGATCGAACAGAGAATAGTAAATAACCAGAAATACCGGAGCGATAACAAACAAGGCAATCCACAAATAATAAGGGATGAGATAAAACGACCGGCCCTTATTGTTCATGACTCTCCACCTCGCCGTAAGCTTCCAGACGTCTGTCGAACTCTTCCTCCGTTTCCCCGAACCGCATGACATGAATCGCTTCAGGATCGAAATAAAGGCCAATTTCACTGCCGACAGTAGCTTGACGTGTGGAATGGACCAGCCATTCATGCCCGGACTCGTCATAACAGCTGATCTCGTAATGCACGCCCCGGAACAACTGGGAGTCTACACGTACACGCAGCTTGCCCTGCTCCACATCCGAGATTTCCAAATCCTCGGGACGAATCACAATCTCCACCGATTCATTGGGCCTTAGACCGGCATCGAAGCATTCGAAGCGCCGTCCGTTGAATTCCACCAGATTATCTTCGATCATAACACCCGGCACAATGTTCGATTCTCCAATAAAGTCAGCCACGAAACGGTTGATCGGCTCATCATAAATATCGTGAGGCGTGCCGCTCTGCTCGATTTTGCCCTTGTTCATTACGAAGATCCAGTCAGACATCGCCAATGCTTCTTCCTGATCATGCGTGACGAAGATGAAAGTAATCCCCAACCGCTGCTGCATCTCCCGCAAAATATACTGCATCTCTGTCCGCAGCTTCAAATCCAGCGCCGACAAAGGCTCGTCCAGCAGCAGGACCTGCGGCTCGTTGACGATGGCCCGGGCGATGGCTACACGCTGACGCTGTCCACCGGACATTTCTGTAATGGCCCGCTGATCGTAACCGGCGAGGTTCACGAAGCGCAGCGCCTCCTGCACCTTTTGCGTAATGACATCCTTCTTAAGCTTCTTGATACGCAAGCCGAAAGCCACATTCTCAAATACGTTCAGGTGTGGAAACAATGCGTAGTCCTGAAAAACCGTATTGACCTGCCGCTCGTTGGCGGGAATGTGGTTAATCACTTTTCCGTTCAAAATAATTGAGCCGCCTGTCGGTTCAGCGAATCCGGCAATCAGCCGGAGAATCGTCGTTTTACCGCAACCGGACGGGCCCAGTAATGTATAGAATTTACCCCGCTCAATCTCAAAACTGACCTCTTTGAGGACAGCCTCTTCATCGTCGTATTGCTTCGTTACCTTGTCAAAAGAAATAATAGTGCCTTCCTGGGTAGCTATAGCTAACAACCTCCCTGCCTTTAGTAATACAATCCTATTTTACCCGCTTCCTGCGGGGAACAATCGATATCGGCATGCCCAATGCGGATAAGCGACAATTCCTCCTTTCGTTCGACACCTCATATAGGTATAGCATAATAGATAGCTTCATCTTATGCGATAACTTAGATTGTTAACGTCCCCCAGAAACTTAACAAGTTCGTAAAACTTATGAGGATTTTCATCAAAAATGAGGTGATATAATGAAAACGGATGAAAGATAAATTGATGTTTTCTTATTTTTGCGAAAGAAGATGAAGCATATGAACGAGGGGTTATTTGACCGCCTTGAGAAATTTGGTTTTTCCCTATATATGATACGAATTACGCTGGCCGCTTCGCTCTCCTGGGTGGTGGTGCACAGTCTTTATAGTAATCACTATCTGTACTTTGCTCCGCTAGCTGCCATTCTGATTACCCAAGGTACGGTGAAGGGCTCTGTAGAAAAAGGAATCTACCGCCTCTTGGGCATCATTCTTGGCGGGATCGTCGCTCTGATCGTCGGCAAGTTCTTTAACATAAGCGGGCTCTCCATCCTGCTTATGTTGCTCATCGGCATTGGCATCGCCACCGCCTGCCGCGTGAATATTCAGGCCGTGACCCAAGTAGGCGTCACCTCTGTTATGGCCCTCTCCTTCTATCAAAATGATTATGTAGTCTCTAGAATAACCGAGACCTTCATCGGAGTGCTAATTGCCATTCTTATCAATATGATTATCGTTCCGCCGAAGGGGTTCGTCAAGGTAAAAGCCTTGGCACTTGAAGGAAGCCAACTGCTGGCAGAAGCACTGCGGGGTCTTGCTGCCGGCGAACAAAGTACGGTGAAGGGCAATGCGGTATCGAAACAAGCCGGTGAACTGCTGAAACGAAGCGGCAAGAAGCAGAAAGAGATTCACTATACGCTATCGCATTACCAGTGCCGTAATGAATTGAATAGGTTGAGCATAGCTACTTCTCATCTTAAGACCGTTCATGCCTATGTGAAAGAAATCACCGATGAGATTGCCCTGCTTCCAGCGCATTATGCAGCCGCAGAAGGGATGGTTGGTTCGCTGGAGGCTACTGCGGATTGCATCGCATTGTACGGAACGAACAACCTGTCGGATACCGAGTGCCCCCGTTCCCTTCCAGACGCCCTGAGCCATGCGCGGGAACTGCAGCTCTCTTGCTTCTCCAAGCTTCAGAGCCATTGCCCTCTGACCGCCATGCGCGATCTCGGCGCAGTCTTCTCACACCTGAACCGGGTGCTGGAAGAGATAGAGCGAGCAGAATATGCCATCTGTCCGGCGGTACCACACGAAGCTAAGCGAGACATCGTCCAAGGTATTCGTTACATGAAAAAAGGACTCTCCCACAAGTTATAACGTGGAGAGTCCTTTTATTTTACTAAAACCATCTTACACGTTATAATTAAGGAAATGTGGAATATATAGGTACTTTCTACGGATTATATGATCCTGTGAGAGACGTCCCGGGCCATCCGGCTTAGACGCCTCTCTTTTACATGTGAATGGTCTAGGTGAAATTATTTATTCCCTATTGTCAATTCGTTACTTTAGCACTAAAATTAAAAAGATTTAATGCCGACATTTTATATATACGACGTACCGGCGCCTTCTTTTTTTGTCGATTTTAGTCGATTAAAGTGCCTGATGCTGAGTATACATCATTGATCCATTTTTAAAGGCAAACTATTCGAAAGGGTAGGACGCAAAGCAATGGGCCTAAGAATGCACAAGCTGCATTTATGGTTGCCAGGCTGCCAATTAGACGCCTACATGGCGGATATCCCTAGCGGATGATCGCACCGGAATGACGGTGCTCTCTATGTACAGATGCCTTTGATTATACAAAGAAGCGAGGTAACCGAATGCCGTACCGCCCTAATCCAAATGAAGTAAAAGAACTTGCCCGGCCTTTGCCAATAGATCCCTCCGAACAAATCTTGAATAGTGTTCCAGAATCTCTACCACTGGACGACGCCAACAATAAGGATGGCATCATCATTATTCAAAATAATCAATTTTTCATCACCTCACCCTTATCTGGCGGCAAACCTGCTGTCGTCTCTCCCGTTCCTCCCCTAGTCCTTAGGAAGAACCGGCAGATCATTACTACCCCTACAGAAGTATTGTCATCCGACCGCCTGGAATGGGAGATTGAAGAGCCAGCTCCGTACGAGATCACAGTCTCCGAAGACAAGCTATCTGCCTTCATTAACGTGCGACGGGTAGAACAGTACGCTTGGCGCCTGAAGAACTGTGCAGCCACGAATAACATCGCGGTCAGTGCGGAGCAGGACAAGAAAGCCCTGCTGTCTACACTGCGTATCGAACAGGTCCTTGCCGACTTTGATAAAAAATCCATCTCACAGAATCTCAATATTCCCGCAATCTACGAGGAATTGAACCGCCCCACCGGACGGCCTGTCCGTGTAGCGGAAGGCACTGCGCCCAAACCCGCGACCAATGCACGAATCGAAATTCCTTTCTCCGAGGAAGCCCTAACAGCCGAAATCTTTCATCGAAACGTGAGCGGACAGGAAGGGCAGAATTACCCGGACATCCCCGAAGTTCAGGAGGGTGACATCATAGCGATCAAGCATCCATCCATCGAAGGGGTACCCGGATATGATGTGTATGGACATCTGCTTCCTGCTACGCCACCTGAAGATATCCGGCTTACCGCCAAGGAACATACACAGCTCGTGTCTGGAATGAAGATCATGGCGCTTCGTACCGGCAGACCCCGCCTGACAGGAGTGAAGGGCTCCACCTTTGATATTGCTGCAGCGCACAGGGTTCTGGGGAATGTCAATACTGAGACCGGGCATATCATATTTGCGGGGGACGTTGCTGTTCACGGCGATGTGGAAGAGCAGATGATTATTGAAGCGATTGGAAATGTCTATATTTACGGAAGTGTGAAGAATGCGACCATCGCGGCAACCGGAAGTATTTGGATTCGGGGCGATGTGGCAGAGAGCAAGCTGTATTCGGGATATCATGGCGTATTCAACAACCGACTCTATCATCTCTCCAAACAGATCATGGAGGAAGGCATTCTGCTACGGAAGGCAGCCAAGGTGTTATCCCAAAAGCTAGCCAACCGCCAGCAGCCTGTCAATTACGGCCAGGTCATTCAGCTTCTGCTCGATACCAAATATAAACGATTTGCAATTCTGATCCCCGAGCTCCTGAACGTTCTCTCTGATATCAAGCATACCTACCCCCAGGATACGAAACAGTTGAAACGCTTGCTGGAGGTCTTTTTGCAGCCAGATCAGTTTATCGGGTTGTTGAATGATGCGCTTGTGGAGTCCTTCCTGAAGTTGCTAAAGGATATCTACAGAGGCATTGTTGTTATGCAGGAGACTAAAGTCCGGATTGATCTTCCCTATAGCGATAGCAGCAGCATTCAATCTGGCGGCAACATCACTCTTTACGGAGAGGGTACCCGCAAAAGTGAGCTGCTGTCTGCTGGAGATATTGCCTATACAAGCAGAGAAGCGGTCTGCGAAGACTCCAATCTGGAAGCCAAAGGTGCCATCACCGCGCAGACGGTTGGAGGGACAAGTGAAGCCAAGTCTGCCTTGAAGGCCGGAAAGAGGCTTGTTCTGCACAAAATGAGCGGGGGCACGATCAGTGTTGGCGGCTACTCGGAAGAGGTTACCGGACCGCTGGAGAACGCCGTGATTACACCACAAACGCTACAACGCCGACAATAAATTTAAAAGGAGGTTCCTCGCGGCATTATCAGCAGGGACCTCCTTTTACTATTGAATGTACGGCGTATGATCTTGCTCAGTTAGACGAAAGTTTGGCTGAATGCCTGAATTTCACATTCACTAGGACAATACTGCACACAATCAACAGCAGTCCGATGACCAGGTTAAGTGTGATTTTTTCTTTAAGGAAGAAGACACTACTGCCAATCGAGATTAACGGAATCAGGAAGGTAAACGAACCCACCTTGCCTGCCTCCCCTTCATTAATCAGCTTGAAGTACACGACCCATCCCATTGCGATCACAAAAATAGAAATGAACAGTGTATCGGTGATAAAAGCTCCATTCCACACAATATCTCCCCACCGCTCGGTCACAGATCCCGAGAACGTCAGGATCAGTCCGCCAATCGTAATCTGCATAGCAGTCAACCATAGCGTATCCACACGGTCAGATCGCAGCTTCATATAGATCGTACCAAATGCCCAGCTCAACGCGCTCGCAAGGGCGAGGAAGATGCCCCAAGGGGAAATGCTGCCTGTAAATCCACCGACGCTCAGAGAAGCTACTCCAACAAAACCCAGTAGCAGTCCGGCGATTTTGAGCCCATACATGCTCTCCCCCAGCCATATCCAAGAGAAAATCCCTAGCAGAACTGGCTGCAAGAAGACAATCGAAGAGAACAGGCCGGCTGGCACATATTGCAGCCCAATGGTCTGAAAGCCATAGTAGAAGACAATGCTGAGAATGGCAGAAACAAGATAAATCGGCCATAGTTGCTTAAAGCGCAGACTCTTCCATCTCGGCAGAGCGAGTAGAATTAGCAGCACACCGCCAATCAGGGTTCGAATCCCTGCGAACAGTAAGGGTGGAGCATATGCCAGTGCAATCTTAGACAAGGGCCAGTTAACGCCCCAAACAATCACAAGAAATAATAACAGCAGTATATTTTTCTTCTGCATAGATGTTGGTTTCATCTCCTTGAATCGGCTTCATGTCAAATGATACAATAATCATACTCATAATAGAAATAAATATTAATCATAAGGGGCATATCAAAAAAGATATGAACAACAATCAAATCACCTTATTTGTCAAAATCGCCGAAAGCGGCAGCTTCACCAAAGCCGGGCTGGAGCTAAACATGACCCAGCCTGCTGTCAGCCGGGCTATTTCAACACTGGAAGACGAGCTGGATGTAAAGCTCCTGCTCCGTGACCGGCGCAGTGGTCTGGCGCTTACCGATGTCGGAAAGCGTGTCCTTGTCCTCTTTCGTGAAATTCTGGCCGGCTTTGACAAGGTCAATCAGGAGATTGCTATGGAGAAGGGCCTAGAGAAAGGTCGTATCCGCATTGGCGCTTTTCCTGTGGCTGCCGCTTATTTTTTCCCAAAGATTATCCGTTCAATCGCCTCACAATATCCGGGCGTCGAGATTGAAATGTACGAAGGATCTGTCACTGAGGTTAAGGATTGGCTGGATTCCCGCTTTATTGATGTAGGATTAATCCTGCCTCCCATTGGTGAATTTGAGACCTTCCCCCTCTTCCGTGAGCAATTGTACGGTGTGGTGCAAGAGGACAACCCGCTTGGCAAGCACAAGATCATCTCGGTAAGTGATCTCCAGCAAGAACCGCTGCTGATCTGCAGAGCTGGCTATGAGCCGCCGATAGAGGACCTGTTCCACCGCAGCGGCAGCACACTGAACCCCAAGTATGTGGTGAACAATTTCTCCACCGCGTTGAACATGATACAGGAGGGGCTGGCCGTCGGCATTATGTCCGATCTGTCGCTGATGTCCCTGCCTCCGGGCGTGGTCGTGCGCGAGCTGTCCCCGGATGCCTACCGCGAAATCCATATCGCTGTCCAATCACTGGAGAATTCATCAATTGCGGTGAAGCTTTTCATTGAGACGGCGCTACAGTTATTCACCAATAAAGAAACGGAGTGATGGCTATGAACTATCATCGACTTGGAAATAGTGGACTTCAGGTATCTGCGCTGGGATTAGGTACGAACGCCTTCGGCAAACGGGCAGACGAGGGTACTTCCATCGAAATTATCCATGCAGCTCTGGATGGAGGGATTAACTTCATCGATACTGCCAACATCTACGCCGGTACAGAGTCGGAGCGGATTATTGGGCTAGCCTTGAAAGACAGACGGCACCATGCCGTACTGGCTACCAAGGCAGGGCTAGTTCGCAGCGAAGGCCCGAATGGAAGCGGCTCTTCCCGTCATCATCTGATGCAAGAGCTCGAAGGCAGTCTGCGCCGCCTGAAGACGGATTATGTTGATCTGTACCAGATCCATACCTTCGATCCCCATACTCCGCTGGAAGAGACCTTGCGTACGCTGGACGACATGGTCTCCTCGGGCAAAGTCCGCTATATCGGTGCCTCCAACTATGCAGCCTGGGAGTTGATGAAGGCACTTGGTATCAGCGAGGCACACCGCTTCACCAGATACGTCTCCATTCAGTGCAGCTATTCGCTGGCTGACCGGACACCGGAAAATGAGCTGCTGCCACTCTGTCTCGATCAAGGCATTGGCATTATTCCATACTTCCCGCTGGCCGGGGGAATCCTGACCGGTAAATATAAGACGGTCAGCGATGTCCCGCTGGGTTCGCGGGTCCATACCGATCCAAGCTTCTCCCGCTTCCTCAGCGAAGACCGGATCGCACTTGGCGAGACGGTAAGCCAGCTGGCGACAGAGCTGGACACTACGCCTACCGCCTTGTCTCTCGCCTGGCTGATGAATCAGCCTGCTGTCTCCAGCGTCATCGTAGGCGCTACCCGCGTAGATCAGCTGCAGGACAATCTCAAAAGCACCAAGCTGACGCTTGATGAGGAGGCGCTTCGCAAGCTGGAGGAAGCCAGTGACGCTTTTCGTTACGGTGAACCATTCGCCTACTACCGTTTGCCTTAAGCATTATAAGCTAAAAAACAGCAAGTCCCTCATTTCGGGACTTGCTGTTTTCAATTTATTCAAGGACGCGTCGGCTCCGGCTCACCCGTGACTGCCACAACCGGAGATCTTGATCCTCTGCCGATCCACAATTGGACACCAATCATCAGAACAATCACGACCATAAGTCCCATCAGGGCCAGCCGGAACTCACCGGTCCAGTCATAAATCCGGCCAATCAGAAGGGGTCCAGCAGCGCCTAGAATATAACCGCCGCCCTGGTTCATGGCCGACCAGGAGCTGACTTCCTCAGGCCGCTGTGCCTCAATAATCGGCAGCATCAGCGCTAGCGGGAACAAGCCCCCTGCTCCGATCCCCAGCAGGATTGCACTCAAGAATGGCGATACTGCGCTTATTAGCGTAATTATCCCAACCAGTTCGAACAAGCTACACAGCACCAGCCAGAAGGTACGCCGTTTATATTTAGCTACCAGAATCGGAATGATAATGCTGACCGGGATCTGAATTAAGGTGAACAGGGTCAGCAGGTTCCCTGCTTCATGTCTGGTATACCCCATCGACGAGACAATCGGGGCCAGCCAGGCTGTCAGCGAATAGAAGACGCTGGCCATCATCCCGAAGAATACAGTTAACAGCCAGGCTCGTTTATTGGTCAGCGGCAGCGTAAAATCAGCGCTATTATTGACCGGGACAGGCTTCGAAGCCACTTTCCACCAGACAAGAATGGCGGCAATCGCCAGGATTGCCCATATGGCCAATGATTTTTGCCACGAATTACCGAGCAAGGTATACAGAGGGACAGATAATCCTGCCGCCAATGAAGCCCCGAACACTAGCGAGGCCGAATAAACACTGACCAGTGCGGAGCCGCCGGGAAAATGGGCTTTAATAAAGCCTGACAAGAGCGGCCCAGCAATCCCAATTCCAATGCCGGACAAGAAAGCTGTCAGAATCAGAATGCCGGAGGAGTTCGTTACTGCCCGGGCCGCTGTAGCTGCACCAATCAAGATCATAGAGTACAGAATAGCCCGCTCCATGCCGATTTTACGGCTGATTTTAACGGCCACAGGAGCAAAGACGCCCATACATAATACAGGCAACGTGGTGAGCAGACTAGCGGTTAAACCGCTCATCCCGAGATCACCCTGGATATTGCTTAGCAGCGGAGCCACAGACGTAATGACCGGGCGCATATTTAAAGAGGCCAGAAACAACGCGGCCAGTAAAAGCACGATTGGCATGTGGATCATCTCCTGTTAATAGTAGTATCATTTCTGCTTCCTGAGTATACGGCCCAACATAAGAATTGTTCAATACTATTATTTATATTATTATCATAGATAATAACTATGATTAGTGAGGAGCAGTTCATGGAGACACGACATCTGCACTATTTCCTCGCACTATGCGATGAACTACATTTCACCAGGGCCGCAGAACAGCTAGGCATCAGCCAACCCACCCTAAGCCAGCAGATTCGGGTGCTTGAAGGTGAATTAAATATGCCGCTTTTCGACCGTATTGGTAAAAAAATCGCGCTTACGGAAGCCGGGTCCCTGCTCAAAGCTTATGCCTCCCGGATGATTCAGGATGAGCAGAACGCCAAAAATGCCATCAACGAGCTTCGCTCCGACAGTCGCGGAACCATCCGGCTGGGTCTGCTTCCCTCTGACCTCGACTATCGCCTCACACCGCTTCTCGTGCAATTTCACCAGGAATTTCCCAATATACGACTGCAGGTATATGCCACCACTCAGATAAGGCAAGAGGTGCTGGATAACAAGCTGGATATCGGAATTAGCCTCAAAGGCCCACGAGACCCCATGCTGGTCGAAGAGGATTTAGGCATCGAGCTATACCAGTTGGTCATTCGCAAAGATCATCCCTATGCTGACCGCGAACATATTGAATTATCCGAGCTGCCGAATCTTCCTCTGGTAATGTATCCGCGAGGCTTGCTAGGCCGGGAGTTGGTGGAGGACTGCTTCCGGGAAGCAGGGCTGAAAATCACGCCCCTTATGGAGACTGGATCGGCCACCTCTGTACTTCAGTTGGTCAAAGCAGGGATTGGAGGCACGATCCAGCCTGCCAGTCTGCTCAATCATCTGGAAGATCGCAGCTTCTGCTCTATACCGATTATTAATCATCCGCCACAGCGTGAATTAAGGCTTATTTACCGGACGGATCGATTCATCAGTCATGCCACGGGTATTTTCATCGATCGGCTCAGAGACTTCCTGATCAGTGACCTTACCCATGTAAAAACAGAACCGGGTACTGAGAAGTAGAAGCTGAAATATACGGTGGGACCCTCTCAAACAGCAGGGTAGCATGGTTGTACGAATAGTCAGGAAGGCCTTACGATTATAGACACAAAGACCCCTCCAAGTTAGTATTAACATATATATAATGGAATCAGGAGATCAATGAAATGCCGACAATTAAAGATGTGGCACTGAAGGCCGGTGTTTCAGTGACAACCGTATCCCGAGTGCTGAACAACAGAGGTTATCTCAGTGAAGAACTGAAGAAAAAGGTCTACGATACCATGGAGGAGCTGAACTATCGGCCCAATGAACTGGCCCGTTCATTAAGCCGCTCCAAATCCAACATTATTGGACTCATTATCCCTTTTGTCTCGCACCCGTTTTTCGGTGAATTGACAAGCCACATTGAAGAGCATGCCTACCGGAACGGGTATAAGCTCCTGCTCTGCAACTCCCAATTGGACAAACTCAAGGAGTTCGAATATATCGACATGCTGCGCTCCAGCCGCGTGGATGGCATCATTATGGGGAGCCACACACTGGAAGTAGAGGCGTACCGCCAGATTCACCTGCCGCTGGTCACCTTTGACCGGCAGATTTCACCGGATATCCCCTACGTCTGTTCCGATAACTACCAAGGGGGCGCATTGGCAACAGGCCTTCTGGCCGACAAAGGCTGCCGGAAGCTGGCCCACATCGGCGTTCATCCGCACCTAAATCTGTTGTCCCATCAGAGATATGTCGCCTTCCGGGACGTTGCGGAGCGGCGCGGAATATGGCATACCTCGCTGCACACAGATGTCAATGGCTTTAAACTGGAGGAATACGAGGCTCTACTGGAGCAATTATTCCTGGAACACCCGGATATCGACGGAATTTTTGCCAGCAGCGATATTCTGGCAGCATATGCCCTCAAGGCTTGCCAGGACAGTGGCAGACGGGTTCCGGAGGATGTCCGCATCATCGGCTATGACGGCATAGCTCAGCGCAAGCTGCAAAACCCGCTGATTTCGACTATCCGGCAGCCGATTGAAGAGATTAGTAAACGCGCGGTTGAACTAATTATTGAGCAGATGCAAGGCAAGGCTGTCGCCTCCGAGCATATCCTGCCGGTGGAGCTGGAGGAAGGCGCCACTACATAGACAGCGGTCCGCTCCGGTGCGGCCGCTGTATGAATAAGGAGGTAACAACGATGACTTTGAACGCTGTTCCATGTATACAGGTGCTGCTGCAAGAAGTGCCGCAGGCCTTTCGAAGCCTCACTCATGCCGAGGCGCTAGAACCACTAGCACCTGGCAAATGGTCTCGTCTGCAGATTCTGGGCCATCTGTGTGATTCAGCTATCAATAATGTATCGAGGTTCATCCGGATTTCGTACGAACCACAGCCCCTACTGCTCTTTCCTTATGAGCAAAATCATTGGGTAGCTGCACAGCGTTACAGCCAGACCTCCGTGGAAGAGGTACTGAGTCTCTGGCTTAGCCTGAATCAGTCCATATTACGGGTAATCTCAGATCTGAGGCCTGCTCAATTATCCTTGTCCTGCAAACTGCCTAACGGGGACAACGTCACCTTCCAATGGTTGATCGAGGATTATCTGAGTCATATGGTGCACCATTTGAAACAAATATTCCCGGATATTGATTTTCTGTAACAATCAAAAGGCCCCATCGCACTTCCACCAGGGAAGTAAGACGGGGGCCTTTTTTAATCTCATAGCGTTATCTTATCCCTGCACTTATCCTTTGATCGACCCACCCATGAGACCTCTGACAAAATACTTTTGCAGCAGGAAGAAGATAGCCAGTGGCATCAGCATAGAAATGAATGCGGCCGAGGTGAGCAGATGCCAATCGTTGCCGCGCGAGCCGACAAGATCGGCGATCTTCATGGACATAACTTGCACGGATGGCTGGCTACCAATAAAGATCAGCGACACCAGATAATCATTCCACACCCATAGGAACTGGAAGATGCCGATTGAAGCCAGAGCCGGAACGGACAATGGCAGAATCAGTCTGCTGAAAATCGTAAAATGACTGGCCCCGTCCATGAAGGCCGACTCAAACAGGTCCTTAGGCAGTTGGCTAATAAAATTGTACATAAAGTAAGTCACCAGCGGTAGTCCGAACGCAGTATGTGCTAGCCAGATTCCCAGGTAGCTTCCGTTCAGCCCAAGCGCGGTATAATCCTTCAGCACGGGAATAAGCGCTACTTGAATCGGGATTACAAGCATCGCAATAATGGTGACGAACAAAGTCTTACGCCCCGGGAACCTGAGCCAAGCGAAAGCATAGGCGGCAAAGGAGGCGATCAGCACAGGAATCACCGTGGCCGGCACGGCAATCGTGAGCGTATTCCAGAACGCCTGTGACAGACCAGAGCCTTTTTGCACCTTTTCACTGCCATCAGCTTCCTTCAGCTTGTATTCCTTGCCGGATAGCACATTTTTGTAATTCTCGAGCGTCAGATCTGGCGTAGTCTTCCAGCCTTGCTCCTGGATGTTTAGAGTGCGTGCCCGGCGGTTCTCCCACATTAGGCGGTTACCATCTACCGTTACTCCTGCTTTTAACTGGTCATCTGTGTACGTCTTACCCTTGACCTCGATCGGCTGGCGCAGATCCACATCCTTAGAGAGCTGGATGCTTTCCCCTGCTGTCCATTCCTGATGGGGGAACACCTTCCACCAGCCGGTTTGCAAAATATCCGCCGCCGGTCGGAAGGAGGAGATGAAGAGGCCCAGCGTCGGCAGCAGCCAGATGAAGCATATAATGCCCAGAACGATGTTAACAGCCGTTTTGCTGCCTTTTCTCTTCTTGTTACCAACCATTAGAATCCCCCCTGCTTGCGGAACTGACGCAGATTAATGAAGATCACCGGCAGGACTGCTATCAGCAGGACAATCGCCAGCGTCGAGCCGTAGCCAAAATTCCGGTACATGAAGAACTGTCTGTAGAACTGCGTGGCTACTACTTCTGTATCGTATTGACCTCCCGTCATCACCATGACGACGTCAAATATTTTCAAAGTAAAGACGATAATGGTGGTCGTGACCGTCAGGATCGTGGTTGAGATGAAGGGAACAATGATGCTGAAGAAAATTTTGATCTCACCTGCACCATCCACTCTCGCCGCCTCCAGAATATCTTCTGGAACCCCCTTGATCGCTGCAGAAAATATGACCATAGCAAACCCCGTCTGCATCCAGACCAGGATGATGATGAGGAAGAAATTGTTCCACGGCTGAATCATACTCGTCCATGCCTGCGGCTCACCGCCAAAATAAGTTACGATCGCATTCAACAACCCGATTTGTTCATCACCCGGCTGATAATAGTACACGAACTTCCAAATGACACCTGCAGCCACAAAAGATATCGCCATGGGCATAAAAATAATCGCTTTGGCGATTTTCTCATAGCTGCTGCGGTCGGCCAGAATGGCTATCAGCAATCCCAACACTACACAGGCCAGTGTTCCCACGAACACCCAGAGCAGATTGTTTCGCAGTGCCGTCGCCAGTAGACGGTCATTGAAGATTGCAGCATAGTTGCTAAGGCCAACGAATTTCTCCGAAGAAGCATTGAAGAAGCTTAGGTAAAGCGTCCGCAGTGCAGGCAGCACTAGCAGCCAGCCCAGTATCAGCACCGCAGGTCCTACAAAAACATAGGGGAGCACCCTCCTACGAATATGAGCGGGGTATCTCTCAACCGCCCAGGTCAATGTATAGTAAATCAGATAGACGCCCAGCACGCCCCAAAGCACGGCAAGAACGGCAGTCACCAGTGGATTCAGCGTTGAATCCCGGAAAAATAGAAAGATCAGTCCATTCACAACGATATTGGCCAGCAATACACCGAGGGATAACAACACCGCCGATACACTGATTCGTTGCTTTGCTTGTGCACCCATGTTTAGCTTCCTCCTATAAGTTCTGCTGAGCAAAACTCTCTTCGCAAGCAAGAAAAAGAGAGGCAGCTTACGGTGATGTGTCCTGCCTCTCTTCTTGTTGTCATACAGTCAGTCCTGTGACTATGTGTTCCGATTAGTTATTCCATCCCGACTGGATTTGCTCCAGCGCTTGATCCAGTGTAGCCGTGCCGCTTACATAATCGGTCATGCCTTTCCAGAAGGTGCCTGCGCCCACTTTGCCCGGCATAAGATCCGAGCCGTCGAAGCGCAGGGTTGATGCGTCCTGAACAAGCTTCGCCATGCGTCTGTCGGACTCGGAGCTGTACCAATCCAGGGAAGCGTCATTCATCGGGGCAATCATACCGCCGGATTGAACCCAGCTCTTGACCGATTCACCTGTTGTGAAGAATTCGATTACAGCCCGGACTTCCGGACGATCATTGAACATCGCATATATGTCTCCAGCTACGAGAACCGGCTTACCGTATTGAGGATCAATCGACGGCAGGTAGAACCAGTCATAATCGACATCCACCTTGGCAGTTTCAGGGAAGAAGCTGGTGATGAAATTGCCTTGACGGTGGAACCAGGCTTTGGGCGGATTATCGAACATCGGTTTTGGCGCATCGCCAAACGCTGTAGTTACAATCGACTTCGTGCCGCCGTAGACGTAATCCTTGTTCATCCAGATCTTCGACATCACTTCCACGGCATGCTTCACTTCAGGGGAAGTGAACGGTAGCTCGCCTTTGACCCACTTGTCATAGTTCTCCGGAGAAGTGGTACGAAGCATAATATCCTCCACCCAGTCCGTAGCCACCCAGCCGGTAGCCGCTCCACTCTCGATACCAATGGTCCAGGCAGGGTCACCGTCCTTGGCGATCTGCTCCGTGAGGGCCATCATCTCATCCCATGTCTCAGGGACCTTGTAGCCGGCTTCGTCAAATTGCTTCTTCGGATACCACACCAGGCTCTTCACGTTACTGCGATTCCAGATACCGGCCATAATCTTGCCGTCTTTGCCGTCCATCATAGACATATCCAGCCAGCTCTTGTTGTAGTTGGTTTTCATCTTTTCCTGGTCCAGCACATTGGTCAGATCAATGACCTTCCCAGTTTTGGCGATGGCGGCAAGTAGCCCCGGCTGCGGGAAATCAGCGATATCAGGCGCGTTACCACCGTCTACTCGGATGTTAATCGTCGCTTCAAATTCTTTGGAGCCCTCATATTGGATATCGATGCCAGTCTTCTCTTCAAACTCTTTGATACTATTCTCGAATTTCACCTGGTCGGCATCGACGAACGGTCCAAACACGGTGACATTGGTCCCTTTATATTCACCTTTCATCGCTAAATCCAGCGGTGATCCCACCGTGGTGTCTGTACCTGAATTTGTTGAATCCGGGGTGTTATCCGCCTGATTGTTGGTTTTTGCCGGAGGATCTGTTGATGCCGCTCCGTTATTGCTGTTGCCGCCACATGCGCTTAACATCATAGCGAAGGACAAACAGAGTACGAGAGGCAGAGTTACTTTGCGTGTTGAAGACTTTTTCATCTTTGCATACATCCCCTTTTAGTGGTTTAGAGAACTTTCTGCTGTCAATCATGCCCGGTAGCTAAACGCTACCAGCTTTCCCGGATCACCTCCTTGCAAAGGTTTTCAAAATATGGATATTACCGTACTCAAATAGCCAAATTACACAGTAATTATAATAATAGCGCTTACATTTTGATATTGTTCCATGATGAGTGCGCTCGTAAGGATCTATTTATTAAAAATTCTAAAGTATATTAGGGTGTAATTCATGGTGGGGTAGGAGAAGAGAATGCCATGCGTATAGTTTGGTTATTTATTTGAAAAGCTTTTCAAAATAGACGAAAAAAGAATGTCACCATTCATTTTTCCCTTGAGGATTCCCTCACGATCAGTCTGTGATCCATTCTTTCTCGCAGAATAGCAACCGAACCGGTCACTAGCAGCTCATGCAGCTTCTCGGCGGCACGATAGCCAAGCTCATAAATTGGCTGTGCTATGGTGGTCAATTTCGGAATGAACATACTAGACATTCTGAGGTTATCAAAGCCGACAACGGATACCTGGCCCGGAACATGAATATTCCGGTCTTTAAGATAAGAGATGGTCCCCATCGCAAATTCATCAGCTACGCAGAAGACAGCGGTTAACCCCGGATATGCCGTGAACAATTCATGTGCAGCCTCGTAGGCATGCTCAAAACGATGATTGGCGTATCTGATTTTGCCGATATTCTGCTCAAGACCATATTCCGTTAAGGCCCTGATGAATCCTTCATAACGTGGTGGACCGGCGATGGAATTGTCATGGTTGAAGCCAATCATGCCAACTTCCTTGTGGCCAAGCTCAATCAGGAATTTTACCGCATCATAGGCAGCCGCTTCGTCATCGACCTCAACAGAGGGAATTTCATAGTCGTAGGTGTGGGAGGACAAGAGTACAAAAGGAATACGGCAGCCGACAAGCTTCTCGTAATACTCGGGGTAAAGAACGTCACTGGCGAACACAATACCGTCCACCTGCTTCTCATAGAAGTTATCAATGTAGGACAACAGGCGTTCCTTGTCACGGTCTGTGTTGCAGATCATCAGGCTGTAACCCAGCTTAATGCATGCATCCTGCATACCCCGGATAATTCCCGCAAAATAGAGGTTCTCGATATCCGGTATTAACAGGCCCAGTGTGAAAGATTTCTTGTAGATCAGACCGCGTGCAAAAGCGTTGGGCTGGTATTGCAGCTTCTGTACTGCATCCATGACCCGCTTACGCTTGCTCTCCACCACCGAATCGGGGGAATTCATCACCCTGGATACGGTACTGATGGATACTTCGGCCATCCTGGCCACATCTCTGATTGTTGGCTTCATTTTGGATACTTCCTTTTTAGAAAACCTTTTCAAGGGGATTATAGCAAGGCTGTTTAAAATTGACAAGTACATTTGTTAATCGCTTTCAAAAATATATTATTTAAGACGAACTTAAGATCCGAACGTAAAGCTCGGTCGTCACTACGGTGGAATGTTTGGACTTCCGGCCGTTGTTGTCTCCAGATTTTTTTGGATTATACCGCTATTCGCGGATAAAATCTGGAGACAAAGACGAGCGCTTCGCTCCTACAGTTCCAAACTTCCCCCTCCGCTCCTTCTCGCTTTTTGTCATATTCTTTTGTTCATCTTATATACCTGGCGTCTCGTCGTGAAGACCCCAAATTTCAAAAAGCAATTAACTTACTTGAAGTGTGTAAATTATAATTAATCATGATATAATGTCCTGTGTATCTCCGCACAGCATTGCAAATACTGTTACCAATAGTATGGGAGGGATTATACTTGAAAAAACTTCAGGACGTTCGTATCTCTGTGCTGGATCTGGCCCCGATTGTTGAAGGCGGCTCAGCACGCGATTCTTTTCATAATTCACTCGACCTGGCTCGCCATGCCGAAGATTGGGGTTATCACCGCTATTGGCTGGCCGAGCATCATAATATGCCCGGTATTGCCAGCTCCGCGACATCGCTTGTAATCAGCCATGTGGCAGCTGGCACTAAGACGATTCGTGTCGGTTCAGGCGGCATCATGCTGCCCAACCACGCCCCTCTCACCATTGCCGAGCAATTCGGCACGCTGGAATCCTTATATCCAGGCCGTATTGATCTAGGCCTCGGCCGGGCCCCTGGCTCGGATCAACCTGCTTCCCGCGCCCTGCGCCGGGGACTTGGCAGCGACGGGAGCGATTTTCCCGAGCAGCTTAGCGAGCTGCGAGCCTACTTCGATCCGAACGGCACGGAGTTCCGCCC
Source organism: Bacillus sp. FJAT-27264 (assembly GCF_001682855.1). Lineage (GTDB taxonomy): Bacteria > Bacillota > Bacilli > Paenibacillales > Paenibacillaceae > Paenibacillus_AQ. The sequence goes on along the minus strand of NZ_MAQW01000032.1, from coordinate 215,914 downwards.
GGCAGGTGTACGCGCCGTTCCTGGCGAAGGCCAGAACGTTCCGATCTGGCTGCTAGGCTCCAGCGGCTTCAGCGCCAGATTGGCTGGTCAATTGGGCCTGCCATTCGCATTCGCCAGCCATTTTGCACCAGAATATCTGTTGCCTGCATTGCATCTGTACCGCAGCAGCTTCCGGCCGTCTGAAGTACTGGAGAAACCGCATGTTATGGTCGGTCTCGGCATTACAGCAGCAGATACCGTGCAGGAAGCCCGCCGGCTCGCTACCTCGCAGCAGCAGCAATTCCTGAATCTGATCCGCGGACGAACCGGGAAGCTTCAGCCACCGGTTGACAGCATGGATGAGCTCTGGACCCCGCACGAGAAAGCTATCCTTCTCGACAAAGGGAAGTATTCCATTGCCGGAGACAAGTCTGCCATCAAGGAAAGACTGCAGCAGATTCTCGAAGAAACGGATGCGGACGAATGGATCATCGCTTCACAGGTCTATGACCATGCGGCACGACTGCATTCCTATGAGCTGGTGGCCGAAGCCATCAAGGAGAGCTAATCACACTTAGGGATCTGTTCTCAATAAAATACACCTTAGCTGGTGTAATTCCTAAAAATAAAGAGGTAACAAGAGGAATCACTCAATAAAAGTATATAATGATTAGAAAATGACCAATTTCAGGTATAACACTTGAAATTGGTCATTTTTCTTTATATCGCTTTTTGATTATACTTTAGTTATTCGCTATAACGAACAATTGTGTTCATTATATCTTCTACTCTGTGCACCAAAGGATCACGGATAGGAAGAACGGTTAATCTGGTTCATTATTAGTAGTTCTATAAAGAACTACCTTTCGACAAAGTATGAGGATATATGCGTTAATCAACAGCGTATTTTGGCGGGTACCGACATAGTTTGTCTATGCACATGGCAAAGGGCCCCAAGTGAGAGGAGCGAAGACTGTGATCAAGAAATATCGCTCGGCCTTTATAGCTGCGTATGCCCTGATTATTCTGGCAGGTGTCATCTGGCATGCGGGTGGGGCAAGCGCGCAGGACACCATTAAACTTAAAGTGAATTCGCATACGACGAGCACAGCAACCATGAGCAATATGAAGCCTGGCGATCAGATGCGCTCTGACTACACGATTATTAATGAGGGTAATGAGGACTTTAATTATTATGTAGACTTTAAATTCAGGTCCGGCGACGCTGAGTTGTACAAAATCCTGCAGATGACCCTTGAAAAAGGGGGAGTAATCCTTTATTCCGGGGTGATGAGCGAAGCACCCGGAAGAGTAGCAGTAGGATCGCTGGCCGGAGGCGGTCAGGAATCCATCATCATGGATGTCACGTTCCCATGGGAGGCCGGCAACGAATACCAAGGGAAGCAGACTACGGTAGCTTTTGAATTCACCGCTTCGGGGACACCGGAGCCGACGGCTTCGCCTGAGCCGTCTACAGGACCTAGCCCGACTCCGTCTGCTACGGCCTCACCTGAACCATCAGTAGAGCCTAGCACTGGGCCGACACCAACGGCTTCGCCTGAGCCGTCTACAGGACCCAGCCCGACTCCGTCTGCTACGGCCTCACCTGAACCTTCGGTAGAGCCTAGCCCAGAGCCGACGCCAACGGCTTCGCCTGAGCCGTCTAAAGGGCCTAGCCCGACTCCGTCTGCTACGGCCTCACCTGAACCTTCGGCGGAGCCTAGCCCAGAGCCGACGNGTAGAGCCTAGCACTGGGCCGACACCAACGGCTTCGCCTGAGCCGTCTACAGGACCCAGCCCGACTCCGTCTGCTACGGCCTCACCTGAACCTTCGGTAGAGCCTAGCCCAGAGCCGACGCCAACGGCTTCGCCTGAGCCGTCTAAAGGGCCTAGCCCGACTCCGTCTGCTACGGCCTCACCTGAACCTTCGGCGGAGCCTAGCCCAGAGCCGACGCCAACGGCTTCGCCTGAGCCGTCTACAGGACCTAGCCCAACTCCGTCTGCTACGGCCTCACCTGAACCTTCGGCTGGACCGAGCGCTGAACCGACGGCTTCAGCTACTAATCAGCCTACATCCGGACCGCCAACCTTGCCTACGGCTTCGGCTTCGCCGGGTATACCAGGCATCATTGTAACGCCTGGACCGTCAGTCGCTCCAACGCCAGCGGCCACGCCGGGGCCACGTGACATTATCATCACCGACGATGCGGTCCCATTGGGTGACGGTGATCACAGTGGCGGAACTGCGCCAGAGGCTTCGCCGGGCGCAGGCATTACTGCCGGCAGCACGGCTAAGCCGGCAGCATCACCGACATCTTCGCCAAGTAATGATATCGCCTTGGCCGATGATGAGCTGCCACTGGCTGCTCCTGATGCCGGCGATAAGCTCCCGGATACCGCGGAGCCTTGGTATAACCTGATTCTCATCAGCTTGGCTGTAGCTGTAATTAGTATCATCATTCTACGCAGATTGAGATCGAAGCGGTAAACTGAATTTCCCTAAGTCTGGAGGAGAGAGTATGAAGAAGAAGCATTCCGGTACCGTCATTGCCGTGAAGCTGATCCTCATACTCTCTTTGTCTGTGCTGCTGTATGCTGTCGTGCAGGTGGTCAAAGCGCCTATTGAGGCCAGGCAAGCCCTGCAAGCCTGGGAGAAAAAGAGGGAGGAAGCTGTAAATACCTCCCATATTGAAGAGCAGCCCCTGCCGGCAGGGATGATAAATGTCCCTTCGACAGCACCCGGCTCCAAGCCGTCTTATACGGAGGGCGAGGTGATCGGGGAGATTTTTTTCCCAACCTTGAATAAAAAAGTAGCCATACTGGAAGGGACGGACAGTCCGCAGCTGAAAAAAGGAGCCGGCCACTACGCAGGCAGTGCAGCTATAGGCGCCGACGGTAACAGCGTGCTGGCTGGACATCGTGACACCGTATTCCGCAATCTCGGAGAGCTGGCAATCCATGATCCCATCGAGGTGGAGACCGCAAGTGGAAAATTCACGTACGAGATTACTGGAAGTGTGATTGTGGACAAGGACGAACGCGGAGCGATCAAATCGAGCGAACAACCTGTACTCACACTGATTACATGTTATCCATTCTCTTTCGTCGGTTCGGCGCCTGACCGGTATCTGCTCACTGCCAGACTGGTGGAGAAGGAACCGCTTTGATCTTTTTTAAAAGACGTCCTGAGGATGAGACCGGCGATGGAACGTGATACTATAAAGAGAGAGGATTTGAAAAATGTTGTGATAAGGAGCTGAGACAAGTTGAAGCAAGAAGTGATGACACGCTTTATTTCATATGCAGAAATGGATACACAATCTAATGAAGACAATGATACCTGTCCTTCCACACCCGGTCAGATGGAGCTGGCCCACAAGCTGGTTGGAGAACTGAAAGAGCTTGGCATGCAGGAGGTGACGGTGGACGAGCATGGCTATGTGATGGCTACGCTGCCGTCGAATACGGACAAGGAAGTGCCAACCATCGGGTTTTTGGCCCATTTGGATACGGCAACGGATTTTACCGGAGCAAATGTACAACCACAAGTCGTAGACAATTATGACGGCGGCGATATTGTCCTGAACAAAGAGCTCAATGTGATCTTGTCCACGAAGAGTTTCCCCGAACTGGCTGAATACAAGGGACATACGCTGATCACCACAGACGGAACGACGCTGCTTGGAGCAGACAACAAAGCGGGAATCGCCGAGATTATGACAGCCATGAATTATCTGCTGCAGCATCCAGAGATTAAGCACGGAAAGATCCGAGTGGCTTTTACCCCGGATGAGGAAATCGGACGCGGACCGCATAAATTCGATGTGGCCGCTTTTAACGCTTCTTATGCGTACACGGTGGACGGCGGGCCTCTTGGAGAGTTAGAGTACGAAAGCTTCAATGCAGCTGCGGCCAAAATCACCGTGAACGGCGTAAACGTGCATCCCGGAACAGCCAAGGGGAAAATGATCCACTCTTCCAAAATCGCCATGGCCCTCCATCTTAGACTGCCCGCGGGAGAAGCGCCCGAGTTCACAGAGGGTTACGAAGGCTTCTACCACCTGATCTCCATTCAGGGATCAGCTGAGCAGAGCAAGCTACAGTATATTATCCGCGACTTTGACCGCAATCAGTTCGAGGCCCGCAAGGCTCATCTGACGTCCATTGTGGACGAATTCAAGAGCACCTACGGGGATGAGAATGTAATTCTGGAGATCAAGGATCAGTATTACAATATGCGTGAGAAAATCGAGCCGGTGCGCCAGATCGTCGATATCGCGCATGAGGCGATGGTGAGCCTTGGCATTACACCGATCATCCGTCCGATCCGCGGCGGAACTGACGGCTCGCAGCTTTCCTATATGGGGCTACCTACCCCCAATATCTTTACCGGGGGAGAGAACTTCCACGGGAAGTTCGAGTACGTCTCCGCCGATAACATGGTGAAGGCGGTTCAGGTTATTGTTGAAATAGCCAAGCTATTCGAGCAAAAAGCATAGCACGGCGAAAAGCCGGGCGGAGGGAATTATCCTCTGCCCGGCTTTTTTAATACCTGCTCAAGTGCCTAAGTGCAAGACTGATGATGCAATAAGATTAACTTGAACCTTCATCTGCCCATCATCTTTTCACAACAGCAAGCCTCGCTCCCTATTTCATTCCCCTCTGTTCACTCCATTAAATCCACGCAAACGCCATTCGCCCGCCGCCATTCTTTCCACAAAATATCCATATTAATGATGAACAAATTCACCAACGGGGATTATACCCAGTTTATCCAAGCAATTTTCATGAATTTTCGGAGAAAAGATGCTGCATTTTCAGAAAACCTGTGCTAATATTACACTTTGTTTGAAGGATAAAAAAACTATGTAGAGCAAACTTACACGATATAAGTGTACAAATATATAAATTAAGAAGGTGCATCATGGAAAACAAAAATCATCAACAATTTAATCTAATGAAGCTGACCTGGCCGATCTTTCTAGAGCTCTTCCTGTTCATGCTTATGGGTAGTGTCGATACCTTTATGATCAGTACCGTCTCAGACGATGCTGTATCCGGGGTAGGCGCAGCCAATCAGATTATCGCCATTGCTATTCTGGTGCTTAGCGTGATCGGCAACGGTGCATCTATCGTCGTCTCCCAGTACCTCGGTTCCAAAAAACCGCGGGAAGCCGCAGAAGTGACCGGGAATGCCATTACCCTCAACCTGGCGGTGGGACTAATCTTGAGCGCACTGCTGTTCGGATTGGGCAGACCATTGCTGCATGCGCTTAATGTTCAGGGCGATATTTTCGAGTACGCGCTCTCCTATATGAATATTGTTGGCGGGCTGATCTTCTTCCAGGCCCTGATCAACGGACTGGCTGCCACCATCCGTACACACGGATTTACCAAACAGACGATGGTGATTTCCCTGCTGATGAACATTTTCCACGTAATCGGCAACTATCTGCTGATTTACGGACATTTCGGTCTTCCTGCACTCGGCGTGGAAGGTGCCGCCATCTCGACGGTTGCGAGCCGTCTGATCTGTCTGGCCCTGTTCTTCTGGCTGCTCTACAGAATTATGGAAGTTCGGGTGAAATGGAGATATTACACGCACCTGTCCAAAAATTATGTGATGCAAATTCTCAAGATCGGTATTCCATCTGCTTTTGAATCGATTATCTATCAAGCTTGTCAGCTTGTATTCACACTCTATATTACGTACTTGGGCTCGGAAGCCATGGCTACACGCCAATATGCGCTCAACATCTCTAACTACATCTATCTATTCAGTGTAGCTGTATCCATGGGGACCTCAATTATCGTGGGCCATCTGGTGGGTGCAGGACGTAAGGAAGAAGCGTATAAACGTGTATTCTCGAGTGTAAAATGGGCCATGCTGGTCACCGTTATTATTGACGTTATCGTTATTTTATTCCGGGTACCGCTATTTGGACTGTTCACCAATAATGAGAGCATCATTATTATGGGTGCCCAGGTTATCTTACTCAGCATCTTCCTGGAGACAGGACGCACAACCAACCTGGTGATCATCAACTCCCTGCGTGCTTCCGGTGATGCGAAGTTCCCAGTGTACATGGGTCTGATTTCCATGGTCTGCATGAGCTTGCCGCTGGGTTATTTGCTCGTATTCAAGCTTCACCTTGGTCTTGCCGGCGTGTGGATTGCCACAGCAGCAGACGAATGGGTAAGAGCGGTAATCATGTACTTCCGCTGGAAGAGCCGGGCTTGGGAAAAACATGCGCTGCTTGAACCGGATCGTCCGGAATCATCCTCCAGTTCGACGATGGCAGCTGCACATTAATCTATATTCGAAAAAAGGGCCGTTCTTCGCGTCATTCAGACGTCAAGAATTGCCCTTTTTATTTAATTTCTTAAAAAATGAGGACTATTTTCTAAATTTTAACACATACTTTTTCAGACAAGCTTCCTATTATAATGTAAGCGTTATCAACTATATTTAAAAAGGAGGAATTTTAATGATTCAGCACTCTCGCAAGCGTAGACAGAAGCAAGCCCGGCCCAGGCCGCTCTCCAAGCTGATGTTAGCTGCAACCGTACTGTTCACCTCTTTTGCCATACCGTTCCATACCCCTTCCGCTCAAGCCGCACCAGGAGCTGCGCAGGTCTATTTCAGCTCCGAGTCAACCACAGGTTCACCGGGGAGCAGTATCTGGTATAATAACCCCGCCGCCGCCTCTGCCGGTATCCAGTATGCTACAAGCAAGCAAGCCGATATTCCCCTCACCAATCCCACAAGCTCCACTGCTACAGCCATTACCGTAGATCCAGAGGTCCAGTATCAGAATATGCTGGGATTCGGCACATCTTTAGAAGAGTCTACTATTTATAACCTGTCTCTGATGTCCGCAGCCAAGCGGGACGAGGTACTGCGCAGATTGATTGATCCCGTGAACGGAGCGGGTATGAACCTTTTCCGGATCACCTTCGGGACCTCTGATTTTACTAGCCGTAATTTCTACACTTATGAGGATACCAGAGGCAGCTTCTCCATCCAGAAGGACATCGACTATAACATAGTCTCTACGGTGCAGCGCGCCATCGCTATCGGCAACGAAACCGGCAATCCGGTCAAAATCTTCGCCAGCGCCTGGACGGCACCGGCCTGGATGAAGACCAACAACAGCCTGATTGGCGGCTATTTGAAACGGGAGAATACAAATGATCTGGCCGTCTACTACCGCCGAGCCATTCAGGAATATCAAAGCCGGGGCATCCCCATCTATGCGATGACCCTGCAGAATGAACCGCTGTATGCTGCGCCTGATTATCCCAGCATGCTGCTGACCTCTGCCAACGAACGGGAGCTGGCGATCGCCTTGAAATCCCAGCTCGACACCTACAGCATCTCCACCAAGCTATGGGCGTACGATCATAACTTCGGCGAGGTCTGGACACATCTTCCCGGTGTCCTGGATAATGCAGCTGCGAATGCCGCTATTGAAGGGGTGGCTTTCCATGACTACTCCGGCGATCCTACGGCCATGACAGCGGTGCGCAACACCTATCCGAGTAAATCCATGCAAATGACCGAACGTGCCGTGTGGGGCACGGGAGGAGCCGACAGAATGGCTCAGTATTTCCGTAACTGGTCCGGTTCTTACACCAACTGGGTCACGATGCTGGACCAGAATATCCAGCCCGAGAAATGGACAGGGACACCGGGGCCGACCATGCTCATCCAGAGCACGTCGAACCGCAATACCTATTGGGTAGCGCCAGAAGTGAACTTTATCGGCCAGTACGCCAAATTTGTGAAGCCGGGGGCCAAACGGATCGACAGTAACTATGGCTCTGCCGCTACGGTCACCAATGTGGCTTTCCTCAATCCCGACAACAGCATCGTAACGGTCGTTATTAACCAGACCAGTTCCGCCAAAAGCTTCAAAATCCTCTCCGAAGGACAGCAGCTCCTCGGCGCCCTCCCCGCCAAAACTGTAGGGACGTACATCTGGACCCGTGGCGGAGGTGGCAGCACCGGCAGTGCACCGATCGGTTCCACCATCGCACTCCAATCCATGGCGAACAATCTGTATGTATCAGCGGATAATGCAGGCGCAAGTCCACTGATTGCCAACCGGACGACGGTCGGCACATGGGAGAGATTCCAGGTGGCCGATGCAGGCGGCGGCTGGATCTCCCTGAGAGCACTGGCGAACAACAAATATGTGACAGCGGAGAACGGCGGCGCTGATAGCCTCATTGCGAGCAGAGACACCGTTCAGGGCTGGGAGCAGTTCCAATGGATTGACAATGGCGACGGCACCATCTCGCTACTATCGAATGCCAACAACCGATACGTGACAGCTGATAACTTCGGCAATAGTCCATTGATTGCCAATCGTACAAGTATTGACGGCTGGGAGAAATTCAGATTCAGCGTCCAATAAACGTACACCCTTTCGTATCCGAAAAACAGGTAACAGCCCGCCCCTCCATCAGGGGCAGGCTGTTCTTGGACAATACCCGTCACACTTCTAAAATTAAGCAAGCATAAGTGCACGACTTATGCTTGCTTAATTCATAGAAACAGAGGACAATATTCAGGGTAGCCGCTGTACATCAATAAAACTGAAGTTTAATCGATGTATCCTGCCAGTCCCTTGTCCATCAGATAATCCATCTCGGCATCGAGAAGGGTCTCCACGGTCAGCTCGTCCAGCTTCACATCACGCTGAGCTGTGATATAATCCACTAGATCATCATTATCAATGTCTACCTCACCCTTAGCATTAGCTTGGGCTTTATTAATAAAGGTCTGCTCATGCTTCAGCACCAACCGGATCAGTCCGGGGTCCACTTTAGTCTTGGCGGACAACACCGCCACCAGTTCCTTTTCATTCACCTGTTCGCTCATTGATAGTCATCTCCTTACAAGACAAGTTGCTGCAAAGCCATTGTAACACAGTCTGCCCTGAGCTGGGAGATTTAACTTCTGCACAAACTGTGCGAAAGCGTTCAAATTCGGGAATTACCCGCATAAATATAGCCAAGAACCCTTGTTTTGCCTTGTATTTACTCCCATATACGTATAATTATTCACCCCTTTCTGCAAAAAAACGTGTCATCGAGAGTAAACTTTTTTCAAAAAACAGTTGTTAGCGGCGCGTTCTTATGCCAAAATAATAAAAAATATATCCCAGCGTGAAAGCAGTAACGCGAAGAAGCATTAAACCCGAAGAAAAATAATTATACGTAAAGGCGGTTGAATTCATGAGCTTAGTACCTTCGATCGATACAGACATCTCCCGCAACGATGCTCAACTCTATGTTGAGAAGGTCTACAACAACGTTGTGAAACGGAACCCACATGAGCCTGAGTTCCACCAGGCCGTTAAGGAAATTCTGGAATCCCTTCTTCCTGTTCTGGCAGCTGAGCCTAAGTACCAGGAGAATGCCATTCTCGAAAGAATCGTTGAACCAGAACGTCTTGTTCTCTTCCGGGTACCTTGGGTAGACGATAAAGGCAAGGTTCGCGTGAACCGCGGCTACCGGGTACAGTTCAACAGTGCCATCGGACCTTACAAAGGCGGACTTCGCTTCCACCCGTCCGTGAACTCCAGTATCATCAAATTCCTCGGTTTCGAACAAATCTTCAAGAACGCCCTGACTGGCCAGCATATTGGCGGCGGTAAAGGCGGCTCCGACTTTGACCCTAAAGGCAAATCGGAAGGCGAGATCATGCGTTTTGCTCAAAGCTTCATGACAGAACTGCACAACTACATCGGCCCACAAGTAGACGTTCCGGCTGGCGACATCGGTGTCGGCGCGCGTGAGATCGGCTACATGTTCGGACAATACAAACGCATCCGCGGCGGCTACCCTGCCGGTGTATTGACAGGTAAGAGCGTAACCTACGGCGGAAGCCATGCCCGCCCTGAAGCAACAGGTTACGGAACCGTGTACTTCGTCAATGAGATGTTGAAATCCAAAGGCTTGTCCTTCGAAGGCAGCCGCGTCGTTGTCTCCGGCTCTGGTAACGTTGCTATCTACGCGATCCAGAAGGCTGTACAACTGGGTGCGAAAGTCGTCGCATGTAGTGACTCTTCCGGTTACCTATATGACGAAGATGGCATCAACCTCGACACTGTCCGTCGTCTGAAGGAAGTAGAGAGAAAACGGATCAGTGAATACGTGAAGGAGCATCCGAACGCTGTGTACACCGAGGATTCCTCCCAGATCTGGACGATCCCTTGTGACATCGCGCTGCCAAGTGCAACCCAGAACGAGATCGACGAGACCCTGGCGCTGAAACTGATCGAGAACGGGGTTAAAGCGGTTGGTGAAGGTGCGAACATGCCTTCCACTTTGGAGGCTATTGACCAGTTCCATAAAGCTGGCGTTCTGTTCGGACCGGCCAAAGCTGCCAATGCGGGCGGTGTAGCCGTATCTGCACTGGAGATGGCTCAAAACAGCATGCGCTTATCTTGGAGCTTCGAAGAAGTGGATGCTAAGCTGCATGATATCATGGTCGACATCTACAAGCAGTCCGTAGAAGCCGCTGAGCAATATGGACATCCGGGCAACCTTCTCGTTGGCGCTAACATCGCCGGCTTCAAGAAAGTAGCAGATGCAATGATCGCTGAAGGTGTAATCTAAAAATACTAAGGCCGGCTGTTCAATAGCCGAACATTGACGGAGGGACCCTGCAACTAAAGGGTCCCTCTTTAGTATCCACAAAAAGTCCCGTATCCAGTCAAAATGGCACACGCCGCTGGATACGGGACTCTTTTCAACTTATTTCCGGTTCAGCTTACGAATCAGTACAATAATTAACAACAGCGATACAATAATAATCACAGCGTTAAACCCCATGGCACCAGTCAACCAGCGCCACCCGGTAGAAGGTATAGCTGACACCTCTGGTAAGGCGTTCTGAGGTCCCAATCCGGCTATGCCCATCTTCTCCCCTTCAATATGGCTCTTGAAGCTTACAATGTCATACTGGGGCGCTACAGCCCCACTGTTCCCGTACACTAACCGAAAAGGCCCTTCCCCATCAGCGGGGAACACCAGCTTATCCACCAAATAATCCATATGGACTCCATGGAGCGAAATTGGAGCATCATCCCGGTTCTCAATGACGACTGTGAAGTAAGGCGAGGTTGTGGGCTCTTGGAGTACAATATCTGTTCCAGCAATTCGGGAATCCTTGAAATCAAGTCGATATAGCTTACTCCCTCCTACAGTTCCAAGTTCCCTTCCATTATCATCGTGCAGCATATAAGTACGTGAAAAATTCCCGGTCGTCTCCAGCCGGATCACCGATACATTCAGCCGGTTATCATTGTGGATGATAAGCTGCGTCTTCTGACCCTCCTGCTTCATCTCATAGACAGGATCCCGCTGCCGCGTGAAGTCTTCGACATTCACCGTAGCTGTCTTGTGTATCAACTTCATTACATCGAATTCCAGCTTCTCGGCGTTATTCGGAACTACCAGACGATAGTGGGTGAACTTGTAAGTCGAGCCCAAATCAATACCACCCTGCGCAAACTCTCCAGCCCTATACAGATCGCCTTTGACCAGAGGTTCCCACGTAATCCCGTCATACCCGCCGTAGACCTGGACATGCTTCAGAAAGGCTTCAACGGGCAGATCGAACTCCAGCCTGCTGCCCTGAATATCACTCTTCTCATCATTCGGGATCACCCTGTAATCAAAAGTCGTCTCCAGGTTCTTATTGAATTTAAGGGTTAATTCGGTCTTGTAGCTAATATTCTGCTCGTTCTTCTCTACCTCTCCCGATTCCCGGTAGTAAGGGACGAACTGTCCCCTTCTGTCTTCAATTCGCAAGTCGCTCAAATCAGTGCTGGCGTGCTGATATACCTCTTCGTCGAGAAAAAACTCCTGATATGCCGCATCACCACCTGGCTCAATAACCTTGGTGAATCGCCATTGGTCACCCATCTCTGCCCCATCCCCCTTGGATGAAGCTGCTTCTGCAACGCTTATTCCAAGGGTCTGGCAGGGCGGGAGAATAACTGCTCCCAACCCGCTCAGTCCCAGACAGCTTAAGAGGAGCAGGTTGATACTAACCTTGCGTATCCGTCTTTGCCTCCGCATAAGCCTCCTCCATTCTGTTGGATACTTTTTGATACAGGTAGGAGATTCCGAGCAGACAGACACCGAAGCTGAAATACGCGATGATCTTATGACCGGTGCCCAGCAGGCTCAGGTCATACAGCAGCAGCTTGCCTGTTGCCAATAGTGTGAGCCCGAGGCCGAAACGGCGGATATACACATACCGTCGGCTGAAGCCATACAGAATGAACAGCACCGCCAGCAGGAGATAGACCAGACTGAAGATCAGACCGGCATCATGCAATTGAAGCTGTACACCCAGGAATGCAGTGATAATGCCGAGCAGATAAATGCCCATAATGACAGGGTACAGCTCCATGCTCCGATATTCCCGCTTTAGGATAGCGACCAGCACATCTCGGCTGCTAAACCAGACGAAAATGTTGAAGACCACAAGCAGGCCTAGCGCGATGTAATCGGCTGACGTATTTTGCGCCAGTTCGCCTTTCAGGCTCGGTAGCCCTGCCGTAATTCCGATACAAATAACATAGCCCACGCCATACAGCAGGATGGTGAAATACCTGACTACAGTGTCAAACAGGATCTTCACTTTCGGCAGTACATATGCCAGAATTATCGAGATCACAGCGGCCAGTACCCAGCGATAGAAGACCGTATGGGTGAAGTCATCGGGAACCACCCGTTGGTAGAGCAGTCCCGAAGCATATAGTAGAAAGGCCCAAACATTCAACAGAGCAGCGTACTTAAACCAGATAGCCAATCGAATTTCCATTAGTCCGCCCAATGCCGACGTCTCTTTGTTGTTGTGCCGGACAGCATACCATACAGCAATTATCAGCATACCAGTAGTAATAAAAGCGTATTTCAAAGCAAAATAGGGATCACCTTTAGGCAGGGCCGCATTTTCCATAATCACCTGAATTGGCACCGAAAGCCCGAAGAAGGCTCCCAGGCAGAGGATCAGAATTCCCCAGCCTGCCCGTTCCAGCCCCTTAAACCGATGCTGGCTGCCATAGACGGTTAGTATGACGGCCTCCACCAGCCAGCCAATGGACCACCAAGCTGCACCCAACTGAAAGGGAATCATCAACACCGCGAAGGTTAATGAGGTGGCATAGAATAGCAGCATACTCTGCTTCTCCTGTACCATCAGCTTCTCTAGCATTCGGCCAAGTCCCAAATACATGAGGCAGAAGAGCAATGCCAGCGCACCCTTATAATCACCAAATCCCGCATCTATCAATAGCACGTATAAGGTGCTGCAGCTAACCAGCGTATTGCAACCTAGCAAGGCGAAATCCCACCACGATAACTTGGAACGATACTTGAACGGATACCATAGCGTAATGCCCAGATACATAGCAAAAGTCAGCACTGTATACAGCATATTTACGCCATTACTGCCAGACAGCACGATCAGCATAAGCATGGATGGCATATTGAACAGAAAGCTGATGTAATTAACTACCACCCAGCGCTTGCGCAGCGAGATTAGCAGCACCGACAGGTTCAGCAGGAATAGATAACCCATCGCGACATAAACTGCGCTCCCTTCCAGTCCAAACGCCAGTATGTAAGAAAAAAGAGGCAGGTATCCTCCGACAAGGCCCAGCGAGCAGATCGTCCGGGACTCATACCTCAGTGACAGCATCACTGCCGTTAACGTCACGAGTACAGAGAGGGACAACCCAACATAGATACTAATAATCTCCAGTAGAAAGTAGCTGTAAAAGATGGAGCCATAAAGAATGGAGATTCCGCCGCCGAGCAGACCCAGGGCGAACGCATTCCTCCCCTTGCGGAACAGCCATTCCCCGGAGCCAAGCAGCAACGCCCCCAACAGGAAAAAGGCGCTGCCCTTCATGTAGTCATTGAACCATGTGGAATAGCTGTATTTGAACCCTGCACCTACAGCGAGGATCAGGAGCAGAATACCTAGCCGGTTGATCCAGTTCAAGCCGATCTTCATCTCGATCTGATTCTGCTTCCTTCTACGCTGCAGAACCTCCTCGCTGACCCCTTCGGCTTCAAGCTCACGGTATTTATCCCCCAGCCCAGCCTGAAGCATCTGCTCAGCTTCCTTCTGGCGTTCACGACGCAGCTGAATTCTCTGGTTCAATTCAGCAGCAACGCCCCCAAGCCGGGCGGTGATTACTTCCTTATCCTCACCCAACTGACGGTTAGCCGTGCTGTACATCCGCTCCAAACGGTGTTTGGCCTCCTGCTCGAGAGCCGTCAGGCGATCTGCATAACCACGGCTTCGGGATGCAAAATAAGTATTCAGCTTCTGCTGTGAAACCCGGAGAATATTGCGCTTCTCATCCATCATTTGTTCTGATAGAGCAATGCGCAGCTCGGAGTTCTCCACCTCCAGACAGGATGCCTTGAGTCTGAGTTCATCCAGAATTATAAGATGCTCGTCATATCGCTTCTTCAGCGCCTCATGCTCATTCACCAAGTCATGACTTTCATATTCAGCGATCAGCTTTCCGTAGTCTTGTAGAAGCTCATTCTGCCGCTCTTGTACAGACTTCATCCGTTCTCTGAACTGCTCCATAGCGCCTCCCCATGACTTAATTTGTTAATATTTTCATTTTACTACAAAAAAAGCTGATTCGATGCATTTGCCTGAAACTACAGAGATTTGCCTGTTTTGCTTACCAATTTGCAGGTTTCGTTTCATCAGGTGCAACATTCTGGAAGAAACCGGCGTCAGATAAGTAACAATGGCCTAAAATACTCGTGATTAAAGGAGAATTACAACATGAACAACAACGTACTTAAAACCAGCGCAGTCCTCTTAACGCTATCTATGGCATTGACCACAGGCTCGGTTCTTGCCAAGACCGCACCAGCCAGCAGTGTACAGCACTCTGTGACGAGTGCAGGACAGCAAGCTTTCACGATTGAAATTAACGGAACTGCCCTTACAGATACCGGCTATCAGCTTCTTGGAGGCAAGGAACCACTGGTTCCCTTGCGGGCAATGGCAGAGGCTTTGGGCTTCAAGCTGGAATGGAACAGCAAGACCAAATCAGTCGAGCTGAGCCAAGGCAATATTTTCACAACCGTAAAAACTGGCGAGGACCGCTATGTTATCAATAGAATGTACACCCCGCTGGGTACCGCTCCCGTGCTGAAGGGAGACAAGCTGTATGTACCGGCGTCCTTCGTTAGCGAAGTGCTGCATCAATCTGTTTCGGTGAAAGGAGCTTCGATTCTTATTCAAACAAACATCCAGGATCAAGAAGCTGTGATCGACACCGGCGTCATCACATCGGTTTACCAAAGTGAAAGCGGCAAATATAATTCTGTGCAGATTCAAGGTGCAGGTACGGACGGAATCATCCTCACTGTCGGCCCAGATACTGTCTTTAAATCGGCTGACGGAGGGACGCTTGCGTTCACCGATCTCCATATCGGGATGACTGTACAGGCAGCACATTCCATGATCAGCACCTTCAGCTTACCGCCGCAAACCCCTACGTATTCCATAACCGTTTTGGATCAAAAGAAACAAGCTAACCTGCTTGGAACCGCAGGCATCGTTGAGGAAGTTCTGAAGGATGCAGATGGGAGCGTCAGTTTCCGTCTGAAGGGCGACCCCCTCACTGAGCCTTCGCAAAGTGAAATCGTACTTCGCCTGGCTGCGGACACCGAGGTGGTTAATGGAAAAGGCGAGGCCATCGAAAGCAGTAGCCTTGTAAAAGGGGCCAAAGTGATCGGCTTCTACACCCCGATGATGACCAAGAGTCTGCCGCCGATCGGCACAGCCGTCAAAATCGTCGTGCAGCCTACACAACCTTAAAGTAGCCACGCACAAACGGCAGCCCATATCCCAAAGAAGGCCTGACTCCAGTATGAAGTCAGGCCTTCTTTATTGTTTGTATCTTAACCCTTCAGGACCTTGCTAACTGGTGGTTGACCACCTAAAGTGACTTTATCCTTACCTGTGGTCTTGGACAAGTACAACGCCTCGTCCGCCTCCCGGTACAGTGTCTCAAAAGTCACATCACCCCGCTGGGTAAAGGCGATCCCAATGCTCACAGTCAGGGATATGGTCTGCCGGTCATCCAGATTCACGACATGATCTCTGATCATGATCCGAAAAAACTCCGCTTCCTCCAGCGCCGCAGCCTCACTGCTGGCAAAGAAACAGACGGCGAATTCTTCGCCACCCACTCTTCCTGAGATACCGATGTCTTTGTATACACTCAGAATTTTACTGGACAGATCGACCAGCGCCTGGTCACCTGCCAGATGACCATATGTATCGTTGATTAATTTAAAGTCATCAATATCGAACAACAGCAGTGCGGTGCCCTTCCCCTCCTGTAATCCATGCTTCTGTACCAGCCCCATAAAATGTCTGCGGTTATAGAGCCCGGTGAGGTCGTCCACCGTAGCCTGATGCAGCAGCTCCCGCTCGTACCGTTTCTTCTCGCTCTGATCGCTGAAGACCAGCAGCATGCCTGTTGTCTCAAGCTCGTCAGGCTCTGTTACAATCAGCGAGACCCCGTAGTATGAGCCGCCCGGGCCAGCTACTTCGATCTCATATTCGCCTGCTCGTCTCTGCCTGTAGGCCTGAGCAAGCTCCTTATGCTGTGCCAGCAACGGAGTAATATTCTTGCCAAGCCAAGTTGAAGGCCACTCTCCGGATAAATCAGATAGCATTACAGCACCATTTTCATTGATATCCATAATAATGTCATGAGGATCAATCACAACAATGCCATCCTTCATATTCTCAAAAATTTTGTTCTTATCCAGTGGGTACAAAGCAAGATGAGGATCTCTAAATACTGTGAAATAAGCCGCTAGCGTTGCCGGCAAATAAGTAAAGGCAGTGAAGCCTGTAACAGTAATCTTCAGAATGGGTAACAGAAAAATAGAAGCCACGGGTACCAGCAGTCCGCCAAGCAGCAGCAGATTGCGCCTCATATAATATTTGGGAGCACCCCACATCGAGGCGGTCAACAAATAAAGGGCATAGATACCAAAAAGCTGATCATAGGCGATCAGACACGTACTAAGTAATGTAGGTTGAACCATGATTCCGCTGATGCCTGCCTCTATTGCCACACCTACCTCGCTGCGCATCAGATGATGATAGGAATCCGTAAAAATAAGCAGCACATAAGCGAAAACAGGGATAGAGAACAGGAATAGCCGACGCGGAAGCTCTGCCGTTGAGCGTGAGACGTAGTCCTTGATAACGGCATATGTAAAAATCGTGCTCAGAAAGAGCGGAGGCTGCTGCAGGTTTTTCCACCACAGCTTAGCCCCAAAGGAGACGGCAATAATCTCTCCGGCTGTCGCTGCAAATATGCAGCTAACCAGCAGCATCAAAATCCATAAATAGCGTCTTCCTGGTGTTTTACGGAACTGATAAGCTTTGACACCCATATAAAGACTGAGAATACTGCCCATGATTAAATAATACGGATAACCCTGTATCCACGGCATGTAAAATTTCTCCTATTATTAGATAGCTTTGCCTCATTATAGCTCACTCTCACTAACAATTGAATCATTGTTCTATAATCCTTAAGGAAAAGATTAGTAGACATATTTACGTAGCCGCTGTATTTATAGGGTTATCCTTTAAATTTGACCCGGTTTGAGAACATATGCTTTCTGGCCAATTCCTTGAAGAATTGTTTGTCCTCCTCCGACTGGAAAAATCGTTTGGGAAGGATTAGCGCCTGATTGGCAGAGACAAAAAAAGCAAACAGAGTGGCCGTCTCTCCAATCTTATATATCTCCTCCCATTTGACGTGCCCGGAGCTGGAGTCGGACTGATGCCGGATGCCCTCATCCGAGATCACATAGCTTTGGGGTAACTTTGATTGATTGTCGCTTTCAAAAGCCTTCTTCGACTTTTTGGTCAAACTTGACCGCGTAATAAACCAAAGAATGATAGCAAGTCCGACCGCCGTTGCTGCGAGGATAGAAAGGCTGGAAGTGCTGTAATTCTTAGTTATCGCCAGCATAATTGCGAAATAGGCAACCACACTGAACGAAGTGACGATAATTCTGCTGTTCAGGCTGAACCACAGGTTAAACTCCTGAACATCTCCGCTGTTTAGCTCGGTATCCACCGTGATCTCTTGTGCCATCCTGACTCTCCTTCAGCGCGTAATAGATTATACGATCCTATAATTCTAACACTAATTATGCAGGCTGTGACCTCCTGAATGGACCGAAACAGACTCTGAGTAGACAAAAAAAGACAACCCTCCACTGCAAAGGGTTGTCTGATCCGAAATAGTGTCTTATTTCTTCTGCGCCAGGCGTTGCTTGAACTTATCAACGCGCCCACCGGTTTCTGTGTCTCTCTGCTTACCAGTATAGAACGGGTGGGAGGCGGAGCTTGCATCCACACGGATTACCGGATAGGTGTTACCATCTTCCCACTCCATCGTCTCATTGGACGACTTGGTGGAGGTACTGAGGAACTTGAAACCTACGCTGGCATCCAGGAATATAACCTGATTGATTCTGGGATGTATGCCTTCTCTCATGGCCGATGACCTTCTTTCTGAGCAAATGGATTAAAATCGTAAACATTACGAATTAAATCATGTCTACATCATACGCCAACTCCGACATGAAAGCAATCTTAATGAAACAGCATTCCCAAAATCAGTTACTAATAATCCATTTGTAGCTCAACAAATATGTGGTCTTACCTAATCATACATCGTATTCCAGCTGTTTCTTGGCCTGGACGATGAAATCGAGCGGGTTCTCGATGGTATCCGGCTGATATTGCACAGCCCCAATCTTCAGTCCCAATTTAACCTTGTATTTACTCGTGAACCCGTTATCGTTCAGCTCCAGCAGCTTGTACTTGATCCGTTCAATAACGATTTTCGCCCCGTCGCGGTCTGTGAACAGCAGCAGTCCCCATGTGGCATCTTCTTTGTCCAGCAGGTAAATCGCATCATTGGTGCGGATACTGGACTGGCTGATTTGCGAGAGATCATAGATCGCCTCTGTAAGCTGCTCTTCCGGAATCAAACGCCGAATTTCATCCCAGTACTTTACCTTTACCACAAGCAGAGTTAAAGGAATCTTGTACCGTGTAGAGATGCCGGTGAACAGGCTGGCATCCTTCTGGAAGGCCACGCTATTGCGCAGATCGGTATTCTCATCCACCGTTGCCAGTTGATCCGCCCGTTTCTTGAGGCTCTCATTCTCGGTCTGAAGCTGGCGGTTGCCAAGCGTGAAAATCCAGACCACAACGGTCAGAAGCGGAGTCATGATGAGCCAGAAATAGGTATTCAGGCCAATGGTCTCTCCCTGCGATATTGTCTGGAACATAATAAAGAATCCGTAGCCGAAAATAAACGCAAGGTTCAGCACCAATCCGGCCGTTACTGTAGTGAAATAAGTGACTACCGCTAGAATAAAGGCCACATTCAGGATGATAATATTCTGAATGTAATGATTCGGTGACCCGGCAATGAACACAATACAGATGTAGGCCAGTACAAGAAATAACAGAAAGGCGGCATCAGATATCAGGATGCTGCGATTACGTCTCACGCTTATCACCACGTTTCTTCATATGTTTGCGAAGCAGCAGTATTAAGGATATCAGCACCAGCGCAATGACCAGCACAGTTGCGGCCACAAAGCCCAGCACGTCGCCACGCTCCAAGACTTGCTGTACTGTCGAGTCCTTCTGGGCACCAGAGACGGTCTTGAATCGATAGGCGCTGACATTGCCATCTTTGTCGGCTACTACACTATCTCCGAACACCCTCCATTTGTCCTTCTCAGTGGCTAGCAACCTGGAAGCCACATAATAATCCTCGGAACGGGCACCCGTAACAGCCAGCAGCCCCCGGCCCGCTGCAAAAGGCGATTCAATCAACTGCAGGGTACCAATCTGACCCCCGTAGCTGTCTTCAATGCTCATTTTCTCATTCGAGCGAAATCTAGTACCGTCGGCATTGTATTGAAAATACAGCTTGTCATTCGTATCACGGATGACCTTATTGTCTTTGAAGCTGCCGATGGCAATGATATTGTTGTTCTTCAGACGATCCTCGCTAACATTGTCGGGGTAGAAGTGAATGTCGCCTGTATTACCGCCAGCATATTGGCCTAGCAAATTAATAACATTGGACAGGCTGCGAAACGCATAATCATCTATCTTCTGTGGAAGCACCATAGCGACATGATTATAGATTCCATCACGCAGGAACGGATATGGATAGTTGTTGAATAGCAGATCCGTGCGGTCCTTTGTATTAAGATGCATCATAGAGCCCTTGCCAATATATGCCCACGGCATTTGCTCCGTATTCGGCGTACAGATCGCGTTCGGCAGTTCCAGATCGAAGGCCACCTTAACGGAGAAGTTGCCCGAGATGTTCAGGCTCTGCGGAATCGCCAGATTCAGGGTGTCCCCGTTCGCCAGCTCCCGGTTCAGCTTCTTGCTGCCGATCGGCGTATCGTTGATGCTCACCGTAACCATGGCGCGGTCAAAGTCCAGATTCTGCGCATAGCGGAGATCCAGACTGATCTTGCCGGCATCGGCGATCGAACGGTTGGAGGGCAGCGAGATAAAGTAGGTCTGCTCCTGATGAAACGGCCCGGTCAGCTTGTCCCCGCTCTCAGTAAAGGTAATATTGGAACTAAGCTCGAATGGAGGCGCAGCCACCTCTGTTGTATCACCCACAACTTTCAGATCACTGCTGATCTGACGGGTAAGCTGCCCATTGGCGAGCAGCCGACCAGCCTTAATCAGCAGGTTCTCGTCTCTGGAGGTAACAACCAGCGTGGGCCGTGTGTCTTTGTTCACCAGTTGGATAATCGCATGAGTCCCCATATCCTCCGATGGAGTAATTGCAGCTTTAAGGCTCGCCGGAAGCCGGTCATACAAGGCCACCAGCACTACCGCTTCTTTATCCTGAAGTGTATCGCTCCGGTAGGGAAGTAGCGCAATGGTACGGTCAGTCACTGTATTGGCTTTGGCGTACCCGGAGAGGGCGTAAGACGCTGCTTCCAGCTCCACACCTGTGGCGTTCTCTGGCACGGCGAGCAGGCTTTTGCCCCCTTTGACCATATCAATGCCCGAGAAACGCTTACTGAAATCGCTGATGCCCCCAGTCAGGGCTTTCGGTGTGTAGACTACACTTACACTTGAGGTATTGAATAAATGCAGCCAGTTATCTGGCGTATTATCGACAGCACAGAGCTGATCGTCAGTTAGCTTGGTCCGCAAATATCCCTGAATGCTAAGCGTGTTCGTCCCTTGCTTCAGGAATCCCTTCGGTGCCGGGATAATCAGTTGCTGCTCCCCGTTGTTCCCAAGCGAGGGCCGGAACGTGTAGAAGGGACTGCCATTGAGCGACAGTGTCACACTCGACAACTGATCTTCGGTGATTTGCGAAATTTGAAAATGCAGGTTGATCTTGAGATCTTGCACATTCCAGTAGTCCATGACCTCAAAGAACTGCTGCCGGGAGCTTGTCCCCGTCAATGAGGAGTCCGTTCCGGTAAAAAAAGTCTCATAGCTCTTTCCTTGGGGTCCAGGAAGAACTTCGGCAGCCACGACATGCAAAGGGGTCAGGAAAAGGATGAGGCAGACCGTCCAT
The DNA here is from genome assembly GCF_001682855.1 of Bacillus sp. FJAT-27264. Taxonomy (GTDB): domain Bacteria; phylum Bacillota; class Bacilli; order Paenibacillales; family Paenibacillaceae; genus Paenibacillus_AQ. The sequence continues at coordinate 194,249 of NZ_MAQW01000032.1, read as the reverse complement.
ATTGCCAGTTGTTTTTTTATCATCGTTAAACGCTCCTGTACTCTTGTATTTCTCTTCCATCGACAGCGGGTTCAAGCTCTGCACGCCGTCCGGTGCTAATAACGCTCGGTCTTATACCATTTGGCTTCCCGTTTAAAGATCTGGTCCTTCATATAGTTGTACAGTCCATAAGCGGCAACCACCATCCACATCTGACAGTAAGAGATATACATCAGCAGGATGATCCACAGGTTGGAGAGACTCATCTCGCCTTTTTCCGTCGTCAGTGTAATAAAAGTACCTACTATGAACAGGATGACCGCCAGCAGCCAAAGAAAGTTGCTTAATCCGGCAATGGTCGTATGTACATAACCCAATGCATGCAGAATCAGCAGGATATCAGAAGTCACGAGCGAGGTCAGAAGTAGGAAATAGATAGACAAAAAATACAGGATATCGAAGCGGACTCGCTTGGCAGATCGGTTAAAGAGCAGCGGGATATTTTTAACGATGACATAAATGTTGCCCTTAGCCCAGCGCGTTCGCTGCTTGAACCAGACCTTCACCGTCTGTGGTTCCTGCTCCCAAGTCACGGCCTTCGGCTGGAATTTAATCCGGTAGCCCATCATATAGATGCGGAAGCTGATCTCCGTGTCCTCTGCAATTGCCTTAACATCCCAGCCTCCGATGCTCTCCACAATCGACCTGCGCATAATGAAGTTGGTCCCAGGAATGGTACACAGCTTGAACAGTTTCCAGCGGCCCGCTTGTGCCATCCATTGAAAAGAGAGGGTCTCAATATTAATAAACCGGGTCATTAAGCTCGCATCACGGTTACGGGTTCGGAATTTCCCGATCACTGCGCCTAAGGTAGCATCATTCATAATCTCCCCAACGAGGTACCTCAGCGCTGTTTTCTCAGGTGTATTGTCGGCATCATAGATGGCGATGAGTTCCCCCTTGCTGTGGGTGAAACCAATATTGAGAGCATTGGACTTGCCTTTGCCGCCTGTTATAGCATCCGTATTGATCACGATCAGGTTCCGTCCTGGATGGCGGTCCTTGATATTCCCGAGCAGTTCGGCGCTATTATCCGACGAATTGTCATTAATAACAATAATCTCATAGCGATCATGCGGGTAATCCAATTCCAGCAGCGATTCCACCGTTCGACTGATGACAACGCCCTCGTTATGGGCCGGTACCATGATGGAGACGAAGGGGATCTCTCCCTTGATCGCAGGTACTTCTTCATCTTCAGATTTAATGTAATACAAGTATCCGGCAATAATAAGAACCACATTCACCAGCAGCAGTGACCAGATGCAGACCACCGCGATTACCATCAACACATCCGAGATTGTCATGGTTTTCTCCTAAGAACAAATTATTTTCTTATTTCATATATTTACGGCGATACATCCGGTAGCCGATAACGAGCAGCCCGCCGAAGAACACCAAGGACACGATAATCGCCACAATAAAGAACTGGTTCTGTACACTGAACAGCCTTGTGAAGCTCTTGACCTGCTCATGTTCATACTCGAAGTCTGTGCTCACAGCCTTGGGGCTGTAATCTATATTCAGCTCTTGACCATTTATAGAGATCACGCCCTGCGAAGAGGTAATAATATGGGTATCCGTAGCCACCCTATGTGCTTCCTGCTTATAATCTGCAAAAGGAATCCAGGACTGTTCCAGCTTCTGCAATAGCTTCTCCACTCCAGCTTCATCCTCCGGAAAATCGGCGACTATCGCGGTGTTCATCGGTAGATCTGTCAGTCCACGGCTCCCCGTTTTGTATTGTTGCATTAGATCATCCAGTGGCACACTGTATAGTGAGGATGTGAATGCCTTCGATGTATTGGTCTGCTCCATATAACGAAGTTCCTCATTGGGAAAAAGCACTGCCGAGTCAAAGAAAAGAAGGCCTGTCTGTGTATATTCCTTGTCGTAGGCCCAATACCTTTCTGCTCCGACGCCAAGTGGGGCAATGCCCTGTTCCGCCAGCAGATTGATGAAACCGCTCATCTTCTCCTGCAGCGTATGGTCGCTCCGGTTAATGGCAGGTCGGACCACCGGAACATTAACCACGATACTGCCGTTACGGGCTTGAACAGCCTTCAGCGCCTCCAGGTACCGCATCATTGCCGGGAAGTCTGTATTCGTGAAGACGGGGCGAACACTCGCAATAAAGGGAACCCCCTTCTGGTATAACCGGTCGGCCATCTGTTGCAGCAGGCTTAGATTACTGACCGGATAAATTTCTTTTAATACGAGATACGAATGAGGGGTATCCGTAATATGGAGCCACTCTCTCAGCACACAGGCCATCGCCAGCGAACTTCCATCTCCCTGATTTAGATAGGGAACATACGTATATTTCCCGCTGCTCACAGCATAAGGAACCTGTACACTGCTTCCGAGAAACAACAGATTACCATATGATTGATCTGCTTGGCTTGCGGCAATGTAAGGCATATCTTGCACCTGTAGGCTTGCCTCTGGCAGCCCCCCAATCCGCAGACTTGCACTTCCAGCAGGCTGCACAGCCACCGATAGATGGAGTGTCTGCTTCATATCAGCCGTAGGGTTGTATCCAATATGCAAATATTGACCCTTATAATCCGCTAAGTCCTCCAGATAAGCATGATTGTCGGAGGTAAGATCAGCGGCATTTATTACCGTTATTACGTTAGAATAATTATTCATGGAGCCTTTAACATACAGATCCAGATTCATCAGCGTAACCTGCACACTATAGGACTCCAGCTGTTTTTGAAGCTCATCAACATTGCCCTCATGTGCTGTCCCCTTCGCCAAGCTATCGAACAGAAGCAGGACACGCAGCGGCGCAGCAGCGGATTGCGCAGGGGCAGGCGTAAGCAGCAGTAGACAGAGGAATAACGGCAGCGCAACCATTGCGACTCGAGTCCTCATGCGCCCACACCCTTTTGCACTTCCGGATTATACCCGCCGGTTGTATTCCGCTGGACATCTTTGAATATGGAACGGCCAATGACATTGGACACGGCCAAGAAGGTAACGAGATCGAACGATAATGTGAATAGAAATTCGTGCTTGGATAAATCGGCATCACCCGCTCCGATAATCGAAACTAAGATACCCGAGACTCCTACACCCATCGTTGCCAGAACGAGAGCCATACGCTGAATTCCCCGCAGGTTCCCTTCCTTGACAGCTGCTATACAGGACGGCATGTAGAGTCCCAGAATCAGCAGCACCCAGATCACAACGAAACCGAATGTCCGGGGAGCAAGCTTTTCTTTAAGCAGACTGTAGCCAGAGAAAAAACGGGTGTGTGCGCCATATTCTTTTCCCACAGTTTTCTCGTAATTCCCCATCGCCGGCGGCCTTATCGTAAACGCACTTTTGGCGGCCACATTCAGAATAGCATTCAACTGGCCCGGGTTGCTGGCATAGTATTTCAGAATCGGGACGAACCCGTAGCGACTGTAGAACTCTTTCTCGAGAATAGGTGATTTCACATCAATCGTACCGTATTGCTCATAGTAAATCGTTCCTTTCAGGATGGCGTACTGTTCGTCGATGCCAAAGGACTTCAGTGTATCTTCCGGGTTCGAGGACTGATTCAGGACCCCGCGGGTCATGGCATGGTATTGGTTGATATCCACAAATTCTTTGGAGATATTCAAGTAGGTTGCAACGCCAGTGAACATCATCAAGATTACAGAGCCCATGGTCAGCCAGCGAAATAAAGTATCCTTGCGAATCCAGATAAGTGTGATAGCTAGCACGGAGATAATCATGCCCACTGGGGCATTTTGCTGCTTGGAGGTGGTTAGGATAACTGTGCTGGTGAGTAACAAGGCCAGCATCGCGTAATCATTGTATCGTTTGCGGTATAAAGCCAGCCATGAACCGAACACGAAAATCATCATGATCGTGACCACACTTTCACCAAAAAAAGAGTTAAAAAAGGCTGTATAGGCCGTATCTCCGAAAATGAAAATAGCAATAGCTGCAATTAACAGCCCCTGCTTGCGAGACATTTTCCACGTAATCGATTCTATCAGAATATAAATCGCGCATACATACAAAATGGTATACATGGCCGCTTGAAAACGAACATCAAACACCTTGTCGCTGTACAACAATTTGTTCAGGCCGATCGCCAGCTTGATAAACAACGACTGGGAAGAGTTCAGAATCGCTTGGTTCTCATTGTAATACTGAAAGATTCCGAATTGCTTGATAAAGTAACCAAAGTACTGACTGTCATAGTCCGGCTGGTTGAAATAAAGGCCATTGCTGTAAGTGATACGGAAGAAATCGCCATTATCGGCCATACCAATATAGGGGGCGGTAAATAAGGCGATGACTGTAATTAACAAAACCCCAAATGCGGCTATAAATGCAGGAGAAGTAAAAGGAATTGCAAGCACCAGCTTTTGCCGGAAAGACGGTTTAACATTGTATTCAATCATACAGGTTCCTTTCCTTCTGTATAGATTAGCCCTCGTACCAGTAAGCTAACAACGCCATCAGATTGTCAAAAGAGTAGGCTTGTCCACTAGCCGTGTCGCCGAACCCCCCATACAGCACACTGCCCGTATCTTGCACGCGGAACTCATTCATCCGTTCAATGCTTGTACGGTAGAGCTGATCATCTGCGAGCTGCGCCCCGATCATAGCCGTTATGGCATAAATCGCTGTGGAACGAATGTCATTCACCGGAGTGCCTTCCCGCGTATATTGACCATACAGTGTTCCCGCTTCTACCTGCTCGCGGATAAACCGGATACTGGCAGGCTTCTGCAAATGGACCTCCGACAGGGCCAGTATAGTCAGCAGCGATTCTACTGTACTAATGTTCTCTGAGGTATACCTTCCGGTTTCATAATCAAAACGGGTCTCATAGAACGGGAAAGAATCCGAGAGATAACCCTGCTCCTGAATTTCCTGCATATTGTGCATGAGGACGGCACGTTCTTCAACAGGAATCGACAATTTCTGCAACACACTCATATCAATATAACATAAAGTTACAAACTTGTTAGTGACATTGTATTTTTTATCGTAAAAATCATACATATATCCATCTTTTACATTGTAATTATAAAACCTTTGTCCGTATTTCGCCGCTTCCTGCGAGTAGCCTTCATCCTTAAAGGCCGTTCCGGCCTCCTCCAGCGCCCCAATCAAGCGTAGATCATCCACTGCCGCATTCACAGAGTACTGCTTCTGTAGCTTGGGGCTGAAGCGATAGCTGAAGCCGCCCTCCATATCAAACGCCTTCTTTGCCTTCTCCCACTCAGCCGCGAACAATGCCTGGTTGCCGGTAAGCACTGCATATCTCATCATCAGAGACGCCGATTCGCTTAAGATCTCGTGTCCAGTGGCAGCCTCGCCCTTCTGGTCGGTATCTATCAGGTTCGTGTATACACCATACTCTCCAGTAAGTCTGGAGGAGATAAAAGAATAGAGCGTCTGTGCCTCCTGTACCTCGCCTGCCTTATGCACCGCTCTGTCTGTCTGCTGCGGAGCTTCCGTATGAGTAAATGAGGCTTGGGCAGAAGGCTTTTCCGTCGTTTCGCAGGCGGATAACACGCTCATGCTGATGGCTATTGCTGCAATAGAGCTCAGCTTTCGTTTCATAGTTGGCTTCAATACGTCACTTCCCTTCTGAGATGACTTGGCTCCTCGATCGTGACCCTCTGTACCACATCAGCACACCCAGTGAACATAGGCAGACTACCAGCAGCACCCCATATACGTGCTTGTACGCTACAGCTGGAACAATATCCTTCTGGGCATGCAGCAGCAAACCGCAGACGGCTACAGACACCGAGCCGCCGAAGAACTGGATCAATTGCAGCAGCCCCATCCCGGACCCGATCCATTGGGGTGGCAGAATTCGTGAGGTCTCGTTGTTCAACGATGCCATCGTTGCCGAGAAGGCTGGGGAGAAGCAGAGGTAGCCGAGCAGAATAACCGCTGGTGAGGCCGAGAGCTCCAGCGCGAAGACTCCCAGCGTAACGGCCATGATTGCATGCCCAATCAGCAGGAATCGTATATTGCCATAACGGTCGATCCAGCGGCCGACAAAGCGCGTGCAGAAGGCAGAAAAGACTGCGCCGGGGGCAATGAACAGGCCGATTGATAGCGCCGACTGATGGAATAAATTCGCGAGAGCGAGCGGCATCAGGAATAGATTTCCAAGATTCAACACCAGGATACAAAATCCGATGGCGACCAGCTTTCCATAGCCAGGCATGCGAATTAGCTGAGGATTGATGAACGGGCTCTTCGCCCGTTTAAGATGCAGTGCATGAACCACGAACGAAACAAGACTGATACCAAGCCAGATCAGCGACTGGCCTGTCACGGCAATCAACAGGCTCGCCGCATTAATGATCGTAAGAGCGGCCCCCGGCACATCGAAGCCCGCCTGCCGCGGCATTTCCTTAGGCAGTAGGCGAAGAAGCACCGGCAACACTAACAGCACTAGGCAGGTGACTCCGAACAGTCCGTTCCAGCCCCAATACTGGCTGATGAGGCCCCCCACAATCGGGCCGAGGCCGAACGCCATGGCGCTCCCCGCTGAGATCATCGCTATCGCTGCGCCTCGGCGCTCGGCCGGCACATAGCGGCTGGCCAGAACAAGGCCGAGACCTGCCATGGAACCCGATCCTGCCGATTGCAGAATTCTTGTGATCAAGAGTGCCGTGAAATGATGTGCAAATAGTCCGAAGACCGAAGCCAGCCCAAGCGTAATCAGGCCCACGGTAAGCAGCCTGCGGATCGGCACCAGATCCGACAGTCGGCTGTATATCACTGTAGACAACGCATATCCGATTGAATAGCTGGAGATCACCCATGAACCCAAATCGGCAGTGATCTGCAGATCCTGTATAATCGTTGGAATCGATACGTTAAACATCGTTGTGTTCATCACGACAATAAAGAGGCAAAAGGTCCATAGGGGCATCACGACTTTATCATTCATTAGGTTCCATCCTATCTCTTGTTATGAATCCAGTATATACTTCATGCAAAGAAGAGCAAGCCTCGGAATAGGCTTGCTCTTCTGCTGTCCTTAATGGACGTATCTTATTGGGCTTCCTGCGAAACCGCTGTAGGTACTGCATTATCTTTGGTCTTGGACAGGAAAATATTCAGAATAATGGCGGTCAACGAACCTGACACGATGCCGTTCTGCAGTAGCATTTTGGCAAACTCAGGCAGTTGGTCGAACATAGCCGGCAGCGTAGCCGAACCGAGACCCACTGCGATACTGCATGCAGCAATCAGCAGGTTACCATCCTTACGCAGATCCACTTCCGACAGAATCGACATCCCGGAAGCAGCTACCGAGCCAAACATCACGATCATGGCTCCGCCAAGCACTGCACTAGGAATGACGGTAGTCAGTGCAGCAAGCTTAGGCAGCAAACCTAGCACGATCATAATTCCACCTGCGGCAAAAATAACATTGCGTGTCTTCACGCGTGTCAACGAGATCAATCCGACATTCTGGGAGAATGCAGTGTAAGGGAACGCATTGAAAATCCCGCCTAGCATAATGGCAAGGCCTTCCGAACGCAGTCCGTTCACAATTTGCTTCTGCTCTACCTTCTGATCGGTTGCACGGCCTACGGCAAAGTAGACGCCTGTGGATTCTACCATACTAACGATGTTCACGATAATCATCGTCACGATTGCTGTCAGATTGAACTCCGGCCAGCCGAAGTAGAACGGCTGAGCAATGCTTACCCAAGAAGCTTCAGTTACGGAAGAGAAATGCACGATCCCCATACCGTAGCCGATGGCTGTACCGACCACTAGGCCGACCAGCACGGATACCGAGCGGAGAAAGCCGGTAGCCAGACGATTAACAATAAGAATTACCAATAGGGTAATCAGAGCCAGCAGCAGATTGCGCGGCTGTCCGAAGTCAGGACTGCCTTGGCCACCAGCCACGTTATTCATGGCTACCGGAATTAACGAAAGACCAATGATCGTCACGACAGAGCCGGTAACGATGGTCGGGAAGAACTTCAGCAGCTTGCCATATAAGGGGGCTGCCAGCACGACGAATATGCCTGAGATAATAATGGCCCCGTAGGCCGTCGCCAGATTACTGGAGAGGGAGATCGCAATGATCGGGCCTACTGCCGTAAAGGTACAGCCGAGAATGACCGGCAGACGGCTGCCGAAATACTTAGTGCCCATAACCTGCAGCAGTGTGGCCAGCCCGCAGGTGAACAGGTCGGCGGCGATCAGATACGCCATCTGTGTGTTGTTAAGCTTCAGCGCCCCTCCCACAATCAGCGGGACAATGACCGCGCCGGCGTACATCGCCAGTACATGCTGAAGCCCAAGTGTGAATACCTTTTGTTTGCTTAACATCCTGCACTCTCCTTCATTGATTGTGATTCTACGGTTGAATCATTGTCTATAAAATGAATCTCTCCTGGTGCCATAGAAGCGATCCGGGCCAAGGAATGAACGTTGATCCCCCGCTGCTCCAGCAGCCCGCGTCCTTCCTGGAAGCTCTTCTCGATCACACAGCCTACGCCAAGCAGCTCTGCGCCTGCTTCCTCGATAATATCAGCCAACCCCACCAGCGCTGCGCCAGTAGCCAGAAAGTCATCGACAACGAGTACTTTGTCCGCAGGCCCTAGATATTTTTGCGAAATGCTAATCTGGTAATCTTCCTGACGGGTGAAAGAATGTACAGGAGCGGAATATACCGCTTCGGAAAGAGTGACTGCCTTTCTTTTCTTGGCATAGATGAATGGAACGCCCAGTGCAATCCCCGCAGCCATGGCAAACTGAATGCCGCTAGCTTCCACCGTCAGTATTTTTGTAATTGGCAGGTGACCGAAAATCCTCTTAAACTCTTGTCCGATCGCCAGTGCCAGCTCCGTATCGACCTGATGGTTCAGAAATGAATCTACCTTCAGCACCTTGTCCGATAGAATCAATCCCTCTTGTCTAATGCGTTCCTCTAGTACCTTCATAATGAAAATTCGTCGCCCCTTCTCTTGTTGAAAAATAAAAAAGGACAGACTCCTTGAGCGGTTCCTCTCAAGTGAATCTGTCCTTCTGGGTTTTTGTCCCTGGGTGGTGTAACACATTATAGTGTCCGCATCGCTTGGACCAGCCTTCTATCGCCACAGCAGCAGAAGCGGAACCCTAGATGCGCTACTTCACTCATAGTCGGACAATTACATTGGTCATCCGGTAGAAACTTATGGGCCATATCCCCATGATTATATGAGTTTTTATGAATATTCCGATTGAATACTTTGTATATCTTACACGGTCGGCTCAGGTGTTACAAGCAAAATTTTAAGGGTGTTTCTCCCTGTGTTCATGAAATAAAGCATTTCATCCATTTCATAAAACACGGTCATTCCCTCGCCTATAAAAAAACTCCCGGGGCTCTGATCGAGAGTTCCCGGGAGTTTGCTATACCATTTTAATTTCGAGCAATTCATACTTGATGACGCCTACAGGTGCGTTGACATGGATAATATCGCCAACTTTTTTCCCCAGCAATTCCTTGCCCAGAGGACTCTCATAGGAGAGTTTGTTGTCCAGCACATCCGCCTCGGCAGGGCCCACGATCTTATAGTCGATTTTCTCTGCATATTCGATATCGTTCAATGTGATCGTCGCTCCTACACTAACCACGGAGAGGTCCATTTTGCTCTCATCCACGATCCGGGCCTTGGTCAGCATCTTCTCCAGAATCATGATACGGGTCTCCATGAACGACTGGTCTTCCTTCGCAGAGTGGTATTCACTGTTCTCCTTCAAGTCCCCGTAGCTGATTGCCAGCTTCAGACGTGCGGCCAGTTCCTTCCGCTTGACGGTCTTCAGGTCTCTGAGCTCATCTTCCAGCTTCGCCAACCCTTCTTTGGTTAACAATACTTCTTCATTGGACATATTCTACAACTCCTAATTTGGCTTGCCTTTATTGTAGTGTAACCTATATTGACCCAACTTGCGAAAAGAAAACGCTATACCAGAACGATAATCTACGGTTTCAAATCCTGACAAGAAATTTCCGTCTGCCGGAAAGAATAAATTTACTGTACCATAGCTATATGAGTGTTCCCCGTTTCCAGGGTATACGCCTCTAAAATGACTACAGTAAGGAGTAAGGCAAGTGAATCTAAAACCGGCTGAAAACAAGCTCAAGAAATTTCATGGATGGCTGCTTATTGCACTCATTCTGTCGCTGCTCACCCCTATTCCTTTCTCCTCGAAGGCTCAAGCTATCACAGCATCTAGTTCAGTAGCTCCCCAGTATGATGTCGTTGTGATTGGAAGCGAAATTCAGGGTGTCCTGCTCGCCAGAGAGGCACGAAATCAGGGATTGAAAGTAATGATTCTAGATCCCCGCAATCGCCCCGGTGGCGAATTACTCCAAGGCCAGATGTTTTTCCTGGATGATGTGAACGACAACAGCAAGAGGAATCTGGTTCAAGGCGAGATCAAGAACCTGTTCAATGATTACAAGAAAGGCAAGATCCGCAAGGCAGCCGATTTCGAGCTCTATTATGAGAAGCTGATCCAAGGTATCCCGATGAAGAGCGGAGTCAGCATTGATTCCGTGTCCACCGTGAACGGTGCCAAGGATAAGTCCCTGCAATCCCTTACTTACCGTCTCAAAGATGGCTCCAAAACAACTATCACCTCCAGATATTGGGTGGAAAACACTGATTTCAATGCCCTATCCGGTAAGCTGAACGGCAAGCGCATTCCCGGAATGGAGACCATCTATAACGGCAAGAAGCCAGATTATATGGCGGCCACCTATATGCTGAATTTTAAGAATGTGGACTGGGGCAAGCTGCACCAGGCTGTACTGAATGATTATCCATTAACCAACGTGGCCAAAAAATACGGTCCTAACACCTATGTAGACTGGCAGTTTGCCACCGGCTTCAGCAACATCACCAACCAGTACAAGGCCCAGAATAGCCTGTTGAAGCTGCGTGGGCTGAACGTAACCTATCAGAAGGATGGCGAGGCCATCATCAACGGTCTGCTCATTTATGATGTCGATCCTGCCGATCGCATCTCTGTACAGAGTGCGGTAGCCAAAGGGCGTGTTGAAGCGCCGCACATCCTGAGCTTCCTGCGTGCCAATATCCCCGGTTTCGCGAAGGCAGAGCTGAACGGCTTCCCTGACTATCTGTACATCCGCGACTATAACCGGTTCGAGACGCAATATGTGCTGGACTACCCTGATCTCATGGGCAGTAAGATGTTCTGGGATAATGTCAGCATCGGCGGCTATTCGATTGACCTGCAGGGCACGCGGACTATTCCAACTGGCATCGGATTCGGTAAACCCGATCATTACGGCCTGCCACTGCGTTCGTTTGAGCTGAAATCCTATGATAACGTGCTGGTGACGGGCAAAAATGTCGGTGCTACCATCAAGGCTTACGGCAGCGTCAGAATCATGCCAACCACAGCGCTAGCGGCACAAACCATTGGGATTATTATCGGTCGGGAAAAGAATAAACGGCTGGTTGACCTAACACCAGCGGACTTCAAGCGAATTCATCAATATCTGGCTAAAGATTATAAAATCGTGCTCTCCTAGCAGAGCAAAGAATTCAGGGTGAATCAGAGGATTGACGGATCAGGATGAAGCTGGTAGATTGAATCTAAATCATACAATTTAACTCGGAATTAATACTTTTAAGCTAAAGGGGTTGTTATCATGAATTTTGTATTTTTCTCCCCTCACTTCCCGAAGAACAGCACAGAGTTTTGTTACCATCTGCACGAACAGGGAGCAACCGTGTTAGGGATTGGCGATGTCGACTATGCCCAATTGGAGGACAAGCTGACAACCTCGCTTACAGAGTATTACAAAGTGGATGATCTGGAGAATTATGATGAGATTCTGCGGGCCGTAGGGTACTTCACCCACAAATACGGCAAAATCGACCGCTTCGAGTCCCTGAACGAATACTGGCTGGAACAGGACGCCAGCATTCGAACTGATTTCAACATCTATGGCACCAAAACGGATTTTGTGTATAACCTGAAGCAAAAGTCCAAGATGAAAGAATTTTTTCATAAAAGCGGTGTAAGCACCGTGCAATTCTCCACAGGAACCACCCGCGCCGACATTGATCCCTTTCTTCAGTCCGTCGATTTCCCTCTGGTCGTCAAACCTGATCTTGGTTCAGGCGCCAGCATGACGTACAAGATCAACAATGAAGAAGAGCTGAACGGTTTCTTTGCAACAAAGCCCGGGGATGTGGCTTTTATCATCGAGGAATTCATCGACGGCATTATCCTTACCTATGATGGACTGGTTGATATTCATGGGAACGTGCGTTTTGCAACCAGCCACCGCTTTGAGCAAAGCGTCATGGACGTCGTCAACAATGATGATCATCTCTTCTACTTCTGCCTCAAATATGTCAGTCCAGAGGTAGAGCAGGCTGGCAAAAGTATTCTGAAGGCCTTCGATATTCGTGAACGCTTCTTCCATATCGAGCTGTTCAAATCGAATAAGGATGGACGAATCATTGCGCTGGAGGTCAACATGCGGCCGCCCGGAGCCTGGATGACGGATGCCATCAACTACACTCATGACATCGATATATACAAGGAATGGGCCTCTATGATTGTCCATAACGAGGTCGGCGGTCCCTATGAAGGCAAATACTACACCGGTTATGCCAGCCGCAAAAATCACAAAACCTATACCTATAGCCATGAAGATATTCTGGACGCCTTTGGCGCAAACATTGTCCATTTCAATGTGATCGAGGAGGTATTCAGCAGGGCCTCCGGGAACAGCGCCTATCAGTTCCGTGCAGAAGACCTGGATAAGATCAGACAGATTGTCCGCTATATCCAACAAGAAGAACAGGGTGTGTGACGATGAGGATAAGCTACCATAAAGAGTACAGTCATTTTCTGAACCGTGATATGGAGTATAAAATCTACGGTCACGCCGGCAAGCCAATGCTTGTATTTCCCACCTCGCTCGGCAGATTTTATCAATATGAGGACTCCGGCATGGTGAACACGCTCCGGGAGTTTATCGATGATGGTAAATTGCAGATTTGGGCCTGCGACAGCATCGATGAGGAGACCTTCTTCTCTACGCACTGGAATATTGAGGACAGGGTAGCCAGACATGAGCAATATGATAAATACATTACTCAAGAGCTAGTACCTAGCATCCTTCATCAGAGCAAATGGAACAATGGCGGCGACGAGCAGCGCATCCTGATCTCCGGTTGTTCTATGGGCGCTTATTACAGCGGCAACTTCTTCTTCCGTTATCCGCAATATTTCGATACCTTGATCGCCCTTAGCGGGGTCTATTCCACAAGATACTTTTTTGGCGATTATGTCAGTGAGTCTGTCTACTTCAACTCACCACTGGATTATCTGCCCGGGCTGCACGATGACTATTACCTGAACCAGTACAGGTACAGCAACATCATCCTTTGCTGCGGACAGGGTGCTTATGAAGACGAGATGCTGCAAGAGACACACTTACTGCAGGATCTGCTGGAGCGCAAGCGAATCCCGGCCCGCATCGACTATTGGGGTCAAGATGTCGACCATGACTGGCCCTGGTGGAACCGGCAAATTCATCATTATGTCAGCGACTGCCTCTAGATCCTGATGAAGTTAAAGCGCCCCGGGCACGATGCCCGGGGCGCTCTTTTCATTGTCTGTCGTTATGCCTTATTCTTTCGGCAGATTCTCTTTGCAGAACTGCAGCAGCTCTGCTTCCTCATCCTCTTCCAGATCGAACTCCAGAAGCTGATGCGTTGCCGTACCCAGCAGATCATAGCTTACGATGCTGGTAACATCATCTTCAACCTTCACAATGGTCCGTGCGGAAACGCCGCCGTCCACATACAACTCGTCATCCTCCGCAATATCCAGATGAACCATAAATTCATATCGTTTGCCGGAAATAATTCCGAACGGGTCCTTGATATGACCCACTATGTAGCTCTTTACTGTTAGCACTGATCCATCAACCTCTTTTCCTCGCAACTGCCGCGTACCTGTATCATAACCTAACATCGGCTGGGCGGCAAACGAGGTTCTGCATAAACCAGCACCTATTTCTTCCTGAGTACAGACAGTGCCTGACTTTAGGCATGAAAAAAGACGTCTCCGAAGAGACGCCCATATTACAATTCTTAGCCAGCCGCAACTGTATCTTGTGCAGACTTGCCTTCTTTGGTCTTCTTGATTTGCTTGCTGCGCAGCTGACCGCATGCAGCATCAATATCAGTTCCGTGCTCCAGACGGGTGCTGACACTAACGCCCTGCTTCTTGAGTGTATCAAAAAACGCACGCACCGTTTCCCGCTCGGGTCTCTGATACTGGCCGTGCTCATCCACCGGATTGTACGGAATCAGGTTCACGTTAACGAGTGGTTTCCGATCGCCAATCAGTTCAGTTAACTCCAGCGCTTGCTCCCGCTGGTCATTAACATCCTTCAACAGAATATACTCCAGCGTGAGTCTCCGGTTGGTCTTCTCCAGATAATAATCGATGGCAGGCATCAATTTCTCCAGCGGAATGGCGCGGTTAATCTTCATAATGCGTGTCCGCAGCTCATTGTTAGGCGCATGCAGAGATACGGCAAGGTTCACCTGAAGATTAGCGTCAGCGAACTCCCTGATCTTATCGGCCAGACCGCTTGTCGATACAGTGATACCTTTTCCGGCAATCGCCAGACCCTTATGATCCTTAACAACTCCAAGGAAGTCGACCATATTCTTAAAGTTGTCGAACGGCTCGCCGATGCCCATCACGACCACATGGCTTACCCGCTCGCCTTTTCCAGTGCTATCGAGATCCAGTTGCACCTTCATAATCTGCTCCACAATCTCTCCAGCGGAAAGATCCCGGCTCTTCGCCAGTAGTCCGCTCGCGCAGAAGCTGCAGCCGATATTACAGCCCACCTGTGTGGTCACACAGACGGACAAGCCGTATTTTTGCCGCATGAGCACGGTCTCGATCAGATTTCCATCCTTCAGACGGAACAAGAACTTGATCGTTCCATCCGTCGATTCCTGCTTCACATGCTCCTCCATCGTACGAATCACGAAGTGGTCAGCCAGCAGTGCGATACAGTCTGTATTTACATCCGTCATTTGGGCGAAGTCCGTGACCCGTTTCCGATATAGCCATTCCCACACCTGGGTCGCCCGGAATTTCTTATGCCCATGTCCCAGCAGCCATGACGTCAGTTGTTCAAAAGTCAATCCATAAATGGATTCTTTATTCATTGGTTATCCTCTTTTCAACACATTAAAGTCCAATCTATTCTAGCGTGTTCCAGCCAGGCTAACAATGCCTATTTATTGTCTCAAATTTTTTTTATTAAAACAAGAGCAGTTATCCTGCGGAATCGGCGCAGGTGGACACCGCTGCTGCCTTACAATTTTAGACTTCGTCATGTTCCTGAAGGATCAATAGTCTTAACAAATAGAAGCGTATCCGTACATTCACGGATACGCTTCTTAAATCCTGCTATTTGAATATAACAAATTTCAGATCCTTCGCTTTCAAGTACTCGATAATTTCAGGCAGAGCTTCCACCGTTATTTTCTTCTCATGCATGAGAAAGATGGCTCCAGAGGGATCAACGGTATGGAAATACTGAATCAGGTCTTCCGGTGCCTTCTTCCGCCAATCCTCCGTGTCCCGGTTCCACATGAGTACCTTCATATGCTGCTCCGCCACCTTGCGAGATACCTTGGCATCTATGGCTCCATAGGGCGGGCGGAAAAGGGAAATCGGCGCTCCTGTAATCTTTTGCAACGCCTGATTGGCCTTGATCAGGTTGGCCTTGTTCACAGCTTCGCTGTTCGCCGTCAGCTTGCTATGGTCCCAGGAATGATTGCCGATGGTCATCCCCTTGGCCAAGGCATATCTGGCCTCATCCGGATGATGCACCACATTTTTACCTATGAACAGAAAGGTCGCTGCCACACCATGCTCTACCAGAATATCCACAATCTCTTGAGTATACTTGGATGGCCCGTCATCAAAAGAGAGCGCGACGTAACCCTTGGGCAGTTTAGAGGTATATTTACTCTTGTCTATGACAACCTCTTCAATTGGCAGAGCCTGTCGCTGGGGCTTCTGGGATGCTTGCGGAGAGACTACAGGTTCTGCAGTGGGAGTAAGCGGAACAGTGTCGGAGACATTGTTTAGCTGAGGAAGAACAGGCACAGGAAAGCTGGCCTTCGGCTGCTCTGCAAATTCAGAGTGTTCGAGTGCCTCTTCATTCTTGACCGAGAGTGCTCGGTCAACGCGTAAGGGGGACAAAAGCAATAGAATACATACCAGGGCGAGCAGTACAACAGGGCCTAATCGCCGCTTCACGACGGATTTGGCTCGCTCTTTTGCAGAATTGGGCCGAGAGCTCACCCGTTCCCTTGGGAATGGCATCTGCAGCAGTTCGGGCATCGTCTCCTCCGTTTGGACAATGCGTTCTATGGCTTTCAATTGGTTCAGTTGAGACACATAATACTGGGAGCAAGCAAAATACAGCGTTTCATTGAAGGTGGACTTCATTCTGATGAGCGTGCTGTAATATATATTCCGAAACGGGTCCCATTTGGGGTAAAGTGACAATCTCACTCTGTCCGAGTCAAAAGGGCCCAGTGCATTCAATTGGCTATATGTATATTCATCCAGTTCAAGAATACGTTTGTTATACCCAGTGCCGTCCGTCAAGCCTACCTCAATCTCATAACCGTCTGGTCCCTGACCAAGCGACAATAGCTCTATCATTACCGTGCTGTCGGTTTCTATCACGGACATGGAGTCTATTCGTCCCCGTTTCCTTCTTTGCGCTCGTTACTCATATTGCCGAAAGGTACCGACATACGGTTGGTAAAGTCGCTGATCATACTTGAGAGGTAGGTTTTTTCTTGCCGCACGGTGTCGTATTTCTGCTTCAGATGAGCATTCTCGGTTTCCAGACGCCCAACCTTCTCTTCTAGCTCATTCATTTTCTTGAGTTTTTCCGCATGTGCTTCATTGTGCTTCTGCACCAGATTCACATATTTCTGTTGCTCCAGATCAATGCTATTCTTGAGTTCGTCGATTTCGGTAGACAAGGACGCCTGAAGCTCCCGATAATCCTCCAGCACCTGATCAACCTTCAGATTCTTCTCGATCAGCTTCTTTTCAAGCTCCATCACGTTCTTTTCTCTCTCGTCAATGACCTTACTGAGATTCTTAATGTCCCGGTTGAGCCGCTCCACATGTCCGTTCGTATGCGTAAGGCGATCCTGAAGCTCATGAATGTTCGTCTCGGCATGTTGTCTAGCCTGAATCATCTGCTCCACGGCAAAGATCAAATCAAGCGATTTCTTATCGAGCTGCGCTTTACCTGTCGAAATCATGCCAACAGACTGCTCTACGGCATCCACGATCTCCGTTTCGATTTCAGACTCCTCAGCAATTTGCATCTTTTGAACCATATTTGGCCTCTGCTGCTTATCGGCTGTTTCTTTCTTTTTAAAAAAGGGAGAAATCATCTATTCCAATCACCTCAATTATAAATGTCAAAATATGTCGACCCTTTACGAGTCTATTATAGTTTAATTGTTCAGGTGATTAGTGAGCCTTTATATCTAACTTTGTCATTTGTTACTTAAGACCTATTTTATAAAGATAAGGATTTCACTGTTCTTTTCTAGGCCATCCTCCCTATAAAAAAGAAGCACCCTTGCGGGTGCCTTGGAGTGAATCATTATTTAAACCGCTCCGGGAACTGCTTGACAATGCCCTCGGTGAGGATATCTGCCAGCATGAGCATGTGGTTTAGATTTTTGTCGAAAACAGCAATATCTGTGTCCCATTTCTTACCGAGCCTTGCTACCACTTCTTCGGTAACATATTGAAGATGGGTGTACAGCATCTCCTTCAGTGCCTTTTCCGACCAATTCGGATTAAGACTACTGAGGAATTTGGCGATATCGTCGGCATTTCGGTGCCACTCTCTATTGTATTTTTCCAGATCGGCCCCATTGCCAGCTTTCGCTGCCTCAAGAACTTTGCCGGCCAATAAGATATGTTCCTTCAGCAGCTTAGTCAGCTTATTGCCCGCAGCCTCGCCATAGAAAGGCTTGATGGCATCTCCGATATCCTGCTGGTTCTTCAGCAGTCTCTCCAGTGTTTTATCCTTATCTTCCAGTCCTGCCAAAGCGCTGACAATATAGCTTCTCGTCCAGAGGACGTGATCGGTCCACAGCTTTCTGAGATCCTCTTTAAGCTTGACCTTCGCCGGGCTTACACATTGCTTGCCCTCGCGTACGGACACGCTCTCTGCCGCTTGAGCGGCTTGAGCCGGTGCCACACTGATTGTAACGAATGCACACAGCAATATTAGCTTTAACCATCTACTCATGTAATACCTTCTCCTTTAAGCTGCGAATTGAATATCGTGTAATAGTGTGGACTAACCCGCCTATTTCATTCATCGTTTCAGATTCAGGCCCTTTCATCGGCCGCCGCTTCCCCCTATAATGGTGGTGAATATAGCCAAGGAGGGCTCCTATGCTTGAGAATCAGGAAGTGGTTATCGGAGTAGATGGGGGAGGTACCCATACTCGGGTAATGGTCAGTAGCCTGGATGGGCGTGTTCTCTCTTATGTCGAGAGCGGGGCTGCTTGGGTACATAAAGATTTGCAGGCCACACTCAATGTGAAACAGGGGATACAAGAGGCTTTGCGAGTAGCAGGCAGGACACTGGGCGATGTGAGCGGACTTGCTGCGGGCATTGCCGGCTATGATTCAGAAGAGGATCTGGAATGGGTGGAAGCGCTAACGGATGTAGAAGGACTGAACTGCCCGAAGTGGCATTACAATGATGCGGTCGCTGCCCATTACGGAGCCCTTCTCACGAATCCTGGCATTGTTGCCCTCTCAGGTACAGGGTCAATCATAGTTGCATTGAAGGAAGACGGGCAGCTTATCCGGAATTATGACTTCCATCATTACACGAAGAGTGGCGCACGTTTTCTGGCTTATGATGCCGTATATGAAGTACTGGCGGGGCATACGGACGGAACAGATCAGGAACTGATCGGGGATATGCTCCGTCACTGGGATGTAAGCACGGTTCAGGATCTGTGGCAGCTCGGCCAAAGGGGATTTATTCAGGACCGCAGGGACCGGGATCGCCAATTCGAGCGGTTCACACCCTTTATCACTGAAGCAGCCTCCAAGGGAAGTTCCCTGGCGAGACGGGTATCAGACCGGGCGATCTATCAGTTAAAGGTGGGCATAGAACTGGTGGCACCCTATTTGACAAGCGATACCGTTCCGGTTGCATTCATTGGGAGCGTGGTTAACAGTAGTTATTTCAAAGACAAGTTGTCGGTACTACTGGGCAATGGCCGCAATAAAGTCTATTCCATCGTAGAGCCTCGCTTTACCCCTGTCACGGGGTCCGTGCTATACGCGATCAGCCGGGTATCAGGCGAGGGCATACAGGAGCGCCTACTTTGTAATTTGGAAAAGAATGTCCACACCCGGCCTTGACGGGGCACCTGAAGGGGACCTTATTGAATGCGGACACTAGCAGTATCTTAAGTGACCTTAATATTACGAAACAAGCGTCTGCCGAGAAAGGCAGACGCTTGTTTGTGCTCAAAACACTTATTTGTAGAACACTTTTTCTACATTGTATTTGGCTTTTCCGGTATTGATGATGTACGTTTCGTAAATCTCTCTGTCCATTGCATCTTCCACGAGGTACACTTCAATCTTGGTGACTTCGTCACGGTGCTGCTTGATTGGCGATACGCTGTCTTCAAAGTGCTTCTTGATTCTTGGTCTAAGCTTTCTGGCTTTGCCTACAAACAACAGCTCATCCTTGTCATTGTAGAACATGAAGATTCCGCCCAGCTCACGGGTAATCAGGTGAAAATCAGTAAATCCGTAGATGTTGCTAAGCACTGGGTTCTCTTGTTTGGTAATGGTAACTTCCGGTGTCGGAATGGTGATATTGATCATTGGTAAGAGTCACTTCCTCTGTCTATATAGAACTAAATCTTATCACAGTTCATCACGCAACACCATTTCAAACTTCAGCAGATCAGCCGCAGGTTCAGGACTTGGCCGTCGCCTGAGCCTGACGTCGTTGAATGGCTTGAATCGTCTCTGTAATACCTTTCTCATAAGGGGTGGCGGGGATTGGCCCGACCAGACGCTCGTACTTTCTCCCGCTTAAACGCAGCGGCTCTTCCGTCAGATACAGCATCTCCACAATCTCCTTCATGACCGGTACAAATACCCCCAGCAAGGATAGGCCCGTTTTGCCCAGTGGCATCACCATTTTAGATGTTCCGCTGGCCTTTCGAGCGATGTTAACAATGTCCCGCCCAGAGATAACATCTGCACCTGGTATATTCCAGTTCTGTCCATAAGCTTCCTCCCGGCTTGCCAATTCAACAATCATGACGGCTGCATCTGGAAGGTACACATATTCCCGTGGAACGGTCATCGTCCCGACGAACGCCCCCGGCTTACCTGCAGCAATCGACTCCAGTGTCGTCCCCAAATAGGAAGCCCCGTTTGCTGTAGGGCCATAATAATCAGGCAGACGGACGATCATTCTCTTCGTACGGTTCCAGCGGGAGCTGAAGAACATGCGCTCGAACTCCAGCTTCTTCTTTCCCTTCTTGGTATGCGGATTCTTGGGATAATTCTCATCGATAGGTTGCTCATTATGCCGTCTGCCGTAGGGATAAATTCCATCTACAGCTACTACTTTGATGCCCAGTCTGCTAGCCGCCTCCATTACCGATTCGCCCATGGGAAGCAGAAGTGTAATCATTTCGTTGTAAGGAACCGAAGCACTGTGAAAAATAACATCAACGCCCTGCGCAGCCGAGTACACATGCTCGCTGTTGAACACATCCCCTGTCGTCAGAGTCAGACCGGCCGGATGGTCTAAGTCTGCCGCTAGCTGCTCCAGCTTGGGCATGGATCGCCCGAAGGCTACCGTGTGTACCCCTCTTTTTAACAGCTCCGCAATAATTACAGTTCCCGTTCCGCCCGTTGCACCCAGCACTAAAGCTTTTTTCAATAACATCACAATTCCTCCTTGATTATATTGTTAGTGATTAATCAATAACTAATGATGAAAAAAATCTCTAAGGGCGTTTGCCCTTAGAATGTCTGCATTGTGCCTGGTTCGTTACAGCTTCTCCAGATGCTTCGGCTTCAACTCAGGCATCTCCAAGGCCATTGCAATATTGCACAGCATACCGTTCGCCATAAAACTGCTGACTAGCACTTCAGGATGCGGCATTCCGGCAGCAATGAATTTCCCTTCCATCAGACTTGTCACTGTGCTCATCCCGTTCTGCATCTTCTGGCGAATCAATTCATCGCGGATACCCAGGGCCTGAACCTGAAGAATAATCTCATTAGGATGCGTCTCCATCAGCAGCTCATAAGTGCGGATCGCCTCTTGAAGCAGAGTGTCAGCCGATGCCTTAACGCCTTGAAAAGCTTGAACAATGCGTTCGAATGACCGTTCCAAAGCCGCTACGAACAACTCCTCCTTGTTCTTGAACACCTTGAATACATAAGGCTGGGAAATGCCTACCTTCTCGGCCACCTGAGCTGTCGTAGCCCGATAATAGCCATGCTCGGCAAACACAACAACCGCAGCCTCCAAAATCTGCTCCCGGCGGTTGATAGAGGGCGATTCATCAGCCTTGCCACGGGTCGTAGTCGATTCTTTGCTCATCTTAACCTCCTCGCAGCATTTCATTTGATTGGTTATTGATCAATCACTTTCTTGAGATGAGTATAATCCCCTCCTATACAAAAAGCAACCCCTAATTGCAGCTGTCAGCTATCAGGAGTTGCTTAGTGATTACCTAAAAAGGATGACCCCTTTCTTCGTCTTATATAAAAATGAATTTGGTCAGGACTTATGATGAAAAGGGCATACCAGTTCCGCCCCACTGTCTTCGGCCCCTGTATCGTCAGACTTCTCCTGATTCAGTCCAGTTCCATCCAGCCAACCTGCATAAGCCGCCTTTTGATACCGGAAGCGCGGGCTCAAATTCAGTTCCTTCAAGGTACTGTCATGCCAGATCGGGGTAGCCGAAGGTGACATCGGCGGGATCAGCCAGTTCCAGCGGCCGGAGACCTCGCGGCCCACTTCCTGTTCCTGCTGCTGGAACCTGACGAACTGGTCTGCCGCCGTATGATGGTCCACGATGCTGACACCGGCCTGCTTGAACGAATGCAGTACCGCCCGGTTCAATTCCAGCATAGCCCGGTCCTTCCAGAGCGAAGTGTTCGTGGAACGGTCCAGCCTCATCAGGTCGGCGACTGCCGGTAGGCGATTGTATCTTCCAGTATCCCCAAGATTGCGGGAGCCGATCTCGGTCTCCATATACCATCCGTTAAAAGGAGCCGCTGTGTACTGGATACCCCCGATTTCAAGCTGCATATCCGAGATGATCGGCACCGAATACCAGCGCAGCCCAAGCTCCGGGAACCGCTCGATTTCAGGATGGGTAAGTGGCACTTCCCTGATTAGAGACCCAGGAATTGGATACCAGCGAGGCTTCCCCTCGCCAATCGAGACCACCAGCGGTAGCACATCGAAGTCACCGCCTGTTCCCTGCCAGCCTAGTTGCTGACACACTGCGGTGAAAGCATCGGAAGCAGGGTCGCCGGAACGCTCACTCCCCGGCGTCTCTGCCGGATAACCGGCATAACGGACTAGTTGATGATTCCAGATGCGAATTCGACTTGCCGGGTCTTCCCCACTGCGGAATATAGTGATTACGGACCGAATGCGGCCACCGTTTCCAGCTCTTTCGATGTGCTGAAGCAGCACTTCCGCAATCTGGTCCTCGGTCTCTGCCTGACGAGCGTCAATGACCTCCATCGTGTGCCAGAATAAACGGCCAATACAGCGGCTGTTATTCCTCCAAGCCATGCGTGCCCCATGCGTCAGTTCTTCTCCGGTATGGCGGTAGGTCCCCGTGCTTGCAATCTCCCTCTGCACCTCCGAAATACGCTTCTCCAGCTCCGCTTCAGATGATCCCAATTCCTGATGACAACCCCTCAGGAAGACCTCCGCTTGCACCTTCAGTTCCTCCACATTACTGTTGTCCATGCTGCCCACTCCCCGATCTATGGCTAATCCGCCCCATTTCTTTGAACAAAGTATACCATCTATCGCATGCTGTCCACATCTCTTGTACAGGACCCCGGCTGGCATATCTCTCTTTGCATCCATGTACAGTCGCCCTACAGCCCTGCTTCTGCAACCCCAGTTGAAATCAACCTTTAACCTATTTTCAATAAAAACCCCCTGTTTCATGCAAAAACCACTCAAGTAACAGCCTTCTGTATGGCTGAATTCTTAATATTGCCGTATTTTAAAAAATGCCAGTTTTCATTTGTCGTATCGTGATGAAAAAATGTTGTCGCTGTGCTACAATATTGGAATTGCAACGGCAATGGTTAGGGAGGATATTAAATCGCCATGCTTATTATTGGTATCGCCGGCGGCACCGGATCGGGTAAAACCACGGTGGCTCGTTCCGTCATAGACCGGCTTGGGACGGGCAAAGTAACATTCATATCTCAAGATAACTACTATAAAGACCATTCGCATCTCAACATGGAGGAGCGGTCCCTGATCAATTATGATCATCCGTTCGCCTTTGACAATGAGCTGCTGATTGCGCATCTTAAAGAGCTGAAGCAAGGGCTTGCTGCCCAGGCTCCAGTATACGATTTTACGGTTCATGCACGTTCTACCACAGAGACAGAAGAACTGTTGCCTAACAATATCGTTATCATCGAAGGACTTCATGTCTTGTCCGATGAGCATTTACGGGACATGCTCGATATCAAAGTCTTCGTCGATACCGATCCTGATGTACGTATTCTTCGCCGCGTACTCCGCGATATCGAAGAGCGTGGCCGGACCATCCAGTCGATTCACCAACAATATCTGACTACGGTGAAGCCGATGCACGAAGCTTTTATTGAGCCTTCCAAGAAATACGCGGATCTCATTATCCCTGAAGGTGGAGAGAATGAGGTCGGTATACACCTGCTGTCCGTCCTGACCGAGAAATATTTGACGGGCGACCAACAGTGGACCGGAGCGTAAGCCACCGGGCATGCAGCAGGGGATAGAATGATTACCTCTGAATTATATAAGAAAAGGCAGACCCGCAGGTCTGCCTCGGGCTGCCGGGATTCTCCCGGCAGCTTTTTTCTATTCTACAGCAATATAAATTTGCACCTCTACACCGGCTGCATCAAACTTGCGGGCATCATACAGCTCAAAATCACCAGTATAAGTACGCTTCTCCGGCGAATCCTTGAAGTACTGCCAGATCTCCGCCCAAGTCTGCGGAACCACCTCTTCCATCGGCCCTTTTGCAGTCGTGAACACCATATAATTGCTCTCCGGCACGACAGCATGTGCATCCTCCTTATGGCTCTCAGCGCTCCCGCTTTCATGACCAATAAGAATCGTATAAGCACCTGTGAAGTCACTTTCATAGTTCGTGTACAGCCCATAAGTCAGATGAGGGTTAGATGCACCTGTTGCCTCCGCAAGATTAGCTTGGGAAAACTGTCCCCACAATCCCGGAATAACTCCGTTCGGACCGGCTTCCTCCGCATTTGTCGTCCGTGCACTTATTCCCGTCAGGATCATTTCCGGCTTTCGAACAATCTGGGTATGCATAATGCGTATCCTCTTTTCTCTGTGTTTGTGGCTTATTATACAGAAGCAAAGTAGACACCCCTCTGTCCAGTTTCATAAAATCAGGAAATTATTCCGCAAAAATATTATAAAAACGTGAACCGTCATAAAAAGTAATCACGGCGGACGCTATCGCGACGAGGATAATCAACGCCAAGACGATATAATCGCTCTTGGTGAAAGGACGCAAACTGTACCAGGTGCGTTTGCTGCCCCGGCCAAATCCGCGCAGCTCCATCGCCGTGCTGATCTTGTCAATCCGCTCCACACTGGTCAGAATGAGCGGAAACAAGATCGAACCGATATTTTTGAGTCGGGTCAGCAGCTTTTCCTTACGGGAAGTATCAATCCCCCTCGCTTGGGCCGAGAATGAAATATTCTCATAATCACGCTGGATGTCAGGAATATAGCGCAGTGCCAGCGAAACGGAATAAGCAATCCGGTAATTCACGCCAATTCGGTTCAGCGAAGCGGCAAATTCACTAGGGTCCGTAGTCAGAAGGAATAATAACGCCATCGGGATGACCACGGCATATTTAAGCGCAATGTTTAATTGGTAGAACAGCTGCTCCCAGGTGACGGTATACCGTCCGGCAATATGGAAAATATCATGTCGCGTGCCGTATATGGATACGCCCTCCAGCGGTGAGAAGAGGAAGATAGCCAGATGGTTCAGCACAAAAAAGGCCAGAATGAAATAAAGCACAAATGCGTACTGCTGAAACGGTACCCGAGAGATTTTAAAAGCAAACAGACTGAACAGCAGCATGACCACCAGCACTCTCGTATCATAGGTGATCATTGCAGAAACCGACCAAAGCACGAAAAACAGCAGCTTGGACGCGCCAGTCAGACGGTGGATCGGTGTGTCCAGGTCGGTATAGGATAACATCTTAACCTTCATCCTTGGCGAGCCTCCCTGTCAAAAGCAATAAAACGTCTGACAAACTCGGAGGGCTGCTCAATCTCCGCACGTTCTGCCAGCCTGTACAGCGAGGTTTCCTTCAAATTAGCGCTGTGTATAATTGCCTTATCGGATAGAACACGTTCCGGACGATCGTCGGCAATCTTCCGGCCATCCGCCAGTACAATCGTCCGCTGCGCATATTCCAGCATGAGGTGCATGTCATGAGTGATCATAATGACCGTTATACCCTGCTTGCTCAGACCCAGTAGAAACTCCATCATTTCATTATAATGACGGTAATCCTGACCAGCCGTCGGCTCATCCAGGATAATAATCTCCGGCTGCAGCACCAGAATGGAGGCAATCGTCACCCGCTTCTTCTGGCCATAACTGAGCGCAGAGACCGGCCAGTTGCGGAACGGATATAATCCGCAGATCTGGAGCACTTCATGCACCCGCTTCTCGATGTCGCTCTCCGCCATACCACGAACCTTCAGCCCTAAGGCCACCTCATCAAAGATCATCGTCTTCGAGATCATGTGATTGGGGTTCTGCATGACAAAACCGATTCGGCTAGCCCGTTCCTTAATCGAATCGGGACCGATATCACGACCATTCATCCAGATCGAACCTGATGAAGGACGGTAAAATCCACAAATCAGCTTGGATACCGTTGATTTGCCGGCCCCGTTCTTTCCAGCAATAGAGACCATTTCTCCCTTGCCGAGCTTTAAGGACACCCCGTGCAGTACCGGATGCTTCTTCTCATAGCCGAACGAGAGATCCCGCAGTTCCAGTACTGGCGGGCAGTCCGGGTATTCGAACTGTTCATCATTGGCAAGGTACCAGCCTCTAAGCTTGTCAGCAGCGTCTTCCAGCCCTATAGTTTCTATATGCTCCGGCTTGATGTCAGGCGTAATGGGACAACCTGCATATTTCAGCACGGTTAGATACAACGGCTCGCGAATACCGGCCTCCTGAAGCAAGCCCGAGCTAAGCAGCTCTGCAGCCGGAAGGTCTGCCGCAATACGTCCTTCATTGATAACAATGATGCGGTCTACCGCACGATGCAGAACATCCTCCAGCCGGTGTTCAATGATAATGATTGTTTTGCCAGTCTGCTGCTTTACCCTATCGATGAGCTCAATCGTCTTGGTCCCTGTATAGGGATCGAGACTGGCTAGCGGTTCATCGAACAGCAGAATATCAACCTCGCCAACCAGTACACCGGCAAGGGTTGTTTTTTGTTTTTGCCCGCCCGATAACTCCTGTGGTGAAGCTCCGAGAAAATCGTAAATGTCCACAGCGTGGGCGGCCTCGGTTACTTTTCCAGTCATCTCGCTCTGGGGAACAGCATCGTTCTCCAGCTTGAAGGCGATATCCTCGCCGACGGTGAGCCCGACGAACTGTCCGTCAGGGTCTTGCAGCACCGTGCCTACCCGCTCCGACAATCCGGCAATTCCCAGTTCCTGCTGATCCTGGCCCATAATGCGCAAGGTCCCGCTGATTTCGCCCGGATAAGTGGCAGGAATTAATCCATTGATGGCGTGAGCCAGGGTGCTTTTACCCGATCCGGAGGGGCCTACAATTAACACCTTCTCCCCTTCGTAGATCGTCAGATTAATATCCTGAAGCGTGGGTTCGGTCTGAGCCCTATATTGAAAACTAAAATTCTTAAATTCGATTACCGCTTTATTCGACATTCATACATAACCTTCCTCAGTGTTGGTATAAGTAACAGACAGGGATTATTCGTTAAAATGGCAATGGAAAAGCCGGTGATGCTCACCGGCCCTTTGGTTTGGATTGTAGGGGATTATGCCTGCTTGGTCAAGCTTCCCTTTTTAGTTCTTGTCTTGCTGTAAGCAATGGCAAGCAGTGTACCGATTACCGCTACAGAGACAATGTTAAACAATGCAGCCGTTACCCCTTGTGTAAATACCTTGTTGGCTGGTTCGGCATAAATAAGAATATCGAGAACCGGAGCCACCAGCAACCAAGCTACAACGTTAGCAATAATCTGGGCAATGTTGAAACGAATGATTTCTTTTCTCCCGAACTCCCCATCATGAATGGAAATCTTGCGTACAATCAGTCCAATAATCAGACCGACCACGCCGGAAGCAATAACCCAACTGAACCATGGCGAACCGTAGGAAATGGCATCCTTCAGTGTGTGCCCGATCAAGCCGATCAGCAGCCCTGCTGTAGGCCCGTATAACAGCGCGAACAATGCCAGTATTGCATATGTAGTCTCAATGCTGGTATTCGGGATCCCTGTTGGGATGGAACCGAACCTGCCCAGAATGACGAACAACGCTGAACCGATGCCGATCGCTACAATCGTCTTAATGGATAATACCTTTCCCTTTCCCTTTGCCATCTTCTTCATCTCCCTTGTGTTCATAATCATCTTACGCCTTCAACCACACTATAAAGCCATGAAGTAAGCATCTTATGTATGTAATTATCCATTAATTATACATCGGATTAGTGGGTATTTCTATAGCGCATTCTGTACTATTTTAAATAAAAATAAGATGAATTAGAAGTTATTTTCGCAAAAAACAGCCCTCATTGCTGGAATCAGCATTCGAGGGCTGCATCAACTCATGCGCAACAGCTATAAGCTGTTCTTATTATCCAGCGAAGACAGGCGGTCCTTCTCTTCGGCAAGTAACTCCTCGGCCAACTCCGCTCCCTTACCGTCAAACACCCGGCCTGCCTCATGGACTGCTTGTTCGGTATGGTCCAGACGGTTCTCGGCCTGTTCGATCGTCTGTTCGTTTGGATGGCTCAAGGCCTGGGATACCGCATCGTGCAGCTTCTTTACTGACCGCTGCGCCTGGGTCACCACATTGTCCTCTTTCCAACTGGTATCATTGCTATTATTCATGGTAAGACTCACTCCCTTCTGACAATCCTGCTGTTCCTGTTTAGGATGGATAAGGAAGCAGCATCTTATACATTTTGGATCAGCACATCTTGCCACTTCCCTATTCTTTATGTGCCTTGATCGATCGTCTATACTTGAGCTACAGATGAATCTGAAGCCACGGAGGATACATATGAATCTAACGGAAAAGGTTAAAAACCTCCCTTTAACTCCCGGTGTATATCTAATGAAAGACAGTCTGGGAAATATCATTTATGTCGGCAAGGCCAAGGCCTTGAAGAGGCGGGTTCAGTCCTATTTTCAAGACTCCAAATCCCATTCTCCCAAGGTCAAACGTCTCGTCAAAAACATTAAAGATCTGGACTATACACTAACGGATACTGAATTTGAAGCCTTTATGCTGGAATGCAAATTAATCAAGGAGCTCAAGCCTCCTTATAATAAAAAAATGAAAAATCCCCTCGCCTACACCTATATTGTGATCCGAACCGACGGTAACAGGCGGACGATTGAAGTGTCTTATGACCCCGGAGACGGCGCCGAACAAGGCGATCGACGATTACTGTTTGGCCCTTACACAAGCCGCAGCACTGTGGAGCGGGCGGTACAGGGAGTGCTCGAAAGCTACAGCATTCTTTGCAGCAATCCCCACTCCAAAAAAGCTTCGCTCTGCCTTAACCACTCCCTGGGATTGTGTATCGGGATGTGCGCCGGGGGTGAAGCCCTGGAGACATATAACGGCATTATGGACCGCTTTGTTGCCCTCTTGGACGGAACAGATATGAGCATTCTGGAAGGAATGGAACAGCGAATGGCTGAAGCTGCGGAGAATTATAATTATGAAGCCGCAGCCAAATACCGCGATTATATTGGGGCAGTACGCTCCCTGCTTCAGAAAGAGAAAGTCATTGAGTTTGCGGGAGCAAATCAGCGGATTGCGATGGTTGAACCCATGAACGACCGGGTACTCAAGCTACTGTTGCTCCAGGGCAACCGTATTCTTTTTCAAACCAAGCTTGAATCAGAGGATTTCAGTAACGCTAGTCTGCAGACAGAGATTACGACAATCATCAGGGACAACTTTCGGAGCAGCCCACTTCAACAATCGGGAGACATCAGCAGGCATGAGATTGACGAGGCTCAGATTATATATAGTTATCTTAAGGGCAGCTCATGTAGCCATATCATTGTCCGCGAAGAGTGGCTTGCTCCAGAGAATGAGGCGATAATGGACGAAGCTGTGCGGGAGATGCTGCTAAGCTGTTATGCCATCTGAGTAGCCGCTGAGGGAGCTCCCCAGGTCCACAACAAAAACCAGCATTCCCTTCCGTGTAGGGGCCCCCGTGTCTGTGAGACAGTCTGGACTTCCTGGAAAGGTTGCTGGTTTTGTGATGATTTTCTAAAAAACACCCGAAAGCATCTACAGTAATGCAACCGTTACAGGTTTCTTGCCCGATGCGGTTTGCTGTAATGACTGACGCCACCAGAGCCTACCAATACACGGCCTCCCTTATTAAAGGTGAGCAATTTACTTGACCCGTTAGTCAGAAGTACGGTCACCTTGGCCTTATCTTTTGTGGCAATATAAATCACATAACCGCTGCTAGAAATTATAGTTCTCCAGTTCCTATCGAACTCGGACCGCGCTACTCTGTTGGAATACACCTGGTTCTCCAGCCGCGCCGGCTGTGCTTTTGTCATGGACACTCCATCCCTTCCCTCTCAAAGCTAAGTCTTACCGTACCTTATTCACTCGTCCTTTATTGAGCGTGTACGAATTTACCGGAGTCTTCGTCCAACCCTCGGTGACACCCCCTCCGCACATAAAAAAAGCACCCTGTTCTCCATGAGGAACAGAATGCTTGCTGCCGGGCGTATGCTATACTTTTTTCACAAATTCCGATTTCAGCTTCATCGCGCCAAAACCGTCGATTTTGCAATCAATATCATGATCGCCTTCCACCAGGCGAATGTTCTTGACTCTTGTGCCTATTTTGACAACGAGGGAGCTTCCTTTCACCTTGAGGTCCTTAATCACGGTTACGGTATCGCCATCGCTGAGCACGTTTCCATTGGCATCCTTGATAACCTTTGCTTCTTCGCTGTCATGCTCGGCTTCTGCTCCCGGGGACCATTCGTGGCCGCACTCCGGGCAGACCAGCATTCCCCGATCCTCATAGGCGTATTCCGATTGGCATTCCGGGCAGTTGGGTAAAGTAGACATGAATTCAAGTTCTCCAATCAATAATTGATAGTCGTACCTTACAAGTATAGGGGAAGTTCTGAGAGGGTTCCACTACATATGGCACAATCAATGAAAACGATATACAGCCATCGCTCCCCCACTGCCGGAGTCACCCCCAGAATCCCCCATCAGAGTGAATGATTTGCCCTGTCACCCAGGCCGCCTCATCACTAGCCAGGAATGTAATAAGTCGAGCAGCGTCCTCCGGCTGTCCCAAGCGGCCCATGGGGAATTTCGGAAGCAGATGCTGTTTGATCTCATCATTCATCCACCCGGAATCTGTCGGCCCAGGATCAACTGCGTTAACCGTAATTTGCAGAGGGGCAAGTTCCGCAGCTAGTGACACTGTAAAAGCAGATATCGCCCCTTTGGTAGCTACATACGCAAGATTACCTGGCATCGGCCCCTTATCCTGACCGGAGACCAGATTAATAATCCGTCCACCCTGCTTGCCCTCCAGATGACGAGCAAAAGCTGCTGATAGCATACATGTACCCCTTACGTTTACCCCATAATGGGCATCGAGAATAGCGTTTGTTAAATTCCTGAAGTCCACATCCACGCTATGTGTGGCATTGTTGACCAGTATCGCCGGCGTCCCCAGTCTAGCCTCCACTTCACGCAGAAGCCTGTCGTGTGAGTCAGGCTCTGATAAATCTAGCTCCATGCTCTGAACCCGAATATTGTAACCCCGTAACTCTTCAGAGAATTGATCCGCCCAATCGGCCCCGGCATCCCCGTGTTGCACAACATCGCTGTCATACCTCGATAAATGAGTGAAAAAGAGGTCAGCACCTTCACGAGCCAACGCTCTGCAAATAGCTGTACCTATTCCTTTACGACGGCTTGCTCCAGTCACAATAGCTATCTTTCCTTCTAAACGATTCATCGTTCATCCCCCCAAAGTAAGCGAATACAAAACTTTCCCTGCCCGCAAGCGTTTCTATACTGTCTATATCAGTTGGCGGTCCTTACAGGTGTGATCAGAAACAGCGTAGATGCAGAGCGCTCTTCCGGCAAAATAACAAGCGGCCCCATGATTCCCGTAAATCTGAATCTGACATACTCACAATCTATACAACGAAGAATATCGAGGAGGAAGGAGGCGTTCAAGGAAATCCGGAAATCCAGGCCGTTCTTCTCCACTAAAGTAACCTGATCCAGAACATCCCCTATCTCCGCCGTTTGCGACAATAGCTCCAGACTGCCTCCCGAAACCACCAGCCTAATAATACTCCCCGAAGCCAGTACAGACACCCGTTCCACCGCCTGTAATAGGGGTACCGTCTTCACCGTGAATTCGGACGAAAAAGACTGCGGGATCAGCTTCTCTACAGATGGATAGGCTCCCTCAAGGAGGGCGGACTGAACCTGCAGTTCTTTTGCGGTAAATTGGATCTGACTAGTCCCCACTTCAATATCGGTCGTCCCCTGTTCGTCCTTCAGCATCTTGGAGACTTCATAGAGATTGACTCCCGGGATCACGCCCTGGACATGAATAGCCTCAGCATGTTCCACAGTTAGGGTGCGGGAAGCGAGACGTACGCCATCGGTAGCGATTAAATTAAGCACTTCATTCTTACACTCGAAAAATACTCCCGTCAGTACCGGCCTAGTCTCTGAAGTGGAGACTGCACAAGCAACCTGCCTAACGGCTGATTTTAGCACGGCATTATTGATGCTAAACCTTGCTACCGTGTGACGATCTATCCGTTGAATTGTAGGGAACGCTGTCGAATCCATTCCGCACAACCGGATTTGGGTATCTCCAGAAGAGAGAAGTAATAGCAACTGCTCTGTAGTCTCCAGCCTGATAAACCCCGGTCCGAGTTTGCGGACGATCTCATATAAATACCTCGCAGGTACAACAACGGCACCGTCCTCTTGTTCCAGCGTGGAGCTAGTGGTCAGAGAAATTCTGTATTCTATGGTCATGTTCGTGTTACTTGCGGTAAAGATCAAAACATCCTGAGCCTTCCGAATGCTAACTCCTGACAGGATGGGAATAAGATGATTTGCCGAAACGGCCTTAAGTACATGCTGGAGCGCATGCAGAAGAGAATCCTTGGTTACACTGACCCGCATAGATGACCCTCCCTCCCGATTACACTAATTGGAATAATAAGCTTCAATCATCCTGCGAATGAGCTCCGAACGGGAGACTTCATCATCTGTACATTGCTTCTCAAGCTTGTCCCATAGTTCCTCCGTTAAGGTTAATGAGACCTTCTTGGTCAACCCGATTCCCTTTCTCCCCGCTCCTTCACGAAGCCCTCCCCGGGTGAATACAAAACCAAGCTGACCCTCCTTATTAGCAACATCCACCTTAATCTTCTTGTTGTCCATATGATCACCATTTCGCAATTTGAATTAGGTTACTTATATCAATATTTCATTAACTAATTCTACCATAGAGAGATATCTGCTGACAATATTTTGAACTGAACTATATTCAGAAGGCTAGCTCCTAACAAAAAAACTGACCCGGCAAGCCAAAGCTCACACACAGTCAGTTATGTTATTCATTATTGGCTTAAAAAAGAGTGTTAGAATCTACAAAATTTGCTCTTGGATCACACGATCGGAGTGAATTCCTATAAAAGGATGGGTTAAGCTGTGTAAATATCTCCATTACCTTGGGCTGACATCAACAACTCTTTACCTTTCAGGGCCTTGTGCAACGCCTTCAGGTTCTCATGATCATTGGTAGCCGACAGCAACCTGGACAGCCACAGTAGTCCCTCGCTCCAATTGCCTTCCAGAGCGGGAGGTTTTTTTAATATCCAGCCATCATCTGTACAGGAGTCTATGCATAAAATGACCCAGCAACGATCAACCTACCTGTTAGCTCCCAAGTCAGTCGGGTGCTTCAATGATCAGGAGGCGATCTAAGCAATGGCAAAGCCAGATAATCGGGCAGATAATGTAGAACATTTGCAGCAAAGTATCCAGAATACGCAAGAGAACCTGCAGGAAGCCGAAGGCTACCTGAATGAATTCTCTTCAGAGCTGGACAGCAAGGAACGTCATCAGATTGAGGACAAAAATGCACGCCGCAAACAGAGCATCCGTAGCTTCAAGGAAGAAGTCAAAGACGAAGCTGCTCATTCCGAGGAATAGAGAAGGACGCCCGCTGAGGGCGTCTTTTTTAATGAAAAAGGGATCTATATAAGCCGCACAAAAGAAACTAACAAAAAGCGAAGATGAGCGAGCGGGAGGTTTGGGTTTGGGTTTGGGTTTGGGTTTGGGTAAGCGCTCGCCTGAAAGCTTTCCATAGAAAAGCTAGTACCGGAACAAGACTGTCGACGGTAATATCTATAATCCATGGCTGTTCAAATCCAGCGATATCACTAGAAGGGGCATATTCCCTTTCACCAATCGTCTTAACAGTGAAGAAAGAGGGACCTCCTCAACTAAGAGCATTTTTGTACCTTATTTTTCTTTAATATAGTTAAATGAGGGAAATAAGGGCATAATTGTATCTTATTTTTCGAAAAATCATGTTGAACCGGGGCTCCTGGAAGAATTAAGGTACAATATTGCACTTAATCTTCACTAACCCCTTNAAGAAAGAGGGACCTCCTCAACTAAGAGCATTTTTGTACCTTATTTTTCTTTAATATAGTTAAATGAGGGAAATAAGGGCATAATTGTATCTTATTTTTCGAAAAATCATGTTGAACCGGGGCTCCTGGAAGAATTAAGGTACAATATTGCACTTAATCTTCACTAACCCCTTGCTGCAGAGGAATTAAGGTACGAAAATGCCCTTAATTGCTGTCGATGCCGGAAATTGCACTTCTATACTACCTATATAAGCTCGCTTTTCTTGATTACGTTTGTTTTTAATGCGTTCATGTATCTTAAAATTAGAGGTTGGTTTAAATGCAGGCAGGAAAGCGGAGGGCCCTACGGAATTCTGAAGTCCTTTTACAATCCAGAAATCGGGCTTAACAGCGATCGTAAGAACCTTCCGAGCCGTAGCGGCCTCATGCTGCGTTAACCACTATTTACTAAGCTCCCAAAATCAATGCCTGAATTTCGGCGATGTCATCCACGAGAAGATACTATAATGAAAACAATATTGAAAGGTTAGGACGTGCTGCTATTGTTACCTGCTGAGCGATATGAAGAGTATTACAAGGCGCTGCTGGAGAAAAATACGGAATACGAGGGATTGTTCTACGTTGGCGTCAAAACCACAGGTGTATTTTGCCGTCCGACATGTCCCGCCAGAAAGCCGAAGCTGGAGAATTGTGAGTTCTTTGCGAATCCCCAGCAGGCACTTCTGGCCTCTTATCGGCCCTGCCAGCGCTGTCGTCCGCTCTCCCATCCCAATCATGTCCCGGAGATTGTCCGTGTCCTCGTTGAAGCCGTGGAGAGCAATCCGGAGAAACGCTGGACGACACAGGATTTCAGGAATCTCTCGGTCGATGAATCTACGGCTCGGCGTCAATTCAAAAAACGGTTTGGCATGACCTTTGTGGAATACGCCCGCGCACGCCGTATGGGCCTTGCTCTGAAGAATATTAGGTCGGGCAAGACCATCATCGACAGTCAGCTGTCCACCGGCTATGAATCTAGCAGTGGCTTCAGGGATGCTTTTTCTCGAATTATGGGGGCTGCCCCTACCCTGTTGGAGGACGGAAAGATTCTGAAAGCCGCCTGGATCGATACCCGCCTTGGACCCATGATGGCCATCGGAAATGATGAGGCCTTGTATCTATTGGAATTCATCGATCGGCGGGGCTTGGAACGCGAGGTGGAACGCCTTCGGAAACGAACGAAATCGGCGATTATTCCGGGCGTTACCGAGCCTATTCTCTCGATTGAACGAGAGCTGTCAGAATACTTTGACGGAGAACGGACGACCTTCGATACTCCGCTTGCTCTACTCGGCTCCCCTTTTCAACAAAGCGTATGGGGAGAATTAATGAAAATTCCGCCAGGGGAAACACGCTCCTATCTGGATATCTCCTTAGCCCTCGGCAAACCGACGGCCTTCCGCGCGGTCGCTCAAGCCAACGGGGCCAATCAGCTGGCCATAGTGATTCCCTGTCATCGTGTCATTAATGCAAACGGGGAACTGGGTGGATATGGCGGGGGTCTGACACGTAAAAATTGGCTGCTCCATCATGAGCAGGGAGGAGAATAATGATATGAATATCCAACATGAACAAGCGCTTCAGTTTCATCAATTGCATACCAAAGGAGACCCCTTGGTGCTTATCAATATCTGGGATGCGGGGAGCGCGCAGGCGGTTCAGGACATCGGAGCCAAGGCCATTGCGACCGGCAGTTGGTCCGTGGCTACGGCACACGGGTATGAGGACGGCGAGGCGCTGCCTTTTCCACTTGTACTGGAGAATTTGAAACGAATCAAGGACAAGGTGGATCTCCCTGTAACCATCGATATTGAAGGGGGATATGGGCTAAGTCCAGACGATGTTAAAGTGAATGTAGGATTGGTTATTGAAAAAGGAGCTGTGGGGATTAACTTGGAGGATCAGCGGATTGGCGAAGAAGGTCTCTATACGACCTCGGATCAATGTCTGCGCATTGCCGCTGCCCGGGCAGCAGGCGAACAGGCTAACCTACCTCTTTTTATTAACGCCAGAACGGATATCTTCTTTCAAACGGCTGCCGGGCAGCATGCATCCTGTATTGAACAGACCCTCAGCCGTGCGCATGCTTATGCAGAAGCCGGGGCCGACGGTATTTTTGTTCCGGGGTTAAGCGATGCCAGACTGATCGAAACCCTATGTAGTCACTCACCGCTTCCGGTGAACATTATGGTAACCTCGCATACCCCGGCCCTCCGGCAGCTTGCCGAGCTGGGTGTAGCACGTATCAGCTATGGTCCTCTACCTTACTTTGAGGCGATGAATGCATTAAAAGAAGTTGGTCTTGCTGCATTATCTCTACAGAATTAAGCTCCAGCGCTAATCGTATACGGCCTATTTCAAGTACTCGCTCAACCTTCCCTCATAAATCAACTGCAGCCTGTCACTCTGCCGAAAATCATCCGGTGTCACGAGTGCAGGCAGCTTGTTCCACAGCTTGATGCCGGAACGCTCCAGAATCTCCGCGACAAATTGCGAGCAGAAATAGGAGTTACTGAACTCCACAGGCTCCTTGAGGGCGATGCCAATCACACCCAGAATATTATAAAGATACTTTTGGCGGCTGCGGATAAAGATATGCAGAACCCGCTTCATTTTCTCCACTTCACGTTCGGTTACCTGTAATTCATAGATCACGCACGTCGTATTGGGATACTTGCTGTACGTACCTGTCTGGATATCCTCCCTCACGAATCCCCCGTTCAGCGGATTGTTCGGATTCTTTCGCCCGAAGCTGTACATCTCCGAAAGCTCGCGGTCAAATGAAATCGAAGCGTGGTTATACGGCGCTTTGGTGTAGGTCTGAATCATTTTTGTAAAAAGCGTCCCGGTATTCGTAAGCAAGATAAAAACCGACTGATCTGCAACCATTGACGAAATTTCCCCTTATCAAGATTGGACTATTCCTTCATAATAACATAGGAACCCTTTAATGGAATCCTACCTCACGACAAGTTGGTGATTGCCCTGGATAGAAGCTTGTTAACGTTAGTCCTTATTTTGGCAGCTCTATGCGCCATTCAACTCATCTATTATGTAATAAGCAAAGTACAGCCGAACAAGGATTATGCACCCATCGGAAACCGCATCAAAACCTGGTGGGGCATGGTGTTCATCTTCTGCCTCGCTACCCTGTTCAATTCCGTGGTGTCCCTAATCTCACTGATGGTGCTGACCTTCTTCGCGCTGAAGGAATACTTCTCCATGATCAAGTCCAGAAAAGCGGACCGAAGGCTGTTCCTGTGGGCATACTTGTCGATTCCGCTGCAATTCTACTGGATCTATATCGAATGGTACGGGATGTTCATCGTCTTTATCCCTGTCTATGTGTTCTTGCTGCTACCGCTCCCCCGGATGATTAACAAAGGGACGGTCGGATTTCTGCGTAGTGTCAGCTCGACCCAGTGGGGTCTGATGCTGATGGTGTTTGGGCTCAGCCATCTGGCATACTTTCAGTTCGCTACCCCCGAGTATGGAGCGGGACTCGTACTGTTTCTGGTTGTACTGACGCAGCTTAATGATGTGGTGCATCATCTGGCCTCGATCTATTTTGGCAAAAGAAAAGTGGTCCCCACAGCCAATCCCTATCTGACCTGGGAAGGCTTCGCTTGTGCGTTCGTGGTTACCACTGCGGTATCGTATCTGATCTATCCGTATTTAACGCCGCTCACGCCGATTTTCGGGATCTTCTCCGGGATGTTGATCAGCCTTAGCGGCTTCATCGGCAGCTTAACCGTGTCTGTGCTGAAGCGCGATCTGCTGATTGGCGATGATGGCAAATTCGAGGCTCTGAAAAAAAGCTACCTAAGCCGGGTCGACAGCCTGACCTACACCTCGCCGGTACTGTTTCATGTGATCCGTTACTTTTTTGACTTTATGTAGGAGAGGAAGAGGTGCCGGATGTATCTTTATCATTTTAGCGAAGAGTCTGACATTAAGCGGTTTGTCCCTAAAGAGAAACAAAACATCCAGGGAATGCCGCCACTCGTCTGGGCGATTGATCAAGAGCATGAGGTAAGTTACTATTTTCCCAGAGACTGCCCTAGAATGGTCCTGCGAAAGACGGCCGCCGCAAGTGATGCCCAGACCAGCAATCTTTTCGCAGGCACTACAGCCACAACTATCATCACGGTTGAAAGCCGCTGGTATACAGCCATAAAGAACACCACGCTGTACAGATACGTTTTTCCACGGCAGGGCTTTGAACTGTTTGACCAAACCGCAGGATATTATACTTCACCACACACCGTAGCTCCTCTTCGAGTAGAAGCTATGGATCATCTGATGGACCGAATTCTGGCCACGGGAGCCGAGCTGCGATTCACGGACAACCTTTATCCCTTGCGCGACTCCATTCTCGCCTCCGGTTACCCGGACTTCGGGATT
This sequence comes from Bacillus sp. FJAT-27264, assembly GCF_001682855.1. Classification (GTDB taxonomy): domain Bacteria; phylum Bacillota; class Bacilli; order Paenibacillales; family Paenibacillaceae; genus Paenibacillus_AQ. The sequence continues at coordinate 155,429 of NZ_MAQW01000032.1, read as the reverse complement.
CATCGGTTCGCTAATGCGAGGGACTGTTAAGGAATTAACAAAATCTTTCCTGTGCTGCTTCTGCTCTCTAACAACCGATGTGCCTCAGCGCCATCGCGGAGCGGGAACGACTTCGGTTCCTCCATCTTTAATTGCCCCTGTCTGATCGCTTCAAAAAGCTGCTCTGAACGCTCGATCCGGTTGCTGCGTGTAACGATATGGTTCCACAGGTCGCCTCCAGTCAAGGTTTTGGAAGTGTCCATAAGCATACGGGGGTCAATGTGGGGCGGATTGCCGCCGGCCATTCCGTAGAATACAACTGAACCTTTGATCTTCGTCGCCTTGAAGCTATCCATTAAGGTGGAACCTACTGAATCATAGACTGCGTTCACACCTTGACCATTATTGGACCAACGGATCGCGCCTTCCACCCAATCCCTGTCGTACAGCAGCACTTCGTCTGCACCCGCGGCCAATGCCGCTTCACGCTTCGCAGGAGAAGAAGTCAGGCCGAGAACTCTGGCTCCCTTGGCTTTAGCCAACTGCGTCAGAAGCTGTCCCACTCCGCCTGCCGCTGCATGAATTACAATCACGTCGCCTGGCTGAACCGAATAGCTGTCGTTCACCAGATAATGCGCCGTCAGACCTTGCAGCAGCAGTGCAGCTGATTGCTCGAAGGTGATGTCGTCCGGCAGTGGAATAATATGATCGATTCCCGCCTTTACCAGTTCGGCATTCGCATGCGGGACATCGGCAAATGCGACCCGGTCTCCTACCTCCACCGTCTTCACATCTTCCGCAACCCGTTCCACAATTCCTGCTCCCTCGTATCCTAAAATATAGGGTGCCTGACCCGCCAAGTGGTAATCGCCCCGTCTGCGATAAATGTCAGCGAAGTTTAATCCAATCGCCTTCATTCTGACCCAGACCGTTCCTGGCTCCAGCTCCGGTTCAGGAAGATCTGCATAACGCAGTACCTCCGGCCCGCCAAAATGCTCGAAAATCAATGCTTTCATAGATAACCCTCCAGTTCTATAATCACTTAAGTCTATATTTCGCTATAGAATGAATGCAATGATTCTAATGGCGACAACAACTGCTCATATAGCAGTACCATGTCTGGTGAGGGGATAGCCCCCACCTCTCGCAACAGTAGCTCCGTGAAATGAGTGAACCGGCGAGTCAAAGCTTCTTTGTTCTTCTGCAAAGCCAAAGCCTTCATATGGAGTTTAACGGTCTCTTCATCCAATTCATTGTGGGTAGCCAGCCTATTGAGAATGGGAATAGCCGTTAAGAAATCCTCCCGAGACAACAATACTCTGCATAAGCGTTGAGTAAACTGAACATACATCAGCGAATAGCGCTCGATCTCACCTAAGGCCCAAGAGTACCCATAACTTCCGAACAAGTCACCCAAATAGAGCCGCTCCAGCGCAAGCGCCTGCTCGAGATTCGACTCGTCTATAACCATCATCTGCCTACACCCTTCTTCAAAACGAAACAGATCAACATCAGCTGAGGGTAAATTCAAAGCATAGTGATTGCCATCCGAAAACAAACTACCCTTTAGACCATTCTCTCCCAGCAGTCTGCGCAATTGATAAGCGGTGGTATTCAAATAGGTCTCTGCGTTCTTGAGCGGCATCTCCCTGAATATATCCTCAATCAGCTTAGAGCGGGAGACCAGACTGCCATGATGCAATAATAAGTATCCGCACAATTCTGCACTTTTACTAGTCTTCCATTTAAGTATAGTGTTCTGCGCACTCTTCATTTCCATTCTGCCCAGACAATTGATCTGTATATGAACCGCAGGATCTGCCAGCGATTCTGACGAATCCTGCTTCTGCTGGGCCTCAACCAAAGCTCTTTGAACCGTTCGCTGTATCCGCTCCAGTACAACAGGCTTCACAATATAGTCGTAGGCATAGACATCAAAAGCAGACAAAGCATATTCGGTATGCGATGTCACAAACACCAGCTTGATCTTACTTCCCCTATCTCTTAACCGCTGAGCGAACATAAGCCCGCTCTCTTGCGGCATATGAATGTCCATAAAGACGATGTCCACATCATGGTCGTTCAAATACTCTTCGGCCGCAGCTGTATTCAGGAAGGCTCCCACGACATCCGCCTCACCGAGTTTGTTCAACATTCGCTTCATAATTAAGTGCATCGCTTTTTCATCATCGATGAGCACGATCTTCATTCAGCACCCCTCCTTTTATACCAATCAACAGCTATATTTGAACTTATATTAGAGACTCCCGGGGGAGCGGAATGGTGAAATAGAAGGTGCTTCCTTGGGCAGGATCACTATCAAACCAAATCTCACCTCCGTTTAATCGTACAAATTCTCTGCAGATCGCAAGCCCTAAACCGATGCCTTGTTCTCCAGCTGTACCTGCCGTAGAGGCTGAATAATCTGATTGTAACAAGGTTTGGGCCAGATCCTCCCGTACGCCAACGCCCGTGTCACTTACTGCAACAACCATTTTCCCGTCCGAACGTTCCGCCCGCACCGTAATGCTGCCTCCGGAATCCGTGAATTTAACAGCGTTGGAGAGCAAATTGCGAACGATTAAATTCAGCATTTCCTTATCTGCGTAGACCCACGTGTTCGGGGGAACCTCAGACACCATAACAATTCCTTTGCCCTCACTGCGAATCTGCAGAAGATGTAGACTTATCTGTACGGCATCGAACAAATCATGGGTGTCAGGGTTCAGAATCATGCCTCCTTGGTGTTTCCCGAACCAGCCTAGCAGATTCTCTGCCAAGGTGAGCGTTTTTCGTAACTGCTGACCCATTTCATTAACAATCTCCTCGTGCTCCTCACCACGGCCAGGCAGCTCCTCTTCCAGGATCTCCATTAAATTCAGGAGGATCGCCAGCGGGTCACGAATATCGTGGGCCACCACACTGAAGAGTTCATCCTTAAATGTATTAAGCTCCTGCAATTGCGTGGCGTTGTTGATCAGTCTCTCTTCAGAACGTACAGCATCCGTCGTATCGCGGAGCAAAAGCATTTTACCCGTTGGTCTGGAGCGATTGTCATAAATATATAGCATTTGCGCCTGATACACCCGATCATTGCCATGATCACCGAATAATACCCTGTTCTCCGAAAGAGGCTCTTGCATAATGGTATTAAGGAGTATCGGATAAGCGGAGAAGAGTGTCGCCGCAGGCTGGCCAATAGCGTTTCTGTTGTGAAGGCCCTCGATCATCCGGCTCGCTGAACGATTGTAATCAGAAATATTATGATCCAGATCAAAGACAATAACCGCATCCTGTATAGAGTCAAATACCTTCTGATGTGCAAGGGGAGAGAGCCTGAGCATATTGAATTGATAAATACCGAGTAAATAGAATATTCCAGAGATTAAGAAGCCGAATGGGGATACATCTATGGAGGTTTTTAGAATCCCGGTAACATACATCAGTGAGAACCCAAATGGCCCGCAAGATCCAATCATCATGAACATAATTTGCTTCTTCATTCGGGACGGAGCTATGAAGTACATATGGAGTAATAAACCCATACCTAGGAAGAAAAAAAAGAAGGAATACACAACATGGAGATAGAACAGGGGGCCGTGATTCAAATGGATTAGGGGAACACCCTCAGAAAAATCCAACGACACACTCCTATAGAATAAGTGGTGCCAATCGTTCGTATGGACGGCAGCGAGAGTACAGACAGGAACAATCATGAGTATAGCAACAGTCCATTTACGGATGTACGCTTGTCGTCCCGTATACTGCAGTACCATAATCATCCATAGGGTTGGAGCAAAAGGAATCCCGATATACTCGAATTTGAGCCAGAAGAGGATATCTTTCAGGTCGTCGCTGATAAGTTCAAAAGCATATCCAAAGGTATAAAAGGCGCCGGCAAGCACACCAAGTCCATAACTTTTTGCTATCGGAAGCTGCCTTCTTCTCCAGGAAAGATAGACCAGAACCAAAGAACACACCGTTGCAGTTATTAAAATTTCAGAAAGATAGAGATTTAACTTCATAGTTGTGTGCGACTCCTGTGCTAAATGTCCTTGTACCTTAGCTTCATAATATCAAAAAACTGCAGCCAATGGCTGCAGTTTCGGAAGATAAACTCACTATTTTTATTGGAGAAGTTTAGAAATACTCTCGTCCGTCTTCAACGAGCGAAGAATCAAGCTCGCCACTTCCGCTCTGGAAGCCTTTTTCTCAGGTGCGAACTTATCTGTACTAACGCCGTTAACAAGCCCTGCGATAGTAGCATCCTCAATGGTTTGTTTAGCCCAATATCCATTACTGATATCAGCGAAAGCTACCGCTTCACGTTGATTTAAAGCTTTCAGGTTCAAAATCCGTGAAATCATCGTCAGCATTTCTGCGCGTGTTATCTCCTTGTTTGAACCGAATGTACCGTCTTGATAGCCGCTAATGATGCCGTTAGTAGCCAGAAGCTCAATCTCCGCTTTGAATACGCCCTGTTCAGCCAGATCCTTAAAGGTGACTGAATTCTTACCCGCTTGCAAATGGAAGGCTCTGACGATCATTGCGCTGAACTCTCCGCGCGATACGGGCGCGTTCGGCTTGAAGCTCCCATCTTGGTAACTTGTAATAATCTGAAGCCGTACTGCCAAGGCAATATCATTCGCAGCCCAGTGTATGCTCGTATCAGGGAATGACGTCTTGGCATCCTTATTGGATTCCAATGTCTGTTTAATGATAGAGATCAGTTGCCCCACATTACTTATAGCTGATGAGAAAGGGTTACTCTCCGGGGCTATAGGTGACGCAGTTGGTACTACTGTCGGTGTCGCTATTGGGACCGGCGTCGGTGTTGGCGTCGCAACCGGAGCTGTATTCTGCTCTCCTGACGATGGCGGGTCCGTTGCCGGTACAGTTGGCGGCTCCGGGGTTGCTGCCGGCGTCGGTTCTGTTGTTGGCTCTATTGTTGGTGCCGTTGTTGGCTCTGTTGTTGGTGCTGTTGTAGGCTCTGTTGTTGGTGCTGTTGTTGGTGCCGTTGTCGGTTCCGGTGTTGGTGCAACTGTCGGTGCCGTTGTCGGTTCCGGTGTTGGTGCCGTTGTCGGTTCCGGTGTTGGTGCTGTTGTCGGTGCCGGTGTTGGTGCTGTTGTCGGTGCCGTTGTCGGTTCCGGTGTTGGTGCCGTTGTCGGTTCCGGTGTTGGTGCAACTGTCGGTTCCGGCGTTGGCGTTGCTGTTGGTTCTGGTGTTGGCTCAGGCGTTGGTGCAACTGTCGGTTCCGGTGTTGTACTTGGTACCGGCGTTGGTTGAGCTGCTCTATTGACCGTTATCGAGTAGGCCTGCGTACTTCCATCTTCGGCCGTTACGATCACTTTGATTACATTCTCGCCCTCATTCAGATTAATAGGATTGCTAGCAGGACTATCGTTTAGAATTAATTGTGCAGTAGCTTCGCTTTCCATCGTTTCATAAGTTACGGATGTCGCTGTAACGGAAGCAGGTACATTTGCGGTATAATCATAAACGTTGCTATTCCATAAAGGATCTATCGTGATATTATCTAATTCCAATATATCTAGCGTACTTACATTGCTTAAACCGCGGCTCACTACCACATTGAATTTTTTATTCACGGATACCCAGCCGTCTCCATTCTTCATGGTCACTTTAGCTGTCAACGTTACAGGAATCTCATTGCTGGTACGATGAACTACCCCTTGTGGAGTAATAGTATCTGGATCGCTGCTCTCCCACGAAATGCTGGTACCATTATCACCAGTGGTTGGAAGAGTCAGGTTTTGGGTTACTTTCTCCTTTGTATCTCCGTCAGCGAACCCAATCGCTACCGAATCCAGTATCTGATTGAATGTGGATTCATAGATCTCTTGTCCTCCAGAATATAAGGTTAATGGAAGGGACCAGACATCGTCGGTGTTGTTAGATTTGATTAAAAAGGAGACCTTTCCATTCACTGTATAAGAAGAGAACCCCTCATTTACTTCTAGTGGACCTTGAGGTGAAGTGTTTTGTGGATCAGAATCATAGAATGTCACATTTTTTGAGGAGTGGGCGAATACTTCTGTTCGACCCGTCACCAGTTGACCATCGGTCCCGTAAACGTCAAAGGTCAGTTTAACAAACCCTGGACGCTCCGTTGCAATCACTGATTCATTTGCGATCACATGACCTACTGGAAAATTTGGTTTATTGCTCTCGGGATTATTGATACCTACATAATTGAAGCTATATGAGATATTCGGAACCCAACTCACGTTCCCATCACTCACATACCCGCCTACAATGTATTTCTGTGAATCAGTATTAACCACAAAGGAAGCGTTAGTCGCTGCTGCGACATCCTGGACCACTACTCCTCCATCTGAATATCTTAATGCATATTTCAAAGATTGTGATGACGTGTTACCCGAGACATTAATAGTTACCGAACTTACACCGTTTAGCACGCACCCGCTTAACATCGACAGGACCAACGCGAAGATCAAACCCGCTTTCCAAAAACGCTTCAAACGCTACCGCCTCTTCCCAATGATTGTATTAGGCATTTCTACCTTTCACCTCTGTTAATACAAGTATATTCCTAGCCAATGACGGGAAAATGATGAAAAGAAGCGTTTTCGTAGAGGAATAGAAGGAATCCCTCTGTTAGTTCCAGTTAAAGCAGGATTCGGTTCTCCAAAATATTTTTCAGACTGATATGCGACTTCGAGGGTCCCAGCCTGAGCAGTGCATCTTGAAACTCAGCCAGCTCTTCCACCGATGCGGTCTGAACCTTCAACAAATAGTTATATTCTCCGCTGATGCGAAACAGATCGGTCACTTCCCTGGCTCCGGTGCAAAAATCTACAAGCTCCTGGCAATGCTCTGTCTTCAAAAGAATAAATGTAGTCGTACCCCGGTTCAGTTCGCGCAATTCAAAGGACGCCGTGTACCCGGAGATGATGTTTCTCTCTTCCAGCTTCACAATTCTCTCCTTCACAGATGGTTGGGACATAGATACCTCTTTGCTGATTTGCGAAATGGGCATTCTCGCATTCTGCTGTAGCAACTGCATGATTTTTCTATCAACTTCGTCAATGATATATTCCAATACGAGGACCTCCAGGTCGGATTTTTGAAAATAAACCTTTTCAGCTACAATACCTTATATTCAGTAATCTTTATACGATAAAATGCTTATGTTCCATATGTATTCTACGTCTTCAATTCACTATAATCTAACACATCTTATGAATTGGAGTGATAATGAATGAGCATCAAAGGACTTGCCCATGTGGCTATTCAAGCCAAGGATTATATAGAAACTATTGCCTTTTATACAGAGGTGCTGGGGTTCCAAGCGGGGCATCATTGGAGTCTGCCCGCCTTTCAGCTCAAACAAGCTACCATGCTGATCTCACCGGATCAACGGACATGCATCGAGGTTTTTGACAACGAAGCTGTGATTCCCGCCCAAGGCAAAAAAGCAACCTCTGAAGAAGAGATCGCTCATGGCGCATTACTGCATTTTGCATTCTATGTGGAGGATGTGGAAGCCATCTATCAAAAAGCGCTTGCTCATGGTGCAAAGGCTTATGTAGAACCTGGGGTCCTCTCGCTCGGTGAACCACCCCTCATCGTAAAAAATGCGGTCATTCATAGCCCCAACGGTGAGATCATCGAATTTTTGGAGGACGTTGATTTTAATCTAACTCGGCACGGGAAAATAAATCCCTGATCTGTTCGTCGGCTGATTTAAGGATCAGCCACCCCTATTCTTTTTTTTCACCAGTAGTTCGCATAATCGTTTGGGGAAATAGGTCCGCTATATCGAATTCTTGTTATAATGATGTACATGAGAAATAATACCGTTCTGAAAAATATAGCTACGATTCTATTGTTTATCACCGTGTTGTTTGGTTTTCGAATAGCATGGCTCAACGTTTTTACGACATCCGATTCTCCTCCTGTGGTCAATGGCGTACTGGATCTGCGCGGCCAGGACCTTGAGAAGGCGGACCTTTTCAAGCTGAGCGGTGAATGGAAGTTCTACCCTTCCAAGTTTGTCTACCACAAGGACATTGCTGCACTACAAAATCAATCACTTACGCTTAAGGTCCCGGGAGACTGGAGTGAGGCGCTGGCGAATAGTCAGGGTTCCTCTTATGGTTATGGAACCTATCAATTACGTATTCTGGTTGACCCGCTGCGGCAGCCTGTCTCTTTGTGGATTAAACAAATCCAATCCTCATCCGCTGTGGAAATCAACGGGGTCGATTCGGCCCGTGTCGGTGACCTTTCTATATCGGATAAAACTTACAAGCCCAAAACGAACTCTTATACTGCTCACTACTTTGCAGAAGGCACGACAGAAATTGAAGTGCTTGTTCGTGCAGCGAACTTTGATCATCCTTACAAGGGCGGCATAGCGGGTCCTGTTTTCTTTGGCAGTCAGGACAAAGTGGACAGCTTGCGCTTTATTTCTATGGGGTTTCAAGCTCTTACAGTGATCATCTTGCTGCTGCATGTCCTGTATGTCTTTATTCTCTACTTATTTAGTCCTGAAGAGCGGGTCTTGCTTCTTGTTGGGCTAATGACACTATCCGTAGCAGTGATCATTCTGTTCCGTAATGACAGCGTGCTTTTCCTATTAACGCAGTTCAATTACACATGGACCTTAAAGATCCGGCTGATCTCTTCCATGTGGCAGCTCTTTTTTATCATGCTTGTGTTCAGGAAGTTTATTGCTGCACCTACGAACAACAAATTGGTATACGTGTTCACCGCTGCAATTTCGTTATACACAGCATTCTTGCTGGTATCACCAGCTCCATGGGTGAGTGAGTCTACCCACTTAGGCGTGCATAACTTCTTTCTTTTCTCACCATTTATCTGGCTCATCTATATCATGGGGATTATGCTCTTCAGGAAGCAGAAGGACAAGGATGTTGTCTTCATGCTGCTATCGGCAGCCGGTATTATTTCTAATCTGCTCTGGAACGTATGGGGCTCCGTACTCGTCTACTATCCGATAGATATCGTGGCCGCGATCGTGGGCTTCTCTGCCTATTGGTTCAAGAAATACTTTCAGAATGCCAAGGAGAATGCCCAGCTCAACGAACAGCTCAAGAAAGCGGACAAGTTAAAGGATCAATTTCTCGCTAATACTTCACACGAGCTGCGAACGCCACTACACGGTATTATGAACATCGCACAGAACGTGGTGACCAAAGAAAATGAGAAGCTGTACGAAAGTAGCCGCAAAGATATGGAACTGCTGATCACCATCAGCCGCCGTATGTCTCATATGCTTGGCGATCTGCTGGATGTCGCTCGTCTTCAAGAGCATCGCATTACCCTGCACCAGGAGCCTTTACAGATCCAGTCCGTGGTTCCTGGCGTAATTGGTATGCTTAAATTTATGATTGAAGGCAAGCCGGTGCAGTTGACCATGAATCTTCCAGACACCACACCTCCCGTTCTCGCCGATGAGAAAAGATTGGTGCAAGTGCTATATAATCTGGTTCACAATGCCCTCAAATACACTGAGGAAGGCATGATCTCCATTTCAATAGAAGTGCAGCATGGACGGGCGCTAATCCATGTCTCGGATACGGGCGTCGGCATGGACAAAGAGACCCAGGCACGGATATTCCTCCCCTATGAGCAAGGCGCTCATGGAATTAGCGATGGAAGAGGGATCGGGCTTGGCCTGAGCATATGCAAGCAGCTGGTAGAATTGCACGGAGGCACATTAAGTGTTCGCTCCAAGATTAGCAAAGGCTCCGTGTTCAGCTTTGATCTGCCTCTTGCGGATTCATTCAATCAGCAGGCGGTAACACCTGCCGCGGCTCTTTATCCGATTACGGATGCGGCTAAGAAGCAATTAGCAGAGTGGATTTTTCCGGAAAATGAATGGAGCGGGTTAGAGGTTCCTATGCAGATTCCGCCGCTGCTGACAAAGAAGAAAGTTAACATTCTGGCAGTGGATGACGATCCCGTGAATCTGAATGTACTCATGGGAATTCTATCAACAGAGCCCTATACCATTACCACGGCAAATTCAGCACGCGAGGTGCTGGAACTGCTGGACAAGGAGCAATGGGATCTGCTGATTGCCGATGTGATGATGCCGCACATGTCCGGCTACGAGTTGACACAAAAAGTACGGGAGCATTACTCCTTATCGGAGCTTCCAGTGCTACTGTTGACCGCACGTAGTCAGCCGGCCGATATCTACACTGGATTCTTGTCCGGTGCTAACGATTATGTCACCAAGCCAGTAGACGCGGTTGAGCTGAGGTACCGGATTAGAGCACTCACGGAGCTAAAGCAATCTATCAATGAACGTTTGCGCATAGAAGCTGCTTATCTGCAAGCCCAGATTCATCCGCATTTTCTATTCAATACGCTCAATTCGATTATGGCGCTGAGCGATCTCGATACGGAGAAAATGCAGCATCTTGTTGGTGCTTTCACATCCTTTTTGCGGATTAGCTTTGATTTTCTTAATACAGGCGAACTGGTCGAACTCTCCCACGAACTGGATTTGGTTAAGGCCTATCTGCATATTGAGCAAGAACGTTTTTCAGACAGACTGACTATTGAATGGGAGGTTGAGCCTGATATCAGCGGTCTACAAGTGCCTCCGCTCTCCATACAGCCACTGGTGGAAAATGCGGTCAAGCATGGTCTGCTTAGCCGGAATGTAGGAGGGACACTGCATATCCGGATTGCCCATCTGGATGGTTCCACACTTGTAGCAGTGAGTGATAATGGCAAAGGGATGGAGCAAGACAAGGCGGATGCGCTGTTAAGTCCAACTCTGAAAGGTAAAGGTGGCATCGGACTGTCCAATACGAACCGGCGTCTGACGCAGTTATATGGGCAAGGGCTGTCTATTCACAGCAGACCTGAAGAAGGAACCACAGTGTCCTTTGTCATACCGGATCGTGGGGATAAGCTAGAGAACTGAACTAAACTGAACTACTCAATTTATCATTGTTATCTATAGGAGGTTTCAATCACATGGCAGTATTTATTAATGAACAAATAAGGGCATCCGAGGTCGATCTCACTGGACTTCGAGGTGAGAAGCTTGGCGTTGTCTCCACAAAAGAGGCGCTGGCTATGGCCCGCTCAGCCGGGGCGGACCTGGTGTGTACCTCGCTGATGAGCAGCCCTCCCCCTTGCAGCCTGATGGCAAAAGGAAAAGCCAAAGCGGCCGCACAGAAGGAATCGGCCGCGGCACGCAAGGGTGATGCCGGACGAGCTGCCGGGAAAGGCAGCAAGGAGAAGGTCAAAGAGCTGCGCTTCACCGCTCATATCGAAGAGCATGATTACGACACCAAGCTACGCCAAGCCGATAAGCATCTGCGTTCCGGCAAGCCGGTACAGTTGGTCGTAAAGGCCTCCGGCGCAAAAGAAGCTGCGGCCGCCAAGACTGTGATAGAGCGACTGGTGGCGGATCTGAAAGAGGCCGGAGTAAAGGATACCGGCATCCAGACCGGCGGCAAAGGCTCGCAGGTGAAGCTAAATCCCCGCTGATCCTCAAACATAAATACTAATCAGCCGCATAACCGGACCACGAACGAAAAGCATCCGTCACACTTTTTAAAGTGAAACAGGATGCTTTTCGTTCGTTTAGCGATTCCTTCAGTTGGAGTGATTCCTATGGGACAGCCCGTGTAGTGATTCCAACTTTGTTGTATCGTGTTCATTCTCTCTGTATTTTATTTAAGGATGAAGCGCTCTTGCCAGTGCGTCTACATAACTATTGCTGACGCGCTGGCTTACTTCCGCTTGCGGAACCATCACTTCAAAGCTGTGGAAGGTACCGGGATAAAGGTGAAATTCGACATCTACACCCGCTTGAGCAAGGCGCGTCACATATTCGATCGTCTCATCCCGGAACAGATCGAGTTGTCCTACGCACGTATAGGTCGGTGGCAGCCCCGCCAAGCTTTCTGCTCTCGACGGCACCGCATATGGGGACAACTCGCTGTCTTCAGTACGATTGCCCTGGTACATGTTCCAGGCTGTCAAATTGTTTGTTCGGTTCCACGTTGCGTTATCGGCCGTAATTTCATGACTTGACGCCGTAATATTCCGGTCGTCAATCATCGGATACAGCGGCATTTGGAAGATGAGGGCTGGACCGCCTTTGTCGCGGGCCATTAAAGCAAGCGCTGCGGTCAAACCGCCGCCCCCGCTTGCACCGGCAATTGCGATTCGATCCAAGTCGATGCCCAGCAGTTCAGCTTCGTCCGTCATCCACGTCAAGGCGGTATAGCAGTCATCGATAGCAGCTGGGTAGGGATGCTCGGGAGCAAGCCGATAATCGACCGATACGACAACGCATTTAGCCGCCTGCACGAAACGTTCGCACAAAGCGTCGTCCATATCAGGATGCCCCATTACGTAACCTCCCCCGTGAATCCATAGCAAGGCCGGAAGCTTAGCTCCAGTTCGCTGGGCAGGTTCGTAGATTTTGACCAACATCTCGCCTGCTACGCTCGGAATCATCCGGCTTGTCGTGTGTACGTGCTCCGACTTCTCAATGGGAGGACCCGTCAAATAGCTTCTGCTTAGTTCTAAATTTTCCTCCAGTTGAAAACCAGGAAATTCTGCTAATACCAATCTTAATTCTGGTAATACCCGACTTTCAAAATCCATTCGACCACTCCTATAATTGATTTATGATCTCTTTCCCGTCTCAACTTCCCATTTGGTTATTTCCTCCCGAACTCGGGGTGCTACTTCTGTTCCCAACAGCTCAATGGCCCTCATCACCTCTGCATGCGGCATCGTGCTTAACGGAACATACAGCATAAAGCGTGTAACGCCTACATTTTTGCGAAGGTGAATAATCTTCTGGGCAACAGTCTCGGGATCACCGACATACAGTGCACCTTCAAAGCTGCGCGCGGCATCGTAGCTGGAACGATCATAATGCCCCCAGCCGCGTTCCTTGCCTAATCTATTCATACCTGCCATGGTAGAAGGAAAAAAAGTATCTGCAGCTCGTTCAGTATTCTCCCCAACAAATCCTATCGAGTGCGCCCCAACCTTAAGCCGTGATTCGTCATGACCAGCGTGCGCTGCTGCCATCTTATAAAGCTGCACGAGCGGTGCAAAATCCGTCGGTTTTCCACCAATGATCGCCAGCATCAGCGGCAGTCCTAACAGGCCTGCACGGATAGCAGACTCCTGTCTGCCCCCACTGCCAATCCATATCGGCAAAGAATTCTGAACGGGTCGCGGATACACGCCCAAATGGTTAATCGCCGGCCGATGCCCGCCCTTCCAGGTTACTTTTTCGGACTCCCGTATTTTAAGAAGCAATTCCAAATGTTCTTCAAAAAGCTCATCATAGTCATTCAAGTCATAGCCAAACAGCGGAAAAGATTCAATAAAGGAACCCCGGCCCGCTATAATCTCCGCACGTCCATTTGAAATGCCATCCAGCGTAGCAAAATCCTGAAAAACGCGCACCGGATCAACTGAAGAGAGCACCGTCACTGCACTGGTCAGCCGAATCCGCTTCGTCTGTGATGCAGCCGCAGACAGCACAAGTGCTGGTGAAGATGCCGCATAATCCTTCCGATGATGCTCACCTACGCCAAACACATCAAGTCCCACTTGATCAGCAAGGACAATTTCCTCCACAACTTCACGCAATCGCTGTGCGTGGCTCATCACTTCACCAGTCTGAGTGTCCGGCTTTGTTTCTACAAACGAAGTAATACCTATCTCCATGATCAATCTCTCCTATCCCATAGCTCTCTTCTGTCAACATTATTCTGGTTCTTTTCAATCAGGTTGATATGTATACCCTATTTCCATGAACTTTAAATATCAATAAATATCATACTAATCGGTATGTTATTTTCTAGTTAATATAAATGCAAAAAACGAGCATTGTCAAGAAATATTGTGAAACCACCTTATTAATCCAACCTGTATTTGACATTATAAACGGATAATTATAAAATAATAACGTACTATTCGGTACGTATATAAAGACCATTATCCATTGCATATGACTCAAACCATTGAGCAATTAAAAAAACAAGAGTAACGAGAGGTATTGATTATGGGACGAATCCGCGAATTTGACGAAGAAAAAGTATTAGATGCAGCTATGCAACTATTTTGGGAGAAGGGATATGAAGCTACCTCATTAAGCGATTTAACTTCCAGAATGGGAATTCAACGACCCAGTATATACTCAGCTTTTGGAGGCAAAGAAGAATTGTTCGAAGCCGCGCTACGTAAATACACGAAGTCCCGTGCTTCTCTTATCCGAACCAGACTTCAAAGCAATCCATCTGTAAAAGAAGCATTTCATACTTTTTTTGAAAGTGTGGTTGATGATGAGTATGCAGAAAGCCCTAGAAAAGGATGCTTTTGCATCAATACAATGGTCGAACTTGCACCTCATGATGAGAAATTCGAAATTCTTACAAGGGAACATCAAATGTACCTAGCCGTCATATTTCAAGAAACCATTGAACGAGGCATACAATCAGGCGAGCTCGAAAGCGAGTTAAATGCGAAGGCTGTATCACAGGCGCTAATCATATCGTTAATTGGGCTAACCGTAATGTTGAAGTCTCGTCCAGAACGATCATTTATTGATAATTCGATAAAGGTGACACTTACACTCCTTAAGTAATTGGGAATTTCTTAAATAATCAATCCACTCTTCTAAAACTGGAGATGCAACACGAAAAAGCCCCATTGGCTTTCCGGACCTTTATCATCCGGTCGCTCAATGAGGCTGACAATCTAAGAAAATCTAATTTACATTTCTCCAGAAAAATCCGAATTTCACAGGAACGCACTCAACCAGCCCTGCTTGCTCCAAACGCTGCAATTCAGCCAAAGTCTCTTCTCTCGAAGCATCAAGCATGATACGGATTTCCTCAGTGCCCAGGAAATTGTATTTCTGCAGCAATTGTTTAGCTGTATATACCTTTTGATTCGGTTGCAAAGAGCCTTTGGCCACCTTGTTCAGCGCTTCAACATAATGTTGATAAGGACGATAGCCGGATACTCTGGCACCTTGCCCTTCTTCATCAACGATGAGAATCGTCGGAAATCCTCTGACCCCTAATTCCGCACCCTCTTCAATCTCTTGATAGAACAGCTCTGCCGTTGCAGGATCATGATAACTGCGTTTGAAGCTTTCTGTATCCAAACCGACATCAATGGACGCCTGGATAAGAGCTTCTTCCTTGGCAATGTTGACCTTCTCCAGGAACACCATCTCCCGAAGACGTCTCAAGTAAGCGTCCGCCTGTTCCTTCCCTTGCAGCTGGGCCGCTTTGAATGCGATTGAAGGCGGGTAAGAGGAATGAAGCGGATCCTCCAGCCAAACGTCACCGTCCATAGACATGCCGGACTGTTCGGCAATTTCTTCCCAATGATGAGCCACATCAGATGGCTTGGAAATGCCATTACCTCCATCGGAGAAATGCTCCCATCCCGGCAGCAGCCCGCCCATCCGGTATTCAATCGTCAGCAGGGGGGCATATTCCTCCTCTAGCTTACGGATATACGGCTCCAGCGCCCAGCAAGCAGAACAGATCGGATCGGTATAATAGATAACTCTGAATCTCCGTACGGGAGCTAGCTCGACCTTGACCATCTCATAATCTTGTTCGTCTTCATGCTCAGAACACAGCCCTGTTTCGAGATCACAGGAGATCATTTTGTTGTTCTCTGCCATTTCAATTCCCCCCACTTAGCAGAGGGAGACTTGTCCCTCCCTTGTATGCGATACATTCAATTTCAACAAGTGCATCTTTGGGTAATTTGGCGATTTGGACAGCCGCCCGTGCCGGTAGAATTTCACCTGTGAAATAACTGCCATAAATCTCGTTAACCGTCGCAAAATCATCCATACTGCTAAGGAAAATCGTGGTTTTCACGACCTCTTCCAGACCTAAAGCAGCTGCTTCGAGCACTGCCTTGAGATTATCCAGTACGCGATGGGTCTGTGATGTAATTCCGCCGCTAACCATCAAACCCGTCTGCGGATCAAGCGGGATTTGCCCGGAAACAAATAGGAAATCTCCAGCCAAGACAGCTTGTGAGTAGGGCCCAATAGCTTGAGGGGCATGCGGAGTGCTCACTTGTGTTTTCATGAAAAAAATCTCCTTTAGTAGATAGAGTGAATTAGAGTTCTTTGAGATAGCGATAAATTGTCTGATCTGAGGTTTCGAGTCGTTGGGCCACCTCAGAGACGGCTCCCTTTAATAGAAAAACTCCTTTATCATTAAGATCCTTTACGATTTCTTTCTTCTCATCAATCATCAGGCGGGAGACCTCCAGTTTGTATTTATGAATTGCTTCCGTAATAAAATTATGTAGCAATTCTTCCATGGAGTTCGTGAACAATTCTTTTCCCGGCCCGGCAGGATCTTCTTGCTCTTCCGGTTCCATTAATAGATCCTTGATTAGCATTTGGGCTTGCTTCAGCGCCGTAGTATCCACATTTACACATAACATAGCAATCACATTCTTATCCTCATCCTTGATAAAGAAGGTAGACGAACGCAGCATTTGATCTTTACCCGTAACTTTTCCGGGGTAGTTGGCAATAAACGCCTTGGTTTCATATTCCTTGTCATGAATAATCTGAAGAGCAAAATCGGTTATCGTACCTCCAACCTGTCTTTCAGTAATATGATTGTTGCTAATGGCTACAATAGAGCTTTCGAGTTGACGAAGATCATGTAAGATAACCTCACAATTCTTCCCGCAAATACTTGCGATAAACTCCACCATAGGCTTATATGAGTTAATAATTTCATCGGGTGACAAAAAAACCTCTCCTTTATCTAATGCCCCACCATGGGCGGGCCAACTTTATGCTTGCAACGCCCATTCCAGACCATGAGGATTATCAATAATTAATACCCACGTACCATCCGGCTGACGGCGAACGACATCAGAGGACTGACCTTGAACCCGGACCTCACCGCTTAGTGGGTCCTTCATAATCCACTTCGAAATGACAAGTGCCGTATCTTCAAATTCCAGCACCTTCTTTGGCGTCAGCTCAAAATCAAGATTGAGTTCTATCATTTGACTGAGTCCTTCACGGACAGCGTTCCATCCCTTTACGACAACACCCGGCTCAGCCACGAATACAGCTTCAGGATCATACAACGTCAGTAGCTTGTCCAGGTCACCCGTCGGAAATAATCTATTAATTCCTTCTAGTACCTCAATCGGTGTATTTGCTGCCAAAATGGCACCTCCTAAAAATAGTTTGAATTTTATGATAATAATAATTTATCATGTTGACATTTTTTTATCAAGTGGTTATGATTTGGACTAACAATACATGAAACGAAACATGACACAAAAACAAATTATGTTATGTAATGTTACATGTAACTACAAATCGATGGGTGGGAGCGTAAAATGGATATCAAAAATAACATGCGTGAGGGTTTCAAAGACTTACAAGGGGGGCTATTTGCCAGTGTGCACAAGGCAGATGTAGGAAATGCCGTATCGGATCTGATGAAAAGAGGCGTTGATCTAATGTGCTGGGCGGACCCCTTTTTCCCTGACCTTGTGATTCCGCAGAATGTAAAACAATCTGTCATAGATTCCATTGATAAAGGAATGGCTACCCATTACACAATGCCCATCGGTAATAGCGATCTTAAACAGGCGATAGCCGTCAAATTACAGGAAGATAACCATATGAGTGTCGATCCAGACCGGAATATTCTAATTACACCGGGTTCAGACTCCGGTTTAATGTTTGCGATGATGCCCTTCATTGGAGAGGGTGACGAAGTACTTATTCCTGCTCCCAGCTATCCAAGTAATTTCCTTAATCCAAAGCTGCTTGGAGGCATTGCAATTCCCGTCCCCCTAAAAGAAGAGAATAACTACCAAATTGAGATTGAAGAATTCGAGAAAAGAGTTTCTCCGCAAACAAAAATGGTTCTTCTGACGAACCCGAACAATCCTACAAGTACTGTACTAAGACGCGACAGCCTTGAGAAAATTGCCAAGTTTGTCATTGAACATGATTTGGTGCTGGTTGTAGACCAAGCATTCGAGGATGCAATCTATGATGACATCGAGTTTGTCTCAATAGCCACATTGCCTGGAATGTGGGAGCGAACGATCAGCGTATTTTCAATTTCTAAAGGGATGGGACTAAGCGGCTTCAGAGTAGGCTATCTGATTGCAGATGACAAAATTATCGACGTATTGTACGGCTGTACTGTGAATGTAATCGGAGCGACGAATACTTCTGCACAAATAGGAGCCATAGCGGCAATGAAGGATCGCAGCTTTGTGAAAGAGTACAATGCCATCTTTGACCGTAGACGGAAAGTTGTCTATGAAATCATGAATTCCATTCCAGGCGTGTCTATGGCCATGCCGGAGAGCGGATTCCTCTCTTGGGTGAATATTTCACAATTAGGGACTTCCGCCGAAATTAGCAAATATCTAATTGATCATGCCAACGTTGTAGTTAATGAAGGTACACCATACGGTGTAGGGGGCGAAGGATACATTCGTATCGTTCATGGCTGCTATAAAGACGACAATGTCCTCTACACGGCACTGGAACGTATAAAACAAGCATTAATTCAATTGGACATCGACAAGGGGGTAGCGGCTCATGGATAACACTACTTTGGAATTCAGAGGTGGAAAGTCAATGGCATTTATTCCAATAGCGCTTTTCCTGGTATTCTGTATCCTGTTCTTCACTGTATTTAAGGTTTTCGATATGACGGGACTAGCCATGTGCGCGTTTCTTTCCATCATTATCGGCGGAGCATTTTCCAAAGACTATAAAAAGTACTGGAAAGCTGTCATCCTAAAAGGCATTGGTAGCCCAATGGCCATTACGATTGCGACCATTCTGCTTGTGATCGGGATGTTCTCCAAGCTGATGGCTAAGAGTGGTGTAGCCGAAGGGTTTGCATGGCTTGCTAATATGTTAGGTTTGCACGGTGGTGCGTTCACCTTATTCACTTTTATCTCCGTATGTATCATTTCTGCTTCGACAGGAACATCGATCGGAACACTGTTCACAGCTTTTCCTGTATTCTTCGCATCCGGAATCTTGCTGGGAGCTGATCCAGTAGTATTGGCCAGCGCCATTTTATCTGGTGCTATATTCGGGGATAACATTGCGCCAATCTCAGATACCACTGTAGCCTCAGCTTCTACACAAGCCTATACCCGTAAGGAAGGAACGGCGGAAATCGCCGGCGTGGTGACCACCCGGTTTAAATTTGCTTTAGCCGGAAGTATTCTTGCTTGCATCTTCTTCTATGTATTCGGCTCCAGCAACAAGGTAATCGCGACCGGTGTAGCTACACTGGGGAATGCGACTCCTAAAGGCCTTATTATGTTGATTCCGGTAGTTGCTTTGCTTATTGTGGCAGTAAAGACAAGAGATATATTCAAAGCTATTCCGGTTGGGATCGCTGTAGGTATAGTCGTTGGTTTGATTTCCGGAGTATTTACGTGGACAGATGTGTTCTCCTTAAAGGATGGTGCTGTGAAAGGATTCCTGTTTGAAGGTTTTAACAATATGGTCAGCACGGTGCTATTCGTTCTGTCGCTCTTCGGAATAATGGGTATACTAATAGCGAGCTCAACCATGGACAGGATCGCTAGCTATATTTGCAAAAGTCGTATGGCTAAAACCGTACAGGGTGCCGAGTTTGCCATAGCGGGAGGCACAATCATCGCTACAGCTCTGGTAGGCGGGGTGACAAGCGCTTCGATCCTTACCTTTGGTCCAGTTGCAGATGAGATTGGAAAACGTAAAAATCTCCATCCATTCCGGCGTGCTGTTCTTGTGGATTGCTTCTCGATGACCATTGCAGCAGTTATCCCCTTCCTAAGCGCCTTTATCTTTATTGTAACTTCAATTATTGGCTCCTTAAGAACCGAATACAGCTTTATCCCGGAAATCAATCCAGTCTCCTTATTCTTGACCTCCTTTTATCCATTATGTCTGTTCGTTGTTCTCATCTTTTCTGTTCTAACCGGCTGGGGACGCAAATTCGAAGGCCCTGGTGGTAATCCAGTCACTGAATACACAGAAGATATGGCTATCGACGCTGTTAAAGTATAAACGACTCTGACTCTCGCAGGAGTAAAAGCAATAGCAGCTACATCTGATCATACGAAGAATAAGGACGCCCACAGGGCGCCCTTATTCAAGCGTAAGAAGTGTAGATTTTATTTTCCAAGGAAGCTCTTGATAATAAAGTCCAGATGAGCTTCCATAGATACAGCATCATTATAATAAGAACCTTTGGCATTCATAAAAAACACACGATTCTCTTTTACAGCGGGAAGGCTCTTCCATAAGGGGCTGCCATATACCACATCCGGGTCACCGTCGTCCCATCCCCAGTTGCTCGTAAAGATAAAATCACCAGCATATTCCGGCAGCTGCTCCAGAGATAAGTCAGCAAATCCTTCGTGTTTGTCTAGAACCTCCTCCTGAATAATCTTAGGGGCCTTCAAGCCAAGCTCTCCGTACAGAATTTCACCACCCCTGGCATAAAAATCGCCAAATGCATAAATTCCCTTGGCATACGGCTGGAGGATGGAAACTGTTCTGTCACCTACGACCTCCTGTATTTGCGGTTTATATTCATTGATTTTCCGGTCCCATTCTTTGACCCAGTCCTCTGCGGCCTGCTCCTTGCCTGCAAGCTTCCCGTATTCGAGCATCAGATCTTTGTAAGAATACTTTCCATATTCTATACGAACGACCGGGGCGATTTTGTCCAACTCTTTGTAGGTTGGCTCCATCACATCGGCAGCGACCACAATAATAAGATCAGGCTGCAGGCTCAAGATTTTCTCTGGCGAGAATGTGTCACCAACAGCTTCGACTCCGTCCACCAAGCCCTTCAGGAACGGATTCTTTAGAGCATCACTTTGTGCCCCCACCGGTTTGACGCCTAGTGCTAGTAAATTACCGGTAAAACTACCCGTCAGATCTACTATCCGCTGTGGATTCGCCGGAATGACCACAGTTCCTTGACTGTCCGTATAGTTTTTGGTTAAAGCCGCTTGGGATGACTGTGCTGGAGCTGCATCATTGGAATTCTGACCCGCTACTGCAGCACCTCCTGTGCCAGCAGCGCTATTGCCCGTACTCGTACTACCACTTGAACAGGCACTAAGCAACAACATCATACATAACAGCAATGTTGCTGTTGCCATAGAGGTTGATTTGTATTGTTTGTACATATGTATATCCCCTTTTCCATACAATTGATAATTATTCTCACATTCATTATCAATATATCGAATCGGAATGCCAGGCACAATGGCAGATCGGGAAGCATTAAAGGGCAATTTGGGAACTAAATGTTCAATGCGTCCCTTCGTTCTGAACAATGCAGGCGCCACACCATAATGCTTCTTGAAGCTACGGCTCAGTGAATGTGCGTCAGGGTAGCCTACACGCTGAGCAATCTCTTGCAAGGTACCTTCTGAATCTATTAATAGCTGCGCAGCCTTGTTCATACGAATTTGTGTGAGAAGGCGTATCGGGCTTTCCTTCATTCTGCTTTTGAACAGCTTAGTCAAATATCTCGTACTGCAATCTAACAGGTCCGCCATCACCTCAAGTGTTATAGGCTCCATATAGCGGTCATTCATGAATCGGAGTGCCTGTGCCACCAGGTCAGGACGCATAGGTTCAATGCCCTGCTGCTGCATCTGGCTTAACAGTTCATACACGAATTGATAGAACAGCGTTCTTGCATGTAACTTTTCCAACGGCGCAGACTTCATCCACTCTTGAAACATAAGCTCCACCTGGCCGAGCAGTGAGAGCGGATATAACGGTACGAATGAATATTGAAGCTGAAACGGTTTGTTTGGCCCCAGCAGCCGTGACTGTTCCTGAGTGGCTGGCCATGTCAGTCCAGCTTTGTATAATACCAAATAATACTCAAGCTGGTCTTCAACTGCGATGTCAAGACGCGAGCCTTTCCCTCCATGCAGGACGTGGAACCGATTCACGCTATACATTGAATTATCCAGCCAAATTGTTGCACGGCCGCTAACCACATACACAAAAGTACTAGCCGGGAGACAGTACTCCACCGACGTTTCCCCCTGCTCCAGCAGTATATACCGTACATCCATTATTTTCACCGAAGTATGGTTCCACAGCATAATATGCTCATTCAAGTTCATCGCAGTGCATCATCCCCTCAGCCGCATTACTGCGGTTTCCCTACATTATATTGATAATGATTCTCACAGTAAAGAGATTAAGGTATCTCACCCGTGATAAGCGTCACAGTAAAGTTTCTCAACAAGTAGCACAACTCTAGTTCCCGTCCATTTTTGTGCTTCTTATCTGCATATGTTACTATTGAGCGGTAAGTCACTTATAACATGAAGGAGGAGTACCTGATGAAAAAGAGATCGATTAAATCCTTAGCCTCTGGTATCGGGTATTCTACGGCTGTTTTTTTCTAGAATCGAGATTGACGGGATACGTCTGTCTAAATCGCTAGTATTCTATAAAAAAACGGTGAAAATATATAATCGTAAACCATTATGTATTTTCCATTTATAAGGAGACCTACACACAATGAATCTTAAACAAATTCCAGTTCAACGATATAACCCCGAAATGATCGCGAAGCCTGTTGGAAACTACAGTCATGTCACCAAAATAGAACGAAATGCAGAGCTATACGTCTTTTCCGGTCAAATCGGCATCGATCAGGACAATCATATTCCCGCCGATTTTAATGAGCAAGTGACAAACACCATGAACAATATCGTCGCCATCTTATCTTCTCAACAACTGACGCCTGACCATGTCATTAAAATAAACATCTGGGCGACTGAAGAGATCGATTGGGATCATTTCTATGAAAAGTGGAACGCTGTATTCGGACCCACATCGCCGTCCATGACGGTTGCATATATACAAGGCTTAGGTCTGCCTGAATTAAAAATTGAATTGGATGTCTGGGCAGCCGGTTAATGTCTGCAAAGTCCCGATAAATATACAAAACGAGCCCTAGAATTACTCTAGTGGCTCGTTTTTTTAAATGATTATCTTACTCGGTCACGCCAACCTCTTCACTCACCAGTCCGCGGATAAAGGTCTCGAAGTTAGGTGCTAGCTCTGTAATCTTATGACCCTTCTCTTGGCTGACATGGACGACTTCCGGTTCTCCGACATTACCGGATGAACGATAGTCCAGCATAATCACACCTTCTGTTGGAGCAAAACTGTCGCCAATGACGACGCCAATCTCCGGATAACCCTCAGTTTCAATTACAAATCGGCTGCCTGCTGTTCCACACAGTGAAGTAGGCTTGTCCCGTCCAATTCCACGAATACCAGCGATCGTAATGTATTTTCCTTCTGTTGTAGGGTAACTCGTATGATTAGGAATACCGCCGTTATGTAATTTCATCAAAGCAACATAGGATGGAGGCAGCTTGAAGACCAATTGTTCTTCCACGGAATCGATCAGTTCATCTGTCGGCGGCTCAGATACATACTCTTGCAAGGCAGCTTCGCTGTCATCCCAGAAGTTTGAGGGGTCAACTGCCTTTAAAGAAGTCTTCGTTGGCGTTTTCGCCGGTTTCTTCGCCGTCTTTTCCCGAATCCACTCCAGGAACTCCAAGGTATCCTCATCTTCGGGGTCCAGCTTATCAGCTGCTTCAAAAGCTTGCCGTGCTTCGTCATATTGCTTGAGATAATAATGAGACACGCCAACCCGGTAATGCCAGAGCGCATCCTCCAGGCCTTCCTCACTGATCTTCTCAAACTGCTGAAGCGCCTCTTCGTATTCGCCCAAATTATTCAACGCTCTCCCCAAATGACTGGTTAACTCATAATCCCGGTCTTCTTCAGGAATCTCCATAATCGCATCTACGATTTCTTGAAATTCATCTTCCTCATGCCATGTTTCCAGTTGTTCCAACAACTCATCGCTCATCTTCCATACCCTCCCGTGAGAAACTCCAGTATCTATTAGAAGTATACCATTTCCAGTACAGCACTCTCCAGCACGGACAAGCTTGCACAGTCTGCCCTATCATTATATGGCTTGGATCGGATGTAATATACGCTTGGCCCGCTACGCACAAATAGTCAGGACACCCCGAAGAGTGCCCTGACTATATTCATCCATTTACCACTGTTTCCGTGTTCCACTTATGGATGCACAAGGACTTGCTCACTAACGTCTGCTTCCAGCAATTGCTTCAGCTTTTGCCTTGTATCCGTACCATTCTTAGGCGTATTGACATACATCTTCAGGTTTGTATTTTCCGATATAAGAAAGCTTGTAATCTCAAAATTAAGCTGTCCTGCCAGGCGATGATTCAGCAATTTGTACATATCCCGGTCTTTGTCGATCCGGTGCATAGGCCACCATTGATCAAATTCCTTGCTTAGCGATCTAAGCTCATCAACAAATTGCGTAATCCATGGATCTTCAATATATTGACTGCAATCGGCCCGGAACTTGCCCAGCATCGTCTGGGCACTAATCTCCCAATCAGGGAACAGTCCGGCAAAATGTTTATCAGTGAACATGATTCGCATCAGGTTGCGCTTGCTGCACTCTAATTGGGTGAAATCGCAGAATACAAGCGCTGCAGCCCGATTCCAGGCAATAACATTCCAGCGGTTGTCCACGATCATGGCTGGGGATTCCATTAGATTATCCAATACATGCTGATGCATCGGCTTAACCTCTTCAGGGCTGGGATAATAGGAAGGAGGAACATGTTGGGCAAGAGCATACAGGTGCACAATCTCCTGACGGTTGAGCATCAGTACTCTGGACAAGCTCTCCAATATTTGTATGGACACCTGAATCGGACGTCCCTGTTCAAGCCAGGTGTACCAGGTTACGCCGATTCCTGCCAGAGAAGCAACCTCTTCACGGCGCAGTCCCGGCGTACGACGGCGTATTCCTGCGGGCAGCCCTACTTGCTCGGGGGAAATCTTTGCCCGGCGGGTTTTGAGAAAGTCCCCAAGCTCGTGATGACGCTGCTTTGTATGATTCATTCAAAGCCCACCAGCCTTTCAGTACGTAATATTCAAGCTAAGAATGGTAGTAGTATATACGAATGATTTTTCAAATGCAAAAAACGTGGAGTTGAACAGACCAGCGCAAACCTAAGAACGCCAGCGATAAAGCCAGCGCTCTGTGTGAACAGCAAAAGGAGCTGCCCCACCGCAGACAAAGATGCGATGAGACAGCTCCTTTTTATTTGTACCTAATCTTAGTAGCGGGAACCGAAGACAATGCCTTGCGGAGCGATCGCTTCGATCTGGGCAAGGTCATCTTGTGTCAGTTCAACGTCCAGTGCACCAAGGTTCTCTTCAAGATATAGCGTGCGTTTCGTTCCCGGAATCGGCACGATGTTCTCTCCCTGAGCAAGTAGCCAAGCTAAGGCTAGCTGAGATGGCTTGCAGTCCTTCTCAGTTGCGAGCTCCTTGATTTTGGTCACAAGGTCGAGATTCTTCTGGAAGTTCTCGCCTTGGAATCTTGGAGAAGTACGACGGTAATCGTCTGGTTCAAGATCCTCATAGCGCTGGATCTGTCCGGTCAAGAAACCGCGGCCGAGCGGGCTGTAAGGCACGAAGCCGATGCCTAGATCGCGGCATGTCGGCAGAATGGACTCCTCAACATCGCGATCCCATAGCGAATATTCCGTCTGCAACGCTGTGATAGGATGAACGGCATGTCCACGGCGAATAAGCTCAGGAGAAGCTTCCGACAGACCGAGATAACGAACCTTGCCTGCTTTGACAAGATCAGCCATCGCGCCTACAGTTTCTTCAATTGGTGTATCCGGATCAACGCGATGTTGATAGTAGAGATCTATATGATCGACACCGAGACGTTTCAGACTGGCATCACATGCAGCCTTTACATATTCAGGGCGGCCGTTGACGCTAACGGCACCATTCTCACCAACTACTGCGGCGAACTTGGTTGCTAAGATAACCCCATCTCTGCGGCCCTTCAGAGCCCGTCCGAGCAGTTCTTCATTTTCGCCTAAACCATAGACATCTGCAGTGTCGAGCAGCGTAACGCCAAGCTCCAATGCCCGGTGAATGGTGCGGATGGATTCCGCTTCATCCCGCCCGGCATAGAAGTCGGACATGCCCATACAACCAAGACCTAGAGCGGATACCTCCAGTTTGCTGTTTCCAAGCGTTCTTTTTTTCAAAGCTTTCTCCACCTTTCTAATGCGAACTACAGACATCATACAAGGTAGAATCCACCGCTGACAGTTGCCTATTTATACGGGTATTAATACTACTATGTTAAAGTGGAGCGGGGGCTCTTCCGGTCGTCCATTGTGCGTTATTCCTTATCCACCGGCTTTTGGATACCATCCTCATAGAAATCAAAAAAGAGCTGATGCTGCGTGCCCCTTACGGCGTAGAACACATCGGACAGCTGCTTCCCCTTGCGCTTTACTTGCTTTTCTAGCCATTCTGTAGTCAACCCATGACTCTCCAGGTTCTTCTCCATGATGACCCCATCCATGACGAACTCCACCGGAAAATGCTGTGTCTTCACAGGAAGCTTCATATCCTTTTTCGTGACGAATTGGTACTCCTCTTTCTTCAATACTGAGACTGTCCCGTTATCCTCCAACACCGCATAAGCCACCTCTTCCATATTGAAAATCCCCATGCCCCGCAATACCTGAGCCAAAGTATCGAGTGTGTACCTTAGTTTCTTCATGTTATGCTCAAGAATCTTCCCATTCTCGATCAGTACCGTAGGAGAACCAGAGATCCAGTTTCTTAATTTACGGTTCTTCAAAGCTATGTAGGATAGCAAAAATGACACAGCCGTGACTACAATAAGCGCCAGTATGAAATAGGATGTTCTTAACGATTCATTAAACGCCAGATTTCCCGCAATGGAGCCCAGCGTTATACTGGTCACAAAATCGTGAAACGTCATATTAGAGATTGTCTGCTTCCCCAGCAGCTTGGCTACCAGTAAAAGCGCTAAAATCGAAAGTGCGGCCCGAAATAAAATGTCCCAATAAGCATGCATATTACCCATCCCTCCTGCCAGTCATTGTTGCCAAATGAGGGTGGAAACAATCCTGGTCCGGTCGCGTGATTATTGGGGAGAAAACAATGCGGAGGGTCATTCTCTCAGATTCGCTTTTATTACATACAATGGATTATATTTGAAATACAGAATCTGTAAAGGAGTGAGTGCATGATCCATCAAACAATCGTAAGTGAAATGATCTCTCAACTAGGCATAAGCCCGGCAGAAGTTAAGCTTCTTGGGGGATATAATGACAATGTCTTCGAGGCCGGTGCGAAAGATCCTTTTATTGTGAAAATAGTGGAGAAAACAAATCATTCCGAAAGGGACACGTTATCGGAGTTGGAGTGGCTGGAATACTTACATACGCAAGGGGTCCATGTCGTTCGGCCTCTACGTACTGTAGGGAATGAATACATTCAACCCGTTAATGAAGAGTACTACTATGTAGCTTTTGAAAAGATAAACGGTGTCCACATTGCACCAGAGCAGCAAGAGGCTTGGGGGGAGGCTTTATTTGAAAAGTGGGGCGAATTATTGGGCAGGGTACACCTCTTTTCCAAAGGATATTCAGCCGTTCACGCTCGTCCTCATTGGGATCAAAACCATTTACTACTAAATGTGGAGACACTTCCTCTCAACCCTGAGCTTATTCAAAAATGGGAACAGTACATAAAAGAGTTGCATGCGTTACCTATCTCGAGTGACTCCTTCGGACTGATTCACGGTGACCTGCATCATGGAAATTTATTAAAGACAGGATCTGAACTCACTCTTATCGATTTTGGCGATAGTGAATACCATTGGTTTGCTTACGATATCGCCATTGTTATCTATCATGCAGCTCTCACGGTTCCAAAATCTGAAAGAGATGGATTCGCTAAAAACTTCTTTAGCTCATTTATGAGTGGATATACCCGTGCGAACCCCAATACACCCTTCTTTAAAGAAATTGCGTATTTCATTGATTACAGACATCTCTATTCCTTCACATATCATTCGGTACATTTAGACAAAGATCAATTAACAGAGGAGGAAATCCGCTATCTTAATGAGATGGAAGATTCGCTATTGAATAACGTCTCTTTTTTAAATTTATCATTTCAATAGTAAAAATAGCCTAGGGGAGTTGCTCAGCGCTAGAGCTATCTTTGAATTGATTTCGCTAGCAGTATGCGATATATTAAAAACCAACCGACAGAGATACCTGCTTGGCGTATATCTGTCATTACAACAAAGAGGATGAAATATAATGCCTATTCCTTCCGATTATCCAAAACCAACCCGCTCCACGGCCAAAGACCTGGCATTATCCCAGTTAAAGAAGTGGATTATAGAAGGTACACTGCAGCCGGATGAGAAGCTTAACGACGCCGCGCTCGCCGCGGCAATTGGCGTGAGCAGAACACCCGTCCGGGAAGCACTGCAATTGCTTGAGGCTCAAGGGCTCGTTCAGATGTTTCCGGGCAAAGATACACGCGTAACCACTATTGATAAAGATCATATCAGTAAGCTATACGCTCCCCTTGGGGTACTGCATGCCCTGGCTGTCGAAACGGCTGCCCAGCGGATCGAGCCTGAACAAATCCAACAACTGCGTGAGCTGAATCGTTTGTTCACACAGAGTATCAAGGATAAAGATCTATATCAGGCACTGGAATATGATGAAGAATTCCATAACTTAATCATGGAGATTGGCGATAACCCTTACATTGTTTCCTTCTGTTCTTCCTTGCAAATTCATATTCGCCGCTTTAAATACTTTTTCCTGAAGCAGCCTCTAGGCCAAACGCTGGCCGCAGCTGAAGAACATGAGCAAATTATTCAGGCTTTGGAAGAACATGATTCAGACGCTGCTGCCCGCATCGTGAAGCAGAATCTGTTACGCCCGCTTGCTGAATTCGAGCAAATACTATAAAAGAGAAAAATAGCCCCATTGGCTTTGCACGGACATTCAAGATCCGGCAGCTCAATGGGGCTATCTTTTTTCTACAGTTTCTTTTCATAGATATCTATAGGATTGCCACGCTGGTCTATGCTGCTGTTAACAATGACATATTCATTCTTGCCCCAGAATAGAGCCCCGCTTTCATTTTCCTTTTGAACACAGAGCCTTACCTTGTCTACGTTTTCCTGACGCAATTTACTCTCTATCAATTCCACTGCTTCTCTTCCAATTCCATGGCCTTCATGATCCTTATGTATTATCAGTAAACCAATCCACGTATGATTATCATGTGGATTTCTCAGGAGGTATGTGACTATCCCGATGTTTTCATCATGCTTTCTGATGTAAAACATCTTTTCACCAGATTCGAAATTATTCGTATTCTCTTCCAATATCTCTTCAGATGTTAATAACGCTTTACCCATAACCACAAGATTATAAGACGGCTGAGAGTTCATCATAGATGTTTGAATTTCAATATTTTCTGGCGACATTGGTTCGCTAACAGCTTCTAAAGTAATCAAATTTAGGACCTGCTTTCTACACATTTTATAAATAGTACAATTCTATAAAATGTGCAGAAAACCCTCCATGTCCATAATTCATCTCGTTCTGCTAAAAGATTCCCGTCATTCACCGGCCTATACGGCGGGCTCCTGAACGGCTTCCTTTTCCACTGCTGGGTTCACATCATTCCATACCGAGCTCTTGATCTCGCGCCGCAGGGTAGGAGCAACCTCTTCGGCGAAGCGTGCCGCCTGCTCGCGCTGTTCCGATTCCGTCAAGCCGTCCACGCTGATACTTAGCACCTGATTGCCAAACGCCTTGTTATAGCGCAGTATTTTCTCAATCACATGCTCGGCACTGCCGACCAGAATCGGACCATTCTCGATATTGTCTTCAAGATCCCGGAAAGGCGACAGATCGTGCGGAGCTTTCAGCCTGCCATGGAACGCATCATAATAAGGCCGGAATTTCTTGATCGCCTCTTCGGTCGTATTAGCTATAAAAATAGCGCCGCCCGCGCCTGAACCGATGACTGCCTTCGCGGGATCATGACCATAAAAAGCCAACCGCTCGCGGTAATGCTCGATCAGGGCTGTGTACTTGGACTGGCGGTGGATCGTATTGGAGGAGAACAACGGCTCGCCGTATTTAGCGGCCAGCTCCGTCGAATGCGTGCTTGAGGCGCTTCCGTGCCAGATCGGAATCGGCTGCTGGAACGGCCGCGGCTGGGTCGTGACATTCTCCAGTGGCGTGCGATAGCGCCCCTGCCAGCTAACATTTTCCTCGCTCCATAACCGCTTTAGCAGTGCATACCGTTCCGCAAGTGATTCCCACTGCTCCTCCTCAGAAATGCCGAAGAGCGGATAATGGCTCGCGTCGTTGCCTTTGCCGATGATCAGCTCGATTCGTCCACCCGAAAGATGATCGAGTGTCGCATAATCCTCCGCCACCCGGACCGGATCGAGTACGCTAAGGACCGTCACGGTCGTCAGCAGACGGATACGAGAGGTTCTCGCGGCAATAGCAGTAAGTATAACTGGCGGCGATGAAGCGATGAATGGTGCGCTATGTCGTTCACCTACGCCGTAGGCGTCAAAGCCCAGCTCCTCGGCCAACACAGCCTGCTTCAGCACGTTCTGGAATTTCTCCTGTGTCGTGAACGATTCTCCCGTCAGGGCGTTGGGCGTATTGAGCAGCAAGCTCATCAATGCGAATTTCATAGTCAGATGGCCTCCTTAAGATGAAAATGGGGATGGATTAGAGCGGATAATGACAGGCTGCCGCATGGCCACTGCCAATGTCGGCAAGCTTCGGCTCCTCTTCCCGACACCTTGCCGTAGCCACTGGACAGCGCGTATGAAATCTGCACCCAGAGGGCGGAGACATCGGCGAGGGGATTTCTCCTTGAATGGAGACGAATTCCCTTTTGCGGCTGGGGTCCGGCCAAGGAATGGACGCAATCAGCGCAGCTGTGTAGGGATGGGCCGGGTGCTGGAATAATTCATCTGCCGGCGCGACCTCGACCAGCTTGCCAAGATACATGACCCCGATGCGTGACGACACATGCCGGACGATATTAAGACCGTGTGCGATAAATACGTAGGTTAAGCCGAGCGTGCTCTGGAGATTCTGCATTAAGTTGACGATCTGAGCCTGTACCGACACGTCAAGTGCGGACACAGCTTCGTCTGCCAGCACGAACTTCGGCTGCAAAGCGATTGCGCGGGCAATCCCGATCCGCTGGCGCTGCCCGCCCGAAAATTCATGCGGGTAGCGGTCAGCCCAAGCCGGGTTCAGACCCACTAGCTGCAGCAGCCCTTCCACACGTTGTTTCCGCTGCGCAGCAGGCAGCGATTCATGCACGACTAACGGTTCGGCAATGGTCTCACCAATCGTCCATCTTGGGTTGACCGAGCCATATGGATCTTGGAAAATCATCTGCATATCCCGGCGGACATCACGGCGCCTCGCAGCGTTCATATCCGTCAGGTCTTCGCCGCTGAATAAGACGCGGCCAGCACTGGCCTGCTCCAGCTGAATCAGGACGCGCCCGAGCGTAGATTTGCCACTGCCGGATTCGCCGACAAGCCCAAAAGTCTCTCCTTTGCGAATCGTGAAGGAAACGTCATCCACTGCATGGACGACGGCCTTGGTCAAGCCGAAGGGCCCTTTAACTGGATAATGCTTCGTTAATCCGGAAACCTCAAATAGCGGTGGCGCCTTCGTTAGCGCTTCAGCTGCGACACTTGGAAACGACGTTTTATGGGACTCAGCTATCGTCCCCGAAGCACTCAGTAGTACTGTCCGGCGCTCCGCTACCTGACCGATGTCCTGATCGTTCAGAAGCTTATCCGTATGCCAGCAAGCTGCTTCATGGCCGTCCTCTCCCGCCAGCGGCGGCACCTCAGTACGGCATTGGTCGGTAGCCAGCGGGCAGCGGGGATGAAACCGGCAGCCGGAAGGGAATTCCGCCACATTGGGCGGCGTGCCTTCAATGGTATACAGCGCCGCGCTGCGGTCGCTGTCCATCGTCGTAATGGAACGCAGCAGCCCCGCTGTGTAAGGGTGATGCGGCTGCTCGAACAGGCGGGCTGCCGGTGCCTGCTCTACGATCCGTCCGGCATACATGACGATCATCCGATCAGCCATCTCGGCCGCGATCCCCAGGTCATGGGTGATCAGCAGAATGGACATCCCGTATTCCGCCTTCAGCTCGTTCAATAGCTTGAGAATCTGCGCCTGAATCGTGACATCGAGCGCTGTTGTCGGCTCATCTGCGATTAGAAGCTCCGGTCCACAGGCGAGCGCCATGGCAATCATTGCCCGTTGGAGCATCCCCCCGGATAACTCATTCGGGTATTGCGCAAGGCGTAGCTTCGGCTCCGGGAAGCCGACGCGGCGAAGTAACTCCTCCGCATGCGCCCGGGCTTCCTTCACGCTGCGCTTGTCGTGACGGCGAATCGTCTCCACAAGCTGGGCACCAATCGTAAAGACGGGATCGAACGCCGCCATCGGCTCCTGGAAGATCATCGCGATTTTTTTGCCGCGAATGGCCCGCAGCAAGTTCTGGGGGAGCGTCGTTAACTCTTGACCGTCCAGCTTAACACTGCCCGCCGCGATGCGCCCCCGGTCGAAGTCGGTCAAACGCATGATGGCTTTGGACGTAATCGTCTTACCGCTGCCGGATTCACCGACCAGACATACCGTCTCACCTCGACCGATATCAAAGGAGACATCCGCGATCGGCACAAGTGTGCCGCCGGATGCCTGGAATTCAACCTTCAAGCTTTCGATTTCCAGCAAGGGCCGGGTCATATACTGCCTCCTTCCGCCAGTCAGGCGCCGCTTTTTCTCGGATCCAGCTTATCCCGCAGCCGGTCTCCAATGATGTTGATAGCCAGTACGAATAGCGCAATAGCAAGCCCTGGGAACGTACAAATCCACCAGGCTACCGTCAAATACCCGCGTCCCTGTGCCAGCACAGTGCCCCAGTCTGGAATTTCCTTGATGACCCCAAGCCCGAGAAAGCTAAGCCCCGATCCAGTCAGAATGGAGGTGCCGATGCCTATTGTCGCCATAACAAGAAACGGTGCCAGCGAGTTGGGCAGCACATGCTTGCGGAAAATGCGAAACCCCGTGCTTCCGATAGAACGGGAGGCTGTAACGAACGCCCGGTTCTTGACGCTAAGCACCTGGCTACGCATCACCCTTGCATAGCGCGGAATCGTTCCTGCGGCTATTGCCAGTACGACGTTAATCAAGCTGGGCCCGATGGCAGCAGCAATCGCCAGCGCCAACAGAATCCCCGGTATCGTCATCAGAACCTCGATAATACGCATGATGACTTGATCGATCCATCCTCCGACATAGCCGGAGAAGGCCCCGAGAATACCACCAGTCAGACCACCCACGATGACGGAAGCCAGACCGATCAGCAGCGAATCCCGGCTTCCGTAGACGATCAGACTGAACACATCTCTTCCGAAATAATCGGTTCCCAGTAAGTGCTGGGCGCTGGGCGGTTGCAGCAACTGAGCCGCATCCATCATCGTGGGGGAATAGGGCGCGACCCACCCCGGCACAATCGCACAAACGATCAGAAACAGCACAACCAATTCTGCCGCGTATAGAAACAAATCAGATACGCCGAGATGCCATGACCTTGCAGGTCGTTTTCTTTCGCTTTTCCACAGTGGCTTAAGCGCAGTTGCATCTTTCATTCTGGTTTCTCCCCCCTCTATGCGACTTCTTAGGTCGACCGCCGGATGCGCGGATCAACTAACGAATACGAAATGTCTACCAGCACGTTCACGGACACATAGATGATCGCGGTGAAAAAAACAACGCCCTGCACCACCGGTATATCCTTTGCCATGATTGCATCAGCGAGGATACGGCCGATCCCTTGCCGAGCGAACACTGTCTCGATCACGACCGTCCCGCTCAGCAACTCGCCGATCATGACCCCAATCATCGTCAATGCAGGAATCAAGGAATTGCGCAGCGCATGACGATACATGACCGCACGTTCCGCAAGCCCTTTGGCGCGTAGGGTCAGGATGAACGGCTCACTCATGATCTCAAGCATCGTATTGCGGACCATCCGGACGATAAAACCTGCACCTACGAGCCCAAGCGCAATGCCGGGCAGCACGAGTGTTTTCCAGCTTCCAGAGCCCATCGCCGGAAACCAGCCCAGCTTAATGGAGAACAGCAGTAGCAGCAGAATCCCCGTCCAGAACGACGGCATCGATATGCCGAATAGGCCAACAAACCGTGCCAGCACGTCGATGATGCCGTTCCGGTGGATCGCAGACAAGACGCCGAGAAGAATGCCAACCACGATGGAGACAGCAGCGCTGACGAAAGTAAGCGCTAGCGTAGCCGGAACCTGCTCGAGGATTTTAGGCAGAACCGGATCTTGTGTAATCCGCGAATGGCCGAAATCTCCTTGCAGCAAATGGATGAAGTAGCGGGAGAATTGCTCATAGAACGGCTGATCCAATCCGAGTTGATGGCGCAAATCGGCAATGGCCTCAGGCGATGTCGCATTGCCATCCAGCATCTGCAGCACCGGATCACCGGGCAGTACATACATGATGAGGAAGACAAGCATCGACGAACCGACCACAACGAGCAGCGAAGTGAGCAATCGCGTTACAATGGTTCCGGCCATTTCATTGGCCTCCTCCCCGATTATTTATGGATGCTTACATCGTAAAATTGCGGATACCCGAGCAGATCGAATTTCAGACCTTCGACCGTTTTCGGATGGGCTACCGTATAAGGGAATACATAGATTGGGAGGATAACAGCATGATCAATCAGATATTGCTGGATTTTGGTGTAGGCTTCTTTCCGCTTCTCCAAATCAGACTCCTCTGAGCCGAGATCAAGCAGCTTGTCGACTTCAGGATCGGACAGATTCGACCAGTTCGTGCCGCCGTTGGCGTATTCCTTGCCGGACTGGAAAATGCTCCGCATCACGTCAGGATCAGCCTTCACCTGGGAATTGCCAAACAGATCGAAGTTGCCTTCCTTCAGTGGTGTACTCGTATCCTTTGTAATGTTAAGTGTCACATTGACGCCGATCGCTTTCAATTGCTGCTGGACGATGGCTGCGATGTCGTTACGCTTCTCACGGTTCGGCGAACCATCAAGATATCGGAGAATCAGCTTCTTGCCGTCCTTCTCACGAATGCCGTCCGCACCTTTCTTCCAGCCTGCTTCATCCAGCAGCTGGTTTGCCTTATCAAGATCGGGTTTGATCTTGTTCTCAAGCGATGTATCATATCCGAGTAGCCCTGGTGTAATGGACGACCAAGCCCGGTCGTATGTACCGAGGTACAAGGTTTTGACGATGGTATCGACGTCGACCGCAAGCTGAACAGCTTGGCGCGCCTTGATATCACTCCAAATGTCACTCTTCAAATTGAAATAGAGGGAGAAGGCTGTTCCGTTCGTGATCGCCTGGTCCACCTGGAACTGAGGATCATTTTTAAGTGCGGCAATGTTCTGAGGTGGAACCGCTTCTGCAGCCAGCAGCTGCCCGCTTTGTACGCTACCGATCCGTGTCGCCTCTTCCGGCACAATCTTGAACGTCAGTTTATCCAGATGCGATGGTCCTCTGTTATCCGCAGTTGGTGGCCCCCAGTTGTAGTCAGGATTCTTCTCCAGATCGATTTCGTCGTTCTCCGTCCAACTGACAAATTTGAACGGCCCCGTGCCTACGGGATGCTTACCATATTGATCACCATACTGCTGTATGGCCTGTGGTGAAGAGATGCCGAGGAACGCTGAGCTCAGCCCGCTAAGGAACGGCTCGAACGGCTGGGATAGGATTAACTTGATGGTATAGTCATCCACCACCTCCGCCGATTCAAAAGGACCGATCAGGGATTTGGCCTGACCTCTAGCCGAGGTCGTAATATGGTCAAAATTCGCTTTGACAGCCGCTGCATTGAATGGCGTTCCATCCTGGAACTTGACGTCCTGACGCAGCTTGAACGTATACGTCTTGCCGTCTTCCGATTTCGTCCACTCCGTTGCCAGCCAAGGCTGGAAGCTTCCATCCTGAAGCTGAACGACGAGGCTATCCGTGATATTTCGGAACACCCGATGCGATACCGCGAAGCCGCTTGCTCCCGGATCGAGCGTGTCAGGAGATGTCGCCAGCGCGTAGGTCAGCTCCCCGCCTTCCACGGGCTTAGCAACCGCTGGAGCCGCTGCAGAAGAATCGGTAGAGCTAGTCGCTTCTCCGCCTTTGGCCGCGCAGCCTGCCATGACCAATGTCAATGCCGCCGTTAACGATACATAAGTCGCCCATTTGATAAACCGTTGTCTCTTCATACTCAGCTCCCCTTTTCTCTTAAACGTTCTAGTAGACTATGCTTTGAACTTATGCCTGCTGCAAAGTCAGTGCCTTACCGTCCCACACCGTGCTGGGAATTTCTCGCCGTAGAACTGGCATAACATCCTTAGCGAACCGCTCTATTTGCTCAAGCTGCTCAGCTTCGCTCAAGCCGTCCGCACCGATGCTAAGCACCTGATGTCCATAGGCACGGTGGTAAGTCAGCACCTTTTCGATTACACTCTCTGGACTGCCAACCAGCGTTGGACCGTTCTCTACTGTATCTTCAAGGCTCTTGAATGGCGATTGATTATGCTTCGCCGAATCTGTCGAGCTGAATGCCTCATAATAAGGCTTATATCTACGGATTGCCTCTTCCTTCGTATCCGCCAAATATAGACTGCCACCACCCGCTCCGACGACAGCATCTTTCGGATCATGCCCATAGTACTCCCAACGTTCACGGTAGTGGTCAATTAAGGCCTTGTACTTGGCCATCGGGTGAAAGCCATTTGACGAGAAGATCGGCTCCCCGTACTTCGCTGCAAGCTCGGTAGATAGCGGACTAGAGGCACTGCCATGCCATACCGGAATGGATTTCTGGTATGGCCGGGGTTGTGTCGTCACCTTATCCAGCGGCGTCCGGTAGCGTCCCTGCCAAGTGACGTTTTCTTCGCTCCACAGCCGCTTGAGCAACTCATAGCGCTCAGCAAGGGATTCCCACTGCTCCTCTTCCTTAATTCCGAAAAGCGGATAGTGGCGCGGATCGTTACCTTTGCCAATGATCAGTTCCAGCCGTCCACCCGACAGATGATCCAGCGTGGCATAATCCTCGGCTACCCGCACGGGATCCAGTACACTCAGTACGGTCACTGTCGTAAGCAGGCGAATTCGACTCGTTCTGGCTGCAATTGCAGTTAGAACAACCGGTGGAGATGAGGATAAGAACGGCGCTCCGTGTCGTTCGCCTACGCCGTAAGCATCAAAGCCTAGCTTCTCAGCAAGCTCTGCCTGCTTTAGCACGTTCTGAAATTTTTGTTGTGTGGTGAAGGCCTCACCCGTAAGAGCATTCGGAAGATTAAGCATCAGACTGAATAAAGCGAATTTCATGTGCTATCCCTCCTTCATATGATTTCACTAAAACATTATAATCCGGTTGTTTTAGTATGAATTATAAAAACTGTAGCATCCTTACCTCCTCGCGTCCAATAGAGTTTTTCTAGTTTTCATTCAGAAAATCTGATACAAGTCCCTATCTACTCGGTCCGCTGGTAATTTTCAGAAAAACAAATAGCCCTCATTCCATGGAATCCAGGAACGAAGGCTATTTTGCTTATTTTTATACACAGTCTACCTGACGGGTTGCCGTTCACCGCTTAAACCCAGAGTCTTAGCTGTAGAAGTATGAATTTCTTGGATTAGATCAGGGTTTTCCACCAGTGACACACCATAAGAAGGAATCATTTCTTTTATTTTGGGTTCCCACTCTTTGAGATGTTGCGGGAAGCATTTCTCGATCACCTCAAGCATGACGGAAACGGCAGTCGAAGCACCTGGGGAAGCGCCGAGCAATGCGGCAACCGATCCGTCACCGGCACAAACCACCTCTGTACCAAATTGAAGTGTTCCTTTACCGGCCGCGGTATCTTTGATGACCTGTACCCGCTGGCCTGACACCAATAGATCCCAGTCCTCGTTTTTGGCATTTGGGATGAACTCCCGCAGCTCTTCCATACGTTGTTCTTTCGAAAGCATCACTTGCTGGATTAGGTATTTCGTCAGGGACAGATTTTTGGCACCTGCCGCTAACATCGTTAGCACATTATTGGGTTTTACAGAACCGAGCAAATCAAACATCGAACCAGTCTTCAAAAACTTGGGTGAGAAACCGGCAAACGGCCCAAAGAGTAGTGATTTTTTATTATCGATAAATCTGGTGTCCAGATGCGGAACGGACATCGGCGGTGCACCGACCTTCGCTTTGCCGTATACTTTGGCATGATGCTGGGCTACAACTTCTGGATTGTTACACACCATGAACAGCCCGCTGATCGGGAATCCCCCGATATGCTTGCTTTCAGGGATACCGGATTTTTGCAGCAAAGGAAGACTGCCTCCCCCGCCGCCGATAAAGACAAATTTTGCCGTACGGCGTTCAACTTGACCCCTATCATTCCGTACCTTCAGTTCCCACAAGCCTTCGCTGGTTCGTCTAATATCTTCGACACCATGCTTGTAGTGAATATCGACATTCTTACTCTTTAAATGTTTGAACAGCATGCGCGTTAAAGCGCCAAAGTTAACATCCGTACCAGTGTCGATTTTAGTGGCTCCGATCGGTTCATTCAATGGCCGATCCTTCATAATAAGCGGTATCCATTGCTGCAATTGTTTCGGATCTTCGGAGAATTCCATACCTTGAAATAACGGGTGGTTTGAGAGCGCTTTAAAACGTTGCTTCAGGAACGCTACATTCTTCTCTCCGAGTACCATGCTCATATGTGGCAATGGCATAATAAAGTCTTGCGGATTACGAATCAGATCACGGTTCACAAGATAAGACCAAAACTGCATGGAATCTTGAAAGTGTTCATTCACGATAACAGCCTTGCTGATATCTATCGTTCCGTCCGGTTTTTCGGTCGTGTAGTTAAGCTCACACAGTGCAGCATGCCCCGTTCCCGCATTATTCCATTCGTTGGAGCTTTCCTCTCCTGCGCTAGCCAGCTTCTCAAACACTGTAATTTTCCAATCAGGTACTAATTCTTTCAACAATGTCCCCAACGTCGCACTCATGATTCCGGCACCAATTAAAATAACGTCTGTTTCGGTTTGTCTGCTGCTCATGTTTACCGCCCTTACACGTTAGTATTATCTTCTCAATTATAACCTGCACCTAGTATATCACTTTTAATTTTATAGATTAAGTTAGTTACTATTATATGACAGGGTTTTGTGATTTAAAAGCTGGGAATTTCCGTGGGGCCTTCTTTTTACCACTCTTTCTCAAGAAACGATGCTTAGTATTCTATCAATGACTTGCTTGTCCAAAACTATATTATGGCCGGAGATACAAGTGTCAAACTCCATCTCTCGATACTTTAATAGTGTGCTGATATAATCTTCTTTTTCACCATAGAGACTTGGAACAATTTCATCCACGGAGTCGCCGATATTATCGCCTACATTGATCACCTTTTCTACTTCATCAATTACACTTATAGAATCCACGGTATGACCAGGGGTGTATATGAGCCTTATTTTATCTTCAGGAAAATACAGTTCTTGTTCAAATGTCAGATTTGGCAGATGCATTTCCGCTTCACCCTCCAGATACTTGTTATACTTCTGAAACGTAGTCTCCCAATTCTGCTCTATCATTTCTCTACATAGCTTATGAGATATGATCATGCAATCTTGAAGTGAACTATTTCCCCAAATATGATCCCAATGATAGTGTGTATTTATTACAATTATTGGTTTGGTGTCATGCCCTATGTATTCTTTAATCGCTGCAACGGTTAGAGAGCCAAGCCCTGTGTCAATAATATAGTTGTACTTATCCCCCAAAATCAGTTGAACGTTCAGATCCCATCCTGAAGTAGTTCGGGTTGTAAACATAACACTTCTATTCTTAATTTTTTCAATTTTCATAATTACACACTCTCTCCCCGCTATTTTTCACAGAAAATAATATACATTATAACTTGATAATTATAACATTAAATCAAATAAATAGTATTCAACACTCCTATGGAGGACATTATTTTGTATTCATTGTAAAGACCGATAAGTGATTTCACCATGTAAACGATAAGCCAACCTATCCTTATTTATCTGCAAAAAAGTGGATTGCCTATCAGCCGTAAAGCCTGAGGCAATCCACTTTTCCATTGTGCGAGAGTCTAATATTACTGATCATTCTTAGCTAAAAAGCGAATATTAACGGTTGTTCCATCACCTTTAGAGCTTGTATAAAGAATCTCTCCATCATATTTTGCTACGATATTAAAACAGATCATTAACCCTAAACCTGTTCCATTACTTTTTACTGAATAAAAAGGAGTGCCTAACAACTTAACCTCAGCTTCTGACATTCCACTTCCTTCATCGATGATTTTTATCTCGACAAAATTATTATTTCGCTTTGCGATAACAGATACGGATTTACCAACATCCGAAGCTTCTAAAGCATTTTTCAATAAATTAATGAGCAACTGCTTAAACTCAATTTTATTTATGGAAATAAAGCAATCGTCCTCTACATTTATATGAATCTGATGATCAGATAGCATTGCATATGAATTGAGCAGACCTGAGACACTCTGTAGAACTTCCTTCACATCGACTTTCTCTGTTGTCTGGTCTCCATTTGGTTTGGAGAGTGTGAGAAATTGCGAGATAATTTGTTCTACTGTGTTCAATTCATCTATCATTAATTTGAACTTGTTTTTGATAGGATCACTAAATGAAGAATCTTCTTTATAAAACTGCAAAAAACCTCTAACCACTGTTACTGGGTTTCTGATTTCATGTGCCACAGCCGCCGTTAAATGTGCGACCATCTTTAAGCGCTCAGATTGCTGTAATTGTTCATAATAAAGTTGCTGACTTCTCATTCTTCTAAAAGAAAGATAAAAAATAAGAAATAATAAGGCTTGAATAGCTATTATATTAATAAGATTACCTATACTATCTTGATGTAAATATGCATATAAATTACCTCTATTAATATCAATCAAGAAGATATAACTAAAAGTAAGGGCTATCAATATCCCATTTACAATAAAAGAAAAATAAAACAACTTTAAATCATAAAATAGAATAGAAAGAGCAGGTATGAGGCAAATAAAAATATAGGTGGACCAAGTCTGAGGATATAAAAAGAAAAGAAGATAGAAATAAGCAAATGCTAATAAAATGATGATCCTTCTGAGAAGATGAGTTTCATGCTTAGGGTAGATCAACAAAGAAACAGATACAAAGATTACACAAAAAACATGCAAAATGTACCCAAAAGTAATCCTATTGAGCTCTGTTGTAGAAAGTACTAATCCAGCAACCATAAGGACGATGATCATTAGCATTACAATATAATATGTTTTTCGATTCACCGCACTGTGCAATTCTTTCATGAATTCACCACATAATTTAATTTCTAATAAATTAATTATATCAGCGAGTTTCTTAAAATGGTAATAAAACTACATGAATCGACCTATTTACTCTATTAATGAATTCATTAACTCAAAGAAATATTTAGATTCATGAGTCTTATAAAGATTGTACCAGGCCTCTAATGTTGTTGAAGAAAACACATCCAGAGCTCTCAAGACATGAACAGAAAACTCCAACGGGGCCGTTCCAGATGCAGTGATCAGGGTTCCATCCGTTACAGCAGACTCCATTTGGTAATTCTCTTCGCCCGTATAAGTAGGACAGATCATTTTAAGGTATCCCAGATCGTTGCTTGTATGCCCACGCGAATTCAGTAGCCCTGCCTGGGCAAGACCCATCGTAGCCCCACAAATCGCAGCAACTATTATGCCTTCCTGTAAGCACCTTTCGGCGATTTTTAAGATGGGCTCATGAATGGCTTCTGTCCATGTCTCTCCACCGGGTAAAATCAAGGTATCTGCGCTTTCAATGCTACACTCATCTAGCTTGATGTCAGGCAGTATTTTCAATCCGCCCATGGTTATTACAGGCGTTTTTTCAATACCCACGGTAACTATTTTTGATGGTGCTAGTCCCTTCTTATAATATCTTCCCGAATTCAATTCCGCCGTTAAGTAACCTATTTCCCAGTCTGCCATTGTGTCAAATACATAGAGGTATACCGTATGATTCATTCTCAAGCTCTCCTTATTTTACAATTCATCCATTGATACCAACTATCCGTCGGTGATCAATGATTATCATCATTATAAAAAAACTTCACTGACATCTACTGTCAGTGAAGTTTTTAAAGCCGATATTCCATTAACCCGACGTAACCGTGTACACGGTTATCAACTCAATCTATTCTTATTCCAATATTACCGAACTGCTCTCCCTGCTGCATTCTGTGAAATGCCTCTGCTGTATCTTGTATAGGATATACTCGATCAATGATCGGAGAAAGGGAATGGCGTTCCATAAATTGCAGCATATCAGCAAACTCTTCGCTGCTTCCCATAGAGGTACCAATGATACTGATTTGCGGGAAAAATATAGACCGAACGGGGATCTCTATTCGATCTCCCGAGCTTGCTCCAAACGTGACAATACGGCCATTGGGTTTAATAACATCAAAGTAATGCGGGAATGTCGCAGGTCCGATGCTGTCGAGGATGAGATCCACGCTGTTCCCATTCATACTTTCCTTCCAATCACCGTTACTGTCGAATGCATGGTTAGCCCCATGTGCGAGGGCAGCTTGTCTTTTCGCCTCACTACGTGATGTGACACTGACACGTGCACCCACTGCTAACGCCATCATCATGGCATAAGTCGCAACACCACCGCCGATGCCAGGAATAAGGACGTGCTCCCCTTGCTGCAAGCGACCTTTCGTGAACAGAGCACGATAGGCGGTCAAGGCAGACAGGGGCAGCACCCCCGCTTCTTCCCAAGACAGGTACGCTGGTTTACTGATGACATTTTGCGCAGGAATGATGATAGACTCGGCGAATGTACCCTCTGAAGGACCGCCCACAATGGCTGGAATGTGTGGAACATTGTCGACAGATTCCCAGCCGAGACACGGGTTAATGATGACATCAGCCCCTACTATATGGTGGGATACACCTTCACCTACTGCTTCAATCCTGCCCGCGCCATCAGAGCCAATAATTAGAGGGACATCTTGTTCTGTCCGGCCTGCCATAATGAACAAGTCCCTATGGTTCAGCCCTGCAGCCTTTATCCTTACCTTCACTTCGCCAGCACCCGGCTGTCTATCTGTAATATCTTTATATTCCAAGCCCTTCAGGCCACTTTGTCCAGCATGTACAATGGCTTTCATTTTGATTACTCCTTTAATCGTTGTTAATGAATATATATTGAATTGTACATAGAGGATATAATCCAGTAAAATGATCAAAAATGAAGGCGACTATCAAAAAGAATCATACCAGGCAGGTGGCATGGAAATGGAAAGTGGAGATTTGAGAATATTTCAAGCCGTTGCACGCGAGGGCACCATAACCAAGGCCGCACAGGCCTTGAACTATGTTCAGTCCAATGTGACGAGCCGGGTCCAGCAGCTTGAAGCTGAGCTGAAGCTCCCTCTTTTTCGTCGATCTAATCGGGGGATGACACTAACAGCGGCAGGTAAGAACCTGCTAGAATATACGGATAAAATACTGACGCTGATGGACGAGGCTGTGAAATCCACACAATACTCGGAACACCCTGCGGGCCTTCTCCGTGTAGGTTCTGTCGAAACGACAGCGGTTATTCACCTCACCCCTCTTCTCACCGAATATCACTTACGATATCCCGATGTCAATCTATCGCTCGTAACTGGCGAAACGCATGGTCTCTTACAAAAGGTGCTTGATTACGAACTAGATGGAGCCTTTGTGTATGGACCCATAGATCAGCCTGATATAGATCATATCGCGGCTTTCGACGAGGAGTTGGTGCTAATCTCGCAACCGGGTAAAAGCGACATGCATGAATTGCTTACGAAGCCGATGTTATTCTTCGACGTTGGATGTACACACCGGACAAAAGCTGAGCGCTTCCTAAGTGAAAGCGGGATAAATGCTTATCAGATTATGGAATTTGGAACGTTAGAAGTGATTCTAAGTGGG
Source organism: Bacillus sp. FJAT-27264 (assembly GCF_001682855.1). Classification (GTDB taxonomy): domain Bacteria; phylum Bacillota; class Bacilli; order Paenibacillales; family Paenibacillaceae; genus Paenibacillus_AQ. The sequence continues at coordinate 111,278 of NZ_MAQW01000032.1, read as the reverse complement.
GTAGCCGCTGGACTCGGCGTGTCTTTGCTACCACAATCGTCGATTATCAAAGCAGAAGAGGCTGGGGCCATCACTTCCCACCGTTTGCCTGAAGGGTATCGAAATTTGCAGGTATGGTTCGTGTATCGCCGGAATTCGGTTTTCTCCAGTGCGTTATCAAGCTTACTCCAAATGATTGAACAGAATTAGACATTAGTAGCATACTGGGATTTGGTCACAGCCAACCGGCAAAGCTCGTCTTAATTCTAATAAATGAGGCCCGTATTAGCTGTATAACAAGCTAACCGGGCCTCTTAATTATTGATATAGCCAAATCCCCGAAACGGTCATAACCGACGGCAGCGCAGATTTATCCACGGCTACATTGTCATACCAGCCACCCACCGCAAGGTTAAGTAACAGATAAAAAGGCTCGTCAAAAGGCGTCACGCCTGGCTCCAGGCGATGCTCCGCGAAGCAATGCCCATCTACCAGCCATCGCATCTTGTCAGCGTCCCATTCTAGCGCATAATCACGAAATTGATTAATCGTTCCGTCTTCTAATTGGTAGGAGAACTCCTCAATGACTTTATGTTCCCAGTCCTTGCCGTAGTGCAGCGTGCCAAAGATTTTCTGGGGCAAGCGGCCTTTCGCTTCCAGAATATCAATCTCACCAGAGGCGGGCCAAGGTCCGTAAGCCTGATGCTGCGGAAGCAGCCAGATGGCAGGCCATATCCCCTGCCCTACAGGCAGCTTTGCACGCACGACTAACTTACCGTAGCAGAAAGAAAAATGGTCCTTTGTATCCAAACGGGCCGAGGTATATGCAAACTTCCTTCCCTCTAGTTCTATGTTTTCACTGCGCGCGCACAAGTTCAAGCCATATTCATCGAAATACAGATTGCTGGAATGATCACTATAAAACTGCTGCTCGCCGTTGCCCCAACCCGTATCTATGGGATTGCCGTTGTCATCAAGCAAGTCATTCCCGATACGTATATTCCACTCTTTCAAATCAGCATTTTGCTTTAAGAAATTCTGCTCCCATACTAGCTTGCTCATCCTTCACACACTCCCCTCATTTAATCACAGCATACTTAAATTTTGCGGCTGATCAATCAAATCTAAAAAAATGGGATAGGGTCCATAATCATGGGCTTTTTTTCCTATGCGCATTTTCATACGATGAAATAGAAAGGGGGACGGAACATGTTCCAATACAGAACGGGACAAATGAAAGCGCTTCTTAAGCAGTGGCAATTGCAAAGCATGGTCATTCCAGGAATCATCTGGATGTTTATCTTTTGTTATATTCCCATGTTTTGGCTCATCATTGCATTTATGGATTACAGTATCGCCAAGCCCTTATTTGATTCACCATTTGTGGGTTTAAAGCATTTTCAGGATTTTTTGTCGGATGAGCGTTTCTGGCGTTCGATCCGTAATACCTTGGGGATGAGCAGCATCAAGCTGATCTTGGGCTTTCCCATTCCTATCTTGTTTGCCTTATTGCTTAATGAAATACGGAGTCTCCGATTTAAGCGTACGGTTCAAACCATTTCGTACCTGCCACACTTTATTGCCTGGACAATCTTTGGCGGGATTGCGCTCAACTGGCTGGGCGAGGGTGGTGTGATCAATCAGCTGATGATGGCAATCGGAGTTCAGGAACGCGAAATCCTGTTTAACAGCGAACCTAAGTACTTTTGGTGGATTACCTTTTTCACCGATACGCTGAAAGAAACCGGCTGGAGCGCCATTATCTACATAGCAGCAATATCCGGTATTGATCCGGGGCTGTACGAAGCGGCCGAGCTGGATGGCGCAAACCGGTGGCAGCGGATGTGGCATATCACCATTCAGAGCATACGCCCCACCATCGCTATTCTGTTCATTCTCGCTGTCAGCGGGATCCTCGGTAGTAACTTTGAGCAGATCTTTATGTTGAAGAACAACATGAACATGCGAATGGCGGAAAGCCTGGACTTGTACATCTACAACATGGGGTTGGTATCCGGGCGTCATTCCTTCTCAACAGCCGTCCTGTTCGCCCGCTCTATTGTGGCGCTAGGTTTGCTATTTTTGGCTAATTCCACAGCTAAAAAACTTACCGGCGATAGCATTTTTTAAAAGGGGGAGGACAGAGGTATGGAAAGACGCAGAAAGTTTCGGCATATTGGATTATTTGAGGTCTGCAATACCCTGCTGATGCTGGCGGTTTGCTTTTTAACACTGTACCCGATGTGGTTTGTATTCGTTAACTCGCTCAACTCGCCGCAGCAGGCATCGCTGGGTACCGTCAATTGGTTTCCCAAAGAATTATCGCTGGCCAGCTATAGTGTTGTGTTCAATGATAAGACGATGATGAATGGTTTTTACATCACTACTCTGCGCACGGTGGTCGGGACAGCAACGCATGTGCTGTTCACCGCCATTGTCGCTTACGGATTGAGCAAGTCCAATTTGATTGGCCGTAAGGCGTATATGAAAATCGCCTTGATTACCATGCTGTTCTCAGGCGGGCTGATCCCCTCGTTTATTCTCATGACGAAGCTGGGCTTATACGATAATTTCTGGGTATTTATCATTCCTTCTATGTACACTTTTTTTAATATGGTCATTTTCATGAGTTTCTTCCGCACCATTCCTGACAGTCTGGAGGAATCTGCGAAGGTAGACGGGGCTTCCGACTATGGCGTCCTATTCAGAATCGTATTACCCAACAGCATGGCGGTTATTGCGACCATATCGTTATTTTCAGCCGTCTATCATTGGAACGATTATTACCAGGGTGTCATTTACATCCGCTCGCAGAACCTACTGCCGCTACAGACCATGCTGTACAAAATCATTGCAGAGAACTCCATGTCCTTCATGCAGCAGCAAGCGATGGCGCAATTCGGCGCTAGACTGCCCGGCAACTCTATCAAATTTGCATCCATGATGGTGGCCACACTGCCTATTCTGCTAGTTTATCCTTTCATCCAACGTTATCTGGTCAAAGGCGTGATGATTGGAGCTATTAAAGGGTAGGTGTAATACAAAAATTCAGATAAAAGAAAGGATGATCCTGTCATGAAACGCAATCTTCTCAAGCCAGGCTTGACCCTTGTTCTGGCTACATCCTTGGCGCTAGGTACGGCCGCGTGTAGCAATTCATCGAGCGAAAGTAGCCCGACCCCACAACCCACGGATAGTACGCAGCCGCCGAGCGAAGTCAAGCTCAATCCCGATGAGCCTGGATGGAAGCTGGATACCAACCCTGTAGATTTAACCTGGTTCGTAGGTGCTAACTGGTACGGTCAAACCTGGGGGAATAGTTTAGCCTCCAAATATGTTACGGAAAAGACAGGCGTTAACATTAAGCTGGAAGTGCCTTCCGGTGAGGCAAATGAGCATGTTACCTTGATGATGACCTCCGGCAAGCTACCAGACTTAATCTCTATGGGTTCTTGGGAAAACGCTGTCAAAAAGCTATGGGAAGGCGATCATGTGTATGCCTTAAATGAATTGGCTGATCAATATGATCCCTACTTCTTCAAGGTAGCTGGCGAAGGATCACTGAAGTGGTACCGTCAAGAAAATGGCAACACTTATGGCGTGCCGAATGATTCCTACAGCCCTACTCTGATGCATGAAACCGGCATGACAGCCGCCAACCAGACCTTCCTGGTACGGAAGGATCTGTATGAGGAGATGGGCAGCCCGGACCTGAGCACCCCGGAAGGCTTTTTGAACGCACTGCAATTGTTAAAGGATAAGTATCCACAGTATAAAGGTCAGCCTATCAGCCCCTTCTTCGCACAAGGGAATGTCCCTTACGGGATGACAGAATATCTACAGAACCTATTGGCCGTTCCGCATGAGAAAGACGGGAAAGTAAACGACCGCGTGACCGATCCTGATTATATCGCTTGGTTGAAAACCTTCCGCACGGCTTACGAGCGCGGGCTGATTAATGTAGATTTCCTGGTGGATTCCGATACGCAGGTAGAGGAAAAAACGAATAACGCCCGTTATTTCATGATGGTACGCGAGTGGAACGGAATGGCAGCGGTCAATCCAATGCTGGCTGCAAGCGCCAATCCGGACTCTTACTACATCGCTGTCGATGGCCCTAAGAACAGTAAGGGTGACGCTCCAAAGCTATTCCCCGGCAACATGGACGGCTGGATGGTAACGATGATTAGCAAATCTACCAAAAACCCTGAGCGGGCCATCCGCTTCTTGACCTATCTGGCCAGCGAAGAAGGCCAGCGCGATTTATTCCTTGGTAAAGAAGGCGAAACATGGGAGATGGTCGGTGACAAGCCGCAGTTAAAGCCTGAAATGGTTGATTTGCAGGAAAACGATATTGAGACAATGGAGAAGCAGTATGGCATTCTGGATACCTATTGGATGATGCGTAACCCTGTAATCATTAATCAGTGGAGACCGGCGAAAGCCCCTGTCCTTAAGCAAATGGAAGACTTCGCCAATGAGCGGGCTGATATTGATAGCGGCATCTACAAAGGTCTGGACCCACAAGGCGATTCTGATGTAGCGGTGTCCTGGGCCCGTATTGCGCAGAATTGGGAAGAAGTGATGCCTGAGCTGATTACAGCCAAAAATGAGGCTGAGTTTGATAAAGTTTTCGATAATTTCCTTGACCGCCGTGGAAGTTATGGCTTTGACAAGGTGATGGAACACCGTCAGACGGAACTGGATGCACGAAAGGCCAAAATGGCGGAGTAACATGCTTGTATTAAGATTACTACCGGTCACCGAGATGGTGGCCGGTATTCCCTCTTCTGGGGTTCTAATCATTTGGCACAACAGCCTATTTACCTACCGGATGGTTTGTAATATATGGTATATTACAAGAGTAGGGAGGCTGTTAAATGAAGTATTTGCTAACCAGAGTAAGGAAGCTTTACCGCAATTCACGTATATCTAAGAAATTATTTCTAGCTTTTAGCATGCTGATTGTCATCCCTGGGATTCTAGTATCCCTTTTATTTATCCGCACACAGGAAGGCCAGTTATACAAGGATGCAATGGCCAACGGCAGCAATCATGTCTCGCGGCTTAACGAACAGCTGCGCAGCAGACTGGGCATTATTGAGAGCGCTTCCTCTACTGCGCTGAATCAAAAGGCCTTTGTAGACTTTATTCACTCCAATATGCGCGGGGACGGCCTGCGTCTGGTGAAATTTAGACAAAATCAATTTGAGCAAATGCATAATATTATTCAAAGCCACGAGATGATCAGCGAGCTCAGCTTCTATGTCGATAACCCAAACCTGTTTGAGATTTGGCCCGAAATCTACCATTATGACAGGTTCTGGCCGCAGAACTACTGGGTGACACTTCGGGAAGAAGGCGGCGCGGCACACCGCTTATTTGCTTTTAAAAATGGCGAGCATACGCTGTCCTATTACCGGCTGGTACGCCTTCAGGGGCAACAGCAGAAACTCCCCACCATTATGGAGGTTCGCACCCCGCATAACGTGTTTTTCAGCGACCTGTTCGAGGAGAACGGCGGAGATTTCTTCTCTGTGGTGATGGACGGAAGTAATCCTGCTCGAAATGTATATAATCCCCGGCATGTGTTTCCTCAAACGGCTGGGAACGAGCTAAACGAGATTCTTGGCAGCATCCACCAGCGGCTGGATGTACTGCAGCAGAATAGCCCTATTAAGGTCAGTGTAGGGGATCACACTTACTATGCACTCTATCGCTACATCGCTCCACTGAACGCCTATGTGGTAGATATCGCCTCCCATCAAGACCTGATGAAGGGTCCGCGAAGCTGGTATCTACTCGTAGTAGCGATCACATTATGTGTGCTGCTGTTGCTGCTGCTGCTCGTTTCGCATACCACCCGGCGTATATTCCGCCGGTTAGACAGGGTGCTGGTTTCTATGCGCAAGGTGCGGCAAGGCCAACTGGATGCAAAAATTAATACTGGCCTCGGTGAAAATGAACCCGGCGATGAAATCGACGAGGTAGCCGTCAGCTACAATAGCATGTTAGACGAGATCAAACAGCTGATGACGCAGGTGGTAGATAAGCAGCTAATTGCCAAAAACGCACAGCTGCACTCGCTCCATTCGCAGATCAACTCTCACTTTTTGTATAACGCGCTGGAATCAATCCGTATGCTGGCAGAGGTTCAGCGGCAACCAGCAATCGCCGACGCGTTGGTGTCATTAGGCTCGCAACTACGATACAGCATGCAGTGGCGCAGCGATACCGTTGCCCTTAGCGAAGAACTGTCCAACATACACAGCTATGTCCGCTTCATAAACTTTATGGAAGGCGGCAACATCGTATTGACGGCGGATCTGCCTCAGGAGGTACTGCGCTATACGATTCCTAAAATGTGCATGCAGCCCATCGTCGAAAATGCCGTTCATCACGCGGCGCCTTCGGGCGGCAGTGTAGACATCCAAATTACCGTATCTGTAGAAAATAACAGCCTGCTGCTAATCAAAATACGGGATGACGGTGCAGGTGTTGACCCTGAGATGCTAGCCAACTTACAGGCTGTATTACGGGGCGAATCAGATAAACCAATCGTTACTAGCAAAAACGGACTGGGCCTGGAGAATGTGCATAAGCGTTTACAGCTACATTACGGCCAGGGCTGTGGCCTTTGGATTGACAGTGTGCAGGGCGACTATACCTGTGTAACCATACGATTACCATGGGAAAATGTGAATCTTGGAGGATGGTAGAGCATGATCAATATTCTAATTGTGGACGATCAAAAACACATTCGCGATGGGCTACAGGCCATGCTGCGCCAATTTCCTCTGCAGCTTGATAACATTTACTGTGCCGTAAACGGGATTGAGGCACTGGAAATATTACGTCAGCACGTCATCCAACTAGTGATTACTGATATCCGAATGCCCGATATGGATGGACTGACGCTAATGGCGCAGACCAAAGAGGAGCACATCGAGGTCGATTTCCTGATTATTAGCGGCTATAGCGATTTTGCCTATGCGCAAAGGGCCATCGGGCTTGGGGCCAAGGGCTACCTGCTCAAGCCTGTGAAACGCGAAGATCTGCAGACCGCAGTGGAGCATGTAGAGCATGAGATCAGAACACGGCAGGCGCTCTCGCGCAATATGGAGCATATCTCCCGCCGTGCCCAAGAAACAGATCGCAAAGAGTTAAGTATGTACATGCAGGGCGCGATAAGCGATGAGGCGTGGGTGCTTCAGACCCAGGGGCAGAATCCAGAGCTGTGGCAGAATTACCGCCTGTGTCTGCTGCGAGAGGAGCTATGGATTAACCAACCGGGAGCCGACAGTAGCCACAGCATAGAATCCATTGCCTACCGTGTATATGGCAGACAGGGATGTGTATGCCTGCAACACCGTCCGTACCTGATCCTTGCAGTGGATGCAGCTGTAGATCCGGGAGTCTTCCCCGCTGCCCTCAGGGCGGAGCAGAAGGATGCCATCACTGCCATGACCAGCCCACAGCAAGGGTTAAAGGAGCTCCCTCATAGCTATACACAAGCGTTAGAGCTATATCACCACAGTTACCTTTTTCCAGATCGGAACTGCATCCTGCCAACACATATTGAGCGGCTAGAGCAGCAATGGGAGCTTCCCTATGAGGAGCTATATGCCCTTTTCCAGCTAATCGGCACTAAGAACAGTGGTACAATCACCCAAGGCATTTCCAAAGTGTTTCACAAAGATACGCTGCAACGCTATCACATCCGCTACACACAGCAGTTATCCCGCGCCATTGTACAGATGCTGGAGGAATATGTGCGAGTGATCCGCCCGTATATGGGGGAAGAAACGCTGGACATCGAATGCTTGCGTAATCTATTTGATTACCCAGGCATTCGTGATTATATTCAGGCCATGCAACAACAACTGCTTAGGCTGAACCAGTTCTATTATGAATATAAGTGTAGCTATCGCAACACGCAGGATTTGAATGAAGCCATACGTTTTATACACGAAAGCTATCATAAACCGCTAGACCTCGCGATGGTGTCCAACCACGTGTCGCTTAATTATGCCTATTTTTCAAACCTGTTCAAGAAGAATATCGGTAAAGGCTTTGCCGAATACCTGCGCGATGTGCGCCTCGATAAAGCCCGGAGGCTACTGGCCGAAACCGATCATAAAATCGTCGAGATAGCCACCATGGTCGGGTATGAAAGCTACAAGAGCTTTACACGGGCTTTTCGGGAAGTCATGGACATGCAACCCACAGAATACCGGCAACTGATGCGTCGAAAATATGATAGCGAAGGAGAATACCAGGACACAGCTCTATAAATCGGGCGGTATCCTGCTTGAACGAGCAAATATCATCAAAAGCCAAAAAAATGGGTTATAACAAAAATTATTGTACCTTTAAGCCCATTATTACATTCGATAGAATAAAGATGTCACAGGATGAAAGCGGTTTCGGATTCTAATATTTTATTACAGGAGGATACGTATGACACGAATTTACAAAACGGAACACAGGTGGATGCACAAGATATTGAGTTTGTTCTTAGTAGTAGTGCTGCTGGCCGGTGTTGGCCTATTGCCAACTTCGAAGGTTCAGGCAGCAGGAACGACCGTTACCTCTATGGATTACTTTTCAGCAGCAGACGGACCTGTCATCTCCCAGTCAGGGGTTGGGCAAGCTAGCTTCGGTTTTGTCATGCCTATATTCAATGGAGGCTCTGCGACCTGGAATACTGTTTCAGATGATGTAGGCGTAAATGTGAAAGTAGCTGGCAACTGGGTTGATATTGATAGCGCCGGTGGCTACACTTATAACCAAAACTGGGGGCACTGGAGCGATGGGGGCTTGAACGGCTATTGGTTCACTCTCTCCGCAACAACTGAGATTCAGCTGTTCTCCAAGGCAACTGGGGTTACCCTTGATTACACCCTTGTTTTTCAAAACATAAACAAAACAACCATCACTGCCATGGCACCTACACAAGGGCCGCAGATTACAGCAGGTTTCACAGGCAGTGCAGGCTTTACTTATCCTACCTTCAACAATGATCCGTCCATAACCTATCAAGCTGTGGCTGATGATTTGAGGGTGTTCGTAAAACCTGTAAACAGCAGTACATGGATTGATATTGAGAATAATGCGGCCAGCGGCTGGATCTATGATAACAACTTCGGACAATTCACTGAAGGCGGCGGTGGCTATTGGTTTACCGTAACGGAGTCTATGAACGTCAGATTAGAGTCGAGAACTTCCTCGGCTAACGTCGTTTATACGATCACTTTTAACGAACCCGTAAGAAATTCGTATGTGCTCACTCCCTATGATGGAACTACCTACACAGCAGATGTGAACGGTAGCATCGGTGTACCGCTTCCCAAGATTGATGGGGGTGCGCCAATTGGCACCGAGCTTGGAAAATACGTCTACCAGATTAACATCAACGGACAATGGGTGGCTATGAGTGACTCCAGTCAGAGCGGATTTGTATACGCCGCGAATGGCTACAACCACATGTCCGATGCCAATCAGTGGGGATACTGGGCTGACTATATCTACGGTCTGTGGTTCCAACCGATCCAGGAGGATATGCAGATCCGTATCGGTTATCCATTGAATGGCCAGGCGGGCGGCAGTGTCGGCAATAATTTCGTCTACTATACCTTTATTGGCAATCCAAATGCCCCACGTCCGGATGTATCCGATCATGATGATATTGTTATCGGAACACCAACCGATCCGACGATCGCTGGCATGAATCTCATTTGGCAGGATGAATTCAATGGAACATCGCTCGATATGAGCAAATGGAATTATGAACAAGGCTATTACATCAGCAACGATCCTCATAGCTGGGGTTGGGGAAATGCGGAGCTGCAGCACTATACAGACAGTCCACAAAATATATTTGTAGAAGATGGAAAGCTGAATATCAAAGTCTTACATGACTCTAAATCCTTTCCGCAGGACCCTAACCGGTTCGCACAGTACTCCTCTGGTAAAATCAACACCAAGGATCATCTGTCCTTCCAGTACGGCAGAGTAGATATTCGTGCCAAGCTGCCTACAGGCAATGGCGTCTGGCCAGCACTCTGGATGCTTCCGGAAGATGCCGCTTATGGTGCATGGGCAGCATCCGGTGAAATCGATATTATGGAAGCCAAAGGTCGCCTGCCAGGTACGACCAGTGGCGCCATACACTTTGGCGGACAATGGCCGGTTAACAGATATATTGCTGGTGAATATCACTTCCCTGAAGGCCAGACCTTCGCCAATGACTATCATGTGTATTCCATGGTCTGGGAAGAAGATAACATGAAGTGGTATGTGGACGGCAATTTCTTCTTCAAAGTCAGCAGAGATCAATGGTATTCCACGGCCGCACCAAACAGTCCAAATGCCCCATTCGATAAGCCATTCTATCTCATTATGAATCTGGCGATCGGTGGATATTTTGATAATTTAAATACCCCAGATCCGTCTGACATCCCTGCAACGATGCAGGTGGATTATGTACGTGTCTATAAAGAAGGCAACAGTGAAAACCCAGGTAACAACGTGCCGGTTACCGGTGTAACGCTGAATCAGACCACCGCACAGGTGGAGGTCGGAAAGACTGTACAGCTGAACGCCAGTGTAGCTCCGTCCAACGCAACCAATAAACAGGTCACTTGGAGCGTATCAGGCAACAGCATCGCCTCTGTTAGTCAAAACGGTACCGTGACAGGCCTTGCTCCAGGCACGACAACCGTGACAGCTACAACAGCGGATGGCAATAAAACCGCCACTTCTACCATCACTGTTGTACCGTCATCATCATCCGGTACAATCAACGTTGGCGATGCGGTGAAAGGCCTGAAGAAAACAGGCAATAACCTGACCTTCTATGTTAATGGTGCAACCTTTGCCGACTTACATTATAAGATCAATAACGGCGGGCAGCAGAACGTAGCCATGACCGCGGTAGGGAATGGTAACTATACCTACCCTGTAAATAACCTGCAACAGGGGGATACCGTTGAGTACTTCTTCACCTATAATCCGGGGCAAGGGGCGGTGGATAGCCCGACGCTGACTTATATTCATGGGGTGACGCAGGGGACTCCGGAGTAAATTGGTTAGACCTTAGTAGGAGCATGTTGCTACTAGGAGAGGTTTTAAAGTGACTGGACGCTAGGAGAACTGTTTTGAAAATAAATAGGCGAAGGGGAAAGTATTAGCTTCCCTCTCGCCTATTTTTTGTTTCAGCTGTGCTGGAAACCTAAGTCTACTCCGGCTTGGTTGCATTGTTACTTGTTAAATCTACTATGACACCCTTGTTCTCCAGTTGCTCGATAACCTGTTTAGCTTGCTCATTTAACGGGTTGTTGGCTAAAGACACTTCTTTTAATTGCGGCATCGTTAATAGCACTGCAATATCACGGATGAGGTTATCATCCAGATAGAGATGCTTCAATGTTGGATGATTTTTTAGTGGTGTCAAATCTTGAATTTTATTGCCGCTCAGTAAGAGCCATTCTAACTTCAATTTCTGAATGGGACTTAGATCCTCCACCTGATTGTTGCTGGCAAGAAGATCGGTCAGCTTAGTCAGATTTTTTAGCGGAGCCAGACTTTTTATCTTGTTATCGTCAGCGGTCAGAGTCTTCAGAGAACCTAAACCAGAAATCGGTGAAAGGTCAGAGATCTGATTTCCTTCAACAGCTAGAAACGATAACTTTTTAAGCTTGCTCAGCGGTGTTAGATTCCTGATCTTATGGCCGGGCAGAAATAAGCTCTGCATATTAACGGCATTTTCAAGACCTTGTAGACTGGTAATTTTGGACTTGGACTCCGGAGGGTATAAAGACTGCAACTGCTGCAAATCAGCCGCCTTCAGCTCTTTATTCGCCGGCAGCTTCAATTCTGCCCGAATAGCTTTCGCCAAAGTAGGGTCCGTAATGATGGATGCAGCCCAAATGGACGTCGCTGGTAATAACACGAAGACCAAACAAAGCACGATGATATTTTTTACTAGTTTAGCAGACATACAGAATCTCCTTTTTGCAAATCGATTGGGCATCATGCCTTTATTTTATCGGATTCGATTGTACAAATGTTCAGTTTAATGATGATATGGTTTCTTAGAGGCAATATTGTGTTCTCCAAAGGGTGGGTGAAAAGCTTGCTTCTATTTGTGATACGGTTCAGCGCACTGACTAAAGAGACAAGTTTTGATAGTTTGAGAAGAGAGAATTGTCGAATAACAAAAAGAATAAGAACTATAATTTCAACCAGCACATAGAAAAAACATGTATTTCTTGAACTAAATAGTGTAATATTCCTTTTCAATCCAAACCATAACGCATCATAAATTTCTTGTTTGGAGCATGTTTATGATAACTTTTACACAGCTGAAATAGACCATCAGGTATGTCCTCTTCCATTTAATCAAATAAAGTTAGTAATCATCATTGTCTTGCTGCTTTAAGATTATGATGTGGCCAGACGTAATACGGTTAGTCGGTGCGAGTGTGATTGATGAACCGTTTCCCGGAGCAAAGAGTCGGCAGCTTTCAATTCGTGAATGTTACGTTAAGCAATATCTATGTTCTCTTAGAAACACCCAAAATCAAAAATCAATTTTTCAGTAATGAATACTTGAAATTAAGCTCATTCATATTTAACTTAGAGAGTTGTTGTAATGTTGCAATTAATACTGATTTAGCCATTAAGGAAACTTCAATAGATTCTTCTGTGAATTTTTCAAACTCGTCACTCCCATCAAAGATATGGTACTTACCAGGAAAATTCAAACCTCCATGTATAAACTTAGATCTATAATCGTACATACTTTTGAATAATTTCTTATATTCATTTTGTACACCTAAAAAAACCTGCGATTTCTCTAGTAATTGTTCTTTAATTCCATTATTACTCGAACAATAAAGTGCCTCTAACGCTATCATTGTAAAAAACAATTCCATTCCTTGGTTGAATTCACTGCTAGAACCAAATAGGTATGTCAGTCCTGTAAGTGCTCTTTCAACAGGTGTGCCCCCCACACCATCTAAAAAACCAACTTTTCCTTTGACCCAGTTCCAAACAGTATTAATTTCTAAGTTTCCAAGATTGGGCCATTTTGTTTTCTTTGTAAATAAAAACACTTCATAGAGATCACTGATCATCATTTTTGTTTTACCATATAGTTGACCTTCAACGAAGATAAGCCCTTCATCAACTTGGATAATACCGACCCGGGCAACATTTGTACTAATAATGAAGTCATAAATTCGTTTAACAAAGTGATCAATTGAAACTTGGCTCCATAAATCAATAGAATCGACACTCCATTCTTCTATTCCTTTAACAGGTTTATCAATAATTTCTAATTGGGCTTGCGCTGAAAGAACAGTTCTTTTTCGAATAGATTTTTCTAACAAATCTATTCTTATATCATTTTCATTCAATATCTCAAACTTTACTTTGACTTCATTTATCTCCAGCTGCTCAGCCGATAATGGAAATAAAAAAGCTGTAGATACTAGTTCATCAACAACTTGATTAATGGCTTCTTCCCATTCTTTGTCAAATGGAATTGATCTAAGAATAGGGAGTATAATTTCAACTCTTTGAGTTATAGTTTGCATATAATCTAATTCCACCTCTACAATTTTATATTCTTACAGTAGTTTCACCTACCGTTTTATCTAATAGTTCATCATCCGCATGTATTTGTGAATTCTTACTTACTATTACTACTGGGTCTTATATATCCTCTTTAATTTTATAGTTATTAGTTCTTTTTTTAATTTAAAGAGTTCTCTAAATCATCTTAATTAACTCACTATTCTAATATCCATCGCTTACGGTGCTAGCTTCGAGAAGGGCTCCGGAAGCTTGAGCATATTTACTCTAAGCTTAATCTCCTTTTTACTGAAACCTTATAGTAATTATCATTTATTACGTTGAGTAGGAACAGGGTGAATGTATGGCAAGACAAACTAACCCAATAAATTTTTTAATGTTACTATATACGGTTCCCCGCGCTATCTGTAACGACAAGTATAAATAGGAGCTGCATATAGCTATTGCCTAGACTGGCGGCAGCTGATAATATGGGGAAAATTAGAGCACATAGAGCTGATGGATTGCAACCTAAATCAGCCGTGTAGGGAAGCAGGCTGGATTGACCACAATTTTGTCGTTAGATGATGATCAAAAAATTCAGGACATGCTGCGTATTTTTTTGAAGCTGAGGGCTTCGAAGCTCTGCAAGCCAGTAATGGGGAGCAATGTCTCGCGTTTCTTGCCAATGATCAGCTACAAAAGAGCTTGACCAAATAATCGTCCCCGCCAGCCTACAGTGAGATTAGACGCTGATCCCGTTCAGTGTTGCCACTTAGGAAAAGGATTGGCTTATCATAGAGTTTACCAAGGGATTATCAGGGTGTCCCTCACCAGTTTGAAGTTTATAAGTCATATGTCGGAGTTCCCTTGCTTTAGCCGAATATAAATCAATTCTTTCCTCAATCTCTTGCAATTTCTCTGCTGATTGTTTAATCTCATCTTCAATCTGGTGCGCTCCTCGACTGTTAGCCATTTTGCTTCTCATCCTCTCGTAATGAAAATAAAAAAAGCCCATTCCGCAAGAGGAAAAGGCTTATGAGTTTGAAAATTTCGGAAGTTTATATTGATAGTTTACAGCCCGATTAACATGATGAAAACTATCATTTTTTTGTGTGATTAGATTTAATCAGCTATTTTAATGCTCAGGATTCAAGTATTTCAAAAAACTTAGATTCATATCTTGTGAAGTAAATAATATCATCAAAATTTATTCCGAGGTCTTGAGCTACTCTTTCAATTTTTTCGGTAAAGAATACCTTTGTATTAGGGGCCATATTTGTTGCAACACTTGCCATAACAATAGACAGTAATACAGATTGAATTATTGTATTCCTATTTATCCCTTCTCTAATAGAGTAAATTCCACTTTTCGCTTGAATAACCTCGAGGAATTTATCGTATTGATCTATCTGACTCTTCGAACCGTCATCTATGAATTTCTTAATAGTGTCCTCTGATTCGTACTTCCATGTATTTAATCTTTGAACATCAAACCCCAACATCAGGCTGTACTCATTCAGCAGCTTGTCCAACTCTTGAGACTTCAACAGAACTACTCCTGAAGTAATTCCTGATCTATCCGCCAAATCGTGTAACTCGCCGCGCAACAGTTCGATTTTGTCCTGAAAATCCAGCTTATTCAAGCGTATGGCCCTTCCTTTCTTAAGGAAAGCTGACTACATCATCTACATCTTTTGCTGCCAAGTATTTAGCTCTTTTGAGAGCCCACTATTCCCTGGAGAAAAACAACCAAAAAAAAGAACCATGATCATTCGAAAAATCAATAGTTCCCCCCAGAAAATACCCAATTGAAATAAAAATCGCACACCAGCATAGAGCTCCGAGGCCCGAGTAGAGTATATATTTCCGTGGGTTCATGGCGCTTATCCCTGCCAGATAACAAGTCAGATAGCGGAACCCTGGAATATAGTAGCCGATGCATATCGCCCAGGGGCCGTAGCGCTGAAACCAGCTCTCTGTTTTTTCTAACCTTTTGGTCGTGAGTCTGACCCATTTTCCATACTTCCACAGCAACGGCTTGCCGAACTTCCGCCCAAGGGCATAACTACACAACATGCCACTCATAGCCCCAAGGACGCTGACCACAAGGGATATCGGAAAATAAAGCAGCCCAATGGAAGAAAGATAGCCAACAATCGTCATGAGAAACTCATCAGGCACAGGCAAACCAATAATACCAAGCGCAAGGCATAGAAAGATGGCAATGTAACCGTACTGGATAACGATATCTTGTAAGAAAGCGATGATGTCCACACTCCAGTTCTAATGGCTTTGGGCAAGGAAGACTGTCCTCGTCTCCTGGATGATTCATCGCCCTTTCAGGTATCCTAATGCCTCTCTTGTCAAAGAACCTAGTGCCGAATTGTCACATGACGCTTTCAAAGCAGCTGGATGTCATAGATGACGAAATGCAACTTGTTGGTGTGACAACTCCTTTGCGATACTGGGCTCAGCCGATGATTAAAAGGCAAATCCAATAGTTAAGGAGATATCATTTATGAAGAATACCAAGAATACGAAGAAATGGATTCGTAAGAATCGCGCAGTTCTACTATTAACTGTTCTGGTGTTAACGGGTACGGTCATTAACGCTTGTACGGGAGTAGGGAACGCAGCCAATACCCCACAGACTCCCCCGCCAGTTACATCTGAGGTTACCAGCCTGAAGGCGCCGCAGGATGCCAAACAACTAGAGGGACCGCGGGATGCCAAGGAACTGGAGACCTTTGCAGATGGCGTTTTTGCGGATGCGATGAAAAAGTATAATACGGTTGGTTCTAATTTCGCGGTTGTTTCGAATGGTAAAGTGCTATTAAGCAAGGGGTACGGTTATGCCGACAGGGAAAATAAAATTCCGGTAGACAGCAGCACCGTTTTCCAAATTGGTTCTGTGACGAAGCAGTTCACGGCATTGGCAGCGATGCAGCTGGTCGATAAGGGGAAAATTGATTTGCATCACGATATCCAGGAATACCTGGGAGGGATGAAGGTACCGAATAAAACAGGCAAAAAACTGACAATGTACGATCTGCTTACGTATACCAGCGGCTTTGACAAACCGGATATCCTCTCGGGATCGAAGCCGGAATATGTGAAGCAATTCTACCCGATGAAGGAAGCTCTTGAAGCGAATATGCCGACGGTGGTCAGACCTCCGGGGGAAGCGTACACCTACGATAATTTTGGGTTCACACTAGCTGGGTATGCGGTAGGGCAAGTAGCGGGCACATCATACGCCCAGTATATGGAGGACAATATTTTCAAGCCGCTGGGCATGAACTCGACGAATGTGCGGTTTAAACCCGAACTGCTTAGCAGAATGGCTGCCCATTATGATCCTAAAGGCAAGCTAATCCCCTTGGAGGGATTCATACCAACCGATCGGCCTAGCGGCGGCATGGTATCCAACGCAGATGACATGGTGAAGTACCTTATGATGCATCTGAACAACGGAACATATGAAGGCAAACAAATCTTAAGTGCCAAGAGCATTGAGCAAATGCACACCTATCAGGTGTTCCCTGACAAAGATATCCCTGTCACAACCATCGGATTCGAAGGCTACTTCAAAGAGAAGATGAATGGTCAACATGTAGTTATCAAAGGGGGAAATGTGACCGGTCATTCTTCCTTGATTGTTCTTCTGCCGGAGAAAAATACAGCGTTCTACATGTCCTACAATAACGATTCCATGATGAGTCTCGACGTGTACGAGGAATTTATGAATCATTATTATCCTAGAAAAGAAGCGGCTCCAAAGTCATCCTATTCGGCAATCAGTGAGCAGCAGGCCAAGGACTACGTGGGATTGTACCAAAACACGCGTCTTGGATCCATGCGGACCCTCGTTTCCTATTCAAACGGAAAATTGTTTACGGAGACAGGAGATCTGGGCAAGAGTACGCTGAAAATGATCCACCCGTTACTCTTTGAGGATGAAGCCGGCAATAAAGTAGCCTTTCAAAAAAATGGGGCCGGCAAAATCACCTATTTCTATTACATGGCACTTCCGCACTACGTAGGTTATGCACAAAAAGTAAATAGAGATTTGCCATTCACTGATGTACCGGCTGGCAGCAAGTATGCGCCTTATATTCAAAATCTCCGTGCCTTAAAAATCATGAACGGAAAGACAGCTACCCGCTTCGATCCGAATGGAAAGTTAACTCAGAGTGAGTTCTCAGCGTTGCTGCTACACGCCCATGGCTGGGAAAGCATGCCTGATACGATTGAACCCAACAAGAAGCAGATGTTGTCCGGAGTGCCTAATTATAAACCTAATTCTCCTATCACTAGAGAGATGGCGGCAGTTATGATCCAAAACCTGAGACAAGCTGAGCCTGGATCCAAGGTTACATTGCGTGGCGAAACGGATGCTTGGGCGGTTAAAGCCATCACAACCCTAGTATCCCAAGGCATTATGGACCCGGATACCAAGATCAATTCGGACGGCTCCATTAACTTCCGCTCCAAGCAGCTACTGAAGCGGCAGGAAGCCAGTGCCTTATTGGATCTGGCATTTGATTACTACACATTGCCAATTGCCAAACGGTAATGCACGTAAACCCTAATTCTAAATAAGTAAAAAACGGCCTTTAAAAATCTAAATGGCGGATGCCGACATACGAAGCACAATCACTCCGTATGCCGGCATCCGCCACCATAATACATAACTTAGGGGTTATTCCAGAAGCCCAGCCTCCCTGGCTTTTTGCACCGCTTCCTCCCGGTTGCGGACCCCCAGCTTCATATAAGCCGATGATGCATAGTTTCGAACCGTACCATCGGATAAATACAACTTGGAAGCAATGCTTTTATATCGCAGCCCTTTGGAGACGAACTGTAAAATTTCAAGCTCCCGCGGCGTTAACTCATAGGCCGATGACGCTTCTTTGACTGGCGAAGGATCATCCCCGCTATTGTCCGCTTCCAGTTGGGCAAACAACTTGTGCGACATGCCCTGGTCGATCAGCGTACCCCCGCGGTAGACGGTGCGTATCGTTTCAGCCAGCTCTAACGGCTGCATGGACTTCAACAAGTATCCGTCCACCCCGCTTCGCATCGCCTCGAGAGCCTGTCTGGTATCCTCGAACGTGGTGAGAATCAGAATGCGGATATCGGGCCACAATTCTTTTATCGTACGAGATGCGGCGATTCCATCCATATTCGGCATTTCCAGATCCATAAGCACCAGCTGCGGCTGAACCTGCCTGCACAGCTCGATTGCTTGCTCGCCATCCTCTGCCGTTCCAACAACCTGCAAATCCTGCTGCTCCTCCAGCAGAGTCCGCAGGCTTTCACGGATAAAGGGCTGGTCATCGACGACCAACAGGCGAATGACTTCATCCTTAAGCTCCGTTTGTCTGGGCAGCGTACAAGTTACCAGAGTGCCTTCTCCCGGCTCCGTATAGACGGCCACATGGCCTTGCAAGTTCATCGCCCGCTCCTTCATGGCACTGAGGCCGAAGCCCTCTCTCCCCTGCTCCATCCCGCGGCCGTTATCTTGAATTTCAAGTCTCGTCTGCTGGGGTTCAAATTGCACGGATACCTTAATCTCTGTCGAGTTTCCATGACGCACAGCATTCGTCAACGACTCTTGCAGGCAGCGATAGAGTGCTGTCTTCGCTTGCTTCGTTACAGGGTATTCCTCCCCGTAGGCATGAAAACGAACCGTCACCTTGGCATGCTCCTGAAACTCCTCCGCCAGCTTCCTCAAAGACTGAAGCAGCGGGAGCGCCTCATGCGGCGATTCGATTTGATGCACGTAGCTTCTGACTTCCTCCATATTTTGGCGGCCCAGGTTCAAGAGGGATTCGAGCCTTTCCGTCCCTGTATCCGTTGTCAGCTCGGGACGCAACGTTTCCAATCCCATAATGAGCGAAGTGTAGGCATGGCCGACGGTATCGTGAAGCTCTTTGGAGAGCCGGTTCCGCTCTTCGGCAAGCGTGATGCGCTCGATTTGGGACAGGTACTGCTCCAGCACCGCATTTTGGTCGCGGATAATTTCGCCTTGACGAGAATTGAGGGCCAGTAAATGGAAGGAGAATCCGAAGACATACGCCAGCCCGATGTGAACGGCCATGACCCAGTATTCACTCTGCTCTGCAAACAGCTTGATTATGGCGGGCAGGAGCAATATGGATACAGACCCTGACCAGAGATAAGTCCTTTGCGCGCTGTGGGCAGCAATTAAAAAGGCATACAGCAGGAATGAGAAGTAGGCTTGCGGAAAAAATGCAGCCAGATACAAACACAACCCGCCCGAGATCACGATTTCGGTAAAAAGGTAGTATTTATAATCGAGCTGCAAGCAAAGCCATGGGACGGAAAAAGCAATCAGCTGCCACAGCATAAGGACCACTATCGGCAGTGTAAAATATTCTTTCAGCTCTACAGTCGTAAATACGAGAGAAATGCTGCATATCAGACGGATTATGAACATGAGCCAGTCGTACCAGTACCATCGCTTGACCATATCGAACAAAACCATCAACCCCTAACGACCTTCAGTATGACATTACGTAATTAGTATTGAGTAAACCGCTATAGAGTAAACTACCATCGGGCGGCATACGAGGCAAATCCGGGCGTAGCGTCTACCGGTTCACATGCTTGATCATCAGACGCGTGTAGCCGCCTATCAAGTACGCCAAGCGGCCCACAAGCCTATAGCTCACCATCATCAATACGACTCCTATGGCCGACACCATCACGGCTTTGGTAATACTATCTACCCCCATAAAGGAAAGGTTGATAAACCGATAGAGGAATGGGGTCGCAATCAATACAAGCGGCGCTGCGTACAGCAAGACCGCACTGATCAGACTTAAAATCCCTATCGGGAATTTCAACAGCAGCCAGCCAATTGCGATCCAGTTGCGTACGTTCAGCAGCTCCTTTTTCGCTTGAAGCCAGCCCGACACATCGGGGCTCGCGGATTTAACGCAAGGCTCGGTGGTAATGTCCGTGTAGATCTTGGTCTGTACTCGTTCAAATTGCAGGAAGGCGGTCGTCGTCCGCAAAACGTGTGTCAGGAGAGGAACGCCCACGACAGTAAACGAAAGGCTCAAGCCCAAGGTTAGAGCGACCAGATAAAAGCTGAAGTAAAACATTCCTGTGACGAAAGTAAGCAGCAGGAAATAGCCGTTTTGAATAAAGCTAACGACGGTTCTGGCCATCAAAGAGCCCACATCCTTTCCAAGTAGTAGATGTATTTTAAGGATCTTGATGTCAAATCCGCCAGTGTCATAATGTCATATGACACAAAATGAACGGAGTTATCTGCAGTAACGAGCGGGATAAGACCTCAACACATGATTTCTTCACTAAACATCGCGGAAAGATGCAGCGATCCCAGCTTACCGTCAAGCTTAGGCTTGGCTGACAAACTGTATTAAACGTGCTAGCATATTATCTAATCATGATGAATAATTACTACGCATAGCATGGAGGAATTGGGAAGATGCTTGAAAACCATCGCCTAAAAGTTTTAATGGAAGTCCAACAGCAGATGCTGTTATCTAACTTTGATTTGAAGTTGTTTATGCAGACCATCTGCGATCGGATGTGCCTATTAACCGATGCCGACGGTTCTACCATAGAAATGCTGGCGGACGATGAAATGGTTTATGCCGCTGTCAGCGGTACCCTGCAGCCTCATCTTGGAATTCGAATAAAAAAGCACGGCAGCTTGTCGGGTTTGTGCGTGACAGAGAAAGAAATTTTGTATTCGCCGGATACACAGCAGGACGATCGTGTCGACAAGGCAGCTACTATGAAAGTCGGCGCACGGAGCATGGTCTGCGTACCCCTGTTTGACTCCAGCACTGCCGTCGGCGTATTGAAGGTCATCTCCGGTCGCTCCGACGCTTTCTCTGACCGCGATATTGAAACGCTACAATTATTATCGCTCGCCCTAGGCTCAGAGTTAGGTAAACAAATCAACTACGACGACAAAATTCGTATTCTTAACGATTATGAGCAATTATTGATTCAATTAAGAGCCGAGATCGAAAAACGTAAAGAACTAGAGATCGAGCTTATTCAATTGACAGAGCGTGACATTTTGACGGGCCTGTTGAATCGTAGAGGATTTAGCGCTCGCATCCAAGGCTGGATTAATCGGGCTAGTTGCCAAGAAGGCTCATTCGGGGTATTCTACCTCGATTTGAATAAATTCAAGCAATGCAACGACACTTACGGACATGAAGTCGGTGATCTTGTACTTGTAGAGTTCGCGGATCGCATCAAGCAAGCCGTTCGTGAGTCCGATCTTCTCGCACGCGTTGGCGGCGATGAATTCCTGGTGGCAGCATGGCTGCAAAACGGCTACGACGACTTGGTGCAGGTTGCTAAGCGTTTGATCGGGCAACTAGAGTCACCGATGATGATTAAGGAGCTTCAACTACCGATGACCACCAGTGTCGGCTGTACGTTATGGGTGGAGGGCATG
This sequence comes from Bacillus sp. FJAT-27264, assembly GCF_001682855.1. Lineage (GTDB taxonomy): Bacteria > Bacillota > Bacilli > Paenibacillales > Paenibacillaceae > Paenibacillus_AQ. Next base: position 89,245 of record NZ_MAQW01000032.1, on the reverse strand, counting down.
ACGGAACTCGATCTCATTCGCGTAGCAGACCAATCAATGTATCTCGCCAAGACTAACGGTACTAATAGAGTTGCTATTAAAGATGAGCTGGTAGTGTGATTTCAGTTATACAGCTACCCCATTAAGAGGGTCACCGAGACAGTCAAACAATGGAAGCATTCATCGACGCCGCGAATCTCGGCAAAAGTGCACAATTGAAAGGCACCCGATTGGGGTGCTTTTTTTTGCCAATTGATTTACATTCTGCCATCTCTGTCTCACAATCTCGATAATGAAAGTGGCGTAATCTTATAGTTGAACCATATCATCCCTTATAATAGAATACTTTGAATAGAGGAGTTGATGTTATGAACGAAAAAGAAAAATCGCATGCTGGTCTATTATACCAACCTGGCGATCCTGAGCTTGTCGCAGACCGTGCGGATACTGTGAAAAAGCTATACGAATATAACAATATACACCCGCTAGACCACGAAGCACGACAGACTGCCATTCGCGGACTGCTGGGAAAGACGGGAGATAATTGCGTTGTGGAGCAGCCGCTTTTCTGTACTTATGGGTACAATACCACGGTAGGAGACAATTTTTTTCTCAATGTTAATTGCAAGCTCATGGACAGCGGGAAAATTACAATTGGTAACAACGTATTTATTGCGCCCAACGTCTGTCTTATAACGGAAGAACATGCCATGGATGTAGAGCAACGGTTAGCGGGATTGGAATACACACACCCAGTCAATATTGGTGATAATGTATGGATCTGTGCAGGCGCTATAGTCCTGCCAGGAGTGACGATCGGCGCGAACAGCGTGATTGGGGCGGGCAGTGTCGTTACGAAGGACATTCCGCCAAATAGTTTGGCTGTAGGCAATCCGTGCAAGGTCATCCGCTCTTTGAAAAAAGCTCTTTAGTCAGGCGCCAATAGAAGATTCTATCGCTGTCAGAACTATAACAACAACCTTCATGTGTTCTCACCCCACTCTCTAGCGTTATCTATCTGTCACATTTACATCCTGGAATTCGAGCAGTATTGGACTTTGCTTTGATGTGCAAGCTCGGACGTGCCGGGTGCTCAGCACAAAAACAAGGCTGCTTTGAAATTGAATTCAAAGCAGCCTTGTTTGATTTCCCTTTACTTGTTCTTTTGCGCCAACATTCTCAGTAGCACCGTTACCGACTCTGCCCTTGTCGCTTTATCGCCCGGAGCAAATGCATTTGCACCTTTGCCTTCGATAATGCTCAGCTTTTTCATGGCCCCAACTGCGCCCTTCGCCCAGTCCGGAATGTCTTTATCATCCTCGAAGCCTGTTGCCGTTGTCGCCTTAACGGACTGTCCCAGCGCTTTTGCGATCAACACCGCCATCTCCAGACGTGTAATTTCGGAATCCGGTCGGAAAGTGCCGTCTTCATAGCCATTAATGATGCCTGCTTGTACCGCTTGCGCGACCGGTTTCTGTGCCCATGTTGCGATCTTACCTTTATCAGCAAACGTCAGTTGGGCTCCATCCCCTTGCGGCTTGAGAGCATTCATCAGCATAACCGCAAATTCCGCACGCGTTACGGTACGGTTCGGATTGAATGTACCGTCTGGATAACCATTGACGATTCCGAAACTTACCGCTTGCTTGATGCTCGCCTCAGCCCAGTGTCCGGAAATATCGCTGAAGTTAATCGGCTGCTTCGTGCCTGGTGCTGCGTCTTCGCCTTGACTTGCTGCGAATACCGCATACTTCGTGAAGTGATTAACTTTGACGGATATGGTATTTCCTTTGACCTCGCCGCCGATTTCCACCCATGCCTTGTTTATTTCGTCGTAGAAAGATACAACCGGTTTTTGATCACCCTTTAGTTGTTTCGTATCGAAGGTAAAGATCAGCGTGATCTCCTTGCTGAAATTTTCCGGAAAGTTTTTTAGAATTTCGAATACCGAACTGACCAGAACATCCTTGCTTGTAAGCAGCTTTTGTGTGTCTGCCACTTTTTCTATCGTTATTTTCAACTCTTTGTCCGAAGCATCAGCGGGAATAATAATTTTTACATCATCTCCCAGACTAACCTCACCGGATTTGCCGATGGAAAGCGTTAGCTTTCCGTCTGTCGAGATCACTGTAGGGTTTGGGAACGTTGAGGACGGAGTGCCTCCATTGCTGGAAGAGCCGCCCGTGTTGTTGGCCGTCCACTTTGCATACAGGGTCGTATCTGCCGTGATCGGAGTGATGAAATTGAACAGGGCCGTCAACCCTCCGTCGCTGTACCACCCGCCGAACGTGTACCCGCTTCTCGTCGGATCCGTTGGTTTTGTGGCCATACTGTGATAGTTCACAGGCTGGCTGCCCACCTCCGGACCGCCGTTGCTGTTGAAGCTGACAGTATAAGTGTTAATCGTCCACTTTGCGTATAACGTCACGTTGGATGTGCCTATGATGAAAGAAGACCCTTCGGCGTAGCTCGTTTCGTTCCCGTCTACTGCCGTATTCCAGCCTGCGAATGTATAGCCCGTCTTCACCAAATTTCCGGTGTTCCCATAAACCGATACGGTAGCTCCTTGCGCATAGGAGTCACTGTCGGTCGGCGCGTTACCAGATATAGCGCCGTTACCGTTATACGTCACTGTATACGCCGAAATCACCGTTAAGGTATACGTCACCTTTGTAGTTCCATCCTGCGCAGTAACAATAACCTTCTTGCCGGTTGCCAAAGCCGTCGCTACGGTTGTTCCATCTGCATCATAGACTTCAAACGATGCATTCTCTGCCGGCGTGATCGCTGCCTTGAACTCATTCAACGTCGTGGCGTACGGAACATTCGTGATGCTTTCCTCCGCTGTTCCGCCTGTGCTTACCGTTCCTATCGTCGAGATCAATGTTGCGATTCTGCTTATGTTCACCGTTACCGTATACGTCACCTTCGTAGTTCCATCCTGCGCAGTAACAATAACCTTCTTGCCGGTTGCCAAAGCCGTCGCTACGGTTGTTCCATCTGCATCATAGACTTCAAACGATGCATTCTCTGCCGGCGTGATCGCTGCCTTGAACTCATTCAACGTCGTGGCGTACGGAACATTCGTGATGCTTTCCTCCGCTGTTCCGCCTGTGCTTACCGTTCCTATCGTCGAGGTCAGCGTTGCGTCTGCGCTCAGTGTCTGAACAGGGACTGCATCGCTCTGCTCCGATTCACCAATTGCATTGAATGCGCTCACCGTAAACGTATAAGAGGTATTCGGTGTCAGTCCGCTCACCGTATAAGTGGTACCGGATACAGTGGCAATCGCCGGATTGTCTCCATTCTCGTAGAGGTAATAACCGGTCGCTCCTGATACGGCATCCCACGAAAGGATAGTTGATACAGATGTGGTGCTGCTGGATTGCAAATTCGCAGGTGTTTCGGGAGCGATTAGTTGTACTACACCGTTTATTCCCCCTGCGTATAGCGTTCCCCCGACTTCCAGCAGCGCATGTAGCTGGCTCGGCGAACCGACTACCTGTTCCCATATGCCGTTGCTGTACATCCACACGTCGTTGCTATCGTTATCTGTCCCCGCATACAGCGTACCGTTCGCATTGAGCAAGGCATTCACACCACTCGGCGCATGGCTGGTCGTCATCTGCGTCCATTCGGGTATAGTCGCGTTAGCATCGTAGGTCCATATGTCATTGTCAAAGTTACTAGTCCCCGCATACAGCGTACCGTTCACATTGAGCAAGGATGTCACATAACTCGGCGCATGGCTGGTCGTCATCTGCGCCCATTCGGGCGTAGTCGCAGTCGTGTCATATGTCCATACGTCATTGCCACCAGCAGCATTCCCCGCATATAGCGTGCCGTTCACATTAAGCAACGTATTTACGTAACTCGGCGCGCTGCCGGTCGTCATCTGCGTCCATTCAGGCATAGTCGCGGCAGTATCATATGTCCATATGTCATTGTCGCCGTTATTCGTCCCCGCATACAGCGTTCCGTTTACATTGAGCAAGGCATATACGTTACTTGGCGCATTGCTTACTGTCATCTGCGTCCATTTTGGAATAGTAGCAGACGTGTCATATGTCCATACATCGTTGTCATCGTCGTCATTAGAAGTCCCCGCATACAGCGTACCGTTTACATCAATTAAGGCATACACATATCCCGGCGAGCCGCTCATCTGTGTCCATCCGCCTCTGGTCGTATACGCCCATACGGCGTTATTGTCGTCATCCGTCCCTGCATACAGCGTGCCATTGGCACTAAGCAAGGTGTTGGTTCTGCCTGGCAAAGCGCCCATCTGTGCCCACGTGCCGTTACTGTTCGTCCATACGTCGTTCCTTCCGGTCTGCGTCCCTGCATACAACGTCCCGTTGTCATCGAGCAAGGCATATACACTGCCCGGTGCGCCGTTCATCTTCGCCCAACCGTCGCCAGTCGTGTACGTCCATACGTCGTCGAAACCGGCACCGGAGGCAGTTCCCGCATACAGCGTGCCGCTCACGAAGCGCAAGGTTTTCACTCTGGCCGGCGCACCGGCTATTGGCGTCCATGTACCGTTGCTGTTATTGTACGTCCAAACGCTGCGGTTGTCTCCAGATTGAGTTCCCGCCGCATACAGCATGCCGTTTACATTAAGCAACGAAGCTATATATTTGGGATTGCTAACGCCGTTGCTTATCTGCATCCAGCTACCGTTACTGTTCGACCATACGCCGTTGCTTCCAGTCCCTGCATATAGCGTGCCATTAATATACGTCAAGGCTTGTACATCGCCCGGCGAACCCATCATCTTCGTCCAACCGGCAATAGGCGTGTACGTCCATACGTCGTTGCTAGAGCCATTCGAAGCCCCCGCATAAATCGCACCGTTTACATCGATCAAGGAATACACATTGCTCGGCGAGCCGGGCATCTGCTTCCATCCACCACTAGCCGTGTACGTTGATACGTTATTGCCGTCACCCCAAGCCCCCGCATACAACGTGCCATCCGCATCAACGAGAAAGCTTCGCACATTGGCCGGCGAGCCGCTCATCTGTGTCCAAGTACCATTACTGTTCGACCATACGTCATTGCCGAAATTCCCCGTCCCCGCATACAACGTGCTGTCCACTTTGAGCAAAGTTTGCACGTTGGACGGTTGTACACTTTGTCCCACCGCTGGCCAAGTTGACGAGGCAGCATGGACTGCCGTTCCTGCACCCATGAATGGGATGAGCGTCAAGACGAGTACAAATGCCAGAACGATCTTCCCTGATCGGGAAGACCACCTCTTGAGTCTTGATGTCGATCGTTTCATAAATTCGTATACACCTCTTTATTTGTAATAATGATTGCAACCGGCGATGCAGCGATACAAGATGACTATAGACGACAAATAACAACATTCCCTCGCCATTCTTGTCGATCATTGTCACTGTCGTCCTAATATAAGGCGATTTCAAGACAAAAAAAATCCCCCAACTAAGGGGGATGGAAGGTAATATATTGGGGGATATCCCTCATGCCAATATTTATTGTATAATGATCATTCTCTTCAATTGCGATAAATAACTCTCACAACCATTTTAATTGTTCTCCTTGCTCCAGAGCCTGTTCTCTGCTGTTCACTTGAAGTTTTCTGTACATACTTTTCAGATGGCTCTTAACCGTTTCGGCCGTGATTTGAAGCTGTTCGGCAATCTGTTTATTCGACAGCCCCATGTCGATCATCCGTAATATTTTTAACTCCTGTTTCGTGATAGGGACTCCCGAGCTTGCAGTTTCATTCGTATAATCCGAAATAATCAGAAGCAATTCCCTGGCGTAGAGCATGCTCGCAGACTTACGGTTTGTGTTGATCTGCCTTTGCCGGATATACTCACTCAGCAGCTCAGTCATCTTTGGCCCTTCATCCAAGAAACTGCGGATGTATTTCCCCGGTTCCGCCAATTGGAGCGCCGCTTCCAGCTTCATTATAGCGTTCGTCAGCTCTCCTTTTCGATAAAAAGCCATGCTTTGCAGAATGACCACCTTGACCTTATCCCAGGTCCGATCAGCCTTATCGACAAGCAGGTACAATTGTTCTAGTAGTTGCAGAGCTTCATCGACTTCCCGGTGTTCCATAAGTGCGCTTGCTAAAATAAGATATTCTTTAATCGGACCGAGCGGGATCGTATCGGTATGCTTGATGCCGCATGTTTGCAGCCAACGCTCATCCATAGAGCCGTTCGCAAGCGACAAATTTGCCTTCTCCGCCTCTATCCTCCTCATAAACATGGTTTTGTCCACTGAATTGATCTTAGGTTTAACCCACTCAAGCCATTCGAACGCTTTAGCCGAATCCCCCTTAGCCTGACAGATCCGTGCAGCATTAACAGCAGCGCTTAACAAAATAAGCGCATAAGGCTGCATGCACGATGACCTCAGTACCCTCTCCGCATAAGCCTCAGCCTCTTCCAAGCGGTTCCATTCATATAACAGCAAGCTGTACGTATTGTAGAAAAACCCGACGTAGGGGTAATTTTCTCTCTCTTCCCATACTTTGATCCATTTATTAAAGAATCTCTCCGCATCATGCAAATCATTAAAAAAGCTCAATAAGGTATCAAAATACATCGAAAACGAGTTCGCTTCGATCATCTGAACGTAGCTTCCCTCAGGCGTCTGCCGATCAAATATCTCAAAATATTCATTAGCCCGTCGAAAGTCTCTTCGATAAAAGGAAACGGCCGCGGACAAAAAATGAACGTTGCCTGCGTAAGGTTTCCATTCCGGATCCGACAGCTTGTCCTCCATGAAGCGAAGTCTTGCTTGTGCCAGCTCCATTTCATTGGTTTCTACCATCACTTTGACATAAAGCAACTGAATTCTCGGTTTTCCAACAAAACAGGACTCCGGTAGATCGCGCAACCATCGTTGCAGCACCCCCCTCCTCGCATGAAGGTTTTGCAGATGCTTTTCGATCAAAGCGCTTGCTTCGAGTTGAAGCCCACCCATAAATAGTTGCTCAACTGCTTCTTCCAAAAACCCGAGCTCCTCCAGCCAACGGGCTGCCTTGACATATAACTCCTTCGATTGTCCCGCATACCTCTGCCGGAAAAGCCTCCGTAAAAACTCGGAAAACAAATGATGATAGCGATACCATTCCCGCTGATCATCCAACGAAACGATGAACAAATTATGCCGTTCCAGCATTTCCAGCAGCTCCTGACAATTCGCTTGTCCGGTAATCGTCTCGCACAAAGGGCCGTTCATCCTGTCTACAATCGAAGTTTCCAATAGAAAGGACTGAATCTCGCTAGACTGGAGACTAAAAACCTCCTGAAACAAAAAATCGGATATGTTGCGGTGTTCCCCGTTAAAGGCGCGGATAAAATCCGAATAATTGTCGCTCCTTTGCAGCGAAATAGCCGCAAGATACAGTCCGCTGATCCATCCCTCCGTGCGGTCGACCAGATCTGCTATCTTTTCTCCCGACAGCGACAATCCCATGCAATCCTGAAAGTAACGAATTCCTTCCGCAAGTTGAAATCGCAGCTCCTGAATCGTGATTTTCACCATTTGGCCAGTCGTCTGCAGCCTTGCCGAAGGAAAGGGCATTTCAGACCGACTTGTTATATAAAGGTGGATGTGTGTGGGCAAATACGCAAGAAAATAAGCCACCGATGCGTGAATAGGCGCAAGATCAATCGTGTGATAATCGTCCCAAATGATGACCAATTCATCTGAGTAACTATCAAGCTCGCGAATCATAGCTGAGATGAATGGCTCGAACGCTCCCGACTTTAAGGATGACAAATACGGGGTAACCGTTTCCGCAAATTGGGGGTTCTTACTATTGACTGCAGCGATCGTATAGTTCCAAAACTCTATCAGATCATTATCTTGAGAGCCCAAGGAAATCCATACGGCAGGTACAGTGGACTGCTGCAGCCACTGACTCAAAGCTGTTGTTTTGCCATACCCCCCAGGAGCCGTTACGGATGTAAGTTTGCTCTTTAATCCTTTATTTAATAGATCGGTGATCGTCGCTCGCTCAACAAGGTCATCGCGCCGCGTCTGCGGGATATGAAGCTTGGTACTCAGGATCATTGAAGGGCACCTCGAATTTTGTTGTGTTAATCCTTTCTCTATTATATCTGATTTCTAATCTAGAGTTACTAAATAAAATAAGCCAGGCAGCTTTCCTCGCCCAGCAATCGATTAATGCGAAAAATTTCGCCCTACTTATGATACGGTTCACCGCGTTGGCTGAAGCGGTAAGTTTTAGGGCCATCCTTTGTCGGATGGCCCTTTCCTTGATCTGGCTTTGTTCAACTATCGTTCGTCACTAGTTCAGTTAAAGGATGCTACAAAAAGACTAAATGTTCCGTTCCTCATACTCAAAGGGCTCTTCACAAGAGTACATGTCATGGAAAAATCCCTTATACGGGATATCGTCCTCCAGACATTTTATGAGATACGACAATTCCTCATCACACTCCGGTTCCTCACCAGCGTTCTGCATTACCTCGAAAGCATCCACAATACTCTCCATAATGTCTACTTGAATAAATAAGGGCAGCCTATCCAACATTGAATCTTCCACTTTGGTCTCGGATCTATATCCCGCGAGGACAGTTTCAAAATAATCATTCATAAACTTTCTGCGTTTACCAGCGTCCGGTTCAAATTGAGTCCAGCCCACTCCGTGAGTCCAGAGACTTGCCAGGTCACACATATACCACCCAAAACATGAATTATCGAAATCATATACGGTTATTTGCCCGGTATCAAAATCTATCGAATAATTGCCATCGTTATAATCAAAATGGATCATACCGAACGTCTCCTGATTCATGCCCAATCCTTTTAAAGTATTGAGGATCTGTACCATTTTCCCCTTAACCAAGGGTAAGGAGTCAGGAATCAGTCTATCGATATATTCAGCATTAAATTTATCAAAAAAACTATAACGGCGATGAACAGGCGTATACCCTTTTGATATATGGTGCAGCTTCCCCAGAACTTTACCGCAATTATAATAATATTCAGTAATCGGAGCTCCATCCCGGTACTGATAATGATTGTCCACAAGCATCTTGCCCTTGGCCTTTTCAAATAGGCAGACAAAAAAAGTGTGGTTATTGTGAGTGATTTCTTCCAGCAGGTTTCCCTTCTTGGAGCTGACTACATCCGCGACAGTTCCACCATGCTCGAATAAATACCTGATATACTCCACTTCTCCCAGAAAATCTTCCCGGCTTCTGTCAGGCAAAAAAGCGATTCTTAGTATCTTGGCGTTGACACCTTCTTTCTCACAGGTGTATACGACATTCCTGCCGCCCTCATGTGGCGGTATCTGCCGGATGACACAGCCTTCTATTCCGAACAATTCTGATACTACTGTAAGTAAATAGGTATCTCCGATTGAAACAACTTCGTTGTAGTTTATAACTATCTCTCCTTTTCGTACAACCATCATTTTATGAATACAAAAAGAGCATACCTCAATAGCGGCAAGCTCAATGGACTTTTTTGATCATTTTAAGCATTGTTCACTCTGATGGGCGCAAACCATTCCATTTCACAATATTGTCCATCATATGCATCCGTGTCAATTTTTTCGAAGAAGAATTCGCTATCCAGAAGTTCGTATCTCCCATTGTGCTCTTGGACAAGCCTATCGATGGCAGTATACAGCGCCTCTGCGCGTAATTCGCTAATTTCCTCGTAATGATGGTTCCCAATATAGCGAAAGCTCACACACATAGAAGCGGGGACTGTGTCACCTGTAAAACCGTCTGGAATATCGTTCAGATCCCTTACACGCATAGACGGTAGATAGTGCGTCCAACTAAGCGATGGATCAGGTTTCCTCGTTAGACCGTAAAAGATATTAGATTCTACTGGATCAGGAACATTATGCCGATTGCCCCACCAAAACTGTTTGGCCACTTCGGGTGCTTTTGTCGGTGCTTCAGCAATCTCAATTTGATACATTCGCCCGATTAAATGAAAGGATGAAATCATGACCAATTCCGGCCCGTATAGCATATTCCCGCTAACATTATTCTTTGGAAATAGATTAAGAGGAGGTGTTAAGTGAATGTTTCTGCCGGAATCTCTACATTCACCAGGCGTAAGCCCATATTCGCGTTTAAACGCACGTATGTAGGTTTGCTCATGTTCATAACCGCATTCCATAGCAATGTCGAGGACCCGCTTCTCAGTTTTCATCAAATCCTCTAAGCTGACGGCTAGCTTTCGAGAGCGGATATAGCTTTGTAGCGGCACGCCAAAAGCGAACTTGAAAAGTCGACGCAAATGAATAGTGGAGATCGGGAGATCGTTCAGATATTCTGTCTCGCTCGTACCAGAAATATTTTCTTCTATTCGGGATAGGAGATCAGAAAGGAGTTTGTATGGTTGTATAGCCGATGTCACTCTCCTGATATGTTTTTGTTCCTAAAATTCTAAACCGAACATATTTGCTACTGGTCAAATCATACCACAAGGTGGAAATCATTGTCGCTCAATTGAAGGGCTAGAATCCTTATAAATCATCAAATTTCCTGCTATTCTGTACGTTAACTAAAACCGCTTCAAGCAATGTTTGCTACATATATCATATTCATGACCTAGAGCCAAGACCCTTTTCCGTGGAGCCCTTTAAAAAAACGGTTTCCGTGAGTATGTCCTGTCCCTGAGCCATACAACTCAACGAGCTTTCTAAGCTTTCTGCGAGTTTCCCAAAAATATGCCGTTACTTATGGTACGGTTCAGCTTAACGGGTCTATCGGCCAAAAATCGGCCTAAGTGTGCCACTGCATAGGATTTTCCACTGTTTTGCTCATAAAATTAAACAAAGCTCCACGGTTTCAAAAATCGATTATGAATCATGTCGGTCAGGAGCAGATCTACAAACCCATAGATCCTTCCTTATATCAGTTTGTTATCGAGTATTCTTCCCTATTCACTTTTTAACGATAAAGGTAACCGTAGTGCCTTGATGGAGATTGCTTCGGATTTGCAAACCGCTGCCATAAAGCTGCTTTAGGCGGCGATTAGTATTAGTCAGACCTATGCCTGATTTTCGTCTGGATTCTTTCCCCTCCAGCTGCTGGAGGGTCTGATTATTCATCCCAACACCATTATCTTCCACTGACACCTCAGCGTAGGAGCCAAGATCCAGAATTTGAATATGAATGCTCCCGCCTTCGGTACGCTTCAAGATGCCATGGCGGATGGCATTCTCAACCAGCGGTTGGATCGAAAGCGGGGGAATAAGAAGCTCCATGCTCTCATCGATATTCCAAGTTACTTGAAGACGTTCTTCAAAACGTTCTTTTTCAATGAACAGGTAAGATCGAACAAGGTCCAGTTCATTATTCAGCGGGATCAAACGCTCAGAATTGCGGAAATCAAAGCTTCCCTGGAGATATTTACCGAATTCAACAAGCAAATTGTGCATGCGGTCTGAGTCAAACTCACTTAAAGCTGCGATGGAATTCAAAGTATTGAATAGAAAGTGCGGCTGAATTTGCGCTTGAAGCCATGCTCCTTCCATCCGCAACCGATCGCTGATGGATTTTTTGATTTCGGTCAATGATCTCACACGTGACCTCAGCTCCATCGCATCAACAGGCTTTGTCACATAATCATTAGCTCCCGCCAGAAAGCCTGCCTCAATATCCTCGGGCCGATTGCGTGCAGTTAGCAGCAGGATTGGCTGCTCCGATACAGAAAAACGATCACGTATGGACCGCGTAACCTCATAACCGGACATAAGGGGCATCATCACATCGGTAATAATTAAATCCCACTCTTGTGAATCCAGATAAGCTAATGCATCGGCCCCGCTTGTAGCTGTTACGATATCATATTGCTCTATAGACAGAACATTGACCAAGATGCTCAGGTTAATTGGGTCGTCATCGATAGCTAAAATTTTAGGCCTATCTTCAGCTAATGTAGTATTAGCTTCGGAAATTAAGCTTGAACTAGCTGCTGCGGTCTCTAAATAGCCTGAAGAGAGCAGAGCAACAGAATCAACATCATCTTGATTACGAGAAATATCAGATAAAGGCAAGGTTAGAGTGAAAGAGGAGCCTTGACCTGGTGTGGAGCTGACAGAAAGCGTTCCATGGTGCAGTTCTACAAGCTGCTTACAGATGTTTAATCCCAGTCCAAGTCCAACTACACTTGCGGTTTGTTCCCTTTCACCTTGCTCATAGGGTTGAAAAATTCTTTGCTGTGTTTCCAGATCCATCCCAATTCCAGTATCCGTGATATGTATGTGGGCTTTATGATCTATAATTTGTGCCCCTATTGTGATAGAGCCTTCGTTAGTGAATTTCACAGCATTATGCAGCAGATTAAACAGGATCTGAATCAGGCGATTCTCATCTGCGATAACGTAGGGGAAATTATCCGGGATATTATGAATAAGTCGAATGGGTTTGCCTTCCGTCATAAATCGCAGCATATCCAATACACCTGTAGCAAGGGTTTGCACTTGAATATTCTCGACCTGAAGCCGCACACGGTTCTCTTTAAGCATCGTTACATCCAGCAAATCATTCAGCAAGAAGGACATCCGTTTTCCTACAGAAATAAGCAGCTTCATATGTTCTTTATTTTTGTCTTCATCATATCTGCTTTCGCTATTTAGGACGGTCTGGGCTATATTGAGCATGCCGTGCAATGGGTTTCTCAGCTCATGAGAGGTATTAAGCAGAAAGTCATCTTTCAGCTTATCCGCTTTTTGAAGCTGCTCTGTGAGCTTTGCTCTCTGCAAGTTGGAACGAACATAACCTCTAAACCAGAAGGCACCAAAGGCGACACTGCTAATGACCATATCGAAAGGGTAGAAGTTCATTTCAATGATGCCTGTATTTTTAATAACGCCCCAGATCGAACTCGTTGTTAAAGCCGTTAAACCGAATAATAAATAAATCGCATCTTCATTGCCCTTTCTAACTGAACGGTATATTAGGACTGGGAGCACAAAGAAAGGGACAACGATTATAAATGTATGAAGAGTATCAGCAAGCATGATCGATTTGACCGGCAGAATCAGCACAAATAAGGCATAAACTGCACATAGGATTGAATACCAACGGAAGCTCTTATAGGTTGCATATTCGGGCAAAAGCAATTTGATATATTGAGTCATAAACGCGGCGACGCCAAGATATGCCAGGTAATATAGCTTTAAAGTCCAATGGTAGTTTACAGCAGACCAAGCCGGCAATAACCGATCATCGTCGATCAGGATTGTGATAATAGCACAAAGCATCAGTATCACAAAATAGAGCAGTGCTCTCTGTCTAGTTCCCATCCAATATAAGATGAGTGCATAGATGACATGCATCAGAAGGAGAAGACAAACCGCTACCTGTGCGACTACTGAAAATCCGACAGCCTTGTCGATAGCACGATCAGTGCCGAATTTAACAGGAAAAAACAGACCTCCCGACAAACGGTCGGTATAGTTTGCTACAACTATAATAATTTCGATCTCGCTCTGATCGGTGGCAAAAGAAGCGGTATAAGGCACATTGCCAGCTGTGTATTGCTCTGCGTTAGCGGCAGGATTACCGGAATGGGCCAACAAGCGTCCATTGACATAAAGCTTAGAGGAGGAAGCAATACTGGGCATACGGATACTAAACAATTGGTCTTTATCAGGATCGATCAGGAGCCGTAAACGGTAGCTTCCGTAACCGAAGGTTGGATTTTTATCGTCATCTATAGCGTTGTTCCAGGTTCCCGGCACATCAATAAACACTTTATCATCGGGGATGAAGTGCTCGTTATTGTTCTTCTGTTGCAGCAATAAACGAGGATAAAACTCCCACTGCCCATCGAGTGATAGCGTACGATTGTCCGTGAAGTCCCAATTTCGTAAATCCAATTCACCCTTAGTGGCATGAAGATGATCAGGAGTAGTTTGAAAAAGTATCCATATGATTCGCATTGCCGTTAGGATTAGGAAAAAGCAGCCGACTTTGAAAAAAAATTTTCTTCTGGTTATCATAAGTATATTTTCGGCAAAAAATGCTATATTCCTCCCGTTAATGAAATGAACAAGCACCGTTTCACATTATTACCGCCTTTTTAGCCCGAGTTAAGCAGCCAAAATACGCCTACGTGTGCCGCGGCGGCGTTCCGGGCTTAAAGGCAACTTGTGCATTTTGCAATTCGGCTCTGCAACGTAGAACTTACCGAACTACTGCAAGAAACCACGAAAGCGGGAGCATCGAGGCAAGTTCTCCATAATCCCTTCTTGATCGTTCACCGAATTCAAGTTTGAAACTATCCCACTTCTCCTCTATGCTTTACTTGAATCGGAACTTGTACAATATGGGGGGATGGACAAATGGAATGGGATGAATTGCGGAGTCGCTTCGATAGGCTCTATGTCGCTCAAGCATCTAATGCTGGTTTAGGTGAGCAGACGATTGACGATTATAATTATCAAGCTGAGTTGGTAAAGCTGTATGATCGCTGGGCTGGATTAAATACGGAAACCTCCTTGCACGGTGACTCAATGTCTCAGAGGCGTACTATTTCACGTTGTATTCCCTTAACAAACCAATATTTTCGCCGTCACTTATGATACGGTTCCCGCGCTGTCTGTAACGGCAAGTTTCACAACGAGAAACCCCCGCTCCCTTAAAAAGGTAACGGGGGTTTCCAATTCATGATCTATACGCCTGACTAAGCACAATAGAAATTACCCAGTCTGTCGCATTCCTAGTATATGCAGATGATTATTTCTTCATTCTCTATAACGACAAAACCCTGCCTTAAAGGCAGGGTTCTGAATTTCAAGTTCATGTTTCCTGAGCAAAATGCTCTTTCGTGATAATCATCGTAGCATGTTAACTAATAAAAGGCAAGTTCTAACTTCCAAAAACCCCACTTGCCTTCATAGCAACTTTTACATTATCCAAAACACTTCCCTTTACATTTCCAATCGATTTAAAGTGAAACCGCTGTATACTTACAGCTCTTGTATTCAAAACGTTAGCCCATCTAGTCATAGGTGTGAAGTTGTATACATGGTCAATCTTAGCATATATTCCTGATGCGAGTTGTTCTGTCGTTGGTGATTGACTAGATAGAGGTACAACAATTGCTGTTTCTCCACCGATTTTTAAAATTAATCCTGGGTGTCTTCCGCTAAACTCTTGCCCTAGATTCTCACCGAAGTCCATCCAAAGTACTGTTCCTCTTTGAACAAATTTTTCATCAAAACTAGTCGAACGCCTTATTTTCATTCCCTGTACTAATGTAATTTCAGGAGGCAGAGCAAACTCTTTCTCATTAATAACAAGTTCCGTCTTCGCTTCCACCCAGTTAAGATAGTTTTTGACCCTATCTATCTCTGCTGGAGTTGTCTCGGAAGTTGCCCTAGAGAAACATAGACTTTTCAATTTTGATCTTGCGCCTCTCGTTGCGCCAATCATATGATCACCTCCGACATTTAGAAATTTGGTATTAACGTTTTGGCAATCCTAATCTCCAACGAATCATATCCCCAATTATTGGATAAATATCGTTGTGCTTGCTTCCAAATCTCATCCAACCAGTTGTATTCTCAAAGTTTCCGACATCTCTATTACCACTAGAATCATCAGGTAAATAAGTTTTGAGTTTTTCTAAACCTGATTCAGAAATCTCTTCATCACTAAGTTGATAATATCTCCACATCGGATTGTCGTGTCCAAAATCGATCTCTGTGACACCATCAAGCAACTTGTCTAGCAAATCTTCCCTGGGTTGTCGACCAAAAGCAAAATCATAAGTAAGCTTAGCTAATGCTTTCAGTACAACAGGTTGAGCAGCCACTGTTTTTTGTTTTGCATGTACCTCTCCAAAATCAGTAATTTGAGTAACAGCTTCCCAAAATCTTTTTGCGATATTGAGTCGCGGCTTCACCACAGTAGGTGCTGCTCCGTTGATATTGGACTTATTAAGAATTAAGTGTGCATTTATTGCGACAATATCTTTACGAGTGAAACTACCATCATCATTACTCCAATCTACTTTGTCCCCAGAAGTAAGCTTAATAAGGGAAGGCTCCAGCAATTCATCTTTAATAAATGCGTTAACTGGATTCGAACTATCGAACTCGAGAGCAAGGCTTACTTCCATTTTCTTCGATAAGTTGTTCAAATCATGGAATAGTTGCCTCTCTTCAAGAATACCGAGGCCAAGGTGAACTTCTACACTTACAGTACATTCACTTCTAGTAACCTGATAACATTCCAACCATACATTTAATTCATCGTGAGGAACGGTTCTATCTTCCCGGGAGTATGGAAACAATGAACTTTTGGCAGGTGGATATTTTTGACTCATTCTCACATCTTCTAGAAACTCTATTACTAGTTGCATAGCTTTTCTACGGTGTTGGCCATCAACGACCCAAATAATATCTTTCTGCCCAAGCCATATTCTAGCACCAATTCCTTCATCATTGGCAGCCACAAGAGGCTTTCCCTGAAGATTCGTGCCATTTCGCCCAGCAGTTCGCAAATTTGCTACTATTGGTTGCATGGCTAGGTAAGGCTGCTTTCCAAGCATATCAAGCATACGTATTCTAGTATTCATAACTGGGCCCTCATCTTCTTTATTCATAGAGATGGTAGTAGAAAGTAGCCCTTTTAAAATATAACGTGCTAGCGATGTAGCATGTTTTGGATCAAGTTTACGCTGTGTTACTGGCTTACCATCCTCTGATCTTTCATTTGCCACATCAGACATTCTATAAAACTCATACATTGGTAATTTTGTAAGCAACGTACTATTACCTAAATTGTTACTTAAAAAAGCTTTAATTTGAGTTTCCGATGTATCTCCGCGCTGGATTAATTGATCTAGTGATCTAACCTCTTTGTCCGTATCGTTCTGAAACATTGTACGTCCCCCTCTTAATTGGTTTAATTTGCCTATCTATAACTCTATTATACACAAACCAATCATACTTTCAATAATCCTGGATTAATATTTTTCAAATCCTGGATTTAACTATAATAACCCTGGATCGTTTTTTAAATCTATTTTAAATATCCTGGAGTATTTAAAAACTAATAATTCATTTAAAGGAACATTATCATGCGAATCATCAAAACCCAACAAGACATCACCACGCTACACTCAGCCAGCCTCTGCCCCTCCTTACTCCCCCACATCCAAATCCACTTCAATCAACTCCGAGACGAAATCGGCGACCCAGGTGATCGCCTCTTTGTGCTGGACAGATACGGCTATATCGTCATTCTGGAAGCAGGAGACAACCTGTACGATCTGGAATGCGTAGGGTTAAACCGAGAGGATTGTGGATTGCTGGGCAGTATGCCGGAGTATGTAGAAACACTACAACTGGGTGACATGACAGTCTACAAGATCGTCGTCATGTAAACCAATGACTTCATTATGACCTTCTTTACCCAACAGGGAATTCACGACGAGGAGATTGAACAATGGCTAAACGAACAAGCGAACAGCCGCTAACAGCTAGCGAGCTAATCATTAAAAAACTGAAAGAAACCTTCGATCAAAACGGAAATATCCTGAAAGAATCAAATACCACCAACATATGGCTCATGTCGGTAGCAGCAATTGCATTCGATCCTCATAAACACACTCTACCATTCCAAACGACTGACGACCGCATACCCACGCATTACATCCGTGTCATTCTCCGCACATCCGATGCCCAAACAGGCTCTAATCCTTACGTAGACGGCTCCGACTTTTTCCTCATCGTCGATGAATCCAAACAAACCGCTGATTTCGTTGCAGAAGAAGAAAGCTTTGACGAAGCACCTCAATTCCACGGTGGCGACATTCCAAGCGCCCTTTCCTGGCTCAAGACGCTGACTGAACCGCTGCTCTATCTTAGCATCCATGACCCCTTTCTTACCGCCGCGCAACGTCTCTCTCTGAACGGGCATGAAGACGATTACCTTACGCTCGACACAATCCACACCACTATTCGTCAATCTAAACTGAACAACCCTGATGACTAAATATAATTCTTTACTTTCATAAACGTATGACCACGCTCCATCAACTAACGATGAATCAACAATCATCATTTCACCCTATAGAAAAAAGGAGTTGTTTTGTATGTCCCTAACCTTCACCGACAAAGAAAAAAGGATCATCGCCTCCCTCATTCAAGAGCATTGCGATTCGTACCTGTCTCGCTTTCCGTTCGCCAGATACCCAAACGAGCCACTGGAGCAATGGAGGCAGGTTTTCTCTGATCCAACCAGCATCCCTCTCCCCACGCTTCGGCAAGCCTTGGGATGGCAGTTTGGCAGCTGGCAGCGGAAAAGCTTGGCCTCCAGCTACAACAAAACCGTGCTTCAAGTCATCAAAGCATGGCCGGAGTTTACCACCATCAACGCTAACGTGCCGTTGCAGACCTTCGATTTTTGGCAGGCCCATCTCACCGACTGGCAACACGGCTTCGCTGGTTATTCAATTTCTTCTGGAGTTGCAGTCAGCCAAGCAGGACGAATATGAAATGACCTGTAAACTACTCCAGTCCGCCAACTTCCAGAGAATTGCCTAAGGAAAGGAGGAAATACTGATGAATCTTACTCCCTTAAAAAGGGGCCGGACACCGGTCAACGTACTTCACAATGTAGATTCCACGCCTCTTATCACCGATGGGATTACATTCTACATCCGGGTCAGCACCACAAAACAGGCCGAGCTTGGCTTCAGTATTGAGGCGCAGCTTGAAGAACTGAGAAAATGTGCACGAGCGGAACATAAAGTGGTATTCAAGGAATACGTGGATGCGGCAATTTCTGGCAAGTCAATGGATAAGCGTCCTGCCTTTCAAGAGCTCCTAAAGGACATAGAAAGCGGTATAATTCGTGAGGTTTGGGTATGGCGCTTAGACAGGCTTTCACGCAAGCTCGCCGACATTACTTTTCTCACAGAAACCTTTCATCGAAACAACGTGTTGTTTCGCAGCATAACCGAAAAGCAATTCGACATGACGACAGCTTCTGGCAGAATGCACATGCACATGATGGGCTCCTTCGCAGAGTACCAACGGAGTATGATTGTTGAGAATGTCAAGATGGGGATGAAACAACGGGCAAGGGAAGGCAAATGGAACGGCGGCCAGGTTCTGGGCTATGACGGCGTGGAGATTACCTCCGGCAAGCAAACTGAAGTTGTGCGTAAAATCTTTCATCTGTACGCAGAGGGCCGGGGTCTGCGGAGCATCGCCAATCAGATGAATCATGAAGGCTATCAGACCAAGCCGGGGAATCATTTTACCAGCGTGGCAATCAAGACGATCATCAACAACTCCGTTTATATCGGGAAGATCCGCTACAATGTGCGGGAGGACTGGAGCGAGAAGCGACGAAAGGGTATTAATCCAAACCCGATCATCGAGGACGGCATTCATGAACCCATCATTTCCACTGAACTATGGGAGGTGGTACAGACGTTTTTCCAGAAAAAGTCCTACTCCCCTCCCCGCACCTTTGACGGTACGTACCCGCTGGTCGGCCTCATGCGCTGTCCACAATGCGGGGCGGCCCTAGCTGCTCATCGTGTCTGTGATACTCTCAAAGATGGCAGGAAAGTGGTGAGACGCTATTACGTTTGCTCCGCCTTCCAAAACGGAGGACGCTGGGTGTGCAGTTCCAACTCCGTAAAGGCAGACGACGCCGAGCAGTACGTGTTCGACCGGTTGGCTGAGGTGGTCCAGAAGCCAAAAATTGTGGAGGACGTTGTACGAAAGATGAACAAGGACCGGACCGTAAACGTGGTTCCGTTACAGAAGGAAAGGGAGGGCATTGACAAGGAGCTTGCCGCCGTGAACGCGCAGCGCAAAAAGTATTTCAAACTGTACGAACGGGACGGCGTAGACGAAAGCCTGTTAATTGAGAGGCTAAGCGAATTCAAGGAGCAAAACGAACGACTTCTTGAGCGAAAAACCAGCGTCGAGCAGCGGCTCATGGAATGTGCTTCTGATCCGATTCCAGTGAAGCAGGTGCAGCAATTGCTCGGCCAGTTCCACTCCCTGCTGCTTTCTTCTCTCCCAGAGACGCAAAAGACCCTCTTTCAGAGCGTCATCAAGCAGATTCACTTCAGCGTACCAACGGACATGCGAAGCATTGAACTGGAATTCAACCCGCAGGTGCAACAGCATTTTTAACTGGCCCCTTCTGCCAAAACGGCGGAAGGGGCTTTTGCTGTGAATCGGCAAAAGTCCCCTTCGAGGTACACCATCATTTTGTAGTATGAAAAGTTTGCTTTTAAATGTAATACAGTTGAACTTACTTACATGAATATAAAGCGAGTCCTTTCTTTAAATTAAATAGGACTCGCAAAATCAATTCCAGCATCATCCTTTTACAGTAAGCAGCTATTCACCAAGCATTGCCTCAATTCTAGTTTTCAGTCTTTTTTCTAAATCAGATTCGTCATTCCATACGATAGTGTTTACCTGTGAAACGTCAAAATGTCTTTCTTCAAAGTCACTTCTCTTACAAGTCAAAATCACTTGTTTTCCTTTGCCCACTGCATAACCAGCCTCATAATAAACGCCTGTTCTTTGATGAGTTAAATCAGCTACAACAAATTCACTCTTATCAATTTCGTAGAAAATTTCGGGAACTATCTGGTTACTGTGTTCTTTCATATCAATGATCATCGGTATATGCTCAAAAGCACTTATCGCGTTCATTATGCTTATCTTCGCATGTCTCATATCCTCTGCAAAGGACATGGCCACAAAAACTGATGGCGCACTTATTAAATTGATTTCAGATTTTTTAAGCTCTTTCTTTGTGATTGCATTTAAATTCCTAATTGTTTGAGGACCTACAGCGTACTTTAAAAACGAACTCACAGCAATTAAAAATTGAAAAGGATCAAGACTCGATATGAAATCCCAAATTTCATAATGTCTATAGGAAGAATACAATATATCTACTTCATTACTTAGATTTGTTCTAGCTTGAAAGTCACGTGTCGATACTCCTAGTTCACTCATTACATTAGCAACTATTTTCGGAGCGATTTCATTATAGTCGCTTTGATAGTATTCATCATTACCAATTTCATAGTCAGAATCCTCAGCACCTCTATATTTTTCTTCTACATCAATATAGGCTTCACTTCTGGATAAAGCATACTTATTTAATATAGCTGTTTTAATATGAGCAAGTTTCTCAGTCTCATGTTCGTAAATCTTTAATTGGTCTTTCAATCTCATAACTTCACCCCTAATTTGGTTTATAAATGAACGACCTTTGAGGCTTATAACCCGCCTTATCACTACTACATTATCGCCTCCACTAGCTTGTTCTCCAAACAACCAAGGTGTCTGAAAGTTCAGCCTACCCTCAAACCCTAGTTATCGCCAATTACCTTGCAAGAGAATATGTATGGCGACATACCCAGCAATTGCGGGCAACTCAAACCTATGCCCCTAGAGACCTATTCTGAGGCTCCTGCGAGTTTTTCCTCAAAAAACTTGCCGCTACTTATGATACGGTTCCCCCCGATTTATCTTCACCGCGCGATAAATCTGTTCCACCAGCACCAGGCGCATGAGCTGATGGGGCAGCGTCATGCGCCCGAAGCTCATGCGCTGCTGCGCGCGGCGCATGACATCGTCGGAGAGCCCATGGCTCCCTCCGATAACAAAAACAACATGGCTCGTCCCATAGGTGCCGAGCCGGTCGATCTCTCCGGCAAGCTCTTCCGAGCTCCAGAGCTTGCCGTCGATCGCGAGCGCAATAACATGCGCCTCGCTTTTGATCTGCGCGAGGATACGTTCGCCCTCGCGCCCCTTCACCTGCACCACCTCTGCTTCGCTCAGAGAGTCGGGTGCTTTTTCATCCGCTACCTCAATCACCTGGAATTTGAGGTAAGGCGTCAGCCTTTTCGCATATTCCGCGATGCCATCAATCAAGTACTTTTCCTTCAATTTACCTACGCCAATAATCTGAATTAACATAAAACCCTCCATCTGTTTGCTTACAATACTATGTCTAAAATCTATCTTCTTTCATGGGGTGTAGCTCCAGCGAAAGGCCCGGGCGTCACTAAGGTAACATGTCTGGACTTCCGGTCGCTCTTATCCCAAACTTTTTCTTTATAAACCGCTTCTACCGATTCAAATCTGGAGCTCTTACTCCTACAGCTCCAAGCTCTTATCTCCACCCACTCGCTGCATCTCCACCATCCGCGCCAGAATCCTTCTCTTCCGGTACAGCATACGCGCAGCCTCGCCTACATCCTCAATCGTTTTGCGATTCGTATAAGCGCCAAAAACAATTCCCGCCACCGGAACCATCTGCAACAGCTTTTTCCAACCGAAGTTGTCCCGGTATACGGTGATGACTTCGTGCCAGCCCTTAATCTTGGATAAGGCTGCGTTTGTGCCTTCAAGGATATCTCCGCTTCCACCTGCTTGCAGGTTCAGCTCTTCCAGGATCGCCTGCTTACCCACGATGTCCGAGGAAGCGAACTGCATCACTTTTACCGTGAATATCCGTTCCGCCTTATCGGTCGGATCATAGCCATAGCACAAGCCAATCTCCTGAATGACCTTCAGAGACAGGCCCAGAGTGGCCGGAATATCTACTGCCAGAGTGAACACACCACCAACTCCAGTGGTCGCCCCCTGAATCGTCGCTGTCTCTCGTCCAGTCTCGATGAGCTGAAGTGCAGACGCGTCCATGACTGACAAGGAATAAGGACCTCGCTCCGACCCGCCAGCGGCCTGACTTTGGGAAGCGACGAGGGTTCCAACTTTACGTCCTGCTACCAGATAGTTGCCACCGTTCTGGATATAGCTGCCCAATTCATCGAGTAGTTGGCCTATTTTATCGTGAATAATCTTCGGTGTAATCTTGTCCAGCAGTTTAAAAGGCAGACGGGACATGCGGTCCCAGATCATCAGCTTTTTCTGCTCTTTTTCCCACTTCGTGACTTCAGCCAGTGCGGCATCAAGCTGCTCCAATGTCTCTAACTGTGCGGACGGATGTTGTGGATGCGCCATCTTGAGAACCTCCCTTATGTTATATGGAGCTTAGTTGCCCCGTTCAAATCATCGTCATTTAAAAGGTATACGTCCGAGCAGGCGATCAGGTCCATATTTCAGTTCACCCTGTGACTCACTCCCGGATGATCACACAGCGGAGTCCCGCTGAAATTCCACTTTTCTTTTAGTGTACCACAATGTCTAGCCATTCAAGACAGCCGTACGTATACGCACAAAAGCACCCGCTACCCGCGGATGCTTTTTACAGGCAAGCCTATATCACTACACCAGGAACATCGCTACAATCGTCGTCACCGCCAGTCCCAGCAGTACGGGCTTCAGATTGCGCCGGGCCAGCTCAAACGGGCTAACGCCGCAGATCGCGGCTGCAGGGATGAGTGCCCACGGAATCAGCGTACCACCGCCAACCCAAATCGCAGCCACCTGCCCTAGTGCGGTCAGTGTCGCTGCCCCGGTATGAATGGCGGATGCGAACAGCTGCGCAATAGAGCCAGCCAGTGAAATCCCGGAGAAGCCCGAACCATCCAGCCCGGTGATCGCCCCGATTATGGTCATGGTGACCGCGCCCACTGCACCGTTAAGCGGAACATGATTCGCCAGAGCGACACCGAGGTCGTTCACGATGCCGTGCGAAGTTTCCGGGAGCACTTTTCCGAACAGCTCGGTGAACGCCGAATCGCCCAGATAGAAAAAAGCCGCAATCGGAATCACCGGACCAAACACCTTAAATCCAAAAACAAATCCTTCTATTAAATAGGATGTGATCTTTTCGAGCCCCCGGTTGCGGTGGGCCAGCATGGTGATGGCGATCAGAATGAGTACCGCCGTACCTCCCACGAGCGCTGTGGCATCCCCGCCTTGCAGCTTCAGGACGAACATCGCAACAACATCGACTAGGAATAGAAGCGGGATGACGATCGCCAGCGTTTTTTTGACACGGGGACTAATCAATAATGGCCCTATGAGCTGTTCACCCACCTCTGTGAGCGTACTACCTCCTTTTACCGTGACCAGCCCATCCCGCCAAGTTCCGTTCTTCTGATCTCTACGCATCAGCCAGAACGCGGCCACCGTCGTAACCACCCCCATGACAATCACGAGCGGAACACTGGCCTCCATGACACTGCTTACCGGAAGTCCGGCTGCGTCTGCGGTGAGTTTGGGGGCGCCCTGAATAATGTAATCTCCGGATAGCGCGATACCGTGACCAAACAGATTCATCGCCATGGCCGCTCCTAGCGCAGGCAGACCGACACGAACCGCAACAGGCAGCAATACAGCACCGATCAGAGCGACCGCCGGCGAAGGCCAGAAGAATAGGGACGTCACCATCATAATGATGCCAATTCCCCAGTAAGCCATGGACGGCGTACGAATGAAACGGCTGAGCGGCGCAACCATCGTCTCATTGATCCCGGTAATAATCAGAATCCGGCTCATCGCTACAATAATGGAGATAATCATGATCGTACCGAGCAGCTCTTTGGTCGCATATACAAAAGAATTGAAGATCCCCGACACCGAACCGCTCAGCGTATTCGTCGCGAGCAGACCCAAGGCAAAAATCCCAACCACACAGATCATCGTCGTATCCCGCCGCCGGATCAGCAGCCCGAGGATGAACACAATGAATACCAGATACACATAATGGATCGCTGATAGCTCAATCCCCATGATCGTGCGCCCCTTTCTCACCTGTAACTCAGTAGGTGCTATATGCTATGCAGGGGCATGGGCGAAAGTTCGACATCAGGTGCCTTGAGGGGAAATAAAAAAACGATTGAACGAATTTTAGATTAGAAAGCTACCTTTCTTTTAAAAGATTCAAACACACATTTAGAAGACATATTGAAGTAAAAAAAACTGTGAGCAAAATCATTTAACTGTTATTTATTGGTATTATATACTGACTGAGCAGCTCGGATAAATAGAAAATAATAGAATTTATACGAAAATTTTGAATGCTATGAATAGCTGGCCAGCTCTCATATACACATCTAGATGTTCTGACAAATGTACGGAATCTAATTTAGATTATGGAGGAATAGCTAATGTTTAAAAAAGCAAAAGTGACACTATTAACTGCTTTTTTGATAAGTGCTGTTGCAATGCCCTATTCTAGCGCTCATGCTGAAACTAGTAACAACGATAAATTTGAGGCTTATATTCAAGAAGCAATTAATGATGAACTAGCACTGCATAACATTCAGAACTTCAGTTTCCAATCATTAAATGAAAAAAGCTTCACAAATGAACTGGATAACAAAATTGAAGATGAAACACTCAAGGAAAATATTGAAAAAATAAAGAATGCAGACGTAACATTATTAGAATTTAATGGTGATGGGAATTTGTTGTCTGCCGAAAGCTCAAAACGTGGTGATATTAGTGATGAATTCATAATGGAGACTAAGGCTCCCGTTGAAATGAATTCTTTTGAAACTGAAGATCAGATTTCAAAGTCCTTAATATCTGTTCAAGCTGCGCCTTCCCTTCCAAGTGGTGGAATTCAATTGGCAAACAACACTTCTGGGGATGGAGCTTTTCATAGATTAGCTACTCCAGCTAGTACCGCTACAACAAGTTACACCGGTTCAGTAGCGGATGATATCAGATTCCCTGGATATGACATTGCTACGGCAAGCTCATATGGAGAAGCAGGCTATTTATATACAGGCTTTGATGGAGCCGGCGGCTATGCTGAGGTTGGATTCGGAACAGCTTCTTCAACGGTAGGAAGTTATCCTACTGCCTGGTTTCCGTTATTCCATGGCAATGCAAAGTATGGTCCCATCAAAGATACTGGACCTGGTAGCAGTACAAATGGTTATTGGTATGATACGAGCAAACCATATACTGCAGGTCAAACTGTAACAGGATATAAAGCTTATTACAAAACCAGTGATCAAAAGCTCACGATTCATTACTTGATTGGTTACAGTGAATTATACGTTGTTCGTTATCCAGACATCTCGACCGCAGGGCTTAAAGTTAAACGTCTTACAACTATTGGACTGCCAATACAAAGCCCACCATTACCACAAACAAGCATTTTTCATACAGGATGGACAAGTGAAGCCAATTGGGGTAATTTTAGATTCCTAACTAACAACGGTACTTCAACAGCATATCCGGGTGAAATATCTGGCCTTTCTGATCAAACCTGTCTCCACGGTTCAAAAATATACTTTTTAAAGAAAGTCATTTCTTCGACTGATAGAGACGAGTCCTATTGGATCTACAACTAAAGAGTTCGTTAACAATTAAATGCTAAAAAAGGCTACCATTCACTTATTGAATAGTAGCCTTTACCTTTTCTCTGCAACTTTATATTTCCAAATACGTCTAATTATTTAATTAAATCCCTTTAAAGGAGTCTACCCTCTAATGAGAAAAAGCAAATTCAACCTGATTCTCTTCATCACTATCCTAGTAGCGGCTTTCATTCATCCTGAATATTCTTATTCGGCTACAACGGGCCTTTCCACAGAAATGTTTAAGAACACAAATAATATTTACAGACTAGATGATGCTAACGTATTGATCAAGACTAATAATGAACTTAATTGGGTTGATGTTACTAAAGGAAGTGTGATTAAGAAAGTTAATTCTATTCGTCCGATACTGGATGTAAAACTCATTTCTTCACCCCAAAAGATTATAGTTTTAACTCAGACTGCCACCAACAAAGTTCAAAAACAGGTATTTAACGAACAGGGCGTTGAAATAAGTAAGTCACAATATCCAATAACTGTAACCAAGGATGTAAAAGTAAAATGGGCAGCACCTTATAATGGTATGAGTGAGCGGCTAATGATTCAAAAAGGTAATCAATTCTCTCTCTATCAATCTCCTTGGAAACAACCGCTGTCTGTGTATGATGCCCAAATTAAAAATTCTGTCTATGAATATGTAAATGTAACCGATTGGGACTATCAAAACCATCCTTATCTTGTGATTCAATATTCAGGAGAAAGAACCATGGCTACAGACTTTTTCGTAAAGATCGTAGACCTAAATACAAAAAAATCCACTGAATTGAACAATATTGGGCTTAATAATAACCTGCGAATAAATGATCAACATAAACTGGAGCTATGGAATTCCTATACTTATTCTGATATCATGCCAGCAAATGCCACTCACCCTGATCCTACCCAAGAACAATCTTTCTACTCCGTATTTAGTCTCGAATCTGGAAAAGCTCTATTCCAAAACAAAGCGCTGTTCAATCAGGTTTTCAACAAAACCTCTGGTTGGGAAACACAAAATGTTGGGGGATTTGTATTTGTACAGGACCTGGAAAATAATCTATGGAGCCTGTATCAACCCAGCGGCACTCTAATTACCTCCAAGCAAACAGGATTAGACTCAGGGTCTAAGTTTCTTACCTATAATACTTTGAATCGTACCGCCTACTTCTTAGTCACTAAAGAGGGAGCTGCCACACCTTCCGTAAAGGGGATTCAGATTAAATAGATTTTTCGACCGCTACAAACGGCACTTGGATTTATCAAAAAAAGGAAAATGACTAAATAGAACTCTTTATTTTAACAAAGGGTTCTATTTAGTTTTATGGGACTACAGCCAACCCATATTGAGCATTAAAAAAAGAACGTGAGCACTCACGTCCTTTTCATCATCTTATTAGTTACGTACAGGCCTTTTACACGACCAAATACTCAGCATTCTTCTCACATTCCGCACATTTCGCCGGCGGGTCCCAGTCAGAGAACTCCGTTTCTTTCAGATCCACAACATCCGGTGCGTCTTCGTACTCGTCCACAAACCTGTCAATGGCCAGCTCCACGTGTTCCTTACACACTACATACATTCAACCAAGCATCCCTTTCTGTGCCGCTGCGGCGTAATACTCCTTCTACTGTTCTACCACACTTCCAGGTAAAAGGGAACTCCCCGCCGTCGATTCCTGTCATTTCCTTAGAAGCAGGTGCAATATTGGAAATTATATCCGATAGTATAAGGATGCATATGCAAATACTACTCGGAGGATTTCAATGTTTATAACGATAGGATATGTCGCTTTCAGTCTGTTCACTTCAGGCATCTTTATATTCAGGACTATTAAACAAAAGTTCACCAAGTACCACACAGAGCATGTAGGACTACTCGTTTCATATATACTAGTAGGCATCACCCTTAAGGCTCCTATTGAAATAAAAGCGGGATGCACTCTACTACTCCTGCTGACTTTCATATACGGAACTATAAAAAGTTGACCCTCTCCTCTATTATTGTGAAAAAAATAGCCCCGTCAGACTTTTGTCTGGCGGGGCTTTGTCATTATCTGTCTTCCACTTATTTCACTTCGGTTAAACTTCCCCGCCGAATCTCTGTCATTATCCAAATCTATATGCCTTCTTACTAACCAAGGAACTCCACCGGCCGATCCAACTCGTACAACCTGCGGTAACGCGGCTCCTTCTCCAGCAGCTCAGCATGAGTCCCGCGCATTTCGACAGTTCCATTCTCCATAAAAATCACTTCGTCCATCAGTTCCGCACCTACAAGATGGTGCGTAACCCAAACCAGCGATTTTCCGGCCATCGCCTGGAACATCGTCGCCAGCAGCTCGCGCTCGGTGCGTGGGTCGAGACCCACGGTCGGCTCGTCGAGCACGACGACCGGCGTGTTCTGCAGCAGGATACGCGCCAGCGCGATCCGCTGCCGTTCGCCGCCGGAGAAGCGCTGCCCGGCTTCGCGCACGGGCGTGTTATAGCCTTCCGGCAGGGAAGAGAGCAGGCTATCGAGCTTCGCCAACTCGCCAGCAGCCCGGATCTCTTCCTCTGAAGCCTGCGGATTCCCCAGCCGGATATTGTTCGCCACCGTGGTGTCGAACAAGTGCGGACTCTGATTGAGTACCGCAATCAGAGAAGGAATGTCTTCGCCGTAAGACGCGGCGGCCCGCCCATTAATCTCAGCCGAACCTTCCGTCGGCTGAATCACACCTTGAATGACCTTAAGCAGCGTCGATTTTCCCGCTCCGCTGCGGCCGATGATCGCGATCTTTTTCCCCTGCGGGAGATCCAGGCTCAGATCGCGGACAGACCAATCATCATCGGCTCCGTACCGGTAGCCGACATTATCCAGCCGGATATGTGTTTGTATTGCAATATCATGTTGGCTGTGGCCTTCATTACCAGCTTGCCCCGTAGTAGTCGAAATGTCGCGCCCAGCAACAGTCACTTTGATTTTCGCTATTCCAGCACTTTGCGTACATACTTCATCTAATGTTTCTGTACGGCCTCCAGCCACTGGCGCTACGTCCAATACACCAGCACTTACCGCACGGGTTCCCTGCCCATTCTGTTTCACTCCAGCACCCTGAGTAGGCGCCCCATCCCTATCCTCCACCCCGGACAACCGCTCCAGCGAGTTCCGGTATTGTGGAATCTTCTCCACCGCTTCCGATACCGGCAGGAAGGCATCCGCAAGCGGGAAAACCACCAGCACGAACGCTGCGATCAGCGTTCCCGCGATGGCTCCGTCAGCATATTCCCCCGCCGCCCAGTAGAGCATCGACAGCACGCCGATGCCGACAATGGCCTGCCCAATGAACATCCGCAGGCGGGCCCAGCCTCGCAGCCAGCCATCGGTGCGGGCCACCTTGCGCTCATCGGCTTCATAGGTGGCTACGAACTGGCTTTGCCGACCGCTAATCATCCAGTCGCCCATGCCCAGTACAGCATCCGTCAGCTTCTGGTAGAGACGGTTGCGCTCTTGCTTCACTTCACGCTGCCGTCTTTGCGTGAACAGCAGCGAGACTAGTGGCAGCACAACCACCAGCACCAGAATATACAGACCCATCAGCAGCGCAAAGGTCAGATCGAAAGTGCCGAGAGCAATCACTGCCGCACCATACAGCAACAGCGCGATAATACTAGGAAAGACGGTGCGCAGGTATACATTTTGCAAATATTCGATATCGTCGGCCAGCATGCCGAGGATGTCACCTGTCCGAAAGCGTGAGGACAGGAACAGTGCCTGTGGCTCCAGTATATGATACAGGCGGACACGCATCTTAGAGAGAATCCGCAGGATCGTGTCATGACCGACGAGCCGTTCCACATAGTGGATCACGGCCCGGCTTGTTCCGAAGGTGCGCACACCGACGATCGGTACATAGATCATTAATATATTTTCTGGTGGGATGGACGCCTTAGAGATTAGGAAGCCCGAGGTGTACATCAAAGAAGAAGCTGAGAACACCGTCAGTGCACCAAGGATAATAATCAGCACAAACCGCCAGAAGTATGAAGATACATATGGGGCGAACCATCCTTCTCGTTTCAACGGATTCCCTCCAATTGCGATTGAATAAGCTCATAATAGGCACCCTTGCGGGCGATCAGTTCCTTATGGGTGCCGGTCTCGGCTACTTGCCCCTGCTTCATCACGACGATGAGATCCATATCCACCATCCAGTGCAAGCGATGTGTCGCGAGAAAGACCAGCTTCCCGGCAAACAGTGGAAGCATCGTTTCCTTGAGCTCGTACTCCGTCTCAATATCCAGATGGGCTGTTGGCTCATCCAGCAGCATAATCGGTCGGCTGCTCAGCAACGCCCGAGCCAGCGCCACCCGCTGCTCTTGACCCCCGCTGAGGGAGCG
Organism: Bacillus sp. FJAT-27264; assembly: GCF_001682855.1. GTDB lineage: Bacteria > Bacillota > Bacilli > Paenibacillales > Paenibacillaceae > Paenibacillus_AQ. The sequence continues at coordinate 58,621 of NZ_MAQW01000032.1, read as the reverse complement.
ACCGCCGCCACCGATCATTTCGTCCAATCCGTTTGGCAGCGAATCTAGCAATTTCGACAATCCGGCTTCACTAATTACTCTACGGACATCCTCCATAGAAGCTTCCGGGTAGTAAAAGCGCACATTGTCCGCAAGCGTGCCGCTGAAGATATAAGGCCGCTGTGGGATATAAGCCGTCTGCTTCCGCCAGGCTTCGTCTGTCAGCGAGCTGAACGTGCTATCGCCCACGGCAATACTGCCAGACGTAGGGTGCAGAAAACCACCCAGGATATCCACCAGCGTGGATTTCCCTGCTCCACTCTCCCCGATAATGCCAATCTTGGCTGCTCCAGCGAACCGTAGATTGATCCCTTCCAGCGAAGACAATCCGCCTTCTTCATACTTAACCCCAACGCTATTTAATTGCAGAATGGCGTCGTTAGTCCAAGCAAAGTCGGAAGCAGCGGACGGTTGGTCTACAGGGGCAGTTCCAGTCGCTCCCGCTTTGCCTGCACTGTCAACACTGCCAGCACCACCAGGGCTATCAGCAGTTCCAGTAGCTTCAGTCATTCCAGCCACAGCACCCGAGGCAGCTCCTTTTTCAGCAACCCCTTGCCCTGCTCCATTCCCCGCCAACTTCACCGCCTGCACGGTCTCCCGGTCAATAATACTCTTCATCGCCTCACCGGCTTCTTTTCCGTCCAGCGTAGCATGAAAATCCGCACCCACAAGCCGTACCGGCAGGAAATATTCCGGGGCCAGGATCAGAATAGTCAGCCCGGTGACCAATGTCATCTGCTCATTGACTAACCGCAGACCGAGGCTGACAGCCACGGAAGCTACCGAGAGCATGGTGAAGAAATCCAGAGCAAAGGAAGACAGGAACGCCACGCGCAAGGTGCGCATCGTAGCTGAGCGATAACGATCGCTGACATGAGCGATGCTCTCGCTATGACTACGGCTGCGGCCCAGGAACTTCAGCGTCTCCAAGCCCCGCAGCGAATCGACAAAGTGATTGGACAGTGTCCGATAGGATTTTAGCTGACGATCCATTTGTTTGCGAGCAGTCATGCCGATCAGAATCATAAAGGCAATAATGATCGGCATCGTCACGGTGAGAATCACGCCGCTTGTCGTGTCTTGTGTGTACACATAAACGAGCAGCATTAGCGGTGTGATTGACATTCCAACCATCCGTGGAATAATCAGCTCCAGATAAGTGCGGAACTTTGTTACGCCCTCCAATACCAGTGTAACCAGCGTACCGGTGCCCCGGTCGCCTGCCAATCTCGGCCCTAGCTGGAACAGCTTATCCATCATCTGCTGCCGCATGCTGCTTCCGGTCGCTTCCGCGAACCGGTAGGATACCCGGCTCATCAGCAGGGCGCACACATGGCGCACCAGAAACGCAAGAAGGAACAACAGGGAAGTACCCCATTGTTCCTTCAGCGGTGCTCCCGCAAACAGCGCAGAGACAACTTCCGCCAGCCATTTGGCCAGCAGAAGAATGGACAGGCTTTGCACCAGGGTCAGGAAGCCGACGATCAGGAAGACCGGCTTAACTCCTTTGTACCCAAGCAAATTTTTATCCATTAGTATTCAAGATGCTCCTTCTCGTGAACCCGTTTGTGAAAGATAAAATAACTCCAAATCTGATAACCCAGTACGAACGGAAGCAGCGTCAACGCCACAATCGTCATTACCTTCAGTGAATAGTGTCCGGAAGCCGCATTCGTGATCGTCAGGTTAAACGCCTGATCAATGGAGCTGATCATCACCCGCGGGAACAGTCCCACGAAGATCGAAGCCACCGACAAGGCGAATACCGCTCCAGTCATGCCGAATGCCCAGCTGTCCTTCTTCTTCAACATGAAGTAGCCTGCCAGTACATATGCAATAATACCCAATATTACTATACTCAGAAGCACTGTTCCACGCTTTTCAAAGATATCGGTCATGAAGTAGGTCATTACCACAAAACCCAGCAGCAGTACGCCCAGTGGAATCAACAGCTTCTGCCCCAGCTTGCGGGCCCGCACTTGCAGATCACCAATCGTACGCAGCGTCGTGAACATCAGGCCGTGTACCAGACAGAGCAGAACTACTGTAATTCCGGCAACAACGGTGTAGATATTAACGATATCCGTGAATCCGGCATACATCTGCATATTGGCGTCAATCGGCAAGCCCTTGATGAAGCTTGCGAAGACGACAGCCAGCAGGAACGGCGGGAGGAAGCTGCCGAGGAAGATGCAGACATCCCAAGTTCTTTTCCAGGCCAGAGAATCGCGCTTGCCCCTGAATTCAAATGCTACACCCCGGGCGATCAGCGCCAGTAGTGCGAACACGAAGGGAATATAAAATCCGCTGAATAGCGTAGCATACCAGTTCGGAAAGGCCGCGAACATCGCGCCTGCACCCGTCAGCAGCCATACTTCATTGGCATCCCAGAACGGTCCAATCGAGTTGATCAGCACCCGGCGCTCCGTATCATTCTTGGCCAAGAGCTGTGTTTCCATTCCTACACCAAAGTCAAAACCCTCCAGGAAGAAGAACCCGATGAACAGAACCGCAATCAATACAAACCACAATTCATTAAGAGAAAGCATGGGACCCCTCCTTGTTATATGGGTCATGCGAATCGCCGTGATCGTTATCCATGGCATAAGGACCTTTTTTGATAACTTTGATGAACAAGCCGACCAATACCAGACCCAGAATTAAATAAATCGTTGTAAAAGAAATCACAGAGAACAACACCTGTCCGCTCGTGATATTAGGCGATACACTGTCTTTGGTCTGCATCAAACCAAATACCGTCCACGGCTGGCGGCCAAATTCAGTCATAACCCAGCCCGCTGTATTGGCAATTGGCGGAAGCAGCAGTCCCCAGAACATGAACCGCATGAACCAGGTGTTCGGACGGTCCATCTTTTTACGCCAAATCAAGTACATTGCATACAGACCAAGCACAATCATTGCTGTACCTGCAGCGACCATGATCCGGAAACTCCAGAACGTAGTCCGTACCGGAGGGATATAATCCCCAGGTCCGTACTGCTGCTCATATTCTGCCTGTAATTGGTTCATCCCTTTAACTTCACCGGAGAACTTACTGTAAGACAGGAAACTTAGCAAGTACGGGATTTTGAATTCACCGCTGTTAGTCTTGTTCGTAGGGTCAATATTCGCCCACACCGTCCAAGGTGCAGGATCGCCACTCTCGCCCCATAGTCCTTCGGATGCCGCCATTTTCATCGGCTGAGTCTCTACCAGGTATTGCGCCTGAGCATGTCCTGCCACCGCTACACCCACCGAAGAGATAATGCCGACAATCGCCGCAATTTGAAAAGATTTCTTAAAGAAAGGTACTTCCTGCTTCTTCAGCAGCTTGTAGGCACTGATACCCGTTACAAGGAACGCGCCTGTAGCGTAGGCAGCCAGCACCGTATGCGGGAATTCCACCAGTAATTGTCCATTTGTAATGAGTGCGAAGAAATCATTCATTTCAGCCCGTCCATTGTTGATAGCGAAGCCCACCGGATGCTGCATGAAGGAGTTCGCGGCTAAGATCCAGAAGGCCGACAGCATCGTACCGATAGCAACCATCCAGATAGACAGCAGATGTAGCTTCTTCGAGATTTTATCCCAACCGAAGATCCACAGCCCGATGAACGTAGACTCCAGGAAAAAAGCCAGCAAGGCCTCAATAGCCAGCGGTGCACCGAAGACGTCTCCGACGAATCGTGAATAATCCGACCAGTTCATCCCGAACTGGAACTCCTGCAGAATACCTGTAACTACCCCGACTGCAAAATTTATGAGGAATAGCTTTCCCCAGAATTGCGCCATTCTCTTGTACTCTTCATCGCCTTTTCTCACATACATGGTCTCCATGATGGCAATTAAAAGCGCTAGCCCAATAGACACCGGCACAAAGAAATAGTGAAAAATTGTCGTCGACGCAAATTGAATACGTGACAGCATAACTGTATCCATATTTCTCCCCTTCCCTCTCCCTTATCGATACGTCTATTTTGTCAAAAATTTTAAGGGAACTGTGTGATGTAAATCACATTATACGCTCTATTTTTGCTATAAAAATAATAATTTTGTGACAAATATCACAAAGTAGTGACAAAAAAGCAAAAAAAATAAGACGGTTTAACCGTCTCGGAGTTTGTGCGTTATTCTATACTAAGCTTGGCTCATAAAGGCGCCGGTCACGTAATGGAAATACCCTTCTTCAGCGACTTCAGATCACCGTTGGAATTGAGCAGCAGCGGCAGCATCTTCATACTGCGGACCATCGGAGCGTTGCATAGACGACAAGAAGGCACAGTGTCAAAAGCAAAATTGTCCCTCATCCATCCATTGCACCCCTCGTTCGTACAGGCCCAAATCGCGGTATTCTCTTCCGGGATTTCCTCCACGGGTTTCTTCCGGTAGTTCATTGCCGTTCCTCCTTCCTTTATGTCACAAGTGGATTAACGATACATGATACCCCAAAATGTTAAGATTTATGCTTACACCTCTATAATAATAAGAAAAGCCCCAGTACGGAGCCCTTACAAAGGTTGTTGAATTCTGTTAAAAAAAGACCGTCCCAACTTTCAACAAGCGGGGACGGTACCTTCTATTATTACAGTTTTACAACGTTTTCGGCTTGTGGACCACGGTTGCCTTGAACAACGTTGAATTCAACGCGTTGGCCTTCGTCCAAAGTTTTGAAGCCTTCGCCAGTGATCGCACTGAAGTGTACGAATACGTCGCTACCGCCTTCAACTTCGATAAATCCGAATCCTTTTTCAGCGTTGAACCATTTAACTGTACCTGTTTGCATGTGTGTAACCTCCACAAATTTAAATTAATATGTTCTTTTTATCTTCAAACAAAGAAAAAATTCACACATTGAAAAAGGTTGTATATTTCTTAACTTGACAGCCCTTTTCAATAAGAGGATTACGTATCAAATGTCTGATTGTTCTCATAGTACCACACCTTCGAAGTAAAGGCAAGCTGACCCATCCGAATATCTCCGTTTTTTCCCACAAAAGGCTGACTTCCCAATGTAAGGGCTGTCAGCCTGGCTGGTCATGACTGCTGTATCATTATATACCATTTGTGAGGGTTTTATTCCTCAGGCTTCTCTAAAAGTTTTACCGCGACCTGTTTCAGAACCCCGTTCCTGTAAAAAGTAATCTGCAACTCGTCACCGATCTTGGTGTGATTATACAAATACTTCCGCAAGGAAAGGGTAGATGTGATGGGCTCTCCGTCAAATTTTGTGATAACGTCGTTGAACTGGAGTCCCGCAACCTTTGCCGGTCCAACAGCATCTAGCACGACCACACCGTCTTTAACAGCCGCGGGCAGATTCAGCTCCTTACGCTGGTCTTCGGCCAACGGGACATAAGGATTGTTCAGATCCACTGTGTAGACGCCCAGATAGGATCGTGAGATCTTACCCTTGCTGGTTAGCTCCTCTGCCGTCTCCATAACATGATTGGTCGGTATGGCAAAGCCAAGCCCTTCTACGCCGGTATCCGAAATTTTCATCGTATTGATCCCGATCACCTTGCCGTTGAGATCAACCAGCGCACCGCCACTGTTGCCTTCATTGATCGCCGCATCGGTCTGGATGACCTCTTGCTCCCAGTCGTACACACCATCCTGGTTGAGCGACACGGGAATCTTCCGCTCCGTATAGCTTATAATACCGGAAGTTAGCGTATCACCAAGACCAAGTGGATTGCCAATAGCTATGACGGTCTCCCCAAGACGCAGCTTGGAGGAGTCACCAATCTGAGCGATGGTGTTGATGCCCTTGGCATCAATGGATAGCACAGCAATATCAGTTACCTTATCTGCGCCGACCAGCTCCGCTCTGCGGGTCTCCCCAGACACCGTAACAATCTCCAGCTTGCCTGCACCCTGAACGACATGGTTATTAGTTATGATGTAGGCCTTATTCGCATCTTTTTTATAAATAACTCCGGAGCCCAGCGAGGACTGATCCAGAATATTCTGTTCCTTGTTATCTTCCTTGTGGTTGACGATGCTCACTACGGCAGGACGAACCATCGCCGCCGCCTGAATAATACGATCATAAGGATCGCCACTGCTCGGCGTCACGTTCTCAATGACGGTAGACCCTATTGCTCGTTCCGGCGCCCAATGCCCGGTCACCAGACTGAACAGCAATACTGCTACCACCGCACTGATTACAGAGCTAAGCGCAGAGATCTGCCATGTTGAGAGACTGCGGCGCGATCTGCTAGTTCGCCACCCGCGTGACAAGCCTTTGGATTTCTCCTGCTCTCTGCTCCGCCGTGGTACCTTCGTTGAATAAAAATCATCATCAAACAATCCCAACGGTAATCCTCTCCCCTCTATTGCTACTGCATTCATACCTGAACGCCAAGCAACACCCGAACGGCTTCGTACTCTTCTAAGACTCCAAAGAGTGCCAAAAGGTTTCACTTTATCCATTCACCCAAATAGGCGGGTTCCAAGCGTAGGGGTCTCATATTCTTTCAATCAGGGAATATTTTACGACTTAAAAGACTACAATAGTAGAAAGCTCCAATTGTCACTTACGCCTAAACGCTCTGTATTGATTGTATCACAGGCGGGCACGCTTTCGCGGCTTTTCCGCCGTAATTATTCTGCACATTTTTCCCAAACCCCTATCTCATCCCCAAAGGAGGTGCAAAGAATTGGAATCCTCTTCGCTAAGCATGGATTTGGTGCAATTTATCGGTAAGCTCGGTGATTTGAAGGATGAGCATTACCATATGACACTTGCCCTCAGTGCCATCATCGAGCTGTTGATCGACAAGGGCCTGATTACCCGTCAGGAGTTAGAGCACAAGACAGCCGAACTGGACCAGCTTATGGCTGGCTCACCATATCCCATGGCGTAGGACGGTCATAATAAGTCTCGCATAGCTTGAACTCACTATCCTTGTAGAAGCAACCCCGGTCCTCCATAGCACCGCGTACAGACATCTTCGCTAGATCCATCATGTTATGATCCAGGCTCAAGTGCGCCAGATAGGTGCGTTTCGTCCGGCCGGTCAGGATTTCGCTCAGGGCTGCGCCTGCAGCTTCGTTAGAGAGATGGCCCATATCGCCTAGAATACGGCGTTTGGTGTTCCACGGATAGCGTCCCATCCTCAGCATCTCGATATCATGGTTAGCCTCCAGCACCATCACATCGGAATCCGCAATCGCCATCCTTACCTTATCGCTGACATACCCCAGGTCTGTAGCCACGCACAGCTTCTCTTTGCCATCATAAAAGTTGTAGCCCACCGGCTCTGCTGCATCATGAGAGATTGCGAACGACTCTACGCGCAGGCTACCGAAATCCCTTTGCTGTCCGGTCTCCATAATAATGCGATGATGATCCGGTATTTTCCCGATGCCCTTCTCGATTGCCCCCCAGGTATTGGTGTTGGCGTAGATGGGTAGCTCATATTTACGGGCCATAGCCCCGAGCCCTTTGATATGATCAGAATGCTCGTGAGTCACCAGAATTCCGTCTATATCCCGCCCGGTCAGCTCACGCATGCCCAATAGTTCGTCAATCCGCTTCGCGCTAAGACCCGCATCAATCATCAGCGTCGTTTCCCCATTGCGCACCACGGTTACGTTACCTGTAGAACCGCTGGACAATACTGAAAAAGATATCCCCATGTTTACTACTCCTTCTATCCTGAAATCACGATACTCTAATCTGTTGTCTTGGGACTAATGATGTCCGCACTGATGGCGTCCACATAATAGGACTTGCCATTCTCCAGCATGAACCGCCACATCGGGGCAGCCACCTGACTTTCGGAATTGAACAACTCTCCGTAGTAACCAAGTACAATTTCCTTGACTGCCGTGTCCGGCGGAAAATATTTTTCAATCAGGCTGCTCAGGGCATTGGATGCCGGAAGCACCTTCTGCACATCCTCATTGTTACCGAGCCCTATCTCGATATTGGGGCGGCGGTAAGCCACAATCTTCTGGTTGTTGTAGATTAACTCCAGCCTGACCCTGAACAGCGGCCACTCCTTCTTCACCAATGGATGCAGCACGAATTTGCCCGCTTCGCTCTCCAATGGATCGAACTGATAGTCAGAGATATCCGGAATTTCACTCTGCAGCTCACGACTAAGCTCGGAGAACGTAAAAATCAGCTTGCTGTCTATGGGCCGCTTGAGCAGCACTGGCTGCTCGCTCTGCTCATCCCCGGAGTAGCGGTATGTAATCCCAGGAAGCTGTGGTGTTGCCGCCGGGATGGGGCACAGAATACGAATTCCCTTCTGCTCCATCACCTGCTGTGTGGTTTCGGAGAGGGAAGTGAAATCCAGATTAGCGCTGACCTGATCGCGCAGGTCAATCCACAACTGATAACACAGCAGTAGGTTTAACAGTAAAAAAGCGTAGATCAGCACATTTTTGGCTCTTCCCCAATCCATACCCGTTCCTCCTTCAAGTGAATAGCTTAATTCAGCGTAAGCACACTGCCGTCACGCAGCGTAACCTTCCATACCGGCACTAGCTGCAGCTTCTCGCCCTTCAGAGAAGGGATGTAAGCCGGCGTTAAATCCTGGACCGGCGAGGTCTTGCTGATTTGGGCCAATTGACTGAGCAGCGTATCGCCGCCCGATAATTCGGCTACCTTTTTCACCGCCTGATTCTCGTTCAGATACAACAGAGAACGCTCATAAGAAGAGACGGTACCCTTCTGTAGCTCCAGATGAATCACGCCGAACTTCAGCTGCGGAAGGTTCAAGATCGGGTAGGAGCCGTAAGGGTAAGAACCATAATATTGTTGAAAAGATACCCGTCGCTCCTTGCTTCCGTCCCCGATAGGCAGTTGATCCTGCGATTCGTCTTCCGCCGCAGCCAGCCGATAGGTTCCATTCCAGCCACCATGCTGGTTCACGAAATCGACGGCTTCCAACGCATCCTTCGCAGGCGTGCTCTCCCCGGCCGGCAGAGCCGCCGGATCACTGTAGCTCATCCAGTTTTGTTCCTGATCCACCTGGAGACTGCGTTTGCTGTCCGTATAGATCTCCGACCCATCCTTCTCACGGATATATCGCGTGCTGCTAGTATCGAAGAAGAGATTGCTCTGCATTTGCTCAATCGTATACAAACCTGAAGGAATCTCGACCTGCACCAGCGACAGCTTGTCTGACGGCACATAATAATCCCCGTTCGCCGTTGTATACGGCGTCCAGTTCTTGCCGAAGTCCACATGCTGCTGAACGTCCTGCACCGTCAGGTCGGCTTTGGCCGCCTCATAGACGATATCGCCTCTTGTACTGAAGAAGATGGCATGCGCCTTGGAATCGTTCTTAACATTGTAGATCCAGATTCGGTTGATGCTCTCCCCGGCGAACAGGGAGTCAGGCGAGAGCTGCATCACCCGTTGCAGTAACGTTACGGGAATCCCGGCGCCGAAAGATAGCTCAATGCCGGGGTTTTCTTTGCGGATCTTATTCCAGTCGAAGTCATCCACCGACCGCCGCTGGAAGCTCTCGAAGGTACGCCCCTTCAAGCGGTTAATAATCAAATTGTAGAACGTTGAGCTAGGATAGAACAACGTGTGCTTGTCCTCGCCCATATGAATAATCATCTTGTCGGGATAGAGCAGGTTCTCCACCTTTTCTTCTGGTCCCATGTTGTCTGTCTTTACATACAAATTCTCCGACATCACCGCTGAGTCGCTGCCCGGCAGGCGATAAATCAGATAATAACTCTCCACAAGACTGCTGAGGACGAGCAGCGCAAGTATCCATGACTTTACTCTTTCCTTCACGCTTCACTCCCCCTTTGCTCGTCCGGAGGCAGCGTGAAGGTAACCTTAGAGCCTTGGTCGACTTCAGATTGCAAGGAAATAGAGCCTCCATGCGCCTTCACAATTTCCCGGGCAATGGAGAGTCCAAGTCCGGTTCCTCCCATGTTGCGTGAGCGGGCCTTATCTACCCGGTAAAAGCGTTCAAAAATGCGCTCAATATCCTTTTTCGGGATCCCGATTCCAGAATCTCGCACAGAGATTGATAGCATCCCTTCCTCATTCTGCAGCGCCTCCAGCTCAATACTACCACCCTCAGGGGTGTACTTCAGCGCATTGGATACCAGATTGCCCAGCACCTGATCAATCTGATCACGGTCCAGCCAGGCCGAAGCAGCCTCCCTGCGCACTCTCGTACTAATATTGATCCGCTTCTGCCGGATCTGGAAGGAGAAGCGGTCCGCCACATCCTCTAGCATCTCGGCCACATCCGTCTGCTGTATCCGCAGGCGAGCCTCCTTGGAGTCGAGCCGCGATAGATGCAGCAGATCCGTTACCAGTCGGATCATCCGCTCTGTCTCGTTGCGGATGACTCCGACAAAGCGGGCGGCCAGCTGCGGATCATCCAGCGCGCCGTCATCCAGCGCTTCGGCATAGCTCTTGATCGTCGTGAGCGGCGTGCGCAGCTCATGCGATACATTCGCCACGAACTCCCGGCGGGATTCCTCCAGATTCTCCTGCTCCGTGACATCCTGGAGCACGGCGATCGTTCCCGCAATCCCGCCTTCCCGGCGATGGATCGGCGTGAAGGTGACCCGCACAATATTAGGGTCACCACCGCCCATCGGCGACAGATGAAGCATGGCCGAATGTGCATTATCGCGCGGCAGAGCTCCGGCCTGCTCAGAGTCTAAGCCGAGTAGTTCATTCAAGGGCGCGCCCTCCGGGAGGGGACCTTCGGCGCCCAGCATCAGCGCGGCACGGCGGTTCATCAGGATGACCATGCCGCTCTCGTCGGTTGCTACCACGCCATCACTCATATTCGTCAGAATGGAGGCAAGCTTCTCCTTCTCTTCCTCATTCTGTGACAGCGCCTCATGCAAACGGCCCGTCATATAATTGAAGGCCTGGCTCAGCTGGCCAATCTCGTCATTGCCAAAGACAGGCATCTTCCGATTGAAGCGTCCCTCTGCCACTGCCGTAGCATGGCGAGTCATCTCCTTGATCGGCTGTGTGAACGTATGGGCGATGATAACGCCCAGCACCGCCGTAAGGGTCAGTGCCAGTAGCAGCCCGGAGATGAATACGCTGTTAATCCGGCTCATCGTGGCATAGAGATCCTTCATATCGGCGGCGATGTAGATAGCGCCAACGACCTTGCCACCGGAGAGTACCGGCTTCGCGACGACCTTCTTCCGCACATTGTCATCGCCAATAATATATTCCTCATTGTCGCTGATGCCCTGAAGGGCACGGCTGACCACGGTCTGCGTATTTCGCTGACCTACATAGTCATTCTGTGAGGGGACAGATGTAGTGATAATCTTGCCGCTGGCATCCAGCACCTGTATTTCGGCACCGTTAATGTAGAGATTGTTCACCATGCCGCGCAGGCTTTCTACCGCTGTCTCCTCATCGATGGTACCAGCCTCACTACCGAACTTGTCGGCAGTCAGGATGGACAGCATCTCAGCTCTTGCCTTGAGATCCTTCGTAAAATTATCAGTCAGTGAATTTTTCATCGAGCTGACAAAATAGACGCCGATCAGCTGCATCGCAATCAGAATCAGCAGGACATAGATGATAATAAACTTGGCCTGAATCGTCCGGAAAAAGGACAGTCCCTTCATCCTAACCCTCCGTTTTTGGGGCTATGCATCAAATAACCAAGACCGCGCCGGGTGAAGATATATTCCGGCTTGCTGGGATTCTCCTCAATCTTCTCCCGCAGACGCCGGATCGTAACATCCACGGTCCGCACATCGCCGAAGTATTCAAATCCCCAAACGGCCTGCAACAGATGCTCCCGGGTCATGACCTTACCGGCATGCCGGATCATGTAATAGAGCAGTTCATACTCCCGATGTGTTAGATCGAGCGCTTCTCCGTCTTTATAAACCATGTACATATCCGTATCTATAAACAAATCGAAATGGTGAATGCCCTGCTTGGCAACGGGAGGCTCGTTACTGAGCGCCTCCGCCGTACTGGGCTTGTGCTGCCGCCGCATCTGTGCCTTGACCCGGGCCAGCAGCTCACGCGTACTGAAGGGCTTGGTTACGTAATCGTCGGCTCCCAGTTCCAGCCCAAGCACCTTGTCGATCTCCCCGTCCTTAGCTGTCAGCATAATGATTGGAATATCCAGATGGGCCGAGCGTACCTCCCGGCATACATCCATCCCGTCCTTGCCGGGAAGCATGAGATCCAACAGCATGAGATCAGGCCGTTTGGACAAAGCCAACTCTACTGCGCTATTACCATCAAAGGCGCAAATGACCTCATAGCCTTCTTTTTCAAGATTAAATTTCAAAATATCAGCAATAGGCTGCTCGTCGTCCACCACCAGAATCGTTCCCATCTGCATATGCGGCTTCACCTTTCTATCTGTACTTGCTTACATTCCTTTATTCTAACATACCTGCCGTGGCCTCACATCCTACCAATTAAGCAGTCTGCACAGGGAAAATAGAAGCCGCCCGAAAGAAGTTTCGGACGGCCTGTTAGAAGATATGAATTATTTCAAATACTTCATAGGATTCAATGCCGATCCGTTCTTGCGGATCTCAAAATGCAGATGCGTGCCGGTGGAACGTCCTGTACTGCCCATGACGCCGATCTTCGCACCCTGCTCCAGACGCTGTCCTTGGGATACTGTAATACTGCTGAGGTGGCCGTAGTAGGTCTCATAGCCATTGTTGTGATTGATAATCACTACATTGCCATAGCCACTCTGCACGCCCGCAAAGGAGACTGTCCCCGCATCTGAGGCCTTAATGCTGCGGTTGCCTGACACCAGATCTACGCCCTTATGGGCACGACCCCAGCGTTCGCCAAAGCTGCTGGAGATCGTTGCACCGCTGACCGGCCATGCAAACATGCCGGATGACTGCATGGACGCTTTGATGGTGGATGCTTGCGTGGCCGCTTTGGTGCCGGATACTTGCATGGCCACTTTGGTCCCCCGGTATACAACTTCCGGGAGTGAGGCCTTCAGCACCGTCTGGCCCAGCCATTCCTCTCGCACCACGGTTCCGTTCTCCTTGGTCAGCCGGTACTCCATTTCTTTAAGTCCGGTCTGTCCCGGACGAACTACCTTGCTCTTGCCGGCTTCCAGCAGATCGCTTGTACGCACGACCACTTCCGGCTCCGTAACAATCTGTTCGGACACTTTCTCTACTGTCACAACGGTAAGCTCCGGCTGAGGCACCGTCAGCTGCAGCTTATCCCCAATCTGCAGTGTCAATTCCTTGACCTCCGGATTGTTGCGAAAAATATCAGCCTGCGTGATCCCAAACCGCTTGGCGATAGCCGAGATGGTGTCGCCTTCCTGAACCTCATAGGTCAGCGGGGCATCTTTGCCTTCCGTCAGCACCTTGACCGCTTCTTCCACATTCAGTACCTTGTTCGGGTCCGCCTTAGTCGGTTCAATCGTCACCTGCTCACGAATCTTAGCCGATCCCAATAGCTCCGGCGAGGACTTGGAAGCAGCGGTCGCTGCCGTCCCGCTCGCCGCTGTCCGCTTAAGCTGGGCGCCTTGTGACCCTCCTGTTTCTGGCACATAATGCTGCTTCACTCCCTGCAACACAGCATTAGCAGTTTCCTGATCCTTGACGATGCCGACAGCCTTGCCGTTCACCATCAGTTGCACACCTACCGCGTACGCCTTGAGCATGCTATCCAGCTTCTTCAGAGTGGCTTCGCTTTCAACCGTTGGTTTGTACGCCCGGTCAGGCTTCGTCGTAATCCCTTCCGTCTGTACAACCATCAGAGTTCCCGGGTACTTGGTCTGATATTCCTGTCTCTTCTTCTCGAAGAGGACGGACAGCTCTTCCGCATCGCGGATTGTGCCAATTTCCTTGTCATGCAGCATTACCCGGTAAAAGCTCTCCGTGTTGGCAGCCACATACTTCTTCTCTGCATTAATGCCAAATACGGTGAGAAGCGCCAGCCCGGCTGAGGCTACTATCCAGTAGCGCCAACGTCTTCGAGGCTTCCCTTCTTCATGAACACCCTTCACTCCGGATTCCACAGGCGTCTCCGCGTTGTTCTGCAGCTTCCCCATCCGGCGTATAAAATTGAATCCTTTCATGAAACTCTCCCTTTCAGCTTGCATCTCCATGCCGCAGGTCAGCGGCCAAGCTTAGAATTGCGACCCCACGTGTATCCTCTGCTGTATATATTTCCGCTTCTATTGCTGCTTAGATTCGTATGATTATCTCTGGTGATATGACTACGCAAAAGGTTACAAAATATTAACCTTATTTAGTCCTTGTCTACTTTAACATAGCCAGCCGACGATTTTCAACTTTACTGGCATGGAAAAACCCGCGTTTTCAGCGGGTTTTTCCCAGTAATATGGTAATTACAGGTGAATTACATGTCCGAATAATGACATATTTTAATGGAGCGAAGTCTCCGGCGCTGTAGGTGTAAGCATTTTCATCAACTCGTCATATTCCTTGGGGTCCACATACTTGGCGATAACCGCCTGCAGTTCCTTGACCTCCGCCTCCGTCAGCCCGTCCTCCATCGCAGCCGAAATCTTCTGCATTTCCTCCTGTGGCAGCTTGTTCATCAGGATATTAAAAATGTTAACCTTCTCTGCAGAAGGCAGATTGTCCTTCAGGTCACGCATAGCCTCCGGGGTCATCACCAATTGCTGGTCCAGGGCGCTTCCCCCTTGGTTTTGGGTATCTGTGGACTCGCCTGCAGCCTGTCCCATGACCGGGAGCGCATCCTCCGGCACCTTCTCCTCAGCTGGCTTATCGCCACTGGTCGGAGAAGGGGAACTTGACGCTTTTGGCGTATCCGTGTTGCTGCTGCCCTTATCCTGTAACGTTTTCCCCTTCTCCCCGTTCACAACTTCTGCCACAGCAGGCTTCTCCTTCGTTCCCATCAGGCTCCGCATCATCCCGACTATCCCCGGCGCAGGCTTCTCCAGCTTGATGTCAAAGCTCGCCAGCACCGATTGAATATAGGCATTCACCACAACCCCCGTCGTCAGAATCGAAAGAGTGCTTGCCAGCACTACAATCATGCATACGGCAAGCGCACGCTTTACCAGTTTCATGTTTACCACTCCCTCAGTGTCTGTTCAACGCTGACCCTTACGGATCATGCCGCTTCTACATCCATCCTTCCAGTATTGACGGGAACAGACCTCGGGAAACCCTGAAGTATCCATAAAATCGGGAAAAAGGCAACAAAAAAGAGGCCTCTGACAAGGCCCCTTCAAAATTAGATATAGATTGGCAGTACTTGATTTGTCTGCTCGCGGTTACGTCCTACAGAGAAGATCGCAATTGGAATGCCTGTCAGTTCCGCCACACGCTCTACATATTTCCGTGTGTTGGCTGGAAGGTCTTCCAGCGTCTTAGCAGAAGTGATATCCTCACTCCAGCCTGGCAGTTCCTCATAGACAGCTTCACACTCAGCAAGCATTTTAAGACTAGCCGGGTAATGTGTAATAACCTCGCCACGGTATTTGTAACCGGTGCAGATTTTTACTGTCTTCAGTCCGCTCAGAACGTCAAGCGAATTTAGCGACAAGCCTGTAATTCCGCTCACACGGCGAGCATGGCGAACCACTACGCTATCGAACCAGCCCACACGACGGGCGCGCCCGGTAACGGTACCGTACTCATGTCCGGTCTCACGGATATAATCGCCAACCTCATCATTCAGCTCAGTAGGGAATGGACCGTCACCGACACGGGTAGTGTAGGACTTGGCAACCCCGATAACCTGTTTGATTTTCGATGGACCCACACCGGAACCGATGCAGACCCCGCCTGCTGAAGGATTGGAAGAGGTCACGAACGGGTATGTGCCTTGATCGATATCAAGCATTACCCCTTGTGCGCCTTCGAACAATACCTTGGATTCAGCATCAATCGCATCATTCAGGACAACCGATGTATCGGCCACGTACTTGCGCAGCACTTCAGCATACTCGAGATACTGAGTCAGAATCTCTTCAACGTCCAGCGGCTCTGCACCATACACTTGAGTGATCACCTGATTCTTCTCTTCCATCAAGTGACGCAGACGCAGTTCGAACTCTTCCGCATCCATCAGATCAGCAATCCGGATTCCGTTACGAGCAGCTTTGTCCATGTAACATGGGCCAATCCCTTTACGGGTCGTTCCGATCTTGTTCGGACCTTTGCGGTCTTCTTCCAATGCGTCAAGCAGAATATGATACGGCATGATGACGTGAGCACGGTCGCTGATGACCAGATTTTCTGTGTCAAAACCGTTCTCGTGAATATAATTAATTTCCTGGATCAACGCAACCGGATTGATAACCATTCCGTTGCCGATTACACAAGATTTCTCTTTATAGAATACGCCTGATGGAATCAAGCTAAGCTTGTATTTCTTACCGTCAATCAGAATCGTGTGACCGGCATTGTTGCCCCCCTGATACCGAGCAACTACATCTGCGCTCTCTGCTAGAAAGTCAGTGATTTTCCCTTTGCCTTCGTCTCCCCATTGTGTTCCCACGACGACTACCGTTGACATGTTCATTCCTCCGTAGGTGCTCGCACAGCACCATTATTTTTCATAATATGGGCCCTGCACACTGATCTTATGTACGCAGCCCTTGCGGGCGCTTCAGCGGTTTTTCCCGTTAAAGCACAATAACCAGTGTACCAGCCGTCATTTTCAAAGTCAAATAAAAACGAACGATTATACATAGAAATGTACAATCGTTCGGATATTGTCAGAATTAGGTTTAGCCTGCAAATGGTTCTGCATGCGCCCTCTCGTAGTTGACGAACTTGTTGAAATTCTTAAGGAATACCAGCTCCACCGTACCCACCGGTCCGTTACGCTGCTTGGCGATGATAATCTCGATGATGTTCTTCTTCTCGGTCTCCTGGTTGTAATAATCGTCACGATACAGGAACGCAACGATATCGGCATCCTGCTCGATAGAACCGGATTCCCGCAAGTCACTCATCATCGGCCGTTTATCCTGGCGCTGTTCCACACCACGACTGAGCTGTGACAGTGCGATAACCGGCACATCCAGCTCACGGGCAATCATCTTCAGGGTCCGGGAGATTTCCGAGACTTCCTGCTGACGGTTCTCGCCGGCTTTGCCGCGCCCTTGGATCAGCTGTAGATAGTCGATTAGGATCATACCGAGACCTTTTTCCTTCTTCAACCGGCGGCATTTGGCACGAATATCAGTGACGGTAATCCCCGCCGTATCATCAATATATATCTCGGCCTCAGACAAGGACTGAATCCCCATCGTCAGCTTGGACCAATCATCATCGCTCTTGAAGTCACCAGTACGCATAAGGTTGGCATCCAAATTGGCCTCGGCACAAATCATCCGCTGCACCAGCTGGGCTGCCCCCATCTCCAGACTGAAGATAGCGACGGTCTCTTTGGCACGAACCGCTACATTCTGGGCGATGTTGAGCGCAAAGGCCGTCTTTCCTACGGAAGGACGCGCCGCCACGATAATAAGGTCATTCCGCTGGAAGCCATTCGTCATCTTGTCGAGATCGGCGAACCCGGAAGGAATGCCGGAGGTGTTGCCCTTGTTCTGATGGAGCACTTCCACCCGCTCGAAGACTTCCATCAGGACATCACGGATGGCGACGAACCCGCTGCCGCTGCGGCGGTTGGAGATTTCCAGAATCCGCCGCTCGGCATCGCTCAGCATATCGCCGACATTTTCGCCGCCCGTGTACCCTTCGCTCACAATTTGCGTCGCTGTACGAATCAACCGCCGCAGCATCGCCTTCTCTTCGATAATCTGCGCATAATAATCCACGTTGGCTGCAGTCGGCACCGCATGTGCCAGCTTAGCCAAGTAGCTGACACCTCCGATATCCTCAAGCTCGCCCTTATCCTGCAGCTTGGCGGTCAGCGTAACTAGGTCAATCGGCTGGCTCTCTTCTCCGAGCTGCACCATCGCTTCAAAGATCATCTGATGCGGTTTATCGTAGAAGTCTTCGGTGTTCACCCGCTCCATTGCGGTGATTAACGCCTCGTCCTGGAGTAGAACAGCACCTATGACAGCCTGCTCCGCCTCCAGATTCTGCGGGGGAATCCGATCGAAAAAGAGATCTCCGCCCATCTTATTCCTCCGTTACCTGAACCTTAAGCGTAGCTTTTACTTCCGTATGCAGCTTCACACTTACCTGGGTTACACCCAGGTGACGGATAGGCTCACCCAGCTCAATTTTGCGTTTATCAATGGTGATGCCGTTTGCGGAAGCCAAGGCTTCAGCAATCTGCTTGCTGGTGATGGCACCGAACAAACGGCCGCCTTCGCCGGCTTTGGCCTTCATTGTCAGCGTCAGCTCGTCCAGCTTCTTGCCAAGGTTCTGTGCTTCTTCCTTCTCGTTATCCTTGCGGCGTTGTTCAGCAGCAGCCTGATTCTCCAGCACCTTCACATTGCCATCTGTAGCCGGGCGAACCAGACCACGTGGCAGTAGGAAGTTAGTAGCATAGCCTTCAGATACTTCTTTGACCTGACCTTTTTTACCTTGTCCCTTAACATCTTTTAAGAAAATGACCTTCATTCGAACAGACCCTCTTTCGCTTCAATTTCTGCCAGCACCTTAAGCAGTCTGGCCTCTGCTTCCTTGCAAGTTGCCTCAAGCTGAACTGCAGCATTGGATAAATGTCCGCCACCACCCAGCTTCTCCATGACGACCTGAACATTCATACGCCCAAGTGAACGGGCGCTGATGCCGATCAGACCGTCAGGCCGCTCACTGATGACGAAGGATGCCACCACATTCGTCATGCCCAGCAGCGTATCCGCCGTCTGCGCAATTAGAAGCTGCGGAATCTTCATCCCCGGCTGAGTCACTACCAGGGCGATATGGTCATAGACCATGCGTGCGTGCTTGATAATCTCCGCCTTGGAGATGTATTCTTCCAGATCCTCTTTCAGCATCCGTTGAATGAGGATCGTATCCGCGCCGATCCGGCGCAGAAACCCTG
The DNA here is from genome assembly GCF_001682855.1 of Bacillus sp. FJAT-27264. Classification (GTDB taxonomy): domain Bacteria; phylum Bacillota; class Bacilli; order Paenibacillales; family Paenibacillaceae; genus Paenibacillus_AQ. The sequence continues at coordinate 39,648 of NZ_MAQW01000032.1, read as the reverse complement.
CGGCTTCGAAGGTTCGCGATCCTGTATGAAGCGCAAAATGCTTCGTGTCCACTGTGATTCCCGCCAGCAGCATTGTCGCTTCCAGCGGGCTTAGCTGAACCTTGTCATGGATGTACTGCAACAACTCCGTGACAAGCTCACAGGTAGAGGAAGCATAAGGCTCTAGATACACGAGCACAGCTTCGTTGATGAATTCCTCGCCCCGCCTGTGATGATCGACAACCACAATACGGCTGGCATGCTGTACAAGCCGCGGTTCCATCGTCATCGATGCCTTATGGGTATCGACCACAATCAGCAGCGTATGCTCGGTCATGACCTGCATAGCCTGCTCAGTGGAGATGAAAGACTTATGCAGCTCCTCGTCCTTACGGATCTGTTCCAGCATCCGTGTGATGGACGGGTTGGGCCCTTCCAGCACAATGTTGGCCTCCACATTGTACATCTGCGCCGCCTTGAGCAGCCCAATCGATGCCCCGACGGCATCGATGTCTGGCGTCCGGTGCCCCATAATCAGCACCCGGTCGCTCTCTTGCATCAGATCGCGCAGTGCGTGGGCGATGACCCGCGCACGCACCCGCGTCCGCTTCTCTGCGGCGTTGCTCTTGCCGCCGTAGAAGGATAGCCGCTGTCCGGACTTGACGGCCGCCTGATCGCCGCCCCGCCCCAGCGCCATATCCAGGCTGGACTGGGCCAGCGCCCCAAGCTCGCTGGCAGAGTCAGCCCCGAAGGCCAGCCCGATGCTCAGCGTCATCGGCACCTTCAGATCAGCAGTCATCTCCCGCACTTCGTCGAGAATGACGAACCTGCTCTCCTCCAGTGCCTGCAGGCTGCGGTGGTTGAGCAGCATAAGGTACCGCTCTGACGAAAGCCTCCGCAGGTATACCTCATACTCCTTGCTCCATTCGGTAATCTCGCTCGTCACCTTGGCAATCAGCGAGGTCCGCTGCTGGTCATCCATCCCCTGCGCCGACTCATCCAGATTGTCCATCATGACTATACCAAGGGCAAGTTTCTCACCCTCATAACGCTCACGTAGAACAACAAGCTCTGTAATCTCATACAGGTAGAGCAGACGTTCACTTGGGATAATCACCACCTGGTAATACCGCTCATCCACAGTAATCTCTACACGGTGGTCTTTTACCGCCCCGTCTTTGGCAGCTTCACGCTTTCCCTGTGCGCTTCCGGCAAGGGAAGGCATCAGATCAGGAAGGAGTTCCTGAATTGCCTCACCGACCAGCGACTTGCGGGCAAAAATGTCGCCCGCATTCCGGTTATGCCATTCTACCGTACGGTCCTCGCTGTAGAGGATAATCCCGAGCGGCAGCATGCTGACCGCTTCACCTTCAATTCGCTTGATGCGAAACGACAGCCCATTGATATACTCCACCAGATTCCGGCGGAAGGAGATCTCCGCCTTCAGCATCGTGAAGCACAAGGTCCCCGCCAGAAACAGGCTGACGATACCCAGGGCCCAATTATAGATGCTCACGACTATGATAAGTACCAGCAGCAGCATGAACGCCCAGACGGTATGATAGCCGTGCCAGCGTCGTTGCAGAAATTTAGGCATGACCTCTCACCCTATCGTTTCGATTTCGTCACAAGCTCGCGCAGCGGGAACACCAGATCAATAATCCCGATGATCCGCAGCGGCGGAAGCAGGATAACAGGAACCGCAAGCAAAATCGGCATCACTTTATTCCATTTCCGTTCATGCGCCAAAAAGAAGAAGAAGCCTATGGCCTGAATCATAAAGCCGATTCGCAAGAGTGGCAGCAGATTGGCCGCGATCATGAGCATATAGTTGCTTTTTGAACCTGAGAAAATCAGTTGAATCACAATTCCAATCAGGTAGTACCAGATAAAAGATCTCGGCAGTCTCCATTCCCGCGCAGGCTTGAGCTTCGGAACCGCAAAATCCATACTGTTCAGGATCGGACGGACGATAGAGTGAGTAATAACAGCAATCATGAATGAGCTGACAATAAGCGTCATCGGAATCATCTGAATCGTCATGTGACTGATCATTCGTACATCCTCAGATGTGAAGCTCAGATCGCTCAGTAGCGGATTGGTTGTGCCGAGCTGCGACATCGGTGAAGTCACCATTTCCAGCACATCATTCACATAACCAGTCAGGTCAAAATGGAACAGCGCAGTTCCCAGCAACAGCATAAGCATGAACTCACCAAGAATGGTAATCGTTCCTGCCAGCAAGGTGGACATTGCCGAAGCACGCCTTTTGTACCATCTGCCCATAACCAGGGCCGGGATCAAGAAATAAAGCGCAATCAATAAGTACACCGGGGTAATTAAAGCAATAATCAGCAGCACCGGCACTACATGCAGAATAAACTGCTTGGTACTAAGGCTCGTGAACAACACTACAGCCGGAACAATCATAAATAATGTGGTGATAATTAGCAGCGGGGTCGATAGAGATAGCAGCAAGAGCAAATATGCAATACTCCAAGCTACCGATGTCCAACGAAATTTCAAAAGTATTCACCTCTTACGCATATGGTCTTCTAATGCGGATATATCCTGGTACCATTCTTCTAGCTGATGGCCTTCCTGGCGGTGCTTTCTCAGCTTCTCCAGCAGCAGATCATCCATTTCACGATAAGAAATGCCGAGTCTGCGCCCCAGAATATAAGAACTCATAAGCAAGCTTGCCAAGCTGTCACCTACACGGGTCGTACTGCCCTCCCATAAGGCTTTAAATAACCGCGAGACTTGATCAATTACTTCGGTTTTCAGCCATTCAATCACCTTGGCGCGTTTGGCTACATCCAAATCCTTCGGCACATTGGGCACGTCTCTCTACCTCCGGCTAAAAGCTTTATTCTCCATTATAGCATAAAAAAATTACGGTCACACAAACCCACCGGCGGCAGTGTCGCTTTCAAAAAAGGCCCGCATTCCGCTGGTGCCGGAAATACAGGCCTTGGTTTCGCTCTCTAGGATGACTAAGATAAGCTAGTTATAACGATTCCTGTGACTGCCGCGAGACGAACTTCTCACAGTATTCTATGATCTGACTGCGACGGACAATGCCAATGAACCGGTTCATATCATCGACGACTGGCACAAAATTCTGGACCTTGGCCAAGTTGATCAGATCCTCCATATCCGCTTCAATGGATACAGGCTTGTTGTTCATTCTGAGCGGTACATCCTTAAGCTGATATTTGGAGGCATTCTCGAAAGTAACCTTGCCTTCCGAATCCTTAAGATACCAGAGCAGATCACCCTCTGTGACCGTTCCAGCGTATTCTCCGTTCCTGTTCAGTATCGGGATGGCTGTGTAACGGTGATGCTCCATCCTCTCCAGCGTCTGCCGCAGTGTCGAGTCCAGCGTAACGCAAGCCACCTCCTGCTTCGGGAGCAGAAAAAATGCAATGTTCATGTCTTGATCCTCCTCAAAGATTTCCGAAGGAATAACGTGCATAACCTTCCCCTTGTCATAGGGCCACCGTAATTATACGCGGAAACACATGAATAGTTCCAGCTCATTATACCATGAAGACAGCAAACAGCAGCCACTAACATTATGAATGGCTGCTGCTTTTTTCAACATATGGTATGAATGTATTAGAATTTATTCTGCTGCCGGTGTAGACTTCGGCTCGAGCGCGTTTAGTGCCTTGCCCGGCTGAATCAGCTGATCTGCTGGCGTACCCGCATTGATCCAGTTATCGATCATCAGCTTAGCTTCATTCAAATCCTTTTGGTCTACAATGTCATAAGAAATACCGTCTATTCTCTTGCTCTCACCCATGACGGTGAAGCTGGAGATATCCATCTCCTTGCCACTCATGAACTTCTTAGCCAAATCAAGAATCAAAGAAGGCTGGATATCGGTCTTGAAGTTGTCACCCATAATATCGAGCAGCTCCGGAATGTTGCCGATCTGGCTGAGCGACAGCATCTTATTCGCTACTACATCGATGAACACTTGCTGACGTTTGGTCCGGTTAAAATCACTATCTTCCCGATAGCGGGTATAGTTCAACGCCTCTTCACCGTTGTAATTCGATTTGCCACCCTTGATCGTGAATTTCTCATGATCCTTGCCCTTGTTGACAATATCTTTCTTGATGGGCAGCGGTACCCCGCCGATGGCATCAACAGCATCCTTCAACCCCTGGAAATTAATAGTGGCATAATATTGAATATTATTTCCTAGCAGGGCCTCCAGCGTATCCTTGGCCATTTGTTGGCCACCAAAAGCAAAGGCATGATTGATCTTGTCTTTCTTATTACCGTTATGGCCGATGATCTCCGTATACGTGTCACGCGGAATCGACACCAGCAGGATCTTGTAATCCTCCGGGCGAACTACAGCGTAGATCATGCTATCCGACCTTGCGGTCTCATTGCCGCGCTGGTCTGTTCCCAGCAGCATGAGGGAAAACGGATCATTTTTATACACAATGGGCTCCGGCTTAGGCTTATCGTCATTCACCAAAGGCTGATACGACTTCTCCCCCAGCTTCTTCTCCACTTGGTCGGAGAGGAACAGATCAAACGCAACCACCATCAAAGGTTTACGGAACAGGAATCCTCCCGTCACGAGAATCACAAGCACAATTAAGGCGATATATCGCTTTTTCAATTTTTTCATTATTTGACCTTCTTTATTGTGGAATGAAAGATAACGGATAACAATCTATTGGCAATGGTCACCTTCGCTCTTAACGCAGGCGCCCATGATAGGACTTCTCCGGCTGTAATGATAGTTGTCCCTATTCTGTTGCCTTATTGTTCCCCCTTTCCGGAAATAGGGTCATACCAATTATTAAATAAACATTTGGAAATTTCATTTGACTTCAGGCTTGGCCGGAAATATAAAACTGCACTCCTTTGAATCTGCCTGTAGAACAATATTTCTATTGTAATCACTATGCGCTCAAAAAGAAACAACAAAAAACGACAGTATTAATGGTAAAGCACCATACCGATGATGTAAATCGGCATGATGCTTTACCTCCAGCTCAATAAGGAAAAGGTCGCATTCAGGATATGCTTCACTCTCTCCCCAGTCGGCAAACTTCTGTAGAATCCATGGTTAAATAGCTTGGTTGCGGCCTCAAAACGGCTCTGGCTGGTCTCCGCACCCAGCACAACGGCAATCAGCCGGTGCCCGTCCCGCTGAGCCGTTCCTGCGATGCAATAGCCCGATCGGATATCATATCCGGTCTTCAAGCCATCTGTTCCGGCATAGGCAAACGCTCCGCCCATGGCGGGCAGCATCAGGTTCGTGTTGCTGGCATACAGCCCCTTGGCCTTTAGCTGCATCTGTGTCCGGCTGCTGGCGTTCAGCACCTCGGGATGGCTGCGGATCAGGGCTGATGCCAGCCTTGCCGTGTCCTTGGCTGTCATCAGGGTCTCCCCGCTAATATATCCCGGCGGACGGCTCGGTCCCAGCTCACTAGATGCCAGCCCGGAGGCATTGGTGAAGATCGTGCCTGACGACAGCCCCAGACTGCGGGCTTTCTCATTCATCAGCTGCACAAACGCATTCTCAGAACCAGCCGTATATTCAGCCAAGGCCACGGCGGCATCATTTGCAGAATATACGGTGATCCCTTCGAACAGCTCTCTAACGGTGTAGGTCTCCCCTCGTTTCAGGGATAAAGTTGCGCCTCCCAGAGAGCCTGCATAGGGGCTAACCGTTATTCTGTCGGCCCAGTGGATGGCTCCCGTGGAAATGCGGTCCAGCACGATCATCTCTGTCATCAGCTTCGTCACGCTCGCTGTCGGCATCGCCTTATCGCCGTTCGATTCCATCCATATGCTATCGCTATCCATATCCAGCAGCACAGACGCACTAGCGTCAATGCGCGGCCTGAACCCCAGGCCTTCCGGCCGGCTCACTACAAGTATGGCAACGATTATTAGGGCTACTGCGACCCATATTATGCTCCGTCTCATCATCGTCGTCATCCTCCATAATATATATGACGAATGAAACCCCATTTTGATTTCATATTTTTTGAAAAAAATAAATATTTTTTTGGAAAATTCCCCTCGGATACCTACTTTTCACCAAAATCACACGGATAAGAAACGTATAACCGCCATGAAAATACAAAAACCGCAAGCGGGTGACTTCAAAAGCCCGGCTTGCGGTCAGGTTGCAAAGGGCAGAGCCCCTATTCTTCCTTGATCCACCATTTCTGTGGTTCAATAATATTGCCCATAGAGTTAACCCGCACGCCTTGCAGGCGCTTATTAACTGCGGTTATGGTCTCCCGTTCGGCGAAGAAGATCATAGGCACCTCTTCATTAATTAACTTCTGCCATTTATAGTACACTTGTTTGCGGTATTCCTTATCATAAGACTTCATACTAACTCCGTCTCGAATCAGCTCTTCATTACGCTGTGATGACCACCTTGGGTAGTTCCACAGATCATTCTCCCGCCACAAGCCAGATGGATCAGGGTCGCTGGCCAGACCCCAGACTCCGTTGAATAGCTCTATAGAGGGGTCATCATTTTCTACCGTATCGTAGAAGGTATTTAACTCCTTCAGACCTCCGTCACTCAGCCGAACATCCAGTCCAACATCCCGCCAGTCCTGGATAATAGCCGCTGTGCGTGGTTCAGCCATCGCACTACCGATCATTGCATCATAATGGATAATGAATTTCTTGCCTTGCGGATCTTCGCGCAATCCGTCGCCGTCCCTGTCAACATAGCCTGCTTGATCAAGCAGCTCCTTGGCCTTCTCCGGTGAGTAAGGATACGTATTGATCTCGGAATCCGGGATTTTAGCCCAGCTACTGCTCGGAATCGGTGTTTCTATAAGCTGGCCTAGCCCGTAGGAAAAGTTATTGATAATACCTTGGCGGTCCAGTGCGTAGTACATGGCCTGACGCAGCCTTTTATCCTTGAATTTCGGGTTGTCCATGACAATCTTCTGCGCATCATTATCCCAGTGTCCAAATTTGAAGCCGATATATTCATACGACAGCTCCGGTGTCTGCAGCAAATCCACAGTATCCAGCTTGCTTAAGCTCTCGTAAGCATCGCGGGGCACCGTTTCGATATCAACCTCACCTTGTTCGAACAAACTGGTGATTCGCTTCTCATCAGATACTTTGTACAGTACACCATCCAAGTGCGCTTTTCCCTGATAGTAATTGTCAAAACGCTTCAGCTCCACGAACTGACCCGGTTGAATTTGGGTGATCTCAAACGGGCCAATGCCAATAGGGTGCTTCCGCACCTGGTCACTGTTTGGCATGTCCTTGACCGCAACGTCTGTGAAGTATTTCTTATTCATCGGATACGGCCACAGATTGTCAATCGAGTTCACCCTTGCAGTTGCCATCGTAATTCGAATGGTATAGGGATCAACCACCTTGATGCCGGAGATTTCCTTAGCCTTCCCGGTGTGATAAGCCTCAGCTCCCTGGATCATTTCCACACTATAGTAACGCGAACCCGTGTAATCGGGACTCGCAATGGTTTCCAGCGCAAACTTCCAATCCTCCACCGTTAACTCGTCCCCGCTGTGCCAACGGATACCCGGCTTGATTTTGAAAGTGAATACTCTGTGATCCTCCGCTTCCATCCAAGTGGCAATATTCGGTTTCGTCGATAAATCATCCTCTATAGTGAACATCGCTTCTGTGCTAAATTGCAATACATTATAATCATCTTCACCTTCATAGAATGCGGGTTCAAATAACCCCTGGAATGGCGAAGCGTAGCCATACGTAACCATACCGCCCGCCTGTGGCTGTTCTGCCGCTTCTGAGTGGCTTGCAACAGACAAGGCACTATTGGAGTCCCTTCCGTTGCACGCGGACACCAGGACTGCTATCATAAGCAGCCACAGCGCAATCCCGCTCCTTCTCTTGTTAATCATATGTTCCTTCCCTTCTCTTATTCTGTGATGCCATGAGTGTCTGTGACAGGATGGATGAAAGGCAAAGGGATGTAAATCCCTTTGGATTGTAACGGGGTACTCCTCTAGAGAAGAATAAACCATTGGTCAATTCAATATATGTCTGTTAAAAATGCCTAGTAGTCACCACTATACTTATACTATAGAAGAATATATACAATAATTCCGGCAAAGTGAAGTCTATAATTTAACCAATCCACCTAGAGTCCCGGCAAAATAGCGCAGAAAAGGGCCTGCCCCTGCGGGCAGACCCTTGTATCTTTGTATGCTTATTACCGATCTTCTTCCAGTTCAACCGTCAGTCCTTCCACATGCTTTCGATTCATTAGCTTGCGTTTCTTGCGGTTCTCCTTGCTCTCAAAAATAATATCCATATCGTAATCCTCTGGATACAGCTCCTCCTTCGAAATGTACGGCTTAAGACGTTTATGATTGATGCTGAGCCGCTGCTTCTGAATCATCACACCGACCATTCCCAGCGAATCCCGCTGCTCGTAGACAATACCTGTCCTTCCTAGTGAGCTGACAAATACGGCATCCCCTATTTCAAAATCCCGCTGCGGAACTGGAAGCTGTTGACCCTCCTCACCGGAGCTTTCAGCTCCCTCTGGAGTTATTTGCAGTTCCATTCCGCTGTTATATGGGTCCCGCCCTTTCTTGTTCTCATTCCCCGTTATCTGTGCCCTTTTGTTGGCATGGTCTGCAAACCTGGTACTCCATAAATTGATATCCCTCGGTCCTTGCCCATGCTGTGCTTCTACAATTTGCCGGGAACGACGAATGACCTCGACCGGAATGCCAAGCTTCTCCGCAATTTGCAGGGCATAGCTTTCGCCCGCTTCGCCGATGGTCAGCCGGTATAACGGCTGCAATGTATCTTTATCAAACTCCATTCGTGCATTCTGAAATCCGGGAGTGGCGGCGGCGAAGCTTTTCAATTCATTAAAATGGGTGGTAACGATGATATTCGCCTCATGGCGGCTCATCTCTTCCAGAATCGCTATGGAAAGGGCGATCCCCTCCCCCGGGTCAGTACCTGCCGCCAGCTCATCAATCAACAACAGAACACCTTTACTGGCATTGCGCAACATGCCCTCGATACTCTTCATCTGTGCCGAGAATGTGCTGAGCGATTGCGCCAGACTCTGTCCATCTCCAATTACGCTCATAATCTCGGTGAAAATAGGAAACTCGCTGCCTTCCGCCACCGGAATCAGCAGACCGGATTGTACCATAAGCGCCAGCAAACCTAGCGTTTTAAGCACCACCGTCTTCCCGCCCGTATTAGGTCCGGTCACAATCAAGGACTGATAGCCTTTGCCAATGCTCAGGTTGATGGGAATCATCTCTTTGAGCATCGGATGCCGTCCGCCGTTCATTACCAGAATCCCTTGCTCATTGAGCCTGACGGCAATTCCGCCGATACTTCGGGCATATTTGGCTTTGGCAAAGATAAAATCATACGTCCCCGTGACCTCAATATTCAGTCGCAGCGCTTCCTGCTCCCGCTCTACAAGCCCGGTTAGCATACTCAGAATTATTGCCTCCTCCCGTGCTTCTTCAGCTGACAACAGATCTAGTTCGTTCTGGAGTGCAGCTACCTCATCAGGCTCCACGTAGACTGTCTGCCCACTTGTGGATTGATCCAGCACACTCCCTTTGACCTGCTTGTGATACTCCCGTTTCACGGGGATGACATACCGGCCGTTACGCATACTGAAGAGCTGTTCCTGTAAAATTGACTGATGACGCGACATGATCCCCTCGATTTTTCTTTGCAGACGAAGCCGGGCCGCTTTAAGCCGCTTTCGTGCCCGCTCCAGCCCCTTACTGGCCCCATCATCAATGACGCCAAAGCGTATGCAACGGTTAATCTCATCCTGTACATGCCCTAGCTCCATCAATGAGGACGCATAAGCTCCAATCCGGGGGGCAGTCTGCTCCTTCGAGGCCATATATTTACGTAACTGGCTGCAGCTGTTCAGAAAGGTGGCCACCGCCGTAAAATCCTTCTCACTGTAAAGATACCCCGTTCCTATCAGTGACATGAGCCATTCCATCCCTTCCAATGAAGGAATGGGTACGCTCGCCCCTCTGTCCTGAAGGGCCCTGGCCTCCTCTGCTTCCTCCAATGCTCTCCTTATCACGGTAATATTCTTCATCGGCTCCAATTCCTGAACATAATTCCTACCTACATAAGAAACCGCATAATGTTTAAGCTCCTCTTTAATGGTTTCGTATTCCAGCGTGATCATACTTTGTCTGTCCAAGCTTTCTTCCTCCTCTGGCTTGCTTTTCGCTTCCATCTAACGATCCTTCAACGCAAAAAAGGGCAAAGAATGCCACTATGGCAGTCTTTGCCCTCATTTCCGGCTATTGTCCTTTGCTCAGCTCCTGTGACACTACAGATCCCCTGCAGAGCCCATGAAACCCAAAAAACCGTGCTGCAAGAGCACGGTTAAATACAAAGAGAACAACAGCCGTAAACAGGCTATTCGACGCTTCGTGTGTTCTTAACTAACTCATTCACCCTTCGGGCCTCAGAGACCGCTGTCACGCGGACTCAAACAGAGCACGCCTTATGATTAAGACGGGCCTTGCTGCCTTTTCTCCAGGTGATATGAAATTACTAGTTAAGAACGCTCACCAACATCAAAATTTCCCCTTTAGGTATAGGATAATTGTAATTTACTACATAAACCAACTAACGTCAAACCTCTGGCGTCTTCTTATACAACGCACACTTCGCCCGTCCTGGTATTTCTGAACACAATAATCTGAACAACAAAAAAGACAGCCGGTTGCCCGGCTGCCTCTGTAAAGCGTACTATTCCGTTGTGTAAGGCAGCAACGCGATTTGACGCGAGCGTTTTACAGCAATGGTAAGAGCACGTTGGTATTTTGCACTTGTGCCTGTTACACGACGCGGCAAAATCTTTCCGCGTTCGCTGATGAATTTCTTGAGAAGCTCAGTATCTTTATAGTCAATGTGAGTAATCTTGTTCACAGTGAAGAAACATACTTTTTTACGCTTGTTGCGTCCACCACGACGAGCTGGTCTCTTGTCGTTGTCTCCGCCTTCTCTTTGTTTGAAAGCCATGTCAGTTCAGTCCTTCCTTATTAAAATGGCAAATCATCATCCGATATATCAATCGGTTTACCATCGCCCGAAAAAGGATCTTGAGTATTGTTGTTACGCGAGAAATTGTTGTTATTTCCGCGTCCACTGTTACCGCCATTACCAGCGCCACCACCATAGGATGGTTCTTCAGGCATACCTGCACCACTTGGAGCATTTCCACCTTCACGGTTCTGCGATGATTCCAGGAAACGGACATTATCGGCAATAACTTCAGTAACGTATACACGTTTGCCTTCGTTATTCTCGTAATTCCGTACTTGGATACGTCCTTCTACGGCTGCCAGACGGCCTTTGCGCAAATAATTGGCACAGGTCTCTGCAAGCTGTCTCCAGGTTACAACTGGAATGAAGTCCGCCTCACGTTCACCGTTCTGGCCCGTAAAGTTACGGTCTACGGCAAGCGTAAACTGTGTTACGGCAACACCAGCGGGAGTATAACGAAGTTCTGGGTCACGGGTCAACCGACCGATCAGAATGATACGGTTCAACAATTCTGTTCCCCTCCTTTAGAGCGAATGATTACAAAGCTTGTCACAATCTTAGGCAACGTCGTTCGTAATGAGATAACGAATAACTTCGTCGGAAATCTTCATGATACGTTCCAATTCGGTAACAACTGCAGGTTCTGCAGTGAAGTTAACCAAAACATAAACGCCATCACGGAATTTCTTGATCTCATACGCAAGACGGCGTTTACCTTGCACGTCGTGCTTTGTAATTTCCCCGCCGTTGGAGATGATGCCTTGGAATTTTTCGACTGCTGCTTGAACGGCTTCTTGTTCAATGTCAGGACGAATAATATACATCACTTCGTATTTGCGCATAAATTTCACCTCCTTATGGTCTGAGGCCCCTGATCACGTCAGGAGCAAGGATCGAGCACAAACATAAACTCGAACCATATTAATATACCAAAACGGCCAATCAAGTGCAAGCTATATTCTGGATATAGCGAATCCTTTGCTACTGTACATGAACCTCTCCCTCTACGCACACAATAAAGACGGACTTAATTACTCAAGAGGAGGGACGATAACCATGGGTGAGAAGACAGAATACGAAAAGGGCGATAAAGCCCCTAACCCCGGCATGTATACAGAGGTCGGAGAAGCGCGCAGCTTCCACACTGAAATCCAGAACCCCAAGCGTATTCACATGGAGAAGGGTGATACTTTTCCCGAAACCAGCAATAAGAATCGCAAGTGGAAAAAGGTCGAGAAAGCCCGGGTTCATTAATTTTTAAAATGGGATGTATAAAAAAAATCGCCTGACACATACTATTCTCAGGCAGTACAAAAGAGAGGTGTGGTTCCGTTGGACTTCGTAGTCGAACCAAATCACTGGAATTCTGAATCAGCATCTATTGTAAGTTGGGAACAGTAACAGCTGCCGCCTTAAAAAAGCGGCAGCCCGCACGAAGCCTATCGTCACTCTAGGGCTTAGACAGAGAAATTCCGAACATCAAAAATGTGCTGCCTCCTAAAGAAGGACCCTTGGGTCCTTCTTTTTGTATGTCCGGGACAACGCAACAACGTTTCTTGATACATTAGAACACAAAAAAACCTTCGTTCTTCGAACGAAGGTTTAGATAGCTGATATTAAGGTCTAAATGGCGGAGAGGGTGGGATTCGAACCCACGCACGCTGTGACACGCCTAACTGATTTCGAGTCAGCCCCCTTGGGCCTCTTGGGTACCTCTCCGCAGCAAGGATTATTTTAACATGTAGCTTGTCTTTTTGCAAGTCTAATTATTGTTAGTCCCGCCCTCAGCTGATCTCAGTACCTTCTTCATGTTCTTCTCGAACTTGGCGCGGGGAATTAGCACGCTGTGCTGACAGCCCGTGCACTTCACGCGAATGTCCATCCCCATACGGATAATCTCCATTTCATTGGTACCGCAGGGATGGGACTTCTTCATCTGTACCACATCACCAAGCTGAAATACCTTACGTTCCATTACTTCCCTTCCTCCCCTTTTTCCAGTGTTGCAGCCGCCTGTTGTCGTCCTTGAACGCCGCCCGGCTTCTGACCTTCTCCAACCGTTCCTGTGGCCGCTTCATCTACTTCCGCACATTCCCCAGCCTCAGCCTTCTCGCGCGCTTCAGCTTCGGCCTCAGCGGCTTCCAGCGCGTATTGCTTCTCCAGTGCGTGCTTGATATCGCTTTGGATTTGCCGCTGTGCTTCATCCCGGGCATTAGGCAGACAATGCGCTGCCACACGGATCACGTACTCAGAGGTGCTCATCGATTGGATGCCCAGTACATTGGGATAAGCCAATACATTAACGTTACGCTCTTCAATCCCCTTCAACGCTTCAGCAATCAGGCCAAGTGTGGATTCCAGACTACGTTCCATTTTAACCGGTACATCCACTACCGCCAGCGCATTAGCCAATGAGTAGTTGGTAACATTCGTAATAGAGCCATTCGGGATAATATGCATCTCCCCGGTAGAACTGAGCAGCTTGGTGGTCCTGAGCCCAATCAGCTCCACAGTCCCTTTATACGTACCCGTCTGAATAACATCGCCAACGGCAAACTGGTCCTCCAGGATGATAAAGAAGCCTGTAATGACATCCTTCACCAGACTCTGAGCCCCGAAACCAATCGCAAGCCCCAGAACCCCTGCGCTGGCCAATAGCGGTGCCAGATTAAAGTTGAACTCTGAAAGCAGCAGCAGGATCATTACAAAATTGCAGATGACCGTGACCACATTCTTGAGCAGTTCACCTACGGTAGTGAACCTTCGGGTGTTCGCCAGAAGTCTTCCCCCTGTTTTGCGATCAAGAGAACGGTCTATCACTTTATAGACCACCCGAATAATGACCCTTGTCAGGATGAAAATAAGAAGAAGTCTCAGCCCAGAAAATAATATATTGGTCCACATATCTACATCCGTAATCAGGTTCCAGACTTTATCCTTGAAACGAAGTGCAGCCTTTACTTGATCACCTGCCGTAGCTTCAAGCACCCACTTATTCATGGTGTTCTCCCCCACTCTCAATCAGAACATACCCTTCATTACTCTTACCAAATATCCCGCGAATCTCAATCTTCTGGTCCGCAATAATATTTCTAACCTCTGCCAGCCTATCCCCTTCAAACTGAATGGAAATCGCGCAGCCCGCCGTAATCTCCTTCGGGGTTGGAAAGATATCAATCTCTAGCTCGGCATACTCAAGCAGCATTTCGGCGCGCAGCGCCTGCTGGGTAGAGTCAAAAGCAATCAACATCTCATCCTCCATCGCTCTCACGCCTCCTTCTGGGTATCTCGTCCTATCTCTTACGGCCATAGTATAAAATCGCTCTTCCATCCATATACTAGATATCATCAAATAGAATCAGCATCAGAAAGGAAGATGATATGAATTCGCCCAAAGCATCATCCATGCAAGAATTGTCCTGTTTAAAAATATCACATACTGATCCTGATATCTATTCCGCCATCACGCACAGACTACTCTTCCATTTTGCCCGCACCACTCCGGATACTCAGATTGTGGTCGTCTGCATCGGCACAGACCGCAGCACAGGCGATTCTCTCGGCCCGCTTGTCGGCACTGCACTCACCCGCTTTCACAGCCCGTTATTCGAGCTGTACGGAACCCTGGAGGAGCCTGTTCATGCCGTGAATCTCGAAGAGACCCTGGCACTAATAAATGATAGATACAGCAATCCGTTCATTATTGGAATCGATGCCTGTCTGGGCCATTCCACCAGTGTTGGCTGCATACAAGTCGTGAACGGTCCACTCAAGCCTGGCGCCGGCGTAAATAAACAATTGCCGCCGGTAGGCGATATCCATCTGACAGGAATCGTTAACGTCGGCGGCTTTATGGAATACTTTGTACTTCAGAACACTCGATTAAGTCTGGTAATGCGATTGTCAGACATTATCGCCTCTAGCCTCTATTCAGCCCTGAAGCAATGGAATCTTCATTCTAAGACCGCTGCAGCGCGAGAGCAATAACCTCTTTTTCTTCCGGGGACAGCGGGTATTGCGATTCGCCATTCTGTAGTGGCTTGGAATAGATATAGGAGTTCTCACGGTTGTGGAGACTGGTGAGCACGACCCCACTGCGGTCATCATCCAGAACCGCCAGGGAGAAGCTCAGGTCACTCCCCCGCTCACCAAAAGCATTATAACGCTTTAGCGCTATATTAGATTTCATACTGCGGATTTTCAACCGGGCAGCCTCCAATTGGGCAGCTTGATCACGCATTCCATCTTCCAGCATATCACTTTGATTTTTCAAATCAATCAGCAGGCTTTCCAGATCTTCTACCCCTGTTCCGGTCATCATCGACTCATATCTGCGTCGCATTTTACGCAGCCTGCTGCCCTGCACCATAGCCACAATCAACAGCACCAGAATTAACACCGTGAACCCTAATACAAACCACTGCAATTGCTCATTAATTAATTGATTCATTTCTGACATGAATGGACCATCCTTTTTAATTGGTGCTGCGGGCGCTGCCGTAGAGTTCTTTCATAGCTGCCAGCATTCTATTAACATCCTGCTCGGTTGAATCAACACCCACACTTGCCCTGACGGCCCCACTAGCCAGCGTATCCACTGCCGTGTGGGCCAAGGGCGTACAATGCATCCCTGCGCGTACAGCTATATTGTATTCGCGATCCAGCCGATGAGCAATTCCAGCAGAATCATGCCCTTCGATCACGAAAGACACAATACCACTTCGCGGGGCCCCAAGCGCAGGACCTAATAACCGGATACCTGGAATGATGGACAAGCCTTCCATCATTGTTTGAGCCAGACTCCATTCCCGTTCGCGAATGACGTCTACACCGATAGACCTCACTTTCTTCACACCCGCCATCAGCCCGGCTATCCCAACTGCATTCTGTGTCCCTGCTTCATACCTGTCCGGACGGACCAAAGGCTGTTCGATATTCTCAGACTGACTCCCTGTCCCTCCAAGCATTAGCGGTTCAAGATCCAGATGCGGCGCGATATATAACCCGCCTGTTCCTTGCGGACCCAGAAGTCCCTTATGTCCGGGAAACGCCAACAGATCAATGTTCATTGAAATCACATCAATATCCAGTGCACCTGCACTCTGCGCACCGTCCACCAGAAATATTGCGCCATGAGATTTTGCCAGATCACCAATATCACCTATCGGAAGAATACTACCTAACAGGTTGGAACTGTGATTACAGATAACCATCTTAGTATTATGCTTAAATGCCATCTGCAATTCCTGCAGATTTAGTTGCCCTTCCTCATTTACCCGGATGTAATCCACTTCGAGACCCTGAGTCCTCCGCAAATACTCCAACGGACGGCGCACAGAATTATGTTCGGTCATCGTCGCTATGACATGATCCCCAGCACGCAGTGCGCCTCTGATTGCCATATTAAGACCCATTGTTGTGTTATGAGTAAAAGCGATATCCTGCGCATTGGACACTGCGAATAAATCAGCCAACAAACTGCGAGTTCGCATCAATACACGCCCAGCACCCATAGCAAGGGAATGATTCCCTCTCCCGGCATTCGCCCCGGAATGCTGCAAAGCATCCATCATAGCCGAAGCTACCTCTGGTGGTTTAGGCCAAGAAGTGGCTGCATGATCCAGGTACACCAACTCTTCCACCACTTCGCCCACCTTCTATTCTATTTTGACTTTAAAAAACATACCCCTCTTTATCCATTCTAGGATATCTCAGGATATGTTTTTCAGTACCTATCGCTCACATGTTCCCTAATAACTCCAAAAGTCTTTCCAAGTCCTGGGCACTGTAGTAATTCAGCTCAATCTTTCCTCTTTCTTTCCCCTGCTTGATTTTGACTGTTGTCTTGAACCGTTCGCGCAGTAGCTCCTCAACATTATCAATGTAAGGATCACGTTTCACATTTTTCGCCTTAGCTGCGCCTGCCGGTTTGCGATCAAGATTTTTTACCGTCTCCTCAAGCTCACGCACGCTCCACTCTTGCTCCACACACTGCTTCGCCAGCCCTTTGACTAAGTCAGCATCCTTCAATGCGACAATGGCACGAGCATGTCCCATCGAAATTGTTCCACGTGAAACATATTCCTTCACTTCCTCGGGTAAAGATAGCAACCGTAGGAAATTAGCAATATGTGATCTGGATTTTCCAACTTTGAGAGAAAGTTCCTCTTGAGTCAACGAGAACTGATCCATCAGACCTTGATAGGCAACGGCGATTTCCATTGCATTCAGATTCTCGCGCTGCAGGTTCTCGATCAGAGCAATCTCCATAACCTGTTGATCGCTCAGGTTGCGGACAACCGCTGGAATGGTTGCTTTGCCACAGTATTGAGAAGCACGGAATCTGCGTTCCCCGGCAATAATTTCATATCCCTTTAGTACACTACGTACAATGATCGGTTGGATAACACCATGTTGCCGAATGGATTCTGCCAATTCCTGAATGGCATCTTCGTTGAAATCTTTACGAGGCTGATAAGGGTTAGCGCGAAGCTGTCCTAACGAGATTTCTACCACCTTATCATCTTCATTAATAGACAGGGACGGGATCAATGCATCCAGCCCTTTACCCAAACGCTTACTCATAAGAAATCACTTCCTTTGCCAACTCTAAGTACACTTCCGCTCCCTTGGAACGGGAATCATACGTAATAATAGACTGACCATGAGACGGAGCCTCACTAAGCCGCACATTCCGCGGAATAATCGTTCTATATACCTTTTCTTGGAAATATTTCTTAACTTCTTCAATGACCTGAATCCCCAGATTGGTCCGGGCATCCAGCATCGTCAGCAGTACGCCTTCGATCTTCAGTTGCGGATTCAAGTTCTTCTGAACAAGTCGTACCGTGTTCAACAGTTGACTCAATCCCTCAAGCGCATAATACTCACACTGGATCGGTATAATCACAGAATCTGCAGCGGTCAAAGAGTTAATCGTTAAGATCCCCAAAGAAGGTGGGCAATCAATAATGATGTAATCATAGTTAGCCTTAACTGTATTTAAAGCTTTCTTGAGCCTTAGCTCCCGTGAGATGGTGGATACCAATTCAATCTCCGCACCCGCGAGCTGGATAGTGGCTGGAATAATATGCAGACCCTCAATCTTGGTCTCCAGTATCGTTTCCCCCGGTTCGGCTTCATTGATTAGAATATCATAAATGCAATTTGCTACATCTGCTTTGTTGATGCCAACGCCGCTGGTAGTGTTGCCTTGAGGGTCGATATCGACAAGAAGCACTCTCTTTCCCAGAGTAGCCATGCCGGCACCCAGATTCACAGAGGTCGTTGTTTTACCGACACCACCCTTTTGATTTGCTATGGCAATAATCTTGGACACTTATTTCACCTCGAATAGTTAGGAAGAGTCTTCTTGTAGGTCGCAAGTAGAAACGGCGTTGCTGACCTGATGGACAGCATCACTTTCTGCGAGAATTATAAGCAAAGCATCTATGGATGCCTTTCCGAAGAAGCAGATGATCTAACATTATGAATATTCGCTGTACATCCTTGGCTAAGCCACAGAAAAGGCGACCAAACACCTCAGGGTCGCCTTCAGCTACTGAAACAATTTATCTTTTAGGAATTTGGATTACAATCTCGTAATGGTCACCACGGTCGTTCTCCGACGTTTTGATTTCCATCCCCGAGCCTGACACCATATCAATAGATTGACGAATTGTATTAAGAGCTAGACGAACATCCTTTGTATAGGAAACCCGTTTTGATTTTTTAATTTGTGTTACTTCTTTATAAAATGCGATACGCGCTTCTGTTTGTTTAACATTCAAGCCCTTGGAGATAATCTCTTCCAGAACCTTCAGCTGCATTTCCACACTATCCAGAGACAACAATGAACGTGCATGCCTTTCTGTTACCTGGCGTTCCATAAGCGCTGTCTTCACTTCTTCAGGAAGCTGAAGCAGCCTTATTTTATTGGCGATGGTCGATTGGCTCTTACCGATCCGTTGAGCCAGACTTTCTTGAGTCAATTGATGAAGATCAATCAATTTCTGATACGCGTAGGCTTCCTCGATAGAGGTTAGATCCTCTCGCTGCAGATTCTCGATCAATGCAATAGAGGCCGCCTGGGAATTATTGAACTCGCGAACAATAGCTGGAATGGTCTCCATACCGAGCTTCTTCACAGCCCGCCAGCGACGTTCACCGGCAATAATCTCATACTGTGATTGGCGCATGCGAACGACTATAGGCTGAATCACGCCATGCGTCTTAATCGTCTGGCACAGCTCGTCTATCTTCTCATCATCAAATATTGTCCGTGGCTGATAAGGACTGCTGATGACCTCATGAACCGGGATTTGTTTGATCTCATCTCCGCTGCTCCGCTCGGTAAATCCAAAAAGCTTGGTGAATTGTTCTTTCATTCCGTTCATAACCACCTAATTTCGTTATAGTACGATCTTCTTGACCTTATTCCCGGTAAAAGCATATCGTACAGCAATGGAAACTGCTCGCCTAGGGCCAGCAAGTTCTTCCCTCTCCCCCGCTATAAATGCTGAAGAGAGCCTTATTCCCCATAAAATTCTTACTATATTATTCTATCACTTTTTCTTCTATAATCCTATTCTCCGTATAGACCTATTTTTCCTGCATTTATCAAATATGCGTCTCTTTACAATTCACAAGTGGGTGTCGTCACTTGCAAAGTTTCCGATGCGAGCTTTTCTATGGAAAGCTTTCAGGCAGGCACCATCGCTCCTACAGTTCCAAACCTTCCCCTTCGTTCCTTTTCTCTCTTTGTTAATTTCTTTTGTTCACCTTATATAGAGACCTGCTTTTATTGTAAAAAGACAGCATATCTATGTAAGACGAACTTAAGATCGGAACATAATGTTAGGCCGACACTACGGTGGAATGTTTGGACTTCCTGCCGCTGTTGTCACTAGACTTCTTCTTTAATAGCCACTTCTAGCATTTGAAATATTGCGATTGCTTTTACTTTGGACATGAGCTTTCGACGAGAACTTTCCTGAAGAGGGCTTTCAGACGAGCTCTTCTCTCCTACAGTTCCAGCTCCCGCCTTCGTCCTTTCTCTTCGTCCCTTCTAGCTTACTTTTACTTTCTTTTGTTCATCTTATATAGACGGCCCCATCTCTATTAATAAAAAATGATCCCTGCTACCTTCTATGTACAATTACCTCTCCCGAGTCGACAGAACAAGAGCTTGCTGATTTTGAAGTAAAATCGCCAGCTCTAAATACGTACACACGAAATCACAGCTTGTGACCCCACTTATTAACTATTCTCAAGCGAAGGCTTAGGATCGGAGGCACATTTGTTGGATACGAAAAAGAGCGGCCCTCATCTTCGATGATGAGAGCCGCTCTTAGAAAACCACAATAAAGTCTTCAGCTGCTATGTTTCACGTGAAACATTTATACCAAAGGCGTTTTGGCAGGAATTCCTGCCTTACGCGGATACTTCGCTGGTGTAGTAGCTGTCTTACTAACCAGAATAATATGCCGTGCCGATTCCTCTACAGGAAGCTTGAAAGGCTCAACCTTAATAAGCTGGCCTCGCAATTCCTTCAAGCTGTACTTAGCCTCCGTTAATTCCTCAGCAGGATCGCTGCCCTTCATGGCTGCGAAGACGCCCCCCTTCTTTGCAAAAGGAAGACAGAACTCGTTCAGCAATGCCATCCGTGCCACGGCACGGGCTGTCACTACGTCATAAGCATCGCGGTGAGCGCTCTGTCTGGCAATGTCTTCAGCACGGCCATGAATCAGTTGTACGCCTTCCAGCTGCAACGTATCGCAGATATGCTGCAGGAATTTGATTCGCTTGCTGAGCGAATCCACAATCGTCAGCTTTAGATGTGGGAAGCATATTTTCAGAGGAATACCTGGAAAGCCCGCACCCGAGCCAATATCCGCCAAGCTTCCTCTCTCCTCCAGATTCAGATAAAAGGCTAGCGAGATAGAATCGTAAAAGTGCTTGGTATAGACTTGATCACGTTCGGTAATCCCCGTTAGATTCATCTTCTCATTCCAGGACACCAATTCCTGATAATAAAGCTCGAACTGATGCAGTTGGGTGGAATTCAGCTTTATCCCATGCTGCTCCAGAAGCTCTGTAAATTGTGCTACAGTCTGATCCATAACTTATCCTTTCGCCGCCGTCACCCGGTTATAATGCTCCAGATACACAAGAAGGATGGAAATATCGGCTGGAGTTACTCCCGAGATCCGGGAAGCCTGACCAATAGAGATTGGACGGATATTGGAGAGCTTTTGGCGGGCTTCCATGGCAATGCCATGAATCTCATTGTAGTTAATATCTTCAGGAAGCTTTTTCTTCTCCATCTTTTGCAGACGTTCCACATGTTGCAACTGTTTCTCGATATAACCCGAGTACTTGATTTGGATGCCTACTTGCTCCTTCATATCCTCATCCAGCTCTACAGGAGATGGGGAGAATTGATCGATCAAACTATAATCCACTTCCGGACGACGCATGAGGACAAGCAAGTTGCTACCGTCCACAATAGCCGCGGATTCAAACTGTGCCAGGATAGGATTGATCTCGGTTGGCTTCACCTTGGTTTCTTGCAGGCGGACAATTTCACGCTCTACCCGCTCCTTCTTATCCACAAAAGCATCGTAACGTTCCTGCGGGATCAATCCAATGTCATAACCGATCGGCGTCAGGCGCAGATCTGCATTGTCATGGCGAAGTAGCAGACGGTATTCAGCCCGCGAGGTGAGCAAACGGTATGGTTCGTTGGTTCCCTTGGTTACAAGATCATCAATCAGCACGCCGATATAGCCTTGCGAACGGTCCAGGATAACAGGCTCTTTGTCCTGAACTTTGCGGGCAGCGTTAATACCAGCCATAACCCCTTGCCCTGCTGCTTCTTCATAACCAGAAGTTCCGTTGATTTGTCCAGCAGTGAACAAGCCAGGCAGCCGCTTCGTTTCAAGGGATGGCCAGAGCTGAGTAGGTACCATGGCATCATATTCGATAGCGTAGCCATTACGCATCATCTCTACTTTTTCCATACCCGGTATAGAGCGAAGAACGGCTAGCTGCACATCTTCTGGAAGACTAGTGGACAGGCCCTGCACATAGTATTCCGATGTGTTTTTTCCTTCCGGCTCCAGGAAAATCTGGTGTTTAGACTTATCACTGAACCGGACTACTTTGTCCTCAATGGATGGACAGTAACGCGGACCCGTTCCTTCAATAACCCCTGTGAACATAGGCGCTCGATGCAGGTTGTCATTGATGATCTGATGCGTCTCTTCCGAAGTGTACGTCAGCCAGCAAGGAAGTTGTTCGTTGTCTGAAGATTTTGTTTCAAAGGAGAAGAACTTGGGTTTGTTGTCTCCCGGTTGAATCTCGGTCTTGGAGAAATCAATACTATCCTTGTGCACACGCGGCGGTGTACCTGTCTTGAAACGGGCTAGTTCAAAGCCCAGCTCACGCAAATGCTCGGATAGCTTAATGGATGGTTGTTGATTGTTAGGTCCGCTCTCATAAGCGAGCTCACCCATAATCACCTTACCGCGCAGATAAGTACCGGTAGTCAGAATGACAGTCTTACTATGATATTCTGTTCCAGTCTTCGTAATAACACCCGCACAGCGGCCATCTTCGATAATCAGGCGCTCTACCATCCCCTGACGCAGCGTCAGGTTAGGTGTCTTCTCCATCGTTTCTTTCATCGCATGTTGATAGAGGTACTTGTCTGCTTGTGCACGCAGAGCATGTACAGCAGGCCCCTTCCCTGTATTCAACATCCGCAGTTGTATATAAGTCTTATCTATATTACGGCCCATCTCGCCGCCAAGAGCGTCGATCTCACGCACCACATGTCCTTTAGCTGGTCCGCCAATAGACGGATTGCAGGGCATGAATGCTACCATATCCAGGTTGATCGTGATCATTAATGTGCTGCAGCCCATTCGGGCGGCAGCCAGAGCTGCTTCGCATCCGGCATGACCGGCGCCGATGACGATTACGTCATAGCTGCCTCCATCATAACTCATGTCCTGTTTCCTCCTATATAAATGTTATTTACCCAAACAGAATTGCGAGAAGATTTGGTCGAGCAGGGAATCAGCAGCAGTGTCGCCGACAATCTCACCAAGCTGTTCCCAAGCCAGTCGCACATCAATTTGAATCATGTCGATCGGAATGAACTGCTCCGCCGCATCATAAGCGTCCTGCAGCGATTTGTACGCTTTTTTCAGCAGGGCGATATGTCTGACGTTGCTCACATATGTCAAATCACCCGACTCCAGCTTGCCGCCGAAGAACAGTGTTGAAATAGCATCTTCCAGTTTATCCAGACCTTCCTCTTCCAGAACGGACATCGGGACAATACTGCTTTCCTCAAAATGAGCAAGCAACTTGGTCTTATCCAATTTGGACGGTAAGTCCATTTTATTCATGATCACCAGGCATTGTCTACCGTGGATTTGTTCCATGAGTGCCAATTCGTCCTCATGCAGTTCCTCATTGGCGTTCAGCACAAGCAAGATCAGGTCAGCTCCGGTGACCGCAGCCTTGGAACGCTCCACCCCGATCTTTTCCACAATATCCATTGTCTCACGGATTCCCGCGGTATCGAGTAGCTTCAGAGGAATATTATTGATGGTGACATACTCTTCAATCACATCACGCGTAGTGCCGGGAATGTCAGTAACAATCGCTTTGTTATCCCGGGCCAGCGCATTAAGCAGTGAGGATTTGCCGACGTTAGGACGCCCAACAATCGCTGTCGTAATGCCCTCACGAAGGATCTTGCCTTCACTTGCAGTCTTCAGCAGTTTGGTGATGCCTTCCATTACTTCACTGCTCTTGTCTTTAATAAACTCAGCGGTCAATGACTCCACATCATGCTCGGGATAATCAATATTGACCTCGATATGAGCTAATGTCTCAATCAAAGAATGACGAAGGGTGTGAATACGCTCCGATAGGGAGCCACTAACTTGCTTCAGTGCTACTGAGAAGGCACGGTCTGATTTGGAACGGATGAGATCAATAACCGCCTCAGCCTGTGTCAGGTCAATTCTTCCTCCCAGGAAAGCCCGTTTAGTGAATTCCCCCGGCTCGGCCAGCCTGATCTCCTGCTGCAGCAGCAAGTCCATCACACGGCGCACAGAAATAATGCCGCCATGGGCACTAATCTCCACAACATCCTCAGTTGTAAAAGAACGTGGCCCCTTCATCACCGTCACGAGTACTTCTTCCATGGTCTCACCATTATCCGGACTAATGATATGCCCGTAATGAACCGTATGAGATTCCGCCTCTGTCAGTGGAACCCGGCTTCGGAACAAAGGTGCTACCTGGCTGATCGCCTCCGGGCCACTTACCCGGATAATTGCGATGCCTCCCTCTCCAAGCGCCGTAGAGACGGCTGCTATTGTATCGCTTAACATACTGTCATTCACCTCATTAGATATGCACATTTATCTGTTTAATTTGTAAAAAAGCAATGACCCCTTAGATTAGACCAGGAGTCATTGCGGCATATAGTCTCTACTTCAAAGTAATTACGACGCGGCGATTGGGTTCATCGCCCTTGCTGAGTGTGTTCACCTGCTTGTGATCCTGCAGCCTGGAATGAATAATCTTCCGTTCTTGAGGCGACATCGGCTCCAGCACAACCTCTTTACGTGTGCGGATGACGCGCCCTGCAAGCCGATCCGCCAGCTCCTCCAGTGTCTTCTTGCGTCGTTCCCGAAAATTCTCTGCATCCAGGACGAGACGGATGAAGCTATCGGAGTAGCGATTGGCTACGATATTCGCCAGATACTGCAAGGCATCAAGCGTTTGTCCTCTTCTGCCAATGACCAGCCCAAGATCGGGACCGGATATTTGCAGAGTAGTCGATTCCTTGGCATGGACGATTTCTACTTCCACCGTGAGCCCCATGCTCTTGGCGACATCCACAATGAAACGTACAGCTTGCTGGTAAGCTTCTTCCCCCGGTTGTCCGGAATCTTGGCGTGGTACACCGCCGATAGCCTCCTGTGTACTTTCTCTGGTTGACTGCTGAGGCACTGACGGAGCACTCGCCGCGGGCGCCGGTGCAGGGATCAAGGTCAATTCAACCTTGGCCTCTTTCGCACCGATCAATCCCAGGAATCCTCTTGAGGGCTGTTCAAGCACATTGACCGTAACGCGGTCCCTGTTAACGCCAAGCTGGGTCATTCCCCGTTCTACAGCTTCTTCAATGGTTTTTCCTGTCGCGACGACTTTGCTCATTTCGACTTTTTGGCCCCCTTCGATGCCTTGCTGCCATTACCCTTCGCGGAAGATGTGTTCTTGCTCTTCGCAGGACTATCTTCCTTGTCGTTCGCGGAGTTTACGACAGCCAATTTAGTTTTATCGTTGTTGCGGTATAAGAAGTAGTTCTGAACAATGGTGTAGAGGTTACTATAGAACCAGTACAGCGGAAGTGCAGACGGGAAATTGTAGGACATGATGAAAATCAGGACAGGATATACCATCATCATGAACTGCATTGGCCCTTGCTGCTGCATCGGGTTCATCTTCGTCATCATGCGAGTCTGCAGGAACGTCGTGATTGCAGCCAGTGCCGGTAGAATGAACAGATGGTCCGGCTT
Organism: Bacillus sp. FJAT-27264; assembly: GCF_001682855.1. Lineage (GTDB taxonomy): Bacteria > Bacillota > Bacilli > Paenibacillales > Paenibacillaceae > Paenibacillus_AQ. The sequence continues at coordinate 13,996 of NZ_MAQW01000032.1, read as the reverse complement.
ACCAAGCTCCAGCCACAAGAAGGAATGCTCACGCAGATGCGGGTTGTAATAAATCGAGTTGTACAGCGCGATAAAAATCGGCATTTGCACGATCAGCGGCAGACATCCTGCCATCGGGTTAACCTTGTTTTCCTGGAAGAGGCGCATCGTTTCCTGCTGCACTTTTTCAGGCGTGTCTTTATATTTTTTCTGGATTTTCTGGAGCTCCGGTTGAATGGCCTGCATCGCACGCGAACTCTTCACCTGTTTCATGGTAAGCGGCAAAATCAGCGTGCGCACAATAAGAACCATAACAAGTACGGCTAGTCCATATTGTCCGTTAAACCACTTTGCGAACGTTTCCAGCGCTATAGCAAAATAATAAACAACGTTACTCTGCCAGAAACCACCATTCTTTAAATCCTCCGTAGTATGTGTAACAGTGGCCGACGGAGAACAACCTGACAAAACAGCTATCATCAACACCATTACAGCGATGAGGAAGAACCATTTTCCTCGTCTAGTCTTCATTAGAGACACTTCAAAACCCCTCTCTTGAACATTCCATTGCACCGTAAATCATACCATAATTATGAATACAAATAAACAAGCCTCTTCGGCCCCTCTTATTTGCGGGAAGCCTTGAGTAGCTTGGCTTTGCGAAGCACATGAAGCACACTTTTCTCAAGCTCTGTGTATTCCATGGCGAGAGCCCCTTTTCGCACAATAAACACCAGATCCAGCCCGCCGGCGATCTCTGGCTCATGATGCCTGACGATCTCCTTCACGAGTCTTCGCATCCGGTTGCGGACAACAGCGTTCCCTACCTTTTTGCTAACCGACACTCCGAGCCGGAAACGCTCCACCTCTTTTCTATTGAACCAATACACCACGAATTGGTGGTTCGCAAATGACTTTCCATGGCGGTATACGCGGCTGAAGTCGGCGCGGTTTCGTAATCGCAAACTTTTATGCACGAGAATCTCCTTAATTGAAAAGACCGGTCTGTTTTAGGCTGTCCGGAATTTTTCCTTCTATATTAGTAGTATACTCACCCGGCGATAGCCGTAAACGGCAGCTTGTACACGGATTGAGCAACGCTTAACGGTGCGACAATTCGGATTACTTCCTATATAGGTGTATACGAATAGCCCCACAAAGTGTAGCCGACGCATACTAGCGTAATCTAGACCTTCGCAGGGTTTCACCGAAAAAGTATGAATGCTACAAGCGAAAAACGGGTACCGCCCTTTCCGAAAGACGATACCCGTTCACCTGTGAACTATAAGAAAGCGGAGTACGAATAGAGATCAAATACAGTCTTATATGTTGAAAAAAAGACCACCGCAGTGGTCCTTAATGGCCTAACTTACGCACTCAGAACTTTTCTGCCTTTCAGGCGGCGAGCTGCCAGCACTTTACGGCCGTTTTTCGTGCTCATTCTTTTGCGGAAACCATGTACCTTCTTGCGTTTGCTCACATTCGGTTTGAACGTCGGTCTCATGTATTGCACCTCCCTTACAGGATCTTAATTACTGTCATATCTAAGCAGAAACGGCTTGGCCGTCCTTAAAGTAGGGACAGTATCTACAGTATCATCATTTAAATGTTTGAAGACATATCCTCACAGAAAACACCTTTATATATTTAAACACAATAATCGGTCAAAAGTCAACCTGTCTTTGCAGACTTCCTTCCCCTCTTATAGAAGGCTATTATCCACAACCCCCATTCGTCAAAAAATAATCCACAGCATTCTACACTTATCCACCTGTGATTAAAAAAAGAAGTCGATTGTTCGCAGACTAGGACAACCTGTGTATAAAAATATCGTAAGTCTGACGCTTCATGTCGAACCGTAAACAATTTATCAACAATATGTAGTGTTGTTCTTAAATTTTGTACACAAGTGATTGAATTTGTGGATAAAATAGCCCGAATCATTGAAAAACAGGGGTGCTTTTGCTATGATGGTATTACTTTTGAATGTGAATAGATTTGTTTGCTCTCTATATTATCAACAAGCTGTGGATAAAGTTGTGAACAATTCAAATTTATCCATATTTTTTTGTCCCCTCGTCCTTTGTATTGGGGATAAATATCAGCATCTATATATTTTCTTCGACATTTCCACTTCATGGCTGATGCCACATTTGGAAGATTTAAAGGAGTGACAGTCTGTGGACAGCCATACTTCCGAATTATGGCAGCAAATATTATCAATCATCCAATCCAAACTGAGCAAGCCGAGTTTCGATACCTGGTTTAAGGCGACCAAAGCGTTAACCTTCAACCAACAGGTACTTATTATCTCGGCTCCGACAACATTCGCAGTAGAATGGCTGGAAAGTCGCTACACCAAGCTGGTGGGAGCTACAGTTCTGGAAGTTACCGGGCAACAAGTGGATGTCAAATTCGTCATTGAGGAGAATAAGCCGGCCGAGCTGATCATACAGCAGTCTGCCCCATCCCCTGCCGTTTCGCGCGAAGAAGCGCAGACCCATCTGCTCAATCCCAAATATACCTTTGACACATTCGTCATCGGTTCGGGCAACCGCTTTGCCCACGCGGCTTCGCTGGCCGTCGCCGAGGCGCCGGCCAAAGCCTACAACCCCTTGTTCCTGTACGGCGGAGTGGGTCTGGGAAAAACCCACCTGATGCATGCGATCGGCCATTACGTGCTGGAGCATAACCCCAATAACAAGGTTATTTATATTTCCTCCGAGAAATTCACGAATGAGTTCATCAACTCCATCCGTGACAACCGCGGGGAAAGCTTCCGTAACAAATACCGCAACGTAGACATTCTGCTTATTGATGACATTCAATTCCTGGCCGGCAAAGAATCCACGCAGGAGGAATTCTTCCATACATTCAACGCCCTGCACGAAGAGCGCAAACAAATCATTATTTCCAGTGACCGACCGCCAAAAGAAATCCCGACTCTCGAGGAACGGCTGCGTTCCAGGTTCGAATGGGGTCTTATTACGGATATTCAGCCGCCGGATCTGGAGACACGGATCGCAATTTTGCGTAAAAAGGCGAAAGCGGAGAACCTCGACATCCCTAATGAAGCGATGATGTACATCGCCAACCAGATTGATACGAACATTCGTGAACTGGAGGGCGCGCTGATTCGGGTCGTGGCCTATTCTTCCTTGACCAATCAAGATGTCACCACCCATCTGGCAGCGGAAGCGCTGAAGGATATCATTCCCTCTAGCCGTCCGAAGATGATTACCATCGGTGATATTCAGCAAAAAGTCGGTGAATACTACAATTTGCGCCTGGAGGACTTCAAAGCACGCAAACGCACGAAAGCCGTAGCTTTCCCACGCCAGATCGCCATGTATCTCTCTCGTGAATTAACAGATTATTCGTTGCCCAAGATCGGTGAAGCTTTCGGGGGACGTGACCATACGACAGTCATTCATGCGCACGAGAAAATAACACAATCACTAAAGGTCGATCAGGAGCTGTACAAAGTGGTAAATAATCTTGCGGAGAAAATCAAAAATCCTTCCTAAGAGGAATACAGAGCCTATACACAATCTATACACATGTGGGTAGGCTTAATTTTATGCGTCTTTCGAGGGTTATCCACATATTAGACGCCCCTACTACTAATACTATTAAATAACTATAATAATTCATCTTCTATACACGGTGTGAATAACTCACTGCATAACGCAACTTCCCAATTTTCAGCTAGGAGTGAAATCATGAAAATAAGCATTCTCAAAAACGAACTCAACGAATCCATTGGACATGTATCCAAAGCGATCTCCAGCAGAACGACAATTCCCATTCTGACCGGGATTAAGCTGGAAGTTACCCATCAAGGCGTAACTTTGACAGCAAGCGACACCGATATTTCGATTCAGTCGTTTATTCCTGCCGAGAATGATAGCCATACCATCGTAAAAGTTGAGCAGCCAGGTAGCGTTGTGCTTCCAGCTAAATTTTTCGTCGAAATCATTAAAAAATTGCCGTCCAAAGAAATCCAGATGGAAGTCAAAGATGGCTTCCAAACCTATATTTCCTCTGGTTCCACCGAGATTCAAATCGTAGGACTGGACCCGGAAGAATTCCCAGTGCTGCCGAACATCGAAGAAAATGATATGATCTCTATCCCTGGCGATTTGCTTAAAAATATGATCAAACAGACGGCATTCTCTATTTCCACTCAGGAAACGACACCAATTCTTACGGGAATTCTCTGGAACCTGAGCGATAACGAGTTCAAGTTCACCGCTACAGACCGTCACCGGCTCGCAACCCGGGCAGCTCATTTGGAGGGAACAGAGAATGTTCATTTTGGCAATGTTGTTATTGCCGGTAAAACCTTGAACGAGCTGAGTAAAATCATCCCTGACCAAAATATGCTGGTGGATATTGTCGTAGCAGATAACCAGGTTCTCTTCAAAATCGACAAAGTGCTGTTCTATTCCCGCATCTTGGACGGTATTTATCCGGATACTTCTAGAATTATTCCAACGGCATACAAAACAGAACTAACTTTGGACACAAAAAAATTAAGTGAGTCCATTGACCGTGCTTATTTGCTGTCCCGTGAGGAAAAAACTAATATTGTCCGCATGCAGACCCTGGATCAGGGCGGCATCGAAATTTCCTCCAGTTCCTCAGAACTGGGTAAAGTGCGTGAAGAGCTGGAAACCATTGATTTTAAAGGGGAACCTCTGAAAATCTCGTTTAACTCCAAATATATGCTAGATGTGCTCAAAGTTATCGAAAGCGAGCAGCTTGTCATTGCCTTCACCGGAATGATGAGTCCGATTATTTTGCGTCCGCTGGATGACAGCCGTAGCATGTATGTGATTTTGCCATATCGTACAACTAACTAAAGTCACTGTTCACGAGCCTGTGGATAAGTGGTGGAAAGGATAAAAAACATGAAAAAAATACTTATCCACAGTGGATATATCAAGCTGGATCAATTTCTAAAACTGTCGGATTGTGTATCCACAGGGGGAATGGCCAAGGCCCTTTTGCAGGAAGGACTTGTCTTGGTCAATGGAGAGAAGGAAGAACGCCGGGGCAGAAAGCTCTATCCGGGTGACCGCATCGAAGTGCAGGATGAAGGCACGTTCGAGGTCATTGGCGGCGAAGTGCAGAAATAAAGAGGGGGAGAACCCTTAGTGATCAGAGCGGCTCTTCGGAGTCGCTTTTTTGAGTCCAAACAACGGCTAGTATTTGCGAGACTACAACAATCGGTGTTTTTGGTATAAAATAAAGCTTTAGGGCATTTTACGCTCGTGGGAGCTTCATACGATCTTGGACCACATGATTTTCGCTTAATGAAATAAGCTTTGTAGCATAAACTCCACGCCTGTGGGGTCTTGGGAGGAACCATTTCGTGTTTGTTAAAAATATCGGCCTGCAGCATTATCGCAATTACGGGCTGCTGCGTCTGGAAAGCCTGGGGGATGTCAATCTGATCCTCGGTCAGAATGCCCAAGGCAAAACAAACCTCATGGAGGCCTTGTTCGTCCTGGCGATGACCAAAAGCCACCGCACCTCCAAGGATCGTGAGCTAATCTCGTTCGATGCCCCTAGCGGCAGTGCGCAGATCTATGCCGAGATTCAGCGCAAATACGGAGATCTGAAGCTGGAGCTCAGTCTCTCTGCCCAAGGGAAGAAGGCGAAGGTCAACGGTCTGGAGCAGCGCCGGCTGAGTGAGTTCGTAGGATCGCTCAATGTGGTGATGTTTGCTCCGGAGGACCTGGAGATTGTCAAAGGTACACCGGGTATTCGCCGCCGTTTCCTCGATATGGAGATCGGACAGGTGCAGCCAGGCTATTTGTTTCACCTTCAGCAGTACCAGAAGATTCTGGTGCAGAGAGGCAATCTGCTGAAGCAATTATGGGGCAAGCCCGCTGGCGGAACAGAGATGCTGGAGATCTGGGATGCCCAACTTGTAGAGCATGGTGTTAAAATCGTCAAAAAAAGGAAAGAATTCATAAAGAAGCTGCAGATCTGGGCGGAAAGCATCCACAAGGGAATTACAAATGGCGGAGAAGAGCTCAAATTGCGCTACGTGCCCTCTTTTGGCGAGAGAGAGGAAGAAGATGAAGCTGTCTTATTAGACAATTTTATGTTAAAGTTATCACAAACGAGAGAGCAGGAAATCAGGCGCGGCATGACGCTGACGGGTCCCCATCGGGATGACCTGTCCTTTTTTATCAACGGACGTGAAGCCCAGGTCTACGGGTCCCAGGGACAGCAGCGCACGACAGCCCTGTCGCTCAAGCTGGCGGAAATCGAGCTGATCCATGAGGAGATCGGGGAGTATCCTGTGCTGCTTCTTGATGATGTGCTATCCGAGCTTGATCCTTATCGTCAGACTCAGCTTATTGAAACCTTTCAAAGCAAGGTACAGACATTCATTACCGCTACAGGAATTGAAGGTCTGCATGCCGATAAATTAAAAGGCGCAAGCCTATATCATGTCCGTGACGGACAAGTGGAGCTATAAAGAGCGGAGGAAGAAGATGTATATTCATTTGGGCGGGGAAAAAATCATCCGGTCATCAGAGCTGATTGCTATATTTGATATTTCGATTGAGAAATCTTCCAAGGTATCCAAACAGTTCGTCATTCAGTCCCAGCAGGATAAGAAGCTGGTTCGGATTGGTGAAGAGGAAGCGAAATCTATTGTCGTAACCAAGAATAGCGTGTACTACTCCCCCATTTCCTCCTCCACTCTCAAGAAAAGAGCCAAAATGTTGTTGGAAATATAGCTCTACCGCAGTAACAAAGAGATAATCTGAAAGAAGTAGGTGAAGGCATGTCAATGAATCAACCGACATATGATGAGAGCCAGATTCAGGTACTAGAAGGGCTGGAAGCGGTTCGGAAACGCCCGGGCATGTACATCGGCTCTACGAGCGCTAAAGGTCTGCATCATTTGGTGTGGGAGGTCGTAGATAACAGTATCGACGAAGCGCTGGCAGGTTATTGCGACCGGATTCAAGTGATCATACACGAGGATAACAGCATCACCGTTATCGACAACGGGCGGGGAATCCCTGTAGGGGAGAACACGAAGCTCAAGAAGTCGACGCTTGAAGTGGTTATGACTGTACTGCATGCTGGCGGTAAATTCGGCGGCGGGGGATATAAGGTATCCGGCGGTCTGCACGGCGTGGGGATCTCTGTAGTGAACGCCTTGTCCGAGAGAGTCGTGGTGTCTGTAAAACGTGAAGGTCATATTCACCAGCAAGAATACAGACGCGGCGTTCCGCAGTACGATATCAAGATTACCGGTGATACGGAAGAGACAGGTACGACAACTACATTCCACCCGGACCCGGAGATTTTCACGGAGACTACAATCTTTGAATACACGACGCTGCTTACCCGTATTCGCGAGCTGGCTTTCCTGAACAAGGGAATTGAGCTTTCGCTGACAGATGAGCGCACGGGTGTGTCCAATGCCTTCAGATACGATGGCGGTATTGTGGAATACGTGAAATATCTGAATGAGAAGAAAGAAGCGCTGCACGAGGATCCTATCTACGTAGAAGGCTCACGCGATATGATTCAAGTTGAAGTGGCGCTGCAGTATAACGATTCCTACACCGAGAATATTTATTCTTTTGCTAATAATATCAATACACATGAGGGCGGAACCCACGAATCGGGCTTCAAGAGCGCCTTGACGCGTATTATCAACGATTATGCCCGTAAATCCGGCGTGATCAAGGACGGCAATTCCAATCTGACCGGGGATGATGTGCGTGAAGGCCTGACGGCGATTATTTCCGTCAAAATCCCTGAGCCTCAGTTCGAGGGTCAGACGAAAACCAAGCTTGGCAACAGTGAAGTCCGCGGTATTGTGGAATCTCTGTTCGGAGAGAAGCTTCAGGAATTCCTGGAGGAGAATCCGGCAGTATCCCGCCGTGTACTGGAGAAATCACTGCAGGCTTCACGTGCCCGTGAAGCTGCGCGTAAAGCGCGTGAGCTGACTCGTCGTAAGAGTGCGCTTGAAGTCAGTGCCCTGCCTGGTAAGCTGGCCGACTGTTCGTCCAAGGACGCTTCCATCAGTGAGCTGTACATCGTCGAAGGTGACTCTGCCGGCGGATCGGCCAAACAGGGCCGGGACCGTCATTTCCAGGCGATCCTGCCGCTGCGCGGTAAAATCCTGAACGTAGAGAAAGCTCGTCTGGATCGTATTTTGTCCAATGCTGAGATTCGGGCAATCATTACCGCTCTGGGTACGGGCATCGGGGATGACTTCGATCTAGCCAAAGCACGTTACCACAAAGTCGTTATTATGACGGACGCAGACGTTGACGGAGCCCATATCAGAACATTGCTGCTGACGTTCTTCTACCGTTACATGCGTAAACTGGTAGACGCGGGATATATCTATATCGCCCAGCCGCCGCTCTTTAAGATTGAGCGCAACAAGGTTGTACGGTATGCCAGCACCGAAAAAGAGCGCGATGAGATCATTGCCGCTTTCGGAGAGAACGTGAAAGTCAATGTCCAGCGCTATAAAGGTCTGGGCGAGATGAATGCAGAGCAGCTTTGGGATACAACTATGGATCCTGAGAGTCGGACCATGCTGCAAGTCACGATTGAAGATGCGATACTGGCTGACAGCATTTTCGATACGCTGATGGGCGACAATGTCGAGCCGCGGCGTGACTTTATTCAAGAACATGCCAAATCCGTCAAGAACCTTGACGTGTAGGCTGACCAAGAATAACAAGTATTAGTAATACAGAAACCTCCGGTTGCTATTCCGCTCGGAATAAGCAACCGGAGGTTTTCTTTTTAGACAATGATAATAAAAGACGTCATAGTGCCTTGCGACGAGAAGAAACAGTGGTCCCGGATTTCTTGAGTCTTCCGTAGGCGACGGCATAACGGTGGATTTTACGATAGATGGATTTGTCGGGGAACAACTTGAAAACGATGATGGAGGGGAGGGTATTCACCTCCAGGAGCCACATGTCATGGTGCTGATCCAGGGCGACATCCAGGCCAATTTCTTTGATTCCCGGATAGGATAGCTCAAGCTGGCCTGCAATTTGAACACCAAGCTGCTTTAATTGCTGGATGGCGGTGCTGGACTCGGAAGGGTTCATATGCTCTTTGAATAAAGTATTCACCTGTAGAATGCGGCCTCCGTTGTGATAATTGGTCACGATTTTATGCGGTGCTGCCACCCGGCCAAGCATTCCGGTGGTTTCCCAGGTGCCGAGCGGCGTTTTCTGGGCAAGAACCCGAAGGTCGAATGGGCGTTCATGATGACGCAGCAGATCGATTCCTTTTTGAATCAGATAGAGTTTCCCCTGTGTTCGGCCTAATATAGCTTCGTGCAGTTCCTGGGGTGAAGCGAAAATTTGTGCTGTTTTGTTGTAGCGCAGAATGTACATCGTTTGCTCTTCCTTCCGAACCGCCTTGCGATCATCGCTGTCGTCCGCCAGAATGCTAGGGGCTAGGGAGACCACTCGCTGTTCGGCTCTCATCACACCGCTACCATATGTCCCTCGGTCAGGTTTAACATACACTGTGGCGTGTATGGCCAGCATTTCTACGAGTGTAGGGAAACTGTATTTGCGAGTGTCAGGAATGTAATTCGCTAATCCGGGATTGAGAAGAATTACACTTGTTTTGGCCCATTTGCTGGAGACCCGTTGAATTTTCATCATTGCCCTCCTTAAAGGTTATTTGCAGGTGCTGCTCCTTAGAGTCCTTACTTGCAGAACTCCTTAGGGAGCCTAATCTCCTGTGGCCTGAAATTTCAGGACAAGCTCTTTAAACAATGGTATAATACAAGGATATGGGATTATGCTTTATTGGACGAACATGGAACGATATAAGCTATCTTTCTCTCTGTACAGTCTATGTGTGGAGGGCGTTCGCGGACAGGGCATATACCCTTACAGGAACAAAAGAAATTAGGTTTAAAAGATAAAAGGCTATTATGTTTAATTGTGCTACTTTTGTGAAAGTAATATAATAAAGGGTAGCGGTTTTTTAACTGAAGGAGGTCCAGCACTCATGGCTGAACAAAATAACCCGCAAATCAAAGACCGGGACATTGGGGTGGAAATGCGCGATTCATTTATGGATTACGCAATGAGCATCATTGTCAGTCGGGCTTTACCCGATGTGCGGGACGGATTGAAGCCGGTTCACAGGCGCATTCTGTTTGCGATGTCGGAACTCGGAATGTCTCCGGATAAACCCCATAAGAAATCAGCGAGAATCGTCGGTGAGGTCATCGGTAAGTACCACCCTCACGGAGACTCTGCCGTATATGAAACAATGGTACGTATGGCTCAGGATTTCTCGATGCGTTATATGCTGGTTGACGGTCACGGTAACTTCGGTTCAATCGATGGTGACATGGCTGCTGCCATGCGGTATACGGAAGCACGTCTTTCCAAAATCGCAATGGAGATGCTCCGGGATCTGAATAAGGAGACCGTAAATTTCGCACCAAACTATGATGGTGAAGAGCATGAGCCAGTGGTTCTGCCTGCACGTTATCCGAACCTGCTTGTTAACGGCGTATCTGGTATTGCTGTAGGGATGGCAACCAATATTCCGCCGCATAACCTGGGAGAGGTTATTGATGGGGTACAGGCAATGATCCGTAATCCCGAGATTACGCCAATGGAATTGATGGAATATATTCAAGGACCGGATTTCCCTACATCGGGATACATTTTGGGCCGCGAAGGGATTCGTCAGGCTTATCGTACAGGCCGGGGCTCAGTTACGATGCGTGCGAAGGCTACGATCGAAGAGAACAACGGCAAGGCGCGTATTATCGTGCATGAGCTGCCATATCAGGTAAACAAGGCGCGGCTGGTTGAGAAGATCGCTGAGTTGGTACGTGAGAAGCGGATTGAGGGTATTACTGATCTTCGTGACGAATCGGACAGAAACGGTATGCGTGTCGTAGTAGAGATGAGACGCGATGTTAACCCAAGTGTCGTCTTGAACAATCTTTATAAGCATACCTCGATGCAGTCTACATTCGGGATCAATATGCTTGCGATCGTGAACAACGAACCGAAGATTCTTAATCTGCGCGATGTATTGTACCACTATCTGCAGCATCAGATTGAAGTTATCCGCCGCCGGACAGAGTTCGATCTGAAAAAAGCGGAGGCCCGCGCCCACATTTTGGAGGGCTTGCGTATTGCGCTTGATCACCTGGATGAGGTCATTGCTCTCATTAGAGCTTCTCGTACCACAGACATTGCCCGTGAAGGGCTGATGAATACCTTCAGCCTTAGTATTGAGCAGGCACAGGCTATCCTCGATATGCGGATGCAGCGTCTGACCGGTCTGGAACGCGAGAAGATCGAGAACGAATACAATGAGCTGCTGGCTAAAATTGCGGAATATCGTGAGATTCTGGCTAACGAGCACCTTGTGCTGGATATTATCAGTAAAGAGCTGCAGGAGCTGCGTGATAAATATGCCGACAACCGTCGTACAGAAATCACCGTTGGAGAAGAAAGTATCCTTGACGAGGATCTGATCCCACGGGAAGAGGTTGTTATTACCATCACGCATACGGGTTACATCAAACGCCTGCCGGTGACAACCTACCGTAGCCAAAAGCGCGGAGGCCGTGGCGTAATCGGTATGGATACGAAGGATCAGGATTTCGTGGAGCATCTCTTTGTGAGTAACTCCCATAACTACCTGATGTTCTTCACCGATAAGGGTAAGGTGTACCGGATCAAGGCTTACGAGATTCCGGAGCTTGGCCGGACTGCGCGCGGGACGCCGATCATCAACCTGATCCAGATCGAGCAAGGGGAGAAGATCAGTGCGGTTATCCAGGTAGAGGATGCTGATAGTGATAAGTACCTCTTCTTCGCTACTCGTGAAGGTATCGTTAAGAAAACGCCTCTTGAAGACTATAACAACATCCGCAAAGGCGGCTTGATTGCTATCAATCTTCGTGAAGAGGATTCTCTAATTGAAGTGAAGCTGACCGATGGGCAGCAAAATCTTATCATTGGTACGGCTCGCGGTATGTCGATTACGTTCTCTGAGAATGATGTACGGTCGATGGGACGGAGCGCAACGGGTGTCAAAGGGATTACCCTAGACAGCAACGACCATGTTATCGGTATGGACTGTGTAGATCTGGATCTTGAGGTACTGATCGTAACGGCCAAGGGATACGGTAAACGTACACCAGCCGGGGATTATCGCTCCCAGACGCGCGGTGGTAAGGGGATCAAGACGATCAACCTTACAGACAAGAACGGTCTGGTGGTCGGTCTGAAGGTCGTTAAGAAGGATGAGGACCTGATGATCATTACGACCAGCGGTACTTTGATCCGTACCAGTATGGATGGTATTTCTACCATGGGTCGTTATGCACAAGGTGTTAAATTGATCAATATTCGTGAAGATGATGCAGTGGCTACCCTTTGCCGGGCCGACAAGAATGAGGAGGACGATTTGTCTGAATCAGAGGAAGGCGAAGAAGGACAGGTTACAGAGGAAAGCGTAAGCGATGAGTCCGTAATAGAGACGAAGAGCGAAGACGATCATCTGGAATAAAGTATATTTGAAGAGTGGAAGTTTCTTTTACAGAGACTTCCACTCTTTTTTTAAATAAAATTCAGGATTCTCCTGCCTCATACTGGTCGCTTGTCCCCTTACATACTATAATTAGGGACATGGTGAAATAAGGAACTTCGGACTGCGATCAGCCGGATGTCATATGTTTCAATCTACAAGAGCGTCACTATTAATGGGTTAGCGAATAAAGGGGCTGAGCTTATGCCACACATAGCAGTTGGAGAAGTTAAACCAGGTTCGAAAATTATACAAGATGTTGTTACGCCATTAGGAGGAACGTTATTTCCCAAGGGCAAGGTGTTGCTGCCACGCGATATGGAGATTTTGCAGGCATTTTTGATTCAACAGGTGGAGATTGAGGGCAGTGAAAGTGAGACCAAGGTTAGTGAGCCGGTTAAGTCTGGCAATAAAGCAGCTACGGCGAAAACAGGTTCGCTCATCAATGAGTCAACACTATCTCGGAACTCGGTTCTGCACGATGAATACGAGAAGATGGTAGCTCTCATTAAGAGCAGCTATCGTTCTGCTGCAGCAGCCTCCCTCCCGATCCTTGAACTGAGAAACCAACTGGAAATCCTGATCGGCCATTTGAAGGAATATCATGTTCTGAAGTTTGCGCCGCGGACTTTGAACGAACAGGACTACAATTATCATAACGCCGTGTTGTCGGCGTTGACTTCATACAAGATCGCCCAATGGTGTGGTTATCCGCAAAAGGATTGGCTGCAGGCTGCCTTCGCAGGATTGTTGCATGATATAGGGAACGTAAAGGTAGATCCTTCGCTGTTACTGAAGCCCGAATCCTTAACGAACGAAGAAAAGGAAGAGGTGCGCAGACATACCACTTACGGTTATCAATTGCTGCGTAACGTCACGGCGATAAATGAAGGTGTTCGACTTGCCGCACTGCAGCACCATGAGAAGGTGGATGGCTCAGGCTACCCACTTCGGATGGAAGGCAGCCAGATCCATGTGTACGCCAAGATTGTAGCTGTAGCGGATATCTTCCATGCTATGACGCTGGAAAGAGCCTACAAGAAGGCACAATCGCCTTATCTTGTGCTGGAGCAGATTTTAACGGAGAGTTTCGGCAAGCTGGACCCAGCCATCGTTCAAACCTTTATTCAGAAATCGACAGAGCTGTATAACGGAACAAGGATTCGTCTTAGTGATGGTCGTCATGGAGAGATTATCTTCACGGACCGCACACACCCTACCCGGCCTATGGTGCAGGTGGAGGGGACAATCGTTAATCTGGCTACCGAACGTGAGCTGTTTATTGAGGAAATTATTGCTTAACATTTATTGAAGCTGTACGGCTGCTATATATCCTAGGTTATTAATGGCTTTGAGAAGATAGAATTAAGGATATATCGCAGCTTTATAGACTTTCTTTAAAAAATACTTGCAATGGTCTTCTATCCAT
>NZ_MAQW01000031.1 GCF_001682855.1 Bacillus sp. FJAT-27264 | reverse complement strand
TCCACTTTATTGACAGAAGTACAATCGCGTTTTAAAAAAAGATCCCCCGCACGGGAGATCTTCTCATTCGTTCCTATTAGCCCTAAGATTAACGAATAGATTCTGCGATTTTCAGGACCTCAGCCCGCTCTAGTCCCTTGGTTGAGAGGCCATATAATACCCCATCCGCTTCCCAGTCGAGGTTTCTCTCGTCACACATCACGGCATCAACGCCGCTTACGCTGACCTTCTCCATCTTGCCGCTGCTAGACATTTCGTATGCCGTCTCCTTATCGGAGAAGCGCTGTTGCATCCAAATCTTCGTATCCTTCTTCTCACTGCTAAAGAACAAGTCGAGGTATTTTCCGTTAACACCGTTCTCATCCTTATAAAATTCTCCGTGGTCAAAAGCGAAGCCTTCAGGTAAATACTTGGGGAGTTTTACTGTGAAGAGCGCGTATTGTTCCAGTTCAGCCGGTTCCTTTATTACCACTTTTTTCGCCGCTGCTTCCTTATCCCGCTGTTCCTGCTGGCTCTTCGTAATCAGCTCATCTCCATCAAAGCCTACGATAAGCTCACCATTGGCGTTATAGACCTCGCCCAACTTCTCAGTATACGACTCTATCTTATTTCCGTCCTTGTCAAAAAGCTTGCCCTTCCACGCCTCTGGAAACGGCGGCGCTTGGTCAGGATCGTATTGACTGGCAATAATGTTTCCCAGATTAATCTTTTGCAGAACTCTGTCCAGCATCTCCTGGGCAAAGGATGGCTTAACGAAGCTAACGCTGAGCACACCTGCAATTAGAATGGAAGCCATGATGATAGCTGGGCGTCTGATGTTATTTTTAACTTTCATTTTTCTATCTGCCTCCTTCATCTTAACCCGGTTCTGTATCTTGTCCAAAACGTCCGACTTATCGGAAGTTTCACTGAAATCCTGTCCCGCCAGAGCCTTGCTTAAGCTCAGTAGTTCAAGGTACTCCGGAGAACCGTTCCACTCGGCGGAGTCTTTTTGATGAAGACCCTCATCGATGTCTCTGGACAACCTCTGTACCGTATCCTTGGCATTCACAGTTGTTCCACGCTCCCTATCTCCGATTTTAATTTCCTCATACTTCGGTACAGGATCACGCCGATGTTACTCTCGGACATTCCTGTGATGCTGGCGATTTCTTTGTTCTTCAGATTCGCTCCGAATTTAAGTGCCACGATATTCCGCTCCTTGGCCGCCAGCGTATCCAGCGCACGGTTCAGTCCGCTGCTGCGTTCTCCCTCCAGCATATGCTCCTCCGGGGCTTGTCTGCTTGATACCAGATCACGAATGGCATCCAGTGAGAACAAACGGTTCCTCTTTTGACTCCTGTAATAATCGTTCACTACATTTCTGGCGATGGCAAACAGCCATACTTCGAACGGTGCCTTTTCCCCTGAGAAGCTGTGCAGCTTAGATAATGTCTTCTCGAAGATTTGACTGGTCAAATCCTCCGCCGTATATCGGCAATTGACCCGATAGGCAGTATAGTTGAATATCCTCGAATAATAGGTTTCAAAAATTGTTGTGAAGAGCTTATCTTTGTCCACGACTGTATCGTTTGCTTGCTTAATTTGACCAAAAGATTGTAGCAATGCGCGCTCTTGCATCCCACTTCTCTCCTTTCCTGCAATATTCACCCGGCCAAGTGATTTACAGAAGCTAATACGCTGGCAAGCGTAATCTATTACATGTATTTAGAAAAATTCAACTAATAACACAATGAGTTCCCCCTTAACTTCTCCAGTATCGTGGATATTTTCTGTACTGTATGCGGAGTAAGTCGCAGGCCCTCTATTTCGGATCATCATGGAACAGCAAAAAACCCGCGTCAGCCGCAGGCTCTTGGTGTGTAGCACAACCATAAAACAAAAAAAAGCCCCCACCTGTAAGGGTGTGAGCTGCTACATTTTGAATCCTTATGAGATTAGTTGCTCAGGTAAGCATCCGCTTGCTCAACGGTTTCGAAGTACTCCACGAAGTCACCGAAGATACGTCTCATTTGCATTTTGTAAATGGAAGAGCCTGTTACATAAGCCCATTTCCGGTCAGTAGCTACGCCTTTTTGAGTTGCCAGTTCACTAGTAGGTGCCAGTTCCTTAGCTACTTCTTGAGACAATACTTTAGCACCAGTCAGAATTGTAACTCCAGTGAACCCTGGTTTTACTTTTTTAAGAATCTCGGTGAACTCATCAATGTATTGCTGTGCATTGTCCAGTGTAACCTCTTGAACGGTAACGACAACTCTGTTTTTTGCGGCATTATATTCGATTGTGAACATTTGTGCATTCCTCCATCATGTATGATCATCTGTTGTAATAAATTAAGAAAAATTTGTATTACATATTATTTCCTATTCCATTACACATAAGAGAATCTTAAATAAAATTTTGTAAATAGTAAAGGTATTTAATAAGAAATATGTATTTATTTGTCGAAATACGCGGTTTTTTAATAAGAAAGATTACCTACATGTTACCATTAGACGCAAAAAAGACCAACATCTTCTCCAAAGAGTTGGTCCTCTATCACAATCATCGCCACTTGGGTTCAAAGACTCATATGGATAACTGAACGTAGAAAGGGGTTACAGGACTGCTCTACTCTTCCGTATTCAACAGATTAATCAACTCTACCAAATCACCCGCTGAAGCTGCAGAGAAACTATGCTCCGTCGTATTGGCTGTCAATTCCTGCAAAATATCCTTGATTGCTACCAGCTTGACACCTTCACCGCTGATTTGTTCCAGCTCATTCTGATCCTTCACTCTTCCGTGTACGAGCCAATACTGCCACTCTTCGGTATCAATCACAGAGCTGCGCAGCTTCTTCTTTTTGTCGGAGGTATACTTAATCTCTACCCAGGCCTTTACGCTATCCTTCAGACTTTCAGAATTGCGCAGTTTGGCACTTGTCTTCGACTTTACGCCTAGTTTCTCCATCTGCTGCTTGGTCAGCTTGCTGATATAGGCCACAGGTCGCATACTAACCAGAACTTCACAATGGACATACTCCCACTCGCCGTCTTCACTTTGCCGTACCGCCAGGAAATCAATCTCATTCAGCTTCTCCTTGATGCCTCTTATCGTAAAATACCCGTTCTTGTTCAGCCATTCTTCCACAAGAGTTTCTGCCTGAAGAGCCATTGTGATATCCCCCTTAGCTAATCATACGTACATCCCCTATATATTCGAGATATTATTACAGAATCCTCCATATTCACTTCTATATTTTTCATTCTC
The DNA here is from genome assembly GCF_001682855.1 of Bacillus sp. FJAT-27264. Classification (GTDB taxonomy): domain Bacteria; phylum Bacillota; class Bacilli; order Paenibacillales; family Paenibacillaceae; genus Paenibacillus_AQ. The sequence continues at coordinate 389,151 of NZ_MAQW01000031.1, read as the reverse complement.
CTTACCCGCTCATACAAAAACAACGGATGGCTCCTATCGAGTCCATCCGTTGCTAATAAAGCTTTTAGGGGGGTATCCGTATTATTTATTGGCCTGAAGAACAGGTTTGAATGTCGAAGGAATATAAGTTACGGCTTTAATTTCGGTGATAACTTGGGCACTCATGGAGTCCGGGGCCGGCTTCACCAGCTTATATTTGATCAATGCCTGATCTTTCGTGAATTGAATGCTCGTGATTTCAAGTCCATACCCGGAAGTTGGCGCCGTAGCGGAAAGCGTAACCTTAGTAACCGCATCCGTCTCCTTGCCTGTGTTTAATTTAACGTCGATTGGAGCAGGTGTAGGAACTGGTTTGTAATTATTAATGAATTTCACAGTTTTGCTGATCATATTGGCTGCTTCATCGCGGCTGATACTGTTCTTCGGATAAAATTTTTGTTTGCTGTCGAGCGTAACGATCTTGGCGATCAGCAGTTTCTGGATGCTGTTCATGTATTCTTTTTTGACTTGATTTCCGTCTGCCACCTTTTGGAATGTTTCAATCCAGACAAAGTCAGCTTTATGACTCATCCCCTGGTACAGAAGCTCTGCAAAGTACTCCTTGGAGATTTTGGCGGAAGGATTAATGTCCTTCGGAAGCTGCACTCCATTGTAATATGCGTAAATGAAATCCTTGGCATATGGAGCGTTATCCTTCACTTTTGTATAGTGATCGCTTGCCACTGGCATTTTGATAAAATCGATCGCATTCAGGTTCAGGTCTAGTCCTTTTACGATCATGCTTACTGCAGTCGCTATATCAATGCCGTTGTTAGGAGGATTCTTGGACCCGCCACTCTTCGCAAAGGCCGCACCCGTAACGTTTAAACTAAAAATTGCGATCATCATCATTAAAAGCAGTGGTTTTAAAAATCGTTTGTTCATCTTCATTCCTCCGTGTATTGTGTTAGGTTGCTGGTTGTGTTGTCATGATTTATTTCCCAATTGGTACACTCTAGACGGTGGTTGTTTGAAAAGGTTGCGGGGTTGATAAAAATTTTTATACTAAAAACAGCCCGGCTTCCTACCAGGCTGTCTTAGTCATTTTCACATATTAATCTTCCCCAACAACCGAAGCAGCTGTTCCTTCTCTTCCGGCGCAAAATCCTCATACACCGCAGCCAATAGAGACTCGGACACGGCTTCAAAAATCGGCTTCAGCGCTCTTCCCTCATCTGTAATGGATAAACGGAAGATGCGGCCATCGTTCAGGTCTTGTTCCTTCTTTACGTATTCCAGACGCACCAACTTCTCGACTAAGGCAGTAATGGTTGATTTGTCCTTGTCGATCAGGCAGGACAGCTGGTTCATTGTAATGGATTCCTGTCCATACAGATGAAACAGAATGTCCCCATGCGATGGAGCAATTCCGTGGATGTTGTGCTTCTTCAATTCCTTTTCGATAAATCGATTACTTCTGCGGTGGATTCGGCCTATAGTGGCTACGATAGCTTTTTCATTCATATCTGTATGTTAATTTTATGCAAAAACTCTGTCAAGAACCATTTGAAAGCGGTAACGATCCCTCGCTTATATCCCCTTAGACACATTTCAAAACAAAATAGTCACAATTTTAGTTTGATATCAAAATTTATTCGTATTTTGTGATATTTATCACACCTATTGTGAAATAAATCACTTAATATAAAGCTATCGAAGATGATCATCCGATACAGACAAGAAAGCACACACTAAAAGGAGTGAAGAGATATGTTTAACAACTGGTTCAGAACAAATAAAGCTGCTATGCTGCTGCTCACTATAGTACGGGTATACCTTGGTTATGAATGGTTAACTGCCGGATGGCACAAGCTGACTGGCGGGTTCGATGCTTCGGGATTTATCAAAGGGGCTATTGCCAAGAGTGCCGGCGAGGGCGCAACCGTCCAAGCTTGGTGGGGAAGCTTCCTCCAGCATGCAGCTCTTCCTGGCGTGAACTTCTTTAACTTCCTGGTACCGGCAGGTGAATTCCTGGTTGGCTTGGGACTGATTCTGGGAACATTCACTACCTTTGCTGCTCTCATGGGTCTGGTTATGAACGCTGCTTACCTGCTCTCGGGTACCGTCAGCACGAACGTGCAATTGCTGCTCATGGAAGTGATCATCATCGTATCGGCCGCCAATGCTGGTAAAATCGGACTTGATTACTTCGTCCTTCCGTACCTGCGCAAGCTGTTCCATAGAAAAGACAACACAAACGTCATCCGGCCTGTCGCTACACCGCTGAAACGTACTGTATAACATGAATGCATACTATAACCCGTAAGGAACGGAGAGAATCACTTCCGTTCCTTACGGGTTATTTGATTACAGCACGATACATTGCCCTCAATCGGGTCATTTCTTTGGCATAAATTAAGCTTTAATCTCAATCCGTCTTTAAAACCAATGAAACCAAATCGAATTTTCCAGCCAAATAGTGATTGATGCCGGCTGCCAGATTAGCAGAGGAACCCGTCATATTCACCTTCAAATCCGGGAATGCCTCCAGCACCCTGCTTGTGTTCTTGCGAACCGCATCTGTCTTTGTAGCGGCAGCAAGCAGATATGACAACAGAGATTGATAGGCAGTCAGCGCCTTAAGCGCCTTTCTTGCAGCCCCAAAACTAAACTCAACATGGTCCTCCTGGTTGGCCTTAGTAGATATAGAATCGGCGCTAGCAGGGAGACTCAAGGAATGAATGAGTCTGACTCTTGCCGCAGCAGCTTCGCGGATTGCATTCAGCTTTCCGCCTTCTTCCATGTCCAACCTGTTGATGAATTCCATAATATAGTTCGCCTTATCAGCAATGAGAAAATTAAGCAGGTCCATCACATAGCCTACTTGTGTGTTACTGCAATTGCATCCCATCACAGCTTCGTAGCCATCCTCCACTTCGAAAAGTAGCGGATTATCGCAAGTGATGTTATTCTCGAAGTTCACGGTGTTTAGAATGATCTCAAAGGCCTTCTCGACAGCTAGATCGACCTGTTCCTTCGAATCGATAATGATCGCTTGGCCGTGATTCAGAATGCCTTCGATTCTTGTTTCAATCTCCAGCAATTGCTGCATATTGTGGCAGGCAAAGATAGCGATCGCTTGTGTCATGGTCGAACCATTCATCTGCGATAACACTTCTTTACACTCCAAAGGGAATACATCCTCCATGCCCAATTCTTGAAAACAAGCTTGAGCAGCCATCTGCCTGCCCTTATAGAACACCTCTGCTTCTTCCAATCCCCCGACAACCATAGCGTTGTGAGCCAAAGGGCCAAGATCACTTAATCCTGTAGAGCCTAGCTCACGAATCGCTGGGGCAATCCCATGGTTAAAAATCTCCAGCATTCTCTCAATCAATTCGGGTCTCACGCCAGAGTAGCCCCTGCTCAGCACATTGGCACGAATAAGCATAGATGCTCTGGTTATAACGGGATTCAGATACTCCCCCACACCTACGGCATGAGGATAGGGGATCGTTTTATTCCAATCCAGATGCTCTTCCGGCGACAATGCCGTATCCTTCAGATTGCCAAGCCCCGTATTCACACCGTAAACAACCGGAGCATCTGATCCAAGCCAGCGAGAGACTTGCGCTCTGCTGCTCTCACATCTTGCCTTTGCTTCTGCCTCCAAGCATACACTTTTCCATTCCCCGCGCACAGCTTCAATAATTTGTTCTACAGTTAAGCTATAACCATCGATATATAAGTTTGCATCCTTCATAGGCTCACACCTTACTTTAAATTTCCGACAATATCTTCTACTGCCTGAAGCACGATGCCATCTGTGACGACTTTCTCCGCAGTAACCATATCCGGGGAAGCAAAGCGGTTCACTTTCACCGTCTGCACAAAGTTTCTGAATACATGAAGTGCTTCTTTCGATCCCACGCCAAACTCAAAATCCACCAGCTTACTCTTAGCAAGATCCATCCCTTGAGCAGCCATGTACATCTCGATCCCCAAAATCTTGTTAAGCAACGATATCGCATCGAGCATCTTCAGCGAGGATTCCAGCGTCGTGCACACATATTTTTGGGTGATATGATCGATCTTTGAAAAAGCAGTATTCGGAAGGGCCAGCAGCTTCATTTCAGCCAATATAGCTGTTGCAGCAGCCTGGATGACCGGGAATCCATGATTGAAACCCGGGTTTTCTCCGACAAGATTCATCGGCAGCCCATATGACATTTTACTATCCAAGAGTCTGAAGCTTCTTCTTTCACTGATATTGCCGAGATCTATTAAACCGACGATGACCAAATTGAGCAAATATCCTAATAGAGGATTCGACTTCTCTGCGATGTCATTAATCTCCTTATCGAGCTGCTCTTTCAGCCACTTAACCGTATCTCTAACTCCCCCATGCGTTTGGGGTACAGCCCGAATACTGATGGCATCTTGGCAGCGGGGGCCATTGTCTCCGCCATAAGCTTCCCGGCCTCGTTCAGTAGTAAATTCACTATCCGAAATGATTCTTCGTACGTTCTCCGCGACTTCGATCTGGCTATTATACGGCCTGCCAAGCTCATGCAAACGCCGGTCAAAAGCTCCAGTCTCCCCGCGTATGGCTTCAAGCTGCATTGCAACACAAATATCTGCAGTTTTCGTCAATCTGGAAGCCTCAGCAACTGCGTAAATAGACATCGCTGTAGACACACAACACAGACCCGTAATAATTGCCACATCTTCGCGAGTATATTGAAGCTTGGGAAGCTCTAGCTCCTCGAACAATGCTCCAACAGCTTTTAATTGTCCTTGGTGATAACAAAACAATTCTTCTTCGCCATAGAGAATCAAGGCAAGTTCACTCATTGCGGAGGTTTCAGTTCTGTTTTCTTTATGTAAGCAAGGCTCGATCCCATGATTCACGAAAAATAAAACTCTTTCTAACCATTCATCACTCAGCACATCACTATGCTTAACTGAATGATTCAATAGAAGATATAAACTCAAGAGGCCTACTTCTTTAGGCAATAACTCGCCATCGGATTGTACCCAGTCCCTTAATGAATCCAAGAGACTCTCTCGCTGTTCTCCAAACGACTCTGTTGGGAGATCTGACTGTTGGAATGAGCGCTCCGAGGTTTGGCTATGTTGTTTAACTATGTTCACTTTGAAAATCTTCCCCGCCAAAACTGCAGACATATCCTCCAACTTCAAGTTTGATCCGTCTAATCGTAATGAGGCACTCATGTTCATACTCCTCACAAAGTATTTATTGAAATTCATTATTACAAAGTGATAACAATTTATTAAATAGATAGTAAGTGGCATCGTTTTGATTGTCAATAAATATTAAGTATTCTTATAGGAAATAAACCGAAGTGTTGTATGGCTTAAAATGCATCATAAAAAAATTTAATCCCAAGTAAACAAATGTGATTGAATTTATTTGGAAGTAATGTTATTATTGGCCCTATAAAAGTAATAATCCATTATTACTTAATGATAATAAGCAATAAAATCTAATCATGATTGCAGGGGGAATTGAGATGAAAAAGAAATCAAGCTTGTTACTGCTCACACTAATTATTGCTTTAATGAGTATTGCTGCTGGATGCGGAGACGGATCCTCCAAGAAAAAGGTAGTGGTGGGTTCCAAGAACTTTACCGAATCCCTGATTCTCGGCGAAATGTATGCATTAGTACTTGAGAATGCCGGCATTAAAGTAGATCGTAAGCTTAATCTTGGCGGAACGTTGATCGCTCATGAAGCACTCAAAAAAGGAGATATCGATGTTTATCCAGAATACACAGGCACAGCCCTGCAGAACATTCTGAATGAGAAGCCGCTCACAGATCCTAAGCAAGTGTTTGATCTTGTCTCGGACTATTATAAGAAGGAATTTAACCTCGTTTGGTTAGCGCCTTCCCAAGCCAATAACACCCAGGCAATAGCCATATCCCGCTCCGCCTCCGAGAAATACGGCATCACTACCCTCTCTGAGCTGCAAGCCAAAGCAGGCGAGATTAACTTCGCCGGTGTACCTGAGTTCGAGGAACGTGAGGATGGCTTACTTGGAATGAATCGTGTATATGGTGAGTTCAAATTCAAGAGCCTTAAGCTTTTCGATTATGGTGTCAAATATCGCGTAGTATTGAACGATGAAGCTCAAGCTACCATGGCATTTGGAACAGACGGCGAACTGCTTAACCCGGATTTGGTGGTTCTCAAGGATGATAAACACCTATGGCCTCCATATAATGTTGCCCCGGTTATTCGTCAAGAAACTTTAGATCAGGATAAGGAAATAAGCACACTCCTGGATGCGGTATCCGCGAAGCTGGATGATGCAACTATGCAGAAACTGAATGGCGAAGTAGATATTAATAAACAAGAATACAAGGATGTAGCCAAGCAGTTCCTTAAAGATTCTGGACTTATAAAATAAAACAAAAACAGCAGTTTTTCCCGGATGCAAGAAGTGGGAGAAGCTGCTGTTTTGTTAGTTATATAGGCCAGTCACATAAGCAAGTTATATATGCNAGTTATATAGGCCAGTCACATAAGCAAGTTATATATGCCGAATAAAAGAAATTAACAAAAAGCGAAGATGATCGAACGGGGAAGTTTGAAACTGTAGGCGCAAAGTGCTCGCCTGAAAACATTCAAGAGGAAAGCTAGGTCTGGAAGCCTTCTTTGGCTTCCGTGTTGATTTCTTTGGACGGCATTTTTTGGATGATCTTCACGAAAAAAGCTAGCAACGTAACATAGACTGCCGACAGATTGTAACCTATGGCGGCATATGCCACTTCACCGGTCGTCTTAACAGTGATAAGAGGGGCCCCCTCCTCAACTAAGTGCATTTTTGTACCTTATTTTCATCAATTTAGTCAAAAGAGGGTAATAAGGGTATTATTGTATCTTATTTTTCGAAAAAGCACGCTTGGACGGGTATTCTGGAAGATTTAAGGTACAATATTGCACTTAATCTCCATTAACCGGTAGCCACAGAGGATTTAAGGTACGAAAATGCCGTTAATTACACTTCGGAGCTCCCTATATAACTCTCTTTTTTCTTGGTTATGTTAGTTTTTAATACGTTCTATATAGCTTGTTTGTTAGCTAGTGAGTTTGTTTGTGTTTTGTGTTTTGTGTTTTGTGTTTGTTTCTGTGTTTGTGTTTGTGTTTGTGTTTGTTTGTTAGCTAGTGAGTAGTTACGCGACTTCGTTCAGCCCTTCACCACACCGAGTATAAATCCATCATAGCCCTTGCTGCCTACGGTCTGTAGCGCAGTCGCATCGATTCGCGGTTCGGCGGCTAGCAGATCGGTGAACTGGCGAATTCCCTGAACCCGATCATCCCCGCTGTCTCCATTCACGACTTCACCGTCACGAACCACATTATCGGCAATGATAACCGCGCCCGGGCTGGCCAGCTTCAGCGCCCACTGCAAGTAATGAGGATTGTTCGGCTTGTCGGCATCTATGAAAATAAAGTCAAATAGCTCCACACCCTGAGCCTCCAAAGCAGCCAAGGATTCCAGTGCCGGTCCTTCGATAACCTGTACGTTGTCAGCCAATCCTGCCGCCCGCAGGTTATCCTCGGCTACTTGCACATGCAGGTGTTCAAACTCCAGTGACACCAGCTTCCCCTCGACAGGTAACGCCCGAGCCAGCCAGATGGTGCTGTAACCGCCCAATGTTCCGATCTCCAGAATACGCTTTGCTCCCTTCATGCGGGCCAGCAGATGCAGGAGTTTGCCCTGGTTCGGTGCAACGTCAATGGCTGGTAGACCCGCTCCTGAATTGGCCGCCAGTACGGCATCAAGCATGTGATCTTCGGCCAGCAGCTTGCTGTTAAAATAATGATCCACTTCGCTCCATCTCTGTGTTCTTTCCATCGTTTCATTCCTCCTCATAATCGTTGATTCAAGTATTTGTCTTGTTCCTGATTACAGCTTATGATGAAAGGAATCATAATTCTAATATATGTTTTTAACCCATTCATATATTTTGGTTATATAAGGAGTGGCAGACAGGATGAATATACATGCACTCAGGCTGTTCTACTATGTTGCTGAGACGGGCAGCGTGACGAAGGCGGCCGCCAAACTCAGAATCAGCCAACCTGCGGTTACAAGTCAGATCAAGAAGTTCGAGAAGGACCTCGGACTTCCCTTGTTCACGCCGAGCGGGCGAGGCGTATCCTTGACTCCCTTTGGCATGGAGCTGGCGAAGCAGGCCGGAAACTTTTTTACGTATGAGGAACAGATTGATGAATTCATTGAGGATTACCGGCAGGGCCAAATCGGCAAAATCCGCATTGCCGCTACGTATCTTCCGGCGAATTTCCTAATTCCTAGCTGGGCCGCCCGCTTCAAAGCCCGCTATGACCAGATTGAGGTCGTCATTACGACCACGAACTCCCGGCAAGCTTTTGAACAGCTGAATCGGCACGAAGCTGACGTTGCCATTTATGGGGGTGGCTTGGAGGGCAGGCCGGAGAAGATGGACTGGGTGGAGCTTTTTGAAGATGAGCTGTGGTTTGTAGTGTCTCCCTCCCATCCCTTTGCCAATCGTTCGGTGACCCTGGCTGAGATGATGAAGGAACCGTTCATCATGCGTGAAGAAGGAAGTTCTACGCGGGAGCGGTTATTTTCCCTGTGCAGGACCTATGATCTGAAACCACCGCAGGTGGCGCTGCAATTCAATGGTCTCAACGAGGCGATCCGATCGGTGATGGCGGGATACGGGGCGAACTTTGTCTCCTCACTGGTCGTTCGTGAATACGTAGAGCGCGGGCTGCTTGCAAGGGTATGGGTGGAGGACATTCATCTCACGAACAATCTGGCGATCTGTACCCGCAGCAATGAACAGCAATCGGCGATTGTTCAGCAGTTCATAGAGATCTGCAAGCAATATCCTACGGAGGTTTAGACTACAGTGGCTTGACAACAAAGTTATAGCTTCTATATATTTTAGGAATTATAGGAATATTGCCAAATTGGAGTGGGCTTATGAGTACAAAAACAAATAAGGACCAGGCCATCCATGCTGTTATGGATACCATGGCCAGTGTGCAGCGGAGTTCCCAGGCTTTTGTTGAAAAAATAATCCAAACGGAGTCGCTGACACAAAATCAAATCATGCTGCTGTTTCAGCTTCAACTAACCGGAAGCCTGAATATTACGGATATAGCGGAACGATTCGTTATTACACCTGGAGCAGCTTCCTTCATGTGCAATAAGCTGGAAGACGATGGCCTAATTGAAAGAGTCCGTACCAAGGAAGATCGCAGAGTGGTCCATATTGTGATTACAGCTCAGGGAGAGCAGCGCATCCGGCAGCTTTTTGACAGGTTTGAAACAGAAGAGCTGGATCGAATCGCCGTAACGCTTCAAAAGGTCCAAAAGCTAATGAATAACATTGTAGATTAACTTCTCTGAGCCCCCATAGATCGATCATTACAAGCAAAGCACTGCACTGTGTCATTAAGTCACAATGCAGTGCTTTTTGGCATGCCCACGGTCAAAATAATGTTATATTGAATATATATTATAATTGTTATATATTTTAATCATTCAAATAAATTACTGTTGAGGTGGTGAACTGTACGATGCACGATGACATGCCGTCTGAACCTGCATTTAGTCAGCTTCCGCTAAAGGTGAAAGGCTCACTCTTACGAAGGGACGATATTGTGGCTACCTCGGTGGAAGTGCTGGGAGCCCTGACTGCCCGGGGAAACCTCACGACAACAAGATTGAAGATATCCGGCGAATGCTCTGTTGCTAGTACCTGTATTGCACGTCAAGTCAAAAATCTCGGAAGTTTACGAGTGCGCAGTCTTCAAGCTGAGGAGATTAGTTCATCCGGTTATTTGTCTGCAACGCAGGGGACGACGACGGGATCTTTTTATGCCGATGGTGCTGTGCGGATGAAAATGTTGACAGCCAGAAACTCCATAGAAATCCGTCTGGGAAATGCGTGTTCCATTGATGAGATGAGCGCAGGCGGAGAAATATCGGTTCTTTTATCGTCCACCCCTTTCAGCTTTCTGATGGGACCCTTGCGTAAAATGAACTGCAGTACCATTACAGGAACCACGATCAAGCTGGAGCGGACCACTGCTGATCTGGTTTGCGGGGAGGAAGTAACTATTGGACCGGGCTGCATTATTCATGAACTCCATTACAGTAAAAGTCTGACGGTAGATTCTAAATCAAAAGTTAAAAAAGTGGTATTCCTACCTGACAGGGAGGCAACGTGATGAACAGCAGTACCTATTCCAAAGCTAGCCTATTTAAACTTACGATTAAAAGTTTCCTAATCCTCTTCTGTGTTCCTATCCTCAGTGTTTGGACGGTGGGGAGCCTAATATGTGCAGCAATCTCTCTGATCGCTGCCCTGCTGGGGCTTTTCGGCTGGAACGGTATCGCTATGAACATCTCCCCGGGGTATGCCTTGCCTGGAATCCTCGGCTTTCCAGCGGGCTTGCTACTCGCTTTTCTGCTGGTCTTGTCTTCCTATTACACTCGGCGTTTCTTGAAAAAGTCCCTACAGTTTATTAAATCCTGAGCTTAGGATCTCTCAGCGGCCTAACTAGGAACACCTTCAGCCAGACACTACCGACTCTACAGTTCCAAATTCCCCCTCCATTTCTTATCTCTTATATCTTTTCAGTACGTTTTATTTAGCTGTAAAAAAGGCCAACCAGCAAAATCGCTGATTGGCCCTTTTCTATAAGGATACTATCGCTCAACTAAACAGTCTGTAGCAAAGAGCACTAGGACTTTGGAACACCATACACCCCAAATTCCCATAACGAATATCCGTAGGGCAGACCACGTTCGGTACCGACCAGGCGTACATGCCGAGCCTGAACGTCCTGAAGTGGGAGCTTTTCCAGTCCGCCAACTCCGCTGTCCGTGGAGAACACAGTTTGCCAGTCTCCATCCCCCGGCTCCGCCGCGGTAGAGACTTCAATCCGGTAGCCTTTGGCGTATGCCCCTTCCCAGTTCAGTTCAATCCCGTTCAGAAGATAGATTGCCCCTAGATCCACTGCGATCCAGTGATTGTCACTGTGTTCCGATTCCCAGCGGGTACCTGGATCACCGTCAAAGGCCAAAGCTGCAGGAGTAAGGGCTGAAGATGAACTCACCGTTTTATGAAGCGCTACGTTCACGGCAGTCGAAGGGGCTGCCTTTAGCATCTGAACGACAGTTGCATCTGCATAACCCGCCGCTGATACTTTAATCGAATAATCCTTGGCCTGGGTAAATACCGTAGGCTCAAATGAAAGGGTGCCTGCTGCAATCGTGTACCCTTGAGTCAGAGTGACACCATCTACTTTTACCGATGATATGGCCTCCCGCCAAGCAACATTGTCTACAAAACTCACCGTAACCGGCTGACCTACAATATTACCCAAAGAATCCGCCGCCAGAACCGGGGCCGTTTTCAATTCCGGCTGACCGGGGCCTTCCGGCCCTTCTGGTTCTCCGCTTCCATCACGGGTGCCATACACCTCAAATTCCCACAAAGAATATCCATACGGCGTCCCGCGTGTAACTCCATACAGTCTGACATGACGCGCTTCCACACCGTTCAATGTGATTTCTTCCAGACCTCCGAGACCGTTCTCCTTGGCGTATACCTCTTTCCAGTCCCCTTCGCCGGGAGCCGCCGCCGTAGAAGTTTGAATCTGGTAAGCCTTGCCGAATGCGCCTTCCCAGCTCAGCACAATGCTCTCGAGTTTGGAGACAGCTCCAAGATCAACCGCGATCCATTGCGGGTCCGTAGCATCAGACTCCCAGCGGGACTGCGCATTGCCATCAAAAGCATTACTTGCGGGCTGCTTCGCACTGGAGGCTGTGGCTTGTTTATGAAGTGCCAAATTTTCCGCGTCAGTCTTGATTTTCTGCACTACAGTGGCATCAGCATAGCTTGCAGCCGAGACTGTAATTGTATAGCTGCCCGCGCTAGGGAATAATCCAGCATTCAGTACTATTGCCCCAGCATTAACCGTGTACAGTTCCTTGGCGACAACAACATTATTGACCTTCACCTGCTGGATGGCTTCCCGCCATCCGGCGTTGTCCGCAAAACGGAGAGTAATTGGACGGCCAACTTTGTTATCTGTTGTATTTTCCGCGAGTACCGGCGAAGCCTTCACTTCCCTGATCGCCACATCGTCGATAAAAATGCTATGCTCCTTGCCATTTGTCGTGCCATCCACATTACCAAGCAGATAGATCAGCTTCAACACCGTTGCACTACCCGGAGTAATCGCTGCCTTATACACTGCTTCACGATCTCCGTTGATGTTGTAATTGAGCTTATTCGTGCCTGCATAGCCGTTCAGCTCAACAACAATCGGACGATCTAGTGTAGACCAAGCTTTGAAGCTAAGTTCATACGCCTTTCCACCTTCTAGCTTGATACCTTCCTGCATTAGTTGGGTTGACCAGCTAAATGGAACGCCCCATTCATTCTGGTTGCCGCCATCATAATGAATATCAATTTGGGATACTCCGTCTACGACGTTCCAGTCGGACCAATCGGCAGCATTTTTCCAGACATCCCAGTTTGCTTTTCCATTAGACATAGAGCCATTGTAAACAAGGTTGCCATCACTGCTGAATATAGATTGCTTAACAGTAGCTGGAGCGTACCCGTTCGCTTCTACCGTAATCGTATAAGTTCCATCCGTTTCAAAAAGCTCCGCTGCCAGCGTCAAACGATCGCCAGAGGCCGTATACTTGCTTGCCGGAACGACGCTCTCTCCAATCTTTACAGATTGAATAGCCTGGCTCCAAGCTTCTGCTCCCGTATAAGTGATCACTACCGGTGCGCCCACAACATTGCCGGTCCGGCTCGGTACCAGTGTCGGTGGACGTTTGATTGGCGCGTCCTTGATCTCGAACACAACGTTACTAATCACGATATCATGAATAGCAGATGGACTGGATGAGGTCTTGCCCAGAATGAACTTCAACGCAACCAAATCATCTGATCCAGCTCTGAAGGTATACGCAAAATGCTTTGTTTCCGGAGTCAGATCAATCGGTCCGGACTCAAAACGCCGGGTGTAGCCCGCATTCTCCAGCGATACCTCGATATTTCGGGCAACCGTGGAGCTGGCATCAAAGGACAGTACATATTCGAAGCCCTTCGACAGCGGCAAGCCGGATTGGTTCAGCATTACATTCCAGGCTTCGCCTCCGGGATTGGATACTGTGATCTTGGCCTTGCCACCTTCACCAGAGAACGTTGCTGCGCCGCCTTGAACGAATGGCTCCCAGCCTTCCAGACCGAGCGCGAAATCACCGTTGACCAGCGGGAACAACTTCACACCCGAGTAATCCACATTATTATTGGTCGTACGGATGAGGCGGACATTGTCGAGGGTGATATTTCCCAGCTCCCCGCCAAGACCAAAGGCCAGTATCGCTTCTATATCCGTTGTTCCAGCAGTCATCGTGAGTTCTAGCGTATAAGTCTTCATATCCGGTGTTAGTGTATAGCTCTGTTCAGCATAGACCGTACCGCCATCCTTACTTAGCAGTGAGGTCTTCAAGCTTCTATCCGCTGCTGATTTGGCATCAAAGGTCAGCTTATAGCTATCCCGCTGCAACAGATTGATCCCCTTCTGCGTGAGCTGGATATCGTCTGGCCCCGAACCCGGTTTACTGATCGAAACCGCCAGTTCTTTAGTAGCAGGATCTACCGACGCCTCAGCAGAAGTGCCATTCTTCGCTGCAAAATTCCAGAAAATCATCCGGTCCATCGTTCCAAGCTCGAAGCCGCCATTATAGACATGATCTCCGTTGTCCAGTGGCGCCTTAGGCGCATTCAGATCAACCAGCATTTCTGTCTCTTCCACCTTGACGTTGCCAATCCATACCGGAAGGGTGCTCTGCCCCATGTTGAATTCCAAGCGTGCCCCAAGATCCGTATTCTCCGTCATTTGGAAAATAAAGCTGTAGTTCTCCGGCTGCCCCTTCAGCGCCGCAGAGAACACATCCGAGTAGGCCGCCCATGCTCTATCCGCTCCACCGGACAGCTTGACGTTCAGGTTCCGGGCTGCGCCGGCCTTCGCATCGAAGCTCACTTTATAGTAGTGGCCGGAGACCAAAGAGACCTTCTGGATCATCTGTACCGAATAATCGTTGTTACCTCCGGCGGCGATGTTCATCTTCGCGTAAGGTGTCCCATCGATAGTCTCGACACTTGCAGCCCCTGCCCCTCCTGTTCCGGTCACCGCGTTCCAATATACAGGATCAAGAGTATCGTCAGGTGTAATCGCCTTGAACCCTTTCTCGTAGGCAGTATCGTATACATAGTTTCCGTTAATTGCTTTCTTCGCATTGTCCGGAATTGGCTCCTTGACCAACTCAGGCTCTACCGGTGTCTTGTACTCCCGGCTGGTCAGCTCATAGACACGAACATAATCGACTAGCATTTGTGCAGGCAGCTTTGAGGCAGGCGGTTCCAAACCACCGTCATAGTTGCCCCCAACAGCCAAATTGAGAATCATATAATAGGGCTCGTCGAATGGTGCCGGATAAGCATTTTTCTCCGGTTGTCCTGTGCTCCAGCTGTACCAGTTACTTTCTTTGAAGAAAAGAACGCCATCCACATACCAGCGGATTTCTCCCGGCTCCCATTCAACCGCATAGGTGTGAAAATCCGTAAAGGATTCCCCCTCAGGGAAAGTATAATGTCCCCCGCTCGCCTTATTGTTGGGACTACTCTTTCCATAGTGGAGAGTGCCGTCCACGACATTAGGAACTCGGCCGCGCGCTTCCATAATATCAATCTCACCGGAAGCCGCCCAAGTGCCGTACGCCTGATCCTTTGGCATCATCCAGAATGCCGGCCACAGCCCCTGGCCTTCCGGCAGCTTGATCCGGGCCTCGAATTTCCCATAAGCTTTGGTGAAAGTAGGATTGGTCCATAGCCGGCCCGAGGTGTAAGGCTTACCGCCAACATTCTGCTCCTTCGCCTCGATGACCAAATGACCATCCTTCACCTTAATGTTGTCCCTTTGATAATACTGCTTCTCATTGTTACCCCAGCCGTCGAGTCCGAACTCTTGGCCGGTTCCGTTCTGGTATGCCCATTTGCTCAAATCCACGCCGTTGGTATCCAGCTGCGTACCCGTGCCGGAAAATTCATCATTCCAGACCAGGCTCCACTCACTTTCTCCCACAATACTCTGGGTCACGGACACAGGCTCAAAGCCTGTTGCCTTAACTGTCACTGTGTATTCACCTGTGTGCTCAAAGACAGTAGAATTCAGTGTCAGCACCCCTGCTGTCAACGAGTACGCGGAATCCGGCAGACGGACGTTGTTCACCAAAACCTCGGTAACCGCCGTTCTCCAAGCGGAATCATCAGCAAAAGTTAACTGAATGGGCGCTCCCGGCTGATTAGCTGATGCATCTGGAGATAGCACAGGTCCTTTAGGCAAAGAAATATCGTTACCTTCCTGCGCTTTCTCTCCCGTTGCAGCCTTCGCTCCTTTGACCTCCAGGGTAATTGTATCCAGATAGACTTTATGTGCTGCGAGTTCTTCTCCATTAACCTTGCCGAGAAGGAACTTGAGGGCTCCTATACTGTTGCCCTTCATTGTGAACTCCAGGCTATAATGCTGGGTAGATGCATCCAGTGCCACCTTCTCATTTAGAAAACGGACATTGTCTGTACTCTCGACTACTGCTTCAATACTCCGCGGCAGCGTCGATCTCGCGAAGAAGGACAGCACGTAGGTTTTGCCTTTCTCGAGAGGTTTGTCACCCTGCATCAGCATAATGTCCCATGGATTAGCGCCTGTCTTATCAACGGTGATTTGGGCTGCATGCCCACCGCCGTCAAAGTCGGCCTCTGAGGTGCCAGGTTCATACTTGCCCTGCCAGTGGGTATCCCATCCGTTCAATCCATCGGTGAATTCGCCGTTGTTTAGCAGGAAGGCTTTCGCACGTGCGCCCTTTAGCTCTACTCTCACATTATCGACGAAGACTTCATGCTCTCCAGATGCGGCCAGTCCCTCTACTTTTCCTAGCAGCATTTTAAAGGAAGCTATCAGATCTGCGGTAACCGGAAGCTCGTAAGTAAAGGTCTGCATTTCCGGTGTCAACCGTACCTTCTGGTTGATATAGCGTTCATTGGCCGCGTCAACTACGATCTCAACGTCCCGGCTCTTGGTCGATCTTGCATCTACCGAGACGGTATAGGTATTGCCCTTGCGCAGCGGGAAATCATTCTGCATCAGCATGACATCCCACGGGTTATTGCCTTGACCCGCGATATGGAACTTCAATTCTCCACCCTCCGCGGAGAACTTCGTGACCTTATCCCAACCGTCATAACGTCCTTGCACATGCTCGTTCCAGCTCGCTGTACCATTGGAGAAATCGCCGTTTTTAAGCGGGAATTGCTCTTCCAGCGGCAGTTCGCCCATGTTGTTATTGGTCAGGCGTAGCAGAGAAATATCATCCAACACAAGATTGCCGCTATTGCCGCCGAGCAGGAAAATCAACTGTCCTTCAGAATCAGTGATCTCAGGCATGTCGAAGGTTACTGTCTTCTCTGCCATCGTCTCTGTCAGAGAGACCTTCTCAGCTTCCAAGTAACTTCTCAATCCATCTTTACTGCGAACAGCCACCTGAATCTCACGCGGTACATCCGCTCTTCCTTTGAACGTGAGCTGATACTTGTTCTCTGCGACGAGATTTATACCCGGTTGGTTCAGTGTAACCGCTTCCGGTTGAACATCTCCGCCTTTGATGACTACAGACAACTCACGTGCCTCAGTATCTACCGAGGCTGTAGCTACAGCCTGATCAGCATTGAAATGCCAGTAAGTCATGCGATCCATACGTCCCAGATCAAACGAACCGTTGTATACATGGTTGCCATCCGCCAGCGGCTCTTTAGCCTGATCAGGATAGGCTTCAGGTGCTTCTGTCTCCACCAGCTTCACATTGCCGATCCAGACTGTGGACGGGCTGAGACCCATATTCAATTCCAAACGTGCCAACGGATCTGAATCCTTATCCATCTGGAAA
This sequence comes from Bacillus sp. FJAT-27264, assembly GCF_001682855.1. Lineage (GTDB taxonomy): Bacteria > Bacillota > Bacilli > Paenibacillales > Paenibacillaceae > Paenibacillus_AQ. Next base: position 372,115 of record NZ_MAQW01000031.1, on the reverse strand, counting down.
GTCATCTCATAAGGCTGTACTTCTGTGCCTAACTGAGCCTCTAGCACTCTGGAGTAACTGCTCCATCCTCTGTCTGCCCCACCGCTAAGCTTAGCGCTCAGAGAACGGCTGGAAGCGGCTTTGGCATCAAAACTCAGCTTATACCATCTGCCTTTGCCCAGCGTGACATTCTGAATGAGCTGAACTGCATGCACGGCATTACCAGGTTTAGAAATCTCGATCTTGGCAAACTTGCTGCCATTTAAAGTATCGGCGCTTATGGTACCGTCACCACCAAAGGTATCCATATGGACGAAATTCCAATACCGGGTATCCATTTCTACCGAGGAATCCGGCACATTCGTAAACCCTTGCGCATAACCGGGATCATACACGTAGCTTCCATTTATAGCAGACTTCGTGCCTTCCGGCAGCGGCTCCAGAGCAACGCTCGGTTCAACCGGAGTCTTATACGGTCTTCCAGTCATATCGTACGCGCGAACATAATCGACTACCATCTCCGCAGGAAGCTGAGAAGCGTCCGGCTCCCGATTGCCATCATATGTTCCGCCTACAGCGAGGTTCATAATCATATAGAAATCCTGATCAAACGGAGCTGGGAAGGCATATTTGGCTGGCATATTCTTGCCCCAGCTATCCCAATTGTTGAGGATCTGGTAGATCTCCCCGTCCACAGACCAGCGGATTTCACCCGGCTCCCATTCAATAGAATACGTGTGGAAATCCGTGATATCGGTTCCTTCGGCAAAATGATAAGCTGTTCCTGTTGCGCGGTTGTTCGGCCAGCCCTCACCGAAGTGGATCGTACCGTCAACCTCACCAGGTAGACGTCCTCTCACTTCCATGATATCCAGCTCACCGGAGGAAGCCCACATCCCGTATTTGCTCTCGGTCGGCACCATCCAGAATGCCGGCCACAGACCTTGACCTTTCGGAAGCTTGATTCTGGCTTCAAATTTGCCATAAGTCTTATTGAAGGTGGGCTCAGTGTACAGTCTGGCTGAAGTATAAGGCTTGCCCTCGAAGCTTTCCTTCTTAGCCTGAATTACCAGCTTGCCATCTGTTACTTTGACGTTCTCTTTACGATAATATTGCTGCTCGTTATTGCCCCAATCCGTCAACCCATATTGCGAACCTGTGCCAAGCTGGTATGCCCATTTATCCAGATTCACTCCGTTGGTATCCAAATTGTTACCCTTGCCATCAAATTCGTCACTCCAGGCGAGTGTCCAATCCTTCTCCTCGGAAGGATTCTTCAATACTTCCTGTACAACGCTACTGTCGCTGTATCCGGCGGCTAATACGACAATGCGGTTCTCACCAACACTAAAGGTATCGGCCTTGAATGCGATGCTGCCTGCTCCTACTTTGTAGTGTCCGGCATCCAGGGACACGCCATTAACAGTGATTCCGCTGATCGCACTACGCCATACCGCTGAATCTGCAAAGCTCAGTTCAATAGTTTGGCTCACAAAATTAAACGTTGTATCCGGTGCCAGTACAGGTGGCGCCGTCGTTGGTTGACTTGTCGGCGTTGCAGTCGGCTGACTTGTTGGCGCTGTCGTCGGCTGACTTGTCGGCGCTGCCGTCGGCTGACTTGTTGGCGCCGTCGTCGGCTGACTTGTCGGCGCTGTCGTCGGCTGACTTGTTGGCGCTGCCGTCGGCTGACTTGTTGGTGCTGTCGTCGGCTGACTTGTTGGCGCCGTCGTCGGCTGACTTGTTGGCGCTGCCGTCGGCTGACTTGTCGGCGCTGCCGTCGGCTGACTTGTTGGCGCTGTCGTCGGCTGACTTGTTGGCGCTGTCGTCGGCTGACTTGTTGGCGCCGTCGTCGGTTGAGATGTCGGGGATGGTGTCGGCGTAATTACTGGTCCCGAGGTCGGTTGACTTGTCGGAGACGTACTTGGTACGACATTGCCTTGAATGACTGGAGGCTGCGAAGGAACGCTGCTGCTCTGGGCTGCTGCTCCTAGCACGCCTTTCTCCACTTTTACGCTGCTCTCAGTTGGCAACGCAGTATTATTAAGGGTAACAGCTTGTGCGGCATTACTGATCTCCAGGATCGTACCTTCTGCATCGATCTCGGTATTAGCCGCATCATCAGCAATATTTAGTGACTGGATGACCGCGTCTTGCCCTACTTCAAGTCGATTGCCAGGCGTAAGAATATCTACGTCTCCTACCTGGCTGCCTTCGGAGATAACAACGCGTACAGGACTCTTTTTCTCAATGGATACTTTCCCGAGCTTAGAATCCTTCAGATAGACACTGAACTGCCCACCGCCATCAATACGCACGCTGCCCTTTACGGTGGAATGTTCCAGGATCAGATCGCCTTCCCCCACGCCAGGAGCTACATACAGATCCCCGGCAATATCGGCTCCGGTCAGGGTCACACCTGGCACATTTACCACTACATTCCCGGTGCTCTTGATTCCAGATACCTTGGCATCCTGCTTGCCCACGATCTGTCCCGCCAAGCGGTCCAGCAGCGTCACCGCCTCAGCACGGGTAATGACATTCTGGGGCCTCAGCGTATGATCTGCGTATCCGCTTACATAACCACCGGCCAATAGTCCACCCATGGCTTCGCGCGCATAAGCGCTAACTGCTATGCCATCTCCAAATCCGGCCAATGCAGAATCGCCGCTGCGTGGAAGCTGAAATACCCCAGCCAGCATCCGGGCAAATTGCTCCCGGTTCACCTTCTGCTCCGGCTTGAAGCTTCCGTCCGGATAACCTGAGATATAGCCTGCCGCTTTGGCCGCGGATACGGTATCCGCATACCAAGCGTTGTCTTTCACATCGCTGAAGCTTCCAGCCGAAGACACTTTAAAGCCAAACAGCTTGTTGACGAGTGACGCAGCCTCTGCCCGGGTTAAGGCTTCATCCGGTCGCAGAGTGCCGTCCGGGTACCCGTGGATCAACCCTTTTTCTGCCCATGAAGCCAGCGTTCCTTCGGCCCAATGAGCTACGGAAGCGGTTTCGTTTTTGGCCGCAAATGCAGCCGGAAGATTGCTGAATACCATCAGGAAACATAACACCAGTGAGATTCCTTTTTTACGCAATTCCTGTAAACCTCCTTTTATCTTTGAATGATACCGCTTTCAATGTCTGCTAAACCAGACTGCACAGATTCTTTCCTCCGCGCTCTCGTCTCGCACTGCTGCGCCCGATCCAAGCGGCTGAATAATTCTATGCTAGCGTATACTGCCATAGGATTCCATTACACAAAATAACGAAAGCTATACAATATTAACGGTTTTAAGCATTTATATCTGCAAAAAACCTGCAGTCCCCTATTATAGGAGAAGGCAGGCGGAGTAAGTATCCTACTTATGATCCCCATGCAGCTTGTGGAATTCCCCACTTCTGCGGAATGCCTTGGGGGTCATGCCGGTGTACTTCCGGAACAGCTGGGTATAATAGCTTTGGCTACAGAATTTGAACATGAATGAGATCTCGGAAATCGACTGATTGCTGTGGGCCAAAATGGACTTGGACTCTTCGATTTTACGACGGTTGATAAACTCCGTGATCCCCATCCCGGTCTCCCGTTTGAAACGGTCTGACAAGTAGCTTGGATGCACACTCACATGACGAGCAATCATCCCTAGAGTCAGGTCCTGAAAGAGATGCTCACGGATGAAATACACGGACAGGTTCACAATATGAGAATAGTGAAGGGTTTCTTTTTCTCTTTTCATAACAGCAATAAACTGCAATACCATCTCGTATTCAAAACGCAGCAGCAACTCGATCTCCGTTGCCATCTCAATATCGCGGATCAGCGTATCACTTAATTGAAAAGCGGTCTCCGGGTCAACACCACCACGGATAATCGCTCTCGTGAACAACGTACATGAAGCGATCATGGCATTCTTCTTCGAACGCAGCGGATAACGGGCCAGCTTGGCCGCTTCCAGCGTATTAATCTTTCGCAGCGCCTCCAGCGCCCCGTTCTCATTCCCGACGCGGATGGCTTCCAGCAGCTCATGCTCATAATCCAGCGGAGGATGAACAAAACCTTGGTTTAGGTTCTCGGAACGGGTGGATAAATAGGATGGCAAAGGGATTGCCTGCTCCTGCCTTGTCATACTTCTACCCCCACCTTAAAATTTTGATAAAAAGTTAAATATATTAGTATAATCTTAGACTTTCCCGCCTTAAAATTCAATCCATAACCACCAAGGGAGGACTTAAAAAGCATGAGCTGGAACATTTCCAATCAGGGATTAACCGCAGAGACACTGCTTAATTTAGAAAGTATTTTCGCGCTGGGCAACGGGTATCTGGGGGTTCGCGGGAATTTTGAGGAAGGGTATGCCGACACTGGAATTCAAAGCATTCGTGGCACATACCTAAATGCCTTCCATGATGTTATTGACATTCCATATGGCGAGAAGCTGTACGCTTTCCCTGGCACGCAGCAGAAGCTAGTGAACATTATCGATGCACAGGGCATCAATATATATATCGGTGACGAGGAAGAAGCTTTCTCACTGACCGAAGGCAGCATTGTGAGTTATGAGCGCAGCCTGCATATGGACAAAGGCTATTCAGAGCGCAAAGTCCACTTCAGAACACCTTCCGGCAAAGAACTGAAGCTTCATTTCCGCAGACTGGTCTCCTTCACGCACAAGGAACTGTTCGCGATTAACCTCACGCTGGAACCAGTGAACTTTACAGGGGCAATCAAGATTGTATCCCGAGTGAACGGGGATGTCAGCAATTACAGTAACCCTAATGATCCGCGGGTCGCTGCCGGACACAGCAAACGGTTGTCTGTAGTCGGCTGCGGTATTCAGGGTGAGTATCTGCATGTCGAGAACGCCACTATGACTTCTGGACTGCGTACAGCCTGCGTTACCCGGCACGAATGGGACGGATCTTGGACAGTTGAGGCACAGAGCAACGATCTGGCAGGCGAAGTAACAGCTACGGCTCAGCTCACGGGTCCACTGCAACTGACCAAATGGAATGTATATACCGATACCCTTCGTCATTCGGACGCTCTTGTGGAGACTGGAATTGCTCTGCAAGAAGGCCTTAAAGCTCTCACGTTTACGAATTTGCTGGAACAACAGCATCAATACCTGCAAGACTTCTGGAAGACTTCTGATATTGTGATTGAGAACGACACTCAGCTTCAGGAGGGCATTCGCTTCAACCTGTATCAGCTTCTGCAATCCGCGGGACGCGATCCGCACAGCAATATTTCTGCCAAAGGTCTATCCGGTGAAGGATACGAAGGCCACTATTTCTGGGATACGGAAATCTACATGTTGCCTGTCTTCCTGATGACTTCTCCTGACCTGGCTCGTCAACTGCTGCTGTACCGTTATTCCAAGCTGGAGCAAGCTCGTGATCGGGCTAAAGAAATGGGACACTCCAAGGGCGCATTGTTCCCGTGGCGGACGATTTCCGGTACAGAATGCTCGTCGTTCTTCCCGTCCGGTACCGCTCAGTATCATATCAGCGCCGATGTTGCCTATAGCTACATTCAGTATTATCTGGCTGAACAGGATAACGCCTTCCTGCTGGAATACGGCGCTGAAGTATTGTTCGAAACCGCCCGCTTGTGGATGGAAATTGGCCATTACCATGAAGGCAAATTCCACCTTGACGAAGTTACTGGACCGGATGAATACACTTGCCTCGTGAATAACAACTATTATACGAACGTAATGGCTAAGCATAACCTGAAATGGGCGGCGACCAGCTTCGAGACCCTGAAATCCTACGACGAGCAAGGCTTCCGCGCGCTGATTGAACGTCTTGGTGTGACAGCTGAAGAAGTTGTGGAATGGAGTCAAGCTGCCGAAGCAATGCTGCTGCCGTTCGATGATAAACTGGGTATCAACCCGCAGGACGACACTTTCTTACGCAAGGCCGTTTGGGACTTCGAGAATACGCCAAAAGAGAAGCACCCGCTGCTGCTGCACTACCATCCGCTCACACTGTATCGCTACCAAGTGTGCAAGCAGGCTGATACGGTGCTGGCCCACTTCTTGCTGGAGGATGAGCAAAGCGAAGAAACGATTCGTCGTTCTTATGACTATTACGAGAAAATCACAACCCATGATTCCTCGTTATCATCCTGTATTTTCAGCATCATGGCCTCCAAGATCGGCTACCATGAGAAAGCCTATGAGTATTTCATCGAGACCGCTCGCCTGGATCTCGACAATACGCATGGCAATACCAAAGACGGTCTGCATCTAGCCAACATGGGCGGCACCTGGATGGCGATTGTCTATGGCTTTGCTGGCACCCGCTTAAAAGAAAGCGGATTGTCGCTTGCGCCTTCCATCCCGTCCGGATGGGAAAAATACGCATTCCGCCTGACCTTCCGCGGACGTCTGATTGCGGTAACCATCACTACTGGAAACGTGGAGTTGGAACTGCTGGAAGGCGAAGCACTGTCGCTGAATCTGTACGGACAGTCCGTAGATCTGGATAGCTCGAAGCCGGTGGTTCAACCTTTGAAAGGTTAATAACCATCTCTGTCATTCCTCCGCTCTGCCAGTCTAGGCAGCAGCATACAGCTTAAGAGGCTGCATCAAAACAAGGTATGATCCTTGATAAGGCCCTACCTGTTGAAAAATCATGCAAAAAAAAAAACAGAAAATGGCGGTGCTCAGGAGTATTCCTGAACCCGCCATTTTCTGTTTTCCGCCCATGAATCCCTTCTTGAACAAATGGTGAGCAAGCGATAACCGCCGCCCGTCCTTCAGTCGTGTAGAAGCGATTGAAAGCCGGGAGAAATACTACAGTGGCTGAATAACTGGAAATACTACCGTTAATCGTTCAGAAATCGCACATTTCGCAATAATAACTGGAAAAGCTCCTGTTATTCACTTGGATTGTCCTCTATTTCCATCGAAATGGAAGAATTAACTAGAAAATTTCCCTTTAATCCGAGAAAAACACTTAAAGAGACAGTAGTTAACGGTATATTTTCCAGCTAAATCACGCACCGCATCATATTTTTAACTATATAAGACGAACAAAAGAAATTAATAACAAGCGAAGATGAGTGAACGGGTAGGGTTAGACTTGTAGGCACAAAGCGCTCGCTTGAAAGGTTTCCATAGGAAAGCTAGCACCAGCACATAGATTGTCAGATTGTCGACAGATTTCAACTACTAGAAGCGGTATATTCCCCTTCACCAGTCGTCTTAACAGTGAAAAAGAGTGGCCACCTCCCAACTAACGGCATTTTTGTACCTTATTCTTCTTTAATATAGACAAAAAAGGGGNGTATATTCCCCTTCACCAGTCGTCTTAACAGTGAAAAAGAGTGGCCACCTCCCAACTAACGGCATTTTTGTACCTTATTCTTCTTTAATATAGACAAAAAAGGGGAATAAGGTCATTATTGTATCTTATTTTTCGAAAAAGCACGCTGGATGGGGTATTCTGGAAGATTTAAGGTACAATATTGCACTTAATCTCCATTAACCGGTAGCTGCAGAGGATTTAAGGTACAAAAATGCCGTTAATTACTCTTCGTTATTTATTCTTCGTTAATTACTCTTCGATCCTTCCTTCTTATATAAGCTCTCTTTTCGCTTGGCTATGTTTTGTTTTTTAATGTGTTCTAAATAGCTTGAAAAAGCCTTCTTTGCCTTTGCTGGTGTTGCACCTGTACCGTAAGGAGAGATTTTCGTTTAAGATCAATGCCGTTTCATGGATTTTTGTTGCATACTATCTACTTGAAGGGACCGTTTACTTTTCGAATAGCCCCCTAAATACAGCCCCCTTTAAAGGTACTTCAGAGCCAGTGGATCAGGTTGTTTTGCAGCCTTCACTTTGGAGTACTACTCTACTCTCTTTTACAGTACCGCTCGATTAATTCTAGATTATCATTCACCTGAATGATCTTATCCCTATAATTAGACTGGGCTATAAAGTGAGGCAGCTTCTTCAAATTGTATTCTCTGTTCCACGTTATAAGCCTCTGAACATCCTCTAGCGTCTCGCGCTTCTCACCAGGAACATTCCCGAAAATCCGCTCTTCATATCTATTCCAGATTCTCGATTCTTGGACAGACAAGGGTGGCGTCAGAACAATGATCTGGTCTGCAGCAGACAAACTTGGCTCTACCCATGATCTGTAAACACCCTCAATAATCCATGCCTCCCGGCTGACGATTTCTCTTAGCCTGTGATCTCGTTCAACCTCAGGAACTTTCACCCCATACTCTGTAGATTCGTTATCCCAAAACAAATCATCCAAGTCATAATGTGGAATATGGAGCTTTTGACTTAATCGCGCAGCTATATATGATTTCCCGCTTCCTGAACCACCAATAATATGGATTTTTATGATATCACCCCTATGTTATCGAGTGAAAACTAACCGCCCACCTTAATGTAATTCAGACGCTTCTTCCTCTACTCCGTTCATCCCCTTGGACCGCTCATCGTATAAGTCTCCCCATTCCTTCATCAATAGGATCATCGGTTCTAACGTCCGCCCGAACTCCGTTAACGAATATTCCACCTTAGGCGGTACCTGATTATAGACCTTTCTGGAGATGATCCCTTCCCGCTCCAGCTCCCTTAATTGCAACGTTAGCGTATGATGAGTCACTTGCGGATAAATCTTCCGAAGCTCATTGAAGCGCTTGGTTCCGCTAAGCAGATAATAAATGATGACACCTTTCCATTTGCCGCCGATGACACCTAGGGTGGTCTCTACCGGACACCGTTTTGTTGTGGAATCGATCACAGCATTCACCCCTTCTAAGTATCTTTTTAGATACTCTGTATGATAATTTTGCGTACTTTTTGTATATTACTTATTTAACTATACTGAGATAGCAGAGCGCAATTCATAAGAAAAGGAAGGAATGATCCACATGCAAAAACCAGAATCCATGCGAGCCGTCGGATATTATAAATATTTACCCATCACACACCCAGAAAGCCTGTTAGACCTGCAGCTCTCTGTCCCTACCCCGCAAGGCCGAGATTTGCTTGTCCGAATCGAAGCCATCTCGGCCAATCCAGCCGATCCTATCGTACGAAAATACGAACAGGCCGGTGAAGGTCCATATATCCTCGGATGGGATGCAGCAGGCGTCGTTGTAGAAATTGGTCCTGAGTCCACACTCTTCAAGCCGGGCGATAAAGTCTTCTATGCCGGCAGTCTGGTCAGACCAGGTACCAACAGCGAGTTTCATTTGGTAGATGAACGCATCGTAGGACGGAAGCCACAGACGCTAGACTTCGCAGAAGCTGCATCACTGCCGTTAACAACGATTACCGCATGGGAGAGCTTGTTTGATCGTTTAGGCATATCACATTCTCCTGAGATCAACTGCAATAAGTCGATTCTCATCATCGGGGCGGCAGGAGGTGTTGGCTCCATTGCTGTTCAGCTTGCCAAGCTGGCAGGACTTACTGTGATCGGTACGGCATCGCGCCCGGAATCAGCAGCGTGGGTTCAAGAACTTGGAGCCGAATATGTAATTAATCATTACGAGGATTTCCTGCCCCAATTACAGCAGCAAGGGTTTGACAATGTTGACTATATCTTTTGCTTGAACAATACGGATCAACTCTGGAACAATATGACTCAAGCAATCGCTCCACAAGGTAAGATCTGTCTGATCGTAGAAAATGAGGAACCTGTTGCCCTGAACCTGTTAAAAAGCAAAAGTGTTACCGTAGTTTGGGAGACCATGTTCACCCGATCAACCTTCCAAACAGAGGATATTACCGAGCAGCATCATCTCTTGAATCGGATGGCAGAACTTGTGGATGAGGGGAAAATTCGGACCGTCGTGACGGAGCGACTGTCTCCGATCAATGCCGCGAACCTCAGAATTGCGCATGCCAAGATGGAATCAGGGTCTGCCATTGGCAAGGTTGTGCTGGAGCGTTTTAGCTAACAAATAACATGAAAAAGTCGACCGTCGTCTTGCTCATCAGGTCGGCTTTTTCACTTTGATTTTAAATAAGGATACTGCTTCTTTCTATTTAGCCCTCCTCATAATCTTGGTACAAACAAGTAAAATTATTGCTGAATTAAAGATTAACAGGCCTAAATAAATATCCGATCACCTTACTCGATATACCCATTTATTCACCCCTTCACCCGTTAAACCCAATTTCATTAAATACGATTCCACCTCACCAGACCTAGAATTTGGATAACCTTTCTTTCCACAGGACAAGCTAATCCATAACCACTTTCACAGTTCGACAAAATTCTCATTTTAGTCTTGACAGAAGGTTAAAATTTAAATATAGTAAGCCCATCGGAATTAACCAACTGACTAATCAGTCGGGTTGAGAGGAGCGATGGAATCTGCCTGCTATAGAGGAACAAGATCAGGATCGCCGCCAGCAACTGATGGCCGCGGCGCTCGACTTATTTGCCCGTAAGGGATATCACGGAACCAAAATTTCTGATGTGGTTAAGGCCACCGGAGTGTCGCAAGGCACGTTTTACTGGCATTTTAAAAGTAAGGAACAGCTCACGCTGGAGTTGATTGAAGATGGCAAAGAAAAGCTGATTCAGGTCATCCAGCAAGGTTACCGCAAGCATGCGGGTACGGTAGATGACATGGTGGGCTCATCTGCGCGACTGCTTACAGACTTGTTCACTTTTGCACACCAGAACCGGGATTTGATGGCGCTGTTACTTATGAAAGGCCAGGGCGCGGATCAACCGATTCGGGAAGCCGTCTCTCAAACTTGGGTTGCCTTTGAAGCAGCGTTCAAGAGCAATATCGAGCGGGCCGTAGAGCTGGGGATGCTACCTGATACAAACAACCTGTCACTCCGAGCTAACATTCTTGTCTGTTTAATTACCGGGGTGCTATCCAAGTGGCTGTTCGGGCCAATGCACGACGTTGATTACCAATCACCCTACTCCCCCGCTGCCATAGCCGAAGAAACCGCTAAATTCGAATTCCGGGGTTTGCTCGGATAACTTATAGCAAGATCGTGTATAACAACATCAAAGAGCGCCAAGGAGGCCAACGTAATGACAATCAAACTAAACAAGTTTTTAAAATCTGCTTCACTGCTGAGCGTGCTTGTGATCGCACTTGCGGGCTGCGGAACCAACAACACAGCGACTCCAGCTGCTACGGATGCCAATGCTGGCAACAAACCGGCTGAAACAGCAACCGCCGACAACTCACTTGAGCAGATCAAGAAAGCTGGCAAAATCAGAATTGGTCTTATGGGCACCTATGCCCCATACAATTTCCTCAATGACAAGCATGAGATCGACGGCTTCGATGCAGACGTTGCCAAAGCTGTAGCCAAACGCATCGGCGTTGAAGCTGAATTCATCACCGGCGAATTCTCCGGGCTGATCGAAGGATTGCAAAAGGACAAATACGACGCGCTCATCAGCCAAGTCACCATCACAGATGACCGCAAAAAGACGATGGACTTCTCTACCCCATACATCAAGAACGCCGTCAACGTAATCGTCAAAAGCGACAACACAACCATCAAAAGTCTTGAAGACTTCAAAGGTAAAAAGATCGGTGTCGGACTCGGCACGAACGATGAGAAATATTTGCGCGATGAAGCCATCCCGAAAGTCGGCAAGTTTGAAATTGCTACGTATAACGATGTGATCACCTCGCTCAAGGATCTGAACGTTGGCCGCATCGACGCTACGATCAATAATACTTTTGCCATCCAGCCACTGGTTGAGAAAAATCACTTCAACGTCAAGGCGGTCGGCGAGCCGATTAAAGAGGACTTTGCGGGTATCGCGATTCGCAAGAACAATCCGGAGCTGCTGGATGCCATTAATAAAGCGCTGGATGAAATGAAGACGGACGGGACGTTCAAAGAGATTTTCCAAAAATGGTTTAAAGTCGACCCTAACATCTAATTAGTGTGAACGTGGAGGATGTACGGCATGGAACTGGTGTTACAGAACTTCCAATTTCTATTGACAGGCGCGTATTATACGCTGCTGATCACAATCGTCTCAATGTTCTTCGGCTTGATCATCGGGCTGCTGCTCGCCCTCGCCCGTCTCAAAGGAAATTGGCTGCTTAGCGGTCTGGCCAAAGGTTACGTGTCCATCGTTCGCGGTACACCGATTCTGGTTCAGATTTTCATTATCTATTACGGACTACCCGATTACGGGATTACACTCGGGCCGCTCACTGCGGCCTTTATTTCGCTCAGCATCAACATTGGTGCTTACTTGTCCGAGACCTTCCGTGGTGCGATTCTATCTGTACCTAAGGGACAGACGGAAGCTGCGCAGTCACTGGGCTTAACGTCTTGGCAAACGATGCGGCGGGTTATACTGCCACAGGCAGCCCGGGTGGCCATCCCACCGATGGGCAACACGTTTATTGGGATGCTGAAGGAGACATCGCTGGTGTCCGTCGTGACGGTAACCGAGCTTCTGCGCTCCGCACAACTGTTAATTGCACAGTATTATGTCGCTATGCCGTTTTATATCGCTATTGCTATTATGTATTGGGTGATGAGTGTGTTCTTTTCATTCATTTTGAACCGTATCGAAAACCGTTTATCAAAAGCTTATTAAGGGCGTGTGATGTTCATGATCGAGGTTAAGCAACTCGGCAAAAGCTTCGGCGATCTCGTCGTATTTCGCGATATCCATCTACATATTCATCCCCGCGAAATCGTGGTGCTGGTCGGTCCCAGCGGCTCCGGGAAAAGCACACTGCTGCGCTGTCTGAACGGACTGGAGGAACCGGACGCGGGATCGGTTGTGATCGGAGATGCGTCATGGGACTTCTCGATGGATGCGGGCAGCAAGAAGCAAGCGATCCGGAAAATTCGCACTTCCACAGGTATGGTGTTCCAGTCGTTCAACCTGTTCCCCCATATGACTGTCCTGGAGAATGTAATTATGGCTCCGACAATTGTCAAAAAACTTAGCCGTACAGAGGCCGTCGCAATCGGAGAATCGCTGCTGGCAAAAGTAGGGCTGCTTAACAAAAAGGATGAGTACCCTTCCCGTCTGTCCGGCGGACAGCAGCAGCGGGTTGCGATTGCCCGGGCACTCGCCATGCAGCCAGAAATCATGCTGTTCGACGAGCCGACATCCGCACTGGACCCGGAACTAACGGGCGAAGTGCTGGCTGTCATGAAGCAGTTAGCAGAGGAAGGCATGACCATGATCGTCGTCACTCATGAGATGAAGTTCGCACGGGAAGTGGCGAACCGGGTTATTTTTATGAGCGATGGTGTGATTCAAGAAGAAAGTACGCCAGAGCAATTTTTCAAACAGCCAAAGACAGAACGGGCACGCAAATTCTTGCGCCAGATCGAAGGCGTGCCAGACATAGAGTATCAAGTTTGATTTAAGGGAGTGAACAATGGGATGCCCAGCACAGCAGAGCATTTGAAAGACGTCGCGGAACGAGCGCGGGCGATCATGGAAAAGGAAAATGTGGACGCACTCATAGCCTCAAGCTGTGAGAATTTCTACTACTTGTCCGGCCATCCCAGCACGTTCATGTATACGCTGCGTATGAGCGAAGTCGCGCTGGCTGTCATGTTCCGCGATCCGAACCGGCCTACAGTCATCATCATGAACGAATTCGAAGCCGCCGGTGTTCCCGCCGACTTGCCACAATGCGAGCTGCGTACGTATCCGACCTGGGTCGACGTCGACGATCCGCTCGGAATGCGTGGTGCCAAGTACGAAGGGCGACGGCCGGTGAACCACCAAGTGCAGGAGATGTTCGGACTGCTCGGTCAAGTGCTGGCGGAATATGGGGTAGACAGTGGCAATGTTGCTGTAGAGCTGAGCGCTATGCGCTATCCTGCTGTAACTGCGCTACGCGAAGCCGTTCCCGGTCTTCAACTGGCCGAAGCAGGCCCGATTCTTACAGAGCTGCGGTCGCTCAAGACACCTTGGGAAATCGCGCAATTGCGCAAGAGCTGCGAATACGCAGAGATCGGCATCACTCAGACGATTAAGGGGATTCGAGCTGGCCATTCGGCAAAAGAAATTGCTGATGCGTTCCGACTCGCTTTGCTGACCCATGCGGATGGCTTCGAATCCCGTTTTCATATGATTTCGGTTGGAGATCACTTTGCACCTGCGCATGTTTTCGATACTCGTCCGAGCAAACCAGGTGATCTCATCAAGTTCGATGTCGGCGTCGACGTGGCTGGATATGGCTCAGATATCGCGCGCACCTTTGTGCTTGGCTCCCCATCGGATACAGTCACGCGCATCTATGGCGCACTACGGGCCGGACACGACCGGCTGCTGGAGATCATCGAACCCGGCCTGCCGATGAAAAATGCTTTTGACGAAGTGATGCCACTGATCCGCCGTTCCGGAATCCCGAATTATAATCGTGGCCATCTGGGACACAGCGCAGGACTAAGCCTTGCCGCCGAGGAAGCTCCCTTCCTCAGCCCATCCGAAGAAACCGTCTTCCGCCCCGGCATGGTCATTTGCCTGGAGACCCCTTACTACGGCTACGGCATCGGCTCGATCATGATTGAGGATATGGTGCTGGTGACAGACAATGGCTGTGAGCGGCTCAACAAGCTGTCGCGTGATTTGATATCGCTGTAACTGAACTTTGCAATAATGAACAAAAGGACAAAAGGCGCTCTTACAAGCTCTTTTGTCCTTTTCTTTTGCCTGCCCAGCCTCTACTTTAATTATTCTAACATTTAGCCTCAACAAGACATGGTATATTGTAAACGGATTCCAATTCATATATTAAGGAGGTACTACCTAATGCAGGCTTACTGGGAAAATAGATTTGAGCGTGAAGAAAGAATTTGGGGCGATAAACCAAGTAATAGCGTCTATAAGGCTATTTCATTGTTTAATCAAAATCATCTTAATAGAATTTTAGTTCCCGGAGCCGGGTATGGAAGAAATACAAAAGAGTTATCCAAACATTTTCATGTCGACGGGATTGAAATCTCCTCCCACGCGATCAGACTTGCTCAAGAATTTGATAGCAAAACAACGTTCATTCATGACTCTGTGCTAGATCTCAAATTAGATGAGCCATATGAAGGGATATACTGCTATAATCTCCTTCACTTATTTAAGCAAGAGGAGCGACACCTCATAATAGATAACTGTAAAAAAGTGCTGAAAGACAACGGCATTGCCTTCTTCACCGTTTTTTCAGATAGAGACCATAACAGTAAACAGGGACTTGAAGTGGAGCCAGGTACATACGAATATAAACCAGACAAGATCGCTCACTTTTTTACCGAGCAAGATTTAAGAGACCATTTTGTTCATTTCCAGATCATTGATTGCGGAGAGCTAAAAGAACAACTAAACTACCACAATCAAAGTCACGCCTTCATTGATTTGAGATATATTGTGGTCAGGGCAAGTAAATCTATTTATATGAAGTGAAATTATGATCCAAACACAAGATTTGGTGTCTCCCCGGTGAAGTCTGAGGCTTTAGGCCGCAGTTGCCCATACCCCCAGCCTTCTTCACGAAGAAAAAAACTTGTATCCCCAACTAAGAGCATTTTCGTACCTTAATCCCCCTCAAACCACCCAAAATAGGAATATAAGAGCATTTATGTATCTTAATTTTCGAAAAATCCACTGAAGCAGATAATACGGAAGAATTAACATACAAAATTGCACTTAATTAAGAAATACTCTTAGCCGCAACTGAATTAAGGTACAAAAATGCCGCTATTTACTCTTCGGAAGGGATTAGAAGGCTCTCCTTTTCTCCCTCAGACATGGTTTTAATGCAACCTATCAAACTAACTTTTCAACTCAAATAAATGTGAAGTATCATTAAAAATATGCAGTTCATGCTGTTGATAGCTATTTGTCTGCAAAAGTGAAATACTGCCCACCGAAGCCTTAAAGTGTGCTTTCTCCAACATATCGATGTTAAAGCCCATCCACCAAGCAATGATATAGCCTAATGTTCCGCCATGCGTCGCTATGATTAGATTGTTCTGTTCCGAATGAATGATTCGTTCCATACAATCACAGACGCGCAAATAAAATTCCCTCCATGTCTCCCCGTCCTGAAACTCCTGATAATCGATGTGGAAGCCAAGTTCCCCCATAGGGTTTCTATTCGCTTATGCCCACTCTTTTGTTTTTCCAATTGCAGCTCCAGTATTGATTTCCCGCAAGCCCGCCTCTTCAATCACATTTAATTCTAGATGCTTTCCAATAATGTCTGCCGTTTGCTTGGCCCGCATTAAATCTGAAGCATACAAAACATACTCTTCTCTAGCTAGTTCGCTCTTTAATTTTAGTCCAATCTGCTCAGCCTGCTTCTCTCCTAATTCAGTCAGAGGCGTATCGGTCCAACCGCCTGACATATTGTTAATGTGATGCTCTGACTGGCAATGTTGAATAATATAAATTTTTCTCATCTCAAATCCCCTCTCTATGGGTCAGTACAACATTTTTAACATAAATTAACAAAACCCTCAACCAAACAACCTACGCAAAAAAAATGAGTAAAACCATCACGTTAATCTCGGGGAGACAGTGAGACAATTGCTCGTGCAAGAGATTAAAAAATAGTTTCCACTGCAACTCTTGTTAATCACACCAGTAAGTAGCGACCGGCTACACTGTAACCCTTCTTGTTGTACCAATATTAGTTATGTTTATTTTTTGCCTACTTCAGACTCAACTATTCTTTTACAATTATACTGGTTATTAGAATAGGGGGAGGCTATACAGGTGCAAGTGGTTTTAGACAGAATACAGTCATTATTTGTTGAAGAGTTGGGTGACAATTTAGTTGGGGTCTATTTGCATGGTTCTTTGGCGATGGGTTGTTTTAATCCTTCAAGGAGCGATATTGATGTATTGATTGTGATAAAAGAAACATTATCCCTCTTCTCCGCAAAACAGCTCTCACAAAGACTTCTATTCCTCCATGAGGATATTGAAAATAGTATTGAATGCAGCATTATTCTGGAGGAGCATTTAACTGAATTTGTGTATCCAACACCCTGCGAGTATCATTTCTCGGATTTTCATAGAGAGCAGTATCGGAATAATGAACATTATTTGTGTGGGGGGTATGAGGATAAGGACTTAGCCTCTCAAATAGCCGTAGCCTACCACAGAGGCAGGACTTTATACGGCAGGCCACTTACAGAAAATTATCCACCGATTGATAGACAACACTATCTTGCCTCCATCCTGTACGACATTGAATGTGCATCCGAAGAGATTTTGGATAAACCAATGTATGTAACGTTAAATTTATGTAGAGTGCTTTATTTTATTAAGGAAGGCAAGATCTCCTCAAAGAAAGAAGGGGGAGCCTGGGGAACTGAGAACTTGCCAAGCAAGTACCAGCACCTGGTTCAAAATTATTTAGAGGAGTATACAGGAATGAGAGCAAATAAGCATATAGCTCCATCCCAACTTTCGGAGTTTGCTGAATATATGCTGTTGGAAATACATCAGGAGCTCACGGGTGATCGAACATGATATTTTTGTGCAAGGAATGCAAGGCTCCTCTTCTTCCCGCACCCTATAATCAAACTTGAAAGGAGGATCTGAATGGATTGGATGGACCGCATGAACAGCGCAATGGAATATATCGAAACACACCTGTCTGAAGAAATTGATTACGATCAATTGGCGAAAATCGCTTGTTGCTCCACTTATCATTTTCAGCGAATGTTTCCGTTCATAACCAATGTGACGCTGTCAGAATACATCAGACGCAGACGGCTGACCCTTGCCGCATTCGAACTGCAACAAAGCGCTACGAAGGTGATCGACGTCGCTTTAAAGTATGGTTATGAGTCGCCTGAAGCCTTTTCCCGAGCGTTCAAAAAAATGCATAGCGTGATGCCAGTGTCTGCGTGTGACAAATGCGTTTCTTTAAAAGCCTTTCCACGATTATCCTTTCATATTTTCCGTACATTGAAATCCCTGCTTTTTGGACCAAATGTATTTCCGATGGAAGTGTTGATCGTATTCGCGCCGCCGCAGGATTAGGAGAAAATGGTCAAATCCATGGGATACTATACAACAAACAAGGTGATGACTTCTCCTACATGATCGGTTATTTTCCACCTCAAAGTGACTTGCCGGAAGGGTTCGAAAAGCTTCAAATTCCTGCGCAAACCTATGCTATTTTCTCAACCCGCGTCTACCCCGATGGGCAAAGTAACATCCACGACCTCTGGAAGCGCATTTTTTTAGAATGGTTTCCGAATTCCAATTACGAAAACGCGAATGCTCCCGAGTTTGAAATGACCTATGATCGTGGAAATAACATGTCTGAAATGGAAATATGGATTCCTATCGTTAAGAAGCCCGTCTCTTAGAAAAAAAGGAGCAACACGAGTGCCTCCCACTTCGTGTCGCTCTTTTTTATTTGCAAAAAAACAATACAGTTCCATAGTGCTTCATAAAACTTTTATAATCGGCATGTCCGTTCAACACAATAATGGTCGGGTATGCATTTACTTTGCGCTGCTTTAATATAGCCAATAGCTCTGTCTGTGCAATGCAATAAAATTTACCTGCTTCATATCGAATTAGCAGAGGCGGATGAGTCACTGCATCGTCGATGATATGATCATCTCCCCCACTCTCCACCCCGTCCCGCTGAATGAGCCGCAATGGAAACTTAACGACACCGTAATACCGGGGCTTTTCCTCCACGAAGTCATGTAAGATAGAAGCAGCGTTTCGGGTAAGCAGCAGATAGCAGTGAATCCATTCTTCCAGCATCCCAGCATTAGTATATTGCAATGCCGATTCCAAAGTGGGCGCGTACGTGATATGTGAGTCATTTTTCTTCGAATAGATGATTTTTTTAATAGAATCCAAGGATAAAAAGTATTCATCCGCAAGCTCGGCCACTGTCACTCCATGACCATACTTGTTGCGAATCATGAGATTACGCTTCTGCAAGGTCTCCCGGTAACCTGACGTTTCGCCCCAGGCTCTTTTTTCCTCCCCCGAGGGGATATACAACAGCTTGCCTGCCGCATATTTTTGCAGTTCTTTGAGCAGCTCCGTCGGCAGTATATCTCCGGCATTCTCATATTTCATCTCATCACCATCTATATAGATATAGCATCCATTCGGTCTTTCAATTCACTGATCGACTTCACAATCGAGCTGCAGGATCCCGTGTCATCAATAGATGCATGCCAGCGCAAGACATCGATTCCTTTATAATACGCCATACACAGGAATCTTTCCTTGTAATCCGGGATAACGATTCCTCTTTTCTTACTATACTCGGCCAACAATTCTGGAATTCTTAAATATGGCTTATTCAAATCCATAATGGCAAAATCCAAAAGGAAATCGCAAATGCCGGAGTAGCTCCAGTCAGGAAATCCCACCGTGGTCTGCCCATCTGTAATCATATTTTCAAAAAACGTATTATTATTGACCAAAAACCGCCGGCCTTCACAATAAGAAATCCGCTTCTCCATTTCCTTAAAATACATTTCGAAGAATTCACGATCTAAAACGGTCGTTTCGAACAGCTCTCTCCAGTTCAGCCAATACCCCTCACGGTCATCTGCAAAGTTATCAATCAGGTACTCCCTGCAGGTTCCATAGGCCACTTTGCATTCCTCGTCGAATTCCCCATACCCCTCTATACCCGAAATATCGGATGAGCTGATGTCAAATATCTTGTCAAAAAACAATTCGTAGTGATCCGCAAACTGCTGCGGGCTTAACTGATCTGCTATAAAACCGGCCGGTGTCATACTTACCTTTTCCGAAAGTATCGACTTAAGTGTATTGTCCTTGCTCATCTTATAACTTCCCCTCTCGTACTCTAATTATTGGGTTATCAGCTGCGCATCTGATATTTGAAATCATAACATTGGAAACAACTAGGAGATAGGCAGTGAACATCTTAAATGAACTTTACATACTTTTAGAATTGGATTCTTTTCACACAGCATAGTACGCTTGTCTTATAGGGTGAAGCCCTTCGCCAAGTGATCGCGCATGTGAAAAAGAAACGGAGTGAGACTGATGAACGTTGTAATTGCGGCGGGTCGCCGTCATACCGTTGGGCTTAAAGCGGACGGAACGGTAGCTGCCGTGGGTGATAACAAATGTGGTCAATGTGATGTAAGCGGCTGGCGCGATATTGTCGCGGTTGCGGCAGGTAATGTTCATATGGCGACGAACACGGGTAATGCTCATACAATCGGTCTTAGATCAGATGGCTCGGTGGTTGCTGTGGGTTGGAATAAGCATGATCAATGCAATGTTAGTGATTGGCGCGATATTGTGGCTGTTGCGGCGGGTTGGCGTCGTAGCGTCGGGCTTAAATCGGATGGCTCGGTGGTTGCTGTGGGTCGAAATAATGAAGGCCAATGCAATGTTAGTGACTGGCGTGATATTGTGGCGGTGGCGGCGGGTGACTGGCATACTGCCGGACTTAAATCGGATGGCACAGTGACGATTGTAGGTAACAACCAGTGGGGCCAATGCAACGTTAGTGACTGGCGTGATATTGTGGCGGTCGCTGCGGGTTACCTTCATACGGTGGGGCTTAAAGCGGACGGCTCGGTAGCGGCTGTGGGTCGGAACAAGCATGGCCAATGCGATGTTAGCGGTTGGCATGATATTGTGGCGATAGCGGCGGGTAGTTATCATACCCTCGGGCTTAAATCAGATGGGACAGTCATAGCTGTGGGCGATAATAAATATGGCCAATGTGATGTAAGTGGCTGGCGTGATATTGTAGCGGTGGCGGCAGGTTGCGCTCATACACTCGGCCTTAAGTCAGACGGCACGGTGGTGGCTGTGGGGGATAATGAGTATGGCCAATGCAATGTAAGTGGTTGGTGTCTATGAGTAATGTAAAAAACAACAGGCGTTAATAAGTTGCCTGTTGTTTTTTTGTGCTACAAATATAAGAAATATGGAGGCATTTCTGCGAACATTGGGAAAACCTTTAAATTAATGGACTGTATTTATATTTGCTTTGCGGGCTTCATTACAGAAGAAACGGATGAGCTTGCGATGAATCCTCGGAAAAAGGATAAAGAATATATCGCTAGTCCGCCGAAAAGGCATTGGGCAAACCAATGGCTCATTTCGCTCAAGACCTCTTAAAGCGATCCGTGCAAACTGCTCGGGACTCATCATCTTCCTTTTTTTCATTTGTTCATTCATTTTCACTTTGTCGATGTTGATTCCTTCAGCCGTTGAAAAGATGGATGTATTAACGAATGTCGGACATAATGTGCTCACCTTTACACCGAACGTTTCCGCCTCATAGTGGAGAGATGTCGTCAAACCTACGATAGCATGCTTGGTTGTTGCGTAAGCGGTAGCCGTTGGTGAAGGGCCTAGTCCTGCCACGGATGCGGTATTAGCAATATGTCCGAAGCCTTGCTTTTTCATTAGAGAATACGCGGCTTGTGTACCATGGATCACACTCCAGAGATTAACACTTACGATTCTCTCCCAATGCTCTCGCGACATATCATACAGTTCCCCGTACATTGCGATCCCTGCATTGTTAAACATATAATCCAATCTCCCATGTTCCCTGTGCACGTTGAGCACTAGCGCCTCTATCTGATCAGCATCCGTAACATCCAGCCTTACAAATTGTGCACTGCCGCCCTCTTTTTCAATCTGGCTAACCACCTGCTTACCACCATACTCATCAATATCAGCAATGACGACAAATACATGGTTGCTCACTAATTGCTCGGCAATAGCCTTCCCAATACCCGAAGCACCACCCGTTACAATCGCTACTTGGTTCAATGCTTTCACTACCATCACATCCCTATTGAATGTAGTTGAAAAGATTAGTACAATCGTTCTATTCTTAATAAAGAGAATTCTTACTACTTCAGAATCCCCTTTAAAAAGATGGTAACGCTTTGTTCGAACATCCCCCGCAACGTATCATAGTCCATCGTATAGATATGCTGACATAATGCACCTAACCAGTTCCCGAACAGAAATGTGGCAGCCTGCACATCCTCGATAACAAATTCATTGCTTTCGATTCCATATTGGAAAACAGCCTCATACGCGCGCATAGGTGTTGATACCAGGTCGTACAGTTGCTTGAGCATTTCCGGCGATGAAGCCGGATTCCCCATTAATTCCTGGTGGACCTTAAGCAGCGGGGTTTTGTAATTATCCAGCACAAAGATAGCTACTGTGTACAATTTTTCTGTTGCTGTCGGGTAATTTGGCGAGAGAGCATTCCACTTCTCACCCCACACCCGCATAGCATCCTGAGCTATAGTAATGAACAGCTTTTCCTTATTCTCAAAATGATAATACACATGCCCTTTGCTAAAACCTGATTCCTTGGAGATATCTGAAATCGATGTTCCAGCAAAGCCCTTTTGCGAAAAAAGTTGCGCTGCTTTCTCCGCTATGATCTTCCTTGTCTGCTCACTATCATAATGCCTTTTCATGATTCTCATTCCTTTTGAACGATCGTTCTATTGTAAGCATAAAGGATTGGCGGCTAATTTACAAGAAGTGGAAGAGGGATTTGTTCACCGCTTAGGATGATAAAATTAAATCTCCATTCATACCAACAAAAAAAAGAGGAACAGAATGGCTACCAATAAATCGGCAGCCACTCTGTTCCCTTAACCTCTTTAGCTTTCGAATTCGCTCTTCGTTAAGCCAAATACATATTCATCGAAGTGTTGTCCTTTGGAATAAATCATATTCCGCAGTCTGCCCTCTTGAAGAAATCCAAGACGCTCTTGGAGGGCAATCGAACCTTCGTTAAAAGCATAGACATGTGCGGTCACTTTCTGATAGCGCAGCTCTTCGAAATAATAGCGTAACAAGATCATTACTGCCTCAGAAGCGTATCCCTTGCGCCAGTGTTCTCGAAAAATGGCTACACCATACTTAAACGTCCCATGCCGCGTATCACAGTTATGTGCATTAATACTACCAACAAGACTGCCATCGAGTGTCTCAATCGCTAGCATGATGTTATCACCCTCTGGGCTTTTGGACGCTTGATGCTCAGCCCAATTCTTCGTACCTTCTTCTGATCTTGGAAAATAGATCATATCGCAGAGCCTGGCACTTTCAGAATCGAGATCATTATTGTGGAACTTTTCCCAGTCGGTAGGTACAATCGCTCGTAATCTTACTTTATCGCCAGTCCAAATGTTGTTAATCATATAAACCCTCCTAAAGTAAATTGAAAATCTCCCAGCCTTCGCAAAAAAGTGGCGGAGATCTTGCGCAAGGATTTATATTTCTGGTTGTGAACTACATTGTTCTCAGTCCCTTCGTATATGTAAATTATACCATTTCATATTAGGAAGGTGTCCCCGCCAGCAGCGTCTTGTACAATTTAATAGCAGTCAAATGCTGACCTTCATGGTACAGATTGAGGCTGAGAAATTCCGCAACTGATCCTAGTCTCATACCTCCCGATGTCGTATATGCAGGCACAATAGGGTCCTTCAAGCGGTCAGCTAAGGTGCGCTGAATGCGCTGCGGCTGCTCCTGTAGAAGTAACTTTAGTTCTTCAAGACTCGGGAATGCTAATGATGCAGGAGCGGTAAGCGGGGACGTGCCGTTCTCAAACAACTCCAGGAAACCATCCGGCAAATGCATCGGTAGCCCGATATTTTTGAAAGCAAAACGTTCATTCAATGTGTATACATGTCCCAAATGCCACAGAATGTGATTACGGAAGCCCTGCGGAATGTGTAAGGCGGTTTCCTCCTCCAGTCCTTCCACACTCTTTAACAGTTGCGTCCGTACATAAGCCGATTGATAAAATAAGTAATGTTCCATTGATCTTACCCCTTAAGCAATATTGATCTGTATCTATTCCATAAGCGCGCTTAAAAATCCTTTTATACGAATCGGAAGACATTCAAGGACGCCGATGACTATAGAGATAATTCTCACGCAAGTCGCACAGTGAAAGCATTAATTTATAAAAAAAGAGAGCCCCCGCGTACGGACCCTCTCCTCTGTTTTCAGGTTGAATATGAGGTTGTTGTTGCACCATTCCCTGGTAGCGGAGTGCCGGCAGGTTCAAGCCGTTCGGCTTCGGCCTTCCGCAGCACTTTCTGACCGCGCCAGCGTAGCAGGACGCACAGACCTCTAACCAGCTCATCGACAATCATGCAGCAGTAAATGCCAATTAACCCCCATCCTGCCCAAATCCCGAATACGTAGGAACAACCAACGCCAATCAACGACATAGAAGCAATAGACGTATACATCATATACCGGGTATCGCCAATGGCACTTAGGGCGTTGCCCATTCCCATGTTGAGCATTTTGGACGGCTGCAGAATCAGATTGATTGCCAGCAGCGACACACCAAGTGCAAGGATTCCCGGGTCTTGAGTAAAGAGCCCTAATATTTGTCGTCCGAACAGGAAGAGAAGCAGCATGTTGCCCATCACAACTGCAAGCCCAATGAGCAGGGTGCGATAGGCCAGTTTGTAGGCTTCCCTCGTCTTTCCTCCTCCGTACAAGTGAGCGATTTGAATCTGTGCCGCTAAGGCGACAGCGTAACCCAAGGTGAAACAGTAGGATTCTAGCGTATTCAGATAGGTGCGTGCAGCCAGAGCTTCTGAGCCAAGCACCGCCAGGAATGAGTAAACGATTAGCTGCGAGAACACCCAGCAGGATGAATTGACACCAAGCGGCCAGCCAATCTTCAGGATTTCCCTGAACAATCGCTTGTCAAAAATAAGAAAATCCTTCAGCCCGATTCGGATCTCAAATGCGCGCCTGAACATCACGAACAACATGATCAGCCCGATTGCCCGGCTTATAATCGTGGAGATCGCCACTCCCGCAAGTCCCAGCTTCGGCATGCCCATTACACCAAAAATAAATAGATAATTCAAAATAATATGAACGACATTCACCAATATACCCGTATACATCGGCCCCCGGGTGTTCCCGGTATTACGAATCGCTGTTCCAAGTGAAGCGATCAGGCCGACCATGAACAAGCCGCCGCCCACGTGCGAAATATATATATTGGAAAGCGGAAGAAGATCGCCCGAAATATTCAGCAGTCCTCCGATCGGAGCAGCAAAGAACAATAGAAAGATACTAACGGCAACGCCGAGAACAAAGCTCGCTGACACCCCCATAATCGCCAGGGTACGTGCCTCTTTGATCTTCTTCGAGCCCATCCGCTGGGCGATCAGAATACCCGCGCCTCCGGCAAATGTCGTAAATAACGTGGTTAAAGCACCGAATAATTGGTTCGAGATCCCGACAACCGCAACAGCATCATCCGAGATCCGGCTGACCATCAGCGTATCCACCGTCCCCAGCAACGTCTGGAGAAAAATCTCCAGGAATATAGGCCAGGCCAGCATCCACAGCCCAAATCCCCCAGTATTCTTTTTCACAAAACAAACCCTCCTTGCAAGTATACCAACCCTGATGTTCTGTCTACATTGACATGATTTATCTCTGTGGTTAGTATATGATTATAGAGGAAAACGATCCGATTTAAGTACACATAATCAACCAAAACTTTCAATATTCCAACCTGAACGAAAGGAGTGGTCCGGGTGACTATTCTGCATTTCACCGTCCCTCCGATGCTGCATTATATTGTTAGCGGGCTGCATTATTTCGAAGCTGGCCACCGCCATATCGGGCGCCATCACATCGGTGTATTCGATCTGTTAGTAGTGAAAAGCGGCTGTCTATACATGGGAGAAGAGGACATGCGCTTTGAGGTGCAGGCGGGGGAAATGTTGATCCTTCGTCCGGGCAACCATCATTTCGGCACAATGGATTGTACGGAACGGACCACGTATTATTGGCTGCACTTTCATACGGGAGGCTGTTGGAGTGTATCGGATGAGTATGAGCCTCTGAAGGGTGGCAGCCCTATGGGCAGTGAGCTTCAAAACTCGCAGCTATTCGAGGTCCGTCCGTTCACACTCAACCTGCCACAGTACGCAGCACTGCGGCAACCGCAGACCGTTCAGAGCCTGCTGGACCAGCTCATTCAGCTCGGACCCAGCGCCCATCTGAGCGCTACACCGTTACGTCAGCAGCTTTTGTTCCAGGAGGTCATTCAGCATCTGACGGCTTCCCTGAATAGCGAACGAAGCACGCCCTCCCGGGCATGCGCCGAACAGACTGCCTCCTACCTGCGCACCCATTATCGTGAAGACATTACCGCCAAGCGGCTAGGTGAGCATCTGAATTTCCATCCTGTCTATATCGCACGGTGCATGGGCAAGGAATACGGCTGCTCGCCGATGGAATATCTGCTGCATTACCGGATTCAGCAAAGCAAGCTCCTCCTGATGCAGACCGATTATCCGGTGGCCCGCATTGCTGAAGAAGTTGGCTTCAATCATGTTCCCTATTTCAGCTCCAGCTTCGCCAAAATCGAGGGAATGTCGCCGCGGAAGTACCGTCAGCAGTTCTCGTGAGGATCTTCGAGGGGGACTTTAAGTAAATCTACTACTGATTTCTGGTTAACGTACCCTGGCTTGTGTCATGAACCTGGCATCTCGTTTTGCTCCTTCACATTCTTGCTATGCTCGATATGATAAAATCCCCAGTCACACATATCATTAAGCACCGAATGAAGTGTTTTTCCGTGCTCAGAGATGGTGTATTCCACTTTGGGCGGGATTTCCTGATACACCCGGCGGACAATGAGTCCGTCCTGCTCCAGCTCACGAAGCTGGTTGGTCAGCATGCCTTGGGTGATGCTTGGAATGATCCGTCTCAGCTCTCCGAACCGCTTGGTACCATCATTCAACAAGATATATAAGATAAATGGCTTCCACTTACCTCCAATTGCTTGAAGGATAGCCACGATTCCCTGTGATATGGGAGACTTGCTTAAATCTTCGGACATACATGTGCTCCTCACTTCCTGACCGTTCTCTGCAACTGCTGTTATTGTATCAAAGGTTGCAGGCTTAACCAATACACCGAAAAAACATACTAAGTACGGTTTACCATACTTACCAAGAGCCCACGTGCTGTCTAAAGGTACGTTAAACCTGACCTAGTATGGAAAAACAGCGTACTTTACAATGTTCCAGTTCTCTTGAATAATGTGGTTGTCAGGTGTAAGAAGCCTTGATGATACCACTTAGGAGAGAGGAAGAAACACATGAACATTTTGGTTATTGTTGCACATCCATCCTTGGAGGAATCCCGGGCCAACCGTGCTCTAATTCAGGAGCTGAGTCCGCATGACAACATTCATATCCACGACTTGTACAAGGAGTATCCGAATTGGACCATCGACATAGAGCGGGAACAACAGCTATTGCTCAAGTATGATCGAATTGTTTTTCAGTTCCCTTTTTATTGGTATAGCACACCACCACTGCTTAAAAAATGGTTCGACGACGTGCTGACATACGGATGGGCCTTTGGAACTGAAGGCGACCATCTGAATGGAAAAGAGTTTATCCTGGCGATCACAGTAGGCGCTAGCGAACAAGATTATCACGAAATCACAGTTAACGAGTTCCTTAGACCGCTGGAAGCGTCCATCAAATACGTCGACGGAATCTATTTGCCTTCTTTCGTTATGTACGATTCAATGGAAACTACAGATGAGCAGTTGAACCTGGAGGCGCGCAGGTACGAGGATTATATCCGTGCTTCTGCCGAGACGCTCGTTTAAGAGTTTTAAAAACACAAAAATCATGTACTGGACAAAAAATAGAGGATCGCAGTGTAACTCCTGCGGCCCTCTATTTATTTATGAGCTATGAAATTCAAGCTGAACATTCTAATAATCACTAAAAAGAGTCTGAATTTTTAAATAAACCTTATTCAACATCGTAACAAAACGAAAAGTATAAGTCTATATTTTTTGGGAAATATGTGTGAAAATCTCATTATCTTTTAACATAGGAGAGTGAGTTATGGAGATTAAAGTTGTTGAATTGAATGATTCTTTAGTCGATGAAGCTAGTTTACTATTAGCCGCTTACAGACTTGAAAGCGGCTGGGATGCTCAAAACCAGGAAGAATGTAAAGCAGCATTATTACGTTTGTTGGTGTTCAATAATGCTTTCTGCTTACTTGCCCTACATGAGGATGAATGCTTAGGTTTTGTCACCTTTCATTGGGGATTCTCAACAACAAAGGGACTACCGATATTAAAGATTCAAGATGTTTTTACTTTGCCCAAATATCGCAAACTTGGCGTTGCAAAGACCCTTTTAAATCGTACAATTGAGCTTGCTAGTAAGTCCGGTGCCCAGCGTCTGCAATTAGAAACAGATACAGATAACATCCCTGCTCGCACACTTTACTCAAACATAGGATTTGAATGGATTTCACACAAAGAAATATATATGTTACCGATAGACTAAAAGAAAAGTAACACCAGAAGGAGGAGTAAGATGAGGAGTAACAAAAAGCCTTTGGTCATATCAATTGCGGCTGTGTCAGGTGGAGGAAAAACAACAATGGTTAAGGAACTAAATAACAAACTGGTTAACTCTAACGTTCTATACTTTGATAATTACGACTTTGATGGTCCTGATGATATCTGCGAATGGATTGAGAATGGGGCTAATGTTAATGACTGGATACTAACACCTCTGGTAAGTGATCTAAAGATTTTATTATCAGAACATCGACAATCTGTTGAGTATATACTGCTCGACTACCCTTTTGCCTATCTGCACAACGAGATGATTGGTCTTATTGATTTTACTATTTTTATTGATACTCCCCTAGATGTTGCTATGGCACGTCGAATCCTCAGAGATTATAGTGATCGTCCCATACAATCTGTACTAGAAGACGCTAGTAACTATCTTTCTCGCGGCAGAGTCGCTTATCTAGAGATGTTGAACACTGTTAAACCCCATTCGGATTTCATTGTTGACGGTTCTCTGCCAGTACATGAAATTGTAAATAAACTTTTAAAGATTATATTGGATAAGAAGAAAATCTAGCATAGAATACGGATTCTATATTCTTTTAGTGCTACAATTAACACCACGTATAGTGAAGGGAGTAACACAATGCAAGTACATATTCCTGGGCGGGAGAAGCTTATTCTTTCCCATCTCGTTCTAGATTTTAATGGAACAATTGCTCTAGACGGACAGGTTTTACCGAATGTTAGAGAGAAGCTTACAGAACTACAACTATTAATTAAAATCCATGTATTAACTGCGGATAGTAATGGTAGCGCAGCTAGAGAATGTGAAGGTTTACCTGTAGAACTGCATGTTATCGGTAAAGATAATCAGCGGGAAGAAAAGCGAAAGTTTATTAGCCAGCTTGAACATGGTGTTGCTGTTATGGGCAACGGTGTGAATGATGAGCTAATGTTTCGAGAAGCTGATCTCTCCATTGCAGTCATTGGAAAAGAAGGCTGTGCAACGGTAACGTTAATGTCTAGCGATATCACCGTCAGCGATATAATTGATGGATTAGACTTGTTAATCCATCATCATCGCCTAATTCCTACACTTAGAAATTAAGCCGTGAACTAATAAGAACAGGCTAAGATAAAGATCGCTGCTGATCTATCTTAGCCTGTTTGTTTATTCTGATAATTGAGTGCGGCAATTCAGTAATGTGATCGGGTGGCCTATCATATATTCTCTTGCTTTAACGCATCAATAATGTTCTCCTTTTTTACTTTTACGCTGGAATATAGCATGGCCGAACCGACAATGACAAAAACGGCGACAATGACAGACACAATGCTTATCCATGGTAGGGTGAACCCGTAGCTAAATTTATTCGCAAATGCCCTATAGATCACATACATCACGACGAAACTGGCGGGCAGCCCGAAGAGCAGCGACTTGACTCCGTAAAAAACACTTTCATAGTTCATCATTTTCGCAAAGCTTTTTGGCGTCATGCCAACGGATTTCAACATCGCAAATTCTCGTTTTCTAAGGAATATACCCGTGGAGATCGTATTAAAAATGTTCGCAATGGAAACCGCTGAGATCAATACGATAAAACCATAAGATAAGACGGACATCAACAGAATCTGTTGCTCTTCGCTTTTTCTGAATTGATATAAATTACTGACATTCAGATTGGTCTCATGCATCTCTTCGATTTCCTGCTGCGTCTTCATCGGTTCCGTACTTTTCAAATGGAGGGAGGTGTGAACGTTAATAAGGTTCTCATCGACTGACAATGTATTCAAAACCCGTTCCGAAACGATAATATCTAACCCGCCTATACCTATCGCGTTCATCCCCATAGGGGCTTGATCCGTCAATGCGGCAATGGTTACTTTGTTTAGCTTCGTATCTCTCACATTTGCTTCATATATATTCGTTAATTCGATGACTTGACCGACCTTCGCATATACGGCCTTCGTCTGCACATATTTTCCTGTGTCCATATCCTTGTAATGGATCGTATTCCTCACGATCGCGGCAGGATGCTCCGGATCTGTGAGCCGTTCGTAATCTACCCCGACCGCTTTGGCATAGACTTGCAGACTAAAATCATTCAAGGCATGGATCTTAATATCGTAAGGATATTTTCCGTCTTGCAGCAAACTCTTATCTTTCTTAACCTTCTCTTGCAGTTCATCGGCGATGAACGCTTCATCAATCCAAGCGTTCTTATACAAATCATGCATCACGTTGTATTCCGTTACTCCATCCAGGGATGCAATCGCTTGTACCAAGGAATCGTCTATTCTTTTTCCATTGCTATACGATACGCCAATATCGAAATTGACGCCTTCTTGCGACATATTCAGGGATTGTTTCACCCCGGCAGTAAAAAAGGATACTGTCAAAAACAGAACAATGCTGATCACGAGCGAAAATACGATGGCATGATATCTTCGTTTGTTCCGTTTTAGATTTTTTAATCCGATTTCCGCTTCGATGCCGAAGAGCTTGCGAATGAATTTCGATGTTTTCACGGCTTTGACTGTGAGCTTTAAGTCGCTTGTTTGACGAATGGCGTCCATGGCGGATACTTTGGATGCTTTGATCGCCGGGAAATACGTCGAAATGAAAATCGTCAGTATCGAGACAACACAGATGATCAAAAGCGTTAACGGCGTGACGATGAGCGTCAGCTTTTCAGTGGTCCATAACGCGCCTTGAATCATGGCATTCATGAACCAAAAGATAATTCCCATCCCTGCAAGACCGCATAAAATCCCAAGGGGAATGCTGATCGCACCAATGACGACACCTTCAAAAAACACAGCGTTTCTCTTCTGCCTTTTCGTAGCCCCTACGCTTGCGAGCATCCCTAAATGGCGGGAACGTTCCGAAACGGATATTGCGAAAGCATTATAGATAAGCGAAACCGAGCCGATCATAATAACGGCTATCAGGATCACCGATAAGGAGTATATGGTGCTGTATGAGGTTTTATTTTTGGACAAGCCATAATAATGAAGTAAATCGTTATTAAATTGGACCCTCTTGATGTGGTTTCTTTCAGCCAAGTTCTCCGCATGCGTGAACAAGTTGGGATTAATACTCTGAAGGACTACGGCCGCATTAACTCCATCATTTGCCCCGATAAGCTTGTCATCGAGATAGCTAATAACTGTATATCCTGGAGCCCAAGCCGTTTCCCACACGGGACGTTTGATGAACCCCACCACCGTATAATCCTTTGTCTTTATATGCTGTAGCGTTTCGGCCAAAGTATCGTTTACCCTACGCAGCGGATCTCTTTCATTCAGCGGTAGATCGCCCCCTTGCTGAAATCGTTCGCCCACGCGAAGGGTTAAGTGATCACCAATTTCGTATTTCACTTTAGCATTCGTTGCAACGGCTTCGGAAATAACGACTTCCTTGTCACTTTTCGGCAGACGCCCCTTACTTAATCCAATTGGAAATTGCGCGAAAGCTTGTGCATCATATTCCTTGATGATCAAATACGGCTTATTGGGATCCTGCCCCCTTTCTAATAAGGCATATCCAAGATCTCCTGTGACCGCAACCGTTTTAGTTGCATCATCGGCGCGTATCGCCGCGAGTTGTTCTTTGGTTACATCTTGATATTGGACATGCCACTCCCCTCTTTCCGCAATGGTCTGCCTAATCATTAAATTGGAAAAGGAAAAAACAAATGTTGCAACCGCTGTCACCATGGCCACCGAAATGATTACACCGATGATGGTTACGAGTGTTCTTCGCTTGTTTTGCTTCAAATGCCGGAGGGTGAGCGTATTGACAATATTCATCGCCGGATCACCTCGTCTTTGGCAATTCTTCCGTCTTCAATCGAGATGATCCGATCGGCTTGTAAGGCGATTTGTTCGTCATGCGTAATCACGATCAGCGTTTGATGATAGGTTTTATTCAGCATTTTCAAAAGTTCGACGATCTCGCTGCTATTCTTGCTATCCAAATTCCCCGTTGGCTCGTCTGCCAGCATGATCGCAGGATTGCCAATAATTGCTCTGCCAATTGAGACCCGTTGCTGCTGTCCACCAGATAATTGATTCGGCAGATGGTTAAGCCGATGCTGCAAATTTAGCGTACTGACAAGACTATCCAGATGCTTTTTATCTACTTTCTGCTTATCCAGCAGGAGCGGCAGCGTAATATTCTCCTCCACCGTCAGGACAGGAATCAGGTTGAAGAACTGGTAGATCAAACCGATTTGCCTGCGCCGAAAGATGGCCAGCTGTGTTTCGTTCAAAGCATACAGGTCCGTATCCTCGACAAAAACTTTACCGCTAGTCGGCCGATCCACACCGCCCAGCATATGGAGAAGCGTCGATTTCCCCGAGCCGGACGGGCCGATGATCGCGACGAATTCGCCTTTTTGAACAGAGAAAGAAACATCGTCAAGCGCCTTTACCACAGATTCACCTGTGCCGTACACTTTAGATAGATGCTCCATTCTTAAAATCTCCAAAGGTATCCCTCCTTTCCTTGATACTCATTCCCAGAAATACTTCATCTTGCTATATCCAACATCCCATAGCGTTCCTTCTCCCTCAATGGTGATCCTAAGCTCATTTGCCTGCGGGAGATACATTTCAGACTCACCTATCTCATGACCTTGATCTCCTGCAGATATGTGAAGGTACTCATCCCCATCGACGGAAACACTGACGCTTCCATAACTACCCTTTTGGTCAGGTATGCCATAATTTATGAAGAGATACATCTCCTTCTCAATGCCTAACGTGTACGTATACGTTTCCTTAATTTTTCCTGCGGTGCTATACACATTATATTGGGGTTTCACGTTGTGACCGCCAATGATAAGACTGGACGGTTTAGTTCCCGCTGCTGGATTTCCGGTGCTGTCTTTCAATTCATCTATAGCTATAAAAGGACCGATTTCTTTGGTGAACACTTTATCAACCACTACAAAGCACCCCCAGATCCCGCTCATAAGGACAACTATGGAAATACCTGTAGCCGCTATATTTCTCCAGACGTTTGTTGTACGAAATCCAAGTTTATACGCCCCGAATCCAACTGCTGCGCCTATTGCGTTCTGAATGACGTCGTTCGTATCGAAGCTGCCAAGCATCGTTATTCCCTGAATGGTCTCCAGTACGAATATGGACAAGATGAACAATGTAATAAATCGGACAAAGCTAGTCCGGTATAACAACGGAATGAAGATCCCAAAAGGGGTGAAGGCTATGAAGTTTCCAAGACCCACAAAATCCATCAACGTTGGGTGCAGAAAATCAGGTAGACTTGGCATCTTAAAAAAACTGTCTGGTAAAAAAATAAAGGTGTGCTCAGTAGCGTACCCTGCTTTACCTGCTCTACCGAAAGCGAAAAACATAAAATAAAGAACTAAAATAGAGTAGGATATGGTCAGGAACAAAAGAATCTTACGTTGTTGTTTCAATTGCATTGTGGTACCTCCATCGCTTATCTGATGGATATCATTGTATCTGTCTAACATGACTTTCCGGTGACGATGAAGGTGACAATTCAGTCACTTACGGAGTATCCTAAATGACTTGCTTATAAAATTTAATCCGAAACTGCGTGCCTTGCCCGCTATCGCTCGTCACATCGATCACTCCGTTCTGGCTGGCAATAATGCTGTGAGCCATCGCAAGCCCTATCCCGATACTCCCTTCGCTGGCATTTTTCCCTTTGTAAAAACGTTTGAAAATATAAGGTAAATCTTCTTTTGGAATGCCTTGTCCATTGTCGGCAATAATGATCTCCGTAAATAAAGCATTTTCGGAAAATGCGATAGAAATGGTTCCGCCTTCCTGCGTGTGCTCTACACCGTTTTTCAAAATATTGAGGACTGCTTCGACTGTCCAATTGAAATCGCCGATAAAAGCGACTTCGTCAGCTCCCGTGATGGAAAGATTTTGTCCCTTAATATCCATCGGGATCATTACCGGCTCTAATGCCTTTTGAATAAGCTTTTTCATCGGAATTACATCTTTGTTGAATGGGATGGTTTTCGCGTCCATTTTCGATAGTTTTAATAAAGAGGAAACAAGCCAATCGATGCGTTCAAGCTGAATGCGAATAGAATGGGTGAACTCTGTTCTTTTGGCCGGAGGCAAGTCAGGGGCGCTTAATAAATCCGCCATGACCGTCATGGAAGTGAGTGGCGTCTTGAGCTGATGTGAAATATCAGATATGGCATCCGTCAGCTGAATTTTGTCCCGCTGCAGGAGCGACCGATGTTCCGATAGCATGAGCGTCACCTTATAAATATCATTTTTTAAAATGCTAAGCTCGCCTTCCTGATTATCCCGAACGTCAAGTGTATCGTTGCCGTTGCTAATCTCCCGCAAATAGATGGACAGCTTCTCTAGCTCGCGGTATCTCCATCTCGTGAATAACAAGCTGCTGGCAATAAGCAGAATGGATAGAATACAAACAAACGCTGCTGTGACAAACGAGATGAACGCAGACACAATGATTGCAGTTACGCTAATGGAGCCCATGATGAGCAATAACAATTGAATTTCCCTACTACGCAGCATCTAATCACCAACCTTATAGCCTAAACCACGTACGGTTTTGATCAAAGTCGGTTGCCCTGGATCATCCTCCAGTTTTTCCCTCAGCCTTTTAATATAAACTGTTAACGTATTGTCGTTCACGAACTCGCCAGCCACGTCCCAGATTTGCTCTAAGAGCTGATTTCTTGTGAGAATCTGTCCAAGGTGGTTGCCGAAGATCAGCAATAAGCGATATTCTAAGGCGGTCAGCGAGACCTCGACGCCGTTTTTATGCACTTTACCTTCCAGCGTATGGATACGGACATTGTCGATATCTATGATCGCTCCCGTGTAGGGCGACTTTTGGTATCTCCGCAAAACAGTCTTGATCCGGGAGAGAAGCTCACGAACCCGAAAAGGCTTTGTAATGTAATCATCAGCCCCCATATCAAGACCCATCACAACATTGACCTCATCATCAATCACCGTTAGGAAAATGACCGGAATGTCCCGCCGCTCTTTCACCATCCTGCACAATTCATAGCCGCTTCCGTCCGGAAGCTGTAAATCGAACAGGCACAAAGCAAACTGATCGATATCTTCTTCGAGTACCTTTTTGGCTGAGGCGACATCATGACATAGAACCGTT
The DNA here is from genome assembly GCF_001682855.1 of Bacillus sp. FJAT-27264. GTDB lineage: Bacteria > Bacillota > Bacilli > Paenibacillales > Paenibacillaceae > Paenibacillus_AQ. Next base: position 336,634 of record NZ_MAQW01000031.1, on the reverse strand, counting down.
GAGTAATGATCCTGCTGTAGTGAATATTCGAGACCTGAGGCGATCGTCTTATCATCTTCGACTAATAAAATTTTCATGTGGGGATCATCCTTACGATAGAGTAAACTCACTTCTCTTCTTAACTTTAATATTATTTTCCTTATGCATTGAATGGGTGTATTCGTCAAGTCGTTAAACGTTGAAGGCAAGATTCCAGCGGTAACCCTGCCGTTTACATCGCCAATTCGTGTTTTGATAATGTATTTCCCAAACCGTACAACGGAGTGATTTTTGTAGTGCGGACAAACAAGCCCGTTTTTTATGCTTTGCTCTTGAATTTCGTCGATATCTCGAATCGTAGTCGCCTTCCCTTTATTCAAAACTACTAAAAGTAAATAAGCTCTAGTATTACTCTATCGTCCAAGGCATCGGCAAGTTTTTTGGGCTTCTGTAAATCCATGTGAAAAACATCTCCAAAACATGACGTCACCCCAATTATAGACAAATGTTCTTAAATATCAACAAGAGGGTTTAACATAGCAAATCGTAAAGAAAATTACGCTGGACGACAGAAAGCGAGTTGACAGCGTCGAACTCACTTTTGTTGAGGAGACGAGAAACATTTTATAAGCATAGCCCCTTCTGCTGACAACATGGCCATTTTGACTTAAACTTGTTTCCACTCATTTGAAAATATAATTTCTATGCTGTTACAAACCTCAATCGTGAGTTCTACGTAAGACTTCAGATCTAATATTGAACTCCATTAAAGCCTCCACACGGGCTAATCTTCTGGCGAATCAGACCAGATTGGCACCTTAAAATAGGAATATAGTATAATTCCAAATGCATCTTTAGGTCTTTTGGTTTACGTGTTAAAATCTGTATATATATCATCCTACTAAGAAGGAGTAATCAAATGGCAAAAACTTTATATAAGAACACAGAGGCTCTTATTCCTATACAAAAAATCGTTACAGAAGCTGGCGCAGCCGTCAGTGATAAAGCGAGAACAATAAAAACAAGCGATATTCCAGAAGTTCTTGGTGCCGTAGCTGGGATCGGTGTTGGCGGAGCAGCTGGGTTTGGTTTATTGACAATCCTTGGAGTGTCGGGATTGAGTGCCGCAGGAATTACATCCGGGCTGGCTACAGCTGGAGCTGTTATCGGTGGCGGTATGGTTGCGGGTATTGGTGTGCTCGCTGCTCCAGCCGTAATCTTAGGTGTTGGTGGGTATGCTTTATTGTCTTCCAATAAGAAAAAGAGGCTTGTTCAAACTAAAGAAATGTTGCTACAAGAAGCCCTCAAAAAGCATGATGCAATAATTCGCGAATTAAAAAACAACCTAAACCAGACACAAGAACGATTGGAATATTTAAATACACTCAACATTCTATTACAAGGTGCGATTAAAGACCTTAAGGCAGATCTTGCACAATGAGCACTGATAAATTCGATAACAAATATATACTAACTGGGGCAGATCAGCAGCATTTAAATGTCCTGAAGAATCAATCGTTAGAGCTACAAAATGTTAACCTACAGTTGAACAAACTTAACTCCTTAACAGACAGGTCCATTGAGGAATCAGAGCAAATACTACGTAAACTTGGTTTGCATATACCTAAACATGAAATACACAATCGAGACAAGAAAGACGACATGAGTGCCTTTAATTCACAAAAGCTTAAGCTACGCACATGGGATGAAATCCTTGCAGATACTGAACAAAACTTAAATTCTAATGCTAGTTTCTCAGACATCTTCACAGTTGAAGAAATACAAGCTGTAGAGAATAAACTAGGTCATATACATGCCAAATTCACGGAAATCCATAGACTCGATAAACTTGACTGGGCAATTTGTGGTGTGGCAGGTGTACTGGCAGCTATCGTGGATGTTTTCCTTGTTAAGATGCCTAAGCATTCTGGATTCCTTGGTTCAAAAAGCAGCGAGGGAGGCCCACTTGCTAATTTCATCCGGGAAAAAATACAACGTAGCATGAGCCCAAATGAAATTAGACAATTAGAGAAAGACAATTGGGTTCCATACGATGCTTCGCACTCTGGAAGTTTGCATGAGAGTGTAGCTGGGCTTGGTCCAAGAACACACCGTTACCAATCACTTGGTCATGATCCATTACTGGGTTTTATTTTTGGAACAATGGATATTATGAAGAGTCAGTTCACAACAGTAGATAAATTCGGAAGACTAATTGTACAGAACATAGATATAGCAGGCAAAGACACAGTGGGAATGAATATATTTGAGGCACTTTCTAGAGTGTTTGGGCACATGAAATCTGATATCGCTACCTCGGCAGGACTTCCAGCACCACTAATGCCCTTATTTCAATTTCTGCAGTTTGGAAAAATTCATAAACAGGACTATACTATCGGTGAAGTTTCTCGGATTATGTACAGGCAAGGGTATGACTTCTCCCACTTTCTTACAATGTCTGTGCCCGTTTTGATCATCGAGGTCATTGTAAGATTATGCTATTTTGCAAAACGGTTATACGAAGGAAATGGACTTATGCAGTCAATTCCCATTAACATACCAAACAATAAGAAACCTAAGCTACAGACTATGTTATTTTCTGCTCATTTGATCGCCACCGCTGTAAATACGGGTAAAGTCGCAATTACGAAAAATCCATTATCAATTAATTACCCTCAATGGATAGCATTTTTCAAATATAGCTTCCAACAATTTAAATGGGTGGTATTTGATAAAGAACGGGAGATGCTCGATTACGTCCAGAAGGAGATTGATGACGAATGGGACCAAATAGATTCATTGCTTAACGCAACCTGGAAAAAGGTATCTTATAACAATTTGGTATTGTAATCATTTAACGATTATATCCATAATAAGATTAGATAGTTAATCGAGCTGCCTTACAATTTTGTAGCGAACCTACCTAGGAGTTTCTTCCTTCCGGGGGGGGATTTCTACTTTTTGAAGGGTTAGTAGCATAATTTAGAGCTGTCCAGCACTGGACGGCTCTATCATGTTCAATATAATTTAAGCTGTACTCTCCATTCCACAACGCAAGACCTCCTTCATCTAATCGTAAAAAAGTTACCCTGGACGATAGGAAGCTCGTTGGCAGCGTCGAACTCACCTTTAATTAAGGAGTTTAAGCTTAGCCCCTCATCTGACAATATAGCCGAGGGTATATTGTCTGTGTCCGGAAGTATCGAAACCTCAGCACAAAATCACTATTATGATTTGACACATATGTTCTTAAAAGAGTGCTTCTCAACAAATTTCGTAGAAATATGTACCTATCAGATTTGATTGACGGACGGAAAGAAGGGATAGAAAGTGACTGTTAATGAGCTCGGGAAAATCCTTAGCGATATGTATCGAAACGCACCACATAGAAAGCAAGTAGCAAAAATTCACTTGTTCGGTGTTAAGTATGCGGATGTCATTCTCAAAAATGATTTCAGTGTGAAGGAAATTGTGGCTGCCTCTGGAATTAATCAGTCATATGCAACTGAAGTTAGTAAAGGAATCAAACTCTCCGAGTATGTTGTTCCAAAGGAGTAACTAGGATGGACAATATGACTAATAGAGAGAAAATTCTAGCCGCAATCACACATGCGGAACTTTGAAATGATTGTTTATCCGTCACTTCCGGTATCCGTCCAAGGCAGACTGTTAACGTCACATGTCGTAGACTTTCAAAGGAAATACTGATACTTCTCCATTTCGGAAAATGCAATCACCGTCATAAGGCTAAAATAGCCTTTCAGCTCTCTTCTGAGTATTCAATTCCAGAGTTACTTGCAATAAGCCATATCGCATCCATTCATATTTTTAGGGAGGTACAAAACCATGGTTCTGGGAAAGACATTGTTTGCACATCCCCAAGTGGACATAATCTTTGTATAAGCGTGAAAGGGTACCCTGAATCAAGTACCTACACTCAAGCTCGTCATTGATTCTCCCAGGCTATTTTCGACCTAATTCTGTATCGATCCCCATTGTAATAGGGCAGGACAAATGTTGGAATTACAGTCGATGTGAATAATACTAATTTGGGATTTAAACACTGCATCATGAAGCCAGACAAAAAGGCGGCTGCTTGGTTTTCGGATGGATTTGACGAACCCTTTTTGCAAATTATTTAAGACGGCGGAAATAACAAGTAATAAACCAAAGCCAACCGTTGCTCCGTACGAATATTTCATTGCTTTTTTTGCCCCAAATTGATTAACAGTAGGCAAGATGACGATATTCGTAGGTCCTGGTGTAAACGTGGCTATCATACGTAAATCAAAAAAGATGTAGTGTCCATGAGAAGGCTCCTTTCAAGCTGTTCTCACATCCTACATCTTATAATGAGTGACATATAGTATATTATTGCTGATCATGAGTTGCTTTCGCCAGGTGTACAAATCCGCTCAGCGGATTAGTCCCTGCCCGCCTCGTACAGCTTCTGCGCTACATAACTCGGCCTTACGAATGCATCTGTCATATGGTCCCCGTCACCGACGATCAGGCGGAACATACCAAGCCGTGAAGCCATATGCGGATACCAGCCGAATCCTTCTGCTCCTGTAAAAACGTTATCTTGGTAAAAAAACAAATAGCTTTTGGGCGTAGGTAGAGCATAGAACGCCTTAAGATCCAGCTTCTCAAAGAGTGGTTTTGCCGGCTCCGGAGTAACGCCTGCGTATATCCACTTAGCCTGCTCCAAAGTCGCTGTATTAACGAATAGAGCCCGGAACAGCGAAAAAGGGAGCATAATTGTATCGTCATGCGATGCAGCTCTGAGTTGCTCGAACCCTTGTCTCGTTTGGGGTGGCAACTCGTCGGCAGCAGACTCACCGTCTATTAATACAAATGCATCCCAGAAGACAAGTCGCTTGAGGCGATCCGGTATCTGTTCCGCAACCTTCTGGATAACGGTTCCCCCGAAGCTATGCCCGACGAGAATGATGTCATGCAAGTTCAGCCTTGTTACATAGTCGACGACAGACTTCGTAATCATGTCATGCGTGACTGCTTTGTTTGGGTCTTTCCCGTGTCCTGCGTACTCTGGCGTGTAGACGATATGCCCTCTCTTGCGCAGCTCCGCTGCTATGCCGTTCCAGAAGTGGGCATCGGCCCAGGAGCCATGTACAAGCACAAAGGTCAGTTGTTGCTCCGGTGGCAACCGGTGACTTTCAAATGTTTCACGGGCTTCATATTGCCCAAACCATCTGCTTGCAGGATATGTGGAGTTATAAAAGCTTGGAAGCATTAAATGGTAATTGGGATAGGGAAATTGAGGAACCTGCGGGTAATAAGGATACATGCTAAAACATCCTCTCAACATCGATATAACTCAGCTTATGCCTAATGCTTTTGAGAGGTTCCTTCCATCCCTGAATGTCTCGCTAAGGAGGGTAAATAAATAGCTAAATATCGTATGAGCAGTGGATTGGCAATGACACCTGAGAGTGATATGAATTTGCTTAAAGAAATGAGTTAAGAAGGCTGGCATGTGACCGGGATGAGGGGCTTTTTCTACCGCTTCGAAAAAGGACCGCCACATGACTTTGATTATTCTCTGAACTTGGAGGAGCGCATTAATCCTGAAATCCGAAATAGAGCTTCTTAGCAGGAAAAGACAACAAGGTTAAACAATAGGCGGTAAGTTTTTAGGCCATCCTTGAGGGATGGCCTTTTCGCTATTACAAGTATTATCTATGCTCAAATCAATCCTTACACAGTTATATCTTTTTTACTGGTCGCAACACTGCATAACCATATCCCTCTGGGAAATGCCGTTGGTAGTCCTGTTTGGTTTCTTCATCCCATTCGTATCCCATACCTTTAGGGTCGAAGTTCCACGCTACTTCTTCAACTGTACCCATAACAGCGCTATTATCTTTTAGGTAGTCGAAAGTAGGGTGGAAAAAGACCAAATATTCCGATTCTGGAATCTCCCTGCATTCCATCCCTTCCGGAATAGGCCCATCATACTCCAGTGAAGCGGGGATTCCATACAAGTACCCCTTCTGCCCATTCTGGTAAAACCATCCTGCCGTCTGACCAAGTTGTCCCGGAAGGGCATGATTAGACATACTCTCCAACGTACCGCTAATCTCATCACAAGAGTGTCCGTTTCCCCAGAAGTCTCCATAGTTTGTTACAGAAATGTCCCAGATACCGATAAATTTGTGTGCTGGAATGAACTCGACTTTGATCTCCGCTGGTTGCAAATGTACTTTACTCATCTTTTCCCGCTCCTTGATCAAATAATGATAAGGTGAGAATACCTCCTGACGAATAGCCAACGGAATAGGTCGGGGAGCTTTTTGGTATACTGCAGGGGTGAGCCGAAAAGCCTTGTTGAATGCTCGTGTAAACGCCTCTTGTGATGAGAATCCATACTTTACGGCAACGTCTAGAACCCGCTGATCACTATCGCGGAGCTCCAGGGCGGCACGGCTGATCCTTCGAGTCCAGATGTAGTCCCGCAAGGTCATCCCAGTTAATTGATTGAACTGTCTGGAACAATAATAGGGTGAATAACCTAGCTGTTCTGACATCTGAATAAGAGATGCGCTCTCCGTAATATTGCTCTCCACCCAGTCTACCATTAGCTGGACCATTTCATTCCATTCGTACATGGAAGTCCTCCCTCCTTTCGTTATGATCATATCACTGGTGATTTTTGTATACTTGATTTGAGTTGTACATCAAAACATAAAGTAGTGAGCCAATCATCGGTCCAAGCGCACTGCCTGTATACCGGAGCAAGTTATACACGCCTATAACCGTAGCACGTTCCTCTGGAAATAGCTCTGCCAGAATCGTCGTTGGCATGGATGTAGTTAATCCCATCGTAAAGCCGAATAGACAGACAAAGATATTATGATCGCCATAGTAGAGCGCTTGGTCGATGAAAAAATCACCAAGATCAAAGCGCTGGCTGAAACCGAAGAAATGAATGCGGAGGCCAAACTCTATGCCATCTTGTGGAGACAATCCTATGATGATGAGAGCATCATCGAATTTCTTCACCACGAATATAATGCATCGATTCACCAGAAAGTCCTCGTACAAATCGTCCAGGAAAGCGCTGAATTCATACTCGTTGGAGTTAACATTATGTTCGATACAGGGATTTTCTTGTGGCAGGAAAATTCATTGGACCAAAAAAAATTGGCATTCAATCGAATCGTCGAGCGTATGCTCGGGAATTCTTTTACCTTTTCTAACCCGAATTCAATAATTCAGTAGCCCTCAAAATAGAAACAGACCGCATTCCTTCAACAGGATGCGGTCTGTTTTTTGTCTAAGTACACAAGCCAATCGCTTTTATAGTGGGCTAAGTGGACTTATTTCATTAGAAAGGCTGGATGCCAAAACGTCCGATAACTACAAACAAACTAATCAAAAGCAGTACTAGACAGGTTACAGCCCCTGATGTTTCCTTGCGTCTCAAATGATATGTTATTGCAAGTAACATGATAATTCCGGTTCCAATCGCAGCAACACCTGTAAGATATGGTGCGATGTTAAGTGCACCTGGCAAAATCAAACCGATAGCACCAAGTACCTCCGCAATACCAATAAATTTCACCAGGCCCACGGACAAGTTTTGCTCCGGCTTCGGTTTTGTAAACAGCTTCATTAAGCCAGGCAGTAAAAACATGACTGCAAGTAAGCCTTGAGCGATCCATAATGCTATATTCATTATAAACACCCTTTCACATAACTAATATTCATTAACTTTATTTATGTAACTTAGTGTAATTTCATAACAAACTTTTGTCAAGAACTTATTATACATTTATCATTCGATCAGTCTCACCCTCCTCATATAGCTTCTGTACCACCATAACCGGCCTTGTGAACGCATCAGACAAGACTTTGAATAGAGAATTAGGCATTTATAAATAACAAAACCACTCCAGCCAATATGGGAGTGGTTTCGTTATTTTCGAATTATATTAAACTTTCTTAATCCTTAACATACTGTTAGCACCTTTTTGAAACTCATAACCAACTTTAATTTCTTCTGCAATATAGCCTTGGCTTTGTATAAAATCAATTAACTTATCCAAATGCTCATATCGATTGCAGGATAGGTCCACCAAAGGGAATATGCGTATCTCTTCCTTGGTAACACGCATTAACTCCTGTATAGCTTGCAAGTGGAGGTCATAGTCCAACCGATCAGCGTACATAAATAAGAAATGAGCAGATAGCGTTAAATCAAATTCCTCATCTCCAAATGGCAACATAGGTAAAACAGCAGGAACATAACGATTAGGGAATTCTTTCATATCATTAGCACAATCATTTAGTGCTTGTATTCTATGACTTCTTAAACCCTCTACAGATTTAAAATAATCCCATTTGTAATTGGACTGTGCTTTTTCCATGCTCAACATAGCATGCTCAATATCTTCAGAGCCTTTCTCAGTAAGCTGTTCAAAAGGATGATAGTATGCAATATCAGTGGCAGTAACATCTGCCCCTAGTTGGTTGGCAATTGCAGTGAAAGAACATGCACCCGCCGGGCAATCAAGAATTTTTCGTCCTCTTAACTCCTCTTTAGATAGACCAAACATCAACATGTACTCATCAAATGTTCTTCCAATAAAAACAATCCGACTTAAATCTAATTTAACCTCTGCTCTACTCATCTCGGCTCACCTGTCCTCTTCTCAACTATTATTGAATAGCTTTTTCAAGAAATGCCCTAATTAGTGGGTGAATAATATTTTTAAACGCTGAACGTTCAGGCTGAAAAAGCGTCCCTATAAAGAAAGGATGAGCACTTAGTTCCATAAGACGAACTTCTCCACCCAGATCAACTCCTGCAATCCGCAGACCTGCCTTTTCTAACAGAGGAGCAAACTCAGGGTTTAGACCATAATTACAAATTCCATACTGCTCAACAATCTCATGTTCACCATAAATATCAGCTACTTTTGAGTCAGGTGTAAGTTTAAAAGTATGCGTTTGTTCGCTGACCGAACAAGTAAGAGGAGCAACCAAGATGAATGAAGAGTTAGGATTCTCCTCAGCATGATCTGCCTCTGAAATCTCCAGAACATTCCTAGCAAACTCAATAATCATATGCTGGAATCCGCCGCACGTCCCTAGAAAGGGTATATTATGTTCTCTTGCAAACCGGATACCATTTAACGCACCTTGCATACTCTTATAAGGACTAGCCGGAACTGTCCAAAGCGCCTGGAATGTTGCTAGTTTTTGTTCGTACTCCTGCTCTAATAAAGTAGTTGGGAGCCATTCAATCTCTATCTGACAACCAAGATCTTCCGAAGCCAATTGAATAGCTTGAGGTATAGCGATATGAGCCACAACTTCTGCGTCGAAGTCACCAATTAATCCAATCTTACTCATAAATACCCCTCCCATAATTTTAAAAGTGTTTATCATAAAAAAAGCTAAATTATAATATTCACAACACGTCCCGTCAACTAAATTCTAATGAGACTCAGCTATAGAAATTAGATATTCACGACTGCTGCGTTCCGTAAAGATGAAGATCAAGACTTTCAAAAAATTCAATCCTCATATCCCCCCAAGAAAAACATCGAGTTGCTCCCAATGCTCCGCAGTATAAATCATTTCTTCCGCAAAACGGACAGGAACTACGCTGGACGATTCGAGCGATGGCTGAATCCACCAAAACGATTCGATACACCAAACGTACTTGATTGCCCTTAAAAGCGAGCCCGGTGGCAAAGCCCGTACATTACGATAACCTTCAGCGAAAGCGACCACCGCATCCTTGTGGAACCCGCGCCCACTGAGTGTACCGGACAGGATAGCCCGCCCAAGGTCCATTTCAGGAAACGAATAACGTGCTCGGTCGAAATCAACGATGGCTGCCAGATGATCTCCTTCGAAAAGCAGGTTGTCTGCCCACAGATCAAGGTGGGCCCAGCCCGCAGTCAGAGGCGCAAAGTCATCATCTCCAAGTGAATCAAGAATTGCTTTCTGTAATTGCATTGCGTTTCGGACACGCTCAGACGAGTTACGAGCCGCATCCCAGCTTACCTCCCAGGTGCGCTCTATCTCCTCACGAGACAACTGCCAAATCGGTTCCTCCGGCGGCTCTGCTGCTTCGAACCCTAATGTCGCCGCGGAATCCCAGAAGGCATGCATATCCGCAGCAGCTCTTCCGAGTGAGTACATTTTACGCTCACCGATTATGCCAGCAGGCACCATGGCACCCGGACAACGCGTCATGACGGTTATGTACCTTCCGCACGGCAAGATGTGCATGCAGCGCCCTTCCAGCATCAGCGGCTCAGGACACGGTCCTCCCGACCGATAAAATAGAAGCTGCAGCTGCAGCGCATTTTCAATCTTGCCACGAAACTCCGTATCATGTATCTTAAACCGTCCGGGGTGATAGCTTTTGATGAACAGCCACCCTTTGCTTGTCTCGATGATCCACTTCTCGTTCATTAGCCCGCGCCTTACACGCTCAGCGGACAGCATCCCAGCCGACAAATACTTTTTTAGCCAGTCATCGATCTCACCAATTAATTGATCCTCAGTCGTTAATGGCATTCAAAACCAACCTTTCTAATCGACAGTTTTAATACCTAACCTAACCAAAGGAAACATTCTCACAAGCAAAATTTCTCTTCCAGCTTCATTAGGCATCAACTATTCAAAAGGAGCGAGCGCGTGACCGCAAATGAACTTTTTAATTAAATTCCATTTTGATAAAAAAATCCCTTCTTATCACCACCAAAAACCTGACCTGCTTCGGCTACGGTTCTACGTGATGTATGAAACGGCAATAAGACCACCCTTTACCTGATGGCCTTTTCGTGCATACAACATACTCTAACGAATCTTCTTTACAGGTATCCAATACTCCACATCTACTTCTTCTGTAATGATCTGTTTCTCTGTCCAACTTTGATTTCAGGCCCCACTTATAACGTAGGACCTTCAGCTTGTTCCTAACATTACTTTTGCGCATCAAGAACAAACATCGAAGCATCTTGTCCCATGAATATTTTACTTCCGGTATAAAAAGTTTTGGATCGGATATTCCCATACCCGATTTTCGTCATCTTGTCGGTTAACTCATCTTGATGGAATCCGTTATGAACGAGATCTGAGACGACATTTTCATTTTTATCAAAATCTACGATCAGCAAATGTCCCCCTTCATTGAGAACATTATATAATCTTGATAGAACCAGCTCATAATCAGCAATGTGAAGCAAAACCTGAGCCATAAAAATATAGTCCGCACGCAAATCCGATAAACCTTCCTTTTCAAAGTCAAAGCACAAAGTATCTGCATTTTGAATATTGAAATCCGAGATCTTCTGCTTAATTTGATTGATCATATTTGGTGAGGTATCAAGAAAAAGCACGGAGTGAAAATCGCCCAGCAGGTTCATGCCAAGCAGACCGGTTCCGCTCCCAAAATCAATAGCCGTCTTGCTTTTAGCATCCACTAAATATTCACGAATAGCATCTGATGATACCTTGGCAATTTGGATTCTTTCAGCAGTGTCGTATGTGTTCGCTATCATTTCAAACTTATCTGTATTTCCCATTGATATCTCTCCCCTCTGTTTCATCTAGGTTTGTCTCTGAAGGATCTTCTCCGTATAGCTCATTTCATATGCTCATTTAAATCCGTGAGTTTATTATACCTGTAGAGAATATGAAAAATAAGGAGTCGGCATCTTTCATGAATATCGCAATTATTCAATCCATTTTCTTGGTCCAATCATATGGAATAGCTGCTGTCTATCATCATTTATTGCGTCTTCTATTCGTTTACACGTGAAATCACTTATCGGTCTAGGAAGATCATCTCTTGAAAAAAATCTGCATTCTAAAATTTCAGGGGAGCTTGGTTGAGGTGCCCCATCACTTTCATTACTTGCAATGAATACAAAATGATGCATATCATAGTTCGGATCGTAATAAATACCTGTCAATTGCCTTACTCCTACCTGTAATCCTACTTCTTCGTGCACTTCTCTTTTTGCTGTTTCCTCGGCAGATTCATTAACTTCAGCTTTGCCGCCAGGCAGATCCCAGTTGTTTTTGCCATAACTATGCTTTACCAATAATACTCTTCCTTCGGGATCCAAGATAACTGCTGCTGCTCCAATCATTTTTGACAAATTAGTCGCCCCTTATCATTTTATAGACACCTAAGAAAAGTTCTGACAAATATTTCTTCCAGCTACCGCCATCTTAAAGCACCTAAGAAAAAAGGCCAACCAGAAGTTTCTGGCTGACCTAATAATACGAAGGAGAAACATCGGTTTATGAACACCTTGTTTCTCCTTTTCACTTTCATATCTTCATATAACGTAAGACATATAAACTAACGGATTTCATTTCTCAGCTTAACACGCGCTGATCCTGGAGCTCCGCTCCCATTTTTACTCGCTTTACTTTAACAACTACGCCGCCGATTCGAACCACTACCATGGCTATAGCCATCAGGACGAATGCCGGTGCAATTAAATTCAGGTCAAAATGATGCTGGGCCGAATAGAGATACGCCTTCTCCAGATGGTGTGTTACCCATTCGATCAGTATAATACGCAGAATGAAAACAATTGCCATTACGGCAACGCTAGCAATACCGGTTGTTACATACGTTTTACCTTTGTCATCACGTTCGACACTGGCGAGGCCAATCAGCACGGCGCCGATCAGAGCGCCGAACAGGATCGATGCTGCAAGAAGCCAGCCGTTGTTGCCGCCGGTCGGCACATCCTTCAGGTAAGTGGCGCCGAAGTATCCGAGGATGCCGACAGGAATTAGAAGACGAATGCCGCTAAAGGATTTGCGTCCGAACGTGCTGAGTACGATTACTGCAAAAGTGGCGATGATGGAAATCCAGGTACTAGTTGTCATTTATTGAGTTCCTCCTTGATTGTTGTTTCGTTTTGGGATGTCTTCATCTTACCGGACTTAAGGAGGCACCGCGTCCATCAGTGGATGGATTCTGCTGTCCGCGCGAATCAATCTGCAGGTGGATAGACAAGTGAATGATTGTTTTAAATAGTCCTGTATCCATAAAAAAAAGAACCGGCATTTACCGGCCCTTGCTCATAAGAAATAAATACCTACTTAACAATTCCATTGCGGATAGCGTAGACGACCGCCTGCGTACGATCCTGGACGTCAAATTTCTGCAGAATACGATGGACATGCGTTTTGACTGTGCTTTCGCTGACAAACAGCTTCGCGGCAATTTCTTCGTTTCGCAGGCCGTAGGCCATCTGCTGGAGCACCTCTAGTTCACGGTTGGTAAACGTCTGGATCAAGGACAAGTCTCCATCTGTGTCTCCTCCGTGTTCCGATGCTTCAACGCCGACTTTCGCAGCGGCATCTGCCTGCGGCTTCTGAAATACCTGCCCGATCAGCTTTGCGGCAAGTGCGGTCCGGAAGATGACCTCGCCTCGCAGCGTGGCGCGGATGGCCAGCAGCAGCTCTTCCGGTTCCGTGTCCTTGAGAAGGTAGCCGATTCCTCCCGCACGAATCCCTTCATAAACATACTCTTCTGTATCGAACGTTGTCAGAATGACGATCCGGCAGTCCGGCTGCTGCGCCAGAATACGCCGGGTTGCTTCAATCCCGTCTAACTTTGGCATCTGCACATCCATGAGAATGAGATGCGGCATTGTCTCCTGCGCCAGTCTCACAGCATCGAGACCGTTGCCCGCTTCGCCGGCCACCTCCATGTCGGACTGTGCCGCAATAATATATTTTATGCCCTGCCTGACGAGCGGTTGATCGTCCACCAGCAAAATACGCGCTTTATCCATACGTTTCTTTCTCCTTCAGTGCTGCCAGAGGCAGCCAAATATTCATGCCGAAACCGTGTGGTTCCTGCGCTCCGATCTCACAACGTCCTCCCGCCTCCGCACAGCGCTTGCGAATGCCGTTCAGCCCGAAGCCTTCATGCAAATCACTGCCAGATGCAAGCTCTCCATCATCGCGGTAATGAAGCATTATTTCTTCTCCGCTCCGCTTTATAGAAACTTCAACCCGTTTCGCTTGCGCATGGCGGATGGTGTTTGTCAGCGCCTCCTGAAGACAGCGGTACAGCACGACGGCAGTATCGAGCGGCCAGGTATCCTGATCTTCGCTTTCGTCCAGGTTCAGAGTAATGTCCAGATCAAATGATGATGTGGTCTGCTGCACTAGACTGCGCAGCGAAACGGCTCCCGCCCCGGTCTCATCCATGCCCATATTGTGCACGACCGTGCGTACCTCCTGCAGACAGCTGCGTGCGACCCCTAGTACATTTTTCACGATTTCCGCCGACTTAGCCTCATCGTTTCTCAGCACGTAAGGCAAGGCCTGGAGCTGCACAATGACAGACGTCAGCCGGTGCCCGATACTGTCATGAATATCCCGGGCGATCCGGCTCCGTTCTTCGAGCACCGCATAACGCAGCGACTGCAGCGTCGCCCGCTCAAGTTCCTCGTGCGCCCGCCGAAGCTGGTCATGCGTCTGCGCAAGTTCGGCGTGGACAACGGTCAGCTCCTCCGCATTACGACGCTGTTCTTCTGCATGCTCCATCCTTTCTATATCCCGACCCCGATTGATCCGAACCATGCGCATCAAAGCGTACAAACCGATATGAATGAACAGTTCCTGCCGAAGTAGCGACACCCATGTAAAGTCTCGATCATAAACGAGCAGGACAAAGGTAATCATCAGGAAAGTCCCTGCTACTAGTGCAGAAAGCAAGTCCGGCAGTTTGAGGGCAATAAAGCTGGTAAGAAACCCCTGCAGGATTAAGAACAGGGAAAACTGATCCTTGAAAAAAAACCCGTAAGCGAACGCCGCACCATATAGCAAGGCAAATACCAGAGACAGGGCGCGTAGCGAAGAGAGCTTAAAAACAGCGCCTAACCCCACGACATACAAGAGACATAGTCCGATCACCGCCCACCGGGCTGCAGGCGCATCGGGAAGCATTTGAATGCAGACATAGATCAGAGCAATACTCACGGCCATATAACCCCTGCTATAGGACAAAGATTTCATCAGCAATTTCCCTTCCGGTATAGACTAAAAGCAATTTCTCTCATTCTATCACAGCGGGCGAATGGTTACGCAGAGATTCTATCTGGCAAAACGTCTTCGTTGTAACCCTATTTAATCAAGAAGATATCACTGCATTAAACTGCCCATTAAGCGTCTATATAACTTCGAAGATCACCTAGGGCGTGTCTGAAGACTAATTTCAATAGTGCTACTTCAACAAAATTATAGCGGAGGCGAGAAAAAAAAGCTCAAAAAATTTCGTGAGAGCTTGTCATAGCGTGTTGCATTTCCACGAAATTGATTGAGTTTGTTTATATTGCCGCTGTCTAGAGAGACAACCTGCAAGTCCGCATCGCTAGCCAAGGACTCAAATATCTTTTCAAAAAGGGCTGCTTTGCTCCACAAACGGAATCGAGAGTCCAGCCTGGCATTATTAGCACAGAGAGGAATGCGGAGACGCTCCAAAATCCTAATGGACAGAAGTCTACGGCGGGGCTTTCAACTTTTAACAGGTGGGGAGAACCGGAAGATGTGGACGATATTGCCGCTTTTCTAGCCTCAACGGATAGTCGTTGGGTAACCGGCCAATTGATTGCTGCAAGCGGTGATCCATTCTTTAATATTCCCCTTTAATCACAAAAAACGAGCCCCGAATCGTTCCCGCTAGTTTGGACTTTTGGCGGGCGAACTTAAACTTCCCTTCTAATTCCTGTGGGATCTCCATCCCCTCAGAAAGTTTGAAACCAACGGCCCGCTTCTTGGAGTCATCCATCGTATACATGACATTAATCCCAAGACCATCCTCATAAAAGACGTAGGTGAATTGGATATTTTCCACTTGAAAACGCGATGTTTCTAAAGGTTTGGCCGCAAACTCAATATCGCGCTCTTCTTTCAAAATCCGGTTCACGTAATCAAGGCTCTCCTGACTTTCGCTAGCCGGTACAACCGTAAACTCATGCTTGTATTTGTTCATAAAATAACGAGCCTCATTCGCACGCAAGCCAGCAAGCGCTTCTGCTACAGGTGAAGATTCTAAACCAACTGTAGATACATTTTTAAAATCAACGATATAGGACATTTCCATCTCTCCTTTTATCTCATTATTTCCAAAAAAAATTACCATTCATCCCTTCTTACCGCACTTCCTCATACAAAGCCGAATCAAGTGCCTGAACCAACGGTGTCCAATCCCCTGTCGTATACAGCAACAGCCGATGCATCGCACGAGTACATGCGGTATAAAAATGCTTGCGTTCGCTCTCCCGATGATACGTTTGCGGAGATGCATCATAGATCAGGACGGCGTCGAACTCAACTCCCTTAGCCAAATACACAGGAAGCACCGATACTCCTTTCTCGAAACGCTGGGTCTCCTTCGTAATGAGCCGCAATTCTGCGCCTCCCTGCGCCGTCAACGCTCCGTACGCTTCTCGGCTCTCGGCTGCGGTTTTAGTAATTACAGCGATGGAATCGTAGCCTTCCGCTCGAAGCGCTGCAAGATCCTGCAGAATGCGGGTTGCTCGCTTTTCCACAGTATCCGTAACCACTAGCGACGGCTTCTCGCCACTTCTATTAAAAGGTACGATCTCTTCGCCCGGTAGCAATGATTTCGTAAACTCCACAATCTGCCGAGTAGATCGATAGCTCTGAACAAGCCGGATCAGGCTCGTGTCCTCCGGACCATATAGACCGATTAGCGGCGAATTGACATCATGCAGCTGCGTAGATTGCGGAAAAATCGCTTGCCCAAAGTCCCCAAGCACGGTCATGCGGGCACGAGGAAATAAACGTTTGAGGAAGACATACTGGAACGGCGAATAATCCTGGCCTTCGTCAACGAAAATGTGCCGCACCACGGTGTTCGTCCGCGTACCTTCGAGCAGTTCTTTTAAATACAGGAACGGGGTTGCATCCTCATAAAAAAGCTCCTGCCGACTCAGTTTATCCCTCGTTTGTCGACAAATCTCTGACCAATGCTGAGGCACTTCGGCCTCACCCGTCATCTGCAGATATGACGCTTCATCTCCAAACAGCTGACTGTAGAGTCCAATCAGATCAATAAACTGGAGTCGCTTCACCTCCCGCCGCAGCGGCTTGAAGTGTGCCTTCACAATCATCCGGCACAGTATCTCTTCTTGCTGCAGGGCAGAATCGAAGATTTCCTCTTCACCCTGCTCCTTCTCCGGACGATCCCCATAGAGATCCACATACTGTTGCGTAAAATCAAAGACCGCCTGTTCCCGCTCGTACTTCTTACGGAGTATGCTATAGGCTTCCGTATAGTGATCCGAATCGAGGTAATCCAGTTCATCCTGAACCCACTCCGCTTCCAGCTCCTGCCCCGCAAGCGACGCCAGCTCTTTCAGCAGCCATTCCTGCAGAAGCAACACGCGATTCATCAACCGGATGGAACTGTCATAGCTGTAGAATTGAGCTTTCATTTGTTCAGCGGTAATCAGCTCGCGATCCCGAAAGGTGATACTGCGGAACAGCATGCCTTCCTTCCCTAACCAAAGCGCATAGTTCTGGAGAGCATGTAGAAAAGCCTCGGAAGCTTTATACTTCATGCCCATCAGCCGTGCTTCTGCTTCCTTCGAGCCTGCCGCCGTCAGCACATATTCTATTTGTTCGAACGGATCTTCCAGGTTCATCGTACCGCCCAGCCAATGCGCGAGGTATTCCTGGAAGGTCGTCTGCTGCATATTCTCCTCACCAAGCTCAGGCAAAACGGTCGATACATAACTATTGAACATCGGATTGGGCGAAAAAAGTACGATCTGGTCCGCGCTGAGCCGCTCCCGGTGCTTATACAACAGGTAGGCTACCCGCTGCAACGCTGCAGAGGTTTTGCCGCTTCCCGCCGCCCCTTGCACAATAAGCATATGGCTCTTATCATCGCGGATGATGACATTCTGTTCCTTCTGAATCGTCGCCACGATGCTCTTCATTTGGTTATCCGCGCCCTTACCAAGCACCTGCTGGAGCAACTCATCTCCGATCGTTACGCTCGTATCGAACACATTCTGAAGCTTACCTTCCCGAATCTGATATTGCCGCTTCAAGGTCATATTTCCCGTGATTTGTCCGCCCGGTGTGTCATACTCGGCAGTCCCTGGGGAGTGATCGTAATACATACTTGCAATAGGTGTCCGCCAGTCATAGACCAGAAAGTTTAGTCCGTCTTCATCGACAAAAGAGGAAACACCAATATAAACTTGCTCGCTCAGCTTCAGCCCATTCTCATGAAAATCAATCCGCCCGAAGTACGGTGACGGCAACAGACGTTTCATGCTCTTATAGCGCTGTAGCCGTAATTTGTGACTGCGCTCACGCTCGTTCAACAGCGCTTCTTGCTGCTTGATACTATAGAAGGTCTCTTCGAAGTCCTCGTCCGTACTCGTATTGACCGTAACTTCCTCCCAAAACTGCTTGCGAATGTCCACCACCTGATCACGCAGCCCGCTCACTTCCGGCTCCACTTCAGCGATTCTCGACTGTAATTCTTCCGTAACGGCATCCAGCCGTCCCTGTTCTTGCTGCCAATCCTTACTGTTAATCATCTCCTGAGCACACTCCTTTTCGTTCGCGTTTGAGGATGAAAAAAAGACATTTGACAAACCCTGAGCCACCATGGTAAGATTAAGATATAAATAAGATGCATTAATTATAACCTTTTGCATAAAACGAGTAATGATTTAACTATAGCATAGTGCTTAAATGGACGCAATCCATTTATTCAGCGGAAGAACCAGGCGAAATTCGTCGGGTTCTTTTTTTGTTAACCTGAGAGTTAGAGTCATTCTGAGAATTCCCTCCTTCCTCCTCCGATTTTCCACTATTTATGATATAGTTCAAATAAATTCATTGGTACTAATTATTTGATGAAGTGAGTGAGATTATGAAAATTTCGATTGAAGAAATAAGCCAAGACCAGGAAGAAGAAATTCTCATCCGGTGTCATGAGGTAGATGACGAAATATATGAAATAGTAAATAAGCTCCAGACAGACAACCTCACTTTGCTTGGACATCGTAACGACAAGGTCCACCGCATCAAACTTAGTGATGTTTATTATTTCGAAGCAGTGGACGGGAAGGTTTTTCTTTACAGCAAGGACAACGTTTTTGAGGTAAAGCAAAAGCTTTATGAGTTAGAGGAATTATGCAAAGAAAAAAACTGTTTTCGCGCTTCCAAATCAACGATTTTGAACATAGCTAAGATTTCCGTTATCCATCCGACCCTCAGCGGCCGATTCCAAGCGGTTCTGGATAACGGTGAACGCGTGGTGATATCCAGGCAGTATGTACCTGTGCTTAAAAATATGCTGGGATTGTAAGGGGGAGAGATATCTATGAAGTTTTCCGAATTTGCAAAAAATATCATAAATAGTTTCTTGATGATCTTCGCATTAATCATCCTCATCATTACGGTATTGCGAACCATTTTTTATCCCGATCTTGCCTTTGACTTGAAGTCTATTTATATCATCATGGGCTTTTCACTTTTAGGGTCATTAATGAACATTATTTTGTATTCTTCTCATGATTTAAGCGAGCAGCAGATGCGTGTAAGAATTGTAGTCCATTTTGGGGCTTTAGAATTGATCTTGATTTCCCTTGCTGCTGTCCTTGGTTTTGTGAATAATGCCTTACACGTCATCATTATGGCATTAGAAATTGCGGTAATCTACGTTATAGTTCGTCTGCTATCCTGGCAAAATGATAAAAAAGATGCAAAAAAAATTAACGAGAAATTAAAAATGATGCGGTGAGCGGATAGCTTATCGCATCATTTTTTGCAACTTATTCCCTTGTAGCTACAGCTTATTGTTTTTCTATATACTTCCTTCTAGCCGTTTTTTATGATGATGTCATCAAAATACATAAGAACATGAAGGGAGTAACAACGATGGAACTATTGATATTTTGTTGTGCTGTAATCTTAGAGATCGCCCTTGCAATTTATTGCCTGATAACGAAGCACAACCATCAGAAAGTAAGAAATTGGGCTAGAATAGCTATCTTTGCTGTCTTTACCACACTTACCTTGACCTCAATCATCATGTGGAGCTTCCGCTGGGTGTTACTTGCTATACTGCTGTTTCTACCCGCGGTATTTGGCACGGTTTCTCTTCTCCGCAACAAAACAACTACCAAAGCTTACAAAAGCATGCGTATTGTCAGAAAAGCAATTGTGATGATGCTCACGTTGATTCTGGCCCTTGCACCTGCACTTGTTTTCCCCCAGTATAAACCTCTGAAAGTAACAGGCGAATATAAAGTCGCAACCGCTACTTACACCTACGTTGACAACAATCGCATTGAGGAATTCAATAAGGAGGGGAAGAACAGATTTGTTAATGTGGAATTTTGGTATCCCGAGCATGGGAATGGCCCCTACCCGCTTCTGGTATTCTCGCATGGAGCCTACGGTATTAAATCAAGCAATGCCTCTACCTTTACTGAACTCGCCAGCCATGGTTATGTCGTAGTTTCTATTGATCATCCCTATCATTCTTTCTATACAATTTCAGAGGATGGGACGATGGTTACGATCAATAAAGAATTTTATCAGGAATTCAGCAATGCCAACAAAGATGGTATTTACACGGTAGAGCAATTCTATCGACTCTTTCAAAAATGGATGAAGCTACGGACAGACGACATGAATTTTGTCATCGATACGATCCTTCAAAAAACCAAAAATGATCATAATCCGCTTTATAAACAAATTAATACGGATAAAATAGGTGTGTTCGGGCACTCCATGGGCGGTGCTGCAAGCATTTGGCTTGGCAGAGAGCGTGGTGATGTTCATGCTGTTGTCAATATTGATGCCCCGATGTTCAGTGAACTGAATTACGATAAAAAGACTAATGATCTCGTCGTAAGTGGCCAGCCCTACACAACACCCGTTCTTAATATTTATTCTGACGATGTTTGGAAACAGCTTGATAACCAACACTCTGTCTATGCTGCAAATAAAGTAGCTGATAGAAACTTCTCGGAGATCTATACCGTTCATTTTCAAGGCGCAAAGCATTTAAGCCTGACGGACTTACCGTTGTTTTCTCCCCTACTGGCCAATATGCTGCAAGGTGGAGAAGCAGACATTGATAAATATTACTGTATTGAAACTGAAAATCAAATTATTGTTAATTTCTTTGACTATGTATTAAAGGGAGTAGGCCAGTTCACACCTAAAGCTACCTATGGGTTAAAATAGAATAGATATAAATGACCCTTTGCTCACATGCTGCACACTTGGGAGGACACCTTGAATGATTGATGCTCATATTCACCTTGAACAATATGAACCGGAGTTTATTACGAGCACACTGCGCGAGTTGCCCGGCGCGGGCGTCGAAGCGTTACTCGCCGTCTCCATGAATTACGGATCCTGCCTTCGCACCGAAAAGCTAGCCGCCCAGTACCCCGGACTCGTCCGGCCAGCATACGGTTTCCACCCGGAGCAGCCGGTGCCTTCGCCGGAGGAGACCGCCGCGCTCCTGGAATGGATTGAGGCCCGGGCAGACAGCCTGACCGCCATCGGCGAGATCGGGCTGCCCTATTATACGCGGGCAGAAGCACTGGAGCGCGGCGAGTCTTTCGAGATGGCGCCGTACATTGCGCTGCTCGACAAGTTCTTGGAGCTGGCGGCGCGCCTTCGCAAGCCGGTCGTCCTGCATGCCGTGTACGAGGACGCCATGATCGCTTGCGATCTGCTGGACAAGCACGGCATTGCCCGGGCCCATTTTCACTGGTTCAAGGGCCCGGAGGAGACCGTCGCGCGGATGATCCAGCGCGGCGATTATATCTCTTTCACGCCCGATCTCCTGTATGAGCAGGAGATCCAGGATTTGGCCCGCCGCTACCCGAAGGAGCTGGTGATGGCGGAGACGGACGGCCCCTGGCCCTTTGAAGGGCCATTCGCAGGCCGGACCACCCATCCGGCCATGATCCACGACGTGGCCGCCGCCTGGGGGGCGTTGCACGGCCATTCGGAGAGCCGGGCAAAAGAGATATTAACCGCAAACACCGTGCGGTTCTATGGGTTGTAACACAAGGCCGTGAGGCTCCCGGACCAGTAGAAACGACTTTGCCGTCCTCTAAGGGACGGTATCCGTTGCAGCGGGAAATATAAGAGTGATTCATAGTGTAAAACATATAAATTGTTATATTTTAAAGAGGACGTTGACCGCTTAGCGGCAACGCCCTCTTTTTAAGATGTCACAAATTATCACTGGGGATGAATATAGATTGTCCCAGCATCTCACCATCGATTCTAGGCAAGCTTTTGATAACTTTCAATATTCGTCAATATCACCCTGCTTTCATCAACCTCTGCCTCCGGGTAACGTTCTGGGTTCAACGCATGCAGCGTTCTAGCGATTTGAATGCATTCGTCGGATTCTCTATATTCCATATATTTCCTCAATAAAATCTGCAGCAAACGGCGGGTTGTCTCCTCTTCGGCAAGACCAATCATCTTTAACATATTCATAAGGCGGTAGCGGATCGCGGAACGTGCAACATCGGCTATGCCATCAGGCATTGGGCGATAGCCAGACAACATTCCAAAATGAGTAACAAGCCAGTCAGTTGCTGGAGCACCAAGAAGTATTAGTTCATCCTCCATATCATATTTATTAAGGTACATTCCCTTTAACTTGGATGCTTCATCCGTGTCTTTGCCGATAAAAATATCCAGATCCAGATAGTTATTAAACCAATACTCAATCTGCTCAGTTATGGGCAGCTGTTTTATTCTCTCCTTATGCTCCGCAAATCTTTTCATTTCGGGAAATGCCCTGTAATAGACCTCTTGACTCACCTTACGATCAAGATACTGCAAGTAATCTTCATCATAATCCACCACAAAAGCTATGAAATCATCCGTCTTGTTCAATAGCTGCATCACATCCTGAAGCTCATCTACCATCTCAATTAGCATTTCTATGAATTCTGCTCGCAGATCATTAGCTTCCTGGATTTCGGGTGCACTCGCATCCTCGTCCCACTTGTCATTCAATTCACTTAGCCTACACTCCAGCAGGTACGCGAACTCATCCATCGCTTCCGGTTGAGCAGGATCTTCATAGAAAAAATTTATCGCATTAAACTTCAAGCCGCCGCGTCCGTCCACCTGATCAGGTTTGTATGAGCCGTAGAAAGCCACTGCTATTTTTTGTAAGGCTTCCAGGGTATTCCACCGCAATATTACCCGTCCGTAAGTGGGTTCTGCATCCAGCACAACAGCATATACGTCTTGATTACCATTGGTTTTGGAAAAATCCTCTAGTGTTCTTCTGCAATGCTCTATAAACACTTCTTTAAATAAACTGAAATCAGGATCTGCCATCATTGCATCTCATGTTGGTATTTATTTATTCCGGTTCTTTATCGGACTTTGCATTTTCGCAAAGCCCATGTCCAATCATCTTCCATATTAGGGACTATCCCCCTTTGAAGTATGGCATAGCAATCTATTAGCCGTAAAGAGTAGAAAGACTTACGTCGAGCTGAATTATTCCCCGGCAAACTGCTCCACACGAGAGGCGGTATCCCCCTCTTTTTCAGCAGGCCACAACACCCGTTGTAACAGAAAACCCAGCAGTCCGATTCCCGCAATAACGATCCCAAAGTTAACAAAAATGGCGCTAGGACCAGCATTTTGTACCAAGATTGCCCCCAGCAGCGGGGCAATAATCATAACGCCACTTAAAATGGTATTCTGGATGCCAAATATCCGGCCGATGATGTGCGGCGGTGTCTCTTTTTGCAGACAATAATTGAAGGTGATCATTGCGAACCCGTTCCCCAGTCCCAGTAGAATCCCCATCAGCAGTACAGGAAAGAGCCCGGCACCCGGCGGGAGGAATCCCAGTCCAGAAAACGCTGCTCCAATCAGTACATAACCACAGCCCATCTTCCAACCGTATCCAGCGCTAGAGTTCATCTTGTTCATCACTATAATCATCAGCAGAGCTCCCGCGCCGGAAGCTGCCACCATCCAGCCCAGCATCGCCTCCTGCTCTGGAGCAATGATCCGGAATAAACTAGTGAATTGAAAATCAATCATCTGGATCGCCAGCGATCCGATAAGACCAAATATCATGGTGCTCAGCAGCAAGCGGCTACGCAGAATAAAACTCCAGCCTTCGCTCCACATCTGGCTTAGTGGAACCTGTTCCTTCGGAATATCCGAATGTCGCTTCTCTGCAATAGCCCCAGCATTTTTGACACTGAGCAGCAGCAGGTAAGATCCGGCTCGCAGACATGCATTGAGCAGAATGCACCATTGGGGCGAGAGTACCGACAACGCCAGCCCTCCAAGCAGCGGACCGGCAATCTTGGAGCTTTGATTCACGATCCCATTCAGAGAAGTCGCCTGTAGCAGTTGGTCCTCCCGCACAATGTTGCGAGTCAAGGATTGTTGAGCAGGAACATTTAATGTTGAGAGTCCCGCGCGCAGCATCAGCAAGGGGAGCAGCCACCACATATTCGGGGCCAACAACACCAGGACGGTCAGGATCGCGGTGAGCAGATCACAGATACGCATCAGCTTGAGCTGGTTCAGCCGGTCAGCAGCCACACCTGCCACTGAGCCCAGCAAAATGCCGGGCAGCGCCAGCGAGACTGGAATTAACGCCAGCATCAGCGGGCTAGCCTGCCAGCGATAGCCGACAAGCACCTGAATCGCTAGCGCATCGAACCAGTCACCGAAAGTCGCAGTGGCGAAGGCGGTGTAGACGCGCAGGTACACTTTATTGCGCAATAGGCTTGGTTGAGATTGAGAAGTAACTTGCATAAGACATTCCTCCAGTTGCTTGAATGGATCAAGTTGACCCTAAAGCCAAAGTAACAGAGGAATGTCAGAGAAAGATCAGAGGGGATTTAGCTCACGGAGAATAATGGCTTCGAGCGGCTTCAATAGAGTGTCCAGCCCATGCGAAGTCTGCGCTGCTTCGAATAATTGTGTGTATTTATTCAGCAGGGCTTCAGGATAGGAGATCCATTTAGAACAAAACACGATTCGGTGCAACGCCTGTAGCAGTAAGGGAACAAACCCTGAGACCTCCAGAATCCGCAATCCCTCGTCCAGGAGTGCTTCACCGTCACGCCAATTCTTTTGCCGCAGCTTCCATATTCCATGGACAAAGTTGTAACTACCGCTCTCACGCAGAAAAGGCCTTGCCTTTAGACGCTCCTCTATGTTTCCGACCATCGCCGCCACTTGTGCGTCAGACGTTCCAGCCACCAGATGAACGAACATCTCGTTAATGGCTACTGGAAGCTCAAAATTCTCATACTCCGGATCTTTAATCACTGTGTAAGTGAGTTCTAAGCGTTCCAGCGCTTTGTCCGTCTCCCCGGCCACTGCACAAAGGTCCAGTATATTGAGGATTTTCAGTTCCTGATGCTGAAACGCGGGAAGGATCTTTCGTTCGATCATCAACTCACAAGAAGCCAGCCGTTCTGCGGGGTCGCCAGTGAACAGGAAGAACAGCATCAAGGAGTAAAGCCGATCTGTAAGCGGAGCCTCCGTTGTATTCAGCAACCATTCCAGATCCCCCTGCACAAAATGAACATAGACGGCATAAAAAGGGTCCAGCTCATAACCCAGCACATCCTGCTGCCGTGCAAGAATCTGCATGGATCTCCCCTGCCCATATTGATGATATTTCGCAAAAACCCCACGCATTGTCTCATGCAGCGCTGTGTCCTGAATGGATGGAGAAACGACCATTCCGGCGGTATCCTGAACGGCCAAACTGTAGCCGAGACCCCGCACAGTGCTGATCCTGAGGCGAGAAAAACATCCCAGCTTCTTACGCAACCGGTAAATATGATCATCCACGGTCCGTTCCACCGGATATTCCAGTGGCCATACTTTATCAAGTAATTGTTCCCGGCTGAAAGTACGCCCTCTATTCAGATAGAGAAATCGCAGAAGGGCAAATTCTTTAGGTAACAGCTCCACTGTAAGGCCTTCCGCAGTCACTTTATATTCATGGTCATGCAATTCAAGCCGCATCCAAGAACCTTCCTTCTCACGTTCACTTTAATGGACTCATTATATCAGGCTAACCTCGCCTCTCTCCAGAGAAAATAGACATGCAACTTCCCTATTCCCCTCCCTTCAAGCAAAAAAAGCCTCTACATCTGCTGCAATCAGCAAATATAGAGGCGTAGGCCAGTTCTATTCTTTTATTGAATCAAATCTGATTTCTGCAAAAGTCTCTCGATAATCGCTGCTACCTCTGCACGGGTGATGCTTGCTTTCGGAGCCAGCTCTGTGCTGCTTCTGCCGGAGACAATACCTGCTTGCAGGCTGTCTGCAATGGCACTCTTCGCCCATTCCGACGCTTGCCCAGCATCTGTAAAGCTGCCTGCCCCGGTTGCTGCCGCATGCGCCCCCAGCTTGTCTTTCAGACCGGTAATTTTCATTGCCTTGGCAATGATGTTCATCGCCTGTTCACGCGTGATCTTGTCCGTTGGACGGAAGGTACCGTCTTCGAAACCATTGATCAGGTTGTAAGAGACTGCAGTTTGGACAGCTTTGCTATACCAAGCCGAATCCTGTACATCCGTGAATGCAGTTCCGCTGTTCTCCAGCTTCAAGCCCAATCCTCTGACCACAATCGCCGCAAACTCGGCGCGGGTAATATCTTGTCCCGGGTTGAACAGGCCGTTTCCGACACCGTCAATAACCATCCGGGAGCCCATATTGTTCACTGCATTTTTCGACCAATGATTCGCAACATCTTTGAACTCAATCGGATGCCATACAATAGAGTAGGTGCTGTTGGTGAGACTGTTCACCTTGGCAAAATACTTACCATCAATGACAACGAGCTTGGTTGGCACATGACGGACAGTGCCATCCGGATCAACAACGATTCCGGTAGTGATTTTGTTAGGATCTACACCGTCTGGAATCGCAATCGTACGTTCTACATAGGCGTTGAATTTGGAGATCTCAATCGTTTTGTCGCCATAAGTAGCTACAACCTTGAATTCAAGCGGTGGTGCAACTAAAGTGAACTGCCCCTTCGCTGCTGAGTTCTCCACGATTTTCATCGTTTCCGGTGTAGATTTATCAACTTCAATTTGAACCTTAATATCCTGAAGGGATACCGCTGGTCCAAATTGGCTCGAGATGGCATTGATATTAATTTGCTGTGCTGGCAGTGTGTAAGTAGCTTGCTCTGTTTTAAGCTCCAGCACTGCTTGTTTCTGTTCCATGTCCTTGATCATCTGACCTGTCAGTTGACCAATAGCCACATCTGTACTTGTGGCCACAGGGATCGTAATAACAACCCCTTGTCCCTCATTCACCAGTTTCTCAGCCAGCTTGGATTGGTCTACCGAAATCGTAGTAACCGTCTGATTGTTCACTTGCGTGGATTCAGCCGTACCAATCTTCTCAACCTTACCGTTTACAATAATATCCACACCCGTACTAACCGGACTAGGGCTACTTGAAGTGCTCGGAGTGCTCGGAGTGCTTGGAGTGTTCGGGGTCGGCGTTGGTGTTGGCGCAGGAGTTGGATTGTCCCCCCCGCCAGTCGCAGGTGCGCTTGGCGTTACCGTGTTAGAGCTTACCGAAGCTGCGCTGCTGCCTTCGCTGTTGACCGCTTTTACTATAAAGCTGTACGCTGTTCCATTGCTAAGACCTGTAACTGTGATCGGGCTGGAAGTTCCTGTACCTACGATTTTACCCGCAGCATCCAGAACGTCATATCTCGTAATGTCGCTTCCCCCATTGCCTAGAGGCGGAGTAAAGGACACTGTAGCTTGACTGTCCCCTGCGCTTGCAGTTACATTCGTCGGTGTTCCCGGCGCGCCTTTAGGCGTTGCGCTGAGTTCATTAGACAACAAGCCTTCACCTTCCAAGAGGCTGGACCGTACTGCAAGATAATAGGTTGCGCCATTAATCAGGCCTTTTACATCATAGCTGTATACGGAGCTGCTAACAGTCGCCGCCTCAGTTCCGAAGTTGCCTGAAACGAGACTATAGTAGATTTTGTAACCGTTAGCGCCTTTTACCGGCGTCCATATGAGGTTAACCTCCGCATTGCCCGCAACTGCGGATTGCAGCACTGGTGGACCCTCTACAATTGGCGTGGAATCAGTAATCGCAATCGCCAATACTTGGGGCGAGCCTGCACTGAATTGGAATGCCAAGTTGATTGTGCCGACTGACAGATTAGCCAAATACTCTTTTTTAATCGAAACTGTATTGCCATTCAAAGTGTAATCCGTGCCTTCAATCAGCACATTGTCACCGTTCTTGATGCCTGTGAACGTGTTACCGTTCAGCGTCAAGGTGACCGCTACATCCGCTTGCGTAGAAGTGTTCTTATCAAAATTCGCGCTTGTCGTACCAATGTCACTGTTGTTTGGTGTACTGTCAGTGACGGTAATCGTTAGGGTCTGCGCTGCACCTGCACTGAACTCAAAAGTTAAGTTCATTACGCCAACAGGTTGATTCAACAGATACTCTTTTTTAATCGACACCGCATTATTGACAACTGTGTAGTCGGTACCCGGTACTAAGGTAGCCGTGCCATTCTTAATGCTAGACAGCGTATTGCCATCTAACGTCAACACTGTTGTTACATCCGCTTGCGCTGAAATCTTCTTATCGAAGCTTCCCGTTGCCGGTGTAATTACGCTGTTCTTCGGCGTACTGTCGCTCACTGTGATTGCCAGTGTCTGCGGGTTGCCTGCGCTGAACGTGAACTCTAGGCTTGTTAGCCCTACTGGTTGAAGCGCCAAGTATGATTTCTTGATCGCTACTATGTTGCCTGTAACCGTGTAGTCCGTTCCAGCTACCAATGTTGCTGTGCCGTTCTTAATGCCAGACAGCGTGTTGCCATCTAACGTCAGCACTGTTGTTACATCCGCTTGCGCTGAAGTCTTCTTATCGAAGCTTCCGATTGCCGGTGTAATTACACTGTTCTTCGGTGTGCTATCACTTACTGTGATTGCCAGTGTCTGCGGATTGCCTGCGCTGAACGTGAACTCTAGGCTTGTTAGCCCTACTGGTTGAAGCGCCAAGTATGATTTCTTGATCGCTACTATGTTGCCTGTAACCGTGTAGTCCGTTCCAGCTACCAATGTTGCTGTGCCGTTCTTAATGCCAGACAGCGTGTTGCCATCTAACGTCAGCACTGTTGTTACATCCGCTTGTGCTGAAGTCTTCTTATCGAAGCTTCCCGTTGTTGGTGTAATTACGCTGTTCTTCGGTGTACTGTCGCTCACTGTGATTGCCAGTGTCTGCGGATTGCCGGCGCTGAACGTAAACACGAGGTTCGTGATTCCTTCAGGCAGTGAAGCCAGATACTCTTTCTTAAGCGTAACTACATCATTTGCTAGCGTGTAGTCGGTTCCCAATACTAGAGCGGTTGTTCCGTTCTGGATGCTAGATAACGTGTTGCTTTTCAGCGTCAANGCGGATTGCCGGCGCTGAACGTAAACACGAGGTTCGTGATTCCTTCAGGCAGTGAAGCCAGATACTCTTTCTTAAGCGTAACTACATCATTTGCTAGCGTGTAGTCGGTTCCCAATACTAGAGCGGTTGTTCCGTTCTGGATGCTAGATAACGTGTTGCTTTTCAGCGTCAACGTTACACTCACATCTGCTTGTGCAGAAGTTTTCTTATCGAAGTTGGCAGTGGTTGTGCTTAGCTCGCTGTTCTTCGGCGTGCTGTCGCTCACCGTTATCGCTNTCCCAATACTAGAGCGGTTGTTCCGTTCTGGATGCTAGATAACGTGTTGCTTTTCAGCGTCAACGTTACACTCACATCTGCTTGTGCAGAAGTTTTCTTATCGAAGTTGGCGGTGGTTGTGCTTAGCTCGCTGTTCTTCGGCGTGCTGTCGCTCACCGTTATCGCTAGTGTCTGCGGATTCCCTGCGCTGAACGTAAACACGAGGTTCGTGATTCCTTCAGGCAGTAAAGCAAGATACTCTTTCTTAAGCGTAACCACATCATTTGTTAGCGTGTAGTCGGTTCCCAGTACTAGAGCAGTTGTTCCGTTCTTGATGCTAGATAACGCATTGCCTTTCAGCGTCAGCGTTACATTCACATCCGCTTGCGCGGAAGTCTTCTTATCGAAGTTAGCGCTGTTTGTGCTTAGCTCGCTATTCTTCGGCGTGCTGTCGCTCACTGTGATTGCCAGTGTCTGCGGGTTGCCTGCGCTGAACGCAAACACCAGATTCGTGATTCCTTCAGGCAGTGAAGCCAGATACTCTTTCTTTAGCGTAACCACTTCATTTGTTAGCGTGTAGTCGGTTCCCAATACTAGAGCAGTCGCTCCGTTCTTGATGCTAGATAACGTGTTGCCTTTCAGCGTCAGCGTTACACTCACATCTGCTTGTGCAGATGTTTTCTTATCGAAGTTAGCGCTGTTTGTGCTTAGCTCGCTGTTCTTCGGCGTGCTGTCACTAACCGTAATGACTAATGTCTGCGGATTCCCTGCGCTGAACGTAAACACGAGGTTCGTGATTCCTTCAGGCAGTAAAGCAAGATACTCTTTCTTAAGCGTAACCACATCATTTGTTAGCGTGTAGTCGGTTCCCAGTACTAGAGCAGTTGTTCCGTTCTTGATGCTAGATAACGCATTGCCTTTCAGCGTCAGCGTTACATTCACATCCGCTTGCGCGGAAGTCTTCTTATCGAAGTTAGCGCTGTTTGTGCTTAGCTCGCTATTCTTCGGCGTGCTGTCGCTCACTGTGATTGCCAGTGTCTGCGGGTTGCCTGCGCTGAACGCAAACACCAGATTCGTGATTCCTTCAGGCAGTGAAGCCAGATACTCTTTCTTTAGCGTAACCACTTCATTTGTTAGCGTGTAGTCGGTTCCCAATACTAGAGCAGTCGCTCCGTTCTTGATGCTAGATAACGTGTTGCCTTTCAGCGTCAGCGTTACACTCACATCTGCTTGTGCAGATGTTTTCTTATCGAAGTTAGCGCTGTTTGTGCTTAGCTCGCTGTTCTTCGGCGTGCTGTCACTAACCGTAATGACTAATGTCTGCGGATTCCCTGCGCTGAACGTAAACACGAGGTTCGTGATTCCTTCAGGCAGTAAAGCAAGATACTCTTTCTTAAGCGTAACCACATCATTTGTTAGCGTGTAGTCGGTTCCCAGTACTAGAGCAGTTGTTCCGTTCTTGATGCTAGATAACGCATTACCTTTCAGCGTCAGCGTTACATTCACATCCGCTTGCGCGGAAGTCTTCTTATCGAAGTTAGCGCTGTTTGTGCTTAGCTCGCTATTCTTCGGCGTGCTGTCACTAACCGTAATGGCTAATGTCTGCGGATTCCCTGCGCTGAATGTGNAACCACTTCATTTGTTAGCGTGTAGTCGGTTCCCAATACTAGAGCAGTCGCTCCGTTCTTGATGCTAGATAACGTGTTGCCTTTCAGCGTCAGCGTTACACTCACATCTGCTTGTGCAGATGTTTTCTTATCGAAGTTAGCGCTGTTTGTGCTTAGCTCGCTGTTCTTCGGCGTGCTGTCACTAACCGTAATGACTAATGTCTGCGGATTCCCTGCGCTGAACGTAAACACGAGGTTCGTGATTCCTTCAGGCAGTAAAGCAAGATACTCTTTCTTAAGCGTAACCACATCATTTGTTAGCGTGTAGTCGGTTCCCAGTACTAGAGCAGTTGTTCCGTTCTTGATGCTAGATAACGCATTGCCTTTCAGCGTCAGCGTTACATTCACATCCGCTTGCGCGGAAGTCTTCTTATCGAAGTTAGCGCTGTTTGTGCTTAGCTCGCTATTCTTCGGCGTGCTGTCACTAACCGTAATGGCTAATGTCTGCGGATTCCCTGCGCTGAATGTGAACACGAGGTTCGTGATTCCTTCAGACAGTGAAGCTAAATACTCTTTCTTAAGCGTAACCACATCATTTGTTAGTGTGTAGTCGGTTCCCAGCACTAGAGCGGTTGTTCCGTTCTGGATGCTAGATAACGTGTTGCCTTTCAGCGTCAGCGTTACACTCACATCCGCTTGTGCAGAAGTCTTCTTATCGAAGTTCGCGNACACGAGGTTCGTGATTCCTTCAGACAGTGAAGCTAAATACTCTTTCTTAAGCGTAACCACATCATTTGTTAGTGTGTAGTCGGTTCCCAGCACTAGAGCGGTTGTTCCGTTCTGGATGCTAGATAACGTGTTGCCTTTCAGCGTCAGCGTTACACTCACATCCGCTTGTGCAGAAGTCTTCTTATCGAAGTTCGCGGTGGTTGTGCTTAGCTCGCTGTTCTTCGGCGTGCTGTCGCTAACCGTAATCGCTNAAGCGTAACCACATCATTTGTTAGTGTGTAGTCGGTTCCCAGCACTAGAGCGGTTGTTCCGTTCTGGATGCTAGATAACGTGTTGCCTTTCAGCGTCAGCGTTACACTCACATCCGCTTGTGCAGAAGTCTTCTTATCGAAGTTCGCGGTGGTTGTGCTTAGCTCGCTGTTCTTCGGCGTGCTGTCGCTAACCGTAATCGCTAGTGTCTGCGGATTCCCTGCGCTGAATTCAAAGGTAAGTGTTGTCGTACCAACCGTTTGCGCCGCTAAATACGATTTTTCAATCGTTACTGTGTTGCCTGTAACCGTATAATCTGTGCCGTCCACTAATGTTCCTGCACCGTTCTTGATGCTGGTTAGCGTGTTGCCACTCAACGTTAGCGCAGTTGTTACATCCGCTTGTACTGCAACGTTCTTGTCAAAGTTGGCGGTGTCCGGGCTGATTGTGGAAGATACAGGTGAGGTCGTGGTCAGCACCAATTGTGAATTGCCGGAGATGATCACTTGACCATTCACAGACATCAGAGAATACGCTTGTGCATCTGTTAAATCAACGTTAGCATTCTGCCAAGTCGTACCCTGATCATTGGAATAATAGACTTCTGGTTTATAGGTACCGGAAACTGCACCAAGTGCATAGATATTATTCCCTTTTGTCCCCAATACCGGTGTCAAACCGAATAAGGAGTCATTCCCTATTACCGTTGGCGCAGACCAGGCGGCCAGATCAGTACTGGTACGGGAGAACATTTTATATGAGGGATCATAGCCTAACAAAATATATTTGGTGCCGTCATAGAGAATATCACTGATTGCATCCGTCTGGTTCGGATAGGCACTAGAACGGTCTGTCCACGTAGACCCGTCCGGAGATGTCCAGATGCTCAATCCATCCACAATGCCGAAATTATTGTAGGAATACCCAAACGTAATAAACTGATTATTAGTGTACGTTACAGAGAACAATGTCTGGATCGAATGTGCAGGCATCGTCGGTTCAGTCCATGTTACGCCGTCTGTAGACGTTTTAAGCTTCGGAGTCGCATAATTAGCCGATCCTACAGCAACGAACTTGCCATTCCCAAAGGCGATGTCTGTAAACAGAGTAGAGTCCGTAACCCCGCTCTGCACTGTCCATGCTGTACCATTGGTTGAAGTTGCCACTGTGGTTTTGTCCTGATTCGTTTCACCAACCGCAACGTATTTTCCGTTGCCATAAGCTGCTGCATTAAATCCATTGACTCTTGAGGATAAACTTGCGGGGCTCCAGGACGTCAGGTCATCCGAGGTCCATATCGCCCCTTCGTTCCCCAACTTACCCACTGCAACATACTTGGAGCCATCATGAATGACTTCATTATACGTTCCGCCCCATTTATAGCTCCAATCAGAACCATTAGAAGAGACCAGCATGCCTTCATTGCCTAAACGAAAATATTTTCCGTTCAAGTAAGCAGAACTTTGAGCTACAAATTGCTTCTCAAAAGGCTGCATAGTCCAGGATATACCATCTGTAGACGTGTAGACTGCACCATACCCATAAGGATGCTGAAAACCAAACAAGTAGTACTTAGTACCATCATAGAATCCATTGAACATCTGATTATTGATTTGTGAGGAGTTTTGTTTAAACGGAGCACCCACCAGTGTAAATGTAGACAAATCTGTAGACGTCCACACATACGCAAAAGGGTCAGAGATGTAATACCGGTCTTTCATCCAAACCAGCATATTGGTACCGATAGAGGGGTTGCCCTCTGGATTCGTCGGACGTGCCGACGTCCATGTCGTACCATTCGTTGTAGAATAAATGAATCCCGAAGTATCACCAACTGCAAGGCGGTTACCATTATTGCCTACGGTGATTTGTGTTAGCACTGTCGTAGCATTCAATCCGGTTGGTACAACTGCGGTCCATGTGATCCCATCAGCGGACTTCAGCAGCTTACCTTCCGTTAGCGCATAAAAAGCATAGACTCCATTATGATCCAGATACTTCACATTCGTGATTGTTTTGGTCACACCTGAAGTCCGTTGCGTCCAGTTCGTACCATCCGTAGAGGTCAGTATCACCCCATCATTTCCGGTAACAACGAACTTTCCACTTCCATAAGCTGCTCCGTAAAAGACAAAAGAGCTGGCATTACCCACACCGGTGTAATTTACATCCGCCTGCGTTTTTACATTTGTCCAATTTTCGGCGTCTGTCGATTTGATAATTGCACCGTAGTAGCCAACTGCAATATACAGATTATTGCCGTAAGCAATATTGGTCATTGCGGAACTGGGCAAATCTGATTTGCTCTTGGTAATAAAAGTGTCTGGCGCAGCCCCTGCTGCGAATGAACTGGAGGGATGAATGCTGAAAAGAATAAATATGCTGAATAACAACAAGCCTATTTTCGCCAACCTCGATGCCGTGAAGCCTTCTCCCATAAGGTATAACCCCCAGTATTTTTTTCAAGAAAATATAATTAGTAAAGAAGCCGCGTACTCCTTCCTCTCATAAATAAAGAACAAAATACATTAGACTTTTTTAAATCAACCCTATATTTCGACAAAAAAACAGAAAACCCTTCATGAATTTGACCTATAAACAAAATTATTTATGATTTTCTTCATAGCAATAACGAGTCGGACCGATTAAAAGCGAATAACCCGTAAAAAGACCTCTTTTGTTCAAAGCGATCACTTCTTACAGGATATTGTTCGAATGGACTTATAGGGTGCTATTCTTGACGCCTTCCAGTGTGTATGGGTACCATAGGAATAATATCGTTGATGTTTTGATTACCCTAATAAGAGGTGAGAATTTGAGTAGCTTGCAACATTCATTCCAAGAGGTCTTTACTATTATGGAGGCTTCTTTCCCAATTTCGGAATTCAGAACGCGTGAAGCACAGGAGGCATTGCTGGACCATCCACGTTATCGCCTCATTACAGACAAGAACGACGAAGGAAGCATTATAGCCTTTATGGCTGTGTGGGAATTTGCTGAATTCCGCTTTGTGGAGCACATTGCCGTCGATCCGGCTGCTCGGGGCAAAGGTGCAGGGGACAAGCTCATGCGAGCTTACATCGCAGCATCCGAAATACCGGTACTGCTGGAGGTGGAACCACCGGCAGATGAATGGTCCCGCAGAAGAATCGGTTTCTATGAGCGATTGGGCTTTTGTATAAATACGTATGATTATATGCAGCCACCGCTCAGAGAGGGACAGGATGACCTGCCCTTGAAGATCATGAGTCATGCCCGTCCTATAAATGAAGATGAATTTAATCACTTTAAGGATACCGTATATAAACATGTATATAAGGTTTTACCAATCGTGTAATATGCCTTAAGGCCGCTAGTACGATGCTTAATGTGCAAATATCTACTGTCAAAAAAGTTAAAAAAGCCGGTAGGTCTTCGTGTAAACGAAGGCTTCCGGCTTTTTCTCTATGGAACGTATGATCAGCAACCTATAGGCTCATATGGAGAATGGGGAACGGTTTACCGGAAGGATCCAGCTCCGAGCGGCCCTTCTGCACAAATCCAAATTTGGTGTAAAAGGCGCAAGCACCGGGATTCTGCTCATTGACGTCTACTTCGAGCTTGTCACCCTTCAGGCTGATCGCCTGATTCAACAGTCCCTTGCCAATCCCCTGGCCATGAACCTTAGGGTCCACGAACAGCATTTCCACCTTCGGTCCATCCAGGCCGATAAAGCCTGTCGGGTTCCCCACCTCGTCTACTGCCATCCATATTTCCACACTGGTCAGCGCTTCATCACGCACCATTCCATGGAAGAACTGAATGTCCTCCTCCGTCAAAAAATGGTGTGTAGCCCGTACAGCCTGCAGCCAAATCTCCACCAGTTGTTCATGTGCTTGTGCTTCATAAGGAATAATCTTCATCGTAATCCGATCCTGCTTTCATAGTATTGAACTTATAATAAAAATGAGTTCGTTATTATTTTAACAGCGTTACCGACTGCTTCTGTGGGTTCCATTTCACATCTATCCCGAAAAGTGCAGGCACGCTACTGAGTGGAATCAACAGTCGGTCATTCACATTCCGGGAGGGCAGCATAGTAACACTCGTACCATTAACTACAGCCTTATCAGACAATGGCTTATGCGTCACCGAACGGTTCCCGATTGCTATGGTCAGCTCACCTGTTCCGGCGTTACGGTTCATCGTTCCTCCGCTCAGAGTCACCAATTCCTTTAACGGAACGTAGACCCGGGATTGTTCAACGACAAACGGTTCTTGCAATCTCGTGGAAACCCCGCCCACGATGAACGTTCCGGGAACAATAGTCTTCCCTACAGCGTATCCATGATTGACCGCAATGCTCTCCATATCGGCAGAAGTCGAAATAATAACGACCGTAGTATTCTTGGAGATCCGTGGATACAACCAGCGAATATCTTCATTATGCATACGGATGCATCCGGCACTTACGTATTTTCCGATAGATGATTCGTTATTATTGCCATGTATCGCATAAGTAGTGCCTTTCGTCCCGTTTACTTCCAGCCCCAGCCAGCGGTCGCCCAGCGGATTAGAAGGATCTCCTCCAGGAATCTTATCTTTATAATAGGGTCTGTTCTGGATTTTGACAACAATCTTGAAGCTGCCTTCCGGGGTTAAAGCTTTGGTCTTGCCTGTAGCTACCGGGAAAGTTTTCTCCAGCTTCCCGCCGCTGAAATACGCCAGCTTGTTGGTTTTCTTGTTCACAATCAGCAGATCTGAGCTGGCAGATGCTTCCGCCACGCCTCCTATGCAGGCTGTGAACAGCAGCCCGAGCACAAGCATAAGCCCAAGGGTCCGCTTCAGGGAAAGCCGCAAACAGCCTTCCGTCAAACAAAAATTCATGTACGCACCTCCGACAAGTCGTTGAGTGTTTCCAAATGAAACACTTTTATTTACATACGAAAACCAACCATAATTGTTGCACCCCGACCTGTACCTATTTCGTTGTCCTTGTCCACGTTGGATCTACCGCTTCTTTCCCGAACTAAATGCGATAACTTAACCGTCCATCAATCCGGCACTACAGAGCTAGTAAATAATGGGTCTACAGAATAATCCAAATTGCTGCAAGTCATAATAAAAGCGCATTATAAACCGAACCCGCCAAGGAGGCTACCCAATTGAATTCAAATCTTTCCAGCCAAATCAACCAATGTGAGCAAATTATTCAGCAACTCGTAAACCAAACGCAACAAGCGAGCCAAAACTATCAGCAGTTGCTTCAGCAGGAGCAGCAAAATGCAGTAAGACTCGAAGAAATTGCTCAGCGTGAACATAAAGCTGCTCAAATGATTCAAAGTGCCTTGCAAGGTCATCAAACGGCCATCCAG
The DNA here is from genome assembly GCF_001682855.1 of Bacillus sp. FJAT-27264. Lineage (GTDB taxonomy): Bacteria > Bacillota > Bacilli > Paenibacillales > Paenibacillaceae > Paenibacillus_AQ. Next base: position 298,959 of record NZ_MAQW01000031.1, on the reverse strand, counting down.
CAAATGCAACAGATCTCTCAGATCTGTAGACAGCTCGAGAGCAGTGCACAGACCAGCAGCTACAATACTTCAATGCCAAGCTACACTCCATCCTTCACCCCGTCCTACAACCCATCGTTTAACCAGCAACAACCTATGCATACATCACAGCATTCTCCAATGCAATCAAGCAGTAGCATGGGGAACAATTCAGGGTATTCGAATCATTCTGGATATAACACAGGTTACAGTTCCGGTATGAACCATTCCATGCCGAACAATTCCATGCTAAACAACAACAGAAGCTATCAATAAGCAGCATACCATGGTAAAAAAGAGGCGAACGGGTCACCGTCCGCCTTTTTCTAATGCTGATCATCTGGTCAGCCGATCTGCTAACCTACTGACCTGCCGGCCTTCATAAGGCTTTTACTATACAACCAGGCGGCCTCTTTTCTCGGCCAGACTAATCGTTGCCTCCACTCCGGAGTTGAACTCCAGAAAGTCACCCTCCACGCCGTCACTGAAGATTACCCCGTTCTCCGGCATCTGCGAAGTGATGCGTAGCGGTCCATCCTCGCCAATCTGTCCGAAGACAAGCTCAGTAGAGGTGGCTCTGCTGGGAAAAGGTTCTCTTACCGTGAAATACAGGCTGGGATGATCCCAGGACAGCCGAATATCGGGCGGCTCCGGAGTTTCTGAAACAACATTTACACTGCTGCTATCCGTTTCTTCAGGCAAAGACATTCCTTTCAACTGTGCGGCTCTCTTCGATATACCGTTAGCCCCAGCCAGCACGCTTTTGAGCCAGCCTGTCGATCCAAGCCCTGTCGAAACGATGATTCCGCTGGAGGATTGTTGCTCTGTTTGTCCGTTAACCCGCAACTGGTAACGGGCGGATACATGTGTATTCCGGCCAATGAAAAGATCGTTGACACCGTAGAGACATTGTCCATCGTTAAGCTGCGCCTTGGCTAGTGATACCTCTTTCAGTTGACGTTTACTGCGAAATACGTCTGGAATAATGAGCCTCAAATCTTTCACTGTAAAGGGCAATAACACTCCGTCCCAGCGGCCTGGGTCGGGATTGACCCCGATCAGCGGCTGGCCGTTCAGATATTTGAGGATGTTGGCGACAAGTCCATCCTGCCCGACAGCCACCACTGTATCCTCTTCTCCAAAGATAAAATTCGGGACATGCTGGCGGTCCAGCACCTGCACCCGCCCCAATGCGCCAAGCGCAATTACGGCTTGTTCCACGGCTGCCCTATAATGAAAGTCCTCAGACACATAGTCACTGAAGTCTGCTCCAAGCCGCTCGATATAGAACTGGGCTTGCTGGATCGTATTATAGCGGACGACCAACTCCTCCAGCCGGGTCTTGCGTTTCACCAAAACAATCTTATTCTCCGATCTTGCTCCACTCATCGGCCGCCCGCCCCTCTGCCTGCTGGCGCAGCGATGCCGTCAGGCTTCGCAATCAGTCCTTGCAGCAGATCAGGCGTGATATTAAGCTGTCCGATCTTTCCGGCGTTTCCAGCCAGATCCTGGAACGCGATGGCGATCAGCTTCTCCGGATTCATGCTCACCTGGGTCAAAGCCTGTAGCACATTCGGTGCTACATTTTGCAGCGATTTCATGATGGCCGACAGCTCATAAGCACGGGCATCTGCTTCTGCTTTTTTATTGGCAATAGCCAGTTCAATTAGCTCCTGCTTCTTCTCTTCCAGTGCCGTATCGAAGCTGAGCTGTTCTTCCTTCATCTGATTCTGCTTCTGCTTCACCGCGCGCTCGGCGTCCAGCTGCGTCTCGCGGATCTGTTTTTTCTTAGTCTCTACAGCGATCTCGGTGCTCAGCTCATTCTCCTTAACCCGTCTCTCTTGTTCAATCGAAGCATTGCGCCGCTCGTACAGCGCATTGTCGGCATCGCGCAGAATTTCTTCTCTAGCCTGCGCTTCCAGCGCCCGCAGCGTCTCCTTGTTCGGCACGATGGCCAGAATCGACAAGCCCATTAGTTCAATCCCCAGCTTCTCAATCTCTTCATTTCTGGCGATTTCCTGTGTAATGCTCCGGGCCAGGCGTTCACTGGATTGAATGGCATCCCTGAGCGGAAGCTGCTCCATTTGCTTCTTTGTCAGCACTTTGGCGATATTAATGACCCGCTGGGCCAGCTTGCCAGGATCATCGGAAAGGTACGTGTTTTTTTTCAAATTATAGGTATAATTCAAAATTTGTGTTGTTTTACGGTAGTCGACGATCCGATAAGTTAGCTGCCCCTGTACAGTCACAGTCTGATAGTCATGGGTAATCTCCTCGAATATGAACGGAACGTCTATCGACGATACTGGAACAACAACCACCGAGGTCGTAGGTGCATAATAATGAAAAGAAAGACCGATACCTTCACGGACGACTTTGCCGTTCTTTACCTTCAGTACATATTCACTGGGCTGGAACTTCACAAATCTGAATCCGAACATGGACAAAACCTCCTGTTGTTAACTCTTTCGTTATTAACATTTTGTTATTAACAATATAGTACCACGACACTTTGTTGTTATCAATATGTTATTAACAGTTTTTTGAGTTGTTCATGTTCACTGTTTGTATTGTTCATTTTCATTGTTTAAGTGATTCATTCCTACTGTTTTTGCACAAAATCAATTGTTCGCTTTAGGTTTGTCCATTGAGTCATGAAGCACATTCCTTTATGATAATTTTTATCGAGAATGATTATCATTATTGGTGATGGTCTTATATCTATATGGGGGGACAAAATATAATGAAGCAAGTTAGACAATCCATAGCCGTAGTATGCATGATCGTACTGATGGGCACGCTGCTGCTCGCCTGCAGCAGTAAGAACGAGCCACAGGTCAGCAATATCAAAGGGAACAATACCAGCACTAGTAACACCACTGCAGAGGCATCTTCGTCACCGGAAGCTACAAGCGATACGGCTACAAAGACTGGGGGTACCCATTCGTATACAGATTACAGAGGACATACTGTAGAAATTCCAGATAACCCGCAGAAAATTGTCTTCTTCGGGGAGACTTACGGCGACCTGCTGACTCTGGGTGTACAAGCCATTGGCTCGGCCAAAGTATTGTATGAGAACCAAATTTATGAGGATAAGGTTCAAGGCGTAGAGGATGTTGGCTTACCCATCAGCCTGGAGAAGACACTTGATCTGCAGCCCGACTTGATCATTTACTCCGTTACGGATGAAGCAGATTTTGAAGCGTTGTCCAAAATCGCCCCTACCGTCATCTTCGATACCTTTGCACCGCTGAAGGAACGGATGCTGGAGCTCGGAACTATCCTTGGTAAAACAAAAGAAGCCGAATCCTGGCTGGCCCAGTACAAGGTAAAGGAAGCAGCTATGTGGGAACAGCTTAAGGCTTCCGGGATGAAGCCAGGTGAGACCGCATCGGTCTTCACATATTATCCCGGCGACCGTCTGTTCGTTATGGCTACTACAGGACTTTCACAAGTGTTGTATGAAGAGAATGGCTTTAAGCCGACTCCATTAATCCAGAAGGTGCTGGATGAGAAGAAAGGCTTCGAGGAAATATCCATGGAGATGCTTAAGGAATACGCTGGTGATCGTATCTTCATCCTGAATCCGGTAGCGGACGAAGCCAAAAAATCCACGGAACAGCTGATTAACAGCCAGCTGTGGAAGAACCTCCCTGCCGTCAAAAACGGATATGTATACTTCCAGGATATCGAGCAAACATCTGCTGACGCCTCCACCAGAGAATGGCTCCTGCAGCAGATTCCGAACCTGATTTCCGAAAAGTAAAACGGAGTTACCGCTGCAGCAAACGATTCGAAGTCGATCAACATCTGTTGATCGGCTTCTTTGTTTTATATACAATAGATATAATTGATAATGATTATCACTGAACTAAGGAGGACACTACCTATGCTTCACCCCACACCCTCTACCGCCCCACTGCATTCCTTGCTGTTTCAACTGTCGGATGTTGAGCTAAGAATGCAAACTGCCGGTACATCCTCCCAGCCAGCACCCGCTAAGCAGTATACTCTGCTCGTCTTTACCAGCGGTACAGGAGAGCTGCAAGCAGGCGACGAGACTGTGATGCTAAGAACAGAAGCATGCGTCCTACTCTCCCCCGGGGAGTCTCTCCAAATCTGCGACAACGAGTCAACGCTCTATTACTATGAGGTTAGTTTTACATCCATTTATGCCAGTGAAAACAATTCACCTGTAGCGTATTCCCGCCGGTTGCTGACAGGCCGACGGGAACTGGTCGCCTATCCGTTCTCCAAGCTGATCCGGCTTGTGGAAGAATTATACTCAGAACGTACGTATACCGATGAGATCAGTCGTATGAAGCAGAATCTTAAACTTCAGGAGCTGCTGCTGTTCTTGTTCGAGTACAATTTCCGTTCTGAAGACATTGAAAGTCCTACCCAATCTGTTGAACGTACGGTACGTTACTTGCAGGATCACTATATGGAGAACATTACAGTGAAGCAGCTGTCCGAGATTGCCGGCATGTCCATCTGGCAGTACACCCCAATCTTCCAGAACCTTACCGGGAGCAAGCCGTTAGAGTATTTGACTGATCTGCGCATTCAACACTCCAAGCAGTTGCTACTCCACTCGGGTGAACCGCTACGGGAAATTGCCCGCCAGGTCGGTTATGCTGATGAGTATTACTTCAATCGCCGCTTCCGGCAGAGAACTGGGATCGCCCCGGGTCAGTACGCCCATTCCCATCGCCCAACACGCCGGGTAACCGACTGGACTGGTCATGAAGTAGAAATTCCGGAGAAGCCGAAACGTATCATCTATCACGGCGAGACGACCGGCGATCTGCTGGCGCTGGGGATCAAACCTATCGGTGGAGAAGATGCCTTCTCCTGGAATCGGGTCTACAAGCACCGACTGAAAAAGCTGGTCAATGTCGGCTTCCCTATGGATGCCGAAGCAGCCGACTCCCTGAGTCCCGATCTGATCATTCTGGCCAATTCCAATGATCAAGAGTACAGCCGAATCTCCACCATCGCGCCGACGCTGGCCTTCAATTCATTTGCTTCGCTGCAGGATCGACTCCGTCTGCTGGGAAGCTGGCTAGGCAAAGAAGGTGAGGCCGCAGCCTGGCTGGACAGCTTCAACACAAAAAACGCTGCCTTGTGGCAGCGCCTGTATGTTGAAGAGCTGGTGAAACCGGGTGAAACGGCCTCTGTTCTGATTCATGACCATGGAAACCGCCTGTTTGTCATGGGTTGCTCCGGTTTGGCCCCGGCGCTCTATGCGCCGGGCGGCTTTATGCCTGTGGACAGGATCAAAGTGGAAATTCTGGACCAGGATCTCGGATTCGGCGAGATTGAAGCCGGTGACATGGCTGCCTACACAGGCGACCGCATCTTCATGCTCATCCCCGAACGGGAGGATTCCCGTTTGGCCATGGAAGAGCTATTGCGAAGTCCCGAGTGGGCCAGCCTGCCGGCTGTGCAAAACGGCCTCGTCTATTTGCTCGACGGGGCTAAATGGAACGCCTCCGATGCCCTGACCAGGGAGAAGTTGCTGACATGGCTGCCCAAGCTGTTGCAAGATCCTGCTCCGGTAAATCGACTACTTCAATGACCCCAGAATCCTGCGAATCTCGGTAACCCGCGCCGCGTCCACCGGGCGCAGCGGATCACCGTTCTTCCGAGCGGCGGAGCCAAAATGCAAACGGCGCACTCCTGTGTCGCGCACAAAATCACTTAGGCCACTAGCGGTCAAACCGCTGCCGGCCAGAATACGAAGCGGCTTCCCCACAGTCAGCCGCTCCAGTACGGCCAACCGTTCCGCCCCTTCCGGGGCCGTTCGGCGGCCACCGGACGTCAGAATATCCGTAATCTGCGGATATCCAAGTAGCACCTCCAAGGCCTCCAACTGGTCGGCCACTTCATCAAACGCCCGGTGGAAGGTAACCGGCACGCCAGGAGCCTCCTCCAAAAGCGTAGCCAGCGCCACCTCATCAATGGTACCATCGGAGCGTAACACCCCCAACACCAGGGACAACCCACCCACCGATGCAATATGACGGATATCCCTGCGCATTACTCTAAGCTCGGATTCGTCATATACAAAAGAACGGGCATGCGGACGAATCATTACCCGGACCGGGATATTCACAGCCGCTCGCACCTGCTCAATCAGGCCAAGGCTTGGCGTTAAACCGCCTTCAGCGATGCCTGCAATTAGTTCTATGCGGTCAGCACCATAGCGCTCGGCTGTCACAGCATCCCCTAAGGTTGTCGCAATCACTTCCAAAAGCATAGTCACTCTTCCCCCTATCCATGTCTTCCTGATGAATACTGCTAATATGGCTTTATCCATTTTCTCTATAAGTTACATTAATCTACATTCATTGTACTGCGTTCTAAGGTTCATTTACAATTTCACATCAATTCAGGACTTTATTAGGTAAATAATTACCTCATAAACTCTTATATATTACATACATATAACACAATTATCATGCCACCGAATTATATTGTAAATATAGTTCACATCAGTATAATGACAATTAGTATATTTCATCATCGTCATATTGAAAGGATGGGGCGCACATGACTACAGAACCTATAATTACATTAGTGGAATCATTGACTCCAGAAATTGAACTCGGGTTAAGTGAAATGCTGATCTCCGTTGTGAATGCTGGGGCTTCCATTGGCTTCCTCCCGCCATTAGACAAAGCCGAAGCCTTGGATTATTGGCGGAGCGTCCTGGGTCCCGGTGTCTTGCTCTGGATTGCGCGGGAAGGAGATACCGTTACAGGTACGATCCAGTTGCAGCTGGCTAGAAAGGCCAATGCGCTCCACCGTGCGGAGATCGCCAAACTAATGGTTCACCCGGATCATCGCAGAAAAGGCATTGCCGGGCGGCTCATGGATACCGCCGAGGCTGCAGCTGCTGCAGAAGGCCGCGAGCTATTGACACTGGATACCCGGGAGGGTGATCCCTCCAACCTGCTCTACCAGTCGCGCGGTTTTATCGAGGCGGGCCGAATCCCGTACTTTGCCCGTTCCGGGAATGGACAACTGCACACCACAGTGTTGTACTACAAAAAGCAATAACGAAGCACAACTTTATAAACGGCAAGCTCCGGGAATAAGGGCTTGCCGTTTTTTCTTGACGATAAAACTGATGATCTGCAAGCAGCGTTGCTGGGTCTTTGGTCATTTGACTCCCCTTTCGCCAAATGATAGGGTAGTTTCGAAGTAAACTTTTTCCGGGAGGGAATAGCATGACTGAAGTGAAGCTTACGATTGGCTACGACGAATTCGAAGAGGGTAAGCGGATTGGTGAAGAGATTGAAAAGCTAAGCCAGAGCGCTGAAAGTGCAGCACTGAGCAACCTGATTATTGGCGACTGGGGACAGACCTATGAGAACAGCTCGGAAGAGGTGGTAGAAGCCCTGGTCCAGCACAGTGCAAGCTTCCCACTGCTCCGTAAGCTGTTCATCGGCGAGATGGACTCTGAGGAATGCGAGATTTCGTGGATTACCCAAAGTGATCTGTCTCCGCTGCTGACTGCCTTTCCAGAGCTGCAATCCTTCACCATTCAAGGCTCGAATAATCTCAGCCTAAGCCATCTGAATCATGACAAACTGGAGGAACTGAGAATCATCTGTGGTGGCCTAGGCAAAGATGTTCTTGCGCAAATTGCCGGCAGCAGTCTGCCGAATCTACGCAAGCTGGTGCTGTACCTCGGTGTAGATGAATACGGATTTGACGGCAGTCTGGAGGATATTCTCCCACTGATTGAACCTGGCAAATTTCCCAAGCTCAACTATCTAGGGCTGAAAAATAGCGAGATTCAGGACGAGATCGCAGCAGCAGTCGCCGATGCTCCAATTCTGGATCAGCTCGACACGCTCGACCTCTCCCTTGGCACTTTAAGCGATACCGGTGCTGAAGCACTGCTCGCCAGTGATCGAATCAAGAAATTAAAAGCGCTGAACCTCAGCTATCATTATATGTCTAATGAAATGGTAACCCGCTGGCAGCAGAGCGGACTGCCTGTCGATGTCAGCGACCAGCAGCAAAGCGATGATGACGAGGACTGGCGTTATCCGTCCATTACGGAGTAACGCCGATATGCAACCGCTGATCGTCATCGGCCATCCTGGCGACCGGCGGACAGAGGGCATCCGGCAGGCCAGGGAAAGACTGGGCCTCCCGCCCGCCATCATCCTGCCCTATGCCGGACTGCTTCAGGGCCGGCATATAACTGAGCTGCTGGCTGAGCAGCAGCCAGCAATGGCCGACGCTGCCGGCAGGGGCAGCGTTTCCCCGCTGCTGCGCCTGGATTCGCCAGGCGGCAGCTTCGAGAGTGAGCGCGCCCTGATTGCCCTGGGCGCGCCGGACACCCCGGATGCCAGCGATGCACTGCATCCGGGCTTGGAGCGGCAGCAGCACAGCTCGCTGCGTCCGGGCACTGAGCAGCGACAACACGGTTCGCTGCCACCAAACACCCAGCAGCGACGACTCGATTCGCTGCCACAAAGCGCTGAGCGGCCACAGCCCGGCCCGCTGCCGCTCAGTGTCAAGGCGGCGCTCCGGCTGCAGGACCTGCCGGGCGTGCTGCACCATCCTTCCCAGTGGTTCCGCGGCTACTGCCGGCTGCTGGGAAGGTTGAAGCGCGAGGCGGCGGAGGCCTGGCCCGGCGCGGAATGGCTTAATGATCCGGCGGAGATTATCGCCATGACCGACAAGCGGGAGACACAGCGAATCCTCGCGGCAGCGGGAGTTCCCGTGCCGCGCCCGCTCGGTGGCGCTCAGCCCCCTGTGGACTATGCCACGCTTCGTGAGAAGATGGCAGAGGAACGAATGCACCGCGTGTTCATCAAACTGGCCTGCGGCTCTGCCGCTTCCGGCGTGATCGCTTATCAGGTGAACCCTTCCACAGGGGCCGAACTGGCGATAACAACCGTCGGGGTAGAGTCCTTCATCACCCGCCCTCCGATCTATTATAATTCCGGGAAGCTGCGCCGCTATAACGATCGCAAGACCATAGAAGCCATTATCAACTGGCTCTATCGACACGGCGCCTATGCCGAACAGTGGGTGCCGAAGGCTAGTCACGGCGGACGATCCTTCGATATCCGCCAGCTTGTCGTCTTCGGAGAGGCCTGTCACGCAGTGGCCCGCTGCAGCACTACGCCGATCACGAATCTGCATCTGCGCAGCCAGCGCATGACACCCGTCGAAGCCGGACTATCCGGGGAGATGCTGGAGCAAGTACGGGAGACCGCCAGACGGGCACTTGCTGCTTTTCCAGGCTCCAGGATTGCGGGGATGGATGTGCTCGTATCCGGCAACCCGCAGCGCACATATATTGCCGATGTTAATCCGTTCGGTGATCTGCTGTATGATGTGGAGTACCACGGCTACGGTACCTATGAATGGGAAATGAAGATGCTGGCTGACAGAGCCCAGCCTTCCCCTCCCTCAACATCGTTTATAAAGGACGGAACACCATGACAGATATGAACACTATTGTTGGCACCCATGACATCCTAATGATTACACTCGATACTCTACGTTATGATGCTGCCGTTCTGGAGGAAGAGAATTGTCCCAACCTGTGCGGAACCGGATCATGGGAGAAGCGACATACGCCGGGAAGCTTCACTTATGCAGCCCATCACGCATTTTTCGGCGGCTTTCTGCCAACACCTGCAACAACGGACAAATCGGAACATATTCGCATGTTCCATTCCAAGAATACCGGGATGAAGACCCATCCCCACACCTGGCTCTTCGATACACCAGACATCGTCTCCGGGCTGGCCGCTGAGGGTTACCGGACGGTTTGCATCGGGGGCGTTATTTTTTTCACTAAGAAGAATCCGCTTGCCCGGGTACTGCCCGGTTATTTTCAACAAAGCTACTGGCGTATGAACTTCGGTGTGACCAACCCCCGCTCCACGGAGCATCAGGTGAATCACGCCCTTAAAATTCTGGACACTGTGGATCGGTCACAGCGGTTATTCATGTTCCTGAACGTATCTGCGATCCACGGACCGAACCATTATTTCCTGCCAGGGGCCAAAAAAGACTCCGTCGATAGCCAGCGCGCTGCGCTTCGCTACGTCGATGGAGAACTCGGCCGTCTGTTCGAGGGCTTCCGCGAACGCGGCAATCCGACATTCTGTCTGGCCTTCTCCGACCATGGCACAGCCTATGGCGAAGATGGCTATCAGGGTCACCGGCTCGCGCATGAGACGGTATGGAATGTTCCATACCGCGAATTTATTTTGTGATACCAAATGGATTCCGAAAGGATGGAGAACAGTCTATGGCGTCATCGTATCATCCCCGGTTGCTCCATGGCGACGTTAGCCCGTCCCCCTCATCGGAGGAGCTTCTGCAATGGAAAAGCGGAATTACTGCTGATCCTTATCGTTCTTATCTGTATTCCTATCCGCATAAAACGGCTTACCGTGATCTGGAACCGCCACTGCCCTTGAATGAACTATGGCGTGACGAACCTGCCGAATCGTTCTTTTTATACATGCATATCCCGTTCTGCGGTGCCCGCTGCGGGTTCTGCAATCTGTTCACACTGCCGGACAAACAGGCTGATGTGCACGCCCGCTATGTGGATGCTCTGGAGCGTCAAGCCCGGCAGTGGGCGCCGTTCACGGCCCATAAACCGTATGCCCGGTTTGCCATTGGCGGCGGCACCCCGACCTTACTTGCCCCGGATCAGCTCCGCCGCCTGTTCTACATTGCCACGGACATCATGGGGCTCGCAACAGATAAGGTCTCTATCTCGGTAGAAACTTCGCCGGAGACCCTTACCGCAGAAAAACTAGATATTCTGAAAGAAGCAACTGTAGATCGGGTCAGCATGGGCATTCAAAGCTTCGTCGCGTCAGAGTCGGCAGCGATTTACCGGCCACAAGACCCTGACGTAGTCTACCGGGCACTGGAGTTGCTGGGTCGATATGATTTTCCAATTCTGAATCTCGATCTGATCTATGGACTTCCAGGTCAGACGGTAGAAACTTGGCTGTACTCGCTGAACCAGGCACTGTCGTATAATCCAGGTGAAATCTTCCTCTATCCCCTCTACACCCGTGAACATACGATTGTAAAACCCGGTGATCTGGATCGACAGGAGGATATCCGGCTTCAGTGCTATAATGCTGCCAGGGCATTACTTGAGCGTCATGGGTACCGTCAGTATTCCATGCGACGCTTCGCCAAAGAGACGGCCGGGAGCCACAAGCCGCTTATTGATTACAGCTGCCAGGAGGAAGGGATGGTGGGACTGGGCTGCGGAGCCCGCTCCTATACCCGGAGCGTACACTATGCCTCTCGTTATGGAGTCAGCCGCAAGGCTACAGAGAGCATTATTGCCGATTATGTGGCGGCAGAACGTTATGATACCGCCGATTACGGGATTGTGCTGGAGCCAGAGGAACAGAAACGCCGCTTTATCCTGAAAGCCATCCTGCACAGCGAGGGCTTGAAGCTGCCCCAGTATACGGAACGTTTCGGGGTCCCGCTGTGGAGTGACTTTCCGGAGCTAGCCCTGCTTACCGACTCCGGCTTCGGCCTTGTGGAAGATGATGTGCTGCGGCTGACTGGCGAAGCTCTCGGCTACTCTGACTCTATCGGCGACTGGTTTATTTCATCCAGCATTCGGGAGCGCATGGAAAGGTTCGTCCTCCCATGAAGGCCGTTCTCTATTACCGCGGGACCCTCACCTCCTGCAACTATGACTGCCCTTACTGCCCCTTCGGTAAAACACGGGATAGCGCCGCCACACTCGCCAAAGACCGCGAGGGCGTCGAGCGGTTCGTACAATGGGTAGCCGATCAGGGAACGTCCGGGCACCGCCTTTCCATCTTCTTCAATCCGTACGGAGAAGGCCTGACTCACCGCTGGTACAAGGACGCTATTACGACCCTTGCAGGTATGGATCATGTCGATAAGATTGCTATCCAGACCAACTTGTCGGCCAGATTGGAGTTCACCGCCGGGCTGAACCCGGCCAAGGTGGCATTCTGGGCGACCTACCATCCCGGACAAGTGGAAGAAGAACGCTTTCTCTCCCAGTGCATGACCCTCTACAACAGCGGAATCCCTTTCAGTGTAGGCAGTGTGGGCGTCCGCAGTGCCTTTCCCGCTATAGCTTCGCTGCGTGCAGCGCTGCCTAAAGAGGTCTATTTATGGGTCAATGCCTACAAGGATCGCCCGGATTACTACACGGCAGAAGACCTGACCTATCTGCGAGGGTTGGACCCTCACTTTGAAATGAATGCAACAGATTATGAAAGCCTCGGTAAATTCTGCAGCGCTGGCAGCACCGTCTTCTATGTCCAGGGAGCCGGGCTGGTGAAACGCTGCTACAAAGACCGGGGTGTAATCGGCAACCTGTACCGGGACGGACTGGAAGGCCTCTCGGCCAAGCGGGCTTGCCGAATGAACGTCTGCGACTGCTATATCGGCTACATCCATATGCCCCATCTGGAGCTGCAGGAAATCTATGGCTCCGGGATGCTGGAGCGAATCCCATACGGAGATATGAATCTATGAATAAGAACAAGAATACCGGATTTACAGTGTGGCTGACCGGTTTGTCCGGTGCTGGCAAATCAACGATTGCCTCTAGACTGACGGCAGCACTGGAAGAGCTGGGCCAACCTGTGGAATGGCTGGATGGCGATGACCTCCGGCAGCATGTCTGCAAGGGCCTGGGCTTCAGCCGTGAAGACCGGTTCGAGAATATCCGCCGCGCCGTCTATCTCGCAGGGCTGCTGAACCGTCATGACGTAATCACAATCGTATCCGTGATCAGTCCTTACCGCGAGATGCGGGAATACGCCCGCCAGACCTTGTCAGGCTTTGCCGAGATCTATGTGGACTGCCCTTTACAGGTATGCGAAGCAAGAGATGTTAAGGGACTATACGCCAAGGCACGCCGTGGCGATATCCCCTTGTTCACAGGCATCACTGATCCCTACGAAGTCCCGGAACATCCGGAGCTAACCTTGCATACCGCAGAGCAATCCCCCGAAGAAAGTGTGGCTACTCTGCTGGAATGGCTGAAAAACAACAAGGGGATGTAATGGCTGCGTTAAATTTGCGAAATTGGAGCCCTGCCGGCATTTTCGGACAGGGTTTCTTTGCTGTATGTGGAAATAGAATGGGGATAGCCTGACCTATCAGGCATACTAAACAAACCATTGGAGGGACAGTATACCGATGACTTCAATTATAAATTTTGCCCACCGCGGCGCATCCGCCGTCTGCCCGGAGAACACGATGGCGGCCTTCCGTAAGAGCCTGGAGCTGGGAGCAACCGGGATCGAAACTGACGTTCAAATGTCCAAGGATGGCGCACTCATTCTCATTCATGATGAAACACTGGAACGCACCACAAGCGGAACTGGTGCTGTGAAGGATCACACACTGCGTGATCTGCTTAGCCTCGATGTCGGCTCCTGGTTCGGCAAAGCCTTTTCAGGGGAACCGCTGCCGCTGCTGGAAGACCTTCTGGAGCTGCTTCGCGAGACTGACACCATCCTCAATATTGAACTTAAAAATGGAGTCTTCCCTTACCCTGGCATGGAGGAAAAAGTGATTACCGCTGTCCGGGAATGGGGAATGAGCGACCGGGTTGTCATTTCGAGCTTTAATCACTACTCTCTGGCTTATTTCCACTCCCTGGCACCGGAGATCCGCACAGGTATTCTGTACATGGAGGGCCTGTACCGTCCGTGGGATTATGCCGCTACCCTTGGTGCTACTGCCCTGCACGCCAGCCACTACGCGGTACTGCCGGAATTCGTTTCGGAAGCTGCCGCACGTGGCGTCGTCTACCATCCATTCACCGTTAATGATCCTGAGCGGATGAAATACCTGATCGATGCGGGTGTAGCAGGCATTATTACAGACCATCCTGACATTCTGGCCGGACTGCTGGCTGCCAAAGGAGTGTGACACGGTGAAAAAGGTCTGGCTGCTCGGCTTCGGCTTTTTCAGCATCAGCATTACGTGGAGCTTGTATAACGCGTTTGTTCCTTTTTTCCTGGAAAAGTATGTGCACAGTGTAGCTTTGATCAGCTTTATGATGACCATTGATAATTACTTTGCGCTGTTCCTGCAGCCCTGGATCGGTAACCGCAGCGACCGTACAGTGACCCGCTATGGGCGCAGAATGCCCTATCTGTTAATCGGCATGCCCCTGGCCGCTGTATTGACGATACTGATTCCGTTCCACACCGGACTATTCACCTTGCTACTCTTCATGATGCTCATGAATCTGGCGATGAGCCTGTACCGTTCGCCCACTGTTGCACTGATGCCCGATATTACACCAGATAACCAGCGAACGAAAGCGAATGGACTCATCAACTTTATGGGTGGAATCGGCTCCATCCTGGCCTTTGGCGTGGGGTCTATCCTCTATGATTCCAGCCCGGCGTTGCCCTTTATTGTGGCCGGACTGATTACACTACTCTGTCTGCTAGTTGTATCACGATTTATTAATGAGGCAAGGGATCGGGTGAAACATGCAGCTATACCTTCTGGTGAAGCCGCAGCCGAAGCCCCTCTTGTCGGCGAAGAGAACTCACTACCGAGTGCTGTACCACTCACTGCCAAAGCCAGGCGCATCTCATTTAAAAGCCAATTGGACCGAACCACCTTATTTCTGCTAGCTGCTATTTTCTTCTGGTTCGTTGCTTACCAAGGGGTGGAAACGCTGTTTACGCTGTATGGCAAACATCACCTTGGCCTTAGCGAAAAGGCAGCGTCCTTCTCGCTCACCTTCTTCTCACTGGCCTTTGTACTCTTCGCCATTCCCAGCGGATGGCTAGGGGGACGCTTCGGCAAGAAAAAAGTCATCATTACCGGCGTTTGCGGTCTGATGACTGTGTTTGCGCTTGTAGGTTCGGCAGAGAATCTGCTTATACTGCGGGGACTGCTAGTGCTGGGGGGCATCTTCTGGGCCTGCATCAACATCAACTCTTATCCATATCTCGTTGCTACAGGAACAGAGGAGAGCATCGGCACACGGACAGGAATGTATTATCTGGTATCCTCCCTGGCCGCCGTGGGGTCTCCCCCAATTCTCGGTCTATTAATTGATCTGCTTGGATATTCTGTACTGTTCTACTGCGCAGCCTTTAGTATGGCGGTGGCTCTGCTCTGCCTGCTGCTAATAAAGGGACGTAAGAGTACCGCCAGTCCCTATCGAACCCCGGGTCCCTGAACAAAAGAATCCCGTTTTACCACACCGATTGATCTTTAAGATGTCATCCTATTTGGCATTCAATGTGTTGCTGACTGGTTTATATACGGAGTAACGTCCCGTTCCAAGCTGCTTTGCATTATACATGGCGATGTCGGCCTCCTTGAGAAGCCGGTAGCGGTCAACCTTGCCGTGACTCATGGTGATACCTATACTGGCTGATACGAACAGATTATGCTGTTCCAGGCTATATTTTTTGGCGGTCTTCTCCAGAATACGAACGGCGAGCTGCTCCGCTTCCTTCTGGCTGTAGCGCTTGGCAATGATGACGAACTCGTCTCCACCGATCCGATAAATATGCCGCCGCCCCTTACTAGAGAACTGGGCCAGCTTGCCGCCAACGGCCTCCAGTAATAAATCACCTACATGATGGCCGAGCCTGTCATTGATCGACTTGAAACGGTTCAGGTCGATAAACAATACCGCAATCTGTTCATTTTCCTTGCAGTGGTCCCAAAAATGGTCCATACCATTCTTGTTCAGCAGCCCTGTCAACGCATCCTTATAGGCCAGCTCCTTGAGCTGGTCTCTTTCTGCCATAATAAGCATGATTCTGGAGCATACGAACATTAGAAAAGCGATGGTTATGGCGTAAACCGCCGAAGAGATAATTAGATTCTGTCCAGTTTCGTCAGTATGTGGACTGCGCACGCGTCCCAGGATATGCATCCCCCATATGCCGCAGCCGTTTATAATAATGACTATGCCGGTGTACATGGCCCGGACTCGCTGGGACTTGCCTGCATAACCCTGAAGCAACCGCAGTGATGCATAGGCGGCTGACACAGCAATGAGGACGGAGCACACAGTTAATATAAATACTCGGGTTTCTTCCATGTTTCATCCACACAACCTTTATTGAATATTAAAAATGCGGATAATAATATTTAAGTATAACATAAGCTATCTCAACATTTTCTGAACAAGTCTGTCCAAAGGAGCCTGAAAAGGCGGAACTGGAGCGAAGTGAGAAGCAAGGCTAGCCTTGCTGTACAACAGTATTTTAAAATAGTTCCGGCTGGCTGCACATCTGAACGTTAGAGCATTGCTTTAAAAATGGCAGTCCGCGCGTCAATCGCGGACTGCCATTTTAATGATTTTACAAAGGGATTCCCTCGAAGTCTCAATAATTACATCTAGCCACTCAGATGCTCGATACAGTTGTAAAGCTCGCAACTCCAGATGCCATCTGTTTTAACTACCCGAGTAATAGAGGTGTTCTTGAGCAGCTCATTAACATCCAGACCGGGAATAAGCCCGCGCAACGTGTAGCGCAACAAAGCGCCATGGCTGACTATCAGTACATTTTTGCCCGGGTGTCTCTCCGCCAGTTCTTCGATCGCCTGCCTGCCTCTCTGCTGGGCAAAATCAGGATTCTCCAGACCGAGATCAAGCGCTTTCCAGTCCTTGCCCCAGCGGTCCACACGCTCCTGCTCATTTGTACCCTCGATAAGTCCTCCGTCCATCTCGCGCATGCCTGGTACGAGACCGGCAATCTCCATGCCCAATCTCCGGCTGATAGTCTCCGCCGTTTGTCGTGCCCGAAGCAAATCGCTTGAGTAGAGATAATCCCATGTCTCTCCACTGAGTCGTTCAGCAATCGCTTCTGCCTGCTCCAGCCCCTCCTCATCGAGTGGGTTATCTGTAATGCCCTGGACCCGGCCTTCCTTGTTCCAGAACGTGCTCCCGTGCCGTATCAAGCCAATAGTGGTCGTCATTGCATTACCTACCTTTATGCATTATATATTCCATGATTACTTAAAGTATAAACTATGACGGCTGCGGTTGCACATGGCGGTCTCCCTAAGCGGTTCCCTAAACCAAAATACAGGCTTTCTGCCTGCGTTCGGGGCGGTATGAATTGACGGTTGCGGGGACCAGTTATATGATAAGTACGCCCAAGATTATGCAAATTGGGCCATATTATCCTAATTGACGGCATTAGATGCTGCACAGACCAAAGGAGATACATACGGATTATGAACATGAGAACAACATGCAGTTCACTGATTTTAACCGCCGCCCTTCTACTTCCAACTCTCACCTCGGCGCCTTCGTCCGCCGGTGCGGCCCCCGCACCCAAGACTCTGGTATACGTTGACAAGGGTAGCCATTCTTACATTCCCCTCCGCTTTCTGAATGGCTTTGATGGAATTAAGGCTGGATGGAGCGCTGCCGGAGACAAAATTGAAATTACCAAGGACGACAATGTCCTCACGCTTGTACCTGGACAAGTCGGAGCCTCGTTGAATGGTAAAGCTACAGCCACTACGGAACGTGCTTTTACAGATAACAGCACCTTATACGTCCCGCTGTCTGTGGTCAGTAAATCGCTGGGACTGGGGCTAAAATGGGATGCGCCATCCTCTTCCATTACGGTGGCTAGCGGGGACGAATCCTCCACCCTGCCGGTACTTAGTGGCGCACTGACCCCTGCGGAGAGCAAGGGGGTAGTTGCGGCTGCCAAAAGTGTTAAGGTGGGAAGCCGCAGCTTCCAAATCCAGACGGTCACCGTCTCTCTGCTGCACCCCAAGGTCAGACTGGATATGGTCCTGGCTGGAAATACAGTTGGAAAAGTAGAGGATCTGAACAGTATTGCCAAGCGCAGTGGCGCCATTGCTGCTGTCAATGGAACCTTCTTTGATGCCTATAGCAAAGGATCATATAAAGCTCCTTACGGATATATCGTGAGCAACGGTAAGCTGCTCAAAGACAGCCCAGCCGATCGCAGAGCCGTCTTCGCTTACGATAAGAATTACTTGGCCGGATTGGTAGCTGGTCTTGATTTCAAAGCCCGCTTCGACGCCGGACAAGTTGAAGGTGCCGTTCAAGCTGGCCCGCGCCTGCTACTTGACGGCAAGGTATCCCTGAATGTGGCGGCCGAAGGCTTCCGCGATCCCAAGATCTTAACCGGCGGCGGGGCGCGCAGCGCACTGGGCCTGACACGCGACCATAAGCTGATTCTTGTGACTACAGGCGGGGCCACCATTCCGCAAATGGCAGAGATTATGAAGCAGGCCGGCGCATACCAGGCAATGAATCTGGATGGCGGGGCCTCCAGCGGGCTATTCTTCAATGGAAAATATTTGACCTCTCCTGGACGCCAGATCAGCAATGCCCTGATCGTCAAATATCAATAATTTCTACTGCTGCCTCTACTTTGAACCAAAGGAGACCTGAACATGGAGACGATTTTCATTGTTGAGGATGACGCAAAATTAGCCACCCTGCTGAGTGCTTATCTTACCAAATATGAATTCCGGACCGTTATCGTGGACGATTTTAACAGTGTTCTGGAGGACTTTAAGCAAAGCGCTGCCGATCTCGTACTCCTGGACGTCAATCTACCGAGGTATGACGGGTTCTACTGGTGCCGCCAAATCCGCAAGTTCTCTCTATGTCCCATTCTCTTCATCTCTGCCCGAGACAGCGGAATGGATCAGGTCATGGCACTAGAGAACGGCGCCGACGATTATATTACAAAACCCTTTCACTATGAGGTGGTGCTAGCCAAAATCCGCAGCCACCTGCGCAGGGCCTACGGTTCCTATGCGCAGACCCAGGAAGAACGTACGCTACGGTCGGGAGGGTTGACCCTTTATCCGGAGCGTTACGTTGTGCAGTATGCTGGAGAAACTGCCGAACTGACTCAGAAAGAAGCTGTGTTGCTGGAAGCACTCATGCTCAAGGAAGGCCGTGTCGTCAGCCGGGAGCGACTGCTGGACCTCATGTGGGAAGACCAGCATTTCATTGACGACAATACTTTGAACGTATATATTACCCGGGTTCGGAAAAAGCTCAAGGAGCTCAGGCTAGAGGACATCGTGGAAACTGTGCGAGGCGCGGGCTACCGTCTCAGTCTTGCGGATAGCAGCCTATGAAGCTGTTCTGGAAGAATCAACTCCCCTTGGTGCTGTTCTACCTGCTGCAAATGCTGCTGGTACCCGTGCTGTACTGGATATCCGGGGAGAACAGACCGATCTCGATTGTGCTGTACGGTATGCTGATTAGTAGTGTCATTCTGCTGCTTTACCTGTGCTACCGTTATGTACAGCACCGCCGGCTATATGCTGTACTGAGTCTGCAGCACACTTCCGATAATTACCTTTCTCCGCTCGGTGACTCTCCACTGCCGGAAGCAGTCAGTGAGTTGATGCAGCGGATGGATCGCCAGTATCAGGAGCAGCTTAACACGCACGTCACGCGGATGGATCAGCACATCGTCTTCATGAACCGCTGGGTTCATCAGATGAAGACGCCACTATCCGTGATCCAACTCACACTCCAGGACTTGGAGGACGATGCCGCAACCAGCATCCAGGAAGAGGTGGAACAGCTCCGTAAAGGGCTGGAGATGGTAATCTACACTTCCAGGCTGGACCGTTTCGAAGAAGACTTCCAGGTGGAAGCACTGCTTCTGCGTCAGATAGTGAGCGCAGTGGTCTCCGAGAACCGCCGGCTCTTCATCCGGCGGGGTATTCATGCCGAGATTCGGATAGACCCGGATCTCTCGGTATACAGTGATGCCAAATGGCTGATGTTCATGCTAAGTCAGTTGCTGACCAATGCTGTTAATTACACCTCCGGCTCCGGTAAAACGGTAACCATCACTGCGGAACGTCAGGGACTGAATACACTCCTTATGATCTCGGACCAGGGAATCGGTATATCCCCGGAAGACCTGAAACGGGTGTTCAATCCTTACTTCACCGGCGAACAGGGACGCCAATACCATGAATCTACCGGGATGGGTCTGTATCTCGTCCGCGAGATCTGCGCCCGGCTGGGGCACCAAGTGAAGCTGGAATCCCAGGTTCAAGTGGGAACGACCGTACAGATCATTTTCAGTGGCACTGCCCAAAGATAGCAAACCCCTGAGGGTCATCCGTAAAAGCCATTGCGGCTTTTGCGAATGACCTCTTTTTTTAACGCTGGATTCAGAGATTGATCCTCCTATGGAGAGGCCTCATCATTGACACGAACATAATCTTAAAGGTTGTGTAAGGTTATGTTAAGGTAATTCCATAGCAGGTACCTGCCCCATCCTGTACATTAATAGCAGGAAGTCATGCCTCTTGTACCTTTAAGCGGCAAGAGCGACATTAACGCTGGAGACAGGAAAGGAATGAAACGTCATGAACGTATTGGAAGTTAAAGCACTTAACAAAGTATATCCCGGTAAAGTGCTCACCCAAGCGCTAACAGATATTCATCTCAGCATCGAAAGCGGTGAGTTTGTTGGCATTATGGGCCCGTCCGGCAGTGGCAAAACCACCCTGCTAAACATGGTCTCCACCATTGACCAGCCCACTTCGGGCGAAGTGAACATTAATGGCAGCAATCCCTACCGGATGAACAAGAAGGAGCTCGCCCATTTTCGCCGCAGACAGCTCGGCTTCGTCTTTCAGGACTTTAATCTATTAGAAACGTTGACCGTAGCGGAAAATATTGTGCTGCCGCTAACCCTGGATAACCGTAAGCTCAGTGAAATGGAAGCATTGCTGCGCAAGGTGGCTGGACAGCTTAATATTACGGGCATCCTGAACAAGCGCACCTATGAAATTTCCGGTGGACAACGGCAACGAACGGCCATCGCCCGCGCCATTATCACCTCGCCCGCGATTATCCTGGCCGACGAGCCAACCGGGGCACTGGATTCCAACTCCTCCCGAATCGTAATGGAGTCGCTGGAAGAGATCAACCGCAAGGACGGCGCCACCCTGATGCTCGTGACCCATGATCCGCTGGCAGCAAGCTATTGTAACCGGATCGTCTTTATCAAGGACGGGAAGCTTGCAGCCGAGATTCACCGGGGAGATAACCGGCAGGCGTTCTTCCAGAAGATCATCGATACACTTTCATTCTGGGGAGGGAATAGTCATGAACTTTCCTCAATTCGCGTTTAATAATGTCCGGCGCAACGCCAGGGCGTACATCGCCTATTTTCTGAGTAGCGCCTTTATGGTCATGGTCTTTTTTGCATATACCGTCTTCATTTATCATCCCGATGTAGCCAATAATTCCATGGGACCTAGTGCAGCAATCAGCATGAAGGTGGCAGCGTCTATTGTATATGTGTTCGCCTTTTTCTTCGTCATGTACTCCATTGGAACGTTCCTTAAATCGCGAAATCTGGAATTCGGGCTTCTGACTATTCTGGGCGCACGTCCGGGGCAGATCAACAAGCTGGTCTTTCTGGAAAATATGCTGATTGGCCTGCTCGCGATTGTCACGGGAATTGGAGGCGGCATGCTACTCTCCAAGTTTTTTCTGCTGCTCAGCACCAAAATCATCGGCATTGATGCGCTTCCGTTCTATCTGCCTCTCAAGCCAATGCTGTTCACAGCGGTTTCCTTTGTTGCTTTGTTTCTGGTGATCTCGATCTTCACCCTACTGTTCATTCGTAAAAACAGAGTGCTGGAGCTGCTGCAAGGCAACGCAAAACCTAAAAAACCGCCTAAAGCCTCCATTCTGTTATCTCTGTTTGGCGCCGCACTGCTTACAACCGGATTTTTCGCGCTGCGTATAGAACTGAACCCTGTGACCATTATTCTTGCCGCCGTAACGGGAATCGCTGGAACGTATTTCTTCTACTCACAGCTGTCCGTACTGTTCATGCGCTTGCTCCAGCGCAGCAGGAAATCAACTTGGCACGGCACACGTCTGCTCTGGGTCTCAGAGATGAGCTACAAGCTGCGCGATAATTCGCGGATGCTCTTCCTGATTACAGTGGTTACCGCACTCGCCAGCATGGGCGCGGGTGTCGTTCTGTCGATCAACCAGGCTGGCAGCGATATGTATTTCGGCAATCCTTTTGCCGTGACCAAGACCTTCTACGAGGCGGCTTCCGCCGAACCTGACCGGAGTGAAATTCATCGCGAGCTAAAAGCGGCAGGTGTTGCGTATACAGAGACTAGAATCGATACACTGTATGCCACGTTGGCCAATTCTCGCGAAAGCGGAAATAGACCCAAAACCCTTTATTTGCTGGGTTTGGCCCAATATAAGGAGCTTGTAGGGGTACTCGGATTCCCGGCTATTCATAGCCTGGGTCCCAATGAGGCTGCTCTGCTCGCCAGTACGGACAACATCGCCTCTGATTATATCCGCAAGGGCGGAATCACTATGGAAGAACATCCGGCAGAGACGCTCGCAGTTAATAAGATCATTATTTCAGACCAAGCGGATTTCCTTAATAAAAGCACTCCTATTGTGATCATCCCAGAATCCACGCTGGAAACGATTCGGGCCGCCAAATCAGCCAAGGCTGGAAGGGAAATTACGCCTTATATAGAGTATCTCTACAAAGTTCCGGCATGGGATAAGGAGTCACTGCCTACAGTAAGCAGTCAGGAAGCTATAATTGGGACGAAGCTGTACCAGATTGAAGCCGCAAATCGGGACAAAAGCAGTGGGAGGTTGACTTCCTACCTAGTGGCTCGTGGGGAAAACTATCTATTACTGAAGCAAAGCACAGCCATGGTCAGCTTCGTCAGCATATTTGTCGCACTAATCTTCTCGGTCGCATCCGCCAGTTTCCTGTATTTCAAACTGCACAGTGAGCTGGCCGCGGATATCCGCATGTACCGCGCGCTGTCCAAAATTGGGCTAAGTACCGGAGAGATGTCTGCAGTTGCAACCAAGCAGATTGCTATCCTGTTCTATATTCCTATCTTCATCTCGGCCATTCAAAGCCTAGTCGTGATCAGTCCCATTCTCGGGGTAATGGGGATCGTCAATGTCGTTGAGCCTGTCCTGGTCACCTTTGCCGCCTATCTCGTTCTGCAAAGCGTATTCTTCCTCATCGTGAAATCACGCTATATACACAGCCTTAAGAAAATGATGGTCTAACAGCAAACTGGAAAACCTCCTGCTAATGCTAGCTACCCTACCCCATATAGGGTCGTAAGCGCATATTAGCAGGAGGTTTTTCTTCTATTTTTACAGTTTACCCCCGCATTATAATTTTCGCGCCAAGGCCGTCAGCTTCTGCACGCCCTCACGCAGCAGAGGTTCGCTTACAAAAGAGTAGCAAAGACGCAGCCATGATCTCATCTCGCCAAGCGGATCGCAAATCGACCCGGGTACAAAAGAGATGGAATGCTCCAGACTGTTGCGAAGAAGGGCATCCACGGGTGTGCCATCCGGCAGCTTTACCCAGAGCGTCAGCCCGCCACCAGGAGACTCCCATTGCCAACCGCTTTTGGACAGCTCCTGTTCCATAATTTCCTTTTGCACCTGAAGCGCGATCCGCAGCTTGCCGAGATGCTGCTGCAGCCGGGGCGAGGTATAGTAGTGCAGGAAAATCTTCTGGTTTAACAGCGGTGTCCCGTTATCTTCAAGCGATTTGATCTTGATCAGCCGTTCCATCAACGGATACCGACAGGCGACAGCGCAGATCCGCAAACCGGGCGCCACGTATTTACTGAAACTGCCGATATAGACAACCCAACCCTCAGTATCGTAGGCAAAAATAGGCGGAGGCGGCTCTTCTTCAAAATACATATCACGAAATGGGTCATCCTCTACCAGCAGGCAGCGGTAGCGCTCCGCGAGTTCCACCAGCAGCTTGCGCTGCCGTACAGGTACCGTATAACCTGTGGGATTATGATGAGTCGGATTCATGTAAAACATGCGAGGCCTATGCTTGGCCATCAAGGCTTCAACCTCATCCAGATCATACCCGTCCGGAGTAATCTCCACCGGGACCAGCCGTGCACCTGCCCGGCGAAAAATATCCATAGCTACGCTGTATGTAGGTCGTTCTATCAACACCGAATCCATAGATCCGAGCATCATCCGGGCAATCAGATTGATCGCCTGCTGGGCGCCAGAGGTAATCAGTAGCTCATCAAAGGACAGTTGCAAACGCTGCTGCTTCCGGAAATGCCCACTAAGTGTTTCCCGCAGTTCCTCGTCGCCCTGTACGCTGGCATAAGTGCCCATGACCTTGGGATACATGTCAAATACTCTTTTCACATAGTCAGATAAGAACAAATTGGGCAGCAGCCCCGGATCTATGAGCGCCAAGGAGAACTGATATTTCACCGGAATGCGCTGGATGTCATACATGGGATTGCTGTGCAAATACGAAGAGACCTCGCTTCCTTCGCCAAAACCTTGGACCAGTATTTGCCCATTGCCCTGGGACACATAATAACCCGACTTATCCTTGACATACACCTTACCGTCCTCGGTCAATTGGCGGTAAGCCTTGAATACTGTCAGTCGGTGTACCCCCAGTTCCTCGGCCAGCAGCCGGATGGACGGCAGCTTGTCATGACTTTTCCACTCTCCCCGCTCTATACGATTCAGGGCATACTCATAGACCTGACGGAACAAAGGCTGCGCCTGCTCCGTTCCCCTCACAGTATTCATCAGACCACAAGCCTCCCTTCCACTTTTTCCGCACTTTCTATATTTCCTTATACCGTATTGTACATTATCTCCGTTATCATCTGTTCTGTATTTATGAATCTGTTCTGTTCTCTGCCTTATATGATTAACGAATACTTCAAGCACGGCTCCACAATATTTCCAAAGGGGAACTGAACATGATTCTTTTAGCTTATACTCTTGTTTGTCTGATCTTCGCCACGACCTTCCTGGCCATTAAAATCGGCGTGGATGCCGGAGCGCCGCCTTTCTTCTCCGCAGGACTACGTTTTTTCCTGGCTGGTGTCATTCTGTTCTTATGGATGGTCTGGAAACGCAAAGCCAGCTTCTCACTATTACTGCGTAAGGAGATGCTGCTCACCGGAGCCGCACTGACCTTCGGAACCTTCGCTGCCCTTTATTGGGCAGAACAATATGTATCTTCAGGGTTGGCTGCGGTACTGTCAGCAACCGGTCCGATTATGATTCTGCTTTTGCAAACTCTCGTTCTGCGGCAAAAGACCCCCGCACTCTCCCTGTACGGCTGTCTTATCGGATTCACCGGTGTTCTGCTGCTGGTTCTGCCTAATCTTACCGTGAATGTCTCTCCCTTATGGACTATAGGCTGTATCGTCATTCTGATCGGAGAGCTTTGCTATGCGGCAGGCGCAATTTATTCCAAAAAAGTCATCACCAGCATGCCCGAAGTCTCGCCCATTGCCCTGAATGCCGCCCAGATGATGTACGGCGGAGCGTTCATCTTTATTCTCTCGTTCTTTACAGAGAATGTACAGCCAGATTGGCTGTTCTCTTTCCCAGTAGCTGGATCAGTACTGTACCTTATTGTGATCGGGTCCATGGTGGGTCATACGCTGTTCTACTGGCTCGTCGCCAAGACCAATCCGGTTTTCCCATCGACTTGGCTGTACATATCACCACCTATTGCTGTAGGGGTGGGGGTTCTTTTCTACAATGAAACGATCAACTGGGTGACCCTTCTCGGCATAATAACCATCATCGCGGGAACCATACTTATTAATGGAAAAGCCCTGAAGCAGATGATTTACAAATCCAAGCGCATACCAGCGTTACCAAAAAAAATATAGCTTACACTTTCAGAAAAATGACTTTTTTTTCACAGAATTTTAAGCAAGATATGTTAAATTGGGGATGGTCCAAATGCCGGGAACGGCAGGGCCATCCTTTTTTCGCTGGATACGGTCAACACGTTTGGACGGAATCAGAAATTTTCTACTATTTATTTGTTGCCAAGGAGGATTTATCCATGAAATCGAGTAAAGTTAAGTTTGTGACACTCACCGTAATCAGCGCCGTCCTGCTTGTCTTCTTGTACCGAATGCTTTTTCCGATACAGTACAAATTTGAAGTGGAGGGCCAAGAAAGTCCGCCACCTAAATTCCAGTTTTACCACGGTGAATTATTCGTTCCCGCGTCTTTTCTGGAGAATAGTCTGGGCTTGAAAATCTCATGGGACCCATTGCCGCAAGAATCGACTCCAACCAGTAAGGGGATCTATTACCGCGACAAAGTCCTTACGCTGATGTACCATGCCATCTCTCCAGAGGTGCAGAAGGGAGCCTCATCCATATCCACGTCCGAATTCAGAACCCAGCTTGAATTGTTAAAAAAGAATAATTTCCACATCATCACTATGGATCAATACGCTGATTTCATGCTCAAAGGTGGTAAGGTACCCGATAACGCGGTACTTTTGACCTTTGATGACGGATACGAATCCTTTTACACTTATGCCTACCCGATCCTGAAAGAGTTTGGGGATACAGCGACCAACTTTGTCATCGTCGGCGCGGTTGACGGCCATGTGCCAGGCTTGCCCAAGCTAACATGGGATCAAATGCGGGAGATGAAAAAGTCCGGCATGAGCTTCTACAACCATACCTACGATGCGCATCATATGATCACTGTTAACAGTGAAGGGGATCAGAAGCCTGCGCTGGCGCATTTGCAATATCTGCCCAAAGAAAATCGGGTAGAAACCGTGCAGGAATACCGGAGCAGAATTGACGCTGATTTGCGGCACGCCGATAACCGCCTGCAGACCGAACTCGGCAATACCCGAAACATCCTGTGCTTCCCCTACGGAAAATACAGCCTGACTGCCCTCGAAGTAGCAAAGTCACAGGGCATCAACCTTTTCTTCACAATCGGGAAAGGCATCAATACTAAATTTGACCGAATCGGCTACCGATTGGACGCTTCCAAGGCGGGAGAAACACCGGAGCATTTGATTGCCAGAATGGAGCGGGGTGGCAAAGAGTCGGAGAATGCAGAAACGAAAGGATTGCTCGTCGTCAATGATATTCCGCTGCCTTTTTCCGGCTCTGTACCTAAAATGAAAGACAACGAGCTGATGATTCCCTTACGGGAATTCAGCGCCGCGACAAAGGTCAATATGACACTCAGCAACAGAGACCGCAAAGTAACTTTGAGCATGTTCTAATTCTTTTGATTCAACCAAGGTGTATCAGAAAACAAATTAAGGCGATCTTGCCCAGATCTAATACCTGCATACAGGATATTGGATCTGGGTACAGGTCGCCTTTTCATCGTTGACGCTGGGTTGGAGTGCTGTGGGGCTAGAGGGGGTGAAGGCCAACGTACTGCTATAAGTCTTCCTTTTCACCGAGGTCCTTCTCCTCCGCCTCCCGCCGTCGCTCCTCACGGATCTGTTCGCCTACCGTGCCTTTACCTCCGTGTTCACTGGGGAGCGTGTCCATAGCATCCATCGTGCCTGTGGAATAGGCCAAGGATCTGGCATCCTTCTGGTCAGCTGCCGCAAGTGCATCTGATTCTTCCACGGAGCCTGTCATTCCTGACCGATGGATATCTTGCGCCGCCCGGTCCTGTGGTAGCTTGTCTGAGGAAGATGCGTTCCTGATATCCAGTCCTGTATCGTTCTTACCCTCCAGACCAGAACCATCGAAAGCAGCGTCTATGGTATCTTGTACGGAGTCATCCGTAGCTTCCCGGAGATCCAACGGCTGAGCTTCGGGTAAGCCTTCCGTAATCTCCCTATCTGAGTAATTGGCATTCACTGCGCTATGCTGTCCGAAAATACGGCGGACCTCCTCTTCCTGCTGTCCTCCCGCATCAACCATCACCAGAATATGTCCCGAGCCTACATACCGGTCATAGCTCTCGGCCTCATCCTCCGGAATGCCAAGGCCAATCAGGCCCCCAACCAGACCACCGGTCCCGGCACCCACAGCCGCTCCCGCCAATGTTGCCGCGATGGGTCCTGCTGCAATAATCGGCCCAATGCCGGGAATAGCCAACGCACCGATACCGATCAGCAGTCCGGTCACACCTCCAAACACGCCTCCTGTTGCTGCACCTGAAGCCATACCCTCTGGCGCCCTAGTTCCTGTCCCTTCAAGGATCGTATGGGCATCCTCTGGATTACGGGCAATGACGGAGATATCATCGGTCCGAAAACCATGTCGTTTTAATTCCTCAATCGCTGCGGAAGCCTCATGTTCGGCTGTAAAAACACCCACAATTCTTTTATCCATAACGGTACCCTCCTGTTGTTGGTTCTCATTAGTTTGCCCTGCTTCATAGCTTAATTAACCAAACTTTCGGCAGATAAACGAATGCCTGTTCATTCCATCAACGGTGTACACATCCATCTATTCAGGAATTGGGGTATAATGAGGGTGCTGTTCTATATATTGAACTTAAGATACTAACACAAGGATCGGCGTCACTCCGGTGAAGCTTGGACTTACGGTCGCTGTTGTCTCCAGATTTCCTCTATTTAACCGCTTGTAGCGGTTGAAATCCGGAGACAAAGGCGATCGCTTTCGCTCCTTCAGTTCCAATCTTCCCCTCCACTCCTTCTCCCCTTTTCGTTTTTCTTTAGTTCAACTTATATAGAATCAGAACTATTTTTTCGGAGAAACGAGGCTGAAGCAGCCATGGCTATCTATAACTATAATCCAGAGCGCCCCTTTCGGAGCAATCCCGATCTGCACCTGCACTACTGGGGGCGGGAACAATGCGTTCCCGGACATACCGTCGGTCCCGGTGTGCGTGATCATTACAAAATTCATTTTATCCATGGGGGCACCGGTGTGGTCGAGGTTGGCGGATGCAGCCACACCCTTGGCGCCGGGCAAGCCTTCTTGACATATCCACATATCGTTACTTACTATGCCGCTGATCAAGATGACCCCTGGTCCTATTCCTGGATCGGTTTTACCGGTGAACAGATGGAGTCTATTCTGTCCAAAACATCTTTATCTCCAGGTTGTCCTGTATTTCCGATGGATGATCAGTTGATGCCGAACCTGTATGCGCAGTTGACCTCCACGGCGGAGGCAGCAGATTGCTTGGATCTATCTTTAAAAGCGATTATGTATGAGTTCTTTTCCCTGCTGCTCAGGACCGTACCGGCGTCTCCGGTCAACTTGCCCGTGCTCCGGCAAAAGAGTGCCTATGTGGAGCAATGCTTGCATTTTCTTCATTCGCATTACTGTGAGACGATTACCATGGAGATGATGTCCTCCGCCTTGAAGCTGGACCGCAAATATTTATCGGCACTCTTCAAGCGCACCGTCGGACTACCGCCACAGCAATATCTGCTTCATTTCCGCATCGCCAAAGCCTGCGAGTTGCTAACAGAAACACCCTGCAGCATAGGTGAAATCTCAAGGTCGGTCGGCTACCAGGACCCGCTGCTCTTTTCCCGTATGTTCAAGAAGGTGAAGGGCTGTTCTCCGAAGGATTTCCGGCTCCGTCATGCCAAAACGGACATTGTACTATAATTCCCTTCCTTTCTGACATACGCTTGGGTGTCTCCTTTCGCTACAATAAGAACGTAGCCCAAACCCGAAAAGAGCGTAGATTTCCTTTGAAATTCTGCGCTTAAACGCACCATATCAGGTGCTTTTCGGAGTCAGTTTTATTTTGAAAAGTCACAAATGAGCAAGCTTCATAAAACATTTAGGAGGAAATTTCATGTACAACGCAAGTTCTACCCGATACGACAACATGACATATAACCGGACAGGCAACAGCGGTCTCCGTCTTCCAGCCATTTCACTCGGCCTTTGGCATAATTTTGGCGGCATCGATACCTTAGAGAACGGCAGAGCTATGGTCAGACGTGCCTTCGATCTAGGTATCACTCATTTCGATCTCGCTAACAACTACGGGCCACCTGCTGGTTCTGCGGAAGAGAGCTTCGGCCAGATTCTGGACAAGGATTTTGGCGCTTACCGTGATGAGCTGATTATCTCTACAAAAGCAGGCTATTATATGTGGCCGGGTCCTTATGGGGAATGGGGCTCCAAGAAGTATCTCGTCTCCAGTCTCGATCAAAGCCTCAAACGGATGGGCCTGGATTATGTAGATATTTTCTATCATCACCGTCCAGACCCTAACACCCCACTGGAAGAAACAATGGCTGCACTGGATCTGCTTGTCCGTCAGGGCAAGGCACTCTATGTGGGAATCAGTAACTACAATGCGGAGGATACCCGCAAGGCTTCGCAGATTCTGCGTCAGCTCGGAACTCCATGTCTGATTCATCAGCCAAACTACTCCATGTTGTCGCGCTGGATTGAAGATGGTCTGCAGGATGTGCTGGCCGAAGAAGGCATCGGCACCATTGCGTTCTCTCCACTGCAAAAGGGTATTCTGACCGATCGCTATCTGAACGGAATTGCCGCCGATTCCCGGGCAGCCGGACCAAGCGTGTTCCTCTCCGAGAATGAAATTACCGAGGAGGTTCTTGGCAAAGTACGGAAGCTGAATGAGCTTGCCGCCGCACGCGGCCAGAAGATGTCGCAGCTTGCCCTCTCCTGGGTTCTTCGCGGCGGAAGAGTAACCTCTGCCCTGATCGGTGCCAGCAAAGTGAGCCAAATCGAGGATGCCGTAGCCTCCTTGAATGCGCCTGAGCTTAGCGCGGAAGAGCTGGAGCAAATCGAGTCCATTTTACGCGGATAATTGCATACAAACGTCTCAAAGACGGCAACTGAAGCCGGACAGCGATATGCTGCACCGAACTCCAGTTGCCGTCTTTGCTTTATGGCTTGCATAACAAAAGGGCTAGCTGATAAGCAGCTATTTTATTGCTTTGGGTGCTTTCTCCCTTTCTCCCTTTCTCCCTTTCTCTCTTTCTCTCTTTCTCTCTTTCTCTCTTTCTCTCTTTCTCTCTTTCTCTCTTTCTCTCTTTCTCTCTTTCTCTCTTTCTCTCTTTCTCTCTTTCTCTCTTTCTCTCTTTCTCTCTTTCTCTCTTTCTCTCTTTCTCTCTTTCTCTCTTTCTCTCTTTCTCTCTTTCTCTCTTTCTCTCTTTCTCTCTTTCTCTCTTTCTCTCTTTCTCTCTTTCTCTCTTTCTCTCTTTCTCTCTTTCTCTCTTTCTCTCTTTCTCTCTTTCTCTCTTTCTCTCTTTCTCTCTTTCTCTCTTTCTCTCTTTCTCTCTTTCTCTCTTTCTCTCTTTCTCTCTTTCTCTCTTTCTCTCTTTCTCTCTTTCTCTCTTTCTCTCTTTCTCTCTTTCTCTCTTTCTCTCTTTCTCTCTTTCTCTCTTTCTCTCTTTCTCTCTTTCTCTCTTTCTCTCTTTCTCTCTTTCTCTCTTTCTCTCTTTCTCTCTTTCTCTCTTTCTCTCTTTCTCTCTTTCTCTCTTTCTCTCTTTCTCTCTCTCTTTCTCTCTTTCTCTCTTTCTCTCTTTCTCTCTTTCTCTCTTTCTCTCTTTCTCTCTTTCTCTCTTTCTCTCTTTGATCAATTGTCCCGGGCTTGGAAAGGAAAAAGAGAGAGCTTATATAAGAAGGATCGACGTGTAATTAACAGCATTTTTGTACCTTAAATCTTCAAGAATACCCCGTCCAGCATGCTTTTTCAAAAAATAAGATACAACAATGCCCTTATTTTACTTTTTCACTTATATTAAAGAAAAATAAGGTACAAAAATGCTGTTAGTTGGGGAGTTGCATCCTCTTTTCCACTGTTAAGACGACTGGTTAAGGGGAATTTACCGCTTCCAGTGCTTAATAACTGTCGACAGTCTATGTTCCGGTACTAGCTGTCCTATGGAAAGTTTCAGGTGGGAGCGGGCGGCGATAGAGCTATGGAGCGCAGAGGGTACGTGTTCTGGAGGAGAGCCGACCAGCGAACGAGCGTCCAGCGACAGAGCGGCCAGCCAACGAGCCCACATGCCACCAACCGCCATCATCCATTCTTTTGGGGCGGATCATGCCAAAGAGGATGTCCTTTGAGCTAATAGCTTTAGGAACATCCTCTTGAGTCATAGCATAATTCAATTCAGCCACGCCTTAGCAGTGAGTTACAGCTTAGAGATCACCATAACGGCTTCAGCGCGAGTAGCTTTCTTATTCGGATCAAGCTTATTATCGCTTCCCTGAACTAATTCTAGTTTATGGGCAGCTGCTGCATAGGCCTTGGCCCAAGCGGATATTTGTGCCTGATCGGCGAACGGTATCCCTTCATCACCTACATTAAAAGGCAACATATATTTATAGGCATATGCCTTCATCACCATAACGACCATCTCCTGACGTGAGATCGGGCGCTCCGGTGCAAACAGCGTTTCGGACTGTCCGCTGGCAATCCCCGTCTCCACTACCGCAGCTACGGAATCGCTATACCATTTGGTAGAAGGCACATCGGTAAATTCAGATGCACCGGAAGCCTTCAAGTTCAGCTTACGGGCAATGAAGGTAGCAAATTCCGCGCGCGTCACCTGTTGATTTGGCGAGAAGCGGGTATCACTTGTTCCTGTCGCCACATGCTGGGCGACCATAGATTTGATCGCAGTTAAAGCCCAATGGCTGGCTGGCACATCCGTGAACGACTTATCATATTGTAACACGGCATACTTGCTGAAATGACTGACATCTATCGTCAAATACCCGTCACTTAACCGGCCTCCCAGATACTGCACCCCGCCCAGTTCATTCAGATAATAAATACCCGTGAGATTGGGATTACTACCCTCTGCAACTTTGAGCTTCAATGTTACCGGATAGCTGAACTGACTAAGCTTGCTTTCCTTGCCATCTGCCGTGATAAGCGACAGCGTAATATTGAAGGCCGAGCCACCTGATGTTACAACTGTATTAGCAGACTGCGAAGCTGCCCTAGCTGTATCTTCAGCAAGCTCTGTACTGTCGATCGGGGTAAATCCTACGGAAATTCTTGAAGCGTTTAGCTGCGCTACAGAAACCAGGCTTTTTAGCTGTTCAAGCACCTGTCCAGGAATAGCCAGCGATAAGTCATCTTTTTCAATCACCAGAGTGTTGTCCTTAATTAATAACTCTCCAGCTGCTGGCAGCAAAAGCTGCTTGATATCCTCTGCAACCGGTACTTTAACCTTGCCGTTCTCACTTCTTAACGCAACACCCAAGGTCTTGGAGATACCTTCCTTGTCCACTAGAGTTGCTAACAGCGCTGGACCTGTAGGGGCTGGTTCCAACGTTGCAGATACTGGAGCCGATAAGCCACCACCACCGCTGCCATTTCCAGGGCCTGAACCCCCAGGTCCTTCCGTACCCCCACTTCCATCCGGTACCTTGGGTACAGGGAAGATGAAGGCCTGCCGCGAACGACCACCATCCTTGTTTACGGCAGCTACGTTGACATGATACATCTTTCCGTTGGTCAATCCATCAATGAAGAAGCTGGTCTTCTGAATCGGAGATTGCATCAGCAACTTGCCGTCCAACCATACCAGATATCCATCCAGATCCTCCTCGGCATTACTGTTCCAGGTCAAGCCCAGTGTCCCGTCTCCTGGAGTAGCTCTCAAGCCTGTAGGAGGTTCTGGAAATGTACCAATGAACGCCTCTACGAATGCTTCGAATCTATAGCTCACGGCATGTTCGGGCAGGGTTTCCACATAAAGATCAATACCCGCACTTCTTGTGTTCACCTTGGGCAGGGCAATCTCATCGCCCGATGCTTGCTTGGATAGACGGAGCGTATAGGTTGCTCTGCTATCCAAAGCCTGCTGGAAAGAAAGGCCAATGATCTTATTCTTGGACGATACCTCTCTCACGGGGATCACGGTTCCGTCCGATTTTTCCAGTTCGAAATCACTTGCCTGGATAGCACTATAGTTAAGTGTATAAGGCACGGCATTGTAGTCGTAATCCAGTGCATCTGTGAACTTCAAATCCAGTTGGAAGGCGTCCGTAAAGACACCTGTCAGCTGCTCCGAGCTTGGCGTGAAGGATACGATTCTATCGAGTGGCTGGAGCTTCGTTCCTGGTTTGGCTCCCCCATACTCGGCCTTTGCCTCCTTCATCAAGCCCGGGGCTCTCATCATATACGACGCCGACCTTTCTGTCTCATGACCCAGCCAGTCCACTGCACTTACCTGAAATTGGTGAAAAGAATGGTATGGAAATACAGGTAGTCGGTCATATCGTTCTGTTATCGGAAACATAGAGTTGTCACGGGTTGAGAATATAAGCTCGTTATTGTCGTATACCTTGTAGTGAGAAAAGCCGAACACGCTACCCCGGTTTACTGGCGACCAATTCAGAAAAAGATGAGTGCCGTCATTATAGTAATCATATTGAAAATTCCGATAGATATCGGGAGCATGAAACAACGGGGCGAAATTGAAGTCATAGGTGGTTCCCGTTACACTGGCCGGTATCAGATTCTCATCGCCCGCCCTGACCTTAATGTTCCAGGGAGCCAGTCCCGTTCCAATCTGCCCATTCACATTCGCCCAGAAGATATTGGATGAATAGGAATGATACACTTCTCCCACCACGTTCGAAGAGACGGGAACCTCTTGTCCTCCCAGATCAAGACTCAAAGAAATATCCTTCTGATCGGAATAGATAATTCCCGAGATCTCCCCGGTTGACGCATCATACTTCAATTTGAGAATGCTAGCCGCATATGTCAATACCGGAGCGCTCAGAGCCAGCAGCATGACAACTGCCAGGGAAACGCTGATTTTTCGCATGATCTTGTGCAGAATAATTCCTCCTAAAAATAGATATCTATGTATTGGAAATCTTTCCCCATAATAAGATGAATTCCAACAAATAACAATATGTATTTGGTATAGATACATTCCTAGTTCTGACTTTTCTCCACCTTTTTCAGCATCTCCTGATACTTCTTGTTAGCAGGGACTTTCGACGCAGCGATCCTAATCTCGTTAATTGCCTTTTTCATCGTCCTCTCATCCCCTTGGGACTTTGCCAAACCAGAATAAGCAGCGGCCATTTGATAGTGTACCTCATGCGACCAAGGAAGTAGTTTCTCTGCCGATTGCAGGCTTTGTAGTGCGCTCTTCCACTCCCTACGGGCACTTGCCGCTTCTCCCTTAGAGATCAACATATATCCTGCTGTCATCCAGACAAAAGTGCAGATAGCGATAAGGCAAGGTAGCACAACTGTAGTAGTTCTCAGGCCGGTGAGCATGATTTCTTTTCCCTTGTATCCCGCAAGCTCCATTTCAGCCAGTAGCATGACAAACAAACCGAAGACCAGCGGATAGGCCAGGTCGATGTCAAAAGCAAGATGGGCGCAGAAAAGCAGCACGGCCAGCATAATGCTTAAGCCTTCCCGCCCCCGGCGCCAGTTGGCCCGGAGCGCAGTTAGGATCATGGCAATAAACGCCAAGGCTCCGGCAATGCCCGTATCCAGCGCCATTTGCAAATACTGCTGGTGCACATATTTTACGAAGACTGAGGGATACAGCACGGCCCAGCCGCCCCCGCCCGTACCCGTCAGCCAATGCGTCTTCCATAACCGGAGGCCATCACTCCAATAGATACGACGCAGAGAAAACTCCGTGGCGTTCCAGCCAATGCTGCGAATGCTGCCAGCGTCGCCATAGAGTACACCGACGACAACTGCTGCTAATAGAGCCGCAAGCATGATAATTGCTCCCCATACAGCCCCTTTGCTTCTTCTATTTAAAAATAAAAGAAAGGCCGTTCCGGCAGCTACAAGAATTAATACTGCTCTTGAACCTGACATCAACAGCCCGCACAGTTGAATGGCCATCAGCAGCCAATATCTCCGCTGGATGGACCGCCTGTAGGCATGCCAGCCAGCGGCTAAGCCCGCTGCCATCACGACAGCGTACACATTGGCATAGCCTAACGTGGATTCCAGCCTGCCCTCACGGAAGAGGCCGAAGAAGAGCCCCCAAAGTGTGAGACCTGCACCGCCCCAGGACCATGCCGCCCAAAGCCGGTCACGCTGAAGACTGGATAAGCCTGAAAATAGCAGCGTGACCGGCAGCAGCAGCGACACTTTAACCGCCTCCAGAACAGCTTGCTCAGGATCAGCGGCATATCCGATAGCCAGCCAATATAAAACCATAATAATCAGTAGAAAAATATGCACCGGTAGCAGCGTAAACTTTTTAACCCCTGCCAGATATACCGCTGTTACAGCATAAAGAACCGCAGCTAACGCCAAAAAGGAACGGGGCTCAAAAAAACCCGCTCCAAGCATTCCAGCAATAATAAATAACAGCAACGTATAAAATGGCAATTTTTTCGTTTCATATGTGGTCATCATAAATGTTCTTGTTCGACAGACTTTACCAAAATCCTTTATCCACCCTATTGGAAAATCTGTGTGATATACACCATGATGAGAAGCCCGATAATAAACGAATAGGTCGATGAACGCTCGTAGCCATGGCCATGACTCTCCGGAATCAGTTCCTTGTAGACGATAAAGAGCATCGCCCCTGCAGCAAAAGCAAGACCGTAGCCGACTACATTCTGCAGCGAACTGGCCGTAAAATAACCGATCACCGCCGATACCATCTCCATGAGTCCGGTCAACGCAGCAATCCCTAACGCCTTCCAGCGGCTTGTCCGGGAATTCATCATAAAAACAGCCAGAATCAGCCCTTCAGGGATGTTCTGTGCACCAATAGCCAGAGCAACCGTGGGTCCAAGGCTGGCCTGCTGGCTGGCATAGCTGAACCCGGTACTGAGTCCTTCCGGGATGTTGTGGATAAAGAGCGCAATAATAACGAGCAATGCCTTCGAATCCATATTGGTGTAGCCGGGCTTGTTCTCCACATCAATGTGGGGAATATGGCTCTCGATCAAGTCTAGCAGCAGCACGCCGGTGATCAGACCAAGGGTCAAGGATAT
Source organism: Bacillus sp. FJAT-27264 (assembly GCF_001682855.1). GTDB lineage: Bacteria > Bacillota > Bacilli > Paenibacillales > Paenibacillaceae > Paenibacillus_AQ. The sequence goes on along the minus strand of NZ_MAQW01000031.1, from coordinate 262,161 downwards.
GATCCCCGACTCCTGGATTGCCTGCGGCATTAAGCCAAAGGTGGCAGCAGATACCATGATACCGGCTGTAAATGCGACTAGAATATCCTTCCATTTTTCCGATAGTCTCTTCACGAACAGAATAGGGATTACGCCGAGAACAGTCGCCATTGCCGATAAAAAACTGCCTAGAAGCGCAGTAGCCAAGTCTTCAACTCCTTTGGGACAAGTCGGATAGACCAGCATATGCTCTAGACAGCAATATTATTACTATTATTATCTCCCTGGGTTACTCCGCTCACTTAAATCCAGGCTCATAAGTTCATCATCGTAGTAAGTATCACCGATCTTAACCGCTTTTTTCTCCTTGCCATAGCAAGTGAAACCCAGCGACTCATACAGCCTTACCGCTGCTTCATTCCCGGACATCACAGCCAGGTTCAGAATCTCCACACCCTCAAGCTGTGCCGCTTTGGCGATAAGTTCCTGCATTAAAGCAAAACCGAGGCGAAGCTTACGGGCTTCCGGGCTCACATACACCGCTACCACAAGCCCTTTGTGCTTGACCTTCTCTCGGCTCTCCCGAATAAAAGTCACTATACCTGTAAGCTCACCATTATCGTTAAAAGCTCCGAGAGTGAACCTATCCTGATCGGCCTGCAGCCTTGTTTGTACCATAGCCAGCGGCATATCCTTTTCATCTTCATAGCTGCTTAGAAAGGCCTCGGGATGATCTCTTAATGCTCTTAACCGAAGCTTATGATAGGTCTCAGCATCGTTAGCATTTAAAATACGAATAACCAAATCTACCACTTCTCCTTCTTAAAGCTAGCTGCATTCTCCACTTTTTAAGTGTGCTCAATCTGCTTCTATGATGCAAGTAAAGAAATAGAGCTCTAAAACTGTGCAAAGATAGTAAAATTACTATAATTCCAGATTTTCGCATATGCGAAAATATTTGATTCGAAAATACTGTTTTTATACAAAATGTTACTTTTTCCAATCCGAAGTGATTTAATTGTGATTGACTATGTCGAATTAATTAGTATTTCTTTAATGTAGGAAAAGGGGGAATTAGTCGCAAAGTTATATATTTTGAACTACACAAACTTAAATAAGGGCTGGTGCGTAAGTGCGTAGAAAGAACAGATTGCAGAAAAGTACTTTTATTGTCTTGTTATGTCTAATTATGAGTTTTGGGACAATGAGTCAAATCTTTGCCGCGTCGGGAGACACAGCTTCTAAAAAGAAAGATACAGCTGGTCACTGGGCTGAGAATGTCCTTAATGAGTGGCAAGATCAAGGATTGCTGAGAGGCTATGAAGACGGATCACTCAAACCTGATCATAAGATCACACGCGCAGAGTTCACCGCTTTGGTGAATAAGTCCTTCGGCTATAAAGACTCAGGCTCCATTTCTTTCAAAGATGTCAAGTCATCGGACTGGTTCTACGAAGAAGTTGCCAAAGCGGTCTCCGCAGGATACATAAAGGGATATCTGGATCAGACCTTTAAACCGAATCAATCACTTACCCGTGAAGAGATGGCCACTATTGTTGCCTCCTTACTGGGATTAAAAGAGACTTCAGTTCCTCCATCTTTTAAAGATCTGCTTGTTGGTCATACCTGGAGCAAAGGAAGCATCGCTTCCGTTGTTGAGGCAGGGCTAATGGTTGGCAGTGATCAGAGTTTCAGACCACTTGCCAACACGACAAGAGCTGAAGCAGTCACAGTGCTGGATCGGGCGCTGACATTCCAGAAGAGCAAAGAGACTGTTGTCTATGACAAAGCTGGAAACTATGGCCCTGTTGCTGGAATGAATACGATTAACGGCTCTGTCTACATTGATGCACCCGGTATCGTACTGAACAATACCATTATTAATGGCGATCTCTTTATTCGGGAGGGCGTCGGCAAAGGTGATGTATCTTTGAAGAACGTCACGGTTAAAGGTACTACTACTATAACCGGTGGCGGAAGAAACAGTATACATATCGTGGATTCTATCTTGGTAACCGTTATAGTCAATAAAAAGGATGGCAGCATCCGTATTGTTACCGAGGGAAATGGCTCTGTTCAGCAAATTACCCTGCAATCCGGGGCATTCCTGGAGCAAGCTGGCACTAACGGAGGATTCGCGAGCGTCAATCTCTCCAACATCATTCCAAGTGGCGCACAAGTTTCACTAGCAGGAAAGTTTGAAACCGTAGATATATTCGCTACTTCCATTCAGGTTAATCTGCTTTCTGGTTCAATCCAGAACCTTCAAGTAGGACCTGGCGCCTCCAACACAGGAATTGACCTTGCTAATGGAACAAGTGTAAATCAACTGATTCAAAATGCCATTCCGAGAATTACAGGTCCTGGATCCATTGGTGCACCTGTAAGCAATACAGGAAATCCTTCCGGTGGTAATGCTGGGACTCCATCTGGAGGCAATGCCGGAAACCCTGGCGGTGGATCGAATGATGGAAATCCAGGGAACCCTGGGAACCCTGGAAGTCCTACGAACCCTGAAAATCCCGGAACTCCTACGAACCCTGAGAACCCCGGAATTCCTACGAACCCTGAGAACCCCGAGACTCCTACGAACCCTGGGAACCCCGGAACTCCTACGAATCCTGGGAACCCAGANTTCCTACGAACCCTGAGAACCCCGAGACTCCTACGAACCCTGGGAACCCCGGAACTCCTACGAATCCTGGGAACCCAGAAACTCCTACGAATCCTGGGAACCCTGGTTCGGTAACAGATATCGTTTATGGTTTTGAAGGTACCATCACAGATGTTAACGATCAGCCTGTAGCTGGCATGACCATTCATTTCCGTAAAGGTCTCGGGTCGATGACAAGTGAAATCGCAGGCACTGTTGTAACTGATGCGAATGGACATTATTTTGCCGACTTGGCTCCTGGTATTTATACTGGTCAGTTGGTAAAACAAGGATTTATAACAACCTATGTTGTTGGCGTTTCCTTGACAACTCATAAGAATTTAGGACAGGATGCAACCGCCATTAAGATTCCTGCGGCTGATGAAATTCGTATTGTCTTAACTTGGGGATATCAGCCGTTTGATGAGGATTCACACTTGGTGGGACCAACACCAAATAATCGCTATTTCCATACTTGGTATAGTGACAAAAAATATGAGTACAACGGCGAGCTTTATGCCGATTTGGATCATGATGATGTAGACTCTTATGGTCCTGAGACCACCACCATTCGCAAACGTATAGACGGGACCTACACTTTCTATGTTCATAACTATAGTGGCAACGGCCCCGACAATTCGAACACCTTGGCCGCATCAGATGCTAAAGTGGAGATTTATAACGGCAACAATGCCTCTCCAGTAAAGACCTACCATATTCCTGCTGGAGAAGGAAAAGAGCGTTATTGGTATGTCTTTGACATGACTGTAAATGGCGCCGAACTGACCTTTGAAGATAAGAATGAGCTCACAGATAGAAAACCTAAGGCAGATCTAGACTTTGATAACGGCCCTATGAGCCATGCTCCATATAGTGAAAACATCTATATTGAGAATAATCCTGGAGCTAACGACACTGTGAAGGTCCAGGGACTTTCTGAAGGAGATATTGTCTCGCTGTATTTGGAAGGTAGACGAATCAATTCAAATCCAGTTCAACCCGGTTCAGATACTGCAGAGCTGAGCAATCTGGACTTCGGAGCAGCGGGCAGTACTGCATCACTGTCAGTGACTAGCCGCGGGTCCCGGGAAAGCAATTTGATACAAGTCACAGTATTGTCGGAAGCCAAATACGCAGAGCTAAGTGCCAGCGCTAAGGATGCATTTTCAGACCATGAAGTACCGGCTACATTGTCTGTTGGCGAGTCCGTTTATCTTGCAGACCCACTAAAGCCACTGCCAGAACATCTGAAGATTAAAGTGCTGGGAATAGAGCCAGTAAGCACTGTTAACCAGGCCGTATATTTGGATAATAATTTTTACTACGGAGTTACACTGGAAGGATATAACGGCAGCAATAATCCTGTACAGTATAAAGTAAGCCTTGAACTGAGACTAGGATTTTCTGCCGTGAATAAAGAGTTGATATTGACTGTTCCGACCGTATTTTCCGCTTTACAGCAGAGCCTGGCAATTGCAGATCAACTGCTGAACAGTGGCCTTAACGATAACAGATTCTTGCACGCCCGTGATTTTGCAGATCAGGTTCTACAGAATCAAACAGCTTCTACCTCTGATTATATTGATGCACTTATTGCATTAAATGGTGTATTGAAAGGGCTAATCTAAGCTGCATAAAACCATAATTAAAATAAACAAAACTCACACAGATTTCAATTTGTGTGAGTTTTGTTTTGTATACTATTTATGTTCACACTAGCTTTTTTCGAATCGTACCTGAGATAATATCGATCACCGTAATCATCACAATAATTCCGAGCAGAATGATACCTACCCGGTCCCAATTTCGTGCTCCAAGCGCGAAGATTAACGGCGTACCAATCCCCCCGGCACCGATGACACCAAGAATCGTCGCTGAGCGGACGTTGATCTCGAACCGGTACAGTGTATAAGAAAGGAACCCGGGCAACACCTGAGGCAGCACCGCGAACCACAATACTTGCATGCGGCTAGCACCCGAAGAAATCAGTGCTTCCAGCGGTCCACGGTCGATATTCTCGATTTCGTCCGCGAACAGCTTCCCTAGCATCCCTATTGAGTGCAGCCCCAGAGCCAGTACACCGGCGAAAGAACCCGGGCCTACGGCCTTGATGAATAGCAAGGCCATAACAATCTCGGGAAAGGTACGAACAAAGCTCAAGACCAGCTTACCGGAACCCGAGATTACTTTTCCCCGGCTCATATTCACCGCTGCCCAGAAAGCGAACGGAATACAAACAAATGTAGAAATAAATGTCCCGAGCACTGAAATCGCCAGTGTCTCCAGCAATCCGTGCAGCAGGTCCTCGCCGTCCGGCAAATAAACGAATCCCCAGTCCGGGGAGAAGATTCCGCTAAAGATCGCCTTCGTAATCACTCCGGCTGTCTCCTTGAATCCGTTAAACGGTACACCGGAAAAAGCCCAAATATAAATTGCGGCCAGCGCTACATAAATCAGCCAGCGGAAACGGTTCTTTCGTGGCTTGGGAACAATCTCACTCCATGGTTTACTCATAATAATTTCTCCCGCAGCTTTGTACTTGCATAATCAATAATCAGCACCACTGCCAATGTGAACAGGATGATGGTGCATGTCTTGTTGTATTCCAGAAAGCCCAGCGTCACCTCATAGTAGTGGCCAATGCCTCCTGCTCCTACCAAACCAAGCACGGCAGCCGCGCGGACATTGATTTCAAAGGCATACAGCACATAGGACATGAAATGCGCTTGTACCTGTGGAATCACACCAAATACAATACGCTGAATTTTGTTCGCCCCCACCGAAGTCATGGCTTCCAGCGGTCCCTGATCAATGGTCTCCAGCGCCTCATAGGTAAGCTTGGCAATCAGCCCTAGCGAGAAGACCGTCAAGGCGAATATCCCCGGTAGTGGCCCTAGACCAAAGATGGCTACAAAAATAGAAGCTAGCAGCAGATCAGGGATCGTACGAATCAAATTCAATAACAGGCGGACCGGGTGATGCAGCCAGCGGCTAACAGTGATATTGCTTGCACTAAGCAGTGCTACCGGTACAGCCAGAATAGCACCCAGTGTAGTGCCGACCAGTGCCATCCGGATCGTCTCCAGCATTGCATCCACGATTTTTTCAAAATAGGACCATTTCGGCGGGAACATCTCCTTCAACAGGTCCAGCATATTGGGCAGGCCCGACACCAGCTCTCCCAAGCTGGAATCTGTCAGAACAGCGCTTCTCCACAGCAGAATAATCAAGATCGCCGCCGTAAAATAGTGCTTCAGCTTCCGCGGTGCTTTCGGCCGAAGTTTCTCCGTATTGGTACTCATGACACGGGTACCTCTGCCACAGACTCGCCAAGCAGCTCGTCCTTCTGGATAGGCCGTCCATAGATTTCTGCGAACTTCTCATCCGTAGCTTCCCATACGGGTCCGTCGAATACGACCTCTCCGGCTCGCAGCCCGATGATTCGGGTGGCGTATTGTCTCGCCAAATCAATAAAATGCAGATTCACAATCGTCGTGATGCCTAGCTCTACGTTGATATTCTTCAGATCATCCATAACCTGCTTCGTGGTGAGCGGGTCCAGTGAAGCTACAGGTTCATCGGCGAGAATCACCCGCGCCTCCTGTGCCAATACCCGGGCAATCGCGACCCGCTGTTGCTGTCCACCTGAGAGCTGGTCTGCACGCGAGTATGCCTTCTCGGCAATATTCACCCGATCCAGCGCCTGAAATGCCAGTTCGATATCACCTTTTGGGAAACGTCCAAGGATCGTGCGCAGCGTAGAATGATAACCAACTCTCCCGGCCAATACGTTACGCAGCACCGAAGTACGCTTCACAAGGTTGAAGCTTTGAAAAATCATGCCAATGTCCCTGCGGATCATCCGCAGCCGGCTCCCCTTGGCTTTCGTGATGGATTGACCACCGATGAGAATATCGCCTTCCGTAATGTCATGCAGACGATTGATGGAACGCAGCAGTGTTGATTTACCCGCCCCGGAGAGCCCCACAATTGCGATAAATTCGCCATCTGGAATAGTCAGGTTAATCCCGTTCAGGCCTTTGGTGCCGTTCGGGTAGGTTTTGGATACATTGCGAAGCTCTATCAATGGAATCATTCCTTTATGTTATCGAATAAAAGAGATAGCCAGACCGGGGCAAGCGCCCGGACCGGCTATCCTCATGTCTTATCAGTAAGATTGATGTGAAAGACCCGACCTACTCTGTCTTAACCTTCTCGTTGTATTCGCGAACGATATCGAATTTGCTGTCATCGGATTTTACATAACCTTCGTGGGAATAAATATCCTTGATGATTTCATGACCTTCTTTGTCAGCCACAATATCGATGAAGGCATTCTGGATTTTCTCCACCCACTCTTTGTTCATATCGGAACGAACCGAGATGGTGTCATTAGGGATCTTGTCCGTGAAGGCCAGTACCCGTGTGTCTTCAAAGACTTTCGGATAGTCTTTCAGGACGATGTTACGGGCATCCTGGAAAATAGCAGCGGCATCAACATCGCCGTTCAGCACGGCCAGTACGCCTTGGTCATGCCCCTTCACTGTGATCGCCTGAACATCCTTAAGCGGATCAAGACCTGCGTCCATCAGCGTCGCAGCCGGCCATACAAAACCAGCAGAAGAAGTTACGTTCTGGTAAGCAATCTTCTTCCCTTTCAGATCGGCGACGGTTTGAATCGGAGAATCTTTTTTAACAATAATCATCGATTTATAGAAATCCACCAGTTGATCGGTAGGTGCGCCTGTATCATCGTTCACCCCAAAGCGTTGTGCTTGCAGGATAACTTCAGCAGCGCCTTTTTCCTTGGCCAAAACATAAGCGGTTGGCGGCAAGAAGCCTACGTCCACTTTCTTAGAAGCCATTGCTTCGATCACGGTGTTGTAGTCAGTGGAGATGCTAACTTGGACTGGAATTCCAAGTCTGTCGCTCAGCAATTTTTCTAGCGGCTTGGCTTTGGCTTCGAGCGTATCCGCATTCTGGGATGGCACAAATTGTACAGTCAGCTTCTCGGGAACATAGCCTTCCGCTACTGGAGCCGTCGTTTCCTGTGGTGCATTGGTAGCATTAGCCGATCCTTGGTCTGCGGAGTTGGCCTGATTCGTGTTGTTGGATCCACACCCACTAAGTAATGCAAAAGACATCATTAGCGGCAAAACGAATTTACTGATTTTTTTCAACCTTAAGACCTCCAGATTTGTCTATTTTTTGTACTTCTAAACTATAAAGGGATTCTGTTAAAAGTAAGGAGGGGGATTGTCAATTCTCCGTAAAATCTTCCCCCAACCTCTTAAATCCATCTTTTTTTCTGTTAGAATGATAGCGAAAATGATCTTGGGGAGGCCTATTACTCATGAAAAAAAACGATACTATCACCTGTGAAATTCTCGTCACGAGTGACCTGCACGGCCATATCCAACCTGTCGATTATCGGACGCGCGAGATGCGCCATCAGGGCTTGGCCCAAATCGCAACCCTCATTCATAAGGAACGACTTCATACACCTGAACTGCTGCTGATCGATAACGGTGACCTTATCCAAGGTACACCGCTGGCATATTATTCAGCCACTCAAGGCAAAGAGAATCGCCATCCAGCAATTTCTGTCCTGAATGAGCTGCGCTATGATGCCGCAGTTTTCGGTAATCATGAATTCAATTTCGGGCTGGATGTGCTCGGTAAAGCTATGAAGGAGTCCAACTTCCCGTGGCTCTCGGCAGGGATCACTCATAGCGAAACCGGCGAACCGGCCTTCGGCAAGCCTTATATTGTCAAATGGATTGACCAAAAAATCAAAGTAGTGATCCTCGGCGTAACCACACACTATATCCCCCACTGGGAGAATCCTCTTCATCTTCAGGGACTGGAGTTCCGTGACGCCCTTGAATCTGTAAAAATATGGTGCGCGGATATCCGGGCTAACGAACAGCCCGACCTTCTGGTCGTTTCGTATCACGGGGGATTCGAACGGGATTTGCAGAGCGGGGAGCCTACAGAAAGACAAACCGGGGAGAACCAAGGTTATGCGATGTGTACGGAGATTGATGGGCTGGATGTGCTGATTACCGGTCACCAGCACCGTTCCATCACCAGTGAAATCAATGGAGTAACAGTAATTCAGCCTGGCTTCAATGGGCAGTCGCTTGGCAAAATCACAGTCACCTTCACCGAAGAAAATGGGAAATGGAAGCTTCGGGACAAACAGACCGAATTGCTCCCCGTAGACGACACTATTGCCGTGGATAAGCGTATTGTTGAGTTGACACGTGCGGTCGAAGCCGAAACACAGGTCTGGCTCGATCATACCGTGGGACAGGTTCAGGGTGACCTCTCCATCGCCAGCGCTGCGGAATGCCGTTTGGCCGATCACCCGTTCATTGAATTCATGAGCAAGGTGCAAATGGAGGCGGCGGGCGTAGACATTTCTACAGCAGCTCTGCTTAGCAATGAATGCAGAGGTTTCGGCGGGACCATTACACGCCGCGATATCCTGTCCAACTTTATCTATCCCAACACATTGACCGTTCTGCGACTGAAAGGAAGTGATATTAGGCAGGCCTTAGAGCAGACCGCGAATTACTTCCAGATCGATGAAGACGGTCAGCTTGAGATCAACCCGGCCTATATCGAGCCGAAGCCGCAGCATTACAATTATGATATGTGGGAAGGTATTCAGTACGTCCTGGATATTGCCCGGCCAGTCGGCGAGCGGGTCACTCTGCTGAACTACCATGGCAAGCCGCTGGACAATGACGGGGATTATGATGTTGTCATGAACAACTACCGAGCTAGCGGCGGGGGCGACTACGAGATGTATCAAGGAAAACCGATCATCAAGGAGATAGACATCGATATGTCGGAGATTGTGACGCATTATATTGAGCAGAAGGAACATATTGAGGCGACTTGCGATGGGAATTGGCGAGTGATTGTGGGAACTGAAGAGTAACTGTGGAATCCTATAAACACACATCTCAATAAAAAACTTCCTGTAGCCTAAAGTACAACATAACCCCTTCGTTCTAAGGAGTTCCCTCAGCCAGATGACAATTACGCCAGAAAGCTCGACTTCACTCGATCTGGCATGGGAATAACGGGAATAGTTCCTGTTATTTTGATTAAATTCACGTCTTTTCTAAAGATAACTGAAAAATATCCCGTTAATCACCTCATAGCTGGACAATTACGGAGAAAAGAGGTTTTTTAACGGGATAAATTCCCTTTATTTAGAACGATTAAACCGCAAGGAGCGAATTAACGGTATATTTTCCTGCTATCAAAGCCCCGCTCAAACTCAAACGTCGGTTTAGGCAAATACTCTGNCCCGTTAATCACCTCATAGCTGGACAATTACGGAGAAAAGAGGTTTTTTAACGGGATAAATTCCCTTTATTTAGAACGATTAAACCGCAAGGAGCGAATTAACGGTATATTTTCCTGCTATCAAAGCCCCGCTCAAACTCAAACGTCGGTTTAGGCAAATACTCTGGTGAAGTGTGGACCAAGGATTTCGCCCGCCCATCCAGGGCGTTAGATTATTAAGTTAACACTCTATACATAGTAATGTTTAGACGTTTTTTTGCATATTTTTGCATAAGTACAGTGTTTCATTAGAGCTTAATATATAATACTCACTACTGAACGTTTCGCTTATCCAATTTAAGCCCTGCGGATAAACTCTTCAATATCTTCCTCGATCAGACTGAGCGCCTCTCTCCAGAAATCAATGGAGTGAACATCGATCCCCATTTTGGCGGCCACATCAACGATGTTATGCTTGCTTGTAGCACTCAGGAACAGACGATACTGAGCTGCGAAATCCTCTCCTCTTTTCAAATATTCCGCATAAAGACCCTTGGAGAACAACACGCCGAATGAATATGGAAAGTTCAAAAATTCATTCCCTGACATAAAATATCCCACTTTGTTCAACCACATATACGAATGAACCGTGTCCGGAGCAACGCTCTCCCCGTAAGCTTCCGACATACATGTAAGCATTAACTCATTAAGCTCCTGAACAGACACCGTTCCTGATGCCCTCCGCTTATACAAACGTACCTCAAATAAATATCGGGCATAGAAATCCACAAGATAATAGCCAGCGTCGGAAATACTTCTCTCCAGAATCGGCACAATCTCTTTTTCTTCTGCACCAGCAATCAATGTCTGGTTGACCAATGTCTCACAAAAAATCGAAGCCGTCTCGGCAATCGGAATCGGATAATCTGTATTCAGCATCGTCTCACCCGCCAGACAGGAGCTATGATAGGCATGGCCAATCTCATGAGCAAGCACAGCAATATCCATAGAACTACCTGTGAACTGCGTCATAATTCTACTTTCCTGAATCGGGAAAATATCAATACACATTCCGTAGCCGCCTTTTCCGGCTCTCGGCTCCGCATCAATCCAATGCTGTTCAAATACCTTCCGGCCGAAATCCGCTAGCTCTCCGCTAAAAGCTCCGAAACTAGATACTATGGTGTTCTGTGCATCTTCATAGGAGATTCCACCCTTCTCTTCATCCATTGGCGCAAAAAGATCATAGAAAGGAAGCTTGGCCGAATGACCCAGCAATACCGCCTTCTTCTCGTAAAATTTATGAAAGCTTGGCAAGCTTTCTTGAAGTGCCGAGAGCATGGCGTTCAATATCTCCCGGTCCATTCTTGAAGCTGTCAGCACCTTGTCCAAAGGTGAGTCGTATCCCCGCATGCCGTACACTGTTAGCGCCTCACCGCTTATTCCGTTGATGCAGGCCGCACAGATTTGAGCAATTGATTTACAGGCCCCAGTCTCTGCCTCATGTGCTGCTTTTCTTACCTTGGGATTGTGATCATAGGCCATGCTTCTCAGTTCCGCCAGTGTTGCTTTACGCACCCCATCTTGCGTTTCAAGTTCCACGAGCGTACTCGAAGCGGTCTCCATGTAAAGCCGTTCCCAGGCTTTGGACCCGGTGCTTTGCATGTTGGCAATCGTAGCCTCCACTTCTTCATTTAACACAAACCTCGATTGGGACAGCACTTCGCTTAAATAAAAACGATGCTCCAGTAGATACGCTGAACTTCCGGTAAGCTCGTCCAGATTCTCACAATTAGCATACCAGCGTTTAAATCCTGCGATCACTCCGCCAATTCCTGCATTCGCATTTTCAATATCATCCAGAAGGTATATTGCCTCCTGACTGCTGCCGTCAGCGCTGAGTACAAGTTCTGCGTAGGCCATCAGGCAAACATATACACCTTTATATTGATTATATATTCTCAAAAAAGCCTCGATTGCAGCAGGTGTAGGCACCGCAGTATGCAAATTTTCCGTAGCCCACTCTTTTAAATCCTCTATATATTGATCCAGACGATTGCGATCCTCCTTCAGCTTCCCAGACTCAAAAGAAGGATACAAGCTGTCCAGATCCCATGTCATATTCATTGATAAACCCTCCTTCGTACAGTCATATATGTTAAGTTCAATTCCCCAATAATAGCAGTGTCAATATCATTTTTCATTATCCTTTTTCACATTTTCCTATAAACTCTTCATTAGGAATTTTAAAGAATAATATGGATTAATATTGAATCCATTAGTATTTATCACTAATGATTACTGGAGAATAACATGAGAAATTTTACGAGCAGCACCGCCAAGAAAATATTGGCCAATGAAATTAGCATGGAAGTATTATTACAACAATATCCGGAGTATCAAGAAGAGGTCCTGCAAGAAATTGGTGTACTAAGAAACGGCAGAGAGTCTAAGCTTATTACTGCCATCCTTGATAAATATACTGTAAGCGCAAAGATTGCTCATACTAAAATTCAAAAAAGCAGGTTTAATGAAACAACAATAAATGCATTTTTGCCCGATGTGATCAAGGCCCGATTTGCTATTTATCTGCTAGAGCAGCTTAATATCGCCGTCTCATCCAAAACCCCGGAGATCAACGTGAAGCTCAATCTTTGGGATGGCACTATTTTGCAGAAGCTTTTATTCAGAAAAGGTCTTGAGAGGAAGCCCGTCTCACTCGGGCTTTTTAAGTTCTGGTGGAGGTTTGTCATCCATAAGAAGATATTAATGCCTCTGGTCAATAAAAAAGGGATCTATTGCTTCTATTCGCGAGCGTTCATCAAAGAACTTTCCAGTCTGATCGGTAACCAATCCTGTCTTGAAATCGCTGCCGGTGACGGCACTTTGACTAAATTTTTGAAGAGTGAGCATATAAACTGTCAAGCAACCGATGACTATAGTTGGAGCCATTATATAGTTTACCCCTCCTTTGTGGAAAAAGCAGACGCCAAAACGGCCCTGCTCAAATACACTCCCCAGGTAGTGCTATGTTCTTGGCCTGTACCTAAAAACGCATATGAAAAACATGTATTCAAGACACCCTCAGTTGACCTATATATCGTTATCGGAACAAAGAATCCCGCATTTACCGGAGATTTCGACGCCTATTATAACGCTGATAAGTTTACTATGGAGCTAGACGAGAAGCTTTCTTCTCTCATACTGCCCCCGTCGGATGAAAATGCTGTTTATCTTTTTAGGCGAAAAAGGAACTCTTCTGCTAACCTTCCGGCCGTACCCATCAAGGCGGGGCTTGAGTAATGGCTTTACTCTTATACGGCTAAAAAAGGATTGGTCGGCCTTTATTACAGCATGTGGCCCATTCCTTATACGGTAGACCGAACAATGTCTCAAAAATTGAATTCATTAATTCAATCGACTCAGGAAGTCTCTTCGTCCTAACCATTATTCTTAATCCTTATCTCTCTTCTTTAAGTATTTGTTCCAGCATAACAAGCCCACTACTATTAAAAGCAATATAAGCAGACCATAGATTAGTGGCTCCAAATGCGCAACGATAAAATATGTACTTCTATATTGATAATCTTCATCTGCTAAAAACATGTTATATCCCCTTCAGTCGGCACTTTATATGTAGCTAGAAGAATTGCTGACGCACAAAATGCGACACCAAGTTCTTTTAATATTTTTTTCACACTAACACTCCTTATGTAAAATGCCCCGCCATTACTGGCAGGGCACGTTGCATCCGTTGCATTTATTCTACTGGATGCTGGTATGATCTGTAAACCATATTTTCCCCAAAATAAAAACCCTTGAAGGGCCCGTAAAACCAGGCCCCTCAAGGGTTTTCTAAAGCTTATTACATCATGCCGCCCATTCCACCCATACCGCCCATGTCAGGAACGCCTGCAGCGCCTGCAGGTTCTGGCTTATCAGCGATTACCGCTTCAGTAGTCAGGAACATAGCCGCTACAGATGCAGCATTTTGAAGAGCGGAACGAGTTACTTTAGCAGGGTCAACGATCCCTGCTTCGAACATGTTCACCCATTCACCAGTAGCAGCGTTGTAGCCGATGCCTACTGCTTCTTTTTTCAAGCGATCCACGATTACGGAACCTTCTTGACCAGCGTTAGCTGCGATGGTGCGAATTGGCTCTTCCAACGCGCGAAGCACGATGTTAACGCCAGTTTTCTCGTCGCCAGTTACATCTACAGCAGCAACTGCATTATATACGTTCACAAGAGCTGTACCCCCACCGGATACGATACCTTCTTCAACCGCAGCGCGGGTTGCGTTCAGGGCGTCTTCGATGCGCAGTTTACGCTCTTTCAATTCTGTTTCAGTTGCAGCGCCAACTTTGACAACGGCTACGCCGCCAGCCAATTTAGCCAGACGCTCTTGCAATTTCTCTTTGTCGAACTCGGAAGTAGTGTCTTCCAGTTGAGCACGGATTTGGTTCACGCGAGCAGTGATGTCCGCTTTGTCGCCGCTTCCGTCAACGATTGTAGTGTTCTCTTTGGTTACGCGTACTTGACGTGCGTTACCCAATTGCTCAATGGAAGTGCTCTTCAGATCAAGTCCGAGCTTCTCAGTGATCACTTGGCCACCAGTCAGGGCAGCGATATCTTGCAGCATAGCTTCGCGGCGGTCGCCAAAGCCAGGAGCTTTAACAGCAACAGCGTTGAATGTTCCACGCAGCTTGTTCACGATCAGCATAGCTTGTGCTTCGCCTTCGATATCTTCAGCGATAATTACAAGCGGTCTAGCTTGTTGAACGATTTTTTCAAGCAATGGAAGGATTTCTTGAGTGCTGCTGATTTTTTTATCAGTGATCAAGATGTATGGGTTCTCCAGAACAGCTTCCATTTTGTCCGTATCAGTAATCATGTACGGGGAAATGTAACCACGGTCGAACTGCATACCTTCTACTACTTCAAGCTCAGTAGCGAATCCACGGGATTCTTCAACAGTGATTACACCGTCTTTACCTACTTTTTCCATAGCTTCAGCAATCAATTGACCCACTTCTTCGTCAGCAGCAGAGATAGCAGCTACTTGAGCGATAGCTTGGGAATCTTCGATTGGCTTAGCAATCTTTTGCAATTCTTCAATTGCTGCCCGTACTGCTTTGTCAATCCCTTTGCGGATAACCATAGGGTTAGCGCCTGCAGTTACGTTCTTCAGACCTTCACGGATCATGGCTTGAGCCAGAACGGTTGCAGTTGTAGTACCGTCACCAGCAACATCGTTGGTCTTGGTAGCTACTTCTTTAACCAGTTGAGCACCCATGTTCTCGAATGCATCTTCGAGTTCGATTTCTTTGGCGATGGTTACACCGTCGTTAGTGATCAGCGGGCTACCGAATTTCTTCTCCAGTACCACGTTGCGGCCTTTCGGTCCAAGTGTTACTTTTACCGCGTTTGCCAAAGCATCAACCCCGCGCAGCATTGCGCGGCGAGCATCTTCACTGAACTTGATTTCTTTTGCCATTGTGTAATTAACCTCCCAAAAGTTTTGTTAGCATACACTTCTTTTAGATATTCTCCGTCAAAACTGGCTTCGAAAGCATCGTCCCAGTTTTGTGAGCGTACACTTCTTCTTGCACTATTCATTAAGTAATTAAGTTCAATCTTATAAACGATCCTTAGTCAAGAATCGCGTGAATGTCGCTTTCTTTCATAATCAAATATTCTTTGCCTTCGTATTTGATTTCGGTTCCGGCATACTTCGAGAAGAGTACACGGTCGCCTTCTTTAACTTCCAGTGCCACACGCACGCCATCTTTCAATGCGCCGCTGCCTACTGCGATAACCTTACCTTCTTGCGGCTTCTCCTTGGAGGAGTCCGGAAGCACGATTCCGAATGAAGTAGTTTCCTCCTGCTCGCTCGGTTCTACCAATACGCGTTCACCTAAAGGTTTGATCATGAAAAATAGCCTCCTTTAAAATTATGTGATTGATCTTGAAAACAGAGATTAGGAATATCGCTGTAGTCTAAATACTGCGATATTTTGGAAAATATGAATCTGGCATAGGAAATGCCCGTCATTCCATATTTTTCAGCAGTATTAGCACTCGACACTCCGCAGTGCTAACAACAATTTTTATGATACTCAACTTGAGAGCGGATTTCAAGTCCTTTTACACAAATTCGTATTTTGTTTTCGGGAAAAAATGGTTTTGGAAGGTTGTCCGACACATACCCCTTTACATTCTATCCAGCCATCGGAAAAATATGCCTTTACCCTCTTTCAACCACCCGTAACAGCATCTTGTCTGTGCTTGCGGATATAGGCGAGAACGATTCGCATGAATTCGGCAGCCAACAGCGGAATATCACTCTCATTCTCGACCGCCATCACCACTTCCTGCATGAGCGCAGGAGCGAAAGAAACAGCTGGCAGCTTTGCGCCGAGTCTGGAAATATAGAACCGGGGCAGTATGGACAGGCCTAAGCCTTCCTGCACCATCACCTGAATCGTATTGAAATCCTTTACTTCCATCACAACATTGAAGCCGGGATGGCGGGACAGCAGCAGCTTGCGCAGATCCTCGTCCTTCGGCATTAGGAAGCACTGTTCCTTGATTTGCTCAAAATTCAAAAAGGGTTCCTGCCCCAGCGGATGATTCTCCGGTAAAAGCACTACCATCTCATCGCGGATCAGGGGTACACTATGCCACTGTGGGTCCGGGAACATCGTTATGCCGACATCAATAACACCACTGGCGATCCATTCATTAATCTCCCCGGATTCTCCTTCGAAGACCACCATCTCCGCGCCAGGGAAAGACTGTTTGAACGCCTCGGACAATTCCGGCACGAACCGGCAGGCAATATCTGGCGTGGCACCGATCCGCAGTGAACCAGCCTGCATTTGCACCGCAAGTGCGGCTTCTTCCTTCATAACCTGGGTTGTATGCAAAATAAGACGGGCATGCTTTAACATCGTCTCTCCGTTCCCGGTCAGAACAATGCCTTGGCGGCTGCGGTGAAACAACAGAATACCCAGTTCTTTCTCCAGACTTTGAATCATCTGCGAGACGGCAGATTGGGTAAAACCAAGATCTTCGGCAGCACGGGTGAAGCTCTTCGCATCCGCTGCGGCCGCAAACACTTGCAACTGGAGTATCGTCATCTTCCTCCCTGCCGGAAGCCGGCAGAAGAATCCTCCCCTCTGTGGTACATCAAGCCCAAATCAGCCATTAGTAAAAACTAATAACAACATCATCAACCTTAATTTTACTAACAAAATAGCAGCATGTATACTCCAGTTGTGCCAATCGAGAACGAAATTGAAAAGACAGGACCTTTGATGGACTGAAGCCTGGCATACGAGAATTTGGAACTATAAATGAATGCACTAGCCAAGTGAAAGAAAGCGGGGAAAACACTTCATGACAGCCAATAAAATCAACCTATTATCATTCTTTCGGTCCTACGACGGGGCCATTTGGCTCCAGTTCACAGGTACTATTCTCAGTTCATTAACGATGTTCATGATCCGGCCTTTTCTGGTCTTATACTTGCATGACCAAATGAACGGCTCTGTGCTGCTCCCGATTCTAATTGTCGGCCTGCAGCCCTTATTCGGCATCTTCGCCGGAATCGGCGGCGGAAGCCTCAGTGACCGGTATGGACGCAAGCCAATTATGGTTGCTTCGCTACTGTTACAAACCCTATCCTTCGCCGGCTATGCCCTGGCGGATGGAATCATCCTCTTCGCAGCCGCCTCTATCCTGAACGGGATCGGCTCCGCCCTGTTCCAGCCAGCGGCCAGCGCTCAAATCTCCGACATTGTCCAGCCGGAGAAACGGGCCGAGGTCTATGCGCTGCTGCATATGGCGCTTAATTTTGGCGCTGCCTTCGGTCCCGCCCTCGGACTGATGCTGTTCTCCTGGAACGTGCATATCGTCTTCTGGATCGCCGCACTGCTGCTGGCTGCCTACTCAGGACTGCTCTGGCTCCGCCTGAGGGAATCAGCACCATCCAGGCTGGAGGGAAGCAGACAAACTGCTGTGGCAGCCGTACCTTGGCTAACGGCAGCAAAACAGCCAGAGAACCGGATGATTCTCTGGCTGACACTCTGCTACCTGCCTGTCGGCTTTCTGTATGCCCAGGTGGACTCCACATTACCTTTTCAGCTACAGACGCATTTCGATAACTATAAAACCGTACTTGCCACGATGCTGACCTTCAATGGTGTGACGGTCATCCTGCTCCAGCTGTGGGTCGCCAAAGTGACGGCACGTTTCACAGCAAGCCGCATGCTTAGCATCGCCTACCTGCTCTTCGCTGCAGTTGCACTCGGCTACGGATTCGCCCCTACGCTTGTCCTGCTGCTGACCGCAGAATTCATCTTCTCTGTCGGGGAGATGCTGCATGGACCTCATGCGCAGAAGGCCGTTGCCGAGATGGCTACGGCCGATCAGCGAGGGTATGCCTTCGCCATCTATGGCATGGGTCCTCAAGTCTCCAGGGCGCTTGGCCCACTGCTGGGCGGCATTGTCCTGGACCTCTGGAACGGCACTGCCCTATTCGTGCTGATTGCCCTTTTCACCCTGATCATGGGGAGAATTCAGTCACGCTTGTTGCAGAATGCTGCTTCAGGAACACATCGCTCAACATGTACACCCGTTAATCCTCCTGTCGCTTAACGTACCGCTCCTCCAGCTCCTTATCCGCAGCGAGTTGCTTGCGGTATACAAAGGCAGAGAGAAACACGCTGAATTCATACAGAATCAGCAGCGGAATCGCTACCAGAAAGTCAGAGATGAAATCGGGCGGGGTAATCACGATCCCGATAAAGACCAGAACGAAATACGCATACCGTCGCAGTTTGCGCAGACGCAGTGGGTTAAGAATTCTGATTTTGGTCAAGAACATAACCACCAGCGGCAGCTCAAACAGCAGTGCCATCGGCAAAACCAGGCTGAACATAAACTCAAAATATTGAGCAATGCCATAAGTTTCTTCTAGTCCCATATCTCTTGTGATGGAGATTGTAAAAGAAAGCGCCATCGGAAATACAATGTAATAAGCGAATAATATTCCGAGGATAAAAAGGATGAATACGTACGGCACATAACGCAGCGCCGCGTTCCGCTCCACCTGACGCAGCCCTGGACTAACGAATGCCCATAGCTGATAGATGATAAAAGGAACGGAAATGGCCAGTGATACGGCCATGGCAATCTTCATGTACATGCCAATTCCGTCCCAGAAAGAGAAGGCGTGTAGCACGAAGCCTTGTGCCAGATCGGAACGGATCAGATATTCGTAGATCGGCTTCGCGCAGAACAATCCGCCCACCAAGCCCAGTACAAAGATAATCAGCACATAAATAATCCGTTTTCGCAATTCGGTGAGATGATCGACGAGCGACATCTCATCACCCTTCACAGACATGCAGACACCACCCATGACACAAAATAACCCCACAAAGCATGGAGCTCGCTGCTCTGTCACCATACTTTGTGGGGTTTTCTGATACCAACTTAAAAAAAGAGGGTGCTCTCCAAAGTCACTAGCCGACTTAAGAGAAAACCCCCGCCTTAATTGTTCTATTATTCCGGTAGACGTCTGTCCTGCGGAACATTGGCCGCTGCATTCTGCGGGGCTTCCGGCGCTGGTGGAGCTTCGCTCTTCTTGGCCGGCTCAGAATCACCGACGATATCACGTGCACCTTCCTTGAACTCGCGGAAGGTTCGTCCAACTGCCCGGCCCAGTTCGGGAAGCTTATTCGGACCAAAGAGCAACAGCGCCAGTATCACCAGCAAGATAATTCCCGGAGTACCAATTCCACTAAACATTGTTTATCCTCCTTGTCATTCTGTCCGTTCATGATACCGTTTACGACGATTTAATAATACCATAACTTATATCACACATCCATCGATTTTCTTCGAGTGATAGGGTGACATGACAAGAAAATGACTCGGGAAAACAGTGTTATTGGCGATACTGTCCAGTCACCATTAATAATGCCTCAGGAAGCTGGTCCATGATGGCTGCCAGATTCTCGTGCACACCTTTCGGCGTACCTGGCAGATTCACAATCAGCGTACGTCCGCGTATGCCGCAAATGCCGCGAAAGAGCATCACTGCACGGTTCTTCTGCATGACCGTGCTACGCATCGCCTCGGAAAGTCCTGGCACCTCACGTTCAATGACACGCCGGGTGGCTTCTGGCGTTACATCACGGATGGCAAGATCCGTCCCCCCGGTTGTAAGTACCAGGTCTGCCTGAAAATAATCAGTCAATTCTATTAAAGCTGCAATAATCTCATCCTGCTCATCAGGGACAATTCGATACTCAACAATCTCCCCTCCAAGCTCCTCTTCTACCAGCTCCCGGATCACCTGGGCGCTCGTGTCTTCCCGTTCGCCCCTGGCCCCTTTATCGCTGGCCGTCAGGATTGCTGTTTTCCACGCCATAGGTTCGCCCTCCTTCTCTTATATGCTATGTATCGTTATGCAGTGCAGCGCGCTTCTAGAGCTTCTGCACTTCTTGCTGTCAGGGGTTATCCCTTGAGAAACTCTCCGTTATGGCAATCCAGCACGCCATGCTCCGTAATCAGCATGTCCATAATAGCATCATGATCATCCATAGGTACTTCTTCCACGATCTGCATGTCGTAGGCCAGCCCGATCCAAAGCGGGGGGCTCACTCCTTCATAGAGACCGCTGGTCTCCCAGGATGCACGCAGACGGTCATAATAACCCCGTCCATATCCGAGGCGTCCGCCCCTGGTATCAAATGCCAGTCCCGGTACGAATACTGCGGCCGGAAGTTTGCTGGAGACCATGGTCCCCACATCCTCTCCGGCCGCTGTCGGCTCCATGATACCATACGTACCGACGGACAACTCCTCCCAGGAAGTGACACGATGCAGTGTCATGGCTCTGCTGCCGGGAACAACCCGGGGCAGTAGCACCTCGCACCCAGCTTCCCAAGCGCGTGTGATTAACGGCTGGGTGTTCAGTTCTGAACGGAAGGATACATAGGCCATAATTGAAGACAGAGTCTCAGACTCACTCCACGCCCAAGCTTTGCGGCAGACCTTAGCGGACAACTCGCTGCGCTGCCCCGGGGACAGACTGTCCCGAGCGTTAGCCTGCTGCGCCCGCAACTCGCGCTTTCTTCGCACAAGCTCTTCATGCAAGCCCGTCATAAGCAGCCGCCTCCTTCTTCTGTCCGTCGTTTCTCCTAGTTTGTAAGATTAGTTTACCACTCTTCTCCCCGGTTCGCCAAGATAGCCCGAAGACATGGTTTTGCGCACGGGCGTTCCCCGTGTCCCGAGCCCTGTTCGTGAAACGTTCGGGTCTTCTTCCCCCCGGCAGACTCTCGCACCTGAAACGCTTTTCATGTAAACTAAAAGGAATATGTGATTATAGCGGCTGAGGCGACAACGCCAAGGCGTAATATGCTAGGGTGGAGGTTTCATCATTATGCTTCTTCAAGCAACAGGAATTACGAAATTATATGGAATACAAAGCGTGCTGGACGGTATCAACCTTCAGGTTAACGAAAAAGAGCGGGTAGGCCTAGTCGGAGTCAACGGAGCCGGGAAATCCACTTTTCTGCAAATTTTGGCGGGTGAACTGTCTTTTGACAGCGGGCAAATTCATAAATCCAAAGAAACGACCATTGGCTATCTGGCCCAGAACAGCGGACTACAATCGGACAAGACCATAGAAGAAGAAATGCTGGCGGTCTTCGCTCCGTTAATAGAAGCTGAATCTGAACTTCGGCGGCTGGAGGAACAGATTGCGAATCCCTCACTGGCAGACGACCCCAAACGCTACGAGGATCTCCTAGAGCGTTATGCCCGTCAATCCGACTGGTTCAAGGACCACGGTGGCTATGAGATGAATACCCGGATTCGCAGCGTCTTGCATGGTATGGGCTTCGGCGAATTTGCGCCGGACACACGGATTTCCACCTTAAGCGGCGGGCAGAAGACACGGCTCGCATTAGCACGGATTCTGCTTCAGGCTCCGGACCTGCTCATGCTGGATGAGCCTACCAACCATTTAGACATCGAGACTTTGACCTGGCTGGAGGATTATCTACGCGGTTATTCCGGCGGCATTCTCGTGGTTTCCCATGACCGGTATTTCCTCGACCGGCTGGTGACAACAATTGTAGAGATTGAGCGGCACCAGTCCCGGCGGTACACGGGCAATTACAGCCGTTATGTAGATATCAAGGCAGCCGAATATGAAGCACGTCTCAAGCAGTATGAGAAACAACAGGGCGAGATCGCCAAGATGGAGGAGTTCGTACAGCGCAACATCGTCCGGGCCTCCACAACCAAACGGGCACAGAGCCGACGCAAAGCACTGGAGAAGATGGACCGGATCGACAAACCGCTAGGCGACCTGAAAAAGGCCAACTTCGCTTTTGAGCCAGACTTCATGTCAGGCAAAGAGGTGCTGCAGGTACGTGATGTGGCCGTTGCCTTCGGTGAGGGACAGTCCCCGCTGTTCCGCAATGCCTCTTTTGAACTACGCCGGGGCGAGACCGCCGCGTTAATTGGACCGAACGGGATCGGCAAGTCCACGATGCTGCAATGCATGATGGGCACGCGCGAACCTTCTGCTGGAACCGTAAACTGGGGCACCAAAGTTAAGATCGGGTACTATGACCAGGAGCAGACACGCCTGAACCCGCGAAATACGGTTCTGGAAGAGCTGTGGAGCGAATACCCGATGCTGGAGGAAGCCAGAATTCGTACCATCCTCGGCAACTTCCTGTTCAGTGGTGAAGATGTTCTGAAGAAAGTCTCTGCACTGAGCGGTGGGGAAAAAGCGCGGGTGGCGCTCTCCAAGCTGATGCTGCGCGGCGCCAACATGCTCATTCTGGATGAGCCGACGAACCACCTGGATCTCGTCAGCCGTGAAGTGCTGGAATCAGCCCTGATTGATTTTGAAGGCACACTGCTATTCATTTCCCATGACCGTTATTTCCTCAATAAAATGGCAGAGCGTGTGCTGGAATTGCACCCGGATGGCATCGACCCGTATCTCGGCAACTACGACGACTATATTGAGAAAAAGCGGGAGCTAGAGGACATCGCCAAGGAGGCGGCCGAACAAGCTGCGCTCAAGTCTGCCGCTAAAAACATCGATAAAGAGCCACCTCCCACCGAGAAAGGCACAGCCTCTTCCTTTGAAGCGGACAAACAGGCTAAGCGCGAGGAACGTAACCGCCAGCGGCGGATCGCTGAACTGGAAGAGGGCATCGCAACATTGGAAGAAGAAATTGCTTTTATAGAGAATGAGATGACCAAGCCGGAAGTCTACCAGGACTATATGGCACTTCAGCAGCATGAAGAAGATTTAAAGGATAAGAAGGAACGATTGAGTCAAATTTTTAGCGAATGGGAAATCCTTGCTGACGAATAATGTAAATCGGCTTCAAAAAAATATTTCAACAATTCTCAATTTGTTCAAACATACTTATCCACAACTCTATCCCCAGTTTTCGTGCATAACTCTTCGTTAAAAACAGCCCTTCGGGGCTTTTTTTATGGATTAAATCGCCCTTTCTGTTGTCAAGGAAATATTATCCACCGAATTATACACATTATCCACAATTTCCACAGAACAACCCCTCTCTTCCCCACCTGATTAAAGTCATTAAAAAAAGAGCTGGTATTGCTGATTTTACGCACTTTTTACACAATTCGGCCGGAATATGTGGATAACGTTGTCCACACCTTGACAAAGGTGATTTCCCTTAATATTTCCCGTGATTTTATGGCAAAAAAGAACCCGCTATCTCCGGATCAGACAGCGGGTCTAGTCAGTATAAGACAGCTAAGCGCAGGCGATGCCTCCCCGCTCATCGAAACCTGAAGAACTATGGGGCTGAAAATCGCGGATACAACGGCCCCCAGCGCGATCGTAAAGCTAATTTCTAGCGGCGATCTGCCGAACAGGTTGGCCAGCGCAAACCTTTAGCTACTCCGCCTCCACACTCCGTGCGGAGAGAAGCGCTGCGTTGCAGGCTGCAATATAGGCCAGTCCAGCGGCCATTACAATATCCTGGTGGATCGCCGTACCCCTGAATTTGACGCCTCCCCATTCCACCATCACAGCGGCCTGGGCCTGGGCATTCTCCCCGCTGCCCAGCGAGTGAAGCTCCAGCCCGGCAAAATCAATATCCTCCGCAATCCCTTGCCCAATCGCGGCAATAATCGCTCCAAGAGGACCATCACCTGTACTGGTATGCGAGGTCTCGCTGCCGCTCTGCAAGTGACGTACCGTCACAGCAGCCACACGCCGCGCTGCGCTTCCGGCCAGCACCTGTACCTCGCCCAGTTCATAGACCTGGGCCTGCTGTCCAGTCGTGCTGCTCACCATCTGCAGAAGCTGTTCATCGCTGACAACCTTTTGCCGGTCAGCTGTTTCTTTGAACGTCTCGTACAGGGCATCCAGCTCCGCCGGTTCCAATGCAATGCCGTATTTTGCTGCTCTGTCTTTCAATGCATGTCGGCCGGAGTGTTTGCCCAGGATAATCATGCTGCGCGGAATGCCAAGGCGTTCCGGGTCCATGATCTCATAGGTACTGCGGTCCTTCAGCAAGCCATCCTGGTGAATGCCTGACTCATGCTGAAATGCATTTCTGCCGACGACCGGCTTATTGTAAGCAATAGGAAAATGCATCGCGCTACTGATCAGTCGTGAAGACTCATACAGCTGATCCAGTGCAATGCCCGTCTCTGCACCCAGAACATCGCCACGGGTCTCCAGCGCCATGACCAGCTCCTCCAGTGCACAGTTGCCTGTTCGCTCACCGACACCATTGACGGTGACCTCGATTTGCGTCGCGCCTCCCTCAATGGCCGCCAGGCTGTTAGCCACGGCAAGCCCCAGATCATTGTGACAGTGGGCACTGTAGATGACTTTATCTCCACCTCTGGCCCCCAGCCGCACCCGCCGGAACATCTCGCCGTATTCATGTGGCAGGGCGTAACCAACCGTATCTGGCAGGTTAATAATAGTAGCGCCTTCTTCGATGACAGCCTCCACCATTTCAATCAGGTCATCAATATTGGTCCGAGCGGCGTCCATCGCCGTGAACTCTACAACATCTGTGAATTGACGGGCATATGCCGTCATCTCACGGGCTTTTGCCACCACTTCGGGTCTGCTCATCCGCAGTTGATGCTGAAGATGAATGTCCGAGGAGGAGATGAACAGGTGAATCCGCCGACGCTCGGCATCACGGGTTGCCTTTACAGCCGCATCGATATCACCCTTGACCGCACGGGCAAATCCGCAAATTTCTACGTTCCGTATTTTGCGCGAAATGGTCTCTACCGCGTTAAAGTCACCAGGGCTAGACACGGGAAATCCCGGTTCCATCACGTCTACGCCCAACTCTGCAAGCTTGTAAGCCAGCAGTATCTTTTGCTCCGGCGTCAGGCTCGCACCTGGTGCTTGCTCACCGTCACGCAGCGTGGTATCAAAAATCTGAATTCGTTTCTTAACTGGAATAATCATGGTAAATCCCTCCTGATTTATGTGTTAGATTTGGATTGATTTCGAACTATACTGAGTGATTATGGGTTGAATTTAATTTGAATGGGTTTGAGTTAATGTTATTTTCTGTTGGATATAATTGGGTTTCTCTTGGATCTCTCGATGTACAATAGTTCGCTTTGATAGGTCAGCGTTTGAACTGCTCTCGGTCTGTTCTTGGTCTGCTCTCAGTCAGCTCTCAGTCAGCTCTCAGTCTGCTCTCGGTCTGCTCTTGATCGTGCCATACGAATAATAACTGGAAATACTCCAGTTAATCTGGTACAAAACGCCATCGCTCCCTGTAATAACAGGAATACCTCCCGTTAATTCACTCTAAATCTATGCCCAGGGGCATAAACCGCAGAATTAAAGTGAGTTTTTCCTGTTATTTTCACAAAAAACGGTGTTTGCAGCTAATTAACAGGAGATAATCCCGTTAATTTCAGTTGAGTTGTATAGCTAGGGCTGAATCGTCGTGAAAATTTGTTTGGATGGACGAAGCAACCCCTGTATACCTCTGTTTACATACGTTATGTTCATTACGCACAGCCGCACGTCGACTTGCGGCTATGCTATTCCCACCCACTGCTGCCGGCAGCTAGATGACAGTAGGGATTCCGCTGTTTATGCAGCGGAACTCCCACTCTCCGAGCCCTGCGGACCGGGTACAGCTTCGCCCCATCCGGTCCGCAGGAACGCAAAAACCCGCCGTCTCGTATAAGAGACGGCGGGTTTCCCCTCCGCGGTACCACTCTTGTTGATGCACAGTCGAACAGTATAATATTATCCGCTCGCTGAATGCATCCAGCTCCTCTTCCCGGCAGGACGCTGAGGTTCATCCTCATCCTGCGGGAAGGTCCGTTAACGGGGACAAACCGTAACAGCCTACTTGTTGTTTCAGCTGCTCCGCTCCCGGGCGAGCTTCAAAGCTTCTGGTGACTGCGTCGCACCTTGCCGCAGCTCTCTGAACACCATAGTCTTTTACTACTCCCGTTCACAGCGTATATTTTTTGGAAAAAACCATACAAAAAAGCCTGCCATCTCATTCAAGAGACGACAGGCTATTAACCTTCGCGGTACCACTCTTGTTGATACTCCTGATACCGACTTATCTGCACCGACATTGGAATATCCACTTAACAGCCAAACAAATCAACCGGACATGATGTCCTTTCCTTTGTTTGACCACCCTCTCACGGAGGTTAACCGTAACGATGTATGAAAGGATCCGGCGTGCACTGCCGACCAAATACCCAATGTAGGGCTTCCTTTGTTCCACCGCTCCGCTCCCGGACGAGTTCAGGTCTCCTTCGACTGCGTTGCACCATCCCGCAGCTCTCTTAACCCGGAGTTTCCTTACTGCTTCCATTCATTGCGTTTGCGTCAATTTATAATTGAACTGATTATACCCAGACGACGAACTGAAGTCAATAGGCGGGAACGGACCATTTTTCCAGTGAAAATCCAGGGTCAGCCACCATATCGAGAGGAATGCCACCCTCATGCTTCCATTTCACGTAAGCAGCAGCACCGATCATGGCCGCATTGTCCGTGCAATAAACCGGCGGAGGAACAATCAACTCGATACCCTCTTTCTCACAGCGAACTGTCAGCGCTGCACGCAAGCCCTTGTTCGCAGCCACACCGCCACAGAGCAGCAATTGTTTGGCACTGGAAGCCCGGACTGCCCGAACGGCTTTCTCGACCAGCACCTCTACAACTGACTCCTGAAAGCCCCGAGCAATTCCAGCCACATCCGGCGTCAAACCTTTCATCTTGCTTTGGTTGACTACATTCAGCACAGCAGATTTCAATCCGCTGAAGCTAAAATCATAAGAATCTGGCTCCAGCCACACTCTAGGTAATGGCACGACGTCCTCAGCTTCCCGAGCCAAACGGTCCACATGCGGCCCCCCTGGATAAGGGAAACCTAATGCACGCGCGACCTTGTCATAGGCTTCGCCCACTGCATCGTCACGAGTGCGGCCAACTATATTAAAGCGGCCTTCCTGCTCCATATGAACCAGTTCAGTATGCCCGCCAGAAACCACAAGTGTCATGCAGGGATACTGCAGTTCAGCAACGAGGCGGTTAGCATAGATATGCCCAGCGATATGATGTGTACCGATCAGCGGCTTGTTCCAGGCAAGCGCCAGACTTTTGGCAGCTACTACACCTACCAGCAGCGCCCCCACCAGACCTGGCCCTTGCGTTACAGCGATTGCTGTCAAATCTTCAGGTGTTACGTTCGCAGCCGACATGGCCTCTTCAATGACGAGCGTCATTACTTCCACATGCTTGCGCGAAGCCACTTCAGGGACTACCCCGCCGAAGGCCCGGTGCGTCTCGATCTGGCTGGAGATGATGTTGGACAATACCTCATTGCCGTCCTTAACCACAGCCACCGAGGTCTCATCACAGCTTGTCTCAATTGCCAATATAATCACAGGCTGAATTGCACCCGTTTCAGTCTTCATTTATGGTCCACGCTTCCTTCCAAAATGCTTCGCTCCTCGTATGCCGGCAGATCTGCCCACATAATGAGCGCATCCTCACGGTTATCGGAGTAATAACCTTTACGGGTACCCGCCGAGCGGAAGCCTTTTTTGCGGTACAAATTCTGAGCAATTTCATTGGTTACCCTAACCTCAAGTGTGATGGACTGCATGCCTAAAAAAGCCGCCGTTCTCATCAGCTCGTCCAGCAGGCGCTCTCCCCATTTGCGGCCCCGATAGGCCTCCAGCAGGGCGATGTTCGTCACATGGGCCTCATCCACGATTGCCCACATTCCAGCATAACCGATAATATGACCGGCCAGCTCCATCACCATATATTTGGCAAAATGATTGTGTGTCAGCTCGTTGCGGAAGGCTTCCTCCGTCCACGGCATAGTGAAGGCTTCCCGTTCGATCACCAGAATATCGGGAATATCCTCCACCTTCATCAGGCGAAAAACAAGACCGTCTCCCTGCCCTCTTACTGACTCCGCTTCCGTCATCGTTTATTTATGCTCCCTTCTCTGCTTAACCGCAGATTGGCTTCCGCTTCCGAAAGCTGGGTATAGTTAGGTATGATGCTGTGCAGGTCATCGCTCTCTCCCTGCGCCAGTCTTGCTTCGCCGAGCAGTCCTGCCCAGCGTCCTTCCAATTCATAAGGCACTGCCTCTAAGCTCGCGGCCTCTTGCAGCGGACGCAGCGAGTCTTCGCTGCCATGCAGCTCCGTCTCGCCGACAAACCAGAGCCTGCGCGGTTTGGTGCCTGACGCGGCAGCCTCTTCCAGCCGTTCGCCGAGTCGCTGCACCCAATCCGCCATCAGGCGGATGGCGTCCGGCTCGAGGCGAACCGGCGCACCGCTGTCAGCAACTGCGAACAGCGCCGTATAGGCTTGCCCGCGGCGGGCATCCAGCAGCGGGATGATCCAGTCCGGGCCATAGGTACCGGCCCCGGACTCCGCTGGAACGCCGGCATCGGCATCGCTGCCGGCGTTATCCTGCCGGTTCGCCGCAGCCTCTCCGGCGAGACCGGCTTTCCAGCCGCCCCATGCCAAGGCATGCAGGCTGGACACACCGGCCACGGGCAATTTCCATGCCCAGGCCAATGTCTTGGCAGCGGTCACGGCAATGCGCGTCCCGGTATAGGAACCCGGCCCAACGCCGACCGATATACCGGCCAGGCTGGCAGGGTCCGTCCCCGATGCTGCCAGCGCCTGCTGAATGATCGGCAGCAGGTGAACGGAATGATTCCGTTCGCCAGATGCGTTGATCTCATGCAGCACGGCGCCTCCTTCTGTGACGGCAACCCCTAGCGTAGCCGTCGATGTATCAAGCGCCAAAAACCGCTTGCGCGGCTTTACATTTTCATTCGTCATTCTTCTTAACCCCGTTCTGTTCCAGAGTCCGGCACCATTCATCATAAGGCGCGCCGGTTCCCGTTACCGTGATGATACGTTCGTCCGGGCCAACCGTCTCCATGTATATATGCAAATGCCGCGGAGGCATCAGTTCGGCGATGATACTGCTCCACTCCACCAGGCAAACCCCTTGCCCGTAGAAATATTCATCCAGACCCAGCTCGTCCGCTTCCTGAACCGATATCCGGTATACATCCATGTGGTACAGCGACAGACGCCCCGTATACTCCTTGATAATTGTAAATGTAGGGCTGTTGACGATGCCCTCTACGCCCAGATGACGGGCAAAGCGTTGGGAAAAAGCGGTCTTTCCAGCTCCCAGATCGCCGTCCAGTCCGATTACGGTACCAGGTACCGATGCAGCCGCCAGAGCAGCAGCAAGCCTCTCTGTATCCTCCAGGCTGTAGGAATGGTATTTGAGCACCGATTCGACATTATTGTCCAACTTCAATACCACCTTTGAATAAGTCCGTAATCGTCAGATTACATTAAGAAATCTGTCGAAGTACAATACAATTAATTATATCGGTATGATTGTTTTACCGCAACAACAGTGTCATTTTTGAATTCGCAAGTAGAAGCGGCTGTTCCGTCCTTTGAAAGACGGTATCCGTTTCAGCGAGAAATATAAGGATAATTTATAGCGTAAAAATTCTTATATTCACAAAAAGGCCCTTGCCCACAAAACGGGCAACAGGCCTGCAGCAGATTATGCCGTTAGACAACATGATACTGTTCTTTACTGAGTAGTTCTTCACCACGTAGCTTTTATTACGCAGATCTTTGACCCGCTCTCCTTATTACGACGTTCCTTGTATAACTAATTCCTTAACGCTTCTCTTCCAGCCGTTCCACGCCTACGGTATGCGTATTGGTCGGACGTGACCCCACCTGCACGGTAGCCATACCGTTCTCGGCATCCACATGCTCAATCCAGACGGGCTCGCCGTCCAGATGAACTGAAATCATTTCCTTTGAAGCATAAATATCCTTAGCCCGTTGTACATCCATGTCATGTCCTCCTCCCTTGTGATATTGGATCACATTACACTTTATCCTTTTGTTTGGTGATCGGCGGGACTTCGCCAATGGTCTGCTCTGCATCCAACTTGTCCCCATCCACGCTAACGTCATTCTCTGGCGTGTTTGTCGTGACGGCATTCCAGTCGACTACCTCTGCAGGGATGTCCTGCTCACTCAAGGTGTCGCTCCACTCGTTCCAGGATTTGTCCATCTTTTCCCCTCCGCCGCACGTCATATCAGCGCGCTGATTGCTGAATTCCAGCCTCTTGCCCGGCCTTATTTTTTCCCATGGTTCACAAAAAATGCATCCGGCTAGAAAAACATATTCAGCCCAATACTAAGCCAAAGCAAATCCATGCCCTTATGCTCTTATAACATTAAAAGCAGCAAGATAATTGTTCAGGAGGCGATATCATGCATACCGTTTGGAAAGGAGCCATCAGCTTCGGACTTGTACACGTTCCGGTCAAAATGTTCTCCGCTACGGAGGATAAAGACATCTCGCTGCGTTACATTCATAAAGAATGTGGTAGCCCGCTGTCATATGTGCGCAAATGCCCGGTCTGTGACAAGGAAGTCGCCTGGGAGGAGATCGGTAAAGGTTACGAATATGAGAAAGGCAAGTTTGTGACCTTCGATAAGGAAGAGCTGGACCAGCTGAACGAAGAAAGCAGCAAGAACATTACGATCCTTGATTTCGTCGATTTGACGGAGATTGACCCCATTTATTTTCAAAAAACATACTACCTTTCCCCCGATCAGGCTGGAGGCAACGCTTACCGGCTATTGATGGAGGCTATGCGGCAGACGGGTAAAATCGGCATCGCCAAAATCTCCATCCGCTCCAAGAGCAGCCTGGCAGCTATTCGGGTGCTGGAGGAATGTATTGCTATTGAGACGATTTTCTACCCGGACGAGGTGCGTCCGGCTTCTCAGGTTCCCAATCTGCCGGGTACCGGTGCCGTAAACGACAAGGAACTGGAAATGGCCAAGCTGCTGATCTCCCAGCTGTCCACACCGTTCGACCCGTCCAAATATACGGACGATTATCGCCAGCGAATGCAGGATCTCATCTCGCACAAGATTGCGGGTGAGGAATTTCATATTGCTCCTACCAAGCAAGAGAGCAATGTAATCGACCTGATGGCCGCACTCCAGGCCAGTATCGAGGCCGTCCAGCATGTTCCCACAGATCCTGGCCCCTCCCTGTCTGGTACCAAGAAGACAAAGACTGCTGGTACTGGTAAAAGAAAAACGGCAAAGGCCTCTGCGGCGGAACCTGTGGTTACGCCTCTCTCGGGAGCTGCGCCATCTGCCCAGACTTCCCCTGTGGTTACGCCTCCGGCCGGCGCCGTTCCATCGGTTGGAGCTTCTCCTTCCGCAACACCTGCAACCGCTGGAGCTCCAAAGGTCGGCCCCATCCCGGTCATCGCGCCGACTAAGACTAAGCGCCGCAGCGCTAAGTCTAAAGAAACGATTTCTTAGAGGACTGGCAGATGAAGCTGAAGCCAGTGATTCCTTTCGAACCCATACTAGCCGATCAGCTTCCGCAGGGTAAGCAGTGGATCGCCCAGATCAAATGGGATGGCGTTCGCATGCTGTCTTACTATGACGGCAATAGCACCGAACTGGTTAACAGGCGTGGGAACCGCCGCACGCTCCAGTATCCCGAACTCGCGGATGCCGCTGCTTTTTGTAAAGCGAGCTCCGTCATTCTGGATGGCGAGATTATCGCCCTCAGCGGCGGCAAGCCATCCTTTCACGAGGTCATGCGGCGGGACAGTCTACGGACGGAAGGAACGATCCAAGTTATAAAGCGGCAGGTGCCGGTCATGTATATGGTCTTCGACATCCTGTACTGTAATGGTGTGTGGCTACTCGACCAGCCGCTGCATAAAAGGCAGCAGCTTCTGGCTGAGATACTGTTGCCACATCCTCATGTGCAGAGCGTTCCCAGTTATACGAATCCGGCAGAACTGTTCAGTGCCGCCCAAAAGGGTGGGCTGGAAGGCATTGTCTGTAAGGACATAGACAGTACCTACGCCCTAAACGGCAAGGATAAGCGCTGGCAGAAGCGCAAAATCATTCAGGATCTTGTAGCGGTAGCCGGAGGCGTCACCTTCCGTGACGGGATAGTCAACGCGCTGCTGCTCGGTCTGTATGACGATGAAGGCGGGCTGCATTATATCGGCCATGCTGGTGCAGGCAAGCTGACCGTGCAGGATTGGCGAGAGCTTACCCGGTACGCGTATGAATCGGCAGCTCCATCTATGCCTTTTGCTGCGCTGCCCCAGCGGAGCAAAGCTGCCTTCTGGATCATGCCGCAGCTTTGCTTCAAGATCCATTTTCTAGAGTGGAATACATCAGGAACCCTCCGCCAGCCTGTCATTCAGGCCCAGGTGGATATTCCACCACAGGACTGTCTGTTAAGTCAGCGGAGGAAATAAAGCCTAAGGAGGAGTCCAGCATGCCCACTGCAGTCAAAGGCTCCATCAAAGTAGAGGGTCAGGAAATCGTCATCACGAATCCCGACAAGCCCTTGTGGCCAGAAGTCGGCATTACGAAGAAGATGTATCTGCAAAAGCTTGCCGCGCTCTCTCCCTATCTGCTTCGTTACTGCCGGGACCGGCTGTTGACCGTTATCCGCTATCCGCATGGCGTATCCGGCATGTCTTTTTATCAAAAAAACGCGCCTGAGCCGCTCCCGCCATTCGTCCGGACCTTCAACCACGACGGCATTACTTACATTACCTTGCAGGGCTTGCCTGAACTGCTCTGGCTCGGCAATCTCGCAGCGCTGGAGTTTCATCCGTCCTTACATCATGCGGGCAGCACGCTGCCCAGTGAATGGATGATTGATCTCGACCCTTCCCGTGAAGTGGAGCCGCGCATCATGGAAGCAGCATTAATTGTGGGCAAGGTGCTGAAAACCCTTGGCCTCAACTCGGTTCCCAAAACTTCCGGGGCAACGGGCGTTCAGATTATCGTTCCGATTAACCCGGGCGTGACCTTTGACGATCTTCGAACGGTAGGCCATTTTGTCGGACGTTTTGTGACCGAGAGGCACCCCGATCTGTTCACACTGGAACGGCTGAAGAAGCATCGTGGAGATCGGATTTATTTTGACTATCTTCAACATTACAGCGGCAAAACCCTTGCGGCACCCTATACCCCCCGGGCTCGTCCACTCGCAACCGTCTCAACACCTCTGACTTGGGAAGAAGTTGAACGAGACGTTTCTGTTACCGATTATCATCTGCTCAATATTGAGGAACGCCTTACCCAGACAGGTGACCTGATTGCCAACGTGCCCCCGCAGCCGGTTGAAGTCATCGTTCGGCAGCTTTCCTAAAAAGCACAAAATTCAAGAAGCCCTCCTTAAAAATGGGGGCTTTTTTTCGTTTCATTTTCAGGGCAAAAATAAATTTCCTACTAGGGATTGTCCAGAATACGTTCAGCAGTAAGTTGTACAATTAGCTGCGCAGATATTGTCGACTTTTCGAGGGAATTGTCGCATGTAGCAATTTGAAGGGGGAAAGAAGGCTATGAGTAAGAAACCATCGTTTAAGAAGAAATCAATAGCTATGTTATCTACTACTGTGCTGCTTGGTACTTTAGTACCTCACGCATTTGCTTCGGCTTCATTTGCTGATATCTCTAATTCTTACGCGAAAGATGCAATCTTAGAATTAATGGACAAAGGAATTATAAATGGAACAACAGATGGAAAATTTAACCCGACCGGCTTAATTTCCAGACAAGACTTCGCCATTATTCTGGCAAAAACGCTGAATCTTGATCTGACTTCCCCACCTGCGTTAGCTACGTTTAGTGATGTACCAAGTACTTCATATGCGTTCAATGCCGTGGAAGCTGCTGTGAAGGCAGGACTCGTGAAAGGCATTGGCGGAGAGCTGTTTGGAGGAGCGAATACGCTGACCCGTGAACAAATGGCTGTTATTTTTATGAATGCCTTAGCTGTTGACATCACCGGAAAAGGCAAAGACTTAACCTTCAGTGACGCATCCTCCATCTCTGCTTGGGCTAAGGATTCCGTCGCCGCTGCACTGGAATTAAACTTAATGAGAGGTAATCCTGACGGTTCCTTCCGGCCGAAGAGCAGCGCACTTCGTCAGGAAGTTGCTCTAGTCGCTTCTAAATTCCTGGTCGAAAAATCTAAACAGGATGCCGAGAACCCGAGCCAGCCAGCAACACCGGAACCGGTATTAGGGGTGGTCGTTCCACAATCTACACCAACTACCACAAGCACTAACAGCAGCAATTGGACTTCGCCAACGCCGGCGACACCTGAGCCGACGCTGACGCCGACTCCAACACCGGCACCGGAGCCAACTCCAACACCAACGCCGACACCGACACCAATACCAACACCGACTCCAACGCTGACACCGACACCGACTCCGGTCTACGAGACATCGTCTGCGTTTGCACTTAGTAAAAGAATCTACAATAGCAACTTCACGGAACAGCCAAAAACATTTACAGTTAGCGATGGTGTTAATACCGCTACGATCACAGCCGATCAAAACTATGAGGATATGAGAGATTTTGTGCGTGTCTTAAATGCGGCTTTGACAGAAGGTCATGTGAACGCCAAGGCATCGGTCGTTGATTTATTTAGCTTTAAAATTGTCTCAGATGTGACGGGACCAGATGCTGTTCTTTATTTCGGAGGAGAAGATGCGTCATATGCGTTTAGTAAAGAGGAGTATCGGGGCTCAAATCTATCCGGCGTAAACGAAGCTCCGACCATTCAGGATTTACAGATTATTTCACGAGATGAGCCTACTGTGGGAGATCAACTCCTTGCTGATTTTGACTATATTGACACAGAGAACGATGAGGTTGATTCCTTGAATTATCAATGGTACCGTTCTGAATCCCTGGAGGCTTCCAACAAGACAGCCATCTCTGGAGCCACCAATCAATATTATCAATTGACCGACGAAGATCTCGGCAGCTATCTCACACTTGAGGTTACGCCTATAGCCAAAACGGGAACGAAAACAGGAATCACTGCTACCAAAACACTGGATAAGATCATCGGATCAAACGTGCCAACGGTCGATATCTCAAAATTTGAAGTGATTGATAACTACAAAGGTGAACAGGATCAAATTAGAGGCTTGACTGGCGCAGTTAGTGAACCGGACGCTGTAGTAAAGGCTTATCGCTGGGAGGATCTTAACGAGAACGGCATCGTGGATGAAGAGGATCATGTAGGCGCTCCTGTTACTCTCGGCCTAAGCCAAGAAGACGGATCACTCTCTGTCGCCAATATCGGAGATCTGGATGCAGGTGGATACAGTTATATCCTTACCTCTACGAATGATGATGGCAAAGAGTCTCCACTCGATGCTGAACATGCCTTTACATTCACTTTGCAAAAAGGAGCTCGTCCAGCCGTACCAACACGGCCTTCAACTTATTTTGGGTTTCCTGACCCAGCCGCGTTCGCACTCTCCAAGTCATTTTTAGCAGGATCTCTTCAATCCATGATCCGCTTTGACTATATTACGGGAGAAGCTTATTCGAATGGAATCCTGGAAGTTTCAATGGAAGGTCTGACATTCAACACAAATGATCTTATATTCGTGAACGGGTGGAGA
Source organism: Bacillus sp. FJAT-27264 (assembly GCF_001682855.1). Taxonomy (GTDB): domain Bacteria; phylum Bacillota; class Bacilli; order Paenibacillales; family Paenibacillaceae; genus Paenibacillus_AQ. The sequence goes on along the minus strand of NZ_MAQW01000031.1, from coordinate 226,130 downwards.
AATATAACCTCGGATCAATTAAGTAATGATGGGCACACACTGACTATTAAAAACATAACAGGTCCTTCGCAGGACATCGCCTTCGAACTGCATAATAAACGAGTTCCGTCTACCGGAGATTACCTTATTCGCTTTAGAGCAGATGCCGATGGCATTGGAACCCAAAAGTCCTTTTCCGAAGAACAACAGATCACACTGAGATCCGTGCAACCGTCATAATAACACTATAACCATACAAAAAAGCGCAAGCCCCAGGATGCAGTATCCCTTTCAGCTTGCGCTTTTTCTCATGCCTTTAATAAAAAATCTAGAAGGTATTATATATAAGAATACGGCACATAAAGATGGTTCCGCCGTATTTATTGAGCGATCGTTCGTAAATATACCTTCTTTCAGTGAGTTAAAGCCCGCACCCGAGCTTCGCTAATGGATGGATTTTTTCTTAAAGCGTCCACCCTTGACATCATGGATATTACCGATCGCAACGAATGCGTCAGAATCCCAATCCTCTACAATGGCTTTCAGCTTAGCTTCTTCCAGACGAGTAATAACAACAAAGATCACTTTCTTGTTCTCGCCGGAGAATCCGCCTTCTCCATCCAAATAAGTAACACCACGCCCAAGGCGCTCTGTCAGCGCTTCTCCGATATCACGGAATTTCTCGCTGATAATCCATACCGACTTCGACTGATCCAAACCTTCAAGTGTAATATCAATCAATTTGAACGCTATATAATAGGCAATAAGTGAGAACATTGCATTATTCCAGCCGAAGACAAAGCCTGCACCCGATAGAATAAACAAGTTAAAGAACATTACAACTTCGCCTACAGAAAACGGTAGTCTCTTGGCAACCAGAATCGCCACAATTTCCGTACCATCAAGCGATCCACCGTAACGGACAACCAGCCCGACGCCTACACCCAGAATGATACCGCCAAAGACGGCAGCCAGCAGTGGATCCGAGGTGAAAGGTTTCACAGGATGCAGCAACTGGGTTCCTATGGACATCAGGACTACGGCAAATAAAGTGGACAAAGCGAACGTTTTACCGATTTGCTTATAGCCGATCACCAGAAATGGAAGGTTAAGCAGCGTCAACAGAATACCGAGGGGAATATCAAAGATATGCGACAGCATGATCGAGATCCCTGTAATACCACCGTCAATCATCTGATTCGGTACAAGGAATATCTCCAGTGCAACCGACATCATCGCTGCCCCTATGGCCAGCATAACAACTCGTTGCGCGAGCTTCGCCGTTTTGATTGCTCCGGACTTTTGTGGTCTGCCTTCTTTCGCAAACAGTTCTTGACTCACATTCATAGAACTCCCCCTACAATTACAGTATAATTTTGAAACATAAGTTATGAGGTTCATCTCTTACATTTCTGATTTGTACACTTTATTATATCATAAATAAACGTTCCATAATGAATGGTTCATGTAAAAAACGTTCAAGAATTTTGTTGTTTGTCACTTTTCCTGTCATAGAAGTGGTGATAACAACTGACAAATGCCCTCACCCAGCTTGACAAGCCTGCCTCTCTCTCTAAATTGCTCCGGATTTATGAACTCACTGTGCTTCAAATCCCGCTCAAATCCATCTGCAACCGCTGATATAGCTTTAGGGTCCAGCAGCACTGCTGTCAGCTCAAAATTGGAGTAAAAGCTACGCATATCAAGGTTTACGCTGCCTACAGCAGCCAGCAAATCGTCGGCAACCATGATTTTGGCATGCATGAATCCTTTGGTATAGCGATAGAATTTCACGCCTGCATCCTGCAGATTCTCAAGATAAGACAAGGATGCATAATAGACTACCCAGTTGTCTGGCTTTGCCGGGATAACAATCCTGACATCAACCCCTTTGAGCACTGCACTCTTCAGTGCCCGGCAAATAGCGGGATCGGGAATAAAGTACGGTGAGGAAATCCAAATCCGATTCTTCGCAGCACTGAGGGCTCCAAAATACATCTCTTGCGAGGCATCTATCTGGCCATCTGGCCCACTTGGCACAATCTTCACCGCCTCTTTCCCTACGCAGCCATGAACTGGAAACAGACGAGGATGGCTTACTTTTTCACCGGAGGCCAACTTCCAGTCTTTCAAGAAGACATATTGTATAAAATAAACAGCGTCCCCCTCCAGACGCAGCTGTGTATCTCGCCAGTAGCCTATTTTAGGATTCCGGCCGAGATACTCGTCCCCCACATTCATCCCGCCGGTAAATCCCACTAATCCATCTACGATCAAGAGTTTACGGTGGTTGCGATAATTGAAGCGCCCTTCCAAGAGCGAAAGCAGTGGCGGCAAAAAGAAATGCACCTCGGCACCAGCTCTGCGCAACGTCTGGATATATCTGCGGCTCAGGGCATGACTGCCCATCCCATCACACAGAAGGCGTACCTTAAGCCCCTGCCGGGCTTTGCGAATCATCACATCCTGGAATCGATCCCCGATCTCATCGTCCCGAAAGATATAGAATTCCATATGAATATGCTCACGGGCGTCTTCCATCGCTTCCAGCATAGAAGTGTACGCTTCTTCTGTGCTGGAGAGCAGCCGAGTTGTATTACAGCCGGTAATCGGACTTTTCGACAATCCGGATAGCAGAGATAACAGCTCTCTTTGCTGGGCGAACTGTGGATTCCCACACTCCTCCATCTTTTTGACTACACGGCTTTTGCCGGAGACATGAGCGTGTATTTCAGGCTGCTGGGTAATGCACTGTCGGTTCACCGAACGTTTTCTCCGAAAATCACGACCCAGTGCATAATAGAAAAGCAACCCTAGCGGGGGGCAGCAGAAAGTGAGGAACATCCAAGCCACCGCCCGCTGTGGACGCCTAAATTCAAGCAGCAGAATTACAGCCAGCTGAACAATAAAGAGAACTAGAATTATGACCAACACCTTCATACAGCTGACTCCCCCTCAGTAATAAGAGCGCAGCCACCGCGGCCAAAGCTCTTCTATTTTCCAACAAACCATTGTCATGTTCTCGAAAGATATGGAATACATAGAGTAATAGGACAAATCGGATAGAACTGCGGAACGATCCACCGCCTGCCCGCAGCAATACAGGAGCGGCTGCCTAAAGCCGCAGGAAGGAGACGCTATGAAAAGTCAGCCAGATAAGAGCGGCATTACACTGCTCGTTGTCCGGGATGCCGGGCGTCCGGTCCGACAGCTTCAGCTATCCAAGCCGATGGCGTTGGCCCTGCCAGCTGCAGCCGCTCTATCTATATCCAGTCTGGTCACCTCTATGCATTTTCATGCATCGAAGTCCATTGCCGAGTTGGAAGCAGAAGCTGCTGCGCTATCCTTGAACAATCTTCGTATGGAAATGCAGGTCGCGGACAAAGACCAGTCGTTGTCACACCTACGAAGCCAGGTTACGGAATTGTCGGAAGAAGCCGAGAATATCAGGGACCGGTTGAAGAATGTAAGTGAACTGGAGAAGCAACTGCAATCCCTTTTGGACAAAGAGAAAGCTACACCAGCTGGTGCACCGTCCGCAGCAGCCTCAGGGAGTCAGACCGGCACGGATAAAGATCATTCTGTTGCTTCCACGGCGAAGTCTTCCTCAACTGCTACTACGAGTAAAGAAAACTCTGCCTCAGCTACAATTGATCTCACCACCGCAGCCAAGACTACTGTCAGTACAGTCAGTAAGACAACGAGCAGTATCCAAGGGGATTCATCCACTACTACAGCATCCTCTGTAATCTTCGTAAAGGAGCCCGCCGACTCACCCGCATCCACCGCTATCCGCTTCCGGATCGGAGCCATGAGCGGCATCATTGGCGATACGGTAACTCCACAAGTTGGCGGTGAATATATCGCCGTGTACCAGAATGATCCTTTTCAGCTGATCGAGAATACCAAGGATGATTTCGAGGAAATTCACAGTATTTTGGATGAAATGCTGGGTCGGATCTCCAACACCATTCATCAGGCTAAGGAAGCCAGCACCCAGGCCGCCCAGAAGCAAGCCAAACAAGTGGAGGCCCAAAAGCAAAAACTGGAATCCGGGGTAACGTGGCCAACGCTGTCTAAAGTCATCTCCTCGAATTTCGGCTACCGCTCCGATCCGTTTAAAAGCGTATCTGCCTTCCATGCCGGGATTGACATTGCAGCAAAAAACGGAGATCCCGTCTTTGCCGCCCTCTCCGGGGAAGTCGTCGCTGTGGATCAGCAAGGCGCCAGAGGCAAATATATAGTCGTCAAGCACCCGAACGGACTGGAGACATGGTACATGCATCTTAGCGGAATGAATGTCTCTCCTGGAGAGAAAGTAGCCAAGGGACAAAAAATCGGTCTGGTGGGCAGTACCGGGCGCAGCACCGGCCCCCATCTTCACTTTCAAGTGGTCAAGCAGAACAATCCAGTAAATCCACTGACTTACGTTAAGCCTTAAAGCTGTGTATCAGTCCATATGGAATAGGAGGAAATAAAATGTGGAACAAACGAGGAAAAAGCACATCCATCAAATCCACGGATTCATTGATCGGGCATGGAGGCACCCTGGAAGGTAAGGTACATTGCGACACCAATTTACGGATTGAAGGAACCTTCAGCGGAGAAATTGAGTGCAGCGGTACAGTCACTGTGGGCGAACAGGGAACTGTTCGCTCCAGCATTACTGCGGAGGAGGTTATTATTGCCGGAAAAGTATACGGTGATGTTACCGCGAACCGCAGGCTCATCATGACGGGCAGTGGCCAGCTGCATGGCAATATTTCAGCCGCCACGCTTAACATTATGGAAGGCAGCCTCTTGAACGGTTCGGTAGACATGAAACAGCCCGCCCTGGAATCAGCGGGCGGGCAAGAACAGCAGGCAAAGCCGGACAAGGCCGCCGCACGTGCTGCCAAAGCGCAGAATGCACGTGAAGCTGGATAATCGCTTGGGCCTAAGCCGCTACATCCCGCTTGCGGAACACAATCCAGGCGATCAGCAGGAACAGCAAATAGTACGCAGCCAGCACGGCAATCGAGAAGCCTAGTGTGACTCCTCCGGGACCAACATCCGAAGACAGATATACCCGCAGGTCCATATGGGTGAACAGCAGATACTTCGCCCACTCATATCGGTCTGGGTTGAAGATGATCACAATCAGATTTTTGGCAAATATAATAAACAACGATAGACCGATAGCCAGGCCGCTAGCCCGGAATACACTGGATACCATAAAGGCCAGCGTCGCGGTCAAGAACAACTCAACATAACGGAACAACAAATCCATAAAGGAATAGGCTGAAGGACTCCAGCCCGTCAGGGAAGTCATAACGTCTCCCGTCTGAGAAGAGAACAGGTATGCAGAGCCCAGACCAAACGCAATCAGCACCCCTGTACTTAGCAGACTGAATAACACCATGGAAATGTATTTGGATAGCAGTATTTTGGAACGGCTCCACGGGCGAATCAATAATAGCTTGATGGTCCCCCAGGAAAATTCGCCCGCTATGGAGTCAGAGGCCACAACAACCGTAAATATTGTATTCAGGAAAAAGGCCACACTCACAGTCATCAGGAAGGTCTCCCAAAGCCCCATGAGATGACTCTTGTCACTGGCAGAGAAGTAGAACAACACTGGCATCAGCGCACTCATGACTGCCAGAATCAACAGCATCACCCAGGTACGCGCCCTGCTGTAGATTTTGATATTCTCATTATGTATGAGTCCCGTGAATTTACCCAATGCCTTCACCTCCGGTCATTTCCAAGAATTGATCTTCCAGCGAACGGGACAAGGCCCTAATTCCGTACACCTTAACCCCACCCTTGACCAGCAGCTCATTCAAAGCCGGAATTTCCTCGCGTGTCACTTCCAGCACAAGGCCTCCATCCTTTACAATCCCCCGGCCAACCAAGACCATCGCAGTTTCCGCTTGATCCACTTCGAACAAGGTTTCTGCCGCCGCTACCACTGTATCGCCTACATTCTTCAGCTGTCTAACATCCACCAGCCGGCCATTTTGAATAATGGCTACACTATCACACATCAGCTCCATCTCGGAGAGCAAATGACTGGATACGAAAACCGTCGTCCCCTCTTGCTGACATAACCGACGCAGGTAATCCCGCAGCTCGCGGATGCCCTGAGGATCTAATCCATTAGTCGGCTCGTCCAAAATCAACAGCTTCGGCCGATGCAGCAGTGCCTGGGCCACACCCAGCCGTTGCCGCATTCCCAGGGAATAGGTTTTCACCTTATCATGAATTCGGTTATCAAGCCCTACCAGCTTTATTACCTCATCGATCCGCTGCTTCGTTACGCCGCTTACCATTCTCGCGTATTGGCGGAGATTCTGATATCCAGTCAGGAATTTGTACATCTCCGGATTCTCAACGATAGCTCCGACATGGGACACCGCTTCTTCAAAATGATCTTTAATGCTTCGGCCGCAGATCAAAATATCTCCTCGACTGATCGAGATTAAGCCTACCATCATCCGAATCGTAGTGGTTTTACCAGCGCCATTCGGCCCCAGAAAACCGAAGATTTGGCCTGCCGGGATATCCAGTGTCAGATCGCTTACCAGCGTCTTGGAGCCGATTTTTTTGGTCACACCCTGTAGCCTGGCAACCGGTTCGGCAAGTTCTGTCGTCAGCATAGTCTCACTTCCTCTCTCGTATAGAAATACCTTTTCTTTTCTAATTAACCATTCCAGTGTACCACATATCTTATTTTCCCTAAAAATGTAATATTATATCATATCATAAAAAAGGGATTTGGCCCCTCCTGCACTGCGCAGCAGGACCAAATCCCTCTATTCTTTAATTCATCATTACAGTGACCTGCGTTCCGCTTAACCGCCTACACGAGCAAGCTCACGCATATTGGCTTCAAAAGCGGCCATCAAGGCAGCTTCCCCGGACAAGCCGGTCTGCTCCACCTTACGAATCTGTTGCATCATCCGTTTGTAATCCTTAGGAATAACACGAACAAACTGCGGCAGATTGTCATTCCACTGCTCAAGAACCCGCGCGCCAATCGCACTGCCTGTCAGCTCATTGTGACGGGAGATCAGATTGAACAGCTCCTCAGCTTCCTCAGGCTCTTCTACCCGTTCCAGCAGAACCATTTCGAGGTTGCAGCGCTGGATGAAGCTATTGTCCGGATCGTAGACATAGGCAATACCACCCGACATTCCAGCCGCGAAGTTGCGTCCAGTCTCACCGAGGACAACTACACGACCGCCGGTCATATATTCACAACCATGGTCACCCACGCCTTCAACCACTACATTCGCTCCGGAGTTACGGACCGCGAAGCGTTCACCCGCGATACCGTTGATATAGGCTTCCCCGCTAGTGGCTCCGTACAATGCCGTATTCCCGATGATGATATTATCCTCAGCCGCAAAGGTAGCCTGCGGTGATGGCTTGATAATCAGCTTACCACCAGACAATCCCTTGCCGACATAGTCATTGGAGTCCCCTTCAACAGTGATCGTGATCCCCTTCGGCACGAACGCTCCCAAGCTTTGACCGGCCGAACCGGAGAAATGTAGAGAAATCGTATCTTCCGGCAGACCCGCTGCTCCGTATTTACGGGTCAGCTCACTACCCAGGATCGTACCTACAGCACGGTTGACGTTGGTAATTGGCAGAGATGCTTTAACTACAGTACCATTCTCCAGTGCCGGAGCCGCCAGTTCAAGCAGCTTGGAGACATCGAGTGTCTCATCCAGGCCATGGTTCTGATACTGACTGCGGAAGCGCGTGCTGCCTTCTGGAAGCTCTGGCGTATGCAGCAGACTACTGAGGTCAACACCCTTCTTCTTCCAGTGGTAAGAAGCCTTCACAGCATCGAGACAATCCGTACGTCCGACCATCTCTTCAATGGTACGGAAGCCGAGCTCAGCCATGATTTCACGCAGATCCTGTGCCACAAAATTCATGAAGTTAACCACATGATGTGGATCACCTGTGAAATTCTTACGCAGATCAGGGTTCTGGGTGGCTACACCCACCGGACAGGTATCCATTTGGCATACACGCATCATGATACAGCCAACAGCCACCAGAGGCGCTGTCGAGAAGCCGTACTCTTCGGCTCCGAGCAGTACCGCTACAGCAAGGTCACGTCCGCTAAGCATTTTGCCGTCCGTCTCGAGCACTACACGGTCACGCAGATTGTTGAGAATCAGCGTCTGATGTGTTTCCGCAAGACCAAGCTCCCATGGGAGACCCGCATGACGGATCGAGTTCATCGGCGAAGCGCCTGTTCCGCCATCATAACCGCTGACCAGAATGATGTCGGCACGGCCTTTGGCTACTCCGGCCGCAATCGTTCCTACGCCCACTTCGGAGACCAGCTTCACGTTGATATTTGCACGTGGATTGGCATTCTTCAGATCGTAGATCAGCTCCGCCAAATCCTCTATAGAGTAGATGTCATGGTGAGGCGGAGGCGAGATCAAACCTACGCCTGCAGTGGAACCACGGACCTCGGCAACCCAAGGATACACCTTGCGCCCCGGAAGCTGTCCGCCTTCACCCGGCTTCGCGCCTTGCGCCATTTTGATCTGAATCTCATCGGCATTCACCAGATAGTTCGAGGTAACCCCGAAACGTCCTGATGCAACCTGCTTAATCGCACTACGACGGGAATCGCCATTGCTATCAGGAGTGTAACGTGCCGGGTCTTCACCGCCCTCACCGGTGTTGCTCTTGCCGCCAATGCGGTTCATCGCGATAGCCAACGTCTCATGCGCTTCCTTACTGATCGAACCGAAGGACATCGCCCCCGTCTTGAAGCGTTTCATGATCGATTCTACGGATTCGACCTCTTCGAGCGGAACCGGCTCATAAGGGGAGTTGAATTCCAGCAGAGACCGGAGGGTCAAGTGCTTCTCACTCTCGCCTTGAACAAGCGCAGCATATTTCTTGTACATCTTATAATCACCACTACGCACAGAGTGCTGAAGAAGGTGAATGGTCTGCGGGTTGAACAAATGCTCTTCCCCGTCGCTACGCCATTGGTAGTCGCCGCCGGAATCCAGCACCTTATCATTCCCATCCTTCTCGGTGAAAGCCCGGTGATGATGAGCCAGTGCTTCGGCAGCCACTTCCTCAAGGCCAATACCGCCGATGCGGGAAGGCGTCCAGGTGAAGTAACGATCCACGAACTCGGAATTCAGACCAACAGCTTCAAAGATTTGCGCGCCACGGTAAGATTGGATGGTTGAAATCCCCATCTTGGACAGTATTTTAACTACGCTCTTCGTCGCAGCTTTGATATAGTTCTTCACGGCCTTGGCATGCGAGATACCGCGCAGCAAGCCTTGGCTGATCATATCGTCCAGACTCTCGAACGCCAGATAAGGGTTCACCGCACTGACACCATAGCCAAGCAGCAGTGCATAGTGGTGCACTTCGCGCGGCTCGCCGGATTCCAGCAGGATGCTAACCTTGGTCCGCGTGCCTTGGCGAATCAGATGGTGATGCAGACTTGCTACAGCCAGCAGGGCCGGAATCGCTGCATTCTCACGGTCCACACCGCGGTCGGACAGAATCAGAATGTTGTGGCCCTTGGCGATAACGCGGTCTGCCGCCTCAGCCAGCCGGTCAATCGCGATACGCATGCCTTCTGCGCCCAGCTCAGCCGGGAACAGAATCGGAATGGTCATCGACTTGAAGCCTGCACGGCGAACATGGCGAACCTTGGCGAAGTCTTCATTGGACAAGATCGGTGTCTCCAAGGAGATTTGCCGGCAGCTTTCCGGTTCCGGCTTCAGCAAGTTACGCTCAGGACCGATCGTAGTCGTCGTGGATGTGACCAGTTCTTCACGAATCGCATCAATCGGCGGATTCGTTACTTGGGCAAACATCTGCTTGAAGTAATTGTACAGACGCTGTGGGCGATCGGACAACACCGCAAGCGGAGCATCGTAGCCCATAGAGGTGACAGCTTCTGCGCCAGTGGATGCCATTGGCTCAAGCACCTTGCGCAGATCCTCAAACGTATAGCCGAACGACTGCTGCAATTGGAGTACATTGTCATGCTTCGGATTAGGCAGCTCCGGCGCATCCGGAAGCTCATCGAGGCTAATCAGGTGCTCATCCAGCCAGTCACGATAAGGGCGTTCAGAGACGATTGCTGCTTTCACTTCCTCATCGGAAATGATGCGGCCTTCCTTCGTATCCACGAGCAGCATGCGGCCTGGCTTCAGACGATCTTTGTACAGCACGTTCTCTGCCGGGATATCCAATACGCCGGCTTCAGAAGACAGGATAATCTTATCGTCTTTCGTAACGTAGTAACGCGCAGGACGCAATCCGTTACGGTCAAGCATGGCACCGATCTGCACACCGTCAGTGAAGCCCATTGCAGCCGGTCCGTCCCAAGGCTCCATCAGGGTGCTATGGTATTGATAAAATGCTTTCTTCTGCTCATCCATGGTGTCATGGTTGCTCCAAGGCTCAGGTACCATCATCATGGCTACTTGCGGCAGAGAGCGTCCGCTCAGGTACAGGAACTCGAAGGTGTTATCGAACATCCCTGTATCGGAACCATCCGGATTAATAACCGGCTTGATCTTGTCGAGGGATTCGCCGAACACATCACTCTTGAACAGCGATTGGCGGGCATGCATCCAGTTTACATTTCCCCGCAGCGTGTTAATCTCACCGTTATGAATCATGAAGCGATACGGGTGAGCGCGTTCCCAGCTTGGGAACGTATTGGTGCTGAAACGGGAGTGCAGCAGTGCGATGGCCGATTCCAGGTTCTCATCCTGCAGATCAAGGTAGAATTGTCCCACCTGCTCTGTGGTCAACATTCCTTTATAAACGATTTTGCGACAAGATAAGCTTGGCAGATAGAAGGATTCTCCCTCTTCTGCGCCGTTGTAACGGATTGCTAGCTCAGCCCGTCTGCGGATGACATACAGCTTCCGCTCGAAGGCCAGCTCATCGGATACCGCAGCGGAGCGGCCGATAAAGACCTGACGCACATAAGGCTTGGCTGCTTTAGCCGTCTTGCCAAGCATCTCGTCAAAAGTAGGTACGTCGCGATAACCGAGCACTTCTTGGCCTTCTTCTGCAATAATTTCGCTTAAGAGAGCCTCATGGCGGACTCTGATCTCCTCATTCTGAGACAAAAAGATCATACCCACGCCATAATGGCCTTGCTCAGGGAGTTCAAAGCCAAGCTTCTTGGCTTCTAAGGCAAAGAAACGATGCGGGATTTGCAGCATAATGCCGGCTCCATCACCGGAATTCGGCTCGCTTCCCTGGCCTCCCCGATGCTCCATGTTAATGAGCATGGTCAAAGCATTGCTTACGATTTCATGGGACGGTACGCCTTTAATATGGGCAACAAATCCCATGCCGCAAGCATCTTTTTCGAACTGGGGATCATACAGGCCCTGTTTGCGGGGCAGTTCAGTGTGTCTCATCTTACGCAACCTTTCTATAATAAATTGGGGCGGTATCTCGAGAAATTTTGACATATTAAAATCTAAATAATTATTCCGCGGTGATTTGGTTTTACTAGTGTATCACCGGGGTTTATGCTGGGCAAATTATAGTTTTTTATGATGTTGATAACTATAGTTTTTGCTGTACAGCTTTACTTAACCAAAGATTTATTTGCATTTCCATGTAGAGTAATACATATTCTTTGCATTATTTTTTTTGCACTGAAAAATGTTTCATAAATTTTCCTAACCTAGCGTCTTTTTTAACGAAAAATGTCACTTCTAAATGCGCAAGAAGCGCTCCACATGGGAGCGCTTCTTGTTGTATAGACTAAGCTCAAGCAGCTTGCCGATTATACAGTTAAGACTTTTTCATTCTTCAAAGCCATTTCATTATCCCGGCCGCGCGTCATGAAGTAAGCAAGAGTAAGCAACATGAAGACCACACCATAGATAGCAAGTCTTCCCATATCGCCCCACATTGCGCTGTAATCTCCGGTAGAGATCACTGCCTTTAATCCAGCGACACTGTAAGTCATTGGCAGCAGCGGATTAAAGAATTGCATCCAGTTTGGAATCAGTTCCAACGGGAAGGTGCCGGCGCTTGTTGTCAATTGGAAGATCAGAATGACAATGACAATGAAGCGGCCCGGGTTAGCCAGCCAGGTTACAAGCGCCTGGATGATCATCATGTAGGCAAGACTTGTAATGAAAGTGAACAGATAGAACAGAGGTACACTCTGTACTTCCAGACCCAGACCATACAGGACAATCATAGCCGCCATCAGCGACTGAATCAGACTCATCATTGAGAATGTCAGTGTGCGGCTGATAAAGCGATTGAACCGTGTTGCTTCTGCAACCTCCGATTCACGTGTAGGAATAACCAGTGTGCAGATCAGTGCCCCTACGAAAAGGCCCAGCGACAGGAAGTATGGTGCAAAACCTGTACCGTAGTTAGGTACTTTGTTGATTGCATGGTCTTCGATAACAACAGGCTGAGCAAACATTTGAACCATAGCATCTGTTTTGTTCACAGCACTGGTCTTCTCGGCAGCATCATCGAGTTTGGTAGCCAGTTCATTGGAACCGGATTTCAGATCAGCCATCCCGTTCTTAAGTTCCCCGGCACCGTCGGCCAGCTTCTTGGAGCCATCTGCTACAGCGTTGATGCCGTTGCCCAGCTCGCCAACTCCGTTCAGAAGCTTCGAAGTACCTGCGCCCAGCGCTTTACCGCCATCGGCCAGCTTGCTGCCGCCGGCTGCTGCTTCACTCAGCTTCTCGCCGAACTGCTTCATACCAGCGGTCAGCTTATCGCCGCCCGCTGCCAGCGCAGAAGCGCCTTGCGCCAGCTTCTGCTGTCCTTGCAGCAGCTGTGTGCTGCCTGCATTCAACTGCTTGGCACCATCATGCAGCCCACTTACGCCGCCTGCAAGCTGCTGCGAACCTGCGTTTAGCTGCGCCGCACCTTGGGCGAGCTGTTCTTGGCCGCTGTGCAGGGCGCTTGCGCCCTGTGCCAGCTGCTGCTGGCTTTGCTGAAGCTGTGCGTTGCCGTCAGCGACCGCTTTGCTCGCAGCGAGCAGCTTTTGCACTGCCGGATTCTCCGCAAGCTGCGGATTCGACTGGGCCAGCTGTTGCAGGCCGTCAGATACTGCTTTTGCGCCTTCAGTGACTTTGGCGCTGCCTTCTGCGGAAGCCTTCAAACCAGCTTCCAACTGCGCGCTGCCGTCAGTAGAGGAGTTCAATCCCGCTTGCAGCTTGCTGCTGCCGTCAACCAGGGATTGTGCGCCTGCTTGCAGCTTGCTTGTGCCGTCTACAGCGGCCTTTGTACCTTCTTGCAGCTTCGTTGTACCGTTAACGGCCTCCTGGAGACCGCCGCTAAGTTGTTTGCTGCCGGACGAGCTTTGGTTCAAGCCGTCTTGAAGCTGCTTCTGTGCAGCGGACAGTTGCTGCAATCCGCCAGCCAATGTGCTGGTACCCGATTCCAGGGCTGCAGCACCGGTGTTCAAATCAGTAACACCTTTAGTCAGCGGTTCTACGCCATCTTTCAATTTGCCTGTGCCATCGGTCAGCACCAGCAGGTTTTCTTTCAATTTCAGCGCGCCGTCATCCAGCTTGCCTGCGCCGTCGGCAATCTTGCCCGCGCCTTCTCCTGCATCGCCAAGACCGCTTGCGATTTCAGTGATTTTATCAAAGACGGATTCAGTATAAGCTTCGGTGATCTTAGCAGATACTTTCGCCTTGATTTCCTTCACGGCCGTTCCCCCGATTTGTCCAGCCAGGAAGTTGTAGCCTTCATTCGGCTCAAAAATAATTTTGGCCGGCTGCGGATCTTTATCCAGCAGTGTTGTTGCCTTTTCGGAGAAGTCCTCAGGTACGATAATGGACATGTAATACTTGTTGTTCTTAATACCGGCGTCAGCTTCTTCACGACTTACAAAATTCCACTGGAAGCCATCCGTCTTCTTAAGCACATCTATCATGTCACTGCCGGCTTTCAATTCTTTTCCTTCGTAATTGGCGCCCTTATCTTGATTCACTACGGCGACCGGCAGTTCGTTCATTTTGCCGTACGGGTCCCAGAATGCCTTCAGGAACAATCCGCTATACATCACCGGAATGAAGAGGACGACTATGATCGGGATCAGCAACTTAGGATTTCTAAGAGCCGCACCAAGGTCCTTGGTAAACACGGATAATGATTTCATTCTGGTTCTCTCCTTTTGATCATATGCTCTTTTTAAATGTGTTTTTAAATTATGTTGCATAAATGCTGTACCTATGAAATATTGCTGTAACACCAAGTGACTGTTTTCCCCATTCGGTCAATCAAGGCCATAAAAAAAGCACCATCTCGGTGTGCTTGCGACGAAGCAGGAAACCTTGTTCAAAAATTATGGCCAAATAAGTATGAAGAAATAGATGATAGGGAAAGCAGATATGAGGAACGCAATCCCTATGCCGATTCTAAACATTACTGTGCCAGCCCTTCAGCGAGAAACAAACGAAAGTAGTCCTTGATTTGCTCTTTGTCCAAAGGCGTGTGCGTTTTGTTCAGTTCGGCAGTCAGTACAATGTACAGCCTGAACATTACCACCGATACAATTTTAGGGTCGCAGGGCTTGATCTCACCCCGTCGGATCGCGAGTTCCACCTCCCGTTCGATATATTCCAATACTACGCTCTCGATCTTATCGAGTCCTTCTTGAGCCTGTGGCGTTCCGAATTCGCGATTTTCCTGGGAAAGCTTGATGAATAGCTCGTGTTCGCTTCGAAATTCCAACAAGGAATCCAGCACGCGATGCAGGTTATCAAAGAAGGGCTTGTCGCGCCTGATCTCCCGCTCGGCAATCATTTTCATCTCAGTCATCATGTCGCGCAGGATCTCATCAAACAGCTGTTCCTTGTTCGTAAAAAAAGTGTAGATGGTTCCTTTGCCGACATTCGCTATCTTGGCCACCTGATCCATCGTGGTCGCTTTATAGCCGAATAATGAAAATGATTTGGTCGCGGCTTGAAGCACCTGCTGCCTTCGATCTACCACAGCCACCCTTACACATCCCTTCGCCAGAAATAATGGTTGCTATTGAACTTCTGACCACTTTACTAATCCGGTCAATCGGTCATTTATTACTTTAGCACTTTGCCCATATGTTTGCAATACCTTGGAGCCAATCTTTTTATTTTTTTTAATTTATTGCAGTGTTTTAACTTTCTATTTACGTCTTATTTGTATAATGTGAAAAGAGTAAGGATTTGCCACGTATATAGGATAGATAGATTGCCGCAATTCTACTCATGAAGGAAAGTAGCAGGTGAACTTATGCGAAAGAAAAGAGTACTGCTGTTTTCGGAAGGCTTCGGAACGGGCCATACAGGGGCAGCCTATGCTCTGGCCGAAGGAATAAAGCTGCTGAATCCGGATGTGCAATGCCGGGTAATCGAGCTGGGCAAATTTCTCAACCCAACGGTCGCTCCCTGGATTCTTTCCGCTTACCGAAGAACCGTCAGCAGCCAGCCCAAACTGGTCGGCATGATGTATAAGACCCAATACAACAAATCACTGAACCGGTTGACCAAGCTAGCCCTTCACCGGATTTTTTATACTCACGCTGCACAGGTCATTGAGCAGCTCAAGCCCGACCTGATTATCTGCACCCACCCTATTCCGGCTGCCGTCATCTCCCGTTTGAAGCGA
Organism: Bacillus sp. FJAT-27264; assembly: GCF_001682855.1. GTDB lineage: Bacteria > Bacillota > Bacilli > Paenibacillales > Paenibacillaceae > Paenibacillus_AQ. The sequence continues at coordinate 210,500 of NZ_MAQW01000031.1, read as the reverse complement.
CAGGGTCTTAATGTACCCCTGTATACGTTGATTACGGATTATGACGCGCATGGAAGCTGGGTGAACGACGAGGTAGACCGTTATCTGGTGTCCACTGCCCGCGTTAAGGCCATTCTTACCGGCCGCGGCATTCCTTCCGAATACGTGACCGTGACCGGCATTCCGGTGCACCCCAAGTTCTGGGAGAGATCGAACAAGACCCAGCTTCGCCAAGAACTCGGCCTCGCCGACATCCCCACCGTGCTTATTATGGGCGGCGGCTGGGGTCTAATGTTCGGCAAGGATGTTATGACCTCGCTCACCTCACGGATGAACGAGATTCAGCTTATCTTTTGCATGGGCAGCAATGACAAACTCGTGGCCAAAATGCAGGGAAATCCACTGCTAAGTCACCCCAATATCAAGATTATCGGCTACAGCAACGAGATCAACAAGCTGATGGACGCGTCCGATCTGCTGATCACTAAGCCCGGTGGCATGACCTGCACAGAAGGCCAGGCCAAGGGCATCCCTATGCTGTTCTACAAGGCGATTCCTGGTCAGGAGGAAAAGAACTGCCAATACTTCGTGGAATTGGGACTAGCGGAGGTACTGGACGCCGCAGTCGTGAACAAATGGTTCACAAGGCTGCTTCGGGAGAAAGGCTCGCTGGAGGAGCAGCGGAAGCGCCGGCTGGCTCCTGACCGGCATCAGCCGCGTCACTGCGCAGCCACAGTCCTGGAGATGCTGGGCAAGCCAGTAAGCGGCCTGTCCGAGAGCCGGGGATCACGATCACAGTCTCGAAGCGAGGAGGCCGTTCTGCTGACGCCTTGAGCGGCGGTAGCTGCTGCCTGCTTGAGCTGGCTGTCTCGTATATTATAGAAACAATAAGAGGGTGTTCGGCAAGCCATTTGAACTGCACCCCGTCAAGTAGACAGTGCAAAAAATAAAAGATCCTTAAGCGGCCTTAGTCCTGAATTCAATAGGACTGAGGCCGTTTAGTTTTGCCTGCAACCGTTCGTAATTGTAAAAGTGTATGTAATTATCAATGTCTTGTTGGAGCTCTTCAAAAGTGCGGTAGGTATGCAAGTAGTACTTCTCACATTTCAGTGTGCCCCAAAAGGATTCCATCGGTCCATTATCAATGCAGCAGCCCACCCGGGACATGCTTTGCGTCAGTTTCGCTTCGTCCAGCATCTCCTTAAAGTGCAGAGAGGTATACTGGAAACCACGGTCGCTGTGAAGTAAGGGATGGTTCTCTGGCGCTGCCTCCAAAGCCAACTCTAACGTCTTAAAGACCAGCGAATTATTATTAGAATGACCCAGAACGTAAGCAACAATGGACTTGTCATGCAGATCCTTAATGGCGCTTAAATACGCTTTCTGTCCGTTGCCGTACTTGAATTCCGTTACATCCGTTACCCATTTTTGGTTTGGTGTTTCCGCCTCGAAGTTGCGGTTCAATACATTCTCTGCGACCTGCTGAGGCGTGGAGCCTACGTACTTCTTCCGCTTTCTTCGGATGACAGACTGGATGCCTTGGAGCCTCATAAGGCGGTACACTCGCTTCGCGTTCAGCGCTTTGCCCATTTGTCTGCGCAAATGTAGAGTGAGCTGGCGATACCCAAAGATTCGCTCCACCTTCTCATATAGAAGGAGCATGGCCTGGGTCAGTTTCGCGTTGTCGGTCTCCCGGGAACTGGGTTTACGGTTCAACCATTTGTAGTAACTTGAGCGCGAGATTTCTGCAATGTCACACAAAAGCTGAATGGGGCGAGACTCCTCTTGCTGAACGGCCTGAATAGCCAAGTAGATATTCTCCTGACGAACTTGACTTAACGTCTCCTCCTTTCGAGTTCCTCTAACTTTTTTAGAAAAGCATTCTCCGCACGAAGCCGTGCATTCTCGTATTCCAGCTTTTGCATGGCGAGCCTATGGCGATCTGCTTCCGTGAGCTCTTCAGGCGCTTTCGTGCGTCCTCTGCCGTCCCTTAGCGCCTTCTCGCCGCCTGCTTCGTACTTTTTCACCCAGCTATATACTTGTTGGTAAGAAACGTGAAAATGACTTGCTGCCTTTGTGTAATCTTGTCCATTTGCCAGACAATACAACACAATATCTATCCGTTCCTGCCAAGTGGTTGCGCGTCCTTTGGTCATAGCTTTAGTTCCTCCTGAATTAGCCGTTAAACTGTTGCTATGACCATTATACTTCTTAATCCAGTTGGCGAGTTGGGTTGTACTTGCGATCTTATACTTGTAGATAATTTGGCTTTGCGACAATCCACCCTTGATATAATCCCTAACCGCTTGGAGTTTAAGTTCTATTGAATACTTTTGGTTATGGGTTCGAGGTTCTAGGCCTTCGTAGCCGTACAATTGATAACGTCGTCGCCATTTCAATATAGATGTTTTAGTTAATCCGTATTTCCGAGCACCAGCTTTTAACCCGATGTGTCCATATTCAATTTCCTGAAGTATCGTTATTTTTTCAAGGGCTGTAAACTTCTTTTGTTCCATAAAAATGCTCCCCATACAGTAACAGGTTTTTATTATTTCACCTGTCTACTATATGGGGAGCATATCACATTGGCTGCCGGCACCCTCTTATTGTTGTTGTGCAAAAGCTGAAATTAGATATCGACACTCTCTCCCGGTTGAAGGGGAAAGCCTGTGATACCTTCCTGGCGCAGCCGGTTGCAGAATTCGTCGCCGTCCTGGGCAATAGCAGGGAACGTATTGTAATGAAGCGGAATAACCTTATCTGCCCGCAGCCAGCGAGCGGCCAGCAGCGCATCGTCCGGCCCCATGGTTAGCATGTCCCCAATCGGTAATGCAGCCAGATCAATATTGTTCCGCTCCCCAATCAGGCGCAAATCGCTAAAAAGCGCGGTATCCCCGGAATGAAACAGCGTCTTGCCGTCAGTGGTCAGCAGGATTCCCGCCGCTTCCCCTCCGTATATCCATGAATCCCCCTCTGCAATTGAGGAAGAGTGAATGGCCGGCGTGTACTTGACGGTAAACTCGCCGTACGTATGGCTGCCACCAATATTCATATGCTTAACCTCGGCACCCTTGGAACGGCAGTATTCGGCCAGCTCATATACAGCAAAGATGGGGCATTGATTACGTGCAGCAATAGCGAGCGCATCGCCAAAATGGTCGGAATGGGCATGGGTAAGCAAAACCGCATCTACCGTAACTTCATCGGGAGAGATACCGGAGTTCGGATTCCCTGACAGAAAGGGATCAAAGATAACTTTGCAGCTTTCGGACTCTACCAGCAAGGCTGAATGTCCATAATAGGTGATTTTCATGACAACAGTTCTACCTCCAGGTTCATAATAGATTACTTACCCTATAATGAGCTGAGGTTCCACAAAAAATCAAATTATTTATAAAAAGTGTATTTAAGGGTATCTACAAGGGATTAGAACAATCGAGTTAAACCCGCGCTGTACAAGGCTTTTTTCAATTTAGAACCTACATTAATCTACAAGCAAAAAGTACAACTTACAAGGTCTCCAGCGGGTAATTTGCGGGTAACAAAAAACATCAAAAGAGCCATCCATGTTTGATATGCTCCCATCAAAGTAGACAGTAGAAGCTTTGTTTTTTCTACTGTCTACTTGACAGGAAGCACTTCAGTTAACCCTTTGGCGGCTCTAATTTCTCACGATTTATTTTTTCTTCTATTACTTATCAATCTGAGGAAAATACAAAACCATAATCTCATAACAACGGAGAATATTATGACTCTTCTATTCACAAAAAAGAAACACGCATTATTTATGCTCATTATTATATTGACACGCGTTATTAATGCGTGTTATAATAAAAACAGAAGGGAGGGGAAATGATGGGGAAGCAAAGAACAGTCAGGCAAGTGTTAAAAGCTTTGAGAGCGGCAGGATTCATTCCTTCACCAACTCATGGCAAACGCACTAGCCATCAGCGATGGGTTCACAAAACGGACCCAACACGGTACGCTGATATAAGCGTACATAGCTCAGGCGATGTAATCGCTAAAGGCACGCTGAAAAGCATCGAAGCAACTTCCGGGGTTGAGTTTTAACCCCGGGGCTTCACCCCTTTCCTCTCTAAAAAATGATACGAAGGAGTGAAAAACATTGAAATCGCATTATGTATATCCTCTGGTCGTGGAGCGCACCGAGACGAATTTAAGTATGTACTTTCCGGATTTCCCTGGCACGGCCGTGACTGCCGTTGAGCTGACGGAAGGATTGGCACGGGCTAGGGAATTGCTTGCATTCCGTACCTTGGAGATGGAAGAGCAAGGACTTGAGTTGCCGGCACCTTCCGAGCCGGACCAAATTCAATTGGAGGACTCCAGCGACCGGATCGTTTTCGTAGAAGTGTTCATGCCCCCATTCCGTGACGCCTCTGCCAACAAAGCCGTAACGAAGAATTGCACTTTGCCTAAGTGGTTACGTGATGCTGCGGACGAAGCTGGATTGAACTTCAGCCAAGTTTTGCAGAGTGGCTTAAAGGAAGCATTGAGGATTGATAAACAGCGCACATAATCCGCATTTCAGTTACAAAAAAAGAACCGTCCAGATATCCTCTGACGGTTCTTTTTTTCTAACGCATTTGAACAGCGGCTAGTCTGTCTGATAAAAAAATAGAATCTGCGTCTCCGTTGTCGTCGAACCTGAAGCTAGCCAAATATGTATCGACTAATTCCCCTTCATCCTTCGTAGGTTGATCCGCAGAAACTTTACCTAAATATCTTTTAGCTCGACTATCGTAAATGTAATCTAAATCCTGTTCAAACACACTGAGTCCATATTTTTCGCTATATAGTTTTTTTACCCCTTCCTTCTTCATTCCTACTTCGGCACCTCGGGATGACTTATACACCCCTTCCGAATCTTCAGTTAGACCAATAGCCACGACCTTGTCGTCTCTATAAATGATTTGAACTCCAAAATCATATTTGGGGAACAGTTCTTTGTCTGTTTTACTAGGCCCTAGAATTTTTTCGGCATCTTCACGGCTCATCCCATACTTCACTATTTGCTTTTCGTCGTCCACCTTTACAATAGCTAGATCATCCTCAGAAAAAGTATCTGGCTTAAAGCTCTCGCTAGATCCACACCCAACCAATAACACAAATAGCAACACTATTAAACTCTTGAGTCGCATTACACACCCCACTTATAGTTTTCCTAAAGTTTACCACAAATAAAAAAAGCCCACTAGCCAAAGCCAGTGAGCAGAATCCCAAACGCTTGGGAATTTAATCGCTATCTGAATTGTTTCCATCCGCATAAGCTTCTGCAAGCATATACACCGCGCAGGCTCCAACCGCTGTGATAATGCCGGTGATCTTAAGTGATACTGCATCAGTTGCACCAAAAGCCCCGAGAACAGATGTGGCCACTGCTGCAATTAACGCCCAGAACTTCCGGCTGGAAAGTTTTGATCTCCAGTTGATTTTCATGATTACTTTTCCCCCTTTTCAATTGCTGCCATTCGTTTTTCAAGCTCCTGAATGTCAGCTGTAGCGCCCGCTACTAACTTCAGAAAATTGCCTCTCAATCTATTTACTACAGCAGCCACCTCTTCCCGTGTGATTGCCGCGCCTGGTCGAGTACCGTCAAAATATCCGTTGGCTACAGCTTCATTCCATGTTGCCTCCGCCCATCCACTCACCTTGTTGATGTCCCTTTCTGCCACCTTGTCATCCTCCTTCGTTTTGGAAAACCGTTTCTTCAAATCCTCTGCCGAACCTGAATACTCATTCAAGTCAACATGGCCGCTAATACCATTGACTGATCTTCCGCCTCCCGGCAATGTCCCTCCGGCTGATCCATCACTGTATTGCCAAAAGTCCCAACGTTTCCAGCCAGAGGCATCCGCTGGCGCCTGTATACTATAGCGAGCAATCCATAGAGGGTAATTACTCAGACCGGAAAAATTACTGATGAATGCCGGATATGTGTACAGGATCGGTGTCACCCCGGTCAGACTCTTGATCTCCTCCAAAAATGCTTTTGCAATTGCAGTCGCTGTAGCAGTGCTTACACCTGAAGCCTTGGACTCATAGTCCAGCACCGGTGGGAGATCGAACACTTCCACTCCATCTGCAGACAGCAAAGCCTTGTAAAATACTTTGGCCGCTGCCTTGGCTGCACCTTCGGTAACCACTGAATTATCCAGGAAGTGATATGCACCGACTAAAATCCCCGCCGCCTTAGCTCCCTTCACATTTTCAAGAAACTTGCTATCCACTCCATTTTGAGTTGCTTTGATAAAAGCAAAGGTAATCCCGCTCCCCGCAACTTTTTTCCAATCAATAGTACCTTGCCAATGGGATACATCGATGCCCTGAGCGTTGCCGTTTTTACGTGCTTGCATAGTCCCACTCCTTCTACTCTTCTAATTTGTCTATCCGTTTGTGAGCTTGATTTATCCTCTCTTCAGATCGCGTCACTCTCTCCGTTAATGCATCGAACCGCCTCACTTGGTCCTTTAACTCAAAACGCACATCATCAACCCCATGTTTGATGTACTCAACGTCTGTACGCAATGAAGCTCCGCTACCAGCTTCCTGCGCAACATCTTTTTTAAATGCTTGAGTCTTACCCATCCAACCCAATACAATCCCACTTACTGCTGCAATCATTGCTACGATTGTTGTCGGCTCCACTCCTGTTCCCCCTCAATGTATATAGCCCTCGGGACTCCCCGGGGGAAAAATAAAAACGCCCTATTTGGCGTCTATGATCTTGGCTGCTTGTTCAGCCGTTATTTTTTTGGCATCCACAAAGACCTGTACATCAGCTGCGTTATACCGGTCAGCATCATAGTGTCGTTTAACTAATGCATACCAATCCACTAGAGCACACCTCCTTCCACCAGCAGAAGCATCAGGGCCGCTGAATCCGTCTCAGTTTGGTCAAGCCTAGCTTGTGTCAGCGCCAGCTCCAAGGCCAGCCCCGCATTTTCGGATTCAAGGGATGTTATTCGCTCGGATTCCGTCAGCTGCGGTGGCTTATGGGCCTCGGCTTCCTGGTATGCTTCCCATGCTGCTTGAAGTTCGTCTTTTGTGGGCTGTGGTGCGTCCAGGTGCCACGCCTCGATATAAGGTCCGCGCTCTACAATGTCGTAGTCTTCACCTTCAACCAGTAGGTTATAGTCAATGCCGTACCTGTAGTGTACGCCCTCTACTGGTTCCTCCCCGTCATCTGGTGGCTTGATATCGTAGCGGACGCGGCCCTTCTCTTCGGCCTCGGGGCGAAGTGCGGGTTCCGGGCCGTTGTCCTGGACAGCGAAATCCCTCATCGGATCTGCTTGCGGGTATAGATACATAATTGCTGCTGATTTGTTCATAAGCTTCCTCCTTTAAGCCACTCTGACAATTTCAAAAACAGTATTGATACTCAAGGACTGTAGCGTCATGGCGATGCCAGAGAATACGAAAATTTCAACGCTTTGCCCTGCGTTTAGATAGGTTATGTCCACCCCGGATGCCGTTGACGATACATTACCAGCCACAATTATATTGTCAAAAAGTCTGTTATTCTCTCCGCCGTCAACATTATATGTCACGACAACCCGGTTGTTTGCCCCCATATTCCCAACACCCACCGACCCTTTAATAGCATATAGCCCCGATTGTTTGGCAACAAATCGCGACAGGGACGGATCGTACTCTGCTAGATTATCCGACAACTCGACCTGAAAATTAACTTTAGTGTTAGTTGTTGCTAAGAGCGTTTGAGCCGTTCCTTGGTAGGCTCTAACAAAAGATCTGGTCGCCCACGTATTATCTCCCCATGGGTTAATAACTCCATCTCCTAAAGCAATAATCCCGCCTGTCTGAGTGCTAGATATGATAGCTGTGGCGCTCATTGTCCCTGAGTTCCCACCAATCTTTGCCCCTTCTGTTGCCAAGTACCCATACCCACTGCCGCTGCCGCCTACACCAACTACAAACACGTTAGCGCCACTCCGTGCCCAAATGGCCGTCGTTTTGTTTGAATACGTTCCACCACTTATAACAGCCGTTCCACCATAAATCATTACTCCGTAATAACTGCCAGCACTTGCAGTTGCATTGCAGTTTTGCAACCACACCCATACGTTGTTTGTCAGTTCGATCGCATTGGCTGCGGCTGAGGTGGCGGTAAAGCCGGTAACAGTCACTTGTATTGTATTAGCCTGCACCAATATTCGGGGAACATTTGTTGTCCCGGAAGCAGTGATACCAAACGTTCCGCTACCAGCGAGCCCCTTTATTAAAATATTCTCTGCATACGTACCCGCCGCCACGTTGACAACAACTGTATGATTAATGACCTGCGGAATCATGCTTATCGCTTTCCCAATCGTCTTAAACGCTCCAGCAGCCGTATTCGCCAATCCGTTGTTATTGTCATTACCATCCGTCCGCACATAGTACGTAATATCCGCCGTCGTCTGCTGCGGCGTTGTAGTCAGCAACGGGCGGGCATTCAACTGCGGCTGTATCGCGCTGGTCACTCCATCCAAGTATCCATATTCTTCGTTGGACACAATACCCGTCCCGATCTTGGAAGCATCAATTCCCGCTGCAGGACTCACGTCAGCATTGACAATTACTCCTGGTGCGATGGCCGTAGTGTTTGATCCAGCCGCCAGGGTAACATCCCCGGTCAACGCTGGCAGTCGGGCGGCAGGCAGTGTACCGCTGTTGAGATCTGCGGCGGAACGTGTGGCGATATCCGCAAGGGAGCTGACCGCTTTGTTTATCTGTGCCCATGTATAATCATTTGCCGCTGCAACGACATTGCCGGTGCGTCCGAATACTGTAGGTACAGCATCGGTATTATCAACCTTTTGCCATGTAGTACCATCAGAAATCACCCAATCCCCAACCTGAAAATCAATGCCGGAATACATGCCGGCGCTTGATGTCACATAGTACCAGCCCTTGGCCGTTGTTGCTGTGGGTAGCGTAGGGATGTTAGTAGTTGCATTCCATGTGCCCTTGTACTCTACCTGGCCAACAATGCTATCAGGCAGGTACTTTTCGTCAATTTTAATACCGTTATCCAGAGGCACAACCCCTCCAGCCGCGCCCTTTTGGGATAAGGGCACAGAAGCTGCAACTGCTCCATTGGCTTTTGTTGTGGCATCCGTTGCCGCCGCACTTATAGCAGCTGCTTGCGCTGCAGCAGCCTTGGTACTGGCATCAGTGGCGGCGGTAGAAATGGCGGCGTCCACGGTTGATTTAATGGCGATATCATCCGAGGCGATTGGAGCAACTGCCTTGGATCTTCCCGCCGCGTCGCGATGCATTAGCGTGTTGGCTGTTGCTGCCGAGGTTGACCCATGCACACCTAAAGATGTCACAGCTACATGTGTAGTCAGATTTGTTTGCACCGCATTTGATTTTGTCGTTGCGTCTCCAGCCGCTGTTGTAATAGCAGCGTCTACGGTATCCTTACGAGCTATATCTCCGGCAGCAGATGGGGCGGCGACTTGCGCCCGACCAGAAGCATCCCGCTTGATAATCGCATTAGCCGTTGCTGCACTAACAGCAGCATCCAATATACCCTTGATTGCCTTGATCGTCATACCAGGTGCCGCACGCCAGTTAGTTTCCCCTGTTATGGACTTGACCGTATAGGCTAGCCAGCCCCATAACTTGGTGGGTGCTCCAGTATCTCCAGTCGGAGCCTCCGTATCAACTATTGACCGGTTGCCAATCACGACATCCGTAGCAGCTCCGTCAGCCATCTTCGCAGCCGTAACACCCTTGTCTGCAAGTTTGGCCGTATTGACCGACTTGTCCGGATGATCCAAGACCGCTGCCTTTTGGTGAGCTTCAAAATCCGTTTTTGCAGTTAACACTAGTGACTCGTTAATCGTGGCCGACACGTTAGTGGCCGTACCAACCACAACGCGTGCTGTAATATCCTTCTCCACCACGTCCGGCCCGCCACCGGCTGGAATATACTCCGCGTTGGCTCCCGCATTGGCATAGGCATACAGGATTTCTCCGGCATCCGAATCCGTTGCGAATACGCCGATCTCCCGGAAGTGAAATCCGGCTGTGATGTCCTGATTGGACAAAATCGCCCCTACAGCTGCCAAGTTAGGCAACTGCACTTGAATCTTAGTAATAGGTAGACTCTTTTTTTGCGAGATAAGAGCATTGAGCATAACAACAGACTGCCCACCGAGTGATCCGTCACCTATGGCAATACGGGTATAGGTGAGCTTCGCCCCCGCTTGTGCCTTGCTTTGCAAGACGATCCCTTTATTTGTTAAAGTAAGTCCGCCAAATGCGGCCATACCAGTACCCCCTTAAACAGTCAAACGCTCCCCAATATGGAGAGCGCCACCGAAATATAGATTTAAGTCTTCTGTTTGGCTGATTACTACCCGATCCAGCACCGCAGATAGACGCTTGACCGATTCTACGGCTTGGATAAACTCCTGTGCCCTGGCAGTGGTAACATCGGGATTATCCGTAGCTACTTGGAAGTGGTACGGGGCTCCACCGTATTCAAACCATTCCTCAACCTTTCCCGATCCGAAGAGAATCGTAATCAAATCCTCGACAGCTGAAGGGGTCGCCTTCCGCCGGTGAAATGGTATGGCGTTGACCACCAACTGTCTACGCTGCTCCAAGGGCAGATCTGGATCGTAGTAGTCAATGTGATATTCCCAAGCCAATTCATCTGTTTCCTCGCTGGTCCACTCCTCCGAGCGCCCATAGATATCAAGCTGACTAATTAGCGCCGTGGTCGCCTGCAATTCTGCGTCAAGCGCGGAAGCAGCAGCGGCTACAGTCGGATCATTAGCGATGCTCGGCGGCAGTATATCCCGTAGGCTGACTGTTTGGATGTTAATCATCGACAAGCCCCCCATAGGTCAGTGTCGTAGCACCTTCTTGAGCCACCTGAATCAGTTGGATGGCAGCATAAGCTGGGGATGTTACCGCCACACGTAACGCACCGGCTGCCATAACACGGGCTATCAACTCAGATGGGTTGATGTGTCGGCCAAGTTTGGACTTTTGCCAAAGCTGATATGACACCACTGCTGCCGTAACAGCCGCCTGTATACTTGCTGACTCTGCCGCCCGGCTACGGCTGATGTAATAGGTAAGCGCAGTATTGTACGACACTGCAGTCGGTGCGACTACGGTCACCTTATCTGTCATCGGGCGGATGCTACGGTCTTTAAATATCTCTGCTACCGCATCCAAAACATCCTGCCCCGGGATCACTCCGCCAGTCAGCAATGGCACTATATTGACCTGAGCGGCGGCTGGTGAGTAGGCATGAACGTCAATAATTGCGGCTGATGTGGACTTCGCCCAAAACTCATACGCCCCTCCGGGTCCGGCAGTGCTGTATGATTCTGGCGCTGTCCTGATGCGCTCTTTAAATGCATCATCGTCTTCCGCAGCCGCGCCACCACTACTGATTGTCGTATTGACAACAGCCTGAACAAATGGTATCGGGTCCATCAACGTATCGACCTGACCGGGAAGAAATCCATTTCCTGCTGTTCCAGCCATAGAACACTCGCCTGTAACCGTACCGCTTGTAGTCCCAGCGGGAATCTCCAGATACTCCGTAGTTGCAAAGTATATGGAGCCATCCCCACCTTGAGGACCTATTCGAGTTCCCGCCGGGATGGGTTTCGCAGAGGCCAAGGGGATTGATAGAGTAAATTGTAGCTTTGTGATAGCTGAAGCAGCATCCAATCGCTCAGACCCCTGAAACGCCCCCTTATGATCCAACACAATGCCAGAAGCATACCGCAGCAGATTACCTTTAGCTGTCTGGTTGATCTTCACACGCTGCTGCACAATGACTGTAACAAGAGAAGACAAAAAAAGCCTTACCGGATCGGCAGGCTGTAAGGTGCGTCCGGTTAATCCCTCATACACCGTTATTATGTTTTGTTGTGTGCTCGCCGCATCCTCGGGCACAAACTGTATTTCCGGTAAATCAACATATTCCAAGTCATTCCACTCCTTCCGCCAGGGTAAAACTAATAACAACGGGAAGTCGACCAATCATGGCATCTTCAAGAGATCCAATGACAGACACGTCCACTATCTGAGCACGGGGCTCTTGGTCTTCAATCACCGCGTATATCTCACTTGTCACTCGGGCAACAGCGATCTGATGCGGATCATCTACCGTGTCGTAATCAATGCCAATGTTACGAGCCAACGGCGCACTGCCCAAGGGCGTTGATAAAATAGTACGGATATTCTGGGCGATCTCATCGACAAGTGATGGATTAAAGTCTATGGAAGATGGCTTTGTCATATCCACGGTATAGATCATTTGACGTATTCCTCCAGCGTGATTGTGACCTGAGCGTCTAAAACATTACCCATGCTGTCCAGTTTGCTCCAATCTTGAGACTGATTCGCTATAATCCAAAGACTGACGCCCACGCTTTTACGGCCGATAATCAATGGCATTGCCTTTCCAGATCGATCCAACACCGTCAGCCGATCCAATTCCTTTCGGGGATTTAGGCCGAAAGCAGCCGAGAACCGTACTGAAAAAGTAACTGAATCCACACCCGGGCCGAGAAATTCCTTTTTTGGTTTTTTCCCAATGATGTCATGCTGCGCCCAACGTGTAGCACTGGAACGATTGAAGTCCTCAATAGTTCGTATCGCTCCTTCAGACACCACGAATACTACCGGGCCCAGGCTGCCGATCTTGTTCATTTTGTAATCTTGTTTATTTTGTTGCTTCTTAAGGTGATTTTTAGTTGCCATCTGCATTCCCCCTGGAAATAGCACCTGTCACTGTTAAATCGCCCTCGATTTTAACGCCGCCAGCAGCCTTGATATTGAGAGTTTTGGCAACGCGGTCATAATAGACATAGCTACCGTCTTCAAACCAAACTCCCCGTTGGTCCTTAGTACCAGGGGGGTGATCATCACCGTAATAAGTACCCAAGCAAAAACCTGCAGATCGGCTATTGTCCAAAAAAGCACATAGTACCGTCTCCCCGGGCTTTGGCATAGCATTCCCACGCGCCCAGCCGCCCGGCGTAATCACCGGCAATTCGCCGGACACCATGTCATCACGATCAGCAAAGGCCACCCGTACGCTGCCAGACGCTGCATCAGCGGTGGAAACCTGTCCAATTAAGAGCATCATCTACCACCCCAGTACCTTTCTGATTTCCAATTCAGTTGTATATCCACTTCCACCGATCGAATGCTTCGCAGACTCAATAATGTACTTGCCATCAAAGCGCCCCCAACCCTTAATGTTAATGGTCAATGTGGCTGCCATGCGGATATCACCCATCAGCGTCAAGCGCGCTTTCCCGGCTTCCTTGTTACGTTCCCGCAGTCGCTTCCGGGCAATTCGGAGTGCTTCAGCCTTGGATTCAGCCTGTTCATTTAGCTTCAGCACTGGTCCTGTCTTCGGTGCTCCTGGAGGTGTATATGTGACGCTAATCGTCTTTTTGCTCTTGGCTTCCGTATAAGTTACAGTGCAGGAACGGTATGCCTTGTTTGTTGTACTCCATTTAAAACTGTGACCAGTAACGTCGTCTTTCCCACGGGCAATGGTGGCGACAGCCGCCTTTTGCTCATAGGAAAACTCGTCGAAAAGAACAAGACTCCCGCCCGACACCTTTACAGCGATACCCTCCCGGGTTGCTGTATCTTGCAAGAAAGCAAAATCGGACTGCTCGGCCTGTTCCAAGCGTGAATAGGAAGGGTTATCCGGCGCCTCATAGATAAGTTTCAGTCCTGCTCGTTTGGCTATTTCGCCCGAAACAGTCTTAAGCGTGGTCTTCTCCCAACTCTTTGATCGTTTCTCAAGTTTAGCTCCGTTGCTCAGCGGGAGAGACACCGCCTGAATAGATACAGCATCCGGTGGACCATCAAATTCAAAAGAGTCCACTTCGAAGCTGCCAAGTGGAAGCTTCTTGATCTCTCCTGGGCCTTCCCAATTGACCGTCCGGATTTCGGCTTTGATCTTGTCACCTTCCGCCGGGCTCCAGGGTCCCTGCCAATTACGCGCCCGATCCTCCAACGTGATATCCAAATCATCCAGCCTACCGGTCGCATCGGTGTAAGCGAAAGATAATAGCGACTTTGCTATATCCGTGCTGACATTCTTGCCGTTATAGGTAAGCACCAGCACTGCTCTGCGGGCATCTTGCATCTTTTCCAAGATTATTCCTCCCTACGCCAAGGCGGTAACGTATCGGAGGTGTCCATTGGCTTGTCAGGCACAACAAGTGATACGTTAGCAGAAAAAACGACGGTTGAAGCATGGTTGGGGTTGGCATTAATCAAGATCGTCATCAGATGCGCATCGCCGTACAACTTAAAGGCGATACCGTCCCAGGTATCGCCTTGTAAAGTGCTATATATCACCGGAGACTCACTCTCCTTTGTCGATCAATCATTTTGTTAAATCTACGCTCAAAATCAGCCTCGCGTTCCTGCAATATTCTATTGACTTGAGCTGCAACATCAGGACTCCCCCCGGGAATGGTGACTTTGGGGGCATAAACCAATTGATATTCATGAGTATCTCCACCTCCTCCGCTATACCCCATTAAATCATTAGCCTTATCCAAAAGGGATCGGGAACGCGGTTTGTCATTGATCGGAATGGCGATCTCGGGACCAGCCTCACCAAAAATAGACGGTTGTGTCGCAATACCACCATCAGCGTACTGAGGAAGATGTTTGGAGAGCAGTGAACTTGTAATTTCGCTTACAGTCTTGGGAGCCTTAGGCATGTACTGTCCAGACTGCGAATACATCACATCAATGTTTATTTTTTTGTCCGTAGGTAAAAGCAACATTTGTTCATTAAGCTGGGTTACAGCTGACAGAGCATCATTAAATCGGTCTTTTTCTTGCTCGCTCAAACCAATAAATTTCTGAGCCTGTTCTTCGAGTGTACCTCCCAAATTGAGTTCGATGAGTTCGACTTGTTTATCATATAGTTCCTGGTAGCTCTGTTGTGCCGTACCGAGTTCCCCGAGTTTCGTTATTTGTGTATCTATTGCATCTACTTGCTTCTTGGATAAATCTTCAACCAATTTATCAATTCCATCTAGTTGAAAAGCCCCCGTGAAATTTTGCCCTACAGTCGCCCCAATCTCATTGGCCCGTTCAACCAGAGCACCAAGTTGGTTGTTAAGCGCCTCGGAAGGATCAGCATTTCTGATTCGTTCCATTTCAGCGGAAATCTCTTTAAACGCCGGGATTGCTGCATCTAAAGCATCTTTATTAGCCTGAGCAGCTTCCGTTTGTTCTTCCAGCAATCTGATCTGATCCCCAAGACCCGAAAGACCTTGTTGTCCTGTAGCTATGTCCTTTTCCAGCTGGAGTTTTGCTAATTTTTCATCGGCATCGGCCATTTCTTTCGCGAGTCCGGCCTTCTCCCGAAGTTTTCCAATCTCCACATCGTGCTGGCTAATTGTCTCAGGAAACAATTCCTGAAGCTTTTTCGTGATTTCTTGCAGGCGTTCCTGCTGAGAAGCTAGTTCGGCAGAACTACCAGCCCCGGCAGAGATTTTCTCGCTGAGTTGGTCGTACTCCCAAATCAAATCATTGGATAGCTTCGCTTTATCAGAAGCTTCTTGATATTTCTTCGATGACTCTTGTAATGTATCCCCCATATGAATAAGAGACTGCCTCGCATCCTCCTGATGCTTCTTATAGGCGACAACTCCGGCTGTAAGCAGGCCCACGCCAGTCACTGCAAGACCAACGGGATTGGTCATAAACCCTAAAGCTTTAACAAATCCTCCGGCAGCTCCACCAGCCCCACCCGCAGCGCGCTCAACCGACAAAAGACCAGATACAATTTTGATGGTATTTTTACCAATCATAGCCGCAGGCACACCTAAAGCAACAGCCTCAAGCAACTCCGTATTATCTCCAAGCCATTCCGCCAGTCCTTCCAATACTGGCATAAGATCTTCACCAATAGGAATGACCAACTCAGTCATGAGTTGTCGGCCAACCGCCTGAAAGTCCTTACCCAAGGTGTCATATTTGACCTTAGCGACCTCCTCCATGGTCTGCTGAGTCATATCAAACTGTTCTCTCGCTGTACCCAGGGAAGCTATTACCTTGGTTTCCATGTCCTCAAATTGTGTACCAAACAGCGCCACACCAATGGTGCTGCGCTGAATCGGGTCCTCAATTTGGACTAATTTATCAATGACTTGCTGCATGGCGTCCTTACCCTGAATCGCTCCATCGGATAGATCGGCTAATATCTGATCCCCTTGACCCATGATGCCTTGCAGGGCCTGGTAAGCATCCGCAGCTTTCTTCCCTTTGCCGTTAAGATCCTTATAGAGTTGAGCAGCTGTATCTTTTGAGACATGTTTTAGTAGCTCCATGTATTCAACAGATTTAGCTCCTCCCTTCATCAATTTTTGCGTGAAAGTCTCTATATTATCAGGGGCAAACAATATCGCCATAGCTTCAGCGGTGCTATCACTTCCGTCTTTAATCCGGATGCCAAATTCTTTGACTGCATCGCCGACTTTATCCAGGTTAAATGCCCCTGCATCCAAACCGGCTGCAAATTGATTGAACATTTCCTCAGCATCATAACCCAACGTGCTGAAATACACGCTGTACTCATTAGCAGTATCAATCAGCTCGTCCGATTTGTTGAGGCCCTTTTGGGCACCCTGAGCAAGCAAGTTGTATGCCTGCTCAGATGTAACACCGAAGTTCTTCATCATTGTATCGCTGGCTTTTATGGATTGTGTGATATCCTCACCGAATACATCTCGGTAGACGATAGCGTTCTTCGTCATTTTCTCCAGTTCTTCACCAGAAGCCTGAGAAACCTGACGGACGGTTGCCAGTGCATTACCCAGGTCGTTAAAATCCTCTCCAAGTCGATCATTGTACAATGATTCAGCACTTTCTTTCATGGCAAGCATCTCTTCGGCAGTTACTCCTGTAGCTGCCTGAAGTTGAGCCATAGCTTCCGACTGATCACCAATGACACCGACAATGTTTTGCATTGATCCAGTTGCGGCATCGATCAGAGCCTTGGCTCCGGTAAATTCAGCAACTCGGTTGAGGGTGTCTCCGAAGCTCTGGGCTCGATCTGTCAAACCTTCAAAAACATTTTCAACTCGACCTGCATCACGCCGAAGATCATCCAAATCACCACGGCTGTTCATCTGGCGAAGCGCTCGCTCCAATTCTTCGATGTGCCTCTCCGCGTTCCCCATAGATTGCCGGAAGGAAGGGTCCATAAGTCCATTTAGGCGAAATGCAATATCATATTCCCTGCTGCGCCCTGCCATAGTTTACCTCCTTCTTCTCTTCCGGCTTGGTGTTGTGTTAGGACCGCCTTGTTGGCCCTTAGGGCGTTTTATCTCAGAAACCCTATCCACCCAATCCGCAAATTCCGCCAGTGTCAGGCTCAGAAAATAAGGGATAGGTGTATAAGTTAACATGGACAGGATGGCAGCACTGTCCTTTATAGATCCGCCATCCCCCACGCCTACAGTAGCAAAAAATTTCGAGCCCTCAAGGTCAGCCGCGTGAAGTCCTTAGCGCTGGCTGCGCGTACCAATCCCACATGCACCCCCGCAGCCTTAGCGACAATGTAGGCTTGATACGCCTTGTCCATCTCAGGAGCAAGAGCAGCTCCACCCTTGGACTCAGCCCGATACTGCCGGTCACAGGTTAAAATGTCATCGCCGATCAAGGTGTCGAAGTCCAGTGTGATTGCCTTTACTTCTTCACCTTCATATTTGAAAGGCTTAGCGAAGGTGTAGACCTCCGCTGCCTCCAATGGTTGTTTCTGTTCGTTATCCAATTCAATCCGCTCCTTTACAGTCCAAGATTAGCCCGGGTAGTGGCTAGATAGTCCACGCCCAGCACCTTGAAAATATAGTTAAACTTATCAATTTCAACGACTTCTTCCCCGTCGATCAGGATCTTGATGTAAATAACGGAAAACGCACTGGCGGAGTCCATTGTTGCCGAAGCCTCCAACCCGCCCAAAGTGCCACTCAAGGGTCTGCCCCTAACTGTAATCTTGAGAGCGGATTCCTTGTATTCATTGGTATTAGTATCAAACTTTTGAATAGATGCCCGAAGATCCAGCGCGTGGACCTTTGGAGCCAGCAACTGAATGGATGCTCTTTCGGTAGTCTTCCAGTTAAGAGTAAGTGTCATTGCACTCGTCTGACCTGGAGATGGGGCTTCAACTTCCCCGGCGATCCCTCCCCCTTTTATCGTTTCAGACAAAAAAGCAACCTCCGGAAGGTCAGCCGTAGACGTGCCCAAGTAGTCGGTGCCGTTAAGGAACACTGAATAGCCAATCACTTGTTCTGATCTTACAGTCATATCATTTTCTCCTTTCTACGCGGCAAGCGTGGACAGATATGTCGTGTCATATTCCAACAGGAAATTGATTTCTTGGGCCGGTCCTGGTGGTGTAATGAACACATGGAAGGTAACTTTTCCAGCCATCAAGGATGTGTTAGGGTTCTCCGACTCTAAAAACTCAACCCGTCCACCCAGCAGAGCACCAGAAGTAGTCAGGCCATTCAGCCAGATGTTTACCGAGTCTGTCACTGCTGCAATCAGTCGCTTGTTCATAGGGTCATCAACTTTCTGCATGTAGGTCAAGATCAGTGAATTTCCAATCCAATTGAACATTCTCCGGATCGGAATAAAGCTATCTTTAGGGTCTGTCACGCTTGGGAATGCCCCAGTGTTGTTCCCCCAGCTTCTCCATCCGCTTGTTCCAAGATTGAGGGCTGTCATAATCCCCAAACTGTTCAGATAGCTAGCTTGGTCGATCCCTAAAAACTGTTCTGTACCATTAGCAAGCGCAGTGCCATCGGCCTGCAGCGCCTTATTCGATGGCGAAGCAAACGGGATTCCACCGTTGGCAGTGTCCGTCTGAGCAATCAATCCGGCCAATTGAGTCGAGTAGTGATAGCGCTTGTCACCAAGCGTAAGCATCGGGTACGCTGGGATTTGCAAGGACCCGGTGTAGTTGTTGTCTGATTTCCACTTGCCCGCATCAGTGTACTTTTGCACGGGGTCGATGTCGGTTAAAGCCATGGCCTTGAAGTTACCGTTGATGTTTCCAGCCTTGGCCTTCATGACGGCTGCCACCATTGGGTCATGCGACCAACCAGGGGCAAGCACAAGATCCGGTAAAATACCGAAACGTGGGTAAACCTGATTAATTAACTCGAAGCCAGTATATTGACCTTCAAGTGTCACTCCACCAATCACATCGTTTGCAGTAACAGCACCCGGATCAAGTTTGTCGTAAGCAACCTGCAGGGAGGCAACTGCAACAGCGCTGCCTTTAGTTGTAATCAACACATGTCCCTCATCATTAAAAGCCGCGGTGTAATCTGCGTCTTTTTTATAGGTAGTTGAACCATCAGTAGATTTAACACTCAACGTCTGCAACAACACGCCTTCAACTTTAATAACCGCTGTACGGTTAAGTACCTGCACAGGTGCGGGGTCGGTCGTTGTCTTGTGCTTCGATGGGTCCAACACATTGACCAAGATCATCGGGGCCATGCCGTACAGCGCAAAATGAGAGCGAATAAACTCGCAAAGAGTATAATCATCCCAGTTGTCCGAGTATCCAAGTGCTGCTATGGCCTCGGCATAGGTAAAGGCCAGCACCGGGGTATTTACCGGAGCAGCTGCGGAAGCCAAATGGACAGGGGCAGTCCCCACTACAAACGGTATGCCGCTTGTTGCCTGTACTGGAGCCAATACGGATGTTGCTTGCTCGTTAATCGTTACTCCGTGCTTAAATGCCATTGTTATTCACTTCTCCTTTCATTAGGGCCTGATACGCCACGTGCTCCAGGGTGCCCGTTTGGAGGATGCGCTGTTGAGCACCAATCATTTCATCCAAGGGGATAATCAGGTCTTTTACTTCTGGCCGTTCCGTGAGCAATGGTTCCAAATAAGCCGGAATACCTTCGCGGAAGACCGTAGATTGTAGCAGCCGCCCCCCGGGGAGGTTCGGACCGAGATAAATTTGAGAGTTATCCTTAACCGGATCAGGTGTAGGCACTTCTTCTTTAGAATCGTTCTTTTGCTGTTTAATCGTCACAAGGAAACCTCCTGTCTAATTTGTGGTAACGTCCATGTCGTTATCGCCTGGCAGATCCACTGCGGTTCCGGCTGATCCTCCATAAACGTCCACTTCCAATTTGACTCAATTCGAAATTGCCTGTTAATCACTCGCTGCCGCATTAACAAGATGCGGACCCGCTCCATAAGGTTAAGAACATCAATAAAACCACTATCATCCTCAGATTGTGTGCCAAACAGCAATTTGACCTGAACTTTAGCAGAATCATTATCGCTTTCTCCATCCATGGGGCGAACAATAATCAAAGGAAAGACTGGATCGTCCCGGTTTGAGGATGTCTTGGACGGCAGTGCGCCAAGATGAACCGCAGGAATAGTTGCGGCATCATCGGCCAAAGACTTCCTTAGAAAATCCTGAATAGCTATCATTAGCATGACTGGGGTCATGACGTTCCACCTCCCAGGCGGCGGTTAAGCTCATGCTCCAGCCGCTTATCCATTTCTGTAATCGCCACATTTTCCAAATGCTCCGTAATCTCTGGATTATTGAGCATGACCGGTACTGCCGGACCATAGAGTGCATCGATGGGCAGCCGCTTCCGAGAGGAGCGCCTGAATATAGCAATATGCCCGGAACGCATTCGGGCCAGAAACGCACCGTCTACCGCTTTGTTGCCTCCAGCTCGCTTGACCGCAGCTTTTAATACACGGGGCTTTTTACTGGAAAGCGATTTGGGATTTGTACGGAACTGCATTAGTGGAATGTTCCCACCTTTCCACCTTAGTTCGCTGGACAGATTGGATATAGAACCGCGACGCAACACTACCTGATCCGTGATCGCCTTGGATTTGGCGATGTACGTTTCCCTGGCTTTGCGCCCCGCTTCAGTTTTGATCCGCTGGGATGTTCGGTTCAACGCGGAATAGAAAGCCTTCCGCACGTCACCGTCCAGCGAACCAATCCTCCGCAGTGCATCCCGGACGCCCCTGGCTTCTCCCCGAACGTCGATCATGTGACGTATGCCTCCAGCCAAATAGTCAACATGCCCATATCCTCACCTACACGATCCACACGGTAACGGGCATCGTTAATGACCAACCATTGATTTTGTCCAGGAGCACGCCCAAGCTCTGTTTCGCTGACAAAAAGTACATGCGTGACAAGAGAAACCCCCTCGGCATAAGCCAGGGGGGTCTTGCTGTCTAACACTTGATCCAGTACAGCGGTCACTTCGCGGCCATCAATGTCCAATGGCTCTGCAAACTCTTCGGCATTGAGGAACAGCCCAATATCTTGAGCAACGACATCCTTGAAGCTAACCACGGTTCCCTCCGCGCTTCGGTTTTTCTTCATCTGGTGAAGTAGTATCCTCACCCTCTTGCTCTTGCTTTTCCTCTTCCCGTTCCTCCAGATGGCCATCATCTTGTAATTGCTGGATGAGATCCAGGGGCAACCGCCCCCTGACATCCTCCCCAGCCTCAAACAGCCCACCGCCGTAGTTTAATGGCTGCTTTAAGATCAGCATTAGCTCCCACCTCCAGCAGATCCAGCATTTTTGAACATCCCGCGACTATCCAGCAGCGTGACGCCATAGTCGAAGTAAATACGGAAGTCCAGCCCTAGCCGGTCGAACGGGATATCTGTTTCCAAGGTAGGCTCTTCCTGCCCGCGCAGATAGGTAACTTCTACCGTATCGGCAATAGACGGATCAGCAGCCAAATACCAGGCGGTTGTTGAATATTGGTCCAACTCCGCATCGACAATGATTTCATAGGAGTTGCGGAACACGTTGACCACGCCGCTGTGAGCACCGGCTGGATCTGCTTCGGAACGCATGTACTGAACGGCCTCCGTCTCCAGTTCCGCCGGGGAAAGGAGGAAACGAGGGGCGATGTTCAGGGTAGTTTCGCCACGCTGCCCTTTTTGGGTCCGCATTTTCTTACGGCCTTCGCTCATCGTGACTGTTCCGATTTTACCCGGAGTCCCCAGGTTGCCATGGTCGGCGTGAAACAGATTTTTGTTGTCGAAAATTAATGGATTCGACGCCAGCATTTTGTACACCAGCTTGTTAATACCGCGTTTGGCCGCAATAACGTACGCTGCTGGAACCCGTGACAGCATGGAAAGGTCGTCATTGATGAACGCTTCACGCGTAAAGCCCCAACGCTTGCTGTATGTCAGCACGGCCTTTGTTACCTTCTCGTCTTTCATTGCGGTGTCATAAGGGATCAGACCATTTTGTGGTGTCACTTCTAAGTTTCCAGCCTCAGAAATCCGATAATGCTCGGCCGCTTTGAAATCGGAGTTGCTGCCCTTACCCGTCCAAAACTGGAAGGTCGTCGGGGCCTCAGCATACGCCTGTGAGAGTGTTTTGTTAGCCGCATTGGAGATAATACCCTGGAATGTGCTGTCCGGGCTGAGCGCACGTTTCAGTAGGTCTTCATCGCGAAGCAAATGCGCTCCGCTTTCGCCAGCACGGTTCAGGCACTCGACAGCCAGGTCACGCAAGCGCAAGCTGCGCAGCTCCAGCGCTCCGGCTGCTGGCTTGTCTACGGTCCGTGCAGCACGAAGCAGCAGGGCATCCGTAGCCGCTGCCCGGAACTTGTCCTGATCTTCTGCACCTACTTGCACAGTTGTACGTTGTGGCGCTCTGTCGGCAATCTGCTTTTGCAAAATCGCATCCTTCACTTTGTCCACAGTGCTACCATCCTCAATGTAAGTCGTCGCGTCCATGTCAAAATTCCGGCACAGCGAGTTGATCTCAGTCACCCGTGTCCGTTCTACGGTTGCGGCCTGCTGAGCAGCTTGTGCAGGATCAATTCCCGGTGGAGCTGCAGCTCGTTGCCCCTCTCCCTCCGTTGGTGTAGGCGTTCCAGCGCCGCCGCCAATCCCTGCGCCGCCATCCGGTGCATACATTAATCCTTGTGCGGCCAAAGCCAGCATTTTCAATCCCTTCATTCCTTCATCCTCGCTCTCATTTTGATTAAAACTGCGTCCCACCCCAACAGATGGATCTGCCGGAGTCGGTTCGATACTGATTTCAAACGGTTGCCACTTGAGCGCTACATATGCAGGCCCGGTATGGCGACCATTAGAAGAAGTCTTTCCGGCTTTGACTTCTTCCCAAGATGAGACTTCATAGCCGACAGAAACGCCCTTGATGATCCCCTTTTTCACTTTTTGGAACACCTTGTCGCTGTCCTCATCGTCGTCAAACTGGACTAATGCACGGGCTTTGCGCTCATTGTTATCCACCCACACTTTTTGAATAACTCCAATCGGCATGTTCCCATATCGGGAGTTGCGGCCATGTGCAAATAACAAAACCCCGACTTCGGTCAACCTTTCCAGGTCAATCGCTCCGGGGTCATGACTCAAAATCTCGCTACCAAAATAACGCTCGTAAGGGGCTTCGGACGAAAACGACAGTTCGGCGGTACGGGCTTCCTCATTAATCGTATCCCTGCTGAAGGTCAGCGTTCGAGATAATTGATTATCCGGCGGGCCTGCCGCTCTATGCAGCGTTGTTGGCGGATTCGTCTTTTTCATCGTCCTCCGGTTCTTCTTCCTCAACGGTTTCTCGCTCCTTTCCTGACCGTTCCCCGATCAGTTCATTAATAAGGTTGATCTCGGCGGCGCGTTGCACCACAACATCCCGCCAATCCTCACCCCGTTCCGCACAAATACGGGCAAGTGTATCCTGGTTGGATTCCAGCGCCGTTTTGTTGGCATCTGCTTCCTTCTTGGGATCAATCCATGTGTTGCCTGGCGGCACCCACACATGAGCAGTGTAACGGCTGCGGTCCTGTGAATACCCCGGAAGGTCTAGCTTCCCACTTAAGTACATGGACTCTAAAAACTCCAAATAGACCGGGCGCAGCACTCGGTCAATGATCATCTTTTGAAGTTTTTTGTACAGTTTTCTGTCCTCAATCAATCCCTGTCGGGCCGAAGAGTAATTAACCTGTGACAAATCACGAGAGACAGCCTCATAGCTTAATCCCAATCCCGCCGCAATCATACGAACCAAGGTTGTTATAAACTCCTTCGTATTGGAAGCTTGTCCCGCAGGAATTACAGTTTGCACTTCATCCCCTGGATTCAGCTCCCCGATCATCCCGGGAGATAAGGACACGCCGCTGTAATCAACCTCCTGCCCGCCGCTCCGCACACCACGCCCAACACCCCCCTGTGGAGTGCTCTTCTTGATAAAGACGGACATGCAAGCAAGCACGCGCTCTTTGATAGACACAGCTTCGATAAATTGATTAGCATCTTTAATGCGCGGAAGCGCAGTAACTAGCTGTGAAACTTCTCGTACTTGACGCGGATCGGTTTTTTTGAACAGGAAAATGACATCTTTCGCTGGAATACGAACTGTCTCCGCAGGATTCATTAGATATCCGTCAGACGCCTTCTTGAAATGATATGCAACCGGCCTATTAAAATCATCCAGTTCCACGCCTTCCACAATCCGTTTCCCTTCCCCTGGCTGCACCAACGTATTCAACTCATCCACAGACCGCAGTTGCAACTTAAACGGATACTCGCTGTCCTTGACATAGACCTTGACCACAAAGATCCCGCCGTCGACGTGATAGCGGCGGACAATCATTTCAGTGATCTCTTCAAGCGATTGCGTAGCAGTAATATCAATATTTCCGGCTTTGCAATACTCCTTCCACAGCGTTTCAATTTTTTTGTTGAACTCACCCGCAGCATTACCTGGGATGTCGTGGGGAATTTTAGCCTGTAGCATAATACCTGTGCCAACCACATTTCGATCAAAGGCTTGCAAGATCCCGGCCGCGATGTCGCTATTGTGCTCCAAGTCCTGTGCCCGCGCACGAATCAGGGCACGTTCTCCCCGCTTCTGCTGCTCATTTGGCGATGCAGATGGGTTCCAACCTTGATTGAGCCGCCCTCGTCCGCCAGAATCAAATACACTCATCCCATTACGCCAGGCCAACCGCTTATAGGCCCAGCGTGGGCTTACCGTCGCAATAGATCGATCTAACCAGTTCAGTTTGTTCACCTCCCTTCAAAATACACCACACGAAAAATACCGCCGCCTTCTTCAATGGCCCGAATTTCTCTTTCAA
This sequence comes from Bacillus sp. FJAT-27264, assembly GCF_001682855.1. Classification (GTDB taxonomy): domain Bacteria; phylum Bacillota; class Bacilli; order Paenibacillales; family Paenibacillaceae; genus Paenibacillus_AQ. The sequence continues at coordinate 185,333 of NZ_MAQW01000031.1, read as the reverse complement.
GCCGAGTTTGTTCTTCATACAACTTGCCGAGATCCGGCCGCTTGATACTACGGCTACCGATCCGGTATTCCTGCGCACCGCCGAGTATAGAACTGATTGCCTTACGTACCTCGGCAAGTTGCTCCCGCAGCAGTGCCAAGCGTTCCTCTTCCGTCATAACCACGTTTCACCTCCTTGCACCCACGATTTTTTCGCAGGCTGCTTGTCTTCAACAGGCTTCGGCTCGGGAGGGGCTTCATAACGCATGTAACGGATACCAACACAGTCGGCAGCAAAAGCAGCATACACTTCGCAGTCCAGATAATGGTTGTCCGCATGAGACGTTTTGGGACGCCACACCTCGATTTCGCGACCGGCCCGTTTCTCAGAAACTTTCTGTTCCGCCGTCACTTGTTCGGCATAATCTTCGTCACAGTCTTCGTAAACAAACCAACCGCCTGGTTCATTCGACTTTCGATCCAATCGCCCCGCAATGAAGTCTTTGTAATATCCCCCATCCACCATATATAGCGAAATACCAAAAAGACCGCGGTCCTCGCGATCTATCTTGGTCAATTTGTACTTGGCAGGCATCGGATTGTTAGAACCTTTAATAGCTACAGCCCATTCAGCATTTTTGGCGCAGAAGTCGTATGTATCATCTGCATTGTAACCAGAGTCCACGGCGCACAGATTAACGAAATATTCCGTTCCGTCACGCGAAAGATAAGATATGTTCATCACATCTTCAATTTGTGGCCATGTTTCCACTACACCATGACGAATGTTATGGCTGGTCATATCTTCGCCCCACGCCCTGATAGTGTAATACATTCGATCCTTCTGAACGTCAACACCAGCAGTCAGTATGATTGTCCGATCCGGAACAACCCCTTCTTCATAACCATTCGATTTCTCAAGCACTTTGTCACTATTCAGCTTGATTTGTGTATTTTCCCACGGTTCAGCCAACCATGAATTGATAAAGTTCTGAAGTTCTTCGTTTCCGGCTTTCTTGGAGCTCAGGAACTTAACAGCAGCGTCACCAAATCGAATCCATGGACTGTATAATGCATTCAACCAATATCCTGTTATTCTTTTTCTCGCTGTCTTCCCGTTCTTGTCTCTCCATTCGCCGGCACGCATCATTGCTGGCTTGTGCGCATCACGGATAGCCTCATTACAGGAAACACATTCATAATGAGAAGCAGAACGAATGATTTCCGGATCAAGCTTTGAATCAAATATCACACGTTTAAAAGTCAACGTTTGATACTCACCACAATGCGGGCAAGGCACGTAATATTCCATTTGAACATGTGCTGATTCCCATGCGGTCCAGATTGGGCCAGTTCGAAGCGTTGGCGTCGATGTCTGCATGATTTTTTTGTTCGTCGGAAAGGTGTTTGTACGTTCGCGTGCAAGTGAGCGCGGATCAGCTTCCTTCCCCGCTGCCGCCGGATACTTGTCCACCTCATCCATGAACAGATATCGAGCCGGCAAACTTGATAGTCCAGCAGGGCTTGCCGCCCCTGCAATGACGACATACATCCCATCAAACTGGAGCTCCAGATCCTTGCTTTGATTCTCATGAAAACGACTTTCCAGCGCTGGACTCAATTTAACCATAGGCTGCAGTCGGTTTTCAGAAGTGAATTGAGCAAGTTTTTCATTCGGATAAACAACCATTACAGGATTGGGGTCCTGGGATATCACGTACCCGAGCATATTATTCAAGCACTCGGTCCCCCCGACCTGTGTCGGCTTTAGGAAAACAACCTCTTCAACCCTTGGATCAGTAAAGGAATCCATGATCCCACGTAAATAAGGCGTTCGATCCGTGGACCACAAGCCCGGCTCTGCTGACGTTTTGCTATCCAAAACCCGGTATTTATCCGCCCATTCAGAAACTGTGAGCTTTTCAGGTGGCTTCAACACAGCAAGTGCTTCGGTCAGCCAATCAGCCCATTTACTTCCGGCCTTTTTTGGCATGATACACACCCCTGACAGACATTTGCAGCAGCACCGCATTTGTCTTATCACTGATGTTCTGTTCAATCTGACGAACAAGCTCAGGATCAATATACGGAGCGACTTCCATGGCGACCGAGCGACTATAACCACTCATGGACCGCTTCAGCGAAGTGAAAAAACGCTGCAGTTCGCTGATCACTTCATCCCTACGGACGTATTCCCCTCGAATCACAGCATTTTTGAACGCGGCAGCTTCCGCCTGCTGCTCCTTCAATCGGGCTTCATGCTTCAGCTTTTTGGCTGCATCGGTCTTCGGCTCTCCTTCTTCGTCTTCGTCGCCATCGCCTCCCAGCTTGTAATCCATCACCCAATCATAGCAGTCCTTCAACGGATACCAACCACTTTTCATTTTGGGCATTCCAAGCTTCGTCCACTGTGCAAGTGTGTTGCGGTGGACGCCGAATAGCTCAGAAGCGTATGAAGCACTGATACATAAGGTTTCTTCGATCATTTTCACATCGTTTTCCAAGCCATAAACACCCCCTCAAAATGCACAGTGCACAGTGATTTTTTTTCATCAAAAATAGCCAGGAATCGGGCTCACACGTACCCGCACCCTACCCCGGCCCCGGGAAGGACCCAGTCCTAGAGACAGCCCTACTTCGACTTATATTTGTAGGACATTCCTATCCTTTGTCGAATACTAGAAGTTGTTCGAACATTCCAAGTAAACAGAAAGGAGGGAACGCCTATGAATAATCAACAACTATTAGAAATCATTAAGAGATTGCCTTTAAAAAATTACGAGGATCATGGCGCGATCGTTGCCGCCACGGACATCTACGACGCGTGCTCAACTCGCGGCTTCAATAATACCGACATCATAAAGGCTAAGCTAGAGATACTAGAACAGGAGCGTGCATTTCGCGTTGTCCGCGGATTCGATGATATTATTATTGGAGTGAAGGGTTATCATTGACTCTAAAGCTCGTCAATAGCAATTATCTTTAAGTAGTCTCCTATTTCTCTAACGTCATTCAGACTTTCGTCCTTAACTTGCTCATACAAGAGCCATGCCTTTTCTTCATTGGTCTGCGGGCTTGTATGCTTTTGCATACTTTCAAACTTCTTTTTCAGCGCGGCGTAGTCTCGGAATACACTACCGAAGGCACGCCGCATCGCTTCCTGTGTTACATAAATGGATGTCTCTATATCCATACCACTTTGTTCGATAACCTCCTGCAACTTCGCTGCCGTCTCACTATTTATTGAAATCTTTTCATGAACATCCTTGATGTGATCCGCACGAGCTTTCAATATACTTTGCATTCTTTTCACCCTTTCATATTGACGTCATCACAAAGCACTATGTTAGTCTACTGAACACATTCGATCACCTTCACCACTATCAAATCAGACCATGTCATGTCGCAATTTGACGAACGATTGTACTAGCCTTTACCTTCACCTAACTAGTAAAATATTCTATAAGAGGAGGTGATTATATGTCAGATAATAGACTGAGTCCTGGGGAAAAAACCCCGACATCTGGACAATACAAAGTTGTAGGCCCACGCGGTGGAGATCGCGGGAGAGAGATTACTTCTGTTGAAGGAAAGCCACTCCCTCCGGGTCAAAACCCTGGAGAAAAGTACATTTTGACTGATCCTACCAAACATAAGAACAAGTAAGTAATGGGCACTGTCTTTATAGGCAGTGCTTTTTTTGGGCAACAAAAAGAGCCGCCTACTGGCGACTCTTAGAAGCTGATCTATATTTGTGTGTACTCATGATGATTGCAACCGCCAAGCTACTGTAAAGTAACAGCGCTTGAGTACCTGCCGATACTGGCACGATAGATAGAATGATGAGAACCACAAGCCCCAGCATAACACTCAACATACAACTATATTCAACTACATCTCGTTTCCTCACAGTCTCGCCTCCTCTATACATATATTACCACATAATAACAGACGGTCGGCGTCATATTAAATTCCCAAACGCTTGGGATTATCCCTGAGCATTATGCGCTCAGTAAAGGGCTGCTAACCGCGACTCCCACACGGCTTGGGTGGATTGTTACTCTCTTTGCAGCGCCTTACTCAATTCATAATGTAATGCCCGTATTTGCATGGTGACGTCCGGCATTTGCCGTAACATATCCCCTATGCTCATAACGCGCCCGGGCGGAGCGCGTTGAGAGTGATATTAAACTCTCTTCCCCCGCATCAGGCCGCCGCTATAACTGCTACTGGCTACTTGTGCTTACAGTTCCGCCCCTATGGTATCTGCTGCTATTGCAACGGGCATCATCACTGAATCAGCTCTGACGAGTCCTGCAGCGATAAGGGGCAGCAGGGACACCCGGACAATGTTGCCGTCCTATGTCCCTACTGTAAGTCTGTTTTTGTCTCAATTTGGTCTCAACTTAGTCTCAAGTTTGTCTCAAAATTTCGCCGTATCTTAGGAATATGCATTACTTTGTGTAGGTGCGCATCCAGTCTTGGAGCTCTGCGGAGATCGTGCCTGTTTGCCGGACGAACTTCTGAACTTCTTCCCGCAGTTCAACCGGGATGTCCGCGTGGTCCAGTACAGTTAGCGCCCAAGAGAGATGATGGGAAGCTGTCTGCATGTGGACTAGCGACTGGTAAGCATAGTCATCTAACTTGCCTGATTCCTTGAATTTGTCATATCCCGGTTGGTGGGCAGCATAGCTTCCGAACGGCGCTTCATCCTCTTTCTTTTCAGCTCCTGATTCAAGCACTGACCGGAGGTTTTTTAAAGCTTCCGTAACTCGTCTGTTGTATGCCCCGAGCTGGTTTTGTTTTGCTGCAGTCGCATTTTTAAGCGGATGGCTATAGGACTCTTGCCCTTTATACACGCCTTCCATTTCAACAAAGTCTCCGTCCTGTAACTTTAGGACAGCTTTGCATACCTTATTTATCTCACGAATAGAGTTTCTTTCTGTCATTTTGGATCATCCCTTCGAATTTAAATGAACAGTATGCGTCGACTATGCACATCCCTAAATGATCTCAGCCAATTTAAGGTGCTCCGCTATGGTCTCAACACCTATATCAATACGGCGGTTGATTGTGGCGGCACTGGTGCTGTCGCCGAATGTGGCAAGGGTGTATTTGTGTTTACGTGCGCTTATATAGCGATGACGGATAATGCGCCGCACCTCGTCGTCGAGTATCAGCTCCATTGCCGTATCTATTTCCCTTACCCGCCGCTGGTATTTGGCAAGTTCCTCCGCCTCCAGAAACGTGAGAGATGTTTTGCTGCTGTAGACGCTGATTTTGCGCTGCATCGTCGGATACTCTTTGAGCAAAGACCGCGTTTCCAGTTTGTCCACCGATGTCACCCCCGGAAAGATCTCCATTTGCACCACCGCCCCCACAAGAACACTCCCCTTCTTGCTTGTATATACTTTTTACTGACATACTGAATGTGCCGATATTGGTTGATATGAAATCCCGCATACTCGGTGTCTTATAGCGTACCCAGGACATCCCCCACTTAAGGACCTCAACAGGTTGATCGTGGATGTGGAAGCTAAAATGCCGCTCCCCTGCCTTTAAAGCTGTCTGTACTTCCTTAACCTTCACGCTGCGACCTCCTCTTGTTGTATTCGAAAATAGGTATAGGTTTCTTGGCATCCGCTCCAGTAGGGGCTGGATTGGCTTTTCGGAAAGCTTCCAACTCCTCTGGAGAGAGCTGAGAATGCTTAATCTCACCCTGTCCGCCGGCCGCTTGCTCCACAGCCTTGTCCCTGTTTTCAAAATGCCAGTTATTCATCTGATTCACTGGCTTCCGGGTCTATAATGCCTCTTTCATCGAGCAACTGTCTCAACCTCTCATTATCAGCCGCTGCACTATTCGCCAATGTGGACCACTTATTCGTTTCTTCGATTGACAAGTCCAAGGCTATATTTAACTCTTCTATTGTCTGCTCAGCCCGAATCAGTGCAGCAGCAGTCTTAGCATGTAGCGCAACTTCGTCCGTTATCTGACCCATAAGCATGGCGATGGTATCGTCTTTGGAGGCTATGGTCTGCTGTGTCTTTCTCAGATCTATCTCGATCTCGTTAACATATTCGGCCTGCTCTACAACAAATTGCTGCTTCCTCTCCGCCTCCCGTTCGTGACGGTCTATAATCTGCTGTGCCTCATACAGTTCCAAGCCCTTCTCTTTTGCTATGGAATCCGCATGTTTTTGCGCAGTGTCTCGGCTAAATTCGAGAGCTTTAACATAGCGCTCTAGTTTTACTATTCGTTGCTGTGCCTCTTCCAGAGCAGCAAGTACTTCCATAACTTCCGTTTCGGCGCGCTCAATGTATCCCACACGCGCCTGTTTCTCCGTCAACCTTTCTTTAATGGACTCTATTCGCTCCGGCCTTAAGGAAGAGCTTCCTTCGCTCATATAGATAACCCCGCTTTCTGGATGCTTTTAGCGCTTCCGCTTTGCCGGTGTACAATAACCATTTCACTAGGGTTGTCCCGCTCCACAAACCAATTACTTGGGTTGAGCCGTTTTTCTTGAATGATCTTCATTTGTCGACGATTAGGCCGTCTACCTTGCTTCATCGGTTTGCCACCTCCAACAACTCCGGGTTATCATTCACATTGCCAATGACCAGCATTTTCTCGTTGTCCGGAATACCGTTCGAATCGATGCACGGAAAGAGCTGGTACTCCTGCCACTCGAAATAAATGCCTGTTATAGACACTTTGGCCGAATCATCGATAAAGTTCGGATGACTCTTCAAATCACGTACCACGGTGCCCGCCTTCACCACAAAATGCCGTTTGATTCCGTCGACTTCAAGCTCCGTTATGTCGCCTGGATACATATGCTGACCGTCACGATCATTGAGGCCTGTGTATTGCCCCTCAGTTCCTTTGATAATTTCATGCAGCTTAAGATGCCCTTTATCGTCCAACATAGCTACTGCCAAAGACCCAGCACTGCTCACCTGCACCAATGATCCATATACCCACTGGCCTGTTCCCTTCGTCTTTCCCCGGAACTCAGTCTCTCTGCTCATATTGGTCATTTCTCTTCACCGTCCCACCCTTGCCGATACTCCACCGGAACCTCATAACTTGTTGGTCCGGCGTCCCACGCTTCCAGGTTAAGGCCATCATCTTCCGCAAAGAGATACAGAGGGAACACGCTTTGGCTGCTATCATAAATATTTTTAATGGTCAGCTCCTCCCCTTGCGCATCAACCACAAGGCCTTTAATGTTGACCCGATCTCCCTGCTCGTCTTTACCGAACACGCTCACAATCATATTTTTAAGCTCCGGGTTAAAAACCCAAGCTTTTACCGCTATAGCTGTCATTGCTTACTACCTCCTAGGATCGTTTTGTTTCCAGCGGTGGAGGACGCTGAACATCTTCAGTTCCCGCGTCCATCTATCCGCTGGCTTGTCTTTCAATCGGTTATATATGTCTCGATAATCAATGATTTCACATGGTGGCCGGTCCTCTTCCAGGAAGAAAAAGAACATTGACTGCCCCCTTTACTTTGCAAGCCGCAGTACTCGGGCTGTCTGTTGGGCATTCAGGGGTTTAAGCCAATCAGTCCGAAAAGGTTGGGTGCTTGATGGCCTTCTGCCGATTTGAATTTCATACCCCCATACCCAGCCCGCCGGATCTGTTGCCGCTTCCGTTATCATGACTTCCTGGCCTATTCGGTCCGGATACAGCGTAGGCATAGTTTCATGTCGCAGGTCGTTATGGATGATCTTGCATACAACGCCTGGTCTGTATTTGCTTGTATGAGCGGGTGGAGCGGGTGGGCCAAAGAAGAATATGAACATCACTTATCGCTCCTCGCTACATCGCTTTATCGAAAATGCGTTCCAGAAGCGTTTCTGCTCCCGGAAAATAGTTGTCCCGCTCCAGAATGGAACGATCGTACCGGGCGAAGACCCTGCTATACTGCGCATCCTCGGCTATACAGAGGTCGACAAGGAAATCAGCAGTCAGCGCGTAGTAGTGGGCTATTTGCCCTACATGTGTTTGATAGCAGTGGTACTGACGGTATAGCTGTATACTTTCCCCTAACAGGTCCTCGATGGCAAAGCCCTCCGGATCTTCGTTAAAGCCAAAGAAAAAGAAGAAGAGCATTATTCGGATTCGGGCCGCGTTACGGCAATCAACATTTTTTGCATACGATCTAGCGTTCCATTCAGAACATTGATGCACTTCTCTGCAGTTTCCGCATCCTTCGCCTTGATGGTGTTGATCACATGCAGAGCAGCGTTAAATCCGTCACCTGCGGTCTTTATGTGGGCTTTAAACAAGGCTACATCTTCCACCGTATTTGAAGCGGCCTTCTTCCGCAGCTCCTCCAGCTCCGCCTGTACTTCCGGCGGTGTCTCATATACCGTTTCCGTTGCAGTAGCCACTTCTACCGGCTTCGCCTTCAGCGCTTCTTCCAGCTCCTTAATACGCCGCTGGGATTCGATCAGCTGTTCGTCAGACTTGCTCAGACTTGCACGAAGCTGTTCAGCCGCTTCTTCTGCAGCTGCTGCTGCTCCATCATCACCGGAAGCGGAAGCTGCTTCGGCAGCGTCCAGCTGTTCCTGCAGCTGCTGCACGATGGCTGCATGATCTGATTGCTGCTTCTCCAGCTTCTCGCGGGCTTTTCGTTCCTGTTCGGCGGCTTTCTCGGCTTTAGCTGCAGCTTTCTCAGCAGCCTCTTTATCCTTGATTGCCTGCTTCCGCTCCTTGATCGCTTCATTCAGCTCCCGGGTTGACATGTCCTCCACATGGTTTTGCTCAATGAACTGCTCCCGTTCATCCCCCGGAAGAACAAGTAAAGCGACCGCTTGAGAATAGCTCAAATTCTCAAACGCTTGGGATTTTGTATCTCCGCCAAAAAGACTGAGCTGATCAGCACCGAATTCTTCAAAAACCTTCATGAGGTTATTAGCAGTGGACTGCGAGTAATCCACTGTGTCCTTGAGCCAAATGCCCCACTCGCCATGCGGAAGCATGGTTTTGGCTTCAACCAGTCGGCGGCCGATTTCGATACTTGCTGAAAGGAAGATCCGCTTTGTCTGATCCTTGATTGCATTAATCTCAATTGCTATGACCTCTGTAGTGCGAATAGATACTTGGCTCATACTGCTACCCCCTGCGGTTTATTGGACTTTTTAGACTTCCCTTTACTCTTGGCGAGCTTTTCAGCTTTAAAAGCATCAATGAGCTCTATCAAATCTCCGCTCATGCGAAGGTTATCAAAACCGTATACTTGCCTTACTTGTCCATTTTTCAATTCCATCGTGAAGAATGGTGTATCCTGATCGGCATATTTCCGAATCATCAGAATACTTGTTTCACCCGTTGCATGACGCTGAGCATAACCGCCAACGCAATGGCTCAAAATTTTCCCTTCGTCAATAATCTCTTGCCCAGATTGAGCTGGCCGAATGATGTAATCTCGCCAGGCAAATCGGTATACTTCCAATTCCTGTGCCCTCTTAGATATTCGCTGTTTTTCAATCTCCGACATTTGTATTTTGACTTGGGACATGGTGCTCTCATGAGCTGAAGCAAGATTATGCGGGAACACAGTTTCCATTCGGGTCAAATCAAACCCCAAGGTCCTACATTCGTCCATATAATCCTTCCACATCGTCACTACACTGCTTCTGTCATAGAAGACTCTGCGGTTTTTATTGAATTGTTTCTCGATATATCTGGCACACGCCCGAACGTTTTGAAATTTAAACATTGGCTTCATTTGGGCAAAATAAGAATACACGCTTGATGCAATGCGTTTCAGCTCTTCGAAATCAGGACGATTGCTGTCTTTCAAAGTCAACTGATAGAGTCTTAACGTTAGCGCACCTACTGAATCCATCTCCAGGATCTTTGGCTTATTGCTCATAAACTGTTTGAGGTCCTTTTTGTGGAGCCGTAACACTTCTTCTATCGTTTTTCCGCTCCATTTGATAGCATCGTAAGTACGCATGTCGTTGAGCTTCGCCCAGACAAAATATTCGTAATTCAGTTTCGTTAGATACTCTATGCACGGGTATTTGGTGTACAGCCCGAAAAACTTCGTCATATCGCTCCCATCACAATAATTCTCCCAGGTGCTATATTGCATCGGAGTACCTATGATGGCTGCTTTAATGCTATCGGCAGAGTGGTAACAAGGCGTCCCGTTCTTGTACATTGAATACTCCGATACGATGTTCTCACGCTGGTACCACTCCGTATCACCGTAATAGTTGGCATAGAACATCGTGCTGCCGCCCATTTGAAACACATAGCTGCATGACGGATTGAATTTCGTCTGAACATCCTCATAGCTGCCTGTATAATCGCGCTGTACGAAAAAACCGACCGCCGTCATGATCGAAGGATCAATAACCGATTTCTCATAGAAAACAACATACGCTCTATCAATCAGATACTTGCGGCCAACATGGCTTTTCCTTACCCTACATTCAGATTTACAATGTGGACAAATGGCTCTTTGGTCATGCTTCAGCGACTCTTCTGGCCGATGATTTCGTTTGCAATGCGTACAATAGGCAAATTGGACGCGCATCACCGTCTTCGCGAATAAGTAACGACTTCGAAGCAAAACATGATTCTCCACGTAATCAATCATTGCTTGGCTGATTGCTCCAAAGTGAGCCTTGTGTGCTTTAAATGCAGCATTCATTCCCGCTCCCCCTTACAGATCGCCTAGCAGATCATCAAGGCCCAGGTCGAATACTGGCGGTGCTTTCACCGGAGCTGACGGCGTTACGGATACTGCCGGAGTAGGAGCGGGAACAACTGCAGCAGGAACGACGACAGCGCCGTCAAACCCGAAATACTTCAGTGCGATGGCATACCCTTCTTCATCCGTCAGCATGGCCATGCCGTCAAACTTGTTCTTAGAGGCTTCCGCCTTCATAGCAGAAAGAGCTCCCGCAATGGTCTTTCCATCGGCCAGTACCTTCTCAGCTGCAGCAGGATTGACCCCTAAAACTTTCAGAATGTGTTCCCCTACTACCTTCACGTAAGGGTTCTTCGATGCTTCCATTTCCGCTCTGAGCTTATTCACCGCTTGTTCCATCCCTTTGACCTCCCATATCCACGGCTCTACCGTGTGTAAATTGAGTTTTGCACCGCATCGGCGGCACTCTCGAATCATCAAATGATCTATAATCAGCAGCTTCCCGCTGGACGAAGCGCAGCAGAAGCAATATCCGGGAATCTCCCGTAAAGGTATGAGTGCTGTAACCTGGAAACATATTGGGCATTTATCAACTGGCTTCATGGCCTTCTTATCACGCTGTGGCTTGCCTTCCCAGCCACATGAGCAGCGGTGCATCCCTGGTGATCTCAGAAGGTAGCTCATCTGCCTGTTGCCCCCTGTTTGCTGGCCTTGATCTCAGCGGCCTTTCTCATAAGTGCCGCGTGCTCTTCAGCCGAAACGGCTCCAGAGCTACCATCATCCTGCCCTATTGGGATTTCTTGCTTTTGATGACCATAGCCCCGGCCGCCGCGCCCGCCGCCGGAACCCTTATTTCCAGCAGCTGCTTTCTTCTTCGCTTCTCTCATATCGAGAACAAGCGTTGGGTACTTCTCCCGAAATGTAGCAGCACTTAGAACATTTTTTCGCCAGAATCCGGAATTTGGTAGCCAGTCCATCAACTCACGGGTCAAGCTTCTGTCGGTGTACTCCTGGACTTCTTCCATCAATCTCAGCTCGTTTGCCCAGCTCTGCAGATTTGCTCTCGGGGCTAAATTTACGCCTTCAGCAGCAGAAACCTCGTCAATTTTAGCTTTTAGATACGTTGCCATGTTCAAAAACGGACTTCCCTCTTCGTACACAGGCTTTTTCCGGCCCCCTTTTTCCTCGGTTTTCGGCTGCTCATTCGGCGTTGCCGATTTTCCGGCGGTCTGTTCGGGTTTCGGTTCTTGCTTTTGATTTTGATTTGGCTCTTGATTTGGATTTTGGCCTGCATGACCGTTTATCTTTAAATCTTTTTCTTTATCTATATCTAATTCTTTATCTAATTCTTCTTGTACCGGGACAGTGGGTAGACTACTAGGGGACGTCTTGGGGATGTCCCCAGGGACATCATTTGCAGCAGCTTCTTCCGCCGCCTTTTTCTCGGCAGCTTTTGCACGCTGGTTAGCCTTCTTTGTAGCCGCCTTTTTCCGCCCTTCAATCACTTGTCCACCTATGCTGTTCCAGTCCATAATTTCATGCCCCTCAAGGGTTTTCGCTACATAACCTGCTTCAACCAGCGCGTCGAAAAAGACTTGGGCATCTCCCTCAAAATGAGCAGCGTCCGCTAAATCTATTGGCTCAAATTTGGTTAGGTCACCTTCTGGCGCCCAATCCATCGCCCACCACCAAATCATATGCAGCGACCCCACCGCCGCCGGTGTATCCAGGCCCGTTAAACGGCAAAATTTGCGCGTTTGGGGGTCCCGGTCCGTTGCCTGGTAGCTCTTAATCCATAATCTCATGTCGGTGTCCCGCCTCCTGCTTGGACAACACGCGGACAGCGGCGGGACGTCCCCGCCTTGTCCTACAACTGTCCCTACTTTGTCCCCGGGGACATCCCCGAGACATATAATGGACAGAGTGCCGCCCTATTTCCAATAACTCTTGCCTTCTCCGGCCGTGTAATAAAGGTAAAGCTCTGCCTGCTTTCGGGCCTTCCAGTCACGACCCTCAACCGTTTCGTCTGCCCAATGGTGGCAGCTGCCGTTATCATTACGGGGACCGCACAGGATAACCACGTTCCAGGGCGCTCTGCCTGTCCCATACTGCGAAGCATTAAGCATATGACACCGTTCGAACCGAAACCTCGGAACACTGCAGCCGCAATGCTCACAGACCGTGTACCCGGCCTCGCTGGCCCGGCGGTAGATCTCTTTGTCTACCTTGATAGTAATCGCCGTCTCTTGCCCCTGCTTCCGTTTACCGCGCTTGTGGGCAGGCTTCGGAACCGGATGGAACCCAAATGTGCTCTTATCCATTGATGCCGCCTCCTATGTGCGTGTCGATCCGGACGCGCATTCGTAGTTCGTAGATTTTTTCTTTGAGAGAATCAAGTTCGTTGCGCCAAATCGTCTTCTGTTCCAGCGCCTCGGCCTCGATCTCCCGCAGCGGAATAATCGCTTCCTCTGCTGCGAGTGATTTGTTACCCTTTGGTGCGCTTCGCATGACCTCCACATACGCCCGTTTACGGGCTACGTATACTTTGGCGTGGTCGCCATCCTTACGAGCGGAGACACGGCCCATGTACATATGAGCTGTTGTCAGCAAACGAATCTTTTCGACCAATGCACCCGGCGAATCTTCAGCCAGCTTGTCTGCTTCAGAACGCAACTTCCTTATCTGTTCGATGTACCAATCCTGTTGGTCGTCTGTCACTTCTTCTTAGGCCTCCCAAAACCAGCGCGTGGCGGAGTATCGATATGAAGCGATAGCTTGTCCACCGCGCCAAGCTTCTGCCGGACAATTGCTATGCGCTTGCTGATCTCGGCTGAAGGCCGTTTATTGTGACTTGCAATGTACTCTGCTTGCTGTAGATACAGTTCCCGAAGTTGCAAACGAAGCTCCGTCCGCTGGATTGACTGCACTCTCTTTGCCATTGCCTACACCTCCAGTCAGTGGTAGACTGGACTTGACTTTGATTTTCCAATGACTTACTAACGGCTGTCCGGCTCCTACCCCGGATGGCCGTTTTCCGTTTACCTGCTTGGCCTGCATAAGCAAACCATCATAGAACTGATATTGTTTATGTGCATTGGAAGCTTGTTTGCCCAACCCTTCTGCTTCTGCCCGGTCACGAAGAACCAGGAAGAATGAACAGAGATTACGCAGCATATTGACTGTTATTTTCAACCGTTATCACTCCTTCATAGGTTTTCTTGCTTCCCTTGTCGAATATTGGTAGTTACCTCGTCGTATCAAGGCGGAACCCTCCGGGCAGAAGGGAGTGATGCGTCTTCTTCTTCTTTTTCTTCTTTTCTGAAGACGATTTTCCAAAACGCTTAGCGGCCACTATGGAAAATCGCGGAATCGACGATCGTTTGCTTTCCCAGATCACTGGCGTTTCACCCACCACGGTGAAGCGTTGGATCGAAGGAACATTTGAACCTAGGCATAGAAATCTTATACGCTTAGCTGACGCACTAAATATCTCTACCGATTACCTAGCAGGCAGAACCTAAATTGATGGCCCGGAGGGTTCCGCCTTGATACGACTTCAGATGTGTTTACCTCCTGTGTATAGATTGTGTATAAAAGGTTAAGGTGGCCGATGAATTAGCTCGAAATGAGTGAAGCCTCATACTGCAAAAGCCATTCTCTTTTGATTTTCCAGTGGGTTCCTTGCTTATAAGCTTTGAGTTTACCTTGTTTAATCCGGTTAATAACTGTGTATTTGCTGACGTTTAAGTAAGCCGCAGCGTCAAGTACGTCAATCGTAGGTCTTAATTGCTCCGTCACGCTCATTTCCCCACCACCGTTTCATCTACTTGTAAGAAAAAATCAACGGTTACACCAAAGTAGTCTGCTATGATTTTCAACTTGTCTGTTTTCGGTTTGTAGTTACCTTGCTTCCAATTTGTTAAGGTGGCCGTGGAAACACCTGTATCTTTTGCAACCTGATATGGCGTTTTTCCAGATTTCTTTAACAACACAAGAAATTTCTCATACACGAAATATATCCCCCTTCCAATAAAAGGTATTGACTGATAGCTAAGATTTCTTATATAATCATAGTACCACCTAAGTTAAATAAGAAATCAATGCTATCGCCGTTTTATAACTTAGTTTTCTAAGCTATGTTTGTATACTAACATAGCTTTGTGAGCTAGTCAACGGTTTATAGCTTAGTTTCCTAACTTATTTTTTCATGAGATTAAGTTCGGAGGAGAATTATGTACAAAATATTCGAGGACCTTCTAAATCAACACGGCATTACAGCATATCGAGTAGCCAAAGAGACAGGGATTACTACAGCAACACTCACTAGTTGGAAACAAGGTAAATACACACCTAAACGTGAAAAGCTTCAAAAGATTGCCGATTATTTTGGAGTAACCGTTGATTACCTAATGGGAGTTTCTGAGGAAAGTAAGGAACCGCAGGAGGAAAAGCCATATTATGCGTTATCAGAAAAAGACGAACGGGACATCGCTGAGGAACTGGAAAAGATGATGAATGATCTCAGTAGCAACGCCGCTTTTGCTTTTATGGGAGAACCTATGGATGACGAGGATCGTGAATTGTTACGAATATCACTCGAAAACACACTAAGGATGTCAAAGGAGATGGCAAAGAAAAAGTTCACTCCGAAAAAATACAGAGAATAGATTCCGGGAGACAACTCATGGGAAAACACTTAATTAGAGAACTCATTCAAACCCATGGAACCAATAACCCAGCAAGAATTGCATCTGAGAGAAGCATCACAGTTCTGTATGAAGATCTTGGAAAAAACACATGGGGATATTACACGTGTATTCGTAGAATACCTGTAATACATGTTAATTCACATCTTCAAGGGTTCGCCCAACCATTCGCAATGGCGCATGAATTAGGGCATCATTTTCTTCATCCTGGAGTAAATACGCCATTTTTAAGAGGCAATACTCTATTTTCAGTGGATAAGGTAGAGCGGGAAGCCAATCATTTTGCTTTGCATCTATTAGTTGGGGATTTGTCCCCCGAACACAACGAGACAAAATATCATTTTTTGATGCGTTGCGGAATCCCAGAGCAGTTTCATATTTTTTACTAACCTTCATGCTTCTCAGCTGAAAGGCTGTTTACATATACCCAAAAACAGAACATGTGTTCTCAGAAAGGAGAAATAAGGATGCGGAAGAAAAAAGAAACTAAGGAACTGCCTAAAAACGTTCGAGAACGTGACGGGAAATACACTTATCGCTACTACGCTCCTACGACAGTTGTTGAAAACGGCACGGAGAAGCGTAGCCTTAAGGAAATGGAATCTCCACGCTTTTCGACGGTCGACGAAGCTGTAGATTTCGGCATACTTATTCAAGCCCGGAAAATCCAAAAGAAGCTTCGTTACGAGGATAATATAATCGTCCGAACGTGGGGGGACTACTGGATCACAGAGTATGAAGTAGAGTCTGAGCCTTCTGAGCGTACATTAGTACTGCGTAAAATATCACTCAAGAAGATATATGAGGTGTTTGGAGCATTTGCGCTCCGTGACGTGACTGCGGCACAATACCAGCATTTTCTTAACAGTCTAAAGCGGGCCGGCTATTCAAAAAGTACGATTACCGGCTGTCATTCAGTGGCGAAGATGATGTTTAGATACGCTGTGAGGCAGCAGATACTAAAGGAAGACCCGACAGCCTTGGCGAAAATACCGGCAGACAAAAAGCCGGCTCTCGGAGTCCGGCGCAAAGAGATGCCTAAGTTTTTGGAGAAAGATGAACTTAAGTTGTTTCTTGAGACGGCACGCTTTATGCTCCCAGTGTGTCTGTGGGGGTATTTTATGCTGCTGGCCTACACAGGCCTGCGGCCAGCAGAGGCTGCGGGGCTCCTGTGGTCGGACATTGACACCCGACGCCGCACAGTAGATGTTAACAAGCAATTACGTGCAAAACGCATCAAGGAATATTATTTCATTCCGCCTAAGAATGATCAAAGTTACAGAACGGTGAGTTACGGCGAGGGGCTGGCTAAAGTGTTAAGCACTGTGAAGGCCTGGCAGCTCGAACATGGTCACGACAACCCTCAGCATAACTTCGTATTCTGGGGGGTCGAGAACCCCGGATATCCTGTTGTACTGACTGGTATTGGCGAAATCATGAAACGAGTATTGAGGAAAACCCAATTGTCAGACAGCCTGACTCCTCACAGCTTACGACATACTCACGTATCGTTGCTTGCTTCCAACCCTAGAGTTGGGCTGCCTGAGATTCAGGCCCGGATCGGCCATAAAGCTAACTCCGAGATTACGGAACTGATATACCTCCACGTTACAAAGCAACGTCAGATGGAGATCGCTGATGATTTTGAATGGGCGATCAATCAATAGCGGGTAATTTGCGGGTAACGCAACTCCTCAAAATCGCCATCGCCCTTTGCTCCGTAAGGCCTCTCACTAAATCCCTTATTTATAAAAAGTATGATTGCCGATCGTTTTGGCATACTTCTGCGTATGATGTACCGTCAAATCCTGCGCAAGTTTTAGCGACAAAAAGAAATAAGTGTCGTCTGTAACCTCCTTGATTCCCGATAGTGCGGCGTTAACAGCCTTGATACAATCTTCATTAGGCTTCACGCGATTAAGACGACCGTTCGCCACTGGACTGAACTGTCTCTTCTGATAGATTACATTATGCATCGTGTCGGGGAAATTGGCTGACCGCAGCCGGTTCAGAACAACGTTGGCAACTGCCACTTTGCCCTTGTACGGTTCGCCTTCCGCCTCTGCCATGACGATTTTTTGCAGCAGAAGCAGGTCTTCTCTGGAAACTGTGTAGCGCCAGGTTGCTTTGTCTTTTTGTTCCTGGCTTATTAGCTCCGTCCGAGAGAAGTACAATATGATGGGGGGATGTTGCTGAGTTGCCGCGACCTTCTTCGCTTCGGTCTGACTCCCCTTTGATACCGTTGCCGTTTTTTGCAGCGTCTGTTGTACCACTGGTGTGACGGGTATAGCTGCAGCCTTTGTTTTGACGGCGGCTACCTTAACCACAGCAGTTTTAGCCGTGTCTGCGGCGGCAATGGTTTGTCGGTTCAACCACTCAGCCTTCTGTTGAAGACTCCAGTCTGGCTTGGGTTGAATCACAGCACTGTTGATCACCGGATGTATCGTGCTTTGTATCTGTATCCTCGTATGATTAGAAGCCGTTGCCTTTGGTGCCGGCTCCAGCGCCGAGGTCACTGGGGGGGCACTCAGTTTGCCCTGGACTTTGGTTAACTTCCCCTCTGTCGTTGGTTCGGGATGCAGCAGGTTTATCGCTGAGAAACTCACCAGTATCACGCCAACAAGCAGCGCAATATAGCGGTTTTGTTTAAAAATAACCATAATTCTCCTCCTATATCACGGCACATTCCTATTCTATGTAACCGAAAATGGAAGATTTGAAAACTGTCCTTTGTCGAATTTTTTAGATAAATGTCATGTTTTCAACATTTTCATACATAGGAATGGCGCACATTCTGGTAGCATACAACACAAGACCATCTACCGTCCAGTGTCGAATAGAGGACAAATGTTCTCTTTTTTGGCGTAAAACCTCCGAAAATTCGACAAATTCGGCCTTACAAGGGATGTCACCGCGATATTTCCGGGCTAGCGTCAAATGTGGCGTATAAGGCCTATCCTCTGCCACAAAGCCTAAAGGCAGTGTAGCACTAGTTACCGCGCTCTGCAGGGCATGCAGCTTCTCCAGTTCACCGCCCAGGCCGGCCCATAATACACGAGGTGAAGCCGGGAGGCCAAAAGTATTAAAGCCCTCCAGAGAAAGTTCAAAGGGCTCCCCTACGGCGGCAACTTTTTTAAGAGCTGCGATCAGGGCCGGGATGTCCTGCTTGGCTGTATCCCCCAGAAACTGCAACGTAATATGATAATCTTTCGGGTGAGTCCATTTGGCAAATGATACTTCCGTAGCAAGCGACCGGCACAGACTCCCGAGAGGTTCGCCAATCGCTGGGGGCAAAGGAACTGCAACGAACAGACGCTCTTTATCGTGATTTCCCTTTTCATTCATCATGGTCATTTCACCTTTCGCAGCAGATTTGTTATCCTTAAACATATCTATTCGTACAACCATAGCATAACGGGAGGGAATCAACATGACTAAATCCATTGTATGTCTTCAGCCCCTTACACCGAGCCAGCAAGCAAAGATTAGAGCAGCCGCCCCGGGTTATACACTTGAATTGGGAAGTGCCAAGGAACCGGATCTTCAGCAGCTCGCGAGCGCGGAGATCGTTATTGGCTGGGCCAAGGGCATCGGAGAGCCTCTACTGGACGGAGAATCGCAGCTGCGCTGGGTACAGAGCTGGTCTGCCGGCATCGATAAAATGCCGCTACAACGCCTGCAGGAGCGTGGTATCCTTCTAACCACTGCTAGTGGTGTACATGCCGAACCTATCGCAGCCGTGATCTTCGGCTTCATATTGAGCTTCACCCGAAATTTGCACAAAGCTGTGCTTAACCAGAGCAAGCGTGAGTGGCATTCCTATGGAAATGAGACCGAACTATCCGGCAGAACGGCTGTTATCTTCGGCACCGGAGCGATCGGGAGCGAAACGGCGCGAATCGCCAAAGCCTTTCGTATGAAGACCATCGGTGTCAGCCGTACAGGCAAGCCGGCTACGGAGTTTGATGAGGTCTTCCAGATCAGCCAATGGCAGGATGCGGCTAGCCAAGGTGATTTTGTAATCAACACATTGCCGCTTACAGACGATACACATCATTTGTTCAACGCTGCCGTCTTCTCGGCGTTCAAGGAAGGGTCCTATTATATCAATATCGGCCGCGGAGGCACCACACATACCGGAGATCTGATCGAAGCCCTGCAGTCAGGGCATATCCGCGGTGCCGGCCTGGATGTTTTCGAGACCGAACCGTTGCCGCAGGATCATCCGCTATGGGGAATGGAGCAGGTGATCATCACACCTCATTCTGCCGGCAATACGGATCGCTATGCCGACCGAATCGTCGATATTATTACCGAGAATCTGAAATCCTATATCGCTACAGGTTCTCCGTCTCTCAATAAAGTTGACTATAATCAACAATACTAGTCTGCATGCTCAATAAGCCTCCGCACTACTCTTTACAAATTTCGTAAAGGGTGCGGAGGCTTTTTTTAATACTAATCACACTTGAAATCTGGAGACAGACTCCTTCAATTCACTAGACAAGGATTTGAGATATTCAACACCGGCTGCGACCTCACTAGTGGCACTTACCTGTTGCTGGGCAGAAGCCGAAGTCTCCTCCACCGAAGCGGCCGATTCCTGTGACAGTGCTGAAATATGCTGGCTAAATTCATGCATCGTTTCGCTGGACTGCTCCATCCGTTTCAAATCATTACCGATTTCTTCCATCGTCTCAGCCATCACTTGAACCGAATGATTAATGTCTGACAACGCAGCTCCGGTCTCCACAATCTGCACGTTGCCCTCCTCGGTCTTTACAACACCGTCCTGCAAATATCTCACTACTTCTTTGGAGTCATGCTGTATTCCCTTCGTAATGCCGGTAATCTCCGTTACCGTCCGCTGCACATCCTCAGACAGCTTACGCACCTCTGTCGCGACCACCGCAAAGCCGCGTCCGCTCTCACCAGCTCTTGCCGCTTCAATGGCTGCATTAATAGCCAGCAGATGGGTCTGCTCGGCGATACCGCGGATCGAACCTACGAGCCGAAAAATCCCTTCATTTTTCTTATTGAGTTCTTCCAGGGTGGCCATAGACTGCAATACTGCTTCTGTGATCTGCTTCATATATGTAACAGAGCTTTCCATCAGAACTTTGCCACGTTCGCCTTTATGTAGTACTTCCTGTGAATATAGCCCCAGTTCATGACTTTTCCCAGTAAAATCTTCAATTAGCTTGTTCAGGTTCTCAATCGCTTTGGAAGCATCCACTGCGGCCTCAGCCTGACTACCGGAAGCTGTTGCAAGTTCCTCCATCGTAACGGCAATCTGCATGCCGCCCTCTTTAGTCTCGGTGATGGAGCGAACCAGCGTTTCACTCTGATCACCAATGATCTGGGATACACTACGGATTCTTTTAACAATATCAAACAACGCATGATTCATTTCATTCACAGTATTCGCCAGTACGCCGATTTCGTCCTCGTTGCCAATCAGAGTGTCCTCGGCCTGCAAATCTCCAGTAGCAATCCGTTTCAAATGCACCGTTACTTTCTTCAGAGGTACAATCATCGCCCGGTTGATGACCAGATTAATGATCCCGATCACTACAAGCACAAGCAGCATGGTTATAAACGTCACGATAACGGAGCCCTGGAAGATGTTTGCCGAAATCTTATCCTTGGTGTTCCCTTCTTCCACGCTGTGATTCACAAGGGCTTCCATGTCCTCCTGCATGTTATTAAAAGCAGAAATACCCTTCCGTGAGACTTCCAGCGCTAACTGGTCATCATTCCCCTGACTTAGTTTCAGTACCTGGTCATTCATCATCATGTATTCCGCCCATTTGTTGCTCAGGGACTCGAAGCGTTTCATCTGCTCCTCATCTTGAAGCTTGCTCTGATAGCTCTTCATGGCAGCAGCTACTTTACGGATATAAGCGTCGCGTTCCTCCTCCAGCTTGCTCATTTCTGTCGTGTCAGAGTTCTGGATATGTTGCAAGGTAAGCGACATAATATGCTCTGTATAATAATTAATGTTGTGAATCTCGTTTAATTCCGGGATCAGCCCTCTAATAACTTCACTGCTGTTTGTCTGCATCCGGTTCATCTGAAAGAGAGAGAGCACCCCGCTGATCACCACCAGTAGTGCCAGAGCCACATAAGCCGAGGTGAATTTAAAGCTGATGCTTCGTTTGCCGTTGGATATGACTTTCTTGAGTCTGCCTGCCGGCAAGCGGGAAGCTGAGTTTTTATTTGTATCCTTGAATCCTGAAGCTTTGTCCATACCCTTGAGCCCCCTCATCTTTTTTCAACATTTTACATTCCGTTTACAATACTTTCTTTTCATTTCAAAAATGACGAAAAAAAACGCCCCTCCCTATATTTTCGGCAGGTGGCGTGCATTAATTTATATGGTTTTACCCGGGGATAGTACACTTTCTGCAAGCAAGCGATAAGAAGCTCGCCGCTTCTCATAATCCTTCAATGGTGTGAAAATCAGTAGGTCTTCCGTCTTACACCGATGGGCCATCTGCTGCAGTTCCTCTCTTAGCTGCTGCGGTGTACCGCATAGCAATGGCGGCCTTGATTTGTCTTCACCGGAGCCAGCCCCTCTGTCTCCCTGTTCCGTTCGGCTCTCCTCGGCCAGCAGAGCAGCTTCCTCCGCACTGCTGGCACAGATCACCGCCACCGCAACCATAGTACACGGCTCTGGCACGAGTAGCGAAGGCTCAAAATTTCGCCGGTATTGTTCCAGAACCGGCTCGGCTTCCTTGTCACTCATATAGCTGCCAAAAACATAGCCCGTCCCAAACCGCGCAGCATATTCCGCGCTGCGCACACCTGTGCCAAGCAGCCATGGCAAAGGTGACACGGCTGGCAGCGGCCGGGCGGTAACGGGCTGTCCCTCATAAGCGTAGCCGTCCTGAAGCAACTCCATGACCGCCCTGATCGTCTCGGGCAGCTCAGACACTGCTTTCAGGAAATTGCCGCTCAGCGCCATCGATGCATGCGGCGGCCCTCCCGGTGCCCGACCGAGACCAAGCTCAATTCTGCCCGGGCACAGCGCGGATAGCAGATGAAACGATTCCACCACCTTCAGTGGGCTGTAATGGGGCAGGAGCAGAGCGCCGGAACCAAGCTGAATCCGGGAGGTCAACGCGCCAACATACCCCAGCAGCACCTCAGGCGATGGACAAGCCAATCCCTGAATATCATGATGCTCCGCTACCCAGTAGCGATGATAACCCCAGTCTTCTGCTGACCGAGCCAGCAGAAGAGCCTCTTGCAGCGCTGTTTCCGCGCTGATTCCTGACAAGCGCGGCGCCAAATCCAGCACGCCCAGCCGCAGTGGTTCCATAACTGCCTCTCCTTTCAAATGTGCGGTACCGTCACCCTAATCGAGATCGTAAATTGAACCAACCTTAAGACCGTACAATTCATTGTATATTTTCTCAGCAAAGGCATCTGTCATGCCGGCGATATAATCAATAACCATATGCTCCCAGGTCCAGATCGGCTTTGCCTGCCGCTGGTCCTTCTCAAAGCGTTGTAGCCAGTCGGACGGAATAATGGCTTTGGAGGTATCCGGGTCCAGGAAGGCTCCCCACAGCCGGCGAAGAATCCATTCACTTCTTTTCTGAAGCCGCTGTACCCGCAAATCGCGAATCATAGTGACCCATGCGAAGCTTTTTAGGACACTGACCGTACGCAGCATATCCGTATCCTCCTGCCCCTCTTTGATGAAGGTAACCTTCTTCCAGTCCCCATCGTTGATCACACCAAGACTGGCCACAAAGGTGCTGACCCAGTAGGCCTTCACTTCCCGGCGGGTTCTGGAATAATCATTCTCACAGGTAGGCAGCTTCTCCTTCCAGACACGGAGGAATGCACTGAGGACCTCCTCCACCTTAGCCCGAATGCTCTCGGTCTTCCAGCCCTGCCAGAAGAAATCCTCCAGCGTAGTGATCTTCTCGACAATCAGCCGCTGGATATAGTCATCATGCATGAAGTGCTCATGCACTTCGATCTTACCAGCCTTGATGCCATCCTCCAGATCATGTGCAGAGTAGGCTATATCGTCACAGAGATCCATGAGCTGAGCCTCCAGCGTTTTCTTGCCAGCAGGAATTCCCCAATCGCTGCGGATCTCAGAGATGTATTCCCATTCATGCAAATACAAGCCTTTCTTCAATACTGTACCGGGAAAAGGATATTTATTAATGCCCAGCAGTACGGCATCGGACAGGTTTAAACCATCGATGTTCTCCCGCTTCTCCAGGAACATAATCAGGCGGAAATTATGAGCATTCCCTTCAAAGTGCTCGTAGCGCTGTTTCATCTCATCCAGAATAAACAGCTTCTTCGCAGGATCAGCGCCTGCCAGACGAGCTGCTTCATTCGTTTTATTCTCAATCAACTGCTGCAGAATGCTGTCCAGTACCTCTTCTCCTTTATGTCCAAAAGGCGGATGGCCAAAATCATGAGCAATCGCCGCGCACTCTACCACCTCTGGATCAATCACCAGACCAGGATTGTCAGCCTGTCCGGTCTCCACTTCCGGATAGGATCGCAGCAGGCTTTTAGCGGCCTCGCGAGCAATCTGGGCGACTTCCAGCGAATGGGTCAAGCGTGTACGGTAATAATCACCAGTACCTGCGCCGAAGACCTGGGATTTGCCCTGGAGCCTTCGAAACGTCGGCGAATGAATCAGGCGGGAATAATCTCGCTCATAAGCAGCACGCGACGTCTCCAGACGTGTAATCTCCGGATACTGCCGGTGTTCTCTTTTGTCAATCAGTGTCATGTTCCCCACCCTATCCTGTAATCTTTATTTAGTAATTTATTATAGAACATATTACCCCGAACTTTCACCTATATAAGCCAAAGATAAGAAAGTAACAAGAAGCGAGAAGGTTAGGAATTAACAACTGGAAACAATTTAATAATCTAATAACTAAGCGAGCTGGAGATATTACTGTGCAGGGGAAAAACACATTTTGAGGAGGAAATACATTTATGAAGAAATTAGCTGTTGCCGCCATTACTGCCTGCTTATTGATGTCCGCTGTGTCAGCTGCCAGTGCAGCTCCGGTAGCGCCGACGAAACATGAGAAGAAAGCACATACTCAAACCAAACACAAAGCTAAGGCACACCATAAAACTCATGCAAAAGGAACACATGCGAAGAGCCTAAAAGCCAAAAGCTTGGGACACAAAACTTTAAAGGCCAAGAGCCTGAAAGCCAAGAGCATCAAAACAAAAGGCATTAGCGCCAAAGCCACTAAATTACCGAAAACAGGCTTCGGCGGCGCTAGCGAACAAACAGAGTAAGGAGGACGAAAGGGGGAGGAGAACTCCCTCTTTCTTTTATAATTATGAAAAAATGGATCATTATCTCGCTACTCGTCAGCATCGCCTTCTATGGCTGTGGTTGCGCAGCAACAACGCCCGCACCTACACCTAAAGAGAATCTTCATACAAAGTCACAGCCGATCATAACCGCAGATGACACTAAAGTTGGACCCACCAAGGAACCCATACCGAACCATTCCGCTCCTCCGCTACCTGAAGCACCTTTCATGCCGACCCGGCTTTCCATTCCCGCTATTGAAGTCACCGCAGAAATTGAACCGGTTGCTGTCTTGCCAAGCGGGCAAATGGGGGTGCCAGAATCAACCGATCTGGTTGGGATTTCTTATCCAGGCGTTCTTCCAGGATCAAAGGGCACTGTGGTATTGGATGGACATGTGGACAGTTATACTGGTCCTGCCGTCTTTTTCAATTTAAAGAAATTAAAACCTGGCGATAGCATTATTGTCTCAAACAACGCACACAAGCTTACTTACACAGTCGAGTCTGTTGAGATTTACCCAACCGAACAGGCCCCATTAGAACGAATATTCGGGGATACCGCGGAACACCGGTTAACCCTTATCACCTGCACAGGGAAATATAGCAGAAAGAAAAAAGAACATGAGAAAAGGCTGGTCGTTTTCACGAAGCAGAAAGGTGAGTTATGATCGTGCTTAAAAAAACCAGTATCCTGTCCCTCATCCTTATTCTTTTGGCCTCCTTTTCTTTGCCCCCTGTTACGGTGAACGCAGAGGATAGCAAAGAAAATCAAGAGGTAGATGCCGCATTAAAGCAAATCTTCGCCGATCGCGCACAAACCCTGATCGATCAGCAGACAGAACGGATAAAGGGCTTTTATCTGTCGCAACAGACCTTAAGCAAAAATGCCTATCATAACGAGAGCAACCGAACCGTTTATATTAACGCATGGGCTGCGAAAAGGGCTGTCAAACTGGTCAAAGCCAATAGCAGCATTCGAATCATACGCCGGAATGTAAACGGAGATACGGCCAAGGTGTCCCTTGTGCAATCACTCAAGCTCAGTTATGTGTATTTAAATGAAGTATTCCCGCCACAATCCTTTGGCATCGGCACACGGCACTTTATGACTTTGAAAAAGATTAATGGAAGCTGGAAAATCGCCCGCGAATGGTACTTGGATCCGCTGGACGAGAATCCGGATAAGATTGCCGACAGTCCGGATGGACTAGCCCCTTCTGTTAAACCTACAGCAACAGTATCGGGTAAGAGTCGTCGCTACAATCGTTCACGCGCCATAGCCTATGCTGACAAATATGCGGGAACCGCATGGGGAGCCGGCAATCAGCATCGGTATAACCGCAAATATCTCGACTATACGGGTAAAGGCGGCGATTGCACTAACTTTGCCTCTCAGGCGGTTGGTGATCCCGAGGAAGGTGGGGGACTGCCAATGAAGTCGGGTTGGCGTTATTTCTACCCGACCGGCGGCACTCAGACTTGGGTGCAGACTGACGCCTTCCGCAACTTCCTGCTGCGCTCCGGCTACGGCAACATGGTCGCCAAGGGTACCTATAAGGAAGTAGTAGCCCCTTCCAGAAAATATACCCATGGCGCCATCTCCCAGCTGCAGGCCGGTGATCTGATCGGCTATATTATGCATCGTAATGATACCGATCATTTTTCGGTCATAACAGGCTTTGATGAATATGGGTATCCTTTGGTCAACTCCCACACGGCAGACCGTTACCGTGTTCCTTTCGACCTGGGGTGGGACAAGTACACCAAATATGAGCTGATTCATATCAGAGATTAAGCTTGTCAGCATAACGCCATTTCAATGTCATACAATTAAAGATCACGACATTGAATCCGTTACGCTGGAGGTAGCGCTGTGCCTCATCTATTCAAGCAATCTGCCATCCGGGCGGCCGCTATGGTTGCGGTCAAGCTATTCGGACTGGCGGGAAGAATCATCCTCACCAGAATGGCCGGCGCAGAAGGAATCGGGCTGTACCAGATTGCCTACTCCTTCTACGGCTTTCTATTGATGCTGGCCGGAGGACTGCCTACGGCGCTCGCTCTGGAAACCGCCAGAAAACCCGCACAGGGCTGGCAGTTTCTAAAGATTGTTTCGGTTCTTCTGATGTTTGGAGGTGGAGCCGCTAGTCTGGTCGTTTTCCGGTACTCGCCATTTCTCTCCACCCTGCTTGGTAATCCCGGTCTGGAGCAAGCATTGCACAGTCTGGCTCCTGCCCTGTTTGCTGCTCCTTTGCTCGGATTACTGCGAGGTTATTTGCAGGGACTGGGACGCATTGGCATCATTGCTTTATCAGAAGTCACTGAGCAAGCTGTCCGCGTAACCTGCATGGTATTGATCACAGCGCAACTCCTGCCGCTGGGGATGAGCCGGGCCGTAGGCGGGGGCTTATACGGCACTTTTCTTGGTGCATTTATCTCTTTTTCACTGCTAACCGTATATCTTTCTTGGGATACCCATTCTCCGCGCCCGAAGGGCCGCTCCGTTGTACTGCCTGTTACTATATTCTTCAAGACTTCGCTGGTCATCTCCATGACGCGTATGTTCATTCCGGCCTCGGAGTTTATTGATGCTTTGCTAGTTCCCAGCCGTCTGCTCGCAGCAGGCCACAGCACTTCCGAAGCCACCGCTATGTACGGCGTTATTTACGGGATGGCAGCTATTGTCGTTTATGCCCCTACGCTCGTAACAGGAGCACTCAGTCATACCCTATCGGTCCGTATCGCAGCAGAATGGCAGCAGGGCACTTTGGAAAAATTCAATCATTTGGCAAGTCTGGCCTTGAAGATTTCCTGGTTGTGGGGAATCGCCTCCGGGCTGTTTCTGTTTGTTCATGCTGACATGCTTTCCATCCTCATCTTTAATACGACGGCAGCGGCTGCACCGATCAAATACCTGGCCTCTATCCCGCTTCTGGTAGGCTGCCGCGAACTGACCACCAGCATTCTCTGGGCTCAAGATGTCAAGAAGGCTCCCTTCTGGGGTCTGCTTTCAGGACTGGCCTGCTCTACTTTTGCGCAATATATGCTCGTAGGCATTCCCGGTTTTGGGTATGCCGGAGCGGCAATAGCCATTGTATCCATGGAGCTGGTGTCTTCGCTCTGGAACCTGAAAGCTCTACATATTCATAAGCGGAAGCTTCACCAGCTCCTGCTTTGGATGCTCTGTGATATCGGAATTCTACTGCTGACTGCGGCGGGGGCTTCATGCTGCCGGCAGCTGTTACAAGGTTTATTTTCTGAACTATGGGTCTTCATGCTGGAGAGCACCTTATTCTTTCTCGTTGCAGGCCTATATTTTTATCTACGATGTTTTTATGGCGGCAAGTTCAGACGTTCCTGATCCTGCACAGTTTTTCCCATCTCGCTCTCCCTCTGCATATTTCCTCCTGCCAAAGGTGCATTCTATATAACTGAACCTAAGAAAAAGGGGGGGCATCCATGAAAAGAGCGTATAGGGTCATTTCGGCTGCATTAGCCCTGCTGCTCTGCTGTACGCCATCTACACTGGCCAGCCCGATAGTCAAGAACCGCTACTATTTTGAGAAACGGGGCGACATGATCTGGGAGGTACATACCAGTCAAAAGGTGATTGCCCTCACCTTCGATGACGGTCCGGATCCGGCGGAAACCGAGCTGATTCTGGATTTACTGAAGCAGTACAATGCCAAGAGTACATTTTTTGCAATTGGAAAACGGATTGCTGCTTATCCCGATATCGCCCGGCGGGTGGTTGCCGAGGGTCATGAACTGGCTAACCATACTTATAATCACGTGTATTTCAAGCGGCCTATCTCCGAAAAGCAAGTGCACGAGGAACTGGATCTAACGGAGAAAGAAATTATCAAGGTCTCGGGCAAGCGAAGCAACCTGTTCCGTCCGCCTGGAGGAATGTACGATGAGACTCTGATTAATGTGTCTAATCAAATGGGGCTAAAGCCCATCCTCTGGTCCTGGCATCAGGATACCCGTGACTGGAACAGACCGGGGGTCTATGCCATCTCGAACAAGGTGATTCGGAATGCCCACAACGGCGATATTGTGCTTTTTCACGACCATGTACATGGAAAATCGCAGACAAGACAGGCGCTGAAGATCATTCTGCCAGAGCTGGAAAAGCAGGGGTACCGGTTCGTCACCGTCTCCGAATTAATCAAGCTCTCCGACACACAGCGGGCAGGCAAGCAGCAGGTCGGACGAAACCCCTGATAGATAATAAAAATCTTCTATTATATAGGAAG
The DNA here is from genome assembly GCF_001682855.1 of Bacillus sp. FJAT-27264. Classification (GTDB taxonomy): domain Bacteria; phylum Bacillota; class Bacilli; order Paenibacillales; family Paenibacillaceae; genus Paenibacillus_AQ. Next base: position 156,400 of record NZ_MAQW01000031.1, on the reverse strand, counting down.
CTCCATTCGAAGTATAAAAGAGCCCTCTCGGTAATGCGCACCGAAAGGGCTTGCTTTATGGTTTATTTTTTCATTCTGGGGTCCAGCACATCACGCAGCCCGTCACCTATCAGGTTGAAGCCCAGCACAGTCAGCATAATGGACAGACCAGGGAAAATCACCGTCCACGGCGCTTTCTGAATAAACTGCCGAGAGTCGGAAAGTATCTTCCCCCACTCCGGATCGGGCGGTTGGGCGCCTAGGCCCAAGAACCCGAGTGCGGCGGCTTCAATAATCGCATGTGCGATACCGAGTGTACCCTGCACGATAATCGGTGTAAGACTGTTCGGCAAGATATGGGTGATCAGAATGCGGCTGTCCTTCATACCTATTGCCCGGGCTGCGGTGATATACTCTTCCGTTCTCAGACTAAGCACTTTGGCTCTCACCAATCTCCCATAGGTCGGGATGTTGACGATGGCAATGGCATACAACGCATTTTGTAAGGAGGGGCCCAGAATCGCCACAATGGCAATAGCGAGCAGAATGCTCGGAAACGCCAGCAGGATATCAAACATACGGGAAATCAACATATCGATCCATTTGCCGTAGAACCCTGCCAGCACCCCCAGGATCGTTCCGGCAATCATGGAGCCGATGACGGAAAAAAATCCAACCCATAAGGAAATCCGCGCTCCATAGATCACCCGACTGAACAGATCCCGGCCGAGATCATCGGTACCAAGCCAATGCTGGGCTGAAGGTGGCTTCAGACGGTTCACCAGTTCCTGTGCCTTGTAGTCATAGGGTGCAATCCACGGCGCCAAGAGCGCTATCATTACGAAGAATAGGATGATACCCAGTCCCAGCATCGCCGACTTGTTCTTGCGGAAAGCACGCCACGCATCACGCCAGGGGCCGGCTCTCTCCTTAGCAGAAACATTACTGAGAGACGTTGCATGGATTGTTGGCTGTGACATAGATTCACCCTCACTTGTAATTAATGCGCGGATCAATAACGGCGTACAGCAGATCCACCAGCAGATTAATGATTACAAAAATAAACGCAATCACCAGAATCCCTGTCTGGATGACAGGATAGTCACGTGAACTGATGGCTTCAAAGATGTAGCGCCCTACACCCGGCCAGGCAAAAATGGTCTCGGTAAGCACCGCGCCGCCCAGTAGTGCGCCTGTCTGCAAGCCGATTACGGTCAGTACAGGAATAAGCGCATTCTTCAGCGCATGCTTGTACACGACCAGAAACTGCGACATGCCTTTCGCTTTGGCTGTGCGAATATAATCGGAATTCATGACCTCAAGCATGCTGGAACGGGTCATCCGGGCAATAATCGCCATCGGAATCGTTCCGAGTGCCATACTTGGCAGAATCAAATGCTTGATGACAGTCCATAGCTGGTCCCAGCGTCCTGCCAGGATCGTATCGATCACATAGAGATTGGTGATGCTATCCACCGGATTACGCTGGTCCATCCGCCCAATCGAAGGAAGCCATTGGAGCTTCAGGGCGAATATTAATTGTTCCATGAGTCCCAGCCAGAAGATCGGCATGGAGACTCCGATGAGCGCAATAATCATGGCGCTATAATCAAACCACGAGTTCTGTCGCCAGGCACTAAGGATACCCGCATTCACGCCCACCAGGGTAGCAAACAGCATGCTGGCTGCCGTTAATTCCAGTGTTGCGGCCAGATAGGGCAGAATCTCCTTCGCAATCGGCATTTTGGTGCGGATCGAGGTACCGAAATCCCCCTTCACCAAATCTCCCATGTAATTCAAATACTGCTGAAACCAGGGCTTATCGAGACCGAGCTGATCACGGAGCGCCTGCTTGGACTGTTCCGTAGCCTTTTGGCCGAGAATCGTCTCGGCCGGATCACCTGGAATGGCATGAATAATAGAGAATACAATAATCGTCATGCCAATCAATACAGGAATTAAAACCATGACTCTTTTTAATAGGTAGGCATTCAAAGTCAGCTCACCTTCCAAAGGTGTAATGGTACCCTAACGACGGTCAAAACCATGCACAGTTTATCAACGCTATTCAAAATACACTTCGCTGTAATATTCCGTGCCTGTCGGACCGGGTACGAAGCCCTTTAGGTTAACCTTGCCGGCCAGAAGCGGTGTCGTGTGTACCAATGGAACCCACGGTGCATCGGCTTTGATAATTTCCTGTGCCTTCTTATACAAGTCAGAGCGCTTGCCCTGATCTGTTTCCTTCTGAGCGCCAACTAGCAGGGTATGCAATTCTTCATTGACATAGAAGGTCCGGTTATTGCTTGGAATAGCATCTTTGTCTAGCAAAGTATAGATGAAATTATCTGGGTCGCCGTTGTCGCCGGTCCAGCCGAGCATGTAGATATCATCTTTTTCGCCCGCCTTGGTATCGTCCAGATACGTAGCCCATTCTGGCGATTCAATCACAGTTTTCACACCGATCTTCTCCCAATCCGCCTGGATGGCTTCTGCCACCTTCTTGCCATCATGCATATAAGGACGAGGCACAGGCATAGCGTACAAGGTTACAGGGTCGGGCAGACCATTCGGATACCCGGCTTCTTCAAGCAGTGACTTCGCTTTGTCCAGATCAAATTCATAATCCTTCACGCTGTCATTATAGCCCCACAGTGAAGGCGGCATTGGATTGACGGCCGGCTTAGCCTGACCAGAGAAGAATGCATCAATAATGGCTTGTTTGTTCACCGCATGGTTCAGCGCTTGTCTAACTTTCACATTATCAAATGGCTTCTTCTTGAAGTTAAAGCCTAGATAAGAAACGTTAAACGGCGGACGTTCAATCTTTTGCAGATTACTGTTGCTCTCCAGCGTGGACAGATCATCCGGACTTAAGTCTTCCATCAGATCGATCTCGCCGTTCTGCAAAGCAGTGAAGCGGGCCGAGTTGTCCGGTATGGAACGCACAATGACTTTGTTCAGCTTCGGCAATCCCGATTTCCAATAGGCGGCATTCTTCTCCAAGGTAATGGAATCATTGCGTTTCCATTCCTTGAAAACAAACGGACCCGTGCCGACCGGTTCATTCTTGAAGTTCGCCTTCTTCTCCTTAATCGCTGTAGGGCTGGCAATCCCAAAGGAAGTCATCGCGATGTTCTGCAGGAAAGGCGCCTGCGGCTGGTTCAGAATAATTTGCACCGTGCCGTCATCCACTGCCTTAACTTCTTTAATGACACGGCTGCCCTCAGGACCGAACATCGAATCATAATAATCGAACGAGTCGCCCTCGAATTTGAATTCACTCTTCGGATCATTCCAGCGATCGAAGTTAAACACGACAGCATCGGCATTAAGATCGGTGCCGTCATGGAACTTCACCCCGGGATGCAGCTTGAAAGTATAGGTCAAGCCATCAGGAGTCACTTCCCAGCTGTCAGCGAGGGAAGCCTGCACTTCGGAAGTACCCGGCTTATATTCCAGCAAAGAGTCGAATACCTGATGGGAAATCTTCAGGGACTCGCCATCTGTGACAATTGCCGGATCAAGTGAAGCAGAATCTCCGCCTCGTCCCAGAATTAACGTATCCTGAACCTCTTTGGGCTTGTCCGTGGCATCTACAGGGGCATTGGTTGCCGCTGTATTGCCTCCAGAATTGCCATCCTTACCTGCATTGTTGCTACCTCCGCAGCCGCTCAGCGTGAATGCCAGACTAAGCGTTAAGACCAGTACAAGACTACCCCATTTCTTCATCTCATCGAAAACTCCCTTCTGCTATTGAAAGTATTAAAGTGTTTATATAGAGCTGTGCCAAAGCGCAGCCATAAACCGGTATCTATCCTTTCTAAGCTGTCAGATTAAGCGAGCTGTGAATGGGTTGTTCCGTCATGCAAATGACAGGCGGTGAAATGGGCGGAGCCCGTCTCCAGCAGCGGTGGCCGTTCTTTACGGCAGACCTCCATCACCTGGGGACAACGGGTATGAAAAGAGCAGCCGACCGGCGCATTAGCCGGGCTTGGCACCTCGCCCTGGAGAACGATTCGCTGCTTGCGGATATCAGGATCAGGTTCGGGAACAGCAGATAACAAAGCCTTGGTGTAGGGATGCTGAGGGTGGGAGTATAACGAGTGTTTGTCCGTGATTTCAATGATTCTGCCCAGATACATAACGGCAACCCGGTCGCAGATATGCTTGACGACACTAAGGTCGTGGGCAATAAAAAGATACGTCAATCCAAATTCGCGCTGTAAATCCTGCATAAGATTAATGACCTGGGACTGTATGGATACATCCAGCGCGGAGACCGGCTCATCGGCCACAATCAGCTTGGGCTGAAGGGCAAGTGCCCGAGCAATACCGATCCGCTGTCGCTGCCCGCCAGAGAACTGATGCGGATACCGTTGCAATTGGCTTTTTGCCAGTCCCACCACATCAGCGAGCTTGTCCACGGCAGCACGACGCTCTCTGGCATTGCCGGTACGGTGCACAATCATGGGCTCCTCTAGAATCCGCTCTACGGTGTGCCGGGGATCTAGCGACGAGAACGGGTCTTGGAACACCATCTGCATCTCGCGGCGCTGCTTGCGCATTTCTCCAACAGAGAGCTTCGTAATGTCCCGGCCTTCAAAAAGAATCTCCCCCGCCGTCGGCTCCATTAACCGCAGCAGCGACCGGCCTGCGGTCGATTTGCCGCAGCCACTTTCCCCCACGAGCCCGAAAGTCTCTCCTCTTCGGATCGCAAAAGAAATATCATCGACCGCCTTCACGAACCCCGCTGTAGAATTAAGAAATCCTTTTTGCACCGGATAGTATTTCTTCAGTCCCTTGACCTCCAGCAGATTTCCGCTCATACCGCATCCTCCTGACTTCTTCCATACAGCCAACAGCGGCAGCTGTGCTGTTCTTCCTGCAGAGTGAGCTGCGGAAGCGATTCATGACAGATCTCCATGGCCTCCGCACATCGCGGTGCGAACCGGCAGCCCTGCATTTCTGTGCTAAGTACAGGCACATTGCCTGGAATGGAGTACAGTCGCTCACGGGTCTCGTCCATTCTGGGTACGGATTGAATCAAGCCACGCGTATAGGGATGCAGCGGGTGTTTAAAAATATCATGCACACTGCCCTCCTCTACTACTTTGCCTGCATACATAACGGCCACACGATGGCACATCTCCGCAACTACACCCAGATCATGGGTGATCATCATAACAGCCGTTCCCTGCTCTTCATTCAGCCTGCGGATCAAGTCCAGAATCTGGGCCTGGATCGTCACATCAAGCGCGGTGGTAGGCTCATCAGCAATCAGCAGCTCCGGATTGCAGGAGATTGACATTGCGATCATGACTCTTTGGCGCATACCGCCCGACAATTGATGGGGGTATTCGTCAATAATGGACTCCGGTCTTGGAATACCGACTTTGCGCAGCATATCCACGGAGTGATCCCTCGCTTGTCTTTTGGACATACCCCGGTGCAGACGCACAGTCTCAATGATTTGCTGCCCGACAGTAAACAGTGGATTAAGCGAGGTCATCGGCTCCTGAAAGATCATCGAAACCGCATTGCCGCGAATCTTGCGCATCTCCTTTTCCTTGAGCGTTACTAGATCCTGGCCTTTCAGAAAGATCCGGCCTTCTACAATCCGGCCAGGGGGACTGGGAACCAGCCTCAGCACGGACAGCGAGGTTACGCTTTTGCCACAGCCGGATTCTCCAACTACACCTAGCACCTCGCCAGGATTAATGTAAAGATCAACGCCGTCAACAGCCGGAATTTCACCGCGGTCAGTAAAAAAATGGGTATGCAAATTCTCAATTTTTAAAATGGGCTCAGACAAGGAATGTTACCTCTCTTCTGTTTAAAAATTGAACAAAGGTCAAATGAGGGTGAACAAGATAAAAAGATCGGGAAGTTTAAGTAACCTGTAGTTAACATATCGTGGAAGTATATAGTCTTATAAGTTCATCATTTCTAATTAATGTATAACATTACTATATAAATCCAAGGTATACAAGAAAAATTTGTTATATAAAATTACCCTATAAAGTTAGTCAAAATTTATTTTGTGCAAAAAAAAGACTGCGCTATTTATACAGCGACAGCCCTTTTTCTAATTGATACCGCATGACTTCACGATAATATGATGGTTCCACAAGCTCAGCTTCTTCTCCAAATCCGAGGATCCAGCGTATAAATTCGATTTCCTGATCCACCGACACTTCAAACTGGAAATAGCGATTCTCTCGATCCACCTTGGCGGGCTTCATCAACACCCCCTCTTTCCTGATCCGATCCATAGACCATTCAGAGAACTTGATTTTAAATTCGACCTGTAGGCTATCCTTGTCCAGCGCCCATTTATGTTTCATAAAAGCCTGCAGATCAAAATTGTCTTTGGAAAATCCATACTTGAGGGGTTTAACATTAGAGAGTCCATTCGTATGAAAAGTACGCATTACACCGAAGCGGTGACAATAACCGATTAAATAAAATCGATTTTCCAGCGGTATAAGATAATAGGGATCAACAGCGATTCCCTTCTCTTCGTGTGTATTCTCGCTATAATCAACCTGGATGCTTTTCTGCCTCAGCATGGCGACGAACACCTCGATCAAAAAAGCAGGATGTTCCGGTTGCAAGCTCCCTCTTTCCATCCAGGCGGTGCCCGCCTCTCTTCCCACAATCTCCATCTTTTCTTCTTTTTCAGCTCTATGCTTATATTCAGCCGCCATTACTTTCTCATAGGCACTCTCAAAGCCCGAAGGCAAAAGCGGTTTAATGTCATCCATAAGGTTGCGAAGCTGGGCAAATGCCATCGCTTCTTCGTCTGACCAGTCCAAGGGGTACAGCGCAAAATTCCCGATAAAGGTATATCCTTTCCCATGACCCAAATGGGTGATCGGAATATGCATGGCACTGAGGGCATCCATATCCCGGTATATCGTCCTTTCACTGTTGCCGCATCGTTCGGCTAACTCCCGGGCCAGAATGCCCGGTTTGGCCTGAACCAGCGTAATAATGCGCATCAGCCGGATTAATCGGTCTGTCATATTCAGTTCTCCTTGATTCATGGTAAAATAGACCCATTATTTTAAATTAATTAGTCGTATATATATCTAGAAACCAAGGAAGCAATAACCGAGATTAGGAAAATATAATAGAACTATTTTACTATTTTACCGCAATCATATATCACATTCCCGGTTTCCTGTTCTTGTAAACATGAGAAATAAGGCTATTTATGTATATAGTTTTTTTCGTATATATGCATCATCTATGTTCTGGCCCGATAACTTTTCCCTTCGGCTGCAGCTCTCTGTCACTTCGTTTGTAGAGCGCTTCCGCTTCTTTGAGCAGAGACAAGTCACCAGATCTTGCGGCCAACAAGAGCAAATTATCCGCATGACGACGCAGGTGCTCTGCAGCCTCGATGTTCTGCCCTTTGTCTTTTAGAAGCGTAGTTTCATCAAGCATGGTTGGGATTTTCAACAATTCCAGGTGCTTCTCTACATGAAAGCAGACGGTGTCTCTGGCAACCGCTGTGTGACGGCTATAACCCAGGCTTAGCTTTTGCAAGGGCAGTTCGCGAATTCGTCCTCCTGGCGGCTGTTTGTATAGCCACTGCACCCATAGAGCATCATGTTTGCCAGCCGGCATGGCGCTTGTGGAAAATTCCAATGCCAAATACTTCTGCTGTCCGCAAAGAATATTTCCCAGGTTTAGCAGCAGTGAGCGTCCTTCTCCTGCTTCTGCCCTGCAGCCATGGCATGCGGTGAGGTCCAGGTGGGGTTCAAGCCATATTCGCAGTTCGATATCACGTGCGGCTATTTTATGGCTTCGTTTACGAAGTTGATCTACTTTTACAATACCTCTCCATTCCACCAGCAAAACAATATTATGGGTCCCACCTGCAAAAATATGTTCTTGACTCCAAGTAAATATCGGCTGAATACTTGCTTGCATATTTCCACCTCTTTCTTTTTTTGGTTCTTCTATTAATGTACCAATAATGGCGGACAACTCCTTGTCATGGAATATATGTTCGGGGTTATAAAATCGACAAAAAAAGAGCCAACTCCGTCAAATAGACCAGGTTGCCCCTAAAAAGCGAAATCACAAATGTCGATATATGTAGAATAATATACATCCCTACCGCTAACCCCTTCTGCCTGTACGTACCCGCTGGGCTTTGAAGAAAAATTCCAGGGCCCATTTCGCGCACAGCAGGGAGAACAGAAAGAACAAAGCCGCCCAGAAAAACGACGGGACTCCCGTCAGTCTTGCCAGATTGCTGGCATCGCCAGCCCGGGACGGTGAAGTCACCGAAGCGGAGACCAGATAAAGTGTACCGGTCACGGACTCCTCCAGAGTAAGAAAGGCCAAGAGCAGATAGTAATACTTGCTGACTTTGTCCCAGAAGAATAGCATCACGATATTCAGGGCGATAAATCCGCCCAGCCACAGCATTCCAAAGCTGCTCCTGACATACAAAAGCAGCATAATTAACGCTACACCAGTGGTAAGTCCCAGACCCCAGTGTATCTTTCCTTTTCCATAGAGAATGAACAGCAGCAGCGCAAACAAAGACGCGAGCGGATATCCCGCCAATGCCACTCCAATTGCCCGGCCTCCCGCCTGGATTGCCGAATAGGTTACTCCACTATGATCGGCATACAGCTCAATGCGCAGCACCTTGCCCGATAAAAGCAGCGTAACCAGCGCATGGCCGAATTCGTGAATCATCGTGTCCAGATTACGGAACAGAGACGAGAACGGAATAAACCGTGTCAAGAAGGCCGATCCGGCCAAGATTAGCAGTGTCTTCACCCATTTATTCATCATGTACCTCCTCTTCCCGTCCACAGTATACGATAAACCCCTTCTGTTCTCAATGAAGGATGCTAAGCCAGGAAACGCTTGTCTTCTCTATACGTATTATCGTTTGAAACCTTTGCCACCCCTTGCTGGAAACTGTCGAACACTGTAAAGCTATGGTAAAATAAAAGGAGAACAAGCCTATTCAGGTGGTGATATAGCAATGAGAAGAAAGATAACACACCAAGGATTTAAACTCTTATGCTCAGCTCTGCTGCTGCTCGGAATATTCGTATGTCTTCCGGCTCCTTCAGCGCAGGCTAATTATTTCAGCGATCTATATAACGGATTTCAGAAGTTCTCCGAACTTCCCGGAGAGGTCAATAAGTTACAGGAAAGCTACCGCCAGACGGTGGAAGAGCTCGAACGAACCAAGAATGAACTCGGCGAAGCCAAGGATCAACTGGGTGCAACCGTATCACAGAATGCTGCCCTCCAGGAGCAGAACCGTCAGCTCAGCGAAATGGTCAATGAGTTAAGAGATGACCGCCAGGCACGCGACAACAACTTTAACCGAATTAAGGTTACTATCATTACAGGACTGTGCCTGATCTTGGGCTATTTCCTGCTGATTCGGATGGTTCGCCTAGGGATGCGCAGCCGCTCTAGAAAAAGTGACCGCCTCCGGTAAAACAGGAATGGAGCGCATGCAGATAATGACACAGAAGCAAGGGGGAAGGCCGGATGAATATTGATGTTCAGGATGAAGGCAACAACACCAGTGGACAAGCCCTGTCCTTCTCCGTCGGTGAAAATGAAATGGTACATGTGCTGCATCCGCAGCAGATCATCGCTTATCAAGGACCTTCGTCAGGCCGGTCGGACCGGCTGATGGATGTGAAAGGAATCTATCGCAAGCGCAAGCTGATCCGTTCCGATATGTCCGGCCCTTGCCGCTTCGTAGCAGCACTGCCTCCAGGCTACCGGGTTAAGACGCTCGAACTGGAAGGCAACAATGATCTGCTTTACGATTTCAGACACCTCTTCTACTACAGCGAAGGCATAACCATGCAGACACGCGTGCTCAGTATGAAAAATATGTTTATCACACGTGACATCGTTAAAATCAAATTCTCTGGCAGAGGAAGCATCGGCATTCTAACGGAAGGTACAGTATGCGAAGCGGAGCTGCACCCTTATGAACCTCTATATGTAGACGCCGGCAGCATTATTGCTTACCCCGAGAACGCCAAGCTGGAACTTACCGTGTATGGTAATCATCTCGCCAGCCAGCATATGAGCTATCACTGGAAAATGACTGGCCATGGACCCGTGCTATTTCAGGCTGGAGTCCAAAATCGGCGCTTTGAACGGGACAACAACGATGACGGGATTATTAAGCGTTTCTTGCGGGAAGCCCTGCCGTTCGGAGGCGTCTTCATTAAGTAGTCATCTCTCAGACAATATGGGTCACATCACCCGCCTTGGAATCCAACTGCTGCGCAGAAGATAGAATGTTGCTGAACTCATTCATGGCAACTTCAATCTGCTGCTGGCTCAGGCTCACGTAATGTTGTACCTCCGTCGTCCCTTTGGTGATTTTCGTTATTTCCCGCGCAATCCCCTCAACACTGTCTCTGATCTCTATGATGGATTCATGGGCCCTATTCGACAGTTTCCTCACTTCCTTGGCGACTACATCGAAGCCCCGGCCGTATTCTCCGGCATGTGCGGCTTCAATAGCGGCATTCAGTGACAGCAGTTGGGTCTGGGAGGCGATGTCACGAATCGTCTGCACCACTCCCTGTATGGATTGTGCTTGTGCCCGCAAGCCTGCCAGTGTTGCTGTATTATTGGAGGATACGCCCGCAATCACAGAGATACTGTCCAGCAGCTCCTGGCTGCGTTCAATCCCCTGCTCGGCCCGAGCATTCAGGCTGGTGGACATCTGCTTCAGCTCTTCCACAACAGTGGCGATATGATTTTGACGGTTCGTAATATTGGTCGCAATCTTGCATACTCCCAGCATATGCTCGCCAGCATCATCATAGATTGGCATATACGTGGCCTCTAGCCAGATAGGATGACCTTGAGCATCTTTACGTTCAATCTTGTCCTGAAAGCTTGTGCCCCCGATAATGCTATCCCAGAATTGTTCATAAGCAGGACTGTCCGTGAATTCGGGAAAGCACAATTCCCGGTGCAGCATCCCCTGCATTTCTGCTGGTGTATATCCCATGGTGTTGGCGAATATTTCATTTACATACGTCACCCGGCGCTGCAGATCGAAGCGGATCATCGCCAGATTACGATCCAGCGCCTTGATTATATTTGCTTCATTGATGGAATCCTTAAGCTGTTCAATGGTCATTTTCAATCTCTTCCTCCATACCTCAAATCAAAATGATTTGTTAGCCTCTGCGCTGCTCCATTCATTCAGCCCCTGCCCGGCTTGGGACAAAAAACAGCTGCTCCACATCGTTAGCCGATAAAGGACGGCTGTAAAAATACCCCTGAACTTCATTGCAATCCTGTTCGGTCAGGATGTCCAGTTGTGCTCTGGTCTCAATTCCTTCTGCAATGACGTCCATATTTAACTGCCTCGCCATCGTAATGATCGTGGAGACAATCGCTTTGTCATTTGAATTCACGGCCAAATCCTGAATGAAGGAACGGTCGATCTTCACTTTATGAATCGGGAACATTTTAAGATAGCTGAATGAACTGTAGCCTGTGCCAAAATCATCCAGACTGATCCGAATGCCATATTCAGTCAGCTGATTCAGAATATCGAAGGATAGCTTCGCATCCATCATCATGCTCTCCGTAATCTCAAGTTCCAGATATTGCGGGGAAAGCCCTGTCTCTGACAGAATCTGCTTAATCTGTTCTACCAAATTGGGCTGATGGAACTGCTGGGAGGACAGGTTTACCGCTACCGGAACTACAGGTCCGCCAGCTTGGTGCCATTCATGCATTTGGCGGCAGGCTTCATACAGCACCTGATTTCCCAGCTCCATGATCAGTCCTGTCTCTTCCGCCAGCGAGATGAATACATCGGGCGACAATAATCCGTGTACAGGATGATTCCACCTCACCAATGCCTCAACGCCGACCATATGGACATCACCTGTCCGAATCTGCGGCTGGTAGTACAGCACAAGTTCCTTGCGCTCCAGCGCTTTTCTCAGATCGGCTTCCAGCTCCATTCGTTCTTGCAGAACAGTGTACAACTCCACGGAATAAAATTGATGGCCGTTTTTCCCATTCTTCTTGACCTCATACATCGCCGTATCTGCATTCTTCAATAGCTGTACGACATCTTGACCATGCTCCGGGAAGAGCGCGATCCCAATGCTAGCCGTGACGTAGAACTCATTGTCCTTCAGATAGTAAGGTTGTCCCATCTCCTGAATGATCTTATCCGCCAGAACTGCAGAGTTCTCCACGTCCGTATCTGGATAAAACAATACTGCGAACTCGTCTCCTCCCATGCGCGCCAGCATCGCCTGCTCACTATCTACGATTCGCAGAATGCGGCTGCTGACTTCCTGCAAGAAAAGATCGCCATAGATGTGCCCCAGTGAATCATTGATTATCTTGAACCGGTCTATATCCATTACCATCACAGCAAAAGGCTTCTGATCCTGACTTCGCGCTTCTATCATTTCCGATAAGGTCTGATTGAACTTACGCCGGTTAGGCAGACCCGTCAACTCATCATGAAATGCGAGATAAAGATGCTTCTCTTCAGCCCGCTTCTCTTCAGTAATATCGCGTAGGATAATGTAGCTCCCCACTACCTGTTCATCCACAATGACAGGCGCCAGTACGACACTGACATGAATTCTGTCCTGACTACCACGCCTGAGCACAGTCTCGTAACGCACAGCTTCACCATCAATCGTTCGCAGGAAGAACTCCCGGATACGTTCCTGTTCTTCTTCGACGACCAAAGTCAGGAGCGATAATGCGGGCCTGTTCCTGAATTCCTTCTCCCGGACGCCGGTTATCCGCGCGGCTGCAGGATTAATACCGATAATCTTTCGGTGCAGATCGATGGAGACAATGCCGTCCTGATTGTGTTCATAGAGCGATCTGTACCACTTTTCATTCTCCTGTTTCTCTAGCGCCTGTTTGGAAAAGAGCCTGGAGATGTATAGTCCTATTAGCGACAAACCCAGCGTAAACAGGGTGCCAGCAGCGATGATATAACCTAACTTTGTCTGGTCCAGGATTTGGCTGAGGGGCGATAGCATTCGATCCGCAGACGTCTCTGTCTCATAATGGGCTGCCAGCATCCCGGTATAATGCATACCCGCAATTGCTGCCCCCATAATCAAAGCACTGCCAAATTTCTTTATAAAACTACTGCGTCTACCCTGCTGGACAAAATAAAGGGACAGCCATAGCGCAGTAATGGATGCCACAAACGCAACCAATATAGACAAGGCCACATAGCCGATGTTATACGAGATATTGACTTGCATAGCATACATGCCGATGTAGTGCATGGCTGAAATCCCGAATGCGAATAACGAAGCTCCCCCGAGCAATTGGCCCATGGACAGCTTTCGCCTGCCCAGAATTAACAAGGCTACGAAGGATGCCACAACTCCTACGGCTACCGAGAGAAGTACAACCGACAGGTCATAGTAGACAGGAAACGGCAGCTTCATGGACATCATTCCAACAAAATGCATGGACCAAATCCCCATCCCCATGACAATGGAGCCGAAAAAGTGCCATAGCCAGCGCCTTCTTCCCTTGGTGTTGTTAATCCCCTCCGCCAAATCCAAGACGTTGAATGAAGCGGCAACCGCAATGAGATAAGAAATGGTCACCAGCATGTAATCGTGCGAACTGTGAATATGATTCATCGTTAGGCCTCTTGTTTTCTTAATAATTACCAACATTATAAGGGATCGACTTGAAAGATTTCTGAAATTGTATCCCCATGCCAAATAGACCCGCTCGCCAAACCAGTGGGTCTAAAACTTAATGCATACACTATTCCGTGTTAGCATCTCCCGGCCCTTCCCGTTTCCACGCCTCAAACCATCGCTGCACCTTCGGATGTGGCACCATATCCATATCCCGGCGCAACATCCCGGCCAGCAGTCCGTACTGGTATTCAACCGAACGCCGCTCCCCCATGACGTTGTATAGATGCATCAATTCGAAGTAAATGCTCTCTTCATTCGGCAGCACCCGTTGGACTTTAAGATAGAGGGACACTGCTTCCTCATACTGCTGTGCATCCATATAATAACCCGCCAGCTGACGGATATGCCTTACCCAGAGGACACGCAGTCTTGTCTGCTCCATCTCGGCCCATTCATAAGCATAATCTCCAAAGTAGTCCCCCTTGTACAGCGAGGCAATCTGTAAGTGAGCAGGCAAGGTGGATTCATTCAGAGCCGGCGCCATGGCCATCTGTTTCTCCCAAATCTCAATATCCACTACGGCGCCATTCAGTTCAAGCATGTATCCTTCCTCCAGATTGGATATCTGGATATTAATATAATCGGTCTGCAATTGCTTGCGAATCTGGTAGATGGCTGTGTAGAGCTGAGTTACACCACGCTTCCAATCAACGCCCGGCCACAACCGTTCCAGTAGCACTTCCTTTCGGACAGGCTTGCCTCTATTTTGAAGCAAAAAGCAGAACAGCTCCTGAGCCCTGAACGTTTTCCAGCGCACGGCTGCCGGAGGCTGTCCGGCTCGTTCAAACTTCAGGGGACCGAAGCAATGAATTTTAAATACCGGGTCGGTTGCAAGAGCTGTACCGGTTGCGATCGCAGTTGCGGCCAGTCGTGAAATCGTCTTGGCCAACCGTTCAGTCTGGAGCGGCTTCAGGAGATAATCCAAAGAATTCAGCTCGAACGCTTTGACTGCATATTCATCGAAGACCGTGACAAAAACAATGTGTGTATGGGGAAGCTGCTGCAAAATATGCTCGGCCAATTCAATTCCGCTCATCTCGGGCATCTCAATATCCAGAAAAACAACCTCCGGTTGTTCCTGGAGAATATGTTTCAATGCCTGCTTCGGGCTTCTGAACGTTCCGATAATCTCAATTTCACTTAAACGCTGCAGCTCCTCCGCCAGATGTGTCAGAGCAAGGGGTTCATCATCTATCAATATGGCTCTCATGGATACCCACCTTTTCGACCGGAAGTCGGATTTGAATTTCTGTTCCCTTATCAAGCTCGCTATGGATGATGAGTCCGTATCCGAATAGCTGCTTGAGCCTGCGATCAATATTGCGGATGCCTATGCCCCCTTCTCTAGAAGCCGAATCACGCAGATTAGCAACTGTCTCCGGGGTCATTCCTATCCCATCATCCTTGATGGAAATCCAAATGTACTCGATGTCACGACGGACTACAATCCAGAGGGTCCCCCCCTCAGACCGGCGCATGATCCCATGCCGCACTGCGTTCTCCACAAGCGGCTGAATCGTCAGCGGCGGAATCCGGAATTGGGTGGAGGTGAACAGCTCAATCTCAAAATTTAGCCAATCCTCAAAGCGGACCTTCTCAATATGAAGATAAGATTGGACAAGCTTCAATTCCCGTTCGAAGGGCGTCAGCGGCTGAGAACTGTCAAACCGGAAGCTTTCCCGCAAATAATGTCCTAATTCGGCCAGCAGCTGATTCATCTGCTCTGGTCTGCGCTTGCTCAGCGCAGCGATAGAATTTAGGGTGTTAAACAGAAAATGCGGTTTGATCTGCGCCTGCAGGAAACCCAGCTCCATCCGGATCCGTTCAGTCACCGAACGTTTCATCTGCACAAGAGTGCGGACACGGACTCTCAGCTCGGAAGCCTCAATCGGTTTTTTCAAAAAATCATTGGCCCCGGCCAGGCCTGCTTCTATCGCTTGGTCCGCATGACCCGGGGATGTCAGCAGAAGAATCGGTAGTTCGAACAATGTATATTGCTCACGAATGACGCGGCAGATCATAGACCCTGTGGTGCCTGACAATGTACGGTTAACGATCACCAGATCGGCCTTGGACAACTCGTGGAGCCGATCCCTCAACTGCTCGGAGTCTCTGATTACGGTAATCCGGTGTTGATCCTGTGCAAGGATAGCACGTACAAGTCTTAAATTCAGCACATCATCATCGATCACAAAAATACTGCCTTCAGAGAGTTCCATCTCGCAATCCCGATCCTTCTTATGAACGTCCCAAGGGCTCTCCATCATAACGGGGTCGTTCTTAGATTCAAGCGTAGGCAGGCCCGCGATTAACGTATCCGCTTCATTCCTCCCCACCAACGGGAACGTCACAATGAACGTGATCTCCCGGTCAAATTCCGTAACAATCCTTGACGTCCCCTGATGCAAGTCCACAAGTCTTTTTATCAGAAACAGACCGAGGCCATCATTGCTCTGCATGAAATTAGAATCTGCTGCCTGGCTCCATGTCTCCCTGACCAAGGATTGTTCTGCAGAGGTAATGCCTTTGCCATACAGATGTATACGTATTTCGGTGAATTCCTCGCGGGAAGTCCCATCAACGGTAATGGAACCCTCCATAATAAGCTTGATTCCCTGCTGAAGAACTCCAGTCAAAATCTGATACAGTCGCTGTTCATCGGCAATCATCGGGGACATCGTCTTCTCAATACGATTGGTCATCGTAATCGAATCGTTATAGATCATGTAGCGGGTACGCTCCATAACCTCATCCATCACTGCGTACAAATCCACTGGACGAAGATGTAATCTAATCTCCTGCTCCTGCAAACGAGAGAAATCTAGCAGATCATCAACTAACCGCCGCATCGTCCACCCTACTGATGTCACAAGCTGCAAATCTGCCCGTTGTTCCGGGGTCAACCCTTCATCGGAATGCAATCTGGCGTCGGCGATACTGATGACCGCATTCAGCGGTATCTTCATCTGTTCTGATACACTCGCAGTGAATTCATTTTTTAACCGTTCCACCCGCTTGATCCCGGAGGTCAGCATCTTTAGCTTGCGATAGGCCAGCAGAAATTGGTGCATAAACATCAGAATGAAAAAGCTTGTGAACAGGAGAATCTGTAAGAAATACCAGAAGCCAATATGGTTCACACCAATCTGCACAAGCATATTGGAAAAACAATGCGCAGCAAATAGGAAAAACGACAAGAATTGATACACACTATATCGATCTTCATTCTTCATCGCACGCAAAAGGATAAATAGAACATAACCAAAAACAGCTATCGTTTCCAAAATCAACACTGGAATAAACCGGGTTAACATGGGTAATGGAAGTCCTAGCATCAGACCAATAAACAGGATATTAAAGATGATAATCCCACGTTTAGCCCACTGGCTTGTCCCTATATTCTCCTGACTGTGCACGAACATAAACATCCAGAAGGTGATACTAAGGATAGACAGCCAGTAAAATATCAATATCATACGGAATGAAATTCCCGGCCAGATCGTAAATATCCATCTCGTCCCTTGGAATACAACCGGGAAGATTAGGCTAAGGAAAAATAGCGAGATATAGATCCATCCATTCCGCGGGGCTTGAAAGTGCATAAACCCGAAGAAAAAACTTAGAAAACCAAAGATAACAACTATTCCGAATTCCAAAGCGGCGTCCCGCTGCTCTTCCTTATATAGGTAATCCACCGTCCCCATCTGAATGGGTAGAATAATTCCCCCACTAGATGCAAAATCATAGTTAGCCACCTGGACATACACCTCCAGAATGTCGCCCTTAAATTCAGTATGCGATATGTATGGTGCGACACCGGACTTGTAGTCTTTGATCTCTGAAGAAACACTGCCTTGTGAACCAACCTCCCGTCCATCGATGAACAAACGATGAGAGGCACGAATAAGCGGAACCCGAAAGCCAATCTCAACCTCGTCCTCTTTCAGCAGTACCTGCAGCCGGTACGTGCCATATCCCAGTGCGTTCCTGTGAAAAATTGGATCGACAGCTTGCACCCAGTCGCCAGGCACCTGAATGAAATGCATATTGGAGTCTGTCGTCTCTTTCTCTGCACCGGTTAGGAGTTGTCCAGGGTAGAACATCCACTCTCCCAGCAGGGCGGTGCTTGCACTATTCAGACCCTTACCTGTCCGCAAATCCAGTACGCCCTTTCGGGCCATAGGCTGACCTACGGACTGGAGACAAGATAATACAACTAACCCAAAAAACAACGCAACAACACTGGCTAAGAACCATCTATATTTTGCACGACTCAATAGGCTAACCCCATCTAGTAAAATATATTTATCGCATGTTTGCGTACTTATGAAAGTATCGTAACATAAATAAATGGTCTATTCATTAACAGACTGCGCGATAATATACTGTCAACGGCTCTCGAAACGCTGTTCGGAATAGATTCTTTACCTTGAAGTTAAAACCTCAATAACTATATCGTAACAGTCATCTGCTCATAAAATACCGTCATTGCACCTCTGAGATCTATAAATACGCTCAACTCATGACAATTCCGTTATTTACTTGTACGCAGCAAAAAGGCGCCCATGCGCGTTAACCTGCGCAGGGCGCTTACTTGTTTATATATAGGTATTACAGCAGCAGTCTTAGCCAAGATAAGCGTTCAACATCCAGGCATGCTTCTCTACACTACTTCTGATGCCAATCAGCAGGTCCGCTGTAGGCTGGTCGCCAAGTTCTTCCGCAGCGCTAATCGCTTCCTTGGTCTCTTCGGTGATGGAAGCAAAGTCCTTGACCAGCTCTGCTACCATATCATGGGCGTTCTCGCCACCACGTGCTTCTTCCAATCCCGAGAGGGCTAGGTATTGCTTCATCGTAGAGGCAGGTTGTCCACCAATGGCTAACAAACGTTCCGCCAATTCATCCACATATCCGGCAGCCTCATTGTAGAACTCCTCAAACTTCTCATGCAGGGTGAAAAAATGCGGTCCGCTCACATACCAATGATAATGATGCAGCTTTACACCAAGCAGGGTCCAGTTGGCGGTCTGACGGTTCAATGCAGCTTGCAGTTCCGTTTGATTCTTCAATTGTGTGCTCATTAATAAAACCTCCCAAAATTATTAATTATATTTAGACTCGTTCTAAATCTATATTTAATTTAACACATCTTTAATGCTTTTGCAATCTATTCTCCTAGTTAGCACCAAACGTATCATAACTACCTATCCACCGAGTATTATTTGCGTCACACTAAAGAAAAATCCTTCCATTTCCAAATTAAAATAGGAGCAACCGATTGAGCCGCACTTCAAGGATGAAACCCGGAGAGCAGTCCAGTCTATACCGTACGCTCCCCTGCCGCCTTTCTGGGACCGCACCGGAAAAGAGCCCGCATCTCCTCTCGCTTGGCCTTTGGACTGAGCACATATACCGTATCCCCGGGTTGGATCGTCGTATTGCCATGCGGGGTCACGATGTTCTTGTCACGAATAATCGCCGTAAACAGAATATCCTCCGGCAGTCCCATCTCAGCGATTTGCTTGCCGGCAATAGGCATCAGTGAGTCGATCCCGATGTGATTGAACTCGCAATCCGTTCTTCCTAAGGCCACCAGTTCCATAAGCGAAGGCTGTGTGTTATCGTCCTGCCCGATCAGCTTCAGCCTTGAAGCCAGTGGAGAAATCGTCGTCCCCTGTATAACTGCTGAGGTCAGCACAACGAAAAAGACAACATTAAAGAACAAACGGCCATGATCAAGGCCAGCCAGCAGCGGATAGGTAGCGAGCACGATGGGGACCGCCCCGCGGAGTCCTGACCAGGAGATTAGCGTCTTCTCCCGCAGGGAAAACTTAGCGAGCATCAGGCTCAGGAATACCCCGATGGGCCTCGCGACGACCATCAGAATAATGGACAGCAGAATACCCTGCCAGGCGATAGACGACAGCTCCTCCGGAAAAACGAGCAGCCCCAGCAGAATAAACATGGCAATCTGCATCATCCAGGCAAACCCGTGATTGAAATTCATAATGGTCCGGTGATACACCAGATCAGAGTTGCCTAAGGTAAGGCCCATGACATAAACAGCCAGCAAACCACTGCTATGCGTCAATGCCGCCACGCCATAGGTAAGCACGGCAAAGCCAATAGCCAGCACCGGATAGAGCCCGGAGGATTCCAGGTTAATCCGATTAATGAGATAGACAGCCAGCTTGCCGAGCAGAATTCCCAGCAGCAGGCCCAGCCCCATTTCCCATATAAAAGAAAATATCAGGCTCCACCACGCCGCATTCGGATGCTGAATCCATTCAATCAGTGTCACCGTCAGAAATACGGCCATAGGATCATTGCTGCCTGACTCTGCTTCCAGCGTTGAGGTCAGGCGCTTGTCGATGTTTTTCCCGCCAAGTACTGAAAAAACAGCGGCTGCATCCGTGGAACCTACGATGGCTCCGAACAGCAGGCTTTCCGTCCAGGGGACATCAAGGACAAGTCTGGCAAATACGCCAACTACGCCGGTAGTCACCAGCACACCAATTGTAGATAACGACAGGGCAGGCCAGATCACAGGCCGGATATCCTTTAGACTCGTCTGCATGCCGCCCTCGAATAGTATGACAACCAGGGCAAAAATACCGGCAATCTGTGTCAGTGATGCATTGTTAAAATAAATGAAATGGCTCAAGACCATTCCTGCAGCAATAAAAAGCACAAGCGCTGGCATGCCAAAGCGTGTGGAGAACTTGGTAGACAGCACCCCAATCAACAGCAGCGCCGCCAGCAACATAATAACTTGATCCGCCAGATGACTCATCGAGATCTTCACACCCCTCCTATATTAGGCAGGCCGCACGGCTGCGGCTGTATCCTTCCATTATTACCCGCAAATCCGTCTACTTGAGACACTTGGTAGTATGGACAAGACTGGATATTAAATCTCACTGTCCTTATACTTTAATTATTAAATTGCACCGATTACTTCATTCCATACCAGGGGGCAGACTATAAATGCAACTAAGATTAATCAGAAACAACGAGCTGGATCAAGCCGCAGCACTGGCAGATGCCATTTTTCGAAAAGACGGTGATCTCTCCATGAAGCAGTTATTCCCGGCGATCTTCCAGCCGGGAATCAGCCATTCTTATGGTGCTTTTACCAGAGACGGGACACTGGCGGCGTTCATGGGGCTTGTCCCCTCTGTCATTCAGGCAGAGGAAATGCTTTTGGAGGTCTTCTCCATCGGAGCGGTGTGCACTGCCCCGGCTTATCGGGGAGTCGGCTTGGCCGGACAGCTGCTCAAGCTGTGCCAGGCCCATGCCGCCAGAGCCGGTGCATCGCTGATCTTCGTGTCCGGCGACCGCTCCCTGTATGAACGCGCGGGCTGCGTACCCTTCGGAGCAGCCGTGCATGCCGAGCTGACGCAGGACTCGGCACAAATCCTTGCCGCTGTGGCCGGAGACGCTTGGACGCTGCGGCCGATGCAGCCGGGCGACCTGCTCGCAGTCAACCGGCTGCTCCTGTCCCGGCAGGCCGGACATGTCCACAGTCCGGCCGAGCTGGGGCTGCTGCTGGGCGCCGCGGCGTATGCGGGTGTGCTGGGCTTGCCCCAGCGCACCCTTGTCGCCGAGCGGGACGGCAGCATTGAGGGCTTTGTCGCCGTTGCGGTGCAACCGGCGACGGGCGGTGACGCCGGGGCTGCATTGCCGGCGACGGGCGGTGGCGCCGGGGCTGCGCTGCCGGCGGCGGGCGGTGGCGCCGGGGCTGCGCTGCCGGCGACGGGCGGTGGCGCCGGGGCTGCGCTGCCGGCGGCGGGTGGTGACGCCGGGGCTGCGCTGCCGGCGACGAGCGGTGACGCCGGGGCTGCGCTGCCGGCGACGGAGGGTGAAGCGCCGAACCAAGGGACGGCGCTGGAATGGGCCGGGCGGCCGGAAGCGGTAGCTGCGCTACTGGCCAAGGCCGCCCTGTGCACGGGCACCAGCAGCGTGCTGGTGCCCGTGCCGTGGCAGGAGCGCAGCCTGCTGTCGCTGCTGCGCGATGCCCGCGCCGCTATGACAGGCGGCGCGAACAGCGGCACGGTCTGCGTCGCTGACCGTGGAGCCTTGCTGCGGCAGACCGAGGCGTTCCGGGCAAGCCGGAACATCGACCTCTCCGCCGCAACAGATGACCGCGGGCTGATCTCGCTGCTCTTCGATCCCGCCAGCCCGCTTCTCCCGGCTGGAACTCTGGAGGGGGACGCTACGCTACCCCTACCTTATATGGAAGGGTTGAACTTTATTTAACCAGAGACAAGGCCACAGGCCACGTTGTCCCTTCATTCAACCCAGCGTGCTTAATACAGCACGGGCATGATACCAAAGACGAAGAAGCCTCCGATCCGCTTAATCTGCGGATGGAGGCTTATTTGTTTTATTTTGATGATATTTAAAACACATTTAAAAACACAACATCATTTCGAACATAGACATCGACATCTAAATAACACGCTCTTTTGTCCTAAGGTATAAAATGAGCCCTTGATTTACAAGGATTCCACCCCTTCAGGTGACAATTGCCCCGAAAAGTCCAACTTTACTCCATAGGGCATGGGAATAACCGGAATGATTCCTGTTATTTTGATTAATTCCACTTCTTTTCTAAGAATAACTGGAAAAACTCCCGTTAAATCCTCTGTAACTATGCAATGACGGAGATAAGCGGATTTTTAACAGGAGAAATTCCCTTTATTTTGCACGAATAAGGTAAAAGAAAATAATTAAAGGTATATTTTCCTGTTATCAAAGCCCAAAGTCCCTCTTATTCTCGAACGTGATGCCTCAAGTTAGACTCTTGTATACCAAGAGTTTCCCCTATGCAGGATGCTAGACTTTCAAGTTCGTACTATATAGAATACTTTCACGGTGCTTTAATCTCTAGAGTAAATTTGCAGCTCGTGAATCGACCAGTAATTGCCGCCGCTGCCTGTCTGCAAAATCTTCACATAGCGCGCCCGGGCCGGAGCAAAAGTAATGGTTGTTTCTTCTGTTCTGCCTTTGCCCGAAGCAATCCTGCTCCAGTCCCCGCCATCTTCCGAGACATAGACTTCATAACCTCTAGGGTAATCATAGGGGGATAAAGTATTATCAAGATCCAGTCTCTCAATTCCGTGGACCTCGCCCAGATCTACCTGATAATACTCTCCCGAGACTTGGTGTTTGCCGGTGTCCCAACGGGTTCGGCGATCACCGTCAAAAGCGCTTCGCGGGTCAGAAGTGGCGCCACTTGCGTTGGAGGAGGCCATCCAACCACTGCGGTCGAGCGGCACCAGTCCGGTAGCCGTGATCTGTACGGGTTCCGACATTGCCGTGGAGCCGGTAACACGAACCCTGTAGGTATACAGTGTGCCCTCACGTAATTTAACATCCGTATACTGCGTACTCTGAACACCGGAAGCGATGACCTGCAGCGCACCGCCAGAGCCTTCGCCCCGTAGCACTTCATAACTTGCACCCGGCGCTTCCAGCCAATTCAGCTGGACGGCTGGGCCTTTGAGGGCAGCAGCCTTCAGTTTCTGTGGCGCTGATTTTTTCACTTCAGCTGAAGGCTGCAAAATATATTGCACACCCTCCCCTGGCGCCAGCGTCTCGTTAAAGGTCAGTACAGGAGATGCTTTTTTTCCCGTTACATAACTCCTTGCTTCTTCATAGGTATTCCCGTTGCCGAACCGCTCTCCCTCATAGACTACCGCCTTCGGCATGGTCACATTCACGGACACCGTCTGCACCGTGTTCTCGAAATTCACGAGGTTCACCAGCACCTTGTTCGAGGTCGCGCCACTACCGGCAAGCGGGTCCAGCGTGGAGGTATCTACGGCACGGACGTAGACAAGTTTATCCGCCAGAGCTGCTTTATTCGTAACCTCATAGGTGAGTGGAGCCCCATGTGTGGCATAGGCCAGACTCAGACGACGCATAATGCTGACCCGGGAGTCCTCATTATTTTTCGTATAATAAATCTCCGTCTTGGCGGGGTCATGCTCCTCCAGATTAAATCCGTATTTGAACAGGCTGAAATCCTTGAAAAACGCCGCATGCTGGATGAACATATCCGCATAACCGATATGCGCCCGCATTATCCGGTCGAACACGGCAGCCGTCCGCTCGGTCGCACCATATTGGTAGGCGTCTACATGACTATCCGAGGTGCCAAATTCGGTGGTCAGCATTTTTTTGGCCAGACCGTCCGCAGCTCCGCCAAAGGTTTTCAAATTTTCCGTGAAGCTGCCGCCGTTGCTGAAAATATAAGAATCCCCATAGGAATGTCCATTCGTCAGATCCGTTACTTGTTCCAGCTCCAGCCGCTGCTTGGGATCTCGTTCCCACCCATCCGGGTCTCCGCACTCACGTACTCCCCCCTTCTGGTTACCGCAGGAATTCTGCTGGTATTCCGGCCAATACGCCCAGCCCGGAGCTACCGTCTTCAGGTACGGCGCAATCTCTTTCCCTTTAGTATTCAGCCATTGGGCGACAGCCAGGTTAACAGCCTTGGAACGGTTGAACAGCCCTGGCTCGTTATCGACTTCATAGTATTGAAAATACGGGCTGTACTGGCGGAAATAGTCCGTCAATTTCTTGGCCGCTTCATCAGATAGAGAACCATCGCCCTTCAGCTTGATATCGCCGGTGTATAAATAGAGCGCAACTGCCTGCATGTTGTAATCCTTTAGCACCTTATAATACTCCTCCATGTTGGAGCAAGACCGGCCGACGTCGCTGGCACAGCTGGCACGCATGATGTTTCCGCTGTAGGCCACTCCCAGCCACTTCATAACATAAGGCAGATGCGCAACCGCACCTTCGTCAAAATAAAACTGCTTGTTGTTCACCATCGTTCCCGTAAGCGTATAGCTGCCATGAATCGGTTCCTTAACCGGCTCATTCAGTGACTCCAGACTAAGGTCATCCCAAGTCCACCAGTTGTACTTATCCTCTGCGCTAGAAGAATACAATCCACGGGTCACCTGGAGCTTCAGTTCATTACTCCCGACCTGTAGCTGTTCCTTCGGGATGTACAGCTCATAGGTTTTGCGGAAATTGTACCCGTCTTCTGCTCCCGCTACACCGGCAATCTGAATAATGCCCGACAGCTGTCGATTGGAAAAGACGCTCATCTGCGGAACGGCTTTGTAGGCATCCAGGATACTAACGCGAAACAAGACCCCGTTCACCGGGATCTTGTCCAGTTGGTAGTCAATGCTCAGTTCGGGCTCTGTCGTCCCATCCAGACCGGAGGGAATGCTCTTCAGCGACGTCGCCCTCACTCCGGAAGAAGCTACCTGAAACTCCGCTTTGGCACCAGAAGAACCACTAACGGCGAATTCACGCGCCGAACCGTCATGCTGACCCAGCCTCCAAATTAAAGTACCGTGGGGAATTACAGGACCAGTATCATTGGCGGCGGTAAGCTTCGACATATCGACCTCCACCTCACCGCTGCGCGTACCGTCCTTTCCAAACACAGAGACAGACAATAGAAATAAGACCGTCAAGGCAATAAATTTTAGTATGGCAAGTAAAGGTTTGCGGGTTGATCTTGTTACGCTCATTCCCTTGTCCTCGCTTTCTTTAGGTGATGTGCCCTGAAAGCTCTGCTTCCATTATGGTAAGAACAATGCATTCTGCGGTACAACGGCTTCTTTCAGGTGCGGTCCTGCCCACTTCAGAGAGATGCTGGCATCTCCACGATTTTCATAATACTCCACCTTAATATCATATAAAATATCTTTGCGCAGCTTCATGCTGCCAGTCCGGTCTATTCCGCTCCGGTTCTCCCAGCTGTCTATAATCAGCTTGCCGCCAACCCAGAGTCTGACTCCATCATCTGCGGACACCGAGAAGGTGTAATCTCCACTGGACGGTGGTTTGATCTTCCCTTTCCAACGCACAGAAAAGGTATCCGCGCCAATATCTGCCGCCGGAGAGCCTCCATGCCAATTAAAATCAATCACGCGGTCTTGGCGGATAAGCGCCGGCTTTCCCATCAGCTCGGCATTGTTAAAGTATTCACCGCTCAGACCATTTGTTGCAGTGAGCTTCTCAGACAATGAGGCTACGCCTACTGTACGAATATAATCATCTCTTGATACCGTATACGGACTGCCCATAAAGCTTTGAATCTGCTGAGCACTGTTGTTTCCGGTCAGCATCTTCCCCCAGGTCATCATATATACCCAGCGGCTTTGGGTCTTGGACAGAATTTTCGGGTCCGGCAGCTCGCCGCTTTCGCCGATACCGATGGGCTTGCTCCCAGCCAGCTTCAGCAGGTCGTCGTAGTAGGCTTGCTGATAGTCATTATTATAGATATCGGCCGCCAGCACATCGACGGTCCCGGGGCCTGGATAATAATCACGGTAAGGGCCCTCGGTTGGTCCCGGCGCGTTCGGATTCCATACCCATAATAGATTATTCAGCTTGTGGATATGGGTAAAGCGGTCGTAGACCAGTTTCCAGAGGGCGGCAAAATTGCTTTTGTTCCCCCACCAGAACCAGTCTCCATTCATCTCGTGGTAAGGACGCCAAAGGACCGGTACCCCTGCGTCCCTCAATTCGCCCAGATACCCGGCAATATCGTCTAGTTCTGCAATCAAGCTATTGTATTGTGGGGTACCAGGGGTAACGTAGGCATTGAATTTCTCCTGGCTCAGCTTCATGGAAACATTGGACCATACCGGGGAAGTTCCCGGCAAGTTCTGATGAAAGGTCATAGCGACAATGCCACCCCCTTCATACCACTTGATGGCGCTGTTCACCACAGTCTGGCGCTGCATAGCAATCGTCTCGGCAGACTGATGGTTCAAAGCCCCTAGTTCATAGCCATGCAGCAAAGCATATTTTCCACTGGCTGACTTCAGTTTATTGTTGAACTCATCAGGACTTTCCAGATAATCATGTTGCCCGGAGATGATTCCCTTACCGCTAAGACCCGTCAAATATTGCAGTAATCGGCGAGCCTCCGGTGAAGCCGAAGGATTGACCGGTGCTATCGCCGCTTTGTCCTCGGGAGAGACACCCGATTCGGGAACATCACCCCAGGAGGGCACGAGAGACAGGAGCAGAAGAACCGGTAACAAGGTCGTAAGCAGCCGAAAATTACGGGATGGCTTCATGTGTCATCTTCCTTTCGGTAGCCGGGATATCCGTCCGTTCGTAACTAAGCTGATCTTCAACTAGGTCAACTGCTCTCTTCTCCCGGAGGCCTATAGTTCAGTAGCCCTGCCAAAGAGCAGGGCTACCGATCGGCTGAAAAAATCCTCATTGCTGTTACCTTTGAACGCGTAATGTCTAGATAACGTAGTTCTCAGTTCCTCACGCGCCTATGAACAATGCGCTAGCCGGAACCGTTTCTTTCACCTGACTAGGACTCCCCCACATCAGGCGAACCCGGGCATCGCCCAGATTCTCGTAATACTCCACTTTAATATCGTACAGCTGCCCGGCGATCAGGGCGATGTTCCCCTGATGCTCAGCTCCGCTCTGATTATTCCAGCTGTCAATGACCGCCTGCCCGTTGATCCATACTCGAATGCCATCATCGGATTCAGTATAGATCTGGTAATCCTCGCTATACATGGGTTTGATTTTCCCCGTCCAGCGGATAGAGAAATTATCAACGCCGAGCAGAGCTGTATCCGGTGAACCCTGCCGCCAATTATTATCAATTACTGCATCCTCCCGGGTAAGAACTGCCGCACCGGAAAGCTGCATATTATTGAAGTATTCTCCCGTTAACCCGTTCGCCGTCTTATGCGTTCCTCCCGATCCTGCATTCCCTGTAGGGGTAGTCGCAGCAGGAGGTTTCGGTGTGTTCAATGGCGTAACCGTTGGTGTTGGAGGTGCCGGTGGTGGCGTAGGTGCCGGCAACGCTCCAGCCGCAAACTTGTCTCTGGTTACCGTGTAGCTATTGTTCATAAAACCTTTAATATTATCAGTGTGGTTATTATCGTACAGCATTTTTCCCCAGGTCATCATAAAGGTCCATTTGCTCTGGGTCTCTCTCAGCTTGGCTACGTCCGGCATTTCCCCGTTCTCTCCGATACCGATCGGCTTCCCGGCCGCCAGCGCCAGCAGACTGTCATAATGGCTTTGTTTATAATCGTTCTCATATATATCCGCGGCGAGAATGTCTACTTTATCTGCCCCCGGATAGGTCAGGTCATACGGATCAGCCCAAGCATTCGGGGCATTCGGACTCCATACCCACAGCAGATTATTTAATTTATGAACGTTAACAAAACGGTCATACATAATATTCCAAAGTGCGGCGAAATTATTTTTCTTTCCCCACCAGAACCAGTCCCCGTTCATTTCGTGATACGGCCTCCACAATACGGGCACCCCTGCATCACGCAGGCTTTTCAAAGGTACAGCCACCTTATCCAGTTCGGCAATCAGGTTGTTGTACTGTACTGTCCCTGGAGTAACGTACTTGTTGAACTCCTCTTGGCTGAGACTTCTGTGGACATTGGACCAATCATAGCTAGTCCCAGGCAGGTTGGCATGGAAGGTCATGGCGACTACTCCACCGCTCTTGCTCCAGTTGATGGCGCTGTTCACTACATTCTGGCGATACCAGGCAACCTGGCTCTCATTCTGGCCGCTGATGGCCCCCATTTCGTAACCGTGCAGTGCGGCATATTTACCGCTGGTGTCTTGCAGCTTGAGATTGAACTCATCGGGACTCTCCAGGTAGTCATGCTGCCCTGCGATAATTCCTTTTCCGGATAAAGAGTACATGTAATTAAGCAACTTCACAGCTTCAGGCGAGGCAGCGGGATTAACCGGAGTACCGGAGCTTGCAGCTCCTGCCGCAGACGGGACGATTCCCATTCCAAGGGGAAGGGCTGTCAGAAACAGAACAAGGGACAGGAGGGCTCGCAACAAACGATACTTACGGTAAGCTTTCAACATACATC
Organism: Bacillus sp. FJAT-27264; assembly: GCF_001682855.1. Taxonomy (GTDB): domain Bacteria; phylum Bacillota; class Bacilli; order Paenibacillales; family Paenibacillaceae; genus Paenibacillus_AQ. The sequence goes on along the minus strand of NZ_MAQW01000031.1, from coordinate 127,755 downwards.
TCCCTTTCGGTGGCCAGGCTGCCATTCTTGCGAAAGGCCCTGTGGCTTTGCGTCCCTATCTTTCGATAGGTTTGCCTTTGTCGAATTAGAGGATTTATTCCTCTTACCGTAAATATCGACGCTATTCAATTATTTTTTAGTGCATTTATGAAAAAAATATCATTTTTGAGTCTTTATACCTGTTTTGTAAACTTCGCATTTGGTTAAATAGATAGTTTGTTCTATTAAAATCCCTAATACCGGAATCCGGTCCTAGGAGATAAACTGATGCAGCTCTATATCTTCCCAATTCAGGGTGATACGGATATTATCTTCCTCCACCAGTTCAGAGCCTGTCTGCACTTCAATAAACTCCACATCCGTCAAAGCCAGGATGGCATGCTTGGTGCCTTCCGGAATTCGGACAACATCGCCCGCCTTCACGTTGTGCATTTTCTCATTCAAAACAATGCTGGCTTCCCCACTGATAATGGTCCAGATCTCACTGCGTTTACGATGCAACTGGTAGCTGATATTCTTCCCTTGTGAGATGCAAATCCGTTTCGTCAGCACCTCATTGCCTTCTTCATATTTCACATAATCAATAACACGATAATGGCCCCAGCGACGTTCCTCGTACATCGGGCGCTGATCAAACGACTTCAGCACCTCCTTGATCCGTGGGCTTTCCGCCTTATGGGTTACGAGAATACCGTCAGGACTGGCAGCGATGATTAGGTCTTTCGCCCCAATGACCGTAATCGGAATATCAAGTTCATTCACGAGGCAGGTGCCTTCGGAATCAGCTGTGACAACGCCTTTGCCGACATGATTGCTGCTCATCTCTTCCGTCAATGTATTCCACGTGCCAAGGTCCTTCCAGAAGCCGTCATACGGCTGCACAACAATCCGCTCTTCCTTCTCTACTACTTCATAATCAAAACTGATGGAAGACAACAGCTTATACTGCTTCTGCAGCTCCTCATAGTTGAGAGGCAGACCCTTACGTTGCAGAATATCCAGCAGATACCCGAGACGGAAAGCAAACACACCACAGTTCCACAGCGCATTGCGGCTGATTAGCTCCTCGGCCTGAACACGATCCGGCTTCTCCTGGAAATGGCTTACCTGCATAAAACCGCTCACCGCAGGCTCATCGGAAGTCGGGATGATATACCCGTATTTCTCCGAAGCATGCTCAGGCACCACACCCATCAGCGCCAAATTTGCGCCGCTCTCCTCTATCGTTTGTTCAAGCTGGGCTACGGTTTCGAAAAAAGAAGCCTCAACATAAGGGTCCACTGGCAAAATAGCCACCGTCTCGGCAGGCGATACCCCCGCCACGGTATATAAATAAGCCGCCGTCAGCGCAATAGCCGGGAAGGTATCGCGGCGCTCCGGCTCAACAATAATCGGCACATGGCCTCCCAATTGGCTCTGGATCATTTCTACCTGTCCACGGCCTGTAGCCAAATAAGATGAATCTGCAAGTCCAGTCTCTTCGAGCTGTCTCCACACCCGCTGCACCATCGATTCCGGCTCACCCTGCGGGCTTTCCAGTACCTTCAGAAATTGCTTCGAACGTGAATCATTAGACAATGGCCAGAGCCTCTTACCTGAACCGCCTGATAAAAGTACCAGTTTCATAAGTGAACCCTCCTCATTCGTATGGTAAACCGAAACCAATCCTTACTTGCTGTATATGCGATATAGAAGGGCCAATTGGCCTCTATAAAGTAATCCCGGTAAAACAGACTCCAGCACATCAATCGCTTTAGGACGGGTCTGCATGATAAATCTCTTAACGCCAAGATCGGTCTAGTCCTTCCTATCTCTCGCCTGTGTTTCATAAGCGATAGACAGAGAAAGTTCACAAGAAGTGTTAGGATAAACGTATTGGCGGGTAAAATAAATAGATAGATGATAACTCGGATGTACTTGCTGACGCTAATCGGATCAAGTGTCATTTGGAGCCACTTGCTGGTGCGAATCGGACAACTTAACATTTGGACGCACTTTCGCGAATCGAACAAAGTGTCGTTGGGACGTACTTGCTAGCATTATTCAGACCAGTTTCGTTTGGACGTTCTGGCTAGCTCTATTCAAACAAACTTTCAGGCTACTCTCGTCGGGTGAATTGTTGATATTAACAGCAGTGGATCATGCTGATCAGTTACTCACATTACTAAAATTCAAACAAAAGAGCAGGCGTAATTTTGGTGAAGTTAGGGCTTTAGAGCACAACTCTACCTGCCCCCGCCCTTTCTCCGTTTTCTTAACCGTGAAAAAAGGTTCCCCCAAATAAGTGCATTTTTGTACCTTATATTTCTCAAAAATAGGTAAATAAGAGAATTAAGCGCATTATTGTACCTTGTTTTTTAAAAAAACACTCTAAAAGGGGCATTATGGAATAATTAAGATACAAAATTGTCCTTAATTACCTCTAAACCTTAGCTACAGAATAATTAGAGTACAAAATTGCCGTTAATTACATTCCGGGAATTCTAATTAGAAATTGTCTGTACTTCCGTCACTCTTTTTTCTGGTCAGTTTGGCGAAAGTAACTGTCCCGTAGGGCCATGGAGTCAGTTCTGTTGGCTGGGACTGGCGAGCACAGGAGCACAGGAAAGTTCTCACTATGTTAGCTAGTATGAGCCTCACCAGTGGTTACTCCTATATCAGCTAATACGAGCAGACACTAGCTGTTTTCTGTACATCGGCTAATATGAGCGCTCAACTATCGGTTCTCCTGTACTTCAGCTAATTCGAGCGCCCACTAGCGGTTCTCCTATATCAGCTAATACAAACAGCCAATAGCGGTTTTCTGTACATCGGCTAATACGAGCGCTCAACTAGCGGTTTTCCTGTACTTCAGCTAATTCGAGCGCCCACTAGCGGTTCTCCTATATCAGCTAATACAAACAGCCAATAGCGGTTTTCTGTACATCGCTAATACGAGCCCTCACCAGTGTTTCCCCTACATCTGCAGCCGCCAGTATGAGCGCCCACTAGAGTTCCCTTATGCGTCAGCCTCATCGAACTCTAGGACTGCAATAGCATAGCTAATGCAGTCCCCCTGCCTTGCCAAACCGGCCAAACTGGCGCAGCCTCAGCTTTATACCGCGCCGGCTACGCTTGGCGAGTAGCCGCTCAAGCCACCCATCTGCGGACGGCCCACGGAGTGGTACTCCAGGCCGGTGCCTTCGATTTGCTCCTTGGAGTAGACGTTGCGGCCATCGATCAGAACCTGGCGGCGCATGCTTTCCGCCAGCCCATGCAGATCGATATCCTTGAACACGCTCCAGTCTGTCAGGAGGCAGATCGCATCGCTGCCTGCGGCAGCTTCCTCTGGCAGCCCGCACCAGCGGAGCTGCGGATGGTCGTATTGCTGCCGGAAGTTGTCGGCGGCAATCGGGTCATACAGCTTCACGGTAGCCCCCTCGGCTACCAGTGCTTCTACGATCTCCCGTGCCGGGGCCTCGCGGACATCATCGGTGTTGGGTTTAAAGGCAAGACCCCACACGCCGATAACGGCCCCTCGCAAGCTACCGAGTGATTCATGCAGCTTGGAGATGATCATGAACCGCTGGCCTTTGTTGACTTCGACAACGGATTCCAGCAGCTTGAATTCATAATCGACGTTGCCGGCGATTTGAATCAGGGCATTGGTATCCTTAGGGAAGCAGGAGCCGCCATAGCCGATACCCGCTTGCAAGAAGGAGGAGCCGATACGGCGGTCCATGCCCATGCCTTGTGCCACTTCAGTGACGTCGGCGCCCACCTTTTCGCAAATATTAGCGATCTCATTAATAAAGGAGATTTTCGTCGCCAGAAAAGCGTTGGATGCATATTTGATCATTTCCGCACTGCGGATATCCGTCACGAAAATGTTGTCCGTAAAGCCCTGGTGAAGCTCGCGCATGAGCGGCTCCAGCACAGGATTATCCAAGCCGATAATGATCCGGTCCGGATGCAGGGTATCCTGGATCGCTGAACCTTCGCGCAGAAATTCAGGTGCAGATACCACATCGAATGGATGCCGCGTATGTGTAGAGATGATCTGGCGGATTTTCTCATTCGTCCCCACCGGTACAGTCGATTTGGTCATGATGATTTTATAGCCTTCCATCGCCTGACCAATCTCTGCGGCAGCCCCTTCAATATAACGAAGGTCGGCCTCTCCACCTGGTAACGAAGGTGTTCCTACAGCAAGGATGACAATATCGGAGCGGCGCACCGAATCCCGGAGATCTGCGGAGAAGGACAGTCTGCCCTCCTGAGTGTTCATCTCGATCAGCGCTTCGATGCCCGGCTCGTAGATAGGGGATTCCAGTTGGTTCAGCTTTGCTATTTTCTCCGCATCCTTATCCACGCAGATGACTTGATTTCCATTGAGCGCAAAACAAACGCCAGACACGAGGCCTACATAACCGGTGCCGATTACTGCCAGCTTCATACAATCATCCTCCTTTTAGAAAATTCACATATGCCTGTTCCACATACTGCTTGAACCGGGTCATAAACGCCTGCTCATCGAATTTCTGGGCATGGCCGATAATCCCGTCGATGTTCCAGGCATGAGCCTCCACCTCGCCTATGGCTTCCAGTAGATCCTCAACCTCTTGATGGCGGAAGAACACGCCGTTGACATAAGGGACAATCGTGTCCAGCGCGCCCCCTGCCTGATAGGCGATGACCGGACGTCCTGCAGCATTCGCTTCCAGCGGTGTGATTCCGAAATCTTCTTCCCCGGGAAAAACAAACGCGCGGCACTGTGACATCAGCCCGGTAACCTCATCATCGGCCAGCCGGCCCAGGAAGGACACATTGTCCTTCGCCATGCCTTCCAGACGCTTGCGGTCTGGCCCATCGCCAACGATATACAGCTTCAGTCCGTTCCGGTTGAAGGCTTCCACCGCCAGATCAATCCGCTTGTAGGATACCAGCCGGGAGACGATCAGGTAATAATCTCCGATAGAGTCCGAGCTTGAGAAGCGGGACGTATTAATCGGTGGAAAAATCACATCCGCATCGCGGTGATAATAGTTCTGAATCCGCGTCTTCACGACAGAGGAATTGGCGACGAACTGATTTACATTTTTGGAGGTCCGCTGATCCCAGCTCTTAAGCTGTTCCATGTACACCTTCAGCAGCTTTTTGAACAGATTGGAATTGGACTCCCGCTCCATGTAAGTATCGTAATCCCAGGCGAACCGCATAGGCGTGTGGCAGTAGCACAGGTGGAATGTCGCTTTTGGCACCTCAATGCTTTTCATAAAAGCACTACTGGAGCTTACAACGATATCGAATTCGCTGAAATCCAGATCGCGGACAGCCATCGGATACAGCGGCAGCACATTTTTAAAATTGCTTTTCACGCCCGGGATTTTCTGCAGCCAGGAAGCTCGGATGTCGGCATCTTTGAGGTTATCGGTCAGACGGCTTCCATTAAAAACCGTGGTGTATATCGGAGCTTGCGGATACATCTGGTGGAACACCTCCACCACGCGTTCCGCTCCCCCCATCTGAATCAGGTAATCGTGCGCTATCGCAATTTTCATGTGAATCATCCTCAAAGTTTTATGGAGCATCATGATCAGAAAGTCATTTCATCGTCAAATTGTCAGCTTCATGGGTTAGCTCCGGTCAAAGCCGAAGATTGATCAGGGGTGTCAGGTGCCTGCGACTAGACCTTTGTAGTAATCTACAATATCCTTCACCGTGTTCTCGATCACAAAATGCTCCTTCACACGCTTCATGCCGTGTTCCGCCATCACGCGTCTTTCTTCCGGATGATTCAGCATCCAGCTGATGGCCCCCGCTAGAACAACCGGGTCTCCGGGTTGAATCAACAGCCCCGTCTCGCCTGGAACTACGATCTCTACCGGACCGCCTTCATTCGAGGCAATAACCGGCAGGCCTGCTGCCATGCCTTCGACAATCACCTGACCGAATGGCTCAGGGGTCACCGAGGTGTGAATCAATAAATCCGCTTTAGCCATGAGGCCCTGAATATCCTCCACATGCCCTAGCAGGCTCACATTGGACAGCTTCTCGCGCTCGATGGTCGTGATCAGCTCATTCTTGTATTCTGCTTCACCGAATAACGCATCACCTGCCAGCCAGAACTTCACCCGCTCGTCGTGTTTGAACGTCTTCGCAGCTTCCAGTACAATATGCTGGCCCTTCCAGTGTGCCAGCCGACCCACCAGCAGAACGTTAAAGTCCTTACGATCCTTGCGGCCGATTCCAATCCCGCTGCCGATGGCTTTGGCAAAGGCCGAGTAGACCACCAGCGTCTTCTTCGACTTCGGCAACTCCAATGCGCTTAGCGTGGAGTGTGAGTTCGCGATGACGCCGTTCGGGAGCAGACGTGACAACAGCCGGATGGCTTTAGCAACAATGGGCTTCAAATAAGGAGCACCAATATGGTCACGGATATGCCAGATCAGCGGGATTTTCGCTTTCTTGGCGGCGATTGCTCCGTACAGTGCCGACTTCAGCGAATTGGTATGCACGCAGTCCACCTTCTCCTGCTTTAGGATCGGCGCCAGCTTGCGGCCATAAGTCAGCAGGCCCAGCGCGGCGGCCGGGGCACCCAGATTCACTGCATTGCGGCCTCGGGTACGGATACTCTCATCGAGCGGAATAATCCGCACGTCGATACCCTTTTCCCGCAGTCGGTCCGCCAAGGTTCCTTCTTCGGCTAAAATAACTAGCGGCTCAATCTGTCCGCCGATATTCGTAAGGATGTTGAACAGCGCAACTTCCCCGCCGCTCCACTTGGCGGTATGATCGATGTAAGCAACTTTTAGCATCCTGCTGCCACATCCTTTTCGAGCGCTTGATGGAAGACGGATTCAACGTCATCCGCCACATGCTCCCACGTATATTTCTCCAGAGCATGTTCCCGGCATTCCTCCCGGCTCGGGAGCAGCTTGCGATTCCCCAGCATGTGGATAATGCCGTCCGCTATATGCTCACTGGACGGGCTCTTGAACAGCAGCTCTGGCCGGAAGCCCTGTAGAATCTCCCGGTTGCCACCGATTGGAGTCGCCATAACCGGCAGTCCGGTGGCCAGCGCCTCGACAGTAATGAGACCGAAGCCCTCCAGTGCCTGCGAAGGCACCACGAACATATCAGCAGCCTGATAATAGCCAGCGAGATCCTGATCAGGAATATAGCCAAGCAGACGAACCTTATTGTTCAGTCCATAGTCGGCTATTTTCTCCTCCAGCTCTCCGCGCAGCGGCCCCTTGCCGCCGATTAGCAGAATCGCATTCGGGAAGCGCTCCGAGACTTGCTTCCAAGCGTCCAGCAGCTGCAGCAGCCCCATCCGGTTCACTAGCCTGCGCACGGTGAGCACTGTCGTAGCCCCCTCCGGCAGGTTTAACGCCCGGCGGATCGCCAGCTTATTGGTCGCCGGATGGAATCGATCCACATTAGCGGCTCCGGGAATGACGACGATCTTGTGAAGCGGAACTCCGTGCAGCTCATGGAGAATGTCACGGAACGTCTCGCTGAGCACGATGAATTTATCTGCGAGTTTATAGGCTTTGCGTTCGATGGATTTGGCGAGCGTCGTTTTAACCCGGTGCTTGATGCCCCGGCCTTCGATCTTCATCTCTTCATTCCATGGACCGTGGAAAGTCATGATGACCGGAATGCCGCGTTTCTTGGCCTCAATCGCCGGACCGAGACCATAGGGTGCAAAATGGGAGTAAAGCACATCCACTCTTCCGCTGCCGCTTCCCATCAGCTCCGCCGCTTTGCGTTGGAACGCATCCCTGCGCTTCCATATGGTGTCCTTGGGATCACCAGCATTGTGAATAATGAGCTGACCCTGAACCTGCGGCGTTTCCTGACTGCATATCAGGGCATCCACCTGGTTGCGTGAGGAGAGCTGCTCGCAGATGGATTTGAAATACGTATTAAGTCCACCCGGCTGTAATGACGGCCAGCTAAGGCCTGTTGTCATAATGTTCAATCCGTCATTGTACGGCATAACTTCTCTCCCCCTTCTTATCCTTCTCCGCCTGGGTCTCGGCCTGAATTTGCGCCTGGACCTCAGCCAGTGTTTGATTGTGCGCCAGCTCATTATGCTTCGCTAGCTTTTCCGCGCTTTTTAACTCGTAATGCTTGAAGGCAACCATGAATTCATACATCACCCAAAATACGGATACGGCAAAACCCGCCATCCCTTTCCTGAACAATCCATGTATAAAATACTTCTGCAGAAAACGCGCCGGAGGTCTCAGCAGCAGCTGGCTGATCCGAAACTTCTTGCCGCTGTCATGGGCGCTTTGCGCCTCAAGGTCGGTATACTTGTTGAACCGGGCCACATGGTCATTAATGCTGCGGAAGCCCTGATGCCACAAGGTTCCTTGCAAGCGGACGGTATCCTTCTCTGACACATCCGGCATTTCATGGACCAGACTGTTGCGGATGCCATATTGAGTGCGATTGTACAGCCGCACCAGACGCTCTCCACGATCCAGCCATCGGCCCAGGAAATCTCCGATCCGGTATAGTGAATAGGCCACGCCGGGATCGGACAACCCGGGCTTTCGTTCAAGAATATCGGCAGCCAGTTCGTCGCTGACCACTTCATCGGTATCAATAAGAAAGACCCAATCATGGACGGCGCGTTCCACTCCGAATTCCCTTTGCTTCGCGTATCCGGGCCATGGATTAACGAACACCCGGCAATTCAGGCTCTCGGCGAGCCCTACCGTTCCGTCTTTGCTGCCTCCGTCGATGACTACAACCTCGTCGGCAAAAAGTCTGCAGGACAGAATGGCCTTGGAAATGCGAGTTTCGTCGTCCTGAGCGATAATGACAGCCGAGATCGGATAACTACCCGGGCTGCCAAGCACGCTTGTCACTGAATCCATGAGGGGTTCCTCCTTCTATTACATAAGTTCTCTTGCCCTTAACCTTGGGCATCCGCAGGTTTCTTGCGAATGTAGGAATTCATCGTCGTCTTCATCCAGCGGATATCCTGCGCGTTGATCAGCAGCCGCGGAATCTTGACCTTCAGGCTGTAGCGAATATTCAGAATGATAAAACCAAACCGCAATACAGCCGACGAGAGCATTGCCGCACCGGCACCGAACAATCCGAACCGCGGCACCAGGATGAACAGCAATGGAATCACCAGTGCCAAACCTACGCCTTGAAGAATGGATACGAATTTCGGTTTGCCCAGCGCCATGAACGCCTGCGCCAGGATCAGTGTACCGCCGCTGATCGTAACTTCCAGCAGCAGCAAGCGGAACACGGTCAGTGCCGTATTGAAGTCCTTGCCGTACAGTAAAGGAATCACGAACGGGGCTACAACCATCAGGAACAGCGATCCCAACAGGGTGAACGTTGTACTGATGCGAAAGGCCCTGAACGTGAGTGCGATCGCCTCATCCTTGGGCAGCTCGGATGCTTTGGGGAACAGCACAATCGTAATCGAGGTAGAGAAGAAATTAACCATTCTCGACAGGCTGACCGCCACCGCATACAGCCCGAGATCCGCAGGTCGCAGCAGACCTGCAATGATAATCTGGTCAATATAGTACGAGAACTGCCCCAGCAGGTCATTACCATAAGAGCCCATCCCATAGGTGAACAATCGCTTGAAGTTCAGGTAGGCATCTCTCATCTTCACTTTGTAGGCGCGAAGCAGCGAGATTGTAATATAGATGTAGATTGGTACAGCTGGCAGCAGATAAGCCATTGCTGTAGTAAAGGGACTGATGGTTTTCGTAAATATCAGAATTCCGATCATCACCAAGGTGAGCAGAGGAACCAGATACCGCATCCAGTTGAATCGCTTGTAATCGCCTCTGAATTGGAACGCGGCATTGTTGACCTGTGAGATCACAATCAGTGGACACAGGAGCATCGACCACTGTGCAAAATGGACGACCTCCGGACTGAAGGATTTCAGCCAGTAAGGCAGCACCACAACACCAACCACTGTAGCGGCTGCGCCGAAGCAAAGCCCGATCAGCAGCGACATCCGGTACAGAATGCCAGCATCCTCCGGGTTCTTCTTGGCGTTATAAATCAGCGCCGACGGAATACCGAAGCTCATGCTGAACGCCAGGAATTGCGACCAGTTCACCATCGCGGTCTGCTCACCGCGACCTGATGGACCAAGATAGCGGGCTGTCAGTACGCCCGTCAGCATGTTCAGTACCAGGATCAGTACACTAACGAACATGGTTTTCACTGCAGCCGAGCTATTATCATTGCTCTTGGTGAACTGCCGGAGGGAGGACCATATCGAGCTAGCCGGAAGTGATTTTGCGTTCAATTGCTGCATGTGGTGCTCCCTTCTTTCTGCTCTCTATAATCTCTTTGCCGCTGAGGCCAAGGCCAATCAGCATCCAGATCAGGTATCCCTTGAGTCCCGGGAACCCGTTATCGGACATCAGCGAGGCGATTGCTCCCATCCAGGCCGCCAGGGACAGCCGGGCATACGGCTGCAGGCTATCCCTGCTGGCCACCCTGACCACAATCTGCTTCAGCACCGCTCCCAGTGCCCAGAAGAAAAACAGTCCGCCCAAGGCACCAAAGGTCAGCAACAAGGCAATGAAGCCGTTGTCCATGTTGCCGTACTCCCCAAGCTCGCCACCATTGCCGATCTTCGTCCCTTGGCCGACGCTGCCGATTCCCTGCCCTACCGGATTGGAAGCGACCATCGGAACCATACGCTGCCACAGATCAAGGCGTTCGTTGTAAGAATGGTCTTCCTGAACGGAGCCTAGGGTCTCCATTCGCGCCACCAGCCCTTCGGCACCGGGTAGCTTAGGAACGATCCAAAAGAGCGCTGCAGCAACGAATATGAGCTGGAGCAGGGTCTTCCATTTCCCCTTGGAAGGGGAAGACGCAATGTAGACGAGCAGCATGACCAGCAGAACCAGCCAGGCTGCGCGGACCAAGGTCGTCAGCAGGCAGACTACAACGAGCATAACGCCGACCCAGCGGAGTGTTCCCTGCCAGCGTTTCTCCAGAATCATCGGCACCAGGGCGAAGACGAGAAAAGCTGCAGCCGGACCGGGAGAATTCAGTGTAGAGAAGACTCGGATTTCCAGTGGAACCGGAAATCCAATCGAGATCATCTCTGCGTGGTTCATCCAGAAGGCATCCCATGGCGGAACAACCAAATACTGCACGATCCCGTAAATCGAGACCAGGACAGCTATATTCGCGTAGTCGTACAGCAGCCGATCGATGTCCTTGGCGGTGAAACGCATAACCGCAAAGTACGGAATCAGCATCAGCGGGACCAGGTAGTTGGCCAGATCATAGACGGAGCTCATACCGTTCTTTGCCAGCCCAATCAGGGCACCGTAGACAAGCGCAGTTCCGAACAGAAGAATGATGCGGGCGGAAGGCTTCTTGATCTTATGAATCTCCCGCAGCACTGGAATAGCCAAGGTTGCACCGGTCAGCAGAGGTGCCAGGCTGAGCATGGATACGGAATGGTATACGCCCTCCGACCAGTCGGAGATCCGCCGCAGCTCCGGGGCAATTGCCCAGATCAGCAGTGTGTAGGCTAACAGCAGACGCGGCTTCAACAGTGCCAAGAGGAATGCCGGGAATAATACGCCCGCTAGAATCGCCCCCTGCAAACTGTTGGCGGGACTTAGCTTAGCGCTGGCAAAGCCAATCACCAGCGGCAGCACAAGGCAGATAGCAGCCAGTGCCCAAGTATTCCCGGCCGTCTTTAAGGTCGCAAGTGAAGGCAGGGTCAGGCTGTTCTCATTCCGGCTCATCATGATTGTCTCCCCCCGCCTCCCTTCGCTTTATCCCGCTTCCGCAACTCCTTAAGGAGCAGGATCAGAAACTGTGTGTCATCGACCAGATATCTTTTCCACAATCGCCTTGGCTCCTGACTCAGACGCCAGAACCATTCAAGACCCGTTCGCTGCATAAAGCCGGGTGCCCGCTTCACCGAACCGGAGAGGAAATCAAAGGTTGCACCCACACCGATCGAAATCGGTGCCTGATAAGAGGTGTAATGGCGATAGATCCATTTTTCCTGCTTGGGTGCGCCTACCCCGACGAACACAATATCCGGCCGGCTCTCGGTCAACATTCTCACAATTCGCTCGTTCTCTTCCTCGTTATGCTCAAAGCCATAGGAGGGAGAGTAAGAACCGACAATGTTCATACCGGGATACGCCGCCTTCAGGTTACGGATCGCTTTCTCCGGCACGCCTTCAGCTGAGCCGAGTAGGAACAGCCGGTATTTCCGCTGCTCAAAGGCATTGCCCAGCCGACTGAACAGATCTGCACCGGACACCTTCTGCTTGAGCGGCTTGCCCAGCATTTTCGAAGCCCAGATGAGTGGCATTCCATCTGCAACTACCGCACCCGCCTCTGAGTATACATTCTGAAATTCCTTGTCCTTGCGCAGCTTGATCACATGATCGACATTGCAGGTCAGGATGTAGGATTGGCTCCGTTCCCGGATTGTCTTGTCAATGTAATCGAGCAGATCCATGAAATCATAGTTATCAAATTTGACATCGAACATATTTACTTGATTCATCGTATCACTTCTTTTTGTGGGGATCGGCCTACCGTGAAGATCGATACAGGCAGTTCAGGTACCAACAGAACGGGATAATGAATTGGACCGTCGACAGCGTGTTGTCGGAGAACGAATAGATCAGGAACGCTGCAATAAAAAACACATAATACGGTTTGACCGGCGGTGCCAAAGCTCTGTAAACCAGAAGAAATACAGCCAATAAGGAGAGCATCAACAGGCTGGCGCCGATATACCCGCCATCAAAATAAAACCGGATGTACTCGTTGTGAGGAACGACGAAGCCTTTGTACAATGAGCCGTCATTCGCCACTGTTACTGCACCCAGGCCTCTTCCTGCCCAAGGTGAATCCTCCGCCTTGTTCAGAAAATACGTCCAGGCTTCCGTCCGCCCTGACAGATCCACTCCCGTTTCCGTCGTCCGTTCAAAAGAACGCTTCTTGAGGTTGTCAAGCTGCATATATACAGCGGCAAAGATCAGAAGAAACGAGCAGAGCAGCGGAATCAGGTACAGGGTTTTCCCTTTCAGATATTGCTTCAGAATATCGTAGAAGTAGTAGAGGACCATGAGGCCCAAGGCCAGAATCGGCCCCCTTGTTCCTGTTCCGATCAGAATGAAGAAATTCAGACCGAGCAGGGTGTAAAAGAACTTGGCGCGCTGCGGGTAGCGCTTAATCTCAATAAACGGGATGGCGACTCCCAGAAAGGCCAGCATCGCCAGATGCGAAGGGATGTTGGCCCCCTGCACCCGTACTGCCCCTGTGAATTCAACATCAAAGAAAGAATGGAGATGTGCAGCTTGCAGCAGTGCTCCAACCAGCAGGCTGACCAGCGGCAGCAGGCAAATGATACGGATCTGCTGCTCGGCGACTTCTTTTTTCCAATTAATCAAGAGAAACACAAAGGGAAGCGACAGACCGATAAACGCCTTAACAGCGATGGATGAAGTCATCTGCGGCAGCCAGATCGAGAACCCGAAGGTGATAAACACCAGCGCGAGTAAGGCCCATAAGGGCTGACTCAGCTTGAACCGCAGACCGTTTACCAGGATACACGGTATCAGCAGGGCCAGAATAGCCAGCTTGTAGAGCGACAGGATCTCTATCCCGAACAGGCTACCCTCATACAGAAAGTTGACGGAAATTGCCGTCGTCAGCAGTACAAAATAGCTGATCCATTCCGGACGCGCGATCGAGATCCCCAGCAGAATAATTAATAGCACTACAGCGGCTACGAGCACCGGCTGGTAGATCACCGCTGTTCCCAGAAGCAGGGCGGAGATGAGATAGAGCACCCCGTACGGCACAGCGCCTGCTTTGAAGCTCCATCCAAAATTAGTCATGTCCTTCCCCTCACCCCGCTGCGGATTCTCTCTTCCGGTTCCAGATCATGTGCAGGGTTCCCCGGATACTCTCCAGTCTGCACTTGTTCAAAAGCCGTTTTCCCCGGCTCCGGGAAAGAACCGAATCCGCCATGATGTACAGCACTTTCGCAGCTGTTGTTCCCAGCAGGACCACCCGGTCCTTCAAGCTTTCGCTTTTCATGGCATTGGAAATGCCCTGACTGTAATACCGTTTCAGAATCCAGTCCTCAGACAGGCGGCTCTTCGGAACAAAATGATCCACTGCCATGTCCGGATGATACAGGATCGCATGCCCTTGGCGCTTGATTTGCCCGAACAACCAGGTCTCTTCGCCAGACAAAAGGGATTCCCCCTTCCGGCCCAGATCCAGTGGAAACAGGCTGATATCAAAGACTGGCTTGCGCATGGCCATATTGGCTCCGCAGGGATGGAGACGACCCGGATACTCCTTAATCCTGTTGCCGAGATCGACAATGGTGTAAGGAAGCTCGAACGGCTTGATCAGCCACTCCGGCCGGCCTGTCTCGAAGATCGGGGCAATTTTACCTCCCATAGCCATCACTTCCGGCCGTTCCTCAAAGGTGGATACAATCGTTGTAATCCAGGTCCGGCAAGGGATAGCATCATCGTCCAGAAAGGCAATCAGCGAGGATTTGGAGGCCAGTATCCCTGTATTTCGGGCAGCCGACAATCCTTGCATAGGTTCGAAAATGTAGCGAATATCCATCTCTGTCCTGTAATCTTCGATAAACGTCCTGACCAGGGACGCTGTATCATCCTTCGAGCGGTTATCCACCACGATGATCTCTGCTTGCTCCAAATTCTCCAGCGGTACCAGAGAATGAAGGGTCTTGATCAGTAGAGCGGCCCGGTTATATGTGCAAACGATGATGGAAATCTTGGGAGCGACTCCGTGTTCACGCATCGGCATTCACCTAATTTCCACAAGATTAATAAGCATCTTTGGACCCCAGAAGCATGAGGCCGGTCTTCAAGATAATTTTCAAATCCAGCATCGTGCTGCGGATATGAATATAAGTCAAGTCGAGCTGTACCATCTCGTCGAAACCGACACTGTTACGGGCATTGACTTGCCAGTAGCCGGTGCAGCCCGGTGTGACGGTAAGGCGCTGTTTGTCATATTCTGTATACTGTGCTACTTCTTCCGGTAGCGGCGGACGCGGACCTACCAGGCTCATATGGCCCAGCAGCACGTTCCATAGCTGCGGCAGTTCATCGATGCTCGTCTTGCGCAGGAATCTTCCTGTCCGTGTGATCCGCGGATCGTTCTTGATCTTGAACATCGCTCCGCTTACCTCGTTATAGGCCAGCAGTTGTTCCTTCAGCTCCTCGGCGTTAGATACCATGGATCTGAATTTGTACATCGGAAACTGCTTTTCGTGCTTGCCTACACGGTTCTGCCGGAAGAATACTTTCCCCTTGGGATCTTCCAGCTTGATCATAGCAGCCACTACCAGGAACAGCGGCAGCAAGACGAGAAGGCCAAGGGCAGAACAGAAGACATCGATCATCCGTTTCATCACCAGATAGGAATCGGAATCTTTCGCTTCCTCCTTGGCATGCAGCATGTAAAGTTTCGGCAGGACGTACTCATAGTCTTCCGGCAGTTTTTGCATGCTCAACTCTCCTCATGTTTACAAATTTTGTTATCTTACCGGATTATTCCGGCGGGCTTAAAGCTTATCCTGTCAGGGTGGTTTGTCCGGCTTTGCTTAGCCATTCCGCCATAGCATCCATCACGGGGTAACGCAGATCCTCGTTTTGCAGCGCGAATTCCAAGGTAGTCAAGATATACCCGAGCCGTTCGCCAACATCATACCTTGTACCGTCGAAGTTATACGCGTATACCCGCTCACTCTGGTTTAGCTTCTGAATGGCATCCGTCAATTGAATCTCGCCACCTGCACCTGTTTCCTGCAGGTCGAGGTACTTGAAAATCTTCGGCGTAAATACATAACGGCCCATGATCGCCAGATTAGAAGGGGCAGTGCCGAGCGGCGGCTTCTCTACAAAGTTGTTCACCCGGTACAGCTGTCCATCCTGGAAATCAGGCTCGATAATCCCGTAGCGGCTCGTTAATTCTTCCGGAATTTCCTGCACGCCGATCACCGAATTCTGTGTCTCTTCATATTGGTCAATCAGTTGCTTCAAGCATGGAGTTCTGCCAGTGACAATATCATCGCCAAGCATAACGCCAAAGGGCTCGTCACCAATGAAACGTCTGGCACACCAAACGGCATGACCCAAACCCTTCGGTTCCTTCTGGCGAATGTAATGAATCTCCACCTTGGAAGAACGCTGAACCTCCTTCAGCAGCTCCAGCTTACCGTCCTCCAGCAGGCGGGACTCCAGTTCAAATGCATTGTCAAAATGATCTTCAATGGCTCTCTTCCCTTTACCGGTAACAATGATGATGTCCTCAATGCCCGAGGCAATAGCTTCCTCCACGATGTACTGAATCGTGGGCTTGTTGATAATAGGAAGCATCTCCTTAGGCATGGCCTTCGTGGCAGGAAGAAAGCGCGTACCCAGACCTGCTGCAGGGATAATTACCTTTTTCACCTTTTTCATCGCACTCTACCTCCTAAAAGTTTGGATAGCCTGAATGTATCGTTATTTACTCTGGTTCATAGTAATGCCTAGAATCTTGGAGCCGGTCTGCTCCAGCAGCACCTTCACCTTGCGCAATGAGTCACGCTTGGTTCTCCCGTATTTAGCGACAAGGATCACTCCGTCCGCCTGGGGTGCCAGAATTCGGGCATCACTGTAAGCAACGGCTGGAGGAGAATCAATCAGGATGAGATCATGACTGTCTTTGAGTACCTTCAGCAAGGCGGCCATCTTATCACTGCCCAGTAGATCCGGCGGACTAATTACGGCGTGCCCTGCCGGGATGACGGTAAGATTGTCGAGCTTCCCCAGAACAGGAATCTCATCCGCTTCTTTCAGCCCATCGAGGTAAGCTGCCAGCCCTTCGCCGCCGTCGACCCCGAACACCGTGTGAATTCCCGGATTTCGCAGATTACAGTCGACTACTGCCACTTTCTTGCCATCCTGTACAAAGGATACCGCCAGATTCGACAAAATCGTTGTCTTGCCCTCGCCCCTCTCTGCTGAAGTAAAGAGCAGCACTTGACCACCGTCTTTATGCAGCAATCCAAGCTGCCGGATATAGGTACGTAGCGAACGGAACGATTCCGAAATATGTGAAGAAGGATTAAAATCTGTAATCAAACTGCTATTTAGCGGCAGCATAGGTGCCCTCCCCTACTCTCTCATTGAGACCCGCACCCTTGCTCAGATCGCGCTTGCGAATGGCCGGGATGCTCGCGATGACTGGAAGACCAATCTCAATCTCTGCTTCCTTCTCCGAGCGGAGCGTGCTGTTCAGCGTCTCCATCAGGAGAATGATGCCGAGCGCCGCCATGAGCGATACGACAAAGCTGATGACAATATTCATCAGGATGCCTGCATTTGCGGCAACTGGCTTGTTGGCCGGATCAGCCGGTGTCAGGAGCGTCACATTGTCCAGCTTCATCAGTGACGGCAGGCTGCGGATGAAGGTCTGAGACACGGCATTTACAATGCCGGCTGCTTTGGTGTAGTTCTCATCCTCCACACTGAGATTGATCACTTGGCTTTTGTCTGAAGACTTGATCTCCAGCTTCTTTCCAAGCTTCTCTTGCGTCAGTCCGAACTCAGGATGGTCAGCTACTACCTCCTTCAAGATCGTTGGAGATTTGATGATCTCCTTGTAGCTCTCGATGAGATTGATACTGAAGTTCAACTCGTTGAGGTTGCTACCTGCGGGCACATTTGCAATGTTGTTAACAAGCAACTGTCCGGAGGCGGAGTAGACGGGTACAACGAAGTTTTTGCTGACGTAGAGGGTTGTAGCACAGGAGATCAGTACAAATACCGTAATCAGCCATAACCTTTTCTTGATCAAATGAATATAGTCCAGAATCGTCTTTTCCACAGTAACCCTCCTTCCGCATAAAATGCTTTGAAAGCATCCATGAAATTTTCAGTTATCTTACTTTTATTCTACCGATCACTTCATGTCCCCACATGGGCCATATCTTTACTTTCCGTTTCACTTTGGGATAAGGGGGTCTACACCTTTAGAGGGGGGATGGTATACTTTAGTGCCATATCGATAACTTAGACACTGTTCAGAAATTGTTCAGGTTAAGGTGCTAAACTGTGTAGGCATAAAAAAAGAACACGGACAATAGTCCGTGTTCTTCTGGCAATCCCGCCTGAGGCGGGTCGCCTTAATCATATGACATTTCGAATTTCGTCAGTCCAACCGCATTGGCATATAGCGCCGCCTGTGTACGGTCGGCAACCTGCAGCTTCGCCAGGATCTGGCTGACGTGCTTCTTCACTGTAAATTCACTGATAAAGAGTCTTGAGGCAATCTCCCGGTTGCAGGCTCCCTGCCCAAGCTCGATCAGCACTTCCTTCTCCTTCGGCGTCAGCTCGTCGGTCGGGCTGCTGCCCGTCATCCGCATCTTGTCCTCCATCAGTCCGGGGTCATAATATTTCCTCCCCTTGTGTACCAACTGGATGGCGAACAGCAATTCCTCAGGTAGTGCCTCCTTAAGCACATACCCGTCGACGAGCACCTCCTCTGCCTTAAGAAAGTCTTCCCTACTAGCAGACGAAGTTAATAAGATAAATTTGCTGGAAATCCCGCGTGTACGTGCCGCCTTGATTACATCAAGTCCCGACTCATCGGCCAGCTTCAGATCAATCAGCACAAGATCCGGCTGCGTCTCCTCAATCACAAGCAACGCTTCCTGGCCATTTGTAGCCTCGCCTGCAAACTGCACATTAGGCTGCATCGAAATGACCGCTGCCAATCCTCTTCTCACCAACGGGTGATCATCTACAATGACGATTTTCACTCAAACGACCTCCTGCCTAAAATTTATGCATTTTTCAGTTCCGCCGTGCCGACAGGTATCAGGATCAATATTTTGGTACCTGCATTCCTACTGCTTGATAATTGAAAATCGCCACCCAGCGACTGGGTGAGATACTGCATATTCTTCATGCCGAGTCCGCCAGTGCTTGCTTCAGATTCAGTGTGTAGCAGAGCCGCATCGAATCCGGTCCCATCATCAGAAATGGATAATCTGATCCACTTGGGCTTCAGAGACAGTTCAACTTCCACTCGGCTCGCCGCCCCATGGCGGATGGCATTACCTGTAGCTTCCGAGATAATTCGGAACAACGCCTTATGGTAAGGGTAAGGAAGACTGAAGTCATCCCCCGTTATTTTAAGTTCAATCTCCACATCATTCAACCTCGATAAGCTTTTTAGGTGCGAACGAACCATACCCAGCCAAGTAGGCCCACCGCTTTTCTTGGAACTGAGACTGTAGATGGTGATTCGCAACTCCTTGGCAACCTTGGTGGCTGATTCATGAATCAGGTCTATCTGCTCCTCCAGCTGATAATCTGGTAGCTTCCTCCAGGTCTGCTTCAGAGAATGCGTTGCGTAGACGATGCCGAATAGGCTTTGCGACACACTGTCATGCATTTCGTCGGCAATTCGATTCTGTTCATTCGTGATGATCAGCCGGTTCTCGATAACCCCTAGCTCATGGCGCTCCATAATGATCGCACTCAGCTCCGACAGGAACATCAACTGCTGAATGTACCATCTTCGCCCTTCCAGGCCCTCCGCATATTCCAGCTTCACGCCAATCATGCCTACAAATCGGGTACTCATACGGACAGGCATCAACAGAAAGTCACCCAATCCAGGCAGACTCTTGAATACGGGATCGCGCTGCAGCCGCCACTCATGTTCATGCTTCTCGAGTTCGGAGAAGAGAAATAGCTCATCTTCCTGATGCCAGCCCGTCTGCCGGCTCTCCGGCGCAGGCTCCCCGCTTTTTTTGGCAAACCAGAACAACGCCTTATCCAGCTTCGTAAGTTTCACAACATAGTCCGTAATCACCTGGCCGATATTCATGAAATCATGCTGGCTGGAGGTCTCAACGATATGATATAGCGATTTGATCTGTTCGAGCGTCTCTTTGGTCCTAGCGTTGGCTTCCTCCCGCTGACGTTTGATTCGGGCCACCATCTGCATTACTATAAGAGTAAGTACTAGTGCAAGAAATAGATTCCCGTTCTCAAGAACGGCTGCGGCAAAAGACTTATTCGCAGAATTGAGAAAAAGGTAACAAAAAGCGATAACTATGCCGATATAACTAAGAAGCAAACTCCAACCAAAGTATAGGGACAATGATCCTGCAGCAATGAGAACAGGATTAAGTACATAAAGCCTAAATGGGCTGTCGTAGCCGCCAGTAAGTAAAGTAAGCAGAATAATCAGTGTCATCTCTGTGCTCACAGCCAACATTAGGATCCGCGGTCTGTTTCGGAGCCTTCGGTAGCCCATAACGAAGCCTTGGGCCAAGATAAATAACAGAATGATGATAAGGGATTTGTATAATACGGAAGGTCCCGTCGGTTTAAAAAGAAACATCAATGACGTTAGGGACAATGAAAAGCATCGGTAAAAGGCAACCATTTTGTCTTCCGTAGTTGATTTAATATTCATTCCCACCACCCTGTTCCCCCAGTTTTGTGGAAAATGCCAGCTAAATTTGTGCTTTGTTAAAAGCATCATACATGAGAAAAATCACAATAACAAGTTGAAGGCATAGTTGTGAGCGTTTACATTACAAATAAATAACGTGAAAACGCCCTTCTTTTTTGGTGGATAAGCTATTTGTATCCAAATATCGAAAAGAAAGCGAATTCAATGTGAGGTATATGTCAGATCTTCATCACAAATAGCCTATCCGATTTTCGGACAGGCTGTTTTAAGTTTATTTTCAATAATTCTCCAAAAACCTCTTGGTATCCGACGGTTATTCCGATTGCTTGGCAACAGCATCATACAAATTCGAGGATTCACATATACAAATCTGATAACGTTGTCCTTCCACAATATGATACCCCGTGGAAAGGATGCGCAGTGATGATGCTCTGGTGTCTACACTATGGAGATTGTGACAACGGATGCAGTAAAATTCCCTCATGACCTTCATCTCCGCTAATAGTACGTAAGCACTAAAGTGAACTCACTCATATAAAGTAAACAGTAACATTGTTCTATAAAAAAAGTCAACAAGAAACTGCAAATTACGACAAAATAAAGAGGAATAAACGGAATTAATGTCGTTTGATCATATGTTTTTGCGACATAACAGGGGTGAAATGCCCATATATTTCTTAAACAACCGGGAAAAATAAAAAGGATCGCTATAATGCAACAGTCCTGCAATCTCTTTCACCTGAAGTGAGGTATTGAGCAGCAAATGCTTCGCTTCAGCCATCTTCAGCCGGTGAATATATTCCTGCAGAGGATACCCGCTGCTGCGCCGAACCAGACGACGCAGGGTAGACATGGAGATATGATGCTTTGCCGCAATCTGATTCAAGTCCATCGAGCCATAGACACAAAAATTTAGGTCCTCCCTGATCTGAGGCATGGGATCAACTTGAGACGGTCGATTTTTTTCTTCTATTATAAATGAACACTCCAAAAGCATCCGTTCGAGACACAACGCTGCCCGATCGGCGTCCTCCGGCGCGCCCCCTTCCATCTGTCCAAGTACAGCTTCGAAAACCTCCTGTAGTCCCTTGACACCTTCCGCCTGAAATACGATGCCCCCGGTAATAAGACCTGACTCCAACCATTCGGCAATACGCGTTCCGCTAAAGTTGATATAGTATTCATCCCAGCTCCCGCCCGGAGCGGGGCCAAAGTTGTAGCTACATCCCGGACGGAAGAAGAACAGGCTGCCTTCGCGTACCTGCTGCGCCTTGCCGCCATTCTCCATATAAGTTCCGCTGCCGGAGACGATATACACAATCGCCCACTGTTCAAACACTACCTCTGAACGAAATAGTGTTCTTCCTGGCAAATGACCCACCTGCCCGACTCGAATAGGCTTCAGCTTCAACCGGGAGGCATCCACCTTGGGATCTATGATGACAATTGGATAAGGGCTGATCGTATAATCCATGAGCTTGGTCATCGTATGCATTCCTTCCTTGGTTTCCTAGTGTTATCGTTAAAGGGAAGATGATCATATTCTACATGAATAAGAGGTGGCTATGCTATGCCTGAATTTGTCTCCTTACAGCTTCTTCCCCATCCCAAGTCCTTGGACGTGGCCGAAGGGGCCTATGTCATCCCGGCCAACGGCCGAATCGTTATTGCCAATTCTACACCGACCGGGATTCTGCCGGGTGCGCGTAGACTTCAGCGGTTGATTAAGCAAACCTTGAATTTCGAGTTGGCCCTGTCCATTGGTACCCGGTCGATGGTTCAACCGGCTTTCCTATTTAATCAAGATCCCGCTCTGCCCCCGCAGGCGTATGAGATTAATTCTGGAGTGACTGGTGTCCACGTGACTTACAGCTCTCCGCAAGGAGCTTTCTATGCCGTAGCAACACTGAAACAGATTCTGAAGCAGACCGGGAGAAACTTTCCGTTTCTTACGATCCGGGATGAACCGGACTTTGGCGCACGGGGCCTGATGATTGATATTAGCCGGAATAAAGTTCCGAAGCTCGGCACCCTACTCAAAATCGTGGATCTAATGGCGGATCTGAAACTCAATGAATTGCAGCTATATATAGAAGGCGCACCTTTTGCCTATGAGTCTTTCCCTCGGGTATGGGAACTGGAAACTCCAATCAGCGGGGAGGAAATCCTTCAACTGGATGCCTACTGCAAGGATCACTATATCGAGCTTGTGCCTAATCAGAACAGCTTCGGGCATATGGAGGGTTGGCTCACTCGGCCGGAATTCAACCACCTGGCGGAGATCCCGGAAGGCTTCTCACTACCGGAAAGCATGTACTACAGCGAATTTTATCCCAATGGACTGCCTATGCATCCTGGTACCTTTGATACGGAAGACCCTGAGGTACTCAAGCTGCTGGAGAAAATGTACGACGATCTGCTGCCCTACTTCAGCTCTTCCAAATTCAATGTAGGCTGCGACGAAACCTACGAGCTTGGGCTTGGCAAAAGTAAGGCGCTGGCGGAGGAGCTTGGCAAGGGTTCATTGTACCTGTCTTTTCTGCAAAAGATTCAAGAACTGGTGAAAGCCCGCGGCAAAACCATGCAGTTCTGGGGCGATATTATTATCCAGCATCCCGAGTTAATCCCGCAGCTCCCCAAGAATATCATCGCAATGGAATGGGGCTATAGTGCCGAGCATCCATTTGAAGCGGACACACTGAAATTCCGCGAGGCGGGCATTCCATTCTATGTCTGTCCCGGAACCAGCTCTTGGAACTCCCTGACCGGACGTACCGACAACATGCTGGCCAACTTACGCAATGCTGCTGTTCAAGGCAAAACCAATGGTGCTATCGGCTACCTCATTACAGATTGGGGCGATCATGGACATTGGCAGCAGCTTCCGGTCAGCTATGCCGGATTTGTCTACGGTGCTGCACTTGCCTGGAGTGTTAACGATAATCTGGAGGCTAATGTTCCGGAATATCTGAATCAATTCCTCTTTGCGGACCGTTCTTCAAGCATCGGACAGTTGCTGCTGGATCTCGGCAACTACTATACACTAGAAGCCACCTATCACGGCAACGACTCCGAATTGTCCATGCTGCTGCGCAGTGATCTGGACAATCTGCGGATACTCGGCCAGCTTACGGCAGAGCATTTCGACAAGCTGGAGAGCTACGCTGGGAATATCGCTGAGCGGATCGAAGGGCTGGCACTGCAATCCGAGGATGCAGAACTCGTGCTGCGGGAGCTGCGCAGTGGGGTGCACTTCATAAGCCATGCAGTGCAGCTTGGCAGACTGAAGCTGCAACTGGCAGCGGGCCGTGATCAAGTGGACCGCGGCCTGCTCGCTACGCAGATCCATGATCTGGATCTGCTGCTCCACGAGTACCGGTTGCTCTGGACGGAGCGCAACCGGCCGGGCGGCTTGGCGCTAAGCACCGCCAAGCTGGTCCGCCTGCGCGGCCAGTACGCAGCGCTGGCCGCAGACCTTGCGGAGTCGGCACAAGTGTAACCGTGCCGCGCGCCACAAGCTGTGCCTGAAGCATCGGCACAGCCATACAACACAGCAGGCCAGCCTCCCGCGTTCGGAGGCTGGCCTGCTTGTGCAGCTGCAAAGCTATCTTGCTGCGCAGATGCACTTGTGTATCGCTATATCTTGCTACGCAGATGCGCTTGTGTTCCGCTCTATCTTGCTACGCAGATGCGCTTGTGTTCCGCTCTATCTTGCTACGCAAATGCGCTTGTGACCGCTCTATCTTGCTGCGCAGATGCGCTTTCTTCCCGCTGCACGGCGCCATCTGCTTCAACTTTCAGCAGATGGCTTGCAAGCAGGTCAGCCTCACTGCTACAGGTATGCGGCAGTGAGATTGTGGCTCAGCCTTACAAAGCCCAAGGCTGAGTCTCTGAAGTCACAGCTGTGCCCGTGGCGACAGCCTGATCCAGCAGCAGGGACAAATAATGATCCTGGCTGCCTTCGGCCAAACTGTAGAAAGACGGGCCGCCCCGCACATAGTCGGCCATCCGGGCCAGACTCTCCGCAATTGCGATCTCGTCATCCGTCAGGCGGGCCGGGACAAAGGGATTGCGGTACAGCCATTCTCCGTCCGCCACAATTCCTTTAAGATAGAAGCCCTCCAGGTTTCCACCATGTCCGGCATCCATGCGGCGCAAGTTACTATATACCGGATTGTCAAAGCTCTCTAACCAAGCGACGTCGTGATTGACAATCTCACCGCGGTCGCCCCGAACAAGAATCCGGTTGCTGCGGATCCAGGAGAAATATTGCTCGCCCGTGAAATCGAACACACCCAGCTTGTTCCCGAAATCGAAGAAAGCAATCTTCTGATCGGCTTCCACCGTCTCTTCGGCTGTCGGCGGTCCACTACGTTGCGGTCCGTTGATAATCGGGGACAGGAATTCCCGGCCGCTAATGGTCACATTCTGAAAATCAATACCGAGTAACTGCCGCATCAAGCTGATCCCATGGTAGCCATGTGCCGCTGAAATCTGGGCCTGACTAATCTCTCCTAGCCGGCCGGATCGGGCCAGTGCAATTCTGGCTGCATGCAGCGGCTGGAACAAATATTGCTCAGCAACCTGGATTTTGGCCGCAGCCCCGCCTACTGTCTCCCAAAGCGAGATCAGTCCTTCCAGATCTGAGGCCGGCGGTGTTTCCGTCAACACAGGAATCTGTGCCACAGCAAGTCTTCCTATAAATGACGGAGCAACCTCCCGGCTCAGAGAAACTACGGCAAAGGAATATCCTCCTGCCGCGATGAACTGCTCCAAATCCGTATATACAGTCACGCCCCAAGCTCTGCTCAAATCGTCAGCCTTGTCCGGATTCCGCACGTACATCGCGCCAACCGAGAAATGTTCCGGTAGCGCTTTCGCAATCCGCAAGAAAAACTCGGCCCGCCAGCCACCGCCAACCAATCCAAATACAACTTTATCCATGTTCTCCACCTCTTCCTGTATTCTCTGCTCTACTACGCCGCTCTATTAGATATTCCCAGCGCAGCTCTTCGTATTGGTTTTCAAGCATTTCCCTTTCCTTACGCTCCATTGCTTCGCGCTTTCCAGCCTCTTCTCCACTCTCTTCATCTTCCTCAATCCTCCAGAGATCGGTGAAAAGATAGTCCCTAATCTCTACAATTTTACCGTCCTGGCGTCCACCCTTCCAGAACAATCCTGCGGAGGAACGGTGTAAGGTTCGTCCATCCGGCGTCAGGGCTTTCTGACCGATCCGGATGGTCATCAGCATTTGCCCGAAAGTATACCATTCCATGGTCCTATATCTCCCTAAATTAAGATTGAAATCGTCATAGCGGAACGCTATAATCAGGACAAACGTCCCATTTTATTACATAATATTTAATTTTATGACAGGAGAACCGCCTATGGACTGGCTTTATGCTTATGAGGAAGAGCTTCGCTTGGTGTTTGAAGATAGCAGGCGTACCATCTCTGCATTTCCAGAGCCACTGCAAGGTCAGGGCATGTCCTACCTTGATCATTTTAACGTATTTACGGCTGGGAGTCACAAGAACTATATTTGTTATCTGCTCCCCTTCTGGCTACGGGATGGCTACGGCCTGACAGTTGAAGTCACCCGCCAGATGTCACGGGGTAATGTGTTCCTCATGCTCTACTTTTTTATTCAGGATGACCTGATGGACAGCCACGAGTCCTTTGCCCGTTCACATTTGCCACTAGCTAATTTGTTCTATGTAGAATTCCTCAAGATTTATCGGCAGCTGTTTCCTTCAGATTCCCCCTTCTGGTCGTACTTTAGTCGCTATATTTCCGAATGGGCCGACAGTGTCAGCAATGAACACACGGGCGATTACTTCAACAACAACCGGTTGAAAATCTCCCATAAAGCGAGTCCCCTCAAGCTCTCCAGCACCGCCGCCCTGCTTCTGACCGGTCATGATGAAGTCGTGACTTCTTCCGAGGCGATGATGGATGATGTATTGTTCACCTTGCAGATGCTGGATGACTACGAAGATTGGGAAGAAGATTGGACATCTGGCAGCTACAATTCCCTGCTCTCCCTCGCAAATAGCCATCGACCGGAAGCCCAGAGTGAACTTACTCTAGAGGAGGTTAGGGACTTCGTTTTTACGACAGGGGGAATGGAACGCTTCGCCGACATCGCAAGAGCTACCAACGACGGACTTTCAGCCTATGCTCTGAATGCCCCTCATTTATATGAATTTCATCAGTTGTTATCAGAAAATTTAGCGCATATTTCTTCTGCTATCGAGGAAGAAAAACGACTTTTACAGGCCGGAGGACTCTCTTACTGGCTCTCCAAAAATATGACAGATATGCATAAATAGTAATAGAATTAGAGTAGGCCTTATGCTATACTGATGAGGAAAATATGACCATTTTGGGAGGGTGATTATTTTGTCAGAAGCGATTCTTAGAAATCAATTGATTCAAAAGGCATGGGAAGATCCGAGTTTCAAACAAAAACTGCTCAGCGATCCGAAGTCAGCCATCCAAGAAGCTCTGGGCATCATCATTCCCGACAGCATTACATTAAAGGCAGTAGAGGAAGACTCCAATGAATTCTATCTGGTTATTCCTCCAAGTCCGGCTACCGGCGCTTTGAAAACCGACGTTAAACCACTTGGTTCCTGGTAATACACCAAGATCAACTTCATAAGGAGTGGGAAGCATCCGGACGATCTGCCAGCGGCAGTGTCGTAATGGATTCGGTTCCCGCTCCTTTTTTGCTGGAGAACACAATCTCCCCCTGCATGGCTTCAATAATACGGAAGGTTACCATCAGCCCAAGCCCGGTTCCCTTCGTCTTGTTAGAGAAATACGGCTCCCCCAAGCGGTTCAGCACCTCAGGCTCCATCCCTTCCCCGTTGTCTCTTATATGAATGTGCACTTTATTGCCTTGCCCGTACACCATGATTTTGATGTGACCGTCCTCACCCATCGCCTCGATGCTGTTCTTGATAATATTAATGAAGGCCTGTTTGAATTTAGAGGAATTCCCCTTTACCCACAGCTCACCCCTTACATTCAGATCCATCTTCCCGTTACTCAAATGACATAGCGGCTGCATAATGCTCTCGATATGATGAAATTCCTCATTCATATTCAGCATGCTGATCTGTTCGAATTCCGGCTTTGCAAAGGTCAGGAAGTCAGTGATGATATTAGAGGCCCGGTCCAGCTCACTTATAGCCATGTTCAAATATTTCTTCTCGGCGCCATGTGATTCCCCGCCAAGCAGCTGCAGAAATCCTCTTGTTACCTGAAGTGGATTGCGCACCTCGTGTGCGACAGAAGCCGCCAGTTCACTGATGATCTGTAGCTTCTCCGACCGCTGCAGCTCATTGTTGAACAATTCAAGCTCCCGCGAATACTTGATTACCATCTGGTGATTCAGCATCAAGCGGCGACCCAGAATGATAAAGAGAGACATGATGAATACGACTAGCGCCCATTTCCAATAAACTAAGTCATAGTCTCCCTTGCGAACATAGTACCAGATCAGCTCCACTGCCCCGGTAAGCGCAGCTGTACCGAAGCCGATGGCAAAGATAATAGCTTCCTTATTACCCTTGACCGAATAAATGATGACACAGCCAATGAGCAGGATGAACTGAACAATGAGGATAATTCCCACAATATTTGTAGAAATAAAATAATAGAACTCCACAAAGCGGTTCCCGGATAACCCATTAATCACAAGCCAGGCCAGACAGAACAAAGAGTAGGCAACCTGGAACTTACGAAACCGCCGGATTACTGCATACTTGCCGCTTCCGAAGATTTTCTCGAACAGGAAGGTCAAGGACGGGAGTAGTGATAGAAGCGCTATATCCAGCATGACGATACTCACACTGCCAAGATAGCTGTAAAAGGTATAGATAAACGGAGAATAGGTAATGGATAGCACACCTGTGGAGAAGATAACGATGGCCAGGGCCACGATACTGGAGAAATATGCCTGGTTCAGATAAAACACACATACAAACAGAACTAAAGCTACAAAAATAAAGGCGCTGCCCAATATGACATCCATCAGTCCGTTCTTGACATAATTGTTGAACAATTCACTATGCTCGCCAATGATCACTTTATCCTTGATGCCGATTCGGTCCTGCAGCGTTTCCGTCCATATATATAACATCTTCCCGCTGTCTCCACTACCTAGTGGTAGAAGCAGAGAATAGTTATCCTTAATAAACGAGCGGTCCCCTTCAAAAATAAGACGGTTATCCACGAAAACTTTGACATGCAGTGCGTACAGAGTCTTAATGTACAACGAAGGAGAGGTGAAATGTAGCTCCGGGATCATCATACGGCTCCAGGCAGCAGAAATTCCCGGGGGCAGCTCTATACTGCCTTGACTACCATCCACGGTTGTCCAGACTTGCCCGTCCGTGATACCCGAAGGTTTTTCCAGGCCCGGCACCGGAGCTTGCGGACGACTATCCCATTCCATCTGCCACTTGGTCATCTCATATGTTGTTCCGGAATTCGCCGCAGATGCCAGCAGAGAACTACTGATCATTAGAAGAAGGCAAAGTGCCGCTGTTATATGAAGACTTTTCACAAAGACTCGCATTCAAGCACCTCGCGGGGAATATTGGGAGACTCTTTTATATTCTTACCTTCTATTTCGCGCAAGCGGCCGCCCAATCCTTTAAATACGGAATAAAATCTATTCCGGGTCGGCCGCTGGAAATTTGATAAGTACCTCTGTGCCCTCGCCCTTCTTGCTCTGAAACTCCAGAGTTCCCTGCATCGCCTCCACAATACGGAACGTTACCATCAGCCCTAGTCCCGTACCTTTGGTCTTGTTGGAGTAGTATGGCTCGCCCAGGCGAGACAGCTCACTGACCTTCATTCCTTCTCCATTATCCTTCACACTAATCAGAATTTGATCCCCTGATCTCCAGGAGGTGATAACGATCATCCCCTCTTCGCGCAAAGCTTCAATGCTGTTCTTGATGATGTTAATAAAAGCCTGCTTGAATTTGGAAGAACTTCCGAGCACATAGAGACAAGGCTGCAACTTCAGCTCAATCTCCCCTCCCTGCATGTGAGCCAGCGGAAGCAGAATACCCGATACATGTCTGAGCTCTGAAGAAACATCGAGCTGGACTACCGTCTCCATGCCTGGCTTTGCGAAAGTGAGGAAGTCCGTAATAATTAGCGAGGCACGGTCCAGCTCTGCCACGGCCATTTGCAAATACTCCTTCTCCTTCTTGCCAGAGCGTTCCCCCAGGATCTGCAGAAAGCCTCTGGTCACCTGTAGCGGGTTGCGCACCTCATGTGCCACCGACGCAGCCAATTCGCTGATAATCTCCATTTTCTCAGAACGCTGCAGATCGTTGTTGAACATCTCCAGCTCACGTGAATATTCCACCACTTGCTCATGGTTTCTGGCGAACCCTCTGCCCAGGATCACGATCAGTGAGATGATGAATACCACCAGCCCCCATTTCCACCAGTAGAAGTGATATCTCTCATTCGTAGCAAAGAACAGGGATAACTCTGTCATCGACAGCAGGGCAAAAACGGCAAACCCTGTAGTGAAAATGATGGCATCCGAATTGCCGCGATAGGCATAAATAGCCGCCAAAGTTAGTAAAAAGACAAACTGGACAATCATCAGGACCCCAACAACACTAACCGTCATGAACCGATAGATCCCGTCCAAGCGATAAGATGTAGCTGCATTCAATATCCAGAGCGACAGACTGAAGAGAGAATAGCCTATCTGGAATTTCCGGAAGGGAACAATAAATCTGTTCTTGCTGCTGTCGAATATCCGTTCAAAATAAAGTGTAAATGTCGGAAGTAGCGTAAACAAAGCCAGATCAAA
The DNA here is from genome assembly GCF_001682855.1 of Bacillus sp. FJAT-27264. Lineage (GTDB taxonomy): Bacteria > Bacillota > Bacilli > Paenibacillales > Paenibacillaceae > Paenibacillus_AQ. The sequence goes on along the minus strand of NZ_MAQW01000031.1, from coordinate 97,406 downwards.
CAGCAGCTCTGTCAGCCTGCCCTGGCTTCTTAATACAAGTGGCAGAAGCGGTGAGTACACCACGACCAAAATTCCGCATGATAAAATAATCAGCATCAGCAATAAAGCGCTGGAGAACGGCTCCTTCTTAAGAAACAGGGAACACACGATCAAGACGGACGCCATAAAGATAAGCGCCGTACCAATGACAATATCCATGAAGTCCTGTTTGATATAGTAATCCAGCAGTTTCCCATAGTTGCCCACCAGAATGCGGCCCTCAATACCGGGTCCTTTACTGCCGCCTACGCTACTCCACAAATATAGCTGCCCTCCAGAGGTTTCCTCGCTCAAGGGAATCAGAATTTTATTCCCGCTGAAGCTGCTCTTTCCTTGCTGATCATAAACAAGCTTATTATTTAGGAATGCCTTAATTTCCTCTCCGAATACTTTATCAATAAGCAGGGCTGAATTCTCTGTCAGCCGTGGGACTGTCACCCGCAGCCATGCTCCACGGGCTCCCTCCGGGGCCGCTGGCATTGGTGTTTGTTCGATTACTTCTATCCATTCATCGCCCCTGGATGCTGCCGCCTTCACAGCATCGGGTGCAGTTGTATTCTCCCATTTCAGTTCCCAGCCGGGCAATGCTCTGCCGGATGGTCCGCCCCATTCCAGAGCGATCCCCATAGGAACGATGGCCGTCAGCAGCAACAGCACAAAAACTACCAACGCTGTTTTTTGTAATGGCAACTTCATCTGGACACCTCAGTAAGTCGATAGTTGTATGTATAGTACGTACGCTTCTTAATTTCGACAGCCTTCGAGTTATCCCTCCCTATACTTGCAAATAACCTCGAAAATAGACGATTTTACCCCAAATCTGGTTAATGCAGGGCTGGAATGAATATATTATGGATGGGGTCTGTTCACCTGTCACTTTACGATTCGCACCCGCAGAGTAGGGTAAAGAAATATGAGTTGGTATTTTACACCACATTAAGGGAGCTGAGATATATGGGCAATGAATTCAATAAGACAGAAGCCGATTTCACTTATGAGCGGTATCGTACAAGCCGCGACATTTCGCCTGAAGACGACATTCCTACAGACGTTATTCGTCCCGTTGGAACAATAACCACGCGCGGCAACAGCGAAGAACCTGCCCCTAAAGACAGGGTCCCGCTGGAATCGGCGCTTGCCACCCACAGCCGCATCGGAGCCATCCCCGTAGATTTTGATGGGGTCGTCGATGAAGGTTCGGACCCGGTATTGGTCGGGGATGAGTATTTGGCCGCGGATATTGGGCTGAACGTTCCGGAGCCGGGACTTCGCCAACGAGAAAGTCGGGAGCGTCAGATTCTAGCCTCTCCAGCACCAAAGCGGGATGATCTGCTCGAATCCGATGCTGTGCAGGCGGCCAACGCTGCGGGCTTGGCCGGAACAGCTATTGATTTTGCAGATAAGAACGAGACTTCAGTGGAAGCCGACTATGACGAAGAGGAACCGCTGGAGGACATCCCGGATGCAGATGATCTGGAGGCGGGGACACCCGTAGACCCTGTCTCTCCCCCACTCGATGCCATGCCCGGCATCGATGTATTGAATGGTTCACGGGGAGAAGAAGCAGAATAAGCATCCGCAGTTCATAAAAGCCAAACGCCGCCAGACTACCCGTCTTGGCGGCGTTTATAGGTAGACAACCTTGTTCAGGGCACTTCAGTCAATTATTGCGATGAAGCGGAAGTGCCTGGATGGCGAACCTCCGATAGCTTAGCCTCCAGTCTGCGCGATTTCACCAGTAGCGCCGCCCCCAGCAGCATCAGCCCGTTAATAACAAATACCCAACGGATCGGAATAAGTCCTCCCAACAAGCCACCAACAATCGGGCCTGCCATTGTCGCCAGCTGGGAAGCTGATTGGTTCAGTCCGAACGCCCGGCCACGGAAGGACGACTCTGTCACCTGTACAATCATGGCATTAATGGAAGGCAGCACTCCGGCGTAGAACAAGCCGTAGGCAAAGCGCAGCAGGGCAAATTCCACATAACCCGAGACGAAAAACTGCAGGATGTTGCCGATCCCTCCGCCGATCAGGCCGATGAACAAGATGGCACCGAAGCCCTTGCGGCTACCAATGCGCCCCCACTGCGGCGCCATTAGCACGGTAGCAATGCCGACCGCGGAGAAGACAATTCCGGAGCTGAGAGAGGCTTGACTCTTAGCTACACCCATACTGAGCAGATAGATCGGGATGAGCGGTTCCAGAATCATCACGGAGAACGTACTGATTCCTCCCAATACAAGAAGGGTGATAAACACCCGGTTGCTCGCCGCTTCCCTGATATCGTCCCGCACATGGGATCTCGGGGCAGAACGGTCAATGCTCTGCTCATGCGCAAAAAAAGTGGCAATTAGCGCTGAGACCAAAACCATGACTGCAGAGAACAGGAACGCACTCCGGTTCCCGGAATAATAGCTCACCACACCGCCGATCAGCGGCCCAATGATGCTTCCGGTTGCCCCTGCTGTAGACATAATGCTAAGGGCATAACCGGTCCGCTCTTCAGGTGTATTGGTCGCTACCATGGCAATGGCCGCAGGAATGAAACCCGCTAGCAGGCCCTGAAGAATACGCACAAGCAGAAAGACGTATGGATCATGCACAAAATAATTAATCAGATACAGCGCGGCCAGGCTGAATCCTGAACGAATCAGCATCGGCTTGCGACCGTATTTGTCAGCCAAAGAACCCCAATACGGTGCGATCAGAGCACTGGCCAGAAAAGTAATGCCAAAGCTGATACCGGACCAGATCTCCAAATGGTTCGTTACCCCAAGCTCATCGGAGAGAAAAATAGAGAGGAACGGAATCGAGATCGAATATGCCGTACTGCAAAAGAAAACTCCTACCCAAAGCACGATCAGGTTCCGCTTCCACGAAAAGTTCATCAAGTACACGTCCTTTCAGCGTTTCCTTGGAAGCATCCTACTATTGTAAACCTCTTTGCAACAGGTGCCAATCCCCAGTACGGGACAAGCATTTTTTTGCATGCAGCGGGACAAAGAGGTTATTATAGGCTAAGACAATGATTTTTCAAGCTAAAGGAGAGAATAAAAAGGTGAAGTTAACAAGAAAGAATCCTGCCATCCTTCTGGTAATGCTATCCTTGCTGCTGATTGTAGTGTCCGGTTGTGGTGCCAAGCCAGCAGCCAATAATAGCAGTAGCGCTGCAGGCAATCAGACGGGAAATCAAGCCAGCAATACTTCACAGGAAACGGCAGCACCACAGGAGACCAGCACTCCGCAGAACAACGCCGAAGGCAGCGGGCTTCCCTCCGACACAGCAAGCCATCCTGTAGTAACCATCGAAATGGCTGATGGCGGTATCATCAAAGCCGAGTTGTACCCTGAGGTTGCTCCTAACACCGTCAACAATTTTATCTCTTTGATCCAAAAGGGCTTTTATGACGGAACCATCTTCCACCGGGTCATTCCCGGCTTTATGATTCAGGGTGGTGACCCTGACGGGACCGGCATGGGTGGACCGGGTTACAGCATCGCTGGCGAATTCTCTGGTAACGGGTTCAACAACAACCTGCTGCATACAGAAGGTATCCTGTCGATGGCAAGATCCCAAGACCCGAATTCCGCAGGCTCCCAATTCTTCATCATGACAGCTGATGCTCCCCATCTTGATGGAAGCTACGCTGCATTCGGCAAGGTCACAGAAGGTCTCGAAGTAGTAGATGCCATCGTGAATCTGCCCCGTGACAGCTCTGATCGGCCAGAACATCCACCGGTCATGAAGAAGGTTACTGTCGATACCCTTGGCGTCACGTATCCAGAACCACAGAAAGTACAATAGTACCATCAAATGAACAAGAAACCCGGCAGGACGTTAGCGGTAAGATTACCGTGAGCGCTGCCGGGTTTCTTAAGTTTATGAGGCACGTAATCTACCAATATCTCATCAATGAATAAGAATTCAATCTTTGATACAATTTTATAATTGATATCAATAGGAGGAATCTCGTGAAGAGTATATTCAGTAGATTCATATTTGCAGCCATCGTTATCATTTACGCAACAAGCTCCTGGATTCAGCCTATGTTGGCGGATAAACTGCCGCCTTTTGAAGATATAAGCACCAGCTATGTTAAAGACGAAATTATCGACTTATATAATAAAAAGATTATTACAGGAACCTCGTTGACGGAGTTCTCACCGGCGAAATCTATTACTAGAGCCGAATTTATAACGATACTGGAACGTTTGCTAAAGCTTGATCCCGTGGCCAGTCCAGTAACATCCTTTAGAGATGTAGCGAAAAACGCATGGTATTACGGCTCTATCCAAACAGCTGTGCAGTTGAACTTGGCAACTGGAACCTCGGCGACTACCTTTGCTCCTAAACAAGCAGTGACAAGACAAGAGGCCGCTGTCTGGACGGCAAGATCCTTAAAGCAATCGACTGGGAATTCTAGTAATCTTACAACTTACAAGGATAGTAGTCATATCGCTACTTGGGCTAGCAATTCTGTTGCTACAGTTAGTAAGCTAGGATTAATGAAGGGTGATGAAACCGGATATTTCCGGCCAACGGAAGCCATATCCCGGCAGGAAGCCGCTGTACTGATGTATCGGGTGTTGCAAAATAAAACCTGGGCTGCAGCACTTGAGCATGCACCAAATGAAGGGATCGTCATCGGTTGGCAGTATGGAACCACCGCAGAGTATGAGCGTGATATCTTGAAATCGGATGTGAACACCTTGTCACCGCGTTGGTATTTTGTAGGGAAGAATGGGATCGTATCGGATTTAACAGAAACCCCGCTGATTTCATGGGCAAAGAGTAATCACAAAAAGATTTGGGCGATGGTCGGTAATCGATCCGATCAAGAAGCTACGCATCAACTGTTGTCCAGTACTACTGCCAGAAATACAGCCATTACGCAATTAGTAGCCATGGTGAGTAAATATGGTCTGGATGGGCTTAATATTGATTTTGAAAATGTAGATGGTGCTGATCGGAAGTATTTCACTGACTTCATTACACTATTGGCAGAAAAGCTGCATGCCGTGGGGGCCACGTTATCTATAGATGTATCACCTGATCTTGGAACCGATTGGACCGAGGCATTCGACTATGCTGCACTTGGCAAACAAGCCGATTATATTGTCATCATGGGGTACGATGAGCATTACGAGAGCAGCGTGTATCCAGGCTCTAATGCTTCGCTTCCCTATATTTCAAATGCAATAGATACTCTACTGAAGGTCGTCTCCAGTAAGAAGGTCATCTTGGCGATGCCATTCTATAACCGGGACTGGACCCTTCAGCAAAATGGAACGGTATCCTCATCACAGTATATGACGTTTCCTGAGCAAAACCAGCGGATCAGCACCTATTCTATGCGACCGGTGTGGAATGATGCCTTGGGTCAATATGTTGCCAATTACACGAAAAACGGGATCAAACACACCATTTGGTTAGAGGACGGGCGCTCTTTAATTGCCAAATATAACGTTGTTGTTAATAAAAAATTAGCGGGTGTCGCCTATTGGTATATTGGCGGAGAAAGTCCAGACATTTGGACGAGCCTGAGGAATGCAGAGAAATATTATGGTTATGCCTTTTAGTCAACCTCTGAATATTAGAGTGAGCCAAATAAATGCAGATGGATTTTTCACTGTTCCAGCAAACCATAGAAACAAAGGCTGTCTCACAAATGGATGATTTCCCACGATAGAGACAGCCTTTGTTCATTAAGAAAACAGCAATTCGAGTCTCAGCAAAGAAATCTTACCTTGATGACAGATTTCTTCTACTGAGGGTGTGATGCCCGTTCTGCAGGAATGTGCTGCGGGTATTTTTGAGAGACGCTATCCGCTCCTCTGCAAGCCGGTCGGCGGCGGCGTAAGTCGGAATCCCATGGTTGCGCGAAATCTCCAGCACTTTGGTGATGTTGTCGTAAATCTTTGCAACCTGTTGATAGGCACGATCCCGGTTATAACCGTTCAGTTCATCGGCGATGTTAATTACACCACCAGCATTGATCACATAATCCGGCGCATACACAATACCCATCTCATGCAGCGCCTCACCATGCCGCGCTTCCTTCAACTGGTTATTGGCCGCACCTGCAATCACGCTGGCCTTGATCAACGGCAGGGTCTCATCATTCAGAGTCGCCCCCAGTGCGCACGGCGCATAAATGTCGCACGCCACGCCGATAATCTCACCAGGGTCAACCGCCTTCGCACCGTAGGCTTCAACAGCACGGCTGACGGCCTCCTTGTTGATATCCGTCACGATCAAATGAGCACCTTCCTCATGCAGATGCCTGCACAGATTGAAGGCGACATTACCAACACCTTGAACGGCAATCGTCTTGCCTGCCAAGGAATCTGTACCGAAAGCTGCCTTAGCTGCTGCCTTCATTCCTTGATAAACGCCAAATGCCGTGGCGGGCGAGGGGTTGCCCGAGGAACCGAAGGTTGGTGAGGTACCGGTAACATAATCTGTCTCCTGGTAGATGATGTTCATATCCTCTTCCGTTGTACCTACATCCTCAGCCGTAATGTAACGGCCGTTCAATCCTTGTATGTATCGCCCGAAAGCGCGGAACATGGCTTCACTTTTATCTTTTTTCGGATCGCCGATGATCACTGTCTTGCCTCCGCCCAGATTCAGGCCGGATACGGCATTCTTGTAGGTCATCCCTTTGGCAAGGCGAAGGGCGTCCACCACGGCTTCCTCTTCGGAAGCATACGTCCACATCCGTGTACCGCCTAGTGCTGGACCCAGGGTTGTATCATGAATCGCAATTATCGCTTTCAGGCCCGATGCCTTATCCTGACAGAATAACAATTCCTCATAGTCATCCCGCTCCATTGCTGCAAACCATTCCATGTTCTTCAAATCTCCTGTCTCTTGATCTGGTTGTTCCAAGCTACCCTAACAAAGCTAGTATAAGCGGAGAAAATTGTCAATGTGATACCACACGCCGGTCATACCCAATACTGGTGATGGGACCAAACACTGTACTGTCAGGATCATAGAATTTTCCGAATGAAAAAACATGACTGCCTTTCACCAAACCGTGGTCTAACTAAAAAACTCAAAACAGCCGACCGGCTTGCACCGGTCGGCTGTTATTTATGATTACACAAGTAGAATTATTTCTCCCCTTGGAATTCATTCCAGAATGTCACTTGTTCAAGCGGTAATCTCGTTGTTGGACGTCCTTCAGCAGCGGCTTTACCCAGCGCGATCAGCATTACGGGAACATAACGCTCCGGAATCTGGAACAGTTCACGGAAAGCAACGGGATCATAGCCACCCATAGGAACAGTGTCATAGCCTTTAGCTTTTGCTGCCAGCATAAGCTGCATAGAGATCAAACCGCCGTCTACGAGTGCGATATTATTACGCCGTTCCGGAGTGAAGCTGGAATAATTATTCCAGGTGTTATTGACCATCGTTTCCTTGATCTCTGGCGTGATGAATCCCTCAGCCTGCGCCTTATCATAGATTGTATGCACATTGCGATAAGCCTCGGTATCGCCCAAAACAGCAATTATAGCCGATGCGTCCACAGTCTGCTGTTGGTTATAGGCAATCGGCAGCAATTTTTCTTGCAACGACTGGTCGTTGATCACGATGAAGCGCCATGGCTGAAGATTGGAGGATGAAGGGGCCAAAATGGCCTCATTGAGAAGCTCCTCGATTTCCTCCTTGGAAATTTTCCAGGATGGGTCGTATTTACGCACGGAGCGCCGCTCGGAAATCACCTTCTTAAATTCCTGCTCTACCTTTAATTCTGTTGTCACCATAACGCCTCCTCTTCCTATCGTATTTCTGTGTGTTTAAATGCACAGTTAGTTGCAAAAAAATTTATCCCTGTGTCTTCCCCTGCTGCGCTTGAATCTATGTCATCAGATTTAACTGTAATTTTATACGCACAGTATAATTCAGAGAAAACAACTTTGTCAACCAACCGTTCTGGCTGTCAAATCTGCAAGTGTATGTTGCTCCAGCACAGCGACTACACTCTGGTCCATTTCATCCAGAATATCATCGCATGCCTCCTTCATTCGGTTGCCGAATTTAGAGTCGCATATGGTTTCACTCACAGCCTTATTGCGTGATTCACCTACTTCTAGTGCCCGGTAAATCTCTGCCAGCGTAATATCTTCCGGAGCCTTGTTCAATATATAACCGCCGTCCCGGCCCTCCCTTGTCACAAGTAATTGGTCGCGGACCAGACTGGCTAGAATGCGTCTTAACGCAGTAGCTTCCGAATCTAGTAGCTCTGCCATTTCACAACTGGAGCAAGTCGTAGCTTTGCGGGCGAGAATAACCATGGCCTGAAGCGCCAATCCGAACGACTTATACTGCAGAGATCCTGTATTTCTCGTCTTTGTCATGATGGCCCCTCTTTCTGATGTGATCTCTATTTATGCTCTAAGTATAGGCTTCAATCACTATTTTGGCAAAATAAAAGCTCTGCCGCTACCCAAAAGGGTACGGCAGAGCTCTATATCCATGCAAATTGTTCTGGTATGGCTAAAGCTTCCTACAGCTTGGCAATCGCCTCTGTCAGCACAGGTACGATTTGCGATTTGCGGGAAACAACACCCTTCAGAACGGCTTTATTGTCATCCAGCTTCACATTATAAGCTTGTTCTACAGCACCAGCTACGCGGCCTAGGGCCAGCCCGATAGAATCGTTGTTCAGGATATCCGTAACCACGAACAGGAACAGATCGAGCCCTTTTTCATCAATAATAGCAGTCAGTGCAGCTTCCAGCTCAGCTTGACGGGAAAGGACATCATTGGTGTCGACCGCGTTCACTTGTGCGATTTCGACTTTGTATTCACCCATCTTGAATTCCTTGGCATCCAGAGAGATCAGTTGGGCAATGCTCTTGTCGCTAAGGTCTGCGCCAGCCTTCAGCAAATCCAGGCCATAGCTTTCTGCATCCACGCCGGCGATTTCAGCCAGCTCACGGGCTGCAGCTACATCTTCAGCCGTACAAGTAGGAGACTTGAACAACAAGGAATCGGAAATGATGGCAGACAGCATCAGACCAGCAATTTCCTTTGGAATGGCAACACCGTTTTCTTTGTACAGCTTGTTAAGGATGGTCGCTGTACAACCCACTGGTTCTGCACGGTAGTAAAGCGGATGTGCAGTCTCAAAGTTGGCGATCCGGTGGTGGTCGATAACCTCGACAACGCGCACTTGATCAATATCATTTGCACTTTGTTGACGCTCGTTGTGGTCAACCAGAATAACCTGTTTGGCTTCGGTAGCAACATTCTCCACCAGACGAGGAGCCTGCACTCCGAAATGATCCAGCGCAAATTGGGTTTCGCCACTAACCTCTCCAAGACGAACCGGCTCGGCATCCCAGCCCAGTTCTTTCTTCAGTGCAGCATAGGCAATTGCCGAACAGATTGTATCCGTGTCCGGATTTTTGTGTCCAAAGACCAATGTTTTTTCCATTTCCAATCTCCTTACTTTGGTTTATGTGAGATTAATATACCATACAATGGTAGGGACTAGCCAGTTGGTTTCCCTGATCGTAAACGGACTAGCAACGTTTTTTCGCGGGATCTACTGATACACGGGTTGTGTACGTTTGGTCTTGGGCAGCGGCAAGGGCTTGTCCTCCCCGTTCAGCGGCTCGTTGTCCGAGAAGAGGTCCGGCTCCTCACGCAGCATTCGGCTCAGCAGTTCCGTGGTCTCCACGGTCCCGCATACCATCACCGCGGCATCACCGAAACGGCCTCTACGCAGGGCCCCTCCGGCTTCGAGCGCCCCCTCCACTTTCCAGAAATGCTCCGACCAGGACAGGCCGCAGTGCCTGCGGGAAGGTACGGCGATTCTCTCGCCGCCGGGCGTCACAGTGATTAGGTCCTCATGATCATCAGTCATCCGGCCCGGGATATCCAGCCATTCCTCGATACCGTGAATGAATGTGTTGCGCCGCAGGTCTACGCCCAGCAGCATAATATCCGCCTCACGGTCCAGCAGCCTGCCCCAGGCGGAACCGCGGGCGCAGGGCGTATCCCACCGCTCATCTCCGGTGGTGAACTCAGCCGAGTCCGTACCCAGCGCGGCAACGGAGTGGGTCGGATGCCAAGAGCGGACCACTCCGGGACGCTTTCGGAACAATTCCGGTAGCACACCAACGCAGGACGGCGAATCTGCAACGGAGAAATGCGGATTCTCAGCGTTAATATATGCCCATGTATGGGTGGGCAATACTAGCAGCCCGTCCGTCATATATTCACTCAAGGCATCCAGGACGGTGTCGGCACCGCCCGCAACCTGCCCGATGCTTTTTAAGGATGAATGCACCAGAACGGTTCCCCGCGGGTCAATTCCGAGCTCCCGCAGCTGCTTCATCAAACTTTCTTTCGTATGCAATTCGTTCCCTCCTTGTCTTCCGGGCCTAAGCCTCAGTCATGAACCGTCCGCTAGAGGATCGCAGGCGTCCCGCCATGCCCGACGATCGCCAGCAGCTCCGATAGATCGCTGATTTCGAATTTGGGCGTGATGCCTAAAGTATTCGGCTTATTCAGCGGATTGAACCAGCAGGTATCAATACCGTAATTAATGCCGCCCTGGATGTCGGAGGTCAGAGAATCCCCAACAATCAGAACGGATGCCTTATCTGTAATGCCAAGCTTGGCAAAAGCGTAATCGAAAATACCAGTCTCCGGCTTCTGGCATCCGGCCTCTTCGGAGATAATGATCTGCTCAAAAACATCGTTTAGTGGCGAACCCTGAATTCTGGACGTTTGCACCTCTTTATAACCGTTCGTAATAATCGCCAGACGGCAATCCCCAAGTGCCTCGCATAGCTCTACCGCTCCCTGGATCAAAAAGGTCCCTTCTCCCAAATAGCGCAGGTACGCTTCACTGAACGCCTCCGGGTCAAGGGCCAGACTATGAGCAGTAAACAACCGATTGAATCGCTCTACCCGCAGCGCCGCAGCGCTGATTTCTCCCCGCTCCAGATCCTTCCATAGCGCATGATTGATCTCCTGGTAGCTGGCCGCATAATCCTGTGCTCCGGTCGGCAGACCAAAATGAGCAAAGGTATGACTCAGCGCATGGCTTTCTGCCATCCCGTAGTCATATAACGTATCATCCGCATCGAATAAAATAACCTCGTAGTTCATAAAGTCCTCCCGAAAACGTCTTTTTCCAAAGGTACTATAGGGTTCCGGGCAAGTCAATGACGGGGGTCCTGGACAAGATTACAGTATAACAAAAAATGTCAAATGAAGCATATAATCGACAACCTGTCCCTTTTTACGGTATACTTCGAAAAGATGGGTGTTTTCAAAATAATCAACGGTGGTGAGCGTTATTTTATACGTTTTTTCGTTTCTGGTGTCGTTTCTCATCGTCTATTTTTTGATTCCTCCGCTGGGCAGGTTAGCTTTCAGGCTTGATTTTGTGGACAAGCCAAGAAAAGATGTTGAACGCAAAATACATAGAGAGCCCATTCCACTTACCGCCAGCTACGCTATTTTCCTTGGATTCTTCATTACTTACTTAGCATTTGCCCGTGAATTCAACATGGAGACCGTCGCCTTGTTCGCAGGAGGCGTTCTGCTACTGACCATAGGAACAATAGACGACTGGTACAAGACCAAAGGCAAGGATTTCCCTGCACTACCCAAGCTGTTGGTTCAGGTCACCGCAGCCATTCTGGTCTACCTGTCCGGTAATGCCTTTACCGGCTTCTACAATCCATTCTCCGGCGATTATATCGTTCTGCCGGTGATCCTGCAGTTCCTGCTGACGATCCTCTGGATCTTCGGCGTCACGACCGTAATTAACTTCTCGGACGGTATGGATGGACTGGCCGGAGCGCTGACAACCATCTCGGCCATCACCCTATTCGTAGTGGCCCTGGCCAAAGGCCAACCGTCTTCCGCCATCATGGCCATCGCGCTGGTGGGCGTTACACTGGCTTATCTGCGCTATAACAAGCCGCCGGCCAAAATCTTTATGGGCGATGCCGGGGCCACCTTCCTCGGCTTCATACTGGCCGTGATTGCGCTGGACGGTGCCTTCAAGCAGGCGACTGTGCTCTCGATCTTTATCCCGATCCTGGCGCTGGGCGTACCCATCTTCGACAACATTTTTGTTGTCATTCGCCGTCTCATCCAGGGCAAGGCCATTTATGAAGCGGATGCTACCCAGGTTCACTACCGCCTGCTCCGGGCAGGACTGAACCAGAAGCAGGTCGTTGCTGTACTGTGTCTCATCAGCATCTGCCTGTCGCTGTCATCCATCATTCTGCTGCTGATCCAGACCTGAGGCAGCAGTTCCATTCCCCTCTATGCGGGGAACAGAACACTCGATTCATGTCAAAGCAGCCCATCTCCAATTTCGGAGATGGGCTGCTTTTTTAACATTCAGGCTTCGTTCTCTTCCGTGAACTTGGACAACTCCCGGTAGATGCCAATGATCTCATGCATCGGCATCCGCACCAGACCACTGGAAGACGGGGCTACAAATTCCCGCACCCCATCGACAACCGGCTCCACAGCATCCTGGAAGCCCCAATCTGCTTTGCTTCTACGGGTAAACTCCGTATACACGCCCTTGCCCACAAAGCAGGCAACCTTCGGCCTGTACTTCTCCAGCTTGGCCCGCAGCAGCTCCCGTCCTGTAACGTACTCCTCACGGGCAATGTCCTCGACTCCGCGCGTAGGCCGGGCCACAATATTCGTAAAACCGTATCCAAGCTTCAATAGCTCCCCGTCCTCGGAGGCATCATATAATCGTGGTGTCAGTCCCGACTGATGCAAAATCCGCCAGAAATTGTTGCGGGGATTGGCATAATGATGGCCTACCTCTCCTGATCGCAGACTCGGGTTGAATCCGATAAACAGGATTTGCAGTCCAGCATCCAGATGGTCAGCAATTTCATTCATCCAGCATCCCTCCTTGATCGGCGCAGATTATGATTTTATCGCAGCAGCTTCCTTAATTCAGGCGACAAATCGTCCGCTTCTATCAGTACATATTCCGGCGAACCATCTTCATAATTCTTTTTAACCAGATAAGTGCCCTTGCGGATCACATACTTCTTCTGGTATTTCAGAATGTCTGTAATTTTGTCCTTGTCCTGTGTTACCACGGAACGGTTTTGCTTGCGGGCAAACTCCAGGTATTGCTCAGGGTCGTAGTAGTACGAACGGTCACCCTGGATGGTTTTCGGCTCAAAGGCGGTGATCTCTACTGAGGCAATATTTTTGGCCGTAATCATGATTTTGTCGGAATACCCTTTGTCCGCCAGCCATTTCAGCAGTCTGTTATAGGAGGGTAGTATACTATAGCTGTAAAAAGAGGCCACGTTCTTGTCTTCCATCATGATCGGAATATCTACATTTGCGAGCGGAACATCGTCCCCAATTTGATCACCATACGACATATCCAAAATTTCTTGACGTAAAAGTGCCTTGAATTCGTTGATCTCCGCAGAATGGGTAAGGACGACTACGCCTTCTCTTGTGCTAATATTCATAGTCTTCACGTCATGCTCAAGCTGTGACAGGACATACTCCGCCTTCTTGTAGCCTGCTGTCTCCATGATTGCTCTCAGCTCCGGCTCGAAGCCGACAACAGGCACCTGATATTCTCTGGTCAAAGTATGTCCGTTAGTCAATCGATATACAATGCTCATGCTGCGCACTCTGGAATCCTTATAGAAAGACTGCCCGGTGGGCGCTGCAGGACGGATCACGGAGAGTGTACTGTGTAACTTAAGTACAGCCCTGATATAATCCTTCTCATATGAGAACGGATCGACTTTATTGAACGGACTATATGCCTCGTAGGGATTCGTAGAGCTCTCCTTCTGAGTGTACAGATTATACAGACTCCCAGCATACACCTGGGTTATTTGCCCTTCATCCGGCACTCTAGCTTCATATCCCGTCCAACCGGAGACAGGGATATAGAGCAGCAGACTCAGCAGCAACGTATAAATCGCAAAGCCGAGCGGAATTTTGCGGTTCATGATATGCCAGGTTTTACGAATAATCATCTCAGATGCGATATAGCCGACTACTGCTCCAATCGCATAGCCTCCAAAAGTCCAGGCCAGTCTGCCGCTCATATTAATGGAAAAATAGTTTCCGGCGGTCAGCATGCAGCACAGCATCACTCCCGCTTTGAAGAGCGGGTTGAAGTAAGTAAAGGCGATCGCCTGTCCGGCCATCTCCACATGACGCTTCCGGTACAGCAAATAACTCAGGGCCACGACGACAACAGTCAGTCCGACATATACACATAATTCACTGACCTGGAACGCCTGGTTGCTTACAGAGAAAAGATGCACAAGGGGCGACCAGAGATCACTACGGATGCTATTGTTATAAATCCCGTATGGATATCCATACAGATACAATGAGAAATAATATGAGATTAGTTGCATCAGCATGTAGGGCAGTAAAAGCAATACAAAGCTAGCAACTCCCTGGAGGACGGTTTGTCCTGTACAAATCCCTACAAAGACACTAAAACAAAACAAGAAAATGGAAAGCACGCTGACTGTAATAGCCCATGTCCAAATATCCTTGCCGGTAAAATCATAGAGATCTCCGGTCCACAGACGGGCGATCGCCGTAATGGCTGCAGAGAGCCAAACCGGCACAAGCACCAGCACTATCCCACTAGCCAAATGGGAGGTCAGCAAGTGTTCCCTCCGCAGTGGCAAGCTATGCAGCAGATCCGCTGGAGCCTTAACCTGAAGATAACGGAATAACATAAGCCCCGCAGACAAGGGAATAAGGACAATCAGCATCCCTTGCATCCCGTCACCAAGCTGAAACAGACTGGTGACCTTTTGATTGAACAGACTGGGGTTACCGGTCATGAACATTTGCAGCGGTACCGCAAAGATTAAACCCAGCGTATAAATAATGCCGATCCAACCGTATTGCCGGAAATTCTGGCGGATCAGCGCAAGATTAAAGAAGTAGCGGGCGCGTGTCATACCCGGCGTCCCCCATTTCATAGATGAAGATTTCTTCCAGCGTTAGCGGCAGAAGATCAAACACATAAGGCTGATAAATTCCAAAGGCCGCCTTAATCCGTTCACGGTCGCCTCGGACAATGAGCAGGCTGACACTGCCTCTAACTTCACGGTGCAGCACTTGCAGCTTGGAGGATATCGCCCGTTCATGCCGTTCATCACGGAACGCGACCTGAACCTTGTGCGTATCTGACTTGAGATGATTAAGATCCATCTCGAGCCGCATCTGCCCGTCGTGCATAATGCCAACAGGGCCGCATAAATCTTCAATTTCATGAAGATTATGCGAGGAAATCAGAACCGTCAACTGTCGCTCGGCTACTTCTTGAAAGAGCAGATTCTTGACTTGGCGCCGCATCACAGGGTCCAGCCCGTCATGCGGCTCATCCATCACCAGTACATCGGGCATGCAGGCGAGGCTCAGCCAGAATGCGGCCTGTCGTTGCATTCCCTTGGAGAAGCGGCTTAGTCTGCGGCGCATGTCCAACCGGAACACATCACCTAACTGCTCGAAATATGCCTGATTCCAGCGCGGATACACCGAGCGATAAAAATTGGCCATACTCTTGATCGTTGCCTGCGGAAAGAAGGCCGGACTATCCGGCATAAATATAATCCGCTGCTTGACCTCCGGCCGCTCAAAGATGGGTTCACCTTCCAGCTTGACGGTTCCGGATTCCGGTTGAATGATACCAGCCAGTATCTTCAGCAGCGTGGTTTTACCTGCCCCGTTGGAACCTAACAGCCCATAAATCTTTCCTTTATGTACAGTTAGCGAAATGCCATTAACGGCGACTTCACCCCGAAAGGACTTCCTGACTCCCCGTATCTCTATCATTTCGCTGTCCCCTCTGAACTTCTGATGTTCCCCTTGTCCATAAATCATTATTCCCCTGTTGCTCCGCTCATATAAAATTCATGCCCCATAAGTAGCCTATCAATCTGAATTTACGGGTATGAACTGTACTATAATTATTGTTACGACCCTAACAACTGTCAATAAAAAAAGCGCATAGAAGTCTATGCACTTTTTCCCATCGCCCGCTATTCTTTTTAATGTCTGCCATGATGAATTGGATTACGCTAACTTATCCATGCTAGAGCTTAAGAAAAGAACGAGTCCGCGCAAGCTTCGGGCTGCCAAATATCTGCTCAGGGGTCCCGGACTCAGCAACCTCTCCCTTATCCATAAAGATAACCCGGTCAGACACATCACGGGCAAAGTTCATCTCATGGGTAACGATGATCATCGTCATCTTCTCCTCGGCCAGTTGGCGGATAACCCGCAGTACCTCTCCTGTCAGCTCCGGGTCCAGAGCCGAGGTTGGTTCATCAAAAAGCAGAATGTCCGGGTTCAGCATCAGCGCCCTCGCAATCGCCACCCGCTGCTTCTGTCCACCGGACAGCATAGAAGGATAAACATCGGCCTTGTCGGCCAGGCCGACCTTGGACAATAGATCCATGCTTCTCGCTGCGATCTCCGAATTGCTCTCCCGCTTCAGTGTCCGCGGAGCCAGCTCCAGGTTCCCCCGCACTGTCAGATGCGGGAACAGGTTGAAGTGCTGGAACACCATGCCCATCTTGGCCGTAATTCCGCGAATCTGGGCAGGCCCGGCGTAGCTTCCGTTGTCCACCAGCGCCTGGCCCTGAATAATGATGCTCCCGCCG
The DNA here is from genome assembly GCF_001682855.1 of Bacillus sp. FJAT-27264. Taxonomy (GTDB): domain Bacteria; phylum Bacillota; class Bacilli; order Paenibacillales; family Paenibacillaceae; genus Paenibacillus_AQ. Next base: position 80,687 of record NZ_MAQW01000031.1, on the reverse strand, counting down.
GTAACCTCCTCCAGATGCACCAGACTGCGCAGCATGGTGCTCTTCCCGGAGCCGGACGGGCCGATCACCGCCACCGTCTCTCCCGGATCTACGGTGAACGTAACCTTTTTCAGCACCTCAAGATTGCCGAATGATTTTTGCAGTTCTTTTACTTCGATCATACTGCTCATAGACGGACAGTCCCTTTACTCGAATTTGAAACGCTTCTCCAGCGTCTTGAAGAATAACGTTAATACCAATGTCATTAGCAGATAAATTACGCCAGCCACCACAAACGGGGTCACCGTAAAATCACGGTTCACCGCTGTCTTCGCATAATTCAGCAGCTCCGGGACCGCTACGGCATATAATAACGCCGTATCTTTGACCAGTGAGATAGACTCATTCGCCACCGCAGGCAGCGCGACCCGGAACATTTGCGCAAGAATGACCTTGCGCAGGGTCTGCCATTTGCTGAGCCCCAGCACTTTAGAAGCTTCAAACTGCCCCTTGTCGATGGACAACAATCCTCCGCGGAATATCTCAGCAAAGTAGGCGCCATAATTAAGGATAAAACCCAGGCTGGCCGCCGTAAAACGGTCCATGACCAGATACTCGCCGATGACCGGAATCTGCGGCAAACCGAAGCAGAAGAAAAGTAACTGTAGCAGCAGCGGAGTTCCGCGCATGACATAGATATAGCTGTGAGCAATCCAGGCCAACGGCTTTATCGTGCTTTTCGCCATCAGCGTCACTACAAATCCCAGCGGGATAGACAACACAATTACAATTAGAAAGAGCAAAATCGTTGTCCGCGCACCCTCCAGCATAGGTCCGGCGATTTTAATTATATAATCGAGACTCATTGTACCCGCTCCCTGCCTATTTTAGCACCTTGTTCTCTCCAAACCACTTGGTGGAAATCTCCGCTGCTGTTCCATCACTGTTCATCGTATCAAGCGCCTTTTGTAACTCGTCCAGCAGCGCTTCATTGCCTTTTTTGATGCCAACCCCGTATTGCTCTGGTGCCAAGGATTCGTCCAGCAGCTTGAAGGTACCAGGCTCTTTGGACATATAATATCTAGCCACAACCTCGTCAATGACTACGCCGGCCAGACGCGAAGTTTTGAGATCCGTAAGGGCCAGCACATTGTCTGGAAATTCGGAAATGCCAGCAACCTTGTCCTTAATCGGATTGGCATCCAAAGCATCCGCTGCAGAGGACAGGCTTTGCAGCCCGATTTCCTTGCCGGCCAGATCCTCCAGCTTAGACAGTGGTGAAGAGGCCAGCACTACAACAACCTGACTGTTCTCCAGATATGGCTTAGTGAACAATACCTTCTCTTTGCGCTCATCCGTGATCGTATAGCCGTTCCAGATCATATCAATGCGTCCGCTGTTCAGCTCCGATTCCTTGGCCGACCAGTCGATCGGCTGGAAGGTGACTTCTTTGCCCATTTTCTCAGCAGCCGCTCTTGCATAATCAATGTCAAAACCAACAATTTCATTATTATCATCCCGGAAGCCCATCGGTGCAAATTTATCATCAATCCCGATTACCAGCTTGCCGCTATCCGTTTTACCATTCGACGAGGAGCAGCCCGCCAAGAGCAAAATCGCTGCCATCGCTGTTATCATCCATAATCCCATTTTCTTCATCTTTGTTCTCCCCCTAGTAAATGAAAGCATCTCTTTGCTTTAATTCGTTAATACGTTATTAGAGTATCATGATAACATAGCCTATGAATGTCGTCGATAGAATTGAGCCCTCGATCTGTGTCAAAAAAGAAAAAGCAGTGCTGCAATCCGCTGAAATATTTATACGATTAATTATGTCATTGAACAGAAAAAAAGGATGCTCCGCAGCCTGTGTACATGGCCGGGAACATCCTTATATTCTCTGAATTATTGTTTAACGATAGTCTTTCCAGAAGTTATGCGGCTGCATATCTTTGGTGATAATCTCGAAGTGATACCCTTCCTTCTTCAGCGTTTCCAGAATTTGCGGCAGCACCTTCAGTGTGGCCTTCTGGTCGTGCATCAGAATGATCGGGTTGCTCTGCGACTTCTTCAGATTATGAACCTGACTCATGACGGTGTTGTAGATTTTGGCGCTGTTCTCCTTGTACTTCCAGTCGTCCGAATCTACGTTCCAATCCCAGAGATGATAGCCTTGCGTCAGAACCTTGTCTCTAAAAACATTGGTGAAATACGGCTTACTGCCGTATGGCGGACGAATCAGTGAAGTACCTGTCCCAGTGATTTTCTTCAGGATGGCATTGTCATTGTTCATTTCACCAAGAGCAGCGGCCGGGGAAGCGTAGAACTTCTCCTTACGGTGCGTCATTCCATGCAGACCAAGGCCATGGCCTTCCTTCGCAGTACGCTTAACCTGTTCAGGATAGGTGTTCATTTTCGGACCCAGCATGAAGAAGGTGGCCTTCACCTTATACTTTGCCAAGATATCGAGCAGTTGCGTAGTGGTAGCCGACGGTCCATCATCAAAGGTCATGTATACCGTTGTTCCTTGCTTTCCAGAATTAACAGGTGTAGTGGTACCGGACGTTGTTGGGGTCTGAGAGCCAGTCCCTGTCTTCGGCTGCAGCTCCTTCTTATACTTGCCAATAAATTCAGCATTATTAAGTTTAGCTGTGCTATTCTGCACTCTCAGTAAATATTGTTCAGGCACATAGGAAATGGTATAACCCAGAAGTGCTGATACTCGTACCGGAACCATGAGCTTGCCACCACGCAGGAAGGTGTCCATCGGGACCTTGCTTCCATTATTCAGAGTGGCTGTTGTATGGTCGTTCAATAGCTTGAGCGAAGAGCCCCCGGCACTCACACTGATTCCATCAGATAGTCCATTCAGCGTCCAGCCTAATTCCTGCGCCAAATCGCGCAGCGGAACATAATAAGTATCTTTTACAGATACAGCCTCGATTCCGGTCAGTTTATCATTAACCCCTAGCTTCAGGGCTTGCAAGCCAGCGGCCTCACTTTCATGAACCCATCCCAAACTTACAAAAAATGCAATGAATAATAGCAACAACTTTTTAGTAGACACCGGCAGGATCTCCCTATCTATGTATATTTTCTATTACTCTACCATAGATACATAGAATGAAATTTGAGAGATTGTAACCAAGTGCATAAAAAGTTGTTACCAATTAGACACTATATTGAGTTCAAGGTATTTTTTTAAAAAATAGCGCAACTTTCGTCGAATCCTGTCACAGCAATAAAAAAGCGGTTAAAAACCGCATATTTGGAGCAAAATAATTGTGGCGAAATTAGTAACATTAGTGAATTATTGAACAAATTTCGAACAATTAAAAATGTCCACAAAACAGCGTCACTACAGTGATCTATATCACATCATTAGAAAGTTGTAACAATTCCAACACAAATATTTAACGATATCGCCATATTTAAGGACGCAAATAGGAAAAATGATAAAATATGTCTTTTGCAATCTACCCTCGGACTTCTTACTATATATAGAGGTTAATGATTTCGGCTAAGATGAAGAATTATTGAAGGAAGGAGTTCAACATGAACAAAAAAGGGCCGTTATACGCTTTGTTCCTCAGCCTGATTCTCCTCCTGCCGGGTTGCAGTTCCATAACTGTATTGAACCCGAAAGGTCCGGCTGCAAGAACGATCTCAGACACGATCATCCTCTCCATACTGGTGATGCTCGGCGTTCTGGCTGTTGTCTACATTTTATACATCTTTGTTATTGTGAAGTACCGCGCGAAAAAGAGCAACGAGGGGTACATTCCACCACATGAAGAGGGCAATAAATGGCTGGAGGCGATTTGGATTGCCATTCCAATCATCATTGTATCTTTCCTTTCTGTGGTAACAGTAAAATCAACAAGCGCTGTAGAGAACGTTGCTGCAGATTATAAAAACCAGAAACCGCTTGTGATTTACGCCTCATCCTCGAACTGGAAATGGCATTTCAGCTATCCGGAGGAAGGCATTGAAACCGTTAACTACGTGAACATTCCTGTTCACCGCGCTGTAGAGTTCAGACTGTACTCTTTCAGCAGTATCACCAGCTTCTGGGTTCCTCAGCTCGCAGGGCAAAAATATGCGATGAATGACATGCTCACAACCCTTCATCTTTCAGCTGACACCGTGGGTTCCTATCTCGGCAGAAACTCGAACTTTAGCGGTAAGGGCTTCGCCCACATGGAATTTGAAACACTGGTCATGCCACAGAAAGATTATGACGGTTGGGTAAAGGATGTTAAGGAAACCGCACAACCGCTGACAGAGGATGAATTCAAGGCATTGCTGAAGACCGATTTTGTTGGACGCAAAACCTACTCCTCTAACCACTTAACCTTCAGTCCGCCTCCAGGCAACCATGGTGACCATATGAGCCATGACGGCATGGAAATGGATATGGATAACGGCAATATGGAGCATAAGGAGAACAAGAAAATCCACCCATCTCCAGCGCCTTCTAGTGAGACCATATTTGACGGCAAACCCGATACAGAGGTTCAGCCGGTAGACGAGAGTACACACGAAGGACACCACTAGGCTCTTTTGCCAGTGTGAATACCTGAAAGGAGTCATCCCTAATGGATTTGGAAAAGTTTAAGGTTCACGGAGGGGTCCTAATCTACGGAGCTATGGTCAGTATTGCGCTGGCCACGCTGGCGATTATCATTGGACTCACCGTTTTCAAGAAGTGGGGCTACCTTTGGCGCGAATGGTTGACTACAGTTGACCATAAACGCATCGGGGTCATGTATATCCTGGCTGCCCTGCTGATGCTGTTCCGCGGCGGTATCGACGCGCTTATGATGCGTCTGCAGACCGCAGCACCAGAAATGAAATTTCTCGACGCACAGCACTATAATGAGGTCTTTACCACGCACGGTCTGATCATGATTCTCTTCATGGCCATGCCGTTTATCATCGGTCTGATGAACGTTATCGTGCCACTACAAATCGGCGCGAGAGACGTGGCATTCCCGCGTCTGAACGCTGTCAGCTTCTGGCTCTTCTTCTTCGGAGCGATGCTGCTGAACATCTCCTTTGTTATCGGGGGATCGCCGGATGCCGGCTGGTCCGCATACTTCCCGCTGGCAAGCATTGAATTCAGCCCTACGGTAGGTAACAACTACTACTCTCTAGCGCTGCAGATCTCTGGTATCGGTACAATGTTAACAGGGGTTAACTTCATCGTAACCATCCTGAAGATGCGTGCACCAGGCATGAAGTTAATGCGCATGCCAATGTTCACCTGGTCTGTTCTGATCACCAACGTTATCATCGTATTCGCCTTCCCGGTGCTTACGATAGCACTGGCGCTGATGATGTTCGACCGGTTGTTCGGCTCTCAATTCTTTACGATGGCCAACGGCGGTATGGATATGCTATGGGCTAACCTCTTCTGGGTATGGGGACACCCTGAGGTATATATCGTTATTTTGCCGGCCTTCGGTATTTATAGTGATATCATCTCTACCTTCTCCAAAAAGAACCTATATGGATATACATCCATGGTTGCAAGTATGGTCGTTATCTCGCTTCTGTCCTTCCTGGTATGGGCTCACCACTTCTATACTATGGGTCAAGGCGTAATGGTCAACAGCTTCTTCTCCATCACTACGATGGCGATCGCTGTACCGACAGGGGTTAAAATATTCAACTGGTTATTCACGCTCCGTAAAGGGCGAATAACCTTTACCACACCGATGCTCTACACCTTAGCGTTTATTCCGATCTTTACAATCGGTGGGGTTACAGGCGTCATGCTGGCAATGGCCAGCGCCGACTACCAGTACCACAACACCATGTTCCTGGTAGCGCATTTCCACTACGTTCTGATTCCGGGTGCCGTGTTCGCCGTTATCGCAGGTTTCCATTACTGGTTCCCTAAAGTATTCGGCTTCCGCCTCAACGAACGTCTTGGCAAGCACGCCTTCTGGTGGATTATCATTTCCTTTAACGTCGCGTTCTTCCCACTGTTCATTCTTGGACTCATGGGTATGACCCGGCGGATGTACACCTACTCGGCAGAGACGGGCTTCGGTCCGCTTAATATGGTCTCCTTTGCAGGAGCACTTGGTCTGGCCATCGGGTTTGTCATTCTGGTCTACAATATCTACTGGAGTACTCGCTACATGCCGCGGGATACCACTGGAGACCCATGGGATGCACGCACCCTTGAGTGGGCGACTAACAGCCCGATCCCGGCTTACAACTTTGCGGTTGTACCTACGGTAACAGACCGTGATGCATTCTGGGTATCCAAGCAGGAGAACATTCCTTTGTTCAAGGACGAAATCAAGAAGATTCATATGCCTAGCAATACTGGCAAACCATTCATCCTTGGTGTAATCTTCTTCTTCTTCGGATTCTTCATGGTATTCAGCATGTGGGTTCCGGCGATTGTTTCCGGAGTCGGCATTCTGATCACGCTTTGTGCGATGTCCTTCGACAGAGATCACGGATTCTATATTCCGGAGAAGGAAATTATCGCTACTGAAAAGAAACTGCGGGGTGAGACTGTATGAAAATAGATGCGTCCAAGCCGCTTGAATATTCAACAGAAGAGAACAGTAACAAGATTTTCGGCTTCTGGGTCTTCCTGGGAGCGGAAATCGCCCTCTTCGCTACATTGTTCACGGTTTACTTTGTACTTGTGGATCGCTTTGCCAGCGGTCCAAATGGCAGCGAGCTTTTTGAGATTGGTCCCGTACTGCTCGAAACATTCTTGCTCCTGACAAGCTCATTTACGATCGGTCTTGCCATTCATGCCATGCGGCATGGATACAAGAAAGCTATGATGTTCTTTTTCGGGATTACCCTTCTTATGGGTCTGGGCTTCCTTGCTATTGAGATTACGGAATTCTTCACTTATGTTCATGAAGGAGCAACACTGCAAACCAGTGCCTTCCTGTCCAGTCTGTTCGTATTACTCGGCACGCACGGTGCTCACGTAACCTTCGGGTTCCTGTGGGGATCAGCCATCCTGATTCAAATAAAGCGTCATGGCATCAACCCAGCTACAGCGAACAAGTCGTTTATCTTCTCTCTGTACTGGCACTTCCTGGACGTTGTCTGGATCTTTATCTTCAGCTACGTCTACCTGAAAGGACTGATGTGACATGATGAAGCAACTGTTTCCAATTCGCCATGTGCTGGGTTATATCGCCTCTCTCGTCCTTTCTGCCGCAGCGCTGGCTGTGATCTACCTGGATCTGTCCAGAGCAGCAAACTTGGTAATTCTGGCCGTTACGGCGATCATTCAAGCATCCCTGCAGCTCTTCCTGTTCATGCACATTGGAGAGTCGGCAGATACCAAGAAAGAACTGTATCTCAATATCGCCTATGCCTTGTTTGTCGGCCTGGTAACGATCTTCGGAACCTTATTCATCTTCGTATGGGGCTGGTACGCTTAATTCCTTCAGAAGGAATTAGGGTATAGTTTGATAGTTAAAAAGGAGTGTTCCACAGGCCGTGAATGGCTTCTGGGACACTCCTTTTGTTTATATAGGTTGAGAAGAATGAAGATAAACCAAAAGCCGCGTTCCCATTAGTGGAGAATCGCGGCTTTAGTATTTCTTGCAACTCTTATATGAGGTTATATTGCATCGCTTGCGGTTCGTGACTTATAGCTTAAAGCTCGCGAGGCTCTTCTGCAGATCTTCTGCTAATGTCGCCAGGTACTGGGCCGAAGCCGACATCTCCTCCATCGCTGACAGCTGTTCCTGACTGGCTGCGCTTGTCTCCTGAATACCCCCAGCCCCTTTTTGCGAGATGGCATTCACCTGCTCCATAGATTCCGTGACGCCTTGGGACTCCCTAGAGATATGCCCAATCGATTCCCGGATCTCCTGTGTCTGCGAAGCAGCATCCTTTATAGAGCTTTGAATCTCGTCAAAGGCCCCGGAGACCAGCTTGCTCTGGCTTACACCGTGCGATACAATCAAGGACCCTTGCGCCATAGACTGTATTGCAAGCTCGGTCTGCTGCTGAATGTGTGTAATGATATCCGTGATCTTAAGAGAACTGCTACCGGTTGCTTCCGACAACTTCCGGATTTCTCCGGCGACTACTGCGAAGCCCCGGCCATGTTCGCCGGCTCTGGCTGCCTCGATGGAAGCATTGAGTGATAACAGGTTGGTCTGACTGGAAATAGCGTTGATTGTTGTAATTATAGTGCTGATTTCCTCGGACAGACGTCCAAGATTGGTAACGATCTCCTGGCTCTCCGCAACACTGGTATCAATCTGAACCATCTGATCGATGATTTCAGCTACCGCTTCCGCACCGCGATCTGTCGAGCCGGCAGCTACATCCATGAGCGATGCCATCTCATAACTGCTGCGCTCTACCGCTGAAATATCCTCTGCCATAGACTGCACAGATTGAGCCGTACGGGTAATGCTGCTAACCTGCTCATCAAAACCGATAGCAATCTCACTTGAAGTTTCGGCAATCATCTGTGAGGCATGAGCCGTCTGTGCGGCGCTTGCACTCATCTCTTCAGAAGAAGCAGATAGCATCTCGGCACTCTCCGAAACGGATTGCATCATCTTTCTGAGACTGCCCACCATACTGTTGAAGGAACGGCTGATAATACCGATTTCGTCTTTTGAATCATATACAGCCGTCGCTGTCAGGTCGCCCTCTTCCGCCCGCTTCATTAACCCTTGAAGCTGTTTGAGCGGCACAGTAATCAAGCGAGTAATAATTACACTAAGTGCAACGCTGATCAACATAATACTCGCGATGAGGATACCATTCAGCAGTTTAAAATTACTTGCGTTTACTGCTGTAGAAGTTTTGTGAGCTTCGGCTTCTTTAAGCAGCAAATCAACCATATCATTCAGTAGAGAAATAACCCGCTGCCGGGATTCACTGAACTCCTTTCCGTTAAACAAACGGTAGGCTTCGGCATTCAGGTTATTGTCGCCAAGATGAAGAATGTTCTCCCGCTGACTCCGATAGTCCGGAAGCAAGGAAGTATACTCATTGATTTTGGCCGTAATTTCTTCATTACTAAAAGATACTGTCTTCAACTCGGCCACAAGTTCATTATTCGTTTTCATCGTGGCTTGGATACTATCTGACAGTTCCTTACTCTTCCCGTTTACTTCTGTAAGCATATTCTCCAGAAGATAGGAATCAATCGCCCGTGAATTCCCACGGAGTTGGGTGACGATTGAGATCGGTATCAAATTCTCTTCATAGGTTTCTTCGGAGCGTTCTGCCATCCGATCCGTGGTAATGATCCCCAGAATACCTACGGCAATCTGCATGCCAATGACAAGGATCATTAGCAATGTCATTTTTTGTTTCACTTTCAAATTTCTCATTATCCCATCCCGCCTTCTTGGTGACTAACTATCCTAATTATCGGCGAAAACCGTCAAATTCTTGATGTTATATTTGAATAATTTGTCGAATTTAAATATTAGTTGTCGGTTAGTGTCTGCAGCAAAAAAGGAGGAACTAATCGTTCACTCCTTTTGCAATAATCCATATTTTTTGCGAAAACGCTCCAGCACTTTGATCCAGCCCCCGGCGAGCAGCGACAGAAAAACTACATTAGACACCGCATGGGCCAGGTCAAAGTAAAAGCTCGCGATATATGCTGACACGACCAGCTTCCAGCTAAACGCATCCGGCAGACTGATCAAATACCAAATGTTCATAATCCAGCCAAACAGGAAGCCCCAGACAAAACCGAAGATAAGCATACCTGTCCTTTTACGCATCCACCAGGTTCCCCGCAGCCAGCCTGCCGTCAAACCAATCATCCCCCAACAGAACATTTGCCAGGGTGTCCAAGGACCCTGCCCGAAGTAGATATTGGAGACCAGCGCCGCTACCGCACCGATGATGAATCCCGCTTCTGCACCAAAGACATAGGCAGAGAGAATTACGATAGCCGATACCGGCTTGACACTGGGCAACGCAGCAAAGGGGATGCGGCTGATCGCTGCTACCGCTGACAGTACGGCAAGCAGCACCAGCTCCCGCGACTCAATCGGCCGGCGTTCCAAGCCTGCAAACAGCGGGAACAGCGCAGCCCCCAGCAGCACCAGACTTAACAGAATATAATGACTATCCTTGAGCGCTGCTGTCAGGGCCAAGGCAACGATAAATACGGCCAGTGCGATCAGGACCGGGAAACGAAAGCGTGCCATTGCCGGGTTACCTCCTCAACCGTTAAGGCTTGCGGCAGCCAGTCCCGCACCATGCGATTCACTGCCGTCGTATAGAAATAATTAGCGCTGAAAAAGCGCTCCGGCGGACCTTCTGCGGTAATCCCGCCATCAAACAACAACGCGCAGCGGGTCGCATAACTCGCTGCAAACTCCACATCATGGGTAACGACGATAATACTCTTACCCAGTTCCCGCAGGCGAAGCAGCAGACTCGCCAGCTTCTCTTTAGCCGCGGGATCAAGTCCCTTCGTCGGCTCATCCAGCAACAGAATATCTGGTCTCAAGAGCAGCACCATCGCCAGAGCCAGCTTCTGCTGCTGACCTCCGCTGAGATCATGGGGATGGCGTTCCACCAGCTCTCCAAGCTCAAAAATGTTGAGTAGCCCATTGATTTCCTTCTGAGCCTCCGTAGCGCTTAGGCCGCCGTACTCAGCCATCTGTCGCAGTTCCTCCCGCGCCGTATCCTGGCTAAAGTATAGCAGCGGGTTCTGGGCGAGATATCCCGTAGAACTCCCCTTGGCCAGCTCTATACGTCCCCGCTGCGGTTTCGCCAGCCCATTCAGGAGATGAAGTAGTGTTGACTTACCCGCACCGTTACCACCCAATATAGCCAGTAGCTCACCCCGGAAGAGACTCAAAGACAGCTTCTTCAGCACCTCCGGTCCTTCCTTCTCATAGCGGAAGGTGATCTCCCTGGCCTTCAGTATCTCTTCCGCTAAGGCGGATTCCTCTGAAGGTCTACCTGATGGGATGGATGAACGCTGATTATCACCAGCCTCTACGGCCGCTGAATGATGTTCAGCAGGCGGACAGGCGCCTTCTCCTTCACGATCTGTATGCCACTCTCTTTGCAGCCACTCTCTTTGCAGCCACTGCTTGCCCTCACGAACGGTCAGAGGGATGGAATTGGCGGCTTCTAAGGCCGCTTCAGCAGTCAAACCGAGATATACCCGTGTCGAAGCGGGAAGATACGCTAGGTCAGACAGGGAAGCTGTTCCGCCGCCAAGCTTCACGGCAATTTCACGCGGATTACCTTCTGCCTTCAACTTGCCATCCTCTAGCATCAGTACACGATCCGCCAGAGGAAGAACCTCCTCCAGACGATGCTCGCTAATAATCACTGTTACAGACATCTCCTCGTTCAGGCGATGCAGCATTTGGATGAACTCACGGGCGGCAATCGGATCTAGCTGTGAGGTCGGCTCGTCCAGCAGCAGCACCTTCGGCTGGAGAACCAGAACGGAGGCCAGATTCAGCAGCTGCTTTTGCCCACCGGAAAGCTCATGCACCGGCTTGTACAATAGCGGCTCCAATCCGAACAGCCCGGCGATTTCCGCTAGTCTGCTACGCATTACCGGAAGCGTATAACCCAGGTTTTCCATGGAGAAGGCCAGCTCATGCCAGACCGTATCCATCACGATCTGAGCCTCCGGGTTCTGAAATACCATCCCGATCTCGGCAGCAGCTATCTCTGGTGACCATTCCCCCACCGGTAATCCCCGATAGCATACGGTACCGCTGCCGGTCCCCACCGGAGTCAATTCACGTTTCAGGTGGCGTAGTAAAGTGGTCTTCCCACAGCCCGAGGGGCCACATAGGACGACGAACTCGCCCTCCTTTACCGTGAACGAGAGCTCATGAAGCGAGTCCCGGGCTTCATCGGGATAGCGGAAGAATAGCCGGTCCGCTGTGATGATCTCCATATCCATTTCTCCTTTCCTTCCAGCCCTAACGGGATCAGTACAAACAGGCAAAAGCTTGCGTATACAGCCGCTTCCTGCCAGGTGTATTCCAGCGGCTTCAGCCGCGGATAAATCTGCATCGTACCATAACCTTGCAGCCAGCCTAGCAGTGGAATCAAGCCACTCATTACTAGCATCACCAGGACGATAATATCCTGCCGGTCCATCTTATAATTGGCGTAACTACTGCGTTTGCTTACCCCATAGCCGCGAGCTTTCATAGAGTCAGCCGTTTGCAGAGCTTCCTCCAACGACCAGGTTAGAAGGACCTTCAGCAGCGTCATCCCGTCCTTCATTCTTTTGCGCACACTGCCTTTGCCGGTATCAATCCCTCTTGTTCGCTGGATCTCAGTAATCTGGCGAAGCCGCCGTTGAAACAAAGGCACAAAACGGATCGACATCAGGGTCAGCAGGGCGCTTTTTGGAGCCACGGAAGAGAATAAATACATGAATTTATCCGTCGTTACTGTGTAGTTGTAAGACACAAACACAATAAGGATCGTCAGGAGAACCAGCATCATCATCAGTCCGTACAGAATCGCTTCCAGTGTAACCGGCTGGTCCATGAAATAGAATAGAATATTGGAACCTCGATGTGAGAAAAAAGGATTAAGTACAGCCACAGATCCTGCCATCAGCAGGTAAAGAGGCAATCCGCGCAGCAGCGTCTTCCCCTGTCCTTGCAGCAGCAATAAACCTAGCACACCAATCAGTTCTGTCATCAGATATACAGGATGAAACAACAGCGCTGCGAACAGCACTAACCCGGCGTAATACACAATCGCTACAGTAGGGTGCATGGAGCGGAAGCCGCTACTCATGGAAATTGGGCTCCCAAGTCCTTGCCCAGATTAAGTGTGTACAGCCACTCGATCACATCGCCAGGCTTCACATCATAGATTCCCGCGCTTTTATCTGGGAACACCCCGTTCACCCGGTACATCCAGCCGCTTTCCGAGCCTCGATCAAATTCATACAGGTTGTCGATACCTTCCACATAGGCAAAAGCTTTCGTTCCGCGGTATTCCATCTGCACCTTGTTCTTCCGCGTAATCCGCTTCAACAGGTCCAGCACGGTATCGCCCTTCTCTACTTCCATAGCTACCGGGGATAAAATCGTCCCCAGTTCCTTATCGCCCACAATGGAAATCGTCGCCATAGCTGCTGCATCAGGCTTCGCCACCGGCGCTACAGTAGCCGGTTTGGCCGTAGCCGACGGCTTAGTCGTCGGCTTGGCTGTTGCCGCCGGCGCTGTGGCTACGGCGGTCGCTGCAGGCTTCGGCGATTGCTTCGGCGAAGCTGTGGACCCCGCTGCTGGCACGGAGCTTGCAGCGGGCTTGGTTGGAGCCGCCGTAGCCTTAGCCGGCGGCGAGGTTACGGGCGCTGCTGTTGCAAGCGCAGCACCTTGCTCTGACGGCGCGCCTGCCGAAGGGGCCGGCGACGCTTTGCCGCCAGCCGGCGCAGCATCGGCTGCCGGCGGCGGGGTCTGCTGCGGGCCACCAGCCGCAGCAGCTTTGTCTTCGCCGGCGACTGTGGAGCCGGCGGCCTCCCCTGCGGTAGCGCTGCTTGGAGCGCCACCAGTATCCGCAGCCTTACCGGCATTGCTGCTGACAGCATCGCCAGCATTCGCGGCGTCACCGCCACTGCTGCTAACAGCACCGTCTTCCTTCGCGACGCCATCGCCAGCGTTACTACTGTCAGCGCCACTATCATTAGCACTGTCACTGGTGTTGCCGCTCTTGGCAGCTTCACTATTCTTGCTATCCTTGTCATTTACATGTGAGGCTTGATTGGACCCCGAGACTTGCTGGTCCCCGGATGAGCATCCAGCGACCAGCAGCACTGCGGTCAACAGCGCAGCTACAAACGCAAGCCAGCGCTTGGAATGGTTGGACATGAACCTGAGCACCTCCATAGAATAACGCAGATTCACCGCTCTTACAGAACGGTTTCCGCCACTTGCAAGTAATGTACAAAATTAGATTAGAAAAGGGAAAAGAACGAGGGCACTAACTTCTCCCCCGTTCCATCCTTTTCACTATATGATTCAAAATATTTTTTCAGACACTACCCGAAAGATCCTAAGGCAGTCTTACCGCAACCACCGCCGCCATTTCTCTGGTTACTGGTGCGGATGGGTCAAACGATCCGCCAAAGCCGGTCATGTATCCCAATTCAGATACAGACTGCACAGATCCTAGTGCATACATGCTGATGCTCACTTCGTCTTTGAAACTTGGCTTATTCACCGGAGCTTCAAGCTTGAAGGCTCTGGCAATCATCACAGCCATGTCCTGACGGGTAATGGTGCCGTTCGGATTGAAAGCCGTCTTGCTGACACCATCAATGATGCCAAGCTCCTTCGCCTTGATAACATCCCCGTAGTACCAAGCCCCTGGTTGTACATCGCTGAATACCGAAGCTGAGGAAGCATTTGCAGGCTGGTTGCCTGTCAATCGGAGCAACAATACTGCAAATTGCGCCCGTGTAATATTAGCTTTTGGCGCAAATACAAGACTGTCAGCACTTACTCCCTGCATCAGTTTGTTGTCAAACGCGGTATGCACCGATTTCAGAGCCCAGGCTGAGATTTGTCCTTCGTCGGCAAAGGTCACGCTTGGAACCGGAGTCGTAACCACCGGTGCAGCGGAGAAGCTATACAATTTGTCCTTATCATTCAAGAAACGGTCGTAAGCTGCCAGCGCTAGTAACGCCTGTTCTGTCGCAATGCTATTACTGGTCTTGTCACTCAAAGCATGTGCATAACCGCCATCAGCTTGTTTGAACGTCGCCAGATTGCTCAGCAGACCGCCTTTAGCCTTCACAAAACGCGGATCGTTAAGGCCTGTGCCCACAGCCGTCAGAGCAATTATCACCTGCGACACACTTTCGCTGTTCTCAGCGCCGTACGACTTGTAACCGCCGTTCTCCAACTGCTGAGAGGAAAGCCAGCCAAGTGCTTTTTCGATAGCCGCTTTAACGAGCGCTTGATCCTTGTAATTAGATAGAGCTGTTACGGTCATGGCAGTAATATCAACGTCAGCAGTGCCGCCAACCGATAACGGGAAGCCGCCTTCCTTCGTTTGTTGCTTCAGAAGCCAATCTACCAGACGTTCACGTGTCCACTGCGCATTTGCAGGTACATTGTAAGCACCGCTGTCCAGTGCAGTCAGAGCGAAGATCACGCCGTTGCTGCCTTGAGCCGTCATGTTAGCATTATTGTAGATTTTCTCAATCAGATTATAACCGCTGATGCTTTGCGGATCACTGCCCACAGCCGCTGCAGCCAACGCAATCCGTTCATAATCGGTCACTTTGCGGAACTCACCTTTAGACTCAACCAGCTGATTTTTCAGGCCACTCAAATATGAAGCCGGCACTGTGTTACCAGAGCGTGCCAAACCAATGGCCTGCCAATCGCTGAGAGTTCCCGCAGAAGTAATATACTTTGCAGTATTTGCAATGTCTTTCTTCAGCTGCTCTTGCTGTGGTTCCCATAGACTGCGATCAATAACTGCATAGTCGGTAAAGTGACTAACCTTACCTGTAACAATGCCTGTCTTCACATCGACTGTAGTCGGAACTGGAATCCACTGGTTCGTTGTCTTGTTCAGCCATGCGATAACCAGATTAGCAGGATAATCTGTAGTGATTGGTACTTTAATCGACAAATCTACCGGTTTAGCGAATTTGGTACCATCCGGTGTAAATTCATACAAGCCGGATACCAACTCAGCACGATTAGAGCTGAGTTCTTTTACGCTGATCGTGACCGCAGTGGAGACGGCACCCGCCGGAATCTTTAACTCTACCTCGCCGGCACTGTCCTTCAGCGTTGCTTCCGCGCCTGCAGCAATGACCTGCGAAATCGAAACAGTATTTGCTGCCAGCGTTTTCTTAAGCTCAGCAGCTTCTGCAGCTGTCATTTTCGTACTCGAAGTACTAACAGCTGTGGTCTGTCCTACTTGGTTTACCGGCAGCGTATTGTCCGGCGTGATGACCACTCCGCCACCAGGCTCCGGTGTGGTACCCGGTCCGCCTGGAGTTGGGTTGTCTTTACCACCCGTAGGTGCTCCCAAGTCTTTACCGAGATTAGTCGTATAGCGCCAGGCGACGCTATCCCCATTCTCAAGGGTTGTGTATACGCCTGCACTGTAATCTGGAAACACTCCATTTACAGAATACATCCATCCACTTTCTGGTCCACGGTCAAATTCAGCCAGTCCAGCGATGGATCTCACATATAAGGTTGATCCTGAGCCTGTAGCAATTACGCTGCTACTCAACTGGCGAACCAGCAATGAGTATGGTGTATCACCAGGATTCAGGCTTACCTCTTTAGCAGAAAAAATAGTACCTTTGATGGCATCCCCCTCCACCAATAAGGTAACTGTTTTTTTGGTAGGAATCGGCGTTGAAGGATCACTGGTTTTATTAACCGTCAAACTTTTCGTTGCCCGAACTATCGTTGGAACAGCATTTTGACGGTAGCCTGTTACTTCAATAGTGTAGCTGCCAGCCGCTGTACCAGAAGCAAAATTTGCTTCTCCTTCCGCATTGGTGGTAATTGCTTCACCATTAATGCTGACCTTTGCTCCCTCGGCCGGAACAACAATGTTTTTAGGTACACCCTCGCTCCAATCCGTCACATCTTTGGAAACGGTAATTGTAAAAGGCTGCCCGGATACAGGAGATTCCGGTTCTACTTTAATAGAATTGATGAGATCGGTAACCCCGTAATCACCGTAGAAAAATACGACCTCTTGTCCTTGTTGAAGCTCATAATCTGCTGCGCCTACAAATGGAGAGACCCAATGTCCCTCTTCTTTGACAGCGAACATCCAACCATCAAAGATATCGTAACTTTTTTCTGATATCCCATTTATAGAAGCAACATATTCTCCGAAATTACTCCCTCTTATCACCAAAGGAACATTGCTCGACTGAGCCACTTTCTTCAGAGCCTGCAAAGCACTCGTAGCGTTGGCTGATCCGCTAGCTATAGGACCCGTTGGCCCTTCAATAACAACATGGGCTTGAACTTCAGGAGCAACTGAAATTTGTGATGTCGTCCGTACGATGCTCGGAACAGCACCTTCACGGTAACCTGTAACCTCAATGTCGTAGCTTCCCTGTGCTTTTCCGCTAAATGCTGCAATACCTTTACTATCCGTTATAACTGTTTCGTCACCTATAGTGACCTTTACATCAGCAGCAGGTTGACTGCTTGATTTAGTCTCATCTTCTAGGTCTTTAACATCCTTAAATACGTTAACAGTAAATGCTTCCCCAGAAGCAGGTACACCCGGAGAAGCCGTAACGTAATCTACAGGGCTGGTGCCGAAATAATCGCCATAGTAGAACAGTACCTGTTCACCAGGTTGCAGCTCATAATCTTCTGCTCCTACATTCGGATAACTCCACTTGCCGTATTTATTGATAGCAAATAGCCAGCCATCATATCCACCATATTTTTTCTGTGAAATACCATTAATGGCATCTACGTACTTGCCCCATCCAGCATCGGTAATCTTTAACGGGATATTATTGGAATTAGCAAATTTCTCCAAAGCCTTCAATGCCGTAGGAGCCTGTACTGCTCCTTGTGCAATTGGTCCCTCCGGACCTTCGATCGTTAGATAAGTCTGAACTCCCGGTTTCTGAGAAGTAGGCTGTCCGAAATCATAGAATTTTTCCCCTTTGAGGAACAATTCATAGGAGATCAGTGCCTGCAAGGCTTGCTCCGTCGCCATTGCATTGGCGCCCCCGCTAATTACATGGCGGAAGCTTCCATCCGATAAACCAAAGGAAAGCAGCTTATCGACAAGGTTTACCTGTCCCTTAGTGAAATCTGGACCAGTCGGATTAATCGCCGCTGAAGTCAATCCGATTATAGCCTGTGCTACAGTCTCACTGCTGGTGTTATATCCACCGTCTGCTTTCTGCTTGAGCTTCAGCCATTGAATTGCACGTTCGCCAGCAGTTTTCACTGCCGGTACATCAGCATGTGCAGCCAAAGCGTTCAGTGTCATAGCCGTCAGATCAGGATCGCTCGTCGTACCAAAGCCAAATCCTCCATCTGCGTTTTGCTTGGAGAGAATCTCAGCTAAAATCTTGTCTGTGTTCCATCGTGCATCATTTGGAATGTTATATTTACCGGAATCAATGGCCAGTAGACTGTAAACAGGACCATTGATACCCTGATTAGTCATTCTCTCGCTATTATAAATACGTTCAATTAGATTATAACCTTTGAAATTGGACGCATCACCGCCGATCGCGGTCACTGCAAGTGAGATCCGGGCGTAGTCAGTCACATTTGTATAAGTCCCGTTTGCTGTTTTTACCTTATTCTCAAGATTAGTGCGGTAGCTGTCGGGAACCTTAACACCATTGCGTCCCAGCCCGATAGCATCCCAATCGGATAAATTTCCTCTTTTCAAAACATAATTGGTAGTGTCATAGACAGCTTTTGCAACACCTACCCGTTCTGGCTCAGCCGCCGCAAAAGCTGAGGCTCCATAGGTGGCATCTGTTACGCTAGTTTCTGTAACTCTTTGATCAGTAAGGCTTTGCTGTGCTTCGGCGAAGGCTTGTCCTGCCGGCACCAGCGAAGAGC
This sequence comes from Bacillus sp. FJAT-27264, assembly GCF_001682855.1. Taxonomy (GTDB): domain Bacteria; phylum Bacillota; class Bacilli; order Paenibacillales; family Paenibacillaceae; genus Paenibacillus_AQ. The sequence goes on along the minus strand of NZ_MAQW01000031.1, from coordinate 62,142 downwards.
CAAGAATGGAGATGACCAGCACTAACGCCAGTCCAAGCGCAAGCGCCCGGGATGATAACATTCTTTTCATCATGAACCTCTTTTCTTTATAATTTTGGTTTATGCTGGAAAATAAACAACATAAAAACCGCCCTAACATGAAGGGCGGTCAGAACAAACTTGGCTTGAGGGCAGACGTACGGGAATTTCTTTCCCGGAGCACATCCATCTGCAGCTGGTTCCCGGCCTCACCCCCCGAAGGCATGGGAACACCTTGAAGAAGGCAGGTTTCCTGGCTCATGCCTCATCGCTTCTTTCCGCCTTCCCGAATCCTTTATAGGAACAGTGGCCTTTGAAAAGTCGCTCCGCATCTACAGTGGCGGGACCGCGCCGGATTTTGAACCGGACTTCCCTTTTAAGCAAACCCAGGCGATCTGAGTCTGCACCTTCTCCATTAAGTATACTACTATTAAATTTTAATATTCCTAATGATAGCTATAATCCCCCGGTATGTCCATAGAAAAACTGCCAGAATCGGCATTGGCCCATTTTGCCAGCGAAAAAACTCCTGAATGCTGCAGAGCCATAACTCATAACTTGTCCAAGTCATAACTCAGCAGCTGTTCAGGAGTAGCCATTATTATTTCTTTTTCGGTTTTGTTGTAGCCGTTGGATCAGGACTTACTTCATCCGTTGCCGATGACCCATCTGGGGATGGTACCGGAGCCTTCTCGGACAACTGCAGCTTAAAGTCCCCGGCCTCAATTGTGTCGCCCTGTGCCAGCACAGCCCCAGACTCCAGCTCAAGGGTTACCTGATATTGACCCTCTTTAGGAACTACTTGTCCACCCTCTGGTGTAGGCGAAGGTGAAGCGGAAGGATCAATCGTTGAAGAAGGCTGCTCATTCTGATTTGTAGCATGATTAGACACTACATCCTTGGTATTGGCAGATGAATTCGGAGAAGCATCCGTTCCCGTTCCATCTGCGTTTCCGGCTTCCTTGCCTGCATCAGAACTCTCTTGTTCGGAGGAATCCCCTAGATCCGATGATGGCAATGAACATGTACTGGTCGTAGCTGTTACTTTATACGTAGTCTTGGTGTCATCGGTATTGAGCACAATAATCTCAGCCGGCTTGAAACTATCGCATTCAGCGGCAGTAGGGAAAATAAACTGCAGCTTGCTGCCCTCCTGCTCACCGCCAGGTGCCAACAGATAGGCCATGACCGGCGGCTGACCGGTACCAGCCGTTTGGGTCGGACTTGGCTGCGGACTGACCTCCGGCAGAGTGCTATCTTTCCCGTCCGGTCGCAGCATGCTAATGGCTATAATTGCAACTATCAGGACAATTCCGATCGCGAGCCCCGAGATCAGGATTTGAAATCGACAGCGGCTCACCCACCGCGCCAGCGGTGAAGCCAATTGGGAGCGGGCTTCATCATATACATTTTGCAGAGCAGGACGTGCGGCTGCAAGATAAGTTTTGCGGAATTCACGATTCTTGAAAGCTTCCCGGTCATTGCTGAGGAAATATTTTAGAATGGCCTGGCGGTATCCCGGCTGCAGCTTCTTGTTCGAGATTACAAACAATGGGTTGCCTTGTGACCAAGCCAGGAAGCGGTAGACGGTTTCTTTATCCGAACCTGCCTTCTGCTTAACCATTTCCAGCAGCGCTTCGTAATCCAGCGGCCCGCCCTCACGGTGACTGCTATAATAAAAGCCCAACGGCAAGCGGTCGAAAGGTTCAGCGGACCTGGCCTCCTTCAGCCAGCGCCGTCCAAGAAGCTGCACATCATCTAGCTCCTTCGGAGTCAGTCCGGCGAAGATTCCCTCATCCGGCTTCTCTTCCCCGAACCAGCGGTAGGCAGCCCGCAGTGCATTCTCCTTCTGCTTGCTGATTTGATCCAGCGGCGGATACCATTTGGCAGCCCCCTTGGGATAGCGCAGGAAGGCAATATCAAGTAGCTGCTCCTTCGTTAATTCCGCCAGAGACAGACGGTTCAGTAGAAAACGATCAGCGGCCGCAGCCAATCCGCGCAGAAGTTCAAGCGCTTCAGGCTGGATGCCACCGCTACGTCGTCGGTCCTTCTCTGCTTTCTCCACGCGCTCATGAATCCCAGCCACAGCGGCAACAGGATCGGCTTCACGCTGAAGCTTTTCCAGCAAATAATCCTTGGTTTTGTCCTCAATAAAGGTCTGCTGAAGCACCTCAGGCAGCGTGCGTCCCCAGTAGAGTACAAAGCCAGCAATATCCGCTGCTGATGCGGCGGCAGCCAGACGGTTCTCCAAATACGGCTCCAAAAGCTTCCGGCGGAAGATCGGCTGACCCAGCACTTTTTTGAAAAAGGCCGCACTCAGTTCTTCTTCACTCTCGATAATGGCATACGCTGCCTTCAGGTCGTCCTCTCGCCCTTGGTTGCTGTTGTTCAGCATCCCGTTAATGAAATAATCGACGATACGGCCCCTGTAATTATGTCCCGGCAGCACATAGTAAGCCTTGAAGCTCTCCATCAACGCAGGGACTAGGAGACCCCCTTGTCTGATCTGATCAAATTCACGGTCAAATCGCTCCAGAAAAATATCGTTCAAACGGACCCGCGACTCCAGTGCGCCAGCCCCTTTGAGGTAGTCCAGCAAGCCGCCAAGAACCGCGTACTTGTTCTGTTCATACAAGCTTTCATTACCTTGTTCAATCTCGTAAAATACAGCCAGTTCATTATAGAGCCCGAGCGATAGCTTGCGTTCCAAGCTTTCTCCGTCCAGCATCCGGTCGGCAAAATGACCGAAATCATTCATGCTGCCGCCGCTGCTCGTGACCTTCCAGGCCAGATCAGCATACTGCTGCCGCGAATCCCCGAATTCAGCATTACTGCTGCGACCGGAGACAAGATCGAATGTAAAATCCTTCTCCACATTGCGATCGCCGGGGCGAAGTGAACCTTTCTCTACGAAGGTCAAATGAATATATTTGCGGCTCTTCGGCTCATTCGCATACGTAATAACACCCAATCTGCGACGGAACTCATGGGGTAGTGCACCGAAAATAACCTCGGTCAGCTCTGCTGCCCGTTCCGACAGCTCTCCAATGGGCACATTCAGCGCCACATAGATCTTCTTCTTGCCGGCCACGGAGGTCATCACCGCCTGCAGCAGTGACTTGAACAAGCCCTCCCCAATATTCAGGGAAGACAACACTGTGACGGGGTTAACCTGAGTCTTCTCCGCCACCGGAATGGAAGGCAGCTCTGGCAACGTGCCACCGAGCTCACCTGAGTAGCTCTCCGCAAAATCCGCATGCAGCCAATCCCCATAATGCTCCACAATCTCTTCTGCACGAGCAGCCGGAACAACAAAGTTATGGGCGAAAAAAGCGCTCCGCTGACCCGTGAAATCTGCCGACTGATAGCGGCTGTTCCCGATGACGGTCTCCCCGTTCTCTGTATGGAACAGGTGCAGCGCTGAAGGGTAGGACGCCTCGTCCTTCTCCCCGCGCGCCGTCAGCTCCGCTGGAGCATCATAGAGGCAGAAGGGATGAAGAATCTTTTTGACAAAGCCGCCGTCCAACCCCTCCGACTTGGCTACCGTATCGAACCCTTCTGTGGAGCGAAAAATCCCGCGCCGCTCCCGGGTGTACATCTGCTGAGTGATCATCGCCCCTGAATGATTCTTCACGGGCCGTCGCTCCCCTCAATGTAATTCAGCTTGTGGAGCAGCCAGATGAACGGCTCGTCCACCCGAATCGGGCTGACAACCCCTTCAATCTTCTGATTCACGGGATTGCTGCCGAGTGCGGATACGGCAAAATAAGCAGTGTTGGAGAAATACACATCCATCGTATCCTTGAACGGACGGTCCACCTTGCCAATAAACCGGCGCATTTCCCCGTCGATATTATGGAATTCGTCCAGATTCAGCGTTTTACGGTGCACATAGTTGTTGAATACGTTACTGTTCGACTTGATGTAATCGCCATCTTCATCTTTTAAGGAATGCAGCATGTCGCTCTTCGCGAGAACGATTGCGGTAGGAATATCAGTCTTGCTCTTCTCTTGATAAGCAATAAAGTCGCCGAACATGGTCAGAACAACATCGCGTGGCTCGTCATATTGCGAGACCCATTCGCCCGGCCGGTCGCCTATGTTGATGCGGATCTTCTCACGTACGGAACGAATTTGCAGCGGATCAACCATAAACAGGATACCCGCAGAGTTCTTGATATGCTGCCCATGCAGACCCAGATAATCCTGGTCGACCATACCTTCACCCGCGACATCGAAGAAGACCAGCGTCAGCGGTGGCTTGTCCTCATCCTTGAAGACAAACTGGAAGATGAACGGCTCCTGCATCTTTTCCTTCTGTGTTGAAGCCAGCAGGTCCCCGCGTTCAAACAGCGGCTCTTCATAGAGCGTACGGAACTTACGGCTGATCTCGGCATTCAGCGGCATGCAGGCAGCATCAAAATGTCCGGCTGTGGTGTGCTGGAGCGTATGGATCAATGCCGTCATGTACACCGACTTCCCTACTTGGGAAGCGCCGATAATAGAGATGATATTGCTTGGCACCTTGCCTGCTGTGACCGGAAGCTCATTATGGCAGGACGGGCATAGCCGTCTGCGTGTAAGTACCCCATAACGGTCCGTCAGACCAGTGAGTACATTGTCTGTATAATGATGATACTCTTCTGGGATATCGGCCGGACGAATAATAGCCTCGATGTCGTCCACAGTGTCCAGTCCAAAGCGTTCACGGTATTTATTCAGCGCATCATCCTCGCCAAGCGCGTAATTCTCATCGTCCTCCCGGCTATGCATAGCCCGAAAGACCACGTCCTCCGGCGCAAACTTGGTGAAGCAGAAGGGACATACGATATCGTAATAGAGCGGCCGCGGTTGCGACTGGTTCTTTTTTTTCATAAAGCGGCTTAAAAAAGACATCTCTCATCCTCCTTAAAGCTTTACACAGTAAAGCCCGTTTCGTTCACACTCGTCGCCTGGACTGCGTGAAGTGTTGCAAATCCCCTTGTTCCTGACGCAGAGGGCCTTACTCCGGCACCATTTCATAGACAAGCCCATACTTCCGTCCATCGGTGAAAAAGATGCGTACAAAATCATCCTTGCCGATCTCAATCGGCGGAAGCTGGTTACGTCCGGGTGCAAAATCCTGCACGAACGGAAACTGGATGCCGTCCTCCTTGCCCGCAGGAGGGCCGCCGCGTTTCTTGACATAACATAGCACATCTCTTGCTACCGGGACCTCTGCCGTAATCGACATATGTACGGTCTTTTGTTTGGCGAACAACCCTTTTTTCTGAACAATAGAGTAATAGATCCGTGCCTTGCCCGCACTGACAAGCACGCGGTTGGCTTCGTCCCGCTGCTGCACCAACACAGTCCCGCCGTTCTCCGTATGACGGGCGTAGACGGTGTAAGCGACCAGTCCGATATCATCAAGCCGGTCACGGTAACCGTTATTAGATTTGTATTCTTCACGTGTATAGAGCTTCATTCCGCCAGGCGGAATGTCTCTGGCCACAGGCTCATCTGCAGGGCCTTTATGAATGCATACAGCCTGCACACCATCCGGCCAGCGCCATCTCAGCGTGCAGAACCGATCCTCCACCTGTGTAGTGATCTCTGAGATCAAGGGTGTAGATGAATCTGCATCAGCATACCTCATGACATTAGCTCCTTTCCACTTCTTCTAGAATCCTTTGCTCCCCCGATTCCTGCGCGGCCGCTCGAAACTGCCCGATGCTGTTACCGCCGCAGCTGCTCTCGTGCCTCTGCGAGTCAATCGGCCTTCACCAACGGGAATGACCCCGGTGAACACCCCGATGATCGCAGCCAGAACCAGAACAGCCAGAAGCCGGATGAGTGCATCGCTGAAGGTGTGTCCGCCAAGGCCGTATTCCAGAATCAACCCGGCTAGCAGACCGGATACAGCGCCGCCGATACCGAAGCTTTTGGCCAGATGACGGTTGTCGAACACAATACCCAATCCCAAGCCAAGTGTAGCCCCGATTAGCAGCAGCGCAAGGATCCGGACCGCCGCATAATAAGGGCTGTTCTCCGTAGCGTCGCTGCGCACGGTCAGAAGCGTCCGGTCGCCAAGTCGGTCATAGATCTGCTGGAATACATCGCCGAGACGTCCGGCGTCGGTCACATCATAATACTGGCCTCCGGTCACGTGGGCGATCTCCCGCAACAGCGCCGGACCAGACGGGTCCTCTATGCCCAGCCCGATCGTATTGACTGCGATACCCCGATCCACATAATCCTGCAGCTCCCGTGCCGTATCCATCTGGCTGAAGCCGTCCGACAGTAGAATAACCATGGAGCCACGATCACTTCTGCTGTCGCTGTTAATGACATTCAGCGCCTCGTGCAGCGCACCACTGATATTCGTTCCGCCATCCGTAGTCTTGAGATTCAGGATAGCCGCCGACACCTTCTCCCGATTCTTCGAATTCGAAAGAGATGTCAGCGGTTGGGCAATGGACACCTCTCCATTGAAGGTCAACACCGCCACCTGATTATCCTTATCCATCCGCATGACAAGACTCTGAGCAGCCGAATAACGGCGGTTGTCGGGGTCGCTTTGGTTCATACTACCGGAGTCGTCGATGGCCATGACCACATCCTTAACCGGTCTGATGCCGCCAAAATTCAGCTCATACACGAACTCTGTCACTGCGCCGACACCAAAAGCCAGCACCAGTGTCAGGGGCAACAGTTTCCAGGATAATCCCAAGTAGCGCTGCTTCCATGAAGCCCCGTTCAGTCTTGGAGAGATAATCTCGGCGATCAGGCAGCCTACGCCTACTCCCAGCGCTACGATCGCGAAGTAAATGCCAACAAGCACGATGGATGGCAGGTCTGTGAGCCAGCGGCCCAGCAGCCATTCCCCGATCAGAAAAGCTACGGCCCCCCCGATCAATGCGAAGAAGAGCAGGAGCATATTAATTTTACGCTGCATGTTCATTCATCCTTTCCGGTGGAACATAAGTGAAACCTGTTTTGAAGCTGTTCTTTTCTCTCCTTGCCTAACGCATGCATCTTTAACGCAGCTTAGGAAGATGTTCCTCTTCGATGGCATGCAGCTTATAGCCGTTCTGCACGTAAGTCTCGTAGTATACACGGCCATTCCGGTAATACAGCAGATCCTCCAGATGGAAGCCGCCCATAAGGTTGAGCTTCTCCACCCCGCTTCTGCGCTGCTCATGCACGAAGCCCAGCCGGTAGATCCGGGTCGTCTCATCCACACCATTGACGTAACGCAGAAATTCGGAGGTGCTGTCGCCGAAGAAATATTTCTCCTCATGCCGATGCTCCTGCGTATATTCGAACAGCCGCACATTGACAATGGCCCCTTCTTCCAGACTGCGGTAGAGCCGCTTGAACAGCTCTTCCTTAGACAACACCTGCTTGTTGTCGTAAGCGACAGCCACATTAGCCCGCCGAAGCAGCTCCTCTTCAAAGGAAAGTGCGAAGGCTTCAGCCGCCAGCAGCTCCCGCCGGCAGATCTCGATCAGGCGTTCTACAACCGCCTCCTGACCTTGGTCCAGCAGCTGCGACAGACTGCCCAGATACCGTTCACTGAAGAAGACGCCGGGACCACGCCGGGTCTCGATCTCCTTCATCACCTCTTCGGTAACTACAGCATAGTACTCCATGATGTTCTGACCGATGTCATCGCGTGTCCGCTGGATGACATCCTGGGCAATGCCGCGCAGTTCTTCCTCAAGCATCTCCATAATTTTTACGCGGGCAATGCTCTCCGCATGAATCCGTTCCAGCGCAGCTTCCAACCGCCGGCATAGGCCCAGCTCAGTTTCAAGCTGTAGCAGTTCATATCTTTTGCCATAGACGACTGTAAAAAGATACTGGATAAAGTTGCGTACCGTACGCTTATCGAACAGCGGCACACGCTGGAATGGCTGGCGCTCCACAGTGTCACTATAGAGCTGCTCAAGTTCAGTCTTGGCATTCGCCAGTACGGACCGGAGACCGGCCATATGCTGGCGCAGCCCGTACAGCAAGCTGCCAGCATCGTCGCGGTCGGCCGTCCACTCTGCCAGCTGATAGAAGGTCACTGCTGGAACAGCCTCTTCCTGCGCAGCCAGAAGCGGCCGCCATTCCCGCAGCGGTTCTATCGACTCCAGCCGCCCTGCAGCAGCGGCAGTGAAATTGCTGCGGAAATAGTCGCTACCTCCACTGCCGAACAGTAGCTCCTCTGCCTCCCGCAACGACAGATATTTCAATTCGTTGTAAGATGGACGACCGTGACTCATCAGTCCCGTCATCTCCTGCAGCCCTGCTTCATCCGGCAGAAGCAGCGAGGAGCGCTCACGCAGGGTATCGGCGCCAAGTCCGAACAGGGCTTGCCGCTCACGAACGCCAAGCGTACTGCCTTCACGCATATTCGCCGCCAGCCGCCGGAAGCCATGATACAGGACCGCCAGGGCAATCTGCATATTAGGCCTTCTTACGCCGGAGAAGCCAGCGGTAGCATAGCCCTGCCGGCCGGAGCTGCCCCGGATACCGCTTTTAAACGTCATATTGTTATAGCCGCCATGTCCGCTGGCCTCGTCAGAGGTAGGCCGAACCCGGTTCTTCAGCAGACTGATATGGGAGATGATCTCGTAATTATCCTGCATGCCGCCTGTAGACATCATGCCTCGCTCATTCTTGTCGGACAGCAGGTAGACCAAATCAAACAGTTGAGAAGGACCATGGCTCACCGGAATGGATAGCCCATCTTCAGTCACAAGCAGCGGCGCACGAAACGTATAGTCCGGCATCTGCATTCCATCCAGCTCTCGCATAAAGGCCAGCCCGACCGAGCTGGAATACCCGAAGTTGTCGCCCTGCTCCCGTTCGTTGATCAGGGCGTACAGATCTGTCTGCACCGATTTGAACGATTGGCCCAGCACAGCGCGGGCCAGCAGCGTTATTTCCGGCAAGAACACATTAAGCGGGTCATCGACCCGCGTAATGATAGAGAGATGGATGACGTCAAAGGAAGAATACAGCCGCCCGTAATCCGCTATGCTATTGCTGATCCGCCGCAAGGATCGGTTCATCTCGGCCAAGTAGCGGCTATCCTCTTGGAATGCGCGGTAAATATCCGCACGGACTGTGCGCGGGTCATGTCCCGCCGCAGAGGGCAGGGTCAAGGGCATGACCCGCGCCCTCTCACCGGCCCCGTGCCCCACTGGGCTTCCACCTTCCGGCAGGGCGTGCATTGCCATAACGCCTCCGGCGTTATCCCATTTGCGTTCGCAGCTGTCCAGCACCGGAGCAATGGCTGGAGCAATCTTGTCACCTACGAACAAAAACAGGGCGGGATAATGGATGCTGCTGCGTCCATCTCCCTTGCTGCGCAGCGCTTCCTCCTGCTGCGCATATTGTTCTCCATAAGATAATGCCAGTGATTTAATCATAGGATTATTTCAGCTTTCTGCGGATACTGCCAAGCTTGCCGGTCATGCTCTTGTAGAATCCGTACATTTCGTCACCATTGGCATGCTCTACCCGCTCATACTCTAGGCTGTCGCGAGCCTCCAGGAAGGAGACATACAGACCTTCCAGCTTATACAGCAGCGGAGATACATCTTCGGCTGCGGTCATCTCGCCCGCACGGCGCGCTGCCTTACGCAGCAGTACACTGCGGCTCTTCTCGTCCAGACTGCGGAAATGACGATACACAGCATACTCCACATAACTGCGTTCCTTCATCAGATTCGCGAATGGCTCCCAAGCATCTTCTTCTTCATCACGATCATAGACATACAGCGCACCTTTCTTGATAATGCTGTCTGTATATAGAGCTTCAAGGAACTGGTCCATCCACTTCTCTTCATCCAGATATTGATGCAGCAGTGCATCCAGCTCTGCGGCCTTGGCCTCCAGCTCAGCAACCTTCGCCAGCTCTTCACGAACACGGGTAATCAGTTGCGGGGTACGAATCAGATTCTCCTTCGCCAGATCCTGATTGACACTGCCAAAGATATCCTTGACCGCCTCGCGTTCCAGTCCCTTCTCCCTCAGCAAGCGCAGCTCATCTGCAGCCTTCTTCACCTCGCCAAGATTCGGGCGCGGCGCTTGCAGCTGCAAATCAAAGCCTTTCAAGAAGGTTTCAATATCAAACGGCTTCGTGAATATAACCGAATAGCGGCTGCTTGTGTTTTCATCCGTTCCCTTCTCGACAATCACACTTGAGGCCAGGGCCTTGTCGAAATCGGCACGAACGCGAGCATTGTAATCACGGACACGGGCATTGACATAGGTGTCACCCCATGATTTTTCCGGAATTGGCGACGGCAGATAAGTCCAGTTGTTCTTGTCTGTCATCACCAAATGGCGGCCAATGCCTTCCTTGTCCAGAATGGTCCGCTCATAGTTCTCCTCAAATACGCGCAGCGGTGTATACACGAAGAGCGGTACCCCGTTGCGTGTGTTCAGCCAGAAAATACGATTCTTAACTTCGCTCTCCTTGATCGTAAAGTGCGATTTGCCCAGCGCATTATTCTGATAATTGCGAATACCTTTCAGGATACCCGGCGCTTTGACCGGAACCGAGACGAAGCCCCAGGATGGAAAATGAAGATTGCCTGAACTATTGCTAAGATGGAAGGTCGGCACGGCCTCCTCGTCCAGCTTACCGGCGATGATACGCTCCACGAATTTGTCGAGCGGCTCCTCATGGCCGTATTTCATCACGAGGAAATCTTCCATTGAGCGGGTGATCAAATCACCGAACTTATCGCTCAAGAAATCAGAAATGGAACGAACAACATCAATCTCCTGCTCTCTTACCCAGCGTCCCGAATGCTTGAGCATTTCCCGGGTGAAGTCACGAATCAGATCGTCGCCATCCTTCTGGTCCATAATTTTGGAGATGGTCGCGGAAATATCCGGTACATTGACGATATTCCAATAATAAGTTTTGTTACCTCTATGATCAGCTTGCTCTTCACCGTTGATGAGGATGTCCCCATTCTTGGCAAAAATCGAGCTGAGCGCGCTCAGAATCTCAGTGAACACACCATAAATCCGGCTGTTCTCTTCGTTCAGCAGCTCGTACAGATCCTCATAAAATTCAATCATTCGCTCGGTACGCTCTACATCAGCATGCAGCCAGTACTCATTGATCTTCGCTTCAATATAGGCGTTCTTCTTCTTCTCCTTGGAGACAAAGGCGCTCCGGGCATCCCCCAGCTTCTCGTCCGCACTGTCCTGCGCCGTCTCAATATCACGCGGCAGGCGCAGCAGACTTTCGCGAAGTGTCTCAATATACGACTGAATCGACTTCAGGATGCAGAAGCCTTTTTCAGTATAAAGAAGCCGTGAAACATAGAATGGTCCTTGCTCCGGATGGAGGAAAATACGCTCCAGTTCCTCACCAAACCGGCCAACAATTTCACCTGGAAGCTGCTTTCTCGCCTTGATGTACTCCTCACGCGCACGCGAAAGGAAATTCTGCTCCAGCTCTGTATCCATGCTGACAACCTGATTCTTGATCACATTGGCATGGTTTAGCCGTTCGCTGTTCTCAAAGCCCGGCAGCGGCTCAGGCACGCGGGATTCAAATGTCTTGACCATGCTATCGAGATCGATGCCCAGCTTGCGGGCAAACTTCTCCACGTCTTCTTGCCCCGGCCCTTGCTGGAACATTTTCTCCATTTTATCGAACAGACGGTAAGCCAGATAGGTCGTCATTTCCTCAATCGGCAGGACAGCAGATGAAGCCCCAATAATATTGTACTCATAGTTGGCCGGATAAGCCTTGTTCATCTGGGCAATATTGGTGCGGATGTTACTAATATAGTCATGAATAGCGAATTCTTCACCGGACTGCTTCTCTTCACTGGCCATAAAGTTCGTGATATTCTCCGCGGTAACATTCATGCAGTAATCATAGGCGTTCTCCAGCAATTTGCCTTCGGTATTGGTCGCGGAGATAAGATGACAAAGATTGAATGGAGGCAATGGCGAATTTACGGTCAAAATATTGCCGTACTGCTGACGGAATCTTTCGCCCCGGCTGTCCACATTCATCCAGTAATCCAGTTCCTTCAGCGCTGCATATCCGTTCTTGCGGATATATTCGCGCGTATGTTCACTCAGGCTCTTGTTCGAGAGATTCACGTCTGGTGTAAACAAATAACCAAGCGTGTTCACCCGGTCAATCCCCGCAGAGCCAAAGTCGCGTTCAATAATCCCGCGCACGATATAAGCGATATCCAGGAAAGCACCGCTGCCCGTTCCGCCGGAAAGTCCTGTCAGCAGGAACACCATCAGCTTCTTGTTGGTGCCTACGGACAGCGTTTTGATCTTCTTGTCAATCGCGCCAACTACTTGGTTGATCTTGGTGAACAAGAGTAGCCGTCCCGCCTGACGCACGCCGGCAGCGCCGTTCATACCGTCCGTAATGCTCAGTTCAGGTGACAGCCAATCCGTGATATACGGGTCCAGAATACTGCGGTTCTGCAGCAGTCCCCCGATTTCGGCATTGGCCAAAAGCACGAATTCGTTCTGCGAATCGAGCCCGATGCCTTTATATTTTTTATTACGATCTTGCTCGTTAGTTTCAAAAGCTAGAAACTCTACATTATCCGGCTTGTCCCGCTTCTTCTTGGACAACGGATCTTCTGGCAGTTTGAAGCGGCGGTTGATCTGGTATTTCAGGCGGAGGAGGGCATCAATGCCCGTGCCCCCCAGCCCGATGATGAGTATTGGGTTGTCAATCGTATCGACTCTGATCTTATCGCTGACAATCCCCCCGCCAAGCGATACATCCAGTTGCTGAATATGCTCTCGTACTACCGGTTTCATAAGCGTTCCTCCTGAACTGTACTAAAGAATCTGGCTAAACCAGGTATTCCAGTAAAATTGTTTTGTCCACGCTATGCAGTGATACCGAAACGCGGTCACCACTTTTCAGTTCCAGACCACGCGACGCATCGGCGGCGCGTCCAGATCTCTCCACGGTAATGCCTTCGCCGCTGCGGAGCAGCAGTCTGTCGTTCTTGCCCGGAGTGAAGACGAGCTTCTCACTTTCCTTAAGCTCAGGTGCTAACTGCAGCAGTTGATGCAAGTTGAACTTGCCTCTGAACGCAGCCAGCTTCTTATACTGCGGATACGTCTTCTCTCCGGTATTCTCGTCCCGCACCTCGATGACGATCTGACCGGTAAAACCACGTGTTGCCTGCTTCCGCAGCAGCCACAGGGCTACTCCAGCTGCCAGCAGGAGTACTATCCCGCCAATGATATAATACAGGGTCATAGATTTCGGCTTGTCAGCGAGCGGGTTAGCGCTCTCCGGGGCCGCGGTTGCGCCGCCAGTACCAGCAGTACTTTTCTTGGCACTTACTGTTACAGGATCACTTTCGCGATAAAAGCTTCTTTCCTCCGCACGCACCTTCAGCTCGTAATCATGGCTCTCCTTCACCTCAAACGTCCCTTTGAAGACATCCCCGGTGTTATCCATCGGGATCTCTTCAGTGGTGCCCGTGTCCAGGTCCTTGGCCAGCAGAACGGCCTTCATATTTTGATACAAATTGCTGAGCGTTACCTGAGTACCATTGCTGAACAGGTGGGACGCAATATCGATCTTGTCGCCTTTTTTATAGGATGCAGAAGGCAGCGCATCTATTTTAAGTTCCAGGTCATAGTTGAAAACGAGATTAATATCAATTTTATCCTTGGGCACCCCTTTGATCTGGAGCTTCCAATCTCCCTGCTGCGGAGACAACAGCTTGATTAGGCTGTAGGTCTTAGACTTCGAGAGCAGGACATCGCCTGAGGGTATAGCTACTTCTTTCCCGGTGGGGTCTTTCAGCTTCGCAGTTACCGGCTGTGAAGACATAATAGAAATATTGGCTTCCAGCACGCTGGCGTTCGGGACGTTCACCGTCACCTCCTGAAAGCTGCCGTTCCCTGTAATCGACTGCACCGGTACAATCTTAAGCTTGAGATGGCTGGCAAAAATTTCGCTGAGGATTTGCGGCAGATCATCTGCCGAATCTGTAGAGAATGCCTTACCTCCTGTCTTAGTGGACAGGTCAGCCAGTGATTGCTTGTTCAGCTTGCCATCGGCATTCAGACCAATCGTATAAATGGGATAGCCGCTCTTCTTCGCCTCATCCAGCGCTGTATTCAGCTCCTGATCCGATTGGCTCTGAGTCCGTCCAGTGGCTTTGTTAAAATCGTTGTTACCGTCGGCGAGCATGACGATGAGCGGTTCGTGGGATGGATCGCTGCCGTTCTGCAGCACCTTCACTGCCTCCTTCACGCCTACGGCAATATCCGTATACGCGCCGCGGTCCAGCCCGTCAATGAAGTCCTTCAGATCCTGCTTGTCGGTCGCCGAATTGATCTGCAGCAGTGCCTTTTCCCGCTGCACTTTATCGGTGTAGGCTACAATCCCGACCTTGTCGCCTTGTGCGGACAGCATATCTATGAACATCTTCATTGCTTCGTTGGCAATCTTGTTCTTGTCACTCTTGTTCATGGAGTTGCTGACATCAATCAGCAGCACAGCGTCAATGTGAGATGGTGCCGGGGTTGCGGCATAAGCCAGCCCTGCACCTAGCGGGGCAATCACGATGCACAGTGTCAGCAGCAGCGCCGGAATAAGACGCCAAAAGACAATCTTCGATGTTTTTCTACGGTGGTCGTTATGAAGCATAAAGATGGCTCCTCTTGTGTTATAGTAGGCAAATATGGGAATCAGCCAAAAAGCTAAAATCTGTAAATAGTATGCCATTATGATATAATTAAACCTTGTAAACTTCAACTTTTAGGACTGATGAACTGTTAAGAAAGAACGCTATAATTCACTTTTTTCGCTGCACTATCTTCCAGAAGAAAGGAAATGTCCCATGATTTCATACGTTATTCTCGGAGTTGCGTTCCTATATGTCGTAATTCACATTGCAATCTATGCCTCTCGCCAGCGGAACCCGCTAACCCGGGATGATATGGACGAGATGCTGCTCGCCACCTTAAATGGAGGTGACAAGGGTCATGAGTAAGAAGAAGCCTGTCACGTTTCGGCCCTTCAAGGCGCCCCGCTATTCCTTCGACAAGCTTCGCATCTGCAGGCGCTGTGGCCGCTATACCGCTCTTAACGAAGAGCGCTGCACGAAATGCGGCAAAGCCTCTCTTGTTTCGGTGGAGAACTATGCCAGCGCCCGTGCAGGGCGCAAAATGCACACCCGGCTACTGTTAGTCTTACTGCTTACCCTGGTTTCGGTTTATTTTGGCGACAGCACGCTGCAAATGGCCCTGTGTGGTGCAGGCGGACTCCTGCTGACCGGGCTTCTCTACTATACGCAGCGAAAAGTCCGGCAGAACGAAAACTTGCGCGCTCTGGAGCACCTGTTGGCCTACAACATCGGAATCATCAAGGAGGGGCTTGAGCTTAACCGCCAGGAAGCGGTGTCTGTCCTTCGCGAAAATGATGTGCTGGCCTATGAGAAGCTGCGCGAGATTGCCATTCTCCTGCGTGGTGACCGGGTAGCCCGGCAACGGGTCGCCCTCCTGCACGGCTTTCAGCTCCGTAAGGATATGGATCTCGAAATGGAACAGCTTCTGCTGAGAGAGTTCGAGCCACTGCTGGCCGAATACATAGGGGAGATTGCCAAGGTGCGCCGGGATCTGATTAAGGACCGCACACTGCGTTATGTTCAAGCCTATGAGACCCAGATCCGGCAAATGGATAAAGGGATCGCTATCCTGACCGGCGTAGCCGGGGCGGCCGTTCGCATGAAACGCTATGCGCTGCTGCACTCCCGTTTCATCGGCAGATACGTGCATGAGCTGCCCAAGGACCGCTTCTTACGATTAGCCCGGCTGATCGAGGCCAACCCTTATGAGCCATGGAACGGGCTTGACCAAACCGTAGCCGAAATTCGTGAATTCAAGTACCGTTGGGACCCTGAATTTCAATAAACCATCGTATGGCAAAAAGAGGCTATAATATATGACGATCAAAGAAGTAATATCCCTGCGAAATTTTATGATCATTTTGTGTATTTTAATGGTTTTACTGCTGGTGCAGAAGGCCCAGCACATGTCTGACAAAGTGAATGCTGTGCAGGAAGGCAGTCGTCTGCATGCGGCAGGCGACCTTATCGGCGCAGAAGAAAAGTACCGCGAGGCGAGGGAAAATCACTCCTTTTCATACAAAGAAGAAGAGATAGCAACACAATTGGAGCGATTAGCCCCGATCACAGCCATCCGTACGGGTCTGGACAACGTTGCCCGGTACGCCAGCTCGCAGGCCCTATCAGGTGACTTCGAAGGATTCATGAAAAGCTATGATGATCTTCTCCAGCTAAAGGCCCAGTATATGAAGCCAGGAGGTCCTTACGAAGCCTATTACCGCAAATTGTCTGCCGCGTCAGGCCTTTCAGAGGAATGGACGACCTTCTTTCAGCATTTCAAAAAGCAGTTTTTGGACACCCTTGCCCAAAACGCTAACGGAAACGACGGCGGGGATGACGTGAAATGGAAACTGCTGCGGATACCAGATGCTTTCTTTGGCGGTTCATCTGCTAAGCAGGAGCAACTGAATGCTGCATTCCGCAGCCACGATACAGGTCAGTTAAAGGCCTTGGCCGCTGCCGGAAGCTTCGGTCCCTTGCTGGAAAGCACCTTGTCCATGCATAAGGCGTACGAGAGCCATAAGTATGCGGCGCCCTGGCTCAAGGAACAAGTAGAAAGCAGCGGACGTATCATCTTGAAGAAAGATTTGGAGGGCAAGAACATATCCGCCTTCGCAGAACACGCTGCCGCCTATCGCAAGTTCGCAAGCAGCGCAGGCTTCAAGGCAACCCAAGTGCTGAAGTACATAGATGCTCAAAATGCCAAACTGCTCAAAAGTGCCGCGAGCAAAGCCAAAAACGGAGCATACGAGGACGCAATCAAGCTCTACACCGAGCTTTATCCATTAAAAGACCATTCCGAGGACATTGCAGCGGTCCGTCTCGCCTGGAATATAGCTGATCCTGTACGGTTGCTCCCCGGAGGCGGGGATCAGGGGCGCTACAATAATGTGATTTCCGGTAAAGGAAAGTACGGCGCCAAGGTCTATGTTGCGGCAACTGACAGCAGCGGGTCCCTTCATTATGCCGTAATGAACAAGGATAACGCTGTATCATCTTTCTCCATGGGCGTTATTCCCGGGTTCCCCTCCTTGCACCGGGTCTTCTTTGACGAGGCTCTTGAGGCAGCCACCGGAGAACCTGTAGTTGTTGCTGAAGCCGACAGCACAGATGACAACGGCAGGACTCTCTTTACAGGTTATGCGCTTCAGATGCAAGGAATTTCACAACTGTTCTCCTTTAGCGGCGATAGCTACGAACTTCAGCCAGATGGTTCCATCCTTGTGCATAATGTTGGTGCAGTTGCCGGAGATGGTAATGCGGGGCAGACAGCCATTTATCGCAAATCGGGGGAAACCTACCAATTCTCCGAGATCGTACAAGCGTACCCGCCAATTCAGGCATCGGAGCTGGAGCTTCATCCTTTTCAGAATGTATCGATAAGCTGTGAAATCTATCTCGACAATTCAGGGAGTGCTGTCGCTTATGCCGATGGCCGCTACATCCTGCTTCAGGGCTATCAAGGGTCCATAACAGGCCCCATGCTGCTAAGCGGTCAGTTTCAGAACGACTACGGTATACTGCAGACCGAAACTAGTGAGGAGAGCGTGCCCCTATTTGTGGTAACTTCTGCTGGGAGTCTGAGTATAGTGAACTAAATGAATCAAGTCAGCACAGACACCCTCCTGAATTCCATTCAGGGGGGTGCTTACTGCCAGCACCTTTTTCACCATTCACAAAAGAGACAAGGAACATTTTTAAATTTTTTTGCCCTGAAGAGCTCTCGCAGTTGCACATTCTGGATCTGAACCAAATCCCTTATTCCACCTGCCCTCTTGCTGATATTTCTTCTCAATCCGTCTCCCTTTCTAGTATGAAATCTCGTGATTTGCGCGTTCTCCCTACCTCTTGAGATCTATTGACTTCTCCATATCTAGTGTTAAAATGATTAAGCGTCTCTAAATATAGTGTTATTCCAAAGAAAACGGTTTATATACAGGGTAAACCCTATCAGGGCGCGGTTTGTCCCAAAATCTATTTTTAATAAGCTGGAACATTCGCTTCCACTAAGGAGGAAAACAACCATGCTGATCGCTTATGATTCGAAAACAGGCAACGTCAAACGCTTCATTAGCAAGCTGAAGCTGCCGGCCGTACAGATCGAAGAGCATATGACGATAGACGAGCCTTATGTACTTGTTACATACACCACCGGATTTGGACAAATTCCAGAGAAGGTGTCTTCTTTTTTGGAGAACAACCATACAAGTCTGAAAGGAATCGCCGCCAGCGGCAACAAAAACTGGGGTCAACTGTTCGCGAATAGCGCAGATTTGATTGCAGAGCGGTACAATGTGCCGGTAATTGGCAAGTTCGAGTTGTCGGGAACTTTTGGCGATGTAGAACGGATTAAACAGGAGGTGAACCGAGTTGCGGCATATTGAGCTGAACAACATGCTTTTGAAGAGAGACGAAGAAGGATTCTTCCAATTAGACAAGGACCGCGAGGCGGTTGTGGAATTTATGGGAGAAGTGGAGCGGCGCAGCCTTACTTTTGCAAATACTAAATCCAAAGTGGATTATATGATAAAGAATGACTACTACGAGAACCTGTACGAACGCTACAGCGCTGAAGAGATCGGGGATGTTTACCGGATCGCACATGAATATGGCTTCCAGTTCCCTTCCTACATGGCGGCTTCCAAGTTCTACACGGACTACGCGGTGAAGACCAATGACCGGAAGCAATACCTGGAGCACTACCCGGATCGTGTGGCTGTGGTGGCTCTGCATCTGGCCCGCGGCAATGCCGATACCGCTCGTGTACTGGTCCGCTCGATGATGGAGCAACGTCTTCAACCAGCTACGCCAACCTTCCTGAACGCAGGTAAGAGCCGCCGGGGCGAGATGGTCTCCTGCTTCCTGCTCGAAATGGATGACTCTCTGAATTCGATCAACTATGTACTGAATACATGCATGCAGCTCTCTAAAATCGGCGGTGGCGTGGCGGTTAACCTCTCGAAGCTGCGCTCGCGCGGCGAGACGATTAAAGGCGTAGAAGATGCGGCCAAAGGTATCGTGCCCGTGCTGAAGCTTATGGAAGATGGATTCTCCTATGCCGACCAAATGGGGCAGCGTAAAGGCTCCGGGGCGGCTTACTATAATATTTTTGGCTGGGATGTACTAGAGTTCCTGGATTCTAAAAAAATCAACGCCGACGAAAAACTGCGCCTCAAAACACTGTCCATCGGGCTTATCGTGCCAAACCGCTTCTATAAGCTGGCCCAAGATAATGAGCCGCTGCATGTGTTCGCACCATATAGTGTGTTCCAAGCCTACGGCACCCATCTGGACGATATGGATTTGGACGAAATGTACGACAAACTGCTTGCTGACCCGCGCGTTAAAAAGAAAGTCGCGATGGGCGCACGTGAGATGCTGACCAAGATCGCCATGATTCAGTTGGAATCAGGCTACCCATATATTATGAACAAGAGCAATGCCAACAAGGCACATGCACTGAAAAATATTGGCCAAGTGAAGATGTCGAACCTCTGCACAGAGATTTTCCAATTGCAGGAGACTTCGGAAATCACTGATTACGGTCAGGCAGACACCATCCGCCGGGACATCAGCTGCAATCTGGCTTCACTCAACATCGTCAACGTTATGGAGCATGGAAAAATCCGTGAATCCGTTCACGAGGGCATGCTGGCGCTGACAGCTGTCAGCGATATGACCACCGTCTCCAATGCCCCAGGCGTGGCGAAGGCGAACAAGGAGATGCACTCCGTCGGACTGGGCGTTATGAACCTGCATGGTTATTTTGCGAAGAACAAGATTGCTTATGAGAGTGAACAGGCCCGGGATTTCGCCCGCACCTTCTTCATGACCATGAACTTCCACTCGCTGGAGAAGAGCATGGAGATTGCCGCCCAGACCGGTGAGACCTTCCATGGCTTCGCAGAATCGGACTATGCCACAGGCGTTTACTTCGATCGTTATCTGACTACGGATTATCGTCCGGTGACACCTAAGGTGCAGGAGCTGTTCAAAGATATCTATATCCCTACCCAAGAAGATTGGGCGCAATTACGTGATTCTGTCGTCAAAAATGGACTGTACCATGCTTACCGTTTGGCGATCGCGCCAACGGCCAGTATTTCTTATATCCAGAACGCTACTTCCAGTGTGATGCCGATTGTGGAGCAAATCGAGACCCGGACCTATGCCAACTCCACTACGTACTATCCGATGCCTTATTTGCAGCCTGACAATGTCTTCTATTATAAATCCGCCTATCAGATGGACCAGTTCAAGGTTATTGATCTGATTGCCGAGATTCAGCCCCATATTGACCAAGGGATTTCCACCGTTCTGCACGTGAACAGCGATGTTACCACCCGCGAGCTGGCCCGCTGCTATCTCTATGCGGCGCACAAAGGGCTGAAGTCGCTGTATTACACCCGGACCAAGAAGCTGTCAGTCGAGGAATGTATCACTTGCTCGGTATAACCGTAGGCTTTTTTTGAACAGAAAAGGAGATTACAAGATATGAGCGCTATCCAAGCCGTAAACTGGAACCGACCGGACGATGATTTCACCCTGATGTTCTGGAATCAGAATATTATGCAATTCTGGACCGATGACGAAATTCCACTTTCCGATGATAAAATGTCCTGGCTGACTCTCAGCGAGCTGGAGAAGGATGCCTACATGAAGGTACTCGGCGGTCTGACCCTGCTCGATACCGTACAGGGCGGCGTGGGTATGCCGCAGATTATGGAGCATGTGGACGGCCTGCAACGCAAAGCGGTGCTGGGCTTCATGGGGATGATGGAACAGATTCACGCCAAGTCGTACAGTAGCATTTTCACAACCCTGGCGAGCACTGAAGAGATTGATTCCGTCTTCCGCTGGGTGGAAGAGAATCCTCGCCTCCAGACCAAGGCAGAGACCATCTCCCAATATTACAAGGCTATCGAATCGAAAAAAGACTTGTACCTCGCCATGGCGGCCTCTGTGCTGCTGGAGAGCTACCTGTTCTATAGCGGCTTCTTCTATCCGCTTTATCTGGCTGGTCAAGGCAAAATGACTTGCAGCGGCGAAATCATCGACCTGATCCTGCGCGACGAGAGCATTCACGGCGTATACGTCGGCGTGCTGGCCCAGGAGATTTACGAGGAGCTGGAGGAAGACGAGCAACGCGATCTACACCAAACCCTTGTAGGTTTAGTACGATTCCTGCACGCGAACGAGGAAAAATACACCGAAGAGATTTACGCCTCCATCGGGCTTGTAGATGAGGTAAAAACCTTCTTGCGCTACAATGCCAACAAGGCGATGATGAATCTCGGACATGATCCGCTCTTTGATGAAGAAGAGATCAACCCGATTGTCCAGAACGGGATTAGCACCCATACGAAGCAGCATGATTTCTTCTCCAAAAAAGGCAACGGCTACGTTCGTGCGATGAACGTGGAGCCTTTGAAAGACGAGGATTTCCAGTTTTAAGATATAATCCTGATTAAACAAAACAGCCAGGCCCCGGTAAGGGGTCTGGCTGTTTTGTTGTGCCTGACGGATGTAAGTATTACTGTGAACGCGAGTACTAGGTTGCCTGGCAGCCGCTAGATCGCCGCCCATTCGCTCAGCCTCCACGCCTATCCCCAGGCACGCTCGCGATACAGCCTTTCGGCATAGTCTGTGATGACCTCACGCATGGCGAGCTTGTCTCGCCACGCTCCAAAAGCCCCACCGCCTACCATATCCTTCATCGGCTCGAAGCTTCCCGGCGTTTGAACTCCACTGTTGTTCCCACTGCATCTCCCACCGCCAAGCCAGTCAGACAACCTAGATAACGGTCCACTTTAGCTATCTTGCTTCCCCTCCTTGTGCAGTCATATGATCTATTCTTCTTTATGGGCTATATACAACAACACCCCTTGGAGGCGACACAAGTCGCTGCCCCAAGGGGTGTTTAAGATTACGCTGCTGCTTGATTATTCGCCCGGATATTTGAGGCCCCACTGAACGCGGATATCATCCAACAGTTTAATAATCGCTAACGACTCTTCTAGCGGCAGGATCGGGCTTTCCGTGAGCCCCTCCCCCAGGCAGCGTCCGACTTCCTCGGCCTCAAAGGCATAACCGTGGGAGACACGTCCGTCCTTGAATGTCTCCACCTTTTCATCATTGATATAGAGCTCGACAGATCTCGGATTGACCAGTGTGTCGGGAATGACAATATAGCCATCTGTGCCGAAGATATAGGCCTGTTCCAGCATTTTTAATCGGACTCCCCCGTTGATGGACGCCGCCTTGCCATCCCCATAGGAGAGCAGCAGCGAGAAATGTTCGTCCACGCCTGTCTCACCGATATGAACGGTGCTTTGAATATGTTCAGGATGCGGCCCAAAGATCATCGAAGCCAGGGAAATCGGATAGATGCCGACATCGAGTAGTCCCCCCCCGCCGAGCTTGGGATCCAGCAGGCGGCTGGATGGATTCCAGTCGGCACGGAAGCCCAGATCGCCTTTAACCAGACGTACTTCACCGATCCGCCCTTCTGCAATCCACTCCCGAATCTTGGCATGTACCGGAAGGAAACGGCTCCACATCGCCTCCATAAGAAACAACTTCTGCTCCCGGGCATAGGAGATTAGCTCTTCCAGCTCTGCGCTATTCACAGTAAACGGCTTCTCGCAGAGTACCGCCTTACCTGCACGCAGTGCCAATAGCGCATTGTCCTTATGGAACGGATGCGGCGTGCCGATGTACACGGCATCCACCGCTGGATCGTTAACCAATTCCTCATAGGTAGCGTAGGCATGCGGAATGCCATGCTTTTGGGCAAAAGCATCAGCGCTTTCCTGGCTACGCGATCCTACAGCATGAGCTACACCGTTACTAGCGTGCAAGAGATCCGAGACAAATTGGCTGGCGATTGATCCGGTGCTGATAATTCCCCATTTTATAGTGTAAGCGTTATCGTTAGACATTGGCGTCTCTCCTTTGGTGTCTTTTCCTAGATACCTATGATTCTATCAAACCATTCTTCCTAAGTAAAAAAGATCTCCCTCAGTCATTGCGCATAAGCCGTTCCACAAACGGGATATCTGCCGCCGCAAAAGTATATACCCCCAGTTCTCCTGGCTGAACCCAGCGGTACTCGTCATGATCCGTCAAGGTAATCGTTCCGTTCACATACTTCGCCTTCCAAGCCATTAACGTAAGATCAACGCTCCCATAGCTGTGCTTATTCACCCCGAAGGCAGCGTAGGGACGGATTTCAATCCCCATTTCTTCCTGCAGCTCACGGATTAGACATTCCTGCACACTTTCGCCTGCCTCCAGCTTACCGCCCGGGAATTCCCACAGACCCCCTTGTGACTTGCCCTCACGCCTTCTAGCTATCAGTATCTTTCCTGTCTCATCATAGATAATGGCCGCTGCAACTTCGATCACGGCTTAATCCCTCCTGAATTCCCAATTAGACCTTAGCTCACTAAAAAGAGTATACCATTGCGCGCAAATAAAGGACGCTTTCCAATGCCGCGCGGGCCGGAAAACGTCCTTTATTCATACGTCTTATGTTACTTAGTCAGTACAAGCTCCAAGCGCACATCCAGATTATTTTCAGTACTTAGCACAATGGTGTGCGGGTTGCTTAGCCCGAAATCGCCGAAAGTAACTGTAGTTGTTCCCGACAATAGAAGCTGTCCTTTGCTGTATACGGCCTGTGTCTGGAAGGTAACGTCTTTTTCAATTCCTTTTACCGTAAGGGTCCCCTTCATCTCAACCGGGACTGGCGTGCCCTCATTCCATTCAGCCGGAAGCTTCGAGAATGACTTCACTGTAAAAGTAGACTCCGGATGCTCTGCAACCGACAGGAAGTCCCCGGATTTAACATGCTCGTCTCGCTGCGCGTTGCCGGAATCCAAGGCATTCATATCCACAGTGCCCTGTCCTGCCATAGCTGTGTTGTCATCCAGATTTACGTTCCAACTGCCCTGTACCTTCTTATCCACAAAATTAACGGTTTCTTGTGAGGTGGTCACCGACCAGTATACCTTCGATGTATCGGCAATCTTCCATTCGCCATTTAATTGTTCTGCTGTAACTGCTGCCCCTGGGGCTTGTCCCTGCGCTGCTTCTGCGGTTCCCGATCCGCTATTGGTGCTATTTTGTCCTGTAGCCGGGATAACCGACTCGATATCGATTTTATTGCCCAGGGACTTGTTCAGCAGGGTGTACCCCGTAACACTTCCGGCGACAATAACAACGCCCACAAGAATCAGTAACGATCTCTTCTTCATCATACTTCCCTCCATCCCAAATTCCTTATATCTGTAAGACTAGTCCTCATTCTAACAAACCAATATGTCGGGAAGAAGTCAAAGCAACGCCAGCGTGATTATGATAAAATTGGTGTACTTTTTAGAAGGAGGCTCTGTGATCATGCAGTCCATTTTGATTGTGGAGGACGAGGAGGCCATCTCCCGTGTTCTCAGCGCTTATTTGCGAAAAGCAGGCTTCAGCGTCACCAGGGCGTCCGATGGACGCGCGGCGCTGGAGGCCTTTACCCTAAATCCCCCATCCCTGATTCTCTTGGATGTGATGATGCCAAAAATGGATGGCTTCGAACTACTGAGCCATATCCGCGCCAAAAGCAGCTGCCCTGTCATTATGCTAACAGCGCGAGGCGGCATTAAGGACCGGCTCGCCGGGTTAAACGGCGGAGCGGATGACTATATGTCCAAACCGTTTATTCCCGAGGAGGTCGTAGCCAGGGTCAAGGCTGTGCTTCGCCGTCCTTCCCAGTGGTCCGATGGCAGCCGCAAACGGCATTTTGGCAGTCTGTTCATTGACTATAGCGCCCGAAGCGTCTTCCTTAACGGAGCTGAGGTCAGTCTCAGTCCCCGCGACATGTCTGTACTGCTATTCCTCGCCGAACGGCCGAATCAAATCTGCACCAGGGACCAACTGCTAGAGCATGTGTGGGAAATGGATTATGACGGAAGCGACCGTGCCGTGGATCTGTCGATCAAGCGGGTCAGACAGGCCCTGTCGCACTGGCCTGCCAGCGAAGGGGAAATCCGCACCTTGCGTGGTACGGGGTATCAGCTATGGACAAACTGAATAAAGGTACCTCAATCCTGCACTATTGGACCATCCGTTATCTGCTGATTATCAGCATTGGCCTGCTGATCACCACAGCTGCCACGTTCTGGTGGATTCGGCAGGAGGCTATGGAGAATCGAATGCAGACCATTGCACTGCTCGCACAGGAATTTGCCGACCTTAGTGCCAAGGATGACTCCATCGACATTTCCCCTCGGCTCAGGGATTTGTTTAATAATCGAAAGCAGTTCTTCAAGCTGAATACGGATATGTGTATCATTATCCTAGATCAAAATAGTCAACTGCTATTCTCCAATCCGGCGATGAGCGAGGATCGCATGCGCCTGGAGCTTAATGAGAGTCTGAGCAATGCCCGGAGCCCGGAATACAAGGCGGCCTCAGCACCGATTATCGGTTCAGAGGGCGTGCTGGGCAAAGTATTTGTCCTGCAGTCGGTGCGGTCACTCAAGTATATTCCACGAAATGAGGTCCTCTTCTTCGGACTGCTTCAAGTGTTCCTGATCATCCTAAGCTGGCTGACCATCTACCTCCTGTCCCGTAAGCTGGCCAAGCCGGTCCAGACCGTTGCTGCCGCCGCAGTCCAGATCAGCGGTGGAGAATACAATATCAAGCTTCAGAAGAGTGCCAAGGAACGGGAAATCAACGAGTTGATCGTGTCGTTCCAGAACATGGCTGGCAAGCTTCAACAGTTTGAGGAGTCCCGAGCTTTTATGTTGGCCGGAGTTTCCCATGAACTGAAGACCCCGGTCACTTCCTTCAAGGGGCTTATTCATGCGGTAAGAGAAGGTGTCGTTGAGAACGAGGAAGCCGAGGAATTTCTGGATATTGCCCTATTGGAGGCTGACAAGCTGCAACGTATGGTAGAAGATCTGCTGGATTATAATGCAATGACTGCCGGCATCATTCCGATTCACCACAACCGGATTGCGGCCAGTCCCCTGCTCTCCGAGGTTGTGTATCAATGGAAGTTGACGCAAGCGGAAGAGGTCTGTGAGCCGATGTTGATATTACCGGCTCAGCCCTTGTACTTGCTGGGAGACCCGCTACGCATCCAGCAGATTATTGTAAATCTGCTGAACAATAGCGTACAAGCCGGGGAGACCGGTCGGAAGCTTCAGCTGACCCTGGAGCTAAGAGAGCAGCCGGAGGGCACCGCCCGAATCATCGTGACGGACAATGGTACGGGTATCGCGCCTGACATGCAATCCCAGGTGTTCGAAGCCTTTGTCCGCAGCCGGGAGAAGAACAGCATTGTCCGCGGACTTGGCCTGGGCCTCACCTTCAGCCGCCTTTTAGCCGAGTCCATGGGCGGTAGTTTGGACCTGCTGGAGAGCTCGGAGCAAGGTAGCACCTTCCTGCTAGAACTGCCGCTCGGATGCTAGAAGTAGTCTGCTACAGGCCAGTCATGGTATAATCACTTGCACAATGAAACCGGAGGCTTATAGATGCTGACATTTGAACAGAAATTGGATATTCTTGATTCCTACCCGCAGCTCCAGCGCAACAATGTATCGCTCGGGCGCGTGAACTATCATTACGAAGAAAGCCGGCATGAGAAGAAAACAGTGGCCTATCACTTGCATCCGAACGGTAATGGCTACGTCTATGGAGGACTGCTGCGCGGATATGAGACGGACAGCAAAGGCCTGGTTAACATCCGCAACTTCTCGGAGGACGAACTGCGCACCCTGCTAGATGCCTCGATCGCCTCTTTGTCCATCAGCAAACCGGAGGCTCCGGTGGTCAACAAGCGCAAGAAGAAAGCTCCTTCTGGCGAAGAGACCCGCTGGGTGAACGATGAAGGTCATACCCTTACACTGAGACTGGAAGATGATTTGTGGTATCTCTATGCGGATCTCAACTTGGAAATGGCCTTTGAAACGGTGGATGAAGCGGAAGAGTACTTGGTAGAAGAAGGATTTGCTCCGTCGAACGGATAAACCTGTTCGACAGCGGCCCCTTTGGGAAGAAGCCTGCAAGTCCACAGCTTAATGCTGTTGGTGCATGTAGGCTTTTTTGCTGCATTGAACGCGGTCATCTTCCAATATCCTATCAAGAAATCCGTCGGGGCAAGCGGAGGCTTATTCGGAAGCTTGTCGCCATTTGGTTTCTAAGAAGACTCGCAAAAAGCTGCCACAATATAAAAACAGCAAGCCGCCAATCCTCTGGAGAATTGCTGTTTTTCAATCGTAACGATTACTAGGCTGCCGGTATTTGCACCTCTTGTGCATTTTTCGCTTCGTCTGGAACCTTGATTTCCTTGATCTCATTATGCTTTGAAAGGTCCCCGGTCATTTTCATGTCGAGGCTTATATTCTGGCCGGATGCTTCCATATCCATTACCATATCTACATTTGTTTTAGTAGGCAGGTAGGTTTTCTTGTCGACAGCATAAGAAATCTTCATGCTTTTGATGTTCATTTGCTCCATCAGTGCTGTCATTTGCGGATCCCCGTTACTCGCCTGGTCCAGATAGCTTTTAGCCAGTTCCTTCACGCTATCGCCGGATACTTCAGCCGTTAGCAGATAGGTATCTCCTTCTTCAGATATCTTGGTATCCTTGGCAATAGACTTAAACTGCTCCAGCTGTTTCTCCGGGCTACCCGATTCCTTTACCATTTCGGTCATTTGGGCAGTCATCTCGGACGGCAGTTTTATCCATTCTTCCCCAGTATGGGTATAGATCCCGTCTGCTGTAATATATTGTTCGATCTTCTGTTCACCCTGGCCCGCCAGGTCCATCAGGATCTCCTGATGCATCTGCATAGGCTCTTTAATGATTTCAGATGTCATCGTCATGTTCACTTTTTGATCCTGCGAAGTTTCGCCCTGCTTCATTTTGATGTTTTGCTCAATTTTTGATTCCATCGCGAAGCTCTGGAGGCTTTGGCTGGCTTCGGTAGTTTTTTGAATCAATTCTTCAACCGTTGGCGTCCCCGATTTGGCATCCCCGTTTGTTGCCACTTCATTCGTTGCTGTCGTTGCGACAGGGTCAGACGCGCCCGCTGTATTCTTGGCTCCCTCATTGTTTCCACACGCGGTAAGACTGATAGTTAAAAACGCCCCTAGTAATACAGTAGTCCATTTCTTCAAGTTCATGATCCTCCTGAGTGTTTTGGTATATGACAAATGCCCATGGAAGCATATGCCAACTATTTATATTTTAGCTATTACCCAGATAAGAACATTTTCTAACAAAAAAATATTTTTTTCGCGTTTCACTCCCAATTACACATAATATATACTCGGCAGAAGCATACGCGTAACTGATCACATATTCTGTTATTCATAGTCGCTTCGGGCTTCTTCATCGGCAATATTCTGGATTTCATCCGCATGAATCAATAACAATCCATAGTCACTTTCCGCATGAAGCTTAAGCGCCTTCTCCTTCATGAATTTCGGGCTGCCTTCCGCTGCCTCCTCATCATAGAACAGAAGGATGCCGTCGCTCTTACGGAACAGCAGATCATCTCTAGCACGGAACTGCCAACTTCCGTCATAGGGAGCGTTACTAACCGCACCGTAATAGTCCGCACCAGCCACGATACGCCGGTATTCATTCTGTTTATCTTCCTTCCACTTCTCCTCCGGTGCCGCATGGGCGGTAATAATGCCGAGCTTCAGGTTCGGATACTGCCGTTTCAACTCCAACACCACTTCACAGGCCCAGAGATCGACACCATATTGACCCGGTGTGATTACCCATTCCAGCCCTTCCTCCACAAGAGGGAGCAGCCTGGCGGCAAGGGCTTTTTTGATATAAGGAATTCCTGGATGCTTGTTGTCAAAAATCCCGAGTTCATGCGCACGATAGCCTGTCACTAACAATGTTTTCAT
Organism: Bacillus sp. FJAT-27264; assembly: GCF_001682855.1. GTDB lineage: Bacteria > Bacillota > Bacilli > Paenibacillales > Paenibacillaceae > Paenibacillus_AQ. The sequence goes on along the minus strand of NZ_MAQW01000031.1, from coordinate 33,067 downwards.
ACCTTGCCTCTTTCTCTCCGCTGCTTTTCTTAACATTATATAATACATTAACTAATCCTAACCAACAGTCATCCCATAAAAAGAAGCACCAGCATCCACCTCACGGAGGGTACGAGTGCTCTCTATAAGAAATCCCCTGTATGTATCAGCCCCAGCCGCTTGGCTTCCATAATCGCCTCCGATCGCGATCGGACTCCCAGCTTCTCAAAGATACGCGTCAAATTATATTCCACCGTTCGCTGACTCATCAGCAGCCGTCCGGCAATCTCCTTGTTACTGCTGCCTCCGGCCACCTGCTGGAGAATTTCCTGCTCCCGTTCATTGATCGAGACCTCCTCCAGACGCCGATCCTCCCGGGAGGTCGACAGTCGGACTTCATTGCGCCGCAGCTGCCGCAAGAGAGGAATAGGAATCACCGCTTCACCTCTGAGGGAACAGCGGATAGCACTTAGTAGTTGTTCACGCGTTGCAGTCTTGCTAACCATGCCCGAGACACCCGCTTCCACCAACAGGTTAAAATGTGGGCTAAGCTCATAACCGGTATAGATCAGAATACAGTAGTCAGGGTTAATCTGCAGCATCCGTTTGGTCAGTTCAAGACCACTAATGACGGGAATGTTCAAGTCGAACAGCATAACATCAAACCGCTGTGTTTTTACCAGTTCTAGAGCCTCAACTGAGGTGTAACAAACCGTGACTTGCATGTCAGGGTCCTGCTCAATCATATTCTTAGTTCCTTCACAGACAGATGGATGATCGTCAACCAGCAAGATGGTGATCATCTGAATCTCCTCCTTCCCCATTTCTCGATGTCGGCACCAGCGGGAACATTAGGCGAACCTCAAAACCCTTGTTTAATTCTGAGAAAAAGCTAACCTCTCCGTCCAAGCTGCGAACCCGTTCCTTGATTCCCGATATTCCCATATGCCGAAAGGAATCCTGCAGCTTAGACAGTTCCAGTCCGCGGCCGTTGTCCTTGTAATGAAAAAACACTTGCTCCCCGTTCTGCTCCAGCTCGATCTGGATATCGGTGGCTTGAGCATGCTTGCCCGCGTTGCGGAGAAGCTCCTGCACAATCCGGTAGACCGCAAGAATCTGTGAGTCATTTAATTCAATCGACGTCATATTCGTCTGCAATGTGATCGAATAATTCGAACGAAGTCGTTCCTCCGCGAACAACTGCTCCAGAGCCTCAATCAACCCCATCTCGTTCAATAACGGTGGCCGCAGCTCATTACAGGTCTGGCGGATCTGGTGAATCACATCAAGCAACCCTTCCTTGATCAACTCCAACTGCTTCCATAGTTCATCCTTCATGGGATAGTCAAGCATAAGTGCTTCCAGCTTGCGGTACCAAATTAGCTGATCCTGTAGCGCTGCATCATGCAGATCAGCGGCCAGTCGTCTCCGCTCATTCTCAGAAAGGGTAAAGATCAGGCGCAGGACCCAGGACGGCACATCCTGCTGATTCTTCATTTGTGCCTCAAGGTCCTCAATCAGTCCTTCTATCAGATAAAGATTCTCGTAAACAATTCCGCAGTAATGCGCAACCGTCTGCAGCCAGGTACGCTCATCCAAATTAAGGCTCGTATGATTGTCTTTGTCATCGATCCATAGCAGCTCATGAGTCATACGGTAATGGCCAATGACAAGACCTACGCCTTGCGGCAACGCAATCAGTTCGCCCACAGCCGGATGCAAGGCCCGTTCCTGGAGGCTACGAACAATTTCCGGCTTAAGCCACTCCGTCCCCGTAAGCGAATGATATCCTGTCTCCTGGTCATAAGTAAGCTTCAGAAAGACCAGTTCCCTCACCGGAAGAATCGCCCGAATCTCACGTACCAGCACCTGTTCTAAATCGGAAATCTTCATGACCCGAGAGACCTGCTTGGAGAACCGTTCTATACTGCCCTGAAAATTATAAGACTCCTTCAGAAAGCTGCGCCGCAAACGGAAATCTATGAACTCCTTGGCGAAGAGGAACACCGTCAGAATAAAATAGACCACCAGAAAAATCTGTACCCATTTCAGCCAGGTATACTGCGACTGCTTCAAAATTCCAACCATTAGCCCGATAATGAGCACCGCTGGAATAAACGAAATTGCCGTATAATACAAAAAACGGTTCAGTACAAAATCAATATCAAAAAGACGCCGAGTCATAAAGAGATAGAAGTACACTACGGGTATGGCGAATAAAAACACAGCCGAGATCTCGGCCGGTACCACTGAGACTCCCCATAGCTCCGGTACGCTGTAAAATAGCAAGAACGGTAAAAAAGCAAGCACATGTCCAGTCAATGTAAACTTGAACAGGACCTGCAGCTCACCTGTACGGTGTTTGTAATATTTGGCGATCAGCTTGCAAACAATCCAAACATTCGTGAAGCTGAAGAAGACCAATAGTACCTTTGATTCCATTAGAAGCATAGAATAGTCTGTCAACGCACTCAGAGTAACAATGCTTCCCACTACACAGGCTGTCAAGTACAGCGCTCTTAGGCAGACAAGAGAGATGAAATCCTCCTTATAGCGTGCGAGATATTCCCTCATGAAATGGGCGAAGAAGACCGGCAAAAGGGAAAAGCTCCACCCCAGGGTAATTCTGCCGACCGGATCGACCAAACCGGAAGCCGTAGAGCTGAAATAACTCAGACCGGTGCTCAGGAAGAACAATATCAAGATATTTGCCGCCCGATCATTCTTTTGCCTGTAATATACCTGGAAAGAAAAGATGAGAAACAACAGCAAAGAGACACTTGGAAACACAAGGTGAAGGATGAGGCTCCAATTGGAAATCCTGCCTTCTACGATAAAGTGAAGCCTTGCGGCCTCTCCCTCATTCCCCTTGCGGATCACATCAAGCGTCTCTGCCCGTTCAATCACTTTATACTTCTGGACAAGCTCGTAATCAGCCGCTGCCTCGCCATTGATAGCAGTGAGAATATCCCCCTGCTGTAACTGGCTGTTGGCCCAACTGTCCCCGTCAATCTCGGCCACCACAACTTGTCCAAGATCACTTATGCGCACACTGACTCCAATCTTCTGCTGGTTCAGTACCACATTGCTCAAATAGAGTACTAACAGTAGCAATGGAAGCAGGAAAATTATTAATTTAAGTTTGGCGCACAATCTGGGCAAGGGTACAAGCCTCCATCACAGCAGTTATTCTTTCTTAGTACCAGTAGCGGTTAGTACGCATAACATTACCAGGCTTTTCGTTACGGATAATATCCATCAGTGCCTTACGCTCCCATGACGTCATACCGGCCAGCTGAAGCTGTCCACTCTGGAACTGAACTTGCGCCTGTGGGTTCTTCACGATATTCTGGAACATCTCTTTCAACATATTAAATTCCTCCTAATAGGGTAGTAGATTGCACTTTCTGAACCCAATATATCAGGTCTAACCCTATCCTCAAACGACAACCTGTCCCGTATTTTCCGCAAACCTGTTTGCGGTACATTGCTTGACTATTCCGCCGCTGCAATCAGCGCCTGTTTCCAGGGTGACTCCAGTCCCATGCTATCCAGAATTTCACGAAAATGATAATAGGAGGACCGCTCCCGGAAGGAAGCGTACATGGATGTTCCTGTGCGTTCCACAATGACGGCAAACTCCTCACTTCGGTGCAAAATATCGCTAAGCTCTATACGGCCTTCGAAGTAATCAGCGACCCAACGCTCGTCTTCTTGGTTGATAGAGGAGAGCAGGAACAGGAGCGGAAGTGTTCTTTTACGCTGAAGAAAGTCACTTTTATGATCCCAGTTCAACAGGTCCCGGAAATCATTCTTGATCTGCGCCGAAACGCCTATTTCCATTGCGTATTCCTCTACATGAGGAGAAATGTCGCCCGTTGCCAGGATCACGCCGATCATACAGGCACACACCAAAAGTGCAGCCGATTTTTGCTTGACCATGGTGATGTACTCTTCCTCTGTGGAGATCGTGTTCAGCAGATCCAGTGTCTGGCCGTTGGTTGCTGTTATCACCTGGCGGCTCAGGTACATTTCGGCTTTATGAATATGTTCGGAGGGAAAACGACAGCGTAGAAGCGTCTCATGGGAGAGCGTCAAGAAAGCGATCGCAAGATTTAACGCAATATTCTTCGGCAAATCATTCCATGGCATAGCCTTGTGGTCATCATCCTGAATATCATCAATAATATCGAGCGCCAGGATCATAAATTCCACCGCAGCAGCTGCACGGTATATATCATCCCCACAGCCACCGAACATTCGATAATGCAGCAGCGTCATTCTTCCACACATTAACGATTCTGTCGCCTTCACCTTTACGGAGGCTAGTGCTGCCTCGTACAGGTAGTCTTCAGCAAAACTGCGGAGTACTTGGGCTTCCATCTCTTCTGCCAGCTTCATAGCGCCATCTTCCACGATATTCCTCCTATATCGAACTAGATAGTATATAGTCTCTATTTTATCTGATATAGTATTTTTATTCCATAGTTTTACTTATAAAGTAAAGTTATCTTCCTTAGAACTCTAGTGAACCATTCGCTCGTTGGCCTCCCCGTTCATAAGCATCGCGCTGAGCTCCAGATAAGCCTCACGCCAGTTCAAAGACAGACCTTGCTCCACAGTCTCCGCAACCAGTCCTGAAATCCGCTGCTTCCGAACAGCCGATACTTGAAGAAGTGACATCAGCGAATACAGGATAGAGTCGATCATCCGGTAGATGATAAAACCTCTGTCGTGGCAGTGCTTCTGGAAATCCGCCAGGGAATGATAAATCAAGTGAAAGTCGTTAAGCGCATCATACCGCTGGATGAAGTCACTACTCTCCAGCAGTTTCTGGAGTGTTATCTCCCCTTCTTCGAACGCTTGATTAAGAATGGAAAGCATACAATCTATGAAAATCTGCAAGCGGCTAAAGATGAATTCCCGCTCATACTTCCCTTCGGCAAACCGCCGCAAACCCACTTGAATAAACTGCTGCTCCTCCTCAGTCCGGCTGAACAGGTTCTCCCAAATACTCCACTCCGCTCCGTTTTGTCTGCTAGACAGCTCCATCTGGCCTTTGATATATTCCAGATTAGCTCGCAGTGACAAATATCCGTATCTCAACCCCCCCGCAGAGCGATTGACATTAATCAAAAAGATTTTGGCGCATTCAATATTTTGCCGTTCTGCGGACAGGGCTGTCCATGTATCGAACAGGTCCACCAGCAGCTGGCTTTTGAGCAGCTCGATCTCATAATTCATCCGAAAACTGCCAATCGCATTGTTGTGCTGGAACTCCTCTTCCTCCTCCACTGTTACTTCGCCATCTATGCGCAGCGGAAGGTAATCTCCGTTATAACCCTCCAATTGGGCTAATTTGTGCAGGATGTTCTCGTAATCATCGTATTCAGTCTGCGGTCTGGGCCGACTATAGCGCTCCGCCAGGCGACGAATAACAGATTCAAGCCCGTTGTCCGCTTCAGCGGCGGGAAAGCTTATTTTCATATGGAATCCGTGTGTCCAGCTCCTCTGAAAAATCACATTCATCAACCTTCTAGCCTGAACAAACCGGATCACGCCCTGTAGCAAAAAGGCAATAGCCTCGTTATCGTATAAATAGCAGTTGATCGTGCGCATCCCCATACCGCTACCCTCTCTACTCATCAATCATACAACCCCCGTCGTTCTGTGATCTTTGTCCCCATAAACCGTACCCGCTTACCTTAACACAGCTGTAGCATAACCCTCACCGAATATGTGATGTAGGAAAACCGCATACTTTTTGCGGGGCTAAGGAGTACACGCAGGCCATTCAATAAATCTCGGATGCCCGCAACGACTCTCCGTAGAGCCAAATCCACAAAAAAAACGGGCAGCATCCAATTGCTGGAGACTCCCCTCTCTAAATTCCGATATCATCAGGCCAAAACCGGAGCTTATCTACTTTTTCTGCAAAAAAAGACGGCTCCCGGAATGCGATAATCTGCATCCGTGAAGCCGCCTTTGTATAAATCTGTCTTACTTCTTGTCAGACAGGATCAGCACACCGTGTGCCGGAATTGCTGCCGTACCACTGACTTTGTTGCCTGTCAGCAAGTCGGTACGCTCTGTAGAACCAATGTCGGCACTCAATTCGCCATTCGTATGGTTCAGCAAGAACAGATAGGATACGCCATTTTTCACCCGTTGTACGGATTCAATTCCCTCTGGTGCCTTCACCAGTGGAAGAATGTTCTGCTCCGCGCACAGGTTGCCGAGGAATCCGCGCAAGAATGCTGCATCCGGGCTGGTAGCCACATAATAAGCTTTACCTTCACCAAAGCTGTTGGCAGTCAATACCGGCATGCCTTGGTAGAAGTCGGAACCATAACGGGCCAGTACCTCTGCACCTTCCGAGTGGATCAGGTCGCAGAGCAGATTACAATTGTAGGAACCGCTCAGCTCGCCCCAGCTCTTCTCCATCACAATCTCATTACTCATTTCAGGCAGCAGAGAGTCAATCTCTTCAGCCCAAATACCAAGCAGATTGCGCAGTTCACCCGGATATCCGCCCAAGGTAACAATGTCGTTCTCGTTGACGATTCCGCTGAAGTAGGTGGTCACGAACGTACCGCCTGCCTTCACGAAAGCTTCGATCTTCTCTTTTACACCCGGTTTAAGCATGTACAACACCGGAGCAATGATCACTTTATATTTGGAGAAATCTTCTTTTAGACCGATCATATCGGCTTCGATGTTCTCTTGATACAGTGCGTCATAATACTTGTGAATTTCATTGACATAATCCAAGCCTACGGAAGGCCCACTGGACAATTCAACCGCCCAGCGGTTTTCCCAATCGTACAGAATACCGACCTTAGCTTCGCCGCGCGCATCCAAGAGTTCATCGCCCAGTAGCTGAAGCTCTCTGCCCAGCTCTGCAGTCTCGCGGAAGACACGGGTGTGCTCATGACCTACGTGCTCAATTACTGCACCATGGTACTTCTCACATGCACCGACAGAACGGCGAAGCTGGAAGAACAGCACAGTGTCCGCGCCGTGAGCTACTGCTTGATAGCTCCACAAGCGCATTACGCCCGGACGCTTCAAGGAGTTGTACGCCTGCCAGTTCTGCTGACTTGGGGTCTGCTCCATCAGCATGAACGGTTGCCCACTTTTTAGTCCACGCATCAGATCATGCGACATGGCAGTAAAGCTAACCGGAGTATCCAATGCAGGATAGTTATCCCAAGAGATTACGTCCAGATGCTCAGCCCATTCGAAGTAGTTCAGACCTGGATAGAAGCCCATCAGGTTCGTAGTGATCTGTACATTCGGACAATGCTTTTTAATCGCATTGTATTCAAGCAAATAGCATTCCAGATGTGCGTCATTCATGAATCTGCGGAAATCAAGGGAGAGGCCCTGGAAGTTCGTATTATTGCCATCCCATTCTTCACTCAGCTCGCTAGGGAGAACAATCTCATCCCAGTCGTAGAATGTATGTCCCCAGAAACGAGTATTCCACACCTTGTTTACCACATCAAGGGAGCCATAACGTTTCTTCAACCATACACGGAAAGCAGCCGCAGATTGTTCTGAATAATCGTAGTTGCTAATCTCATTGTTGATATGCCAAGCGACTAGTGCTGGGTGATCTTTGTAGCGCTCTGCCAGCTTGCTTGCTAGACGTTCAGCAAATTTACGATAGATAGGGCTATTCATATTAGAATTATGGCGTCCGCCGAATTTACGCTTTCTACCCTTCACATCGACTTGAGTAACTTCAGGGTATTTGCGTGCCATCCAAGCCGGGTGCGCAGCCGTGGATGTTGCAAGACAGACATACGTACCACTCTTATATAGACGATCCATTTGGGCATCGAGGAAAGAGAAATCATACGTATCTTCATCGGGTTGAAGCATAGCCCAAGAGAATACATTTATCGTTGCAACATCAATGCCAGCCAGTTTGAACATACGCTCATCTTCGGCCCATGTCGGGGCATCCCACTGCTCAGGGTTATAGTCACCGCCGTACCAAATCTTCGGCAATTTATCGTTGATCATGTGTAGCACATCCTTTATAGTATAATTATATATTTATAATAAACGGTTAATCACTCCCTTTAAATATAAAATTTTTGACCATCAGTATAATAATATAGAACTGAAGGAGGTGGATGCTTTGTCAGCAGCCACGCATCGCAGAATTGTATTCGCCCCGGAGGGGGGACAGCATTTGCCGGTCTCGCTGGACAGCATGGGCCACTACCCGGATCAAGAGAAAATCGTACGCCCCGATGGCTACCATACGTATCACTGGATTCAGACTTCGCAAGGTGAAGGGGTTATTCATTTTGACAATAAGACGATCGCCCTGACAGAAGGCAGTGGCGTCTTGTTACTCCCTCATATTCCCCATAGCTACGAAGGGGTCACTGATAGCTGGCACACCTATTATTTGACGTTCAGCGGTAATTCTATCCGTCAAATCCTGGAGACACTCGGGATGGAGGATAACGCCTTTTACCGCTGGGAGAGTGAAGCTCCACTCTCGTACATGCTGGAAGAGATGCTGGACCGCCATGACGAGGGCGGTGACATGTTTGGCCTTGAGGCCTCCAGTGACGCCTACCGTTTTCTCCTGACTCTGAGCAAATACGGGCAGCTTCATAACAACACCACCATTTCGCGCAATCTCGACAAGCTACAACCTTTGTTAAAATGGATGGACATCCACTACGGCAACCCGGATATCGGACTGCTGGAGCTGTCCACCCAGCTTGGGGTGTCCGGTCGTTACCTTAACAGTCTGTTCCTCCAGACCTTCGGACTATCGCCTTATGCCTATTTTGTCCGGCTGCGCATGCGCAAGAGCAAGGAGATGCTCCTGAGCGAGCGCCAGCTGACCGTCAAAACGATCTCGCAGCGGGTCGGCTTTCGCGATGTCAGCCATTTCGTAGCGACCTTCCGCAAGCAATCGGGCACGACACCGGACCAATTCCGCAAACTGCACTGATGGGTCAAGGCAAAGAACCCCATCGAAAACGGGACGCTTGAGTGCTCCTGTTTCCGGTGGGGTTCTTTTTCAGCTAACATACGCATCGTTCTGCGGTGTAACTTCACTCTTGCGGATAACAATAAAGCAGGTACTGTCCGGCAACGGCACAGAGCGGCCATTCTCATCACACACCTCGACCCTGCCCTGTAACGCCTCTGTGTAGCCTTCCTGAAGATAATGCCTGAATACTTCAAGGTGTGCGCTCTCTCCCAGCGTGTCTTCAATGAACGCGGAATAAGCCGACGGTGTGAAATAGCCGAACTGCTCCTGCACTTCATGAACATAAGCCTCAGGGCCCCAAGTATACGTGTACAGAAATTCCATGGCATCATTAACGGATAGAAGCGCTTCCTGCTCGCTTAACTGCTCATATCGAATCATGCGTCCCTGAAAATCCTTGGCGTACCGCTCAAGCCACATCATTCCGTCGGCTTCCAGGAAGCGGACCCGTCGCATGTCGGTCACAGGCTCACTCATAATGCCGTCCCGGATAATGATTACCCCGCCCGTAGACAGCACCTCAAAGGCGCTACGAAGCGCTGCGGCCACAGTCTCGTGATTAAATTTCTTGCCGTTTAGCGGCACGTATGAATACAGTTCATGTAAAATCGAGGAAAAAATCACCGTATCAATCGAACCTGCAACTACATATTCCTTCAGATTCAGCGCGTCACCCTGACGCACCTCCCAGCGACGTCCTTCAAGCTGCTTCTTCCGCTGCAACGCTTCAATGACATTGCTTGAGATATCAATGCCCACCGGAATAACATCCGGTATGCACTCCTCCAATAAATCCAGCAGTACGCCGCCGCCAGGTCCGATATCCAACACTGTTCTACCGGTGACATGCTCCAGAATCACAGCCTTGTAATCTGCTGTCCCGTTCATCTGACGGAGATAATCATCTTCATTATGGAAGCGGTCAAAGGCATCACGGCGCAGTTCGAATAAATCAAACAGCATCAGCACCGCTCGCTCATATAGCGGCGACTTCTCCGCCTCAATACAGAATTCAATCAGCTTCTCCGCTGCCGGAGAAAAACTGAATTCAAAAAACACTGTGTCCGGCAGATGGCCTCGACGCTGCAGACGATGGCTTAAATGCGGATTGCCGAAGACCGCTTTTCCGTTCGTCAGCTCAGACCAGGTCAGCCCGGACAGATAATTTTCGATAATCCGCTTCTTGTAGACGTTGATCCGCTTCTGGCCCTTATAGTCGTAGTACATACTCTGCATCACCGGCTCGAAACTAATGTGCCGTAAGCTGTCTTCCTCAACAGCCTCTGCCGCTAAAAGCATAATCTTAGCGAACTGCTCCAGCGAGAAGGTCTGTAGCGCCGCTTCTACATACCAGAACGTCACATGCTCCAGGCTCCCCAGGAGGTCTGACGCGAAGCCATCATCCTCAAGCCTGCGCCACTCTTGAGGGAAATTCTCCCCCCGGGAGATTGGACCGGATCGCATCCGGCGCACTCTCTCCTGAATAGGGAGATCACCGCGCAGTTCTCCAGAGCAGATCACGGCAATCAGTTCCTCCACTTCCTGCCGCACCTTCGCCCACAGTTCCGGCGACACTGCCCCGATGACACAATAATTCAGGGCAACCAGCAAGCGCTCCATTTCCTCCGCCGTCAATAGTTCGTCCTGAGTGAGCTGAGCTAGGGGCTGATTGACTGAAGGCGGCACCTCTCCGCGAATCTGCTGGCCAATCCAGCCATGGGTCTCAATGAGCCTATGCACCAAAATCTCCCGCGCTGTGCTCAGACTTCCTAGGTAACGGCGGTATAGCTGTGCCGAGCCGACATTGTGCACGAAGCAGTTGATGCCCTCTTCCTGCCACACCTTACGCTCCCGAAAGGTCCCTCCCTTGGCTGTTTCAGACCAGACTAACACCTCTTCAACCAGTTCCTTGATCCAATAGGATAACGGCAGCTCCTCCAGCAAGTGAAGACTTCGTTCTACATATCGCAACACCGGTTGTTCGCCTCGCAGCTGCTCCAGCGATTCCACGCGTTCCAGGTTCACAATCTGCTCCTCAGCTTCAGCGATCACCCGCAGCCAGGGATGAACCTCCAGTACGTCTATGTCACCTTGAAGATACGCTACAATGGCTTTCAATGATCTCAGCATAATTCCCTCCCCATACCAATTTGATGCCATTATTGTAGTCCCCCCGTAAGGAGTCCCTCAAGTGCTGTCAGGCCTATTAGTTCAACTCGTCGCCCCTTAATTAGATCAAATCGGTTAACCATTTGCCGGAATAGCATTCATCCTTCTTTTCTGTTTGGCTCAGGCAAGGGCCGACTTAAGCAAAGCTAAACTGCTGTCTATAAGATACCGGTGAGAGGTCATAGCGTTCCTTAAACGTCCGTGAGAAATGTGTGATATTCTCAAACCCCGTCATAAAACAAATATCCGTCACCGACAGCGAAGAGTTCATGAGGAGATCTTTCGCCCGATCCAGCCTTCTTTCACGAATCCATTGATGTGGAGGCATGCTGTAGATGGACTGAAAATCTCGCTTGAAGCTCGACAGGCTCCTGCCGGACAAATAAGCCAGATCGTTAACCGATACCGGATTCAGAATATTATCCTCCACAATTTTGGGAATATCCGAACGGACCTGCTGCTTAAGCTGTAGCAATTGCAGCATTAAATCCTGATCAGCTGCTGCCAAATCAAATAATAGCTCCAACAATTTGATTTTAATCAAATTCTCGTCGATATTTTCAGGCTCACTAAAGTAGGGGTTCAACGAATCCACATATTTCAAAAGACGCTCATTGACCGGCTTCACAGACACAGCAGTCGATACCGCCGGCTTTTGCGGCTTCACATTGGCCATTTTAGCAAACTCTCTGAGCAAATCGTCCTTCAGAAAGAACATTCTATATTCCATCATCCCGTCCCCTTCTGGATCTCCAGTCTTCAGGTATTGGACGACAATAGCTTTCTTCAGCAATATCATTTCATTCTTGCGGACATTATAGATCTTACCGCCGTAATTGATGGTGTAAACACCGCGTTGAACAAATAACAGCATATGGTCTTCCAAGAATAATGATCCTCTGCGCTTTTCCGTAAACAGGCAAGCCTTCATGACCAAAAGTCCGTTCATCTTTAATATAATTTGTTCTTGCGTTGCGGCTAGTTCCTGAGGTGCTTTGACCAATTTATCCCCCATTGTCCATCTCTCCCTTCAGCATACATATCTGTAATGATGGCATCATCTGAGTCACTTATACCACACTATGCGATAAGGGCCAATTGAAAATAATTTGAAATAATGTTTGAGCCAAAATGTAAAGTGCATCTGAACCAAACGGAAAAGTAAAGCTCCGTGGGTTTATGTTACGATGAAGCCGTCCAAAAAAATACTCTTAGGAATTTGAGGAGGAAATCAACGATGAGTAAGGTATGGTTTATTACAGGAGCATCCAGAGGGTTTGGTTTGGAAATTTCCCAAGCTGTTCTGGAGTCAGGAGATAAAGTAGTAGCAACAGTTCGCAGTAATGCCGAGGATCTGCAAAACAAGCTGAGTAACAGTGAAAATCTGCAGGTCGTATTACTGGATGTAACCAACGAAAACCAGGCACATGAAGCGGTTAAGGCTGCTATAGACAAATTTGGACGTATCGACGTGCTGGTGAACAATGCTGGATACGGGCTGCTTAGTGCAGTGGAAGAAGCTTCAAGCGAAGAGGTGAAAAACAACTATAACACCAACGTGTTCGGTACACTGAATGTCATTCGTGCAGCATTGCCTTTCATGCGAAAACAACGCTCCGGACATATTATCAATATTTCATCGGTCGGCGGACTAAGAGGGGCCGAAGGCTGGGGATTGTACGCTTCGACGAAGTTTGCCATTGAAGGGATTACAGAGACTTTAGCAATTGAACTGAAGCCGCTCGGTATTCATGCCACTGCAGTTGAGCCAGGTTACTTCAGAACCGACTTCCTGGACACGACTTCGCTAACCCGTACTGGAAATATCATCGGAGATTATGAAGAAACTGTGGGCAAAATGAGAAGTGTAGCGACACAGGTCAACAAGAAGCAGCCGGGAGATCCGACAAAATTGGCTCTGGCGCTGATCAAGCTGGCCAATGCAGAAAAGCCGCCAGTCCACCTCCCGCTTGGCAAAGACACGCTGCACAATTACAGAGAAAAAGCCGCTATCTTCGATAAAGAAATTGAAGCATGGCATGATGTCATTGTTGGTACAGATCACGACGACGTAAACTGAAAATCCGGTCTGGCAGTTGATTTTTTTCGAAATCCGTAAGTTATGGAGGATCCACCAAATGAAAAATTTCTATTTCCGCATTCCCACTGAGATTTATTTTGGAAAAGGTCAGATTGAACAATTAGCGCCATCGATTCTTACAATCGGACGCAAGGTGCTGCTTGTATATGGCGGCGGAAGCATCAAACAAACCGGGCTATACCAGGCCATTCAAGCGGTGTTCGAGCAGAACGGCATCGAATTTGTTGAACTGTCCGGCGTGGAGCCAAACCCACGACTGGAAACCGTAAATCGAGGCGTGGAGCTGTGCCGGGAAAACAATGTTGATGTTATTTTAGCTGTCGGTGGAGGTAGTGTCATCGATTGTGCCAAAGTGGTATCGGCCGGTGTAAAATACGACGGAAATGCATGGGATTTGGTGCTAAACTCCAAACTGATCAAGGATACACTTCCGTTGGTTACCGTCCTGACAACAGCAGCAACCGGTTCAGAAATGAACCGATTCGCAGTCATTTCCAATATGAACACCAACGATAAAATTGGAGTGCAAAGCGAGCTCTTCTATCCGCGAGTATCCATTCTGGATCCCGAATACACATTTTCTGTTCCGAAAAATCAGACAGCAGCAGGTGTAGCCGATATCATGTCTCATGTAATAGAACGCTATTTCAATAATGTACCCGGCGCCTATTTGCAGGATCGTTTATCGGAGAGCCTGCTGAAGACCTGTATCCACTACGGCCCGATTGCGTATCGGGAGCCTGACAACTACGATGCGCGCGCCAATTTGATGTGGGCGTCAAGCCTGGCTATTGATGGTGTTACCTGGAGAGGAAATGATGTGCGCAACACCTGCCATCCCATTGAGCATCAGCTTAGCGCATACTACGATATCACGCACGGTGTGGGTCTGGCGATCATCACTCCGCATTGGATGAGACATGTACTGAATGACACAACAGTTGGCAAGTTCGTTGATTTCGGCGTCAACGTCTGGGGAATTGACTCTAGCCTCCAGCCTTTCCAAATTGCGAATCAAGCTATCAGCAAACTGGAGGAATTCTATGCAGTTCTGGAAATTCCTAATACACTCCGGGAAGTCGGAATCGGCGAAGACAAGCTGGAGATTATGGCTGAGAAATCCGCTCCAGGTCTTGAAGAGGCCTTCTCTCCGCTGACAAGCGACGATGTGCTCGCGATTCTCAAAGCTTCCCTTTAAATAGATCTGATCGGCGTAAGCGATCAATAATAGCATCACATATGCAAAAGGTAAGGCAATCCCAGATTGCCTTACCTTTTGCGTCTTTCCGTTTTGTAAGCGACATCAGCGCTTTGAAAACCGATGCTTCGTATTAAGTTAAGCTCTGACTTATTTAGCTGCACAATCTAGAATCAGGTGCCGAAGCGCTGGCGATACCCGCACTTCCGGCATAGTTCCTCCACGGCTTCCCTGCGGGAGAAGCCGTAGAACAGATTGTTGGCGCGCTCTCCTTCAACAATCTCAGAGAATGGAGTCTCGTGCAGATTGCCGAGATTGATCACCCCTTCACCGTCGAGACAGCAAGGAACGACGGTGCCATCCACCAGCACAGCGGCCTGGGACCGCAGCGCATGGCAGAAGCCCTTGCCATCATCCTCCGGCTCGTGGAGGGCGGGCCACCTGAACTCGTGATCCTGGTTCAGGTAGATGCGCGGCGCGATTTTGACGCCGCTACCGGGCATGACCTTCTCTTCGATTTTGAAATCGAGATCGAAGGCTTCCTCAAGCAGCACCAGTGTCTCCCGGTTACGCTCACGGGCCAGATTCGTCATATTATCCTCGGTCAGATTCCACAACCGGAAGGAGATCAGTACCCCCTGCTCCGCCGCCTGCTTGGCAAATGCGATAATTTCCGCCACATAGCCCTCGCGGTTCTCCGAGCCTTCATGCCCGTCGAAGCTGTGCAGAGAGAAATTCATCTGCCGCAGCGCAGGTTTGCCCAGGATTTTCGGCCCGGCTTTATGAATTAGCGTTCCGTTGGTCGTAATGTTGACCTTGAATCCTTTGGTACCAGCGATGTCCAGCAGCTCCGCGACACGGGGGTGCAGCAGCGGCTCACCTTTGACATGCAAATAAATATGGTTGGTATGCGGTTTGATCTCGTCGAGAATCTTCGTGAACGTGTCCGGCTTCATGAAATTCTTCTGCCGGGCCGTTTGCGGACAGAAGCTGCAGGCGAGGTTGCAGACACTTGTGATCTCAATATATACCTTCTTAAATGTCTTCAAGCCTGGCCCTCCATTTCATTCATAGATCTGAGGCATACCGGAGTCCGATCTGTGCTCTGGCTTCCTCCATAACTTCAGCCACAGCCAGTGAATTGGCATGACTGTTAATACTGCTCTCCCGCTCACCATTCTTGAGCAGTTGGATGAACTCCTCCACTTCATAATACATGGACTCGAACACCTGCGGCTGGGTCAATTCTTCTACCGTTCCGTCGCGATAATGGACCTTCACCTGATAAGGCTGGTTGATCTTGTCAATAACCATCGTGCCGTTCTCACCCTGAATCTCAGCGGGGAGATAGGAATCTGCAATCTTCGAATGCATTACGACAGCATCCATATCATCATAACGCATAACGATACTTCCTTCCCCATCCACACCTGAAGACAGCAGCACACCCACTGCCTGCACAGACTCCGGCTTGCCGAACAACGCTACCATCGGATACAGGCAGTAAATGCCCAGATCCATAAGAGATCCATTGGAATAGATAGGATTGAATGCGTTCAGTACCGTCCCTTGACGGAAAGCATCATATCTCGACGAGTATTGACAATAGCTTGCAAAATAACGGCGAATACGCCCTAGTTTATACAAATTATCCTTAACAATTTTAAAGTTCGGCATAAAGGTCGATTTCATCGCCTCCATGAACAGCACGTTGTTGCTGCGCGCCGCCTCAATAATTGCCCGAAGCTCTGCACTGTTGGAAGCAGCAGGCTTCTCGCACAGGACGTGCTTGCCGTGATTGAGGCAGATGACAGCCTGCTCCGCATGCATGGAATTAGGGCTGGCAATGTACACCGCATCTACTTCTTTGCTGGAGACCATCTCCTCCAGATCAGTGTAAATCGTGGCTCCCGCATATTTGGCGGCGAATGCCTGGCCTTTCTCTTGCGTACGGGAATACACCGCTGTCAGAAGGAATTCCTCGTTCTCCAAGCCGGCTTGAACAAAGCGGTCTGTAATCCAGTTGGTCCCTATGACCCCAAATCGAATTGTCATGATGTGATCCCGTCCTTTTTTATTCTACTGACTCTACTTGCTATTTTCTCACTCCATGATAGGTCTGTCTACTTTTACGGACATTTTTCCGACAAATTTTACGCTTATTTGACCTGCAATTCACACAATAGGTGCCGCCGCACGAAAGAATGGACTCCGCATCCACTGATACGAAGCCCATTCTGATTTTTACTCTAATCCATTTTATTCGTAAAAGGCCTGAAGCTCACGGATAATAACTTCCTTGTCATGCTCTACCACCGTTTGATGCTGTGGTATTTCGAAAAGCGCAGCGATAGGTGCCGGGAACTCCTGCTTAATGTCGATCAATTGAATCGCTTCATCGAACTTCGCCGGATGGGCCGTCGCAAAAGTAATGGTAGTCTCCCCAACTCCGTTAAACGCCTCATATGCGGCAATACCACAAGCCGTGTGCGGATCGAGCAGATAGTCGTACTCCTGCTTGTACTTGCCAATCGTATCAAGACACTGCTGATTCTTCGCGCCAAGCGCGTCAAAGTCGGATTGTACCTGTGCCAGAAGCTCACCGTCTACCGTGATCTTGCCTTCACTTTGCAGCTTGGACATATAACCGGACAGTTTCTCTGCATCCTCGCCTAACAGATAATACAGATAACGCTCGAAATTGCTCGCAACCTGAATATCCATGGAAGGGCTGTAGGTGCTCTTGAAGTTCCCCGGTTTGTACTCGCCGGTATTCACAAAGCGCTCCAGAATGTTGTTCTCATTCGTTGCGATAATTAACTTGTTGATCGGCAAGCCCATTTGCTTCGCCAGGTACCCGGAGAAAATATTCCCGAAGTTACCGGATGGCACGCTGATGTTAATCTTCTTCGCAGCACTGCCTTCCACTTGCAGATAAGCGTAGAAATAATATACGGTCTGTGCCAGGATACGCACAAAGTTAATGGAGTTGATTGCCCGCAGGTGGTAGCGGCCCTTGAAGTCCAGATCGGCGAACAGATCCTTGATGACTTTCTGGCAATCGTCGAAGTTGCCATGTACGGACAAATTCAGCACATTGCTGTCATCCACTGTCGTCATTTGCAGCTCTTGAACCTTGCTTACTTTGCCGTGCGGGTGCAGGATGCAAATCTTGATGCCTTCCTTGCCACGTACGCCTTGGATCGCCGCCGCACCAGTATCACCCGAAGTGGCTCCGAGGATATGGATAATCTCGCCGCGTTTGCGGGAGATATAGGAATACAGCTCACCCATGAACTGCAACGCCACATCCTTGAACGCAAAGGTAGGACCATGGAACAGCTCCAGCACATACAGGGAATCATTCACCTGATGCAGCGGAGTTACCTCCGGCGAACGGAAAGTGGAATAGCTGGTGGCTACCAGTTCTTTTAAATCCTCGTATGGGATCTCGTCGTTTGTGTAAAGGGAAAAAATCTTCAGGAACAGCTCCTGGTAGCTGAGGCTTCTCCATTCCTCCAGCGTAGCCGCAGATACGGCCGGAATCTGCTCGGGAACCATTAGTCCGCCGTCGTCCGCAAGTCCCATCAAGACTGTATCAATAAAGCCCTTAGGCTCCACATGGCCTCTTGTGCTTATATACTTCATGTTCATCCTCCTGAACCCCTGTTTATTTACCCTATATAGTAACACGTTTACGCGCTAAAGTCCGTTATTTTTGTATTCTAATTGTTGAAAATAGGCTTGGCACCCGGTTTAGCGGAATGCCTTGTTCTGTAGTTCCTTCCAGACGGTCTTGTTGCTGTACTGGCGCTCGGTACTGACATCCTTGCCGAACCAGTCTGGCGCCTGAAAGCTCTCTGCTTCCTCCAGCGAATCGAATTCAACCTCCAGCACAGCCAGCTCCAGCTGGGAGTACACATCAATCTCTACCGTAACCCCGTTCCAAAGAGCGGTAATACGCTCCTTAACCAGCGGGATTGCCCGGACAGCTTCAACCATTTGGGTGTACAAGCCTTCCGAAATACGGTATTCGATTTCTTCACGCTGAATGCCTTTACCATCCTTGAACGTATGGGTGTAAAATACCTCTCCCGTGTCCAAATCCGAAATCTTGCGTACTCTCAGCTCCTGACCTCCGTCAATCGCCAGATACGTCTGGTCGATGCTATGCCGGGTCACAATCTTCAGTTCTCCTTGCTCAATCCGTTGCTCCGGGTATTCCGGTAGCAGAAATTTACGTTCAATCTCCTGGCCCATGATGTCTCTCTCCTTCTGGTCTTTAGCTACTCTATATTATTAATCATCATAGGGGTGGGGCATACGCAAGTCAATCCGCAGAAGGACATCAATAAAAATACCTGCATGGTTCAGCAGATTTCCCGTTCCCCCTCTTTTTTTGTTAGAATAGAAGGGTCGGCGCGTTGATTACAGCGTCAGTCAAGGAAACGGAGGCAAGTACCTGTGGATTATATTATTCTGGACATCGAATTCAACGGCCGCAAGTTTGCGAGCGAGCATCCTATGGAGGTCATTGAGATTGGAGCTGTCCGGCTAGACTCTTCATTGCAGTATAAGGATGAATTCTCTTCCCTGATAAAACCTATATATTTTTCAACCCTTAACTCCTTCATTAAGAAAAAAACAGGCATTCCTCAAGAGGATATTGATGTTGCAGCCCGCTTTCCCAAAGTCATTACTGCATTCACAGAGTGGCTTGACCTAAGCACCGACGGCGTGTTGCTGCTTACTTGGGGCGGCGAGGATATGAAACGGATTATCCAGGACATCCGCATGCACAAAATGGACGATGCCTACTGGATGGCGGCCACCTACTACGACCTGCTGAAGGGCGTATTACGCGCCCGGGGCTTAAGTAACGATATCAGTGTCGAGGGCGCGATGGCGCTGCTCGGTCTGGAAGCTTCCGGTTCTGCACATCGGGCGTTAGATGATGCCCGGATGACGTCAGAGATTTTCCGTGCTATATTCAGCGAATTGGACTTGGAACGGGCCCAGCATTACGTGGACACCTTCTCCAACGCAAGGGAGCGCAAGACCGTCAAGATTGCCATCAAGGCAATGACCGCGCAAAAGGTTATCCCGACCTGGGAGCTCGTGGAGGAGCATTACTTCTCGGACAAGGCTACTCTTGCCGACCCTCGCAAGCTTGCGGAGCTGAAGGCGTTTTTCGAAGCACAGGTTGGGAGCGTTAAGAAGTAGTTCTTTCTTGTCTTCTTGTCTTCTTGTCTTCTTGTCTTCCAATTTTTCAGTAACATGATAACAGCGGCAGTTTCCTAACAGTGATTCCATTCGGTGATCCTTTGGGATAACGCCGCTGTTTTGCATTCCCCTCATAATTCAGGCTATGAATGATTCATGCTAGCAACCATTTCCTCATTCGTAAATTCCCCTAAAAAAAACCATTTGACATTACCGTTACGTAAAGGTGTACATTGGTTTTAAGCTTAAGCTACCGAAATACAAAGGGTGTTCGAAGCGGCCGCTGGACAGCCTAATTAGCAACGTTTTGGAGGGATTACTACGGAATACACAGTGCACAAGCTAGGGACACTCGCCGGAATCAGTACAAGAACATTGCGGTATTATGATGAGTTCGGAATTCTGAAGCCGGCCAGAATCAATTCTTCCGGATACCGCATATATGGTCAGGCCGAGGTGGACCGGCTGCAGCAGATTCTTTTTTACCGGGAGCTCGGCCTAAGCCTTGACCGGATTAAAGAGCTGGTGACAGCACCGTCCTTCGACGGGGCTAGAGCACTGCAGGAACATCGCGACAAGCTGCTGCAAAAAAGAGAACAGCTGGACATGTTAATCGAAAGTGTCGAGAAGACTCTGGCGCAAACGGAGGGGAGAATAATGATGAGTAACGAGGAAAAATTCGCAGGCTTTAAGCAAAAGCTGATCGAGGACAACGAGCAGACCTACGGAGAGGAAGCACGTGCGAAATATGGTGATGAGGCGATTGACCGTTCCAATCGGAAACTGAAGGGTATGAGCGAAGAACAATACACCGCCATTCAGCAGCTGGAAAAAGAAATGTTGGAAGTATTGGATGAGGCTATGGAGCAGGGTGACCCAGCCAGTGTATCGGCTCAAAAAGCAGCCGATCTGCATCGTCAATGGCTTAGCTTCTACTGGGATACTTATTCCAAGGAGGCCCATGCCGGAGTCGCGCAAATGTATGTGGATGATGAACGCTTCACCGCCTACTATGACAAGCATCGTCCAGGTCTGGCCTCATTCCTGCGGGATGCCGTGCACATCTACACAGGCACAGAGCAAGCGTAATCACAGACTTCGCTGAACACCAAGAGCGGCACCGGAATATCCCGGTGCCGCTCTTGGTGCTGCTTAGCCTGCGTCCATATCTGTTACCGTCTGGGCACATCAGACTTTCTATAGTCCTTCCTGAATACACACGGCTCCATGCACTCTGGTACCCATCAGCCAGCAGCATATTCACGTGTCGACTAAAGACTGCGGTGCAACCTAATATGGAGCGTCATCCTGTGAACCTGGGCAGGCACATCTACGTGTCGCCTACAAACTCCGATGCAACAGGTTCAGCGTATCGCGCAGCTCCGCGACCGCGATCTGTCCCGGAGCCGATGGCTTGCGGGCTGCACCGAAGGTCACAGCGGAGCCGAATACTTCGCCGGCCAGACGGCTGATCACGCCAGAACCAGCCATCGACATCGTGATGATAGGCCGGTCTGCGTACTCCGTCTTCATCTCGTGGGTAGCTTCCAGAAGGGTCAGCACATCGGCTGGCGATTGCGGCATCACCGCAATCTTAGGCAGATCTCCTCCGAGCGCCTGGGCTTTACGAAGGCGGGAGATGATCTCCGTTTTTGGCGGTGTGGCGTGAAAATCATGATTCGAGAGGATCACGAACACTCCACTGGCATGCGCAGCTTCTACCAGCGCCTGCACATCATCTTCCTCGTTGAATAACTCGACATCAATGATGTCGGCCAGTCCGTTTGCTGCAACCGCCGCGTTAAGCTCCACATAAGCTTCCCGGCTGATCTCTTTCTCGCCGCCTTCCCGCTTACTTCGAAAGGTGAAGATCAGCGGCAGCTCAGGGATAATCGATCGGATGGCCTGCAGCGCTTCCTGAACGGCTGCGGTATCCTCTACCCCCTCATAAAAGTCCACACGCCACTCCGCCAGATCCGGGGCCAGCAGCTTCAGCGCCTCCGCCTCCTGCTTTAGCTCGTCCACCGTCACTCCAACAAGCGGAACACAAATCTTGGGTACACCTTCGCCGATGGCTACATTTTTCACTGTCAGTATGCTACTCATTTGTTCAGCTCCTTGTGTATCCAAATCTATTTCTGCTCCCCGGCTCCAGAGGCCGCCTGCAGAAACTTCTCTACCTCGGCCAGCCTCGGCAGAGAAGGAATCGCCCCTGGCTTGCCTACAGCCAGGGCGCCTACCGCATTGGCGAAGCTTACCGCTTCCGCCAATGTCGCCCCACGGGTCACTTGCAGCGCCAGTGCCCCGTTGAAAGAATCGCCGGCGGCCACGGTGTCCACCGCCTGTACCGGGAATCCGGGAACATGCTTTGTTCCCGCTTCATTGACGATCAGTGCCCCTTTGGAACCAAGGGTCACGATGACGTTCTGCACGCCCTTCGCCAGCAGCTGGCGGGCGGCTTCACCCGCGGTGTCCACACTGTCCACCGCAATCCCGGACAAGACGCCCGCCTCTGTCTCATTGGGCGTCAGGTAAGTCACGTGGCTGAGTAACTCATCACTCAGCGGTCGTGCCGGAGCGGGATTCAGGATCACCGGAATCCCGTGGGCATGGGCAATGGCCGCGGCGCGCTCGCTCATGGCCATATCCATCTCAAGCTGCAGGACGACGATCTCCGCTTGGCGGATTACATCCTCAAGCGCTTCAATGTCTGCTACAGTAAGCTCAATATTCGCACCGGGAACGACGATAATCCGGTTCTCACCATCTTCCTCCAGCACGATGGAGGCGACCCCTGTCGCTTCCCCTTTACTGATGGAGATATGCTCTATATTCACTTGCTCCTGGCTCATAATCTCCCGCATTTCGTTGCCAAAGCCATCCTGGCCAACCCGACCAATCATGGTCACCTCTCCACCGAGGCGGGCTGCAGCAGCGGCCTGATTCGCCCCTTTTCCGCCAGGGGACAGACTGAAGCTTTGTCCGAACAACGTCTCTCCGGGTCCCGGAGCCCGTCCTGTACGAACGACCATATCCATATTCAGACTTCCAATTACCACGATACCCAAGCTAGACACCACCATTATTGTTCTTATTCTTTTATTCCTTTATCTTATGGCCTACACCCCAGTTAATCAAATAATTCTGTGCATTCCGGTACAACTTTTCTTTGGCCCGCTCCTGTAAAAAGACAAGATCATGATTACTCTATCGCTAAAAGGGGATCATACATAAAGAGCCCTCTGCTGATAAATTCTCTGCGGAGGCGCTTCACAACAAGTTGTTCATTCCATTTCTGATTGGGAGGCTTAGCAGTGAACGAGAAGAAATTGCCGGTAGTCGCCTATTTCTGTATGGAGTACGGCCTTCATTCCGATTTCAAGCTGTACGCAGGCGGACTGGGCATTCTGGCAGGTGACTATATTAAAGGCGCTAAAGATATAGATGCTCCCCTCATTCCCATCGGGCTGAAGTGGAAGCAGGGCTATACGGATCAGAAAATAGGTGGAGACGGTAAACCCTACGACGCTTATCACAATTATGTTTATGATTTTCTTGAAGATACTGGCGTTAAGGTGACGGTCAATATACGGAAGATTGATGTGGTATGCAAAGTGTGGAAAACCGATCATTTTGGCAACAATCCGTTATATCTTCTGGACACAGATGTCCCGGAGAACAAGGATGCTTGGATTACAGGACAGCTCTATGGCTGGTTTGACGAGGAACGAATTGCTCAAGAGATGGTGCTTGGTATCGGCGGGGTGAAGGCATTGCGTGCCCTTGGCATAGCGGTCGATGTCTATCACTTCAATGAAGGTCATGCCGCCTTAGCCGCCACCGAGCTGATCCGAGAGAAAATGTCCGGGGGACACACCTTCGAGGAAGCTTGGAGAGCCACCCGGGAAGAGGTAGTCTTCACTACTCATACTCCGATCAAAGAAGGCAACGAAGCACATCCGCTGGACCGACTTGAATATATGTGCGGCTTCAACGGCTTGACTCGTGATCAGATGGAACGGATCGGCGGTGAGCCTTTTAACATGACCGTAGCCGGGCTCCGGCTTGCGCGGATTTCGAACGGAGTAGCGGAGCTACATGCCGCAACAGCCAATAAGATGTGGAAGACAGTCGCGGGTAGATCGGAGATTATCCCAATTACCAATGCCATTCATACCCCAACCTGGGTGGATGAACGCATCATCAAGGTTTATGAGGCGGGCGGCGATTTGTGGGCCGTTCACCAGAAGCTCAAGGGCGAGCTGATCGATTTTATTGCTGAACGCTCCGGAATCACCCTGAACCCTGATAATCTACTGATTGGTTTCTCACGCCGGGCCGCTCCCTACAAGCGCAGTGACCTGATCTTCTCCAAGCCCAAGCTGATCGAGCCATACCTGGAGAGCGGACGTATCCAGATCGCCTTCTCTGGCAAAGCGCATCCGCTGGATGATGTCGGCAAGCAAATTATCAGCAATCTGGTGGGGATGATGAAGAAGTATCCGAAAAGCGTAGTTTTCCTCGAAAACTACGACATGACTATTGGCGCAAAGTTAACCCGCGGCTCCGACATCTGGCTCAATAATCCGCGAAGGCCGCTTGAAGCCAGCGGAACCTCTGGAATGAAAGCTGCTATGAATGGTGTGCTGAATTGCTCCATCTTAGATGGCTGGTGGCCTGAGGCCTGCATGGACGGCGAAAATGGCTGGAAGATCGGCGACACCTTTGAGACCGGTGACCTGGAATTTCAGAATCAGCATGACAGCGATGCGCTGTACGATACCCTTTTAAACAAAGTTGTCCCAACCTTCTATGAGAATCGCAGCAAATGGGTGCAGATGATGAAGAAAAGTATAGAGACTACGATTACTGCCTTCGCGACTAAACGTATGCTGGAAGAATACTATAACAAAATGTATATCAAATAAGCTGTTATGAACCGAGTCGCATCTTACACCATCTACACTTCCCAGTCTTCCGGCTTCTTCCCGTCCACCCACAGTGGGCGGGTTTTTGGCATATTCATACGGACTACACGGTTTCGTCCCCCTGCTTTGGCCGCATACAGTGCCTCATCTGCAATCTTCATCAGCTCGGCAAACTGACCGTTATTACGGACTCTACCTGTAGCCGTTCCCAGACTGCCTGTCACAAATTCGCCCGTGACGGAAAATTCGTGGGTGATCTTCATTCCGCTGATTTGTTCACGGATTGTTTCCGCAATCTCCGCGATCACTTCCCCGCCAGTATGAAAAGCAGCAAACACGAACTCTTCCCCGCCTAGCCGTGCAGCGATATCCCCAGGCCCTCTGGATGCCGCATGGATGGCCCCGGCAATCCTTTTGATCACCTCATCGCCTTCCGCATGACCGTAATTATCATTGAACTGCTTGAAATAATCGATATCCAGCATAATCAGAGAAACTTCCGTATCAGGAGTATCCTGACTGCTGAGCATCGTTTGTACCTGTTGATCGAAGGCACGGCGATTGGGGATACCTGTCAGATCATCAACAAGCGACAGCTTCAACAGCTCCTCGTTGGCTCGTTCCAGCTCCCGGTGTACTCTCAGGTTCTCTTGTATCTCCTGCTCCAGCCTCTCGTTGCTTTGCCCTAGCAAGACCTTACTATAGAAATTGCGGCAATAGGTCACATACAGAATCCGGGAAGCAATCCATGTGAAGAATACGAAAATGCCCAGATTCACATAATGGCCGACTAGCACCTCACCTGAAGCTTGAAAGAACGGCAAGCCCGCTGCCAATACCAATGTAGATACCCCATATAACAGCAGAATGGTCTTATTATTAAAGTAGAAAATAACCGAGATACTCATCAAATTCACAACAAAAGCCATCAACTGGCCATACAGCCGCTGATCCGCCAAAGCGACAATACTTCCCCATACCACGAATATAATGGAGTAAAGAAGAAAGGCCTTTTGGTACCTCTGGAACTTCGCAGGCGAATACGTCTTGTCAGGATCATATTTTCTAGCAGCAAGTAAAAAACAGATGTTCATAATAATCATCAACATATACATGACAAAATAAAAGCTAAAATGAAAGCTCTCATGTGCTTTGGAAAGAGAGGCCGTCACATCGGCAACCGTGAGCGCGGCTTCCAGACCGATGATGATTCTGGCGAACAACAATCCTCGCGCAATATTTTCCTCAAACATCTGATTCTGCAGCTGCTTCTTTTCCTCGGTAGTCAACTTGAAAGGTAGCCTGATCAACCTACTCAGCATGTTAATCTCCCTTTGCCGGAGAAGACCCCCGGTAATCTACTGGTAACGGCTCTATTATCCTTTATCTTCTAATGGAAGTACATCATTAATACATATTTTATACAAACTACGTACCTTCCCCTTCACTCTATTTATAAATATTTCTTATTTAAAATTATTATAAAAAAGGATTGCATTTTCCCCGAATCTTGTTAATATAGAACTTATACTAAATCTAAAATCAAATCCCATGAGGTGATTCTATTTATGAGTTCCAACCCTAATAACCTTACGACTAGCTGGGGTGCGCCAGTAGGCGACAACCAGAATTCCATGACCGCCGGCTCCCGTGGCCCTAGCCTATTGCAGGATGTCCACCTGTTAGAGAAGCTCGCGCATTTTAACCGGGAACGGATTCCCGAGCGTGTCGTGCATGCCAAAGGAGCCGGAGCCCATGGATATTTCGAAGTCACACAAGATTTGTCGCAATATACGAAAGCTAACTTCCTGTCCGAGGTAGGTAAGCGAACACCGATGTTCATCCGTTTCTCCACCGTTGCCGGTGAATCTGGCTCGTCCGATACGGTCCGCGATCCGCGCGGCTTTGCCGTGAAGTTCTATACCGAGGAAGGAAACTACGACCTTGTCGGCAACAATACACCTGTCTTTTTCATTCGCGATGCCATTAAATTCCCGGACTTTATTCATACACAGAAGCGTCACCCGCAGACCCATTTGAAGAATCCGAACGCCGTATGGGACTTCTGGTCACTGTCGCCGGAGTCACTGCATCAAGTCACCATTCTCATGTCCGACCGGGGCATTCCCGCTACACTGAGACATATGCATGGCTTCGGAAGCCATACCTTTAAATGGGTGAATGCAGAAGGTGCCGTAGTCTGGGTGAAATATCATTTCAAAACAGAGCAAGGTGTAAAGAATCTGGATGTCAAACTGGCTGCTCAGCTTGCCGCTGAGAACCCGGACTACCATACCGAAGATCTGTTCAATGCCATTGCCGCCGGTGACTTCCCTGCTTGGAGACTGTACGTGCAAATTATGCCGGAGAAGGATGCCGACACCTACCGCTTCGATCCGTTCGACGTGACCAAAACCTGGTCTCAGAAGGACTATCCCCTGATTGAAGTGGGCCGCATGGTACTGGACCGCAATCCGGAGAACTATTTTGCAGAGGTAGAACAGGCGACCTTCTCCCCCGGCTCGTTCGTGCCCGGCATTGAAGCTTCCCCTGATAAAATGCTGCAGGGCCGCCTGTTCGCTTATGCCGATGCTCATCGTTACCGGGTAGGCGCCAACCATAACAGCCTGCCGATCAACCAGCCCAAGGCGGAAGTGCGAAATTATCAGCGCGATGGAGCGATGAACCACGGCACCAACGGCGGAGGATCCGTCTATTACGAGCCTAACAGCTACGGTGGCCCTACTGAATCACCAGCGGCCAAACCAGCCCCATTCGAGGTCTCCGGTCAGGCAGACAGCGTTTCTTACGACCATAATGATCATTACACCCAGCCCGGTGATTTGTACCGTCTGCTTAGCGACGAGGAACGTGCCCGTCTCGTTCAGAACATTGTCGGTGCCATGACCCCGGTTGACCGGGAAGACATCAAGCTCCGGCAGATCGGTCATTTCTATAAAGCGGACCCTGAATTCGGACAGCGTATTGCCGCAGGATTGGGCTTAGCGGTACCGGATAGCGTGTAAGATCACCTTTTGTCTATAGGAGCAACTAATTGTAGAAGTAAAATTGGAGTTCCCTTAAGAAAAAGGACCTCAATCTCCACTCTGCAGTGGGGCCCTGAGGTCCTTTCATAGGTTACTAGTGGATGAATCCAAAATAAATAACTACTAGCAAAATTGCAATGGTTGATATTGCAGAAATACAAGTAAAAAAGAGGCTCCAGCTATTGTTTCTCATTCGTCTTATATACGATTAGAATTGTCGATCTCTGGTGTTCCGCACCGTCGCGTGAAGACTTGACCACAGATCCGTAACATACATTTACTACCTGTTCTTCTTGCAGCCCCGCTAAAAATTCATTCGCTTTGTTCTCCGCATAAGAATTGTCCGTATCCACGAACTCCTTGACTTGAATCATCCTAATCTCTCCTTTGTAAGAATATTCTTTTCCATTTTCTCAGCTTCTACCTGAGCCCCCAGAATGCACATGACGCATCACTCCTAAGGTAACATTTAATGTAAACTATTCACAAACATAGAGTAAGGCACTCCGCAGCTACACGCAGAATGCCTTTACTTGAGCTAAGCTTAGCATTCCCCCTGCAAAGAGTCAACGGGATGGATTGGATTTACAGTTGGCAGCTGTTATACTGTGGTGAAGGCCCCGAATGATGCGGGGTCTCTATTCGTATAGACTAATGCAGGAGGGATTCAGTATGGCGAGAATTTATATTTTATCTACAAGAAACGTGATGCTTAGAGGGGGGGAAATCTACTATGAACCATAGTCTTCTCTACCAGGGCTCACGGACACAGCTCGTTGGGCAGCTTCTGTATTTTGACGAGGAAAAGCTTGGCTTTCTGAATCAGTATTTCCCCGAGCGAAGCAAGCAAAGAATCACAGCCGAGGCGCTTTTGTCCCGCTATTGTGCCATACTGGAGCAGCTACTCGCTGATTTTAGCGAAGAACGGCTGAACTCTATGGTTCTGATTGGCAGCCAGCTGACTCTGCGGTATGTTGATGATGGCGAAACCGATGTTTACACCATCGTATTCCCCAATCTGGCAGAGCCCAGTGACAGCAAAGTCTCCATACTCTCGCCTGTTGGCATGCAGCTGCTGCTGGCAGAGGTGGGTAGCACACAGCGGCTGAAGGTTCCTTCGGGTGAATTGGACGTCGTCATTGAAAGTATCAAATTTGTGAATAGCGGCGAAGTGGGACAACTTATTTGATCCCTTTTCCCGAAGGATTGGCCTCAAGAATATAGATTAGCCGTTAATAAGTGGCCTCTTTGCTGTCTCTGACAGGAAGAGGCCATTTTGAACTACACTATATGTACTAATTAAAGATTCACTGAGCTGAATCCGGCTCATAATTAAAAAACCAACCCGCTAAATTCCTTGTCTTCAACCACTCTGTTCAGTAGTTCTGCTCCCGCCTTCGTATTATCCACCAAAGCATCCACCAGTTGTTTTTGTTCAGTGGTGAGCAGTATGTAATCGGCCGGAAACTTGCGGCATTTTAACAACATACCCAGCAGGGCATCAGTGGTGATCATGCTAAGCTCAATGATCTCCTGAATGTCCTTGCGTGTCGCTTCTACTATGCTGATATACCGGGATATTCTAGCAGCCTCCGTAGTAGCTCGCTCAGCAACTTTTTTATTGTTTCTATACCTGAGAAGTCCAGCATTCAGAATAGCACCGCAGCCTGTAGGCCTAGCTAGTCCCAATAGTGGGGGACCCGTAATGGTATTTCCTTCTCTTCCGGTAGCCTGTATCCCACTCCTAAGCCAAGGTAGCTCTGCATGGGTCGAGTCTGTACTGCTAAGCGAAGTTCCAGAAGTAATTGTACCGAACGTAGTGGCAATGGCCAGCTCCGCTGTTTGGCCAATAGCAGCGACACCCCTACCGACCACAATATCCATGGCCGGCAACCCGCCAGAGATCTGACTTGCTTTACTAAGCTTCATCTCCAGTTCCATTGTTTTCAGCAGACCACAGAACTTTTTAGCCTCGATCTTGATTACTTTTAACTCTGTATTCAGTGCTACTGGTTTGTTGCTCATAGTATTGATGAAATCCCATGCTTCATTGATCATCGTCTGGAGTTTTCTTCGTTTGTCCAGAAGCCGCTTCGCATCCTTGATAATGCCTTGCTTCTGTACTTCATAGGTGGCTTGTACCCTTCTCATATTCCCAATGGCTTCTTCCCGTTGACCTTTGTTGAACACTGGTACGCCCCCTCATGAGCAATAATAGTTGTAATAAGCATTCTCTCTATGGATGAAGTATACCTAAAATTTGGATATTGGTCACTACCGATAGAGATTCCTCCATTGCTCCAGTTGCAGCTTCAACTGCTCTCTTGCAGACGACGGCTCCAGAATCTCGACATTTGCTCCATATTGGAGAATCCATTTCATAAATTCCTTCTCGTTGTTGAGAGTAACCTCAAAGAGCAAACTACCATCCTGCTCATCCCTCATTCGTGGATGTACGAATAGCTCCTCCTCTTTGATGTACCGGGCCACCTCCGGAGAAAAACGAACTTTAAAGTTAGTATTCTTGTCCCCACGATCAATCGACCATGTATTTTTCAAATATTGCTTAATGTTAAAGCCGCCTTTGTCAAAATACTCTGTCGTAATCTCCACCTGCTGGAATCGACTGATTCGGAAGGTACGAATGGCCTTCTTCAGATGACAATGGCCGATAAGATAAAAGCGCTGATCGCGCGGAATCAAATAATAAGGATCAATTTCCCGCTCTGTTATGGCATTACGGCTCTGCGAATGATATACAGCACGAATGCTTCGTTGCTCCAGAATCGCCTCAATAATCGGCTGTAGAAAACTTTTGCTCTCCTTGCGATAAGCTGGCGTTCCCATCTGGATAATATCAGCAATATCCTCAAGAATACCATTCTGCCTGGATTTCTCCTTCAAATGAGTACCCATCACCTTAGCGTAGCCAGTATGAAACCCCTGCGGTATATTATCCTGATTCAGAACTGAAGGCAGTAGGGAAAACGCCAGCGCCTCCTCTTCGGAGAAGTCGAGCGGATACATGAAGAACTTGCCCATAAATTTATAGCCAGTTCCCCTTCCTTCATTGGTTATAGGTGCAATGTGACTCAACAGCTCTAGATCCCGGTAGATTGTCCGGATGTTCACATCACATTTAAACGCCAGATCGGAGGCAGTGATTCCCGGGTTAGACTGGACGGCATTGATAATTTTAAAAATACGAATTACTTTGTCTGTCATTATGTATGCATTGCTCCTTTGTTGCTATGTTACAAAGCCATCATTCTGCAAATTGAATATAGCAGCTTCACCAGTCTTTACGCTGGTAGCATATATCCGTTCCATTGCATAATAAAAAACACGGAGAGCAAAAGCCTCCGTGTTCGGATGAAGCTATGTTTTGCCAAACCATTATTTCAACCTAAGTCCTTCCTAAGTCCTTCGGCCAGCTTGCCCACTGACTATTCAATCTGGGCTGTCCGTGTCTCTGGGGTCGTCGCTCCCTCGGTCCAAGCTACTAGAGGAGACTAAACAAAAAAAAGCACCCGCCCGGAATGGGCAAGTGCCTCTTGTTATAAGCGGGTGATGGGAATCGAACCCACGCTATCAGCTTGGAAGGCTGAAGTTCTACCATTGAACTACACCCGCATAGATATAAAATCGGGATGACACGATTTGAACATGCGACCCCCTGGTCCCAAACCAGGTGCTCTACCAAGCTGAGCTACATCCCGACAATCAATTGTGTTAATAAAAATGGCGCGCCCTGAGAGATTCGAACTCCCGGCCTTTTGATTCGTAGTCAAACGCTCTATCCAGCTGAGCTAAGGGCGCAAAATTATGGAGCGGACGACGGGAATCGAACCCGCGACCCTCGCCTTGGCAAGGCGATGCTCTACCGCTGAGCCACGTCCGCAAAACATGGTGCGCGTGAAGGGACTTGAACCCCCACGTCGTGAAACGCCAGATCCTAAGTCTGGTGCGTCTGCCATTCCGCCACACGCGCACACTTTAAAGAAATGGTGAGCCATGAAGGACTCGAACCTTCGACACCCTGATTAAAAGTCAGGTGCTCTACCAACTGAGCTAATGGCTCATAAATGGCTGGGGATATAGGATTTGAACCTATGCGTGACGGAGTCAAAGTCCGTTGCCTTACCGCTTGGCTAATCCCCAACGTTCATGAAATGGTAATTAAAACTTGTAAAGAATGGCGGAACCGACGGGATACTCTTCACTTCGTTACGAGATTGCGAAGTATTCCTATCGAAGCCTATGCTCCAACGAACCCAATTTTGAGTTCTCATCCCTGAAGCATGTAAGAATGGCGGAACCGACGGGATTCGAACCCGCGATCTCCTGCGTGACAGGCAGGCATGTTAGGCCAACTACACCACGGTTCCAAATTGGTTGCGGGGGCAGGATTTGAACCTGCGGCCTTCGGGTTATGAGCCCGACGAGCTACCGGGCTGCTCCACCCCGCGTCATTAAAAGCATATCTTATTTCCTCCCGAAGGAGGTTACATGGTGGAGGCTGAGGGGATCGAACCCCCGACCCTCTGCTTGTAAGGCAGATGCTCTCCCAGCTGAGCTAAGCCTCCATAAATATGACCCGTAGGGGATTCGAACCCCTGTTACCTCCGTGAAAGGGAGGTGTCTTAACCCCTTGACCAACGGGCCATGCTGCAAAACCAATCAATGAAACGTTACATCGCTCGCCCACTAAGGATGAAAACTGCGAACGGAGAGAGAGGGATTCGAACCCTCGAGACGCTTGTGGCGCCTACACGATTTCCAATCGTGCTCCTTCGGCCAAACTCGGACACCTCTCCAAATGGCTCCCCGAACAGGACTCGAACCTGTGACAACTCGATTAACAGTCGAGTGCTCTACCAACTGAGCTATCAGGGAAAATGGTGGGCCTTANGCCGTACGTTTAATGTTTTTCCATGATAAATCAATTTAACACCAAAGCGGTCATTTAATGCATATGCCGTTCCACTATTACCGGCACCAAAAGCACCGTTAGTTAATTTATATGATCACGTAAATATCCTCCATCGAAGCTCTAATAGATTTATTATAAAAACACAAAAAAGCCCTTGTTGATTAAATCAACAAGGGCTCATGTGCTTGGCGGCGTCCTACTCTCCCAGGACCCTTCGGTCCAAGTACCATCGGCGCTGGAGGGCTTAACGGTCGTGTTCGGGATGGGTACGCGTGGAACCCCTCCGCCATCGCCACCAAACGGGCATTTGCGGTACAAATGCTCAGGCTTAATCGCCTGAAAACTGAATCCGAATTGAATTTGCGTTTGCCCTTCTTACGGGGCCCCCGGAAAGTACTCGGAATCGGCTTCGCAGCCTCTTCTTCACTTTTTGGGGTAGTTTATAGGATAAGCCCTCGACCGAT
>NZ_MAQW01000030.1:390859-448132 GCF_001682855.1 Bacillus sp. FJAT-27264 | reverse complement strand
CGTTGTCCGCTTAATGTCTCAGCGACAACTTCTATAATATATCATGAATTCCGACATAATGCAACACTTTTTTTGAAAAGTTTTTACAAAGCCGATCATTCATATCATTCTAATCGACAAACAATTTTTTATGCTCGCGACCAGACATAAAATATACCATGTCACCTTACCATAATGCAAGCTTTATTATTCATCACTTTAGCAAAATAGTTCATTTCTCTTAAAGAGTCTTCAATATTCGACTAATAATTCGTATAACAACACAAGAAAAAACGTACAGATGCTGTATCTGTCGATACAACGTCTGTACGTATTGCTTTTCACCATTTGTTTGAATTCATCTTAGTTAGAAATCCATGGATTTCTGCGTTTTTTGGCACTGTCATTCCGACTGCTTTTACTTGAGCGTTGTGATTTGCCTGAGGATTTGCCTGATTTACTCTGTCCCGAAGTTTTAGCCTTGGAAGCTACTGCCGCTTTCTTACTCTCCTTCTGTTCAACAACTCTTTCGCCAGGAGATTCTGTAGTAGCGGTTGCTAAAATGGGCTGGCTCTCCTGAATGAATACTTCAGGTTCTTGAATTTCCGGCACACGGCTATGATGAGCATAGTCTCCACCCCACGGATATTGTGGATTTGGAGGAATATTAGATAGTGCGGGTCCTTCCCCTCCAAAAGCTCCCAGTGGCGCATTCGGAACTATACCCTGATTAGGAGAAACCGGCACTCCTGTCTCATAAGGCGAGACTACACCAGGATGATGTCCATACGTAGGAAATGAGTTATAGATTGGAGCCTCATAAGTAAACGGCTGATAAGGATGTTCTCCCCCGCATCCGCAAGGCGGCCATGGCAGGCTCTGCGGGTGCACACTATATTGAGGGCTAACCGCGCCAGGAAATTGATTGTTGGGCTGTATTCCAGATACAAAATTATCATTAGGTGCAGCATTGACCGAATTATGCCATGGAGACTGATTCTCTGAAACTGGCGATACATTCGTATGCCATGGGGACTGGTTCGCTGTAGCTGGTGAGACATTCGTGTTCCATGGGGACTGATTCTCCGATACTGGCGAGACATTAGTGCTCCATGGAGACTGATTCTCCGATGCCGGCGAGACATTAGTGTTCCATGGGGACTGATTCTCCGATACTGGCGAGACATTGGTGCTCCATGGGGACTGATTCTCCGATACTGGCGAGACATTGGTGCTCCATGGAGACTGGTTCGCTGTAGCAGGTGAGACATTCGTGTTCCATGGGGACTGATTCTCCGTAACCGGCGATATATTCGTATGCCATGGAGATTGATTCTCTGCAACCGGCGATACATTCGTATGCCATGGGGACTGATTCTCCATAGCCGGCGATACATTCGTATGCCATGGGGACTGGTTCTCCGTAACCGGCGAGACCCACTCTGGGTAGTAGTAAAATGGTGGGCAATCCGGTGCGTACCATGGCTGTACATACGACGGCTGCACATAATTAGTTTGCGGGCTGAGATTTAGATTAGGAGCAGCTGTTCCATGGAATGGACTAGTTTCTGTTAATCCAGGATATCCTGCACTGTGATCGCAAGGCGACTTCTTCTCCTCAAAGATAGGTGCCACCGGTTTGTATTCCGATTTAGGAGGTTCATGATGTGAAATGGCTTCTTGAGCAGGAACAGAAATTTGTACGAAGAGGCTTTGAGATTCGGTATGGATCGTTTCTTTAATCGGTACAGGCTCGTTGACATGCACTGGAGCTAGATTAGGATTAATATTCGAGGCTGGGCTAAGATTAGGATTAGGATTGAGGTTGGGTTTAGAAATCGGTACTGGAGCGGGAGTTGGTGCTGGTGCTGGTGCTGGAACAGGTGCTGGGACGGATTCAGCAAGTGGTGCAACGGGTGGCGCAGGCTGTTCTTTAGGTCCGGTGTATGTTTTTCCTCCAACTTGTGTTTTATCGGAGACGGCATTGGCCGCTGGTACCGGCGTAACGTTCTCGTTTTGGATTGGAGCTACATTCCCGTTAGGTAGTGGTGACACTGTTGCTTTCTTGGGGATATTGACCACTTCACCAATCAGCAGAGCGTTAGGATTCTTCAACTGGGGATTAGCATCTACCACATCCTTCAGAGGAACCCCCCATGCTTTGGATAACTTCCACAAGGTATCCCCTTGCTTTACGGTGTGTTTGTAGTAGAGATCACTATTACCGGGTACGGGCGAAGGACCTGAAGAAGGAATCTTCACTTTCTCACCGATCGAGAGCACGTCGGGATTGCTGAGTTGCGGATTGGCCTCAATTATTTTTTCCAGCGGCACTCCGTACTTTTGCGACAATGCATACAGCGTATCGCCTTGTTTGACAATGTGTATTTTCACGCAGCATTAACCTCCCTGAAAATTTTTGGAGTATTGCCTGCTTGCATAGTTATATGCGGTACAGCCGCCTCCTTCGTTACTACATCTTATGCAGCCCATGGGCGATTGACATCCCTGATGCAAAAAAAATCCTTTCATGTTACATGAAAGAATTTCTGGGTTTGTACAGAAACGTCTTTCATGGTGTACATGAAAGGATCTCTGAGTTTATACAAAAGCTCCTATCATGATATACATGACAGGAGCTTTTTAATTAGATGTATTGTTATTCCCAAACCTTATAGCCGTCTTTATCAACGACGTTGCGGAATTCTTCAAGCAGCTTCAGTGTGATCGGACCTGCTTGACCTGCGCCGATGATGCGACCGTCAATCTCACGTGCCGCGATAACTTCAGCAGCTGTACCTGTGAAGAACACCTCGTCTGCGATATAGACATCGTGCATGGTGAATGGCTCTTCCTTCAGCTTGATGCCAAGCTTCTCACACAGCTCAATGATCGCAAGACGCGTGATGCCTTCAAGGGCACCGAGATAGCAAGGAGGCGTGTAAACCACACCATTTTTGATGATGAAAATGTTGTCGCCTGAACCTTCGGTTACGTAACCTTGAGCGTTCATCATGATCGCCTCATCGGCTTCGGCCAGGTTCGACTGCAGCTTAACCAGAATGTTGTTCAGGTAGTTGAGTGATTTAATCTTCGGATTAAGCGCATCCGGGAGATTACGACGCTGGGATACCGAAACGGCACGAAGTCCATTCAAGTAAGCCTGCTCTGAATAAATCGCCAGTTGCTCCACGATAATGATTACACTGGCTTTCGGACAACGACGCGGGTCGAGACCCAGATTACCTACACCGCGGGAAACAATCAGACGGATGTAGCCATTACGCATATCGTTGCGGCGAATGGTCTCCGCCATAGCTTCCTGCATCTCATCAAGGGTCAATGGAATTTCCAGCATGATCGACTTTGCCGAATCATACAGCCTGTCCAAATGCTCTTTAGACTTGAATATATTTCCGTTGTAAATACGGATACCTTCAAAAATACCGTCACCATACAAAAACCCGTGATCAAAAACGGATACCTTTGCATCTTCCTTTGTTACATATTGTCCATCTAAATAGATTACTTGTTCAGCCATTACTTACTGCACCTCCGCTTTCTCTTCCTCATAGGTGTATGTGGGGTATGAACCCAGAATCCGAACCTGACAGCCCAGGGCCTTGATTTCCTCAATAGCCGCAGGCAGCAGGACGGATTCTATCGGTTCGAGCACATCAATGTAAAAATAATAAGTACCCAGCTTCTTCTTCGTCGGCCTGGATTCAATACGTGACAGATTGAGTCTCCGCCAGGCAAAGGCAGCAAGCACCTGATGCAGGGCACCCGGAAAATCCTCCGGAAGCGTGACAAGCACGCTGGTTTTGTCACCGCTGCTCTTGCGGGGAATCGTCACCTTCTCAGGGCCAACCAGAACGAAACGTGTGTAATTGTTATCGTGATCCGTAATTCTACGGTCGATAATTTCCAGACCGTGCTTGGCAGCACCAAGCGCTGTACCAATAGCGGCCCAGCCTTTGCCGGGATTGTTCTTGACGATCTCGACAGCTTCAGAAGTGCTTCCTGCCGGCTCAAGCTCTGCCAAAGGCGCATGCTTACGAATATACTGACCGCACTGTGCGGTCGCTACAGGATGGGAAAGAATCTTCACCAGCCTGGAGTAATCCTTGTTACCACTTGCATCTGTGAATTCACCAGGATTCGCAATCAAATTTTGAATCGAAGGAAAAATCCATTCTGCCTGCATCGGCAAATCAACCTCGTTGATCAACCAGTCGATATGCAGACTCACAGAGCCTTCAATCGTATTCTCGATCGGAATTACACTATAATCCGTAATGCCATTCACCGTAGAAAGAAACACGTCGGAAATTAACTTATGATGCACAATGTTTACCGGCTCACCGCCGAACAAATACAGCAGCGCTTCATGGGATACCGAACCCTGCGGCAGTACCGCTATTGATTTCATGACCGTACTTCTCCTTTTATCATATCCAAAAATGAATCACTTTGCACCCCGGTTCTCGGGAGTACCTTCGCTGTTACACCTTCAGCACAGGCAGGCAGCCAGCAAGTGCGAGCAGGAATGCCATGCTCCTGCATTGTTTCCTTCAGGAAAGCTTCCAGTTCATCCCTTCGGCTCTCCCGGCCGTCCACAAATGCCAGCAGCGTTGGACCGGCACCACTGAGCGCAATACCAAGGGCTCCATGCTGCGGCGCTTCGGCGAGCACCTTCTCCATACCTGGCACCAGCGGCGCCCGGTACGGCTGGTGCAGCCGATCCTGCATCGCTTTGCCGATCATATCCAGTCTGCCGGAAGCCAGCGCCGCCGTCAACAAGGATGTGCGACTGATGTTGTAGACAGCATCACGGACAGTTACCTCAGCCGGCAGAACGCCGCGGGCTTTCGTGGTTGCAAGCTCGAACTCGGGAATAACGACGAGCACTTCCAGGTTCTCTGGAGACTCAAGCCGGATATAATCAGCTTGTACTCCATCCCAGACGGCGGTGATGATACCTCCGAACAGGGAGGCACCCACATTGTCGGGATGCTTTTCCAGCGCAGTGGCCATATTGAAGAGCTTGGCGTTATCCAGTGGTGAGCCAATCATAGCATTGGCTGCCGCCAGCGCACCAACAATTGCAGATGCGCTGCTTCCCAGACCCCGAGCCAACGGAATTTCCGAGTACATGGAGATGGACAGCTCAGGCACCGAGACACCCGCTTCTGCAAAGACCATCTGGGCCACCTGATACAACAGGTTGCTCTTATCCTGAGGCACCCCCTTCATCTCGTCGCCGTAAAGATGAAATATGGTCTCCGGTGCTTCCTCCATCTCAATCCAGGCATAGAGCGATAATGCCATGCCCAATGTATCAAAGCCCGGACCGAGATTAGCGGTGCTGGCCGGGACTTTAACCCGTGACCTTCCGTAATTACTCATAGCAGGTGTGATCTCCTTATCTTTTTTTGCAGAATGGATTCTAGGTAGTTAGCCTTCTACACGATAATGACTCTTGACGCGGCGGATGACACTTAACTCTTCAAGATGACGCAGGACCTTATCCATACTTGCCTTGCTGGCATCATGGGTTACGATAATAATCTCCGCATTGGGATTGTTAGGATTAGCCTGCTGCACGACCGAATCCAGGCTGACATCATACTCCGCGAAGACCTGTGTAATTTTGGCCAGTACTCCTGCCTTGTCATCGACGTGCAACAGCAGGAAGTTTTTATAGAAGATATCTTCACTGTCCTTCAGCTTCTTCTGTTTGTAAGGTACGATCTGCTTGAGTCCGTTTACACCCAGTCTCAAGTTCTTGATCACCGCCACCAGATCGGCTACGACTGAAGTTGCAGTAGGCATAGCGCCAGCACCCGCACCGTAGAACATCGTCTCCCCGACAGCCTCGCCATACACATATACTGCGTTAAATACGCCGCCAACGGAGGCCAGCGGATGTCCGGAACGGATCATCGTCGGCTGGACACTGATGCTGAAAGCATCGTTATCACATTCCGCGATACCAAGGAGCTTCATTTCATAACCCAAACGCTTGGCAAAGGCTATATCCTCCTTGCTTACGTTGGAGATTCCCTTCACACTAACGTCACTGAGCTCAACATTAGTTCGGAAGCCCAGCGTGCCGAGAATTGCCATTTTCCGCGCGGCATCCAGCCCTTCCACGTCCGAGGTAGGATCAGATTCTGCATACCCAAGTTCCTGAGCTTCCTTCAGCACATCATCATAGGAGGCGCCTTCCTGACTCATTTTTGAAAGAATATAATTGGTTGTACCGTTCACAATCCCCATAATCTTCATGATCTTGTCAGAAGAGAACCCTTCAATAAGGGTACGGATAATCGGGATGCCTCCCGCCACGCTAGCTTCATAAAATACATCGCACTGCTTTTCCTGCGCCTTAGCCAGGATCTCCGACCCGTGCAGCGCCATCAAATCTTTATTAGCGGTAACGATGTGCTTGCCACGGTCCAGTGCTTCAAGAAGATATTCTTTGGTTCCGGCAATGCCGCCCATCACCTCTACGATGACATCAATCTCGGGATCACGGATAACCTCCCACGGGTCTGTAGTGATTTTGGCAGGATCTATCTCCACATCGCGGGGTTTATCGAGATCCTTCACAGCAATGCGTTCAATCAGAATGGGAGACCCGACCTGACTACTAAGGTCCTCCTGATTTCCAACCACGATACGGACAACGCCTGTACCGACTGTTCCCAGACCCAGCAAACCAACTTTAACCGGCTTCATCAATATCCTCCTTATAGTATACGAAGCGATCGCTCCGAAAAAAATACCTGTAGTGTTTAGCCTTGCCCCACAATCAATGCCCGCTTCACACCTGAAATGTTCTTCAGACTATCAAGCATTTCCCCCAGCTCTTGGTTCAAATGGGAGATTTCCACGGAAATAACCACGTTCGCCCGACCCTGCAGCGGAATA
The DNA here is from genome assembly GCF_001682855.1 of Bacillus sp. FJAT-27264. GTDB lineage: Bacteria > Bacillota > Bacilli > Paenibacillales > Paenibacillaceae > Paenibacillus_AQ. Next base: position 441,217 of record NZ_MAQW01000030.1, on the reverse strand, counting down.
CTTTGGTGAATGGTTAGCACATTCGCTCCATGTCCCGCCACACAGCCCAGCACCTTGGATAGCATGCCGGATTCGTGTTCCAAATCCATGGAAATCGTGACAATACGCTCACGCTCCAACTGGTGAATTAAGTGAATGCCATCCTTGTATTTATAAAAAGCGCTCCGGCTTAAGCCCACCTGCTCCACACCCTCGTGTACAGTCTTGGCATCGCCGGCTTCAAGCAACTGTTTAACCTGCATCGTCTTGAGCACCGCGTCGGGTAAAATGTCCTCACGGACTAAATAATAGCGTTCTTTCACGAACGTCCTCTCCTCAAAGACTTTTGTGTTTTAATAGTGGACATTATAATAGATTTTTGCCTTAAAAAGCAATAGTTTTTCGTCCATCTTTAAAATAGGACCTCTGTCGCACCCGAAAATAAAACAAAGCCCCCGATAAAATCGGAGACTTCGTACATATCACAGATTGCACAATCAGCTATATGTGAGGGTTGTTCCACAATAGTCGCAGGGCTTCGCCTGTCCTGGCTGCACGGTATTCTGTGCGCCGCAGCCCGGGCAGCGCATCGCCTTGGGCAGTTGCTGCGGACCTGGCTTTGGCTTCAGCTGGCTGGATGCAGACGTTTTCTCCGAAGAGCCGGAAGGGGCTGCCGCCTGCCCTGCTCTGGCAGTGCTAGTTGTTTCTTTTACCGCGCTGCCTTCCGCTTCTTGCCCTTCATAAAATGTTGTCCCGTTAGGAATAAGACCTTGCTCCTGCAAATACCGCAGATCTCTGCGCACATCACTTTCACTTTGCCTGGTAAGCTGAGCCAGTGTACCGATGTACCGCACCCCCTCGTCCAGAGACATCACTATGTACGAATGACAGAGCTGTGAAAACTTGAGTTTGGCCTTGGATGCAGCATTACCTAGAAAGTAAGCAGGCATAAGGAAGAGGATCCCGATGAAGACAATAAAGAAAATTCCCATATTTAATTCCTTTAAACCACCCGACAGTATCATAATCAAGGAAAGATCAACAAAGCCCCCAATCAGCGCATGACACAACAAATTATAGTTACTGGCTTTCCGCTCATTCTTGTAATGTGTCAGCAGCATTCGAAGTATAGCAGCAACAAGACCTATGGGCATCAGAACATATGATAATGCAATAATAAAACTGTCGATCCCCGTCCGGTTATAGCCCAGCAGATAGAACTCTCTCCCGCTTCCCGATGCGGGGGGATCTTGAATATTTAATCTAGCCATATAGCGTATTCCCCCTATTTAAGCGCCGCTAACTCACGGTTGCGGCGCTGAAGTGTCGCCTCAATGTCGTCTATGATGCCTTGCAGCTGTGCTTCCCAGCCTTTTCCCGGTTCGCCCGAGGACAACAGAAGCTCGACCTGATCTTGCAGCAAAGCAATTTGCTGGCTCAGCATATCCTCTGTCGCGAACAAAGATGGTCTAGACACCGGATCGCTGTATGTAAATGCCTCTTCTACTCTGCCAATCCGTTTCACAAGCGTCTCAGCTTCGGCATGTCTCCAGCTCCGAGCCGCCCGCTTGATGTCGGCCAGTTCCTTCCGCTGCCGGAAGAGACTGCGCGTCTCCTGCTGTTCCTTGTGCTCCTGTGCTCCAGCATTCCAGCCGTAGAGCCCAATAAGAGCAAGACAGCCACCAGCGGCAGCGAGAATCAGCAGCTGCACAGCTGCGTACCAGAAAGAAGGCAGCCCCAGCAGCCTATCGAGAAAGACAGCCGAGATCACGACGGCCACCGCATAGGCGACAATAATGAACATGCCGCTCAGTAGGATCGGCGGTGTTCCGCTAACGTTACCTGCTCTTTTCAGCCAAAAGAGGGTATAACCAAAAATTACACTTTCAGCAATCAGCACAGCAATCAACGTGATAACGAACCGCGGCAAGCTCTCGGAGAAACCGAGCATAGTAAGGAGTAGCACAGTAGCAACGACCACCACAGCATAAATTACAATGATAATGCCTGCATAAGGCTTTTTCCGGTTCATGACATCCTCCTTTTATCCAGCCTTCGTACCGCACTCCGCGCAGAATTTCTGGCCGGGCTTCAGTTGATGTCCACAGCCGCTGCAGTTAATAACCTGAGCTTCTCCGCATTGCGCACAGAATTTAGCCCCGGGAGACAGCTCATGCCCGCACTTATGACAGGCCTGCTTGCTTGAAGCTGTATTTACGGGCGGGGTAGACAGATTCTGTCCGCAGCCGCTGCAAAATAAGGATTCTGCAGTGTTGGCTTTGCCGCATTTGGAGCAGGACTTAGTTCCGTTCCCGGAGTGCACACCTGCGTCAAATCCAATTCCCCGAGTCATCTGATTTACCATCTCAGCAGCTGGACCGGCAAAGCCCATTCCCATGCCAAGCCCCATGCCGGCGTTCATCATCCCTCCTCCAATGTTTCCGGGGTTGCCGGCTACCTCTTCCAACGAATCAAAGCTGCGTTCCTGCTGGTACGTGTAGCCGATAATGTCCATCTCTGCTTTCTTGGCCAGTGCTTCCTTCAGCCGCGCAGTCGCGGGATCATCGTCCGGAATATTAATGGAATCAATATAGAAATTATTCAGCTCAATGCCAGAGTCCATAAAGGTCGGCGCCAGACGTTCCTGGATATGTTTGGATATTTCGGCCACATAGGCGTTAATCTCCAGAATACTAATTTTTTTGTGCACTAGGTAGGAAGAGACCAGTTCATTGATATTTGCCATCAAGATTCCCCGGAAATAGGTAAGGAGTTTATCCTGATCGAACTGTGGCAGTGTACCTACCACCTTGAGCAGAAACTTGCGCGGATCTGCAATCTTCACTCCAAATTGCCCGAAAGAACGAACGGAGACAATGATCTTATATTTAGGGTCTTGAAGCTGGATCGGCGAGCTCGTTCCCCATTTGACATTCATAGCGTTCATCTTGTTTATGAACCATACCTCAGCTGTAAAGGGTGATTTGCCGCCAAACGGCAGGTTCACAAGGTTGGACAATACCGGAATATTCGCTGTGCTGAGCGTATGTCTGCCTGCTGTAAAGGAATCCAGCGCCTGGCCACCCTTGAATAGGATCGCTTCTTGCGACTCATTAACGATAAGCTGTGTCCATGTGCCGAGCTCCTGATTGGGATATTTCCAGGCAAAGACGCCCGGAGGACCATCATATTTCACCACTTCAATTATTGCCATCTGCGTATCCCTCTTTCATATTCATGGATATGTAGGTATATATCGGCCGTTCCGTAATACCTCTGAATAAGACTTCCAATCAATTGGAAATAAGTGTTTTTCCGTTCTTTATTGTATACGAAAAATTCATGGTTTTGGTGGCTTTTTGTGAAAATAAATTGAGCATTAAGTAGAAACGGTTTTTCCGTCCTCTAAGGGAGGCTATCCGTTTCAGTGAGAAATATAAGAATGATTTATAAGCGTAAACCATATCAATCCTTATATTTAAAAAAAGCGCCTGCTCCATCCGCCTCTTACAAGGCAGATAAAGCAGGCGCTTCAGACAGCTTTGCTGCTTAGTAGTAGCTGCTGTTCTCCACAAACTCAAACTCAAAATCGGCAATTCGAACAATCGTGCCTTCCACAGCTCCGCGTCTGCGCAGTTCCGCATCCACGCCCATATGACGCAAGGTGCGGGCCAGCTTCAGAATGGCATCATGGGTATTCAGCTGCATCCGCTTGAGCATCCGCTCAATACGCGGACTGGTGACGACATAAGTATCGTTATCACGGGTAATCGTGAAGGTATTGTCATCCTCAGCTTCCAGCTTGTATACTTTGCGTTCGGTAGTCTCAGCAACCTCTTCCACCACCGGAGCAACCGGAATACTGTCAAGAATGTCGGTAGCCCGGTACAGCAACTCCTGCACACCCTCGCGTGTCAGTGAGGAGATCGGCATAATCTCAATATCCGGGCGCACTTGTGCCACTTGCTCACGGAAAGAGATCAGATGCTCAGCAGATTCAGGCATATCCATCTTGTTCGCTGCAACAATCTGAGGACGTTCCGCAAGATTGGCGTTGTATTGTCTGAGCTCATCATTGATCTTCACCCAGTCCTCGAATGGATCGCGCCCCTCCGAACCGGACATGTCCACGACGTGAATGATAATCCGTGTACGCTCTACATGGCGCAGGAACTCGTGGCCAAGGCCAATGCCTTCATGTGCCCCTTCAATCAGTCCAGGCAGATCCGCCATAACGAAGCTGCGTCCGTCACCGACATCCACCACACCGAGATTCGGAGTAATTGTTGTAAAATGGTACGCACCGATCTTCGGCTTGGCAGCAGATACCACTGACAGCAACGTGGATTTCCCTACACTGGGGAATCCGACAAGCCCTACATCAGCCATGACTTTCAGTTCCATGACTACATAGCGCTCCTGACCTTCCTCACCATTCTCGGCGAGCTCAGGTGCCGTATTGGCTGCTGTTGCAAAACGAGTGTTGCCTCGGCCGCCTCGGCCGCCTCGCGCCACAACCACTTGCTGCCCATGACGAGTCATATCGGCGATCACTTCGTTAGTATCATCGTCGATCAGAATCGTTCCCGGAGGGATACGCACAATCATATGTTCAGCATTGGCACCATGCTGACTCTTATTGCGTCCTTTGATCCCACGGTCAGCTTTAAAGTGACGCTGGTACCGGAAATCCATCAGTGTGCGCAAGCCTTCGTCCACACGGAAGATAACGTCGCCACCTCGGCCACCGTCACCACCAGCCGGACCACCTTCCGGCACATATTTCTCGCGGCGGAAAGCCACGAGACCGTCACCACCGTCGCCGCCTTTTACATAAATCTTAGCTTTATCTACGAACATTCACGTTCACCTTCCTCACATCTCAAACGGCAGACGCAGTTCTACATAAGCCTTGCCGGGCTTGAACTGTTCCGCTCTCATCGTTTTACCTTGTACTATATTATCAATTTGCACCCTGAGCAGTTCGGGATTGCCATGCCCTCCCTCACTTTCAAAGGAGATAAGAATGTCTCCGCCATCCTGTCTAAAGCCTAGCTCGAGTATCCTGGAGTCCCCTTGTGCGGCAAGCCCACTGTATTGGTAAGCCCTTATGGTCTGCATTACAATCAAAGTTAGTTCTTCCCCCGTCTCCGGTGTCAGCTTGTCCACTAGCTGCAAGCCTTCCTCCACCCGGATCACGAGATCCAGGCTACTCCTATAAGTTCGGAATGACTGCAGATAAAAGACCAGCGAAGGAATTCCCAGCTTGGCGATCCGACTATCGAGCGCAATGCCTTCTTTTATTCTTTCCACACATTGCACTGATTTATCAGGCTTGCCGAGTTGGATATATCCGTAAAGAACTTGCAATTCATTCATCCAGTCATGACGATGATGGCCTAGTGTGCGGATTGCAGCCTCTTGCATTCTCTGCTCCTGTAAATGCAGCTCCCTTTCATAATGGCGCCGGGTCTGGCTCCACGTGAAAACAAGTACAGCCGCTACCCAAATACCGAGCAGCAAGCATGTGAAAAGGGACGTCCGCCAATACACGAGACCTAAAGGAAGTGCTGCGGAACTCATGACTGCCCAGATTACACGTTTCCAGGATTTCATTCTTATTCCCCGTCCCTCAGTTCGCAAAATTCATGACCCCGTTAGAAAATCTGCACATCTTTTTACCATTTTCCAGTATAACACAGCCATTCCCGGAAGATCATTAGCTTCCGACGCAAAATTCACGAAACCCACGGAAATCTTTAAGTCTAATCCAAGAAAATATTCAAATCTAATTTATCAAAAAAGCCTCCGGCACTCATGCCGGAGGCTTCACTGTCTTTATGGTTCTGTAAGCTTACGCTTCCAGTGCCGCTGCTACCGGAGCGACATCAACTGGGTACACGCTCACTTTTTTGCGATCGCGGCCCCAACGTTCGAACTTCACTACGCCGTCCACCAAAGCGAACAAAGTATCATCTTTACCGATACCTACGTTCGTACCTGGGTGAATTTTGGTTCCGCGTTGACGAACCAGAATGTTACCGCCGGTTACTGCCTGACCGTCAGCACGTTTCACGCCAAGACGTTTAGAGTGGGAATCACGTCCGTTCTTTGTGGAACCTACACCCTTTTTCGATGCGAATAATTGAAGATCCAATTTCAACATGTTGGTCAACCTCCTTCTTTAAATAATGTCTTGCTGTATCGTTATATACTTCCCGTATGATTCTGCGATATCAGTCAGCATTAAGACCATGGATTCCAGCAGCAATTGTACTTTGGCAGAAATAACAGGATCTTCAATGGAACCCAGGGTCCCGCTCAAGAATCCGTTCTTCATGGACGAATCCATAACTACTCCTGTCAAAGATTCAATCGAATTGACAGTGCCAACCGTTACAGTCGATACACCGGCACAGACGATATCCTCGCCGCGTTTCGCAAAGCCTGCATGCCCTTTAACCTCAAACGCAACAATAGTTCCGAGTTCCAAAGATCTGGTAATCTGCACGTTAATCATAAACGCACCTTCTTACGCTTGGATCTTCTCAATCGTTACTTTTGTGTACGGTTGACGATGACCTTGCTTCTTGTGGTAGTTCTTTTTAGGTTTGTATTTGTAAACTACAACCTTTTGGCCTTTGCCGTGTTTCTCAACCTTAGCTGTTACAGTAGCGCCGCTCAGAAGCGGAGTTCCTGCAGTCAAACCGCCTTCAGTGGAAACAGCCAATACACGGTCAAACGTTACGCTTGCACCGTCCTCAGCGTTCAGCTTCTCAATGAACAATACGTCGCCCTCTTGGACTTTGTATTGCTTACCGCCAGTTTCGATAATTGCATACATTGTAATTGCACCTCCTCATGTCTCAGACTCGCCTAGTCTAGGTGGCAAATTCCCCAAAGGGAACCGCGCTTGCATACCCGATCGGAGCGGTTACAGCATGTGCAGGGCTAGATAACCAAACACATACTTGAACATACTATCATAGATATCGCCTACAGTCAATGCTGCAACACAGATTGAATATAATCAGCGTGATTTCCTGCTATATAGAAGACGTTACAAACAAAACTGAAGTAGAAAACAATCCTCCCTGGCTCCGAAGTGTAAATAACGGCATTTTTGTACCTTAAATGTGGTGCAATGGCTGGTTTGCCTAGATTAAGGGCAATTTTGTATGTTAAATATTCCAAAATGAAGGATTTTCAGCAGATTGGCATAAAATAAGATACAATAATGACCTTATTTGGCTATTTGCCCCAAAAAGAAGAAATATAAGGCACAAAAATGCCGTTAATTGGGATGCAGCGGAAATGAATGCTGTGTGAGACACCACCCTGAGGTGATATTCCCTACAGTGATATTGACTGTTTTATGGAATTCAAGACATGCAGCCGCAAGACCCAGTTTCACCGGAGAGACGCTGGATTTTATATTTGAATATTAAATTTAAATTATAAAAAGGTGCAGCAAGTAGACATATAACATATGAACTAAACCAACAGCTTTAATCCTACACCACATAATCCTACAGCATATATACCTACAACATATAGACTTCAACATATAAACCTAAAGCACATAATTCTAAAGCACACAATCCTAAAGCACACAATCCTAAAGCACACAATCCTAAAGCACATAATCCTAAAGCTTATACACCTACAGCATTTAAACCCACAGCATCTAAACCAATCCCTACAGCCAATTCCCTACTCATGCCAATTGCCAGACTTTCCGGTGCCTCCGCAGCATGGGCAAATGGCTGGCGCAAATCCGGTGGAATCGTGTCTTGCTTTTTTACGAGTCATCTCCAATAGTCCAAGCCTTGTCCAGCCCAGAATATGCGTCTTCGTCCGATCTTTGCTGATTACGCGTTCCAAGCAGTCCGTCACCATTCTCCGGTGTGCCTCCTGCTCCATATCAATGAAATCAATAATGATGATTCCACCAGTATCCCGCAGACGGATCAGACGTCCGATTTCCTCTGCTGCGAGCAGGTTCGTGCGGGTCACTGTCTCCTCCAGAGATGCCCCGCCCGTATACTGAGCCGTATTGACATCAATAACGGTGAGCGCCTCGGCTTCATCCCAGATGAGCGTGGCCCCGCCTTCCAGCATGATTTTTCGGGCAAATCCCCTATGTAACTGCTCCTGCACACCATAGGCTGTCAAAATCGACTCCTTGCCACTATACAAACCTACAGGCTTGTACCCTCCAGGGGCCATATCATCAAGGAAGACCTCTGCTTCTTTAGCAGCGTTGGCGGAGTCCAGCACCAGCTCGTCGCGCTCCGGGTTGAACGCATCCCTGATAAATCGCTGCACAATACTGAGGTCAGAGTGAAGCTGTGCCGGCACTTCGGATGAAAGCGCACGCCGCGAGATGTGATCCCACTGAGCACGCAAGAAAGCAAGATCACCTTCTACGGCTTCCTGAGGCTGATCTTCGGAAACAGTCCGCATGATGATACCCTCTTCTTCCCTGCGCAGACGCTCACCGATGCCCTTTAGCCGGTTCCGCTCCGATTCGCGATTGATCTTCTTCGATACGCCGACGTATTCGGCAAAAGGCATAAAGACAATCCAGCGGCCCGGAAGCGTATAATGCGTGGTCACACGTGCACCCTTCCCGCCCCGGGGTTCTTTTCTAACCTGAACCACGATGTCCTGTCCGGGCTGCAGTAGCGTCTCAATAGAGGGCTTCACCACCGGTTGCTTCTCTAAATGGGGATGCAAAACATCGTCAACATATAAAAATGCATTCTTCTTCTGTCCGATATCAACAAAAGCAGCCTGCATACCTGGCAGTACATTAATGACTCTGGCCTTGTAAAAGCTCCCGACCAGCCCTTGCTGCTGATCACGTTCCGCCGCATACTCCACCAGCTTCCCGTTCTCCAGAAGGGCCATCCGGGTCATATGCTGCGTACAGTGAACGATCATCTGTTTCATGGCTTCACCTCTGGTTCAATCAATCTTTCATATTCACTTTCAAATCCGGCTAAGCTTATATTTTACATTCCGAAGTAGGAAGAGATCAAACGCTGTTCCGGTACTACGGCGACCACGTCACCTTCACGGTTCAGCACATATACCAGATGGTATTGATTACGTTTAAATAGACGCAGTATAGCATCCAAAGGTTTCGCAGCCTTGGCAACAATTGGCGAGGCTACTGTTCCCGTGAGGAGATGCCGCTCGTAAACAGCTTCACGATTCATCAGGAAAGCCATGAATACATAGGGCATATTGCGTTGATCTGTAATGTTTGAGTAGAGCAGAAAGGCGCCAATCATCAACACATTCAGCCGTAATCCTCCACCCGCTCCAAGTGGCAGCAGTGCATAGACTACAACCAAGACACTGGCAGCTATACTTAATCGCCCACACCATAACAAGGTGAAATAATAAGGACATATCACGCTCGTTGCTGCCCGGACCACCTTCCCCCCATCAAGAGGAAGAATCGGCAGCAGGTTGAAAAGTGCGATGATGGCATTTGCCTCAAAAAAATAATTCAAGAACGCCTCATTCCCCAGCCCCAGACCGCCAGCAACCCAAGCGAACAACATCAAGATGCCATTCTGGAGCGGACCGGCTAGTGCAATCGCAATCTCCTTGCCTGCGGTCAGTCTTCCATGATCTTCGATGACGGCAACGCCGCCGAAGGGAAGAAGCTGGACGGACTTGACGGTTACTCCGGCAAGAAGCGCTGCACAGACATGTCCCAATTCGTGAATCAACACGATAGTGAACAAGGTGAGTAGTTCGAGAAACTGTCCGGTCAGGACGGAAAAAAGCATGATCAGCACGAACAGCGGATGCAGCGACAGTTCGATGCCTTTGATCCTAATCAAAGGTGATCACTTCGGATGGATCAATATAGGTCTTGTCCTTCATCATGGCAAAAAAGAACATATTCTCCGGCGTCGTTCCCGGATCAACAATCCAGCCGACCGCATCGCCGCTCTGTACCCAATCATCGGCCTTGAGCCGGGTTCCACTCAAATGACCATATTCAGCAGTGACATTCCCCGTATGCCGTAGTGTAACGCGGAGTCCGCCTTTCGCTTCCCGAGAGACAGACAATACACGCCCCATATCTACACTCTTCACCGTCACACTGCCACTTGAATCTTCTTCAGGCATAATTTCCACACCTTTCAGTGTGGTGGCAAAAGGCTGGACGATGCTCCCCGCTAGGGGCGCACTCCACTCATGAAGGGCTGAAACCTTCTCCGCCGATTGCTCTTTATCCCCAAAGATAGGGATGAAGGCCGGCGCACCATCAAAATGCTCTTCATACCACACTCTGACCGCTGCAAAATCCATGTCATGGCTCAGCGCATCAACAATAAAGGCCTGTGTCTTGTGTGCCCAGGGCTGCTGAATCGCAAATATTCCCCATATGGCCCCGAAGACAAGAATACTGGCGACTGTTCGGCGCAGAAATCCCGTGATAAAACGAGGCTTACCGCCCTCCCCATCGTCTTCCCAGTTATTGCGGCGCTGCTTCCAGAGCAGCTCTGGATCAGGTTCTGGCTCTAAACCGTTGCCCTTCTTCGGTTCCTGATTCCATTCCTTGAAGGTTGTATTCTGTTCAGGTAAGACATATAGCGGCGGGAGCGGCGATTCCTTGGGGGTGTCCTCCAGCAAAAGGCGGATGCGCTCCTTGCGTCGATTCTTGATATCTGATTTCTGGTCCATATCGATCCCTCCGGCGGGCTTGTTTACTTCCATTTTATGAAGCGAGGAAGTCTCTTTAGAACAAGCCTCCGATCGACAGGAGCGTGAAATGGCATAAAAATGGGGCCCCCGCACAATTTCTAAGCGGTGGGTCCCCGTATTTCGGCAGTCCTATGAAAAACGCCTTGTTTAGCTTAATCCGAAAAATTTCTTGAATTTCTTAAAAGTACCCGGCTTCCGGTCCAGCTGCATTAGTGGCACAGCATCACCAAGGATACGACGAGCAATATTGCGGTACGCAATCGCAGCCGCAGAATCAGGATTCATAACGGTAGGCTCGCCGCTGTTCGCGGCTTTGATTACCATTTCATCATCCGGGACAATCCCGATTAGATCGATGTTCAGCACCTGCAATATATCTTCAATATCCAGCATATCACCCGATTTGATCAGACCAGGACGAATACGGTTCACCACCAGCTTCGGCGACTCTACACTGGATTGTTCCAGCAGTCCGATAATCCGGTCCGCGTCCCGTACTGCAGCATGCTCCGGCGTGGTAACCACGATGGACTTGTCCGCACCGGCAATCGCATTGCGGAACCCGTGCTCAATACCGGCCGGGCAATCGATCAGGACATATTCATACTCCTTCTTCAGTTCCAGGATAATGTCCCGTACCTGCTCCGGAGTCACAGCGGTCTTGTCCTTCGTCTGGGCGGCAGGCAGCATGTACAGCTCATCAAAGCGCTTGTCCTTGACCAGCGCCTGATTCAGACGACAGCGGCCTTCGGCCACATCCACGAGATCATAGATAATCCGATTCTCCAGCCCCATTACAACATCCAGATTACGCAGTCCGATATCCGTATCGACTAGACATACTTTTTTGCCCTGCAGCGCAAGTGCGGTACCAATATTGGCTGTTGTGGTTGTTTTGCCAACTCCGCCTTTGCCCGAGGTTATGACAATCGCTTCTCCCATGGAGGCTACACCCCTTTAAACACATTTAAACCTTGACGTAATTTGACCATATTATGAATTTTGTCAATTTGCATAGCTCCGTTTGTTAAATAGGCAAATTCCATGCTGCTCTCGCGGGTCTCCCATTCGTCCGGCGGACGGCTGATGATGTCTGCGATACGAAGCTGGGTCGGTGACAGAAGCGAGGCTGCAATAATCGCTTCTTCGTTGCCCTCCACACCGGCGTGGGCCATCCCCCTAAGCGCTCCAAGAATATATATGTCGCCGGAACAGGTAACTGTTCCCCCAGGGTTCACATCACCGAGTAGCAAAAGATTCCCCTGATGGTGCAGCACCTGGCCGGAACGGACCATGCCACTGACCATATACAGAGCCTCGCTGTCTACAGCGCTCGGATCTTCTAGCGCCTCCACGGACCGAATCAAGAGATTGCCCTGACCTCTAAGAATGTCCAGAACAGCATCCTTCTCTTCCTCGGATACGGGGCGGCTGCCCAGCTTAACATCCACATGCACTATCGGTCCAGTCAAAATATTTTGATGGCTGTGCTCCAGCTTGAAGCGAAGCTCGCTCAGAAGATCTTCAAAGGGACACTTGTCGTCTAGCAGGAATACCAGGCCATCCTTGATGCCCTTGATCCTTACATGTTTGGATTTCACTGTCATATACCTGTCCCCCTATCCTGAATCATTCGTGCCCAGCCCCGTAAGTTCCTGCTTTTCTACGGAAGAAATTACCGACTGACTTATGCTGTTTCTTCCTTGCGCGTCTCATTCTTCAGCTTCTCAAGCTGGCGACGGAGCGGAACATACAGGAGCAGACCTATGGCAAAATGAAAGAGCATGGAGGGGAGCATATACTCAAGAAGCGCCCAGCTGTAGGGTTCCTGATTCAAATTAAATACACTATAGATTCCGAACAGAATCGTGTCCGATAACAGGCTTCCTAGCAAAACTACCGTCATCATGAGCGGCAGCGGTGCGCGGGGAGCCTGGAAGATCAGACCGATCAGATAGGCCGAAACGCCCATTGCGAAAGAATGGGCGCCGAGGATCCGACCGTAAAAAACAATATCATGCAGCATCCCAAAGCTGAGCCCTAGAATCAGTGCTGTATGACGGTGATGATAGACAGTTACAAATAGAATCACAATAAAGACCAGGCTGGGGATAACACGCATCTGCCAAGCATTCGGGATCAGTCTCGGCAGTACAGTCCCTTCAAGTATGAATAGGAGGAACAGCAGCAAGATACAAACCGATTTATTCACTCTCACTATTCAGCACGCTCCTGCGTGTACACGACAATCAGTTCCTTCCAATCTTGAAAATCAGCAGCAGGCGTAATCACTGCGGAGGAGGTCAGGCCAAACTCGCCTACCTTGACACTTTCAACAGTCCCGATAGTCAGCCCACGCGGATACAAGCCGCCGATGCCGGAAGAGACGATCTTATCCTTAGGTTGGATCGGATCACCGGGCGGAATTTTGTTCATCATCAGTTTCTTCGTTTTGGGATCGTAGCTTTCGATCATACCGAAGCTGGAATTCTCTTTGCCGATGGCGGTTGCGGCAATAGCCGATTGTGAATTGGGATCATTCGCGTTCATCATCGTCATCAGTTTTACCGTAGAGGTAAAATTGCTGACCTGGCTAATCACACCGACCAGACCTTCTGTAGAGATTACCGCCATATTTGGTCTAACCCCATCCTTGGAACCGATATCAATGACTAGCGTACTATTGTTAGGCTCAGTATTGATACTCTCAACATGGGCAATACGATAGTCGTAGTTATATTTCTCTTTTTGTGTCTCTGTAAATTTGAGATCCTTCATGAGGCGCTCATTCTCTGATTCAATAAAGTTATATTGCGCTTTCTCCCGTGTATATTGCGCCACGACAATTTTAAGCTGTTCGTTCTCTTCGGCCAGCTTGTGCAGGTTGGAAATATCTTCAAAGAAGCCCGCTACATATCCAGCGGGCTTGTAGAATATGCCTTGCACAAAACCGGTCGTATCCCTGACAAAGTTCTCCGGCCAGGACAAGGATTTCCTTGTCCCCAGGCTGAAGCCCATGACCACGATGAACATCACCAGGGTAATCAGTAAGATGAACAAACGTTTGTTGTTAAATAACTTAAACAGTTTCAACACCCTCTAACAACCGTTTTTCTCCCCTATCAGGGGTTGACGTTCACAAGCAGTCCATCCTTAACGCTTGGAGCGGAAGGTAGAGCCGCTGCGGCTCTTGAACAGGTGAATGTTCTCCAGGGCCTTGCCCGTTCCGATCGCTACACAGTCCAGCGGATTCTCAGCCACGATAACCGGCATACCGGTCTCGCGAGCAAGCAGCTTGTCCAGGTTGCGCAACAGTGCTCCGCCACCGGTCAGCACAATGCCGCGGTCCATAATGTCAGCAGCCAGCTCTGGCGGGCATTTCTCCAAGGTAACTTTTACGGCTTCAATAATAGAAGTTACTGTATCGGCCAATGCTTCGCAAATCTCATCAGAGGTAATGGTCAGCGTCTTCGGCAGACCAGTTACCAGATCGCGGCCACGGATCTCCATCGTTTCAGCCTTCTCCAGTGGCAGGGCGGAACCCACATCCATCTTAAGCTGCTCGGAAGTACGCTCACCGATCATCAAGTTATATTGACGCTTGATGTACTGGATAATGGATTCGTCCATTTCATCACCGGCAACACGTACGGAACGGCTAGTTACAATACCACCAAGGGAAATAACTGCTACCTCCGTTGTACCTCCACCGATATCTACAACCATACTACCTGTCGGTTCCCATACTGGTAGATCCGCGCCGATTGCAGCTGCGAATGGTTCCTCGATAATATAAGCCTCACGTGCGCCAGCTTGTCTGGTTGCATCTTCAACGGCACGCTGCTCAACAGCGGTAATGCCAGAAGGTACACAGACCATTACATTCGGATGGCGCTGGAACATCGAGCGCTGCTTCTGTGCCTGGCGAATAAAGTATTTGATCATTGTAGCTGTTGTATCAAAGTCGGCAATAACCCCGTCCTTCATCGGACGGATGGCACGGATGTTGCCCGGCGTACGGCCGATCATCTTTTTGGCGGATTCGCCTACGGCTTCAATGGATTTCGAATCTGTATTAATAGCCACCACGGATGGCTCTCTTACCACAATTCCCTTGCCGCGCAAATAGACTAGCGTGTTCGCTGTCCCCAAATCAATTCCCAAGTCTTTCGTGAAGCCACCTAACATGCTGTATTCTCCTTTTCCTAGTCAATCTTAAAAATTCTATTACATATGACCTTTTTCCTTCAAACTCACAAAACCTTTATCTCCGATAATGAGATGATCCAGAACGTCAATGCCAACAATTTCTCCCGCTCTAAGCAATCTCCCCGTCAGGGCAATATCTTCCGGACTGGGCGTAGGATCACCGCTAGGATGATTATGCGCACAAATAATGGAAGCGCTACTGCACTTGATGGCTGCCCGGAAGACTTCACGGGGATGCACGATGGAAGCATTCAAACTGCCCATAGACAGTGTCTCCTGTGCAATAACATGATTCTTCGTATTGAGAAACAGGCAGACAAAATGCTCCTTCTGGAGGTAGCGTAATTGCTCAGTCAAAATCTCAGCCGCATCCTGGGGACTGCGGATAATGACTGGTTCGGTCAGCCGGGAATTCGCCATGCGCCTTCCAAGCTCAATGCCAGCTTTTAGTTGCACCGCCTTGGCAGGGCCGATGCCTTTAATTTCAGTCATTTCCTTAATGCTAAGGTCTGCCAGCTGACGCAAGCTTCCTACCTGGCTAAGGATTCTCTGCGCAACATGAATAGCTGATTCCTGATGTGTTCCCGTCCTCAGCAGAATAGCCAGCAGCTCCGCTTGGCTTAGTGATTCCGCCCCATAATGCATCATGCGCTCTCTTGGTCGTTCTTCATGGGGGAGGTCCCGCAGCATAAATGTTTGCGACTCCATCCCGATCCCTCTTCCCTTTATTCTGCCTGCTGATTCAAGGGCAGCTATACCAAATTCGGACAGCATGTCCCAAAAGCAGCGACAACGGCAGTCCGATAACGTTAAAATAACAGCCTTCGATCTGTCCACTTACGTGAAGCCAATCCATTGAAGTCTTAATTGCAACTATTAACGTTCGGGGCGAGGATATAATGAGTGGAGCAGGTTATTGAGCCGACTCTCCAGCACGTTCCGCATATGTAAGAATTAATGCGCCTCTAATCGTTACGTCGTTCATCTAGATTTGATAACATCTTTGATTTTTCGACGAATACCCTTAACATCCAACTCATTATACCACGATTCTATTCCAAACATTGAATCATCATAGGCGAAAGAGTCATAATTATCGTCTATTAGAAACCTTGCTCCTTTATTTTGCATCTCCCGAAGGAAAAGTAATGTTAAAGGGCGGCTTTCTATTGATTTATCAATTTTAAGCGGTTAAAATCTGGTCTGTCAAATGTGCACTCACGGATGTTGCTATCCTCTCATCACTCATAGTATGAATGGCCCTGTTGTAACTTTCCTGAATGTATGATGGAACATTATCTTCATCCACGCTCATCGCGCCTCCTAAGCAAGTATAACCTAAAATAAACTCTCATAGAGAGGATTGAATATAAACAACATTTACCAATTGATTTTTCACTTCATCCGCGCAAAAAAGGTGCAGCAATAACTGACACCTTCGCTTGGAAATACTTTACTTCAATTGAAATGGACTGATTCCAAATTTCGCTAAGATCGGGTACAGCAAATTTAAGGGAAGACCCATCACGCTGTAAAAGTCACCCTCGATTCTTTCGATGAAAACCGAGCCTATCCCCTGCACACCGTAACTTCCGGCTTTATCAAGCGGTTCACCCGTGTTTATATATGCCCAAATTTCCTCATCGCTCATAGGTCTGAACGTAATCTGGCTAACCGTGTGACCGACAATTGCCGCTGGGTGTCCGTTTGCTGACAGGGCTGCTACATGATACTGACCAGTCTCTCCAAGGAACATTGGAGTCTCATTAGTCTCAGTCTTATCTAGTGGTCTGCCAGCTGTATTATCCCGCTCTTCCGTCTTTATATCGATGACAGCAACGCCAGTGTATACATGATGCGTCTGTCCTTGCAGGCACTGCAGCATACGGAATGCATCTGCGGCATCCTTAGGTTTGCCAAGCACTGTATCTTCCAGCACTACAATCGTATCAGAGCCAACAATAACACCGCCCGTTTCGAAGCGCGTTTCGGCTATACAACGTTCGTATACAGCCTGTGCTTTTCGGTGGGATAGCTGTTCTACGATCTCGGCAGGAGATAAGCCCGGCTCCGTCGTTTCATCGGCATCGCTGACTATTACTTCATAAGGAAGGTTCAAGGAAGCGATCAGTTCCTTCCTTCTCGGGGAAGACGAGGCCAAAATAATCGTTTTGGGCTTAACAATCGACATAAATCCGGTCCCTCTTTTCATATGTTGCTGCATTCAGTATACCAAAATGAAAAGGCAACATAAAATAATGGACTATCTGCCATCTCGGGTGAGCTTGGCAGTATAGTCCATTAATGAAATCGAGCTTTATTTCTCCTGCTCTACTCTTCTTTCTGTACCATCTTGAATGATGTAATCGTGATCTACCGATGCTTCTTCAATATCCCCGTATGCCCAGTGACTTGGACTAACATCAGACCATGAAGGGATAACTACACCGGCTAGCGGGCCGCGGCTCGTCAGACGATTAATCATCGTGACTGCCTCTGCGCGGGTCATGTTCTTTTTCGGACGGAAGGTTCCGTCTTCGTAACCCTTCAGAATACCGGCTTCTGCTGCCGAATTGATAGACTCACGAGCCCAGCTGCCCGAAATATCCTTGAAGGTGTTCTCTCCCTTGCCTTGCAATTGCTTCAAGCGGGCCGCAATGCCTGCCATTTCCTCTCTCGTGATGAGCTGATTTGGCCTGAATGTTCCGTCCGGATATCCGTTCATGATGCCTGCTTTCGTCACGGCTGCGATTTCTACTGCTCCCCAGTCGCTACTAGAGACATCCGAATAAACCGTGCCGTCCGTTACTGATTTTGAAAGCTGATAGACCCGGAACAGTAAAGCCGCCACTTCCTGACGAGTAATATTCTTCGCCGGTTTAAAGGTTCCGTCTGGATATCCATTGATGTACTTCTCATGATGCTGTGCATCTTGAGGTGTAGAGGGAATGACAGCACTATCCAGTGTCGTAAACGTTAGACTTTCCGATAGCTTGGATTCTACTCCACCAACGATAGCCGATACGGTAAAGCTGTGCTTTGTTCCTGCCTCAAGCCCTGTAATATCATAACGGGTACCCGTAATTCCGGAAGCAACAAGCTTTCCGTTATCATAAATGTTGTAAGAGGATGCTCCCGTTACAGCAGTCCAGCCTAGGGTTACTCCCGTTTGTGTACCATTGCTTGTTTTTAGGTCTCCAGGCGCATTATTACGCGCATTACCGCTGTCCGTGCTTCCCGAATTGCCTGAGCCAGAGTTCGACTCCTTGATCGGTTGCATAGAAAAGCTAAACTGCACCAGGCTTTGACCCACGTGAATGATTCCGTTTTGGATATAACTGTCCGAACCAGGATCAGGGGTCACACTGGTTTGCTCCGTCAATGTGTTAAACGTGCCATACTCTGGTTTCGTAGCCACAATGTAATAATCTCCATCCGGGAATACCATCCAAGCATACTCTCCAGCTGCATTCGTGACTTGTGGGTTATGATTTTGATTAGGTGCAAAGTCGGACAACTCCGGTAAGGCTACAAGCGTATTCGGAGTACGGCCTTTCTGCTTGTTGAGCTCAGTATCCGCCCAGTACAGATTCATAGATACTCCACTTACCGGTTGACCCGTAACCGCATCTTTAACAACGCCGTAAGGATCAATCAAGGAGTACACTACGCTCATTTCCCCGTTTTGATTCACGTTCACGGTTACAGTCGGTCCGGCTAAAACTGTTCCATCCGAAGCCTTAATCTGATACGCAACAATGTATTGTCCCTGCGGTACATTATTCACATCAAAACTGCCGTTTGCATCAAGTACAACCTGTGATTTAAAGTTATTTGCACCTGTGCCTTGCACAATGGCGCTGACGTTTCCTGGTCCAAACAAACTACCTATCGTCGGCTTTGGACTTCCATTATCGGCGGCGGTTTGCGCGATCAGTAGCTGACCACTTATGTTGTTGGTAGCAGTAAAAATTTGTTCTGTTCCGTTTAAAGCCCCCACTTGGGCCGTTTGTGTTTTATTTAACATCACCGTCTGATTGCCAATGGTTACAGGGGTTTGAATGTTCATACTATAGTTCCAATTCCCCCGTGGCACATAGATCTGGTACGAGCCATCCGCCCCAGTTGTGACCTCTTGAGAGAAATCTACGATTCCATCCCCGTTAAAATCTGTTGACACAGAGACAACTGCTCCTGCTATTGGTTTGCCTGTCGTACTGTCCGTTAGAACGCCATGAACGGAAGCTGGCATATAATGGACCGCTATACTTGTCTGCGCCGTTAGCCCCGTCGAATCGACGGCCGAGGCGGTGATAGTATTATGGACGGGTAACACCCCTGAAATAGCAGGTGCGGTAAACGTCACTACCGCAGTTCCGGTTGCATCTGTCACAGCCGTCTGTGTAGTATTTCCGATCCCTTGGAACGTAATGGTCTTACCCTCTACAGGAGTTCCATCTACCAAACGTATAGCGCTGGCTTTCAGTGTAACTAGCGACTGTCCATCTCCTACAACAAAAGCTGGAGAAGCCGTAAGACCCAGCCTAATGTCAGGGATACCGGCTTGCACCGTAAAGACTGCCGAAACAGACTTTCCGTCATATTGCACCGTAATCACGGTAGTTCCCTCAGATATAGCCGTAACAATACCACGGTCATCAACCGTTGCAACGGAAGGATCCGTGGTACTATAAACAGCTTTATCTGTCACATCCAAAATACTTTGGTCGGAGTATACTGCTGTTGTAACAAGAGCTTGGCTAGCTCCAACTTGAAGCAGCTCATTACTTGGATAAATCAACAAATCAACAACATACTGCGCTGGAGCAGGCACCTTAATATCGTCTGCTGTCAGTACGATCAGCTTGAACGATACCACCTTATTGTTGCTATCTACTTCATACACGCCAATGTATTTGTTCGTTGTTACATCCACGCCAGTGATATCTGCACCAGGTGTGTACGGATTTGTTACTCCCGCTCCTGTTGGCGCTGCATCCCCCTCATTCGGCGTAGGAATTAAGCTAGAGGAGACTTTCGTCACGAGGTGATTACCCGTTCCTACGGTTGTCGTCACCTTCGTTGTATTCGGATTAGTACCCGGCAGTGGCGATACAGGTAATGTTGGGGCCGGGGTTAGAGCAGTAACATTGACCGATGCTGAAGGCGCTGATTGTACATTGTTCTTCACTGCCGTTACAGTGTACGTATGACTTGTTCCTGCAACCAAACCTGTCACGCCATAAGTCGTGTTACTCACTGTTGTAAGCAGTGTGCCATTATCAAATAACTGGTAGGAAGTTGCACCGGTTACAGCGTTCCATGCTAAGGTAGCTCCTGTATTGGTTACAACGCTTTTCGTCAAGTTTGTCGGAGATGGCGGGATAGCCAGCACACTATAGGCTCCCCCCTCGACAATTGCCGTTACGTTACCAGGAGTCGTGTTAGGTGTAGAGCCCATATTCAGTAAGACCTGTGCCTGTCCATTAGCATTCGCACTTATTACTGCTGGTACAGGTGTAATCGGTTGTCCGTTAAGATCTTCAATGGTTCCACTATCCGCTTTAAGCGTAATCGGAACATTGGCAACCGGATTACCGTTTGCATCCTTCGCCGTCACTGTCAATTGTGTTTTGCCCGGCTTGCTATTAACAACAGGTGTAATCGCAACGGTGATAGGTGCCTGCTGATATGTAGAATTAGGATCAGTCGTATCAATCGGATCAATCTTATTTGTAAAATACCAATTTAAGATATCGTGATTCTCCCAAGCTCCACCCGTCGAGGCCGTAAAGCCAGCAAAAATAGCATCTTGATTGGCAAAAATCGCCCCTAAATTGACGTTGTTAACATCTAACGCCTTAGTTGCCGTGCCTCTACTATTGGAATTCTGATTAATGTACACTTTCACATTCTTTGTAGAACCGTCATAGTCTACCCAAGCGTGATAGACTGAACCATCCTTCAACTTATATCCTTTCTTCGCAAGCAAGTCATAAGTTGGAAGTGTATTATTTATATTACCGTTCACTCCAAGTCCGATATAGCTATCGCTTGGATCACCCAGTTCTGGATTTTTATAAGTATCAAACTTAATCGCAAAACTAGGGGTAATCCCGCTGTACCCCATACCCCCGCCTGGTGTACCGGCATTGCTTTGCATGGTTTGAACAGTAAAGGTTATCCCATCGGCACCGGGTAGTCCTGAAGGATTATACGCTAAATTATTGAACCCGGGAGCAAATGCTTGACCCGTAAAACGGAAGGAAAAATAGGTGCTGAAAGAAAAATTATTTTGACTATAAATCTTCTGCTTGCTGAACACAGTACCATATGACCCGACAGATCCCGGAGTATTATAGAATCCGTTATAACCATCCGTCTTTGAATTCAAACGAAGGACAGGTCTCGGACTGACATTCGCATCGGATACCACAGCACTTTTACCGTTTAGAGATAATACACTACTAAGATTGGAATCAGAAAAATCATCATACTTGAACGTCACCCACTTCGTTGTAGCCGCTGGAGCAGCTCCCGCTGGCAAAGCGGGGGCGATCATCCCAATGAACAATACTGATAACAAAATATACGAAACAAATTTTTTGAACGTTCGCTCCATACTATTTCAACCCTCTCTTCCCCTTAAAGCAACAACATGGTTCGTTTCAAACCTATTGCTTCAGTTAATATATAATTCTTGTTCACACGACTTTGTGGTTTGCTAAATACGAAATCTCGAGTCGACAACTCCACTCCCTTTCTGTCGAAAATAGTTCTATTTTCCCTATTTATACCGGAACTTTTTAACCATAGCACACCGTTCTGAGCAGATTCTGAGCAACAAAAAAGCGGCTCACGCCTACGACTCCTCGTCGGCGCTGCCGCTGTATATCCGGGACAATATTCCTACCATAGACTCTATTGGTGCAATCCCCAGATCTTCTTGCTATAGTTTTGTAAATTCGTTCATGGTAAGTAAATCACCGCCTTCGGTACAGCCAAACAGCAATAATGATACCCACGAGACTCAATATGCACAGTTTAAATTGAATAGTGATGTCGTATCTAATGATGTCAAAATCGGCTTGCGGCGACCATTTCAGCACCGTCGATTTTGTAAGAAAAGATAGCGCCTTTACAGGTTCCAGCAGCTTGGCAATCCAAGCGCCAGTCAGCCAGCCTAGAATTAGAAATAACAGCAGTATTCCTACATTTTTCTTCTTCATGTCCGTCTTCCCTCACCATTTTTTTACATCCTAATTATTATAAGATGAAACAGATTTCAATACAAACTCTAAATCCCGATTCACCCGATATGAAAAAAATCCCCTCTATGTGGCGAATGCCTAATAGAAAGGATTTATAGGTTAAGAGGAACTGGCCCCCATGGCGGCCAACAGCTTTTTCTGGCCGGTTAGAAAGTCCATCATCGAGCCTTGTACTTCCCATAGCAGGCCGCCAGCTTTACTTTTGTTATACTCGGCGAGTGCTGAGATCCCCTGATTCATCGACTTCTCCAGTGAGGCACAAAGCGCCTGTGTCTCCGGCGGAAGCGACTGCTCCAGCCCCTTGGCCGCCTCCTTCCACTGGAGGTGGAGATCGCTGACAGCGGCAGCCCCTGCCGTATCGACCTGTCCGCTGCTGAGTAGTGCAGCAGACAGACTGCTAAGTTCCCCCAGCAATTTGTCGCTGGCTGTGAAGTAGCCTTCCACTGTCTCCGCGTTCCCGGCATAGGCCAGACGTTCTACAGCCGGCAGGGTGACTTCCCGTACATACAGCTCAATGCCCTGATTCTTCAAGCCGCCGCTAAGCAGCTTGGCCTGTTCCCGGTCCGGCGACAGACCCGCATATACCCGGTTGCCATCATCCGGGTCAACCCCTGCGGCAAGACCGGCGCCAAGCAATTCCTTCCGGGCTTGCGACGCACCATCCGGTGAGCTGAAGACGCCATACTGGAGCAGGTAATAGCTCTGCGGCGTAATGTGCACGGGAATCGTGTTCACACTGGGATTTCCGTTCTCCGCTAAGGGCAGCCCCGAAGTTCCTACGCCAGCAGGATCCACTACCTTGTCACTGTTCGGATTCTGCACGGCAGCTTGGCCAGTGACAGGTGCATTACCGCCAGCGCCCGGGCCACCCCCGCCGAAGAAGGAAAGAGCAGTGTAACCTAGTAGCAGACCTGTTCCTAATGCTCCGGCGACGGAGAGCGCAAATTTCCACCAATAGGAGGGACGGCGAGAATGATATGCACCCCCGTACCCGCCGCCTGCCTTTCCACCATCGTCTTCATAGTATTCTGGAACAGGGTCGTAGCCGTGCCGGGTTGGGATTTTGTGCGAACGCCATTCCCCCTCCTCTTCTTCGACGAATGGACTTGGAGGACGACGGGAATCCCACAAATCAGGAGGCGTGTTACCTTGAAAGAAAGTCTGCCGCCCCTGTAATGTGCCGTTGTTCTCCTCTATCTTATCTACATCCTGCCAGCGGTGATCCTTCATGCCTGATGAATAGCCGTAAGTGGGCTGGGACACGGGTTCACGTATGGTGAGCGGTTCCGGCTCGAACACCCAACCGTGGTCCAGAAAATCGTCCTCCTGCTTCAGCGGTTCAGTCTTATATTCCTGAGCCGTCCCGACACTGCTACTGGAGCGGCGTTCTTCTTCCTTCGGCCATGGCTTGTCCTTGTCAACATCGAACCGGAATGTCATTCTCCCGTTATTCACTGCCCGCACCTCACCTTATCTGTTCTATATCAGAAGATATGATAGAAGATAGGGACATATGCTATATTTTCAGAATTTACCTCTATTCTGAAGGCCACTTACCATTTGAAAAATACAGGCTTGTCCCCTTTACGTGTGCGCTCTCTTCGCATATTATGTTAAAATAACACCGTGTGTTACGTTGAGGGCGCAAGCTTAAATCTTGATCCCGATAGACAACATTCTAGGGGTTAATCTTACATTTTCTATCACATTAGGAGGGCTTCTTCTGCAACAGTCAATCAAAGTAGCAATCGTAGGCTATGGCAATCTTGGAAAAGGTGTGCGCAAGGCGATTGCCCAAAGCGCGGATATCGAGCTCGTAGCAATTTTCACTCGCCGGGAACCCGGACAAGTGGAAGCCGGTGAAGCCGGTGTGAAATTCGAGCATATTTCAGCCGTTGAGCAGTATAAAGGTAAAGTTGATGTCATGATTCTATGTGGTGGCTCTGCTACTGATCTGCCGGAACAGACCCCTGCGATCGCGAGCCTGTTCAATACAGTGGACAGCTTCGATACACATGCCAAAATTCCTGAATTCTTTGCTACCGTGGATGCCGCAGCTAAGCAAGGCGGCACACTCAGCGTAATCTCTACTGGCTGGGACCCAGGTCTCTTCTCAATGAACCGCCTGCTGGCCGAATCCATTCTGCCAGAGGGCAAGGAATATACCTTCTGGGGCAAAGGCGTCAGCCAAGGCCACTCCGATGCTATCCGCCGGGTACAAGGCGTCAAAGCCGGCGTACAATATACCGTTCCTGTCCAAGAGGTTATCGATGCTATCCGTTCTGGAGAAACGCCGGAACTGACTACACGCGAGAAGCATCTTAGAGAATGTTACGTTGTGGCAGAGGAAGGTGCTGACCGCGAAGCGATCCGTGCTGAAATCGTCAACATGCCTAACTATTTTGCCGACTATGATACTACAGTTACCTTCATCACTGAGGAAGAGCTGGCTGCACAACACAGCGGAATTCCCCATGGCGGCTTTGTCATTCGTAGTGGTGTTACCGGCGAAGGCACAAAACAAATTGTTGAGTTCGGCCTCAAGCTGGAAAGCAATCCTGAATTCACAGCCAGCGTTCTCGTAGCATATGCCAGAGCTGCTGTCCGCTTAAGCAACGAAGGCCAAAGCGGAGCCAAAACCGTGTTCGATATCCCGCTGGGACATCTCTCGCCGAAATCGGCGGAAGAACTGCGCCGCAATCTGCTGTAATCCCGGCTATACAAACAACCCGCAACAGATGGCAAGCTCCTTGCCTTTCTGTGCGGGTTGTTTTATTTAATGCCTCAGTCCAGTCTTAGACAAGGCTAAGTACTTTCTGCTTGATGTCCGTGAATTCATAATGCTTCAGCAGGGTCTGGAATGCCCGATCGGCGATGATGGCCCCTAGCTCCTGGTCCTTTAGAAGGGTTACAATGCTTTGTGCGATCTCCTCGAAAGTCTTTGCAGTCAGGATGTTCTGCTTATGTTCGCAGATTAAGGTCTCCGATCCACGAAATGTCGTGACAACAGGTGTTTTTAACGCCCATGACTCCAGAATTTCCGGACGGGCTTCTATCCCTTCTAGCAGAGGAGCAAACAAGACCTTAGATTGACGTATGTAATGAATCGCCTCTTCTGTGGAGGCTGCAATGAATACATCCTCTTCCTTAAGTGATTCCACAACTTCAGCTTCCAGTGAATTACTGGTAATATAGAATTTTGTACCGGGGACCTTCTCACGGACCACCGGAAGAATATTCTGCTGAAAGAGCAGTGCAGCACGTTTTCCCTGCGGGGTACTCATATTCCAGTGAAGAACAACTCCGTCTTCTTTAAATGCTGGTTCTGCTTTCTCATATTTATCAAGATTGATAAACGAGGGGAGCACCTGTACCTTGCCAGCATCTTCGAAGGATACCGCTTTGAACGAAAGAGCATCCCATTCCGAAGCAGTAAGCAGCAGCGCCGTCTTGTTCATGGTCCGCTGCATGTCCTTGCGCAACCGCGCAGCATTCAGATGGTCATAGGGCTTAATAAAGATTCTTTTTCTGCCTGACTTTAAATAGGTGCGTCCAGTCCGTGGTTGAAAGGCATCCATAATCAAGGTAATCCCAGGCTGCACCCGGTTCAGAATATCCAGATAACTACCGGGCAAGTTATAGGACAAGAAGGCATGACTATATGAATTCATATGGCATAGCTCAGCGATGGCGAGCTTCATTTCTTTGCTGGTATTTCCCGGATAGAACCGTTTTCCCGGTGTATATAGCGACCCCAGCTTCTTCCCCCGTAAAGTGCCCGTCATCTTGACCTGATGAACCGTGAGTGAACCCCCCGCTTGCGGGAGATCAGCCGTATAATTATTGCCATACAACAGCAGATCAACATCATATTTCTCCAGTAAAATCTCAAGAATACTTCTCGTCCTGATCCAGCCTTCACCATCTTCCTGACTATGGGTAAGGGCAGACAGGAATAACAATCTCTTACGCATGAATTTCGACTCCTTGTTGCTCTATAGAAATAATCGTTGCTAAGATATTCGCGCACAAAAAAGCAGGATAAATGGCATCCCACTTCTAATATGAAACTTTAGATGCATATCTATAGTAACTCATTTTTCGATAAAAGGGTGTCGATTTATAGGATAAAAGAATTATTTTTCATATAGATATAGGTAGACGCTATATGATTTGTCCCAGATGATCTTACAGCCCCCCCTTTTTTTACAGAGAGGTGCAAAACAGCCCCATCTGCCTTATATCAGATGAGTGCTGTTGCCTTGGCTTCGCACCACACGATTGCGGCCGCTTTGCTTGGCTTGATAAAGTGCAGTGTCGGTCAGCTTATATAATGCGTTGAGCGAGATTCGTTCACTGGATTGCACGCTGATGATCCCAATGCTGACAGAATAATCGAGCCAGACGCCATTGATCATCGCCCCTGAGACCGAAGTCCGCAAACGTTCGGCAATTTCATCGCTTGCCTCTTCGTCTGCCCGCTGAAGGAGCACAGCAAACTCCTCCCCGCCGAACCGGCCGAAGATATCCTCATCCCTAAGCTGTTGTACTATTTTGACAGCAAAGTCTTTTAACACCTTATCCCCGGTATCATGTCCGTATGTATCATTAACACTCTTGAAATGGTCAATATCCATCAGCAGGAACGAAAACGGCGTGACTTCCTTCGCTGCCGCGGCGATCAGCCTGTGGGCGCGCAAGACAAACGATCTGCGGTTAAGAATACCAGTCAGCTCGTCATAGGTCGCTACGCGTTCCAGTTCAGCGTAGGACTGTTCCCTCGAGAGCAGCATAAATCCGGCTGTTCCCAGGAACATCAGCAGATAAATTCCCATATGGAAGAACATCTGCAGGCCTTGTTGCACTTGCGCACTCAACAAGTTTTCAGGATATAGAATGGTAAAAGCACCACAGCCAAGAGCCGCAATGGCTATGCTGTATAGCAGACCCATCATTTTCTGCAACGGGGAAGCCTTACTCTTCACTGCCAGTCTGTAAGTTGGATACAGCAGTGAAATTGCACTGATCACAGCCGGCCCCGCAGAGAGGAGATGTTCCTGCCCAAAAGCTACATGGAGAAACAACAGAAGAACAGCAGCACTTCCTACCCATAGATAATAACGTTTCTGAATCGCGGGACTTGAGGCGTCCAGAAGCAGTAACAGGGCCAGGGACTCCACCATTCCACTGCTGATGCCGAGTAAGATCACAACCGGAAGCATCCATTCGAAGGGAATGAAATCTCTCTGCATCAACACGATGAGTAGTGCCAGTTGCAGACCTTTGCCACCAATAAATACGGAAGAGGTCATATCCTTGGGATAGCGGGACCGATAGGCCAAGATAAGCAGCACTGTAAAGAGATTCCCGAGCATCAGGCAGAACAGTAGCGTATCCAGATTAAAGTTGATGTTGATAAATTTCACCCCCTATGCGTTAACAAACTGGATGCTTCTTCATTTGGAATCAGGCCCATTCAGAGCGAACCACTTGGTTTCTCCCGTTCTGCTTTGCCTGATATAGCGCCGCATCGGAGATTTTATAAAGTTTGTCCAAATCAGAGTTGCCATGAGACCGGATCGTAATAACACCTATGCTTACTGTATATTTCAGTGGAAGATCTGGAAAAGTCGAGTTCATTATGGCGAGCCGAATATCCTCCGCCTTGCGGCTGCTTTCTTCTTCATTCGCCCCCTCGAGCAGAACAGCGAATTCTTCGCCGCCGAGTCTGCCGAACAGATCGCTCATACCCAGCTTATCTTGCGTGGTAAGCGCAAAGCTTTGGAGCACTTTATCCCCAGTAGTATGCCCCCAACTATCATTCACTTGCTTAAAGTGATCAATATCCAGCAGGAGAAAAGATATCCAGGCCTCTCTTTTCGCAGCAAGCTCCAGCTTCAGCCTGGTCTCACTCATAAAGGCCCGGCGGCTCAAGATTCCGGTAAGCTCGTCATAGGCTGCAATTCGTTTCAGCTTCTCGTGAGAGCGCTCATTCGACAGCAGATAAAAGCCCGCATTGTATAAAATCATCAGTAAATACAAGCCGATGTAATATAATTCTTGAGATAGATTACCGCTGAACACATTCATCCTCGGCTCTTCAATGGCAACTACTGCCCTTACTCCTAAAATGATGGCATAGACGTAGAATAGTGATCCCATCATTTTTTGCAGTGGCGAAGCGTATTTGTCGGCTGTTAACAGGCGAGCCGGATAAAGAATGAACAACATGACCCACAATGAGGCCGTCGCGATGCGCAGGCCGGATTGGTTAAAATACAAAGCGACAATGGCATAGCTCAGTACACTACCAACAATAAATACAGTGTAATATATTTTCACCTTGCGCCCCAGCAGCCCCATCATTTTGAGCAAAGCCAGCATTTCCAGACAACCCCCGCAGAGCATCAGACCATTGCTGATTGGTACTATGAACTCGTGAGGGAGATCGTCCCAGATCAGTAGAGAGCTCCAGTAACCAAGCTGCAACCATTTGGATAAGGTAAACAGGCGGGAGGCAGAATCTCTGGGAGAACGAAACTGATAAGAGGTTACAAGAAGAATGGTGAATAAATTACCAAAAATAAACGCAGTGATCATACTCTCTATCTCAATCTGAAAGCCCATTGGTACACCACCATGTACGAGAAAGTCACTCATTTATCAATACCAAGATGTATCCTAAGGCTTTATCGGCAAAAAAACAATGATTATTCACTTCAAATTTCAAATAATTATTCAGCTACAAAAAACACCCCTTAAAGGTAACGGAATAAC
Source organism: Bacillus sp. FJAT-27264 (assembly GCF_001682855.1). GTDB lineage: Bacteria > Bacillota > Bacilli > Paenibacillales > Paenibacillaceae > Paenibacillus_AQ. Next base: position 412,250 of record NZ_MAQW01000030.1, on the reverse strand, counting down.
AAATGTTATCCCGGGTAACCTTTAAGAGGTGTAATTCAAACGGAAATCCCAGATTCCCTGATTCCCTCTGTCTGATGTTAGCGTTTCTTCAATTGATCCGCCAGCGTATAGCCCACTTTCCAGATATCTCCTGCACCCATCGTAATTACGAGGTCCCCGGACGCGATCCGGTCTTGCAGATCGGCCACAACATCTTCCTTGGTAGGCAGATGCCGTGCGCCAGCGTTGCTGTTCTGCTTGATCAGCTCTACCAGCTTCGCCGAGGTTACGCCTTCGATCTGCTTCTCCCCAGCCGGGGAGTAGATGTCGGTAATGATCACCTCATCCGCTTCACTGAAAGCTCTACTAAAGGCATCCAGCAAGAAGAAGGTGCGGGTATACCGCTGAGGCTGGAATACGGCAATAATCCGCTTGCCGGTTGCCTTGGCAGCACTGATCGTCGCCTGAATCTCCGTCGGATGATGTGCATAGTCATCGATGACGAGGATATCATCCACTTCACCGAGAACCTGGAACCGGCGCTTGGCACCATGGAAATTGACAATAGCCTTGGCAATATCCTCGAACGGTATCCCAGATTTTAGACAAGTGATCACCGTAGCCATTGCATTGTACAGGTTGTGCTGTCCCGGCACGGACAACTCAATCCGGCCCAGCACCTCGCCGTAGCCGTTCATGGTGAAGGAGACCTGTCTGTCGCCCAGCACAATGTCAGTTGCAATGTAGTCCGCCGTCGGCGAATGGATACCATAAGTTATTACATTGCCCTTCACTTCAGGCAACAGAGAGATAACATTCTCGTCATCTGAGCATACGATAGCAGTGCCATCTTCACGCAGCTGGTTCATAAACTGCACGTAAGCAGCCTTCAGGCGGCCAAAGTCCCCGCCGTAATTCTCCAGATGGTCAGCTTCGATATTCGTAACGATGCCAAGCCAAGGGTGGTACTGCAGGAACGAGCCATCGCTCTCATCCGCTTCCGCAACGACAAACTCCCCTTGTCCTGCCTTGGCATTCGTACCGATATTCATAATTTCCCCGCCGATAATATAGGTAGGATCCACACCACATTCTTCCATAACCAGGGCGATCATAGATGAAGTTGTGGTCTTACCATGGGCGCCAGCAACAGCGACGCCTTTCCGTTCATTCAGCAGTCGGCCCAGCATCTGCGAGCGGTGCAGAACCGGAATCTTCAGCCGTTCCGCTTCGACCCATTCCACATTGTCGTTGGACAAAGCGGTAGAGTAAACGACCAAATCCGCGCCCTTTACCTGCTCAGCGGTATGTCCAATATAGACCTTTGCGCCTTTGGCAATCAATTTATCCGTTAATTCCTGCGACGCGACATCAGAGCCCGTCACCGTATATCCCATTTCTAGCATTACCCGGGCAATCGCGCTCATACCGTAGCCGCCGATCCCTATAAAATGCACACGTTCAGTAGTATCCAACAGTTCGTCACCAGCCTTTTTCAGAATCGGGTTGCTGCAAAATCGCACCGCGCACATCAGATATTAAATACAGCGTGCCGGAGACCACAGCCAGGTCTTCCTGAGCTGTCGTCGACTTCAGCAATTGCAGCGCTTTGTCCCAATCACGTTCTACTATAATCACCAAATTGTCTTTGGCATATTTCTCCCGCAGGCTCTCTGCAATCGCCTGCAGTTCTTCAGCGTCCATTTTCTTCCGGAAATCCGGTTCGGTCAGGATGAGCGTATCCACTATAGGCAGTATATGCTTGAAATACGATTCATGATGCTTATTTGCCAGCATACCCATAAGCAAATTTAATTTATCGTATTTAAAGAACTGCGGGAGGCTCTTGGCGAGGGTTTCCGCCCCCTCCGGATTATGGGCGCCGTCCAGCACCATCCTTGGAGAGGTGCTCACTTCTTCCAGTCTTCCGGCCCAGAAAGTGCGGCGGAAGCCTTCCTGCACATCTTCATCATCCAGCATGAACGCCATATACTGGCGCAAGGATTCCAGAGCCATCATGGCTCCGGCAGCATTACTGCATTGATGCTCGCCCTTCAAGCCGATGCCAATCTCAATCGATCGGAAAGGACCATTGAACATGAAGGTCTGCAGACCCTCGCGAATTCCGGTGACTTCGTAGCTGAAATCTTCTCCGGCAAGGTAGAGCTTGGAGCGGCATTCAGCCGCCTTCTTCTTGAGCACCGCTACCGCTTCCGGTTGGGTCACACAGCTAACCACAGGTACGCCGGGCTTGATGATTCCGGCCTTCTCTGTGGCAATCAGCTCCAAGGTGTCTCCTAGTACATCGGTATGGTCGTAGCCGACATTGGTGATAACAGAGACAATAGGGGTCACGATGTTCGTTACATCCAGCCTTCCCCCAAGCCCAGTCTCCCATACGACTACATCAGGATAAGCATGCTCCGCAAAATAGACAATTGCCAGTGCTGTGGCCACCTCAAACATCGTTGGCGATCCCAGCTCGCTTGCTGCGATCTCTTCTACCAACGGACGCAAGGTATTTGCCACATCCAGCAACGTCTGTTCGGGAATATCCTCGCCGTTATACTGAAATCTGTTCGTAAATTTCGTGATATACGGCGAGGTGAAGGTTCCTACTGTATAGCCGCTTTGCAGTAAAGTGCTTGTCAAAAAGGCACAGGTCGAACCTTTCCCGTTCGTCCCTGCCACGTGAATAAATTTGAGCCGGCGGTGTGGATTGCCGAGCCGCTCCATCATCAGGTAAATCCGCTCCAGTCCCGGGCGGATACCGAATGGAATGAGGCTGTTAATCCAGTCCACGGCTTCTGTATAGGTTCCAAGAGGGGCGTTACTTCCGCCCCGGATCATGTCTTCCATGTCGTTTATCCTCTCAGCTCTGCGATGCGGGCAAGAACCTTTTCCCGTTTGGCGGAATAATCGGCCTGTTTCGCCCGTTCCTCTTCGATGACTTTTGCTGGAGCCTTGGCTACGAAGCCTTGGTTGCTCAGCTTCTTCTCCACGCGCTCAACTTCGCTGTTCAGCGTCTGCACTTCTTTTTCCAGGCGGGCAATTTCCTGATCAATATCAATCAGCCCGGACAGCGGCAGCAGCAGCTCAGCGCCAGTGACTACAGCCGACATCACCTTACCCTCGGTTACCGGATTCAGGCCGGCCGCGAACGATGAGGTGTTGCAGAAACGGCTGATGTAATTGTCATTGCGCTGGATGATGCCGAGAATGTCTTCATTTCCGGCTTTAATGATGAGGTCAACTTTCTTGCTCATCGGCACGTTCACTTCCGCCCGGATATTACGGACAGCGCGGATAATATCCATCAGGATATTCATCTCCGCGACAGCTTCGGCGTTCTCCAGTGCCTGGTCATATTCCGGCCAAGCTGCAAGAGTGATCGTCTCACCTTCATGCGGCAGATGCTGCCAGATCTCTTCTGAGATGAACGGCATGAACGGATGAATCAGACGCAGTGTACGATCAAGCGTATAAGCCAGAACCGATTGCGTCTTCGATTTGGCGGCTTCATTCGTGCCGTACAGATTCAATTTGGCGAACTCGATGTACCAGTCGCAGAGATCGTCCCAGATGAAGTTGTAAAGCACACGGCCCGTCTCGCCGAACTCGTATGCGTCAATTAGACGCGTAATTTCGCGAGAAGTTTCGTTCAGACGGTGTAGAATCCAGCGGTCGGCTGTGCCAAGCTCACCTGTAATGTCAATATCATCGAAGGTTACACCTTCCAGATTCATCAGCGCAAAGCGTGATGCATTCCAGATTTTGTTAGCAAAGTTACGCGCCTGCTCCACTTTCTCCCAGCGGAAACGCAGGTCCTGACCTGCCGTACTGCCGGTAGAAATCATATAGCGCATCGCATCTGCGCCGTATTTCTCGATAACTTCGAGCGGATCTACGCCGTTACCAAGAGATTTGGACATTTTTTGACCGTCAGCATCGCGTACCAGTCCGTGCATCAGCACATCGGAGAACGGAATCTTGTCCGTGAACTCCAGAGCGGTAAAGATCATCCGAGCTACCCAGAAGTAAATAATATCGTAACCCGTTACAAGTACATTGTTCGGGTAATAACGCTGATAATCCACACTGTTCTCGTCCGGCCAGCCCATGGTCGAGAACGGCCACAGCCCGGAGCTGAACCAGGTATCCAGCACATCCTCATCCTGTTTAAGATCATCAAGGCCGCTAATTCTGCGTGCCTCCTCCTCATCACGGGCAACAACCACTTCCCCTGTAGATTCGGAGTACCAGGCTGGAATACGGTGTCCCCACCATAGCTGACGGGAGATACACCAGTCGCGTACATTTTCAATCCAGTTTAGATAGGTCTTCTCAAAACGTTCCGGCACAAAGTTGACGCCATTGCCTTCCTTCTGCGCAGCAATCGCCACTTCTGCCAGCGGCTGCATCTTCACAAACCATTGGGTAGACAGATAAGGCTCAACTACCGCACCAGAGCGCTCGCTGTGGCCTACCTGATGCACGTGATCCTCGATGGATACCAGCACACCCTGCGCCTTGAGATCAGCCGTAATCGCCTTCCGGCAGTCACTGCGGTCTTGACCTTGATACGGTCCAGCTTCAGCGTTCATAGTGCCACTTTCGTCCATCACATTGATTTGCGGAAGATTGTGGCGCAAGCCCATTTCAAAGTCATTCGGATCATGGGCCGGCGTAATCTTAACCGCGCCACTTCCGAACTCCTTATCAACATAATCATCAGCAATAATCGGAATCTCACGCCCAACAATTGGGAGAATCAGCGTTTTGCCGATCATATCCTTATAGCGCTCATCTTCCGGATGCACAGCTACTGCGGTATCGCCCAGCATCGTTTCTGGACGCGTAGTCGCCACCGTGATGTGGCCACTGCCATCCTTGAGCGGATACTGCAGATGATATAAATGTCCGTTAACTTCCTTGTATTCAACCTCAATATCAGACAACGCTGTACGGGCAGCAGGGTCCCAGTTGATAATGCGTTTGCCGCGATAGATCAGGCCTTTCTCATACAGCTTCACGAAGACCTCACGAACCGCCTTGGACATGCCTTCATCCATCGTAAACCGCTCACGGGAGTAGTCCAGGGAAAGGCCCATCTTAGCCCACTGCTCATGAATCGTTGCCGCATACTGTTCTTTCCAGTCCCATACCTGCTCCAGGAACTTCTCACGTCCTAGATCATGACGGGATACCCCCTGCTGGCGAAGCTTCTGCTCCACCTTGGCTTGAGTTGCGATGCCCGCATGGTCCGTTCCCGGAAGCCACAGGGTGTCGAAGCCCTGCATCCGCTTGGTACGGATCAGAATGTCCTGCAGGGTGAAATCCAGCGCATGTCCGATATGTAGCATACCGGTAACATTCGGAGGCGGGATAACAATACTGTAAGGCTTAGCATCCGGACGTCCACCTGCCTTGAAGAAACCGTTCTCTGACCAGTAGGCATACCATTTGTTCTCCGCTGCCTTGGGATCATATGTTGTCGGCATACCGTTCTTGGAATCCTGGGCTGTCGCGTTCTCTGCCGCTGAATCCTGCTGGTCCGACAGCGCCTCGGATGAATTGTTATTGTGTTCAGCCATTTCTATACCCTCCATATAACATCGTTTAATTACAGCTATACCTGTTTTAGATTGAAAAAAAACAAAAAAAGCCCCTCGTCTCAAAGGACGAAAGGCCATTCTTTCGCGGTACCACCTTTGTTTCGCACCAATGGAAAAATAAAACTCCGCTTCTTGACCCAAAAGTAGGCCAGAAACCCAGTGCGACACCTCGTACAGATAACGGCTGCTACCGGCCACTTCCTAACCTGGATTCCACAGAATGAAAGACAAGCTCAGAGGGGCGACTCCGGGGCGACTTCGGGGGCTGGATCCTGCGGAATTTCACAGCACTTGCAATTCCGCTCTCTGAAGGGCTTACCGCCTACTCTTCCCGTTCCCAGTCTTTGACTAGATATTGCTTACTCCATAATACATTTAGAGTCAAACATAGTCAACCTGGGTAAGTGCAGCGTTTATTACGGAATATACAAAACCTGACCTTCTTCAACGCTCTGCCCGCTGAGCCGGTTATAGAGGCCCAGTTCACGGGCGCTGAGCTGGTACTTCTCCGCAATCGTATCGAGGGTCTCTTCCCGCTGCACAATGCATAGCCGGACTTTCCGGAACAGGTTGCTGCTGCTAGAAGAACTGATGAACCGGCTTTTCCATTCCGTATCATTACCCACCTCAGGTACAGCAGCATCCTCCGAAACTGACTCCTCAGCCTGAAGAACCTCCTGCTCCTTGCGGCTCTTGCTGGAGCTTAGCAACGAAGAGAACGTAAGATGTTCTTTTTCCTTCGTGGCTTCTTCCTTCTTGCTGCCCAGCGCAACCTTGAGATCCTGTTTCTCCTCAGGGGAAGCCTCACTTTCGTGGGACACCGAATCTGCTATTGGAACAGGCTGCGCCTCGGGGGCCACCGTCTCCGCCTGATTCGCCTCAGCTTGTTCAGAGGAATGTACAGCAGCCAGTGATGGCTCTTTTGCTACCTCTGAATTAGATTCGCTGACAGCGGCAGCATTGTTCTCCACTTCCGGGGAGAGATGCTCAGTGGCGGGCTGTCCGGTCTCCTCGCGATTCCAATGCTCAGAATTGAGCCAGTTATCTGCAGGTGCAGACGGTGCTCCATTCAACTGGGCTTCAGTGAACTGAGCTTCAGTAAATTGAGCTTCAGTGAATTGGGCTTCAGTGAATTGAGCTTCAGTGAACTGGGGACTGCCAGACTGCAGATTTGTTGTCGACTCCAAGCTATGTGTGAATACCCGGGGTTCCTGCGCTTTGCCCTGTGAATGAACGGCAGGTGCCTCAGCATCAACAGGTTCGGGCGATGCTGCGAAAGCCACAGGCTCAGCACCGGTAAACGCCAGATTTTCCGCTGACGCTACATTATTCTCCCGCTCATCTATCGAAGTCTCCTCGGCTGCACCTTCGCCATAGGTCCAGATCGAATTCTCGTACAGCACATCCCCTTCGGGCGGGTTCTCGGCAGACGCTTGGCCTGGTCTCTGCTCAGCAGAGGGAGAATAGGCTACCGTATACTCTTCTTCCTGCCAGGCCGGCACAGCCTCTGTGCCTTCGATGCCTCGCAGCGACAGCACACCCGTAATATTCACCGTACGCATCGTGAGCAGATCGATATCGAAGTTCTCAATCTCCACCCCTATGTCTTCAAGCGAGCTGATCCGTGTCAGCGGAACTGTAATTTCAACGGGAATCGCATGGTCCAGACGCTGTGTCACGTCGTCTTCGCTCCGGTAAAGACCGGTAAGCAGCAGTTGGCCATACAGCTCCGCCCGGTCCTCCCGCTGAATTACCTGGATGTCCGGAAGCAGCTCAACCTCTTCCAGTTCTGCTATTCCAGGCAGCTCTGCCGGCAGGTGAATCCGTTCATAAATATCAAACCGCAAGCCGTGGGACTGGTCAAACACGGGAAATGTCCTCCTTCTTGGCATAATCTAACCCTGAGACAAGCCCAGAGCATAAGCCCAAAATGTTACTCCCCTCATGTATATGCTTTAAACAGAGAGGCATGACAACTTTGACTGCTACTAGACGGACAGGATATTTTGAAGCGCCATAACAACAACGTATTGTATGCCTTCACGACTCAGCGGGTAACGGGTAAGTGCGGCATTTGAAGAAGGGATGAATGGCGGCTGGAGGGATACTCGGAGAACACATTGTGCTAAAAGGAGCCTGACGCGGGGGATTCACTGGGGTAACAAGTTGGGCTAGAAAGGGGCCTGACGCGGGGACTGGACTGGAGTAACAAGTTGTGCTAGAAGGGGCCTGACGCGGGGGTTACTCTGGGGTAACCAGTTGGGCTAAAAAGGGGCCTGACGCGGGGGCTGGACTGGGGTAACAACTTGGGCTAGAAGGGGCCTGACGCGGGGACTGGACTGGGGTAACAACTTGGGCTAGAAGGGGCCTGACGCGGGGACTGGACTGGGGTAACAACTTGGGCTAAAAAGGGCCTGACGCGGGGGTTGGACTGGGGTAACAACTTGGGCTAGAAGGGGCCTGACGCGGGGACTGGACTGAGCGCACCTGGTATGCCAAAAAAGAACCAGACACTAGTGCTCCTCTGACCGCACCGGGTGTGCAAAAAAAAGCCTCGCCAGTAATCTATGGTTGGTCTAATAAGCGTTACTCCTAAAGTGAACGATTCCTTCAATTTGACAGTAGAATAAACGCTCATTACAGCAGCATTGCTCCTAAACGGAGACGCTCCCCTTCATACGCCCTGCTATGCCAAGAGGAGCTTTATCATGCTATATAAGCCGAACAAATGAAGTAAACAAAAAGCAAAGATGAGGGAACAGGGAAGTTTGAAACTTTAGATGTAAAGCACTCTCCTGAAAGATTTCCATAGGAAAGCTAGCACGGAACATAGACTGTCGACAGATTTGAACCACTAGAAGCAGTATATTCCCCCTCCCCAGTCGTTAACAGTGAAAAAGAGGGATCAAACTCCCAACTAAGAGCATTTTTGTACCTTATTTTTCTTTATTATAGGTAAATGAGGTAAATAAGGGCATTATTGTATCTTATTTTTCAAAAAAGCGCACTGAAAGGGGTATTCTGGAAGATTTAAGGTACAATATTGCACTTAATCTCTACTAATCCTTCGCTGCAGAGGAATTAAGGTACGAAAATGCCGTTAATTACACTTCAATCCTTCTTATTATAGACTCTCTTTTTTCTTGGCTATGTTTGTTTTATAAATGTGTTCTATGTAATCCAAAAAATCGATGAGATAGAGCAGGCTCCAACTCAAACGCATGACCTGAAGCTCAGAAATTATAAATAAAAGGGGGGCCGTCAATCACAAATAAAACATGGCGGGTTCAGGAATCCTCCTGAGCACCGTCATGTTCTATTTGTGCATTATTTTTTTAAAAGATGGGCTTCTCATCATGGACTATACCTAGTTTTGGGACAGCCCATTAGTATTCTTATCCTACCGTGTCGCCTACGCCTGCCAAATATCCATCAGCAGCTCGCGCAGCTCCAGCATATCCGCTGGCCATGGATCGCTGATCGCAAGCTCTTCCCCGGTCCAGGGATGACGGAAGGCCAGCAGCTCCCCGTGCAGCGCCTGACGACCTTTCAAAGAGCCGGCACCGCGCGTCGCGTTGTCCCGCTTCCAGGCAGGCCCGCCATACAGGTCATCCCCGTACAGTGGATGCCCAGCATGGCTGAGATGGACGCGAATTTGGTGCGTCCGGCCAGTCTCCAGCTGCACACGCAACACAGTGCCCCCGTGCAGCTGTTCTCGCCCGGTAATCAGCGTTACTGCAGGCTGACCGGTTGGCGAGACCCTTCTACGTGCCGCATGGTGACGATCGCGGCCGATTGGGTCATCGATCACCTTAAGGCTGGGCGGTACTTTCCCCTCAGCAATGGCAACATAATGCCGTGAGATAGATTTGTCGCGCATGTTGCTGTCAAGGACGAGCTGGGCAAATTCATTTTTGGCATATAACACGGGGCCCGTCGTGTCCTTATCCAGCCGGTGGATATGTCGAACGGCAACCCCGCCCCCAGAGGCAGCATAATGCCCTGCAACCAGATGGTCCAGCGTAACCTCATTGCTGCTGCCGTCAGGATGCACAGCCATGCCTGCTGGCTTATGCACGACCAGGCAGAAATCGTCCTCGAAGAGGACGTCAAGAGGCTGCCACGCCGCTTCAATCCCGGCCTCCCGGAAGGGAAAAAGGGCCAGCCGCAGCCGGTCCCCTTTTATCAGGATACCCTTCTCATGGCGCAGCCGCATATGCAGCTTAGGAGGCATGCCCAACGTAGTCAGCAGCCAAGTATCAATGGCCGCTTCCTTATCCTCCGCGCCTGTCAGGACCCGGCCAGGCATGGCCTCCAGCCACTCCCCGCGCTTAACCCAGGAACCTCCGCCGGTAATTCCCCCGCTCACCGCTGTCACAAAGCTTTCAGGGCATTGTATTGGCACTCAATAGTGTCATCAATATCCTGCTCACTGTGTGCGGCCGACACGAACATGCCCTCAAACTGCGACGGCGCCACATTAATGCCACGAGTCAGCATTTCACCGAAATAACGGCGGAACGTGTCGAGGCTGCTAGCTTTAGCCGTGTCGTAATTGACAACCGGACCTTCGGTGAAGAACGGACACACCATGGAACCCACACGGTTGATTGTCAGCGGGATGCCGATTTCTTCGGCATTGCGTTTCATCCCTGCTTCCAGCCTAGCCCCCATTTTCTCCAGATGATCATATACTTCCGGTGTCAGCAGCTTCAGCGTGGTCAATCCTGCGGCCATGGCCAGAGGGTTACCACTGAGCGTACCCGCCTGATAGATCGGCCCGGATGGTGCCATCTGCTCCATAATCTCTCTTTTGCCGCCATAAGCGCCAACTGGAAGACCGCCGCCAATGACTTTGCCGAAACAGGTCAGATCCGGTGTAATACCGAACAGACCTTGTGCAGAGCTACGATTGACCCGGAAGCCAGTCATAACCTCATCAAAGATCAGCAATGCTCCATAGCGAGTCGTCACTTCACGCAGACCTTCCAGGAAGCCAGCCTGAGGCAAAACAACCCCCATATTACCCGCAATAGGTTCCACAATGATCGCCGCAATCTCATCGCCAAACCGTTCAAAAGCTACCTTCACAGATTCCAGATCATTATAAGGAACGGTGATGGTATTCGCCGCCACCCCTTCCGGGACCCCAGGGCTATCCGGCAGTCCGAGTGTCGCTACACCGGAACCCGCCTTGATCAACAAACTGTCAGCATGGCCGTGGTACGAGCCTTCGAACTTCAGGATTTTGCTGCGTCCGGTATAACCGCGGGCCAAACGAATGGCACTCATCGTCGCCTCTGTACCGGAGTTGACCATACGTACAATGTCCACAGACGGCACACGTTCAACTACGGTTTTAGCCATTTCTGTCTCCAATAAAGTAGGCGCACCGAAGCTGGTTCCTTTAGCTGCCGTCTCTTGCAGGGCCTGTACCACTTCAGGATGGGCATGACCCATAATCAGAGGTCCCCACGAACAGACATAGTCAATAAATGTGTTGCCGTCGATATCATAAATACGCGAACCTGCTGCACGATCAACGTAGACCGGCGTCAGTCCTACCGATTTAAAAGCCCGCACAGGGCTGTTCACCCCACCGGGGATATACTGCTTCGCTTCATCAAAAGCCTTCCGGGAAGCCTCTTCCCGGCGCGCCAGTGGCACATTACCCATTCTATCTTCACTCCTGTTCATGAATATGTTTACGCCCGGCAGATGCTAGGTGTTTTTAGTACTTCGTTGCTTAGTATTTCATTAGTCACCAATACAGCTATTAACCATGCAGCCAGCGAGCCTAGACAAGCAGTTGTCCATTGCTTCGCTTGCTGCATCAGTATAGGCTATTAATCGCACAACTAGCGACTCTAGACAAGCAGATGTCCTTTGCTTTGCTTGTTGCATCAGTACAGCCTTTTAACCGCGCAACCAGCGGGCGGCATCCTTCGCAAAATAAGTAATGATAATGTCCGCACCCGCGCGTTTCATACCGGTCAGCATCTCCAGCACTACGGCCTGCTCGTCAATCCAGCCTTGCTGGGCTGCTGCTTTGACCATCGAATATTCACCACTCACATTGTAAGCAACCAGCGGCAGATCAAACTGGTCACGGATTGTACGGATCACGTCCAGATAAGCCAGCGCAGGTTTTACCATCAGCATATCCGCACCTTCCAGCACGTCCGAATCCGCCTCACGGATTGCTTCCCGTAGATTAGCCGGGTCCATCTGGTAGGTCTTGCGATTGCCGAACTGTGGTGCAGAATCAGCAGCCTCACGGAACGGGCCGTAGAACGCCGAAGCATATTTGACCGAATAAGACATAATCGGCACATGCTCAAACCCGTTCTCATCCAGACCGGCGCGAATCGCCTGCACAAAACCATCCATCATATTCGACGGAGCAATAATATCCGCACCGGCCTTCGCCTGAGATACCGCCGTACGAGTCAGCAGTTCCAGCGAAGCATCATTCAGCACATCCCCATGCACCACACCATTAACAGTATGAGTATGCACCATACCGCAGTGTCCATGGTCCGTGAATTCGCACAAACATGTATCGGCAACGACCAACAGCTCGGGGTACCACTGCTTGATCAGACGAGTCGCCTCCTGCACAATACCGTCCTCCGCGAACCCGGATGAACCGATAGCATCCTTGGTTTCTGGAATCCCGAACAGCAGAACCGCCGGAATTCCCAGCGCCGCAATCTCATCGACCTCTTCCTTCAAAGTATCCAGAGAAAAATGATACACTCCTGGCATAGAGCCAATCTCATTCTTCACACCAGTTCCGTATGTCACAAAAATCGGCTGTATAAAGTCCAGCACATTCAATACCGTCTCGCGCACCATACCGCGAATCCCAGCGGTGCCACGCAGACGGCGATGTCGCATGATTGGAAAACTCATATTGGTTCCTCCTGAAAAAGGTTAGTTGTTTTGTGTGTGCGTATTGCGTGCTACGTTTTGCTCTTTGTGTTTTGTGTTTTGTGCGTTATACGTATATATTTTGTTGTGCGTGTTGTTGTGTGTTGTTTTGTGTTTTGCGTTATAAGTTGTATGCAGAGCGCCTTAAAGAGGGCTTACTCGCTTAGTATGGTTATCCTCAACAGACTAAACTACTAAATCGCAGTTAACAAAGCTAAATCACAGCCAGGGTAGCTATATCTCATGCAAAGTTGCTATATCTCAGACAGAGTTACTATATCTCAGACAGAGTTGCTATATCTCAGACAGAGTTGCTATATCTCAGACAGAGTAGCTATATCTCAGAAAGAAGTAGTGGGATGAAAATAAAGGCAAAAATGTACCTTATTTTAGCTAAATCATGTGTTTCAGGAGATTAAGAGCAAAAATGCACCTTAATTCCCCATATTAGACGTTCCAGAACGTCAATCGAAGAATTTAAGCGACATTTTTGCCCTTAAATGCTACATAAGCCTAATTTCAATAAAATTAAGGTACAGATTTGCACTTATTTCCCCAAGACTATATGGACTGAGGCCTTGTCAGCAGTTTGGCTGGTGCCCAAGAGGTCCCAGCTTACTCCAGCAGTTACTCAGGTCCTCATGTGTCCCTACTTACTTCAGCAGTTACTCAGGTTCTCATATGTCCCTACTTACTCCAACGGTTACTCAAGCTCTCATGTGTCCCTAGTTACTTGAACGGTTACTCAGGTTCTCATATGTTCCTACTTACTCAAGCAGTTACTTAGGTTCTCATGTATTCCTACTTATTCCAGCAGTTACTCAGGTTTCCATGTATTCCTACTTACTCCAACGGTTACTCAGGTTCTCATGTGTCCCTACTTACTCCAGCAGTTACTCAGGTCCTCATGTGTCCCTACTTACTCCAGCGGTTACTCAAGTCTTCATGTGCCCCTACTTACTCCAACGGTTACTCAAGTTCTCATGTGTCCCCACTTACTTCAGCAGTTACTCAGGTTCTCATGGAACTTTGCTTCTTTCAGCGGTTGTGCAGATTCTCACGTGCCTCTGCTCTCCCCCACCGGTTACATTAACTCCGAAGACTACGCTTATCCTGCAGCTACTATCGTCCACTCACAGTCACATTGGAGCCCTTACTACTCATGCATTGTTCCGGGTCTCTGCATTCCAACGGCACAGCTCCTGCACCAGCGCTTCCAGCGTTGACTCTTCCGCCAGAAGCCCCGGGGTTAATCCGGCTTCCATCGCGGTTTTTTGGGTTAGCGGACCGATGCAGGCTACCTTAACATTTGCCAATAAAGGTAATGGGTCGTGTACCCCCATTCGTTTCAGGATGGTCAGGAAATTACGTACTGTGGAGGAACTGGTGAAGGTAACTACATGTACACGGCCTTCCTCCAGCAGCTTGAGCAGCTCATCATCGTCCTCGCCGGTTACCACCGTCTCGTACGTGTCGGCTTCCGTCACCTGCAGGCCCATCTCCTTCAGCTTGTCCGGCAGCCAGTCGCGCGCCAGATCGCCGCGCGGCAGCAGAACCTTCTGGCCCGGCTGCAGCTCCGCGCCGAACTTCTCGACCAGCCCTTCCGCCTGGAACCGCTCCGGAAGGGCTTCGCTCACCAGGCCGCGCTGCGCCAGCGCCCTGGCCGTCGCCGGCCCCACCGCCGCAATCCGCGCGCGGTACAGCCGCCGGATGTCCGCCCCCAGCTCCTCCAGGTGGCGGAAAAAGAACTCCACGCCGTTCACACTCGTGAAGAAGACCCAATCATACGCCGCAAGCGCGCCCAGCGCTTCGGCGATGATGGCCTTCTTCGCTTCGCCCTCCGGCATGATCGTCTCGATCACCGGGAACTCGTACGGTTCCCCGCCGAGTTCCTCGATGCGGTCCACCAGCTCGCTAGCCTGGCTGCGCGAGCGGGTGACCAAGATGCGCTTGCCGAACAGCGGCAGCGCCTCCGCCCACATCAGCTCCTCGCGCTGCAGCACGACATCGCCAACGACAATCACCGCCGGCGGCTGAAAATCCGCCGCCCGCACCTTGGCTTCAATATCGGCCAGCGTGCCCACGAGCGTCTCTTGCTCGGCACGAGTGCCCCAGCGCACGAGGGCTACCGGTGTCTCCGGCGGTCGGCCATGTTTGATCAATTGATTGCTAATATATCCGATTTTGGCCACACCCATCAGGAAGACAAGTGTGCCCGTTGCATTCGTTACTTTATCCCAATGTATGGAATGATCCAGCTTATCCGGGCTTTCGTGGCCCGTGATGATCGACAGGGAGGAAGCATGATCCCGGTGCGTCACAGGAATGCCAGCGTAAGCCGGAACACTGATCGCCGAAGTAATGCCAGGGATGATCTCATAAGGAATGCCATGCTGACGCAGCAGTCCCGCTTCCTCACCCACCCGGCCAAAAATCGTCGGATCGCCGCCCTTAAGCCGCACCACCGTCTTTCCTTGTAACGCAAGATCAACCAGCAGCTGGTTGATTTCTTCCTGCTTCATCGTGTGGCGGTCCGGCAGCTTGCCTACATAGACCTTGTCCCCGCCGGGCTTCATCTTCTTCAGCAACCTTGGACTGGCTAGCCTGTCGTACACCAGCACATCCGCTTTTTGGATACATTCCAGTCCTTTAACCGTGATCAGCTTCGCATCTCCGGGTCCTGCTCCTACCAGATAGACCTTCCCCGTCATTTCCCCTCATCCCCTTGCTTCAGCCAGAATCTTCTCCGCTCCCTTAGCAATCAGCCGCTGCGCAACCTCTTTCCCAACCTGCACCGGGTCATCCCCTGTGCAAGTCTCCTTCAGGATCGTCGAGCCGTCCGGTGTTCCCACCATTCCTGTCAACGATATCACGGGCCGGCCCTGATCCGCTGTGCGTTCAACAACATTTTGCTGCTCTTCCCCAAATTCGTTCAGAATGGCAAAAGCACCGATCGGCACCTGACAGCCGCCGTTCAGCACGCCGAGAAAAGTACGCTCCGCCGTCACCGTCACAGCGGTTTGAGGATCGTTATACAAGTCCAGTAGCTGCCGCAGCTCGGCATCGTCCTCACGACACTCAATGCCCAGCGCACCTTGCCCGACAGCGGGCAGACACACTTCCGGCGGCAAATACGCGCTGACCCGGTCCTGCCAGCCCATCCGCGCAAGTCCAGCCGCCGCCAAAAGAATCGCGTCATACTCCCCGCTCTCCAGCTTGCGCAGCCGCGAGTCAATATTCCCGCGGACCGGCTCAATGACCAGATCCGGCCGCAGCGCCGCGAGCTGGCTGGAGCGCCGCAGGCTGCTCGTCCCGACGCGTGCGCCAGGCGGCAGACTCTCCAGGCCCGCGCCATCCCCGGTGATCAGGCAGTCGCGCGGGTCCTGACGCTGTGGTACAGCGCCATTGATCAGGCCTTCCGGAAGCACGGCAGGCATGTCCTTCATACTATGCACAGCCATGTCGATTTCTTTGTCCAGCATAGCCTGTTCAATCTCTTTGACGAAGAGGCCCTTGCCGCCCACCTTGGACAGCGTTACATCAAGGATTTGGTCGCCTTTGGTGACGATTTTCTTCACCTCAAACGTAAATTCCAACCCATGCTCCTGGCTCAGCCGCTCCAGATCGGCAATGACCTGTCCGGTTTGTGTCAGTGCCAATGCACTTTGTCTGCTGCCCACAATAATCTTCCGCATTCCTTATTCCTCCCGGTTGTCGGCAATCCAGGTGTCAATGACCTCCGGACTCCACTCTATAAAGGTTCCCTGTCTCATCTCATCCAACACATCAAGCTCTTCCAGCTTGCGCAGTAGATGCCTGCGAACCGATGAAGATGGCTCCCTGCGCTTGATCTCTCCTCGCATTTGGTACAGAAAATCCAGATAAGGCTCGTATTCGTCGCCCAGTAACTCCTCCAGCTGTTCCCTGATCCTTGTGACCGCTCCGGGACCCGCTCCCGAAGTTGATACGGCAACGGTTAACCGTCCCCGCCGCAGAACAGTAGGCGTTATAAAACTCCCGGCCTCCCCATGACTGACCACATTCACAGGAATCCCTTGCGTTCGGGCCTCCTGCGCCACGTTCCCATTCACTTGTACATCATTACTGGCCGCATATACTAGAAAGGCTCCACGGGTATCACCGGGAGCATAATGGCGGTTCAGCCAGATCAAACGGCCTTTTTCAGCGAGACCGTTCACTGCCTCTGTCAATTCGGGACTGATCACCGTGACTACCGCACCGGCTTCCAGTAGACCAAGCACCCTGCGTTCCGCTACAGCTCCGCCGCCGATCACAACGCATTGTTGTCCTGAACAGTCGAGCATTATCGGCAAATAGAGTGGCATGTCGATCTCACTCCCCGCCCCAGCGGTGGAAATTCGACCAGGAGTTCAGCAAGAAGTTGAGGATAATGAATCCATATCCCGAAATCGCCCAGCGGGCCATCAACACTCCGCTATTCTGACCAGACCGCTTTAATATAAGATAAGCTATGTAAATCCCCAGGCCGATCAATGTGGTCAGCACTTTTAAATCCTGAAACAACATCAGACGTCCTTCTACGACAATTGAAAGTCCTGCCATTACTAGCGAAAAGACCAGTAACGGGGTTCCAGCCAGCACCGAATAATAAGTGTATTTATCAAGCACCTCAAGGCTTGGCAGGCGGCGAATTCTGTCACTCCACTTCTTGTTCTTCAAGCGGGAATGCAGGAACAGATACATGATCGCAAACGCCGTCCCCAATGTCAGTGCCGCAAAGCTCAAATTCGCCAAAATAATATGCACGGCCAGCCAGCCGTGTACCGCACTCCAGCTCTGTAGCGTATGATCCTCGGCCGTTAGCCAGACCCGGTTAAGCAGGAATACGCTGAATCCCGCCACGCTGAGCAAAAGAATCGTAAACTCCGATCTTCGTGTCAATGCTATCCCAAGTGAGGTCAACACAATACTGAATGAGAACCAGAACAAGAAATCATACGGGGTAAAAATCGGCAGCCCGCCCTCCTCGGAGAAGCGGATACCCAGGCCCGTAAGCTGAAGCAGGCTGACAACAACAAGAAGCCCTGTGCCCAGCCGTTTTTCACTCGGACTCCGCCGAAGGCAATCCGAGAAAACAAACAGCAGGCTCAAGGCATACACCAGCAGAGCGGCATCATATATTCCGTTCAACAGCATCTGCTCACCTGCCCAGCAGGCCTGCCGGAGCAAGCGTCGTTCCTGGCAGCACTACATTGGCAGCTGCACCTGTTACTTGTTTACCATGGGCCTGACTGGTAGATGGGGAGCCTCCACCCTGTGAGCCTTCATCGATATGACCCTGCAGCGCGAAGATTTTAGAGAAATAATCCAAGGCTTCACTTCCCTGCTTGCCCCCGGACATCTCCTTGATCACATTAATCGGATCATGCATCATCTGGTTCACGATGCTCTTCGTCAGACGGCGGATCACCTTGCGCTGATGTTCATCCAGCTCTGGCAGCTTGTTGAACAAGCTCTCCATCGTCTCTTCATGAATCGCATTCGATTTATCCTGGAGCGCACGGATCACCGGACGAACACCCAGCGTCTTGAGCCAGAGCTGAAACTCATCCATTTCCTCCCCAATCATGACCTCGATCTTGGCAGCTTCGCTGCGGCGCATTTCCAGATTGCTCTCTACAATGCCCTCCAGATCGTCGATATCATACAGGAACACACCGGATACATTGGCCGCTTCGGGATCAATATCCCGGGGAACCGCAATATCAATCATGAACAGCGGCCGCGAAGGGCGGCGTTTCATACCTTCCGCTACTTGCTGAGCCGTAAGCACATAACCTGCTGCCCCGGTAGAGCTGATCACAATATCCACCTCATCGAGATGCTTCAGCGCGTCCTCAATCGTGCTCGGCTTGCCGGAGAACTTCTCGGCCAGTTCAGCTGCCCGCGACAATGTGCGATTGGCTACAATCACCTCGGCTGCACCGCTGCTATAAAGGTGCTTCACGGTTAGTTCGCTCATTTTGCCGGCGCCAAGAATGAGTACTCTTTTACCAGTGAACATGCCAAAAATACGCTTGCCCAGCTCCACAGCTGCATAGCTGACCGACACTGCGCTCTCGCCGATCGAAGTCTCACTATGAGCCCGCTTGCCGAGTGTAACCGCCTGCTTGAACAGCTTATTGAACCACGTTCCAGTAGCCCCTTCACCCTGTGCAGTCAAAAAAGCGCTGCGCACCTGTCCCAGGATCTGCGTCTCGCCAATCACCATCGAGTCCAAACCGCAAGTCACACGGAACAAATGTGCCATCGCCTGCTCGTCTTCATATATATACATATGCTGCGTAAATTGCTCACTTCTTACCCCGAACCACTGTTCCATGAAGCTGCGGATGAAATATCCACACATATGGAGACGGTCCACAACCACGTATATCTCAGTCCGGTTGCAGGTGGCAACTACGACACCCTCCAGAACGCTCTTCGTTCCCATTAATTGGTGAAGCGCTTCCGGCAAGTCTTGTTCCGCAAAAGCGAACTGCTCCCTCACCTCTACGGGCGCCGTACGATAATTCAGTCCAACGACGACGATGTGCATCGCAAGTTCACCATCCTAGTCTCATTTATTGCTGTAATTACTGCTGCATCACGATCTCATACTCTTATCCGAATGACGACTCTTTCACATCATCCATAAACGCTGTGTTAAGTATATCACACGAAATTACGACTTTTTACATATTTTTTGAACGGTTTATGAACTCCAGATAATAATTATTATAAATAAAAATCAATGGAAACTCCATGGTTAGGATGGGGAAAATTTGTTTTTTTATTAGTGATTCACCAAACTGCCTCAAACTAATCTGGCGAAATAGCTTCTATAAAAAAACGGCGAACAGAAGTCGCTTCTGCCCGCCGCTTGCCGTAAGCCGGAACCTAGATATTAAGAAATGAGGTGCGATTATTCTTTGCCCACTTCCGGTGTATATACTACCGTTTTTTCAACCGTTGTAAACTTACCGTATTTGTTAGTAACCTTGAAGACAAAGCTGTTACTGCCTTCCTTGAGCGTGACCATCTTGTTGAAAGAGCCATAGCTGCCTACCAGTTGATCATTAAGATAAATTTTCGGAGAGCTGTCATTGGCATCTGTAGTATTACCGCTTAACGTAATCTGTCCATTACTAGTCGTCTCAGGAATGTAGTCTAATTGAAGCTCTGGCGCAGCAATTGTAAATACTACAATCTTCTTGATCGTTGCTGAGCTTTTGCCAAGATTATTTGTTGCCTTGAAGGTAAACACATTCTCGCCTTCCTTAAGCGTAACTGTCTTGTTAAAGGAGCCGTAGCTGCCTACCAGTTGATCATTCATATAGATCTTCGGAGAACTGTCATTCTTATCTGTTGCCGTCCCGCTCAGGGTGATGGTGGCATCATTGCTGGTTTCCGGTACCAAATCCAGAACAAGCTCCGGTCCGCCCACAGAGAAGATAATCTTCTTGGTAATCGTTTCTGAGATTTTGCCAAGACTATTCGTTGCCTTAAAGATAAACACGTTCTCGCCTTCCTTAAGCGTAACTGTCTTGTTGAAGGAGCCGTAGCTGCCTACCAGTTGATCATTCATATAGATCTTCGGAGAGCTGTCATTGTTATCTGTCGCCGTCCCGCTAAGGGTGATGGTGGCATCACTGCTGGTTTCTGGTACCAGATCCAGTACAAGCTCCGGTCGGTATGACAAGAAGGTAATTTTCTTGGTGATCGTTGCCGAGCTTTTGCCAATATTATTCGTTGCCTTGAAGGTAAACACATTCTCGCCTTCGTTAAGATTAACTGTCTTGTTGAAGGAACCGTAGCTGCCTACCAGCTGGTCATTCATATAGATCTTCGGGGAATTGTCGTTCTTATCCGTTGCCGTACCGCTAAGCGTAATCGTGTTTTTATTCGTCTTTTCAGGAGTAGCATCAATTACCAGATTCGGTCCAGCCAGTGAGAACGTGATTTGCTTCTCCACCACTGCTGTTTTACCGTACTTATTCTTGGCAGTCACAACGATCTTGTTAACTCCTTCTTTCAAAAGAATATCCGCACTCCACTCACCGTTATAAGACACATGTACACCCTTATCGTTGATCCATACTGTCGCAGGCGAATCACTACTGTCTCTAACCGTACCGCTGATTTGCGCGGATGGCTGATTGGTCGTATCAGGCGCTTGAACGGTCAGCTTCGGTCCCGTTGTCTCGAAGGTAACCTGTTTCTTTACGATTTTGGAGCGTCCGTTAGGGAGTACAGCCTTGAACACAAACTCGTATACTTTCTCCCCTTCATCCAAACTGTAGGCTTCCGCAAAAGAACCGTTGTTGTTCTCCACTTCATCCTCATTAATGTACACCTTGGCGTCCGCATTGACTTTGCCCGTAATCTTGATCGTCGCTTCGGATACGTTAGCAGGCACCTGAACATCCAATTGTACATCTTTGCTCGCATTGGTGTAAGAGGACTTCAGCACCCGATACAGCAGCGTAGCCACAGAGGCTCTGTTAATCGGAGCGCTCGGCTTGAAGCTTCCATCCGGGAAGCCTTGAATCAGCTTCTTGTCCACCGCCACGGCCACCTCTTGGGCAAGCTGCGGAGAAATATCACCATAGTCATTGAACTTCCAGCGCAGTGCGCTCTCCGCATCCACACCTTCAGTAGCCAGACCCATGGCCCGCACCAGCGCTACCGCCACATCTTCACGGGTAGCCTTCGCCTGCGGATCAAAGAACGGCTTGCCCTTCATAGGGAAGTAGCCTGTCAGGTAGTCCTTGGAGGACTCCACATATTTATAGGCCCAGGAAGAGGGGGACACATCAGAGAACGTCTGCTCCTCAGCTCCC
>NZ_MAQW01000030.1:0-389783 GCF_001682855.1 Bacillus sp. FJAT-27264 | reverse complement strand
TTCTCGCCTTCCTTAAGCGTAACTGTCTTGTTAAAGGAGCCGTAGCTGCCTACCAGTTGATCATTCATATAGATCTTCGGAGAGCTGTCATTGTTATCTGTCGCCGTCCCGCTAAGGGTGATGGTGGCATCACTGCTGGTTTCTGGTACCAGATCCAGTACAAGCTCCGGTCGGTATGACAAGAAGGTAATTTTCTTGGTGATCGTTGCCGAGCTTTTGCCAATATTATTCGTTGCCTTGAAGGTAAACACATTCTCGCCTTCGTTAAGATTAACTGTCTTGTTGAAGGAACCGTAGCTGCCTACCAGCTGGTCATTCATATAGATCTTCGGGGAATTGTCGTTCTTATCCGTTGCCGTACCGCTAAGCGTAATCGTGTTTTTATTCGTCTTTTCAGGAGTAGCATCAATTACCAGATTCGGTCCAGCCAGTGAGAACGTGATTTGCTTCTCCACCACTGCTGTTTTACCGTACTTATTCTTGGCAGTCACAACGATCTTGTTAACTCCTTCTTTCAAAAGAATATCCGCACTCCACTCACCGTTATAAGACACATGTACACCCTTATCGTTGATCCATACTGTCGCAGGCGAATCACTACTGTCTCTAACCGTACCGCTGATTTGCGCGGATGGCTGATTGGTCGTATCAGGCGCTTGAACGGTCAGCTTCGGTCCCGTTGTCTCGAAGGTAACCTGTTTCTTTACGATTTTGGAGCGTCCGTTAGGGAGTACAGCCTTGAACACAAACTCGTATACTTTCTCCCCTTCATCCAAACTGTAGGCTTCCGCAAAAGAACCGTTGTTGTTCTCCACTTCATCCTCATTAATGTACACCTTGGCGTCCGCATTGACTTTGCCCGTAATCTTGATCGTCGCTTCGGATACGTTAGCAGGCACCTGAACATCCAATTGTACATCTTTGCTCGCATTGGTGTAAGAGGACTTCAGCACCCGATACAGCAGCGTAGCCACAGAGGCTCTGTTAATCGGAGCGCTCGGCTTGAAGCTTCCATCCGGGAAGCCTTGAATCAGCTTCTTGTCCACCGCCACGGCCACCTCTTGGGCAAGCTGCGGAGAAATATCACCATAGTCATTGAACTTCCAGCGCAGTGCGCTCTCCGCATCCACACCTTCAGTAGCCAGACCCATGGCCCGCACCAGCGCTACCGCCACATCTTCACGGGTAGCCTTCGCCTGCGGATCAAAGAACGGCTTGCCCTTCATAGGGAAGTAGCCTGTCAGGTAGTCCTTGGAGGACTCCACATATTTATAGGCCCAGGAAGAGGGGGACACATCAGAGAACGTCTGCTCCTCAGCTCCCACCAAATCCAGACCAAACGTCAACGTAATCAGCTTCGCCAGCTGCTCACGTGTAATCGGCGCTTCAGGCTTAAACGTACCATCCGGGTTCCCGGTAATAATTCCCTGACTAGCCATACTCTCAATAGCTTCATTCGCCCAGTATGTAGTCTTCACATCAACGAAAACATATGAACTGCTCTGCTGCACAACCGTAGCTGCATTAGCAACCCCGCCAAACAACAGACTAAGCAGCATCAACCAGACTGCCGCATAACGAATACTTTTCCCCTTCACTTACCCATCGCCTCCACTATCTTCATCCATTGTTCTTCTACTCTCAGTATCTATCATCTATCAAGAGCAGAGAAGGATTTCCAAGGAATTATTATACAGGAAGTGGGTCATATGTAATAGGTGTAAGGACATGCTTTGAGAAAAGATTCATAGATTGCACAGACGGGCGCTATTGCTTGTTCTACTATTAAAAACAAAAAAGACCCGATCCCGGAGATATCTCACCGAAACCAGGCCTTGATCTGATTAAGCACATCCTTCGCTTCTGGACCGTTATATCCAAAGGCATTCCCGATCATCTTCACATATTCATTAAATGTCGTCTCGCGGCTATAACGATCTCCCCACCAGCGCACGGCGTGGTAGCCAGAATCGGAACCTATATACGTAAGCTCAATTCCCGATTTTCTGTACACACGATCAAAGAGGATCTTCACTCGCCGCATATGAAAATCAGAGGAGACGACAATCGCAGAGGTAAAACCGTGCTCCTTCATAATGGGAAGGGTGAACTCAGCGTTTTGGTAGGTACTTCTCGCTTCGTTCTCGGTTAGAATGGCTTCTTGCGGAATACCTAAGGCGAGAGCAGTCTTAAACATATCACCGGCGGAAATGGCTGATTCTTTGGCGTTGGACAGAATCATGTATGGGGCATAGCCTGCCTTGTATAACCTGGCTGCCTCCTCCAGCCGGCCGGAGCCACCACTGAGGACGACGATGACCTCGGTTTGTTTGGCTGGTTGGGTAAGGGCGAGAAAGCGGCCGGCGGTTAGGAAGGCTGTGAGCAGCAACAACAGAGACAAGTATGTAAGTACTCTTCTCTTGGACAACATGCCCCTATTTGTCTTATTAGCTCCGTTTTTCATATATTATTTGTTGGCTTCATTTCGAAGGATTTGTTCCCACCACTCAGTATTATCAATGTACCATTGGATAGTCTGTGCAATTCCTGTTTCAAACGTATAGGTTGGCTGCCAACCCAATTGTTCCAGTTTGGTAGGGTCAATGGCATAACGTTTATCATGACCCAACCGATCTGTTACGAACTCTATTAAGTCCTCGGATTTTCCTAGAGTGTTTATGATCGTTTTAACAACCTCAAGGTTGGTGCGCTCATTATGTCCACCTACATTATAGACTTCCCCTTCTACACCCTGGTGCAACACAAGATCAATGGCAGCACAGTGATCCCATACATGGAGCCAGTCACGAATATTCTTACCATCTCCATATACCGGAACCTTCTCATCATTCAGTACCTTTGATATCGTCAACGGAATCAACTTCTCAGGAAAATGATATGGCCCATAGTTATTGGAACAACGTGTAATATTCATCGGTAGCCCGTAGGTTTCATAGTAAGCGCGAACTAGCAAATCAGATGCTGCCTTGCTTGCACTGTACGGACTGTTTGGCTGCAAGGGAGTGTCCTCGGTGAAAAATGATGTTGGATCAAAGTCCAACTCTCCGTATACTTCGTCTGTGGACACATGAACGAATTTAGTTATTCCATACTTTCTGGCCGCATCCAGTAGCACCTGTGTCCCCATTACATTCGTTCGCACAAAAACTGCAGGATCAGTGATAGAACGATCAACATGGCTTTCTGCAGCAAAATGTACAACATAAGCAAACTTCTCTTGCTCAAAAAGATTCTGAATGAATTCGCGCTCTGCAATATCTGCTTGTACAAACCGATAATTTGCTTTGCTCTCCATTTGGCGATGCTTCGTTAAATCCCCTGCGTAGGTTAGCAAGTCCAGATTCACAATATCATAATTCGGATACTTATCAACCATATATTGAACGAAGTTGCCACCGATAAAGCCGGCACCACCTGTAACCAGCACTTTTGGTCTACTCATTAAACGCACCTCAGATCTATACTCTAAATATTAAAGTTCATATGTGAAATTCAAATCAGCATCTTTTAACAAAGGAGCCTTCTCATCTTTAGCAGACAGAACCGGTGTAACCTGAATGGGCCATTCGATGCCAATAGCAGGGTCATTCCACAGAATGCCTCCATCACATTCCGGGGCATACAACTCATCGCATTTATATTGAACTTCAACATCCTCAGTCAATGTTATGAATCCATGGGCGAATCCTTTAGGAATCAGTAATTGCTTCTTATTTTCCGCGCTAAGTTCAATTCCAAACCATTTGCTATAAGTAGGACTTCCCTTACGAATATCTACAGCTACATCAAAAATAACACCACATGTGCAACGTACCAGCTTCGTCTGTGCTTTAGGATGTAATTGATAGTGCAAACCGCGTAGTGTTCCCTTAGTCGCAGAGTAAGATTGATTATCTTGTACAAAATCCAGTTCAATACCATGCTCTTTGAATATTGCACTGCTGTAGGTCTCCGTAAACCATCCTCGGTGATCTCCAAAAACGGCTGGTTCAACGACCATTACGCCTGGTAAAAAAGTCTCAGTTATTTTCATAGCCACCACACTTTCAGTTGTTAGTATTGTATCTTACCCGCTGCTACTTTCATCAAGTACTGACCATAACCCGTCTTACTTAATTTTTCCCCACTATCCCACAAATGCTCTTTCGTAATCCATCCGTTAATATATGCTATTTCTTCAGGAGCCGCTATTTTGATTCCTTGATGATCCTCAATAGTCCGCACAAAGTTAGTAGCATCGACTAAACTTTGATGAGTTCCTGTATCCAGCCATGTGAATCCACGTCCCAAGAGTTCTACATCAAGCTCGCCAAGATTTAAATACGCCTCATTTATTGAAGTAATCTCCAATTCCCCACGTGAAGAGACCTTAACATTCTTAGCAATCTCAATAACTCTATTATCATAAAAATATAGACCAGTGATTGCATAGTTTGATTTCGGCTGAGTCGGTTTTTCTTCTACACTCAGCACCTTACCGTCTTCATTAAATTCCACAACACCGAATCGTTCTGGATCTTGTACATGGTATCCGAATACTGTAGCCCCATGCATTTTAGAAGATGCACGCTGCAGGATCTTCCGCATTCCATTTCCATAGTAAATATTATCTCCAAGGATCATGGCAACCGAATCATCACCAATAAATCTCTCACCCAAAATAAAAGCCTGAGCTAAACCGTCAGGACTTGGTTGTACTATGTATTGTAAGGAGATACCGAATTGAGAACCGTCGCCTAAAAGACTTTCGAATCTCGGCGTATCTTCTGGGGTAGAAATAATGAGAATGTCTTTTATACCTGCGAGCATTAAAGTGGATAATGGGTAGTAAATCATGGGTTTGTCGTAAACGGGAAGTAATTGTTTACTCGTAACCATGGTTAATGGGTATAGGCGTGTGCCGCTGCCGCCCGCTAGGATAATGCCTTTCATATAAAAATACTCCTTATCTAATATTCTTGGTAAAATGTGATTCAAACATATAGATTATAAAATAGTATAGTTTTAACGTCTAACAAGGCTTCTAACTTTTTTCCATATTTCATTGATTTCTTTCTTATAAAATATAAGTAAGGACAAAAAACAAATTAAAATATAAAAACAAAAGCCCATCATCCAATTCAAATAATTAGCTGTGTATAAAAACACTGAAGAATGCACCACTAATAATAATGCCTCATTCAAATTCCCTTTCATAAACCTAAAATCTTTATATATCGAGAAAACATACCAAATTACGTAACTTATTGTGGTTGATAAAGCAATCCATTCCATAGAATGAAATAAATAAAAAGAGGTAGTATTTAATATAATACTTATTCCAAGCATAAGGATTACTATATTAAAGAACCGTCTCTCTTGTTTCCGAGCCTTGTAGAGATTGAGAATAACAACATTTATTACCATTATATATGGTAAATTCACAAATGAGATGGATATAATGCTTAATGATGCAGAATAATGTGGCAGATACTTCATAATAAACATTTCTAATATAAAAAAGATCATTCCTGATAATATTCCCAGAACAATCAAAATCTCTTTTGTGAATCTAATAATCTGATGATTTTCATTTTTTGCAAGAAAGTTATAAAAAGTTAAGCCTACTGCGCTTATCACAACTAGAACCATATTAAGCATTGTAGTCGCAAATGCAAATTGTGCAAATTCTTCAATAGTAAAGAACAGATTGACTAACCAAGCACCCATATTGGTGAAAAGTAACACAGCGATGTTCCCAAGAAGTATAAATATGCCTACTTTAAAATACTTGTAAAAGTTAACTTTCTCTACTTTTGTCTTATCTCTTCTATGTTTAGCAAAATCAATTTCCATTAATAACAAAATCACTACATATGCAGCCAAGGAAGCACTGATATAAAATATTGAATTATCAACATTAAAGGCAAGTAAAATAAGAAGAAGCATTAGATTAACTAGTGTATAGACAATATTCACACGAGAGTACTTAGAGAATTGTCCTGTAGCTTGATATACTATTTTATGGAATCCACCTAAATTAATTGGAATTATAGAGAGTGAAAGAAACAACAATATTCTATCATTAATAAAAAGAGAAATTATAACCATCATAATGCTTACAATTAACTGAAATTTCGCCAGAAAACTACGTTCTGATGTTAGTAAAGAATGTCTTCCATTTAAACTTTCACCACCGTATTTTATGTAAATGCCATCAATAAAACCTAGATTAAAAACAGCAATATATGTGATATACATTATATATTTTCTATAATAACCATACTCAGGAACACTCAATGTTAAAGGTATTAATAAATTCAAAATTATATTTGAAACTAGCATTAATACGTTAGAGTTCAGTACTTTTATAATATCTTTTAATAGCTTCATTCACATAATCACCTTTACAATTTCGTTGAACCTTGAATTTTGATACTAATGTCATTTAAAGTTTGAGTATTTATTGTTTGATATAATAAAATCTCGTTATTTTCTATGAAATGCTTGTCTATTTTATTAAAGTCGATCTTCAAAAGTTCTGCTATGGTTTGTTTGTCGAATCTATATTTAATAACTCTAGCGGGGTTTCCTGCAACAATACTATAAGGCTCAATGTTTTTTGTCACAACACTTCCAGCTCCAATTATTGTGCCTCTTCCAATGTTAACTCCTGATAATATCACCGAGTGACTACCTATCCACACATCATCACCTACAATAATTGGCCCCTTTGAAATAGCTTCACTACCTTTGTGAAGTATGTGCTTTCTCAATGGATAAGTGGAAAAGCAGTCATATCGGTGATTTCCACCAAGGATGAAATTCACCTCACCACCGATTGACACCAGATTTCCTATTAATAATCTTTCGCTCTTATTCCCAAATGAACTAACATTTAATTTCCCATAAGTAAAAGCCCCTACTTTTACACAGTCTATAGGAAACTGTTTACCAACCGTCGTTAAATTGTGATTGTTTAATTTACGCCATTTACGTTTAAAAATGAATAGGTTAAAATACCTTTTAATTATTGACATCATAATAGACCTCACTATTTTCTTGAATCAGGTAGTAATCTTTCTCAGCTTCTTGATTGTAACTAAAACTAATGCATGAATGAAAAAGGAAAATTTCACGACATCTATTTTCCATTTTGGAAGTATTTCATTCTTCTTTAGAACATAATATAAATTCCTTTTATTCTCTAGTATTTTTCTTAAAGTGATATTTTTTTTATTCCCTGACTTACCATGCAAATGATAAATTGAAGTTTCATCCAAGGTAAAGCTATATTTGTCGTATTTACTTAATCTATAACATAAATCTACATCCTCAGCGTACATAAATATTTTCTCATCAAAGCCACCCACTAGACGATAGTCTTCCTGTCTGATCACCATAAAGCAGCCACTTACCCACCCAACTCTGAACAAATTTTTATTTTTATAGTTTTTAAATCTAATTTTCTTAACAAAATTAAAGTTCCAGAATAAAAGATTCAGTCTCAACTCATTTTGAAGACTTGGAAACTCAAAACCAACCGACTGAATAGTTTTATCCTCATTTAGTATTTTTACTGAAAGAACCCCTATTTCCTTATCCTTTTTAATAGTATCTACTAATAGGGAAAAATCAGTTTCTTGAACTAAGGTATCACTATTTAGCAGCACAACAAATTCACCTGTGCTATAGCTAACTCCAATGTTATTAGCTTTTCCAAAACCGTCATTGATCTTGTTTATAATAACTCTAGTATTTTTAAATGCTCCCTCTTGGAAAAACTTCACTGAATAGTCAGTAGAGTTGTTATCTACAATAATAATTTCATAAGTTAATTCCTTTAGAGTAGGATTATTATTAATCGAATTAATACAATCAGCTGTTATTAGCTTTGTATTGTAATTAACAATTATAAAAGAAAAAGTAAATTCCATTTATGATCAACTCAATTCAATAGTAATGATACTGTTACAAAGTGATAATACAGCTTTATATATTCTTAATTCCAATTATCCCCTTTCTTAATCTCATAACCAATAATTCACTTTTATCTATACTGCCATTCGGATGGGTACTTTGAATCATTATACGATAAGAGACAAAAACTAAAGCTAGCCCAATAAAAACGTAAACCATAAACAGCTTGGTTCCGAAGTTAGGTTCAAAAAGGCCGTGAAGAAAAAGAGCAAAAAAACCTCGTCGATATCCAACTATACAAGAGCGCAAGAATTTATCTTGAACTATCATGAGGATAGCTTTAAGACTTTTAAAAGTCACTAATATAAGAGCTATAAACAAACATCCCGCCAGTACCCCAGCATCAGCAAAAATTTGTAGAAAAGAATTATGTGCCCATATCAGAATCCCTTGTGATTGAACATTCATAAAACCATTTCCTAAGAAGGGGTGATTTAGAAATGCCTTAAAATAATCAGTGAAAATAGTATACCTTGCTGTAACATTAGACTGATAAATCAAATTTTCAAAGCGACCTTGAACTATCATTTGCTTAATAAATTCTTCAAAAAATCTGTACGCTAACCCTGTTCCAATTAGAACGACCACTATATTAAGTATTTTTTGTCTTAACGGTTGTTTAGATTGCACAATATCAGAGATGAAAAACATTGGTACTAATACAGCCAATATTAAAAGGGCAGTTCTAGACCCTGTAAAAACAATTGAAGTACTCAGCATGACCATCATTATTAAATAGAATATTATTGATTTAGCCTTACCAGCTTGCATAAGTAAGGTCAAAGACATGATTAAGGGTAACAATAATAATGAAGCAAGATAATTACTTCCGCCTACATCCATAGCAATTTTATTTCCTATGATAAAGTTCCCATTATTAACAAAATAGGTTTGGAAAATTATCCGAATTGATAATACACCAGCAGATAAGATGTAGACCATAAACATGGTTCTCAAAGACTTATCACTGAATTGCAAATTAATAATGAAAATAAAAATCAGAGCAGCTTCAATATAATTAAAGAATCCCACTAAGAATCTTCCATAATCAAATGCATTAATCACAGAGAAAAAACCAACTAAGGAGATACTAAGCAAAAGCCCCGCCACAGTATTGACATATATTTTTCTTTTTTGACTAAGCACACCAAGAAAATAAAAAAATAATGCTCCTAAAAAAACAAATTCACCCACGCTTACTGATAAGGATGATCCTAAAAAATTTATATTATAAGAAGCTGCAAAAAAGGTGAGTATCCCTAAAGACAGTAACAAATGCTTATCATTCTTTAACAACATACTAAAAACCACCCTAAATGTATTTCATGTATACTATTTAGTTACACTGTCCAGATAAAAATCCCCCAAGAAAACGGCTTGTTCAATTACATCATAACCATTCCCCTTTATAAGTCTGCTTGTATCGGTTCTATAATTGAAATCCTTGTATTTAAGAACTTGATTAGCCCAGATCTCTACCGTCTCTTTTAAAGATATGCATTTAACTAGTTCAGTAATTGACACTTCACTTGGCAATGTTTCTGATAGTACACATGGTAAACCTGCTGCTTGTGCTTCTATTAATACAATGCCAAGCCCTTCATAAAGTGATGGAAACAAAAATACATCCATCGCCTGTAATAATTCGGGAATATCTTTTCGTATCCCAGTAAAAATAACTTGATTTTGCAATCCTAACTCTTGAATCTTATTTTCTACCTCTGGTCTTAAGTTCCCATCCCCAACAAGCAATAATACAGAATTGGAATCTGTTTCATGAATTGATTTAAATACATCAATAATAAAGAAGTGATTTTTGGGTTCATAGAATCTTCCTATATGTCCAATTACATATCTATCTTTTATCCCTAGGACTTCGCGATAGATATCTCTTACTTCAGGATTATATATATAGTCCTCAACCTTAATCGCATTTTTTATTATACTGAAATCCTTTTTTCCAAAGAGCCATCTTCCTGCATCCGTACTACATGCAAATCTGTAATCGGTGATGTATCTCAAAGGTAATTGCAACAAGTCTTTCACAAAGCCAGAAAGCCCACCTCCAGAAGAAGTGCTATGGCTGTGAATTATAGTTTTCAATCCATTTTTTTGAGCTGTGTTCAAAAAAACACTTGCTGTACTTCTAATATGCGAATGAATAACCCGATACTCGCTATGAGCTTCAAAAAAATCTTTCCATGCTTTTCTATAATTCAGGAGATTAGTTCCTTTAAATTTAGGAACCACATATTTCTTTCCGCCCAATGCTTTGATCTCATCATCATAATACCCCTTATCTTGGCTATGAACTATAAAATCAAATTGAATCTTATTGCGGTCAATATTCCGATAAATATTCATAATGAATGTTTCTGCACCGCCACAGTTCATTATTCCAAAAACATGGAGGATGCGTACTGGCAAACCAGTATTTTCTACCATCACAAATTCTCCTTATACCAATTCACTGCAAGTTCAATCCCTGAATTGAAGTCAAAATCGGGGTCATATCCCAACAATCTTGTTGCTTTTGCTATATCAGCATTAGAGTGTTTTACGTCTCCTGCTCGATCCGGGCCATATTCTGGTTGTATATCTTTCCCTAAAAGCTCGCACAATTTATTATACAAATCGATAAGGAACACTCTACCACCAAAAGCAATATTATACACTTCACCCGCTGCTTCTTTAGGTGCAAGCATTCCCTTTAAGTTAGCCTCAATTACATTCTCAATATATGTGAAATCTCTTGATTGCTGTCCATCCCCATTAATTTTGGAAGCCTGATCGTTTAACAAAGCCTTAACAAACTTGGGTATTACAGCAGCATAATAACCATGCGGGTCCTGTCTTCTGCCGAATACATTAAAGTATCTGAATCCTACAGTTTCAAGACCGTAGATTTGTGTGTATAATCTTCCGTATTCTTCACCAACCTTTTTGGTTAGTGCATATGGAGACAACACTTTGCCTACTCTATCCTCAATCTTAGGAAGATTTGGCTCATCACCGTAAACAGATGAGCTGGAAGCATACACAAATCTTTTAACCTTATTCTGGCGTGCGGCCTCCATCATGTTTAATGTTCCTCTGATATTAATTTCTTCATATAAAAGAGGCATCTCTATGCTTCTCGGCACACTCCCCCATGAAGCTTGGTGTGTCACATAGTCAACACCTTCACAAGCTTGCATACAGGTATCCAAATCTCTGATATCCCCTTCTAATAACTCAAATAAGGGGTTGTCCATGAACGACTCTAAGTTTTCACGTTTTCCTGTAGAGAAGTTATCTAAACATCTTACTTCATATCCCATGCTTAATATCGCTTCACACAGGTTGGAGCCAATAAATCCTGCTCCTCCCGTTACTAAAAATTTGCTGCCAACAGGAAATACTAAATTCTTATAGCCCATTTTATAATCTCCAATATCGGTAATTTAGGTCTTCTATTTCTTTTCTGTTCAATATCGCTTTCACATCTATGATTATTTTCTTTTGGTTATCTACATTTTTGAATAATTTATCAAAATCACTTAGATTCATTTCTAAAAATTCTCTGTGAGACACCGCTATAACAATTGCATCCACATCTTCAATACTTTGAAAATCGGTAAACGTTATTCCGTATTCTCTTTCTGCCTCTTTACTATCAGCTGTTGGATCATAGATAACTGGGGTAATTTTATATTCTTTTAATTCATTAACTATATCTATTACTTTACTATTTCTTGTATCAGGGCAATCTTCTTTGAATGTAAATCCTAATATTGCAACTTTGGCGTCATGAATGGAGAGATCTGCTGTTATAAGATTTTTAACTACATTCTCGGCTACATATTTGCCCATTCCATCATTTATTCTTCTGCCCGACAAAATAATTTGAGAGTGATATCCTACCTCTTCTGCCTTGTATGTAAGATAATATGGATCTACACCAATACAGTGCCCCCCTACTAGGCCAGGACTAAAATTAAGAAAGTTCCATTTAGTGCCTGCTGCTTTTAAAACAGCTTGTGTATCAATACCCAGCTTATTAAAAATAATTGAGAGTTCATTCATAAACGCTATATTAATATCTCTTTGTGAATTTTCAATTACTTTTGCAGCTTCTGCAACTTTAATGCTCTCTGCTTTGTACACACCAGCTTCAATGACCAAACCGTATATTTTTGAAATTTGTTCTAGAGAATCTTCGTCCATACCAGCAACAACTTTTACAATCGTTTCCAGTCTATGTAATTTATCACCTGGATTAATTCTCTCAGGCGAATAGCCCACTTTAAAGTCGACTCCACATTTTAAATTAGAAAGTTCCTCCAGAATAGGAACGCATACATCTTCCGTTACACCCGGATATACAGTTGATTCAAAAACTACAATAGAGTCTTTAGTAAGATTTCTCCCCAATGTTCTGCTGGCAGAAATTAGCGGGGTTAGATCAGGAGTTTTATCTTTATTTATAGGAGTGGGTACTGCTACGATATGAAACTTGGCATCTTGGAGATACTTTTCTTCCCAGGTAAAATACGCCGATGTATCAGCTAATTCCATATTCCCCACTTCGTTGGTTACATCAATACCCCGTCTATACTCTTCAACCTTATTACGTGAGATATCAAATCCAATTACATTGGCAACTTTAGCAAAAGCTATAGCAAGAGGCATCCCTACATAACCAAGACCAATAATTGATAGTTTTATTTCCTTTTTTTCTATCCCTTCGTAAAGCGCAGCCATATAAACCCTCCGGAATCATATTATGCTCTTTGATCAATATTCAAATAATCCATTATAGCTCTATTGACTTTATTGACATCGTACTTCGTTTTACAAATTTCAAGACTATTGAATGCTTTTTCACGAAGCTCATTTTCATTCTCCACTAATCTAAGCATGGCTTGTGCTAATCTCTCGACATCCTTTACTGGAACCAAAAATCCATTTACCCCATCGACAACGGTCTCTCGACATCCCGGGGCATCAGTAGTAATTATTGCTCTTCCCATAGCCATTGCCTCTAATACTGTACGCGGAGTACCTTCTCTGTAAGAAGGAAGAACAAATACAGAAGCTTGTCCAATAAAAGGTCTAACATCCTTCGTTTCTCCCAAATAGTCTACAATTCCCGAGTCCACATATGACTTCAGATCATCATATGCCAGCGAATTAGGATTTACGTCAAATGGACCTACTAAAGAAAATTGAACTTGAGGATATTTTTTCTTAACTATTTCAGCGGCTTTTAGGTACTCCAATACCCCTTTATCCTTG
Source organism: Bacillus sp. FJAT-27264 (assembly GCF_001682855.1). Lineage (GTDB taxonomy): Bacteria > Bacillota > Bacilli > Paenibacillales > Paenibacillaceae > Paenibacillus_AQ. Next base: position 376,526 of record NZ_MAQW01000030.1, on the reverse strand, counting down.
ATAATTCTGCAAATCATCAGGAATGTTGTTTTTGTTGGCAATGGTACCTGTTGAAAATAATCTAGATTAACACCAGATCCATTAATTAATGCCGTCTTTTCTAAATTGACTAAACGATTAGAAACAAATTCGTTCAGATCATCTGGATTTTGAAATAAAACCTTTTTACAATTCCTCAAGGCAGTCCAATAGAGAGATTTACTTATCGTTCGAAGGATAAATGCTTTCCCACCTTTTGCTACAAAGACATATCCCAGACCTGTAAGCATAGCATAAATGTTCTTAACACCTGCTAATCGTGCTGCAATAGAACCAAAAATCACAGGTTTTATGGTATAACTAAAAACCAAATCTGGACTCTCATTTCTGATGAGCTTGTATATTCTTTTTATTAGAGAAAGATCACTTAAAGGATTAGTCCCGGTCCTTGCGATTGGAAGCTGAATAAAGCGTGCACCTAGCTCTGCTATTTGCTCTTCATATCCCGCCTCTGGTCCTACCGCTATTACCTCATTACCGTTTTTGACGAAAGCTTTGATCATATCTCCCCTGAAGTTAATAAGTGATGGAGTATAGCCTGCTATAATAACAATTTTCATTTCATCACTGCTTTTAAAGACTCATTAATTATTCCAACAACCCTTTGCAAATCACTGCTAGACATTCCAGTACCAGAGGGCAGACATATACCTGTTTTAAAGAGTCTGTCTGATTGCTTATCTGTGTGTGCGAAGAACACCTCATTGCAGAAAAGAGGCTGCAAATGCATCGGCTTCCATACAGGACGTGCCTCTATGTTTTCTTTTTCAAGCTCATTTAAAATTACTTCTTGTATGTCAGGCTCATTAGCAGTTACAGTCAAGACAGACAGCCAGTAATTCGGTTCACCATAACTAGAAAAAGGCATAAATTCGACAGGAAGATTGCTCAGTAGGGCTCTATATTCAGCATTAATAGATTTTCGTGATTGAATAAAACCGTCCAAAGCCTGTAACTGTCCTCGCCCTATCCCCGCACTAATGTTAGACATTCTGTAATTGTATCCAACTTCTTTATGTTCATAATGCTTTGCTTGCTCTTTAGACTGTGTTGCCCAGAAACGCATTTTCTTTATAGCCTCTTCATCATTGGAAACAACCATTCCACCACCAGAAGTAGTGATAATCTTGTTGCCATTGAATGAGAAAATACTAATATGACCAAATGAACCACATTTCTTTCCTTTATACGTAGCACCTAGCGCCTCAGCAGCATCCTCAATAACAGGAACTCCGAAACGCTCACAAATTGGAAGCAGCGAGTCATAATCGGCACTCTGACCATATAAATCAACTATAATAACTGCCTTAGGCATTTTATTTTCTTTTTTGGCCCAATCAAAGGCTTTTTCTAAAGCAATCGGGGACATATTCCAGCTTTCAGGTTCTGAGTCAATAAATACTGGATTTGCATATTCATAGAGGATAGGGTTGCAGCTTCCTGCAAAAGTTAGGTCTGAACAAAATACGTAATCTCCAGGGCCAACTCCAAAATATTTCAATGCCAAATGGATTCCTGCTGTACCAGAGGACAATGCTAGCCCGTGGTCAACTCCAACATACTCGCATAATTCTTCTTCAAACTTATCTACATTAGTACCCAGCGGAGCAATCCAGTTAGTATCAAAAGCTTCTTGTATGTATTTCATTTCATTTCCGCTCATATGCGGGGGGGATAAAAAAATCCGTTCATTCATCACCGTTCATCTCCGAAGTCTTTTTTTATTTTTGCAGGCACCCCTGCTACCATTACATGATCAGATACGTTGTTGATGACCACAGCTCCAGCAGCTACAGTAACATTTGAACCAATAGTAATGTTATTGGATACTTTTGCACCCACCCCAAGCCAAGTATAGCTTTTGATGCTGACAGTACCACTAACATTCACTCCTGGAGATATGTGCACTCCTTTTTCTACAACGCAATCATGGTCAATTGAACTTGATGTGTTAAGGATACACCCTTCTCCAATGGTAGTAGCAGCATTAACCACCACTCCAGCCATAACAATACTTCCACTTCCAATACTACTAAATCTACTTATTGTACTAGCCGGATGAATAATAGTCGGGATTTGAAACCCTGCCTGCTCAAGTTTTTCGAGCCAAAGTAGTCTAGTCTTGTTATGTCCTATAGCAACAAATGCTGCTGGAAAACGTTCGAGAAAAAGCGTGTAGTCATCTATACCTCCGACTATTGGGAATCCTAGAACTTCTTTAAGATTCTTATTGCTATCTAAGAAAGCTATACCACTCCAAGAGCCTGTTGCCATTGCTGCATCTGCAACAGCTTTACCATGTCCACCTGCACCCAATATCAATAGTTTCGACAATTCATAATCACCCAATCTCCACACTATTGAAATTAACCCTTCAAAGTATCTCCAGTAAAAATAGGCATCGTGTTGGTTTCTGAGCTATTAATTCCATCACGAATCACAACATTTTTTATCGTTTTAAAAACAATTTTCGCATCCAGCATAAAGCTTATATGATCTACATACCAAACATCATAGTTAAATTTGTCTTCCCAACTGATTGTATTTCTACCGTTCACTTGAGCCCAACCAGATATGCCTGGCACCACTTCATGTCTGCGATTTTGTTCAGGTGTGTAATGTTCAAGATACTGTACAAGTAAGGGGCGAGGACCAATAAAACTCATTTCACCTCTTAAGATATTAAATAGCTGTGGGAGTTCATCAACACTACTCTTGCGTAAAAAAGAACCTACCCTGGTCATCCGTTCAATATCTGGCAAAAAATTTCCTTCCATATCTTTTTCCAAAGTCATTGTTCTAAATTTATAAACAGTAAAAACCTTACCTTTCTTACCAGGCCGTTGCTGACGAAATAGAATTGGGCCTTTGGAATCTTTTTTGATTGCTACTATTGCTGCTACCATGATAGGAGAAGTCACAATAATCAGAAACAAAGCAGCAATCCAATCAAACATTCTTTTAATAGCCAAATAGGGTTTCATTCAGTTCTCAACCTCTGCTTTTCTGATTATAAAGAATGGCGGATATTAACCCGCCAATCCTTCTGCCAATGCCAATCCTTGTTTCAAAGTCGCCTCAAAAGCACTTCTATATTCACTAATGATCGCTGTACTGTAACCGTTCGCGTTCAGTTTTTGTTCAGCATCTGCAATTATGCTATTGAATGTTGCTTTGAAGGAATTCAGTTGCTGAACACCCTTTGCCTTGATGGCCGTTTTCTTCTCGGCATCATCTTTGGCTGCGATGTACTCCATAGCCGTACTGAATAATGCAGATTCACTCTCAGCTTTGAGCGCATTCAGCTTACCTTCCGTTGCGCTAGTAATGGATTCATAGGAAACTTTATCGCTTCCTGTTCCTCCGCCACCTGCACCGCCGCTACCGCCTGCATTACCTGCTGCTGCGCCTGTTGGAGTTGGTGTTGCAGATGGTGCAGTAGTCGCTGTAGGGGATTTGGTGTTAACAGGCTGATTGGAGCCTGGGTTGTTCTTGCCCTCTTGTTCGTTAGCGGCTGAAGATACTGCGGTAATCGTCTTTGTTTTCTGATCCCAGCTAATAGATTTACCGACAGATTCCGATAAAAAACGTAGTGGTACATATACGGAGCCATTCAGGATATAGCTGGATTGGCCCGCAGGCAATTTTTTGGCTGAACCGCCAAATACATAACTTGCATCGATGCTATTTAATGTAATATTTTTTGCAGCTGCGGAACTGGCTTGATTGCCAGATGCATTCATCAAGAATTCCTTGATCACAACCAACTCTGAACTGCTAGGCTCAGCTACGGTCACCTTCAAGTTCTTAGCATCCCAGCTCACCGATTTTTGCAGTGCATAAGACATGAAGCGAAGTGGTACATAGGTAGAATTGTTGTACATAAATACATGTTGTCCTACTGGCGGCTGGAGGGATACGCCGTCAAACACCATTTTCACATCTACAGTCTGTACTTTAATGGAACTAGTCTTGGTGGTTGTGGATGCCGCAGCTACCGAAGCCGGAGCGGATACAGATAATGGCGCGACATTGATTAATACTGCCAGGCTCAACATAACGGCTGAAACTTTTAATTTACTCACTCTTAGTCACGTCCTTCTCTTCTTGGATGACTTGATCACGCGTTTTCCCTTGGCTAACCCCGTATTTCTTGGCGATTTTCGACAGCTCATTGTATTGTTCTTCACTTACCTTGCCAAGAATAATGCTGCGCGCTTCCTTCTTCTTTTCGACGGTTAAGCCGCCTTGTGCAAGCTCTTGCAGCCGTTTAATATCTGAGGCGCTGAGTTGACCGAGAACAATAGATACGACATCTGCTTTATCTTTCACAGTGATACTCTGTTGAATTTCCTTAGCCTTGTCTTTGGAGACTTCTGCAGCATAGCCATCTTTAGAAGTTCCAGTAGTAGCTTTGTCTCCAGCTGAAGCTGTCCCTGAAGCACCTTCAGCAGGCTTCTTCGTTGGCGCAGTTCCATTTCCTCCCTCGGAAGGGCTTGCATTAGAAGAGTCTGTTTCCTGTGCTGGAACGCTAGTGTTAGCAGAGTCAGGCACATTTGGTGATTTATCGTTACCTGATCCATCAGCTACAACAGGGTCTTCTGCATCCAGATCAAATCCATCTGCCATGGAATTCATAAGCTTGTCAACGGCATAATTAGCTGCGAATGCGCCACCAACACCTAGTACAATGATTATGGAGAGAGTCCAGAATACAATTTTCTTCCACTTCTTTTTCTTTACCATTATGGGGTTCCCCCTGCTTTGAGTTAGATTAGTCAACTAATCGCCGCTTGTGCGACCGGCTGCATGGGGACAATCTGGTTAATGACTTCCCGAATGGCTTCCGGCTCCTCAGGCAGTACACGCTCCAGACGCTTGAATTCAAGTTCAAGCTGGTTCTGGTTCATAATCTCCGGTTTTCCTATGAAAATCCGGTTATGCTGGGTCGCTCCCAGATTCTCTTCATCCGTCAGGAGTTCTTCGTACAGCTTTTCGCCTTCACGAATTCCTGAGAACTTAATCTCAATATCTACATACGGCTCGTACCCGGATAACGTAATTAAATCTTCAGCCAGCGTAAGGATCTTCACCGGTTCTCCCATATCCAGGACAAATACTTCTCCACCTTTGGCAAAAGCGCCAGACTGGATAACAAGCTGTACAGCTTCTGGAATGGTCATGAAATAGCGTACCATCTCAGGATGCGTTACCGTTACCGGTCCACCCGCTGCAATCTGCTGTTTGAATGCCGGGATTACACTACCTCGGCTACCCAGCACATTACCGAAGCGCACCGCCGAGAATTTGGTCTGACTTGTTGCACTCAGGCTCTGCACATACATCTCTGCAATCCGCTTGGTCGCCCCCATAACACTGGTAGGATTCACAGCTTTGTCTGAAGAGATCATCACGAAGCGTTGGGCGCCATATTTGTCAGCACAATCTGCTACGTTACGTGTACCGAACACGTTATTCTTGATCGCTTCAGAAGGATTCCGCTCCATCAAGGGAACGTGTTTATGTGCTGCTGCATGAAAGACCACTTGCGGTCTATGACTGCGGAAGACATCCATCATCCGGGTGCGGTCCTGTACATCTGCAATGATTGTAACGATTTGCGCTTCTGGAAAGCTCTTGCGAAGCTCCATCTCAATGGTATAGATACTGTTCTCTCCGTGTCCTAGCAAGAGAAGCTTGTCCGGTGAGAAAGGTAGGATCTGCCTACAAAGCTCTGAACCAATGGACCCGCCTGCTCCGGTAACTAACACACTTCTGCCATAGACATACCCCAGAATGCCATTCATATCTGCGACAATGGGCTCCCGTCCCAGCAAATCCTCTACACTGACATCACGCAGCTTCTTGACGGATATTTTGCCAGCGATGAGATCATTAAGTGCAGGGATAATCTTCAGCTTCGCGCCAGTCTTCTTGGCAATGTTAATGATTTCGGAAATCTCCGTGCGAGAGACGGATGGCATAGCAATGATAATCTCATGAATATTTCGTTCCTTCACAATGCTAGGAATAGAATAACGATTGCCCAGTACAGGAATCCCCAATATCGACATATGATATTTATTCATACTGTCGTCAATGAATCCCACGATCTTGTTATGAGCAAACATCGGGCCCATCATTTCCCGGGCTATAAGTGTACCGCAATCTCCTGCTCCTACAATGAGGGTGTGGGTCTGCGTATCCTTGTAGTTAATTCGCTCTCTATGAATCACCCTCCAAAAGAAACGCACACCCCCTACCAGAACCAAAATGGTCTCCACCGAACGAACTTCTACTCCAAACGGCACACGTTCCGGTAAAATGATGAAGGCTATGCCGTAAGAGAGCAGCGCCCCTACCAGAATAGCCTTAATGACTGATATGATCTCTCCGATGCTGGCATACTGCCACATTCGCCGATATAAGCCAAAATAAATCAGGCTCCCGCCGAAGGTTACGGTTGAGATCAGTCCATATTGATAAATTTGGATGTAATATTCCCTAGGCATGTCATCATAAAAACGGAACAGATAGGATGTCACAATACTGAACCAGATGATGGCAAGGTCTACGAGAAATAATACAACTATTCTAGTTTTCGCTGTCATTTTCAGTGCCTCCAAAAATAACATTTTCCCTACGATTCCGGTTAATTTCCGTAATAGTAATAGTAATAACCCTCGCTGGCCTTGCGTTTAACGTTATTCAACACGACGCCCAGCATCTTCGCCCCTACCCGATCCAGACCGGACTTGGCTTTCATCGCAATATCTCGTTTTACCTTACCGTAGCTGACTACCATGATTACGCCATCGCTCTTCGAAGCCACAATCTGCGCATCGGTCACTGCCAGGAGTGGAGGTGTATCGATAATCACAATATCGAATACTTCACGCATTTCCTGAAGCACGGTGGTCATGCGGTTGGAGGCCATCATCTCAGCCGGGTTCGGCGGAAGTGGTCCTGATGTGATCAGGGATAGGTTAGGTACACCCGACTCCTGCACTACATCCTCCAGATCAGCCTGCTTGGACAGTAGAGACGATAGTCCATAGCGGTTACTGAGCTTAAATGTCTTATGGGCGGTAGGCTTGCGCAAATCGCCATCAATTAACAGCACTTTCTTATCAGACTGCGCATATGCAGCAGCCAGGTTGGCCGAAACAGTGGACTTACCTTCTTCCGGACCGGAGGAGGTAATCATAATGATCTGGATCTTCTCATCCACCGAAGAAAAATCAATATTCGTCCGCAGCGCGCGGAAAGCTTCCGATATAGGTGAGCGCGGGTTAGTAACGGTAATGAGGTGACGTTGTTGATTATTTGGTGACTGTGACATGTTCAAGGTCCCCTGCCTTTCCAGAAGTTTGGGCTTGAGCCTGTCTTGAAGTGGGCTTGGCACCATTCTCTTGTCCCACTCTTGTAATCATCGCGATCGTAGGCAGACCCAGATATTTCTCAATATCCGCTTCCGTCTTGATGGTATCGTCCATGTATTCGAGTAGGAAGGCGATGCCTAATCCAATCATCAACGACACTACAAAAGCGATGGCGATATTCAACAACACATTGGGTTCGACGGGTCCAGGTTCAACTGGAGGATTCACTTTAGCTTCATTCAAGATCGATACGTTCTGAACATTGAATAGCGATGGAATTTCCTGCTTGAACACAAGCGAAATGGCATTCACGATCTCTGCGGCTTGTGTGTAGGAATTATCTCGAACGACAAGTGTCATCACCTGCGTATTGTTGACGGAGCTGACATTAACCTTTTTTAGAAGCTCTTCGGTAGTAATGTTGAACTGCGGATAATTCTTGATAACGGTATCCAGAATAGCCGGTGTTTTGATAATTTCTTTATACGTATTAATCAGTTGAATATTGGTATTGATCTGATTAAGATCAAGCTGCGTCATCGCCGACTGGGTCGGAGTCTGGTTGACGATAATTTTGGTGGATGCTTCATACACCGGTTTCTTGATATACAAGCTGTACACCCCGGCAAGAGCACACACGATTACAACAATACTGACGATCATCCACAGTCTCTTCCTGACGATCCGGAAATAATCGCGAAGATCCAATTCTTGTGATGACAAGTGAAATTACCTCCAAGTTGTTTCTAGAATATCCCAGAGAAGGACCTCCTCTCATCTGCATGAAAGGAGGTTCTCCAATTTACTATATTATTTGAAGTTAATAGTGCGGTAGATAATTACAGCTGCTTCAGCACGAGTAGCTGAATTGTTAGGGTTGAATTTACCAGCATTGCCGATGACCAGATCATGGCTTGCTGCAAAAGCAACGCCTTCCTTCAGAGTAGAACTGATCTTGGCAGCATCACTGAATGCGCTCAGAGCCGACAGCGAAGCTGTGTCCTTGATGTCCTTCACAGATTTCAACGCACGGGAGATCATGGTTGCCATCTCAGCACGGGTAATCGTTGCATTCGGATCGAACTTGTTATCGCCACGACCATTGATAATGCCCTTCTCAGCAGCAACTGCTACATAAGGTGCGAACCAGTCGTTAGCTCTTACATCGCTGAAAGATTGGGTAGCAGAGCTGTTCTCCAGATTCAAGCCACGGATAAGCATCTTCGCGAATTCAGCGCGAGTCACGTTGCTCTTCGGAGCAAATTTTCCGTCGCCTACGCCTTCAATCGCGCCCTTGGCAGCTACAACTTGAATTTGTCTTCCAGCCCATGCCTGAACACTTGCAATATCGCTGAAGGAGACTTTGTTCTCAAGTACTGCATAAGAAGAGAACGTATCACGCGGTTCTACAATGTAATCTCCGTCAAGTACCCCACCTTGGAATTGGAGACTGTTATATACCAGCTTGGTTACGGAAAGAAGCTCTTTGTCCAGACCTTCAGTATTTTTCAATGGCAGCTTCAGTGTAATCGGTTGTTTGAAAGTAGTTACGGCTTTACCGTCTACAGTCAATCCGAATTCATATACGCTGGAAGCCAGTTTCAGTTTGGTTACGGAAGTTACGACTGCATCGTCAGCATTGGAAACTGTCAGCGCAATTGCAGCATCGAATTGTCCTACAGGAATCGTCACAGTCAGACCGTTGAACGTTACTGCAATGTTAGCGATACCTTTAGCTTTTGCTGCATCGATGATCGCTTTGGACAGCGGCACTTCTACAGTCTTAGCATTCACAGTACCCAGATCCAGGGTCAGTGTTTTAGCTTCTTTATTTCCTGCTACAAGTGCGTCAATTGCTTTGAGCACATCAGCATCAACTAGTTTCAGTGTAGCTTTGCCGTCAACAATGGATACCAGCTTGGATACATCGTAGACGCCGCCGTCTTTAATAACGACTGTAACAGCCGGTGTACCCGGGGAGCTGTCTCCACCACCAGGGTTGCTAGTTCCAGGAGTTCCTGGATCAACAGGTCCACCATTACCTAGTCCAAATGCGCGAATATATGCCAATACTAGTGATTGTACTGCAGGTTTAGCAGATTTAATCTCTGTATTGAACGTCTTCAAAGTTGCTTTAACATCAGCAGAAGTAATATTAAGGTTGTAAACAACTTGACTTACTGTTGCTGCACCGGTAGAGCCAGTTCTAGTGTTCAGGACTTTAGCAATAGCTTCGTTAAAGAGTTCTTCCTGTCCAGTAGGATTCGTTGCAATCGCAATCAATTCCTCTTTGGTTTTGCTGCTTACAAGGCTACGAAGTGTAGCTTCCACACCGTTCTCACCAAAGATAAAATCTACTACATCGTCAAAAGTTAAATCGGCAACATCTGCTTTAGCTGCAATTTCTTTCAGCAACTTGATGTTATCGGCATTCGTGCGAATCTCTTTGAGTTTGCTATAATCGCCATCATATACATCGTAGACAACACTGGATACACCAACAAATGCTGTATACAGAGTGTCTTTGTTGTCTGCGCTCAGGCCCAGTTTCTCATTGTTAAGGAATGCAGAGAAGATATTTTCAAATTGAGTTGTAGTAATGCTGCTTGCTTCGGTTTGGTAGGCGAGCAAGTTCTTTCTTCCTGCCTCATCAAGCTCGGCATAAAGTTTCTTGATCTTATCCTTTACAGTATCCTGGGTAACTGCTGAAGCCGCTGCTACTCCTGTAAATCCAAACTGCTTAGCCAGCCCCTCGCTGCTAAACGGAATTCCTGCAAAGGACGCTGCAGCCAAGCTGACTGCCAAAGTCGATACTGCCAGTTTCTTTTTCAAAGTCACTGTTCATCCACCTCTTCTTATGTATTTTTTAATTGGTACAACTGGAAAAATCATGGTGTCTGCAACCCAATAAAAACCATTCTACCATCAATCGAGCATTAGGTCAGCCTTTTCGGGAAAAAAAACCGAACAATTTCTGACGTTTTGTTCGTATTTTTACGAAATCCTGCTGAAATACCTGCTCATTCATGACAATCTTCTGCGTATTATCACGAAAATAGTCGCAGACCTCCAAACCCATTTCTACCTCTAGTTTCCTGTATGCCTCACTCAGCCCAAACGGTCGGTGCACGCTATCATGAGCATCGGAGGCGATCATATGTACAGCCCCCACACGGCATAGCTCCAGCGACAGCTTTTGCAGCTTGCTCCCGAAGGTACCCGCGAGACTTTGCGCAGTCAATTGACCCAGTACACCTATTTCAGTCAGTTTTAGCAGTTTGGATGGCTCTGCTGCAACCTCGGCATTACGCTCCGGATGTGCAATAATCGGAACGATTCCCTGAATGATCAGTTCATGGCAGACTTCCTCCATATTGCGGGGAATTCGTGAGGATGGCATCTCCAGCAGAAGATAACGAGAGCCTGCCAAAGTTAACAACTCGCCCTGCTCCAGATCAGCCAGAAGATCGCTATAGACACGGACTTCCTGGCCCGGAAGAACGTTAAGCGGGTTCCCGGCCCGCCGAAGTCTCTCATTCAGCTCCTCCACAGCTAGCATTGTATTACTTGCAGGATTCATATATTGTCCGTTGGCATGATGTGGTGTGGCGACTATACTGGTGATCCCATCTGCCAGGGCATCACTCGCCATCGCTAGCGCAGCATCCCAGTCACTAGCTCCGTCATCCAGGAAGGGTAAGATGTGGCAATGTATATCTATCATAAGTTCTCTATCGGTCCTTTCTTGCTATATCTTTAGTTTTTCGACAAAAAAATACAACCATTTCACTTGGAAATGATTGTACTTTTCAGTAACTCTTTCATTAAGCTTCCAATTGGAAAAACCTTGCGGCAGCAGCGCCTAATTCCCCATCAATCTCTGCAATCCGGGACAACGATCCCGCGGCATTGCGCGCATCCAGCAGCATATCCACCTGCCGTCTAAGGCGAGCAATCTCCTCTTCTACGAGGTTGGAATGGTATATTTTCAGCATTTCCGCAGCCGTATGCTTGTGCTGGTAGATCAGCTTGCTGCCATTAGGCGTAATTTCCGAAATTTGGCGGACAGAGCCAGCCACATAGTAATACATCATCGTGAAGCCTTTGTATATTCGGTGTACCGTTCCTGTTCCTTTGTAGGTCACGAACAGCTTGCGGACCGCATTATTCAAATGGGGGTTGACCACCCTGCAGGACAACTTGCCGACATAAATGCTACCTTTTCGTTCAAAGGACAAATGAACTTCCTCTCCCCCAGCCTCCTCCAGCACAATCTCCTGTTCTCCGCCGCCGAGCACTTTGACACGGTGACTGATATAACTGGTATCTGCCGAGAGCAGGAACTGGTTCATCTGAAATTCCGTCATTTGCAAAGTCGCATTCACATATTCCGTAGCCAGACGCTGAGCCATCTTAATCCCTCAATTCTTGGTAACACTGTTTAGCAAGATTATACAATGAACACGAGATTCATTCCACATCTACTCTGCACGCTCTACGCTTCGGAGACTTCACTAGCATCCGGCTCTTGACCGGAGACTTCTTCCTCCACCACTTCTTGCTCAGTAGATTGAATATGCTCGGAGACCAGTGCCCACAGCTCCTCACGCCCAAGTCCGATTTCCGATGAGAATTGAATGAACAAATCACCCGGCAGTACGCCGAGTTCCTGCTTCATGATTTTGACATGCTTCGGCCAGCGGGTCTTGGGGATTTTATCAGCCTTGGTCGCTACCACGCAAAGCGGAATATCATAGTGCTTCAGCCAGTCGAACATCATTTTATCATTGCTCGTAGGCGGGTGGCGCAAATCCACGATAAGCAGAACAAGCTTCAGCGTGTCCCGTTCGGCTAAATATTTTTCCACCATTTTGCCCCAGGTAGCACGCTGGGTCTTGGACACCTTGGCATACCCGTATCCCGGAAAGTCCACAAAATACATGTTTTCATTAATAAGGTAATAGTTCATATGCTGCGTCTTACCCGGGGTGGAGCTGGTCCGGGCCAGATTCTTGCGGTTAATCATACGATTGATTAAAGAGGATTTCCCTACATTGGAACGCCCTGCCAGAGCAATCTCCGGCAAGGCATCATCTGGGTATTGATCAGGGCCGACGGCACTGATAATAAATTCGGAACTGTTAACTTTCATAGGACTTCCTTTCTAATGCACACTACTTCGTGGCTCACTGCTGATTTGTATGTTGCTCGACAAGCGCATGATGCAGCACCTGGTCCATATGGGACACCGGCACGAACTCTACATCTTTTTTGACGCTGTCGGGAATTTCCTTCAGATCTCGTTCATTGTCCTTGGGCAGCAGAATTTTCTTATACCCGGCACGATGAGCCGCAAGAGATTTCTCCTTCAAGCCACCGATCGGCAGTACACGGCCGCGCAGCGTAATCTCACCGGTCATGGCGACATCCTTCGAGACATAGCGTTTGGTCAACGCAGAGATCAGCGCCGTAGCGATTGTAATACCTGCCGATGGTCCATCCTTCGGAATAGCACCTTCCGGGATGTGGATGTGAATATCATTTTTCTCGTAAAAATCAGGCTCCAGCCCCAGCTCCACCGCTTTCGAACGGGTGTAACTGAAAGCGGCTTGCGCCGATTCCTTCATAACATCCCCTAGCTGTCCGGTGAGGATCAGCTTGCCCGCGCCCGGAACCACCGTCACCTCAATCAGCAGCGTATCTCCGCCAACCTCGGTCCAGGCCAGACCTGTGACCGTTCCGATCTGGTCCTCTAGCTCGGCCATGCCATAACGGTATTTGGAGGTCCCCAAGTAATCCTTAAGGTCTTCCTCAAGAATAACTACAACTTCCTTCTCTGCCGAGACCAGCTGCTTCGCAGCTTTGCGGCACAAGGCGGCAATCTGCTGCTCCAGGTTACGCACCCCGGATTCCCGCGTATATTCGCGGATAATCTTAAGCAGGGTCTCCTCCGGTATGCTCAGCTGCTCTTCTTCCAGCCCATGGTTCTTCTTCTGCTTCGGCATGAGATAACGACTGGCAATCTGCAGCTTCTCCAGTTCGGTGTATCCCGGAATAAACAGCATCTCCATCCGGTCCAGAAGCGGACGCGGGATGTTGTGCACCGCATTGGCTGTTGTGACGAACATGACGTTGGACAGGTCAAATGGCAGCTCGACAAAATGATCGCTGAACGTATTGTTCTGCTCCGGGTCTAGAACCTCCAGCAGCGCGGCTGAAGGATCGCCGCGGAAATCCGCTGCCATCTTATCGATTTCATCCAGCAGGAAGACCGGATTCGTACTGCCGGCTGTCTTCATGCCTTGAATGATACGACCTGGCATGGCACCGACATACGTGCGGCGGTGACCGCGAATCTCGGCTTCATCACGCACACCGCCCAGCGAGATGCGGACGAATTTACGATTCAGAGAACGGGCGATCGAGCGGGCCAGCGATGTTTTACCGACACCCGGAGGCCCTACAAGACAAAGAATCGGTCCCTTGAGCTTCTTGACGAGCTGTTGAACCGCCAGATATTCCAGCACCCGCTCCTTCGGCTTCTCCAGACCATAATGGTCGGCATCCAGCACCTCTTCAGCCTTCACGATATCGAGATCATCTTCGGTCCAGTCATTCCATGGGAGGCTAAGCAGCCAATCCACATAGTTGCGGATTACGCCACCTTCTGCGGAACTGGCTGGCATTTTCTCCAGACGGTCGATCTCCTTCTCAATCTTCTCTTTGACACGTTCGGGAAAATCCTTCTCTTCCATCTGCGCTCGCAGCTCTTCCGCTTCCCCTGCCCGGCCTTCCTTCTCACCAAGCTCTTTCTGGATCGCTTTCATTTGCTCGCGCAGGTAATACTCCTTCTGCGTCTTCTCCATCTGCTTCTTCACACGCTGGTTGATCTTGCGTTCCAGCTCCAGCACTTCACGCTCATTGTTGAGAATATCGAGCAGCTTCTCCAGACGTTTGCGAACATCAATGGTCTCCAGGATCTCCTGTTTATCCTTGATCTTCAGCGCCAGATGGCTAGTAATCACGTCAGCCAAACGCCCCGGCTCCTCAATATCAGATACCGCAGCAAGCGTCTCTGGCGTAACTTTCTTGGAAAGTGTGATATAGTGCTCGAACTGGTTCAGAACGGTGCGCATCAGGGCATCGCTCTCCTGATCAGCTCCTTCTTCCTCCGGCAGCTCGCGCGCCATCACTTCATAATACTCCTCATTATCCGTATAATGAATGATTTCGGCCCGTTCCACACCTTCTACCAGCACACGGATCGTGCCGTTTGGCAGCTTCAGCATCTGCCTTACGTTGGCGACGGTACCCACCCGAAAAATATCTTCCTGACCCGGTTCCTCAATATTCACTTCTGACTGAGAACAAAGGAGGATTAAATTATCTTCAACCATAGCCTTCTCCAGCGCTTTGACTGACTTCTCGCGGCCCACGTCCAGGTGAAGCACCATGCTTGGGTACACAAGAAGGCCTCTAAGCGGCAATAAAGGAAAACGACGACCTTTCGATTTGTTCTGTATCATCGCTTTCACACCCCCAATGGCTCTCAAGTAATGTCATATGCATTCATTTTAACAAAAGCCGCATCAAAACACCAACGGGCCGCTTTTATGCGGCCTGCCGGTGTTTGCTATGTTTGTACTGCAATCTATTTTGCATGCTAATAGCGGTGATATTGGATCTGCAAAATAAGAAAATCTACAGATTAGCGCTCTCGCCGGAAGCATCTGCTTTGAGCAGCGAGGGCGCTCCCGAGAACGTCTCGCCGGATACCGCGGGCAGTCTCACATCGGCGATATATGCGCCAAAGAGATGACGGAACACTTCCTCCACGGTCTCCACGGGAATGACCCGCAGTGGCGAGAGGTCCTCGAACAGGGATTGCCAGTTGTCCTTGGGAATCAGAACCGTGGTGGCTCCAGCCTGGAAGGCAGCTTCGACTTTGGCAATAACGCCACCCACCGGTTTCACCCGGCCATGAATCCCAATCTCTCCAGTAATCGCCACCGTGTTGTCCACGGGCAGCCCCCGGATGGCCGAGACAATCGCCACCGCCATCGCCACCCCGGCGGAAGGTCCATCAATTGGTGTGCCACCGGGGAAATTAACGTGCAGGTCATAGCGGTCCGGCTCCAGGTTCATGGTGCGCAGCACGGTCAAGACATTCTCCACTGAGCCCTTGGCCATACTCTTGCGCCGGATCGTGCGTGAGCCGCCACGCGTCTCTTCTTCATCGACAACGCCAGTGATGTTCAGTCGGCCCTGACCGCCTGTAGCGGGTGCCGCCGACACTTCAATTTCCAGCAGTGTGCCCATACCTGGCCCGTAGACAGCCAGTCCGTTGACCAATCCCACCTGCGGAGCTGTGGGAATCTTGCGCTCAGTGCGCAGCGGGAGCTGGCTGCTGCTCGCTACCCACTCTACATCACCCGCGCTAAGGGTTTCACGCTGCTCCGTCAGCGCAAGGCCGGCCGCCAACTGGATCATGTTGACGGCTTCCCGCCCGTTGGTCGCATATTGCTGGACAACGGTAACCGCCTCAGGACTCGGCTTCAGCCCGATTTTCTGAATCGCATCGCGGGCAATAACGGCAATCTCCTCCGGCAGCAGCGGCCGGAAATAAATCTCCATGCAGCGCGAGCGAAGCGCAGGCGGAATTTCCTCTGGCGAGCGCGTCGTTGCGCCTACCAGACGGAAATCGGCCGGAAGGCCGTTTTGAAAAATATCATGAATATACGCAGGCGTATTACTGTCCTCCGAATTGTAATAAGCGCTCTCCAGCAGCACCTTCCGGTCCTCCAGCACTTTGAGCAGCTTGTTCATCTGGATGGGATGGAGCTCCCCGATCTCGTCGAGAAACAGAATCCCCCCATGCGCCTTCGTAACCGCACCGGGCTTGGGCTGAGGCACTCCGGCCACACCCATGGCCCCGGCTCCCTGATAGATAGGGTCATGCACGGAGCCGATCAGCGGATCGGCAATTCCCCGTTCATCAAAACGGGCCGTAGTAGCATCGATCTCCGTGAATTTAGCATCATTTTTAAACGGGGAGAGCACATTCTTCTTCGCCTCTTCCATCACTACACGCGCTGCGGCCGTCTTGCCCACACCTGGTGGCCCGTAAACGATAACATGCTGCGGATTCGCGCTGCACAGCGCTGCCTTCAAAGCCCGCAGGCCATCCTTCTGCCCGACAATATCTCCGATAGAGGCCGGACGTGTCTTCTCCGATAGCGGCTTAGTCAGCGACACCATCCGCATTTTGCGCAGCTTATCCAGCTCTTTTCGCGACTCTCGGTCTACCGCAGTTTTATTGGTCTTCTGTCCCCGCAGCAGATTCCAAAAATAAACGCCGATAACCAGCGCGAAAAAGAGCTGCACGATCATCAGCAATATACTTAATTCCATAGGTCATCCCCCTGTTCGTTCTGAATACCATTCTTGCACCCTTGGCTACTACTAGGTAGTATAGCCGTTTCGGTCATTCATAAACGCTCGGAGGAGAATGATTTCTGTATTAGCGTTCTACTTTCCCAACTCTCTCTCATTAATCCCAGTAATGCAGAACCTCACGGCCTAGTTCATACTGTACATTCCGCATTCCTTCACCTTTTTTAACAGGTACCAGCCAGCCCTTCTCACACAATCCCGACAGCAGCATACGTACCCTTCTTGGGTTCAATGCAAAAAAATCGGCCACATCCTTCGGACGGATGCTCCCAGCTTGCCCTACGACGAAACGCATGACTTCTTTTTCCATGAGCTGAACTCTGCCATCTGGCGCCTTAATCGTCTGGTGCCGGCTGAGCGCAAGTCTTAGTAGGGTTATACACAAATCAGGACGTTGTTCCACGTCATCGTAAGCGAAGGAAAGTACCTGATACCCCATCCCATACAGAAAAGTTTCTCTGTTCAGCTCATTACTGTACTTCTGTCTATCCATATCTCTAACATGCGCTGCATACCCTTTGATCTCGAACAACAGTTTGAGGGGGCCTGGTAAATACGCGAAATCTGCAAAGTATGAACGTCCTCGCCAATCCAACACTTCATACTCCGGGTGCAAGTCAGCGAAATCTCCCCGAAGCGGCCACCATACATTGTGTAAAAATAGTTGTTCAGCATGCCCGTGTCCTCTTTTCAGCCGACCCTGCCTTTCTCCCGACCTAGCGGTCAGATGATGCTCCAGAAAAGCTTCATGTGCTTGTTCATAATTGATGGTCTTCTCCTCCTTTATTTAAAAAATACAAAAAAACGCCCCGCTCTCGCCGCCGGATAACCCGGAGCGTTCGCAGGGCGTTCTTCGCCACTACTTACAAATATGCATCATGCCGTTTTCCTCCCACAACTGATGGCTGGGACAACTTAAGGGCAAAATCGTATCTTAATCACACTGATAATTAGGGATATTTAGAAATAAGGGTATTTTAGTACCTTAATTCGAAGGTTATTCACCTAAACCCTAACATTTGCAAAATATAAGGTGCAGAAATGCACTTATATTGGTTCTTCCCTCACTTGGCGCGTATATAAGGGGCAAAAATGCCTCTATTTTCGAAATAGCCCCTCGGTACAAGCTGCATAGTATGAGTACACTAAAATCAGTTTCTCAGCGAGCTGTCCAAGATCAGTTTACCAACATCAGTTTCTCAGTACAAGCTGCCCAGCATCAGTCGAGCAACGATGTCAGGCTACTCCCAAACCATGAATAGTAGAATAAAATAATCGGATTACGCCGTTTCAATCGGCCCTAATTGGGCATGCTTACGGCCGGGAATTTCCCCGGTAGCTTCAAAATGAACTACGATGGCGTCGATCTCTTTTTTCAATTCGGAAACGAGATCGGCTTCGGGCACCTTGCGGATCATCCGGCCATAACGGAACAGCAGGCCTTCTCCGCGCGCGCCGGCAATCCCGATATCCGCTTCACGCGCTTCGCCTGGGCCGTTAACGGCGCAGCCCAGCACAGATACTTTGATCGGCACCTTGAGCTTGGAAATGTATTCTTCCACTTCGTTGGCAATGGAGAACAAATCGATATCCAGTCGTCCACAGGTCGGACAGGAAATCAGTGTAGCCGCGTTGGAGATCAGACCGAAGGTCTTCAGGAGCTCACGTGCTACCTTCACTTCTTCCACCGGATCGGCACTCAGTGAAATCCGCACGGTGCTACCAATACCCATGGAGAGCAGGGCCCCAATACCTGCCGAGCTCTTCACCGTCCCGGCGAACAACGTACCGGATTCAGTAATACCCAGATGCAGTGGGTAAGGGATAACTTCTGCCGCCTGGCGGTATGCTTCAATAGCCATCGGCACATCAGACGCCTTAAGCGATACGATAATATCGTGGAAATCCAGCTCTTCCAGAATCCCAATATGATACAAAGCACTCTCAACCATCGCTTCAGGGGTCGGATAACCGTACTTCTCAAGCAGATGATTCTCCAGTGAACCAGCGTTTACGCCAATCCGGATAGGAATCCCTTTTTCCTTACAGGCCTTGACTACCGCTTCAACCTTCTCGCGACGGCCGATGTTACCCGGGTTAATCCGCACCTTATCAATACCGTTCTCAATCGCTATGAGTGCCAGCTTATAATTAAAATGAATATCCGCTACAAGCGGGATATGAATCCGTTTCTTGATTTCCTTGATAGCCTCAGCAGCTTCTTCGTTGTTGACGGTGACGCGCACCAGCTGACATCCGGCTTCCTCAAGCCGCAGAATTTCCGCTACAGTAGCTTCTACATCCGCAGTTTTGGTAGTACACATGCTTTGAATCGCAACCTCGTTATTACCGCCAATAATGACTCCGCCTACATTGACGGGACGGGTCTGGTGTCTCAAGAACATGATTTCTCCCCCATAACGCCAAAGCTCCACCCCTTCGCTCCCGCCAGTGAAGCGGGATAAGCGGAAGAAAGGTGGAGACGATGGCATGTATTGTTAAAGAAGCGTTACGCGCTTTCCTCTTGTTTCTTGTCTTTCTTGATGTTCAATTCCGGCAGAGCCTTCTCTTGAACAACCTGCTCGGTAATGACACAATCCTTGATGTCATCGCGAGAAGGTACTTCATACATCACGTCAAGCATAATGCTCTCGATGATGGCACGGAGACCGCGGGCACCAGTATTGCGTTTGATGGCTTCCTTCGCAATCGCTTCAAGCGCCAGTGGCTCGAACTTCAGCGCAACGTTATCCATCTCCAGCAATTTGATGTATTGCTTCGTGAGTGCATTCTTAGGTTCGGACAGAATCCGTACCAAAGTCTTCTCATCCAGCGGCTCTAGAGTCGAGATGACCGGCAAACGGCCTACGAATTCAGGGATCAGACCGAATTTGAGTAGGTCTTCCGGCAATACCATGGACAGGTACTCTCCAGGTTTCAGATCCTTTTGACCTTCAGCTGCAGCGTTGAAGCCGATGACCTTTTTACCGATCCGGCGTTTGATCATTTGTTCCAGACCATCGAAGGCACCACCAACGATAAACAGGATGTTCGTAGTGTCGATCTGGATGAATTCTTGATGTGGATGCTTACGTCCGCCTTGCGGTGGAACGGAAGCTACTGTGCCTTCAAGAATTTTCAGCAAGGCTTGCTGTACACCTTCACCCGAAACGTCACGGGTAATGGACGGATTCTCGGATTTACGTGCCACTTTATCAATTTCATCAATATAGATAATACCGCGTTCGGCTTTTTCCACATCATAATCGGCCGCTTGGATCAGCTTCAGGAGAATATTTTCCACATCCTCACCAACATAACCGGCTTCTGTCAAGGAAGTCGCATCGGCAATGGCAAAAGGTACGTTAAGAATCTTCGCCATAGTCTGTGCCAAGAGCGTCTTACCGGAACCTGTCGGACCAAGCAACAGAATATTACTCTTCGTCAGCTCGACATCTTCCACCTTGCTCTGACTGTTCACACGCTTATAGTGATTGTATACCGCTACCGACAGGGATTTCTTAGCTTGCTCCTGACCGATAACATATTGATCAAGAATATCGCGAATTTCTTTCGGTTTCGGAATATCTTTCAGATCCAGCTCTTCCTCATGACCGAGCTCTTCTTCCACGATTTCCGTGCACAGCTCGATACATTCGTCGCATATATAAACGCCAGGTCCGGCTACTAGTTTGCGTACCTGTTCTTGCGATTTACCGCAAAAAGAACATTTCAATTGTCCTTTTTCATCATTAAACTTAAACATCTAACCACCCCTTTAAGATTTGATCGGTGAAGTGAGGACTTGGTCAATAAGCCCGTATTCCTTGGCTTCTTCCGCGCTCATGAAGTTATCGCGGTCGGTATCCCGTTCGATTTTTTCAAGGGGCTGACCTGTGCGATCTACATAAATTTGATTCAGCTTCTGTCTGGTCTTGAGAATCCAGTCTGTGTGAATCCAGATATCGGAAGCCTGGCCTTGAACGCCACCCAGCGGCTGATGAATCATGACCTCGCTATTGGCAAGCGCAAAACGTTTACCCGGCGCACCCGCCGTCAGAAGCAGCGACCCCATACTTGCGGCCATGCCCACACAAATCGTTGAAACATCCGGTTTGATGTGCTGCATCGTATCATATATACCCATGCCGGCTGTTACAGAACCACCGGGTGAATTGATGTACAGGTGTATGTCTTTTTCGGGGTCATCCGCAGCCAGAAACAACAACTGGGCGATAACCAGATTGGCGACATCATCGTCAATCGCATTGCTCAAGAAAATGATGCGGTCCTTAAGCAACCTGGAATAGATATCGTATGAGCGTTCGCCCCGACTTGTAGATTCCACAACCATTGGTACCAGACTCATGTCACCAACCTCTTTTCTCTGTATAGATTAGTCTTTCCGTTTCAGAAATATTTTAACACGTTCAAGACGCAATGTCATTTTTTCACTACCGGGGTCTATTACATTGCTTATGTGTATGACATTACCTCGCAATTATATCCGTATTGACAGGGTTTCATAACCGCATCCGGAAGCTTGCTGAGAATTATCATCCCTGAAAGGCAGTGAAATACATGTCATATGTAAAAAATAAGGCACGTAGCTAAATATACGTGCCTTATCTTCTGTGTATGAAGGCCTGCTAGCAGGCCATTATAGGTGGATCAATTCGCGCAGGAATTACTCAGCGCTTTTATCTTCAGCTGTATCAGCAGCAGCTTCTTCAGTAGCTTCAACTTCTACGCTGCTTTCAACAAGCAAGTCAATGGTTTTGCGCAGGGAGAGCTCTTCGCTCAGGCTGCCCAGGGAACCGTTACCTGCAAGAATGCTACGGATTTCTTCAGGAGTACGTTTGAAAGATTCAGCCATAGTAGCCAGCTCTTTGTTTACATCTTCCTCGGACACTTCAATGTTCTCTTGCTTCGCGATAACTTCCAGAACCAGGTTGTTGCGAACGCGTTTTTCAGCATCGCCCTTCATTTGGTTTTGCAGGTCTTCACGAGTTTGGCCGGAGAAGCTAAGGAACATGTCCATGTTCATGCCTTGTTGACGAAGACGGTTGTCGAAGTCGCGAACCATGTTTTGGATTTCGCTGTCGATCATCGCTTCTGGAATTTCCACTTCAGCGTTTGCTGCAGCTTTGTCAACAACAGCGTTCTCGCGAGCGCCTTTCAGTTCATCCGATTTACGGGATTCCAGTTGTTGTTTCAGATCTGCTTTGTACTCATCCAGTGTATCGAATTCACTTACATCTTTAGCGAACTCATCATCCAGAGCCGGAAGCTGTTTGCGTTTGATTTCGTGCAGCTTCACTTTGAATACAGCAGCTTTACCTGCAAGGTTCTCAGCATGGTAAGCTTCAGGGAAAGTAACTTCAACATCTTTGAAGTCTCCAGTGCCCATGCCTACAACTTGCTCTTCAAAACCTGGAATGAAGGAATTGCTTCCCAGCTCCAAGGAATGACGCTCAGCTTGTCCGCCTTCGAATTGTACGCCATCAACAGAACCGTCGAAATCGATAACGGCGATGTCGCCCAGAGCTGCTGTTTCGTCTTCAACGACAACCAGCTCAGCGTGACGCTCTTGCAGACGAGTCAATTCTGCAGTCAGCTCATCTTCTGTAACTTCAGCTTTTTGAACTGGAACTTCCAGACCTTTATATTGACCAAGGACTACTTCTGGTTTCACAGTGATTTTCGCTTTGAAAATGAAAGATTGACCTTTAGCAAATTGCTCGATGTCCACTTCAGGACGATCTACAGGGAAGATATCGGTTTGTTCAACCGCTTCACCGTAAGCTTCAGGAAGAAGGATGTCAATGGCATCCTGGTACAGGCTTTCTACACCAAAACGGGATTCGAAAATCGGCCGTGGCACTTTACCTTTACGGAATCCAGGCACGTTTGCCTTCTTAACTACTTTATTAAAAGCTTTGTCGAGTGCTGCAGCTACACGGTCTGCTCCGACTTCGACTTCAAGAACGCCAAGGTTCTTCTCTATCTTTTCCCAAGTTGCTTTCATGTTATACTTTCCCCTCCAAAAATAGGTTCACAAGTTTACTCAAATATTCACGCAGTTCACGCACAGAATAACCATTATATTATATACAACATCACTTCATTTATCAAGTAGAGAAGTCTTTACAAATCCTTTCAGAGTACGGTAGGCTCCTTCAAATTGAAAGCGCATGCTATCTGTGATCCCATACATGGCCCGAGTTTCTTCTTCCTGCCGGACACCGTTAAGACTCTCGGAGACCATTTGGTGCAGCGCCCCGGCCCATATGTCCAGCATGACATCCTCCCCTTCCAGCAGCGTCCGATAATCTCTGGATTCGTAGATAGACATCACGAACTGCCCCCAGAGCTCCTGGGCAAAATAATACAGCGTAGGTTCATGTACCTCGGCCTGCTCAGCCACTCGTTCCAGGACCTGACTTATCTGCGGCGGGAACTCCTCGTTCTGCAGCGGCACACTCTCGATCTCGACAACGACCGTCTCCTGGCCCCGGGCCAGATGAATGCTTCCCTGGGCGCCGCGCCGTCGCAGCGTCTGCAGTGTCCGGAATTGCAAAAGTGGATGGACATCGCTCTGCTGAAGCCAATGACTCAGTGCCTCATCGATTCCTTCCCCTTCCAGGTAGGAGAGCTGCTCCAACGCCAGAATTGTCGATTCGGACAATGGTTCTTCCATGATTTTTCTCAGCAGTTTAATGGGATAGTCGGCATCTTCCTCCAGCTTGGATCTCGCCAGTACCCGAGCCATATCCTCCTCCCTGAGATCTTCCTCTTCTTGCCGGGAACTGCTGTCCGTTTCTCCGCTGCCGGAGGCATAAGGAAAAGCTGCCACCAGCCAATCGAGCAGGGACTGCCATTCCTCATAGTGCCGCTCTTCCTGTCCCTGGCACTGCAGCAGAAACCGCAGCAGCTCCATCGCTTCCCCGTAACGCTCACTCTCCAGCATAACCGTCAGCTGAATCTGGTAGTAATCCAGCGTGCGCGGAAACAACACGATATTGTCTTTAGCAGGGGAATTTGATTGTTTAATGAGGGCACCTCCTTTTTTTCAAACCGATATCTTGGTTGATTATAGCATATCCTTGGTCACGTTTAAAAAAACAGCTTGAAAAACACTCTTATGTATGATAACATAATTTTTGCTTGCTTTTCACTCATTAGACGTGTCCCGGTAGCTCAGCTGGATAGAGCATGCGCCTTCTAAGCGCACGGTCGGGGGTTCGAATCCCTTCCGGGACGTCATGCAGAAGCCTTCCATTATGGAAGGCTTTTTTGCGTTCTCATTAAGTCGCCTAAAGACTATAATAATCAGTTTCTAGACATTTGTATTAAATCTTTATCCATAAAAAATGCCCGGGTTGCCCCGGGCACTACTAATAGATCTGCTATTGTACCAACGTTGTACCAACCACCTAAAACAGCAAATCCTGCGAATAATTCTCGCCTTCCAGAATATCGTACTCCACAAGTCGATAATCCTCTAAAAGCGCCTTCTGCTGCTCGCTCAGATCCTTGATGGGATCAGAAGAACCGATGAGCACACTTTTACTCAGACCCGGAATCTCTGCCTGCACCTCTCTCAGAAGCTTGTAGAATACAGGCATCTCCTGACCCGACAACTGAAATACCGTGGGTCCGATGAACGCAGGGCTCATCGTCCCCGCCGGTTCTTTTCCAATATCAAAATTAGCTAAATAGATTAACTTTGTCTCATGCTTCAATCTTGGATCATTGTCCCATCCCGCCTGGGTGTAAATATCAGCCGACAACGCTGGCAGATGGTCACCCCAGAAGGCGACGATTGTCGGTCGCTGAATTGTTTTCAGCTCCTTAGCCAGATAAGCCACCGCCTCATCCGTCAGCTTCGTGTCATGGACATAGGTCTCCAGTTCATCTTTCCATGCCGGCTGTGTACCGCCTACACTAATGGTATTCTCTCCGTTCAATCCTTTAATAAAAGGAAAGTGATTCTGCATGGTTACAAGGTGTAGAAAGGTCGGCTGCTTTGCTGCCTTCAACTTATCCAGGGCCTCTTGAACGGCGGACATATCGGAAATATAACCGTTGGGCGTAATCCGCTTGGAGTTCTCCATTTCCTTCTCACTGGTAAATTCGTCGAAGCCCAGGATCGGATAGACCCGGTTTCGATTATAGAAGGTATTGTCAAAAGGGTGAACAGCCAGCGCCTGATAGCCTCTATTCTTGAGTATACTGACAATGGAAGGCATCTCCGACATTTTGACAATCTTCTGTTGATAGGGAATTGAGCCATCTTTCAGAAAATACATCGACAAGCCGGTCAGCGCCTCAAATTCGACATTGGCCGTGTTCCCGCCAAACTCCGGCGAGAGCAGGTAACCGGATGGAGTATTCTGCCCCTCCTGATGAATGTAAGCCAGCGGATCTTCGCTGAAGGTAAAGCCAGGCAGACGGGTCACATCAAAGAACGCTTCGTCCATCATATACATAATGTTTGGACGCTCCGCCAGCGCAGCAGTCTTATCTTTACCAGCCGGTAAGGCACCATATTTCTTAGCAATCCGGGCAATAGACTCCTGACTGTAGTCATCCGGCTTCTCGATCAGCTTCTGCTTGAGATTGCCCGTGAAGGCAAACACAAAACCATTCTGGCTATAATTGACCTTCTGGTTCCAGTAAATATTCTGGTACTGAATAGAGGTCGCCAGCGCATGCTGACCACTAACCATCCAGATAAATCCGGCGATCATAACAGCGGAGAGAACCGTGAAGGCTGCGCGCAGTGAGAAGCGAATCTTCACTTTAGGCAGCTTCCAGATTAAATAAACTGCTACCACTAACAGGACGACTGCCAGTACCACTGCGAGCGGGGAGATCATCCCTGATGTGATTTTGCTCATCTCACGAGCGTTTTTAAGCTGCATTAAGTCCCAGGGGAACAGCGGCTCCCCAGTCGTGGACAGCTTCTTGTAATCCGCTATGCCGATCAGAAGGCATCCTGCGAACGCCAGCAGCGTTCCGGCATAAATGTTAGGGACAATCACAGCAAAGCAAAGCAGTACAAAGAAAAAGAACAAGCTACCAAATATATAAAGCCAGTAATATTGCGAAATCCAGGCCAAAGCGCTGCCGGCATTCATCCCGAGCGAAGCAGTCTGCATGAAAAAATTAAGCAGAAATCCGCCGAGCAGCAGCAGTAAAAGTAGCATATTCAGTCCTTTGGAAGACGTAAAACGACGCATACATATCCTCCTCTATCTATTCTAAACGAACAGTATACGCCATTTTGATTAAATAAACCTTAAATTTGCAGCTGAGCTTCTGTGACCGGGGCACTGCCTCGCTTCCGTAGAAGGCTGAATTCCTTACGAACCATCCACGCCGTCCACAGTACGACAATGGCGTCAATCGCCAGCGTCCCCCAGTACACCCCGGAAACTCCCATGATTCTCGGCAACACAAGCATCACTGGAACGTAGAACACGAGCTGTCTGGCAATCCCAATGATCGCGGCCGGTTTTCCTTTATCAATAGAAGGGAAGAAGGTCATTGCCATAAAAATCATCGATAGTAGCGGCAGAACAGCCATATTGATTCGAAAGTACATCAACTCCGACCCGTTGAAGACCGGATCGGGTAACATTAACCCCAGAATCATCTGCGGATTCCACATGGCGATTAGCCAGAATGGCAGGGTCAGCACCATCGAAGCGAATGTGAATATTTTGTAGGATTGAATGACACGCTCGTATTTTTCTGCTCCGAAGTTAATTCCAATGACTGGCTGGAGCGCACGCATAAGACCGAAAATCGGTGTGAGCAAGAACGTGAACACCCGGAAAACAACCCCATAGAAGGCCACATCAGCAATGGTCCCGTATTTGGACAGGGCATTGAACACAATCACCGCCTGCACCAGGTTCATAAAATTCATAATGAAGGAGGACATGCCCAGACTGAAAATCGATTTTAGCGTTGCTCTATCCTGGTAAATCGCAAAGGTTTTGGTCTTGAAGGAAGACCACCCTCTGCCGAAATAAATCCAGCCCAGCAGTGTATAGTCGAACATACCGATATTGGTTGCCCAGGCGGCACCCTCCACCCCAAGCTGCAGGACGGCCACCAGCAAATAATTGCATAGAACATCCGCCACCAAGCCAATGCCCATCACTACTGCTGCAGATTTCATCTTGCCCTCGGCTCTGACAATCATATTCGCGGCCAAACCGTAGATCCAGAAGAAAGACCCCCAGACGGTAATTCTGAAGTAGCTGTTACCCAGCGTCAGCGTTTGTCCCTCTCCCCCCATGATTGACACCAGTTGACTAGAAAATAATAGACCCAGCACCATGTAGACTGCAGTCACAAGGACCGTCAGATAATTCACATTGCCCATCAATCGCTGCTGGGTAAGCTGATCCTGCCTTCCAATGGCAATGCTCAGCACCGCACCCGCTCCAACCCCGATCAGAGAGCCTAACCCCAGGCTGATCTGTGTCAATGGGTAGGCTACGGAGACACCCGCTAAGGCAGTCTCGCCTACATATCGGCCGACAAATACAGCAGCGATCACCGCGTTTAAACCGTACAATACCATGGCGATAATAGCTGGCCACGATAGCTGGAACATCATTTTCCACAGATTCTCGTTCAAGATTAGAAGCTTCTGCTTCTCTTTTCCGTCTGTGGTTTGTTGTATCGTTGACATAGAAGGAAACCTCTTTTCTCTAAAAGGATAGAACTTCTATATAAGTGTAGGAGATGAAGAGTGCCCTTCACTACCAGTAGACGGAGCCTTATGACCGAAAAAAGGATTATTGTGTCTCCCCTGCAGCGCAACGCAAAAAGCCGCCTCCAGGCAGTATGAAATCTACCGGAGACAGCTTTAGATTCAGACAATGAGATATAGCACTAATGAACAGAAGTCCTCACTTCAACTGTGATCAGCGTCCCATACGGCGGTTGCTCAGCCACAGCGGGAAGCGGAAGGCCAGGTTGATAAGCAGGACGACAATAACCAGCACGGCTGCAGATCGATCGGCAATCTGCCGTGCATCCTCAACGATCGCCTCGGATTGAACGTACCACAGGTGCACCGCGAGCGTCTCGCCCGGCGAGAACAGGTTAAAGTCCCACATTTCGCCTGAGGTACTGAGGCCGGCAGTCAGGATGATAACCGCAGACTCCCCGAAGGCACGACCGGCCACCAGACAGATACCGGTCACGATAGACCGCATGGCAACCGGGAGCACTACCGTACGAATAACATGGTATTTGGTCATACCAAGTGCATAGCCCGCTTCGCGGATATCGCCGGGAACGGCACGAACTGCTTCTTCTGTAACACGAGCCAGCATCGGCAAGTTCAACAGCGCCAAGCTGACACCCCCGCCCAGAATCGTAAGTCCAATACCGAAGTATTCAGCAAAGATCGCGAGACCCAGCATACCAAACACAATGGACGGAACCGAGGACAAGGCTTCCACGCAGATCCGCAGTCCACCGGTAAATTTGTTATCCGGCGCGTATTCTGCCATGTAAATTCCCGCACCCACTCCAATTGGAACCGAGATAATCAGAGAGATGAACAGGATATAGAAGGAGTTGAACAGCACAGGACCAATCCCGCCTCCAACATCCATCTCCTCTGGCTGCTTGATCAGAAAGTCGAAGCTGAGGGATGGCAAGCCTTTGCTCATAATCGAGATCAGCAGCCAGAAGATCAGCAGCAGAATCAGGCCGCCCAGCGTATAAAAGCCGTACGTAGCCAATTTATCGCGCCGCTGCGCCCGTGCCGTATGGCGTGTCCGTGTGAAGCTGGTCATGCTGCATCCCTCCGCTTTCTTCCGAGTATCCGAATGATCAGAATCAGCACGAAGGAGATCACGAGCAACAAGAAGGCCATCATGTGCAGCGCATAGTTCCAGGTCGAGTCAAATTCCACATTAGAAATTTGCATTACGATGTTACTTGTCAGCACCGAAGAAGGTGTGAACAGTGTTTTGGCCAGTTGGGCTGTATTTCCGATAACCATGACGACAGCCATGGTCTCACCAACCGCACGAGTCATCCCGAGAATGACCGCAGAAATAATCCCCCGGCCTGCTGCAGGCAGCACTACACGCATGATCACTTGCAGACGGGTAGAACCGAGAGCATAAGCAGCATCACGGTATTTGCGCGGAACAGCCACGATGGCGTCATCGCTGATCCGGCAAATCGTTGGCAGTACCATCAAGGATAGAACAAGTGCCGCGGCCAATATTCCGTCACCGAGACCCTGACCACTGACATCACGCAGGAAGGGAAGCAATACGGTAAGGCCCAGATATCCATAAACAATGGATGGAATCCCGACCAGCAGGTCAAGCACTGGGCGAATAAAGGTCTTCAGCCAGTTCGGGGCGATCTCGGCAACAAGCACCGCCATCCCTACCGAAATGGGAACTGCGATGACCATTGTAAGCGCAGTTAGTGAAAGTGTATTCACAATAAAAGCGGCTGCCCCGAAAGCATCCTCTTCTGGACTCCAATTAAAAGAGAAGAAGAAGTCAGCCAGTGAGACTTGGCCGAACATTAGCATCGCTGTTTTGCCGATAAATAAGATAACCATGCCCAGTACAAAGCAAAGTGCCAGAATACTGAACAAAAAATAATACCGGAATATTGAATTGCTTAGCAAATGCCTGCCATGACGTTTTGCATTAGCGCTGACCTTAACTGAGCTGTGTTTCAGCCTGGATTCCAGGTTGTGGACTGGTGCCCCCATACGTTCCCTCCTGTAAGCGGCCAGCCCCCGCTGATTCTCTAGGAGCTGGCCGCTGTTACCGTTCAATATAATCTTTAGATATTACTATTATTTCATCGAAGCGATTGGAATAAATTTAAGCTTCTTCAAGGAACCTTGTTGGAACTTCTTGCTTTGTACGTAATCGATGAATTCTTTAGTTGCGCCAGTAGGTTGGCCTTTAGTCATGAAGTAACCGTAAGCCCAAATCTTGTAAGAACCGTTGATTACGTTATCTGTAGTAGCTTCAACGCCGTTGAATTTAACAGCCTTCACATCGCCACTTACATAAACCAAGTCAATGTAACCAATAGCGTTAGGAGTTGTTGCTACAGCCGTTTTCATGTCACCGCTGGAACCTGTTTCTTTGTAGTTCTTTTCTTTCTTCACGATATCGCCACCAGCCAAAGCTTTAGCTTGATAGTTAACGCGAGTACCGGAACCGAAAGCACGAGTGATTACAACGATATCAGCATCCGAACCGCCAACTTCTTTCCAGTTGGTGATTTTACCGGAGAAAATGCCTTTAAGTTGTTCTGTAGTCAGGTTGTCTACGCCGACATTTTTGTTAACGATTGTAGCAAATGGAATAACCGCTACTTTGTTTGCTACTTGTCCGTCAAAAGCTTTGAAGCCTGGAACGTCAATGCTGGCATCCCAGTCGCAAGCGCCAATGTCAGCGATGCCTTTTTTCACAGCTTGTGGTCCAGTAACGGAACCTTTACCAGAAGCGGCGATTTTCACTTTAGGGTGCAGTTTTTGGAATTCCTTAGCTGCTTGCAACGTTAGTGGAAGCAATGCTGTCGAACCATTAACTGTAATTTTACCGGAAAGATTGCTGGCAGCTGAAGCAATTCCTGCAAAAGCCGTTGTTACCGCGAGAACTGCTGTAAGTGCAGTTACCGTAAATTTTTTGAAAACTTTCATGAATTATTTCTCCTCTCGGCTATTCGCCGTTAAATTAGTAAGAACTATGAAGTGCAAGCGAATTATTATTATTTAGTCAGTTCGAGAGCCTTGCCGCCTTTGATAACAACCACTTTGCCATCGCTGATGATCGCCAGCTTGCTGCCATCTTTAGATACAGCCACTTCGGATACATCTTCTGTGGAACGGTACAATTCAGTTTTTGCTCCGCTAGCATTGATGGAGTATACCACTGTAGCGCCATCAGCTGTCGTACCGGATACCACCAGACCATCATTCACACTGCTTACCCATGTAGGTTCAACATCAAGCGCGATGTTCGTGCTAGTTCCATCCGCTTTCACACTCTTCAGTGTGTTTGCAGCTTTACCGTCAGCATCTGCGCTCAGGTAAGCTACATTGCCATCAGCAAGAATTTCAGGGTACAGCTTGTTGTCTGCGGAAGTAGTGAGTGCAACAGCCTTAGCGCCTTTCACAGTCAGATCCAAACTATACAGCTGCTCTCCAGCTTTGCTGTAGTCTACAGTAAGAGAATCTTCTGTGCTGTCAGCGTCATTCTTAGCTACACCAGTCAGGTTAACGATGTAAGCAACGCTTTTCTCGTCAGCAGACACGCGCAGCTCGGATTTGTTCTCTACTTTGTCAGCAAGTACGCTAGTAATTGTTCCTGTTTCCACGGAAATGGAGGAAATCGATTCCTGCTTGTCCCCTTGGATGAAGTAGATTTTCTTACCGTCTTTTGACCAGACCAGATCTGTCTTCACAGTGCTGTCTTTACCCAGCGCCTTGATGGCTCCACTGTTCAGGTCGATCAGGCGAAGCTGACCAGTTGAGTCATTGAAAGCACCCCAACGTTGATCAGCGGATACAGCGAAATCTACTGCGCTGTCATCGGTAGAGAACAATTGGTAGTTACCTTGATCCCCACCGAATTTAAGCAATTGAGTAGCCTCGGCATCACTTTGGTTAGCGATAACGGTACCGTCTGCTGCCCAGTGAAGTGTATCGAATTGACCTTCAGGACGGGCAAAGCTCAGGATGGAAGTACTTTCGGCATCCAGTTCACCACCCAAGGATACAACAAGCTTGGTCAGTTCTACATAAGTGCTGTTCTTGTATGTTACAGGCGCAATGGTGAATGTTTGTGCCTCACCGTCTACTTGGAAGCTCTTGGAGCCTGATTTGATTTGAAGGGTATGTAGGCCTTTGCTGTCGTTCAGCTCAATGCCGCTTGCGCTAGCTGCTACGTGAGCTCCGATCTCGCCGGCTACTTGGCTAAGTGCATAAAGTTTATAACCGCCGCTGTCAATAGTATTAAATGTGACTGGCGTGCCGTTTACAGTCCATGTAGCGGTACCTTCCTTGACTTTTACCGGCCCGGAGACTGCTGCACTTACTGTTCCTGTCTTACTACCACCTGCACTGGCAGCTAATGCGCTCCCTGCCCCTGCGGTTACTAGAAGTGCCGAAGCCAAGGTTGCGCTTATCCATTTACTGTTTTTCAATTAGATTCACCCTTTTCCTATAGGTAACTGCTAATGTTATTTTCGTCTACAATTGTCAATGGCGTTGCAGAGGAATGTTTTGGAATTATTAATTTGGGCATATTTTGGTAGTATTTTGTAAAGAGAGTGTTAAATCACGCGAAATGAGTCTATTAGTCCCGTTTTTCTAGTGGATATGGTTATAAAAAAAAGACCTCAGCGCCTTCCGTTGGGTCTATTTGCATAAAAATAGCGGCCGGAGAGCCCTCCCTTTTACCTGGAGATTGCTCTTGTCAACAATTCGGGAAGTCCTGTTACGTGTATGTGCTGATGGGTTCCCCCCTTCTGTTTCCCCTAGAATATGTCGAATCGGCAGGAATTTACTGGAGTCCCACCGAATGTATAGAACGCTAAGCCGTCAGACACCGGTTAAAGCATAATACATTGGGGGAAGAAAATTTATGAAAAGATTGGTCGTAATCCTAACTGCCCTGCTACTTGTTATCGGGCTGGGCAGCCCTGCGGGAACAGGGAAAGCCGCTGCTGCTGCGGCACCGGCTTATAACGAAATCTCTACGTTTGTGGACGGCAAGCTGATTATCTCAACTGCCAAATCGGTCTTGGTGAATTCATCAGCATATGTACCTGTAAAGCTACTGGATCAAATTCCGGGAATCAGCATGACCAAGACAGCTACAGGCATCAGTGTGAGCGGCGCCAAAGGTGCCACTACACTAAACAAGGACAACTCCGTCCTGTACAACAATTCCAACTACGTTGCTTTCAAGACATTGCTGAAAATCGGCGCCATTGACGGCAAGTACGCTTCCAGCGCTTACTCACTGTTCATCTGGAGCGGTGATGAAGGCAAGACGAAGAGCAATGCCACGCTGACAGCCCTCAGCAAGCTTCCATCCAACTTTGGCAGCGTTGTAGGCAAGAAGGTCTATGTCTATGGTTTCCCAGGTACGCATTGGATTACAGACGTCCAGTATGATGGAAGCTCTTCGATTGAGTATTCAATGCTCAAGGATGATGGCACAGCATGGACGCTGGATCAAGACGCTTATGACGAAGCTATGATGTATACGATGGATTACCTGCAATACTTGAAGAAGACCTTTAATGGCACGGTAGCATGGGTGAGAAATGCAAACATCGAGGATAGCCCGTTCAAAAATATGGAGAAAGTCACCATAAAGAGCGTTCAGGCGGACAATGAAACTGGCGATGTTGACGTTGTCCTGCGCCGGGCCAGTGGAGAAGAAATCACCATTACTTTGGCGCCTGTAGGGGATCAGGCCAGTAATATTAGCAGCACGTTCCTCTATAAAAATCCTCGCTCATTAACCAACAGCAGCGATAAAATTTGGGCAGCTATTGTTGCGGAAAGAGTATCCGTTGGCATGACCTACGAGGAAGTTTACTTATCTTGGGGCGATGCGGACCGGACTAATGAATCTCTTGGATTGGCAGTATACGGTAATGTCTACCTGTACTTCTATAATGGAAAATTAAAGTCTATTTCTGAGTTGTAGAGAACGTACTAAAATAGCGGAGATTCGGCAGTAGTGCCGGAACTCCGCTTTTTTTGCGTAGGCTCTTTTCGTAAAAATTATTGCTCTTAAAGCTGACCATAACTACCGTTTGTCAAGACTTCGAATGAATGTAGTGACATTACCTAAACAACAGGCTCCTTGCGGGTTATTAACCTCACACCCACAACGATTAGCTTGAACTTGTTCTCGTATATGTACTATAGGATGCTGATTTTCTTGAACAGCCGTTATTAAGCGTCCTCTAGTCCAACCAAAGCAGTAACAAACAGGCACGTCCAACGCCTCGTCTTTTTGGAACACCGAGACTTTGAGCATATCTTCGCTAAAGATCTGCTCGTTACTATAATAGACAACTTCGCAAGACTGATTATTGCAGAAAGCATAAGACGATTCAGGGTCAATGCGTTCTAACGCTGTTGGTTGAAGTAACGCTTTGAGCGTAATCAATTGAATACTTTTGCCTTTTTGTTGACAGGCAGGACATTGAGTAGGTGTTGTTGTTTTGGGGGTGGATGATTGACAACAGCTATCCATTTTTTATCTCTCCTTATGCAGTTTTATATGTGCCAACAAGTGTAACTCTCTGCTGATATGCGTTAATGTGCTGGATATGACAAACGATCTTTTTGACATTATAGCATACGTCAATTCTTTGAATGCGCACGCTTGTTCTGTTAATATAGGACTAGATTTATAACGGAGCGTGAACAGACTGATGTACAGAAGAAAGGAACAACGGCATGGGATACAGTGTACCGGAACGGGTCATCAAGCTGCTGTGCGGCAAGTCCGTTCTAGAAGAAGGAGCCATCCTCTTCCATAGCAACAAGGTTCAATTAACCTGGGAAGAACAACAAGAGGATCGCGGTGGAGTCGTTAGCCGGACAGAGTATGCGGCCATCGTACAGGGGCATACCAGCTATGACGTTAAGGTTGCCGTGGACAGTGATGGAGACGTTAGGGCGGAGTGCAGTTGTCCGGCCTATTCACACGGCGGGCCTTACTGCAAGCATATCGCTGCCGTGCTGATTCATATCCATGAGCTGGCGCATGCCGATCATTCGGATCAGCGTTCAGGGGGCTCTGCCCTGCACCACCAAGGGCAGTCGGACAGGGAAGACAGCAGGCTGACACCACGCAACCTTCATCATTCCTCAGGAAGCCCTGCACAAGACAGTCAGCTGGTTGACAGCATGCTGGACATGTTTGGAAATTCGCACCGGCGCCCCCGCCCTAGCGGCGAGGGGAGTTATGTGGACACGAGAGATACGCTCGTAGTGGAATGGATAGTGAGACCTATGCTCTCTGGCTACGGCAGCGCTGAAATGCTGGGGATCGAGCTGAAGATAGGTCCCAAACGTTTATATATTGTGCAGAAGATCAGAACCTTCCTGGAAGCTGTTCTTCGCGGGAAGAACTTTGAATTCTCGCGGCATTTTATTTATAGCCCTTCGCAGTATAGCTTTGTTCAAAAGGATAATGAGGTTATCCAGAAGCTCCTTCAGATCGTGCAAAGTGAGAAAGTCTACCGCGAGAGCATGGGGATAAACCAACAATATGGGAATAGATCAAGCGGGGAGCGGGAACGGTTACTGCCTATCCCGCCGTATTTCTGGAAGGAACTACAACCCCTGCTGGCAACAGCACCTTCAGCCTACCTCCAGCAAGAGGATCACTTATACGAAGGCGTGAATCTCTCACAGGAAGCACCCCCGCTGGTGTTTCAGCTAGATCAGGCGGGCAGCGGCGGCTACCGCCTGGAGGCCCAGGGACTGGACAACATCACGGTGTTGGAAGATTACGATTTGGTGCTGTCCGCAGGCCGGCTGCTGGAACTCCCCTCCCAAGAGTGCGGGCGGCTTGCCGGGATCAAGCGAATGCTCGGCACCTCCCGCCAAGGTAGCTTGGGCATTGCGCCAGTGCAGATCGAGTCATTCATGGACAAGGTGATTCCCGGCCTCTTGAAGCTGGGTACAGTCACGATCGCCGACTCCATCTCGGACAGGATCCTCCATAGCCCGTTAAAAGCCCGGCTCTACCTGGACCGAATCAGAGACCGGCTGCTCGCCGGACTGGAGTTCCAGTACGGCGATATCGTCCTGAATCCGCTGGAAGAACACAGCAGCCGCGGTACAGACCTTATCCTTATGCGGGACAGCGAACGGGAAGCCCGAATCATGGAGCTAATGGAGAAAGCAGCCTTCGTCAAAACGGAGAGCAGCTTCCTCATGAGCAACGAAGATGATGAATTTGATTTTCTGCACCATACAGTTCCACTGTTGGAGGATTTGCTAGATGTCTATGCAACCACCGCTGTTAAAGGGCGACTGCTCACAGGCAATCCACCTCCTAAGGTCAGCGTCCGCTGGAATGAAAAAACGGACTGGCTGGATTTCAAGTTCGATATGGTTGGCATTCCTGACGATGAGATCGCCACCCTTCTGAAGGCACTTCAGGAGAAGCGCCGATATTACCGTCTTCCAGACGGGGCCTTGTTGCCACTGGACACCGAGGAGCTTCAGGAAATTATTACTTTTATGAACGAAGTGGGGATCAAGACCGGAGAGATTCAAGGCAAGGAATTCTCGTTGCCCCTTATTCAAGGACTGCATCTCGGTTCCACCGATCATAAAGGAAGTGCGGTCAAACTCGACAAAGGCTTCCGTAAACTTCTCACCAATCTGCGAGATCCAGACAATCTGGATTTCCCGGTACCGGACAGCCTCATTCCTGTACTGAGGGATTATCAGCAGCTTGGGTTCCAGTGGCTCAAGACACTGGCTCATTATCGGTTCGGTGGCATTCTAGCCGATGATATGGGGCTTGGTAAAACACTGCAAAGTATCGCCTTCCTGCTCTCCGAACTGCCGGACATCAGGGACGGAGGTCGTCCGGCGCTGATCGTCGCCCCGGCCTCACTAATCTACAACTGGCACAACGAGTTGAAGAAATTTGCTCCGGAGATCAAAGCGGTCATCGCAGATGGCAACCTGACGGAACGCAGCCGAACGCTTAAGAACACTGCCGGAGCGGATGTGATCATCACCTCCTATCCACTGCTGCGCAAGGATGTGAAGCTGTATAGCGGGCGATCCTTTCATACACTGATACTCGACGAAGCACAGTTCATCAAGAATGAAATCACCCAGACGGCCCGAGCGGTTAGAAGTCTGGAAGCCCGCTATCGTTTCGCTTTGACTGGAACGCCTGTAGAGAATGCGCTGGAAGATTTATGGTCTATCTTTGGCGCTGTTTTTCCTGGATTATTTCCCGGGAACAAGAAGACTTTTCATGATTTGCCGAGGGAAGCAGTTGCGAAGCGGGCAAGACCATTTCTGCTGCGTCGCCTGAAGCGTGATGTATTGAAGGAACTGCCGGACAAGATTGAGTCTGTGCAAGCATCCGAGCTGCTACCGGACCAGAAGAAGCTGTATGTAGCTTACCTTGCCCGGCTGCAAAAAGAAGCACTCAAGCATCTGGACAGCGACGGGTTCGGCGGGTTTGGGGAACATCGAATTAAAATTCTGGCCGGACTGACCCGGCTTCGCCAGCTCTGCTGCCACCCTTCCCTCTTTATCGAAGGCTACCATGGCAGCTCTGGCAAGTTCGAGCAGCTGCTGGATATTATCGCTGAATGTCGCAACTCCGGCAAACGGATGCTGGTTTTCTCACAGTTCACAAGTATGCTGGATCTGATCGGTCGGGAGCTTGGGGTGCAAGGCATTCCCTTCTTCTATCTGGATGGCCAAACTCCACCTGCCCAGCGAACCCAGCTATGCCGCCGCTTCAACGAAGGAGAAGGAGACCTGTTCCTGATTTCGCTAAAAGCAGGCGGCACCGGGCTGAACCTGACGGGAGCGGATACTGTCATCCTCTATGATCTCTGGTGGAATCCCGCTGTAGAACAGCAGGCCGCAGACCGCGCTCACCGTATCGGACAGAAGAATGTCGTCCAGGTGATCCGACTCATCGCCCAAGGTACTGTAGAGGACAAGATGTACGAATTGCAGCAAAAGAAGAAGAATTTGATCGATGAAGTCATTAAGCCGGGACAAGAAAGCTTGTCCGCGCTAACAGAACAGGATATCCGGGAAATTCTGCGGATTTGATGTAATATTAATCAACAGGACAGTTTGCCAGATAAAAGAAGTGAGAAATGACAATCCCCCCTACGGCGATTACTCCGTGGAGGGATTGTCATTTTATTTTTTATTTCCAATGCCAGTTCCCGTGCTATAAGCAGGACCCAGAAGTGTCTTAAAATACTTTCGGTTATAGCGCATACTTGGATGGGACGGGGCATATTTTAAAGCCAACTCATTATGTGTATTCGCCTGCAGGTGCTCCCCTATCCGGTCATAGCACAGACAGAGCTGCAGATGCGGCAGCCAGGTTGAATAAGCCCGGTTGGTGAAGCCCATATTCTCTGCTTGCTCTGGCAGCTCGACCGCCTGCTGGTACCAGTAAATAGCTTCCTTGCATTGGTTTTTCTCTAGGAAAAAAGCACCGATCCGGCAGCAGAATTCCGCACGGGGAG
Organism: Bacillus sp. FJAT-27264; assembly: GCF_001682855.1. GTDB lineage: Bacteria > Bacillota > Bacilli > Paenibacillales > Paenibacillaceae > Paenibacillus_AQ. The sequence continues at coordinate 338,355 of NZ_MAQW01000030.1, read as the reverse complement.
CGTCGTACTGCAAAGTTTTGCAGAGCGCCTGGAACTCTTTTTCCTTATTGCCCAATTGTCCATAACACTCAGCCAATTTGAGACAAGCCTGAATATTGTCCTCAATCCATCCCTCTGCTGTACTCAGGAACTTATCGTAGTATTCCACAGCTTCCGGGTGCAAGGCATGATCACGAAGCTCATTGGCGTAATAGTACAAGTCGCGAGGGGAGAATTGTTCCCCATGCTCTGCCCTTTTGCGATAAATGCGCAGATTACGGTCTGTATGCTGTTTATCCTTTTGATGCGTAATGCACACCTCACTGTGATGAATGTTCCCTCCTACCTCCAGATACTCATGCACGGGTCCAATCCACTGAAAATTGCGATCCCGCCTAACCAGACGGTTGCGCCTCAGACTTGAGGTCACATTCCCGTCACGGTCAAACGCCAGATTATAGGGCATCGTTACGCTGTGAATATGGGAGGGCAACGTCTTTTTTAACTCTTTGAAAAGATTCTGATCCTTCTTCGCAATCGTATCATCGGCATCCAACCAAAGAATATATTCTTTCGTCGCCTGCTTGAAGGCATAGTTTCTTGCAGCAGCAAAGTGGTCAATCCATTCAAAATCATAAATTTTGGCACCAAAGCTCCTTGCAACTTCCTTAGTCTTGTCAGTGGAACCTGTATCCACAATAATAATTTCATCGACGATTTCCTTAACCGTTGAAAGACAACGGGAGAGTCCTTTTTCCTCATTACGCACGATCATGCACAGACTAACTGAAATCATGGATATCTCCTCCCTTGAATGCAACATAGGGATAAAAACAAGCAGGGGCTTGTAACAAGCCCTTGCTTATTAAAGGTATACGGCGTTGCTCGAATTAGCTGATAGCGACACCCGCACTTGCATAACCGGCAATCGTAGTAGCGACATCAATCCCTGCCGTTACATCCGCAGAGAAGACCAGAAGCAGGCGATCCCCCGGATTGACTGCAATTGAAAGCCCGCTGGTTGTTCCGCTACTAACAGTACCCAGCGCAAGTGACCCAGTAAACGCAGGAGTCAATGTGGCTACAGCCCCCGGTACCGCAGTAAAGGTGTTACTCGGCGTTGTCATACGGAATAAATGAGCTGTAATCGTTACGGTAGAACCAATCAAGGTGAGTCCAACTGTCGTACTGAAGAAAGCAGAAATCCCTGTGATCGTTCCGGCACGTGGAACCGAGAAGGCTTCATTGATCAGGACTCCGGGACCCCCGATAATATTAACTGTACCTCCAACAGCAGAAACACCAATTGCGTTAGTGCCGAATCCAACTAAGCTCGAGGTGTTCAGCAGACCACCCAAAACAGTGGTCAGCGCTACCGGCGTACCGGATGCATAAGGGATGATCGCACTTGAACCGGTGGCTCCAGCTGCTCCTGTTGCTCCTGTCGATCCGGTTGCCCCGGTCACTCCGGCTGCTCCTGTCGATCCCGTTGCACCAGTCGCACCTGCGTCACCCGTTGCCCCGGTCGCACCCGCTGCTCCTGTCACTCCAGCCGCTCCAGTTGCTCCTGTGACACCTGTTACTCCTGTCGATCCCGTTGCACCGGTCACTCCGGCTGCTCCCGTCGCCCCGGTCACTCCAGTCTCACCAGTGGCTCCAGTCTCGCCAGTCGCTCCAGTCTCACCAGTTGCTCCAGTTGCCCCAGTCGCTCCAGTTGCCCCAGTCGCTCCAGTTGCCCCAGTCGCTCCAGTTGCCCCAGTCGCTCCAGTCGCTCCGATCTCGCCAGTTGCTCCAGTCGCTCCAGTCTCACCAGTCGCTCCAGTCTCACCGGTTGCCCCAGTCGCTCCGGTCTCGCCAGTCGCTCCGGTCTCACCAGTCGCTCCAGTCTCACCAGTTACTCCAGTTACTCCAGTCGCTCCAGTCGCTCCGGTCTCACCAGTCACTCCGGTCTCACCAGTCGCCCCAGTCTCGCCAGTGGCTCCTGTCTCACCAGTCGCTCCAGTCTCGCCAGTTGCCCCAGTCGCTCCGGTCTCACCAGTCCCGCCAGTCGCTCCAGTCTCGCCAGTTGCCCCAGTCGCTCCGGTCTCACCAGTCGCCCCAGTCTCGCCAGTTGCCCCAGTCTCACCAGTCGCTCCAGTCTCACCAGTCTCACCAGTCGCTCCAGTCGCTCCAGTCCCACCAGTCGCTCCGGTCTCGCCTGTCCCACCAGTTGCTCCGGTCCCACCAGTCGCCCCAGTCGCTCCAGTCGCTCCAGTCGCTCCAGTCTCGCCAGTTGCCCCAGTCCCGCCAGTGGCTCCAGTCTCGCCCGTGGCTCCGGTCGCTCCAGTCTCACCAGTCGCCCCAGTCTCGCCAGTGGCTCCAGTCTCACCAGTCGCTCCGGTCTCGCCAGTTGCTCCAGTCTCACCAGCCNNAGTGGCTCCGGTCTCACCAGTCGCTCCAGTCGCTCCAGTTGCTCCAGTCTCTCCGGTCTCGCCAGTCGCTCCAGTCTCGCCAGTTGCTCCGGTCTCACCTGTCGCTCCGGTCTCGCCAGTGGCTCCGGTCTCGCCAGTGGCTCCAGTTGCCCCAGTCTCACCAGTCGCTCCAGTCTCGCCAGTTGCCCCAGTCGATCCGGTCTCACCAGTGGCTCCAGTTTCACCAGTCTCGCCAGTTGTTCCAGTCGCTCCAGTCGCTCCAATTGCCCCAGTCGCTCCGGTCTCGCCAGTGGCTCCAGTCTCACCAGTTGCTCCAGTCTCACCAGTGGCTCCGGTCTCGCCAGTCGCTCCAGTCGCTCCGGTCTCACCAGTCGCTCCGGTCTCACCAGTCGCTCCAGTCTCACCAGTCGCTCCAGTCTCGCCAGTTGCTCCAGTCGCTCCAGTCACTCCAGTCTCACCAGTCGCTCCAGTTGCCCCAGTCGCTCCAGTGGCTCCAGTCTCACCAGTGGCTCCAGTCGCTCCAGTTTCACCAGTCGCTCCAGTTTCGCCAGTCGCTCCAGTCGCTCCAGTCTCGCCAGTCGCTCCAGTCTCGCCAGTTGCTCCAGTCTCGCCAGTGGCTCCAGTCTCACCAGTCGCTCCGGTCTCACCAGTCGCTCCAGTCGCTCCAGTCGCTCCAGTTGCCCCAGTCGCTCCAGTCTCGCCAGTTGCCCCAGTCTCGCCAGTGGCTCCGGTCTCACCAGTCGCTCCGGTCTCACCAGTCGCCCCGGTCGCTCCGGTTGCTCCAGTTTCGCCAGTCTCACCAGTCGCTCCAGTTGCTCCAGTTTCGCCAGTCTCACCAGTCGCTCCAGTCTCACCAGTCGCTCCGGTCTCACCAGTGACTCCAGTCTCGCCAGTTGCCCCAGTTGCTCCGGTCCCGCCCGTTGCTCCAGTCTCACCAGTCGCCCCAGTCTCACCAGTTGCTCCAGTCTCGCCAGTTGCCCCAGTCTCGCCAGTGGCTCCAGTCGCTCCAGTCCCGCCAGTGGCTCCAGTCGCTCCGGTCTCACCAGTCGCTCCGGTCTCGCCAGTCGCTCCAGTCGCTCCAGTCTCGCCAGTTGCTCCAGTCTCGCCAGTGGCTCCAGTCTCACCAGTCGCTCCGGTCTCACCAGTCGCTCCAGTCGCTCCAGTCGCTCCAGTTGCCCCAGTCGCTCCAGTCTCGCCAGTTGCCCCAGTCTCGCCAGTGGCTCCGGTCTCACCAGTCGCTCCGGTCTCACCAGTCGCCCCGGTCGCTCCGGTTGCTCCAGTTTCGCCAGTCTCACCAGTCGCTCCAGTTGCTCCAGTTTCGCCAGTCTCACCAGTCGCTCCAGTCTCACCAGTCGCTCCGGTCTCACCAGTGACTCCAGTCTCGCCAGTTGCCCCAGTTGCTCCGGTCCCGCCCGTTGCTCCAGTCTCACCAGTCGCCCCAGTCTCACCAATTGCTCCAGTCTCGCCAGTTGCCCCAGTTGCTCCGGTCCCGCCCGTTGCTCCAGTCTCACCAGTGGCTCCAGTCTCACCAGTTGCTCCAGTCTCACCAGTGGCTCCGGTCTCGCCAGTCGCTCCAGTTGCCCCAGTCGCTCCGGTCTCACCAGTCGCTCCAGTCTCACCAGTCGCTCCAGTTGCTCCAGTCACTCCAGTCTCACCAGTCGCTCCAGTTGCTCCAGTCTCACCAGTCGCTCCGGTCGCTCCGGTCTCGCCAGTGGCTCCAGTCTCACCAGTCGCTCCGGTCTCGCCAGTGGCTCCGGTCGCTCCGGTCTCACCAGTCGCTCCGGTCTCACCAGTCGCTCCGGTCTCACCAGTGGCTCCAGTCTCACCAGTCGCTCCAGTCTCGCCAGTCTCGCCAGTTGCTCCAGTCTCACCAGTCGCTCCAGTCACTCCGGTCTCACCAGTGGCTCCGGTCTCACCAGTGGCTCCAGTCTCACCAGTCTCGCCAGTGGCTCCAGTCTCACCAGTCGCTCCAGTCTCGCCAGTCGCCCCGGTCGCTCCGGTCTCACCAGTGGCTCCGGTCTCACCAGTCGCTCCAGTCGCTCCGGTCTCACCAGTCGCTCCAGTCTCACCTGTCGCCCCAGTCGCCCCAGTCTCGCCAGTCGCTCCGGTCTCGCCAGTCTCACCAGTTGCTCCGGTCTCACCAGTGGCTCCAGTCTCACCAGTCGCTCCAGTTGCCCCAGTCTCACCAGTCGCTCCAGTTTCACCAGTCGCTCCAGTTTCGCCAGTCGCTCCAGTTTCGCCAGTCGCTCCAGTTGCCCCAGTCGCTCCGGTCTCGCCAGTGGCTCCGGTCTCACCAGTCGCTCCAGTCTCACCAGTCGCTCCAGTCTCGCCAGTTGCTCCAGTCGCTCCAGTCACTCCAGTCTCACCAGTCGCTCCAGTTGCCCCAGTCGCTCCAGTGGCTCCAGTCTCACCAGTGGCTCCAGTCGCTCCAGTTTCACCAGTCGCTCCAGTTTCGCCAGTCGCTCCAGTCGCTCCAGTCTCGCCAGTCGCTCCAGTCTCGCCAGTCGCTCCAGTTGCTCCGGTCTCGCCTGTCCCACCAGTTGCTCCGGTCCCACCAGTCGCTCCAGTTGCTCCCGTTTCGCCGGTGACTCCCGTCGCTCCAGTGGCTCCTCTGGCTCCGGTTGCACCAGTAGCACCTGTTGCACCGGTTATACCAACTGGCCCTCGCAATAATTCAGAGGAGACAAGTCGATGTGCAGTTACCAGTTGCCCTTCGGGATCAACACCCCATACGGAGATTTGGGTAGGATCATCAACCAGAGGATCAATCTGTGTTGTAAAAAGAAACTCGAAGCCGTCAAAATTAGCGTAATATTCTCGGGTGATCACCTGATTCGGTACTAGAGTCAGTATCTCATGAACATATTGCGTCCTTTCTCCGTTCAGATAATATCCGAAAATCCCAACCGAAGAGATAGTAGAGGAACTGCGGTTATCAATTTTAACAATTACTTGTTGAGTCGGTCTTATCCCACTCACCGGCGATATCCCGTTCTCTATCGGCCCTGTTGATAAAAAGCTCATTTCTCCAACTCCTTTTGCTATAGATTTAGAAGCTTCGACACTATCATTATCACTAGCATCTATAAATCAGTGCCTCATTATAGTAATATTCGAGATTGCTACGGTCCGTGTGGACATACATTACAATGCTATAAGATATAGAGGGATTTAATTTCTCGGCTGCTAGCAAATATAGAAATGGCTATTGCTTTCTTGAAAAAAATTAAGTTTACTTAGACAAATTAATATGATAATAGATGATCGGGAGAGTAAAAGCCGATGCGGAGCTAATAATGAAGCACACCCATGAGATAGACTTCTAAACATAACAATAGGAAATCCCGGTAGAAGGCCGTTAACAAAAATAGGGAATGACTATTGCTTTCTTGGGAAAATTAGGTATACTTAGACAAATTAATATGACAATCGATGATCGGGAGAGTAATTATGGGATTCCAGCCCTCAGCGAGCCGGGTAAGTGAAAGCCGGTGCGGAACTTATAATGAAGCGCACCCGTGAGATGGACTTCTGAACATAACAATAGGAAGTCCCGGCAGAAGGCCGTTAACCTGTGAGGTGGCTGGACCGTAGGTCCGGCAACAAGAGTGGTACCGCGAGCGCTAACAGCCCTCGTCTCTTTTTTAGAGACGAGGGCTGTTTTTTTATATCTAAAAGGAGGAGTTTTCATGTTAAGCAATATCATCAGAGAAAGCTTGAATCAAAGTGTACATAGTGTATGCGATACGCTGGGTGTGGCCTACTCCAGTGGTCCCATCCCTATCCAACAACCTACCAGTTTGGAGCATGGCGATTATTCCACCAGCATTGCCCTGCAGTTAGCCAAGACTTTGCGTAAGGCACCTTTGGTCATTGCCGAACTTATTGCAGCAGAGCTTGAGCAGCAAGGTAGCGGATCAGGTCTGTTCAGTAAAGTGGAGGTTGCCGCTCCCGGCTTTATTAATCTGTCGATTCACTGGCCGGAATGGGCGAAGCATTCATTCGAACTACCGACGTCATTAGGAGAGAAAGTAGTTGTCGAGCATACTTCCATTAATCCCAATAAGGCCGCACATATCGGCCATCTCCGCAACTCCTGTATCGGGGATACCTTAGTGCGCATACTGAGAAGAACAGGGAAACAGGTCGAGGTCCATAACTATGTGGATGATCTTGGTAACCAGCTCGCTGATACGGTGGTAGGATTACAGATCATTCCGCTGGAAGGGGATTATGTCCGCTTCGGGGATTATTGCTGGGATGTCTATTCTCAAGTGAACAAAGCGTATGCTCTTGAGCCTGAGATGATAGCAAAACGCTCAGGCACCCTGCACGCCTTGGAAGAAGGTCGGGGAAATACAGCCTGGCTGGGTAATCTCGTCGCCGAGCGGATCGTGCGGGAGCATGTAGAAGAGATGAAAGGCTTCGGCATTGAGTATGATCTGCTCGTCTGGGAAAGCAGCATTGTCAGAGAAGGTTTCTGGGCGGCTGCATTTGACCGGCTGTCACAGACTCCGGCTTTTGTTCAAGAAACTGAAGGCAAGCTTGCCGGATGTTGGGTGCTTAAGCAGAACAGCGGAGAGACGCCAACGGGAGATGCAGAGAGTGACGAATACCATGCTGACAAAGTACTGGTACGCTCTAACGGGATTTTGACCTATACTGCCAAAGATATTGCCTATCATCTGTGGAAATTCGGACTATTGGAAAAAGACTTCTCTTACAGCGAATTTTCCGCTGGTTTATGGACGACGGGCATGACTGGCCACACCCTGCCTTATGGCAAAGCAGATGCCGTCATCAATGTCATTGATAACCGGCAGGAATATCCACAGCAGATGGTGAAGCAGGCGCTGCAGGTGCTCGGCTACAACGAGCAGGCCGATAAGTTACATCATGTAAGCTATGGCGTAGTTTCACTAAGTCCGGCTTCCGCAGCCGAACTGGGCATTGATGTCTCTGACGGCAAAGGCTCTTATGCCATGTCGGGCCGTCAAGGCATTGGCGTGAAGGTTGCAGACCTGATCACCCTCATGGAGGATACGATCCAGAAGAGCCGTTCCGATAAAAGCGGACTGTCCAGCCGTATCATTGCTCATGCCGCCATCCGGTATTACCTGCTGCGCTTCAATCTTGGCACCGAGATTGTCTTCGACTTCAAGCAGGCTACTGAAATCTCCGGCAATACCGGCGTCTATCTGATGTATACCTTCGCCCGTGCAGGAAGTGTGCTTAGCAAAGCTGAAGCGGCTGGGATGCTGCCAGAACCGGGAGTTCCGGTTCCATTCCCGAGCACACCAGAAGCTGCGGAAGCAGCACTACTGAGACACCTGAGCGCTTGGATGGATACCCTCCATGAGGCTGCACAAGAGCTTGCGCCGAACCTGATCTGTACCTATGCCCACACCTTGGCTACCCTGTTCAATAATTTTTACTCGCTCTGCCCGATCCTGAAGGGAGAAGCGGACATTATGAGATTCCGGGTCTGGCTAACCGGCAAGTTCCAGACCACGCTGGGTGATGCGCTGAACGTGTTGGGTCTTCCCGCGCCAAGCAGAATGTAATAAGAAGGTTCCCGGATGGATTTGAGGCTACTAAACTCCTTACCTTTTCGCATCTATTTATATTAGAAACAAGAACTGCTTGATTTTTGTCAAATAAAAAATCTTCTCTTTATAATCCCAACGTACTCAAAAGAATAAATGATTCTCATATTGAACAAATCATTTCCAATTTCGTACAGAAAATCTCTAGCCGGTTATAACGTCGACCCCACAAAGTGTGCTTGAGAACAACAGACACTGTTCGGTTGAATGAACGCTCAAAAGATGAACCCGAAGGGTAGATGCCCAACGGGTTATTGTTTATTTGTAATTGCTGGTGCTGGTTGGAACTGAGGTCTTACTCTAAAAATGCATGATTAAGGCAGCCTTGCCGCCAAGAAACTAACATTCGTTAGTCTTTCTCCCCTTGTCCCTCTCTCCGCTCGTTTCACCTATCCATATGGAACCTAATAGCAAGACAGCGCCGATAATCTGCTGCAAAGTCATCTTCTCCCCTACAATCAGAGCTGAAATCAATAGTGAAGTTAGAGGGTCGATATAACTCAATACAGCAATGCTCTGGCCTTTAAGTCCTTTCATTCCGGCAAAGAAAAGATAAAATCCGACTCCGCCATGAACAATACCCAACACAAGCATCAAGATAACCGAATCTCCGGTGATTGAAAAGAAATTGGGGCCATCCGTGAACAGCACGAATGGGAACAGCACTATAACCGACAAGCCAAGCTGCAGAAGCGTACTTACCAACCCCTCCAGGTCCCTAATAAATTTGTTAACCAGTGTCAAGACAGCATAGAAACCAGCTGCGACTAATCCATAGCCGATGCCAAGCAAATGGCTCCCGGTAGTTTCCATCCTTCCGTTTTGTAAAATGAAGAACAAACCTAGCAGAGCGATACCGATACATACCACCTTTTTGAGTGACAACTTTTCTTTCAATACGAAAGGTGAGAGCATAATAACCAGAACAGGTGCGAAATAATAGCTCAATGCCGCATTAGCAATAGTTGTTTCCTTGTATGCCTGAAATAGAAAAAACCAGTTGCCGCCCAGAGCAATACTCGCAATGAATAAAGCGGCCGCATTTTTCTTCACCCTACGCCACGATACGCTCTGACTCGTCCATACGAAAACGACAAGTAAAAACAGGGCCCCTATCAAGCTCAAGAACAGCGCAATTTTACTAGAAGACATATCAATATATTTTGCAAATACGCCAACTGCGCCAAAGATGATCATCGACAAGACGAAATAAATTTTATCCTTCACTTGGGTTAGTGTCCTTTCATTTGAGTTATCTTGCGTTATAGTGTATCATTCGTTTCAATATCACAAAAGCGAATGTTTATCATATATTTGATGACAAAACCAGATAATTGAAGGTGAACTGTACATGGATAAAAATATCCAAAAATATTTAACATTAATCAAAACTGTTGAGTACGGGAGCTTTACAAAAGCGGCTGAGGCATTAAACTATTCACAGTCAGGAATCAGCCGTATGATTAGCGATTTAGAAGCTGAGTGGAAGATATCTCTTCTTGAACGTGGTCGCTCCGGCGTACGTCTGACATCAGAAGGTCTTAAAGTACTTCCATACGCCAAGAGTGTTTATAATGAATATCAGAAGTTGCAAACGCAAATTGAAGAATTACACGGACTCCAATCTGGGTTAATTCGGATTGGGACCTTTTCAAGTGTAGCTACCCATTGGCTTCCGAATATAATCAAAGCCTTTCAACAAAAATATCCGAATATTGACTACGAGCTTTTGCTTGGCGACTATACGGAAATCGAAAGCTGGATTTTGGAAGGCCGCGTGGATTGCGGTTTTCTAAGACTTCCCACACAAACCAAACTGGATACGATCTTTTTAGAGCAAGACAAGCTGCTTGTGATTCTGCCGGAAAACCACCCATTGGCCGATTGTGATCGTTTTCCTGTCAAAGCATTAGGCGAGAACCCCTTTATGCTTTTGGAAAAAGGAGCCAAGGCAGAAATATCGGAAATATTTGAGCGATGTAATATATCGCCCAAGGTGCAGTTTACGACATGGGACGATTATGCCATCATGTCGATGGTCGAAAGTGGTTTAGGTATCAGCATTTTACCGGAACTTATTTTGAAGCGTATTCCCTATCGAATTGTAATAAGAGAACTCGAAGTGCCAGCCTATCGCAAGATTGGCCTTGCAATGAAAGATAAGGAATCCGCATCCCTTGCGGTCAAGCGATTTTTAGATTATCTGCAACACAGAAGCATTCCTGAGGAACCCTTATTTTAAATGTTTATTGTAAACGTCAAATAACCCCACCACTTGGTGAGGTTATTTGATCCCCTATCCTATAAGTAGCGGTTGGCTATGTAGGATAGGGAGCCAAGTATATGCACGCACATGATGTAGGGATGTACAACACCCATTCTTTTTGTGACCCAAATGCTTTTATTTCCCGCTTAACCTAAGACAAAGATTGCTCAGGACTTCGGAACATATAACCAAGTCCCCATAAGGTTTGAATGAACTCATTTCCTTCCGGGTAATGGAAAGTCAGCTTTTCACGTAATCGCTTGATATGTGTATCCACTGTGCGCTGATCGTATACTGGCGACTTCCAGACTTCTCTCAGCAATTCTTCTCTAGAGAACACTTTTTCCGGATTGGTAACTAGAAGATACAGCAGATCGTACTCCTTGCGCGTCAAGTGAATCTCATTTCCTTGTACCCGTATACGGCGGGCACTGGGCTGAATCCGAATTCCCGCAATCAAAATTTCACTACTTGATGTATCATTAACTTGAGAAATGCATGCTCCGGTCATGCGAGCAACAATACTTTGGATACGCAATAGAACCTCTCTAGGACTAAACGGCTTGACGACATAATCATCAGCGCCCGCACGAAATCCCTCAATGCGGTCGCCTTCTTCGGCGCGTTCAGATAAAATAACAACGGGAACGTCCCCGCTATGCTTAACGTATTTGCAGATTTCCAGCCCGCTTATGTCCGGCAGCTCGCAATCTAGCACGATCAAATCGAAATTTCCATGTACATAATATTGTCGAATCGCTTGAACACCGCTAGCAGCTTCCTCCACAATGAAGTTCTCTTTCTCAAGATAGTTTCTCAGCAATGTCCGTACCCGATGATCTCCGTCTATTAACAGAATTCTTTTATTCACAAAATGAGTCAGGTCGTTCACCTCCGAAGCTCTTCATTATGCCTGATCTTCTCCAACCATCTGCCGCTCAATCTGCTTCATCTCATAGAAGTAACCTTTTTGCTCCATCAGCTCTGAGTAGGAACCTCTTTCTACAATCTTCCCCTGTTCCACCACTACGATTTGATCCATTTGGTCCAGACCGATAAGCCGATGGCAAATCAGCAGAAGTGTGTCTTCAGCCGCCTGCTCGTAAATATGCCCGAAAACACGCTGTTCTGTGACATAATCCAGAGACGAAGTAGGTTCATCCAATATCCACAGTTTACCTTTCCGAAGCATTACTCGTGCAATAGCCAAACGCTGTTTCTCTCCGTCGGACAAGTTCTCACCATTCTCGTATACCACATCACTTAACGATTTATTGGGAAGCCCGGCCTTAGAGAGAGTCTCAGTCAACACTTCATCAGAATAATCTTCGTCTTGAAGCAACAGGTTATCTCTAACCGTTCCCCGGAAAAAATGATTATGTTGTAAAACCACATTTGCCGCTGCCCAAATGCTGGTTTCGTTCAGATCTTTGAGCAACACATCGTTTATCCGGATCTCCCCTTCAGTTGGTTTACGCAGCCCCAGCAGCAGATCAACAATCGTTGATTTTCCTGAGCCGCTCGGCCCGACAATTGCCGTCTTGGAGCCTGGTGGAAGTTCCAGCGAAATATTCTTTAACGCAGGACGCCATTCCCCTTCATATTGAAACGCAACATCTGATAGCTTAACAGAGATACCTTGTTGAACAGAGAGCAGACCACCTGAAGGTGAAGATTCCTCATCATTAGCGGCTTGAACCGTTTCTGTAAGTCTATTGGCAGCATGTTCACTATCCTGCTTGTATGCAGGTAGTGTAGCCATTGCGGCAGCTTCTTCAAATACGGTGAGCGAAGCCATAACCAACATGGCAAGAAAAACGCCAGCCAGTTGACCCTTCATAATCAGACTAGCCCCAAGCACCAGCACCCCCCAGGAAATTAAAAACGTAACAAAGGTATGCAGGGATTGGCCTAGGAGCAAATGTCCCGCTGCCTGCCGCTGCTTCGCTGCTAAAGCTACTGAGAGATCTTGAAGCTGTTGTTCCCGCTGTTTTAATTGACCATATACTTTTAATTCACGAAAACCATACAGAACTTCGGTAAATTCTGTTGACAGTGCTGCCCGCTGCCCGCGAACATGACCCACTATTTTTCGCTGGCCGATTAGAACTATGGCAGGAACAACAAAGGCTATAATGAGCATCCCAAGCACGAATAACGCTGCAATCCAGATGGAGAATACCGATGTAAATAGGACCGTTGCCAAAAAAACCATAACGACAATGACCGGCGGATAAGCAACACGTAAAAAATAAAATTGTAAGCTCTCCACATCCCCTACGATCTGGGCAAGCAGGTCTCCGCTGCGCCTTTTATTCAATACACCAGGTGTTAAGGGAATCAACTTGGCAAAAAAGCTTGTTCGCAACCGGCTTAGCATGGAGAATGTCGCGCGATGGGAATACAGGCGCTCTCCATAACGGCTCCCCGCACGGAGCAAACCCAGCATTTTAACCAGCGATGTCAATACAATCAAGGTATACAGGGGCGGCATAAATACAGTCTGGGAGATCAGATAGCCGCTTGTGGAGAAAAGAAACACTCCGGCAATGCCTGCAATAAATCCGCCGAGAATGGCAATAACAATATCTTTTCGCTCCTGTATCATCGCTTTGGACAGAATAGCCAGATCGTTCATGCCAATCCCCCTTCTCTTTGAACATGGATCATCTCGGCATACTGAGGTAGAGTCTTCAGAAGCTCTTCATGCCTGCCCGAATCTACTAATACGCCATTGTCCATAAAAAGAATGTTGTCAGCATGCTGTATCGTATACAGCCGATGCGCCACCGTAATCATTGTCGCCCTTTGGGCCAGTGTATTTAAGGACTTCTGCAGAATACGCTCCGTGTGTAGATCCAAACCAACCGTTGGTTCATCAAAAAGGATCAGAGACGGCCGCTTCAGAAAGGCACGGGCCAGAGCTAGACGCTGCTGCTCGCCTCCGGACAATCCTCTCCCGCCTTCACCAACCAGGGTATCATAGCCATGCTCCAACTGGGCGGCGAGGTCAGCAAGCCCAGCCTCCGATGCTGCCCGCTCAATTTCTGCTCTGGACACATTCCGGCCCGTACCTATGGCAATATTCTCAGCGAGTGTACCTGCAAAAATATATGGGTGTTGCGTAATATAGCTCATTCGTTCGAACCATTCGCTTTCAGTGAATTGCGAAATCAGATTGCCGTTCACCAGAACCTCACCAGAATCTGGTCTGAGCAAGCCGGCAATAAGATGAAGCAGAGTCGTTTTGCCTGAGCCGCTTTTGCCCACAATCGCCACATTCTGGCCTTGTCCAATCGTTATAGATGGTGTGTAAAGTTCAAACGAATCGGGAAGATAGCGGAATCTAATGTTATCCAGCTTGATGGATGGAGGCATGGAGATGGTATCCACATGGAATTCAGCATTCCTTGTTCCTTCCAATTCTTCTTTCGGTTCTTGATTTTCCCCATTCGTTTCAACCATCATCTGTTCAACCTTCCGGATCGCGCCCATGCTTGTGCGGCCACTATGGAAGGCTGTTCCTGTATTTTTGAAAAGACTATAGTATTCAGGAACAAGAAGCAGGATCAAAAAGGCTGTATGGAAAGTAATCGATTTATAAATAAGCAATTGGATCGCCAGCTCCAGAGCAACAATACCAATACTTAGCATTACGACGGTTTCCAGCATAAACGTATTCGTAAACGCAACCCGCAAAATACTCATCGTTGCATCCCGGTATCCCATACTGCTGCGTTCAATTTCTTGTTGCTGACGCTGGGCCTGCCCGAATATTTTCAACGTCACGAGTCCTCGAACCGCGTTGAGAAACGTACCTGAGAATTCGGCGAGCTGGGCATATTTCTCCTCAGATTTATTCTTTGTCTTTAGTCCCGCCAGAATCATGAATAGAGGAATAAAGGGAGCTGTGCACAGCATGATAAAACCAGAATTGGCATGCTGGGTAAAAACAACTACTAAAATAAGCACTGGAATCATAGAAACTTCGATCATACGAGGCATATATTGACTGAAATAGCTGTCAGCCTCATCCACGGCATCCAGTGCAATGCTCACCTTTTCCCCTGCTTGTCCACGGATGGCAGAAGGAATGGAGGCGTGAACCATATTCTGCAATAACGCCGCCCGCATATTCTTTTTGGCGCTAGCTGCCATGTTGAGGCCAATTCTTCCGTTTCCATAGGATAAAAGACTCCGTACAGCCATAACAGCCAGCAGTGCTCCCAGTAGAGCAACAACTGACGAGAGGGCTTCCCCTTGCACAAAGATCCGCTGGACTGCATCCGCTAGCAGCACAGCCTGGCCTATAATAGCTACGCTGAGCCCTAGAGAGAGAACTGCGAGGATAGCGAGGCGATTCCTTTGCACAGACATTTGCTGAGATATCAGACTTGTTTTCCCCTTCACGTTCCTTCCCCTCCTTTAATGTTTCCCCTTTACATAGTCCGCATCAAAGAGAAAAAGTCTGAAAACAAGAATAAGTGAAGGGATCAGCAGACATAGCCCTCCGACAAAGACAATAATTAAGGCGAGACCCATAGCCGGCGAAGTGGCACTGTTCTGGATCGTAATGTAAGGATCAATGATATAGGGATATTGTCCAACACCGTATGCAAAGAAAGCGCTGAAGAATTGCAGCATGACACATATAAATGCCAGACCGTAGCGGCGCCCATTGTACAGCAGCCACATTGCCGTCATAAAGAATCCAACGGAAATCGCCAGCAGCCACCATAAATCCATCATATTTTGAAAATGACGCGCATTGTGCTGGCCAAGGTAAATAAAAGCAGTCAGTGCAATAACAATGGTCGGTGTACTCCAAAACAGAGCATAGCTCCGCATCAGCTTTAAGGCACCTGTATCCTCCGCACGGGATGCATAAAACGTCAGAAATGTACTGCTAATGAACAGGACGGAAACAATGGCCAGTCCAACGATGCTCCAGGATAACGGGCTTGAAAACAATGCCCAGTAATCAAGCGCCACACTAGCCTGCTCTTTTACAATAAATCCGCCCTCAGATAAGGTGAGCGCTACCGATAAAGAGGCCGGAATAAGCAAGCCGGAAGCCCCGTATAGAAACAAATACACAATGTTGCTCTTGGCCCCATAGTTCTCAAAAGCATAAAATGATCCGCGAATCGCAAGCAGAATCACAGCAATACTTCCCGGAACAAGCAATGCAGAACCGTAATAGTAGGCCGTATCAGGGAAAAAACCGACCATACCAATATAGAAAAAGATAAAGAAGACATTCGTAATCTCCCAGACGGGGGATAAATAACGTGAAATCAGACGATTAATCAAGTGGTCCTGCTTGGTCAGGCGAGCGTAGAAAGCAAAGAAGCCAGCGCCAAAATCAATAGAAGCTACTATTAAATAACCATACAAGAACAGCCAGAGCACCGAGATACCAATCAATTCATAACTCATTTCGCGTGCTCACCTTCTTCTGTAGTCTGATTGCGTTTATCCTTCGCCCACTTCTCCATCTCGACTTCTGGCGGATTATTGTTAAACAAGCGTCTTAATACAAGAACACACATGGTTCCCAGTACGATATAAAGAAGCAGGAAGAAGAAAAATAAAATCCGCACATTAGGCGATGAGGTAGCTGCTTCATCCACAGTCATGTATCCCCGGATGATCCAGGGCTGCCGTCCCAACTCAGCATAGAACCAGCCAAATTCGACGCCCATAAAAGCGAGCACTCCACCTAGTGCTATGATTCGCAGCAGCCACTTGCTCTGCTCATTACGCTTCTTCCAGAATACAAAGAGGAAATAAAGCACAGAAATCGCCAGTAGTGCAAAGCCGATTCCGGCCATCGAATCAAAAAAGTAATGAATGAGCAGCGGAGGCCATTCCTCTTCTGGGAATTGATCAAGACCTGTGACTGTTGCATTAAAGTCTCCAAAAGCCAGGAAGCTGAGAATTTTCGGGAGATGGAGTGCACCTATGACTTCATGCTCAGCGTTCAGGAAGCCGAGTAAAATCAGATCTGCGCCCTTTTCCGTTTTAAAATGCCATTCCCCGGCAGCCAGCTTTTCCGGCTGATGCTCAGCCAAAAATTTAGCCGAAACATCCCCTGCCAACGTATTGAGCAAGCTGAATAGCAAAACTACCCCCATCATAAGTTTCAAAGCTTTTTTGTGGTAAGGCGTAACGCCTTTTCTCAGCATGGTTATAGCTGCAACGCCGGCCAAGAGGGCCGCTCCTGTCAAATAAGCGGAGCTTAATACATGAAACACCTTGGAGAATGTTGCAGCATTCAGCATGGCCTGTAACGGATTAACGGCTGTGAATTGCCCCGCATTCATTACAAAGCCTTGCGGCTGATTCATAAATCCATTGACCGTTGTGATAAACACTGCGGACATTCCTGCTCCCAAGACAATGGGAATCATCAGCAGACAATGAATATACGGATTTTTGAACCGGTCCCATGTATACAAATAGATTCCTAGAAAAATAGCCTCAAAAAAGAACGCAAACACTTCTAGAAATAACGGAAGCGCGATGACATTGCCCGCCATTTTCATAAAATTAGGCCATACCAAAGCTAGCTGTAATGAAATTGCGGTGCCTGTCACAACACCGACTGCTACGGAAATAACAAATCCCCGTGACCATCTCTTGGCCATCAGTGTATAGTGAGGATCTTGTTTGCGGACACCGATCAACTCGGCAATGGCAATCATCAGCGGTATGCCGACGCCAAGTGTTGCGAAAATAGCATGGAACCCCAGGGTCATCCCTGTAACCAGCTTACTCCAAAATACCGTATCTACTCCCATAGGCTAATGCCTCCTCTCAAGCTCTGTTCGAATAATAAATATCAGAATTATGCTACTCAGCGTCTCCGTTCTATTTCATTCATAAACCCTTTTTTGACCTCGTAATGAACTAATAGAGATTTTTTTCACAAGATAGACAAAAAGCTTCCCTGCATCCCTGCGTCTCTGCTTTTCATATTATGAATCCTGATATTCAAAATTATTATATCTTCAATTTGAATCAATTCCATTGAGGTCACGACTTCGTCTTTAAACGTTCAAGAAAGGATCAACTCTTTCTGACAACTACGTGAACATCATAAAAATAACCCGAATGAGCTATTGATGGATCCTTCAGAGCACCCTCAAATTCTGATTAACCCAATGTCATCCCCGGCTTCAGCGGCAAGAACATGATTCGCAAGGCATATTTGGATGAACAAAAAAGAGGCAATTCCGGCTGGTCAGCCAGGAATTGCCTCTTTCATAGTTATATATAATCGAACAAAAGATATTAACTAAGAGCGAAGATGAACGGACAGAAGTTTGGAACTGCAGGTGCAAAGCTCTCGGCTGAATACTTTTCATAGGATAGCTCGCATCGGTTCATAGACTGTCTGTCGACAGATTTCAACCACTAGAAGCGGTAAAGTCCACCTGTTGTCTTTACAGTGAGAAAAGGGTTCCTCCCCAACTAACAGCATTTTTGCACCTTATTTTTCCTCAATACAGATAAATCAGGGAATTAAGATCATAAATGTATCTTAATTTTCAAAAAAGTACACTGGATGGTCTATTTTGGATAATTTAAGGTACAATATTGCACTTAATCTCCAATAACCCCTAGCTACAGAGGATTTAAGGTACGAAAATGCCGTTAATTACACTTCGATGCTTCTTACAGGTAAATCTCTACGACATTGCCCTCAGCTTTGCTGAACTGGTCATAGTCTTTGCGATCGATGCGAACACCGCCGCTACGGTAGCGGTTGTGGTTGTCTTTGGTAGCAACATCGTTGCCGTTCACTGTAACCCGCGAGATATCTCCACCTGTCAGATGATAGATGAAGTCCACTTTGGCTCCAGCATATTCAAAAGCAAACTTCATGCCGTCAAGCGACTCCGGCAGGATCGGGTCGAGGATCAGATCCCCACCTTCTTGGCGAATACCAAGAGCGTTGGAGATAAGCTGGTTCATGTAGATCCCAGGACCGCTGGAGTAGATTCTCCAGCCGCCTTTTACCGCAACATCACCGGTACGCAGCTTGTCAAATCCTTCTTGCGCTTCATAACGAGTATTGAATTTACCGTCCGAGCTGCTGAAATAAGAATTCGCTTGGCGCAATTCAGCATTCGGTACTACATCACGGATACCAATCGGGTTGATGGCAGCCAGTCCACTCCAGACCTGATCATTCTTGCCCAGTTTGGCCATCGCTTCCACGTAACGGATATGTGCATGCACATATTGAAGTCCGATTTCACGGCCGAAATTCGAAGCCTGCTCTGCACGTTTGAAATGCTTGCTGACGCCGCCGACATATTGAGCCGGACGGTTCATCAACCGCACTCCGTCAGGACAGAACAATTTATCCTGAATCACCGCATAATGCGCTTCAGCCTGTTCAGGTGTCAATAATTCACTGATCATGCTGCGAGTCATCGGCAGGAGACGATATTGAATCCCTGTTTCGGTGTCACTAGGATGCACCATCAGCTTCACTTGTTCCGGGTCTTCCATGTAGAGGAAGCCAGGGATAACTTCCGATTGCAGCATATGCGTGTTGAAATCTTCACGGATGCCTTCGGCCAACTTGCCAAGCTCCTGTGCAATACCTGCATCAACTGTCTCCAGCACTTTGGAGAAGCGGTTCAGCGTCTGATAGGTCAGAGCAACCGTCCAGCTGCTCACCATGTATTGCTTGAGCTGCGGGTTCGCAGGCTGCAACGTATCATCCCAGTCCCCGTCGCCGTAGGAGGATAGATGGGTGTCATGCAGGAAATGGCTTTGGATATAACCGATCTCCTTGCGCGCATGATCCAGCAGGCTTGCAGTCTCCTCCGTGAAGTCGAAGCTATGCTTGCGGGTGTATGGAAGCTGCTCCTGCAGGATTCCATAATCACGAGTAACCGCCAGGTAATCTCCCAATACTTTGAGCGGCCAAACGATAATATCGCCATGGCTCTCTTCCTGTTGAATCTTCGTATACTTATCGAACATGAACCATTGCGGCCAGTTGCCATCATCCTCATATTGGTGAGCGAAGATGGTCAAGATGATCTCACGAACTTGCTCATACTTGTGCGTAGCCATGAAGTATTCAACCGGTCCTTGGCAGACGTCACGTGTTCCCCATGCCGCGCCGCCATACTGCTCCAGACCATGCGGAACGGAATAGTGAACCAGCATATTATGCGTGTACCACCAAGCAAGCGCGTTTACTTTGAACAGTTCGCCTTCTTCTCCGTTTTTATTGCTCAGATGGAACCCGTTCATAACACCGGTATAGAATTCACGATAGGAAGCAATCTCTGCTTCCACTGTCGTTTGACGTTCAGGTAGGGCTTGTCCGTCTAACAAACCTTGAATACTCAGGGTCCATTCTGCACTAGACGACAGTTCCAGAACAGCCAGAGGTGCCTTCTCAGGTGCCACTCCGATAACCAGCTTGGACTCATCGGTCAACGACAGCTCAGCACCTTGCAATTGGAAACGGTACTGCAGCTCAGGATATACGTCAGAGCTTAACGATTCGCTGTCAGCCTGGAAGATGATGCTGCCATTCTCCTGCTTCACTTTATAAGCCAGTTCATATTCGTTAACATTCATCGTAATCTGATTCGTTACCAGATAACGATAAGCTGTACCGCTCTCTGCCCGTACATTCAGCAACAGCTCAGGTTCATTCGCTGTCGTGTAGTTCGTAATAATGAAGACTTCATTCTCGGTCTTGTAATGCCAACGGGCATAGTTGAAGCCGATCTCGAACAGGGACGGCATAGTCAACAGTCTGTACTGCCCATCGATTTGTACATAAATCCGCTGACCTGATGTTTTTGCAATATTCAGCGCATTTCTAGGATTGGTCATCAGCTTGTTGAAATTCGTGTTGCCGATAACGACCTGGGAATTGAAAATTCCGTACATATAAGAAGTAGTTGTAATGACCTTATCGTTGAGACGGGCATTGTCGCCACTCATCAGAATATGACCATGTGGACGCTCTACGAGCAGTTCTTTTTCCTTCAAGACAACATGCTCATAAGTATCCGTGAAGAAGGATAATAGCGTATCCCCTTCCCACTCTTCTTGATGGCGAACCGGATACAAGGCATTGATTTCTTCCGTAGTCAACGACAGAGCAGCCAGCGGCGCGCCTAGCTCAGACGTTAAGGCAGGACGTTCAGCCACTGCTCCGCTTTGGACTTCGGCATCTTTTACCGCATTCCACGCGCCAGTGATCTCGTCTGCGAATTCCAGTCCAGTCACTGCATCCTGGTGATTCTCCTTGAACAAACCGTAGAAGACAAAGCGGGCATTACCGTCCAGCTTCACACGTGCGGATTGCAGCGCCGTATAGGCAAACTCATATTGATATACTTCATTCGCCAGCTTCTCGCGGCTTAAAGATTCCGGTTCATTCGTCTCCTTATAGGACAGGCCAAAGAATTGGAACCCGTCCGTCGAGAATCCGGTCGCACCGGTCAGGGAACCTTGCTGTAGATACGGGAATTTCCCGCCTTGCGGCTGGTTTTGTCTGGAACAAACGACGTAACCCTTAGTGCTATCTTCGAATACCGCATGGTCGATATATTGCGACAAATAAGCTTCATTGCTACGAACCGCGCCGATATCGGCAATACCGACATCCTGGCCGTACACCAGATCAACCTCAACATCGCTACCTGTCAGTTTTACATCCCAGAACCAGATACTGTCCGAACCCAGGGTAAAGACCACTTGATATTCCACATGTCCGGCTTGGCCTTCCCAAACCACACGGTTACCGTCCTGGCGAACCGTGCTGGAAGAACGGATGCCTAGCAATGGAAATGCTTGAATACCTCCGTCAAGATGCAAACGCAGATAAAGGTTGGACAGCGCACCATCCAAAAGACTCGACAAAAGCTGGTTGATCATCGTCCGTCCGTATGAAGCTTTAAATACATCCCCGCTATTCAGAAAAGTAAACGACAGTTCTCCAGTACTCAGGGAGATGTTAGTGTTGTTAGTTGTCATTCCTGATCACTCCTATCCTTTACGACAGCACATGCCGTATATTTTCTACTGCAGCCTTCTCCAGGCGGAAGCTGTGACTCTTCACATCTCGGCTGTTTGGACCGACGAACAATTGGAATTGTCCTGGATCACTAACAAAGCTGAGATCACTATGATGATAGCGAAGCTGTTCTTCTGTAAGTGTGAAGTGAATCTCACTGCTCTCTCCAGGCAGGAGACTAACTTTGGCAAAGTCCTTCAGTTCCTTAACAGGTCTTACTACTTCGCCTGAAATATCTCGAATGTAAAGCTGAACAATGTCTTGGCCAGCAACCGTTCCGGTATTGGTGACAGTCACCGACACCTGAAGGGGCTGATCCTTGGACATGATCCCCGAGGATACGACGGGTTCACTGTAAGTAAAGGTTGTATAACTAAGACCATAGCCAAACGGCAGCAGTGGTTCATTCGGAATATCGAGATATTGCGAGACATAACGTCCATCAGCTTCTGGCGAATCCACAGGACGACCTGTGTTGAAATGGTTATAGTATACCGGGATTTGCCCCACCGATACCGGGAAGGACATACTGAGCCGTCCGGAAGGGTTCTCGTCGCCGTAGAGCAAGCTTGTAATTGCCGCTCCTCCTTCACTACCTGGGAACCAGGCTTCCAGGATGGCGTCGGCTGTATCATATACACCACCGAGATCCAGCGGACGGCCGTTGAACAATACAACAGCGATTGGCTTGTCCAGTGCCTTCAGGCGAAGCAACAATTCTCTTTGCGCCTCCGGCAAACGGATATCGGCACGACTGCCCGCTTCACCGCTCATTTCGGAGCTTTCTCCGAGTGCCAGCACGATAACATCTGCAGCCAGCGCAGCGGCTTCCGCCTCCTGCCATTGCTCTTCAGTCATAGTCTCTATGCCTGAGCCTTCAGCTACGGTAATACGATCCGTGCCAACCCGTGCGGTCATAGCTGTCTCCAGCTTGACGGCATCCTCCATGGAGCCCGTCCAGGACCATGGACCAAGAATGTCACCGCTGCGTGCGAATGGACCAATCAGGGCCACCTTCTGGTCTACCGAGAGAGGCAGCACTCCGTCATTTTTCAAAAGCACGCTGGATTTAACAGCCAGCTCACGTGCAGCTGTACGGTGCTCTTCACAGAATACAATCTCACGCTCAGCCTCCGGATCAGCAGCACGATAAGGATTCTCGAACAATCCCAGCTTCTGCTTCAGCTTTAGAATGCGAAGTACAGATTCATCAATCAGCTTCTCATCCACCAGACCGTCCCGTACAAGAGCTGGCAATTGGTGTACATAACAAGCCGTCATCATTTCAATGTCCACACCGGCGCGGATAGCCTTCAGAGCTGCCTCGGCCTCATCCTCGGCAACACCATGCGGAATCAGTTCCTTCACTGCGCCCCAATCAGAGATCAAGATCCCGTCAAAGCCCCATTCTTCGCGCAGCAGTTCACGCAGCAGCTTCGCATTCCCGCTGGCCGGAATACCGTCAATGGTGTTGAAGGAGGTCATTACCATTTCACAACCTTCATCCAGCGCCGCACGGTAGGCCGGCAAATAATATTCACGCATATGGCGTTCAGACAAATCTACCGTATTGTAATCACGCCCGGCTTCAGAGAGTCCATAAGCGGCAAAATGCTTAATGCAGGCCGCCACACGGTCCTTATCTCCTGCCAGATCGCTACCCTGAAAACCGCGCACAAACGCGCGGGCGAACAGACTATTCAGATGTGGGTCCTCTCCCGTGGACTCCATCACTCTTCCCCAGCGCGGATCACGCACCAGGTCAGCCATCGGCGCATAGGTCACATGTACACCCGAGACCGCAGCTTCCTTAGCAGCAACAGCTGCGCTCCGCTCCGCTTCTTCCAAATCCCAGGAACAGCCAATAGCTAGTGGCACCGGGAAAATGGTCTTGAAGCCGTGAACGATGTCAGCCATCATCAGCAGCGGAATGCCCAGTCTGTTCTTGCGCAGATGAGCTTTCTGCACGGCAATTACCTGCTCCGCCCCCGCCAGACCAAGCACAGAACCACTGCTCTCTATCATTTGATCTGTCATGCCCATTGCTTCCATCGGGCCAGTAATCTGCCCTCCGCTCTCCGCACCTTCATAGAAGTTAGCGGCTAGCTGTTGTAATTGAGCAATCTTCTCCTCAAGTGTCATCTGATTTAACAAGATGACCAGTTGCCGATCGTCCATTTCAAGTCCCCCGTTGTATGATTTCTATATATAATGTCTAATGGAAGAACCCGGGTGCAGACATTCGCACCCGGGTTCTGTAGCGGTTCGGCCCGGGCGAGCCCGGGAAGACGGGGATCAACACTTTCCCGTCCGCACGATTAATTAAAAATACTAACCACGCTTGGTTCCTCCGCGCATGGGGCAGGAATTACTTTTTCAAGTTGTTCAATTCATCAAGAACAGGTTGTACAAGTGACATTTTGCTGTTAACCCAATCTTTCCAGTTCTTTTCAAGATCGCCTGGTTGCAGAATCAGGTTCGTATATTCGGTAGCATAGTCGAAGGACGCCTGGTTCTTGGCTTTGGAATCATACAGTTGGAAATCCCAATCGTAATCAGCAAGTGATTTGTCTTTCATTCCAAGTTCAGCTTTCTCCTTGAACAATTGCACTGAACGCTCACGGTATTGTTTCTTGATGCCAGGATTCACGATGCTGAAGTCATCCGCCAGGACATACAGTCCTTCAAAACGGTTTGGATATTTCTTATCCAATGTCTGTCCTTCAGGAAGAAGGCTCTCCAACTCCTGATTATCACCATACTTCCAGTCTTTTCCTTCAAAGCCCATGTTAACAATCAAGTTGCCTTCTTTAGCTGTTGTGTATTCCATGAAGTCCATGATGCGCTCGAATTTCTCTTTGCTGATGTTTGGCGAGAAGATTACAGCAGACCAGAAGTTAACTTGCTCCAGGTTGCGGTATTTGCCGTCATCACCAAGTACGATAGCGGTATGCACGACATCATCGCTGTTCAAGCCAAGGTTATCCTTCATTCTTTGGTCCATGTCTTTTCTGTAGGAAGCCAGGCCTCCAAGACTAGTAATCCCGGATACACCGTTAACATTGAACTTTTGGTTAGCTTCACCGTTCTTCCAAGTGTAGAACTCTGGGTGCAGCAGACCTTCTTTATACGCTTGTTGCAGATCTTTTAAGCCTGTCAGAGTTTCTTGGTTGGCAGGTCCCCATTGGTATTTGCCATCCGCATCTTTGTAGAAGGCAGATTCCACGCGGGAATGTGCGCTGTTAGCCATAATAATGTTGGTCAGTGCATCGTTGACATCATAGGAGATAGGAACCAGATTCGCACCAACCTTGCCTGGATCTTTCTCTTTAAGCAGTCTTGCAAATTCCATCAGTTCGCTTGTAGTGTAAGCATCCTTGATCGGGAAACCTACTGCTTTGGCCCAGTCGGAACGAAGGGCGATAACGCCGATTTGGTTCACAAGTGGATCAGCCGGTTTGTTCTCGTTATATACCGGTCTTGGCAGAACATAAGTGCCACCAACCAATTCTTCCAGCTTGTCCCCAAGTCCAGTCAGCTTGTAAGCTGCTGCTACGCTTGGCCAACGCTCTTTCCAGTTATCCGGAAGTTTGTACAACAGACCTTGATCGATGTAATTGAGGGCATCGCCGTGAACATAGTTCCAGCTCGCTACATCCGGCAGATCGCCGGAGTTGATCCACAGGCGCAGCTTCTCTGCCCAAGAATCCCACTCTACGTAGTTGTAATCCCATTTGATGTTGAACTTATCGGTAAAATATTTATGAAATTCGTTATCGAAATCAGAATTCGCCGTTTTGATCGTGCTGGCAATGGAGATATTCAGGTTATCTTTGTAACCATCTGTAGGATTTCCGTAATCGGTGTTGCCTGCTTCAGCTCCATTGTTGCTTGAGTTCGAGCATGCTGCCAGCAAGACCATGGAAGTGCCTAATACAGCTGCCAAAATCGTTCTGACTGACTTTCTTTTGAATGTGTTCATGATAGACCTCCTGTTTGTGTGTGACTATCTGTCTCTTGAAGTTACCCCTGTATAAACTAGGTCTTGATAGCCCCTGTTAATACCCCTTTAGCAAAATGCTTCTGTAGCAGCGGGAAGAAACACATGATCGGAACCATGGTTATGAATACCGCCGCCATTTTCATTCCCATGGAGAAGGACTGCTTACCGGCAGCACCCAAGCTGCTGGCATTGGCTGCGTTGACCTGAGCCTCTGTAATGATAGATCGCAGTACATTCTGCAATGGCATTTGATCCGCTTTTCGCAGGAAGATCATTGCTTCGTACCAGCCATTCCAGAAAGCTACACCATAGAACAGCGTGATTGTAGCTACGATTGGTGCTGACAATGGCAGTACGACTTTAAAGAGAATCTTCCATTCTCCAGCTCCGTCGATCCGTGCCGATTCCATCAAGGATTCCGGCAGGCCGCTGAAATAGTTGGACATCAGAATCAGGTTGAAGGCACTGAAGCTGCCCGCCAAAATGACGGACCAGAGTGTACCTGTCAGGTGCAAGTCCTTCATGATGAGATAGAGCGGTACAATCCCGCCGTTGAAAATCATCGTGAACAGGACGAGCATGAAGATCAGTTTTTTACCTGGAAACTTGCTTCTACTGAGGCCGTAGCCCATGCTTGTCGTCAGGAACAAACTCAACGGCAAACCTAGTACAAGAATCTTCATTGTATTCAGATAACCTGTCCCGATGAGACCTTCCGCGAAGAGCGCTCTATACGACTCCAGTGTCGGGTGTTTCGGGAATAGCATCAATGGATTGTCGGCATATTCCTTTTGCGTGGAAAAGGAAATCATGATTACATTCCAAAATGGAATCAGAATGGCTAAAGCACCTACAGTCAGAATTGCGAAAATGACATAATCCATTGTCGTCATCTTCTGACTGCCTACCTTGGCCTTGGATTTCTTGCTCATTTGTTTAGCTCTCCTTTCTTACCGGAATAAACCGTCGCCGCCCATAAGCTTGGCAGCTCTGTCAGCCAGAAGCAGTAATATCATGTTGACAATCGAACGGAACAGACTGACTGCGGTGGAGAACGAGAAGTCCGTAGCGGACTGGAACGTAATCCGGTAGATGTACACATCCAGCACTTCCGAGACATTCTTAGTCGCCGCATTTGCCATATTGAAGATTTGGTCAAATCCGGAAGACATCAGACCACCTACAGATAAAATGAACATAATGGTAATGGTCGGCAGAATGTTGGGAATCGTAACTTTGAAAATTTGCTGAAGACGTGTAGCTCCATCAATCTGAGCGGCTTCATATTGATCCGTATCAATCCCGGAAATCGCAGCCAGGAAGATAATCGCTCCCCATCCCGCTGATTTCCAAATGTCTGCCAAGTACAACATCGGTACGAACAATTTCTCGGAACCCAGGAAGTTGATGCCCGTTCCTCCGAGTAATTTAATGAGGCTGTTCACCAGACCATCATAAGAAAGAACGTTGATGACCACACCGGACACAACGATCCAAGACAAGAAGTTCGGGAAGGTAAATACAGTCTGTAGCGCTTTCTTATAACGGGTCATGCGCAGTTCGTTAATCAGAAGTGCCAGGATAATCGGGAACGGGAACTGGATGATCAGCTTGCCGATATTAATGGCGAGTGTCCGCCAGACCGCATTCGCAAACGCCGGGTCCCGGAATACATATTTGAAGTTTTCAAATCCTACCCAAGGACTGCCCCATATTCCCAAATTGGCTTTAAAATCCTTGAAGGCCAACGACAAACCGCCCATTGGAAGATACGCGAACAGAATTAACCAGACCAAACCTGGAAGCACCAGGGTATACACCATTCTGTTCTTCCATATTTCCCTCATCAACAGCCGAAACTTGCTGTCATTCATCTTACTTGCCGGTAATGCGGCTGCGGGTTTCAAATTGCATCTCCTCACTCTACTTGAGACTTTTAGTTATACAGAAAATCAAAGGTTGTCTTCAGATGCTGCTCCCAGAATCGCCATTCATGCGTGCCGGGGGTTTCAACATATCTGAAATCATAAGGTGTCGTCTCCATATATGAGGCGAAATCCCGGTTCATCTCGGCAAAAGGATCCTCCGAGCCGCAGCAGGTCAGAATAGCCGGTAGCGATCTGTTATCTCTCACAAGCTTGTCCGCGAGCGCGCGGATATCTTGGTCCGGCTTCACCTGTAACCCATTGCCAAAGACCCCCATCATCTCCCTTGACATCTCCGGGGCCATGTGCGGATCATTCAAGCGTTTCTGAAGATCAGTGACGCCAGACAAGGACACGACCTTGCTGTAGCGTTCCGGATAAGTCAGTGCACATTTCAGTGCACCGTACCCGCCCATCGACAAACCAGCGATGAACGTCTTCTGCGGATCGGTCTCAAGATTAAGCAGACGCGCGCAGAACTCGGGCAGTTCTTGTGTAATATAGCGGAAGTAATCTAGCCCGTACTCCATGTCTGTGTAGTAACTTCTGCCCACTTGAGGCATAATCACCGTGCAACCATATTGGCTTGCATACAGCTCTGCGGTGGTTAGTCTGTGCCATGTGCTAGCATTGTCACCCGCACCGTGTAGTAGATAAAGCGTTCCGCCTGATCCTGTGCCGGCATCAACGGGTGAGATGATATTGACTGTAGTCGTCATTCTCAAGGTAGGAGAACCTGTCTCAACAGTTAAAAGTGCCATATGCTATCTCCTTTGGTTCAATACTGACGCCGATTATTTGATTTTTCTGCAAGACCCGCGCTTAACCAGCACCGATTCGAATACCGTGTGCTTGTTCGCAGATTGTCCTGAGATCAGGTCAAACAAAATTTCAACGCTGGCTTTCGCCATGTCCACACCAGGCTGGCTGATGGTATCGAGGGATGGGTGATAATACTCGGCCATCTCAATGCCGTCAAAGCCGATGATCGACACATCATTCGGGATGGAAAGTCCGAGCGACAGCAGCGCTTTGGCTGCCCCGATCGCAATCGTATCCGATGCAGCGAACACAGCGGTGATCTCCTTCTTCTTGTTGAGCAGACGTTTGGTTGCCGTGAACCCCGAACTTGGACTGTATTCACAATCCTCCACCAGCGCGGGATCATACTCAATACCATGCTCTTCAAGTGCCTTGATGTACCCCAGCAAGCGTCTGTTCCCAGTCGTATGCTGTACCAACGGGAACCTGGCCAAGAAGCAAATCTTCCGATGACCAAGAGAAATCAGATAGCTCGTTGCCTTATACGACTCCTGAACATCGTCAATGACCACACTGGAAAAGACCGAAGGATCAACATCCTGCGTCGTTGTGATGGTCGTAAGCACGAATGGAATGGATAATTGCTTGAACTTTTCTTCTGAGTGGTCATAAGTACCGCCCATGAAAATAACTCCGTACAGGTTCTTCTCCTTGACCAGTTGAAGGGCTGTGTTAATCTCGTCCACCCCGTCTTCAACATGCTGGATCAAGAGCGGACAGCCGCGCAGGTTTACCTGGCGCTCAACTTCCTTGATCATGTTGGCGAAGAACGGGTTGGAGATCCCTTTAACCATGAGTGCAATCGTATTGGATTGTGTCTTTTTCAAGTTGCGCGCATTTCCGTTAGGAATGTAGTTGTACTCTTTGACAACTTCCATAACCTTGGCCCTGGTAGCCTCACTGACTACGCCGGTATTATTGATGACCCGCGAGACCGTGGCTATGCCGACACCTGATAGTTTGGCAATATCCTTAATATTCATGTTCTTTCTCTCCACTCCGGTTATCAAATCCTCATAACGTAAACGCAGTTATGAAAACAACTAAAATCTATGGGAAACGTTTCCCATGATAACAATAAGAAAATCTTCTCTAGCTGTATTCGCTTTCTTTGTTCATTATGAACATCATTTTTGGGATTGTCAACAAAAATGTCCTATATCAAAAAAGTACCATTTTAATTTTTCAATACAATTTTGTTCATTATAAATCATATTTTATGTCAATAACTAATAAATGGTATATTATTCTTGATTCGTTTCATCCCACTAACTTAGAAAAGAGATCAAAGGACCTTTTTTCCGCATTTTCCCTTACTATTTCAGGAAACGTTTCCACTTGTGTTGTTTCTCCATCAAGTTGTACACTTATAGAAGCATTTGCAGAAAGAAGGGAAACTATGCTTAACTTGACCTCATTTGAAACCCAGATCCGTGAATCCGGATTGAACGTTTTTGGCGTCCGTGTGCTGCAGCAAGGGGAGTTGCTGGGCAAAGTAGCGTTTGCGGAAGATATCCGCCGTCTCCAGCATTCGGTCAGCAAATCCTTCACCGCTATGGCGGCTGGACTGGCCATTGAAGAAGGCAAACTCTCACTGGAGACCAAACTCAAGGATCTTTTTCCCGAATACCCTCCTCTACCCGGTGTCACTGATGACTCCATGCAGCCGGGTGAGCTGACACTTTATGATTTACTTCGTATGTCTTCAGGACATGATAACCCGCCTTTCTGGGCGGAAGAGCGAGCCACTCTGCCCGAGAAAAATTGGGTAAAGCATTATCTATCCCTGCCGCTTGACCGTGTACCAGGTGACAAGTTCATGTACAGCAGCGGAGACACCATTATGATCTCAGCTATGATTCAGGAAGCCGTAGGCGAAACCGTGAAAGACTATCTCGTTCCGCGCCTGTTCGCACCGCTCGGCATCCACGATGTCTACTGGGAGACTACCCCGCTTGGCAGAACACTCGGCTGCGCGGGGCTTATGATCAATACAGAAGAATTGAGTCGCTTCGGACAGCTTATGCTGCAAAGAGGACAGTGGGAAGGTAAGCAATTGATCCCGGCGGAGTGGATTGACTATGCCACTGGGAAGCGAATCGATAACGATGGACCGGCGGATTGGGGGCAAGGATACGGCTGCCAGTTTTGGATGTGTACGCATCATGCCTACCGCGCAGATGGAGCTTACGGACAATTCTGTATTGTCCTGCCGGACAAACAGGCTGTCATCGCCATCAACAGTCAAGAGGAGAATATGCAAGGGATCTTGAATGCCGTGTGGTCAGAGATATGGCCGCAATTGTAAGCTGACGACAGCACTCCTGCCCGAGAAAGTAACGGCTACATATAAAACACAACGCAATTTGAAAAATAACTTCAAGGTCACAAGAATTTCACTCGTTCAGGTGACAAATGCACCGAAAAGATCAATTCCACACGATAGTGCATGGGAATAACGGGAATTGCTCCTGTTATTTCGATTAAGTTCTCTTCTTTTCTAAAAGATAACTGGAAAAAATCCCGTTAATCACCTCATTATTTGACCCTATTACGGATAAAAGAGGTTTTTAACGGGAGAAATTCCTTTTATTTATTGAAAATAAGGTGAAGAGAAACAATTAGCGGTATATTTTCCTGCTATCCAAACCCCTCTTTAGTTCGAACGTGGGCTCAGGCAAATATTCCGGTGTTGTGTGGATCACAAGGATTTCGCCCACTCATCCAGGACGTTAGTTTATTAAGTTCACACTATAAAACACAGAAAAAGCCTTCCATATGGAAGGCTTCCGCATGACGTCCCGGAAGGGATTCGAACCCCCGACCGTGCGCTTAGAAGGCGCATGCTCTATCCAGCTGAGCTACCGGGACATGATTATGTATTAACGCAACGTTCTCTATTATACCTTATTCAGCTTTTTTTTCAAGGCATAACAATGGAAAACTCATATTTTTTTCATTTTCCCATCTAATCAGCACCCTCTTCTGGGTAATCTCGCGAGATCACCATGCGCAAAGACCCGCCTTTACGCGGGTCTTTGACAAAGCGAAACCGGTTTTTCCTGCTCAGGAAAGTCTCCGAAAATGATCCTCCAGCTGCTTTTTCAAATCCCCAAAAATCAACAGCTCTCGCTGGAACTTGGACCGCTCCTCCTCTGGGCTCATGACAATGCTGCCGGTAAAGGCGCTTGAAGTCACATCCGTAAAGGCATCATGAAGATTATTGTCGAACCAGTCCGTAGCAGTATTGGCATCATTCGTCACAATACGCACAATTTCGTACCCGTCTTCGCGCTCGTCCTCCACGATATATACAAGCAGCCCGGAATCCTCGGCAGCCCCCGGCAATACCCCCACCTCAGCGCATGGCGCACCGTCATATTCCGTCATTCTGCGGATTTTGGCATCTTTAATATAATACACTTGTCATCCATCCTTCCCGGCAAATTTCCCTCTTCTCTAGTGTTCGGATAAGGACATACATTTTATTCCTTGCTTCGGCATATATCTGTATTACTTGGCAAAAAGAAAGGACAACAATCGCACAAAAAGAGAGGATGAACCATCATGTGCGGAATAACCGGATTTATCCAGTGGCGCGATGATCTTACGCAGCACTCGGGACTACTGGTCAAAATGACCGATACATTGGCTAACCGCGGACCGGACGCAGCAGGCACCTGGATTTCAGGACCTGTCGCCTTCGGACATCGCAGACTTAGCGTAATAGATCCAGAGAACGGCGCACAGCCGATGATTACCCGTCATGACGACCATGCATATGCAATTGTGTATAACGGAGAACTCTATAATGCACCCGAGCTGAAAAAAGAGTTGCTCGTGCGCGGTCATCATTTCCGCACGGAGTGCGATACCGAGGTTCTCCTCCATTCCTATATTGAGTGGGGACCGGATTCCGTAGAGAAGTTGAATGGCATCTTTGCTTTTGCCATATGGGATGGCCGGCGGGAGCAGGTGTTCTTCGCACGTGATCGCCTTGGCGTCAAGCCGCTTTTCTACAGTCAGGTGGATGATGTCTTCGTCTTTGGCTCCGAACCCAAAGCTCTTCTCCAGCACCCCAAAGTGCAGCCCGTCGTGGGTCCTGAGGGTCTGGCAGAAATCTTCATCATCGGTCCTGCCCGCACCCCCGGGCAAGGGGTCTACAAGGATATGTTCGAACTCCGTCCTGGCCACGCCATGATCTACAGCCGGGAAGGACTGCGTAGCTATGCCTATTGGAAACTCGAAAGCTTCGAGCACACAGATAATGAGAACGAAACTGCCGCCAAGGTGCGCGAGCTGCTACAGGATACTCTGGAGCGCCAACTCGTTTCCGACGTACCGGTCTGTTCCCTACTGTCTGGAGGACTGGATTCAAGCGCCTTAACTGCGTTGGCCGTCAGCTACTACAACCGCACCGGTCAAGGGCAAATTAACACCTTCTCGGTCGATTATGTCGACAACGACAAGCATTTCAAGAGCCATACCTTCCAGCCCGGTGCTGACGGTCCCTGGATCAAGCGGATGGCGGAAGAATTGAACACGAATCACCACTATATCGCTTTCGATACCCCGGAGCTGGTCGAAGCGCTTGATAATGCTTTATACTCTCGCGACCTGCCAGGAATGACGGACGTAGACTCTTCCCTCTATTTGTTCTGCCGTGAGATCAAGAAGCAAGCAACCGTGGCCATTTCCGGTGAAGCGGCTGACGAAATCTTCGGTGGCTATCCCTGGTTTCACCGGGAAGAAATGCTCTCCTCCGGCACCTTCCCTTGGTCCGTAGCCCCCAAGATGCGGGCCGGATTATTGTCTCCAGAAATCGGCGAATGGATTCGACCGCTGGAATATCTGGGGGATCGGTACAGTGACGCAGTCGCCGAAGTGCCCGTCCTAGCCGGGGAAACCGGCAAGCAAGCGCAAATGCGAGTTATGTCTTACCTGAACATTACCCGATTCATGCCTACCCTACTCGATCGCAAAGACCGGATGAGTATGGGCGTGGGTCTGGAGGTTCGCGTACCTTATTGCGACCACCGGCTCGTACAGTATGTCTGGAATATTCCTTGGGAGATCAAAACTGTAGGCAACCGGGAAAAAGGCATTCTGCGCAAAGCACTGGAAGGCGTCCTCCCGGACGATGTGCTCTATCGCAAGAAAAGTCCTTATCCCAAAACACATAATCCGGCTTATCTTGATGCCGTGCGCCAGCGGATGCTGAATATTCTCGATGATGCCTCCTCCCCGCTGCTTCCTTTGATTGATGCTGCTAAAATCCGTGAGATTGCCGCGTCACCGGAATCCTCCACCAATCTTCCCTGGTTCGGGCAATTGATGTCCGGTCCGCAGCTATTCGCCTACCTGTCACAGGTAGATCTCTGGCTCCGCACATACAACGTCGCTATCCGTTAATCGTTACATGTCGATAACCCCTACCAAAAACAGCAGGCAACCATCTCGGGAGCCTGCTGTTTTACGTTATTCAAGCTATTGAATGCCTTTACGAAGCAAAGGTGTTTAGAAATTAAAATTGTCCGGGTCTGGCCCAAACCGACGGTCCTGATTCAGATCTTCCAGCGCTTTAACATCCTCATCACTGAGTGTAAAGTCAAAGATGCCTGCATTTTCCTGAATACGGTTGGCATGAACGGATTTCGGAATAGTGATTACACCCTGTTGGATATCCCAACGCAGCACAATCTGTGCAGGCGTTTTGCCGTATTTCGCCGCCAGTTCCTGAATCAGCGGAAGATCCAGGTTCCCCTGCATCAGCGGGCTCCAGGCTTCCAGTTGAATACCCTGCTCACGGCTGTACTTCAGCAATTCGCGCTGGGTCAGCAGCGGGTGGAATTCAACCTGATTGACGGCAGGCACAACCCCGGTATCTTCTATAATGTCCTTGAGGTGATGAATTTGGAAATTACTCACGCCGATGGATTTGACCAAGCCCTCTTTTTGCAGATGGATTAACGCTTTCCATGACTCGCGGTACTTCCCTGCAACCGGCCAATGAATGAGATACAGATCAATAACCTCAAGTCCCAGCTTGCGCCGGCTGTCCTCGAACGCCTGAAGCGCAGACTCATAGCCTTGATGGCCATTCCACAATTTGGTGGTGATGAACAGTTCTTCGCGCGACACTCCACTTTCCCGTATGCCTCGTCCGACACCTTCTTCATTCTTGTACGCCGCCGCAGTATCAATGCTACGGTAGCCTACCTCTAGTGCTGATTTCACCGCATGAACTACCTCGTCGCCATCCTTGGTCTGCCAGACACCGATCCCGAGCCATGGCATGGTCGCTCCGTCATTTAATGTAGGTCCACCCGTGAACGGTCCGTTCAATGTACTCATTGCTTCACCCTCCAAACGTGTATTGTTCGCTTCACCATACTTAACCTTAAAACAGGTCCCAGAATCTGGTACTAACCAAAGATAAGTATAGCAGATTGTCCTCCAAGAAAAAAACAGACAAAAAAACGCGGGCAATCGCTGCCCGCGCCTCTCTCCTACTCTTCAATCAGCTTGAAATCATCAAAATGGAACTCTGGTGAAACAATGCACGACACCAGCGCTGGCTCATCGCCAAGAGTGCGGGCCGCTTGCCATGCCCCTGCCGGAACAATCGCCTGCGGCTGTTGGCCGGCTGCAATATCCGTACCCAAAATTACTTCCTGTACGTCTTCCGGCTTATCGCCGATTCCGCCAATACTCAGAACGATCGGACTGCCGGAATGCCAAAGCCAAACCTCATCTGACAGCACGGTATGCCAATCAGAGCTTTCATCCCCATGCAGCAAAAAATAAATGGAAGAGGCCGAGCCTCGTGGGCCGGAATAAGCCTCACCAAGCGTGTTCTGCGGAATTTCAAAAGAAGATACCCAAAGCCTTTTGTACCAGCCGCCTTCGACATGGGGCTGCAAGCCCAGCGCCTCCACTAACGGGGAAATTTCTTTTTGTGTCATCTGTCTTCTCTCCTTACTCGTTTGGGGAAATTAACCAGTTAATTCTCACGGTTTCGCTTCCACTTTAACGGAATAAGGAGCCTTTGTCTATTCTCTGCTTACTTTCCGTCCTTGCTGGCCTTGAATACTTCAGCAATCGCCCCGAGACTACCCAAGGTTTCTACTGTGCTAGATGGCAAGAACACTTTATTCGCCGGTCCTTTAGCGATTTCAGTCAGAGCCTCAAAGGAACGATACGCCAACACATTCTCATCCAGACCCGCAGTACGGAGGAGCTCAATCCGAACCTTTTCTGCTTCGGCTACGGCTTGAATCGCTTTCGCCTCACCCAGCGCTTCCAGCTCCTGTGCCTGACGCAAACCTTCTGCTTCGCGGATACGGGCTTCTTTATCCCCTTCCGCCTTCAGGATTTTACTCTGCTTGTCGCCTTCCGCGCGCAGGATCATATCCTGCTTAGCAGCTTCGGCTTCCAGCACGATCGCCCGCTTGCTACGTTCTGCCTTCATCTGCTTATCCATCGCTTCTTGGATATCAACCGGTGGCTTGATGTCGATAACCTCGACGCGTTCAATCCGTACGCCCCATTTCTCCGTCGCCTCATCAAGAGCAATCCGGATCTCAGTAGAGATTTTTTCCCGGCCAGACAAAGTCTCATCCAGCTCCAGCTTACCGATAATCTGCCGCATGGTTGCCGTAGAAATGTTGCGCACCCCATAGACGTAATCGGAAATGCCGTAAGTGGCCTCTTCTGGTCCAACTACCTGATAGAAAATGATGGTGTCAATCTGCACTTGTACGTTATCCTTCGTAATCACTGTCTGTGGCGGCACATTGGCCTGTTGAATCCGCAAATCATGATAAGTGCGCACCTGATCAATAACTGGAATAAGGATGTTCAGACCCGGTTTTAACAGACGGTGAAATTTACCGAGACGCTCGACAACCCCCACCCGCTGTTGTGGTACAATTTTGACCGTCAAAGCTACAAATACAATCACCACAAAAAGGACAACACCAATAATGATCCATTCCATTCTTACACGCCCCCTATCGTTCTACTTCAATAATGGTACTGCTTCTTCCAATAATCCTGACAACTTCATCTTTGACCAGCACCTGTGACGAGCTTGCACTCCAGGTATCTCCGCCAACCTTGACCTGGCCATAACGCCCCGGTTCAATCGGCTCGACAACAATCCCCTGTCTTCCGACAATATCCGTCCCTGTATCCTTGAACCCTCTGGAACTGCGAAACCTAGCCACAATCGGCTTGGAGAACAGAGTCAAACCAATCGCAACCAGCGAGCCAAGCACAACCTGAAGCAGAATAGCATCCGGCACGATAAGTGAGACCAGACCCGCAACTGCAGCACCAATGCATAGCCAAAGCAGATAAAACGTAAGCGTCATCATTTCTACAACGAGCAGGAGACCGGCTACAATAAACCAGACAGCCCAAATGACCATGGGGTACACCACCTTCCCTATATACTACTATAACGAAAAAATTGACAGCGCGTTGCATCCTTTGAAAAAAAAGTCGCTAAGGCATACATATGATATATATTTCTCCGTCTCGGGGGATATGTGTCGATCTGCACTTTCATCTGAAAAAGATGGTTTAGGCCCAAAAGCTAACAAATCCAAAACAAATAGACTAATAGATTTCTTCAATCCCCTTTTGAAGTGAGAATAGGTATACATCAATGCACACTAATTAACCCGAAAGGGCAACTAACATACCATGAACTACTAAAAACGACTATTGCATGAAGATATAAAAAGGGTTTTTATGAGTATTAGTCCATATATTTGAAAATTTTATCCCTCTATTATGTAATTTTATCCCTAGCATATTCACAAAACTTAACCGAAAATAGAAATTACCTTCACCGCATCATATGTAAATCATCCTTCTAATTCAACTTTCCCTATCCCTTCCAGACTTTCTTGGCTTTATCCCAACCCCTACAAGACGTGTTACATTTCAAGAGTGAGGAAAATTAACATTGCGCACGAAGAATTATAAGAACCGCTTACAATTCAAAAAAATTGGGTTACTCTATCATTTTACGGCTCTCTCTAGATTTTATTAGGCTATTTAAATGATAGAAATGAACAAGGTGAAGGTGAAACTTTAAAACGAAGGGGGTGAGCACCAGAACTTCTTGCTGTACGGATTCCGGTCCAAACATTGAACCAGGGAGGTAGTTCGTCAATGATATTCAAGAAAAAAGGCTCACGTAAAACCTTTGCCATCGGAATGGTCGCAGCACTTCTGGTCACCCTCTTCTCCGCATTGGGCGCAAATATCAAGACCGTCAGTGCGGCACAGGATTACAAATTAGTTGGTTATTATCCTTCGTGGGCTGCCTATTCACGCAATTATAACGTATCGGATATCGACCCTACCAAGATGAATGTAATTAACTACGCGTTCGCTGATATCTGTTGGAATGGCACTCATGGTAATTCCGACCCTACCGGCCCGAATCCCGTAACCTGGACCTGTCAAAATGAGCAAGCCCAAACTATAAATGTTCCAAACGGCACGATTGTTCTCGGCGATCCTTGGATTGATGCTGGGAAGAGCTTCGGGGATGACAAATGGGATGATCCCATCAAAGGCAACCTGAAGCAGCTCTGGAAGCTGAAAGAACGGAACCCGAATCTGAAGACCCTGATCTCTGTCGGCGGCTGGACCTGGTCGAATCGCTTCTCCGATGTTGCCGCATCGGCAACGACCCGCGAGGTATTTGCCAACTCTGCCGTTGATTTTATCCGCAAATATCATATGGACGGCGTCGATCTGGACTGGGAATACCCGGTGAGCGGCGGTCTGGCTGGCAATAGTGTTCGTCCTGCGGACAAAGAGAACTATGTACTGCTCCTGCAAAAAATACGGGAGAAGCTGAACGCTGCCGGGCAAGCAGACGGCAAAACCTATCTGCTGACCATTGCCTCCGGCGCAGGTCCGTCTTATGTAGCAAATAATGATATGGCTGGCATCGCCTCTGTGGTCGACTGGATCAACATTATGACCTACGATTTTAACGGCAGCTGGAATCCAACCACCGGTCATAATGCTCCGCTGTTCTACGATCCGGCAGCAGGCTCGTCCGGACTTACCGATCCGCAGAATTACAATATCGACAAGGCAATTACATCTCATTTGGCAAGTGGCGTGCCCACCAGCAAACTCGTAATGGGTATGCCCTTCTATGGTCGTGGCTACGGCGGAGCACCGAGTGCAGGCAATGGACAATATCAGGTATCGGCCGGCATTTCCGGCACAGGCACTTGGGAGAATGGAAGCTACGATTTCTATGATCTTGAAGCTAACTATATTAACAAGAACGGCTACACCCGATATTGGAACAATACCGCCAAGGTCCCTTATCTCTATAACCCTTCGACCCGAATCTTCATCACCTATGACGATGTAGAATCTCTCGGGCACAAGATTAGTTACCTGAAATCCAAGGGACTGGCCGGCGCCATGTTCTGGGAAGTCAGCGGCGACCGCAACAAAACGTTGCAAAATAAACTCATCGCGGATCTGTCTGGAGGCGTCGTGCCGACCCCTTCGCCAACAGCGACACCGTCCACAACACCAACGCCTTCCCCAACGGCAACACCAACTGCCACCCCTACACCGACAGCAACGGTAACACCTACGGCTACACCAACTGTAACGCCAACCCCTACACCGGGACAATGCGCTGCAGCTTGGAGTGCCACAGCAATTTATACCCAGGGTCAGCGCGCTTCCTACAACGGATCGCTCTATGAGGCCAAATGGTGGACCCAAGGTGACCGTCCCGATCTTAGCGGCCCTGATGGGGTATGGAAATACATCAGCGTATGCGGCGCTCCAACAGCTAGCCCAACTGCTACTGTAACGCCAACGCCGACGGCAACGGTGGCTCCAACACCGACGCCGACGGCAACAGTAGCTCCCACAGCTACACCAACACCAAATCCAACGGTATCACCGGGCGGTTCCGCCTGGGCGGCAGGTGTAGCTTATAAAGTCGGTGATGTGGTCAGCTATAGCGGCAAATCCTATACTTGCCTGCAGCCCCACACTTCCATTGTAAGCTGGGAACCAGCCAGTACTCCGGCCTTATGGAAACTGAACTAACCTCTTAGCACACAACCGGGTTAACATTGATACATGACTGAATGTCACTCTATTTGATTACGGCGCTTTCCTTAGCAACTTGATCCCGAATGCTCGCTACACTCAGGATTGACGCTAGGGAAGCGCCGTCTTCTGTATATGTTCTGAATGCCATCATCCCCTACATTCTAAAGGAGGAATGCCCGATGAAAACAAATGCTCGTTTAAGGCATCCGTTCCGCGCCCGTTTTCTCGCCGCTATGCTGAGCCTGATTCTTCTGCTTCCACTGTATGCAGGTGCTGGTGCCGGATCACAAAGCGTTGCCCGTGCTGAGGGAGCAAGTGTTGCCGCAGTCCCGCCTGCTCCAGATCATCCCCGCAAGATTGTCGCCTATTTCCCGGAATGGGGAGATCAGGCAAACAAAGGCTTTTACACTGTCGATAAAATTCCGTGGAGCAAAATCACCCATATCAACTATGCGTTTGCTCAAGTGAGCACCCAGAATACAATTGAACTCATGGACCGCACGGCGGCCATTGAGAAGGATTACCCCGGCCAATTGAGCTCTCTTCCGTTTAAAGGGCATTTCAATCAGCTCATCAAATACAAGCAGCTCTATCCGGATGTACGCACCCTGATTTCGGTTGGTGGCTGGGCAGGCTCCGGCGGATTCTACAACATGGCCAATTCAGAAGCAGGACGGGAAACGTTCGCGAACAGTGTAATCAGCTTCCTGCGTGCCTACCAATTCAACGGCGTGGATATCGACTGGGAGTATCCGTCCGGAACGGCACAGTCCGGAAATCCTAATGATTTTGGGGCAGCGGAGCCGCTGCGCGGCGTGAATTATAACAACTACGTCTTGCTTATGAAGAAGCTACGGGAGAAGCTGGATCAAGCCGGCACGCAGGACAACCAAAAGTACGATCTCACTGTCGCTGCTACTGCTTCCTCCTGGATACTCGGCGGCATGAAGCTCGGAGAAGCTAATCAATATCTGGATTGGGCCAACCTCATGACCTATGATTTTCACGGCGCATGGAACGGTTATGTCGGACCGCATTCCGCCCTATACCCGGATTCCCGAGATACGGAGACCGCCGCACTGGGGACACCCGTCCTGAACACCGATTGGGCCGTCCGTTACTACCTGGGCACTCTGCCCCCGGAGAAAATCGTGATCGGCGTTCCCTACTATTCGCGAGGCTGGAAGAATGTAAGCGGCGGTATCAACAATACCGGCCTCTACGGCACGGCGCCCACCACGGGAGGCGGCGCGGACGGCGATTATGGAATTTGGAATGATCCAGCTCCAGAGCAGCCAGCCGGAGCGAACCCGATCTGGCATATACTTAATCTGCTCAAGGACCCGGCGAACAAGCGCTACTTCGATCCTGTAACTAAGACCCCTTACCTCTTCAATGCGGATAAGAAAATATTCTTGACCTATGAAGATCAGGAATCTCTTGGCTACAAACTCGACTACATCAAGCAAAAGGGCCTTGGCGGCATGATGTTCTGGGAGCTGACCGGCGACTACTCGCAAAAAGCGGACGGCAGCTACACGTATGGCACCTCGCTGACCGATTACGCCTATAATCAGTTCAAGAATGCTACACTGCCGGGTGGCCCTCCCAAGCCGCAGCTTCCAGCACCGAAGAACTTCAGCATCAACTTCAGTGGGACCTATGACCATCCGAACTATACCTACTCTCTGAAAATTACTAACAACACCGGTGCCGATATTCCAGGGGGCTGGAAGCTGGAATTCGATTTACCTACCACCACCACCCTGACTTCGGCCTGGGGAGCGGGCACTGTGGAGCAAATTGCTACAGCCTGGGACTTCAACCGCTACCGAATTACCGGTACTGCCAGCCAGACTCTCGCGAATGGAACAACCCTGGACATTCCGGGTATGATGAAGCTGAATTTTTCCGGCGGTCCGCAACGGGTCACACTTAACGGAAGCTCATCACAGCAGGAGTATGACAAATTGTACGGAGGTGTCACGCCGACACCGACGCCTTCTGCGACAACAACACCTACACCGTCAACTACACCTTCCGCCACACCTACAACTGCACCGTCACCAATACCGACTCCAGTACCGTCGACAACACCAACTGCAACGCCAACACCGACTCCAGTACCGTCGACTACACCAACTGCAACGCCAACACCTAGCGCTACTCCAACGCCGGGGTCGTGTACGGCTGCAGCCTGGAATCCATCGTCAATCTACACGCAAGGCCAGCGTACATCCTACAACGGCTCACTATATGAAGCGAAATGGTGGACTCAGGGGGACCGTCCTGATCTCAGCGGACCAGATGGCGTCTGGAAATTCATTAGTGTTTGCGGGACGCCGACAGCAACACCCACTGCCACTGCAACCCCTTCACCAACTGCAACAACAGCGCCAACCGCAACGGTAACACCGACACCAGCAACTACGCCGACACCGATACCGTCACCTTCGCCTGCTGGCACTGCCTGGGCGGTAGGGATTGCCTACAAAGCAGGCGACACCGTCACCTACAGTGGCAAGACGTATGCCTGCCTCCAGTCCCACACCTCCCTGACAGGCTGGGAGCCTGCTACTACCCTTGCACTTTGGAAGCTGATCTAGCAGACTTCAGATACCAGGACTGATTTCAGGCCATTGCGTGACTGAATAGGATTGCTAGCTTGAATAGGTACTGCTTCTGCTTTTCAAGGAATCCCGTTCACTCGAAAGAAGTCAAACAGATAGTTTGAATTTAAATCTAAAATCTGGGATAGGTGGGCTTGGAGTAGCTTGAGCAGCTTGAGTAGCTTGAGTAGCTTGAGTAGTTTGATGTGGCTTAGTCTAGCTTGGTGTAGCTTGAGTAGCTTGATGTGGCTTAGTCTAGCTTGGTGTAGCTTGAGTAGTTTAATGTGGCTTATCTAGCTTAAATCTGAGCAAAACACCTGTAGCCGGGCATTCCTAAGTCTGGCGAGCAGAGACGGTTGAATCCGGGGGATAGGGGAGTCACAGCAACCACAGTCCACGCTTCACCTCAATATTGCTCTAAGCCATTGTTTGAGCATAAAGTGATTTTGATGATTAGATAACAGGAAAATATACCGTTAAATGCTCTCGTTCACCATATTTATCCCGAATAACTGGAATTTCTCCTGTTAAAAACCTCTTTTATCCGTAAAACGCGTAAATTCGAAGAAATTAACGGGAGTTTTTCCAGTTATTTTTTAAAAAAGAGAAGACCTTAGCNTTTATCCCGAATAACTGGAATTTCTCCTGTTAAAAACCTCTTTTATCCGTAAAACGCGTAAATTCGAAGAAATTAACGGGAGTTTTTCCAGTTATTTTTTAAAAAAGAGAAGACCTTAGCCAAAATAACAGGAGCTATTCCCGTTATTCCCATGCCCTATCGAGCGAAGTTGATCTTTCAGCACATTTCTTACTTGAAGAGTATGTGGCGTTCTAAAATGCGCTTTATTACTGAAGATTTTCATAAATGCAAAATAAGCTTGCAGAACCAGGGCTCACGCCTTGTCCTGCAAGCTTATTTATACGCCCGTAGCTCCAGCTAAACGGGGAGTCTCTGAATCCTGTTATCTTCTGGCTTACGCTAACTCAAAGCGATCAGCCTTTAAGGCCGGACGCCGCCTTGCGCCGCGAGCTTCTCGGTCAGCGCCCGCAGTGCTGCGCCCCGGTGGCTAATGCCCTGCTTCTCGGTCAGAGTCAGCTCCGCCATCGTCTTCTCATGCCCTGACAGGTAGAACAGCGGATCATAGCCAAAGCCGCCAGCCCCGGATGGCTCAGAAGTAATCCAGCCGTCCACTGATCCTTCTGCCGTAAGCTCCTGCCCCGTAGACGGATCATAGAGCGACAAGGTACACACGAACCGGGCTGTGCTCAAGAGCGGTTGGTCAGTGTCCTCCCCCTGCGTCAGCCCTTCCAGTTCGCCGAGCAGCTTCAGATTATTGTCCGAATCTGTGGCGCCCTCACCGGCATAACGGGCAGAATAGACACCCGGTCTGCCATCAAGTGCATCCACGCACAGGCCGGAATCATCGGCAAGCACAGGCAGCCCAAGCGCATCACCCACTGCCTTCGACTTCTTGAACGCATTCGCGGCAAAAGTTTCGCCATCCTCAACCACATCAGGCAGCTCAGGATAATCATACATGCTCTTGACTATTAGTCCCAGAGGCTCAAAGGCATGCTGGAATTCACGCAGTTTCCCTTTGTTCTTCGTAGCCACAATAAGAATGTTTCCTGCGGAGCTCATACTAGACCTCCTGACCTGGCTGACCCGATTGGATTTTC
The DNA here is from genome assembly GCF_001682855.1 of Bacillus sp. FJAT-27264. GTDB lineage: Bacteria > Bacillota > Bacilli > Paenibacillales > Paenibacillaceae > Paenibacillus_AQ. The sequence goes on along the minus strand of NZ_MAQW01000030.1, from coordinate 294,877 downwards.
AGAGCGACCTCGCCCAGAACTTCTTTCTGTGCGGCAATCAGCTCGTAAACCCCCTTCTCGCCAAGTCCTAACAGCTGATCCAGCTCCTGACGTGTGAACGGTCTGTCTTCACCAGTGCCTTGCAGTTCCACAAATGCACCAGCGCCGGTCATAACGACATTCATATCGACTTTCGCTTTGGAATCCTCTTCATAGTTCAAGTCAAGCAGAGCTTTATCCCCCACTACTCCGACACTGATGGCTGCGAGGTAATCTGTGACTGGGAATTGACTCAATTTGCGGTCGTGTGCCAGCTTGTTGATAGCGAACACCATGGCTACAAAAGCACCTGTGATCGAAGCGGTCCGGGTTCCCCCGTCCGCCTGAATTACATCACAGTCCAGGGTGATGCTCCGCTCGCCTAAAGCCTGCAGATTCACAACGGAACGCAGTGCCCGGCCAATCAGCCGCTGGATCTCCATCGTCCGGCCCGTCAGCTTGCCCCGAGCGGCTTCCCGCTGGTTACGAGTCTGGGTAGCCCGTGGGAGCATGGAATACTCTGCGGTTACCCAGCCTTTGCCTTGCCCCTTCAGAAAGGGCGGAACCTTCTCTTCTACTGTAGCTGTACAGATCACCTTGGTGTCGCCCATCTCTATAAGTACAGAGCCCTCGGCATATTTATTTACTTGGGTCGTTATCTTCACGTGACGCAATTCGTCAACGTTTCGCCCGTTTGATCTCATCTTTTCTGCCTCCTACATCGAATAGCTAAAAGTTTGTCCTGGCCGTTTCCCCATACGCCTGCCCGCAGTTTGAACCACGGGCGTAAGCGCACGTTTTTTTGCGCAACCTTTATTCTACCAAAGAGCAGGCACAAAAGCATCTTTTTGACCGCCACAATCAGTGATTAGAGCGGCAAGTCGTTCACATATTCCGGGGCCGAAACTGGCTTACCGTAATCCACATGATCCGTTCCAGTCACCGCAGTCTTCCCGTTCATCACAATCTGTACAAGGGAATCCTCTGCATTCTGGGCGACCGTAAGTACGACAGATTCCAGCATTTCCGCCGGTACGTCCTTGGCATCAGCGAACATATCGTCACTCAGCGATACAGTCACCACACCGTTCTGCCCCGCATCCACAGAATCCAGCTTCGTCCCCTCCGTCATCACCATCTGCAGACCGTTATCTGATTCCGGACCTGTAATCAATTCATTCAACGCTGCCTTGAGTGGCTCTTGCGAAGGGTCTACAAAACGGGTGACCGGAACATAATATTGAGTACCATCAGGCGATTCTGCGGAAAAATAAACCGTAACCGCACTGGAATTCATGACATTCGTGCTGTGTTTCGGCAGATTGATGCCCATGGTGCGGGAGAGCGGGCGATCCAGCGGTGTACCCTTGAGCGGCATTTCGGTCAGCTTTTTGCCGTCGACCCAAAGTTGAACACCTTTGATATCTTCCTGTCCGGTCAACGTCCAGGTGACCGCCTCCAGCAGCTTGCGCTCATCCTTAGCTTCATAGGAACCGAAGGAATCATTGAACTCGACTACGGCAAGTCCCGTTGCAGGATCGACGGTGACATCTTTCACCGCTGTTCCGGCAGGCAGTACGCCTTGAAACCCGCTCGGAAGCGATGCTGCCAATGGGCCTTGACTTATCAGTGCGGTAAGTGAGTTCTTCAGCGCAGCCTTCTTATCACCCTTGGGAAGTGCGAGCGAGATCGGCGCGAGGAGACCGTGTTCATCCTCCAGATATACCGTGGTGCGCGTACCATCGGCTTTGGTAGTCGATGCCTTCTTATCTTTGCTTGTAACGTTACCTGTATCTTCTTCCGTCACTCGCCCCATCACACCCGAATCCAGTGTAGAATCCCCGCTGATCTGAAGCATCTGTGCTTCGATCTCACTTGGCGGCGGATCAACCGCGGCAGATTCAGAACCAAACCAGTTGCAGCCGGAGAGCGTTAGTGGAACGGCCAGCAGGCAGGCTGCGGATAAGCCGCGGATATATTGCTTTCGATTCATAATGAATTGCCCCTTTCAAAGTTGGATAAGCATTTAATACTGCTATGTATACGAGCCCTCTGTCCAAAAAATAACAAGAGCTTATCCTAATTTCGCCTTTCTGGACAAATCCGCCCCGTAAAAGTAAAATTCCAAGTACAGCGGAAAGTTCTTATCGATATGAACCACCGCTGATAACCAACGACTCATTAACGGGGTGACTGAGCATGGCTGATGCAAAAATGCCTTACAGTCTGAACAGCAAGGCGGTCGCAGACGCAACCTATGCCTGGCTGCACAAACGTGGAGTAACACTGCTGGAAATTGCAGAGCTGGTAATGCTGCTACAGCAAAAATATTATCCGGGCCTAACGATGGACGAGTGTGTTCACAACGTCGAGATGGTGCTGAGCAAGCGGGAAGTACAGAATGCGGTACTGACCGGTATTCAGCTGGATATTCTGGCCGAGGAAGGCAAGCTATTCCCGCCACTTCAGGATATGATTGAAAATGATGAGGGATTATACGGGGTGGACGAGATTCTGGCCTTCTCCATTGTCAATGTGTACGGCAGTATCGGCTTCACCAACTACGGTTATGTAGATAAGCTGAAGCCAGGGGTACTGGAGCGCTTGAATGACAAGAGCACGGGACAGGTTCATACCTATCTCGATGATATTGTAGGCGCTGTGGCCGCAGCGGCGAGCAGCCGGATTGCCCACCGCAAGCAGGCCGAGCGGGAAAAAGATTATGGGCTGGCACATACTCCAGAGGACAGCGAACCTGCCGGCAATAAGACGGCACCTCAGGATGGGAAACAGCCAGAATAATAGTTAGCCCGCATTGGTGCAGCAGATTCCCAGCAGGTTGCGCCAGGTCACAGCAGGGGCGTGCTACCATCAGCACAAAGTTACTCTTGGATGAATAAAACAGGTTCGGAATACGCTTCATAGGGCAAAAAAGATGCCTCCATCCTCACTCGTAAAGTGGTTATGGAGGCTTTATTTATACATAGAGACTTGCAGACTCGCTTCATCACCAGTTCACTGGAGAGAACGCTCAATAAACATAATCTTGTACTCTGATTGATAATAATAAAAGAAACCTATCAGAAACAGGCGTCATCCCGACTTCGCCAGTGCAAACAAAACGGCGTCCTCCGTACCGGACTCCATAATTCGGCCCCGCCGCACCAGCTCGGCGAGGTGAGCCAGCGCTTCGCTCATGGCGAAGCGCATCTGATGCGCCGTTGTCACCCGGCCCCGGAACAAGGCTTCGCAGATTGCGAAGCCGCTGAGCGGGCCGCCCTGCAACAGCGCCGCGGCGGTGTCCAGCCGTTCCTCGTGGTGACGGAGCAGACTTTGGGTCCGCTCCGTAAAGCCACTGAACGGCTCCCGGTGACCCGGATACGCGAAGCTCACCGGGTAACTCCCAAGCTGCTCCAGTCCCTGCAGGAACGTGAGCAGCGGCCCACCATCGCTGCCGGGATGCAGGCCGATGTTGGGGGAGATCTGCGGCAGCACGGCATCGCCGCAGATCATAACCCCGCTGCCGGCGTGGTAGAACGAGGCATGCCCCGGGGCATGTCCTCCCGTCACCACCGGCTGCCACACCCGGCCGCCCATCGTAAAGGGCGCCGCTGGATCAAGGGCGGTAATCTCCGGCTGCGGGGTGACCTGCGGCGTGAAGCTCTCCAGGTGAACCCGGATTTCCGCCGTCAGGGCTTCCGGCATGCCATGTCTGGCAAAGAACAAAGGCAGTGCCTCATTCATTATGGACTTCTCGCCCCACATTAGTGACGCCTCGGCATGGGCACGTTCCGTCATCCACACCTTGCCGCCGCTGCGTTCTTGCATCCATCCGGCCAGGCCGTAATGGTCGGGGTGATGATGCGTAACAACGATATCCCGCACCTGTTCCCATCGCAAGTCCAGTTCCTGCAATACGCCCTGCCAAGCCAGCACACTTTCCTCTTTATGCGGACCAGGGTCTATCACCGTGACCGTTCCATCCGGTCCTGGCAGAAGGTAGCTGTTCACCCGGCGCAGCGGCGGGTCCATCGGCACCGATATCTGCAGAATCGCGCCATAGTCCCATGATGTAATGTCAGCTTTCCGCGGGAAGCCTTCGTCTTCGCGAATTCTTTTGCCCGATACCATCTACGGCCTTACGCCCCGGAAAATCATCCGCTTGGAAGTCTCCGCATCATAATCAGCTTCGTCATAGCTGCCATGAACAGACTGGATCTGCAGCCCCGCCTGCTCCAGCATCTCACGGAATTTCTCCAGTGAATACAGCTTTACCCGCTCATGATAACGGCGGGGCTCACCGTCCGTTCCAGCAGTCAGAATAATATCTTTCTTCACATAACCGTCCTCAATCACCCTATGCTCTTCAATATGATTCAAGCCGTCTTCACGTGTAGAATGGGGAACCAGATGATGGATAACATAAGCAGGGTTCAGAAAATCAATGATAAATCTGCCACCGGGCTTCAGCATACGGTAGATCTCCCGAAGTACCTTTACCTGCTCCCCATCCTCTTCGAAGTAGCCGAACGAAGTGAACAGGTTCACCACCGCATCAAAGCCGCCTTCCAGGGGAAGCTCCCGCATATCCGAGCGAATCCAGATTACCTGCCCCGCTCCTTCTTGTGACCGCGCCTCACGCAGCAGCGCTTCTGATAGATCCACACCAGTGACGTTGAAACCGGCTTCCACCAGGGCTAGCGAATGACGGCCCATCCCGCAGCACAGATCCAGTACGTTCGAACCAGCGGGCAAATCCAGCCAATTGATCATCTGCTCTACCTCTCGCCGCGCGCCTCCGAAATCACGGTGCCTATAGACGATCAGATAATCCTCACCGAAGCTCTTCTCATACCACTCAGCCATTATGTCTCTCCTCCCATAACTGCTTCCCATTCATGCCTTATGTATATTACCGTTTATTGTAACGCCTTTTCCATTTAAAGCAAAGTCGCAGCCGTGGTAAAAAAACAACAGGCCGGGAGCAACTCCCCGCCTGTCTTCTGTATTGAATGCAGCCTAGACATTCATTGGTCTTCAGTTCAGTCCGAGGCGCCGTCTTTCAGACTCTGCAAGTAGACCCTGGCTTCATATGGACGAAGCTTTAGATGAACCAAATTCTCCCCTTTTATCAGAGGATAATTGGATATAAGCAGTTGGCTCTTCTCAGACAGGACCCTAGATGGTAGCTGACATACAGGTTCATTGTCAAAAAAGTTCAGGATAACCAGCAGCTGCTGATTCTCAAGGGTCCGGGTGTAGACATAAATTTCGTTATCACCCGGTAGCAGCAAATCATATTTACCATAGACGATTACCTTGTGCTGCTTTCTTAGCGCAATCAATTGTCTATAGTAGTGATAGATGGAGTCAGGGTCTTTGACTGCGTCCATCGCATTGATCTCCATCGCATTAGAGTTCACCTTGATCCAGGGAACACCGGTCGTGAAGCCGCCTTCGTGACTGTCATCCCACTGCATGGGTGTACGGGCGTTATCACGGCTTTTAGCATGAATCGCAGCCATAATCTCTGCTTCGGGTACCCCGGCACGACGTCTATTCTCATAATAATTCAATGTTTCCACGTCCCGGTAATTATCGATGGATTCAAAGGCGACATTCGTCATCCCGATCTCCTCGCCCTGATAGATATAAGGCGTACCCTCCAGCATGTGGATGAAGGTCGCCAGCATTTTAGCTGACGGGACACGATAATAGAGATCATTCCCGAACCGTGACACCGAGCGTGGCTGGTCATGGTTGCAAAGGTAATTAGCATTCCAGCCCTGATCATGCAGAACCGTCTGCCAATTCGTGATAATCTGCTTGAGGTCCAGCAGGCTCCACGGTACGACATCCCATTTTCCACTGCCCGGGGAAGCCGCATCGATGAACATATGCTCAAACTGGAAGGTCATATTCAGTTCCCGCCGTCCGTCACCGACATAATCCAGCGCCTGCTCCGGACCCAGTCCTGAGGTCTCGCCCACCGTCATGATGTCGTAATAGTACAGCACCTGGTCATGCAGGTTTTGGAGCAACGTATGTACATTTTCCAGGTTAGAGAACATCTCGTATGCCCTTACGGTTGGTGTCCCTGCTGGATTCAACGCATCCGGGTAGCCATGGGTCTTGGCAATATGGGCAATCGCATCGAAACGGAAGCCATCGACACCCTTCTTCAGCCACCACTGCACCATTTCATGCAGCTTGTCGATCACCACTGGATTCTCCCAGTTCAAGTCCGGCTGGTACTTGGAGTACAGATGAAGATAATACTCATCCGTCTGGGGATCAAGCTCCCATACCGAACCGCTGAAGTAGGATTCCCAATTGTTCGGCGGACCGCCATTCTTCCCTTTTCTCCATATATAATAGTCCCGCTTGGGATTGTCCTTCGAGGCTCTGGATTCTATGAACCAAGGATGCTCATGGGAAGTGTGATTCAGCACAAGATCCATCATCAGCTTCATGCCTCGGGCATGGATTTCACGCAGCATCGTGTCAAAATCATCCATCGTACCGAATTCCTTCATGATGTCGCAATAATCACTGATATCATAACCATTATCATGGTTCGGCGATTTATAAATCGGGCAAATCCAGATCATATCTACGCCCAGTTCCTGCAGATAATCCAGCTTAGAGATGACGCCGCGTAAATCCCCGATGCCATCGCCATTACTGTCCATGAAGCTGATCGGATAAATCTGGTACACTACACTTTCCTTCCACCATTTGGGGTTCATGACGACATCCTCCTTCTGTGCAGCATCCGCATGAATGCAACAAGCCGGAACAAGGGCCGGTCTGTGCGGACACGTAAATATATTTTAACCACTGCGGCAGAACGAGATAACATCTTGCTATAATTCTTCCGAAGCCTCCCGTTCCCGTGTAATTAAGCTGGCAACAGGTCGATACCGGGGACCGTGTAATCACGCAGGTAGCAGGCCGATGCCGAGGAACGTGTAATTAAGCAGCCAGCAGACCGATGCCGAGGACCAACGTAGTCAAGCGAATAGCTGCGGAGCTGCTCATGCTTCGTATAAAGCGCCACAACAGAGCAGGAGCGAGACCTGTGTAGTGTGAACTTACAAACCCAGCGTCCAGATGGGTGAATCCTTGATATACAAACTGGGGCGAATGAGGGGGACTGGATGTGGGGAACAGGATGCCGGCAGCAGGATGCAAGGGAGCAGGATGCCGGGAGTAGGTTGCAAGGGAGCAGGATGCCGGGAGTAGGTTGCAAGGGAGCAGGATGCCGGGAGTAGGTTGCAAGGGGCGGGGATAGTACATCCGTAGCCGATTGCCATTCTGAAAATGACCCCAACGTCTAGATAACAGCCTTCTTGTAGCCTTAAGTAGAAAATGACCTTGGATTTCAAGGGTTTCAATCACTGAGGTGACAAATGCGCCGAAAAAAACACCTCAATCTACAGGGCATAGGAATAACAGGAATAGCTCCTGTTATTCTAATTAAATTTCCTTTTTTCTAAAAATAACTGGAAAAACTCCCGTTAATCCCCTCATATTTAGGCCATTACGAATAAATAGAGGTATTTAACGGGAGAAATTCCAGTTATCAATGGAAAATGAAGCAAAAAACGAACGAATAACGGTATATTTTCCCGCTATCCAAGCCCCTCTTAACCTCGAACTGCTATCCAGACTATTTCTCCAGACCTTTCTGGTACTGGGAGGGCGTGAGCCCCGTCCACTTCTTGAATGTGGCGCTGAAATGGCGCTCTTCGCCGTATCCGACCAGCTTCGCCACTGCATACATCTTCAGGTTCTGCCGGAGCAGCTTCTTCGCTTCCTCCACCCGGTATTGGTGCAGATAATCCAGAAAGTTCACACCCAGCTCTTGCCTGAACAACGAGCTTAAGTACGTATTGGACACGTATGCTTCCTTGGCCACATACTCCAGCGTTAGATTCGTGTTGTATTTCTGCCTGATAATCTCCAGCGCCGTTACCACAGTGCGGTGCAGCGGACGATGGTTGGAGAATGCCTCGACGACGCTTTGCATCACCATGTTCAGAATTGCCGACAGTTCTTCCAACGTCTCCACCTGCGGAGCCTGCTCCATCCAATTCACCAGATGCTGCTTCCATTCAAATCCGGCTACTTGTTTCTCTTGAGTCAGCCGCTTCAGACGGACCACCAGCGCCGTCGCCCGGATATTGACTTCCTGCTTAAGACAGAGCGGATTGCTGCGGAAGCGGTCCAGCCAGCGCTCCAGCAAATCCAGAGCGACTTCGTAGCTGCCCGCCGTCACCGCGGACAACATCTCATCTTCCAGAGCATTCAGCCCTTCGTCTTCCAATATACTGACCACCTCGGCAGAAGGACCGGATTGTCCCGCAGTTCCTTCGGTGTAAAAATAGACGCCGCCCTTGCCGTTCAGAAAACGCAATTCCATCGCCTGGTTCGCTTCCACGTAGGACAGATGCGCTTCCGAGAGATGTGTGCGACAGGAGCCTACCGCAATACTGATCGACAGTTTGAGATATTTCTCCAAATTGTCCTGCAGCTTCCCAATGGCATCCCTCAGATTCGCAGGCGCACGATAGACCTTCCGCTGATCACCTGCCGTATGACCACTACCGATCCACAGCAGGTGATTCCCGTCATGAAAGGTCTCGATCCGGCCTTTATAGATCGGCCCCAATGTCTCTCTGATAATATTGAGCGCCGCATACCGCAACAAGACAAAATCCTGCCCTTTACTTCTCGCCGAGAGCGGCTCAATGTCAAAGCTGACTAGACCGATCTGTGGTCCATCGGGCGCAATCGCCATGGACAGTTCTTCAATCAATTCCTCGCGGCGTTCCAGCGGAACGGGGGGATGATGAATCCACTGCGACAGCACCTGGCTTTTGACCAATGGCGCATTTTTATGCCAGGAGCGTTCTTTCTCGAACAGTACATTCTCCTGACTACGCTGGGCTTCGATGGCATTCTTGGCTTTCAGCACTGTCTTCAGAATCTCTTCGGGGCGGCAGGGCTTCAGCACATAATCCACAACGCCGAGCGAAATCGCTTGCTTGGCATAAGAGAACTCATTATAGCCCGACAAAATAATCGAGCGAAAGCCATAGCCCTTACGCTGGGCAGCTTCAATTAATTCCAGCCCGTTCATCTGCGGCATCCGAATATCCGTCAGCAGGAGATCCGGTGGATGATTCTCCATTAGCGCTAGTGCCTCATTGCCGTTGCCTGCTTCTCCAACCACTTCAATCTGATGTGACCTCCAGTCAATCATGTTTACAATACCTTCACGAATGGTATCTTCATCTTCGGCAATCAGCAGCCTCAGCTTCATTATCATGGCCCCTCCACAGCGATCTGAATAATAATGCGAGTTCCCATTCCTTCAATGCTCTCTATTCCCAACTGGGTCCCTGTAAAGAACAGCTCCAGCCGTTCCTGTACATTGGCGAGGGCAAATCCCGTACGGATGCCGGTCTCTGGTTCCGCCAACGGCTTACGCAGTTCCAGTCGCTGGCGCAATTCCTTTAGACCTTCCGGCGAAATGCCCACTCCGTTATCCTGCACCTCCAGTACGATCATCCGGTCATTGCGGTACGCGCGAATAGCAATCAGCCCACTGCCGGACAAGGGCTCGATGCCATGAATGACAGCGTTCTCGGCCAGCGGTTGCAGCAGCAGCTTAGGCACGATGAAATCTTTAAGACTGTCGTCCAGGAAGATCTCGAATTGGAAGCGGTCACGAAATCGGTTCTTCTGCAGAAACAAATAATTGGTGACAAGCTCCATCTCCTGCTCCAGCGTAAACGTATCCCGGCCGTCATTCAGGCTAAGCCGGAAGACCTGGGAGAGAGAGTAGACCATGTCGGCAATTTCCTTGTCGCCCTTCTTCTCTGCCTCCCAACAGATTGTATTCAAGGTGTTGTAGAGAAAATGCGGGCGGATCTGTGCCTGAAGCGTTTTCAATTCTGCTTCGCGCTGCTTGAGTGTAGAGGCATAGACATCGTTGATCAATGATTTGATACGCTGTACCATGAGATTATAGCCATGGCCCAGCAGTCCAATCTCGTCGTTACCTTCAAAAAATACGCGCTGCGAGAAATCCCCAGTCTGCAATCGTCGCATCGAACGAGACAGCTTCTTTAGGGGCTTCGTAATGGCCGCTGCTGCGAACCAGGTCACAAGCAGACTCATAATCAGGCACAGACAGGCAATGGTGAACGTTACTTGGGAGATCTGTCCCAGTTCCTTCACAAGCTGCCGCTTGGAGTGAACAACGACAACGTACCAGCCAGTCATCTCGGACTGGAGATGCGACACAATCCATTGGTCATGACCGACGGCCTGATCCAGCCTCTCCTTCACTGTCAAAGCAGAATTGCTGTCCACAAAATACGGAAGTTCGATATCCTTCTTACCGATCCAGCCCCGGTTTGAGGCCGTAATGACCATACCCTGCCGGTCGATGACGAACATATCCACATCATCCTTGGAGTTATCGAGATATTGGCTGCCGATCTTCCCCGCATCCACACCAATCACGGCTAAGCCCGCCGGTTGCAGGGTATATACATTCTTGATGATTCGAGAGAGGACAATCTTATGATAATGATCCCCGACGAAGATCCCGTCGGAAGGTCTAGTCAAACCAAAGGTCGGACTACCCGCTGCGGCAACTGCCTCAGCATAGTATGAGGTATGTACGAAATCAGAAAACTTCATAGCAGTTGTCAATCCAGCCTGATTCGTGGCAAAGGGCTCCGCCGCCTGATCCTGAAGCGTATACAAGATCAACGACTGGATGGAATTGCTGGCAATCATCAGGTTCGTAACCGTCTTGAAGACAGAATTGCGGTCATGCTGCGCCTCTGTTGACGCATTCAGAAGCCGCTGCACGCCTTCGTCCAGGAACATTGTGTTGGAAAAGGAAACCATGCCTTTCACCATCTCGTCGATCTGCTCTGTCGTCTTCTTGGTCAAATGGTCCTGGGATTGCCTCATCTTCTCCACGACCTGCTGGGAGGATATTCTGTAGGAATTCCAGCCCATCGCGAATATCGTTACGAGGAGCAAGGGCACAAACCACAGGAGCAGCTTGAACTGGAGCGGAAGATGGCGGTAACGGCTCACAAGGCGGAATTTATGGACCATGGGAACCACCTTCTTTTATAAATAGGAGTTTATTGGTAAAACAATTATAGCGTAAAATCGAAAAGACCGGACGCGCTTTTTACAAGAACTGAAAAATGAGTACATATTTCTTAATTTTGGACCATGTTTATGCGGGCCGGAACCTTTTAAGATGAGAATGCAACGAAAATATGACATCTCCAAAAAAAGGTGGGTTTATGATGAACGGAAAAGGAATAAAGCTTGTGCTGGCAAGTCTGATGGTGTCAGTCGGACTGGCAGGCTGCGGCGGCGGCAATAATGAACCAGTTGCGAATGCACCTACAGATGCACCGAAGTCCACGGATACTGCCACCAACTCAGGGGGAAATGCACCCGAAGAGAAAGTTACACTAAAGTTCTTCACCGCACTCGCCGATCGCGCCAACGGCTCCGGCAAAGTGGAACAGGATATTATTGATGCGTACATGAAAGAGCATCCCAACGTCAAAATAGAAGTGGAAGCGCTTCAAGATGAGCCTTATAAATCCAAAATCAAAGTCTATGCTTCCAGCAACCAGTTGCCGGACATCATCCAGGCCTGGGGTCAACCGTCTTTCCTGAGCCCGCTGCTGGACAACGATCTGCTGCTTGAATTGAATAAGGCTGATTTTGAAGGCGATCAATTTGTAGCCGGTTCCATGGACGGCTTCAGCAAAGACGGCAAGCTGTACGGTCTGCCACGCGGAGCCGACTATATGGTCATGTACTATAACAAAAAAATCTTCGCCGATAATGGCCTTGAAGTACCTAAGACTACTGCTGAGCTAATGGATGTTGTTAAAAAGCTTCGCGACAAGAAAATCAACCCGATTGCCATGAACGGTATGGATGCCTGGACTCTGCCAATCTGGTATGAATTTGCCGCTCAGCGTGTGAACGGCGATTTCAACAAAATGGATGAAGCGGTTGCCCGCAAAATCTCCTTCACCGACGCTGATCTCGTTACTGCTGCTAAGGACATGAAGGCATTCGCGGATGCCAAAGCCTTCGCTGACGGCTGGTTAACAGCTGACTACGGCGCAGCGCGCAACCTGTTCGGTCAAGGTCAAGCTGCGATGTTCTTCATGGGTGCCTGGGAATCCGGTCTAGCTACTGACGAGAACTTCTCGGATGACTTCCGCAACAATGTAGGTGCATTCGCCTTCCCTGCGTCTGACAAGGGCAAGACTACAGATGTCGCTGCATGGTACGGTGGCGGGTATGCGGTCAGCAAGAACTCCAAGCATCCTGAGGCTGCTGTAGAGTTCCTGAAGTACTTCTTCACTCCAGAGAACTGGTCCAAATTGCTCTGGCAAGCCGGCGCGGGTACACCTGCGCAGCAGTTTGACCAATTCCTGACTGGCTCTGAAACCAATCTCCAAAAAGAACTTATCGACGTCTTCAGCACTATGACATCTTCCAGCGGCACGCCGCTGCAGGATATCGGTGATGACGAGTTCAAGCAAAAGGTTATGGAGGCTCACCAAAGCTTGCTGTCCGATAAAATGTCTGCCGAAGACTTCGCCAAAGCGCTGGATGCCGCTTCGGATAAATTCGCCGGCAAGTAAGTCATAGACTTGCACATCCCCCTATCCTTAAGACCCCCGGCTTATTCCAGAGCCGGGGGTTTTCTTTTTAAAAAATACATACAACGATCTGAAATTTACGGCATGTTCCGCCGGGTATCTTCCCGGTACGATGGAAGTAGATAGATTACCCTTTTAAAAGGACGGAGATTCCATGCACAGAGTATTAAGCGACAAAAAAGCAATTGCCCTGCTGATCGCGCCCGGTCTGTTCCTGTTTGCCTTTATGATCTGCATTCCTATCTTTATGAGTGCCTACTACGGCTCGACAGACTGGGGCGGAATCGGCAAATACAACTTTATCGGCTTGGACAATTACCGTGAGATCCTGTTTCACGACAAAGTATTCTGGACCTCGCTGGGCAACGCACTGCTGCTGACGGCCGCAACCGTATTCCTACAGCATCCCTTCGCCATTCTGCTGGCGATCTTCCTGACACATGCCGGCAAATACGAGAAGGTATTCCGTACCATCTTCTTCATTCCCGCAGTTATCTCCATTGTTGTAACTGCCAAGCTTTGGAGCAGTATTTTCCATCCCAATTACGGTCTGCTCAACAAGTTGCTGGACGGCATTGGCTTGGAGGCCCTGAAGCATGACTGGCTCGGTGATCCCAATACAGCCATCTGGTGTATTATCATCGTCGTCATGTGGCAAGGATTCGGGTATGCACTACTTCTCTATTACTCAGGCTTGCAGGGCATTCCAAGTGACCTGAGTGAAGCTGCCAAGATCGACGGAGCGAATAACTTCACGCTCTACACACGCATCATCATTCCACTGCTCTCCCCTATGATGCGGGTAGCCATCATCATCGCCGTAACGACTTGTCTCAAGCAGATGGAGACTGTATTCCTGATGACCAACGGCGGTCCGGCAAACAGCACACAGTTCCTTGGCAACTACTTGTACAAAACCGCCTTCTCCTCGTCGCTGTACGGTTACGGGAATGCGATTTCGATCTTGTTCATCATCTTCTGCCTTGTACTTACAGTTGTGCTGAACAAGGTACTCAAAAAAGATATCGGTGAATTCTAGCGCCGGGCGATTACCGGCATTTCTATAACTCTAAGAAAAGACTGTAACCGGAGGAACCCATATGACCAATTCCTTATCGCCGGCAGCTCCACTGCCAAGCACAAAGCCGCATAAAGAGGAACGCCGCAAGGTATCTGGCGGTAAAATCCTAATGATGGCTTTCCTAATCCTGATTGCCTTGTTTCAGCTCTTCCCGCTGATCTGGCTGGTAGACTACTCCCTGCTAAAAAGCGGTGAATTCTTCGGAAGCTCATTTTTGAAATGGCCGTCCCCGCCGCAATGGCAGAATTACGTTAATGCCTTTACCTACGGGCGGGTCCCGCGCTATTTTGCCAACAGCCTTATCATTACAGTCATTACGGTGATGCTGTCAGCCCTAGTCTCCCTGATGATGGGTTATGCGTTCACCCGTATGAAATGGAAGCTGAGCGGAGTTGTTCTCTCCCTGATCATGATGGGGATGATTATTCCGATCCATGCCACTCTGCTGCCGAACTTCATTCTGTTCAACAAGCTGGGCATGCTCAACAATATGTACACCCTGATCCTGCCATACTCAGCTATCGTGATCCCGATGAGTGTGCTGATTATGACCGGGTTTCTGGAGACCATTCCGCGTGCAATTGAAGAGTCTGCAGTGATTGACGGGGCCAGCATTTACGGCGTCATTTTCAAAATCATTTTTCCGATCACCAAGCCTGCACTGGCTACGGTCTGCGTACTCAATTTCATCAGCACCTGGAATGAATTCATTATGGCAAATACCTTCCTCACTTCGGAGGATCTGAAGACCATCCCCTTCTCCATCATGAAATTCGCTGGTGAATATTCGTCCAACTACGGCGCACAGTTCGCGGTTATGACGATTATCGCCATCCCGACGATCCTGATCTACCTGCTCTTCACCGAGCAAATGACCAAAGGGATTACAGCCGGAGCGGTTAAAGGCTAAGCTTCTAGGTATAAGAAAAGCATGGGAACTCTCGCGGAATGAGAGTCTCCATGCTTTTGTTTTTGTCCATATCCATTCCTTGTTCGTATCCATCCTTGCAAATATCCTTATTTATCACCCATCACTTTCGGAAAAGAAAACTGCTCGCTACCCATGAGGGTGTAATCAAAAGCCTGCGGCTCACCGACCTGCTTGTTATTGCTGTCGTAAATAGTTAGCTGATCCCCCTTGATCAGCAACTTGCCAGCAGGTGTCTCGCCATTATAGGCGTACACCACTGCTCCACTGGTGTTCTCGTCAAAGTACAACGTGGGATCATAAAGCAGGAGCAAGTTGCCGACATGGCCGACAGGAATGATCTGCGGGTCCACATTCGGATTCGGCTTCCGGTCTGGCAGGAAATCCTGAATGTCCTTATAAATCGCACTTTGCGTAACAAAGGTCTCTTTCTTCAGATCAAAATATCCGAAGTCCCTGCTTCTCCATACGTACAGGCGGTCGCCATCCAATATTGAATTACCAGGACTCACAATCATATCGCCAAAAGGCAGTCCTGTTGCAGAAAATTCCGTTACCGAGAATGCAGACGAAGTCTTGCTGTAATCAACAACGACGATCCAACCCTCGCCCGGCTTAAAGACTTTGGGTGCTGCCGTAAAAACAAGTCTGAAGCCTCTATTATCCTTCGTAGCAGTTGCGTTAGCCAGATAGAAGCGTCTGTCTGTAAACGCCGGAAGCTCATTCTGAGTAAGCTTATAACTGCCTTCTTGATCCTGTATTGTGTACTCAGGGTTCTCTTCGTTTCCAGAACCGGCCACCTCAAACCCTTTGAACACATACTCCTGCTCCTCAGGCATCTGCTTCACATCGGTCAGCTGAAGCATGTAGCCATGATCTGATCCGCTTACGGGCACGGTATTTTGCCTATCTAAAACTAATGTGGTTCCGCTCCAATACAGTGGTGAACCATGGTAACCGCTATACGAATAGAGATCATCTCCGTAGGCTATCTCTGATCGGGAGAGGTCCCAGGTTCCCAGCTTCGCCGTTCCGCTGTCTCCATCCGCCGCACGGTAGACTAGAAATGGAATTTCCGCCTGAACAGGGGGATATTCCTTATTGCTGTTGTTATCCTTGACCCCTTCGGGTGCAGGCGCTAAACTGCTGCAAGCCGCCAAGAAGAGCAGTAGCGCAGCGGTCAGGAACGTAAGCCTCGGCTTTTTCATCATGGATCACGCCCTCTTTCACGTAAATTCGATGCCCTATTAATTATGTAGACCTCATATGCACATCCTAACCCCACTACATGCAAAAGTAAAATCTTCATGCCCCGTGATCACTCACACAACCATTGACATGGGGATTCAACTAATATATGATCTACCTAGAATCATTACTGAAACTTCAAAATTTCATATATCCCGTAAAGGGGAGTAGCTGTTAAGTAAAGTCGTCAGTACGAGAACGTGAGGATGTTCTCCGGCTTTATTGGCAATATACATTGTTAGCGAGACCTTTACCAATCAGGTTAGACCTTTATTCCAAAGGCTAATCTGTTTGGTAAAGGTCTTTTTTATATATTATAATTACCATTTTATGGTATAATGAGTATCTCTTTACGGGATACTTACAGTCAAAGAGGAGGAAACAACAATGGATTGGGGATTATTATTAGAGTATGGATGGGTACTGCTCGTCCTCGTAGCACTGGAGGGGCTACTAGCGGCAGACAATGCGCTGGTTCTGGCTATTATGGTCAAGCACCTGCCGGATGCAGAGAGGAAGAAAGCACTGTTCTACGGATTGGCCGGGGCATTTATATTCCGTTTCGGTTCACTATTTGTCATCTCTTATCTGGTAGATATATGGCAGGTACAAGCTATTGGTGCAATTTATCTGTTATTTATTGCGGGTAACCACATTTTCCGAAAACTATTGGTCAAGAAGCCCGCTACCGAAGAAACTATTGAGGGCGAGATCCCTGGGGCTAAAAAGAAATCGAGCTTCTGGTTTACCGTACTTAAAGTCGAGATCGCTGATATCGCTTTTGCCGTCGATTCCATCCTGGCAGCTGTAGCTTTGGCCGTAGCGCTCCCTGCAAGTGGCTTGCCTAAAATTGGAGGCCTCGACGGTGGACAATTCCTGGTCATCTTCGCTGGCGGATTCATCGGACTGGTCATTATGCGTTTTGCAGCTACCTTCTTCGTCAAGCTGCTCCATTCCCGCCCTGGACTTGAGATTGCAGCCTTCTTCATCGTCGGCTGGGTCGGCGTCAAGCTAGCGATCATCACCATGGCGCATCCTTCACTCGGCGTGCTGTCTGAGGACTTTGCCCACAGCACCTGGTGGAAATTAACCTTCTACGTAGTATTAGTGCTTATTGCTGTAATCGGATGGTTCATGAGCAGTAAGAAAGAGGAAGAGCAGCCTCATGACAACCCGCTCAAGGAAGCGAATAAACAGCCCAGCAAGTAATAGCGAATCCTGCAAAAACAAAACAGCCTGCCCCGCCATATGGCGGAGAGCAGGCTGTTCTTTTGGTACAAGCTTATAATTGGACTAGTATCTGTTGTTATTACCAATAATCTGATCCGTTTTACCTTGCAGTTCTACCAGCTTCATTATAATAGTGGCAACTTGCGCCTTTGTTACATTCTGCCCTGGGTTGAACTTGCCACCTTCATCCTTCAGAAGCCCCAGCTTCACTGTGAGAGCTACCGCACCCTTATTAACGATAGCGGATGCATCACTGAACTGTTCTACCACAGCATCCTTATCGAGGTAGGACGAGATTTTGCTGTATTTCACAAAAGAGGTTAGCAGAACAGCCAACTGCTCACGAGTCACTTTCTTATCAGCTTGGATCGCTGTATCCTTGTTAATCCAGCCGCTTTGCACTGCAAAACTCACAGCATCATAATACGGGCTATCCACACTGGTGCCAGCTGTTGCTTTACGCTCACTACCATTATTATAATATTCGGCGTAGTAAGGCTGAGTAGCTTTCGCCAAATAGGTAATCAAATCCCCGGCAGTAACTTCCTGATCAGGATTTAATTTGCCGCTCCCATCCACCTCGAATACTCCGTATTTCAGAAGTTCGTTAAGCTGCTGTTCAGCAGCATGACCCTTGATATCACTGGCATCAGCACCCTTCTGCACAGGATTGGTGTAGATGGTCGTCCACTGACCAGTGACAGCGTTCAAAGTTTCGTACGAGTTCTTCTCTTCAGTCGGCACCAATGCATACACCAGGGTCACCTTTGGCTCCCCATAAGTGTTATTGAAAGTATAGCCTCCAGTTCGTTTATACTGAAGCTCCACCTTATATTGCTTTGCGTACTTTTCCAACGCATCCTGCTTGGTAATCTTGCCTACCGGCTCTTGGGTAATTTTGTTAGTATTCAAACGATTACCGTAGTAGGCCACCAATCTTCCGTACACGTCCAGATTCAAACTGATGGTGCTTCCGCTTACAGGAATTCCATTGTGCTGGAGAATGTACTGATATCTATAGCCTGCGCCATCTGGAAGCGTACTCCATTCAGCGCCATATTCAATCTGCTTCAATGTACTGCTGGCTTGCGGGTAGAGTACATTGATTAGGGCAGTAGCCTTCTGCGCGGCTTCTGCGGCTGTAAGTTTCTTAGCACCTGCTGGTGCAGCCGGAGTCTTCGTTTTTCCATCTTCAGCAAAGTTGTACTGCTCTGACTGGAAGTTTATGATTTCTCCGCTAGACGCATCGATCTCAGCAGAGGATTGGGACGGAAATCCCGGTCCAAAGCTCCGCTGTCCTTCATCCCAGGAGAGTCTCCATACCTTGCGGTCTGGACTCTGACTCTGGTAGCTATCCCCGAGCGTTTTGCTTGTCAGCTTGCGCCCAGTAGGAATATACCCCACCTTCTCTACCAGCTTGGCCGCCTGCTCGGCAGTAAGTTCAGCACTACCCTGCGACTTGAAGACTTCCTTAGCCTGCGGTACAGCAGTGTAGGTTACTGAACTGGAAGGCACCGGAACACCTTCATCTGTCAATTTCTTGCCGGTTGCTGCGTCAACAGCATAGAACGCCTGCTCTACTGGAGACCAGCTCAGAATCCAGCTGTCCGGTACTCCATTTTTATAAATCGGATTATAATACAATGCCACATCAAAACTGTCCCGAATGCTTTTCTCCGCCTGGGCCAGGGTTACTTTTGGCACCGCCGAAGGGTAGACGAGATTCTCTGAAGATTTATGAAAGGAGACCACTTCACCATTTCCATCCACTGTAATATTCAGATTATCGCCCGTAGAAGGAAGTCCATTCTTCAAGAGATTGAACGAAAAATTGTAGCGAACCGGTCCAAATAGTGCGTTGCCATAATTATAGTTAGGGTTGTCCTGCAATTTCAAATCACTGCTCTTAATGCTGGCGGCAGCTTTGGCAATAAACGCCCGTGCTTTTTCTAGCGCCTGGGCTTCTGTTACCTTGGGCGGGTAGTAACTTTCATTAATTTGATTAGGGAAATAGAGATAGGTATTGATCAGATCACCATTCAAGGCGTCTACTTCACTACTGAATCCGTACCCTGAATTTCCAATTTGATATTGCCACTGAATATTCCAGACCATTTGATTCGCGGGAACTGGAAATCTATTGGTTGACCCGAGCTCCGTGGAATTAACTTTAGCCTCTTTAAGTATCGGAAATAATTCCTTCAATTTAGCAATGGCAGCTTCCTTCGAGAATTTCACCTTGGATGGGTCAGCGGCCACGACCTCTGTGTTTGCAGCAGAATCGCTAGCCGCGCTTGACGAGACAACGACGCTTGACGAGCTGACAGTACCGGAGCTCGCCGCTCCGGCGAGGCCTGCGGGCAATAACAGAGAGAGTGCGACGGTGGCTACTAGTGCTGTTCTAGTCTTTTGCTGGATAAAAGTAGTGCTGTTGCTTTTCAAAAGTGTTCATCCTCCTCTACACATGATCTACCAATTATACCACCCGCTTCATTAATTTCCCATTATTTATTTACGACAGGAAATTCTTAAACTCTCCAAATCATTCATTGCTGACGACAAAAAGGGACAACACAGGCCACAAAAGTGGCAGATGCTGTCCCCGATTTTTTTGTAAAACCTACTCAAGCAATCCTTTATATGGTCCAATAATCGCCTCATAGTGACTTCCGTATTTCGCTGTCAGCTCCTCGGCGAAGTCCTGCCCGATTCTTTCCATCACGACATCATGATAAAAGCCGTTCTGCAGCAATTCGATCACCGAGGGGTGATCACTTTCCAGAGCCGTCAGCCGCAGCGTTTTACCGAAACTGCCAATCAAGGCGGAACGGTTATCGCAGAGGATTGAGAAGCGCCGGCTCTCCGCCCCGTTCCATACCTCCTGCCGCTCGTGAACGATAACATTCTTGAGTGGTGTGTGGCTTTCACCAATCGTGATCAGCACCACTTCCACGCCCCGATTCTCCGCCTCCAGCAGTGCCTCTTCGACCCAATGGATATCCTCTGACCATAGATCAACCACAATGCTCTTGTCTGCATTCGCAACTAATCGCCGGATAGCCGTCTCCAGTGCCCGCTCGCCCTGCCAGTTATAAAAAGAGGTGGTCGTCCGTACCGGATTCTGCATCTGCTCCAGCAGATTCGCTGCCGTCTGCTCAAAGTCTGCCTTGAGGAGTCTAATCAGCTGTCCAATCGGAACAGCATCGTACAGGACAGGCTCGGCCTCGATAGCCCTGCACACGCCTTTGTCCGTCAGCGATCGGAGTGCCGCGTACACATTTGTACGGGACACCGACACTCTTTTGGCCACTTCATAGCCGGAAAGATTGCCCTCTTCATGGAGTGTCAGATAACATCTTGCTTCCAGATCCGATAATCCTATTTTGCGCAGTTCCTCAATCAATGGTTGTTCCCCTTTCATGTCCGATAACCTTCTCCAATAGGAGTATAAACAAATACCACTACGAATACAATAAACGTCCTTGTGAACTTCAAACTACGAAACTTCTTACGGATATAAAAGTACGAATGAGCTTGCCGCGTTTGAACTTGGGCAGATGATCTGGTAGACTTTCCAGAACCGTATTTATCATACAAGCGCACTAACTACCTAGGAGATGATCCGCATACACGACTTTAACTTCACAGCACTGGTTCAAGGGCTGGAGGAATTAGAAATCCGCAGCACTCTGATTCTCCACAAGGGTTCGCCTGTACTGGAGCATTACCGGGAACCAGAGGTTGCTGCACAACTTAGTAGAATAAATTCTTGCACCAAAAGCATTCTCTCTGCTTTGGTCAGCATCGCCATAGACCGGGGAATTCTGCCTCACCAGGATACCCCTATTACAAGGTTCTTTCCTTCTCTACTGCTGGACCCCGATCCCCGCAAGCACGAGATCACCCTGGCACATCTGCTGACGATGACAGCAGGTTTTGGCTGGACAGAATTTGGCGGGCGGAATTCCTTTCCGACCATGACGAAGACAGACGACTGGGTCCAGTATGTGCTATCCCTGCCACTGGAAGATGAGCCTGGGACACGTATGGAGTATAACTCCGGCGGCTCCCAGCTTCTGTCGGCCATCCTGCGGCAGGCCGCAGGACAGACGGTTGCAGAGTTCGCCGAGCAGCACCTGTTCGGACCGCTCGGCATCGAGGAGTACCGCTGGGATATCGACCCGCAGGGCAATCATACCGGCGGCTTCGGGCTGTACATGCAGCCGAAGGACATGGCCAAATTCGGCGAATTGTTTTTGCAAAAGGGTCAGTGGGAAGGGCAGCAAATCATTTCCCCCTCCACCGTACATTTATCCACCCAACCACTATATGAGGCAACGCTGCCCCGCAAGGGATTTTACGGCTGGCACTGGTGGGTCTCAAGCTTCCCTAACGCTGAGGAAGACCTCGGCGAGACAAGCTACTACTATGCACTTGGCTACGGCGGCCAATATATCGTGGTTGTCCCCAGCTTCGAGTTAGTCGTAGTTGTTACTAACGATAAATACGGCAGAAAACGGAAGCCTGTAGATGTCTTCCGGCAGCTGCTGGTACCACTTCTGACCGAAGAACCCTAAAGCGGCGGCTCTAATTCCGCCACTTCATGAACTTGTAGTCCAGAAGGTCAACCAGCAGGAACAGTACAAAGCCCACAAGGCTGAACAACATGATGCCTGCGTACATTTCCGGATAATCCAGTCTTAGCCAAGCGTCCATGATAAAGAAGCCCATGCCATGGTCTGTGCCATAGATTTCAGTGAAGAACAACACAGAGATGGCTGTTCCAAGGGAAATCCGGATCGTGCTGAGGATTACAGACAATGCGCCGGGCAGCGTAACATTCCAGAATTTCTGCGCAGAGCCTGCACCGAGACTCGTCAGCACATCATAGGTATTATCAGGGATAGATTTCACGCCGTCCCGCACGGAGATAATAATCTGGAAGAGCAGGATCAGCATGATCATCAGAATCTTGGAGGTCTCACCAAGCCCGAAGAACAGCATCACCACCGGCAGCAAGGCAATTTTCGGCACCGGATAAGTCAGGTACACCACTGGATCAAGTAACTTGTTCCAGGTAGCCGAGCGTCCCATTAACAAGCCAATCATGAGGCCGATGAGCAACGCCAGCAGTACCCCCGCAAAAATCCGCATCAGACTGTAGCCGACATTCAGCGCAAGATCCCGTCCTCCGAGTTCGCCCATGGCCTGATAGACTACCAGCGGACTCGGCAGAATCGGGTGATTCATCAGCAAATAAGCGATATACCAGACCACATTCATACAGAAGAAGACCAGTAACAACCTGAACACTTGATGGAGCTTCCTTTTTTTCACCATTTCTCCTGCATTACCTTTCTGATTCTCTTCATTTGCTCAAAAAATTCATCACTGTCCCGTTTCTCCCCATGCTGCATGCCAAACACCGTTTCGTTGTCCACAAAGACCGGAGAATCCTGCTTGCTGGACGGCATAATAATGATCTTCTGACCCAGCAGAATCGCCTCCTCCACATCATGCGTAACGAATAGTGCTGTAGCCGGGTTCGTCAGCCAACTATCCAGGAACAACTGCTGCAGCGCTTCTCGCGTAATGGCATCCAAGGCCGAGAATGGCTCGTCCAGCAAAAGAATGGTAGGTAAAATAGCGAACGCCCGCGCAATCGCTACCCGCTGCTGCTGCCCTCCGCTAAGAGACAGCGGGTAACGTTCCGTCAGCTCCGGGATCCCCATCGCGGTCAGCCAGCGGGTGATCTGCTCTTCCTGCTCTGCCTTACTCTGAGTGGAACGGTGGGCGATCTTCATCGCCATTCTAATGTTGGCCTGCACCGTCTTCCAAGGCAGCAGGCCGTAATTCTGTGGCACAAGGCCAACTAGTGTTTCTTTATCGCGCAGCGATTTTCCATTGAACAGCAGTTCGCCCTGGTAGGAAGGTAACAGACCAGCAATGGCACGCAGCAGCGTGGATTTCCCACTACCGGAAGGCCCTATGACCGTATAGATGCCATGCTCCGGCAAGGTGAAATTCATCCGCCCCAGCGCCAGCTGCCTGCTTTTATATTCAACTTCCAGGTCCTTCACGCACAGTCCGCTATTTCTTAAACTGGACATCAGAGATCACTTCTTCGGGCTTAATATCCTTGGTCAAAAGGCCTTTTTCATGTGCCCAGGCAAATGCAGCTTCAACCTCTTTCACATCCACCTGATTGGCTGGAACATAAGCCGGAACCTTAATCTCGTTCTTCAATGTGTCCGGGTAACCTACTTCTTTGATCACAAGATCAATATAATCACTTTGGTCATGCGTTTTCATATACTCTACTGCATCGTCATAAGCAGCATACATAGCCCGGATCGCGTCCGGCTTGGCATCAATTGCGGTTTGCGGGAAAGCCAGCACGAATGGATTCACATTCGCCTGAATAGTGGAGCTTAACACGCGCAGACCTGCGGCTTTTCCCATCGTTACGAAAGGCTCAGGCAAAATAGCGGCATCAGCCTTGTTATTCTTCAGCAGCTCCAGACGAGTTGGTATTTGTGGCACTTCAGTCACCTTGATATCCTCTTCTGTCAGACCCGCCTGTTTCAAGATCGTTGCTACCGTGTACTGTGTAGAAGTGTTTTTAGACAAAATCACAGTTTTGCCTTTCAGGTCTTTCACGTCCTTGATGTCGTCATTCCCGGTCAGCAAGTCAAATTCGCCGAAGGTCGTGCTAGTGATCTTCACATCCAGACCGGCTTGATTGTAGATAGAGATGGCCACCAGATCGGCGCTAAGCCCGTCCACTTTCCCCGCTTGAAAAGCTACATCGCGGTCCTTGGCGCTCTTGAACGTCTGAATGTTCAGGTTCACGCCGCGCTTCTGGTCAAAGCCCTGCTCGTGGGCAATGATGAACGGAATCGCATCGATCGAAGGCAGAAGGCCCAGCGATAACTCAGGGGTCTCTGCCGGAGTGTCCTTAGGTGTATTAGCAGTTGCAGTATTTCCTGCAGCGTTATTTGTAGTAGCATTGTTGGCCTTATTACCGCATGCCACGCCCACTATACTGACTGTTAGCACCAGCGCCAGCAGCATCGTCATCTTTTTCACAGTAGCTCTATTCTTCATCGTTAGTTCCATCTCCCATGTGTTTTCTATGTAACTCCGTTACAGCCGTATCCGGCCCTTTCAGTTCCGCCAGCACTTGCCAAATGCCCGGTACGCCCTGCATAAAGGAACAAGGCTTCCTCCTTTCCATCGGAAATCCTATTGTCAGCAGCCTGCACAGCCGCAGTCAAATCTTTGCTCTTTTTTTCACAAACAAATCTGTGAATATCCCTTTATGTCATTCCGGCAGTTTCAAACAATGCCATTTTACACCTATTGTTGTATTTTGTATATTTATAAATTTAAATAGTTCCAGAACCCGCGCCATAACTGACCCTACGAAAATAGCCTCCCCCGCCGTCTGGCAAAGGAAGGCTTGCATGATTCATTGCATTAGAATGTGTTATTGAAGAGCTGTGTTTGTTTTTTCCAAATTATGATAGATATGATCCAGGCACTGATAAATAATGCAACCATCGCATATCCCAAATCACCAAACTCCAAGCGGCTGATCCACATCAGAAAGGGTGAACTCCAATGAAGTCCTTCAGTCAGCACCTGGGTGATTTCCACAAACCCGATGGTAAGTGCAGCTGCGACGGATACTGTCGTGATGAGAATGTTATAATACATTTTCCTTGCTGGAGTGATAAATGCCCACTGGTACGCTTTGGACATCACCATGCCATCCGCCGTATCCATGAGGCTCATGCCCGCTGCAAATAAGACCGGAAGGGAGAGAATCCCCGGAATGGAGTATGCGGAGTGTACAGCTGAAGCGGAAAGAGCCAGCAGGCCAATCTCAGTGGCCGTGTCAAAACCAAGACCAAACAGAAAACCAAGCGGATAAACATGCCAGCTTCGGTTTACAAACCGAAACAAAGGACGAAACAGCCGTGCAAGCAGACCGCGGGATTCTAACAGGTGGTTGATTGCCTCAGGCTCCATTTGGCCGGAGCGCATTTTTCGGAAAGCCTGTAGTAGTTGAAGCAAAATATAGAGGTTCATAATTCCGATGAGGAGGAGAAAAAATCCCGAGACGCTCATCCCGATAATTCCGCCTATTTCCTGCATGGCGGGCATGCTTGTCTGAATCCATTTGACGGAGAAGACCACCAGAAGAACGAGAATAAATACAACGGATGAATGGCCAAGCGAGAAGAAAAAACCTACCCCTCCCGGATTTTGCTTCTGCTCGCTGAGCTTGCGAACCGTATTGTCTATAGCAGCAATATGATCCGCATCGAAAGCGTGGCGAAGGCCGTATGTGTAGGCGAGAATACCGAGCCCCCAATACGCTGAGCTGGCAGTAGTTGCGGCATAGATCAGTCCGCCAATGCCAATAATATGCAACAACACGATGATCGCGATGTATCTAAACCAGGATGAAGTGGTAAATCCAGTCTTCATATTCATAAGCTGTGCCCCCGTTTAATTGATCATACCCTTTCCGAACACCGTTTTGCGGAGGAATTGAAATGCACATTCCAGGGTTTCCTGCAAAGGCCAGGCCGCCTGTGCCGACGCTGTAACTACCAATCCATGACGGTAAGTAAGTGTAACCCCAAACAGAACTTCACTTTTAGGCGTTTGCGGCAAGCTTTGAAGTTTCTCACGGATCGCCTCTACATGAGAGGAATTAATGCGGTCAGAGAACACATAAAAAGTTCCCCAATGCGTTTGTTCCTCCCATGCCCCTTTTTCCTGAAGATTTTGAGAGGAAGGTACTATTCTCTGCCGCTGATTAAAAATCATTTCGTCTTGATAATAGACAGACATTGCACTTTGGTATTGCCGATATTTAAATCGCTCTCCGAGATGCGTCCGGCCTGGGCACAGTACCTCAGCCTGCATCCACACGGCTCCGGGAGCGAGCCTCACAACCGTGGTATTCATATACTCCGCATCCTGATAAAGCATGCTTGGCTGGGGCATATATTGAACAAACGCGCTCTGCTCCAATTGAAACAGCTGGCGCATCTCAGCTCTTCCACCATTGGGACAGGGATGAACTTTCGTGAAGGACTGGTTAGTCACATAAAGACTTGTATTTTGTCCGGCAAACCACTCCATGGAATAGCTGTCGCCTTCAAGCATACCAGGCGAAACATCCATGACGATGATACCAAGCTCCTGATCCAGCTGAAAGGATTTTGCAATTTTAATCGGGGCCGTATGATACTTCCCCTTCAAGAAAGTCCGATCATCGCTTTGATGAAAGTACGCCCTCAACTCAGCAGTAGCAGGGTTCCCTTTCATTCAGAATCATGGCTATGCATTACCCCTTTTGCGTGGGCAATCTCATGCTTTAGCCAGGAGACGATGTCCGCAACTCCTTCACCGCCGAATAAATTGGAGAAAACGAAAGGCCGTTCACCTCTCATCCGGGTCGAGTCCTCCCTCATTACGTCAAGCGAAGCGCCCACATACGGAGCTAAGTCAATTTTGTTAATGATCAGAAGATCAGAGCGCATAATGCCGGGTCCGCCCTTCCGGGGGATTTTTTCTCCTTGCGCTACATCAATGATATAAATGAACCGATCCACCAGTTCAGGACTGAAGGCCGCTGCCAAGTTATCGCCGCCGCTTTCGATGAAAATAAGGTCAAGCTCTTTAAAACGTCCCTCTAGCTCTTCTACAGCTTCAAAATTCATGGAGGCATCTTCACGGATAGCCGTATGTGGGCACCCTCCCGTTTCTACTCCAAGAATTCGTTCTTCCGGAAGAACGCCGGTACTCACCAGAATGCGTGCATCTTCCTTGGTATAAATATCATTTGTGATGACGGCAATACTGAATTCCTCGCTGATTTCACGGCTTAAACGCTCAACTAACGCTGTTTTACCGGAACCGACGGGGCCACCGATCCCAATTCGAATTGGACGGTTGGTTGGGAGACCTGGTTTCTCCCATTCCCGGTGATCATGACCTTGTCCTTGACACATAATAATGCCTCCTTTTCGTTATCGTAATATTTCGCACTAAGACATAAACAGTCGTGAATATAACGTCTCGTGACGAACCATTGCCAGTTCAGCCATAGGCATGCTGTTCCATGCTTCTTCAGGCTCTGTTTGCTCCACGATCCATACTGCTTTTTCAGTTATAGGCATGATCGCCGCTATAAGCTTCTGAGCCTCTGTCTGTCCCATGGACATCAGACGCAGCGCACTATTCATGCTGTTCACGATACAAGTATATAAATAACCTTCTACTGCTTTTCTCATTGGAATACCCAATTGATAACTAGCAAATCCGTGAACAAGTGCATGTGTGCCCAAGGCATCACCCTGTTTGCAAGCGCCTGAAAGGGGCTGCCACTCTATTGAAGGGAAGATTTCTATTGCCAACGCCAACAGACGACGCCCCATTTTTTCGGCTGCCTTTCGGCTCTCCATAGCCAGGCGCTGCATATGAATTTGACGCTCCACTGCCCATAGCCGCTCCCAGCCTTTAGCAGGAACGTCACGGTATACCGCTTTGATCACAAGAGCATCTCCACATGCCCAATTGTGGATGACCATGTTCTCCACATAAGAACGAAGCTGTATCGTATTGTTAATTCGCATCTCCTGAACCATCGTTTCCAGACCGAAAGAATGGGAAAATCCGCCGATTGGCAGAGCCGAGTCAAGAAGCTGTTGGTAAGCCAACCAAGAGGCCGGTGAATCTACGCCCGTTGTGTAAATGCTCTTATCGTTCTCCATGTTCAAAACAAAAAGTATCGCTGAGCCATCGGAACCACTTCAGAAGGCTCGCAAGTAATGTGTATACCATCGACCGTCACTTTGTACGTTTCCGGATCAACTTCAATTTTAGGCGTAAAACCGTTATGAACCATATCTTTCTTGGATACATTGCGGCAGTTCCTAATCGGCTCCACCCGTTTCATAAGTCCCAGCCGTTCCTTTATTCCACTGTCGTAAGCGGCCTGCGATACGAACGTAATTGAGCTTTCAGTCAACGATTTGCCGTATGCG
The DNA here is from genome assembly GCF_001682855.1 of Bacillus sp. FJAT-27264. Taxonomy (GTDB): domain Bacteria; phylum Bacillota; class Bacilli; order Paenibacillales; family Paenibacillaceae; genus Paenibacillus_AQ. The sequence goes on along the minus strand of NZ_MAQW01000030.1, from coordinate 266,575 downwards.
GCGAACATCGGACGTCCGAATACAGGCTGCGGTGTCGGAATCGAGGCGTTCGGATCGCCCATTTGTGCGTAAGCAATACTGCCGCCTTTGAGCACCAGATCCGGCCTGACTCCAAAGAACATGGGGCTCCACAGCACCAGATCCGCGAATTTTCCGACTTCAACTGAACCGACAAGATGGGAGACGCCGTGCGTGATCGCCGGATTAATCGTATATTTGGCGATATAACGCTTGATGCGCACGTTGTCCCTTGCTTCTGTATCCGACTCAAGCGGACCGCGCTGGCGTTTCATTTTATCCGCTGTTTGCCATGTACGGATGATCACCTCACCGACACGCCCCATCGCTTGGGAATCCGAACTGATCATGCTGAAGACACCCATATCGTGTAAAATATCCTCTGCGGCTATAGTTTCAGGACGAATGCGTGAATCAGCGAACGCTACATCTTCTGGAATACGGCTGTCCAGGTGGTGACATACCATCAGCATATCCAGATGCTCCTCAATGGTATTGACGGTGAAGGGCCGGGTGGGGTTGGTTGATGAAGGCAGAACATTCTGCTCAGCCGCAGCCCGGATGATATCGGGAGCATGACCGCCACCGGCTCCCTCCGTATGATAGGTATGGATCGTTCTGCCGCCTATAGCCTCCAATGTATCCTCCAGGAAACCGGATTCATTGAGTGTATCCGTGTGGATGGCAACCTGAACATCGTATTGATCTGCGGCCTTCAGACATGCATCAATGGCTGCTGGAGTACTGCCCCAATCCTCATGCAGCTTGAGACCAATTGCACCCGCCTCAATCTGCTCAATGAGAGGTTCTACGAATGAGGAATTTCCTTTTCCAGTAAGCCCGATGTTCATTGGAAATGCCTCTACCGCCTCCAGCATGCGCATCATATGCCAGGCACCCGGCGTACAGGTTGTTGCCTTTGTCCCTGTTGCAGGCCCTGTCCCTCCCCCAATCATAGTTGTAACTCCAGAGGATAATGCAACTTCAATCTGCTGGGGACAAATAAAATGCACATGTGCATCAATGCCCCCTGCTGTAACAATCTTACCTTCTCCTGCAATAATCTCCGTGCTTGCACCAACAACCATACCTGGTGTCACGCCATCCATGATGTCAGGGTTGCCTGCTTTTCCAATAGCTGTGATTACCCCATCCCGGATTCCGATATCTCCCTTCACAATCCCCCAATGGTCGATGATCACCGCATTTGTTATAAGCGTATCGAGTACACCCTCACTGCGTATGGCGCTGCTGGACTGGCCCATCCCATCACGAATGACTTTACCACCGCCAAATTTGCACTCATCACCGTATACCGTATAATCATGTTCAATCTCCGCCCAAAGCTCTGTATCTGCAAGGCGTATGGCGTCTCCGGTTGTCGGACCAAACATACCTGCATAACTTTTACGGTCTATCTTGTGCATGACAGTCTCCTTTCCATGCCTGAAGACGGGCCTTAACTTCAATGCCTAAATCTCCTTTTTCAGCAGGACCATTAGTGATGGCACTCAGACCGTAAGAGCACTTATTGCCTCCCAGAGTCACAAGTTCTACCGGCTTCTCTTCTCCGGGTTCAAAGCGCACAGCCGTTCCGGCAGGGATATTCAGTCTCATTCCAAATGCAAGTTCCCTATCAAATAATAAAGCCCGGTTGACTTCGAAAAAATGAAAATGTGATCCAATCTGAATTGGACGATCACCTAAATTTACGACAATCAGTTTCTCAGTGGCTCTGCCTGCATTAAGTTCAATCCATCCTGCTTGTGTCCGATATTCACCCGGAATCATCTTATTCCTCCTTCTATTCGTACTTGATAAAAGGACGTGATTATACTGATCGACGTTAGGTTCCGTTAATAGGCTCGTGTACGGTTACAAGTTTTGTGCCATCAGGGAACGTCGCTTCGACCTGTACCTCTTGAATCATCTCAGGCACACCTTCCATAACCTGTTCTCGCTTCAAAATTTGTGTTCCGAGCTCCATGAGCTGGGATACCGTTTTCCCATCACGAGCTCCCTCCATAATCTCCGATGTGAGGAGCGCAATGCTTTCTGGATAATTTAATTTCAACCCGCGCGCAAGCCTTCTCCGTGCCAAATCGGCAGCTACAGTAATCAACAGCTTGTCTCTCTCATGAGGGCTAAGTTGCAAATAATCTCCCTACTTTCCGTAAACTTCTTTTTTTACATGCTTTTGATCATACCGCCATCCACCAGCACCGTGCTGCCAGTCATATAGGATGAGGCTTCCGAAGCCAGAAAAGCGACCACTTTGCCGAACTCTTCCGGTTTGCCATAACGTCCAAGCGGAATGGTCTTGCGGGAGTCGGCCTCCACTTGTTCAATCGGAACACCCGTCTGATTCGCCTTGATTTCATCCAGCGTTCTTACACGATCCGTAGCAATTCGTCCTGGTGCTACTGTGTGGACCAGAATATTATAGGGTGCGAGTTCCATGGATAGCGTCTTCGCCATTCCCATAACGCCTAACCGAAATGTATTGGAGATTAAGAGACCTGGGATTGGCTGCTTCACCGAAGAGGACGTCAGGTTGATAATCCGGCCTGCACGACTATTTTTCATATAAGGTAGTACCTCTCGAATAAGACGGACATAGCTCAGCAGCGTTAATTCGAACGCTTGGGTCCAGTCTTCATCCGTGAATTTTTCGAACGTCCCCGCCGGCGGACCACCGGCATTATTAATCAAAATGTCTATCGTCCCGAACAGGTCGACCGTTCTAAGAACCGCTGCCTTCAACTGCTCCGGGTTAGTAATGTCACATAACACATATTCGACCTGACCCGCTGCCACCTGCTGCAGTTCTTCCTTGGCAAGCTTCAGTTCTTCCTCGTTCCGCCCGGAAAGCATCACGTTGGCGCCTTCCTTTGCTAACTCCAGCGCACTGGCTTTGCCAAGTCCTCTGCTTGAGGCCGCTATAAATACCGTTTTGCTTGTTAAATTCAAGTCCATGCTCATCCCCCTGCCGAAAATCGTATCTTACAGCATCACCATCAGTTGGTGCTCCTACTCTAGCTCCAATCCAAGAAAAGCGATTATCTCCTGAAGCTCCTGCATGGTTTGTGGATCAATGGAAGCTCCCGGGAAACGCACATGTGAGCTTGCAATCGCCTGACGCAGCTTGAAGGTCTCTTTACGGATAGTTACGCCGCCGATTCCAAGCTGCGCTTCGAAGCGAATTAACGGCAAATAACGGTAGAAGTACGCTCTCGCCTCCTGCTTCTTACCCGCTTTGAACAGATTATAGGTCTCCACAAGGATTTCCGGGTAAGCGAAGCCCGTCATGATACCCACCGCACCTCGTTCAAGTTCTTCGTAGAAATACATTCCCCCGAGACCTCCGAAAATACGAAGATTGGCCTGTTTTAGAATGTTAGTGATCTTGATTGTGGTCGGCGCTTCTTCCAGCTTGACGTACTTGATCTGAGGCACGCTCTCCGCCAGCTTCGCGATAAATGGCGCGCTCAGACGAACGCCTGTCGTCACCGGCTCGTCCTGCAGCACGATCGGAATCGAGATTTTCTCAGCCACATTTGCAAAATAACGAAGCAGCATATCTTCATTGTTCAAATTGGCAGGAGGCGCAACCATGACGGCCGCTGCTCCGGCTTCCTTCGCTCTCTTGGCCAACTCACCGGCCAACTCACTGCCAGGCGCCGAGCAGCCGACGATAACAGGCACACGCCCGTTCGTCTGGCGCAAGACGATGTCCATAACCCGGTAACGCTCGGACTCGGACAGCTTGTGAGCCTCTCCCATAATGCCTAGTATTGTCATTCCGTGAACACCGGAATGAATATAGAACTCTGTCAGTTTTCGCAGACTCTCTTCATCCAGACTGCCATCGTCGTGGAAAGGAGTCAGCGTAATGACACAAAGACCTTGCAAATCGCTCATTTGGAACCCCCCACTTTATTAGCTACGAATTTCCCGAAGCCTGGCTTTTGAACCACTTCATCTCCGTCATAAACGGTACACCCTCGGACTATCGTATGAATGATCTTCCCCTGTACCTTTTGGCCGTGAAAAGGTGTGATCTTGGCATTTGTCCGAAACTTCTGCTCGTCAATCACCCAATGTGCGTGGGGATCAATGACTGTAAAGTCGGCATCATAACCCGGAGCGATCCGACCTTTGCCTTCGATCTGGAAGACTTCGGCGGGATGCTGCGACAGCAGCTGTGCATATTGCACCGGCGTCATCTCCCCTTTAGCTACACCACGATCAAAGATCAGCGAAGCCATTATTTCCAGACCGGGAAGTCCCGGCGCCGCTTTGAAAATGTTCTCCTTACCCGCATCCTTCTTACTCTTATCCCATGGGACGTGATCCGACGTAATCATGTTAAACGCGCCTGCCTTGACATACTCCCACATCTTCATTGCATCTTCCGGTTGACGCAGCGGAGGGTTCATCTTCGCCTTCGTGCCAAGACGTTCAAGATCGCCGACGTCCTTCAAAAAATACGGGTAGCACGTCTCAGCTGTCACCCGCACGCCCTGCCGCTGAAATGCTTGGATAAGCTCTATGGTACGAGGATGGCTAACATGGACGATGTGAAGTTTCGCCTGTGTCCAATAGGCCATTTCCAGTAACTTGAGCACCTCAACCGATTCACTGACTGGGGGCCGGGTCTCCATATGCGCCCGGGGTGCCACGTTGCCTTTTTCCGAGTATTCCTCGATCAAATGCCCGATGATCTCACCGTTCTCCGCATGGAATGCCACCGGAAGTCCTATCTCCCCCGCAAGCTGCAGCGACTGAAGCACTTCATGATCCGGAATACGCGGAAAGCGGTAAGGGTCCGCTTCAAAAGTGGACAGCTTGAACGCGATAGCACCGGCTTCAGCCAACGGGCCAATCTGCCAGGTGCCTCCTTTCGCTACGGTAGCCCACAATCCTACATCTACAATAGCTTCTTGCTCCAGCAGTGCCACTTTGTCCTTGAAGCGCTCTACGCTAGTAATGGGATCAGGCGAATCATAAGGCATGTCAAGAATAGTAGTGAATCCGCCTACGGCTGCCGAGGCTGTATTGTTAATGAAGCCTTCTTCAGGATTCGTATAACAATGTACATGGGCATCAATGAATCCCGGGAAGATATAGCAATCTTCAAAGTCGAGTGTCCGTTCTCCGTTCAGAGCTGCCTGTTCTGGCGAGAACGTCTCAATGACGCCGTTATTAATACCGAGCTCACCCGCTACCACGCCGTCTTCAAGCACCAGGCATCCTCTTACGACAAGTTGGTAAGTGCTCATTTTCATTTCTCCTTCGGGATAAATTCAATATAGTAGACAAGCTACACTCCGGCCTGGAGACACTTCTTTCCACTCCGGCGTCACCGATTTACATTCCGGTCTGGCCGATGGACAGCGTGTATGGAAAGCACATCCAGCAGGCGGATGCTGTGGATTGGGTACATCCCCGCTCAGAATAATCCGCTCTCTTTTGACTTCTGTATCCGGAAGCGGAAGGGCTGAGATCAACGCCTTCGTATACGGATGAAGCGGATTTTGAAATAAGTCGTCCGTAGGCGCCATTTCAACCAGCCGGCCCAAATACATCACGCCGACGCGGTCACTGATGAATTTCACGACAGATAGATCATGCGAGATAAACATATAAGTAAGCGAATATTGCTCCTGTAGATCCTCCATCAGGTTCAAAACCTGAGCACGTATGGACACATCCAGCGCAGATACGGGTTCATCGCATACGACGAATTGAGGCTTGAGCGCCAGCGCCCGGGCAATGCCGACCCGCTGCCGTTGTCCACCCGAGAATTCATGGGGGAAACGGTCCGCCTGATAGGGAGAGAGGCCGACCACCTGCATGAGCTCTGACACCCGGTCCTTTAGCTCAGAAGCTGAAAGCTTCTCATACAAGCGAAAAGGTTCGGACAATATTTCTCTTATCGTCCACCGCGGATTAAGGGATGCATACGGATCTTGAAATACAATCTGCATTTTCGTCCGGAACCGGCGCATCTGATCCGGATTCAGTTTTCGGATATCGTCCTGCTCGAACAGGATCTCGCCATCGGTCGGTTCAATTAACCGCAGAATCGAGCGGCCCATCGTTGACTTGCCGCAGCCGGATTCACCTACAATGGCTAGCGTCTCTCCTCGCTTAATACTCAGTGAAACGCCATCAACCGCTTTGACAACCGCACCCGTCTTGCCGAAAAATCCTTTGCGAACGGGATAATGCTTCTTTAAATTGTTTACTTCAAGCAAGACGCTCATTGCTCTCCCTCCCCGTATAGGATACAGCGGCATTTATGTCCTTGTTCGACCTCAAGAAGAGGGGGTTGATATTCAAGGCATGCATCTGTACGAAAATTGCATCGCGGAGCAAAGCGGCAGCCGGATGGCATACTCAATGGACTCGGCACACTGCCGACGATAGGCTCAAGCCGCTTTTTCTGCCCCGCCAATTGCGGGAGAGAACCAAGGAGTCCTTGAGTATACGGGTGGAGAGGCTGCTTAAACAGCATCCCCACCTCCGCTTCCTCCACGACTTGTCCGGCATACATAACCACAACCCGTTGACAGGTTTCCGCCACAACACCTAGATCGTGGGTAATAAGCATAATCGCCGTTCCTTGCTCATGCTGCAGCCCCCGCATTAACTCCAGAATTTGTGCTTGAATCGTCACATCGAGTGCTGTCGTTGGTTCATCGGCAATTAGCACTTCGGGATTACAGGCCATTGCAATGGAGATCATCACCCGCTGGCGCATCCCACCTGACAACTGGTGGGGATACTCCCGGGCAATTTGTTCTGGACGGGGGATGCCGACTTTCTTCAGCATCCCGACCGCTTCGCTCCACGCTTCTTTTTTGCTGAGATTTTTATGAAAGCGAAGGGCTTCGCTGATTTGGTTGCCGATTTTAAATACTGGATTCAATGAGGTCATCGGTTCCTGGAATATCATTGCGATTCGGTTGCCTCTGACTTGCCGCATCTCCTTCACGGACAGCGAGAGCAGGCTTTGGTCGTGAAAGCGAATATCTCCGCCTGCAATACGACTTTGTCCTTTGGGAAGCAGTCCCATAATCGACATGGAGGTCACGCTCTTTCCGCACCCGGATTCACCGACCACCCCCAATGTTTCCCCCTTATTCAACACCAGATCAACTCCATCAACGACACGTACAGGTCCTTTACCGGTAAGAAATTCTGTCTTTAAATCCTTTACTTCAAGTAAGGGCCTCATCGGCTAACCTCCCTGTGGAATTCTCGAAGATTTAGAGTTGCTGTTACTTCATACTCAGGTCGGCAAAACGGATAAATTCATCCGGATAGAATTTGTATCCTTCCACCTTGTTACTGACGCCAACAATGCGGTTGTATTGATACAGATACAGCCAAGGGGTATCGGCCGTAATAATCTTCTGAGCCTGGTGATACAGTTCCATGCGTTTATCATTGTCTCGTTCATCGCTCGCTTGCTTCAACAGTCCGTCAACAGTAGGGTTGCTGTAGTTATTGAAGTTGCCTGTTCCCTTGCTATCCAGCAGCAATCCTAAATGCCAGCTCGGGTCGTATACCATCGAAGTCCATTTGGTGATATAAGCATCCATAGACTTTTGTTTTTGCATTTCCAGAAATTGCGGACGGGCTACATTTTTAATATTCACAGTAACGCCTATTTTAGCTAGAGAAGCTTGCAGCAGAACAGCATCGTCGTCCCAGTCCGGATACCCTGAACCGATTGTCAGGTCGAAGCTGAATCCGTTCGGATACCCCGCTTCGGTCAAGAGTTGCTTCGCCTTGTCCAGATCGTAAGTATACGCATACCCGTCGTCTGTGTAGCCGGGGGTGTTGCTTGGAACGGAGCTTCTCATCGAACGCGCTTCATTAAACATGACGTCCTTAATCAGCTGATCATAGGGTGTGGCATAAGCGAGTGCTTGTCGCACCTTCGGATTGTTGAAAGGCTTTTTGTTCATATTCATTGCCAAGAACAAGATCCGGTTGCTGCTGTTGGAATGAACCGTCAGGTTCGTAGCAGACTTGAGGTCCGCCAAGTCCTTCGGAGGCAGTTCAACCGAGACGTCGATGTCACCGTTCTTCAGCAGCATAAGGCGATTGGAGGCTTCTTTGATGTACTTCATCGTAACTTGTTCAATCTTGGGAGCGCCTGCCCAATAGTTCTTGTTAGCTTTGAAAATGACTTCGCTCGACGGGTCCCATTTCTCAATGCTATAGGCACCGGAGCCAACCGTATGATCATTGACATAGGCGTCGCCTTTTTCTTTAACAAGCTTATCGTCAAGGATGGAGAACCAGTACATCGCAAGCATTTTCAGCAGATTCGGGTTCGCCTTGGTCAGCTTCAGCACAACCGTTTTCTCATCTTGGGCTGTAATACTAGCAATTTGTGTCAAGCTGTAAGTGAAACTACCGGTTGCAGAATCTCTCATTCGTTCTAGTGAAAATTTAACCGAATTAGCCGTAACGGGATTTCCACTTTGGAAGTTGGCATTATCCTGCAATTTAAAAGTATAGGTTAAGCCGTCTTCTGAGATCGTCCATTCCTTCGCTAGCATCGGCTTCAGTTTGAATGCCTTGGCGGAATCGCCATCGCCAGGATTAACTTCATAGCCTACCAGCCGATCGTAAGCGTTGACGGCCAGAACGTCCGACGTAGCGTTAACAGGGTCAAGTGTACTCGCCACTGCCTGCCATGCAACAGTAAGCGCTGTGGGTGCTGCGCCGCTATTGCCTCCGCTGGCTGGCTCTGATGAAGTGCCTGCATCACCGCTTGGGCTGGAAGCACAACCCGCTAGCGCCAAAACCAATATAAGAGATGTAAATCCTACCCAACACTTCTTCATGGTCTTCTCTCCTTATCCATTGTCAGATTTCTAATTGTTCTTCTTGTTGCCGCTACTGGATCTAAGCCGGGGATCAAGCACATCCCGCAAGCCGTCTCCAATTAAATTGAATCCCAAAATGGATGTTGCAATGGCCAGTCCCGGGAATGAAACAATCCACCATTCCCCTGAGACAATGTACTGACGGCCTTCAGCTATCATGGCCCCCCACTCCGCAATAGGCGGTTTCACGCCTAGTCCGAGGAAGTTCAAGCTGGAAGAGATAAGAATAGCAAAACCAATGCCCAGCGTGGCTCTTACGATAAGCGGAGCGAGCGCATTGGGAAGAATATGGCGAAACAAAATAACCGAATTTTTCAAACCGATGGCCCGCCCCGCTTCAACGAACTCCTTCTCCCGCAGAAGCATGGTTTGCCCGTACATCAGACGGACATATTCAGGAATACCAACGACGCTTACCGCGATCATTGCGCTGGTTAAGCCCGGACCAATCGAGGCGGCAATCGCCATAGCAAGCACCAATGCAGGGAACGCCAAGAACATATCCATCACGCGCATGATGATGCTACCGAGAACACCGCCGTAGTAGCCTGCAATAGCACCGAGAATGGTGCCCACGCAGAAGGATATCGCTACAGCTGCCACCCCGGACCAGATGGTATACTTGGCCCCGTATGCAATACGAGTAAATATATCCCGTCCGAAATTGTCCGTCCCGAACCAGTGCGATACACTCGGAGGCGTAAGTTTATTGGCCACATCCGGTTCGATAGGAGAATAGGGGGATAGTAGCGGCGCCAGCAGAGCCAGGGCAATCCAAACGATAATGAGCAACAGTCCGATCATCGAAAGGCGATTGCTTGTAAGCAACCGGATAATGCCCACCGACTTACGTTCCTGTTCACTGGATGACTGGGAAACCAGGGCAGTTGCTGCTATCTTCTCCATAAGTTCATCTCCTTGTCCCGAAGATCGTCAATCATAGCGGACACGCGGATCAATCAATCCGTAAATCACGTCTACCGCCAAATTGGTAAAGCTGATTATCAAGGCACTCATTAAGGTGAATGCCTGTATCGGTGCATAGTCCGTCGCAAGTATAGATTCGGTAATATAACTGCCCACGCCTGGCCAGGAGAAAATCGTCTCTGTCACCACAGCACCGCCAAGTAATAGACCAAACTGCACTCCGATAACGGTCAGCGTTGGAAGCAACGCATTAACAAGCGCATGCTTCATCACAACACTGCGTTCGTAAATCCCTTTAGCTCTGGCTGTGCGGATGAAATCTTGGCTGATCACCTCCAGCATGCTCGACCGGACCATACGTGAGATAATGGCCATCATTCCGGTACTTAGCACAATTGCAGGCAGCAGCAGATGAGCCAATGCTTGCTCCAATACCGGCATGTTCCATGTCAACAGGCTGTCGATAACATACAAACCGGTCAAATGAGTCGGTGGACTGACACTGTCTCCTAATCTCCCCAGAGGTGCAGGGGACCAGTTTAACTTGGAGTAAAACACATAAATCAGAATCAGAGCCAGCCAAAAGGACGGAACACAAGAACCGATAAGAGAGAACACCCGGGAGATATGATCGACGATTGATTCTTTCTTAGTTGCGGCAATAATTCCGACCGGGAGTGCAACAGCCAGCGCAATGATGAAGCTGGCCAGCGTCAGTTCAATGGTAGCCGGCAGGCGCGTATAAAAGTCGGAAAAGACGCTGTGGCCCGTATGCCAGGCAAAACCGAAGTCCCCGTGAAACAGTCGAATAACATAATGAAAAAATTGTTGATACAAGGGCTCATTCAACCCCATATCGCCGCGGAGCTTCTTCAAAACCTCTTCGGGAGCTTCTGTACCCGCAATCATCAAAGCAGGGTCCCCCGGCAGTATTCTGGTGAGAAAAAACGTGATGAAAACTATCCCGATAAGAACAGGGATCATATAAAACAATCTGCGCAGGATATAGAGAGCCATCTACGCACCCTCCTTTTGCATATTCAGACATTTTATTTCTAACTACATTTTGTTTATCTGTCGTAACGTTCAATCAGTGCATTCAGTTGAGGCAACCATGGACGAGCCTCTTCAAATGCGCTGGAAGCGCGGAGGACGATATCATCTGCCAGATGCCCGCCGATCAATTGCAGGCCGACCGGAAGTCCGGTATCCGTCCAGCCGGCAGGAAGTGAAGCCGCCGGGAAGCCGGTGATATTAGCCAGACAATTAAAGGAAGACCAGTGATTGTCCGGCACACTTTTACCGTCGATTTCTGTCGGGCCGTAAGTGCCAACCTTGAATGCAGGGGCAAACAGCGCGGGGACAATAAACAAATCATAATTTTCCATGAATCTTCTCATTGTAATGTTAATGGCTTGTCTATCCATCGCCGCTGAGGTCAACTGCTCATCAGTCCACACCCGGTTGATGGTGTTCACGAAGTTAGGGTCCATGTACTCCCCATACTCTTTCGCCATTTTTCGTAGCCCGGCGAAGTCGGTATCTCTGGCGATCAATCCGGCGAAGATTTGAGATGGATTAGAAATGCCGGGATGTACCTCTTCAACATGACAGCCCAGTTCTTCAAATACTTTCACCGCCTCTAAGGTAATGCGGCGCACCTCCGGATCAACGGTCGCATAACCGGCATCCACACTCCAGGCGATTCGAAGGTTCTTGATGTCTTTATTCTGTATGATCTTCAGAAAGTCGAGCTTACCCGGAAGACTGTGTCTGTCCATGTGACTCGGTCCACTCATGATGCTAAGCATCAGTGCGCTATCTTCAACCGTACGCGTTAAGGGTCCGATAACTTCGAGCGTTTCCCAACTGCTTCCTCCCGGGAATTTCGGATCACGGCAGCCTGGATATAGGGGTACTCGGCCAAAGGACGGCTTGAAACCATAAACACCAGTCAAACTTGCAGGATTACGGATAGAACCGCCGCCGTCACTGCCGACCGTGAGTGAACCCATGCCCGTCACGACTGCAACAGCAGAACCACCGCTGGAACCACCCGGGGTTAAATCCGTATTCCAAGGATTGCGGATATTTCCAAAAACCTTATTAATGCCCCGATAACCAAACTCTGGTACATTCGTCTTCCCAATGATAATGCCCCCGGCCTTATTCAGACGCTCTATGCTAATGTCATCTTCATCCGGAACATAATTCTCAAAAGCTTTCGAACCAAAAGCAGTGCGAATCCCTTTCGTCAGCACCAAGTCTTTGGCATGGAAGGGAACGCCGTGAAGCGGTCCAACCTCTTCTCCGTTCATAATTTGTTCTTCTGCTTGTTTCGCAGCCGCCATAGCACGATCTTCCTCCAACTGGCAAAAGGCGTTCAGTACCGGATTTAATCTATGAATTCTGTCAAATACCTGCTCTACAATTTCAACCGGCGATACTTCTCGTTCACGTATTAATTTCGCTTGTTCCGCTCCAGTCAATGCATATAACCTCTTCATCTCTATAAATCTCCTCCCCACAACCTCATGTCAGCTTTGAAGTTTAATGACGTTAACAATGTTAAACTTCCTGACAAAACATTAGCATATCCATCAAGTGCTGAATAATAAAAAAATTAAATAACACCCTAAACACTAAAATTTCGCGAATTATTAGCATATCAAAATTAAAAGTGATATTATTTTTATATAAGATGTTAGAATATATAACATTAATAATAGCATCTCATTAAACTTTCTCTATTGAATTTTAATGGAAACCGCATCAACATTAATGACATGGACTTATGGGGAGGGTGAACCTATGGACTTAACAGATCTGCATTCTTTGCTTACAATCGCCCGAGAAAAGAGTATATCGAAAGCCTCTAAGGTAATTCATATCTCTCAACCCGCGTTAACGATCAGAATAAAAAAACTGGAGCAGGAATTAGGGTTTGTCTTACTGGAGCGTACTCGGAGCGGGGTAAAATTGACCAAGCAAGGAGCATCAATTATTCATAATGCCACCAAAGCCATTCAGCAAATTAAGGCCATGTCCAAACTTCAAGATCATTCTAATTTAATCGATTTGATTAAATTGCTTCATCCGGAGCAAGATGACTTCAGCGATTCATTCAACGATAATAGCAGCAACATTAAGATTGGTGTTGCTACCCCGCTGGGATGGACCATGTTCAAGCCTATCATGAACCACTTGCGCAGCTTTGATCCGGACCTGAAGTATCATATGTTATCGGACTCCAACGAAGTCATTATCGAATTAATTCTTCTTGGAGATATTGATTTTGGGTTCGTCCCTTATTTCGAGGAGCTACCTGGAATCGAATCTATCTCCATTATGCAAGATGAAATGCTGCTCCTTGGCCCCAAAAACGAAAAACCACTTTGTCTTCACAATCCCGAGAGCATGAATACCCTGCTGGAAAAGACGTTTTACCTTTTCTTCTCCAATCAACAGCTGCGTTCCTTAATTAATGAAACCATGCTTAAGCTGATGGGAAATATCCCTAAGGATATTTGCAATATTAACGAGACAGGCATCATTCTGAAAATGATTTCCGACGGGCAGGGGTACACCATCTGTCCCAGTTCGTTCTTGTACGATACAATGGAATTTTTCCATAGTCTCTATGGAAACGGAGAGCTGCCCACTCTACTGCAGCATGAAACGGTACCCTTCTCCGTCTACCGCCTAGGCAAGAATTATCCGTCCCGAACGATCCGGATGATCTTTCCATCAGATTCCCCCTATTCTCAATTCATTCAACAAATATCCAACATCATCTAAATATGCGTTATTAAAAAACGGGTCCGAGAGGAGCGCACCCCATTCTGGGGCGCCCATCACGGACCCGAAATTTGTTATTCCTGTGTTACTCTAAAATTCGTCCCCATCCCGAAATGCCTGCATTGTTGGCCCCTATTAATCGGAGAGTCTTCCATAAAGTTACCGCCGCGGTATCCAACACAGGAACCCCATATTCTTCTTCCAGCGGGGTTGCCAGGTGGGCAGCACGCATATTTGTCCCTGACAGGATAATCGCATCCGTTCCAGGAATGAAAGACTCTTTTACCGCCTCTATAATTTGTTTATCCGTAATCGCGCTGCTCATTTTGTTTAGCTTAATGTTAAAATTGCGGTAACCTGTACACTCAAATCCCTGATTTTTATACTGTTCGATCACTTGCTTCGTCACCTCGTCAACCAAGGGTGTAACTAAACAGTAGGTTTTGATTTTATAAAGACGCATAGCTTCAAGCAGGGCTAGTATTGAAGTTGTGGCAGGTTTGGCGGTCAGTCTGGTAATCGCGTCACATAATGCCTGATCCGATTCTTCGCCCAGCCATCCCCCGGAAGTAGCATTGTAAGCAATAACATCTACGTCAGCATCCATCAGCAAAGACGCGGCCTCCAACAATGTATCTGTATCGGATTCCCCACGCTTGTTGTCACCAATTATGATCTTAGTGAGCTTAAAACGGGTAAAATGGACAGAAACCTCGCTTAAGGAAGCCGCCATAGCTGCGGTTACAGGCTCAACAGCCGTGTTCGATGACGGCGTCAGCATTCCAATCTTTTTCATGATAGACCTCCTTTTGTTAATATACTTAAATAGTAGCATGATCCCAGAACAACCCGTCATTGTAATTATAAATATAACTCGAGCACCTGTAGCGGTCAGCAGGCCAACCGGAAGCCTATGCCCTCTAATTGGGATTTACCGGAAAATACAGGGGCTCAATGGACAATGTTATATTATCCGACTATCCATTCTGACTGACACAAAAAAGTGTCTCCTTCTAGGAGACACTTTTCTTCTCGTTGAACACAAACCCATATTAATTATAATTTATCCATTTAATATTGTGTCTATCCAGTGGACATCGCACTTTAGTGCATCATTCTATGCTATAATGAAAGCGTAAACAAAATATACAAAGTACCGTTGAGCTCATCGCCTAAGGAGGATGATGGATATGCTGACAGGTCTGAAGGAACTTAAAAAATGGGTATTTGAATTTTGGCAACCGGGGATGCCTTCGGGGGGAGAAGACTACCAGAGCATCGAGTTTACAACGAGCCGCCATATGCACAATCCACAATCGCCAAGTCCGCTCACTTATGAAGAAGAAGCGCGGATCAAGACTATAAAGTTTCATTAATTCCTTATCTTCAGAGCCGTTTGAACCGGAAGTCATTTCCGAGTTTGGCGGCTCTTTATTTCGTCGTTTGTTTTTGTATGCGTGCATGTCTTGGTACCAAATGGTTTGCTGTATCCGCTACCGCCTATTTTAGAGCGGGTACGTCACCATTAACATCTCCCATACATAGTATGGTTTTGACTGTATCCCTTTACCTTGTTATACCAAACAAACCCGAGCAAGGAGGGGTGACACCATTGAAAGGGAACGAACATCATAGCAAATTTCTTTTAACGCATCGCGAGCGCGAAGTTTTTGAACTTCTTGTTCAGGATAAAACTACGCGCGACATCGCTGGCCTGTTGTTTATCAGCGAAAAAACCGTCCGAAACCACATTTCCAATGTTATGCAAAAATTAAACGTAAAAGGCCGTTCGCAAGCGGTTGTCGAGCTGATTAAGCTTGGGGAGCTGAAAATATAGCTACCGTGCTGTCGAAAGTGACGCGTTTAAGCCTTCTTTCACCCATCAGGTGAGAGAAGGTTTTTTGTTGTGCTTTACGCCAAACAAAAAAACAGCAACATTAACCTTACCGGTTCGTCACGCCCTTGCGGTCACGCCGATTTAGTCCGGTAATGCTGTTGCATCCTCAGTGTAAAATATGAAATGGATACCAGAGCAAGCCTTTTATTTTCGGAGGAGTAAAAATCATGTGGTAGAATAAGATCACTACAATATTCACTTCAGGAGGCTTTCTTGCGGATGGCTAATATTAAAGAAATCGCCCGAATTTCCGGAGTGTCCGTAACCACCGTCTCGCGTGTGCTTAACAATCATCCTTATGTCAGCGAGGACAAACGGAATGCGGTCCTGAATACCATAGAACAGTTGAATTATCGCCGGAATATGAACGCTGTGCATCTGATCACCGGACGTACCAAATCAGTCGCAGTAATCATGCCGCTAATCCGTATCTATTATTTCTCCATCATTATGGAGGGACTGGCCCAGGAAGCACTGCTGGCTCAATACAGACTGGTGCTGTGCCAGACTAACTACCGTCCTGAAGAAGAGCTAAAGGTGCTGGAAATGCTACGCAACAAGGAAATCGATGGTGTAGTTATTGTATCCACCTCCCTGAAGCCGGAAGTTATCGAGGAATATACTGCATATGGACCTATCGTCACTTGCCAGAACAGCGGGGAAAGCCGCTTCTCCTCTGTCTACATCGAGCATTACGCCGCCTTCCGCCATGGTCTGCAATACTTGGCCGATAATGGCTACCGTTCCATTGGCTATTGTGACGGGAGAAAGCATGGTTCGTCCTCCTCCATCCGTCAGTCTGCTTTCCGGGACTTTCACCGGGAGAGCGGACTTCCGCTGCATGAAGAATGGATGATATTTGATTGCCTGAACGAAGAGCATGGCGCAGCGTTACTGCATCGTCTGAGCGCGATGGAAGAACGGCCAGAGGCTATCATCGTCGCCGGGGATCATGTCGCAGCCGCCCTGATGATTGAAGCCGGAAAACAGGGTATCCGGATTCCTGAAGACCTCGCCGTGATCGGGTTTGATAACCAGCCCATCGGCAAGCTGCTGGGCTTGACCACAATTGATAACAAGCTGTTCGAGATGGGTGCGGCTGCTTTTCAGACGATCCATGAGCAGATCCATGGGGATGGCGGAAGCCAGCCCGTCCACCGCAAGCTGGATTATGAACTTATAGAGCGCTCCTCTGTGTGAGGGAGTACTAATAGACGCAATCAAGGGATAAACCCAGGGATTTCCCTGTTCAAACTGAAAGGCGGGCACCTGCTGGTGTCCGCCTTCTTTAGGCTGTAATGCTAAACAATGAGAAATATCACATTTCATATTGACAGTCCAAGTACACAGACTTATGATTGTTCCAGTATTATTGATAACGATTATCATTCACACACATATATAAAGGGGTGGCTCATTTGAAATTTAGTTATGCTGTACCCGCAGGCCTGCTTGCGGCTTCTATTCTTTTCACCGGTTGCGCGAGTAATAATACCACTGGAAACACGGCCCAATCCACAAATGGAGCGAGTAGCAACACGGCAACCAACGCCCCTGCAGCGACTGCTGATGCCACCAATACAGCTGCGGCAGCAGACTTCACATCAGCGATCGAACAATACCGGACGTTTGTCATCGAGCAATGTGATCTGTTCGTCAAAGAAACGGAGAAGTTCACGGGCGCCGTGAAGGCAGGCCAAATTGAAGAGGCCAAGAAGCTGTATGCGCCGACCCGGATGTATTATGAGCGGATTGAGCCTATTGCTGAAGCGCTCGGTGATTTGGATCCTCACATTGACGCCCGCGAGAATGATGTCGATCCTGCGGAATGGCGCGGCTTCCACAAGCTGGAGAAAGCCCTTTGGGAGGATAAAACCACCAAAGGTTCCGATGAAACAGCAGACCAACTACTCAAGGATGCACAGCTTCTACGGGCAAAAGTGGAGACGGTAGAGATTGATGCGAATCTGCTCGTTACCGGCGCCGTTGAACTGCTGAATGAAGTTTCCTCCTCCAAGGTTACGGGTGAGGAAGAACGCTATTCCCACACCGACCTGTACGATTTTGTTGCCAACGTAGAGGGCGCACAGAAAATATACGAGCTGCTTAAACCAGAGCTGGCCAAAAAAGATGCTGCACTTGAGCAAACGATCGGTGAAAGATTTGCAGCGCTGCAAGCAGAGCTGGCACCGTTCAAATCTGGTGACGGTTATGTCTCCTATCAGGAACTGAAGGAAGATGAAGTCCGCAAATTAAGCCAGAACCTCGATGCGCTAGCAGAGCCACTATCTAATATGGGGACCATTCTGGGAGTGTGATCATCATGAACAAACGCGATAAGGATAAGCAATCCACCCAAACAACAAATTCAGAGCCCAGCCAGAAACTGCTGGATACAAAAGTAAGCCGCCGCGATATGCTGCGGCTTACTGGCGCCACCGGTCTAGGCCTCCTGTTGGGCGGCGGGGCCATGGGAAGTCTGCTTTCGAAGGGCGGAACAACTGCCAAGGCACCTGTCGCTCCTGTGCAGAACGATTCCTCCATCCCTTTCTATGCCAGCCACCAGGCTGGCATTCTTACACCTGCACAAAACTTCCTGTACTTTGCAGCCTTCGACCTGACGACGACCAAACTCGCCGACGTGAAGAGGCTGTTGCAGGAATGGACCACCGCTGCGGCTGCTCTAACCACAGGCCGTTTGGTCGGCAATACCAATGACAACCCTAATTTACCGCCTTCCGATACCGGAGAGGCTGATGGTTTGACCCCTTCCCGTTGTACGCTTACCTTTGGTGTGGGACCTTCCTTCTTCGACGAGCGCTTTGGACTGGCCGGCCAGCGGCCTTCTTCCCTCGCCGATCTCCCGCCTTTCGTGGGTGACAATCTCGATCCCGCGTGGTGCGGCGGAGATCTCTGCGTGCAGGCCTGCGCGGATGACTTGCAGGTGGCGTTCCACGCCATCCGCAATCTGGCCCGGATTGCCCGCGGGACTGCCGTGCTGCGCTGGACCCAGGAAGGGTTCCAGCGGACGGGCGAGGCCGATCCCAAGAATGGAACACCGCGCAATCTGCTCGGCTTCAAGGACGGCACCGGGAATCCCGATGTTACCGATGAAGCCGAGATGAACAAGGTCGTCTGGCCGGGCAGCGGCGACGGGCCTGCCTGGATGAACGGCGGCACCTATATGGCGGTTCGCCGGGTCCGGTTCCGCATCGAAGTATGGGACCGCTCATCCCTGAGCGACCAGGAAGCGACCTTCGGGCGGCACCGTCAGAGCGGCGCTCCTATTGGCGCCCGGGACGAGTTCGACAAGCTGGACCTGAAGGCAGCGGATACTTCAGGCAAGCCGCTGATACCAGCGGATTCCCATTCCGCCCTGGCGCATGGCGACGGCACAGTCAAAATGCTGCGCCGTTCCTACTCCTATTCCGGCGGACTAAATGCCAAGACTGGCCAGCTTGATGCCGGTCTGTTATTCATCAGCTTCCAGCGGGATCTCGTCAAACAGTTCGTGACGATTCAGCAGCGCTTGTCGCGCAATGATCGCCTGAATGAATATATGGTCCATATCGGCAGTGCGGTCTTCGCCTGCTTCCCTGGCGTCCGCGAAGGTGGCTTTATCGGAGACACACTGCTCAGCTGAACTGAGAGTTACTGAAAAGGAAATTACTTGAAAGGGGATTATCCCGATGTTCTCTCTTGTTCATCATCCGTGGCGGGCGCTTAAGGCAACCGCCATGCTGGTCTTGATCTGTGTGCTGCTGACCCTCCCGGCAGCAGCAGGCTTCGCGGCGGAAGGCAGCGCCCGGCACGATGAGCTGCTGCCGCCCGTCGGCAGCGCGCTCGTCGAAGCCGGGCAGAGCCGCTGGAGCGACGCCGCCGCCGATGTAGAGACGTTCGCGGCGCTGTGGCACACCGCGAACACAGGCACGCCGGACGAGGCACTCGCCGGTCCGGCAGCAGCTGTAGACGCCGCATTGGCGGAAGCGGCGTCCACGCTTAAGGCGGGCGGCGGCGAGCCCGCCAAGAGCGCACTGTCCACGCTCGCCAGAGCCGTGGACGCGTACGTGACCGCCGCGAGTGATAGCGGCGGTAATTCCGCTGCCGCCGGGCGAAGCGCGGCGGAGAAGCTGCTGCCCGCGGCGAAGACTGCGCGGGATGCGGCGCAGAGCGCCGACTGGGCCGCCGCGGAGAAGGCGTACAGCGCTCTAACAAGCGGCTGGAAGCCGGTGGAGCGCGCCATCCGCAAGGATAATCCTGCCGTCTACGGCATGCTGGAGACGAAGATGAGCCTGCTGCGGATCGCGCTGCAGGCAGAGCCGCGCCGTGAAGAATCGGCCCGCAGCGAAGCCAAGGCGCTGTACCAGTTGCTTGCTGATTACAGCCAGGGCAAAGCCGTAGCGGCGCCGAACATCACCGGCGAAGATACCTCCATTGAAGGATTGATTGCCTATCTCAATCAGGCCTCCGCAGCAGCCACCGCTGGAGATAGTGCCAAGGCCGCAGCGATCATGGAACAGTTCATTACGGTCTGGCCGATGGCCGAAGGTCAGGTACAGATTGCTTCTCCTAAGGTCTACACCAGTATCGAAAATGAAAGTGCAGCTGTAACCGGATATCTGCTCTCCAATCCGCCAAAGCTGGAACGGGCACTCTCCACTCTGGAGCAGATGACAGCTGAGTTGACCCCACTTGCAGGAGAAACACACTACACGGCCTGGGATGCTGCTCTGATTCTACTGCGTGAAGGACTGGAAGCCATTCTCGTACTATCCGCTCTGCTCGCTTATGTGAAGCGGGGCAATCAACAAGGCGCCCAAAAATGGATCTGGTCCGGAGCCGTGGCCGGTCTTGCCGGAAGTGCTATCTTGGCGGTGCTGCTCTACTATGCCATTTCCAAAGCGGCAGCCGGGAGCACACGTGAAATGATCGAGGGCGTGACCGGACTTGTAGCTGTAGTCATGATGCTGACCATTGGACGATGGCTGCACAGCAAGTCAAATACGGCTTCCTGGAATAACTATGTAGGCAGACAGGTGGATGGAGCGCTGGCTAAAGGCAACCTGTGGTCACTGTTCTTTGTCTCGTTACTGGCCATTCTTCGGGAGGGTGCAGAGACAACGATCTTTTATGTCGGGATGGCCCCTGCGATCAAGACCTCATCACTACTGATCGGGATCGGCAGCGCACTGCTAATTCTGATCATTCTGGGCTATGCCATCATCGCCCTAAGTGCGAAGCTGCCGATCGGTGCCTTTTTCAAAACAGCTACCGTGCTTATTTATTATCTGGTGTTCCGCTTTCTTGGGGAAAGCATTCATTCTCTTCAGGTGGCCGGAAAGATTCCCTCGCATGTGCTGGAAGGCTTTCCGTCCATTGGATGGCTGGGCTTGTACCCGACATGGGAGACACTGCTGCCTCAGTTGATCGTACTGCTGTTCATCCTGTGGGAAATGCTGCGCCGCAGACCCGCCAAGGCTTAGTCTCATACCGCAGCTTAACCGCCGAACACATCTAATATTATTCGCAGAAACCCGTATCGCAATGGTTGCGAGCGGGTTTTTGTTATTTCCACACTTTATTCATAAAGATGCCCTTGCAACGCTCATCGTTTTGTTTTATCCTATTTATGAAAATAATTTTCTATATATATTAATTAATTGTAAAAATAATTTTAAATCCATGATTTACGAATGGAGGTGGGTCATGTCCCCAATTCTTCATGCCCTGGAGCATGAGATGACCAAGCTGTCACAAATGGAACGTAAGCTCGCCGAGCGGATTCTTGCTTCTCCCGCCGAGATTGTCCATATGGGTATTACGGAACTGGCTGAACAATGCGGTGTCAGCCCCGCGACGGTTACCCGTTTCTGCAAGGTATTTCATTTCAAGGGCTTTCCGGACTTTAAAGTAAACCTGGCAGCGGAAATTGCCGGCAGCGATCAAGGCCAGCATGAAGGCGGATCTTCCTATCAGGATATTGTCGCTGGCAATCCACTCTCCACTATTGTTGAAGCAATGCAGAGCAATCATCTCGCTTCGATCCGGGATACCACTTCGCTGCTTAATATAGAGCGGCTAGAGGCTGCTGTAGATCTGCTGTGCCGCACCCGCCGTGTTGATCTGTATGGGATGGCTACTTCCTCGATCGTGGCGCAAGACTTCTATCAGAAGCTCATTCGCATCGGTGTGAACTGCACCGCTTTCGCAGACTCCCATATGCAGATTACTTCTGCATCCTCGCTGGGCGAGGGCGATGTGGCCTTTGCAATCTCCTACTCCGGCGAAACCCCGGAAACGATAGACGCCTTAAGCTGTGCTGGAGCGGGCGGGGCCAGTACCATTGCCCTGACTTCTTACGGCAGCAGCACACTGGCTACACTGGCCAATATTCCTCTCTTTTCCTCCTCATTAGAGAAGGGGATGCGGCGGGGCGATATGGCTTCACGCATTGCGCAACTGCATATTATTGATATTTTATTTACCGGAATGGTCAGCACGCGCTTTACAGACTATATTCCCAAGCTGGAGCAATCTTATGTGAATGTTCAATATTACCGTCATAAACGAGGAGGTCAATCCTAATGAATATTTTAAAATTTCATAGTGAAGAAGATTTCGTACAAACCGGTGCCAATCTGATTGCAAGCCTGCTGCAAAGCAACCCTAAAGCCGTACTCGGCCTGGCTACCGGAAGCTCGCCAGTAGGCGTTTACGCCCGGCTTGTAGACATGCACAATAAGGGTCTGGTCAGCTTTGCCAAAGCATCCTCTTACAATCTTGACGAATATGTAGGTTTGCCTGCGGATCACCCGCAGAGTTACCGCAGCTTTATGAATGAACACTTATTCAATCATGTTGATATTGATCTCTCGCGGACACATGTGCCTGATGGCAACGCATCTGATCCTAGCGCAGAATGTGCCGCCTATGACCGGATGTTGGAAGAGAATGGCCCGGTGGATCTGCAGATTCTCGGCATCGGAAGCAATGGTCACATCGGCTTCAACGAACCGGATGCCAGTCTGAGCAGCGGCACCCATGTGGTGGACTTGCTGGAAGGCACACGGGAAGCCAATGCCCGTTTCTTCGATAAGCTGGAGGATGTGCCCCGTCAGGCGGTCACCATGGGAATCGGCGGCATCCTGAAAGCCAAGCAGATCGTCCTTCTGGTCCGTGGTGAAGAGAAAGCTGAGGCTATCCGCAACGCGATTGAAGGCCCTATCACCACACAATGTCCGGCCTCTTTGCTGCAAAGTCACCCGAACGTAGTCGTGCTGCTGGATGAAGGTGCAGGAAAATGGCTGAAATAACGGCAACTAACGGCGAATTATTGTATGGTAAAGTGCTGACTCCCAACGGTCTGATTCCGCAAGGCGTGCTCGCGCTCTCCGGAGAACGAATTCTCTACGCCGGGGAAGCTCATGACCTGCCTTCAGCCTATGCCAACTGGGATGCAAGTTACCATGACAATGACTTGTTGCTCCCCGGATTTGTGGATGTTCACGTTCATGGCGGAGCAGGATATGATTTTATGTACAGTGATAAAGATTCCATTGATGCTATTACGAAATTCCATAGTACCCAAGGAACAACAACCATGCTGGCTACCACGATGACGGCCACCAAAACTGATATCGACCGTGTTCTGGAAGAAGTACATGTCTATCTTTCCAAGGAAATGCCTTATGCGCAATTAGCAGGAGTGCATCTGGAAGGCCCGTTCATCAGCCACAAATGGCCGGGTGCCCAGAATCCGGAGCATATTGTCCCGGCAAACATCGACTGGCTGGAAGAATGGGAACATACCTATCCCGGAATGATCCGCCAGGTCACCCTGGCACCGGAGCGCGAAGGTGCGCTCGAAGCCATCCGCTGGCTCCGCAAACATAAGATCACAGCCGCCCTCGGTCATACCGACGCAACCTATGAAGAAGTCATTGCTGCCGCAGACGCCGGCTTGAATCAGGCTGTGCACACGTTCAATGCGATGACGCCGCTTCATCATCGCAAGCCAGGGACGGTGGGTGCGGTATTATCCGACAAGCGCATACGCGGAGAAATCATTGCCGACGGGATTCATGTCCATCCCGCCATGGTAGCCCTGCTCGCTCAGTTGAAGAATGACGGCAATCTCTTGCTGATCACGGATGCCATGTCGGCGACCGGACTCAGTGACGGGGAATATAAAATTGGTGATTTACCGGTCACCGTTAAAGATGGCATCGCCACTCTCCGTGATAATCCGGTCGCTCTTGCCGGCAGCACGCTTACGATGATTCGCGGTTTTCAATTCCTGATTCAGCAAGCCGGAATCAGTCTGGAAGAAGCCTCCCGTGCAGCCAGCTTTACACCGGCGGTATCGCTGGGCCTCGAACAGAAAATCGGCTCGCTGGAAGCCGGCAAGCAAGCGGATATCCTGCTGCTTGACGACAAGCTTCAACTACAAGAAGTATGGATTCGCGGCCGCAAGCAACCGCGGCAAAGTTAAATGAAGAAAGCAGCAGTCCCACGCTTCGGCGGGGCTGCTGCTTTTTTTGTGCCGATCATGTTAAAAATGACGATTAATTCGGGAGTTCTCCAGAAATACTAACCAAGGGTTAGTGACTGCGGGTTGGGAAAATGCGCTCTACCATCGTACGGAATTCGTCCGCAAAGCCCTTCAGCGGGTGCCCGGCACGCGCTTCTTCAGCATATACGTTAAAGCGCTCCACGAAATCCGGATTGGCAGATACATATACGGCATCAATATTCGGCGCGGTCTTTTTGATCTCGGCGGCAATCTTATCCTTGATCGCCTGAGTCACATTATCTTCTTCAAGCTTAGTGTTTCTGGCTGGTGTTGTTGTGTTCGTAGTGCCAAGACCAGTGATTCCACGGTCATTGTAAGTCCCTGTACCTGTGCTTTGCATTCCGTAACCACGATTAGTGTTTACTCCTGCACCTGCACCTGTTCCGCCAACGCCAGCCATGTTCCGCCCTGTGCCAAGCGCACCGTTACCGGTACCTGTTATTCCATGACCAGGGTTGTACGTTCCTTTTGCACCCAGCCCTGGACTGTAAGCACTCCCACCCAGACCCGTTCTGCCGGAACCATACATGCCACCGTCAGTATAGCCATTCGTTGTTCCGTTCCCCAGTCCATTTGTTGTGGAGCGCGTCCCGTAATGACCTGTTCTGCCGGTACCATACACGCCACCGTCAGTATAGCCATTCGTTCTGCCATTGGTTATTCCGTTCCCCAGTCCATTTGTTGTGGAACGCGTCCCGTAATGACCTGTTCCCAAGGCATTCGGCCGGGTAGTCGAACGGTCAAGGGTTACAGCTACATACGCTGTCTTGCCAACAAGCATGACATTAGCGGAACGGACTTCCGGCAATGAGGCCACACGGTCAGCCAGCTTCTGACTGATTTCCAATTTGTCGTAGTTGCGGATTTGGTTCCCTCCACGCACCGAATTTACGCTCAATCGCCCATCATGTGTTCCCCGGACACTTTTCGTATGAACCGTGTTTCCTGCCGTGTTGTTGGCACCACACCCGGTAAGGCTGACCATACCAAGCAGCAGTGCGGCGGAAACGGACATGCTGATTTTGGATCGCAACATGAATTCATCCTCCATCTCTAAATGTAATGGGTGTCCAATGTAACAATCGTTAGGATGGCTTTAATTCGGCCAGGCTATGCTGAAAGGATTTGGCACTACAGGCTTTCACCGTCACACGCCAGGGAACAGCCGCGTATCTTATAAACAGTAGCTTATGTTTTCGAGATGGGTCCGGCGTTACCGTTGCAAAATAGTCAGGAGGGGTGAGCGTTGAAGGTTTTATTTACGTTTTATGTACCCAGCGGAGGGGTCGAAACACTGAACAACTTGAGATGCGAGAGCTTGCAGCGGAGCGGGATTGAATGCCATCTGCTGTACCTCATGCCGGGATCGGGCGGGGATAACGGAGCA
Organism: Bacillus sp. FJAT-27264; assembly: GCF_001682855.1. Taxonomy (GTDB): domain Bacteria; phylum Bacillota; class Bacilli; order Paenibacillales; family Paenibacillaceae; genus Paenibacillus_AQ. The sequence continues at coordinate 241,067 of NZ_MAQW01000030.1, read as the reverse complement.
GCCTTTCCGACATTTATTGGTTCCACGGATGAAGAAATTTCCAAAGTTATCCGATCCAATGATTATGATGCCATTATCGTAACTTCAAACTTTGCCCTCTTGGAACGGCTCCGCATGCTCGGTTACAAAGGCATCCTCATCTATGAGGTGCAGGGATTGGGAACACGAAATGAAGCAGAGGAACAGATTACAGCTGCTGCTCCCTTTTTACAGTCCTTCTGCAATGCGATCCTGCTTCCACCTACAAATCATTTGTTGGAGCTGTTCATACAAATCTGCCCTTGGATGCAGCGCTTTGTCATTCCTAACCTTGTCGATGTGAACGCCTTCAAGCATATTCCAAATGATCCACCGGCCGATCCGGTCATTGCCTGGGTCGGTCGGCTGGAGAGTAACAAAAATTGGCGCGAATATCTGGAGATCGCCTATTGCCTCCGGAGCCATAAGCCCAATCTGCACCTCTGGATGTTCCATGACCCCACCCTGGCCGGAGCTGGGGAACAAGAAAAATTTGACGTAATGCTTCAACTACTGGGATTGAAAGATCGGCTCAACGTATTTGCCAACATCCCCAACGGGATCATGCCGGTGTACTATTCCTCCATTGTCAATTCCGGGGGCTTTCTCTTGTCCACGTCGATTACCGAAGGCTTCGGATATGCCGTTGCTGAAGCCATCTGTTGTACCTGCCCTGTGCTCAGTACGGATTCGGACGGTGTCCGTTCCTTTATCATGCATAACCAGACCGGCAAGTTCTATCCACTGGGTGATATCGACACCGCGGTCACCGAAGCTCTGGAGCTAATGGATAATGAGAGGTTGAGAAGTAGCATACGCAAGCAAGGCAGAGACCATATGGTCGCCAGCTTCGATCCAGGACAATACAGCCTGTCCTTTCGCGAGATGCTGAACTCCTTCTCCATTTTTTAATCCTCCAAGCTGCTTCCAATCGTCTATGTCCAACTTAAAGAACCCTCAGTCCAGTAGCGTGGGATCGAAGGTTCTTTTTGTATACCTATAACAAAGGCTTGCTCGTTACTGTGACACAATCTCAAGCAGCTCATGCTGTAATATTTCAGCACTCTGCTGCCAAGTAAAACGTTGCGAATCCTGTTCACCTCTAAGAGCAAGTCTACTACGCAATTCCGGCTCCTCAATCAGTCTCAGTACATCCTCAGCCAGCTTGTTCTCATAACGATAGGACATCAGGCAATTCTCGCCAGGGCTGCAATATTCCATGTTCCCGCCCGCATAGGTGGTTACGAGCGCAGCACCGCAGCGCATTGCTTCTAGTCCCGGCAGCGAGCCGGCATCATGCGTGCTTGCACTGACAAAAATGTCGCTCTCATTATAATGGTAGCAGAGCTCCTCATCATTGGCGGGTGTACGAATCTGGTAGCCCGGATCATGCAGGAATTCTTGCAGCATCGCTGACTCAGCAAACTCGCGCGGCGGGATAATCAGGTAGATCTCCACCTCGGGATGGCACTCTTTCACCCTATTCAACTGCCGAATCAAATAAGCCTGCTCGCGGTGATCGGAGAACCCCCCTTCAGGCTTACGCAAGATCGTCGAAACAATGGGGCGTCTTCCTCCTTGCCTGCGAAGTTTCATATTATAGAAGTCGGGGTTCACACCAATGGGCACAATCCGGCCCTTGATGCCATGGACCAGTTGCACCAGGCTTTGCTGCCAATTAGACAGGACGAAGAGGTTACTCGTCACGTTGTAGGAGGCGAAGGACACGTTATTATCCGGCAAAAAAGTTGGTTCATAGCAGAGCGTCAGCCGGGTGTGAATGCCTTTGCCCGCTTCGCTGGCCTGCTGCGACACTGCCACGGTGCTGTAATAGTTGGAGACAATAACATCACTGAAGGGAAAATCGGCAGCGCTGATGCCCCACAGATCCGAGGAATGAATGATTTTGCACTTCATTGGATACTCTACAATCCCGTTCCGGGGCATCAGGATCGTCACATCATGACCAAACCCAGCTAGATGGTTGGCCAGTTCAGCCAGCATCCGTTGTGCCCCGCCCTTGGACAAAGTCAGAATTGGAAACGTCAGTTTCATTTACTGTTCTCCTTCCGAAGTAGACGCAGAATCTGCATGCGATACTTGGCCTGTAGCCGTTTGATTTCCCGACGTTGCGCCTCGCTGTGAACCACAGAGCCCATGGCCTCATGAACCCTGTAATTGAGCAGCGGCGTTTCAATAAAAGACCATTCATAATAAGGCAGCAGCCGGAGCCATAATTCATAGTCATGTGTATACAAATACGCTTCATTAAACAGCCCCAGCTTACGAAAAATATCCATATCCAGCAGCACTGTACTGCCATTCACGGTGCAGCCGGTCATCATCGTCTCCAGCAAATGCCTTTTGCTGGCAAACGGAAGATTCACTGCTTCGGTCAGCCTTTCCCCCTGCCCATTAATGTAATAATAGGCCGTATGATTAAAAGACAGTCCGGAGCTTCGCAACATTTCCAGCTGTCTTCTGATTTTGTCAGGGTGAAAAATATCATCGGCGCTGAGCCAGGCAAAAAAACCTCCCGTTGCCGCTTTAATGCCCTGGTTCAAGGCAGATGCTGTGCCCCCGTTTTCCTTGCGGATATATAAAATACTGTCCATATAAGGAGTAAGCTTCTCCACATGGACAGTGGAACCGTCGTCAACGACGATAATCTCGATATCGGTATAACTCTGAGCCAGAGCGCTCTCCAGCGCTTGATCCACATAAGGACAATTGTAAAAAGGAATGACTACCGAGACCCTGGATTTATTATTCATGCGCTCATCTCCTTCGCCTTGAAAGTCCGGCCACCGCGGTATCTTTGCCGTCCTTAAAAGGAGACCTGCACAGGCGGAGGCCGCTGCACGGGTCTTTTAGCCCTCCAGGAATTCTCCGAAATCTAGTCCTGTTCTTCTCTCATTGTTAGCCTCCCATAGAGTAGATCAGATCACGGAGTGGCGCTTGGTAGCGATTGATGGTTACAGCCACTTCGGCAATAATGGTATCGTAATGCTTCATCGTGCCCATGCCGTCATGCTGGCGGTAAGCGGTCAGGGACTGGTTCAGCAGCACCGGAGGATAGCCATTGAGTATTGCCCGGAACCACAAGTCATAGTCATGGGTGAAGGGCAACGATTCATCGAAGTCACCAATGGCTCCAAACAGTTCTCTCTTGATCATGATCGTACAGCCATTCACAGGATTTCCCTGAAGGAAGCAGCGGAGATAGGCAAGGTGGTCCGGAAACAACGCTGCCGCATTCATCTTGATCAATTGGGATTGCCCGTTTATATAATTAAAGTTGGTATAAGAGATCAGTAAGTTATTCTGTTCCATGTACAGAACCTGATTTCTGATTTTGTCATGATAAAACAGGTCATCTGAGCTCAGCCAGACGATATAATCACCTGTAGCTTGCCGAATACCGTGATTCAGAGCGGTGGCAGTTCCCCCGTTGCTCTTGCCCAGATAGTGAATGTAAGGGAGATACGGAGTAATCCGCTCCTGATGGATCGTCGAACCATCGTCTACGAGAATGATTTCATAGGGCTGCCAGGATTGTGACAATGCGCTTTGCAGCGCCTGTTCAATATAAGGACAATTGTAAAAAGGGATAATGACTGACACTTTCGGATTGTTCATACTTACCCTCCTTCCCCGTTGGTTCGATAATGGACCAGGATATCGGTGAGCGAGGTCTCCAGACCGATCTCCGGTTTCCAACCTAACGTGGCTACATTCACTTCGGGTGTGACCTGGAGATCCGGGACAATTGCCCCGGAATCCTGTCGTTGCGTCTGATCCAGCGCGTTCTGCTCCTGTGCTTCACTGGCTTCTGGGCCCCAGTCCAACGGCACCGCTACTGCCGAGCAGCTGACCAGATGCTCCGCGATCTCGCCCAGGGAACGCTGCCGTCCGGAATCAATCTTATATACCGTTCCTGTCTCCCCTTTATTCAAAATCACACTGTAGGCCTTGACCGCGTCACGTACATCCAGAAAGTCACGAAGGTCATACCGGGAAGAAAGCTTGAACAGAGGCGGCTTCCCCCCTTCTTCCAGAGTGACAATATACCGGGTCAATAATGAGCAAAACCCGGTGGAGGGACCGGGGCCAATCAGATTACAGGGCTCAGCCATTAGCACCGGTTGCCGGAACAAGGTCCCCCAGGCCAGTGACGCCAGTTCCTCCAATGTTTTGCTGAGACTGTAGGGATGCGGCGGTCCGGCCGCCATTCCCGCCTTGAACTTGAGACGCGAGCCCGCCACCAGAATCCGGCTTTGAGGCAGGCTCCGCAGGGCTTCCAGCAGGTAGAGAGTGGCCATTACATTACTTTCTAAATATAGCAGCGGGTCACGCCAGGATTCCGGCACCGAATTTTTGCCTGCGAGATGTAAAACCTCATCCGGTGCGACCGTCTGGATCATTTCATTAACAGCTTTCCTGTTGCTCAAATCGCAGTAATGCACCTGAACGCCTTCCGGGAATATGAGGGCAGCTCCCTTGGAGCCCCCATCATTCCCGGGATGGCGCAACACTGCCGTGACCTGCGCTCCCTCTGCCGCGAAGCTGCGAACCGCATGGCGTCCAGTAAATCCCCCTGCTCCGGTGATAAGCAATCTGCGCCCGTTCATAGGGTCGCTTCCGGCGGATTCATCCACTCCGCAAGCTCTGCAAGCATCACTGAATACGTCGGGAAATCCCAGCTGAAGTCAGGTCTTGTGCTTTGCAGTGTACGGTCCTGCACGTACATATCTTCAAGAACAATCTCCACATCCCGCTTGTCAAAAGCTTTACGAATCTGCTGTAGCAGCTGATGTTTGCTTACTGGCTGGGGGTGGGCAAGATGGATAAGACCAGAAACGGTGGAGTCCAGCAAAGAATCTATAGCTTTGGCCAGCTCCAGGGTGGTCACCCCGTTCCACATCACCCGGCTATAGCCCGAGACCTGACCCGTCTGAGCCAGGAACCACTCCAGTAATCCGATCCCACCGGAGCGGATTTCGGGCCCTATAATAGATGTGCGAATGGTCAAATGCCCCGGTTCACGCACCTCACCAAGACTTTTGGTAATCGCGTATACCGAAGTCCCGTCCGGAGTGTCGTCCTCGGCATAACCGCCACGTGTTCCTTCGAACACGCAGTCGGTGCTGATATGAATCAGCCGCGCATGAACCTCATCCGCCACACGCCGCAGGCGATGTGGAAGAAATCCGTTCACATGGTAAGCTCCGATTCTATCACGCTCTGCAAACTGGTTAAGCACCCCCATGGCATTGATAATGCAATGAGGAGAGACGATATCGACCAGATTTTCTACCCCGGCGATATCGTCGGCGTCCACATACAGCCCGCTGAGATCTTTTTTATCCCGGGTTGTATAGAACACGCTATGCTTGCCCTGACGGCGAAAATAATTCACGAGCATATGCCCGGCCATACCGTTTCCACCGAGGATAAGCAGCTTCATTGGAGAAAACCTCCCCGGATCAAAATGTCCTTGATCTCATCCTGGTCCATCAGATTGGTCTCGGAGCTGAAGCTGTTGAAGGAGACATGTGGGTAACGGCTGTAATGCTCTTTCAGTTCCGGCATATCCAGCGTTGGCAGAATCACCAGATACTGTTCGTCATAAACTACTGTTGTCATACTTTCAAAATCACTCATGAGGATTTCATGAATCTTCTCACCAGGCCGGATGCCTGATTCAACAATGCTGACATCCTCTTTCCCGGAGGCCTCAATCAGTACCTCAGCCAGATCGACGATCCGGCAGGTCGGCATGGTCATGACAAAGATTTCACCGCCGACACTGACTTCCGACGCTTTGAACAGCAGAGTAATAGCATCGCGCAGAGTCAGGAAGAAACGCGTCATGCCCATATCTGTAATACGCACCTGTCCTTTATCCTTAATCTGCTTCATGAACAGATGCACAACACTGCCGTTCGTGCCAAGCACGTTGCCACCACGTACCGTTACGAACCGGGTGTTTGAACCAATCAGGTTGGCATACACGATCAGCTTCTCCCCAATCGCTTTCGTCATTCCATAGAAGTTGGACGGGTTGGCCGCTTTGTCGGTAGAAATATAGATGACTTTCTCCACATGGTTCGTAATTGCCGACTCAATCACATTTTGTGTGCCGACTACATTGGTCTTCAAAGCTTCATAGGGTTGATCCTCACAGACCGGAACATGCTTCAGTGCTGCCAGGTGAAATACATAGTCGATACCCCGGCATGCCGCAGTAAGGGCATCCTTATCGCGGATATCGCCAATAGTGAAGCTGAGACGATCATCCTCAAACTCGCGGCTCATCGCTACCTGGGCTGACTCGCTGCGGGAGAATACTATGATTTCGCGCGGATTTTGCGGCAACAGCTGCCGGATCAGTTCATGCCCCCAGGAACCGGTGCCGCCGGTGACCAGAATCCGTTTATTATTGAACATGCAGGTTCCCTCCAAGCAAAAATTTGACTACTTTGGCCGAGACATCCGGGGCTTTATAGCCTTCCGGTGCCTCCCATTCCCGGTGAAGCGAGGTCATCAGCTTGACGCAGCGCAGAATGCTGTCCCGATTTACCCCGGACACCACATTGCTTCCGCAATCCACCGTCTCCGGGCGTTCTGTGGTTTTACGAATGGTAACGGTCGGTACCCCCATCAGGCAGCACTCCTCCTGAACGGTGCCGCTGTCGCTGATCGCACACAATGCATGCCGCTCCAAATGAACAAAGTCAAAAAATCCGAAAGGCTCATGAAATTCAACCAGTGGGTGCATGGATAACGAGAGTTGCTCTGTAAGCCTAGAGCGTGTGCGGGGATGGATGCTGCAGATCAGGCGAATTCCAAAATGTTCGGCAACTTCATTCAGACCAAACATAATTTGTTCAAGCGAGTGAGGATCGTCAACATTCTCAGCCCGGTGAGCCGTGACCAGGAAATACTGGCCTGGCGCAAGGCTTAAACAGTCTAGAATATCACTCCCGCCAATCTGGGCTTCATAATGTGTCATCACTTCATGGATCGGATTTCCGGTCAGCACGATCCGGTTCGTAGGAAAACCTTCACTGACAAGATGCCTTTTACTCTGCTGTGTATATGGCATATTAATGGTGGACACCGCATCGATGACGCGGCGGTTTTTCTCTTCGGGCACATTCAAATCGTAGCAGCGATTTCCCGCTTCCATATGCACCACCGGAATTCCCATGCGCTCAGCCAGAATCGCACACAACGCGCTGTTGGTATCACCCAGCAGCAGAATACGGTCCGGCCGTTCCTTCCGCAGAATCGGCTCCAACCCTCCAAACATAGCAGCCATTTGTCCACCAAGCCCTGCCTGCTTATCCTGCAGCACATAATCCGGTGCCCGCAGACCCAGTTCTGCAAAGAAGATGCCGCTGAGACTGGAAGTAAAGTTCTGGCCGGTATGCACCAGTACATGTCGCTCCGCGTGCTCATCGAGCAGCGGAATGATTACGCTGAGACGGATAATTTCGGGCCGTGTGCCCAAGATCGTCATGATCTTCATGAGTTCACTCCCCTGCCTTGTATATAATTCCGTTCCGGCCGCTAGGTCTGAAGCGGCCTACGCCGCCTTGCGGCGGCCCTTAGTCCGGCGGGCGCTGCTGCGGCGCTTGCCGCCGGACCGCTGCCGCCGGGCGGCGGGTCTTGACCGCCGCTTGCGGGACGCGCGGCGAGTGGCGGACGGGCGCCCGCGCCGGCGCGCCCGGTCCTTGGCGCGACGCAGACGGCCGCGCCGGATCTTGCTGCGCCGCAGGGACGCGCGGCGCGAAGTTCCCCGCCGCGGCTCGGCAGCGGCGGGAGGCTCGCTTCCGCCCGGGACCGCAGGTCCGGGCGGAGGCACCGCTGCGACGGGGATCGCAGCGGGCGGCGCACTGCAGTAGCGGAGGTTCCACCTCTCCGCGAGTCCATGCAGGCGCATGCGGTACGCCGCCGGGCCGTAGGCGGCCACGGCCAGCTCGCGCGCCCTGCTGCCTATGGCAGCGGCAAGGCCTGGCTCCGCCAACAGCGCTTTTACCGCATCAGCCAGTGCCACGGTATTTTCTACCGGGACGAGATAATCGCCACAGCCCCCAGCTTGCAGAATCTCCTGCAGTCCTCCGGAAGCATAGGCCACGACAGGTTTACCGAAGGACATTCCCTCCAAGGCTGTCATCCCGAAGCCCTCACGAATGAGGCTGGGTACAACAAGTACATCCATCGCACAATAAGCTTCCGGCAGGCAATCCTCATAGCCAACAAATTTGAAGCGGGAATGAAGGCCCTCCATTTTCACCTTACGAACACAGCGGTCATAGAAGCTCTTATCCCCCGGTGTCCCAATGACGAGAAACTTGGCATCCCGTTGTGCGGCCGCTACGGTTACCGCCATATCTACGAAATGTTCCAGTCCCTTTTCCTTATTAATGAAGGAAGATATATAGCCGACCAGCTTCTGGTGCGGCTGTACCCGCAGTTCCAGTCTCCGTTCGCCCCGCAGCTTGCTCCATGATGCTACCATCATCTCCTCATCATTCCATGACGGGGGAAGCAGCGTGACCTTGTCGACCATCATCTCTTGCGTAAAACAGGCTGCCGCCGTATGGGAAATGGCCAATATCTCATCACTGTTGCGGTCTATCAGTTCAACACTGATCCCTGTGTATTCATTGTCTGTTATGGCCTCTGAAATTTTCCACACTACGGGAATACCCAGGGACTTGGCGGCCATGGCCGGAAGCACATGAACGCATGTACTGGTGATGATAAAGTCCGGACGCAGAACGACGAGCCAATCGGTTAGCTCCCGATATTCCTTGCTCTCCTGCAGCTTGCGGGCATCGGCTGGAAGGCCTGCATACGGAGTGTACATTCCATATAAAAGAGGGATCGGCATAAGCTGTACATTCAGCCCGAAGCGCCGGGCCTGCCCGGTCAGCTTCCCTTCATGCGGCGCAACCAGTATGCAGTTGAAAAAACGGGACAGCTCACGGCCGAAGAAGAGCAGCAGCTTCTCCGCACCGGTAATGCTTCGTGTATTGGAGACATGAGAAAAGAGGACGATTGTAGCTTTGTCGGCCATGGCGTCTTGGCGCTCCTTTACCCAAGGCTGGGAGCGGCCATTCACCTCCTAAAAGTTATCCGGAGTCCGGCCAATTCCCTTTCATTGACCGACCCCTTCCCTGCACAGCGTTACCCATCAACCAGGCTATTCCTTCAGTGGCAAATGCCGAGTCCGGTGATTCAGTATATTGATAAGAATCCACTCCCGGCACCGACATTTGCTCACCCGGCAAAAGCACATTCCCGTCCTTGGCCTGACTTCGTTCAGCCGTAGATAATGGTCAGCAATTGATTCAGACGTTTGGTGTACGTGTGATCCTTCAGTGTCCGCTCATAGGCACGGAGTACAATTTCCCGGCGCTCTTCTTCATGCGTAAGGTAGAAGCGAATTTTGTCCATCATTTCCTTAGGACTGGCAAAGGTCTCGATCTCCTCACCCGGCTTATAAAAGTTCCCCATGTCATCCCTGGCATCGCAGAGCTGCAGCGTACCACTTGCGGCAATTTCAAAAGTGCGCGGGTTCGGAGAAACGGCCGTAATACCCAGTGAATTATTGTTGACATCCTCATCGATATGGGATCGATGCAGGTTGATGACGATTTTGGATCCACTGTAAGCAAGCGCTGTTTCCTGCGGGGACATCCACTTACCGATCTCAATCCGTTCGCCATACTGCGGGGCCTCGGGCAGGCGGTCCCACCAGATTCCGTTGATGACCGTGTTGTATTGCATCAGCTCAGGCAAGACTTCACGGAAGAAATTGATCCGGTTCCAGTAGGCGGAGCCGATAAAGCTGATATCGCGCTGGATCGGTGAGCGTGTCGTAGTCGGATGATAATGTTCCCGGTGAAACCCAAATGGAAGATAATGAACCTGTTGGCAGCCCAGTCCTTTGTAGAAATCGATGCAATTGCGCTCCAAAGTGAACACATAATCGTAGTGCAGCACGATTTTCAAAGTAAAGTCCGTATAATAAGGATCATCTGTGAGCCAGATGGCCGTGCGGATACCCGAGCCCCTCAGCACGTTAATCTGCTCTAGTGGCAGATCCATTCCGTCCAAGACTATCACCAGATCAGGGTGATTTGCCCCTGCCAGCTCCACCAAGTTCTGACGAACATCTGTCACTGTTACCCGGGAGGTCAGCTTTTGCAGAGCCGCAACTACGGCTTCGTCGAGGGGAGAGTAAGGATAGCCCTTGCCTGAGGCTACATACATGACGTGAATATCGCGCACAGGCAGCGGTTCCTCTGGTCTGCCGCTAAGAATCGCCAGCCGGCCTCGCAGGTACCCTTCGTCATATCCTGTCTTGAAGCCGGTTAACCTTCCCCTCAGCTTTTCTTCTTCCGCAGGCGTAAGAGGCAGCGGGGGTGTGGGGAGTACAAAATTATTGCTCATCAGCTTCTCGCTCCTTTATTTCATGAATAGATTCATTTTCGCGGGGCAATGACATTTAGCAGCTGCGGCAAGCGGGCAGTAAACGTATGATTTCCCAGCGTGGTATGCAGTCCCCGTAACGCAATTTGGCGACGTTCTTCTTCATGATGGAGATAATAGTCCATCTTCTGCTGCAATTCCTCCGCGGAACCGAACGTTTCAATGTCATAGCCGGGGCGGTAAAAGCTCCCCAGATCATCCCGGACATCCGTCAGTTGCATCGTTCCGCAGGCGCTGATCTCATAGGTGCGCGGATTGATAGACCGGGAAGGAAGTTGGTGCGTATTGCGGTTATCCTGTCCGTTTTCCCAAGGTCGGTGAATATTGATAACGAGCTTGGCACCACTGTAATAATTCGCAGTTTCTGCGGGTGGGATAAACCCATCCTTGATGAACGGGGCCAATTGGTCATAACGGCCCAGCCGCTCCCAGAATCCCCCGGCTATCAATACCTTCTTGGTGCTTAGATAAGGGGCCAACTTGTCGAACAACTCTGTCCGGTTGCGGAAGGCATTGCCGATAAATACGATATCGTACTTGTACTGAGGCCCGGTGCGGCGGGGATGAAACATGTCAGGATTCACGCACAAGGGCACATAATGTACAGACACCGCTCCAAGGGAGCGATAAAATTCCACAGCACCCAGTTCATGTGTAAAGACATGATCGTAATGCCGCCAAATGACCGCAGTGTCCTCTGTAAAATAAGGATCATCCACGAACCAGATCGCCGCTGTAATCCCCAGACCACGTATGGCAGCAATCTGCTCCAGATGGTTCTCCGGGAACACATGCAGCCCGTTCATGACGAGCACCGCTTCCGGGCGTTCCCGAACGGCGGTTTCATACATAGTTTCAGGAGCGCTAACCACCAATTCGCTGACAAGTTGCTGTAAAGCTTCCCTCACACCGGTATCAATGGCTTCGAAACCCTGAGGTACATACATGAGTTTAAATGGCCGGCATGCCTCCGCTTTCGGCGGGTTCAAGCGCTGCACGGCCTGGCATAACCCTAGACGATATCCTTCGTGGTAACCATTGAGGTATTCGGGGTTATGCGCCTTTCTTATCGTTGCTGTCACGGCCTTCACCCTGCCCTGTCGTATTCTCAAGACAGTGTACTATATGCGGAGTCAGCACTCGCCTCATGGACATCTGTCTGTAGCACGCATAAATTGGCAGATGCCCCCTGTCTTTCGCCCGGCTTGGCACACACCAATGCAGAATGTATCCACTCCTGCCAAACTGCTATAATAGAGGGATCATGAGATTCAGGACGAATGCTGTGCTGCCGCCTGACTCGATCTACAGGGAGGAAATCCACATGTACAACGCCAACGCCATGCTGTATCTACGGCACGCAGAGTTGCTGCGGGATAAAGTTCCTTCTTTCGGCTCTTACCCCTTCAATTTGCCAGCGGTACGTGATCTGGAGCGTCTTGTTTTTGAGAAGCAGGTTACCTTTCTGGTCGGAGAAAACGGGACGGGAAAATCAACACTGCTGGAAGGTATCGCTGCTGCCTGGGGCTTTAATCCCGAAGGCGGAACCCTGAACTTTTCGTTCAACACCCGCGCTTCGCATTCATCGCTCTACGAGTTTTTTAGAATTGCCCGAGGCGTGCGCCGCCCAAAAGACGGGTTCTTCCTGCGGGCGGAGAGCTACTATAATGTCGCTTCATATATAGATGAGTTAGACGAGCAACTGACTCCTACACCAAAGATTAAAGATTCATATGGCGGTAAGTCACTGCATGAGCAATCCCATGGTGAGTCTTTTTTAGCTACCTTCATCCACCGTTTCGGCGGACGCGGACTTTATATACTCGACGAGCCGGAAGCTGCACTTTCTCCGGTACGCCAAATGTCACTAATAGCACGGATGCATGAGCTGGTAAAACTGAACTCCCAGTTTATTATCGCGACCCACTCTCCGATTTTGATGTCCTTTCCCGGCGCGGATATCTTTCAATTGAGGGAGGACGGCGGTCTTCAGTCTGTCTCTCTGGAAGAAACGGAGCATTACACCGTAACCAAAGCTTTCATGAACGACAGAAAGGGCATGCTGCGTGAGTTGCTTGAAGATTATGAGTAAACCGGAGAAGTTAACTATATAAGCCGAACAAAAGAATGAACAAAAAGCGAAAATAAGCGAACGGGGAAGTTTGGCATTGTAGTCACGAAGTACTCGCCTGAAGAGGCTGTCCCAAAAGTAGATTTTCTAACGATCGGACACAGGATTGCAGAAAAGCGTCAGCGGTCGCCTTGGTCTCCGGATTTTCACCGCTAGGGAATGAAAAAAATCTGGAGAGCACAGCGATTGGAGCAACGGTCCCTTCGCGGAACGTCCTCCCTAAGTGCCCACATCTCCTACTCAAAAACAACAGGGCTGTCGCCAGATTTCAACAGCTACAAGCGGTATATTCCCCGTCACCAGTCGTCTTAACAGCGAGAACGAGGTTACCTCTTCAACTAACAGCATTTTTGCACCTTATTTTTCTTGAATATAAGCAAATGAGGGAAATAAGGGCAATATTGTATCTTATTTTTTCGAAAAGCACCGCTGGATGGGCATTCTGGAAGATTTAAGGTACAATATTGCACTTAATCTCCACTAACCCTTAACTACAGAGGATTTAAGGTACGAAAATGCCGCTAATTATACTTCGAGACTCCTAAACTGCAAGCAAATCCAGAAAACATAACCAAATCGAATACCCCTTAGAGGTAGCCTATATTGAGGCCTCTCCTAAGGGGTATTCGTATTAGCTTCCAGTATGCCTATTAACACCTGTTCACTGGCCGCTCACATAGGCATCCACCCATCTCTTCATTTCCTGCGGCGGCCCGAGTCCCAATTCTCTGCGGTATTGCTCCTCAAAACCTGCATAGTGCTTCACAATACGCTCCGGCTTGCCACTTGCCGCATATACCTCCAGCAACAACAGATGCATATCTTCCTCAAGCGGGTAGACCAACAGGCCTGCTTCTAGGCGCTGCTCAGCCTGAGCCCAGTCCTTTCTAGCCATTTGGCGCCGTACCAGTTGATAGAGTAGTACCTTGTACTGCTTGGCACAGCCTTCCTCCAATTTTACCTTCCAGAGGTAATCCTTCCGATCGAGCAGGCTGCCCCGGTAAAGATCGCATAAAGTCTCCAGCGAGGTCACATCCTCCGTAGCATCGGCCAAAGCAGGGCTGCTCCGCTGCATTTCCAGCAGGTCATAGGAGACCTGCAAGGTCTCCAGAAAATATCCGTCTCCGGTTTTGACAATATTCATGCCGATGTCCTGTTCCTTCAGCAGCTTCCTCAAGCGGTATACTGTATTGTGCAGATTATGTGTCGCGCGCTCCTCATCCATATCCGGCCATAGCACATTCATTAGATGCCACTTATTGGAATCCTGATTGGGATAACATAGCAAATAAGCAAACAGCTCTTCCGTTTTCCGTGCGGGCCAATGGATAAGCTCCCCCTTCGGGTTCCGAACTTCAAAGCCTCCGAAGCAGCGGATGAAGGCCTTCGGGACGGAAGTGGGCATGGCCCCAGACGAAGCTGAGCGCCCGGCGTCTTTTATCAGCCGATCTGTAATCCGCTCGATAGCAGCCGGGGTAACCGGCTTCAGGATATAATCAAAGGCGAAGACATTGAAAGCCTCAAGCGCATACTCCTTGTAGGCTGTTGTGAATACAATTCGCGTATTTCCACAGCACTCATCAATCCTGCGAGCCAGTTCCAAACCGGAGAGCCTTGGCATCTCCACATCCAGAAACACAATGTCCGGCTGGAGATCGGGCAGGCTGGTCAAAGCATCCATAGGATTGCTGAACGCGCCGGTAATGTGACAATGCGGATTCCTGCCTACAACTACCTTCATCAACTCCAGAATCGGCTTTTCATCTTCCACAATGACAACAGTAAACGTCCTTCCTTCTTCCATTCCATCGCTCCTTTCTTTGGTACTGACGGTCAACCTCTGATCGTCTTATTGCAATTTCAGTTCTGCCAATGCTTCAGCTCCAAATTCCTGGCTGTAAGCCTCCAGATATTGTTGGTGAAGTCGGCTGATCTTTTCTTTTTTCCCGCGTTGTTCATACATATCTATCAAAAGCTCATGCATTTTCTCTTGTAGCGGATACATAGACAGATAGCCTTCCAGCAGATCCTCTGCCTGATCCCAGTGGCCAGAAGCAATCCTCCGTTCAACGAGATCACCAATCAGCACGGTGTACTGCTTAAAATATGCCTCTTCCAGGGCTGCTTTCCATAGATATGGCTTATTGTCCAGCAGCGGTCCCTGATACAAGGAACAAAGGTGCTCTGCTTGCCCCTCGTTGAGCTTCTCTTTGCTCTCACTGCGTTTAGCCTGATCAAACGCCAGTACATCGTAAACGACATCACCGATATCCAGCATGTATCTGTCATTGAGCTTCTTGATTTCCATACCAAAGTTATTTTCCCTTAGCATTTTTCTTAAAAGGTACAGCGTATTGTAAAAATTGGACAAGCTCTGCTTTTCCAGCATCTCCGGCCAAAGCAAGTCAAGCAGCCTCCATTTGCTGATATAGGTAGCCGGATGACATAGGAAGTATGCTAATAACTCCTCTGCTCTTCGGGTGCGAAAATGTAGCGGGTTCCCCATAGCATCCCGAATCTCAAATTCACCAAAGCAACGGATAGCCATCCTCTTTTTCTGAGAATTATTCACGTTATTAGGCACGCGCTTGTGATTCAGACGCTCCTGCACCCGGTTAATGGACGCTGGTGTTACGGGCTTGAGGATATAATCCAAGGCTTGTACCTCAAATGCCTCCAAGGCGTAGTCCTTATAGGCTGTTGTGAATACGATTTGTGTCTGCGGCATTAACGCATAGATTCGGTTGGCCAACTCGATCCCGCTTAACCTAGGCATTTCAACATCTATAAACACCACATCCGGCTTCAATTCCGGCAACCGCTCCAACGCCTCCAGTGGATGGATGAATGCCCCGGCAATGATGAAATGGTGATCACGACCAATCATGACCTTCATCAATTCAAGAATGGGCTGCTCATCCTCAACAATTACCGCACGAAACATGCTCGTCCTCCTTCATTTCCTCTCATCCCTGTTCTATAGGCAAGTAGATCGTAACTACTGTTCCCTGCTCCGGCTTGGAATGGATACTTAAACCAGCACCTGCAATCCGCTCTACACGCTTTCTGACATTGGCAATACCTATACCCCCATCTTCTCTTTCCCCACCAGTCAGCTTGTACAGCAAATCATCTGAAATACCGATCCCGTCATCTTCGACAGTAATCTTGATATATTCTTCTCTTGCCTGCACCGTTAGCGTGACTCTGCCTTGTCCTTCCTTCTCAAATAGTCCGTGCCGGATAGCATTCTCAACAAAGGGCTGAATACTTAAAGCAGGGATTTCAAAATACTTAAGCCCGCCGTCCACGGCAAGCACATAATCAAATCGCTCCCCAAACCTCGCCTTCTCAATCTCAACATATGCATGAATGAGCTCCAATTCCCGATGCAAGGGTACCTCCAGCGTAGAGCGGTCCATGTCCAGAATAAAGCGGATATACTGGCTAAGCATGGTTAACAAATACGCGGCTTTCTCTCCATCCGTATAGCAGAAGGATATAACGTTGCTCAGTGCATTGTATAGAAAATGCGGCTTAATCTGTGCCTGATGAAAAGCTTGCTCGTTACGCAGCGCCTCCTCGAATGACGTTTTCATCGATATCAACGTCTGTATTCTCGCGATAAGCGTCTCTACATCAAACGGCTTGGTGACATAGTCATTCGCCCCGGCCCTAAACCCAAGCGCAAGGTCTGAAGCCGAATCTTTGACTGTAGCGAACAAAATCGGCAGTTCCAGAATGGAGTGCTTGGTACGCAAGGTCCGGCACAATTCAATGCCCGAAATTTCCGGCATCATTACATCCAGAATGACCAAGTCAATATCCGGATATGTGTTCATTTTGTCCAAGGCTTCTCTGGCAGAAAATGCAGTGACTACATTGTAGTGATGCCTTCTTAGGATGTGTAGCAGACTATGGATATTGGAGGCCTCGTCATCGACGATTAATATGGTGTGCGCAAGCTCCGGATCGAGTTCATCCAATGAGATAAGCTCTGTGTGAGCCATTCTCTGCCTTTCCGCGGTTGCTGCTGATTCACGATATCCGGGAATCCGCTGCATCTTTTGCATGGTGAAAAGCATTCGTGTCCCTAGTCCCATCTCGGACCAGGCCACCCGAATCTCTCCGCCCATACGCTCTACCAGTTTACGGCTGATATACAGGCCGACGCCCATGCCTGTGTAGCCGTCTTTGGGGAGCGGCTTCTCCACCTGTTCAAAATATTCGAAAATCGTCTCCTGCTTGTCCAGCGGAATGCCGGTTCCCGTATCCTCTACTACTATAGAGGCTGTATTCTCAGCAAGGCTGCATCTAATCCGAATCTCGCCCTTTTCCGTATGTTTAATCGCATTATGTACAAGGTTATAGAGCACCTGTTGTAAACGGCTTTCATCGGCAAGAACCCAGGTATCCGGGGCAACCAGATTCTCCAGCGTTACTTTTTTTCCGGCAAGCTCGAACTGCAGCACATCTATAACGATCTGGGAAGCGACCCGTAGATCCACCACCGTCATCTGGAGACGCAGTTCCCCATGCTTCAGACGGCTGACATCAATAAGATCTTCAATGAGCATGGATAGCTTGGTTGCTGTATCCTTAATCAGCCACAGGTTTTGTTTTTGGCTCGGTTGCAGATTCTCTTCCGTATCCTCCAGCAAGTAGGAGGTCATATTCATAATGCCATGCAGAGGGGTCTTAAGCTCATGCGAAGTGTTCACTAAGAATTCGTCCTTTAACTGGTTGGAGACCATCAGCCGACGTGATAACACCTCTATATTGGCATAAGCATTCGAGAATCGTAAGGCCAGCATGATATTAATGAGGACGATGAAGATGACGACCCCACATTTGCCGACCAGGTCATTCGTAATGACGTTCTCGGAATAAAGGCTTGAATCCACCAAAAACACCAGCAACGCGAAAGCCCCCACAATAATAAGCAGAAGTTCTGACCGATCGGACGATGGCTGATGATTGCGAATGTACAAATAGATCATGCGGATGATAAGCCCAGCTACAGCGAAACCCATATAGATCACCAAAAAGTATTTCACACTGATGTGGACACTGTACGGCAAAGTAACAACTGCTATGAGGTATAGCGCAAAGGGCAATAGGAGAAGCCTTAGTTTTTTTACAGACATCAGGCGGGTCTCCACACTACAGAAGAACATAAAGATAATAATCGCACCCATAAACTGGCTGATCTCGAGCAGCTTGTACGTGAAGTTAAACGGCAGGTCCGGGAAGAAGCGTTGAAACACTTTTTCACCATATAAGGAATCCTGAAAGGCTTGCAGCAGCAAATATAGTCCGCTAAGCAGATAAGCCTTCTCTCTTCGTCCCAGAAAATAGAAGCTGAAATGATAAGCTCCAAACATCACCAGAATTAAGATAATTCCAATATCCGCCCCCAGTTGAATGCTGCCCACTTCCGAAATACGTCCCTGTGTACCAAAAGGAATCGAGTTCACGATCCCCCCGGTAACAAAGTTGTAGTTAGAGACCTGAAGAAGAATCTCCAGCTTGGCAGTATCCGTATGAAAAAAGACCGTGTAGGGCGTATTGCTCGGCTGGAAAGCTTCGGCATTCTTAGCAGGAACACCACTCCCGCCTTCCATAGCCTCATTGATGAATAGCCGGTGGGCCATGCGGACACTCCGCATTTTCAGCCCGAGAACTTCCTCCTTCTCCTTTAATAAAATGGTAAGCCGATACGTTCCAGCGCCTTTACGGCTAACCCCATCATCCTCACTCTTCCCTCGCCAGGTACCCGGGACGGACAGATAGGCGGCCTTCCCCGTGCGGCCTTGCACGAAATCTTTGGGTTCGAGGAGTCGGTCTTTATAGAACTCCCACTCTCCATCCAGATTGATAACACCATCATTGTGCAAATCCCACTGGGTCAGATCGAGCACCCCCTGCCTCGCCAGAGGCGCCATCCGGTTAGGTAACGTATGGGAATAAATGGCGGTCAATAACGATATTGCTATTACAAAAAACAAAGCAAAGCCAATAGCCTTGCTGTATTTGATTGCTTTCACCAGCGGGGTCCCCTCTCCACAAACAATAGAACAACCTCATTGTATAACTAGTGACTCACAAAAATCTCAAAATAAATAGTTTCCTTCAGTTCCAAACTTTCCCTTCGTTCCTTCTCGCTTTTTTGGTTACTTTCTTTTGTTCATCTTAA
Source organism: Bacillus sp. FJAT-27264 (assembly GCF_001682855.1). Classification (GTDB taxonomy): domain Bacteria; phylum Bacillota; class Bacilli; order Paenibacillales; family Paenibacillaceae; genus Paenibacillus_AQ. Next base: position 222,216 of record NZ_MAQW01000030.1, on the reverse strand, counting down.
TATATATATATGTTTTCCGTCTCATCCTAGATAGAGGCATAACAAAAAGACACTTTAAAGGGCAGCGCCCCTTAAAGTGTCTCAAATAAGCCTATCTTCGCATGTTAACAACCTTGTACTTAAACATAACAAACTACTCTTCACAATAGAAACTACGAGGAACAAACTTAACCTTATCTCCGCTTCCACAGCCGGGTCAGTCGGTGCAGCACCCAACCGAACATCACAACAACCATCATGTCGAAGCTCACGTTGAACATGAACAGATGCTTGCCGATGTCAGCCCGACCGTCGCCCAGGATCGGTACCAGGAAGCAAAAGATGCCAATCAGACCCAGCAGCATCAGCAGTTCCCCCGCCATCCGGCTCCGGGTTTCCCGGGCACGGAAATATTGTAACAGCGCCACGGCGAAGTACACCGCGTAAAATACAGACAGAAAAGTCAACGTGTGCGGGATGTGTTTGTTTTTGAATTGGCTCCACGTACTGTAGGTGTAGGATAAGGCACCAGCCGGCTTGTTCTCCATTTTCTCGTAATTCCCGAGGTAGTACGGACGGATTGCCATACTGTTGCTCGCTGCATATTCCATATTCTTAATCAGGCGATCTGGATGCTTAAGATAGAAGAACAGTACATCCTTATGGGATACCCGGTCGTAGAAGTCTGGCCCTAGCGAGGGGTCATTTTGCTTGATCACCGTATCACTCTGAAAATAATTCGTTCCCGCCAGTACCTCCAGCCGCTCCGGCAATCCCAGGTCGCGCAGATCGCCACGCACATCCGGCGATTCGTTAAGAACTCCGAAGAAGACCGTCTGGTATAGGTTGATATGCTTCAGATCCTTCGGCGCAGCCACGTACAGAACAACGGATACCACGAAGATCGCGGCAGAGAACCGCAGCGCTAGATTCCGCCAGTTCCCCTCTCCTTTAAGGAAGGAGAACCGTAGAAAAATAAGCGCGAAGGCAATCCCGATCGGCGCGTTCTGTATTTTGGAACAGGTAAGAAAAACGACGGCGATAAAGAACAATGTCAGCACTTTGGGCGTGGGCTTTTCCATAGATGTCAGCTTTAAACCCAGCGCAAAGGCCAGTAGCATAAACACCAGGGATACCGGCTCGCCATACAACGAGTTGAAGTACGCCAGATATCCGATGTCATAAAAGACAAACAGAATACCGGCACCTAGTAACAGCCCTGTCAGATATGAGCCCTTGGCGTTATGCTTTACTAGTAGCCAGGATGCTGCCAGCAGCAGCACTGCGTACACTGCACCCAACAAACGAATATCGAAGAAGCTTCCGTGAAACAATCCACCCAGCAGCCGCGGAATCAGTACCAGCACGATTTGCGAGGACGGATAGAAGCCCTTAAATAGATTTTCATACGAGAACCGGGAATGGCTAAAGCTGAAAAAACGATCGGCATACGATTCATTGGCATCGTAGTAATTCAGACCAGTAGTGCTCATCATGCGCAGGAAATCTCCGTTGTCAGCCACTCCAATGAAATCACCCCAGAACAACAGAGAAACAATAATCCCCAGTCCGACCAGCACCACCACCGTCTCTGGACGGCCTAATCTTCTCATAGTCTCTCCTTACCGCTGCGGAAGCAGCTTCACATATTCATCAGACAAGCCCATTAGTTGAAGAATATAATCATAGTCGGTCTCATACTTGCTGAAGTCTGTCACCGGCTTCAGTGTATCCAGCGAGATGGCTTCACCGTCCTGAAACGTTGTGCCCGGTACGAACATGATGTCATCATTAAAGAATGAGCCTGTCGGCAGATAGTATCGCATCCCTACCACATTGCGGTCGATATTCAGGAGGTCATGCCCAAAAGCGGTAAAGCCCTCGTTCTTGAGCGATACGCCGAGCAGATTGGCAACCGTCGGCATAATATCCAGCTGCCCGCCGGTACGATTGATCACCTTTCCCTGCTCCATCCCCGGTACACGCACAATAAGCGGAATGTTGAAGCGGCTGACCCTGGAATCATATTGAACCCCAAGCGCCTTCTCCACCTGCTCCGGCTGGACATCCTTCGGCTGCAGGCCGAAATGGTCGCCGTACATAACAAGCACCGTATTGTCCCACAGTCCGTTCTGCTTCAGACCTTCAATCAGTGTACCAATGGCGTAGTCTGTGTAATTGATTGCCGTCAAGTAGTCGCCCAGCATGGTGTCCTTCAGATCACCTTCGACGTTGATTTTTTTGAAATCATCGGGAATCTTGAATGGGTGGTGACTAGAAGCGGTGACCATTTGTGCGTAAAAAGGTGTTCCCTTGGCCTTCAGCTCGGCAAGCTTCTCCACCCCGGTGATGTACAACTGCTCGTCCGATGCGCCAAAGGCGTTAAAGTGGTCATTCTTAAAACTCTGTTTGTCATAGTAGCCATTGAAACCCAGCGCCGGATACAGCTCATTCCGATTCCAGAAACCAACCTTGTTCACATGAAAGGTGTAGGCTTCATAGCCCTTGCTGCGCAGAAGGCGCGGTAGGCTAGGCAGCTCCCGGTCCCCGAACCCGGTCGACATCGCCAACGTAGCAATGGGATAAATGGACGTATTGCTCATGAATTCAGCATCGGATGTGTTCCCCGGACCAATTTGCTGATAGACATGAGGAAAATAAAATCCTTCATCCGCAAGCTTGTTTAACACCGGTGTCAGTTCCTGACCATTTAGCGACTGATGCAGCGGGAAGTTTTGAAAGGCTTCCATCTGAATCACAATGACATTGCGACCTTTCTGTGAGCCAAACAGATCAGGGATCGTCCCGAGCGGTTGATCACGGTAGGGATAGGAAGCTTCTAGCGCTTCAATTTTGCCTACGGTCTCCTTGATATCCCCGGTTCCGATCAGACCGTTATCGGCATTAGCCTTGATCGCTGCCACTACCTCATAGTTGAGGAATCCAGCGCTCTCCGCCTGCACCAATTCATTGGTGATCCCTTTCGCATTCGTAATTGTATAGCCTGACAACCAAGCTCCGCCAATTACGCATACCAGAAGCACGATCAGATGAACTCTGCGGGCGTTAGATGAGACATATCTTTCCTGTGAATAGGCAGAACCCCGCAGCCATCTGCGTAATCCACGGTAGAGGGCATACACCACGATATCTATAAAGAACAGGTAGTCAATAATCTGTATCGTCGACTCCACGCTCTCCTTGATCTGGAATACCTGATTCAGCTCGTAAAGAGCCAGATAGGTGGGTACCGATCCAAAATGGTTGAAATACACACTACTTGCGAAGAACAACAGCGACAGCACGATATTGAATGTCCAGAAGACCCCAGACTTCAGACGCCGGGGGATCACTACAGCCAGCACCCCCATCAGCAGCAGCACCGGAGCTGCATCGGCGGCTACCCACTCCCAGGCGATCCTGTCAAAAAACAACACTCTCAGCAGCAGCAGCTTCAACAGCAGCAGCCCTGATACCATATAGAACTGGGCATATCCCGGCCCGTTTTTCTCCTTGTACATAACATCCCCTCTAACTCTTGAACATGATTTCGATTCCTGTTTTCCGCTTGGAAAATAGCAGATTTCACTAGTATAGCAATAATTGTTTTTATTTCAAAATGGATTGCTATCATTATTGCGTTTTTATAATTGATATTGCACGTTTATGCGCATATACTTTTTAGTAACTACTATTCCCACTATCAGGAGGAATTCTCATGATCAAAGAAGAACGGCTGCTGCGCATCGGGGTGCTGGGCTGCGGACCAATTTCCCAGGCTGCTCATTTCGAAGCTTGTCGGAGAGGACGTAATACAGAGCTTTACGCCATCTGCGATATTTCGCAGGAACTGGCAGACGCCATGGCTACTCTCCATTCCCCTAGGAAGGTCTATTACAATTATGATGACATGCTTGCCGATCCCCTGGTGGAGGCCGTAATCATTGGCATTGCCGATCAGTTTCATGTTCCTATGGCCGCTAAAGCGCTGGCTGCAGGCAAGCATGTGCTGGTGGAAAAACCGCTTGGCGTGACTGTGGAGGAATGCCTGGAGTTAGAGCGGCAAGCGGAGGAGAGCGGGCTGCTGCTTCAGGTTGGTCACATGAAGCGTTTTGACCCCGGCATAGCCTATGCCCGGAAGTTCATCCGTGAAGAAATGGGCCAGATGCTGGCGCTGAAAGCCTGGTACTGCGATTCTACTTACCGTTATACGGTCACGGATAACGTGATGCCGCTGCCTGTAACCGGCAGCGGAGCGCTGAAGCCGCAAGGCCATCCGAAGGAAGACAAGCAGCGCTATTACATGCTCACGCATGGCAGCCACCTGCTGGACACCGCCCGCTATCTAGGCGGAGAGATCCTGGCTGTCCAAGCCAGGCATGTGCAGAAATACGGTGCCCATTGCTGGTTCACCGCCGTAGAATTCGCCGATGGCAGTATGGGCCATCTCGATCTTACCGTTGCCGTTCGCATGGATTGGCACGAAGGCTTTCAGATCTATGGCGAGCACGGCAGCGTCACTGGTAAGACCTATAATCCATGGCTGTTCAAATCCAGCGATGTCGAGGTTTTCTCTGCCAAGGATGGCGTCACCCGCCGCCCGCTGGGCGCGGATGCTCATTTCTATAAGCTGCAGACCGAAGGGTTCGCAGATAGTATTCTGCATGGGGTGCCGCTTCAGGGAGCGAACATCCAAGATGGGATTGCCGTCATGCGGGGCATGGCTGCCATTGCCAGATCTGTAGAGACAGGACAACGAATTGTACTTGCAGATATCACTGGAGGTGTCTGATGAAGCTAGGGATCTTTGCCAAGACTTTTCAGAGACGATCCCTGCCGGAAGTGCTGGACAGCCTCCGCAGCTGCGGCTTCACAGAGACCCAGTTCAATATGTCCTGCGGCGGACTTCCTTCCCTGCCGGATGCTCTCTCCACAGATACGGCGAGAATGATCGGGCATGAACTGCGCCAGCGCGGGATCACCATGTCGGCCATATCCGGCACCTTCAACATGGTCCACCCTGATCCCGAAGTTCGGGAAAAAGGCTTGCATGCCCTAGGCTTGCTGGCCGGAGCCTGCCGGGACATGGGCACTTCCGTGATTACGCTGTGCACAGGAACGCTCGATCCCGGCGATATGTGGACTTATCATCCCGGCAATGCTTCGCCCGGAGCTTGGCGTACATTGACGGCCTCGCTGGAGCAAGCCCTGCTGCTCGCCGAGCAGCAGGGCATTCAGCTTGCCATCGAGCCTGAGCCAGCTAATGTTGTTGCTTCCGCCCCGCTAGCACGCCGCCTGCTGGACGAAATGCAATCCTCCCGGCTCAAAATCATAATGGATGCCGCCAATCTGTATCCGGCCGGAAGACCACAGGAATTTCCGGCGGTTTTGGAGGAAGCCTTCCATCTGCTCGGACAGGACAGTATTCTCGCGCATGCCAAGGATGTGCTGGATGAAGCCGGCACCCGCTTCGGTGCGGCCGGACAGGGGCTGATTCATTACGAGCAGTATATAGAATTGCTGCTCAGATGCGGATACCAAGGGCCGTTGATCCTGCACGGCCTGGAAGAATGCGACGTTCCGGGAAGCCGCGACTTTCTTAACTGCAAAATTGTCACAACCCGGAATAAGCTGTAATACGCATATTTGTTTCAATCTGGAGATCATGAGCGAATAATGATCTCCTTTATACTTGCTTTAGGACACGCTCTCTGCCACATTTACAGGCGCTTTACTGCGGAACATACTGGTACCGTTAATCAGTAGAAGCCCAAGTCCAGCCAGGATAGCGCATGCGATAAAGATCGCCCGGTTACCGATCCACTCCCCGATGCTTCCTGCCATAAAGCCACCCAGCATAACGCCAATCGTAGTCGCGTTGGAATACAATGTCGTCGCTGCGCCCGGCGAGTCAGGCATCAGGTCCTGACAGTAATTGAGGCCGACCCCCAGAACAATAGAAACATAAGCGGCATTCAGAATTTGGCAGGCGGCCAGCTGCCAGGTAGATTCAGCAAAAGCCGAGAGCACAAAATAGAGAATGCCGAACCAGCCGGCGCTCTTCATCATAAAGGCATTGCCGTATCTTTTCGCCAACAGACCGAAACCCAGCATTAACGGGATTTGCAGCAGGGCATTCAAGCCCACAATCAGCCCTACCGTGCGGTCCGTTGCCTGTAGATCGGCAGTCGTCAGCAGCGGCATTGCAATCCCCGACATAGCATTGCTGGTCTCAAAGACCATAAAAGAGGCAATAGAAATCCACAACAGCCAGCGGCCGACCGGCTTGCTCATCCTGCTCGGCTTTGCCATATCTTGACCAGTATCTTCATTAATAGCAGGCCGACCATAGCTCTTTAAATAGACAACGGTGACGACAGCTATAACAGCGTATAGCAGAGCCACGAACAGAAACAGCAAGCTGTAATTCTTTTCCCTGATCAGCAGCGGGGCCAGCAGCGGACCTACCACCCAGGAGAACGAGAACAACGTTCTTTGCACAGATATGGCGATGGAAGCATCCTTGTTCACCGCAGTGGCGGCATCTCTGACATAGGCGAAGATCTGCGGAAACACTGCGGTGGCCAATGCTATAAATGTAATGGATACCAGCAGCAAGGCGTAGTAGTTATCGAGAAAAGCAAACAAAATATATCCAAGCACGGCGGCAATGGATGCAGATAGCAGAATGATCTTGCGGTCCACCCGCGTATCCGACAATTTCCCGAGCCAACTGCAGATTCCTACCTCAAACATTGAAGATACCGTTAGAAAAATACCTAACATCAACGAACTCATTCCCATTTGCTGCATCCCGAATAACGGCATAAAGGTCATGGTCAATGAGAAGCCAACCCCCATCAGAAACGTGCAGGCCAGGGCAGGGAGATAAGCCGGTATACCTCGTGCTTCTGCCATATCGGTCTTCAATCTTGTTATTAAGTGATTCATGAGGTCTTGTCATCCTTCCTAGGCTTGTACATATGGACTTCCTACCCGTCTGGAGATTTCTACGAGTTCCTGCCAGACCGCCTGCAGTGCGATGCTTCTCCGGTAGTCATCATCCAGTTCGTCAACCAGTTCCTCCGCCCGGCGCTCCAATTCCTCTGCCACCGGCAGATATTCTGCCAAGCCTGAGGGAAGCAGCAGCCGATGGACCAAATCGTGAATCAGGCCCAGCCTTGCACTTCTGTCCAAGCCCGCATGACATTCGGATAACAGCCTCACCAGTGTGGATGAGCCTTGTTCCTTAAGATCACGGAACCCGTTCACCCCTTCTGGCGCGATTTGATCCAGGTAGCGGATGCGGAATTCGGTGATGAACAGATTATAATCTGCGAGCTTCGCCATCCCTTTCCAATAGCTATAGGTACCGTCTAACGCCTTCCGGCTGTTGTCATGGGCGTGAATAATCCGATTCGTATGATACACTGCGGGTACTTTGAGCAACGCCCCCAGGATATAGGTATGATAATCGAAACCGATACAGCGCGAGCCGATAAAGTTGGGAATCCACTCAAAAATCTCCTTCATCGCGATATTTCCGCATTCCGGATAGTAGGGTACGATCTCAGGCACGTCAGGCGCATGCTGGCAGGTAATCAGCAGTGGGCGGGAGCGGCCGCTCAGATGATCGTCGCTGTATTTGGCAGTAATGTAATCCGGAATCCGGGCATCCGGGATGCTCAGAATTCGTAGTAATTCAGGGAGTGTCTGTTCGTTGCGTTCCTGCAGGGATTCAATATTCACATTCCAGTTACCGGTATAGTCGCTGCCGGCAATCCATATCTCTTCCTGCTGCACGGCTGCGGTAAAAGGCTCGCAGGTATCAGTTAAATGTTGGATTTCGGCTACCCGCTTGCCAATAAATTGGATTTCCCCCCATACCGGATACAGCTCTTCATCCCCTTGCGGCGCAAAGCAATCGGAATCCCTGCGGTGGACCACCTTGCGGCCATATCTGGCGGCAGCCAAATAAATCATATTAAAGACCTTGCCATAATCCCCTTCCCCCGGGAACGGGTAGAGCAAGGAGGTCAGCTCGGCTATATGCCTGCCGCTCTGCTCTGCAAGCTCCCGAATCCATTGCATTTGGTCATCCAGGTCATGGTAAATTATAGGTATGGAGGTCTCCTTCCGGAGCTCCTCGATATCCCTTCTGTTCTGCTCCACTACAGGAGATGGCCCGTTATCTAATATGATCAGCTCTTCCGGGTCCATCCCTCGCTTTCTCATCGATGTCATTTCACGCAGAATGGACTGAGCGGCAGCTAAAACAGGCCGGTTGGTAGGAATAGCAAACATAAACATACCCTCTCCCAATATTTTGGATTAAATATAAAAACAAGGAATATTATAACATTTATGAAAAAATCACGGAATGGGACGATATATCTACACCACAGTTTCGCTCTTTAGTAACAACAAAAAAGCAGAGGGTCACGTGACCCTCTGCCATAATTAGTTGATTCCAGCAAGCTCTGTTGCAGTAATCTGTATTTCTGGTAATCTGTATTGCCTCTACACTGTTTTGCGGTATCCTTCATGTCAGTACTGAATGACGGTAATTCCCTGTTCTCTATAAGGAAGAAGAATGTCCTCCGGCACCTCATTTGACGTAATCATGCAAGTCAATGCCGAGGCTTGGGCGACGATGAACGGCGCTGAGGTTCCAAGCTTATCCGGCGTCACCAGTGCCACCACCTCCGACGAACCTGCGATCATAGCTCTTTTGACAAAAGCCTCATCGTTGTGCGGCAGACTAATGCCGAACTCGGGGTGAATGCAGTACACCCCCAGGAAGCACAAATCAGCACGGATATGCTGTAATTCCTGAATCGCAGCCGGACCCAGATTCACCAGGGAGTCCTTGAACAGCTTGCCGCCCAGCATCGTAACCTCAATTCCTGGATGACTAGCCAGAGCTACAGCTACCGGAGGGCTATTCGTAATCACAGTCGCCGAGATATGCGCTGGGATGGTTTTCGCAATCTGCAGCGTGGTTGTGCTGCCATCCATAAGAATGACCTGGCCGCTGCGGATCAGAGAGGTTGCACCTTGAGCCAGAGACAGCTTCGCTTCTGCACCCAGCCGCTCGCGATCTCCGAAACTCGCCAACGTAGGGGATGACGGCAACGCACCGCCGTGTACCCGGTGCAGCAGACCGGCATTGTCCATTTCCCGCAAATCGCGGCGCACCGTGTCCTCGGACACATTCAGACGGCTGCTGAGCTCGGCCGCCACCAGCTTCCCTTCCTTGACAAGCATATCCAGAATGATTTGTTGCCGTTCTTCTTTGAGCACTGGTAAGACCCCTTGTTCATCGTCCCTCGCGGACGAAGTCTATAACAATCCGCGGCGCGTAATTTCCGGCGTTTGTCTACGCAAATTATAGCGGCTGGGATTGATCAAGGTCAATCCGGCGAGACTCAGCCCAGGGGAGTGCGTCTGAGCAGTCTTTTAATAGAACGATTGGCTTCCAGTAGCACCGTTTCCTTATCCATCGTCTTCATGAGCCCACGTTCCATCACAATCTCGCCGTCAATAATAGTCGTCTCCACATCCGCACGGGTGGCAGAATACACAATTCGGGAGATCGGGTCCACATCATAGGACGGGAACGTGTGAAAATTACGCAGATTCAGCAGTGCGAGATCAGCTTTTTTACCCACCTCGATGCTACCGATGCTGCTCTCCATCCCCACTGCCTTAGCCCCGCCAATGGTAGCCATGCGGAACACACTTCTCGCATCCATAGTCGTCGGCCCATGCTGCGGCTTCTGGATGATGGCAGCCAAGCGCATCTCATTGAACATATCCAGGTTGTTGTTGCAAGGAGCACCGTCGGCACCAAGGCTCAGGGAGACATGCTCATGCAGCATGCCCGGCGTATCCGCAATACCCGAAGCCAGCTTCAGATTGGAGCCGGGGCAATGGCTGACATGCACGCCGCTCTCCCGCAAAATCCGCCGTTCCTCTGCATCCAGCCAGATGCAATGCGCCAGAATGAGACGCTCATTGGCCAGACCCAAATGATCCAGATAGACAATATTCCGCATACCTGTCATGGCCTGCACAATCTCGATCTCTCCCAGATTCTCCGATGCATGGGTATGAACCTTAACCCCATAACGGGCAGACAGGTCTCGCACCTCGGTCAGCAGCCGCTCAGTACAGGAAATAACGAACCGCGGGGAGAAGGCGTACTGAATTCTCCCTCCCCCGAAGCCATTCCATTTTTCCAATAGATCCACGCTCTCCTGTAAGGAGGCTGCTGTATCCTCTTGCAAGGCTGCGGGCACATCCCCGCCCTTCTGATCCATCATCACCTTGCCGGACAAGGCGCGGATACCACTCGCCGCAATAGCCTGAAAAGCAAAATCCGTATGATGCACCGTCTCCATATCCACAATCGTCGTAGTCCCGCTGGAGATCAGCTCGCCGATGCCCAGCATTGCAGAGTAATACAACGATTCCTCATCGTGCGCAGCCTCCAGTGGCCAGATTCGTTTACGTAACCAGTCCATCAGTTCCAGATCATCCCCTTTACCGCGGAACAGCGTCTGGCACAGATGAATATGGGTCTGGATAAAACCAGGGATAACCGTACGGTTAGTGGCATCAATTACAGTCTCGCCCGCTTGTGGAGTAAGCCCACTGCCGATCTCCGCGATCAGGCTGCCCTTGATTCGAATATCACCGGTGATGATGTCCTCCGAGTTGTTCATGGTTACAATCTCTGCGTTTCTGATCAGGATGTCTGCCACTACATTCTCCCCCTTTAGCCTGGTTTCCTTGTCTTGTTAAATTGCTAGATACCTGAGAGCCAGTTGTAACACAAAAAGGCCACAAAAATATGCCGCAGCATATTTTCGTAGCCGGAAATTTACGGTTTCCAGTAGAGACCCTTAAACCCATTATTAAGGATATACGAAAAAAGGCTTATTCAATTCAGTTGCTTGAATAAGCCAATCATAAAAGAAAGACATGATTTATGTCAATTAAAAGTTAATTAAGTTTACATATATATTCGTATTTCTTATGTTTTTTATATTTACATTCTAAAAACAATGAGTAAATCTGCTATACATGTTACTTTAAATGACGCATTCAATATTGTCTGATCCCATCACACGATAATATCAAACATATCTAACATAGATTTACTCTGCAGCAACCAATACCTTCTCAAATACCGGAAAGTTTGCCGTACGGCTCGGAAAGCTGATTTCGCCTCTGAGATCATAGCCCAGCCGCGGGTATATCTCCAACGCTCTTGTGTTCTTCGCATAGGTGTCGAGACGAATGCTTGTATACCCTCTGTCCAGCGCCAGCTCCTCTGCAAAAGCAATCAATTGCCGTGCAATACCCTTGCCCTGAACCTCAGGATGTACCGCCAAACGGTGCATAATCAAATGAGGTCCCTGGTTTTGCGCCCAAGTGATCGTCTCATAGGCTTCTGCCTGATTTTCATCCAGTACGAGGATTCCCGCAATGGCATGATTGTCTTCGCATACGTATAGGGTACCGCGCTCAATGTCCGTTCCTATAACTTCCTTATTGGGATAATGCTCATCCCATTGGTCACTTCCGCCATCCTGCATGACTTTCACACATTTGGCAATAAGCTTCATGATTTCTTCCAGCTCTTCTTTATGTGCAATTCGAATCCCATTGCTCATCTGTGCACCTGCTTTCTTTCATCCAATTCGATCCCTTCAGCGAGACCCTGACAAGAAGTCTATCATATTCGGGTCCACTTTGAGGAGGGGATTTCCGGAAAAAAAGCACAGCAAAACATCCGGACGGATTCCTCCCGACCGGATGTTATTTCCTTCTTGACCCAGGCCACTCCGCCTCTGGGTTACTTGAATTCCAGCTTATGCCCGTCCTCGAAGCCCTTGGCGAAACCGGCGTCGAACCCCACGTTGTATGCTTCGGTGTAGCCCTGCTGATAGGCGTCTCCCGGAGGCGTTTCCAGAGAGACGCCAAGATCCGGGGGGAGCGGAATCACCTGTGGTGCATCGTTAGGATCCACTGAAGGTGCTGCGTTAGCTTGTGGGGCAATGTTGATTCTTCTGCGCAGGATGCGGCGCCGCCGAAGTCTTCTTTTTTTGCGCAGCACAGGACTTTTGCGGGTCTTCCCTTTACGGATCAGCCCTTTGCGAGTTTTGCGGGCAAGGCCTTTGCGGACCTTGACCTTCCGCGACAGCAACAATTTGCGCCGTCTGCGGGTTGTCGTGCCTAAACGCACTTTTCTGCTGCTCTTTTTCTTCATTCTCTTTATTCCTCCTGTACTCCATGTACTTTGGAGGTTCCTTCAGCCCAAGTCTTGGTCTTGTTTAACCATGGCGCTGCAGGAGTTCCCCGTTTAGGCCGATGCAGTGAAATGCCGGACATCATCCGGCACATGGCGCTCTGGTACCCACTTAAGATCCGGATATTGTCGCTCAGTTTGCGGGCCGTCAGCTCGGAATGCCCCGTCAATTCGGCGATGCTCTCCAGTATGGCGGCCAACGCAGCCTGGCTACGGGAAATGGAGCGGATCATCTCCAGTTTGACGGCATGCTCCGATAGACGGCCCCCGGTCATTTGCTCAGGTCCCCAAAATCAAACCCGTCGCCGCCCGAGAACCCTTCTCCGCCGCCTTCTTCCTCACCACTGCCCAGCACAGCCTTCAAATTGCTGTAAAGCCCGTTCTCCAGCTTGGTCAGTCCTTCGACCATCTCAACGATCACCTCGTGAATGGAGAGGGTTTCTTTTAACTGCTCCTCATGGCTTTCGAACACTCTCGCGTGGATATGGTGCTGTGTCCACTGTTTGACCTTCTCCGCCTCGACAGCCTTCGCCTCCAGAATCATGGCGACGTTCCACTGGATCACTGCCGTTGACTCCAGCATTTGTAGAAAAGCCTTCTCCCTGCTCATCACCAGCCTCCTACTCCTTGCGCCTACTCTTCTTCCTGCCCGTTCATTTCCTTGATGACTCTGCCGACCCCTTCCGCCATCGCCTCTTCCAGATCAGCCAGGGCATTGAGGTACGAAATAATATTCTTGTTGACCTGACCCGAGCTTTCGATCAGACCGCTGGTTCCTCCAAAATCAGGCTCTGCATCCGGCAAATCGTGGACGATTTGCGACATACGGACAACCACGTGACGTTCGGCGTCGAGGATCCGCGCCATCTGTTCGTGCGTATGGGCCATGTGCTGCAGCACTTTTGTTATTTTATTCTGCACCTTCATGTCTCCTTTGCTCAAACGCCCTGCTACAACATATGCGGCAGGAGCCCTAGCGGTGCCGGAAGTACCTTCTATTCGCGAAGTTGTGCTACCTGTATCCCGCCCATTTTCACAAGCAGGAAAGGATGACTTGGTGGTTCGTCGAAAAAAACATGATCCGCCCCCTGGAAATGTTAGGCCTGTTCTACAAATGGATGCCTTTCCATCCTAGGTTCACGCAAAAAAAAGCTCCGCTGTATGGCAGAGCTTTGATTACGTATTGGGTTCTATAGCGTTAGAACAATCCGCCCGTCAATCTCGCCATGCTCCAGTTCTGAGAAGACCTCATTGATCTCCTCCAGCTTCCTGACTGCTGTGATCGCCTTCACTTTCCCTTCCGCTGCAAACTGCAGAGCCTCTTCCAGATCCTGTCGCGTACCGACAATCGAGCCGACGATGGTTGTCCCATCCAGCACCGTGTTGAAAATAGGCACCTCCATTTTCTCCGGTGGCAATCCCACCAGAACCAGCGTGCCACCCCGTTTGAGGGAATAATAGGCGCTGTCGAACGCTTTTTTGTTAACAGCCGTGACAATGCTGGCCTGAACCCCGCCTAATTTATTTTTTAGTACCTCTGCAGGATCGTCATTCCTCGGATCAATCACCAAGTCAGCTCCCAATTGCTTCGCAAGCTTCAGCTTCTCTTCGGAAGTATCAACGGCAACCACATTCAGCCCCATAGCCTTGGCATATTGAACAGCCAGATGACCTAAACCGCCCACACCCACAATTGACACCCATTGCCCCGCACGGGCTTTGGATACCTTCAGAGCTTTGTAGGTGGTAACGCCCGCACAAAACAACGGCGCTGCCTGCACAAAATCGATGGCGTCAGGGATTTTGACGACATAATCGCCATGGGCGATGCAATATTCGGCATAGCTGCCGTCGACCGAATATCCTGCGTTCTGCTGCTGCAAGCACAGCGTCTCACGTCCGCTCAGGCAGAATTCGCAGTGACCACAAGCAGAATACAACCAGGGAATACCCACCCGATCCCCTACCTGCAAGTGATGTACACCGGCGCCGACCTGTACGATCACACCAACACCTTCATGTCCGGGAATTAAAGGTAGCTTCGGCTTGACTGGCCAGTCCCCGTTCGCGGCATGAAGATCTGTGTGGCACACGCCGCAGGCATGGATTTTGACGACAACCTCATGTGGCTCTGGATCACGTAATCCGACTTCCTTGATTTCCAAAGGCTTTTTAAATGCATGGGTAACTGCCGCTTTCATACTGTTCCTCCTCTAGATGATGAATTGAAAATAGTATGTGCGACCATGCAACATTTAACCAAAAAAGGAGTGTCCGGTAACTTCCCGGAACACTCCACTGCTTCATCACAAGGTATCCTTGAGTTTCTCTCCAGCCTCTCGCAGAGACTGAAATGTTCCCGCATCACTCCACCATTCCTTCAGCACATCATAGCTCAGCTTGCGGACTGAAGCATATAGGTTGTTCACATCGGTGATCTCTAGTTCGCCTCTTCCTGAGGGAGCGATTCGCCGTATAATATCAAATACGTCCGAGTCGTACATATAAATACCGGTCACGCAGTAATTCGTCTTTGGCCGCTTGGGCTTCTCCTCGATGTAAGCAATCCACGAAGGGTCCTTATCGTCAAAAACGGGAACACCATATCTGCGTGCATCCTCTACTGGTGTCAGCAGCACTTTGGCCGTCCCTTCAGACTGTTTGAGAAAGCTATCTACGTATGGGGTAAGATCGTCCAAAAACAGATTATCGCCGAGCAGAACCACGAACCGTTCCCCCGGAGAAATGAATCCTTCCGCAAGCTCCAGAGCTTCTGCGATGCCTCCCGCGGCTTCCTGAATTTTATAAGTCAGAGAGACGCCGAAAGAGGCACCACTGCCCAAAAAATCGGTATACAACCCGGCGGACTGCTTGCTGATGACCAGAAGAATATCGGTGATCCCCCCTCGGCGCAGCCGGTCTATACCGTAGCACACCATAGGATAATTGCCGACCGGAAGCAAATGTTTGTTCATAAGCCGGGTCAGCGGTAGAAGTCTGGAACCTGTTCCGCCCGCCAGTATGACTCCCTTCACTTACTTTCCTCCTCTTTATCTACGTCGTTAGTCTTCGGGTCTGCATATTACATGAAATTCGCAGGGTCTACCTGCCATTTATCTATAAACTTGCCGCGGTTTCGTTCCACCAGATCATTCCAGCCGCTGTTGTATACTTCCTTGAAGCTGGCGCTTCCTTCATGGTGCACGAGACAGTCTCCGGCAATCAATAACCGGTAACCCTGCTGACGAGCGCGGTAACAGTAGTCATCGTCCTCATAATGTCCTGGTGAGAATATCTCATCAAGCAGTCCCACAGAATTCAGCACCTCTCGCTTCAGCAAAAAGCATAAGCCCACCAGCCGCTGCGTTCCGATCCATTTGCGGGGATCGGGGACATTCGCGATTTTCGCGGCTTCATGATACCCCGGCAAGTCGGTGTATTCCGTCTTGACCTGCTGCCGGCCACTTGCATAGTTCGTCACTGGCCCGACAATCCCAACACCTGGCGCACTGTACAGCGCCGCCTTCAGATTGGTCAGCCACCTGGTGGAGACAACTACATCATTATTCAGCAGCAGCACTTCATCACCGGAAGCCAGCTGCAGCCCGAGATTGCAGGCGGCGGGGAAGCCGCGGTTGACGGGCAAGGAGATGAACGCCAATTTCTGAGATCGGCAGTACTCTGCGGTCCCATCCTGTGAGGCATTGTCTACGACAATGATTTCATAAGGAGTATCCGTCCAAGCCCGGATGGCCTCCACACAGATCCGCAGCAGGCGAAGTCCGTTATAGGTCGGAATGATAATACTGGTTCGCGTCATAACCCATTCCTCCAGATCGCCATCTGGCGCCGCTTCTCCCAAAAGACTTCTTCCGGCACAAGAATGCCTGGGCCTCGCCGGGAAAGAACCTCTTGCAGCGCCTCAGCATGATCTCCGGTAATCAGCTGCTCCACAGCGTTGCCTGTTCCAATATTGCTTCTGCGCAGCCGATTATGCTTGATGACATCAACCGTTCCCACCTGCTCCACCCGGAGACTTCTCAGGATAGAGAGTGCTTGTGCCTTGGGCGGAACCATCAGTTCCTGAAAGCCGATCTTCTCCAGCGCATGCCGGGAGAGCGCATGTGGAACGGCCGTCATGGAGCTAACACCCAGATCGCCCCGACCCAGAGCAAGATTCAGAAACATCTTGCTGCGGGTTACATCGTCGCTCAGCCGGAACGGCGGCAGCAGCGAGTTCAGGTCATTAAGGGCAACATCCACTCCTTTGTCTACAGCGGCAGGGAAGGAAGCAAGCTGCGACGCCGGAATCACCATGTCGCCGTCGAGGAACAGCAGGATGTCACCTCTGCTCAGCTTTGCGCCTATGGCCCGGCCGACATCATGGCCTGCAGCATCCGGAAGGTGGATGATCATCGCCTCCCGGGAGAGGCGGGCTTGCCGGAAGCTGTTGTCACTACATCCGTTAAGCACGACAATGATCTCCATAGGCTGAAGGCGCGACACCTGCTTGAGCAAAGGCAGCAGCGTTTTCTGTTCATTACGCGCCGAGATGATCACCGACAGGGTGCCATTCCACTTCCATTTCCCCGTCTTGCGAAGGACATCTTTACGGGTCACAACCGGCCGGCCGCTGCTGCGCCGCGGACTCCTTCTACTGGCCGCTGCTGTTGCACCCCTGGCCGTTCTCTGAGAAGCGGACTTGCCAGGCACGGCCACGGTAAGCTTCCGTCTACCTTTCGATTTTATTTTCATCTGTCATCTGTCACCTCACGATCTCACGCCGCCGGCTCCCGTCGCCGAAGCCGGCCCGGTGTCCGCGCCGCTCCAGCAGCAGAGATACCGCCTCCAGATGATCCTCTACGATCTGCTGCTGCAGGGGATCACTTCCGCCCGCCTTACGGCGGATCGAGTTCAGTTTCCCAACCTCCACTGTATGGACCGCCTGCACCCGCAGGCCTGTCGTAACGGCTGCCGCATAGGCCAGCGGCGGACGGGACAGCAAGCCGCTGCCCAGCACTGCAAGCGCCCTGCGACTCAAGGCATGCGGCACAGCAGTCATAGAGCTGCCTTTCAGGTCCGGACGGCCGAGCAAGAGGTTCAACGCATGCTTAGAGAGCACCACCGGATGAGGCGTTACCTGTCGGACCGGACCGGAATAACCATTCAGGGCAATGTCAGCGCCTTCGCTTACAGCCCGCACGAAAGGACGCAATTTTGAAGCCGGTATAACAAAATCTCCATCCAAGAACAGCAGGACTTCCCCCATGGCCGCATCTGCTCCAACACTGCGTCCAACGTCATGTCCAAGCGGCTGTTCATAGGAGATTACGCGGGCACCTGATGAACTTGCCATTTCTGCCGTACGATCAGCAGAGCCGTTCACTATCACAATAACCTCACAACGCGTATGAACCCCCCTGGCCTCGGCGATCACACCACGGATGGTCCGCTCTTCATTCATGGCGGGAATGATAACGGACACATAAGGCTCGGGATGATTAACAGGAGGTACTGCTTCAGCTCGCTGCACCGGACGGGCCGTCCGCCGGCGAGCTTTGGAAGCCGGTCGCAACTGGCGACGGGCAGAGGAACGTTTGGGCTTCATATCACATCCACCTTTCTTGCAGGGCTGATTATCCGGGCTGGGGGTTACACCACAGTTTATGTCATCCGCCGTGCAGGGTAACGGCCAATGTCTCATCTGCACAGAAAACAGGACAAATGCCGTTTAGTGACAAAGAGCCCATATCCTCCGGCAATGCCACGGAACCTGAATCTCATGTAATGATGAAAAAAAGCGCGGCCTAAGGCCGCGCTAGTCATTGATGGGCTTATGCAGCCATCCTTTAATCGAAAGGAACCTGATTCCCTGCGGGTTTAGCCTGTGGGGAACCGATAGCAATCCAGGAAACGACGCCGTAGAACTGACTGTTCTCACGCAGCCTAACTATCTCGATTACAGCTTCATGCAAGGACCGGCTCTTGAGAGAGGCATGAAAGAAAGGTTGATTCGTCATCGCCACAAGGACATAGCCGGTGTGCCCAAAGCTCTCATCGAAGGTCACCGTCACTTCGACGTTTTCTGCATCCCCATTAAACATAAAGGCTGTCATGCCAAATTGCTGAAAGGCTTCGCGCGACCCGGCAGTCTGCACCGGTTTGAAGGAAAGATGCTCCGGATTGACCGTGCCGGGGACCAGATGCTCTGCGCTAACCGCGCCCGGCGCAAGATGATAGCCCTGTACACTCTCTTCCACCAGATGGCGGGACTGTACAGAGAATGGGGCGATTTTGCCGGAATCCACTGCTTCATCCTGCAGCTCTGTAGTCCCGACGGCATCGGTCGACAATTGCAGTGTTCCTACACTGCCTGGCAGCAGCTTATTCCCCGGTATGCTGCCATCCTGCAGCAGTCCGCTGATATTTGTTTCCTCTGCCAGATGCTCAAGCTTAATAATACCAGGACGCAAATGCCGCTCTTCCACACTTTGCTCAGCCAGCTTCACTCCTGTTATGCTGCCATCAGGCAAGAGATCGGACGTGTATACCTCCTCCGCCAAATGCGCAAGAGTGATACTGCCGGGTCTTACATGCCGCTCTTCCACACTTTGCTCGGCCAAGTGCCCGCCAGTTATGCTATCAGGCTGCAGATGCTGTCCGTTCACCGCTCCCTTTGCCAGTTTCGCTCCTGTTATGCTGCCATCAGGCAAGAGATCGGACGTGTATACCTCCTCCGCCAAATGCTCAAGGGTGATACTGCCGGGTCTTACATGCCGCTCTTCCACACTTTGCTCAGCCAGGTGCCCGCTAGTTATACTATCAGGCTGTAGATGCTGTCCGTTCACTGCTCCCTTTGCCAGCTTCGCTTCCGTAATGCTGCCATCAGGCAAGAGATCGGACGTGTATACTTCCTCTGCCAAATGCTCAAGGGTGATACTGCCGGGTCTTACATGCCGCTCTTCCACACTTTGCTCGGCCAGGTGCCCGCCAGTTATGCTATCAGGCTGTAGATGCTGTCCGTTTACTGCTCCCTTTGCCAGCTTCACTCCTGTTATGCTGCCATCAGGCAGAAGATCGGGCGTGTATACTTCCTCTGCCAAATGCGCAAGGGTGATACTGCCGGGTCTTACATGCCGCTCTTCCACACTTTGCTCGGCCAGGTGCCCGCCAGTTATGCTATCAGGCTGCAGATGCTGTCCGTTCACCGCTCCCTTTGCCAGTTTCGCTCCTGTAATGCTGCCATCAGGCAAGAGATCGGACGTGTATACCTCCTCTGCCAAATGCGCAAGGGTGATACTGCCAGAACGAATGTGACGGCTCTCTACGGTCTTTCCAGCTAAATGCCCACCGTATACGCTGCCCTGCGCGAGATGCAATGACCCAACGGAACCCGTTGCCAACTTTTCTCCGGTAATACTTCCGTCCACCAATAGTTCGGCTGTCTGTACCTCTTCGGCCAGATGCGCAAGTGTGATACTGCCTGGGAGGATATGACGGCTATCAACTGTCTCGTCTGCGATATGCTTCCCATTTACGCTGTCTGGAGCTAAATGAAGCGAATCTACAGAGCCTTCCGCCAGCTTTTCTCCGGTAATACTTCCGTCCACCAACAGTTCGGCTGTTCGTACCTCTTCAGCCAAATGGGCGAGAGTAATGCTGCTTGGGAGGATATGACGGCTATCAACTGTCTCGTCTGCGATATGCTTCCCATTTACGCTGTCTGGAGCTAAATGAAGCGAATCTACAGAGCCTTCCGCCAGCTTTTCTCCGGTAATACTTCCGTCCACCAACAGTTCGGCTGTCCGAACCTCTTCAGCCAGATGGGCGAGAGTAATGCTGCCTGGGAGGATATGACGGCTATCAACTGTCTCGTCTGCGATATGCTTTGCATTTACACTGCCCGGGGCTAGATGGAGCGAATCTACAGAGCTTTCCGCCAGCTTTTCTCCGGTAATACTTCCGTCCACTAACAGTTCGGCTGTCCGAACCTCTTCAGCCAGATGTGACAAGGAAATGCTTCCAGGTATGACGTGACGGCTATCGACCGTCTCTGCTGCCAGATGCTCACCGTATATACTGCCCAGCGCTAATTGAGTGGAGCCTACGGAGCTGCCCGCCAGCTTGGCACCAGTAATGCTGCCGTCTGGGAAAAGCTCAGCCGATCGCACCTCTTCAGCCAGATGCTGCATGGAGATACTTCCAGGTATGATGTGACGACCCTCTACCATCTCTCCAGCTAAATGCTCGCCATAAATACTTCCCGGAGCAAGATGAAGGGAACCTACTGCATCCTGCGCCAGCTTTACCCCGGTGATACTGCCGTCAGGCAGGAGATCAGCAGTCCGTACTTCTCCGTCCAGATGCTCCAGTGTAATGCTGCCAGGACGGATGTGATGGCTCTCTACCATCTCCCCGGCTAAATGCTCACCATATACACTGCCCGGTGTAAGGTGGAAAGAGCCTACAGAGCCTTTTGCCAGCTTTTCTCCGGTAATGCTGCCATCGGGCAACAGCTCGGATGTCCGCACTTCTTCCGCCAGATGCTCCATAGTGATACTACCGGGGAGAATGTGACGGTTTTCTACCGACTGATTGACCAGGTGTTCACCCTTTATACTGCCTGCTGTGAGATGGAGAGTGTTCACCGAACCTTCCGCGAGCTTCGCTCCGGTAATGCTACCGTCGGGCAACAGCTTAGCTGTCCGCGTCTCTTGTGCAAGATGCTCCAGCGTGATACTTCCGTACACGATATGATGGCCTTCTACGGTATCCCCGGCTATATGCTCACCATACACACTCTCCGGTGTGAGATGA
Source organism: Bacillus sp. FJAT-27264 (assembly GCF_001682855.1). Taxonomy (GTDB): domain Bacteria; phylum Bacillota; class Bacilli; order Paenibacillales; family Paenibacillaceae; genus Paenibacillus_AQ. The sequence continues at coordinate 201,104 of NZ_MAQW01000030.1, read as the reverse complement.
AGGGGACCGATGACGCTGTCGGCGAGCTTCTCTCCGGTAATACTTCCATCTGGCAGTAGTTCTGCTGTCCGTACTTCCTCCGCTAAATGCTGTAGTGTAATCTCACCAAACTCGATATGGCGGCCTTTGACCGCGCCGGAGCCCAGATGACCTTCCCCCACACTATCCGCAGCCAGGTGACTAGCATTCACCGAACTCTTCGCCAGCTTTGTACCGTCGATGCTTCCATTCTGAAGCTGAATAGACGATATGGCGTTCGGGATAATGTGACCATTGCCGATAGAAAGTGGACGGATATGTGTTCCGCCAATACTTCCGATGGACAAATGCTTGCCTTGTAAGGCACTGTCGGCGACCGCGCTTGACCCGATCACCCCTGGAGACAAATGCTCAGGAAGAATGGCACCCGCCGTCAGCTTGGATGAATCCACGCTACCGTCCGCCAGCTTGATCGAGGTGACCGATAAGTCACCCAGTTTATCCGTGGACACACTCTCCGGGGAGAGCTTAAGTGAGGTCACAGCATAATCAGCCAGATGATGCGGTTGAACTGCCCCTGCGGACAGATGAATCTCTTTCACTGCACCGGAGGCCAGCTTGTCGCCCGAAACTGCACCGGGTTGCAGAGCTGTCTCTGTCACACTGTTATCCCCAAGGTGCCTACGCTCTACCGATCCCGGCGCCAAATGTTCGGCCTGCACTACACCACTCTTTAACACACGCCCGCTGATACTGGCATCCGACAAATGCTTCTCCCCCACCGTACCTTGAGCGAGATGATCCCCGCTGACCGCTTCCCGGGCGAGAGCATGACTGCCTACCGCACCGGCTGCCAATTTGGAGGTGGTAACTGCACCGTCCGCCAGCTTGCCAGAAGTAATGCTAAGCGGGCGGAGATGCTCCTGACCCACAGACTCCACTGCAAGCTGTCCTCCCGTAACCGCACCAGGACTAAGATGGAGGGTCTTTACCGCTTCCTCCTGAATCTGCTCGGGTCCCACTGCGTTCTCTGCCAGATGAGAATGCTCCACGGTCTCCCGCTGGATATGAACGGAGGATACCGACTGCGCGGCCAGTTGTGGACCGCGTACGGCTGACTTGGCGATGTGCCGGGTATTCACGGCTTCATCGGCCAGCTTATGCGCCAGCACACTTTGGTCTGCGATTTTCGAAGCCGTGACCGCCTGCTCCACAAGCTGGGCGGTACCGACGGCCCCCTCTGCCAGTTTCACGAAGGAAATGCTTCGGTCGGCCAAATGACGGCCGGTAATCTCCCCTTCAGCGATGTGTTCCCCACCGATGCTGTCCGGGCTGAGATGTGTCGCCCGCACTGCTTCCGTGCGGAGCTGACGCGATCCGATGGCGCCATCAACCAGATGGCTGCTGTCGATGATCCCGGGCTGGAGCTGCTCCTTGCCGATCAGGCCGCTGGCCAGCTGATCCCGTCCGATGGCACCCGGCGCCAGATGCTGCGCCAGGATGACACTATCGCCGAGGTGACCACTTTCAATAATACCTTGGGCCAGTTTGGCACCGGTGATTCCGCCATCGGCAATCTGGTCTTCCGCCACTGCGCCGTCCGCCAGCTTCGAGCGGTCAATGCTGCCGTTAGCCAAATGGCGGCTGGCAATGCTGCCGCTTCCTATTTTATCACCGGTAACGGCACCGTCTTCCAACAAATCCGAAGTGATGATGAATTGGCTTAAATGACGGCTCTCTATCGAATGGTCGGCAATTTTACCGCCGTCCATTACGCGGTCTGCAAGCTTATCCGGACCGATGCTACCATTCTTCAGCTTTTCTGCGCCAATGGAGTGGTCCAGCAGCTTGCTTCCGGTCACACTGCCTTCCGCCAAATGCTCACCCGAAACAGCTTCGTGAGCAAGCTTGGAAGAGGTTACTGCCTTGTCCGCAATATTTATACTCTGTACGGCATAATCCTGTAGCCAAGGTGTGCCAATAATACCGTACTTGAGTTTGGAACCATCTATCGTACGGGGAGCAATCTTAGCCCCGGTAACAGATGCATCAGAAAGATCATCTGTATACACGGGCTGCAGACGCTCCTTCTCTGCCAGCCTTAAGACCGTTGTATCCGCTTCTTGCTCCTTCTGTGGAGTTCCCTGATTCTGATTTTTCTCTTCCCGATGCTGCTCTCCGGCGGGTACGACATTCGGCACGGCCAATGCCGCACCTGCTTCCGCCACTCCCACCGCGCTAATCTGTAATGCCTGCTGTGCCTCTTCATCCGCCTCTTCATCCGCTTTTGTATTGCCGACCGTGCTCCCTGTCATCGGAGAAACTTTTTGGCTTCTGCTCAGAAAGCTCAATTCCTCGGTGTTGGGATTATCTACGAAGTAGAGTTTGTTTTTAGCAGAACGCGGCTGCTTTTTGGGGGTTCTCCTCACAAGCAGTCCCCTCCTTCCATCGAATGTATCTCCTAGGCATCATATGCAGTGAGGTAGGCGAATGACACCCTTCCGGCTCCGTAAAAAAGGGCGTCTGCCGCCGCGCATTCGTCCACCCTGACCGGGACGTACAAACATATACTAAGGAGAGAAGCACATTGCCGTAAGCGACTGAAGATAACAGGAGGAACGAACATGGGGCAACAGCTCGTAGGAATACTGCTTAATGCCGCGATGCACCGGGGCGTTCCCCGGCTGAGAACGGGACAGGAATCCCTTTCCAACTATGAGGAGGCAGCCGCTGTGTACGGCTTGGTCCCATGCTTCCTGCGTCTGGATGAAATCGATACAGATTCGGGCTTCAGCGCCGCCTATATAAAAGAAACCCAGGGATATCGGAGAACCGTCATCCCCACGCCCACCGTCATTCATAACCGGGCTATTTACCATCAGAACAGTTCTGGCATGAAAAGGCTGCTCCGCCATGGTCCCAGGGTCTTCAACGCCTGGAACCGTTATGGCAAGGACGAGATCCACACCCTTCTCCGGAAGAGCGTGGATCTACGGGACTTCCTGCCAGCTACGGCGCTTGGCCTGTCCGGGCTGAAGCTTATGATGGACCGTTTCCCCGATCTCATCTTAAAGCCATGCCGAGGAAGTATCGGCAAAGGTGTCATGCGCCTGATTCACCGGAATGCAGGGAACTGGACGTGGATTTACTACTCTGCCAGATCGCGACACTGGGTGAGCGTTCCTGTTAGCAGAGATGCGCTGCCACGGGCGCTGCGGAGTCATCTGGCCTCCGTGCCGTATCTGGTGCAGGAGCGCATTCCGCTAGCCGTCATCGGGCGCCGGCCCTTTGATCTGCGCGTCACCGTCCAACGCGGCTGGGGCGGGGAATGGCAGATCACCGGCATGTTCGCCAAGGTGGCCGCCCCCGGCGGCTTCGTATCGAACATTGCCAGAGGCGGCGAAGCGCTCCGTTCCAATGTTGCGCTGGAGAAGGCCTTCCCAGGCGAAGCCGCAGCTCATCTTCGCATGTCGGTTGGTACTCTTGGTCTTGCCGTTGCACGTTGGCTGGAACAGGGCCTTCCGGAGCTGGCCGATGTGGGACTGGATATCGGCATCGCTGCGAACGGACGCCTATTCTTTATCGAGTGCAACGGACGCGATCAGCGCTACGGATTCCGTAAAGCCGGACTGTCCGAGACCTGGAAAGACAGCTATCGCCGACCCATGGGTTATGCGCGTTTTCTTCTGGAAAACGGCAGTCCGTAGTAGAAGGTTGTTGATTTGTCTCCTATTCTATGTCAATATAATGCAGAGCGGTTACGGTCCGGATTCGCCGGGCCGTACTGCTGTATTATGGAAGGGAGATGGGCATGGTTAAACAATTGCTACGGCTGATGACCGAGCTGTCCTCACACAGATGGCTATCGCAGGTGATGGGGGCCGTATCCCATAGCAGACTCAGCCGTTTCTTTATTCCGGCATTTATTCGTTCTTATCGTATTCCAGCCGCTGAAGCGGAAAAGAACCTTGAAGAATACCGTACGCTAAATGAATTCTTCAGCAGACGGCTGAAGCCCGGTATGCGTCCTGTCGCGCCGGAGCCCAACGCGCTGGCAAGCCCTGTGGATGCGATGATTACCGCCATGGGGGAAATACAGGCCGGCACTATTATGAATGTAAAAGGCCAGGATTATAAACTGGAGGAACTGCTGAATCATTCCCCCCACCTGGAGCTGTACAAACGGGGGTTCTTCTTCGTACTCTACCTGAGCCCCACCGACTATCACCGTATACATTCTCCGATTGCGGGACGCAAGGTGGAGAGCGATTATATCCGTGGACGGGCCTATCCCGTCAATGAATTCGGCATGCGGAACATGAAAGGCGTACTGAGTCGCAACGAACGGCTAATTACCTATATTGCCGGAGACTATGGCGAGACCGCAGTAGTTAAGGTAGGCGCAATGAATGTCAGCAGCATCCGCTACGCCGATGACAAGGTAGCTACATGGGAAAAAGGCGGCGATCTCGCCTACTTTGAATTTGGGTCAACGGTCGTGCTGCTCACTGAGAACGGCACGTTCTCCCCGCGCCCTGGCCTGCGGGTGAACACCAAAGTGAAAATGGGCGAACTGCTGGGCAGCCTCCATCGCCCGCTGTAGTTTTTACAATGACAATGAAAAACAAGGGTATCCCTATCCGCTTGGATGAGCGGCGCCGGGATACCCTTGTTTAGTTACGCGAGGTGAACATGGTTTTGGGACAGCTGGCAGACTGATGCAGTCTGCCAGCTCTTTTCTAATAGAAGTTATTTTACGGTTGTGCTTGTTACGCTAGTATAGTAATCCAGTACGTTCTTGATGATTACCGCTGCTTCCGCTCTTGTGGCTGGTGCAGTCGGGTCCATTTTTCCGCCGGTGCCGCCATTGACAATACCCAGTGCTTTGAAGGCATAGACCGCCTCTTTGGCGTAGCCCGCAATGGATGCATCATCCGGGAAGTCATGTCCGGTCACTTGCGGCAGCTCCACATTCAGCTTCTTCAATGCGTTGAATGCGATGACACACAAGTCCTGACGACTGATACTCTTGTTAGGAGCGAACAGGCCATTACCGATGCCATTGATCAGATTATTAGACGTTCCGATATCAACAAAGTTTTTATACCAGGCTCCGCTCAGAACGTCGATGAATGATTTCTGTTGGTCGCCCATACTGAAGTCAAAGCTTTTGACAACCATAGCCAGGAATTCAGCACGGTTCACTTGGCCGCTCGGATCAAAGCTTCCGTCCGTGCGTCCGCTGATAATATTTTTCCCGGCCAGGGCTGCTACTGCAGATTCCGCCCAGCTTGGGATCAAGTCAGCATCTTTAAATTTGAGACTCAACTCTTGTTTGATTTGCTCAGGTGTCTTGATGCCTTCACCTGTCGCTGGAGATTGAGGTTGTGGCTCTCCAGGCTTAACTACTTCCCCTGGAACAGATGGAGTCGCTGGGGTAACCGGTGTGCTTGGGCCCGACCCGCCAGGCTGCTGCCCACCTTCGCTCGAACCACCATCACCACCTGTACCTCCACCACTGTTAGGTCTGACGACTACAGAAATCTCCGCTTTCAGGCTCTGCGGATTAACTACACCTTCCGGCAGGATCAGGTTCCCCGTAAGGGTGTATGTTCCTTCTGCATTACCGTTGTAACCCTCTTGGCTCCATTGAACGGAAACGATCTTAATGTCTCCATTATTCAAGATTACGGATACTGCCCCTGGCAGTTCCAGCCCATTAAAGCCAGTACCGTAAGCAACACTCTTGCTCGCCAATGCTTGAACGGTCTTAATTTCTGCCAGCTTAATGACTTCCGGCAGGACATGAATGATAATGGATGCTCTCAGGTCGTCTGGATTACTAATTCCCTCCGTTGGCACCAGTGTGCCGCTCAAAGTATAGCTTCCTTCCTGATGACCATTGTAGCCTTCACTGCTCCATTTCACGGTGATGTCCTTCGTCTCGCCATTATCCAATGTCGCTGTAATTGAAGATGGCAGCTTCAATCCGATAAATTCAGTTCCAAACGGTATACTCTTGCCTTCGAGCTCCTGCACTGCAGTAATCTTGGCGACCTTAACCACTTCCGGCAATACGTTAACGATAATGGAAGCTTTCAAATCGCTCGGATTGATCATTCCTTCTTCCAGCACCAGGGTGCCGCTTAGGGTGTACGATCCTTCTGCATTTCCGTTGTAGCCCGCTGGGCTCCATTCTACTGCAAGCGCCTTCGTACCATACGTATCCGTTGTTACAGTTGCTGAAGATGGTAAATCCAGCTTATTAAAGGTTGTTCCGAAGTCAACACTTCTGCTTTCCAGCTTCTCTACTTCAGTAATCTTGATCGGGCGGGTGCCTTCCGGCAGTACGACCACTGTGATGGCCACTGTTTTATTGGCACTGTTCAGAACCCCCTCTGGCAGCTCGAAGGTTCCCGCCAAGGTGTAGTTCCCTGCTTTGCCACCGTTATAATCCTTGGTATCCCACTCTACAGTCAAGTTAACTGTCTTATGATTACCCAGTGTTGCTTCCACTTTTGACGGCAGATTCAGTTCCTCTGCTGCAGTACCGAACGGTACACTTAGCAGCTGCGGCTGGGCAATAGAGACAATCTCTTTGGCCTGTAGATCTTCTTTCCATTTAGCGTAGAACACTGTGCTTGCGTTCAATACCGTCTGCGATGTCAGTGCGCTGCCTTCCCCTGCCTTATTGTCATACCAGCCTTCGAAGAGAAAATCTTCACGAACCGGTGTCTGCGGCAGCGTTCCAAAAGCTTCTCCCTTAAGCGCCTTTACTTTGGCTGCTGCCGGTGCCTCTGGATAATTGAGTTCAAAGGTAACCTCAATCGGTTCGGCATAAATGAGTTCAATATACTGTAGGTTGGCGTTCAATCCATTGAATCGCATATAGACATTTTGTTTTCCTGTTACTTTGCTTCTGTCCAGGAAAGTGTCATCTGCTACATAGTGATCAATGTTGGCATTGCCCAGCGTTTGCTTGGTGCTAGCCATGCCATATCCGGTCCAGGCAGCGCCTGCCCTTTGAGCCAGAGTAATGCTGGCAAACTCATTTCCGTATTCAAAAGAACCGCCACCACTATAGGCATCAGCATACGCTCTGCCTTGTGTAGTCGATCGTTTTACCGGTTTCCCCGTGTTGTCCGCCTCCGTATAGAACTTGAAGGATGGGGAGGACGCGCCTTCACGGGCATACTGTACTCTGATTTCAGCCAGATTGGTCAGGTCAATCTGACCAAAGTAGACAAGGTCATTGGAATTGACATAACTCATGGCGTCCGTACCCGCTTCAAATCTGAATTGGGTATTGCCTGCATAGATCCATGGTGCGTTATATGCATAGATTCGAGTGCCGTTATCCACAATTTGAGTATCTTTTGGTGCAAGATTGACCGGCATGGAAGAGGTGTTCAAATCTGCGATAGCCGCATTTAGAACAGCAATCGCGTCTGCAACAACCTCGTCATTGATCGGCTCCAGAAGAACACCCTTTACTTCTTCTAGCACAGCATTGAATTTGAGCTTTTTGTAGGATGTATAAGCATTCATATCAATGTTCTGTGCAGCTTTGATAGCTGCATCCAACGCTGATGTGTCTACATTATCCTGCTTCAGCTGGAAGGTCAGCCAGTTGATATCAATGCCAGCACTTTCAAAGACAATTCTAAGATTATGTTCTCCAGCAGATAATTGAACATCCGGAATTCTGAACGTTTTCCATTCGCCCTTGGTCGTAGTCAGGTCGAAGGTGCCGAGATGCTTCTCGCCATCATAGACGCCGAAGGACATTTGAGCGACATCGGACTGACTGGAACGAAGACGTGATGTAACTTTATATGTGCCTGCTTTCTCCACATTCACTTTATAGGAGATCGCTTCACCTTTATTGGTGTTGGTGTAGCATAATCCGCCGTCTACATCGTTACAAGTGACCGGCGTAATGACTGGTGTAATGGAGGAGAACTCCGTCTCAGCCACCTTCAGTTTGGTGTTTTTGCCAATGTTCTTCACAGCCAAGGCAACATCACTTTTGATTCTCACATAGTCAAAATCAGCAATAAATGGCTCTGTGAGAACCTGACTTCCGTTAGAAGCCAGTAATCCAAACTTCGGATTGGCATAATTCGCAGTTGTACTACCGAGCGAAATATACTCTACCCCATCTGCACTGACATAACCGGAGTAGCTGTTACCTATTTTTTTGAGGCGCAGATACAGCTCTTTCTTGTCTCCGAACACATTGGTCACCTGGCTGGCTGAGAGCTGCCCGATGGTTACAGGTGCCGCTCCTCCAGTTTCTTTGACCATACCTATAATTTTTCCGGTGCTGAATTCATACTTCACCCAGATATAATTGTTGTTATCCTGTGAAGCGGTAATACCTACACCGTTATAATTCTGATTTGGCGCTTTGCTCATATTAATCTTCACAGTAGCTTCCCAGTTGCCAAAGGCTTCCTGCTGGAAGTAGTTTTTCAGATCGGTATGATCGCTCCAGAAATCGCCTCTTTCAGCAATGATTCTCAAGAATCCGGGAACCGTGCTTAACGACCAGTTATTTTTATTTTCTACATTCGTAGCCGTTTCTTTATTAATGGTCCAGAAGCTGTTCAACGTGGTGCTGTCGAACTCATCACTCTGTGGTGTCGTACCAAACTGGATCACATAGGAGTTGGCTTGGTCGGTACTTACAGCTTTGATGGTCACTCTTTTATTAGCGTTATCTACTGTCGCCTTCGCTGTTATACCTGTGTTTGTTTCAAACGTAACTACAGGCAATACAGCTCCGTTAGTGAGACCTACATCGTAACTGAACCGGGTCTGTGAGAATCCTTCAAGCGGCTTGCCGCCAACGGAAATACTCTTCAAATAGGCATAGGTTGGATTCTCAAAAATCGGCTCCAGACCTTCCTCTGATGAGAATATTACTTTATAAGTCCGTTTCTCTCCTCCGGCAGTAGCTGTAATTACAGCAGCTGGCCGATCCTTGTCGGCTTGTCGAACGGTTACGTCTACCCCAGCCATTCCTGTAGCCTTAACTTCAGGATAGCTGCTGATTCCATCCGTCTCACCAAACGCTTTGTAATCCAGCTTCAGCGGATTAAAGATTTTGATCTTCTTGCCGCCTACTGTAATCCCGGAGAGCTGCGGATCTCCGGCTTTGGCCGTACTTACTCTGAACCAATCTTTCCCCGGTGTATAGTTGACCACATAATCAACCTTGGCTGTTCTTGCAAAAGCTGGAGATTGGATCAGGAATTTCACAATATTTTTGGCAGAACGCTGCAATTCGCCCACGGTCAGGCTACCGTTCGTAAGCGAAGCCATCGTATTGAAGGTGCTGTTATTCCGGTTTCTGTGAGTCTCTGCATTATTATTCGGAATGACCATGTACAAATCGTTTTGTGCGCGAACCATGGATTTGCCGTTCGTTTCGTCATAACGATTGGAAGTAGCATAGAAGCCTTGATCCTCACTTAACTTGGCCCACCAGTCTGTCATGACAATACCATCAAAGCCCCATTCTCCACGCAGGATGGTGGTATTCAGATCATAGTTACTGGCAGCCCAAGTTCCGTTGACCGGTCCATAGGACGTCATCACCGAGCGCGCCTTCCCGCTCTTGATTGCCATCTCATAGCCTTTCAAATAAATCTCACGCAATGCTCTTTCTGAGACAAGTGCATTGACAAGGTGTCTGTCTGTTTCTTGGTTGTTAGCCACGAAATGCTTGAGTGTTGGTGCCGTACCGTTCTTCTGGAGGCCCTTGGTCTGCGCAGCAGCCATGATGCCTGTCAGCAGCGGGTCCTCTGAGAAATACTCGAAGTTTCTGCCGTTGAGCGGACTTCTGTGGATATTGATCCCTGGTCCAAGCAAAGTGTCAATATTATTGATCAGCATTTCTTTGCCGAGCAGGTCGAACAATCTTTCATTCAGTTCGGTGTTCCATGTGCAGGCCAGCATCGTCCCGTTCGGAATACTGGTTGCTCTCTCTGCGTTGGTCTCCATCCGGATACCTGACGGGCCGTCGGCAGCACTGTCAATTGGAAGCCCAAATTTCAGCAGATTTTGGGTGACGCCGCCAAATGCCGCAGCAGTACCGGCAGTAACTTTAGGGCTAGACATCCCTTCCCCTAGAATAATCGCACCCAGATCATTGTTGGAGAATTGAGCGATGAACTGGTCTATCGTAACTTTTTGATTGTACACATCCAATAAGGTGTAGCCCTTGTCTCCAGTTTGCGGAATAGCCGCAGGGAGGTTTTGCTTGATTCTCTCATCCAGGTTGTTACTCCGTGTCGGTACCTTTTCAGTAACCTCACTAAAGGTTCCATCACCCTTAGGCGCACCTGGTTTAATACGGTCAAAATTCTTAGTCGGTGCGAGCGCTTCCTGTAAAACTTCTACAACCTTCAACTGAGGCAATGTATACGTCTTTTGCTTCACACTGTCTCTTACACTGTTCCCTACATAAATGTTATAGTCACCAGCCTCCAGAACGTAGGAGGAATCGTGACCTGTAATTCCGCTGTCATCATACGAAGCCATATCTTTGGTATCGTACGTAATCGTGATCGACTGAGATTCCCCAGGTTGAAGCAACCGGGTTTTGGCAAAAGCAGCAAGTTCCTTGGTTGGCTTGCCAAGCTTCCCTTGCGGCGCGCCGTAATACACCTGCACAACTTCCTTACCTTCGGTCTTTCCGGTATTCTGTACGGTTACGCTTACGGCAACTTCATCGTCGCCAACGTTAACATTATTTGTAGTAATCTTGAAATTGGTATAGGACAGTCCGAATCCGAATGGATAGAGCACCTTTTCAGGAGCAAAGGTCTCAAAATAACGATAACCTACATAAATGTCCTCGGCATATGCATTTTCCGTTCTGCTGCCAAAATTGGCGGTGGAACGATAGTCAGCCAGTGTAGCTGCAATCGTATCACTCAATTTGCCGCTTGGCGTAACATCTCCGGTCAGCACGTCGGCTACTGCACTGCCGCCCTCCATTCCCCCCTGCCATGCATAGACAATAGCAGCTTTGGGATAGTTCTTCGCCCATGACATATCGATAACGTTGGCTACGTTCAAAACAATCGCAACCCGATCGAATTTGGCATATACCTTGTTAAGCATTTCTACTTCAAGGTCCGTGAGGCGGTAAGCGCCTTTGACGTCCGTATTATCCTTGTCTTCACCGGCTGTTCTGCCGATAATGACCACAGCTGTGTCAGATTTTGCTTTTGCTGCATCCACAACAGGATCTGTTAAAGGCATTTCCGCCTGAGACCATGGCTCGGCTGCCCATCCACCCCCGCCGTTGTTAAAGGGGTGTGTTTTGATCCACTCCGCATAGATCTTCGCCAGATCTTCATTCAATTTGACACTGGGGTTATTCCGCAATCCCTCCAGAATGCCATTCACATACTCCACACGAACAGCCCCGCCGGAGCCTGTGCCGGATTTGTAGTAATGCGCTTGTATGCGGCCAAACACCGATACATTCTCACTCTTCTTGATCGGAAGCACTTGCTCATTCTCATTCACTGGGGAATTCCCAGGCTTATACTCCGGATTTTGCAGCAGTACAATCCCTTCGGCGGCTACTTCTCTGGACACATCCGCCAATCCCGGCAGAACCTTGGCCGAAGCAGGAGAACTGGTACCAGGCGTTATGATTGAAGCTAGCAGGATAAAGCAGAACACGATCTTAAGTAAGCGGTTACAATTCTTCCTCATTCTTTTACACCATTCCTTTCGTTTAAGGGATAGCTTGAGAGATTCACTTTAATAGAACCCGATCGGAGTCTGCAAAAAACGACACGTAAATACACGAACATTTATTTATTATATAATATGGGTTTATTTGTTAATTAGAGGGGTTATTCTGCCGATATTGCTGTATCTATTGATAGCGTGGAATTCGGAATTGCTCAAGAACAGGTTACAAGCTCAGGGGATCACCTCCAATATTACGGATTTATATTTGTTGAAACGAAGACCGGAACATAACTTCCAAACACCTGTAAGTGTGAGAATATTCATTGATTCCCCCTTTGCTTGATTAGCTCATCTTGATAGTAGCATCAGAATTTTCATCCTAACATAGAAAATCCTCATCCGTTCCATGAATATCCTCATGTATCATTTATTTCGTGCCGCTTTACCGCATAAAAGGGAGTTCCAAAGCCACCATCTGGCTTATAGAACTCCCTTTTTCCTTGATCAGCCCTGTATCGGCTGGCAAGTTAACCTCATTCGATTTACTCTGTAACCTTACTCTGATTGGCTACCTCCTGGGCTTTGGCTTGCACTTCAGCCGGCTCCCCAAGATAGAAGCGACTGATCGGATTCACATTCTCATCCAGCTTGTAAACCAGCGGAACGCCTGTTGGAATGTTCAGGTCCAGTAGGGTCGCCTCGTCAATGTCTTCCATATATTTGATCAACGCCCGCAGTGTATTGCCATGTGCAGAGATCAGAACCCGCTCCTTCTTCCGGATCAGTGGTACAATCCGGTTGACCCAGAAGTCACCGACCCGATGTACGGTATCCTCCAGGCTCTCACCACGCGGAATATCGCCCTCGCGAACATTTTGATAACGGATATCGCTCCGGGGAGATCTTGGATCATCCGGCTCCAGAAGCGGTGGACGGACAGACAGACTACGCCGCCAGATATGAAGCTGCTCCTCACCGTATTTCACCGCCGTTTCACTCTTGCTGAGCCCTTGCAGCGCCCCGTAATGACGCTCATTCAGCTTCCAGGATTTCTGTACCGGAAGCCACAACAGATCCAATTCCTCAAGAATATAATGCAAGGTCTTAATGGAACGCTTCAACACGGAGGCAAAGGCCAGATCGAATGTATACCCGGCTTCTCTCAGCAGCTTGCCTGCTTCCTTAGCCTCCTGGATTCCTTTTTCGGTCAGATCGGGGTCACTCCAGCCTGTGAACAGGTTCTGCCTATTATATTCACTCTCACCATGCCGTATTAACACAATCTCATACATTTCTCTCTCTCCTTTAGCCTTTGGTATCGTCATCCCCAAGGTCCTTATGTAGCACCCCTGACAAAAGCGCACTTATATACCTTATACCCCGGTTACATCCGAAGGATACGCTTCTATAATACGATTATACTCCCGCCAGCTATGACATCACAAAAAACCGGGCGCCGCGTGGGCGCCGGTTCTCTGTGATTTCTTTTATACATTGTAATTATAATCACGCCCCGTGATATCAGCGGATCTCAGAGGGGCTTTTGCCCGTATACTGCTTGAACTGGCGGCTGAAGAAGAAAATATCGCGATATCCCAGCGCGTCCGCCACTTCGGTGACGTTCATCCCGGCATACAGCAGCAAATGCTGGGCTCGTTCAATCCGGGCACGGATGACATAGGACTGAACGGACGAGCCGGTAAGCTCCTTGAATTTAATGGAGAAATACCGCGACGACAGTCCCGCCCGGGCGGCAAGATCCTCCACCCGGTGCGATAAACCGGGATGCTGGCTTACATAGTTGGCTACCTCATGAATCACCTCGGCAAGCTGGTTGCTGACATGACGCTCCACCGGCATGACCCGATCCTCCCGCAGCAAGTGAATCATCAGTTGCTTCAGGATCAGTTGGCCCTCTTGCTCCGCAGCGAAGGTCTGCACAAGAAAGAGCCTGACATAACGGGCAAGCAGATGCTCGAATTCCACCGTCTCCGTGAGTACGCGGTAAGGCTGTGGAACCTCGGTTACATCTTCAGCTACATCGAAATGAATGTATGTAAGCACGAGCGGTTTTTGCGGATTATGTGAAGCCACCGTGTGGTCTCCGGGCCGGAACAGGAAGCAGCTTCCCTTGCCGACCTCAAAAGGAACCCCGTTGCGCTCCAACGTGCCTTCCCCACTCCAGATATAGAATAAATCATAATTTTGCAACGGCTTCTCCCGCTTCTGCCATTTCCAACCCGGTTCGCACACAATCTTCGCCAGGGCGGGCAGAATGACAAAAGAGGACGGCGATGCATGCAGCATAAATGTGACCTCCTGAAAGTTTAGTGCAGCTGTTCTTCTTCCATCATACCTTGTCACGTGGCATTTTGCACATCATCCCATGCCTGTTTCAGACGACGGATGCCTTCCTCTATAGCGGGAAGATCCAGATGGGAAAAATAAAAGCAGGCCGCAGGAGCTCCGGGCGTTACCCGGTACAGCCCGGCGTCCCGGAAGCCTGCGCCGCGCCGGAGGGCAGCGGCGCGGAAAGCCTCGAACGCCTCCGCGCTGCCCAGCCAGCGGGCGTACACATGCAGGCCAGCATCGCCGGGCAGCGGCTCGAACAAGCCGCCAAGCTGCGATGCGAGCAAGGCGCGGAAGGCCCGCCCGCGCTCGCCGTAAATGCGGGTCATCCGCCGCAGATGGCGGCGGTACCCGCCGGTGTTCATGAACCGTGCCAGGGCCCGCTGCTCCAGCAGCCCTGCCGCCAGCGGTTCATAGAGGGCCTTGGCGGCCACCGCAGGGCCGGCAAGCGGCTGCGGCAGCACGGCGTAGCCGAGCCGCAGACCCGCGAACATCGTGTTGGAGAAGGAGCCGATGTAGATCACACGGTCTTCCCGGTCGAGCGCCTTCAAAGGCTCGATCGGACGGCCTGTCCAGCGGAATTCGCTGTCATAGTCATCCTCAAGGATGACGGCATGATGACGCTGCGCCCAGTCCAGCAGCGCCCGCCGCCTCTCCAGGGGCAGCACCGCGCCCGTGGGAAACTGCCGGCTCGGCGTCACGAACAGCAGCCGAGCGTTCCAGTCCTCCGGCACAAGGCCGTTATCATCGACCGTGCCGGGGATTAGCACTCCGCCGGTTACCTCCACCGCCCGGCGGATGCCGTGAAAGCCGGGATCCTCCGCAACGGCGAGCGCACCAGGGTCCAGCAGCAGTTGGGTCAGCAGAACGATGCCCTGCATCGAGCCGCTGAACAACACGATCTGCCCGGCCTCTGCACGGATGCCACGGGTAATCCGCAGATGTGTGGCGATGGCCCGCCTCAAACCTTCATCGCCCTGTGGCGGGCCGGCGCTCTCCAGCAGCGTGCCGCCCTTACCTCCGGCATAGGCAAGAGCGCTTTTCCATTCACTGTAGGGAAAATGCACCATTTGCAGTCCCTTGCTGCTAAAATCGATGACATCGCCCCCGAAGTCTTCATAAATTCGGGCTGGGGCTGAGGTGACTGCCAGACGCTTCCCCCAAGCCGAGAGTGGAAGATGTGCCGGCTCACCATACTCCGCAGCCTCTGGAGCGCCCCCTTCAGTAGTAATAAGGGATGAAAGGGGCCGTTCATGGGCTTCCTGATGCGTTGCAGCAAAGATATCCTCCGACACAAACGTTCCCCGGCCGGTCTCCGCCTGAACATAGCCGTCAGCCATGAGCATTTCATAGACCTGAGAAGCCGAACCTCGGGACAAGTTATACAACTCGGCCAATCTACGCGTGGATGGCAGCCGGGTACCACCTGGCAGCGTGCCTTCCAAAATGGCCGCACGCAGAGCATGATAGAGAGCCAGATATTTATAACGATGTAACGCCAGATACTGATCGTAGGGTAATGTAAGCTCCATAATGAGGCCATTCCTTTCACTCATGAAACCAATTGGACTACTAAAAATAATGCAAATCGGTCCTTTTTTATTGTCAATTTTCATTCTATCCTGTAGAAACCAAGACATACAAGGATAAGTAGGAGCGAACGCTCCACAAATTCAAGAATCAGAGGAGTGTTCAACATGCGCAGAAAAGAATTCCAGGTCGACAACGAGGAGGAGCTGCAAACCTTCCTGAACGAGATGAGCTTCGGCTTTCTCGGCACGACGGATGAGCAAGGACGGCCAAGGGTGACCCCGCTGAATTTTGTCTACATAGACGGATGCTTTTATTTTCACGGCAGCCATGCCGGAGGCAAGATGGAGGCCATCCGCCGCCAGGAGCGGGTATGCTTCACGGTTGCGGACGAGTACGCACTCATTCCCTCCTATTTCAGCGATCCGCATCTCGCCTGCCCTGCCACCGCATATTTTAAAAGCGTCACGGCCTTCGGTACCGCCGAACCAGTGAGTGATATCACTGAAAAAGCAACGGTGTTAGCCCTGTTTATGAAAAAACTCCAGCCCGAAGGCGGCTATGACGAGATTGATGCGACTGACCCGCAATATCGCGGCCGTCTGAAGGGCGTTGCCGTTGTCCGCATTACACCAGATGAGTTGACCGCCAAATTCAAATTCGGACAGAATCTCAAAGAGGACGAACGGACAGGTGTGATCAGCGGTCTAGCAGAGCGGAACGGAGAACGGGATGCAGAAACGATAGAAATGATGAAGAAGTTCTGTCCTTATCCACATGATTTATAAAGGAAGACGTAGAATCCACTCCTATTTTAGTCCAGTGGACAACGTATACTCGCCGAACTTGCTGAAATGCATGGGGTAGCCCAGCAGTTCTTTCCCGCTCCCTTCAAGGCAGGTATAACAAGATGCTGCACCTTATGAAATAAAACCCAAAAAGAACTGTCCGTCTACTGCGGACAGTTCTTTTTTCAAAACTAAAACGGACTGCTGAGGCCGCTGGAAATGCCGTAAAACTATTTGAAAAAAACGCGCTTTCATCAGTGACGGCGGCATTTCGCGATGATATAATGTTAGGCAATGTTAAGCGTATCTATTCCCCAAGATAACCCGGAAGGATGAAACTGATGAATTCATTGGCTGGACAATTGAACGAAAGTATCAAAGCCGGAAATGAACATGTCTACGAGATGCTCTCCACCCTTGGCAAAGAAATTTATTTCCCTAAAGAAGGGATTCTAAGCCAATCTGCGGAAGCTGGTGCTCATGCCAAGAAATACAATGCTACGATCGGCATTGCCACTGAAGGCGGCGTACCTATGCACCTTGGCGTCATTCAAGATAAACTCTCTGCCTACAGCCCCAAGGATCTTTACAGCTATGCTCCTCCGGCAGGCAAACCCGAGCTGCGTACTGTGTGGCGTGAGAAGATGCTGCTTGAGAATCCGTCGCTGGAAGGCAAGTCCTTCAGCAATCCCGTTGTGACGAATGCCCTCACTCATGGGCTTAGCATTGTTGCCGATCTGTTCGCAGAACCGGGCGATGCCGTCATTTATCCGGACAAGAACTGGGAGAACTATGAGCTGACCTTTGGCATCCGTCGTCATGCCGAGACCGTTAACTATCCGCTCTTCACGGACGAAATGACCTTCAATAGCGCAGGTCTGCTGGATGCGTTGCTCGCTCAGAAAGAACGCGGCAAAGCGATCGTACTGCTCAACTTCCCGAACAATCCTACGGGATATACCCCAGGGCTTCAGGAAGGTGAAGAGATCGTTGCAGCCATTCTCCGTGCAGCCGAGGAAGGCATTAATGTAGTTGTCGTTAGTGACGATGCGTACTTCGGACTGTTCTTCGAGGATTCCCTTAAGGAATCCCTGTTCGGCAAGCTGGCCAGCCTGCATCCGCGTGTTCTCGCTGTGAAGGTGGACGGAGCGACGAAAGAAGAGTTCGTCTGGGGCTTCCGTGTAGGCTTCATCACCTTTGCTTCGGAGAACAAAGACTTGCTGTCTGCACTGGAGCAGAAGACGCTCGGTATTATCCGTGCCACAATCTCCAGCGGAGCACATCCATCACAGACCTTCGTGCTGGATGCGCTGAAGGCACCGGAATTCTCCGCTCAGAAGGAAGAGAAATTCCAAATCATGAAAGGTCGCGCCAATAAAGTGAAGGCGCTGCTCGATAGCGGAAAGTACGGCGAAGACGTCTGGACTTACTATCCGTTCAACTCCGGTTACTTCATGTGCCTAAAGCTGAAGACTGTGTCTGCAGAAGCGCTGCGGCTGCATCTCATTCATCATTATGGACTTGGCACTATCGCACTCGGCGAGACCGATCTGCGCATTGCCTTCTCCTGTATTGAAGAGGAGCATCTGGAAGACCTGTTCGATCTGGTCTATGCAGGCGTTCGTGATCTTGAAAAAGCTTGATTTCACTGATTTTTCATCCATGATCAGTCCCGACTTGACCCGGGGCTGATTTTTTTTTGTCATTCTTTCCGGCATTGGCCCATACACCTCTCCCCCTCCGCACATACAATACGATGTACTCAAGTACACACACTCACATGCGGAAGGGGAATGAACATGAGCGAAGAAGTTAGAGGCGGATACGGACACGGACACGGTGGATTCACAAGTACTGGCGCCATTTTGGTTCTCTTTATCCTGCTGGTCATCATCAGCCGTTCACTCTTTATCTAAGTGGAACTGACAAAGTAAAGAAGAGCGCCTCTGCGCTCTTCTTATTCTTTGGGCAACGCATCACATTCGCAGCAGGTCACAGAGATGATTATCCTTTGAAACAGCAGCCGCATTGAAAAACGCCTTGACGAAAGCACACGTCAAGGCGTTTTTTTATGCTCTCCGTGACCTACCGGCAGGGAGATTACAAATTATACAGATTGTAGATCAGCACCGCGGCCTCTGCACGAGTCGTTACCCCGAGCGGATGGAGGCGTGTTCCATCCCCTTTGATGATTCCCGCTGCGATCAGCCCCGCAACGCTATCTTGGGCGTATGGCGCCACTTGCCCCCCATCGCTGAAGCTTTGCAGTGAGGTCCCGCTTCCCGCCGGCAGTTTCTTCCCTGCCGCGGCGATCGCCTTGGCGGCCAGGGTCATCATCTCCTGACGCGTCACTGGAGCATCAGGATCAAAGCTTCCATCCGGGCGGCCGGAGGCAATGTTCAGCTGCTTGGCAATTGCCAGCGCTTCGTATCGGTAGTCGCCCGCCTTCACATCCCTGAAACTGCTGTCACTTGCGGCAGCAGCGTCCAGGCCGAGTGCTCTGACAAGCAGGAGTACAAAGTCTCCGCGTTTCACCTCACTCTGCGGTCCAAACGTTTGATCCGTAATACCGGTAATAATTCCTTTGGACCCAAGCACTTCAATCGCCTGACGGGCCCATGGGTAACGCCCGATATCCCCGAAGGTCTTCTCCGTAAACGTAATAACATACGTGCCGGAGAATGCTCCGCTAAAGACTACTGCCCCTGCATCACTGTGATATTGACCACTTGGTACAGCGGTCAGTGTTCCTACTGCATTCAGGCTGTGGATCGTGAGATGTTCCTCTTTACCACGTTCTCCAGCCAGTAGCACATACGGCAGGGAAACTGTGATCCGCAAATCCGGTGATTTCCACGACACTTCTTTTCCATTGATCGTTGCACTAATTTTGTAAGCTGGCCGTGCATTTTGTCCTGCCAATGATCCTTCTGCCTTGGCGATGGTAATGATCCATGGCGATTGACTCTGATCCGCCCCCGCCTTCAGCACACTGGCCGGAATCAACAGCGTACCGAATCCGGTATGGACTTCAATAGAAGTCTTCGCATCCGCGAATAATGCTCCTGCCGGCAGCTCAAGCTCATAGGCTTTGGCATCCGCCAGAGCTGGAATTTCAATGACAACATTCTTTGCATGGCCAGACAGTGCAGCTTCCGCCTGCTTCAAGGCTTCTGCGCTGACCGTTGCCCTTGCACTACCACTGTCTTTGTTTAAGGCTGGTGACGCGGAGATGATTTTGCCACCAACAACACTTTCTTTGCTTCCACCCGCTGCCGGTGTTGGACTTGGTGCCGGAGCATTCCCTGAGTTCGAATCCGGGCTATAGGTTGATCCCGGCGTTGGACTTGGTGTTGCAGTAGGTGTTGGGCTCGGAGTTGGTTCAGGACTAGGCGATGTACCCGGCCCACCATCCTCACCCAGGATATACTCAAAGCTCGATACGTCGCTGGCCTTCCAACCCTCTTTGAGTGCGATAGCCTTAATCGTCTTACTTTTGCCTACAAAGATTGGTCCGCTATAAAGTTGACTGCTAGCTGTTGGAACGGAACCATCCTGGGTATAACGAATTTCCGCTCCCACTGTTGCTGTCGTCAGCTTCACCTTCACCTCGCCGGTGTATGTGCCTCCAGCAGGGTCTGCTTGCGGCGCGGATACCATCTTCACTTCAGAGTCTTCCGTGATGAGGTAGGAGAACGGTGCAACATAGCTACTGTTCATACCTTCCTTCACCGCTACGGAACGAATGACGGTCATCTCCGAAATCTCAATCGGTCCGCTATACAGCTTGCTGTCTGCTGTAGGCAGAGAACCATCTGTAGTGTAGTAGATTTCTGCTCCTTCTGTTGCCGTGCTTAAGGTTACGATTTGCAATCCTTTGTACGTGCCCCACTTCAGAGAAGAGGCAGGCAGTGCAGCCTTGCCCTCCTTCACTACGCTATCGTCCGCCGGCTCCAGTGAGAACCAATTCAGGTTCGCCCCGTTGTTGTTTAGCGTGATCCGCAGAGTCTGTTCTCCCTGTGCAAGCCGGACAACGCCACCAGCCTCACTGTATGAGTCCCAGTTGCCTGTTGCGGGCATGGCTGCATCCAGCAGCTTGTTACCGTTCGCGGACAGGGTCGCACTTACGCCGCCTTCTGTGGTGGCATAACGATAAATGATTTTGTATAATCCGGCTTCAGCAACGCTCAGCTTATAATCAAAAGAACCGCCGGATGAAGTAAATCCAATATTTTTAAATTCCAAAGTGCCGTCCTTCAAATTGCTCTGAATCCCGTTTGTTGCAGCATTATAATAGTTTTCAGCTTCAACTTTAATGAACCTGCTGCTGTCCATGACATCCGGTACATATTCTTCTACCGCGATGCCGCTGAGTTCATATCCGCCCGAACCTGCTTGCAGACGCAGCTTCTGCTCGCCGCTCTTCAACGGAAGAACTGCACGAATGCCGACTGTTTGCGAATAGAGATTCGGTACATCTACTGTTTTCAAGGTTTGACCTGTTTCGGTTTTGAAAATAATCCCCTGTGACGCTGCACCTGTGGATGTCGCTGTCAGCGTTACCGCATAGTCGCCATCCTCCGGTACATTCACCCAATAGTCCACGCTATCCCCGGCATGAATGCCAGTTAGCTTGGCTCCGCTGCCTCCACCACTCGCTGTCATCCCTTGCAGGCGGTAGAATTGATCCAGCGAACTCAGCTCCAAAAGATTGGTAGGCGCAACCGCACGGGTCGTTCCCGCCAGCGCAGCTTCCGCCGTCAGCGTGCCGCCGCCTTCAGAATCAGCGTAAGCGCTGGTTGGCACGTTCACCTTCAGCTTCAATTCGCTATAATACGGCTGCCCATCCCAGGCCAGCGTCAGCTTCACTTGAACCGGATTGATCAGAACCGCCGAAGCAATAGAGACATGCCCCTGATCTTTTGCCGTTCCAGACACGGTAATGTCTTGAAGATATTCAGGGATGAACGTTCCCCCGGTCAGAGAAATGATGATTTCCTGTCCCTTCACGTTATAAGGCAGAATGGATGGCGTAAGCGTAATGCTCTCCTCATCGTTCACTGCCTTTACGGTGACAGGTACTTTGAGAAGCTTCACATGGCCATAAGCTTTCTGTGACTCGGTCTGATATACATCAGCCGTAACAGTCAGTACACGATCTCTGTCAAAATCAACGCTACGCGTACCTTCCAGCACGACTTTAGCTGTGTGATCGTCTACTCGGTACACACTGTTTACTACGGTGCCAGCATAATCTGCAACATTCCAATATGCTGCATCCAGTACTGGTGCATATTTTTCGTTGAGCAGAGTAACTAACACTTCGGCTCCATCCTCCTGGCCTTCAGTGAGGATCGTGTCCGATTGAAGCGCAGGGCCGATTACCAGTGATTTAAGCTGGAACCCTTCCCCTGTTACTTTTAGCGTCAAGATCTGATCCCCTGCGGGGAGAGTCACGGCACCTTGGAAGGATTGCCAGTTGCTCCATCCGCCCGTACCCGGCAAACCGTAGGTCGCTGCGGTCACAGTACTGTCTCCCTCACCTGCGAGCAGTTCGAGCCCGGCGCCGTTATTGGCAGTGGCATAGGAAAGCAGCAACGGATAGCTGCCGGCCTCTGGGACGTTGACCTTATATTTCGCCCAATCGCCATTGCCGGTAAATCCAACCGCTTCGTCCTTCACCAGGACACCGGAGGATTCGGTAAAATTTGCGGCAGGAAGGATGCCCGGCAGGTTATTTGCTTCAGCAGACGCTTTTGCAAGAGTCAGCGATTTAATATTATAGCCCTTGCCAGTGGTTTTCATCGTAAGCTTATGAGTCCCTTTATCCAGTGCTAGAATCGTGCGGTTTGCGGCAAAATCCTCTTCACCCGCAGTCTGCTTGGTCAAGTGAATGACTCCAACAGGCTTCTGGTCTTCAAGAATCTCCACTTGCTGACCAGCTCCGGCAGTGCCGGTAAAGCTGTGTTCAAAATTCAGGACATAGCTTCCGCTTTCCTGTACATTCACTACATAGTCGAAGGAAGAAGTACCTTCTGAAAGTCCGGAAATGTATCCATTGTCATGCTTGGTGTATTGGCCCTCGGCAACATCAAAATCAACAGCATTCCAAGTGCCGGGCACCTTCTTGATCCCACTCACACGTTCCCATGTATACGTTCCAACCGATTTGGCCGGTAGCACTGCAGTAATCTGTGTACCGTCAGCAAGCAGCTTGAAATGCTGTGCTTCATTCGTCTGATTGATCACCACGGTTACGATTTCTTTGCCATCCGGGCTTGCAAATGCCACGTTGGTTATAGTACTGCTTGAGCCATAGTCACTATCAATCCGCACATAACCTGGCTTGACGAACTTGGTATACTGGCCCATCAGATAATATTCCGGCAGCAGCCAGTAATTGTTGCGGTCGGATGAATCTTGCACAATCGGCGTAGGATCGGGAATTCCCGTCCATTGGTGGGAAGCGATATCGCTGTCCAGCATCGCTACCCAGGAGTTGTAGCTGCGGGCCCAATTGCGGAAATACTGGGCCATCCGGTCAGCACCTGACGTCCCCCATACAGCACGTTCGGTCAGGTAGACATGCTTCTCAGGATACAGGTCATGAAGCTGGGTCATCAGCCCAAGATCGCCTCCGTAATCATGGAACGCTGTACCATCCACGGCATCATAGGCTCCCTCTTCCTTATTCCCGAGAATCTGTGCCGGATATGCCATCGTATCACCTGGGTTGTGGTCAAAGGTCCACAGCTTCACATACGTGAATCCGGCAGCATCCAGTTCAGCACGTAACAGCTTGGCGAGCCGGGACTGCTGTTCCCAGGACATTCTGGTACTAGGGTACTCAATCTCCAGCAAAGGTTCATTCTGCATGGTCATTCCCTCAAAGGTAATGCCGAGCTTCGCGTATTCCTGCAGGAATCTCACATAATATTTGGCCAGTACTGGCAAATACTCTTCCTTCACTTGCCCCTTGATCATGCTGTCCGTTGTTTTCATCCAACCCGGTGGGCTCCATGGAGAAGCAAAAAACTTAATGTCCGGGTTGATGCTCTGAATTTTTTTCACGGTGCTGATGATGTGGTAATCAATATCCTTCTGGATCGAGAAATGCTCCAGATTGAGATCTGTTTGTCCTGGCGGCATATCGTTATAGCTGTAAAATTCTTTATCTGTAAAATCGGCCGTCCCGATCGTCAGGCGCAGCATACTCATGCCGATTCCGTCCTTCGGATCGATCATCTGGCGAAGCAGCTCATCCTGCTTGGCCGGAGACATCTTGGCCAGATTGTTGACGGTCGATTCCTCCATCGAGGTTCCAATACCCAGAATCGACTGATATTTCTTGTCCGGATCAATGTGAATGGATGTGCCTTCCACATTGTTGGGCAGGGCAATATTCAGCGGTTTCTGCTGCTCCAGCTTGGCATCACCCTCCTGATAGCGGTCGGCATAATACCATTTCCGGTCAGATGGATCACGTTCTCTAGAGACCCAGGAACTGACTGCCTCCTGCTTAATGACGTTCTCTTGAACCACTTCCCCGCCACCGCCCGGGTTCGGTTCTTCGGTGGAGACATCCCCAGTCCGGGTGAATTGAACCCAGTTCAGGTTGATGTTGCCGCTGGTAAATTCAAGACGGATTTTTTGCAAGCCTGCCTTGTGGAAGACTACATTATCCACCGCTTGAGTCTGCCAATTCTGCCAGCCTCCTGTCGATGTTACGTTTAAGGTGCCTAGTGTCTTCCCTTCTGCAGATTTGACCCTGATGCCCGTAGGGTTGCCATTAACTGCATACCGGAAATCCACCCGATAGGTGCCTGCTTCAGCCACGTTGACATTATAGTCCAGCCACTCCCCTGCTGCGGTGTAGCCAACATTGAGTCCTCCGCCTACATCCTGTGTCTCTTGGGTTTGCAGACCTGCGCTCTTGGCGCTGAAATCTTCAGCCTCAATTTTCCCTGGAATGAGATGTGACGGTTCCTGGACTACCGGTCCTTCCGGCAGAACGGGTGTCTCTTCATTTTTAGTCAAACCATAACCAGTCTTGAACAAGACATTCTCACTCTCGTTATTCACCGGATATTGGTCCAGTGTGAATGGCCAGCGGATCGGATTCTTGCCCTTAAATTCCTTGTCGCCGAACAGCACATCGGCAACCCCTGCTCCCTCTGTACCTGGCAGCCAGGCCGCGACGAGTGCGTCCCAATCCTTCAACTGCGGAGCGATTGTCATCGGACGTCCGGAGACGAGCACCACAATAATCGGAATATTAGGATCAGCAGCCCGAATGTTGGCCACCGTTGCCAGATCCTGCTCATCCAGGTTCAGATTCGTACGGTCCCCGGCGCTCTCAGCATATGGAGTTTCGCCAATTACAGCGATAGCCACATCATGGCCTGCGGCACCGCGTCCATTTTTGTTATACGTAACGCTTGCGGACGGGGAGACCACATCCTTGATGCCTTCCAGAATGGTGGTTCCTTCCGTGATCTTTCCGGATTTCCCCTGCCAGGTAATCGACCAGCCACCAGCCTGATTACCAAGATCATCCGCATTCTTCCCGGCGACAAAAATCTTCTTCATCCCGCCTAGCTGGGACAGAATCGGCTTGCCGTTCACCTTATCGTTCTTCAATAGCACCAGTGATTCCGCTACCGATTGGCGCGCCAGTGTCCGGTTCTCCGCGGAGCCGAAGGCACTCGCCAGATCAGATTCACTCTTCGGATGCTCGAACAGTCCGGACGCGATTTTCACCCGAATAATCCGCTCTGCAGCATCAGTAATGCGCCCCTCCTTGACTCTGCCTTCACCTACAAGATCCTTGATATGCTTCAGACTGACTTTCCAGTCTGCTGTCAGCATGAACATATCAACCCCCGCATTGATAGATGCGGCAAGCTGATTTTTCAATCCGCTGACCGGATTCCCGTCACTATCCCGCGTAATTTGCTGTACAGCGTTATAGTCAGAAACAACAAACCCTGTAAAGCCCAGGCCTCCGTTCTTCTTGTCGCCCTTCAAAACATCTGTGAGCAGATGCTGGTTAGCATGCATCTTCAGACCGTTAATGCTGTGATACGATGCCATTACAGTCTGCACACCCGCGTTCACTGCAACCTCGTATACTTTCAGATCCTTCTTGATAATTTCCTCTTCGGTGTAGTGAGTAGTATCACCCTGGTTTACTCCATTGTCCGTGTAACCCTCACCTAAATAATGCTTGGCAGTACCAGTTATGGTATCTGAACCGGCTAATTCCGCAGGTGTTCGTCCCTGCAATCCCAGAATATAAGCCGCCCCAAGCTTGGCAGTAACCTCTTGATTGTCGCTGAAGCCTTCGTATGTGCGCCCCCATCTAACGTTGTAAGGAGAGGCCATTGTTGGTGCAAAGGTCCAGTTCGCTCCGGCCGCCGCCACTTCCCTTGCAGCAGCTGCCCCGATCTTCTCAGTCAGTTCAAGATCATTCGCTGCCCCCAGCCCGATGTTGTGAGGGAACAGCGTAGCCCCTATGAGATTGTTATGTCCATGCACTGCATCGACGCCATACAGCAGGGGAATACCCAGCCGTGTCGACAACGCGCCATCCTGATATCCGTCGATCAGCGCTCTCCAGTGATCCGGGGTGCTGTCGCTTTCTTTTCCATTCGGAAAAGAGCCGCCGCCACTGAGGACAGAGCCCAGTCTATACTCCATCACTTCCTCAGGTGTTACCGAGGCTCTCTCAGCTTGAATCATCTGCCCGATCTTCTCGTCCAGTGTCATGCGGGACAGCAAGTCGGCTGTGCGTTCATCCACGCTTTTCCTCGCATCATAGTATACCGGAAGTCCTGTCTCATCACTTGCGGCACTTGCCACGCCTGCCCCCAGCACATCCAAAACCACCGAAGACAGCAAAAGCATTACCAAAAAAATGGACAATCTTCTTTTCACGCCTGAATCCTCCCCCAATGTTGTTGTTTGGTACGAAAATTAGTGCGCACTTCCACCTGGAAGCGTATACAAATTTAAGCTCAGGCTTATTATGCTGGAGACGATTGGTAAAAGACAGGCCTCATTTTTTAAATCATCTGCACCGTTTTTGCGAAATTAACAATTAATCAGGATTTACGGCGGTCTGAAAGAAGGTACTATGAATCATAGATTTAGGAACGTATGTTTGGTATAATGGATGAGAAATTACATAATAGATAGCGAGGAAAATAAATGATTACGCGCTTATCCAACCATTACGGGGATGATACCTGCTCTGCTTTCACCGCTGCCGGAGATTTCATCTTTCTTGCCCATCATTCAGGAGGACACGAGCGGGACGATATCGCCTTCCAGATGGTGCAGAGCTTCGAGAATCTCAAGACCACCCTGCATGCCGCAGGAGCCAGACTTGGCGATCTTGTGCAAATCAACCTGTATCTGCGGGATATCGAGCATTTCTCCGTCGCCCGCGACGTATTTCGCACTTACTTTGATAATGAGACGTTTCCGGCAAGAATGACCACCACCAGTAAGTTTGTGAATTCATCCTGTCTGTGCATGATCGATGGGATTGCATATAAACCTCGGAGCTAGGCCGGCATTCTTGGGAATCACATGCAGGGAGCTGACCGCATCTAATTTTATTGTCAGTATTGTTTTACCGGAGAAAAAAGAGCGCCTGACGGAATCCGCCTGACGCTCTCTTCATTAGTTATCTTAAGCTTGTGGTATTGCTATCGCATAATTGTCATCAAGAAATTCAAGAGACTTCAGTGCAATCTCCTGCTTGATCACTGCCAGGAAGGATTGTAGATCTGTAGTGACCGTCTCAGCCTGCCCCCGCTTGCGGAGTGAGATGGATTGTCCGGCCTGCTCGCTCTCACCCAGTACGATCATGTACGGAACCTTGGCCATTTGCGCTTCACGGATTTTGTAGCCCAGCTTCTCACTGCGGTAGTCCACTTCAGTGCGAATACCTGCTGCCTCCAAGACCTTTCTCACCTGTGAAGCATATTCACTGTACCTATCCGAAACAGGTAAGATCTGAACCTGCACAGGTGATATCCATACCGGGAAGGCCCCGGAGAAATGCTCTATTAATATCCCGATAAAGCGATCAATGGAGCCGTAGACTGCCCGGTGGATGACCACTGGCCGATGCTTCCCGTTATCTTCGCCAATGTAATTGAGGTCGAACTTCTCTGGCATCTGGAAATCCAGTTGAATGGTTCCACACTGCCAGCTGCGCTTCAGCGCGTCGAGAATGTGGAAATCGATCTTCGGTCCGTAGAATGCCCCGTCCCCCGGGTTGATCCGGTACTGAATGCCGTGCTTCTCCAGCACATTTTTCAGGGATTGCTCCGCCGCGTCCCACAGCTCCTCGGAGCCCATGTAATCCTCTGGACGAGTAGACAACTCGATACTGTACTGAAAACCAAAGACCTGATAAATATGGTCAATGAGTTCAATGACACCGGCGATCTCCTCCTCAATCTGGGAAGGGAGTACGAACAGATGAGCATCGTCCTGGCAGAAGGAGCGCACCCGCATCATGCCATTCAGCGCGCCAGAGAATTCATGGCGGTGAACCTGGCCGAATTCGGCCAGACGCATCGGAAGCTCCCGGTAGGAATGTCGGCTGTTCTTGAACATCAGCATGTGACCCGGACAGTTCATCGGCTTCAATGCGAACTTCGTATCGTCTACATCTGTGAAGTACATATTGTCCTTATAGTGATCCCAGTGCCCTGATTGCTCCCACATCCGGACGTTCATCATAAACGGTGTACGCACTTCATCATAGCCGCCCTGTCGTTGCAGCTCACGGGAGAAGTCCTCCAGCTCTGTACGAATGATCATCCCTTTAGGCAGGAAGAAGGGCATGCCCGGCGCTTCTTCCGAGAACATGAACAATTCCAATTCTTTGCCCAGCTTGCGGTGATCCCGTTTCTTGGCTTCCTCCAGCAGGTTCAGATGCTCATCCAACTGACTCTGCTTCGGAAAAGCTGTGCCGTATATGCGCTGTAGCATGATGTTATTGGAATCTCCCCGCCAGTATGCACCGGCTACACTCAGCAGCTTGAACGCCTTGATCTTGCCAGTCGACGGCAGATGCGGTCCCCGGCAGAGATCGAAGAATTCTCCCTGATCATAGATGCTGATGACCGAATCTTCGGGTAAGTCACGAATCAACTCCAGCTTGTAGGGATCTTCCAGTTCCCCGAATATGGCCAGCGCCTCTTCCCGGCTGACTACACGGCGAGTAATCGGTAGATTTTCTTGTATAATCTTTCTCATTTCTTTCTCAATGACTTTCAGATCGTCTGTAGACAAAGATTTCTCCATGTCGATATCGTAATAGAATCCGTCTTCGATAACGGGACCAATGCCCAATTTGACGGCCTTTTGCCCATATATTCTTTTCAGTGCCTGAGCCAAGAGATGAGCTGTGCTGTGCCGGTATATCTTCAGTCCTTCCTCATTCTCCAGCGTCACAATCTCGATCCCGCTATCGGCCTCTACCGCTGTGCGGAGATCCACCAATTCACCATCCACTTTGCCGGCAACTGCCGATTTCCGCAGAGCGGGGCTGATGGAACCTGCAATCTGTTCTACAGTCACGCCATTCTCGTATGCCCGGACAGACCCGTCCGGAAGTATCACTTTAACCATTTGTTATGCCTCCATCCACGAATTATTGAACGCAAAAAAACACTCATCCCAAGGGACGAGTGCGTTCAGCTCGTGGTTCCACCCTAATTTGACCCGCAACTTGCCAGGTCCTCATCAGCATCTTGTAACGGAGATGGTCCGGTGATGTATACTTCCGCAGGCACGGAGCCTTCAGGTTCCACATCACGGCTACAAAGGGGTAACTCCATCGTCAATCAGAAGAAGCTTGCAGCGGTTGCTTCTCTCTCTGTGCAGCTTGATTAATGGAATCATGTCTCTGGTCATAGCCGGGATTGTATGGCTTGGCGTTGATTATAGCTGTGCTTAAAAATAAAGTCAAGGCGTTATTTGACATGATCCCCTCACGCGAATGGGCTGTCCCCGAACTAGGTGTTCATTGAAGAGAAGGCCAACTGCTTAAAAATAATGCGAAAAATAGATAATGGCGGAGCTGAGAAGCAGCGCTACGGGCAAGGAACGAAGTGTAATTAGCGGCATTTTTGTACCTTAAATCGTCAACAGCTGAGGGTTAGAGTAGATTAAGTGCAATATTGTACCTTAAATTTTCCAGTATACCCCGTCCAGCTTGCTTTTCCGAAAAATAAGATACAATAATACCCTTATTTGACTCATTTACCTATATTAATGAAAAATAAGGTACAAAAATGCTCTTAGTGGCCGGGTGGCCCCTCTTTTACACTGTTCAGATGACTGGTGAAGGAGAATTGTAAATATACCTCTTCTAGTGGTTGAAATCTGTCGGCAGGCTATGAGCCGGTGAAGGGGGTAAGCTTTGGCCGTACGTCGAATGACGGAACCGTAGTGTATGTTTGGGCAACTAAAGAACAACCGGGGTTTCCGGCGATTTCTGCTTCGCGGCATAGAGAAAGTGACGCCCCCGTCGGATGGCTTCCGCTTGCCCATAACGTGTTGAAGCAAGCCACAGTGGATCAAAAAAGCAGAGCAGCGATTCTCCAATAACGGAAAAATGACTGCTCTGCTTACTTTTTTTGTCGTTAGAATGAAAGAAGCGGTGTCCGATCGTTAGAAAAACTACTTCTGAACAGCCCCTTCTGCTATAAATCTTCGTCATCCAGAGAAGCTTCTTTACGGGAAGCGTAAGCCTTAAACAGGTAAGTCAACAGCGCGCCGGCGACCAGATTCCCGGCCACCAGCCCTGGCTGTTCCCCGATGCCCCTGAGGAAGGGCAGCCATAACAATACAGCCAATGCAAGCTGGACGCGGAAGATAAACATAATCGAATTCTGTGCCTTGCTGCCCTGTGGCAGGGGATACACAATTAACCAAAAGGACTCGCTATGAAGCCTCCGCAATGCAGACAACTGAATGCCGACAATGAACAGGAAAAATAGGTAAATCCCGCTGCCCAGATAGCTGGCATAGTTCCACCAGTTCAGGAACAGGGCAATCACGGCGATCCGCAACACAATTGCGAAGATGTCACCGCGGGCAAAGCTCTTGGTCAGCAGAAAACGGTAGGCTGTATTCTGCCGCCAAGGCAAGCGGCTCCCCCATTTAGAGAGATAACGACGGGCGTTAACCCGCTGCTCGCGCCCAGGCACGTCCACGAACCAGCCGAGAATCATCAGCGCCCGAGCGCCCTGGTTCTTCTCGGTGGCAATGAGCCGTTCCCACGCCACACGGTGGCGGCCCGGAACGGCAAGCGCTGCAAGGTAGGCCGCCGCCAGCAGCGCAATGAAAATCAACGCCCGGCCAGACGGCTGCCAAAGCCAGGCTGCGATCACGAGACCGCCAACCGCCCAGCGCAGGAGGGCGAACGACCTGGAGGCAGGGCGCGACAACATGCCAAGCTCGCGCCAGCAGCCGAAGCTCGACAGCAGCTTCACTCCCGCCAATAAGAGCACTGTAGCCCCGAGCAGCTTGGGAGCGTCTTCAGTGCGTATGTACAGCGGCCATAACGTTATCAGCACAAAGGCCAGCCGCAGGAGCTTCCACACATTCCCGCTAACCCAAGCCGGAGCAAAATATTCCCGCATCCGGTGACCCTGCGGCAGCAGGAAGACAGTATCCGGACTTTGCAAATAAGTCCGGAAGCTGCTGTGCACCGCCGCAGGCAGCAGCAGTACCAGCATGATCCAGCGAATAGGAACGCCCTCCGGAATGTTCCGGAGCAGAGATGTATACCAAGCGGAGAAAGCGATCACGATGAAGAGGAATACCATGGCCACACCACTCTGGATAATGTATCCGGCATAGGGCAGCATTTTCCCCATGGACTGGCCGCGCCGCTGCCGCCGCAGCTCCTTCAGATCCATATCACTGACCTCCTTGAACCAGCTCGTAGAACAGCTGCTCCAATGACTGTCCTGGAGACCCGGCCGCCGCAGTCATTTCGTCCAACGTGCCGCTGGAGATCACTTTACCTTGGTGCAGGACAATAAAACGATCGCAATAATTCTCAATCGTGGACAGAATATGAGAGCTGAGCAGGATCGACGCGCCTGATTTCTTCAGATCCATCATGAAGTCCAGGAGGGAACGAATCCCTAATGGATCCAGACCTAGAAAAGGCTCGTCAATCACATACAAGGCAGGACGCGCCACGAAAGCGCACATAATCATGACCTTCTGCTTCATGCCCTTGGACAGATGAGAGGACAGAGTGTCCATCTTGTCCTCCATACGAAAAAGCTTCGCGAGTTGGATGCTGCGAGATTCATAGTCGCTACGCTCCACACCATAAGCTCGCGCTGTAAATTCAACATGCTCCCGCACGGTCATTTCTTCGTACAACAGGGGAGATTCCGGTACAAAGGACAACGCGCCGTGATATCCCTCAGGATCAGAAATTCGTGTCTTATCGTTGACCCGAATTTCTCCCTTGTGCGGGGACATCAGCCCAAGAATATGTTTCATCGTCGTACTCTTGCCTGCCCCGTTCAGGCCGATCAGACCAACCATCTCACCAGGCTGCACTTGTAGCGCAATGTCATGCAGCACTGGCTTGTTCAGACTGTAGCCACCAGTTAAACCCGTAATTTGTAATACGGGAGTTATACTCATTGGCCATCCCCCCTCGGAGTTTTGTTCTTGAGCCACTTCGGTGCTCCCTTATTCTTCCGATCCTGCTCGCGGACCTTGTTGCTCGCCCGTTTATTGGGAACAGGTGCTGCTCCGCTGCGGTGATCCCGCCGTGGTTCTCCACCGGAAGACGCACCGGCTTTCTCTTGTGCCGGACGCTGGGTCGGCTCGGCAGAATTAACCGCTTTTGCAGTAGCAGAACCGGCATCTGTACTGGACGTTCGTACCGTAGGCTTGCCGCTGCGGGATGCCGTTCCCCCGCCTAAAGAACTGCCACGTGGTGCTGCTCCACCGTTAAAAGATCCACCACTGCGGGCCGGACCGCGGGCTTCATCCGACGTAAGTACCTTCCCGGCGAACAATTCGCGCTCTTCCAGCGCAATGTCCAGCTCACGTGCGAATTTGCGCATAATAAAAGTCTGCTGCTCTGTCACAATGGAGACCGATAAACCATGGCGGCCCATGCGACCGGTCCGGCCAGCCCGGTGTACATAATGCTCAGAATCAAAGGCGGGATCAAAGCTCACCACCAATGACAAATCTTCAATATCTAATCCCCGCGCTGCAACGTCACTGGCGACCAGCACCTTGAATTTACCGTCACGGAACTTCGACAATACGTGGCTGCGTGTAACTTTATCTGCATCTCCGTAAATTGCTGCCGCTGTCAATCCCAGATGGTTCAGCTTGGCTTCTACTTCAGCAATATCATCGGTGGCATTCACGAACACAATGGCCTTCTTGGGATTGTAATGACGAATCACCCGGCGCAGCATGTCGATCTTGTTCCGTTCCTCAGTTACCACATAATGATGCTCCAGAGTTTGGGAGGTCATCACTCCCGGGGCAATGCCAACCTCTGCCGGGTTCTTCATCTCCCGGGCCGCCAGCGCTTTCGTCTCTGGTCCAATCGTGGCCGACAGCATGACGAGTTGTCTTGTCCGCAACGCACTGCTGACAATCTTCGCTACCTCTCCAGCCCCGCTCAGTTGGAACATTTGGTCTGCCTCGTCAATGACGATTGTGGTGACCTCATGCATCTTCAGCTTGCGCAGTCCGATCAGTTCCCGGATTCGGCCAGGGGTACCAACTACAAGCTGTGGATGCTCCCGCAGCTTATCTATCTGCCGCTTGATTGCCGCACCACCGATCAGGCCCTGCACTCGGATTCCACGGTGTGCACCATAACGCTCAGCTTCACGCAGAATCTGCATGGCCAGCTCCTGTGTAGGCGCTAGCACAAGCTTCTGCACCACTTTCTGTTCCGGGTTGATGCCCTGAAGCAGCGGCAGCAGATAGGCCAGCGTCTTACCTGTGCCAGTCTGGGAAGCCGCGATCACGTCTCTTCCTTCCAGCAGCAGCGGAATGGTCTGCTCCTGTACAGGTGAAGGCTCGTTGATTCCGAATTCTGACAATCGGGCTGCTAGGTCTTCCTGGATGCCGATGGCCGCAAATGAAGCTTTAGTCATAATAGTAATTCATCCTTTTCGCTTGAGATAATATCTTTATTATATGCCAAAAAGGCCTCTCCACCAAATGGAAGGCCCCATCGTCCTTTTGCCGCTCATTATTTACGGTTCATGGCGTTATAGGTCAGCTTGTCCGCCAGCCGGGGAAATAGTCCATACAACCGGATACCGAACGCTGCGAGGCCTGGTAGATCCAGTTCCTCCTTGCCCTTCTCCATCAACCGGACAATCTTGGTGGAGACATGCTCCGGTGTCATCATCATACGCGCCACACTCTTCTCATAACCCCCGGATGGGTCAGCAATCTTGAAGAAATCCGTCGCGATCGGCCCGGGATTGACTGCCGAGACAATGATTCCGGTCTTGCGCAGCTCTTGTCGCAGTGCATTCGTAAAACCTAGCACAGCGTGCTTGGTTGCAGTGTATGCCACCGCTTTGGAGGTTCCGATCTTGCCCGCCATGGAAGCCACATTCACAATCTGACCGCTTCCCCGTGCCATCATATGCGGTACTACCGCCTTGGTGCAGCGGACAATCCCCATGTAATTGACATCCATCATATCATCAAATTCCTCAGGGTCCATGTCAGTAAACGGGGCGAATTTGCCATACCCAGCATTGTTAAGCAAAATATCGATTCTGCCATAATCAGCAAGGATTCTGGCAAACGTCTCTTCAACGGCTGCCGCATCCCGTACATCACACGGATACAATCCAAAAACGCCCGGAATCCCGGCCGCCGTTTCTTTCAGCTTATCTTCTGAACGCGCCAACAGAACAGGAACCGCACCCCGGCCGCTCAGCATCTGCGCCGTGAGTGCGCCGATACCGCTCGACGCCCCTGTAATGACAACAATTTTATTCTTCAGCTCCATGAAATGCAGTTCAGCCCCCTGTCTTTACGCTAAGAGATCATCACCTGAATATCCAGTTCGCCGATACCTTCCATCAGCAGCGGGATGCTAAGCGCTTTGCTCGATTCAAACGACATACTGTCCGATTTCATCAGCTTCGGCGGTGTAATATCTACAGAGACCCCCTGATTGGATAAAATGGTGCTGGCATTGCCGCTGATCATATTGCTGAGCTCCGAAATCGCGCTTTGGCCCATCTCGTCCATTTCCGTAATGACAAAACCACCCATCATGATCGATACCATACGCAGCGCTACCTGCTCTGCAATCCCGAAAATAATATTTCCGCTAAGCTGTCCGGTCATCCCTACCTGTATCCATATATGATTATCGATTTGCTTGATCTCTTTGACACCCAGATTACCGGTGGACGGCGAAACCTGAATTACTTGCTCAATTACAATGCGTGCAGACTCCAGAAACGGATTGATTACTTCTGCTTTCATGAAGATGCTGTCCCCCCTCGCTAGGCTTTAGTCATATACCAAAAGTCCCAGGCAATATAAATTATTATACTCCATATATCGGCACAATTCACCAAAAATTAAGGCCTGATCAACTAAAATCCCAAGATTGCTCAAGGCGGATCATTGCCCTGCCGGGTGTAATCTCCTATAATTTAATCAAATACCAACAATGTGCGTAAGATACGTTAATAACAAGGAGCCACTTCGGTTGGTCCAAGGGAGGAATTCCATGAACATCAGCCAGCTTGAGACGCTTATCACCATCTCCAAAACCATGAGCTTTCGCAAGGCGGGAGAGCAGCTCAACCTGACCCAACCGGCGGTTTCGGCACAAATCAAAAGTCTAGAGGAAGAATTCAAGACCCAACTCGTTGACCGGAACCAGCCCGTCACGTTGACGGATAGGGGCCAAGTATTCTTGACCCATGCAGAACAAATTGTAAGTATTGTCGAGGAATTAAAGCAGCGGCTTGCGGATCTGGAAGAGAACCCGCAGGGACATATCGTTCTCGGCACGACCACTTCCATCGCCATTCAAATTCTTCCGCGTATTCTCTCTTACTTTAAAGACCAGTTTCCCCATATCAAAACATCTATCTCGTCGATGTCCTCCTCCCAGATTTATCATCAGGTTGAGAACGGACTCGTCGATGTCGGCATCGGTTATCTGATTGGCAATAGTTCAGGCATGAGCACATCCACTCTGTATTATGATACCTTTGAGCTTGTCGTCTCGCCCCGCCATCCTCTGGCAAAGGTCAAGACTGCAGGGATCGAGGCCTTGGCCAAAACACCACTGATCCTGTTGTCGCCGGATACTGTCGGCCGCAAATTTGCCGATGAGGTCCTGGCCAGACACGGCATTCAGCCCCAAGTTATTATGGAGCTGACCAGCAGTGAGGAAGTTAAACGGATGGTGGAACTGGATCTCGGCGCCGCTATCATCTCCAAGCAATCTGTCACCGCAGAAGTGCGGGCAGGGAGCCTGAAGATTGTGCCGATTATCGAGCTTGAAGTCACCCATCCGGTAGGTGTCATTACCAAGTCCGGCAAATACGTCAACTCCGCCATGAGACAATTTCTAAGCGATCTCAAGGGCATGCCGGAAACCCAGTTCATCGGTTCAGAATAACCGCCACAACACTATATTGATCAAAGGAGAGGTCCTGCCATGAAATTCGATCTGCACACACATCATTTTCGCTGCGGCCATGCCGACGGTAACATCCGCGATTATATTGAGGCTGGACTGAGCGCCGGACTGAGCGCCATAGGCATCTCCGATCACACCCCCTACTTCGGGAGCCTCGAGGAGCAAGCTTTTCCGCGTATCGCTATGGCGAAGTCGGAGCTGGCATTCTATGTTGATGAAGTTCTGTCACTGAAAAAAGAATACGAGGGACGAATCGACGTGCTTCTGGGTATCGAGTCGGATTATTTTCCGCAGTATGCAGAGCTATATCGAACGACACTTGCGCACCATCCCTTCGACTATATTATCGGTTCAGTACATTACGTGACTGACGTTAGCATTTTTAATAAAGGCCGCTGGAATGGGTTGAACCACGCTGACCAAATTGCAGCCAAAACCGAATATTACCGCCTGATTGCGGAGTCCGCTCGCAGCGGCATGTTCCAAATTCTTGGGCATATCGATGCTATGAAGGGCAATTACCCGGCGTTCTCTGAAATTCCTGCACCAGGCCCGTTGGATGAATGCCTGCGTACCATCGGTGAATGCGGCGTGGCCATCGAGATCAACACCTCGGGTAAAACGAAGCTGAGCGGGGGCTGGTACCCGTCTGACGCCATTTTGGAGCGGGCCCTGCATTTCGGTGTCGAGGTTACCTTCGGCTCTGATGCACACAAGCCGTCCCGTGTGGCTGATGAATTAGACGACGTCGCCGCGCGCCTTAAGGAAATCGGGTTCAAGCACTGGGTATACTTCAAGCAGCGCGAGAAGGTCACCGTAGCCCTCTAGCCACACGTACCACCGTATCTCCCCATATAGGATTAACGGCAAAAAAAATGGACCCGAGTGATCGGGTCCCAAAGCAGTTATATATTTTCAAAAGGGGGTCATGTACTTAGTTTAACCGGACACTGTTAGAGTTTTATAACGGCATTATTTCATTTGTGTAACAAAGCCTAAAGACTTTCATTACATCGCCTCCGGAAGCTACGATCGGCACCGTTCGCTCCAGCTGCAAGCCATTTTTTAGCATAACCCGCTCAGAACCCGTGTTGTCCCCCCGGCATCGGCCTTCTACCACCTTCAGCCCCAGCTCCTGAAATCCATAGTTCAGCAAGAGTCCTACCGCCTCTGTAGCGTAACCATGTCCCCACCACTTCGGATCAACCATGTAGCCCAGGATAGCTCTGCCCTCCTGCCGGTTCCAGTTCTGCAAAGAGACGGTTCCCACCAGCTCCTGCCGGCCACGTCCATAGATACCAGCATGTAGTGTACTAGGATCAATGGCGTACAGCATCCGGTTGATTAGCTTATCCATAAAAGCGGGCTGCGAACCTCCTGGGCGCATCACAATATGCGGCTTGACCTGTGGATGAGAGAGCAGCATCCGCAAAGTTCGGGCATCCTCCGGCGACATGGGCCGCAGTTCTATTGCCGTCCCATTCTGATGGGGCAGCTTCAGGGTCTCATAGGGACTCATTTACTCTGCACTCTCCTTAATCGAAAGCTATGCATCATACGGATTAGAATTTAAGATATTGACTGATACGGGATGTGATCATCTTTGCATAAAATCTTGGATTTCGGGCCGCTGGTATCGCCTGATTTCTTTAGAAATAGCCGGA
Organism: Bacillus sp. FJAT-27264; assembly: GCF_001682855.1. GTDB lineage: Bacteria > Bacillota > Bacilli > Paenibacillales > Paenibacillaceae > Paenibacillus_AQ. The sequence goes on along the minus strand of NZ_MAQW01000030.1, from coordinate 163,359 downwards.
CTTGGTAATGTAGTCGCTCAAGTCTGACGCAAAGTTAACACCGTAAGCTCGGGTCTGCATAACAGCCGGAACGGCATATAAGTCTCTCCAAAACCCCTGTTCACATAGACCGGCATCCGCTTGTTCTCCGTGTAATACAATCCGGATATGTATTTAAGCGATCCATAGGGGGTGAACGGCGCACCAACCACTGGCAGGCGGATTTGCCCGCCATGGCTGTGCCCCGACAACTGTAGATGGAAGGGGTAGTCCTCCGCCGTATCGGCGTAATCCGGTTCATGCATTAGCAGCAGCGTGAAGGTCCCCGGCGGAACGCCTTGCAGCGCTGCCTCCGGGTCCGGTTTGCCATGCAACAAATCATCGAGTCCGGTGATAGCCATTACCGCACCGCCACGCTTGATCAGCATCGACTCATTGCGTAGCACCTGAAATCCCGCTGATTTTAACAGCCCGGTAACTTTGTCCGTATTTTTGTAATCATGATTGCCCAGAATTGCATATTTACCAAGGGGAGCCTTCAACTCAGCCAGCACAGGTACAGATTCCGTCAAGTCGCCGGGGTTGCTGTCCACAATATCACCGGTAAAACAAATCAGATCCGGGTCAGCCTTCCTGATATGACTAACCAGGCGGGTTATATCACTGGCATCCTTGTTAAAACCCAGATGTGTGTCGCTGAAATGCACCACTTTCAGGCCTGCAAAAGCACCCGGCAGCCCAGCCAGAGGCAACTCCAGTTGGGTCACCTCCAGCCAGCGCGGCTCAGCCAGCCAAGAGTAGCCACCGGTCAGCAGCCCTGCGCCTATAACGGCTGCCGCGCCGCGAGCCAGGAACTGGCGACGGGTAATTTTGGGCCGCTGGTGCTGCGTATCGTTCTTATCTGTACCTTCAAGGGGAGGAACCCCGGACGAGCTTTTGTTCATAGGGCATTCTCCTTTCGGGCTATTTACCTCCGGATTTTCACCTTATTGCTCCGGGCCAGTCAGCACCAGATGTACTACCTCCTCCGGCGCCTCCTTGTATGCAGAGGCAATCCCCTTTTCCTTGATTACCGACTTCTGCACACGACGCTGCTTGAAGGATACCTCCAGTCGTCGACTAAATGGAAACGGGTTCAAAATCAGTGTTCCTTCATCCTTCCATGTCGCCGTAATCCGCCGTCCGGAAGTAAAGGAAAAATCCTCACTGCCGGAAAATCCATCACGCCACCAAGGATGTCCCTCTGCTTTCGTACTACCAGGCTTATTCAGCCCCAAGTACAACGAGAGATCGTCACAGAACTGCAGTAAATGTGAATCATAGCGCAGTTCATTCTCCCCGATCGGAGCAGTTGCCTCTAACTCACGGCAGATGCGGGCCCGGCGGGCCTTCTCATGCTCCTGGTATAAAGCCAGTTCAGGATAATCCTCGCCGGATATATCAATCAACCGATCGAAATGCAAGCTGCATAGCAGCGCTCCATATGGCGTGTCAGCTTCAATCTCGTTCAGCCCTCGCTGATAGAAGGTTAGTTTCGGTACTAAAGGGAAATCGAAGAAGGTATAAGGCGCATCAGCCGCATCGTTCCAAAAAGGCGTCTCATCGAGATCAATCCAGCCCCGATCATGCTCGGCCACCGCCCGCAGCACTTCCTCCCGCCGGTTCTCCCCAAGGCCGCGCTCTTCCTTGATCCATTCCGCAAGGACACCCGACAACTCCCCATGCTCATGCTGCTTCATCATCACAAATGCTCCGTCCTGCTCCCGACAAATCACATTTATTCCTCCCCAACTCTTCCTGCTCTCTGGCTTACATAAACTATGATGATTATATCATAGTTGGATATGATGATATAAATCCAGCAGGAAAGCGCTATTATAATAGACTTTATGGATATTTACGCTAAAAAGTGCGGGCTCAAACCCTTCCGCTAAAAAAACAAACAGCCACCCCGCAGCAGATGGCTGGGAATGGCTGTCTTTACTGCTTAGCAGGGTGCCTGTTAGACACCCAGCCAGCGTTTGAACATATGCTTCGTTGTCTGCTTGTTAATCTCGGCAATCGAAGTTGTCAGTGGAATGCCCTTCGGACAAGCCGCCACACAGTTCTGCGAGTTACCGCACCCGTCAATCCCGCCATCGTCCATCAGTGCTTCCAGGCGCTCTTCAGCATTCATCTCGCCTGTTGGATGGGCATTGAACAACCGGACCTGAGAGATGGCTGCCGGACCGATAAAATCGGTCTTGGCATTGACATTCGGGCAGGCCTCCAGGCAGACACCACAGGTCATACACTTGGACAACTCGTACGCCCACTGCCGTTTCTTTTCAGGCATACGCGGCCCTGGACCCAAATCATAGGTACCGTCAATCGGAATCCATGCTTTTACCCGCTTGAGCGCGTTAAACATACGACTGCGGTCAATGACAAGGTCCCGCACCACAGGGAATGTCTTCATCGGTTCGATCCGGACAGGCTGTTCCAGATTATCGATCAGGGCAGCACAGGCTTGGCGAGGCTTGCCGTTGATGACCATCGAGCAGGCACCACACACTTCCTCCAAACAGTTGGAATCCCAACATACCGGAACCGTATTGTCGCCCTTGGCGTTGACCGGATTACGCTGAATTTCCATCAGGGCGCTGATCACGTTCATCCCCGGACGGTAAGGAAGATCAAATTCCTCTGTATACGACGAGCTTTGCGGATCATCCTGGCGGGTGATAACAAACTTTACGTTTTTGGGAGCTTGGGCTGTTTCCGCCATCATCGTTACCTCCTAAAAGTGTTGTGAAGTATACGTTTCTTGAATCTCACTAACGATCTACCAATAGGACTGTTTGTTAAAAACAGCCATCTATGCACTAGTCACCTAATTAACAGGAGTTTCTAATGTTATTTCTACACTTCTGCCCATATTGCTCAAAATAGCTGGAAACCTTCCTGTTAATTCCTCAGGAATTTGCAAACCTCGATATCAGGAGCAGTCTACATCCAGCCCTTGCCTGGCCATGTTACGCTTTCCGCTTACTTGTCCTTCGAGTAGTCGCGAATCCGCGGCGGGATCAGTGAGACATCCACGGCTTCGTAAGAAATCTGCGGGCCTTCCGCAGTCCACTCCGCTTTGGTTGTCTTCAGGAACTCCTCGTCGTTGCGGTCAGGGAACTCTGGCTTGTAGTGCGCCCCGCGGCTCTCGTTGCGGAGCAGTGCGCCCAGCGTCATCGCCTCGGACAGCTCCAGCATGTTCCACAGCTGGCGAGTGAACGCGACGCCTTGGTTGTTCCAGCGTGACGTATCGTTCATGTTGATGTTTTGGTACCGCTGCTTAAGCTCCTTGATTTTGCCGATTGTCGCTTCCAGCTTGGTGTTGTGGCGCACCACAGTCATGTTAGCGGTCATCCATTCGCCCAGCTCCTTGTGGATGACATAGGCATTCTCGTTGCCTGACATCCCCAGGAGGGACTCATATTTATCGACCTGCTTCTTATGGAAACCATCGAACACGGTGGAGGAGATATCCTGCACCGATTTCTTCAAGCCTTTAATATATTCAACCGCCTTCGGTCCGGCGACCATGCCGCCGTAAATGGCGGATACCAATGAGTTGGCGCCGAGACGGTTCGCTCCATGGTATTGGTACTCACATTCCCCAGCCGCGAAGAGGCCCGGAATGTTCGTCATCTGGTTGTAATCGACCCACATGCCGCCCATGGAATAGTGGACCGCCGGGAAGATTTTCATTGGAATCTTGCGTGGATCATCGCCCATGAACTTCTCATAGATTTCGATAATCCCGCCGAGCTTAACGTCCAGCTCCTTCGGATCTTTGTGCGAGAGATCGAGATATACCATGTTCTCTCCGTTAATGCCGAGGCCTTGATCCACACAGACGTTGAAAATTTCACGAGTCGCGATGTCACGCGGCACCAGGTTACCGTACGCCGGATATTTCTCCTCGAGGAAATACCACGGTTTGCCGTCCTTGTAAGTCCAGATCCGTCCGCCCTCCCCGCGCGCCGATTCCGACATCAGCCGCAGCTTGTCGTCGCCCGGAATGGCTGTAGGGTGAATCTGAATGAACTCTCCGTTCGCGTAATGCACTCCCTGTTGGTAGACGGCACTGGCCGCGGTACCTGTGTTAATGACAGAGTTGGTCGTTTTGCCGAAAATAATGCCGGGACCGCCACTGGCCAGAATTACGGCATCCGCCGGGAAGGTCTCGATTTCCATCGTCTTCAGATTCTGGGCGCTGATCCCGCGGCAGACGCCGTCGTTATCAATAATGGCCGAGAGGAATTCCCAGTTCTCGCTCTTGGTAACCAGACCCTCCGCCTCCCAGCGGCGAACCTGCTCGTCGAGTGCGTACAGCAGCTGCTGCCCCGTTGTAGCTCCGGCAAAAGCCGTCCGGTGGCGCTTCGTGCCGCCAAACCGGCGGAAATCGAGCAAGCCTTCCGGCGTACGGTTGAACATAACGCCCATCCGGTCCATCAAGTGGATAATGCCGGGCGCCGCTTCACACATCGCCTTGACTGGCGGCTGGTTCGCTAAGAAGTCTCCACCGTAAACCGTGTCGTCAAAATGCTCCCAGGGCGAATCGCCCTCGCCCTTGGTGTTCACGGCACCATTGATGCCGCCTTGGGCGCAGACAGAGTGCGATCTTTTGACAGGGACAAGCGAGAATAGATGAACATGCGCACCGGACTCGGCTGCCTTGATGGTCGCCATCAAGCCGGCCAGACCACCGCCCACGATAATGATGTCTGCTGTTGCCATGATAAGTTCACTCCTAACAGTTTTGTCAGCATATGCCGCATCGATCAGCTTCGTACAAAACCCGCTTCAAAAGCACACGCTTACCGAAAATATGAAAAATCAACTTTTAATTTAGATGAAGGTTTTCAATGACTCCAGAGCAGTCGCAGCTGTCTGGAACTCACTGTCACGGAAAGTAACCAGCGATACCAGGAACATAACGGTTACGATCACGAACAGCCCCAGGCAGATCACGGAAGATACACGCTGCGAGCGCGGTCCGACGGTAATACCCCAGCTGATCAGGAACGACCACAGCCCGTTGGCAAAGTGGAAGGACGCCGCCACGATCGCGATGATGTAGAATGTAAGCAGTAGTGGCTGAGTCACAATATTGTGCATCAATCCCCCAAGCTCTTCATGCTTCACATTGCCAAGCGTCACTTGGAAACGGGTCTCGAATACATGCCAGACGATAAAGATAAACGTGATCACCCCTGTGACCCGTTGCAGCGTATATCGCCAGTTGCGTTCCAGCTTAAAACGGTTCAGGTTTGGCTTCGACTGGTAGGCGATGTACAGACCATATACCCCGTGGTACAGCAAGGGAAGCCATATACCGAACAATTCCAGGAAGAAGACGAGTGGCAGGCTGTTCAGCCACAGCACACTGTCTGTGAAACCGGAAGCGCCACCCTCAACTGCCGAGAAATTCGTCAGCATGTGCTCAAGAAAAAAGCCCCCGAGCGGGATAACGCCGAGCAAGGAATGAATCTTTCTGGAATAAAATCCTCTCATACTGGTGTGTCCCCTTTCCGATTAAAACAGCGTTTTCATTAATGAGCATTTACCGCCGGGACTACTTCTTGAAACAGCGCATGATGACATAAAAAGGGTATCTCCCGATTTGCAAGCCGCTATCCCTTGTGTTCCCGGACTTTGATTATTTATTCACAAAGTGTGAATATCTTGTGTCACTTTTCATGTTACTCTTTTTTGTCTTATAAGGGAATTGCAATATAATTATTAATCGTTATACAATTAATGCATAAGAATGTTTTTTATATGATAATGATTATCATTTACAGCGCTTTTTTCCCTGTTCATTCCTGAAAGCACTAGTTATCTGTGATTCAACCCTCAATCGTTCTATGCTTTTTATCACTTCTTATACCGGCAAAATAAGGCACAATCCTGACAGAGTCATACCTTGTATTATTACGGGAGGAAGACACTATGTTTGACGATCTGGATATATTCGCAGCAGTGGTGGAGCATTCCAGCCTGAACCGGGCCTCACGCCAGCTTAACCTGTCACAGCCCGCCCTTTCCCGCAAAATCTCCAAACTGGAGGAGAGGCTGGGCGTTCCATTGTTCAACCGGTACGGCAAGCGGCTGGAGCTTACCGAGGTTGGCCGATTGGCTTATACCTATGCGCTAGAGCAGCGACAGCAGCGTTCCAAGTTTCTGGAGGCGCTCTCAAAGTTCAAGGAAGGCGAACCTCAGCTTGTTACGCTGGGGGCCAGCCTGACCACGCTGCAAACCACACTGCCGCCGCTGGTCAACACTTACATGGAGAAGTATCCCGCTGCCGAACTGAAGCTGATTACCGGAAAAACGCATGAGATTGTCTCCTCAGTCAGCGAAGGCAAGTGTGATGTAGGAATTATTGCTTCCTCCATTCAGGAGCCCGGGCTGCGCTGTATTCCGCTCTTCGAGGATCAGCTCCGCCTGGTGGTCTCCAGTCAGCATCCGCTCACGCTGCTGCCCAAGCTGAGCATGGAGCATCTCTCACGCCTGCCGATGATCCTGTTCTCCAAGGGAACCTGGTACCGCCGCCTGACCGACGATTTGTTCCAGCGCTGTGGCATTGATCCCGATGTGCGTATGGAGATCGATTCCTTCGAAGCGATCGTCCGGCTGCTGCCGACGGCCAAGACCGCGGCGCTCCTGCCCAAATCTTATCTGCGCCCCGAGCTGCTAAATGGCAGCGGGCTCGTCTCGCTGCATATCAAGGAGCTGGAGCAGACTCAGCGAACCACCTGTCTGATCTACCGGGACGGCGGTGGGCTCAGCGGTGCTGCGCGGTCACTGGTGCAGGTGACAGAAGAAGTGTTCCTGCCGAAGCTGGCCGATTGAGAAAAGGTCTTTGGTCTTAAAAAACCCGCCTGCGGACAATCCTCAGACGGGTTTTTGGCATAAATAATTACAAGTTAACGGCTTCTTCCTCAAATTGGTCAATACCCTCATTGGAACCGATAACGACCATAATGTCACCTTCGTACAAGGAATCCAGCGCAGTCGGTGCGACGATAATCCCACTCTCCCTGTTGATGGCAATGATGCTGCACCCGTATTTGGCCCGGGTATTCAGCTGGGACAGACTCTTACCATCCATACAGGACGGAACATTCATCTCGACAATTTTATAATCCTTGGATATTTCGATATAATCCAGCAGATTGGGAGTAACCAACTGGTGAGCCACCCGAACCCCCATATCCCGCTCCGGGAAAATCACCCGGTCCACACCCAGTTTGGTCAGGGCGCGTCCATGAAGAATAGATATGGCCTTGGCCACCACCTGCTTGACGCCAAGCTCCTTCAGCAGAATGGCTGTCAGAATACTACGCTCCATATTATCGCCAATAGCTACAATGCCGCAGTCGAAATTTCGGACGCCGAGCGAACGCAAAATGCCCTCGTCCGTGGCATCCGCCATCACCGCATGGGTGAGCTTGTCGCTCATCTCCTCCACCCGTTCTTCCAGATGGTCCACACCGAGCACCTCATAGCCCATATCCATCAGCTCAAGCGCCAAGCTTGAACCGAACCGTCCCAGCCCAATTACTACAAATTGCTGTGGTTTCATCTCCCGATAACTCCTTATCCAATAATCATTTTGCCTTCCGGATACTGATACAATGGTTTACCCTGTTTTGGACCAAGTGCGTAGGCCAGCGTCAATAGTCCAAGCCTGCCAGCAAACATAGTGAGACAGATAAGGAGTTTGCCGACCAGCGACAGCTCCGGCGTCAACCCCATGCTCAGCCCCACGGTCGCGAAGGCCGATGTCGTCTCGAACAGAATCTCCAAAAAGTCGCGTCCCTCGGTCGTCGAGAGCACCATAGATACAGTGACAATCAATAGCAGAGCGAGCAAGGTAATGGTCAGTGCTTTGAACACCCGCTCCTGTGCCAGCCGGTAACGGAAGAATACAATATCCTCACGCCCACGCAGCATGGAGATGACGGCACCGATCATGAGCGTAAAGGTCGTTGTTTTAATCCCGCCCCCGGTAGAACCGGGAGAGGCACCGATAAACATTAAAATCACGATAAAAAATTGCGTGGCTTGTCGCAGCCCGGAAATATCCAGCGTATTAGCCCCGGCCGTACGCGGTGTGACGGACTGGAAGAATGCAGCCAGTATTTTGCCGCCAATGTTCAAGGAGCCCATGCTCCGCGGATTCGTAAATTCAAACACAAAAATCACGAGCGTGCCCGCCAGAATCAGTGCTGCGGTTGTGGATAGTACAACCTTGCTGTGCAGCGACAATCTGCGCTTGCGCCGGTAATCGACGATATCGGCAATTACGATAAATCCAAGACCACCGGTGACAATCAGGAACATGACAATGAGATTCACTACAGGATCATTGACATAGCCCATCAGGCTGCGGTAGTGGCCGAACAAGTCAAAACCTGCATTGTTGAACATGGAAATAGAATGAAACAGTCCAAAATAAATCGCCTTGCCAAGCGGCATATCAAACGCCCAGCGTATCGACAGCAGCAGCGCCGCGCTCCCCTCGATCATGAGTGAATAGATCAGCACCCGGCGGATGAGCCGTACAATGCCTTCCATCGAGCTCTGATTCATGGCCTCCTGCAGGATAAGCCGGTCGCGCAGCGAGATTTTCCGCTTTAACACTAGAGCAAAGAGTGTTGCCATCGTCATGAAGCCCAGGCCGCCAACCTGAATCAGGATCATAATGACGGTCTGCCCGAAAAGGGAAAAATACGTGCCGGTGTCCACGACTACCAGCCCAGTAACACAGGTAGCAGAAGTTGCTGTGAATAGCGCATCTATAAAGTTCAATGAATGTCCCGACCGACTGGCAACTGGAAGCATCAGCAGCAGCGTACCAATCAAAATAATCGCCGCAAAACCGAGTACCAGCGTCTGGGGCGGGGAAAGCTTCAATATTGTGAAACGGTTCAACTTGGGGAATGGCGGGGCCAAATCCTCACCTCTCACTATAATAAATTGACGGTGTATGCCATTAGAAATCCAAACAAAAAAAGCACTGGAACACCAATGCCTCTACCCCTTGGTTCCTGCAGTGTTCTGAAGCCTACGAGGTTAGCTGACGGATTCGGGCGGCTGCAGGCTGCCCTATTCGTTCCCGGAACGAAATTCACCCCTGAAGATCGGCGCTCAAACTTACGTCTTCAAGCACCGTTCACTTCTTATGGTTCCCCCGTTTTCAATTGAAATTCGGCTTATATCTAATTGCATTCAAATTATATACGTTCTGATCCGACATCACAAAGACACTATTAAGTATATTTGGATAAAATAATGTCTTAAAGAGAGACCGTGAACGCAGGAGACCCTGTTCTCATTCCTTTTCCGTGACTTGCCTGTAATTACATCGTTTTTCACAGTTTCATGGAAACATAGAATTTTTAAATCTTGAAATTGTATGGTGAGGAATGATACACTACACACAACAAGTGTATGATCCATATCCATACACATTATTCCTACTAGGGGGAAGACATGGAAGAATCTTTGGAGCTGCTGCCGCAGCAATTTCAGATCAATCCCTCGCGTCCCATCTATGAACAATTCGTCGAAGCCATCCGGGGCCGGATTGTTACGGGTCTCATCCCACTGGGCTCGCGTCTGCCATCAGTGAGGGATTTGGCAGCCGACCGAGGCGTGAATCCCACTACAGCTGCAAGAACCTATCAGGAGCTGGAGCGAATGGGCCTGATCGTCACCTATCGTGGACAGGGTACCTTTGTTACGAGAGAACAGGATGTCATCGGAGAGGCCCGCAAGGAAATGATCCTGGAGGCCGTGCGACAATTTAAAGCTGCGGGTGATAGCCTCGGGCTATCAGCTGAGCAGATGCTGCAATTTGATAAGGAGGAATCTTGATGCGTACGAATAACGATATTTCTGCACTGCCAGAACACACGGCCGCCGTGCAATGTCAGAACCTAACCCTCCACACGAGGAAAAAAACAATTCTGGACGACGTAAGCTTCCATATTCCCCAAGGCAGTATCACGGGACTACTCGGTCCTAACGGTGCGGGTAAGTCTACCCTATTACGTCTGATCACCGGACTGGCTACACCAGACTCCGGCTCCGTGAAGATTTTCGGCGAACCTGCCGGCGTAGAGCGTCTAGGACAGTTATCCCTCCTGCCGGACCGCAGCAGCCTGCCCGCCTGGCTGACTGTAGGGCGCTGGCTTCACTTTGCCGAAGGCATTTATCCAGATTGGGACAATGTGAAGGCAGAACAACTAATGGGGCAGCTTTCCGTTAAGAGGGAATCCCGTATCTCAACCTTATCCCGCGGGGAAGAAGCCAGACTGCAACTGCTGACCTGCCTGTCCCGCAAATCTCCGTTAGTCATACTCGATGAGCCCTTCACTGGCGTGGACCTTATTTCCAGAGAGGAAATTGCGTCCACAGTTGTGGGCGAGATGGCTGATGGTGAGCGTACTTTTTTGATTGCTACGCATGATATCCGGGAAATGGAGCTACTGTTTGACCGCCTAATTCTAATCGGTAACGGACGGATTCAAGGTGTTGAGGATGTGGAACAGCTCCGTAAGTCCGGTCAGTCCGTTGAATCCCGTTACAGGGAAGTGTTCGCATGACAGCGCTTAGAGCATTAACAGATCTGGAGTATAGCCGCTATAATCCGTATAAATGGGGCAGACAATCTTTTTGGGGGATTACTGTAGCGCTGTTCACTCTGCTCTTGGGCATCGGATGGTATCTCTTTCATAGCAGACAGCCTTCTCTGCAAGCTCCCTTTACAGCAGGCACTATTCTTATGATAGGAATCATTATGTATCTTTCTTCAGTCGACATGCTGTTGTTTACAGTCCATAGTAGCCGGGAGTGGATTCTAAATTTCCCGCACTCCCGCAAGCTTCTGCTGTATGCCAAGGCGATCAGCCTGTTTAAGCATGGATTGTATCTTGCTTCCATCGTTATAGCTGCTAATATCGGACTGTATGTACTCTTCAACCTGACAGGACACTATGAGCACCTTCTGTTCAAAGAGCTCGTCCTGACAGTAGTCGCTCATGCACTCTTTATGGCTTCGATCTTTCCGCTCGCTATCGTATGCGGATTGCTGGCAGGAACCATTCTTATGGGCTGGAAGATGCTGCTGCTCGTCCCCTTTTCACTATTATGGCTGTCTCCATTGATGGCTTTAGCCACATACTTGAACTCCACTGCTTTGAACGGTGAGCAATTACAATACCTGAGTCCGTCCTATATACTACTGTATACGCTAGGTATTCTGCTGATTGGCTGGCCCCTGAGCTACATGCTGATCCAATGGATCGCCAAGGCTGGTCTCGAAAGAATGAGTGAGATCCGCTACAATTTCCTGGCCGTACAGCTTCCATTTTTTAAAGAGCAGAACACTGTGAAATCGTACCGGCGTTCTTCCGGATTCCAGGCACTGTATCAACTGGAGCGCAGCCGCCTGCAATATTTTGAAGGATTAATACCCATTAAGGTGATCAAGGGAGTCGTCCTTGCTGGATCGTTTATCTTGTTCTACCTGTTCCCCGAAGACGATCAGTTTGTACTGACTCTGACCAAGATGCAATTTATCTTGCCTGTGCTGGTAGCTTCCATATGGATCATGTGCAAGAGCGGGGTAGAGCAAAAGCAGCTGAATTGGCGCCTCTCTTTGCCTCATCCTAGACTGCTGCTTATAACATCTAGTATCGTCGCAACAGGGGTCACCGTCCTTCGCCTACATTTGATGCTGAGCATAGCCACTCTGGCTGGAATCGGGGCAGCTCTCGCAGGGGGAAGAACCAATTTCGCTTCTGTTACTGATTATCTGCATTGGTTTGCATATATCTTCTTAACATCAACGCTGATGCTCATCCTGTCCCTCTGCCTGGTGCAAATCAGCTATTATCTGATGAAGTCAAAGATATTGATCGCACTGATCCTTCCGCTGTATATGATCATTGCGCTTCAACAAACGATTGTGAATAATACCTTTCTCCCGGAAAATATACAAATCGGACAGTCGCCGAATTGGCCGCTGCTTGGATGGGTAACCTTGATCGGATTGCCGCTTGCCGCGGCCTGCCTCCCTCTTGGGGCTAGATATCTACACCTCATTATCGCTCAAAGCAATGAAACGGCCATCCGAAAGAAACATTAGAATCATAAAAACAGGCCCCTCTGCGTAAGAATACTTGTTAGAAGATTGTAGACAAGCAAAATAACTGGATTACTCTCATTTGTACCGTATTGCAAATAGTGCCATAATATATGAGTTCACCCAAAAGGAGGCATTATATGAATCCCGTCGGCCAGCCCCTTAAGCAGCGTCCTCTCTCCAAAGGACTTATTATTTCGGGCATCATCGGCATTGCCCTATTCATTATGTTCCAGGTGTTTCCTTCCCTACTCGGAGGTGCACCGGAAGGAAATACCGCAGTAATCAGCAAAGACGTGGCACGGAATAACGCTGCGGCATTCGCGGCACAGAAGATGGGCTATACTGTCTCGGACGGAGAATGGAGCATCACCTACCAATCCGACTCTTCCTTCTTCGGCTATATGTCTCGGGAGAAACTACTGGAGGACTATAGTAAAAAGAAACTGGATCAGCGTTATCCCTACGATGTTTATCATGCGGCCTTCACACCTGCAGGTCAGAATGGTACTCTTCTGACCGTGAATCTTAATATGTATACTGGGCAGGCGGTCAGCTTTACCCGCGGGGCAGCCGTAGCTGGCGGCAATTCGCGCAGCGGTTCTCATTCCATTGCCGCGAGCGAGGAGGAAACGCCACTGTCCTTAGCACAGAAGGAACAGCTGGCCCGTCCCTGGCTGAAGGAATGGGGCGTTAATCCTGCCAAGCTGCAAATTGAGCCGGGTAGCAGCAGTTCCGGGCTGGCATACACAGACAGCTCGGTCACTGTAGGAGAATCACGACTGCAGTATCAATTTACTTTTGATGGAGGAGATGTTTCCTCCTTCAAGCCCGGATTTACAGCGCCAGGCTGGCATACTTCATACGTAGACAGCCAGAAGTCACTGGCTACGAAAATGACCCTGTACGGCTATGGCCTGCCGACCATCGCTCTGGGCGTGCTGGCCTTGATCTACAGCATTCTGAAGCGGAGCCATACTTCTTTCAAGCGTGGCCTCTTCCTCAGTACGGTTCATTTCCTGATCATGATGACCACTACGTACAACATGCTGCCGGAGACCTCCGGCGATAATGTGGAGGCACGGGTTACGGCCATTGTGATGTTCGTGATTTATGTGCTGTACAGCCTGCTCATGTCTTCCCTTCTCTACTTCTCACTGGTCGGCGGAGACGGCCTCTGGCGTAAAGAAGAAGGAATGAATCCATGGCCCCGTGCCAAAGAGCCGGGATACGGCCAATATGTGCTGGACAGCATTCGTGCCGGGTACGTCTGGGCCTTTGTCCTGCTTGGGGTACAGACGCTGATGTTCATCCTCCTGTCATTAACCCTGCACAATTGGTCCACCACCGACGCTAGCCAGTCGCCTTATAATATGAGGTATGCATGGCTGCTACCGGTTGTAGCCTGGCTGGCGGGCCTGTCCGAGGAGGCCATCTACCGTCTGTTTGGTATTCGCATGCTGAAGAAAATCGTGCGCAGCACATTGGTTGCCAGCCTAATCACCACCCTCATCTGGGCTTTCGGGCATACGCTGTACCCGATCTATCCAATCTCCTCGCGCCCGATTGAGTTGACTGTGATCGGACTGCTGTTCAGCTACATTTTCCTGCGCTACGGCTTTATTGCCGTCATGTTCAGCCATGTCGTGTTTGACAGCATTCTGATGGGCGTGACGCTGATCTTTATGAAGGAAAGTGTCAATGTGTGGGCAGGCATCTTTGCCATTGTCATGCCGTTCCTGGTCGCTTATATCGTCTACCTGTTTAACCGTTCCAAGACTCCAGGGGAGCCTGAAGCCGCCAATCCCGTGATATAAAAGAAAGGGATGCTCCTTAAGGTGATATGCTCCCCATATAGTAGACAGGTGAAATAATAAAAACCTGTTACTGTATGGGGAGCATTTTTATGGAACAAAAGAAGTTTACAGCCCTTGAAAAAATAACGATACTTCAGGAAATTGAATATGGACACATCGGGTTAAAAGCTGGTGCTCGGAAATACGGATTAACTAAAACATCTATATTGAAATGGCGACGACGTTATCAATTGTACGGCTACGAAGGCCTAGAACCTCGAACCCATAACCAAAAGTATTCAATAGAACTTAAACTCCAAGCGGTTAGGGATTATATCGAGGGTGGATTGTCGCAAAGCCAAATTATCTACAAGTATAAGATCGCAAGTACAACCCAACTCGCCAACTGGATTAAGAAGTATAATGGTCATAGCAACAGTTTAACGGCTAATTCAGGAGGAACTAAAGCTATGACCAAAGGACGCGCAACCACTTGGCAGGAACGGATAGATATTGTGTTGTATTGTCTGGCAAATGGACAAGATTACACAAAGGCAGCAAGTCATTTTCACGTTTCTTACCAACAAGTATATAGCTGGGTGAAAAAGTACGAAGCAGGCGGCGAGAAGGCGCTAAGGGACGGCAGAGGACGCACGAAAGCGCCTGAAGAGCTCACGGAAGCAGATCGCCATAGGCTCGCCATGCAAAAGCTGGAATACGAGAATGCACGGCTTCGTGCGGAGAATGCTTTTCTAAAAAAGTTAGAGGAACTCGAAAGGAGGAGACGTTAAGTCAAGTTCGTCAGGAGAATATCTACTTGGCTATTCAGGCCGTTCAGCAAGAGGAGTCTCGCCCCATTCAGCTTTTGTGTGACATTGCAGAAATCTCGCGCTCAAGTTACTACAAATGGTTGAACCGTAAACCCAGTTCCCGGGAGACCGACAACGCGAAACTGACCCAGGCCATGCTCCTTCTATATGAGAAGGTGGAGCGAATCTTTGGGTATCGCCAGCTCACTCTACATTTGCGCAGACAAATGGGCAAAGCGCTGAACGCGAAGCGAGTGTACCGCCTTATGAGGCTCCAAGGCATCCAGTCTGTCATCCGAAGAAAGCGGAAGAAGTACGTAGGCTCCACGCCTCAGCAGGTCGCAGAGAATGTATTGAACCGCAACTTCGAGGCGGAAACACCAAACCAAAAATGGGTAACGGATGTAACGGAATTCAAGTACGGCAACGGACAGAAAGCGTATTTAAGCGCCATTAAGGATCTGCATGACAAGTCCATTGTTGCTTACGTTCTAGGTCATTCTAATAATAATTCGCTGGTCTTTAAGACGTTAGAGTTGGCTTTGGAGGCAGCGCCAGAGAACCATCCCTTACTTCACAGCGACCGTGGTTTCCAGTATACCTCTCTGCACTTTAAGGAGATGCTGGACGAAGCGAAACTGACGCAAAGCATGTCCCGGGTGGGCTGCTGCATTGATAATGGACCGATGGAATCCTTTTGGGGCACACTGAAATGTGAGAAGTACTACTTGCATACCTACCGCACTTTTGAAGAGCTCCAACAAGACATTGATAATTACATACACTTTTACAATTACGAACGGTTGCAGGCAAAACTAAACGGCCTCAGTCCTATTGAATTCAGGACTAAGGCCGCTTAAGGATCTTTTATTTTTTGCACTGTCTACTTGACGGGGTGCAGTTCAAAGCCGTTCATCGGCCTTTGGAGCATCCCTTTTGCATGTACAGATGGATGTCATCGCTTGGATTACATCGTCAAGCCCTGTTCGCCCTTCGTATCCTTGCCGGGCATTCGGGAGGGAAAACAGATTCGGATAACCGTTCCCTCTCCCAGCGAGCTATTGATAATTACACCGTATTCCTTGCCGTACTGCAACTTGATGCGCTGATCGACGTTGCGGATGCCATAGCCAATTCCCTTGTCTGTCGGGTCCAGCACCAATTCGATGATCTCTTCCTTCATGCCAAGTCCGTTATCTTCCACCTCGAAGCAGATGTCCTCGCCCTCAGGATACGCACGAATGATAATCGATATCTCATCATCATACCAGGCATGCTCCAAGGCATTTTCCACAAACGGCTGCAAAATAAACTTCACCGTCTCGTATTCCATCACTTCCGGCGCTATCTCATATGTCACGTTGATGCGGTCCGCGTTCTTGATCTTCTGAATCTCCAGATAAGATTCCACGATCTGAATCTCCTGCTCAATCGGAATGATCATATCTCCGCGATGCAGAGACAGACGGTAGAATCTGGCCAAAGCCCGCACGATCTCATGCAGCTTATCAATTTCCCCCAGCTTCGCCATCCGGCTGATGGACGAGAAGGTGTTGTACAGAAAATGTGGATTCATCTGGGAATGAAGCACCTGCAGCTCCGTTTCCTTCTTCTCCAGATTACTGACATACACTTCATCAATCAATCGCTGTATCGTTGATGCCATATCATTGAAGGCACTGCCTATCTCTGAAAATTCATCGTTCCCCTGAATCGGCATCCGCTTGTGGAAATTCCCTTCCTGGAAGGACTTCAGCGAAGCTGTCAGCTTCATAAACCGCCGGGAGAAATACTGGGACATAATAATGCTGATCACGAACAGTAGCGCCAGAATCAATACGCAGATCCATATGGTCACATTGCGAACTTGTTCAGAGTTCTTTTTCAATGAAGAGTAAGGAACCCAGGCAACTATGCTCGCCGACATGTTATCAATTGGAGTCTTAATCTCCATGAAAGAATCAGGTTTGACGATATCCCCATTAGCAGCGCTTGACAGCATCGCCGGGTCCATCTGATTCTTCGAGCTGGAGAACAGCAGATGATCCTTATCGTCCACAATAAAGAGGATGCTATCCTCACCCAGATGTCCAGTATCTACGTCGGAGAAAATATACTTCATATTCACCGTCATCTTGAACAGGCCGCTCAGTTGCAAGGAATCGTAATTGATCAGCGGGCGGAGATAAGAAATGCTACCCGTCTCCTTGTCCTTATCCACCTGCTTCCACTCCGCTGAGCCAAAATGCAGATCCAGTGATTGATACCATTGCGTATCCTGAATCCGCTGGGTGTGAAAGAGCGCATACTTGCGTCCTCCCTGTCCCGCGCTTTTGGAATTGTTGTCACTATAGTAGTATTCGCTAAGATAGTAATACTCACTTACATTCGGGTTATCCACATACAGGGACAACATCACTTCCTGGTTAGGCAGGTTTGCGGCATTCTCCAATTTGGGCAGAATGTACTGGGACATAATATTGTATTTTTCCCACCCGGAATGATAGCCAGTCAAATAACGTGACAACGTCTGATCCGTGTAAATCTCATCCGAGCTGCGAATCAGGTCCTTCAAGCGATAATCGACATTGTTGCCGACCTGCTTCACGGTAACCTCAAGATTACTTCGAGTATGCTCGGCAATTGTATTTACGGAAGAGATGTACGCATAACTGCCGATGCCAATGACCGGAGTCAGCACCAGCAGCAAATAGGATATCAACAGCTTGTAGCCCAAAGGCATATAAGAGGAAGGAAAGCGTCTCTGCATGAAGATCAACTCTGCTTTCTGTAGTCTGCGGCGGTAATGTTGAAATGCTCACGGAATTGTCTGCTGAAATAGGCAATATTCTTGTAGCCCACCTTCTCAGCCACCTCATAAATCTTGTATTGGTGCTGATCCAGCAGGGTAATCGCCTTTTCCATTCGGATACGGACCAGATATTCATTGAAGCTCTCTCCCATGTGCTCTTTGAACATTACACCCAGGTGATTCGGAGAATAGGCAAAATGGTTGGCCACCTCGCGCAGCGTCAGGTTATCGGACAGCTTTTCCTTGATGTACTGTTCAATATGCTCCATTAAACGCCGGTTCTTATGCTGCTTCTTCATAAACAGAATCTCCGAGATCTGGAACAGCGTATTGCGAAGCCACCGTTTGATGTCCTCAACAGTTTCTAAATTATGTATTACATCCATTTGCTGAATACCCCATCCGAGCAGACTCTCATAGGTCTCGTTCAATGTTCCCAGATAAGCTTCAAGCCGGGTCGCAATATGAATAGAGAAGTGATATACCTTGACCGGATGCTCAAATTCAGCGGCCACTTCGAATAACTCGTCAATACAGTCGCAAATATCAATCAGTCTGTATCCGGCCATCGCTCCAAACATGGCTTCCAGCACAACGCTCAGATCCTTGATGTCCTTGGTCATCCCTGCCTTGTTCATTACGGGGTGGATGACCCGGTTCTTGCCGATGAACATCTTCCCGTTCATAAATGCCTTGGCTTGGGAAAAAGAGACCGGCAGCTCTTCCAGTGATGTCGCCTGACTTCCATAGCTTACAGTTATCGTAAACGAGGTTTGCTCGCGTACCTCTTGCACCAGCTTTTGCAGCTGCAGTTCCAGCAGGTCTGGCTCCGTTGTATAGATTAGCCCAATCTGCGAGCGGTTCAAACGGCATATTTTACCGGTGCCCGCGGCCTCAAGCCGGTTAGCAACATAGCTATAGAGATCGTCCAGCGCGGCATTTCCGGATTCCGGATTCTCGCCGATCCGCGACAGCACATCGTCGGCCTCAATCAGCACCGCGTAAGCGCTTGTAAATACTAAATCCATAGGATATCGGGCTAGAAAAGCACCAAGAGTCTCCTGATCGATCGTACCCTCCAGCAAATGTCTCAGCACATCGTTCTTGATGAACTCAAACGAGGTCACGACACTGGTATCTTCACTTCGTTTGACGCGTTCACTGTCCAGTTCTGCAGTCGCCGTCTTAAGAACCGCCACGATCTCTTCATCATCAACTGGCTTCAGAATATAGCCATGCGCCTTGAGATCAAGCGCCTGCTTGGCATAATGAAAATCCTGATAACCACTGATGAAGACCGTTTTGATGCCTGGATTCTTCTCCAGTGCTTTGCGTGACAGCTCAATGCCAGAAATCACCGGCATTTTAATGTCGGTGATCAGCAAGTCAATATCATGATTTTCAATAAACTGTAGCGCAGCCAGCGCCTTGTTCTCGCTACAAACTACCTCGATCCCAAGGTCATTCCAGGGAATAAGACAGCGAAGCCCCTCTAGATCATAATTCTCATCGTCCACAAGCACGGCCCTATACATGACAAATCCTCCCCCTTCATGAGGAAAAGAGGGCACGGATTGTGTCCCTCTTGTTCCCGCCTTCGCTGGCGTTAGCCTTTAATTTTGCTGAGATTTTGTTGCCATACATTTGTTTTCCATTTCAGGACTTTATCATAACCCATCTTGGCTGCTTCTTTGTCCGTTTCTTCGATCAAACGAAGCACTTCTTCGTCGCTCTTAGCGAAGATGATTTTAGGAATAACTTGGGCGTATTGGTCTTTCAAGCGTTGCAGAATGATACCCTCTTCGGAGTTTGGAGCTGGATCAAGATTCGAGAACTCGGTAATGTTCTTGGAAGTCTTGAAGGAGACGCTGGACTGAGCAAGTGTTGTCCAATCCTGTGCTTCTGCAGGCAGCAGCTTCTCGCGTTCTGCTTTTACCTTATCTACATAGGAAGTGTTTCCGTACCAGTTAAATTCACCAATCTTGAGCTCATCGTATTTCTTAGGATCGCGATTGATATAGGCATCATTTGGAATGGGTACTCCATCTTCTACTTTATCATAAAATAATCCAGGAGGCCCGAAGAATAAAATTTGTTGTCCTTCAGGACTGGTTGCCCAGTTCATGTAAGAGAAGATAGCTTCAGGATCTTTTGCATTTGTAGTAATTACGTTAACATTCCAACCCAGTGTGTTGAATCCGGAAGGATAGACTTTATCCTTGTCTACGCCATCTTTGTGCACAGGCCAGATTGGCTCATAGCCGCCTTCAGGATCTTTAGCCGTCAGCAGGTTGTTCGCCTCACGTCCGATACCTTCAACTACGGAGTCGTAAGCACCGAATACTGCGATTTTACCGGTTTTCAACTTCTCAAGTACCTGATCACGTGTTTGAGTCAGCAAATCCTGGGAAGTCAGACCTTCACGGAACAATCTGCTTGCGTACAAAGCAGTATCCTTAAAGCCTTGATCTTGGTAAACCGACGTCAGCTCAGCGCCGTTCGGCACCCCGAAAATTTGGCCCGACCCAGGAGAGATAAAGCCAGGTGTACGGTCATTTGCGGAACCACTGTACAGCATACCGATCATTTGCAGATCAGCGCCATCGCGGGTTTCACCAAAGTCAATCGGCACGAGGTTAGGGAATTTTTCTTTGACTTGCTTCAGGTAAGCTTCAAGATCTTCCCATGTTTCAAGTTTAGGAGAGCCAAGCGCTTTGTAAGTCTTCTTCTCTACCAGATACGCTGCGTTACCATTACCGTTCTTACCATTGATATACCAGTTCGGAATCTGATACAGCTTGCCGTCTTCGCTACGCAGCATGTTCAGAGTTTCCTCACCTACATTTTTGACAAACTCAGGATACTTCTCCAGGTAAGGATCGATTGCAACCAGCTTTCCTGCTTTTTGCAGACGCTCTACGTCTTTACCGCGATCCAAAATAATATTATCAGGCAATTGATTGGATACGATCATAGCATTCAGCTTTTGAGCTGCAGCGCCGTTGGATTGTACCGGATCAAGTGTAACCTTCAAGTTCTCTGTAATCCATTGACCATGCGGTCTTTCTGCCCATGTTGGTGCAGTATACCAGTCATAGTTGACAAAGCTTGTGAAAGTAACCGGTTTCACTTTTGCCGCTGCGCCTTCAGCTTCGCCTGCTGGACTGTTGCTTGGAGTTGCATTTCCTGTATTCTCAGCGCTTTTCTCTGTGTTGGTTGCAGCGGATGGACTTGGTTCAGACGCAGCATTGTTGTTGTTACTCGAGCAAGCAGCGAGCATACTTGTAGCCATTGCACTGACAAGCAGCAGAAGCCCTATCTTATTTTTCTTCATTTCATAACCCCTCTCACATTTACAGTTTAATATGTCATTAGTGGGCGGCAGCCGAAGCTGCCCCCACAGATAACCATAGATACTACTCTTTCAGTGATCCTACCAATGCGCCCTTGACGAAGAACTTTTGCAGGAACGGATAGATCATTAGAATCGGCAGCGTAGCAATCATCATCGTTGCCATCTGCAGTGCCTTGACCGTCACTGTGTTCTGCACCAGACTTTGTGCATAGGAGTTCAGATTGCTCATCAGACTCGCGGTTGCCCCTGCATTAATGATCTGCACAAGCAGCGTTTGCAGTGGGATCAGATTCTGATCGCTAATAAAGATCGCCGGTGTGAACCAGTCATTCCACAGTCCAACGGCGGTGAACAATCCCAAGGTCGCCATAACAGGTCCAGAGATCGGCAGTACAATCTTGAAAAATACACCAAAGTTAGAGCATCCGTCAATCTTACCTGATTCCTCAAGTCCGTCGGGCAGTTCTGCAAAGAAGGTACGGAAGATAATCATGTTAAATACATTGACCATACCATGAATTAACAGAAACGTGAACGTATTGTAAAGGTGCATCTGGTAGACCAGGATGAAGTAAGGAATTAAACCTCCGGTGAAATACATCGTAACGATACAGATGATCATGTAGAACTTTTTGAACACAATGCCTTTCTTGGAAAGAGCATAAGCAAAAAGTGACGTGAAGAACATGGACAGTACAGTTCCTAATACCGTCCGTAGGATGGTAATCATGTAAGCTCTGAAAATGTTGTCTTCCTTGAAGACGATATTGTAATTCTCAAACGTGAACGAGCGGGGCCAGAAAGTAACGCCACCAAGCGCCGTATCACTTCCGTTATTAAATGAAATGACTAATGAGTTCCAGAACGGATAAAAAGTAATGAAGGCAAGGAAGATTAGTATGACATAAATAATCCCATGCATAATTTTATCAGAACGACTGCTTTTCAAAAAGTGTCCTCCTTTCTTGATGAGAACCGAATGGGCTTACCAGAGACTGGCTTTACCAAAACGGCGTGAGATGGTATTGGCAACATAGAGTAGAAGTACGCTCAACACCGATTTAAGCAATCCGGCTGCGGTCGCGTATGAATAACGCTGGTTCAGAATCCCCATCTGGTATACATAGGTATCTACCGTCTGAGCATAAGGCATCAGAATACCGTTATTCAGATTTTTGGTCAGCAGCAAGATATCTTCAAAGCCCGCGTTCAGGATATTACCTACACCAAGCAGCAGGAAAATCGTGATAACCGGTGCGATGCTCGGAATGGTAATCTTGAAGATTTGCTTAAATTTACTCGCCCCATCAATGGAAGCTGCTTCATACATCGCTGGATCAATCCCGGCAATAGCTGCCATATAGACGATGGAACCAAACCCGATTTCCTTCCAAACGCCTACGGATACGAGAATGCCCCAGAAGTATTCTGGAATGGACAGCCAATTGATTGGCTTGTCAATTAGAGACAATTTGACCATAACTTCATTCACCGCACCATTATCCACAGCCAGCATTGAGAACACTAAGCCGGATACAACGACCCATGAGATAAAGTGAGGAATATACGTAACGGTCTGAACAATACTTTTAAATACTATATTTTTTACTTCATTCAACATAAGGGCCAAAATAATCGGTGCCGGGAATCCGATCAGAAGCTTCAGCAAACTGATGCCAAAAGTATTTCTGACAATGCTCCAGAACTCCGGTGATTCAAAAAACATCCGGAAGTGCATCGTCCCGACCCACGGACTTGCGGCAAATCCCTCAAACATATTGTATTCCTTAAAGGCCATCAACACGCCCCACATCGGAATGTAGCTGAAAATCAGAATGAATATAATCGAGGGAAGAATCATCAGCTGATAATCCCACTGCCGGGCGAACCTGCTCCAGACTCCCGTGCCCGGAGCTTTCGTGCTCAAGGGTTTATACGCCTTGGCCGGTACGCCACTGGGTATCGTTTCTTTTTTCATAGCATCACCATTTCTTTCATTTGATGCTATTATCTTACCGCTAAAGTGAAAGCGATCTCTACGAGAAGAATTAACGATTATTTTACATAATCAACGGTCTTGTAAATTTTATTAATAGATGGATAACTCCCACAAAGAATAGCCATAATTGGTTCCCCGCTCCTGACCATTCAAGCGTACATAACGAGCCTCTGCCGGATTGAAGCTAATCTGCTCCAGACCCCCTTTGCCTGACTTGGTGTTATGCACTTGTGTCCAGGTCTTGCCGTCTACTGACAACTCAATGGTGTAGGCTTTCGCATAAGCTCCTTCCCAGTCTAGCACTACACGGCTAACAGTCTTCACCGCTTCAAGGTCTACCTGAATAAACTGGACATCCGTGTAGGCAGACTCCCAGCGGGTTCCAGGATCACCATCTACCGCATATACAGCAGCCTGAACAGAACTAGGCGAAGAGGTGACTGGCTTGTGCAGCGCGAGATTCAACGTATTGACTTCTGCCACAGGCTGCTGCACGGCGGCCTCTTCATAGCCAGAAGCCTCCACTGTAATCTCATAATCTTTAGCGGCTTCGAACAGCGCACCATCCAGTTCGATTTGTCCTGCGCTTATCGTAAATTGATCTGCCGTCAGTTCCTTGTCGTCTACCTTGATAGACTCTACAGCCGTTCTCCAGGCCGGGCTGTCAGGGAAAGTAATGTTGACCGGCTGGCTGTCCGCGCTGGCAGCAGAATCAGCCTTGAGGGCAGGTGCCGCGAGCAGATTAGTTCCAGTTCCATAAACTTCAAACTCCCATAGCGAATAGCCATAAGGCGTACCTCGCTCCGTCCCTGTCAATTTAACATAACGGGCGGTTGTAGCATTAATGCTCAGTCTCTCTATGCCTCCAGCACCTGTCGTTGTCGCATAGACTTGATTCCAGCTAATTCCGTTCACGGAAGTCTCAATTTTGTACGACTTAGCGAAAGCGCCCTCCCAGTTCAGAACAATATAGTTGATAGACCTGGAGGCGCCCAGATCAACTTGGATGAACTGAGGATCACTGAAATCGGATTCCCATCTAGTGCCGGGATCGCCATCAAACGCGTAGCGTGCCAGCGTCTTCGGATTCGGTGAAGACGTCGCCGTCTTGTTCAAAGCCAGATTCGGACCGGTTGGACCGTTGCCTGTCGTGTTTTTAGTCGGGTCAACTTTGACCAGCTTCTTGGCTGCTACCTTGGCAGAACCAGTTACACCGCTGGCATTGCGGAAAGTAACCGTAATTTCGGCATCCGTCGGATTCCAGATCAGCGCCTGGTAGGCGGAGCCTTTTTTATACACAGTGGCACTGTGTCCGTTGGTCGCCCAAATATCGGTACTGCGCTTTCCAAGGGATGCCATGCTGTGCACGAACCAGTAGGTATTGAACAACTCATTCTGCTGCACAGGCGCAGGATTCCATTTATTGAGCACCGCCTGCGGATCGCTCAGCGCCTGAATCGGCCATACGATGTGGTACCAATCCTGTTCCACTCCACCGTTGTCGGCGACAAAACCGCTATACAGCCCGGCAACCTTCGCACTGTCTTTTTCAAAGCCGTAGCTGGTCAAATATTCTGAAGTCGGCAGCCAGTGGATACCGTACACATATACCGGATCACCATTGAAGAAGGTGCCAAAGAAGTTAGAGCTACCATACACCTGTCCTACGGTCTTATGAGTGTAGCTTGGAAGCCAATTGTCATTGTCATAATTGAACCAGTATTGCTTGACTGCATTCAGTTCAGTGGTGAATCCCATGATGGAAGCATCGCGGTAATTCTTCTGCCCGGTCAGGGCACTCCACATGTATTGTCCAACCCAACCGAACAGCGACTCCCCGGCGGCTTCCTGGTTGTTACCGCTGTCATTGTCGGCATAACCGCCGGCCCATGAATGGCCTTCATAGGCATCGAAGCTGCGCATGTACGGGTATTTAGGATCGGTCTTGGACGGGTTCGCATAATCGCGGATTAATTCGTCAACCATGCCGCTGTATTTGTTCTTGAAGTCATTATCAAAGGTAGCCAGCACGGCGGAAGCAAAGACATAGTAGCCATAAGTAAAGTGATGGTCGGTAATGCCGGAGTTGGCCCCAAACTCACTCGTTTTATAAATCAACGTACCCCAATCGGGATTGTAATCGAAGAAGTAATCCGATTCGCCCGCTGTGTACGTGTACCAGTCTGCAAGAATGGTCTTCATTCTGGACAGGAACAGATTCTTGTAATGGTCATTGCCAATCTGATCAGCGATCAGTACGCCCATCGCTAGCGGATGAAGCTTCTTGCCTTGCCAGTAGGCATCGGCTTTCATCAGATCGGTTGCAGTATCCGTGTCCAGTATCGCCAACTGGTTCAACAGCGTCTGACGCGAATAGGTCGGATCATCCGGTTCGGTGAACTGCGGTACAATGCCGTAGAACTTGTCAACGGTCCGGAAGGTGTTGCCCTCACTCACTTTCATCGTACCCCGAATGGATGGATAGGACAGTGCTGTCAGCGGTGTAGTTGTTACCTTCCATTGATGTGGAAGCTGCGCCATGAGGGTTGTATTCGCGAACCCCGGACGCTTCAACTGTGTAGTCACATTAAAATCCGTAGTGACGTCGGAAGTGGTCTCATTAAAGCTATATGCTACTTTGGTATCGGTTACAAAAGCATACGCATGCTGATGATAATAGCTCAGATCTGCAGTTTTCGGAATGGCTGCCAGTGACAAATAGTTCTGTCCCTGTCCGAGTTGAATTTTCAGCTTGGAGCCTACCTTCTTGAAAGTCGTTCCTGGAGGGGCGAACACGCCATATGTTCTTTTGACCATTGCAGGTGTAGGCGCTCCATTGGAATTGGTGATTTCTAGTCCGATATGATCCGCGGTGATCGACGAGCCGTCAGCCGCCAGAACTTCTGTGTTCTGATCATTGAAGAAGCGGACCGAAGCCGGCAGATAGAGTTCTGGGCTGTTCGGATCACTGAATTCCGAGAAAAGATACGGCGAGCCTTTTACAAAAGTGGTTTTCAGCTTCTCCGCGGTTCCATCGCTCAGTACTGCGACTGCGGACCAGTCTCCGTACCCGGTGATGCGATTGGTCATGGCAGAGGTATTGATGTTGCTGGCCATCAGGTACAGGTCCGGACTGCCCGCCGCTTCCTGCGCCCTTCCGTCTGCGCTTAAATAGCCGGCGCCAGGGTTCAAGACGCTAAGTCCTTGCTTGGTATACTTGGATTTCAGCGGCAGGGTAATAATACCGTTACCAAGCTTGTTGACCATAATCGATTGCCACCAGTCATTCGACGGCAGCGGTGCGTTCAGATTATCGGCTTTGTAAAGCGGGTATTTAGGCTGTGGAACCGAAGTGTTATTCATAGAATGGCTGCCCTGGCCCACTGGAACTGTAGTAAGGGTCGGCAATGGAGCAATGGTATAGGTCGGTCTCGGATCACCCTGCACGTAATCATAGGCCTTGATCTCAAAAATCGAGTAGCCAAAGGTAGTCGCCCGGGCGATTCCCTTCATCCGCAGATAACGGCCACTGGAATATACAGGCAAGTTGAGTGTTCCCCCGTCGCCATGCATTTCGCGGTAGATAGTAGTCCAGTTGTTCCCATCATTGGAGAGCTGGATATCATAGATACGGCCGGCAGCCGCTTCCCAGTCGATAATCACTCGGCCCAGTGTGCGAACGCTGCCAAGATCCACTCTGATCCATTCATCATCTGTCGGATTGGAAGACCAGCGGGTGTCCTTGTTACCATCAACCGCCAGCTGCGGCAAGGTAGAATTCGGAGGCAGGTAAGGAGACTGCTCATAAGAGGAGGCCGTTACCGGACGGTTCAGGGCCACGTTCGGTCCAAGCGCCACTGGTGGAGGATTGACACCACCGGTGCCGTAAATCTCAAACTCGAAGAGCGAGATGCCATATTGCGGGAGCGCTTTCTCAGTAGCTTGAAGGCGTACGTATCTACCGGTTCCGTTTACTACAAAATCCTCAATGCCACCGGTACCGTTTACCTTGGAATGAATCTCATTCCACTGCAGTTCATCTTGGGACACCTGAATTTTATAGGATTTGGCATAAGCGCCTTCCCAACGCAGTACGATCCGGTCTACTTGGGCCGAGGCGCCAAGATCCACATAAATCCAGTCATTTGTATTTCCCCAAGAGCTGCTCCAACGCGAAGTAATGTTGCCGTCCACTGCCAGATCAGGCGTGTTATTTCCTTCCGAGCCGGACGCATAAGCTGGCCTGTCAAGGGAAAGCAGGTATGAAGGTGCTGCCTCCGCCCGTTGAGGGGCAATCAGCACCAGACTGAACAGCAGGGATAAAACAAGCGTCATCGCTGTAAACTTTGTACTTTTGTTACCCTTCATCTTACTGAATGGTATCATTAACAATACATCCTCCTTAAAATGTGATCATTTAAAAATGATCAATTATAATCTTGCGCTTGCATCTCTTTTCATAACTTGAGTGAGGCACCCTCTCCTTTTCATTAAAAAGGCTATAAATTGCCACATCCTTAAAGCGCTTTCATTAATTCGTGTACAATATAACTTTTTATGAATACGGATACAATTATACAAAGCAACGATTTCATGCAGTTTTACACGAACTTCCAAATCATGTGAACTTCACCTAAAAAGAAGCAGGCCTTTCGTACCATAATTCAAAATAAAAAAAGACTGACCCCTGAAGGTCAGCCTCTGTACGATACGATCAAGCCTAAGTTATGAATGCTCCGTCCCATCCTCCTGTAACACCGGCTCCTCATCCCGAAGGGCTTCCAGAATCTGTCCTGCAAGCTTCTCTCCGATGGACAATGTACGAAAATCCTCAATATTAGCCTCTTTGATTTTCTTGAGTGAGCCGAAATGCTTCAGCAGCAGCTTGCGCCGTTTCTCGCCAATGCCGGGAATGGAATCAAGCTTCGATGTGACCATGGACTTCCCACGCTGCTCGCGGTGGAAGGTGATCGCGAATCTGTGCACTTCATCCTGGATACGCTGTAGCAGATAGAACTCCTGGCTATCACGCGCCAGACCCACCGGCTCCGGGGGATCGCCGACCAGCAGTTGAGCCGTCTTGTGCTTCACGTCCTTCACAAGCCCGCAAACCGGAATGAACAGACCGAGCTCGTTCTCCAGAATGTCTACCGCAGACGAAATCTGCCCTTTGCCGCCGTCGACCACAATCAGGTCGGGCATCGGCAGATTCTCCTTCAACACCCGCTCATAGCGCCGCCGAATGACTTCACGCATCGTCTCATAATCATCCGGCCCTTGAACCGTGCGTACTTTGTACTTGCGGTACTCCTTCCGGGCCGGCTTGCCGTCGATGAACACGACCATCGCCGACACCGGATTTGTGCCCTGAATGTTGGAGTTATCGAACGCCTCTATCCGGTGAAGAGATTCCAGGCCCAGACTCTGGCCCAGGCTGAACGCCGCACCCGATGTGCGTTCTTCATCCCGCTCGATGAGCCGGAATTTCTCGTCCAGCGACACTCGTCCGTTCTCGCAAGCCATGCGCACCATCTGCTTCTTCAGGCCGCGCTGCGGCACCAGCACCTTGACGCCGAGCCATTCCTGGATAGCTGCTGCTCCGCCAGCAGCATCCACAACCCCGGCTGCGGCCGCTTCTGCTGCCGCAGCTTCACGCTGCGCAGCCTCTTCCGCCGTCTCCGGCTCTTCCTCTGCGCCGTCCGCCTCGCCGGCGGCCGGTGAGGCGGACGCCTTCACCGGCTGATCTTCCGCGGTGGCTTCGCGTACCGCGTCCGGCAGCAGGATCTCCTGCGGCAGCGCAGGGTTGTCACTGTAATACTGAGTGACATAAGACATAAAGTCACTGTACGCTTCGCCATAAAATGGGAAAGCAGACGAGTGCCGCTGAATCATTTTACCTTGACGCATGTACAGAATCTGCACACACATCCAGCCCTTATCCACCGCATAGCCGAAGACATCGCGGTCTTTGGTGTCGGCGGTATTGATGTTCTGCTTCTCCATCAGAGCCTCAATATACATGATCTGGTCACGCAGCTCCTTGGCCCGCTCGAAATACAGCTCCTCAGCCGCCTCTTGCATCTTCTGCTGAAGATCCTTCTTGACCGCCTCATGCCCGCCTCCGAGAAAAGCAGCAATACTCTGCGTGATCTCTTCATACTGAGATTTCTGCACCTCTTTCTCACACGGAGCCAGACATTGGCCCATATGATAATAGAGGCAGACCTCCTTCGGCATCACACCGCATTTGCGCAACGGATACATCCGGTCAAGCAGCTTCTTCGTCTGCTGGGCAGCATAAGCATTCGGATATGGCCCGAAATATTTGGCTTTATCTTTAATCACCCGCCGGGTTACTTCCAGCCGCGGGTGCGTTTCATTCGTGATTTTCAAATACGGAAAGGTCTTGTCGTCCTTGAGCTGCACGTTGTAGCGCGGCATATGTTTCTTGATCAGGTTGCACTCCAGAATCAAGGCTTCCATATTGCTGGATGTAACAATATACTCGAAATCGGTAATATCGAGCACAAGACGCTGGGTTTTGCCGTTATGACTGCCTGTAAAATAAGAGCGGACCCGGTTCTTCAGCACCTTCGCCTTGCCCACATAAATAATGGTGCCTTCCTTGTTCTTCATCAGATAACACCCGGGCAGGTCGGGCAGCAGTGCCAGCTTGTTACGGATATGATCCATATGATCCATGTTTTACCCCCACCTAAATCCTTCCCCTTGGGGAGACGCCGCAGAACACGATCTAATCAGACACCCGATTCAGGTAACTAAAAAAGAGATCCATGCTGCGGATAATTTATCTCTAATTATAGCACACAAAGCGCCTCCGGAATGAACCGAAGGCGCTAAGCAACAGACCTAAAAGGCCGTATCAAATCTTATTGATGTTTGGCAACGATATTTTTCAGGGATTCTTTGGAGTTCAGTCCCACTACTTTATCAACCGGTTGACCGTCTTTGAAGAAGATCAGTGTTGGAATGCTCATTACGCCAAAGCGGGAAGCTGTTTCCGGGTTCTCATCCACGTTCACCTTAGCGATTTTCACGCTGTCACCCAGTTCTGCGGACAATTCGTCCAGAATCGGAGCAAGCATTTTACAAGGGCCGCACCAAGGAGCCCAGAAATCTACAACAACAGTCCCTTGACCTTCCACTTCATTGGTGAAGGATTGGTCGGACACGTTCACGATAGCCATGATATGTTCCTCCTTTTAGTTTTGCGAAGCCATGCTTGCTTAGTAAGCCTGAAGCTTAGGTTGGCATAACAGCTCCGAAATTATAATGAATAAATTGTTTCATGTAATATGATAACCAAATTACCAATTACCGACACGCTTTAAGTATAACATATTTATAATGAATTTGTGAATTGTCTCATGCAATTATATTGCTCTCCAGTTATTTTGCCGGGAACACTCTTATCTTTACAAGAGGTCAGCAGGTTCGTTATACTTATAGAAAGCGCATTATTTGTCAATGACTTATCTCATAATGATTTAAGAATGCAGGCCTGACGCCTGCAAGGAGGCAAAGACTATGGATGTCAACGCGCATGTACGTGACCCGCGGGAGCATGTCAACGAAGAGCCCCGCAACGACCTCGGCGATCTGATGAACGGATTCTTCGGCATGACAACCTTCATGGCGGTAGTATTCTTCGGCATGGTCATCATCAAGTTCATTCTTTCGGAATAGCAAGCACGGCCCATTACCGTCCGTCTTTGCTATCGAAGCAAAAATCCGTTACCTTCCCTCAGTGGAAGATAACGGATTTTTTGTTGCGTTTTATTAGATCCATAGCTGCCCCTGCATACACGGTTATCGCTTGCCGCGTTGATTCTCCCCGTACAGCGGAATAACATCAACAAACGGTGCAATCCGGTCCATCAGCCGTTGGCCCTTGTATATCTCTTCGCCATCCTTGCTGGTGAAGCTGAGATGCTTCTCCAGACCTTCAAGCGGATAGTTCGAGGTGTAGAAGGTCGGCTTGCGGTTCATCCGGTAGTTCAGGATCGCCCCCAGAATGTGGTCGCGTGCCCAGGGATTCAGGTTCTCTGCACCGATATCGTCAAAGATCAGCAGATCGCAGTTCTTCAGCGTATCCACAGTCTCCTTCAGCTTCTGACCATCCATCATGATCGATTTCAGATCCTCGATAAAATCAGGCATATACACGATAACGCCGTTATAGCCAGCCACCGCGAGTTCGTGCAGCAGATAGCACATTAGAAAGGTCTTGCCAGTACCGAACGAGCCATGCAAATAGATGCCGTGCGGGGTCAGACCCTTCTCTTTCGTGGTAGTAATGTAATCAAATAATTTATTAACGGCAACCCCCCGGCGAGGGTCCTTGCCCATAATATCAATCTCGTCATAACCGCCGTGCAGAACACGCTCGTCCACATAAAAGCTGCGGATCCGCTTGCGAATGCTATCCTGACTGTCCTGCGCTACCTTCAGCGCACACGGTGTCTTGCGTTCATACAGATCCGGCGCACCGCTGACACTCTCCACGGTTAGCTTGCTGTAATGACCCGGAAAATCATTCGGGCATGCCGCAAGGCCGGGACAATTAGCACAGTGGCGGCTTTCCTCCACATACTGGTACAGGCGGCTCAGATGAAGCCGTAGCCGTGATTCGTCCAGCTCGGGATGTTCCTCCCGGAGCTGCTTCACCAAGGGATGGTTCAGCAGTCCTTGCTCCAGATCACGGGAACGCTGGCGCAGAGCGGGATTGTTCATTGAACGCAGCACATCGCCCGTAGACTCCATTGTTCCACCACACTTTCTTTACGGCGCCTTGGAGACGCCTTTTTTCTTGCCAGCCTTAATTTCGGCAGCTTTCTTCATCATCGCCGCGAATTCCTCTTCCGATACCGTTCCGGCACTGCCATCATCCAGCGCAATTGGAATATCCGGCTTCGCCGGACGGTTTCCGTTCCGCGTATAAGTGCGTGTACGGCCTCCGGCTGCCGGACTGCTCGCATTCTTACCTTTAACCTTGGACTGATCACGGATATACCGCACGGCTTTCTCGTAAGTATTGACCTGCTTAACCAGCATATTGGAAGCAATCGCCTCTACGAAATTACGGTTCATCCGTTGGTCACCACCAGAAGCAACCATAGTCATTAAGTAATGGATAAGGACGTTGATAACTTCGCCGTTCAATTTGTAATTCAGATCGATCTTCTCGAAAATGTCCAGCAACTGCCCCGGCACCGCGCCCGGGAAAAATGTTTGCAGTAGCCGTGTATAAGGCTCGTTGCGCAGCATCATATTATATTGGTGAATATCGCATTTGGACAGAAACTGTGGAGGAACCTCCACATAATATTCCATCTCGACAGCCTGTTCCGGCGGAGCGATAGCGTCATTGTTCTCCTCACTAACGGCAGCACGGAGGGAGACCACCTTGGCAGCAGCAACTTCGCGCTTCTCCTGCCGTTTCAGATCCTGCCTGAAATGCTGGCTGGCGATATGCTGGAGCGTGTCCAGAATGACCTCGCCGTCCGGCGCGAACACTCCATCCTCATCCAGCAGGCGGCATATATCCTGCGGGCCCAGATCATACTTGCGGGCCACATAATTAATGACCCCCATCTGGTTATGATCGAAGCGCAGCTTCTCCACATGGGACCGGTTCACCGATTCTCGCGGGAATCGCAGAATAATATCGCTATATCCAATAGCCTGGTCTCCATCCTCGCGGGCACCAGGCTGCCGCACAGTAGCAACCTCGGCCAGCGCCTGCTCCAGCTCATAATCTATCACATGTGTATTGAGCTCAAAAATATCATAGAACGGCAGCGAGATATTCTCCTTGCCAAGCGAGCGGCGGCTAAGCTCCTCCGGCTCCCGGGTCCAGAACTGCTCCCGCAGCGCGAGCACGGCGAATTTGCCGATTTTGTCACGCAACAGCAGGGTTAGATGCTGGGTAGCAAAAAACTCGGTAGGCGAAAGTGGAGCCAGCAGCTCATATTCATACATATAGTCATCCGTCTCCGGCATATAAATCCGACAGGTCTGCAATAGCCCCACTGCTTCAAGCCGGGAAGCTTGATCAATCAAATATTTACGGCCTTTCTCGTTCGGTTCTACGCCCAGTGTCATGAATAATCGACGTTGCTGCTCCACTCCGGAGTAGCCAATAGCCTCTGCCGGGATATGCTCGAAGAGCAAACGGTACAGGCTGATCGCGAACGCCCCCACCATAGGCTGGTATATGGAGCCCAGCATTCGTCCATCAAGCACACTAAGGCCGAATTCGCGGGAAACGCAGTACCGATGATGTTCGGTAAAATGATGTAAATGACTCATGCGCATCTGCGGAAACCTCCCCCTTGTCTGCACGAATTCATATAGAGTTCTATTCTATCACAAAAAGCGCAGCCGGAAATGTAAAAAAAAGTGCAATTTCGACCTTTTCCGCGAACCACCGACTCACTGCACCAGCTATCATTTTCCAAGCCCTTATACATAGCCGATTTTATTCCTGCGAGTCCCTGTTTATTCTTTAATAGGACTTATTTTCATGTCTCTTCCCAATAAAAAAAAGAAATCACAGTCATCGGAATGACCGGATTTCCCGGCAGACTGAGAGCCCTTTCAAAAATAGGGCGGACAGTCCGGTTTAAACATTATATGTCGTTGTAGGACTAAAACATTTTGTAGCCGCCAATCCGCAGCTTGCGAATCGTCCAGCCGCTGAGCACAGCACCGATCAGACCGGCAACACCCGTGAGATAATCGACAATATGGAAGGAAGATAAATGCTCCCAGAGGGTCATGGCGCTGCGATCCCAAATGGAATACACGACGACCGGTAAAATGACGATTACAAACAGGTAAGCTGGAAACCAGGTGGTCTTCATTAACATGTTAAGGATAAAGCCAATGCCGAACATCATGACAAAGAACAAAACGGCCAGAACAAACACAGGAATCAATCCCATCTACCGTCTTCACCCCTCTCTATAAAGAACCGCACATCTAACACGAGCTAGTAGTAAGTTTACTAGAAAAAATGTAACGAAGCAATGAACTTTACCGAAAAAAGGATGTTATGGTTTGCTCTTGAGTCACTGCATGCGATACAATGCAACTAGGACAAATTGGACTATACATAGTTTATGCGCCCTGTAGCCATAGTAAGACACTATGGCCTCTATGATATAAGCGAAGCTTACGCTAGCAAAACTAAGCCCACGCTTCCGAAGCAAGTTTTACCGATGGGTCTCTAAGCAGTTTAAGCTAGTAAAACTAAGCCATGCTTCCGAAGCGAGTTTTACCGATGTATTTCTTAGGAAGCTGATGCTAGTAAAACTTTTAAGGAGTGAGAAAGAACATGAACGAAGCCGCTTTAACCCTGGAAGGTTGGTACGCCCTGCATGACTTCCGCTCTCTGAACTGGACCGCTTGGACGGCAGCTGATGATGAAGAACGTGCCGTTGCTCTGGAAGAACTGCATGCTTTTATACAAGAATGGGGTCCTGTGGAAGAAGCCAAACAGGGCAGTTCTGCAGTATACGCCATTGTAGGCCAGAAGGCCGATTTCGTACTGATGTACCTGCGTGAGACCCTAGAAGACCTGAACCGGCTGGAGACGGCCTTTAACAAGACCGCCTTCTCCCAATATACAACGAAAGCCTACTCCTATGTCAGCATTGTTGAACTTAGCAACTATGCTGCAAGTGGAAGCAGCAACGGCGGAGATCCAATGCAGAGTCCCCATGTCCAAGCACGACTCAAGCCTATTCTGCCGCAAGCGAAGCATATCTGCTTCTACCCAATGAACAAGAAGCGGCACCTGGACGACAACTGGTATACTCTCGATATGGACAAGCGGCGTGAGCTTATGCATTCCCATGGCCTGATTGGCCGCAGCTATGCCGGCAAAGTAAAGCAGATTATTACCGGTTCCGTCGGTTTTGACGACTGGGAATGGGGCGTGACTTTGTTCGCTGAAGATGCGCTTCAGTTCAAGAAGCTGATCTACGAAATGCGCTTTGACGAGGTCAGTTCCCGTTATGGCGAGTTCGGTCCTTTCTATGTCGGCAACCTGCTCACACCAGAGTCCTTCGAAGAGATGTTGAAGTTATAAAGTTCGAAAATTTCATATTTTCCCACAACAAACGGGGTGTCCCCAAAGCCATGGCTTTGGAGACACCCCGTTTTATGGTTGAACATCCTGGCTGCAATGATGCACGCTTGTCCTTCATCACAGCCTGACGCTTTACTTATTCTTCTTCAGGTCCACCCTCAGCATCCTTCAGGCTTTCCAAATACTCTGCTGTCGCCCGGTCACGAGCCCGTCCCTTATCCTTCAGACGTTCAATGCCCGGCAGAATCAACAGATCAATCTCTTTCTGAACAATATAGGCCAGATCATAGCGGTTCTGATCTTCAAGATAAGAACCCACTTCAATCAGACCGTTATAACGGTCCAGTTCCTCACGCGTAAGCAGTCCTCTCACTTGCACGCTACAATGGCGCATCTTAGAGGAATCTGCCTTTTTTCAATACGAGCGGAATACCGCCAATAATGAACAGGTAACGTAGGTCCACGACTTTTTTCAGTTGAGCAGCTGTCCAACCTTTATAAGTCTTGGTGCCAACTACGGCAACGCCTTGACCCTTACCGAGCGAAGCAACTACCCCTTTATTGCTGAATACAAATTTCTTCGGCTGTTGGTTACGGATAGATGCCACCAGGTTGTGCGCACAACATTCACCTTGTTGCATAGCAATCTGAGCGGTCGGCGGGTAAGGACGTCCTTCCGGATTGATCATCAGTGAGCCGTCACCAATGATGAAGATGTTATCGTGACCAGGTGCACGCAGGAACTCGTCCACTTTCACGCGGCCGCGCATGGCTTCAAAACCTGCCGCTTCGATAAGACGGTTACCACGAATACCACCTGTCCATACGATTGTGGAGGCTTTGATTTCTTCTCCGGTTGCCAAGATAACGCCGTCAGGCAGACATTCCTTGATGGCAACGCCCATCTTGAAGGTAACACCTTTCTTAGCAAGTACCGCCATTGCATGCTCAACCAGTTCAGGTGCAAAGCCCGGCAAGGCAGTTGGAGCAGCTTCAATGTTGTAGATGTTCACGAGACTTGGATCTACGTCGAACTCTTTGCAAAGTTCAGGAACCCGGTCAGCCAACTCGGCTACAAACTCAATTCCGCTGAAGCCGGCACCGCCGACCACAAAGTTGATGTGCTCCTGTGCATTGTTTTCATTCTTGTACTTGGCAAACTGATATTCGATATGCTCACGGATCAGACGCACGGAGTTGATGCTGCGAATGGTCATTGCATATTTATCCAATCCTGGAATACCAAAGGTTTCAGGCTCTCCACCCAGAGCAATCACAAGATAGTCATACGAAAGCGTGCCATCCTCAAGGATGACCTTCTTTTGCTGGGTACGAATCTCTTGTACCGAGGATTTAACGAGATCAATTTTAAATTCATCGATCAATTTGGAAATAGGCACACGAGTATGCTCAATGCTGTCCGTGCCGGCTGCTGGCATGTGAAGATGGGTTGTGAAATAGTGGTACTCATGCCGGTTAACCAAAGTTACATCAGCCTCATTGTAATTCAACGCCTTTTGCAACCGCTGGGCGGCCAAAATTCCTCCGTACCCCGCGCCTAGGATTACGATTTTGGGAATACTGCTCATGTTCCGACTCCTTCCAACAGGTCAATCTGTCTATGTGTTATTTTTTGAAAACCATTTTTGTGAAATTATACACTTAAATTCAGAGGAAATTCCAATCAAACTTAAAGTAAATTGAAAATTGACATATCTATTGTAAACCTAACTGCATTATTAATCAAATGATATCATCAAAAAATGGATATCCGTTGAACGAAGGTCAAATTCTTTGCAGGTCTCACCCACAATGTTTATAATGGGAGTGTAAACAAGTATGGCAAATTGAATATATCAACTCGGAGGTGTAATATCCTGTGACTCTAGATTCTTCTGGCGTTCCTATGAGCGACCTGCTAATCATAGGCGGCGGTCCAGCCGGCATGTTCGCCGCATTTTACGGCGGTATGCGCCAGGCATCTGTAACCCTTATTGAAAGTATGCCCCAACTTGGAGGACAGCTTGCCGCTCTTTACCCTGAAAAATATATTTATGATGTGGCTGGCTTCCCAAAAGTTACCGCACAGGAGCTGGTGGACAATCTGAGCCGCCAAATGGAGCTGTTCCAATCCGATATCCGGTTGGAAGAGAAGGTCGTCTCCGTACAGAAGCGTGATGAACGCCATTTCGTGGTAACGACTGACAAAGCAGAATACCACAGTAAAGCAGTCATCATCACAGCTGGAGTAGGCGCATTCGAGCCGCGTCGTCTGGAACTGCCAGAAGCACAGCGTTTTGAGAAAGCCAACCTGCACTATTTCATCAACGATCTGAATGCCTTCAAGGGTAAAAAAGTACTGATCAGTGGCGGTGGCGACTCCGCAGTAGACTGGGCTTTGATGCTTGAGCCGATTGCTGAGCAGGTCACCCTGATTCACCGCCGGGATAAATTCCGGGCGCATGAGCATAGCGTGGAGAAGCTGATGTCTTCCAAGGTCAACGTTGTTACACCAACCGAAATTACCGCCCTGCATGGCGAGGAATTCATAACCAAAGTGACATTATCCCATATCAAGACCAAGGAAACACAGGAAATCGAAGTGGACAGCGTAATCGTCAATTTCGGATTTGTTTCATCCCTGGGCCCCATCGCTGAGTGGGGAATTGAGATTCAGAGCAACTCTATCGTAGTGGACTCCCGTATGGAGACCAACATCCCGGGCATTTTTGCCGCAGGTGATATTACGACTTATCCGGGCAAGCTGAAGCTGATCGCTGTAGGTTTTGGTGAAGCTCCGACTGCCGTGAACAATGCGAAGGTATATATTGATCCGGAGGCCAAGCTCTCTCCAGGACACAGCAGCAACTTGAAGCTGTAGAGGTTTGCTAAACATCTCTTAAGACATAGCGCATCAATTTTTATACACTAATACGCATAATTTATCATAGCATAATAAAAGGGTATCCTGCCGTCGGCTTAACACCAAGCCGGGATGGATACCCTATTTTGTGTGACTTGCGGTTTGATATATGTAGCTGCTGCAGATGAACGTCTGCGTCTTAATGGAGCACCGCATGACCTGGAGAGTGTAAGTTCCGTTTGCGAATTTCAACGAGTAACAGAGCGATGAAATCATGCTCTAGTTGCAGCTCTATTGCTCTATGGTAAGAGTCAAGCAGCATCTCATCCGACAATTCAACCATAACGATCACCTACCTTTCCTTTATTTGGATCTGAATCTATCATATCAAACTATCATTTTTCGAACAAGCGTTCTCACTATCCACAAGTACATGTGGAAATCCTGTGCATAATTTGTGCGTAAGGGTTAGAAAGAGTATAGCTGCGCAGTGGACTATGGGGATAAGAGTTATACACAGGAGATTTTCCACTTGTATTCAGAAAAATATTTTTCAAAATTGTCATATTTTACAGTAATTATCGC
The DNA here is from genome assembly GCF_001682855.1 of Bacillus sp. FJAT-27264. Classification (GTDB taxonomy): domain Bacteria; phylum Bacillota; class Bacilli; order Paenibacillales; family Paenibacillaceae; genus Paenibacillus_AQ. The sequence continues at coordinate 124,853 of NZ_MAQW01000030.1, read as the reverse complement.
CTTAAAGGAAACACAACTAAACGCAATTTTATCCTACTACTTCTATTATCGTCAATTCTTAAAAATTATTTAATTTATTGGGGACGTGTATTCACTTCTAAAATCCATATCTTACCACTAAAATCTACTGCATAATCAAATCCCAACTCGCCTATTCCGGGAAAACGCCGCTCCAGCAATTCAATACAAATCAGCGTCAGACGACGCATCTCTGCCCGCTTCGCAGATGACTTCACCCTCGGGAGCGAGCGTCTCAGCCCTTCGCGGCAGCTCAGCATCGTTCCACCTTTACATAAATTGGTGACAAAAAGGCCGGGCCGGGCAAGCCGCCCTACCATTGAACGAAATTCCCAGTGTTCACCGTTTTTCACTACCTTGACGCGATAATCGATGGGCCGACCGGCAATCCTTGCTAGGGATATCCCCTGTTGGATCAGGTATCTGCGCCGCACTCTTACTCTTTTCAGGGCATTTCGCATAGCATTAAAATCACGGTAGATCCGTGTCTTCGACATATAAGTAAATCCATACCCTCGCCGGTCGCGGAACACTTTGATCACACCGTAGCCTCCGCCGCCCACAACGGGTTTGATGACTACATTTCCGTATCTGCTAAGCATACCCTGCAAAGCAGCATCACTATATTGCTGTGTTCTTGGAATGTAACCGGCAACTCTGGAATCGCTAAGCAACACCTCGGTTTTCAGCCATTTGCTCGCCAGTTGTCTTCCTGCCATCGTCCTCCCTCTCCCTTCATTATCGTAGCCTACCGTATACTTTACTCAGAAAGTACCCCGCCCTCCTGTATGATTGTCCGTGCCCGGGCCGCCAACAACAAAAAGGGGCGATCGTGCCAGGAGCAGCCGCCCTTGACACAAGCCGAAGATACTGCATCTTTCGGCAAAAGAATATATTCCTTGGCAAAGGCAAGAAAAAACGAGAATGGGCAGAGGCAAACGCGGAATTTTGTCGCAGGCTGCCCAGGGGAAAAACGACATGTTTTGTAAACGCCATCAAATGAGCTGTAGCAAGCAAGAAACCGCTTTTCAAACCAGGGCAAGTATCGTATAGTAAAAAAATAATCATGACAAAATCGAATCATTATACATGGGAGGCGCTCTGGATTGGCTCAATTTTTCGAGGTATTGTATTGGGTGGCGATGATCGCTATGTCCGTTGTTCTGGCGGGAACGACCCTTCTGGTCTGCGCTATCGGCTTTAAGTTCATCAAGGACCGCCGCAGAGTACTCGGAGCAAGCTGCATTGCCTTCTCCCTGGTTGCCGCAGGAATGATCGTGTTCATGGTCAATTACAAATTCATTATCCCAGCATGAGACGGCAGCAGCTTAAATTGCTACATATAATAGAAGAGAAATTTGTCAGTAAGACAAGATTCATCGACTGCAAACAAATAAACCTGCGACGCTCTGGACTTTACAGTCCCGAGAACCGCAGGTTTTTGTCTTTGTGCATCACTCCGGCCACACTCATCCATGAATGGATTTAAATCCACTGCCAGGCATTTTCCGATTGACACTGCAGGAGAGGACATGCGTATAATTAGGTAAAGTACCATAATATGGAGGGTGTTTATTGAAAACAATCAAAGCTATCCATGTGCTAGTAGTTATTGTGATACTCCTCACCTCCTGCGTATCGAGGCAAGACAGAAAATTCAATGATTTAGTCACCCAAGCCAAACAGCATCAGGATAATCTGGATTATGAAGCAGCTCTAGAGGTGTACAACAAAGCTTTAGAGATCAAGGAAGATGTTGAGGTACGTAGCAATACTGTCAAATTAAAGACGGAAGTGACGCAAATTCAAGAGGTTAAGGCTATAGTATCCAAAATCAAAGATCAGACTAGCCAATTAAAAGGGATTTTAACGAATAAGGATGTTACTGATTTGTGTGGAGGACTTCTCGAATCCTTATCTCGACTGGAAAACTACGACACATCAGCAAACACCACCGCCTCTGAATACGTCAGTAATTTAAAAAAATCAATTACTTTTCGTTTATTAAAAGTACAAATTGAAACCGCACAAGTGCTTAGTTCAGGAAAAGGCAGTAAGAAAATCCCTTACGAATCCACCGAGAAAATTCTCAAGACCGCTACCGGCTTGTTCGACGAATTACCCTTCCCGCCCAGCTTCTCTTCTGTGAGCTAATTCCTTTACTTCTTAATAATAAAAACCTCCCGAAAGTGTATTGGCATCATACACCATTCGGGAGGTAAAAATCCGCAAACCTTGAACCATGACTTTAGGGTTGTTACCAACCCAAAGGATGACTGCGGTGTGCTTTATTTCATATACAATCTACAATTTATCTTGAAGCTACACCAATTAGCAAGGCTCCGCATTAGGCGTTCCGGCATCTGTAGCCGTACGGAAGCTGCTGCCACAGCCGCAGGTAGCGGTTGCGTTAGGGTTGTTAATGGTAAAGCCTCCGGTCATACCGGATTCCTCGAAATCGATCTCCAGACCGTTGAGGTAGCGCAGATCATCCTTCTCTACAACGACCTTGAGGCCCTCCACGTCCATGTATACGTCTTTGTCGGTCTCATTGTCATCGAAGCCCATGGCGTAAGAGAACCCGCTGCAGCCCCCGGCTGCCACACCCAGACGCAGGAACATGCCTGGCGTCTCCTGTTCTCCAAGCATTGTCTTCAACTGCTCCGCAGCTGTTTCACTAATATTAATCATAACTGTACCTCCCTAAATCATAATGTGATGCTCCGGCGAATTCGACAGGAACATTCCGGTATTAAAGGTCCAGAGGACCAAAAGTTATTTTTCTGAAGTAAGTTAAGTATACTCCACTATCCCCCGGCTCTCAAGTTATAACTGCCATGATCAAGGTTATTGATTACACCTAAGCAGATGTGCTTCAGATGTTGCTCCCCCCAAAAGAGAGGTTTATAATAGGGGAGGCAGCCCGAGAAAAAATTCAAAAAATTGTCACGGGAAGAGCTGGCGCCCTTATCGCTACAGGATAAAGAAATGCCTGAGATTCAGGCAGGTCTTGGTATGATACTGCGATGCATTGTTTTTGCTTCGCTAAACTTTCAGGAGGAAATGATATGTCTACTCTTATAACCCCTCATACGGATGCCAGAATGGCAACCATTATTGAGAAAGTCCGTGGCGGAGAACGGTTGAATTTGGAAGATGGCGTTTATTTATATGAAAGCAACGACTTGCTGACCATAGGCCAGCTGGCCAATGAAGTCAATCTTCGCAAGAACGGAAACAAGGTTTATTTTATCGAAAATATGAGTCTGTATTTCACCAATGTTTGCGAATCTCGCTGCGCATTCTGCAATTTCCGCAAAGACGACGGTGAAGAAGGCGCGTATACCCTTTCGGGTCCGGAAATGGTGCAATATGTCGAACAACACATTAATCCAGGGGTGCGGGAATTCCATATTGTCGGCGGGCATAATGATAAGGTACCCTTTCAATATTATGTCGATTCCTTGCAGGCTCTGCATGACAGATTTCCCGAAGTTACCCTAAAAGCCTACACGGCGGCGGAAATTGACTTTTTCACTCGAATCAGTGGACTGAGTATCCGGGAAGTGCTGGAAAAACTGCGTGCAGCAGGTCTCAAAACGTTAACTGGTGGCGGAGCTGAAATTCTGTCTGACCAATACCGTAAAAAAATGCGGGTGGATAAAGCTAACGTCGAGGAATATCTGGAGGTTCACCGGACCGCGCACAACCTTGGCATGAGGACTCATACGACTATGCTGTACGGCTCCATCGAATCTCGTGAGGACCGGATTCGCCATATGCTGCAAATTCGCGAACTGCAGGATGAAACGAACGGCTTTATGGTGTTCATTCCACTGTCTATGCAGCCTAAGAACAAGAATGCCGGCATTATGCGCCGCAACTCGGCTTATGAGGATCTCAAGACAATTGCTGTAAGCCGATTAATGCTGGACAATTTTGACCATATTAAGGCGTACTTCATTAATATCGGTGCGCAATTAACACAAGTGGCGCTCAACTTCGGTGCATCCGATGTCCACGGGACGATCCTGAAGGAACGTATCAGCCATGCCGCAGGTGCACTGACTCCTGAAGGCTTGACCCGTGATGAGCTAATCTGGCTAGTGAAAGGTGCCGGACGAATTCCTGTCGAACGCGATACTTTCTATAACGAAATCAAGGTCTACGAATAAGAAGGCCGGACTCTGCCGGCTATGCCTATCCGAAAGGAAGTAAGGTCTCATGCGAACACTGCTTGTTCTAGGAGGCGGCTACGGCGGCCTCGCCCTTATCCAGGAATTGATTGGCAACCATTTACCCTCTGACGTAGAAATTGTTTTAATTGACCGGATGCCCTATCAGGGCATCAAGACGGAATACTATGCGCTTGCCGCAGGTACCGTCACCGATTACCATCTGCGCATCCAGTTCCCGGTTCATTCCCGTCTGACCGTCCGGTACGGCGAGATTGCTTCGATTGACCTGGAGAGCCGGGTGGTATCCATGGAGGGCGGCGAGCCGGTCTCCTATGACATCTTGGCTATTGCCCTGGGCTGTACGGATAATTACCACAACATCCCTGGAGCGGAGCAATATACCCACAGCATTCAGACATTCGCGGGAACTCGTGAAACTTACCGTCGCCTGAATGATATCAAACCCTACGGTAAAGTGAACATCGTCGGTGGTGGACTTAGCGGGGTTGAGCTGGCAGCAGAGTTAAGGGAAAGTCGCCCTGACCTCAACATCTCCATTCTGGATCGAGGAGAGCGAGTGCTATCCGCCTTCCCGGCGAAGCTCTCGCAGTATGTAGAGGAATGGTTTAATGCACATCACGTGGAGACTGTATCACGTGTCTGCGTATCCCACGTCGAGGACGGAGCTGTCTTTAACGGCGATCAAGCCATTGCCTCGGACGTAACCGTGTGGACCGGCGGTATCCAGCCAGTCAAGGTCGTTCAAGACCTGGATGTGGCGAAGGATCGTGGCGGCCGGGTTATTCTCGACGAATACTACCGGGTACCACAGTATCCGGAGGTGTTTGTAATCGGTGACTGTGCGAGCCTGCCATTCGCCCCAAGTGCCCAGGCAGCTGGAGGGCAGGGTGAGCAGGTAGGGCAGATTCTGCAGGCGCTATGGCGAAATGAGACGCCAAAGCTGCATGAGATCCGCCTGAAAGGCACATTAGGCTCCCTCGGCAAGAACGCCGGATTTGGACTCATGGGCCGGCGCTCCGTCATGGGCAGAGTCCCCCGCCTGTTGAAGAGCGGGGTGCTCTGGATGTCCAAACGTCATTTTGGCTAAGATTGAATGGGATTACTTCAGATCAATATTGAACCATTCTTCCAGTTCTTTGATCTTGGCATCTATTGCTGCTTCCAGTTCTTCTGCGGTCTCGGCTTCCACAATTTCGCCTTCTACCATAGCGAACGGAGCGAGGTAGCATTGTCCGCAATTATTTAGACAGCCATATTCAATGACGTCATATTCGGGGTTTTGTTCCAGCTTGATGCGCAAACGATCGGTTCCGTGACCGGCATTGCTGGCACAAAATTCTATTATTGGTCTCATGATGATCTCCCTATTCTGTCCTAACCATTTTATTTTTTAATCTTTTGTACTATAATAACACTAAGAAAGGAGTGATTGAGAAATGAGTGAAACTACACAAAGCACGTCCATGTATGATGAAGTGCTGGAAGTGCTCGATAAGCTCCGTCCGTTCCTGCAACGCGATGGCGGTGACGTGGAACTGATTGATGTCGAAGACGGCATTGTTAAATTGAAGCTGATGGGTGCCTGCGGTAGCTGCCCAAGCTCCACAATTACTCTGAAAGCTGGGATTGAGCGTGCCCTCATTGAAGAAGTAGAAGGCATTGAAGAAGTTATTCAAGTATTCTAATCCCGTTCTATAGTTGTCCCGGAAGCCTGTTACAGGCATCCGGGCTTCTTTTTTGAATAGGAACAAATAGACTCTCCGATTATTAACCATGAATCCCATAGTTCTCGTCTAATATGCGCATTATCATACCAAAAACCCCCGCAGCCTTCAAGGCCGCGGGGGTTTGCTGTTAAATATGATCTTAGAATGCTGGAATGATGGAACCTTGGTACTTGTCTTCGATGAACTTCTTAGCTTCAGGGGAAGTCAGAGCTGCAGCCAGCTTCTTGATCGCATCGGAGTCCTTATTGTCAGAACGAGATACCAGGATGTTAGCATATGGAGAATCTCCACCTTCGATGAACAAAGCATCTTTGGTTGGTACCAGATTAGCTTCCAGCGCAAAGTTAGTGTTGATCAGCGCAAGATCTACTTCATCCAATTGGCGTGGCAGCATTGCTGCATCCAGCTCAATGATATTCAGGTTCTTCTTGTTCTCAGTGATGTCTGCTTTGGTAGAAGTAATGTTAGTGTCATCCTTCAGCGTGATCAGACCATTCTTGGCCAAAAGAATCAACGCACGTCCACCATTGGTTGGATCGTTCGGAATCGCCACTTTGGCGCCGTCTTTCAGTTCGTCGATGGATTTGATTTTCTTGGAGTAACCGCCAAATGGCTCAACGTGAACAGCAGCAACGGATACAAGATCTGTTCCGTTCTTTTGGTTCTGGTCGTCAAGGTAAGGCTGATGCTGGAAGAAGTTCGCATCCAATTGCTTCTCGGCGAGCTGAACGTTTGGTTGTACATAGTCCGTGAATTCTTTAATTTCTAGCTTAATGCCTTGGGCTTCAAGCAATGGAGCAATAGCTTTCAAAATTTCTGCGTGAGGCACTGGAGATGCACCTACTACCAATGTAACAGGATCAGCTGCTGGTTCTGTGGTCGGCTCAGCGGAAGCATCTGCCGGAGCATTGGTCGCTGCGGAGTTCGCGGCGTTATTGGCAGTGTTGTTGCTGCCGCAAGCAGCCAGCACCAGAATCAGTGTCAGGCTAAAAAAGGTCAGTAGTACTTTTTTCATTTGTAAATCCCCCTTAAAACAGTATGTTTTTTTGTAAATAAGGATATCTATAATTAATGGCCCTTATTTCCTTGTAAAATACCTCACTAGCCGATCGCCGGCCATTTGCAGCAACTGCACCAGAATAACCATCAGCGCTACAGCAATAATCATAACTTCCTTCTCATAACGATAGTATCCATAACGAATCGCCAAGTCACCCAGACCACCGCCGCCAACCATCCCCGACATCGCCGTGTAGGAGACCAGCGTCACAATCGTAATCGTTACCCCGGCCAACAAACCTGGACGAGCCTCTGGCAGCAGTACTCGCATAACGACTTGTCCGGTAGAAGCTCCCATGCCCTGTGCAGCTTCGATCACTCCGCGGTCTACCTCACGCAATGCCGTCTCTACCAGCCGGGCAAAAAATGGTGCCGCCCCAATGACGAGTGCGGGAATCGTGCCCAACACGCCTATTGAAGTACCTACAATCGATTTGCTGATCGGGATCAACGCGACCATCAGAATGATGAACGGTACGGATCGCAGAATGTTCACTATGAATGATAGGATTGAATATATTGCTCTTACAAAGGACTGATTTGATCTGCCCCATAAATATAGCACAATTCCGAGTGGCAAACCTAGAATAATTGTGAATATTCCGGAAATTCCTAGCATTTTCAAAGTGGATACCGCAGCATCTATCATTTCCGACCAGTTAATTTTGCTGAAATCCAAGCTACCCATTACGCAATCACCTCCACATCAAGGCCTTGAGCTGTCAGTTCTGCGATGGTCTGTGCAATCTTCTCGGCCTCTCCTTCAAAACGAACGATCAGTTGCCCGTAAGGCACATCCTTGATCGTAGAGATGGTGCCCGAAAGAATAGCAAAATCAACGCCTGTCTCTCGCGCAATCTGGGACAAGGCGGATCCGTACGTTTTTTGCCCGAGGAAAGTAATCTTGACTGCTTGGGCTGATCCATCATGAGAGGCGTCGATAGCGGCCCGCAACGGCCCATCATTCTGTGCCTCACTGCGGATGAACTCGCGGGTGATCTCATGCTTGGGCTTCAGGAAGACCTCCGTCACTTCTCCCTGCTCAACTATACCTCCGCCATGGATAACAGCTACCCGGTCACAGATGCTCTGGATCACATGCATTTCGTGCGTAATCAGCACAATGGTCAGGTTGAACCGTTTATTGATATCCAGAAGCAGACGGAGAATCGAATCTGTTGTCTGCGGGTCAAGTGCCGAGGTCGCCTCGTCACAGAGCAGCACATCCGGGTCGCTGGCCAATGCCCGGGCTATGCCAACACGCTGTTTTTGACCGCCGGAGAGCTGAGCAGGATATTTGTTCCGATGCTCCTCCAGCCCTACCAGGGCCAACAACTCGTTGACCTTCTGATCAACGGACCGTTGGGGTGTACGGGTCAGCCGCAGCGGAAAGGCGATATTCTCATATACGGTAGCGGAAGACAGCAGATTGAAGTGCTGAAAAATCATCCCGATCTTACGGCGCTTCTCCTGAAGCTGTCCTTCCGGTAATCGTGTCAGTTCAACGCCATCTACCCAGACCTCACCTTCGGTCGGACGCTCCAGCAGATTAATGCAGCGAATCAGGGTGCTTTTTCCCGCCCCGGAATGACCGATGACTCCGAAGATTTCTCCTTTTTTGATCGACAGGTTTAGACCCGAGAGTGCCGTGGCGGTCTTGCTCCCTTTTCCATATACCTTAGTTAGACTCTTTAGCTCTATCAAGCTGCCGTCCTCCTTTAAAGATAATATCAGTGAATTGTACAAAAAAAGCCCCCGACGATCGTTTGCAGATCGCAAGAGGCCCTGTGCGCTTATAGAACAATGCCGTCTCATCTGCCAACGTCCGCACTCAAACGGCATTGTAGGAATTAGCACCATGGCACTTATGTACACGCGGTTCACGCATAAACATAAATCGGTTGCCGGGCTTCATCGGGCCTATCCCTCCGCCGCTCTCGATAAGATATGTGATATAGTGTTGTAGTTTGTCATAAAATGTCCGGCCTTAGAAGGCATGATTTAGTATAATTTAGTTCTGCATTCTTTGTCAAAGGAAAATTTTCCGCAGAATTCCATTTTTACATTATCAGGCTTTGCCAGCATTCTTAGGCCACTGACTCAAGCTGTATTTAAATGCTGCCTCTAATGATTTGCAGACCATTTCCAGCCCCTGCTTCAAATCCTCCAGATGACTATCGAGATCCTCCAGCTGTATTTTGTCATGAAGACCCTGATGTCGCTGCCACAAATCATCCTGCATTTCAGCATTCATATAATGGATTTCGGCATTACGGCGCTTGCGGAGGTTCTGTAACGGCTCCCGGTAAGAGTTCTTAATATTCTCCAGTTGATCAGCCAGCGCAGCATGCTTCTTGTGGATCAGAAATTCCCGGAGTACCGTGAAATAGGAGAAGTGGGTTTTAACCCTGGATGTATTAAGATCATAAATACTGTTCAATACCGTTCCAAGCTTGTCCAGCAAAGAGAAGACACGAATAAAGCCGTTTTTATAAAAATACACATACCTTGCATATTCGCCCTGCTCGGCTACCGACATATCATCCATATACCCGGCCTTCACTGATTTTCGATAAAAGGTAGCGGCAAACCAGCTCTGCTCCAGTTCATCCAATGAGACGATCAGACCGCGAGTCCAGATCTCCAGCTTCCGATACTCATGATCACGGTCCTCATATTTGTTCATTTCCTTGCGCAGCTGCGATGCGAATTCCGCCATATGTTCCATCGCCTCAGCGAGCACACCGCTGTTCACACGGGGGGGTTCCCCCAGCAATATCCGCAGCATATGTTGTCCTCCTTAGCCTACTTCGAATGCAGTGATTCCAAATATGAATGTTAAGCTAAGACCGATCTTTCCGCAGTTACTTCAGCCATCCACGCAAAGTACAGTGTCTCTAAGTTATTGTCCCACCCTGCAAGCCACTCTATCCATGCCTGTTTCCCTTGCTAAGCTGCCATACCCGTACGCTCATATAACACAGTACACCGAATAGTCCGGCAATTAGCAAAATGTGAGCAAGAGCGGCAAAGATGTAGAGCTTATCATTCCCGAGCGTATACACAACCGCTGCCCCGCTAAACACCTGCATCAAACATAGCAGAACCGCTGCAATACCCAGCATTCTAAGCTCCCTGTGGTCCTTCTGCTTCCAGAAAGCCAAATGTCCCAGCAATGCCGTTAACATAAACAGCAGCAAAGCCGCTATCCGGTGGGTGAACACTACCCCAACGCCACCCGATAGCTCGGGAATCCATTCCCCATTGCACAGTGGCCAGCCAGAGCAGCCCCCTTGGGAGTCGGTATGGCTAACAAACGCCCCTATGTAGACAACGATGTAAGAATAAATTGTCGTGAACCAAGTTAAGTTGCGAAAAGAAATACTTACTGGCTTGCCGGGCACAGGAAGAGCGTCGCCTTCTTCATGCCTTCTTTTGGACCCTAACGCCAACATCAGGGAACTGGCAAATGCAATTAGTGAAAATCCCATATGCAGCGCCATCACGGCTGCAGACTGCGATCTAAGCACTGCAAGCGCTCCCATTCCACCTTGTACAATTACAAAAAGCAACGTCATCCAGGCATACACTAACAGATCGCGCCGCTGACGCGCATAACGCCAGAAGGCAAACATGGAGGCAAGCGAGAGCATACCCGCCAGTCCGCTAAATAAGCGGTGGGTATATTCGATCAAGGACCCTACAGTATAGGCAGGAATCAGCTTACCATGACACAATGGCCATTCATTTCCGCATTCCAGGCCAGAACCTGTTTTGGTTACTACCGCCCCGCCTAGCAGAGCCAGGAACATTACCAGACAGGTTATGTAACTAAGCCACTTCAACTGATTTGTCGTCAAATGTGATCACCCGCATTATAAAATAAATAAGTAAATGAATTACTTTTGCTGGAAAAGTATGAAGTAATGCGTTTCCATTATAACCGATAAAATGGTATTTGCGACATTTGATTCTGCATTTTAAGAAGAAATGGCCTCCCCGTTGTCCGATATCTAAAAAAAACACCGCTTTGCTCATAAAACGGGCGAAAGCGGTGTCTCCAATATCCATTTATTACTTGTGGATGCTTTGATAAACCTCAAGGGCTGTATTGAGGAAATTCTCGATTTCCTCACGGGATTTGCGCAGTTTACTCACAAAGCGAACTAACTCGCGTCCATCGGTATAAGCTACAAAACTCGGAATGCCGAGAATGTTCTGCTCTTGGCTTACATCGCCAACAGCGTCGACATCCACTTCCACGAGGGTCAGGCGGCCGTTATAATTCTGCTCCACCTCAGGCATAAAGGGATCAATGAACTTGCAGTCGACACACCAGTCGGCTTTGAATACGGCTATCGTCAGGCGGGGCGATTGAATCGCTACCTGAAACTCAGCGGGAGAACTAATCTTATCCATCTAGGGGTCATTCCCTTCCAATAAAAAATAGGTTGCCTGTACCTTTTAAGTGAAGCAAAATGCGACACGGAAGTCAAATCAATCATCTGCATTATTCTCTTTCCCGCACACGAGCCGGCTGTAATCTCATCAACGGGTTCAGAAGTTTCTGAAGGGCGCGAGGGTATCCGGCAATTTCCTGCTTGCTGATCACACCTAGCACGATGAGCAGTACAAGATAGATAATTACAACCGCAGCGCCCACCACGAGGCAAGTCAGCAAGAATGCCAGACGAGCAGGCATAACATGCGTCAGCAGAATACCGGCTTCATTCAAGCCATATCCAATGCCCGCGGAGACTAGAACCGCAAATACAAAACCTCCCCAGCGTTTGCCCATAATCTCGAAAGGTACGATCTTACGCAGCAGACGCAGGTTCAAGTATGTAATCACGATAAAACAGAGTGCTGTTGCAATAACAATTCCGTAGATCCCCATGAACCGGCTGAGCACCAAACTGAAGATAAGCTTCGTAGCGATCCCGCCGAGCACGTAGAACATGGAGATTCGGGATTTGCCCATCCCCAACAATATCGAGTTCGAGGTTGTCATCGTTATTTGGAAAATCGTACCGAATGTAAGAAGTGCAATAATGCCTGTTCCGGTAATCTGACTGAACAACAGTCCGTTAATAGAATAAGCGGCAGCAACCAGTGACATGACAATTGGTGTTCCGGTAAGAATGGAAATCCGCAGCGCAAGTGTAATCTGCCGCTTTAGGTGAACATCATCCCGCCGCGCATAAGCCGCTGAGATCACCGGGATCAGCGATGTGCTGAGCGCAATGGCAAGTACGGGCGGGATTCCCGCGATACTCTGCGCTTTTTGCCCCAGAATCCCCAGCATTTGCGTGGCGCTGGCCTCACCAATCTGGCCGCTGAGAAGCGGAACAATCAGGGTCGTATCAATGAAATACACTGCTTGGATGGTCATGGATGATAGTACGATTGGGATGGACAGACTAAAAATATCCTTATATATCCCAAACATCGGAAGCTTGGCACTAGGCGCTGTATTTAAATTCTCCAGACGATCCTTCTTCCGGGTCTTCATGATGAAATAGAGCATGACTCCAAACGCAGCTATACTTCCAAGCACGCTACCGAAAGAAGCACCAGCTGCCATGATCGGATTTCCATAGCCTTGTTTGAGCAAAATATAAGCCAGCAGAATCGCTGTGAATACTCTGGCAATCTGCTCCACGATCTGTGAAATACCGCCAGCCATCATATTATTGCGTCCCTGCAGATAACCACGCATCATCGCGATGGCCGGGAACAAGAGGAGTGCAGGCGCAATGGCCTGAATAGCCCTTGTACTCTGTGGAACCTTGGCATGGTTCGCGAACCACGGCGCGGCAAAGTACAGCGCCACGCTCATAATAACCCCCATCACCGCAGCAAAAATAAGCGCCGCCCGATAGACCTGCCGCGCTTCATCCGGTCGGTTCAGCGCATACCGTTCCGACACCATTTTGCTAAGTGTACTGGGAATGCCGGCAGTTGCAAGCGTCAGCAGCATTAAATACACATTGTTGGCTTGTACAAATGCGGCATTCCCGATATCGTCAAACAGATGCTCCAGCGGAACCCGCTGAAAAATACCAAGCACGCGCGCCACGAGTGCCGCTGCAGCCAATATTAGCGTGCCTTTGACAAAAGACTCTTTCTTCGACAAACTGCTTCGCCTTCTTCACTGTAAAATTAATGCAGGCCGATCCAGATGAAAAAGAGGATGACCATCGCTACTTGCAGTACAATTTTGACTACCGTACTGCTGAACAAACCTATTAATGCTCCTACACTAACTTTAGTGGCTTTCGCTGCCGAGGAGCCGACGATCAGTTCGCCAATAAACGCTCCCAGAAATGGGCCAATAATCAAACCAAACGCCGGAATGACGAACGGCCCGAATATCAAACCGATGGTGCTGCCGATGACCGAAGCACGCGAGCCACCGAATTTTTTGACACCCCAAGCTCCGACGACATAATCAGCGATAAAAAGCACCACCACAATCAGCGTCTGGGTAATCCAGAACCAGGCACCAAAGGACTGGAAGGAAAAGAACCATCCGTATACAAAAAAGGCAAGATAAATCGCAAGTGCACCCGGAAGAATCGGAACTACTGCACCGGCCAACCCGACAGCAAATAAAGCGATAATCAGAATCCAACCCAGGATTGTCAATTCCTTCTCCTCCAATGTCGTTCACTTTACAATATAAATCGTTGAATGACCTCAGCAATACCATCTTCGTTATTGTTAGCTACAATAGCATTTGCTTCCTGAAGAACGGTCTCCTGGGCATTGCCCATCGCGACACCAAGACCAACCTGCTGAATTACTGCAAGATCGTTCAGACTGTCTCCGACGGCGACGACTTGGGACATATCGATGCCGAGCAACTGGCAGACCTCCTTAATTCCGGTTGCTTTGTTAATGCCCAGCGGGTTAATTTCCAGGTTATGCGGTGAGGAATTCGTGATTTCCAGCCCGCCCAAGTCTTGCAGCTCCAGCAGCAGCTTGTGCCGAATGTCATCATCCTCAGTGCTGTACCCGAACTTCAACCATTCCCGGCCGTCTGTATTTCCATCCCAGTTCTCCCGGTTGTGTACTTGCTCCAGAGAGTAAGCCCAGAACCAGATCCCATAACGCTCCGCCATGTCATACAACTGACTCACAAGTTTAGGATCCATTAAGGAACGGCGATACAGCTCATGCGGCGCACGCCACACTTCGCTGCCGTTCACCGTTACCATTGGCGTCTCCAGACCAAGTTGTCTGGCATAAGGCCATGCACTATTAAAAGCACGACCTGTGGATAGGCAGACATGAACGCCCGCCTCCACCGCTTTTTGAATCCATTCCACTGTCTTTGGGGTAATGATCTGTTCATCATTCAGCAGGGTTCCATCCATATCCAAGGCCAGCAGGCGGTATTTGGCAGTCATTGCCACCCCTCCATTCTTTTTTGTACCCATTTGAGGGCGATTTTATGGTTGCTGTGTATTCGTTGTTGTATCTGTAGATTCGGTATTGTCTTGTCCATTCGCTGACGATTGCAAACTCTTCTTAGGCACACCGTTTAGTCCGTATTCCCAATCGTAAGCATCAAAGATTTTCCGAGCTACCGGGGCGGCACTACTGCCACCCAATCCGCCCTCTGGAATAATTACAGCAACAGCCAGCTTTGGATGTTCACGTGGGGCGAAGGCGATAAACACTCCGTTGTCGATTGTATTTTTAACACCTTTACTATAGGCATCCTGCTGCGAAGTTCCTGTCTTACGGGCAAAATCATACGGGAATTTATCAAAGCTGCTAACTTTACTACTCATTCCCTTGATAACTTCTCTCCAATAAGCCGGATCGAAATCCACCTTATCCAGTTCTTCACGACTAAAAGTCTTCACTACCTTGCCGGAGGAATCGGTGATTTTGCTGACCAATTGAGGTTTAATCCGCACACCTTGATTCGCGATCGTCGATGCATACTGTGCCAATTGCAGAGTGGTATAGCTACCTTGCTGACCAAATGACGCATAGACTAATGCGGATTGGGCACTTCCTGCTTCAGCCTCTTTAAAATAGTTCAGCATTCCTTTGTACTCTTTCGGTAAACCGCTACCGGTTGACACCCCAAGTCCAAATTCCTTCATATATTGATCCCAGATCTCCACACCCTTAGCTCCGTACTGCTCATAAAGCTTCTTGCCTACTTTATCGATCATAAAGACGTTGGAGGAGTTCGCAATGGCATCAGCCGGAGATCTAAAGAATCCATAGGCATGGCTTCCGGCATTCCTAACCGTGGTTTCATGACCAGCTTTACCAAACTTAGTACTGCCTGTATCTGAATATGTGGTATGTGTAGTGATGAAACCTTCTTTGAGACCAATAAGCACCGTTAGTGGCTTAATCGTGGATCCTAAGAAAACAGTAGAACTAAAATTATGACCGGAGCTTCCTGAGGAAAATGGAGTGATCGTTCCGTTCTGATAGTTACCCATAATCTTCTTCCATACATCAGGGTCCATTTTATCTTGTGTCCACACATTGGTATCGTAATCTGGCATGCTTGCCATGGCCACGATATTACCGGTATCCACTTCCATCGCCACAGCGTAACCGGTAAGCGCAGACGGATGCAGTTTCCCTTGAACTGTATTTTTGTGCAGCCAGCTAAGCTGGTCGGTAATGGCCTGTTCGGTTTTCATCTGGATATCCTTGTTGATCGTCGTCCAAATGTCATTTCCCTTCACTGGCGGAACTACCTGCTCAATTCTCTCGGCCATGTTCTGCGGGTTGACGGAGATTTCCTGATAACCATTCTGGCCGCGAAGCTCCCGCTGGTATTGCAGCTCCAGCCCGTCATAACCAACAATTTCATCATCCTTGTAGGTCAGGCCGGCAGTGGGATTGTTCTTCATCTCATTCAAAATATTCTGGTAAATCGGCAAACTGTTGGAGGATCTGAAAGGCTTGATATAGCCAACGGTCTGCACGGCAACAGTGTCCTTATCATAATGACGGTTGCTCTCCTCCACCACAGTAAGTCCAGGGTACTCATCCTTGTGTTCCATGAAGTAAGCTACTTCTTCTTCGGTGAGACCTGACTTGATCCGCCGGGCCATGTACCCGGAATACTTTTTGAAGTACAGATCCAGTGAATCCAGCACCTCTTCCTTCGTCATGGCTTTTACATCTTTGGCACCGAACTTTGCAAAGTCCGCGACAAGACGGTTAGCCAGATCATCCGACTTAGCCTGAGCGGCAGGTGATAACGTCGACTTGCCGGTCTCCTTATCAGTGACCTTGGCCGTATATTCTTTGGTCAGTGTAATGTATAACGATTGAACCGGTGTGGAATAGGCCAGCTTCTCGCCTCCTGCAGCATAGATCACACCTCGCATGGCTGCTAGCGGCACACTTTTTGTTGCCCGGTTAGTCTCCACCTCGGTCAAGGTTGGCCCTTCTACAAACTGTAGAACCGCAAGACGAATAATAATGACACAAAAAATAATAAACGTGCTGAAGAAAAACACGTTGATCCGTAGGCCAAGGGAACTTTTGCTATTGGTCTCGTCCTGTGACGAAGCCTGCTTACGGAAAAAGCTCACAGTTTTTCCTCTCCTTTTTCTCTAAGTTGATTATTCTGCCGCGCCGCCTTCAGGAGCCGTGGTGACAATCGGTTGAAGATTCTTCTTCGGTATACCGTTTAGCCCGTACTCCCAATCATAGGCGTCAAATATTTTGCGGGCGACCGGCGCAGCACTGTTGGAACCAAACCCTCCTTCAGGAATCACCACCGCTACGGCGAGCTTGGGCTTGTCACGGGGGGCAAAGGCGATAAAGATACCGTTATCGCGCAGCTCCTTTTTAGCTTGCTGCTGGGAGGTTCCCGTCTTGCGGGCAAAGTCGTAAGGGAAATCCTCGAAGGCGCTGACTTTACTGTTCATGCCCTTCTTAATCTCCTGCCAGAACGACTTGTCAAAGTTCGTCACCTCATTCAGTACTTCGCGACTGAATTTGGTAACCGTTTTGCCCTCTACGTCCGTTATTTTGCTGACCAGTTGCGGTTTAATCCGCTGCCCTTCATTGGCTAATGTAGTGGCATATTGAGCCAATTGCAGCGTCGTATAACTCCCCTGTTGGCCAAAAGACGCGTACACCAGTGCGGCTTGCACACTACCCGCTGCTTTGATGTTGGTGTAGTTGATCTGGCCAAGAAATTCACCAGGCAGACCACTTTCTGTAGATACACCTAGTCCGAACTCCTTCATATATCTATCCCAGACATCTATGCCTTTACTTTTATATTTGTCATACAGCTTCTTGCCTACCATATCAATCATGAACACATTGGAAGATTTCTCAATCGCGGTTGCGGGTCCCATCTTCCCATACACGTGGCCTGAAGAGTTCCTCACCGTGGTCTCATGCCCTGCTTTCCCGAACGAAGTGCTGCCTGTATCGATGTACCTGGTGGAAGAAGAGATAAAGCCTTCTTTAAGACCAATAAGCACCGTCAGCGGTTTGACTGTCGAGCCCATCAATAACACCGACTGAAGTCCATGTCCGGATAATCCCGATGAAATCGGGTTAATCGTGCCATTCTGGTAATTGTACATCATTTTCTCCCAGACAGCCGTAGACAGATTACCTGTTGTCCACACATTCGTATCATAGTCGGGCATACTCGCCATGGCGACGATATTACCAGTGTCTACCTCCATAGCTACAGCATACCCGGTCAATGCGGCAGGGTGGACCTGCCCCAGTACGGGATTAGTGTGAAGCCAATGGATCTGCTCCATGATAGCCTGCTCAGTTTTAAGCTGAATGTTTTTATTAATCGTTGTCCAGATGTCGTTTCCCTTAACTGGGGGAACAACTTTTTCCACCTTCTCCGCCATATTCTGCGGATTGACCGATATCTCCTGATAACCGTTCTTCCCGCGCAGCTCTTTCTGATATTGCAGCTCCAGACCGTCGAAGCCAACGATCTCATCATCTTTGTAGATCAAACCCGGGTCTGTGTCCTTCTTCATGGCCTGAGCAATATCTTGATAGAAGGCCCGATCATGCGAATAACTAAATGGTTTGATATAACCAACCGTCTGTACGGCTACTGTATCCTTGTCGTAGTGACGCGTCGTTTCTTCAACAACCTCAAGTCCCGGGTAGTCATCCTTGTGTTCCAAAAAATATGCGACTTCCTTATTCGTCAGTCCAGTCTTCACCCGGCGGGGAACATAACCGAGTGACTTGCGAAAATTCAAATCGAGCGCTTTAAGAACATCCTCTTGTGTCTGCTCCTTGACGGCCGGATCACCATATTTCTTGAAATCGGCCACGAGGCGAGCAACGAGATCATTCGACTTCGCCTGGGCCTCCGGCGTCAAAACCGATTTGCCCGAGACTTTATCAAGGATCTTAGCCGTATACTCTTTGGTTAATGTAATATACATGGAATACACCGAAGTGGAATAAGCGAGGCTCTCGCCCCCTGCTGCATAGATGTTCCCACGCAAAGCAGCAAGCGGTACATTCTTCGTATTGCGATCAGACTCTACTTCGGTCAATGTAGGGCCTTCGACAAATTGCACAATGGCGAGTCGAACGATGATCACGCAGAAAATAATAAACGTACCAAAAAAGAACAGATTGATCCGCAGACCCGTGAATCCTCTGTTGGGCGTATCATCCGAACCGGGTCTCTGTCTACGAAACTGACTCACAGCCCTCTCTCCTAACAATAGATAAAATATGGCACAGAAATGTAGGCCAATCCTATTAATTCTTATGATGAGTAGTCTAGTTAGTCCAGTTTATTGTACCACATCTGTTTACGCTACGCCTTTACGTCACAGAACACTCCCTCTGATATGCGTGTCGTAGAAATCCTTAGTGTTGAACCAGTTCCCGCTACTAGCCCAAGTGGGGTCGAGGGGGATCCAGGCCTGCTTGTCACTCACGTAGACCTCATTCCAGGCGTGCGGACCGTAGCCCCCCCGCCCATCATACCCCTGGCCAGTCACGACTCGCACCTGAAGACCCTGCGAACGGGCCATTACGGCATAAAGGCGTGCATAGTCAATACATACACCACGTCGTGTATTGAACGTGTCTTGAGGGGTCTGCTCATGCCAGACCCGGTTCTTCTCGTAATTCTCGGCCTTGGCATAATCATAAGCAACCCGCGAACCTACCCAGTCATACAACAGCCGTGCCTTCTCCTCTTCCCCTGCTGACTTTCCGACAATATCAGCAGCCGCCCCAGTGATATCACCGGAGATATCATGATCGATAATCTCGTATTTACGACGGAGAATATCATTCATCTCTGCCGCGACTGCCTGAGTTAGAATCGGCAGCTTACTATGGACCGTATCGCCGGCAAAAGGTTCAATAACAGCGGCGGCACTTTGGCTGTAGACTGGAGAAGATTCCACATAACGACTGAAGCCGCTGTCCGGGCTCAGTGCAACGCCGATGAACAGTACGGCTACCAATATGAGCCCCCGTGCCATCCCGATCAACAATCCAACGCCTGCTCCGCCCAAACGGCTTAGTGCAGTCACCTTCTTGTCCCCTCTACGACGACCACTGCGCTGAAACGGAAGCAGAACAACAACAATCCCTAGCAGCAGACGGATTAAGCTGTAACAGAGCAGCAACACCAGTAGAAATCTCACAACCGGAGATCCAGACAGAACTGAAATGGCCGTATAATAAAGCTGCTGCCAACTTGTCATCTCGTTGCCCGTGTATTTCACCCCGGAAGCCCACGCTTCGACAAGCGGAGAGAAATAAGCCGCCGCCGGTACGGCCAGAAGAAGCGCGACAAGCGTTGATATCCCCGCACCCAAAAGGCCAAACAGCCTGCCTGTCGAACGTGAAAATCCTCTACCCCAGCCCTGCAAGAGGGAGAAGGCAACAATAAGCAATAGGATGATGGAGATTACATTGGCATCAGCCACGCTTTTTATCCATCCGTTGAGCACGTCCGCTCCCCCTTTCTTTAGCCATAGCGTCTCTTAAAATAAATATCCGTCTCTCTTTACTTCCCAGCCGTATTTTGTTTACGTGCGGCATCAATAAAAGTTTTGGTTGTATCATTAATACTCCATTTCCCCAGCCCAACACCGCGGAAGGTAACTTCCACCTTGTCCTCCCCGGCTTTCCCTTTGACTTCAAGATTCGGAGTAGTGATTGTAAATGTGCCATCCCCACCAGAGGTATATTTGGCGTCCTTAGCCTCCTTAAGCATAACGTCCTGCGCTTCGCTTTTTAAGGTGCTAAGTGTGCTATCGGCCACTTTGTTCACAGCGTTCCCGATCTGATCCATTGTAACCCCGCTGTAGATAAACAAACCGGCGACGATAACAATGACAATCGCCCATTTCAGTACCGTCTTGAGCAGATTGACCACAGCGAATAGCAGTACAAGCGCAATAACGATGACTAGCCAATTCTCTCTAATAAACTGTGACCACACCTCTGTATTCATCAACTTCACAACACCCCAATCTACTTTAATATTGATTATTATACATGATGTAATCTCAGAATTCATGGTTCCCGAGCTGTGCCACAACACGGCCGCGGCGACAGCTGTCACATCGACGGTTCATATTATAAAAAAGCGGTATAAGCCCTGCCTGGCCCACGTAAAGTACAAGTAGCAGCTATTTTGTTCTGCAGATGAACTATCGAATACGCCTGCCCTGCAATATCTATGTTGCGACAGGCCCGGAGGTGTTACATGTGAAAACTGCGCTGTGGCTCTATTTGTTTCTTTTTCTGGCCTTCTTCGATTTGCACGCCCAATATCCCGTGCTGACGCCGTTTGCCATATCACTTGGCGCCGGCCCAGCCTTTATCGGCTGGATGATGGGCATGTATTCGCTAACCCACCTCCCCGGCAATCTGCTGGCCGGAGTGCTTGTGGATCGTAACGGAAGCCGCAGGTATATCGTCTTCAGCCTGGTCACTGCCGGTGTGCTCCTGCTACTGCAGGCGCATGCTCAGCTCCCCTGGCATCTGCTGCTGCTTCGCGCAGCAAGCGGATTCGCGCTGGCCTTCCTGTCCCCGGCCTGTATGACACTGCTGGCCTCGCTCTCTTCGGATTCGGCCACTCAAGGCAAGTACATGTCCGGTCATGGCATCGTGCATACACTCGCCTCTGTGATTTCTCCTGCCGCCGGTGCGTTTATCGTCGCCAAAGCCGGATTCTCCGGCACGTTCAGCAGCTTGGGCTGGCTGCTGATTCTGACAGGCTTCATGGCCTTCTTCAGCGTCCCTAAGCATGTTCAAACCCGTGCAGCTGATCCTTTGGTTCATACGGAAGCCGATCTGGAAGCTGGCCAACTGACAGGAGCGAATCTATCTATAGACAACACCAACTCCACCAAGCCCTCCAGACGCTATTATCTGCTGCCATTTTTCGTCTCCTGTTCCCAGGGAGTACTGTTTTTTGAGCTTCCGCTCTCACAAAACGGGGGCCGGGATATTCTCTCCACAGGCCTGCTGCTCTCGCTTTTGAGTCTGGGGGCTCTCGTGACACTCAGCATGTTCTTCCTACATCGGCTGACCCCCTCCGGTAGAATAGCCGCTGCTCTACTCGGTATGGCGATCTGCTTCTTTGGGCTTGCAGCTTTCGGCAATATTCCACCTGGCCTCTTCTTATTCCTGATGGGTGCTGCCAAGGGTGTACTATTTCCCGCGATGGCCTCGCTGTTCATTAGCCTTGGTGGCCCAAGGCGGCTCGGCAGAACGTTCTCCATGCAATCTATCGCCATGTCCCTCGGCGCATTTGCAGGTCCTGTCGCTGCCGGTCAACTACGGGGGATTGTCTCCCCTTACTTTATTGCCTTCTTGCTACTGATGACCGCACTTCTCCTTCTTCCGCCGAAGAGTACAAAGCTCAAACCTGCCTACAAGGCGGGCCTGAACGGACGTGCGGCCTAAAGCCTAACTGACTGGTTCTCCGCGGTGAGTCAAAGGTGAGCGGGCATTGTCATGGTGCCGTACCAGGCTAAGTATCTTCAGTTTTCTGGACATCCACAGCATTATTCTGGTGTTGCACATTCTTATGGTAATCGTAATCATCCTCCGCACCGGAGTATTCTAAATCGTCACAGGAAGCGCTTTTGTCGTATCCTCAATCGCTCGGGCATACCACCCGGGTGATTGTTTGCTTTTGCGACATTTCCCGGGGAATGATTACATCATGGCGTTTGATCCTGTTAAAAATAGCGAAGCTTAGGTAAAATATATGCGTATGTGACAGGATTATCGCTCCGGAGGTGACGAACTGAATATGTCCATCACAATCATTGTCGAGGGCAAAAACGACCGCAGCAGGTTACGGCGGATCTTAATGCCTGAAGTTGATATTCTCTGTACCTTTGGTACCCTGAACACCCTCAAGCTGGAGAACCTGCGCCAGCAGGTTGGGGATAGTGAAGTCTATCTGTACATGGATAATGACAGTTCCGGTAAAAAGATCCGCGGTGTGCTTCGCGATGCTTTTCCCGACGCTGGTCACATCTATACCCGACGGGGATATGCAGGGGTAGAAGGTACCCCGGACGAGTATAACATCACTCAGCTCGAAAAAGCAGGCCTGGAGGAATTTATCATCTATCCAGAACCCCTGCCATACTAAGAATAGAAATCAAACCAAAAACGCCTTCTTTGTTCTCCCTTCTCATGAGAAGGCGAGCAGCAAAAAAGGCGTTTTTAGGTAATCTGTGATTATTCTGTTACTCGCGGGCCAAATCTTTCACGGCAGCGGCCAAGAATTCAGGGGTAACGTTCTCGCTATCCCCAGCGTCGTATAACGCTCTAAGGCGGTTCTCCCGGTCCACTAGCCCGATCAGATTGGCATGGGCAAAGTTGTCCTTGTTATCTCCCGCAATCAGCACCTTAAAGGAATCAGCAGCAATCTTGCGTATCTTCTCCTGATCACCTCGCAGGAAATACCAGCCGTCATAATTAGCATGGAAGCGGTCGGCAAAATCCTTAATAGCCTCCCGCGTATCTCTCTTCGGATCGAAGGAAATCGACAAGAACGAAACATCCTTGCCGAAGCTACCGTCCTTGACCAGTAAATTCTGAGTCTGGGAGAGCATAAATGTCGTTACAGGACATACATCGGGACAATCCGTGAAAAAGAAGTACACCAACCGGGCCTTCCCTTGTGTATCCGCAAGCGTCACAGTATCTCCATTCACATTCTCGAGGGAGAAGTCCTGCACTTCCCCGATGACCGGCAATTCTTTGCTCCCCAGCGCCAGGGAATTGAAGGCCAGATAAGTAGCCATAATTAACGCAAGCAGAAGAAGTAGCCAGGTCCATTTATAACGTTTCAAGGTTTGCAAGGACATTCTCCCCTCCATTACAAGTGAGTTGTATTCAGCACCAGCACGATCAAGCTGACTGTCAAATAATTGATGGAAAAGAGGAAATTCTGTTTGGCCCAGACTTCATCGTCTTTGGCCTTGAAGCCCTTCAGTGTCAAATACAACCACATCAGGGACAACAGACTGGATATAATCAGGTAGAAAATACCCGCATATCCGTAAGCATACATCAAAACAGGAATCGGCAGCAGCAGAGCCACATAAGGAATCATCTGGAACTTAGTGCGCCGAACGCCTTTTACCACAGGCAGTAACGGGAAGCCCGCAGCCCGGTATTCTTCCTTGCGGCGGATGCCCAGCGCCCAGAAATGGGGGGGCTGCCAGAGAAATAGCATCGCGAATAACAGAACAGCGGCAAGGTCTACTTGGCCCGTAACCGCTACGTAACCGATCACCGGGGGCGTAGCTCCGGAAATCGCGCCAACAGAAGTACTCCAAGTGGATGTTCGCTTGAGCCACAGGGTATATACGACCACGTAGACGAATACCCCGAGTATCCCGAACAGACCGGCGAGCACCCCGCAGAACGCGAACAGTACAGCAAGGCCGGCAATACCTAGCACAATCCCATACACCAGAACGGTTCGCGGCTTCAGTCTGCCTGTAGGCAATCCGCGGTCACGGGTCCGTTCCATCTTCATATCCAGGTCCCGGTCAAAATAGTTATTAAATACACAGGCCGAGGCCATTACAAGCATTGTACCTAGCAAAGTTAAAATCAAGCTTCCGTATTGCACATGCCATCCAGAAGCCAACCAAAAACCAGCAAAGGCTGCAATCAGGTTCGATCTGATAATACCCGGCTTCGTCACAGTAATGAAATCACGCCAATTCGCACCTTTTGGCGGAAGCTTGGCAGACACTGCTGCGGAATCTGAAGAAGCCTGATATCTCCATTGATTATCCACGCGTATTGATCCTCCTTTAAAACAAACTTCTAACGTTCCCGACAGAGAAATATACTCTCCGCTGTTAACTTTATCATAACAAACCCCTGAAGAAATTGACAATCATTTGGCCTGATGTTCATGAATTCGACAATTACGTGACGATAATTATTTTATTACAATTTAATAACTAGACATGATTTTGGGTAGTAATGAATAGGAACTTCCGAGCAAAGGAGAACTGATTTATGGACACTGCTACACATGTTGTCATGGGTCTGGGGCTAGCGGGGCTGTCCTTCGTTGATCCAGCCGTTGCTTCCGACCCTGTGCTTGCCGGAGCTGTTATGGTATCTGTCGTGATTGCGTCACAGGCCCCTGATGCCGATACTGTGTTACGATTGAAGAGCAATGCGATGTATATACGCAATCACCGGGGCATCACCCATTCCCTGCCTTTTCTCTTGCTATGGCCCGTGCTAATTACAATAGTAATCGGACCCTTGTTTGGACTTAGCGATCCGTTCAGACTCGGTCACATTGCGCTTTGGAGTTTTATCGGTGTATTCGTACATGTTTTTTCTGATCTATTTAATACTTATGGTACTCAAGCCGCCAGACCGTTCACCGAAAAATGGATTGCCTGGAACATCATTCACATCTTTGATCCCTTTATCTTCGGCAGCCACACGGCAGCTCTCGTGCTCTGGGTAAGCGGCCTCGTCCCGCCTGCCCCTTTGTTCATTACGCTCTATATTTGTATCGTAATATATTACCTTTGGCGGACCCTCGTCCATTTCCGGCTTTCACGCAGGATCAAGGCCATGGATGTCAAACATGCCCCCGGGGACCGCTATTACATAATCCCCACAATCTCTCCCAGACGCTGGAACATCGTCAAAGCCAAGTCTGACGGCAGCTATGATATTGGCCAGTTGCTAGGTGGTCGACTTCACTGGTTTAAACATGCAGTAAGCTCCGGACACCCTGCCGTAGCGCATTCCAAGTCCCATCCGGATATCCAGTCCTTCCTGTACTTCACCTCTTATGCTGTCGCAGAGGTAGAAGAATTGCCCTCCGGTTATATTGTACGCTGGGGAGATGTGCGTTATTTACACCGCAAGCAATTCCCTTTCGTGGCAGTTCTCGTCATGGATAAGGACTATAATCCGTTGAATACGTACGTAGGGTGGCTCAGCAGCGAGAAACTGGACGAACGTTTTGCCAGTGACCCTACTCCATGAACGTGTAGATTCCCAAAGGGTCATGCTTTTCCCCTTGACTCCCTTACCGCGAATAAGGCACAATCACCATAAAGCGTTTACAAGATAACACCCTTCACTATTTATTCCGTTAATTCTGCTTCCGTTGATGTCAAAATCGTATTAACACAAAAATCCCGGAACCATGTTGATGATCCGGGATCACTTTCTCTATTGCCTGAAGGAGGCTGTCAATTATGGGAAAAGGACTCTCCCTGTGGTTCGCATGCTCGTCCATTCTGCTCCTGACCGCCGCCTCCATCGCGATCAGCTACAGTATTTGGATAGCACTGGCTCTTGGCTTGGTCTGTATTCTGAACATCGGCTGGGGCTTTATCGTCAAAGCCCGGCGCAGACGGCGGCAGGAAGGCACCACACAAGCTTAACGTTTGTCTATGCCTTCCTGCAGGGATTCTCTGTCCTTATCGGACCGGCAGGAAACCCATACGTTCCTTCACACCAGCCAGCGTCTGTGCAGCCACCACGCGGGCGCGTTCAGCACTTTCTGCCAGAATATCGCTCAAGGCACCTGAATTTCTGATTTCGTGATAGCGCTGCTGTAGTGGCTCAAGGGTCGCCACGACCACTTCAGCAAGCTCTTTTTTGAAGCCGCCGTACATTTGACCTTCGAAACGGTCAGCAATCTGTCCCAGCGACATCCCGGAACATTCCGCATAGATACTCATCAGATTACTAACTTCTGGCTTATTTTGTGGATCAAAGACCACTTCGCGCCCCGAGTCCGTAGTTGCCCGGCTAATCTTCTTACGGATGACATCCGGCGGATCCAAAAGCGAAATAAAGCTGCCTGCATTAGGATTGCTCTTACTCATTTTTTTGGTCCCATCGTCAAGAGACATAATCCGTGCGCCCACTTGCGGGATATACGGTTCGGGAATTGTGAAGAACTCCCCAAAACGGCTGTTGAAGCGCCCTGCCAAATCGCGGGTCAGCTCCAAATGCTGTTTCTGGTCTTCCCCCACCGGTACTAGGTCTGCATTGTAGACCAGAATATCGGCTGCCATCAGCGACGGATAAACGAACAAGCCTGCTCCTACAGAATCCTTGCCGGAGGATTTATCCTTGAACTGCGTCATCCGCTCCAGCTCACCCATCGCGGTCAGGGTTGTCATGATCCAGCCAAGCTCAGCATGCTGAGGAACATGCGACTGGAGATACACATTGGAACGTGCCGGATCAATTCCGGCTGCAATAAACAGCGCTGCTACCGACTCCGATTGCTCACGAAGTGCCGCAGGCTCTTGTGCTACTGTAATGGCGTGCAAATCCACCACCATGAAATAACATTCATGCTCTTCCTGTAGCTTCACGAAATTCTTCATCGCTCCAATATAGTTCCCGAGTGTCAATGTACCGCTGGGCTGAATGCCCGATAATACTTTTTTAGCCATGCTAATCCCTCCATGTAGTGTATTTCCGAATGGTATGCAATGTGTAATGAACGCAAAAAAGGCCCCACCCCGCAAGGGACGTGAGACCGTGGTGCCACCCTTATTCGCCGCATCTGTCCTTTATCAAGGGACAACAGCAGCCTTAAGCTTCCGTTAACGGGGAAGAACCGGCCGGACTACTGGGGAGACGTTACGCTCCTGTTCAAACTCGGCGCTCGGAGGTCCATTCACCAGAAGATTTCCACCGGTTCGCATCATCCACCGGCTTTCTGAAGGTTCATCATCTGACTACTTGTCCCCGTCATCACATTGCCTTTATTATTGAATGAGTTCATCATGAACGATGCGGAGAGGTTTGTCAATTCCCTTAACCCAGGGCCGCATAAATCTGTTATGATAAGGTTATCCGCGTTCTATTCCGATTACAGCTACAATAAAGGAGCATATCTCATGAAACAGGTGACCAAAGGGCAGTGGGGCGGTTATGATACTTATATTTTGCACAGCCGCGAACTGGAAGTCACGCTTTTGCCGCGACTTGGAAATAACGTGATAGCCTTGAAGGACCTCAAGGAAGAACGGCAAATTCTGCGACGGCCTGAAGAAAGCGACCTAGATTTTTTTATGCAAAAGCCATATCATTTTGGCATTCCGCTCTTGATCCCACCAGGACGCATTCGCAAAGGACAATTTCAATTTGACGGGGCAAGCTACCAATTCGACCAGAACACCGCGGGTGACAATCACATTCACGGCCTGCACAGAACACAGGCATGGTGTGTTAGTGACATTGAAGAAGACGAGGATGGCTGCGCCGTAACGACGGAGTTCAACACTGTGGACGATCCACACTGGATGGAGCAGTTGCCTGTGCCACTCAAATTCGAAATGACATTTCGGCTGCAGGATGCCAGGCTGAAACAGATTCTTAAAGTAACTAACCTTGGTGAACAGCGCATCCCGTTCGGGCTCGGCTATCACACTTGGTTTATGATTGATGGAGAACCTGAACGCTGGAATCTCAAGCTGCCTGTAGAGGGCATCTATGAGCTGAATGAGGAATTGCTGCCAAGCGGCAATGTTCTTCCTCTCGGAGATCTTAAGGACCTTAACGAGGGAAAAAACATTCAGGGAACCAACTTTGACACAGCTCTGCGAATTGGCAAAAATCAACCTGTAGAGGCTCTATTACTACGCGATGATGGCTACGGACTACGTTATACAGCCGACGAGAACCTCTTCCGTCACTGGGTGCTTTATACAAAAGGACCAGCTGATCAATTCCTCTGCATCGAACCCTATACATGGCTACCCGATGCGCCGAATGTATCGCCAGATGCTGAGTTCACCGGCCTGTTGACACTAGAACCGGGACACAGCATTGAGCTGTCAACCACACTAGAAATGATCCATCCCAATCGTTAATAACCATTATCCGCCCAAGCGATCTTCCCCTGCATACTGCAGGAGAGGATCGCTTTTTTGACCTTCTACGGCGGATTAGAAATATCATATCTTTTAAAACCAATCAGGACTAACTAAAAATTACCAGCCTTAAAACCTTTCGAAAAGGTGCATGAATTCATCTCCTAGCGCTCATACTATCTTCACAACGGGCGAAGGAGGTGACAAACATGGGTCAAGCAGGTCAAAGCCAAGGTCGTGGTAGTCGTTCCAATAACCTGGTCGTTCCTCAAGCAAATGCTGCTTTGCAACAATTGAAATATGAAGCAGCTCAAGAGCTTGGTGTAACCATCCCTCAAGACGGTTATTACGGAAACTACACTTCCCGCGAAACCGGTTCTTTGGGAGGATACATCACCAAACGTCTCGTACAACTGGCAGAGCAACAATTGTCCGGTCGTTCGAACTAGTCACACCCTTATCTTAAACGCCTTACTTGGTTAGGCTAAACAGCCTATCCTACAAAGCTTCCCAGCCCTCTTGCGCTTCTTTAAACAGAAGCGTGAGGGGGCTTTTTATTATTTTTACAATACATTCCTTATGTGCATCAACCCAGGAATTGATCCTGTGCTTCGGACTGCGAGTTGCGAGGATAACGGATCATCAGATTCGCCATATTGTAATTAGACTCCAGCGTAGCATCCACGATAACCATCCCCTGCCGAACAGCAAATTCATAGCTGATCTCACCGTGGGTCCACCGCTGTTTATATTTAAGGCTTTCCAGCGCCATCAAACGGAAAGAAGCCTGCTGCTCAGGGGTCAAACCTTCCGCTTCAGCAGTAAAGGTACCTTTTCTTCCGGATAGTGGAAGATGGCGAATACCAAACTTTCCAATGACATTGTTTCGTATTTGCACAAAGACCGTGCCGGAAGACAAACCTGACAGTTCTTCTTGCAATTCCTTGAACACCAGATCGATCTGTCGCGCCAGCGATAGTTGTTCAGTCTTCATCATAAATTTCCTCCTCAGTTATCTTCCTAGCACGCCTTATATAAGGCTTAGGACTCAATTATAGGTTAACTACAGCAAACCATACAACATTATTCAACATAATTGGTCATTATTTACTATAAATGCGTATTTTTCATATCAATTATTATTATTGTCTCTATAAAACTGATCATTTTCGACAATATACATGTAAAAAAAGACCCTCAATCGAGAGTCTTTTCGCATTAACACCTTATTGTATTCGACTAACTTAGCATCTCATGTGCACAGTTGTCCTTATATCGCCATAAATTAAGCTAGATGCTCTGTCATCTGCAGGAACTCTTCAATATCGGCGATAATGAGATCACTTGCTCCCTGCCAGAAATCAGGCTGAGTCAAATCGACACCCAGATGTTTCGACACCAAGTCCTCCAAAGTCATTATCCCCGTATCTCGCAGCAAATCGTCATATTTGTCCGCAAAGGAAGCTCCTTCTTGAAGAGCAAGGCGGTATAGTCCCGTACTGAACATATAACCCACAGTGTAAGGGAAATTATAGAAAGGTACATCTGTGATATAGAAATGCAGCTTGGAGGCCCAGAAATGAGGATGGTAGCTGGAGAGAACTCCGTTATAGGCTTCCTTCTGCGCTTCTTCCATTAAAGCTGAAAGTTCTTCAGCATTCACCAAGCCCTCTTTCCGTTTTTCATAAAAACGGGTCTCAAACAAGAAGCGGGAATGAATGTTCATGAAGAAGGCTACGCTGTTTTGAATTTTCGTTTCCAGCAGCGCCAGCTTTTCCTCAGGATCGGTTGCCCCTTTAACCTGCGCATCCGATACGATAACTTCGGCGAAGGTTGAAGCAGTCTCGGCCACATTCATCGCATAGTTTTGATTGAACACCGGCTGGTCGTCCAACAAATAGGAGTGATAAGCATGTCCAAGCTCATGCGCCAGAGTGGACACATTCGACGGAGTACCGCTATAAGTCATGAAAATCCGTGATTCCTGGCTCTCCGGGAAAGAGACACAGAACCCGCCCGGACGTTTGCCTGCACGGTCTTCGACTTCGATCCAGTTATTGTCGAAAGCACGTTCTGCAAAATCCGCCATCTTCGGACTGAATTTTCGGAATTGTGCAACGATGTCATGTGCTGCCTGATCATAAGGGATTTTGCCAGTGGACTTGCCAACAGGTGCATCGACATCAACCCAAGAGAGGGACTCAAGACCAAGCAACTTAGCTTTACGCTGCAAGTATGATACCACTGCCGGTTTGTTACGGTTAATAACATCCCACATCACATCCAGCGTTTGCCGGGACATACGGTTGATGCTCAGTGGCTCCTTAAGGATATCCTTCCAACCACGGCCTTTATAGAGGTTCAGACGGAATCCGGCAAGATGATTCAATGTATCTGCACAGTACTCTTCGGCTTCTCCCCAAGCTTTTTCCCATTTGGAGAACATAGCTTCGCGAACTTTCGGGTCTGGATCATCCAGTTTGTTGAAGGCCTGTCCTGCCGAGAGTAAGCGGCTGCCTTCTTCATCTTCAAATGGAATCTTAATGGAGCTAACAATCGTCTCATAATGCTCGCTCCAGCCATGATAGCCATCTACAGCCAGTTCCAGAGCCAGACTTTCCAGCTCAGGGCTCATTTTCTCGCGTGCCAGGTCGCGTCTCTCACTAAGTACGAATGATAGTGAAGCAATTTCTGGCCGGGCTATCCACTCTGCCCATACTTCGTCAGGGGTTTGACGCAGCACATTGTCAAATTGCGAGCTGATACCTTCGAAGCGGGCACGCAGCCCTGATACCTTGGAGGATAGACGCACTGCCCCCTTATCTTGCTGATTCTGAGCGCCAAGGCAGCCGGTAAACTCAGCAGCCTGCACCAAACGACCAGTACAACTCTGCAACAGTTCAATCACGCTGTCCAAAGCCTCTGTTCCTTTGAGATCAGTTGGGGAGACGGAAGCCTTCACCTGCTGTTGCAAAGTCTCAATATCTCCCTCCAGTTTATGGAGGAAGCTTTCGAACTCAGGAGAAGCCGAGCCTCCGTTAAAGATGGAATCCAGTTCCCAGGTTAACGATAACGGTTGTTTCATGTATACTCACCATTCCTTTTCTCACATTTGCTTTTCTTTGTAATTGGCCGAGAGCCGTGGTAAAGTGGATTACAATATTGGAACTATCCATAAGCCTGCGCTGCATGGCAACCACTTAAGGAGGATTCATAATGAAGCCGCTGCAAATTTCGCCGGAAACGGCCATTGCCCTGTCCAAACAGCTTGGTGTTCCCTTGGAACACTTGATGCATATGCCCCAACATATTTTGCTGCAAAAGATAGCTGAGCTATCCAAGAAGAATACACCGCAGGCCAAAGACGGTCCGGAATCGCCTTCATCCGGGAAGGATGAGCAATGATCCCTTTCAGCCACACCTGGCCTTATGATATTATACTGGGCGATATGTACGTGCAATACTGCCCGTTTTGTACCCATGAGAATGTACTGCTGCCCCTAAAACCGAAAGAACTGCCTCTTATCCGTGATGGCAAGAAGCGACTTCTGGTTTTCCCCTGCTGCAGCACCAGCCTCACAGTCATTGACAACGATGCCGATTATCTGTTGTTCGACCGCGCCGTAAGATGACTTTTGCGAGAAAAAAAGGACAGGCTGCAGGCCGTTCAAGACGTCCCAGCCGACGGCAAAGCGCAGAGAGGAGCTCCTCTCTGCGCTTGTTCTATGTCTCCAGCCAGAGGAGGAACATAGCTCTCGTACTGTCAGCTCCCTACCGTGTCGGAAGGAAGGCCATCCTCGCTGATCTCTTCACCGCGCATCTGCTCACGCAGAATCGTCCATTGCTCACGTGCGGCCCGGATCATCGCCGCATCCATAATCCGCTGATCATTCACCAGACGGGAGAACCATTTGACCGCATCAGAGAAATTACCCGTGCGCCTGTTAAGCTCCCCAATGAGGAACATCAGACGGGCATCATTTCCGCCGCTGCCATCGCCCTCATATACCTTGATATAAGCGTCTAGAGAGTACTGCAGAAAGCGCATCTCCTGTGCCGTATCCCCCTGATAGCGGTACAACCAGGCGATGTGATGCAGCAGACTCGCTATGATGCGGTCCTTATCATTGATGCTCTGAGCACACAACAGAGCCAGCTTGTATGTCTCCAGCGCTTCCTCCCAGCTTCGCTTATCACCGAAATCACGTGTTTTCCAGCGTTTTCCGAGCTGATCATTAAAGGCCTTGCGCTGCCAATCGGCGAGTTTATCCGCAGAATTCTCCGTGGAGGCAAATCCGCATTGCGGGCAGACTCTCACAACATAATAATCAGGGTTCTCATTCTTGTAATAAGAACAAAAATCCGCATCACGACGTACTGCTTTTTTGAGACTGGGACGTACCCGAGAGGTTGAAAACTCATGATCACAGTTGCAGCACTGAACTTTAATGGAATACAAAGGTATTAATTCCGACAAATGCCCTCATTCCTTTCGCCATAAAACCTCATCTTATTCTTGGGGCATGTTCACAAAGTGATGCGCAGGGCCAGCCAGGCGATTTAATACAAAAACACGCAGCGACTCCTCCACTTCTCTCTCCTCTAGCGCTTCTTTCATACACTGCAGCCATTCCTCTGCACGCTCCGGGGTAATTGGAATATGCATATGCCGTGCTCTCATCATGGGATGCCCGTGAAGCTCGGAGAAGAGCGCAGGGCCGCCAAAGAATTGGCTCAGGAATTGATACTGCTTCTCCAGGACAGGCGCAATGTCCTCGGGGAACAATGGGCCAAGCTGTGGGTGGGCCTGAACTTTGCTGTAGAAGACCTCCACCAGGCAGTGAAGACCTTCAGCGCCCCCCAGGCTAACATATATACTGTCATTTGGATTCATCGAAGGGTACCAGCTTTCTTCCATAATAATGTAACGACCTTTTCATTATACCAAAAAAAAGAGCCCACAGTGATATCTGTCCAGAGGACTTCAAATCTTGCACACTGCGCATAAGCAAAAAAGACGCTAAACGATTGTTTAGCGCCATCATTAAATATTCAATAGGTCCGAAAGTCCTCATCACCAGGAGGGACGAGGGAAGCACGGATTACATATACAAAAGCACAAACCAGCACTCCGGCAACTATGCTCATCACCATCACTCCATCCCTAATTATCCGATGTACAGCGGTGTTGTATTGATTAATTTTATAATATCACAAATTCAACCGAAAAGCACAGCCATTTGTAACCGCTTTCCTTGTTTTTTTGTGTCTTTTGTCCTTCTTTTTTGTGCTGTTTGTCCCTGTTTTTGCATACCTTCTTAGCAATAGACCTGGAGGCGTAGATCATGATCATGAAAAGAATAGGCGGCCCTTTGCTGGCTTTCGGGCTGGCGGGCTGCATGCTGCTGATGCTGTTGCATCCCGGATCATCCCTTACCGCTGCACTCCGCGGACTCTCCATCTGGTGGGATGTTCTGTTTCCGTCGCTGTTCCCTTTCTTCGTCATCTCCGAGATGATGCTGGGCTTTGGTGTGGTCCATCTCTTCGGCACTTTGCTTGATCCGTTGATGCGCCCGCTGTTTCGTATACCGGGAAGCGGAGGTTTCGTAGCAGCTATGGGATATGTTTCAGGATACCCCGTTGGCGCCAAATTAACCGCCAAGCTCCGTGAGCAGAACTTGATTACCCGATTAGAAGGAGAACGGCTGGTGGCCTTCACCACCTCTTCCGACCCTATTTTTCTGCTTGGCGCGGTTTCTGTCGGATTTTTTCACGATGCGTCTTTGGGCCTAATTCTGGCCATTTCTCATTATGGCGGCGGGCTGCTTGTCGGATTGTTGATGTCTCTTCACGGACGGAGGACTGAGTCCCCCCCGGAACTCTCCGTCACTGCTCCTGAACAGCCCCACGCGGGACAAGGTATTAGCAGACTTCGTGCTGCACTGTCTGCCATGGCTGAGGCCCGGCGCAGGGATGGCAGAGGTCTGGGTGAGATCATGAAGGATGCTATTCAGTCCTCTTTAAAACTTATTATTGTCGTGGGAGGCCTAGTTGTATTCTTCAGCGTGCTAATGGAGTTACTATCGCGTGCCGGTATCATGTCTTCGCTCTTCACTCTTGTAGGAGCCTTGCTGTCCCTGATCGGTTTTCCTCCAGAGCTGGCACAAGCTCTGGTCGGCGGATTCTTCGAGGTCACCCTCGGCGTCCGTTCTGCCGGGGAAGCTGTGTCTGCCGTGCCGCTTCATTTCAAAATTGCGGCGGCGGCCTTCATCCTTTCCTGGGGTGGCCTATCTGTCCACGCCCAGGTTGCAAGCATTCTGAACGGCACGGGGCTACGCTACCTGCCGTTCATGATCGCACGCCTAGTGCATGGCGTGCTTGCCGCCAGTCTCGCGCTGCTGCTGTGGCAGCCCGTCGCAGGCAGCCGGCTGGCGGCGGCCTGGAGCCAATGGCCCCCCGCAGCTTCGCTTTCAACTGCGGGCTCTGGCCTCGGCGCGAGCCTTGTAATGCTCGGCCTACTCCTGGCCGTTGCCCTCTTGCTGGCGCTGGTGGTGTCCCTGACGGGACTGCACCGCAAGGGCTGACCGCTGAGGCTCTGCGGTCAGCTTTAGTCTTTTACACCCTCAAATATTGTGTTCCGCATCAAGATTGATTATGATCGGTGTATGACTGAATTAAACAAAGGAGCCTGTACATCTTGAGATATTATGTTCTGGACCGCGGTGATGAACTGTCCATCAATCTTGCGGAGCAATTTCACAAGCTGGCGGCGGAGAGAAACCTGGAGCTGGATGCCGAGTCCCCAGAGATTGTCATCTCGATTGGCGGCGACGGCACGATGCTTCATGCTTTCCACACCTTTATCGACCGCATTCCGAATCTGGCGTTTGTAGGCGTGCATACAGGCCACCTCGGCTTCTATGCAGACTGGAAGGCGCAGGAGTTGCCTACTCTGATCGACTATATGTGCGGGGTGGGAGAAGGAAATCCGACTAAGCCGAGAATTGTGCAGTACCCTCTGTTGGAACTGGAAATTCACAAGAAATCCGGGTCCACCTCCCACATCGCGCTGAATGAATTCACTCTTAAAGGGGTGGATGGTACCGTAGTCATCCAGATTGACATTAATGACGTGTCGTTTGAGATGTTTCGGGGGGACGGAATTTGTATCTCCACCCCTTCCGGCAGTACCGCATATAATAAAAGCCTTGGCGGTGCTATGGTTCATCCTACCATTGAGGCCCTGCAGATTTCAGAAATTGCTTCTATCAACAATCGTGTGTTCCGTACGATGGGTTCACCACTACTGCTGCCGAAGCATCATCACACCGATATCTTTTCACGCAAAGAGCAGCGTCTTCTGTTAACAGTAGACCATGTCAATATACCGGTCGATGATCTGATTTCCGTGCGCTGTCAGGTATCCGCCAAAAAAATCAGCTTTGCCCGCTACCGCCCGTTCCCGTTCTGGAACCGTGTTCGCGAAGCTTTTCTCGTCTAGGTCAAACACCGGGACGGCCCAGTTTTGACCCACAAAATTCTACTAAACACAAGGGCCGGGGATGACTATATCTCCGGCTTTTTCATGCTGACAAAACTATGGAATACAGCTAACATGATTCGATAGACTAGAGAGAATTCAAATGGTATAATGAGCCTATTTTACAAAGTGTTCCATATCAAAGGAGAGAATCTGTTGAAAAAATTATTAACCATTATGGTCGCGAGTCTACTAGCCCTCGTTATGGCCATTCCCGCTTTTGCGGCCGAGAAACCAATTGAAGTCTACATTAATGGCAGCAAGGTCCCTTTTGCGTCAGGGGCTCCATATCTGCAAA
The DNA here is from genome assembly GCF_001682855.1 of Bacillus sp. FJAT-27264. Taxonomy (GTDB): domain Bacteria; phylum Bacillota; class Bacilli; order Paenibacillales; family Paenibacillaceae; genus Paenibacillus_AQ. Next base: position 88,635 of record NZ_MAQW01000030.1, on the reverse strand, counting down.
ATAACACCATACTGGTTCCTTTCCGGGTTGTTTTCGAAAAACTAGGACTTAATGTACTGTGGGACGCCAAGACTGGAACCGTCACCGGCACAGGAAAGAGCCTGTCCGTCAGCCTTAAAATCGGCAGCAAGGTAGCCATGGTTAACGGAACAGCTTCCAAGCTCCCCATTGCACCTGTAGCCAAGGCAGGAACCACATACATACCCCTACGTTTCATAGCTGAAGCGACAGGCGGAACAGCTGTATGGAATCCATCTTCCCGTACGGTCAACATTCAAGCCTCAACTACTGACCCCACTGCTGAAGCCATAGCGATTACAGAAGTAATCAAACTGGCCAACAAGTACCACAATGAAAAAAATGCCGAGAAATACTTCTCCCTGGTTGATCCAGACTCCATTAGCGATGATTCGATTACAGACCTTAAGGACCAATTTACGAGATACGATCAAAGCACTACTATTGATAATGTGGAAATCATCGATTTAAAAGCCAATGAAGCAACGGTCTATACAACGGAAACGAATCGCCGGACAGGAGGAACCTACTTCCCTGATCAGCAATACGAATACCTGTATACCCTTGTTCGACTAGGTGGAAAATGGAAAATCTCCGAGGTAGAAAGCCAGGACAACGTTGTTCTCCTAACTCGTGAGCAAGGCCTGAAGCCTGCAAATGTGCCTCAAGACGATTCCGTAGCCATTCTGAATAACCTTACGCAATATTTCAAGTTCATGAATGAGAAAAATGCCAAGAAGGTTGTAACAACAATGACGTCAAACGGAGCAGAAAATGACGAGTCCCTTATAGGTGATTTCGAAGAGTTCTTCGATTCCTATGATATTACTTATACCCCGATCGTCTCTAATATCTTCTACTATAATGCCGGGGAAGCCGCTGTCTATGTAGAGAGTAAGGTAAAAGAAGCAAGCGAGAGAACCAGCTTCCAAACGGGATCGATCTACGTTCTATCCAAATCGACCAATGGAAAATGGACCATCGATACCAGCTATGTGGTTTCCAACAAGCAACTTTAAAATTATCTATAAAAAGGGCGTGTGCATTTTATGAAATCCGGAAAAGTTATGACCGCTCTTCTTAGCGGCTGCCTGGCTCTGACGCTTGTGCTGGCACCGGTTGCTTCAGCAGCCGAATCTGCCAAGGCGGCCTCGAATGAGGACCTCATCAACGAAGTTATGCAATACCTGGAGAACTATAATCTTTCAGGTGTAGACAAGGATACTTTGATCCGCGGCGCCATCGATGGCATGGTCAACACACTGGATGATCCGTACAGCCAATATTTCGATGCCAACGAGGCGGCTGACTTCTCCCATCAGGTTGATCTAGAATTTGTAGGCATCGGGGTCAGACTGCAATATACAACTACTGAGCTGTATATTGAAGAGGTTATTGCAGGATCACCTGCGGAGAAAGCCGGTCTGAAACGTGGTGATGTCATCCTCAAAGTGGATGGCGTACCCGTCGAAGAGACAGAAGGTGATGAGCTGAGCGGAGCGCCGGGGACCAAAGTGACCCTGCTCGTTCAACGTGACGGCGTTTCCAAATCTATTCGCGTGACACGGGGAGAGATTGCTTCAACTGCTGTAACCGGCCAGATCATTGGCCCCAAAATCGCTTATGTCAGCCTAAGCGGCTTTACCCAAACCGCAGACGAGGAATTTGCCCAAGTATTGAAAAAAATGCGTACGGCAGGCATGAAATCGATGGTGCTGGATCTTCGTGATAACGTGGGTGGCTATATGGATTCCGCTTACAACATTGCTTCCATGTTCATGGACAAGGGCATCATGATGTACACCTCGGACCAGACTGGTAAGCTGACTCCGGTAACCATTACGAATGGCAGTAAAATAGGGGTACCGGTTGTTATTCTAACAAATGCTTATACAGCCAGTGCTTCTGAAGCTCTGACCGGCGCGCTGCGGGATAACAAGATTGCCACTGTTGTTGGTACCCGTTCCTTCGGGAAGGCGCGTATCCAGAGTCTTCTGCCCATGTCCAATGGCGACATGCTTAAGCTGACCACACAGAAATATCTGACGCCTACTAAGGAAGATTTTAATCACATCGGACTTACTCCAACCATTGAAGTGCAGGGTAAAACGGCACAGTTGATCACCGCACTTAAAATTGCGGGGTTGTCCACGATTGAAGCTTCAGGGGATAATCATATCCTGGATATCAATGGCGTTCCTTTTGCCGGAAACGTTGGCTTAATCAAACAAGGGAGCACTATTTATGCTTCTGCACGCGTGCTTTCCTCTCTCGTGGAGGGTGAAATCGCATGGGACGCTAAGAATAAAAAAGTTATCGTGACTAACGTTGCAGGTGTGTCTTCCGGATTCTCCATCGCCTCTAAGGCTGCCCTCTCCAAAGATGGCGAGACCTATATTGATCTGAACGCCTTCAAGCAGAAATTCCCTGCACTGGCGTGGACCTATAATGCTACCCAGAACAAATTGAAATTATCTGTAAAATAAACATTCTCCAAACTAAAGGGACTGTTCTCCTGTAGTATTACTACAGTGGAACAGTCCCTTTTGATTACATAAATGATATTAGAAGGTGCATGGTCTTTCCAAGCCCTTCTTAACCCTGAGGGTCCTGAGAAGCTTGGGAAGCTTGAGGTTTTTGCTGGTTTTGCTGGTTTTGCTGGTTTTGCTGGTTTTGCTGGTTTTGAGGCTTTGGAGCGTTCTGTGGGTTCTGCTGGCCGCTTGGCGGCTGCCCTTCCCGCTTTCCTTGGGAGTCACGATCCCGATCCCGGCCCGGTTTCTTCCCTTGTCCCTCTTTAGCACGATGATTCTTGCTTTGATGCTCCCGGACAGGTCTATCCTTCACTTGATTGTCTTTTCCAGACGTTTCTTTAGAAGAATTGGAATGGGCTCTTCCTGAATGCTCACGTCCTGTATTTTCCCGGGCCGACGTTTGGCGAGCAGCCGGTTCTTCCGTTACCTCTTCTGATGGCTCATTCTCCGCAATCTGAATCTGCGGATCTTTGATCAGAATATCCTTGTATGTGCCTTCTTTTGGCTGTTCTTTCGATTTTTGCAGCACAAAATAGGCGCAGCCAAAATTGCAGTATTCATTAATGTAATCCACCATGCCTGAAATCGCTGTATCCCGGTTAACCTTTGGATGGTTGTCCCGGTAAAAGCCCTTCAGACGCAATTGGCTGTAACCCCAGTCGCCGACGATGTAATCGTATCGTTCCAGCACTTCGCTGTATCTCCCGCGAAAAGCCTCCGGATTCCATCCGTCTTTGTGGTCCAGCATCAGCTCGTAGCCTTTTCCGCCTATAACGATCAAGCTTTTTGTCGCCTGCCTTTCATTAGAAGAGGGGAGCGTTGATCGGCCGTCATTGCGGGAATTTTGGACTTACGGTCGCTGTTGTGGTCCAATTTCTTCATTTGTAACCGCTATGCGGTTGAAATTGGACCACAAAGGCGAGCGCTACGCTCCTCCAGTTCCAAAATCCCCTCCATGACTCCATCAACGCTAGCTGGGAGCACAGAGGGACTAGCTAAGTACGCTAACGCTCCTTAGCTGCCTTGCGCTCGCTCCGCTGGCCGATGGCCTCGCCTCGCTATGCTTAGTTTATTGGAAAGCTTCAAATCGCTGTCGCTCTTTCAGCTCTCCATCATTTTTCGTGACTACGTCACGGGAAACACAAGAGATTTAAAACTTCTTCGTGACTTACATCACGGATACCTAACAGCTGAAAATCTTCGTGACTACACCACGGAAACCGAACAGCTGAAAACCTTCGTGACTATGTCACGGATACCGAACAGCTGAAAACCTTCGTGACTCCGTCACGGAAACCGAACAGCTTAGAGCCTTCGTGACTTCGTCACGATTAGCCCAAAGTCACCGCACGCTCCTCACGGGCATTAGCGGCTGATTTGACCTGCTCATGCGCGTGGTAGGAGCTGCGCACTAACGGGCCAGATTCAACGTGGCTGAAGCCACGCTTCATGCCCTCTTCCTTCAACCGGGCAAATTCTTCAGGCGGATAGTATTTCTCCACATTCAAATGCTTCGGTGAAGGCTGCAGGTACTGACCAAGCGTGAGAATATCGCAGTCCACGGCACGAAGGTCGTCCATCGCCTGCAAAATCTCATCCCACTCCTCTCCTACACCCAGCATAATGCTGGATTTGGTAGGAATCTCAGGTTGCATCTCCTTAGCCTGCTTAAGCAGCTCCAAGGAGCGGCGATACTTGGCTTTGGCCCGGACACGGTCAGACATCCGCTCTACGGTCTCAATATTGTGATTTAGAATATCCGGCTTACTGTTCATCACAATCTCCAGGCTGTCCCGGTCACCCAGGAAGTCGGGGATTAACACTTCCACACTACAGAGAGGAAGACGCTTACGAATCGCCGCAACAGTCTCGGCAAAAATCTGTGCACCGCCATCCTTCAAATCATCTCTGGCTACACTCGTCACAACACAGTGGCGCAGACCCATGCTTTCTGCGGCTTCAGCCACACGCTCAGGCTCTTGCAAATCCAGCTCTGTTGGCATACCTGTATTAACTGCGCAAAAACGACAGGCCCGTGTACAAATATCACCCAAAATCATAAACGTTGCTGTCCGGTTGGCCCAGCATTCATAAATGTTTGGACAACGAGCCTCCTCGCATACCGTATGCAAAGTTTTAGAACGCATCATGCTTTTAATATCCTGGTAGTTATCACCGGTAGTTAGCTTGATTTTAATCCAATCCGGCTTGGGTTGTTTAGCGCCTTTTGTAGTCAAAGTGAATAACCCCCACTTTCGCCTGTGTAATAATCGATTGCCGCGTTAAAGTTGCTGCCTCATATTATAGCATGTGCGCCGGGGTAATGCCTGTTTTTGTGAAAAATCCAAGGCAGAAATACCCGCGGCCCAAAAGGCACTCTTGGTACGTCTGGTACCTTTAGGCAAGAACGGATAAAACGATCACATTTGCTTCAATCTATATAAAAAGAGCGACACTAAACGGCCCTTTCTTAAGGCAATAGTGGGTTCACTCCAAGACAAACACCATGCCCGGACAAAGGAGGTAGTCCTATGCGGTCCCTGTTTCACAATCTTCTGGCGCAAAAATCATTCTGGTGCTTATCCGCGGCCACTATTCTATGGAGCGGACTTCATCTTCCTGCTGCACAAGCGGCCAGTATGGGAAGACAAAGCCCCCCAGCATCGGTGAGTTCCAAAACGGATGTCATTCCCACCGATAAAGCCGCTTTACTGTCGGCTCGCAGAGAACTATATGAGCAAATCAGTGCAGCAACTGGCATCCCCTGGTTCCGTTTTGCGGCCATTGATCAATATGAGCGTACCATCGCCAAAAAAAGCAAAACAGCACCCCAGCTCCTCACCAAGCTGACCGGAATCACCATCCCGCCTCCCCTATGGTCAGGACCTTTGAATCCTGATCAGGAGGACACTTCGCCACGATCCATCAGCTTCTTCGGCGGCTTTGGCTCCGATGGCTCAGGGGACGGCCGGGCCGACCCAGGCAATGATGCAGATATACTCTACAGCATGGCGCGCCATCTGCTGCATTATGGACAGTCACCCAGCGATTTCAGTATCGCGATTTGGGAATATTACCATAATGGCCGAGCCTCGCAGCGAATTAACCAATTCGCCAAATTGTACGAGCATTTCGGACGGCTGGACTTGTCCGGGAACGCTTTTCCACTGCCACTGGGAAATACGTATGCCTATCGCAGCACTTGGGGCACGGGACGCAGCTGGGGCGGAGCACGTATTCATGAAGGTACCGACCTGTTCACTCCGCACGGTACGCCTGTACGCAGCACTTGCTACGGCATTGTGGAGACGAAGGGCTGGAACCGTTATGGCGGCTGGCGCATAGGGATACGCGATAGCGATAACCGCTACCATTACTACGCCCATCTGACGGGATATGACAAGAAGCTCGCGCAGGGAGATATTGTAGAGCCAGGCCAGACGATCGGTTGGGTCGGCAGCTCGGGCTATGGCAGTCCAGGCACACAGGGGAAATTCCCTCCACATTTGCATTTTGGCATTTACAAAGACAGAGGGATTACCGAATGGGCATTTGATCCTTATCCATTGCTTAAACAATGGGAGAACCAGGAGTACAGAGCACGGCGTAATAAAAATAAATAGGAAAAGCGCCTGTCCATAAGGAGAGAATTCAGGTTTCAGTTCCCGTGCTTTGAATAAATTGCAGCACCTCACGCATTGTCTCATCCTTGTCATCGTCATGGCACAGCATATGTCCACTCTTACCAGCGATCAGCATCTGCTTGCGGGCCGAGGGGATCGTATGGTGTAGATAACTGGCGCTTCTAGTTTTGACCAAATGATCCCGTTTGCCCTGCACAATCAAGGTCGGTGTCTCAATATGCGGATAGATCTCGAAGCTCTCACGAACCAGCCGCTGAAACTCTCTGGTGGCCTTCGCTGGTGTGGAGCGAATTTTGCTGATGTATTGCTTGAGCATGGCAGGGTCGCCCAGCGTCTTGATCATTTGCACAAGATTCAGCGGAAACACAGGCGTCGACAGCAGCGTCAGCGAACCAATCCGCTCCTTGTAGCGTACTGACAGATGGGAAGCGATCAGCGCTCCAGTAGAAAAACCAATCAGATGCACTCGCTTATTGCTCGCCAGCAGCGTGTTTAGCTCCTCTTCAGCGCTTTGCTGCCAGTCATGCCGGCTCGTCTTAAGCAAATCTGCTCTTGTTCCCCCATGTCCCTTCAATGTGAATGTCCGGGAACGGTAATGATGCTGCTCCATATAGCTGGACAACGGAGCAATCTCATGCTCACCTCCTGTGAAGCCGTGGATGAATAAGCAGCTATCCATAACGCTCCCTCTTTTCCTTGGTTTTTGGTCAATATGATCATAGCTTGTGTTTTCCCTTTATTTTCTATGCACAACGCCAAACAGACCGCCGAATAGGCGGTCTGTGGCTTTTCTATGGTCAGCGTGCTAATGACATGACTATCCGTCACTTTAGTGCACTATCTAAAGCGCATTGTAATTAACGGCATTTTCGTACCTTAATTCCTCCTCAGATAAGGGTTAGTGGATATTAAGTGCAATACTGTACCTTAAATCTTCCAGAACATCCCCTCCATCGTGCTTTTCTAAAAAATAAGGTGCATAAATGCACTTATTTCTCTTTTTTACTTATTTTGACGAAAAATAAGGTACATAAATGCTTCTAGTTGTGGAGGAACCCCGCATTTTCAGTGTTAAGACGATTAATGAAACGGAAATGCCATAGTTCGTTTCTGTATCAATGCGAATTTATTGTACCGCTACTCACACCGCTGTTGTTATTAACTGGTGCACTGCCACTCCCGCTGATCTCCGGAATAGCCGTATGGACAGGGTTACCGGCATCCACACTGCTGCTATTCTCGTTACCCTGAACGCCAGCATCTTCCTTCTCCCCGCTAATTTGCGGCGCCGGAATAGCAATGCCAGGTGCACTGCTGCCGTTTTGCCCGACAGGCTGGCCTTGATTGTCATAGTAATACATCGGTACATCTCCTACAACCATCAGATAGGAGACAGGAATCTCTGTATCCACCACCTGTGGCTGCATATCAAACGGAATGACAACGGCTACCTCGGTCACGATATGGATATAGACCTCTACCAGAATCATGTTGATTCCGGCATTTTTCTGACGTGTAGCCAGTTCTACCTTGACTGCGCCCTGCGGTTCAATCGTAATGGGAATGTCCGGACCGAAGGATGCAATCAGTGGGCTCCCCAGCGCCTGCCCGAGCGGAATCCGCTCCCGCTTGTTATGCAATTCCTGCAAGGTGGATTGAATGACAGTTGCTGCTTGCGAGGTAATTCTCATATGTTCGGCGTAATTCAGCATGAATCCCGATATTTTGCCGTTTTTGTCTGTCTTCCAGTCAATCAGCTCTTCGGCATTTCCACCGCTGGCTACCTGGGAAGTGATGGCTTTGTTGATGGATTCTGTAGCGATCTGCTTGACGCGAATCTGTGCCAGATGCACGATGGGGGGCTTCAAATGCTGCTCCACATAACGGATGCTCTGGAATAATCCGAGCAGAAGCAACAACGAGAGGATCAACCACAATTTTCGCCTGCTACCTGACTTTCCCCGGTTGCCTGCACTGGATGATGGTTGCCGTTCCCCACGGCTGAATAATTTTGCAGGACGCCTGCTCCGCTTGGCCTCAAATCGTGCAGACTGCGGCCGGATGGTCGTCGTTTTACTGGGCCGTGCCTTAAAGGCCGATCTTCTTCCTGTCGTACGTGGAATACCGTCCCAGCTGATTTTGGGAAGCCGCATGCGGCCGAAGTCGGGCACTCGGATCCGCCGGCTCCCCCATTTTTTATTTCTGCCCATTGCGTTTATCCCTCCCGCCTGGCCCGGCGGTCAAGCCGCCGCTTAGTATAAGATATTCGGGAGCGGGACAAAAAAGAAGAACGTCACCCGCTAGACCTGCGGGATAACGTTCTTCTTCATTTTGACATAGGCCAATCCTCTGATCCTACTCTAATCGTTCTCAGCCCATACGGCTACGTTTATCTTCCTGCAGATGATCCCAGTGCCTTCTGACAAAAACAGCGATCAGAACGACCATGAACACCGAATACCAGGTCAAGTAGACGCCCCACTCTTCTTTGGGCACAATCAGCGTAGAACTGAGCGTCCCGAACAGCCAGATATAGGATAGGTTACCGAGCACTGTTCCCCAAATGAATGAGGCCGTAGAAAGCGGCGAGACCGCCGACATCAGATTGATGATATTGCTTGGGATAATGGGAATGGTGCGCAGCAGCACAAGGGTCCAAATGCCGTAACGATCCATATTCCGCTGCCATTTATCGTAACGCTTCAGCTTCTTTCTCCATTTGCGGTCAAACCAGTCGAATAGATACCGCCGGCACAGAAAATACACCAAGATTCCACCCAGATTGCATGCCAGCCAACTGATCAGCATTCCGCCAATCACATCAAATACCGATACATGCAGTACAATCAGAATGGCAAGAGGGAAAAAACCAAATAGGCTTTGCAGCAGGGTCAGCGGGATCGTAACGAGCAAGATGTAAGGCCCGGTCAAGCCAAGGGTTTGCAGCAGCCAATCTATCCATGAATTTATTATCTCTGTCAATGGAGTATTCTCCTCTCATGACTCCTTACAGGCTGCATCCTTAAATACGATCAATTCCCTTGAAAAAGCTGTTACTTCAAAACACATTCCCAAGAAAAACACCCCTTTACGGGGTGTTTATTGAATATAACGTGATATATAGATTACATGTCAGGAACAGTCATTCTACAAAGGTTACAAAATTGTATCTATTGATTTTTATCATAGCACATCTTCAAAATATCTGCAAAAACAGTTATTCGATCCCTGCTGTCCAGGTTGCTACTTTATCGGGATTACTCTCTACCCAAGCCTTGGCCGCCTCTTCAGGAGACTTGCCGCCCTGAATCTGAACCATAACCTCAGCCATATCCTCCGGTGTCCACTCGAATTGATCGAGGAACTTGTAGACCTTCGGCATATCATCCTTCAAGCCTTTGCGGACCATCGTATGGATTTGTTCATCTCCGCCATACACATTCTTCGGATCCTCCAAATACCGGAGATCCATATTGGCAAACATCCAGTGCGGTGTCCAGCCAGTCACGACGATAGGCTTTTTGTTGTTATAAGCTTTTTGCAGTTCCTGCGCCATTGCGGCAGAAGAGCTCTCCACCAGCGTATAATCACCAAGTCCGTAGGACTCCATCGCTTTTTCCGTAGTGGTCATAATTCCCGCACCCGGCTCAATACCTATAATCTTATGATCCAGTTCGGCACCGGCCTCGGCACTCTTCAAATCCTCAATCGATTGGATATTCATATATGCCGGAACGGCAAGCCCAACCTTTGTTCCATTCAAGTTTACGCCAAGGTCCTCGATATCATTCCCGTATTTTTCAAGATAGGAAGCATGCGTACCTGGCAGCCAGGCAGCAACCATGGCATCGGCACTGCCATCTGCCACTCCAGCCCACATCGGTCCGGCATCCACTTGTAACATTTCTACATTGACCCCGAGCTTCGATTCCAGCACTTCCTTAACTACATTTGTACTGGCAATTTCCGAATCCCAGGCTACATAAGCCAGTTTCACCTTATCGTTGCCCTCTGCCGAACATCCGGCGAGAAGCGCGACTAACAGGGCTGTCAGCAGTAATCCAAAGCTTTTTTTCTTCATTATAAGGAAACACTCCTATCTTTGTTTTGGTTTCAATGCGTTTTGAGTGAGGCGGTCGAGCAGAATAGCAATCACCACGATGGCGATCCCTGCTTCAAAGCCCGCTCCGGTCTTCGCCTGCGATACCGCACGGTAGACCAGTGCCCCAACACCCTGCGCACCGATCATCGATGAGATTACAACCATCGACAGAGATAGCATGATCGTTTGATTAATCCCCGCCATAATCGTCGGCAACGCGATCGGCAATTGCAGCTTGAACAGCTTCTGTGACGGTGTCGATCCAAAGGCATCCGCCGCCTCCACCAGTTCAGGCGAGACTTGCCGGATCCCGAGATTCGTTAATCGAATCGTTGGCGGGATGGCAAAGATAATCGAAGCAATTACACCAGGAACTACACCCAGTGAGAAAAAGGATACCGCAGGCAGAAGATACACAAAGGCCGGCATCGTCTGCATAAAGTCCAGAATAGGTGTAATTGTATTCTTCACCGCATTGCTCTGCGCACATAGTATGCCGATAGGAACGCCTATCAGCACCGCCAGAATAGAAGCGGCCAGAACAAGCGCCAGTGACTGCATCGAAGGTCCCCATAAACCGAGGTTATCAATCAGCAGCAGGCCGATGACTGCAAATAGTGCCATTCTCCATTTGCCAATCCAGTAGGCCAGGGCAGCAATAATCACGATAAGAACAAGCGCTGGCAGGAACGTGAGAATATTCTCGATTCCCTTCACCATGCCGCCGATTACTGCATGTATAACATCAAACACGGGACCGAAATAGGTCGTTAGCCATTTTTCGAGCCATTCAACACCTTGTCCCAGTGGTATCTTAGGAATGTTCATTACACGTGCTCTCCTTCCGGAACTGCGTTGCCGGCAAGCGCTGAAAGAACGGCACCTTTAATGACAATTCCCTTGAGTCGATCGGTTTCATCCACTACAGCTACCGGCAAATGTGTCTCCGACATCAGCTCGAACAAATCATTGAGCAAAGTATCGGGGTGCACACGGGGGATTTCCCGCCGCAGCACTTCAAGTATTGTTTTATTCTCTTTAATCGCTTGGGCCGCATCTTCGGCCGTAACAACACCTTGGAGCTTCATTTCTTTATCTGCAACATATAGACTGGACACGCCACTATCGCGCATTAATTGCAGCGCCACACGGGGACCACGCTCAGGTCTGACCATCTCTGGCTGGCGCATCACATGCGCAGCGGTCAGTACCTTGGACAGATCCACATCCTCCACAAAACGTTCCACGTATTTATTAGCAGGCTGGATCAGAATTTCTTCTGGTGTACCAATCTGCACAATGACGCCATCCTTCATCAGCGCGATCCGGTCACCAATCCGCAGGGCCTCATCCAGATCATGCGTGATGAACACAATCGTCTTCTTCACTCGGGCCTGAAGCTCCAACAGTTCCTGCTGCATATCCTTGCGGATCAGTGGATCAAGGGCGCTAAACGCCTCATCCATGAGCAGAATGTCTGGATCATTGGCTAGCCCGCGGGCCAAACCAACCCGTTGCTGCATCCCGCCGCTGAGCTGATCCGGGCGATGATGCTCCCAGCCTTTCAGACCGACGAGTTCCAGGGCCTGCATGGCGAGCTCGGTTCTTTTCTTTTTCTCCACGCCCTGCACTTCAAGGCCATACTCCGCATTCGCCAGCACCGTCCGGTGCGGGAACAACGCAAACTTCTGGAATACCATACCGATATTCTTGCGCCGGAACTGCCGAAGCTGCTCGGGGTTCATCCCAACCACATCGTTCCCTTTAAAAAGAACTTGCCCCCCAGTAGGCTCAATCAAACGGTTCAACAAACGAACCAGGGTTGATTTACCACTGCCTGACAACCCCATAATGACGAATATTTCTCCTTCTTCAATACTGAATTCGGCCTTATTGACACCGACAGTCAGCTTTACTTCCTGAGCGATCTTCTCTTTGGACCACCCTTGTTCTAATAATGGAAGCGCACGCCCCGCATCATGACCGAATACTTTGGTTAGCTGTTTCACCTCTATAATAGGCATGCTGACCTCCTTCTCCCGTTTCTGTATCGGGTTAGTTCACTTCTAATAGTCTACCGGACTTATGAAAAAAGATGCAAAGCGCATATTCGGATAAAATTTAGTGTACAGTTTTAACTTTACAAACTATACGCAAAGAATACTCTGTTTTACGCCATATTCCTTTCGTCTCGAATTCTTTACTTATTAACCATGATTTGATTACAATACACAGTAGAGGTTTGCAGTCTATTAGCCTAATCCTCAGGAGGGACATCATGAATGATTTAGAAGGGCTTGCGCCCGAACAAATCGAGAAAATCAGCAAAGCCCGGGAACGAGTCATTGATTCCATCGGTAAAAATATGGACTTATACGGTATCACCCTGTCTATAGGGCATTTATACGGGTATATGTACTTTAATCAGGGTCCGGTAACGCTGGACGAGCTTAGTAAAACTATGGGGATGAGCAAGACTTCCATGAGTACAGGCGTCCGTACCCTGCTCGACCTCAAAATGATTGATAAAGTATGGGGAAAAGGCACACGTAAGGATTTATTCGAGGTGGTTCCAGACTGGCATCAGAATTTCAGCGATTACTTCTCAATTAAATGGAGAAAAGCCGTTGAGGGCAACATGAATGCCCTTTCCAAATCCATGAATGAAATCAAGGATATGAAGGCAGAGTACAGCGATGACGCAGAGCTGCTGAAGCTGCTGGACAACGACGAGGAGAAGATCGGAGAGGCGGTCAAGTATTACCGCTGGCTGCTAAAGCTGATCGAAGCACTGGAAAGTGGTAAAATCTTCGATTTGATCCCTAAAGAAACATAGCACGACCACAATTGTTAGGGGTTCTTGTCGGCCAGTTTATGTATGGCTGTGCAGGAACCTCTTTTTTTTTGTAGCAGGTGCGTGATCCAGCTTTTGTAAAAGTATACTTTGTTCATTGGTCCAACATTATCGTTTGACTTGCCTTGGCATTCAGCATAAACTTAAATATAATTGTTTTCGTGCCAGATTTTACTTAAAAATGCGATTAAAGAAAGCGCTGGCATCCAGCCCTTTTCAGATTTTTATTTATAGCCGGAGGGTGGCTTTTTCATTGCAGTTGAACATCAAAAAGATTGCCGAAATGGCCGGCGTATCGGTCTCAACGGTATCCAAAATCATGAATAATTACCCGGATGTCTCCGAAAAAACGAAGCAACGAGTGATGGAGATCATCGAACAAACCGGGTACTCCCCTTCCAACTCCGCCAAGACGCTGGCTACGAAGAAATCCAGCCTGATCGGTGTTATTTTTGCCGGGGAGCTGAATGTTGATTTCACCCATCCCTTTTTTCTCGCCGTGCTCAACGCCTTCAAGAAACAGATGGGTGTGCTCGGCTATGATCTGATCTTCTTTTCCAATGAGAAATTCTTAAGCGGCGGCGATTACTATTCCCGCTGTGTTCATTTTCATGTAGACGGCTGTGTGATCATTTCAGGAGAACATATGGAACCGGCCATTCAGGAACTCGATATGAGTAGCATTCCTTGTATCGGGGTAGATCTGGAGCTGAAGGGTAAAAAATCGGGCTACGTGACCTCGGATAACTATCAGATCTCCTCCAAGGTTGTCGAGCATTTCTACCTGCTTGGCTACCGGGAGCTTGGTTTTATCGGAAGCACAGCCAATTCAGATATCTCTAACCAGCGGGAAGCTGGATATGTTAAAGCCATTGAGGGCTTCGGCATGAATATCAACGAGAACTGGTTCGTCCATGGCGACGATTTCTTCGAGCCTAGCGGCTATGACGCCATGCAGAAATTGATTCAATCCGGCCCTTTGCCGAAGGCCATTTTCGCTGCCTCCGACCTGTTGGCGCTCGGCGCGATCCGTGCTTTGAAGGAACATGGATTACGCATACCTGAGGACATCGCTATGGTAGGCTGCGACGACATTGAAGCCTGCAAATATACGACGCCAACGCTGACGACGATCCGTCAGAACAAAGAACGGCTCGGGATTCTCGCCGCTCATATGCTCTACGACATGATCAACAATCAGTCCGAGGGCGGCTCCTTCGTTGTGGAGCCGGCACTCATCGTCCGCGAATCCTGTGGCAGTCACCTGCACGATCAAGGATGACCTCTCTTTCATCGCCAGCCGGGAGAATTAGCGGCGGCAATGCCAAACAGCCTGCCCCAGCATGATACATGCGAGGGCAGGCTGTTTGTCTATGTAGTGCTGGAGGGGGCAGAATAGCTCCCTCTGCGCTTTTTAAAACAGCATCACCTTACAATGGCGTAGGATCAGCTACTTGTTCATCGAGCTCCAGCTTCACTAATTGTCCTATCTGCGTCAGCCCTGCGCCAAAACCGTACATGAGGACGGTCTGGCCGTTCTGGACCTTGCCTTCCCGGATGCCCAGATCAAGCGCCAACGGGATAGAAGCAGCAGAAGTGTTACCGAAATGAACGAGACTGTACAGCGCCTGCTCCAGCGGGAAATTCATCCGCTCACAAATCGGCTCGATCATCCGCAGGTTAGCGCTGTGTGGAATAAACCAGTCCACTTTTGCAAGAGTCGTCCCTGCTTTGGCCAATAATTGTTCCACACCCTGTGGTACGGTCCGAACTGCCCAGCGGAACACTTCCCGCCCATTCTGCACAAGCAGCTTGGTATCCACAAGCTCGATATCTTCAATTTTGGAGGACAGCCCTGTACGGTATACATGATGCCCACCGCTGCCGTCACTTCCCATATGAAAGCCGAGGAAGCCGCTAGAACTGGCCCCGCTTTCCACAAGTACCGCTCCAGCTCCGTCACCGAATAGGATACAAGTACTGCGGTCACTGTAATCTGTTATTTTAGAAAGAGAATCCGCACCCAGCACCAGCACCTTGCGATGCAGGCCGGAAGCCACAAGACCATTGGCCATATGCAGTCCGTAGACAAATCCGGCACAAGCTGCACTCAGATCGATGGCTCCAGCGGTCTGCGAAATCCCCAGGCGATTCTGTATCAAGGCAGCTACGGAGGGGAAAGGAAAGTCAGGTGTGCTTGTAGCGACAATTACCATGTCTACATCCTGAAGATTTTTTCCGTACCGCTTCGCCAAATCCTCTGCAGCAGCTACACATAAATCACTGGTGAATTCATCCTTGCGGCTAATTCTGCGCTCCCGGATACCTGTTCGCTGGACGATCCACTCATCATTGGTATCTACCATCTTCTCCAAATCGGCATTGGTGAGCCTTTGTGTGGGAACATAAGTCCCGATAGCTGTAATCTTCGCACCTGTCAATTCATTCACCCCGTTATTTAGCATCTAGTATTAGTACTTGGTACTAAGTATAACAAATGAACTCATTCGTTTGCAACTGGGATTACGCCAATTTACGTGTATCCCGGCCTCTTTTTCTACGGAACCATAACGTAATCAACAAGACCAGAATCACGATAACAGCTACTAAAGTGATGACGATATTCTTGATATTAGGTGCATAAACCACCAGTTTTAGCGGCTCGGGATTTCCGAGTGACATATGCCAGGTTAATGTCCGGCCATCCTGTGAGGTAGCATTGTTCGGCCCATAGACATTCACAGGCAGCGTCAATTGAAAATCAAAGGCAAAGCTCTCCATAAACATTCGCACAAACGATTTGGGGATATTCAGCATCCCAAGGCTATCTATAATCTGCTCAGAATAAGCGCTCAGTTTGGGCTGAACCTCCAGATCATACTTGGTGTACAGCCATTTGGGGTCAGTAATGACCTTGGTATCTACTAAGCTCATACCGTCACTAGGCTGCACTTTCAACTCCTCTACAGAGGAAAAGCTTTTGATGAATTGATAGTCCACGTCTTTGCCATCCTGCACCTTGTGGAGCTCTATACCTGACTCCGCCAGCTTGTCTGTCAGCATTTGTTCAGCTTTGCCACTGATTAGCGACTCTGTGCGGGAATCCAGCTTCACATGAACAGCAAGGTCAACACTGCCATTTTTGTGAACCGTAACATGCGCGGTCCCTTTCGCACAGCCTGACAATAATACGAGCATGAGGATCATCCCCACAATCATTGCCGTTCTCTTTTTCATCCGCATGCTCCTCTCCTCCGTTACGTTTCTCCTCATAATGTCTTGTCAATCTATATAGCATAATATAGCCGCTCTAAGGATTCAAACACAATGGGCAGGCCTCCGCCCTCTCCATCCATGCAAAAGCCCTCCGCTTCCTCAGAGGGATGCGAAGGGCTTGATGATATAAGATTAATACTGTGACAATGCGTCAGCCTAGATCTCACCAACGATATGTTCCGACCGATGTCGGGGGAAGAACCGCCGTGAACTGCCGGCCAGCGCACAAAATGCGAAATGGCTGTGCCGATTGCGTCTGGTTAATGACCACAGCCACAAACGAGCCATCTTCGTTCCGGAAAGCCACATTAGTGACGGTGTCGACAGAACCGTAGCTGCTACCGATTCGTACAGCTCCCCGCCGGACAAATCTACTGTATTGGCCCAGCAGATAATATTCTGGGCTTTTCCAGTAGCGGTTTGCTTCGTTTGCATCCTGAATGAACATCGTAGGTCCCGGCGTTCCCAGCCATTGATGAGGGGCAATGCGGCTGTTAAGCATCGTGACCCAGGCGTTATAACTGCTGGCATAATTACGGAAGTAGCGGGCCATCCGGTCCGCGCCACTTGTCCCCCACAGCGATCGCTCCGTCAGATAAATCGGCTTATCGGGGTAAGCGGCATGAATTTTGCTCATGACCTCTGGTTCGCCTTCATAATCGTGCAGCGCAATGCCGTGAACCCCGGCGCCTGCTTCAGCATCATTCAGAATCGGCGCCACATAATTCCAGACCTCATCGAAGTTATGGTCGAAAATCCAAAGCTTCGTTTCCAGTCCATGCGCTGTGAATTCCTTCGCCAGCGCTACTGCCAGCTCCTTCTGCCGTTCCGGCGGCATATGGCAGCTCGGATAATCCGTCTCCAGCAGCGGCTCGTTCTGCAGGGTCATCGCATAGATCGGGATGCCCTGCTCCCGATACGCCTGAATGGCCAGGCGATAATACTTCGCCAAGGCATCTGTATACTCGCGGCCTTCCTTCAGACGGCCGCGTTTCAGGCTCCCGCTTGTCTTCATCCAAGCGGGAGGACTCCACGGTGATGCGAACAGCAGCGTATCTGGTGCCAGCGCCAGCAGTTCCTTAATCGTGGCGATGATGGAGAGGTCGATATCCTTTTGAATCGAAAAATGCTTCAGTTCAAAATCACTCTCCCCGTCAGGCATATCATCATAGGTATAGAATCGCTCGGCTGTAAAATCAGAGGTTCCCAGGGTAATGCGGAACAGATTGAAGCCGATGCCATCCTCAGTATGACTGAGCTGCTTCAGGATGCTCCCCCGCTCGTCTGCACTCATCAGCGACAAATTGCAAACGGTCGTCTCTTCCAGCGAGGTTCCAATGCCGAGAATCTTCTGATAGGTAAGTTCCGGCGATACAATCAAGGTGGTTAGCCCTTCATCTTCAGTCGGACCAGGAACAACCCAATTCAGATTCGCTTGTTGGCTCAGGTGATATGTATGCTCTTGCGGACCCTTGAACCAGCTTTCCTTGCCCGGGTCCTGCTCCGAGCTGAACCAGACTTCCACCGTTTCTACCGGTTTGTTCTCATAGTTCATTGCAGTCATCTCTCCTTGTTCTCTTACGTATTTAAGAAAAAAGCGGCGAATAAATTCGCCGCTCCCTTAAGTGCCGGGGTGACAGCACCGTTAGGCACTACCAACCCGTGGCACCTGTTCTATTGGATTCCTTTTTCATCAAAATACTTGTTGGCTTCGCCCTGCACATAAGCCAGCAGCTTCTCTACACCAGCCGCTTTCAGCTTATCGCGGTAAACTTTCAAGGATGCATCCACATCAGAGGTCAAGCCCAGCATCAGCGGTTTTCCGTATTGCTCAAATACCTGGTTAACAGCAGCCAGCTCGGTTTTGACCGGATCGTAATCCAGATAAATCTGTCCAAGAATATCCGGCTTGCTAATCGGTTTGAATTCTTCCTTCAGCTTGTCGAGGCCTTCCCAGCCGCCTTTTTCTTTCTTAATGTTCTCTTCTACACGCCAGCCCCAGCTTGCGATGTCATAGCGTGGTGTAACGTTCAGGTCGACACCTGGTGCCGGAATGACAATGGTCTTATCATCATCACCTTTTGCCCAGTGCGTGCCTTCGATACCATAAGTCATTAAGTTGTAGTAAGCAGGATCATTGCGCAGCTTGTCGAGTACCATCAGGGAACGTTCCGCATTATCCGAGCTCTTCGGAATCGCCATACCGTTCGCAATCGGCAATGTAGGAATGACATAGTTATGGAAGCGGGTGAACGGGAAGAACCCTATTTCCATTTTGAGGCCTTTAGCCTGCACTTCGTTGATAAATCCGCCCGCACTGGACGGGTTACGCCAGTAGATCGCACCTTGACCCGTCTTGATGAAGTCACCGGCTTCCTGTTTCGAGGACAGCGAGTTCTTGTTCCAGAAGCCCTTCTGCTCCCATTCTTTCATTTTCTTAACCCAAGCTTCATATTGATCTGTGAACGGAATGATCTGAATATCGCGCGGTGTTGCATAGGAAGTTGCACCCACGATCTCACCCGTAATCATTTGCGTATCTGTCCAGAACTTGAACAGGTCATTGACGTTCTCATAAGCAGCACCGTTGATCGGCGTCACTTTCTTCTGTGTTTTAACAGCATCCATATAGGCCTCAATGGAATTCAGATCAGTAAACTCTGGCAGATTGAGCTCTTTGCGCCAGTCTTCACGATACACATAGCCAAGTGGCGTATACTCCGGATTCGTGTTCGGTACAGCAAAGATACCATCACTTACCGTTACTGCATCCCAGTCCTGCTTCGGTACATTGGCCCAAGTTACAGGCGCATACGTTGGCAACAGGTCTTTCAAATTCTTGAATGCACCCTGTTTAGCCAGCTTGTAGAAATCCGCCCAGTTGGAAGCGAAGATCATGTCAATCTTCTCGCCGGAGGTCAGCAGCAGGTTGTATTTGGTTAACCAGTCATTCCACGTAGTAAACTTCAGGTCAACGGTTGTGTTCAGATCCTTCTCCAGCATTTTGTTCCATTCTGCAACGATCTTGTCCTGATCCTTGTGGGCATCACCAACCAGATACCAGGTCAACTTGACCTTCTTCGACGTGTCCGGGCCTGCTTCACCTTGCACCGGTGCGGTATTACCGTTGTTTTTCTCTGTTTCCGGTGCCGCACTGTTGTTGTTACCGCCACCGCAGGCTGCGAGCAGCGAGATCAGTAAAGACATGACAAGTACGAGCGTTAATCTCTTGGTTACCTTTCTCATCATTGACTCCTCCTTAAAAGTTTGTCTCATTAAACCCATTGTTCAAGCCTCATGCTATGTTAGCCGGAAGTCCGGTTCTAACCTTTAACAGCTCCTACTGTAAGTCCCTTCACGAAATAACGCTGAACGAACGGGTAGAGCAGAACGACAGGCCCTGTAACCACAACGGCCACAGCCATCTTAAGTGTTTCGGTAGGTGGAACAACATTGGCCGCCAGATACGACCCGTTATTCGTCTGTAGCACCGCGGCGCTGGACAGAATTTTGTACAACAGGAATTGCAGCGGATATTTATCGCCGGTTGTAATGAACATGTTGGCGTTGAACCAATCGTTCCAGTAACCGAGCGCAAGGAATAATCCGATAGTCGCTAGACCCGGTGTCGAGAGCGGCAGAATGAGCTTCCGGTAAATTAGGAAATCCCCTGCACCATCGATTTTGGCAGATTCCACAATGGATTCCGGGATGGACTTCATGAAGCTTCGCATCAGAATGATGTTCCAAGCACTAAGCAGTGGCGGCAGGATCAGTGCCCAGTAGCTGTCTTTAAGACCCAGGTATTTGGTCATCATGATGTACCATGGAATCAATCCACCGCTGAACAAGGTTGTGAAGTAAATGAAGAACGACAGGCTGTTGCGGTAGAGAAAATCTTTACGGGAAAGCGCATATCCCGCCATTGAGGTCAAGAACAATCCCAGTAGCGAACCTGCCACCGTCACGCCAATCGTCACCCCGTATGCACGGTAGATTTGTTCCGGTGTACTGAACACCGAGCGATAAGCTTCGAATGAGATGGTGCTCGGGAACAGTTTGAATCCTTCCGAGATAATCTCCAGCTCATCCGTGAACGAACCCGCGACAATCAGCCAAAAGGGCACCAGACAGATGATGGAAATCAGGGCCAGTAGCGTGTACCCGATAATATTGAAGGCAATCGTTGCTTTGTCTTGCTTGATCTTGGAGCCGGTTTTCTTTCTGCGTACTCCCGGCAGCTTTTCTACTTCAGTCCCCATGCTTATCCCCCCCTTAGAACAACGCGTATTCTTCGTGCGTCTTTTTGATAATGTAGTTCACCGTCATGATGAGAGCGAATCCGAAGAAGGATTGATACAGACCCGCAGCGGTCCCCATCCCGATATCGAAGTTGATCGTCAGAGACCGGAAGACATACGTATCGATGATATCCGTAGCTTCGTACAGCATGCCGTTGTTACCGATAATTTGATAGAAGAGATCAAACTGTCCTTTCAAAATACCGCCTAGACTGAACATGATCAGCAAGATAAAGGTTGGCATGAGCAGTGGAAGCGTAATCCGCCGAATCTGTTGAAAAATGTTGGCTCCGTCAATTTTGGCTGCCTCATAATAGTCCTCACTGATGCTCATGATCGCCGCCAGATAAATGACTGTGCCGTAACCGATGCCCTTCCAGATGTTGAAGAACACGATAATGTATTTCCATGGAGCGGTCTGAAGGTAGAAATCGTAGGTCTGTAGACCAAGCTGGGTCAGCACGCTGTTGACCACCCCAAGATCGGAGAAGAGGTTGAACACGAACGCCCCAACGAGTACCCACGACAGAAAGTATGGAAGAAACATCAGCGATTGTGCGGTCTTCTTGAACCACTTGCTGGTCAACTGGGCCAAAAATATTGCACAGATGATCTGCATGATGTTGCCGAGAATAATAAATGCCAGATTGTAGAGCACTGTATTTTTCGTCAAATCCCAAAGGATGCCTGACTTGAACAGAAACTCGAAATTTTTGAACCCAATGAATTCGCTTCCAAATAGTCCCCCATCGAAATCAAATTTCGTAAAGGCGTAATACACACCAACCATAGGAATGTAACTGAAGACAATGAAAAACAGCAATGTTGGAGCTACCATCAGAAACAATACTTTGTTTCGATTAAGCTCCCGGATCAATCCGCCTTTTCCAGACATAATCGTATAGCCTCCCTCAACCTTCTTTATCAGATATTGCACTCTCCGGTGCTGTTCTCCGGCTGCAATGCCAATACTATAAGACCCCGGGGAACGCAGCAACTAACCATACCCGATGTGACTCACTTTTCAGCGAAAAGGGACACTACTCTTTTCCGAACTCACTCTTTTTTCCTGTCACACCCCAGTCATATCAAGGGTTTTCGGCGTTTCTTCCCGATAAAAAAGGAAGACCGGGTACCTGCCCGAGCCTTCCTTTAAGTGTGCTGCTGAAGTGGTTCATGCAAGGATCGCGCCCTCTCCTCCCTCATCCTCTTTCTGTTGTCTGCTATTCCTCCGGTATTCGGCTGGTGTTACACCATTGTGCTTCTTAAAGGCTTTATAGAAATACGGATTATTGGTAAAGCCGGCTGACTCGGCGATATCACCAATGCAATCATCGTTATGTGTCAGCAGCTCGCGGATTTTGTTCATTCGCACTTCCTGGATATAGCTGAGAATCGTCTGGAAGGTATGCTGCTTAAATACACGACCAATATACGTAGCTGACATACCCATCTCATCCGCCAGCATTTCTAGCGACAGATTCTGATCCGCATAACGCTCGTCAATCATCCGTTTGATGCGTCCCGGCAGATCATCCTGCCGATTCTTCCGCTTCTCGTCCATATGCTTCTCCAGCAAATCAAACAGAGACATATACCGCTCCATTAGCTCTGCCATCGTATCGACCCGCGTGTGGTTGTACAGATCCAGCGACGGGACAGCAAGCTCTTCAGAAGCAGCAGAATGCTGCCGAATTGTGCGAATCGCATTCTGCAGCGCATAGGTCAGATGGGAGATCGCCAGTTGATATGAGATGTAAGAATAGTTGGCGGTGTCGCCGATGATATCAGCGAACAGCCGCTTCGTTTCTGAAATCCGGCCCAGCATTAATTCGTCGATCAGCTGCTTCTCCTTGTGAACCGGATATTCATAGCTCCGGGTCTTGTTCATCTCGACCGTCTCCGCATCAATATAACTCCCCGCACCACTGAAGACCCGACTAAAGGAAGCTTCGACAGCCTGCTCAAACAAGGTATGCAAAGACTGAACGCCCTTTCCCTTAAGGCTCGACGATATCGTGATGGACAGCTTCAAATACTGGGTCACAGCCTCTTGGATAAGTCCCGCATAACGACTATAAGTCTCCTTATCATCGACCTCGGTATCTGCCGGCTGGACGATGATCACTGCACGGTTATCGCCCAGGTCAGCAGTTGCTGCCGAGAGTCCAGCGCCAATCAGCAGTTCATGGGCAATATTAAGAATGCCATAACGCAGCAGCTTGCGGTCCTCCGGCTGGTACATATCCACCAAAGCCCGGTAGTCATCTATCGTAATCAAAAATACGCGCAGGGAACGGTCCGGGTCTAGCCCGATTCCGTAGCGCAGGAACATTTCTTTGATTCGCAAAGGATCACTGCGGGTGTACCCGTTCAGCAGCCCACGCATATATTCAGAACGCATGGCCTGCTGGCTCTCCCGCTGTTCCGATTCTAGGTTCACTAGACGGGACAGCTTTTTGTTGATTCCTGCGAATAGACGCTTTGATACCACAAAGGAAAGCGCAAGCCCGGCGAGCAGGATAAGACCTGCTATATAAAAGGTCTTGGTGCGCATGTTGTCGATCCGCTCACTGATGAGCGTATACGGAACAATGCGGATATACCGCCAGCCCAGGTTATCGGGTTCGCTATAGGTTACCAGAGATTTGATACCGCCGACTTTCATAGGAAAATAACCCGAAGGCTCGTCACTGTTCAGGATGCGGTCAATATAAGGTGTACCTTTCATATCTGTCAGCATTGGTGTAGTCCAACTGTTGGAGACCAGCAGGCCATTCTTGTCGATAAGAAACGTGTTCGCAGCGTCATTGGTCAATGAACCGTCGATGTGCTTGTGAAGTTGGGTTTCCTTGATATTGACGACTACAGCATTTCGGGGAGTCTGCTTGGCGAGCGTGTCATACAGTAAAAAGGTATACGTGTCGCGCTCCTTCTCGGCGATATTCCCGGCCAACCCTTCAATCCGCAGCTTGCGGGGAATCGGCGTCATCGTATTGTAGTCTCCGATGTGCTTCAATATCTCCTTCATATCCTGGTCATAAAATTCTTCCTCGCTGAAGACCGAAGGCACACTCATGTCTGAGCTCACATAGAAGGTGTGGGCCACCGCATTATAAATATAGATGGAATCAATAAAGGGCGAAGTCTCCCTGTAATTGCTCATTTGCTTGACCGCATCGGAGATTTCCATGGCGCTCACATTGGGGAAATTCAGCAGGGCAGCGATATTCTGGTCGTTGTGTATTTGCTTCGCAAAGGTCGAAGCGGTCAAGGTCATCACCGAGACTTCTTGCGTGGTCTGGTCCAGGCTGTCCATCGTCTGCTCATAGGATTGATTCAACGCGATCCGTTCAAAATTCAAATACAGAATTCCCGACAGGATTGAAATTGTCAGAAAGATCGTCACCGTCATCACGGAAAAAAACTTCCCGTAATACTTGGTGTCTTTCCCGCGCAGCATTTTAAACACCACCTAACCCCCTTTTCCCGAAGATCCTTTGATCACCAGTGTCGAACGAATCTGCATGAGTTGTAGCCCCGTCCCTTCATCGCCCTTGATCTGCCCGATCAGCTTCTCTGCAAGCAAAGCCCCCATCTCATATAAGGGCTGCTCTACAGAGCTCAGCTTCGGCTCCACATAATTAGTAATCCGAATATTGTCTACCCCGACAACAGCCATACGTTCGGGAATGGATATTCCGAGCTCGGCACAAGCTTTGTATACACCAAGCGCCATCTCGTCATTGGCTGCGAAAACAGCTGTAAAATCCCCGCCTCCGGCCCAAAGCCGCTTAAACGCATCATACCCGGCATCCTCAGAGAAATTCCCGTTATCTATCAGTTCAGGCAGAAAGGGTAACCCTGCCTCTGCAAGTCCTTCCTTATATCCCTCCAGCCGCTCAATACTGTCCGTCGCATCGGCAAACCCACAGAGAAACGCCATCCTGCGATGTCCCGCTTCCAACAGATGCTCTACAACTTCCCTGCCAATTCTCCTGTTATCGGTAAAAGAGCACGGAATGTCCGGATGCTCAATCAGGCGGCCAATTAATCCAATCGTATACTCATCATCCGCAAAAGAAGTAATCTCCTCGTCGCTTAATTGCGGTGTCACAAGAATTAAGCCATCTACCGTGCGGTTCTGCAACAAAGAGAGCAGTTCCACCTCTTTGGCCTTCTCATTCTGTGAGTCGCAGATCAGGATCTTGTATCCCAGGGTATTCGCCATGTTCTCAATGCCCTTAATAATTTCCCCATTATAGGAAACCCTGATATCCCTGACCACCACACCTAAAGTCATCGTCCTGCGCGACCGAAGCTGTTTTCCCATCGCATTTGGCGTGTAGTTCAATTCCTGGATGGCTTGGAGCACCTTCTTCTGCGTCTTCTCCGTTACGAGCGAGCTTCCGTTCAGCACTCTGGATACCGTGGCGGGGGATACCTTCGCTTTTTGCGCTACATCTATGATTTTGCTATCCTTCACTTGATCACGCTTTCATTGGTTGTTAAATCCATTATAGTTGTCGATGAAATCGATTTCAATATAAAATTTTCAATGTTCTTCCATTCCTGTGCCCACAAATGACCTTGATAGAAGAAAAAAGCCGCAGATCATTTCTGCGGCTTTTTCATTAGCTTATTTTATTTTTCCAACAAGGTTACCGAAGCCTTTTTGATATCATATATCTTTCCTTTACCTGCATTTACAAGCTGAGTAATTTGCGTATTTGCTAATCCGTTCATTGGAGCAATTGCATCTAAGGTAATCTTGTTAGTCTTCAGCTCATTTATAATCTGACCAAGAGAGAGGTTTGTTTTCCCCATTGAAGCGCCTTTATCATGCACAGGGGCATCTGTAATAAAAATAATCCTTTTTGCATTCTTACGTCCTGCCAGCTGCTGAGCAGCCATATGAATGGCTTCCAGTCCAGATTCGTTCTCATCCCCTCCGCCAGCCGCAACCAGCTTGCTAAGGTTCGTCTTTAAAACATTCTTATCATTAGTGAACGGGAAGAACTCCAAATCTTTATATGAGCTTCTATAATTAATATCCCGATAAGCTACGATGGAGAAATTCGAACCGGATGGAACGGAATCAGCGAACTTCTTCACCGTCTCTTTGACATAACCAATCACTTCGCCCATGCTGCCTGTCACATCCATAACGAATACAATATCCGTAGGTGTGGTAATACCTTGAGATATTTTTTGCAAAATCGGTGATGTACTAGTAGCTTCCGATGGGGCAGGCTTCTCGCTCTCGGCGGTTGTAGGAATGGACGGTGAGTTTTGAAAAACAATAACGGAGCTGGAGCTATTGCTCCACTCTACTAATCCGCCAAGCGCCTCGCTCACGAATCGAATCGGCACCATCGTGCTGCCGTTGATTAACTGAGGAGCTGCACTAAGTGTCACGGGTACTCCATTTACATAGGCGGTAGTAGATCCGATCTTAAGAACAATCGTCTTTCCTTCTTTAGTTGCCGTGACAGTCTGAGTAGCACTATCCCATTTCACCGTGGCACCCAGGGATTCGAAAATCGCCCGAAAAGGTACCAGTACATTTCCGTTTACATTTACAGGCGCTTGAGTATAAGCTTGCATTTTCCCTTCAACGAACACCTGAATCTTCGACTCAAGATTTATCGGCACAAATTGCGGAACCGATGTCGCCAATCCTCCAGATTGGTTCACGGTCTTGAGATAAATATAGTACCCGCCCGTAGTAAGGCCTAGCTGCTTGTTCAGAGTATACGTCACGGGTTTTCCTGGAGTCACCCGAATTTGCCTAACAACTTCATTACTCGCATTTTTGACGATAAGATATGTCGTATATGTTGGTTGAATGACCACCGTTGTCACATTTATGGTAATTTTACCGTTACCACCCAGAGTAATTTGACCCGGATAGCTTTCTCCGCTAGGGATATAGAATTCTGGTTCAACCCATATAACTGGCTGCTCCGTTTCAATTGGTGTTTCAACCGATGGAACTGGTGACTCCGTTTGGATTGGTGATTCAATTCCATTTGGCGGTAGCGAAGGATTGGCCTGTGCAACACCGCTTGACGTCTTGGTTCCCGCAATAGATGTGACAGGAAAATAAAAATAAACCTTGGACTTGGCACTAGGTGCCGTACGCTTCTCCGAAAGGGTAATCCGTTGAGTTTCTAGATTGAAAGTAAATTCCGAGGTCGGCACCTTAGTACCGTCTATGTATAAGCTAACTTTCTTATTGGAATTAAGGATATAATTTGTGGTTAATTTAAAAACCTTCGTTGATCCGTCCGCTCCATCTAAAGCATTTCCAATATAGGTTGAGCCAGAGAACGCCTCTCCCCATTCAAAGGTCGGATGGATGCTATAGGTAAAATGAAGCTCAGCGCCCAGGTCTGGGGCTTTATCCAACGTAAAGGTATTACGATCATAATCCACAGTATAGTTTTGAGGATCAATTTCTACCTGGTTTCTGTACAACCTTATCTCCGTATTATCACCAGTTAATTTATTATAGGTTGTAAACGTGAACTCACGGCTTTGCCCGTCCCCATCCTTCAGAATATTGATAATTTTGTCTATTTCCCTATATTCTGAAATAATATCGTTTGCCTTAGCCTTAGCACCACCGGCCCAAAGACTCAAACTTCCGAACAGCAGGATAATGGCCATAACCAGTTGCATTGTTTTCCTAAATTTCACCTTATCTCACTCCATTTTCTTGATGGTTAATAATCTATATCCTGAATAATATTCCATCACAGGAAATCATAGATAACACCAACTCTACCATACTAAAGGATACTTTTATAGGAAATTATTACTAGTTAGAAAGACTTATATAGCAGCAAAAAAGACTTCGAACGGGTTCGAAGTCTTTTTTTGAATAGAGGATTAATGCCCACGCCCGCTGCGTATCCATCTAACGAACAGAAACAAAATGAAACCCGGAACGACCGCACAGAGCAAGAACATTCGTACATAACCCCCAAGCTGCCACAGTGAAGCACTGCGGAAAGAAACTGCCGACAGGGCCATACACAGCAAGCCCATGCCCATCAGGATGAGTGCCACCAGCCATTCACTTTTTTTCATGATGGGCCTCCCCGCGCTCCGGCCGCAGCGGAAGCTGAATCTCAAAACGGGAGCCAGTGCCTGCTTTACTAATAACGGTGATTTTCCCATCCTGCAGTTCGATCAGCTTCTTCACAATGGACAGTCCTAAGCCGGTGCCCCCAAATTCACGGGAACGGGACTTCTCCACCCGGTAAAAGCGCTCGAAGATATAGGGCAGCTCTTCCTCCGGAATCCCCATCCCGGTATCTTCCACTACAAGGGTCACCCTGTCAGCCTGATACAGCAGCTGTACCTCCACACCCCCGCGCTCTGTATAGCGGAGGCCATTCTCCAGCAGGTTGAGGATAATTTGCTCCATTCTTTTCCCGTCTGCGTGAACCGGCACAGTATGCCCGGAATAGGAGACGCTTAATTCCAGGCCCTTATCTCTGGCTTTCAGCCTTACCTTGCTGACTGCCTGTTCCAGCAGCTCTGACAGATCAAGCCACTGCAAATCCAAGACTATTTGCCCTTCCTCCATTTTGGCGAGGTCAAACACATCATCTACCAGATGCTGAAGCCGTACTGCCTCCTGGAAAATGATATCGAGATACAGGTTCTTTTCTTCCTCCGTCTCATACAACTCATCCTTGACTACCTTCGAATATCCCTCCAGATAGGTGATCGGTGTACGCAGTTCATGGGATATATTCGAAAAAAGCTCCTGCCGGGTGTCCCTGTACCGCTGGAGATCCACCGCCAGGTCATTAATGGCTTCCGCCAGACTGCCGATCTCATCCTTGCTCCTGATATCCAGCCGGGTCTCCAGCTCGCCAACAGCGATTTTGCGCGTGGCCTTCTGCATTTGCAGAAGCGGACGGGAGAGCACTTGAGCGACAATCCATGTAATCCCGAGCGCAAACAGAAAAGCTCCCATGCCGGAGAGCAGCAGCAGCTTCCGCACGGCTGACAGCGACTGCTCCATTTGCTCCGTTGAGCTCATAACAAAAAGCGCAGAGGTGATACTGCCGCCCTGCGTTATCGGCTGCCCGGAGACAAAATATCGGTTCCCCGAGGGGTCTTCGTGCAGGAGACTGACTCTGTTCCCTGCGAATATACGGCTAAGATCGGTGGCATGGATAAAAGAGCTATCCTCTGAATCATGCACGCCGGAATGGAGAATCACCTCGCCATCCTTCAGGACATTAAAGATGCTCACATTGGAGAACTCCGCAAAGGTCGTCATCATCTGCTCAGAGGTTGTATCCGTGGTGTTGGCCATCAGTGCAAAATGGGAGGTGAGATCCTCTGTCTCCCGGCGCATTTCCGCAGTATAAAAATTAGTGAACATTCTGTCGATGGCAAAAGCCAGGAACAAGATAACGACCAGAAATACAGTAATAATCACCGCGCCCAGCTTAAAGCCAATACGATTGCCCCTCATTCCAGCTCTCCCGGAACCTGAAACTTATAACCGACACCCCACACCGTTTGAATCGGGTTGTAACCCATGCCCGCCTTTTGCAGCTTCTCACGAATATTCTTGATATGGGTATCAATCACCCGGCTCTCCCCTTCATAGTCAAGCCCCCATAGTCTTTCCACCAGTTCCTCGCGGGTATAGGCACGTTGCCTACTCTGGGCCAGCAAGAGTAACAGGTCGAATTCTTTTTGCGTAAAATCGACTACCGTCTCCTGAATATGAACCTCGCGGGCCTCTGGCCAAATCGCCAGCTGCGGAAATTCCATCGCCCGCTGTCTGCGCTCAGATACTTGAGCCATTGCCGCTCTGCGAATCAGAGAATAGATTCTCGCCAGTAATTCTTCCGGTTCGAACGGCTTCGTTAAATAATCGTCTGCGCCAATGCCCAGACCATGGATCTTGTCCTTCGTCTCCGAACGTGCTGTGAGCATCAGAACAGGTATCGTCCCCAGCTCACGAACAGCCTTGCACACTTGCCAGCCGTCCATATCCGGCATCATAACGTCCAGCAGAATAATATCAAAATCATGCTTCTCGATCATGGACAAGGCCTCCCGGCCAGTCGAAGCCTCCTTAATCGCAAAGCCTTCTTTCATCAAATAAATGCGCAGCAGATTGCGCATATTCCACTCATCATCCACAACCAGCACCTGAAGCTTCGGCATGTTGTTCACCTTCTTCGCTCTTATGATCGATAGATACGGAGCCTTACTCTTCACTATATAGTAGCGCAAGCCATGCTCCGTCACAATGTCTTGATCTGGTCAGTTAGACACGTAGCCGCAAGCATGAGTGGCTTGCGGCTACGTGATGCTATTAAATCAGAACTTAATATCCGAACGTAAGGCTCGGTCGCCACTACGGAGAAATACATCTTAGATATCAATGCTTTTTCTTCCGCATCAATAAAGGCATCAGCACCACTGCAACTCATTGTCGCAGCCTCCCCGGTTCTTTAATGTCTTAGCTCTGTTTCAGCTCTTGTATTTCCTTTTGCATCCTCTCATTTTGTATTCTAAGTTCTTGCAGTTCTGCTTGGAATTCTTGGGCAGCAGGTTGTTTGGATGACCCGTGTCCATGTCCATGTCCATGTCCTCCACGCATGCCGAACATCATGAATATCATCATCAAAGGACACGCAAGCAGCAATAGCCAAGACCAGTCCATAGCGCAATACCTCCCGGGTAATCGGATTAATATCTTCATTGTACCGATACGATGTGTAGAATTGATGTGGAAGGCTTGGAAAATTGGAAGAGATCAGTGACCGTTAATGCCCAGCATGAGGGTTGCCCCCGGACGCAGGAGAAATCTCCAGCATATCATCAATCTCACTTTGCACTTTTTCAGAGATTCCAGCCTCGTTTCCAGTCAACCAAGCGTGGTTATAGGGTCCCTCTGCGGGCGATGCCACGAACTTCGGCTGAACCTCCATTAAATATTCCATGACTGAGTCCGGCATCCCCTTCTTATCTACATACAGTAATGGAGCATGCTTGCCCAAATGACTGAATGGTGCGGCGGCAATTGCCAGCATAGGGGAATCTATCGTCAGGAACGAAAAGTTATGTCCCGGTGTGGTGATCCCCCAGCCAAAGTTATTGCCTGTACCCTTAAATTTTGCAAAAGCAATAGCGTTCTCGTACGGGGCATCTCCCGAAATACGGGTAACTGTTCCGTACGACCTCAGTTGATCCTCTATCTTGGCCGATACCGCAGATTTAGGGCCTAAAATATAGATCGCTGCGTTCCCGCCACGTTCCTTTAACGCCTCCACGGTGGGCACCGGAATCTCATCTTTTTTCACGTATAACAGTGGTTCCGGCATATGCGCAATCCAGTTCACCGCAGGCAACGTATATTCAGGGCTGTCCATGGAGCCGACAATCACCGCTTGAGGCAGCTCGCCTGACACCTTTTCATAATACGCATCAATAGCCCTGGCTACAGCCGCTGGCTCGTCCCCTTCGATCTTGTCCATTTTCATATTCAGCGATTTTAGTTGTTCTTCCACGCTTGCGGTTACAGGGCCTACGATCACGAGCTGGATTCCCTCATTTCCTTCCGCACCTTTGGGATTCAACCGTTTCAGCTCGTTCAAGGTCACTGCAGGAACAGTCTCTTTATTGAAAAAGAGTACAGGTCCATTACTGGGATGATGGATCAAATCCGTACTGACGGCGGCAATCTGCCAATTGCTCACATCTGTCAGGACTACACTGGAAGGCGTGTTGCTATCGGTTCTTGCTGCCCAAAGCGTCCGCGAGACCAGTACAGCCGCTTCAACAGGATCGGATGTGTTAATTCTTGTCGTATTTTTCGTACCCACCCAAGGCATTGCTACGTTAGCTCCGTCCTTTGAATTGGCAGCAGCATCGGTATTAGCAGTTTTATTCCCGATCTGGCATCCGGCGAGCGTTGCTCCCAGCACCAACGTTAACGCGCCGAAGACGATCATCTTTTTCATTACATTCCCTCCATTTTTAGATACCTCATTTTTATTAGTTATTACTGTAACCAATAAGTATGGAGAAACTGTGTAGTTATCGGAGCATATGGGGATGGGCAGCAAGAGCAATCTTTGCTCAGGATGATTTATAAGTTTAAATATGGAGATTTTATAGATATCACATCTCGCCCGGGAGGACAGCACAACTTGAACAACCATGAAATTCTTGCACATACATCTCATCGTCCTTATCCCTTGCCCAAAGGGCCGTGGATGATGAAGCAAGGCTGGAATAAGGTCTTGTTCGCCCATTGGCCTGTGAGCGAAGCTTCTGTAGCTCCATTTATTCCTCTTGGCCTGGAATTGCAGCAATGGGAAGGGAGACCCTGGATTAGTGTCGTTCCTTTTCGGATGGACCCGCTGCTCGTCAGGGGGTTGCCTCCTCTTCCTTTCCTCCACTCGTTCCTGGAGCTTAATATTCGTACCTATGTAATTAAAGACGGCAAGCCGGGCGTCTTTTTTCTGAATATGGATGCCTCCAGTCTTCCTGCTGTTACCGGCGCTCGCGCCCTCACCTATTTGCCATATAGATATGCAGAGATGTCTCTTCAGTCCGAAGGGCAAGATGTCCGTTACATTAGCAAAAGACAGACCACACATGGAGAGGCCGTATTTAACGGTGTCTACTCAGCTATCCCATCCACGCCAGTACATGCCATGCCCGAAACTCTACTTCACTGGCTAACGGAGCGATACTGCCTGTATACTGCCAGTTCGAAAGGACAACTGTATGTGGGGGATATCCACCACCAACCATGGCCTTTACAGGAAGCCAGACTCTATCTGGATTGCCATACTTCAACTCAAGCACTAGGGCTTGTACACGAACCAAAGCCTTCGCTTCTGACCTATACCGAGCGACTTGAGGTACTACTCTGGCCGCTGAGAAAAATATAAATGCTGCTAACCTCTTACGGCATGAACCACTCAGCCTGTTAATGATTCAGCACAAAAAAGACTGCCCTCCTGTCGAATAGCGACGGAAGGGCAGTCTTGGTGTCTCTAGGATTCATTTTTGGAGATATGGTTAAGACTTGGCACATAATCCTCAGCCTTATTGTTGGTCAACGTCTGAGGCTCCTCTGTGAAATGAGCGTGATTCTGCTGATTGTTCTTCTTATCTGCACGATTATTCGCTCGATCAACCTTCGGATCTGCGCTGTTCTTAGGCATGACATTCACCTCCATCCCTTTACGTTAGTATGAGGAACGGGAGAATCTTTTATCCCAAAGAAGAATATGTTGATCTGCGCCTACAGCAATCTCACTTTCCGCTTATTGAGCGTCCTTCTGCGGAGTCATATTGTTGTAGATGTTGTCCGCCGTCACTTTTCCTGTGCTAATATCCTGAGAAGTATAGCCGGAAACGATATTGCCTACTTTAAATTCTTTTTGTAGAAGTTCCTCGGATGGCTTCGCTGCGGTTGGGCCTTTGATGCCCAGTTCCGTTGCATCTGTTACTGTCACCCACAGATCGCCTACCTTAAAGCTTTTTCCGTCCGCACTTACCTCAGAGATTACGCCCTCAATATTCACTGCTGCTTTACCTGTGGTGGCAGAATTACTGCTGGTGTCTTTTTGTGGAGCNCTGGCTCGTCCCCTTCGATCTTGTCCATTTTCATATTCAGCGATTTTAGTTGTTCTTCCACGCTTGCGGTTACAGGGCCTACGATCACGAGCTGGATTCCCTCATTTCCTTCCGCACCTTTGGGATTCAACCGTTTCAGCTCGTTCAAGGTCACTGCAGGAACAGTCTCTTTATTGAAAAAGAGTACAGGTCCATTACTGGGATGATGGATCAAATCCGTACTGACGGCGGCAATCTGCCAATTGCTCACATCTGTCAGGACTACACTGGAAGGCGTGTTGCTATCGGTTCTTGCTGCCCAAAGCGTCCGCGAGACCAGTACAGCCGCTTCAACAGGATCGGATGTGTTAATTCTTGTCGTATTTTTCGTACCCACCCAAGGCATTGCTACGTTAGCTCCGTCCTTTGAATTGGCAGCAGCATCGGTATTAGCAGTTTTATTCCCGATCTGGCATCCGGCGAGCGTTGCTCCCAGCACCAACGTTAACGCGCCGAAGACGATCATCTTTTTCATTACATTCCCTCCATTTTTAGATACCTCATTTTTATTAGTTATTACTGTAACCAATAAGTATGGAGAAACTGTGTAGTTATCGGAGCATATGGGGATGGGCAGCAAGAGCAATCTTTGCTCAGGATGATTTATAAGTTTAAATATGGAGATTTTATAGATATCACATCTCGCCCGGGAGGACAGCACAACTTGAACAACCATGAAATTCTTGCACATACATCTCATCGTCCTTATCCCTTGCCCAAAGGGCCGTGGATGATGAAGCAAGGCTGGAATAAGGTCTTGTTCGCCCATTGGCCTGTGAGCGAAGCTTCTGTAGCTCCATTTATTCCTCTTGGCCTGGAATTGCAGCAATGGGAAGGGAGACCCTGGATTAGTGTCGTTCCTTTTCGGATGGACCCGCTGCTCGTCAGGGGGTTGCCTCCTCTTCCTTTCCTCCACTCGTTCCTGGAGCTTAATATTCGTACCTATGTAATTAAAGACGGCAAGCCGGGCGTCTTTTTTCTGAATATGGATGCCTCCAGTCTTCCTGCTGTTACCGGCGCTCGCGCCCTCACCTATTTGCCATATAGATATGCAGAGATGTCTCTTCAGTCCGAAGGGCAAGATGTCCGTTACATTAGCAAAAGACAGACCACACATGGAGAGGCCGTATTTAACGGTGTCTACTCAGCTATCCCATCCACGCCAGTACATGCCATGCCCGAAACTCTACTTCACTGGCTAACGGAGCGATACTGCCTGTATACTGCCAGTTCGAAAGGACAACTGTATGTGGGGGATATCCACCACCAACCATGGCCTTTACAGGAAGCCAGACTCTATCTGGATTGCCATACTTCAACTCAAGCACTAGGGCTTGTACACGAACCAAAGCCTTCGCTTCTGACCTATACCGAGCGACTTGAGGTACTACTCTGGCCGCTGAGAAAAATATAAATGCTGCTAACCTCTTACGGCATGAACCACTCAGCCTGTTAATGATTCAGCACAAAAAAGACTGCCCTCCTGTCGAATAGCGACGGAAGGGCAGTCTTGGTGTCTCTAGGATTCATTTTTGGAGATATGGTTAAGACTTGGCACATAATCCTCAGCCTTATTGTTGGTCAACGTCTGAGGCTCCTCTGTGAAATGAGCGTGATTCTGCTGATTGTTCTTCTTATCTGCACGATTATTCGCTCGATCAACCTTCGGATCTGCGCTGTTCTTAGGCATGACATTCACCTCCATCCCTTTACGTTAGTATGAGGAACGGGAGAATCTTTTATCCCAAAGAAGAATATGTTGATCTGCGCCTACAGCAATCTCACTTTCCGCTTATTGAGCGTCCTTCTGCGGAGTCATATTGTTGTAGATGTTGTCCGCCGTCACTTTTCCTGTGCTAATATCCTGAGAAGTATAGCCGGAAACGATATTGCCTACTTTAAATTCTTTTTGTAGAAGTTCCTCGGATGGCTTCGCTGCGGTTGGGCCTTTGATGCCCAGTTCCGTTGCATCTGTTACTGTCACCCACAGATCGCCTACCTTAAAGCTTTTTCCGTCCGCACTTACCTCAGAGATTACGCCCTCAATATTCACTGCTGCTTTACCTGTGGTGGCAGAATTACTGCTGGTGTCTTTTTGTGGAGCCATATTGTTGTAGATGTTGTCCGCCGTCACTTTTCCTGTGCTAATATCCTGAGAAGTATAGCCGGAAACGATATTGCCTACTTTAAATTCTTTTTGTAGAAGTTCCTCGGATGGCTTCGCTGCGGTTGGGCCTTTGATGCCCAGTTCCGTTGCATCTGTTACTGTCACCCACAGATCGCCTACCTTAAAGCTTTTTCCGTCCGCACTTACCTCAGAGATTACGCCCTCAATATTCACTGCTGCTTTACCTGTGGTGGCAGAATTACTGCTGGTGTCTTTTTGTGGAGCCATATTGTTGTAGATGTTGTCCGCCGTCACTTTTCCTGTGCTAATATCCTGAGAAGTATAGCCGGAAACGATATT
The DNA here is from genome assembly GCF_001682855.1 of Bacillus sp. FJAT-27264. Taxonomy (GTDB): domain Bacteria; phylum Bacillota; class Bacilli; order Paenibacillales; family Paenibacillaceae; genus Paenibacillus_AQ. The sequence continues at coordinate 52,767 of NZ_MAQW01000030.1, read as the reverse complement.
GCCTACTTTAAATTCTTTTTGTAGAAGTTCCTCGGATGGCTTCGCTGCGTTTGGACCTTTGATGCCCAGTTCCGTTGCATCTGTTACCGTAACCCACAAATCGCCGACCTTGAAGCTCTTGCCGTCCGCACTTACCTCAGAGATTACGCCCTCAATATTCACTGCTGCTTTACCTGTAACTGGGGGTTTAGTGGTGTTCACAGCCGATGGTGACTGCGTGTTGAAAAGTGTACTCTGGTTCATTGTAAAAGTACCTACCGCTAAAACTGCACATGCCGCGATCCCAATTGTCCAACCTTTTACTGCTCTCTTCTTTGCTGTTTGCATGTTTACCCGCTCCTTATGATTGTTATGATTGTTTATAGTTGTAAGTTTTGTATTATTCATCTCTGATAACAGCTTCTGATAGGTTACCTCATTGAAATCTTCACTTGTTTTCACATGAGACATCGCTGATTTATATAATGATTTCTTCATCTTCCAGACCTCCAATCTTTTCTTTTAAAAGAAGGCGTCCACGCGCAAGCCATGTGCCCACTGTTGCCGGCTTCGCTTGCATAATCTCGGCGATTTCCTGAATTGAATAGCCTTCGTAATAGTGCAGATGAATGGGAATACGATATTTTTTATCCAAGGCCAGCACGGCCTGTAAAACCTCGTTTTCTTCTTTCGGGAGGTAGCTCAGATCCTCCGGGACCGGATTTCTACTTTTAAACCAGCCGGTTTTCAGCATATTCTTGCTTTTATTGATCGTTGTTCGGATAAGCCATGCCTTTTCATGCTCGTTATTTTCAAAGGCCGGACGTTTTTGCAGATAGGTCAGAAACACCTCTTGCGTCACCTCTTCTGCATCAGTCACATTTTTTAGGTAAGTGAACGCAATCTTAATCATGCTTTGAGAATATAAGTCCAGGGCCCGTCGTACCGATTCATTGATATCAAATGAAGTGTACACCTCACCACCTCCTTTCACTTTAAATACAACTGAGCCCTCCGATATTTTTCATCACGCTTAATATTTTTTTAGGATGCAACGATTGCTGCTAAATTAATACAAAAAAAGCTCCAGCCAGAAGGCAGGAAGCTTAGCGTATCATCCTAATTCAAATCGTTTCCGTTCCGGGATCGAGATCCGACAGTCGAGAACAGTACATATGGTGTATTTTGAATACAAAAACGACATAATACATGCTAGCTACACAAATTTAAATACTGTGGGTGGAAAAAAGATGACCTTTCTTTTAACGATTGTTATCGTAGTTCTGATACTCCTCCTCATTGCCTTTCTGTATTTGCATCAAGCCCCTTTTGGAAAGCTGCCCTCCGGGAGCCGGCTTGCCCGTATTGAGCGGTCTCCACATTATCGGGATGGAAAATTCCACAACGTACTGACCACGCCAATCTATAGCGAGAACTCCAACTTATATACCGTTATAAAGGAGAAACTCTTTACCAAGGAGCGTCTCAAACCACTCCAAAAAGTCCCTATAAATAAGACGGACCTTCATGTTCTTCAGGAAGATGAGGAAATGATGGTATGGTTCGGCCATTCCTCCTTTTTTATTAGGACAGGGCGTAAAAATATGCTGTTCGATCCGATCTTCAGTCCGTCGGGTGCTCCCGTCTCATTCTCGAAGGCCTTCCCCAGCGCTAATCACTATAGCCCTGACGATATGCCGGTTATCGATTATCTGTTCATCTCTCATGATCATTGGGATCATCTCGACTATGCAACGCTCACGGCTCTGCGGCCAAAGATTAAGCAAGTGGTCTGTGGTTTGGGGGTAGGATCGCATTTGGAGCATTGGGGATTTAAGCCTGAGATAATCACGGAGTTGGATTGGGGAGACACGGTAGCTTTGGGTGATGGCTTTACTGTGCATGGGGTCACAGCCCGGCACTACTCTGGACGCGACTACCGGCAGAAGCGGACGTTGTGGTTATCCTTTGTCATAGAGGCACCTGGTAAAAAAATATTCTACAGCGGAGATAGCGGCTACGGGCCTCATTTTGCCGAAGTCGGTAAGCAGTATGGGCCCTTTGATCTGGTCATCCTGGAGAATGGGCAATACAATACACAGTGGAGATTTATCCACATGTTTCCTAATGAAGTGCTGAAAGCGGCGAATGATCTGCGTGCAAAAAGCCTGCTGCCCGTTCATGCCGGCAAGTTCGCCCTAAGCATCCATAGCTGGGACACGCCTTTTCGCAGAATATCTGAGCTCGGTGGGGATAAAACATTTCATCTGCTGATGCCGATGATCGGCGAGCGGGTGGAACTGTGGCAGGATCAGCAGCAGTTTGAGCGCTGGTGGGAGAGTATTGAGTGAGACTTAAAAAAAATCCAGCTTTCCGGTAGTGAACTGCAACCCGATTGTTAGAACGACTAACACTTTGGCAGGATCAGCAGCAGATTGAGCGCTGGTGGGAAAGTGTAGAGTCAGACTTTAAAAAGCCAGCTTTCCGGCGGTGAACTGCAACCCGATTGTTAGAACGACTAACAGTGGGGGTCGGTTTATTAAGGGGAGACTGGCTTATTTTCCCGCATATTTATAAGATCATTTAAACTTAGAGTAACCCATTCGATGGATGGAGGATTCTATCCGTTCCCTGACCTCTCCAACGAAGAGACTTTTAATTAAGTTCTTCAGATCATCGGATACTCTCTCCAGATCCTTCAAATGAAACAGGACTGAACCATTGGGTGGCATCGGCTTATTGCTGGCTGCCCATACTCCCTCGAGGATTTTCCATGAAGTAGTTCCCGCAACAAAAGCAGCTTTTAAATCATCTCCTGCCATCTGAGCAGCTTTAATCTTAATCAGAGTACTATCCAGCCAATATTTTATCGATTTCATTTCTGTGGCAGGGGTTTGATACCCCGAGAAAAGCTGTTTGGATCGTTCTATGAGTTGTTGGAGTTGCCCTTCGTGATCAAGGAGGATGACTGAATCCAAGAAATTTTACATCCCCATAGGTCCACGTTCACATTTATGGGTCGCCACCTCTAAATCTGAATATTTAAGTTCAACGTAAATGCCCTGTCTGAATTCTGCTCGAAAGGGTCTGCTTAACCCCTCCTTCAACAATATGTACATATCCAAATCATGCAAATAGAATCCATTAGACACCTCCGTAATTCATTATAAATTAAATCTTTATCTTTACACTGTAGAAATAAGATGTTAATATCATTTCTATATTTATAGAATAGTAGAAATGATGATAAGAAAGGAGACCATGATGGCTCAAGTTGACAATGAGATACTGCAAGCTGTTAAAGTATTCAAAGCTTTAGGTGAACCTACACGACTAAAAATCGCATTGATGCTGGTACGGGAAAGTAATCAATGTGTGACTGCTATTGGTGAAGGCCTTGAAACCGTGGCAGCTTCAACATTATCACATCATCTAAAGCAACTGACGGATTCAGGCTTAATTCAGTCCCGAAAGAGCGGTCCGTTTATTCACTATAGTGTTAATCACGAAATTGCCGAGAAATTTGCGCCATATATTTTGGTGTAAATTTTTTTCAGATATAATTCTATTATTCTAGAAATGTAGAACTAAAAAAGGAGCGAGCAAAAATGCAAAAAAACTCAAAAGGCATCGAACTTGGAATCACAACATTTCTTCATACCAGACCTGAAGCTGGAGGTGTTTTACCAGCCGAACGGCTACGACAAGCCATTGAAGAGATTCAACTGGCTGATCAGGTTGGCCTTGATGTCTATGGCATCGGTGAACATCATCGAAACGACTACACAAGTTCATCTCCAGCAGTTATCTTGGCTGCTGCCGCTTCCACAACTAAGCATATTCGGCTATCCAGTGCCGTAACGGTGCTGTCTTCTGCCGATCCAGTTCGTGTCTATCAAGACTTCGCCACACTGGATAACCTAACCAATGGGCGGGCTGAGATTATGGCTGGACGTGGTTCTTTCGTCGAATCCTTTCCCCTCTTCGGATATAACCTCAACAATTATGAAGAATTATACGAAGAGAAGCTGGATCTTTTACTTAAAATCCGATCCGCAGAGAAAATAACATGGACAGGTAATCTCCGTGCACCACTTAAAAATATGGGCGTATATCCACGTGCGCAACAGCCTGCGCTTCCTGTGTGGATTGCTACTGGCGGTAGTCCAGAGTCGGCCATCCGTGCTGGCCAGCTAGGTCTTCCAGTCATTTTCTCCATTATTGGCGGTATGCCGGAGCGTTTCGCTCCACTAGTGCAGTTATATCGTCAAGCTGCTGAACAAGCAGGGCATAATCTCAATGATTTGCAAATTGCCTGTCATTCGCATGGTTTTATTGCAAATTCGTTCGAAACAGCTAAAGAAAAGTATTTCCCCATCATGGAAGATCAAATGAATCAAATTGGTAAAGAACGCGGCTGGCCAGGTTATTCACGTAGCACGTATGAGGATGCGTTGAGCCCTCGTGGCGCTCTTTATGTTGGAGATCCAGAATACGTGGCCGAAAAAATCGTGCGTGCAGTACAGCAACTGGGCTTGACCCGTTTTCTTCTGTATGTTGACTTTAGTACGCTGCCTCACAGTGACTTGTTAAAAACGATCGAGCTTTTCGGCACAAAAGTAGCACCCATTGTACGCAAGGAATTGACTAAATAAGATGAACTTAAGATCCGAGCGTAAGGCTTGGTCGTCACTACGGTGGAATGTTTGGACTTCCGGTATTAAAAAGATTAAAAATATACGATGCGAAAGAAAATACATCTATTTTTCCAGCTAATAATTCTATGTTTCTAGAAATGTAAAATCGAAAGGGGCAAAATAATGCATAACACGTGGAAAATCTATATATTAGCTATTGTAAGTTTTTTAGTGGGGACTTCAGAATTTGTAATATCCGGGATACTGGATCGGGTCTCTAGCGATGTAGGCGTAACACTTGCGACTGCTGGCCAACTTATTACGGTTTACTCGATTGCTTACGCGATTGGTACACCTATTCTCATTGCGACTACCTCAAAAATAGACCGGAGAAAACTCATGTTGGCTGCTTTGGTCCTATTCTTTATAGGAAATCTGATCACAATCTTAACCACCGGCTATACGATGCTGGTTGTAGCACGAGTCGTCTTAGCATTAGGCACCGGTGTCTTTATGGTGGTTGCGCTAACGGTATCTGCTCAAATGGCCCAACCAGGCAAACAAGGCAGCGCCATTGCTACCGTTCTGTTAGGCTTTAACCTGTCACTTATTTTGGGCGTTCCTCTAGGAAGAGTCATTGCCAGTGCTTACGACTGGAAAATGATTTTCCTCGGAATTGGTGTACTCAGCTTGATCGCGATGCTGATCATTTCATTCACTATTCCAAGGTCCAAAGGAGAAGCAGCTGTACCGCTTAGAGAACAACTCGCCTTGTTGAAAAATCCGCGGCTTTCATTAACCTTATCGATCAGTTTCTTCTGGATCATGGGATACACTATCATTTACACATTCATCACACCATTTCTGCTCAGCATTACTGGAATGAGCGATAACCTGGTGAGTATCGGGCTGTTCGCTTTCGGTATAGCAAGTCTGCTTGGCTCCCAGGTTGGAGGATACGGCGCAGATAAATGGGGGATTCCACGTACTTTGATTGGAAGCCTGCTGTTCCACGCTGGTATTCTGCTCCTTATGACTGCATTCGCTCATATTACCGCTGCTGTCTTTCCTTTGCTGATGTTATGGTCATTTTTCGCCTGGTCTACCTTTCCCGCTCAACAAGTGTATCTGATTGGCATGGCGCCCAAAGCGTCGGGAATTCTTCTTAGCTTGAACACCTCCATCGTACAACTTGGAATGGCTGTGGGAGCTGTCATTGGTGGTCTGGTTGTGGAAAAAATCTCACTGCAAGCGGTCGGCGTGGTTGGCGCAATTGGTGTTGCCATTGCAATCCTCCCGGCAATAATATCGCTTGCTATGCGAAAACAAACTGCGAATTGATTATGTATATAAGACGAACATAAGATCCAAACTTAAGGCTCGATCGTCACTACGGTGAATGTTTGGACTTTCGGACGCTGTTGTCACCAGATTTCTTCTCAATAAACCGCTTCTGGCGGTTGAAATCCGGTGAGTGTATGCTTTCGAAGGGAGCTTTCGCTCCTACAGTTCCAAACCTTCCCCTTCATTCCTTCTCGCTCTTTGTTATTTTTTTATTCGTCTTATATAGCCTCACGTTGTGAAGCTCTCTCAAACTTTATAGCCACAAAAGAAATCGCCCTTTTGGTGAAATGGAGGTCCCCTCAACTATTTCATCAGGGGCGGTTTCTTTTTCATGTTCAATATATGAGGACTAACTCTCCTCCCCTGTCGTGGATATTTATTAGACACATTCCAGCTGGTCCTTAGCGGGATAACAAAACGGATGAGTCTTGGTAACAAGCAGTCGGATTAAAATTAAAAAAGCCGAGAGACTTCAGGAATACCTGAAATCTGCTCGGCTTGCTGTAATTCTCTATAAGCTTCAATGCTTATTTTTCAAGAAATCCCGTAGAAGGATTCGTGATGAAGAAACCCTCCTGTGGCACATAAAAGTATTGAATCCAAACACCATCCAAAAGCGGTTCGCGTGTATCCAACAATACATTAATATCCTTATCTGTTGCGATAATTTCATCATGTTCAGTTGGTGTATCAAGTACTACATCATAGTGGCCGTGATCGCCATGATTCTGAGTAATAAATACCCGAATCATCTTTCCTTCAGCTTCTTGACTGTTTAGCATATCTTTTAAAACTTTAGCTGCATTACGGTTAATTTTGCACTTCATCCTCAATCGACCTCTATTCGTCTTAATTTGCAGTAAGACATTCATTATAACATAACTTAAGATGCTATATATAATTTAGTGTCCCCGGAAAGCAGAGAAAAAGACTGGGACATGATCGGTTAAAAAGCCGCCATTTTCCAGTCTTTGTTGAGTTGAAGAGTTATTTAGGTTTGTGGACAGGAATTATTGTCTATTCCCCCGCTGCCGCATCCCCTCAAACAGCAGAATCGTGGCTGCCATCGCTGCATTTAGCGATTCAGCCCGGCCAGCCATCGGGATGATGATACTCTTGTCCACAAGCTGCGCAGTCTGTGGCGATATACCCTTGCCTTCGCTGCCGATCAGCAGCCACTGGCTGCCGCGAAAATCGTGACTGTAGCACGATTCTTCGCCCTGCAGCGAAGTGCTTACCAGCAGCGCCCCCCGCTCGCGCGCTTGCGGCAGGATATCTGCGAGATCTCCCTCTATAATCGGGAGATGGAACATCGAGCCCATCGTAGACCGGATGGTCTTCGGATTGTACAGGTCGGCGCAGCCTTGACCGAGTATCACCCCATCCGCACCGGCGGCATCGGCGCTGCGGATAATCGTGCCGACGTTGCCAGGGTCCTGGACGCCGTCAAGGACCACAACGAAGCTATCCTTCACAGACAGGATAGCTTCCGCCCCGTGCTGTTCCTTCCGCACGATGGCGAACACCGGCTGCGGTGTATTAGTGCTGCTGCATTTGGCGATGACCGCAGCCGATACACCGACCACCTCCATGCCCTGCACAGCCTGAAGGTGATCCTTCAGCTCGGCTGGCATTCCCTTGTCGAGGTCAAAAGCCAGAATCTCCACATCAGCTTCCGCCAGAAGTGCCTCCTGTACCAGATGAACGCCCTCAACGATATATTTATGAGCCTTGTCACGGTGCTTTTTCTCCTGCAGCCCAGCCCATTCTTTTACCCGCGTATTTTGCGGAGACATGATTTCCATAAGGTCTTCCTTTCATTTTCGAATCAACAGCAAAATCAGTAGTAGGCGCTTATTAAGCCTTATTTTTAATCGTAAGAGAATTTGAGGTTGAGATCGGGCTTTAGAGGCGAACACTACCGTTTCTCCAGAATCCCAAGGGCTGTGATAACGGGAAAATCTACCGTTAATTCTTCCCTTTCAAGGCTTTGATCATAAATAACGGGAATTTATCCTGTTAATCCGCCTCTTGCATCCCTTAATTGAGCAGAATAAGGTGATTAACAGGAGTTTTTCCAGTTATTTTTTGAATAGTAAAGAATTTAATGAAAATAACAGGAGCTATTCCCGTTATTCCAGCTTTCAACCGAAAAGCGGTTAATCATATAACTGGAAACAACAGCGATCGTAAGTCCAAACCTTCCTCGGAATAGCCCCAAAGGTTCTAAGATCCCTACGGCCCCAGTTCCCCTACAAATAAGCCATTTCCAACTTCGCCAAATTATCCTTCCGGCCAACGATAACGAGAATATCGCCTTCAGCCAAACGATCCTCGGCACGCGGAGAAATATTCATTTCCTCACCCTTGCGGATCGCCATGACGTTACATCCATATTTTGCCCGGATGTCAAGCTCCAGCAGGTTTTTGCCCAGCATCGGCCCGGACACCTTCATATCCAGAATACTGTAATCCGGGGATAGCTCAATATAATCCAGAATGTTTGGGGAAGCCAGATGATGAGCCACACGCATCCCCATATCCCGCTCCGGATAAATGACCTTGTCCGCTCCAATCTTACTGAGCACCTTACCGTGCAGCTCGCTTTTCGCTTTAACCAGAATCGCCGGAACCCCCAGATCCTTTAGGATCAGTGTCGTCAAAATGCTGGACTGGATATCCTCCCCAATCGCGACCACAACCACATCAAAATTACGAATGCCGAGCGCCCGCAGCGCCTCTTCGTCGGTGGAATCCGCGGTTACCGCGTGGGTCACGATGGTCGATATTTCCTGCGTTCGCTGCTCGTCCGCATCAATTGCCAGCACATCAAACCCCATGCCGCTAAGCGCCTTGGCTACACTTGAGCCGAAACGCCCCATGCCGATAATGGCATATTGTTTTTTGGCCATATCCATGTACCTCCCGTTGCTGTCTGCATCTCCCCACAGTATAGCATAAGGCCTTAAAAACTTGAATTTTCAGCTCCAAGGCAGGGTACATTATATCCTGTAACCCTTTGCTCAATTATTAAGGAGGTTGTATGATGCCAGTTACACTTGATTTGCGGCAGGCGGTTATTCATAAAGTGCACGGGCAATCCGAAGGTGATCTCCGCAACATGATCGAAGGTTCTATCGACGGTCCTGAAGCTGCGCTTCCCGGCCTCGGTGTGATGTTTGAGATCACTTGGAAGCACCTCGACGCCGCCAAGCAGGATAAGGTCATAGAACTGCTGCACGAAAATCTCAAGTCGATGACTCCCGGATCTCTGACCACTTCCTGATCTGGAGTGCCATCAGCCAAAAACCTCCGCAACATCAGGATGCTAGCCAGCAACCTGAGTGCGGAGGTTTTTCATCAATATCCGAGCAGACGATTATGGGAAATAGAGTTTCTTGCTAAAAGTTAAGGAGCAGTCTCCAAGAACTTCGCCGTCGGATTTTTCTCCATAGCTGTACGCATCGCGTACTCGTTCTCGAACAACACCACGTAGTTGCCCTTCTTGTCTTTGACAAGCGTCGAGTTAATCCGGAATTTACTTGGGTCCGGCTCATTCTCATCCACGATCCAGCGAGCGAACTGATATGTCATCCGCTGTAGCTGTACATCCACGCCATATTCACCCTTCATGCGGTAATCGAACACCTCAAACTGCAGTTGTCCAACTACGCCCAGAATAATATCGTCGAAGCTAACCGTACGGAACACTTGAATCATGCCCTCTTCGGTCAATTGGTCGACACCCTTCTGGAACTGCTTCGATTTAAGGGCATTCTTAATACTTACCTTGGCAAAAATCTCCGGCGAGAATGTTGGCAGCTCATCGAACTCAATATCACCGGCTTGGCTCAGCGAATCCCCGATCCGGAAAATTCCGGGATCGAACAGACCGATAATATCGCCCGGATAGGCTTCTTCGACAATATCGCGATCCTGTGCTAAGAACTGCTGCGGCTGGGACAACTTGATATCCTTGCCTGCCCGCACATGCTTCACGCTCATGCCGCGCTCAAATTTACCGGACACAATACGCAGGAAAGCAATCCGGTCACGGTGGGCCGGGTTCATATTGGCTTGAATTTTGAATACATAACCCGTGAACTTCTCACTTGTTGGTTCGACGGTACCCGCATTACTACGGCGTGGTTCCGGCTTTGGTGCGAGCTCAAGGAAGTTATCCAGGAAGGTCTGTACCCCGAAATTGTTGATCGCACTACCAAAGAATACAGGTGTAAGCTCTCCCCGCAATACTTTCTCATAGTCAAAAGCGTCGCCCGCTATGTCCAGCAGCTCCAGATCCTGGCATAGTTGATCATGCAGATATTCTCCGGCCATTTCGCGAATAATCGGATCACGGTAACTCTCAACCTTCTGCACCTTGATCACAGAGTGATCATCGCCTTGGAACAGCTCGACCTGGTTCTTCATCCGGTCATATACTCCGCACAGCTCACGTCCGGAACCGATCGGCCAGTTCATCGGCACAGAACGGATACCCAGCACTTGCTCCAGCTCTTCCATAAGGTCAAACGGACTGCGGCCTTCACGGTCCAGCTTATTAATGAAGGTAAAGATCGGAATGCCACGTTTGGCGCAGACTTGGAACAGCTTGATCGTCTGTGCCTCCACACCCTTCGCCACGTCCATCAGCATGACCGCGCTATCTGCTGCCGTTAGGGTACGGTAGGTGTCCTCACTGAAATCTTGGTGACCCGGGGTATCCAGAATGTTCACCCGATGATCCATATAATCGAATTGCATAACAGAGGAAGTAACGGAAATCCCCCGCTGCTTCTCGATTTCCATCCAGTCACTCGTCGCGTGTTTGCTGGCCTTCCGTGCTTTAACCGTTCCTGCCAGCCGGATCGCGCCGCCGAACAACAGCAGCTTCTCCGTCAAAGTCGTTTTACCAGCATCCGGGTGGGAAATAATCGCAAACGTTCTGCGCTTATCCACTTCCTTCTGCAGATCCTGATTCGTAGCTTTACTCATTACACATATCCCTTCATATATAAAATTCATGGTGCTTTTTCAATTGCCCCAGGTTTGCATCAAATCGGTGATTTGCTCATTTTACATTTCCCTTCACTTGGAGAATTAATGAAATGCAAGCATCCTTTAAAGTATAACAAAATCGGGCAGAGATTATCTACATAAAAGCCCTCTTTGTAAAAAGAAACGACCATATAGATTGAACTAGTGATTTTTCTATTTTGGGATTAACCGTGACTCCAGAGAATGTTTGGACTTCCGGCCGCTGTTGTCTGCAGATTTCTTGATTAATACCGCTGTTCACGGTAGAAATCCGCAGACAAAGGCGGCCGCTTTCGCTCCTTCAGTTCCAAAATTCCCCTCCGCTACTTTTCCCTTAATTCAAATTTTCAAGTTCAATCTATATAGTTTAGCCTTCGAACAAAGGACAAGCATCCGTTTCTTGTAAAATATGCGTCTGATGTCTTGCACCCAAGCGATTACTCCTGTTATTCAAGTAGAAACGGCTTTGCCGTCCTCTAAGGGACGATATCCGTTTCAGCGAGAAATATAAGGATGATATATAGTGTGAAACATATAATTCTTATATTTTCAAAAAAATCTCCCTGCAGGCTTCCGCAGGGAGATTTATACACATATGTGCAGCTACGTAGCTTAGTTATTCAGCCGCCATACTACATTATCTTCTTCTTGGCCGTTCACCGGCCACCAGTGGAAGCCTTCCTGTTCCAGCAGTTGATCCGCTTCGACTGGGCCCCATGAGCCTGCTGGGTAGGAGGCCAGTTCGCTGGACTCTTCCTTCCATGCCTTGGCGATACGGTCCACGAACGACCACGCCGACGATACTTCGTCCCAGCGCGTAAAGTAAGTGGAATCGCCACGAGCTGCGTCATTCAGCAAACGCTCATAAGCTTCCGGTGAGTTGATACCCACCATACAGCTTTGGCAGAAATCCATTGCCAGTGGCTGAATTTCGGATTCCGAGCCCGGTTTCTTGGCATTGATCTTCACATAGATGCCTTCCATCGGGTTTACACGGATTACGAGCAAGTTTGGTTCCAGTTTATGCTTTTGACCCAGATAGACGTTGGTCGGCATGCCCTTGAACTCTACAACCACTTCCGTCGTCTTCACCGGAAGGCGTTTGCCTGTACGGATATAGAACGGAACTCCGGCCCAGCGGAAGTTGTCCACGAATACGCGGGCAGCGAAATACGTTTCCGTTTTGGACTCCGGATCTACCTTATCTTCCTGCCGATAAGCTGGCAGAGTCTTACCTTTATGTGAGCCTTCTGTGTACTGGCCACGCACAACGTTCACACGTACCTCTTCAGCGTTAGCGTAAGGACGGAGTGAACGGAGTACTTTGACCTTCTCGTCACGGATATCCTCAGCCAGCAGACGGCTAGGTGGCTCCATGGCAATCATGGTTAGGAGTTGCAGTATGTGATTCTGCCCCATATCCCGAAGGGCACCGGCATGATCATAATATCCGCCGCGCTCTTCGACACCCACAGTCTCGCCGAGTGTAATCTGGATATTGGCAATATGCTTGTTATTCCAAAGCGGTTCGAAAAAGGCATTCGCAAAACGGATAACTTCAATGTTCTGCACCATTTCCTTACCGAGATAGTGGTCGATACGGTAGATTTCTTCTTCCTTGAAGACCTGACGAATCTGCTCGTTCAGTTGCTCTGCTGATTCCAGATCATACCCGAACGGCTTCTCGATCACAAGTCGGTTCCAGCCTCTGCTATCCAGCATACCGCCGGCTTTCAGGTTATTAGACACGCTGCCAAACAGCTCAGGTGCAAGCGCAAGGTAGAAAATACGGTTGCCCGGAATTTCAAACTTGCCTTCCAACACTTCTGTCTGGGCACTCAGCTCACGGAACCCGTCAATATTATTGATGTCCAGAGATTTGTATTCAAAATGCTGAACGAAGCCGTTCCATTCGCTCTCGTCTTCTGCCTGGTAACGGCAGAATTCACGGATGGATTCCTTCACGTCTTCTCTGAATTCATCTTGAGTACGCGGACGACGCGCCACGCCAATTACCGCAAAATCATGTGCCAGCTTGCCTTCACGGTACAAGCTGTAAATAGCCGGGAACAGCTTACGCCGGGCTAAGTCTCCGGTAGCCCCAAAGATAAAAAATACAGCACCGGGTGTACGCAGTGCATCAAGGGTTTGATTTTCAGCCATGGCTCCTCATCTCTCTGTATGTAATTTAGTTGACAATCATTCTCAACGCCGGGTACATGCATTAACACTTTAACGGCGTGATGCCATTTTATCATATTCCGAAAAAGGATGCTATCACATTCCTGACAATTACCCTCGGGATATCGACAAAAGCGATCACCTTTTCTTATTATGGACTATATTTCAACTTATATGATGTCATCTTCAATATTCAATCGTAATCAGAGGAAAACCGATGGTTATTCTATTCTCATTGTTGATACCATCTCTATGGACAGCCGCCTGCATACCCAGGTTGTGACTGCCGCTGACGACAAAACGTTCCAACCCCGGCACCGTGTAAGAACGGCTGTAGGTAGCTTCGTCTTCGTAGCTCTCTGCTTCAGCCAGCCCCGGAATCTGGGTAGCAAAGTTCTTTTCAGCCATTAGTAACGCCTCTTTAGGCTGCGCTTGCTCATTAGCCGTTCCTTGCAGGGATGCATTCCATTTAGCATCAATCCCACTCTTCAGCATAAGCCTACCCATCTGTATAGCTTGATCCTGCCAATCCCCTGAATTAGCCAAATCTGCTGACTCCAAAGTGGCTATCACATAGCTATGGCCCTCACCCAGTTCACTCCAGAAGAGCGAAATCGAAGTATCCTCTGTCAGCGAGGACGTAGCACGGTAGATCAGATGTCCATGTTCTTCAACAGCAGTAGGGATGTTTAGCCCAAGGTCTTCAGCTAGCTCCGCAGCTGTGAGAGGAGCTGCAGGACGAACGTCATCCCCCTCACTGTACTCACCTTGCCATTTCAGAACAAGACGCATAGGGGTTCCAGGTTGTGTAGCCTGCTGGCCTAGCAATGATAGCAGAGAAAGAGACTCTTCCATGCCGCTAACTCCGCCAATATCTCTCGCATCAGCGTCTCGAACAGTAACGCGTACTGAGGCTACTTCCTTAAACGGTTGAGCCTCCGCTTCATTAATAAATCCTGCCACCAGGATCACCGCAAGACTCAAACACATTACCAGCAGCGTTGCTTTCCCTGCTCCCTTGTTCCCGTTCCCCATCGTCCATCTCCCTTTCCATCCGGTCTCTAGCAATCTACTAAACAGGATGTCCAGGGATGGGAGATTTTAAACTTGAATCAATTTTATAATTCGGATTTCAATCCGAATAGGTACAATGTCAAGTCATACCTAAACCATGTACAACTTGATATTGATGATTAGACGCTCACTTATGGATTTATGAAACTGATTCAGCTGCAATAAAAAAACCTGCGGATTACTCCGCAAGTCCGTTTTTATATGCATAAATGGCCGCCTGGGTGCGGTCCTCCACATCCAGCTTGGCGAGAATATTCGTCACATGGAATTTCACAGTCTTGATTCCAATAATAAGCTGGTCGGCGATATCCTGATTGGATTTTCCCTGAGCCAGCAGGCGCAGAACCTCCATCTCCCGATCCGTTAGCTCCTTGTAGGCTGGAGACTCACCTTTCGCATCGTTGCGGAAGCGGTTCATCATCTTGGAAGCCACCTGGGATTCCAGTACAGACTGCCCCCGGGCCGCAGCGCGGATAGCATCCGCAACTTCAGTCGCCCGTGAGGTTTTGAGCAGATAACTGAAAGCTCCTGCTTCGATCACCGGGTACATTTTTTCATCATCCAAATAGCTGGTGAGCACAATGACTTTACAATCGGGAAATGTCTTCATCAACTGCCTCGTCGTTTCAATACCATCCATACCGTCCATGACAAGATCCATCAACACAACATCAGGATTGTATTCATGAGCAAGGCGTATGCCTTCCTCCCCACTCCCTGCTTCTCCCACTACTTCAATACCGTCTTCGGTACCCAGGACCGCAGCCAATCCGATCCGGACCATCTCATGATCATCGACTAGCAGCACCTTGATGGATGTCTCCATTTCCTCCATTGCTACCCTTCCCTCCTATTCATTGACTACAGGTACAGTAATCTCAATGCGTGTTCCTTTGCCCGGCGCGGTGATGAACTGAATGGAACCCCCGGTCTCTATAATACGCTCCTGCATATTCGACAGACCATAAGAGGTCTGCTTGTTCTCATCCAACTCAAAGCCCACACCATCATCTCGCAGCGTTAACCGCACCGTATCTCCGCGGCGATGCAATCGAATCTCCATCTTGGAAGCTTTGGCATGCCGCAGCGTGTTGGAGATGGCTTCCTGCACAATGCGGAACAAATGGTTCTCGATCCCCTTCATCAAATGGACATCAGGGTCCATCTCGAACACAATCTCAATGGGCATCTTCTCTTGCAGCTCGCGGACTAGCTCCCGCAGGCCCTGCTCCAGTCCCTTGCCCTCCAGATAGACTGGTCTTAAGTGCAGCAGCAACGCCCGCATTTCCGACTGGGCCACCGCCGACATCTCTTCGATCAAGGCAATCTGACGCTGAGCTTTGTCAAAATCCTTCTCTAGCGTCCGCCCCACCGCAGTAGCCGTCATAGAGATGGCAAAAAGCTGCTGCGAGACCGCATCATGCAGCTCCCGTGCAAGCCGCTGCCGTTCCTCGATAATCGCCGAGACACGCGCCTGCTCAGCAAGCTGCGCATTGTTGGTGGACAGCCGCTGGAGGGTGTTCACCTGATTCTCCCATTTGACGCTGATCCGGCTCAGCTGTTCGCCGAGTCTGCCGAGTTCATCGTCGCCTAGTTGCGGCATGGACAGCGTCAGGTTACCTTTTTCCCACAGGACCAAGGTCTCCCGAAGCCGCTCAAGCTTACGCTTTACGCGAAACCCTTGATAGAACCCGAAGCCCATACCGAAACCTACAGGGAGCAGAACCATCGTAATCGCCGTTCGTACCCCAACCGTCCAGTTCTCAAAAGGCTTCAAATAACCATATGTATACATGATGTACATAATAACGAGCAGCATGACAAAGGAGAACAGAGCCCCCTCACCCATGCTGCGCGAAATCATATTCGTGTTCTTCTTTCCCACCCGGGGGCCCTCCTTCCTTATGCTCAAGACAATCTGATATCCAAATCCCCTATTAAATAGGATACGTTAAATTTTACTTTATGTTCGCTGGTCTCATAATTAGGTGATTTCCAGTTCAGCCGGTTGAGCATGCCGGTATCCCGCTGTAGGCCAAGGTCTATCGATCCGAACAGGACAAAGGCCTCAATCTCCACCCCATAGCCTTCTGACAGATGAAGGTCAATATCGCCGAAAATCCCGTGAAACAGCATGATCGTCTCCCGGTCATCCGCCATAGCAAGCGAAAGATCAAGATCAGCCTCTCCCAGCACATGCCAGGCGCTAAGACTTTGCATCACCCATGGCACACGATCCCATTCAAATCTGGAAGAAAAGTTTTGCTTCTGCATAAACCTTGTCTGGTGCTGCAGCTTCTTGGACTTTCTGAAAAAGATGACCAGCGAGATCAGGCATATGCCGAGCACCAACACCAGATGATCCAGTAGCAGCATGACCGCGCCAATGCCAAGCAAGGTATAGCCTTGCTTCACTTTGCCTGTCGTCGTGCGATAAATACCCAGCAGCAGGAACAGGAGGGCCACAATGGAGAAAAAGCCAATCCATCTGCCAAATATCATTATGCAGCCAACGCCGATGAGACCTATGGCAATCAAACGGCTCCGCTTATCCATTTTTGCACCTCCTAAAAGTTTTGCGTAGCAAAACTGACTTCGTAAGCGTTGGCTTTAAGTTTTGCGTAGCAAAACTGACTTCGTAAACGTTGGCTTTAAGTTTTGCGTAGCAAAACTAATTGAGTAAAAAGATTCTCCAGAGTACCTCCGAAGTGTAAATAAAGGCATTTTTGTACCTTAAATTGGATGTAATTGAGGGTTACTTTAGATTAAGGGCAATTTTGTACGTTAATTTTCCTGATTTACCGGTTACAGCGGATTTTCCAAAAAATAAGGTACAAAAATGCTCTTATTTACTCATTTCCCCCGACTATGAGGAATATAAGGTACAAAAATGCTCTTAATTACAAATATCATGCCAAAAATCGTACGATTCATTATCTAAAATCTCATATCTAAACTTGAACTCACTTTAACCGATATATAATAATTGGATTTGCGAAGCACAGCTCATTATTGCTAATAGTAGTGTTCTCCCTTTAAAGTAGCTAGACCAACATCCGCTGTACTTCCCGCATACCCTGCTCCGCCCGCCTAGCTGCGCAGAAATTCTAATTGCACCGGGAATTAAAGCCTGCAATTCCTTGCCAGTAACCAAATTTCTTTAAGCGGATAACCGCTACAAAAGCCATACCGGTATGGGGACTCCATACCGTATGGCTTTTCCTAGTTCAGCATATCATATCCGCCTATATTTGGGGAACAGGCTTTAATCTTCTTTTTTGCTGATGGAAGGCGCCGAGGATGGGCCATTCAGCTTGTTTTTAAGTGCGGCGAGTTGTTCTTCAACCTTCAGTTGCTTCTCAGCGTCAACCGGACTGTAGGCTGTAGAAGGGCTGTATGGTGCACGCAGGACATCCGCTTCCGCTTCGAGCTGCATGATCTTCTCTTCCATGCGATGGAATCCAAGGGATGCGCTGCCGCTCTCGATGGAATGCACACTGCTGATTTGCGACATTTGCTTCTTGGCTTTAGCCATTTGGGCACGGGATACCAGTTCATTGCGTTTGTTACGCAGCTTGTAGAACTCATCCTTCATGTCATGCAACTGACGTACAAGGTCTTTGGCTTGAACTTCAGCTTGACCGTGAAGCTGGCTGTACTCGGCTTCTTTTTGATCGAAGTAGATTTTTTCTTCCAACAGCTTGCGAGCTACTTCCTCTTGGCCGTTCTTCAGCGCCAGTTCAGCTTGGGCTCCGCGTTGTGCGGACATTTTAGCGGCTTCCTCTACACGTTGCTTCATGCGGCGCTCATTGGCCATTTGTTTGGCAACCGTTACTTCCGCCTCGTGAATCTCAGCCTCCATATCGCGCAGATATTGATTGAGCATTACGATCGGGTCCTCTACCTTATCCAACAAATCGTTTACCGACGCCTTAGTCATATCCTTAATTCTTTGAAATACTCCCATGATTACACTTCTCCCTTCTCGTATTTAGACAGTTTTTGTTTAAGCTCTTCCACTTCTTTTTGCAGGGCTTTCTTCTCAATATCCTTCATCATGGCATCCAGGCCGGAGTCTGGAGCAGAATAAGCTTGGCTTTTTTCAAAATTAGGGTTGTAGTTCGACTGACTTCCGTAGTGGCCGTATCCACCGTTCCCGCCATTTCCACCTTGGCCTCCATGACCACCATATCCTCCATGTCCGTGCGGGCCATGTTCCGGTCTGCCGGAGTGTGGACCGCCGTATGCACCTCCGTATGGGCCACCAGGACCGAATGGACTCTGATAATGCTCTTTCGGAATAATCAGTGCGGCGATGATATATACCGGAATGACCGTTCCGCCTGTGAACGGAATGCTGATCAGCAGCAGAATTCGAAATAATGTGGAGTCAATACCTATGGTTTCCGACAAACCGCCGGCTAGCCCGGTTACGACTTTGTCTCTTCTTGAACGATACAATCGGGTCATAGTACTACTCCTTTCTGTCATTGTTCAGCTTCTCCTTTAAGCGGGCCATTTCCCTTTCGAGCACAGTGGCTACCGTCTCACCGGCTTGCACTGCGTATTCCTGACCCATGCGCCGGAGATCACGCAGGCTTTTGGCTTCCAGCTCCCAATCGGTTAACCGGTCATCCAGACGTCCGAACATCTTGGGAACATCTCCGCCATTACCATAAGCACTGGCTCTTTGGTTCATCCGTTGCTGCAAGCGCAGTGACTCCATCCGTGCGGAGTAATATTGACGTTTGCTATATACCGTCTGATATTCCAGTTTCAATTCATTCAGCTGCGCTTCAAGCTCATACAGGGATTCCTTGCTTTGCTCCAAAAGTCCGCTGTATTGCTCCAGCTTTTCTTCGTGAATGATCTTTTCCTGCAAAGCGAGCTTCGCGAGGTGGTCCTCACCGGCTTTGAGTGCCAGAAGTGCTTGTTCCTCACGTTTGTCTCTCATGCCAGTCGCCTGATTTACCTGATTCTGCAGTTGCTTCGTGTGCGAGGCATATTGCTGATAAAGTCTTTCCGCTTCGCTGATTTCCTCCCGGGTCGAATGTAGAAATTGATCGATCAGCTTCACGGGATCCTGGCTTTGCTCCAGACGTTCATTTAAGTTAGCTACAGTGATATCTCTCATGCGGCGAAAAACACTCATGATTTCCTGCTCCCTCCCTGCTTATATTCATTAAGTAAATTTATTTATTAGTAGGTACCAGATCTCTTTCCCTTCAATACCGAGATGCCCCAGACTACCAAAGCGATTCCCAGAAGCGGTCCAATGATCCAGGAAAGCTTCGCGATCAGGGACATGACACCGACGAACAATACTACCCAACCAATAAGCTTGTGACCTCTCTTTATTCCGTAGTACCCGAGAACAACCAGCAATACCGGGAACAATAATCTGAATATCCCGTGAATCAGAGGAAGCGCAATTCCCATCAGCATGAGGGCACCAATTACGATCAGTACAATCGCCAGCCCGTTTCCTTGTCTTCTTTGCATTTTTTCTCACCGCCTTTCGTTCTCCTTAACCTTATGCTCTTATTCTAGGGCAATCTGCGTTCTTTCAAAACAGACCGGGGACGGTTTTTGGTACTGGACCTTAGTCGGGGAAGGTATGGGACTGCAGGCTGTTAGAGGGCTGGACAGGCTTAAAAGTGCGCTCATTTACGCGGAAAAATGCGGGTTTAGGCCAATTTTACAGCTTCACAAGAAAATTATGGAAAGATATAATTAATCATCTACTTATTGTCCATTGGATTAATCTCAGGCACTCAAAGGGGAATAAAAATGACCACGTTATTGATCGTTGAGGACGACCTCAGTCTAAACAAGGGAATTGCGCTGACGCTCTCCCGAAGCGGATTCATCATCAAACAGGCTTATGATATAGCAACAGCGGAAGCCATCATGGCTTCCTCCAGCATTGATCTGCTTATTCTGGATATTAATCTGCCTGATGGAAGCGGGCTGGACTTTTGCGAGAGCATTCGCATGGTATCCAAAGTGCCGATTATCTTTTTAACCGCCAATGATCTGGAACCTGATATTGTCATCGGATTTGAGCTCGGGGGAGACGATTACATCACCAAGCCGTTCAGCCTGATGATCCTGCGTGCCAGAGTACTTGCTGTACTGAGGAGAACTGACCCCGGCAATGAAGAACAAGTATCAATCGGTCCACTGTCCTTCAATTTTGGGAAGCTGGAATATTATAAACACAATCAGCCATTGAGTCTGAGCAGAACAGAGCAGAAGCTGCTAAAGGTGCTGGTCACTAACCCCGGGAACATTCTGACGAGGGAACAGTTAATCAATAGAATCTGGAACGAAGACGCAGACTTCGTGGAGGAGAATGCGCTGACTGTAGCGATTAAGCGACTGCGGAGTAAGATTGAAGACGATCCCTCCTCTCCGTTTTATATTAAAACTGTTTATGGTTTGGGCTATATGTGGATGAAAGGACAGACTCCAGGATGAAGAGACACATGCATCAGACCAAGCTGATCTACCTCCTTTTCTTCATTCTCTTCATTTTTATCTTATCGTCCTATGCGGGTATCCTTCTCTCGTTCTATGGGATGAATCTTAAGCTCTTATATGTCTCACTTCTGTTCATGGCGTTAATAATCCTTTTGGGTGCTGCCTGGGTGTGGTTCCTGAAGCATCAATTCACTGCTCACATCCAAAAGGTGGACGATATTGTCGACGGGGCCATTCATGGACGTGACCAGCTAACATTATATGAAGAGACTTCGTTATCTTCGCTGGAGCATAAACTAATCCGATACATAGAGACCTCTAAAGCAAGCGAACAGAATATGGCTGCCGAGAAGAACATCATCAAAGAGTTGCTCTCTGACATTTCTCATCAAACCAAGACCCCGCTCTCCAACATTATGGTCTACAGCCAGCTTCTTGAGGAGACGCCCCTAATAGCTGCAGAACCACGGCATTTCGCCAGCCAAATCAAGACACAGTCAGCCAAGCTGGATTGGCTCATTCAATCGCTGATCAAAATGTCCCGGCTGGAGTCGGGCATGATTGCCCTTCATCCAGAAGTTAACGGCATCCTTTCGTCCATCACCGCAGCGATAGCGCAAGTGTTTAATCATGCAGAAAGTAAAAGGATCACTATCAGCATTAACTGTGATTCCGGGATTGCAGCCCGCCACGATACGAAGTGGACCACCGAAGCCATGTTTAACCTGCTGGAGAACGCCGTAAAGTACACAGCACCGGAAGGGAAAATCCACGTGGCAGCCGAAAGCAACGAAATGTTCATAGTCATCAAAATATCAGATACAGGCAGCGGCATTGCCCCTGTGGATCTCCCCCATATCTTCAAGCGCTTCTACCGTGGGAAAAATGCCCGGGATGCAGAGGGTGTAGGGATCGGATTATTTTTAGCGAGGGAAATTATCTCCGCACAGGGCGGCTACATCAAGGTGAGTTCTACTCCAGGCCAAGGCACAACGTTCTCCATATTCCTTCCCCATAGGTGAATGTGTCAGAACCGACAGATTCCAGTCACGGTCCTGTCAGATTTGTTTGCTACTCTCTAGAGAGTGAACACCTTTACTTAACTTGGGAGGAATAAGCATGCCGATTTTAAGAATGGAGCATCTGAAGAAGCATTATGGCAAGGGTGAAAATACAGTTAAAGCGCTGGACGGTATATCTCTCACCGTAGAAAAAGGTGAGTTCCTCGCCATTGTAGGGACGAGCGGCAGCGGCAAAAGCACGCTCCTGCATATGCTGGGCGGTCTGGATCGGGCTACAGAGGGCAAAGTCTATGTGGACGGTCATGATCTTTTTGCCATGAACGATGAGAAACTGACGATTTTCAGGCGCAGATCGGTAGGCTTCGTATTCCAGAGTTATAACCTGGTGCCTATTCTGAACGTACGGGAAAATATTGTGTTGCCGATTGAGCTCGACGGGGGCCGTGTAGATGAACCTTATTTTGATCTGATTGTCCGTACGTTGGGTTTACAAGCGAAACTTCAGCAGCTCCCCTCTCAACTGTCAGGTGGACAGCAGCAGCGAGTGGCTATTGCCAGAGCACTAGCGACCAAACCGTCAATCATTCTGGCGGACGAGCCGACAGGCAATCTGGATAGCAAGACCAGTCAGGAAGTGCTGATTCTGCTGAAGCAGATGAGTGAGAAATTTAACCAGACTATTGTGATGATCACACATAACGAGCAGATTGCCCAGACTGCGGATCGAATTGTACGGATTGAGGATGGTATGATCGCCTCCGGTTCTACCGAAAATCCAGAGGTGAGCGGCGCATGATCGTCACGAATAATCGCAAAATCATCTCCCGCTTGGCCCTGAAAAGTCTGCGAGCTAACCCGGCACGCAATTGGGCCATCATCTGTGCGATCGTGTTAACGACGATTTTGATTACGGCCGTGTTCACCATGGCCCTCAGCATTAATGAATCAATTGAACGCGCACAGATGCAGACCACCGGCGGTGATTTTCATGGAGGCTTTAAATATTTAAATCCTGCTGAACTGGAGCAGCTTCGTATACATCCTTCTATTAAAGAGTATGGAGTATCTCTTAAGGTGGGTGAAGTTAGCAGCCCTCTTTTCAAAAATAACCGTGTTGAGGTGCTGCATGTTGACGACAGTTATGCCAAGCATACCTTTGTCGATTTTATAGAGGGTGGACTGCCGTCAGGCGAGAACGAGATTCTCTTGAACACCTGGGAACTGGACATGCTTGGGGCGAAACATCAACTGGGTGCAGTGGTGCGGCTAGACATTGATACCGATGAGAAGGTCATTAGCCAGAACTTCACAGTCTCAGGATACTACGAAACAGATAAGAATCTGGCAATGTCCGGATTGGCTTTCGTATCCAAAGCTTTTACGGACAAAAACATTTCCGGAATTGATCCTGACCACTCTGAAGCAACAGGTTCTTATGTTAACACATCCGATCTGGGCGTCATGCTGGACAACTCATTCCATATCGAAGAGAAGATCAAGGGGATCTTAGCTGACACTGGATTAAAAGTAGAATATGGTGTGAATCCTGCGTATGCCAGTGTATCTCTTTTTGACAATCTCTTGAATACCATTCCTTATATCATAGTTATTCTGATCACCATGCTCAGTGGTTATTTGCTGATTTACAATATCTTTTATATTTCCGTAGTGCGTGATGTGAAATTTTACGGACTCCTGAAGACCATAGGCACCACACCTCGGCAATTGAGAAAAATAATTCACACTCAGGCCCATTGGCTCTATCTGGTCTCCCTACCGTTCGGGCTTGGACTTGGCTACCTATTAGGCCGCCTGATCACACCCATGGGCAATAGCTTTTCAAGCAGCTCTGTCGGTACCGTATATTCTTCAAGTCCTTGGATATTTGTAGGAGCAGCCGTCTTCTCCTATCTAACGATACGGATTGCGTCAAGCAAGCCAGGCCGAATGGCCTCGCGTATTTCTCCAGTAGAAGCTGTGAAATTTGCCGGAATCAACAGTGGTAGAAAGACTAGGGTTAAGAAGTCCAAACATGGAGCGAAGCTACCTCATATGGCTTTCTCTAATTTGTTCAGAAGTAAAAAGAAATTAGGGTTGATGCTCTCTTCACTCTTTCTCAGCATCGTCTTGTTCAGTACGATTTTCACGGTAATCTCTTCGCTGGATGTGAACAAATATCTGGCAACCTTTATATCCGGTGATTTGCTTGTTCAGAATGAAGTATTGACCAGCATCACAGGTGGACGTAATGGTGATCCCTATAGACTTACGGAAGCATTCTCTGATCAGCTTGGTAGCATTGACGGCGTTGAATCCGTGGATAAAGTTTATTACAGGTATCAGCGTATTCCTTTTGATGATACCTCCCGTGCTGTACTGGAGCCGCTGGCTGTTGGTGCTGCCCCTGATTCCCCTATCTCTTGGACGATGAAGACCGGGAAGATACCTGTTGATTTGTATGGAATAGACCCGGGTTGGTATACGCTGGTAGATAAAGATATGATCGCAGGCGAATTTGACCAGATGAAGTTCGATTCCGGCAAATATATACTCATTTCAAACGCTGATCTTTCGGATGATTCCGAGACAAATACCTATTACCATCCAGGAGATATCCTATCCTTCCCGGCTCTCGGCAAAAGCTACGAAGTGATGGCCTTGTTGAAGCAGGAGGGGATTTATGCGGCCACAACAAAACATTATTCTGCGTATGGCTTCAACGCCTTTCTGCCGTCTACGGAGCTGCAGGAGGAACCCACCGCGGGCAACGATCCTGCCATGATCGTTTCCACCACACTTCATGTTGATCCAGCCAAACTGGGCGCCGTGAAGCAAGCTGCCAAAGCTATCGTCCAATCTACAGATGAGCTGAGCTTAAAATCAAGAGAGGATTACAAAGCCGAGCTTGGCGGATTCATCACTATTTTCAAAACGATAGGATACGGTCTCAGCTTCGTCATCGCTCTGATCGGTGTGCTGAATTATATTAATACCGTGCTTACAGGCGTCCTCTCGCGTAGAAACGAGTTTGCCGTTCTGGAGAGCATCGGCATGACTAAAAAGCAGCTTAAGCGCGTTCTCATTTATGAAGGACTGTACAACGTGCTTTTCACTGTACTTATAACCTCAACATTAGGTGTACTGCTGACCCATACCATTGCTAAAAGTATTACCAATGCTATGGCCTTTACTGTATTTAGAATGAGCTGGCTGCCCTTTATACTCACCGTGCCAGTGCTGCTAATCATCGCTTACACAGTAACCCTGAGAGCATATAAAACATTATCCCAAGCTACTATTGTGGAGCGGCTGCGCGAGGCTGAGTAAGAGGTCGGGACAACAGCATCCTATAGTTCTGTTCTACACAAAAGGGCCAACCCGGAAAACACCGGGCTGGCCCTTTTTCATATCATTTTTTTCACATCATCTTTTAATATACAAATCTTATTTAAAAGCAGGCAGCGCGATATCCGCGTAGTTGTCCTCAAGGAATTTCTTCACTTCAGGGCCGCTGATCGCCTTGGCCAGCTTCTGGATGGCCTCGGAGTCCTTGTTGTCCTCGCGTGCTACCAGGGTAATTGCGAACTCGGAATCCTCGCTCTCTGTAATCAGCGCATCCTTTGTCGGCGTTAATCCCAGTGGTTTGGCATAGGCCGGAGTCATCGCTACCAGATCGGCATCATCCAGCATACGGGACAGCATCAGAAGATCTACTTCCTTGAACTTGAAGTTCTTCGGATTCTCGGTAATATCAGCTTGTGTAGCCTGAATGCCTACGCCTTCTTTCAGTTTGATCAGTCCGGCAGCTTCGAACATCACCAGGGAACGGCCGATGTTGGACGGGTCATTCGCCATGACGAGTGTAGCACCTTCAGGCAGATCGGCGATGTTCTTGTACCGTTTGGAATAACCTCCATAGATTGCGTTATACACCGGTTGAACAGCTACCAGATGTGCACC
Source organism: Bacillus sp. FJAT-27264 (assembly GCF_001682855.1). Lineage (GTDB taxonomy): Bacteria > Bacillota > Bacilli > Paenibacillales > Paenibacillaceae > Paenibacillus_AQ. The sequence goes on along the minus strand of NZ_MAQW01000030.1, from coordinate 27,050 downwards.
TTTGCTGTCATTGAACTGCTTCATGTAAGGAACGTGCTGGAAGAAGTTCGCATCCACTTCCTTGTTCGCCAGGGCTTCGTTCGGCTGTACGTTATCCGACAGCACCACAACTTCCATATCCACGCCTTCTTCTTTCAGCAGCGGTTTAACGATATCCAGAATATCCGTCATCGGTGGAATCAGCGAGGCCACTTTTATTTTTACAGGCTCGGTGCTTGTCGGCGCCGGTGCTGCATCATTCACGGATGTATTTTTGTTACCACAACCTGCCACGATCAATACCATTACTGCAAACAACGCAATTATAGACTTCTTCATTAGTTTGATTACCCCCAGATTAATATTTGTATATAGATACAAGCTTTATTTCTTGTCCAGCAACCGCGCTATAGTGCTTCCGCTGAACTGAACGATCTGCACCAGCACAATCATGACCACAATCGCGTAGGCCATCACCTCGGTCTCATAACGCTGGTAGCCGTAGCGGATCGCAAAGTCACCAACCCCGCCGCCACCAACCACACCCATCACCGTGGAGAACGAGATGAAGCTGATGGTTGAGGTGGTTAATCCCAGCACGAGCCCTGAACGGGCTTCGACATACAGAAATTTAAAAATCAAACCTAGCCTGGAAGCTCCCATCGATAACGCCGCCTCCGTAGTTCCCCGCGGAATCTCCAGCAATGCCTGCTCCACCAGACGGGAGTAATAGGCAATAGCGACAATGGACAACGGAACTGTGGCCGCAATCGTTCCAATAGCCGTTCCCACAATCAGACGAGTCACAGGAATCATTGCAACAACGAGCAGCAAGAACGGGAAGGAGCGCACGATGTTCACCAGCGTGTTCAGCACCAGAGACAACGTCTTATTCTCATACAGCTGACCCTTGCGGCAAAAATAAAGCAGCGTTCCCAGCGGGAGACCCAGCAGCACCGCCGCTCCCACGGAAATGCCGACCATGACGAAGGTCTCCCCGATAGACTGCCACATTTGTTCCTGGTATTTGAAGGCATTCTCAAGCATGATCTTCCCTCGCTTTGCCAAGAATCTGCTCCCGGTAGGAACCGGAGCTGCTTGCCGCAGGAAGGAACTCTCCGTCCGCCCGGGAGAAGGTATCTACTATTCGTCCATCCTCCATCACAGAGACATGGCTGCACAGTCTCTTGACGACATCCATCTCATGCGTGACGATGACGATCGTGACCCCAAGCTTCTCGTTGATATGCTTCAGCACTCCAAGAATCTCCGTAGTCGTTGCCGGATCAAGCGATGATGTTGGCTCATCGCATAGCAGCAGCCCCGGATGATTCGCCAGTGCACGGGCAATGGCTACCCGCTGCCGCTGTCCACCACTGAGCTGGGCAGGATACTGCCCGGCTTTATCTGCCAGTCCAACAAAGCGCAAGCATTCCTCCACCCGCACCGTGCGCTCACGCTTCGGGACACCAGCCAGTTCCAGAGGGATGGAGACATTCCGGCTGACCGACACATTCGCTACAAGATTGAACTGTTGAAAAATCATCCCGATCTTCTGTCGTTCCTGCCGCAGCAGCTTCTCCGGCAGCACGGTCATCTCTCGGCCATTGAGGCTAACGCTGCCTTCATCCGGCCTTTCCAGTAGGTTGATCAACCGCAGCAAAGTGGACTTTCCCGCCCCGCTTGCCCCGATAATTCCGTGTATAGATCCCTTTTCCACTTCAAGCGTCACCGAATCTACCGCCTGATACACGCCATCCTTGACTTCAAAGTTCTTGCTTATACGGCTCAGTGACAGCATATGAATCCCCTCCTTCCCATGCCTTACGGCAGCAGCAAGTGATCAGGTAAATATTGTACTATAAATATTCAAAAACTGTTTTATTCAAAATCTCCTTAAATAATAAGGTATTTTATCGTCTGTGTCATTAATTTTCTAAAAATGATATATTCCTATTTTAAAAGGCCTCAAAAAAAGAAAAAATCCCCACCGCGAGAATGAATCGCGAAGAGGATTTTAATGATTATAACCCGAACTGCTTACTGATATACCACATACTTAAACAATGTCTGCACAATTACTCATCTGCACAGCTTGTAGATCTACACATCATAGTCAGCTACATAGCTCTGCAATTCCGTATTGTAATAACCAATACTCCATTCCATAGCTGTTCCCTGCTCGTTAAAGGAATAACGCGTTCTCTTCAACACATGACTGTTACCCGGCAGACGCAGATTCTGCTCCACCTCCGGCGGGGCGAGGGCAACAGAGAATTCATCCCGCAGTCTGTCGGGAGTAATCCCCTGTTCCTCAAGCCATTCATAGAGGGATCGTCCGCTAAAGCTGGATAACTCTAAGTCCTCCACGGTCATGCTCAGATAATGCGTATAATAAATGTAGGGAGCATCGTTAAGGAAAAAAATACGCTCCAGCTTCAGACAACGCCCGCCGAACAGCCGATAGGGCTCAGTGCCCTCTGCACATGGATGCACTTCTGCACGCAACCACTCCTTGCGGATGGTATGCCCTGCCTCCACGAGAATTTCCGTGAAATGCTTCCACTTGGACAGACGGGAAGTCTCCTTGTTGCGGATGACCTTGGTGCCTCTCCCGCTGCCCTTTTCCAGAAAACCTTCCTGAACCAGCTCTTGAACGGCTCCTCGAACGGTAATTTTACTGACGGCAAATTCCTTTTCCAGCTTCGGCTCGGAAGGAATGATGGACCCTAGCGGGTACACGCCGTAAAGAATCCGTTCTTTTAAAATATGCTTGATTTGCAGGTACAACGGTCTGTCTTGCCTCGACAAACTCATGACAAATTCCACTACCTTTCCACATCGCCCACAGCTTCCGTCATTGCACGGAGAATCTCCCCTTCCGAAGCCTTCGGCGTATCGCCAGAGATCGTATGGGCGAGCATGCCCGCCACCGCTGCGAACCGGACGGTCTGCTCCGCGGGCCAGCCCTCTAATTCCCCATGGATAATTCCACTTGCGTAGGCATCTCCTGCACCGATTCTATCATATACAGAGAACCTTAGGGGATCAGTGAACACCAAACTTTGATCCTTGTATATGTAGCCGAGCAATGAATGTGAATTGTCGCCGTGGATTTCCCGGTGGGTTCCGGCTATGACCTTAATGCTATATTCGTCGGCTACAGCCGGAATGAGTTCTTCAAGCTGCGCCTTACGTCCCTCTTTGTCCGTGCTCATCCCTAGTGTCCACAAGGCGTCTTTTTCAGTCATCGTAACGATGTCCGCCAGCTTCAGCATGTCCTCATAGTATGGTTTGGCTCTCGTATGGCCTTCTGCTCCCCAGAGCGAAGCACGGTAGTTGCAATCGAAAATCACCAGTCCCCCCTGCGCTTTCACCGCCAAGGCCAGTGCTTTCATATGGCTTCGGACAGCATCGTTCATAGCCAGCGTAATACCGCAGAAATGAATGGCAGCGATAGACTGGGCAATCCCACCGTAATCATAGGTGCCTTCAGGTGCTGTATTGAAGCTGCTCTCCAAACGATTGGTATAGGTTACCCGGCCGGGGCGTACACCGAACCCATTTTCGAGAAAATACATCCCCATATAATCTCCTCCGCGCTGGAGCAATTCCGTAGTGATTCCCAGTCCCCGCAATTCAGCAGTCGCAGCGTCTCCGACCGGGTTGTGTGGCAAGCGTGAGATCAGACAACCCGTATGCCCGAAGTTGGCCAGCGCTGACAGTACATTCACACCCGTCCCGGAAAAAGAGTAGCGCAGCATATTGCTCTGGGATAGCAGATCATGACCCGGCACCTGCAGGCGCATCATGACCTCGCCGAAGGCGGCAATCTTTTTAGGCATAAGCGTTAGCCAGCTTTTTCATCATTTGCAGCAAAGTCCGCACGTCATCTATATTCGTCTTGCCAGATGCCTGGTCGATAATCGAAGAGTATACATGGGGAATCACTTGCTGCACACCTGCTTCCAGAGCAATCTGCAAAATGGCTTCAAAATTCTCCATATCAATGCCGCCTGTTGGCTCCAGCGCAAAGTTTTCCTCGGCGCAGGCCTTGGCTACAGCACGATATTCCTCTTCAAGCTCCAGACCTTGCATCGGGAAATACTTGATCGCATTTCCGCCCATATCCCGGATCAGTGCAATCGCTGCCTTAACCGGTATAATGGCGTGTTCCTCTCCCGCTGCACTCAGCGGACCTGTCGAAATATTCACATAACCTGGACGGCCGGTAGGCGATACCAGACTGTTAATCCAGCTATCTGTTCCCCCAAGATTGGCCCGGGTAGCTCCCACGGCAGGAAATACCTGATTGATATGGCTGCCCCCGTAATGCTTGGCAATCTCGGCGACTACGGCCGCCTGACGGTTATCTCCGGCACCAAGTCCAATCGACACGGCATCATCAATCTCTTTACCGTATTCGCGCATCGCCGTTACAGCTTCCTCTGCTGTTTTATAGGTTTTGGAGAGGACGCCTACCAGAACATATCCTTCTGCCGCTTCATAGATTTCTTTGGCGTTCTCAATATCCTTAGCCAATACATTTAATGCCACCCGGTTGTTGTAGAAACGCTTTGTAATGTTGGACATGTTATTTTCCTCCTGCTAATTTATAGATTTCCGATTGGATAACCTGTATGTCATCGCCCAGCAACGGACGCGGATCAATGTCAAAATAACCCTGCCTTACACCATAGTCCCGTGTATATATGGCGATATCGCCCTCTCTCAGCTTCTCCACCGCAGTCACAGCGCTAATTCCAGTTTGCCCCTGATCCAGGTGCACACGCCCCCGATAGATCTCGCGTCCCGCTTCGTCCTGCACAATCGTTACCTTCACACCAGGCAATTCATTCAGTGTGAGAAGGGTTTGGAGTATCGCTTTTTCCTGTTCGCTACGGTCTTCCTTAACGATGTATTCGTCCAGCGCCTGTAGCAGTCCAAAGGCTGTCTCCTTGCCCACCTTCATGCTCCGCCCTATGCCATGCAGCTGTACCTTCAGCCATTCGACATACGTACGCCGCCCGGCAACGATGCCGGAGGTCGGACCTTCAATCGCTTTAGAGCCGCTATAGATGGCTAGGTCAGAACATTTCACGTACTTGTGAATATCTTCCTCTGCTGCCGCATCGACAATCAGAGGAACACCCCGCCGCTGAGCAATTTCCCATGCTTCTTCGACAGAGATCATATTTTTTTGGACCGCATGATGTGATTTCACATAGAGAATCGCTGCGGTGGTATCGCTGATAGCATCCTCAATATGCTCGCCTCGGCCTTCGTTGGCATAGCCAACCTCGACCAGTTTGCCTCCGCCAAGGTAGACCATCGTCTCTACAGGCGCACCATATTGCACATTGTGACCCTTGAGGATAATAATCTCATTTCGTAAAATCTTATCCTGATGCAGGCGCTCGCTGATGCGGCCGTTGCCTTGCGTTACCAAGGCGGCTACCGACAGCGCGATTCCGCTGGAAGCAGAGTTCACGATCACTGCGGCTTCGGAGCCGAGAATACGTGCAATATAATCTCCGCCCTTGTCGACCAGATCAGCAATCTCCACATAGCTCTGTCCGCCTTTTTTCATAGCCTCCATAACGGTATTAGTGGGTGCCGATACCCCTAGTATGCTCATGCGTCCGCTGGCATTAATAACACGTTTAAGCCCGTACTTCGCATTCAATGAATTCTCCATGTGCAACAGCTCCTTTAACCTGGATGAGTTGGTCTGTATTTCTTTGCTCTCCTTCGGAATCCACCAGTACGGCTGGACCGGTCTCTACGGTGAACAATGTAAGGTTGGCAGGTTCTCCGATCCTTATCCGGCCCAGCTCCGGCTTGCCCAGCCAATCCGCTGCCCGTGTAGTGACTGCCGCAAGTGTATCCTCTAGTGAATAACCCAGATACAAAAACTTGGACAACACGTTCGCCAAGCTGTAGACTGGACCGTTCAGCCGGTTGCTGCGATAAATATCGGTGCTGATGGTATCCGGCGGAATACCGTGACGCTTCGCCGCTTCAGCGATTTTGAAGGAAAAGCTTGCTGTCCCATGACCCACATCCAGATGAACGCCTCGTGTAATCGCCTCTTGCAGCACCTTCAGTGGTTGACCTTCTTCGTCGAACAGATTATTGCTCTTTCCATTCAGGTAATGCGTGATGATATCTCCACGCTCTAGCAGCGGCACTACCTCCTCGATCTCCGGGGGACCAGAACCGATATGCACCATAAGTCGTAACCCAGTCTCGTCAGACAATTCCCGGGCTCTGCGCAGCGGTTCAATGCCTTGCTCTCCCACAACGCTTTGGCTGATTCTTGCCTTTAATCCGACAATGAATGAGCGGTTCTTCAACACGGCTTCCTGAACTTTAATCTTGTCGATCCATTCCAGTTGGGACAATTCATCCACCCGCTGCAACCCAATTCGGGAAATGTTCAGAAAAGCAAACAGACGGGTCTTGGCGGTACTCGCGCTGGCAGCCAGTTCAGCGATCCGGTCACCCCCACAGCTCCCGGCATCGACAATCGTGGTGACGCCCTGTCTCACACCTATTGCATCAATCTCGTCACCATAAGGATGAAATTCGGGAAAAGCATGCACATGCATATCAATCCACCCGCTGCTCACAAATGCTCCAGCCCCATCCCACTCTTGCTGTCCACGACCTGCCCCAGGCTCCGTAATGTCTACAATTAGGCCATTTTCTATGACGATATCCAGGGCCTGCCCATTAATGCTTTTTAAATTACGAAGCACAAGCCTTTCTTCCAACTCTCCCACCTCATTCATTATAACGTTATAATGTTTAATGACAGTATGAACCTGCGGATCAACGGTTTTCTTACTCCTATCATATTCAAGTTACAGGTACCTGGCAAGTATTTTACATAAAACCACCTATATGAGCCAAACAAAAGAAATTAATAAAAAAGCGAAGATGGGGAACGGGGAAGTTTGGAACTGTGTAAGTGGAAAGCGTATGAAAGCAGCCTTCAGCTTTCCATAGGGAAGCTAGCACCGGAACATGGACCGTTGACAGCAAGACCTATAATCCATGGCTGTTCAAATCGAGCGATACCAATAGAAGCAGTATATTCCCCTTCACCCGCCGTCGTCTTAACAGTGGTAAAAGGGGCCACCTCCCCAACTAACAGCATTTTTGCACCTTATTTTTCTTCAATATAGGCAAATGAGGGAAATAAGGGTATTATTGTATCTTATTTTTCGAAAAAACACGCTGGACGGGGTATTCTGGAAGATTTAAGGTACAATATTGCACTTAATCTCTACTATCCCCTAGCTCCAGAAGATTTAAGGTACGAAAATGCCGTTAATTACACTTAGATCCTTCTTATAATCTTATAAGCACTCTCTTTTCTTGGCTATGTTTGTTTTTTTAATGCGTTCTATCTATTCCACCATTCCCTATCAAAAAAGGAGTAATTCTAGAGGCTGCACTTGAACAGCAGACTTTAGAATTACTCCTCGAAGCCAGATAGCTCCAAGTCCTCAACGATTTATGCCTTAGCAGACGCCTCAAGTTCCTCTCGCAGCTTCAAGAACACCTGATAACTCCGCTCAGCACATTCCGAGATCGCAATTGGATGGAAGCCGGGCAGGTCCGCGTACAGTGTATCGTTCAGCGGTCCTATCCAGCTCTGCGGCAACTGACTCGCCCCTAGCTTTGCTCCCATAATGGAGCCGACCGTCGCACCGTTACAGTCGGTGTCCATACCGCCGTAGACTGAGGTGACGACAGCCTTCTCGAAGTCGTCGCCGCCATAGACCAGCGACGCCGCCACCAGAGCCGCATTGTTATTCGTATGCACCGCATCATAATGGCTGAAGGTATCCCAAATGGTGTTGACCAACTCCCGTTCGCTCTTCGCAGAACGGGCAATTTCCACACCGCGCCGCACATCGCTGGCGAGGCGGCTGGTGTGCGGAATCTCGCTCAAGCCGATCTCTATGATCCGCTCGTTATCGCTTTCAGCGAACGCGGCGGCAATCATCGCCGCGTTGAACATCTCGCCGTAGATGCCGTTCTTCTCATGGGAGAAGGAGGCATCCCGCCAACCCAGCTCCGCCGCGAGCTCCGGGTGGCCCGCTGCGCCGTAGGCCAGCCCATCGGCGCGAATCGCGGCGCCGATCCATTCGCGGTACGGATTCAAATGCATCCGTACCCGCTCCTGCCGCCGGCTCCAATCCGCCGGCTTCCCGCCATGCAGGTGACTCGTCTCCTGCATGAAGTTCATATAGGCCTGCGTCTCCGCCGTGCAGACCTGGCTATACGTCAAGTGGCGATGCCACAGCTTGCCGACATCCCATGAATCCCAATCCAGCCCCTTCTGCTCCAGCAGCAGGAGGCCAAGCACCGTATAGCGGATGTCATCATCGCTTTCCATATACCGGATGGTCTCTGCTGTGCTCGCAAAAGTCCATTCGCTTAAGCCAAGTCCATACTCTGCGGCAGCCCGCGAATGTCCCGGCGTGTAGCCCTTAATTGGCCAGGCATCGGCCCCGCGGAACCACAGCTCGACATTCTCCCAGCCGGGACGACCGTCCTTGCCATAGAGATAATCCCAATATTCCAGCGGCTTGCCAAGTGCGCAGCCAACGCTGCGCCCGAGCCAAGCGCCGTAGAATTTATCGCGCCATTCCGACTCACTCCACCCGGTGTCCAGCTTACGCGGACCCTCTGGACGAAGCGCGCGAATGTCCTCCAGCCCGGAAGGCTCCTGATAAGGGAAATCCTCAGCTATTTCCAGTTGCATCAGTTCCCCGTAGACCTGCAGCAGCTTCGCTTCATCGTCTCCGGCTGCTTCCAGCTTACCGGCAAAACCATCTGTGCGGCAGCCCTCTTCCCCGCGCTGGATCATCTCCAGCCGCACGGTCTCGCGCAGTGTCTCCCAACCTGCCATAAGCTAGTTCCCTTCCGCAGAACGCAGAAGCTCTTGATCCAGGTGCTCCAGTGAGTCGAACAGCAGCTTCATGAATGCCTCGCGGTCCACACCTAGCAGTACCTCCGTGTTGGCTGGACGGTCAGGCTTCTTGCGTCTGTCCGCAACAGTCATCCCCCGGGTCAATTTGCCCTCTGTCTCCACGGTTACATAGAGCTTCTCAGAGGTGAATAACTCCGGATGCAGCAGCCAGGCGATGGCACAAGGATCATGTAGGGCGCTGCCCACAAAGCCCATTTTCTTGCCGAAAATGGAATAAAAATCGAGCAGTTCACCTACCATGACCGAGACCGGACCCCGCTGTTTCAGTGCCTCGATCTCTTCTTCAAAGATCGCCGCCTTATCCGTCACATCCAGGCCACTCATCGTAATCGGAATACCGGATTCGAACACGATGCGCGCCGCTTCTGGATCTACATAAATATTGAACTCTGCTGTTGGAGTAACATTGCCGTAGGCCAAGCCCCCGCCCATGAGGGAGATCTTCTCGATCTTCTCCTTCACTTCAGGGTAAGCCGTAAGCAGCAGGGCGATATTCGTTAAGGGTGCGGTAGGCACCAGTGTAATTTTCTCTTCGGAAGAACGGATGATATTCAGCATGAATTCCACCGCACCTTGCTCTACCGGACGGAATTTGCTAGGCGGCAGCAACGGACCATCCATGCCTGACTCGCCATGCGCTGCTTCTCCGGTTACAAGTTTGCCAAGCAACGGTGCAGCAGCACCTTTGGCCACCGGGATGTCGGCGTTGATAAAGCTGAGCAGCTTCAGCGTGTTATCCGTGATTTTATCTAGAATCTGATTACCGCCCACCGTCGTAATTCCCCGGATATCCAGTTGATCCCGATGTGCATAGGCTAGCAGAATCGCAATCGCATCATCATGACCTGGATCACAATCGATAATAATAGGTGTAGCCATAGTTGTGTCGCTCCTCATCTTGTAAGTCTGTCTGTATATGCTCTCTCCACTATTTCTACTTAACGACCGGACTTTTCACTTTGCGGTTCTTCTTCCGCGTCTCGGAGACCGCATAGATGACCAGTCCGATGACTGTCGCTACATAAGGTAACGTAGCAATCAGCTCTGCCGGAATTTTAAGAACTTGCAAGGCATTCGAAAGTGCATCCGCCGCCCCGAACAACAATGAGGTCAGCGCCGTGCCTACCGTTGTGCTTCGCCCCATCGACTCTGCCGCAATGGCAATCCAGCCGCGTCCAGCCACCATGTCCCGTGTGAAGAGCGAAAGATAGCCCATCGACATGTAGGCCCCGCCCAGTCCGGCAAAAAATCCGCTGAGCAGCAGCGCCATATACTGGATTTTCACCACACTGACACCGACCGACTGTGCCGCATGCGGATTCTCTCCGACCGAACGGATACGCAGCCCCAGCGGCGTACGGTTGAGCAGATAGTAGACGACGAAGACCGCTACGATGGAAAGGTAGGTCAGAATGTGATGTCCCGACAGGATCGGGCCCAGCACAGGAATATTTTTTAGAACAGGGATATCGATACTTGGCAGCACCTTGCTTGGCAGCGAAGTAGATGAACCCTTATCCCCGCTAAGCAGATACAGTAGAAACACCGTACCACCCGAAGCGAACATGTTGATCGCTACCCCGCCGAGAATAATATGGGTTTTGAATTGGAGGGTGAAAAAAGCCAGAATTCCCGCAATCAGCGTTCCTGCCAGCACCGCGCCCAGTAGTCCCACCCAAGCGCTCCCGGTATAGGAGCTGACAATAACACCGGCCAGGGCCGAGACAAGCATAATGCCCTCCATCCCGATGTTAATGATGCCAGCACGATTAGAGATCAGAGCCCCCAGAGCCGCGAATAGAATCGGGGTCGTCACCCGGAGAACCGAGAACGCAAAGTCTGTTGTCAAAATAACATTAAGCAGGCTGTTCATGCTTCCTTGGCCTCCTTCAGCAGCATCCGGTTCTTCCAGAACTTCAGGAACTGCTCCGCCGAGATCAATAGAATAATTACCGCTTGGATGATCGAGATCATCTCAGACGGGACATCTGACAAGCGGGACATCAGATCCGCACCGATCCGGATATAAGCCAGGAAGAGCGCCGATGCGATGACAGACAGCGGGTTGTTCTTAGCCAGCATCGCCACCAGCGCCCCATCCAGTCCGTAACCCGGCAAAGACGTCCATTGGAAGCGGCTATACATCCCCAGCACCTCCACCGATCCGCCCATCCCTGCGATAAATCCGGCGATCAGGTGGACCATAATAATAACTTTGGCTGTCTTCATGCCGGAGTAGCGGGCAAACTCCCGGTTGATTCCCGTCATGCGCAGCTCATAGCCCCATTTGGTTTTATAAAGAAACAGATGCGCCAGCACAATCAGCACGACCACGATAATGAGTCCGGTATGAATGCGTGTGCCCTGAAAAATTTTGCTCAGCTGCGCCGTTTTCTCGAATTTGTAAGAGACGTTCGCGAAGGCTTTGGCATCCCGCAAATGATAGTTCAACAGATACAATCCGATGCCGAATAAAATATTGTTGAACATCAAGGAGGTCACCAGCTCATTGGCATTCCATTTGGCCTTAAGTATCCCCGGAATCGCCGACAACAGCGCTCCGACAATCGATCCGGCGGCAATCGCCACCAGCGGATGCAGCCAGCTGTTCAGGGTCAAGTGGATCGCCAGCACAGAAGTTACGACGCCCGAGAAATAGAAAATACCTTCAGCACCCAAGTTGAACATGTTCGCACGGAACAGAAGCGATACCGCCAGCCCCGTAAACATGAGCGGGATGGCCATCTCAACGACATTCCCGATATGTCCTTTAGTCGAAAGCGGCTCCAGCAGAAAAATCCCGATGGTCTTGACCGGATGATCGCTGACGAGCGAAATGATTAGAAAGGCAATCGCCAGTGAGATCACAATGACCGCTGTTGTCCGGATGACCTCGAAATATTTGGATTTAAACATGTTCTGTGGCCTCCCCGGTCTGCCGCTCATTTTGCCGCTTGATTCCCAGCATATATAATCCAAGCTCCTCTTCACTTACTGCAGAAGGCTTCTCGAAGGAAGCGACAATCTGCCCCTCATACATGACCAAGAGTACATCACTGATCTCCAGGATTTCGTTCAAGTCTGCCGACACAAGCAGGACAGCACTGCCAGCTTGTCGCAGCTCCAAGAGCTTCTTATGAATGAATTGAGCCGCGCCAATGTCAACACCCCGAGTAGGCTGCTCAGCAATCAATAGGTCAGGACCTGTTGAACATTCTCTGGCAACAACTACCTTCTGCATATTGCCTCCCGATAACATTCCGATCTGCTGAGCAGGACCAGAACAGCGCACCTTGAATTCCTCAACGAGCGAAGCTGCCAGTGCGGCAATCTTTGATCCATTCAGAAACGGGCCCCGGTTCATCTCTTTGGAGCGGTAGCGAGTAGAGATCAGGTTATCGGAAATGCTAGCTTCTCCCGCGGCCCCCTGGCGCATCCGGTCTTCAGGGATATAAGCGACGCCCTGCTGGCGGATATCCAGCAGGCTCGAATTAAGGATGTCCTTTCCTTTTACCTTCACTGCCCCACTGCTGAACACCCCGGTAAGTCCCCCGGTCAAGGCTTCAATCAGTTGTGTCTGCCCATTGCCCTCGACTCCGGCAATTCCGACAATCTGACCGCCATGTACCGCGAAATTGATATCTGTGAGTAATGCCTTACCTTGCTGATCGTTGACGTTCAATTGCTCAACTGTCAGTACCCGACCACCATCCGGAGCTGTTTCTTTATCGTATTTCAGCACCACATCCCGGCCGACCATCAGCCGTGAGATCTCCTGCTCGGTAACATCAGCCGTCTGAAATACCCCTTCACTCCGTCCGCTGCGCATAATAGTAATCCGGTCACAAATAGCCTTGACCTCTTTCAACTTATGCGAGATAAAAACAATCGTATGGCCCTGCTCCTTAAGCTGCGTCAGCTCTCGGAACAGCTCCTCTGTCTCCTGCGGCGTCAGCACCGCCGTAGGCTCGTCCAAGATCAAGATCTTGGCGCCGCGCAGCAAGGCTTTCAGAATTTCGACCTTCTGCTTCATGCCGACGGTCAGATCTTCCACCTTCGCCTTGGGATTCACGGCAAGGTTGTATTTGCGTGCCGTCTCCTCGGTCATCCGTACAGCTTCGGCATAGTTGATGCCAACACCCCGGCGCGGCTCCATCCCCAGCACCATGTTCTCCGCCACGGTGAATGAAGGCACCAGCATAAAGTGCTGGTGCACCATGCCGATCCCGCGATCAATAGCATCCTGAGGAGATTGCAGCCGCACCTTCTCGCCTTTGATATAAATCTCGCCCTCGCTCGGCTCTTCCATGCCGAAAATGATCTTCATGAGTGTTGACTTGCCCGCCCCATTTTCACCGGCAATCGCATGAATCTCGCCTGCACGAAGCGAAAAATGAACATCTTTGTTCGCAACAACGCCGTTTGGATATACTTTGGTAATTCCCCGCATCTCCAGCAGAGCGGTTTGCATAGGTCTCAACGCCTTTCAACTTGGAAGTCATGACAATCAGTGTCGAAACTTATATTTTGGAATATTGATCTTTTATGGAATTAAGGTTTAACCGCATTACGGATCGCTTCCACTTCCGAAGTTTCCATCCCCATTGCGTTATCTACCTTGATTTCTTTGTTAATGAGTTTTTGCTTCACTTCATCCGCTTTAGCTTGGAGGTCCGCTGGCAGAACTTTTTTGTAGATATCGTTCTCTGCAATACCTACACCGTCATCCACGAAGCTCAGTACATCTCGTTTACCCATTTCAAGAGTACCGTTCTGGAGCTTTTTCACAGCCCCTAGAATCGCCATATCAATTTTTTTGATTGCCGAAGTAATGATAAGGTTAGCCTTTTCAGCGTCAGTATCTTTAATCAGCGCCGCTTGGTCGGAATCGACACCAATTGCATATTTCTTCTTCTCTTTAGCTGCATCGAAGATGCCGAGGCCTGTACCACCAGCTACATTAAAAATCACGTCTACACCGGAATTGTACTGAATCAGCGATAGTTCCTTGCCCTTGGCCGGGTTGACGAAGTCACCTGCATAGGACACCGCTACCTTTACACTTGGATCGACATACTGTGCACCTTGAATGTATCCTACCAGGAAAGCATTGATTCCAGGGATGTCCATACCACCTACAAAACCAATCACATTATCCTTGTTGGCATTCGGCAGATCGGACTGTGTTGTCAAGGCTGCAACTGCGCCTGCGAGGAAAGAAACCTCATTAGTCGCATAAGACATGTTGTACATATTAGCCGGAGCCTCGTCGATGTCCGTATCATAGTTGATGAATTTTTTATCTGGATTAGCTTCTGCTGTAGCGTTGAACATTTCTGTAATCTCAGAGCCACCGGAGATGATAACGTCCCAATCCCCAGCCGCGATATCATTAAACGTAGGCTCCCATTTGGTTTTATCTGTACCCATCTCAACGACCTTGGTTTCTGCACCCAGCTCTTCCTTCACTTTCTGGAGACCGTTGTTCGCCGCATCAAAAAAAGATTTATCTCCCAGCGTGCCTGGAATAATCAGTACGACCTTCAGTTTGCCAGCCGAAGCCGACTCTCCGCCTTCTGCCGTCTGGTTTCCGTTCGCTGTGGACGTCCCATTATTGGATGCACCGCTACCACATGCCGTTACCAGTACCATTACTGTCAGTAGCATTAATGCCAGAACCTTCTTTTTCATTTTCCTAGTCACACCCCTGTTTGTAGTTGGTCGTTTTGTCAGAACCGGTCTTTTCCGATAGTCAAAGATTTGCACAATTTACGTTAGTCTATTTCTAGTTTGAAAATGTAAACCAAATAATGATAATCATGAATTTTTCCTATTTTCATTAAAAAATGGATGTTTTCATGATATTCCCCTGCATAAACCGAATCAATTTCCGAACGAGATGGCCGGTCAGGTTGCGAATATTCGGTTTAACTGATACGATCATAACAAATATCATTACAAATAATTATATAGTTTCGGTCATATTTTTGTACGATTCGGCTAAAAGACTCAACAAGGAGGATCAACATGGTACGTGTTCTATATATTGTAAGCGCAGAGCATGAATCTGGAACTTATATCCCCCCGCATCAGCATGAATGCTACGAACTGGTTTACTATATAAAAGGATTGGGAACCTGTAACGTTGGGACGCGAAGCTATCATTTTCGTAACTCCTCCTTCTCACTGATCCCGCCAAATACCAAGCATGACGAGAACCATCAGCCTGAGGCCGATATTTTATTCGTAGGTTTTCATTGCGATAACCCGCAGATGAATGCGCTGGCCGGGGTTTATGAAGATGATAAAGAACAGACTGTGCTGCAGAACATGCTCCGGATGAAAGAGGAGTTTTGCCGGAAGCGTGAAGGTTTTGCGGAGCTGCTGAATCTTCAGATGAGCGAAATCACTGTTCACTTACTCCGCTTGCTCGGAGCTACAGGATCGCCGTCGCTTTCGGAGGACCGTGTGCAATATGTTATGAATTATATGGACGAGCATTATCGGCAAAAACTGCCGATAGGCTCCCTGGCAGAGATGTCCGGCTATAGCTATGACCGGTTCCGCCATTTGTTCAAAGAACGTTATGGCTGCTCACCGCTGCGTTATCTTCTTCTAAAGCGTCTGGATTATGCCAAATCACTGCTCAAGCACACACAAATGCATATCTCTGAAGTCTCTGCTGCTTCAGGCTTTGTGAATGACGCCCAGTTCTGCAATATGTTCAAACGGGAGATTGGCCTGACCCCACGCACTTTCCGTATCAATAATAGAGCTAATTAGTGCTTTTTTATTTTTTATTCATCTTATATAGCGCGCAAAGAAGCCGTGAGACTTCCCTCACGGCTTCTTCTTTTTCTTATTTAATAACAACATCCCATTTACTGCTGGTCGCTTTTCTTGCTTAGCGAAGTAAGCTTAAACGTCTGTGTTGCCAACTGCTTACGCTGCCCGTGGAATTCATCGTATACATTCAACCGAATCGCTCCTCCACCCAGCGTCTTATATCCATTACTAGTTAACGTCATCGCATATCGTTTGAAGCTCCCTACCTGAAGATCTGTACCAAAATTCAGCGTCTGAGACATGGACTGCCCCAGTGGATCAACGAGTTCCAGCACAAGCTTATGTTCATATGGACCGGCTTCATACAAATTGCTAACTTCAAGATTGTAATTCAACACCGCATTCAGTGTATCGCTGCCAACAGTAACTGTGGCATTCGCATCCGTAATGGATAGCGTATATGGAGACATATTTATGCCCAGCAGATTGTTTTGCGGCTCCGCATTAACCATGTTTAGTCCTAGCGACACCGTGTTGATAAAACCGGTGGGTTTGCCACCAGGAGAGGTTAGCTTGCCATCAGCCACCCCTGCGCCCAGATAGAGTACCAGCTTGGAGGGATCCACATTCGCGGGAATCTTGCTCCAGACGGTCACCAAGCTTTTCCCGTTAGGACCCGGTGGCGTTTCCGACTGGCTGACCTTGGCTTCATAGTAGTAATTGTCCTGCGTTTTGTAGTACGCCACAAGCTGCGCCTGATCGGCTCTGCGCTTCTCCTCATTGCTCATGACCAATTCTGTGTACATGATGTTGGACCCTGTGCCCGGATAGATAGTGGTAAGAAGCTCAACGATCTCTGCTTTCTTCCCTACTAACTCCAGCTTGAAGGGGCTGAGAGGTTCGATCTCTTTTACCTGGTTATACAGTTGGGTAGTGTTCAAGGTCAGGAAGTTCTCCTTCTCCTCTCCTACCGTTTCCTGGAGTTCAATCTTTAAATGATTAAATGTATACGCATAAGGAACTGTGAACAGCACATAGACGGCCGCCGTCTCATTCGGAGCCAGAATCGTTTGGGTGTCCTCCGTCACCACCTGCGATGTATTGCTAACATTGTTGTCCTCAGCCATGACAATCCCTTTAAGGGTAGGGAGCTGCACGGAAGTCGATTGCAGGTTGCGAATGTTGATTTTGACCACCATTTGGTCTTTATCAAGCCATGGCAGCCGTTGAATATTTGCGAGCTTTACACCGAACCTGCCATGATTGTTATCTACCATATATTCTGAATCCTGCCACTGGTTACTTTGCAGCGAATACGGAATCTGATAGTAGGCCGTCGGGAAAATAATCTTCCCCTCCGCAGCAGGCTCTACCAACTGTAACTGTAACTTGGCCTGATCTACCGATAATGGAACCTCAGCGGTCAGGTCGATGGTCTTCTCTTCCAGTGGCTTTAGCGTCAGACTCGCGAATGCCTTGGAATCTACCGGGAAGCTTAAACCTTCCGACGCTTTCACTTCCAGCTTATATGCAGGTAGCGTAACGGATTTATTGCCGCTATTTTTCACCCGGAATTTTAGCGCCCACTTGGCCGAATTGCCGCTTGCAGCTACCTTTGCACTTTTCAGCTCAGTTTCTACCGTGTTATTGCTGATCAGAATCTTCTTCACCACAGTACTCGGGACCACGAGATTTGGCGTAGTAGCTGTCGGAAGATAATAGGTTGCCACCGGTAGCTCCATCTTCAGCGCACTGTCCTCCTGGGAGAACTGTAGACGCATTTTATCTGTTTTAATATAGGAAGGGATTTCCGTTAGGAAAAAGATTGTTTTTTTCTCCTTGGGCTGCACTTTATGATTCGCTCCTACCGTATCATCCAAGGACAGTTTAAAAATCGAGCCTCCCGCCGAGGCAAGGTATCCTTTCAAATTCAAGTCCTCCAGAACCTTTGTGCCGAGATTGGAGAAGCTGATGCCCACTTTTGCATATACTTTTCCATTATATTTGTAGATTTGCAAGCTCTCTGCCTTGGTGCTAACCAACTGGTTGTTCAGTGTCAGATTTTTACTCTGATCTTGGGGAACGATGATAGAATAGGCAGCAGGAACGGCAAAGGTCCCCAGCTGTCTCCGGAAATCTGCACTGTTGAAATCCCAAGTATATAAGGATATCTTCATCCCGTTAATCTTATTAGCCTTGCCGATATTCACATAATAAGTGACACTCTGAGTAGATTTAGCGGGAATAGATTTGGCGTATGTACTGCTGGTCACTGTATTGCCTTGGACAACGGTACCTCCCGGAGTAGTCACTTTATTGAAATAGTCTTTTAAAAGAACGCTGCTATTGGTATCATTCGTATAAGTGAATGAGTAGGTTAGTATATTCCCGTTATCCTGCTCCATCAGATTGACATCGGTCAATTTGACGCTAACCCCGTTCTTCAGGACTATCGTTCCTAACTGATCCAATGTAAAACCTTGAGGCGCAGCAGGCGCAGCAGGAGCAGCACTTGCAGAAGTCGTATATACCCCATAGCCCGCTGTCTGAATGAAAAGAGTGGCACTCAGCAGTATGGCCGCACCAGTTGTTCTAAGTTTGTTCATTACACTCCCTCCTGCTTTCATTCTTGCTCATTTTAGTCTTATTCGATTGCCCTCCTGCAAGGGTTCACTTGATTCTGCAATCAATTGCTCATCCTTCAAAAGCCCGCCCAGAATAATCGTTTCTTTATCTACGATGTCACCTTTGACAACATACGCCTTTTGAACCCTATAGGTCGTACCAAGTGTGCCTCTATTCTCACGGACCACCCATACATAGCTGCTCTCTCCATCACTCTTGATTAGCTCATTTCGGATCACCAGTCCTTGCTCTGCGGGCTCCTTTTTTATGGTCACCGACGCCGCCTCATCTCCCTCCGTTCCTTCTGCCGGTAGTGTCATAACGATTTTCCGCTTATCCGCACTCTCAGACGCATTTTGACCGCCCTCACCCTTTTCATTTGGGCCTGGGGCTGGGGCAGCAATCGTGATCTTGGATAACGTGCCAGTGAACTTTTCCTTTTCTTTTCCTTTCAATTGAACGGGAATCTTCTCACCCTCCTGCAGCATCGCTGCCGCATCCTTATCTAATGTGAACGAAAATTCATACCCTTCACTTAGTTGGACAATTGTCATGAGCTTTTGCCCCTGCCCAATCATCATTCCTCGCTCTGCTGGTAATTCAATAATCCTTCCATTAAACGGAGCGTGGATGGCCCTGCTTTTACTTAGCTCACGTTTTAGCCGTTCTATATTGCGCTGGAGACTGTTCCGATCCAATGTGTTGATATCCAGTTCCCGTTTGGCACTGATCATCCCTTCTTCGTCTTCGGCATTTCCAGCGACAATATACTGCTCTTTTAGCTTTTCCCGGTTCAAGTCATGCTTCTTGAGCTGGTATTCCGCCTCCAGCAGCTCTTCTTGCGACTTGGTGCTGTCGAAAGTCACTAGCAGCTGTCCTTTTTTTACGCGATCCTTCTCCTTCACATGCACTTCGCTGATCAGCCAGCCGTTATCGCTGTTGAGTGTCTTTACCTTCACCGGCGTGAGGATGCCACTGCCTTTAATATGATGCACCAGAAGCTTACTTGAAGGGTTCTCGGTGGTCACTTTCGGCAGCATTGCCGTCTCTAGGGTATTACTGAATAATGTCAGACCGGCCAGCAGCACAAAGAATAGGATTAGCCCTACACTTGCCCAGCGTTGTTTTCCCTGTAGTAACATCTGTTGCTCCTCCATTCCTTCCCTGCCTCTATAACTCATGATAGGGAAAGATCGACTAACGATCTCCCCCTCTTCCGTTATTCATTCAAATACGTTTTCACTCGGTTTTGGATAAGTTTACTTACTTCTTCTGCCGATTTCTGTCCGCTCATGAAGCTATTGAACTCTTCCATGACGATCGTGATCACTTTCATATCGCTAGATCTTCGAAAATTGGTTTCCGAGATCAGCTTCTCTACCGCTTCAATCCGTTTTTTTACTGTTTCGCCATCCGGCAGCATGTCTAGTGGGATCATGGTTTCCAGCGTTCCGTTCTCGATTTTTTGGAGAGTTTCTTTGAATTTTTTATCGGTGATCCCTTTATTCATTGGTATTCCCGTGAGATTCGGGGAAGCTTGCATTTCTTCAGAAAGCAAAAACTTGATGAATGCCCATGCTTCCTGTTGAACGTCGGATTTGCTGTTTATCCCTAAACTGTACGTAGGCTGGAACGGTGTACCAACCTTTTGCCCGCTCACGTTCGGCTTTTGGTAATAATCCATGCCCTTAGGCTTCGTTAGTGCCTGCTCGGGACTGAATACATTCACCATTTGAAATGCTGCATTACTGTTATCGAACGACATTCCATCGCTGAGCAAGCCTTCGTCATACATCGATTTGATATCTGTCATCATATTGCGGAATAAATCCGAGTCGAAGTTCGGCTGGCCCTGCCCTACGAGCTGAGCATAGTTGTCATCGATAAAATCGAAGAGCAGCGACAAGGGATCCAGGCTAATAAGCTTTTCGGCATCACCTTGCTCCTTCAGTTTTTTGGCAAGATCCTTGAACTGGCTCCAGCTCCACGATTTATTGACGTCAACTGAAATATTCGCCTTCTTCAATAACTCTGTATTTCCCTGAAACAGCGAGAGCGAAAAAGAGAGCGGCATGGCATACAAACCCTCTCCGTCTTGGGATGCCTGCAAAATATTAGAGAATAGAGCTTTTTGATCGAACGAGTTGTCTTTGGACAATAGATCGTTCAAGTCCACCAGCAGTTTTTGGGCGACAAATTTGTCCTGGGGTAATTCACTCATGAGAATAAGATCGGCCCCTTTGCCGGAAATGACTTGCGTCGTCACCGATTGCACGTACTTTTCCACGTCTCCCAGAGAGATAGACTCTACCCCCATGCCACCTTCTGCAGCTGGCTCTGGCGCTTTATATTCCTTCATTTCGATATGAATATCCTTATGCTGTTCCTCAAATTGTCGCGCTGCAGTTTCCAAGAAACGATCTTTCCTCATAACAGAGATGACAACAGTCTTCTGGCCACCCTCTGTCTCGACTTTGGAATCGCCTCCCTGGTTGTTAGAACAGGCGGATAACAGCAGTGCGCTAGATAGCATGACGATTAACCCTATTTTTTTCAAAAGAATCATCCTCTCAATGTAATCAAATTTGATTGTCGCCGGAGAAAATACAACCATTGCAAAGCCAGTAATCCGTTGTCTTTGTGGACCTCACGTTGCCTATTCTCTACGCTCAGCCTTTTACGCCGGAAAGCTGGATTCCTTCGATAAAATACCTTTCGGCACTTAAGAACAGAAGTACCATAGGCATCATGTAAATAACCGAGGCGGCAAAAGAGACGCCAAGCGCATCTTCCTGTATGCGAGAGAGAAACACAGACAGTGGCTGCAACCCAGCATCCTGCAGAAAAATTAGTGGCTGCTCGACCATGTTCCAATAGTCAACGAATAAGAGTACGACGAGTGCGGCAACGCCCGGCTTCACCATTGGAAGTGCGATCGATATGAATATGCGTAAGTATCCCGCCCCATCGATTTTAGCTGCTTCAATAAAAGCCGAATGGATCTGGAGCATGAATTGCCGTAGCAGAAACACGCCAAAGGCGCCGAATATCCCGGGCAATATGATAGAGCTAGGATGATTCAGGAGGCCCAGCCGATCAGCCATCAAGTAATTGGGCACGAGCGTCACCTGGAACGGCATCAGCATTGTTATCAAATAAAGTAAGAACAGTCCATCCCTGCCCGGAAAATACAGCTTACCGAAAGCGAACGCAGCTAGCGTTGCCACAAACGCTTGTCCGATAATGGTAGGAATCACTAGCATTATAGAATTCCAGAACAGGTACAGAAATTGCGGCGTAGCGATTAGTACTTTGTTATATTGCTGGAACGACACCCAATCGGGAATCCACTTAAGATTTACGAATACGCTCGTATCGGTTTTGCCTAGCATGCTGTAATTCGACGTAATCTCCCGCTCTGTCATGAAGGAACTGACGATGTTCAAGACAACGGGCATAAGCAGCAGGACGGCGATGGCAATCAGCAACAACGAACGCAATAGCGGTGCCACCCATTGCTTTATCACCTCATTCACCTCCTTTACCCTTCTCCTTGCGTTTACTCCATGTAAGAGCGGAAAATCTGCTCTGTACGAAACAGAATCAACATAAGCACCATAATGCAAAGCGCCATCAATACCGCCGCAGACGATACCTTCTGGATATCAAGGGACAGGAACATATTGTTCATGTAATGCTGCATCATATAGATGCGATCATGCGGGTATGCACCGGCGACAAGATACGTCTCGCGGAACACCTTGAACGAATTCAGCACAGACATGAGCACGACCAGAAATGTCGTCGGCGTCAAATACGTGAGTGTAATTCCGAATAGCCTGCGAACCGGACCCGCCCCTTCCAGATTGGCAATTTCATAATATTGATCCGGAATGTTCTGCAAGCCGGCCAGAAACAAAATGACGTTGTATCCGATGTTCTTCCATACATAGACCAACACAATCACTAATCCAGCCCAATCGGATTTCATCCAATCATGACGGCTATAGCCGAAATACTGCAAAACAGCGTTTAATGTACCGTTCCAATCGAATAAGATTTGCCAGACTAGCACAATCGAAGCAACAGGTACAACTAGCGGCAGTACATAAGCTGTACGTATCCAGTTCCGAACGAGTACCCGCTGATTCAAGAGTAACGCCAGTAAGAGAGATACAACGACGAGAATCGGCACGCTGATCGTGGTGAACCAGAACGTGTTGGACATCGCTTTCTGAAAGGAGGAACTAAGAAACAGTTCCTTGTAGTTGGACAACGTGAAATTTCCTCCAATCCGATCCTGGAACGAGTTCATGACACTCTGACCAAACGGAATGAGATAGAATAAGGAAAATCCACATAAGCTTGGAGCTAGAAAACCTAAGGCAGCTAGAAGCTCCCTGCGTGCCAGACGGCGAAACTTCACGAAGAAACCTCCAATCGAGAGCCGTTCAATGCTTTTTGCGGAACGGCTGTACATCGATTAGTTTACAAACAAATTCGGGAGTAAATATGGAAGCAATGTGGAAAACGTGTGGAATCGGGCCGTATCTGAATTTTTTATGGTAGAATTGTCCTCGGGTAAATGTTGAGGAGGTTACTGCATGAAGTCCTATCAAATCGCCATAGTCGACGACGATGCACAGATCCAGGAAATCGTTGCGGCTTATTTGTATAAAGAGGGATACGGTACGATGACGTTATCAACTGCAGAAGAAGCTTGGGAGCTGTGGAAGAACGATCCGCCAGATATGTGGATTCTCGATATCATGCTTCCGGGAATGAACGGCTTCGAGTTGTGCAGGAAAATTCGCAAAGAGGCAGAAGTGCCTATCATCATGATTTCGGCGCGCGATGAAGAAGTTGATCGCATCTTAGGGATTGAACTAGGAAGCGACGATTACTTGACGAAACCTTTCAGCCCAAGAGAACTAGTCGCACGCGTGAACCGCTTATTCCACCGGATTAGCTCGATTTCCCAAACCCAGGACAATCCTCTTCCTTCTCAACCAGGATATACAGAGATCGAAGTTGGCGAGCTGCGGCTCGTCCTGGAAGAACGGCGCGTTTTCTGGCGAGGGGAAGAAGTCGAAATGACACTGAAAGAATTTGAACTGCTGCAGACGTTGTCAGAGCAACCGAATCGGGCATTCACCCGCGATGCGTTGCTTACGATAATTTGGGGAGATAACTATTACGGCTACGACCGGGCGATCGACGATCTAGTGAAACGACTGCGTAGAAAAATAAAGGAGCTTCCCGTCGACACCATAAGGGGGCACGGCTATCGACTGCGGACAGAAAAGGACGGAGCAATAAAATGAGAATGATTTATCGGCTTCATCTTTCATTTGCATTCCTGCTACTATGCATTCTGACGATTACTGCCGTTCTGATCCATCCCCTACTGCTCGACACCTTAGTGGATAGCCAGCGAAAAGAGCTGCGGGATCAGGCCAGCTGGCTGATGAATTTAAGTCCAGTCATGCCGCTTATGTCGGTTCGACAAACAGAAGCGATCAAAAATTCCAATACGACGACATGGTCGGGGGATACGAGCGCGGTATTAATTGCACCTGGGGAGAAGGTAGTTTACAGTACCCTGACCGGTGAAGCAACAACGGAATTGATGGAATTATCGAAGCAAAGCCCCACCGGGTCAGGAGAAATCTGGAAAAGGACAACAAATGATCAATATATTGTCGAGACGTTAACATCAAATCAAGTCAGTGCGCCGCACTGGCAGGGTGTCACGGCAGTGATGGCAGCTCCGCTAAGTAAGATTAAAGCCATGCAGCTCGCCTTGTTTGAAAGGTTGATGATCATCTTGTCCGTTGGCGGGGTCGTTGCTTTCCTACTGAGCATGCTCATTACGAGAAGACTGGTAAAACCGCTCGAAGAGCTCAGAAAAGAATTGAACAAGGTGGAAAGGCGCCGTTTCTCCGAAGTTCGATTGATTGAAACGGGAGGCGAGATCGGGGAAGTCGCTAAAGCCGTCTACGATCTCGCCGGAGAATTGGAGAAATACCAGCGGACGCAGAAGCAGTTTTTCCAAAACACCTCGCACGAGTTAAAGACGCCTCTCATGTCCATCCAAGGTTACGCCGAAGGCATCAAGGACGGCATCTTTACGGGGGATCATGCCAATAAAGGTTTGGATGTCATCGTCAAGGAATCCGAACGGCTCAAAAAAATCGTGACGGAATTGATTCTTCTCGGCAAGCTGGAAAGCGAAGAAGGCATATTCCATATGAACCACGTCCCGGTACGGGAGTTAATCGCAGAGACGTTAGAACGCATCAATCCGCTACTCGTCAAGAACGACTTACGAGTCGAGTTGAACGGATTCGATGGCAACCAAGAGCACTCGATTTATGTTGACCGCGAGAAAGTACTGCAAGCGCTGATTAACATTATGGGCAACGCAGCTCGCTATGCTAAGAAAACGATTCGTATCCAAGCTTCTGCTGACGCTGAAGTCATTGCTATCAGAATCACCGATGACGGTGAAGGAATTCCCGAAGCGTTATTATCCCAGCTTTTTGAACGGTTTGCGAAAGGAAAGAACGGGGAAACGGGACTAGGCCTAGCGATTTCCCGCGCCATCGTCGAGCGATGCCGTGGCCGTATTTCAGCCCATAACGAGCCGGGTAGCGGCGCAGCGTTTGTTTTGCGTTTTCCAACCCATTTCTAGATTTCATCTAAATTCCATCTAAGTTCCATTCAAATTCCAGACAACTAAATTAAACTCCTAAAGTGTAAGCCAATCCTGATGCTTCTCCAATGGGACAACTCACCGACACTACGAAAGCTGCTCCCGTTAAAGAAGCAGCTCCCAAGCCAACAGCTACCCCAACCAAGAAAGACAAAGCTAAGACTGACGTTAAAACACCAGCCAAAATACCGACCAAAGCACCAGCATACCGACCAAAGCACCAGCCAAATCAGACAAGAAGAAAAACAAATAAGCTTGCTATAAATTATAGGAGCAGCCAGAGAACTACTCCTGGCTGCTCTTTATTTTCACTTAAAGCACATGAAAAAAGGTTCATTAGATTTAATATCTAATGAACCTTTTCTTCTTTTAATACCGGTGAGAGGACTCGAACCTCCACGGTTTCCCACTCGATTTTGAGTCGAGCGCGTCTGCCATTCCGCCACACCGGCATATACAATTATGATACTCCAAGAAAATAATGGAGGCGCCACCCAGATTTGAACTGGGGATAAAGCTTTTGCAGAGCTTTGCCTTACCACTTGGCTATGGCGCCGTAAAATAATGGAGCGGACGACGGGAATCGAACCCGCGACCCTCGCCTTGGCAAGGCGATGCTCTACCGCTGAGCCACGTCCGCATAAATGGCTGGGGATATAGGATTTGAACCTATGCATGACGGAGTCAAAGTCCGTTGCCTTACCGCTTGGCTAATCCCCAACAATCATTTTTAAGAATGGGGCGACTGATGGGTCTCGAACCCACGAATGCCGGAACCACAATCCGGTGCGTTAACCCCTTCGCCACAGTCGCCACATGAATCTGACTTAATTAAGCCTATTATTTCTTAGTAAAGTAAATGGGGCGACCGATGGGTCTCGAACCCACGAATGCCGGAACCACAATCCGGTGCGTTAACCCCTTCGCCACGATCGCCATATTAAACTTTAATAAAAAATTGGCAGGGGCAGCAGGAATTGAACCCACACCAACGGTTTTGGAGACCGTTGTTCTACCTTTAAACTATGCCCCTAAAAAAATGGTGGGGGATGATGGATTCGAACCACCGAACACGTACGTGAGCAGATTTACAGTCTGATGCGTTTGGCCACTTCGCTAATCCCCCAAAGATGGTGCCGGCGAGAGGACTTGAACCCCCAACCTACTGATTACAAGTCAGTTGCTCTACCAATTGAGCTACACCGGCATATTAAGTTGTATACTTCATGGTGGCTCGGGACGGAATCGAACCGCCGACACGAGGATTTTCAGTCCTCTGCTCTACCGACTGAGCTACCGAGCCATAAATTCTAAATGGCGGAACCGACGGGATTCGAACCCGCGATCTCCTGCGTGACAGGCAGGCATGTTAGGCCAACTACACCACGGTTCCAAATTGGTTGCGGGGGCAGGATTTGAACCTGCGGCCTTCGGGTTATGAGCCCGACGAGCTACCGGGCTGCTCCACCCCGCGTCATTAAAAGCATATCTTATTGTCTCCCGAAGGAGGTTACATGGTGGAGGCTGAGGGGATCGAACCCCCGACCCTCTGCTTGTAAGGCAGATGCTCTCCCAGCTGAGCTAAGCCTCCATAACGAACAATTGTTATCATACCAAATTTCACTATGTAAAATCAAGTATAAAATTGGTGACCCGTAGGGGATTCGAACCCCTGTTACCTCCGTGAAAGGGAGGTGTCTTAACCCCTTGACCAACGGGCCATGCTGTAATAATAGTGGCGGAGAGAGAGGGATTCGAACCCTCGAGACGCTTGTGGCGCCTACACGATTTCCAATCGTGCTCCTTCGGCCAAACTCGGACACCTCTCCATATGGCTCCCCGAACAGGGCTCGAACCTGTGACAACTCGATTAACAGTCGAGTGCTCTACCAACTGAGCTATCAGGGAATATTCATATCAGGCTTAATCGCCTGAAAA
>NZ_MAQW01000029.1:202242-537018 GCF_001682855.1 Bacillus sp. FJAT-27264 | reverse complement strand
CAGTTTTCAGGCGATTAAGCCTGTATGGATTATATGGAAGAAGTCTTGTTTGGAGAGATACCCAAGTGGCTATAAGGGGACCCTCTGCTAAGGGGTTAGACTGCGTAAGCGGTGCGTGGGTTCGAATCCCACTCTCTCCGCCATTCCAATCCATATCATCATTACTAATTATTGTGGCGGTGTAGCTCAGCTGGCTAGAGCGTACGGTTCATACCCGTGAGGTCGGGGGTTCGATCCCCTTCGCCGCTACCATAATACCTGGAGGCTTAGCTCAGCTGGGAGAGCATCTGCCTTACAAGCAGAGGGTCGGGGGTTCGATCCCCTCAGCCTCCACCATTTATAATACTGTAATACCTTACACTGTGCCGGTGTAGCTCAATTGGTAGAGCAACTGACTTGTAATCAGTAGGTTGGGGGTTCAAGTCCTCTCGCCGGCACCATTTTTTATCTAATTGTGGAACCGTGGTGTAGTTGGCCTAACATGCCTGCCTGTCACGCAGGAGATCGCGGGTTCGAATCCCGTCGGTTCCGCCATTTATCTTAATGAAGTATAGTTTTCCACAAAAGAGTGGAAGTGTATAACTATTCCGCTTCATTGTCATGTAAAAATTTCATATGGCTCGGTAGCTCAGTCGGTAGAGCAGAGGACTGAAAATCCTCGTGTCGGCGGTTCGATTCCGTCCCGAGCCACCTTTCTTGGGGGATTAGCGAAGTGGCCAAACGCATCAGACTGTAAATCTGCTCACGTACGTGTTCGGTGGTTCGAATCCATCATCCCCCACCATTTATGAGCCATTAGCTCAGTTGGTAGAGCACCTGACTTTTAATCAGGGTGTCGAAGGTTCGAGTCCTTCATGGCTCATCCCAATTAGAAAAAGTCATCACCTATATGGTGGTGGCTTTTTTGTTGTTTTAGTTAAATCCTTTTTGTTTTTCCAGTGAAATTCTGAAAAAGGATTACTGCAAGCAAGTTTAAAAATCCTAGTTTCGTTGAATTATAAGGATATTCATGCAGTGTAGAAACGAGGGATATTACTTGATATATGATGCGATAATTGTCGGTGGAGGGATCGCTGGTTTACAGGCAGCGATTCAGTTGGGACGGTACTCAGCTCACCGTGTACTGGTGGTGGACGCCGGGAAGGGACGTTCAAGTCTGTGCCGAAGTTATCATAATATACTGGGATGGCCGGATGGCATATCCGGCGAGGCGCTGCGGGCTAGTGGCAGAGGGCAGGCGGAGCGTGTCGGGGTAGAATTTTTGGCGGATGAGATCCTGAAGGCGGAGAAGCAGGAGGACTATTTTCAACTGCAGGGTAGCCAAGGCCGGGTCTATCACACGAAGACGATATTGCTGGCAACTGGTGTGTCAGATCGTTTTCCAGACCTACCAGGGTTGATACCCTTGCTGGGCTGCAGTGTATACGTCTGTCCCGACTGTGACGGGTATGAGATTCAGGACCGTCAGACCGTGCTGATGGGTGCGGGAGAAGCCGGGGCGAATATGGCTTTTATTTTACGAGAGCGAACCAGATATTTAACCTATATCAATCATGAGAAAAAAGTGTTAGCCCCTGAGTTGCTAAAGCGTCTGAACGCAGAGGGCATAACATATATAGAAGAAACTATATTGCATGTGGACGGACAAAAGGATGGAATGATTACAGGAGTAACACTAGAGAATGGAACATTTATTCCCGCAGAGCGTGGATTTATTGCTTTTGGGGGAAACCTTGTGCATTCGGAGCTTGCAGCCCAACTGGGGGTCGAATTGCATAAGAACAAGCATATCGAATCTAATAAGCGCTCAATGACAACCAATGTGGAGAATGTATGGGTGGCAGGAGATGTAGCTGTTCATGCAGAACAAGCGACAGTTGCTATGGGAGAGGGTGCCCTGGTTGCGATCTGGATGAATA
Organism: Bacillus sp. FJAT-27264; assembly: GCF_001682855.1. Classification (GTDB taxonomy): domain Bacteria; phylum Bacillota; class Bacilli; order Paenibacillales; family Paenibacillaceae; genus Paenibacillus_AQ. The sequence goes on along the minus strand of NZ_MAQW01000029.1, from coordinate 535,099 downwards.
AGGCTTTAAAGAAATTGAAGCGTGAAGAGTATAACAATAATCAAAGCGAAGTCGGAATATGACATAAAATTGCACCAGATATTAGCGTTCGACCTGTTCTGACACCGCATAATGGATGGAAATATGTTAAAATAGTCGAAAAGAGTAAGAGTGGTGGAGTATGGTGACGATGGATAGCGAGACATTACGTCAAAAGTTGGAACAGCTCACCGGAAAAAGAACCGGACTCAAGCAGTTAGGGAGGCAACAATCCGCTTCCCTTTTTGGCGTAGGAACGGAGGGCAAGGATCAGCCTGTTATCTCTGAAGGAAGTTTGTGGGTGCCCTTATATGATAATGACGGCCGTATAACGGCAGTTTGGGTAGAACTGGATGGTCTTAGTTCGCGGGAAGTTCAGTTGGTCAATTATGCAGTCCAGAACTTTGCAGTAGCGCTGAAAGCCACAGGATTTCGCGAGGAAGGCGAGGTGGAAGCCCGCCAGCTTAGCAGTTGGTTGAATGCCCAGTTGGAGCAAGAGAAGGATGATGCAGAGATCCCTGATGAAATGGCCTTAAAGAGCCGGCTATTCAGCGATATGATTCCTTTTCTCCTAAGTAGTGAAAACGTACACAGTCCTCAGGTATCTTATAGATCGCTGATGAAGCTGCTGCGGAGTTATTTTGAGAATGAGGTTCTGCTTATTCCGCTGCAGGAGAAGGAATGGTTGATTTTAGCGCGGAAGGAACTGCTCACCGGCGGGGATGATAAGGAAGATGAGGAAGAGAATGACGATGATCTGCTGGCCCAGACTTCAATGGGACTACATGAGCTGATTGCCAGTGAATGGGTGGGGATCTTTCATCTAGCGGTAGCACCGGCGGTTGTTCCAGTCAAAGGCCTAACAGGGTCAGTGGCGTTATTACGGGAAACCATCATTCTGGGGCGAATTTTCCAAGTTGGTGAATATATTCATCTGCCGTGGGAGCTGCGCTTGGAGCGTCTCGTGAATAGTATTCCTGACACCAGACGACGCAAGCTGCTTGGGCAAATTGGTGACTATACCTCCGTCTTGTCCGACAAGGAGATGCTGCTGACACTGGAGACTTTCTTTGAAATGGACTGTAATGTGAGCGAAACCGCTAAGAAGCTATATATCCACCGCAACACGCTGCTGTATCGCCTGGACAAGATCAAACAGGAAACAGGGGCCGATGTCCGAAGCTTTGGAGACGCTGCAATTGTAAAGCTCACCATGCTATTGTATAAAGTGACGAAAAGAAAATAGGTTTTTTGTGAACGTTACAAATAGCCATCCCGGCATAACTGGGGTAAGATAAATGTACAAGAAACGAATTGATGTTTTAATCCAATAAATGACTCGAGGGGGAAATACAATGGCAGGCGTACGTTTAGAGCATATTTTCAAAAAATACCCGGGTTCTGATAAAGCTACAGTTGAAGATATCAATCTTGATATTAAAGATAAGGAATTTCTAGTACTGGTAGGACCTTCCGGTTGCGGTAAATCCACAACTCTGCGCATGATCGCAGGTCTGGAAGAAATCTCCGAAGGTAAAATGTACATTGGCGACCGTGTCGTGAATGACGTTGCTCCTAAAGACCGCGATATCGCGATGGTTTTCCAATCTTACGCGTTGTACCCGCACATGAGCGTGTATCAAAACATGGCGTTTGGTTTGAAACTGCGTAAAGTGAAGAAAGAAGAAATCGACAAGAAGGTACGTGAAGCTGCGAAAATCCTCGACATCGAGCACTTGCTTGAGCGTAAACCAAAAGCACTCTCCGGTGGTCAACGCCAACGTGTCGCTTTGGGACGTGCGATTGTCCGTGATCCGCAAGTCTTCTTGATGGATGAGCCTCTTTCCAACTTGGATGCTAAACTTCGTGGTCAAATGCGCGCGGAAATCACTAAACTGGTTAAGCGCCTTGAAACTACTTGTATCTACGTAACGCATGACCAAACAGAAGCTATGACGATGGGTGACCGTATCGTAGTTATGTACGATGGTATCATTCAACAAGCTGCTTCTCCTGAAGAGCTTTACAACCAACCTCAAAACCTGTTCGTAGCGGGCTTTATCGGTTCCCCTACAATGAACTTTATTACAGGTACATTGAGCGATGTAAACGGCGCTGTTCGTTTCCGTTCCGACAACCTGGATGTTGAAGTACCAGGCGGAAAAGCTCAAATCGTTCGTAACAAAGGTTTCATCGGTAAAGAAGTGGTTATGGGCGTTCGTCCAGAAGATATCCACGAAGAGCCAGTATTCCTGGAAGCTTCTCCGAACACAATCTTCTCTTCGTTGGTTGATGTTACAGAGAACCTGGGTCACGAAATGCTCTTGTACCTGAGCGGTGTAGGCAACACAACTGTTATTGCCCGTGTAGACGGACGTTCTACAACTCGTGAAGGCAACAAACCTAAACTCGCAATCGACATGAACAAAGTTCATTTCTTCGACAAAGAATCCGAAAAGAACATTTTGCTGGGATAAGACTTATCCGGCTTTGCGAGCCACCCCTTTGGGGTGGCTTTTTTGTTGGCCTGAGAAGGGTATGTAATCTTCTCCAAAAGGAGAGATAGCCTTAGTTGGAGGGCTTTAAGATTGCATTCATAGGCATTATCCATTAAGATTAGCAGGAGAATTACCTGCGGGTGGAATGGGAATATCATCCTAACCGAACGCGGGATAGCGGAGAAAAAACCGCAGGCGAGGAAAGGAAGAATTCACATGGCTAAGAAGGTAAAAGTATCTGAATTGGTACAGAATTTTCAATTAGAAGTGGTATCGGGACATGAGGGTCTGAAGCGGCCCATCACGGTCGATGACCTCAACCGCCCTGGTCTGGAAATGGCCGGTTATTTTGAATATTACCCTGAAGAACGTGTTCAGCTGCTGGGCAAGACTGAGCTGGCTTTCTTCTCTATGCTTCCGGAGGAAGAGCGGAAGAGCCGTGTCCGGGGGATTTGTAATGACAATACGCCTTGTATTGTAATCACCCGTGCTTTGGAAGTACCACAGGAATTTATTGATATAAGTAATGAAAAGGGATTGCCTGTGTTGCGCAGCTCGATGGCGACTACGATTTTTTCCAGCCGTCTGACGAGTTTCCTGGAAGGTCGGTTGGCTCCTACGGCTACCATTCATGGCGTACTGTGCGACGTGTATGGGGTAGGGATGCTTATTACAGGCAGTAGTGGTATCGGTAAGAGTGAGACAGCGCTTGAGCTTGTAAAACGCGGTCATCGTCTGATTGCCGATGATGCGGTTGAGATTCGCCAAACTTCAGATAACCAGCTTCATGGTACAGCACCGGAACTGATCCGTCACTTGCTGGAGATTCGCGGCGTAGGGATTATCAACGTGATGACGTTATTTGGTGCAGGTGCGATCCGCAATCATAAGCGTATTACGCTAGTGGTCAGACTGGAAGCTTGGCAGCAGGATAAACAATACGACCGCCTGGGACTCGATGAAGAGACGACTCGTATTATCGATACGGATATTCCGCTCGTAACAATTCCGGTTCGTCCGGGACGTAACCTTGCGGTTATTATCGAGGTTGCGGCGATGAACTACCGGTTGAAGCAAATGGGCTTTAATGCCGCCCTACAGTTTACCAACAAATTGACAGCCACCATCTCTGAGGATATGGATGATCTGGACTAGGAGTGTGAGAGAATGTTCCCTTTAGCTTTGGACCCTATTGTCTTTAGAATTGGGTCTCTGCCGGTTCACTGGTATGGCTTGATTCTGGGATTGGGCGCACTGGTGGGATTATTTCTGGTCATTCGCGAAGGCAGCCGTTTTGGAATTCCTCAGGAATTCTTTATGGACATGCTCCTGATAGGTGTACCTTCTTCGATTATCGGTGCCCGTATCTATTATGTAGCTTTTAAATGGGACGACTACAAAGATAACTTTGTAGATGTCTTCAAAATATGGAACGGGGGCATCGCTATCTATGGCGCGCTGATCGGGGCCATTATATGCGGAATCATCTATTTCCGGTATAAAGGATATCCGTTCTGGCGTATCATCGACATTTGTGCACCCGGGTTGCTCGCTGGTCAGATGATTGGCCGTTGGGGCAACTTTGTAAATCAGGAAGCCTATGGCGGCGTTGTTGAGGAATCTTTCCTGCGCAGCAAGCTACATCTGCCTGACTTCATTGTTAATCAAATGTACATAGGAGATGCTTTTCATCATCCTACCTTCCTCTATGAGTCACTCTGGAGTCTGCTCGGGATCGCAATTCTAATGATATTGCGGCGCCAGAAGTTTGTACGTGCGGGTGAAATATTCCTGTCTTACTTCATTTGGTACTCCATCGGACGTTTCTTTATTGAGGCCTTGCGTACGGATAGTCTCGGTTACAATGGAAGCAGTGGTCTGGCATCGTTCATCAATGGACTGTGGAGTCCGATGAAATGGCTGGGCTTTGAACCAGGGTTCCTGGATCCGAACTACGGAAATATTCGCATTTCTCAGCTGTTGTCCTTGTTAATTATTGTTGCTGCTGTAGTCCTCATTATTATCCGTCGGACCACAGGACAGCCGAAAGCTCATTATTCCGATCCAATTGTTTCGACAAAGACCGGGAACACAGATGCCGTTGTACCTGACAGCGCAGAGCATACACCACAGCAGGCCCCTAAGGGGTCACAGGCCGGTCTCAAGCCACCTGCTGAAGAGGATAAGAAGGAGCAGTAAACCTTGAAAATAGAATGCGTTCTTTTTGATCTGGATGGAACGATTGTTGATACGAACGAGTTGATTCTGAATTCGTTTAAGTATGCATTACAGCATAACAACCTGCGCCCACTAAGCAGGGAAGAGATGATTCCTCACATGGGGACTACGCTTCAGCATCAGATGAGAGTGTTCTCAGGGCTAGAGGATATAAGTGGTTTGGAAACTTCCTACCGCGCCTATAATTACGAGCATCATGATGCCCTGATTCGTTCTTTTCCACATGTGAATGAGACGATGGAAGCATTGGCACGGCGGGGGATCAAGATGGGGATTGTAACCACCAAGATCCGTCCGACGACCATCAAAGCGCTAGAAATGTTCGATCTGCTCAAGTATATGGATACCATTGTAACGGTGAACGATGTTACGGAGCCTAAGCCACATCCGGAGCCTGTCCTGACGGCTGTACGCAACCTGAATGCTGATCTCCGCACAACCCTGATGGTGGGCGATAGCATCGTGGATATTCAGTCGGCTAAGGCTGCGGGAGTGTATGCGGCAGCTGTTGCCTGGTCACTCAAGGGCGAGGAGACGCTTAGCAAGTATGGACCGGACTATATCATCCACGATATGAAGGAAATCTGTGATCTCGTGGATCAAGGGACGGATTAATCGTGAGAAATGTGACCCGTTATCCAGTGGAAGGGCATAACTCGCTGTGGTACATTTACCGCACGGTCAGCCCGTGGAAGGGCGTCAAAAACTTTATTTTCATTCAAATTGCCCGTTACTGTCCGATTCTACCGTTAAAGAACTGGATTTACCGGCATATGCTCGGTATGAAGGTGGGGAAGCATACGGCGTTTGGACTGATGGCGATGGTGGATGTGTTTTTTCCGGAGAAAATAACGGTCGGTGAAAACTCAATTATTGGCTATAACACAACTATTCTGGCGCATGAGTATCTCATTAAGGAATACCGCCTGGGTGAAGTCATTATCGGGGAGAACGTACTGGTGGGTGCCAATACCACGATCCTTCCCGGAGTGACCATTGGGGATGGGGCGATCGTAGCTGCGGGCTCTGTAGTACACAGAAATGTGCCAGCCGGTGCTTTTGTGGGAGGTAATCCCCTTAGAGACCTGAGACCTTCCCACAGCGCAGAGAGTGTGGAAGAATCGTGAATAACGGCTTGGACCCTGCAGTTGAATATTGCGTGCTTGTGCGCAACACCTGCAGGGTTTTTCGCGTCTTATAAGAATAATGGAAACACATAGCTCAACAGGAGGGAAGATAATGAAGCAAAAAGAAAGGATTCCACAGCTGGATATTTTCCGGGCCATTGCTATTTTTGCGGTGCTAGCGATTCATGCTACTTCGCGTACGTTGGCTGAAACGCTGGGAACCTCCATGTTTCACCCGTTCTTATTTATTAATAAATTCAGTCAGTTTGCAGTACCTTCATTTGTATTCTTGAGCGGGTTTGTCTTGTTCTACAATTACATAGATCGGCCGCTAAGCGGTAAGACACTTGGGAAATTCTACAGTAGACGGTTAATCTATATCATAGTGCCGTATGTGATGTTCTCGCTGATGTACTTTATATTGAAAATGACCGCAGGACACAGTTGGAGTCTTCCGCCCATGGAGCTGGCTTCCAAGCTGGGCAAGTATCTGCTGACTGGTACGGCGTATACGCACCTTTATTATGTCATTATCATTATTCAATTCTATGTGCTGTTCCCGCTCATCCTGTGGTGTCTGCAAAAGGTTCGCTCTCTGGCGGCTTGGGCTCCGTTGATCGGGCTAGCGCTTCAGTGGGGCTTCGTCGTTCTTAACAAATATATGACCAACCACGGGTACTGGCAATTGACGAAGGGAAGCCTGGCCATCACATACTTCTCTTACTTCTTGCTCGGGGCAGGGGTAGCAGTCTATTACGGATCATTGAAAAAATGGCTGGTTCCTTCCCGTGAAGGCTGGCGATCCGGCAGAGGTGGGGTTTGGGTAGCACTCTGGTTGCTATGGATCGCTGCAGGTGTGGTTCATGTGGAGCTGTGGTTCAATAACTTTACGAAAAAAACGGTCATCAACAGTCTGTGGTATGAGGCATTCTCTAACCTGCATGCACTGCTGTCCTGCCTTGTTCTACTACAGCTATCCTTCCTGCTGTACGGGGCTGGCCGCAGTCTGACTGCAAGATTGCTGACCTCTGCAGGTGCTTGCTCGTTCGGAATCTACCTGATCCACCCGGCGCTGCTCTTCTTCTATAGAAAGCTGCCGTTCCATGGCGGTTCGCTGGCCTACACTGCAGCCATTGCCGGAGGCTGGCTGGTTGCGTTGCTTGTGTCCTGGTTGATTGTCGCTATAGCCTTCCGATATGTGAAGCCAGCATGGATTGTGTTTGGCTCAGCTCCACAGAAGGCGAAACCAGGCGTGCAGAGCTGATCTGATGACCCGTAGCCCATATTAACTGCTGAATAGTTCATGGCAACTTAAAAGCGCCGTACATCCCCACTGTGGGGTGTGCGGCGCTTTTAAGTTACTGTAGAAGGAAGGAACGGACCCTACTCTCCGGCTTGCTCCCGCTGGAATTGGGCAATGGCCTCATACTGGCTTTCCAGACTTCGGAATACAGAGATATAGATCGGCAAGAGTTTCTTATACACCTTGGCATGCTCAGGGATCGGCTGATGCTGATGAGTGGAGCCGATCATGTTGAAGACAATGTCCAAGGAATCCGTGTGCCCTATAGCGAGCAGCCCGAGCACAACGGCTCCTAGGCAGGAGCTTTCAAAGCTCTCTGGTACAACTACCTCTTGGTCGAATATATCGGCCATCATCTGCCGCCAGAGCGGGGAGCGGGCGAAGCCGCCTGTCGCGAGAATTTGATGCGGACGGCCAATGCTCTCCTCCATCGCCAGCAGCACGGTATACATATTGAAGATCACGCCTTCCAGCACGGAGCGGATCATATGCTCTTTGTGATGGTTCATCGACAGTCCGAAAAAGGATCCGCGGGCATCGGGATTCCATAGCGGCGCACGTTCACCTGTCAGATAAGGATGAAACAGCAAGCCGCCGCTGCCGGGGGGCACCTGCTCAGCAATGCGTGTCAGAACCTCGTAGGGATCGATGCCAAGACGCTTCGCGGTCTCTACTTCGGAGGTGGCGAATTCATCGCGTACCCAGCGGAACAGCATGCCGCCATTGTTCACCGGTCCGCCGATGACCCATTGGTCTGCCGTAAGAGCGTAACAGAAAGTCCTACCTTTGGGATCTGTAATCGGACGATCTACAACCGTTCGGATAGCCCCGCTGGTCCCAATCGTAGCGGCGACAACTCCCGGCTTAATGGCACCTACACCGAGATTGGACAGCACGCCATCACTGGCGCCAACGACGAAACGGGTCGATTGGAGCAAGCCAAGTTTGTCCGCCAGCCCGGGGAGCAGGCCCTGCATGACATGTGTAGTCGGCACAATGTTCGAGAGTCGGTCTTTGGTAATCCCGGCGATATTCAGGGCTTCAGCATCCCAGTCGAGCTGCTCCAAGTTAAGCATCCCAGTCGAAGAGGCGATGGAGTAATCAATAACATATTCGCCGAACAGTTTGACGAATATGTATTCTTTAATGGAAATGAATTTATCCGTCTGCTGGAACACGTCTGGATGATCTTCCCGTAGCCACATCAGCTTGGTAATTGGCGACATGGGATGGATAGGTGTACCTGTTCGGAGATAGAGGTTTTGGCCATTCAGTTCATTCTTGAGACGCAGCGCACAACCTGCACTACGGTTATCGGCCCAGGTGATACAGGCCGTTAAGGGATTGCCGCTGCCGTCAATGGCAATAACACTATGCATGGCGGAGCTGAAGGAGACGAACAATACATCGTCCGCCCGGGTCCCGCTCTGTTTCATTACATCCGACACAGTGCGGATGACTGCTTCTAGAATCGCATTCGGGTCCTGCTCTGCCACCGATGGGGACGGCTGGTGAAGCGGGTAGCCGATATTTGCCTGGGCTACAATACCACCGTTTTCCCGGAAGAGGACCGCTTTGGTGCTAGTCGTCCCGATATCCACGCCAATCATATAGGAATTGCTCATGCTTCAGTCCTTCTTTCCATTGGAAGTACTGCATAAGATACGAACATTTTAAAGGAATTTCATGCAGTCTGAAGAAAATGTATTACGTACACAATTACATAAATCTTTGTTGTATTCCTGTATTATAAGTATAAAGAGGTCGTCCAAGCCGGACTCCCTAACGATTTTAGCATACCTTGACAGGGCGGTTCCAACCCCTTTCAGCCATAGACTTGTATTACATCTGAGCAGAGTGGAAGGTCAGAGGGAGTTTGTGGAAACGGTAAGCGTCAAGAAATCAGACTTGAAAAGCAACAGTTTTACAAGGCACAATTGACGATTTAGAGTAGTACGTGATACGATATTGCAAATACTTTAATTTGCTACCACTTTACCATAGTAAAGTAAGTGGAATTTATAAATCACAATGATACCTGATGAGGTGAACCTAGAAGATGTCCAAACCAAAAGGATTCGAGAAGCCGGCCGGCGTGCGTGACTATCTCCCGCATGCGGTATCGAAGCTGCGCAAGATTGAAAGGGACGTGCTGCATTGCATGAGCCGTTGGGGATACCGGCAGATGATCACACCTACGCTGGAATACTACGATACCGTTGGTGTTGCCAGCTCTACATCCGATCAGAAGTTATATAAATTACTGAATAACCGCGGTCAGGCACTGGTGCTGCGTTCGGAGATGACTGCACCCGTAGCCCGGGTGGTATCTTCGCTGCTGAAGGATGAGCCACTGCCGCTCCGTCTCTCTTATCACGCTAATGTCTTCCGGGCAATTGAGGAAGAGGCCGGGCGGGAAGCGGAATTTTTCCAGACTGGCGTTGAACTGGTGGGTGACGATTCCCCAGAGGCGGATGCAGAGGTGGTTGCGCTGGCGATTGCATCGCTGCAGGCTGCAGGTGTGAAGTCTTTCAAAATCGCGATGGGCCATGTCGGCTTCCTAAACGGGTTGTTCCAAGAGGCTGTACCGGGCCTGCCGGAGGCTCAAGAGGAATTAAAGAGCCACCTGCTGAGCCGGGATTATGTCTCCTTCCGTGAGACCCTGCGCCGTCTGGAGTTGCCTGAAGCACAGAAGAATGAGCTTAACGACCTGCTGCGTCTTCGTGGCGGTAAGGAAATATGCAATCAGGCGCTGGAACTTAGCGGTCACCCGCTGGCCCGGGCTTCCATCGAGCATTTATGCAAAGTGTGGGAGGTGCTGGAATCTTACGGGGTGTCCCAGCACGTGTTGATCGATCTGACGATGATCGGAGACTTCACTTACTATACCGGAATGACCTTCGAAGGTTATGCTGCCGAACTTGGCTTCCCGGTATGCAGCGGCGGACGTTATGACAATCTGTTGCAGCAGTTTGGTCGTCCAGTTCCTTCCACAGGCTTTTCGCTCAAGACGAATCGTATTCTGGACGGTGTTCCTGCAGAGAATGAAATGGAAGAGCTGCCTATTCTGGTACAATACGATGTATCCCGGCGTCAGGAGGGGCTGCAGGAGGCTGCGCGATTACGGTCGGAGGGACGTGTTGTAGTAACCCGGTTGCTCTCCGAGCAAGGAGATTCTGATAGCGGCGATAAATCAGGGGATGATAGCGCCGGGCTGCAGGAAGAAAGATATGAGCAAGTACGTACATTCGCGGTCCGTTCATGACTTCGAATTAACAATATAATTAACCAGATCTAAATAACTGTCGTGAGCGACAGAAAAAAATAACCAATGACCGCACCGGAAATGGAGGCAATTGAACAATGGCGCAGATTTTGAAGGTGGCTATGCCTAAAGGCCGCATTTACAATAAAGCGGCGGAATTATTCCGTCAAGCCGGACTTCCGATTCCGCCGGATGGCGAAGAATCCCGCAAGCTGGTCGTCCCAATTCCCGAAGCTGGCATGGAGTTCATACTGGCTAAGCCGGTAGATGTTCCTACATATGTCGAATATGGTGTGGCAGACATCGGGATCGTGGGGAAGGATGTTCTGCTGGAAGAGGACCGGGATGTGTACGAACTGCTTGATCTTGGTATTGCACGGTGCCGGATGTCGATTATCGGCCTGCCGAACTGGCAACCAGGCATTCAGCAGCGGGTGGCAACCAAGTACCCCAATGTTGCGTCCCGTTATTTCCGCGAGCAGGGTCAGCAGGTGGAGGTTGTTAAGCTGAACGGCTCTATCGAACTGGCCCCGCTGATCGGACTTGCGGACCGGATCGTCGATATGGTGGAGACCGGACAGACCCTACGGGATAACGGACTCGTGGAAATGACGAGTATCTTTGAAATTACAAGCCGTCTTGTGGCAAACCGGGTGAGCTACCGGATGAAGAATGCAGAAATCCAGCAGTTGTGCGACCGTCTTCAAGGCGTGATTGCAGGTCCAGGGCTCGAAGTTGGCGTGAGCAAGCAGCGTTAAGGATGTCTAAAGGAGGAACCAGCAGTGAAGGTCCAATCAAGCAAAGAATTCAATCTTCAGCGGGAAGTTGAATATGGAACGCCGAAGCAGAATAAGGCAGTGAAGGAAATTGTGGCCGATATTAAAAAAGAAGGAGACGCTGCGCTTTTCCGTTACACGGAGCGTCATGACGGCGCCCTCTTGACGCCGGATACACTGCGGGTGAAGCAGGAGGAGCTGGAGGCAGCCTACGGGAAGGTTGAAGCGTCGTTTGTCTCCGCGATCCGCGCTGCGGCAGCCAACATTCGGGCGTTTCATGCCCGGCAGAAACGCAATTCCTGGATGGATCTGCAGCCGGATGGGACCATCCTCGGCCAGATCATCCGCCCGCTGAAGCGGGTGGGCGTATACGTCCCTGGCGGGAAGGCGGCATATCCGTCTTCCGTGCTGATGAACGTCATCCCCGCCCAGATCGCGGGCGTGCCGGAGATTGTGATGGTGACTCCGCCATCCACCGGCGGCAAGGAAGGCATTGACCCTTATATTCTCGTGGCCGCCGCGGAAGCGGGCGTACACGAGATCTACCGTGTCGGCGGTGCACAGGCGATAGCCGCGCTGGCCTACGGCACGGAGAGCATCGCGCCTGTCGATAAAATCTGCGGCCCCGGTAACATCTACGTCGCGCTGGCGAAGCGCGAGGTGTACGGGGCTGTCGATATCGACAGCATCGCCGGTCCAAGCGAGATTGTCGTGCTGGCGGATGAGACCGCCGAGCCGGCTTATGTCGCTGCTGACCTGCTCTCACAGGCCGAGCATGACGAGATGGCCTCGGCCATTCTGGTGACGCCATCGCAAAGCTTGGCGGAATCGGTTGCCGCCGAAGTGGAGCGGCAATTACAGGCGTTGCCGCGGCAGGCTATCGCCCGGGCCTCGGTAGAGAATTACGGTGCAATCATCGTCGTAGAGTCGATGGAAGAGGGCATCTCGGTCGTTAACCGACTGGCGCCGGAACACCTGGAGATTGTAACCGCTGATCCGATGAGCCTGACCGGGGCCATCGAGAATGCTGGCGCGATTTTCCTGGGCCCGTACAGCTCGGAGCCAGTGGGGGATTATTTTGCGGGACCGAACCATATCATACCGACCAATGGAACGGCACGTTTTTCCTCCCCTGTGGATGTGGACGATTTTATTAAGAAATCAAGCCTGATCTACTACAGTAAGGAAGCTTTACTGCGTGATGGGCAGACGATTATAGAACTGGCGCGCCGTGAAGGGCTGGAAGGCCATGCGCGGGCCATTGAAATCAGACTGGAGAACGAACTGAAAGGTGGAAACGGACATGGAGAGCAATAACGGACAGGTGGCACGCGAAGCGGGGTTAAGCCGCACAACGAACGAGACGGACATCAAGCTGTCCTTTGCTGTAGACGGGAACGGAACTTCTGAGCTGGAGACCGGGGTGCCTTTTCTGAACCATATGCTGGATCTCTTCACCAAGCACGGTCAGTTCGACCTCAAGGTTGAAGCGAATGGCGATATTGATATCGATGATCATCACACAGTGGAGGATATCGGTATTTGTCTCGGGCAGGCGCTGCGCGAAGCGCTGGGCGATAAAAAGGGAATCAAACGTTATGCAAGTGTGTTCGTTCCGATGGACGAAGCGCTGGCCCAAGTCGTTATTGATATTAGCAACCGACCTCACTTTGAGTATCGGGCAGAATATCCTTCTCAGCAGGTAGGCAGCTTCTCGACAGAGCTGGTGCACGAATTTCTCTGGAAGCTCGCTCTGGAAGCACGGATTACACTACATGTCATCGTACACTACGGCTCCAACACGCACCACATGATCGAGGCTGTGTTCAAGGCGCTGGGACGTGCACTGGATGAAGCGACCTTGATTGATCCTCGTGTGAAGGGTGTGCCTTCCACTAAGGGAGTGCTGTAGCATGGTTGTTGCAATCGTCGATTATGGCATGGGTAACCTGCACAGCGTCAGCAAAGCTGTCGAGCGTCTGGGCTACGAGTCCCTGGTGACAGGTGATCGTGAGCAGATCTTGGCTGCGGACAGCGTTATTCTACCGGGTGTCGGCGCCTTTGGCGATGCTATGGAGCATCTGCGGGAGAGCGGCCTGGATACGGTGGTAAAAGAGGTCGCTGCCTCCGGGCAACCACTCCTCGGCATTTGCCTTGGCATGCAGCTGCTGTTCAGCAGCAGCCAGGAGCACGGCTCACATGATGGCCTGGATATTCTGCCAGGATCGGTAGTGCGCTTTGCGCCCCGTGATGGCTATAAGGTGCCGCATATGGGCTGGAACCGCTTAAGCTTCCGCCAGCCGGAGAGTCCACTGCTGGAAGGGCTTGAGGAAGGACATGTGTATTTCGTTCATTCCTATCATGTGCAAGTGGGCCGGGAGAGCAATCTGCTTGCCGTGACGGATTATGGTCATCCGGTAACGGCAATCGTTGGACAGGGTAATGTCTTCGGCATGCAATTCCACCCGGAGAAGAGCGGGGAGCTCGGAGTGCAGTTACTCGGTAACTTTTTGAAGCTTACGCGCGAACAGGTTTAAGAGATATAAGGGTGCACGGGCTATGGAGCGTCTGAGGATCATGTGAGGTCTAAGCTTAAGGTGCTAAGACCGTGGACATGAATAATTAGAATACTAGTTCCGAGAGTAACAATAAACGTATCATCTATAACAACCAAGCATAATAACCAACCATAACAACCATAAGCCCATTGCTGGGTTATAACCATATTGTAACGAGAGCGGGGAGCGTCAATGTCTTCTTTTATAGTGTATCCGGCGATTGATATCCGGGATGGAAAATGCGTTAGATTGCAGCAGGGCGATTACAATCAGGAAACGATCTTCAGCGATAGTCCACTGAAGGTAGCGCAGTCGTGGGAAGCCCAAGGTGGGGAGTTTATCCATCTCGTTGATCTTGACGGAGCAAAAGCTGGGCATCCGGTCAACGATGCCATTATTGGCGCTATTGCTTCCAGCGTGAATGTTCCTGTACAGGTTGGTGGAGGTCTCCGTACCCTTGCCGATGTGGAAAAGCTGCTGGGCCTCGGTGTCAGCCGTCTGATCATCGGGACAGCGGCGATCAATGACCGTGAGTTCACGGAAGCGGTGCTGGGCAAATACGGCGACAAGGTTGCTATCGGCATTGATGCGCGGAATGGCTTCGTTGCTACGCATGGCTGGCTGGAAACTTCGGAGGTGCGTGCGGAGGATCTGGCCAAGGAATTGGCAGCCAAAGGTGCTGAGACCTTTATCTACACAGACATTTCCCGCGACGGGATGATGCAGGGTCCGAACGTGGAGGGGATTCTGTCGATGGCTGCTGCCAGCGGCAAAACAGTGATCGCTTCCGGCGGTGTGACCAGCCTGGATGACCTGCTGCGTCTGAACGTGCATAGCAGCAGCGGTATTGGCGGCGCAATTGTGGGTAAAGCGCTTTACACCGGCAACATCGACCTTGGCGAGGCGCTGAAGGCGCTGGGACAGAAATAGGATTGGGGGATATCATCAATGTTGGCTAAACGTATCATTCCCTGCCTCGACGTCAAGGACGGGCGGGTAGTCAAAGGCGTCAACTTTGTCAATTTGCGCGACGCCGGTGATCCAGTCGAATTGGCAGCACTATACGACCGCGAAGGTGCGGATGAGCTGGTATTTCTGGACATCTCTGCTTCAGTAGAAGGTCGGGCGACCATGATTGAAGTGGTACGGCAGACAGCGGGTGAGATCAGAATTCCTTTTACAGTCGGCGGCGGAATTTCCGCCCCGGAGGATATGAAGCGGCTGCTGCGCGCAGGGGCGGATAAGATTGGTATCAACACTGCGGCTATCACTAACCCGCAGTTAATTTTGGAAGGTGCCCGGCGTTTCGGTTCCCAGTGTATTGTCGTGGCTATTGATGCCAAATACAATGATGCTTGGGGCGAGTGGGAAGTGTATACGCATGGCGGACGCAAGCCGACCGGAATCCGGGCACTTTCCTGGGCCAAGGAAGCGGAAAAACTGGGCGCGGGCGAAATTCTGCTTACCAGTATGGATGCTGACGGTACAAAGGACGGCTTCGATTTGAAGCTGACAAGCGCCGTCTGCGATCTGCTCAGTATCCCCGTGATTGCCTCGGGCGGTGCCGGGAAGAAGGAGCACTTTTACGATGTATTTACGGAAGGAAAGGCGGATGCCGGGCTGGCCGCTACCATTTTTCACTATAAAGAAATTGCTATTCATGAGTTGAAAACTGATTTGAAGCATAAAGGGGTGGAGATCCGATGAGCCAGGAGCAAGGAAAGAAAGAGCTGACACAACAAGAGGTCTTGGAGGGCATCCGCTGGAACGAAGCGGGTCTGCTGCCTGCAGTCGTTCAGGATGCAAATACGCTGGAGGTTCTAATGTTCGCCTATATGAACGAGGAATCGCTGCGGCTGTCGCTGGAGAGTGGACAGACTTGGTTCTGGAGTCGTTCGCGCAGCGAACTATGGCATAAGGGTGGTACTTCCGGGAACACCCAAGGGATCACATCCATTCATTATGATTGCGACAGTGATACCCTGCTCCTCAAGGTGGTTCCTGAAGGCCCCGCTTGTCATACAGGGGAGACCTCCTGCTTCTTCCGCGAGATTCCGCTTAACCGGCCAGCTGCGGTGGGACTGGACACAGAGAAAGGTGCGCAAGCGGCCAATACTGCTGCCAACCTTACAGACGCTCAGCGCTTCGCGGTGCTAGGTGAACTGGAACGCGTCATTGCAGAGCGGGAAGTGGAACGGCCGGAAGGTGCGTACACAACCTATCTGTTCGATAAAGGCGTCGACAAGATCCTTAAAAAAGTGGGCGAAGAAGCTTCCGAAACGATCATCGCTGCCAAGAATAAAGATAATGCCGAGCTGCGCCTGGAGATCAGTGACCTGATCTACCACCTGCTCGTGCTGCTGCAGGAACGCAAGCTGCCGCTGGACGAGATCATGGAAGAACTAAGCGCTCGTCACGAACGCCCACGCCGCGACTAAGGGGGTTCTAAGGGATGCATATCGACTATCATACCCACCATGAACGCTGCGGGCATGCTGTGGGCAAGCTGGAGGAGTACGTCAAGCGTGGGATAGAGCTGGGTCTGGAACAAATGGGCTTATCTGATCATTTGCCGTTGATTCATGTGGACCCGGCCAGCTATTATCCCGAGATGGCGATGCCACTGTCTGAGTTGCCCCGCTATGTGGAAGAGTGTCTGTCGCTAAAAGAGCGATATCGCGGAACTATTGAGTTGAAAGTAGGCTTAGAGGCTGATTATATCGAGGGCTACGAGGAGCAGATTCGTGAGCTGCTGTCTCCGTACCCGTGGGATTATTTAATCGGATCCGTTCATTTTCTGGGAGAGTGGGATATCACAGATTTCCGGCAAGTTCATGGCTGGGAAGGCAAGGACCCGCTGGACGTTTACCGGAAATATTATGATGCGGTTAGGAAGTCGGCGTTATCGGGATTATATGATATTATAGGACATATGGATGTGATTAAGCGCTTCGGCTATGGGCCGCAAAGCCCGGAAGGGCGGGCTGAGGTGAGAGAGCTTGAACGCAGCGCGTTGCAAGCCATTGCTGAAAGTGGCATCGCCATGGAACTGAATGCTTCCGGGCTGACTAAGCCCTGCGCCGAGATGTTCCCGGCAGAGCATGTGCTTCAGGAGGCGCTGGCGCTCGGTATTCCGCTTACCCTCGGTTCTGATGCTCATGACCCAGCCAAGCTCGGCGAAGGCCTTCAAGAGGCCCGCAGGCTGCTGTGGGAGACGGGCTTTCGTGAGTTAGCGGTATTCGAGGGTCGCAAGCGCACATTCGTACCGTTTGAACTATAAAAATATAATCTTGCAGGAGGGCGTCATGCATCATCATCAATTGCGTATTTTTTCCGGTTCGTCGAATCCAAAGCTGGCCGCAAATATTGCGGAACGGTTAGGAGTGGAATTGGGGCAGATTAAGCTGACCCGCTTCAAGAGCGGCGAGATTTACGTGCACTACGAAGAAAGCATCCGGAACTGCGACGTATTTTTGGTGCAATCCCTCTCTCATCCCATCAATGAGATGTTTGTAGAGCTGCTGGTAATGATTGATGCCGCCAAGCGTGCATCGGCTCGCACCGTCAATATCATTGTGCCGTATTACGGGTATGCCCGGCAGGAACGTAAGTCCGCACCGCGTGAACCAATTTCGGCTAAAATGGTGGCGGATGTGCTGACCACTGCGGGGGCGAACCGTGTCATTACGATCGATCTGCATGCAGCAGCTATTCAGGGCTTCTTCAATATTCCGGTCGATCATCTGACTGCGCTTGACCTGATCAGCGGATATTTGAAGAATAAGAAGCTTACGGATCTTGTGGTCGTCTCTCCAGATGCCGGACGTGCATCCATGGCCGAAAAGCTGGCGAACCGTCTGGACTCGCCGTTCGCGATCATGATCAAGAAGCGTCCAGCCCATAATGAATCAGTCATTACTCATGTGATCGGTGATGTGGAAGGGCGTACGCCTATTATTATAGAAGATCTGATTGATACGGGGACCACGATTGTTAATGTGGTCGAGGGCCTGAAGGAAAGAGGCGCTAAGGACAGTATCATTTGCGCTACGCATGGACTGTTCTCCGGGCCAGCATTAGAGAAGCTGGATCATCCTAACATTCAGGAAGTTGTGGTCACCGATTCGATCGCATTGCCTGATAACCACTCCAGCCGGTTCAAAGTGCTGTCTGTTGCCCCTATGCTGGCACAGGCTACACGCATCATTCTGGAAGGTGGCTCCATTGATCAATTATTCAGAGACGCGGGAATCTAGATTCCCCGTCTTTTTTTATGCGTAATCTTCATGATTGAGGTCGCAGCTCTCTCTGAAAGCTTTCTTTTCCTGTTTTTGCAGTCGTAACCCTATTCTCATGGTGAGAATCTCCTTGTTACATGTGGTATACTGTGTGAAGACAGTCGGAACCATTACTGGAAACGACAGAGACCTTAAATAAGGAGTGTAGGGCTGCCGCAGGGCGCCACTCTCCTATTTTTCATAAGGATAAGGAAGCTTACAAGGGAGGTGCGTTGCTTCCATGATGGAAACCACTTCAGAGCACGATGCGGCGAACAGCAAGCTGATCCCCGTCACTCTGGATGCCAATTTTTTCTTTGAAAGAGCCGTTCGGTCGCTGGACCGCTTTCAATATGATAAGGCATTAAAACATTTTCGCAAGGCTGTAGAGTACGAACCGGATAATCCGGTGAATCATTGCAACATGGCGGGTATATTATCAGAGATGGGCAAATATGAAGCCTCGAATGATATATTGGCTCAGGTTCTGGAAACAATAGATCCAGGAATGACGGAATGCCATTTCTATATGGCTAATAATTACGCTAATATGGAAAGCTTTGAAGAGGCGGAACGGGCGCTCGTCACCTATCTGGAAGAGGATGCCAAGGGGGAGTTCCTGGCTGAATCCGAGGAACTGATGGAACTGCTGCAATACGAACTGGATCGTCCGGCACCGCTGAACCGGATTAAGAGCCGGGAAGGAGTCGTGGAACATGACCGCGCCCGGGCGCTTCTAGAAGCAGGCCAGTTTACACAGGCAGTCGGATTGCTGGAAGAGATCGTGAGCGCTACTCCGGACTTTCTCGCTGCACATAACAATTTGGCCCTAGCCTATTTCTATATGGGGCGTTTCGCCAAGGCCCGAGAGTGTATCTCCGAGGTCTTGGAACAAGACTCCGGTAATTTGCATGCTCTGTGCAATCTGGCGATCTTCTTGCAATATGAAGGGGACCGCGATCAACTCACCCGGTTGGTACGCATGCTAGAGGCTACAGTTCCCTTCCACCAGGAGCATGTCTTTAAGTTGGCAACGACTATGGGCATCCTGGGGCGCCACCGCGCCGCCTACGGCCATTTCCGCCGTCTACTGAAGGATGAAGAGGTCGGCGGGGATGCCGGTCTCTACCATTACTGTGCGGCCGCAGCCAGCAACAGCGGCCTTTATGCCGAAGCCCAGCGCTGCTGGCGGCAAGTTACCAAGCTGGACCCTGATTCGGTGGTCCCGCAGTTTTTCTTAGCCCAGTTGGAGCAAGCTCAGAGTGAAGGGCTCGACATGCCGCTGGTGAGCTACAACTATCAATTGCCCTTTCAGGAGCAGTTGAAGCTGTGGAAGGACAACAAGGGCAGCTTCGCGGAGGAAGTGAAAACCAATCCGCTGCTGCGCTCCTCATTCTTCTGGGCGCTGCGTTACGGCGATACCAACACGAAGGTGCAGGTCACCGAAGCGCTGCGCTGGATTGACGATGCAGAGATGTCAGAGATCCTGCAAGACCTGCTGAACCAGCAGCCTTTGCAGGAGGAGAAACTGCAGGAGGCTGCTCTGCTTAGTCTGCAGAAGCTGATTGGCAGTGGACCGGTAGAGACAGTGCCGCTGCAACAAGATTCAGAACCGGCACCCTTGTTCCTGAAGGGACAGCTGGAATGGAAAGAGGACTGGCAGCGGGTCATTGACCAGACCGCCAGCATGATGGACCGGCGCTATGACGCCGGCCAGAAGAAGGATGCCGAGCAGCTCTGGCAGCAATTCATCAGCCGGCTGTACCCGGATGTACCTTACATCCGCCATACTGAGGGCTGGTGTGCTGCCTTGGAGTACCTAACCGCTAAGCATCACAGCCGCCCGGTCACATTCCGTGAAGTCGCGCAGCGCTACGGCGTCACTGAATCGATGGTCAGCCGCTATGCCAAGCGGATCGCGGCTGAATGTGAAATCAACGAGAACCTAGACTGGAGTTTAACTCCGTTTACCGAGAACAGATAAGTGCCTGGTGCTGCCGGAGGATGTCTGAAAATATAACAATTTATAGGCGTTATGCGATAAATGAGCTTTATTTTTTGACGAGAATACGGATGTCGATCCTCTTCTCCGGAGGACGGCCAACCCGTTTCTTCTTATAAAACCCTATCTGCGAGGAGGCCACTGTGATGTACAAAACAATTGTAATCGGAACAGGCCCGGCCGGGCTGACTGCTGCTATTTATCTGGCGCGTGCCAACTTGAATCCGTTAGTTATTGAAGGTTTGCAGCCGGGTGGACAACTGACCACCACCACAGAAGTCGAGAACTTCCCTGGCTTCCCTGAAGGCATACTCGGTCCTGATCTGATGGACAACATGCGCAAGCAGGCCGAGCGGTTCGGTGCGGAATTCAAGAATGGTTGGGTAGAGTCCGTTGATTTCTCCCAGCGTCCGTTCAAAGTAACAGTGGATGGATTAGGCGTATTAGAGGCGGAAACGGTGATTATCTCAACCGGCGCTTCGGCCAGATATTTGGGCATTCCCGGTGAGCAGGACAACGTGGGGCGTGGGGTTAGCACATGCGCAACCTGTGACGGATTCTTCTTCCGCGGCAAAAAGATTGTCGTGGTTGGTGGCGGTGACTCTGCGATGGAAGAAGCTAGCTTCCTGACCCGGTTTGCTTCCAGCGTTACGCTGGTACACCGTAGGGACGAACTGCGTGCTTCGAAGATCATGCAGGATCGTGCGCGGGACAACAGCAAGGTAGCCTGGGCGCTCAACCGGACACCGCTTGAAGTCACGACAGACGAGTCTGGCGTGAAGGGCTTGACGGTGCGCAACAATGAGACGGGAC
Source organism: Bacillus sp. FJAT-27264 (assembly GCF_001682855.1). Classification (GTDB taxonomy): domain Bacteria; phylum Bacillota; class Bacilli; order Paenibacillales; family Paenibacillaceae; genus Paenibacillus_AQ. The sequence continues at coordinate 514,224 of NZ_MAQW01000029.1, read as the reverse complement.
AAGAAGAGCTTGTTGAAGCAGACGGTGTATTTATCGCCATCGGGCACACCCCAAACACGGCATTCCTCGGTGGACAAATTACCACGGATGAAGGCGGGTATATTGTGGTGAATCCCGGTACAACGGAGACGAATATTCCAGGCGTCTTCGCCTGTGGCGATGTGCAGGATAACCGTTACCGTCAAGCGATCTCGGCTGCGGGCACGGGTTGTATGGCTGCAATGGACGCGGAGAAGTTCCTCGAAGGTACCATGGTGCATGACTGGAGCGAGACTCTCGATAAATAAGAATATTGGCAATGTAACACAACCGCGTACCGTTGAGGGTATGCGGTTTTTTTATGTTTAAAAAAAGCTTGAAATTCTATATGGAGCACGGTCGTCCCCGATGGCGTAAAATAAGTTGTGTACCAAGATTTGGAGCCTAGCCAGGCAACAAAAAAGTAGGGTATTCTCGGGATTACGACAGCACCAAGAAGGGACCCTACTCGATGACTATTTTACCCGAAAACATGCTAAATAATCTATTTGAAAATCTTGTCACACAGTTTGTCAAAGATAACCTGGAGTCCATCATGAAAGCGGAAATCCAGCAGTTTATGGAAGTGGAGCAAGCCGGTGAGCGTAACAGCCGCAACGGCTATTACAAGCGCGGCCTGCACACCAAGTACGGAAATCTCGAGGATCTAGAGGTTCCCCGCGATCGAAATGGAGCTTTCCAGACTCAAATGTTTGAACCCTATCAGCGACGAGACGGCTGGCTGGAAGAAGCCGTGATTCAGATGTACAAGAGTGGCATGGGCACACGGGACGTGGCTCGTTTCATTGAAAGTATGTTTGGTAGCCACTATTCGCCGACAACGGTCAGTAACATTACAGCGACGGTACTTGACGACATCCACCAGTGGCAAAAGCGTCCCCTGCAAAAACGTTACTCCGTGATCTACTTGGACGGTCTGTACGTCAAACTCAAGCGCAGCACGGTAAGCGGTGAGGTGGTTTATTTCGCCATGGGTATCGACGAAGAAGGTCACCGCCAGATTTTGGGTTTTTACGTAGGTGGCCAAGAAAGCTCGAACGGCTGGCGTGAAGTGTTGAAAGACCTCTATAATCGCGGTGTCCAGGAAGTCTTGCTAGGTGTGTTTGACGGGCTCCCTAGACTGGATGAAGCCTTTCGCGAGATCTATCCTGAAGCGGATGTACAGCATTGTATTGTCCACAAAGTACGTTCGACGTTTCCAAAAATTCGAGTACAGCATAAAACCGAAGTCATAGAAGATCTAAAGACGATTTACACCGCAGAAGATCACGATTTGGCGCTTGCTGCCTTTGATACGGTAAAGGCCAAGTGGGGCAAGATATATCCCAAAGAAATGGATTCTTGGGAAGAGCAGTTGTCGACGCTATTGACCTTTCACAAGTATCCGGCTCTCATAAAAGAAGCCATCTACACGTCCAATCCAATTGAACGGATGAATAAAGAAATCCGAAAGCGTCTGAAACCTATGAACAGCCTCACGAATATGGATGCGGCGGAGAAGATTATTTATCTGAACGTCATGGACTACAACGAGCGTTTTGCTGAACGAGTCATTCGCGGCTTCGGTGACCCTAAAGTCAAGGAGAAACTGAACGAGATGTTTGAAGCACGCTATGGGGTGCGGAAAGAGCTAGAGAAGTAGCTCTTCCCTTTGTTCTTTGGGGCGGGGTTCCCCCGCCCCAAAGAACATCTACACCAATTCACGAACACCCGAGGAAGTTACTTTCTACTTGCTTACACAAACTTCTTGACGCTGCCTCGTCCCCAATATTCCCCTTAAATTATTCGTAAATTTCATCTATATAGAACGTATTTGAATGACAAACAAAGCTTAGAGAAAAAGAATTTATGATCATGATTTCCGAAGCGTAATTAACGGCATTTTTGTATCTTAAATAGCCTGCAATTAGTGGTTATTAGAAATTAAGAGCAATATTGTACCTTAATTCCTCCACAATACCCCTTTTAACGTGATTTCTTAAAAATAAGCTACAAAAATGCTCTTATTTTGCTCATATACATTTATTTGAGAAATATAAGGTACGAAAATGCTCTTATATGGCCTGAACTGAAAAATTTACTTAAGGGAACCGATTGGAAGGGGATTTTGGTTCTGCAGGCTATCCCAAGAAATCTGGAGACAACCGCAGCCAGAAGTCCAAACATTTGCCGCAATGCCAACCATAGACCTTGTTAACATCCAAGTTCAATCTACATAGTTGAAGAGGTTACGATTATCGAAAGTTGTTGCTTGAAAATCTCTACCTGCCCGCTTAAAAACACTTTTTTTCACTTTGTGAGTGCAATCACAATGCTGTTAATTCTCCTGTGCTAATCTGATTGTGAGAAGAGTTCTCAATGAGGGGGAGCGAACATGGAAAAGATGCTGAAGCTGGACGAACCCATATTTCAGCTGGTAGGCCGGCATCCAGAAGTGATGGATATTATGGTGGATCTCGGTTTTCGTGATATTTCCAAGCCAGGAATGCTGCAGACGGCCGGCCGTTTCATGACCCTATCCAAGGGAATCAAGTTGAAGAAGATGGACCCTGATACCGTTAAGCTGGCTTTTGAGCAGCGGGGGTTCAAGGTTCTGGAATAGCTGCTCCGCTGGCTGACCCTATTACAGATAAGGAGAGAATACCAATGAGCGAACTGATCAATAACCGTGAAGCCACAGTGCCGGAGCAGACCCGCCGTCAAGCCATGTTAAAGGAGATTATCAAGGAACTGCATGCTGGAAAAAGCGTAGAGGAGGTCAAAGCCCGCTTCGCTGAAGCGGTAGGCGATGTGACGGTAGCCGAAATTTCCGCGATGGAGCATTCGCTGATGACAGAGGAGGGCATTCCAGTCTCCGAGGTGCAGCGTCTGTGTTCCGTGCATACAGCAATTTTTAAAGGCTCAATACAAGAGATTCACCGTTCCTCGAAGCCGGAAGAGCAGCCGGGACACCCCGTGCATACATTTAAGCTGGAGAATCGTGAGGTGGAAAAGCTCCTGAACTTCCGTCTATCTCTGCACGCAGACAAATTCGGTAGGGCGGACAGCGAGGAGATGGTCTACAAACTACTGGAGGACCTCAGTCTGTTGTTGGATCTCGACAAGCATTACAGCCGTAAGGAAAATCTGTTGTTTCCCTATCTAGAGAAATACGGCATTTATGGTCCGACCAAAGTGATGTGGGGCGTCGATGACGGCATCCGCAGCCTGATCAAGTCAGCTAAGACGCAACTAAGCCCTTATCAGGGGAACCGGAAGGAAGTTGGGGAGCTGCTGACAGAGATCATCCAGGAAGTCAATGAGATGATATATAAGGAAGAAAATATTCTATTGCCCATGGCGCTCGACAAGCTGACTGAGGATGAATGGGTAAAGATTGCCCGGGAAAGTGATGAGATCGGCTTTTGTCTGACCTCGCCTAAGCAGGAATGGATACCGGAGCGCGCTTCTGAACCGGAGGTTGCAGCACAATCCGCGGTCCTAGAAGAAGGTGGGGCAGCCATGCAGGGCTTTATTCGTTTTGAGACTGGACTGTGGTCACTTCATCAGCTGGAGACTGTGCTCAATCATTTGCCGGTGGACCTGACTTTTATAGATGAGAACGACGTGGTACGGTACTTCTCGCACGGCAAGGAGCGTATTTTCGCCCGGACCAAAGCCGTTATCGGCCGTACAGTACAGAACTGCCATCCGCCGCAAAGTGTGCATGTAGTAGAGAAGCTGCTGGAAGATTTCAAGGCGGGCCGCAAGGATGCCGAGGATTTCTGGATCGCGATCAAGGACAAATTCATCTATATTCGTTATTTTGCTGTGAGAGATAAGGATGGAAAATACATGGGCACCCTGGAGTTTACGCAGAATATTGCCCCTATTCGAGCACTAGAGGGACAGAAACGCATTTTATCGGAGTAACATCAGCATAACGAGTAGCTTATAATATACCAGGGAGTCCTGGTAGTCGAATATATGACTCTCTTCCCTAGTGGGCAGGGAGTCTTTTTTAAAATATAAGAATTTGTATGATCTACGCTAAAAATTATTCTTATCTTTCTCATTGAAACGGATACCGTTCCTTAGAGGACGGCAAAGCCGTTTCTACTTACTAATATAGAATTAATCACTCTCACAGGAGATATATAACAAAAAGCCGGGTGTGTCGCCTTTCCTTGACCGCAGGGAGGGCTTCTATTATAGTGGGTACGTAGGATTAACTATTTTAGTATAGAAAAAGGTGGCTTGTTACATGTCTGAAAATATCTATGTTGGCGTGGATTTGGGCGGAACCGCAATCAAGGTTGGAATCTGCAATGCCGAGGGGCACCTGCTGCATACTTATGAAGGTCCGACAGGGACCCAAGAAGGCGTCGATACGGTTATCGATAATATCGTAAAGTACGTACGTCAAATCGTTGAAGACTCTCCATACACTTGGGACCAGCTTGCCGGTGTGGGAGCAGGGGTGGCCGGGTTCACAAATATCCGTGAAGGAATCATCATTCTTGCGCCGAACATAGGTTTTCGGGATGTGCCGATCCGTGCCATTCTGGAGGAGCGTTTAAACAAGCCTGTCAAAATAGACAATGATGCCAATGTGGCGGCTCTTGGCGAAGCCTGGAGCGGTGCGGGACGCGGCGTAGACAATTGCGTTTGCTATACTCTCGGAACCGGTGTCGGTGGCGGCATTATCATTAACGGTAAGATTTATCAAGGCTTCGCAGGCCTCGCGGGTGAGCTTGGACATATCTCTGTGGTGCCGGATCTGGAAGCCATTCAATGTGGCTGCGGCAAGATGGGTTGTCTGGAAACCGTTTCCTCGGCAACGGGAATTATTCGTATGGCTAATGACGCTGTAGCACGCGGTGATCGTACTTCCCTGTCCATGGTGGAGAAAATCGCTGCTAAGGAAGTATTCGATGCGGCAAAAGCTGGCGACGAAGTTGCGATTCGTATCGTTAACCGTGCTGCTTTCTATCTGGGCAAGTCCATGGCTGCTGTAGCTGCTGTGCTTAACCCAGAGAGCTTTATTGTAGGCGGAGGCGTGTCCAAGGCCGGAGATATTCTATTTGATGAGGTTCGCCGGGTATTCGCTAAGCTGGCGCCTGAACCGCTTCAGGCTGGTGTGAGCATTATTCCTGCCGAGCTGGGCAATGATGCTGGTATTGTTGGCGCCGCAGGCTTACTGCTTCGCTCTTAGATTTGTTCTCGAAGGACCGCCTTTATTCATATAATATCCGATAGGAGGGGACGCTTGATGACGGAACTGGAGGAAGCTCCGACCGGAGGAGCCACCCTGATCATCATTACAGGCATGTCGGGTGCGGGCAAGACGATCGCTGTTCAGAGTCTGGAAGACCTAGGCTTCTTCTGTGTCGATAATTTGCCGCCCGTACTGATCCCGAAATTTGCAGAGCTGATCGAGCAGTCCAAAGGTAAAATCGCCAAAGTCGCGCTCGTCATCGATTTGCGGGGCCGGGAGTTCTTCACGGCCCTGTCTGAATCACTCAGTTTTATTAAAGAACAGTTCACCATCGGCTGCGAGATTTTGTTCCTCGACGCTACCGATTCCGTACTCGTCCAGCGTTACAAGGAAAGCCGGCGCCGGCATCCGCTTGCCCCGAAGGGCATGCCGCTTGATGGCATCAAGCTGGAGCGTAAAATGCTGGATGAACTGAAGAGTTCAGCAACCCAGTACCTGGACACCAGCAGCATGAAGCCAGCGCAGTTGAAGGAGAAGATTGTATCTCGTTTTTCCCACCTTGGAAAAAGTACACTCTCCGTCAACATCACATCATTCGGCTTCAAGTACGGAATACCCATTGATGCAGACCTCGTTTTCGATGTCCGCTTTCTGCCCAATCCGCATTATGTGGACCACCTGCGGCCTCACACAGGCCAGGATAGTGATGTCTATGAATACGTAATGAAATGGCCTGAAACGCAGGCGTTCCTGACTAAACTGCTCGATATGCTTCATTTTCTGATTCCCCAGTACCGCAAGGAAGGCAAATCCCAGATTATTATTGGCATTGGCTGTACCGGTGGCAAGCATCGTTCGGTAGCAATATCGGAATATTTGGGTAAAATGCTGGGAGTCAGCGAGACGGAATCCGTAACAGTCAGTCATCGTGATTCCGAGCGTGATCGGCATTAACGAGAGAAGGGATCAATAGTGGCTGAAGAACAAAGACAGCGTCCCCGAATCGTCGTGATGGGCGGTGGGACCGGACTGTCTGTAATGCTTCGCGGTTTGAAGGAAAAGCCGCTTGATATAACGGCTATCGTCACGGTAGCCGATGATGGGGGCAGTTCCGGCATTCTGCGCAGTGAGCTGCAGATGCCCCCTCCAGGCGACATCCGCAACGTCCTCACGGCGATGGCGGATGTGGAACCGCTGATGGCGGATATCATGCGATACCGCTTCAGCAATGGTGAGGGGCTTGCCGGGCATAGCCTCGGCAACCTGATTCTGGCGGCGCTCACTGATATCTCCGGTGACTTCGTCACCGCGGTGCGTGAGCTTAGCCGATTGTTCGCCGTACGCGGACGGGTGCTTCCGGCCGCGGGCGATGCGGTTGTGCTGCATGCCGAAATGGCAGATGGCAGCATTATCACCGGCGAGTCGAAGATTCCGGAAGCCGGTGGTGTCATCAAGCGGGTGTTCCTGGAGCCCGCTAATGTGGAACCGCTGCCCGAAGCGCTACAGGCCATTGAAGAAGCCGATGCAATTCTTCTTGGACCGGGCAGCCTCTACACCAGCATTCTGCCGAACCTGCTCGTGCCGAAACTGGCCGAGGCGGTCGTGAATTCGAGTGCGATCAAGATTTTTGTCTGCAATGTCATGACACAGCCCGGAGAGACGGATAATTACACCGTGAGTGATCACCTCCAGGCGGTCTATGATCATATTGGACTCCATCTGTTCGATTACGTCATCGTGAATGATGGCGAAATTCCAGAGCAGGTGCAGAGTAAATACGCCGAGAAGGGCGCGCGTCCGGTGCAGCTCGACCGGGAGGCGCTTGAAGGCAACCGCTACAAGGTGATCGCCGACAAGCTTGTACTATTTCGGACGTATTTAAGGCATGATACGGATAAGCTAAGCCATCACATTTACCAGCTTGTACAGGACTGGATGACCAGAAAGCCTGTCGGCGACGGATCGGGCCCCGAGGCTTAGGTTCAGTTGTCTGCGGAATTTCCCGTAGCGGTAACAAAGTGATATCATGAAAGAGGTGAGATTCTTGTCTTTTGCGGCACTTACCAAAAAAGAGCTGACGATGGTGGAGAGCCAGCCCTGCTGTGAGAAAGCGGAAATGTCAGCCCTGATCCGGATGAACGGTTCGGTGCAGCTTTCGAGCAAAAAGGTGGTTCTTGACATCTCGACGGAGAACGCCGCGATTGCAAGACGGGTATATTCTTTGCTTAAGAAATATTACCAGGTCCATATCGAGCTGCTCGTGCGTAAAAAAATGCGTTTGAAGAAGAATAATGTCTATATCGTTCGAATCCCGAGCCATGTGCAGGAGATCCTGAATGATCTGAGAATCGTGTCCGAGGGTTTTATATTCACGGATGGGATTGATCATGACATTGTCGCCAAAAATTGCTGTAAGCGGGCTTATCTGCGTGGAGCGTTCATGGCGGGCGGTTCCGTCAACAACCCGGAGGGCTCCTCTTATCATCTGGAGATCGCTTCTATGTATGAGGAGCATTGCAAGGCGCTGGTGGATCTTTCAGGTGAATTCCACCTGAATGCTCGCTGCATTGAGCGTAAAAAAGGCTTCATTCTGTACATCAAGGAAGGCGAGAAAATCATCGAATTCCTTAGCTTAATTGGGGCGCACCAAGCCTTGTTCAAATTCGAGGATGTGCGGATTATGCGCGACATGCGTAATTCCGTCAACCGGATCGTGAACTGCGAGACGGCCAATTTGAACAAAACCATCAGTGCAGCCGTGCGGCAGATTGAGAATATCAAGCTACTGCAGAGGGAAGTTGGCCTGCAAAGCCTGCCGGATAAGCTGCGTGAAGTCGCAGAAATACGGCTGGCACACCCGGATATCAACCTCAAGGAGGTTGGTGAGATGTTGAAGGGAACGGTTAGTAAATCGGGCGTAAACCACCGACTGCGGAAGATTGATGAGCTGGCAGATAAGGTAAGAGGCGGCTAAGTATTTTTTTTCTAGTGTGGAATAAGTAATAATGATATAATATTATAAAATTTAATGTGAAATTTTTGGGCAGATCTCAATTAGGGGGTAAGTGTTTCATGACAAAGCACCCGGTAGTTGTACGGCTGAAGACAGGGCTCCATGCTCGGCCGGCAGCATTGTTCGTGCAAGAAGCCAACAAGTTTTCGTCGGAGATTTTCGTGGAAAAAGACGATAAAAAAGTAAACGCTAAGAGCATTATGGGTATCATGAGTCTGGCGATCAGTTCCGGCACGGAGATTTATATTAGCGCAGATGGCGCTGATGCGGATCAAGCTGTAACCGCTTTGACCAGTTTGGTAAGCAAGGAAGAACTGGAGAACCAATAATTGTAAGGCCTTACTTTATATTCGGCAGGACCAAAAGCCCCCTTGTGGGCTTTTTTTCATATTAAAAACTATAAATTTGAATTTATTAGACTATAGATAATGAGGTGTAGAGTTGTGGCGAAGAACGTAAGATTGGTATCGCCGGGTCCTGAGTATAAAGAGGCCTATCTGGAATTTTACCGGGAATGGGTAGATAGTGGGGAAGATATCGTTCCTTGGGTTGTTGAGAAGGATCCTAGCGATTTTGCAGCGATGTTGCAGTTTCTGGAGGAGAACAGGTTGGGTGTCGGTTTACCGGAAGGCTGGGTGGCAAATTCAACGTTCTGGCTGGTGACCGAGGCTGGTCAAGTTGTCGGTGCGGTCAATATCAGGCACACTTTAACTGAGCGAGGGCTTCTCATGAGTGGGCATATCGGTTATGGGATCAGACCTACGGCCAGACGCAAGGGATATGCTACTGAGCTGCTGAAACAGGCACTGGTGAAGTCCCGGGAGCTTGGCATAGATAAAGTGCTCGTGCTCTGTGATACGGTGAATACAGGATCGGCGAAGACGATTGCAAATAACGACGGCGTGGAAGATAAGCCCTACACCGAGGAAGATGGGAATGTCATCCGTCGCTTCTGGATTGAGAATTGAGGATTATGTTGAGTAGAATAGAGTCTGGAATAATCGATAAATATTTTTGTGTTGAGGCATAAAATGATGCAACATTTGCCAACCCGTCCCGTCTAAAGGGTACCAACTAATCAAGAAGGCTGAAAGGGGATAATAAACATGAATAAAGTAGCTAAATCATTAGGAACGGTAATGCTGGCAGGGAGTTTGTTGATTGGAGGCAGTGCTTTGAGCGCTGTATTCCAGGGAACGGCCACAGCTTATGCGGATGAAGTGCAGAAGAATGTTGTGAATGTAGTCGGCAAAGGGGAATTGTCCATCAAGCCGGATATCGTCTATCTGTCCATCGCTGTAGACACCACAGCAGCAACGGCGCAGGAAGCACAGAAAACGAACGCAGCCAAGATCCAGAAAATCACTGCACTACTGAAGAACACTTGGAAGATTGCGGATAAGGACATTCAAAGCACCCAGTTCTATGTACAGCCAAATTACACCTACAATGAGAAAGAAGGACAACAGGTAAAAGGCTACAACGCTAATCATACTTTGGTGGTTGCCTACCGTGATCTGGCAAAAGTAGGAGAGTTGTTGGATGCTGCTTCGGCTGCAGGCGCCAACAATATCGGCAATGCACGTTTTGCAGTAGAGGACAGTGCTGCTTTTGAAGCGCAGGTAATTGAAAAAGCCATGGCTAACGCCGACGTTAAAGCTGGTGCAATTGCCAAAGCCGCTAAGCGCAGCCTGGGTCAGGTGGTTAGTGTCAGCCAAAACGATCTTGGCAGCCAGCCGGTGTTCTTCGACCAAACTTTAAAGGCGATGGCGGCCTCAGCAGATGCCTCCGGCAGCACGTCCGTACAACCCGGAGAAGTTAAAGTGACTACACAGCTAAATGTAACCTATGAATTGAAATAACCCAGCAGTCTGGTCGTGAATGACGACCGTCTGTAATCATGAAGGGGCCATTTCCTGCCGCGTGAGCGGAGGGGTGGCCTCTTTTTACTGCGGATATTCTATGGAAAGGTAGGAAATCTCTCATTTTGTTTAATGAAATGTAATAACACTAGCTAATAAGCTGCTAATTTACTAAGGAATTGTAAAGAGAATTGTAACGACTGAATATGGCGGGCTCTCTATAATTAAAGGAGTGCAAATGACTCGGAGGGAGAAATGATAATGAGTAAGATAACGATGAAAAATAGACAAAAATGGGGCGTAGGCCTGCTGGCGGCAGGGCTGCTAATGGGCGGAGGCGTGCTGCCAGTACATACTAGCTTTGCTGCACCTGCTGTGAAGAATCCGAGCAAGGCCGACGCAGTGGCTGTTTTGAAATGGAATGGTGCCCTTACACAGCAGACCGGAATCGTTAGAAACGGACAGGTTTTTGTACCGGTAACTTTTCTGCGTGATTTTGTTAAGCTTCCGGTCACCTACAGTCAAAAGGACAGTGCCTATACGATTGGAAAAGGCAGTGCACAGACGAAGCTTCTGGTCTCTCCATATGGGGTGTCCATCACGGTAAATAACTTTTTCATTAACGAGTATGAAGGTTTAAACGTCAATAACCGGTTATATGTTCCACTGGGCCTTCTGACCGATTATATGGGTTATAAAGGCGATTGGAATGCCCCCTCTGGCCGTTTGAACCTCATGGTGAGTCCACAGAATGCATTGGAAATCACTACGGTCAACTATGCGAAGGGTAGTGAAGATGAGGGGGCTGTTATCAACCTCGATTATCCGCAGGTGAGCGGGCTGGCTAATGCTGATGTGCAACAGAAAATCAATGCTGCGCTGAAGCAATCGGCCATGAGATTCGCGGCTGGGGCTGAAGAGGACATCGCAGGCAGGGACCAACAGACCCCTCCCTATGAATATGATGCAGGATATGTAGTGACCTACAATCAGAACGGTGTGCTGAGCTTGGTGCTGAACCAGTACGGCTATACTGGAGGCGCGCATGGTATGTCCTATCGTCAGGCCTTTACCTTCTCTTTGAAGGATGGGAAACAACTGCTCTTGCGTGATTTGTTTGGCGCTAATCCCAATTACAAGAAAGATCTGAACACCAAGCTGAGCCAGCGATTCAAAGCTGATGAAAGTTATTTTGGCGGCTTCACAGGCCTGAATACGGAGCAAAGTTACTATTTGAAAGACGGCAAGGTCGTTATCTTCTTCCAACTTTACGAATACACTCCATACGCTGCCGGATTCCCTGAATTCGCCTTCACTTTCAAGGAATTGCTACCAGATGGGAGTAGCCCGTTTTCCGCTTTAAAATAGAGCCAAGGACACTTCCCCGTTACCTCTTCTATGCAAGGCTCATATGATACATAGAGTGCAGCATAGAGCGGGGAGGGAGAGTTATGAGCTTTCAGTATACAGCGCTGGGTGATTCCTTGACGACCGGATTTGGGGCGCTGCCGGGTAACGGATTTGTGCCGGTGTACCGCAGGACAGCGGAGTCCAGGCTGGGTTCCTTCGTGGCCTCGTCCAATCTGGGGGTCAATGGGATGACTACAGCTGAACTGGAACAACGTCTGCGTAGAAGCAACGTCTTCCGGCAATCGGTGAGGGAAGCGGACATTATCACGATATCTATCGGCGGCAATGACCTAATCCGTGCAGCAAAGTCGGGGTCAGGCCCTAATGGGATTTCACCCAGGGTTCTGCAAAAATCTTTGCAGGAATGTCGGCAGAACTTCGGCGGCATCATGAACTCGCTTGGACAATTGAAGGCGGGTACACGGGAGCCTTATATTATAAGAATTGTGGGATTGTATAATCCCTACCCCCAGGTAGAGGAAGCGACAGCATGGGTACGTCAATTTAACCAATATGCTTCTGGTTACAGCAGTCGGGTAGTTGGTTTCGCTTCGATCTATGGTGAGTTTGCCGGCAATGAGCGGAGCCTGCTATCGATAGACCATCTTCATCCTAATGGGCGGGGATACCGGGTGATTGCGAGCAAGCTGGATGGACTCGGGTACGGAATGCTGTACTGAGCAATTGGCGCAAGTGTTGTTGAAGGTTGTCCTCTGTCCGCTTAGAACGATGAGTTCAAGAGCATAAAGTCTGAAGAGATATGTTAAAAAAAGCCCCTGAATCTGCAGATCGCAGATTCAGGGGCTTTTGCATGCTCAGGAGAATTAAACTCCAGGAACCAGTGTCTTCTCAATCACTTTGTCAACAATACCGTACTCGGCAGCATCAGCAGCGCTCATGAAGTAGTCACGGTCAGTATCCTTCTCTATACGCTCCAGCGGTTGGCCAGTACGTTCGGACAGAATACCGTTCAACTTGTCACGCAGCTTCAGGATACGGCGGGCGCGGATTTCGATATCCGTTGCCTGTCCCTGAGCGCCGCCCAGCGGCTGGTGAATCATGATCTCGCTGTTCGGAAGCGCAAAACGCTTGCCTTTAGCACCGGCGTTCAACAGGAATGCTCCCATGGAAGCAGCCATGCCCACACAAATGGTGGAAACGTCAGGCTTGATGTATTGCATTGTATCAAATATAGCCATACCAGCAGTGATTGATCCGCCAGGACTGTTCACATAGAGGTGAATATCCTTCTCCGGGTCCTCAGCTGCCAGGAACAGCATTTGGGCGATGATGGAATTGGCCACCACGTCATTAACCTCCGTTCCGAGGAAAATGATGCGGTCCTTCAGCAAGCGGGAATAGATGTCATAAGCGCGTTCACCGCGGTTGCTCTGTTCTACTACCATTGGGATATAACTCACGTGGAAAACCTCCTTGGTATTGGCTCTTCGAATGTGTTCATTTTTTACTGTTACCGTAATAACCACATGATAAACAAATTCAAACAAAAAGTCAAAGAAAGTCAAACTTAGTTGCAAAAAAAAGAGCCACATCATGGCACTTTGGTTAAAAACACTATAGAACTCACAATTGATGAAGTTAAAAATTAGTGGCGCGCCCGCCAAGAATCGAACTTGGATCTCAGGCTTCGGAGGCCTACGTCATATCCATTGGACCACGGGCGCAACAGAAATTATTATAATACAAGAAGATTACAATTGCAATGTATTAATATCAAAGCGTTGAAATTTTTGTTTCCCATGGGCATCATATGAAAATGGTACAAGCCATCCTCCCTGCGAATCTGCCAATATAGATAGAGGTAAAGCCCTTACATCCCGTGATATATGTATAAGTTGAAAAGAGGTTGTGAATTCTACTCTCGGAAGACTTGCGCTCCCTGCGAAATTTGGTTAGAATAGGGGTGGGACTTAAAAAGTTTACCCGGGACGTTTTAAGACCATGAACAAGGGAATAGAGAAAGACGAAGTTGCAGGAGTGAAAGCATGCGTAATTTATTGGAAATCCAAAAGCAGCTTCTGCCTGATCTCATGGAAACCCTTAAGAGACGGTACACGATTCTTCATCAGATCATGTTGTCCGATATTATCGGGCGCAGAACGCTAGCCGCTTCCCTTGATATGACGGAGCGGGTGCTGCGTGCCGAGACGGATCTTCTGAAATCGCAAGGGCTCATTGAGATCGAGAGCGTAGGCATGCGCATTAGCGATGCCGGTCGCAGACTGCTTGACCTGATGGAGCCGATCGCCAAGAGCCTGTTCGGTCTGGGTGATCTGGAAGAGAAAATCCGCACAACCTATGGTCTTAGTAAAGTTATCATAGTACCGGGTGACTGCGAATCGTCACCGTTCACCAAACGAGAGCTTGGACGCGCTGGCGCCAGGGCATTGCTCGGTGTACTGCGTTCAGACGATACCATTGCCGTTACAGGCGGCTCAACGCTAGCCGAGATGGCCGATCAGTTGTCCCCCCCGCTATCCCATTCCTATAAGAACGCCTGGTTTGTACCGGCGCGCGGAGGGCTGGGAGAGAGTATGGAGATTCAAGCCAACACCATTGCATCCACGATGGCCAAACGGGTAGGCGCGAATTACCGGTTGCTGCATGTGCCGGATTTACTTAGCGAGGATGCTTATCAGTCCCTTGGGCTGGACTCCAATATTGGAGAGATCGTCGGCATCATCCGCCGCTCACGTATCATCGTGCACGGTATTGGTGACGCCCTGGAGATGACCCGCCGCCGTAATCTGGATGAAGCCACAGTGGCAGAAATTCAGGGAGAAGGAGCGGTAGCCGAATCTTTTGGTTATTACTTTAATGAAGAGGGCAAGGTGGTTCACACCATGCTCACAATGGGACTGCGTCTGGAGGATATCATGCGGACGGAAGTCGTCGTCGGAATTGCCGGCGGCAAACGCAAGGCCAAAGCCATTCACGCGATGCTTCGCTTCGGGCAGGAGGATATCCTGATTACCGATGAGGCTGCTGCGATGGAGATTGGCAGAGAAATCGACAGAGAAGTACAGCTTCCTTTATAGTTTTACAGAAAATGGGGAGCAACGTTAATTATTTTGCATTATACTTAATATTGTTGTCATGACAAGCTTTACGGCCTGTCTTGAATAAATAAAACGAAATCTAGGAGGAACTATTCAATGAGTGTAAAAGTAGGTATTAACGGTTTTGGACGTATTGGACGCCTTGCTTTCCGCCGTATTCAAAATGTAGAAGGTATCGAAGTGGTAGCAATCAATGACTTGACTGACGCTAAGATGCTTGCTCATTTGCTTAAATATGATACAACTCAAGGCACTTTCAAAGGCGATGTTGAAGTGCATGATGGATTCTTCAAAGTAAACGGTAAAGAAGTTAAGGTTCTTGCGAACCGCAACCCAGAAGAATTGCCATGGGGCGACCTTGGCGTTGACATCGTACTGGAGTGCACAGGCTTCTTCACAACTAAAGAAGCAGCTGAGAAGCACTTGAAAGGCGGAGCTAAGAAAGTAGTTATCTCTGCTCCAGCTACTGGCGACATGAAAACTGTTGTTTACAACGTTAACCATGACATCCTTGATGGTACTGAAACTGTTATCTCCGGTGCTTCTTGCACAACGAACTGCCTAGCTCCAATGGCTAAAGTTCTGAACGACAAGTTCGGTATCGTTGAAGGCTTGATGACTACTATCCACGCTTACACTGGCGACCAAAACACTTTGGATGCTCCTCACTCCAAAGGTGACTTCAGACGCGCACGTGCAGCTGCTGAGAACATCATCCCTAACACTACCGGTGCTGCTAAAGCAATCGGTCTGGTTATTCCAGAACTGAAAGGCAAACTCGACGGCGCGGCTCAACGCGTTCCAGTTGCAACTGGTTCCCTGACTGAGCTTGTAACAGTTCTTGATAAGAACGTTACTGTTGAAGAACTGAACGCAGCAATGAAAGAAGCTTCCGATCCAGAAACTTTCGGCTACACTGAAGATGAAATCGTATCTTCCGACGTTAAGGGTATCACTTTCGGTTCCCTGTTCGATGCTACACAAACTAAAGTATTGACTGTTGGCGACAAACAACTGGTTAAAACCGTTGCTTGGTATGACAATGAAATGTCCTACACTGCTCAATTGGTTCGTACTTTGGAGCACTTCGCAAAAATCGCTAAGTAATATCACTTTTATATAAGCATTATCTATAGAGCGGAAACAGATGTTCCTTGTTTCCGCTCTTTCTAAATGCATTCCTTGTAATTCCTGTTCGGATAAACTATGGGTGTGGAGGAAACTGTCATGAACAAAAAGAGTGTACGTGATGTAGAAGTAAAGGGTAAACGGGTATTCGTACGCGTCGATTTCAATGTCCCTGTAGAAGATGGTAAGATTACAGATGATACTCGTATCCGTGAAACGCTGCCTACGATTAAATACTTGATCGAGAACGGTGCAAAGGTCATTCTGGCCAGCCATATGGGCCGTCCTAAAGGTGAATTCGTAGATTCCATGCGTTTGACAACCGCTGCTGAGCGTCTGTCCGAGCTGCTCGGCAAACCAGTGGCTAAAGCAGATGAAGCGATTGGCGAAGCTGTTAAAGCTAAAATCGCTGAGCTTGGCGAAGGCGATGTTCTCGTACTTGAGAATGTTCGTTTCTACCCGGGTGAAGAGAAGAACGATCCTGAATTGGCGAAGCAGTTCGCAGAACTGGCTGACCTGTTCGTGAATGACGCATTTGGCGCGGCTCACCGTGCACATGCATCCACAGAAGGTATCGCTCACTTCCTGCCAGCGGTATCCGGTCTGCTCATGGAGAAAGAATTGTCCGTACTTGGTAAAGCATTGTCCAATCCGGAGCGTCCTTTCACTGCCATCATCGGTGGTTCCAAAGTAAAAGACAAAATCGACGTGATCGACAACCTGCTCAATCTGGCAGACAATGTTTTGATCGGTGGCGGTCTGTCCTACACTTTCACCAAAGCATTGGGATTTGAAATTGGTATTTCCCTAGTGGACAACGATAAATTGGATACTGCTCTTGGATTCATCGAGAAAGCCAAAGCACTTGGCAAGAACTTCTTGCTTCCAGTTGACGTTGTAGTAGCCGACAAATTCGGTGCTGATGCCAACACGCAAATCGTTCCTTTCAATGAAATTCCAGAAGGCTGGGAAGGTCTTGATATCGGACCAAAAACCCGCGAAATCTATGCTGATGTAATCAAAAACTCCAAGCTAGTCGTGTGGAACGGTCCTATGGGCGTATTCGAAATCGACAAGTTTGCTGAAGGTACACTTGCAGTAGCTAATGCTTGCGCAACTACAGAAGGTTACACTGTAATCGGCGGTGGTGATTCCGCAGCGGCAGCAGAGAAATTCCACTTGGCTGACAAAATGGATCACATCTCCACTGGCGGCGGCGCATCCCTGGAATTCATGGAAGGCAAGGCTCTTCCTGGCGTAGAAGCACTTAACGATAAGTAAGACCCAAGAAGGAGGCAACCAAGCCATGAGAACACCTATTATCGCTGGCAACTGGAAAATGTTCAAAACTGTTCCGGAAGCAGAGAGTTTTATCGCCGACATCAAAGGCAAAGCAGAAGTAGAAGGCGTAGAGACTGTAATCTGCGCTCCATTCACTAACCTACCTGCTTTGGTAGCAGCAGTAAAAGGAACTAACATCAAGATTGGCGCACAAAACCTGCACTTCGAAGATAACGGAGCATACACAGGCGAGATCAGCGGCGTAATGCTTAGCGATCTTGGCGTGGATTATGTTATCATCGGCCACTCCGAGCGTCGTGCTTATTTTGGCGAGACAGACGAAATCGTGAACAAGAAGCTGCATGCAGCATTCCGTCACGGCATTACTCCAATCGTATGTGTTGGCGAGAAGCTCGAAGAGCGTGAAGCTGACCAAACTAAAGACGTTTGTAAAGTTCAAACTGAAGCTGCATTCCAAGGCCTAAGTGCTGAGCAAGCAGCTAAAGTGGTTATCGCTTATGAGCCAATCTGGGCGATTGGTACAGGTAAATCCTCTACTTCCCAGGACGCTAATGAAGTTATTGCCTACATCCGTAGCCTTGTTAAAGGTCTGTATGATGAAGCAACAGCTGAAGCGGTTCGCATTCAATACGGCGGCAGTGTGAAGCCTGAGAATGTAACGGAGTACATGGGTCAAAGCGACATCGACGGCGCTCTAGTCGGCGGTGCCAGTCTGCAACCTGATTCCTTCGTGTCCCTTGTTGAGGGGGCGAAGTAATAATGTCAGCACCAAGACCTGTAGCTCTTATTATCATGGACGGTTTCGGTCTGCGCGGTACGGATGAAGGCAACGCAGTTGCTCAAGCCAACAAGCCGAATTATGATCGTTACCTGAAACAATATCCGAACACCACGCTAACTGCTTGCGGTGAAGCTGTGGGTCTGCCGGAAGGACAAATGGGGAACTCTGAAGTGGGTCACCTTAACATTGGTGCCGGCCGGATCGTATACCAGGATCTTACCCGTATTGACAAATCGATTCGTGACGGAGAATTCTTCGATAACGAGACGCTTGTTGCGGCTGTAAGAAACGCTAAAACAACCGGTAAAAAGCTTCATCTGTACGCGCTTGTATCCGACGGAGGGGTACATAGCCATATTCAACACTTGTTCGCGATGCTTGATCTTGCGAAGAAGGAAGATATGCACGACGTGTACATCCATGCCTTTATGGATGGCCGCGACGTAGCGCCTGACAGCGGTAAGAAGTTTGTGCAGGATCTTCTTGCGAAGATCGATGAAGTAGGCGTAGGTCGAATTGCTACTGTATCCGGACGTTATTTCGCGATGGACCGCGACAAACGTTGGGAACGGGTAGAGAAGACTTATCGTGCTATGGTGTATGGTGAAGGTCCGAAATACACTGACGCACTGCAAGCGGTCACGGCTTCTTACGAGAATTCCGTCTTTGACGAATTCGTTGAACCAAGTGTAATCGTGGATAGCGAAGGCAAGCCTCTGGCAACGGTAGAAAGCGGAGATTCCGTCGTATTCCTGAACTTCCGTCCAGACCGTGCGATTCAACTGTCGCAAGTCTTCACCAATTCCGATTTCCGCGGTTTCGACCGGGGGCCGTTGTTCCCGCAAGGACTGCATTTCGTATGTCTGACGACATTCAGCGAAACGGTGCAAGGATACGTAGCCTATGCACCGAAGAACCTGGATAACACACTCGGTGAAGTGCTAGTACAGAATAACAAGAAGCAATTGCGTATTGCAGAGACTGAAAAGTATCCGCACGTGACTTTCTTCTTCAGCGGCGGCCGCGATGAAGAGCTTCCTGGGGAAACTCGTATTCTGATTAATTCGCCGAAGGTAGCAACCTATGACTTGAAGCCAGAGATGAGCGCATACGAAGTGGCTGCAGCCTGCGTAGCGGAGATCGAAGCCGATAGACAAGATGCTATTATCCTGAACTTCGCCAATCCCGACATGGTTGGACACTCCGGTATGCTGGAGCCGACCATCAAGGCTGTTGAAGTAACAGATGAGTGCGTAGGTAAAGTAGTAGACGCGGTTGTTGCCAAGGGTGGCGTAGCGATCATTATCGCTGACCACGGCAATGCGGATATGGTGTTTGACGAGAACGGTCGTCCGTTCACGGCGCATACTACCAATCCGGTACCGTTCATCCTCACCGATGAAAATGTTGTACTGCGTGATGCCGGCATTCTGGCGGATGTAGCACCAACCATTCTGGATCTGATGGGCCTTCCGCAACCTGCGGAAATGACCGGACAATCCATGATTGCCAGCCGCAAGTAAGCTTCACCCGCGCTGGATGTTTAATAAAGCAAAATTAAGACTATACCAACGTTAAAAGGAGATTAACTAACATGACTATTATTTCTGACGTATATGCTCGTGAGGTCCTTGACTCCCGCGGTAACCCTACTGTAGAGGTTGACGTTTATCTTGAATCCGGTGCTAAAGGCCGCGCTATCGTTCCTTCCGGTGCTTCCACTGGTGCACACGAAGCTGTAGAACTTCGTGATGGCGACAAATCCCGTTACCTTGGTAAAGGTGTTCTGAAAGCTGTTGAGAACGTAAATGAAATCATCGCTCCAGAAGTTATCGGTATGGACGCTCTTGACCAACTGGGTATCGACAAATTGATGATCGCCCTTGATGGTACTCACAACAAAGGTAAACTCGGCGCTAACGCTATCTTGGCTGTATCCATGGCTGTAGCTCGCGCAGCTGCAGACGCTTTGGATGTACCTTTGTATGTATACCTTGGTGGATTCAACGCTAAAGCTCTTCCAGTACCAATGATGAACATCATCAACGGTGGTGAGCATGCTGACAACAACATCGACGTTCAAGAGTTCATGGTTCTTCCTGTAGGAGCTCCAAGCTTCAAAGAAGCTCTTCGCGTTGGTGCTGAAATCTTCCACAACTTGAAATCCGTACTTAGCTCCAAAGGTTTGAACACAGCTGTAGGTGACGAAGGTGGTTTCGCGCCGAACCTTGGTTCCAACGAAGAAGCAATCACTACAATCATCGAAGCTATCGAAAAAGCAGGTTACAAACCAGGTGTTGACGTATTCCTGGGTATGGACGTTGCTTCCACTGAGTTCTACAAAGACGGTAAATACACACTTGCTGGCGAAGGTAAATCTTACACTTCCGCTGAGTATGTTGACCTTCTTGCTTCTTGGGTTGATAAATACCCAATCATCACCATCGAAGACGGTATGTCCGAAGATGACTGGGATGGTTGGAAATTGCTTACTGAAAAATTGGGCGACAAAGTTCAATTGGTTGGTGACGACTTGTTCGTTACAAACACTGAGCGTCTTGCAACAGGTATCGAAAAAGGTATCGGTAACTCCATCTTGGTTAAAGTTAACCAAATTGGTACACTGACTGAAACTTTCGACGCGATCGAAATGGCTAAACGCGCTGGTTACACAGCAGTTATCTCCCACCGTTCCGGTGAATCCGAAGATAGCACCATCGCTGACATCGCAGTTGCGACTAACGCTGGTCAAATCAAGACAGGTGCTCCTTCCCGTACAGACCGTGTTGCTAAATACAACCAATTGCTTCGCATCGAAGACGAACTGGGTGAATTGGCTCAATACAACGGCCTGAAATCCTTCTACAACCTTAAAAGATAATTCACTTCTCTAGCAGAGGTGAACAGAAGACCTGTCGATTTCGGCAGGTCTTTTTTTGATTGTAGACAAATCGCTGGATTTCAAAGGAACTTATGGTCTTACTGGTTGTATTACCCCAGTTGTTATGATAAAATAAAAATGCTGTTTAAGATTCGTGAACCCTAAATGCCTATAGATAATGATGCTTAGACTTAGGAGGTGGAAGTGAATGGATATCTTTTTGAAAGTATTGCTCCTTGTTTTTTCGATCGGTCTGATTGCGGTCGTTCTTCTGCAAAAGGGGAAAAGCGCAGGTCTTTCCGGTGCCATCTCCGGCGGTGCTGAGCATCTTTTCGGTAAAACAAAGGCACGTGGTATGGAACTCGTACTGCAACGTGTAACAGTTGGTTTGGCAGCTGGATTCTTCATTATGGCGATCCTTGTTGCAGTGTTTGTTGACTAGATTCTTTATAATGTACATGCAAAGCCTTGGCTCTCTTCTGGATGGAACAGAGCGAAGGCTTTTTTTGTTATATATCTTAATTTTTTGTCCCTACTTAACGTCCAGATTACAGTTCTAGGGATGCCGACGATTGATTTCGTGTATACTAGGGTATGAAGTAGGTAAAGGTAAATTTTACTTACGGCATATTTATCCTATAGGGACAAGCCATACATATATGCCAGCGGCTACGGAGCCGCGGAGGGCCGAGGTGAAGGAACAAATGATAACACAGGAAATACTACTTGATTTTATGCGCGAAACAGCCTACAAACCTATGACTTACGACGAACTGGTGAGCCATTTCGCTCTGGAAGATAGCAATGAGTTCAAAGCGTTTGAGGATCTACTAATTGCCTTGGAACAGGACGGACGTATGGTGTTGACCCGCCATAGCCGCTACGGCGTGCCGGAACGGATGGATCTACTGCGTGGAAGACTGCAGGCACATGCTAAAGGCTTCGCTTTTCTCATCCCCGATGATCGGGAACATCCAGACGTATATATCCATGCGAATGACCTAAAGGGTGCTATGAACGGCGATATCGTGCTGGTGCGCGTCAGCTCCAAGAGCCCATCCGGTGGACGGATGGAAGGTGAAGTAGTAAGGATTGTTAGAAGAGGTGTGCTGCAGACTGTAGGCGTATTCCAAAGCCTGGAGACCTATGGTTTTGTGCTGCCTGACGATAAACGAATTAACCGGGATATTTTTATTCCTAGGGAGTCCTTCAATGGTGCGGTGGATGGCGAGAAGGTCGTTGTACGCATCGTGAATTATCCGGAGGGCCGGTCAGCGGCTGAAGGGGAGATTATCGAAATTCTTGGGCACAAGGATGATCCGGGTATCGATATTCTGTCGGTCATCCGCAAGCACCAGCTGCCGGAGGCTTTCCCGGAGGAAGTTATGGCGGAGGCGAATGCTGCCCCAGATGCAATTACCGAAGAGGAGATCGTTCAACAGGGACGACGCGATCTGCGCGGTCTGAACATTGTTACCATTGATGGTGAAGATGCGAAGGACCTTGATGACGCAGTCAATGTAGAGCGGCTCCCCAACGGAAACTACAAGCTGGGCGTTCATATTGCGGACGTCGGCTATTATGTGCGTGAGAGCTCTGAGCTCGATAAAGAAGCATATGACCGCGGATGCAGCGTGTATTTGGTGGATCGGGTTATCCCAATGCTGCCGCACCGGTTGTCGAACGGGATTTGCAGCTTGAATCCGCAGGTGGACCGTCTGACGATGTCCTGTGAGATGGAGTTCAACGAGCATATGAAGGTTGTGAAGCATGATGTCTTCACGAGCGTTATTCGCACCAAAGAGCGGATGACTTATAAAAATGTTCGCAGAATCCTGGAAGAGGAAGATCCTGAGCTGCTGGAACGTTACAGTCCACTGGTTGAAGACTTCCGTCTGATGAAAGAGCTGGCCATGAAGCTTCGCGATGCGCGGATGCGGCGCGGTGCGGTTGACTTCGACTTTGAAGAGAGCAAGATCATTGTTGATGAGAACGGCAAGGCTGTAGATATTGTAAAACGGGAACGTTCTGTCGCCGAGCAAATTATCGAAGAATTCATGCTGGCAGCCAATGAGACAGTGGCTGAGCATTTCCACTGGCTGAAGGTTCCTTTCCTATACCGGATTCACGAAGACCCGGACCCGGAGAAGTTGCAGAACTTTATGGCTTTTGCGGCCAACTTCGGCCATCATGTCAAAGGCCGGGGCAACTCTGTTCACCCGCGTGCGTTGCAGAACCTCTTGGAGGAGATTCGGGGTACGAAGGAACAGACCGTTATCAGCACGATGATGCTTCGCTCTATGAAGCAGGCTAAATATGATGCGGAAAGCACGGGCCATTTCGGGCTTGCCGCGGAATACTATTCCCACTTCACATCGCCAATTCGCCGTTATCCCGATCTGGTCATCCACCGGGTGATGCGCGAGGTGATTGAAGGCGGTGGTGTGCTGGCTCCGAAGAGACAGGAATATCTAGCTACCCGGATGCCGGATATTGCCCAGCAGTCCTCTGAGCGCGAACGCGTAGCAGTAGAAGCTGAGCGGGATACTGAACAACTGAAGAAGGCAGAGTACATGCTGGATAAGGTGGGCGAGGAATTCGACGCCATGATCAGCAGTGTTACCAGCTTCGGAATGTTCATCGAGCTGGAAAATACCGTCGAAGGTCTGATTCGTCTCAGCGCACTGAGCGACGATTATTACCACTTCGACGAAGCCCATATGGCGCTTATCGGTGAGCGCACCTCTAAGGTGTTCCGCATCGGCGACGAGGTGAAGATTCGGGTCGCCCGTGTGAACATGGACGACCACACGATCGACTTTGAGCTCGTCGATATGAAGCCGCGCGCGGCAGGCGAGCGCCGCAGCGGTGGTTTTGGCGGCGGCCGCGGAGGCAAGGGCGGGCGCCCAGGCGGGTTCAACAAGCCGGGCAGCGGTAAGGCCGGCGCTGGCAAGGGCCGTGGCGGCAAAGGCAAGCCCGGCTCGGGTGTTGTAGCCGATGCCGGCAAGGCAGGCAAGGGTGTTACCGGCGATACTGGCAAGGCCGGTAAAGGGAAGACAGGCGCGGCGGGTGCACGCGCCTGGGAAATGCCGCGCGGTGCCGAAGGCAGCGCGGCTGGCAGTGGCCGCGGCAAGCGCAAGCGTGGCGGCCGTGGGGCTGGCGAGGATGCGAGCCGGGCAGCAGCAGTGCTCGCTCCCGGCGTAAGCACGGGTGCAGAGCGCAGCGACGGCGCCGAGCGTACCGCTGGCGGCGCGAAGGAGCAGGGCCGAAGTGGAGGCATCAACTTCGGCTTCGGGTCTGGCAAAGGCGGCTACAGCGCGCCAGGCAGCGGGCATGACCGCAACGGCCGCAGCGACTTCCGCGGCGTGGACGGTAGTACGAAGTTCCGCAGCCGGGAAGACCGCGGCGGCACCAGCTCTGCTGGTGCGGGCGCAGGCGTCGAAGGCAAAGGACGCCGCAAGAAAAAAGCCAAGGGTGGCGTGTTCATCGGACAAGCCGTGACCCCGGGCAACGTAGAGACCGCGGAGCAGGTATCCTCTAAGCGTAAAGACGGCGAGGGCAAGAGCCGTAAGAAGAAAAAGAAATAACTCGCAGCGCAATAAGCTGCTGAAAGAATAATTATTAAGACGCTGTTCTCTGATTGCAGGGAACGGCGTTCTTTTTACAGCAGCAAATAAGCATTTGCTTAGCCCGTAAGAGTCCTTGGCACAGAGATAAACCTCAATTCCATACTCCTAAGGGACGAAGACACACAAAATTGCAAGACACGAAGAGAAGGTTAAGTATAAATTGGGGACTCCCCTGCCAACTTCCTTGCGCTCCGTGGATTCCATTTGTTACAATATAGATCTGACGTTCGAATGATTTTATGAAATATGATTCAAGGAGTGATTCTCATGGGTAAAAAGGCAGACGGGAAAGTGCTCGCCCAGAATAAAAAAGCATCCCATGATTATTTTATCGAGGACACTTTTGAGGCTGGAATGGTGCTGACGGGAACGGAGATTAAATCGCTTCGTAACGGCCGCGCTAATATTGGGGATGCTTTCGCCACGATTCGTAATGGCGAGATTCACATTCACAATATGCATATCAGTCCTTTTGAGCAGGGCAACCGTTCCAATCCTGAAGATCCCACACGTACCCGCAAGTTATTGATGCATAAGGTGCAGATTCACAAGCTGCTTGGTCTATCGAAGCAGGATGGCTACTCCATCGTGCCGCTGAAGATTTACATACGCAATGGCTATGCGAAGCTGCTGATCGGCTTGGGTAAAGGGAAGAAGCAGTATGACAAACGTGATACTGCCGCCAAAAAAGATGCACAACGCGATATTCAACGTGCGCTGCGCGAGAAGCAAAAGATCGCCAGATAGTCGTGTTGGTACGTTGTTTGCAGCAGTTCCAGATTCAACCTTCAATTCCTTTAACCCACGTGTTAAAGTGTTGATAAATGTGATATACTGTGTAAGTAAAGTAATTGCTTCTAAGCAGTCTTCTGATGAAGAAGCTGTGGATTGGATCTCTCTTGCTGGAAGATCCGCTTAATCCGAAGCGCCCTTTTTAATGAGGGGCCGTTCTTGGATTCGACGGGGGTAGTTCGAGCATGAGCAGCGAGTAGTGGGGACGCGTCCGCTTCATCAACGCTAAAGCCTATTAAACGGCAAACAACAAAACAACTACGCTTTCGCAGCTTAATAACCTGTGTGCGTGCTTCTACCCTGCATCGCCCATGTGACAGGGATAGGGGCTAACAAGTAGTGGGATACGCCGCTTGGTCTCCGCCTGGGGTCAACGGAAGAAGATAATCAGGCTGACCCAACGTATAGCCGGTTACGGGGCGATACTCGGGTGACATCAAAACTGTGACTACACTCGTAGAAACTTATGTGCCGTTATCTTCGGACAGGGGTTCGACTCCCCTCGGCTCCATATGGAGTATTGAAAAGCGACCCTGATGGGTCGCTTTTTTGCTTGCTTATGATTTAGTTTTAAGCTGTTTGTCCCAAGGTATGAAAGATTCACATGTGGTATAATGATATATATAGGTATATTCAGAAGGAAAGGTGGACACGCTTAATGCATATCAATGTAGTAAGTCAGACCCACAAAGGAATGATCTTATTGAGAAGTTTGAAAAAACGAAATCAAGTGGCTCTGTTGTATGTAAAGTCATCTCTTGCAATTGAAGGAATCATTCTTACTCCACAAGAAAATCAATTATTATTAGACAGAAGTAACGGGCGTATGAAAAATGCGGATTTTTTAGCTCGTGCATTAGAAATGGCGAAAAATGTATGAACATGAGGATTCTCAGTACTGTTATCGTGGAACTGATGTTTTAATTAACATTCCTGATCTTCGAGAACAAAAACAACTCGATACTTATGAACGGTTAGTAACAGCAGATCGCTTAAGAATACTTGCTTTAAAACCATTAAAAGGTAAGTTTGATATGAAACACTTATGTGATATTCATAAGTTCATATTTAAGGATGTCTATACTTTTGCGGGGGAACTTCGTGAAGAAGACATTTCAAAAGGCAATTTTCGTTTTGCTCATATAAAATTTCTTAATGATCAGTGCCATCTACTGCTTACTGAGCTCAACCAAGAAGGGTTATTAAAAGGCTTGGATAAAGTTTCTTTTATGGATAGGCTGACACATTATTTAACCGAACTTAATGTTCTTCATCCTTTTCGAGAAGGCAATGGTCGGGTTCAACGTGAGTTCATTCGCAGTTTGGCTTTAGAGTGTGGTTATTCTATAAACTGGGCAAACGTTGAAGCGGAGAAAATTTTAGAGGCAATGATCGAATCTCCTGTGAATAATCGCTTATTAAGACAATTGATGGAATTATTGATAGAAGAGGCAGATTAATTTAAAAATGCATGGTGGATGTAACTACACTCGTAGAAACTTATGTGCCGTTACCTTCGGACAGGGGTTCGACTCCCCTCGGCTTCATATGGAGTATTAGTAAAAGACACCTTTAAAGGTGTCTTTTTTTGTTATCGTAGTGCGGATGATTTGATCATGACCGAAGGTATGCATCATTCTATTATCGACAGGGAACTGTGGAATGCCAACCGGACTTCCTTAATGAGTGGCGGGCAGTCCGAGTAATAATGGTTTCATTTATCAGCAGGTATGCCTACATGGGTATACCTGCTTTTTATGCTCAAAATTCGAAATACCAGAGGGAAGTGTATTTATGAGAATTTTCTATTATGTCCGTGTATCTTCAGATAGTCAAGCAAAGAAGGAATTGTCTATTCCAGCACAAGTTAAGGCCATTCAGCAATATTTTCTGGAGAAAGGATGGATCATCGTCAACGATTTCATTGAAACAGGAAAGTCGATTAAAACAGATGAGCGACCTGAGTTTCAGAAGATGATTAGCTAAACGCTCAAACCGACCGTTCGATGCGGTTATTGTTCATAAGTTTGATCCGTTTTCTCGTAAGCGGGACGACAATGTCATCTACAAAGCATTACTTAATCAATGCGACGTGAGGGTCACCTTGGTTGCGGGGCAGGCCGAGGCGGATACAACCTAGGACATGTTGCTGAAAGGGATGTTCGAAATCATTTCTGAGTTTTTTAACACAAATTTGGCAACAGAAGTAAGAAAGGGCATGACGCAGAATTTGAAGTAATGATACAACAACGGTGGTACACTCCATATGGATACAGGACAGAACACATTGTAATGGGGAATCAGAAGACGAAATCTGTGTGGTATCGGAGCCACGTGAAGAAGTTCATTTGACTCGCTGGTTATCCAATCAATATGCTTTTGAAACAAAAAATATCATAAAATTGTATCTGTGCTGAACGAACAAAGAGTGCCTACACATTACTATTCGAGCTATCATTTTCAATGAATCATACATTGGTCGCAAAGTATGTAACTAACAAGATTATCAAACAAAGGGGAAGAAATAGAGGGATCGTTCCGAATGGATTATTAAGGAGAATATCCATCCGGCACTTATTACTAAGGAACTATTTGAGCAGTACCAGACTGTTGCTGAGCAACGCAACAATAGCGGTAATGAAACGCATTAATTATTTGGTTCGAAGTCGGTTCCTCCTTTCTGGTTGCGATGAGTTATGGTATGGGATAAATGCAGATCAAGAATGGTCGGAAACTCTACATCCACACGTATAAAGAGGGTCAACGATAATATGTATGCGGTGGTTACATGCGGTAGGGAAAGGAGTCTTGCTCTTATCTAGGCTGGCGGAAAGAACGGAATGAGGAAGTTTTTTAAATAAACTCAGAACGACTCTTCTGCGTTTTCGATGGACAATCAGTTGGAGGAAGAGATTCACATGTACCATAACGAGAAAAAGAAGCATGTTATTGCTCATGCGTCTAGCTTGAAGGCTGAGATTTCATTTTTGGAGAAGCTTGTGGATGTGATAAAAGAGATAGGCAATGGCAAGTCGGTTCATCAGGAGATGTTGGATGAGATGCAGACAGGGTTGACGGAGAAGAAGGCGGAGTATGAGGTGTTGTCGATAGGACTGTATGAAACCGTGGTGCCGGAAGAATTCATTGCATATGTGAAATATGATATTCAAACGTTAATCGGATTGCTGGATGCAGAGGGTGCAGAGTCTGCAGATGTTGCATCAAATGATTGGTATGTTTGTTTCCTGGCTACGAGTGATGAGGGAAGTGAAGCAGGTGCATATCACGGTGCGGTTTGCAACTGTGGATGAGATTTTGTATGAGAAGAACATTGTAGGCATATTGTAATGAAATTTTGAATAGCTCGGCCGACAAAATGCTTTGACAGTCAATTCATGGTATGGGAATATTGGTATGTATTATTCCAATATATTGAAGGGAGTGTCAAGATTGTCGGCCGAGCTTCGCATTAGTATACAGGGCAAAGACTCACCATTGTGGGCAGTAGGCGATCAGAGTGGTACATACTTTTCGTATTTTATGTAAATGAGCATGGGGAACAGTGGATAGCGAAGTTGGAAGGAAAGGATCTTCGTATATCTGGACTCAATGCCGAACAGGTTGTAACTGAGAACATTGTAGATCAGATTGTTGCAGTAACGCTGATATAATCTAAGGATGTGCCAGAAAGTGTTACAAAGGCTTACCTTATATTGCGAAGTTACATCAGCAAAAATACAGCAGGCATCTTCCGTTAGCTCAGATCATGTTTGGGGCTGGTGAGTTGTTGTGGTTGGCGTCGGTTCTTAATGCTGTTGTTCCTAAGATATAGGGATTTCTCTACATAGTAAATGATATAAAAACAGAATTATTTTTTGTGATTGTGTAATAAATGAATCTACAAATGAGGATGGTTTATTGTATTATAGATGGTCAAATAGTAGTGTGCTTTCTGACACAAAGTATAGTTCTGAAGAATAAATATGCCTTAGGAAGTGATGTTATGTCAAAAAAGAAATATCAAATCTTTATAAGTTCGACGTACAATGATCTTGTTCAACCAAGAGGCAAAGTTATCGAGACGATACTTAGTCTAAAGCATATCCCGATTGGAATGGAAAACTTTACGGCATCCAATCGAACTCAATGGCAGTACATTCAAGACGTTTTAAAAGACTGTGATTACTATGTGTTAATCATAGGTCATCGCTATGGTTCCATTGATAGTAATACCGGAAAAAGTTATACCGAAATGGAATTTGATTACGCCAAGCAATTAAATATTCCTATATTAAGTTTTGTAATTGACCGGAACTCAATGCCGCTTTTACCGAATGATCGAGAGAGCCATGACCATGAGGAGAAACTGCATAACTTTATCAATCAAAAAGTTCGTTCAGGGACATTGAATTCAAAAGATTGGACTAATCCTGATCATTTGGCGAATCTGGTTACAGCTTCATTAGTTAGCGAAATGGGAGAGAACCCTAGGACTGGTTGGATTCGAGCCGATAAACTAGATGAATTAAACCTTGAGATCGAACGTTTGCAAGTCATTAATCAGAGGTTGGCCTCACAAACAATAAAGACTAACCTGGTTACTAGAGAACCAAATATAGAAGTTGTCTTAAATGATTCAGAGTCTCCTTATTTTGAACTGGAGAGGGTACATTATGATATCGAACATTTTGAGAAGCTGAACTATGACGAACTAGAAGGATACCATCAATATATTACATCAGAAGAGATCGATAAATACAACAAGTTGCTTCCAATTCCGGAAGATGTTCAAGAGTACAATGAGGCATTAGAGAAATATACTCGTATTCAATATAAACGAGTAGATTTGTCTATAGATATCATTAACTCTGGAAACCAAAAAGCTGAGTCTATATATATAGATTTGAGATTCCCTAAAGAAGTCTTGATAATTGAAAAGGGTTCTGAGGATGAATGGGAAAAACCAACCAGACCAGATTATTTTCCTCCAAATCCAATAAAGAGAGCCCAAAAAGAAATTGAAAAAAGACATGTTGATGCAATGGGGATAGGTAAGCTGGATAAGCTATTCCCTTCCAATATAGGTATGCCAATGCCGAAATTAATGGGGGCAGCTCGAATTAGAAAGTTAACCAGTTCGAACTCTAATACTTACCTTTGGGTTGAGGAGAATAAAATAACGATTAAAATAAACTCTTTAATTCACTCAAGGAAAGTAGGTTTTAAAGAAGATGTAGAACTAGTTGCATTAAAAGAAGGTGAATTTGATATAGTTGGAAATATTATATGTGAACAATTTCCTGAACCTAGAGAGATTATTATACCTATAAGAGTCACAAAAATTCCAGGCAAATATTAATAATCTGTTAGCGAACTCCTCCTCTGCATCGCCTATGTGCCGACACAGGGGCCCGACTTTAGTGGGATACGCAGACATCTCCACCTGGGGTCAACGGAAGAAGATAATCAGGCTGACCCAACGTATATCCGGTTACGGGGTGATACTTGGGTGGCATCAAAACTGTGACTACACTCGTAGAAACTTATGTGCCGTTATCTTTGGGCTCCATATAGAGTAAAAGTAAGAGACACCTTG
This sequence comes from Bacillus sp. FJAT-27264, assembly GCF_001682855.1. GTDB lineage: Bacteria > Bacillota > Bacilli > Paenibacillales > Paenibacillaceae > Paenibacillus_AQ. The sequence continues at coordinate 483,514 of NZ_MAQW01000029.1, read as the reverse complement.
AGAGGTGTCTTTTACTTAATTAATAGTTGAATTTAGTTGCTTTTCTTAACAATGATTAATCCTAGCAAAGTCAGAATTAGAGCTTCAAGAACCGTTGACATATTTTCAATTATCCACTGATTATAAGTTAAGAAAAGACTATTTCCGGTTAATGTACCATTTTTGATATTTCCATATATCTCCATATGGTTTTCGCGGGTTAACGAGTATGCGATTTTTAATTTCTCCTCTTCTAGGGAATCAACCATTAATTGTTTCCCGTTTAAACTATATTGCTTCTCACTGGTGGTTTGATTGAACTTTAAGTCTCCTGTTTCAAAGAAAAAACTTGATTTGCCCCCATCGCCGGTGAACATAAGTTCTCCCTTTTCTGAGGGTATCATTAAATCCATATTATCAAAGTTCATAAATTGAAAATGAGAGGCCTGTTTTTCAACGGGATTGGTAAAATTCAATGTATAAATTGGACTGTTAGATTCGTACTTTTTTTTCTTAATGAAAACGCCTAAATTCCCTTGAAGGCTGAGTGTGAAATTCTTCTCATATAGACTGCCAGTGAAATAGTTCTCATCTTTATATGAGTTTATACTTAATGAATACGTACTTGGAAGATCGTTAAATCTTTGCAGAAAATATTTTTTTGAAATATTAAGTTCACTTAACTGCATATCAAGCATATCAAATTGAATCAACGTATCTGAATGAATACTATCCCAAACATTTAAATTTGTATATCCATACTTAATTTGTAGATCCCCTGGTTCTAGTTGAAAATTATCACCATTTATGTTTAGTAATAGAGGCTGCTGATTCAGTATTAACCCATTTAATCTGGTTTTTGATGTAATAGCCATTGCCTTGCTGTCAATTCTTCCACTAAAGTTAGAAATGCTAATATTTTGAGGTGATCCATTGGCAAATATCCAAGCTTTGTGAGAAGGGAAGATGGTCATAATGTAAATTATTGAAATTGTTAATGCTATTGGTAATAGAATAGCGAGTGAACTTCTGAGCAATTTAAAGAATAGATAATATTTATTTGAGTGGTGTTTTGCAGTGAATCCAATTTTATTCATGTTGATTCCCCCTATCATTTCTATTAGCGTTATTACCTCTAATACTTCTAGTTTTAATGCCTCTTCTATTTACCATCGTTGGCCTCCAATATTGTTAACTAAGGTATACGCGTCATGTAAATAATTGGTTTCATTATTTAGGATTTATAGTATTATTTCCTGAGATACGAATGGGGTTAATACAGAAAGAAGGTTGGGCAAGAAATGCTGTCAATAGGAGTAAATGGGCTTGATTTTCCGAAAGAGTATATTGTGTCTGTGAATCTTGGTAATCAAAGGTTGATTGGAGTACTGCATGCAGAGGTCAAGAATGCGCAAATATTGCATCAAATGAGAGGCAAGTTTGTATCGCAAGTACAAATGATGAGGAAACGAAGCAGGTGCACAATCACGGATCGGTTTGTAAATAGAATTGGGATTTTGTATGGGAGGAGTATTGTGGCACATTGTAATAGAATTCAGTTCTCATAAACCAAATAAAATAATTTAAAGTGGACTTATCGTGTGGAATTATTAGTGTAATGGATTCCGATTTCTTAAAGATGTTGGTGGCCAATTAGATACATATGTACTCATGTTTGTGTAGAAACTCAATGAATAGGCAATAATCTTACAGTTGAAAAAGTGATCTATTGGAGGAATGGAATGTATGTCTAACGAGATGATAATTATAGATGAGAATGAGATAGATGAGTTTTCATATTCTTCATATTACGCTGAAGTAATGTTTAATGAGATGAAGTTGTCTAATGCAACATGTTTTTTTTACCAATATAACGAAAGAAATTATCTGGTTACAAACTGGCATGTTGTGAGTGGTAGAAATTCAATCACGGGAGAGACATTAAATCAACACGGAGCTATTCCAAATATATTGAAAGTTAATTTATTTTTCCAACAAGATGTTTATATGGATTTAAAATCACTCAATATAAAATTGTATACTGAGAGTGACGAGCCTACTTGGTTCGAATGGAAAGAGGGTCACAGATATATAGACGTTGCAATAATTCCAGTAATTACTCCTGAGGAGTATCGAATTTTTCCGATAAATATGCTAGGCGATGCTTATAACGAAGACACAACCCCACTAGTGAGAGAGGATGTGTTTATTTTAGGCTATCCTTTTGGGGTGGACGGAGGCGGAGGACTACCAATTTGGAAAAGAGGTAGTATAGCTAGTGAGCCCAGTATAGACATTGAAGGTTTGCCGATGCTGTATGTAGATACAGCATCGAGATCGGGGATGTCTGGATCACCAGTAATTTATAAGGAGAGACGACCAATAACATTAATGGATAGTCAAAAAAAGATAACTAGTAGATATAGAACTAAATTTGTTGGTGTATACTCTGGTAGGATAGGGGCTGATGATGAGTTTAAGGCGCAACTAGGAATTGTTTGGAAGGCAGACATAATTGAAAAGATGATTAAAGAAAATGAAATATAAAATAAGGTTCACTTCACCAACACTAAAGACTATTAAATGGAAAACAACAATCTTTGGCTATGGCCGCCTAATCACGACCTCCAGGTTTCTACCATCTATCGCCCATGTGCCAGTATAGAGGCCCGACTTTAATGGGATACACTGTATATCTCCGCCCGTGGTCAGTAGAAGAAGATAATCAGACTGATGTGAAGGGGATCCAGTTACTGGGCGATACTTGGGTGACATCAAAACTGTGACTACACTCGTAGAAACTTAAGTGCGGTATCTTCGGATAGAGCTTACTCCCCTTGGTTTTATATGGAGTAAGACAAAGGCACCTTTAAGACATCTTCGTATTATTATGTCAGCCAGAAACTTCTGATTGGCCTATTTTGTAGCTTTTTTGTTTAGTACAAGTTAGCATAGATTCATGTATAATAATACCATTATGTAATTAATATTGGAGGCTCTCAAATGGTATTGGTAGATATTCATGGTTCATGCATAAGTAGAAATATTTTCAACGTTAATAAAAGCTCTGATATCTCTGTTAACAGTTATTTAAGCAGAAATAATATTGTATCTAGTATGATGCCTCCTGCAAATATTCCTACAAGAGCTGAAGAGTTGTCTATTTTTGATAGTGAGTATTCCCATCGTTGTTTACGGAACGGCATTGAAAAGAACACGGTTCCTATCCTTTTGAATTCTAATGCTGATTTCCTTGTGATTGACTTTTTTGACTTTTGCCAGCCGGTTGCTGTATATAAAAATACGACTTTCTCTACTTATGATTACTCATTTTATAATACTGCAGCTTATAAAGGTGAACCGGAACAATTTCAAAGAACTAATATTTTGGAAATTCCAAGTTGGTTGTGGTACGGATATGTAGATCTATATTGGGAGAAAATGATCGAGAAGTTTGGGGCAAATATCATATTGGTTAGAATTAGAAGTTGTAATAATTATATAGCGAAAGATGGGGAGGTTAAGGATACTCCGCCCGCAATGTTGCATTTTGGAAATGCAGTCTATAATAAACCACTTTATGAACTCGAAGAGTATGTTATAGACAAGTATAATCCGTATGTTGTAGATGTTTCAAAATATTTTATTGCCGATGAAGAGTATAATACGGATGTAACACCTGTTCACTTTGAAGAAAACTATGCCATAAGTTCTTGGTCATTAATGCAAAATATTATCCTGAATAAACCGAAACAAAGATACTATGATAACCTTAGGCCACAGGTGGTTGCTGACTTATTGGGAAGAAGGGTTGCTGATAGAAATTTTGAGGTAATCTGGAGAGAAACAGAGAGCTTTTTTGTTGCAAATGATCTTTTGGATGATATATCTTCAGATAGTGATCCAATAGATATTATTCAAAATAGAGAATGGTTAGCAGCTCTTTATCAAGGGGTAGATGTTATACATTCAGCCTTTTCTGATATGGATATAAATGAAAAATTAACATTAATAAATGAGTTTATCAATGGAATCGAATTGTCGGAAAAAGATAATGTGTTTAAATAGAATTTTTTACATAAACTTAAAGAAAAGCAAGAGTACTTAAATCAACCTGTCGAGCATTTGGTAGAAAGGTTTATAGCGGCTTTAGATAAAAACGACTTAAGATGGATTCAAATGCTGAATTGTTTGGGGATATTGCTTCCAGAAGATGAATCAGTTATGTACTATCAATTGCAGTATTATATCGCTGTTGATAATAAAGTAATGATTACTAAGCTTAAGCAACGCCTAGATTCCGCAGAATAAACGTCTTGCCTCAGTCTTCAGTGAAAGTGATATCTGTCTGTAACTACACTGGTAGAAACTTATGTGCCTTTATCTTCGGACAGGGGTTTGACTCCCTCAGCTCCATCATTTAAATCCACGACCACATGAGGTTGTGGATTTTTCTTATCACTGAGAACAATAGTATAAGCCCGCCACTAAAATATATAGCCTAATCCAAGAGGTCCTTAGGAAAATTCAGCTAGAAGGTAATTAAAGAAGGAAGTGAGACTACTTACAGAAAAATCAACCTAAACACGAAAAAGCTCCATTCCTACTGGAACGGAGCTTTTCCTCCAATTTAGAAACACGTGAATGATTGGATCAAATTCAAATCAAATCCGGTATACACCCAGAACCTTCCGTTCCATTGAAACCCTGCGACCGAGGTGCGCCCTACGAAGACCGGGAAAAACCAGAATTGGTTTCTATTCACGAGCCAAACGTACGTATTCCGAAATAAACAACCAGCAATCGCTCCGGGGTCGACAGCCAAGGGGGTAATTGCAGGTTGCTGAGGGATGAATCCCGGGGGAGGTGAGCTGGGTCCCGCGGTTCCTGGTTGGCCAGGCTGTCCTGGGAATCCTGGTTGCCCTGGAAATCCCGGCTGTCCGGGCTGCCCTGGGAATCCTGGGGCACTAGGTGGTGGTAAAAATGACATGATCTCGTCACTCCTTAATGGATGGGCTAACACATTGTATGTAGGAGCGGAGAGAAGTGAATGGGCGCACTGCATATTTCTTCATGCATTCCGCAGAGGATGGAACGTTAGCATAAATTTATAGCATTTTAAGATGTGTAGTATAGCGTCTTTGCTTCCAAAAGTTCATCTCACCAGGGCTAGTCCTAGCCTAAAGTCTAGGCACAAACACCCCCTAAGACGGTTATGTCGGCTAAATAAGGCGGCTATAATTAATTCATTGAGAAGAACGTGACTTATGAAGCAAAGGAGTGTTTGAATAATGAACGCAACAGGGGCGACTGCGAAGGAGCCAACAGGTAAGGTGAATTGGGTGCTTTTTAATCCAAAAACTTATGCAACAATCCTCTATTTTTTACTCTCTCTCCCGTTAGGAATTATCTATCTTACTGTAGCGATAACAGGAGTTGCACTATCCATCGCTTTAACTCCATTATTTATCGGAATCCCGCTGTTTTTTGGAGTAGCTAAGTTGTTGGATGGGATTGTGAAATTTGAGCAAAGCATGATTAGACAAATTTTAGGCTTGCCGGTTCAGCCTGCCTCGTACGCTACGGGCCAACAGTCTGACGCTGGGCAGAACTGGTTTATGCGAATGGTGAGAGGGTTTGACGGCGGGTTATTTATTCGAAATTTGCTGCTCGTCTTCCTAAGATTTGTTACGGGTATTGTATTCTTTGTAATTATGATAACGGTGATCTCATTAGGACTAGGCTTTATTGCTCTTCCAGCCGTGCATATTATTTTGATGAATGAAATGCAACTGAATATTTTAGAAAATAGCTTGTTTAATTACTTCCATATCGATTGGACCTATAATCAGCAATATCTGTTGTACGTAGGTGTTGGCCTTGTCCTTTTTTGGATTGCGCTTCGCGTCGTGAATGGACTCATGCAAATTCAGCGCAGAATCATGTATGTGGATGAGGCATATCAACGGCCATCAGTGCCAGTGGAGACGCCAATATATGACTCCGTTCAGTCGCTATATTATGAGCACCAAGAGGATCAGTCCACTCAAGGGTTGATGCAGCCAGCCTATAGAGAGCTTTAGAACATGGAGTTTTTATAGATATAAGGAAAAAACCTATGTTTCCAACTGTCAGTACAATAGACCTAATCTTACGATCCCCGCAATGGGGGTCTTTTTTTTTGGAAGGAGGGGAGGGGGAAGTTTGGAACTGTAGGAGCGAAGCGCCTGCTGCTGCAAAATGCTTTTAGAATACGGGTATCGCAGCTTGTTGATTAGGTTCTTATCCGACTGGATATCATGTTCAATGGAGAGCTCATCCGTCAGTTTTTTCATTAAATTAAGTAATCTTTTAATTGTTATGTTACTTAATATATGTTAGCCTTAAATTAAGTAACATTATCGGAGGGATTTTCTGTGCAATTTGTTAATCCGATTCGGGACGTAAAAACCATACAAGCGATGAAAGAGGAGCTCCGAAAACACTCTTTAAGGGATCTGTTGCTTTTTGTATTGGGAATTAACACCGGGATTAGTCTTCTTGATTTGCTCAATCTTACTGTACAGGACGTTTGGGATGGCCAGAATGCCAAGCAGTTTCTTTATATTAAGGATGAGAAGACAGGAGAAGAAAAGGCTCATTACTTAAACAGCAAGGTCGGGGAGATACTAAACGAGTATTTATCTAACGTCGATTGGAAGCCTGAGGATTATTTGTTTAAATCCAAAAAGGATTCCGGTCCGATTACCCGTCAGCAGGCGTATCGAATTATTAATCACTCGGCAAAGGAGGTAGGGATATCTGAGAAAATCGGGACCCATACACTGAGAAAGACGTTTGGTTACCATGCATACTATAGAGGAGTTGCCATCTCCATCTTAAAGTCGATTTTGCATCATCATTCTACGGCTGAAACGTTGAAGTATCTGGGGATCGACAGGGTTGAGAAGCGGCCCATTAAAGTGGATGTGAATTTATAAACGATCTGTGTTTTTGAAAAGATAAAAAAACTCCGCATAGAACATGCGGAGGGTGAGCTTGTTTATTAACTTTTATTGTGCAGAGTCATCCAGACCCAGTGCTGTATTAATATCTACATTTGTTAGTTCGGTGACAATCCCGTCAGTTACGAGAACATGTAAAGTTGAAGCATCCTTCATAAAACGGAAAATTCCGTTATCGAAATCGGTATCCGCTTCTTTGAAGAAAATTCCTTCATATTCCGTTTCTTTTTCGTGACTGAAGCTTAACTGGTAATTCTTCCCGTCTTTAATCAAATAAGCACGAATGCCCTTTTGATAATTACCTTCTTCATCCCGGATATAACGGGCAACGGAAACAATATGCAGATCGACAAAGGGGATCTCACGTACCAAAGAATTAATGATAGATCCCTTCGTAATTTGTTCCCATCGGCTGCTTGCTGTCTGGCCAAGAATGATCTGTGTAATGTTGTTATCTCTGGCTACTTCGGCAATGACCTTATAGACAGGGCGGCTTTCATTATCCTTCATGATAAATTGGGCCGTAGCGTGAGCGTGGGCATATTCTTTCCATTGTTCGATATAGAGTAATTTCTCGGCGTCCAGTTCGTCAAATGGCTTCGGATCGATGGTCAATATATAAAGCGGAGCTTTCATGATATTAGCGATTGCACAGCCACGTTTGATTAGTCTTTCGCTATTGGGACCATAATAAACGCAAACCAGAATGCTCTCATTATATACGCTAATCATTTTAAGTATTTCACCTCAATGCTAGTATTAGGACTCATTTAAACTATGTAAGACTATAGTTGATGTTAACAAAAGAGTCAATATGTAGATACGGAAGCAGAAGTCATGAATAAGGAGGAGTACGCTTGACTATGTTCTATACCTATATTTTTCTCCCGTTGATCAGTGCAATATTTGTTCCCTTCTTATATAAGTATTTCAATCGCGTAGTACATACGGGATGGTTCGTTTTACTTGTACCTACATCTATTTTTATCTATTTACTACAGTATATACCTGGTGTTGCGGCTGGTGACACGTATAAATACACATTATCCTGGATTCCGTCCCTGGATATGAATATGATCTCCTATGTGGATGGGCTCAGCTTGTTATTTGGTCTGCTCATTAGCGGAGTCGGCAGCTTGGTCATTATTTACTCTATATTTTATATGTCTAAGGTTCGAGAGGCTCTCCATAACTTCTATATTTATTTGCTCATGTTCATGGGCGCTATGCTGGGGGTAGTATTCTCGGATCACCTCTTAGTCCTGTACGGGTTCTGGGAGTTAACCAGTGTTTCTTCCTTCTTATTAATCTCCTATTGGTACGAGCGCAAGAGCTCCCGCCAAGGCGCCTTAAAGGCGCTATTAATTACTGTCCTTGGCGGATTCGGCATGTTAGCCGGGTTTATTATGCTGATCATGATGGCGGATACTTACAGTATTCGGGAAATGATTGCGAACCTGGAAGTTATACAAAGCCATGTACTATTTATTCCCGCGATGTTATGTGTTTTGCTCGGTGCATTTACGAAATCTGCACAATTTCCATTCGGTATTTGGTTACCGGACGCGATGGAGGCGCCAACTCCGGTGAGCAGTTACCTCCACTCGGCTACGATGGTCAAAGCTGGTATTTATTTAGTGGCTCGTATGACTCCGATTTTCGGGGGGAGCTCCGTATGGTTCTGGCTTGTGGCTGGAATTGGTCTGATTACTCTGCTTTACGGTTCTTTGACGGCGCTGAGGCAGACCGATCTAAAGGCGATGTTAGCATATTCTACAATTAGTCAATTGGGATTGATTATGTGCTTGCTTGGAGTCGGTTCTTTAGCCGTCTATTTTGGACCTGGTGAGAGTGGCACGATCTTTACGGTAGCTACATTTGCCGCCCTATTCCATCTGTTTAATCATTCGACCTTTAAAGGAAGCTTGTTCATGGTTGTCGGTATTATTGACCATGAGACAGGTCGGCGGGATATTCGCTATTTTGGCGGTTTGATGCAAGTCATGCCAATTACGTTCACGATCGCTTTGATTGGCAGTTTATCGATGGCGGGATTACCGCCGTTTAACGGTTTTTTGAGTAAGGAAATGTTTTTTGCAGCGGTGAATGAGGTATCCCAGGCCGGTATTTTCGGTTTAGGCAGCATTGGTCTCTTGTTCCCGATCATTGCTTGGGTAGCCAGCATATTTACCTTCGTTTATTGCATGATTTTTGTATTCAAGACCTTTGGAGGACAATATCGTCCTGAGAAATTGACACGAAAAGTGCATGAAGCGCCTTGGGGAATGCTGTTTTCACCAGCCGTTTTGGCATTACTCGTTATACTCATTTTCTTCTTCCCCAATGTATTGGGTAAGTATATTCTCACTCCGGCACTAACATCCATTTTGCCGATGATGCCGCTGTCTCCATACGACCTGAAGATCAGTGCATGGCATGGGCTCAATATGGAGCTGATAATGACGTTCGGTGTCATTGTTGTTGGTCTCCTTCTTTTCAAAACATCGAAACGTTGGATTCAGGTCATGCGAAATTATCCGCAGGGCTTAACGTTGAATCATTGGTACAATCAGGGCTTATCCGGTACAGAGAGGCTCTCGGGTTCCTTAACGAATCGGTATATGACAGGCTCGCTGAGACATTATCTGATCTACATTTTTTCTTTCTTTGTCATTGTATTGATAAGTTCGCTTCTGCTACTCCATGGTATCCAGTTTGATTTCTCGAGCAATGCAGCTATCAGTATTTTTGATGTGGGACTTGTGCTCGCAATGGTGATCGCCGCAGGTACTGTCTTATTTGCCGGTAATCGAATTGTGGCTATTGTTGCACTGGGTGCGTTAGGTTATATGGTTTCTATGTTCTTTGTGATCTTTAGGGCGCCTGACCTGGCATTGACACAAATGGTGGTGGAGACGGTGACAACGGTTCTGTTCCTTCTGTGCTTCTACCATTTACCGAAACTTAAGAAAAGCATCGAACGGATTCCTTTCAAACTGACGAATCTGGTCATCTCGATCGCGATGGGTCTAACCGTGACCGTTCTCGCATTGTCCGCGAATGGGCATAAGTTATTTGAACCCATCACATCCTTTTTTGAAAATGCCTTTGAGCTGGCGGGCGCCAAAAATATTGTCAACGCTATATTAGTGGACTTCCGCGGATTCGATACGATGCTGGAAATATCCGTGTTATCCATTGCTGGACTAGGTGTATATATATTCGTTCATCAGCGTTCCAAAAGGAGGGAACAAAATGAAACCGAATGATGTGATATTGAAAAGTGTAACTCGAGTAGCTGCTGTAATCATATTGACCTTTTCGATCTATTTATTTATGAACGGTCACCATCATCCAGGAGGAGGATTCATTGGGGGACTGAGTATGGCATCATCTATTGTCCTGCTGTATCTTTCTTTTGGAGTCGAGAAGGTAAGGGAAAACATTCGGGTGGATTTCAAAAAGCTTTCTGCGGTGGGCGTGTTGATTGCCGTTGCGACCGGAACAGTGAGCGTGGTCTTTGGTAAGCCTTTTTTAACCCAGACCTTCGGTCATTTTGATTTACCGATCTTTGGAGATACCGAGCTCGCATCTGCTTTGATTTTTGATACCGGAGTCGCTTTGGCTGTCATAGGCACCGCAGTCAATATTATTCTAAGCATAAGTGAGGATCGTTAATATGGAGACACTAATGGTCATACTGGTCGGTATTTTAATATCCATTGGAACCTATTTGATTCTGTCTAAGCAACTGCTGCGGATTGTGCTTGGAGCATCCATTGTGGGCCATGCGGTTAATTTGCTGCTCATTACTTCCGGTGGGCTGAAGACAGGGAGTGCCCCTCTACTGGGAGAGAAAGTCGCGAACTTTACGGATGCTATTCCTCAAGCATTAATTTTAACTGCGATTGTCATTAATTTTGCCGTGACAGCGCTAGTACTAGTTTTATGTTATCGTGCCTACCAAAGCTTCGGGACGGATGACATGGAGCAATTAAGGGGGAATGAGCTTGAATAATTTGTTGATCGCGCCGGTTATCATTCCTCTATTGATGGGGATGGTCCTCATTATATTCCAGAAAAATATAAAGCTGCAGCGGATTCTTAGTTTGGGTGCATTGTTGGCTACCAGTGTCATTGCGGTTCTATTGATGAATCAGATCAGAAACGGCGGAATTCAAACCTTACAATTGGGTGGTTGGAAAGCGCCTTACGGCATTAGCTTCGTGGGTGACATGTTCAGTGCTTTGCTGCTTTTGGCTACCTCCATTGTCTCGGTGTGCTGCTTAATTTACGCTTTTTCATCGATTGGCCGAAAACAAGAAAAACTGTACTTTTATCCTCTATTTTTGTTTTTGATTACAGGTGTCAACGGTTCGTTCTTGACAGGGGATTTATTCAATTTATATGTCTTCTTTGAACTGTTTCTGGTTGCTTCCTATGTACTAATCACATTGGGGGGAGGCCAGCGGCAGCTTGGCGAGTCGCTCAAATATATTTTTACGAACATTATTGCGTCGGCGTTCTTTTTGATCGGAGTAGCCTATTTATATTCTATGACCGGCACATTGAACCTCGCCCATTTATCGATGCGGATTGCAGAGGTTGGTCAGGATGGGTTAATTACTACCGTCGCATTATTATTCCTGATCGTCTTCGCTATGAAGGCGGGATTACTGCTCTTTTTCTGGCTACCCGGATCCTATAGTGTACCGCCAACGGCAATCGCTGCCATTTTCGCTGCGTTACTCACTAAGGTAGGGATATATGCCATTTTCAGAATGTTTACGCTCATCTTTTATCATGAACCGCAAATTACCCATATGTTTATCGGGATATTAGCCGCTATTACAATGATACTAGGTGGACTCGGAGCGATCGGTTATTGGGATTTGAGAAAAATATTAACCTTCAATGTGGTTATCAGCGTTGGATTTATTATGGCTGGACTTGTCTCTTTAACATCCACCGGCATAGCGGGTTCTATTTATTATTTGATTCACGACATGCTGATTAAGGGGCTTGTATTTATGATTGGGGGAACCATTGTTCATCTCACGGGAACAAGTGATTTGAAGAAAATTAGCGGCTTGATTCGTCATCACCCCGGGTTAGGCTGGATGTTCTTCATTGCAGCTTTGTCTATGGTTGGAATTCCTCCGCTCAGCGGATTTCTTGGCAAAGTATTTACGACGCAAGGCGTCTTTGAAGCCGGCTATTATTGGCTGGGGGGAATCGGGCTGCTGGCCAGCTTGTTCATTCTGTTTTCTATGATCAAATTGTTTATGAACGCTTTTTGGGGTGAAACGATTCTGGGTGTAGAGGAGGAGAAAGGGACAACGAAAGGCTTGTTGCTTCCGATCGCTCTGTTGACGCTGGCTAGTGTTGCTATGGGAATCGGCGCTGAGGCGATTACGGGTTATGTTGCTCAAGCTGCCGAGGAATTGCTCAATCCAAATTTATATATTCAGGCCGTGTTTGATTAAAGGGGGGAAACAGTCATGCCCGTTCAGGTGCTACTCAACATATTCATTGCCTACTTGTGGATGTTTCTGCAAGAGGATATGAGTATATTAAACTTTATCAGCGGTTACTTTGTGGGTCTGTTTATTTTAATGTGCATTCGCCGTTTCTTTAAAAAACCGTTTTATCTATTCACGTTAGCCGCAATTGGGAAGCTGTTCATTCTCTTTATCCATGAGCTGAATACTTCTGCGATGATGGTCATGAAGCATGTGCTCCGTCCAAAAATCGATGTGAAACCAGGGATTTTCAAGGTGGAAACGGATTTGGAGGGGGATTTGGAAATTACGCTCCTATCCTTGTTGATTTGCTTAACACCAGGCTCAGTCATCATGGAGGTAACCCCTGATTCGAAGGTGCTATACATCCACGGTCTGAATATGCCTGAATCCAGGGATTCAGTATTAAAATCAAAATCTGTTTTTGAAAAAGCAATAAAGGATGTGACGAGAAAATGATATTTGAGACGGTGTTGATTACTGCATTATGTATATTATTGCTGGCTATACTAGCCAACTTATACCGGATTGTAAAAGGGCCTTCCAGTGCAGACCGTGTTCAAGCTTTGGATTCCATTGGTATTAATCTGATCGCCAGTACCGCCGTGTTCTCCGTGCTGCTGCACACACATGCCTTTTTTGATCTTATACTACTGATCGGGATCCTTTCGTTTATTGGTACGGTTGCCTTCGCCAGATTCATTGAAAGAGGTGTTGTCATTGAGCGTAAGCGGTGAAATCATCGGGGCCGTCCTCATTCTCATTGGAGCCATTTTCAGCTTGATCAGCGCGATTGGGAATGTGCGTCTGCCCGATGTGTACACAAGGTCTCATGCTGCATCTAAAAGTTCTACGCTTGGCGTGCTGTGCGCGCTCGTTGGAACATTACTGTACTTCTTAATTTCTGACGGTTTCTTCAGCATCCGCCTCATTTTGGGCATCTTCTTTGTATTTTTAACAGCTCCTGTGGCTGCTCATGTGATCTGCCGGGCCGCTTATCGCAGCCAGGTGCCGTTAGCCGAGCAGAGCGTTCAAGATGAATTGAAGGACTATTATATGGAGAATGAAATCGAAATCGTCGGGATAGAAGATGAAGATAAGTCCAAACTTGTTAATTATGGGGCGAAATAAAGAAAACTATCTTTTAGGCTGAACTGACAATAGATATGATGGGAGAAAGAGTATCCATATGGATGCTCTTTTTTATTGTTCTTGCAGTCATATGTGACAGCTTTCACACCTTTGTGCTACCTCCCGTGGGACAGGGGCAAAGTTCCTGGCATTCACCATGTAAAACCATAGCCGGATGAGGTTGTGGTTTTTTGCTATTGGACGTTTAACGCAGTATTAATCCCTCTATGAGTGGGGTACATGTGTGGTTATGGTATCATTTGTTCATTCTAAGGTTTTTGAAAATTTTAGGGGGAAAATACATTTTAATGTCGAATTATAAAAAAGCGAAAGTTACAGGAGAGGTTAAAACAAGATAGAAAAGAGACTCCTTAAGCTGATTTAAAGATCTTTTTGATAAAATGACTATGAAAGAAGGAATTCAATATGGCATTAATTTTTTGTCCTGAGTGTCGCCATCAGGTATCGGATGTTGCAGAATCTTGCCCAAAATGTGGGCACCCGATTAAAGGTAAAAATATTGTTGTAATCAACAATTCTGCATCCAGCGCTGCTAGTTCGTCGAGTTCTTCAGGGGGTAAATTTGGATGTTTAAGTTTCATAGGTTTAGTAGTAGTTATAATTATAGCCATTTCAATAGGCTAAACATTATATTAGTAGCAATAACTCTAGGTACATACGGATTGAATAGGTTTTTCCTTAAGCCCCATATAGATCTGGTCTTTTTACATAATTATTTTAATGATGTATTGGCGGGGGTTCTTCTCATATCTAGCTATAATATAGCTGCACATTTGTGTAATATTCCTAAGTACATATTAGTTCAACCCGAGCGTATATTTTTTTTCACACTCTTTGTAGGGTTATTTTGGGAATATGTAACGCCATTATATAGAAACGACAGTGCTTCAGATTTGGGAGATGTCTTGGCTTACATCTGTGGAGGGTTACTTTATTGGTTAATCATTATGATTATAAAAGTAGTGCTGAATAGGGATAATCAGAACTAATTGGTTTAGTTTGAAGTTTGCACCTATGTGGCATTACCTTTGGATAGGGGCAAATCCCTGATTAAAGCGTTATTGCGACAGCTTTAGAATATATTTAGGCCTAAAAACAGCCGCGGCACTAACCGAAGAAAATTAGTGCTGTGGCTTACTTATGTTGGGAACATAGATACTCTTGAAATGCGAGTTAAACTGGATATGTTCAGTGAACATAATTTGGTAGTACCTTAAGTTTAATATATAGTTAAATGAGACAATATAGTTAAAGTCAGACTTGTAGTCTGCCAGTTCCTAGATGATTTTTACAAGCAGGTGTTAAATGATGAGTGAGGTTTCAAAGGTTCCGATACACAAGCAGGTTACCGATATTTTTCGAATGCTTGCTTTTTCGTACCGGGAAATATTTATTTTCGAAATTCTGTATAAGCTGCTAACGTTATTTGTCTTTATTCCCGCCATTTCATCCATATTTCGTGGATTTCTCCGCTTAGGCGGGTTTGCCGGAGCTACTAATTACGAACTGCTGCAATTTGCGATGAGTAAGTATGGTTTGTTATGCATGCTGATTTTGCTTCCGATCGCCACACTGCTGATTTTTATAGAGCTTTCGGTTCTGATTATTCTCTCGTATTATGGTCAGAAGAGACAGCGGATCGGACTAATTCAGGCGTTTTTGCAGTCGCTTTCCTATCTTAGATCCCTGTTCAAAATAGGATTTCTAGGATTAGTGGTTTATCTGCTGCTGTTTCTCCCGCTCGGTGCGGGGGTAAGCACTACGCTGCTTCCTTCTTTGGAAATTCCGAACTTTATCACGGGCGAGTTAGTAAAAACAGGCGGAGGAACACTTCTGCTGATTGGCGTTCTAGGGGTCATGTTATTCTTCAATGTTCGCTGGACCTTTTTACTACATATTGTGGTGATCGAGGGGGCGGCAAGTTTTCGGAAGGCGGCGAAACAAAGCGTTGCACTCCTTAAAAAAAGATATATTCGCATAGTAGTGGTTATGCTGTCGGTATTCTTCCTCTATCTGCTCGTTGTCATTCTGTTGATTGTAGTTTTTGTGGGAGCTGTTGGTCTTCTATACTTCCTATGGGAGCAGCAGACGGTATTTGCTAGTGTTGTGCGGATAGTCGCTTTGAAGAGTGCTGTACTATCCCTCTATTTGGCGACGCTATTTTTACTGCCGCTTTATATTACCACAATTACCCGGTTGTACATGGTGAAGGCGGACCCGTATGATGTTGTGCTGCAGCTCCCTGAGCCTAAGAGTCAGGAAGACCGCTCTATTCAGAATCAAGGATTGCTACACAAGCATAAAAGAAAGATCATCGTACTTGGCTCAGTTACTGTATTTGCAGCGGCACTTGCTCTTCTGCCAGCCATAGATGGAATGCAGATGGAGGATCAAAAATCCGAGATTATGGCTCATAGAGGATATGTTTCCAAGGGGCCAGAAAATACGATTGAATCCATACAGGGTGCTATTGAGGCACAGGCAGATTATGCGGAAATCGACGTGTTGGAAACGAAGGACGGGGAACTTGCCGTCATACACGACACCAATTTGAAGCGTCTGACAGGTATCCATGCACAGGTGTATGATCTGACAATGGATGAATTACGACAGCTGCAAGTGAAGCAGGGGAATTTCACAGGACGAATCAGTAGTCTGGCAGAAGTGATGGATGTGGCCAGAGGTAAAATAAAACTAAACATTGAAATCAAAACCCATGGAATGGAACAAAATCTGACCGATACATTCATCCGGATTGTGCGTGAAAATCATTTTGAAAATGATTGTGTTGTACAGTCGCTGGATTATGAAATCGTGCAACAAGTCAAAGCCGCAGCGCCTGAGCTTCAGGTGGGTTATATTTTGTTCGCCGGTGTTCCAGACATGGGGCAGATTCGAGCAGATTTTGTCGTTATGGAAGAATATATGGTCAAAGAATCGGTTATCGCTTCGGCCAAGCGGCATCACAAACCTATTTATGTCTGGACGGTAAATAATACTGAAAATATGCGACGATTCTTCAGTATGGGTGTCGACGGTATCATAACAGATTATCCCGAGGAAGCGATCTCTATTGAAGAAGAACTTAGAACGGGACCGTTGTCGGCGTTGACCCAGTGGCTTAATAATTTGAATTTCTGATGCCTAATTGAAAGCCCCGCAAGCTCTGAATATGTAGTGGCTTGTGGGGCTTTGGCTTTAAATTGGCGCGGTTCTATTTCAATTACAAACCAATAAGCGGTAGCCTCATTGAAGGGTCACTTCTTCTCCCCTTCGTTTGACTCAATAAAGAATTTTATAGCGCTTATATAGATAGGAATACGAGTTATGAATGAGACTGTAAAGAAACGTTAGTTGCTAAGTGGGCAACCTTACGTTAGAAGAGTAACATTGAGCACTTCGAGAGTGGAATTTAAAATGGGAAAATATATCTTTTCTGCGTACGTGTATAATTTTATAAAAAATTACATTAGATGAGTGAAAGAGAAGTTAGTAAAATGAAATATACATGGACAGGGGATGGAAAAGGCTTCCTGATTAAGCTGTATATGTTATATAATTAAGGAAATAAATATAGAAACTGTTAATACATATTAACGGGGGAGTTTATATATGGATTATACTGTTGTAGATAAATTAATTGTCAGTTTGGGTAAACCATTTTCAAAGATTATGATGCAAAGATTAATGCAATCGAAGTTTGGGCGTGATATGAGGGAGAAGTTACTCAAAGATAATTATCATGTCAATACTCTAGATATTTTTAAGGCAGCGCTTACTGATGCGAAAGTTGTCACCAATCTTCCTGATGATCTATTTTGTGATTTAATAGAGGATCAAATTAATCGGAATGAGCTATTCCGTTGGGTTCTTGAAGGAGTCCGACCTGGCGAATTAGATAAAACTAGACTTAATGTTGAAGTATATATGGAGACCTACCCAAGATATCAGGATTGCATTTATCCGTTCTTTATAACGATCCTTGGCCAGTTAGATCGTTATAAAAAAACTTACTGGAGTCCAGAATTTTTGGGGATGTTACATCTATTGAATGAACTAGAGACGGAGAATAAGGAAGGCTTTAAAACAGTATTAGATGAGCAGATTAAGTTGGGAATCAAACAAGACCAAATTTATGAAATAATCCATGATAAAATGGAGAACGTAACAAAACGCAATTTTACTAAAGAGTGGTTTGGAGAACGAGCCAGAGAAAATATAAGTAATATTGGGGAAAGATATTCTGAAGATTTAAATTTGGAATTAGAGGCATCACAAATAATAGACGCTATAGAAGTGAACGAAAGATTTAGATCCAATATTATGAATAAGTGCGATAGAATTTTAGAGAGTATTAAGTTAGGCAGTCTAGATCAGTTTATTTATGAAAATCTAGAGAAAATTAAACTTATAAAGAGAAATATTGAATCTACAGAGGGTATTGAGCAGCAACTATCGCAATTAAAGCAAATTGTTGAGAAGTTAAAAAATTATTTAGATACAAATCCTTATATAACTGGAAGCGGAAATCTGAAATATCTGGTCAGTACATTTATAGACAGTAATCTTTTACAAATCTCGTTAAACCCTTTTGTGATAATATCTGGAGGTGCTGGCGTAGGTAAGTCACACTTCATGGCAGATCAAGTATCAAAGAGGCAAAACGCAAACAAAGTAAGTATGTTTTTACTAGGACAATTGTTTAATTCAGAAGATACAATTATATCTCAAATTAGGAATCAATTAGAGATTAGTGGCGATGAAGAAATGGAACATGTATTTAATTCTTTCAATCATTACGGGGCGGATAAGAAAGAGAAAGTTATTATTTTTGTTGATGCTCTTAACGAGGGAAGAGGCAAACGTTATTGGTCGAATTCAATTCAAGGATTTATCGAACGGGTAAGAAAGTATAGCAATATTGCTTTAGTTATGAGTGTTCGTGATACCTATGAAAATGAAATCATACCTGAAGGGTTTTACAAAAACAGTAATGTTAATAGAGTCGAATTTAAGGGGTTTGATGATACAGATAAGGCTGTTGTAGAGTTTTTTAATTATTATAAGATTCCTTTGAATTTAAATGATTATTTAAAATATGAATTCAGAAACCCGTTATTCTTAAAAGTGTACTGTATGGCATATGACACGCATGCTGCATTAGGCACGGAGAGTGTTGAAAACATTTTTAATAATTATTCTAAAAAAATAAACACAAATCTGAGAGCGAGGATTGAAAATTATCCGAAGCATGGAAACTTAGTTTTTGAGGCTTTAGGCAATTTTATAGATTCAAAGCTTAAGCACAAGGGCAGGGATTATTTTTTGTATGAGTCTGCTGCCGGGGATGTAAACGAATCTATGGCTAAGTACGGATTAAATGTTAACTACTTCGATGAACTAATCAATGAAAAAGTTATTACAGTAAGCAATGTAAAACATCACGGTGAAGAAAAGGAAATAGTCTATATTACATTTGAATTGTTTGAAGAGTTCATCACTGCCAAGAAGATTGTTGAAGCAAACAAGGTAGTAATTTATACAAACAGGATAGATTTGAATAACTTCTTTTCAGATAAAAATCCGTACTCTGATTTTCTGTCTAATATGCTCTCAAATCAAGGAGTATTTGAATCATTAGCTGTTCAAATTCCAGATGCAGTATCTCCTTATTGTATAAAAGAATTCGAAATGGACTGTTGGCCAAAGCATGTACTGAACTATAGGAGTATTGATTTTAAAGAAGTTTACTATAAAAGTCTCACATGGAGAAGACCAGAAGGAATTAATGGAATATCGCATTCATTTATATTAAATACTTCTTTATATAAGAGTTATACTGAACCTCAAGAAATGTATGATTTCTGGGATGTTGTACTGAAATTCACCATTGTCAAAAGTCATTATTATAACGCAGACTTTTTATATAATCAGTTAATAGTTCTTAAACTTGACGAATTCAACGCCTATTGGACTGTATATGTGAGTAAAGATTTCGATCAGAATGATAGCTATAAGAGAATTATAAACTGGGCCCGCAAAGATCAATTGGAGCATTCCCAGATAGATAAAGAATCGATACGATTATTAGGAATGAATATTGCATGGTTTATGGCAAGTACCAGTTCTCATGTGAGGGATGTTTCTATAAAAGTGATGGTAGCACTCTTTACTGACCGAATCGATATTTTATTAGAAATCATTAAGAAGTTTAGAAGAGTACAGGATGCATATATATTGGAAGCACTTTTTTGTGTTGCCTATGGATGTGTAATGAGAACGCGCCGTATGGATCATGTGAAAACTTTGGCCGAGTATATCAATAAGGAGTTTTTTGATAGACTTGAAGTGATTCCTCACGCTATGATCAGAAATTATTTGACTGGAATCTTAGGCTTTGCCTTAGCCAAAGGACTTTGTGATGATATTTATGGCGATGATATAAAACCACCGTTTAAAAATCGATTCGGATACTACGAAGTTGAGCAGAATGAAATTATTGAACTCAAAAAAGAACCGTCTAATGAGGATATTAAGAGCCTAGATCCACATTATCAATATCGTAGCCGTGAAGATGTGGATTTAGAAATGTATTATACCTGTAAAACTAATATTATTGTTAACTTAGAGTCCTGTTACACTAACATTTCTATTCAGCCTCATGAAGAAATATATTTTCAGGTTAAGGAAATTATTGATTATATATTACCTGAATATAAGGAAAATTTCATTAATATGGTCATTAAAGAGATATTTGAATCAGGATATAATTTTGTGAAATTTGGAGAGTTTGAAATAAGTGCCGATTATCATGAAGAAAATAGTTTAGGGCAGAAATATGAATGGATAGCCCTTAATAAGATTCTTGCCCTATACCTTGATAGTAATCAGTATATTTGTGATAGATTTTCAAATAATCCACTCATGAAGTTCATGGGAGTTTGGCAGTTTATATTTTTAAGAAAAATAGACCCAAGTATAGATTATTTCAGTCCACTTGACACACGAGTATATCAATATAGAAAAGCAAAAATAACAAGGGAGGATCTGTTAACTTCATATAGGGCATATTTTGAAAAGAGTTTGGATCAACTTGATTGGATTGCATTGAATAAGATTAGTTATAGGGTAGGTAGTGATATTCGTAGTACACAGCCCTTTTTATTAAATAATAATGAAATAGAATCATTTAAGCGTTATATACAAGATCTTGATAATCTAAACGGGCAGCCTTTCGAAAATTTGTATGTGGGCGAAATTTATTGGTCTGAGGCGTATTTCAGTTTATTAAGGGAGCAGACTAATAGGAACTGTAAGGAATCCTATGAGAAGAGGATGATTGATACCTACATTTGGGATATCAATGATGGTGCCATGAATAACTATATTCAATTTAGTATTTTATCCCCTCTAATATTTGCAGAACTGAATCTTAAGATCGGCAACACCGTTCTCGAACTACTCGATGAAAACGGTGAAATAGCAAGTTTACAGCTATATGAGCGAAATTATGAAGACATTCTCTTAATAAGGAGGGATCTTTTAGTTAGATTTTTGGTACGTTCAGATAAAGTGATAGCATGGCCTGTTGTAAATGGCCAGCATACCAAAATGATAATTTTTGACGGGCTTCAGTTCTGTATTGCATAAGTGCTAATTATTCTTTTTAAAAGAATGTTATGAAACAGTATTTTTCACCATAAATTGATGATATGGGGAGATTCTGGTTTTTATATGATAATTAATTGGCGGGAATGGTGAAAAATTAAATTTAACCTAAATAAGTTTCGGTATTTCTGAACAGGAGCTGGGAAACATTTCGTGATTTGCGGTAAAATGCTCCCATTTAAAATACTCATAGTGTTTCATTTTGGCTAAGACATTCTGATTTCCCTGTTCATTACCATAGGTAGCACAGGTCCCGGAATGGGTTAAATTTGAAAGGACCGTTGGGGTTAGGAGACGCTAATGTTATGCCTATTTATTGAACGCAACAGCTTTTTAGGCTAGTATAAACATGAAGTTCTTGCAGACAATATGTCTATATATTGTGAATTGCTGAATCATCAGCTTTTATATAAAATTGGAGGCATCATATGAGTACATTCGATGTAATTAAAACAAAACGATTATTAATCAGAACGCTTGAAATGAAAGATAGAGACGCTTTTTTTAGATATCGTGCGATGCCTGAGGTATATAAGTATCAATCATGGCGACCAGAGGATATTAGTGAGGTTGAAAAGTTTATTTCGGACAATATGGCTGTCATACCGAATACCAGCGATTCATGGCTTCAAGTTGCTATTTCTATGAAGGATGGGCAGCTTATTGGTGATGTCGGCATTCATTTTATGTATGATGGTTTTCAGGCTGAACTAGGATATACGCTCTCTCCTGAATTCCAAGGCAAAGGATATGCCTCCGAGGGGGTTCGGGCCGTAATCGATTATTTGTTCAACGGGCTGGGTAAGCATAGAATTACAGGATCAGTGGATTCTGACAATTTGAAGTCGATCAAGCTCCTGGAGAATCTGGGGTTTAGAAAAGAAGCCCATTTTATCAAAAGCTACCGGATGAATGATGCCTGGTATGATGATTGTGTTTATGCCATTTTGGCAGACGAGTGGAAGTGAATTTTATATGTTATTCCAGTGAGACCACCTTTGAAGGTGGTTTTTCTGCGTGTTGTCAGTTTTTCGGAGAGTAACTCCTCCCATACACTAAAAGTTTGAGGTTTTTAAAGGATTGTACTATGATAGAAATAATTCCAATATTTGTTATATTAATAATGTGGATGGTGTGCCCCGTACTCTTACACAATTTAGAGAACAGCAAACCTAAGGAGTGGTAGAAATGGCGCGTGTTTTATTTTATTAATGGTGGATCTGAGGGACATATCAATCCGACACTTGGAGTAGTGCAAGAGCTTATTGCGCGTGGAGAAGAGGTGGTGTACTTTGCTATAGAAGCTTATAGGGAGCGGATGGAGAAGACGGGAGCTACCGTACGAACCTTTGACGATCAAAGATTTATTAAAGCTTTTATCTCAGGTGGAAAAGATTATGTCCTCGAAAGAATCAACGGTCTTTTACTTACGGTAGATATAGTGTTCCCAACCGTTCTTGAACAGATCGCAGGAGAGCATTTTGATTACATCATTCATGATTCCATGTTTGGTTGTGGACATTTGCTTGCGCAAATTCTTAAGCTTCCTGCCATCAACTCTTGTACTACCTTTGCGCAGACAAAAGAGGTATTCGACAGAACGTTGGAACAGTCTTTTAAAGGGGTACCTGCAGAAATAGTTCAACCTATATACGATAAATTTAATGACCTGACGGATATGGTGAAGGAAAAATATAATGTGGAAATCCTTTCTCCGTACGAAGTGTTTTGTAATCCTGCGCCACTTACAATCGTGTATACAACGAGGGAGTTCCAACCTCATGAAGAAGCAATCGACGAAAGCTATAAATTTGTAGGACCATCCATCTCTTCACGATCAACGCAAGAACACTTCGACCTCATGGCAATCATGGAGAAAAGTCCAATTTACATTTCACTGGGTACTGTCTTTAACCAAGCGATTGATTTCTATAAGCTTTGTTTTGAGGCATTGGGTAACTCGGAGCATATGATCGTCATGTCTATTGGGAGTAGGGTTCAAATTTCTGATTTAGGGCAGATTCCTAGCAACTTTATCGTGAAAAATTATGTTCCACAAACGGACGTACTGAGATACACCAAATTATTTATCACACATGGTGGGATGAACAGTGCCAATGAAGGTCTCTACTACGGAGTGCCGCTAATTGTAATCCCACAGAGTGCCGATCAGCCAATCATTGCCGGGCGAGTGGCCAACATCGGGGCAGGAGTTAAATTGCAAATGGAAAGCTTATCTGCCAAACAACTACGTGAAGCGGTAGATCATGTGTTAAGCGACCCAACCTTCAAGGCAGCTGTTGCTGCTATTAGAGAACCCTTTCTAAAAGCAGGTGGATCTCACCAAGCTGTTGACGAGATTTTCAAATTTAAAAGTCAACATCGCATCTAAGAAAGGAAGGTGATCGGATCTGAGAAAGATTGATGGTCTGTTACACGTCAGTATTGGGGGATTTGAATTATATTTTTGATCTTTCCGAAAAGTAAAAATAATGAATCGAAATAGGGGTTCTCTTTTCCAAATGAATGGCCGATTAATGGTTAAGAAGAATCTATAATTCCATCGTTCTATATCTCTAAAATAAGCAGGAGCGAGAGTCTAGGCCTCTAATATAAGGTCTTAGCTCCCGCTCCTATGAATTATTACTTCAGCTCATACTGGCAATAGTGGTATACATATCATATCATATCAAGATAAAAGACATTGGCGTCCGGGAATCCATTAGCTCAGATCACGTTTAAGCACTAATCGGATTGCGAACAATTTTAACCTCGTGGAAGGATATTGCATTAGACAAAATATATTCCGGCGTCTCACGGTGGGAATGCGATTCACGGAAGGCGTCGCTGCGAGTCCAGCCCTGGAAAGCTTCTTTGGATACCCAGCGTGTGCTGATGGTTACTTCATCGTATTCTGCCGGTTTCTCATTCAGAAGTACCTCAAGGCCGAGAAAGCCTTCCATCTCTTCAACTTTGCCGACCTTATCGAACCGGTTAATCAGCAGCGAAGCCTGGCCTTTCTTAATTTGCGAAGTATTGTTCACGATAATCATGTTATGTTCCTCCAATTTATAATAGGTTTTTGGAATAATTACAGGGTAATTCTCCACATAACTCACTGAAGCCTCAAGATCATATACTTTCTGTAAAAAAACATCGTCAAGCAGCACCCGCGGCCTTCCCGCGGCCACAACAGATCCGCGCCTTAGCGCCACCATATGATGACTGAAAGCAATGGCCTGCGGCAGATCATGCAGTACCATCACTATTGTGATTCCGGTCTCTCGGTTGATGGACGCAAGCATGTTCATAACGTCGAATTGATGGGTAATATCGAGAAAAGTAGTCGGTTCATCAAGAAGCAGAATATCCGTATTTTGGGCCAGGGTCATAGCGATTCTGGCTTTTTGTTGCTCACCCCCGGATAAAGTATGGAACATGCGGTCAGCATACCTGGCGGTTCCCGTTAGCTGCAATGCATGGTCGATCCATTGATGGTCCTCGGGGCTTGCCGAGTAGTTCCAGGGACTTTGGTAGGGAGAGCGGCCGTAGGCTACCAACTCGCGGACGGTTAAATTCTCTGGCACGTGCTTGGACTGCGGGAGCATTGCCAGGGTACGGGCTAATTTTCGGCGAGGGAACTTATGAAGCTCCTCACCAAGAATCCGCACTTCTCCTGACTCCTGGGCGGCAAGTCCGGCCAAGATGCGCAGTAGCGTGGATTTGCCAGAGCCATTGGGTCCGACAATCGCAGTGAGCTGTCCTGACGGAATGCTAAGCTCAATATCCTTCAGCCTGAAGCCGCCGTGCGTATAATTTAGCTGACGGCATTCAATGGCCGGGTCACTTTTGATGGTGTCGCTGTTATCACTGCGGGTACTCATGAAGTTAACCTCCTTCTGCGTAGCAGGTAGAGAAAGAAGGGGGCACCCACTCCGGCTAACAAAATCCCGACCGGTAGTTCTACCGGATCGAACCAGGTGCGGGCAGCCGTATCTGTGAAGACGACAAGTGCGCCACCGCCCAGCATGGAGATCGGCAAGAGAAAGCGGTAATCTCCGCCGATTAACAGGCGAACCGCATGCGGAACGACCAGGCCAACAAAGCCGACCAGTCCAGCTACGCTGACGGCAGTTCCGGCGAGTAGTGCGGCCAGCAGAATAATCAGGAAGCGGGACACTTCCGCTCTTAGTCCAAGCAGCCGTGCGGAATCATCGCCGAGCAGCAGAAGATTCGCCGGCTTGATGGCCAGGAGCGACAAGGCCAGTCCGATCAGGGCATACGGCGCAGCGAAGCCGAGATGATGCCAGCTACGTCCGCTGAGTCCGCCGGACAACCAGGGGAGCACGGCCTGAACGCGGTCGCTGAAGACGACCATGAAGCCATTCATAGCAGCGCCGAGTAGCGCATTGATGGCTACGCCTGCGAGTACAATTTTCATGGGTGAAGCGCCGCTGTCCCAGGCCAGCAGATAGATCATGATTGCGGCGAGAAACGAGCCGAGAAAAGCTCCGGCAGGTAGCAGATAACTGTACTGCGGCAGAACCACCATCGCAATGACGGCGGCCAAGCCCCCGCCGGCAGAGACGCCGATAATGCCGGGATCGGCCAAGGGATTGGACATCACGCCTTGTAGCAGCGCGCCGGACACGGCTAGGCAAGCGCCAACCAAGAGGCCGATCAGTACCCGGGGCAGCCTTAGGTCCATAATAATCAGCGACGATGTTTCCGGGCGGTCGCCCAGCAGGATGGACCAAACTTCACCGGGAGAGATAGAGACGGAACCATAAGTCAGCCCATACAGGCAGGCCAGCAACAACAGGATAGGAGCAAGAATGCAAGCCAAAGTCCTACGGGTATTGCGTTGCTGCTTGTTCATTGCGCCTCCAACTCGGCGAACAGCGATACTAACAGCTGCAGGGCTTCGGTCACTCGTGTTCCGGGATTCGTGCCGAATAGATCGGCGGGAAGAACACGTACCCGGTTATGTACAACCGCATCAATGGAACTCCAGGCCGCGTTCTGCCGCATTTCCTGTTCGAAGCCTTTCTGCACTTCCTCGCCGTTGCCATGGGTCATGATAAGGATAATCTGTGGATTGGCTTCCATGACTCGTTCCGTATTCAACGTGGCATATTGCGGATAACTCTGTAGCGCTGGATAATCTGCAGCAATATTGGCTCCGCCCGCAAGCTCCAGTATATTTCCGCCCAGTGAATTCGGCAGCGCTGCCATATAGGTGCCGGGAGCACCATATACCAGCAGTACCCGCGGTTTCTCACCAGTACGGGAGGACGCTGTGTTCTTTATCCCGGCTTCAATATCCGCGCTTAATTGCTGCGCCTCCGGTATCTTGTTCAGCATTTGGCCGAAAAGGGTGATCTGCTTTGTAATATCCGCCACTGAATTGGCCTGGGTTAACACCATTTTGGCCCCGATGCTCTCGATAGCCGGGATATCCTTGGCATTCATCTGCGTATTGCCAAGCACCGCGTCAGCCTTGAGATAGGCGATCTTCTCCAGATCTACTTCGTGCGCCGTACCAATCTGCATGATGTCTTCTGTTCCCTTAAGCGTGGTGCCACCGCTTGAGGTTGGTTTGCCGACCAATGCCCCCCCGAGGGCGATAATAATATCTGCCTCTCCATTACCCAGCGC
Source organism: Bacillus sp. FJAT-27264 (assembly GCF_001682855.1). Taxonomy (GTDB): domain Bacteria; phylum Bacillota; class Bacilli; order Paenibacillales; family Paenibacillaceae; genus Paenibacillus_AQ. The sequence continues at coordinate 456,531 of NZ_MAQW01000029.1, read as the reverse complement.
CACAATATGCTGTGGCACAGAGGGGAAGTTGACTTGTCTTCCTGCAAAATCAGTCAAGGTCAGCGCGGGTAAGGCTGCAGCCGCGTCAGTAACTTCCATCCGTCCCGCCGATCCACAGGCGGTGAGCAGGAGGGCGCACAAGGTTAGAAGGAGGAGAGGCGCATGCCATTGTTTGACCATGGATAACCTCCTGTTTGGTTGTAGTTACCCTCATCATGGGCTTTCGGAAGAAGTACCGAATGAGGGATGAAAGAAAGGAAGATAATTGCTTTTCCTATCAAATGATAATGAATATCATTATCGTTGTCAAACAATTTTCACATTTTCATGGCAGAATAGTGACATCCAGGGTTGGATTTTCAGTAAAGAAGCCTTATTGGGAAGCTTAGAATGCGGGGTTTCGCCACTAAAACTGTATTCATTTTGATTTGAAGAACAGAGAATTTTAAAACAAAAGATCTTAGAAAAGGGTTGACAAAGGTTAAAAAATCACATTATTATCATGTCAGCGTCCAACTTCTACATGTTTTACTGGAACATTACATGAATTATTGGCAAATACAAGAAAAAGGGGAGCAGGGGTTGCTTTTTTTTTGCCGATAAGTTGATAATGATTATCAATGATAAATGCATGAATTTGGAAAGGAGGCAGATTGATACCGTGTTGATTCGAAGAAAACTTGGACTGGTATTCATGCTCGTACTGATGTTTACCTACACTGTGCAGCCGCTGCTTCAGGCGTCAGCCGCTCCGGCGGAAGGTACCTATAGCGTCGATTATGTCATCAAGAAGGCCGAAGATGAATCCGTTTCCATGGCTAATGACTATTTTGAGAAGCCGGCGCAGCTGACAGTTTCCAGTGGAACGGTTAAAGTCCGCTTGCAGCTGAATCATAGTGAGTGGATCACCGAATTTCAGGTTCCGGGCGGTAATGCCAAAGTCGTGAGCAGCAATAAGGCGGCGGATACTAGGGTTGTGGAATTCGAGATCAAAGACGTAGAAAAACCGGTGATCGCGAAGATTCATGTCACTGTGCCGTCTATTGATTACGACCATGACTATACAATCCGGTTTGTGTTTGAAGCCGGGAAGTTAAAGGCGATATCACCAGTACCGGCGAAGAAGCCGGCGGCAACGCCAGTGCCAGCGAAGAAACCAGCGGCAACGCCAGCTCCGGCGAAGAAGCCGGCGGCAACGCCAGTGCCAGCGAAGAAATCAGCGGCAACGCCAGCTCCGGCGAAGAAGCCAACGGCTACGTTAGTGCCGGCGAAGAAGCCAGCAGCAACGCCAGTGCAGGCGAAGAAACCGACGGCAACGTCAGAGCCGGCGAAGAAACCAGCGGCCACGCCAGCGCCAACGAAGAAGCCGACGGCAACGTCAGCGCCGGCGAAGAAACCAGTAGCAACGCCAGCGCCAACTAAGAAGCCGACGGCAGGAGCAGCTCCCACGATAGCACCCGTTGTGGGAGCAGAAGAGCAAGCGGGACCGAAGCTCATTCCAACATTGAGTAGTGGGGCGGCTGTGCTGGTTACGGCGGTAGGTTATGCATTTTATAGAGCCAGAAAAAAATAAGTTCAAAGGGGAATGATCGTGTTGAATAAAGCAAGATTTGGTTTTGTGCTACGAATTATGGCATTCATTTTACTTATAGGATCAGTGATTCAGCCGCTTGGCGGAGCGTACGCCGAAAGTGCGCGTTACAAGGACGGGCAGTATGTGCTTCCGTATTCCATCTTGAAGGATGGCACTACCAGCCCTTCTGTGATGGAGGGCTTTGTCCTTAAGCCAGCTGCATTGGAAGTTAAAGACGGCAAGAACTATGTTTCTATTACAGTTACGCAGGACAAGGAAATTACCGGGCTGAAGCTAACAGCCGCAGATGGAACATTATCCGAAGGAACAGTAGTAAATAAAAATACGTCTAACAACCAGAGAACAGTTAAATTCGAGTTGGGTGATTTGAACTCCACGATTAAGGGTTGGGTCAAGATCGAGTGGCCTGAAATCAACTATTTCAACGTGTACGACGTTGATTTCAAGTTTGATCCGAGCCAGATTCCAGCCGCTGAGCCTAAGCCAGAAACGCCTTCCGATCCGGTATTGAACGACGGACAATATACTATTGCCTATTCAGTACTCCAGGCAACCGGGGACACCGAATCCTCGATGAATAAATATTTCAGCACTCCGGCAGTACTGACGGTGGACAAAGGACAGAAGAGCATCTCATTTAGCGTAATTAAGGACAGCTCCACCATTCATGAAATTCAAGTCGCCGGCGACGGAACAAATCTTGTCCCGGTAACGACAGTAAGTGAGGATACGGCTGCTAATACACGTGTGATTTCTTTTCCAGTGGAGCGGTTATCCGCTATCCTTCCCGGAACAGTCCGTGTTGTCGTAGCTTCCGCAAATTATGACAGATCGCATGCGGTTCGTTATAAATTTAATTTGGACTCTATCACAGCTGTAAGTGGCGGTGGAGAAGAGACACCAACGTCTACACCAACTCCAACGCCAACACCAACACCGGGTACAGAAGGTGGCGGAGGTGGGGAAACAGCGCCAGTCACTTCACCAACGCCAGTGCCAACTGCAACACCGGGATCTTCCATCGCGGATGGTTATTACAGCATTGACTACAGTATTCTCAAGGATAGCAGCAATGAGGTATCTATGATGGATACATACGTGCAGCATCCAGGTACGCTGATTGTATCAGGCGGGCAGAAATATCTGGCTATTACACTAACGCAGAGCAAGGAAATCACTGGATTCACCGTAGGACAGCAGTCGGTGTCTGTAATTGCTTCGGATAACGCAGCCAACACTCGTACTGTGCAGTTCCCTATTAGCAACACCGGGGTCAGACTTAAAGCATGGGTCAAAATTGACTGGCCTGAGTTCAACTACTTCAACACCTATAATGTGGACATCAAAGTAGGAAATACGGTGGGAGGTCAGACAAGTAATCCGGCAGGTTCCATTTCTTCTGGCCCGGCTGCGCCAGCAGCTACACCAACACCATCGGCGACCGCAGTAGCCTCTGCTACTCCGACACCAAAGCCTACAGCAACACCAGCGGCTAATGGTGGAACGACGGGGACAGAGCAAGCAGTGCCGGTTAACCTGACTGATGTGAACGGTCACTGGGCACAAGCTGCTATTGAGCAAGCAATCAAGTCCGGACTTGTCAAAGGATATGATGATAAAAGCTTCCGTCCGAACAACCCGATCAACCGGGCTGAGTTTGCTGTGTTGCTAAGCCGGGCGTTGAAGCTTGAAGGCGGGGCAACGGACAGTAGTGGCTTCAGCGATGGAAGCAGCATTCCTGCCTGGGCCGCCGATGGTGTGGCACAGGTAGCTGCCCGCAAAATCATCAGCGGTTATGAAGACGGCAGCTTCCGCGCCGACCGCAAAATCACCCGCGCCGAGCTTGCGGTAATCATCGTTCGTGCACAAGGGCTGAAGGTTGACCCAGCTGCACTGCCAACGTTCAGCGACATCGCCGATATTGCTGCTTGGGCACGCCCTTACATTGCAGCTGCAGAGCAAGCGGGCCTGATTAGCGGCAAAGGTGGTAATCGTTATGCCCCGGGTGAATATGCAACCCGTGCAGAGGCAGTAACGCTACTTGTGAAATTGCTGGAGCAATAAAGATCCATTACACATAAGCACAGACTACCCGGAGGATGCCGAATTTACGGCGTCCTTCGCAGTTTTGCAGGAGGAAAGGAGCGGACGTTCCTGTTATGAAAAGAATGATAGGGCTGATGGCCGTTTTATGCTGGGTCATCTTGATCGTGGGTTGTGCTGCAAATACGGAGAGCGCAAGGGAAAAAAGTCCGGCGTCCACCCCAGCAGCCACGCAGCAACAATCAGCAGAAGTCACACCGGAGCCCACGGCCAAGGAGGAGCCACGCATTATTGCTACTACGGTGTCGGCGACTGAGATTATGGATTTGCTCGATCTGAATCTGGTGGGTATACCGACCAGTGCGAAGAAGCTGCCGGAGCGTTATGCGAATGTGGAGAAGGTCGGTAACCCCATGGGTCCAGATATGGAAAAAGCAAAATCACTCAAGCCCACCGAGGTTCTGTCGGTGACCACACTGAAATATGATCTGGAGCCGTTGTTCCAGAGCGCCGGGATCGAAGCGAACTTCCTCAACCTGACCAGCCTTGCAAAGCTGGAGGAGTCGGTAGTCCAGCTTGGGGAGAAGTATGACCGTAAGGCGCAGGCTGAGAGCGTAATTACCCGTTATGAAGATAAAATCGCTGAAATCAAAGCGGCTATAGCGGGCAAGCCTTCGCCCAAGGTGCTTATTCTGCTTGGGGTACCAGGCAGCTATTTGGTAGCAACCGAACATTCTTACATCGGTGACCTTGTTCGTATTGCTGGGGGCGTCAATATCGTCCAAGGAGAGTCGGTCGAATATTTGGCCTCCAATACGGAATATTTGCAGCAGGGCAACCCTGATGTAATTCTGCGCGCGGCACACGGAATGCCGGAGGAAGTGATTAAGATGTTCAACGAGGATTTTATTAAAAATGATATCTGGAAGCACTTCAATGCGGTTAAGAACAAACGTGTTTACGATCTGCCTGAAGAGCTATTCGGAACCACGGCGAACCTTGCAGCCGATACGGCGCTAAGCGATTTGCTGCCGATGCTGTACCCGGAGCTTAAGCATTAGAGCGGGTTTGTATTTTAACAACAGACAGAGGATGAAGAGAACATGAAGAGATCACTGTGGAGCTTTGCTGCTGTCTTGGTCTTGCTGCTGGTAGCAGTGCTCTGGTCAGTACTCAGCGGCAGCCTGCAGGTCAGTTTGCTTGAACTGTTGAAGGGCTTGTTTACAGGCACCAATGAAAATGTAGCGATCATTCGCGATTTACGTTTGCCACGCGTCATTGTGGCGTTGTTCTGCGGAGCCGCGCTGGCTGTTTCCGGCGTGCTGCTTCAATCCGTGATGCGCAGTCCGCTTGCTGATGCCGGGGTAATCGGCATTTCCTCGGGTGCAGGCTTTGTTTCGCTCACGATGGTTACGATTTTTCCGGCGCTGTTCTTCTGGATGCCGCTATTTGCTTTTCTGGGGGGAGCCATCGCCTGCCTGTTGGTCTTCACCTTGTCCTGGAAGTCAGGCCTTCAGCCGCTGAGACTGGTTTTGGTCGGGATTGCTGTGAACGCTACATTCACTGGGCTGGGGCAGTCTTTTAACTACAGGGGCAGTTATGCAGTAACGATGGTGAATATGGCGACGACTTCGATTTTTAACCTGAAAACATGGGAAGATGTGCGGATCATCGTGCTATATGGCGCGCTTGGTCTGATTCTGGCCTTACTGATTAGCCCTTGGTGCAATGTGCTGGTACTTCAGGATAAGACGGCTCGCAATCTCGGTATGCATGTAAGCCGTGTGAGAATTGCTGTGTCGGCAGTGGCAGTGTTGCTGGCGGCAACGGCGACGGCGATTGGCGGACTGATCGCTTTTGTCGGCCTGCTGGTGCCGCATATTGCGCGTCAACTCATCGGCTCCGACCATAAGGTGCTGATTCCCTTCTCGGCACTGGCCGGTGCGCTGCTAATTCTAGTAGCTGATACGCTTGGGCGTACAGTACTTGCACCTGTGGAGATCCCGGCTTCGATTATCATGACGGTGATCGGTGGTCCATTTCTAATCTTCCTGCTGCGTAAAGGAGAGGTGAACCATGGAGATTAAAGAACTGTCCTTCTCATATCACCGCAACAAAAAGCTGCTGGAGCAGCTGAATCTTACGATTCCCATGGGCTGCACCACTGCGATCATCGGTCCTAATGGCAGCGGTAAGTCCACTTTACTCGGCGTATTAGCTGCTAACTATACACCCTCTTCCGGTTCCGTCATTCTGGACGGACAGGAACTGGCTCGTCTTAAACCGCGAGAGATTGCCCGCAAGCTGGCGGTGGTTCATCAGCAGAATACTGCGCCAGGCGATCTGACAGTGGAGCAGCTGGCTTCTTTCGGCCGCCTACCGTACCGTTCGCTACTGGTACCGGAGCGTGAAGAGGACCGTGAAGCAGTGGCTTGGGCGCTAGCCTGTACGGACATGCAAGATAAGCGGCAGAAGCCGCTAGCCGAACTGTCGGGCGGAGAACGGCAACGCGTTTGGCTGGCATTGGCTTTGGCCCAGCGGACACCCATTCTCTTTTTGGACGAGCCAACGACGTACCTGGATATTTTTTATCAGTATGAAATGCTTGATCTGATTCGGCGGCTGGGCAGAGAACATGGCCTGACCGTCGTGATGGTGCTGCATGATATGAATCAGGCGATTCATTACAGCGATCATTTGATTGCGATGAAGGCAGGCCAGGTAGTGCTGGAAGGTCCACCAGAGGAGGTTATCACTGCGGACTCGGTCAAAGCCGTGTATGGAGTGGATGTTGTGGTAAAAAGGGAGCAGGAGACTGGGCTGTATATCGTTCCGAAAAGGAAGAATCTGAATTGATTTTCGGGTTCACAATCGATCAATGACTGGATGCGAGTGTGCTGTCTTTTTGAACGGATTTTTTGACGCTAAAATTGCTGGCTGTCCCACTGATGAGCATCAAGATAAAGGTGTAAATATGGTGACTTATGTAATTTTACTAAGCTTTACTTGTACAGCTGAAATCCAATCGGTATAAAAATTATTATATTCAAATTTTATACAAAAAAGGGTTGACAAGTACTGGGATAAACAGGTAAGATCAACTCAATTAATTGATATTGATAATCATTATCAATTAAGAAGGCGATGAATTTAAGGAAAGGCGGGATGATCTTAAGGGGTACAAGTTGAAGCTCAGCACATAATGAAGCGGCACCGCCGCTTTTGCCTAGGGAAGGTTGTTGTTCGTCGTAAAGTCCAGAGAACCAAGCAGTTAAAGCGTAAGCTCTAATATCAAATCATAGGGAGTGTGTTACTTAATGGTAAAAGCGAAGAAGACAGTATCCTTGTTGATGATGGTTGTACTTACACTGATGTTGGCCGTTCCGGCATTTGCAGCAAGCAAATCCTATCAATTCTACTACGGAGGATCCTACGATACCCACTCCAGCAGATTCATTAGTGGACCGGCTGAAGTGAACGGCAACGCAGTTACTATTAAGCTTAAAGGCGATTATTTCCCTTACCTGAGTGCGGATAGTTCTACTTATTACGGTTCTTACGACGCTAGCACCGACTTGACCACCTTTACTTTCACCGCTACTAATCCAAACTCGGACATTAATATTCAACTATACGTTTCCACCGTGTTCCACAGTCAGTTGTACGATCTTGCAATTCACTGGAATTAACAAGCGACAGACCAAGGGACTGAGTGCTTAAAGATTGCATAAGGAAGAGAAGCGGGGATCCGTTTCCTCTTCCTTCTTTTATATCAGGCAGAAGGAAGGCACACTTAAGAAGAGGAGAATGGGACGAAATGATGAAGTTGAAAAAATGTGCAGCGCTGCTGCTGGCATTGCTGCTCCTGGTAACTCCGTTCGATTGGGGTGCAAAGACAGCCGCGGCAGCAGGGGGGCAGAACGGTACATACGGCAATATCTTTTACCGTTATCTGATGGATAACACTTCTTCTGACTCCGCAGCGAATGTATTCCTGTATGTGGAGAATTCGGGAAAATTGACCCTGCAGGACGGACAGGCAATCTTTGAGCATGAGATCAAAGCAGAGAATGCGGCGCTGATTCCTTATATCGCTTTTCGTAAGCCGGGTGCGGCCAAAGCGGTTATTACCGGCAGCCATGTGCAAGGGATGGAGGGCTATCAGGAATACCAAGTAACAAGCGGCAGCGGTTCAGGCGGTAAGACTGTCATCTCCGTGCCAATTGCAGACATTCAGAAGCCTACGGATGTCCTGATGCATGTCATCATCAAGAACAATCCGACCTACCCAGGACTGGACTATGATTATTGGTATAATGTACAGCTTTGGCTGGATCCTTCCGGATTACCTGTGAATCCTGGAGAGGGTGGAGGAGAGCCGGGGGGCGGTGAAGGACCACCTGCAATTACGCTTGTGCAACTGCAGGAACTCGTGACGGTATCCCGTTCAGTGTACGACACTACGGTGGAAGGCACGGAGTTTGGTCAATACCCGATTGGATCGCGGAGTGTGCTCTATACGCATGTTATTCACGCGGAAGAAGTCGTAGCGCAGCCAGATCGGTCTCCAGATGCTATTAAGTCCGCTTATCACGCACTTAATGGTGGGCTTGCAGCTTATAAGGCTTCGGTATACACGGCTAATAAAACAGCGCTGCGGTACATTATTGCTAAGGTAGAAGGTCTGTTGGCTGATCTGAAAGAGTTGGGAACGGCTGAGGGCAAGTCAGGGTATATTTTTGCGCCGGCCTCGGCAGGCGAATACGCAAAAGGGGTCTCGACATCTCTAAACAGCGATATCTTAAGGACAGCTGTCTCGGTAATGGGGAATGACAGCGCCACGCAGACCGCGGTGGATGCTTCGGTCCAAGCGCTGACAACCCGGTATAACAATAATAAGGACAGATATTACAATGCCACTACACCTATCCCTGTCCATGTGATTGATACACTGACGGAAACAGCGACGTTGTCCACATATGAGGCCGATTTCGGCCGTACGGCGACTCTGCTTAAACTCGCTTCAGGTGAATATGGTGATAAGGCGTATGCGAACCTTACCATTGTGCCTCAGGCCAAAGAAGTGGTGCAATCTATGCCGAATTTTAGAGGTGGATTCTCTATTGATGGACTGGATTATTCACAGGAGGTCTACAGGGCAATTCCACTGAGAAACGGATCAACAGAAACGGAGCAAGCGGTTCAGGTTACTATCCGCAGTGCTATGGGCACGGAGACAGCTGGAGCGAATTGGTTGGGCCTCTCTTATGTCCGATATAAGGTAGCAGATGAAATCAGAGGCGTCTATATCAGCTATAATACACAGCTTCTGAAAGATTTGAATAACTCGATAGCTGCCGCCAAGCAATTAATAGAGACAGCATCAGCGCCGTCCGGCGCGGAAGAAGTATTCAGCGCTGCCAAACAACATGCTGAGGAAGCGGTGCAAGCCGCCGCTAAGACCGGGGCCAATCTGGCAGCTACGCAGCCGCAGATTAAGACTGCCGCGCAGGCTCTGCAAGCCGCGTTGAATGAATTCAAGAAGAATGCGGTATATGCCGTGAACGTCTCGGTTGCCGCTGCTGACAAAGACGAGTTTTCTCCGGCGGGGAGCTACATTCATAGCCCTGCACGGATTGCGACGGTGGCGGGGGATACCTACGCCGTCGTGACGGTGGATTCGGCTGTCGATGAACTTCAGGTGAGCGGTGGCACAGCCACAGCGGCACCTGGTGAAGAGACAGCACCGGGCGCGCGCGTAGTGTACATCAAGCCGGTTAATCCGGCGATGTTGACTGACGCGCAGCTGCGGGTGGGCGGCAACGTGTACGCGGTGCGGCTGAACTTTGGCGCAGCGGACAACAGTCGCCTGTCGGCGGCGATTACAGCTGCGCAGCAGGTCCATGACGCAGCCGAGGTTGGCACGGCTGCGGGGCAGTACCCGGCAGCGGCCAAGGCAACGCTGGCCGCGGCGATAGCAGATGCACACCGCGCAGCGGTGCATCTGGGCGGCTCCCAGCAGCGATCGGATGAGCTGCTGCTTGGGCTGACGGAAGCCGTGGCGCAGCTGAAGGCTTCCGTGGTGAAGGACCCGGGCACCGGAACGGACCCGGGGACTGGCACGAACCCGGGAACTGGGACAGACCCGGGAACTGGAACGGACCCGGGAACTGGAACGAACCCGGGGACCGGCACGGACCCGGGCACCGGCACGACCCCAGGAACCGGCACGGGCCCATTGTCCGGTCCGGCCTCTGTTGGTGCCGTAACGGGCTCCATTGTTAGCTCCACTAACGGTGAGGGCAGCTCTGCTGGGCCATCGCCTACCGCGCCGACAGCGGAGCAGGCGAGCTTCCGCGATGTGCAGGGCCACTGGGCACAGGACGCAATCCGTCAGGCGACCGCGCTAGGAATTGCGCGCGGCTTCGAGGATGGCAGCTTCCGGCCGAATGACATCGTGACCCGGGCGGAGTTCGCCGTGTTCCTAAGCCGTGCTTTGGAGTTTAGCCCGGCAACAGCTCCATCGCCAGTCTTCAGGGATCAGGACAAGATACCAGCCTGGGCTGCTGAAGGGGTGGCGGCACTCAGTCATGCAGGCTTGCTGAACGGATATGCAGATGGCACGTTCAGAGCCAGTGGTAACATTACTCGTTCAGAGATCGCAGTCATCGCCGCCCGCGCGGCGCAGCTTGCAGCGGAAGAACATCCGCAGTTGACCTTCGTAGATGCAGCCGGCATTCCGGCTTGGGCGAGGGGCGAACTGGCCGCTGCTGTTAAGGCAGGGCTGGTGCAGGGCAAGGACGGAAACCGCTACGATCCGCTAGCTTATGCCACGCGGGCCGAAGCGCTAACACTGATCCTTCGATTGCTGAATAATAAGTAGAGATCATAAGTTTGTTACATCAATAGCTAACCCAGTTGTATAAGAGAAGAAGCGATCTTGAGGAGCGACCTTTCGGGGTCGCTTTTACTCATGTTTCTGCTCTGAGTGGTTGCTGAGCTGGAGAAAATATGGATATGTTTATGGCTCAACGTCATAATCAGTGCTGAACAAAAGATCTTGGTCAAACCTACTTCATGAAAACAATCCATTCCCTAGGCTGAAGCTCACTTATAGGAGGTAACGGAGCGTATAGTCGTTATTTGCCAAAAGAAGTTGTTCTGAACATGGAGTCGACTCAGATGACGTATTACCTACTGAACAGTGGAATACTAGCAGAATTTCTGTCGATAGAGTCTTTGGAGTCCGTTTCTTGATGAGCGAGTACTGATTTTGAGGCAGGTCCGTGTGTATTCGTTTTTATTTTCCATGTGTGATAAATGTCATCGAAAAAATATATTTAAAATTTGAATAATAAAGGAGAGAGAAATATATTTAGAGGATCACTTTAAGAAGGGGTGTGGGATCGTTGGCAGCCAGCCGCGAATCTGTGGAACAGGATTTTATGATTGAACAATTGAAAGAGATATTTCAAATCACGGTACTATGGTCCGAAGGACGTGCATGTCTGGAGTACGACACTGAGGAGCAACTAGAGAAAGTATCAGACTATGTCAGAGAACATTTTGACAGAGACCTCCTAGATGTGTTTTTTACAGCTGTGGAAAGCCTTCCAGAAGACGAATAATAAGATCAAAGGAACTTACTCCATATGAATTTAATGAAGACTAATGTCTTACAGGAGCAACTTTTTACGGGATAATCGGGTGGGTTTTTGATGCCAGTAAGGTCGAATAATAATTGATGTCTACTATAAAGTAGCAAAAAAAAAGACACCAGATACGGTGTCTTTTTTAATTCCAATTTTGGGTATATTACTGCCTTTGCATATCTAATGTCTCCATTGACTACTTTGCATGCTCGTCCGGCTGATGAATACCAAAAGTGTTTCCTTCGGTGTCTATATAATACCCTTGCCACGCCATTCCAGGCAGTGCATACTTGGGCAACGCTAACTTGCCTCCAAGATTAAGAATTTTGGTTTCAGTAGAATCGTAGTCTCCCACCCCAATAGTACAGGCATATCCATTTATAGCTTGACCGGGTTCGGGCGAAGCCCCTTGACGTTGCATCAGAGCCCCATTAATGCCGAGTTCATTTGTATCTCCTGTCGTAGCTCCCCAATAAGGCATTCCAGCATAATTACTCCAGTCCTCAAATGTCCATCCAAATACCTCGCCATAAAACTTTTTAGCACGTTCCATATCATCTACATGAATTTCAAAATGAACTAGTCGACCCATAAGCTCCTCCTATTTTTTGACTTCCTGCATTTCCCTCTTATTATACTTTCCTATTTCGCTAAAAATATAAAATTGAATGGAAAATCGAGAGCTAGCCCTTGCGTGATTGTCGTTATTCTCGTTAGGATAATGATATTGTTTTAATCGGAGAGGAGCTGAATGGATTGGAACTTAACCAAATAAATATCGCTGTTGAATTGTCCAAGCTTAGCAAAGATGATCTGGTAAACTTGCTTGTCAACTTTTCTGAAGACATTGATGAGGTGAAGCGGGCGCTCTCCTTGAGATTTATGGACACCGATGACAAGAAAGCTCTTAATGAATATAAAAAAATTATTCGTTCCTATATTAAACAAAGTTCTGATCGTTATGGCTTCGTAACGTATCGCAATGTTAGTTATGCTGTAGTTGGTGCTGAACAAATAATGAAACAAGCAGAGGATGCATTGGAGGGCGGAAAAGCGATCCGCGCTGCTGAAATTTCGTTTTGTGTTATGCATGAGATGGGGAATTTACTGCAGAAGTGCGATGATTCCGGTGGTATTGTCGGAGGGATGATACAGGAATGCCTGCGCTTAGTTCGTAGTGTGACTACCGATATTGAAGAGAGCGACCGGAAGGTAAAGTCGAAGCTGTTTAAATTGCTTTTAAAAGAGGCGGGCCATTCAAGTCTTAAGGGTTGGAGTGATTGGCAATTGTCACTTTTGGAAAGTGCGGTTCATGTGATGACGGATCATACGGAAAAGGATTTATGGAATGATACCATTAAGAGATTGGTGAGTGAGGAAGATAGTCACTTATCGAAAAATAGCTATTTTCTTGAACACTCAGCTTGGCTGTGGTACCAAATCATTGAAAGGTTCGACGGTGAAAGCCAAGCACAACAGTATTTACAAAGTCATCTTGAGTATACGGTTTTTCGGAAAAAAGCGATTGAACAAGCAATCCAGAATCAAGACCTTGATAAAGCGTTGCAACTAGCCAAACAAGGAGAAAAAAAGGATAGAGCAAACAGATTGCCTGGTTTAGTGAACGAGTGGAAGGCTTATCAATACGAGATCTATGGACTTTCTAATCAGTTAGACAAGCAAATCGAAATTGCCGAGGAGTTTGTGCTAGACGGCAAATATTCGTATTACTCGCGTTTAAAAGAACTATACAGTGCGGACGACTGGAAAATTGCCTACGAGAGACTTTTAGACGAGCTGGACAAGAGCGACAGAAGCTGGAGTGCAGATTCATTATATAGACGTATACTTGTTCAAGAGAATGAGACGCCGAGACTGCTGAATTATGTTCAAAAGCATAAACGTGCTGTGTTAGAGTATTACCCCCATCTTGTTTCTAAGTATGCTGACGACGTGTTCGTATTGTTTACACAACTTATTTCGGAGGAAATTGCTGTATCATCGAATCGGAAAGAGTATCAAAAAGTGTGTGGCATGATTCGCCACCTTATTAAAGCCGGTGGGAAGCTTCAAGCGGAAATGATTATTGAACAGTTATGTAATGATTATCCGAAAAGATCCGCTATGATAGATGAGTTGAGAAAGGTAGAACTTTAGAATATATTTAACGAATGTCCCTTTGAGCAGATAACGAGTATCCTTTCGGAGCATTCAGTACACAATAATCAGTAAAGACACCCTGAAGGATACCTGTTTTCATTTCGTGGGCTGCTTAACTATAAGTGGTTAAATGTTCTGCTATATCGCTACAACGAGTAGGGTTTAGCACCTTTTTTTGGGATTTAATTTTGTTTGACAGAAGGGGTACATTCATACATAATCTATTCATACTAAGCGCATATGTTTTACTGCATAAGAGGGGGATTGACATGTCAAAGTTTAATGCTTTTCAAAGAAAGACGTTCTGGGTTGGATCTTTAGTGGTTCTGTTAATGGTTGTTCTGGCAGGATGCTCCGGATCAAAGAATGATTCGGCTCAAAATACAGGTACTAATCAAAGCGCGAACCAAGCCACGGATACAAGTAAGAATACGGAACCGCCGGCAACAGGTGGAACGTTTACCTATGGACGTCCGGCTTCTGTTACCTCGTTTGACCTGCACAATCAGATTACTGCAAATAACGCTTTTGCGATAGATAAAGTTTTCGAACCGCTGGTGGCGTTTGATAGTGAAGGAAAGATTGTGGATTGGCTTGCCAAGTCACATACGATTAGTACAGATGGTCTAACCTATACTTTTGTTTTGCGTGATGGGCTCAAGTTCTCTAACGGAACTGAAGTGACTGCAGAGGATGCAGTGTTCTCCATTCAGCGGCATTTGACTGTGGGTGGCCCTCTGGCTATAGCGGCACAGGTTGCTTCTCTTAAGGCCCAAGATGCCAAAACGTTCGTAATTACATTGAAAGAGCCGTACACGCCATTCATTTCGGAGCTGACGAATTTCTCCAACGGCATTCTGCCAAACAAATTTGGCGGTGTTACTGAAGAAGAATTCTTCAAGAAGCCTATAGGTACTGGTCCGTTTGTTGTTGAAAAGTGGGACCCAGCGGGTGATCTGACATTCAGCAAAAATCCAAACTACTGGCAGGAAGGCAAGCCATACATCGATAAGCTTGTTTACAAGCTGATTGAAGATGATAGCCAAGCAATCAACCAGCTTAAAGCTGGTGAGGTAGATGGTATTGAGACGCTTGCACTTGGGAATGCCAATGAAGTGAAACAAGGCCCTGATACGACAGTAGCGACTAACGGCAGCTGGGTAACGGAGCAGTTGTTCTTCAATACACTCGATAAACATTTCTCTGATATCCATGTTCGTCGTGCCCTGGCGTTGGCCCTGGATCGTGACGGATTGACCAAGGCGCTTACCTTCGGTTATGCGCAAGTGGCGAATTCGCTATTGCCACCAGCCATCCCTTATAACACTAACGATACGATTAAAGCGCTCAACCATGATGAGGCTGCAGCTAAAGCAGAGCTTGCCAAGTCGAAGTTCCCTGATGGCTTCACTACGAAGCTGCTGGTTGCTTCCGGAAACAGTACAAGAGCTCAAGAGGCACAAATCATTCAGGCCGCTGCTAAAACCATCGGCATCAATATTGAGATTGAATCCATTGAGCTAGCTTCATTCCGTGAGCGTTTCTTTGCTTATGATTTCTCGGCTATGCTTAACAGTGGTCAGGCAGATTCCCCTGAAGCCAATTCGATCCTTGCCTTCCAAACCGATCCGAACGGTTTCAGCAAGTCTTATTGGACGCATTACACGAATGATGAAGTGACCAAGCTTCTGATCGAAGGCCAAAAAACACTCGATGGAGCAGAACGTGGAGATATTTATGCCAAGCTTCAGCAGATTCTTGCTGATGAAGTGCCTTACATTCCACTGTACTATCCAGATATTATTACTGGTGTACGTTCTTCCGTAGAAGGTCTGGTTGTTCTTCCTAACGGCAGTCTTCGCTTTGAAGATGTTCGTATTAAAAAATGATTAAATCTAACAGTCTATTCAAAAAAATTGCCGACAACGATTCACCGCGCAGGTGGCTCGTGCTTGCTCTCATAAGAGCGGCAGCCGTTATCACCTGTGTGGTGGCGGCTGTCTTTTTCCTTATCCGGATTGTGCCGGGAGATCCTGCCAAAATGATCCTGGGGGAACACAGCACGCCTGAAGCTATCCAAGCCTTGCACCATTCACTTGGGCTGGATCTCCCGCTGTGGGAGCAGTTCACCCGATTTGTACAAAATCTTTTCACACACGGCGATACCGGGGCTTCGATTGCTTGGGGAACGTCGACAAGAGAGCTGATTGCGGAGCGCGCTCCGGTTACACTCTTGCTGATTGTGATGGCCAGTGTATTGGCGATACTAGTGGCGCTTGTGCTAGCTACCCTTGCAGCAACGAATAAAGACAGATTGCTCGATCATCTGATACGTATCTTTCCAACGATTACGCTCGGTATGCCAGTCTTTTGGGTGGGCCTGTTACTGATTTTGTTCCTTAGCGTTCGGTTGGGGTGGTTCCCCGTGGGGGGAGTTGGGGAAGGGGTTGCTGGAACCTTATACAGTCTCACACTTCCTGCGATTACCGTCGCCTTTTCACAAATCCCTACCCTTGTTCGTTCACTAAGAGCGCAGATGCTGGAAGTGTTGGAATCGGATTTTGTAGTCACCTTAAAAGCGGCGGGAATCCCTAACCGGGTGATCCTGACAAAGCATGTTCTGCGCAATTCTGCGCTGCCCACGCTGATGCTGCTTGGCGTAAATATTTCTTATCTGATCGGCGGCACCTTGGTCGTTGAACAGGTGTTTGGCATCAAGGGCATAGGCAGTCTGCTATTCTCAGCGATTTCCAAACGTGATTTTCCGGTTATACAAGGAATAGCTCTGTACTGTGCGATATCTGTGGTCATCATCAGTCTCCTGATCGAGATATCTTCCTGGCTGCTTGATCCCAGGACGAAAGGAAAACAATGAATACTACACTACTGGATCTTCAACAAGAGAATCAAGGTGTCCTGAAAAGAATACTGAACACACCATCTCTGCTTGTGGGGAGCATTATGTTCTTACTCCTCATAGGCATAGCTGTGTTTGCACCGTTCATTACTCCCTTTGAACCTTCCGAGCAGAATCTGTACGCCATTTTACAGCCTCCTTCCCCAGAACATTGGTTGGGAACAGACCAACTGGGTCGCGATTTGTTTACGAGACTGATCTATGCCGCACGAACGGATTTGAAAATCATGGTGCTGGCGGAGATCATCCCTTTCTGCACAGGTATCTTTTTAGGGATGCTCGCGGGTTATTACGGCAAATGGGTAGACACTATTATTTCATTAGTGACGGACACCTTTATTGCTTTTCCCTTCTATTTAATTGTTATTATCGTGGCCTTTGCCAGTGGCGCGGGTCAAAAGGGGATATACATCACCTTTATTTTGGTGGGCTGGATCGTCTTTGCCCGCGTAACAAGAGGTCTTAGCGCATCGTTTCGTAAGCAGGAGTGGGTCGCTTCCGCCCAAACGATGGGGATTCCAGGGGTGAAAATCATTCTGCGGCATCTTTTGCCCAATGTGTTGCCTCAAGCCGTGGTTGTATTAATGACAGATATGGTTGGTTTGCTCGTGGCGATCGTTACTTTAGGTTATCTGGGTATCGGCATTGCGCCGCCAACCCCGGATTGGGGAACGATGATATCGGATGGACAATCCTTCATAACTACAGCCTGGTGGCTGTCAGCCGTTCCAGGCATTGCGGTTGTATACACAGGGATCGCGTTATCCCTTGTGGGTGATGGCCTGGCAGACCTATGGAGGAGAAAATAATGTCTACGAATCCTATTTTGGAAATAGAAAATCTCTCGCTCGCTACGTCCGCAGGCAAATCATTGGTCGCCAATGTGAATTTCTCTCTTGGAAAGGGCGAAAGCTTGGGACTTGTCGGTGAATCGGGTTCTGGCAAATCACTGACCTTGCGCTCTATCTTAGGTTTACTTCCACGCGGGGTTGAGCAAGTGGGTGGAGCCATCCGAAGTGATGTCAGAAGCGCCATGATCTTTCAAGATCCGAGAGGCGCTCTGGACCCGCTTTGTCCGGTGGTTAGGCAGCTTGCCGAGGTAGTGTATTACAGACAGAACGTAAGCCGGAAGGCTTCCCGCACCATTGCGCTGGAGTTACTGGAGATACTCGGGCTTCCGGATTCCCTGAAGCAGAAGGACCGGTATCCGAGCCAGCTGTCAGGCGGCCAATGCCAGCGTATTGTCATCGCCATGGCTTTAGCGTGTAAGCCGGGTATCCTCCTATGCGATGAACCGACAACTGCGCTTGATGTAACTGTTCAGAAGCAAATCATTGACACGATTACGCGTCTGCAACAGGAACTGGGCTTTGCCATGGTTTTTGTTACGCATAATCTGGCGATTGCTTCTACGATGTGTTCTACGCTGTGTGTGATGAAAGAGGGTCAGATCGTCGAACGCGGTGAATCTTTGAGTCTTCTGCAAAACCCGCAACATTCCTATACGCAGATGCTGATCAATTCCGTGCTACCTTTGCCGGAGCTTGAAAGGGGTGCGGGTGTATGAAGACGGCCTTGAAGATAGATAATCTAACAGTGAAGTACGGTGAGTTCACCGCGCTGGATAAAGTAAGCTTAGAAATACAGCAGCACACGACACTTGGTCTCGTAGGAGAATCAGGTTCAGGAAAATCTACGCTCGCGCGAGTCATCGCGGGGCTGATTGCTCCAAGTAGCGGACAAGTTTTGCTGGGTTCGCAAGTTTTAGGTAAGAAACGCAGCCGGGAACAGCATAAGGATATTCAAATGATCTTTCAAAACCCGGATTCCTCGCTCAATCCGAAACATACGATCCGACAGATCCTTTCCGAAGGGCTGCTATTTCACAAAATTGTAGGCCGTGCGGGAGTGGAGCAACGCTGCAAGGAACTTCTGGCGCGTGTTCATCTTGACGAAAGAGCTCTTGGTCGATACCCGCACCAATTCTCTGGCGGTCAGCGCCAGCGGATTGCGATCGCCCGTGCCTTAAGTGTAGAGCCAAGTGTGATCATCGCAGATGAACCTACGAGTGCACTGGATGTTTCAGTACAACGGAGTATGCTTGAACTCTTTAGCACGCTTAAATCGGAGCTTAATCTTACGATGCTGTTCATCTCTCATGACCTGGGAGTGATCCATGCAATAAGCGATATTGTAGCTGTTATGAAGCAGGGGCAACTTGTGGAGGTTAATCCCAAGGATCAATTCTTTTCCCGCCCTGAAACGTCCTATAGTCGCGAACTATTGTCCGCGGTTCCCAAAATGCCAATATCCACTACAACAGGAGGTTTGTCATGAATCAAGTTCATAAAGGATATTCGCCACTTACGATCTCGGAGTTCGATACGCTCACAGGGTTGCTCTCCAAACTCCTATCCACACAAGAAGCTCCGGTCATCATACCGGGCGAGGCTATCTTGGGTATTGAGGCCATCGCAGCAGGGATCTCTGCTCCCGGCCGTAAGGTTCTGAACGTTGTGACCGGTCCCTATGGAGATATTTTCGGAAAATGGCTGGAGCGCGGCGGCGCAGAAGTCATTGAGGTTAAAGTGCCTTTTGACGAAGTAGCCACTGTAGCTGAAGTTGCCGCAGCGATTGAACGCCACAAACCGTGCGCTATTTCCTTTGTTCAGGGAGAAGCGGTCACTGGGGGTTCTAATCCGACCAAAGAAATACTGGAGATCGCGCGCCAAGCTAACCTAATCACCGTGATCGATTCCGTGTCAGCCGTCGGGGCTGAACCGGTGCTTATGGACGAGTGGAGCATTGATTTTGTAGCGATTGGTGCGCAAAAAGGGCTGGCTGGACCCAACGGGGTCAGTGCTGTAGGTGTTTCCCAGCGTGGCTGGGCGTTCCTGGAGTCCAACGAACGAGCACCGCGCAATTCTATTCTATCGTTGCTTGATCTTAAACGTCCTGATAATAGCACGGCTCCCGTGCGTGTTCCAGCCAATATTCCCACGTTAGAAGCAAGAGATCTTATTGTATCTCTAGAGCTTATTGAACAAGAGGGCTTGGCAGCGGTCAACTACCGCCATCAGTTAGCGTCAGCGGCTATGATTGCTGGCGCCCAGGCTTTGGAGCTAGAACCATGGCAAAGAAATAGCAATGGATACTCCTCGTTGACCACAACGGTGCGGGTTCCTGAAGGTAGCAATCTCCATATTGACAAGCCGATTGGAATTGTGGCTCCTGGAGATGGAGAACTGCATGATAAGCTCTGGCGCATTAATCATTTTGGTGCAAATGCCAGTCAGCAGGGCGTTGAACAAGCACTTGTTACGCTGGCAGGATTTGTGCAAAAGGACCCTTCCAAGGCCATTGCTGCCCAAAAGGCCATTTGGGAGAATGCCAAATGAGCAATGTAACCCAACAGGACCAGACCTTTAATAATATTTTTATTGCAGGTACCCCGGGCAAACGATTTGATATCAAGGTACGTGGCGGACGTTTCTCGTCCATTGTCGAATCTAGTTCGCCTGTTGCTGGCGATGATAGCTCAGGCAGCGATTTATGGATAAGTCCTGGTGTAATTGATCTTCATACGCACTTGGCGTGGACGGATTTCGATCATGATGACCAGTTGAAGCGTGATGCCTTAGAGGTAGAGGTGCTGCAAGCACAAGCCTTTGAGGCGACACTCCGTACCGGGGTGACTACAGCGCGTGATGCAGGCGGGCTTCTGCCGAGTGTAGTGAAGCATATTGCGCAGCAATATAATCAGCCTTTAAGCGTACACACCTGTGGCGATATGCTGGGTGCCGGAGATGCACGGGGGATTAAGCATCTGGAGCAGCGGGTAAGTGATATTATCCGTTCCGGGGCAACCTGGATTAAGATCCTGGCCACGGGCGGACTGGGAGCAGCGCCGGATACAGTGCTGAACCCAGCTTTTTCGGAGGAAGAATTCGCTTATATTGTGCGTACTGCCCATGCACAGGGCGCCAAAGTATTGGTTCATACCTGGGGCGGACCGACAGTCGACTGGTCTATTGATGCAGGCGTCGAGTCTGTTGAGCATGGAATGTATTTGACGGAGGCACAAGCATATCGGCTTGCTCAGTCTAAGACAGCGTTCGTACCTACGGCTTCGATCTATCGGATTGCCGCAGATCCTTCCGGTGTACTTGGCCTGCCTGAGGTCATTCGTGATCGAGCTGCACGTGCTGCCGCAGCTCACCCACAAGCGATCAGCTATGCCAAAAAAGCAGGCGTACGCATTGGTTTTGGTACCGATTATGCCACACCTGCACTCCACGGACACAACCTCGATGAATTGGATGTATTAATCGACTGTGGGCTAACTCGTGAGGAGGCATGGCAGGCAGCTACGTCGTCCGCCGCCGACATTCTGGGATATGGTGATAGCTTGGGACGTATCCAAGAAGGCTTCATTGCTGATGCCATTCTTTTTAACGCAGATCCGTATCAGTCACCAAGCGCAAAAGACTTACAGAAAAGTATTGTGTCTGTTATTAAGGCGCCCGTGACTTAGGTTCATAAATAATAGATACAGAAAAAGCCCCTTGGAAATCTCAATCTCCAAGGGGCTTTTTGGGCATCACGCATTCGTGTCCAGCATGGCAGGCATATGAATCTCTTTCACACATGACACTTTAGATAGCGTGATCACACATTTTACGAGCGAAACGATATCTTGGACTGGAATTCTGGCGCCATCATACAATGCAATCGCTTTGTCCGCACCTTCCTCGTAAGGAATTTCTGCGGCAATTTCTCCCGGATTGATACAGGTGACGGGGATACCGTATTTTCTGGTATGTTCACGTAAAGCACTGCCAATTCCCCGTAATCCGAACTTGGACGCCACAAAAGTCACTTGGTCATTATTCGTATGATCGAGTCCAGCGGTGGAACCGATGAGGATGATTTTGCCGTTATCTGATTGCTTCAGGTTGGGTAGCAGCTTCTGAATGCAAGTAATGGGTGAGGATAGATTGACCTGAATCATCTTAATGATCTCCGCAGGATCATCTTGCTCAAAATTGTACTGCTCTGTAAAGCCTTCTTTTTCCCAAAGTCCCACATTGTAGATCAATACATCGAGTGGCTCTCCTGCTATCTCAGAAGCGATCTTCTCAGCTGAAGAAGGTAAGGATAAATCAGTCTCAATCCAATAACGCGTAATACCGTCGTTCAAGTCTACGCTTGGCGGGCGGGTTCTGGAGACGATCCAGACACGGTCACCGTTCTCTGGAAGGCCTTTTACAAAGGCATCTCCCAAACCTTGACTCGCTCCAAAAATTATAAAATTTCTCATATGCCCTCCTGAATCAAACAATAATCTACTGCACTTATCCATTTGGAAAGTTGTTTATAAAATACTTCATAGGAGAGACTTTGTAAACGAAAATGTTTATAAAGTTATTGATTAACAAAAAAAGCGGCCCAAATGGGTCGCTTTGCTATCTCTATAAATCGCCTCTGACAAAGTTCATAGCCTTGATTCATATCGTAGGCTGGGAAGGGGAGAGGCGTTTTCTTTTACGCTGTTCTTCTAATAGAGTCATCATGATTTTCTGAACCTCTTTAGTTTGTGGTGTGGTAAGTGTGGGATGGGCGAGATTGTTTACTTCCAGAGGATCTTCCGTTAGATTGTATAATTCATATTCATCAGGAACCGGCTCAGTTTTGGTTGAGATAACCCATTGTTCGGAGTTGCTGTCTTCACCGGGTTGTACAGTGACGTCCTGAACTCCCGGCTGACTCCAGAATTGACTATTATCAAAATAGCGTGAGAACTTCCAGATATGCCGTTGATTCCCCTTATACAGGGGTGTGATTACGGTCTCGATATGGTTAGGCTGTACAACTGATGCATATGGTTGGCCTAATAGATTGACCTGATGCTGTCCACGTGTGACATCATCGTCGGTCATGAAATAAAGCGTCTCATCAGCAGGAGCGATAGGGTGATTTTCTAAAATCTGAGGAGTGAGATTGCGGCCGACTAAAGGTTGGGCTTCGCTAAACTTGTTCTGTAGATCTCTCTGAATGTCAGTCAGGTTCACATTTGCTAATCCTAGCATAGTTGGCAGAAGGTCTAAATGACTGGTCAGAGTATGGATATTTTTGTGCTCTGGGAATAGATGTTTGTTATGAATAAGAAAAGGAACATGAAGAAATTCTTCATAGGCACTGTACCATTTTTGATGAAGATTACCGTGAGACCCCAGCAGATCACCATGATCTGATGTGAATATAACAATGGTATTGTCGTAAAAAGAAGAGTGAGTCAGCGCTTTGAATACTTTGAACATTTGGCGGTCGGCATTTTTTTGCAGCTGATAATATAACTGGCGGTAGAACGGACCATCGCTAATGGGTTGCAGTGCCTTCGGGTACAGGTCTCTATAGCTAGCTTGGCAGCGCGGCTTCGTGTTCAGCCGTTCGTTTAGTGTCGGAGGTGGGGGGGTGTCCGGTATGGCGGCGACCTCAAATTTAAAATTAGGGAGTCTTGCAGAAATATCTCCATAGAGCACAATGTCGTGCGGATTCACAAAGGAAGAAACGATTAACCAGGGAGAGTCATTATGATCCGGTCCGCAGTTTTGGTCTAGCGCTTTGATTAGTTCAACGGTCTCCGCTGCGTATACCACATCTCTACCACTTAAACCAACAGCTGCGGAGGAGGCAGAGTTCCGGGGGTTTTTGCCTACAGGATCAGGGCCGACCCAGCTGGAAAATCCGAAGTCATCTAAGCGGTTGGCATTCAGATATAGCTCTGTCCGTCTTTGGTCTGGAACTCCGGTTAATGGATCATAGCTGGGCAGACTGTTGTGGGTACCGGGAGCAATGATATCCTCATTGGATATATGCCATTTTCCTTTATAGTAAGTCTGATATCCGGCAGCCCGGAAGTAATGACCCATCGTCGGTACAGTGTTGCGGTTCAACCAGAACATGTCGGAGTCAAAGGATTCTTTGGCAATACCAACAGTTTGGCTGACTCCATGCAAGGATGGGTATTGGCCTGTGAATAACGTAGCTCGGCTGGGGCAGCAGGCGGTGCTCCCGATATAATGCCTATGAAATTCAAGGCTATGAGCTTTGAGAAGCTCCTGGGTGACGAGATTCTGCTTACGCCATTCTTGAATTTCTTGACCCTCATAAACAGGAGGATAACGCTCCTCATCTACTAGGAACACAAGAAAATTAGGTCTCTGCATGTGCTGCGATGACACTGGGATATTATTCATGGGTTACACTCACCTTTGGTTAGGATTTGCTTTTTGCTTATATGGAACATCCTATGTGTGAGTGATATTGAATATCCTACTCTTGGCATATAAAGATTGGTGGGGAATGTAAATCGGCAGAAAGTGGCTTTTTTTCATAAACTATTAAGGTATATATTGACAATATACTAAGGATTATATAGGGTGAATTAAGCATTTAGTTCTTTTGATAGAATATTTAGGAAGGGAGTCCTGTTTTATATATAGTTATTCAGTTCATTAGTTATGAAATATTCGTAGAATGTAGGAGATGAAAGAATGCGCTGGAGAGGGTTTGAGCGTTTTAGGAGAATGGTTTCAGTAGTATTGGTGTTGATATTATCTTTACTGAGTGTGCTTGAGGTTTCGGCTGCTCCATTAAAGGTAGATGTGATTGCTTCGGACAAGGCTTCGGGTGGTACACAGAAGATCGCGGTTAATAGTGTTCTGGATGTGACCTATACAGATGTTCCTACACTTCAGGACATAGAGTTTGCTTTGTTTAAAGATGGGCTTAAAGTTGGCAGCCAAGTGAAGCGCACAGAGGATTCTAAACAGCGTACAGTAATGGGCGAGGTATATTCTTACGGATTCACTAATCTTGCTTTTGAGGGATTGAAGGTTGGAGAGACGTATGCTCTTCAGGCTCAATATATGGGCAAGAATGGCTTGATGACGACCGATCCGCAAACCATTCGTGTTCCGGCTACAACCAAAATCAATTTGACTGTAGAGCGGATGCCCAAGGATTCCAATACATATGTAGCTGCTTCCGCAGGGGAAATTCGCAGCGACGACAAGAAGCTTAGACTTACAGTTACGAGTGATGGCGTTCCACTAACCAATAATAGGATTGTAGTAGATAGTTATTATACAGATTATCGATCCATGCTCACCGATGCGAATGGTCAGGTAGAACTGAATAACTCCCAGTTTAATACAAGCAGACCTGTTCTATTTGTATTAATTAATCAAGGCACAGAACATTATGAGGCTGCGCCATTATATGTTACAGACCGTCAGCCAGCAGGCACGCATACTGTAGCGATACGTTACCTTGATGAGCAAGGCAAACTGGCACAGTCATCGACCAACTCTAGCGGAGTGCAATATGGTGATTACGAGAAGATCGCTGTTCCAGGTTATGACGTTCTTATTTTAAAAACAGGTGCTGCTTATGATAACTATAATTCTTATATCTGGCAGATTCGTAATCAAACGGTGTTGTTCCAGACTAGCCGATCTGTACTGGAATCTGCTGAGTCTGGTACCCATAAGGAAATTATACAGGATGCAAGTGAACACAGCCGATTGAGCTTTGATTATACCTGGAATGGACAACCGTTGACGGTGGAATCCTATTCTATTATTTTTAACGATCAATATAAGCAGATCAACAAATCCTCCGGCGCTTCCGAAATGAAGACAGCTGGATTATATGTCCCGAAAAATAAAGAGTATGACATTACGGCACTCGCCAGTCTTCCAGGCGGGAAGGATAAAATCATTATTCGTACTCAGGTCAGACCTACAGAACCGGAGACTGTACTGCATGTCGCTGCCGTGTCTGCAGACTACAGCACATTGTCCTTGCAGATCCCGTCTTTGTATCCGCAAGGTGTAGGAAAGGTTGATTTAACGTATCTGAACGATAAAAATAATGTAAATCGGATCAGTGCGTATGTTCCTGCGCAAGGAACGAGCTTTTATGTGCAAAAAGGCGAGACCATTCATAGGCTGACAGCGAATGCTACGACAAGTATTCCTAATAATAATCCATTCGGCGTAGATCAAGTGGTAATGGCATCTTTTTTCAAGCCAACGGATAGTAAATATACATTTAAAGCTGGAAGCACTTATGCTACGAATATCGTTACGAACGTGTTCGGGTCAGGCTATTATGATGAGACGGAGACCCGCAGCGAGATTGTGTTAGGGGATACCATTGAATACCAATTAGTCATGACGGACGAATATAACAATAGTCTCGATATGAGTCACAATTACAGAGTTCGCATTGTGGATGAAGCCGGAACGGTGATTGAGGATAACTCAATGAACTGGTGGATGGAAGAAAAAGACGGGTTACCCTATCGTGTGGATAAGCGCCAGTGGAGGCCGGTCAAATCAGGATCGTATAAGATCCAGGTCTTCCCGTATTACTACTCTAATGGAGATTATGTTTATGGACAGATGCTCCATGAGACGGCGCTGAAGGTCGCACCGAAGCAAGAATTTGACATTGAGATCAGAGGTAAAGATGGAAGCTTAGTTGATTTGGTGAACAAGCCATACTTGACTAAAGATCAGGCAGAGAATATGACAGCTACAGTACGTCAACATGTAACGGGAGCCCAAGGCCCAGTGCTGGCCGGAGTTGAGATTAGACGATATGGCGAGTTGATCGGCATAACGGACAATCAAGGGCAGTTGATGCTCCCTGAAGGGAATGTTGGTTATTTCACTCAGTTTGGTTTTAAGAAAGAGGGATATCTATTTAAGACGATCTCTCTGACTGTCCTTGATCCCCAAACTCAAGCGTTAGTTCGTGTGCAAGGGCTGGACAAACCAGAAGCAGATGGCTATGAGGGAGGCGTTCCGCTGGACAGTGCCTATATTAAGGCTAGTATCAAACAGGAAGATGGTTCCTTCATTACACAAGGTGAGTACATCGATGTAGGCAATCAGCAGGCATTCTTTGTTACGCCATCGCCTGCAGTAGTAGATGTTGACTTTATACGCTACAATCGCAGTCATATGGGCGTTCAATCCAAGTATGGATACTATATGTATGGTTCGGTACGCACCGAGCCAGGTAAAGAGTACTCTCTAGTGCTCGATGCCAGACAGTCTCTTCAACAGGTAAGTAAGGTGAAATTGAGTCAGTTTATGTATGATTTATCCCTTGTCCGCAAAAATCTGACTGGGGCCGATTCCGTTCCTTATGTGGTTAATCGTAATCCTCAGGAAGAGAATTACTTCTATGCTACAGAGGGTACTTACAGTGTATTGGCTCATCCACAAGCAGGCACGTTTATTTATCGCGATGATGTCGTCATTGGAGCAGGAGATAATACACTTGTGTTTGATGATTCTCCTTCCACATTGGCTACTTTAATCGCACCGGAATCGGGTTCTGTGTATGCAGTAGAATATACTACACAGGCTGGGGCTAAAATGATTGGTTACGCTAATGGGGTTAACCAAGTCCAACTAACCCCCGGAGAAGTTGCAGTGCGGCTGGATCAATCTGTCGGTAATCGGGAATATCAGTATGATATTCACTTTGCAGCAGGCACCTTAAAAGCCGGCACTACTACGCAACTTGGGCTACAAGCAATAAGTGGTTTGGATATTTTCAATCTCAAAGATGGGAAGTTGATTCTCCCTGCCGGAGGGAGCTGGTTCAATGTTGGGTTGGTGGATACAGCAGGGAATCGTATTGAGCTAATTAAAAAACCAATGATTCTCGTATCCAGTGGTGCTTCGTGGTCGAGTTACAGTTACGTGTATCCGACCGCTACATCGTATGAAATTCAGGATGTAGCAGGAAAAACAGTATACAAATCAAACGAAGATAACTATTATCCGCTATACGTTAGCGCCATTCAGAAAACGAATGATTCTTTTCAAGTTCTCCCTTCCGGGATTTACGTACTTAAAGCCCAGATGACAATGGATGGGCAGACCTATACTTTGAATAAAACATTTGAGCTGGAGTCCAGCGGCGGAACGGTGATTGATCCGGGAGGGAATAACCCGGGCAACGGCGGAGGAAACGGATCGGGTCCAGGAACTAACCCCGGCCCAGGGACAAATCCAGGTCCGGGAACTAACCCAGGTCCAGGAACAAATCCAGGTCCAGGACCAGCCGGAGGAGGAGGCAATCCAGGCACAGTCCCTGTTTCTCCTCCAGTAACTGTTAACGACAGTGTAGCTAAACAAAATGCCAAGCTTCAGGAACTGCTTAAGGACGGAAGAGGTACTGCAGCAGAGCGGGCTTCAGCAGCCCAAAGCGCATTGGCAAGTATTGCGGAATCTCTTAAGGCAGCCGCAACCTCTGAGGAAGCTGAGCAGAACGGTAAGAGTCTCTCACAGGCACTGGAGAGTACGGCTCAATTACTCGGATCGATACAAGATGCCGCAGCGAAACAAAAAATCGTTACTGCGGTTAGCGAATTGGTAGGCAGTGCACCTTACCTGCTGAACAAATTAGATACTGCAGACAAGGCTGTGAGCTTCGCACAGACGCTGATCCAGAATGCGGCGGCTGTTCTGAAAAATGCTAGCGGTGTTCCTGCAGAAGAAATTCTGCAGTTGAAGAACGGTGTCATCTCTTCCAGTCAAGCGGCATTGAATAAAGCCGGAGAAGTGACGATTGCTAAGGAAAATGTATCGGTTACGGGAAGTACAGTTACTTCCCAATTGAACAAAGACTTGATCAACAAGCAAATTGCCTCTGCGAAGCAGGCGCTGGCTACCGTTACTGGTGAGCTTAATACTAAACTGGGTGCAGGGTCGGCTCAGGAGCTTAAACTGTCTCTGACAGTCAAAGTACCACCGATGGGCGAAGGTCTGCATAAGTTGAACATCACTTTACCAGCAGAAGTATTAACCTTGGTAAAAGAGAACGGTATCGACGGATTGAAGCTCCAGATGGATCATACTGCATTTAGCATTGCTCCAGACACCTTCGGGGCTGTAGAAGCCGGACAAAACATCACTTTAGCGGCAGAAGTTGTACAGAACGCTATAGTGAATAAACCAAATCAGGCAGAGCCATTGGCTAAGATTCCTGTGATGGAGTTCAGTGCCTCAATTGGAGGCAAGACGGTAGAGGCGTTTGCCAAACCGATGAAGGTTACCTTCGATGTATCTTCTATAGATCCGGCGAAATACTCAGGAGCTGATCTGGAGAAGCTGACCTTGTATGTCTTGAATGATAAGAGACTGACGTGGGAAGCGGTTGGGGGTAAATATGATCCGGTAACACAAACGGTAAGCACATTGCGGGGACATTTTAGCCGGTATACCGTTATGCTGGGCAAGGCAGTTTCCTTCACAGATGTGCCAGCGACCCATTGGGCAGTGAAAGAGATCCATGACTTGCTGACCAAGGGCATCGTAGACCAGGCTGGAGAGTTCCATCCATCCAATCAGGTAACACGTATAGAATTTGCTAGCTGGATCGCAAGAGCTTATGGTTTGGAGAGTAAGGGGATTACCTTGCCGTTCAAAGACATCGCTCCGAATAACGACCATTACAACGAACTGGCGGCCGTTTATGCTGCAGGGATCATCAGCGGAAAATCAACGGCTGACTTTGATCCAGAAGCAAGCATTACCCGTCAGGAAATGGCGACGATGCTGGCCCGTGCGCTGAAGACTTACAACGGAGTGAAGGCCGTTGCTCAGCCGGAAGTGGTAAACGGGGCCTTTACGGATGGGGCCAAGATATCCAAATGGGCAGCGGATAGTGTTGCTCTTACCAAGAGTACACAGCTGTTCGGAGGGTTCGAGGATAAGACCTTCCGTCCTGATCAGACTGCTAGCAAGGCAGAAGCTGCAGCCCTGATTTACCGGTTATATCGATTGAAATAGAGATATAAGATAAACCCAAAAAGAGCCGCAGATCTGAGATGATCTGCGGTCCTTTTTTTGCGATATAAGAGAAATTAGTTCTGGGGGAACAGTTGCGGTGAAGCATATGAATGGACTATGATTTACTTTCCGCTCTTCAACGCAATTTCAAACTTCGCACCAGCGTCACCGGCGAATACAATGGTGCCGTTCTCCGGTAATACAACCTCATTTTTACCGCTGACTGCGGTATCGTTCACGCACATGCCTGCTTCATCATATACGATAACTGCGCTATTTTTAGGCAGCTTGACGGATAGAATTTTCCCTTTGGCAGTAGCAGGTACGGTGAACCATCTCGCAAGGCCGTCGGCTTGGATAGTGGCTGTAGATTGTTTACCGGCGTAGAGTGGCTTTAAGACTTCTGCGCCAGCATACAAGTAACCGCCTGTTGTTTTGACATACTCAATGCCATCCTTCGTAAAAAAGTTGAATTCCATGCTATCTCTGCCTGCTATAGTGGGAATTTGCAGCTGGCTGATCGCTTTGTTTGCATCAACGATTTTATTATTAACGATATAGCCAGGAGCTTCTTTGCTCGTCACAATTGGAAAAGCAGGCAAACCCGAGAAGTAGGATATCGATGAGTATTTCTCGTTCATCATGTAATACATCTTGCCCTCGCGTTTGTTCCAAGCAGCAGCTACATCTTTGGATAATGGATTGGCTTCGAGCTTCTCAGCGGTGTATTCAGAGAATACAGTCTGCCCAAGCCCAGGTACGGATACATATGCGCTGGACCACAAGTAGGTGCGCCCATTCTTCTCGACAACAAATTTGAACTTTTCCGTACCATCCTCACTCTTAAAAGAACCATCGGCAGTATACACATACTTTTGCCCAGGATCGCCCGGGTATAGAAGCGAGGTAAGTACCATCTCACCAGATGGATTGATCGCTATCTTCATCAATGAATTAGAAGCGCCATAGATGCCTGCATAATCGGACATCTCTTGCGGCATTTTTGCCTTCACAGGAAGGCCGTGCGATTTCTCCGCCTTCCGTTCTTTAATTACACCCTTCGCTTGCAGTGCACTTAGCAGTATTTCATTCGCGAGCAATTGATCCGTTGTGCTGGAGCCGCCGGATGAGGTCACAGCCGCAGCCAGATTATACTCTGGAAGCACGACCAATGAGGAATGGAACAGTGTCGTGTCTCCCCCTTTGGTCAGCGCCTGAATACCATAAGTATTGAATGGGAACAGATCTACGCTATCCCAGCCTAGCCCATAGCCAAAGGTGGCATCGGTATTTTTCGGCCACATGCCTTTTTTATATTCTGCTTCGGCCATAGCTTTGACGGATTGGACAGAAAGGATGCCTTCTACTTGACCCGTAAAGATCTGTGAGAATTTAACCAAATCCTCAGCCGTGGAGCGAATCCCTCCAGTCCCGATGACATTATAATTCTCTAAAGGGAGTGGGGTCTGAGAGGAATCAATGAAGGTTCCGGCCATTTTGACTTTGTCTATTGGATCTATAGGCGTTTTCGTGTTCTTCATCCCTAAAGGCTCCGTAAAATTCTTGTGTATAAATGTCGTAAAGTCCAACCCGCTAACTCTCTCCACCAGGATTTCAGCTAGTGTGTATCCGTCGTTGGAATAAACCGAGAATGCTCCCGGGTCTGCTTTTAAGCTTTGGGTGGCCAATTGCTCTAATAGATGATCGTGGGCATAGGTATCGTTATCATTGAACAATAGCGCACGGTTAAAGGAAGAACCTTCAATACCGGCAGAATGATTTAGCAGCATACGCGGCGTAATCTGCCCGTAACGTGCCTCTTTCATTGTAAAGTCAGGAATATATCCCGTAAGCGGCTGGTCCAGATCTAGCTTGCCTTCATCCACGAGCTTCATCACAGCGGCGGCTGTAAACATTTTGCTGGTTGACCCTATGCCATAGATCGTATCGGCGGTTAGCGGTATATTCTTCGCCAGCTGATTTTTGCCGGAATGCCCGGAGATAACAATGTTTCCTTGGTCAATCAGTGCATATTGCAGACTTGTGGTACCGTAGGTATCAGTTAGAAGCGCGGCCTTCTCTGCAGCTAATTTCTGAGTAGATGCATAGTTGGGTTTATTACTGCTGCTATCGGCCATTACACTCAGCGGAGTTAGCAGTGTTAGCGCGAGTGTCGTGCTTAATATTACAAATCTTTTTCCTCTCATGCTCATTACCCTCTCTCTGTTCATTTCTGTATGCTTGGTCTTGGGTGTTATGTCAGCATAATGGCGTGAGATGAATTCTACATAAACGTAACTTGAACAGAATCTTAACTGGAACTTGAAGCATGGAGTTTCTTTGTTCTGAGAAGTTAAATTTACAATTTGTGGTTCTTAAGGCACGTGGAGTTTCATTTATAGTTCACAAACAGCAGATTATAATTGAATATTGATTTTGTTTTTTGCCAGCGGGACTTGTATATTAGTATCATAGCCTCTATTCTTGAAAGAGCTTCATATAGAGATATATAGAATAGGAAATGACATTCAGGAGGAAAGAAATTGAGTACACAAAACGTGGGAATTCCATTGGAAGGTTTTGCTGAATTTAGCCGGACGGTAGCTGCAGAAGGCGCTGTTCTATTGAAAAATGATCATCAGGTGCTTCCGCTTCGCAGCGGCGACAATGTTGCTGTATTTGGTAGAACCCAAGTAAATTACTATCGCAGTGGTACGGGTTCGGGCGGAAGTGTTCATGTTGCTTATACGACTAATTTATTGGCAGGCTTGCGCAGTAAAAACGATTTTATTGTCAACGAAGAGCTAGCTGGTGTCTATGAACGGTGGATTGAGCAGAATCCATTCGATAACGGCGGCGGGGGCTGGGCGGCTGAGCCTTGGCACCAGAAAGAAATGCCTTTGACGGATGCGCTTGTATCCTCGGCCAGAAGCAAATCGAACAAAGCCATCGTGGTTATCGGACGTACCGCAGGTGAAGATCAGGACAATGCTGATGCTCCAGGTAGTTACCAACTAACGGCTGACGAAAAAGAAATGCTGAAGCAGGTCACTGCTCATTTTGAACAAACTGTTGTTGTACTGAACGTATCGAACATCATTGATATGAGCTGGATGAACGATGAAAGCTATGTCCATCCGATTGCAGGTGCAATCTACTCTTGGCAGGGCGGGATGGAAGGCGGTAACGCCATTGCCGACGTACTGAGCGGAGAGGTAACACCGAGCGGTAAATTAACCGACACCATTGCTTATTCGATTAATGACTACCCGTCAACTAGCAACTATGGCAATGAGTTCAAGAACTTTTATCAAGAAGATATCTATGTGGGCTATCGTTATTTCGAGACATTTTGTCCGGATAAGGTTCAATATGAATTTGGATACGGGATTTCTTATACCAACTTTAAAGTTGAGCCGGCGGCAGCTACGCTGACCAGCAAAAACGGTCAAGAGCATATTGAGATTAGCGTAGATGTAACGAATACAGGAGACACTTTTGCCGGAAAAGAAGTCGTACAGGTCTATTACGAAGCGCCGCAAGGAAAGCTGGGCCAACCGGCTAGAGTACTGTCTGCATTCGGAAAGACTAAAGTTCTTCAACCGGGAGAAACACAAACGCTGTCCATTAGCTTCCCTGTTTATACCATGGCCTCTTACGATGATGCCGGAGTGACCGGACATGCTTCTGCATATGTACTGGAAGCCGGAACGTACCATATTTATGTGGGAACCAGTGTCAAGAAGCTGGCAAAAGTAAGCGTTCAAGGACAAGATGGCTACGTAGTGGAAGAGCTGCAAGTTGTGGAACAGCTGCAAGAGGCGATGGCTCCTACAGAAAGCTTCACCAGAATGCAACCGGGCGCACGTAAGGAAGACGGCTCGTATGATATACTCTATGTAGAGGTGCCTACACGCAAGATTTCCATGGCGGAACGGATCGAGAAGAATCTTCCTGAGACCTTGGTGCAAACAGGGAATCAAGGCTACAAGCTAAGAGACGTGCTCGACAAGAAAGTCAACATGGAGACCTTCATTGCCCAGCTCAGCGACGAGGATTTGGCTACTATCGTTAGAGGCGAAGGCATGAGCAGCCCACTGGTTACTCCGGGTACGGCTTCGGCGTTCGGGGGAGTCAGTGATCAGTTGTTCAATTACGGAATTCCTGTGGCTTGTACAGCTGACGGACCTTCCGGTATTCGGATGGACAGCGGTCAAAAGGCGACTCAGGTTGCCATCGGCACCTTGCTTGCCGCTACCTGGAATGCTGAACTGGTAGAAGAACTTTATGTCATGGAAGGCCAGGAATTGTTGAGAAATAATGTGGATGCTTTGCTCGGACCTGGTCTGAATATTCGCCGCAGCCCGCTGAATGGCCGCAACTTCGAATATTTCTCAGAAGATCCGCTGATCTCTGGTGTTTTTGCTGCGGCATGCACTAGCGGGATTATGAAAGGCGGTTCTAACGCCACCCTGAAGCACTTTGCCTGCAACAATCAGGAGAAGCACCGCAGTAAGGTAGATGCGATCGTATCCGAGCGTGCCCTGCGTGAGATTTATCTGAAAGGCTTCGAAATCGCGGTGAAGCAAGCCGGGGCCAATTCCATTATGACTTCCTACAATCCGGTTAACGGGCATTGGGCGGCATCCAACTATGATCTGAACACTACGATTCTTCGCGGTGAGTGGGGCTTCAAAGGCATCGTGATGACTGACTGGTGGGCAATTATGAACGATGTTGTCAATGGTGGACCTGCGGATCGGAAGAACACGAACTGGATGGTTCGTGCGCAAAACGATCTGTACAAGGTAGTTCCTAACTATGGTGCCGAGATCAACGGCTGGGATGACAATACCATGGAGTCTCTGGAAAATGGTTCGGTTACCCGGGGAGAGCTTCAGCGCTCTGCCATGAACATCTGTGAGTTCATCATGCATGCACCGGTCTTCTCCAGAAAACATGAGATTAACGAAACCGTGGAAGCCTTTAAGGCTAATCCAGCGCTTTCTCCGGAACAGGTACACGTTCTGTCGAGCAATGCAGAGGTTAAACCTGCTGTATCCGGCCCGACCTTTATCCAAGTGGATACGGCGGCGCAGTATCGGATTATTGTTCACATTATGTCACCAGAATCCGAGTTGGCACAAAGCGCTTGTAATGTAACCTTGAACGACCAGCCTATGACGACTATTCAAACAAATGGTACAGAAGGCAAATGGATCAAGCAGAAGCTTGTGAAGATTGAACTCGAATCCGGTCTGTATGAATTGAAATTGGACTTCGTGAAGCCAGGTCTGCAGATCGACTGGATCGAATTCAAGCAAGTATAGTTACAAAGCACAGAAGCAGTGGAAGTATTGGTTTGTCAAAAATAGGTCGGGAGTGTTGCAGGGATGAGAGGATATAACATCTGGCGTCCGATAATGCTGATCTTGGTCGCACTGGTTACGAGAAGTCTGGTCACTAACCTGGGCGTCATGTTTGGGATGTCGCAAAATTCTGCAAGCAGCGTCGCTGTCATTGTTATGTTGATTGTGGCGCTCACAATGTACAACCGAATGATGAAAAACCGTCGTAGATGAAAGCCAGCTCTTGGCTGCATGTGAAATAGTGGAGAGTGTCTAGCAAGGCACTTTCCGATTGAAGAGAAACCCAAGTGATATACTCTTGGGTTTCTCTTTATGTCCGGCCAATCGATTTTGAAGTTTTAGATTAAACTGAAGAAGTTAACATAAGGAGAGTGGAATGGAGGGGATTTTGGAACTGGAGGAGCGACAGCGCCCCCGTCTTTGTCTCCGGATTTTATCCGCGAATAGCGGTATAATCCCAAGAAATCTGGAGACAACAACGGCCGGAAATCCAAACATTCTCCGCAATGACAACCTAAATCCATGTGAAAATCTTAAGTTCAATCTATATCCTCGGAATCGACAAATTTTTTAGAAAAGAGGATTGTAATGAAAACGGTTTTATGTTAATTTATATTTATATTATAAAAACGTTTTTAGCGAGGGATGCCTTATGGGCAAGATAACCATTAAAGACGTAGCACGAGAAGCAGGCGTCTCTATATCAACAGTGTCTAACGCGCTTAATGATGTGGATGTTCTCAATCCTGAAACCAAATTACATGTGCTGCAGGTCGCTCAGCGGTTGAATTATGTTCCAAATCTGAATGGCAAGCTGCTGAAGTCTGGAAAGACGCAAATGCTGGGCTTTTTCACCACAAGTGTATCGGGTCCCTATTTCTACAAACTGGTGGAGTCCATGGCCAGAGAGTGCGACCATATGGGATATGGGCTGAATGTCTTTGTTACCAAGGACAAGCAGGTCATTATGAACAATATCATGGGTCGTCGTGTAGACGGTGTCATTATCTATGAAGAGTTTAAGATCGATGATAATGATGTCGCTATTATGGAGAAGGATCGGATCAAAGCTGTGTTTCTGGATCGGGAGATTCAGAGGGAGACTATGGGCAGCGTCATTTTCGACTCGTTTGTGGCTGGATATGAAACAACCAAATATTTGATCAGCCTGGGCCATAAGAAAATTGCTTATATCTCCGGTGTCGACACGATGTTTGACAGTGTACAGCGGAAGGAAGGCTACTTGGCTGCACTTCGTGAGTATCAGCTTCCGGTGAAAGAAGAATATATTTTGCAAGGCTTTTTCGAAGAAGAAGGTACATATAACGTTGTGAAGTCGTTCATACGCTCGAGCTCAGATATCTTGCCAGATGCATTCCTTGCTGGTAATGATGTAAGCGCCATCGGTTGTATGCAAGCTTTGAAGGCACACGGGTATGATGTCCCTAATGATATTAGTGTTGTAGGATTTGATGATATCGACATTGCGCAATATTTCTCGCCGCCGCTCACGACTGTTCGTAACCAGATTGCAAGGCAAGGCATTCTCGCCATTGACCATTTGGTTCGGATGATTAAGAAGAACGAGCAGGGCAGCATTCAGAAACTTCATGGAGAACTGGTTGTAAGAGGTTCAAGCCAGGTAAAGCTCAATCGAAGAGAATAAAAGCAAGATAGCTTGAATGTTTTCTTCGTTTTTTCAAAATGTATATATTAAGGGGGATTGTGTTCTCAAGAATAAAAACGTTTTTATAAAGAGATTAAGGTCAGAGGAGAGAGAAGGAACCATGGCTAAACCAATAGTAATGCCATCATCCGGAAAGAGACCTATGGGAGAGAGAATAAAAGAATTTTTTGCAGGCTTCTGGAGACAACGGGAACTGCAAACCATGGTCCTGCCGGGTATTATTTTCATGATTATCTTTTGTTATATTCCCATTTATGGACTGACCATTGCCTTCAAGAACTACACGGTCATCGATACATTGAGTTCAGCGCCTTGGGTGGGATTTGATAACTTCAAAATCATTTGGTCTGACAAATATTTCTGGGACGCGGTCGTGAATACACTGGGCATCAGCTTCCTGAAGCTGGGGATCGGATTTGTGATTCCGATTATACTGGCAATCATGATCTATGAAGTCAGCTTGACCCGATTCAAGAAATTCGTACAAACGATCTCGTATATGCCACACTTTCTGTCATGGATCGTGCTGGGCGGGATGTTGATTAACTGGTTCTCTACTACAGGGCTCTTTAATCAGATTCTACTGGATTTGGGTTTAATCTCAAAGCCATCGAACATTTTGCTGGACCCAAGTAAATATTGGTGGATCGCCACCCTCTCTGATATTTGGAAAGAGGCGGGTTGGGGAACGATTCTGTATCTGGCTATTATGTCTAAAATTGACCCGACGTTCTATGAAGCAGCCAAGATTGACGGGGCAGGTCGTCTTCGTCAAATTTGGAACATTACTCTTCCCAACATGAAGCCTATCATCAGCTTGAATCTGATCCTTACTGTAAGCGGTTTGTTTGGCTCCAATCTGGACCAGACGCTGGTGCTGATGAACACGCAGAACCGTGAAAAGGCCGAAGTCATCAACTCCTACGTGTATCGTATGGGGATGACACAGGGAGACTTCTCCTATGCAACGGCTGTAGGTCTCGGCGTATCCATCGTTTCTGTCATCCTGCTGGTGATTGCCAATAAAGTAACCACCAAGCTGAATGATAACCAATCCGTTTTATAAGAGGAGGCATTTTCCATGAATCGAAAGGCGATAAAGGGAGATCTGGACAGTCGGATCTTTAATGCCTTCAATATTGCAGTGCTTGTAATTGTTTCACTGGTCATTATGATCCCGTTATGGAATGTTATTATCTCCTCGCTCAGCTCTGGCAGAGCGCTGGCAGAGGGCGGTTTTATTTTCTGGAGCAAAGAGTTCTCGCTTGAGAATTATCGTGCTGTGTTTCGGGACAGCAGCATTTGGCAGGCTTTCTTTATCTCTGTATCCAAAACAACTCTCGGTGTAATCACCCACGTCTTCTTTTGCGCAATGGTTGGTTACGCTCTTAGCAAGAAGCATCTTCGTGGCCGTAAGTTGTATGTCGTTATGGGTGTTATTACGATGTTCTTCTCTGGCGGTATGATTCCTACTTACTTGCTGATCAAATCTTTGGGTCTATTGAACAGCTTCTGGGTGTACATTATCCCGGCGCTCTTCAGTTACTACGATGTTGTCATTCTGATGAACTTCTTCCGGAATGTACCGGACGCTCTTGAAGAATCCGCCAAAATTGACGGTGCGGGTGAATGGCGAGTGTTCCTGAAGATCTTTATTCCACTGTCCATGCCGGCTATGGCGACCATCGCCTTGTTTAACGGAGTGGGGCAATGGAACGACTTCATGACAACAAAGTTATATATCACAGACCAAGCCTTGTATCCGCTACAGATGAAGCTGTATGAGGTTATCGTGCAGTCTCAGACACAGTCCATGCAGAATATTGGCTCGGTCATGATTGAAACCACTACCAAAGGGGTTCAACTGGCGACTATTGTCATTACTACCCTGCCGATTGTGCTTATGTATCCATTGCTGCAGAGATACTTTATCTCCGGTATGATGCTCGGCGCTGTTAAAGAGTAAGCTTTCTAGCTATTTAAGATGATATAAGAAATTAACAAAAAAGCGAGAAGGCACGAAGGGGAAGGTTTGGAACTGTAGGAGCGAAAGCGATCGCCTTTGTCTCCAGATTTCAACCGCTAGAAGCGCTCTAATCAAAGAAATCTGGGGACAACAGCGACCGGAAGTCCAAACATTCACCGTAGTAACGACCGAGCCTTACGTTAGTATCATAATTCATCTTAATATAGGCAAGACATGTGTATTTACCAAAATGGAGGTTACTAACATGAAGAGATTTGCAAAAGGAATCAAACTCAGTTCGGCTCTCCTGGCCGTTGCACTGACCGTTAGCGCGTGTGGTGGTTCAGGTGGATCAAACACGGCGAGCAGCGAATTGCCAGCACTTGGTGATCGCTATACGCCAAATGCGGATACCCCGGCATGGCAGTTGGATACAAAAAAAGAGACAACTGACCTGACCTGGTATGTGAATGCAGATTGGTGGAATACCGATTTCGGCAAGGATTTGGTGACGAAGAAGATTAAAGAAGACTTGAACATCAACATTAAATTCATTACGGGTGACGATACGAAGCTGAATACCTTCTTTGCCGGAGGAGATATGCCGGACGTAATCACAGTATTTGATTCTAACTCAGCGATAGCGCAGAAGGCATCAACATGGGCTTGGCCTTTGAACGATCTGGCTGAGCAATATGATCCATACTTCAATAAAGTAGCTGCTCAAGATACGATCAATTGGTTCCAGCAAAAAGACGGAAAAACTTACGGATATCCGGACTATTCCAACACACAGGCTGATTATGACAGCGGCCAGATTCCTGCCAAACAAGCCTTCATTATCCGCAAGGATGTGTATGAGGCAATCGGCAAACCTAGCATGAAGACACCGGAAGAATTCATCACAGCTATGAATAAAATCAAAGTCCAGTTCCCTTCCTTGACTCCGTTTGGCTTCAACGCTATCGGTACTGGCTCCGGCTCCTTGGGCGATGGATTCCAGGATTACCTGGGCGTACCGCTCGAAGACAAGGATGGTAAGTTCTACAACCGTAATCTGGATGAAAGTTATCTGGCTTGGCTGAAAACGCTTAATGCTATCTATCGTGATGGCGATATTAGTGACGACAGCTTCGCAGACGATGGTACTGCTTTTGATGAGAAAGTGAAATCCGGTAAATACGCGGCTATATACGTAGATGGTACACCACAACAAGGCGGTAACCTGCAAGTCTTCATGAGTGCGAATCCGGGTAAAGAGTACATCGCTATTGATGGACCGCAGAGCACATTTGGCAACAAGCCGATCCTTAATCAGACTGGTATTACAGGCTGGATGATCAGCTACATCACCAAAAAGGCTAAAGATCCAGCGAAAGCGATGCAAATCTTCACCTACCTGCTTAGTGATGAAGGCCAAATGTTGATGAACTTCGGGATCGAAGGCGAGACTTACAAAAAGAATGCTGAAGGCAAGGTAGAATTCCTGCCAGCAATCAAAGATCTTCAAGAAAACAACGCAGATAAGTATAAAAAAGAGTACCGGATCGGCGAGTTCATCTTCTTTGGACATGACCGTTACAAAGCCCTTAGTGATGATTCCTTCCCTGAATCCATCCGTCAGATGCAAGAGTGGGGTAAAGGCAAGCTGACACCACACTTCATTCTGGAAAATATCAATCCGGACCCAGGTACACCGGAAGCACGTTCTTTGACAGCGATCGACACGACTTGGTATTCCACAATGGTCAGCCTGATCCGCTCGAAGAGCGATGATGATTTCAACAAAACGCTGGATGCTTACAAGAAAGTCCTTGATGATAACAATTGGTCTAAAATTGTAGAGATTCGCAGCGAGAAAATGCAGAAGAACAAAGAAAAGCTTGGCATGAAATAATCAGGATATAACAAAAGGTGCCCCTCTTAAGGGGCCCTTTTCATAACTTGAATGGTGGAGGGATACCGAAAATGACTGAACTTATCATTTATGAGTCCAAGGGAGAAGGGGATCTGTTCGTTGAACGGACCGTAGAGGCCTTAACTCCGGTTACAGCGGGAGCGGGTCAGACGGAGATTAACCTGGATATGAACCAAACCTATCAGGAGATGGATGGCTTTGGCGCCTCCTTCACCGATTCATCCGCCTATCTGATTCACCAAGTACTGAGTGCGGAGCAGCGGTCGGAAGCTATGACTCGTTTGTTCGATGCTCAGGAAGGGATTGGCCTCTCCGTTCTGAGAAACCCGATGGGTGCATCAGATTATGCCAGAATGTTCTATAGCTATGATGACAGGCCAGAAGGGGAGACCGACCCGTCACTGGAGCATTTCACCATTGCACATGATGAAGAGGATGTCATTCCGCTGGTACAGGAAGCTTTGAAGCTGAATCCGGCCATCAAGCTGTTCGCATCACCCTGGAGCGCGCCAGCATGGATGAAGACCAGTGGTTCTATGAAGACGGGTGAACTGAAGCAAGAGTTTTACTCGTCTTATGCGGATTATTTTGTGCGGTTTATTCAAGCGTATAAGGAAAAAGGACTTCATATTTACGCGGTAACCCCCCAGAACGAGCCTTTGTATGAGCCAGCTCACTATCCGAGTATGTTGATGCTACCGGAGGCGCAGGCTGATTTCGTTAAGAATCACCTGAAACCAAGGTTTATCAAGGGTGACCTGGATACTAAAATTCTTTGTTACGATCACAACTGGGATCGGCCGGATTACCCGCTGACTGTAATGGAGCAAGCCAAGGATAGTGTGGACGGTGTAGCCTGGCACTGGTACGGCGGTAAGCCAGCGGCGCAAAGCGAAGTGTTCGAGGTTTTTGCGGGTAAAGAAGTACATTTCAGCGAAGGCTCCGGTGGAGAATGGATTCCTCCCTTCGAGCAAGCATTCTCTAATGTGATGCGGACGGGAATTGAGATTCTCCGCAATCACAGTAAGTCCTTCATTCTGTGGAATATGGCGCTTGATGAGAAGAATGGTCCGACGGTACCTGGCTTTGGTAAAAGCACTTGCCGCGGTATTCTGCTGATTAACCAGCAGACCGGAGAACTGGAGTATACGCTGGACTACTATGCGCTGGCGCATTTCAGTAAAGTTATCCGTCCAGGTGCCCTGCGAATCGGCTCAAGCGCAAGCAGCGAGTATATTCGTTCCGTGGCGTTTACCAATACAGACAGCTCCGTTGCCATCGTGCTGTTCAATGATAGCGACAAAGCGGAGAATGTTACTATAAAGCTGCAGGGACAAGAGATACTTTCCTGCAATTTGGTGGGCAAAAGCGCGGTTTCTGTGCTTGTGCCTCATCAATAATCAGCTAGAAGGCGCAATTTGGCCGATATAACAGAGTTGAACGGAATGCCCTCGGGACCGCTGGTACAGCGGGGACGGGGGTGTTTTTTGAATATTTTAGTTTGGTTGGGTTGATCTGAAAGCAGAAACTTCTTATCTATTAAAAAATAGCTAATGATGTGCGTAGGAAGACTTAATATGGAATATAATTAAAATTATGATATATCAAGCTTAATTCAACGTACAGTTTTTTTAAATGCACTAAAAAAGCATCGTAATAACCCTCTTAGGCTAATCCGATGCTTTCTAGAGTGATTTTGCAATTAACCCATTAACCCCTTCAGTTCACCAATGAAAGGTCGGATGGTCTTGATCATATTGTAGCCCATCTTCATCACCGGCATCGTTTTTTGCATCATGCCCATGAGACTGCCTAATCCACCGAATCCACCACCACCGAATCCGCCACCACCAGTTCCACCACCTCCAGTTCCTCCGAAGCCAAAGAGAGAACCCAATAAAGGCATGAATCCT
Source organism: Bacillus sp. FJAT-27264 (assembly GCF_001682855.1). Lineage (GTDB taxonomy): Bacteria > Bacillota > Bacilli > Paenibacillales > Paenibacillaceae > Paenibacillus_AQ. The sequence continues at coordinate 414,434 of NZ_MAQW01000029.1, read as the reverse complement.
GAAACATTAGCTTTACGCGAACGAGAGCGAGCATTCTTTTTGGATTTTTTGCTTCGGTTAGGTCTGGAGAGGATTAAGGCTTCCTTTTCAAGTCCTGTGATCCACCCCACATATGAACGACCATCGTGCAGCGTTATACAAACCGGCTTGCCCTTCAGTTGTGTAGCCCGCTTGCGCATCTTTACCGAACTACCCATTCATCATCACCTCATTGTTCTTTTTACTATATATTACTCAGGTTTTGAGCCACTGCTTGTGCTAAGTCACTATCTTTCCAGGCTGTTACATTAACTCTATCTTTGACCAGTCCCTGCAGTTTATAATAGATGGGTTAATCAACCAAAAATGGGGTGCATCATGAAAGTGAAGAAGATGAGTATGTTAATGAGTACGATTGTCCTTGCTGTGTCGCTCACCGGGTGTTCTGGCAACAATACTAGCGCTGCAGGAGAAGAGGCGGAGCAGTTGAAGACCCAGATTGCGAAGCTCCAAGAGGAGAATAAGCAATTAACCGAAGAGAACAACAAATTGAAGGAGGCCGCGACTGCAGTAACGACCGCTTCAGAAGAAGAGCCAGAGAAAGCCCAGTCGGATAACGCGAATCCTGCGGGGGAAGAAACGAAGGCCATTGTAAAGGGACAGCCGTTAGTGTTGGACAGAGTTGCCGAATACACGGTCACGAAGACTTCATTTACTAAGAAAATCGTTCCTTCCAAACCGGGTACATTCTATACATACTACGAAGCCAAAGAGCCTGATACCACTTATCTGGCTATTACGCTGAAAGTAAAGAATCTGGGTGGTTCAGGAAAAGGTGCGGATACGTTCGCCGATATCACTGTCAAATACGATAACCAGTATGAGTACAGGACCTCCTCGACGATTGAAAACAAGGGAGGGGAAGACTTTACCTACACCAACATTACGAGTGTTGAGCCATTAAAATATGGCACGCTTGTGTTCTTCGCCGCGGTGCCTACGGAAGTGCAGACAAGTGATAAACCACTTTATGCCGACATTAATATTGAGGGTCAGTCTTACAGATACACGATACGCTAATTCGTTATGCGCCGAGCAAAAGTGAACTGATGCATGCACTCTAAAGTCCATAGAAGACAATATCAGGATGCCTGGGAAAACTTAATGTTTCCGGCATCTTTTTGTCGTGAAAAGAGTCCAGCAATACATGGAAAAGACCCCCGGCCTCCTCTATAATAAATGTATATAATCATAGAAATGAGGCGGCAATATGTCAGCTAAGGCGGTTTGGAGCGGAGATGTCAATCAGGCGATTTGTGCTTTTACATTTGACGATGGGCCTTCCCGGCTTCCACTTGAATTGTGGCTGGATGTTCTGGAAGAAGAGGGCGCGGTAGGCACCTTTTTCTTCACGGGAGAATGGATGGATCGTCACCCGGACAAGGCGCGGGAGATCCGGTCGAGAGGACATGTGCTCGCTCCCCATACCTACCATCACCGGCGGATGGCTCAGGTTCCGAAACCAGTGTTTCTGGAACAGTTAAAACTGACCGAGCTGGCATATCAGGATGCAACTGGTCTGGCGTGTCCCAGCTTCATGCGCTTTCCGTATTGTTCGTTCCGCGAGGAGAATCTGGATTGGCTAGCTGAATGGGGCGGGTATCTGGATATTGAAGGTGTAGATTCGGGCGATTGGGCAGGGATTTCTGCAGAGGAGATTGTTGCTCGGGTAGAGCCGGAGCTGAAGAATGGCACGATTGTAGTCATGCATAGCAATGATATCGCAACGGGATCACCAGAGGGGCTGAGACAGCTTATCCGCATTGCCAAGCAAAAGGGGCTTCAGGCCGTAGGTGTTCCTGAAATTCTGGACTCCATTGGTGCTGAGACCGAGTATAGACCATGGAAAATCACCGTGCAGGTTCCGGCTGAGCTGGATCATCCGGTGGAAAAGTGGATATCGCTTCAGAACGATAAGCAGCTCGATGATTTGGCTACCCAGACGATCCAGTGGAACGCTCCACAGTACACCCTTCAATTCTCCTCGGAAAGCGAATGGCTGGAACATCTGAAGACACCGCTAGAGGAGTTTGGTGTGACAGAGGACAGAGAAATGTTCACCCTCAGGGAGTTCGATGGCAGCTATTGGGGATATCTGCGTGCTGGAGTGCGCGGTGATACGTTGGTATTATTAGATTTTTCCGCTAAGGAGGCGCAGGCCGATACACTAGTGTATGTGCTTCGCTGGGCAGCTGAAAAAGCGATGTCCCTCGGATTAACCCATATTGAAGCCAGACAAGATCTTCGCAAGATGCACGAGATGTGCAGACAGCTCGGCTGGAGTGCAGAAATCGAAGAGGATCGTTAAGAAAGAGGGGCAGTGTCATTCGTGAGGACATTATCAAGCTATTATTTTTTATATTACCTGGCCATGTCTGTTCTGATGCCGTATACAAGTCTGTATTTCAGTGAGAGAGGCTTCAGCTTCACTACCGTAGGCTTGATTTTGTCCTTATGGGCACTGGTCAGTGTGGTTGCTCAACCGGTCATGGGGCTCATTAACGACCGTTTGGGTAATCCCAAACAAATCATGCTACTCTCTTCGATCCTGGCTGCGGTGCTGGGCTTTGGCTTCAACCTGATGGAGGGCTTGACCGGAATCATTGTCTTGTCCTTGTTCTTTGCCTGGTTTCAATCCTCAGTTGGACCGGTGGGCGATGCGTTAGCTGTGGAAATTGCCAGCCGTGACGGTTTCTCTTTCGGGAATGTGAGGCTGTTCGGGGCGTTAAGCTATGCGATTGGTACATTCACTACAGGGATTCTGTATGAGCGATTCGGTTACAGTCATATTTTTGTCTATTATCTAGTTATCAGTATGATCGTGTGCGTGACGATTCTGTTTCTACCCACAACGAAAGTGTCCCGCAGAAAGGTGACGCTATTCGGACAAATGGGTGAGGTTGTCCGCAATAAACCGTTTATGATATTTGTAGTCACCAGTACGTTAATGATGATGTCCGCTTCTATTAATTTGAACTTTCTACCACTGTACTTCAAGGAAATGGGCTTCAATAAAAGCTGGATCGGCAGTGCCTTCGCCATTGCCGCTATTATTGAGGTACCGATGTTCTGGGTAGCCACCCGGCTCAGCAAGGCTATCGGAAGATACCCGCTACTGTGTCTGGCCGCTGCGATCTATGGCAGCCAGTACCTGGTCATGTTCCTGTTTTCTAATGTATCGCTTACGCTCGCGGTTCAACTGCTGAACGGCGTTGCCTTTGCTTTTGCCGCAGGTACCGCTGTAGAAGTGGTTCAGAGCTATGCTACAGAAGGGACCAAAGCGACATTACAGACGGTTTACGCAGCGGTGACCTGGGGTCTCGGTGGCATTGTAGGAAATGCTGTCGGGGGAGTTGTCACGGATCATCTGGGCGCGAAATATCTGTACCTGATCCTCTTCGGCCTGTGTGCCACAGCTTCATTATTGTTTATTGTGAACAGGCATCATCAGCCGTCGGTTAACCAAGAGCTTGCCGGGTAGACAGGGTAGCTGGGTGGTGAGGTGCGACGGATATCAGTTTGGAGATAGCGGGATTGTATCCTGGAAGACCGGTTCCCGAATAAGGGGGCGCGGTCTTTTTTTACCCTATTTTTCGCATGAAAAAACCACTGCCCGTATCGGCAGAACATTCTGCGTACGGGACAGTGGTTTGAAGAGGAGGGTCTAGCCCTCCTCTATAGTGCCGAAAGGGCCTGACCTTTAACGGTAATCATTGTTTATAAATCATTGTGCAGCAGAAGCTGCTTCTTTGGTGAAAAAGTTAGGTAAATACTCTTTATTAGCTTCCAGCATCTCGTCTAACATCTGGATCGCGACTTCCACGGACGGAACCAGTGGATGATGGGCCAGTGCCTGAATCGCCAGCTCGCGGCTGCCGGTTACAGCGGCTTCAATCGCCAGCTGTTCGTAGGTTTTGACTGCATGAATGAGTCCCTTAGCCATAGGTGGAACAGTAGTCAGTGGGAGTGGCAATGGGCCATTCTTCGTGACGACACAGTTCACTTCAATGCTGGCATCATCCGGTAGGAAATCCAAAATACCGTTGTTGGCGACATTCAGCGTCTGAATATCATTCGCACCGTTATATAGCGAGCGCATCAGGTTGACAGCTGCCTCGGAATAAAAAGCACCGCCGCGTTGTTCCAACTGCTTCGGCTTTTCTCTTAGTTCGACATTGCTGTAGATTTCGAATAGCTCTTCTTCCACACGCTTAACCACCTCAGCGCGGTTGCCGCCCTTCTTGAAGGACTCCAACTGTTCTTCCAACATAGCATCGGTCATGTAGAAGTACTTCAGGTAGTAAGAAGGCAGAGCGTGAAGGGAGTGCAGGAATTCCGGATTCCATTCCCGGGCAGGCACGTTCTTGGCGCCATACGCAGTTGTATCGGCCAGCATTTCATCTAGCTTGCTCTCGCCCTCAACATCAATGCGGGTAATCCAGTGCAAGTGGTTGAGACCCACAAACTCGGCGTATACCCGATCAGGGGCTACGCTGTATTTGGAGGAGACTTGCTTGATCAGGCCGATAGGAGCGTTGCATAGCCCAATGCTTTTGACGTTGGAGTATTTCAGGACAGCTTCCGTTACCATCCCTGCCGGATTGGTGAAGTTGAGCAGCCATGCATTTGGAGCCAGTTCCTCAATATCGCGGCAGACGTCAAGAATCACAGGAATCGTGCGCAGGGCTTTCATCATGCCTCCGGGACCGGTGGTCTCCTGGCCAATAACACCATATTTGAGCGGGATGGACTCATCGCGGGCACGGGCATCCAGCATGCCGACACGCATCTGTGTGCTGACAAAGTCAGCGCCTGCGATGGCTTCGCGGCGGTCTGTCGTCAGATGGACTTCGATCGGGAGTCCTGATTCTTCAACCATCCGCTTCGCCAGGTTGCCGACAATATTCAGCTTGCGCAGTCCGGGTTCAATGTCCACCAGCCATAGCTCACGAATAGGGAGTTCTTTATGATGAAGAATGAATCCTTCTACGAGTTCCGGTGTGTACGAAGAGCCTCCGCCGATGACGGCGATTTTCAGTCCTTGATTAGCTGTCACAATAATCACTCCTGTCTGGTAGTTTGTTTAATGGATTCGAATTCCTGAAAACCCTTCATCTTGTCATAGACTTCACTACTGATTGTCATCCCATCACTTTCCATGGCTGACCATACCGCACCGACAACCGGCTCGGTGATTAGGGTGACCACGGTTGCCTGTGGGGCAGCGATGGCTACGGCTTGTTCGATAGGGCTACGAATCCAGCCCCGGTCTCCCCGGGTCAACAGGCTTCCGGCCAGCACGACATCGAAGGCGTCCTTTTCCATGCCTAGCCGGTGGATGACAGCGGCAGCAGACTTGCCCAGCTCTACGCCTTGCCGGTGCAGGATTTCCAGAGCCACAGCATCGCCCTCAGCTGCAGCCGCGAACAGCAGGCGGGCAGCATCTGTAGGTACGTGTTTCCCATGGTCTAGAAAATCATTGAACATGCGCTCCACACTCTCATACCCCAGCAGTTTTAGCAGCGGGGCAGTCAGGAGAGTAGGCTGTTCCCGCCCGTCCCAAGCCCGAATAACAGAGCGGAAAACTTCAATGTTGAGCGAGCCGCCTCCGCCAAAATCACCATACATATAGTCGAAGCCGCCACATTGATAATGCTGTCCCTGTAAATTCCGTCCAGCTGAATTGGTACCTGTGCCGCAGATCAGGGAAACGCCATAAGAACGGTTAGTGCCTGCCCGCAGTCCAATCATCGTGTCACAATTGATAGTGTATCTAGTAAAACCGATATTGCGAATGATCGGGTGCAATATCTCATAGTCGGCATCACGGTCAGCACCTGCCAGTCCCAGATAGGCATGCTGAATGTCGTCCAAGCTGAGTCCAGCGTCCGACAAAGCACCGAATGTGGCTTCACGGATGCTGCTAGCTGCGCGGGCCGCATCTACTTGATGATTGCCGTTGCCGCTCTTACCTTTCCCCAGCACATTGCCCTGTTCATCACTGAGCAGGGCGTAGGTTTTGGTTCCTCCCCCATCGATTCCTAAGTAGTAAGCCAATGGTCTTCACTCCCAAGTGAATATATATTATAGAAAACAAACGATTGCAGCCGGTCAGCAAATACATGCCAGTCTAGATGGAAACCGTAGATTCACGAATGATTAGCTCCGGATCAATCCGTATGCCGGAGCCGCGCTTCATCTTGCCAGAGATGCGCCGCAGCAGCATATCCGCTGCAGCCTGCGCGATTTTGTCCGCAGGTTGCCGAAGGGTCGACAGATGCGGACGAAGCTGTGAGGCGATGTAGTGGTCATCATAGCCGACAACGGCGACCTGTTCCGGTACTGAGATCCCGGCCTCCATTAGAGCATTGATCACCCCAAGGGCGATATTGTCATCACCAGTGAATACGGCGGTGGGCAATTGTCCATCGCTTAACCAGCGTTTACAGGTGTCATAGCCAAATTCTATTTCGAAATCGCCCTGTACGATTTCAAAAGGAGTTATTCCTTTTTCCTGCAGTGCCAGTGCGAACCCGTTGCGCCGCTCACGCGTACTGCGGAACATCTCATGTCCGCATAGGTGCGCGATAGAGGTATGCCCGAGCTCCAACAGATGACTTGCTGCCGCGTAGCCACCTTTGAAGTTGTCGATCGTGATCGAATAGGTATCGTTCTCCGGCTCCTGATTATCAATCAGTACATAAGGTATGCCGCGTCGCTTCAGTTGCATGATATAATTTTCTTCCCCGATCGGCGAGAGTAGAATCATGCCGTCTACCCGATCTTCTTGAATGAGATAGTGGTCCTCATCCGATTCAATGCCTCTGGAGATGGCGATGGCCAGGAAATAACCATGCAGTGCTAGTACCTCGTTCAGTTCTTTGACAACGGCGTCAAAGAACGAATCATGCAAGGTGGTTACTACGAGGCCGATAATTCCCGTTTTTCCACTAGCCAGGCTGCGTGCAGCCGCATTGGGCCGATAATCCAGCTCCTTAATCGCATCTAACACTTTCTGCCGATTTTTCTCGCGTACCGATTCAGCGCCGTTCAACACCCGTGATACCGTCACGACAGACAGACCGGATTTTTTGGCTACATCAAATATGCTCACTTTCATGTTTTGTGCTCCTTGCAGCAGATTTTCCGAATGAATTGTCTACTATTAGTATACAGGGTGGAGAGACGGTCCGCTAAACAATAAGATTCCAAGCAAGGATACCGTCCCGGAAGGGACGGTATGCCGTACATGCTAACGTTTGATGATCTCGGTGACCTTTTTCTGAATGGTACCCATGACCTCTTCAAGCGTTTTATGTCCGGTCTCTACCGGCTGCAGCTCGTTGATGAACATATCGTTGATTTGCGAGTAGTGTACGATCAGGTGATTGAAGGATTCGTAGCCGTATTTCACAGCTCCTTCATAAACCTTCTTCACATCTTCAGGATCAACGCCCTCAAAGTGCTTGTAGTACGTTTCAGCAGCTTTGGTGTTGACTGGCGGGTTGCCGCCGCTTAGCTCAATGGATTTCTCCTGAACTTCAGTGGTGAGCAAGAATTTGATGAACTCCATGGCTTCTTTCGGATGCTTGGAATCTTTCAGAATGAGCAGCGGGTCTACGAACAGCGGGCTGCGCACCTTGTCGTTACCGCCCCATGGCACAGCGGCTACGCCAACTTTGAACGGAAAATCGTTGGAACCGGCCATAATCCAGGAACCGCCGACAGACATTCCGATTTTACCGGCTACGAACGGATCGCCATTCTGTCCGGCTACACTCTTGCTCCATTCGGTATTAGGCGACACTTTATCTTTGAAGATCAGGTCGAAGAACTTGTGATAAGCGGCAATAACCTCTGGTGAGTCAAAATGGGTCTCGGAAGGTACGCCGCCGTTAGTCCAGGTGTCTGCGGAGTACGGATCTGCTCCGAAGTACATCGGGCGCATGTCGCGTTCAGACCAAGTGAAGTCAACACCATATTGCGTCTTGGTAATATCGTCTGAGTGAACCGTCATCTTCTTGGCATCCTCGACCATTTTGTCAAAGGTCCAGCTCTTGTCTTCGTAATCACTTGGCGGGTAGGATAACTTCGCCGCATCGAACATATCCTTGTTGTACATCATCAGCGTAACGTACATGTTGAGTGGAATACCGTAAGTGTGATCCTTGACTTTGTAGATGTCCATCAGGTGCTCAGGAATGTTGTAATCTTCGGCTTTGAAGCCCGTTTCCTGCATCAGATCGGTGAGGTCCATTAGCATGCCTTTGTTGTAGTATTCTGCGAAGCCGCCGTATCCGTAGTGGCTCGTAATATCAGGCGATTTGCCCCCGGCAATCAGTGTCTGCAGCTTACTGTCAAACTGCTCGTAAGGCGCCTTTTCCATCTTGACCTTGATGTTAGGATGTTCTTTCTCGAAATCAGGAATCAGCTTCTCGACAAAGGTGCGGTCTTCGGAATCAATGGTGTAGTAAGTAATGGTCACTTTGTCGCCTTTACCGCCAGAGCTGCTGTTCGATCCGGGTGAGGCTACATCTTCTACTGATTTTCCGCCGCTACAGCCAGCCAAGGTCGTAAGAAGTAGTGTACTTGCTGCAAAAAGAGTTCCAAATGTTTTCCTGTTCTTTTTCATTCGCTAATCCCTCCAGGATATCAGTGTATAGTTCCGCCAGTGAAGGCGGGTTATTACTTAATGCCTGTAAGTACAATGCCTTCTACAAACTGCTTCTGAGCAACCGCGAACAGGGTCACGATTGGAAGCATAGCCAGCACGGAAGCTACCATCAGTAGATGCCACGGCGGAATACGGAACCGTGAAGAGGTGAGCGAGGCCATGCCGACAGGAAGCGTAAATTTATCTGATGAGCTTAAATAAAGCACAGGGGTAAGCAGGTCATTCCAGCTGTAGATGAAAGCAAAGATGGCAACAGTGGCTAGGGCTGGTCCTGAGAGCGGAAGCGCAATCTGGCGCCACATCCGCAGCTCGCCGCATCCGTCAATCCGTCCGGCGTCGAACATTTCCTCTGGCAAGGTGGTGAAGAACTGGCGTAGCAGGAAGATGTTATACGCTGAGCCGAAAAATGCGGGCACAATCAGCGGCAGGAAAGTGTCGATCCAGTTCATTTTGGAGAACAGGATAAACTGTGGAATCATGATCGCCGGATATGGCAGCATCATGGTGCTAAGCAGCAGCATGAACCAGATCTTGTTGCCTTTTCCTTTATATCTGGCAAATCCGTAAGCCACCAGCGCAGAAGAAATCAATGTGCCGATGACGGACAGGACGGCGATAATAAGGCTGTTCTTGTACAGGGTACCGAATTGCAGGGTGTCAAAAATCTCCGTGTAATTGCTCCACTGCCAGCTTTCCGGGAGAAAGGTAGGCGGGAACTTCAACATCTCCTTCTTGGACTTCAGAGAGGTCATAACCATGAAGAACAGCGGAAGCAGCATAAGGAACGTTGTTACAATCAAGGTCAGCAGGCTGATAATCTTGACCGGTCCGACCTTCCGGCGCGGACGTGAACTGGACGGGCGTGTGGAGAGGCTTGGGGTGGAGCTCATTTGTTAACGCCCCCTTCATAATGAACGAATCGGTTGGACAGTTTCATGATAAGAGCCGTACACAGCATAACAACGATCAGCAGGACCCAGGCCAAGGCCGAAGAGTAACCGGCACGATATTCTTTAAAGGCGCTGGTGTAGAGGTTATAAACGTAGAACCAGGTGGAGTAGTTCGGCCCGCCCTGAGTCATAACAAACGCTTGGGTAAACACCTGAAAGGAATCAATCAGACCCATGATCAATTGGAAGAGCAATACCGGTGAGATCATTGGCAGTGTGATGTGCCGGAAAATCCGAAGGCGTCCTGCGCCATCCAGCTTTGCGGCTTCGATAAGACTTGACGGTACCCCTTGCAGTCCTGCAAGGAAAAGAATCATCCCGGCTCCCGCGCCCCAGAAGGACATAATGATCAGTGCGTAAAGGGCGGTATCCGGATTCATCAGCCAGGATGGGCCTTGAATGCCGAACCAGGACAGGATGTAGTTGAAGAGTCCGATCTGCGGATTGAAGATCCAGTACCACAGCAGGGACATCGCTACTCCGGATACCATACTTGGGAAGTACATTGCTGTCCGGAAGAAGCCTTTGAGTGGAATCGTCTGATTCAGCAATAGTGCAAAGCCCAGGGACAACAGCATCGAGATTGGTACACCGATAAAGGTATACCTTACAGTGACAACGACCGATTTCCAGAACAGATCGTTATGGAACATCTCGGTGTAGTTGGCCAGCCCAACGAATTTTGGCGGATGAATAATGTCATATTCGGTGAAGCTGTAGTAAAACGATGACAGAATAGGATACAAGGCGAAGATTAAAAAGCCGATTATCCAGGGTGAGATAAACAAATACATGTAAAATGTTTGCCGCCGACTCTCGCGATTGCTCACGGACACACCAACCTTTCTTTCCCTAAAAGTATAAGCGCTTTAACTTTAATGCGTAAATTTGTTTAAAAAATCAATTATTAGAGGGTTATTTAACACCAAAGTTAAAGTGCTTTAACTTTTAATTCCTCTGATGTCATTATCATAGAGGATTGGATCGAAATAATCAATACCTTTTTTCAATAATAAAGCGCTACCAGTTATATTATATGACATATACTTTGATTTATTTTTATTGTAAGGGCAATAATTGAAATTATTTTCGATGTTTATGTAATATAATATTACATTAAAAATTCTTATTTGCATTCACTCGATAAAGTTAGTTACTGAAATGATGATTTTCGCAAAAGGTGTGGCAGGTTATGTACGGTGAGGGATCGAAAAAAATTTGGATAACCTGAGAAATCCTTTTTTAAAAAGAGGTGAAAAGGTGCGGAGTGAGAGGATGTCCGGTTATAATTATGGTGTGGACAAGGGTTATAGTTCAAACCGGGACTTCCCCGGTTAGGAGGTGCAAACGGTCTGATTTATGTAATCAAATTTATCTATAGCTTCGTACTCCCGCCGGGGCTATTCGTGCTGCTGCTTCTGGTACCGATCATTTGGCTATGGAAGCGTGAGCGAAGGGCGTCAGTATTCCTGCTCATCGTTACTCTGGTATTCTATTTATCCTCTACATCGCTTGTCAGCGATTTATTCATACGCGGACTGGAGCGGCAATATGCGCAGCCGCAGACCGTACAGGGAGATGTTATCGTTGTGCTCGGCGGCGGGGCCACGCTTACGACACCTGACTTGAATGGTAAGGGCAATATGTTGGGTTCAGCGGCGAACCGACTGCTGACTGCCGTACGGCTGCATAGGGCGACTGGCTTGCCGATTCTGTTCTCCGGTGGTCAGGTCTTCGCCGATAGCGGTAATGAAGCGAATATTGCAAAACGGCAGTTGCTTAGCCTTGGGGTGGCAGAGAGTGACATTCTTGTCGAGAACTGCTCACTGAATACTAAGCAGAATGCGATTAATACTGCGCTCATTCTAAAGGAACGCGGGTTTAAGCACCCGGTGCTTGTGACCTCTGCTTTCCACATGCCACGGGCGGTGGTGGAGTTTGGTCAAGCCGGACTGTCGGTGCAGCCTTTTCCGACCGATTATGTATCGGATGGCAAGTTTGCTTTCTACCCTGCCAAACTGTCTCCGAATGCCGGAGCGGTTAGCACTACGGGGCTGGCATTGAAGGAGTATCTGGGTCTTTTCGTAGCCAAGATTCGTTGAGTTGTGTGTTATTAAGTTGGAGCTGAGAGGAGCAATTAAGTTCATGCAAGAGAAGTTGTCATTAGCAGAAGCTTTTAAAGAAGTTGCTTATCCATTGCCGGCTCACGGTAAACGGAATGTGCAAGTGCTGAAAGAGGTTTTCGAGCAGATAGAGGGTTCCCTGGATTCTGATATATATGGAGCGGGAAAGGTTATTGAGAATTTCCAAGCGAATATGGCAGAAGTGCTGGGGAAGGAAGCGGCAGTGTTTTTTCCAAGTGGGACCATGGCGCAACAGATTGCTTTAAGGATATGGTGTGACCGCAAGGGTTTGAGCCAGGTGGCTTACCATCCACTCTGCCACCTGGAGATTCATGAAGAGGATGGTTTGAAACAGTTGCATCATATTGAATCTGTACTGCTCGCTGACAAGCATCGTTTGATTACCCTTCAGGATGTCCAAGGGATGCCGGCGGAGGTTGCTTGTCTTCTGCTAGAATTGCCACAACGTGAGATTGGTGGGCAGTTGCCGGAGTATGGTGAACTTGAAGCTATTTCCGCCTATTGCCGGGAGAAGGGGATTTATCTTCATCTGGATGGCGCAAGATTGTTTGAGGTTCTGCCTTATTATCAAAAGAGTGCTGCAGAGGTTTGTGCGCTGTTCGATAGTGTGTACATCTCTGTCTATAAAGGAATCGGTGCGATTGCTGGAGCTGTTCTGGCTGGCGCAGCGGATTTCACAGCAGAATCTAAGGTCTGGAAGCGGCGGCATGGCGGGGACTTGATCAGCTTATACCCTTATATCATTCCTGCTGACTTTTACTTTAAACAAAGAGTTCATAAGATGGAAAAGTATTATGAAGAGGCTAAAGCGCTGGCTGTTTTCTATAATCAATGTCATGCGGTCTCAACGCTTCCGTTAGAGCCGGTGTCGAATATGTTTCATGTGCATATATCCCTGCCTAAAACAGTAGTAGAGGATGCCCTAATCGATCTTTATCAAGCCACGGGGATCGGACTCACCTCTTATGTGAGGGAAGTCGACGAATTCTCTTCCTACTATGAAGTGAGCATCGGCGACAATTATAGCGAGGTTGCCCAAGACAAGCTGCAATCATTATTTGTGAGGCTAAACGAGAGGCTGCAACAAGTATCATCTTAGGGGACAGTGCGAAATTAAGCTGTTTGTTCAAATGAGTGGCCCTCTATCTATCGTTGTGAAAAAAACGCCCGTCCATTTCCCTGTTGGGAAGCGGACGGGCGTTTGATGTTTCTGGCTTGGTCTGAATTAGTCGATCAGGCCAGTTTTGCTCAGCAATTGATGCAGGGTAGCTGCAACTGTCTCACGGGTAGCTGCTGTTGTCGGATTGAAGTTCGATCCGACTTCGCTGCTAATGATACCCGCAGCAGACAAGGATTGCACGCTATCTTTGGCGTATGGAGCGATCTTGGTGCTATCGGCATAAGTAGTGAACGACGGATTGGAGGCTTTCAGTTCCACACCAGTCAGTTTCACGGCTCTTCCCAGGATAACAGCAAGCTCTTGACGCGTAACTTGGGCGTTCGGGGCAAATTTGCCATTGCCAATTCCCAGAATCAGCCCTGCCTCGGAGGCAGCAGCAACATCGTTTGCATACCAGTCAGAGGACTTCACATCCGTAAATGTAGAAGTCGAGCTAGAGCGTAGTCCGAGCGAGCGGGACAGCAGGGCTGTGAACTCGGCACGGGTCAGGTTGCTCTTTGGCGAGAATGTCGTTGCCGAAGTGCCTTCAATAATCAGCTTGTTAGCCAGTGCTGTAATATCGGCAGCAGCCGGGGAGTTGGCGATGTCACTGAAAGTAACAGGGCGGCTCACTGCAGCATAGACCGAGAATCCAGGGCGGCTGACCGTAACAAGAGTCGTACCGTCTGCTTGTACTTTGAATACGGAAGATACCGGAGTAATCTTTCCATTCGCTTCGAACAGTACGCCAGCTGTGTTAGGCTCAACTTTGCCTGGAATTGTGAAGGATCTCTTAATGAAGGCATCATTCGGTACCTTCAGAGCTGTACTTCCGGAAGCTGTAGTCCAGTTGGCTTCAAAGGCTACCGGAGACCCAACAACAGTTGATCCAGCAGTTGTCGAGAACTTGGAGGATTGGTCATCCGCTTTCTTGATGATCAGATCCAGACTGGCATCGGCGGTGCCACCAGTCAGTAGGCTTACTGGCAAGGCGAATGCTGAACCTGCTGCATTTACAATAATTGTACTCTTCGCTGGTGCACCAGCGAGCAGCTTCACTTGTTCAGCTGTCAGAGCCACTTTGGCAGCAGCGTCGGTCGTAGCCGGAGCATTGATTACAATAGCTGCCGGGGAAGCCGAAGCAGAGGCGATGGCTGCCTTCAGATCATCGTTAGTTACCGTAACGGTTGCTACACCATTGTTGGAAGCTACAGCAGCCTTCACAGGCGCTTGCTTCAAGCCTTGGTCAATGACTGCATTGGCAGCGCCGCTAGCTGGAGCAGGAGCTGCGGATGGTGCTGGTGTGGCAACTGGGCCGCCTCCACCGCCGCCAGTGTTACCGCCAGAGTTGCTATCATAAGAGTTGTCCACACGGAAGGAAGAATATCCTTTGTACTCAATATCATTTCCAGATACAGACTCTAGCGTTTCACCTGGTGCATTTATTTGGGAGGCGTAGATATAAATTTTATAGACGCCATCTTTCAGGTGCTCGGTGACTGGCTTGCCACTAGCATCTACAATCTTTTTGCCATTTGCATCTACAGGATGATAGGAGCCATTGATACCTTTGACTGAATACTGACCTAGTGCAAATAATTTCTTCGCATTAAACTGTGTGTCAACATATCCGATAGTTTGATCTTCAAGATTAACAATATTGACCTCATAGTAGTTGCTGTCCTCTGCGGACAGTCTAAAAGTAAGATCTGTAGAGCTTTGGTAGTTTCTGTTCGGATAAACAAGTGCATTAGATAATTTGATTTCTTGAATGCCAAATGGGTTTTCTGGTAGCTCTTTACCTACATACACGCTGAACGGCAGGTGCAATGTTGGTACGCCAGGAGCGGCTAGATTCAGCTGTCCTTCATAAAAACCTTCTTTTACATTGTTGCCTACATTCAGGTTTAGACTGAACGGTGTTACTTTTCCTCCGTCGGCACTAACAGTTGAAATGCTAGGTGTCACTGTGATCCCTTGAGGATCTTCAAAGTGCCACTCAACAGAAGTAGAATAGCTTACAGCATCCTTGCTCGTATTTTTGAGCTGCACGTTTTTGATTGCAGATGTTCCTGGCTGAATTACGCCATAGGCTGCCGAGGAATTATAATTAATTACATTTTGTGGTTTGTAGTTCTTGTCAAGAATAGTGATTGGTTCAAGAGCCTGTACCAGGGCTGGTGTGGAAATGGCATTCTCAACATTTACACGTCCTGCGCCTTGCTCATAAACGCTGTACTCCTCATTTGGTTCAGCTGTATTTGCCAAAGCTGCACGAATATCAAATGGCGACCATGTTGGGTGAGCTTGCTTGATCAGTAGTGCTAGACCGGCAACGTGTGGGGTTGCCATGCTTGTGCCGCTGATTCGGTTGTAAGCTTTTTCGTAGGAGACATTGTCTTTACCTTTACCGTAAGCTGGCCAAGTAGACAGAATGCCTACGCCTGGTGCTGTGAAGTCTGGCTTGATGCTCAGATTGTCATCAACGTTCGGGCCAAAGGAAGTAAAGCTGGCCAATGCGTCCCCTTTGCTTAGCTGAGGATTGTAGTTGGCGTCAAAGGTGAAGCGGAAACTGCTTCCCGGGTTAGCTGCCAGAGTTCTAGCCAAGGCTCTACCCTCGGATCCCTTGATATCCAGAGTAGGGATGTTGTCGAACCCGTCTCCCAGACCGGAGTTAATGAAACCATCCCGATTAGGGATACTTGGACTCAGATCTACTATACTCTCATCGCCTACTTGTTTGGCATTACCGTTGAAGATAACGATAGCTTTTGCGCCATGTTCCTTTGCGTTGGCGATTTTCTCAGTGAAGGCATATAGTCCACGGGAGACCAGTACAATGCTGCCTTCAACATTTTGAATATTCTCAAAATCTGCTTTGCCACCAAGCCCTGCGTATACTACATTCACTGGTTTGGTGCCGATGATACTAGCAAAGTTTTCTTTGCCTAGTCCCCAGGCCATCAAGTTGAAGTTAACATCCCCGTAAGTCTCGTAGGTTACAGTCGACACCGTGTTACGGTCCAACTCAACTTGGAATTTACCGGAGAATTGTTTGCTTGGGCTGGTCACCGCTCCGACCGAAATGCCCAACTGGGAAGTGGCAGGAGACCCTAGGGTATATTCACCAGGACCTGCATTACCGTTGGCAATTACCGCTGTAACGCCTGAAAGCACAGCGTTGTTAATCGCAATGGCATCCGGGGAATTCACGTCTTTTTCCTCATCGGAACCAAGCGAAAGGTTGATAACATCCATGTGATCCTTTACTGCACGTTCGATACCATCGATAACCTGTGCAGAAGAACCAGAGGACGTACTAGGTTTCTCCAAGTTGCGTCCTAGCACTTTGTAAGCATAAAGCTCTGCACCTGGGGCTACACCTTTTTGCGCAATTTCACCGCTCTTGTTAGCGAATTGTCCAATGATTGTTCCGGCAACGTGTGTGCCGTGATATGTGCCTTCATAGCCTACGTGATATGGATCATTCTCTTTAGTAAGAGGGACCTCTTCGTAGGGATCATTATCATTGGAAAAAGAATCATAACCGCCTTTATATGCATCTTTGATGTCAGGGTGGGTATAATCTACGCCTGTATCAATGACACCTACCTTAAGGCCTTTACCAGTGAATCCTTTAGCCCAAGCCCAATCGGCATGGATTTGTTTTAACGGCTCGTTGTCATTTTGCGGTGTTGTTGCCTCTGCAGCGGCTGCCGAAGTGTCTCCTTCCACTGGAACGGCATACCAAGTGCTGTTCTTATGGATAGAAATGACGCCTGGGATTTTAGCCAGCTCAGGAATTTCATTCGCAGGAATTGTGATCTCAAAACCGTTCAGTACCGTGTTGTACTTGTAATTGACTTCAAGGTCCAGTCCAGCATTGGACGCTTTCTTGAGGACGTCAGTTTGCTGGCTATCTACAGCAGCTTCGGTGGCTGTGGAGGCTAGTGAGGAGATGCCTTGCTTTGCTGCATATTTGCCGACGGCTGCCGGCTGTCCGCTCAGTTGGACAATGACGCGAATATCATCTGTGGATTTTGTATTGATCTGAGGCGAGATGAATGTTTTCTGAGAACTTTGCACCAATGGCAATGTGCTTTGGTCAATATTAGGCTGCACTGCTCCTGCTGCGGAAACCCCTCCGGGAACCGTACTGATCGTTACTCCCGCGGCAAGTGCCAGCAGTGATAGTTTACGAGATAATTTGCCCCAATCCAAAAAAATCCCCTCCGTCATATAATTTTTTTCAAAATAAACCTTTTCCGTCTTCTCGGCGAAATCGCGGCAAAACTCTCCTTTCCTATGAATTCAAAAATTAATTCCACCCAAGCTAGTAGGAAAAAATGTTAAGAAGATTTTACCACTGGTAAAATGTAAAATCTATATGAAAATAAAAAATATTTTAATAGATTTTCAACCCTTAAATTGGAATATAAAGATTATGATGGGCAAAAAATATCCAAAATGGCTCTGTTAAAGGGATTTCTGTTAACAAATGGTGTCATGTTAATACATACCCTTCTAATAGGGAATAAGGTTCACACCTCCGACAAATGACCTAATTTTTAGTAAAAAATAAGCTTTTAAAACACATCATAAGACATAAATTGTGCCACCGGGGAGCATAATTTTTACAAATTGTAAGGTGGAAATAGGCAGGATTTCATAGTGAAATGAAGAAGCCTCCGAATCCCTATGAAAAGGGGTCCGGAGGCTTTTTTAGAAGATGTAATGCGGGGTGGGCATTACTTGGAAAGGAGATTAAACAGTACCTGTGCTACTTCTGCTCTAGTAGATACGCTGGCAGGGTTGAGCTTGCCATTGTTTCCTGCAATAACTCCAGAGGCAGTAAGAGCCTGTAGGGCTTCCCTAGCATAGTCTGCGATTTGGCCAGCGTCGCTGTAGCTGGACAGAGCAGGGCCATTCTTAGAAGCTGGAAGCTCTCCCAAGACGTCCAGAGAACGGTACAGTAGCGTGAATAACTCCTGGCGTGTGATTTTGCTGTCAGGCTTGAATTGATTCTCGCCAACGCCGGTGGTAATCCCCAGGCGTTTAGCAGCAGCCAGATAGCCGGTGTAATACGTGTTTCCGGCGTCAGTGAAGTTATCAGCAGCATTCTCGTCGGCATCAATGCCATAGGCCTTCAGCAGCAGAACAGTGAACTGTCCGCGGGTAACCGAGGCGTTAGGGCTGTAGTGGCTGTCGTCTGTTCCGGACGTGATGCTCCGGGCAGCCAGGAAGCTAACGGCATCGTTGTACCATGCAGTTGCTGCAACATCGGCGAAGTCGACTTTGTTATAAGCAACGATGTATTGGGAGAAGTGGGTAGTGACAAAATCCACCGTTCCCGCAGCGTATTTGCCGCGTACATTGTCGAGACTTCCCGATTCATTAATATGGTAGATGATGATGGAATTCGGCTCTTCGCCGGCTTGCAGCTTGTAAGGAACGCTGATCTGCGCTTTGCCTCCGCCAAAGCTAGAAACAGTAAGGTCTCCTGCTTTGACAGTCAGATCGTAGACAGGTCTGTCACCAAGGACTTCTTTACCTTCGTCGGTGAGTGAAACCTTAGCGATCCGAATGTGGATATCGCCCTCATCTTTAGCTCCGCTGATATTAGCGATTGCTTTGGCATCCAAGGTGATTGTTCCCACGTTGGCATAGTTGATTTTAACCTGAGCTTTTGTGCCAGAAGCAACTGCGTTGAATGCGCTTCTTGGAATGGTTAGCTCAGCGGTTTGAGTTTTAGCAGTGGTTTCAACTTTGATTTCCAACAGTGCTGATTTTCCGTCGGCTTCTGCTTTTTTAGCACTCTCTACAAGTTCTGTTACGGCAGCTGCTGTGATGGAAGCTGTGGTAACACCTGTAGATTCATCGGTAGTAGCAACCGCTGTTGTAGAAGCGATGATTGTATTTCCTTGAGCACTAGTAACTGGTGCCGCGCTGGCAGTAGGTGCCGGGCTGCTAACTGGAGTCGGTGCCGGTGAGTTACTGCCGGTTGATGGACCGGTATCTCCGCCACCAGTAGGTGCTTTATACTCCGGTACGACTACATCAGTTACAGAGCTTTCTTTGAAGCCTTCTTTGGCAGCATATCGCAGATTATAAGTACCAGGCACAAGTCCTGTAATTTCGACATCTGTGGCGTATACATAATTGGTAACAGTAGATAGTTTATATTCCAGTGCCGGCGTTGTACCGGTAATACGTCCGTCATTATTGGCAGATGAAGTAGGGGCGATACCGGTGAGACCGGTTGGCGCAGCTTGCTCTGCGGCATAGGCTGGCACGATTACATCGGCTGCTCTGCCTGCTTTGAAGCCTTCCTTAGCTGCATATCTGACGGTATAAGTACCAGGTACAAGTCCTGTGATTTCGACATCTGTAGCATAGACATAATCGGTTACACCCGCCAGTTTGTATTCCAATGCAGGTGTAGTGCCGGTGATACGTCCGTCATTATTGGCAGGCGTAGTAGGAGCAATACCTGCGAGTCCGGTCGGTGCGGCCTGCTCGCCGTACGCAGGGACCTCAACGCGGGTTACAGGGCTGGCGCTGTAGCCTTCCTTGGCAGCATAGCGGACTTCGTAGAAGCCCGGCACGAGTCCTGTGATGGCTTCCCCGTTCACTGGAATGTAATCAGCAGCAGCGGCTGGTTTGTATTCCAGTGCTGCATTGGTTCCTGCAATCTGCCCATCATCGTTGGCAGGTGTTGTAGGAGCCACGCCGATGAGTCCAGTCGGTGCTGCTTGCTGGTGTGTAAAGACCGGAACAATGATTTCGATGGCTTGACCGGGTTTATACGGAATTGCAGTTGCTCCTGCTGCAACAGTTGGACCTTGATAACCCGGTTTGGCGGCATATCTTACCTGATAAGTACCAGGTGCCAGCCCGGTGATGGCTTCGCCGGATACTGGTTTGTAGCCGGTCTCATCGGAACGTTTGTACTCCAGCGATTTGTTCAGAACGCCAGTAATCTGTCCGTCGCTCGTGGTGGCGGAGGTTGGCGCTACCGCTGTTAGTTCAGTTGGAGTGGCTTCCAGTCTGGAGAAAAGCTTATCAAGTGCATTCAGGTAGAAATTGTATCTTGCACCATCAGCGTAACCGTTGCTGACAAAGTCGGGCTGGATATTTGTCCAGGAGTACATCAATTCGATGTGTCCCAGAATGGGTGCTGGTTGCCCGCTGTCATCCTTATTGGTTTTGTTATAGGTGAAGAGATAAGGAACTTGCAGACGATCTCCGAAAATTCGGGTATTGTTTTGATCCAAATAACTGATTGTGGTAGGTTTTTCAGCTGTGTTGTTTTGTGTCTTGATGTTGGTCAAATATTCTTTGACTAGGTCTACATACAGCTTGGCATACGGATGATCCGTAGTCCGGACCTGCAGCTCATCATTGGTGTGTGGGTTTCCATCTTTGGCGGAATTTCCGCTATTGTTGTTCGGTAGACCTACTGTCACACCGGAATCGAGCTTCGTATCCCACAGGTATATTTTATTGATGTTCTTCTTCTTGGCTTGTTCATTAATGTATTTGATAACCGCTTGGGTATTAGGGCACCAGGAGCCCCCGAACAGGATGGCATAGTTGCCGTCGCTGGACAAGATTTCTTTTAATTGATGATAGGTAACATGTTCATAGACGAGATCACCGTCATCTGAGGTGAAGATCGTTGGTTTGCCGGGGTTCTCCCCTTCATAGTTCTTGTTAAATGCGGCTTTGATATACTCCGATTCATTGATCGTGTCGTATTTCGCGGCTTTGGAGAATACAGATCGAACGACCGCTTTATAGGCATCGACCTTGGTTTGATCGATGGTTCCGTTCGTCAGGAACTGTGACCAGGATTTGCTGTCTTTAAGGTAAGAGACAATAGGAGCACTGTTGCCTTGGGCATCCTTGTTGTCTTTGTTGTAGACCAGCAGGAAAGGTGCTTCGATTTTGTTAGCCGTGACCGTGCTGCCGTCTTTGGCTGTGTAGCTCACGTTGTGCGCCGGATCGTTCTTGTCGTAAATATTCAGGTTCGTCAGGTACTTGTTAACCAGGTCTACGTATTTGTACGCGAACTTGTTATTGGTATCTGCGATTTGCAGTGTATCGCCATCCAGCTTGGTATCAAAATTATAAATGGTAGAAATGCCGTAATCCTTGGCAACTTCATTAATAAAGCCGATATCTGCTTGTGTGTTCTCATCCCATGCACCACCTACCAGAACGGCATACGTCCCTTGGGTTTCAAATAAGTGCACGATGTCCTCGTAAGTTGCAGTTTTAAAGACATGGTTAGGGTCATTCAATTTCGGATACACCTTGTTGAAATAATCAAAAGTAGATAGAGGAGTAGCTGCGGAAACGTTAGTTTCAGCAGCCGCTGCCCGGCCTGCCTGAAGAGGCAGGACCAGCAGGGAGGCTGCCAGCAGCAGACTCACGATTTTTTTTGGCTTGAACTTGATACTCATTGATTTTGCACCTCGATTTCTGTCGTTTTCTGAAAATATAGTTGGCTGGGTCTTAGCTCAGCGGCAATGATGCACGAAATCAAGGGCACACTTCTTCGTCAGATGACGAAGCGGGTGCAGGTGCTGGTGCCGGATCAGAGGCCGGTGCCGGAGATTGCACTCGCTCTGCTGGGGCAGGCGCGCTTGTTTTGGATTGTGCCGGTTCTGCGGCTGGTGCAGCAGTGGCTTTAGCCTTTACCACTTCGGTTGTAGAGAAGGTGATTTTCTTGGCTGGAGCAGTTGTGGGCTCCGGTGCAGCAGTGGCTTTAGCTTCGGCAACTGGAACTTGTGCTGGCGCTGCCGTTGGTTGGGCGGCTTTCACTGCTGGAGCAGGGGTAGCTGCCGGTGTAGTCTTGGAGACCACGGGCGCTGCTGTGGCTGCAGGTACAGTGGTTGCTTGCGGCTGTGCCGGTGTCGTTTGTGCGGCTGGTGCAGCAGTGGTTTGCGTCGGCGCAGCTACTTTGGCAACGGCGGTGTTCACGGTTGTAGCTTCTGCAGCTGGTGCAGAAGCAGTCTTCACCTGTGCGGCTTCGGCTTGCGCAGGAGCTTCTGTTGCTTGCGGCTGCTGAGCAGTAGTCACAGCGGCAGCTTGATCGGCAGGCGCGGCAGTGGCCTCAGCCTGTACGGTTTCTGCAGCTGGCGCAGGAGTCGCTGCCGGTTGAACGGTCTCAGCTACAGTCTGCACGGCAGTCTGAGTGCCTGCGGAGGCGGTGTCAGTAGTAGTAGTAGTAGTGGTGGCAGCAGCGGCATTGTTCTGTGCCGGCGCAGCCTTCGGTGTTTTCTGATTGGCTGATACGGCGGCATAAGTCAAAGCGGAGAAGACTACAGCAGCAGTAACGATCGAAATAGTGAGCTTTTTCATAAGAGTAATCATCCTTTTCTTTGCGCCCTGGACCAGGCAGACAAGGCGGCTAAGCCTGACGCCTTCGGGCTTATTTGTAGTGCGTTTTGCAGATACAGTCTGGGCTTTACAACATGTCTTGCGTGTTGCGTGAATATTCATTTCTGCAAGCTTGGTTCCAGCGGAAACAACAAAAAGATCCAGACAGATGGTGTAATGACATCACCCGCTGAATCTCTGGCTGTCCAGTAGACTCATTTCTCCGCTAGTTATGTACGCTCATGCTGGATTGCTCGGCTGAAGCTTCTATCCCTCCCTTTTGCGCCAATAAAAAAACCAGAGACTCAAGAGAACGCAAACCCAGGCGCTCTAACTCGAATCTCTGGCTGTCCAGTTGATTCTATCCTTGATGATCCAGCAAATGTTGCATGCATCGTGTGATGTTTTTAATATTATTCAATGTCGAAAGCAGTTGTCAATCCAAATTTATTTATCATATCGAAATTGTCGGGATTTAAATGAAATTAACATATTATTACATTGACATTCATAGGTTTTGTATATACATTATTTATCATTATTCATATCAAATAAGTGGGGTATTGGGAGGGTTTTAGAAAGAATGAAGAATATAGACAATAATCTACTCTCGGCGATTCAAACAAACTGGTACGGATTTGTAGTTTCCATCGTTGTCTTCGGAATTTTATTTCTGTTGGCACGCAAGCGTGTAGGGTTTGGTACCCGAGTCATTATCGGTTTGTTAATCGGACTTGTAGTCGGGATTGTTTTTCAAAAGCTGGAGTTTGAGACCAAGGCCATCAGCACCTTTGGTAGCATTTATGTAAGTTTGATCCGCATGCTCGTTATTCCCCTGGTATTCGTTCTTGTATTGAACAGCATCGCGTCTCTGACCAACCTGGAGTATCTGCGTAAAGTCGGTATCAAGACCTTTGCCTGGTTCCTGGGGACAACGGGAATCGCTTCTATTATAGGGCTGACAGTAGCCCTGCTCTTCAATCCCGGTCAAGGGATCCAGCAGGAGGTGCCGGCAGACTTCACTGCCCGTGAGATTCCGACCTTCTCACAGGTCATTCTCGACCTCGTACCTTCTAACCCGGTGAATGAGGCGGCGACTGGTAAAGTGGTTCCGCTGCTTATCTTCGCAGTCTTCCTGGCGGTGGCAATTATCAAGATTGGCTCTAAAAAGCCAGAGGCAGTCAAGCCTGTACGTGATCTGATCGAATCCCTGACCTTGATTCTGCACCAAGTCGTCAAATTCATTATCCGCTTAACGCCATATGGCGTGTTCGCACTCATTGCCGCGATTACGGCACGTTACGGATGGGAGACCTTGCAGGAACTCGGAAGTGTTATTATTACCTCCTATGTAGCCATGATCATCCATTTTGTGCTAATCTTCGGTGGCCTGGTATTCTTCGTAGCCAAGGTCAATCCGATTAAGTTCTTCCGCAAAATCTATCCGACCATCGCTGTAGCATTCACCACGCGCAGCAGCTATGCTACACTTCCGGTCAATCTGGAAGTCATCACTAAGCGTTTGCATGTCTCGCCGCGTATTGCGAGCTTTGTTGCCCCGCTTGGCGCATCTGTGAACTTCAACGCCTGCGGCGGCATCTGGCCGGCCATTGTGGCGGTGTTCACGGCTCAAGTATTTGGTATCGATTTGACCGTAACAGACTACATCGTTCTCGTACTAGTTAGTATTATTTCTTCTATTGGTGTAGCTGGAGTTCCAGGCCCAGCGGTAATCTCTACTACAGTCGTATTAACTGCGCTAGGCCTGCCGCTTGAAGGTATCGCTATCGTGGCCGGTGTAGAAGCTCTCATCGATATGGGACGTACTGCCGTGAATGCGACAGGAACTACCGTTACAGCTTTGCTGGTTGCTAATTCGGAAGGTGAATTTGACCGTGAAGCCTTCAATTCGGATAACGAAGACGATGAGATCGCACTTGGCACTGCATAATTTAACTTAACTTAACTTAACTTAACTTAACATTAAAAATAACACTACAACCCTCCAGTTCCTGCACATGTGCAGCGGTACTGGAGGGTTGTTTTGCACATCCATGGAAGCTGCAACGTACAATAACCCATATTGTGAGAATACAGAGTCATAGGAGGTACGGCAGTGATTACGTTCTTGAATGGCGACATCAACGGAATTAACATGTCAGGCTTGACCGGGGTAGAGCGGGAGATTGTAGCGGGGAAACAGAGAAGCCCGGAGAACTATGTGTACGAAAGTCCGGCGGCGCTGGAATTCGAGCTGAATACAAGAAACCACATTGTGAATGCAGCAAGGGCACTGGACGCCAGCGGCGCAGAATTTGCCTCTTTTGAGACTACCCGGGGTAATCCGAATTATTGGACCCGGACCAGCAAAGGCGGGCTACAGCTGAGAAACGGGGTTCAGCCATCCGATGGGATCAACGATATTTTTCGTAACGGTCATCTTTATGCATTTGAATGCGCCACGGCAACAGTAGTGGTTTTATACAAGGGTGTGTTGGATACGCTGGGTCCCGCTGTATTCAACTCCTATTTCAATGATCTGCTACTGTACGACTGGCATTATGATAGCGATCTGCAGCTTACTACTATTAATAACAACCTGGAAGCCTATCCTGGCGATGTGCAGTATTTCAAGAATCCCGACCATGATCCGAACAAACCCGAGTGGCAGGGTGAGAATGTTATCGTCCTGGGGAATGGGGAATATTTTGGTCACGGCATCGGTATAAGCTCCGGGGCGGGCATCATTGCTGCGTTGAACGAGGAGAGGGTACCGGGAAGCACAACGTCTGCATATCTCTTGGATGAGACATTTCATCCTGACTTTGAGTATTTGCGGAAATTATCGGAGGGACGAAGCCGTTCGTCTTTCGTAGTCAGAGCTTCAGACCTGGCGGTCATCGCCAGAATTGGGGGGCATCATTATATTTATACGTATAAAAAAGCAGACCTCCCGACTACATCGATATAATATTGATGATTTCTGGAACCTTTAGCAGGCCTACAAAGCATCAAAAAACCGGCGCTACACTACGTCATGGACGCGTGCAGGCCGGTATATATCTGCCTTTTAGGAGTTCTCAGAAAGACAAGCAGTCCCCCGCCTCAATCCTGTGCAGAGGTCGGGGCTTTCTTGTCTTTCTGACCGTTTAAAGCTCAATGAAATCGTTACGGTACTTCTCAAAGTCTGCTATTTTACACTCCAGCGTCATCCGGGTGCCATTTTCCTCATAGCTGACCGATTGGACATGAGCGTTCTCGTTGAAGTAAGAGACCAGACGTCCCTGATCAAAGGGCACGAGGATCTCGCATTGCATGTAGTCATTAAACACATGATCGCGAATCAACTGTGTTAGTTCAGGAATGCCCTTATTTTGCTTCACGGACAAGTAGAGGTTATCCCCTTCAACAAGCGGATAGGGCAGGTCTGTCAAATCCGCTTTATTGTAGGCGTAGAGGACAGGAATCCCGTCTGCGCCGAGCGTTTTTAGAGTCTCCTCCGTCACTGCCATATGTTGCTTGTGCTGTGAATCGGCAATATCAACGACGTGGATTAGCAGATCCGCTTCGGTCACTTCTTCAAGCGTGGAGCGGAAGGCTTTGACCAGATGGTGCGGCAGCTGGCTCACGAACCCTACCGTATCCGTCAAGAGAAAGGTTTTGTGATCCGGTAAATCGATGCTGCGTACTGAAGTCTCCAGCGTGGCGAACAGCATATCCTTCGCGAATACCTGCTTGTTAGAACTTGGATGGTAAGTCTCGACCATAGCATTCATCAAGCTGGATTTGCCGGTATTGGTGTATCCAACGAGACAGACCACAGGCACTTCGTTCTTATGACGTTGCTTGCGTTGAATTTGGCGCCGCGACACTTGCTGGGTAAGCTCAGTCTGGAGAGCAGAGATACGCTCCTCAATTCTCCGGCGGTCGAGTTCAAGCTTTGTCTCCCCGGTACCTTTGTTCTTCATGCCGGCACCACCGCCCTGACGCCCCAATGATTCACGCAGGCCTGACAGGCGGGGGAGCATATATTGCAGCTGGGCGACTTCCACCTGGAGCTGGGCCTCCTTGGTCTTTGCTCGTTCAGCGAAGATATTGAGGATCAGAATCGTCCGGTCAATAACTTCCCGATCCAGTGTAGATTCCAGGTTGCGGATTTGGGAAGGGGAAAGTTCATCGTTGAAAATAACAAGTTCTGTACCCGCTGCTTCCATTAAAGCCTTCAATTCTTCGATTTTACCAGTCCCAAGATAATGGGAAGGGTTGATCCGGCTGGTCTTTTGGCTCAATTCCCCGATAACCTCGATATTGCATGCAGCCGCCAGATTGCGCAGCTCTTCCATAGAATAGGCGAAGTTATGGTCCTGTTGCAGCTGGACTCCAACAATGATCGCTGTTTGTTGAGTAGGTTCCATCATATATAATCATCCTCCGTTATTTAGCCAAAGTTAACATACAACTTTAGCGAAAATAAAAAAATAAAAAAAGCACAGGCTATCTGCCTGTGCTTACAGTATCTGTAGAGGACTTCAGAACAAGGACGCGAGGGAGGACGTACTTCCGCTGCGAGACCTGGTCTTCCATAGGATGCAGGACACAAATAGCCTTCACATGAGAAAAGATGTATGATATCTCCCCTTGCGATAACAGGCTATGCTTGTGTTCATGGGTTTCTATGGAGGTTCCTAAAGGAGGAATGCTGAAGAGCATGATGCTTCTTCGGGCAGTCCATGATTGTGGGTTACCTTTAAAAATGGCAGACCTATCCTGAGTCCTCTGCACATGGGCAGAGCTTGAGCGCTATTCAATTAGCCGCGCAACGTACGAACTCGGATAAAGTCTATCACACGTAACCCTCCGTTCAATAAAAGTTAAGTCGATTCTAACACATGCACTAATTTATGGCAAACCAGAGGTGCGTCGGGTTCACTTCAAAGCTCTGCTAATCGAAGTAAGTCCTAATCGCCTGTAACGTACAAGAAGATAAGAACTCTCAGCGATTATGGGTAGGCTCAGCACTTTACGCCATCCATTCTCTACGTAAGGTGAACAGATCTTTGAGTGCGTCTGTAGAAAGCTCGGTAATCCAGCCTTCCGAGCTGGAAATCACGTTGTCGCTAAGCTGTTGCTTACTCTCTAGCATCTCATCAATACGCTCTTCAAGCGTGCCAAGCGAGATGAATTTATGGACCTGAACATCCCGGGTCTGGCCCATCCGGTAGGCCCGGTCGGTTGCCTGATTCTCGACAGCGGGATTCCACCAGCGGTCGAAGTGGAACACATGGTTGGCCGCGGTCAAGTTGAGGCCAACTCCACCAGCTTTCAGGGAGAGGATGAAGACATTTGGCTGATCGGACGCTGATTCGCTCGAATCTGTTCGTGCGGGAGCCTGGAAGCGATCGATCATCCGATCCCGTGCAGTTTTGGAGGTGCTGCCATTCAGATATAGCACCGGCTCTCCGAGCTCTTGCTGGAGCACGGCCTGCAGCATTTGGCCCATGCCGACATACTGCGTGAAGATGAGGCAGCGCTCACCCTCCTCGCGCAGCTCCCGTACCATGGCCATCAAGCGTTCCAGTTTGGCTGACCGCCCGATCAGGGCTGGGGCGTTCAGCGGTGCCATAGCACCTGAATCGGGGTCCATCTCCTGCAAGGCTTCCTTAGATAGCAGTGCTGGATGGTCACATAGCTGCTTGAGCCGGGTAAGTGCGGAGAGAATAGCGCCCTTGCGCTCAATGCCTTCGAGCTTCTGCACACGATCCAGCAGTTCATTGACGGTTTGGTCATATAGCGCAGCCTGCTCTGCTGTCAGGTGAATATAGGTTTTCATTTCGTTCTTGTCCGGCAGATCGAGCTGGATTGCCGGGTCTTTCTTCTTGCGCCGCAGCATGAACGGTTTAACGAGTCGTTGCAGCTCATTTGTACGGCGCTCATCGCGCTCCTTCTCGATGGCATTGCTGAACCGGTCCTGGAACGATTTGGAGCTGCCGAGGTAACCGGGCGTGATAAAGTCGTAGATTGACCACAGCTCGGAGAGGCGATTCTCAATCGGCGTGCCTGTCAGGGCAATCCGGTGCAGCGCCGGGAAGCTGCGAACGGCGACAGACTGCTTTGTCTGTGCATTCTTGATGTTCTGCGCTTCATCCAGGCAGATGCACCCCCAGGTGAACTGCTTCAGCAGTTCCTGGTCCAGCGAAGCAGTAGCATAAGACGTCAGTACCACATCGGCCTGCGAAGCGGCTCCGTAGAAGTAGCCAGCCTCCAGACGTTTACTGCCGTAATGCAGCATAACGTTCAGGGACGGGGCGAAGCGGGCCAGTTCTTTCTGCCAGTTGCCGAGTACCGAGGTCGGGCAGATGATGAGCGACGGCCAATCCGCAGGGGCCGCGTGGGGATCCCGTTTGGCTGCCGCATCCGGTTTGGGGGCGGCAGCATAGTTGTCTTTCAGGTGGAGCAGATAGGTGATCAGCTGCACCGTTTTGCCCAGGCCCATGTCGTCGGCCAGGCAGGCGCCCAGCCCGAAGCGACGCAGGAAAGCCAGCCAGGCGAAGCCGTCGTGCTGGTAGCTGCGGAGCTCGGCCCTAAGGCCAACCGGTACCTCAGGCTTCGGCCACTGGGCCTGTTGTCCGAGCTGGCCGATGAGGCCGAGCAAGTGTCCGTTCAGCTCCACCTCCAGGCGGAGCCGCGTGGCCTCCTCCTGAAGCTGCTCTTCAGCGGCTTCAGCGTTCTCGGCTTCATCACCTGTACCCAGGAGATGAAGCTGTAGAACATCCTGGAAGGACAAGCCTTGCGACTTGTCCATGCCAGCCATGGCCCGCTGAATCTGGGCCAAGAGGGCGGGGTCGAGCGGAATCCACTGGCCGCGGAAGCGGACCAGACGCTCGCCCCGGGCGACCAGCTCGGCGAACTCGGACTCCGAGAGGTCCGCATCGCCGATGGAGATTCGCCAATCGAAATCGATTAGCGAATCCAGACCGAACAGCGACTGGCCGCTGCGCTCGCCTTCGCCAGAGCTGACCTTGGCGCGCAGGCGCGGCTTCTTCCGGCTGGCGGTTTCCCACCACGCCGGGAGCAGCACCTGCCAGCCCGCTTCCAGCAGACGGCGGCTGTCCGCCGTCAGGAAGCGCCAGGCCAGCTCATTACTGAGCGGCGCGCCTAGCATATCGGCGCCGCTTAAGAGCTGCTCGCCTGGCAGGCTGGCGAGCAGCCGGGCGGACCAGCCTGCGGCGCGTTCGGTGACATGGGACGTCCACGCCGCAGGCCACTTCCCGGCGGCTTCGCCTTCGCCGCTCAGCTGTATCGGCACCAGCACGGACTCGTCATACTTGTCCTGCAGCACAAGCTTCAGGATCCAGTGCGGCTCATCGCCTTCCGGCTCCAGCAATTGCAGCGCCGGGCGGAACGGGGCGGTGTCGGCCTTCCAGCCGATAGAGATTAGCCAGGCGGCTTCATCCATACCTGCCGTGCCCGTGCCGCTTCTATCGAACAGCAGCGGGTATTCGCTGCGCAAATCGCCAGCTGTGGCTTCGGTTCCGTAATATTGCTGGGACACCACTGCCGAGAACGCTGCACGGAGTCCTTCCGTGAACTCGGAGCTCTCAGTTAGCATCTGCTGTAGAGTGGATGACTCGTTCCGGTCTGTGGCGGCCCGCTGTAGTGCGGCATCTTCCCAGGTCCATTGCAGCCGCCCTTCCCGATAGGCAGACAGACGTGGAATATATTTTTTCCCCTTCAGGCAGTCCGTTAGCAGAGGGGCTAATACATTAAGACGGGCAGCACCGCCTTCCCAGTTCCAGTGCACATGGCTCAGAAGCTGAGAATCGGAGAAGAACGGGATGACCTGCTCTGCAGGCAGGACCACTACTTGAACGTCTTCCACCTGCCGCACCGCCAGTTCTGTACCATAGAAAGAAGCTTCGTGCCAGGCGAACAATCGCTGTTTGAGGGTCAGACCAGGAACATAATCGTCCCGTTCATTGAGCCCGAATATTAAGGCATCGCCGTAATCGCTCAAGGCGAGCTTCACGGTGATCGTATTCAAATGCATATTAACGCTCATGTGATCAGTTTTCCTTTCCGAAGCTCTTCCTGCAAGGCGCGGAGTCTGCTATTGCGGACGGAGAACGAATGGATATACAGCTCCCAGCGCTCCTCCTGCTTCATCTTCTTGTATAGCTTGGATAGCCGTTTTAACAACTTAACTGCGGCTTTATAGCTTTGCCTGTTCTTGTCCAGCACTAACCGTTCTACAGCCTGATGGTAGAAGGGGAGTAGCGTTTCCGGTGCGTGCTTCTCCAACGGTTGAAGGTCCCGGACACGGAAGTCAGCAGGTTCTTTGCCGTTCGCAAGCTGGTAGTCCATCCAGACTTGCCATTTCTCATGGCTGAGCAGCTTTTCGCCATAGATTTCACCGGCCCAAGGCAACATTTCGCTCAGAGTGCTCCACATCAATGGCTCACTTTCCGGGCGCTGGGCTACGGCCGCATCCCAGTAGGCTGAATAATCCTTCAGATTCCCGTAGATTCGGCTGCCGAGCAGTGGGCCAGTCTGGGTGAGCCAGTTCACCAGCCGGTCCCACTCCCCAGCGCTGTATAAGGGCTTAAGGAAGCCGAGCAGATCTTCCGGCTGTAGAGCCGGGGTGTCCGCAGCGGTGCGAAGATGTGCCCAAGCAGGAGAATCGTCCCCGAGGTAGAAATACATCCGGCTCTGGGCTAGCAGCCAGGCATGTCGCGAAAGCGAAGTCCCAAGTTCTATCTCCGCTGTACGTAGCTGCTCAAGCTCTTCTTCGTATAGCTTGTTGTCGCTAAGATTAGGTTCGAGCCAATGTTCCCAGTACAGCTCGTAAGCTATGCGGAAATAGGGCTGCTCACGGGAACGTCCGCGTGGCTCGGACAGCATTTGCAGCCGCAGATAGGCCAGAATTTCCGTCGCCCGAGGCCATTGCTGTGATTCAACCCGCAGCGGCAGGCCGCTAGTCAGAAGTTGCTGAATAGAATCCTGCAGCTCTGAGACGGTCAGATGGGCGAAGTAGCCCATGGAGGAAACGAACGCACCCTGCGCCGAACCCTGGGGTTTAGTTATCGTTTCCAGCACAAAGAGGTGGGCATGGAGGAGGAACAGTTTCTCTGTAGCCGGTGACAGCGACGGTTTATATTTCAGGATGGCCGCGATGGCTTTCTCGGCATAACCCGGCGTCCGGCTCGTGTGGGCCAGCGGCGCGATGCAGCTTAAACAGAACTCACGCCACTCTGCCACTCCGGCGTCCGGCATGCGGCTTGCCTGTTGTTGAAGCAGATCCTGACGCGCCAACATTGAAGCCGCCCCAGGGGGAAGCTTGGGACTGGCTGGACGCTGCAGAGAGGCGGCGGCCTTGGCGTTCGCTAGTGTCTGAACGGAGCGCTTCTGCATGTCTGCATAATGCATCAGCACGGCGGCCATGTGCTTGCAGGGTCCTTTAACAGGACATTCGCAGCGGCTATTTCCGAGATTGTCGAGATCGATAACCACGGAGTAATCATCGTTACCTTCAACGAGGGTGATGATTTTACGCGCATCGGTCACTGCAAACGGCCGGACACGCTTTTGCTTATAATATTGAAATCCGCGTTTGAGCGTCAGATCATCGAAAAGATACGCCACATCCTGAATGAGCTTGTCCCACAGTTCATCATCCATGGCATCTATAGTAGATTGCATCGCTTTATTCTCCCGTTAATATATAGTTGCTATTATCTCCTTCTATTATATCACTTATTGTCTGTCGTTCTCTTCATCGGCTATGGCAGCTTGGAAGGCATAAATGATATGGATTTGCAGGGGGGCATGACTTATACTTACAGAAAAATGGAATAGAGGGACCGGCTCCTCTCGGATAAGGTGGAATGTACAGTGCTGGTTCGGCCTCATATGATGCCAGAAACAGGATACAAAGGGGGCGTATCTATGGAAGCCATTCAACTACTGATCGCAGAAGATCAGGATCTGATCCGTAAGAGCCTGGGGATTGTCCTCGGCATGACTCCGGGGATTGAGGTTGCGGGTATGGCTGAGAATGGGCAGGTAGCGATAACCCAAGCGGAAAGTCTTCAGCCGGATGTGATTTTGATGGATATTCATATGCCAGTTATGGATGGAGTGGAGGCTACGGCAATTATCAAGCAACGGTGGCCGGAGATCAGGATCATCATCCTGACGACCTTTCAGGAGATCGATTATGTGACGGCAGCGCTGAATGCCGGAGCAGAGGGATATATCCTGAAAGCCATTGATCCGATGGATTTAGCGTCTGCTGTTCAGTTGGTTCATCGGGGGGAGATGATGATTACCCAGGAGGTGGCCCGTTCTCTGTTCGCGCATCATATTGCCGGTAGTAGAGAGGTCAAGCCTTTGGGAACTGCCAAAGGTTCAATTCATGGATTAACAGAACGCGAGCTGCAGGTCCTGCAATATATATCGGAAGGGTTGGTGAACCGTTTCATTGCTGAGCGGATGTTCTTGTCCGAGGGAACAGTCAAAAATTACATCTCCAGCATCTATTCCAAGTTGGGGGTTCAGAATCGGGCTTCTGCTATGCGCAAGGCTGCGGAGGAAGGGTTGCTGTGAAGGATCTCTAGCCCCTGTGACCTCATAGGGATTCATGAACCGGCCGTCTGCGGTTAATATAATGGAAGAAGCAGCTCAGATGTCTGAGTTGCTTCTTCTTATTCGATCATTAAGGTGCTTTGATATAGGTCCCTTGTTCGTAATCATCAGCGTTCTTCCAGTTTACGCGCAGGGACTTCGTAGTATACAGCTCCGCACTGTTGGCTACCTCGAAATGCAGATGTGCTTCACTGGAATTACCCGAGTTGCCGCATTTGCCAAGCGAATCTCCGGCTTTCACCTGGTCGCCCACTTTGACGCTGACCGAGCCCTTTTGCAGATGGGCATAATAACTGAACTCTCCATTGCCGTGATCGATAATAACATGGTTTCCGGCAATCTCCTTCGTATTCTCCGTTCCGACAGGGCTGTTGTCATGGATGTTATTGACTACTTTCACTACCTTGCCTGCTGCGGCAGCGAAGATAGGTTTACCAAAAGCGTAGTAGCTTTCATTTTTGGTGGGATCTCCTTTATAGCTGAATCCATTGTTAACGACAATCAGGTCATACGCATATCGCTGCTGTTCAGCCCCATAGTGGTAGTTGATCAGCTCATTGGGTCCCCCCCAGAAGACAAACCAATTCCCTTTAAAGGGAAGCTGAAAGGTCGTCTGCGTACGCTTTGCATCGGTCTCAGGATACAATTTCAATGTATCAAAGATAAGGAACTCGATCTGATTTTTACTGTTAAACATGACCTGCATCGTTTTTTCACCTTTAGGGTCCGTCCAGGCATAGTAGTTGGTATTGTTCAAGGCTACGTGACTCTTCAATTTATAGGAAGTGACGTTACTGTGGTACAGGCGAGCGGCTTGCTTGAAGTCTTGAAGCGGGAACGCCTTTTTGAATTCCGCTATGGTTTGTCCATAAATCAATTCATATTTCTCTTGCTGCAGCAGTTGCAGTAATTGGTCCGGTTTGAAGGGAGAAGTTTGGGGCTGCGATTTCGAATTTGAATTCACTGCAGCTACCTTTGTGATAGAGCTTACGGGTGCTGTGTCAGACTTCGCGGAATTTGCCGAAGCTGAGGCAGCTAAGGAACCTACACTCAATGAGCCAACAAGACTTAACAGCACCAGGCTTTTTTTGCTAATAAAATCATTCATCGGTTTATCTCCTTTATCGTTGGTTTCATAGCTGAGTTTATCCGATGAGTGTTAACACGTGGGTAACTGAATCTTATCATTGCATTAATCCCGGAGGTCTAAATTAAGGTGCTGTTAAGATTAGATCGCAACCCTTTTATCAGATTGAAAAGGAAGGTTTGAAGCATTTCTATGACTGTCGTTTGGTGAAAATTTGAAAGGTTACGCCGAACTTATCCTTAACCATCCCATAAGCCGGACTAAAATAGGCCGCTTCCAACGGCAGAATAACCTGACCCCCTTGTTGCAAGGCCTGATAAAATTGCTTGGCCTGATCGCTGTCATCTGTGGTGAGACAGATCGTCAGGACGTTGCCCTGTTGGAGTGTTAACCCCGGGATGCAATCTGCCACAAAAATCTGTGTATCGCCAATCTTCAGAATGGCGTGCGCGACAAGCGCTGCGTCCTCGGCCTTCAGCGGAGAATCGGGGTTCTGTGGGCCTTCGCCAAAGGTTTGTTTGAAAAGCAGCTGGGCACCTAAAGCTTGTTCATAGAATTGGATGGCTTCCTTAGCCTGACCGTTAAGCATAATGTAGGGAATTAATTGAAAAGACATTCTTATACATCTCCTTTAGTTGAATTATGTTGTGGTGTTCTTGTTCTTGTTCTTGTTCTGGTTGTAATCTTATTGTAGAGTCTAATAGTGACAACTATTGTCACTAATAAAAATTTAATGGAGTCTGCCATATGCCAAAATCAAAACGGTTGCTGGAGCTGATGATGACCGTCAACCGAAAACGGAGATTTACTGTCAAGGAACTGGCCGAGGAATTCCAGGTCTCTACAAGGACTATCCTGAGGGATCTGCAGGAGCTTAGCGAGCTAGGTGTTCCTTTGTATTCAGAAGTGGGTCCACACGGTGGTTATCAAGTGTTGAAAGAAAGCATTCTTCCGCCCATTGCCTTTACGGAGGAGGAGGCGGTTGCCCTGTTTTTTGCCAGCCATGCCCTGCGTCATTATACTTCGCTACCTTTCAAGGAAGAATCTGCGGCGGCGCTTCAGAAGTTCTACCACCATATGTCCAGCGAGGTCCGAGACCGTATTGATCAGGTGAAGAATCGCTTCGACATTGTGACCCCAGTGCGGCAAACAGAGTCCCCCTATCTATCGATACTGTTGGAGGGGGCGATCGGGCAGCGGGTGATGACCATTGAATATGAAGCAAAAGGAGAACGTTCGCAGCGGCAGATTCAGCCCATTGGGGTCTATGCCCATAATGGCTTATGGTACTGTCCAGCGTATTGTTTTCTCCGTGAGGGCATTAGGGTCTTCCGCTGCGATAGAATGTATTCCGCGGATTTCGATACGTCAGGCCTTACGCCGATGGATTTGCGGGAAGTTCATCTGATCAATCGGAAGGAAGTGCTGCGGAACGAAACGGAGACCATAACATTTCTTGTCGAACTGGGTAAGGAAGGGGTTCAGAGGTGCGAAGCAGAATTGTGGCTGGTTCCCATGCTGCATATCCGAGAGAATGGCACGGGGTGGCTGGAAGGGGAGGTCCCGAAGCGTGACCTTGCTTTCTTGGCTGACTTTATGATCAGCCTGGGCGATGACGCAACCGTCCAACAACCAGCAGAATTGGTGGACCAGATGGTAGTCAAGCTCTCGCGGATGATGTCCAAATACCAATAGAGCGACGCTGTGGGGATGTACCGGCGCGCCTGATATGACCGATAGGTGCCATCACCTTTTCATTCCGTAAAGCACTGTACCTGTGTTGCGAGAAAATCTTTACAGGGACAGGAGTAGTATCAGGAGGCATAATGAGCAGCAGCCCGTTCCACTTTTCATGGAACGGGCTGCTTTATTTAGCTTTGGAGCGGTAAGAATGACGCTATTCCAGATTCAGTGCCGGATTCAGCGTAATTTCAAAGGCGCGACCCCAGATGAAGTCCGGGTTCTCGTATGGGAGTATTGCGCAGGCATATTCAGCGTAAGTCCAGTCGGAGCCGCAGATTTGGAGAATCGCTGAGTTGCCGGCTTGAAATGCTGCTGTGCTGGCAAGAGTGGCGGTGTGGCTCTGCATCTGCTCTCGCAGGACAGTCTGCATATGAGTATAATCGGCAGGCGAATTGAACAGCAGCATATTCTGATCGGCAAGTGTTGAAGTATTGGTGTACAAGGAATGATCTCTCGAATAGGTTCGAATCAGGACGATGGCGAGTGTTTTATAGTAGTAGTCTTTCAAAAAGCGTTTGAACAGCAGTGATCCGTGAGCGTTCATAGCCGCCTTAAGGGCGGTTTCATTCGTCTCTGTCAACAAGTAGGCGTACCGGGCTTGCCCCATACCAAGTGCGAGCCCCATTTTGTTACCGGCAGTGTTCCAGGCACAGTATCCCAGAAGACGGCCTGTGTGTTCGTTACCCAGCAGGGCCTCTGTCACTGCAGGATTACCTTTGCCCAAGTCGACGAAATCAATGACGATGGTCGGAATACACTGGTCACTGTTGTCGGTGATTCTGTTCAGAGCTGCGGGTAGTTGATCTGCAGCAGTAATCGCGACAATCTCCACTGCAGGATCGTTCGATACCATGCAGCCTCCAATGATATCTACATGCCGCTCTAAATTTTGATGCACATCCATATACTCATAAGCGCTGGTAATGGTGGAGCCGTGGGGCCCGAAATAGTGTACAGCATAACCAGGTTTTACCCCTCCGCGATATAATTGATTCGCCATGCGAGCCATCAGTGCTTGCCCCAGTCCATCCGCATCTGGAAGAATGATGGCTCGATCCGGATTCTGTCCGTTACTTCCACCCCCCAGCCAAGCTTGAATGCGTCCTTCCACATATTTGATCTCATTAATCTGTACACCCTGGGTGTTGGCGTCGTCCACACCAATCGCGAGGAAATCGATATAGCCCTCCTTCACCAGAGACTCTAGGATATAACGGTTGGATTTGAATTTGTGCTGGCGAGTGTTATAGTACTGCTCTTTATCAAAATGAATGGTATCTCCATAGGCGGAATCAGGAGACAGGTTATATCCCTCCAAAATATCATCAAATGCAGTCAAGGTTCTTCTTGGCTGCAGCATGAGCCCGCGCGATTCATTATAGGCGTCCAAAGTAAGTCCCTCAGTAAACACGGTTGTCGCCAGCCGCATTATCGTATCCAGAACAAACACCGGTTTGTCCGGATAATCTTGCTTAACGAGACGGATCACATCCAGCAAATCTGTTGTTGCCGCATCATAGTCCGGGTAAGCTCCGCCACCATTTGTACGAAGACGTCTGCTGCCGATCAGGCCCCCATAGGCCAGCATATCACTCGAAATAATAAAGCCGTCCACCGAGGCGGAGTGGTTCAGAATGAAATGGCGGATATTCGCCGGATGGCCATAGGTTGGCGAGGAGGTACTGTCCAGCGTGGTGCCGGAGTAAGTTTTCTCGGAATCCGGGCGGTTCCTGATATCATCAAGTTTCGGTGTAATGATCTGGATGCCGGCAGATCTTCCTTGGACAATGACATCATCCAGGTTCACCGGGCGATCATCGAGCGGTACGTACAGCACTTTTTTCATCATATTAGCTCCCTTTGGTTGGATAGGCTGTCATAGCCTTCACTTATATAGGTGATCTCGTGTAGAGAATAACAACCGGAAATCTTTTTTTTGCGGAAAAAGCACTCCAAGAGCGCCATTTGGAATAGAGAATTGACAGCTCATTTCACAATCCAGTTAAATAATGGTACTATAAATAAGAACAAATGTTCCTATTTTGGTTGTGGGAAGCTCCCTTGAATTTCCCTACTATAGACAACACTAGAGAGGAGAGTCTTAATTGTGGACAAGCAGACATCGGTCTATGAGCGTTGTAAAAGCGAGATTTATCGCATTGGATGGAGAGTGCAGTATCGGGCCAGAAAAATCAGGAGCCGGGAATGCTCCTTCTTTGACAATCCCTCTGACGGTGTCGGTTTTGCCGTTTCCTATGAAGATAAGATTTGGGTCCGGCAGCTAATCGACACGTTACCTCCGCAGGGAAAGGTCATTATAGATAAACTTTACTTTCAGGATCTGACGGAAGCCGAGGTCGCCCGGCAGCTGAATATCAGTCAACAGGGGGTGAATAAAT
Source organism: Bacillus sp. FJAT-27264 (assembly GCF_001682855.1). Lineage (GTDB taxonomy): Bacteria > Bacillota > Bacilli > Paenibacillales > Paenibacillaceae > Paenibacillus_AQ. Next base: position 376,214 of record NZ_MAQW01000029.1, on the reverse strand, counting down.
GGAAACGAAAGATGATCCGGGAATTATCCCGGACCGTGAAATTCTAGAGTTACTGCGTGCTGCCAAACAAGGAAATACCGAGGCCATGCTGCAGCTTATAGATCTATATGAAGAGGATATTCTGCGGATCAGCAAATTCATTCATTTGCCGGAGGAGGATGCGGTGGCTACGATTATTCTGGAGTTCCTGGAGTTTATTCAGGGGGAAACTGAGGCCTTGGGTGGGTAACCTTGAGTGGTTACAGGCTAGGGATACCAAACATTCTTCAGGGTTCGAATCCCCTCTGCAATTCTGTCTTCTGCTATGCCACCAAACCCCATAATGAATTCCAATTCGCCGCTGGTGCGCTTATCCCACCAAGTGTAGGACATAGGGGTGATACGGACTCCGGCTTTCTTGGCGAGAGAGACTAGTTGCTCTTTAGTATGATCATGCGAGATGCGCAGCAGAAGATGGAATCCGGCATCCCTGCCTAGGACTATTCCACACTCTCCAAAATACTTCTTTAGCGATTGAAGCAATACATCATGCTTTCTTTGATAGAGCTGTCGCATCTTGCGTAGATGCCTGCCAAAATGCCCCCGTTCGATAAAATAGTGCAGGGCAATCTGGTTAAGGCGGGAGGCGGAATGCTCCAGATACAGCTCGCTTTTTAAGCAGTGATAGAGAGGCAGCAGTTCCTTGGGGAGAATCATGTAGTGGATACAGAGTGCCGGGGACAGGGACTGGGCGAAGCTGCCCATATAGATTACCGGACTGTTCGCCACTAAGCCTTGCAAGGATGGAATTGGGCGTCCGTGATAGCGGAACTCACCATCATAATCATCCTCTATAATATAGCCTTGTCTGACTTTGGCCCACTCCAGCAACGCCAGGCGTTTCCCAATAGGCATAGTCATACCCATCGGGAACTGATGGGAGGGTGATACGTAGACGATGTTGGCGTTACTTTGATACAGGGTTATGAGGTTCAGCCCGTCTTCTTGAAGGTCAATCGGAAGCGCTTCGTAGCCGTTTCTTGCGAAGGTCGACGGTACCAGATGGTAGCCTGGATCTTCAAAGCCGAGTCGCCCAGTGCTGTTTTGGAGCATTAAACTCAACTGAGAGGCGAGAGTATACTGATCGCCGCCAATTACAACCTGTTCCTGTGAGCACTGCAATCCACGGAAAGAATTCAGATACGCAGAGATACTAGCTCTCAGCCCAGGTTCGCCCTGCGGGTCGCCGTATTGGAGGAGCTCCTCATTCGCTAGCTGCTCCTGATAAAGGCTGCGCCAGATTTTATGGGGAAAGACGGAAAAATCATTTTTGGAGATATGGAAGTCGTAAGGATAATGCTGTGCGTCTCTTGCAGTTATAGGAAATGAAGACGGACCCGGACGCTTCATGGATACTGCCTTCCCGTAAGAAAGGTGGATTGGCAGCACATAATAGCCGCTCTTGGGTCTACTTGTGATGAAGCCTTCTGATAGCAACTGCTGGTACGCCAGTTCAACGGGGGTGGAGCTGATGCCCAATTGGGAGGCCAGACTGCGGATGGAGGGCAGACGGATATTGGGTGCGAGAACGCCGCCAATGATCTCATTTTTGAAATAATGATATAGCTGGATGTAGTAGGGCACTTCAGTATTCTCATGAAGCTTTGGAATGATCAGCATATGCTCACCTCATCTGTCCTTTAAAAATAGACATTTTTGTATATTTTAAGATATACAGTTCTGAATTACCATGAGGATATGCTGAAATGGGGGAGAACATGATGAAGAACAAGCAAGCCAGAATGTTGACGGGAGAGCAGGTGTATTTGCGCCCGCTAAACGCAGAAGATGCTGAACTTTACTACCAGGGTCTTTATGTCGAAGAGACAAGGTGTCTGACAGGCACGCAAAAGCATCACACCAAGGAACAGATCGAACGCTATATCATCGGCAAGACGGAAGATGCCTCCAGTGTGCTCTTGCTGGTTGCCCTGAAGGAGAACGATGAAGTCATCGGCGATGTTGCTATACAGGATATAGACGGCATTAACCGAACAGGCAGCATCAGAATTGCTATTAATCAGGCCGAACATCAGGGACAAGGATATGGTCAGGAAGCTTTGTTATTAATGCTAGAATACGGTTTCGGCATAAGAAACCTCAATAGGATAGAACTGGAAGTGTTCGCATATAACAAACGAGCCGCTCATGTATATGAGAAAATAGGTTTTGTCAAAGAAGGGGTACGCCGTCATGCGCTGTTTTACAATCACCAATATCATGACATCATTCTGATGAGCATGCTGGATCATGAATACCGTGAAAGATATGTAGGTACAGACTAGTCACGGGAAACGAAGTCATATGAACAGGCCAACCGGGATCGGCTGGCCTTTGTTTGTGGGGTGAGTCCGAGGCTATACGCTGCTTATTTTAAATGCTCGTGAAGGAATTTCTCTACGGCTTTGTAGAAATGAAATTGGTTCTCCGCATTGTAGTAACCGTGTCCCTCGTTATCCTTGATCATGTAAGGTACCTCAATCCCTCGGTCCTGAAGTGCTTTTACAATTTGATTAGATTCGGCAATATTGACCCTGGGATCGTTGGCCCCTTGCGCGACAAACAATGGCGCTTTGATCTGATCAACATGGAATAGTGGTGAGATTTCCTTTAGTTGTATTTCATCCTTAATGGGATCGCCCACATGCTCGTTCAACATCTGTTGTTCTGCCTTCCAATAGGGAGGGATGGTTTTTAGAAAGGTAATCAGGTTGGAAGGTCCGACAAAATCGACTCCGGCTGCATATAGATCCGGTGTGAAAGCTAATCCCGCCAGTGCCGCGTACCCGCCGTAGGAAATCCCGCAAATGGCAATTCGCTTGGGATCGGCTATGGTGGCATCAATCAACCAGTTTACGCCATCGGTGATATCATCTTGCATGGCTTTTCCCCATTGTTTCTTTCCTGCCTGGACAAAAGCCTTGCCGTAGCCGGTAGACCCGCGGTAGTTCATCTGAAATATAGCGTAGCCCCGGTTTGCCATGAACTGAATGACCGGACTATATCCCCAAGAGTCCCGCGCCCACGGCCCGCCGTGGGGATAAACGACAACGGGCAGGTTTTTAGCCTCCTTGTTCTTCGGGATGGTCAGGTAGCCGTGGATGGTCAGGCCGTCCCGAGCTTTGTATGAGATGGGCCTCGTCTCAGCCAGCTTACTTTCATCTATCCATGGGGTGCTGTCGGCAATTTTCTGTGTGGTACCTGTTTTACGGTCGAAAAGATAATAGCTGCCGGGTGAGGTATCGCCATATCCGCTGAAAACAAGCATATTCCCGTCCTTGCTAAATTCAGTCATAGAGATGGATTTCCCCGGCAATTTGCTCTCCAGCGTCTTCTGGAGCTGTTCCAGATCCTTTTCAAAGAAGTGATACTCCGTCTTGTCTCTTTCATAGATGGCGGCGAGTAGCTTCTGATTATCCTGGGATAGCAACACCTCAGTGATATCTACTTCGGGATGCGCATAAAGTGTCTGCACAACCTTATGAGTAGATGGATCATAAATGACCAGTTCTGTCTTGTCCTTATCTATATTGGTCAACACATAGAGCTGCTTATTGTCGGCAGTAAACATCACCGGCTGGAACATATCGCCTGGACTAAGCGTCAGCATTGGCCTGAAGGAGGCTGACTCTTTTTCCCGATACAGTACACTTGTTGTTTCTCCGTCAGTGGATATAGCTGCTCTTACTTTGCCTGAATGATCCGCGACCCAATTGGTAACCGTACCGGGGTTCTCCGCGCTGAGCGTCATTGCACCTGTCATGATGTTCAGCCGGTATACATCAAACCACTCTGGATTCCGTTTGTTCAGCAGAACTAATATCTCGTTGTCGTTGTCCTGAATTGTTGTGAGAACGGCAGCTCGTGTCTGATCATATGGCGTCAGGTCCTTATTGCCGCTGCCATCTATCCCGATGCGGTACAGGTGATAGTTCTCATCCCCGCCGTCATCCATGGGATAGAGCAGTGTGGAATCATTAGCCCAGAGGAAGGAGGCCATATTGCGGTCGGTTACTCCGGTAATCCGCGTTCCTTCGGCGGCTCCAATCCTCTGGACGAATAGATTCAGGCGATCCTCCCATGGGGCCAAGTAGGCAAGATACTCTCCGTTTGGGGAGATTTTGTACTCGGTCGTCTCGGGAATTCGGAAGAACTGCTCCAGCGGAAGATATCCCTCATTCTGGTATTCCAGTTCCATGGCGCGATAGAGAAAGATCGCGAACTGCTCCCGGTCCAGAGGTTCCTTCGGATGGAAAGCGCCGGGATCGGAAATGAACTGTTGTCGTAGCCGCAGAGCATCCTGCAAATAAATAGAGGAGATTTCCGTTTGGTCACTATATTTCGCTTGAATACCGTTGTCATGCCAGCTGAACGTGCGAGCCAGCAGCGTTGCCGCCTGTTCCCGAGTCAAGGGGTGCTCTGGATCATAACGGCCTTGATAGCCGGAGACAATATGATTCTCCTTCAAGGCGTTGATGGCTTTGGCGTATTCGGCCGTTTGTTTGACATCATGAAAACCATTTAGAGAGGTAGGTTCTGGAAGTTGAGCTGCTTTGTAGAGGATCTCAGCGGCCTGCCCTCTGGTTAGAATTTGTGTTCCATTGCTGTCAGTAGCCGAAATGACCCCTAAATTCACTAAAGCTGCTAGCTCCTTCCCGGAAGAAGAGGCTGCTGAAGCTGCCGCTGTTCTTTCTGTTCCTTTCGAGTTGAAGGTGTTCAAGCCGCTTATAACCATTAATAGAGATAAAGCAAAATACATTATGCGCTTCAAGTGGTTTTCCCCCCGTGTGAAGATGATTTGATCTCTTAGAGCTTAGGTGAAAAAAGTCATCTCGTAGTAGTGACGTTCGGTTAAAAAAAGTCATGTTCTCGTTCTCATGGATGCTATGGGTGGAGAGGTGGGAATGGATTAGAAATAAAAACAGCCGACATGGAGTCGGCTGCTGAAATACGTATGATCCTATGTATAGGCAAACGAGGTTACTTGATTGGAGTGGATACAGGGAGCCGAATGGGGATCGTACACATGACGGATGTTCCTTTACCCGGAACGGATACAATTTCAAGGTTCCCTCCCAGATTGGCTGCCCGTTGCGTCATACCGGTTAGCCCGAACCCTTTTACAATAGGGGCAGAGCCCGTGCCGTTGTCGGTGATGGTTAATGTGAAGCTGTCTACCTCGTACACCAGCTCGATCGCAGCCTGAGAGGCTTCACCATGTCTCTTGGCATTGGTCAGCGACTCTTGGAGACAACGAATAAAGAGGAGACGTATTGATTCCGATGCGCCCATCTCTTGCCCTTCTACGTGGAGTGATATCTTCATGCCGGTATGTCTGCTGAACTCGGTGCACATTTGTTCCAGTACGTGGGATAGCGGGAGCTCGTCCTCTTTGCTTGGAGCGATATCATGTATGTGCTGCCTGACTTCATCCAGTCCCATTCGGGTCAGATGCAACAGCTCGCGCAGGTTCGTCTTGGCTTGATCCGGGGCGACATCTATCAGATAGAGTGTGGCATCCATTCCGATAATAGTTGTGGTGAAGGTATGCCCAACCGTATCATGTAGATCACGGGATAGCCGATTTCTCTCTTCGGTTAAGGTCAATTGCTCAATTTGTTGGGAGTAGAGCTGAAGGGTGGCATTTTGCTCTTTGATGATTCGATAGGAAGCCACGAGTTTCTGAAAACAGAAGCCGATACCGAAGAAAAGCAGTAGATTGACCGAATCCTCCAGAACAACCTGCCAGGGCATATTGGACAGCTGGCCAAGTCCCAGCGCGGAGAGGAAAAACACCGCAAGTGTAATCCATGAAGTGTATCTACCTATACAGAGATAGCCGAGTGTTAAAAAGGGCATTTGGAAAAAGGTTATCAGGCTCTGATCCGCCTTTGGCAGGAGGAAGTACAGGCCACCGGTGATCGTTAGCTCCGCAGCAACGGTGATAGAAGGCGGAACTCTTTTTAGCATATAAAGTCTAAAAGGAACACAGCAGGATAGTAGGTAGCCTAAGGCAACTATCATCCAAAGCGTGTTTCCCCTGCCTTCCATCCCAACTGGGACCCCGGATATCCTGGTAACGCCCCAAAACAACCGCACTCCAAATACTACAAAATCCAACCAGTGTCTGGGTCCCCTAAGCACGGTTATGCCTCCGTTTTACGATATTTTCTCTAGTAGTTTCTGTATGAAGTCTGTATCTAGTATATCAGTATAACGAGATCATTTGGGAATTAGTGTAATTTCGGTGCCGAAGTCATGCAACAGGACCAGCCTTAGTAGGGCTGGTCCTGTTGATTGCAAATGCTTAAGAGACATGAATCATAAAACACGTCATCCCCGCTCACTCCACCCAAGGTACCAGATGAGGCTGCTCGTCAAGGATGGAGACGTACTGTTCTTTCCAACCATATTGACCTTCGGGGTCAAGGTGCATATATCTTGCGAATTTCTCCAGGCGGAATTGCTGTTTGGACCAGCCAAGATGTTTGATGCGTAGAAGGCTTAATTGATGGGGGACTTCGAACACGTTCTCCGGTAAACGTCCACAATGCTGCGGCGAATTTTTCCAAGTATAGTTCAAGTCCTTGTTGTATCGGAGCAGGAACGGCCTGAAGCTATGATGGGAACTCCAATACTGGTCATCCCTGTAGTGATTCTCATTCCAGAAATCATAGAGCCGGAAGCAGAGCAGATCAGACTTTGTCTGCTGCAGCAACTCGTCGACCTCTTGGACGAATCTGTTCTCGAACACTTCATCTGCATCCAGGGTGAGGATCCATTCCGGTTCGGTTTGGATCACTTCCTGCCATAGCTGTGTGCGTAGTTCATATTCATTGCTGAATTTGGACTCGGTGTTGCGTATAAGGGTGACGGGAAGGCCTGCCAACACCTCTAGGCAGATATCTGCCGTATCATCTGTACTGCCATCATCGATAATCACGGCTTCGTCGATATATTTGCGGTGTTCTTCCAGCACCTGTCGCAGGAAGCGGTCGGCCTCATTCTTAACGATCATAGCCAACGTCAGCTTGGGGCGCTTCAAAGGGACTGGGGTAGCGGGCTCTTTCTCAAGAACCTGAGCATCTTCCAGGGGGGGTTGTAACGATCCGACGGGGCTATCCGGGCTTCCGTAGCTTTCCAATCCTACGGATTCTTCAGGCTTAGTGACCTCTTCCTGAGCAGAAGGGGACTCCGGTTCGCTGCCCGGCGGTGTGTCTATCTCGCCTGATGTTCGCTGCACAAATTCATCAACTTTGCTGAGATCACTGTCCCTGTAGAGATGCAGTGCAGGATAGTGAGTGTCGACGAACAACGGAATGCCAAGCGCTGCGGCACGAATGCAGAAGTGACGATCTTCTCCCCAGAAGGAGATGTTTTTGACGGGATTGTAGCTGATACCTTTGGCAATGGCTGCTTTGCTGATGAGCGTGCAGGCGCCTAGACCACCGACTTCATAGATTCCGGGAACCTGCAACCTGTTAATGAATTCGTGAAACCTGCGATTGACCTCTTCAGCTGATAGGTTCTCACCTGGAAGCTGATCCCATTGATTGTATTCATCATGCATCCAGACCTGGGGTTGGAACATCGTATCTGGCTGCCACTGCGTCCAGAAGACCTCAGAGATAATATCTTTCTCTGTGCTGATGAGATGACTTAGCGTATCAGGATAGAGGATCAGATCGGAATCCAGTAGTAATAAATAATCATAGCTCAGAATTTGGGCCCGCTGGATCATAAGATTTTTGAAGGCAGCCACTTTCCAGACTAAGTTAGAATTCCAGAAATGGGTGGTATCGTTTCGGATATAAGTATCATTGTAGCCCGAGGGCTGAATCAGAACATTGCCCGTGCTTGCTTTGAACGCCTTGAGTAATTCGGAAGACTGCTCATCCTGATTGTCGTCGATAAAAAAGAAATCAAGTTGAATTCCTTCTGAATTCAAGCGGCCGAGTGATTCCAGAAAATGCTGCAATACAGTCGCCTTCTGATGAATAGGGCTGCCAAGCAGCACGCGGGTCGGTTGATCGCTCATACTTCATCCCCCTGGGTGGTAGCCGGTTCTGCTTGTGGCTGTGGATTCAGAACGGCTTCCAGATAGGCCTTGTTCAACAGTATACGTTCGTCATTGGGACGGTAGGTCCGTGCTGCCTCATTGTGGGCGTAAGCCATCTGATGCTGGCCGATTCTGTCATAGCAGACGCAGAGCTGAAGATGGGGAAGCCAGGTAGAGCAGGCCAAGTTGCGCAGTCCCCATTGATCGCCGGAAGGCTGATCAGCTGCCGCTGACCTATACCAGAAGATGGCTGCGTTGATATTGTTTTTATTGAGAAAATGGTACCCGATCCGGCAGCAAAATTCCGCGCGCGGCTGGTCATACCGGAAAGACAGAAGTGCGGCTTCCAGCGCCCGGTCCTCATCTTTCAGCCCGTGGTAGCAATCCGCCAATTTGCCGCAGGCAGCAATGTTGTCCTCGATCCAGCCTAGCCCCGTCCCGAGGAACTCTCCATAGAAACTAATGGCCCGCTCATACTGGCTGTGATCCAGCAGCTCGTTGGCGAAGTAATATAAGTCTCGGGGTGAGAATTGCTCCCCACCGGCCAGACGTTCCTCGTAGATATTCAGGTTGCGGTCGCTGTCATGATGAATGCTACTGTGGGTAACGGCGATATCGCTGTTGATGATGTTCCCGCCAACCTCCAAATATTCATGGACAGCTCCAATCCAGCGGAAGCCATTGCTTCTCTTGACTAGCCGGTTGCGCCGCAGACTGGACACCACATTTCCTTGTTCATCAAAGGCCAGGTGATAATTCATGGTAACGGAATCGACCGCTGGATCCAGCGACTCTTTAAGGGCGCGCAGGCGCTCGCGATCTACATCCTTGAAGATATCGTCTGCGTCCAGCCAAAGGATATATTCCTTCGTCGCTTGTGAGAAGGCGTGGTTACGGGCAGCGGCGAAATCACGAATCCATTCAAATTCAAAGAGCTGATCGCTGTACTTGCGGACAATCTCTTGTGTAGCGTCTGTCGATCCTGTATCGACAATAATAAACTCATCGACCAAATCGGCCACAGAGCTTAAGCAGCGGTCCAGCGTATCCTCTTCATTTTTTACGATCATACACAGGCTTATTGTGATCATAAGGTCCTCCCGTTCTAAAAATACATTTATGCGTTTGGTTTAATATATTTAGAAAACGTGAACGTTGACCCTTATTTTTTTCATGAGGCGTCTTTTTCTTCGGTTAAAACCTGAATAATGAAGCAAAATAGGGTTGTAGCGTAGTCACGTATTTTAAAATTGATGCAAATGCTGTACAATAGCCTCAGTACGTCATTACAAAAGGTAAGGTTAGTACACTTGGTTACTAATTTCCTTCTTGTTACATTTATGTGAAATTACATCCATTGTAATCCCTAGTATTCCGATGTATAATTAAAAAAACATCTTGGGATTCAATAGAGAGATATGGGGGAAAGAAACATGCGTAAACGACTAACTGGTTTTATCGGCGTGATATTATTGACACTCCTGGTGAGTGCTTGCTCCGGCGGAAATAACGCAGCACCTGCTGCAAGTAATGCACCTGCAGAAACACAGCAACCTGCTGATAATGGCGCACCAAAAGAGGGTGGCAATCTAATTATTGGAGTAGCTGCCGATCCGGTCATCCTGAACCCGAACTATGCGGGCGACCGTGTCAGCCTGACTATTGATCAAGCGCTCTATGCTCCATTGTTCCAAGTGAATAACGGGAAGAAAACTTTTTATCTGGCAGACAGCCTGACACCATCTGCAGATAACCTTACGTATACATTGAAGCTGAAGAGTGGACTGACTTGGCATGACGGCGAGAAGCTTACAGCTGACGATGTTGTGTTCACAATCAACAGCATTTTGGACGAGAAGCAGAACAGCCTCTTGAGATCCAACCTGATCATCGGTGACAAGCCGATCCAAGCGGTCAAAGTGGACGATCTGACTGTAGAGTTCAAGCTTCCGCAAGTGGCACCAGCTTTTGAAGCCACACTGGTACAGATTTCTCCGATTCCAAAGCATATCTTTGAGAATGAAGCAGACATCGAGAAGAGCCCTAAAAATGCCGCTCCAATCGGCTCTGGCCCGTTCAAATTCAAAGAATACAAAACCGGTGAGTATCTGACTTTGGAACGCTTCGATAACTACTTCGGTGGTAAGCCGCATCTGGATTCTGTAACTTACCGGGTTGCTAAAGACACTAACAGTGCGAACCTTGCGCTGCAAAACGGTGAGATCAACGTGAAGTATCTTGATCCGCAAGATGTAGCTACATTCCAAGCGACGAATAACTTTGAAATCCTGCCTTACAGCGAAGGTCGTCTGGCATACCTGCTGTTCAATGCCAACAGTGACAGAGGTGCTCTTGCTAAGAAAGAAGTACGTGAAGCCCTATCCCTGGCGCTGAGCCGCGATGAGTTGATCCAAACGGCTTACACCTCTACTGATTATGCTGAACCGGCAAAATCGTTCGTAACACCTGATGGTCTGTTCTTTACCAATGACGTAACTTCATATGATAATGACGCGGCCAAAGCCAAAGAATTACTGGACAAAGCGGGTGTCAGCAACCTGAAGCTGAGATTTATTACAACGAGCGGTAACAAAGTACAAGAAGGTGTTTCCTTGTATGTTCAACAAAAGCTGAAAGCGATCGGCGTGGATGTGGAATTGCAAAGCGTTGATGCTTCCGCATACTCCAAACGATTCACGGATAAGGACGCTAAAGACTTTGAACTTGCTCTGGCTGGATATATAATGGGTTATGATCCGGATGCATACCGTATTCTGTATAGCTCTACCGGGAACTCCAATTACTCGCACTATAACAATCCGGAAGTAGACAAATTGTTTGAAGCAGGTGCTGGTGAAGCAGACACTGCTAAGCGTGGAGAAATTTACAAAAAAGCACAGGAGATCGTAGCTGAAGATGCACCGATCTACCCTATTGCGTATACCAAGACCATCGTAGCTGTCTCTAAGCAATATGGTGGCATTGAAGAAGCAGTATTGAAGCCTGTCGTTATTTTTGAAGATTTGTCCAAAATCTACCTTAAATAAGAACGGGAAAAAATAAGCTGGTTAATCCAGCTTATTTTTTTGCCGATATGAGCTAGGAGAGTATACGAATGAGACAACTCATCGTCCGTAGATTGCTGCAAACCGTACCGCTGCTGTTCTTCGTATCGGTGGTATGTTTTTTCATGATCAAGCTGGCGCCGGGCGATCCGGTGCTTTCCTTCGTCACCCCGAATATGCATGCCGAAGATATCGAGCGTGTCCGGCATAATTTGGGACTGGACAAGCCGGCCTACATCCAATATTTCATTTGGCTTAAAGAATTGCTTCAAGGTAATTTCGGCTATTCATTGATCAATCACCAGCCAGTGCTAGACCAGATTCTGGAGCGCCTGCCAGCTACCGCAGGTTTGATGGGCAGCGCCATTGCTTTAGCGGTGTTACTGGCGATTCCGCTCGGTCTTTTGGCCGGAGCGAACCGTAACCGTTGGGTGGATAAACTGATTAACTTTATTTCGTATATCGGAATTTCTGTGCCGTTGTTCTGGCTAGCTATTCTTATGATTTATTTATTCGCGATCAAACTTCATTGGCTGCCTAGTATGGGAATGCGTACCATTGGCGTGGAGTCGGCGGCAGATATCTTTAAGCATGGAATTCTGCCTTGTACGGTGCTGGCTTTCGGATTCCTGACCAGTTACGTGCGTTATATTCGTTCCAGCACAATTGGTCAGCTAAAAGAAGAGTACGTGCAGATTCAATATGCCTTTGGAGCTTCGAAGACTACAGTGCTGTTCCGCCATGTTATGAAGCATGTGCTGCTACCAGTAATCACGCTGCTCGGGATGTCTATGGGTGATCTTGTAGCTGGAGCGATTGTTACGGAGACGGTGTTCTCTTGGCCCGGCATTGGCTCTTTGGGCATGACTGCGGTGAGGGGGATGGATTATCCGGTCATTATGGGTATTACTCTATTCTCTTCTCTGATGCTGATTATAGGCAATCTGGCGGCGGATATCCTGTACAGCTTCGTGGATCCGCGAATTAAACTAACGAGGTGACCTCATGAATCGCAGTAAATGGAAAAATGTCGGAAGTGAGCTGCTGGGAAATGGTATGGGTGTCGCTGCCCTTATTATTCTGATGCTGTTCACGCTTGCCTCGATCTTCGCGTTCTTATCCGGTCATGATCCGAATGCGCTGAATGTAATGGAACGTTTGACCCCACCCGGAGCAGAGCATTGGTTCGGAACCGATGATTTCGGGCGGGATTATTTCGCCAGAGCATTGTACGGGGGCCGTGTATCCTTGTTAGTTGGCTTCACTGCCATGATTATTGCGACTGGTATTGGCGTCACGGTAGGAGTGATCAGCGGTTACTTTGGTGGCTGGCTGGACAACCTCCTGATGCGCATGCTGGATGTAGTATTGTCGATACCAACGTTTCTGATCCTGCTGCTGCTCAGCGTATTTTTGAAGCCGAGCGTCGGCAATATTATTGTCATTATTGCTTTGCTCATGTGGATGCATATCGCCCGGGTCATCCGCGCGGAGACGATGACCCTGAAGGAGCGGGAATTTGTACTTTACGCCAAGGCCTCGGGTCAAAGCGAGTTTGGTATTATCCTGAAACATATTATGCCGGGCCTGGTCCCGGTCATTATTGTAGGGGCTACGAATAACATCGCTTCGGCGATTATGATGGAGTCTTCCCTGAGCTTTTTGGGCTTTGGGGTACAACCTCCGAATGCAACATGGGGCAGTATGCTGAACAATGCGCAGGGGTATATCGCGCAGGCGCCGTATTTGGCAGTGTTCCCGGGTCTGCTGATCCTTTTGACTGTACTGAGCTTTAATATATTGGGCGATATTTTGCGGGTTGGCTTTGAACCGAAGCTGATCAAGAGATAGGAGTGTGGAGACATCATGACGGAACGTCTACTGTCTGTTGAGGATTTGAAGGTTTCGTTCTCCACGCGGGATGGAGAGAATCAGGCCGTGCGCGGTGTCAGCTTCCATATTGATGCCGGAGAGACCGTGGGTATTGTCGGTGAGTCCGGCAGTGGCAAGAGCGTGACAGCCAAGGCAATCATGTCTTTAATTACACCACCCGGCAAAATCACCTCAGGGAACGTCAACTTCCGCGGTGAGAACCTCCTGAACCTGTCGGAGAAGCAGTGGAGAAAACTGCGCGGTAACCAGATCGCTATGGTCTTTCAGGACCCGATGACCTCGCTGAATCCGGTCAAAAAGATCGGTCAGCAATTGACAGAAGTGATCCGCAGACACCGCGGATTAAATAAAGAAGCAGCGCTGACGGAAGCGGCTAATATACTGCGTCAGGTTGGGATCAGTCAGCCCGAGCAGCGCCTGCAACAATATCCGCATGAATTCAGCGGCGGGATGCGGCAGCGGGTGATGATCGCCATGGCGCTTTCCTGCCAGCCTGAACTATTAATTGCGGATGAGCCGACAACGGCGCTGGATGCGACCATCCAGGCGCAGATTCTGGACCTATTTAAGGAACTGAAGGGTAATTCACATACCGCAGTCGCACTAATTACGCATGATTTGGGTGTAGTGGCCCAAGTCTGCACTCGGGTTATTGTTATGTATGGCGGACTGATCATGGAAGAGGGCACGGTCGAGGATATCTTTTACCGTCCGCAGCATCCTTACACCAAAGGCTTGCTGCGCTCTATTCCGAAAAATGGCGGCAAGTCGAAAGAACGCCTTGTGCCGATCGAAGGCTCGCCGCCGGATCTGCTGGATCCCCCGCCTGGTTGCCCATTCATGGACCGTTGCCCGCATGCGTTTGCCCGCTGCGCGGAGCGGCCTCCGGTGTTCGAACTGTCGCCGGGACATCGCTCGATGTGTTGGCTGGCTGATGGTGAGGTATCCGTAGGTGTGGAAGGAGGGACGTTCGCTTGAGTGAGAGCAAAATATTGGTCGACGTGAAGAATCTCAAGAAGCATTTCTCCAAAGGCAAAGACATCTGGGGACGTGATACGGATGTGCTGAAGGCAGTGGACGGTGTTAGCTTTCAGATCCGCAAGGGTGAGACCTTTGGTCTTGTCGGAGAATCGGGGAGCGGCAAGTCGACAGTGGGGCGCTGCCTACTTCGTCTGTACGATTATACGGACGGAGAAGTATCCTTTGATGGGCAGCAAATCGGCGGATTGGGCGAGAAAAAGCTGAAGCCGTTCCGCAGACGCATTCAGTCGATTTTCCAAGACCCGTATTCTTCGTTGAATCCCGGTTTGAATGTACTGGAGCTGATCAGCGAACCAATGAAGATCCACGGTACCCACCAGGGCGAAGATCGCAAGGAGGTCATTGCGGCCCTGCTGGAGAAGGTAGGACTTAAGCGAGAGCATCTGTACCGCTTCCCGCATGAGTTCAGTGGCGGGCAGCGCCAGCGGATCTCCATTGCCAGAGCCTTGTCCGTGAGACCGGAATTTGTCGTCTGCGACGAGCCCATCTCTGCGCTGGACGTTTCCGTTCAAGCCCAGGTGGTGAACATGCTGGAGGATTTGCAGGCTGAGTTCGGACTGACGTATCTCTTCATTGCGCATGATCTGTCGATGGTGCGGCACATTTCCGATCGCATTGGAGTGATGTATGCTGGCCGTTTGGTTGAGGTTGCCGAAAGTGATGAATTGTACGAGAACCCGTTGCATCCATATACACAAGCGCTATTGTCTTCTATATTGGAACCAGATCCGAAGAAGGCGGGCCAACGCCTGAGCCAAAACGGTTATACAGCAAAGCGCGGTGGCGAGGGGAATCCCGAGCTTCGTGAAGTAAGCCCCGGCCACTTCGTTGCTGATTTCTAAACCATCTTATCGACAATGGGAGGAATAAATGATGTCGGAGAATTTGAACAGAGTGAAGCTGTCCCAGTGGGATGCCCTAATCCTGGAATCGCTGCGTACCTTAGGCTGGTCTGATGATGAGCTATTACGGAGAGTGGCCTCAGGTGAGCTGCCAGTGGACGAAAGTGAGTTCCATTTTGATTATAAGCAGCTTGCGGTGTTGCAGGCTGAGCAGCCTGAACTATTCGAGCGGGCGGTACGGGAAGGTTATCAAATCAAATACAATACCATTCGCGGTGTTCGCAGCTGGATTTTCGTTGCTCTGGGCAAAGAGCCGGTGCTGGAACTTGAACCTGGCAAGGAAGCGGTAGAGGTATCGTTAACGGCAGCCGAGAAGGCGCGGCTGGAAGGGGTATTGTCCTTCGGCTGGGAGATTCATGAAGGAACCGGGGCCTCGGATGCCGAGACTTCGAGCTACCGAATTGAGCCTGTACAGCGTTGAGATATAGCTACAAGCTAATGCTAGAGCTAGGGTTAGTGGAAAAGACATCAAAAAAACGATTGTTGTGCAAGGCATTACGCCTGCACACAATCGTTTTTTTTGTATGACCATATTTGAAATTAGATGGATGGTAAAGTGTTACACGTTCGCTGCAGGAAAAGCTACCTCGTACTGTGCAGCGGGAATCCAGGTTCCGGTCTTGAAGTCGCGGCCTCGTACCAGCACTTTGTCGCTGTAGATTTCTACATAGAAGCCTTGGCTTCCATCCTTGTGCTCATCCTCGTTCGTCCATAGATAGGCAGTTGATGCGGCATTGAACATCGTTGCAGTCTCCCCGCGGCCTGGATACATCGTATTGTCGACTTCCATTTCCCAATGGGTGTGCCCTGTGAACAACAGGGTCTGCGGATGCTTGGAGAGAATGGCCCGCAATTCCCGGTCCTGAGTCACGCCGTACCATTCCTGGGATTCCAGCGAGCCAGCCACAGTATCCTTGAGCGGCTGGTGGAGGAACAGGAAAACCGGCTTGTCCGGTGAGGATTCTTCGCCGAGTTTCAGATCCAGCCACTGAAGCTGCTCCTTGGAGAGGTCGCAGAAGAGCGGTAGATTCTCTTCCGTGCCTATGAAGATAAAGTGGTAGCCGTCTATCCAGTGATCGTGATAAGGGCCAGGCATTCCTGTCCGGGAGGCATACAGCGCCAGGCGTGAATGCCAGTCACCGAGGCCGACATCATGGTTACCGAGCGTGAAGCGGACATTCGGCAGTCCTGCTTGGTGCAAGCTCAAGATGCGGCTTACTTCCTCATATTCCTCGGGGAATCCATGGTCTGTGACATCCCCAATATGCATGATGCCGCTGCTTCCTTTAGCGTGGCTGGCAATATCGCGCAAAGCCTGTCCGAAGTTAAGATTATATTCATGATTAGGATCGGCAGTAACGTGTGTATCTGTGATGATCTGAAAGCTGGCAAGAGGTTTTGCCACTTCTGCAGAATTCATGTTCATGTGGAACAGGCACCTCCTGGAATAATATGAAGGGGACGCGGAGGCACTTAGTGGCTTTTGTCGCTAAGATTAAGTCCGACGATCCCCACAACGATGACGGCAATCCAGAGCAGGGAGGACATGGGCATCCGTTCTTTGAAGAAAAAGATGCCTGCTACGGAGATCAGTATGATTCCGGCTCCCGACCATATGGCGTATGCCATCCCCACCTTAATAGAGGTAAGGGCATAATTAAGCGATGTGAAGCTTATCGCGTAGAACAGAAACATGAGCACAGAGGGCCACAAGCGTGAAAATCCCTGAGAGGCTTTCATCGAAATGGTGCCAGATAGCTCGAAGACAATGGCCATGGCCAGGAAGATCCAGGCCCATGCTCCTTCCGGCTTCATTTCCCTGGTCTCCCGACGCTTAGATCTCCGTAGGTACGTACGATGACATCCGCATCAGACAACAGGTTGGTTACCTCATCATCCGAAGCTGAACCTGGGAGCCCGATAGCCAGGGCGGCACCTGCCGCCTTGGCCATTCTCATATCGCCGTTCGTATCTCCGATCACCACTACCCCGGAAGGGTCAATCCCAAGTCTGCTACAAGCCAGCTGAACCATATCCGGGAATGGCTTCCCGCGCTCTACCTGATCAGTTCCGATCACCTCAGAGAAGTAATCACGGATGCCGAGCCAGCGTAGATGCTTCTCTGCCGCATCGGTTTCATCGGCGGTGACCACCGCCATAGGCACACAATGGCTCCGGGCCTCCTCTAGGAAGCGTGTCAGCCCCGGCAGGGGGACGACTGGCCGCATCTCGTCCATCATGGCGTCCGCTTCCTTACGACACAGATCAACGATCTCCATCGTCTCTGCCCAGGATAGTCCCTGCAGGTAGCCCTGCCAGGCGAGAATAGCGTAGAGGTCAGCCATCGTGCCCATGGCAAGCGGGCCGTTGCGATCATAATCCGTGATGTTCCCGTCTTCATTGTGCACGGTACCGAACAGGGATGGGATAGTCTCCGGCTGGAGCGTGAGCTGGCGGCTGTGCAGATGTGCGCCGAAACGCTCCAGCAGGCACTTGGACCAGACTCCCCAGAGGGATACGAATTCCAGCAGGGTCCCGTCTTTATCGAACAGGATGGCAGATACAGCTTGACGCCCTTGCGGAGTAATAAGATCAGACATTACGATTAGCCACCTTTATTTCAATTTATCCAAAGCCGCTTGTGCAGTTTTCTTTGCTTCTTGAAGTGCCTCTGCTGCAGGGATGTTCTGGATTTCTACCTTGTCCGCTGCAATCTTCAGTGCATCAGTGATTTTGCCGCCAGTTGGGTCTTGGAATGGTGCAGAACCATGTGCTGCCTGCATAAGCGGAATCTTGATTTGCGGATTGCTCTCGCTGAACTTCACGAATTCCGGATCTTGCAGTGCGGATTGACGAACAGAGATGTATCCAGTCTGGATCGACCAGAATGCTGTATTCTCGGAATTAGTGAAGTAAGCCAGCCATTTCATAGCTGCTTGCTTTTGCTCGTCGCTGGCTTTGGTAGGAATACCAGCCATCAGTGCTTGAGCGACAGGCTTGCCTTCGCCAACACCGGCCCAACCTGGTTGTTCCATAGCAGCTACGACACCAAAGTCCAGATCGCCTTGGTCACCGCTGGAACCGGTGTAGCCTGCTGCTTGACCCTTCATGACATCATCAATCGTTTTGTACCAGTACTCCCAGCCTTGACCGCCGGAGTGAATGCGCATGATTTTATCTTCGTGAATCCATTTGCGGAACGAATCCCATGTCTGTACCCATTCCGGAGAATCGATCGTTACAGTTTTTCCGTCTGCACTAAGGACACTTCCGCCCTTGCTCAGCACAGCATCATACATATTCTCATAACCCCACATCGGCTCCCAGCCGTAGAAGGAAGTTTTGCCGCCGTCTTTAACAGACATTTTCTCAGCTGCTGCCGCGAGATCTTCCCACGTCTTCAGTTTATCGGCTTCGATTCCGTTCTTCTCAAAGGCATCTTTACGATAGTACATCACTTGTGTAGTTCCGTACATTGGCAGGAAGAACTGCTTGCCGTCCACTTGCCCCTGGGTCAGGAAGGTCTGTACAAAATCTTCTTTGTTGAAGTCTGGCAGTTGGGCGATCAGATCGTCCATTGGAGCGAAGTAGCCTTTACGTGCCCAGTCTACATTGGAAGATAGTACAGCAGCAGGTACTTGTCCAGTTGCGATAGCGGCCTGGAGCTTCTGTTCGGTCTCTGTATAGTCGCTCTGTACAATTCCTTTAACGATAACATCCTTCTGTGAGGCGTTGAATTTCTGAATCAGCTTGTCCATGTTCTCGCCCAGCTTACCGCCCAGTCCGTACCAGAATTCAATGGTTACTGGAGCACTAGGTGCGGAAGAAGCCGGAGCGTTTGTCTCAGCAGCAGCATTCGCTTTACCAGTGGTGTTTGTAGTGTTCGCAGTGTTTCCGCCACAGGCGGTGAGCAGGGTGAAGCTGGCAACCAGGGATACGGCGGATACTTTTTTCAAAACGTTCATCATCATTCTCCTTCAAATTAAGTATTATGTGATAAGAATATTAACCTTTGCTGGACCCGGCGGTCATGTTGACGCTGGACATAATTGTTTTTTGCGCCACCAGGAAGACAAGCAGCAATGGAGCGATTGTAAAGGCACTAGCAGCCATGATCAGCGGCCATTTTAATCCGTATGCACCTCCTTCAACGAAGAAGCTACGAAGTCCGGCAGATACCAACTGGAGGTTAGGGTCTTTGGTGATCAGCGTCGGCCAGAAATAGTTATTGTATTGATCAATGAACGTGATGAGGGCCAGCACCGCAAAGGAAGAGCGGGCCACAGGAACGAGAATGGTCCAGAGAATTCGCATATGCGAGGCACCATCCACTTCACCGGCCTCTACCAGTTCATGGGGAACTTGCAAGAATGCTTGTCTAATCAGGAAAATCGAGAACACGCTGACGCAGTTAGACAGAATCAGCCCGGCATAGGAATTGAGCAGGCCAAGCTGGGACAGGACCAGATAGCTTGGGAGATAAACGGCTGTGGCCGGAACCATGTAGCCGAACAGGATGATTCCGGAAAACAATCCTTTGAGCCGGAATTTCATATGGGTGAGCGCATAGGCCATCATGCCGGAATTGAACATTTGGATCAGAACGATGGAAGTAGCAACGATAATACTGTTACCCATATACCGGGAGAACGGTGCTGCATGCCAGGCTTCTGCAAAGTTGCCCCATAACGGTGTCTGTGGCCATAGCGTTGGCGGGGATTGCCAGATCTCATCATTAGTTTTGAGCGCATTTGTAATCATCCAGTAGAATGGAAAAGCCATGATTAAAGCAAGTGCAGCGAAGAACAAATGGCGTGACAGCTTGCCTATGTGCGAAAGAATACTCATAAAGCCCTCCTAGATGGCTAGTTTCATTATTAGTAGTGAGTGTTTCGGCTGCTGAAGATAACGGACAGCAGGGATAGCAGCATACATATGAAGACAAGTGTCATGGCTATAGAGGAGGCTTCCCCGATTTGGAACGATTCGAAAGCGGACTGATAATACATGTATAGCAAGGTACGCGTGGAACCAGACGGTCCACCTTGGGTCAGTACGTTAATCTGATCGTAAGCCTGCAACGCCTGAATAAGCTGAACAATAAATAGGAACAGGGTGGTCGGTGAGATCAGCGGAAGCGTAATGCGGATGAACTTGTGGACAGGACTTGCTCCGTCCAAGTCTGCTGCCTCCATAAGATCGGTAGGCACATTGCGCAAGGCTACCAGATAAAAGATCATCGCCCAGCCGACAGATTTCCAGATGGTGACGAGCATTACGCCGACGAGCGCCCAGGTTGGATCTTGTAGCCAGCCGAGCTTTTCGAAGCCCAGAAAGCTCAGGACTGTATTGGCGAGGCCGATCTCCGGTTCGTAGATCCACGACCAGACGATGGATACGGCTACCGTTGGAGTCACCCAAGGCGAGAACAAAAGTACCTGATAAATTGCGGAGCCTTTCAGCTTCTTGTTCATTAGAAGGGCCAATCCAAGGCCGATCGCGATAACTGGAAGCACTGTGCCTGCACAGAACAACACGGTGACCCGTAGTGCCTGGTAAAAAGCAGGGTTACTCAGCAGGTTGATGTAGTTGTCGAGCCCGACGAAGGTTTTTTCCGGACTCATGAAGTCCCACTCGGTAAAGCTTAGATACAAGACGTACAGCAGCGGTGCAAGCCAGAACACGGTGAACGGAATCATGGCTGGCAGTGTGAATAGCACTGGCTTTAAGCCGCCGATAAACTTCGATCGAATCATTGTGTATATACCCCATTCCATCTTTTCAATTTCACTGTATAATTTGGAGTAAAGCTTCTCTGTTCAAAAAAAATTGTACACTCAATATCTGCAGGTGTGGTAAAGACGGCGTAAAACGGAAGCTAGATTTATGTAAAATTCTTAAAAAACGCGATAAAAGTTTCAGTTTTGTGTAATGTAGAGGATAGATTCCACAGGAAGTGAAGGTGTGCATGATGAAGCGAGAAGGAATTGGAGAGTTAGATTTGGAGCTGACGCCGCGGGTGCAATTGCAGCGCAGAATGATCGATGCTATCGCGCAGACGATGGATTTATATGGAGCCAATTATTCATTCGGGCAGTTGTACGGGATCATGTTCTTTGAAGATCGGCCGATGACGCTTGAAGAAATGAAGCATATGATGAGCATGAGCAAGAGTAATATGAGTTATGGGGTCCGTTCCCTAATCTCTTCGGGCATGGTTACGAAGCTGGAAGAGAAGCAGGATCGCAAGGATCTATATATGGCGGAGACGGATTTCTTCCGGGCGTTCAGAAGCTTCTTTACAATGAAGCTGCAGCGGGAGATTGATGTGATGAATGAAGCGCTGGAGCATGTGCTGCCAGGTCTTCAGGAACTATTGGAGTCAGGAGAGCTATGTGAGGACGAGCAGCAGCGCTGTCTGATAGACTACGCCAAGATACAGCATGCGGTGGAATTTTATCAATCGTTGCAACAATTTGTGGATGAATTGCGTGTAGGGGATATTTTACCATATAAAGGGGGAGCCTAGACGAATAGGAGGACAAAGAGACAGGGCAAGGAGAGTGTTTCTGCAATATCTCTTATTTTTTTCTAAAAAAGTACAAAAATCGCGAAAATACGACCGATTCGGAGCCCGTTATTTGCTATAATTGTTTTCATTAATGTAGACTATAATAAGGTGCTAATTGCAAGCGAATGGAGAGGAAGCATGGAAGTGTTCAAGCGTTTTTTTGAAAATTTAACTGTTCGGCGTTTCGGAATATTATTTCTGATCTGCCTGCTGTTGTTCAGTATCAGAGATATGCTCAATCTGGTGCTGCTGACCTTTCTGATTGCTTATGTCATGAACAGCTTTCAGGTGATGTTAACCAAACGGCTGGACAAATATGTCCGGATTAACAGCAAGGTTATCATTGTTTTTCTGTACCTGGCTTTGATTGCTACGATAGTGTTTGCACTCGTCAATTACCTTCCCAAAGTATTTGTCCAGATCAAGCAATTAACGTATTTTCTAACCAACCTTACGTCTGAAGATATTCCCCAGAATGACATCACCCAGCATATATTTAGAACCTTAAAGGATTTGAAGTACGAGTCCTACATGACGCAAGGAATTGAATATGTTCTGAGAATCAGCAACTGGGGTACGACCTTTGTGTTATCCACGATTCTTAGCTTTGTGTTCATTCTGGAGAAGAATCGGATTGTCAACTTCACATCCAGACTGCGAACAAGTAAGATCGACTGGTTCTACAAGGAACTTGAGTACTTTGGTCAAAAATTCATCTCTTCTTTCGGCAAAGTTATCGAAGCACAGCTTCTAATCGCGATGTTCAATACAGTGTTTACAGTGGTTGGGCTGTGGATTCTGGGCTTTCCGTATCTGTTCGCGCTGTCAATTATGATTTTCTTGCTTAGCCTGATCCCGGTCGTAGGCTTTGTAATCTCGTTGATCCCGCTGTGCATCATTGGTTACAATATCGGCGGTCTGATGATGATCATCTATGTAGTAGCTATGATTGCTGTATTACACTTTATTGAGGGATACTTCCTCAATCCGAAGCTGATGTCCTCCAAAATGAATCTGCCGATGTTCTACACCTTTGTCGTCCTATTGTTCTCTGAGCATTATATGGGCGTGTGGGGGCTGATCCTGGGGATTCCGATCTTCGTCTTCTTCCTGGATATTCTGGAGATTAACCGGGAGAACGAGAAGAAGGGATAACTTCTATTCATATACACACAAGAAAGCCCGGCCATCTGGCCGGGCTTTTAGTTTCTGCTAGTGATATCAGAATGTCCACCTCCTATGTAATCCTGTTAACCGAATGAAGTGAGGACACTCTGCTCAACAATTTCTTTGATTTCTGCCTTGTGCGCAGTGTATTGCTCAGCCGTAATGCTTCCGCTGTGTAGGCGCTCATCCAACTGCTGTGTAAGCTGTGTCAGTTGCAGCTCAATCACATTGGCAATATCCCCGCCCTGATCAGCGGCAATGTCATGCAGTGACTTCCCGTCATACAACGATTCATATAACTCCTCATTCGATGATTGATTGAGTGCTTCCAGCAGGTCATCCTTCTCCGCAACGCCAGTGGCAGTCCACTTCGCTACCGGACTTGCGCTTGTGATGGAGCTACCCCAGGCGGTGCCTCCGAAGGACATGGCGACTACCATCGTTCCGACAATCATCACTCGCTTTATGTTCATAGTTAGAAATCCTCTTTTCCTGTTTTTTGGTGCTTAATATATACGTACGGTTATGGGTGTGAGAGTTCAGTCTTCTGTTTGACCTAATGTTATTGTAAACAGCGAACCTGAGATAAACCTTAATTGTTCTTTAAGATAATCTAAAGATTGCTTTTGGTTATAGTACTTAGCATTTAATCAAGCTTAGGCGCGACACGGTGACCACTAGCCTGTTCATAGGCATAGGCCAACCCCAACAGCACCGGCTCGCTGAAGGCGGTCCCTACAAAAGTAATCCCTTGATGTCCTTTGGTAGTGTATCCTCCCGGTGCTATAACCCCTGTTACGGCGAATCCTCCGGGAACAGTGATAGACGGATAACCTGCCCTAGCGGCAATATCAGCGCCTTCTTCGTCGTCCAGAAACAGGAGGGCATCTAACTGATGGCTTTGCAGCGCATGGTCAATCCCCTGTTCCCGAGACATGTGCAGGTCCTTCCTTCTGCCTTCCAGATAGACCTCCTCGGTCAGTGTGCCGCTGGTTTCTTCGGACCAAATCAAGGTATCCTGGCCATATTTCAACGCAGCTTCGCCGTACTGTTTATTATAGGCAATGACCTCTGCAAGTGAGTGAACGGGCACATCATCTGGCAGTTTTCCAAGATAACTGTTGAGTGCGGCCTTAAATTCATAGCGCATCACATTGCCATCCCACTCCATATCTTCGCAGGGGAGATGTACAGGGTCTATAATCACTGCCCCCTGTGCTTTAAGCTGAGAGATGGCTTCTTCAATAATTGCCAGTCTGGCCTCGTCCAGATCCTGATAATAGAATCGCGGAATCCCTATTCGCGCCTGCTTCAAGGCCTCCCGGTTCAGATAGGGCCGGTAATCCTGCGGCTTACCCTCTACGGTGAGTGCGCCAAGCAGAATCGCTGTATCTGTTACGGTTCGAGTCATCGGACCAGCACAGTCTTGGCTATACGTGATCGGTATAATGCCGGATGAAGGAATTAAGCCCACCGTGGGCTTCAAACCGACAAGGCAGTTACGGCCTGCCGGACCAATGATGGAGCCTGAGGTTTCTGTTCCGATAGCCGCAGCACCAAGATTGGCCGCAACAGCCGCCGCGGAACCGGAGCTGGAGCCGCCAATGAACAGTTCACCTGGACCATAGGGGTTCAGAACAAGGCCCCCTCTGGCGCTGTATCCTGCCCACATCGTTGGGGACATGAAATTTGCCCATTCGGTCATATTCGTTTTGCCCAGAAGAACTGCTCCTGCCGCACGCAGCCGGGCAGCCACGTAGGAATCCTCTGGAGCGATAGATTCGGCTAACGCCAACGAGCCTGCACTGGTATGCATGTTATCATGGGTGTCAATATTATCTTTTAACAGTACTGGAATGCCGTGAAGTGGACCACGGGGGCCTTTGTCCTTTCGCTCGTGATCCAGAGTCCTTGCTATATCTACAGCCTGCGGATTGATCTCCAGTACAGAACGAAGCACAGGATCATACTTGCGGATACGCTCCAGATAGATGTTGACCAGATCTTCTGAAGTCACTCTCCCTGCGGTCATTTCCGCCTGCATGCTGGTAATATCTGCTTCTATAATCCAATCTTCAAGATGGTTATCCATAGCGCTTCACCTCTATTCAGCTCAATGATGTCTTAAGGTAGAACATTTCCCTACAGCGCGGTGAAGTTCCTTTGACAAGTGATGGGAAACTTTAGTTATATTTATTTTTTATAGAAAAAATAGCTCCATTTCGGCGCCATCTTGTTTCAATCTTTTAGGGGCGGATTTTTCTAAACCGGAAAATCACAGCTGCCGGCAGCTCATACCAATCAAACTGGGTTTTCACAGATTCATCCAGTTCGAAGCTAGGTTCTTCTAGGCCATCCAGCACAAAGCCAGACTGCATGAACGTATGGATGTAATAGGACAGTGGTCTATGAAAAATGAGATGGGCTCACGGGCTGGCCCTTGATGCCAATGGAGTACGTCGGCTCTGGAGTCAGGTAGCTGCTGACCTGCACGCTGTTGCGGTGGATAATCTCCCCGTTACGGTCCTCGGTCTCATGGATTTTTCGGGTGCCGGGAGCCTGGAAACACGGATGCGGAATCGAAAAGACGACAACACCATTGTCTCTCAGTATCTGTCCCAATGCTTGTACCAGAGGCACAATGTCGGCAATATCCATAAGCGCCATATTTGCGACAGCAGCATCATATTGAGCGGTGCCCAGTGTCAGTAGGGAGCCGTAGTCCGTGGCGTCGATCACCCGGTAATCAATATTCGCTGCTGTCTGTCCGGTTCGTGAGATAGCCCGCTGTACCATGTTGGGACTGTAGTCAAAAGCAGTCACGGCAGCGCCAAGCTCAGCCAGCCTTCTGGAGAAATTCCCGTTGCCGCAAGCGATATCCAGTACGGCTTGCCCTGCTGTGACACTCAGCAGTTCCTCGGTCTTGGGCCGGATAATCTCCCGGTGGAACTGGTTGCTGAGATCGCCCATATAGCTGTCCCAGAACGCTGCATTTTCCTCCCATTTGGTCCGGGATTCCTCCGTCAACTCTTTCCATTGGTTCATGTAAAGCCCTCCTTTTATCCTAACGTACAAAATTAACCCTTGGTTCGCAATGATTTCAGCGCATTCAGGTAGCAATTGCTCCGAAAAGCTTAACAATACTCGATAGGACATGATATAGAGCGTGATAGGGCATGTGGATAACAGGAATAACTCCTGTTGTTTTGACTAAATTTACTTCTTTTTCAAAAATAACTGGAAAATATCCAGTTAATTATCTCATAACTACCCCATTGTGGGATAAAAGAGGTTTTTAACTGGAGAAATTCCCGTTATTGATGCCAGATAAGGTGAAAGAAATGAATTAACGGTATATTTTCCTGTTATCAAAGCCCCTCGTAAGCTCGTGCGTGGCTCAGTGGAATATTTCAGTGAAGCGTGGAATCCCTGTATCCAAGGATTTCACCCCTCCAGGACGCTACAGGTTTAAGTTCACACTATATAAATTGGCTGATGTTTCATTTTGGTGTGAACCGGGTCAGAGGGTATACTGAATAAATGATAAACTTAAATCTCGTTGAAAAGGTGAACACCTATGAATAAAAAAGTGCTGGTCGTCGATGACGAACCAGGCATCGTGAGCGCCATTGCTTATGCACTGCGCCGTGAGGGCTATGACGTAGATACAGCCGGGGATGGTGAAGAGGCACTTGGCAAGGTGAGTACCTTTCAGCCGGACGCCTTGGTACTGGATGTGATGATGCCGCGAATGAGCGGATATGATGTATGCCGGAAGCTGGAGAACCGGAGTGACATTGGAATTATACTGCTAACTGTCAAAAATGATATTGTCGATAAAATCATCGGCTTGGAGCTTGGCGCAGACGATTATATGACCAAGCCGTTCGAAATTCGCGAGCTGCTGGCTCGTGTGAAGGCGCTGCTGCGCAGGCTGGACAAGAAGGGCGTAGACACAAAGACGGAGCTGATTCAGTATGGCACGCTTAAGGTGCAGCCGGATCACCGGAGTGTGCAGATCGCCGGAGAACAACTGGACCTAACGCCAAAAGAGTTCGACCTTCTGCACTTGCTGTTATCCCATCCGCAGCGGGTCTACATGAGGGAAGAGCTGCTGGAACAGGTGTGGGAGATGGACTATGCGGGCGGCACGCGCACGGTGGATATTCACATCCAGCGTTTGCGCAAGAAGCTGGGCGAGCCCTATCAGAATATCCTGCAAACTGTATATGGAGTAGGGTATAAAGCGGTCCCTGCAGGAGATTACTCATGAAGATCAGCATTAAGCTGAAGTTCAGCTTTTTTCTGGCGCTGCTGCTGATTCTAGCTATCGGGGTGCTGAGTTTTTTTGTGCTACGTGGAGTGGATAACAACCAGCAGGCTCAGGTGGAAAGCTATCTGGCGCAACATGTTAAAACCGTCAATCTGCGGGTGAAGCAGACGTATTATACAGGGACGGGCGACCGCCCGGAGCCGCAGGCCTTCCTTCGGCTGCGGGGCCGGGGAATGGCTGTTGAACTGGCCGGGTTCACTGGTATGGAAGTTACATTGTATGACGAAGAGGGAGTCATGGTCGGATCCTCTGCACAGAGCAACCCAACGCCTGTAAAGCCGGATGTCAGCACCGCCCTGTCCTATGCGCTGGAGAATAAAATCGCCTACCAAAATGCAGGTGATACTCTACTCTATCTGGCCCCGCTGCAAGGCCCGGAGGGGCAGATGGGAGTGGTTCAGCTCCGGTATTCGCTGAAGAGCAACAACGATTTTCAGCATACTCTCCAGAACCTTTTCCTGACTACAGGCGGAATCGTGCTCTTGCTGAGCTTTTTGCTGGGGTATCTGTATTTCAATACCGCAGCTGCCGCCATTGGCCGGTTGAAGCAGGCTGCAGAGAAGATTCGCCGCGCCGAGTATATCGCTGAACCTCCGCTTCGCCGGAAGGACGAGTTGGGAGAGCTGGCGCAGGGCATCTTTTACATGAGTCAGGAGATTGAAACGAGTATTGCGGCTAAGGATGAGGAGCAACGCAAGCTCCAACTGGCCGTCGAGAAACTTCAGGCACTGGAGCAGCAGCAGAAACAGTATATCGGAAACATCAGTCATGAATTCAAGACCCCACTGACCTCGATCAAGGCCTATGTGGATCTGCTTAATATGTATGACGATGATCCCCGGCTTCTGGCGGATGCCAAGCAGAATATCGCCAAGGAGACCCAGCGGCTCTATGAGATGGTGGAGAAGGTACTGCAATTGACAGCCCTGGAGAAATATGATTTTGAGTCCCAGAGTGAGCTACTGGAGGTCGCGGCAGAGCTCAGGGAAATTTGCAGCCGGATGAATGGAAAGGCGGAGCGGTTTGGCCTCACCATCAGTCTGGATGTACACCCTACCCATGTCTGGATGGACCGCGAAAGCTTTATGCATATTTTTATCAACCTGCTCGACAATGCGATCAAATACAACGTTCCCGGAGGAAACATTCACATCTTCTGTGAGCAGCAGGAGGGCAAGGTCCGCATGATTGTCCGTGACACGGGGATTGGTATTCCTGCGGAAGCCAGGGAGAAGATTTTTGAACCATTCTACACAGTCAATCGTGACCGGTCCAGGCAGTCGGGAGGCACAGGTCTTGGTCTGTCGCTGGTGCAAAATTTGGTGGAGAAGCATCACGGTACAATTGAGCTTCTGAATACCGAAGGGCCGGGCTCTGTGTTCGTCTTGTCTTTCCCGGCGGTATCATGAGGGGCTGGATAGATTGAATTCGCATCCAATTTACACTATGGAAACATTCTGCAATGGTTTGGAAATATGGCTCTATTATGCTGAGAGCAACAATGTTCTAGGAGGATTCGGGTATGGAAGACCAGAAAGGCGGTAATACAGGCAAGTCGAAGGCCACAAGCCGCTTGATGAGAGCGGGAAGTCTTCTGCTAGGGTGGGCCTTTCTTCTAGCTATGACCGCGTGCGGTACGGCGGGCACGGAAGCCAGGCACGTTGTGGAGAAGTCGGGGCAAAAAGTCACGGTAATGGACAATACGACAGATTCCGTCTATACGAAGCTCAAGCTTGATAGCATCGACAAGTTCGAAGGCATCCGTGGTATGGATTGGTTAGGCGAGAATGAGCTTGCTGTCGACAAGGAAAATCGAAAGCTGACTCCTGAAATGATTGAAGGTCAGGAGCGTTATCCCCATAACTTCTATATCCGTAATCTGGCAAGCGGCCAGGATCAGCCCCTCAAGGAGGGGAAAGAGAGTCTTGGCAATGCGATAGTGTCTCCGGATAACAAGTATATTTTTTATAAAGAAGTCTATGAAGCTACCGGCGTCGGCTACGTAATGAATCTGGAGACCCGTGAGACGGTTCAGCTGGGCAAGGATGAGTTCATGGCGACTGAAGGAGAGTGGGCTGACAGTGGACATGTGATCTACCCAGACATGAAAGGCGATATTATCAAAGCTGATGTGCAGGGCAAGAGTGAGGTCGTGCTGGAGACGGATGCGGGTATGATCCACAACGTAGTGCAGTCTGGAAGTATCATCTATTACGTTGCCCATGAGGATAGCGAATTGTTCGCCTACGACACAGAGACCAAGAAATCTAAGATGATCAAAAAGAATGTAATGTGGATTATCCCTTCCCCTGACGGCTCCCGGTTAGCTATTGTAAAGCGGGAGGGCCCAGGGGAGATGAAGCTTGTTCTCTGCGATCCTGCAGGCAATGAGCAATCTGTGATAGACAGCGGGATGCAGATTTTTGGTACCAATTGGTCACCGGACGGCAGTAAGCTGGCCTACAATGTCAGCTCTGATAACGGCAATGTAAACCGTTTGTTCATCACCGAGGTGGAGACTGGGGAGCAAACCCCTATTTCCGACGAAATGCAGGCCTCTGACAAGCTGCGTTGGAGCCCATCCGGAAAGAAGTTACTCGTTTCAACGTCTGTGTTAAAGGACAATAAATATCAGTTTGTGACTTACGTAATTACGCTGTCTTGAGGTAATGATTGTTATATAATTACGTATATAAGTCTTATTTATCGGTGAAAATACTTAAATACATCATTTTATAAAGCCGAGGACACCCATAGGGTGTCTTTTTTAATACATGAAATTGGAAATTTACGTCTCTCTTTTACAATCCACCCCATTATCCTTAATCTCCGGCAAATAATCGGCTCCTATACTGCAAGTGGGTGAAGAACTGCTTGGTCCTTAGAGAAGAGCCCACAAATAGGAAATGGGAGTGAAGGGGAAATCATGACAATCCGATTCAGAAAACAATGGTTCATCGGTCTTACGCTGTCCTTGCTCGTCCTGTTGCTTGCTGCTTGTGGAAATTCGGAAAACAAGGCGAATGCGCCGGAAAGTAATGCTGCTGCACCAGAGCTTAGCTTGAGTGACATTGAGAGCAAAGCCAAGGAAGAAGGCAGTGTAATGAGTGTCGGCATGCCTGATTCATGGGCGAACTGGAAAGACACCTGGGCAGATATGACTAGCGTATATGGATTGAAGCATGAAGATACAGATATGTCGAGCGCGGAGGAAATTGCCAAGTTCGAAGCGGAAAAAGATAAACCGACAGCAGACATCGGTGACGTTGGTATTGCGTTTGGTCCTGTTGCGGTAGCAAAGGGTGTAACACAGCCATACAAAACTTCTTATTGGGATGAAATTCCTGATTGGGCAAAAGACAAAGATGGTAACTGGGTCGTTGGTTACCAAGGCAGTATTTCGTTCCTGACCAACACGAAGCTTGTTCCGAACCCGCCGAAGAGCTGGGAAGATCTCAAGAATGGCAATTATAAAATCATTGTTGGCGATGTGACTAAAGCAGCGCAAGCGCAAATGGCAGTACTTGCCGCAGCGATCGCTTTTGGTGGTGACGAGTCGAACATTGAACCAGGGATTGCATTCTTCGAAGATCTGGCCAAGAAAGGCCGTCTCTCGAATGCAGAAGCTTCTGTAGCTAACATCGAAAAGGGTGAGGTTGAAGTAACCCTGCTGTGGGATTTCAACGCTCTGAACTACAGAGATCAAATCAACAAAGATGGCTTTGACGTTGCCATTCCGAAGGAAGGCAGCGTAGTCAGCGGTTATGCAACGATCATCAACAAATGGGCTCCGCATCCGAATGCAGCCAAGCTGACACGGGAGTACATCCTGAGTGATAAAGGCCAGATTAATTTGGCTAACGGTTATGCTCGTCCGATCCGTGACAGTGTCAAATTGCCGGATGATGTGGCAGCAAAGCTGCTGCCGAAGGAAGAATATGCCAACGTCAAACCGGTAGGCGACTACAAGGTATGGGAAGAAACAGCCAAGACCATTCCGCAACTATGGCAAGAACGCGTTCTTGTGCATTTGAACTAATCGATCCCGGGAACACGGGAGCAATACTTTAATCAGAGGGCGTCTTCGTCATGTATCATGCCGGAGCGCCCGCTTTTTTGAATGGGGCAGAGAGGTGGCTTGTAAAGAATGAAACAGAACAGACGCGGCGGTGTCATTCTGGCGTTGATTCCGTTCGTACTGATGGTGCTGGCGTTCCAGCTCGTGCCTGTATTGTCCATGGTGAGCAACAGTTTCCATAGCGGAGACGGGAAGGGTATTACCTTTGGTAATTATGTGCATGCGCTGCAAAGTGCCTATTATATGCAGGCGATCAAGAACAGCCTGTTCATCTCCATCGCTTCCAGTGTGGCTGGAATCATCATCGGACTGGTGTGCGCTTATTGCATCACCCGCTTCACGCCAGCCGTACGCGACCGGGTGCTGATGGTCTCGAATATGACCTCCAACTTTGCCGGCGTACCGCTGGCTTTTGCGTATATTATCTTGCTGGGTAACAACGGAATATTCACCCTGCTATTCAAGGATTGGGGCTGGGACGTATTCGCCGGATTCAATCTGTACAGCTGGACGGGTTTAGCGTTGGTTTATGTCTATTTCCAGGTGCCGCTGTCTTTGCTACTGCTATATCCGTCTTTTTACGGGATCCGGGAGCAATGGAGAGAAGCGGCGGCGCTGCTTGGTGCGGGGCGCTGGCAGTTCTGGAAGACTATCGGTCTGCCGATACTGGCTCCGGCGATTTTTGGCACGATGGGTATTCTCTTTGCTAATGCCATGGGTGCGTATGCGACGGCTTATGCGCTGGTCGGTGGTAATTATAATCTGCTTGCCGTGCGCATTGGCTCTCTGGTCGCAGGGAATGTGGTTACCCAACCGGAGATGGGTAGTACGCTGGCTGTCCTGCTGGCACTGACTACGCTATTGGCTGTTTATCTCAACCATGTAATGGTCCGGCGGGCCGGACGTTTCGTGGGGAGAACTGCGGATAAACCTCAGCCTAAGGCCAGTGTGGTACGACGTCTTCGGCCAAGGGCAAGGGAGGAGATGGGACAATGAATACCCGCAAAGCGGGGCTTGCCCCACGTGTACTGATCTTGCTCCTGATGGTTTATCTGCTCGTGCCACTGCTGGCTACGGGATTGTATGCTTTTGCGCAGGATTGGCAGAACAGCTTGCTGCCTCGCGCTTGGACCTTCGACTGGTTCATACAGATGTTTCAGGACCTCCGTTTTATGGAGGCGCTTTGGACTTCGCTGTACCTGTGTCTTATTAGCGTAGTGGTCAGTCTGGTAGTCATGCTGCCAGCTGTGTTCGTGATTACGATGTATTTTCCGCGCTGGGAGAGCTTGATGAAGGGTATTGTTGTTCTACCGTATGCGGTCCCTGGTGTTGTAGCGGCAGTGGGTCTCATTCGTACCTATTCTTCCGGACCGCTTAATATCGCTGGCACTTCTTACCTACTGGTCGGTGCTTATTTTGTGGTTATTCTTCCGTACATGTATCAGGGTATTCGCAACAGTCTGCTGACCGTCTCCGCTGCCGAGCTGTTGCAGGCCGCTGAGCTACTCGGTGCGCGCCGCCGCCAGGCCTTTATGAATGTGATTCTCCCTAATATCTGGCCGGGTGTAATGGTCTCTGCATTGCTGTCCTTTTCTGTGCTGTTCGGTGAGTTTGTACTGACGAATATGCTGGTTGGCGGACATATCCAGACGATCCAGATTTACTTGTATAAGCGGGTTGGCGAGAGCGGGCATTTGGCCAGTGCGATTGCGATTTCGTACTTTGTGTTTATTTTGGTGCTATCCATGGTGCTAATGAAGCTGGGTAAAAAGATGGGAGGCGTTCGCGGATGAATGATTATTTGAAGCTGCAAGGTGTGCGCAAATTATTCGGGGACGCCTGTGTCCTGGACAATGTGGATCTGGAGATCCGGGAGGGGGAGCTTGTGACCTTGCTAGGACCCTCAGGCTGCGGAAAAAGCACTCTGCTGCGCTGCATAGCTGGCCTGACAGAACTGGATGGTGGCAGTATTATGTTGGCGCAAAAGGACGTCACCCGCCAGCCGCCTCGCAACCGGGAGGTAGGCATGGTGTTCCAGTCGTATGCGCTATTTCCTAACCTGACCGTGGGCCAGAATGTTGAATACGGGATGAAAATGCGCGGGATGTCCAAGGCGGCCCAACGTACCCGCAGCGAAGAGCTGCTGGCTCTGGTTGACCTTGAAGAGAAGCGGGACGTATATCCACAGTCGCTGTCCGGCGGACAGCAGCAGCGGATCGCGCTGGCCCGTTCGCTGGCTGTGCAGCCCAAGGTGCTGCTCCTGGACGAACCGCTCAGTGCGTTGGATGCCAAGATCCGCAAGAATCTGCGGACTGAAATCCGTGAGATCCAGAAGCGCCTTGGGATGACGACCCTGTTCGTCACGCACGACCAGGAAGAGGCGCTAATTGTCTCTGACCGGGTGTGCGTCATGAAGGGGGGACGGATTATTCAGGATGACTCACCTGAAGGGCTGTACACGGCGCCGCGCACTGAGTTTGTGGCGCGGTTCATGGGCAGCTACAACGTGTTCACTAGGCCGGAGGCGCTGAAACTATTCGGCCGGGTAGACAGCTCGGCGGACAGCTTCGCCCTACGCCCTGAAGCGATTACGCTGCTTAAGGCTGGGGAGGCCGCTGCGGCGGAAGGAGAGGGTCGTATCCTTCTGGACGCCAGCATTCATTCGGTATCGATGCTGGGGAATATCATCCGCTGCACAGCCGAAGCCTCCGGCATTCGCCTGACAGTAGACGTGCTGAACGACGGAAGTTGGCTGCGGTTGCGGGAGCATGATCAGGTTACACTGGTGCTGGACCCGGCACAGCTTAGACATTTGGAGCGGGAAGGCGCATAGAATCACCCATTCTCTGATTCAGGAAGGGCGGGACAAAAATGAGTGAGATCACTAACAAGCTTATTGTGGTTGTATTGGATGGACTTCGGTATGATGCGGCTCGAAAGTATTTGGGTTACATGGAGCATCTGGTGGAGCAGGGAGTCATGTCTTGCTACCGGGTACAGTCGGAATTACCCAGCTTGTCGCGGCCGCTCTACGAGGTACTGCTTACCGGCACACCAGTGGTTAGAAATGGCATCACGGCCAACCATATCAACAGGCCCAGCAAGGAGCAGAGTGTCTTCCATTTGGCGGTAGCTGCGAATCTTCGTACAGCCGCAGCCGCCTATCACTGGGTCAGTGAGCTGTACAGCTCATCCCCGTTCAACCCGATTACCGACCGCCACCAGCACAATGTGCTGCGCCCGATCCAGCATGGCAGCTTCTACTTCGAGGACCAATATCCCGACAGCCATGTGTTTGCAGATGCCGAATACTTGCGCGGGGCGTTCGATCCCCATTTCCTCTACGTCCACTCGATGAATATTGACGATGCGGGCCACCGCTATGGCGGGGAGAGCAAGGAATACGAGTTAGCTGTTCGTCAAGCCGACGGTTTGCTGGCTACGATGCTGCCAATCTGGATGAACGAAGGCTACAAAATCCTGGTTACTGCCGATCACGGCATGAACGCGAATGGCTTTCACGGGGGCGTTTCGCCTGCGGAGCGTCATGTCCCTCTGTATACTTTTGGCGAAACCGTACTATCCCCGGAAAAAGAGGTCCAAGCGCTGCCCCAGCTTCGCCTTGCACCTTTAATGTGCCACTGCCTGGGCCTTATGCCTGCGGCTGCTATGAGCATTGAGGGCCTGCCGCCCCTGGTTCCGGCTGCGGTCAGCCGTGAGGCGGAAGAGGTAGTGTGAGGGTGAGCGCAGGGGCTAGAAGAAGGAATGCGAGTGTAAAGAGGTTGAGAGGCTAAGTGGAAGATTGCGAGTGTAGAGAGGGTAGGAAGGCTAGCTGGAAGATTGCGAGTACAGAGGGGTAGGAAGTCTAGGTGGAGGATTGCGTGTGTAGAGAGGTAGGTTGGCAGGGGGACTGCGGGTACAGAGAGATATAAGGCTAGGAAGAGAGAAAGGTTACGCTGGATGAAAACTCTCTTTTCGTTAAAGCGAGCGTTCCCGGTAGCCTGAAATGGATTAGCACCGCCCCGATATTTACACATTGTAACGGAGTTACTCTATCCCCCCAGCTTTGGACCCCTTGTCCGGGCCGTGGGGATTTGTGTGTTATAATGAATGTCGCATAGAATAGTGCAGTATGAGTATGAGTATGAGTATGAGTATGAGTATGAGTATGAGTATGAGTATGAGTATGAGTATGAGTATGAGTATGAGTATGAGTATGGATTACGGAAGGAGACGTAAACTGTGGAAGTAACTGCTCAGGATGTCGCTGAGTGGATGGTTAAGGAGATCCGTTTTACTGGAACCCTTTATCAGACGGCGGCAATTGAATATGTGAAGACGAATTTCGGCGAAGAATTTGTATTTGTGAATGAGAATGGCAATGCCTCACTGTCTAAAGAAGTGAAAAAAGCCTTCCGCAAGCTCCACGGCGGCAGGATCGCCTGGGACCGCGACGGATTCTTGTGGGCCTGGACCTAAAAAAACGACCGGTGAGGGTCGTTTTTTTAGGTCCAGGCGATCTGGAAGGATGGATCAAGGAATACAGCAGACTTGGATGGATAGTTAGCATACACGGTAGCGAGGTTGTGTCGGAATGTTAGACCAATCACCGGAATTCCTGCTACCGTCGTAAGGTTAGAAGATTAGAAGGAATTGTTCCTGCTGTCGGAATGCTAGAAAATTAGCAGGAATTTCTCCTGTTAATTTTGACTTGAATCAGCAACACAATGTATTAACAGGATATTCTCCTGTTAAATTGTGAATGGAGCCCCAGTTTAGCTTCCTCCTGGCGAATTAGCTGGAGTTTTTCCAGTTAATTCTGGTCTATTGAAGAAAATCGACGAATTAACGGGAGTTTTGCCTGTTGATTCCGGCTACTGCTCATTGGGGCTCATGTAACAAGAGATATACGAACTGCTTATTAGTAGACTGAGCCACAACCACGCAATATTAGTTACTTCGCAACAGGATGAGCCCACCCACACTATACTATAGTAATTTCCCTTCAAGTAAAAGAGAATTTAGGATTTAAAGGCGGCAAGTATGAATCAAAAATGTTAATTTTTTACGAACAACAATATATAACATCTTTTTCATATTTTAGAAAGTATAATTGGGCTATTGTTGGCCAACAAAATCTATTTTTTAATGGAGTAGAGAAATGATCAAAAAAATTTCATTATCGTTGATGTCACTTGTATTATTGCTTCCAATGTTGTCTGTAAGTGCAGCTAACTCAACAGAAGTTGAACCAGGAGTGTTTGTGAATAAACTAACAGAAGATCAAATTTCTGAAATTTATGAGACAAATTCTCTTCAGTTCCCAGCGAAATTTAATACAGAGTATGTAGGGGAAATTATAGAGGATTTAACACTTTACAAGACAGAAGAAAAAATAGAACCTGATGGAACAATAAATAAGTATGACTATTATCACGTAAATTATAAGGATTCAAAGGAAGCTAACTTGATAAAAGAACAAATCGACTCTAATAAAAATACTATGAATAGAGATGTTTCCCCTCAAGCAATTAAAAATGAGGAAGGGGATTTTAGAATTGTGACTACTTTTGAACCATTAGTTGAAAAAACCAAATTTGACTCTGTCAAAAAAGATCTTTACAAAAATTTGGCGATAAAAAGTTTTGAGAAATACTTTTCTTTATTATCGGGTAAATTCATTTCAAATTATGTTGTAGGTTTTTTTGTAGGGGAACTACAAAGTGATTTGGTTGCGGGGTTTGAGGGTAGTGCTGACGCAACTGCTTATTTTAGATTAGCTAAAAAAACTGGTCAAGTTTATCGTAACAATAGTTTTAAGAGCTATTTCACAACATATCAACAAGAATGGTATTGGAAAGTTGAAACGATTACTTATAATAAAGATGGAAATGTAAAACGTGCTCAAACCACATACTATACACCTCAAAGTGCTGGAACTAGTTACAAACCAATAAACTGGGTTTATTCCGGTTACTTCAACGATAATACCCAAATTGCTGAAGTAGCACAATATCAATATAGAGTTGAACCAAACCGTTCAGTACCTGTAGATGATTTCCTTAAATATGAGGGTTATAGGAACGATTGGAAAACTCCTGGTACTATGTCTTACTAAAATAATTGTGGTACGGATACCATTTGTATTCGTACCACTTTAAACAAGAAGGGATTAAAATGAATTTTCGAAAGAAATTAAAAATCATATTACTTCTAATAGTTATTAGTTTGGTGACTTTTTTTAGTTTTTCTTTATATAACGCTCCCTTCAAGGTAGTAAGAAATTATATAAATCATGATCATTTTTCAACCAATGAAATAATAAATTCTGCAATTATTAATCAATTTTTAGATTTTAATAAAGAGAAGAATTTACCGGAACCGGCAATAAATTTGAAAATTGTTAATCGCTCTGCAAATAAATCGCAAGTGATAGCTAATTTTGAAATTTTTACTTATGATACAAATAATAATCTTACACATATATATGCAGGGAGTTTATTATTTTCACTCATTCATACTAATTGGAGATGGGAGATTAAATCAATAGATGTGATTAAAGATATAGGGAAATAAAAATTCTAGTTATTCCGCGACAGGACGAGCCCACCCACACTACACTAGCAATCTGCAACAAAATTAGTCTAACCACGCAATAATGAGGCACTCCGCAAAAGACTAAGTCCAAACTCATATTAACGAGTCACTCTATCGTTCCGGTTTTAAGTTCGTCTAATAACAATTGCGCTGTATCAAACTCGCCTTCGTCTAGCCCTCTGCTTAAACGTGTTTGAGTTACTCTTCACTCTTACACTCTCTCAAGCTCATCTAAAGGCTCTACTGCTCGACTAGACTATATCTACATATGTCCCTCTATACCGGGACAACCCGGGTGCTCTTTTCCATCGCTGAGCTGCACAGCGGGCAGGGCTTGGAGGCCAGATGGTCCTCGGCCCCGCCTGCTTTCATACGCGTCCAGCCGGGGCAGGACGCGCCAGTGCAGTTCCAGACCGGCACGGTGTGGGTCCGGCCGGTCGTAGCTCTGGCGGCCGGCAGCGCCTTGGCCGTGACGACGGCGGCGCTGCGGTGCCCGGAGCCCGGCCGCGTGGACCCGGGGGCTGCGGCTGTGGCAGCCGCCGAGCGAAAAGCGGATAGCATGAAGCGGGAGACGTCCGCTTTTTTGCCCCTGTGCCGGGCCGGGGAGCTGATGAACAGCTCCTCCCGAGCCCTTGTTACGGCGACGTAAGCCAGTCGCCGCTCCTCCTCCAGCGCCGCTAGGGCCAGCCCGGCGGCAGCGGCGCTACTGCTCCCGGCAACGGATTTGCGATCCTTGAGCCGGTCGGCTTCCAGTGCAGAGCTATGCGGCAGGATGCCTTCGGAGGCTCCGATCAGGAATACGACCGGGAACTCCAGCCCTTTGGACTTGTGAATGGTCATCAACGCAATCCGGTCTCCTTGTTCCTTGAGTCCGGATTGGCGGCTGTGTTCGTTCCGTTCGGTCACGTTGTCTATGAAATCAATGAATGTCTGGATGCTGTCAAACCGCTCTGCCGAGGCTTCCAGTTCATCCAGCATTTCTTTTAGCGTCTCCCGGTGCAGGGTAGCTTGGTGCCGTTCATTGGCTTCGATGAAATAATCATAGAATTGCTTACGGATCTGCCGGATCGCCAGTACCGGAATCTGCTCCCGTAGCCCGCGGATCAGATCGAGCCGCTCCCGTAGCTTGACGGCCTTGAAATCCTCCATCCCTGGCAGGGATAGCAGATGGATCATCGGGCCCTGCTTCGGCTGCATGGCCTCCATGCGGCGGATGTGGTCCATCCCTTTTTCCCGATTCATGTACAGGGTGGGGAGGATGTTCTCAATGGCGGCAAAATTGCGCCGGTTCAGCGACAGCCGTAAATGGTCGACCACCGGCGAGATCAGCCAATGCTCATAGAGCAACTGGCCTTCACCGTAATCGATATACGGGATGTCGCGGAGCAGAAGTAGTTCCAGCAAAGCCCGGTTGCTGCTGGAGGCACGGTAGAGCATGGCAAAATCACGATACTCCCGCCTTCCGGCTGCTACCTCGCTGACGATGAACTCCACCATCTGCTCCGCTTCCTCATCCGCTGTTTGCGGACGCAGATAACGCGGCTGGCTGCCAGTGCCTCTGGCGGCTTGCAGGGTCTTGGAACGCCGCCGCTGGTTGTGGCGAATAATCCCGTTGCCCAGTCCAACGATAGCCGGGCCGGAGCGGTAGTTGATATCCAGCGTAACGACCTTGGCACCAGGATACAGCTTCTCGAATTCCAGAATGAACTCGCTGCGGGCACCGTTAAAAGAGTAGATCGTCTGGTCATCGTCCCCGACCACCATCAGGTTGTTC
Organism: Bacillus sp. FJAT-27264; assembly: GCF_001682855.1. Lineage (GTDB taxonomy): Bacteria > Bacillota > Bacilli > Paenibacillales > Paenibacillaceae > Paenibacillus_AQ. The sequence continues at coordinate 336,695 of NZ_MAQW01000029.1, read as the reverse complement.
CGGGGGTGGGCAATCATTTTAACTAATTCGTATTGTAGAGCGTTGGTGTCCTGGAACTCGTCAACCATCACATATTGAAACCGCTCTTGTAGATCACTCAGCAGCCGAGGGCGATCCTTTAGCATCTGATAGGCAATCAGCAATACATCGTCGAAATCGATTTTGAAATGATCAGTCTTCCATTGCTCGTAAAGACGGAGGACGGCCTTCATCTCTTGCTCTGCGATGGTGGACTCCGGCAGATCTTCCACGGTGCCCATGTTCATTTTGCAGGTGGAAAGCACGGTCAACAGTGTTTCTGGCGGATAAGCATCCTTGGGTAGTCCTAGCTCGCGCATGATTTGTTTCAGTAGAATATGCTGACGGCGTGTTTCGCTAAAAATCTCCTGTTGCAGTCCCTGTCTGCGCAGGAAATACAGGAAGAACGAGTGGAAGGTCCGGGCTTGGAGCCGCGACACGTCACTTTCGTTAACACCCGGCAGCAGGGCGATCCGCTCACGCATTTCTGCCGCCGCTTTATTGGAAAAGGTCAGCAGCAGTAACTGGCTTGCGGCAACACCACGTACAGATAGCAGATAACCGGTTCTGGCGATCAACACCGAGGTTTTGCCGGAACCGGCTCCAGCCAGGGTCAACAGCGGTCCAAGATGATGCCGGACGGCCGCGATCTGCGGCTTGTTCAGGTGAATGCCACCCTGCTCCAGTCTGCGAAAATAACCTGCATCTGATTCGCCGGACTGGACCAGCTCCTTGCTGGTCATTGCAGAGGCCACAGCCGCCTGCGGAATACGCTCCCCGGAAGCGCCTAAGGGGATATTATGAAATAAGAGCTTGTTCAATGAATTCACCTTCGTTTAATCCTTCTTATGCTGTAAAAACAGACAATCTACAATATATCATCTGATTCCCAATGATGCACAAAGAAAAACTGTAAATTATGTATTGCAGAGGGAATTCCTTTTGCTTTTTTTACAAATATATATTATCATTATTGATAATGATAATAATGAAAGGAGGGGAATGAATGCCTGATTCCAACGCCGATCTGATTCTCCACCCTATCAGAATGCGTATCATACAGTCACTTGCCAGGGGCGGGAAGCGGACTACGGGGCAATTGGTTCAGGAGATGTCCGACATCCCGCAGGCCACCATGTACCGGCATCTGAACAAACTGCTAAAGGCGGGACTGCTGCAGGTAGCGGGAGAGAACAAGGTGCGCGGTACGGTCGAGAAGGTGTATTACCTTGCGCAAGGCAGCGAGGACCTTACACCACCTGATGTAACCGAGCAGTCTTCAGAGGAGCATCTGACGCTCTTCATGAGGTTTGTCTCTTCACTAATAGGTGATTTCAGCCAATATGTAGGACAGGATAAGTATGATATGCGGCAGGACGGCATTTCGTTCAGACAGGTGCATCTTCACCTGAATGATGAGGAATATGCCGACCTGCTTGGAGAGATACGTCAAGCGATGCATAAGTATAGCGGGAATGAAGAGGGAGGAGAGAGGCGTAGACGCATGATCTCCACGATTGTAATCCCGGAATTGCAGCGATCCGAAGAATCTGACGGAGAGGGTGGGTTGTCTAATGATAACCACAACAATGAATAAGAACGGACAGAACGAGCCTGGCGAACCAAATGTCACCGATTCCCTGGAAGCTTTGTATCAGAAGTCGCTCAGAATGCTGCCGCTTTATGTGTTGGTTCCTTTGTTGTTTTGGGCTCTATTCAGGGTGATGGGTTACTCTCTGGACTGGAAGGGATTTGGTCTGGGAGCGCTGGGTTGGATAGTAGCACTCTTTCTGCGTGGCCCACTCAGCTTAATCGTTCGGAAGTGGCCAGAAGAGAGAGTCAAGAATGTAATCGTAGGCAGCTCCGGGGTATTAGAAGAAGGGATTCGATTGCTTCTTATCGCGGTGACTTCCGCTTCCTTCTCTTGGGCGCAGTCGGTAGGACAGGGTTGGGCCGCGATCGAAGTAGTGTACGTTATGATTAGCGTCATCTTGATAAGCTCTTTGATTAAAAGAACTGATGAAAAAGCACAGCAAGCCAAGGATATGCTGATGGCACAAGGGAATATTCAGGCCAATCCAATGTGGGGAATTCTGGAGCGGATCTGGGCGTCAGCCTTTCATATTGGAGCCACATTGGTTGTGGCGTATAACCCATGGATGGTAATACTGCTGATTCCGCTCCATAGCGGATTGAATATGATTGCGGTTCGCCTTGCCAAAACCTCGTTCGTCGGAACCAGTGTGTTTATTGCTGCAGTAGGCCTGATCACGTTGGCTGCGGGACTGCTCCTGCACTGAGCTAGGTTCCCGCTCTACCCGGAGCGGGCGATTTTCCCCAGAATCTCGTTCACATGCCGCTCGAATAACTTGGGGCGGTCTTCTTTGATTTCCTCCAGCAAAAAAGACAGCACCGTCTTGACCTGCGGGGACATCCCTGCGGCAATATCGGCGTATTCGCTACGGCAGAAGTCGTCCTTTAAGATTCTTTTATTCAACACAATCGCCCAATCCCGGGCTGGTTCCAGCATGGCAGGCAGGGACTCCAGCAGCTGGGTCAGATACATCTCCGTCTGGTAGCTCTCCACGAAATGAACAAGGCTGAACATGATCTCCTCTTGCTCCGTCTCATCATCGAACACTTTGAAAATCTCATGGATGATTCTGTCCTCTGTATCCCCTGCAAGGCCCTCCAGCGCGCGGTCAAACCGCTCGCATTCGAGCTCCGTGCGAAGCAGTCGATTCTCGTATAGAGTGGCAATACCAGGGTGCAATTTTTCCTTCAAGGGTATGACTCTCCTTCTCTTCACATTCGAATAAATCCACAATTACATCTCTTTTATTTTAGAAGCCGCAGAAGAAAATTTCTACCTTATTCAGTAGTGCTGGGATACAATATTATAAGATTTATCGATAGTTCATTTTACTGTGCGGGAGCTTGCTACATGAATAAAGGCATAGTCTATAAAGTTGCATTGCTGCTGCTGGGCATAAGCTTCTTGGGATATTTTCTGGTTCAATTCTCAATGGCCGGGTCCGGTACCAAGCTCAATGCGAAGGCAGGTTATCTGGATTTAAGAGACTGGAATTTTAAAAAAGACGGCAACGTAGAATTGAGTGGCGATTGGTCATTTTATTGGAATATGCTTCTGACGCCTGATGAGCTAAAGGCCTCTGCTTCAGATGAAGACATCATCAAGGTCCCGGGGAGTTGGAATCGTCATCTTGAGAAACAAGGGATTAAGCAGCCCACCGGGTATGCCACGTATCGTCTTAGACTGCAATTAGATGAGAGTCAGGAAGGGATGTACGGCATCCGAACCTCCAATATTCGAATGGCGAACCGCATTTTTGTCAACGGAGTAGAGATTGGGGCAAGCGGTTCTCCGTCTGCGGACGAAAGCCAGGATCGGCAAGGGAACGTTCCATATGCAAGCTTTTTCCCATTATCCGAAGGGACGTCGGAGATTATCGTTCAGGTATCCAATACGCTGTACGCCTCGGGAGGGATGATTTACCCGCTTCTGTTCGGAGAGCAGACGGACATCTTGAGCGTAAGAGAGCGCAGTGTGTTCAAGGATGCGGTGCTTATTGCCGGTTTTTTTGTAGCTGCTGCTTATTTCTTGATTCTATACTGGGGACGAAAACAAGAGCGGTCGATGCTGTATCTGGGGTTGTTCTGTCTGGTCGTGATTCTGTATATGATGACGCACGGCGAGAAATTGATGGAGATGCTTATTCCGTCGTTACCTTACACCGTGTTGATGAAAATACAGCCGATCTGCTCCACACTCGCCTACTATTTTTTGCTGCTATCTGCGGTCGAACTGAATCCCCGTGCGATTCATAAAAGAATTGTGCATGGCGCCCATTGGCTTATGGCTGTTATTGTCTCCTCCGCCCTGGTGTTGCCGATGAAAACCTTTTTTAAGTGGGATATTCAAATGATCGGACTTGGCTTTACGATGTTACTGGTTGTGATGTACATCATGGCCAGATCGATCCGGACGCACAAAGCCGATGCTTTCTATATGATAATGAGTATGCAAAGCATTTTTGCGATTGTTGTGATCAGCACGATGCAAGTTCTGGGTATGTATGACGATCAAGTCCTCATTCCTTTTGAAATGTTGATCTTCGTTGCCGCTCAAGCCCTGATGTTTGCCAGAAGATTTGCGGAATCGGTCCGGGAAGTCGAGGCGCTGTCAAGCAAACTGCTCACGCTGGATGGGCTCAAAGACGAATTTATGGCCAATACGTCCCATGAGCTGCGTACACCACTGCATGGCATGATCAACATCGCGGAATCTATGCTGGAGAGTGCTGCCGGGAACGCTGACAGCGAGAAACAGGCCGAGAACCTGGAAATGATTGTGGCGACGGGCAAGCAGCTTTCCTCGCTGATTAATGACATTTTGGATTTTTCCAAGTTAAAGAACGGAGAGATCACGCTGCACAGGCGGTCTGTAGACCTGCCCTCTGTGGCCCAATCCGTAGTGGAAGTGATTCCTTATCTGCTCAAAAGAAAACCGGTGAAACTCGTACAGCAGTGGCCGGATCAGCTGCCCTTGCTGGATACCGATGAGGATCGGCTGAGGCAGATTCTGTACAATCTGCTAGGCAATGCTGCGAAGTTTACGAGCAAAGGGCAAATTACGCTTTCGTCACATGCTGAAGGAGACAATGTCGTAATAATAATAGAGGATACCGGCATAGGGATTGAAGCGGAGCGGCTGGAGACGATCTTTGATGCCTTTGATCAGGGTGGAGATGCGGTTCATCGTGATTATGCGGGGACGGGACTTGGACTCTCCATTACCAAAAAGCTAGTCGAACTGAGCGATGGGCGAATCAGGGTGGAATCTGTGCCGGGCCAAGGCTCACGATTCATTGTGTACCTGCCTTCCGCGAAGACAAATTCGCTGCCAGTGCCAGTCGTTTCGGACAAGCCAACGAAGCTTGTTGAATCGATGGAATCCGCTGGTGTATCCATTCGGTCCGTAGAAGCGCAGGAACGGCGGGCAAGCCGGGAGAGGGAGACTAAGGACGCTGAATACCGGGTAATGGTTGTCGACGATGACCCCGTCAATTTGCAGGTGCTGATTAACTTGCTGGAGGTTGAACATTATGAGGTAGCCGCATTCAGCGGAGGGGAGGAAGCACTGGCAGCTTTAAGTGGCGCACAGTCCTTTGATCTCGTCATCACAGATTGGATGATGCCGGGCATGTCAGGGCTGGAGCTTAGTCGTACCATCCGGAAACGTTTCATGCTGTCAGAGCTACCGGTACTGTTGCTGACAGCCCGGAGCCGGCCAGAGGATATACGGATTGGATTTGAGGCAGGAATTAATGATTATTTGAGCAAGCCGGTGGACGCCGGGGAGCTCAAAGCGAGGGTTCGCACACTTCTGGAGCTGCGCCAATCGGTGCGAACAGCGATTCAATCCGAGCTGGCTTTTCTGCAGGCCCAGATTAAACCGCATTTTCTATATAACGCGTTGAATACCATTATCGCCTTTTGTCCAACTGAGCCTTATCAGGCAATGGATTTGCTTATTGAGCTGAGTCAGTATTTGCGAAGTAGTTTTGATTTCCGCAACCGTGATCGCTTGATCCTGCTGGACAAGGAGTTGGAGCTAGTTCAATCTTATCTGGCACTGGAGAAGGCGAGGTTCAACGAGCGTCTCCAGGTCGAGCTGAATCTGGAGGGAGACCTTCGCACAATGATTCCGCCGCTTAGTATCCAGCCATTGGTGGAGAATGCGATTAACCATGGCATTATGAAAAAAGAATCTGGTGGCGTAGTTAAAGTGTCGGTAACTCAGAGCGACGACCACGTACGTATTGAAGTAACCGATAATGGCGTCGGTGTGACCAAGGAAAGGCTGTCGCTCGCATTATCGGATAGCGAAGGCGGCAGAGTAGGGATGAAAAATATCAATCGCCGGCTGTTGATGCTGTACGGTGAAGGTCTGCAAATAGAAAGTGTGCCGATGCAGGGAACAACGGTTAGCTTCCGTATTCCGATGAAGCGGAGACAGTAGGACTTAGATCAGGATGATTCAATTGTTTGATTCAATTCAGGCAATCGGCTGCCTGGAAAATATCAAAATGCAAAACACACGCCACCTTCTCGGAAAGAGAGAGGTGGCGTGTGTTTGAAGTGTATCTAGAAACCGTTAATAAATTTACGGTTCTGAGCAATTTCGAGATCCTTCGTTCGGTTCTTCCAAAGCAAAAGACCGGAGAGCGAAAAATTAATCGCTCTCCGGTCTTTTTTAGGGGCTATTATTGCATAAGGGATTGGTAAAGAGCAGTTGTCTCCGAATCGGGCTCGATGCCAAGCTCCTTGTTCAGCATCTCTGCGAATGAAAGATAATGGGTTTGAAGCAATTCGTAATCTCTCAGGCTGGCATAGGCCTGAAGGATTTGCTGGCAAATCTCCTCAGAATAGGGGTCCTTGTCCCGGGCGGACACCAGCCTCTTGATGGCTTGCGTCTCACGGCCCGCTGCCGTTTCTTCCCTAGCGATGGCAAGCACCAATTCAATGTATTGCTGCCTCAGCTGCTCTTGTCGCGGTTTGGCCCACCAATAGTCGTGCTCCTCCAGGTAATGCCCGGAATAGAGACTAAGCGCACTGTCGTAACGGTGTGAGGTAGTATTGGGGGAAGATGCCAGGTCTTTCAGAATTCTCTCGAGTTCCTGCACGAACAGTTCGACATCGGTAACCGTTCTCTCCAGCGACAGCCGATAACAATCCTGTGCATATTCGATGCCAGCGCCCTCGTCCCATTCCCGCAGCAGCTTGCGAATCTGATAGACGGAGGTATGCAAATGGGTCAATCCTTTGTCAGGGGCATAGTCTGGCCATAAGCTGTCCAACAATAGATTTTTGCTGACCCATTGTCCCTTGTTATGGAGTAAAAAGGCGAAGAGCTCTTGCGCTTTGGAGGTTCGCCATCTCAGTTTGACACCAGGCGTCCTGCCGCCCCGGAGCTCCAGACGGTGAAAGCATAGGATGGACGGCTCGTATTCCGTCAGCGCAGCAGGAGACAGGGCGTTGTTCTTACGGCGATAAATATCTAACATGCGTGTAACGGTTTTGGCAAAGCGGCCAGCACTGACAGGCTTGAGCAAATAATCAAGGGCATTTAACTCGAACGCTTCGACAGCATATTCAGAGTATGCAGTGACGTAGACAATGCGAATGTCCGGGTCAAGCTGCAGAATATATTCGGCGGCAGCGAGGCCGCTCATCTCAGGCATGCCGATGTCCAGAAAGACAAAATCAACTTTGCATGTAGAGAGATACTCCAGGCTTTCTCGCACGGTCGTAAAGGCACCGATAACTTCGATCCGTCCGTCTGCTCTGATCAGTCTCTCCATTTGGATTAGTGCCGCCTTCTCATCATCAATTAATAGGGCTTTCATCTCGTTGGAAAAGAGGCTCCTTTCACAGTATCTTCATGAATGAAATTAGAGGTTATCGTGAAGCCGGATTTGAGATATTGTTCATAGACAATCGCCAGTGGCTAGAATTATACGATAATTCGCCCGCACTTAATATGGAGTTTAATGGAAATCGGAGAGACGCTCCTCTTTGTGATCTAAGTAGGGAGAACAGCCGTCTTTTTTGTAGGGCCCATTCGTTCCTTGACTGCCGTTCATATCCTAAAAGAAAAACGATAAATCTGGAGATGAACGTATGTCACTGCCAAGTAAAGCAGGGATCCGGCAAGCGGCCAAGATTGATGTGCTGATTCCTGCCATCGAGAAGGATTTAGCAACCTTACCACATGTGGTGAAAGCTGTTAGAGCCCATGTTAAGCATCCCATTGGCCGGATCCTTATTCTTGCCCCGCGAAAGGAACGCCTGCTACATTTTTGCCGGGAGTACGGATGTACCTTTGTGGATGAGGATACAGTTCTCCCTCTTACGAAAAAAGACATCCATTACCGCTCACGTACCTGGGAACGCTCCGGCTGGTTATTTCAGCAGCTGCTGAAGCTGAACGGTGACAGACTGTGCAAGGCCGATTACTTTCTAGTCATTGATGCCGATACGGTGCTGATTGCTCCGCACCGGTTTCGTCAGAACGGCCGCACCGTATTTTTCAGCCGAAGCTGGAGCCAACCGGAGTATTTTGTCACGTACAAAAAGCTTATGGGCCGCAAGGCCAGCGCACCGTCTTCGCTCGTTACTCATTATATGCTATTTGAGCGGAGCAAGCTCTCCCGGATGAAGAAAGAGATCGAAGCCCGGCACGGCGTGCCCTGGTATTCCGCCATCCTCCGCAGTATGAACCGGAGTAAGCAATTTGCCTTCTCAGAATTCGAGACCTACGGCAATTACGTGTACCAGAGTGACCCTGGCGGAATGCTCATACGTAAGGCGCGCAACAAGAGTCTGCACCAGAACGCTGCTGGAGTCTCCCGGGTGGAGAAGGCAAAACTGGCTAAGAGCTATAGATCCCTGTCCTTTCATAAACGCAAAGGGTATTCCCGATCATCGCAGGCCAGCCGCCACTGATTGAAGGTGTCGGCTGCCTGATATCAGAGATAAGGAGGCGTCAATGTGCGGATTGTTCTCCTGTCCGGAGGCTCTGGCAAGCGGCTGTGGCCACTCTCCAATGAGATCAGGTCAAAGGTGTTTCTGAAGCTGCTGCGTTCTGAAACGGGCGTCATGGAATCCATGCTCCAGCGGATGTGCAAAGAGCTTGATCGGGTCGGGCTGCTGTCCTCCAGTTGTATTGTAACGCACGAGTCCCAAGTCGATATTACCTTTAGCCATGTCGGCGAGGGAATTCCCGTGCTTGGCGAGCCGCAGAAGCGGGGTACCTTTACCGCTGTAGCTCTGGCGGCTAGCTACTTCTATTCCGTACTGGGCGCTAGCCCGGAGGAGACGGTAGTAGTTCTGCCTGCAGATGCTTATGCTGACTCTTCTTTTTTTCAGCTTCTGCGGCGTTTTCCGGATGTCCTTAGAGAGGGGGCAGCGGAGATCGCGCTGATCGGGAGCGTGCCAAGGTCTCCCTCCGCGGAGTTTGGATATATAGTTCCGCAGGCGGGAAGTCCGGACGAGGGCTACTATCATGTAGACCGCTTCGTCGAAAAGCCTGATCCGGTCACGGCGCAAAAACTAATTGCGCAGCAAGCCCTGTGGAATTGTGGTGTCTTCGCTTGTTCGTTGTCTTTTCTCCTGAACAGTTTGTCCGAGCGGGGAATCGGATGGGTATATGAAGGGCTGCTGGAGAGCTATGACGGGCTACCTCGGGAGAGCTTTGACCGTGAGGTGCTGGAGCATTCGCGCCATACAGTAGTGATCCCGTACAGTGGCAGCTGGAGTGATCTGGGGAGCTGGGACAGCTTATCAGTCCATCTGGAGCATCAGGTTACGGGTAAAGGTAGCGTCTCGCCCGATGCGCAACAGACGTATCTGGTCAATGAGTTGTCCATGCCTGTACACGTTATTGGCCTGACCGGCGCCATTGTGGCGGCTGGCCCGGATGGTATTCTCGTTGCGGACAAGAGCCGGGCCAGTGAAATCAAAACGGTGCTTGGAAGTAGTTATTCCGTACCCAGGTACGAGGAGACACGCTGGGGGACCTCTATTATTTTGGATGATAACTCCAGTAACGATGGACCTGTGACTGTAACCCGAAAGCTGCAGATCCATCCCGGCAAGCAGACCGAGTATCATTTTCACCACAGGATTTCCGAAGTATGGACAGTAACAGAGGGCACAGGGAAATATATACTGGATGGGATTGAGTATGCCTTATCCACTGGTGACATTGTGCAGATTCCCGCAGGGGTGGGACACGCGATCCAGGCGATGACCACACTCACACTGATTCAGATTGAGACGGGTGGACGACCGGGAGAAGCTGATTGTGTAAGATTAACTGACGGCTAGAACATCGTGCAGAATTAGCCTTAAGCCGCCCTGTTGATGGGGATGGAGTAGAAGAAGCGGGTGTACAAAAAGGACCGGGCATGAATGCCCGGTCTTGTCATGTAGAAGAGTTCTGTAACGATTGCTGGTGCTGTACCGTTATTTTTTATTCAAAACATGCCAGATTCCCGCAGCCACCCCATCTTCATGGTTGGTCAACGTGATATGATCGCAGTTCTCCTTGAGAATCGGTGCGGCATTTGCCATGGCAATACGGTAGCCGGCAGCCTCGAACATCGGCAGATCGTTATAGCTGTCTCCCATAACAACGGTTTGTTCCATTGGAATACCGTAATGAGCGGCCAAAATGGCCAGGCCTGAGCCCTTGTTGGCCTCTTCATGGTTGATTTCAATATTATTGACATGGGAAGAAGTGATGATCAGGCCAGGAATGGAAGCGAATCTCATGGAAGCCTCCTTCAGGAGCTCAGGCTTGAGCGAGAAGGCCAGTGTTTTATAAAGAACGTCTTCTTCCTTGCTCCAGATTTCCTCCATGCTCTCCACATAGGTTACGGCTGCCTGCCGGAACTGCTGATCGATAACGCCCTTCAGCAGCAAGCGCATTTCTTCCGGCAGCTCGTCGCCGCCTTGGGCTACCAGCTTCTCCAAGTGTACGCGTTTGTTCAGCTCCACGTAGACGTTGTCTTCTGTATAGACCTCATAATATAAGTCAGGAATCTCGTTCATCCAGCGCAGCGCCGGGATAACATCTTCCTTATGCAGCGGCTTGCTGGCAGCGAGTGTTCGGTCTTGCAACGTGACTACAGCCCCGTTCAGACTCACCACCGGTAATTCCAGCTCGGCCAGCCGAAGCTGTTTTTCTGCATCCATATACGAACGTCCTGTAGCAATGATAACGACAGCCCCATGATTTTGAGCCTGTACAATAGCTTCGCGGTTTCCTGGACTGATATTGCCGTTGTCGTTCAACAGGGTGCCGTCCATATCCAAAGCAATCAGCATATTCTGGCTCTCCTTTAACGTTAGTAGTCCCTGTTAAGGGCGATGAAAGTGCTAATGATATTTTATCACTAATTTCCTGAAAACTAATAATCCAAATTTCATTAAAAGGATGGTGGTTGGCTGGCCGATCTGCTCAGCAGGCATTAGCATGTACAGAAAGGGGAGCAATCGTGGTACAATGATGGATACAGCACTGATAGGCCTGATAAGGTCGCTAGTCTCTTGCCGTTCTGCGGCTTGAACTGGTGGCTTTTAGCCTGTAAAGGAAGCTGGAAGGTTGTCTACGCTGTACCCAAGGAGGACCCTTATGAAATCTAGACATTTAGCTACAATATCCCTCGTCGTTATGGCGATCGGCTTTCTGGCTACGCTGTTTCTACCGGAGAACCTGGCTGTTATCCTGCTGAGAGGCGGCTTCGAAGCCGGATTGGTAGGGGGAATTGCGGACTGGTTCGCAGTGACAGCGCTGTTCCGCCATCCCATGGGGCTGAAGATTCCCCATACCTCCCTGCTTCTTAAGAACCGGGATAAAATCATCCAGTCCCTGATCCACTCGATGGAGAACGAACTGCTCAACAAGAAGAGTATTGAGGACAAGCTGCGGAAGTTCGGCTTTATCACTCTCGCTTCTCGTTTGTTGACTAGAGTGTTCAGTCGTAAGAAGGCCCGGCAAGAAATGCTGGAGCAATTGAAAAGTATCGTGCTGAAGGTACCTGCCGAGAAGGCTGTTCCGTATCTGCAAAAGGCTGTCGCCAGCTACCTCAGTCAGGCTGATCTTGGTACCGCAGCCGATGTTGTTTTGAGCAAGCTGATGAAGGACGGTAAGGATGTGGCCGCACTCGATTTTGCGCTGCAGGGCGTGTCCTCGTGGACCGCACGCCCGGAGACCAAAGCGATGCTGGGCAAGCTTGCCAGCCAGAAGCTGTCTGAAGTCAAGCTGGGCGGCTTCAAGGGCATGGCTTTCCAAGCTTTTGTGGGGTTCGTCGATGAAGAGATGCTCGGCGATATGCTACAGGGCATGTTAATCTCCGGGATACGAGATTTTCAGGAAGAGGACAGCCCTTACCGCGAAGATGTCATCCGTGAGATCCGTACGGCACTGTTCCAGCTTATCGGTGACGAGGAGCGCTTGACATCCTTGAAGGCATGGGCCGTTGAACAGGTGGAAGGCGCGTCGGCCAACGGCTTCATGGTGGCCCAATTGGAGCTGCTGCGCAGCAAGGCTGTGGCGCTGCTGGAAGAAGAGCAGGCGACAGGTGGACGCAAGCTATTCGCGCTGTATGCGATGCTTACCCGTCGTATTCGGGACGAGCAGCAATGGATTCAAGGTTGGGAAACGCGTGTCCGTGATTCTCTGATTGCCTTTGTAGAGGCCAACCATTACCGGATTGGCCTGCTGGTGAAGGAGAATCTGGACAGCATGGACGATGCCAGTCTGGTGAATATGCTGGAAGAGAAGGTAGGCAAGGATTTGCAATGGATTCGGGTCAACGGGGCATTATGCGGCTTTGTTGTTGGACTAGTTCTTACCGTAATCCAATTGTTCTGACCCTAGTCTTTGATAAAGGAAATAAGTGGAGCAGCGAATGCAATCCGGGGATAGCTTAAATGAGCCCCCGGAGGGCTTCGCTGCTTTTTTGCTATATCCGGACAAGTGAAGCTGATTGGGCAGCAGCTGAAATGGTTTACTGACGCAAGGCATACCGGTTTGGTATTGCTTCAGCCGTTCGCGGCTAACTGGAAGCATCTCCAACCGGCGTGATTGTATGAGCTGCTTACTCCTCGCTGCAAAGGACGTGATACAGCGCCTCTAGTCGGTCTGCGGTGTGCCGCCACTCAAAGGTCTGCAGCGCGTCGCTGCGCCCCTGTGCCCCGATCCGGGCGGCTAATACGGGACTGCGCGCCAGCCGCAGCAAATACCTGGCGAAGGGCAGCGCCTGAGTATAGCGCTCGACAAGATAGCCGTTATGTCCGGGAACAATGATCTCCCGGATGCCGCCATTGCTGGAGGCGACGACCGGCAGTCCGGAGGCCATGGCCTCGACGTTCACCAGGCCGAAGGATTCATGCTGCTGGGAAGGGCAGACGAAGGCATCTGCGGCCTGGTATAGGCCGTGGATGTCTTCGTGGGGGATGCTGCCGGGAAAAGTGACCGGCACACCCATTCGGCGGGCGAGCTGTCTCAGCCGCCGGATGTACGCCGGCTTGCCTCTGCCGGCGACGACCAGATGGGCGCGGGTGTGCCGGTTCAGGAGGGCGACCGCCCGGATCAGCACCGGCACACCCTTGCGCGGAATGATCCGGCCGACGAACAATACGGTGAAGGCCGGAGGCAATCTGTGGAGCCCTCGCAGCCTAAGCCGCTCCGGCTGTGATACGGGGGAGAATCGAGACAAGTCCGCGCCTAGCGGGACGACGTGAATGCTGTGCTTTATGCGCGGGAACCGCCGGGCCAGCCGCTGCTGTAGGGAGGCGCTGTTGGCCACGATGAGATCGGCCCGCGCCAGCCGGGCGGCCGTCTTGTCCGAGGCCGGCACAAACGTTAGGGAATGGAGGAAGAGCACGGCAGGCGTCTGGGGTTGCTTCTGCTTCACCGCAGCTAGCAGATACGGACGATTATCCACCTGAAATATATCGAAGTCTTTGCCTTCGATATATTTCAGAACCGAGGTGCGATATCTGGCAGGGCTTCCGGCTGGCAATCGCACCATCTCGATACCGGCTAGTTCTTCAGTATCCGGCAGATTTGGCATGCTCCGGCTGACAATGGTAACCTTGTACTTCTCCGCCAGTCTTTCGGCAATGGCCCAGATGCAAATTTCCACCGAACCATCCCCAGGCACCGGAAACTGTTCCGGTGCGATGATACAAAGGTGCATGCTCCCATCCCTCCTGTCCTCAGCTTCCGCTCGCTCTTTTACCATATGCAGTCCGTCGGGCTAAAGATACAGATTGGGCGGGGAGAAGGCGATCATCCCATGCGAACCGTACAGTCCCCGAATACAATACAAGGGCGATCATGTCTGAGCGAATGATACTGACTTAGAACAGGGGAGAGGGCTGACTTGGGAACGAAATATAGAACAGGATTGATGAGCAAATGGATCAAGACTAAGGTGTTGCTGCAAAGTCCAGAGATTTCGCCGCTGGTTCCGGATACCCAAAGATTTACCAAAGCAAGCCTGCGGAGCATGCTGCATAAGTACGGCATGGTCTACGTGAAGCCGGTCAACGGTACTTATGGTAAGGGTGTTATCAGGGTAGAACTGAAACGGGGTTCGGGTGGAACAACCTATCAGTACCAGAGCGGCACGACCATCCGTACCTTTGGAGCCTTCGATGCCTTCCACCTTTCGCTAAAGAAAGCAACCGGCGGACGCAGCTATTTGATCCAGAAAGGGATCGAGCTGTTAAAGCATAAGGGACAGCGTTTTGATCTGCGGGTCATGGTCCAACTCAGCCCCAAGGGGAAATGGGAGACAACGGGCCTGATTGGCCGGGTAGCTCAGAAAGGCAAGATTGTTACGAATTATCACAGTGGTGGCAAGCCAACAGCGATTGAGACCCTGCTGGCCCCGCATCTAGGCACGGCTCAGCAGGGGGAAGTCATAAAAAAGCTGGAGAAGTTAGGACGGGATACCGGACGCTTCTATCATAAAAAATATCCCGGTTTCAAGCAGGTTGGTGTGGATGTTGGTCTTGACCGCAACATGACACCATGGATTATTGAGGTGAATACGAATCCCGACCCCTATATTTTCAACCAGCTTAAGGATAAAAGGATGTACCGTAAGGTGATATCGTATCGCCGTGCTCATGATAAAGCAAAGACGTCTAAGAAATAAGTCTGGATTCTATGTTGTTCGTTCAGGATGCAAGCTGGGTCTTGGCGGTGGCAATAACGGCAGCCACTTTCTGTTCTGACTCGATGATTCTTTGCTTGGCATCGGCAAGCTGCCGGTATTGGGATACCATGGAGGATAGGGACTGTGAAGTCAGACTGGCGTTCTGCTTGCGGATGGCGGCTTTGAAATCACTCCAGTCGGCGGTTAGCCGCTTATTCAATGCGGAGACGACGCTTTTCTGTGCCTTAATCGTCGATTTGGGGCTGTCAATCCCGCTTAGGGTCTTGCGGACCGCCGCAGTCTTCTTGGTGCGAGCGTCCTTGGCGGTACGCAGTTGTGTTTCTTTGGTGCGGATGTCCTGACGTGCGATCTGGACTGCAATCTTCATAACTTCCGCCTGGGTCTTCAGCACGGCATTAAGATCCTTGTCTTTCAGCTTCTTCGCCAGAACTATCCTGTTGTTAAGTGCACTGTACTGGTCGAATAAAGGTTGATAGCGTTGCTTCAGCTTGGCAGTTTCCCCCTCTAATTGACTTACTGCTGTGAGGCCAATCTCTTTGACTTGCTGGCGTATCTCTGTTAGGGACTGCTCATTATTGTAATGCAGGGACCGGATATTGCTCTCACGGTTGTCATCCTGCAGCTTCAGAACAGACAGCTCGCTATATTGGCTGTTCAACTTGGTTCTGGCTGAGCCTTCTGCTGTGGCTGCTGTCAGATCAAAGGCGGTTTTTACCGAAGGGGTAAATTCAATAGCGGGGGCCGCGAAGGCTGCAGTGGGAAGCAGTGGTAGCAGCAAGAGCGAAACGACCAGCGTGATCATAGCTTTGATGTTCATTTGGTAATTGTCCTCCTTTAATAGTTCCCCGATGAACGGCAAAAAGCACCCGCAGCAAAGGCAATAAGCCTTTGTTACGGGTGCTTCCGTCGTAACAGGTCACGAATAATATGATGCTCTCATTGTAGTTTTTGGAGCCCATAAAAGTCAATCATTTCAATTGAAATTATTCTCTCTTTTTCTTGTTTCAGGTGTGAGTACCAGATTTCTTTCTCTGCCTCTATTGACGTATACTGGGGTTAATAGAGTAAGAGAGAGTCAGCTGGATCAGGCTCATGATGAAGGAGGCCCATTGATGGATCACTTCTTGGCAGAAGACCCCAATATTCTGAATCAGGCGTTCATGAAGTCCCCCGTAGGGATGGCTATCCTTGCCCCTGAAGGAAGCGGCTGGCTGAAGGCCAACCCGGCTCTGTGCGGGCTGCTGGGTTATTATGAAGCGGAACTTCACACCTTGGATTTTTTTAAAGTGAACAAAAAGAATGGCGACAGGCCCCTTTTGTCATTCCATGAGATCATGCAAGGTCTTGAGGCGTCTGCTGACGGCGTTTTGGAGAAGGAATTACGTTTTCTTACTGGTAAAGGGAGATATATTTGGCTCTCTCTAACATTCGCTCGTACGGAGAATGGACAAGCATCTTCAAGTCTGATTTTGTATGCCCAGGATATCACAGACCGCAAAATCGCCGATCAACTGACGGTCGATAGCAGCGATCTGTACAATTTGTTTATTAAAGATGACCAGAATCTTATCTCGCTGACTCTGCCTGACGGAACGCTGTCCTTCGTGTCCCCTTCCAGTTATCCGCTCCTTGGTTACCGTCCAGAGGAGATGATTGGTACGAACCGGCTGGATTACTACCATCCAGAGGATGCCGAAGAGATTAGACGATACGGCAAATTTCTGGAGAGCGATGCTGTTGCCCGCCGTGTGCGCCACAAGGATGGTCATTATGAGTGGATCGAGACAGCCTTTAAGGTGAGACGGGATGAGAATAACGAGAGTACCTATATCCTGGGCATCGGGCGCAACGTGACTAAGCGCAAGCAGAATGATGAAGCGCTGGTGACAGCTCAAAGAGTGGCCCGTATCGGTTCCTGGATTTGGGAACTGCCCAGCGATAGACTGAGGCTATCCGACGAATTACAGCGGATGCTATTGTACCCACTGGAGAAGGAAACGATGTACTATGCAGATTTCAGGCAATTTGTACATCCTGAGGATCAAGCTTATGTGTATGAGGTGGCTCAGAGAGCTATAGCACAAGGGGAATCGGGAGAAGCCTCTTATCGTTTGTTGCTGCCAGATCACCGAGTTGTTGGCGTGCACGTCCAGTGGGATGTCATTATGGGACCGGGCGGAGTGCCGGTTCAATTAATAGGAATGATGCAGGATATCAGCGACCGGTTGAGGATAGAAGAACAACTGCGGGAGAGTGAATACCATTTTCGGCTGTTGTCCGAGAGTTCCCTGGATCTAATCTCAAGGCATGCAGTCAAGGATGTCACCTACCTGTACTGCTCTCCGGCCAGTCGCACACTGCTGGGATATGAGCCGGAAGAATTGACGGGTACGAGTGCCTATGATTATGTTCACCCTGATGAACTGGCTATGATTGAGAGCTATATGGAGAGCTGCCTGATTACCGGCGTTCTTCCGGTAATCACCTGCCGTTTCCGCCGCAAGGACGGGAGTTATGTCTGGGTGGAGTCGAACAGCCGGTTCATCTATGATAAGGGCGGGAATATTGTGGAGATTATCTCGGTTGGACGCGACATTACGGAACGTATACATCATACCGAGCAGATTGAGAAGCTAAGCCATGAACATACATTGATCCTAAATGCGGTGTCGGAGGGCATTCTCCGTCTCGATTCGGAAGGAAGAGTCACGTTCATCAACCCGGCAGGAGCGGCTATGCTAGATTTTCAGCAGGAAGAGATCATTGGTCGTGCTTACCTGAAGCATATCCAGCAGACCGCGTATGACGGAGTTAACTTTGGTCCACAGGAGTCACCGTTAATGCAGGCGATTCGGTCTGGTATATCCCATGATAGCAAGGATGCGGTCTTATGGCGCAGAGACGGCTCCAGCTTTTTAGCTGAATATCAGGTGACACCGTTGTTCAACCAGGGAGAACGTATTGGATCTGTGCTGATGTTCCAGGACATTACAGACGAGAAGGAGATTATCCGGGCCAAGGAATCTGCCGAAAAAGCCGATCAGGCTAAATCGGAGTTTCTGGCAATCATTAGTCATGAGCTGCGTACCCCGATGAACGGCATAATGGGGATGACCGATTTGTTATCGGAGACCGAGCTTAGTGAGGAACAGCGTGGATATACCGATATCATCAGCCAGAGCAGCGAATCCCTGCTGTCCATTCTTAATGAGATTCTGGATTTTAGCAAAATAGAGGCGGGCAAAATGACAATTGTCGATGAGCCGGTATACCTTCATGCCGTTATGGACAGCGTAATAGAATTGTTCACAGCCAAGGCTCTGGATAAAAGAATCGTCCTGTCCTGTCAAATTGACAGTGACATTCCAGAGGTAATTTATGGAGACGCAGCCCGGCTTCGGCAGGTGCTGGTTAATCTGGTCAGTAATGCAGTTAAATTCACCGAAGTGGGCCAGGTTGTAATGCATGTGGAGAGAGAAGCCTGTTCCAGCAGTCACCAGCTGCTCCTGAAGTTTAATGTCAGGGATACAGGGATCGGCATTCCCGCGTTTAAACAGCATCAATTGTTTCAATCCTTCTCCCAGCTTCATCCCACGATTAATCGCAAGTATGGCGGAACCGGGCTTGGGCTGGCGATTTGCAAGAAGCTGGTGGAGCTGATGGGCGGAGCGATTGGTGTGGAGAGCAGTGAAGGGAAAG
Organism: Bacillus sp. FJAT-27264; assembly: GCF_001682855.1. Taxonomy (GTDB): domain Bacteria; phylum Bacillota; class Bacilli; order Paenibacillales; family Paenibacillaceae; genus Paenibacillus_AQ. Next base: position 318,198 of record NZ_MAQW01000029.1, on the reverse strand, counting down.
GTTCGAATTTCTACTTTACCCTGCCGCTCAATACCATTGGCGATGGAACTCCCAGTCATCATGATAATGAAATAATGTTAACGGATACGAAGCATTGGACGGGATCTTCCGGGGAAGAAATGGCTCCGAAGGCAGTATCAGAGACAGATGTTGGACTGTCGGAGGAATCTGAGGAGATTGGCTGGCTGCCGGGGGGTTCAATGCTAATCGGACCCCAGCATGGGCCGTTGTCCATTCTAGTTGTCGAGGATCATCCAGTGAACCAGAAACTGCTCCTGACAATGCTTGAAAAAAGAGGATACCGCGCTGATCTCGCTGAGAATGGGGAACAGGCGGTGGTAGCAGTTATGCAACAGTTGTATGACCTTGTTTTTATGGATGTAAAAATGCCGGTCATGAGCGGTTTTACGGCAGCAGCTCTCATTGCGGACAGAGTCCCGGTAGAGCGTCGTCCTTACATCGTGGCCGTGACCGCTTTTGCCGGACCAGAAGATCGTGAGCGATGCAAGGCAGTGGGGATGCAGGATTTCATCAGCAAACCGTTCCTTTCTTCGGATGTAGAACGGATATTGCGGGAGCACAGGGAAAAGATATCCTTATGAAGCATGAATTGACTTCCCACAAGCTGAATATAGAGTCTTATTCGCAGTGGGAGCAAGGCGTGTCCTCGCCGGGCTCTGCCTGCGGCCCGGCAACAATGGCTGCCATAATAGAATATTGGAGCCAGCATATGGATTTGACAGGCGTTTCGGTGCCTGGCAAGCAGCATTTTGGCTCCAGAACAACACAGATTAACTACTTGTACAATTGCCATGGCGGCAGGCCTTGGGGGATGAGCGTTCGGGGGTTTGTAAAGGGCGTTCGGGCTTTTCTACGCGGAGTGGAAGGGGATAACGGTCAAGGCAAGCTGACTGTGCAATCTTATGTATTCAAGGATTGGGAAACCTACAAGGCCGAAATTAATGCCGGGCGGCCAGTAGCGATCAAATTCGACAAATGGACAAGTCTGCGCTGGCGGGGACGATATCTCTATGATTATCACTGGGTAGTGGGCATTGGATATGAAGAACCTTATGACGGCAACGGTCCCTCTATTATTGTTCATGATAACGGCAGTCGTTACAAGGATGGCGCTACTACACCTGGCAGGGAATGCCGGGTGGATTATCAGGCCAACCGTGACATAATCACGATGGTGGGTCTGAAGCTTACCCTTTTTCCAAAATAAAGAAAATTAAATCAATTCAAACGTTTGCACTGCGCTCGTAATGAGATTATAATATCCAGTTATAACAGGGTAAAGGGGAGCGTTGCTTTGGCGGTACAAAGAGAAAGGAAAGAACCTATTCATTACGGCGACCTGGCAGAGACTGGCGGGATTTCTGTTTTTGAGCAAGGATTTGATGATCTCTTCAGTTACGATGGAGAGGACTTGGGGCTCACGTATGCACCGGATCGCTCGGTGTTCCGGCTATGGGCTCCAACCTCGAAGGAAGCGGAACTGGTCCTGTACGATTCCTGGGAAGACGAGGTCCCAGGTAGTAGAGTGCCGATGACCCGTGATAGTAGGGGAACCTGGACAGTTGCTGTTGAAGATGACCTCGCAGGCAAATTCTATACCTACCGTGTACGAATCGGCGGACAGTGGAATGAGGCGGTTGATCCTTATGCACGGGCTGTGGGCGTGAATGGCGACAAGGGTGCCATTTTAGATTTAAAGGAGATCGATCCGGAACGGTGGACGGAGGATAAACCGCCGCTGAGCCATCACGTTGACGCGGTCATTTATGAACTGCACTTGCGGGATTTGTCCATTCATCCGGCCAGTGGCATTGCTCTTAAGGGGCAGTATCTGGGCCTTGCCGAGGCAGACACACGCGGTCCAGAAGGGATTCTTACTGGACTAGATCATATAGTCGATCTTGGCGTGACTCATGTCCAGTTGCTGCCTTTTTATGATTTTGCCACCGAAAGTGTAGACGAGACCAAGCGGGATCAACCCCATTATAACTGGGGATATGATCCGAAGAATTATAATGCTCCCGAAGGCTCTTATGCCACGGATCCCTATGTTCCAGGCCTCCGGATTACCGAGCTGAAGCAGATGATTCAGACCCTGCACGATCGCGGCTTACGTGTCATCATGGATGTTGTCTACAACCATGTTTACGATGGGTATCGCGTGAATTTCACGAAGCTGGTTCCGGGATACTATCTGCGCTACAAGCCGGATGGCAGTCTGTCCAACGGCAGCGGATGCGGCAACGATACGGCGACCGAGCGGGCGATGATGTCCCGTTTTATCGTCGATTCTGTACTCTACTGGGCCAAGGAGTACCATATTGACGGCTTCCGGTTCGACTTGATGGGTCTGATAGATGTGGGCACGATGGCGGACATTCGCCGTCGACTGGATGAACTGGATCCGTCGATCCTAACCATCGGCGAGGGCTGGGTCATGGATACAGAGCTACCCATGGAACAGTTGGCAAACCAGAACAATGCCGATTTGCTGCCGGGTATAGGGCATTTTAACGACGGTTACCGGGATGCGGTCAAAGGGAACATCTTTCTGTATGATCAGCCGGGGTTTATTAGCGGGAAGCCTGGGCTGGAGCAGGCGGTGAAGACGGGCATCACCGGAGGAATCGTCTACAGCCAGGATATTGGACAATTTGCCGACGAGCCACTGCAGTGTGTGAACTTTGTGGAGTGTCATGATAATCATACCCTGTGGGATAAAATCGTACTGTCCACAGAGGGTGTCAGTGACGAACAGCGACGGGCCATGCACAGGCTGGCTTCAGCTATGATGCTGACGAGCCAAGGGATATCCTTCATCCATGCTGGGCAGGAATTTATGCGTACCAAGGATGGTGTAGAAAACAGCTACAAATCTCCGGTGGAGATTAACTGGCTGGACTGGGAACGCTGTGCAGCTCGCCAGGAGGATGTCGCTTATATGAAGCAGCTCGTTGCTCTACGCAGGACTCATCCGGCCTTCCGGCTGCGGAACGCGGAAGATATCCGCGGTCATCTTGTATTTGAGAAAACACCCTCCGGGGCAGTGGCATACACTTTGCGAGATCACGCGGGAGGGGATGCTGCAGAGCACTTATACGTCATTTATAACAGCCTCCCTGAAGGAGTCTCCTGCACCTTGCCCGGTTTGGGTAAGTGGGAAGTGCTGTTTGGCGGCGATCTTGTAAGCAAGCTCGCGGGGAACCGGCTGGCTGTTCGTGGAATCGGCATGATTGTTCTCGTCGTGCAACAGACCTTAAGCGAAATTCAAATAGAGAACTGACATAACTGAAAAAGTTGATTCTACCCCTGCAAGGGGCGTTCTGCAAGGCCGGGTGGCCAGTGGAGCGCTCTTTTCTTTTTTCGGGCGCAAAGTTTAAAAAATATACTTCACCTGTCGTAGTAATTATGCTACAATTATTACTACGACAGGTGAAGTACGACAGATGCAGTAAAGGAGGCAGACTATTGATCAGCAGTGACGTGATCCGGGGATACAATGATACCCTCATCCTCTATATGCTAATGGACGGCGAATCTTATGGTTACGAGATATCCAAGAAGATCAGGACGCTATCGGAGGAGAAATACATTATGAAAGAGACTACGCTGTATTCTGCCTTCACCCGGCTGGAGAAGAACGGATATATTGTTTCCTTTTACAAGGAAGAGACGTTCGGCAAGCGGCGCACCTACTACCAGATTACCCCGGCCGGCCTGGCCTATTACCGCGAAAAATGCGAAGAATGGCAAGTTACTCAAGAGGTCGTAAATAAATTTATTAAGGAGCTGTGAGGTTCATGGATACGATCATCAGCTATTTGAACAACATGTTCGCTACCTTGCCTAAAAGTGGTCAAATGCTGAAGCTGAAGCAGGATCTGCTGGCCAGCATGGAAGAGAAATACCACGAGTTGAAGATGGACGGGAAATCGGAGAACGAAGCCGTAGGGATCGTGATTTCGGAGTTCGGCAATATTGATGAACTGACCAGTGAACTGGGCATTATGCCTGAGGTGGAGGAAGAAAGGTCCCCTATGCTTGCGGACGATGAAGTTGAAGGCTTCATGGCCGCGAAAAGAAAATCGGGTCTATGGATCGGCATCGGTGTAGCCCTGGTCCTGACCGGCGTGGCACTGTTAATTTTTATCACCACTTCCTTTGAGATAGGGATACTGGGAGAACGCTTTTCAGAAGATGCTGCAGATATGTTCGGTCTGATCGCTATGCTTCTGTTCATCGCTCCAGCCATTGCTATGTTCATTTATAGCGGTATGAAGCTGGAGAAATATAAATATTTGAAATCTGAGTTCACCCTGCCTTACCACCTGAAGGCCTATGTTCAGCAAAAACAGGAAGCCTTTGCTTCTACCTACACCCTATCCCTGATCATGGGCGTATGTCTATGTGTGGTATCGCCGGCTGCGATATTTGTGGGCTCGGCATTCAGTGAAGCAGCGACTTCCTTGGGCGTTGTGGTGTTGCTGGAGATCGTTGCTGTAGCCGTGTTCCTTTTCGTTTACTATGGGAATATCAAGGATAGCTTCAGCGTCTTGCTGCAAACCGGTGACTATTCGAAGGCAAAGAAGGAAGAGGACCGAGTTATCGGAGGTGTGGCTGCGATTATTTGGCCGCTAGCTACCTGTATTTTTCTGATCAGTGGTCTGGTTTTCCAGCAATGGCATATCAATTGGATCGTGTTCCCGATCACCGCCATTTTATTCGGCATGTTCAGCGGGGCGTATAGTATCTTTAAGAGTAAAGGGCGATCCTAATTCAGCCGCTGGCTTGTAAATTCATTCTTTTCAAAAAAACAGGCAGTGTCCAGTTATGGGCTGCCTGTTCTGTGTGTTCCTAACTCCGTGATTCTGCAATGTGACTGAATCATCCAGCGTTCCGATAACGTTAATTTGATTATGTCGTTTTGCGTAAAAGGTGATATTGCTCATTTTCGGCAAGGCAGCACAGTGTTAATATGGTCTCACTTATTCCCCTGTTTTATATTGCAGACAGCGGCAGCAGGGATTTGAAGCCTCTAGCCCGCTTCTTGCTTTGCTGCTTTACAGTGGTATATTTCTAGTCGGCTGCAGCATGTGATCTCTATTGGAAGCCGAATCAGCGCAAGCGAGACCGCCAATTCCCTTCACGGCGGCCATTTAAGAAGACTCGGAGGATGACTGTTATGGGCAAAGCAACCGGATTTATGGAGTATGCGCGGCAGACGCCGGCAGAATGTGCGCCGCTGGAGCGGATCAAGAACTGGAATGAATTTGCTATCAAAATGGATGAGGAAAAACTGCGGGAGCAGGGCGCTCGATGTATGGATTGCGGTACACCCTTCTGCCATGTGGGCCGCCTGCTGTCGGGTATGGCTTCCGGCTGTCCGCTGCATAATCTGATTCCGGAGTGGAATGATCTTGTCTACCGTGGGAACTGGGAGGTAGCATTGAAGCGGCTGCACAAGACTAATAATTTTCCTGAGTTCACAGGCCGGGTCTGTCCATCCCCATGCGAAGGATCTTGTACCGTCGGTATGAACGGCAAGCCGGTAACGATTAAGTCGATTGAGAAGGCAATTGTAGACAGGGGCTTTGCCGAGGGTTGGATCGTGCCGGAGCCGCCACTGATGCGGACAGGCAAGAAAGTGGCTGTGGTCGGCTCGGGACCGGCGGGTCTGGCCTGTGCAGCCCAGCTTAATAAGGCTGGACACACAGTGACAGTATACGAGCGGGCTGACCGCATTGGCGGATTGCTGACCTATGGTATCCCCAACATGAAGCTGGATAAAGGAACGGTACAGCGGCGCGTGGATTTACTGGCAGCGGAAGGCGTTACCTTCGTAACTGGAACGGAGATCGGCAAGGACATCCTTGCGGAGCAGGTCCGGGCGGAACATGACGCTGTAGTTCTCTGCGGCGGTTCCACAGTGGCCCGCGACCTGCCAGTAGAAGGGCGAGGTCTGTCCGGCATCCATCAGGCGATGGAATTCCTGACTCTGAACACTAAGAGCCTGCTGGATTCCGGACTTGCAGACGGCGAGTATTTATCCGCAGCAGACAAGGATGTCGTCGTCATTGGAGGCGGTGACACCGGTACCGACTGCGTTGCCACATCCATCCGGCACGGCTGCCGCAGCGTGGTCCAGTTGGAGATTATGCCACAGGCACCGCTCACCCGGCAGCCGGGCAACCCTTGGCCGGAATGGCCGAAGGTGCTCAAAGTCGATTACGGCCAGGAAGAAGCTGCCGCCCTGTACAGTGAAGATCCGCGCCGCTATCTCGTATCGACGAAGCGATTCGTGGGGGATGATGGCGGACAGGTGCAGGAGCTGCATACCGTTCGCATTGAATGGGCCCGCAACGATCAAGGGCGGATCGTGCCGGTCGAAGTGCCAGGCAGCGAAGAAGTGCTGAAGGCACAGCTGGTGCTGCTGGCTTTGGGCTTCACAGGACCGGAGAGCACGGTGCTGGATCAGCTTGGGATAGCGCGCGACGAGCGCTCTAATGCCGCAGCGGAGTTCGGTGCCCAAGCAACGAATGTAGAGGGTGTATTTGCAGCGGGAGATATCCGCCGGGGACAGAGTCTGGTCGTGTGGGCCATTCAGGAAGGGCGGCAGGCTGCGCGTGAAGTGGATCGCTTTTTAATGGGATCATCTAATTTGCCATAAGGTATGACAGGTGATGTATATAGAAAGAGCAGGGCGCCTTCATAGGCGTCCGCTTTGTGTGTTGATTCGCATTACTAGGCTGACCTACAATGGAAGTGCCTCTGAAATAATGAGATAGAAGGGTTGGATTATGATGAAACTGATGTTTATTTCCGATATTCATGGATCTTTATACTGGCTGGAGCGGACTTTGGAAAAAGTAGCTGAGGAACAGCCGGATCAGCTTATTTTCCTGGGCGATTTTATGTATCATGGGCCGCGGAACCCGCTGCCGGAGGGCTATAACCCGCAGGGCGTTGCTGACAAGCTGAATGCATACAAGAACCAAATCGTCGCGGTACGCGGCAACTGTGACGCTGAGGTGGATCAGATGCTACTGGATTTTCCAATGATGGGCGATTATACTTTGATCCTGCTTGAAGGCAGACGGATCTATGCCACACACGGTCATGGCTTTAGCATGGATAATCTTCCTCCGCTCTCTCCGGGCGATATTTTTATCCAAGGGCATACCCATGTTCCGGTAGCGGATGTGAAGGAAGGCATTTATGTGCTAAATCCGGGCTCGATTTCTCTTCCCAAGGAGAATTATCCAAACTCATACGGTATTCTTCAAAACGGCGAGTTCAGGGTGAAGGATTTTAATGGAGATACGATTAAGGGGATACGTCTGTAGGTTATACCTATTAGGCTGGTGATTGAGGAATAGCTGAGCGTCTGGGATGAAAATAAGGACATGTAAGGAGGACCGTGTGAAAACACCTCCAAGCATGTCTCTAATAACATACATATGTTCCGGTAGCGGAGTGAAGAAGGGTGTTTATGTGCTGAAAATGGTTTTGCTTCACAGTCGGACTCGCTTTGCTGATCTGTACGATTGAAGTTTTCCGGTCACCTCGATCATAGACAAGGGTGTTTTTAGAAAAACAATTGTCACAAGAAGGGATTTGTTATGAATAAATAGAGGAGCTAAGAGGATTGAAGTGAGGGTAAATCCGAATGTTCCAAAACGCTCTATTTTGAAGCTGTATATGTATATTAATCATTACCATTGTGATCCTGTCTACACTTTGCATTCAGGAAATTGATTTTGCTGGCGTAGACAGGAATTTAGCGCGTCTTTTTTGCTTGCTTTTGTAGTACCCAAAATACAGCACCCAGGTTCATGCCTAATAACAGAATGACTTCCAGCACCTGCTCCATGGTCATAGCTTCAAGTATAGGAATAAACATATAGCCCCCTAAATAAAGTGTTTATTTATATTGAAAATCATTGAAATAACTAGTTTACAAGCCGTTTGCGTTGATATTGATTTAATAGCTCATCCAGAATCATCGACTGTTCGATAACCTTGGGATGTGTAAAGAAACCGTATCTCTTCTGTGTTTGATGAAGTTCTTCCCGGGCTCTCTCGACTTGAAGTAAGATGGCTGGCTGGCTCGACTGCATAATACATCCCTCCTATATGTAGTATTATAGAATCGTCTGTCAAAAAATAGGAGATTGGGGGAACGACGAGGTTTAAAACAAACAAAGAGTCATTCCTGATACCTCCAGGACGACTCTTTGTTTTTTTGCCTAAATATGTAGACGTTAAAAGCTTCTCGTTAGCCGCCAGAGCCGTGCGTCATGAGCTGCAGTGCGGACTGAATTGAATCGGAACCACTACTTGGTATATTTGCTGAAATAATTACGATTAATAAGAAACTAAGCGATACTGCCCAGAAAACCATCTTTCTCATGTTTCGTTACACCTCCCCAATTGTGTAGTGTATTCAAGCTACTTTAAACATTGTTGAGGGAATCTTGAAAGTGATTCTATTAATAGTTTATAGGATGATGCCAAACTTTGCTCAAAGAATAGTTAGTATTAATAATACTTTTATTCCAAATTGTAGGCATTTGTGTGAGGTGAGGTGTTTTTTAGTTTAGTGTCTATGAAGTCTTAATGGTATATGAGGCTTTCTCTTCATTAATTCGGTGCATTTCTCCGATTAAGCCTGCGTATGTTTCCTGCTGCTCTACTGAAGCTGCTGCGCGGTACTTTTCAAATAATCCCACACACCGCACAATGCTATCATTGCTTCTCGTTCTTACCGAAGATTCCAGACTCTCTATTAAGTACTCAAAGCCAGCCTCTAGATTATTTTTTCTGAGATAATATATGGCCAGTTCGGTAAGAAACCGTGTGTACTTATCTCCGGTTAACTGCTGAGTATAATTCCCCAGGCGGCTGTGCTGCTCTTTATACGCCAGATGATCTGTGAATTGCAACAAAATCGCATCAACATCAAATAGAAAGCGGTTCGCGGCCTGCATGATTTTAAAAAGAGCCTGGAATATTTCGTTCTCTCGAACTTCGACATATTTAATGTAGTCTGGTAAAACGTCTACTTGTCCAGCCATAAGGCGGTACAAGTAGCTATTCGCTGTAGCCCACTCTTTGAATTGTTCAATTACCCCGGACTCCTCTTCGTGAACAGGTGACTTTGCCCAGCTAATATCCGAGTATAGAGATGCATAGTGCAAGGCTTGTTCGTAATCTCCGCGCTCATCACAGACCAAGGAGCCCAGCAATTTGGCATAAAGGATGTAATAGATGATAGGACGAGTCGGTGTCTTAGCCACAGAATCTTTGCGCAAATGATGATATAGAATATCTGCTTTATGGCCCATAAGCTCTGCGAGATCCATTACCTTGTCCCAGCGATGCAGGGAGGCATAGATATCTGCCAAATGCTTGAGTGCATCCAGTTGATCAGCTTCCTCCAGCCGCTCTACATAGGGTTCGAATTGATTGGCTGCACGTAGGTTCTCATCCTGATTATCCCCTAAACGAATGGCAAACAGCCTGTACTGACATAGCGCTAGCCGCTCGGAGTGCTGGAGCTTTTCCCCTGCAGCCACATTTTCGTACAGAAGTGCAGCTGCCACAAGATAACCTTGAGTGAATAGCGTTTCCGCTGCTTCAAACATCAAGGGCAAATACATCAAATTGTCCATGATATGCTCTACAACATTCTTGAGCGCTCCTAGTTTGTCCAGTTCAGCACATCGCTGCAACAAGGGACCAATTCGTCGCCAATCTGCGGACCCTTCAATAATGTAATCTTGGATATACATTTCATAGAAATAACCTTCTGGCTTCCCCATTGCTGAAGTGATCCGGTCAAGCTGCTGCATGGCGATGGGTCGACGGCCGTGAAGGATATTACTTAGGGTCCCGGAATGGAGGCCGGTACGTTCTGCGAATTGGGCTAGCGTTAGGGCTTCTCTTCTCAGGTAATGCTCCAGTTCAGTCAAAATGGTTGCTGCAGCTTCCAAGGTACGACCACCTTTCGCGCCGGAATCCATAAATTGGATAAATGTTTCTTCAATTATCGCGCTGAATAGAACAGTGGTCAATACGGTAGATGAGTCTATACTATGATTTTTTTAACTATTTTTATAAAAATAACCTTTCTCGCAATTATACTTCGGCAATTGAGCTAGGGGGCATATTATTGTATGATATGTAAGGAACTTTGGGGCACTCCCGGTTCTAAATTTAACTGTAGAGGTAGCTAACGAAATGTATCCTAAAGAACTGAACTATACGATGCCGCCGGAGTGGAGCCAGCATGAGCGCACCTTTATCTCCTGGCCTGTGCAGGCATCCATGTGTTTTCCCGATAATCATGAGTCTGTGTGCCAAGGGTATGCAGAAATTATAAAAGCAATGGCAGAGTTCGAACCGGTGACGGTGATCGTAAACCCTGATGAACTGAAGACGGTGGAGGCCCTCGTGGGCGGACCGCGTGTCTCCCTGCTGCCGGTTGCACATAATGATGCGTGGCTGCGTGACAATGGCCCTACGTTCGTAGTGAATGGAGAAGGTGCGCTTGCAGGTGTGAACTGGAAGTTCAATGCTTGGGGCGGCAAATACTCTCCTTGGGATCTCGATGATAAGGTCGCTCCGCAGATTCTGGAGCATCTGAAGGTTACCCGTTATGACGCACCGCTTGTAATGGAAGGTGGCTCCATTCATACGGATGGGGAAGGAACGATTCTTACCACGGAAGAGTGCCTGCTGAATACGAACCGGAACCCTGATCTGGGACGCGATGAGATCGAAGAACAGTTGCGTAATTATATCGGCGCAGAGTCTGTGATCTGGCTGAAGCGTGGTTTGAGCGGCGATGAGACAGATGGCCATGTCGATAACATTGCGTGCTTTGCGGCACCGGGCAAGGTTATTATTCAGGTCTGCGATGATCCGCAGGATGAGAACTATGAGATTACGCAAGAGAATCTGCGAATTCTGGAGAACGCCATTGATGCGAAGGGCCGTAAACTGGAGATCATCAAGATTCAGCAGCCGCCACGCGTAGATGGGGAAGATGGACGTCTGACCCTTAGCTACCTGAATTTCTATTTTGTGAACGGGGGTATTATTCTGCCTGTATTCGGTGGAACCGCTGTGGAGACAGACAAGCTGGCTGCCGAGACGTTGGCTGGGCTGTTCCCGGACCGCCGTATACGCACGGTGAACGGCATGGCTGTGATCGGCGAAGGCGGAAATGTTCACTGTACTACACAGCAGATGCCTGCGGTGTAGTAAGCCTATTTTAACCGATGAACCTATAAGACTGGTTTTATATACAAGGAGGACCGATACGTGAGAAATGTAAAAGTAGCTGCAACGCAGATGAGCTGTTCCGGCAACATTGACGAGAATATTAGCAAAGCCGAGACGTTGGTGAGAGAAGCTGCCGCACAGGGCGCGCAAATTATTTTGCTGCAGGAGCTGTTCGAGACCCCATATTTCTGTCAGAAAGAGAAATCGGATTATTATGCGTACGCGACTGAGCTTGAGCAGAACAAGGCCGTTAACCATTTCAAAAAGGTAGCAAAAGAGCTGCAGGTCGTACTGCCTATCAGCTTCTATGAGAAGAAAAACTATGCTCGCTACAACTCGCTGGCTGTGATTGATGCTGATGGTACAGTTCTTGGTAAATATCGCAAGAGCCATATCCCGGACGGACCGGGCTATGAAGAGAAGTTCTATTTCAACCCCGGCGATACGGGCTTCAAGGTCTGGAATACCCGTTATGCTAAAATCGGCGTAGGTATTTGCTGGGACCAATGGTACCCGGAGGCTGCCCGCGTGATGAGCCTGATGGGAGCGGAAATTCTCTTCTATCCGACGGCTATTGGTTCGGAGCCTCAGGATGGAAGCATTGATTCCAAAGATCACTGGCAGATGTGTATGCGGGGTCATGCCGCGTCTAATCTGATTCCTGTCGTAGCTTCCAACCGGATTGGCGAAGAGATCGATGAGGATTCCAGCATTAACTTCTATGGTTCTTCTTTCATTGCCGGACCACAAGGCAACAAAATTGTTGAGGCTGGACGCGACGAGCAGACCGTCTTGGTTAGCGAGTTCGATTTGGATGCCCTGGAAGTTCAGCGGATTGAGTGGGGCATTTTCCGTGACCGTCGTCCAGAGCTGTACAGATTGATTGCTTCGTATGATGGAGATCTGACATTTTAATACTTGTTTCAAAAGTACCGCCGGAGATGAATAATGCTCATGGCGGTCTTTTTTGTAGACAAGGCAAACTGAAGGGATCGCTTGAAATGACCGTCCGGTAAACCGCATCTCGGCTATCTGGAACTATCGTTGAGGTTATTCGTAAATAATGTTTACAAGAAAGCTGGAAACTAATAATTAATTTACCGGAGGCGCAAAAGTGGCATGAACGGGTTGAGTGATTTTTTCAGGAATATTAGTGAGAATTATGGACATTTTTTCTCCTGGGGCGATATTATAGGGGCGTTTTCCGATCCAGTGAACTGGGGGATTATCGGTAGTTTGATTCTTCTGGAGGGCCTGCTCTCAGCCGATAACGCGCTGGTGCTGGCTGTAATGGTTCGACATTTACCCAAGGAACAGCAGAAGAAGGCCTTATTCTATGGGATCGTGGGTGCATATCTTTTCAGATTTTTGGCGATCGGTCTGGGTACTGTCCTTATCAAGTTTACACTGGTCAAGGTTTTGGGTGCGCTCTATCTTTTCTATATTGCGTATAAGGGCCTGTTCAAGGTCGGTAAAGAGAAAGAGATGCAGAATAAAGGAACTTCCTTCTGGAGGACTGTGCTATTAGTAGAGTTGATGGATATTGCCTTCAGTATTGACAGCGTGATTGCGGCATTTGGTCTTAGTGATCAAGTCTGGGTATTGTTCCTCGGGGGGATACTCGGCGTGCTGATGATGCGTGGGGTGGCGCAGGTATTCTTGAGGTTGATTGAGAAAATTCCCGAACTGGAGCAGGCGGCCTTCCTGCTGATTGCTATAATTGCCGGCAGAATGCTGATTGCTGTATTTGGATATGAAATGCCTTATGCATTTTTCTTCGCCATTCTGATCATTGTCTTCGTTGGAACCATCCTGTACAGCTCGAGACGCAAGAAGAAAAAAGCTAATGAGAAAAATTAGCCCTGCTATGCGTTCGTTTTAAGAAAATGTTTCAAATTTATTGGGTATCTTAACCAAGATGTTGTATAATCAGTCCAATATCCGCTGCAAAATTATACCCAAACGGAGGACATATGGAGAACGAAGCGCTGCTGCAGGTTGAACGGCTAGCTCTCAAGAAGCAAAAGATTTTTCGGCAAAGCGTACTGCGTTATATTGCCAGGGCCATGCTGGCCAGTATGTTTATCGGATTCGGTGTCATCGTAGCTTTTAAGACGGGCAACTTTTTCTACATGGAGCATTCACCGATGACGTACCCGATGGCCGCTGTTACATTCGGAGCCGCGATCATTTTGATCTCCTACGGAGGCGGCGATCTGTTCACGGGGGATACCTTCTATTACTCTTACACCGCGTTGCGCCGGAAAATGCGCTGGTTGGACGTCATCCGAATGTGGGTCGTCACCTATATTGGCAATATTCTGGGGGCTGCGGCCTTTGCACTGCTGATTTATTTGACGGGTCTGTTCTATGATTCCAACGTCAACGGATTTCTGTTGAATGTGGTGTCCCACAAGATGGAGGCTCCGGCGTTGCAGCTGTTTTTCCGGGCAATTCTGTGTAACTGGCTGGTCTGTCTGGCGTTCTTTGTACCAATGTCTATGAAGAGCGATGGTGCCAAAATGTTCGCCATGATGCTGTTCGTCTTCTGCTTTTTCATCTCCGGCTATGAGCATAGCATTGCCAATATGTGTACCTTTGCGATAGCGCTGGTGCTGGACCATCCGGGAACGATCTCATGGGGCGGTGTACTGCATAATCTGGTTCCGGTAACGCTAGGGAATTTAATCGGTGGCGGCGTGCTGATGGCCTATATGTATTATTACGTGAACAAACCGTTTCTCGAGGAAGAGCAGCATTAAGACAAAATGTCAGGCTCCGCCCCTATCGGGCGGAGTTTTTTTGTTATAAAACAAGGGGATCACAGGTCAGCTTTGTTCGCAATAAGAAACTATCTGAATTTTTAATAATGGAAGGATTAAGGTATATAAAGTAGAATAAATTATTAGTGTTAAAAAATTGAAGCTTATTTATAAATCGAGGGATATGTTCTTGGAAAGAGCGGTGGTAGCCATGAAAACAATGACGGACAACCAGATTATTCAGGATTCTAAACAACAGTGCAAGCTTAGAGGCATAGACCCTGAACAGCCGCCCGTTTTTGCGAATCGTTTGTCTGCCGAGCAATTGAAGAAGCAATTGAGTAAGTATCGCGAAGTCATCGAGGTTATCGATTTCTTTGTTCATAAATTCCTGTCTTCCATTACTGGAACCCCCATTCTTGTCGCTATTTCCGACGATAAAGGATATCTGCTGGCTTTTCAAGGCGACCCCTCTATTATCGACACTATTCGACAGATCGGCCTAGGTGAGGGTGCGTTAATGAATGAGGATGTGGGCACCAATTCAATAGACCTGTGTCTTCGTCACAAGAGACCGTTCCAATTGGTTGGACAAGATCATTATCAGCAGATCCTCCACCGTCTGGCCTGTTGTACCGCTCCTATTCTTAAAGAGGATAACCAGATTCTGGGGACGATTTCGTTCATGGCGGATATGGATGTAACTCACCCGCATCTGCTGCCGCTGCTGTGTACGATGGCCGATTCCATTGAGCGGGAGCTGTTGCTCCGCCAGAGCAATGCCCAGCTGGAATTGTTGAATCAAATGCTGCTGGAGACGAATTATCTGGGCGTCATTATTACGGATGAACATGGCAAGATCGCTGATATAAATGAGAATGGCATGAACATGTTGGAGATCGAGCAAACCCGGTATTATGACATCATAGGCTCCAGCGTATTTGAGCTGACTGAAATTGGGCATTACTTTGAGCGGACACTTATGCTGAATGATCAATGCACCGGCCTCGAGCTGTCCCTGGAGCGGAGCGGGTCGATTCAGCACTTTATGATGGATGTCGTGCCAGCTTTTGATAGCAGCGGGAAGCTGTCCCGTGTGATAGGAAGTCTGCGCAATATTACCGAGATGAAACGAACCGAAGAGGTGCTGCGCAATACGGAAAAGCTGGTATTCGCGGGTCAGCTAGCGATGAGCATCGCGCACGAGATTCGTAATCCGCTTACTACAGTCAAAGGAATGCTACAACTATCCAACAAGGATAGTAGGCTTCCACATTATGATCTGATCATGTCTGAGGTGGAGCGTATGAATCTGATCGTCAGCGAGTTTCTGATTCTGGGTAAACCGCAGGCGGTGCATTTCAAGAATGAACGCTGCAGCGCCATTCTACAGGAAATGCTCGGGATTTTTGCGATTCAGGTACGCATGAACAATATTACCGTCACCCGGGACTTTCAAGAGGATCTTGAGATTAAATGCGACCGCAACCAAATTAAGCAAGTCTTCTTGAATATTCTGAAAAATGCGATGGAGGCCCTGCCGTTCGGTGGTGATATTATGATTACGCTGGCGGTGGAGGACGGCTTCCAAACCATTACCATCGCGGATAACGGTGAAGGAATGAGCGAGGAGGTGCTGTTGAAGATCGGCGAACCTTTTCATACGACCCGCTTCAACGGCAACGGACTTGGTATGATGATTGTGAAAAAAATTGTATCGGCACATAAAGGTCATATCACGATCAAGAGTGAGATTGGACAAGGCACCGCAGTGAAGATCTTCCTCCCAGCATAATAAAAAAGCGAATGCCGCCCCGGACTTACGTCTCTCGGGGCGGCATTCTTTACATTGGCGGTATGGAGTAGTACAGCGGTGCCTTCTCCCTTAGCGTACCCTCCAGAACTCCACCTTCTTGGCGCCAGTATTCAATACCTCCAAGCATTTCCTTTACCTGATAGCCCATTGCTGCCAGTCTGCCAGCAGCCTTGGTTGCCCCGTTGCAGGCCGGACCCCAGCAGTACACTACCAATACATTATCCGGTGGGAACGATGGGGTAGAGCTGTCGATACAGCCGGAGGGTATAGAGAGTGCTCCGGGGAGATGAGCCTCCTCGTAGGATCGGGTGTCACGGACATCCACAATCGTGAATCCGCTTAATCCCTTCCGCATATCGTAAGCCACATCAGCTACATCGGTTTCATATTTCCCTTTGGCGTTGAAATATAGCACGGCTTCTTCAGGTGTGGCGGGAGGTGTCCCCAGCACCTGGGATTTGGGTGTAATCTTCATGGTCGATTCTCCTTGATCATGTCTTGGAGTTATTGTATAACGTATTTGTAATTGATATTATCTATAGTTTTGGATATATAATATCGAAATAAATGATAATTGATGGATTTGAGAGAAAGAGGGTCACAGCTATGGAACTGACGTATTTACGCACCTTCTGTGAAGTCGCTGCCTGCGGCAGCTACACCAAAGCTGCCGAAAGACTCGGTTATGCGCAGTCCAGCGTAACGTCACAGATCGCCAAGCTAGAGGAAATGTATGGTGCGGTCCTGCTGGAGCGAGCAGGACGGGGGATGACACCCACGTTTGCCGGTAAAGGGCTGCTGCCCTATGCCCGGCAAATGCTGGCATTGAGTGAGGAAGCCAAGGGTGTAGTGTCCGGCGGGTATAAGGGTCAGCTGGTCATCGGGGCCATCGAGACACTGGCCGCTTATTATTTGCCCCATCGCCTGCATCTTTACCGTAGCGCTTATCCGGATATTCGGCTGCGGGTGCAGCCTGGATCAGAGACGGAGATTATTGCCGCTGTCAGAGACAAAACGGCTGATTTTGGACTGATCTTTGATGAACCATTTATATCAGAGGATCTGGTATCCCTACCACTACGGGAGGAGCCGTTGTTCGTGGTCATGCATCCCGGGCATGCCTTTGCATCACAGGCCGAAATAAGTCCTGCACAGTTGGCGGGGGAGCCGCTGGTACTTACCGAGGATACTTGTACCTACCGGAATCATCTGCTGCATGCACTGAGGCAGTGCGGTGTAACACCGGGAATAGATATGGAATTCGGCAATCTGGAAGGGATCAAGCAGGCTGTCAGGCACCGCTGGGGCACGGCATTCCTGCCGGGGTATGCTATCGTGGAAGAGCGTAAGGCAGGCTCGCTGGTTGCAGTCCCTCTAGCCGGGGAACATAATCCGTTCAGTATCCAGCTTATTTATCCGAAAGACCGCTGGTTGTCTCCTGCTTTTCGCGATTTTATCAAGGGGTTACAGGAGTAGTAACCATATGTCCTAAAGAACTGAGGCCAGCAGTAAAAAACCCCTTCAGACCTGCAATAACTGCAAGCTCTGAAGGGGTTTTTGTGTTCAATGTATCAACAAGTGTCTTGGCTCCAGATGATCTACCATTTGGAACCGCCGGATGATCTGTCGTTACCTCCGCCGCCCCAAGAGGAACCACCAGAAGATCTGCTGCTGTCTCCGCCACCCCATGAGGAGCCGCCAGAGGATCTATTGCTGTCTCCGCCGCTCCAAGAGGAACCACCAGAGGAATGGTTGCCTCCGCCGAACGAATTACTATTATTTTGGGCCTGTTGCTGTCGCTGTTGCTCTTGCTGTCGCTGCTGCTGTCGCTGTTGCTCTTGCTGTCTCTGTTGCTGCCGCTTCTGTTCGAGTAACAGTGCCATCGCAGCCTGACGTTCCTGTTCTTGCTTCTGACGGACGAGCCGGTTCGCCTCTTCCACAAAGGTGCTGACTGCCGCCTCATAAGAGCGGGCGAGCGTCTCCAGCTCATCAAGGTGGAATGGCGGTGAGAATAGCCGCAGTGTAAGCTTCTCATAAACAGCGAGCAGCGGATTATGGGAACGCGCCTGCCGGGCCAAACCGTTCCGCTGCAGCAGTCTCTGTGCGGCATCAACCCGGACGGGTCCTTCCGCAAGCAAGCGGTTGATTTTGTCTAAGCGGCGATTAAGGGCATCCAGCCCCTCAGAGATGTCGCTAAACTGCGCGGAGGCTTCGTCCTGAATCGACAGGAGACGATCAAGACCGCTACGCGCTTGATCGAATTCCCCGCGTTCATCGCTGGTCCAAGTCTCGATCTGGGGCACTTCGCCTGCACCTTCCCGCAGGCGAGTGCCCCATTCCTCTAGGGCCTCTCGGGCACTCTCTAGATGCTGCTCCGCGAATCGACCTCCGGCATCGAAGATGCGGCTTTGCAGTTCATCCCGCCACTGCTTCAGGCGCATCCAGTTCGTGCGAACCGTCTCGAGATCTCGCCGGTTCTGCCCCCGGATCTGTCCCTGCCGCTCTGTCATCGCCACAGCCTCTGCCAGAAGAAGATCCATCCGGGCGGCGATGCTACGCACCTCATCCATATCTCCACTTTGGAGCGGGGTCTTGATGACTTCTGCTTGCGCTTGGGCCTGCTCCAGATGGTCATAGGGTCTGACCTTCATATTCTGGAGGGAATGCTGCGCGATTAGTGAAGAAATCGTTGTCCGGGTATCTGATAGCACCCCGGAAAATGCTTTTAGCTTATCGCTATATAGGCTCACATCCTGAAGGTCTTTCCCCATCTTCGTCTGTCTCTTCTGAGCATCCTCCGTAAATTCCTGGGCAGCGATGGGGTCGAATAGCTCCAACTGATCGGCTTTGGCTGCTTTCTCGGCCAAGGTTTGAAGATCCTGGACCATCGTCTGCAGGCTGTAGCCGGTCTCTCTGATCAGGGCTTGCAGAGTGTCATCCAGTTCGGGGATGTCCTTCTTGAGAGCAGTGATGCGTTGCTTCACATGACGGTCGGCCTCATTGATGACCTCAATTTGCTTCTCATCTTCTTCGAGTGCTGCGCGGAAGGCCCCATTGTCTTGACGGAGCTTCTCCAAGTTTTTTTGCAGCTCTCCTAAGCGGTACAGAGCAGGTTTGGCATTCTGTCCTGCACGTGCGGAGATATCTACAAGGCGGGTAGATAGGCGGCTGGAAATTGCTTCGACCAGCGCGCCCGTCTTGCCTTGGACGATCCCCTGGAACGGATTCAGGGATTCCAAAGCCTTGTTGGTCCGTACCAGCAGGCTGGAGAGCTGTTCTTTCTGCTCGTCGAGCTGCTTGCTACGGCGTAGTCCTGTCAGCAGGACAAACAAGGCGCCGAGCAGAAGCGCTGCCCCTACAAAGACTGCGGCCCAGGCCGCAGTCGATGATCTGGAGCCGTTGTCCTTCAGCGCGGTTGATCCTGTCCCTGCTGAACTGGAACCATGCGATCCAGTTGCTGATCCTGTTCCTGTCGGTCCGGAGCCTTGTGAACCAGCTGCGGGGCTAGAGCCCTGCGACCCGGAGGCGGCTCCGCTCCCGGACTGTGTCGCGCCGCTGTTACTTCCCGCGCGGCCAATCTCTTGCACAGCATTCAAGAGTGAGGTGATGCCTTCGGCAAAGTCTCCATGTCTGGCGGAGGGAATGAAGTACGTATCAAGCAGCTTGGAAAGGGCCGCGCTTCCGCTAGATGTACCTTGGCCTTTTGCCCACGTGTTAATGGCGGCTTGCAATGGCGGATTCTCGAAGACTAGCTGAACATCATGATTTTGAACAGAAATGAGCAGTAGCACATCCTTGGTGGCAAGTCCCCAGGAATCAAAGACATCATTGGCGTAATCTTCAGCAGACCTTCCTTCCGTGGAGTCCACAGTCAGGACATGAAAGGTAAAGGCTTCGCCTGCGGTTACTTTGGAAAGGGCCGTTATATCACGGCTATCCAACAATCCGGCTTCATCCTGAACTGGATTCGATCCCTGCGCAGGAACGCCTGCGGCAAAGACACCCGGTACCCATAAAAGGCTGATCATCAAGAACAATAGTATACATTTCTTCAAGAAGGCACACTCCGATCTCTAGGGACAATAACACACCCTATATTATGTTGAATATTATACTATATAATGAATCCTTCGTTGTTCCACTGTTTCGTCCTACATATCTTTAACACTACGTGATCCAGCCGTAGTTGGTTTCCAGCAATCGCGCACAAAAAAAGCCGCATCCCCGGAAAGGAAATGCGGCTGTCAGGTCTTTATTTGGATTGCAGACAGAGGATGTATTGCAGTCTGGATTTGATTTCCTTCTGCCATTTCAGATCGCCGACTTTTACGGCAAGATTGAGCAGGTCCAGGTAATCGTCAACCTGAAGTGTCGTCCGGGAAGTGGCTGCGCTCATCGGTGTTCAGTCTCCTTTGTACTCAATTATAGTGAGTTTGAATAATCCAGCTTCTTCAATAATGATAATCATTATCAACTATATTTGTTATTATCCACATTTTAGCGTTAAAAATCAATACAAAATTGAAGAACTTTTCTTTCCGTTGCACATTTTCTGTTCACCCGACAAGGAACTGGCAGGAACCTTACCATTTTTTGTCGAATAGAGCTGGAGATAGGGCTGTTATTTAATTTTGGAAAAAGGAGAACTTGCGATGAAGCGATGTGTGTTTCTGCTTCTAATTAGTATTCTGCTTATCTTCACGTTTCCTGCAGCCGCTGCTCATGGTCAGCGACAGGAGATTAAATACCAGGCCGAACTGAACTATCCCCCCTACAAATACATACAGAACGGCTATCTAACCGGCTTTGATGTTGATCTTATCAGCATGATTTTTGACAAGCAGGAGTATCTCGTTCATTACAGCACCGGCGATTGGGGAGATGTGTATGGACGACTGACCCATGGCGAGATTGATACCGCCGGGTTGATGGTCGTTACCGATGAGCGAAAGCAGGAGGCTCTGTTCTCGGTGCCTGTATTCAAGAGTAAAATCTCCGTGTACGCCCGCCAGACCCTCAAGGAAGAAGTCACTTTGAACACATTAGGCCGCTACAAGATCGCTGTAGGCAAGAACCAATACACCGAGACTATGCTGCGCGATAAAGCAAACATCAAACAATACATAACATATCCTACGATACCTGCCGCACTGGACGCGCTAAAAAAAGGTGAAGTGGACCTGCTGTTCGAGAACCAGGGGGTTGTCGATTACCTGATTGTCGATCAGGGTCTGACTGGTACGATTGTCCACAAGCTCAGCGATCTTTACCCTGTGAATGTGGCCATCGGGGTAAGTAAGGCCAACCCTGATCTCGTTCATTATTTGAACAACCGCCTGGAACGGCTTAAGCAATCCGGGGCATTCGAGGAGCTGTACCAGCAATACTTTTTCTCCCATTCCGATAGTTACAGAAATAAGATTTTCACTCAGGTGGTTGCTGGCGTGATCATTGCCCTTTGCCTGCTGGTGCTAGGTGCTTTTCTGCTGAAGATATATATTAATCACCTGCGCAGGACGATCCATGCAGAGCAGCAATTTTTCGAGGATGTCATCGAGAACACAGGCATGATGATCTGGGCTGTTCACGGCGACAAAAAAATTGTGCGGTTCAACTATTATGCCGAGAGACTGACCGGACTTTACGAGCGGGAGATGCTAGGTAAAAGCATCGAGGATCTGGGTGATCTTGAGGGCAATGTGGCTACGCTAAGAGATCTATTGCTACGAGCAGTGAAATTGGAATACGTCAGCGATGTCGAGCTGAAGCTTCCCGAGGGTGATCCGGAAGGCAGATATTTTACCATCCGCACCACACTAATCAAGGGGCTGGATCGTCAGGCTGAAGATATCTTCGTTCTCGCTGGCCTTGATATTGATATCCGCAAGCAAAATGAACTCAAACTCCAGCTGAGCTATGAAGAGCTGGAAGCTACATACGAAGAACTGGCGGCAACCGAAGAGGAACTGCAGGATCAATTCGACAAATTACGTATCAGCGAGCGCCGATTCCGGTTGGCTTCCGAAGGCTCCGGGGCTTATATGTGGGAATTGGATTGGGAGAGCGGTTATTACAGGCTTTCGGACCGCTGGTTTGAGGTAATGGGCTACACCGAGGAAGAGATCAATTCCTATGAAGGCGGTGTGCTCAGCATCATTCATCCCGAGGAGCAGGCGTCGTCGAATAAAGCCCGGCAGGAGCATTTGGCCGGATTAACACCGATCTATGAGACAGAATATCGCATGCGGACCAAGGAAGGGAACTACATCTGGTTTGAAGTCAGGGGTAAAGCGATTGTCGACCCACGTGACAAAATCGTCCTGTTCCTCGGCTCACTGATTGACATCAGCAATCGTAAACAGGTGGAGCTCAAGCTGAACAATAGCTATCAGGAGCTTGAAGCGACCTATGAGCAGCTCACAGCGACCCAGCAAGAGCTTATGGGCCAGTACGAGATATTGTTGGAAAATCAGAAGAATATGCACCGTCTGGCCTATATTGACTCACTTAGCGATCTGCCCAACCGTGCCAGTCTGCTGGAGGCGATGGAGAAGTATTTCCGGAAGCTGGGAGGATCAGCAGCGTTGCTGTTTGTTGATACCGACAATTTCAAATATATCAATGATACACTCGGTCACAAGTTTGGGGATGTACTGATTCGTAAGGCCAGCGAGCGGCTGCAATCGCTGGTGGGTGAAGAGGGAATGCTCTCCCGGCTAGGGGGAGACGAGTTTGTGATTTTCCTCAAGGATATTCAGGATAGGGACGCCATTTTCGGTCTGGCCGAAAAGATCATGCAGGCTTTCAAAAGATCCTTCCTGATCGGAGAGAGCAAACTGTACGTCACGGTTAGCATAGGAATTTCTTTTTACCCTGAAGACGGGGGGACAACAGAGGAAATGTTGAAGAATGCTGATGTGGCCATGTACCGCGCCAAGGAAGAGGGCAAAGGCAGATATGCCGTATATGATAAGTCCATGCATAAAGTGTTCAATGAACGCATGAACATTGAAAAGCACTTGCGGAGTGCCATGAAAAACGATGAGTTCGAGCTGCACTATCAGCCACAGGTAGATATTCGTACGGGTCTAATTTCAGGTTTTGAAGCTCTGATCCGCTGGAACAGTCCGGTGCTGGGCTTTGTTTCTCCGCTTTCTTTTATCAAGGTTGCGGAGGATTCCAGACTGATTACCTATATCGGGGAATGGGTGCTGCGCGAAGCCTGCCGTTTTATGAAGGATGTGCATGATCGGGTAGGCATTCCCTACAAAATATCAGTGAATATCTCTGTGATTCAAATGCTGCAAGATGATTTCATTGATGTGGTGCTGAATGCACTACAGGAAACAGGACTACAGCCGGAATGTCTGGAGCTGGAGATTACCGAATCAATCTTTATGGAATCCTTCGAGAGTATGGTTACCAAGCTGGAGTATCTGAAATCATGCGGGATTCTTATTGCGCTCGATGACTTCGGTACAGGTTATTCCTCGCTCAGCTACTTGCAGCAGTTGCCGATATCGACACTCAAAATCGACAAGACTTTTATAGATTCTCTGTCCGACAGTACTTACAGCCAGTCTTTCGTACAAATTATCGTACAGTTGGGTCATAAGATGGGGCTGGAAGTAGTTGCGGAGGGTATAGAGGAGGACGGACAGCTGGCATTCCTTAAGGAGTCTGGATGTGACAAAGTGCAGGGCTATCTTATCAGCCGCCCGGTTCCCGGACGTGGTGTAGGCAAGCTGCTGGAGGTCGAGCGTTACTTCTGAGAAAAAGACGGCGATGTTCCTTGACAAGAAGTGACCGTATAAAACCAAAAAGAACGAGCTGCTCCTGGTTGGAGGGCTCGTTCTTTTTTTGAGGGTTCAGAGAGCTATAATCCGATTTTTCCCTGATTTCTTCGCTTGGTACAATGCATCATCGGCTTTCTGAAACACATAGCTCTTAGAGTCGGCACCAGCAAAATCATGCATGCCTATGCTCACGGTGATAACCTGCCCCCCCATCACCTCAATGGGATGAGCGGCAATTTCCGCGCGGATCTTTTCCATAATTTCGCGTGAGCTTTCGAAAGGCTTAGCATTCAAGATCACAACAAATTCCTCTCCACCGTAACGTGCGGCAAAATCATCGGTACAGATGTGTTTGAGGACAACGGCTGCCACATGCTTAAGTACGATATCCCCGACCCAATGCCCGAACCTGTCATTGACCTGCTTGAAGTTGTCGATATCCAGAACCGCCAGTTGCATCGGGAACGGGTTGCTCTGCTGATGCTCAATCAGCCAGCCCAGATATTCGTGGAAGGTCTTATGATTGTACAAATCTGTCAAAGGATCAATCTTGGACAAGCGGTCCATGATGATATTTTGTATTCGCAGATCCTGCTCTGACTTCTCTGAATTCTCCAGCGATTGTATCAAGTCCCGCCCACGTCCGATGATTGCGAACCCGGCCAGTGAGGTGCCCGCAAATATGGTAACGATGATAATATTCTCGGTGTACTCTATGTAGTTATAATTCCCACCCGATCCGAATAATACGGCTAAATAGATCAGACAGATCACGGAAGATCCGATCAGATAACAACTCTTCAGATAGATCATGGATACAAGTAGTGGTATCAGCAGAATGAACGGCTCCACGGTTACTTCCGATGAGATATGTAGAATGATTATCATGGCGTACACATGACTGGCCGCAATAATCGAGATCTCCGAAAAGGCGGGTTTCCAGCGATATATTCCTTCAAGCAGGAGAAGCAGCATCAGGATCATGGAGTCGGGAAGTACCATGCGGATATGAATATATTCCCTCTCCGAAAGCAGCAACCTGCCATTGCCCATGACCATCAAAACGAGCAACTGACTGGCGAAATAGACCAGGAGAATGACCCAGAAAGCGTTCAGCAGCATGCGATTCCAATATTTTACGCGAGGATTTTGTAGTAGGGACTGCATAAGATGTTCCTCTTTTCAAGTGGCAATATACTTATATATTCGACAAGATCCTATCGTTTCCTTCTGAAAGTTGCTAGGGAGTTAATGTTCGTCTTTTGCTATAAACATCAAACATAAACAGGGTATTTTTGATGGGAAATTAATTATTAACGAACTATAAGTGATGCAATAACTTGACACATCCGTATGTTTTCTATAAAATTCGTATAAGATGTTCGTATATCCCCGAAGATAAGGTTTGGGGGTCTCTACAGGGAACCGTAAATTCCTGGCTACGGATAGGGTGCTTTGGCATACCTTGAAGTAGGCGGGTTTTTTGTTGTTGCTGATCGTTCTGGCAAGCAAAGCTTGGACTGTACTGACGCCCGGCTCCCGCCGTTGTTCTGCCAAAAAAGCACACAGAGTGATCATATTGTGAGAATGCGTACCGTCCGCAGCAAGACGGAGAAGCCTTATCTTCTTGGGAGGAACAAATGAGTAAATATGATGTAATTGTCGTTGGTGCCGGTCCGGCCGGAATATTCGCTTGTTATGAGCTGACGCGCAAGGCCCCGCATTGGAAGGTGCTGCTGGTAGATAAAGGCCATGACATTTATCGCCGCAGTTGTCCAATTCTGGAGGAGAAAATCAAACTCTGTCCGCCAGCCTCTGGTCGCAAGGAGTTTGCAGGTTGTTTACCAGCTTGCTCGATTACCGCTGGTTTTGGGGGCGCGGGTGCTTACAGTGACGGCAAGTTTAATATCACAACCGAGTTCGGCGGGTGGATGACGGATTATCTGGCGCCTTCCAAGGTGCTAGAGCTAATCAGCTATGTGGACGGGATTAACCTGGAGCACGGGGCCACCGATCTAATTACCGATCCTACAACGGACAGTATCAGGGATATTGAGCAGCGTGGCTATGCGGCTGGATTGAAGCTGTTGCGGGCTCAGGTGCGTCATTTGGGAACAGAACAAAACCTCGAAATTCTAAAATCAATATATGAATATCTGAAAACACGTGTCGATATGGTGTTTAAAGCAGAAGTACAGGATCTGGTTACGGTCAAAGAGGACGGAACCCACCGGGTGACTGGTATTTCCATGAAGAATGGCGACAGCTATGAGGCCAATCTGGTCATGATTGCACCGGGGCGTGACGGATCGGCCTGGTTGACTGAGGTGCTGAAGAAGCGCCGTCTGAAGATGTACAACAATCAGGTGGACGTCGGTGTTCGGGTGGAGACTTCGGATGTCGTGATGCAGGAGATTAACGAGCATCTCTATGAAGGGAAGTTCATTTTCAATACTTCTGTGGGTACGCGTGTCCGTACCTTCTGCAGCAACCCTTCCGGCCATGTGGTGGTGGAGAATCACAGCGGGGTAATGGCTGCGAATGGACACTCCTATAAAGATCCGGCACTTGGCTCCAAGAATACGAATTTTGCCCTGCTGGTCTCGCATAAGTTCACAGACCCGTTCGATAAACCGAACGAATATGCCCGCGAAATCTGCAAAAGAGCCAATGACCTGTCCAGCGGTGGCGTTATCGTACAGAAGTATGGCGACATCCTGCGTGGACGGCGCTCTACAGAGACACGGATTAGCGAAGGGTTCCTGGAACCGACGCTGAAGGAAGCGGTACCGGGTGATCTCGGACTGGTGCTGCCGTACAACACAATGAAGAGCCTAATCGAGATGGTAGAGGCGCTGGAGAAGGTCACGCCGGGAATTGCTTCCGAGCATACACTCTTCTACGGTGTGGAAGCGAAGTTCTACTCCGCTCGTCCGAAGCTAACGGAAGCGATGGAGACAGAGATTTCCGGACTCTACTGCGGCGGAGACGGTGCGGGCATTACCCGCGGTCTGGCGCAGGCTGGAGCGGCAGGTGTATGGATTGCCCGCGGCATGGTTGAGCGCGCGGGGGTATAAAATAGAGGGATCGGCTTCTGAGTACATATTTTGCTCATGGCCGATCCCTTTTTTAATATGTTATTGATGAGTATCTTGTTCTCTCGTGGTGTAATGGTGGTGATGATGATGATGGTGGTGATGGTGATGGTGATGAATGTGGTGAAAACCCTGGGGGGAACTATAGATATGAAAATAAGGATGGGGATGTTGTGTATGTTCATGGCCGTAATATTGCGGCTCGGGATTTCTTGGCTGAAATCCTTGGATGCCATCGTGTTCTTGTCTCATGGATGTTCTCCTTTCGTTTTTTAATACTGCACTCTATGCCCATACATGAGTAGTGACACTTGACCTAAGCGAATTGGGCTACCAGTCTAAGGTAGAAGAATCACCAACAGTACTTGAAGTGTGTAGCCGGAGCTGGCTCCAGGTCTGCTGCCAGTTTTTCTGTGCGATTCGCTTTACAAAGATTGGGTGACGTTCTTTGTCTGCTGCAAAATGTGGCGTCGGCCGTAACACCATATTCACCGCATCGTCGATCCCGTGTGGAGCGGTCAGGATGACTTGCCCCTCATCGTCTAAGCTAAGCCCTAGCGCAGTTGCAGTCTCTGTAAAGTTCGAGATCGCGTCCGTGGAAGATGAGAACGGTGTCATGTTATTGATCAGATGCATTCGTGCTTCATTTTTAACCGACCAAGGGATTGTGGGGTCCATGCTTCTTAGCTGCTCCTCCAATCGTTTCTCCTCAGCTTCATCAAGGTTAGAAGGGTCGAAATAGACAACATCAACATCGGGCAAAGGTGTTCTTTCCGCAAAGCCATGGAGCGTGTCCCAAATTTTAGAGCGCACAAACCCTGCACAGGCCCACCAATCCGGCAAATGGAGCAGACTGGCTGTTTCCAGCACACTCATCATCCACGGGTCGCTTTGGACAAGTCGCAGGATATCTTCCTCATTGTGTATTTTCATAGTTATCGCCTCCGTTATTGTAAGCTTCCAGTAAGTTTCTCCCAGTTAACTGCTCTAATGGCCCGCCAGCGTTACCGCTATGTATTCATTATAAATATGAATGAGAATGTTGCCAGCGGGAAAGAGGATGAATAGATACGAGTTCCATTGCCCGCTGCCAATAATCTGTCTGGGCTTTTATAGAGTAGCGAAAGATGTACAGATCCGGGCTGCAATTGGACAGCGGCGGGAACTATAACTATAATGACCGATATATTGTTTTTGGGGGCCGTGACTATGCAACACACGTTTACTATTCTGATGCAATTATTCGAAAGAGCCGCGCTTCTACTGATGTGTCTGTTCGTACTGACCCGTCTGCCGCGGTTTAAAGAGATTTTTCAAAAAGGCGCTTACGCTCCACAGGAACTGGCGATTGTAACAGTGGTATTCAGTCTGTTCGCTATCTTTGGTACATACAGCGGCATTAACGTGGAAGGCTCGCTTGTGAATGTCCGGATTATTGCCATTATGGCTGGAGGGATACTGTTTGGACCCTGGGTGGGCTTGATCACTGGGGTGATCTCGGGCGTGCACCGTTTCCTGATCGATATCGGCGGGGTAACCTCGGTTCCCTGTCTCATCACAAGCGTGATCGCGGGAGTAGTGTCCGGTATTATTTATCGTCGTAGCTCTGTTGAACGTCGCTGGATCGCCGGCATTCTCGCCGGGATGGCCTGTGAGGCGTTGACAATGGTACTTATTCTAGTGATGGCGCAGCCAACCTCGCTTGGGCTGGACATCGTGTCCAAGATCGCTTTTCCGATGATTGTTGGCCAAGTCAGTGTGGGCCTGATCGTCATGCTGATCCAGAGTGTGGAAGGGGAAAAGGAGCGGATAGCCGCCAAGCAATCCAAGCTCGCACTCGATATCGCTAACAAGACGCTGCCGTATTTTCGCAACATCAATCATGAATCCCTCCATACCATCTGCCAGATCATTAAGGAGGATATCGGAGCGGACGCTGTAGCCATTACTGATACCAGATTGATCCGCGCATACGTAGGTATAGGGGAAGAGTATTATGCCGAGACCAGTGAGATTATTAGCGACGAGACCAAGCAGACGCTGTCCAGCGGCGAGATTACGATCCGGAACAATGATACTGACCATACGAACCCGCTGATCAAATCGCTGATTATTATCCCGCTTAAGGAGAAGGGTGAGGTGACGGGGGCGCTCAAAATCTACTACACCAAAGCCCATAAGATTACGTATTCCCTGCAGGCTATGGCCGTGGGACTGTCGCAGATGATTTCTACACTTATGGAAGTATCGCGTGTGGAAGGCATTAAGGAGATGGCGAACAAAGCGGAGCTGAAAGCATTACAGACGAGTATCAACCCCCATTTTCTATTCAATGCGCTGAATGCGATCATCTCCTCGATTCGGATTAACCCGGATAAAGCGCGGGAGCTGATCGTGAATCTGTCCGGGTATATGCGGTATAATCTGGAGCTGAGTGATGAATTCATTGACATCAACAAGGAGCTGCAGCAGGTTCAGCAATATGTGGAGATTGAAAAAGCTCGCTTTGGCAGCCGCCTAACGGTGCTCTATGATATCGACGATGAGGTGGAGGTGCGCATTCCGAGCCTTATTATTCAGCCGCTAGTGGAGAACGCCATTGTTCACGGGATTTTGAAGGAAAAAGGGAAAGGTACTGTCACCATTTCGGTAAAAGACCAAGGCGATACGGTGCGGGTCGGTATCCGTGACACCGGAGTCGGCATATCTGAAGAGACGATTGCGAAGGTCTATAGCGGTGACATGCCGGAGAACAAGATTGGACTATACAATGTACACCAGCGGGTGAAGCTGATCTATGGGAACGGACTGACGATCCACCGACTGGACAAAGGAACGGATATTTATTTTGATGTCAAAAAGGAGAACCGATGAGAGCGATAATTGTAGAGGATGAAGAACTGGCGAGACAAGAGCTGGCCTTCCTGATTGAGGCGCATAGTGGAATCGAAATTGCTGCCCAATTTGAGGACGGGCTGGATGCACTGAAATATTTGCAGAACCAGGAGGCAGACGTGCTTTTTCTGGATATCAACATTCCTTCCATCGATGGAGTGCTGCTCGCGCAGAATATTAGCAAGTTCTCGGTGAAGCCCTATATTGTGTTCATTACTGCATACAAAGAGCATGCCGCCGAGGCGTTCGAGATAGAAGCGTTCGATTATATTTTGAAGCCGTATAGCGAGGTGCGGATTAAAGCCATGCTGCACAAGCTGGAGACAGCCTATGCCGCTCGTGGCCGGCAGGACGAAGAAGGTGAACGTAATCCGCTTAGCGATAAGGTAAACCTATGGAAAAACGAGAAAATCATCGTGGTGGATGCCGATGACATTTATTACGCCTCGGCGCAGGAGAAGACCACCAGTGTGATGACCAAAAGCGAAGAGTACAGTATGGCGCTCAGCATCAGCGATTTTCATGCCCGGCTGCCGCAGGACCGATTTTTCCGTTGCCACCGTTCCTACCTAGTCAACCTGTCGAAGATCAAGGAAATCATTCCTTGGTTCAACAATACGTATCTGCTGCGCCTGCGTGATCTGGACTTTGAAGTACCGGTTAGTCGTAGTCGGGTCAAGGAATTCAGGCAGATCATGCGGCTGTGAGTGCAGTTCATTCTGCATTTCAGTCATCTCATTCCGTATTTCTCTCAAACGGTGTTACTTTCGCTACAATGAAGAAGCAATAGAGGCTCTTGCAGCGACCAACGAGAGAAAGAAGGAAATGGCCATGACTACAACTACGGATAGCAAAAGTGCCAAACGATGGCTTATTGTACTAGGTACCGTCATTATGCAAATGGGTTTGGGTACGATCTATACCTGGAGCTTGTTCAATGCACAACTGGTATCCAAATTCGGATGGGAGCTTAGCTCCGTCGCTATAACTTTTTCCATTACCAGCTTCGCGCTGGCTTTCGCCACGCTGTTCGCGGGCAAGCTGCAGGACCGGTTTGGCCTCCGCAGACTGACTGGGACCGCAGGGATTGTGCTAGGACTGGGGCTAATGCTCAGTTCACAGGCAAGTTCTCTCCCGATGTTCTATCTGCTGGCAGGATTGATCGTCGGCTATGCGGACGGAACGGCTTATATCACTTCGTTATCTAACCTGATCAAATGGTTTCCAAAGAATAAAGGCTTAATCTCCGGGGTGTCTGTTGGTGCTTACGGGACAGGAAGTCTGGTTTTCAAATATATCAATGGCAGTCTGATCGAGTCGGTCGGTGTATCTAACACATTCCTTTACTGGGGAATGATTGTAATGGCTATGGTTGTTGTTGGCTCGCTGCTGATCAGAGAAGCTGCCGCGCCAGCCGCTGTACCAGCTGTTGTGCAGTCTTCGGCGGGTGTAGTCCCAGTAGGAACGCGATCTAGCCTAACGACATCCGTTGCAACCGCCTCCAGTGTTCCGGCCGGTGCCAAGGACTATACTGTTAAGGAAATGCTTCGTACTAAAGAAGCGTATCTGCTGTTCATTATCTTCTTCACCGCTTGTATGAGCGGCCTCTACCTGATAGGCATCGTTAAGGATATCGGCGTGAAGCTGGCTGGACTTGATGTGCAGACAGCAGCGAATGCGGTGGCAATGATCGCGATTTTCAATACAAGCGGACGCCTGATTCTTGGGGCATTGTCTGATAAAATGAGCCGCTTGAAGCTGGTTGGCGCATCACTCGTAGTAACCGCTGCGGCGATGCTGACACTTAGCTTGGCCCACCTGAGCTTTGGCCTGTTCTTCGCCTGTGTGGCGGCAATTGCCTTCTGCTTTGGTGGAAACATTACGGTGTTCCCGGCTATTGTCAGTGACTTCTTCGGTCTGAAGAATCATAGCAAGAACTACGGCATCGTGTATCAAGGCTTTGGAATCGGAGCTTTATCCGGATCATTTATGGCTGCTTTGCTTGGCGGGTTCAAACCCACCTTTATCGTGATTGGTCTCTTGTGTCTGCTGGCTTCAATCATTGCAATTTCCCTGAAGCCGCCGGTGCAGAAAGAGAAGACAGAGAAGGGATTGAGTCTGAAACCTTACGGGGGGACAGCTTAACCATATATAGATTGTGATGTTGGCCTAATTACAGAGCCAGAGCAACAAAGGGACTTTGTTGCTCTGGAAAACTGTTGTAACGAATAGAGGATGGTTAGTTCATTATATGAGCTAACCATCCTTTGTTTTTTATGCTTATAGAAATTTTAACTGTGGCTTTAAAGCTTACTGGACAGTCAAAAGTTTACCGAAAAGTGGCAACCTATTTGTGATTAAACCAGTAACCGCACTTAGGGCTTATCGAGAACTTACCGAGTATTTACCGAGGGCTGAACTGGGAACTGAAGTGACGCGCACAATATGGGGCTGACACACAAGTTCAGTGAATCAGAAACCCAAGCTTTCACTTGATCGCCTATGCTACTACAGTTGCCATGCCGCCGTTTTCCCTCGGGTAACGTTTCTTTTTCTAAAGTCTACTCAGTGTTAAAATAACGGCATTTTTGTACCTTATATTTATAATTTCAGCGTGAAAAAGGGGAATAAGAGCATTTCTGTACCTTATTTTCCTTCATATCCCTAAAAAGACGATATAACCGAAGAATTAACATACAAAAATACCCTTAATGAATGTTCCCGTTTCGTTGCCGCCGAATTAAGGTACAAAAATGCTCTTATTTATGTATTCGCGCGGCTGGTTCTGCTGACGATAGACAAGCTGTTGCACAAGCTTGGGAGAAAGCACTATCAGGTAGCTTATTTCTAACACTTCGTTTGGAAATTTGCTTTTCCTTCCAAGACGGCATGCAAGAATTTCTTCGACTTTTTCAGTTGCTTCTGGACATCTTCAATTTCTTTGATTTTTTGTTCAACAACTTGTTTCTTTAGCTCGTATGATAAATTAAGTTCTTGGCTGACTAGCACACTTAATTCCTCTATAGAAAAACCTACGGATAAAAGTGCCTTCACATCTTCCAGAAATTCAACAATCTCCTCCGAATAAATACGATAATTATTGGCATCTCTTTGAAGGAATATGTCCGGAATTAGCTTTTTACGTTCATAGAATCTCAATGTTGATATGGGCAGATCCGTTAATTTTGAAACATCATTTATTTTCATAATAGGACCTCTTTTTAATTGTTGCTATAAACCTAGGTTTATAGTTCATAATGCGAATATGATAACGAACGACATACGAAATGTCAAAAAATAAACGTTATCAAGAGGAGAGAGTCTATGTTTAATAATACTTTAAATAACGATTTCGCCAGTATAGTCAAGGAAAGACGTTCTGTTCGTAATTATGACGAGAACTTTAAAATATCAAAAGAAGAGCTCAGTGAAATGATTTCGGAAGCCAGCTTGGCTCCGTCCTCTGCAAACATGCAGCCTTGGCGTGTAGTTGTGGTGGATACTCCGGAAGGAAAAGAAAAACTAAGACCTCTTGTGCGCTTCAATACGTTACAAAACGATACTTCATCAGCCATGTTATTAATTTTTGGTGATACCGAAAGCTATTTAAATGTCGAAGAAATCTACAATACAGCTGTGGAACAAGGTAAAATGCCAGCAGAAGTACGAGATAGCCAGGTCAAAACCATCCTGTCTATGTATCCAACGTTACCTAAAGAAGTGAAAATTGAAGTCGCAAAAATCGATAGCAGCCTTTTCGCCATGCAGTTAATGTTGGTAGCTCGTGCACATGGGTATGATACGAATCCAATGGCAGGCTTTGAAGTGGATCAGGTAGCCCAAGCATTTGATTTAGATGAGGAACGTTATGCTCCGGTAATGATTATCTCCATAGGAAAAGCCAAGGAAGCTGGTTATGAAACCGTGCGGTTAAGCTCTGACAAGATTACATTTTGGAGATAAGCACTTGTATTAATGAGAGGCGATAGTTCAATAAAAAATAGCGGTAGTCCAGGACTTTATTTTCTCGTCCATGACTGCCGCATTTACTTTCATTGGGAAGATGAAGGTACAGAAACCAAGGAAGAGCTATAAAAATGGCGGCAAAAAAGGAGGTCCCTTGGAGCCATGCTCTGGGGATCTCCTTTTTGATTGATATGTTAACTGCACTTTGTAAAGTTGGATGATAACACTTAGCCCTCTAACAGCAGAGCTTCCGGATCTTCCAGCAGTTCCTTAACTTTGACCAGGAAGCTTACGGCTTCGGAGCCGTCGACGATCCGGTGGTCATAGGACAGGGCGATATACATCATCGGCCGGTTGACAGTAGTCTCTTCGTCCAGTGCAATCGGGCGCAATTGGATCTTGTGCATACCCAGGATACCTACCTGCGGGGTATTAAGGATCGGCGTAGAGAGCAGTGAGCCGAACACTCCGCCGTTAGTTATCGTGAATGTGCCGCCTTGCAGCTCAGCTAGGCTCAGTGTGTTGGCCCGTGCTTTAGCGGCCAGCGCACCGATTTCCCGTTCGATCTGCGGGAAGCTCAGCCGGTCAGCATCGCGGACGACCGGTACAACCAGACCTTCCTTGGCAGCCACGGCAATGCCGATATCATAGTATTTCTTCAGCAACAGATCCTCACCGTCGATCTCGGCGTTGAGCATCGGATAGGCTTTCAAGGCGCCGATGACAGCCTTGGTGAAGAAGGACATGAAGCCGAGTCCGACATCATGCTTCTCTTTGAAGTTATCCTTGCGGCGCTTGCGGATATCCAGAATCGCCGTCATGTCCACCTCGTTGAAGGTGGTCAGCATCGCCGCCGTCTGCTGCGCTTCCACCAGGCGGCTGGCAATGGTCAGCCGTCTGCGCGACATGCGCTTGCGCTCCGTCGCTTTGCCGTCCTCCGGGTGTGGCGCTTTGCCCAGCGCCGCGAGCGGCTTCGCCGCCTCCGGCTTGCCTTGCGGCGCCGGAGCGGCTGGCGCAGCAGCACTCGCTGCGCCATGGTCCTGCACATCGGCCTGGCCAATCCGGCCGATCGGGTCACGGGCGCTCACCTCGCCGAGGGCGATGCCGCGCTCCCGTGCCAGCTTGCGCGCGCCCGGCGTAGCCAGGGCCGCGGAGCTGTCGCCCGCGCCCGTAGCTGCGGGCGCGGCACTTGCAGCGGGTGCGGGAGCTTCCGCTGCCGCCTGAGGCGCGGCGGCGTTGCTGCCGCCTGCCGCTTCCGGTGCGGCCACGGGCTTGCTGCCGCCTGCCGCTTTCGGCGTGCCGGATGCTGCCGCGCCGATGATGCCGATGGCTTCGCCAACGGCTACGTTCTCGCCGGCCTGCCGCAGGATGGAGGAGATGACACCGTCCTCCTCCGCACTAATCTCAAGATTGACTTTGTCTGTCTCCAGTTCTGCCAGCACATCACCCTGACCAACGGTATCGCCCTCTTTAACCAGCCACTTGTAGATCGTTCCTTCGGAAATGGATTCGCCTAGATCGGGTACTTTAATTTCAGACACAGGCCGCTACCTCCCCAAACTTTATAGTTTACGCTATAGTGACACCGTCCTCTTAGGAGGACGGTACAGCCGTTTGTACTTGCGAATTCAATTTCAGGGCTTCCGTAACAATTCTACGTTGCTCGTAGGTGTGAACATCTGCATAGCCGCTTGCCGGGCTGGAACGCTCTGGACGGCCAATATACTTGACCTTGGTATTCTCAGGAGCGATAGCACGCAGACGCGGCTCAGTGAAGCTCCAGGAGCCCATATTCTTCGGTTCTTCTTGCACCCATACAATTTCTTCCAAAGAGCGGAAGGTACTCAGGTAAGCGGCCAGTTCCTGCTCTGGGAACGGGTAGAGCTGCTCCAGACGCAGGATGTGCAGCCAGGACCATTCCTTGCCCTTAGCAGTCGCAGCTTCCAGCTCGGCTTGCAGGTCAATGGCGACCTTGCCGCTGCAAACCACGAGACGTTTCACTTCAGCCGGGTTCTGGCCGAGCAATGGCTCAGGCAGTACGGCCTGGAACTGTCCTGAAGCCAGTTCGGTTCCGGCAGAAGTGCTGCGCGGGTTGCGGATCAGGCTCTTCGGCGCCATGATGACGAGCGGCCGGGCTTCCGCCTTGCCGCACAAAGAAGCTTGGCGGCGCAGCAGGTGGAAATACTGGGATGCTGAAGTCAGATTCGCCACAGTCCAATTCTCTTCCGCAGACAGCTGCAGGTAGCGTTCCAGTCTGCCGCTGGAATGCTCCGGTCCCTGGCCTTCGTAGCCGTGCGGCAGCAGCATGACAAGATTGCTGCGTTGCGTCCATTTCGCCCGACCAGCCGAAATGAACTGGTCAATGATGACCTGACCGGCATTGGCGAAGTCGCCATATTGGGCTTCCCAGATCACAAAAGTCTCAGGCGCAAATACATTGTATCCGTACTCGAAGCCAAGCACTGAGGCTTCCGACAACGGACTGTTGTACACACCGAAGGAAGCTTTAGCATCATTGATTTGATGTAGCGGGGAGAACAATTCTCCGGTCTCGCTGTCATGCAGGACGAGGTGACGGTGCGCGAAGGTGCCGCGCTGTGCATCCTGGCCGCTTAAGCGGATCGGTGTCCCGTCTCTGATAATGGTAGCAAAGGCCAGGCTTTCTGCCAGTGCCCAGTCCACCTTCTCGCCGTCATTCAGCGCGTCTTTGCGGCGCTGCAGAATGCGCTGTAGCTTCGGATAGACGGTGAAGCCGTCTGGAACGCTAAGTAGCTCACGATTGATTTGTTGGAGCGCACCCAGGGAGACAGCGGTCGATTTGCTAGGACTGTCCTCCGTCTTCACGGGTATGGAAGTCTTGCTGTCCGCGCTCTTATGTTTGCCTTCTTTCATATTATCATAAGCCTGCTGCAAGATGCTCTCTGCATCGGCATTCATTTGCTTCACATCTTCATCTGTGACGACCTTCTCCTGACGGAGGCGTTCGGCATAGATTCTGTGAACGGTAGGGTGATTGCGGACCTTGCCGTAGACGATCGGCTGGGTTGTTTCCGGATCATCCATCTCATTGTGACCATGGCGGCGGTAGCCGATCAGATCAATAACGAAATCCTTCTTGTACTTATTGCGGTAAGCGCTGGCCAGACGAACAGCCGCTACACAGGCTTCCGGATCATCAGCATTGACATGGACGATAGGGATTTCATAGCCTTTGGCCAAGTCACTGGCATAATGCGTGGACCGGGAGTCCTCGCTTTCGGTGGTGAAGCCGATGCGGTTGTTGACGATAATATGAATCGTACCGCCATTCGTATACCCGTCCAGCTTGCCGATATTCAGTGTCTCAGCCACAATACCTTCGCCCGGGAAGGCGGCATCTCCGTGCATCAGCACGGCTATCGCCTTGTTCGTGTCGAGCTTCGGCAGGCCTGTTGTGCCCCGCTCCTCCTGAGCTGCACGAGCGAATCCTTCTACGACAGGATTAACAAACTCCAAGTGGCTCGGATTGTTCGCCAGCGTCAGCCGGGTGCGGACGGTTTCGCCCTCGCGTACAGCGCGATCAGCACCTAGGTGGTACTTCACGTCACCGGTCCAGCCGTAGTTAATCCCCATGGACCCTTCCGAAGGGAAGAGCTCCTTGTTCGGTGAATGATGGAACTCGGAGAAAATGATGTCGTAAGGCTTGCCAAGGATATGAGCCAGTACATTGAGGCGTCCACGGTGGGCCATGCCCATCAGAATATGCTCGGCACCTTCATGCGCGGCTGCGCGTACGATTTCATCCAGCATTGGCACAAGGGCATCATTGCCCTCAAGGCTGAAACGCTTTTGGCCTACAAAGGTCTTGTGCAGGAACGTCTCGAACTGCTCCACTTGAATCAACCGACTCAGCAATTCCTTGCGCTCGGTGGTATTCAGTGGTGCAGGTGAGTTAACGGACTCTGCTTGGCTGTTCAACCAGCGGAGTTCCTGTTCCTCATGTACATGACCAAATTCGTAGGCGATAGTTTGTGTATAGGCTTGGCGCATCCGGTGAACGGCGTCCCAAGCGGTTTGAATATTATCCGGTACATTCTCCCAAATCAACGAAGCGGGGAGGGCCATGAGGTCCTCACGCGTCAGTTCATACGTTTCGTGATTCAGCCATTTTGTCATAGGGTTGTGATCCCGCTCCAGCGGGTCAATATTGGCGGCCAAATGGCCATATATACGAATGTTAGCGATTAGCTTGGAGGCTTTGACAGCCTTGCGAAGCCAAACGGCATCTCCCGAGACGATCGGCTGCGGAGCTGGTTCGGCATCCGGCGCCAGGGGAGGCGGGCCATAAACAGTAAAGAGTTCACGGTAATTATTTTCAACTGAGGAGGGGTCTTTCACAAACTGCTCATACTTCTCTTGAATGTAGCCCAGATTGGGACCGTAATATTTGCTCCAAACAGATTCATTGTAGGGCTCTTTGGCTGCCATGAATACATCCTCCTAACGGATGAACTCCAAACGCGGGGCGCTGGTATGGGCCTTGTTCGGAGCTGTGATGGTTGCGTTTTCATTTCCTTTCTATTGTGCTACTTTCGGTGACCTTAATCAATTCATACTTTCGTCCAATCCAATCGCAAAACGGTATGGTTCAGCCCGGTCATTGATGCCATAGCGCCATGAATAGATTAGTCTAAGAGCTCAGAACTAGTAAAATGATGCTGTAGACCTTGAATTGACAGGATAAGCTGTTTAGAGGATTTGAGTTTTGGTTAATAGCTTTATATAGTCCGTAGGGATTAGTATATTTATTCATAAATTTAAAATTTTACATTTCGTACAGATGGTTTCAGGTTGGACAGGTATTAGTCAAAAAGAGCTAAACATTTTACATTTGTCTCCTTAGAAATTTCCAGAAAACGACACACTTTTCCGATTCTTTCTTGTATAATGTTATTGCAGTGAGGTTTTTAATAATAATTTCTAGCCAGATCCTTTCATGTGAAGGATCCAGTAAAGGGTAAACCTGTTGAAAGACAGGGGCACAAAGTCTCGGGTCTAAGGTAGAAATACTAAGACGGCTGGACTGCCTGGGGACGAGAAATCTTAGGAGGAGATTTTTTGGATAAGTCCAACCAGGGGAACAACGGAGAACTGCAGACAGTCGATCTGGATTTAGAATGGGTATATTTGCTGCTGAGTGCCAAGAAGGCGGGCATCAAGGCGGAGGAGATTCGCCGTTTCTTTAATGAGAAGGCTTTGAAGGCTATTTAGCAGCTTGAATCATAACAGGATACATATAGAGAAGGGCACAGCATATGCTGTGCCCTTCTCTATATGATGGGTCTCCAAGGCATTGAAGCGCAGAGGGCCGGAATCATTAATCCTTTTGTTCAAGACGCCATTTTTGATAATCCAGAAATTCCTTGAACTCCCGCTTGCTGATGCCGGAGCTCATTGCCTCTTGCACGAGCCGGAACCATTCCGAATCCAGAGGCGTCTCTTCAGTGTCGGAGAGATTTCCATATAGCAACACGTGAATAGATACTTGGAGCGCGTCGGCAATTTTCTCAATGAATTGGATAGAGGGGTTGGACTGAATATTTCTCTCAACATTACTCAGGTATGACTTGGCCACATCCGCCTTGTCCGCAAGCTCGGATAAGGATAAGCCCTTCTCGACCCGGAGTTCATGGATACGTCCTCCCATATTATCAGGCACGATGACAACGCCCCTCCGTACTTTTTGTATAAGTATAACAAATTTCCTTGAAACGGACAAAGACACATTGCTGTTCAGAGGAGAGAGAGGAGGGGACTGGAGCAAAAACCGGCATATCCCAGCCCGATTAGGGGTCTAAGAGATGCCGGTAGTTTTAGAAGAACAGGCTTATTTAAATTCGCCAGCGCCTTGCTTGGCATTGAAGGTCAAGGTCACGGCTACGCTGTCTCCTTGGAAGATGTTTTGATCCTGGCCGTTTTCAACGAACTCAAAGGCTAGCTTGAGCGTCTTAGATTGGGCAGCGGAGATGCCTCCTGGGAAAGCGTTAGCTACCAGATCATAGCCCGGATTGTTCTGCAGATCCTTGAGTGTTGCTTCGC
The DNA here is from genome assembly GCF_001682855.1 of Bacillus sp. FJAT-27264. Taxonomy (GTDB): domain Bacteria; phylum Bacillota; class Bacilli; order Paenibacillales; family Paenibacillaceae; genus Paenibacillus_AQ. Next base: position 278,483 of record NZ_MAQW01000029.1, on the reverse strand, counting down.
CAACGACATGGCCAGTAATCGGGCCGCTAGTATAGCTGCTGTCAAGGAGTTTTACTTTAAAGTGTGCACCCAGATCCTCTGAGCCATTGTTGGTGTTAGCATCCGTAACATTATACGCTGTAGCCAGCTTCAATTCCTTAATGTCGAGCGTGCCGTTGTTCTGCAGAGTGAAGCTGCGGACAGCGATGTCACCTGGCTTTAGATTGCTCAGGTTCACGTTTTGGGCAGGATTAGTATTCAGATCCAACGTGCCAGCGGCGAAAGTTGCTGTGCTTTCTGCTGTATCGCTGAAATAGGCGAAAGTACCTCCCCCGATTAAAGACAATCCCAAAGCTGCTGATGCCACACCAAGACCCAATGTTTTTTTGATACCCATGATTAAATTCCTCCTCTTATATGGTTAATAAAATGGTAGACGAAATAGCTGCTAATTTAGACCGGACGGCTTACTTATATTCGCCAGCACCTTGTTTAGCTTCGAAGGTCCAATTCAATTTCAGGCTGTCGCCCTGGTAGTAGTTCTGCGGCTGGAAGTTGTCGACAAAGGCAAACTGAACGGACAGCTTATCTAGAGTTCCTGCTTTGATCCCTGATTTTTCGCCGAACACTGAACCAAGGATGCCTGCTTTTACAAGGTCTGGTGACAGACTTTCCAGTTCAGACAATTTTTTAACCAGGACTGGAGAAGATATCTTGTCTTTATTAACCAGGAAGGTAACCACAATGTCATCTTTCAAGTTATGAGTTCCATTGTCATTGTTCACGTCTATAACCTGAGCTGCCGTCTTCAGCAGTACTTGGGAAATATCAAGTGAGCCGCTATTCTTCAGCTGGAAATCTCTGGTGATGATATCGCCTGGTTTGAGATTGTTGAGGTCCACGATCACCGAGGGATCAGAGTCCAAGCTCAATGTTCCGTTGTTAAAAGAAGCTGTACTTTGCGCGGTATCGCTGAAATATGCGAAGGTACCTCCGCCGACCAAAGTCAATCCAAGCGCTGCTGAGACAACGCCCAGCCCCAGTGTTTTTTTAATATTCATTAATTCATCCCTCTCTCAATCTTTTTTTTGTTTCTGACTTCACGTCATGTATATTGTTGCTCCGCGTTTCGTAAACGGGAGATTACAATCCTATTAATGTAAGGTATCTGGCAACGGCTCAGCAGCGGCAGACGAATTATTCTTCTTCTCCAGCGCGGTGATGGCTTTCCAGGTGCTGTACAGCGCGTACATCAGGAGCAGAATTCCTGGCACGATCATTAGCAGCACGCTACCTGCCTTAGAAACTGCGAAGTTCATGGCATAACCAACATAAGGAACGGTAAAGCCGGTATACTCTCCGATCACATTGGTCGAACTGACCGGGGACATGTCAGCAGCGTTGTTGTTGTCGCCTTTGGTTGTATAGCTGGCCTCGCCGATAGCGCTGTTCATGCTGACATCCACAATACGGTGGGTGATCAGAATGTTCTCTGGATTCATGAAGGTAATGACATCGTCTTTATGAAAGCGGGTCATATCACCACCAGGTTTAAGTGCAATGATGGAGCCAGTATGGATCCCAGGTTCCATGGAACCGGATAGGACCGTCTTGATTTGGTAGCCGAAGAAGGCAGGCTCGCCGCCGGAGGCCTTGGAGACTACAACTGCTACGACTACTACCAGGAACACGATAAGCATCAGGGTGGTTATCGTGTTGCCGATGATTTTTTTGATAAGCATTTCTTAATCGCCGCCTTTAATGGAATCTGGTTCTGGAGAAGCAGAGGGTGCTGGGGTTGCTGCAGGGATCGGACTTGTCGCAGGCAGAGTTGTTGCCGCAGGTGCCGGCTCTGCAGAAGGCTGTTCGCTTGGCGTTTCCCCCGGTGTGGTGACAGGGGCAGGCTCTCCATCCAGAGAGTCTACAGGCTTGGCGGGCTCAGGAGTGACTGCCTGCACTGGAGAGGCCGATGCCACTGGTTCGTCTGTCCCGTTGTTCTTACCATCAGGATCGGGGTCCCCGGCCGGAGGCGTTTCCGGCTTAGGTGCATCCTTATCCGGCTTGCCTGCTTTTTCCTTGGCTTTCTCAGCGGCTTCCTCCTGCTGCTTCTTCTCTTGTGCCTGCCGTTCTTCTTCCTCCTTGCGGGCCTGCTCCAGCAGTTTGGCTTTTGCCTCGGCGATCTGGTTCTGCTGACCCTTCAGGGTGTCAATCTCACTGGCGAGAGAACGCTTCGCTTCGTTCAACTCTGTATTCATCTGTTCATAGGCAGATCGTAATTCCGTGGAGACTTCGGCTTGAGGAACATAGGCTCTGGCCATGAACGTCAGGATGGGTTCTTGTGTTAGGAAGGCTGGAAGGTTTGGTTCAAGCAGGGCAGCAACAGGACTTTCCGGAGGAAGTGAACCACCGATCTCATGAATCGAGACAAGATAATTCAGAATTCCGTTCAAGGTAGTCACAAGAGATTCGGACAGCACGCTGCTTTGACTAAGGCTATTTTGGAACTCCTCGAAGAATTGGGCATCGCGGATTTCCAGACAGTTGGGTTCGAAGTTGACCATATACCCTCCGATCTGGGACAGAATTCGGGCCGTGCTTGCAACCTCCTGCATAATCTCTAACCAAACCCCTGCATTGAAGCTGAGCTGGCCCTCTAGTACACCGATCTCATCGGTAGCCGCCGCAATCTGCTGTGAGGTTTCCTGCGCGGCATGGTCTAACTCTTCCAGCGACAAGCTTTCAATCCCCGCGGAGCCTGCCAAAGTCAGCGTAACAGAGTGGCTGCTCAGCGAAGCTGTGAGCTCGTTAATCCGTTTAATGTGGCCGCTTAGTTCCTGCAGTAGTTTCTCAATCTGGCCGGGGAATACTTTGCACAGCTCTATTGTGGTATTCTGCTGCTTTGAAGTGTTGAAATCACCATAAGTGCTGCCGATCTGATTGGACGTATAGAGGAAAAGAACCGATATGGCCATGCCGGATTGCAGCATTCGCAGACCGATACGCTTACTTTTTCTTTTTCGTTGGCGAGCTGATCTAGGATACAGAGGAATACCTCCTCTCATGTCTTACCGGGATACCGGTTCGCTATATTTGTTCTTTATTAAGAACAATGTGATAACCAAATCATACACGGGCACTAGGAAAAAGAAAACCGCTGATTTCTTTGATTTGTGCTTTATAAAGAACCGAAAGTGCTTATTATCTCATTTATCCTCAATATATCGCTTGTTCTCTAATTAAATTCGTAATAAAGAACGATATGACATGCCTAATTACGCAAAAAATAACCGGCCACAATAAATGTGTGCCGGTTCGTGACGCTTAGATCATTAGAGTAGGGGTAATACCGTGATTGGTATATAGAAAGTTCCATCACTTTTACGCTCAAAAACCTGTGTGGTATTTCTCCTCACTGGAAGAGCGGTGCTTGGTGTTGTCCTTATCTTCTTTCTCTTCGTGCCTCTCCAGATTCAGGTCTTCCATCGGAATAGCGTCAACGGTCGCTTCACTTTCGAACTTCTCGAACAGGCTTTCCTGATCTGTAGGGTACTGTTCGGGATTATCAAGGCTGGTGCCTCCGAACGCTTTCTTGGGCTTGCTCATATCTATTCCCTCCCTCCCCTGATAATGATGAAGCTGGTTACTTCTAGGGGTTATGACGACAGTGTGCCCGTGATCTTGCTAATCCATAACCTTTTCCTTGGGGATTCCAGCTTCTTCTTCAGCTGGACCCAAAAGCACATCTGGTCAGTAAAGATGCCATTTAATCCTGCGGAATTGGTTAAGCAAACAAAAAAACAGAGGCCCCTCAGGCCTCTGTATCCAGTGGTGTTCCGGTATCGCTTAGTTTGTTGGCCAGCACATCCGCATAAAGACGCTTAAGCCATTTAAGTTCGGTAAGACAATGCTCGTACCTGCCATACATTACATGAAGTACAGAACGGGGCACGAGGGGGATATGCTCTTCATAAATCTGATAGGCCAGATTGACATCATGTTCTGCCTTCAGGACACGTTCGTTCAGCAGCTCTGCCAGCTTTCCCTGATCTACATAGCGGGAGAGGGCTAGCGGAATGTAGAGCGGATGGAAGACAGGTTCATTCTTCTTGATCTGCTGCAGGATGAGCTGCTCAAATATATTCTTGCCCTTGTCGGTGATACTGTAGATCGTTTTGTCTGGTCTGTCCTTGCTGCTTATCACTTCTACCGCTTCGATCAGGCCATCTTTCGACATCTTGTCGACAGCATAATAGAGCGATCCCATCTGCAGCTTCATAATCTGGTCCATTCGGCGGTCCTTCATTACCAGAGTGATCTCATAGGGGTGCATGTTCCGTTCCAGAAGCAAGCCGAGAACTGCAAGTTTGATGGACATGGCTTACCTCTTGGAAGGGGACGTCTGTGCTGACTTACCCGGAATCAGCAGGCGGTCACCTGGCATCAACAGTACGAAGACCAGAGCGAGTACAGCAGGTACCAAGGCCCACAGGAAGGTATCCGCAATGGAAGTGGATAGCGCAGCTGATATTTTTTCCAGAACCGGCGCTGGAATCTTCGCTCTGGCTTCCGGAGTCAAAGCAGCACGTGGATCACCGAACGCCGATGTTTGGCCACCAGCGCCGAAGGCTTCAGTTAAGCTATTCGTAAAGCTGTTGCGCTGAATAATCCCGAAGATAGTAATCCCGAGCGTCATCCCCAGAGAACGCATAAATGTGTTGGTGGAAGTGGCTGAACCGCGTTCGCGCATTCCGAAGTTATGGATGGAAGCCATGCTCAGGACCGAGAAGGAGAAGCCGACACCGAAGCCAGTCAAGGCCATGAAGACATTGAGCAGCAGGCGAGAAGTATCCGGAGATAAGGTGGTCAGTGTGAACACCCCGGCTACGAAGCAGACCGCCGATAGCATCATAATGTTGCGGAAGCTGGTCTTGGCCGCTAGCATACCCCCAGTTTGGCTGCCGAGAACGGAACCAATCATCATTGGCATCAGAATCAGCCCGGAATTGGTAGCCGAACCGCCAAATACGCCCTGGACGAAGATCGGGATATAGATAGTGGCTACAATAAAGGCCGAACCGTAGAAGAAGGCGGTGATGCTACTTGTCGCGAACAATCGTTTACCAAACATTGCGAACGAGATAACCGGCTCTGCAGCTACACGTTCGATGAAAATGAATGCGATCAGGAGAACGGCGAAGCCTGCGAACAATCCCAGGATCATAGGGGAGTCCCACGCATATTGATTGCCGCCCAGTTCCAGCGCGAACATAAGGCAGATGATGGATGCCACCAGTGTGAAGGCTCCGCCCCAGTCAATACGCTGCTTGGAATGGGTAATAGACTCTTTGTAAGACGTAGCAATCAGGAAGATGGCGACAATACCCAGCGGAAGGTTGATGTAGAATACCCACTGCCAGCCTACATAATCAGTGATATATGCGCCCAGCAACGGTCCCAGTACACTGGAGATACCGAAGACGGCCCCGAACAGGCCGGTGAGCTTGCCTCTTTTTTCCGGAGGGAAGATGTCAAAAACAATGGTGAAGGCGATTGGCATCAGCGCTCCGCCACCGATTCCCTGAATCGCGCGGTAAATGCTGAGCTGCGTAATAGTGGTCGCTGTTCCGCACAGCGCCGATCCTATTAGGAAGACAATGAGACCGAACATGAAAAACCGTTTGCGGCCATACATATCGGAGAGCTTGCCGAAGATCGGGGTACCGGCCATAACCATGACCATGTAGGCAGAGGTGACCCATACGATTTTATCCAGCCCTCCCAAGTCGGCAACGATGGTGCCCATCGCTGAAGCTACTATGGTATTGTCCATTGCAGACATCAATATACCGAGCAGCAGGCCAACAACTACTAATTTAAGATTACTTTCTTTGGAATGCATGCGTACAGGCTCCTTTTTTTAATGAGATTATAGGCTTTAGAATACAGGAAACATGGATATTATATTCAAATTTGAATAGGGTGGCAATATATAAATTTCTTTTACAATTATTCTGGGCATCGCCTGGAGAATGTAATCAAAGAAAAAAAGCACCGGCAGCGGTGCTTTTCTATAGATAATGCTATCTGGTTACAGGCTTAGTGGGTTAAGGAAGAGCCCTGCAATGACATCTGTGCAGCAGTGTCCTCTGATGGAAACGCTCTGGATTCGATATAGTGGATGAAGAACTCAGTTAACTGCGGATCGAACTGACTTCCGGCACAGGCGCGTAGTTCCACAATGGCTTCTGCTATAGATCTTGTAGGTTGGTAAGCCCGTTCTGTAGTCATAGCGTCAAAAGAGTCGATGATGGTCAGCATCCGGCACAGGCGCGGAATTTCCTCACCCTTGAATCCGTAAGGATAGCCTTGTCCATCGTACCGTTCATGATGCAGCTCGATATAGGGCGCGAGGTCCTTGAACTTCTCATTAGTCATTGCCATTTTCTTGCCCCAGGTGACATGCCATTTCACCATTTCCCATTCTTCGGGTGCCAGCTTGCCCTTTTTGTTAAGGATGCCCCAGGGAATTTCTAATTTTCCGATATCATGAATCAGCGCGCCCAGCGTGAACTGGCGTTTGGTGAGGTTGTCCAGATTGAGCAGCCTGCTGATATCCAAGGCATATTGAAACACTCGCTTGGAATGCTTGAAGGTCTCCAAATCCTTGTACATGAACAGGTTAAGCTGCTGCTCAATATCCCGCACATCCTGGCTGAAATCAATCTCGCGTTCCAAAGGCGACTGGTTGCCGTAAACATGGACCAGATTCTTTCCCTGCTTCTTGGCATAATACAGTGCCTGATCCGCATGTTCCACAAGCTCCGACTTATCGTGCACATCTGGCTTGTAGCCAGCGATGCCTGCAGAGAAGGAGAGGCAGCCCTGCGGGAAAATTTCGACACCTTCGAAGGGGGAGCGGTTAAGCGTCCTGCGCAGCCGTTCGATGAACTGCTTGGCCTGGACTGTATTATGCGCCGGCAGGAGCAGTGTGAATTCCTCTCCGCCATAACGGGAAACGATGATCTCCGTCCCCTTGGACTCTTTTTTCAGCAGCTCTGCGAGGAAAACGATCAGGCCATCTCCCTTCAAATGACCGAAATGATCATTGTATTTCTTGAAGTCGTCAATGTCGATCATGGCCAGGGAAAGCGCAGAGCCGTCGGCTTTAGACTTGCGCATGGCTTCTTCAAGGGCCGTCTCAAAATAGCTGTGATTAAACAGTCCTGTACGCTGATCCCGGTTGGCGCGCTCCTCGATGCTGCGGTACATCGCGAACAATTGCTTGAATGAATAGGAGAGTAGCACGCTTAGACATAGAAATAGTGTCAGCCCAACAAATTCGTTATGGGACACCAGAATAGTCAACACAAGTGAAAGCACCAGCGTACTAAGATAGGCCAGGAGGGTATCTCTCAACATCCCTTTGAGTGTTTCGTACAGATTTTCGTGGAAGACGACGTAATAATAAAGTCCAATCAAGAGCGTGTTTAGGATAAAATATACAGCCATACTCCCGGCATAGGCGTACAAGTGATGGCTGAGCAGAGGGCCTTCCTTCCCGCCAAACGCTGCAAAGATTAATGAAGACGTACAGATCATGATGGAATAGACGGCAAAATTATTGAGCTTCTTCCACCAAACTTTATTCCGCTCCAGAAAGAAAGCAATCAGAGAAGAGAGCAGCAATACCGTCAATGAGAATGAAGGGCCGAAAAGAAAGATGCAGGCCAGGTACACCGAAGAGTCCAGGGATAAACCATTCCCCTGTGGAGGAAGCTGAAAGGTGAACACAGTCAGGATGAACGCGGCTGCCGACATGGCGCAGATCCAGACCCAGCCTGAAGCAGTGTAGTGCAGGAAGGCGCCCTGATTATAGATGGCAAAGAGGCCAAAGCCAACCATGCATATGATCAGTGCATACAGCTGGCCTATATTTCGCCTGAAAAAGTTTAATGTGCGGTTGGGCAAGGTAGACCCACTCCTCTCGAGCAATGTCATGATGTTCCATTAGTTTAAGGGAAATTCCCCAAATTTTCTAGGTACGAGGATGTAAAGGATGGTTATGGAAAAGCAAGGGTATAATTCTAATTGAATTCGCTTCCATCGGCTGAATTCCTGCTATTTTATAACAAAAACCATTTAATTTTACTCATTTTCAACATCATTAAGCGTGGAAAATGGGGTGAATTCATTTCTCCGGTCCACCTTGACATACCCATAGGGGGTATATTATAGTGAATTCAAGGAGGTTGATGCATGTGTCTGTTAATGACAAAGAACGGGCAGGGCATTCCTGCGACGATGAATGCGGGACGTCTGATTCCGGCGTGCGTAAGAGTCATCACTCTGCGGATTTCAAGAACGTACTGACCACACGACTCAACCGAATTGAAGGCCAGGTTCGCGGAATTAAAGGAATGATAGACCGCGATACCTATTGTGATGATGTACTTAATCAATTGGCTGCGGTTCAATCGGCACTCAACAGTGTGGGACGGTTGCTGCTCGAAGGCCATATGAAGAGCTGCATTATCGAACGGATCGAAGCCGGCGAGCATGAGGTCATCGATGAACTGTTGGTGACTGTGAATAAATTGATGAAATAATTAAGGAGGAATTATCATGTCAAATGCTGTACTTAATGTTGAAGGAATGTCTTGCGGTCACTGTGTGAGTTCTGTAGAGAAGGCTGTATCAAGTCTTGGTGCCTCTGCGAAAGTAGATTTGCCAGCAAAGACTGTAGCTGTTGAATTCGATGAGAATAAGGTTAGCCTCAGCTCGATCAAGGAAGCTATCGAGGATCAAGGGTATGATGTAGTTTAACTTGAAGCACAGTAATAAGGCTTGGAGCGGTGCGGACCTTCTTTGGTTCCCGAGGCGCCAACGCCTTTTCTTTTGAAGATAATTATACCCCCTTGGGGTATAAAGAGGGGTGGAGAAGATGGGGAATACCGCAGCGGCACAGGAAGAGAAGCAGACGACTCTGCAAATTACAGGGATGACCTGTTCGGCTTGCGCAACCCGGATTGAGAAAGGGTTGTCCAAGATGGAGGGCGTCTCCCGGGCGAATGTTAATTTAGCGCTGGAGCAAGCTACAGTGGGTTTCGATCCGAAGGTGGCCGGGTTACCTGAGATCGAAGAGAAGATACGGGCATTAGGCTATGATACTGTAAAAGAATTCGCCGATTTTGATATCTCGGGGATGACCTGTGCGGCCTGTTCGGCACGTATAGAGAAGGTGCTCGGGAAGATGCCGGGGATTGCTTCGGTGAATGTGAATCTGGCGCTGGAAACCGCGCATGTTGAATACATTCCGGGCGATATTGGGACCCGTGAGATTATGGAGAAGGTCAGCAGCATCGGATATAAAGCTACGCTCAAGCAGGATCGCAAAGAGAATGTTGACCGGCGGGGAGTGGAGATTAAGCATAAGCGGAACAAGTGGATCATCTCCGCTATTCTGTCCCTGCCGCTCTTGTGGGCTATGGCTGGACATTTTTCCTTCACCACCTGGATTCCTACCCCCGATTTGTTCATGAATCCGTGGTTCCAACTGATTCTGGCTACTCCGGTACAGTTCATTATCGGCTGGCAGTTCTACGTCGGCGCTTATAAGGCGCTGCGCAATGGCAGTGCCAACATGGACGTGCTGGTAGCACTTGGGACCTCGGCTGCTTATTTCTACAGCTTGTACCTGACGATTGATTCGCTTAACATGTCGGGCATGGATCATACGGTGGAAATGTACTACGAGACGAGTGCGGTTCTAATCACGTTGATTCTGGTCGGGAAGTGGTTCGAGGCGTTAGCCAAAGGGCGCTCTTCGGATGCTATCAAGAGTCTTATGGGCTTGCAGGCAAAGACAGCGCTCGTCATTCGGAATGGTGCCGAGATCAGCATCCCTGTGGAAGAGGTAGTTCCTGGCGATATTGTACTGGTCAAACCGGGCACGAAAGTGCCAGTGGACGGTGAGGTTGTAGAGGGTCTATCCTCTGTCGATGAATCCATGCTGACAGGTGAGAGCATCCCGGTGGAAAAGAAACCTGGAGATACTGTCATTGGCGCTACGCTTAACAAGAACGGAATGCTGCGGGTGAAAGCAAGCCGGGTAGGCCGGGACACTGCGCTTGCACAGATTATCCGAGTCGTGGAGGAAGCACAGGGCTCCAAAGCACCTATCCAGCGGATCGCTGATGTTATTTCCGGTATCTTCGTACCGATTGTGGTCGGGATTGCAGTCTTGACCTTCCTGATCTGGTATTTCGGGGTTGCCCCTGGCCAGTTCGCGGAAGCGCTGGAGAAAGCGATCGCGGTGCTGGTGATTGCCTGTCCGTGTGCCTTGGGGCTGGCAACGCCAACCTCAATCATGGCGGGATCGGGCCGCGCAGCGGAACTGGGCATTCTGTTCAAGGGCGGCGAGCATTTGGAAGGAGCGCAAGGTATTCAGGTCGTTGTGTTGGATAAAACAGGGACTGTAACCAACGGCAAACCTGTGCTAACGGATGTTATTATTACTGCAGGTGCTGCGGGGAATGACAAAGCAGCAGCCGAGAATGAGCTGTTGGCGTTGACCGCCGCTGCGGAAAAGCTGTCGGAGCATCCGCTTGCGGAGGCGATTGTCGCCGGAGCTGTGGACAGAGGGCTGACCCTGCCGGAAGCGGGACAATTCAATAATATACCTGGCCGGGGTATATCCGCTGTGGTGAATGCGAAAGCGGTGAAGGTTGGTACGCGCCGGATGATGGAAGAGGAAGGTCTGGATATTACGGCCTGGGCGTCAATTATGACAGGGCTGGAGCAGGAAGGGAAGACAGCGATGCTGGTCGCTGTCGAGAAGGCTGTAGTCGGGGTCGTCGCTGTGGCCGACACGATTAAGGAGACTTCGCGGGCAGCCGTAGCCGCGCTGCACAAGATGGGTATCCAAGTTGTCATGATTACAGGTGACAACAAGATCACTGCCGAGGCCATTGCGCAGCAGGCCGGTATCACTAAGGTGCTGGCCGAGGTCTTGCCGGAGGGCAAGGCTGAGGAGGTTCGCAAGCTGCAAGCGGGCGGAACAAAGGTGGCGATGGTCGGCGACGGCATCAACGATGCGCCGGCGCTGGCGACTGCCGACACGGGCATGGCGGTCGGCACCGGGACGGACGTGGCGATGGAAGCCGCGGATATCACGCTGATGCGTGGCGATCTGAAGAGCATCCCGGATGCGATTGAGATGAGCCGCAAGACGATGCGGAACATCAAGCAGAATCTGTTCTGGGCGCTGGCCTACAATACAATCGGAATTCCGATTGCGGCTCTAGGCTTCTTGGCCCCATGGCTGGCGGGAGCGGCGATGGCATTCAGTTCTGTATCTGTTGTGCTGAACGCACTGCGGCTGCAGCGGGTGAAGCTGTAAAGGGGATATAGCTTTGATTTCTGTCGATAGGAGAAGCCTTTACATCCATAGACAGAATTAAACAAAAGTCGCAGGTGCCTTATTAGGCATCTGCGACTTTTTTTAATATATATAGAACAGTACCTTACTGATCCGTAAGTTCAGCCTAAATGGCGGGATCGCAGTGACGATTATGCGCCGCTATGGTATGGATCATAATTTCGCTGATTTAGACAATGGTGCATTGGCAGGAATAGCGGCAGCTTTTTTCCGGCCCAAACGGTTCGTGCCAATAACACCTGCAATGATCAGAGCCGATCCAATCCAGTGGTAAACCGTGATTTCTTCGCCCAGAAAGATCGCCCCGGCTGCAAGCGAAACAATTGTGGAGAGATTGGCGAACACGCTCATAAGGGAAGCCTCGATTTTGGACAAGATATAGTTAGAGGCCAATGTAGTGACAAGTGAGGCGATAACACCTAAATAGAGCGCCGACAAGACAAACGTACCGCTGCTCAGTGGCTTGAAGAACTCGCCCATCGTTCCGTTGCTGACATGCCCGGTTACCGAAATAATCAGGAAGGTGGCAAAGCCAATTCCCATCATCAAGTAGCTGATTTCAGCAGCGCTGAAGTGCTTCGTGAGTGAACGGGCCAACACGCTGTATCCGGCAAAAGCGATACAGGTCAGGAATAGCAGCACAATTCCGGTCATATTGGACAGATTGATGCTGCTTCCTTTCATCACAAAGATGAATACCACGCCGAACACGGACAGGAAGATACATAGCTTCTGCAAGAGCGTCGTCGTTTCTTTTAAGAAGATCGAAGCGATAATCATCGTCACTACCGGTGTAAAGGCGTAGAGAATCCCTCCCTCGGCCGAGGTGGCGTGCTGGAGTCCGAACACTTGAAGCGTGAAGAACCCGAGCGGGTACATGGATGCCAGCAGCAGCGCTTTAAAAATAGGTTTACCGCGGTAGGAGATTTTGACCCAGCCGAAGGCGACCGGGACCGACATCACCAGGAAGGAAGCGGCGAAGCGGAAGGTCAGGGTATCGAGCGGTCCGGCGTGGCCGAGTGCTACTTTGGTGAACAAGAATGAGAATCCGATAATAGCCGCATTGAGTACGGCGAGAATATATGCTAATTTAAGACCTTTTTGCTGCATGGTTGCCTCTCCCTTTCTATAACAAGGCGGGATCGTGTATCCGCCTCTGTTTGTTACTTTAAAATTAAAAGAATTTACGCAGGGCTACAATGTGAGTTTTTCATGACTGTACCGGTACAGTTTATAGATTCGTTTATAATGAATAGAGAAGAACGGTGTTAACATGAACTTATAAAATCTTGAATTTCACTTTTTGAGTGTGACGAGGGCTGTACAGGAGGGCATTATGAAAAAGTATCATTCTGTTTTAGCTGATATGGAACACCAAATTCGGGAGGGCAAATACAGCCCTGGGCAGAAGCTGCCCTCCGTGCGAAGTGCCGCAACATTCTACAACTGCAGTGTCAGCACTGTTCTGAGGGCATACGGTGAGCTCGAAAGAAAACATACGGTATATTCCATTCCGCAGAGCGGATATTACATGGTGGAGAAGCCAGAAGACCTGGAACCTTCTACTGGCCAGGAGACTCTGGATTTTGCTTCTGCGTCGCCCGACCTTAACGTGTTTCCTTATTTGGATTTTCAGCATTGTCTCAACAAAGCGATTGATATCTACAAATATCACCTGTTCACCTATAGCGATGTTTTGGGATGGGGGACGCTGCGTCATACTTTGGTCTCTCATTTGGCTGAATATCAGGTGTTTGCCAAAGCGGAGCGGATCATCATCACCTCTGGCATCCAGCAGGCGCTCGAAATTCTGGCCAAGATGCCATTTCCAGGCGGAGGGACACAAATTCTCGTCGAACAGCCCGGCTATGACATCTATCTGCGTTATTTGGAGGGCGAGGGTCTGCCAGTCAGCGGAATCTCTCGTTCTGCGGCGGGGATTAATCTGCAGGAGCTGGAGGAGCGGTTCAGGAACGGGGATGTGAAATTTTTCTATACTATGCCCAGGTATCAAAATCCACTCGGAACCTCCTATAGCGCTGAGGAACGAAGGGCCATCGCCGGATTGGCCGCCAAATATGATGTTTATATCGTTGAGGATGACTACATGGCCGACCTGGGTGCGGAGCGGCGTTTTGATCCCATCTATGCGTATGATCAGACTTCTCATGTCATTTATTTAAAAAGCTTCTCCAAGATCATCTTCCCTGGTCTCAGACTGGGTGCAGTGGTATTACCAGAAGCCCTGCTGGAGGCCTTCCGCGCACATAAAGGATATACAGATACTTCCCTATTGTCTCAGGCGGCACTTGAGATCTACATCAAGAATGGGATGTATGAGCATCACAAGCACAAAATAAAAGATCTGTATGCGGAGAGAATGCACGCTTTGTATGCGGCCCTTGAACGACATAATACAGAAGGCTTGATTGAAGTATCTCCCGGTAGTTCCGGTGTCTACGTGCAGTTTAAGCTGCCGGGAACGGTGAACCTGGAGCGTCTGCTTAAACGCTTAAAAGAAAGGAAGATCAGTGTTGTGTCTGGAAGGGGGTTCTATCTGTCTGACTATCAGGAGCGGGAGAAATTTATACGAATTAGCATTTCGCGTGCCCGGCTCGATCAGATTGACGAAGGCGTTCAGGCAATTGTCCAGGAGATTAAGCGCACGGGCAGGTGGTAGATTGCCTACTCTATATATTTTTATTTCTGTGGGGATGTATGCTAATAATATAGAGACAGGCTTGCATGAGAAGCCAATTTCGGAAAAAGAGAGGCGAATAAGTTATGAAACCAAATAATGAAACCCTGGAGCTGATGAACCGACATGCATCGGTCCGTCAGTATGAGGATACCCCTGTTAGCGAAGAGCAGCTTGCGGCTATCATCGGTGCAGCCCAGATGGCCTCCACCTCCAGCAATGTTCAGGCGTACAGCGTCATCTCAGTGACCGAGCCTGGATTGAGAAGCCAGCTAGCCGCATTAGCCGGAAATCAAGCCTATATCGAGCAGGCTCCTGTCTTTCTGGTCTGGTGTGCGGATCTGTATCGTCTGCGGGAAGCATCCGCGCCGCATCTGGCAGGTGCTCCCTCATATGAGGACACCACAGAGAATCTGATCGTGGCTACTGTTGATGTGGCCCTCGCCGCGCAAAATGCAGCTGTAGCGGCAGAGTCGCTGGGACTGGGTATCGTCTATATCGGCGGTATCCGCAGTAAGATTGCCGAGGTGTCAGAGTTGCTGGGTCTTCCAGAATTGGTCTACCCTGTATTCGGGATGTGCATCGGTTATCCGGCAGCAAGGGCAGGGCTGCGTCCGCGCTTGCCGCTTCAGGCTGTATTGCATCGCAACGGCTATGATGCAGCGACAACTCTGGAGCAGGCTAAAGCTTACGATGAAGAGAGTCGGGTATACATGCGTGAACGGACCGGTGGCGCGAATGACACACCTTGGTCTGCAATGATGGCAAAACGAATCTCAGAGCCCGCTCGTATGCAAATGAAAGATTTTTTACAGGCGAAAGGCTTCCTACGTAGATAATCCGGGTTCATATACAAGGTAGCTATAACGAAGGTATAACGAATCTATAATGAATCTATGACGAACTAATAGATAGTTCTTGTAGAAGTGATTTATAGGGCAACTAGAGGGCAATCAGAAATCCAGAGAACATCCCCCGGGAGCGTAGGCTTCAATCGGGGGATTTTTTATGGGAACTTTTGTACATCTATAATAAAAGGAAAGTGATATTATCCAAATAAATGAAATTATGGATGTTGATCTCGACCAACAGGTGACAATTGTCAACTTAAAGCGGTGACACTCCATACTAATGTCATCTTCTTTTTGACATTAGTATTAGATACATGAAGCAGAACGCCACGGATTACGGGAGGAAGCAGGACATGGAGACAGTGATTGCAATGAACGGTGTCAGCAAAGTGTTCAAGGGGAAAAAGGCGGTAGACAATATTAGCTTTAAAATATACAAAGGTTCGATTACCGCCATTCTGGGGCCAAATGGAGCAGGCAAGACCACAGCCATCCTGATGATGTTGGGTCTGCTGGAGCCGACTGAAGGATCCGTAACCATCTTTGGGCAGCATCCCAAAGACAAGTCAGTGCGCGAGAAGACGGGTTCCATGCTGCAAGAGGTTAGTGTCATGGACCGTCTAAAGGTCAAGGAGGTCATCAGTCTGATCTCAAGCTATTATCAGTACCCCATGGACCAGAAGTTACTGGTAGAGGCAACAGGTCTTGACCCGGCAGATCTAAACCGATACGCCGAGAAGCTGTCGGGCGGCCAGAAGCGTAGTCTCGGCTTCGCGCTTGCACTTGCTGGAGATCCGGAGCTGCTGTTCTTCGATGAGCCGACAGTCGGGCTGGATATTACCGCCCGGCGGCGGTTCTGGGAGAAGGTGCGGGGACTGGCAGAACAGGGCAAGACGATCCTGTTCACCACTCATTATTTGCCAGAAGCGGAGGATATCGCTGACCGGATTCTGCTCTTCAATCGGGGAAGCCTGGCGGCAGACGGCAGTCCAGATGAGATCAAGGCGAGAATCGTGAAGCGCTCGCTGTCCTTTTTGCAGCCGGCTGATGGACTGGATCTTCAGCAGCAGTTGCTGGCTCTGCCTTCTGTAGACGGCTGCTTCTATAAGGATGGGCGAATTTTTGTGACTACAGAGGACACGGATGAGGCGTTGCGGGATATTTTTACGGCGGGTCTGCCGGTGAAGGATGTACGTATTGACCAGGGACGGCTGGATGAAGCCTTTGAGCAGCTTACAATGAACCAAGAGGGGGCAGTCTAACGATGAGAAGCCTAACGATGCAGTGCAAAGCAGAAATGCTGCGGATTGTGCGCAACCCCTACTATGTATTCTGGTCTTTGCTCATGCCGATCATGTTCTATTTTATTTTCACTAGAGTCGTGAACATGGGCAACACCGACCCGACCTGGGCAGCACATTATCTCATGTCGATGGCGGCCTTCAGTGTGATGGGATCAGCGATTATGACGCTAGGCATTCGTCTTGTGCAGGAACGTTCACAGGGCTGGACGACCTTTATCCGCATTACTCCGCTGCCAGGATATATATACTTTTTGGGCAAAATGTTCGGTCAGACGATGATGCATCTCTTCTCGATCATCTGCATTTTTGCAGCAGGCTATCTCATTAACGGAGTCTCGCTGTCTGCCGCTCAGTGGTTGCTCAGCGGAGTGTGGTTACTGGTAGGCTCCCTGCCGTTCCTCGCGATGGGAACGCTGGTGGGTTCCATGAAACGGGTCGATACCGCAAGTGGTGTGAGTAACGCTGTCTATATGGCCCTTGCTATAACCGGTGGCATGTGGATGCCGCTGGAAATCTTGCCGCGTCTGATGCAGAAGATTGGAGTCTGGTTGCCTTCCTACAACTATGGAAACGGCGCCTGGCAGATTGTGCAGGGCTCGCATCCGGAGTGGAGTAATATCCTGATTCTGCTCGGTTATCTCGCCGTATTTATGTTACTATCGGTGTATATTCGTAAAAAACAGGAAGCGGTGTAAAGGGCGATGAGGCAGTGGCAGTTCCGGGTATTTCCTAAAAAGCTAGGCATCTTCCCATTCATCTGGGTGGTTTATATGATCTTGCCGATTATAAACATGCAAGGTTATACCGGAATCAAGCTGGCGGTGGGCTATGCCATGATGGGCTTGTTTGCCGTAACTTATCGCCAGCTGTATTGGGCCAACGGCCGGGCATTTACCGCTTGGCTGGCCGTGCAAATGCTGCTGATTTTACTGCTCTGTCTATTTTACAGTCCCCAAAACATGTATCTAGGTTTCTTCACAGCCAATTTTGTCAGCTGGTATAGTGATAATCGGAAATTCAATATCATCTATTCCATCTTCGTGGTGCAGGAGTTATTCCTTGTGGGTTGGGGACTCAAGGTAATGGGGAATACAGATTCATTGTTTCTACTTCCATTCATTATAATCATGCTGATTTCGCCTTTTGGGATACGTTCTATGTTCCGCCGCCGACGTCTGGAGAAGGAACTGGACGAGGCCAACGAGGTCATTAAAGAACTGGTTAAACGCGAAGAACGCATGCGTATCGCCCGCGACTTGCATGATACGCTGGGTCATACGCTCTCACTGATTACCCTGAAGAGCCAGTTAGTTGAAAAACTCGTGTCCAAGGATACGGACCGCGCAGAGGCTGAAGCGCGGGAAATCCAGCGCACTTCCCGTGCCGCGCTGCGGCAGGTGCGTGAACTGGTCTCCGAGATGCGGGCTATCACAGTGGCCGAGGAGTTAACTGAGGCCGGGGAGATGCTGCGGACGGCAGAGATTGCCTTAGAGATTGAGGGAGATATTTCCCTTGGGGAAGTATCCGATCTCAATCAGAATATACTCAGCCTCTGTATCAAAGAGGCTGTCACCAACATTGTGCGGCACAGCGGTGCCAATAAATGTGTTATCAGCATTGTGAAGAGTGAGGGGCAAGTGAGAATCATGATCCGGGACAACGGGCATGGATTGCACGGTCAGGGTGTCGCAGATGCTGGATTCAGAGAGGGCAATGGCCTGAAGGGAATGAATGAACGCCTGTCCCTAATTGATGGCTCGCTGACCATTAATGCGGATGGAAGCAAGGGTACAGTGCTGAATGTAATGATTCCTTTGGTGGTCAAAGAACGAAAGGACGGGGAGACTGCATGATAAGAATCATAATCGCGGAGGATCAGCGCCTGCTGCGCGGCGCCATGGCTTCCCTGCTGGACCTGGAGGACGATATCGAGGTGGTCGGAGAGGCGGGGGACGGTGCTGAGGCGCTGGCCCAGATTGAGAAGCTTCAGCCAGATGTCTGTCTGATGGATATTGAAATGCCGCGAATGAGCGGGTTGGAAGTTGCTGAGTTATTGAAGAAGCAGGGTTGCAGGACTCGCATCATTATCCTGACAACCTTTGCCCGGCCGGGTTATTTCGAACGGGGGGTGAAGGCGGATATACAAGGCTACCTGCTCAAGGACGAGCCTGTTGAGAAGATCGCAGATGCCATTCGCCAAGTCATGCTCGGACATAAGGAAGTGTCTCCAGAGTTGGTCTTCGGAAGCTTGCGGGAGGAGAATCCGCTGACCTCCAGAGAGCGTGAGATTCTGAAGCTAGCCGGGGGAGGTCAGACGGCAGGCGAGATCGCGGCTACACTGCATCTTTCTTATGGAACAGTCCGCAATTATATTTCCGAGATTCTGAACAAGCTTGAAGTCAAAAGTCGGATTGAAGCGGTAAGAATTGCTGAGGAGAAGGGCTGGATTTAGTGTTGGGATTATTCCTATTAAAAATAAGTCACTTCTAATAAATAAAGTTTTCATCTTTGATTCCAGTGTGAGTCAACATATTTCTTAGACGATAAATTTGTTGTTATCATTCTTCAAATGATCTTCAAAGTTTTGGATTTATGCAGAGATGTTAGATGTAACGTGTTGTGTTCTGGTTATTAGCAAATCAGGAGCTATATAAGAAGGCCCGCAGTGTAATTAAAGGCATTTTCGTATCTTAAATCCTCTGCAGCTAGGGGGAGTGGAGATTAAGTGCAATATTGTACCTTAAATCTTCTAGAATAGACCATTCAGTATGTTTTTTTGAGAAATAAGATACAATAATACCCTTATTCCCCTCATTTGTCTGTATTGAAGGAAAATAAGGTACAAAAATGCGTTTAATTGGGATATGTCCCCTCTTTTTCACTGTTAAAAGGACTGGCGTAGGGGACTATCCCGCTTCTAGTGGTTGAAATCTTTCGAGAGACCGCCAACGCCCCATTGCTAGCTTTTCTATGAAAAGAGAGCTTTGCGGGAGCGTTCAACGGACTGGTTCAGGCACAATAAATGGGTAATTAACGAGTCTTCTGGTATCTCTAACCTAAAATAAACCCAGTTTCGCCTTTGCGTGCGGAACTGGGTTTATTTTATACGCGACTCTTGGCCTGCTCCTCACGCATCCACTGCGAGAGTTGACGCTTCAGCGCGAGGAATTCCGGCGTATCCGCGATCTCCTCACGGCGCGGGCGCGGGAACGGCACATCTACCGTGTGCAGAACCTGACCAGGTCGACCGGAGAAAACATAGATACGATTTGAGAGGAGCAGCGCCTCTTCGATGTTGTGGGTGATGAACAGCACGGAGCGGCGGTTCTCCTCCCATAGCTCCAGCAGCCAGCGCTGCATTTCACTGCGGGTCAGCGCATCCAGCGCACTGAATGGCTCATCCAGGAGCATCAGCTCCTGCGGCGCTAGCAGCGCCCGGAGGAATGCCGCGCGCTGCTGCATCCCGCCCGATAGCATATGCGGGTAAGCCCGCTCAAAACCAGCGAGGCCCACTTTAGCCAGCCATTGACGGGCTTCTTCGCGGCTGCCGCCCCGGGCAGCGCCTTTGATCTCTTGGGACAGGAGGACATTGTCCTCGATGGTCCGCCAGGGAAAGAGTGCAGGCTGCTGCGGCATGTAGCTGATTTCCCCGCGCTGGCAGGTAACGACTTTTCCATTCATGCTGATTGTTCCACTGTCCGGCTGCTCCAGGCCGCCGATGATATGGAACAGCGTGCTTTTGCCGCAGCCGGAAGGACCGAGAATGGTCACGAATTCTTGTTGCTCCACCTTTAGTGAGACATTGTTCAATACAGAAGTAGAGTTACGGCGCTGGGTGAAAGCCTTGGACACGGCGCTGACTTCCAGCGCAGGTGGCAATCCGTGCAGTCCGGCAGCGTTAGTTCTAATCTCGTTTTTCACCGGCTCATGCGGTGGTGTATGTGTGAGTTGAGACATTTCGGGAATCCCTCCTTTCTAAGGGTTGCGGCGCGGCTTCCAGCGCACCAGCCATTTTTCCAGTAAGGCGATAATGGCGAAGAGCACCAGACTCAGCAAGACAACAATGACGATGGCAACGAACATCCGGTCGGTACGGTAGGCTGATTTTTGCAATTGCATATAATACCCGATTCCCTTGTCGGAGCCGATCCATTCGGCAACTACGGCCCCCATGACAGCATAGGTGGCGGAGATTTTAACCCCGGAGAAGATCGCAGGCAGAGAATGAGGCAGCTCCAGCTTAGTGAAAATCTGCCACTTGCTAGCCCCCGCCATTTTCATATAATTCAGCATCACCCGGTCGCTCTGTGCCAGCCCGCCCATGGCGGCCACGGCGACAGGGAAGAAGCAGACCAGCGTAATCAGCACCATCTTGGGCAGCAGTCCGAAGCCGAACCAGATGACAAGCAAGGGACCTAGGGCAATAGAAGGCACGTTCTGGCTCAGAATCAGCAGCGGGTAAAAAGCACGTTTCGCCCAAGGCATCAGGTGCAGCAGCAGCGCCACCACAAGCCCTACACTGGTGCCGATAGGAAAGCCGATCAGCGTCAGCTTCAGCGTAGCCAGCGTATGGTCCCAGATGCCGGCTGGATTGTCTGCGAATTCATGACCGATATCACGGGGGCTGGGCAGAATCCATTTTTCAATATCGAAAAAGGATACCGCTAGCTGCCATACCGCCAAAAAGAAGACGACCGCCACAATGGGCGGCCATATCTGCTTCCAGGACGATCTCACGGCCGGTATTTCTCCGTCAGTTTGTCCATGCTGATTCCGTTCGGATTGTGGGCAATTTTGATCTGGGAGATCACGCTCGGGCTGCCGGCTTGGACCAGTGCTTCATGCATCTCGCGCACGACTTCTAGCAGGTCGTTCAGTTCGCCTTCCATTGTCGTTTCGAGCGGGTTCACCTGATGCTTCACACCGGACTTCTGAATGACCTCGATCGCTTTATCCACATATGGGATGGAATCCTCATTGTTAGGAGTTTTAGGGATAACTTGAATGCTTAGCAGTGTGTTAGCCATGTTTGATTCATCCTTTCGATTATCAGTAATATTTGAATTATTGTGCAGGCAGGAAATCATTCGTAAAGGCCTTGGTGGTATCTACTGGCTTCTCAAGCAGCTTAAGGCCATACATCCAGTCGGCATAGTTCTTCCAGACCTCAGCCTTTTGTTCGCCCCAGCGCGGCGCATCATCCTGATATTTTGGACTGAGCCATTTCTGACTGGCCATCACAAGTTTCGGATCGAGATCAGGGACGGCTTTGATCAGAATGTTCGCGGCATCCTCTGGATGATCGATGGCATATTTGTAGCCTTTGGAGGTCGCTTTAACGAAGGCTTTGACGATCTCGGGATGCTCGGTGATCTCTTTCTCGCTGGTGGTCAGCACAGGTGTATAATAATCGAGCTGTGGTGCGTAGTCTTTTACATAAAGCATGTCGATTGGTTCTCCGCGCAGTTCAGCTTCAATACCGGTCCAGGCATAAAAAATCCAGGCGAAATCAATATCCCGCTTCACAGCTGTAAAAAAGTCGGCTTCGCCCATATTGATGATCTTTACCTTTTTCACATCGGCACCTTCCGGGTCCATGATAGCTTTGAGTGCTGCTTCTTCCACCGGGGAACCCCAACCTCCATATGTTTTTCCTTCAAAATCCTTCGGAGAGGTAATCCCCTTGCTCTTCGGGGCCGCAAAACCAGACGTATTATGCTGAATGATGGCGGCAAGCGAGACCAGCGGTACGCCTTGCAGACGGGCCAAAGTCAGGCCTTCCTGATACCCGATACCAAAAGCGGCTTCACCAGAAGTAACCATCGTGTCCGCACCAGCTGCTCCGGGCTGCACAATCTCAACATCCAGTCCCTCTTCTTTGTAATACCCAAGATCTCTTGCAACATACACCCCCGTGTGGTTCGTGTTCGGTGTCCAGTCGAGCGCGATCTTGACTTTGGTCAGTTCTTGCGGCGTGCCTGACTCCCCGGCAGAGGCTCCGGTGTTTGTCTTGCCGGCTTCTTTGTTGCCTTCGGCAGAGTTGCTGTTATTGCTGCCGCATCCGGCAATGGCGATAACGAGCAGACAGGTCAGGCCCAGTATAAGCAGTTTCTTGACTCCCATTTTCTTCTCTCTCTCCTTTTGGTACCGTTTCTCCGCAGTGACTGCGTCAAATTCGGCGAATTCCCCGTCTTCACACCATCACCCGCCACCTAAAATACAGGCAGCGCGATTCAATTCCCCATGAATTGTGTTAATCGGAAATATACCATAAAAAAAGCGTCCCGAAGATGAACGGGACGCGGCTTTGCGCAAGGATGGCATTGGCCCTAAAGCAGCCATGCTCAATTACGGTTCCTACGCTGGCATTATCCAGATCAGGTATAAGGGTCAGTATCTTGAGGGATACACTCTCAGCCGGCCAATCCCAGCCCCCCTGGTGCTATGAAGTTAACGGGTGATGCTTCTTGCTTACGGTGTAATTATAGACTCCCATCTTTTCGTTGTCCAGCAGCTTTGTTTTTCATTTTGAAGTTGGAGGCAGGAAAGAGAGATAAGATAAACTATTTAAGAGGTGTGAATTATCATGCACAATAACCAATATTTAATCGACGAAGAGACGGTCGCTGGTATCAAAGCACTGGATGAAGATGGCGAAGGGTTGTTCGCCGGACTGATCGGGATGTTCAAGACCGATACACCGCCGAGACTGGAGGCACTTCGTCTAGCCTTGGACAGTAGAGATTCTGCGAGCATTGCCGGAATTGCCCATAGCCTGAAGTCAGGCAGCCTCAGCATTGGCGCGAGGTACTTTGCTTCTCTGTGCGCAAGCATTGAGCAACAGGCCCGGCGGGGCGATCTAACCTCCTCACGGGCAATAGATTCCCAACTGGCCTCTGTTTTTACCGATACGTGTCGTGCATTGGAGCAGCAGATGGAGTAGTACGAAGGTTAATTCTGATATTTGATTTTTTTCCGGCGGCGGCTTCGGATGCTATTCCAAATCTCCCGCACAGTCAGGATAATGCTGATCACAATGCCGCTGAAGGTCAGTACTAACGCGAAATACTGGAACAGGGAATATTGCAGCATTTTGCTCCACTGAATACTTCCTTCCAGGTCGTCAATCACCTGATTCATTCCGTATATACCGCTTACCACAGTGAAGACGGTCAGAATCATCAGCAGCATATCCCGTCTTTTCGATTGGTACTTCACCTGATACTGAAACAGATCATTCAGTGTTTGCTTCACCTCGTCGAATAGCGCATCGTTGCCATAAACTTTGCGGAGCTGGAAGAAAATCTCCCGGCCCTGCGACTGCGAGATCAGCTCCAGAAAATAAAATTTGGCCGAGAATTTATTGATGTAGAAGATCAAATCCTCAATATCGTCATCATCCCGATTGATGCGGAGCCGAGAGTGCATATTCGCGAGCTTCAGCAGGACGATCTTGTGAAACATGCTAAGTAGCAGGCCGTAATAATATTCGCCGTACATTTGATTGGCAAGCTGTATGGCGAGTGGGCGTTCCGCCCGGCTGATGCAGCAGAAGGTCTGTTCATTGGTCATATAATACGTCTGGGGACCCCAGCGTTTATAGGTATGCTCCTCGCAATATTGTTCAATGTAACCAGGATCACTCGCGCTGATGTAGGGTCGTCCCGCGGCATCCAGTCCATCCAGCTGGGAGGCACGGTAGCGCATACTCAAGGGGATATCGTCGTTAACTCCTTCCGGTTCCAGGCCATAAAAGGCTTGCACCAGCATACGTTCATCCACGAAAAAAGGCAGCGTCTCGAAATAAGCCCCGTTCAGCTCGGACTGGTCCAAAAACGGCTTTAGCCCTTCCGCCACATAATTAAAGATAAAATCCTCGACCTGACTAAAGGTTTGTTCTCCGCTATGGATAACCGTCTGTTCGTCCTGCACACTGACATTCTCAAGGGTACGGAAGCGATCAGCAAATTCCAGAGCGATGCTGAAGGGGAGCTTTTCTTCCTCAATCTGCACCCGCAAGGTTACAAATCCGGTCTGAAATGGGCAAATGAACAGGTCTGTGGAAAGTACCCGGAAGGCTACATTCGCTTGTGACATTTCCATCCGGCAGGACAGATCATTCCCTCGCGAGAAGCGGCGGAAGGAGTCCTCGTCATCCTCCTGCGGGAACAGTACGTGGGCAGCGAAAGGCAGATAGGTGCGTTCCATTTTTTCATGGGATACACAGTATTCATTGCCATAATAAGCGTCTTCCAGTTCTTTTTTATCGAGGGAAAAAGAAGTGTATCCGTTCTTCCCCAGTTCAGAGATCAGTCGTGCAGACGCTCCCTGCTTGATGGAGAAGGGGAAAATAAACTGGAGCAGCGCGGTATGAAGTAGGGGCTCGGTAGATAGCATATCCATCATGAGTTCCACCTTATGTACAGGATATCAATACAATCTACATTACCCCAAAAAGCGAATTGTGATTACCCGGCCTCAATGACCGGGTGATGGATGTCCGGAATCCCGTCCGGGACGTATTCTCCATGCAGCAATGCTGAGCAAGAAGAGGACAGTAGCAAATGCTGCAAGCAGTCCGGCCGTTTGTGCCGCTTGCAGGTGATCCATCGACCAGCCGGTAAGCAGTGGCAGAATTGCTCCGCCAATGCCGCCGGAGGCAATCATGATGCTTGGCGTGGATTCCTCGGTGCCCGGCATTAATTTACTGGAGAAGACCAGTGCGATGGAGAAGAGGCCGGACATGAACAATCCCAGTAGAATGATAATGGTAAAGGCCACAAGACGGTGTTCAGTGAATGGAAACAGCGCCAGTAGCACGACGGTCAGCAGGCAGCTGCCCAGAACATAGACGCGGTATGAAATTTTCTCTGCGAGTACCCCGGCGAACAGCCGTCCTATCGACATAGCCAGCCAGAAGCAGGTAACGGTCAAGGCTGCTCCCGATTCCGACATGCCCAGCTTGGCAATGAAGATGGCGGGCATGAAATTTACCAGGCTCATTTCCGTGCCTACATAGATAAAGAAGAAGACCATGAATATCCCGAGTACGAACCACTGCTTACCCTTGTAAGGAAAGCGCGGCGTGTGAGTGTCTGAAATCTCGTTCGTCACTTGGCGGCGTGGACCGCGGTCATCCAGCAAGGACTGCAGCTTGCCGAACCGGCCCTTGCTCCAAAAGATCAGGGCAACCAAGGAGAAGGCTGCTACAATCAGGAAGCTCAGCTTCCACCAGCCGGCGGCGATAAGGCCGCTGGAGATTAAAGGCATAAGCAGTGCACCAACACCGAATAGAACTTCAAGCCGGCTCATGGCCACAGCGGTGCCTTCTGTGATTGCGGCAATAATGACCGTGCCAATGACAGCTTCAACCATACCAAAGCCAAAGCCTGCGGCAACAGCGATAACATACATCCAGCCCCACGGCGGTAAGAAGGTGTAAGCAACCTCGGCAACAAGCAGCAGTCCGGTGGCAATGAGAATACCACCGCGCTTACCGAAGCGGCGATTCAGAAAGGGAGAGATCAATACACCGGCCAGGAAGCCGGCAAATTGGGTGAAGATCAGTTGCCCACCAGCGCTGTAGCTCTGGTCATAATGCTCCAAGAGAACCGGGAGAATAGAACCCAGTACTACATGAGCCAAGCCAATCACAAAGTAGGAGAGACAGCCAAGCCAGATCAATTTTTTCACGTTGGAATACTCCTTAACAAGTTAAGTTTATGGAACCGTGCCCGGATTCAATACGCCCAGGACGGGTACACTATCTTAAGCACAATCAATATCATAAGTCTAATTGGTGGATGTGGATATATAAACTTATATTTACACTTGCCAGGAAGGAGATGTCTTGAATAATGAATTCAAAGGACCTGGAACAGAACATCATCAAGGCACTGGATGACAACAAGTTCGGCTCTTTCGGAACCGTTGAGGCGGGGAACAAACCGAAGGTGCGTTACATGGCGGTCTTTCACGATGGACTTAAAATTTATTTGGCAACAGACCGTAAGACCCATAAGGTAGAGGAGCTGAAGGAGAACCGCAACGCTTTTCTGCTGCTTGGCTATGAAGCCGGTGGAGGGAAGGATATACTGGAGATTGAAGCGACCGTAGACATTACAAAGGACGAAACCCTTCGTGCCAAGGTCTGGAATAAGGATCTGGAGCCATGGTTCAAGGGACCGGAAGATCCGGATTATGTCATTCTGGAGCTTACCCCGTCACGTATCGAATATATAAGCAAAACACAGGAACATGGTGTCTGGGAGAGACAGCTTGCAGGCAGTGTAAAATAACTCTATATTAAGCAAACAAACAGCAAGCTTTCTATAAGGGAGCTTGCTGTTTGTCATTCTCGGCTGGAGCGATTGATGCTCGTTGTCTGCAGCAGCTAGCGCTTCCATGGACAGCAGATCATCTTTTTCTTATAATAGATGAAAGTGATCGGGTGATCCGGTGAATCGACAGAACTGTGGAGGAGGGCGAAGTCATGGAGCCAGCAGCAATTGAAGAGTGCGACAACACATGCCACGGTTCAGAGTTGGAACCGGAAGACGTGTCCTTAATTCTGCCTGACCGGGAGACAACAGACAAGATGGCCGAGATGTTCAAGGCACTAGGCGACCCGACAAGGGTGCGTCTCATCTATGCTCTGTCACAGCGGGAGCTGTGTGTGCATGACCTGTCCGACATTCTGGATATGGGCCAGTCTGCCGTATCCCATCAGTTGCGGTACTTGCGGAACTTGCGGATTGTGAAGCGTCGCAAGGAAGGCAAGACGGTGTATTATTCGCTGAACGATGCGCATGTGGAGCAGATCTTCATGCAGACGCATGAGCATATCAGACATGAATAACTATTGATGCATACAGCAATAGACCGCCTATGGCGGTCTATTTTAGTGTGGCTATTTAACCGGCTTGGTCTATTCCCGAAGACACCGGTGTTCTTTTTAAAGATAAAGCAATCCATATCGCATAAGCAGCAAGCACCACCACGATAAGGAGATCATAGCCGATAAAGCCTTCGGGACTATCATTGCCCACGAATCGAATCAGGTTATGTAAAAAGTGGAACAGAATCAGTGGAATGATATTGTTATTCTTCACCATCAGCAGAGCCAGCACTATTCCTATAAGAAGAGCGTATACGATCTGAAGCAGGGTCTCGGTGAGATTTTGTCCGGAAAGAGCATTCAGAATGTGGGTGACTGCAAACAGGATACTGGACGTCGCTACGGCGACCTTCACGCTCTTGGTCAGCAGCGTCTTCAGGATTAGTCCCCGGTAGAGGCCCTCCTCCACGAATCCCACCAGCAGGGTGAAGAAGAGATAGTATAATGCATCGGAAAGTTCGATTTTGCGAAATCCATTTAACGTAGTAATAACAAGGATTAGCAGCAGCGGAGCATAATAAATCCAGTTCGCTGCAGGAATGCTACCTAGCGGGCGAAAGCCCATATAGCTCCACTTGTGCCTGATTGTAAAATAAGCAATTAAGACAAGCCCGATAGGGACAAACGCAATAAGCACAGGTGCAGTGTAGCTAAGCTGTTTGATGGTAGCGTAGGCTCCGGCGGCTATCATGGCGATCAGTAGCAGCCCTTCAATAATAACAACGGCCCATACCGGGTGTCTCTGTGAAAATGAAGAATTAACCTTCAGGTTTGTCATTATTCAACCTCTTCCTCTCCAGGATTTCTTTCAACACTGCTTCTCGATCATCCCCTTATCGGTCAGTCGTTTGAGTACAGGGTAGAGACTGCCAAAACCGCCCATGTGATAAATCCCTACGGAGCTATCGAAGGTCTTCTTCAAGCCATAGCCGCTCTTGAACCCTTCCATGAACATCCATTTGACGCATTTCATAATTACATTTATTTGTAATAATGTCAAACGTTTATTTCAGTCTGCAAAAAAGCTGCCCCGGCCACAATCAGGATGGCGGGGCAGCGCTAAAACCTTACACTTTTAATTCTCCGTGCTGGAATGGGGAGATCTCGATCTGAATAGTAGTATGACTGATATTATATTTATCCTCGATCAGATTGACTGCCCGCTGCAATATCTCCTGAGGGTTTCTGTCTTCTTCAATCCGCAGGTGGCAGCTTAATGCATTGAGTCCTGAGGTAATGGTCCAGATATGCAGGTCGTGAACATCAGCAACGCCGCTAATCTGTAGCAGAGTTTGTCTGACCTGATCGTTGTTCAACGCAGCCGGTGTGCCTTCCATAAGGATATGGAACGAATGTCTGAGCACGCCCCAGGCACTTTTGAGTATCAGAAGAGCTACCAGCACACTGATAATTGGGTCAGCTGCATACCAAGAGAACAATTGCATGATCACTCCGGCAACAATTGCCCCGACCGAACCAAGAGCATCACCAATAACATGGAGATAGGCACTGCGCACATTGAGGTTATCCTTCACATCGCCTTTGCGGATCAAGACCCAGGCGCTTACCAGATTGGCAAGCAAACCAATGGCAGCGATGATGATCATAGAGCCGCTGGCGACGACGGGCGGTTCGAACAAGCGCTGCCAGGCTTCCCGAATAACAAGTCCGGCAATTACGAACAGCATGACGCCGTTGAATAGTGCGGCCATGACCTCAAAGCGGTAGAAGCCGTAGGTGTTTTTGGAGGAGGCCGGTTTAGCGGCAAATATCATTGCTACAAGGCTCAAAGCCAGCGAGGCAATATCGCTGAGCATATGACCTGCGTCGGAGAGTAGGGCAAGACTATGAGTGAAGAGCCCGCCGAAGAACTCCACGAACATGATCCCTGAGGTAATAATGAGGGCGATCAAGAGTCCTTTTTTATTATTAGGTGCGTGCGAATGTCCATGATGATCATGCGTATGATCGTGATGGGAATGCCCAAGTTCTTCTTGAGAATGTCTGCCTGATTGTGGATGATGGTTCATATAAAGACCTCTTTTCAAAATAACATATGAATAATTGCTCATATATTAATAATAAATGCCTGAACTAGGGATTTCAAGATGTTTTGAAGAAAGTGAGGACATTTGATTATTCTCAGATAGGAGGAGGGAAATTATGCATATGCACATTGACACTCCAAGATTGTAAGGCATATAATGTGGTTAAGTTAACATATGAACAAATACTCATATATGATTATTTGAGGGAGATGAGTAGTTTGAATACGATTCAGGGAACGGTAAAACGCCAGTGGGAGCTGGAAGGACTGCACTGCGCAAACTGCGCAATGAAAATTGAAGATAAAGTGGGCAAAATCGAGGGGGTGTCCTCCTGCTCCGTGAATTTCGTGACCAAGACGCTAACCATGGTAACTGATGAAAACCATGCGGAAGCGGCTGGGGTGGAAGCGGCGCGGACCGTCACGGCGCTGGAGCCTCATGTGAAGCTAAAGGAGAAGCTGGCTGGAGGCAGAGCGATTCCGCAGGCAAAATCGGGTCATGAGCATGGGCATTCACATGAAGAATCGGGACATACACATGAACATGGAACCGGTCATCATCATGAACATGGACATGGGGAAGCCCATGGCGATGAGGCTGGTCACGGGCATACGCATTCCCATGGGGAAGGTGACACGCGCCGAATTTTGACCCGCCTGGCAGGCGGAGGGATTCTTGCAGCGGCAGGCATGCTGCTGTCGGTCAACGGAGTTGTCGAACTGCTGATCTTTCTCGCCGCTTACTTTATTGTCGGTGGCGAGGTGGTGCTGCAGGCAATAAAGAATATCGTCAGAGGTCAGGTATTTGACGAGAACTTTTTGATGGCGCTGGCAACGATCGGCGCATTTGCGATTGGGGAGTACCCGGAAGGGGTCGCCGTAATGCTCTTCTATCAGGTCGGGGAGCTGTTCCAGGGCCTCGCGGTGAATCGTTCGCGCAGATCGATTACGGCGCTGATGGATATTCGCCCCGAGTTCGCCGAGCTTAAAGTCGACGGCGGTACAAGACGCGTCTCGCCAGAGGAAGTGGCGATTGGCGACATTATTCTCGTCAAGCCTGGTGAGAAGGTGCCGCTGGACGGGACCATTCTTGAAGGCAGCGCGATGATGGATACCTCAGCGCTGACAGGTGAATCGGTACCACGCTCTGCGGGTCCGGGCAGTAAGGTCTTGAGTGGGTTCATTAACCGCAACGGGGTAATTACCGTGGAGGTTACGCAGACATTCGGAGAGTCTGCCGTCTCCAAGATTCTTGAGCTGGTGCAGAATGCGTCCTCCAATAAAGCCAAGACAGAGAACTTTATTACCAAATTCGCTCGTGGCTACACGCCTGTTGTAGTAATTACAGCGCTGCTGCTGGCTGTTGTTCCACCGCTTCTGATCAGTGGAGCAACCTTCTCGGACTGGATCTACCGGGCACTGGTCTTCCTCGTGATCTCTTGCCCTTGTGCGCTGGTCGTGTCGATCCCGCTTGGCTTCTTCGGCGGCATCGGCGCCGCTTCCCGGAGCGGTATTCTCGTGAAGGGCAGCAATTACCTGGAGGCGCTCAATGATGTCAAGGTCGTTGTCTTTGATAAAACTGGTACACTGACCAAGGGGCAGTTCAAGGTCACTGGTATTTTTCCAGCGAACGGGAGAAGTAAAGAAGAGTTGCTGCGCACCGCAACCTATGCGGAGAGTCATTCGAATCACCCGATTGCGGAATCTATTCGGGCTGCTTACGCAGAGGAAATCGCTAAGGATGCCATCTCGGATTATAACGAGATCTCCGGTCACGGCATCTCCGTGAATGTGGACGGTAAGGCCGTGCTGGCCGGGAATGCCCGACTGATGGAACGGGAGGGCATTGCCTATCAGGTGCCGGAGCAGAGTGGCACGATCGTGCATATCGCGACCGGCAAGCAGTATGACGGTTACCTCGTCATTGCAGACGAGGTGAAGGAGGATTCAGCGCGAGCCATCTCGGCGCTGAAGGGACTTGGCATCCGCAAGACGGTCATGCTGACCGGCGATGCTGCTTCTGTTGCGGAGGCTGTAGGCCGCGAACTCGGCGTAGACGAGATTCACGCTGAACTGCTGCCGCAGCATAAGGTTGAGGCTATTGAGCGGTTGGAGCGCGAGAAGAGCGGACGGGAGAAGATTATTTTTGTCGGGGATGGAATCAACGACACTCCAGTATTGGCCAGAGCAGATGTTGGCATCGCGATGGGCGGTTTGGGTTCTGATGCTGCAATCGAAGCAGCGGATATCGTCATCATGACCGACGAGCCTTCGAAGATTGCTACCGCTATAGGCGTGGCTAAGCGCACACGGAGAATCGTCTGGCAGAACATTGGTTTCGCACTTGGTGTTAAGGCGATCTTCCTTCTGCTGGGTGCATTCGGGATTGCGACGATGTGGGAAGCGGTCTTCTCGGATGTTGGTGTGACCGTACTGGCTGTACTTAATAGTGTTCGCGCACTAAAAGTTGAGCAACAAGGTTAAATCCATAATAAAACCTCCAGTGTCTGCACATTTATGAGTGCTTACGGACTGGAGGTTTTTTGCTTTGTTCTTATTCAGGCTGAGGGAGACTGAGGCCGCTAATTCCTGAACGCACAATTTCACAAGAAGCGCCGAATTTAACGGATTCCTCCTCATTCAGGTTCAGCTCCAGCAACTCATGGATGCCGCTGCGCCCAATAATGGCAGGCACACCTGCGCACACATTCTCCTGCCCGTATTCTCCTTCCAGAATTGCCGAGACGGCAATAATCTTGTTCTCATCGTTAAGGATAGCCCGGGTAATGTAGGCCAGGGCACTACCGATTCCAAAATGTGTTGAGCCCTTGCGGGTAAAGATCTCCCAACCGGCATCCTTTGTCTTGCGGGCGATGTCATCCAGATCCAGGTGACTGAAGCGTTCGCGATGCTGTTCCATAATGTGGAGAATAGGTTTGCCGCCAATGGTCACATGTGACCACGCAACGAACTGGGACTCCCCATGCTCGCCTAGCGCGTATCCGTTCACGCTGCGAGGGTCGATGGAGAACACATCGGATAGCAGCGTCTTAAGCCGCGAAGAGTCAATGGAGGTACCTGTGCCGATCACCCGGTGCCGGGGCAGGCCGGACATTTTCCATACCATATAAGTGACGATATCGACCGGATTCGCCGCAATGACGAAGATGCCGTCGAAGCCGCCAGCCATAATTCCGGCCACAATCTCTTTAGTTATTACAGCTGCAGCGTCAAGTACATCCAGTCTGGTCTGACCGGGCTGCGGGTTAGCACCCGCCGTGAGAATGACAACGTCCATTCCAGCACAGTCACTGTAGGTTCCGGCATATACCTTAGTTCGGGTACCTGTGAAATCCATGCAGTGGGAGAGATCCAACGCCTGAGCCATGGCCCGGTCGTAGGTCCGGTCGATCATCATGATCTCATCGCAGATCGATTGATTGACCATGGAGTAGGCACAACTGGAGCCCACCATTCCTGAGCCGACAATCGCTACTTTTCTTGTTTTACTCTTCAATTTGTAAATCCCCGCTCTCTCAAAAAAGTCTGCGATTTGCTGCTTAAAGTTTTCTTGCGCATATCTTTATTCTAGCCGATCATCCAGGAAGTTACCTGACATACAGCGAAAAAAATGGAGGGAGAGTATCCCTATTCATCTCAGGTTGTACATTAAATTAGCGGGGCTTTCGTGTGGATAGTTACATAGCTACATGCTGTTTTTCGCAAAATATTTCTGCATTAAAAAGAGCATTCATCAAACCGTTAGGCTTGTTGAATGCTCTGTCGTGAGATAGTGCTGCTGTCCTCGGACTAAGATTAGGATTGTGGAATCCGTGTTTCTGGCGGCACGATCACATTGTAGCGTTTATACATGAACAGTCTCCAGTGGACAATCATGCCAAAGGCCAGGATGAAGAACAGTCCCCCGGATTGCGGTACCGAGACATAGCGGTTAATGAACTCATGCAGCAGTGTGCGGACCAATAGCAGGCCGAGTAGAATAAACGCGAAGCTCTTGGAGCGTTGGGCAAATACCTGTCCGTCCCGTTGCTCGAAGCTTGTTGTACGGATAAGCGGGTAGGCAAAAATAAACCAGCCGACCAAAAAGGCAATAGCTGCCCACCATAGCGGAAACCTCACCTCCGGGACGACGAACATGGCAAAGCCAGTTGACATGCCGAGGGGGGGAATCCATATTTTGCGAATGGTAACCGGACGGGCGCTGGCCTTCAGCCGAATAAAGATCACCATCAATGCCATGATAACGGCCCCCACGGTGGAACCGATATGTAGTAGCGAGGGGTTGATGCTGCCCATAATTCACGACCTCTCTGTGATTTGAGTCACTTGTGCCTTCATTATAACAGAAAAATGATGGCAAAACATTGAAGCCTCTGTGAGGCTCCCCGCAATGTGCGGCCATTGGCATGAGAGAGCTGCAAACTCAAAAAAACCTGCCGGGCTCAGGCTCCGGCAGGGTTTCCATCGATCACTATCTATGGGCATCAGTTATATGTTCCAAGATATACAGTTTATGAGCGGCTACGCCCACCGGTCGAGCGCAGGATCAGACTTACAATGAAGATCAGCACGATGGCACCAATCAGGGACGGGAAAACATAGAAATCACTGACCTTCGGTCCCCAGCTTCCCAGCAGCATGCCACCCAGCCATGAGCCGAGAATTCCGGCAATAATGTTGCCGATTACGCCTCCCGGAATATCTCTACCCATAATCAGACCTGCCAGCCATCCGATAATTCCGCCAACAATCAACATCCATAGAAAACTCATTAGGCTTCAGCTCCTTTGTGATGTACTGTTCGATGGTAACTATTAACCTGTTGCCGATTGTTTTAACCAGATGTGAAAAATTGGTGCATGATTTCGCTTTTCGCCGGATTGCGCAGTTTTAGTCTGATGTATTGCCCCAGCAAACATGCTATAGTGAAAAAAATGATAATCGATAAGGAGTCGCTGCCATGGAACGCTCTGATGAAGTATTATTTTATGTTGGTACCTACAGTCCTGAAGGTGAGCAGGGCATTCGTCTCTGCAGCTTGAACCGCAGTACCGGGGATATGAGAGTTCTGGAGGGAACGAGCGGTATCGAAAACCCTTCTTATTTGGCAGTGAATCGCGCCGGGAGCGTCTTGTATGCGGTCAGTGAGAAGGATGAGGGAGAGGTTCAGGCATTCGCTATTGATCCTGGATCGAAGGTATTGTCACCGCTGGGAAACATCCGCAAAACGGAAGGTGGCGCGCCGTGTTATGTTTCTATCAGTCCGGAGGAAGACAGGATCTTCGTAGCCAACTACTCGGGGGGAAATGTTAATGTGTTCCCTTTAAGTGAAGACGGCTCGATTCTGGAAATGTCGGCTCAGATCCAGCACACCGGCTCTGGATCACGTCAGGATCGGCAAGAAGCGCCGCATCCGCACTCGGTCATTCCAGGCAGCACGGGTGATCGTCTTTTTGTCTGTGACCTTGGTCTAGATCAGGTTGTTATCTATCGTCAGGAGGAGGACGAATTGGTCAAGCAAGCTGCGGTTGATCTGCCGCCGGGCTCCGGGCCACGCCACCTGACACTTCATCCCTCTGGAAAATGGGCTTACCTGATCAATGAGCTGAACAATACGGTCACAGTATTCGCAAAAGATGAACAACATGATGAACTAACTGTCTTGCAGCATGTTAGTGCACTACCTGAATCCTATATTGCCGGCAGCGACGATTCTGGAGCCGATATTCACATTGCTCCGTGCGGACGTTATCTTTATGCCTCCAACCGGGGGCATGACAGCATTGCGTTGTTCCTTATTGATGGTGTTACAGGTCTTCTGGAGCCTGCCGACTGGCAGAGTACCGGCGGACGGACTCCACGAAATTTCGCTATTCTTGGCGGAAAGCTGCTGGCAGCCAATCAGAACAGCGGTACGATTGTTTCGTTCCACATCGACGGGGACAGTGGCCGGTTGATTCCTACAGGCAATGAGCTGGAAATTCCAACCCCGGTCTGTATTAAGGCACTTAATTAATATAGAACATATTATCGAAGTGTAATTAACGACATTTTTGTACCCTAAATCTTCTGGGAGCAAGAGTTTGTGGGAATTAAATGCAATTGTGTACCTTAAATCTTCCATAATACCCCTGTTAGCGTATTTTTTCGAAAATAAGATACAATAATGCTCTTATGTCCCTTCTTCACCTCAATTTAATAAATATAAGGTACAAAAATGCTCTTAGTTGGGGTGTGTCCCCGTTTCACTTTAAGAAGACGGGTATATTAAGAAGTAGTACAGGGGATTGGCGATTGGCGATCGGCGATCCCAAGCCCAAGCTCTAGCTTCAACAGAATAACTCCTGATCTTCGGTTTGAGTCTTAATTTCACTTAAACAGAGTACTGTCTAATAAATACAGGCCATTCCAAGTCCATCCGGGTTACCGGAGGGGAGGAATGGCCTGTTCGATGATATTGGGGTAGTTTACTTTTCATGATGAGATGAGAGCAGTTTACTGTTCGTGATGATATAAGGGCAGTTTACTTAACGTACATTTTCGTTACCCCCGACATAGAATCCGATGTCGTCGAGCATAATTTTGTCGCCTTTTTCTTCGAGATAGAAGGTAATCTCGGTCAGCTTCTCCGGCTCCAGAGCCGGCTCGACTTCCTGGAATCGCTCAAAGGGTAGTTCGTAGGTTTGAAATACGGCCTCCGTAGGATCTCCGTATTTGCCGTCGCTTACGCGTTCCTCTAGCCAAGGAAGTAAGGTGAACTGAGTGTGCGGCAGCGGTAGCACGTCCATTATTTCAGACAATGGCAGGCGCGCCGAGGTGTCATTGCTATCCGTCAACTCTACCTCCACCTCAGGAGCTAACGAACTTTCCTCATTCTCCTCTTCATCGTCGTCAGTATTGCGGTTGGCGAGGGAGAAGGACAGACCTTCCGCTTCCGACAAATCAAGGGGAGCAGCGTCTTCCTCCTTCCATTTGACCCGGTAGTAGGATTCTTCCCCCTTCTCAGCTGTACGTTTCAAGACAACACCGTAGGTCGTTTTGCTCTTGTCTTCCCGGTCCTTGGCTAACTCTTCAATCCAGTCCATGCCTTGGGCAGAGGCGGTACCGATACCTGCAGTATACTTGTTACGGTCCTCGTCAAAATTGACAAGGGAACGATAGTCTCCGCCTTGGAAGCGGCTATAATACGCGGTGTCCGGTAGCCATTGCAGTCCGCTCCGGTAATCGCGGAACAGCTCCCGGTATTCATTTTTGCCAAGCAGTGTCGTCTCCAGAAAAGCCGATACGTACACTTTGGTAATCTGACGCTGTTCGGCGCCATCCATGATTAGGCTGCGATCTAAAAACAGCCCGGTGGGCAACGACTGATCGCGGAGTCCCCAGTCACTGTTGAACTGGCTGTGATTGGCATCGGCAATATATAGAGAACTCTTGAAGGCGGCAGAGCCTGTGGAGTAGGAGGAGCGGATGTATTGCCGATCCCCATAAAAGTCATGCACATCGCCATCGCGTGCGCCCTGTAGTGTCAAATAGCTGATATCCTTCAGCTTGGCCTGTTGTCCATCAATAGCTTTATCAGTAGGCGCAAGGGCAACGACGGCTGAGATTTGGAAGCGGTCCGTTACTGTTTTCCATACAGGATCGTTCTTAAACCAGCGCCCAGAATCGGCGGCCATGGCTACGGCTTGTCCGCCCCGGCTGTGGCCCAGCAGAGCCGTCTTGCTGAAGTCAATTTTTCCATAGAACGGATTGCCGGGCTGCTCCGAGAATGCTGCGAGCTGCTCCATATGCTTAAGAATCAGCCAGGCGCGGACCGTAAAGTCATTGTCGGGGATTCCAGTCCAGGCCGAATAGTTAAGGAAGTTCTCGTCCAGTGAGACGGCGATAAATCCTCGGCTGGCCAGCAGTTCCCCAAGATAAGCGTAGCCCCCGTCAGAATAATCCTCCATCATATGGTTGCCGTGAACGATCAGCACCAGCGGATGTGAACCCTCCCCCTCCGGCATCCAGACCCGGCCGTTCAGAGGCAGCGCGCTATAGTCAAACCCCCAGAACAGACTGCGTAGCTTCGGCCAGCCCTTCTGGGTATACTCAGATGCGTCGACCGAGGAAGAGAGGAGTGCTGCATCGCTGCCGTATTCCTTACGGTGCAGATCATTTCCGCTGGCATACGTGAAGGAGTCGTAGGCGTAGGGGCCAGGCTCCGCAGGGTTGTAGGCAGTCAGTGGCTTTACAAGGCTGTCGCTAACGGCAGCTGCCCCGGGGTCGTCGGGTCTATCCTGTCCACCACCAGCCAAAGCCATCTGTGATAACATGAGTGCCGACGCCAGCAGTAGTCCAGCAGCTACCCGTTTGTTCCGCAATAGCCCCAGAGCGATGCCGCCAAGGGCGCTAAGGCAGGTGCATAGTGCGGCTATGACCGTTGAGGCAATCCAGTCCATGTTGGCACCGTAAAGGACAAGCCATACGATGACCAAAGCTGAGAGCAGACAGCCTGCGAATAACCGCGGGATGCGCAGGCCCGTTATTGCAATCAGCAAGGCGATCAGATGGCCTGCAGCAGCTAGTAGTATTGTCCCCACCACAGCGGCAAAGGCGATGTCGGCCGGGATGCCGAAGCCAGTGGGCATTCCTAGGATGGTTGCAGTGAAAGCTAAAAAGCTGAGCGTCCACAGACCAGCCAGTGCGGTTCTCCATAGAGTTGTATCATAACGATAGGTTTCCCTGATTCTTTGTCCGATTACAGCTGAAATTCGCTTGTGCAGCCGCGGCTTTTGCGGCACCGGCACAAGTTCTAAATCCATTCCCATGACAGTGTCCTCCGAAAATTGCAGTGAGATCCTGTTGCTCCCTCATTTTATCTTATATATTGCAGTAATGACATTACTTTAAAGAAAAAAAGGTTTGACAGGCTTGGAGGGTTTAAGTATTATATCAATAATACCCTACTAATTAGGTAGGAATAATGAATAAAGTTCTTACCGTACAGACGGAGGAGCGCCTTTTGAAGCTGGCAGACACGTGTCTTTAGGGACCGGTTTGACTTGCCATTTTAGGCCTTCCTCTGTCATTTTTTCATGCCAAAACTACCATGTAAAGTCAGAGGGGTCATCGGAAAGAGAAACATGAACTCATCACAACAATATGGGGGGATGGTTAGAATGAAAAAGAGGATCAAGAAGGGGCTTTTAACGGGCTTTACGCTGTTGTTGACGGTGGGCCTTACGGCTTGCGGAAATAGTACAAATTCGGCGGGTAATCCACCGGCCGAGGCTACCAATTCAGGGAGTACCACCGCAGCGACGACTGAACCTACTAAAGCTCCATCCAAAGATCCGGTAGAACTGCTCAACGTTTCCTATGACCCAACACGCGAACTTTATGAGAATTATAATAAGGCCTTCTCAGCCTATTGGGAAAAAGAACACGGTCAGAAAGTAACCATCAAGCAGTCCCATGGCGGCTCCGGCAAGCAAAGTCGCGCGGTGCTGGATGGGCTGGAAGCAGATGTAGTTACTCTTGCGCTGGGCTATGATATTGACGCTTTGCAGGAGACAGGTCTGATTCATGAGGGCTGGCAGAGCAAATTCGATCATAACAGTTCTCCGTACACCTCAACGATTGTGTTCCTGGTGCGCAAGGGTAATCCGAAAGGCATTAAGGATTGGCCGGATCTTTTGAAAGAAGGAGTAGAGGTCATTACGCCGAACCCGAAGACATCGGGTGGTGCGCGCTGGAACTATCTGGCGGCTTGGGGATATGCGCTGGATCATAATAACAACGATGAAGCCAAGGCTGAGGAGTTTGTAAAAGAGCTGTTTAAGCATGTGCCTGTGCTTGATACCGGTGCGCGCGGAGCGACCACAACGTTCGTTGAGCGTGGGATCGGTGATGTGCTGCTGGCCTGGGAGAATGAAGCCTATCTTTCTGTGAAGGAGCTCGGTCCCGATAAGTTCGACATCATCAATCCGTCCGAGAGCATCCTGGCTGAGCCGCCGGTGGCTGTCGTGGATAAAGTGGTCGACAAGAGAGGTACCCGTGAGGTGGCCGAGGCCTACCTGAAATATCTATACACTGAAGAAGGGCAGAAGATTGCTGCGGAGAACTATTATCGTCCAACACTGGAAAGCGTGAAGGAAGAGTACAAGGATAAATTCCCGGAGATCAAGCTATTCACATTGGCAGATAAATTTGGAACGTGGAAGGAAACACAGGAGAAGCATTTCAATGACGGCGGAGTCTTCGACAAGATCTATGTACCTGGTAAATGATATCCTCTTAGTTTCGGCAGAAAGTTAGTAACAAGTATGCTGTAAGTAGGCTTGAGCTGATCGGTAAAAGTGCCGAAGGCGAGAAAGGATGAACAGGGAATGAGTGTCACCGCTACCACCACTGCCTCCGCAGCAACCGCGCGGCGGAAGGTTTTGCCCGGCTTCGGGCTGACTATGGGCTACACTGTGCTGTATCTGAGTCTTGTTGTGCTGTTGCCGCTGTCAGCGCTGCTGTTTAATTCGACAGGCTTAAGCTGGGCTAAATTTTGGGATGTAGCTACAGATGCACGGGTGCTGGCATCCTATCGTGTCAGTCTGTCAACGGCTGCGGCTGCGGCCTTGGCTGATGCATTTCTGGGCCTACTGCTGGCCTGGGTCCTGGTGCGGTATGAGTTTCCGGGTAAAAGGCTGTTCGACGCTCTGATCGATCTTCCGTTCGCGCTGCCGACAGCGGTAGCGGGTGTCTCGCTCACTGCTCTGTATGCAAACAAAGGCTGGATCGGCTCCTGGCTGGAGCCGCTGGGGCTGAAGGTGGCCTTCACCCCGCTTGGCATTACACTGGCGCTAATGTTCATCGGTATCCCGTTCGTCGTCCGCACCGTTCAGCCTGTACTTGAGGAACTGGATCGGGACATGGAGGAGGCGTCGGCTACATTAGGCGCCGGACGCTGGCGCACCTTCCGTAAGATCGTGCTGCCAGAGCTGTTCCCGCCGCTTTTGACCGGCTTCTCGCTGGCCTTTGCCAGAGGTATTGGTGAATTCGGATCGGTCGTCTTCATCTCCGGCAATATGCCGATGAGAACCGAGATTGCACCGCTGCTCATCATGTCCAAGCTGGAGCAGTTTGACTACGCCGGAGCCACCGCTGTGGCGCTGCTCCTGCTGCTAATCTCTTTCCTGATGCTGCTGGTGATCAATACCTTGCAGCGCTGGGTCCGCAAAACGTCCCGGTAACAGGTGATCCGCCGGGAGTTCACAAGGCTTGCTTCGTAAAATCGTTGTAAGGAGGAATACCTATGGCGGGCACCGTCCCACTGTATGCTCCCCAATCGCGAAAAAGCGTCTCTTCGCCGGCTACACAGGAATCTGCGGTCATAAAGTGGCTCCTGATTGCCGCTGCCGGGCTGGTGCTGTTCTGGCTGATTGTGCTGCCGCTGATTGTTGTGCTGACTGAATCACTGAAAAAAGGGGTGGATGTCTATCTGGCCGCCTTGACCGATCCGGATGCTCGTTCCGCTCTGCGACTGACCCTACTGGTCGCGTTGATTACGGTTCCGCTGAATACTATATTCGGCATAGCGGCAGCCTGGGCAGTCACCAAATTCAGGTTCCGTGGCAAGGGCTTCCTTATCACCCTGATTGATCTGCCGTTTGCTGTTTCTCCGGTCATTGGCGGGCTCATTTTTATTCTGGTATTCGGAGCTCATGGCTGGTTCGGGCCATGGCTGAGCGCACATGATATCAAGATTGTTTTTGCCATACCAGGCATTATTCTGGCTACATTGTTCGTGACCTTTCCTTTCGTGGCCCGGGAACTGATTCCCTTAATGGAGGATCAGGGGACGCAGGAAGAGGAGGCTGCAATTACTTTGGGTGCTAAAGGCTGGCAGGTCTTCCTCCGAGTTACGCTGCCCAACATTAAATGGGGTCTGCTTTACGGTATTATTCTCTGTAATGCGCGGGCCATGGGAGAGTTCGGGGCAGTGTCTGTCGTGTCCGGGCACATTCGCGGAGAGACGAATACGTTGCCGCTTCATGTCGAGATTTTGTATAACGAATATCAGTTTTCGGCATCGTTTGCGGTCGCCTCGTTGCTCCTGTTATTGGCTTTAGTGACAATGCTTCTGAAGAGTTGGCTGTCGCGTAAAAATGCTCATTGACGCGCTAATATATCCGTGCTAAGTTAATTCGTAGTATACAAATTGGTAATGACGGATTTCGATTGAACATCTCCCCGGATCTGGGGGAAGGGAGGCTGGGGAATGGCTAAACCGCTGAAGGTGGATGAGGTGTGGCTAGAACGTATAGCTGGGCTTTTGGATGACATGGAATTTGGTTCGTTGCAAATCGTCGTACATGAAGGGCAGATTGTGCAAATGGAACGTACAGAGCGCAAGCGTTTTGAGAATGGTAATGCACGTTATAGTGGCGAGACCGGAAGCCGGCGTACCGATACCCGTCCAGCGAGACGAGGATAGGTCGTTCGCCGTCGCTGTCGAATCATGACCGTCCTTTTTTGCATCCATTATAATCGAGAATATGAAATGGCCCGTTTCCTTGGCAAAGGAAGTGGGCCATTTCTGCGGTCATTGATATGACTTCATTATTTAGTAGCGACGTGTTCTCTGTGACACCATAACGCTTTCTACGAACAAACAGATGGCCGTGAGACCGTGCATGATCCAGCCGACTACAGGAATCAGGGCTACGACTGAGGTAATAACGCCAAGAGCGTTGCCGACAAAGGGTCCCCGTTCTTTCATCATCACGATAATTGTAATTGCATGCAGCAGAAAAGCGATGCCCAGCGGAGTCCAGCCGTTCGCTACAACGAATATGCCACCCACAAAGGGGATCGCGAGAAAGGCTTCATAGAGAAAGGTTACCCATTTCAAAAGTTTTGCCAGGGAAGACATTAGACTTCACCAACCTTTTTATAAAAGTAGTGTTTAAAATAGACCCTTTGAATAGCTTACGCAGCAAGCGCCAGATTGTTTCAAATGATGGATAGTGTACACTTGTTGTGGACAGCTTAGTCGTATATAGTGGGTAACAGAAATGCTGTGCAACAAGCATGTGTTTTTGATTCGGAAACTAGAAGGGGGAGAAGATATGGAGATCCAGGGTAAACTGGTTATCCGCCATGCGCCACCTTCGGTTCAGCAGTATTTGGCGCTACGGGATCAAGCAGAGCTTAGTCCAATGAGTGAGGAAGGGGCAGCCATCGGGTTGCCGCGTTCCATCTTTGCAGTTACGCTATTTGAGGACGATGTCTTGATTGGGATGGGGCGCGTCATCGGAGACGGAGGGTGCTTCTTCCAGGTGACTGATATCGCTGTACAGCCTTCTCATCAAGGGCGGGGTCTGGGCAAAATCATTATGCGCGAGATCAGGGAGTTTCTGGATACGCTGCCTGACAAAGCTT
Organism: Bacillus sp. FJAT-27264; assembly: GCF_001682855.1. Lineage (GTDB taxonomy): Bacteria > Bacillota > Bacilli > Paenibacillales > Paenibacillaceae > Paenibacillus_AQ. The sequence goes on along the minus strand of NZ_MAQW01000029.1, from coordinate 235,833 downwards.
ATACCAGCCTTATTGCTGACGGAGAAGCATCGCGGCTGTATGCCCAGTTCGGGTTCGTACCCGTCGCTCCCAAATCACAGGGGATGGCCTTTAAGCGTTGAACTGCGCGGTGTCTAAGTAACCCTACTAGCGGATCATTGACAGGCCGCGGTATAGTGGACTGGCCAGAGCCTGGTGCGCGTCTAAGTAATTCTATTAGCGAATCATTGAGCAGGCCCCCTTATTCCAGGGGGTTTTCGTATGCCTGCTGCTACCCGCAGGGAATCCGGAATTTTTATATACGTGTAGTTATGGCATCATTCAATCAGAGAGAGCGAGGAATAAGAGAATGGATATAGTGGTACTTGCAGCATCAGGAACGATTGGAAAGGCAATTGTAGAGGAAGCTTTGAAAAGAAAACATCAGGTGACGGCGGCGATGCGTCATCCGGAGAACTTCCCTTTTGAACATGAGCGTCTGAATCTTGTGGCTGTAGATTTACTGGACCCAGCCTCAGTAACGTCTGCTGTTCGCGGACATGAAGCTGCCGTTAGCGCCTATGGGCCAAAGGCTGGCGAGGTGAACGAACTGCTCGCGGCCGCTGCTTCACTGGTAGAAGGCTTGCAGGCGGCAGATATGGATCGACTGCTGATTGTAGGCGGTGCAGGCAGCCTGAAGACAGAGTCCGGTGAGTGGCTGATGGATACGCCAGATTTCCCGGAACATGTACGGCCGCTGGCTGCTGCGCATGCGGATGCCTATGAAATTTATAGAGGTTCAGATCTGGACTACACCTATGTGAGTCCTGCGGCTTCCATTCAACCCGGACGTCGTACGGGGATGTTCCGCATCGGTCTTGACCGGTTGGTCGTCGACGAGAACGGGCAGAGTGCTATCAGCGTGGAGGATTTTGCTGTGGCTATTATAGATGAGGTAGAGGAAGGAAACTTCAGTCGCGAAAGATTCACGGTGGCTTACTAGAACCTGGCTCGTATAGGGATGCTGAGAGAATTCCGTAAGGCTAGAAGCGGCGGTGGCTGGCACCAGGGATAGGAGAGAGGAGCGGAGCGATGTATCTTGTAACTGCAGAGCAAATGAGAGAGCTGGACCGTATTACCATTGACCGGCTGGGTATCCCGGCGGTTGCACTGATGGAGAATGCAGGGCGCGCTATTGCCGAGGAGATCATTGCGTTGTGCCGCAAGCGGAACGGCGGCAATGCTAGTGGGGGGATTGGGCGTACCATTGACAATGGAACTGGTCAGGACCTTACGGGTTTTGGTGTCAGCGGAGACCGTGCGCTGACCTTGGATACTGCCGCAGCCGAGCACTGGTTCATCCTTGTCGGCAAAGGCAACAACGGAGGCGACGGATTAGTCGCCGCCAGGTATCTCCGCGAGGCGGGCATTGCCGTCACGCTGGTGTATGCCGTGCCGCCGGAATCGCTGACCGGCGAGGCCGCCCTGCAGCGCGATGCCGCTGCAGCCCTGGGCTTGTCCGCGGCCGTCTACGGCCAGGACGCCCTGGACTTTGCCGCATGCAGCGGCATCCTGGATGCGCTGCTCGGCACTGGCGCCGCTGGCGCGCCCCGCGGCGCCTACGCGGAGCTGATTGCCGCCGCTAATGCCAGCGGCAAACCGATTGTGTCCGCGGACATCCCGAGCGGGCTGAACGCGGACACGGGGGAGATGCATGCGCCTTGCGTGCATGCATCGGTGACGGTCTGCCTCGCGTTTCTCAAGCGAGGCCTGCTGCAGTACCCCGGCGCCGGGGCTGCGGGGACTGTGGTGGTGCGCGCCATCGGCATCCCCGTGTCTCTGGCGCGTGAAGTTGGCCTGCAGAGCTATTGGCTGACGCCGGAGGTGCTGCAGGCTGGTCTGGGCGTGGATGTATCACGCCATCGTTCGCCCGAAGGGCACAAGGGCACTTACGGCCATGTGCTGGTGGCCGGTGGTACGCTGCGCATGAGCGGCGCAGGTTTGCTGGCGGCCCGTTCTGCGTTGCGGGCGGGCAGTGGTCTGGTGACTTGGGCGCTGCCACAGAAGCTGCAGCCCGCGGTTATTGGCGCTGCTCCGGAGCTGATGCTGGCTGACGTCGGCGGAGATGAGCAGGGCAACTGGAACGCTGGTACGGCTGCGGAATTGCTTCGATTGAGTGCAGAACGGGATGTAACAGCCGTTGGGCCAGGTCTTGGGCGCTTCCAAGGAGATACCGACTGGCTCCGTACCTTATGGGAAGGAACGGAAGGGCCGCTGGTCATTGACGCAGATGCGCTGAACATCCTGGCGGAGACGGATTACAGTCATTGGGCCAGCCGCCGGGGATCGGTAGTTCTGACTCCCCATCCCGGGGAGATGGCCCGGCTGGCCGGTATCTCTACCGCTGAAGTACAGCGTGACCGGATTGGCCTCGCGGAAAGCTACGCGAGGGAGCATGGTGTGATCCTCGTGCTCAAAGGGGCACATACCGTCATTGCCGCCCCGGACGGGGTAAGCTATGTCAACACCACGGGACATCCTGGTATGGGGACCGGCGGTGCGGGTGATGTGCTGACTGGCATCATCGCCGGCTTACTGGCCCAAGGATTGAATGCCTTGCAGGCTGCGGCGTTTGGCGTCTATCTGCATGGCCTGGCCGGAGAACGCGCGGCAGGTGTGCGAAATCATCCGGCGTCATTGATCGCCGGAGATATAATTGAGGCACTGTGAAAAGGGCCGGTTAGTGTGAGTTCCCTGAGTGTTGACTCGATTTTGGAAGCAGCCGCCGGAACGTTGTATCGTTTTAACACTAAGAAGCTTAATACAGAATAGCCGGAAGCTATAACTTACTGAGCTAACTATATAAGACGAACTTAAAATTCGAACTCAGAATTCAAGCTCAAATTTCAAACATAAGATTCAAACTCAATATTCAACTTAAGGTTCGAACTCAAAATCCAACTTAAGGTTTGAACTCAATATTCAAACTTAAGGTTCGAACTCAATATTCAACTTAAGGTTTGAACTCAATATTCAACTTAAGGTTTGAACTCAAAATCCAACTTAAGGTTCGAACTCAATATTCAACTTAAGGTTTGAACTCAATATTCAAACTTAAGGTTCGAACTCAACATCCAACTTAAGGTTCGAATTCAATATCCAAACTTAAAGCACGAATGTCATTACGGCGAGGCATTACTTTATATGAAATGCACTCCTGAAGTGCAATTAACGGCATTTTTGTACCATAAATACTCTACAACTAAGGGTTTTCGGAAATTAAAGGCAAAATTGCACCTTAAATCTTCCACAACAGACCTTTTAGAGTGGTTTATTTGAAAATAAGGTACAATAATGCCTTTATTCACTTTTTTATCCTATTTTTGAGGNAAGCACGAATGTCATTACGGCGAGGCATTACTTTATATGAAATGCACTCCTGAAGTGCAATTAACGGCATTTTTGTACCATAAATACTCTACAACTAAGGGTTTTCGGAAATTAAAGGCAAAATTGCACCTTAAATCTTCCACAACAGACCTTTTAGAGTGGTTTATTTGAAAATAAGGTACAATAATGCCTTTATTCACTTTTTTATCCTATTTTTGAGGAAAATAAGGTACGAAAATGCTGTTAAATAGGTCGAACAAAAGAATGTAAGGTAGCGAAGAAGAACGAATGGGTAAGTTTGGAACTGTAAGGGAGAAGCGATCGAGTGAAATCTTTCCATGGGAAAGCTCGTACTCGTAAGCCTAAGCTGTCGTCAGATTTCAACCGCTTGAAACGGCTAAAAAGAGGAAATCTGAGGACTAACGCTTCCAGAAGTCCAAACATCCCACCGTAGTGACGCTGAGCTTTACGTTCGGTTCTTAAGTTCGTCTATATGGCTGAACGATAGGCCGCAAAGCCATACCTAGTGAAGCCATACCTAGTGAAGTCATGACGAACGAGTTATACCTAGCCAAGCCATACCTAGTGAAGTCATGACGAACGAGTCGTAACTAGCCAAGCCATACCTAGTGAAGTCATGACGAACGAGTCGTAACTAGCCAAGCCATACCTAGTGAAGTCATGACGAACGAGTCGTAACTAGCCAAGCCATACCTAGTGAAGTCATGACGAACGAGTCGTAACTAGCCAAGCCATACCTAGTGAAGTCATGACGAACGAGTCGTAACTAGCCAAGCCATACCTAGTGAAGTCATGACGAACGAGTCGTAACTAGCCAAGCCATACCTAGTGAAGTCATGACGAACGAGTCGTAACTAGCCAAGCCATACCTAGTGAAGTCATGACGAACGAGTCGTAACTAGCCAAGCCATACCTAGTGAAGTCATGACGAACGAGTCGTAACTAGCCAAGCCATACCTAGTGAAGTCATGACGAACGAGTCGTAACTAGCCAAGCCATACCTAGTGAGGTCATGACGAACGAGTCGTAACTAGCAAAACCATACCTAGTGAAGTCATGACGAACGAGTTGTAACTAGCAAAGCCATACCTAGTGAAGTCATGAGGAACGAAGCCATAACTACGAAGCTCTAACTAACAAGCCATAACTAACAAAANGGTCATGACGAACGAGTCGTAACTAGCAAAACCATACCTAGTGAAGTCATGACGAACGAGTTGTAACTAGCAAAGCCATACCTAGTGAAGTCATGAGGAACGAAGCCATAACTACGAAGCTCTAACTAACAAGCCATAACTAACAAAACCATAACTACGAAGCTCTAACTAACGAAGTGTCATTACAACACCGGCGACATTAGCTGACAGTGTCGAGCCCCGACCTAATCGGTTAGGATAGCACGAGGCACAGGAGCGGAACGAACAGAGCGAACACAGGCAGCAACAGCGGGAGCCGCTCCACGGCGATTTGTGCCGTGCGGAACAAGAGCAGGACGATGATGCCAGCAGCTGCACAGAGCAAGGGAGTGCCGCCTTGCTCCGCAGCCAACCACAGGCCTGCGCCTAAGCCTGCTACGGCGTAGACGACGAAGGCCAGGGCCAGCAGGCGGATGCGGAAGAGGCGCAGCAGTCCGTCTGCGACCAGCGCCGCAGGCAGGCCATAGGCATAGATGGCATAGGCAGCAGAGACAGGCCATTCTCCGCCCGCTGATCCATCGCTTGTGGGGTAGGCCAGGATCACCAAGGATAAGAGCAAGAATGATAGACCTGCACAGGCTAATTTGCTCAAGGCATACATTCCGGCAGTTAATCTGACGGAAGTGATTTCAGAAGGATGGGTTCTTTGCATCGTTTTGGTTCCTTTCGGTAAAATTCTCAGCTGGTGATCATGTCTCCACCGTTGACATGAATGCACGCGCCGGTTACGTAGGAGGACTCCGGTCCCGCCAAATACAGATATGCTCCAGCCAGCTCATACGGCTGTGCTGCCCGCTTGAGCGGGGTCCCCGTGCCGAATATGCTGACCTCTTCGGCTGAGAAGCTGGATGGAATCAGCGGTGTCCATGTCGGCCCGGGGGATACGCTGTTAACGCGGATTCCGCTATCTGCGAGCGAAAGGGCTAGCGCTCGGGTAAAGGAGACCACGGCTCCCTTGGTGGAGGAGTAATCAATAAGCTCTACATTCCCCCGATAAGCGGTAATGGAGGCTGTGTTGATAATGGAAGCCCCTCTTTTCATATGAGGCAGTGCGGCTTGGGTCAGGAAGAAGTAGGAGAGGATATTCGTCTGGAAACTCAGATACAGCTGTTCTTCCGAGATGTCGAGGATGCTCTTCTGTGGAAAATGAATACCATGGTTGTTCACAAGAATATCCAGCTTACCGAAAGTGGCGACGGTATGCTCTACAGCTGCGGTGCAGTTCTGTTTGAAGCGCAGGTCGCCTTCAATGCGCAGACAGCGCTGGCCCAACTCTTCAATGCGCCGCTGGGTGACCTCGGCGTCGGAGACTTCATTCAAATAGGCGATGGCTACATCTGCGCCCTCTTTAGCAAAAGCAATGGCTGCAGCTTTACCGATGCCGCTGTCGCCCCCGGTGATGAGGGCAACCTTGCCCTTCAGCTTGCCGCTGCCGCGAAGCTCCGGGTTCTCACTAATCGGACGGGGAATCATCAGGCTTTCAAGTCCAGGCTTTCGGTCCTGATGCTGGGGTGGGAAGGCAATCGGCTGCTCCTTGCAGACGGTTTTCTGTCCGTAGTAGGGATATACCAGGGGTTGCTTCATGGAACAAACTCCTCCTCGGGCTTCTCTGTGTTCTTATATTTCTATGCGTTAGCCCAGGGAATCGTGCACCGCCTTGCACACGGGTGCGAGGATTCTTTAAGAAGAGAAACCCTTGGACCAGACTTTCGAGGTAGTACAGGGCCATATTTTGCAAGGGGGATTAGATAGTGGAAGAAGAGCGTTGGCTGGATATCTCCTATTTGCAGCAGGGAACAGCACTTCAAAAGGAGGTGCATGCCTTGCTGGTGAGACTTAATGTACTGACCCTTTTGCGCGATTACCACCCAGTACTTGTAGGGACAATCCCGCTTGGAATTCAGGTGGAGGGCAGCGATCTGGATATCATCTGCGAGGTGCATGATCGGGAGGCTTTTGCCACGCAGGTCGGTCTTCACTTTGGTGAGATGGATCAGTATAGCTGTGAATCGCGTATCGTGGCTGGAATTCCCCGTATTAAGATCAACTTTACTGTGGAAGGTTGGCTGGTGGAACTGTTCGGACAGCCGCGCTCGAGCAGGGAGCAGAACGGGTACATCCATATGGTCGTCGAAGCCCGGGTGCTGAATATATTGGGCGCCTCTTTTAGAAGGCAGGTTATAGAGCTGAAGCGTCAAGGGGTGAAGACGGAACCGGCCTTTGCCCGGATTTTGCAACTGGAGGGTGATCCCTACCAGGCTATGATTGAACTTTATAAGCTTCCAGAGATGGAATTGGAGGCTTTGTGCAGGGAGAGGTTTATAAATCATTCTCGATAAATCGTAGAGGAGTCGTTGCCGAATGAATCTGGTGATTCGAAAAGCGCACAAAAGCGATGCGCCGGAACTGCACCGGCTAATGGTACAGTTGATCAGCAAGCCTTTGCAGCTGGAGGAAGTGGAGAAGAGACTTGATTTTATAGCTACCAGTCCTATAGAAGAATTGTATGTCTGTACAGGAGAGAAGAGCGGGGATTTAGCTGAGGGACATGAACGTCTTCTGGGAGCTTTAGGTTTTCGTGTGCGGGAAAATATCGAGGATTACACCCGCTATGGCGAAATTTCCGTGCTGGTGACAGATAAGGAAAGCCGGAGACTCGGTGTGGGGCGGCAGCTAGTAGAGTATGCAGAGGAGCTGGCTGCAGCGCGCGACTGTATCGGAACCTGGCTGGTAAGCGGCACTGAACGTGAGGAAGCACATACTTTTTACAAGAAATTGGGATATGAAATTACGGGCTACCGTTTTGTAAAGGCAGGAGGGAAATCATGATCTACAGAGCTATGACAGCTGACGACTATGATGCTGCTTATGAATTATGGGTGAATACTGAGGGGATGGGACTTAACGAGGCGGATTCACGGGAAGGAATCTTGCGTTTTCTGGAGCCCAATCCGGGGTTAAGCCAGGTTTGTGTACACGAGGATGGTTCTCTGGCCGGTACGGCACTCTGTGGGCATGATGGTCGCCGGGGATTTCTGTATCATGTGGCCGTTAGCCACGAATCCCGCGGCAAGGGCGCAGGGCGGGAACTGGTGGCACGTTGCCTGGACAAGCTGCAAGAGAATGGCATTGCTAAATGTCATCTCATGGTGATCAAAGAAAACCGGAAGGGTCGGCAGTTCTGGGAAGAGCTAGGCTGGCAATACCGTGACGATATCGCGTTGTACTCTCGAGATACAAAGCTATGACTCTCAGGGTAGGGAGCTAGGGCTTGCCGTTTGCGAAAATAATCGCTGATTCCACCGTGTAGGTTTGGAATCTGTGCAGTATAATAGAGGTATGCAAGCGTAGAATATTTGCTTAGCTGTATAAACGGAGGCTTTATCATCATGCGTTTTAAAGATGTATTCTCAATTATCGGCCCGGCTATGGTCGGGCCTTCCAGTTCGCATACAGCGGGAGCGGCCCGGATTGGCCGGGCGGCCCGCCAGGTGTTGGGCGAAATGCCGCGTGAAGCCGAAGTTACTTTTTTTGGCTCTTTTGCTGCAACTTATGAAGGACACGGTACGGACCGGGCAATTATCGGCGGGCTGTTGGACTTTCCCACCGACGACCCCAGGCTGCCAGATTCCATAACGCTTGCTACTGAGGCAGGTATGGATATCTCCTTCCGCCAGGGAACAGGTTTGTTCCCTCACCCCAATACGGTAAGGTTACGTCTCATTGGTCAGGACAGTGGGCAAGAGTTGACATTGACTGGGACTTCCATCGGAGGAGGAAACATTGAGATTGTTGATGTTGACGGCTTCGGGGTCAAGCTGACAGGGATGTATCCTACAGTTCTTATTCAACATATGGATTACTTGGGCGTACTTGCGAGTGTCACGGATGTTATGCGCAGCGGGCAGGTCAATATCGGGCATATGTCTCTTGACCGTAAGAACCGCAGTGGCGCTGCGCTGACCGTGCTTGAGCTGGATGAATCGGCGACACCTGAACTGCTTCAGGCACTGGGGAACCTCCCGGCAGTGAAGTCGGTGAAGCTGGTAGATTTGAATGAGGCTGGGCAAGAGGAGAAAGGGAAGGAAAGTACATCATGAATTTTCGAACATTAAGTGAATTGGCTGTATTATGCGAAGAACGGGGTCTTGGAATCGGGGCCCTGATGCTGGAAGAACAAAGCGCGGAATCGGGTCGCTCCAAGGAGCAGGAATTCGCCACGATGAGCCAGTATTACGGGGTCATGAAAGAGGCTGTACACCGCGGCATGCATGAAGATACAACCTCTCGCAGCGGACTTACCGGGCTGGATGCCCAGCGGGTGGGTGTTTATAATACAGCAGCGGAGCCCCTCCTTGGTGGCCCGGCGGGTCAAGCCATGGCTTATGCGCTGGCGGTGTCCGAGGTGAATGCTTCGATGGGTCGCATTATTGCTACGCCTACAGCAGGCTCCTGCGGCATCATTCCAGGGGTATTTCTCAGCTGCCAGGAGCGTTTTGGCTGGAGTGATGATGTCATGGTCTCCGGCTTGTTTGCTGCCGGAGCGATTGGCTATGTCATCGCCAACAACTCCTTCGTCTCTGGCGCGGAAGGCGGCTGCCAGGCAGAAGTAGGCTCGGCCATCGGCATGGCAGCAGGCGCGCTGACCGAGCTGCGCGGGGGAACCCCGGCACAGGCTGTGCATGCTGTCGGTCTGGCGCTAAAGAACACGCTGGGTCTCATCTGCGACCCTGTCGGCGGGCTCGTAGAGATCCCTTGCATCGTTAGAAATGGTTTCGGTGCAGTGACCGCACTGGCCGCCGCAGATATGGCGCTGGCAGGGGTGCGCAGCGTGATTCCTTCTGATGAAGTGATTAAGGTAATGCTGGAGGTTGGCTCAGCGATGCCGGAGATTCACCGGGAGACGGCTGGCGGAGGATTGGCTCAGACGCCTACCGGGCGTAAGATCATGGAAGACCTGCGGCGTAAAAAATAGCGGGCAGGGAAGTGTCTTCCCTATCAGAGCAGCTTAAACCGTTCCAACTGATCGAGCTGCCCCTCACTGCGGAGAATCTCCTTCTGGCGGTGGCCCATAAGATCGAAATGGGGGAACGGTGAGCGGTTATGAATATATTTGGCGGGCAGACCATGCTGCTCGCACCAGCGGGTCAGTCGATCCAGGTCACTGCAGCCAACCTTGGTCACGGTGGTCATGCCGGGAAACCGGGGATCAATCCAGTAGTGGGTCAGAAACGCAATCTCTCCTGCAGAGACAGCCTTCTTCCATGCCTGTAATTCTTCTCTGTTAATTCCGAAGGCCATAACTGATCACATCCTTAATTTGTTTAAGTTTACGCATGAAAGGGGGATGACATCATGAATGGACAAAATAGGGCAGATATCCGGCCCGGGCTTGAGGTAGATATTGTACTGAAGCAGGATCAGGCTACAGGAAAGCTAACCCATGGTCAAGTTAAGGATATCCTGACTAATTCCCCGCGGCATCCGCATGGCATCAAGGTCAGGTTGACTAACGGCCAAGTCGGGCGGGTCAAGAATATTACGGGCTAAATGCGCATCTATCCCGTTGCTTCAAGACGGAACCGGACTGTATGGCTCTACCTTAACATTTCTAAGAACGCTCCAATGCCTTGGCTTACGCTGCTTATTAGACAGCAGCTTGCCGGGGAATTGGAGCGTTTATTTGTTAAGGGCAGGTGACTATCTTGTTCTGCCCATAAATTCCTCGACATCCTTATCTGCTTTGGTCTGATTGCACAGGTTGCAGGCGCATACACAATTGTCCGGTGTCGTATGGCCGCCCTTGGCACGGGGGAGCAGGTGGTCGATGGTATCCCCATAGAGTCCGCAGAAATAGCAGGTGTAGCGGTCCCTGTTCAGGATCAGGGCACGAAAAGCCTTATTGCTATACAGGCGACGGATAGTACGCCGATTGACGACTACTGCAGCATGCTCCTTAACCAGTGTAACCGCCAGTTCCAAGTCAATCTCCTGATGCCAGCGCCTCCCCTTGTCACTATGACCGCGCATCAGGATCATGCCCTGCGATGAGGGCACCAGGGCCGTGGTATCCGTGGGCTCTGGCTTGGGCCCCCGGTGATGCAGCGGTGTCCGCCGCGGCTCGGCCCCGCGCGGCCGCCCCTTGGCGGTAGGCTTCGCTGCCGCTAGCGAAGCGGCGGCCTTCCGCTCCTTGGCTCGTTCCACCCGAGAGCGGGCCAGCGGACCAGCGGCCGCTTTCTTGGGAACGCCCCGCGTGGTTTCCGGCGGGGAGGGGGACGCTACAGTCGCCGTTCTAGGTTCCGGCTGATGGGGCAGAGCTGGCATTGGCGGCTGCAAGGACTGCAGCGGCGTGACGCCAGATTCAGCGGCGCGCTGCTTGCGGCAATCCCGGCACGCGCCGCGCCGGGATTGGGCCTTGGAACGCTTGCCGGTCCGCCTGCGGAAATCGGCGAGCGGCTTGAGCTGCTCACAATATGCACATTGTTTGGATGAAGGCAGAATGGTATCGGTCATCGGTATGTTTCGGACGAAGAATCTTACAGCCCTGTCCTGTCCCCTCGTAGTATAGATAGCAGTTTCAGTATAACGCAAAGTGCAGACGTTTACACCGCAGACAATAAATGTCGCCAAAAGCCTCTCAGTTGTGATTTCTGTCTCGGTATACCAAAGGATAACACTGTAAAATGATAGCAAGGTAACGAATCTCATGAAGCAACTAGGATATGGCATAAGCACAACTATTCATGGAAAAGAGGGATAGGGATGCAGTCCGGATTAGAGGTTTTGCACCGCCAGCCAAGTGGAGGCAAGCGACCGCCTTCGGTAGTGATGCTGTATATTCTTCAGGCTTTTCTGGGAGTTGGCGCGGTTGCAGGCGGAGGCGCACTGGTGGCCGATCCCGGAGGCGGCTTGCTGGGTATGCCGCTAACCATGCTGACAAGATCGCCTTTTTCTAATTTTCTGGTGCCAGGATTACTGCTGCTTACGGTATTTGGTCTGTTCCCTTTACTGGCGCTGTACAGCATGATCAGAAGGCCGCAGTGGAGATGGGCCGAGATACTGAATCCGTTCAGAACGCTTCATAGCTCATGGGCATTTTCACTCTATATCGGCTTCGGGCTGATTATCTGGATCATGGTACAGACCTATATACTGAATGCGGTGCACTGGATTCATATTTTGTATATGAGTCTGGGACTCCTGATTCAGGTGGTTACCCTTTGGCCTCCTGTACAGAGATATTTTATGCTGGACTACCGTACGGAAAGACGTTAGAATGTCAGTGAACGGAGAGCGTTCTCATGATGAGAGGCGGGAGTGAACCGGATTGACGACCATTTATGATATTGCCAAAAGAACCGGTTACTCTCCGACGACCGTGTCCAAGGTGTTCAATAATTATTCCGATGTGCGCGAGAAGACGCGCCAGGATATCCTCCGTACAGCACAGGAGATGGGATATGTTCCCAACGCCCATGCCCGTACGCTGACCACGAAGAAATCGTGGACCATCGGCGTGTTGTTCGTGGAGAGCACCGGAGCAGGTATCCGCCATCCCTTTTTCAGCGCGGTGATCGAAAGCTTCAAGCAGGTGGCCGTGGCCAAAGGGTATGCGCTGATGTTCATATCGAAGGATGTGGGCGGCAAGCAGAGCGGATATCTGGAGAACTGCCGGATTCGCGGGGTGGACGGGGTTGTGGTCTTTCTATCAGATTATGAAGACCCTTATTTTCAGGAGCTGCTGGACAGTGATATTCCTACAGTGGTTCTGGACTATGAGACGCCGGAATCCCACACCGTATGCTCGGATAACTGGAGCGGCGCAGTGCAGGCAGTAGAGTATCTGGCCCGCTTGGGCCACCGCAGAATTGCTCATATTTCCGGCGGTGTGAACACCACTCCAGGAAGTCGCCGGCAGGAGGGGTATGAGGCCGCGATGCTACAGCAGAAGCTGGAGCTGCGGGATTCTTATATCGTGACGGGCGCCTATTATTCTATGGAGAGCGGTTACAATGCCATGCTGGAGTTGCTGCGATTGCCACAGCGGCCAACGGCCGTGTTTGCTTCGGGTGACTTGTTGGCCTTTGGGGCCGTCAAGGCAGCACAAGACTCTGGTCTGGCTGTACCAGGAGATATCTCGGTCATGGGATATGACGATATCGAACTGGCTCGCTATGTCACCCCGGCCCTGACAACGGTAAGGCAGGATACGGAGCTATTGGGAAGCCAGGCAGCGGAAATCCTGCTCGCCGCGATCGACAAGATCCCGGACGGCAAGGTAGCTCTAGCGTTGCCAGTGGAGGTTATTGTAAGGGATTCCTGCGCGTCCCCGGCGAACGAGGAGTAACTATAATCGGGGCCCATCCGCTCTTAGGCCATAAGCACGGATGGCGCTTCAGTTGGCTCTCTGCGATGATTTTTGCGTCAAAGAACAGACATCATTTTTTTTCGAAATAATCGAAACCGGTTTCGATTATTTCGAAGGCAATTATTCCAACTAATAAGGAGATATGACAATGACAACAGTTCAAACCGTAGTGACCGCCAAAGATACAGGAGAACGCCTCAGCAAGGTGAACGGAATTGAGTTTAAGGCCAGAGAGACCAGTGCTGCAGCCCAAGTGGAGCTGAAGCCTGAAGAGTCCTACCAGAAGATGATTGGTTTCGGTGGAGCATTTACTGAAGCGGCTGCATATACATTGTCCCGGCTTAGCCCTGAGAAGCGGGCCGAAGTGATCCACCGCTATTTTCACCCTGAAGAAGGACTTAACTACTCCATGGGCCGCGTACATATCCATAGCTGTGATTTTGCGCTTGGCAACTACACTTACGTGGAGGACAACGATACAGAGCTGTCCACTTTCGATATTTCCCATGACCATCAATGGGTACTGCCACTGATCAAGGACGCCATGGCTGTAAAAGGTGGAGAGTTCACCATGCTCGCTTCCCCGTGGAGTCCTCCGGCTTGGATGAAGACGAACGGAGAGATGAATAACGGCGGACAACTGAAGCCGGAATATGCGGATGTATGGGCGCGTTACTACACGAAGTTCATTGAAGCTTACGGCAAGGAAGGCGTGCCGATCTGGGCAGTTTCCGTACAGAATGAGCCAGCAGCCGTTCAGACATGGGATTCTTGTGTGTACAGTGCGGAAGAGGAGCGCGACTTCGTGAAGAATCACCTGGGCCCTGTGATGCACAAAGAGGGCTACGGTGATGTGAACATTGTAATTTGGGATCACAACCGCGACATTATGGTTGAACGTGCGTCAGCAGTGCTATCCGATCCTGAAGCTGCAAAGTATGTATGGGGTACAGGTATTCACTGGTACGGCGGCGAGGAGTTTGAGAAAGTGGGCCAGGTACATGATCTGTTCCCTGACAAGCATCTGCTGTTCACCGAGGGCTGCCAGGAAGGTGGCGTGAGACTGGGAGAGTGGTTCACGGGCGAACGTTACGGACGGAATATGATCGGCGACCTCAATCATTGGACCGAAGGTTATCTGGACTGGAACCTGGTGCTGGATGAGACTGGAGGCCCGAACCATGTTAACAATTTGTGCGATGCTCCGGTGATTGCTGACACGACTACGAACGAAGTTCATTATAACAGCTCGTATTATTATATCGGGCATTTCAGTAAATATATCGCTCCAGGTGCGGTGAGAATCGGCCTGCAAAATGCCGCTGAAGGCGTCCTCTCCACAGCTTTCCGCAATCCGGATGGCAGCCTTGCCGTCGTGCTGATGAACGAAGGAGAAGAGCCGCGCGAGGTTACTTTGGGACTGGGCGATGAGGTTGCCCGCTTCGAGCTTCCGGCGCATTCTATCATCACGCATCTCATTACACAATAGTTCATTCAAGGAGGCCAACAGTATGAGCCATTATTATTTTGATTCCGGAAAATTTGTGATAGAGCAGTTCCACGAGGGCAAGCCGTTCGCCAGCTTTCTGCCCGGCCTTGCCGGCCTGAAGGGAATTCCGATGTGGTCCTTCTATGTAAACCGGGGCCAAGGGGTATGCAGCTTCGGGATTCGCGATAAGAACTCCCCGATCATGGAGTTCTCTCCAGCGAACATCTCCTACAAGAATGTAGCCAACTCCGGTTTCCGGACCTTTATCAAGATCAAGGGAGAAAGAGAAATCTACGAGCCGTTCCAGTCAGCGCGTCCTGATGCCGATGCTAAGCGGGTCATGACTATTCTTCCCAACGGCCTGACCATTGAAGAAAGCCATGCCGGACATGGATTGAAGACGACAGTTCACTACTTCAATCTTCCGAATGAAGATTACGCTGCACTTGTACGGCGGGTGACCATTGAGAATATCGGGGGCCAGGAGATAGATTTTGAACTGCTGGATGGTCTTCCGGAAATTCTGCCGTTCGGTGTGGAGAACAGTGGCTACAAAGACATCGGTAACCTTCTGCGGAGCTGGATGGATGTCTACAACCTGGAGAATGGCATTCCGTTCTATAAGCTGCGTTCCAGCACCAATGACGATGCGGAAGTCAGTGAGATTACAAAGGGTCATTTCTACCTGTCCTTTACAGGGGAGGGGGAGAAGATTTCCCCGTTCGTGGACTTTGAGGTTGTATTTGGCGGCAATACTTCGCTGTCTTATCCCGACCGATTCGCGGAGCTATCGTTGTCTGGCCTTGCGGAACTGCCGCAATATCCGGTCAATAAAGTTCCTTGCGGATTTAGTGGTGTAGCGCGGACTCTGGCTCCAGGGTCCAGCCTGACGGTGAACACCCTGATCGGCCATGTTAATGACATTGATAAAATCAATAATAAAGCCACGGACATTAGCCGTGATGCCTACATTACCGACAAAGCCGAGGAAGCGGCCAGACTGACTGAGGATCTGACGGAAGATATTGCCACTAAGACCTCTTCTCCGATCTTTGATGCGTACTGCCGTCAGTCCTATCTCGATAACTTCCTGCGTGGAGGCTATCCATTCATCTTCGATAACGGTGGAGATGGTTTCGTAGTGCATTTGTATTCCCGTAAGCATGGTGACATGGAGCGGGACTACAACTTCTTCTCCCTAGCGCCAGAATACTATTCGCAGGGCAACGGAAACTTCCGGGATATGAACCAGAACCGGCGCAATGATGTGTTCTTCAATCCGAAGGTCGGCAGCTTCAATATCAAAATGTTCTACAGCCTGATGCAGGCTGACGGGTACAATCCACTGAGTGTTCAGGGGACGACCTTTGAAATTCTGCCGGAGAACCGCTCTGCGCTGGAAGCTTGGATTGAGAAAGGCGCAGCGAATCAGCACGAAGGGCTTCGCAAGCTGCTCAGCGGCGTATTTACTGCAGGCGGTCTGATCAATCACATCGCTGATCATCATGTCGAGCTGCAAGTAGAGGAGCAGGAATTCCTGTCTGGTGTGCTGTCCTTGTCCAAACAGAACATTGAGGCTTCCTTCGGGGAGGGCTTCTGGTCCGATCACTGGACGTACAACCTTGATCTGGTTGAGGGGTACCTGGATATTTTCCCTGACCGGAGACAAGAATTGCTCTTCGGGGACGCTACCTATGCGTTCTATGACAGTCCGGCCTATGTTCTCCCACGCAGCGAGAAATACGTCCTCAGCGACGGGAAAGTACGTCAGTACGGCGCACTGCTTGAGGATGAGGAGAAGCTGCATAAGCTGAAGCGTAAAGCTGGAAGCACGGAGTGGCTACGGACAGAACGCGGCCGTGGCGAAGTGTATAATACGAATCTGTTTGTGAAAATAGTGTCACTGGCTCTGAACAAATTCGCTACACTTGACCCTTACGGCATGGGTGTGGAAATGGAAGGTAACAAGCCGGGCTGGAATGATGCTATGAACGGCTTGCCAGGATTGTTCGGCTCCGGGATGAGTGAGACCTTCGAACTTAAGCGGACCGTATCCTTCCTGCTGGATGTACTGGACAGTCCTGAAAATGCGGAAGGCACAGCCCGTCTGCCGGAAGAAATAGCGTATCTGCTAGAGCAGGTGAACACCGCTGTGACTTCTGTGTTGGAAGGAGAGCTGACCCAGTTTGCATACTGGGATACCGTAGCTTCGGCGCGTGAAGCTTATCGCGAAAGTATCCGGTTCGGCATTACGGGAAGCGAGTCCGATGTTGCCCTTACTTATATCCGCGGCGCTTTCTCCCGGTTCCTGCTCAAGCTTGATGAAGGGATCGACAGAGCAGTGAAGCTGGGCAACGGACTGACTCCAACCTATTTCCGCTTTGAGGCTACCCGATTCGAGCCTGTGGTGGATGCGGAAGGTGAACCCGTGCTTAGTGGCTACGGTCTGCAAAAAGCAGTAGTACAGGAGTTTGAGGCCCAGGCGCTGCCTTATTTCCTGGAAGGCCCGACCCGCTGGCTGAAGACGTTGAAGAATCCGGCGAAGGCCAAGGAAATCTATACCTTGATCAAAGGTACTGGACTATATGATCCTCAGACTTCGATGTACCAAACGTCTGTAAGTCTCGAAGAGGAATCTCATGAAATCGGGCGGATGCGAGCCTTTACTCCAGGTTGGCTGGAGCGGGAGTCCAACTTCTTGCATATGTCTTACAAATACTTGTTAGAGCTGCTGAAGGCTGGATTACACGAGGAATTCTATTCGGAATTAAAAACCTCGCTCGTTCCGTTCCTTGATCCGGCCGTGTATGGTCGGAGTACGCTGGAGAACTCGTCGTTTATTGCTACGGGAGGCAATCCGGACCCCGGCACGCATGGCCGCGGTTTCGTAGCCCGTCTAAGCGGATCGACGGCTGAATTCCTCAGCATGTGGCGCAAAATGATGGCCGGCAGCAAGGCTTTCTCTGTCGTGGATGGAGAGCTGGCACTATCCCTCAGCCCTGTGCTTCCTGGCTGGCTGTTTGACGAACAGGGAGAACTCACCTTCACCTTCCTGGGTCAAACCAAGGTGACGTATTATAACCACCGCAAGGTCAATACCTTTGGAGACGGCGGAGCAACCATCCATAGTATGACGCTTCAGCATACGGATGGTACGGTTAGCAGAATCAACGGTGCCTTGCTACGCGGGGCAACGGCGGAAGCGCTTCGGCGTGGTGAAATCAGCCTGATCAAGGCTGAATTGGAATAGAAGCAAGAGAATAACGTTAGGCGAGCAGTCAGTTCGCTTGCCTATAAAATGCAGGCAGCAGCCCCCCGGGTTATCGGGGTGCTGCTGTTTTTTTGTGCTGGGGTGCTATTCTTAATCACCAGCTGGGAGATTAGATCCGAAAAATGGAACCCTTCACATGAAAAATGGAACCTTACGGAGTAAGTGGGGTAGCGCATACAATGATAGAGAATCGAATGGAAGCGCTTTTACAAACGAGATGGAGCATGGAGGTCCGTAAGATGGAGAACAAAAGAAGCGCCGAACCTGCCGGGGGAATGACACCACTCATCCCTGCAAATCACAAAACCGGTACCGGCACCGGTAACCGCCCCTCTCTCTGGAGGCGGCTGATCGCCCAGAAACACTTGCAGACCATGGCGCTGCTGGGCGTTATTTGGATGATTATTTTCAACTACATCCCGATGTACGGCATCATTATTGCATTCAAGGATTATAACATTGTCAAATCCATTGCCGAGGCTCCGTGGGTGGGGCTGACCCATTTTCGAGAGTTTATGGAGGATGAGAACCTGGTCAACGTTATCAAGAATACATTAGGCATCAGTTTGATCAAACTGGTCATCGGTTTTCCGCTTCCCATTATATTCGCTTTATTCCTGAACGAAATCCGTTCGGTCCGGTTCAAAAAGAGCATTCAAACGATCTCCTACCTGCCGCACTTTCTCTCCTGGGTTGTACTTGGCGGAATTTTAGCTACATGGCTTGCAGACGTGGGGATTATCAACAACATTCTGCTAGCGATGGGCCTAATCGACCAGCCTATCTCCTATCTGGCAGAACCCAACTATTTCTGGGGAATTGTCATCACGTCTGATATCTGGAAAGAGCTTGGCTGGTCTGCCATCATTTATCTTGCAGCAATCTCCGGGGTCTCTCCTGAAATGTACGAGGCAGCTACGATTGATGGAGCAGGACGTTTTCAGAAAATGTGGTATGTCACCTTACCGGCCATCAAGGCCACGATCAGTATTCTGTTCATTCTGGCGGTCAGCGGCGTACTCAACTCTAATTTCGACCAGATCCTGGTCCTGCGCAACGCCCTCAATGACAGTGCCAGCAACGTGATTGACTACTATGTATACTACACCGGTATTCTGTCCGGGCGCTTCTCCTATTCGACTGCAGTAGGCCTGCTGAAATCGGTTATTGCGCTAATCTTACTGCTGATTGCCAACAGCGTATCCAAAAAAATCAACGACACGTCGCTGTTCTAGAACAAGGGGGAACTACACATGTGGTCATTAAAGCGTAAAACAACAGGCGAGGCGTTGTTCGATTTCGCCAATAACATCATTATGTTATGCCTTTGCTTCGTCACGCTGTATCCGATCTGGTATGTAATCGTGAATGCGTTCAATAATGGTTCAGATGCGATGCAAGGCGGGATTTACTGGTGGCCGCGAATGTTCAGCCTGGAGAATTTCAAAGCTGTCTTCGCAAGTCCAGGCATTATGCTCGCTATGTGGATTACCGTCGCCAAAACTCTGGTGGGTACGGTCACGCACGTTTTCTTCACGGCGATGGTGGCTTATGCGTTCTCTCGCAGGAACCTGATTGGCGGCAAAATCTATATTCTGATGGGAACGGTGACCCTCTTCTTCAGTGGCGGACTGATTCCGACCTTTCTGCTGCTTAAGGACCTTCACCTGCTTGATAATTTCCTGGTCTATATTATTCCGGTACTGTTCAGTTTCTTCGATCTCATTATCTTCATGACGTTCTTCCGTGATATCCCTGAAGGGCTTGAAGAAGCGGCGCGTATTGACGGCGCCAATGACTGGTCGATCTTCCTGCGGGTGGTGATTCCGGTATCCATGCCCGTGATCGCGACGATCGCGCTGTTCCATGGTGTGTATCAATGGAATGATTATTTTGCGGGGATTATCTATGTCAATAATACAGATCTGCAGCCAGTGCAGACGTTCCTGTACCGTGTTGTAGCACAGTCCAGTTCGAACCAGATGATCACGGCCGTACAGGGCAGTAATGTGGTGAAAAGCGTCACCTCACAGTCCATCAAGCTGGCGACGATGATTGTGACCACTCTGCCGATTGTCTTTGTCTACCCGTTCCTGCAGCGATATTTCGTTAAGGGCATGATGCTGGGTTCCATCAAAGGTTAGCCTACCGTCTCCTGGTAACTCCTCAGGCTGCTTGTACTCAGCGTCTGAGTTGCGTTTATATTGAATACATTCTTAGAAAAGGGGTAAATAAACATGACAATAAAGCGTAAGCCGAAGAAAATGGTGACCTTGCTATTGGCAATGATTATGACATTATCTGCAGCAGGCTGTTCCAGCGGAGGTAATAGCGCAGGTAATAACGGCGGCAATGCCGAAGGAAGCAAGAATACAAATTATCCAGCCCAGACGGAGCCAGCCACAGAAACGAAGCTGTCTGAAGATGAACCAGGCTGGAAAGCTGATACCTCCCCGATCACGTTTGACTGGTATTTGAACTTCTCCTGGTTCGCAAACAAGTGGGGCGTAGATGCCACTTCAAAATATATTACGAAAAAGACGGGTGTCGACCTTAACTTTATCGTCCCTGCCGGTAATGAGAATGAGAAGCTCAATACGCTGGTTGCTTCCGGCAAGCTTCCCGATTTCATCACCATTGACTTTGCGAATGATAATGTAAAGAAGATGATTGAAGGAGAATTGGTGCTTCCGCTGAATAAGTTGGCAGAAGAATACGATCCTTACTTCTTCAAGGCATCCGATCCGGCGAAGCTGAACTGGTATACCCAGGAGGACGGCAATGTCTACGGATATCCGAACGCTTCGTCATCGCCGGCTGATTATGAGAAATATGGTGATACCTATGTTGCCAATCAGGTCTTCGTAGTCCGCAAAGATATGTACGAAGCGCTCGGCAAGCCGGATATGAGTACACCAGATGGCTTCCTGAAAGCCTTGCAACTGGCGAAAGAGAAATACCCGCAGGTGAATGGTCAACCGCTAATCCCGCTCGGCCTGCATGAATTCAGCGATACGGGAAACTACTCGCTGGAGGCCTATATTCAGAACTTCCTGGCCATTCCAAGGGAGAAGGACGGCAAGCTCTATAACCGCGAGACGGATCCCGAGTATGTTAGCTGGCTAAAGACACTGCGGCAAGCGAACCAGGATGGGCTGCTGGCCAAGGACATCTTTATTGATAAACGGGTACAAATGGAAGAAAAGATCGCACAGGGCAGATATTTCGCCATGCTGTATCAGCGGACCGATTTTGCCACTCAGGAAGGAACACTCTTCCAGAAGAATCCTGAGCAGATTTATATTGCTATCGATGGACCGGCCAACAGCAAGCATGATGCTCCGACCTTGGATGGCCCGGGGATCTCCGGCTGGACCGTTACTCTCATCTCCAAGAATGTTAAGGACAAAGCGCGGGCTATTCGCTTTCTGAGCTATTTAAACAGTGAGGAAGGCAACAAGGATCTTTTCCTCGGGGAAAAAGGGGTCAGTTATGATACGATTGACGGAAAAGACCAATTCAAGCCGGAGGTTCTGGAGCTGCTCAATAAGGACCGCTCAGCCTTTGACAAGCAATACGGTTCTTCCTTTACTTTCTGGATGCTGATGAATACGAATATTACCCAGCAATGGAATAACCCTGCGGTTGAGCCCTTCAAACAGTTGGAGGATTGGACCCGAGGCAAGACGAAGAGTGCCTCCGCCTTTGAAGGCATCGACCCGACAGGCAATTCGCCGGAAGGGATTATCGGCTCCAAAATCAAATCGCTGCGGGCTAAAACGCTGCCAAAGTTACTAATGGCGCCATCTGATGCAGAGTTCGATAAGATATGGAACGATTATCTGGAGAAGCAGCAGAAGGAAGGTCTGGATAAGTTCCAGGCATATCAGCAGAAGAAATACGAAGAGAACAAACAAAAACTGTCGCAATAACGCTCAAGCATAATTCGATGGCCCGCTGCCGGCGGGCTTTTGAGTTATGTTAATGTCTTTTATAAAGGTTTTACCCGTGAGGAGCGAAGCGAGGCAGGGGGAATCAGGTGAGATTGGGCAAGCGCACAGCAATTACTTGGCATTCATTTTCTTACTGGTGGGGGCGCAGGTCTCTGCAGAGTCGTTTGATCGGTGCCTATGTATTTATCATTCTGGGACCGTGCCTGATGGTATCCTATTATTCTTACCGGGCTATTAACAACACGTATGTCCGGGATGCGGTGGAGAAGAACAGCTACTTGTTAGATATGGAGAAGCTACACATCCTCAACCAGATTGAAGCAATGGAACGTGCAGCTCAAATGGCGTTTGAAGATAAAGATGTTAAACGTTATCTGGCCAATGAGCGTGAACCTGAGGTAGGAGAGCTTGTTGATTTTAATACAAACGCTTACATTAATTTGATGCGAATTCAGTTCAACAACCCCAATATCGAGCATTTACGACTCTACTCGCGAAGTCCCAGCGTGCATGAAATTTGGCCGATGATCTACCGGGAAGAACGTGTGATCTCCGAGCCCTGGTTCCAGAAGGGCTTGCGAGGCAAAGGGCAAGAGGTGTGGGTATTTCAGGACACGGATGCAGAGCCAATGCAGAGTTATCTCGGCCTGACACCGAAAAATACCCCGAAGATTTCCCTGCTGCGGGAAATGAGCATTCCTACGGGCCATCATATCGGGATGGTTCAGGTGGATATGCTGCTGGAGCGATTTACGCCCAAGACGTATACCAAAGTACAGGACAGTCAATCCCAGATGTTCCTTGTCGATGATGAAATGCAGTTATTTACACGGACAGACCATTCCTATCTGCCGGGCAATCCCAACATGGCTGAAGCTATTGCAGACCGTACCCGGAAGTATCAGGAGACGGGGGAATGGGACATCCACTATGAAGAGAACGGTAAAACCTATCTGCTAATTAACACCCCGCTGGACCTCATCCATGCTTCATTGGTAAATGTCGTGTCCATGGAGGGCGTCATGAGCGATATTTCCCATACACGCAATCTGATTATCGGGGCCAATATTGGTTTCATCGTTCTGGTTACTGTGATTGCCAATGTGCTAAATGCTTTTATATTGAAGAACCTGCGACGGCTGACGGAAGCGATGAAGAAAGTGCGCAGAGGCGAAGCTTATAGTGGAATAACCATCCGCGGCGGCGGAGAAGTGGGCGAACTGGCGCACCATTTCTCCAAGTTGATGAACACCATCAACACGCTGGTAGCTCAGGCCGTACAGAAGCAGGCGCTGTCCAAAGAAGCCGAGCTGCGCACACTGCATAACCAGATCGACGCTCATTTTCTTTACAATACACTGGAGAATATTAAAATGCTTGCCGAAATTGAGAATCAGCGTGCGATCTCAGACGCGTTGACCTCGCTCGGGGGCATGATGCGCTATAACTTTAAATGGTGCGGTGAGTATGTGAAGCTGCGCGATGAAATTCGTCATATCGAAAATTACATTGATGTTATGAATATCCGTTTTGAACATCCTATTGAGTTGGTCCTGAATATTGCACCCTCCTTTCTGGAGCTAGAGGTGTTGAAAATGTCGCTGCAGCCTATCGTGGAGAACAGTGTCAAGCATGCCTGGCCCGGGGGAGATACGGAAACCGCCTCCCGGAAGATTCACATTGAGGTAGAGGAAGCGGATAGTGATATCTTCATTTCGATCCGTGACAATGGTATCGGGCTTGCTCCGGAGAAGCTGGCCTCGTTAAATGCTGCGATTTTTAATACCAAGGAACTGGATATTGAGCTGGCCGGACCGGGAAAAAGCAGCCGTCAGGCCGGGGGAATCGGTCTGCGTAATGTCTACCAACGCCTGCAACTGTTCTATGGGGAGTCGTATGGACTTGAAGTACAGAGCAAGGCAGGGGAGTGGACGATGGTATCCATGTGTCTGCCGAAAGTTCTATTAACGGGGGAAAGCAGCTATGATGAAGCTTCTAATCGTGGATGACGAGAAGAATATAAGATATGGGCTGAAAATCATGATCGAACGGGAATATCCGTCTATGTATACGATAACGATGGCTGGAAACGGCGCAGAGGCGCTGGCGTATTACGAGGCTGAGGGAGCCGACATCGTGATTACTGATATCCGCATGCCCGTCATGGACGG
This sequence comes from Bacillus sp. FJAT-27264, assembly GCF_001682855.1. Lineage (GTDB taxonomy): Bacteria > Bacillota > Bacilli > Paenibacillales > Paenibacillaceae > Paenibacillus_AQ. The sequence goes on along the minus strand of NZ_MAQW01000029.1, from coordinate 212,016 downwards.
CATTACCCTGCTGGAGAAGCTGTCCGTGCAGAACGGAGCGGGGGAAGGCCCCGCACTGGTTATTCTTAGCGGTTATGATGATTTTGAATATGCTAAAAGTGCAATTCGTTATCGCGTAAAGGACTATCTGCTCAAGCCGATTCGCCGTGATGAGCTATTCAGTATTCTGGAGCGTATCCAGAAGGAGCGTGACGAGCGGGAGATCAATGTCCGCTTGCAGGAAGAAAAAGCAGCATGTCTCCGAAGAGAGCTGCGCGCCAGTCGGCTCCGTGGATTGCTGATCCATGAGGAAGTACAGCCGGATCGGGAGCAGGCGGCGGAGCTGATCAGCCTTTCCTTGCCTTTTACCGTTGGGGTTCTGAGCTATTATTACAATGACGGTACACGGATGAAGCCAGCTGAGATCCAGGGCTTGACGGAGCGTCTGTCTGGACCGCTGGAGAAGAAATATCCGGAAATATTAACAGACTGGGAAGGTAAACTGGTGCTGATCGGGAGCAGCAAGATGGATTTCATGGAGTTGTCGCGGCAGGCCGAAGCCAGAGATCTGAAGGGACTACTGATTGGTGTGAGCAGCCTGGGGCGTGAGGGAATAGACATCCGCCGCTGCTATCAAGAGGCTTGCCGGGCGCTGCAGTACACCTTCCTGTATCCCCAAGTGAACTTTATTGATTATGAGAAAATCAGTGAAGAGCGTTTGGGCTTCCCTAAACCGGATCAGGAGCTTCACAAGCTGCTTAACATGCTCGGTACAGACCGTGAAAAGGAGCTGAAGACGCTGCTGGCTGCTATTTTCCAAGTAGAACAGATTAAGCAGCTCGATCTGTCTTATCTGGAAATGGTGGGGCGCAGTATCAACGAACGCGTGTTGGACGAAGTTTTTCGGGTGCATGGTGAAGCCTCGATGGAGGTGCTGAAACTGTACCGGTCTGTAGGGAGTATGTACAATTTCCGGCATTTTCACGATTACTACCGTACACTTGAACATTTGCTCCTCTGCGTGAACGATTATATTATTGGAGTAAGGACCGCCCACACCGAGCATAAGGATATGAAGGAGGCACTGGCCTATATTGAAGCTAATTACAGCCGTCCGCTTAACATGGCTATGGTCAGCAATCACGTTTCCTTGAATTATTCCTATTTCAGCGAAGCTTTCAAGGCATATACCGGAGAGAATTTTATTATATACCTGAAAAAAGTACGTATTCGTCACGCCAAAACGCTGCTATCGGAGGACTCAGGCAGGCTGGCCTATATCGGTGAGGCTGTCGGTTTCGAGAACAGTAAGCAGTTCGCACGGGTCTTCAAGGAACTTGAAGGCATTTCTCCCGGTGAATACAGAAGCAAAGCTTTACAGAAGATGTATTACGCTCAGGAGGAACGGGAGTCCTAACCTGCTCTGCTGATGCCGCCCGGCAGCTCTCTATGCCAGGGGCGTGGTGGGTTAGACGCATAGATTTGGAGGGCTTGAGGGTGGAAATGATTCAAGGTAATTTAATTACGGTGGAGACATTGGCGGAGGATTTCCGCCGCCTGGGGGTGCATGAAGGAATGACGCTAATCATGCATTCCTCATTTAAATCGCTGGGCGAGTGGGTGGCAGGTGGCCCTGTTGCTGTTATTTTGGCGCTTGAAGAGGTGTTGGGGGAAGAGGGCACACTGGTTATGCCTACGCATTCGAACGATTTATCCGATCCTTCGGGCTGGTCACGGCCCCCAGTTCCTGAGGCCTGGTGGACTTCAATCCGTGAAAAGATGCCTGCGTATGATCCAGATATGACTTTGCTAAGGGGGATGGGGGTCATACCGGATACCTTCCGTAAGCAAAAGGGTGTCAAGCGCAGTAATCACCCCATCCATTCGTTCGCGGCTTGGGGTAAGCACAGGGACCAGATTGTAGACGGGCATGAACTGGACTGCGGGTTGGGAGAACATTCGCCGCTGGCCCGCATTTATGATCTGAACGGAAGTGTTCTGCTGCTAGGGGTGGAGAACCTCAAGAACACCTCACTGCATCTGGCGGAATGCCGGGCTTCTTTTCCAAGCAAACAGGAAATCGTGAGTGGAGCGCCAATGATGGTAGACGGGAACAGACAGTGGGTGGAGTTCAAGGAGCTCGATTGGGAATCCGTGGATTTTGTCGCCCTGGCCGCGCAATTTCAGGAGGATACAGGCCGAATTGCTTTGGGCCAGGTTGCAGCGGCTCGGGCTAAGTTGATCCCTCAGCGTGAGATCGTGGATTATGCGGTAAGATGGATGGAACGGAACCGTACATAAGGAGGGGCGGAAATGGGTACAACAACAATTTATTTGACCCGGCACGGGCAGACGGAGTGGAATGTGCAGCATCGCATGCAAGGTCATAAAGATTCGGCGCTGACACCGCTCGGTGTCCAGCAGGCAGAGTGGTTGCAAAGGGGCTTGGCCACCGAACGGCTAGATGCCGTCTATGCAAGCCCCAGCCCGAGGGCTTGGCGAACGGCAGAGATCATCATCGGGGAGCGGAATATTCCGCTTCAGTCTGCCGAAGAATTCCTGGAGATCGGGATGGGGATTTGGGAAGGTTGTGACTCCACAGAGCTTGAGGTCATCCACCCGGATCAGTACGAATATTTCTGGAAGGATCCTGCCAAATTCAAGGTGAAAGGCAGCGAGACCTTTGCAGAGGTTCAGGAACGGGCACTGGACAAGCTTGCAGCGATCGTGGATGCCCATCAGGGTGAAACTGTACTGATCGTCACCCATACGGTGGTGATCAAGCTGTTAATGGCGTACTTCGAGGGCAGACCACTTCCTAAGCTGTGGGATCTCCCGTATATCCATCCTACCTGCCTAAGCCGAATCGATTTTACAGGGGACATACCGGAAATTCTGTTGCATGGAGATATCAGCCATTACGAATCCAATGCCGACGAGGTAAAATCCTGACCGATTACCGTATACCATTGAACTAATAACTTATAGGGTGGTTGAGCAAGAGGAGATGCTCCGTTATAGCGGGACATCTCTTTTATTCGTTGTTATATGTTGTTTCAGTCTGAATTTCGCTTCCAACACTGACAGATCTCCGTTAATTCCTTTTAGAACGGGCAGTAGCATTGCCACTCCTGAACACAAGATAGGAATTAGACCGGCAAATAGGAAAAGAATAGGCAGACCGTAAGCATGTGCTATTGCTGCTCCGCCCATACCACCGATTGGTTGCAGGCTGCCGCCAATCAGAAAGCGGATTGAGTTGACCCGCCCCTGCAAATGGGACGGAACCAGGCGTCCATGCAAGGAAGAACTTAGCGAACCGAAAAAGGGAGCTGCTACGCCGGAGATGAACAGGGCCGCTAACACCAATGGATAACTCGGAGCAAATCCCATTAATGTCGTGGAGAGGCCGATAACCATAAGGCTTGATAGCATGACTGTCTGCCTCTGTTTGATTTCTCCAAAGAATGAAATTATGGTCAGCCCGACTAAGGTACCCAGTGCAAAAGCTGTAGTCAGGGCGCCTATAGCGGCGGCATCTCTATTCAGCACATCGCTTACAAAGGGAATGATCATCGTCCAGACAGCAATATTGCACATATTACTGATTGCTACTATGCACATGATCGCCAGCATGGCTGGAAAGTTCTTATAGAAAGAGAAGCCTTCTGTAATCTCGCGGATGTAACGAACCCAGGATAAATTGCTCCCGTTTTTTACAGGTGTCTGTATCTTGGGCAGCCATAGTAAAGTAACGATGGCTCCCGTATAGCAGACAGCGTTAATACCTAGTGAGGGCAGCGCTCCAGCGGCGGCTGTTAGAGCGCCGGCCATGGCAGGTCCCAGCAAGGCAGCTGCGTTCTTGAAGCCGTCGATTACGGCAAAGGCGCGCACTAGCTTGCGAGTGTCCGCCACATCGGGCACGACAGCCATCGCAGTTGGCATAAAGAGGGCGGCGCATGCACCGTTGAGCCCGGCTGCAAGAAACAGATGCCACAGCTGAAGCTGTCCGGCCAGACCCATCGCCAGCGGCACCAGTATGGCCAGCAGATGTACTGCTGCCAGGCTGGCCATAAACCGGGTGCGGTGCAGCCGATCAGACAATGGTGACCCGATAAGCCGGAGGATGAATTCGGGAATGCCGAAGCTGAGCGCTAAGGCACCCATAGCCAGCTTGGAGCGGGATAAATCATAGACCAGCCACTCCATCGCCAGCAGCCCGAAGGTATCGCCCAGGGAACTGAGCGATATTGTGGCCAGCAAACCGTAGTAACCGCGTTTTAACATGTGATTCCTCCCTGAAGCTTGGGTTCTCCCTAATGTGCCTTTCTCATCAGCTCTTCATGTAATCGCCGATTTGCCGGGGCAGATCGCTCAGTGCCTCCAGGCGCAGGCTATAGTCTGTGGTCTTATTGTTATAGTGCACGATAACCAGTCCTGCTGCCCGAAGGGTGATGAGATGGTAGTGGACCGTGCTTTTGGACAGGCCGACCTCCCGAACGATCTCAGTAAACGTAAGCTGCTTCTCTGCCAGCAAGCGAAGGACGCAGAGTCTTGTTTCATCCGACAGCGCATGTGTTAGCCGCAGTAGTTCTGCGGGCGGCCGGCCTTCTCCGGGCGGAAGAACATCGCAGGAATAGCTGGTGAAAATAACCTCATCATAAATAGCACTGGTCACGAGTGGACGTGTATGATACTGGGGGATGATCACAACTTGCTTCAGAAGATCCGTAGGATATAGCCGCATGCCTTGTGTAGCCTGCTCATAGACCTCCATACTGTTATCTTTGTTCAACATTTCGCGCCTGTACTCGGCTTCGCGCGCAAGACCCTCAATGATAGCCTGGTCGATGCCGCTGAAGTAATGGGTGTTCCAAGCCCGTAAAGCCTCAGAGGCTAGGTCGCGTAGTTCTGGAAGATTAGGCGGAACACTGAGATTATACCGGGCAGCGATCTCATAAAGCTCGCCCGAGGAGAGGGCGTCCAGCCAATCCAGAAAGCCGGTAACAGAACGATCGCCTGGACAGTTCCAGATATAAGGATAGAGATTGGATTCATCCGTTGCATCCATGGCTTTTCGCATCTTTTGTAGCTGCGCAGGTGATAAGTGCTGCTGAACTTCCCGAACCCAGAGCTTTCCTGAATCCATGACCGCATGACTCTGCTTGCGGAGAAACGCGTTGAAGCTATTCACACATTCATAAATGGGTGCAAAATCTACTTCCACGATGTAGTTGATAGGGGGCATAGGTTCACTTGTCCTCTCAGAGTTAATTGATATTGATTAGTTAGGTTAAATGCGATCATTGAATGTGTTCTATAAATATAGAACCTTATATAGGTTTTATTATAATGGAACAATTTAGGTAATTCAATCCCCGTTTTAACATGGAAATAGAGGTTGTGTTGCAGGCCTGACCTGATGCAGACTCCGTACTATGCAAAATAATAAGAGGGACCCGGACGAAAATTTCGCCCAGGTCCCTCTTTATTGATGCTTTACGATCTGTGGTTTAATGATGGATCGACTTGAAGTCTAGTTGATGAAGTGAAGTGACTTCAGAGTCTTCTCCAGCATAGTTACGGCTTCCGCACGGGTTGCCGCTTTTTGTGGAGCGAAAGCTCCGTCAGGTGTTCCCTGGATGATGCCAGCGGCCGCAATTTCTGCTACGGCTTCGCGCGACCAGGCCGGGATACCAGCTGCATCGCTGAACTTGGCCAGCACTGCAGGGTCTGCATTCAGGGTTGCGCCTGTATACTTGATAGCTTTAGCTAGCACAGCCGCCATTTCCTGACGGGAAATCTGACTGTCCGGACGGAAAGTACCATCCGTATAACCAGAGATCAGGCCAGCTGCAGAAGCCGTCTGGATGGCGCCCGCATACCACTTGGACGAGCTAACATCGCTGAAGGTTGTTCCGCCGCTAACAGTTTCCAGACCCAATGCCCGTGTGATCAATGCTGCGAATTCAGCACGGCTGACCGATTGTGAAGGGGAGAAGGTAGTGCTGCTTGTTCCGCTCACAATCTGTTTGGAAGCCAACAGATCAATAGATGACTTCGCCCAGTGTCCGGCAGTATCTCCGAACGACTTGCTGGATTGGATCACAGTATAAATGCTGTTACTGTTGCGTGTAATTGTTACTTCTGTTGTTCCGTCTGCTTTGGCTGTGAAGACGGATGGCACGAAGATCAACTGTCCGCTAGCTGGGTCGAAGACCACTGCTGTAGCGTTCTGTGCATTCAAAGCGCCTGGAACTGTGATCGTCCGCTTAACGTAGGTGCTGCCAAAGCTGTTTACTGGAACCTTCTTCGTTCCGGCTTGGGCTGTGACGCTGAATTCAATCACAGGTCCGGCAAGGGTAATGGAGCCTTGCTGTGCCGCAGCACTGTTCACACTGCTCAGCGTAACAGAGTCGGCTGGTGTCATTGTGACAGTAACTGTAAAGTCACTTGTACCTAGTTGATTAGCAAGTGCAGCTCCATTGATGATGCTTACAGGCATGGAATAGGAAGTGCTGCCTGCAGTAAAGGTCAGAATAGTATTCGGTTGAGCAGCTGCCTGAGCAACAATAACGCTGCCTGGAAGCACGATTTGTGCGCCACCTGCAGAAGCGGTGACCGGGATGACCAGTTCATTGCTGCCAGCAGGCAATTTAGCCAATTGTGCAGTCAGCTCAGATTGTGTAATGGTCGTCACCTGTTGCGTTGCCGATGGAGATGGCGCTGCTGTAGGTGAAGGTGTTGCACTTGGTGTTACTGTTGGTGCTGGAGTGGATCCCGATCCTCCAGATGGAGCCGTTGGTACCGGCGTCGGTGACGGTGTTGGTGTTGGTGTCGGTGTCGGTGAGGTCTCAGGTGTAGGCACAGCACCTTTCACGTCGTTAATCCGTCCCTCAAGACCGATGTTCACATCTCCAATTTGTTTCAGATAATCTGTGAATACTTCATAGTCTGGCAGATATAGCTCATAATAGCGTCCGTCTGCTTTGGCTTTCGCCAAGGAGCGGTAGAAGTCTCCGCCGCCTGCCATGAAGGAATTCGTGGATAGGATATAGTAACCGTTTGGATCAATAGCAACGTAGCTTCCATCTGCTTGTTTGATCTCTACGGATACCATACGTTCCCCTTTTTGCTCCAGAACATTGGTGGTCGGGTTAATGATTTCCGGTTTCTTGGATGAATCATAGGTGTACTTCATACCGGATACCTGTGCAAAACGTCCTTGGTCACTTTCCAGTCCGCTCACACCGTTTTCCAGAGATTCAATAATTTCTTGTCCCGTTACTTTCAGGGCTACCAGACTGTTGGAGAATGGCATTACTGTCAGTACATCGCCGAGAGAAATATTACCTTTGTTGATACCAGCGCGGATACCGCCGCCATTTTGAATCGAGACAAAGCCTTTGATAGTAGCCAGATCATCAGAAGACAACAGCTTGGTAACCAATTCCTTGGACTTGCTGTTCACGCCGTCTGCGATCAGATTCCCGATAGCTGTCTCTTCCTTACGTACGACACGAGTCGATTTGCCGTCGATCTCGCGGTTCACACTCAGCTCTACATTCGTTTTGCCCACTTGGGTGCCACGAATTTCTGTCAGCTCTTTATCATATTTCACAAGCATAGACTTAGCTGTTGCATCATCAGCAAATTTGCTGACATCGAGCAGCTTGCCTTGGTAGGAAGTGATAACACCCTTGTCGTTGAAATTAACATCCAACTCACCAAGGTTTTGTCCATACTCGCCGGTTTGAAGAATCAGGGTCGGTTCGCCATCCTTGTTCTTGATGACAGGTGCATCCAGCTTCGTATGCGAGTGACCACCGACGATTACGTCGATGCCTGGTACTTGTACAGCCAGTTGCTCATCCACAGTGTAGCCAAGGTGGGAGAGAGCAATGATTTTGTTTATGCCTTGATCCNTGTAATGCGAGTTGCTCATCCACAGTGTAGCCAAGGTGGGTGATAGCAATGATTTTGTTAATGCCTTGATCTTGTAGCATTTTCACAGTGTTAGCTGCGCTGGTCTTGTAGTCATTAAAGGCGATGTTGTCACCTGGCGAAGCCAGTCCAACGGTGTCTTCAGTAGTGAGACCGAAAATACCGATTTTCTCACCGTTAACTTCTTTAATAATTGCAGGGTAGATGTGACCGTTTTGGACGGAAGAGTTCAGTCCGCCGATCTCATTCTTAAAGTTGCCCTTCAGTTCATTGTCTTTAGTTGTAAAGTCAATGTTGGAGCTGACAATTGGGAAGTTCGCCTTATCTACAAAGGTCTTCAGTGTAGGCAAGCCTTTGTCGAACTCGTGGTTACCGAAGGTCATGGCATCGTAACCGATGTAGTTCATGAACTCCAGATCAGCAAGCCCTTCGAACTTCGTAAAGTACAAGGTACCGGAGAATACATCCCCTGCATCCAGCAGGATAGAGTTGTCGGTACGTTCTTGCTTGATTGCGGTCATCCGTTTCACAACAGTCTCAAGGTGACTATGTGTATCGTTCGTGTGCAGGATGCGCAGTGGGAATTCTTTGCCTGGTGCTGTTGAATCTTTCAGGTCAGTAATCCGCCCCTCAAGGCCCATGTTCACATCACCATGTTGTTTCAGGTAATCCGTGAATACTTCATAATCTGGCAGATACAGCTCANAGGTACCGGAGAATACATCCCCTGCATCCAGCAGGATAGAGTTGTCGGTACGTTCTTGCTTGATTGCGGTCATCCGTTTCACAACAGTCTCAAGGTGACTATGTGTATCGTTCGTGTGCAGGATGCGCAGTGGGAATTCTTTGCCTGGTGCTGTTGAATCTTTCAGGTCAGTAATCCGCCCCTCAAGGCCCATGTTCACATCACCATGTTGTTTCAGGTAATCCGTGAATACTTCATAATCTGGCAGATACAGCTCATAGTAACGTCCGTCTGCCTTGGCTTTCGCCAGGGAGCGATAGAAGTCACCGCCGCCCGCCATGAAGGAGTTTGTGGACAGGATATAGTAGCCGTTTGGATCAATAGCAGCGTAGCTTCCGTCTGCTTGTTTGATCTCTACAGATACCATCCGTTCTCCTTTTTGCTCCAGTACGTTGGTGGTTGGATTAATAATCTCCGGTTTCTTCTTGGAGTTATAGGTGTACTTCATGCCGGATACTNGTGGACAGGATATAGTAGCCGTTTGGATCAATAGCAGCGTAGCTTCCGTCTGCTTGCTTGATCTCTACAGATACCATCCGCTCCCCTTTTTGCTCCAGGACGTTGGTGGTTGGGTTAATGATCTCCGGTTTCTTCTTGGAGTCATAGGTATACTTCATGCCGGATACTTGTGCGAAACGTCCTTGGTCACTTTCCAGTCCGCTCACACCATTTTCCAGAGATTCAATAATTTCTTGTCCCGTTACTTTCAGGGCTACCAGACTGTTCGAGAATGGCATTACTGTCAGCACATCGCCGAGAGAAATATTACCTTTGTTGATCCCAGCGCGGATACCGCCGCCGTTTTGGATCGAGACAAAACCTTTGATCGTGCTCAGTTCAGTAGGAGAGAGCAGCTTCGATACCAATTCCTTGGACTTGCTGTTCACGCCGTCTGCAATCAGGTTACCAATAGCCGTTTCTTCCTGGCGTACGACACGTACGGATTTACCGTCGATTACGCGATTGACGCTCAGTTCCACATTGGTATTGCCGACCTTGGTGTTACGAATCTCTGTCAGTTCAGCGTCGTACTTGGCAAGCATAGTCTTAGCTGTTGCATCATCAGCAAATTTGCTAACATCGAGCAGCTTGCCTTTGTAGGAAGT
>NZ_MAQW01000029.1:134863-201316 GCF_001682855.1 Bacillus sp. FJAT-27264 | reverse complement strand
GTCCCGTTACTTTCAGGGCTACCAGACTGTTCGAGAATGGCATTACTGTCAGCACATCGCCGAGAGAAATATTACCTTTGTTGATCCCAGCGCGGATACCGCCGCCGTTTTGGATCGAGACAAAACCTTTGATCGTACTCAGTTCAGTAGGAGAGAGCAGCTTCGATACCAATTCCTTGGACTTGCTGTTCACGCCGTCTGCAATCAGGTTACCAATAGCTGTTTCTTCCTGGCGTACAACACGTACGGATTTACCGTCGATTACGCGATTGACGCTCAGTTCCACATTGGTATTGCCGACCTTGGTGTTACGGATTTCTGTCAGTTCAGCGTCGTACTTGGCAAGCATAGTCTTAGCTGTTGCATCATCAGCAAATTTGCTAACATCGAGCAGCTTACCTTGGTAGGAAGTAATAACACCCTTGTCGTTGAATTTAACATCCAATTCGCCAAGGTTTTGTCCATATTCGCCGGTTTGCAGAATCAGGGTTGGCTCGGTGNNNCTTGTTCTTGATGACAGGTGCATCCAGCTTCGTATGCGAGTGACCACCGACGATTACGTCGATGCCTGGTACTTGTACAGCCAGTTGCTCATCCACAGTGTAGCCAAGGTGGGAGAGAGCAATGATTTTGTTTATGCCTTGATCCTGTAGCATTTTCACAGTGTTAGCTGCGCTAGTCTTGTAGTCCTTGAAGGCAATGTTGTCGCCTGGCGAAGCCAGTCCAACGGTGTCTTCAGTAGTGAGACCAAAGATGCCGACTNACTTGCTGTTCACGCCGTCTGCAATTAGGTTACCAATAGCTGTTTCTTCCTGGCGTACAACACGTACGGATTTACCGTCGATTACGCGATTGACGCTCAGTTCCACATTGGTATTGCCGACCTTGGTGTTACGGATTTCTGTCAGTTCAGCGTCGTACTTGGCAAGCATAGTCTTAGCTGTTGCATCATCAGCAAATTTGCTAACATCGAGCAGCTTACCTTGGTAGGAAGTAATAACACCCTTGTCGTTGAATTTAACATCCAATTCGCCAAGGTTTTGTCCATATTCGCCGGTTTGCAGAATCAGGGTTGGCTCGGTGTCCTTGTTCTTGATGACAGGTGCATCCAGCTTCGTATGAGAGTGGCCGCCGACGATTACGTCGATGCCTGGTACTTGTACAGCCAGTTTCTCATCCACAGTGTAGCCAAGATGGGAGAGAGCGATGATTTTGTTAATGCCTTGATCTTGCAGCATCTTCACAGTGTTAGCTGCGCTGTTCTTGTAGTCCAGGAAGGCGNTGACAATTGGGAAGTTCGCCTTATCTACAAAGGTCTTCAGTGTAGGCAAGCCTTTGTCGAACTCGTGGTTACCGAAGGTCATGGCATCGTAACCGATGTAGTTCATGAACTCCAGATCAGCAAGCCCTTCGAACTTCGTAAAGTACAAGGTACCGGAGAATACATCCCCTGCATCCAGCAGGATAGAGTTATCGGTACGTTCTTGCTTAATGGCGGTCATCCGTTTCACAACAGTCTCAAGATGACTGTGCGTATCGTTGGTGTGCAGGATGCGCAGCGGGAAATCTTTCTCTGGTGCCGGTGTAGGTGTTGGTGCTGGTGTTTCTGTTGGTATTTCTGTTGGCTTAGGTGATGGCACAGCACCTTTTTGATCCGTAATGCGTCCTTCCAGACCCATGTTCACATCACCATGTTGTTTCAGGTAATCTGTGAACACTTCATAGTCCGGCAGATACAGCTCGTAGTAACGTCCGTCTGCCTTGGCTTTCGCCAGGGAGCGATAGAAGTCACCGCCGCCCGCCATGAAGGAGTTTGTGGACAGGATATAGTAGCCGTTTGGATCAATAGCAGCGTAGCTTCCGTCTGCTTGCTTGATCTCTACAGATACCATCCGCTCCCCTTTTTGCTCCAGGACGTTGGTGGTTGGGTTAATGATCTCCGGTTTCTTCTTGGAGTCATAGGTATACTTCATGCCGGATACTTGTGCGAAACGTCCTTGGTCACTTTCCAGTCCGCTCACACCATTTTCCAGAGATTCAATAATTTCTTGTCCCGTTACTTTCAGGGCTACCAGACTGTTCGAGAATGGCATTACTGTCAGCACATCGCCGAGAGAAATATTACCTTTGTTGATCCCAGCGCGGATACCGCCGCCGTTTTGGATCGAGACAAAACCTTTGATCGTACTCAGTTCAGTAGGAGAGAGCAGCTTCGATACCAATTCCTTGGACTTGCTGTTCACGCCGTCTGCAATTAGGTTACCAATAGCTGTTTCTTCCTGGCGTACAACACGTACGGATTTACCGTCGATTACGCGATTGACGCTCAGTTCCACATTGGTATTGCCGACCTTGGTGTTACGGATTTCTGTCAGTTCAGCGTCGTACTTGGCAAGCATAGTCTTAGCTGTTGCATCATCAGCAAATTTGCTAACATCGAGCAGCTTACCTTGGTAGGAAGTAATAACACCCTTGTCGTTGAATTTAACATCCAATTCGCCAAGGTTTTGTCCATATTCGCCGGTTTGCAGAATCAGGGTTGGCTCGGTGTCCTTGTTCTTGATGACAGGTGCATCCAGCTTCGTATGAGAGTGGCCGCCGACGATTACGTCGATGCCTGGTACTTGTACAGCCAGTTTCTCATCCACAGTGTAGCCAAGATGGGAGAGAGCGATGATTTTGTTAATGCCTTGATCTTGCAGCATCTTCACAGTGTTAGCTGCGCTGTTCTTGTAGTCCAGGAAGGCGATGTTGTCGCCTGGCGAAGCCAGTCCAACGGTGTCTTCAGTAGTTAGACCGAAGATGCCGACTTTCTGTCCGTTAACTTCTTTAATAATGGCAGGATAGATGTGACTATTTTCAATAGAAGAGTTCAGTCCGCCAATTTCATTCTTGAAATTGCCCTTCAGTTCATTGTCTTTGGTTGTAAAGTCAATGTTGGAACTGACGAATGGGAAGTTTGCCTTATCTATGAATTTCTTCAGTGTAGGCAAGCCATTGTCGAATTCATGATTACCGAAANNNGATGTAGTTCATGAACTCCAGATCGGCAAGTCCTTCGAACTTCGTATAGTACAGGGTACCGGAGAATACATCACCAGCATCAAGCAAGAGGGTGTTTGGAGTCCGTTCTTGTTTGATGGCAGTCATCCGTTTCACGACAGTCTCAAGGTGACTGTGCGTATCGTTGGTGTGCAGGATGCGCAGCGGGAAATCTCCTGTAGCTTTTACATCAATCTGAGCCATTACAGCATCATGATCGGATACACGTCCTCTGGAGGATGGGAAATCAGCGTTCAGGTGAATAACATCCACATCAGCAGAAGCCGTCAGTTTTTTGCTGACCAGAATATGGTCAAGGACTTGAGAGTTACCGTCATAAGTATACGTATACTGCTCATTCAAAGGCAGTTTGTCGATCAGATTATCCAGTTCATCGCCTTTCAGAATCGTTGCAGTCGGCGTGAATTGGAAATCGTTTAGGTCGCCAAGTGCTACGATGTTGGCATCAGGATTGGCTGTCAGTACTTGCTTGACGAAGCCGTTCACAACAGCCGCGATCTTGTGGCGCTGAGTTTCACTGGACAATACCGGAGGTTGAGTGCTGCCGAAAGGAGCAGTGTCTCCACCTTTGGAGTTGAAGTGATTGGCGATAACAATGACTTTCTCACCGCGGAAGACAAATTGTGCTGCCAGCGGTTTACGCGAGCTTGTAAATGCTTCGTTGGTTGGATCAATCCGGCCAGGGTTGTAGGTCAGCTTATCGGCTGCTTTATCGTAGCCTACCGCTTGTGTAGAAGTACCCTTTTGACCATTGATACTGTCTGCCAGCTCTACGCGTGCCGGGTTGTACAAGAAGCCTACGCGGATGTTACCGCCCGGAGCTCCTCCGTCTTTTTTATCCTGTGGAGCAACATCAATGTACTTGTATGCTGGACCGCCTGCAGCCTGAATGGCTTGAATAAGCGGGGTAGCGTTGGCATCAACCGTTCCGTTGTCGGTTTCGCCATTGCTGTCTTGCATTTCAATAACGCCGATAATATCCGGCTTTTTCATGTTGGATGTGATGGATTCGGCGAGTTTTTTGGTCTTGGCTTCGCCTACACCCGGGTAATAGTTCTCGATATTGTAGGATGCGATCAAGAGCTTGTCCGCATTAACCTCAATCGTCGATGTCTCTTGCTTGAACGGACTTGTGGTGATGGAAGGCAGCTTGCCATTCTCCGGAATCACCTTAAAATTGCCGTTGTTGTAGCCGATTACGCCGGTAATGTCACCGTTGAAAGTATCTCCGGTGCCGACTTCTTGGCCGGGATTACCATAAGCGATCAGGAGGCGCTGCGGGTTGTAATTCTTGTATTCTTTCAGCGCAAGGCCGCCTGCTGGCGTAATAGCATCTTCAGTTCCGTTATCAATTCTTGTTGCGATGTTGTACACCTGGGAATTACCGTTACCACTTGTCCAATAAGGACTGAGGATGGTTGGTGAAGGAAGCTTCACCAGCATGCCTTCCAGGGATTCGTAGAAATCGATGGCATCCTTATCGGATTGGAACTCAGTTCTGTTGTCGAGAACGGATGTAGGAATGACACGTCCACCCTTGCCGAGCACGACTGGTTCAGGGAAAGATACACCTGTTTTAGGCAGTTGTTTGAGCGATGACAAAGTAATTTGGGTAGAAGTCAGGTTCGTGCTGCTTCCTTCGTTAAATTCGCTTACCTTACCTGTCACGGCAACAAAGTCTCCGACAGCAGGCTTCTTGTTTAGGTCTGTACTATATACGAAAATTCCTTCGGAAGTGTTAGGATTGTTATCCGGCTTCGGATCTTGGATAAAGAATCCTTTGTAATTGCCGTTCGCAAACGTATATCCATATTGAGTAACAATGCCCTCTACATCCGTGACGGTCTGCCCGTCAAATTCGGAAGTGTGGGACTCGCCTTGGATATCATGGATACGTGGTGCCTCAGAAGGCGTGTAAGCAAAAGTGTAAACCTTGCTTGTCTGGCCTCCAGCCACGGCAATGGCTTTAATAGTAACGTTCTGGTTGACCACAATCGGGGCTGTATACTTGGTGCTTGCCGATGTTGGGTCTGTTTCGTTGGTTGTGTAATAAATCTCTGCGCCAGTCGCTGGACTGGAGAGAGCTACCTTACCGCCAGTAATGATGCGGCCTGCGCCTGGGCTAGCCATTACGGAAAGGGTTTCTTCCACCAGTGCATTTTCATTAAGCGGGATGAACTGGTAGGTCGCATTGAATTGCTTAATTACACCTGTAATACGTTCAAACGTTTTTCCAGTTGTTCCAGGATCAAGCTTGGACAACGGAGAATAAATTGTGAACTCTTGATCTCCTTGTTTTGCGGTTACTGTGCTTCCTGCTTTTTTAACGATTGTGACATTCTCCATCGTTACAAGCTGTGCTTCATACTGTTCGCCGTTTGCGGCGTTCAAGTCTGTTGCAGTCAACAGTTTTGGAGCAGGTACGCCTACATTCGGAGTAATGACTTTGTAAGACAAGCCGGATTGCAGCTTGATTTCTTGCAGACCGTTATAAATTTCCATAGCTCCGGAGACTTCAACTTCATCTCCAATGTTAGCGAATGTTGGGAATCCATAAACAACAATCCCTGCATCGCCATCCTGTATGTACATTTCAGCACCGTCGATATGCGTCACGATGCCTTTTGTCCACACATTTTGGCCCTTTTCCATTACTCTTGTAGCAGGAATGGTGCTTTGGTACAGCACCGAGTAAACCAAATTAGCGATAGGACTGTCAGCCAGACCAGGAGCTGAAGCAAAGGCTTTAATCCCTGTATCATTAATTAACTTAATAGGCTCATTGTAAAGCTGATAGTCTCTTGTACCGTCAGAGCCATACACAGCAGCATAGACAGACGCTCCTTCAGTAGGAGAACTAAGGGAAATTGAAGTTCCCGCAGGCCATGCGTTTGGAGCTGGTACGGCAACGACAGGAGCTGCCGCAGTTGGCGCTTCCGGTACTTGTCCGTAGCTGCTGTTGCGCGGGCTTGGTGCACCGACACTGAAGTCGTTGTAATTATCATCGGTGTCGAGTCCACGACTGTCCGCTGGTGCTCCATCAATCGCTTTGCGAGTTGCGGATAAGGTAGCAGATAGGGCCTGGGTAGGGGCTTTATCGAACTCATTGGCTGTACCGAAACCGACAAAGTCAATACGATTTCCAGAAACGTCAAGAAGCTCTACTTTTCCAGCGGCAGCGCCCATATTGATTGTGCCTGTAATGTCAGGAGTAGGAAGCTCTTTGGTGCCGCCTGCACCCGGTGCCTCCTGAATGAGATAATACCCCTTGGCGGATATAGTTCCACTTAACGCTGTAAAAATTGTAGAAGAGTTGATAGGACTATTTGCGCTATTATAACGCACCTTCCAACCAGTCAAATTTACAGCGGAATCGGTAGGATTGTATAATTCTATGAAGTCATTTTTAAACTCCGCTCCACCGTTGCCTCCACCGCCATATACCTGCGATATGACTACCGCGCTATTATCCGGCGCTGCTTGGGCAGTATGGACAGCAGGGAATACATTGCCGACCGTAATGAGCATCGCGAGCCCTGCTGCAAGCCATTTCCTTACCCTTTTAGAGATAACCATTTGTTTAAAACTACCCCTCTCAAGAACTAAATTTGACAACCTATTCAATCCTACCATTTATTTGTTAAATGAAAGGTTGCCTCACATCAATATATATTAAATTCATGTTAATTTGAACGGATTTATAATATATTTATAGTTAATAAACTTAAAATAAAGAGAAAGTACCATGAATTTTATAATACATTGGTTAATTATATGTATTAGGTACTATTGAATTCATCTTTTAGTTGATTTGTGTAAAATATATGTTAAACATATTTATATTTTCATGTTAGATATATCTTTGGGACTAGATTCTCCTATTTGATATGTCGATAGGTAAGCAGACAGCACTAAAAGGCAGCGGAATCCGCTGCCTTTAGGAGTGACTCTATCTATTATTAAAAGCTGACTCTTCGAACTACTAGCCTTCTTTGGCGTTAGAGATTGAGTTTGGTTTGCCCATCCATATATTTGCGCAAGGCCCGGGGGATATAGATGCTTCCGTCCTCCTGTTGATGGTTCTCCAGGAGTGGAATCAGAATCCGCGGCGTAGCCACGGCAGTGTTGTTCAAAGTATGGCAATACTGTAGTCGTCCATCGTAATCACGATAGCGAATGCCTGACCGCCGAGCCTGGAAATCCAGCAGGTTGGATGCCGAATGGGTCTCTCCGTATGCGCCTCTGCTAGGCATCCAGGTCTCGATATCGTATTGCTTATGCGTCTTTAGGGCCATGTCCCCAGTACAGACAGCGGCTACTCTGTAAGGCAGTTCCAGCAGCTCAAGAATATATTCGGCATTGGCCGTAATTTCCTGAAGCAGGCTCTCCGATACGCCCTCATCCTTCCGGCAGAGGATGACCTGCTCAATCTTCGAGAACTGATGCACCCGGTACAATCCGCGCACATCCCGTCCCGCCGAGCCGACCTCGCGCCGGAAGCAGGCCGACATGCCAGCTAGGCGAAGGGGGTTATCCAGTTCTACGATCTCGTCGCTGTATAGCGAGACGAGCGAGACCTCCGAGGTTCCGGCGAGCCAGCGATTCTCCCCATTCAGCTCATAGGTCTGGTCCATACCGCCTGGGAAAAAGCCGGTGCGCTGCAGTGTCTCCGGGCGGACAATCACAGGCACATCCATAACGGTGAAGCCGCGCTCGGTCAATACATCCAGCGCGAGCCGCTGCACGGCAAGGTGCAGGTAGAGTCCCGCGCCTTTAAGTACGTAGCTGCGCGGTCCACCGGCCTTGACACCGCGCGCGATATCTAGGATATCGTGCAGCTCGCCGAGTTCTACATGGTCGCGCGGCGTGAAGTCAAATGCTGGCGGTGTCCCGACTCGGCGCAGCTCGACATTGTCGCTATCATCACGCCCTACGGGTGTATCCAGCGATACAGGGTTCGGGGCGAGCAGCATCAGCTCGCCGCAGCGCTGCTCAGCTTCGGCCAGCCCGGCTTCCAGCCCCGTTAGCGCGCTGTTGATCTCTCGTACGCGTTCCTTCGCGGCCTCTCCGGCAGAGCGGTCACCCTCTCGTAGCCGTTGCTCCACCTCTTTGGTCAGCACATTGCGCCTCGCCCGCAGCTGTTCCGTCTCCTGAAGCAGGCTGCGCCGCTTATCCTCCCATGCCAGCAATTCATCCAGTGGAAATACCACATTCTTCTGTGTTGCCATGTTTCTAAGAGTCTCCGTATTTTCCTTGATCCAATTCATGTCCAGCATACCGATCCGCTCCTTTTGTCTTATAAAAACACAAAAAACGCCCTCATCCATGGGACGAGGAGCGTCAGCTCGCGGTGCCACCCAGGTTGACCGAATCACCGTAACGCATGATGAATTCGATCCTCTTTGGTCTTCGCGGTAACGGGCGAAACCCGGTAAACTTAGGGAACACAAGGACTGCTCCGGTCGCAGACGCCTCACGGTTGGATGCCGATCACTGGCCTGATCTCAATTTAATATTGTTGCCTAGTATAACGTAAGAAAGAAATCAACGCAAGGGGGGCAACTTCATGTTTATGTTTGACAAAAATCCGCTCCCTTTGTTACGATTAGATTTAATTTAAAGTATTTTAGTCGGAATAAACAGCGCAAGCTGATAAACAGAACAGAAGAGGTGGAGAAGTTGGCTAAAATTGTTGTCATTAACGGAACGCCATCCCTGGTATCACGTATCAATGCAGTCATCGAATATGCTGAGGCGGATCTGGTCCGTCGCGGTTTTGAGGTTGACCGTATTAATGTAGCGGAGCTACCGGCGGAGGATTTGATTCATACCAAGTTTGAGAGTGAAGCCATTGTTAAAGCTAATGGGTTAGTGGCGGAAGCTGATGCTGTGATCGTAGTCAGCCCGGTATATAAAGCCTCCTATACAGGCGTGCTGAAGACTTTCCTGGATCTGGTTCCACAAAAAGGGCTAGCCGGCAAAGTAGTGCTTCCGCTCTTTATGGGCGGCAGTTTGGCGCATCTACTGTCAATTGACTACGCGCTGAAGCCTGTGCTGTCCGTGCTGGGTGCACGTTACATCCTGGGCGGCGTGTACGCTGTGGATTCCCAGGTCGTTCGTAACGATCAGGGCCAAGTGAACGTTGCAGAGGAATTGCAGCTGCGTCTGAATGCCGCTCTGGAAGAGCTTGCTGAGGAAACTGAGCATCGTGTCGCTCGGGGAGTTAAAGCCTAAGAGAGAGTAGCAATTATAATCCGCTATCATATATGAATGAAGGAAGCGTCTCTTCCGCACCGTTAAGGTGGGAGAGACGCTTTTGTGTGTAGTAGTATCCAATAACTCCGTTGACACTTTTAGGTTGTGTTCATGAGCAGATTATAGGGCAATGCTTCAACCCTGCTCTATAAAAGAAAAAGCAGAACCGTGCTAGACGGTCTGCTTGTATTTATCTTACAAATCATCAAACCCGTTATCTTCGCCTACCTTGCCGTAGTTGCGGGATTTGGCTTCAAAAAAGTCTGTTTTGGTTGCATTTAGCGCGTCGTCAGAGAACGGCTTGATCCAAGGCATGCAGTTCACATCTACACCTTCATAGGCTTTTTCCATACCCATCAGGGTCAGGCGCTTATTAGCAATGTACTTGATGTAATCGCTGAGCTCGTTCAGGTCGATGCCTTCTACATTCGAGAGGGTATAATGCGCCCAATTGGTCTCCAGCTCCACTGCACGATCAAAGGTACGATAGACATAATCCATGTTCTCCTTAGTGTTCAGCTCCGGGAAATCGGCCAGCAACTGCTTGAACACTTCGGCGAAGAAGTAGCAGTGCTGATTCTCGTCACGCTGAATATAAGAGATCATCTGGCTGGTTGCCATCATCTTCTGGTCACGGGCCAGATTGTAGAAGAAGGCAAAGGTGCTGTAGAAGAAGACTCCTTCGAGAATGAGATCGGCCACGAGCGCACGGAAGAAGGTCTCCTTGGACGGCTCATCGCGGAATGCTTGATAGATTTCGGAGATGAACTGATTGCGTTCCAGCAGCACCGGATCTTTTTTCCAATATTCAAAAATCTCCTTCTGCTCCCCCTCCGAAACGATGGAAGAAAGGACGTAGGAATAGGACTGGTTGTGTACAACCTCCTGCTGTCCAATAATAGCAGAGATCGCCTCCAGCGAGGAATCGGTTAAATACCGCTTCACATCACCTACGTACATCGTCTGCATGGAATCCAGTACGGCCAGCAGGGCGATGTTGATCTTGAATACACGCTGCTCCTCAGGGTCCAGGTTCGGAAACTGCTGAGCATCCTTGGACATCGGAATTTCATCAGCGATCCAGTGGTTCAGCAGCAGCACCTTGTACAGTTTGTACATGTGGGGCATGCGAATATCGTTCCAGTTCAGAATCCCGGAGCATTCACCTTCGATGATGCGTGTGGATTGGTTGGGTGCTTCGGTATTAAAAATCTTTTGCAATTGCATTTATTTTTCCCTCCATTTTTTGCGCGCTAAAGCTGGGCGATTGTTTATAAATCTTAAGCCTTAAACGTCATGCCGAGTAATGCTGGGACTTCCGGAAGCTGTTGTCTCCAGCTTTCCTGATTTGGACCGCTTATAGCGGATGAAATTTGAAGATAGCTTATGCTTACGTTGCGAGCCTTCCTGTGGAAAGCTTTCAGGCGAACGCTTCGCTCCTACAGTTTCAAACGTTTCTCTCCGTGACTCAGTCTTCAGATCTTCAAGCTATATAGAATGCGTTTTGTAATTAACGGCAGTTTTGTACCTTAATATCTCTGTACTACCGGGGTTAGTGGTAATTAGGGGCAATTTTGCACCTTAAATCTTCCAAAATACTCCTTTCAGAGTGTTTTTTCTAAAATTAAGATACAATAATGCGCTTATTTCCCTTATTCACCTTCATTTAATAAATATAAGGTACAAAAATGCTCTTAGTTGGAGAAGCCGGCTCTTTTTCACGTTAAAAAGACTGGGAAAGGGGAGAGGTGGAATTGAATTTGCCTCCTCAAAGCCCTAACTTCAGCAGAATCATACCTGCTCTTTTGTTTGAATCTTCATATAGCCGTTGAAATCCGGCGACAGCTTAGGCTTAGGAGGCGAGCTTTCCTGCCGAAAGCCCTCGGACAAGTGCTTCGCTCCCCGTAGCTCTAAACCGAGCCCCTCATTCCTTCTCGCTCTTTGTTAATTTCCTTTATTCGTCTTATATGATTAATTTCTTAGCTCGCGCAAGATTCGCACTCTTCGATAGTTAATGCACGGCTGCGCACATAATAAGTGGATTTGAGGCCGCCCTTCCAGGCGTTCAGATGAAGCTCTAGGAACTCTGTTGCTTTGATGTCAGGGCGCACATACAGGTTGAAGCTTTGCGCTTGATCGACATGGCGCTGACGGGCCGAAGCCATGCGGATCGACCAGTTCTGGTCAATCATGAACGCTGTTTTATAGTACCAGATGGTCTTTTCGGACAGATCTGGGGCAGGGTTAGCAATTTTGTACGTTGTTTTCTCCTCATAGGAGAGCAGTTCGTACAATGGGTCAATACTGGCTGTAGAGCCGGCAATGATCGAAGTGGAGCCGTTCGGCGCAATCGCGAACATCCAGGCGTTACGAACGCCATCCTTGGCAACTTCTTCTTGCAGTTCACGCCATTGCTCAGTGGTTACATACTTGCCTTCTTGCTCGCCGCTAGTGTAGCCGCGTGAAGTAAAGTATGCGCCAGATTCCCAATCGGAACCGGCGAATTTCGGATAACGTCCTTTTTCGCGAGCGAGCTCCATGCTGGAACGTACCAGTAGATAGTTAATATGCTCGTACAGATGGTTGTTGTATTCTACGGCCTCTTCGGATTCCCAACGGATGCCTTTCAGGGCCAGCAAGTGATGCAGACCGAAAGTTCCGAGGCCGACGGCACGGTATTGGCTGTTCGTATATTGAGCTTGCAATACTTCAATGTTGTTGATGTCGATAACGTTATCCAGCATACGAACCTGGATCGGTACCAGACGCTCCAGCACACCTGCAGGAACTGCACGGGCCAAGTGGATGGAGTTCAAGTTGCAGACTACGAAATCGCCAGGGATTTTGGAAATAACAATTCGGGTCTGGCCGTCTTTGGTCACCAGTTCTTCCTGTTCAATAACAGTAGCGGATTGGTTCTGCATGATCTCGGTGCACAGGTTGGAGGAGAAGACCATACCTGCATGTCTGTTCGGGTTAGCACGGTTAACGGTGTCACGGTAGAACATGTATGGTGTACCTGTCTCAAGCTGAGACTTCATAATCCGTTTCATAATGTCGATGGCAGGAACTGTGATCCGGGACAACTCCAGGTTAGCAGTAGCTTCTGCATATTTCTCGCGGAAGGTGCCTTGTCCAAGCTCTTCGTCGTAGAAATCTTCAAGACCGAGCGGGCGGCCATTCTCGTCCTTCCAACCCATCACTTTTTTGATTTCATGCGGACAGAACAGGTTCCAGTGGCTGCGTGCTTCTACAGCTTCCATGAACAAGTCTGGCAGGCAGACACCGTGGAAAACGTCATGCGCGCGCATCCGCTCGTCACCGTTGTTCAGCTTAAGATCCAGGAAGGCCAGAATGTCCTTGTGGAAGACGTCAAGATATACAGCCACGGCGCCTTTGCGTGTGCCGAGTTGGTCTACGCTGACAGCGGTATTGTTCAGCTGGCGAATCCATGGGATAACGCCGGAGCTGGTGTTCTTGTGACCACGGATATCGGAGCCGCGGGCCCGGACTTTACCAAGGTAGACACCGATACCGCCGCCCATTTTACTAAGTCGAGCTACGTCAGTATTGGAATCGAAGATCCCTTCGAGAGAATCGTCTACGGTGTCGATGAAGCAGCTGGAGAGCTGACCGGCTACTTTTTTACCTGCATTGGACATAGTTGGAGTAGCAGCAGTCATATAGATGTTGCTCATTGCCCAGTAGGCTTCTTTTACAAGCTCCATACGTTTCTCTTCCGGCTCGGTGTGCATCAGGTACATCGCAATGATCATGTAACGCTCTTGCGGTAATTCCATGACACGACCGTCAAAATCATGCGCCAAATAGCGGTCAGACAGGGTCAGTAGGCCAATATAGTCAAACAGCAGGTCGCGGGTATAGTCGATTGTAGCGCCAAGCTCGTTAATTTGTGCCTTTGTATAGTGGGAGAGCAGTTCTTCGCGGTAGATCCCTTTTTTCACCAGATCAGCAATCAGGGGATACAGCTCACCGTAAGGCTCTTCCGGATAGGCTTTGTAACGGCGGTTTACAGCAGCTTTCTTATATAATGAAGTTAAAAGCGAACGTGCAGCAGCAAATTTCCATTCCGGCTCTTCTTTGCTTACCAGTTCCAGAGCGCTCATCGTGAATGCGCTGCTGATTTCTTCTCCGCTCACTTCGTCGCGACGCAGCTTAGATTGTACTCCGCGCAGGAGGGATTCCTTGCTGAGTTGTTCAAGTCCGTTCAGAATGCGGTCAGCGTATACGGAAAGGCGGATTTCATCAAAAGCCAATTGGCGATTATCGGGTTTTACTACGAGTTGCGGCATAATTGTACATCCCTTCATATTTTGAATTTAATTATGATTATTAAAAATTGATCTATTAGACCGTAAAAGGCGCCAAAAACGGCTAAAGCGTCGTTGGCTGCCAAAGTACGATGTCAGGGCCGGCAAGGCTGGCCTCAATATCAATAATTCGCTGATTGGAGCTCCCGCGGTAGGGGAGGGTGGTGTCTTTTAAAGCTTCTTCAAAACGTCCGTCAATCAGCACCTGACACTGGCTGAGCAGACGCCATTCCGGCGAACCGGAGACCGCTGTAACCTCTTCGTACGTGTACCCGCTGTAGATCCAGACCGGAAAGTCTGGGAGCGTGGCACGAAGTTCCTCAATGAACTCTACTACTTCTTCTGCAGAAAAGAAAGGGTCACCGCCTGCCAATGTTAGTCCGTCCAATAGCGGGTTGGCCGCAATCTCCGCGATTAGCTCGCGTCTGCGCTCCGGGGTAAAGGCTTCCCCGTAATTAAAATTCCACGTCTTCGGATTGAAGCAGCCCGGGCAGCGGTGGCGGCACCCGCTAATGAAGAGGACGGCCCGCAGGCCCTCGCCTTCATTGATTGACTCGGGATAGTAGCCGCAAATGTTCATAGATGCTTAACCCGGTCCCTTACTTCCGCCTGCTTAGCCGCATTGAAGCGGGTCTGATAATCTCCGGTCAAATATCCCGTCACCCGGCGCAAGCGCCGGATATGAACTTCATTCTCATGTGCGCCGCAGGAAGGGCAATTCGTGCCGATCACCCCTTCATAGCCGCAGCCCTGGCAGCGGTCTATAGGGTGGTTGATGCTAAAGTAGCTAATCTCCTGCTGGAGAGCGTATCGGATAATTTTTACAAAAGCGGCCGGGTTGCTGCGTGCGTTGCCATCTAATTCGACATACGATATCGCACCGGCGTTGCAGTACTCATGAAAAGGAGCTTCCAGACTGATCTTCTGGGCAGCGCCCAGAGTGTAGTATACAGGAATGTGAAACGAGTTGGTATAATATTCGCGGTCGGTGACACCGGGAATGGATCCCAATACTTTATGATCAACCTTCGTGAACTTGCCGGATAATCCTTCGGCAGGCGTAGCGAATAGGGTGATATTGAGATTATATTCCTCGCTCTTCCGATCACAATATTCCCGCATGTGGCGGACAATAGCCAGCGCTTTGGCGTGAACCGCCATGTCTTCTCCGTGGTGCTTACCATACATAGCCTTCATGCATTCCGCAATCCCGATGAAGCCAAGCGACAGGCTGCCATGCTTCAACAGCTCGCCAACGCTATCCTCTGGCGCCAAATGTTCGCCGCCTTCCCAGACCCCTTCACGCATCATGAAATCGGATGCTTTGGCTTTCTGGGAGGCTTGAATACGGAAGCGGTGAAGCAGACCGTCCAGCGCGATGTCCAGATAATGATCCAGGTCGCTATAGAAACCTTCTTCATCGGCTACCTTGCGGCGACCTGTGACGATGCCATGTGCCAAACCGAGGCGTACCAGATTCAACGTATTAAAGGAAAGGTTACCTTTACCAGAGCAATGATTGCGGCCAAAACGGTCGCTGAGCACGCGAGTGCGGCAGCCCATGGTGGCGAACTCGGTGTCGGGATTAGAAGAATCATAATACTGCATATTGAGCGGTGCGTCTAGGTTGGCAAAGTTCGGATATAGTCTGCGTGCAGAGCACTCAGCCGCCTTGATGAACAGTTCATAGTTCGGATCACCCGGCTGCTGGTTGACGCCCTGCTTGCACTTGAAGATTTGAATCGGGAACACCGGCGTCTCGCCACTGCCGAGCCCGCGCATGGTTGCCGTTAGCAAGGAACTGATCACGAGCTGGCCTTCAGGCGAGGTGCAGGTACCGTAGTTGATGCTGGTGAACGGGATCTGTCCGCCGGACCGGCTCGACATGGTGTTCAGATTATGTATCATACTCTCGGCAGCCTGGAGTGTTTCACTTTCGGTTTCTTTTAGCGCAAAACGGAACGCCTTAGGATACTGCTCTGCCAGATCGGTGCGGCTCATATGAATTTCACCAAGCTCAAGTGGTTCCACGGTTTGTTTTTCTTCAAAATAATCCAGGCCCTTGAGGAATAGCTTGGCAAAGGATTTGGTGACATATGGAGCTAGATCGTAATCCAGCTTATTGGCGGATACGCCGCCGTATTGGGCATTTTGCTGGGATTGAAAAATAATCGCTACCAGCGCCATAGCCGTCATAATTGAGTTCGGGGGGCGTACACTGCCATTGCCCGTGTTGAAGCCTTCACGCAGAAGCTTCTCAAACGGGATAAAAATACAATTGGTTGTTCCGATCGCATATTGGTCCAGATCATGCACATAGACGACGTTGTCTTGGATGGCTTGTACCAGTTGCGGCGGCATCGTGAAGTTACGGGCATACCATTTGGAATATTCACTGCCGAACTTGCTCATTTTACCGGAGAAACTCTCCCCGTTCAAATTTGCGTTCTCCCTGAGCAAGTCCAAGTCCCGGCTGTCAATAATATCGCGCCCCAAATGAATAACTTCTTCCAATAAAGCTTCCTGTGCCTGTTGACCACTGTTGTACGGCTTCTCCAGCAACGTCATGTACTGATCTCCTCTCCATATAAAAAGACATCCTCTGCTGTGACATACAGAAAATGCCCTTGTGCTTGTCGTAACTATCCTGTGATGTAGGCTTGCATGCGGACACTGTTTCTACTTCCTGCATACCTCTATTAATCTCCCTGTTACAGAAGGTTGAAATAACTGTTTCCTACTATATTTTGTCGATAGAGACTACATTACATCAATATATTGTGTTTGTCCACCGAATTCTGTGAACCCTTGCCACGCCTGAGATCATCCCTTTTCTCCACAGGAAGTCCACAGAACCATCCACAGGTAATCCACAAATCATCCACAAAAAAGCTTGAAATGGTTCATAATTTATCCGAAAATATGCCACAAACCGTCCATAAAAAAGATATAGGTTTTTACTGGATTTTGTGCTTCAGGAGGTAGAAGCCTCTACTTGGGTAGCGATCAATTAGACACCCGATTTGTAGGAGAGACGGAGAGTGGGTACAATAAGGGGAAGCTGTTGTTTTTCCAAAATGAAAGGATAAGGGAGGGATTTAGCATGCCTATAGCTGAAGTTACGGTCATTCCGATTGGTACGGGTAGCACCAGCCTCAGTACTTATGTTGCGGATATGCAACGTGTGTTAGAGACGGTGGAGGGAGTGACGTATGAACTTACGTCCATGGGAACCATTATTGAAGGCCCGCTACAGCGGATTCTCGCCGCCGTGGAAGCCCTACATGAGTCTCCTTTTACTAACGGGGCCCAGCGTGTCTCCACCGCTGTCAAGATTGATGACCGCCGTGACAAGCCCTCTAGCAGTAAAAGTAAGCTTGAGTCCGTAGAGCGTAAGCTCCATGCTGACCCGGCGGAATAGGCGCCTTGCAGACTGCTTGAAATAGGGTTGATTTTTCCATAATAGGGAGTATAATGTTTTTTTGTTTGACGAAGGTAAAGCTTCAAGCTGGTGTAGCTCAGGGGTAGAGCAACGCACTCGTAATGCGTAGGCCGGGGGTTCAATTCCCTTCACCAGCATCCTCAATTAGACAATAATGGCGCGGATTCCGGAGGTTCGGAGCCGCGCCGTTTTTTAATTAAAGTACTCGTTAAATTATTTATTTTTTTGCCAAAGTGACGGCTGCTTCTTCTGCTTCTTTAAATGCTTTCTTTAATATCTCGTCCTTGTCCAGTAGAGCAGTCCCTTGTACTCTAAGGGTTTGGAAGTCCTCGATACCAAAGAAATTAAACATCGACTTCAAATATTTATGTGAGTATTCAACTTCAGTATACCAGTCATCATTGGTATAGATCGAACCGCTTGCCTGAATGACTACCGTGCTTCTCCCATCCTTTAAAAGTCCCACTGATCCTGTATCGGTATACTTAAATGTCTCCTTTGCAATCATAATGTTATCGACATAATCCTTAAGCTTTGATGGAACGTTGAAGTTATGCAGTGGGTGAACAATAAGATATTTATTAGCACTTTTGAATTGTTGCAATACTTCATTCATTCGTCCGGTTACTTCTTTTTCTTGACTTGTTAGGGTTTCACCCTTTGCAGACTTGTCCCAAGCACCTAGGACAGTCTTATCAATTAAAGGGACCTCATCTTCATATAGGTTAATTTGTTCGATGATTTCATTATTAGGTTTATGCTCTTCATAAGTCTCCATGAAGTGTTTGAATACATTAAGACTGAATGAAGTAGTTGAATCAACTAAAGGGTGTGCGTTAATGATAAGTAGCTTGCTCATTGGATAGTGCCTCCATAATAGTTTTTTTATTGTACATTTATGTAGACAAATGAGCAGGGCTATCTGTGACACTAAATCACAAAAAAAGAACTTTTGCTGCATGGTTGTCTTGGTTAATTTTGTCCGGATTTTTCATGGTATATGCAAGTGCATTCTCGAAGGAGCACGAATCCCAGACACTCGCATTTAGAGTCCAATGGTTATCCTCTTCTTTTACAGACACATCAAAAAGGGAGTTTCTTAAAAAGCGAAATTTTTATTAAATCCATATGACGTTCATTGTTATCCCCTAAAAAGCTATTGTCACAGCCCTTTATTCCAGAATTATTCAGGTATGATCCGGTCGATCTCATGAATTCGGACAAATATTAAATGAAAAATGGAGGAGTACAAGATGGAGAACGGATATTTTGTGGGCTGGGGTACGCTTGCTTTAATTAATGCCGGACTGGCACAGGGCAAAAACAGAAGTGGACTGAACTGGTTCCTAATCTCATTATTGTGCGGGCCACTTGCGACTTTGTTTATTGTGGTGTTGGATAAGAAGTTCGATATTTAGATAAAAGAGCTATAGTAGGGATATACACCTGATAGCTCAGCGAAATAAAGAAGGAGATAACACAATATGCGTTGCTTAACGATACGGCAGCCCTGGGCTACATTGGTTGCGCTTGGTGAGAAAAACTACGAAACCCGTTCATGGCGAACGGCATATCGTGGAGAACTGGCAATTCATGCCGGTCTTAAAATAGACAAGGCAGCATGTGGACGAGAGCCGTTCCAATCTATACTTGCAAAGCACGGCTATACAGAAGAGAATTTACCCACGGGTGTTATTATTGCTACAGGTAAACTGAAGGAGTGCCATGACATTACCGGATTGAATAATGTGGCGCAGTGGATGGGCGAGAACGAACGGGCTCTTGGCGACTATACAGAAGGACGCTTCGCTTGGGAGCTAGAGAATGTTCGTCCGCTGGTTCATCACGTTCCGGCCAAAGGGCGGCTAGGATTCTGGGAGTATCCCCTTTCTGAAGAGGAGGAGCACTTCTGATCCTTGTTTAACAAAAATCGTGATATTTTTTAAGCTAATTTTTATCTTAAGATCAGCTTATTTTCAGGTTCGGGGGTTATATTGGATTTACCAAACGCCCCCCAGTGTTTAGTGGTATAGATTTGGGTCCTGCCAACTCCCATGGCAGGGCCTATTTTTTTAACCGATCCTTGGCATAGGGCGGATTTAGAGTTGAGGGGCAGGCTTGATTCCGTATTGCTCCTGCTCATTTCGGAAAGCTGAAATATCCAGTCCCAGGTATCTGCGCATATGGATTCCTGCTTGGGCAGCAATGAGCTCATTCAGCAGCAGCATCCGTTCGTGATATCCCCGGCAGATAAATTTGGCCTCAAAGCCATGCGGGAGCTTATGTTGTTCATATACCTTGATGCCGCGCATTCTCATCTCCGTGCGGATATCCCTGAGATCTGCAGTAGCTGCACTGGCTGCCGTATCGAGAACCTCAAGGTAAGGTGAAGGTGTTCGAAGCTGTGCGGAAATGATGCTGGCATCGCGTTCAAAAGCGGATAGAATCAGCGGGAGAAGCAAATACGATTTTACCAGATGATTGTCTATACTCTCGGCTTTGTGCATGCATATCACCACCTAAAATGAGAACGTATATTCCTATTATACTTCTGATTTCAAAAAATATTCAATGGTATTTATAAACAAACACATACATGTGATTTAGTTCACAATTCATTTTCAGGAATGATATTATATTTAATTTGAAATACTAAAAAGAAGACTAACTATTGTAATATTGAAGGAGAAGTGAGCCATGGAGCATGAAGGGAATATTTGTAGGGGGATGTTGTTCGGACTGTTCCTGAGTATTCCGTTATGGATATCAATTATCGGGTGGATACAACTGTTCTAAAAAGAGGATAAAATGACGATTTGAAGCGCCTTTTGGCGCTTTTTTTATTTAAAGATTGTACAAAAAGGAATTCGTTGACAATACGATAATGCCAAGCTACACTATTGGTAAATTCACAGTAAAAATCATCACAAGGGCCTATCGTATGTTGTTTTGTGGGCATCTCTACTAAGTTATTATCGTCATGTATAATAGCAAACCGTCTGAAAAGGCGGGACGCAAAGTCCAGGAGTCTAAAGTGCTAACCAGTGCCATGACCGTCCGACTGCCATGAAGAGAGCTTCTCTACTTCTTGGTGGTCTTTTTTTGTTGTCATCGTAGCTGCTACGAGATCATATAGAATTTAATAGGAGGTGTAAGCATTGAGGAAAAAAATGAAGTCGGCAGTGAAATTGTTCCTGGCAGGGCTGCTGACAGTGGGAAGCACGTTTTCCCTGGGCGTCCCTGTGAACGCAACATCGGGCTTGCCGTATACCCCGACGCCAGTCTTGGGGGTTGCCGGGAATTTTAATGCTTTTGTGTTTGGAGATTTCACGCAGTCGAGCGACCAGATTCACGGGCGACTTGCCGCCGCAGGGAATATCAGCCTGAAAAGTTATGGTGTATCTAAGGATGCCCCGGGCGGCGATGTTCTAATTGCGGGAGGAAACATTAATCTGACTGATGGAACTGTGTATGGCACAGCCGTTTACGGAGGGTCTTTGACCAAGGAAAGGGTTGATATCAAAGAAGGCGAGAGAAAGGCTACTCCAATTGATTTTGCTAGAGAAAAGCAATTTCTGATTAATAAATCGGCTGAACTGGCGTCCCTCCCTGAGGCAGGATCTTTCACCAAGGAGTATGGAAAAATAACGATTAACGCTCCGGGAGCTTTTAATGTTGTGAACTTATCCGCCTCTGATTTGAAGGATGCCAATGGTCTTCAGTTTAACATTGCAAACAATGGTACTGTTATAGTCAATGTTAGCGGAGGCGCAGTCAGCATTCCGAGTTTTCAAATCTGGGGAGGAAGTCCCCGGAAGGTATTATTTAATTTTTATCAAGCAGGCTCAATCAGTATAGCTAATACAACGATAGAAGGTACAATTCTGGCGCCGAAAGCAAGTGTGTTCTATAATTACGCGGAATTGCATGGTACGTTGATAGCCACTTCATTCAACGGTTTTGTGCAAATGCATCATTATCCGTTTGAAGGAACCACCCCGTCAACAACGCCTACGCCAAGCCCAAGCCCAAGTCCGACACCAACCGTGACACCAACACCGTCACCGAGTGCAACGCCGAAGCCGACAGCAACACCGACAGCAACGGCCACACCGAAGCCAACATTAACACCTTGCCCGACGTCAAAAACAAAAACAACACCGACACCGTGCCCAACAGCAACACCGGCGGCAACGCCGACACCAACGCCGAAGCCGACAGCGACACCAACGGCTACGCCAACAGCGACGCCGAAGCCGACAGCAACACCGACGGCTACGCCAACAGCGACGCCGACAGTAACACCGACAGCTACGCCAACAGCGACGCCGAAACCAACAGCAACACCAACGCCGAAGCCGACAGCGACACCAACGGCTACACCAACAGTGACGCCGAAACCAACACCGACACCAACATTGTGCCCAACGCCGGAGCCAACACCGACGGCTACGCCGACAGCGACGCCGAAGCCAACACCAACGGCTACGCCGACAGCGACGCCGAAGCCAACACCAACACCGACGGCTACGCCGACAGCGACGCCGAAGCCAACACCAACACCAACGGCTACGCCGACAGCGACGCCGAAGCCAACACCAACACCAACGGCTACGCCGACAGCGACGCCGAAGCCAACACCAACACCGACGGCTACGCCGACAGCGACGCCGAAGCCGACACCGACGGCTTCGCCAACAGCGACGCCGAAGCCGACACCAACACCAACGGCTACGCCGACAGCGACGCCGAAGCCAACACCAACACCAACGGCTACGCCGACAGCGACGCCGAAACCAACACCGACACCGACGGCTACGCCGAAACCAACACCAACACCAACACCGACGGCTACGCCAACAGCGACGCCGAAGCCAACACCAACACCGACGGCTACACCGACAGCGACGCCGAAGCCGACACCAACACCAACACCAACACCGACGCCGAAGCCAACACCGACGGCTACGCCGACAGCTACGCCGACAGCTACGCCGAAACCAACACCAACACCAACACCAACACCGACGGCTACGCCGACAGCGACGCCGAAGCCAACACCAACACCAACGGCTACGCCGACAGCGACGCCGAAGCCAACACCAACACCAACGGCTACGCCGACAGCGACGCCGAAACCAACACCGACGGCTACGCCAACGGCGACGCCGACAGCAACACCAACACCAATGCCAACAGCTACGCCAACGGCTACGCCAACACCAACGCCAACGGCTACGCCAACACCAACACCGACGGCTACACCAACACCAACGGCAACGCCGACACCAACACCGACACCGACACCAACGGCAACACCAACACCAACGGTAACGCCAGTACCAACGCCGGAAGTAACACCGACACCAACGCCGGAAGTAACACCGACGCCAACGCCGGAAGTAACGCCGACGCCAACGCCTGAAGGAACGCCGACACCAACGCCGGAAGTAACACCGACACCAACACCAGAAGTGACGCCAACACCGACATCGACGCCACCATCACCAGTGGTCACACCGCAGCCAAGTCCAACGACTCCACCTGTAATTGGCACAATTGTTGTGGATCGTGATCCGGTACCGGCTGGACCAGTGTCAACAGCAACGCCGACGTCCACGCCGACACCAACGCCAACACTGGACAATGAGGAAATTATCATTGAAGATGAGCAAGTACCACTGGCACCGGTGCCGACGTCCACACCGACACCTTCGAAAAAACCGGCAACGCCTTCTATTGTCTTGGCCAATAACAGCGTTCCGCTGAGTGGTCCGGCTGTAGATCAGTTGCCAAAGACGGGTGAATCGAGTCCTCTCCCTTATTATGTAACCGGGCTAGGTTTAGCCGCTCTGGGATTGCTGGTAAGATTCAGATTCTCCAGAAAAAACAAATCTTAACCGGCAGACAGGATCATAGGTTGTTTTGCCGTAAATAACAGCAGAGCCGCTTTCGGAATCTTCATTTTCCGGAGAGCGGCTCTTTTTCTATGAGCTACACCCTTCACTTTGGTCTCCTTGCAGGGCATGCTATACTAGCTTCATCTGGGAAAATTATGATGTTCAATAGGAGGGGAATGGAGATTGTCGTGGACTTTGATGATTGGCACAGTGATTGTTATCATTGTAGCGGCGGTGGTATACGCCGGATTCTTTTTCTACGGAGTTGCAGTCAAGCGGGCGCCCAAAGAATTTCTGGGTAGCAGTCCTGACCTGAAGGTCGATCCTCCGGTTGCTGGTCCATCCTGGGGCGAGGGGAAGGAATGGATCTCACGTCAGATCTTTCAGGACGTTAGCATTGTTTCAGCAGATGGGCTGGAATTGAAAGGGTATTTTCTAGCTTCGGAGCGTGCGGAGGGACGCACGGCTATCATTGCTCATGGCTATTCTGGTCAGGCAAAAGATATGGGGGCCTACGCCAAATTCTATTATGAGAATCTTGGCTATAATGTGCTGCTGCCGGATGCTAGGGGGCATGGTGCGAGTGCAGGGAATTATATCGGCTTCGGTTGGCCCGAACGTCGCGATTATTTGCAGTGGATTCATTATGTGACCGAGCGGACAGGGACAGATGCACAGATTGTTTTGCACGGGGTATCTATGGGCGGGGCAACGGTGTTAATGACTTCTGGCGAGGTGCTTCCACAGCAGGTGAAAGTCATCGTCGCAGATTGTGCCTACAGTTCGGTTACAGCTCAGCTAACGTATCAATTGAAGCGTATGTATAAGCTGCCTAGCTTTCCGTTTGTACAAAGTGCCAGCACAGTTACCCGGCTGAAGGCGGGGTATCGGTTCAGCGAAGCTTCAGCGCTCAAACAGGTGCGCAAAGCACAAGTGCCGATTCTCTTTATTCATGGTGATGCCGATAAGTTTGTACCTTTTGCCATGCTGGATGAACTATATGAGGCTTGCCAAAGTCCCAAGGAGAAGTTTGTTGTTCCGGGGGCGGGTCATGGACTGGCCTATGATACGGACAAAGAGGATTATAAAGTCAAGGTTGCTGGATTTGTAACTCGTTATGTACATTGAGCGAAGAATTGCCGGGAAAATGTCCTGAAACGTAGACGACGCCCGATATCCGCGAAGAGCGGTTATCGGGCGCCTAATTTTTTCCACACATGGCCAGTGTTCCTGAGCAAGAGGGACTATGTACCATGCATCTCGTTATATTTATCCCCTGCCGTCGTGAGCAACGGGGTCATTATTCCTTGTTATTTCCAGCAGCCGTATGGCGAGAGTAATCCTTCCAAAACGACAAAAGCCCTACCTCTCTTTTGTCCTTGCGGCTCCGTGGCCGCGCCAGTGCGAATCGGAATGCTATGTTCGAATTTCATCTCATAAAAAGGAAGAGTTCTGCAAGAAAACGTAAGAGATTGTGTCCAAAATGCCGATAATAACAATGAAAGCAACGA
The DNA here is from genome assembly GCF_001682855.1 of Bacillus sp. FJAT-27264. GTDB lineage: Bacteria > Bacillota > Bacilli > Paenibacillales > Paenibacillaceae > Paenibacillus_AQ. The sequence goes on along the minus strand of NZ_MAQW01000029.1, from coordinate 176,814 downwards.
TCGGCCTGACATCTTCTTGATGGGGATACATATAGCGACAATCAAATATTATTAAATCTTAGCATATAAATACAAATAAAGCAAATAAGTCACTGACATCATGGAAAGACCGGGATCGGAGGAACAAATGATTTTATATACAGCATTTATAAGGAAACAGATCCGAAATTACTTGTTCGGCTCTGTTGTCGCTGTGCTCGCAGTAGGCAGTGTGTTGCTGATCTCCTCCCTGGAGCTGTCGGCACTGGAGTATGGCCGCCTTTTTTTGGTCTTGCTATTTTCCTTCCTGGTGATGGCCCTATTGGAGATCAGCTTGTTCATGAAGCATGTTAGGCCCATCCGCACCGCCCTGAGGGCAGCTGACCCCAGCCTGGAACTGCTGGAGAAGGCTTACCAGTATACGCATCGCCTGCCCAAGCATGCTGTGTACCGGATTCTTGGTCCGCACCTGTTTGGAATGGCGGTGCCTGCGATTCTGATGACCTATTGGATGATCCATTCCGATCTCGTCAGCTTGCCGTACTCCGTTCTCTATCAGGCGGTAACGGGTGCGGTGCTGATCGCATGCATGCACGCTTTGATTGAGTTTTTCTTGACCTGCTCTGCTATTATTCCTCTAATCAAGGAATTCCGGAATCGGGCGCTTGAACGTTATAATGTGGATTTCTCGCTTGAAGGCTATGTTTTTGTTCCAATCGGTCCCAAGTTCATGGTCAGTTGCATGCTGATTGGCACCTTCCCGCTAGCGCTATTCATTATGGCGACGAATGTGCGGCTGCATGATACTGCACTTAGCAGAACCGGAATTCAGAATTTCTGGGGCTGGGCGGGAACGGTGCTATTCATCGGTACAGCGTTCTCCGCCATTGCTGCATGGTTGCTGACTAAAAGTGTACAGCATCCTATCAATGAGTTATATAAGGCGACCAATAATGTTAAGGACGGACAGCTGCTGCAGATCCAGGATGAATACTTGGATGAATTCTCCAATCTGGTCGCAGGGTTCAATATGATGGTACGTGGCCTACAGGCCCGGGAAGAGCAGAACAGACAGCTGCTGGACAGCTACTTTACCACCTTGGCCGTAGCGCTGGATGCAAGGGACCCCTACACAGCCGGACATTCCTTACGGGTAGCCGAGTATTCGGTTATCATTGGACAGTTGGCCGGGATCACGGGGGTGGAACTCGACAATCTGCGCAAGTCGGCGCTGCTGCATGATATCGGCAAAATCGGTGTGCGAGACAGTGTGTTATTTAAAGAAGGAAAACTTACGGATGAAGAGTTCGATCAGATCAAGGCCCACCCTGTGCTGGGTGAGAATATACTGCGGCAGATCGAGCCTTTGGAGAAAATGACTCCTTATCTGGGTGGCGTGAGATCCCATCATGAACGATACGATGGCAAAGGTTACCCGGATGGACTTGCCGGACAGGCGATTCCGTTATACGGAAGAATTATTGCCGTAGCTGATGCCTATGATGCTATGACCTCAGATCGTCCTTACCGCAAGGGGATGGACCCCGAGCAGGCGCTGGGAATTCTGGAGCAGGGGAGAGGGACACAGTGGGACCCTGTCTTTGCTGGATTATTCCTGGCGTATTCCCGGGGAAAATAGCAAGCTTATACAAACGGATTATCCATTACAACGGGATAATCCGTTTTCTCGTAAGAAGGAACTACCCGTTTTTGCAAAGACGGGAAAGGTTCGTGCCTATTTTGTGAAATTATGCACTTAAAGGCGACAATAAACGCCTACATTCATTGAAGGATTGATAGAGGACCGTTATAATTAATAAGTCAGGATTTTAATTAAAAAATAAGGGAGAATTTTATGAAACGCGCAGATGTGTGGCTGATTTCCATCGTTCTGGTGGCTGCGCTCGCTTTTCTCGTACCACGTTGGTTTTCAAGTGATGAGAGTAAAGGTGGGATTGGCGACAACCTAGTGGCCAATGTGACGGTGGACGGAAAGTTATTTAAAACAGTTAAGCTTACTAAAGAAGAACAAACCATTGATATCCGCACGGATCGGGGCTACAACATTTTGAAGGTGCATGACTATGGCATTGAAATGTATGATGCCGATTGCCCGGATAAGGTATGTCTCGGTTTTGGAAGGATTACCCGGACCAAGCAAACGATTGTCTGCCTGCCGCACCGGGTGCTGGTAGAGATCGCTAGTGTGTCGGGGGAGGATGAAGTAGATGGGTATGTCCAGTAGTGAATCAGCTACGGCGTTGAAAAGAACGGTCATTATCGCGATTTTCGCTGCAGTGGCTGTAGTGCTGAGTCTAGTTGAGGCCCAAATTCCACTGTCAGGAATGGGGTTGGTACCTGGTGCCAAGCTGGGCCTGGCCAATATCATGATATTGACCTGTATTTTCTTTTTGCGCGGACGCGATGCCTTCCTGCTCGTTGTTTTGAAGACACTGCTTACCGCATTTATACTAGGCACCTTTTCCAGTTTATTGTTTAGTCTATTCGGGTCGTTGTTCAGTTTCGTAGTGATGTACCTGTTGATGTTGATTGGCGGGAAGCAACTTAGCCTGATCGGCATCAGCATAGCCGGCGGGGTCGCTCACAATATCGGACAGCTGCTGGCAGCGTCAATGGTGTTTGCTTCGCTGAAGATATTCTACTATTTGCCGATGCTGCTCATTACAGGGGTGGTCACAGGGGTGGCTGTAGGATTTGCTGTCCGGTATCTGGTCACCTCACTGTCTAAAATCTCGTTGTTCGAAGAGTTTCTGGACGATCCGGGAGACGCAGCGAAAGGATGACTAACATGAAGGAAGCGCATGAAGAACAAGCTAACGGAGCACAAGCGGGACAAGTGGTGATCGCGCTGGAGGGTGTCTCATTCGGCTATGGTCCGGAGCATCCGATTCTGCAAGATATATCGTTCACCATACCCCAAGGACAGTGGGTAAGCCTCGTTGGCCCCAACGGCTGCGGTAAATCCTCGCTGGTGAAGCTCTTTAACGCTCTGCTGCCCGCAGGGGCGGGAGAGATTACCGTCTGCGGGATGAAGCTTGAAGAGGCATCGATTGGTCCTATCCGGCAGAGCATCGGCATGGTCTTCCAGAATCCGGATAACCAGTTTATCGGAGCTACTGTAGAAGAAGATATTCTTTTTGGCCTGGAAGGACTCTGTCTATCCTACGAAGAGATGGAGAGTCGCTTGCAGATCTATTCGGAGCGCTTAGGAATTGCCCACCTGTTGGCCAAGCACCCCGGGGAGCTGTCGGGAGGCCAGAAGCAGCGTGTCGCCATCGCTTCCATTCTTGCAATGGAGCCAGGCATCGTCATCTTTGACGAGGCCTCTTCTATGTTGGACGAGGGAAGCCGTGACGAACTGCTTGGCATCCTGAAAGAGATGCATGCCGAAGGCAGATATACCCTTCTGATGATTACGCATGATGCGGATGAGATCCTGGCCTCGGAGCGAGTGCTGGCCCTTCACGGAGGTGGCCTGGCCGCCGATGTGACACCAGCCGAGCTGTTTCGCAACGAGGAACTGCTGGAGAAATGCCATCTGCGTGCGCCATACGCATGGCGGCTGGCAGGGGAGCTCGAGGAGCATGGGATTCAAATGGACGTTCCCCGCAGTGAAAAGGAGCTTATAGAGACGCTATGGCCATACAATTACAACAAGTAAGCTACACCTATGCCGACCGAAGCCTGTGGAAACAGACGGCACTGCACGACATTGATCTGAGTATCCCGCAAGGCTCTATTGTAGGTATCGCTGGGGCGACGGGCTCCGGCAAGTCTACACTGCTCCAGCTGTTCAACGGCATCTTGAAGCCATCGGAGGGCACAGTAAGGGTGCTGGATGTAACGCTTCGTGCCGGAGAGAAGTCACCTAAGCTGCTGCCGCTGCGCCGCCGCGTAGGGCTGGTCTTTCAATTCCCGGAGCAGCAGATGTTCGAGGAGACGGTCGAGAAGGATCTTTGCTTCGGCCCGCTGAACTTTGGGATGAGTTCGGAGGACGCAAAGGCACGTGCGCGCAAAGCGATGCTGGACATGGGACTGGATCTGGACCTCCTGGAGCGCAATCCGTTCAAGCTCAGCGGCGGCCAGATGCGCAAGGCAGCTATCGCCTCAGTGCTGGCGATGGACCCTGATATTGTTGTGCTGGATGAACCGACAGCCACCTTGGATCCCATCAGCCGCACAGAGCTGATCTCGCTCTTGGAACGGTTGTGCCGGGAGCAGGGCCGGACGGTGGTTATTGTAACTCACCGGATGGATGAGCTGCTGCCTGTAGCGGATAGCTGGATCGTGTTAAAGGAAGGCCGAACAGCCTTTCAGGGCAGCGCCGGTGATCTTGCCAAGGACCCAGCTATTCTGGAACGCTGCGGCCTTACGGTGCCGCAGTCGCTCCGTTACTGGCGCGCAGTCGCTGACCGATTGGGGTTAGAGGATGAAGTGCCTCGACTAACAGCTGAGAGTCTTGCCGAACTTATAGCCTCACTACCTACAGAAGCCAAGGGCCTTGACGGGGCTGGCGGAAAGAGGGATGACCATGAATGAGAGGCTGCTGCTGGGTCGCAGCATTGAAACTGGATCATGGGTACACAAACTGGATGCCAGAGCCAAAATTACTGGGATGCTGCTTTATGTAGCAGTCATTCTGCTATCCCGTTCCTGGATGGCGATGGCACTGCTAGCGGTATTCTCGGTGGTGGTCATGGCTTCGACCCGAATCCCGCTCAAGTATTTCCTTAAAGCAGCCAAGCCGCTGCGCTATCTGATGCTATTTATTTTTATCGTACAGGTTATATCGATAAAAGAAGGAGCAGTGTGGCTGTCCATCGGCTCTTGGGTCTTGTACGAAGACGGGCTTCGTCTGGGGGCGTTCTCGGTGATTCGTATGTTCTTCCTGATCACCTTCTCGGCGCTGCTGACCTTCACGACCACTCCCGGCAAGCTTAATCAGGGTCTGGAAGGAATTTTGTCACCGTTCAAAAAATTCGGGCTATCGCCGGAACGCATCACGCTCATGATCGATATTTCGCTGCGGTTCATCCCTACGATTCTCGATGAATCTCAGATCATTATGAAGGCGCAGGCTTCACGCGGTGCTGATCTGAAGGAACTGCCTTTGAAGGAGAAAGGGCGGATGCTGGTGTCACTGCTTGTTCCCGTTATCGCCAGCGCCTTCCGCCGCGCACAGGATCTGGTCTACTCCATGGAGGCTCGTGGCTTCCGTATGGATGCGCCGCGCAGCCGGTATCACCGCCCGATATGGGGCGGGGCCGATACTGTTTTTATACTAATGTTTGTCGTAATGGGCGTTGCAGTAGCTTGGCTATAGCGCACGTTCTGAGCGGCAATGCATTTATAGAGCAAGATCAACTTGGGAGGGAACAACTATGGCACGTTATTTTAATGGTAGAGAGATTGAATTGCTCGCACCAGCCGGCACTTTCGATATTTTTAAGGAAGTCGTTCAGTCTGGCTGTGATGCCGTCTATTTGGGCGGCCCGGTTCTCAATATGAGAATGATGCGCAAGGGATACAATCTGTCGCATGAAGAGATCGTAGAGGCGCTGGATATCGCCCATCGTCTGGACAAAAAAGTATATATCACAGTAAACAATCTGTTTAGCGAAGAGGATGTGGAGGAAGCCCGCGAGTATCTGCGTTTTCTGGATAGCGTTCGTCCCGACGCCTTAATCGTACAGGATATGTCGGTGCTGGAATTGATCCGCGAGATGGGGCTGGGCCTTACGGTTCACTCTTCGGTCATGATGAATGTACACAATTTAGAGATGATTTACGCGCTGCGTGATCTTGGCGTCACCAGAGTCGTCACCTCACGGGAAATGGATCTACAGACAGCCAAGCTGCTGGGCCAGCGGAGCGGAATGGAACTGGAATACTTCATGCATGGCGATATGTGCTCCGTTCACGGGGCGAATTGTTACTTCAGCTCCCAGGTGTTTGGCATGAGCAGCAACCGGGGTAAGTGTATGAAGCCGTGCCGCTGGGACTACCGGGTGAAGAAGGATGGATATGTCTTCCCTGCGGAGTATCCGCTTGCTGTTAAAGATATGTATATGTATGAGCACATTCCTGAATTAATTGAATCGGGCATCACCTCCTTTAAGATCGAAGGCCGGATGCGTGATAAAGAGTTCATGGTGACGCTGGTGAACAGCTATGGGGATGCGATTGACCGGTACATTGATGATCCTGTAGGTTTTGAACGTACAGTGGATTCGAAGCTGCTTTACCAGAACCGCAAACGTGATTTCTCTACAGCCTATGCTTTTGGAAAACCTGGTCTGTCCAATATTAATCGACGTTATGAGGGAACGGGTAAGTTCTACAGCACTGGCAAAGTATTCAGCACACCAACCGCAGAACGTGAACTGTCTGAAGAACGTATCACAGTACTCCGGGAGCGGATGGCACAAGCCGGACAGAAGGAGCAGACCAGACCGGAGCTTGCGGTACGTGTCAACAACATGGAGCAGGCAAGAATGGTGCTCGCACAGGGTGTGGACATTCTGCATCTTCCCGGGGATGTATTTGAGCCAGATCGTCCGTTCACGAAGCGTGATATACAGGAGCTAGGTGCATTGAAGGGCGATACGAAAATCTATCTGGGCATGCCGCGCATGATGACCGAGCTGCATTTTGACCAATATGACCAGTTGTTAAACGGTGAACGCTTGCCGATCGATGGACTGCTCGTAACCAATCTCGGAGCCATTCGCCGGTACAAAACCACTGGATACTCAATGATCGGCGACAGTAATCTGAACGTGTACAATCATCTATCTGCCGGATTCTATGCTGGATATGGTCTGGAAAAGCTTACGGTATCGCCGGAGATGACGCTGGAGCATTTCACTACCTTTGCCGCTCGATGTGAGCAGCCGCTGGAAGTGGTCGTGCATGGCACACCCGCGCTGATGTATATGGATCATGATCTCTATGAGAATACAGAAGTTATGGAGCCGATTGCTCAGGAAGACAACCTGTATGTTAGTAATGAAGTACTGGTGCTCAAAACCGACAAAGGCGAGAATCCAGTCTACCGCGACCAGCATGGACGCTGTCATCTGTTGTTCGCCAAAGAACTGTGTTACCTGCCGATGCTGCAGGAGATGAGTGGGCTGGGGATTGCCAGCTTCCGAATCGAAGGAGCTACGTACACGGCAGAGCAACTGCGTGACATTATTATTTCGTATCAACATGCGATACAAGGCTTGAACCAGAACGGCGAGCTGCTGGGTGGCCTGAAGCCTGTCTATGCGGGCTATACTTTAGGGGCCTTGCAATTTAATTAAAATTTTAAACAAATAGGATTTGGGGAAAAACTGCGGTAGTTGATGAATTGTATTGTTATTTTTTTCACAAAGTATTTATTTTATTCACCAGTTATGCCGCTATATAAGTTAAAATTAAAAATTATATGTAGCTACGAGTAATCCCAAGTCTCGGGTTATCAAGCAACAGAAAGGGAGGGAATCATCGATGGAACAAGGAAGCTATATTGGAAGAGAAGCGGTAGCTGCCAAACGCAAACAATACTTCTATCCCTGCACAGCACATTTTTATCGCGATTCTCCACAGATCGTACGGGGGAATATGCAGTTTGTCTATGATGAGAAGGGGAAGGAATACACCGACTTCTTCGCTGGCGTTTCTGTAGTGGCTTGCGGTCACTGTAATCCGGCGATTACCGAACGGACGATAGCACAGCTTCAGCAGTTGCAGCATACAACAACGATCTATCTAACGCAGCCAGCTGTAGATCTGGCGGAGAGACTGGAGGAAGTGCTGCCAGGTAACTTGCGCCGGACTTTCTTCGTCAACAGCGGATCAGAGGCTAATGAGGGGGCGTTGCTCCTGGCCCGGATGCACACCGGACGCAAAGGGTTTATAGCGCTGGAAAGCGGCTTGCATGGCCGAACTAACTTGACGATGAGTGTGACAGGTCTGCCTATGTGGCGAACGGATCGTTATCTCGATGAGGATGTTACGTTCATTGAACGGCCCTATCATCCGGAGCTGACGCTTGAAGAGGCGGCAGAGATTTCGCTGAAAAGTCTGGCACGTGTGCTGGAGGAAAAAGGTGACACTATCGCCGCGCTGATCGCTGAACCGATTCAGGGTAACGGAGGCATGATTATGCCAGCATCCTGGTACTTCCGCGAGGTGAAGGCACTGCTGGATCATTACGGTGTGCTTCTGATTGCTGATGAGATCCAAACCGGCTTTGGGCGGACAGGTGCCATGTTTGCGATGGAGCACTTTGATGTTGTGCCGGATATCATCAGCATGGCCAAAGCACTTGGTAACGGCGTACCAGTGGCGGCTTTCGCCACCACGGATGAGATTGCACTTTCGCTGAACCGCCCATCTGCCTCTACCTTTGGCGGAAACCCGGTATCAGCTGTTACAGCCCTTGCTGTGCTTGATTATATCCGTACTGAGGGGCTGCAGGAACGTGCGGCCTCGCTCGGGGCTCATCTTAAGGCAGGTCTTAAGTCACTGCAAGAACGTTACCCGGCGTTGATCTCCGATGTGCGGGGAACCGGATTTATGCTGGGTGCGGAGCTTACTGGGGGCGATGCCGCTGCTGCCGGGGCCTTAACGGACGACATTTTAGAAGAGATGAAGGACCGTGGTTATCTGATTGGCAAGAACGGAATCAACCGTAATGTATTGGCTTTTCAGCCGCCACTTATCGTTACAGCCGAAGATATTGATGGTATGATTACAGTATTAGATGAGGTGCTGCGGGGAGTCTCGAAGTAATGTGCAAGTACCGGGTCTGACCCGTGGGCGAAGCCGCATGCTACAGGAAACGAAGAAAGAGGAATCATGTTATGGTGATATTCAATGCTTTTAAGAATGCTGCTCTAAAAATAAAAATGTTCGGCGAATTGGTCATGTTCTCCCATACGCTGTTCTCGCTGCCGTTTGCCATTATTTCTATGGTCTGGGCAGCAGGCGGCTGGCCGTCCGGCCGGGTCATGCTATGGGGATTGATCGCCTTGATCGGCGCCCGAAACGGTGCGAATGCGTTCAATCGGCTGGCAGATCGCGCTTTTGACAAAGCCAACCCTCGCACCGCCCACCGCCATCTGCCACAACGGCTACTGATGGAGAAAGAAGTCATTTTATTTATCATTATCAACTATGCTATCTTTATTGTGGCTTCGGGGATGCTGAATCTGCTCTGCCTGGTGCTGTCGCCGGTAGCGATTCTGCTAATCTCCTCATACTCGTATACCAAGCGTTTTACGTTCCTCAGCCATCTGTATCTGGGGTTTGTGATTGCTTCGGCTCCAATCGGCGCTTGGTTCGCCGTGACGGGCAATATTGCCTTCACCCCATTTGTCATTGGGACAGTAGTCATGCTGTGGATTGCCGGCTTTGACATTATTTACGGCACGCAGGACATTGAATTTGACCGTCGGCATGGACTGTGGTCCATTCCCAGCTTTTTCGGCCTGGAGAATGCGCTGCGCATCGCCCAAGGGCTGCACTTTATCATGATTATGCTGCTGCTCTTCCTGTACGTCTGGCGTGATCTCGGCTGGATCTATCTAGTCGGGATCGGCATAGCGACGATCTTACTAATGGCTGAGCACAAGATTATCAAGCCCTCGAATCGCAAATTGATGAAGGTGGCTTCGTATAATCTGAATCAGGTGATCAGTATGGTGATCTTGTTGTGTACGCTGGTGGATTATTTTTACTTTAGCTGAGTGGAAGGTTAGGTAAGCCGAATGGTTGGCTAAGCGCGACTGCGGTGAATTTGAAGCAGGCTTTCCGCGGAGAGCTCGTGAGCGAGCACTCAGCTTTTCTCACATTAAGGTTAAATGTAAAGGCTCTGTTGGATTGCAGGATATCCATCTAACAGAGCCTTTTATTTGCATATAATTAAATTTAAACTTTACCTGTAAGGTCCGCCTTGCCTATAGTATGCTTAGAGATATATGGCATAAATCATCGGTTATTTGTAATTTATATGAATTCTAAAATATCTTCAGAAATGGGGAACGAACCTTGACGATTGCTTTACTGGTGATTGATATGCAGACCAACTTTTTGGAAGATCAAGTAGAAAAAGCTGTTGTTCATTCTGCCTGTGAATATATTAATCATGTTGCTGGTCTGCTTCGGGAGAACAATCACACTGTCATCCATGTGAAAGATATTGAAGGGGCGGATGAATCTAGCGTTGCTAAACTGGATTTTATCCCTGAGATCGTAATAGGACAGGATGATATTCAGATCAACAAAGAGTATTCTAACGCATTTTGGAAAACAGAGCTGGAAGCCGTATTAAGCAATAAAGGAATCCAACTGGTTATTGTGTCCGGATTTGCAGCAGAGCATTGTGTGCTTTTCACATATAACGGTGCACTCGAACGGGGATTTAAAGCAGCAATATTGCAGAAGGGGATACTTAGCACTCAAAATACGGTAATCGATCAGACCTACAGAGATAGACATGTTGTAGCTTACCCTGTGATTGAGTACTTGGTAAGTCAACAAGCTTCGGTAACACCAAATTAGTATCCAAAGTAGAAGAATCATACTGAAACTTACCACTGACGTTGTGCTCTGTTCATTTATGTGCAATCGGCAATAAAAGAACAACAAACAAGGACGACAAAAAAGGATACCAGCCCATGTGAACTGCACCCCGTCAAGTAGACAGTGCAAAAAATAAAAGATCCTTAAGCGGCCTTAGTCCTGAATTCAATAGGACTGAGGCCGTTTAGTTTTGCCTGCAACCGTTCGTAATTGTAAAAGTGTATGTAATTATCAATGTCTTGTTGGAGCTCTTCAAAAGTGCGGTAGGTATGCAAGTAGTACTTCTCACATTTCAGTGTGCCCCAAAAGGATTCCATCGGTCCATTATCAATGCAGCAGCCCACCCGGGACATGCTTTGCGTCAGTTTCGCTTCGTCCAGCATCTCCTTAAAGTGCAGAGAGGTATACTGGAAACCACGGTCGCTGTGAAGTAAGGGATGGTTCTCTGGCGCTGCCTCCAAAGCCAACTCTAACGTCTTAAAGACCAGCGAATTATTATTAGAATGACCCAGAACGTAAGCAACAATGGACTTGTCATGCAGATCCTTAATGGCGCTTAAATACGCTTTCTGTCCGTTGCCGTACTTGAATTCCGTTACATCCGTTACCCATTTTTGGTTTGGTGTTTCCGCCTCGAAGTTGCGGTTCAATACATTCTCTGCGACCTGCTGAGGCGTGGAGCCTACGTACTTCTTCCGCTTTCTTCGGATGACAGACTGGATGCCTTGGAGCCTCATAAGGCGGTACACTCGCTTCGCGTTCAGCGCTTTGCCCATTTGTCTGCGCAAATGTAGAGTGAGCTGGCGATACCCAAAGATTCGCTCCACCTTCTCATATAGAAGGAGCATGGCCTGGGTCAGTTTCGCGTTGTCGGTCTCCCGGGAACTGGGTTTACGGTTCAACCATTTGTAGTAACTTGAGCGCGAGATTTCTGCAATGTCACACAAAAGCTGAATGGGGCGAGACTCCTCTTGCTGAACGGCCTGAATAGCCAAGTAGATATTCTCCTGACGAACTTGACTTAACGTCTCCTCCTTTCGAGTTCCTCTAACTTTTTTAGAAAAGCATTCTCCGCACGAAGCCGTGCATTCTCGTATTCCAGCTTTTGCATGGCGAGCCTATGGCGATCTGCTTCCGTGAGCTCTTCAGGCGCTTTCGTGCGTCCTCTGCCGTCCCTTAGCGCCTTCTCGCCGCCTGCTTCGTACTTTTTCACCCAGCTATATACTTGTTGGTAAGAAACGTGAAAATGACTTGCTGCCTTTGTGTAATCTTGTCCATTTGCCAGACAATACAACACAATATCTATCCGTTCCTGCCAAGTGGTTGCGCGTCCTTTGGTCATAGCTTTAGTTCCTCCTGAATTAGCCGTTAAACTGTTGCTATGACCATTATACTTCTTAATCCAGTTGGCGAGTTGGGTTGTACTTGCGATCTTATACTTGTAGATAATTTGGCTTTGCGACAATCCACCCTCGATATAATCCCTAACCGCTTGGAGTTTAAGTTCTATTGAATACTTTTGGTTATGGGTTCGAGGTTCTAGGCCTTCGTAGCCGTACAATTGATAACGTCGTCGCCATTTCAATATAGATGTTTTAGTTAATCCGTATTTCCGAGCACCAGCTTTTAACCCGATGTGTCCATATTCAATTTCCTGAAGTATCGTTATTTTTTCAAGGGCTGTAAACTTCTTTTGTTCCATAAAAATGCTCCCCATACAGTAACAGGTTTTTATTATTTCACCTGTCTACTATATGGGGAGCATATCACATGTGCATGGGGGTATCCTTTTTTGTTGTCCGTGAGGGCGGGGGATTGCGACCCCCGCCGCTAGTGGTCACGCGCTGAGAAGTATTCCAGCAACGTGACCAGGTTGGTATGCGCCGGGTAGGATGACAGCTGCTGGATAATGACAGCAGCTTGGTCCAGATAATCCCGGCTGACCTGCTCGGCCCGCAGCAGCGCATCGCTGCGGGTGATGAGGCCCAGTACATGGGCAATCTCGGCATCCGAAGAATCGGGGCCGATCATGCGGATGGCCGGGGCCAGCTCAGGGTCCTGCAGGGCGAACAGTACCGGCAGCGTGACTTGGCCGTGACGCAGGTCACTGCCGGCTGGCTTGCCGAGTACCTCAGCGGACTGTGTGAAATCCAGCAGGTCATCCTGGATTTGAAAGGACATGCCCAGCGCCTCACCGAAGTTGTACAGCAGGCTTGCGACCTCTGTTGTGCTTTCGGCGGACAAGGCGCCGACGCGCAGGCATGTAGCCATCAGCAGCGCTGTTTTGTTGCGTGACTTCTCCAGGTATTGCTCCATGGTGAAGTCGTAATCATAGGCATGTTCCAACTGCTGGTACTCGCCCAGACAGAGCTGAGCGGTGGCGACAGCAGACAAGTCATGAACATAACGATTTTTATCTCCGGTGTGTTTGCTTAACAGCTCGATGACCCGGGCAGACATGTAATTCCCGATATGTACGGCGGAACCTACGCCGGTTATGACATGAAGAGCAGGACTTCCGCGCCGAACTTCTGCATCGTCAATAACGTCATCATGAATCAAGGAGGCGGCGTGAATGAATTCCGCGGCTGCGGCTAGCTGGAGAGCTCTGCGTCCGGGAGGCTTTCGGCCAAAACGACTTCCGACGATGACCATCAACGGCCTAAGCCGTTTACCGCCGGACCCGATTAATTGCAGAATACCTTGGGCAAGCTGCGAATTCTTGGGCACATCTTTGTCACGCGCCACCAGATTCTCGATTTCCCGGTTTATTTCCTTCAGGTCGATGTTCAAGGCCTCATGCAGCTTCATCTTAATGATCCCCACCTGTCAAATGGCTTTGCTTGTGCGTCCCTGTTGTCTTTGTTCCCTGATCAGGAACTCTTCCATTATAACAGCCAGATTCTCTTCCGCGAAGTTTCCATTTGCCCGTCTAATCTGCATTTTTTTGATCGAAGGAGCCAAATAAGCTACGAGATCCAGCTCGCGGGTTTTCACCGCAAATTGTAAGTAAAAGCTGTATAAATAGTCTCCATCCAAAATGTTGCGGGTAAGGTCGGGATGATGTGGTACACATTCCATATGGCGTTTCGCAGCCAGGGTGAGAATGGTGTAAATACCCAGCAAATGAACTTTACGGCTGTATTCCAGATCATGGCGTTCCAGTACCGGGAGCAGTTGCTCACATTCCACCGGAGAGAGATGCAGCTGAATTCCGGCGATGGGTGACATGTCAGCCTGTAGCAACCGGAAGGTCTCTTGAGCGAGTTGATTATTCACAAGAATCTCTCCTTCTTGTCGGTTTTGCTGGAAGGAACCATTCCCGATCATCCCTACAAAACCACTCGTAAATAAGTAGAGTAATGTGTCCGTGGACACATTACTCTGAAGAATACACATATTAAGCTGAAAGAACATACAAACTTCACATTTTAATGATATAAATGATTAAAATTTGTGAATGCTAATGAAACAAGAGTATTAACGTCAGTCAGTGTACAGGTACCAGCGCCTTACGAGCGGAATTCTCTTCCACTGCTTCTTCAGCCAAGGCAAGACATAGTAATCCAGGCCAAGCGTACTACCGGAACCGCCGATGCAGGCAACAGCTGCTGCAGCATACCAGAGCATTTCTGTCGAAGCCATCTTGGATGACCAGATCATAACGGCCATACCTATGGTGGCTATGGAAGAAAGAGCAGTGAACAGACCAACGATCAGCATAACACCAAAGACAATCTCGGCGCAGACCATACCGATTTGGAACCATTTTGCCAGGAAAGTATAGCTTCCGTCAGCTTGATAGAACATCAAATCCATGAACCAGTTAGTAATGCTGTGTACAAAGTTCGGAACCGGCAATGCTTGAACCGCTTCTTTGGCGGTGGAAACAGCTGAAGCTGCGGATTGCGCATCCACCGTATCCTTAACGGCGTTGACTGCTTCGCTCGCTGCGGAAGAAGCATCTACAGCATGAGGTGCGGCAGGAATCAGGAAGATTTTATTAGGGTCCGTCCATATCTTCTTGAGCTTATCAATACCTTCATACAACCACATGCCACCCAGCAGAACGCGAAGCGGAACGAGCCAGAAGTTCGGCGAACGTTTGGAGAAATGGCCGCCGAGGAAGCTCTTGCGGTTCTCCACATGGAAGAATTCATGCATCATATAAGTCCATACTTTGTTAAAGCCCACAACCTGGGACAGATAGAACATATTAATAGCGTGCTTGGAAAGCATAGCCATGAAGCCGGTAAGCATAAACAGTTTGCCTGGAAGACCAACGTTTGCTACACCGTAGCGGCTACCGATCGAGACCATGGTACCGTGGAAGCCTGGTTTGTAGGCTTTTTTCGCCGTACCTTTAATGTCAGCTTCAATGTTGCCAGCAACGATTGGAGCTGCTTGCTCAGCATTCTCAACCATCTGTGGAACAGGACGGGTCTCACCCTCAGGGATAAAGAAAATGTTATCCCCGACAACGTACACGTTCTTATGATCGACACTTTCAAGATGCTCATTCGTAACGATACGTTTGCGGCCCTCTTGTTTAACATCGCCTTCGAGGCTACCTACGATTTCAGAGCCTTCAACACCGGCAGTCCACACTACAGTATTCGCAGCTACGACATTCTTCTCGCCGAGAGCAATGCTGCCTTTGCCTACTTCAGTGATCTTGGCTCCGGTAACGATCTCTACGTTCAACTTTTTCAGGTAAGCCGTTGCTTTGGAAATCAGCTTATCTGGCAGAATCGGCAGAATCTTAGGAGCCATATCTGCAACGATCAACCGGACTTCGGATGGATCGATATAGAATTCTTTACAAAGCTCTTCGCGATACTCGGCCATCTCGCCGACCAACTCGACACCGGTAAATCCTGCACCGATGATTACAAAGGTAAGCATGGAGCGGCGGACCGCCGCATTCTTTTCCTTTGCCGCTTTGGTGAACATGTCACGAATCTGGCGTTTGAGTGCAACCGCATCATCATTGGACCAGAAGGAGAAGGTGTTCTCTTCTGCGCCCGGAATGCCGAAGTAGGTTGGCTTGCTGCCTGTACCGATGACAAGGTAGTCAAACGCATAGGTAGCTTTTTCGGATTTAAGCTTTTTACCTTTAAAATCAATATTGCTGATTTCATCTAGTACAACATCAACTTTCAATCCGGCAAAGATTTTTTTAAGATCAATCTTGATCGAATCCTCAGGAGCGCGGTTTGCAGCAACCTCGTGCAACTCAGTTAAGAGTGTGTGGTACGGATTCCGGTCAATAAGCGTAATTTCAATTTCTTTGTTGTTCTTAAATTTCTTTGCCAGTTTTTTAGCCGTGAGTACGCCGCCGTAGCCGCCGCCCAAAATGACTATTTTTTTCAAAAGAAATTCACCTCATTCGTCTGATTAGCTGTAAGAGGGAGCTGTCGTTAAATTACTTTGCTCCTTCAAGCGCTTTTGCTGCCAATGTGTAGTACTCTCCAACGTGGATCGATACACCGGAGATTGCATCTGTTTTGCCTTCAGCATCCAGAGCAGGAGCAGTGCCTTTGTTCTCTACGAAATAAGCTTCTGCTTTGGCGATCTCTTCATGCCACTCCGCTTGAGCGCCGCCTTTTTTCATGCCGTACTTGCCATCAATGGAGAATTGTTTCTTGTCATCACCGGCAGCATTTACACCGCTGAAGTTAGCAGCGACAACGTTACCGTCCGCAACAGTCAGGGCTACAGTGGATTTCCATCCGGATTCAGGGTCCATTTCGCCTTCTGCCGTGTAACCACCGTCTTTGTAAGAGCCCGCTTCGGAAGGTCCAGCAGCCAGGGCAGCCTTAGCGGCTTCAACCAGTTCACCAACGTGAATGGATACACCGGAGATTGCATCTGTTTTGCCTTCAGCGTCAAGGGTAATTGCCGCAGGGTCTTGTTTATCGATCAAAAATGCTTCAGCTTTTGCAGCTTGCTCGTGCCATTCTGCTTGAGCGCCGCCTTTTTTCATACCGTACTTGCCGTCTTCAGAAACCTTCTTCTTCAGATCACCAGCAGTTTTTACATTGAAAGCATTCCAGTCGGCTTTGGTGATTTTTCCGCCTTCAACAGTCAGAATAGCGTAGGATTCCCAGCCAGTTTTTTCGTCAGCAGGTGCAGTTCCGTAGTAGACGCCGTCTTGATACTTGGCAGTTTCAGTTCCGGCATTTCCGGAATTTGCGGCAGGTGCAGTTGTTTCAGCGGGGGTGTTAGTCGCAGTCGTGGCATTGTTGCTGTTGTTGTTGCCACAGCCTGCAAGCAAACCAAGAATCAGGGCACTCGACAAGATTACAGAAGCTTTTTTCATTTGGTATGACCTCCAAGAAAATAGTTTAAAATATATATATTAAAATGTAAAACATTTTAACGACTTTGGAAGTGATAAAAATCACTTTATAAATGACATTTATCACTTTAATTTTGGGGCAACTCCCCTGAATGTAACTTTTACATGACATATATCGGTTATGTATAATGAAAAATTTAATGAACTTGTTTTATCTCCGATGGCATTCTAGCACAGAAGCGATGCTTAATTATGTGAAAATAATCACTTAAATTTTTAAAAATTAATTTATATATGTAGTATATCAAATTTTAGAAAATATTGAAAGCTATTTTAAAGATTATTATGTGACAAAAGACGACCTCTTTCTCCAGGGTTGAAGAGTCAACTTAGGATTCATGCTGTTAAACGAGGGGTAATAAGGCCTGTGAAGACATGTCCTATATATGTACTTTAATCCAGACATGAGGAGATGAGCATGCTATGGACAGCAATGTATTTAAAGGGAAATGGAAGCAGCTTAGAGGCGAGGCCAAGAAGCAGTGGGGCAAGCTTACTGATGATGATCTTAATGTCATTGACGGTGAGAAGGATAAGCTGGTAGGCAAGATTCAAGAGCGTTATGGACACACAAAGGACGCTGCGGAAGAAGAATATAGAACCTGGGGACGTTCGTTCCGGGATTGATAGGCAAAAATAACATAGGAAAAGAGCGCAAATCGCATCTGATTTGCGCTCTTCTGCTGCCGCTGAGAAGGGCTGCTTAATTAGATACCGGAGATTGTAGAAATAGCGCCTGTTATTCAATGAATCAGGTGGATTAATATGCTAGTATTACTGGTAGCTTCTAATATTTAGGCCAGGAGTGATGCTATGGAATATTTGAAAATATTTTTCGTGAACACAGCTGTGTTGATCACCATTGCCTATCTGGCCAATTTATTATACAAGCATCTCATCACATATGCTTCTAAACGCGTGAAGCAGATAAGCTGGGTATTTCTGGCGATATTCGCCGGATGGATCAGCTCTTTTTTTGGATACAGACTGGATGAGCATGTTATCTTTGATTTGAGGTTTGTGCCGATCATTATCACGACAATCGCTTTTCCGCAGCCCTTTTCCCTTATGTTGATCGGATTTGGAACGGGTCTGACCCGGCTGACCTTCGGATGGAATGAAGCTGCACTCGCGGGAATGCTCAATCTATCGATTCTTGGTTTCCTCTGCGCCGGAATCAGCTTCTGGATTACCCGTTCAAAGGCGTCCATAATTAAAAAGGGCTTCAGCGTCATTCTGGCGGTGAATGTCATGAACGCACTGAATATTACTATTTTTGGTGTAATCCCTGCAACAGAGTACATAACAGAAATTATGCCGATCACATTTCCTTCCGGATTGCTTCTCAGTATTTTATTTGCGCTGATCATTTGGGACTTTCAATTGGAGCTTTCCCGCAATGAGCAGATACGGTGTGCGAATGAGCTGTTGTCCGCTCAAACAGAGGAACTGCACAAGAATGAAATCGTGCTAGAGGAAAGAGCGAAGCAATTGATGCTGGCCTCGCAGTACAAATCGGAGTTTCTGGCCAATATGTCACATGAGCTGAGGACCCCTCTGAACAGTATAATCAATTTATCGCAATTAATAGAAGAAAATGATAATTCCACTACCGGGGAAGAGATTGCTGAGTACGGCGGTATTATCCATCGTTCGGGCGAAGAGCTACTGACGCTCATCAACGATATCCTTGACCTGTCCAAGGTGGAGGCGGGCCGACTGGATATTATTAAGGAACAGGTGAATGTAAGCGAGATTCCAGAGCTATTGACTCTGCAGTTCAGTGTGATTGCGAAGCAAAAGGAGCTTGAATTCGTGGTCAGTGTAAGTGAAAATCTCATGCCGACCATCATCTCAGATCCACAGCGGGTGCAGCAAATCTTGCGGAATCTGCTGTCCAATGCGTTTAAATTCACACAGATGGGCAGTGTAATGCTGAGTATCCGAGCGGAACAGCGTTGGGAAGACGGGCAGGATCTGAACTGGATGGTATTTGAAGTAAGGGACAGTGGCATCGGCATTGCCGAAGAGAAGCGGGTGATCATTTTCGAAGCCTTCCGGCAGGCGGACGGGACGATTAGCCGCAAATACGGCGGAACAGGGCTAGGGTTGTCCATTAGTCATGATCTTGCCAGACTGCTCGGCGGCTTCATCACTGTTCAGAGCGAGGAGGGAAAGGGCAGTATCTTTTCGCTATATCTGCCTATTTAGGACAAGAGAAATTTCGGGAACGGGACTCCAATTTTATTTGTGATTTCGCCATATTGACAGGAGATTGATGCGGAGTAGAATGAAGCCAAAGCCGCATCAAAGGAGTGTTATCGTTCCCATGAGCATCATGAGAAACAGGCAACCGGTTCATCGTCCCAAGCGTACTCGCAAAGCCTCTGTACAGCGCAAGAATTTGCAGATAGCCACATTTGAGGGGATCCCTGCGACGATCTTCCAGGTCCTGCTTCAAGGGCAGTTTCTTACGGGTTTTCTGTTATACCTAGGAGCTACCTCCAGTCAGATCGGTTTTGTGCTGGCATTGACGACGCTGGTCAATATCGGGCAGATCGGTGTTGCATTCTTGATCCAGAGGCTGCCCAGTCGCAAGTGGGCCATGGTCACTTTTGTTGCCCTTCACCGGATACTGTGGGGTTCTACCGGCCTGGTACCGTTTATCTTTCCAAAAGAATACTGGGTAATAGCTTTTATAGCGTTATATACAACCGCTTTCATTGCAAATACAGCCGGCTCCGTGTTATGGAGTTCTGTTATCAGTGATCTGGTTCCGCCGAAGGTGCGCGGCCGTTATTTCGGAATCCGTAATACTTTTCTGAACGCTCTGGGCAGTCTGGTGATGTACGGCGGCGGCATCGTTTTGGACCGTTATCCCGGGGGCCATGGGTTTCTCATTTTGTACATTGTGGTATGGATTTTCTCAACGGCTAACATTATTGTCTATCTCTTCTACCCGGATGTGCCGTTCGAGAAGTCTGAAGAAAACAAGTTTCTGCCGATGCTCAAGAAGCCGCTTCACGACACACTGTTCATGAAGTCTACACTGTTCCTTGCTGGCTGGCTTTTGCTGCAAAATCTTGTTGTTCCAATGTATTCTTATGTAATGCTGCAACTGCTGAATATCAATTATCAAACCATGTCGTTGCTCAATGTATCACAGACGGTGTTCATGATGGCCAGTTTCTACGTCTGGGGGAACTTGAATGCGAAATATAGCAACAAACGGTTGTTGCTTTGGACGCTTCCCATCATTGCTGTTTCCTCTTTGATCTGGGGCCTGCTCTCGGTGCTGCCGATGCTGGTAGTGCTGTTCGCCGCCCATGTTGTGTTCGGGGTGGGTGTTGGTGGCTTCAATCAGCTGGCCTTCAACTTTATTATTGGCGATACTCCCAAAAAAGAGCGTCCGATGTATATGGCTGTGTATGCAGCGCTTACAGGGATTTCCTCGTTTTTTGGTCCGCTGATTGGCGGTAAAATCTATGAATGGATTGAGGATTGGCCGCACTGGATCCAGGTATTCGGAACGCAGTTAGTTGTCGGATTGCTGATGATCGTGCTGGCTGCAACGCTCGGACGGAAAATTCTTAAAGATGCGTAAAGGTGATATGATTTATGATGATTTTTTTGAAAAAGGAGGCTCTGCGATGTCACGAATAGCAATGGTGCTGGGAGCCACCGGTTTGGTAGGGAAGGCAGTAACCCAGGAGCTGCTGAGCCGGGGAGCCTGGGATGAGATCAGAGTGCTGGTCAGGCGTCCCATCGGAATCAAGCATCCTTTACTCAAGCAGACTATAGTGGATTGGGAACAGCTGCCCCGGTACAGAGAGCAGTTTCGGGGAGTGCAGGTGATGTTCTGCTGTCTCGGAACGACGATCAAAACCGCAGGCTCACAAAGCAGCTTCGAACGGGTCGATCTTAGATATCCACTGGAGGCTGCTGCAATAGCAAAGGAAGAGGGAGTCGGGCAGTTGCTGGCCGTCTCCTCGATAGGGGCCGACGCGAAGTCCCGCAATTTCTATAGCCGGACCAAGGGACGTGCTGAGGAAGGGCTGATCGCGACCGGCTTCCATGGTCTGCACCTGTTCCGGCCTTCCCTGTTACTGGGACAGCGTAAGGAATTCAGGCTTGGAGAGCGTGTGGCTGCCCGCTTGATGACTGCGCTGGATTTTGCCATGGTTGGTCAAGCGGCCAAATACAGAGCCATCCACGGAGAGACGGTAGCCCGGGCCATGGTGAATATTTCGCTGGCTGGCACCGCTGGCTTACATATCTATCCTAATGATGTGATACATGTAATCGGCAAGGGCTAAAGGTAGGCGATCTCACGTCTTATGCAGATTGATGTTTGCATTAGACAGAGAACAGGACGTACAATGGGACCATAAATAATCCATGGATATGGGAGGAATAGAATTATGAGTAAGAAGCAAGTAGCAACATCCAAAGCGCCTGGTGCAATTGGGCCCTACAGCCAAGCTATCGCTACAGGAAACTGGGTGCACACCTCCGGTCAACTGGGATTGAATCCGGAGACAGGAGAACTGGCGGAAGGTGTACAGGAACAAACTCGTCAAGCCCTGAACAACGTCAAAGCTATTCTTGAAGAAGCAGGAGCCTCACTGGATCATGTAATTAAGACTACAGTGTTTCTTAAGGATATGAATGATTTTGTAGCCGTGAACGAAGTATACAGCACGTTCTTCACAGAGCCTTATCCGGCACGCAGCGCGATTGAAGTAGCCCGTCTACCTAAAGATGGACTGGTTGAGATCGAAGCGATTGCCCGCAAGAAATAAATCGAACAAAAATTCCGGCAGCACAGGACAAGCTATCCTGCACTGTTGGAAGCTGACATGAAATGCAATAGAGAGTACACAAGTCAGGGAGTCGCGGCAGGAATGCTGTGGCTCCCTTTTGCTGTTGTCCGGTTGTGGCCTGAATAAGCATCGGGCTTCAGCCTTCAGTCTCAAAAAGAATTCGGGGCAGTCATCTGATCGATTCCTTACAAGGCTACCCTGGCAGCTTAGGTTTCTGCCGATAGGGAATCCTATTGCTCCCAGGTGCGGCTGTGCTTTTTGTCAATAAGGGTGACCGAAAATCCTCTCAGCTGTCCGCTTTCCATGCTTGTAGATCCTGTTGCAGGAAGTTGAAATTCAGCAGTGTAGCTACCGCGATCATGGGGCTTCAGCTCTAGGGAAGAGAGGGGGATGGAGCCCCCGGCTAGCGGATGTCCTTCGAGCTCAGGCAATTGAAGGACTACTTTTGCCACGACTCCGTTGACACTGTAATTGCGCACAGGCAGCTGACATTGGCCGTTGTAAGTTGCCCCCTCAAGCTTGTATTTGCATATTATTTTTTCAGGTTTTAGTTCGAGTGCGTATACACCTGAAGCGAACAAGCGCTGGTAGCTGCTGACCAGCCTATCAGGCACTTTCGTTAGTAATATCATGAAGACTATGAACAGAAGTAGCCGATGACGTGACAGAGACATGTTGAAAAAGGCAATTGAGGTTAGAAGCAAAATTAGTGATACTATACCGGAATAGTGCAGGCCGGTCCGGGTTGCAGGTGAGCTGTATAGCGGAATCCCGAAGGTATTCAGCAGGATACTCATCCACGAATCTGTTCCAGGATAGCGGATACTGAGCACAATAAGTACAACGAATAAAATCAAACCCGTCATGAATTGTCGTCGATTAAGGATTAATGGGACTTGCGATTTGATCCGTACCACCTCCTGTTAAATAATCTCAATTATAGCATACGGACGGAATTGTCTCCGGTTGCAGAGGGGATTACATGAAAATCTGCAGAAAAAAAGCAGAAAGGTTTTTAAATCAGCGCTTTTTCGTATATGATGATGAGATGAAGTCTTTTACTTCAAGGATATTTGATCCTTTATATATTTGAATTATTTATTAGGAGATCATCAATGAATAAGCATCTGTATGCAATATGGTTAGGAGACGTTTTATTTTGCTTCTCCGGCGAGACATCTGAGCCGAAGGTAGATGCGTGGACCCGGGTGGTCAAGCGTCTGGAGCTGCAGGGAGGACTGCGTCCTTTTGCGAGCGCAGCGCTGCGCTTGGCGGAAGTGAAATATCCAGTCTTGCCTGTGGAAGGGAAGCCGGTCCGCCGCGCGCTGCCGGGTCGTACCTTTGAGGGGCTGGCCTTGGCGCCCAAAGATGCTTTTGAATTGCTGCTCGCGTGGGACGCGGAGCAATGTCTGAGCCAGGGCGTAGAGCCTGGCGGCGAGCTGCGCTACTGGGCAGCCGCGGCCCGGTTCGCCCTGGAGCTAATGGGCACGGGCGGGTTGGTTCCCGGCGCCCAGCCGCTGCGCCCGGTAGGCTCACGCCGCCGGGGCGGCGAACAGGCAGCTGTGGCCTGCTGGTCACCTGTTTTTCGCCAACCGGAGGACAGGGAGTACTTTCTTCAGCTCGCTGCCTCAATGCCGGTATTGGCACTAGGAACACACACAGCTGAAGCCAGCGAGGTCACATCCCGCGAAGATGCGGGGGCGTATGTGCTGTATTCCTTCTTGCAGTCGATCATGACAGCCGAGGTCAAGCGGGTCATCGCCGGGATGGAGGGAGAACTGTCCCCCTTCAAGGCTAATTATCGGCGCGGCACTTCTCCGCTGACGGAGCTGTGGTGGAACAGTCTGCTGACCGGCAGCCGTGACATTCCGGTGCAGGGGACTCAGGCTGAGGTTGATGAATTGCTGGCCGGTGTGAATGAAACCGCAGGAAGCGGAGTTCCGCAAACCGCGACAGAAGAGGAGCAGAGCGGGCAGCTTGGCCTGGGTCTGCGTCTGGAGCCACCGGTAGAAGACGCGGAAGTTTGGAGATTGTCTTTTTGGGCAGAGAATCGGGAAGAAGGGGAGTTTTGGCTTCCCGCTCAAGCCATCTGGGGCAGTAGAGAACAAGAATTTACGTTGTGGGGTAGGCGCTACCGCAATATCCAGCAGCAGTTTCTGACGGCCCTCGGAGGTGCGGGCAAGGTATCGCCTGACATCCAAGCCGGGCTTAAGTCTCCAGCCCCTGAGGGCGTAGATTTAGAGCCGCATCGTCTGCATTTCTTCCTGAAAGAGACGGTGCAGCAGCTGACTGCCCGGGGAATCACGGTTCAGATGCCTTCGCGCTGGAGCCGTGAAGGGCGTCGGCGTGTCGGCATGAAGATGAAGATGCAGCCGCCGGGAGGATTAGACGGTCCACCAGCGGTTGCGCTCGGCATGGAGGAGCTGATCTCCTTCCGCATTGAGGCTTCGCTAGGTGATACTTCTATCACTGAAGAGGAATTGCAGGCACTGGTGGAGGCGGGGGTTCCTTTTGTCCGTTTCCGGGGTGAGTGGGTCGAGGTAGATCCGAAGGAAATTCGCCAAGTGCTCAGATATATGAAGCGCCATGAGAGTGGTGAAATGACTGCTGCGGACTGGATGAGGCTGGAGGCAGAGGATGGCGAAGATCGGCTATGGAAAGGCATGTCCGTTACGGGCATGGAAACTTCCGGTCTGCTGGCTTCGATCATGCACGGCGATGTGCTTAGGGATGAGGATCGTCCCGTCCCACATGTCCTTCACGGCACGCTGCGACCTTATCAGGAGCGGGGCTATCAATGGCTGGCTGCCTTGGGCAATCTCGGTTTCGGGGTCTGTCTGGCCGACGATATGGGCCTTGGGAAGACGGTGCAGGTGATTACCTGCCTACTGGATCGCGCACTTACAGCTCCTGAGGGGGAAAAGAAAGGGCCGGTACTGATTCTGTGCCCGACCTCGCTTCTCGGTAACTGGCAGCGTGAGCTCCAGCGGTTTGCACCTTCGTTGTCGCTGCACATCCATCACGGCAGCCGCCGGATCCGCGGCGAGGGCTTTCTGGAGCTGGCGGACAGCCACGACATTGTGCTGACGACGTATCACCTGGCAGGCCGGGACAGTGAGGATCTTGCAGGCGTGCAGTGGTCAACGGTTGTGCTTGATGAAGCACAGTATATTAAGAACCACCGTACCAAGCAGGCGCAGAGCGTCATGAAGCTCTCCGCGCCGCATCGGATCGCGATGACGGGAACGCCAGTAGAGAACAGACTTGGCGAGCTATGGTCTATTTTCCACTTTTTAAATCCTGGCTATCTCGGGACCTATCACTCCTTCCGTCAGCGTTATGTATCCGGTGAAGGCGGAGAGCGACTACGTGAATTGCATCGTCTGGTTTCGCCTTTTCTGCTTAGACGGCTTAAGAGTGACCCGGACATTTCCAAAGATCTGCCGGAGAAGCTGGAGCTCAAATCGTATTGTCCGCTTACGGATACTCAGGCTGCGCTCTATCAAGGGGTCGTGGATGAAATGCTGGGGGTTATCGGTGAACGCTCCGGTATGGCCCGTCGTGGTCTCGTGTTGTCTTCCCTTACGAAGCTGAAGCAGATCTGTAATCATCCTCAGCTGTTCAGACGGGACGAAGGCCGGGGCTTGCGGAGTGAGCAATCCGGCAAAATGGAGGTCATGTTCGAGGTGCTGGACAGTATTGCCGAGCTTGGTGAATCTGCGTTGATCTTTACCCAGTATGTTGCGATGGGTGAACTGCTTGTCAGCAGATTGTCGCGTCGTTACGGAAGAGCGCCGTTGTTCCTGCATGGCGGGATTTCGAAGCGTGAGCGTGACGAGATGGTGCATGAATTCCAGAATGGAGACCAGCCGACATTCTTCGTGCTTTCCTTGAAGGCGGGCGGGGTTGGACTCAATCTGACGCGGGCGAACCATGTGGTGCATTATGATCGTTGGTGGAACCCCGCAGTAGAAAACCAGGCAACAGACCGGGCCTTCCGCATCGGACAGCATAAAAATGTGCAGGTTCACAAGCTAATCTGCCAGGGGACGCTGGAAGAACGGATCGACGAGCTGATTGAACGCAAAAAAAGCCTTTCCGAGCAAGTGGTTGGTTCTGGCGAAACGTGGCTAACCGAGATGTCCAATCATGAATTGAAGGAGCTTATTGAGCTGCAGGGTCAGGACTGGATGTAGTACGGGAAGGGGAACAGGAGGGATCACATGAGTGAGTTATCAGAGCCAAAGCTGAAGCTGGAAGTCTCCCCCGGTAAAATAAATGCGGTATGGGACGCTGATGACAGGGTCAGTCTGGAGGTTCCACTCTGGGCGGCGGATGCCAAGAGAGGTATCATACGCATGCTGGCCGGTCAGGCTGGTGAAGTGTATGGACTGCTTCAGGGACGCATAGCTGATGCGGTTCTTGAGACATTTCTTTTGCCGTCTGCCGCTGAATTGGAGGGAGGGAGTTACAGCCTCCTCCATGAAGGTAAGCAGACCGAATTGCTAAGGCTGCTGAGGAACCAGCTGGCTCATGATCCATGGTTAGCTTTTGCGCTGCGGGGGATGAACCAGGCGGAGCTGCTGAACGGAGTGTTCGCGCTTTGGGCAGAGGAGCAGGAGCTGGAAGCTGTGGAGGACGAACCGGCAAAGCCGAGTGATCTGGCATCCGAGCTGAGCCGTCTCGAGCGGAAAGGACCGCCAGTTACCTCGGGGGAGTGGCTGGTCGAGGCAGCGGCTGAAGGCTCGCTGCATCAGCCTGGCACGCTATTCCATGAAATCGCGGAACGTGCTCTCCCCTCCGCACCGGTGACTGCGGACACGAAGGAAGAGTGGCAGCGGCTACTGCCCCAGACTCCCAAAGCTCGCGAGGGACTGCATCTGGTCATGCGGCGGGTGTCTGAAGCTGCTGTTAAACGAGCTCAGAACATTCGCAAGGCGTGAAATGTAGTTGTGAAATGACACGGGAAATATTTGCGAAGTGCCGTGTTGTACAGTAGAGGGTAGTACGATAAAGTGCAGCGCAGTACGATAGAGTGTAGCAAAGTACGATAGAGTACAGCGAAGACAGAAAAGCAATGCTCAGTACAGTACATTGCAGAAATTGCAGTACATCGCAGTACATCGCAGTACATCGCAGTACATCGCAGTACATCGCAGTACATCGCAGTACATCGCAGTACATCGCAGTACATTGCAGAAATTGCAGTACATCGCAGTACATCGCAGTACATCGCAGTACATCGCAGTACATCGCCTTTCGTTACAGTACATTGCAGAACGTGCAGTACATCGATGTACGTTGCACTGCATCACAGAAAGCGTGTGTTGCTGTGATGGATATGGTTTTCCCCGTGGAGTAGGTGAGGTAAGGGTTTAACAGGAAAAACTCCCGTTAATTTGCTGAATTCGCCAGTTCTCCGCTAATTAACAGGAAAAACTCCCGTTAATATTGTCGTTTGGCCGGATGGTGGGGGATATTGAGCCAATTAGCTGGAGTATTTCCAGTTAAATGAAGGATGATTGAGTTTTAGCTCTGAATAACTGGAGGTAATCCCGTTATTTTCAGAATTGAGATAACGAGCAATGGCAGGCAAGAAGCAGGAAGTAGAAGGTAAGCAGTGAGAAGTGAGAAGTGAGTGGTAAGTGGTTAGCAGTATGAAGTAAGAGGTTAGCAGTATGAAGTAAGTGATGTAAGTGATGAGTAGTAATGAACGGTGCTAAGCAATGCTAAGTGGCGATAAGTAGTGATGAGTAGCGACAGATGAGTATTGATAAGTGGAGAGAAGTAGTTAATAAGCAGTAAGTGATAAGAGTAAGAAGCAAGCAATAAACGGTTACTATAACCAAAAGAACCTTCGATGCCGCTACTCAAGCTCGGGCATGAAGGTTCTTTTTAGATAGCGCAGAAGTTGTTCAATCAATACTGTATAGGAAGCAGCCTATTGAGCCAGTGAATTAATTCTTCACCTAGGCTTGAAATTCTGTTCAACAATGCGGAGGCTTGTTAGTCTGCTTAAACAGAATAGTTCTTACGTTTTACGCAGGCCGGTACTGCTACCGTTGCTGTCGCCTTCGGTTAGTTCCAGGATTTCTCTGCGCAGGCGGAGCATTTTTTGATCGAGTTCATCTGCGGCGCGGGCGGCTTCTTTGAGTTCGTCCGCAACATGTGTCGGAAGCTGTTTATCGAATTTATAATACAGGATGTGTTCCATGCTTGCCCAAAAATCCATAGCAAGGGTACGAAGCTGGATTTCTGCCTTCACCCAGCGTGTCCCTTCAAGCAGGATCAGCGGGATAGCGACGATAACATGCAGGCTTTGATAGCCGTTCGGCTTGGGATGGGCGATATAATCCTTGATCTCCAGAACGCGCATATCTTCACGCACACTTAAATGATCCACTAAACGGTAGATATCTTTGACAAATGCACAAACAATTCGCATACCGGCAATATCATGAATATAGTTCTCCATATTCTCAAGGCAAAGGTCGTATCCCTTGCGCTCCATCTTTTGGATGATACTCTTGGGTTCCTTGATCCGGGATTTGACATGTTCGATCGGGCTAAAGCCATCCCGAACCTGCCATTCTGTTCTGATGATATCAATTTTATTCTGAAGCTCATTAAGAGCATGACGGTAAAGGGCCGGTAATGCCTTGAATTCCTCAATCTGTCTGGCAAAATCCTCATTGGCCTTCCATTGCTGAAGATCCTTTACGTGTACCTGCAACTGACTCAGCGTAAGCTGACGGCTTTCTTGTTCGTCTTCCACTGCTTCTCTCCCGATTTCGTTATGTGTGACTGACTCCATTTTAACCGATCTATATCCCCGGAAGCAAAAAAACGAACCCCGAAGGGTTCCTCTCCGGTGTCCGGTCAATGGCTGTTCAAGGATTCTTCACAATCATTCTGAGCTGAATTACGTATTACTGCACATACAGCCGCTGCATCATGCGTATCTATTTGTTCAGGGGTGTGCCCCCGCCATAACCCTTGTCTTGATAAGCGGTGTTCTCCAGCTTGGTTAAAACATTCAAGGACTTAATCATTTGTCTGGTATCGTTGCTGCCATGTTCGTACAAATATCGGTATAAGGCAATGGTCTGATCATCAAACTCCTGGGCGGCGTCATCGTGATCCGCGGATTTAAACGGAACAAAGGCTCTGCGGAACGTATAGTCATCGTCGCTTTCCAGATTAGTTAACAGATCTTGCAGGATCGTCAGCTCCTCATCGTTCAGGTGTACTTCAAACTCATTGGATTCATTACGGATATTCTGGATTACTACATGGGCTGCTGAGACAAAATAACGTTTTTTCTGGTGATTGGCCGCCATTGTGAATCCCTCCATTTTCCGTTATATTGCCCTTGGGTTCATTTTTTACTATTATACACAGAACGGTAAATAATGAATCTGTGCGGCACATTTGGTATGATAGAAGCACGTTTCACTGTGGAGAAGGAGGAGCATCGATGAACTTATTGCAGCGTATCAAGGACGGTGCCAGCCGGGTTACCGAAAAAGCACAAGGTTCTGTGGAGATCGGTAAGCTGAATAACCAGATTTCAGATATCGAGCGTGAGATGGAAGTTGAATTTTTGAAAATGGGCCGGCTTTTCTATGAAGGATACCGTTTGAGGGATATGTCAGAGGCTGAAGGGAAAATGGTGGAGCTGTCACGCGTCTGTTCAAGACACCAGGAGAGAATCGACGTATTGCGTTCCCGCATAGCCGAGTTGAAAAATGAGCGGTTGTGCGCCTGCGGCCAGGTTGTGGCCCTGGACGCCAATTTTTGCCCTCACTGCGGACGTAAGCAGGAAGAGCCGGCTTTTACGTATAAGGCACCTGCTCAGCCGGAGCCGGTGTATACCGTGCATGAGGAAGAAGATGAGCATCAATACTATGGCGCTGAGGACCTGACTGATGAGGAGCGGGAAATCGCGCTGAAGATGAGTCCGGCTGGCGTGTACTCTGAAACAGGGCTTGCTGAGGATGAACTGCCGCTTGAAGAGTATGATGAGAGCATCTCGGATGTTGACAAGGAACGTCGTCATGCTGATGAATTGGAACGTGAACGGTTGCGACAGCTTGAGCTGGATCGGCGCATCCGTGATTGGAAATCGGGAGAACAACAAGATCCGGCAGCGACTAGCGAGGAGCATGGCGGGCGGGATATGGTAAAATGCCAGATCTGCCGCACAGATCTTCCGAAAGGCTCCATGTGGTGCCCGCGCTGCGGCTCGGAGCAAATATAGTTTTACAGTCAGCTTAGGGGGACATAAGAATGGAACAGTTGCTGCTGCATCTGCGCAATCTGGGCTTCACAGAGATGGAGTCCAAAATTATGGTGGAGCTGGCGACCAAAGGTCAAGCTTCGGGCTATGAAGTAGCCAAACAGCTCGGAGTATCGAGATCTAACGTATATGCTGCGCTGCAGCGCCTGACACAGCAAGGATATGTGCGATGCGGGGAGGGAGAGCCGGCACGGTATAGTGTGCTGAATCCGGAGGAACTCTCGACGATGATCTCCGGACGGATTCAGAGCTCCCTCGCTTATATGGAGAACGAAATGCCGCGCGGCGGACCGGTAACCCCGTCATTTTATAATGTTGAGGGTGACCGCAACGTGCTTGGTGCACTGATGCATCAGCTGAATCTGGCTGAGCAGGAGATCGTGGTTGACGTTTGGCGGGAGGAAGCAACGCTGTTGCGCAGCGAGCTGGAACAAGCTGAGCTGCGGGGCGTTAGGCTGCTGTGGGCATTTGACGGCGGCAATGCCGTTGCAGCCCCACCTGCCTGGACGCCGCTGGGCGGAAAGCCGCCGCGTAGTGACGGCCGTAAATTCTCGTTCGTGATTGACCGGAGCTGGTGCATGCTTGGCATGCGCTATAGTGACGGTACAGCACAGGCCGTCGTCACCGAGCACCCGGTGATGGTCGAACTGCTGTTGAATCATTTTACACAAGAAATGGTACTATTCGAGCTGGAGCAGGATATGGGCGCTGAGTTGGAACAGCGGTACGGTGATCGCTATAGCAGCATCTATAGCAAATATGT
This sequence comes from Bacillus sp. FJAT-27264, assembly GCF_001682855.1. Lineage (GTDB taxonomy): Bacteria > Bacillota > Bacilli > Paenibacillales > Paenibacillaceae > Paenibacillus_AQ. The sequence continues at coordinate 145,996 of NZ_MAQW01000029.1, read as the reverse complement.
AATGCACAGCGAGGATGGGCAAGAATAAGGCGGAGCCTTTCGGCCCGAAACGAAATTATTTCAGGGAGGTGAAAGATATGGAATGCATCGTTCATTTTGAAGTTGTGCATCCGGAAGGTCCGAAGCCACTGCGCGGACTGTTGTTTTTGGATGAAGGCGCTACTCCGGGCGAGGCTGAGCTGATTGGCATGTTCAAGGACATGAAATTTGAGGTGCGGCTGGAGGACCGGGAGAAGCTGATTTTTAAACCAGTGAATGCAGGGGCGAACTATTCGGAGATCCGGATTACCGGGTATGACACGGGTAACACCCAGGATCAGAATAAGGAAGACCATGATTTGAAATCCATTGTTGGGAACCTTATGCCTCAGAAACCGAGCGGGCTGTAGCCCGTGTGAAACAAAAGGTCCATTTCGTGGGAGAAGGAGGAGTACATATGGATTTGTTGAGGCGAAAAGTAGTCGATGAAGGTATCGTTCTCGGCCAAGGTGTGCTCAAGGTAGATTCTTTCTTGAATCACCAGATGGACCCGGTTCTGATGCGGGAGATCGGGCGTGAATTTACCCGTCGTTTTGAAGGAGAAGAGATCACGAAGGTGCTAACCATCGAGTCCTCTGGCATTGCGCCGGGCATCATGACCGCTCTGGAGCTGGATGTGCCGCTGATTTTTGCCCGTAAGCAGAAGTCATTGACGCTGACAGAGGATATTTATGTGGAGAAGGTGTACTCTTTTACGAAAAAAGAGAGCAATGAAATCACCGTCTCCAAAAAATTCATCGCCCCCGGAGAGCGGGTGCTGATCGTCGATGATTTCTTGGCGAACGGCGAAGCTGCCTTCGGACTCGCAAGGATTGTGGAGCAGGCCGGAGGCAGTGTGGCTGGAATCGGTATTGTGATTGAAAAATCATTCCAGCCGGGCTACCGGCTGTTGCAGGAAGCGGGCTACCGCGTGGAATCGCTCGTGCGAATTGCTTCGCTCACAGACGGGCAAATTGCATTTGTGGAAGACGACGAGGTGCTGCCGGGTTAGACGGCAGCACCTCGTCGTGACAAGCCGGAAACCCGGGCAGCTGCCCATGGTTTCCGGCTTGCTGTTGCTGCTGCGGCTATTAAACGCCGCAGCGAAAAAGGCCAGCACGCGCGGTAGAGCGCGTGCTGGCCTTATTTGTCGTGCCGTCCATATCCGGCACGACGGTGCTCCCTGCCTAGCCGCTGGCTTGGCAGGATCTCTGCGCCGCGGCTGTGCCCTGCGGCGACAGCACGCGCAGCGCGCCAGGCTCGCAGCGCACAGCGAGCGGCCCGAGGCCGAGGCTCTCGCCGTCGCCGATGGCCTGCCGGGGCTGCTCGAAGGTCACTGCTACGCTGCGTCCGCGCAGCATGGTGACGAAGGGCAGAGACACGTGTCTGCCCTTCAGCACCGTAGGGAACAGCCGCAGGAGCTGCCCGCGGCTGCACCCGTGCACGACGCAGACGTCGAGTTGGCCGTCCCCGGCCTCCGCCTGCGGGCAGATCTGTAGCCCGCCGCCATAGCCCGGCAGGTTGCAGACCGAGACGAGCCAGGCCGTCTCGAAGGAATGCTCCTTGCCATCGCAGGCTACGTTGACTCGGCAAGGCTTGAACGTCAGCAGCGTATGCAGGATGCCGATAATATATGCCAACTGCCCGGCACCGATAGCGTTGCAAAAACGCTTGTAGCGGCTGGTATTCACATTAACCGCCACCTGAGCGTCAAAGCCGCTAGCGACAGCAGTCAAGGTGAATCCGTCCCTGCCGGAGAGTAGATCACTGTCCAGCCAGCGTCCACCGGTGGCTGTCGCCAGTGCCGTCTCCGGGTCCATAGGGATGCCGAACCCGCGGGCCGTATCATTGCCGGAGCCGGCCGGAATTACCGCAAGCCGGATTCCACTTTGATGAAGAGCGCCGAGCACGCTGTGAATCGTGCCATCCCCTCCGACAACGACAGCAGCTTCCCAATACTCCCGCCGGGCCAAGGCCTCCAGCACGGCATGTTCTGCGCTTGCAGCATCCTTGGTGAACAGGGTCTCGTAAGAAATGAGCCGCTGCTTCAGCAGCTTCTCTACGATTCGCCATGTTCGCTGCCCTGTGCCTCCCCCGGAACGCGGATTTATGATAAATAAGTACATTTCTTTTCCCCCAGCTTCAAAGATCCAGTGTAGTCTACTCTCCATTGTAAGGAGTGGAAGAGTGAAAGGGAATCTTTTTTACGCAAGAGGATGAAGATTAAATGTGGCGGAGCTGTTGTTCCGCGAAGGCCCCCGCCCAGGGCAGCCGATACCATCTGCCACCCAGCGCGTGGTAAACCATCAGAAGCCAAATCGCCAAGCCGCAGAGGGAGAGGATGGCGGCAATGAACGGCCCAATAAGTGGCAGCAACCCGCTAATTACATGTCCGACCATCAGCGCGCCGAAGGCGATCAGTGATTGCAAGGCATGGAAAAGCACAAAACGGCTTTTTTTCTCCAGAGACAGAAAGACGATGCCGCCTGCAAAAGGGAAGAAATAGCATAGCGCACCCGCAATGTTGTCGGGCAGGCCTGTAGATGATCTGAAAGGGGACAAAGGGATCACACTCCTTCTCCCCATCATTCTATGAGCGTGGTGGACAAAGTATGTGATCCTTAGTTCATGGCAGGGATCAGATATTGCTCCACCAGTCCCCGTGGATTCTTCCACTGCCTGACTTTGGTTTCTGCGGTGAAGATCACAGCAGCATCCAGACTTGGCAGCAGTAGAATCTGCTGTCCGCCATGGCCGTGCGCCAGTCGGAAGGGCTGTCCGCTCATCGTCCCGCACCAGAACTGGTACCCGTACTCACCGAAGGCGGGATAGCCGGATGTCTGAGGTTCGAGAGCCTCCTGTAACCATGCCTGCGGGACGATCTCCTCATCCGCCCAGAAGCCGCCGCTGAGCAGGCAGATGGCTGTCTTGGCCATATCCCTTGCGGTCAGGAATAGGCCGATATGACCCATGCTATGTGCTTCGGGGCTTGAGCTCCAAGCAACATGATGAATCCCTAGCGGAGTAAAGAAATGCTGGCGGGCATAGCTGAAGGTATCCATACCTGTAGACTCCGAGATCATCATGGAGATCAGGTGGGAATCGGTACTGCGATACTGGAAGGTTCCGATATTGCCGGGAAGGATGGGCAGACTTAGCGCAAAAGTTCCCCAGCGGCGGCTGTTGTGGAACTTGCGAATAAGTGGCTCCCCCAGTTTCTTTCCCGTGATCCAATTAAATCCGGCGGTCATGGTTAGTAAATGGCGAAGAGTGAGCTCTTCGAGCTGGGGAGAAGGCCGGGAGGGAATATGACGATGCAGCACCTCACAGACCGGGGTTTCAACACAGGGTATGTCCCCGCGCTTGATCGCAATCCCGGTCATTAGGGAGACGAAGCTTTTGGTGGCTGAACGCAGATCATTCAGTGACCCGGCTTGATAATCGTCATAATAACGCTCAAAGATGAGCTTTCCTTGGCGCACTAATAGCATACTGTGCATTTTGGGATAACTCTGCAGGATGGTCTGATGTGCTTGCTCCAACAGGAAGCTGTCAGTGTTTGTGTCTTCAGGGAGCGCTGTTTCGATGAAGGAGACGGGGTTATGGGGTGAATGAAGTAAATCTAATGGCTGATTCATCATAGCGGCCCCCTTTTCTTGATCCGGACAGGCATGCTAGCCAAGTTGAAATATGAGTGTATTTTACCCGGAATCCGAAAAGCTTACCCCAATTACATGACATAAAATAAAAATATTTCCCATAAGCACATTTTACATGGAAAGGTGGAAGTTGCGCCGGAATATGATACAATATAACGATAAGGCCCGAAAGGAGTGATTCAGTAAGTGGCTCTTCGGGTAATTAAAGTGTCGAGGTGCTTTCAATACAGGCATCTCAAGCTCTCAGCCCAAAATCACGACGAACCTGCTTCTCCTGCAAGATGATGTATCCACGGTCAGTAAGTATTGGAACAGCGTCAAGCGGATAGTGCGAGCTACGTATGTGTAACGGATACTGACTTGCATTTCGGAGTTACGGCGGACTTTTCATCATGCATTCTCTACAACGGAGCATTCATTTTCAATGTTTTGGGAGGGAACTGATCATGGCAAGTAAAGGTCATAACGAAGTTAAGGAAAGTCTACGGGAAATGACACGTATTTTCCGGCCCAAAGATCCCAAGAAATTCGTAAAGGAGTACGTCCGAAAGTATCGGATCACGGGAGGCTATGAAGAAGAGCTGACCATGGTCGTAGAGCATGAACTGGTAAAGATGAATTCATCCGTCTCCTAAATATAAGAGAGGATCATCACCAGACGTTCTTACGACAACATTCTGAGTAACTACATCCATGAGGATTCTCATAAACCGTGTCCGGCGGCGTGCCGCTTCAGGAAGCGGTTTTTTTTGCGTTCAAATGCTGGTGAAAAGTGGAAGAAAACCCGTTGTAAGCAATCCCAGCAACGAATACAGGAATTTTTATTAAACAATCAGAGCTTTAAATTAGTCAAATGAATTAATAGACACATTATAAATGCAATCGCTTTCATTATAAAATAATGTGTGTATGCGTTTTCAGAAAACGTTATTAAATTCAGTAATGACAAGCATTTTGGCCTTCTGAAAAGACTTTGTGAACTAGCTGTGAACGATTGACAAAACACACCCTTAAACTTATATTAATAGTGATTGTTATAATTGACAGGGAAAATACGGTAAATTATGAAATCGGGAAAAGCGGGGTAGATCTATGATGAAAACGTGGCAAGCTGTAAGGCGACTCCTTCCCATGATCGCAGTTTTTGGACTCATTCTTCTCACCGGTTGCGGACGCGCGGACTTGTCGGCACTCAGGCCGCAGGGACCGGCGGCAGAAACCTCGTACGGACTCATGAAACTGTCGATTACCATTATGGTTGTCGTGCTGCTGATTGTCTTCTCCATCGCGGCATTTGTGATGATCCGGTTCCGCAGAAAGCCGGGACAGAGCGAGATTCCTGAACAGGTGGAGGGCAGCATCAAGCTGGAGATTCTATGGACCGTGATTCCGCTGATTTTGGTAGTTGTTCTGGCGGTTCCAACGGTAAAAGCGGTGTTTGCTGCCGGTAATGATCATTGGAATGACAAAAATGCAATTAAAGTAAAGGTAACAGGTCACCAATACTGGTGGGAGTTTGAGTACCCTGATTATGGCGTAACTACGGCGCAGGATCTGGTGATTCCTAAGGGAAAGGATATCGCCTTTGAACTTAAGACTGCCGATGTAATACACTCCTTTTGGGTGCCATCGCTCTCTGGTAAACTGGATACGAACCCGGCGGGTACCATTAACCGCTTCAGCTTCAGTGCGCCAAATGAAGGCGTTTACCGAGGCAAATGTGCGGAATTATGCGGACCTTCTCATGGCCTGATGGAATTTAAGGTCAAGTCCGTCAGCGAAGAAGCTTTTCAGAAATGGATCGACGGCATGAAGAAACCGGCAGCAGTGCTTCCGGAAGATCCAGCCCTGGCCAAGACTTTCAAGGACCAATGTCTGAAATGCCATGCGGTAGGTGATCAGGGGATATCCGTTGGACCGAACCTGACGGGGATCGGCTCACGGGAAGCTATCGCCGGGATATTGATCAATGATGATTCAGGAGTAGAGGGTGCTTCTGTTGAGGAGAACTTGAAGACCTGGCTGCATGATCCCAAGAGCGTGAAGCCGAATAATCTGATGCCAAACCCCAAGGATTTGGGACTGACCGATGAGGAGATTGACGGCATTGCCCATTACCTGGCTAATTACAAATTGAACTAGTCCGTTCAACCATTAAACCAAGCAGCAATTTTGAAAAGGGGGTACGAATCTTGGCTCAAGCAGCTCCTGTCCTGAACCATTCCAAGCCGTTGAAGCATGGTCACACCGTCAAACGGCACACCGGACTGATGGATTGGATCACCACCGTCGATCACAAGAAAATTGCAATTCTATACTTATGGGCCGGAGGTTTGTTTTTTGGCATTGGCGGTCTGGAAGCGATCCTGATCCGAATTCAGCTCATCAAGCCGATGAATACCTTTCTGAACGCTCAGCTCTTCAATGAGTTGATTACAATGCACGGAACCACGATGATCTTCCTTGGCGTTATGCCGATTATCTTCGCCCTAATGAATGCGGTCATTCCACTCCAGATAGGGGCACGCGACGTTGCCTTTCCTTTTCTTAATGCGCTTGGCTTTTGGACCTTCCTGTTCGGCGGCCTGCTGCTCAACCTCAGCTGGGTTATGGGTGGTGCACCTGATGCCGGCTGGACAGCCTACGCGCCATTGTCTACCAGCACTTATAGTACGACACACGGAGTAGACTTTTATACCATCGGCTTGCAGATCGCGGGCCTCGGTACCCTGATTGGGGGCATTAACTTTCTGGCAACCATTATCACAATGCGTGCGCCGGGAATGTCCTACATGCGGATGCCGATGTTCGCCTGGACCACATTTATTACTTCCGCTATTATTCTCTTCGCTTTTCCGGCCATTACGGTGGGCCTGGTACTACTGACTTTTGACCGAATCCTTGGAGCGAACTTCTTCGAGGTTGGTGCCGGCGGTAACCCCGTGCTTTGGCAGCATATCTTCTGGATTTTCGGACATCCCGAAGTGTATATCCTGATCCTGCCTGCGTTCGGGATCATCTCCGAGATTATTCCGACCTTCTCACGTAAGCGTCTGTTCGGGTACAGCTCGATGGTCTTCGCTACCATCTTGATCGCCTTTCTCGGCTTCATGGTCTGGGCGCATCATATGTTCACTACGGGTCTTGGACCGGTCGCGAACGCGTTGTTCTCGGTTTCGACGATGCTTATTGCCGTACCTACCGGAATCAAAATCTTCAACTGGCTCTTCACGATGTGGGGGGGACAGGTACGTTTTACCACGCCGAATCTGTTCGCAGCCGGTTTCATTCCAACCTTTACAATGGGCGGTGTCACCGGGGTCATGTTGGCCTCTGCGCCAGCAGACTTTCAGTTCCATGACACGTATTTTGTAGTCGCCCACTTTCACTACGTTATTGTAGGCGGCCTGGTGCTTGGCCTATTCGGAGGGCTGCATTACTGGTGGCCGAAGATGTTCGGACGCATGCTGAGCGAGAAGCTCGGCAAGTGGACCTTCTGGACCTTCATTCTTGGGTTCCACATGACGTTCTTTGTGCAGCATTTCCTTGGACTGATGGGCATGCAGCGTCGTGTCTTCACGTATCTGCCGAACCAGCAGTTTGATCTCCTGAACTTGATTAGTACGATCGGTGCGGGTCTGATGGGTGTGGGAACGATTATCTTCCTGACCAACGTATTCCTGACCTCCAGAAAGCCTGTAGGTGCGCTGGATGATCCTTGGGAAGACGGTCGTACATTGGAGTGGAGCATTCCTTCTCCGCCACCGGAGTATAACTTCAAGCAAACACCACTAGTACGCGGTATTGATGCTCTCTGGAAAGAAAAAACAGCCGGAAATAAAGGGATGACGCCTGCGGAGCCAGTCGGTTCCATCCACATGCCTTCCGCTACGGCACTGCCGTTCGTCATGTCCGTGGGAATCTTCATAGCGGGACTTGGGTTTATGTTCAGCAGGGATGATTTCGGCAACGCGTTTATGAGCTTTATTTTCAATAATTACATTGTAACGGCAATCGGGCTTCTCATTACATTCGGGTCGATGGTGCTGCGTTCCGTGTTCGATGATCACGGCTGGCATATTGAACCTGAAGAGCTGGAAGAGAGGTGAGGATGGAATGACAACGGCACACGCAGAAGCAGCTAACGGCACGCTTCCACACGAACCGGAAAAAGCGACCCTGGAGGGACGCAATAAAGTTCTCGCCTTCTGGCTATTTCTGGGCGGGGAAGCGGTGCTCTTCGGCACCCTGTTCGCCACCTTCCTGGCCCTGCGCAATCAGACTAATGAAGGCCCGACGGCTAATGAACTATTTCATCTGCCATTGGTTGCAGCGGCAACCTTCATCCTGCTAGTGAGCAGTCTGACGAGTGTATTCGCCATCCAGGCGATGCACCGGAATCGTCCGGCTGTGTTGCGAAACTGGCTGCTCATTACAGTCGTTCTGGGACTCGGCTTTCTGGGACTGGAAATCTATGAGTTCAGTGAGTATATAAGACATGAAGAATTCGGAATGACTACAAGCGCATTCAGCTCCGCGTTCTACACGCTAGTCGGGTTCCACGGCGCACACGTTGCCTTCGGGATTGTCTGGATCGGAATTCTGATCGCTCAGTTGGCTCGTAAGGGACTGAACGTTATCACTGCGCCGAAGATTTATGTATCAGCCATGTACTGGCACTTTATCGACGTGGTCTGGGTATTCATCTTCACAGTGGTATACCTGCTCGGAAAGGTGGGCTAGATCATGACGACGGATCAAGATACATCACAAAGTGGAGTCAAGCACCGCTACCGGCATGAAGGACCGCAAAAGCATATTGTCGTATTCATCTTCTCGATTGTGCTGACTTTGATCGCTTTCGCTGCAGTAGCGGCAGGAGGGGTCAATGCATCGTTCGCGGTGATCCTCCTGTTGGTAATGGCTGTACTGCAAGTGTTTGTGCAGATGGGGTACTGGATGCATTTGAAGGATAAGGGGCATATGCTACCCATCCTGTTCATGATCGGCGGATTTTTTGTAGCGGGTACTTGTATTATCATGTCACTCTACTGGGTATGGTGGGACTAAAGGTGATTTGCGGAAGAGGCGGGCAGTTCATGCCCCCTCTTTTTGGCATTATGGCTACGAGAACAATCACCTTACCCCACCTTCCTATCAAGGAGGCATAAATAAGATATGCTGGGATTACAATATTTTAGCTTTGCCGATTTATGGAGCCCGTTATTTTTGGCGGGGATGCTGCTGGTTACAGCAGCCTATTTTGTGTTGATTGGACCATTGTCGTCACGGTTCTGCGGTGCTGCACCTGTATCGTTCTTCCGCAGAACCCTGTTTGTATGCGGGATGGTAGCACTGTATTTGGCCCAAGGGGGGCCGGTTAGCTTACTGGGGCATATCATGTTTTCTTTTCATATGCTGAGTATGGCCTTGTCCTATCTCGTCGCGGTGCCCTTGATCATGCTAGGTATTCCCGACTGGATTTGGCGGGCTGCCCTGAAGATCAATCCTTTACGGCGTCTGTCGTTTCTGGCCCATCCAGTGGTGGCGGCGCTACTGTTCAACGGATTATTTTCGCTGTACCACGTGCCGGTGATTCATGATTATGTTATGCTGCATTTTACGGTTCACCGTCTCTATTATATGATCCTCTTCCTGACAGCTGGCTTAATGTGGTGGACGCTAATTAACCCGCTGCCGGAGCGTAAGATGGCTTCGGGACTTGGCAAAATCGGCTTTATCTTTCTGAACATGGTGCTGTTGACACCGGCTTGCGGACTGATTATCTTTGCCGACCAGCCACTTTATGCGACCTATAGTGATCCTGATGCCTGGGCCAAGGCGATGGGCTATTGTGTGTCCGGTGATCCCGCTGCGCTCTTGAAGGCATTTGGAGGTCCGACGTTCTTCGGATGGCTATCGCCAAAGGTGGATCAGCAGGTGGGCGGCATCGCGATGAAGTTCATTCAAGAATTTATTTTCGCCTCTATGCTTGCTTATGTGTTCTATCATTGGTATAAAAAAGAGAACGGGCAAGACGACAGGGAAGACTCCGGACCCTCTTCCGGGCTGGAAGGTGTCGTTTGATCCGTGATAGCTGGGAATGCCGAGGGGGATAATCATGGATATTTTTACGTTGTTTCCAACGATCAGTACATCATTCATCGTGCTTAGTGCGGTGTTGGTAGCGATCGGCTGGGGACTCATCATCAAGGGCAAACGCGAAGCGCACAAGAATACAATGATTGCTGCCGCTGTCGCTGCTCTGCTGTTCTTTATTGTTTATGTTTCAAGAACGCTGTTTGTGGGGAACACCTCATGGGGTGGACCGGACGAACTGAAGACCATTTATCAGGTGTTTCTGATCTTCCATATTGTATTGGCCACCGTGGCTGCCGTATTTGGGTTAACTACGCTTACGCTGGGGTTCAAGGCGAAGTATGCCAAGCACCGCAAATGGGGAAGAGTAACCTCTGTAATTTGGTTCATTACCGCTATTACGGGCGTTATGGTGTATGTACTACTGTACATGCTGTATCCAGGCGGTCACACGAAGCCGGTATGGGAAGTCATTATGGGCGCATAGACGCCAGCGGAACAGGCCTAGTGGATTTGTATGTCTCCTGCCCGGAAGCATGCAGCCACAGGCCTGTTTTTTATCAGGAAAGAGAGGGTTATGTATACTCTTTATGAGACCGCTTTCCTGCTGGGAATTCTGTGCTATACCGTCAATTGCAGATCTGTGAGCAGCAGGAACTGATCTACGATCTGGCTGTCAAACTGTGTGCCGGCATGAGCGCGGAGTTCATCCTTGGCCTGCTGGATGGAGGTTCGTTCCCGATATGGGCGGAAGGATTGCATGGCGTCATAGGAATCAATGACAGAACAGACCCGAGCAAGAAAAGGGATGTCTTCGCCTTTCAGCCCGTAGGGATAGCCCTTGCCGTCCCATCGTTCATGGTGATACCGGATTACGTTGGTCACTCCGCTGTCTATACCAGGAAAATCTTTGGCAAGCTCGGCGCCGAGCAACGGATGCATTTTCAGGATATTCCACTGTTCCTCCGTCAAAGGTTCTTTCTGGTCAAGAATCTCCACGGGAATGAGAGACTTGCCGATGTCGTGCAGAAAGCATCCTCTTATCAGGATATTTTTCTCTTTCTCTATTAGTTTCATGGAGCCTGCCAGTTCCTCTGCCATCATGGCTACTCTAATGGAATGCCTGTGTGTTTCCGGGTGTTTGTCCCGCAAAAAATTCATCCAAACGCTCACATGGGCCTCTTCCGTTAGAGCAATATGCACCTTTTTGACTAGTGCGGCTAATTCCCCCAACCTATTCTCCCTCCTCAACTTCTTGGCAAAACCCTCATTTGATCAAGTAGCAAGCGTGCAAACCGTACGGAAATAGAAGAAAGACAGCAGAAAAATGTCGTACAATATCACTTATGCGACATTT
>NZ_MAQW01000029.1:0-134000 GCF_001682855.1 Bacillus sp. FJAT-27264 | reverse complement strand
AAATGTCGCATAAGTGATATTGTACGACATCATTTTAATAACCCGACATTCATTTGTCGAATTATATAGAATTTAATACACGTTTCCTCGAAAAGTTAATCAAAAAGCAGAAAAACAGACTTTCTAAAGTAGTTGCCATCTTATAATGAATCATTTGGTAATACAGATTAATCAAGTAATAAAAGTGCGAACCGGACACGAAAGTGTCCGGTTTTTTTATGGATCAGGAAGAATAGCTGTAATTTATTTTGATTTAAAGGTTGACGATGGAAAATAAAGGACATATACTGTGTATATAGATATATACAGTAAGCACAGGTAACACAGTGCAGAACTCATTGTTTTTCAAATTGAGATGCTAAAGCGAGGTAACTGGTTATGAAGACATTCAAGCAGGCTTGGTTCATTATTCGGGGTGACTTTCGCGGGGCTAAGTCTAAGATCGTATTCACGGCAGTGTTTTCGCTTCTTTTTATGGGATATCTGGGCGGGTTGACGGCGCTAATTCTGAATGACACGCTGGGTGGGCAGGATCGGGATGTCCTAGCTGATTTCTTGCTGCTGACGACGGTTCCGATATTAGGGTTCACTTATTCCCGTAGGGCTTTGAAATATTGGAGTGAGGATTCCTACACCAAGATGCTCATGTATCTGAAGAGTCTACCTATTCCGATGGAGGTTATGGTGAGCAAAAGAAAGATCCAGTCTTTCCTGTCATTCGGCATAAATGGCATCCTGTACTTTGGACTAATCTATGCCATTGGTGAACATGTTCAAGCGAACTTGAACTGGATCGAATATCTTTCCTTCGCCTTCACTTGGATTGGTTATGGACTGATGATTGCAGGCGTGTACATCTTCATTGAGTTCTTGTTCAGCGGCAAAGCCTACGGCTGGTTTACAATGCTCATCATGGGGCTCTCACTGGCGACAGCGGTGATCGTGAGGCTATTGGGTGGTAACCTGCTTTTCTTTACCGTAGAAAGCTCGAAGAAATGGGGACTGTTATCTCCGGTGATGTGGGGGATGCTGCTGGTGGGTCTAATCGCCCTACAAGTAATCTCTAAATGGACACTACACCGACTGAAAAGACGGAACTTCATATGATAAGGCTAAAATTGCAAGGAAGCATTCCAGCATGCTGGAATGAAAAGCGGGGTGTGAATCGTGTGGATACCGGTGCAGATTGACGAGAACAGCGCAGAGCCGCTGTATCACCAGATAGAGACACAGCTGCGGTCGCTGATTATTAGCGGAGTGATCGAAGAGGGAACATTGCTTCCCTCGATACGTGAATTTGCCGGAGATTTGAAATGTAGTGTCATTACAGTGCGAAGGGTTTATCAGGATTTGGAAAATGAAGGACTGCTGCGGACGCGGCAGGGCACAGGAACCTTCGTTTCTAATGTCGGGGAAGGCGCACGAGAGAATTATAAGCGAGATGCGGTGACAAAAGCGCTCGAGACCGCGGTGGATGTTGCGCATTCGGTCCAATGCACGAGGGAAGAGCTTGTGGAGCTATTTAAAGAAATCGTGGAGCGTAAATATAAAGGTCAGGAATGAAAGGTGGAGGTACTGTAATGGCGCAATTGGCAATCGAGCTGCGAAATGTAAGCAAAAAAAGGCGCAACAAAACGATTGGTCCACTCAATTTGGGCCTGCCGCAGGGGCATATCATCGCGCTTGTCGGTCAAAATGGCTCGGGTAAAAGCACTTTGCTGCAAATGCTCCTCCAGCTGACGCATCCCGAGGAAGGTGAAATTCTCTGGTTTGACCAAGCTCATAGCGAAGGCATACCACTGGAAGTGCGGCAGACTATGGCCTATGTGCCAGAGAATTCGCTTACCGAAGAGAATCACTGGAGTGCCGAGGAGGCCGCAGTCTTTCGCAGTCATTGGTATCCCGATTGGGACCAGTCTTACTTTCAGGAACTGATGCATACCTTTGAGGTTCCACGGAATATCAAGCTGGGTAAAATGTCCAAGGGAGAGCGCCGCAAGTTCGAGATTGCTGCAGTTCTGGCTGCAAAGCCCAAGCTGTTGTTGCTCGATGAGCCCTCTTCCGGGCTGGACCCTTTTGCCTGGAAAGCTATGATAGAGGCTTTGCGCAAATATATGGAGCAGCATAATGCGACGATCCTGATCTCCACCCACATTGTGGATGAGGTAAGAAGGCTGGCCGATTATATTGTGCTCATGCATAGAGGCCAACTGCTAGGCATGGCGGATAAAGACAGCCTGTTCGGGGCTTGGAGCGAGGTATGGGTGAATGTGGCGGATCAGGAGGAGCTTGCCGAGCTTGCTGCGGAACTTCCGGGTACGCTGAACCACACAATGGATGCTAAAGGGGTGGCCTCGTTTATAACCGGACAAATTGAGCAGATTGAGGAACGCTTGCACCATATGGGCGTAAAGGTAGTTAAGAGCCGCGTGTTGGAGCTGGATGAGATTTTGGGCTTATGGACACAGGGATATCGTCCAATTCTAGTTGATGACAAGAAAGGGGACTGAAGATGGAAGCTTTGAAGCTGGAGCAAGTAGTGAAGCAGTATGGAGAGAAAACCGCTGTAAATCAAATTAGCCTGAAGGTAAGTGAAGGGGAGATTTATGGATTGCTTGGTGCCAATGGTGCAGGCAAGACAACAACCATGCGCATGGTGCTAGGCTTGATTTATCCCGATGAAGGCAAGATTCTCTACAATGGAAAAACATTTAACAGTGAACTTCAGCGCATCATGGGATATTTGCCGGAGGAGCGTGGATTATATCCAAAGGTAAAGATTAGTGATCAGATTACTTATTTGGCCCAGCTTCGTGGCATGTCAAGGAGCGAGGCTGACAAGAGCCTGCGTTATTGGCTGGACCGCTTCGAAGTTCCTGAGTACTACAACAAGAAGATTGAAGAGCTATCCAAAGGAAATCAGCAAAAGATGGGCTTTATCGCCGCAGTTGTCCATAAACCTCAAATCCTCATTCTCGATGAGGCATTCAGCGGCCTGGACCCTGTAAATGTCGAACTGCTCAAGGACACAGTCAAGGAATTACGCGATCAGGGCACGAGTATTCTTTTCTCCACACACCGGATGGAACACGTCGAAGAGCTCTGCCGCAATATCACCATTCTCGACCGTTCCAATACCGTCGTGCAAGGTGAGATCCGTGAGATCAAGAAGGGGTATCCACGCGAGCAGGTGCTGCTTCGCACCCCTGGTGAAGTTTCCGGTCTGGAATCTATTGCAGGCGTAACAGCTGTGAAACGACAGGAGCGGGGTTATTTGCTGACAATCAGCGAGATTGGAGCTGCACAGCGCATTTTGCAGCAGGCGATCGGACAGGGTGAAGTGGAGCATTTTGAAATCAAGGAACCGACATTAAACCAAATCTTTATCCGGGCGGTGGGTGAATCTCATGAATAAGATGGGGACAATTATCGGCTTTACCTTTAGGAATAAAGTAAGAACGAAATCATTCATGATTACTACGTTGATTATCGTATTGCTACTCAGTATCGGGATGAATATCCCGTACATGATTAAAGTATTCAAGGGTGATGATACCGCTAGTGGCACAGCAGGAAGCGCCGCAGTGATCGGACTTGTAGCCGACAGCGGAAATCCGGCAGCAGAACTGCTTAAGGCTTACAATCCTCCAGCAGGAATCCCGAAAATCACGCTGAATTCTTATGCCGCAGGTGATGATCCCGAGCTACAAAAGGCGCTGGATGATGAGAAGGTGCAGGGCTACCTCTCTCTGGGAACAGCATCCGCTTCAGGTCTACAGGAAGTGACTTACTTCAGCCGCGATGGCAAGCTTAAAGGGGAAGTGCAGTCCTATCTGCAAGGGGCATTGCAGCATGTTAACGCACAGCTTATCGCCGGAGATAAGCTGACGCCAGAGCAGCTTAGCGGAATGAATACGCCGGTAACGATTGGTAACAAGCAGCTTAGCACTACAGGTGAGGTAGAGGCGGAACCATCCCACCCCGCTATCAATTACGTGATAGTATATGTGCTTTTGATTCTGTTCTTTATGTCGATCATGATGACAGGCAATATGATCGCAGCAGAAATTACTTCAGAGAAGAGCTCTCGTATTATGGAGATTCTGATCACAAGCGCTTCGCCACTGGCGCAGATGTTCGGTAAAGTTATCGGGATCTTCCTGGTTGGATTAACGCAAATTGTAATTATCGCCGCGGCAATTGCCGCCAACCTGAAACTGCCGCATAATGCGACAATTATGAGCGACTTTGACCTGAATTTCAGTCAGTTTAATGTTGGTTTACTGACATATGGCATCATCTTATATATCCTGGGCTACTTCCTCTTCGCTCTTATGTACGCAGCCGTTGGTTCCATTGTCAGCCGTACTGAGGATCTCGGACAGGCGATTATGCCCATCATGATGCTGGGCTTTGCAGCTTTTTACATCCCGTTGTTCAGCATCGCTAGTCCAGATACCCTGCTGGTCAAGGTAGCCAGCTTTGTACCGTTCACCTCTCCATTGACGTTGTTACTGCGAATTGGCGTAGGCAGTATAGCGTTGTGGGAGATCATCGTCTCGCTGGCGATTCTCTTGGTAACGACGTTCTTCTTCGGCTGGCTCGCCGCGAAGATCTATCGCACCGGTGTCCTGATGTATGGTAAGCGCCCGAGCATCAAGGAAATCAGAAAAGCAATGAAAGCTTACAAAATTTGATTTGGTTTCACCCATATCCGAAAGGGGATTGATAATAATGAATGCAAACAACGTTCAGAAAACCAATGAAGAGAAGAACCAGATTGGTACGTTCCTATTCTTTTCCTCCATGCTCTGTTTCTTCGGAGCTTGGATGGACCCCGGCGATTCCGGGCTACGGCTGGGAATCAAGATCGGAATGGGAGTCTTGGGTGCGGTAAGTGCGGTATGGGGACTATACCTGTATGGGAAGTTGCGTCAGAAAGAGAAAAAATAAAGATGTGAAAGAACAAAAAACCTTGTTGGCCGCTCATCCGGTCAACAAGGTTTTTTGCTGTGTTAGAAGGGAGTGTGGTCCCCTAGATATTCTCGAATATAGTTAATTAACCCTACGCCTTAATGATTTGTTTACGGTAATCCTGCGGAACTAAGCCCATTTGTTTTCGGAAAATAAATGTGAAATAACTTGCGCTTTGAAAACCGCATGCAATGGAAATCTCACATATCGATCGTTTCGTTTCTATTAGCATTTCACAGCTTTTTTGGATGCGGTATCTTGTCAGGTACACGGTTGGAGTTTGGCCAACGTATTTATTGAACAATGTACAGCAGCGGCTTCTACAAACAGCTCCTGCGGCTGCTATATCATCAAGAGTGATTTTATACTCATAGTTTTGATGGATGAAGCTCGTCATCTGCTGGACATTTGTCCATATTTGCACATCCTCAGAATGCCCCGATTTTTGCTGCACCTGATCTCCAATGCAAGCGCATAGTGCTAAAGCCCGTGATATTAAACGAAGTGGATTGGGCGAGTGAGACTTGTGCATTTCCTCATAAATCTCTTGTAAGGACGTAAGTACTTCTCGGTGCCACTCTATCTGGTTAGTAAGTAAGATAAAGTCTTCCATCATGGCGCCGAACTTGTCCTCCCAGTACGTTTTTGCCAGAGATGAACCTTCGCCAAGAAGTGAGGGATGAATCACGACGACGATGAATGAGCAATCGGTCTGATCGTGAGAAAAACCAAAATGCAAACGAGTGCTATTCACGAAAATCCCATTTCCTTGATCAATACGTATGGTATGTCCGTTAACAAAATAGTCCATTGATCCTTCGAGAACGTAAATGAACTCCACGTCCAGATGCCAATGAGCTGTAGCCGCATAATTGTGAAACTGATCCAAGCTTCCTTTTCGAATATATAAGGGTAAATCAGGGATATTATAATTTAAGCGTTCGGATAAATCGGAGAATATTTCTAATGGATTTTTCAAAATGGAGTACCCCTTTGAATTATATACGATTTTTATAGGATTATATTCGATATTGGTGGAAAAGGACAGTCTATATATTCTATCTTGATAGTGTGAATCATTAAAGGAGGGGGAAGGGTTGTGGAGTGAACGAAAACAAACAAATAACAACAACTTTGAATCGTTCTTTTAATCGGGAGCTGATGACTTTGGTCATTCCCATTGCATTGCAGAATCTAATTTCAGCAACGGTTGTATCAGCGGATATCGTCATGCTGGGTATGATTAGTCAATCTGCGATGTCGGCTGTATCCCTTGCAGGACAGATCACTTTTGTATTGACCTTGTTTTATATGGGGTTGTCTACAGGGGCTGGGATCCTGACTGCACAGTATTGGGGAAAGAAGGACCAACAAACCATACAGCGCATCCTAAGCATCGCATGCCTGTTCTCATTCCTTATTTCTGTTTTGTTTTTTTCTGTTTCCTTTTTATATCCGGAGAGGCTAATGAGGATTTTTACAGATGATGGCGATTTGATTATGTATGGTGCGAGGTTTTTGCAATTAAATGCGTTCTCTTATCTTGCAATGGGCATCTCGCAGATGTATCTCAGCGTGATCAGGAGTATGGAAAATGCCAAACTTAGTGCCTGGATTAGTGCTGTATGCTTGATCTTAAACATCATCTTCAACGCTCTTTGCATATTTGTGTTCTTTCCGGGTGAGCCTGAACTGGCTATCACGGCAGTTGCTCTCGCTACAGTTACCGCGCGTTTCATTGAACTGGGTTGTTGCCTTGTTCATTCCTTTACGCGGGGACCCATCCATTTCCGTTTGCCTGTACGCGACAATATTCAACGAAAGCTATTAAGGGATTTCTTTAAGTATACCCTGCCCGTGCTGGGCAATTATATCGTCTGGGGTGGAGCTTTGACTGCGACGGCAGCAATTATCGGCCATGTTAGTGCTGATATGGTGGCAGCAAATTCAGTGGCGTCGGTGGTTAAGAACCTGGCCATTGTGCTATGTGGAGGTATTGCCAGCGGTGGAGCTGTACTTATTGGCAAATATTTGGGGAATGGACAGATTGAGAAAGCGAAGCAAGCAGGTAAGAGGATGAATCTCTACGCTCTAATATTCGGTGTGCTGGCAGGCTGTACTATTTTGATGATAAAACCGCTGGTTTTCTACATGGTGAATTTAAATGAAATTGCGCAAGATCAATTGAATGGAATGCTTTATATCTGCGCTTATTATTGTATTGCAAAGTCCTTTAATTCTAATACCATTGCAGGTATCTTCACCGCTGGAGGAGATTCCAAATTTGGTTTTTGGTGCGATACTGTCGTGATGTGGGGCATTATATTGCCGCTTGCATATCTTTGTGCTTTTGTCTGGCAAGTGTCTCCCCTTGTGTTGTACGCCGTCATTAGCCTAGATGAAATCATTAAGCTGCCTGTGGCGTATATTCGATTTCGCCAATACAAATGGCTAAACAATATTACTAGGGATTTTGCGGAAGTCAGGTAATGATTGGATCCATGGCTTCTATAAAGAAAATATGAATTATAAAGGGAGAATAACCTATGAATATTCAAGAACGAATGGCAAGCTGTCAACTATTTACTGACCATGATCATAACTATCCTGAGGAAGCTGAAGCGCTGGCCCGTGCACGTCAACGTGGTAAGGCGCTCTGTTATGAAATCAATCGCTTGCATCCCGATGATTTGGAAGGACGCAAGTCTTTAATGAAACAGCTCTTTGGGAGCATGGGTGATAACGTATGGATGGAGCCTCCAATTCGCATGTCGTATGGTTCAAACACTACTGTGGGTAACAATGTGTATATCAACTTTAACTTAACCGTTGTAGACGATTATAAAGTTACCATTGGGAACGATGTGATGTTTGGTCCAAATGTAACGATCGCTGTGACCAGTCATCCTGTACATCCTGAAAAGCGCAAAGAGGGAGCCATGTTTGCTCTGCCCGTAGTCATCGAGGATGGGGCTTGGATTGGTAGTGGCGCGATTATTGTTCCAGGAGTCACCATCGGAGCGGGCAGCGTGATCGGTGCCGGGAGTGTCGTAACTAAGGATATTCCTGCCAATGTAATAGCCGTCGGTAACCCCTGCAAGGTACTCCGTGAGATCACGGAAAACGACAGAGACTATTATTACAAAGATATGCGTTTCGATCAGGTAGAGTGGTAACTCATCATTCCTCAAAGGAAAAGGAGTTCAAGCAAATGAATATTAAAGATAAACTTCACAATGGTAGTTTATACTTGCCTGGCGATGAACAACTCGGTAAAGAGCAGACGATTTGCCTAGAACGACTTTATGATTTTAATATGACCCGACCATTAGAATTTGAGAAAAGAGTAGCTCTGCTTCAAGATATGTTTGCAGAAATAGGTGAAGGTTGCTATATTGAGCCGCCATTCCACTCAAATTGGGGTGGCAAGCATGTTCATTTTGGCAGTAATATTTATGCGAATTTTAATTTGACTTTAGTAGACGACACCCATATACATGTTGGTGATTACACCATGTTTGGTCCCAATGTCACTGTTGCAACAGCAGGGCACCCAATACTACCTGAACTTCGAGAGCAAGTATATCAATACAATGCTCCTGTTTCTATTGGGAGAAATTGCTGGATAGGAGCTGGTGCAATTATACTTCCCGGTATTTCTATTGGGGATAATACGGTAATTGGTGCAGGGAGTGTTGTTACCAAGGATATTCCTGCAAATGTCGTAGCCGTGGGTAATCCATGTATCGTTCTTCGTGAAATTAATGAACGCGATAAAATGTATTATTTTAAGGATCGCAGAATAATCAATGTATTATTTCAGGGATCGCAGGATTAATGAATAGTAGTTATAACCAAAGCGCCCGAATTGTCCGTAACTTCTTATTTCTGTTATTTGCTCTACCAGGGGTAGTCTTTGCTTCGTGGGTGTCCCGAACTCCGAATGTTCGCGATTTACTGCAAGTTTCAACCGCTGGTATGGGTATCCTTATATTTGCACTAGCAACAGGCTCGCTTGCTGCTTTGCTTTTGGCCGGTTCGATTATAGCCCGTAAAGGTGCACGATTCGTTATATTAATTAGCTCTTTCATGATTGTTACAGGTTTTATAACGATTGGAATCGGTGCAGCTACGACAACAGTATCTGTAGTTACAGGCGGACTGCTGTTATTTGGTTTCGGTTATGGAGCTGCGGAAGTGGCATTAAATGTTGAGGGTGCTGCAGTTGAAAAGGCAATGAATCGAACACTCTTGCCGGCGTTTCATGGCTTTTTTAGTGTCGGAACACTCGTTGGAGCCATACTGGGAGTAGGAGCTCTCGCTATTCATCTTCCAATTCTGCTTCACTTTTCAATTCTCGCCTTGCTGATGGCGGTTATTGTTGTTTATTCCATTCGTTACTTACCAGAAGGAACTGGGAGGGAACAGAAGGAAGCTACAGATCAAAAAAGATTCAATATAAAGCGACAGTTTGAGGTATGGAAAGAAAAGCGGACTTTGCTCATTGGTATTATGGTGTTAGGTATGGCGTTTGCAGAAGGCTCTGCTAATGACTGGTTACCACTGATCATGGTAGATGGTTATAGTGTCAGTTCATTGGGAGGCTCCTTGATTTATGGCTTGTTTGTTACAGCGATGACAATAGGACGCTTTGTAGGGGGATCGTTATTAGATCGTTATGGAAGAGTTCGTGTTCTGTCGGGGTGTGCAATTTCGGCCATTTTGGGATTGATTTTGGTCATCTGGGGCCAGCATTATTGGGTTGCTTCGGCTGGTGTGCTCTTATGGGGATTCGGCGTTTCACTTGGGTTTCCAGTAGGGTTGTCTGCGGCAGGAGATGAACCCCGAGGTGCTGCTGCAAGAGTGAGTGCTGTGGCTACAATGGGTTATCTTGCATCTTTGGTAGGTCCACCAGTGCTAGGTTTTCTCGGAGAGCATTTTGGGTTATTACGTGCAATGATTGTAGTTCTAATTGGGATTGTTATCTCAGGATTTCTGACCCGCTCCGCAAAACCGGTACGAAATTCGGAAAATTCACGTTACGATATGAGAGGATAGGAAATATATGAAATCAGAAAAACAAAAGATGCTGGATGGAGAACTATATGAAGCTTGGGATCCTGAACTGGTACGTGAGCGAGCCTATGCCAGAAGGATGACGCGGATATACAATCAGACAACTGAAGCGGATGAGGAAATGAGAGTTCAGATGCTTAAAGAACTGCTTGGATCGACTGGGAAAAACATAGGTATGGAGGCGAATATCCGATTTGATTATGGCTATAACATCCATGTAGGTGAAAACTTCTTTTCAAACTTCGATTGTACGATTCTCGATGTTTGCGAAGTGCGCATAGGAGACAACTGTATGTTTGGGCCAGGCGTTCATGTGTATACAGCCACGCACCCTGTAGATCCTTACGAACGGATTAAGGGACCCGAATACGCCAAACCAGTGATGATCGGCAATAATGTATGGGTCGGCGGACGAGCTGTTATTAACCCAGGCGTGAAAATTGGACATAATGTCGTTGTTGCCTCAGGAGCAGTAGTAACTAAGGATGTTCCAGACAATGTGGTTGTCGGCGGTAATCCTGCAAGAGTCATTAAAAATATCGACATTGGATAAGAAATGATATCGTTGTCCACCCATTCACTGTAAAATTTCATGAGAAACAAGAGTGGCTCAATCAAGCTTAAGGGGCTTAACTTTTAAAATATCAGAACGGATTTAAAACGATAATAAAATAAAAAAATACTCCTAAAAAAAGTTTATAAGTGTAATTAACGGCATTTTCGTACCTTAAATCGTCTGCAGCGACCGTTTAGTCGAGATTAAGTGCAATATTGTACCTTAAATCTTCCAGAATACCCCGACGAGCGTACTTTTAGGGNGTTTATAAGTGTAATTAACGGCATTTTCGTACCTTAAATCGTCTGCAGCGACCGTTTAGTCGAGATTAAGTGCAATATTGTACCTTAAATCTTCCAGAATACCCCGACGAGCGTACTTTTAGGGAAAATAAGATACAATAATGCCCTTATTTCCCTCTTTTGCCTATATTCAAGAAAAATAAGGTGCAAAAATGCTCTTAGTTGGGGAAGTACCCCCTCTTTTCCACTGTTAAGGTGGCTGGTTGATGGTGGATTTACCGCTTCTAGTCATTGAAATCTGTCGAGAGTCTATGTTCCGGTGCTAGCTGTCCTATTGGAAGCTTTCAGCGAACGATTTGCGCCTGCAGTTCCAAACGTCCCTATTCTCTAGAGGGAAAGATGCCTTAGCAGTTTGTTAAATGCAATGAATAGTATGAACCGGAGCCTACCTACTATGTGGCTCCGTTTTTTTTTATTTACCTCAAAATCACCACTATACGGGACTTCCCTATATTGGTGCATACTCCCTTACCACGCGGGTCACAATAAGGGCAACCTAATTTTGCTAAATGAGAGGTGGCTTCCATGCAACTGGTATCGGATTCCGGGAAATTGCTGGACGCTGATCTGCAGAATAATATCCGGTCCATACAGGAAGCATTGGGCAGCAGTCCGGATCTGATAATACGGGAGATGGTGCTTGCGGATCAGTGGGAAGTGGCCTTGCTGTTCATGAACGGTCTGGCTGACCGGACCATGATTCAGACATCTGTACTGAAATCACTGACTAACCTGGGAGCGCTAAAGTCGGAGCAGGAGTTATCCTTCCGGGAGGCCCCACTGGCCTATCTGAAGGAGAAGGCCCTTACCGTGGGAGACATCGGCTATATCCATGGGATAGACACGCTGTTCACACATCTCCTGTCCGGAAATGCGATTCTGTTGCTTGACGGATATGCGGAGGGGCTCCGAATCGGGGTGAACGGACGCGAGGACCGGACCGTGGGCGAACCGACTTCACAACCGAGCATTCGTGGGCCGATGGATGCTTTTACCGAGAATATTCAGACCAACATATCGCTCATCCGCCGCAGGATCAAGGACCCGCAGCTATGGCTCGAAATCCACCCCATTGGTACGGTAACCAAGACCAGCGTTGCTATTATGTACCAAAAAAATATTGTGAGCGGACATATCCTTCAGGAAGTGCGTAACCGTCTGGATGCTATCGATATCGACGGCATTCTGGAGAGCGGCTATATCGAGGAATTTATTCAGGACAAGACAGCTACTCCTTTTCCAACGGTGTACAACAGCGAGCGCCCTGATACCATCGTGGCGGGAATCCTGGAGGGGAAAGTAGCGATAATCATAGATGGTACGCCGTTTGTCCTGCTCGTTCCAGCACTCTTTGTTCATTTCTTACAGACGCCGGAAGACTATTACCAGCGCTCCGACATCAGCACCCTGATTCGGATGATCCGCTTTATGTCCTTTCTGATTGTCCTGCTTGCCCCGTCATTCTACATTGCTATTACAACCTTTCATCAGGAGATGCTGCCTACGAATCTGCTGCTAAATCTGGCCGCGCAGCGGGAAGGCGTTCCCTTTCCGGCTTTTATTGAGGCGTTGATGATGGAGATTGTTTATGAAATTCTGCGGGAAGCCGGCATACGGATGCCAAGAACAGTGGGTCAGGCCGTATCCATTGTAGGCACACTTGTCATCGGGCAATCTGCGGTAGAGGCGGGCATTATCTCCGCAGCGATGGTCATCATCGTATCTATTACGGCGATTTCTAGTTACGTCATTCCGGCGAATACAATGTCCATTTCAGTGCGAATGATCCGGTTTGTATTAATGGGGTTGGCCGCTTCATTTGGGCTATTCGGCATTCTGGTGGGGGTTATCATCCTTGTGCTGCACCTGAACACGCTCCGCTCCTTCGGCGTTCCCTATCTGAGTCCGCTGGCTCCATTTAATCTGGATGCTCAGAAAGACTCACTGTTCCGCTTGCCTTGGCCGGCTATGCGCAATCGGCCGAAGATGTATAATCGCAAGAATCCGGTGCGGCAATCACGCAAAAAATAGTTATCGTTGAGGTGCATCCATGAAACGTATTACAGGGGGGATTTTAGCGGCAGTAGTAATCCTTGTGCTGTTGACAGGGTGCTGGAGCCGCCGGGAATTGAATGAACTGGGCATTGTGTCGGGCATCGCAATCGATAAATCTGGGGATCAGTACCATTTGACCGTACAGGTGGTTATACCGGATCAGGTGAATGGCCGGATGGGTAAGCAGGATACTCCGGTTGCGGTATATAAGACGGTGGCACCGACTCTTTTTGAGGCCTTCCGCAAGTTGACAGAGACAAGCCCCCGCAAGATCTATACAGCTCACATCCGGACACTGGTTCTAAGTGAAGAAGTGGCTCGGGACGGCATTGCTAAAGTGCTTGATATTCTAGTAAGGAATCCGGAGACAAGACCGGATTATTACATATTGATCGCCAGAGATGCTCCTGCAGAGGATATTTTGAAAGTCTTGACACCGCTGGAGAAAATCCCTGCCGAGGCATTATTCTACTCTCTGGATACTTCAACCAAGGTCTGGGCACCGGTGGCTGCGGTGACCGTCGATACATTAATTGACCAACTTATGACTAAGGGCATGAGTCCTGTACTGCCAGGGATCTCCCTCCTAGAGAATAACAGTTCGGATACTAAATCTGAGGATATGAGACTTATCGATCATCCAGTAAAGCTGGGGTATTCAGGCATGGCAGTCTTCCGTAATGACAAACTGATTGGGTGGATGACCAAGGAGGAAGGCAAGGGCTATAACTATATCAGAAACACGGTCAGCAGCACGGCAGGGCATTTGAAATGTCCGGATGGTAAATATATTAGTCTGGAGATTATCCGTTCCAACACGGAAATGAAAAGCCGCTTGGAGGCGGGTAAGCCTATCATTGAGATCAGCGCCAAAATGGAAGGTAACATTGGGGAACTGGAGTGCAGTCTGAACATTAATGATCCAATGGTGCTGGAACAGTTGCAAACTGCTGGCGAACAGGATCTTGAAGATTTGATGAGGCATTCGGTTGAAGCGGTTCAACGCCGGTATAAAGTTGATGTATTCGGGTTTGGACAGGCGATTTACAATGCTTACCCTAAGCTATGGAAGAAGATGGAGCCCCAATGGAACGATGAATTTCCCCATCTGAAAGTGGTGTATAAGGTAGATGCTCATATCCGTAACACAGGCATGATCAGCAACTCGATTGAGCGTCGGATGAAGGAGAAGTAGACATGACACTTACGATTATTGTCGTCGGTTTATGTTCTCTCGCCATCGCAGCCTTCGAACTCCCTCCCTTGATTAAGAAAGGCTGGGCGCGTGAAATACTAATTTTCATAGTCATGCTGGTTGCCGGGGCCATCGTCAGTATTGTGGCTTTAAAAGGAATCCAAACACCCAGCCCCATGCGGGTTCCTGAACTGATCTACAAACCTCTGTATCGATGGATGCAGCATATTCTACAGGTAAAGGATGATTGAGGCATGGAAAATGGGAGAATCAGCTCCAGACAACTTGCTGTGCTGGTCATCTACTTTATTATTGGTGATATGCTGTTGATTCTGCCTTCGCTTACGATATCTGCGGCCAAGCAAGATGGATGGATCTCTGGAGGAATGGGCCTTCTGATCGGATGGCCGATTGCCTGGTTTCTGTACCGGTTCAGCCGCCTGTTTCCCAAGCTGACAATTATTCAATACAATCGGCGTCTATTGGGGAGATGGATTGGTGGGCTGATTTCTTTATTTTATCTGTACTACTATTTGGTTACTACAGCCATGCTGCTTCGGGAAGCCGGCGATTTTCTCACCACGCAGATTTTTACGGAAACGCCAATCAACGCGATTCACTTTATGATGATTATTACATTGGTATGGGGGACCAAGAGCGGACTGGAAGCGATCGCCCGGTCGGGAGAGACTTTTTTTCCTTTATATATCTTTCTGTTTCTGGCCTTGTTCGTTCTGTTGCTCCCCCAAGCCGAATTGTCCAGACTCCAGCCTGTAATGGGTGAGGGACTTCGGGCGATTACGCATGGTTCATTGTACAGCAGCACCTTCACGTTCTGTGAGCTGAATGCTGTGCTTATGTTCCTACCCTATGTGGTTACCAGCAAGACTACGGAAAGGGATTATTTAATCGGGGTTTTCCTTGGAGGGATGGCTATCTGTTCTATTATTTTGCTTACCCTTCTGGTGATTGGCCCCAACCTGTCCTCTAGCTATCTCTATGCTACCTATGCCGCCGCGCAAAAGATCAACGTGGGGAACTTTCTGCAGCGGGTGGAAGCCATACTGGCTATTAATTGGATTTTATCGACATTCTTCAAGACCATCTTGGACTTCTATGCCTTTCTGCTCGGGACTGCGCAACTCTTCAAGCTACGTGATTATCGCCCATTGTCTATTCCTGGCGGTATGCTTGTCTTTGGATTGGCGTTTGCGATCACGACCAATACTGTGTATTTCGATTATATTGTCGACTACTATATCTTCTGGGATTTCACCTGTGCTTTTCTCCTTCCGCTGATGCTTTATATGGTGTACAAGTTCAGGAGCCAGACGATGTTAAGCAAGTAGTGAGGAAGAATCGTGGGCCTTGTGCATGTCTTCGCGCAAGGTTCTTAGCCGTGTCTTCAGCTCCGGCACGGGGAGGTGAAGAATGGTGCTGATGTCCGCCAAGGGAAGGCCCAAGCCGTAGCGCAGTGCGGAGAGGACCAGCCGGTCGCATGCCGGCTGTCCAGGTTCGCCCGCCAGGCGTGCGGCGGGCGTACACGCGCATTGCGACAGGCAGGTCCGGTAGACCTGGATGGAGCCGGGCAGGGAAGAACCAGGCGTCAGCCGGGAGGACCTGCCAAGCGCTGTGAAGGTGTGGACCGCAGCCTGCTCTGCGAGCTGCGGGTCCTTCAGCAGCAGGATACACAGAGTGTAGACGCTGTCTGCGTACTGCTCCACCAGCCCGCGGAAATCGGGCCGAGCGGGGTCTGTTGATATTGTGGACAAAGGGGTGTGCATGGTGCGCACCTTCCTTTCGGAGTGGAAGAATGTTGACATTACAGAATGGAATAATAGGCGATGGAGTGTTCCACCAGCCAGGCTGTGTCCAGGCTGATCCATGCTGGTTGCAATGCGGAGGCTCCAGGAAGTTGTTCCACGGACAGATGGAGCAGCTTAGGCTTTCGATTCTTCTGCCGGAACATTCCGGCAAGGACAGGCGGGTACAGAGTTGCCTGCAAATTCTGCAAGGCAGTCTGCACCATTGCGAACTGGCTCGGTTGCCAGCTCTGGCTTGCAACCTGCGTAACCCCGACAGCTTCACTTAGGCTGCATTGCCGGATACACCGCAGAAAGGTACCCCATCTCACCAGGTCGACCCCTTTACCCAGGATGCTGCACAACCCCCAGCCGCAATCTCCCTGACAGGATAACTTCAAGATGATGTAGTATGCTTTTTCACAATCGGCTGTAGAACCATGGACAGCCCCGAAAGCAGGGACAGCAAAGATTTCTATTCGTGTCAGCTTGTGATGTTGTTCTATGTCCACGTTGAATCCTCCTCGAATCCCACGATTCCTAAGATTTGCAGACCCACAATATAGCTATGGCCTCCGTCATCACAGCATAATACGCCAAAGCACAACCGCTTCAGTCTTTCCGCGTCCAGAAGATCTGGATGTGTATCAAAAGAGGTTAGCTGCCGGATTCGGGCGGGGTAATCGTAATCCGAATCATACGCCGCACCGCTTTCTTTTGTAAAAAGAGAAAATCTTTCATAGGAACGTCTATCCACGGAATTTCAGCAACCAAGGGAGAGAAAGGGGACTAAAAGCAAGTTTATTGCCCGTTATGAGGCCTCTATCTTCCTCAAGCACCGTTTTTCATATTTGCACGGAAAACGGGCGAAAAACCTGAAATTCCATCCTTTGGAGGAAAAGAATCCTGATCTATCTAAAATTTTCGATAATCGTGACAAAACCGTGAAAATAGGAGAAATAGAGAGATTGAACATCAAGAAAGCGCTACCTGATATGAAAAGGGTTTTCTTTATGCATTATTTTGGCATCCTTGACGTTTTACAAGAATTCCTGCGTGAGAGTATGATTACATCTGTTTCAACCACAACTGAATAGTTGATCCGCTTAATTTCCGTCAAGGAAAGCGGGGGAACCAACAATCGGCAGCCGATGTGAGAGTCGGAGCCGGTTATGGGGTGAATCCTGTATGGATGCGTCAAGTGTGCATCTGTACGGGTAGGGCGACTCTCACCGCCCGAATCCGACAGCTAACCTCGTAAGCGTATGTAGAGAGGATGAGTGCAATGTGACCGTTAGCGAGCCACAGAGGAGATCCTTTGTGGTTTTTTGCTGTGCTTTTATAAGCAAAACGCTTGTAAGGCAACGTCTGGTGACGTGACACAGCCACAGATGGCTGTGCCCGAAAATGACGATAGGTCATGATCCTTTCGGAGATTTTCGTTGCCTCCTTGTTGTTGTACTAGAGCAGGAGGGGATAAGAGATATGGCGGATCAGATAGAATATGTGCTGGTATGCGCACCGACAAAGGCCGGAGAGCATTTTATCAAGATTTTAAAATTTAGAGGCATCCGGGTAGCAGGGTTGACGAACAATCAGGAGGAGAAGGAGCGTTTAGAGGAACTGGGAGTTGAGAACACTATTCTTGTAGATACCCGTCACCAGAAAACGTGGTTTCGTCCATCTTTTCCTGTAGGCCGCGTCTATCTGTTCGAGAGCAGCTTCACGCTGTGTTGCCGTTATATCCAGATGTGCCGGGCCTGGACCACCCAGCCCATAATTGTAATCACATCATCCTTGAACCCCAGATTGGTCTATAAAAGACTGGGTGCAAGTTATGTCATCTATTCCCACAGCGGGGATGCCGTTTTTTTGGCGGATAAATCATCCCTTGATCAGGGATAAACAAAGGGGCTGGAAACGATGCTGGACCTGTATATGATTGCTGCGCTGGCCGTTACGTACGGCTTATTCTATGGATTTGTACAATGGTGTTCGAATGTAGCCCGGGATGCAGGGGGGAACGAGCGGTGATTTTAATTATTGTGGTTACCTTGCTGCTGTTCATCTATCTGGTATATGCGCTGATTCACCCGGAGAAATTTTAGCTACATCTAATGCAAGGAATGACAACAGAAATAGAAGTCTTGCTAAGGAGGGACATTCATGGGCATTGTGCAAATGGTCGTAGTTATCGTAATTCTGCTGCTCCTGGTGAAGCCAGTGGGCACCTATGTGTATCATGTATTTTCGGGTGAGCCGAATCGCACAGATAAATGGTTTGGGCGTACAGAGAATGGCATCTACCGTCTGATCGGGCTGAAGCAACGGGAAGGGATGTCCTGGAAGAAATATGCGCTAAGCTTTATTTTGACCAATATCGTACTGGTTGCCTTCAGTTATATCATTCTACGAGTACAGCGGGGACTACCGCTTAATCCGAACGGGATTTCTGATATGGAACAGACGCTCACGTTCAATACCGTCATCAGTTTTATGACTAACACGAACCTGCAGCATTACAGCGGGGAGACGGGATTGTCCTATTTCTCGCAAATGGCAGTAATTACGATGATGATGTTCACCTCTGCCGCCAGCGGCTTTTCCGTGGCGATAGCGTTTGTCAGAGGGATCACCGGGCAGAAATCGGTGGGGAACTTTTTTGAAGACTTTGTAAAAGCACATGTGCGGATCTTTCTGCCGCTGGCATTGCTGATAACGCTGATTATGGTAGGTCTGCATGTGCCGCAAACGCTCAAGCCGACGCTTGAGGTCACTACACTTGAGGGCCAGGCGCAACACATTGCAATAGGACCAGTGGCTTCACTGGAATCGATCAAGCATCTCGGAACGAATGGCGGCGGATTCTTCGGGGCCAACTCGGCGCATCCGTTCGAGAATCCAAGCCCGCTTACGAATGTGCTGGAGATTCTCTCGATGTGGATGCTGCCCGCAGCGCTTCCATACACGTATGGCTTGTTTGCGAAGAACAAACGCCAGGGCTGGGTGATTTTCACCGCGATGATGACGCTCTTCATACTGCTGCTGGGGCTGAACTATTATGCGGAAACCCGTGGGAATCCGGCGATCAATGCTTTGGGCATCGAATCCTCACAGGGCAGCATGGAAGGCAAGGAGGTTCGCTTCGGAATTCCACAGTCCTCCCTGTTCACTACGGTCACAACCGCAGCGACCACAGGCAGTGTGAACAATATGCATGACACGCTGACACCGCTGGGTGAGATTACGCCGCTGGCGCTTATGATGCTGAACAATGTGTTTGGCGGCAAGGGTGTCGGGCTGATCAATATGCTGATGTACGCAATTATGGGTGTCTTCCTGTGCGGACTTATGGTCGGCAGAACCCCGGAATTCCTCGGAAGGAAGATCGAAGCCAGTGAGATGAAGCTGATCGCCATTGCGATCCTGATTCACCCGCTCATTATCCTGGTACCGACCGCGGGGGCCTTCCTGACAGAGCTCGGCAAAGGTTCAATTACCAATCCGGGCTTTCACGGGATGACTCAAGTGTTATATGAATATGTCTCCTCGGCCGCCAATAACGGCTCCGGCTTTGAGGGACTGGCGGATAATACCTCCTTCTGGAATATAACGACCGGGATCGTCATGCTGCTGGGCCGATATGTCTCCGTGATCGCTATGCTGGCGGTTGCCGGGTCCTTGCTCCGCAAGAACACCGTGCCGGAGACTACTGGAACCTTCCGCACAGACAACGGCTTGTTCACTGGTATTCTGATCGGTACTGTGCTGATCATCGGTGCGCTGACCTTTTTGCCAGTCATTGTGCTGGGGCCGGTTGCCGAGTACTTGACTTTGCGGTAAGTAGTGGCTGTTCATGGCAAGCTTTGCTTAAGCAAAGCTTAGAAAGAGAGGGCGAACAAGATGAGTACTGCCAAAAGAAAAAAGCTGCTGACCGGACCGATACTCCTCAGCGCTGTGAAAGATAGTTTTGTGAAGCTGAACCCGGTGACTCTGCTGAAGAATCCGGTAATGTTCGTAGTCGAGATTGGTACCATCATCGTTCTGCTTATGGTGCTGGCACCCGGATACTTTCATGCTGAGCAGTCGATAGGTTTTAACATTACGGTATTCTGCATTTTGCTCTTTACCGTTCTGTTCGCTAATTTTGCCGAAGCGCTTGCCGAGGGTCGCGGGAAGGCCCAGGCCGATTCGCTGAAGAAGACCAAACAGGATATTACAGCTAATAAACTGGTCGGAACGACAATAAAGACTGTTTCTTCCTCTGAGCTGCGTAAAGGTGATATCGTGGTCGTCAGCCAAGGGGAACTAATCCCGGGTGACGGTGAGGTGATTGAGGGATTGGCTTCAGTGGATGAATCGGCCATTACCGGTGAGTCGGCACCGGTTATCAAGGAAGCAGGAGGCGATTTTGGCTCCGTGACCGGAGGCACCCGGGTCGTCAGTGATGAGATCAAGGTGCGGATTACGAGTGATCCCGGCGAATCGTTCCTGGACCGGATGATTTCCCTTGTAGAAGGGGCGAAACGGCAGAAGACGCCGAACGAGATTGCGCTGAACACTCTCTTAATCAGCTTGACGATTATCTTTCTGATCGTTGTCGTTACCCTGCGGCCGATTGCCGGATATTTGGGTATTGCGCTTGATATTCCGGTCATGATTGCTCTGCTGGTCTGTCTGATCCCGACAACAATTGGCGGACTGCTCTCTGCAATCGGCATAGCGGGCATGGACCGGGTCACCCAGTTCAACGTGCTGGCTATGTCCGGTAAAGCGGTGGAGGCTGCCGGAGACATCAATACGATGATCCTGGATAAGACTGGAACCATTACCTTCGGGAACCGGATGGCGAGTGAATTTGTGCCGGTGGGTCAAGAGACCGAATCGGATCTAACGGCATGGGCCGCGATCAGCTCCTTGAAGGACGAGACACCTGAGGGACGGTCTGTGATTGAACTCGCCAAGAAGCTGGAACGCAGCTATGACAGCAGTCTTGGAGACGGCGGCGAATTTGTGGAATTCAAGGCAGAGACCCGGATGAGTGGTATCGATCTTCGTGACGGACGCAGTGTGCGCAAGGGAGCCGTGGATTCCGTGAAAAAATGGGTATTGTCGAAGGGGGGACAGATTCCGGGCGACCTGGACAGCCGTTCCGATGACATTGCCCGGCTGGGGGGCACTCCCCTTG
Source organism: Bacillus sp. FJAT-27264 (assembly GCF_001682855.1). GTDB lineage: Bacteria > Bacillota > Bacilli > Paenibacillales > Paenibacillaceae > Paenibacillus_AQ. The sequence goes on along the minus strand of NZ_MAQW01000029.1, from coordinate 112,852 downwards.
CAGTTGCCGTTGATAACCGTATCTATGGACTCATTTACTTGAAAGACACCGTCAAGCCCGGCATGAAGGAACGGTTCGAAGAGCTACGGCAGATGGGGATTAAGACAATTATGTGTACTGGTGATAATCCTCTGACCGCTGCCACCATTGCCCGTGAAGCCGGAGTGGATGATTTTATTGCCGAGAGCACACCGGAGGATAAAATTGAGGTGATTCGCCGTGAACAGGCACAAGGAAAATTGGTGGCTATGACTGGTGACGGTACGAATGATGCGCCCGCACTGGCCCAAGCGGATGTTGGGCTGGCGATGAACAGCGGCACTACAGCAGCTAAAGAAGCGGCTAATATGGTCGATTTGGATTCCGATCCTTCCAAGATTATTGAGGTGGTGGCGATTGGGAAGCAACTGCTGATGACACGCGGGGCGTTGACGACGTTCAGTATCGCGAACGATATCGCCAAGTATTTTGCCATTATTCCGGCCATGTTTACCCTGGCAATCCCAGAGATGGAGGTCCTTAATGTCATGGGACTTGGCTCGCCAAGCTCGGCCATTATCTCTGCACTGATCTTCAATGCGATCATCATTCCGCTGCTGATTCCCCTTGCTATGCGGGGGGTGTCGTACAAACCAATGAGCTCGTCCAGACTACTCGGCCGCAATCTGTTTATCTACGGCTTCGGCGGCGTGGTTGTACCGTTCGTAGGCATTAAGCTGATTGATATGATTGTAAGCCTGTGGATCTAACGACTGATTAAAACAGGAAAAGGGTGAGGATGTCATGAAAAACTCTAATTTCTTTATCATTGTGCGGCTTGCTCTGGTATTCATTGTACTATGCGGGGGAGTGTATCCGCTGGCTACAACAGCTATTGCCCAGGTGCTCATGCCTTCCCAAGCTAACGGTAGTTTGATTAAAAATGAAGCTGGCGTCGTTGTTGGCTCGGAACTGATCGGGCAGAACTTTACAGACCCACGCCTGTTCCATAGCCGGGTGTCGAGCATCGAGTATAAAGCCGAGGCTTCCGGCTCGAACAACTACGGGCCCTCCAACCCGGATATGCTAAAGCGTACGAAGGATTTCATCGCACAGTGGCAGAAAGACAACCCCGAGGTTGCCTTGAACAAGCTGCCTGTGGATTTAGTGACCAACTCGGGATCAGGGCTTGATCCCCACATCTCCCCGGCTTCGGCGGCTGTACAGATTCCGCGAATTAGCAAGCTGACGGGAATTCCGGCGGCGGAGCTGGAGCGGCTCGTAACCGCGCATACACAAGGACGTGATTTGGGATTGTTCGGCGAAGAACGTGTGAACGTGCTCGAACTGAATTTGGATGTGCAGAAAGTGATGAAGCCATAGAGTGAAGTCAGAAGTCAGCATCCCTGCCCGAGGTCTGTAATTGGGCTGGGGTGCTTGTGCTATGCAAGGGAGAGGATCTGCATGGGAACATTCCGGAGAAAAACACCAGAGGAGCTGCTGTTGTCCTTATATGAGCTGCATCGTGGCCGTTTGAAAATTTATATCGGCCCGGCAAGCGGTTCGGGCAAGACGTATCAGATGCTGCGCGAGGGGCAGATGCTCAGAGCGCAGGGCATAGATGTGGTGACCTGTGCGGTCTCCACCCATCAAAGTCCGGAGACGCTGGATCAGCTCCGCGATCTGGAGCGGATCCCGAGCATCCACTGGCACAAGAAGGGGATAGAGAAGAAGGATCTGGACATGGAAGCCATCTTGCAGCGTAACCCGGAGGTTGTGCTAACGGATGGCGCGGCACATCGGAACCGGGAGGGAGCCGAGCGGGCAGGGCGACTGGAGGATATCCAGTTCCTGCTGAGCCATGGCATCAGTGTCATCACCACAGTGAATGTCTATGAAGTGGAGGGAGCCGCAGAGCTGGCCCGGCAATGGACAGGGATGAAGGTGGAACATTTTGTTCCGGTGAATGTACTTGCTCTGGCCGATGAACTGGTACTTGTGGATGTGACCCCAGAGAAGATTCTCCAGCGCTTGTCCGAGGGCCATCTGGGCGGGGAAGCCAGCACTCACCTGTTCAATAAAGGCAATCTGGGTAAGCTGCGGGAGCTGGCCCTCCGCCTTGTGGCTGAGGATGTGAATCACTCCTTGGAGAAGCATAGGGAGGAGCAGGGGCTTCAGGGCGGAGCAGGCATCGCTGAGAAGGTATTGGTCTCCGCACAGTATTACTGGAATGGCTCGATTCATATCCGCCGGGGGCAGCAGATTGCCAAGCGTCTGAATGCAGAACTGGAAGTGGTGTCATTCTGGAAGGAGGGGCTTGCTATGCCCTCCAATGCAGCCACCTTTAAGCGTTCGTTATGGAAGCTGACCGATAAAATTGGCGCTTCCATCAAGGAGATTCCCTTCCGTTCGAGGAGAGAAATTCCTCTTCTGTTAGTACAGTACGCGACGAAGAACAAGGTTACCCGAATCGTCATGGGCCACTCTAAACAAACAGCGTGGCAGGATTTTTGGAAAGGATCAATCGCGAGCACACTGTTGAAGCAGATCCGCAATGTGGATGTGTTCTTTGTGGCGGATCGTGCGGAAGTGGAGGGGGAGCGGGTGCTTCCGACCCGGCAGAGCCGCAGCAGTGAGCAGGAGGCGCAAGCTTACCACAGACTGAGCAATCAGGAAGTGATGGAGAAAATCGAGGGCTTTCGGCGTGGTACCTTCAAGGTGTACATTGGCGCGGCCCCGGGTGTAGGGAAAACCTACAAAATGCTGCGCGAGGGAAATGACCTTCTAAAGAGAGGAATCGATGTTGTTATCGGGCTGCTGGAAACCCATGGCCGCAAGGAAACGCTGGCTCAGGTCGCCGATCTGGAGTCTGTTCCGCGCCTACGCATGGATTATAGGGGAACGGTACTGGAGGAAATGGACACGGAGTCGATCATCCGGCGTAACCCTGAAGTAGTGTTGGTGGATGAGCTGGCGCATACTAATGTGCCGGGCAGCAAACTAAAAAAGCGGTACATGGACGTAATAGAATTGTTGGATGCAGGGATTTCGGTTATTTCAACCGTAAATGTACAGCATCTGGAGAGTCTGAATGATTCTATTGAGCAAATCACGGGCGTCCGGGTAAGGGAGACAGTGCCCGATAGCATTCTTCAACAAGCCAGTGAAGTAGAGCTGATTGATGTGACGCCCGGAGCGCTGCAAGAGCGGATGAAGGAGGGCAAGATTTATGATATGGCCAAGGTGGATCAGGCGCTGGGGAATTTCTTCAAAATCGGCAACCTGATCGCCCTGCGAGAGCTGGCTCTGCGGGAGATTGCCGACGATGTTGATGAACGTCTGGAGGCTTGGGAACGTGACGGATCGCTGCGGGGGCCTTGGCGGCGCAAGGAAGCTATCTATGTCTGTGTTACCCTGGGACATCAGGCTGAGCGGCTCATCCGCCGCGGCTTTCGAATTGCTTATAGGCTTAAGGCTTGCTGGTACGTTACGTATGTTCAGGAATTCAAGCAGGGGAATGAGGCTCAGGAGGAGCGCATCCGTAAACTCAAGGAATTGACGGAAAGTCTCGGGGGTATTTTCAAAATAATACCGGGTACGGCGCGTGGCCGCGTGGCGGCTCTGCTGCTAGAGAGGTCGCAGGCTCTTCAAAGCACGCAGATCATCATCGGGCAATCGAGCCGTTCATGGTTTCGCAAATGGCTGCGGGGTGATGTGACCAAGCAAATCCTGCGTTCCGCCCGGCATGTCGATGTCCTGGTTGCGGCCGATTACAGGCCCGAAACTTCGCCTCCGGTAAAATAAAAAGGGGATCTCTGCAGCCTGATGGCTTGAGAGATCCCCTTTTGTATAGAGTACATAATGCTTAATGTATTAAATTATTTAGCAGCTGATTCAATCAGCGATTTAAGTTCCTCGTGGTTGAACCCTTTGACCGCGTGGGTACCGGATACGGTCACTGGAATGCCCATGAAGCCCAATTTCTCAACTTCTTCTTGATAAGTAGCGCTGGTCATGATGTCTCTTACTTCAAAGGGAACGCCTTGTTCAGTAAGGAATTGCTTGACCAGGTTGCAGTCGCTGCAGCTCGATGTGGAATAGACAATCACTTGTTCGCTCATTGGCTTACAGCCTCTTTGATAGCGTCTTTAGTGATCTTCCAATGGGAGGTATTCCAGCGGACCTCACTGTCTTCAAGAAGGAAGAGCTGTGGCGATTCATGTTTAATGCCGAAATCTTCAGCAATTTGATTGGAGACCGGGCGATCTTCAATGACATGAACGATGGCTGCTGTAGTGTCCGAGTCTTTAAGGAAGGCTTGGAACTCTTCATGCGCTTTGGCACTGATCGGGCAGGTTGTGCTGTGTTTGAAGAGCAGCTTCTTGCCTGGCTGCCCAACATATTGTTGTAGATCATCCAGTGTATGCAGTTGTTGAATAGACAAATGGATCACCTTCCTGTACGTTTTTTTATTTAAATTTAAGGCATTATCAGGGCGATTGGCAACCTGTAATCATGATTGTAACATAGTTAAAAATTAAAGCAAAAAAATTATTATCCGTGTTTATAATGGCCGCTCCGGCGGATGGTCCGGCAGGTATTGAAAAATCTATTTTCGCATGCTAAGGTGAGGGGGTTAATGAAATAATTACCATTCGACGGGAGTGACCAAAGCAATGAATAAGGTTGCTTGTATTACCGGTGCGGACCGGGGACTTGGACTGTTTCTTACCCGCTGGCTGCTGGAGAATCAGTATCAGGTATTTGCCGGTCAATACTTGGAAGATTCTGATTTTCTGAAAGCGCTTAAGGATCAATACCCGAATCAATTGGATCTGGTTCCGCTTGATATTGGGGACAGTGACAGCGTCAAGAGAGCTGCAAGAATGATTGCCAGCAGAACAAGGCATGTCGATATCATCATTAATAATGCAGGGATTATTCAATCCTCCGATAATGCTTCAATACTGGTGGATATGGACATTGAAGCGATGCAGCGTATTTATAATGTCAATACATTGGGATCGCTAAGAGTCAGTAATGCACTGATGGGACTGCTGCTTCAGAGCGAGCAGAAGTTAATTGTCAACATCTCGTCGGAGGCTGGCAGTGTTGGCCGCAACAAGCGCACTAACATGTATGGTTACTGTATGTCCAAGTCGGCGCTCAATATGCAGTCCTCCCTGCTGCACAATCATCTGAAGGAGCTGGGCGGACAGGTGATGATCTTCCATCCAGGCTGGCTTCAGACCTACATGGGTGGGAAGATCGATGAGAATGCGACTACAACGCCAGAAGAGTCGGCCTACAAAATTATGGCGCTGGTACAGAATCATAAGCAGTATTTGAGTGAAGAGTCTGCGTATCTCGATCTGGAGGGCCAACCTTGGCCTTGGTAGGTTCTAGTGAAGAGGTAAATATTCTATATAAGACGAATAAAAGAAATCGACAAAAAGCGAGAAGGAATGAAGGGGAAGGTTTGGAACTGTAGGAGCGAAAGCGTTCGCCTGAAAGCTTTCCGCAGGAAAGCTAGCGTCGTAAGCATAAGCTGTCACCGGATTTCAACCGCTAGAAGCGGTTTATAAAGAAGAAATCTGGGGACAACAGCGGCCGAAAGTCCAAACATTCACCGTAGTGACGATCGAGCTCTGCGTTCGGATATTAAGTTCGTCTTAAATAACCAAAGGATGTGTACAAATGACTACAATAAAAGCGCTAGCTTTGGGCAGCTACTCCAATGTAAAGTATCACCCGTTCAAGGATGTAGACCGTGAATTTGAGAATATCTTCAGAGGTGAGGTGGAGGTGCATTGCACCGAGGACCTAGATTCTCTGAATCCCGAGACGCTGGCTGGCTATGAACTTATCATTTCCTATACCGAATTCTCGGATCAGCCGCTTTCTCCACAGCAGACTGCGGCTTTGATTTCTTTTGTCGCCGGAGGAGGAGGACTACTTGTCGTACATAACGGAATCTCTATGCAGCGTACGCAGGAGCTTGGCACGGTGCTGGGCGGATATTTCACCCACCATCCAGAATATACGACGCTCCACATCGAATTCCCGCAGCCGGATCATCCGATTGTGCAGGGCATCGAGTCATTCGCTATTGACGATGAGCCGTATTATTTTGAAATGCAGCCGCATTTCAAGACAACGGTGCTGGCGCAGTATCTCCATGAAGGCGCTACGAGAGAAGCGGCTTGGTGTCATGGATTCGGTCAAGGGCGTGTGGTCTATCTCATGCCTGGACATCATCTGCCATCCTTCTCGGTAGAGCCGTTCCGCCAATTGATCCTGCGGAGCGGATTATGGGCTGCGGCCCGGCTATAGTTATCATACGGTTATAAGATAGTATGACCCTGGAAAGAGTCCAGCTGTGGAATCCCCGCAGACTGGACTCTTTTTGTATGTGTGCATGAATAATCCTGCTTTGGTGAAAATATGGCTACAGCTCTTAAGCAGGAGGCGGTAATGATGTGGAGCGTGATCACGGGGTGGTTCCCCGGCTGGAGCGTCATGTTCCAGGGACTTATTCTTCTGATTGTCCCCATACTTATCACACTGACAGTGGATTGGATCAGAACATCTGAGGGCAAAATCAGCAAACGGGGCCAGAAAGCTAAAGCCGCCTTAAACAAGGATGGTGGAGCAACTTCTTTAAAAGGCACAAAAGGTGCAGAAGGTACGAAGTCGAACAAAACTACATTCATTGCAGGACAGGATGACAGTGGTGGATCTGGAAATAATGATGGACAAGAGAATCCAGACCCATCCTATACAGGCAATGTTGACAAGGACCTTCGGTTATTCAAGGAGATCAGCAGCGATATGGCAGATGTGAATATCAGGGAGCTACGTATCGGAGCTCTACAGATCAAGGCCGTGCTGCTGTTCGTGGATGGCTTGACGGACAAGGACAGCATGGACCGCAACATTCTGAGGCCATTGATGAATGCGGTTCTACCCTTTGAAGGGATGACCGAGGCACCAGAAGCGGAGGAACTGAAACGGATTATTGCCCAGCGAATCATTCATGTCTCCGAGATTGAGTACACTATTGATCCGGTAAAATCACTGAAAAAGGTACTGTTCGGTTCTGCTGTGCTGATGGTGGACGGCATGAAGGAATTGTTCGTGCTGGGCACGCCCAAAGGCAGAACAAGAGGCGGGGAAGAGCCGGTATCTGAAGCGCTCCTGCGCGGTTCGCGTATTGGCTTTAATGAGACGCTCAGTGATAATACGGCCATGCTGAGAAGGCATGGGCAGAACACGGAACTGGCAATGATTTCTTTTACCGTAGGCAAAAGAGTGGAGAAGGAGCTTGTACTCACCTATATCCGGGATATAGCCAATGAGCAACTGGTGGAGGAGATCAAACGCAGGCTGCTCACGATAGATATTGATGATGTACAAGAGTCCGGTTTTGTAGAGCAACTGATCGAGGATGACTTTCTTAGTCCCTTTCAACAGATTCAGAATACCGAACGACCTGACCGTGTAATGGCTGCCATGCTGGAGGGAAGAGCTGCGATCCTGCTGGATGGGACCCCATTTGCCCTGATTATGCCGGTGACGTTCGGGATGCTTCTGCAATCGCCCGAAGATTATTTTGACCGCTGGATGGCAGGGTCTCTGCTACGGACATTGCGGTTCTTCGCGGCATTAGTCTCTTTGTTTGCCCCGGCTTTGTATATATCCTTTCTTTCTTTTCATCCCGGTCTAATTCCGACCAAGCTGGTGATATCTATCATCAGTTCCCGTCAGGGCGTCCCATTTCCCTCGTTAATTGAGGCGCTGATTATGGAGGTATCCATTGAAATCCTAAGGGAGGCGGGTCTGCGGCTGCCCAAGCCGATTGGCCCGGCAATGGGGATCGTCGGCGGTCTGATCATCGGTCAGGCTGCGGTAGAGGCGGGAATTGTCAGTCCTATTCTCGTAATCGTCGTTGCAGTTACAGCCATCTCTTCCTTCGCCATGCCGATGTACAGTGCGGGTATCACTCTGCGGCTGCTGCGCTTCGTGGCGATGTTCTTCGCAGCGGTGTTCGGGATGTACGGTGTTATCATGTTCTTCCTGCTACTGAGCAGTCATTTAATCAGGCTGAAGAGCTTTGGGATACCTTATTTGGGGTTGATGGTGCCCTCTCATCTAAGGGACTGGAAGGATTTTATTATCAGGCTGCCTCTGCATCTGCTTAAGCACCGCCCTGCGTTATTGAAGCCGAAAGACCCGATCCGGAAAGGCTAAGCAAGTTTAATCAAAGCAACGGAGGTGAAAGGCTTAAATATGGAAACGAGGGACCGGATAACAACGACCGAGTTAATCATTATTGTGGTGAACTATGTACTTGCAGCAGGTGTGTTTACCCTTCCTCGGACCACTGTTGAGCGGGCAGGAACCCCTGATGTCTGGATTTCTGTAATCCTTGGAGGGCTACTCTCCATGATTACAGGACTGATTATTGCCAGACTCAGTCAGCGCTTCCCTGGGCAGACCATTTATCAATACAGTGGGAAGATTATCGGTCGTCCGCTGGCTATCCTGCTGGGAGTGGTGCTCATTGGTTACTTTGTGTGTATTGGCAGCTATGAGATGCGTAATGTGCAGGAAGTGACTGTCTTTATTCTGCTGGAAGGAACACCTGGTTGGGCTATTGCCGGTATATTCATGTGGGTCGCCCTTTATCTATGCAGGGGAGGGATCAATGCGATCTCTCGCATGTGCCGGTTGATGATTCCCATTACCTGGACCGTGTTCTTTGGCGTGAGTCTGCTCAGTCTGCAAGTCTTCGATATCAACAATTTGCGCCCTGTACTGGGGCAGGGCATGAGTCCGGTTTGGCGGTCTATTAAGCCAACGGCCCTGACCTTTACCTCTGGGGAAGCCTTACTCTTTCTGGTTGCTTTTATGGATAAGCCGAAAAAGACGATGAAGGTAGTTGTTTCTGCTACACTAATCGCTATGGTTTTTTACATTGTGGCAGTTGTACTTTGTATCGGAGCCTTTTCTGTAGATGGTGTGGTTACCCGGACATGGCCTTTCATTGACCTTATTCGCAGCTTTGAAGTGAACTATCTGGTGTTCGAGCGTTTCGAATCCTTATGGCTGACCATCTGGATTATGCAGATTTTTTGCACCTTCTGCATTGCCTTCTATGGAGCAGCGCTCGGGTTGTCACAATTGACGAAGATCCCTCTGGACCACTGTTTATTTGCCCTGCTTCCCGTTATATATATCGTGACAGAAATTCCTCGTAGTCTGAATGGGCTATTTGCCTTTGGTGCAGGGATTGGCAACTGGTCATTCTTTCTGTTCGGGGTGCTGCCGCTGCCGCTATTAATCATTGCACGTCTTAGGGGGGCACGCTCATGAAGCATGTCTTGAAGCAATGCAGTAGTCTGAGTCTGCTGATCGTTGCTTGTTTGCTGCTCTCTTCCTGTTGGAGTAGCTCGCCGATTGAGGATGTTAACCTGGAAGCGGGAGTCGCTCTGGATGTCGCGGATGAAACCGAGACTGAGCAGGATCTTGCGCAGAAAGGCGGAGAATACCCGAAGCGAAATAAAGTTTCCTGTACCTATCAATTTCTCATTCCTCAAGGTGCTATCGGTTCCAAGAAGGAGGGAGCCCAGTCCAAAAACTACTATAATGCTACGCAGACTGGCGATTCTATCTTTGAGGCAGTACGTGAGCTCTCTCTGCGATCCAATCGCCTTCCGATCGGCCATCATTTGAAGACCATTGTCATTGGTGAAGAGCTTGCACGGACAACGAAGCTCTCCGAACTCATCGAATTCTTCAGCAGAGATAACGATATTCGGCCAAGTGTGCTGCTGTTCATCAGTAAAGGCAAGGCGCGAGAGGTCTTTCGCGATTCGCTCCCGGGTCAGACCCCTGCTTTTGTGCTGAATGGAACCTTCAATAACCGGAGGCGAATCACAAGGATATGGGAGCCTGTATCGATGGCGAAGGTGGTAGGTCCGCTGCACGGTCATACCAGCTTTGCCCTGCAAAATGTGGTTGTATCGGGCAAGGAAACCAAGTTCTCGGGAGTAGCGGTTATCAAGGGGTCTACCGGAAAGCTCGGCGGTTTCCTGGACGAAGCGGAACTGGATGGATTGGTCTGGCTAACAGGAAAAGGGGAGGGTGGTTCCGTCAAAACCTACAGTTCTGACAATAACAAGCTCGTCACGTATGAGATTACAGGGATGGACAGCAAGATCAAGGCCAGCGTAAATGGAGACAAGATCGCCTTCCACGTCCTCATAGAATCGAAAGGCAGAATTGCCGAGGCTTACTTTGCCGGCGGAGAGAGGCTGGTGGGTGGAACCATACGGAAGGCGAGAGAGACACTGGAGAAGAAGGTGCAGGATATGGTCAAGACCACTGTGCGCAAAATGCAGCATGAACTCCAGGCAGATGTTGCCGGATTCGGTAAGAGTCTGCAGATTCAGCATCCGTCCGTATGGAACAAAGTGAAGACGAACTGGGATACGGTCTTCAGTAGTGTGCCGATTACTTATGAGGTAAAGCTGAATATTGAAGATTATGGGGCCTCAAGCACAACATCGGATTAGGAGGTCTCTTTTCAAAAAATAGATTGACCCTCACACTGATGTGAGGGTTTATACTATGTGTAGACCATTTCTCATGAACCCGGGGAGAATACCATGAAAATAGGTGAGCTTGCACGTCAGACGGGCGTTAGTGTCCGTTCATTACGTTATTATGAAAGTCAGGGCTTAATTGCACCGGTCCGTCAGGCCAACGGTTATCGGGAATATTCGCCGCTTGCTATAGAGACTGTGGAGAGCATCAAGTTGTATTTGAATCTTGGATTGTCCACGGAGGAGATCGCCGGTTTCCTGAATTGTGTACTGAAGAACAAAGAGTCCTTCTGTGTGGAAGTGATGCCGGTGTACCAAAGTAAACTGGAAGAGATTGAAAAGCAGATTGTGCAATTGAACCAGATCAAGCTGAATCTGGAGCAGCGGATATCTTGGATTCTGGAAGAACAGCACGATCAGGAGATTAGGATAGATAAGGAACATGGGAGGGGTTAAGTATGGCTATATTCGATGTAGAGCAAGCTGATAGTCTGCGGTCAAAATTGAGCGGTGAGGGCATCGTGCTGGTAGATTACGGAGCGCCCTGGTGCCCTCCTTGCAAGGTTTTGTTGCCATTGCTGGAGGAACTGGACGGAGAGTATGGGGAAGAGGTAACCATCGCCAAGGTCAATTGTGATCATCTGCCGGAGCTGGCTTCGGAAGCTAGCGTGATGGGGCTGCCAACGGTGATTGTCTACAAGGACGGACAGCCGATGGAAAAGCTGGTCGGCCTTCAGCCGAAAGCTGTCTATCAAGGTGTATTGAATAAATATAGCGGTGCGAAAGCAACGCATTAAACTAAGTTAGAGGCGTGAAGGGCAGGATGATAATCCGTCTTTCACGCCTTTTTTTGAAATACTGGTGCGGAGTTTATTTGCTGTTATCCCTGGCAGGCAGCACACGATTATGCTGCAATGCCTCCAGCACCTCTGCCCGTAGTTCACCCGTGAAGGCTTCCCAAGTTTTTTTACCGACGTCAAGCTTTTTCCGGCCGATACCATTCAAGGTCTGCAGCCAGATCCGCTTATCATTGATCTCCCCCAGCTGTGCCTGAACGTCTTTATAAATGCTCTCATCGGCCTGAAACTTCTGGTTTAGTGTAAAAGCTGCCGCCCCGGCAGTGTATCGCAGTTCCTTAGCAGCAATCCGCAGCTTGTGGAGTGTCTCGAAAGCCTCTTCCGATGGAGAAGACAGGTCTTTGAAAAGGCCTTTACAGGCCTGTTTCCTCTGCTCAAAAGCTACCTCCAGCTCACGCATCACGACATTCGCATCTCTTCTTGCGACCATGCTCTCTAATTGCGTGCTCAGGAAAACCGCCCATCGCTCGTCCAGGGCAGAATTGGCCAGCTTCGGCAGATCCTGCGCCAGCTGCTCACGGTACTTTTTCCGCGTGTTTTTTTGATGCTTGATGACAGCTGTTAGCAGTTTGACCGTCTTGGGCTTGCCATCGGCCTTGGCCTGCCGTCTTCTTTCCTTGAAGGACTGGATCAGCACATCGGCATCCCTGACCTTACCCAGCCGCTTCTGGGCTTTTTTGAATATAGGGTACAGGCCGGAGGAATGCTTCGGATCAAGTATGGCTAACAGAGTCAGCAGCTTGCGGCAGTTCACTCTGGCCTGATGGATATCCTCGTCGCCAAATTTGCGAAGCGCTTCCTTGCTATAATCTTGAAAGTTGAAATACAGCAGATTCAGCGCGTGCTCCCACTGCTCTGTTTGGCTTGCAGGTCTGCCCTTCGGAGCCTGTTCGGCTGTCATGCGGCACCACTCCTGAATGTTATTAGTTGTTTGTTATAGTATTACCCAAAAGTCAACTTAATTAGATTCTTAAGGTTGAGTCAGATTCAAGGATTATGTAATTTACACTCGATGGTTAAGGATAGCGTGATTGAAGGCTCTTTTCAAGCTTCGCGAGGGCAGGCAGATGGGTTACAATGAGATTATAATTACGGCAGAATATTGAATAGAACTGCGCTCGGGGGTTATTCATGAACATGACATCGTGGAATGAGAAAACTGAAGGGGAAGGAAGCCCGCTTCCGCCGGTTATGGGGTTGTTTGAGCATTTGCACGAAGTGGAAGATCAGGGAGGATATGGATGCCCTGTGTCCGCGCAAAGTGGCGATTTTTTGCTCCCGTTCGCCTTTGAAGAGATGTTATGCCGGGATGTGGGCGCGGGTCTGGTTCTTCCCTCTCTGCATCTCTGGAGCCATCCCGGCGGGGTAGCTCTGGGATTACGGGACAGCAAGCTGCCTGGTGCTGCCCGGGCAATGGACAAGCTGGAGAGCCGGGGCATCTCTACGGCGGTCCGGCATTCCGGCGGCGCTGCTGTGCCCTTGGACGCCGGAATTGTGAATGTGTCCCTCATCTTGCCCAAAAGCCAAGGCAAGTTGGACTTTCATGACGACTTCCGGCTGCTGGCGGCTGTAATTACGGAAGCCGTAGCCGTAAGTCATCCTGAGGCGGCGACACAGATTGTGGCGAAGGAGGTCGTAGGCTCTTATTGTCCGGGGGATTTCGACCTCTCCATTGGTGGTCGCAAATTCTGCGGGATTGCCCAGCGCAGACAGAGTCAGGCCTTCTTCGTGCATGCCTTTGTCGTAGTCTCTGGCTCCGGACAGGAGCGCGGCGAACTGATCCGCAGCTTCTATGAGGACGCAACTGCAGGGGAGCACGGCTTATCTTATCCGCAGGTCCGCCCGGAGACCATCGCCGGGCTGGGTGAACTGGGTGGACCAACGACCACCGCCGCTTTCTGTAGCGGAATCAGGGAGGCCTTGGCCCGCAGAGCGACCGAGTTAATCCCTTCGGGCAGGCTTCAACAGGAAACAGGGTATAAGCTGGATTACAGCGACCTGCGCGTCAAAGAGGCCGCACAAATCCTGCGAGAACGTTATTCTCAGTTGTAGAGGATGGTTGCAGAGCATGCAGAAAGGGCGTTACGGAGGACTGGTTAGAAGCCAGTGTTCGTAACGCCCTTTCTGTATGTATGCTGCAACATAGATCATTTTAGAATTTAGACGTATAAATCTGGCCGTCTGTCCGCGAACACCGGGATCTGTGCCCGTACCTCGCGTACCTTCTGCCAGTCGATTACACCGCTGACGATCCCCTCGCCTTCAGAAGCTTCGCAGACGACTTCACCCCAGGGGTCAATGATCATGGAATGTCCTGCAAAGGTATTCGCCGGATCACTTCCGGCCCGGTTGCAGGCAACGACATAACACTGGTTCTCGATCGCGCGGCTGATCAGCAGCGCTCGCCAGTGGGACAGGCGCGGCAGTGGCCATTCGGCGCTGATGAAGAGTACCTCGGCGCCTTGTACGGTGTGGGCGCGAATCCATTCAGGGAAGCGAATATCGTAACAGATCAGTCCGGCACAGGAGGCGCCGTCCAGAGTGAACAAGCCTTTGGCTTCTCCCGGCTGCAGATAGAGATGCTCATCCATCAGGCGGAATAGATGGAGCTTGCTGTATTCCCCGACAAGCTCTCCCTGGCGATTGAAAATGAACATACTATTGGTCACACCCCCACCGGGGTGCCCATTAGCCACGGAACCCGCAACAATGTTAATGCTGTATTGCTTTGCCAGTGCGGATATGAATGCTTTGGTAGTGCTTCCTTCCGGATCAGCGATCTCTCCAAGCCGGGTCAGGTCATATCCTGTCGTCCACAGCTCGGGAAGAATCAGACAGTCGGGCCTGTCCGCCGCAGCCTCCCGGATTTTACGTTCTGCCGCAGCATAATTAGCTTCCGGATTGCCAAAAGCTATATCGAGTTGAATAAGGGCTATCTTCATTCACAGATCCTCCTCCTTAGTTCAAGACTATAGGATTCCCTGTCAATAAAAGCAACCCATTTTTGGTATGTGATCATATTAGTTGACAGGTCAATGAATTATGAGTAATATAATTATCGTCTGATTGATTGTGCACAATTCAATGGAATGGGGAGGTCTATTTTGCCTGAACAATACCCCGAGGAAGAGCAGATTTTCGAGCTGCTGCAAAGTCTCAGTAAAGCTATTAGTCCAAAGTTTGAGCGGTTGCTGAACATTAGCCCGACCCGGCTTCGTCTTCTTCATGAGCTGTACGATGGCGATGAGATTAGCCAGTCCTTCCTGCAAAAGGAAGTGGATATAGATGGGGCTGCCGTTACCCGTCACCTGAAAGGGCTGGAGGAGTGCGGCATGATTACCAGGCGCAACAATCCCGAAGACAACAGGGTTACACTGGTCTCCCTTACTGAGGAAGGACGGGGGCGAATCGTCTCGCTATGTGAAGAAAAGAAGAATTTTATCAGCAACTTGTTCAGCAGCATCACACCGGAAGAGCGAACCGCACTTATCGATACGCTGACCCGGATGCAGCAGAATATTAAGCAACTGTAGATCACATCCTATATCAATCAAAGGAGATTCATCACATGAACAATACACAACTTAACGATTTCAAAGCCATTATCACTGGACGCCGCTCTATTCGCAAGTATGATCCTTCGGTCAAAATCAGCAAGGAAGAAATGACGCAAATTTTGACGGAAGCAACGCTTGCCCCATCTTCGGTCAATTTGCAGCCTTGGCGTTTTCTTGTCATTGAGAGTGAAGAAGGCAAAGCCACTCTGGCGCCGCTAGCTAAATTCAACCAATCCCAGGTGGAGACTTCTGCAGCAGTGATTGCTGTCTTTGGGGATTTGAACAACTTTGATTACGCGGAGGAGATTTTCAGTGCCGCCGTGGAGCGCGGCTTCATGCCAGCGGAAGTGAAAGAAAGACAAATGAGTGTCCTCAGTAACCATTTCCCGACGCTGCCGCGTGAAGTTAAAAAGGATACCGTGCTGATTGATGGCGGACTCGTATCCATGCAATTGATGCTGGTGGCTCATGCACATGGCTATGACACCAACCCTATCGGTGGTTATGAGAAAGACAAAGTTGCTGAAGCCTTCGGACTTGATAAAGAACGTTACGTTCCGGTTATGCTGATCTCGATCGGTAAAGCTGCAGATGCAGGTTATGCTTCGGTTCGTTTGCCTATTGAAAAAGTTGCCCAGTGGAAATAAGAAGGAGCTGACAGAAGACGATGATTATTATTCATGCTGTTTTTCATGTGAAGCCGGAGCGTCGCGAGCAGTTCCTGACAGAGGTTAAGCCTTTGATTGCTTCATCACAGACAGAAGAAGGCAATCTTGCCTACGAGTTGTACGAGCAATCCGGACAGGACAATGTATTCATCATGGTGGAAACCTGGCGCGATGCCGAGGCCGTAGCGGCCCACAATGCCAGCAGTCATTTCACAGGTTTTGCTGGTCAGGCCGGCGAGTTCCTGTCTGCACCGCTGGATATTAAGGTCTACAATGCGGAGCAAGTTAGATAATAAGAGTACGAATCAAGGGATGTCCCATGCTGCCAAGGCGGGGACATCCCTTTTCCATGCGAGGAATCCCCTTCGCACTAAGGCTCATGTATAATAAATGTTGAATACGTATACGGATGGAGACTATGGAATGAGAATAACAGTGACGCAGAACGGGTTCAGGAAGAATGAAATTTTCTTCACTTCGGCATACGGAGAAGGCCGGGGGATTTGGTATGGTGCCCATGCGACACCACTGGAAGAGATCAACGTGGAGTTCGAGCTGACCCAGCTCTTCATGCGATGGGTGGATATCGTCCCTGCAGACAAGGGGGAGGCTGGAATTTCAATGGATGGGGACCGCGTTGTTTTCACAGGTATTCTGGAGGATATTGACGAGGATGGGACAGGCTATCTGCGGCTCGGTGAGAGTGTACTGATGTTCGAGAGCCTGGGTGAGCCGATGGCCTTGGGGATCTATGCCAGTATTTCAGTGAAAGAACCGGGTATCTATCCGATTGTTGTTTAGCTTTAGGAGGGACATAGAATAAACGGTGTTTCGGGCTAGTAGTTTATGAGCTGATAAGGCTATGCTATGATAGCATTAGATTTCAGAAGTAATGCTACTCGAGGAGAAAATGTCTATGAACTACGAAATTCAGCAATTTAAGACGGAGTTTTTCAAGGCGCTGGCCCATCCAATGCGTATCCGCATTCTGGAGCTTCTGAGTGAAGGCGAGAAGAATGTGAACGAATTGCAGGCCATTCTGGGTTCGGAGGGTTCTGCTGTATCCCAGCAGCTGGCCGTTCTGCGTGCGAAGAATGTAGTCGTCAGTGTGAAGGAAGGCACCTCCGTGATTTACTCTCTTCGTGATCCCCTGATTAAGGATCTTTTGGCTGTAGCCAGGCAAATTTTCGATAACCATCTGGTGAGTGCGATCTCCCTTCTGGAAGGCATGCGCGGTGAATAGCAGCAAAGTATACTGAACATTATTTTTGCGTTGACAAGAACGTCGCGCAGGAGTAATGTTTTTTATATTCAAATAATCAGATATTCAGATAAAAGAAAAGAAGGTTGGATTATGATAGGATGGGGTCGGTTCGAGGGCTACAGCCTTGCTTCTCTGCGTAAAGATGTCATCTCGGGAATTATTGTCGGTGTTATTGCCATTCCACTCGGAATGGCTTTTGCTATTGCTTCGGGTGTCAAGCCGGAATATGGGATCTATACCACGATTATAGCGGGAATTCTGATCTCGCTGCTGGGAGGCTCCAAGTTCCAGATTGGCGGTCCGACGGGAGCGTTTATTCCCATTTTATTCGCTATCGGGATGCAGTATGGATATGAGAACCTGCTGATTGCCGGGATGATGGCAGGCGTTATTCTTGTTCTTATGGGAATCCTCCGGCTGGGCGTTCTAATCAAGTTTATTCCGAAGCCGGTAACGATAGGTTTTACGGCAGGCATTGCCGTCATTATCTTCAGCGGGCAGATTGGCAGCTTCTTAGGGCTGCAAGGCATGAAGCGGCACGAAGGCTTTGTAGACAACATGAGAGAGATCGGCCAGCACCTCTCGACGGCTAACATGTACAGTATCTTGACTGCAGTCGTATGTCTTGCAGCGGTTCTTCTGACTCTCCGTTTTGCTCCGAAGGTTCCGGGCTCTTTGATCGGCCTCCTGTGCGCTACGGTTATGGCTGTTCTTTTTTTCAGCGGCAAGGTGGCAACGATCGGCTCGGCGTACGGAGAGATCCCGGGTACATTACCTAGCTTCCACATCCCCCATATAACCTGGGAGCGCATCAAGTCGCTTATCCGTCCAGCGTTCGTTATCGCCATGCTTGGCGCCATCGAATCGCTGCTATCAGCGGTGGTAGCAGATGGCATGACGGGGGAACGCCATAATAGTAACCGAGAATTGATTGGACAGGGGATTGCGAATATCGCAGCGCCGCTGTTCGGAGGCATCCCAGCAACCGGGGCCATTGCGAGAACAGCAACCAATATCAAGAATGGCGCCGTCTCTCCTGTGTCGGGTATTGTCCACGGTGTGGTCGTATTTCTGATTCTGCTGCTGCTGGCGCCATATGCTTCTACCATTCCGCTTGCAGCTATGGCTCCGATCCTGATGGTTGTGGCCTGGAACATGAGTGAGCGCAAAGAATTCCTGCATTTGCTGAAGACCAGAACGGGGGACTCACTCGTTCTGGTCACTACCTTTCTATTGACCGTGTTTGCAGACTTGACCCTCGCCGTAGAGGTGGGGCTGGTGCTGGCTGTGGTTCTCTTCGTGAAGCGGATGGGTGAGGTTCATCGGGTCTCCAAGGTATTACCTGACCCTTCTTCGGTAAAGGTAGAAGCTCATATGGTATCGGAGCACCATGACTGTCCGCAGATCGGCATCTACAATGTGGAAGGGCCGTTGTTTTTTGGCGCAGCATACCGGTTTGACAATACCCTGCCGGGACCCGGTGCGAGACAGCCCGGAATTATTCTGCTGCGGATGGGCAAGGTTCCTTTGATGGACACGACGGGAGAAGCGAACCTCGTTACGCTAGTAAAACAGCTTCACGCTTCGGGAGGGATCCTAATGATTTCTGGCATCCAGTCCCAGCCTCTCGAGCTGCTGAAGCGAACCGGACTTTATGATCAGATCGGTGAGGAACAGTTCTATGAACATACAGGAGAAGCCATCAATCAAGCGCTTGGGGCAATCGATTATGGCAAATGCGCCGGCTGTCGGCATGCAGCCTTCAGGGAATGCAGCGCATTCTCCCTTCCGATAGAAATTCGGCAGCAGCGGGTAGTCGCCGGACCAATAAAGCCCGGCGCACTTGAAGTCTGACAGGGAAGAGTGTCCCTAATAACATACAAAAAGGACTGTTACAGGCCACTCTGGCTTAGCGAACAGTCCTTTTTGGCATAGACTACTTCGTTACAAATTTGTACAATGTAGGGTAATTGAACGTTTAGAACCCAGAAGATAAGGAGACTGTGCCTTATGAAGGAACTGAATTATTCAAAAGTATTCTTGCTGTTGGCCGGTCTGTCAGTGGCTACGCTAGGGGTATACCGTGTGGTATCGCTTCAGACCGACTCGTTCTATGCTTTTCTGATCTGGAATCTGTTCCTGGCCTGGATTCCCTTTTTATTCTCAATGGCTGCCCATGAGCTGGATAAGCGGAGGATCGGGGGAATCTGGCTGCTTCCGCTGGGAGTGGCTTGGCTGCTGTTTTTCCCGAACGCGCCGTATCTGATGACTGACCTTGTACACTTGACGGCCCAGAAGGGGAGATATATTGTCCACGGAGTGATTCAGAATCGGTATTGGTATGATATGGTCATGCTGCTGCTGTTCACCTGGAGTGGCTGGCTGACAGGGTTCTTCTCGCTATATCAATTTCAGGCTGTGATCTACCGGAAAAGTAATTTGCTACTGTCCTGGATATTCGTCCTGGCGGCCTGTGTGCTGGGCGGATACGGGGTTCTGCTTGGCAGGGTGTACCGGCTCAACAGTTGGGATGTACTTACCGACAGGCACCAGCTTTATCAACTTGTACTTGACAGCTTGAACCGGCAATCCGTCTTTTTCAGCCTGTTCATAGCGCTGGTGCTGCTGGTGATTTACGCGACAATGTATTGTCTGCTGAACGTGCTGGGGAATGGGGCGAGACGGGAGCGCTCTAAAAGCAGGTTTTAGTCGATCCCAAGCTCAGGCTGATATTGGAACTGTTCCAAATCAATTGCACCCTTTATGTCGAACAGAATACCCTCATCCTGGAGATAAAGGCGCTGCATCGTACCAGCCTCATCCTCGGTGAGGGCAATCATGCCCTTGGCATTCACTACCCGGTGCCAGGGCAGCTTGTATTTACGGCTCATGGAATGTAGAATGCGGACAACCTGTCTCGCGGCTCTCGGGCTGCCGGCAGCCCGGGCGACTCCGCCATAGGTCATGACCTTGCCCTCTGGAATAGACTGTATAACTTCTATGACCTGTTTGGTGAATGGTGTCATTATCAAAACTCCTTCAATGAAATAATACATAATTAATATTTATTATATCTTATTAGATCATATTGCTATGGTCGAGCGGTCGCTGCTGCGGCTTTTTTTTTGTGAAAATCCGGGTTTGGCTGTTCTATGAAAGTATAATTTTGGCGCATAGGATAAAGAGCCTCAGGGGATAATTTCAACAAAAGCACTGACAGGAGTGACTGGCGTGAAGAGCTCGAAATCCGATGACAACCGTAACTCAGCGTTGCCCCATTCTTCGACTACTGCTGTGTCCGAACAGGAACTAGGCCAGTCGCTCGACGAGACATTGGCTCGGCTGCGGCAGATATTCAGCAATGACGGAACCCTCCGTATCAGAGTGATGGAGAACAAGCAATTTGGAAGAGTCCGATTCGGACTTGTATATATTGACGGTATGATTGACCGTGAACTGATTCAGGATGGAATTATCAGACCCGTAACAGAAGCGCTTTTTACTGGGGCTGAGCATTATAGTCCGGAGCATCTGATGGAGAATATCCGAACACAGATTATACAGATCAGTGATGTAGTTGTTGCATTGAAGCTGGATGAGCTAATTAGTGCAATTGTAGCAGGCAAGACGCTTTTTCTGTTGGATGGTTGTGCAGGTGCACTTAATATTAACGCTCAAGGGTGGGAGACCCGGGCGATTACCGAGCCGCTGACGGAGAAGGGAGTAAGAGGTCCGCGGGAAGGCTTTACAGAGTCGCTGCTGGTGAACCTGACACTGATTCGAAGAAGGGTGCAGAATGCGGATTTGAAATTTATATTTTGTGAGATCGGAACACGCTCCAAAACACAGACCTGTCTCTGCTATATGGAAAGTCTGGCTTCGCCAGATATTCTTAAGGAGCTTCAAGAGAGGCTTGCCCGTGTAGAGATTGACCATATCCTGGACACAGGCTATCTCGCAGAGTTAATCAGGGATGAGCCGTATTCTCCATTCGAGATGCTTGGCAGCACCGAACGCCCGGATGCCGTAGTCAGCAAAATTATGGAGGGACGGTTCGCGATAATGATAGAGGGCAGCCCGTTCGCCCTGACCCTGCCCTATGTATTTGTAGAGAACTTTCAGGCAAGTGAGGATTACTATCTCAATTATTATTTCACCTCGTTTAATCGGATTCTGCGGATATTAGGTGCTTTTATGTCCATCAGTATCCCGGCAGTGTATGTAGCTTTGGTTACATTCAGTCAGGAGATGCTGCCCACACAATTGCTCCTTAGTATTGCTACTGCACGATTGTCCGTTCCTTTTCCCAGCATTGTTGAGGCGCTGATTATGTTGACGATATTCGAGATTCTGCGCGAGGCAGGAGCCAGAATTCCCACATCCATTGGACAGGCAGTCAGCATTGTAGGAGCGCTGGTGCTGGGTCAGGCAGCGGTAGATGCCCGAATTGTGAGTGCACCGATGGTTATTGTAGTGGGTCTGACCGGCATAACGACACTATTGAATCCCAGGCTCACCGGGCCGCTAATCGTGGTCAGAGTAGTGCTGCTGCTGATGTCCTTTTTTCTGGGGATCTACGGTTATTTCTTCGGGTTACTTGGTCTTGTGATCCACCTAATGAGCATGCGCTCCTTCGGAGTGTCCTATATGCTCGGGGTAGGCTCGATCCGGGCGCAAGACATTAAAGATACCATTATTCGGGCGCCGTGGTGGGATATGTACCTGCGTCCGGCTATGATCGGGGCACGTAATATGCGCAGAAAGCCAATGGACAAAAAAGGGAAAAGGTCATGATCAGACTTAGACGTGTGCTGTTTATTCTGCTGTCGCTCTTGCCTCTTCTCAGTCTCTTCGGCTGCTGGAACTACAAGGAAGTGGATGACATGTCTATCGTTGCGGGCGTAGCTCTGGACAAGGATGAGAAGAGCGGAAAACTGCTGCTTACAGTAGAGATGGTGGACACAAAGGGCGGGCTTCAACAGACACAGGCAGGTTTCAAAATTCTTACGCTTGCCGGAGATACGATGTTCGACATTGTCAGGAATATGATCAGCATGACTGGTAAAAAGCTGTTCTGGAGCCATGCCAAGGTCATTATTCTCAGTGAGGAGATTGCCCGGGAAGGGATGGTCAAGGTGATTGACTGGTACAGCAGAGATACGGGAACAAGGTCTGATGTATACATATTCGTCTCGAAAGAGAAGACAGCCCGGGAAATTCTGATGATGAATAGTACCTCGGAATCGGTCATGTCGTTTGAGCTTGCGCAGATGATGCTGGATGAGCGAAACAGCAGTACAGCTCCAGTAGTTGAAATTTGGGACTTCATCGACAAGTTGGAGTCCTCCGGGAAAAGTGCGATGGCACCGCTCATCTATGTTCACAGGGCGGATGGGCGGGAAAATGAGCGAGTCAGCGGAACAGCTGTGTTTTCCAAGGACAAGATGGTAGGCATGCTTAGTGGAACGGAGAGCAAATACATGCTGTTTGCCCAGGACAAGGTGAAGGGTGGTGTTCTCCCGGTAGATGCCGGTGATGGACATCCGGTTTACTCTCTTGAGATTCAGTCCAGCAGAACGAAGGTCCGCCCCTCCTGGATTCATGACAAACTGCAGATACAGGTCGACATGGAGACCCAAATGAATTTGGATGAAGTGATGACTTCAAATGGATTCACCCATTTTGACGCCAAGAAAGCTATTGAAGAACGTGCGGAGGAGATCCTGCAGGAGAACATTACGAATCTAATTCACAAAGTTCAGAAAGAATATCATGCCGATGTGTTTGGTTTCGGGGAGAAAATCCATGAGAATATGCCTTCCACCTGGAAAAAGATAAATAAGGATTGGAGCAATGAATTCAGTAAGCTTGCGGTCGTTGTCCGGTCTCAGGTTACCATCAACAGCAGCGCCAAAACTACAAGATCTATAAAGATAGGGGATTAATATGGGGGCCTTTGTTGTATTAGCGTACGCGGTTATTGTGCTGCTCGATCCATATGGACTCTTGAAGCGGGGGATGAAACGTGATTTCTATGTGTGCTCTGCCTTATGTCTGGTATCCTTCTGCATTGCGTTTGCGCTGTCCATGCACTGGAAGGTTCCTAGTCCTTCCCCTTTGATTGTGAACTTGGTCAGTCATTTTTATTAATTGAATTGCCGGGAGAAAGGAGGGGGCGATAGGTATGAATAAAGAGATTTTGCCGTCAGGACAGTCTATCAGTATCGCGGTTCTGTTTATTATCGGCAGCTCATTATTTATGGGAGTAACGGGAAGATCGGGTAACAGTGCCTGGGTTTCCCTGTTGATCGCTATGAGCCTATCAGTCCCTCTAATGTTTGTGTATGCGAGGCTCCATGTTCTTTTTCCGGGTAAGAATCTGTTCGACATGCTGATTGCCATGTTTGGCGGCATTACCGGGCGAATTATTTCCTGTACATATATATGGTATGCTCTGCATTTGGGAGCGCTGGTGCTGCGGAATTTTGGCGAATTCAGTGCGACGGTGGCCCTGACAGAAACTCCGATGATTGCACCGATGCTCTGTATCGGACTACTGTGCGTCTGGACGGTTTATTCGGGGATTGAGGTGTTGGGACGAAGTGCCAAGTTTCTGCTGCTATTTACAATTATGATCCTTTTACTTCTGCAAATTCTGGCCATACCTAAATTCGAATATCACCATCTGAAGCCTGTCCTTGATTCGGGTTGGGGTCCAATCCTGGCTGATGCTATGGGACTGTTCACGTTTCCGTTCGGTGAGATTGTGATTTTTCTCGGTGTATTGCGGGCACTGCCGGGAAAGGGTTCGGCGAAGAAAGTGTTTTTCAGCGGACTGCTCATGGGCGGTGGAATTATCATGATGGTCATCTTCCGTAATCTTCTGATACTGGGTCCGGATATTTTATCTAGCCTGTATTTTCCCGCTTACGTGGCGGTCAGCCGAATCAATGTGGGCGATTTCCTGACCCGGATCGAGGGCTCTTCATCGGTTCTCTTTGTCACGGCGCTGTATATCAAAGTGAGTCTGTGCCTTTATGTAGCCAGTATAGGCGTTGCCAAAGTGTTCAAGCTGAAGAGCTATCGGTCTGTTGTGCTGCAATTGGGACTTCTTATGGTCTATCTGGCTGATTTCATCTATCAGGATATTATGCAGATGCAGAATTTTGCCTACCATACTTATAAAATATACTCGCTCCCGTTTCAGGTTTTCTTTCCCCTTCTATTATGGATTGTTGCTGAGATCGTTGCCAGTAAAGGAAAGCAGAAGGAATCAGCACCATAGTAAAAGAACTCAGCATAGGAGTAGTAAGGAAGCTGTATAGCGACCACAGGATCACCCCACTTCCTTTGGTTTTGACGAATTGCAAATAGGGAACAACAGTATAGAGAGCATTGTCTGTGGTCATGTTCGATTGAAAAAGAGGATGCTTTTTTCGTATTTCCAATGTTTATGTAAAATAGCTATACTTATAGACAAAGATAATATGAGAGATTTCTACAGAGTGAAGGGGAATCTTTATATGTTGAATACATATATTCTTATCTATGTTGGGAGCGAATGTAATGGTAGATCGGAATATAGTGACAGCCCTGCCTAATGGATATGTGGATTTTGCCCTTGAACTGGGTAAGCTCATGAACATCTACAAGGATAAGGCGGATTATCAGGAGACGATAGAGTTCTTCAAATATTTTAAATCAGTGTGAGCACATTGGGGACAGGAGGGAGCGTCATCTATGAGTGTTAACAGCGTTGTAATGCCCTCATATTGGGGCAGAGAGGTACGGCACAAGCATATCACGCGGGGGTCTAAGGTACTGGCGGTTATTTTTCCCGGTAAAAATTATTCAGCAGAACGCCCGCTGCTGGAATATGCCGCCAAGGTAGCTGCGGAGTATAATTGTGACACCCTTCAGCTCGAATATGGCTATCAGAGTGCCAGAGTAGAGATGAAGCGAGAGGATATTGGCATCATTGTGGAAGAATGTACGAATGCCATCACCTCTGTGCCTAAGTACGAGAAGATATTGTTCATCAGCAAAAGTATTGGCACGGTCATTGCCGGTAAAACCGCCGCCACTCTGAAGGCCAGCCAACAGATTGAGCATCTGTATCTAACCCCGATCCCGGATGCACTGCCGTTAATTGAACAAAGCCGGGGCAGTGTGATCTACGGCAGCGCCGATCCGTTGTTCAGTGAGCCGCATTCCCGTGAACTGGCCGGACTACGTAATATCAAGGTG
The DNA here is from genome assembly GCF_001682855.1 of Bacillus sp. FJAT-27264. Classification (GTDB taxonomy): domain Bacteria; phylum Bacillota; class Bacilli; order Paenibacillales; family Paenibacillaceae; genus Paenibacillus_AQ. The sequence continues at coordinate 87,673 of NZ_MAQW01000029.1, read as the reverse complement.
TACCGGATAGATGACGCTAATCACTCTCTGGAAGTTGGGGACGTCAAAGAGTCATTGGCCATACTTATTGTCATTATTAATATGTATCATGAATTTTTCCAGCGTTGTCTGAAGCAGTAATCCATAGTCGCGTGCTGAACCATTCAGAAATGGGGGGGAACGGGATGAAGGGAAAGCTGATTGGAGAGGGCAGAACAGCGGAGATCTGGGAGTATGGGGATCGTAAGGTGCTGAAATTGTACCGGGAAGGGATTCCGTTAGATCAGGTAGCGAGGGAATATAAAATCAGTCTGTACGCACATGCCCAAGGGATTCGTACTCCGCAGCCATTCGAGCTAGCAGAGGTCGAGGGACGGAGCGGAATTGTGTTTCAGCAGATTGAGGGTTCGTCAGTATTGACCTTGCTTGGTAAAAGTCCATGGAAGGCTGGTCAATATGCCCGCAAGCTGGCAAAGCTGCACTATGATCTACATATGCTAGATGCCGGGAACGACCTCGGATTGCAAAAAGAGAGGCTGAAATGGGGCATACACGAAGCCCCACTGTTAAATGAGTCGGAGAAACAGGCCATTCTCTCTTATCTGGATACACTCCCGGTGGGCGGCAAGCTGTGTCATGGCGATTTTCATCCAGATAATATACTTATGGATGGACAGGTGTGGATTATCGATTGGATGACCGGTCTTGCCGGAGATCCGGCCGGGGATGCTGCACGGTCTGTCGTCATGTTTAGCATGGGGGTAGTGCCTGAGGGGACACCGGGTATTGCCAAATTGGTGATCGGTTTTATTAGAAAGCGTCTGACAAAGGAGTATCTGCGGGAATATCTGAAGCTCTCGGGGCAAACTAGCGAAGAGATCGAGCGCTGGATTCTTCCAGTCGCTGCAGCTAGGCTAACAGAGTGGCTTCCAGCGGCTGAGAAAGAGCAACTGGTACAGGAAATCCGTAAACGCCTGGCAACGCCCACCACTGCTTAACTTCAAATTCAGTAAGGAAGTGTACGAGATGCCAACCTATATCGCATTGCTCCGTGGGATTAATGTCGGGGGCAACAAAATCATTAAGATGCAAGATTTGAAGGCGATGTTCCAATCTCTTGGCTATGAGAATGTCAGGACGTATATTCAGAGCGGCAACGTTGTTTTCGAGAGCAGTGAAACATCATACATTGTACTCGGCGAAGCGATTGAGCAGCAGATCGAGAAAGTTTTTGGCTTTGAGGTCTCCGTTATTATACGGACACAGGAGGAAGTGGAGCGGGTTATCACGGATAACCCGTTTGATCTGAGCGAGCCGGAGGACTTCAAGCGGCTATACGTTTCTTTTCTGGCAGCGGAGCCTTCCGCGGAGGCGCTGGAGAAGCTGCTTCCTTATGGAGATGGCCCAGACAAAATCCGTTTTGTCGGCAAGGAGATGTACACATTGTATGAGATCAGTGTGAGCAAGTCGGCACTTTTTAAAGTCCCTGTGGATAAAATCCTTGGCATGCCTATCACGGCACGCAATTGGAATACAGTCAACAAGCTGGCTGCTCTGTGCAGGGCTTGACTGTTTTAACATATTTGCAAGAAGCATGGCTCCGATCTCTGAATAAGAATCATCAATATAGATTTGGAATCCAAATTGAATGTTGAGCCAAGGAAAATACTATATAGAGCGCATTCCAAATAACAAACATAGCCAAGAAAAAAGAAGGCTTATATAAGAAATATAATTAACGGCATTTTCGTACCTTAAATCCGCTGTAGCTAAGGGTTTTTGGAGATTAAGTGCAATATTGTATCTTAAATCTTCCAAAATACCCTGTCTGGCGTACTTATTCGAAAAATAAGATACAATAATGCCCTTAGTTCCCTCATTTACCTATTTTAATGAAAAATAAGGTACGAAAATGCTGTTAGTTGGGGAGGTGCTCCCTCTTTCATTGTTAAGACGTTGGCAGATGAAGGGGAATATACCGCTTCTATCGACATCGCTGGACTGGCAAGCCATGGATTATAGGTCTTGCTGTCGAGAGTCTTTTCGGTGTTAACTTTCCTATGAAAAGCTTTTAGGCGGNAATGCCCTTAGTTCCCTCATTTACCTATTTTAATGAAAAATAAGGTACGAAAATGCTGTTAGTTGGGGAGGTGCTCCCTCTTTCATTGTTAAGACGTTGGCAGATGAAGGGGAATATACCGCTTCTATCGACATCGCTGGACTGGCAAGCCATGGATTATAGGTCTTGCTGTCGAGAGTCTTTTCGGTGTTAACTTTCCTATGAAAAGCTTTTAGGCGGGCGCTTTGCGCCTTATTGTGCTGGGATTGTTCAGACGGAGTTTACGGCAGTTCTTATGGAAAACTTTCAGGTGAGCGCTTTGCGCCTTATTGTGCTGGGATTGTTCAAACGGAGTTTACGGCAGTTTTTATGCAAAACTTTCAGGTGAGCGCTTTGCGCCTACAGTTCCAAACGTACCTCTTCGCTAATCTTCGCTTTTTGTTAATTTCATTTGCTCGGCTTATAGAAGAATAAAAATCTTAGCAAGGAAGCTCCGCTCGCCCGAAAAAGGGCAGTGGGGCTTTTTGCGTTGTACTATTGCAACGACTGAAATGACTGAAATGACTGAAATGACTGAAACCACTGAAACCACTGAAACCACTGAAACCACTGAAACCACTGAAACCACTGAAACCACTGAAACCACTGAAACCACTGAAACCACTGAAACCACTGAAACCACTGAAACCACTGAAACCACTGAAACCACTGAAACCACTGAAACCACTGAAACCACTGAAACCACTGAAACCACTGAAACCACTGAAACCACTGAAACCACTGAAACCACTGAAACCACTGAAACCACTGAAACCACTGAAACCACTGAAACCACTGAAACCACTGAAACCACTGAAACCACTGAAACCACTGAAACCACTGAAACCACTGAAACCACTGAAACCACTGAAACCACTGAAACCACTGAAACCACTGAAACCACTGAAACCACTGAAACCACTGAAACCACTGAAACCACTGAAACCACTGAAACCACTGAAACCACTGAAACCACTGAAACCACTGAAACCACTGAAACCACTGAAACCACTGAAACCACTGAAACCACTGAAACCACTGAAACCACTGAAACCACTGAAACCACTGAAACCACTGAAACCACTGAAACCACTGAAACCACTGCGGTCATTGCTACCATTGTAGTCATCACAGTGTGCAGCCAATGTAGTCGTTCAGATAATTGCCACCGTTGCAACGTCCCTGAAAATGTTATTCAGCAAACATTCAGCGGACACTCATTGTCCATTAAGGTACGGATGCGATACTACATCTGCGGAACATGGAACATCGAAACGAAGTAGCAGTACACCGCATGATGAAGTTAAAGAGCGATGGGAGTGTGGGGGACGTATGTCAACGATCAAAAAGCAGGGACCGGATCTAATTTTACCTTTTATTCTGCTCCTTGCAGCATTTCTGTATGGCTATGGTATTTGGAACGATCACTATGCTAATACCTATTACACAACAGCCGTAGGGAGCATGCTACAGAGCTTTCATAATTTCTTTTTTGCTTCTCTGGATTCAGCCGGTTCGGTGACGGTGGATAAGCCGCCGGTAACGTTTTGGATTCAGAGCCTCTTTGCCCTGATTTTCGGGCTGCATGGCTGGAGCGTAATTTTACCGCAGGCGCTGGCTGGAGTAGGCTCAGTTTTGCTAGTGTATCTGTTGGTTAAACCAACCTATGGTAGAAGCGCTGCACGCATCGCCGCACTGGTGATGGCTTCGACTCCGGTAGCTGCGGCGGTTAGCCGCACGAATAATATTGATGCGATGCTGGTATTCACGCTGCTGCTGGCAGTCTGGTTTCTTTTCAGAGGGACTCAGAGGAATCGTATAGGCAGTCTGCTTGCCGCCTTCGCGCTGATTGGAGTGGGGTTCAATGAAAAGATGCTACAGGCTTACATGGTGCTTCCGGCATTCTACCTGTTCTATTTGTTAGCAGCTAAGGTGGGCTGGAAGCGAAAAACAGGTGTACTGGCAGCGAGCACAGCAGTCATGCTAGTAGTTTCATTGTCATGGGCGGTAGTTGTCGACTCTATACCGGCGGATAAGCGTCCCTTTATAGGAAGCAGTGGTACCAATTCTGTGCTCAATCTGGCCTTTGGGTATAACGGGGTCTCACGGTTAACGGGAGATCGCAGCACTGGTGCTGAGTTTGGCGGTAGTGGAATGCCTGATATGAACGGAAATGAAATGCCGGCTTGGAATGGCGAAGCGACGGACGGCGGTAACGGCAATGTGTCTGGTATGGACGGAGGAAATAGCAACGCGTCCGGGATGGACGGTGGTAGATCCGGACAGGGAAAACGGCTAGACGGAGGTTCCGCCGGTGGCCAGATGAACGGAGGGCTGCAGGGTTTTCCTCCGGGAAATGGCATGAACTCCGATGGGCGACAACGGGACAGGGGCCAGGGAGGTCAAGGAGGATTCGGCGGCGGTGGTGGAATGTTCCACACAGGTACGCCCGGAGCGCTACGGCTCTTCCAGTCCGATCTGTCTGGTCAGGCTAGCTGGCTGCTGCCACTCGTAGCTGTTGCTTGTATCGGGCTGTTCGCCAGTCTGCGCAGAAGAAACTTCACGCAGAAGCATAAAGAGGCAATATTCTGGTTGGCATGGCTGGTGCCGGTAATGGGCTTCTTCAGCATCGCCGGGTTCTTCCACCAGTATTACCTGATCATGATGGCTCCGCCGATTGCCGCACTGGCTGGCGCAGGCTGGATACAGCTATGGAGCCAGTACCGTGAGCGCTCCGGCTGGCGTTCCTGGCTGCTTCCGGCAGCCATATTGGCCACAGTGGCCCTGCAAGGGTATATTCTACACCCTTACGACAGTACTATCGGCAGCGGATGGTCCATCGGCATTTTGGCTGCTGGCATTGCAGTGACCCTGCTGCTCGTTATTTTCAAGGGTAAAGAGCAATCATTCGTGCATGTAACGGCGGTTGCCGGGCTGCTGGTGTTATTGATCGGCCCCCTCTACTGGGCGATAACGCCGATTGCCTATGGTTCTAACAGCATGACCCCGGCTGCGGGGCCTGACAGCAACTCTGGCCCGGGCGGCGGTCTGCGCATGAATACTGGTTTCAATGCCAGTGGCGACGATCCAAATGTACTAGGTGGCCGCGGGGCTAACTTCGGTGGCGGCACGGGCGGCTTTGGTGGAGGTGCGGGCAACTCTGATGGCAACGCGGGTAACTTGGGCGGAGGTGCAGACAATTCTGCTGGCGGCTTTGGTGGTGGCACTGGTAACTTCGGTGGAGGTGCAGGCAACTTTGCTGGCGGTAGGGGCGGCTTCGGCGGGCGCGGCAGCGAAGGGGTTAACGAAGCTCTACTGACTTATCTGGAGGAGCATAATTCCGGCGAACAATACTTGTTCGCAGCCATGGATTATGGGACTGCCGGACCTTATATCATCGACAACAATGCGTCCGTAGTGATTCTTAACGGATTTAATGCCTCTGATCAGGTATACACGCCTGACTCTTTGAAGGCACTGGTAGAGAGTGGGAAAGTTAAATATTTCCTCATTTCCGGCGGTGGGATGGGCGGCGGCCGGGGTGGAAATAGCGAACTGACAACCTGGATTACCGAGAATGGAACTGAGGTGCCCACGGCGGATTGGCAGGGAGCAGGTGCAACGGCCAACAGCGGGACCTTATACGAGGTCACCTTGAAGTAACAGAATGGTTTTAACCATAACAAACAAGCACGCTACGGCCTGTGAGGTACCGGGCGTGCTTGATCATTCCCCTTAGAGGAGGTAGCGTCCATGAGTGCAACCATACGCTATTCCATTATCATACCGATGTTTAACGAGGAGGCAGTTATTCAGGAGACGTATCGTCGGATCAAAAAAGTAATGGGAACAACGGGCGAGCCGTACGAGCTACTTTTCGTGAACGATGGCAGCACCGATCATTGTGCAGAGATGATCGAGGAGTACAGCCACTGGGATGAGAGCGTCCGCTTGATCGACCTGTCCCGCAACTTCGGGCATCAGGTGGCGATTACGGCAGGCATGGATTATGCCCAGGGCGATGCGATTGTTATTATTGACGCTGATCTTCAGGACCCGCCTGAACTGATTCTTGAGATGATAGAAGAATGGAAATTGGGCTTTGAAGTGGTGTATGCCAAACGGGTGAAGCGACGCGGGGAATCGTTGTTCAAAAAATGGACCGCGAGCCTATTTTACCGGGTGCTCCGCTATTCCACGGATATTTCAATCCCGGTAGATACGGGCGATTTCCGTCTTATTGACCGTAAAGTTTGTGACCAATTGAAGCGCCTGCCCGAGAAAAACCGCTTTGTACGCGGGCTCGTCAGTTGGGTCGGTTTTCGGCAAAAAGCCATTGAATACGAGCGCGACGAACGCCTTGCCGGTGAGACCAAATACCCGCTGAAGCGCATGATCAAACTGTCCCTGGACGGAATCACGTCTTTCTCGTACAAGCCGCTGAAGCTGGCCGGGTATCTTGGCGGGGTACTGTCGGCTGCTGGTTTTCTCTACCTGCTGTATGTGCTGTATCTGGCTATTTTCACGGATTCAGTGGTAAAAGGCTGGGCATCGATGATCGGCATCACCCTGACGTTCAACGGGTTCGTGCTGGTCATGCTCGGCATTCTCGGAGAGTATGTCGGCCGCATTTACGATGAGACCAAAGGACGTCCACTGTATATCGTGCAGGAAGTATACGGAGGCCAGCCGCAGGCGGCTCAGGAGAAGCGCAAGATCCAGGTGAACAAATAACGGTCAAGAGGGGAAAGAAGTAAGTAAAGAAGTAAGTAAAGAAGTAAGTAAAGAAGTAAGTAAAGAAGTAAAGAAGTGAAGAAGTGAAGAAAGAAGGAGGTTCGTAAGGAAGTAAGTGAAGTAGGGACGGAAGAAGGTAAGGAAGTAGCTAAGGGAGTAGCTAAGAAAGGAAGTATGTAAGTAAGGGACTAAGAAAGAAAATAAGTAGGAAAGAAAGAAAGTAAGCAAGTAAGTAAGTAAGTAAGTAAGTAAGTATATACATACGTACGTATGTATGTATATAGAAACGCTTCGCCTGGCGTGTTGGATTAGAAGAGCTTTGTTTTCTCTCTGTTCGTTTTACTAAAATAGGGGATGCCTTCCAGCGAATGTTTGCGCTACGAGCATCCCCGTTTCAGTAACAGGATTTTCTCCAGTTAATTCGGAGGAATATCCTGTTTTCTATTTTTTAGCTGGAAATACTCCCGTTAATCAACGGTAATTTAGCAGATATGACCTCGTAAAGCCATAATAACTGGAGAAATTCCTGTTATTGCGGTAGCTTCCGGGCGAGACGGCGAATTAGCGGGAGAAAATCCAGTTATAGGTGGTGAATCAGACTAAACCTTGAGTGCGGCCAGTTACTAGCCAGTTACCAATTAGTTTGCAGCAGTACTTAACCAGTCTCAAGCAGTTTTCAGTAGTCTCACTCCAGCCAGTCTCAAACCAGTCTCAAACCAGTCTCAAACCAGTCTCAAACCAGTCTCCAGCCATCCTCAACCAGTACTAAACCATTCTCAATCAGTACTCACTCAGTCTCAAGCAGTTTTCAGCAGCCCCAACTAGAGTCACTAATCAGTTTCTAGCTGGGCTCCAACTGATCCCCCAACCGTAAAAACAATGTGCTTATAATAGTTTTTGAAAAGCAGCTTTATCAAACCTATCTCCTTGCACAAGCCATTTGCCTTCAACATGAAATAGAGTCAAAATCCCTTCTAACGGAACCCGCACACTTTCTTTATTCTCTTGGTCCAATAGGAGAAGGTCAGCCGTATACTTTAAATCGATCCAATCATCCTTCTGATCTAATACTGTGAATTTAAGATTCTCTGATGTAACCGAGGCCTGATGGGTATGAGCTACACTTACGGGTAAGGTTGTATAGCGGGTAGCAACTGCTTTTTCTGAAAAGCTTTCTGTAAAAAAGGGCTTCATTTCCTCATTCCGCTTTTTAATGGATTCGACAGAGAGCAAGTTATTTGAGGCTGCGACGTTGTATTCTTTATTTTTGTAGGTTTCAGCAGCTTGAATCGCTGCATTTTCCGTTTTATTGGTATTGCATCCCGTGATTAAGATAGTTGCCAGCGCTGTTAAACATAATATCCATAGAAGCTTCCTCATACTGTGAATTCACCTCTCTTAAGAATAACCTTTAGTGTTAACCCCTGCCTAATCACCCCGAACCTTCAACGCAGTAAAACAGCTCCGAGAGCATATGCTAAGTTTGACTAAGCCTAAACGCCTTGAACCCTCAAAGCAGAAAACTACATCGAAGGATGCGCCAAAATTTACCAATCATAGCTGTGCGTAAAATATACCATTGGCTCCCAGCTCTTTCTATAACCTTGCCCAGGCAATAAAAATAGCAAGTTCCGGCGTATCTCCGGTACTTGCTATTATAACGTGCATATCCATTATTTAGCTATTCCTTCCTGACAAGGAAGAGACATCTTGAAGACTGTTTCTGCACCAGGAATGCTGGTGACACTGATGTCCCCGCCATGGGCTTCGACGATGGACTTCGAGATCGACAGGCCCAACCCGGACCCTCCGTATTTGCGGGTCCGGGAGGAGTCGCTGCGGTAGAAGCGGTCGAAGACGCGGGGCAGATGCTCGGCAGTGATGCCGGAGCCATTGTCGCTCACGGTCAGCTCCGCCCGCGGCCCCTGGGCATGCAGCGAGATGCGGATGACGCCTTCCTTATCATCCGTGTGCTGCACTGCATTGTGGAACAGGTTCAGGATCACCTGTTTGATTTTGTCGGCATCATAGAGACCGTGGATGCCGTAGGCAATATCGAAGCTGACCCGGCGGTCCCCGGCCAGCAGCAACAGACCTGGCGTCATCTCTTTCAGGATGCCGCCGAGCTCAAGATCAGCCAGGCGCAGCTGCGGTGCGCCGTCCATACGGGCCAGCAGCAACAAGTCCTCCACCAGCTTGTTGATCCGCTTTGATTCGCCGTGCATGCTGTTAAGCGCGCTGTACAGCTGCTCACTGTTGTCAGCGGCGCCGCGAAGCAGGACCTCCAGAAAGCCGTGGATGGAGGTCAAGGGAGTCCGCAGCTCATGAGACGCATCAGCGGCGAAGCGCCGCATCTGCTCTTTGGCTTCCCGCTCGTTGCGGAAGGAGACCTCCAGACGCTCAAGCATCGCGTTGAACGATTGGGACAGCTTGTCGATCTCCATCTGTCCCTGAAACACCGGAAACCGCACATCCAGGTTGCCGGCATCAATGCGTTGGGCGGCGTCCTCCATATTGGACAGGGGGACGAGCGTCTTTCGCAGCGCAGGCAGATACAAGAACAAGCCAGCGAGCAGGGCTGCCAGAGACAAGGCAGCGAAGATGAGCAGTTGCTGGAGGATGATATCCTTCAGCGGACCGGTTTCCAACGTCATTTGCAGCAACAGCCTTGAATTTCCCGGCCTTCCCAGATTCATAAAGACAGCAAGCTGCTCGCTGCCGTCTTCGGCGGTGATCAGCTTATATTTACCCGTGGCCCGATCGGGTGTCCGCTTCATCAGTTCCTGATATTCTTCATTGGTTAATCTGGGAGCAGCCGTCGTAGACAGCGTATCCTGCTGAAAATCCTTGAAGGTGCCATCCGCGCTGTAAATGGCAAGAGTCGCGTGAGCATCCAGTAGTAGCGGTCGTCCTGTACCATTGCGGAAGTTGCCGGGCACCATGCTTCCGCCCGGATTATCGAAGCGGCTACCGCTCCCGCTGCTGCCGAGATTCTCATTAGGTTTGCTTGTACCTGCATCATCTCTCAAGGAATAATTTAAGAAGTTAAAGAAGAACTCACGGGGAACAGACCGCAGTTGAGTTTCCATAGCCTCCGCTCTGTTCGTATAGGTGAAGTTGCGCATCAGGATATATTGCAATACACCAATGAGCAGCAGCAGCATGGACAGGATCAGCAGCGAGATGGACAACAGCTGTTTGCGGAGGGAACGGGGGGCAAAACGATCCCATACCGTGCGAAGTCTACTTCGTCCACTCGCCGCCACTCCAATGTTGCCGCCCTTACGCGATGGCCCGGTCATTCCAGGTCCACCCGGTAGCCGGCACCGCGCAGAGTACGGATAATACGATGTTCTTTATCGCCCAGCTTTTCACGTAAGGAACGGATATACACCTCTACGATATTCTCTTCTCCGCCGAAATCATAGCCCCATACCTTGTCCAGAATCATGGGTTTGCTAAGAACGAGACCATGATTCATCACAAGATACTGGAGCAGCTCATATTCGGTGGGTGACAGCTCTAGCACTTCTTCGCGGAAGCGGATTTCCTTGCCTCTCCCGTCAATGCGGAAGGGACCGAGGCGTACCTCACCCAGCAGACCGGGGAACTGGTTGCGCAGTCGGGCCTGTATTCTTGCCAGCAGCTCCTCGAAGCTGAACGGCTTAATCATATAGTCATCCGCACCAATCGACAGACCTTTGACCCGGTCATCGACCTCGTCTTTGGCGGTCAGCATAATCACCGCGATATCGTTCTCTTCTGAGCGGAGATAGTGACACACTTCGAAACCGTCCATTCCTGGCATCATGACATCCAGAATGGCGACATGCGGCTTGAAATCGGCAGCCTCGGCAATAGCCGTCAGCCCGTCGGGAGCCGTTCTTACTTCAAAACCTTCATTGACCAAGCCGAGTTCCAGAAACTGCAGAATATGCGGCTCATCATCAACAAGCAGCAGCCTGACGCCTTGGGTAGCCTTCATTCCGATCCCTCCAAAGTTCTGATACCCTATTATGCCACAACTTTTTGAACGTTTGCTGAAGATCGGTACAGGCTGCTCTGTCCTGGAAAAGCGACTTTCTTCAACATACTGCGCAGTGGTTAATCAATAGGATAAGAGATTCATGTGCTTAATAGGCAATAGGGTTATATTTTCTTATTTTTAATTCCTGTGAGAAAGGGTTTTGACGGCGGCTAGCGAACAATTTACAATAAGAATAACTTACCCGGTATGGAGAGCCCTCTTCAGTCAAGGTAGGTCATTAGAACGACCCCGTTTCCCCGTTTGTAACCTTGTCTAAGTTGCCTATCTCAACTCATTTCTTTGCGTTTCACTTCTTTCTGGAATTTTGATTTCAGCGTCATTCTATCCATTCCACTTCTTAATCACTCAACCTTATTTATTGCAGAAGCTTTAATACCCATAAGTCAAGGGAGGCTCTTCCATGAAGAAAAAAGAAATGGTAGCCATGCTATTGGCAGGAGGCCAAGGGAAAAGGTTGAAGGGATTGACCAAATCACTTGCCAAGCCAGCTGTTTATTTTGGGGGAACCTATCGCATTATTGATTTTCCTTTGAGTAACTGCTCCAATTCGGGGATTGACACGGTGGGGGTACTCACGCAATATGAACCGCTTGTACTGCACTCATACATTGGCGTAGGCAGTGATTGGGATTTGAACCGCAAGAACGGTGGGGTATTCGTGCTGCCGCCGCATGAGCGGGAGAACGGAAGCAGTTGGTACAGGGGAACGGCGGATGCGATTTACCGCAATCTCAAATTTGTGGAACAATTCGACCCGGAACACGTGCTGATTCTCTCGGGTGACCACATCTATAAAATGGACTACAACGCTATGCTTCAATACCACAAGGAGCGGGGGGCCGATTGCACGATCTCGGTGATCGACGTTCCGCTGGAGGAAGCAAGCCGTTTTGGCATACTTAACACGGAGGAGGACCTCAAGATTTACGAGTTTGAGGAAAAGCCTGCGCAGCCCAAAAGCACACTTGCTTCAATGGGCGTATATATTTTCAAATGGGAAGTCCTTCGGAGGCATCTGCTGGAGGATGGGGAGAACGCTGATTCCTCCCATGATTTCGGCAAGGATATCATCCCTCTGATGCTGGCTGACGGTCAGTCGCTTTACGCGTATCCGTTTGAAGGCTACTGGCGGGATGTGGGCACAGTGACCAGTCTCTGGGAAGCAAACATGGACCTGCTCAGCGACGAGCCGCCGCTCAATCTCAATGATCCCGGCTGGCGCATCTTTACCCGTAATCCGAACCAACCGGCCCAATATGTAGCCCCCGGAGCCAACGTCTCCGGCAGTATTATTAACGAGGGCTGCATCGTCTCCGGTGAGGTTAAGCACTCGGTGCTCTTTTACGGTGTGGAGATCGGTGAGGGCAGTGTGATCACGGATTCGGTGATCATGCCCAAGGTCAAGATCGGCAAGAACGTACGGATACACAAGGCAATCATCAGCGAGAACACGGTGATTGAGGATTATATGGAGATTGGCACCCAGCGGGAGAATGATGAAGAAATTCTGCTAGTCGACAATAGAAGCAAAAAACGTATTTCCGTTGCAGCCAAAACCATATAACCATGTAGAGGACGGTGGAATCCGATGAAGCAACTGATGGGTGTAATCAATCTGGATCATGAACTCGACAAGTTGAACGAGTTAACCTATTTCCGCTGCGGCGCAGCCGTGCCTTTTGCCAGCCGTTACCGTCTGATTGACTTTGTGCTCTCGAATATGATGCGCGCGGATCTGGAGAGTGTCGGGTTATTCGTCCGCCGCAAATACCGCTCGCTGATGGACCATCTGGGCGACGGGAAGTCATGGGATATGAACCGCAAGCATGGCGGACTGTTTATTTTGCCTCCAGACTGGAACGACCCGACCGACACCTCACAAGGTGACCTCCAGCACTACCACAACAATCTTGATTTCTTCAAGCGGGCCTCCGCCAAATACATCGTGTTCTCGGGCAGCCAGCACGTCAATACGATCGACCTTCAGGATCTTTATCGCTATCACCTCGACAAGGGCGCCGACGTTACGCTCGTCTATAAGAAAATCGAGCATCTTCAGCCGGAGCATGATCTGTGCCGACGTATCGAATGCGATGAAGATCAACAGGTCACCGAAATTCACCACGAGAAGGACCACCCCAACCTCTATCTTGATATTTTTATTATGGAAAAAGAATTGTTTCTGGAGAAGGTCGAATACTGCATCGCCCATGGGGAGAGTTATTTCTTCCGGGATGTCATCCAGAAGCAGCGTCACAAGCTGAAGATTGCCGCCTATGAATACCATGGTTATCATGCTGTTATCAATTCTTTGGAGAGCTATTATAAGAACAGCCTGGAATTGCTCCGGCAGGACAATTACTTCAGCCTGTTCCGGGAGAATCCGGTCCAGACGAAGATCAAATATGAAGCGCCAACCCGTTATCTGGAGAGCGCGAATGTCAGCAACTCACTGGTAGCCAACGGCTGCATTATCGGCGGTACGGTGGAGAATAGCATTATTTTCCGGGGCGTTCAGGTTCGAAAGGGCGCAAGGATTATCAACTCGGTCATTATGCAGAAATGTGTGATCGAAGAGGATGCCGTCATTGAGAATGTCATTATGGATAAGGACGTCCATCTCAGCAGGGAACGCATCCTTGTCGGAGATCATAAACGTCCATTCGTCATTGCCAAGAGCAGCAAGATTTAGCAGGAGGAACCCGGGTAATCCGGTTGTTGTCTGTCGGTTGTTTTACTAAAAAAGCATTGTTAGGAGGAACCATCTGTTGTTTAACGATAAAGAAACCTTCAAACAAGTGTTCCGCGAGAGACTCATCGGAAATTTGGGCAAACCGCTCGCAGAAGCTTCGAACGCCGATGTCTACAATATTCTGGGAAGCATGATCCGCGAACGCGCTGGCAGCAATTGGGCAGATACGAACCAGAAGTACAAGGCTGATAAGGATAAGCAGGTATACTATTTTTCAATGGAGTTTCTGATCGGCAGGCTTCTCGGCAATAACCTGCTCAATATGGGTGTGCTGGAACTTGTGCGTGAGGGACTGACCGAACTCGGTTTTACCCTTCAGGATGTTGAAGAGGAAGAAGCGGATGCGGGCCTCGGCAATGGCGGTCTCGGGCGTCTGGCGGCCTGCTTCCTGGACTCGCTGGCTTCTCTGCAATATGCGGGGCATGGGTGCGGGATACGATACAAATACGGTCTGTTCGAGCAGAAGATTGTTGACGGGTATCAGGTGGAATTGCCCGATTACTGGCTGCAGAAGGATAACGTATGGGAAGTGCGCCGTGAAGACAAGGCTGTGGAGGTACGTTTCTGGGGACGGGTGGAGACGGATGCTAAGGATGGAGAATTGTTCTTTACGCATAAAGACTACGAAGCCGTGCGGGCGGTGCCTTACGATATTCCCATTATCGGTGCCGATCACAGACATGTGAATACGCTGCGCAACTGGAGCGCAGAGTCGATTACGCAGCCATCCCGGACACTTGGCGTGCTCGGCGGATCGGATTATCACAAATACCTGGAATACAAACGATCTGTTGAATCCATCTCGGAATTCCTCTACCCCGATGATACAGAGTATGAAGGCAAGCTGCTGCGGCTGAAACAGCAATACTTTCTCTGTAGCGCAGGGCTGCAAAGTATCCTTCGAACCTTCGGCAAGCTGAGTCTGTCTTTTGAAGAACTGCCGAACAAGGTGGCCCTGCATATTAACGATACACATCCTACGCTGGTGATCCCGGAGCTGATGCGGATTCTGATGGATGAGAAGGGGTTTGGCTGGGATCAGGCGTGGGATATCACGACCCGGATGGTCTCTTATACGAACCATACCATTCTGAGCGAGGCATTGGAGAAGTGGCCGCTGCAGATGGTAAAAGAATTGCTGCCGCGTATCTTCCTCATTATTGAGGAGATCAATGCCCGCTTCTGTGGCGAGCTGATGAGCCGCTATCCCGGCGATCAGGACCGCATCGCGCAGATGGCGATTATTCATGACGATCAAGTGCGGATGGCTCATCTGGCGATTGTCGCCAGTCACAGTGTGAACGGGGTGGCGGCGCTGCACACGGATATTCTGAAAAAGCGTGAAATGCGGCTGTTCAACGAGCTGTACCCGCATCGTTTTAACAACAAGACGAACGGGATTACTCACAGGCGTTGGTTGCTGCACGCCAACCCTGAGTTGGCTGGCCTGATCAATGACTCCATCGGTACTCGCTGGAAGCATCATCCGCAAGAGATGATCGGGCTGATCAAATACGGTGAGGATGCGTCCTTCCAGGAGCAGATCGCTGGCATCAAACGCCGCAATAAGCTCCGTTTGGCTGAATATATCAACAGCAAGCATGGGGTACGGGTAGACCCTGATTCCATCTTTGATGTTCAAGTGAAGCGGCTGCATGCCTATAAACGTCAACTGCTGAATATCCTGCATATTATCCATCTTTACAATCTGATCAAAGACAATCCGTCGATGGATATGGTGCCGCGTACCTTTATCTTCGGGGCCAAGGCTGCACCAAGCTATCATTTGGCGAAGCGGATTATCAAGCTGATTAATACCGTGGCCGATGTCGTCAACAATGATCCTGATATCAAAGACAAGGTGAAGATTTTCTTCCTGGAAAATTACTCGGTTTCCCTGGCTGAGAAGATTATCCCCGCAGCAGATGTCAGCGAGCAGATCTCTACGGCAAGTAAGGAAGCGTCCGGCACCGGGAACATGAAATTTATGATGAATGGTGCGTTAACGATCGGGACGATGGACGGGGCTAACGTGGAGATGCATGAAATGGTGGGCGACAATAATATGTTCCTGTTCGGACTGCGGGCGGAGCAGGTGCTCGATTATTACCAGCATGGCGGTTATAATGCCCGTGATGTCTACAATGGTGACGGCAGGGTCAAAGAGGTGCTGGATCAGTTGATTACACCAGGGCCAATCTGTAATCACACTCAGGAATTTGAGACCATCTATCATTCGCTTTTGGATAACAATGATGAGTTCTTCGTGCTCAAGGATTTCGCCAGTTATGTAGAGACCCAGGTCGAGATTGATCTGGCTTACCGCAATCGTAAAGAGTGGATTAAAAAATCGATCATCAACATCGGCCATTCCGGCAAATTCTCCAGTGACAATACCATTAGCCGTTATGCGTCCGAGATTTGGAACATCCGTCCCGTCCAGCTCTAATGGCAATAATAGATAAGTAACAAAAGAACGGCTGCGCCTCTCGCTAAGGAGAGGGCAGCCGTTCTTGTTGTGATTTTTAATGAGACGAAAGGACTTAGATAGCTTCCACGATAATCGCTGCGAACCGTTCCAGAAAACGGCGCTCTTCGTCGTCAAAACGATCTTTGAGCGGACTGTCGATATCCAGAACGCCGAGTAGTTCGCCCTCTCTGATCAGTGGAACCACAATCTCGCTGTTGGAGGCGGCGTCACAGGCAATGTGCCCTGGGAAAGTATGAACATCGTCCACGACCAGAGTACGGCGCTCCGATGCAGCTGTACCGCATACTCCGCGGCCTAGCGGAATACGGATGCAGGCGGGCAGGCCCTGGAAAGGTCCCAGTACCAGCTCATTGCCATCGAATAAGTAAAAACCGGCCCAGTTCGTGTCCGGCAAAGCGTGTTTAAGCAGTGCTGAGCCATTAGACAAATTCGCCATCGCGCTCGGTTCGTCCTTGATAAGTGCCACGAGCTGAGTCAGAACCGTTTCGAATCGCTCGCTGCGTGTTCCATCATAAGGCATAGCCTGAAACATAAAGCATCACCTTCCTGTACCTTTGAGTAAGTGTAATTCCTTAACTGTATCTATCAACATAGTACAGCCCGGAAGGTACGTCAAGCCTTAAGCGAATGAAGCGTGAAATCTTGATCAAGCCGGTATCCATAGACTGGAAAGTGAATGGAGAATGTTTCCGCTTGCACGCCTAAGGGTAATGCAATAATAAATACCGAAGGCTCATGGCCGGAAGGAGTGGAATATGCGCGCCGATGTACAGAACTTGTTCATAGGAATTCACATGCTCTATTTTGCACATGAGAAGGACCTGACGATTGTGGGGATGCAGCCTGAACTGGAGAAGCTAGGGTACAGGGTCGCTGAACGCGAAGTAAAGCAGGAACTGGAACGGCTGACTCAAGAGAATTTCCTGACCGCCCATGATGATGCCTACAGCATCACAGGCACGGGCATTGAAGAATTTAAGGCCATACAGGAGAAGCTGGGGGTTCTCTGCACGGAAGTGCTGAAGCCAGTCAAGGCGGCAGGAACTGCAGGTTAATCCGGTAAGGATAATTAAACATAAGCGTCTGTAGTCGGGCATTGATTGCTGCTTGATTACCGACGCTGTTTTTGTGTGCAATACAGTATTTCATAGATATGCCCTCTCTTCTGCAAGAGAAGTCTGCAAATTGATGTATAATAAGTAAAGTTGAGGAGGCGAGAGCGTGGAGTCACACAATGAGGAGATGCCTGAGTTAGTGGGGGCCAGAGTGAGGCTGCGGGCGTTGTCGATGGATGACGCGGCTGCACTGCATGCCATCTGGAGTGATCATAGTGTTGCCCGCTGGCTGGGGGCTCCAGCGCTGGCCTCGGTGGAGGAAACTCGTGAACTGGTGGCGCTTCTTCTGCAAATGGAGCTGGAGGAAGAGAGCAAGCGCTGGTGCATCGTGCTGCCCGGCGGACAAGTTATCGGCAGCTGCGGCTTTAATTACTGGCAGTTGGCCGGTGCTTACCGCGGCGAGTTCGGATGCGATCTGGCACCGGCTTATTGGGGACAAGGTTATATGACAGAAGCGCTAAAGCTGCTGCTGGATTACGGGTTCGGGCAGATGGGGCTGAACCGGATTGAAGCCTTGTGTCATCCGGAGAATGACAGGGCGCAAGGATTAGTATCCTCGCTCGGCTTTCAGCGGGAGGGCTTACTGCGGCAATATCGCCATACTGACGCAGGATATCAGGATATCGTTTTGTACGCCTTGCTACGCCAGAACTGGCAGGGAGATTATTAGAGAGAGAAGGTTTGGAAGCATTGAGTGGAATGGGAGAGAAAGAACGCAAGCTAATCTTGATTGGAGTGTTGCTGGCTACCTTTTTAGCTGCGATTGAAGGAACGGTAACCGGACCGGCAGGACCGGCCATTGTCGGCGATTTTCAGGGAATACAGTGGCTGAGTTGGATCTTTACTGCATATTTGCTGGCGATGGCGGTCACGACGCCGATATTTGGCAAAATCAGCGACCTGTTTGGCCGTAAGCCTGTCTTTATCGGCGGTGCCGCGGTCTTTTTGCTGGGCTCGTTGTTGTGCGGGATTTCGCAAAGTATGGAACAACTGATTGTGTTCAGAGCCATTCAGGGGATTGGTGCTGGGGCACTGATTCCTATGACCTTTACGATTATGGGCGATATCTACAGTCTTGAAGAGCGAGCCAAAAAACAAGGACTTCTAAGTTCTGTCTGGGGGATTTCCTCGTTGATTGGCCCGCTCCTTGGCGGGTATGTCGTCGATTATTTAAGCTGGCGCTGGGTATTTGTATTCAATCTGCCCTTTGGCCTGCTATCTATTGTATTCATCGCACGTTATCTGAAGGAAGGAAAGGTGCGCCGGAAAGCACATATTGATGTCGCAGGCGTGCTGCTGTTTGCCGTCGGGATGAGTGCGCTGCTCTTTGGGCTTACAGTCGGCGGTCAGAATCTGCCTTGGTCTTCGCCGCTGCTGCTTTCCATCTTAGGGGCATCTGTAATCCTGCTAATTGTGTTCGTCATGGTAGAACGGCGTGTGGCTGAGCCTATGCTTCCGCTGGAGCTGTTTCGTATCCGGAACATTTCCATATCCACAGTGGCTAATGTACTGGTCAGTATGCTTATTATCGGGCTCTCTACGTATATCCCGCTTTGGGTACAGGGTGTGAAGGGCCAAAGTGCAACGATCTCCGGGGTAGTACTGGCACCTTTGTCCGTAGCCTGGGTATTTGGTTCTTTCGCGGGCGGTCGAATGATTCTCCGCGCTGGTGCCCGCCAAGCAGGTCTCATAGGAACTTTTTTCATAGCTGTAGGCGTAGTTGGGTTAATCTTCCTTGCGGGGCATTCATCGCAAGCGCTGCTGCTGATTCTGATGACGGTAGCCGGGGTCGGTTTCGGGTTTGCTTCGATCGTGTTCACTATCATTGCCCAGTCCTCAGTAGGGCATGAACAGCGCGGAGCTTCTACAGCCTTGAACACCTTTACCCGTTCACTGGGACAGACGGTCGGTGTGGCGATTTTTGGTTCGTGGCTTAATTTGAAGATTAACAGCCTGCTGTCGAAACAGCCGAGTGGAGAGAACGCTGGAGGCGATATTAACCAATTACTGAACCCTCATGGCGGGAGCTCCCTATCAGGAGAAGCCTGGACTACTCTCCGTGGCGCACTTGAAGGTGGTCTTCACTCACTGTTTATCGTGATGGCCGTGATTTCCGTCTTATCCTTGCTCTTCAGCTTTGGGCTCCGCAGTGGAATGCTTCCTGCATCAGAGGAAGGAACGGGATTAAAGAAGGGGTAAGGTGTCATGCGGAAGCTTGTCTCGATAACTTGAAAGAGACAGACAGTACGAATGGGGAAAGTTGCCGGGGGATTGCAATTAACGGTGATAGGGTATCGTACCTTAATTTTCATGGGAAGAGTCAGTTAGGGTAAGGGGTGCAATTAACGGCATTTTTGTATCTTAATTATCCTATAGCCAAGGGGAAGTGTGGATTAAAGGCAAAAATGTATCTTAATTCTTCGGGAATAGCCCTTTCAGCGTAGTTTTTCGAAAATAAGATACAATAATAACCTTATTTTCTTATTTTACCTAAATTTCAAGAATATAAGGAACAAAAATGCTCTTAGTTGAGGAAATTGACCATTTTCTCACTGTTAAGAAGAGGGATTAAGAGGATGGCGGATTAGCGTCCTAAAACCCTAACTTCACCAGAATCACGCCAGGTCTTCTATTTGAATTTTAATTTCGCTTAATATATTGTCCTTACTAGAGCTTGGCAAAAGGCGCTCATCCTTCGCAAACGGTGGAAGGATGAGCGCCTTTTGTTCTGTACTCGGAGGTACATTTTATTTAGTACACTTTGATGAAAACCTCATCGCGGCCAAGTGCAGCTATACTAATCCCTTCTCTTACTTGCGCGGGAGTGGTGATAGCTTCTCAGCCTGCAGGCCCATTTTCTTAAGCAGAACGATCATCTGCTCCTTCTCTTCGTCACTTAGCCCGCTGAACGCGAGATGCAATCTCTCCGAATACTTCGGATACATCTCGTTCATCAGGCGTTCGCCTTCCGCCGTTAACTCGGCGAAGATCACCCGCCGGTCACTTGGGCAAGGCTTACGCTGCAGATAGCCGCGCTCCTCAAGCTTGTCGATAACATAGGTAACGTTGCCGCTTTGCAGCAAAAGCTTGGCGCCGATCTGCTGGATGGGCTGCGGTCCTTTATAGTACAGAACTTCCATAACAGCGAAGGCTGTAGGATTGAAGCCTTCGATCTTGCTACCAGTAACGGCGTGCTCGTTGATGCTTTTGAAAGACTTGGCGAATACCCGGTACAAATGCAGTGTTAATTGAGTATCACGTTCATAAGATTGTATCATTCTTCTCCACCCTCTATAAGTTAATCGTGTGAACGCGTCGCACGGTTTGATGTCAATGCCTGTATTGCTAGGGTCACCTGTGCAGCGATCCTGAGATAACTTTACAATACGTTAAAGAAACGAAGAAGAACATGTGATTTGTCACAATGAGCACACTTTTAATTATTAAAAATCAAACAATTTTTTGAACCGGTCCATTTTCGCTTCTTTTTCAGCAAAGAAGCAAAGATTTTTTGGTTGTTCTGCAGGCATCGGACGGTATAATGGAGGGGATATGCGGAAGTTTCACTTGTGACACACTTGAGTCATCAGCTTGGCTTGCGGGCAGAAAAAGGGAGTGTTGTCTTGCTTCATTCGAACCGAACCTATTTCAATTTCCGGTCGCTGCGGGGGCGGTTGGCCTTCGTGCTGGTACTGGCGGCTATCTTTCCGATTGTCGTTATTGGTTTTATTTCTTACCGTTGGATTTACACCGTACAGACACAGAAGATCGATCAGGATTTGCAGAATAGCGTGATATGGCAGAAAGAAGAGCTGGAACGGAAAATCGAGGAAATGGAACGGGTATCCCAGCTCCTCGATATAGAGGGCGGTATTGGCCGTGATGTCGTGCGCTTTTTGGATAGCACAGCCCCTTATGAACGTTCTACGCTGTACAGGAATATCTCATCGTCTATGGCCAATGTGAACTTTTCCAATCCTAATCTGGGTGCCATGTTCTTCTATTCTCCGGATTCCAGTCAGAAAGTGATGTTTCCGAATTCACCGGATATTGCCGAATTTGAACCGGAGCGCTTAAAGTTATTATTTCAGCAGCGTAATTTCTCCTATTATGGGCCTGACGACACGCTTACCCGAACGGATAACAATCTCGTATTTTCATTGATGCGAAAACTGGAGAATTCTCCGAGGCCGCCGCTCTATGTATATATTGAGATTAAGGTGGTTGGCTTTAGCGATCAATTTGCCGATACCTCAGGTCGTTCTCCGGGGGATCATCTCTATTACACACTGATGAATGACAGCGGCGCACTCCTATTCAGCAACTTGCCGGAAGCCTCATCGTTGGCCATAAACGGGGCGTATCCACTGCCCGCTGGCTATAAAGCATTTGAAGCGAAGGGACAGCATGGGTGGAAGCTGTATCAGTTCGTGCCTATGAAGGACTACAAGCATGAAATCAACAAATGGATTTCGCAGTTTATTCTGTTCTCGCTTTTGTCGCTTTTGTTTGGGGTGTCGCTGGCTTGGGGCGTCTGGCGCATGGTATATCGGCCGCTGCGTATGGTGAATCATGAGATTTTGAATTTCAGGCAGCAGCGCGTTGCGGATCCTCCTACCGATACCGGACTGGTTGAATTTAACCATATTCTTTACAATATTACAGAGATGCGAAACCGCATACATGAACTGATTACAGACGTAGAGGAAAAAGAGAAACGGCGCGGCAAGCTCGAAGTGGAGAAATTGCTGGTGCAGATCAACCCGCATTTTTTGCATAACACCTTGAATACGATTCAATGGCTAGCCCGTATGCAGGGTCAGAGCAACATAGCGCAGCTAGTCACAATTTTTACAAGAGTGCTGCATTATAATCTCGGCAAGCAGAATATTATTGTCGAATTAAGGGCGGAAATCGCCGCCTTGAAAGATTATATTGAATTGCAAAATATACGCTATGACCATATATTTAACGTGGACATTCAAGTTCCGGATGAGCTTCTGGACATACAGGTGCCGAGATTTATTCTGCAACCCCTTGTTGAAAACGCTCTATATCATGCTTTTAATCAAGATGAGGGTGAGATCACCGTGCTTGCTGTGCTGGAAAATTCGGATACGCTTATGATTGAGGTGCGCGATAACGGCTCCGGCATACCGGCGGCGAAGCTGACGGAGATGTTAAGTGAAGAACGGATTGACCAAGGGTCCGGCTTAGGGATTGGTCTGCGATATGTACGCAAAATGCTTGAGGTTTACTACGGTGATTCTGCAGAATGGATTGTGGAAAGTCATCCTGATGCGGGGACCTCTATTGTAATGAAGCTGCCTACTGTGATCAGGGAGGAGAGGGTACAGAATGATTGAAGCTCTCATAGTCGATGATGAAGGTCTGGTCCGTAAAGGCTTGCGGGTTATGCTTCCCTGGGAGCAGCATGGCATTCGGATTGTCGGGGAAGCAGCCAGTGCCGAGAAGGCTTTGGAGTTCATGCACACCCATTCTATTCGCCTGCTGGTAACGGATATTACGATGCCGGGGATGTCGGGACTTGAACTCATCGAACATCTGAATGAGATCCATTCGCCGGTAAAGGCGGTTATTCTAACCTGCCACCAGGATTTTAATTATATTCAGCAAGCACTCCGCCTTGGCGCTATCGATTATATTGTCAAAACACAGCTGGAGGATCAAGACCTGAATGCTCTACTAGGCCGGATTGCTGCTGCTGTCAATCAGACAGAGGTAGAACCAGAGGCTTCAGGAGCAGCGTTTGAGATGACAATGGCGATGTTGGATCAAGAAATGCGCAAACTTACATGGGTGTTTCCAGATGAGGGATTTGAGCGCCTAATGGATTACATGCAAACGATGAATAAGGGAATGGACCTGCAGACAGCGGCCCGGAATTGGTATGATTTTGTCCATCAGGCATTCCCCCGATTTGAAATGAGCGAGCTCCTGCCGGAGAGTGGTTCAGGTAACCACAACGTATCCCGGTTAACGAACCAGCGTCAGCACTTGCAAAAGTGGCTGCGTGCTTCCGGCTACAATGAGGAGGTTCTCGTATCGATTATCCGTGCCATCAGTCTGATCCTGGAAGACCGGGAGGAACCGCTGAAGCAGTCCGGTCTGGCCAGAGAAGTGAACTTAAGCCAAAGCTATTTTAGTATATCCTTTAAAGAAGTCATGCGGATGTCATTCACGTCCTATATGCAATGGGTCAGCATTGAGCGAGCCAAGCAATTGCTCCGTTATACTAACCAGCCCATTTACTGGATTGCTGAACAATGCGGTTTTACGGATCAGCGGTACTTCAGCCGGATTTTTAAAGATGCGACAGGGATGCTGCCCAGTGAGTTCAAGCAAACTTCTACTCCGTAAACTTATTCTATTAAGCTATATTTGCCACACCTTATCAAAACCATGGTTTCTTACGTGGTTTTTTTCTTTTTTTAGGTGGATGATTTTTAGGAGAGGCGTGTTTCGTTTATTGCACAAAAAATTCATACAAGACAAGAAAGATAACCTGTCACTCATTTTTGTAAACGCTTGCTATAATCACAGTGTACTTATCATAAACAAAAAAAGGGGATGTCCGTGTGGGGAAAGCAAGACTGCTAGTAACCGGAATCACAGTGATGGCATTAATGTTCGGAGCTACGGCATGTGCGGGCAATAATAACGAAGCCACAGGCAAAAACAGTGCGCCCGAAACGTCAAAGCCGCAAGCGGAGAATATGGATCCAATGGGTAAATATGAACCAGCTATTACCGTTACAGCTGTCCGCGCAATCTCGGATGGCATGACCTTTAGTGAAGGGGAGTCGCTTCAGAACAACGTTTGGAGCCGTGCCTATGAGAAGGAACTGGGAATCAAAATCAACTATGACTGGACGACGCCGACAGCCCAATATGATCAAAAGCTGAATATCGCCATCGCGTCAGACCAGCTGCCCGATATTATGAAAGTGAATGCGGCCCAGCTAAAGCGTCTGGTAGAAGATGAACAAATAGAAGAATTGACCTCATTCTATTCCAGTACCGCTTCGGAATTTACCCAAAAGATTCTCACGGAGGACGGAGGCAATGCGCTGAAATCAGCGACCTTCCAAGATAAGCTGTATGCCCTTCCGATGATGGGTTCAGGTCTTGGTCAAGCTGATGTGCTGTGGATTCGGGCGGATTGGTTGAAGAATCTTGGTCTCGATGTACCGAAGACGATGGATGATCTGATGTCTGTGGCGAAAGCCTTCACGTTTAACGATCCTGATCAGAACGGTAAGCAGGATACGTACGGGCTTGGACTTAACAAGGATATCGCTGATAAGGATGCCGGGGCTTACTATGCCGCAGCAGAAGGATTCTTTAACGGGTACGGTGCTTATCCGAATATTTGGGTCGACAAGGATGGAGAGCTTGCTTACGGCAGCATTCAGCCGGAGATCAAGACCGCACTGGCAGCCCTTCAAAGCATGTACAAAGATGGCTTGCTCGATAAGGAGTTCGGCACCAAGGATCCTAGCAAAGTGAATCAGGATGCCGTGGCAGGCAAGGTTGGTATGCTGTACGGTTACTTCTGGAATACAGGAGCTGGCTGGCTACAGGATAGTAAAATCGCCGATCCGAAGGCGGATTGGATTGCTGTACCGCTTCCGTCTGCGACGGGGGAGCCGGCGAAAGCACAGGTGCCTTTTGCGATTAATTCGTACTACGTCGTGAAGAAGGGTGCAGAGCATCCGGAAGCTGCGGTCAAACTGTTGAATCTGGCACTTGAGAAACTATGGGGTGAAACTGCAGAGCCGGATGTCTACAACACGGATGCTGAGAAAGGGACTGCATTGTTCAACTACGCCCTGTTATACGGAGAAGCCCCGCGCAAGAATCTGGATGCCTATCTAAATGTGACTGACGCCTTGAAGAGCAAGGATCCCTCCAAGCTGAATCCGGAGGAGAAGGGATATTACGATAGCTCGGTTAAGGCGCAGGGCGGTGACAACAATTACTTTGGTGTTCTGAATATGTATGGTGAGAAGGGCTCGCTATCTGTACTCGAAAGTTATTCGAAGAATAACACACTGCAAAACGATCTGTTCTTCGGTGCACCTACGGACGGGATGACTGAGCATAACGCTACCCTGCAAAAGCAGCAGCTCGAAACTTTTACGCAAATTGTCATGGGTGGAGACCTTAATCAATTTGACCGCTTTGCGGAGAACTGGAAGGCTCTTGGCGGCAGCGCCATTACAAAAGAGGTGAATGAATGGAACAAGTCGCGGTAGAAAAAACCGGGAAGCCGCAAGTACCGAGCTCTAAATTACGGGGGTCCAACTGGCGCGAGCTACCCTATCATCTGATGATTCTCCCAGGATTTCTGTTGGTGTTCATTTACAGCTATATTCCGATGGCCGGGATTATGATGGCTTTTCAACGCTATCGTCCGGCTAAAGGGATTCTGCATTCGCCTTGGGTGGGTTGGAGCAATTTTGAATACATGCTGAATATTCCAGGCATTTATCAGGTGCTATGGAACACGGTATTTATCGCGCTAATGAAGATTATTGCGGGAATCTTGGTACCGGTAGTGGTAACGCTACTGCTGAACGAGGTGAGGGTCCGCTGGTTTCAGCGAGGCATTCAGACGATCATCTATTTCCCTCACTTTCTGAGCTGGATCATTCTGAGCGGTATTCTGATTGATATTTTGTCACCTTCAACAGGAGTAATAAACAGCCTGCTTAGCTTTTTCCACATCAAGCCTGTGTTCTTTCTGGGGGATGTAAAATGGTTCCCGTACACCATGGTACTGACGGATACCTGGAAGGAGTTTGGTTATGGAACGATCGTGTTCCTTGCGGCACTAACGGGGATTAATCCGTCTTTATATGAAGCTGCTTCGATCGATGGGGCAGGCCGCTGGAAGCAGACGCTTTATGTGACACTACCTGGTATGCTCCCGATCATTATTCTGATGACTGTGCTGAGCCTTGGCAACGTGCTGAATGCGGGGTTTGACCAAATCTTCAATCTGTACAGCGCCCAAGTGTACCCTAGCGGAGACATTATCGATACGCTGGTGTTCAGAATCGGGATGCAGGACGCCAATTATGGTGTCGCTACTGCAGTAGGACTGTTCAAATCCGTTGTGTCACTGATCATGATAGGAGCCTCCTATCTGCTGGCTTATCGCTTTGCCGGGTACAAGATTTTTTAAAGAAGGAGGAGACCTGTGAATAGACATAATAGCCCTGGACGGCGCGTCTTTCTCATTCTGAATTACACTTTTCTGATTCTGCTTGGGCTGGCATGTCTGCTGCCGCTAATTAATGTGCTGGCGATTTCGTTCAGTTCAAGCACGGCGGTAAATGCCGGAAAGGTTAGTCTGTGGCCGGTGGAGTTCAATCTGGATTCGTATCGGTTTGTGGTCGGGAAGCCGGAATTCGTAGATTCCTTTCTGGTTTCGGTGAAAAGAGTGCTGGTCGGCGTCCCGGTCAATATGGTGCTGACCATACTCGTCGCCTACCCGTTGTCCAAGGAGCGTGGCACATTCCGCTTCCGCAATTACTACGTATGGTATTTCATTATCACGATGCTGTTCAGCGGGGGATTGATTCCCTGGTATATGACAATTCGGGCGACAGGTATCCTGGATACGTTCTGGGCACTTATATTGCCTGCGGCAGTGCCAATTTTCAACGTCATACTGCTGCTTAACTTCTTCAAGAACATCCCGCCGGAGATTGAAGAAGCCGCGCGGATTGACGGTAGCGGAGTGTGGCAGTCGCTTTGGAGAATAGCCGTGCCATTATCTGCTCCGGCGATTGCGACATTAACCCTATTTTGCATCGTAACGCATTGGAACTCATGGTTCGACGGTCTGATCCTCATGAACAATCCTGCACATTATCCGCTGCAGACGTATCTGCAGACGATTATCGTCAATCGGGATATGAGCCTGATTAATGTGGCTGATTTAACCCAATGGGCAGCTATCTCAGACCGGACCTCACGGGCGGCCCAAGTATTTGTAGCGATGCTGCCTGTCATGCTCGTCTATCCTTTCCTGCAGAAATATTTCAGCCAGGGCATTGTGATGGGAAGCGTGAAAGGGTAACGAAGTAGTGAACTAAGTTTGCTCTTATAAAAATCAGATTTACTCAAATTTATAAACAGAAAGTAGAGGAAGACCTCATGACCAAAATTGCCTTCATTGGTGCAGGAAGCACTATTTTTAGCAAAAACGTACTGGGTGACTGTATGACTACGCCGGCTCTAGCTGATGCGGAAATTGCCTTGCATGATATTGACCATGAGAAGCTGTTCAATTCCGAGAAAATGCTGAAGAACCTCAGCCGCAATCTGGGCGGACGCGCTCAAGTGACTGCTTATACAGACCGTAGAGAAGCGCTGCGGGGGGCAGACTATGTCATTAATGCGATCTCTGTTGGGCAGTATGAGCCTACGATTAAGAGTGATTTTGAGATTCCGCATAAATATGGATTGAAGCAGACCGTTGCGGATACGCTTGGCGTAGGTGGAATTCTTCGCGGTCTGCGGGCCGCATACGCCATGCTGGAATTCACACGGGATATGGAGGAGCTGTGTCCGAACGCCTGGTTCCTTAATTATACGAACCCGATGGCGATCGTAACGGGAGCGGTACTGCGAGGTTCGAAGATCAAGAGTGTAGGATTGTGCCACAGTGTACAGGTGTGTGCCAAAGAACTGCTGGAAGGACTGGACCTGCCTACGGACAATGTCCGCTACCGGATTGCAGGAATCAACCACCAAGCCTGGCTGCTGGAAATCACGCGAAATGGCGAGGATTTGTATCCCGAGATTCGTCGCCGTGCCGCTGAGCGTCCAGCCCCGCATGATGATATGGTACGCTATGAGATCATGAAATCCTTCGGCTACTATGTGACAGAATCCAGCATGCACAGTGCGGAATACATGCCGTACTTTATCAAGAGCGGCCAGCCGGAGCTGCTTGAGCAGTACAACATCACGACAGACTGGTACCTGACTTGGGGCGACAGCAAGGCTGAGTATTGGCAGGAGGTCATGGACTCCCTCGTCAATAACCCGGATGTATCGCATTCACGGACCCATGAGTACGCTTCTTATATTATCGAGGCTATGGAGACCGATGTGCCGTTTAAAATCGCTGGTAATGTGCTCAACACTGGAGGCCTGATCGGCAATCTTCCTCAGGATGCGGTTGTAGAGGTGCCTTGCCTGGTGGATAGCCAAGGCGTCACTCCTTGCAAAGTAGAGGATTTGCCGCCGCAATGCGCTGGTCTCAACCGGACCAATGTCAATATGCAATTGCTGGCCGTTGAAGCGATCCTGACCCGTAAACGCGAACATATTTACCACGCGGCGATGCTTGACCCGCATACTGCCGCTGAGCTCTCGCTCGATCAAATCCGGTCTCTGATTGATGAAATGCTGGAAGCAAGCGCAGAATTCCTTCCGGAATTCATATAGAAAGCAATTCTTCATCAAGCTGGGATTAATTATTGAAGTGAAAGGCCTTCTTCTGCAGATGTTCTGCGGGGGAAGGCTTTTTTTACTTATTCATGAAACGTTAAATGGAAATTTCCGTAAGTCTTAGATGATAGGAATAAAAGTTAATAAATGGCAGGGGAGCTATGAACCTAAAATCAGAATTGAAAAAAATAATGGTGAATGATTACCGGGTGCCAGAGCACTACAACTATATGCTAATCTCGGAGCTGATGCTGGAGAACATAGGCTCGGCAGACAGTGAATTAAGGGATGAATGAATTACTTCCTTTAATTTTGACGGCCAACCGGACCTCATCTTTCCTGACTACAACTGAAATCAAAACGATCCAAGAGAAGCTGGTCCAATTTCTAAATGATGAAAAAGATTACCGGGGTTATGTAGCAGGCAAGGGCTGGGCTCATGCGGTAGCTCATGCTGCTGA
The DNA here is from genome assembly GCF_001682855.1 of Bacillus sp. FJAT-27264. Lineage (GTDB taxonomy): Bacteria > Bacillota > Bacilli > Paenibacillales > Paenibacillaceae > Paenibacillus_AQ. The sequence continues at coordinate 58,505 of NZ_MAQW01000029.1, read as the reverse complement.
TGCCATAGAAGAAATCTCTCAGCAAGTCTTATCTACCGATGATATGATTGCATTACTGGTTTCTATCCGAAATGTGGTATGTACCAAGGCTACAGTCTTCACGAATATGCAGGAGGAGCGTCTGACTTCTGCGGTTGTGACTCTTGTTGAACATCAAGAGCTGGAAGGGGCTGTGTTCGAGGAGTGGCTGACCGGTTTCCTGCAATGGGATAGAACGAAAGAACTGCAGGAAGAGTATAAGATCATCTTTAATGTTAAAAATTTTCTCGCCGCGCTTTATTTCCGTTTGGAAGGGCGTTCCTCTCCAATCTTTGCTGAAGCGGTCAGACGGGTCAGACAAGAGCTTATGAAGCCATATGTTTAAGAAATGAATTTTAGTTGCAGAGGGATTTAGGATTTCAATAACCCAAATGTAGGAGATGGGCAGGATGGAAGAGATCGGGGCTGCACAGGTAAGGGAAACGAAGGACATTACAGAGACAGACGACATTGTATTGGACGTTGACATCGTAGAGGCAGGTTATGAGGCAGGCGATCCCCGGATCTTCGATATTTCCTTTCAGGTCCGGCGTGGGCAGCTACTGGGTCTGATTGGGCCGAACGGGGCGGGTAAAAGTACAACCATCAAGACACTGCTCGGCCTGTTGAAGCATGCCAAGTCCAAGGTTGAGATCGGCGGAGCGAACAAATCGTATGCCTACGTGCCGGAGCAGCCGGTTTTCTATGAGGATCTGACACTGTGGGAGCATCTGGATTTGGCTGCTGCTGCCTACGGACTGGAATACGGGCAGTTTCAGGAGACGGCGGAAAGACTGCTAAAGCAGTTCGGCATGGAGCCTGTGCGCAATGACTTGCCGGCGGGATTCTCTAAGGGGATGAAGCAGAAAATGATGCTAATGCTCGGATTCTTGGTACAGCCGGACATCTATATTGTGGACGAGCCGTTCATCGGGCTGGACCCAAGGGCCACAAAAGATTTTCTGCGGTTGCTGGAAGCGGAGCGGGTACGAGGGGCGGGAGTGTTAATGTCTACACATGTCCTGGATACTGCGGAGAAAATCTGCGACGATTTCGTGCTGATCTCCGGCGGTAAAATAGCAGCAACCGGAACACTGGAGGACATCCGCGCTCAGGCCGGATTACCGGAGGCGTCGTTGTTTGATTGCTTCGACGAATTGGCATGAGTGGGCAAAGTCGTTCCGCCTACGCTTTCCCGACGGTACAGCGGCTCTTCCGCAGAAGGCTGCTCTCGCATTGGCGGGAACAATGGACGATTATTCGTACCGCTGCTGATTGGACGGTACTGCTCTATATCATTATTCCCGGCCTCTTACTTGGAGGGCGGATCTATTACGGGTATTGGGTCGAGCCTCTTCCCGCTTGGAGTACAGCAATGCCTTATCTATTCGTTCCTGCGCTACTGGCGATATTGATTAGCAAGGGAGGCTTGCTGCTGTTTCTGCAGGAGGGCGATCTGCTATTTCTTCGTCAGCGTCAGCGTTGGGTCAACGCCATAATGTGGCGCGGCCTGTTGTATAGTCTAGGTGTGACCACACTGAAGATAGGAGCAGTTTATCTGGTCATGCTGCCCTTTATCATACGCAGTTATCATGTGCCTGTATCAGCAGCTGTTGTACTACTGATCCTGACGGTAGTCACGAGTTGGTGCGTCAAGCTGCTGGGACATCTGGTCCGGGTGAAGCGGCAAGGGTGGCGGAAATGGCTGTGGCAGATTCCGGCTATTATCATTCCCTGCGGATTCTACCTTCGGATGGCTATTCTGTGGTACGACAGTCCAGGTCTCCTGCTGACGGTTGCCGGAGTTTTTGCGGCTGCCACGACTACAGCCATCCAGCGGCGCTTCCTGTTGCGTGGCACGTTCATGAACGATGTGCGCGAGGATTACAAGCAGCGTATGAATATAGCGAGCTTGCTGCTGCGCGGTGTGGTGGATAAGCCGCGCCCAACCCGGCACAAGCCGTGGATCTTCCGTAGATCCCAGCCGCTGCTGCGATCAAAGGAGGCTGAGAGCCGTTTCGCAGCCGCTGCAATTAAAGCGCTGGTACGGAATCCGGCGCATATGAAGCTGTACCTGGCGTTCGCCGGGGTAACAGGAGTAGCTATATTTATCGTCCCCTCTGTTCTGAAGTGGCTGGTATTTATCGTGCTGAATTCGCTGATGGCCTATTGGCTGCACTCTTTCTGGTCCTTATTTTCGGGTGATGATTTTGTAGGGATATTACCCTTTACCAAGGAGCAGAAGAATGGAGCCGGTGCAAAGGCAGTTCCTATTCTGCTCATTCCGTTTTCCGTATTCTGCGCCGGTGTGATGTGCCTGCAGCTCTATGCCTGGGCGGTATTATGATTGCACGGGTATTCAACACCTTTCGACTCAGTTCGTGAGAAGGAGGGGAAGTTATTATAGAACGCATTAAAAAATACAACGTGAATTTATTGAAAATGACCTTAAATTTGACTTTGACTCTGACTCTAAGTCTGGTTCCGATTTTGGCTCCGACGTGAAATAACATGGTTGATGTAACTCAAGGTATAAAATGAACCTGTGCTTCACCAAGATTTCACCCTCCAAGTGAAATATGTGCAGGAAGATTCAACTTCATTTTACGGGGTGATTGTCATAACTGGAAATATTCCTGTTATTTCAATTGAATACTCTTCTTTTATAAGAGTAACTGGAAAAAATCCTGTTAATTATCTCATTACTACCCAATTTTGGGTTTAAAGAGGTTTTTAGCTGGAGAAATTCCCGTTATTTATCACAAATAAGGTGAAAATCAACATTTAACGGTATATTTTCCCGTTATCCAAGCCCTTCTCAAGCTTCGAATGTGGACTTAGTGAATTCCGGTGAAGTGTGGAATTACGACTTGAAATAAAAAAAGCGTAACGGATATCGCTCCGTCACGCTTTTTTTGTGTAGCAGCCCTATAATTTAGGTTCTACAGTTTAAGTTCGATAGTGTGAGCCCTGTAGTCCATATCCTTATTATCTCCATAGAGGTGCCACTTGTGGCTCTGCTTCTGGTCGGCCAGCTGTTAGTTATTACGGGCTTCAGCGGCATGCTTGCCAGCCGTATAGCCCGTTGAGAACGCAGCCGTAATATTATAGCCGCCTGTATAACCGTGGATATCCAGCACCTCGCCGCAGAAGAATAAGCCCGGCATTACCCGGGATTCCATCGTCTTGGGTTCAATCTCCTTTAGATTGACACCGCCTCCGGTCACAAAGGCTTCCTCTATGGAACGGGTGCCATGTACCAAGATTGGCATCCGTTTCAGGAGGGGGGCCAATGCCAGTAGGCCATTTTTAGGTAAGCTGTGGCCGGTAATATCCCCATCCAATCCTGCTTTGGACAGCAGCAGCGGGATCATGCGCTCAGGCAGTAATCCTTTGAGGGAATTGCGAATCGCTTTTTTTGGCTCCTGTTCCAGCTTGTCCTGAATTTGGGATTCCAGTTCCTGAGGGTGAAGATCCGGGAACAGATCGATGGACAATTCCACCGTATCCACCCCGAATTTGTTCTTCACCTGGCGCAGAAACTGGCTGCAGCGCAGGGCAATCGGTCCGGACAGACCAAAATGGGTGAAGATCATATCCCCGCGATGGGCGATAACCTTCTTCCCTTTGGGATTCCAGACCGTCAGGGTTACATCACGCAGGGACAAGCCTTGCAGATCGCCGGATTTGATCCATTCCTCCCGTGAGAGGATCGGCACCTCTGTCGGGAACAGCTCCGTAATGGTGTGTCCGGCTGCTACAGCCCAGGGATATCCGTCCCCGGTGGAACCTGTCTGGGGTACGGACTTACCGCCGGTAGCGACGATCACAGCTGAAGAATGATGCACTGCGCCGGACATCAGACGGACGCCTTTAACCGTCCCGTTCTCATATAGCACCTCACGAACCGGGCTGTCGGTCAGGATCTGTACACCGAGGCTCTTGACCTTGCTGATTAGCGCCGAGACAACGCTTGAAGCTTTATCGGAAACGGGGAACATCCGCCCGTTGTCTTCTTCTTTTAAAGGAATGCCAAGGCCTTCAAAGAAAGCGATGATATCCCGGTTGTTAAAATGATCGAAGGCGCTGTACAGAAAACGTCCGTTACCCGGAATATGGGCGATCAGATCAGCGTTCTCCTTAATATTGGTCACGTTGCAGCGTCCACCGCCTGAAATACCAAGCTTTCGGCCCAGTTTGGAGCCTTTATCAACCAGCAGAACGGACGCTCCGTGCTCGGCTGCAGCCACGCTGGCCATCAGCCCGGAAGAGCCGCCACCAATCACTATTACATCGTAGTTACGCATGAATTTACTCCTTTACATGTCAAAGCAGAGGTTATGTCTACCGTTCTTCTATCGGCATCATACCATTTCTGGCTCTGATGTCACCAGTCCTGACATCATTTGTCGATTTACAATTGTCAGAAAAGCGCGGGTGTGCTTTAATCTAAGGGTGAAGGATTATTTGTCCAACTTGGGGAGTGATTTCAATTACTGGTGCGGTTAAGGATATTTTATTGCAAATATCGGCTGCGAGCTCCTTTCTGTTTCTCTTTCAATGGTGGCTGGATCAGAACCATTGCAAACGCAGGAACAGCAAATTGGATAACCAGTCCTTTTTGATGATAGCATGTGCGCTGAGTGTTACGCTATGCTCGTTAATGTCCACGTCCTTATTCGGAATTACCTATCTCAATCTAGGAATTTTACCAGCCTTTATAGGCATATTATACGGCAGCTTCCGTTCAGGATTTTGTCTGTCCCTCTTATTTCTCTTCTGCAACATTCTCTTCTCCAAGACGGAAGGTCTGAGTACGCTATTGCTGAATTCGTCTGTATTGCTCTACCCGTTGCTGTTTGGTATGTCCAACCGTTTTAAGAAGGGGACGGTCGTAGAGAAGATCGGCCTGCTCTGGATGGTGCTTCTCCCAAGCATGCTATTCGTGGCACTAGTACCGATTTTGGGCGGACAAGACAAATATGAGCGGCACTTTGGCAATTCAGGAGATGCTATGGAAGCGCTTATTCTTACCCTATATGTGTTTATTGCCATCGTTCTGGGGGCGGTATTCATTTATTTTGTCGAAGTGACTTGGGGGAGAGTTCATCTCAAAGAACGAATGAAGGATTTCACCGAAAAGTTTCAGTGGGAGTCGGAGAAACTTCAGCAGATTACCGACATCATGCCGCTCAGCATTATGTCACTGGATGAGAATGGAGCGATCACGGGGATCAACGATTATATGCTGGAACTGATCCGCAGCCATTATCCTAATGTCACTAAAGTCGATATTATGTCGCAACCTGTCTGTCGTTTATTTAGGGAGGATGTAGACGAAGAGATTTTCACACGCATGCGTGCCAGCATCAGGACCAAAGAGCGTTCTAGTGAGAAAGTCATTCATAAAGCAAAGGTGTATCACATATTCATAGCCCCACTCCCTCCCCGGATGCCGGGACTGTCCGGCGGATCCCTGCTGATCGTCCAGGATTTGACCGAGGAAGAGAAAATGCGGAGTGAGCTGGACAATGTAGAACGGCTTACCCTGGTGGGTCAAATGGCAGCAGGCATCACCCATGAAATCCGCAATCCCATGGCAGTGGTTCGTGGTTTTCTTCAGCTTATGAGGGAGAAGAGCGGACCAGATCTAGAATCCTATTATCATATCGTGATGGAGGAGTTGGACCGTGCTAACAGTATCATCAATGACTTTCTGTCGCTTGCCCAGAGTCGTATCTCGCATAAGGAGAATGTCCTCTTGCATGAAATTATTGATGATCTCAGTCCCTTGCTATGGGCAGATGCCAATCTGCGTGGGCAAAGTGTTGAAGTGAAGCTCAGTTCCTCACTGCCTTCGCTGGATCTGAATGTCCGGGAGATCAAGCAATTGATCCTCAACCTTGGTCGTAACGGGATGGAGGCTATGGGTCCCAAGGGGGTGTTGACGCTGGAAACGCGAACCTTGCAGGATCATGTGGAGCTGATCATACGAGATACAGGGAGTGGAATTTCGGAAAGCCAGCGGGAGAAGCTGTTTGTTCCGTTTTTTACGACAAAAAGTCAGGGGACAGGCCTTGGGCTGTCGCTGTGCCTTAGCATTGTCGAGCGGCATAACGGCACGATTGCCGTCGATTCGGAGGAAGGCAAGGGAACGGTGTTTACGATATCCTTCCCTGCTGTGTGCGCAGAGATGTCAGAGTATGTGATTGCAGAGACCAAGGAAGCATCTGCAAGATGAAGAGTGCCGAAGGGCCTTGTTCATCCCTTGCTTTCACAGAGTATGGATGTATAATAAAGTTAGTAAGTGCTGTTGTGATATTATCTGACAAGCAGTTAAAGTGCAAAGGAGAGTGCTGAGAAATGTCCATGTCTTTTAGCCAATATATGAGAGATTCAATCCAGCCTATGCGTGACGATCTGACAGGTATCGGATTCGAGGAGTTGTTGACCCCTGAAGCGGTAGAAGCTGCGCTTCCGAATGCTAAGGGTACAGCGCTCGTGGTTGTTAATTCCGTATGCGGATGCGCTGCTGGCCAATGCCGTCCAGGCGTAGCCCAAGCGTTGCAAAATGAGATTGTGCCGGATCACCTGTTCACAGTATTCGCCGGTCAGGAGAAGGAAGCTACAGCCAAAGCGCGTGAGTATTTCGCACCGTATGCGCCGTCTTCGCCATCCATCGCACTGATGAAGGATGGAGAACTGGTTCACTTCATCGAGCGTCACTCTGTTGAAGACCGTTCCGCAGCTGAAATTGCTGCTGAATTGAAGGAAGTATTCAACCGTCTCTGCCAATAAAATCATAGCTATTCCATATAATCTCGCTGCACCGGATACTCCGGCTGCATGCGGGATTTTTCAAAATAGAAATACATACTTTCGGGCTTGATGTTCCCTCCATGTTTGGGACAGAATAGGTTTGGAAGTGTTCAGATCCCATTATTATGGTGATATGATGATAATGGAATCATTTCAGACTGATGAAACGGGGTGTAGTTTGTGAGTTTGCAGGAAGAGATTATCGCCGACCTCGGTGTCAAACCAACAATTGATGTAGAGGCAGAGGTTCAGAAGAGAGTCGATTTTCTAAAAAAATATGTGCTTCAAGCAGGCGCCAAAGGGCTGCTAATCGCCATTAGTGGCGGAGTAGACAGTGCGGTGGCCGCGGGTCTGTGCAAACGGGCAACGGACGAGCTGTCGGAGCAGGAAGGCAAAGAGTATGTGACTCTTGGTGTATTCCAGCCTTACGGGGAACAGGAAGATATTGACCACAGTTATGCTGTAGCCAAGGCTTTTGACCTGAAGCATACAGTAGAGACCAATATCGAGGAAGCTGTGAACGAAATTGCTCTTGAAGTGGAGCATGGCATGAAGGCGCTTGGCGATCATCGTCATATGACCCACCAGGGTAAGGGAAACGTGAAGGCTAGAACAAGAATGGTGATGCAATACGCACTTTCCTTTGAGAAGAATCTGCTTGTAGTTGGCACGGATCATGCTTCCGAGGCGATTACCGGGTTCTATACCAAATGGGGTGACGGGGCTGTCGATATTACACCTCTCTCTACGCTGAACAAACGTCAGGTGCGGCAAGTGGCTTCCTATATAGGTGTGCCGGAAGAAGTAGTCACTAAAGCGCCTACGGCCGGACTTTGGCCTGGACAGACGGATGAGACGGAGCTTGGCATTAGCTATGATGACAACAGCGATTATCTGGAAGGCAAGCAGGTTCGCCCTGAAGTCGCAGAGAAGCTGGAGAGCTACTACCGTAGAACAGCGCACAAGCGCAATGTCATTCCGGGTATTTAGCGAACTAAAAGCATACCTGATCTCGGGAACCGCCGTGGGGATCTCTGTGAAATAGCGCAGAGTCCGCGGCGGTTCTTGGCGTTTGTGTTCGGGCGAAGCTGGGAGCGTACAGCATAAAGGGGCAACTGCGATCCGTGCGGCAGAAGAAGGGGAAGCGATAGTTATTTTCCAGGCAGGCTAGCAAGTGTACGGTCGATAAAAGCTTCAGAGACCGCGATGGCCTGCTCCAGTTGTGGGGTGGTTCCTGCAAAAGGATGTACGGTTCCGAAGGTATGATTTCCTTCCGGAATTTGTACCCAGTCGATATCCGGACGGATCCCGGTCAACTCTGCTGAACCGCGCCGTAAATGCTCTCCATCACGTGTGCCCTGAATCAAGACGGTGGGAAAAGTAGCTTCCTTCATCCGCTCCAGGATTTGATACCGTTCTTGGTGCTGCTTGAGATCTTCCAGAAGCACTGCATCCAGCGGCATTTGCTGGCCTGTGCGGCCATTAAGAATGTAGGCCCGGCCTTGCTGTAGCATATCTCGTTTCTGATCCGGCGAGTACAAATCCTCGGGATGGGTCACACCATTCCAGGAGATGACACCTGTGATTCCTTCCGGATGATCTAACGCGTATAGCAGAGCGTCAGCGCCGCCCCGGCTATGTCCCAGGAGAAAGACGGGCAGGCTGCCCAAATCAGGGTGCTGGTCCAGATAAGAGAGTAGAATCTCCATATCTTTGAGCTCCCGACTGAAGGTGTTACGGGCAAATTTATCGAGCTCGGTAAAATTGTGAAGATCTTCTCCAATTCCTGAATGTGAGAAGTTAAAGGTAACGACTTCGTGCTCGCGGCTGAGTGCACTGGCGAGATAGGGGAACATTCCCCAATCCTTGAACCCTTTATAACCGTGAATAATGATAATCAGGCTCTTCGGCGTGTTGTGGGCAGGAAAGCGAGAGCAACGGAGCAGGGCATCATTTCCGGCTGGAATTTCGAAGCTGCGGTTCATAGAGCGGTCCCTCTTTTCTATACAGAGTGGCGTTTATCGTAAGGTGGTTATAGCCAATTGGCAGGTGCAGAATAGACTTCCGGCGAGTTTTCTTTTAAGATACAGAAGGGTTTAGTATAGGTAATATAATTATGTTCACTTCTATTATATCGGTATTTGATCAACAAACGGTTCTACAAGAATTTCTTACCATTAATAATACCATTAAATGAAGCAGTCGGGGATACACGTCTACAAGGAGCGTGAAATATTGATATACGGTATCGGGCATGATCTTCTGGAGATTGAGCGAATCACGGCAATGATGCAAAAGGGAATAGGTGCGAAGCTGCTACAGCGGATCTTGACGGAGAAGGAGCAGCTTCTGGCGAAGGGGCGGGGTGGCAGGGCTGGAGAATTTGCAGCCGGTCGCTTTGCGGCCAAGGAAGCTGTTGTTAAGGCGCTGGGCTGCGGAATCGGCAGTCAGGTAGGTTTTCAGGATATAGAGATCCTGCCAGACCGGCTGGGCAAGCCGGTGGTCACGTTGACTGCAGAGGCCTGGGCGAGACTAGCCTTGCCGGAAGGCACGGGCTACACTATACATCTGACGATCACCCATACCCGTGAAATGGCCTCGGCTTTTGCGGTAGTGGAATCACTATAAGAGGACTATGAATACACAAGAATAAGGGGAATAGAACATGATACAGCAAGAGCAACAACAGCAGGAGGCCAAGGTATATTTCAGCCGCCATTTGCTGGAGTGGTACCAGAGGGAGAAGCGGGATCTGCCGTGGCGCCGTCACCGCAATCCGTATTATATCTGGATATCTGAGATCATGCTGCAGCAGACTAGAGTCGATACGGTGATTCCTTATTTCCACCGTTTTATCGAACGGTTTCCGACGGTGGAATCGCTGGCCGATGCACCCGAAGAAGATGTACTGAAATGCTGGGAGGGGCTTGGCTATTATTCCCGTGCCCGCAATATTCAGCATGCGGCCAAGCAGGTGAAGGAGCTGTATGGCGGACAGGTGCCAGACGACCGCGACGCGGTGTTCGGACTGAAGGGCGTGGGGCCTTATACTGCAGGAGCTATTCTCAGTATTGCCTTTAACCGGCCGGAGCCGGCTGTCGACGGCAATGTCATGCGTGTATTATCCCGCTATTTCTTGATTTGGGATGATATTGCCAAAGGTCCCACTAGGGTGAAAATGGAGGGACTGGTCAGAGAGCTGATTCCGGAAGGAGAAGCCTCTAGCTTCAACCAAGCGCTCATGGAACTGGGCGCGCTGGTCTGCACCCCGAAATCCCCGCGCTGCCTTACCTGCCCGGTGATGGAACATTGTGCCGGGCGTCTCGCGGGCTGCGAGACCGAGCTGCCCGTGAAGACCAAGGCCAAGCCGCCGCGCCCGGAAGAGCGGCTGGCGGCTTTGGTGGAGGGCCGCGGTGCCCACGCGGGCCGAGTGCTCATCCGGCAGCGGCCATCCAGCGGGCTTCTCGCCCGCATGTGGGAGCTGCCGCACTGGCTTGCGCCGCCTGCGGAGGGCGGCGCGCCCCGCACGCCGCTGCCGGAGGCCGCGGCGCAGGGCCGGCTGCGCCGGTCCCTGCAGTCGGCCGGGATCTCAGCCCGGCCGGAAGGGCACTGGATGGCTGCGGAACATGTGTTCAGCCATATCGTCTGGACCCTGCAGGTGTACCGCTGCAGGGAGGAAGAGGCCCTGCCGCTCGCCGCAGAGGGCAGGGCGGTGTACGGTGCCGCAGCTGCAGAAGCCGCTGCGGGTGGTGCGCTGCTGCCGGATGGCAGCGCACCTGTGGAGCTGTTTGACGACGGCGGCGATCCCGCCGACCGGGGGGCAGTCCGCTGGATCAACCGTGCGGACATGGCGAATTATGCTTTTCCGAACGTGTTCCTGAAGCTGCTTAACAGCTATTTTGATGAGCAGGAGCAGGCGGGACAAGAGTAGTATTAGGCAGGACATAAAGATGCTCGACTGTGCTTGACCGAGTAGGGTCGAGCAGTTTAGTCCTTCAGTTGCGAACAGCCCGTTCCGTCCCAACTTGGCCGCCTACTTACTCAACACTCAAGGCAACAGACCTGCCATTCGCAGCCTGTTGTCATGAGTATGTTTGCGGACAGCAGAGTATTAATTACCGAATATCAACACAAAGAAGGTATCTCCCTGGCCCTGAAGCCGTAGGAGATACCTTCTTTTGTGTTTATATAGTAGAAAGCGGATGCTGCCGTTCAAAAGGCAGCGAAGTCAAAGCGTCTTACTTAGCGCTTTCGTAGCGTTTGCCGACTTCTTCCCAGTTTACTACGTTCCAGAACGCTTTGATGTAATCTGGGCGTTTGTTTTGGTAGTTCAGGTAGTAAGCATGCTCCCATACATCCAGACCGAGGATTGGAGTTGCACCTTCACTGATTGGGTTGTCTTGGTTAGGTGTGCTTGTAACTGCCAGCTTGCCGTCTTTTACAACGAGCCAAGCCCAACCGCTACCGAAACGGGTAGTTGCTGCTGCTGCGAAATCTTCTTTGAACTTGTCGAGACCGCCAAGCTCGCTATCGATTGCGGAAGCTAGTAGGCCAGTTGGTGCGCCGCCGCCGTTTGGTCCGATAACTTCCCAGAACAAAGTATGGTTAGCATGTCCGCCGCCATTGTTGCGAACAGCAGTACGGATGCCTTCAGGAATAGCGTTCAGGTCGGTCAGAAGCTCTTCGATGCTTTTGCCTTCCAGTTCAGGTGCCTTTTCCAAAGCAGCGTTCAGGTTCGTCACATAAGTGTTATGGTGCCGGTCGTGGTGAATCTCCATCGTCAAAGCGTCGATGTGTGGTTCGAGTGCGTTGTTCGCGTAAGGAAGTGCCGGTAATTGAAATGCCATGGAAAAATCCCTCCTGATATTAGTTGTTTTTTTATAGGTTATCCCAATATAACCTATGGGGATATGTACCCGTCTAACTACTATCATTAAACAGCATCTGGAACAATAATGCAATACTAAATAAACAAAAATGTTTACAAAGTATCCGCGCTTGAACATCCCAATTTTCAATTGTAAACGCTGTGTCAAAGGAATAGGATTCCGCACTGTAGCTCTCTTTATTCATGAATTATTTCCTTAATAAAGAAGTAATGTAAACTAATACTTTGTAAACGCTTCAAATCAAGCGCTTTCAAAAGAAAATTGATGATATAGCGAGAAATATGTGCTTTAATAGATTTAAAAGCAGGTATTCCTCGATTTTTGTTGCTTTTTTCGTCTCCACACTGTTATGGGAACTCCTTCTTTTTGTAAAATCATAAGCCATAGAAAAGGGAGATTTTAAAGAATGCACGTTCGTTCCTTTCAATTAAGCGACGTAAGCCCAGTAACTGAACTGCTGCAGACCGCGCTATCGGATGAGTGTTTCGAGAACACCATTGAGCCTTTTTCCAGACAGCTTTCATGGGATTCCGATCTCATTGTAGTTGCTGAAGATGAAGGAGAGATTGTGGGCGCTCTGATTGGCACGATCGAGAAGAATCACGGCTGTTATTTCCGTATAGCCGTACATCCCGATTATCGCCGCAGAGGAGTCGGCAGAAGTTTGGTAACGGCTATGGAGCACCGGTTTCAGGCACGCAAGGTCAGCGGTATTTTTGTAGCTGTGGACGAGCATAATTCGTTTGCGTTGCCATTGTATGAAGCTATGGGCTATGGCGAGAATCAAATCTTCAAATCCGTACGGAAGCTGAGTATTGTAGGTTAACTCCTTGATGTCGGCTACTGCGTAAGCGGAAACATTTTCCTAGAATAGAGAACGATAGTTGTTTCATTATACTGAAGCATATCTTCGAGGGTCCTTTGCAAAGGACTGGGAGATATGCTTTTCTATTGTTATAATGGTCTGAAGGCACGAAGGAGCACGAATATTGCCGGACCCTGGTACCGAGAATTTTGTCGACAATTGGGGACAACAGCTCCCTTTTTTATAATAGATCAAAGGAGGATGCGGATATGCACAAAATGCCGGAAACCTCATATGCTCCACCGCCCTCCAAGTGGGAAGAGCTTAAGGCAGAGATCAAGGAGGCCGCGTCATCACTTGGAATTGACGATGTGGGGTTCACCACCGCAGAGCCGTTTCTCTACTTGAAAAATATACTTCAGCAGCACCGGGAGAAGGGCTTCGAGTCCGGGTTCGAAGAGCCTGACCTCGATAAAAGAACGATTCCGGCCCTGCAATCTGGCGATAAGCCGGAATCGATTATTTCCATTTCAGTTGCGTATCCTTCCAAAATGGAGAACCCGCCAAAGTCGGAGCCGGGTGCTCGCCGGGGCATCCTGGCCCGCGCCTCTTGGGGGCAAGATTACCACCACGTGCTGCGAGAAGCGCTGGCGAACCTTGAAGAGTTCATCCGTGAGCGGGTACCGGATGCTGTGATGGACAGTATGGTCGATACCGGTGTGCTGGTGGATCGTGCAGTGGCGGAGCGCGCCGGGATTGGTTTCAGCGGAAAAAACTGTTCGATTATCTCGCCCAAGTGGGGGTCGTGGATTTTTCTTGGAGAAATGGTCACGAATATTCCATTCCCTCCAGATGAACCGGTACAGGAAGGGTGCGGGGAATGCACCAAATGTATTGATGCTTGTCCTACAGGAGCACTTGTTGGTCCAGGTCAGCTCAACGCGCAGGCCTGCATTTCTTTTCTGACACAAACCAAGGGCTTCCTGAGCGATGACTACATGACCAAGATCGGAAACCGGCTCTACGGCTGTGATACGTGCCAGATCGTCTGTCCGAAAAACCGCGGCAAGAACTGGAACCACCGTCCGCAGCTCCAGCCCGATCCTGAGGTCGTTAAACCGCTGCTCATGCCGATTCTGGATCTCAGCAACAGAGAGTTCAAGGAGAAATTCGGCAGTAGCTCAGCGGCGTGGCGGGGCAAGAAGCCGATGCAGCGCAACGCGATCATCGCGCTCGGGAATTTCAAGGAGACCGCAGCTGTTCCGAAGCTGTGTGAGATTCTGCTGCGGGAGCCGCGGCCGGAGATGCGCGGAACCGCTGCTTGGGCGCTGTCGCGCATTGGCGGGGAAGAAGCGCTGGCTGCTGTGAATCAGGCGCTGGAGACTGAGCAGCATGAGACGGTGCTTGAGATGCTGGGCCGGGCCCAGGAGAAGTTGCGGAGTGGGCAGGAACAACGCGAATAATGAGACGGAAATATGGATTTTTTCAATTGCTGTCCACTTGTTGAAATGCTATGATATACTCGCGTGCCTAGTGGCGTAGACAAAAGCAATAGAGGTGGACTTGGGATGAATATTGCATTACCAATTATTACGTTAGTCGTAGGTCTGATCGGTGGATTCTTCATCGGTGTATACTATCTGCGCAGACAAATGACAACGATGCAGAATGATCCGGAAATGTTGCAAAAGGTAGCCAAACAAATGGGGTACAATCTGAACAGCAAGCAAATGCAGCGGGCTCAGCAGATGATGAAGGGCAATAACCCGCAGGCGGGACGTCCTGCTCCTGGCAGAGGCGGAAATCGCAAGGGCAGATAACCGTAGTCCGGTATAGATAGATTTTCGCGCGGGTGCGGAAGGGAGAGGTTGTGCATGGGGGGCATCAAGGACTACGTAAACAGCAATGTATCGAAACACCGTGAGCAAATAGAGTATCACGTTGAGAAAATATTGGAATTAATCGGGGAAGATACGGCCCGTGAGGGTTTGCTGGAAACCCCGGCGCGTGTTACACGGATGTATGAGGAGATCTTCGGCGGATACTCAGTAGATCCCCGTGAGGCGCTCGGCGTTAGCTTTGACGAGTCCCATGAAGAGTTGGTCATCGTCAAAGATATCGTCTACTACAGCCAGTGTGAGCATCACATGGCCCCTTTCTTCGGTAAAGTGCATATCGGATATGTGCCGAGCGGGAGAATAGCAGGACTTAGCAAGCTGGCCCGGCTCGTTGAAGCCGTCAGCCGCCGCTTGCAGGTGCAGGAACGCATTACAGCACAGATCGCGGACATTATGACAGAGGTGCTAAATCCCCACGGCGTGATGGTCGTGGTGGAGGGTGAACACCTGTGCATGTGTGCCCGCGGCGTGAAGAAGCCGGGAAGCAAAACGGTAACGATGGCAACACGGGGAACCTTCCGTGAGGATGCCGCAGCCCGTGCTGAGTTTCTCGCGTTGATCAAGGAATAACACAGCAAAAAGGACCTACCAGCCATTCCGATGGCGGGCAGGTCCTTTTTTTTGTTCGCTGGCGTGCCTAGAGATACACATGATCTAGCTGGTGGAGGTGTTGTCAGTGGATGCCAGGGTAGAGCAGTCAGGTGCTTAAGGCACGCATGATCTAGCCGGTAAAGGTCCAACTAAGGGAGAGCCAAGCCACTTTTGTAGCTAGGAAGCTAGGATGTCTGCACATGGCGAAATCTGTGTAGGGATGTACGTCGACGCAAGCACCGGTCAGAGACTGGGCCGCGAATTACGCAAGACATGCTGCGACCAGTACAAGGTCCACGCTGCGAAATGCGTAGAGACCTAAGCAAAGTCCGCGTCGGACTGTGTAGCCCTAAGCAGGTTAGCACGCTGAACTGTGCAGAGACCTAAGTGAGGCTAGTACGCCGAACTGTATAAAGACTCGCGTAGCGCCCCCTCTTAAAGAAGACTCTGTGTGCTGAATGCTGCTTTACGTAAAGCACTTTCCGATATCGATATAGGTCGGAGTTTTAGCTAAGTTTTTAAAATAAGGGTAAATTTGTATCTTATTTCATGAGTATATTCGATTTATTGGTAATTAAGTGCATTTTTATACCTTAATTTTACATATATCCTCTTCTAGAGGTAGATCTAACCTATTTAAGGTACAATTTTGCCGCTAATTGCTCATAAAGTACATTTTGATCCCAATTAAGGTACAAAAATGTTGTTATTTGTTTTTGCTCTGAAGTGAGTGAGGCATCATGTGAAGAATTTTAGCAGATTTGAGTTGGAACATGGGTATCTAGCTCTCCAAAACAGATTAGGATACAGTCACCCGTATTCCTTAATAAGGCTGCCAAGCCAGTTTGCTGGCGGCATTGTAGCGCTCGGATACGTAAGGCCAGTTCACCACGTTCCACCAGTCCTTGATATAGTCGTCACGCTTATTTTGGTGCTTCAGATAGTATGCATGCTCCCATACATCCAGAGCGAGCAGCGGAATGACATCCCATTGAGATAGATTCTGGTGCTTCTCAGCGGTTAAAATTTCCAGTCTATGGCTGCGCGGACTCCATACTAGGATTGCCCATCCACCACCTTCTACCTTGTTCGCCGCTTCACTGAACTGCTGCTTGAAGCTGTCGTAGCTGCCGAAGCTTTGCTCAATGGCATCCAGCAGTGGGCCTGTTGGATGCCCCCCGCCCTGCGGTGACATTACGTTCCAGAAGATGGTATGCAGGTAGTGTCCAGCCCCGTTAAAGGCCAATTCCCGTTCCCAATGTTTCACCAGATCGAAATTACCGCTTTTTCGGGCTTCTGCCAGCTTTGTTTCGGCAGTATTTAGCCCATCCACGTAGCTTTGATGGTGTTTGTCGTGGTGAATGCGCATCGTCTTCTCATCAATATAGGGTTCCAGCGCGTTGTATGCATAAGGGAGGGGCGGCAGACGGTGGCCACCAATCGGAACAGCAGATAGTTCACGTGACTCCTGTAGCCAATACGGACCATCCTGTTCCACAAAATAACCTCGTTCCGCAGTATAATCCGGCTCTACTGATCGTTCCTCCGAATCTGCTAAGTGGCTCAGCCCATGCCCGCCTTGTTCAGCTGAATAGACAATTTTCGCCGCATAATCCTGTTCCCTTGACTGTTGCTCCGAATTTGCTAAGTCGCCCAGCACATACTCGCTCTGTTCCACTGTATAGTCATTTTCCACGGTATAGTCCTTTTCTCGTGGTTGTTGCTCCGAATCTGCTAAGTCGCCCAGCGCATACTCGCCCTGTTCCGCTGTATAGTCATTTTCCGCGGCATAATCCTGTTCTGATGACCGCTCCTCCGGATCAGCCAAGCCGCTCAGGGCATACTCGCGCATCAGTCCTCCCAGTTGCCCCGGCGTATTCAATGTCTGCAGGACAGCCAGGAAGTATTCCGATTCACGGATGATATGCAGCAGGACGACGGTTGCCAGCGGCACGGCCTTGACCGCAGCACTGCCCTCCATGATTGCATATAGCTGTCTTATGAATTCGGTAGACTGTGCGCTGGCTACACGTAGTAGCTGTTCAGTCTCGTTGATCAAAGCCCATTGATCCCCATGAGCCGGGGTAGAAAGAGCGGATTCCAGTAGATGTCTAGCAGCCTCCTCGGTAGCCCCAAAGACGACAGCCCATTCATCCAGTAGTTTCACATTGGGTTGTTCCAGATTGGGAACGATGGCCTTGATAACCTCGGTATGCTCCTTCTCCTGGGTCTTCCAAAATACGATTTCTTCCAGAATGCGTACTGGCAGCATCGGTCCATATACATATAGCATTACCTGTTCAAACCTCCCGTGATATGACTTCACAAATACATTTATATGAGCAGAATAGGTGGCTTATGAGCTTGGTGGGGCGGCAAATATTAAGGAAGCAAGCGGGGGGATTTTAGAAAATGGACTAGAAGAAAGCTTGGCGAACAGTCTAGAGAAGAGTGTAGAAAAGAGCCTTTGAGAGGGACTCAGAGAGGGGTTTAGAGATGGACTTAAAGAGTGGGTTAGAGATGGCCTTAGAGAAGGGCTTAGGGTAGGGATCAGAGAAGAACTTAGAGTAGAACATAGAGGGAAAGAATGAGGGGGGGGTAGAGGCAGGATGTCTGAATTGATCTGGAATGGCCTGAATTGATCTGCTTTTGGTGAACATCAGAATTTGAATATCCTGCAAAGTGGTAAGTCTGAAATAATACGCGTGGATTGTGGCTGGCTGGTCTCGCAGAAAAGAAAGACCTCCTCCGGGCAGCATTTCTGCATACCACGGAAGGAGGCTCATGTGCATCTATAGGTGAATTACGAAAGGTTTATATCATGACTAAGATATAGTATGAAATATTAATGCTATAAAGCAGATGCAAGCCAACGATGGCTATACCCTGATCTATGAAAGTAGTCAAGGTTTTACAACAGTAGACTGCTCAATCTCCTTCACTTCCGCCAGCTGTACATTACCCAAGAATGCTGAGACCCGCCGTAAATATTCACGAGGATGCTCCCGGAATAGCAGTTCATGGTGGCTGCCCTCTACAATCCAGGATTCAGAGTAAGGGTTGCTCTGGTTCGCTGCAAGCTCCTCGGCAATTGGATAAGGTGCTTTGTCATCCTTCGTTCCGTGCAGGAACAGGATCGGGAATGGATAATCCTCTGATTTTACCTTGGCGTATGGAATCTGATTCAGTCCGGTTCCGTTCAGCAAAGGGAACAGCAGCTCCATAATTTCCAGAGAGGGCTGGCGGGGCAGATCGATATTCTGTTTGATATTATGATACAGCGTGTCCGGCTCCAGTAAAAAGGTACTGTCGAGAATCATGGCATCGACATCCTTCGTGACCAGTCCAGCTTGCAGCGCGGTCCCAGCCCCCATGGAGAAGCCCCAGACGACAATCTGCTGCGCGCCTTTCTCCTTGGCGAATTGGATGGCACCTAGCAGCTGCTGGGATTCTTTTTTGCCGCCGGTAGCGATATCCTTGTTAATCTGTGAAGCAAATCCATAATCAAACATCACGACATTAAAATTCAGACGATGGGCGTAATGCGCAAGATCATACATTGGTACCCACGATTCCTCGCGATTGGCACCATATCCATGGCTAAACACGATGGTCTTTGTAGACCCTTCTGCTGGAATATACCATCCTTGCATGGTGCGACTGCCGTCCAGTGCCGGGAAAGTTACATCCTCATATTTGAGGCCCTTGGCGATCATAGGGTTGGAATATAGAGGGGCGACTGTAGGGTTGGACAACACCCAGGCGATATAGCCATGCAGCGAGATGAAGCAAAACACGAAAAAGAAGAATACCGAAAGCAGTAATGCTACAATGACATGCCTGAGGCGAATCATGCCCAGAGACAATGGCGGCGGCGTATCGGGCTTGCGCTTTATAGGCTGGCGGGAGACCGGCGTGCCGGTGCGGGTTGTAGCCAAATCCATGATGGTCACCCTCCTAATCTTTTTGACAGATACAAGTGTGAAAAGTCTTACGTAATAGCGTCTTTCTACTTATATATATCGTATGATCATGACTTATCAAAGTCAATGGAATCGGCGGTTTTGTAATGCAACTGTAAAGTGGAGCCCAGCCTTTTCCGTGTGCTGAATGTGCTGGATTTCCGCAGGCTTTTGCTCTAAGATAGAATTGATTATATTTAATAATGTAACCGAGTTTCATTTGATGAAACAAAAGGGGAGATCTGGGTGGAGGACCGCAAACTGACGGTACGCGCTGTAGAACGGGCGCTTGATATATTGTTGTGTTTTACGAAGGAGAACGAGCTCGGATTGACAGAGATTGCGGGGCAGATTGGCCTACATAAGAGTACAGTGCATCGGCTGTTAACGACGCTGGAGGAAAAAGGGTTCCTGACTCGCAATGCAGCGACGGAGAAATACCGTCTAGGCATTCGTGTCTGGGAGCTATCGACCCATCTGCCAGCTTACGATGAGTCTGCAGCTCTGCTGTTGCCGGCCATGGAGCGGCTGCGCGACCGGCTTGGCGAGACAGTCAGCCTGTACCTGCGCGACGGACTGGAGCGTGTGCGTATTCAGGCTGTGCAGAGCCAGCAGGCCATCCGCAGGGTGGCGCAGATTGGCGCTCGACTGCCATTGTCGGTCGGCGCATCCAGCAAGGTGCTGGCGGCCTATGCACCGCCAGAGGTGCTGCAATCGCTGCTGGAGGGCCCCGGCTGGCCCGACTATGTGGAGCGCGATGCCTATAAGCATCAGCTCCAGGAGATTATGAAGCTGGGCTACGCGACGAGCTTCGAGGAGCGCGAGCCTGGCGCGGCGGCGGTAGCCGTGCCAGTGGTGGGACGCAGCGGCACTGTCGTAGCCGCGCTGTCCGTGTCCGGGCCAGTCAGCCGTCTCTCTCAAGAGACGCTGCTGGCGTATGCCGCCGTCCTCCATGAGACGGCGGCTGAGATGGGCTTGATGCTGCCGTAAGCACGGGCGGCAGCATCAAGCCCTGCTGCTAGCCGCGACCTTGGAGGCGGCTAGCAGCGCGAAGCTGGGAAGCTGCCCCGCATAGACGGGGCCAGCGCTTAAAGTTCGGCCAGCCTTGTTGCACCGAGGCTGGCCTAGGCCCTAGTCTGCCGCGTCCGATATCCGCGGCAGTACATGAAAAGGTTGTTCCAAGTATTTTGGAACAACCTTTTTTCTCTCTTATGAGAAACTACCTTCGGTTTGGAAAACAGAAAAAGAAAAACAGAAAACAGGAAGTATATATGCCGAACAAAAGAAAATAACAAAAAGCAAAGATGAGCGAAGGGGGGAGGTTGGAGCTGTAGGTGCAAAGCGCTCGCCTGAAAGCATTCTACAGGAAAGCTAGCGCCGGAACATAGAATGTCGACAGTTCTCAACCACTAGAAGCGCTATAGTTCCTCTTCACCAGTCGTCTTAACAGTGAAAAAGAGGGGTCATCTGCCCAACTAACAGCATTTTTGTACCTTATTTTTCTTTAATGTAGTCATATGAGGTAAATAAGGGCATTATTGTATCTTAATTTTCGAAAAAGCACGCTTGGTCGGGTATTCTAGAAGATTTAAGGTACAATATTGCACTTAATCTCCATTAACCGGTAGCGGCAGAGGATTTAAGGTACGAGAATGCCGTTATTTCGAGCCACGATCTACTAACTACTGAACCGCGAGCTACGAGTTACGAGTTACGAACTACGAACGACAGAGCCACGGAATTACAGAACCACGAGCTACGAGTTACGAACTACGAACGACGGAGCCACGGTTCACTAACCACGATCTACAACTACGAACCTACGAGCTACGAGTTACGAACCCACGGTCCGAACCCGAACCCGAACCCGAACCCGAACCCGAACCCGAACCCGAACCCGAACCCGAACCCCAACCCCAACCCCAACCCCAACCCCAACCCCCATCTCTTTACGTCCAACCATGAAAAAAAGGATGCCCTCAGCGCCTATGGCTCTAAGGACATCCTCTTGTTAGAATTTCAGGTTATTCAACCGGGAGGGCGTTATCTGTAGTCGTAGCGTCGGCCAGCATCTGGCGGAGTACGGTTTGCAGAATACCGCCATTGCGGTAGTAGTCGATATCCACGGTACTGTCGAGACGTGCGATGACAGGGAACTCGAAGTGGGTTCCGTCTTCGCGGGTAGCCGTGACGGTCAATTCTTGGCTAGGCAGCACATGGTTGTCTAGACCGGTAATGTTGAAGGTCTCGCGTCCGGTCAGACCTAGACTGCTCCAGCTATGACCCTCTTTGAATTGCAGCGGCAGAACGCCCATGCCGACCAAGTTACTGCGGTGAATCCGCTCAAAGCTCTCGGCAATGACGGCTTTGACGCCTAGCAGCAGGGTTCCTTTAGCGGCCCAGTCGCGGGAGCTGCCTGTGCCGTACTCTTTTCCGGCGATGACAACGAGATTCTGTCCTGCGGACTGATACAGCATGGAAGCGTCATAGATGGACATAACCTCTTCGCTTGGCAGGAAGGTGGTTACCCCGCCCTCTGTACCAGGAGCAACGGCGTTACGGATACGAATGTTGGCGAAGGTACCGCGCATCATCACTTCATGGTTACCACGGCGTGAGCCGTAGGAGTTGAAGTCTGCACGTTCTACGCCGTGGTCGCGCAGGTACTCGCCTGCCGGACCGTTCGTAGAGATGTTACCTGCTGGAGAGATATGGTCTGTTGTTACAGAATCACCCAGCAGCGCCAGCACGCGTGCGTTGGTTACATTCTCGATGTCGCCAAGGCCGTCGGCCAGATGTTCGAAGAACGGCGGATTCTGAATGTACGTGGAGTTGTCGTCCCACTCATACAGTTCGCCTTCTGGAACTGGAATCGAATTCCAACGTTCGTTCGCGGTAAATACATTTTCGTATTTACGACGGAACATTTCCGGGCTCAAGGAGAGGCCGATCGCTTCTTTGATTTCCGCGGAAGTAGGCCAGATATCCTTCAGGAAGACAGGCTCGCCTTGTGGATCATATCCGAGCGGCTCATTCTGCAGATCAATGTCAACAGTACCTGCCAGCGCGTAAGCGACTACCAGCGGCGGGGAAGCCAGATAGTTGGCTTTGACCTGCGCATGGACACGGCCTTCAAAGTTCCGGTTACCTGAAATTACAGCAGCTACTGTCAAGTCGTTGTCGTTAATCGCTTCGCTGACTTCATCTGGCAGTGGGCCAGAGTTACCGATACAAGTAGCACAGCCATATCCAGCTACGTAGAAGCCGAGAGATTCCAGCGGTTTCAGCAGATCTGCTTTCTCCAGGTACTCTGTAACTACCAGCGAGCCTGGGGTCAAGCTGCTCTTAACGTATCCCGGCTTAGTTAAACCGCGTTCCACGGCTTTCTTCGCCAATAGACCTGCACCCAGCATAACGCTTGGGTTGGAGGTGTTCGTACAGCTCGTGATTGCTGCAATTACAACTGCACCGGTACGCAGCTTGCTAGTCGAGCCGTTCTTGTGCTCTATTTCAACAACCTGATTGATTTTCTCGTCGCTGAGGCCATATCCACCCTTATTTACAGGTGTGCGGATAATGCCTTCAAAGCTTTCTTTCATATTCGTAAGTTCCACACGGTCCTGCGGACGTTTTGGTCCCGCCAAGCTTGGTACAACCGAAGCCAGATCCAATTCAATAACATCGCTGAACTGCGGGTCTGGTGTTTCTGCGGTGCGGAACATGCCTTGTGCTTTATAGTAGGATTCCACCAGTGACACCAGGTCGTCAGGACGGCCGGTGCTGCGGAGGTAAGCCAGCGTCTCTTCATCGACAGGGAAGAAACCGATCGTTGCGCCATACTCAGGAGCCATGTTGGCTACCGTAGCACGGTCTGCGAGACTGATGTTCGCCAGGCCAGGGCCGTAGAATTCTACGAATTTGCCGACCACGCCTTTTTTACGTAGCATCTCAGTTACGGTCAAAGCCAGGTCAGTGGCAGTAGCGCCTTCTACAAGGCTGCCGGTAAGCTTAAAGCCCACAACATCGGGTGTGACAAAATAAAGCGGTTGACCCAGCATGCCTGCTTCGGCCTCGATACCGCCGACGCCCCAGCCGACTACGCCAAGACCATTGATCATGGTAGTGTGGGAGTCCGTTCCTACAAGAGAGTCCGGGTAAACTACGGTTTCGCCATCTTGGGTCTTCGTAGCGGCCACAGAAGCCAGATACTCCAGATTCACCTGGTGGACAATACCCGTTGCAGGCGGAACCGCACGGAAATTGTTGAAGGCTGTCTGTGCCCAGCGTAGGAAGCGATAACGCTCTTCATTACGCTCGAATTCAACGTTCATATTGTATTCCAGGGCATCGGATGTACCGAAGGCATCAACCATGACAGAGTGGTCAATAACCAGGTCTACCGGGACGAGCGGATTGATCTTCTTGGGATCGCCGCCTGCTTTTTTAACTGTATCCCGCATGGCTGCCAGGTCTACGACTACCGGTACGCCGGTGAAGTCCTGCAGTACGATCCGAGCAGGGATAAAAGGAATTTCTTTGTTCCGGTCAATACCGCCAGCCCAGCCGGCCAACTGCTTCACATGCTCTTCCGTGATCGCTCGTCCGTCGAATTGGCGAACTGCAGCCTCAAGCAATACTTTGATGGAAAAGGGCAGGGAGGAAATGTCGCCCAGTCCTTGTTGTTCAAGGGAATTAAGGTCGTAGTAGCGATACGTTTTGCCACCCGACTCCAGGGTGCGGGCTAGCGAAAAATGATCCTTGCTTGGCATAAATGCGCCTCCTTGTTTCATCTGTTGAAACTCCATTTCATATATTGCATCTTCTTTAAGTATAACGTTTACAAGGAGGGGAGTAAAGTTTTTTTTGCTCCTTTTTGATGGGAATACCGCCCGTTTTCTCCACCCTGTAATCATGTCCAAAATGGATTGCATCTGTATAGGAGCGCACTTTCCTTCATATACATAGGACAGCAGCCAAACAGGGGAGAAGGGGCGGGAGTAGAATGGAGCAAGATTGGAAGCGAAGTCTGTATGTATATGTGGATCAACTGAACAAAGACCGGGTGGAACCGGGGGCTATACCACGTTTTTCAGTGGTGAGAGATCCGCGCTTTCGGATGCAGCAGGAGGAGCGCTCTCGGAGGCTGTCGGAATGGTATGCCAATAGAGGCATCACGCCGCTGCGCGGAGAGACAGGAGTCAAGACATTAAATGTTGTACATCAATCTCCGAGTGAGGTTATTGCAGAGGTGGCGCTGCACCGTGCGCTTTATTATGAGAAGGGCGGCATGAGGCATCGTGAAGATGCCGTAGAATCGGAACGCTTGATTTTTGTACAGGGCGGGAGCTGGGAAATTGCAGCAGTGGAGCGGAGTATTCCAGAGAGGAGTGCCAAGCGCTACATTGAACCTGAAGCGGATGGGAGAGTCTCCAAATGGGGAGAGGTTCTGCCTGCCCCCCAGCCCTCGCAGCCGCTCCTTAACAAGAATATATTAGGGGGAATTTCCGGCTCCAAAGAGATTCGTTACAATCGTGAGTCGGCTGTGGCATATGCTGATCGTTGGTGGAAAGAAGGGAACCCGGAGTATACCAACTTCGAAGTGGATTGCACAAATTACGTCTCCCAATGTCTCTTTGCAGGGGGGGCGCCTTTCAACTATACTGGTAAAAGAGAAACGGGCTGGTGGTACAAAGGGTATACTGGAAGCCAGGAGTGGTGGAGCTTCAGTTGGGCTGTGTCGGACAGCCTGCAGCGTTATTTGAGTGCCAGCCGAAGCGGCGGCCTGCATGCTGAAGCGGTAGAGCGGGCAGAGCAGCTTCAGCCGGGAGATGTCATCTTCTATGACTGGGACGGCGACGGCCATTATCAGCACAGCACGTTCGTTACCGCGCTCGATGCAGGCGGCATGCCGCTGGTGAATGCACGTACGGTCAGCAGCCGCCACCGATATTGGGATTATCGTGATTCCTATGCGTGGACCGACAAGACGGCCTACCGTTTTTTTCATATTAATGACTATTTATAATTCGGAAAGAGGTTATTGGAGTATGGGGAACGCAAAATTGACCGTAGGTCTGGTATACGGCGGCAAATCCGGTGAGCATGAGGTGTCGTTGCAGACGGCTTTTGCAGTCATGAATGCTTTTGATTACGATAAATATGAGATTTTACCTTTTTATATTACGAAGCAGGGATTGTGGAAGGTAGGCGAGACGCTGACAGCGCCTTTCGCTCAGATTGAGCAGCTTAAGCTTGCTGGGGCGTCTTCTGATTCAGGAACTGCGATGAATGCCATATTCAGCGGTCTTTCCAGTGAGACGTCAGCGGTTGATGTGATGTTCCCGATGCTGCACGGTACTTATGGAGAAGATGGTACCATTCAAGGCTTGTTCGAAATTGCGAACATTCCTTATATCGGGGCTGGAGTTTTGGCCTCGGCGGCGGGTATGGATAAAGTCGTAATGAAGAAGCTGTTCGCTGAAGCCGGACTGGATCAGTGTGAGTACTGCTACTTTAACGTTAGCTCGTGGAAACACAGAAGTCATGAGCTGATCGTGAATGTAGAGGATAAGCTGGGCTATCCCGTGTTCGTTAAGCCGGCCAACCTTGGCTCCAGCGTGGGCATTTCCAAAGCGGAAGATCAAGAAAGTCTGGTTAAGGCTGTTGAGTATGCTTTCCGGTATGATACGAAGGTCATTATTGAAGAATTCGTGGATGCGCGCGAGTTGGAAGTCGGTGTGCTCGGCAACGAAGAGCCTGAAGCTTCCGTTCCGGGTGAAATTGTTTCCTCCGGTGAATATTATGATTACGCGGCTAAATACATTGACGGCAAGTCACAAATGCTGATTCCGGCTCCGGTTGAACCCGATGTTGCTGACCGGCTCAGAGAATCGGCGCTAGTGGCTTTCAAGGCTATTGAAGGAAGTGGAATTACGCGTGCTGACTTCTTCGTGCGCAGATCTGACGGCAAAATTATGATCAATGAAGTGAACACGATGCCAGGCTTCACGCCTTACAGTATGTACCCACTACTATGGCGTGAGACCGGCGTATCCTATAGAGCGCTGCTGGACCGTATGATCGAGCTGGCGTTGGAACGCTACAATTTCAAGCAAAACCTGAAATACGACAACGAATAATATAATCTAACAGGCGTCAGGCGGGATCATCCCGGCCAGAGAGGAGAGAGAAAGATGGGCTTTCAATCAGAGTTCAATTCGGTATGCAAATTCAAAAGTGAACAGGAACTGTATGAGCTGCTGGAGTACGGGCGCACTAAGATGGTAAAGCAAGGATTTCGCGTCTATCCGACCGGGCAAAAGGTCATCGCCTACACCCCAGAGAATGTTGCTGTAGCGATCGTCAAAATTTCGGCGTCCATCGCCGAGATTAATTTTCAGGGACATGAGGTAACAGCGGTGGAGATGGATCTCGTCCGCAAACTGAATGAGGAAGAATCAAGGGTGCAGACCGCTCTCGCTTATGAAATGTTCTTCGGGGAAGAGAAATGATTGTAAGGTTCGGTTATGTGGCGATGTCCACGGTTATTCCGGATTGTTCACCTTCCAAGACAATGACGATGGCTTCATTCAAAAAGCTGGAAGATCGCGAAGCCGCACTTGCCCGCTTGGAGAGCCTTACTCGAACGAATTTGCATAACACGCTGCGTCTGCTGAAACATAACACTGGCTCCGATATCAAAGTATACCGGATGACCTCGAAGCTGGTCCCGCTGGCAACGCATCCCGATCTCCAGGATTGGAAGCCGCTGGCGGCGCTCGCGGATGATTTCGCTGTAGTGGGCGATTATGTGAAAAGACATGGCATGAGAGTATCGTTTCATCCCGATCATTTCACGGTACTCAGTACGCCGCGGCCAGAGGTGCTGGTGAATTCCATCCGGGATCTCCAGCATCATGCCGATATGCTGCATGCGATGAGACTGCCGGCAACGGCCAAGAACAACATCCACATCGGCGGAGCCTATGGGGACAAGCCTACGTCGGCAGCGCGGTTTGAAGATCATTTCCGTGAGCTTCCCTTGGAACTTCAAGAACGTGTCACACTGGAGAATGACGACAAGACCTTCAATGCACCGGAGACGCTGGCAGTCTGCCAGCATCTCGGACTCCCGATGGTGCTGGATATTCATCATCAGTGGGTGAACAATGAAGGGGAACTCCCGTGGGAGCTGTGGCCTGAAATTCTGAAGACGTGGCAGACACCACTTGCGCTGAAGGATGTACTTCCGGGGGATCATCTGCCTCCAAAAATTCATGTGTCGAGTCCCCGCAGCCCCTCCGATCCCCGCAGTCATGCCGACGGGGTAGAGCCTGTGCCGCTGCTGGCTTTCCTGCAGCGCATTGCACAGGATACGCCTGCCGTAGATGTGATGATCGAGGCCAAGCTGAAGGACGGCGCGCTTTTTGGACTAATGGAGGACATGAAGGAAGCCGCGAAGGCTGACCATAGAATAACTGTACTAGACGGGGCCAGCGTTAATATTGAACCATAAACAGTGATAAACCGGGTGATATAGCCGGAACAGAGGCCTGCCCATGACTTGATAAGTCTCCGGAAATAGGGTACGTTGGATAAAACCAAATGCCCGGGAAATCCCTTGCCGTTATGTATACTTTTTTTGCAAGGGCTCCGGCCCGGAAATGACGATTATGTTCAAGAAAGCGGAGTGAAATGATGAACCCTATAAATCCTAATAGCCGAAATGAACGGGAACCCTATGTCGTAACCAGCAAGGGACACACGGCCGTAGCCATTAATGCTGCCGCTAAGGCAGGGGAATGGATCAAAAGCAGACAGGGACAGGTGAAAGAGCTTGGCACCAAAACCTCTGCGCAGGATCTGGTTACAGAAGTGGACAAGGGCGTAGAGCAGATGATCCGCAGGCTGATCCTGACTCATTATCCTGACCATGCCATCCTTGGTGAGGAAGGCGTAGAGCCGGGTGCTGCCGCAGCTGCTGCCGCGCTTGAAGAAGCGCGTGAGCATGAATATTTGTGGATTGTGGATCCCGTGGACGGAACCACCAACTTTGTGCACGGTTTTCCTTTTTACTGTGTGTCGATTGCATTGGTCGTTCGGGGAGAATTGACCGTTGGCGTGATTTATGATCCGACCCGTGATGAAATGTTTGTCGCTGAAAAAGGTAAGGGCGCATATATACACGGTATTCGCGCTTCCGTCTCGGCGGAGAATGAATTGGCTGGCAGTTTGCTAGCCATGGGCTTCCCGCCGGATCGCGAGTTTGCGCAGCCAGCGAACATGGCTGGTCTGCAGCAGTTGCTGCCGCAGATCAGGGGCATACGCGCCGGTGGCTCAGCAGCGCTACATCTTGCCTATGTGGCCGCAGGCAGAGTCGACGCTTACTGGGAAGTGGGGCTTAACCCATGGGATTGCGCGGCTGGTGTTCTGCTTGTATTGGAGTCTGGTGGCAAGGTCACAGATACTCGTGGGCTTGCTTATGATATTGGCACTCGCCATGTTGTGGCGAGCAATGGCCGTATTCATGATGCGCTGATTGCTTCGCTGAAAGCTGGGGAAGCTACAGGATATCAGCCATAAGGAGGAATCCATTATGACCATGAGCGGCAATGATGATTTGGAACGCAAGCTGAGTGAGCTGCTGGAAGATGGAGAGATGGAGCAGACCGACCGCTCTGCTAAGGAGATCCGGCAAATCTCACCTAAGTATGAGATTCGTATCCAGACGACGCTGGACCCCATTGTGGAGGAGACACGGCGTTATCGCAAGATCGGCCGAGAATTGGATGACCGTTATGATAAATATATGGAGCGCGCTGGAGAGCTATCTGGTCCAGAGAATGACTCCGCTAGAAGTCAGGGTCCAAATTCCGACAAGGAATAGCAATAGAATAGCTATCTTCTTATCAAAGAGTGGTTCTTCGTTTAACGTGGAACCACTCTTTTGCATGGGTACCCGGAATGATAGAATAGAGTCAGAACGAATGATGGAGGGATACGATGCTGAAAGTTTGGAAGAAGATAACAGCGGCTAGTATGGGCAGTCTGCTGCTGCTATCGCTATGGGCAGGTGCTCCCGGGTCAGCACATGCTGCAGGAGAGGCATCTGCAGCGCAAGGGAAAGAGCAGGAGACCTTCCGCATCGTGGCGTTGGGAGATTCCATAACGGCTGGATATGAGCCGGGAATGACGAACCCAAGCGCGAAGCCTTATGGATTTGCGGAGAGATTGCTAGAGCAGGGTTGGTACCATGGCCGGAGTGCGCTCGCCAATTACGGGATCCTCGGATTGACGACTTCCGGTCTGAGTCACTACACAGAGGCGCTCAAAACCGGTACGGTCACTACATCAGACGCAATCCAGCAAGGTCTTCCCGATCCTAGAATCGCTACCTTCGCAGCGGAGATCCCGCAAGCGGCCAAGGAACTCGCAGCGGCGAATCTTATCACGATCACAATCGGCGGGAATGACTTAAGCAGCTTGTTCCTGAAGGTCAAAGAGCTGACAGATGCAGACTTTGAGACACAGCTTGATCAGAAGCTGGCCGATTACAGTGCTAATCTGAGGGTCATTCTGGAGAATATCCGTGTGGTGAATCCACAGGCCAAGATTCTCCTTGCGGATCAATATCAGCCGGCACCCAAGATTGCCGTTGGCCAGTCTTACACGAAGCTGATGAGTGCAGCAGATCGTCTCACATCCGCCGCTGAGGCTGTGGCAGGTACAGTCAGCCAAGGCAGTGCACCGGTGCTGGTCGCTCATGTTGCCAAGCAATTTGCCGGAGCAGAGTTCTCATTGACCCATATTATCAGTGGCGACTCACCGGATTTTCACCCGACACAGCTAGGGTACGAGAAGATTGCCACAGTGTTCGCAGAATTGCAGTGGGGGTCATACCGCACACCAACGGCAGCCGTTACGGCTACGGCCGTCGCACCTATGAATATTGTTGTGAAGGGTGTGGAATTGAATACTCCCAACAAGCCGATACTTAAGAACGGTCAGAACTTCCTGGCACTGAGGGATATTCTGAATGCTGTAGGCGCATCTGGTAAGTGGGATAACAAAACATCAAGTGCAACGATTCAATACGGTGACAGAACGGTCATCGTTACGATTGGATCGAAGACGATTAAGGTTAATGGGCAGGATGTAGCGATTGACACCCCTGCTTTTCTCCAGAAGGTTGGCAAGGAAGACAAAACCTATCTTCCATTGGGTGCACTAGCCACCGGACTTGGATTTGACGTGAATTATAGCGGCCAGCTGCGGACGGCTTTCATAAATCCGTAAGGATGCATACAGTAATTATATATATCTAAATCAAGCCCGTAAGGCAAAGGTGGATGAAATTGTTGTCTAATGCAAAATTTACTGCCGACTATATCATTCGGATGGAAGATATTGTTCGGGAAGGAGATCCGGTACTTCGTGAGGTGACCCAGCCGTTGGAGCTTCCCTTGCAGGAAGCCGATCGTGAGGCAATGCAATGCATGATGCAGTTCCTGAAGAATAGCCAGAACCCGGAAACTGCGGCTAAATATAAGCTGCGTCCTGGTGTGGGGCTCTCAGCCAATCAAATTGGGCTGTCACAGCGGATGTTCGTCATGCTTGCAACCGATGAGAAAGGGCGCACGATAGAGCAGGTTTGGGTGAATCCCAAGATCATTAGTCACTCCATGGCAATGGTGTATTTGCCCGAGAGCGAGGGTTGTCTGTCGGTAGATCGTCCAGTACAAGGATTTGTGCCAAGATATGAGTCTGTAAAGGTCAAGGGTTATGATGCCAGTGGCAAAGAGATCGTCGTTCGCTACAAAGGCTATCACGCGATCGTCATCCAGCATGAGATGGATCATCTGGATGGCATCATGTTCTATGACCGGATTAACAAAGAGAACCCGTTCAAGCTTCCGCAGGGTGTGGAGATCCACAGTTTGTATGAGTAGGCAGACATGCAGGCTTCTTTTTGACAAAAGCGCGTAAAAAGAATGGCTTTCGTCTTTCCTTGCAGGGGGCAATTTGAACCGTCAGGTGGATTTTTTCCCTCCGTCTGATCAACCTGGAGGATGCTAAGGTAGCAGACGGGCTAGGGAATAGACGGTATTATTTGATCCGAAAAAGCCGCTGGGGAACGAAATGTCCCCAGCGGCTTTTGATGATATAACCTATGTGAGCTTCACAAACTGAGTCAGCTTCTTACAGGTCACCCGCCGCCATGGCGGCAAAGGAGGCTTCAGCAGCTTCGAGGGTGGCAGCGATATCAGCATCGGTATGTGCGGTGGTCAGGAACCACGCCTCATACTTGGATGGTGCCAGATTGATGCCGCGGTTCAGCATGTGCCGGAAGAAGCTGGCGAACATTTCTCCGTCCGTATCCTGTGCTTCTTCGTAATCAGTGATTGGGTGATTGCAAAAATGAGTCGAGAACGCACCACGGATACGGTTGATCGTCAGTGGAATACCGTGACGGTCTGCCGAGGCCTGAAGCCCTTCGGTCAGAGTGATTGCAAGACGCTCCATTTCTTCATAGACGCCTTCTGCGCTTAACACTTCAAGACAGGCAATACCGGCGGAGATGGAAGCCGGATTCCCCGCCATCGTCCCTGCTTGGTAAGCAGGACCGAGTGGAGCTACCTGCTCCATGACATGCTTGCGCCCACCGTAAGCACCGATCGGCAGGCCACCGCCGATGATTTTGCCGAGCGCCGTCAAGTCAGGTGTGATGTCTTCATGGTTATCGAGGCCGGCATAGGTTTGAGTGGAACCGTAATGGAAGCGGAAAGCCGTGATTACTTCGTCGTAGATAACAAGCGAGCCATTGTCGCGGGCCTGCTTGCACAGCCCTTCCAGGAAGCCAGGCTTCGGCATTACCATACCGAAATTGCCGACAATCGGTTCGACCATAACAGCGGCCACATCGTCGCCCCAGGTGGCAAGTGCCTCGCGCAGTCCGTCCAGGTCATTGAACGGAACGGTAATGACTTCTTGTGCCAGACTGACGGGAATGCCGGCGCTGTCTGGGATACCTAGTGTGGAAGGGCCGGAACCGGCGGCAACGAGCACTAGGTCGGAGTGGCCGTGATAGCAGCCGGCGAACTTGATGATCTTATTGCGCTTCGTATAGGCGCGAGCCACGCGGATCGTGGTCATGACGGCTTCGGTGCCGGAATTGACGAACCGCACTTTGTCCATCGAAGGGATGGCTTCCTTAAGCATTTTAGCAAGCTTGATTTCCAGATGGGTTGGTGTGCCGTAAAGGATGCCGTTCTCGGCAGCTTGAGTGATGGCTGCGGTAATGTGGGGATGGGCGTGGCCGGTAATAATCGGACCGTAAGCAGCCAGATAATCTATGTAGCGGTTATTGTCCTCATCCCAGAAATGCGCGCCGCTGGCCCGCTTCATGAATACAGGGGCACCTCCGCCGACGGCTTTGAAGGAACGGGAGGGACTGTTGACGCCTCCTACGATATGCTGAAGGGCTTCCTGATAAAGTTGCTCTGATGTGGAACGGTTCATGAATAATCATCCTTTCGTCTTCCATAGGCAAGGGAACGGGCGAGCAGCGTTTGTGTCCGCTGTTCGCCCGTCCGTGATCATGCCCTGGGGGTTATTGTATAGTCTTCCGTGCCCATTACGGAACTATGGGGTTGCGGGAGCATTGCTGCTCGTGCCGGCCTCCGGTGAAGGAGAGGGCTCAGGACCATTCAGTGTATCCTGTACAAATTTCTTGAGCTTGCTATTGCTGCTGATTCCAATGACGGCCGATCCATTACTGGTCTCATCTTCCTTGAGCAGGTTCATCGGCGGGATTTGTTCACTGCCGCCAATACTGCTATCGTAGCCTACACTCGCCAGCTTCGCCATGTCGGTCAGTGTCAGATTGGTGTCGATATACGGACTAACATCTGACAGGATGGAAGGTAGCTTGAAAAGAGTGGTGGTGCTTTTCAGTTTGTCGGCTACGACCTTCAGGAAGGCGCGCTGACGTTCGGTCCGGGTGAAATCGGAGGTGGCGTCATGACGGAAGCGGACGTACTGCAGGGCCATATTGCCGTCCAGATGCTGGAACCCCTTTTTGAGATCGATATCGTATTCGGGTCCGTCGGCAATCGTCTTGTAGACCATATCCTTCTCCACGTCGTAATCCACGCCGCCCACCGCATCCACCAGCTTGATAAAGCCCTGGAAGTCCGTATAGACATAATATTGAATCGGGATGCCCAGCAGATCGCCTACTGTCTGCATTGCCGTGTTGGGTCCATAAATAATTGCTGCATTGATACGCTGCTTACCGTGATCCGGAATAGCTACATACGTATCGCGGAGAATAGAGAAGACAGTGATCTTCTTCTTCAACGGATCAAGAGAAGCGACAAGCATCGTGTCCGAACGGGGGACTTCGCCTTTCTTCACCCCACGGGCGTCGACACCCATGAGCAGAATATTAACAGGCTCCGTGCCCTCCCATTTAGGGGGCTCAGGCGTGTCGGTATCAACGGTCTCCACATTTTGGAAAGGTGAATTCTCGCCATCTTTTTGGAGATTGCCAAGTTCATTGGCGATGGAAGTGAAGTAATATACAACAACGCCGATGATTAGAAGAAGTATTATAGCCAGAGTCCAAATCAGTGGTTTCTTAGTTTTACCGGCCTTTGCGTGCCGTTTCCTTCTTGGTGGCATTTCTCGTTCTTCCTTTCGCATTCACATTCTCTACATTATAATTTCTTTTGGGAATACGCGCAATTTCGGAATAATTATCCTAATAAAATGAAGGTGTGAAAAATCATGAATAATACTGGAATAGAAGTGGGACAAGCCGCCCCTGATTTTACGTTGCCAGCCTCCAATGGGGAGCAGGTTCGTCTGAGTCAATACTTGGGACATAAGGTTATTTTATATTTTTACCCGAAAAATATGACAACCGCCTGTACGCAGGAAGCGTGCGATTTCAGGGATGCACATGAAGAGATTGCTGCCAAGGGGGCAGTGGTCCTGGGGATCAGTACTGATAGCTTATCCTCGCATGTCAAATTTATTGCCAAGTACGGCCTGCCTTTCTTGCTGCTCTCGGATGAGGAGCATACCGTAAGCGAACTTTATGGCGTGTGGCAGCTGAAAAAAATGTATGGCAAAGAATATATGGGCATCGTCCGTTCGACCTTCCTGATTGATGAGAATGGAATCGTTGTAGAAGCGTGGAACAAGGTTCGAGTTAAAGGGCATGTGGAAGCAACTGTGGAGCAGCTTAGCTAGGGATGTTAATGGATTAATTTACATGCGAAGTATCATGCTCTTTTAAATTAAAAGTAAATATTTGTTTGGTCGTCCATGTGAAGTGGGCGACTTTTTTTGTAGACAAAACATCCATTTCAGAAAATTTCAGCAAGTAGTTGACGAAAAAATACGTAAAGAGTAGAATAGTTCGCATGCGAAGTATTTAATTTTAAAGATACTGGAGGGGAAGGCTGTGGAGGAGAACGAGCAGCGACGGCAGCTGGATGAGATTATTTCTTCCTTTCGCCGGATCAGTCATGCTTTTCAGCAGCTGCTTTGGAAAGACGCGGAGGAACTTGATATTACGCCTACCCAACTGATGGTCTTGCGTAAGATCTCTGCACATCCTTCTATTGGAATCACTGAGCTTGCAGAGTTGTTGCATCTCGGAAATAGTGCGGCCAGTGGAGTTGTGGACCGGATGGTGAAGGCTGGTTTGCTAACGCGCGAGCGGTCTGAGAGTGATCGGCGGATCTTCCAATTGACACTGACTGACAAGGGCAGTGAGATTATGGAGAAAAGCAAAGCCTCACTGAGAAGATATCTGCTGCCGCTAGCAGACATCCCTACCGAGGATGCAGGTGAACTGCTACGCATACATGGTGAAATCGTACAAATATTAGAACAAGGGAGAGACAAAAAGAAATTATGAGTACAATAACTGCTAATGCTACGGCAGGCAAAGCTATTCGCAGAGGTCCGATTATCGCGGCGCTCTTGATTGGCGCATTCGTTGCATTGCTCAATCAGACGCTGATGAATGTGGCGCTGCCGAAGATTATGGAGGATTTGAATATTCTGGCCAATACGGCCCAGTGGCTGACAACCGGCTTCATGCTGGTTAACGGTGTACTGGTACCGGTCAGCGCGTATCTGGTGGAGAAGTTTACGACCCGCCAGCTGTTTATTACGGCAATGGTTCTTTTTTCAATAGGTACGCTGGTGTGCGGTGTCGGCACCGGCTTTGAGATGATATTGGTCGGCAGACTGATTCAGGCTGTCGGTGCAGGGATTCTGATGCCGCTGATGAACATTGTGTTCCTGCGCATCTTCCCAATTGAGGAACGCGGCAAGGCGATGGGCTTAATGGCGGTGGCGATGATTTTTGCCCCGGCTGTCGGTCCTACACTGTCCGGTTGGGTTGTACAGAACTACTCTTGGCGGGTGCTGTTCTTTATCGTCTTGCCACTGGCTATTTTCTCCACGCTGCTAGGTGCGAAGACGATGCAAAATGTAGGGAAGGTCACTTCTCCTTCGCTGGATAAATTAGGCGTCATTCTGTCCACACTCGGCTTCGGCGGTTTACTCTACGGCTTTAGTGACGCGGGAACAGACGGCTGGGGCAGCACCACGGTTATCGTGTGCCTCATCCTGGGTGCAGTTTCCCTGGCGTTGTTTGTATGGCGTCAACTGAAGATCGACAAGCCGCTGCTGGAGTTCCGGATTTTCCGTTATAACATGTTTACACTAACCACCATCATCAATATTATCATTACGATGGCGATGTACTCCGGTATGATTCTGCTGCCGATTTATCTCCAGACGATTCGCGGCTTTACGCCGATGGAATCTGGGCTGCTACTGCTGCCGGGTGCGATTCTGATGGGAATCATGTCCCCGATAACGGGGATTATTTTCGATAAGATTGGTGCCAGATGGCTTGCGGTTATTGGTCTAATTATTACTACAATCACGACTTATGAATTCAGTCATCTTACAGATTCCACCACATACACCTACCTTATTCTGACGTATACCGCGCGGATGTTCGGGATGTCTATGCTGATGATGCCGATTGTCACTGCGGGTCTGAATCAGCTTCCGCAGCGTCTTAACTCTCATGGCTCTGCGATGTCTAACACCCTGCGTACGATCGGCGGAGCGATGGGGATAGCTGTGTTCGTCAGCTTGATGACCAATCGCACCAAGAGCACAATTACCGACGCTTTGGTTAGCGGAGCGGTCTCCAAGACAGACAAAGTCGCCATGTTGAAGTTGTCGCAGGAAGCAACCATTAACGGTATTAACCATGCCTTTATTGTGGCCACCTGGGTGACTGTTGCTGCATTGGTACTGTCTTTCTTCATCAAGAAAACCTCGCCGCAGGCAGATTTTCTGAAGACAGAAGTTGAAGCTGAGACCAAGTAACACACTCCCTGAATGGATTAAAGAAAGGGCTGTTCTCACCGGATTGGTGGGAGCAGCCCTTTTAGTGTATCAATCCTGCTTAGCATACTTTGCGGCGATTTCTGCTGCGAGCTTCCCTAATTTCTGCCGAATGGAGTCCGGTTCCAGCACCTCGACAGACGTGCCGAAAGCAAGCAGGAAGCCATAGAGCCAGCTGTCCTCGGGATAATGGATCGTAACGAAGTACCCTCCGTTGCCGTCAGGCTGCAGTTCGGCAGCATCAAAGCGATCCTCCGCCAAATGCCTGCCCTCGGCAGCAAAATGTAGTACGCATGGGACAGGGCTGCCCTCTCTCTGCCAATCCCCTCCCCAAGGTAGTCCCTCCAAGGGAAGATCTTCTCTTGTATAGGTCCGTGTCTCCTTCACCAGCGATTTCATCCGTAGCAACTTGAAGAGGCGAAAGTCCTGCCGTAATCCGCAAATACCGTATAAATACCAGGCCTGTCCCTTCAGCACTAAGGTGTATGGCTCGACAGAACGCTGTGTGATCTGGCCCTCGGCATCTACATATTCAAACGAGACAGCCACGCTTTCTTCCAAGGCTTCTTTTAGGAGCGTTAAGCGTTCTTCCAAAGGCCCGTTCAGCCCGCGTGGTGAAAAGTCTACGATGAGTTGGGTGGTCTTACTACGGAAGGCGGCCAATTGGGAGGGCGGAATCACGCTGCTGATTTTCTCCATGAGCAAGGTATGCTCGGTCCCCCCGGAAGAGGAGACGCCTTGTAGCGCGGTGAAAATATCAGCCAACTCCCGATCGGTCAACACGTTGCGGTCAAGGCGGTAACCTTCCATCAGGCTGATCCCACCACCGGCTCCCTGAGTGGTAAGTACCGGAATGCCGGCAGCGTTGATCGTATCAATATCACGGTAAATGGTGCGTACAGACACCTCGAACATGTCAGCTAGCTCTTTAGCTTGAATGTGACGCCTGTTAAGCAGCAGGATGACAATGGAGAGCAAACGGTCTATTTTCATAAGAAATCTCACTTTCAAGAGGTTATCGTGCAAATTTGTTTTCTTCATTTTAACAAAATAAAACGGGTAAACCTATTGCGTGATATCTTTATATTAGATTAATATCTAATTAGATATATATTTAATTATAGGGATGAGGATGAATCATGAACACAGAATCTGGTGGGGCCGTTTTGAAATACCACCGCGGTTATACCCGATTGTTCATCACAGGAATTATTAATGGAATTGGTGACCGCTTCAGTCAGGTGGCGATGTTGTCGCTTGTGCTGCATCTGACGGGATCGGGGCTGGCAGTGGGGATATCGCTGGGGGTCAGGGTGTTGCCTTTTCTGCTGCTGGCTCCGCTTGGGGGCATGCTCGGTGGAAGGTTGCCACGCAAAATGATCATGATTGCTACAGATTTGCTGCGGGTACCGGTGGCATTGGCCTTCTTATGGGTAGATGGGCCGGACAAAATTTGGGTAATCTACGCCGCAAGCTTCCTGCTGGCTGCGGGAGAGGCCATTTATAGTCCGATTCGCAAATCGTCCATTCCGCTGCTGGTGAACCGGGAACGGCTGCTGGCTGTTAATGGTATGGAGCAATTGATGATGGGCATAGTGCTGATACTGGGTGCTTTTGCCGGTGGTGTCGTTTCGTTATGGTTCGGTCCCCAGTGGGCATTTATGCTGAATGCAGTATCCTTCCTGCTTGCCGCGCTCTTGCTTGCCGGTATTCATTTTCCGCAAGGCCATGGCAGTAGCGCGGATGGGAAACAGGCTCAAGCCCAAGAACAGTCCGAGGAATACGACCAAGGTCAAGCCCAAGGTCAAGCCCAAGGTCAAGCCCAAGAGCAGGCTCAAGAACACGGCCAATCTCAAGCCCAAGCTTTTGCGAGATCAACCCCATTTTCACCCTCGCTACGTAGCATATGGGGAATAGTGTCCGGTAGCATAGTCTTGCAAATTATTTTTGCTTTTGAACTGCTCGTACCTCTGGTTAACGGGTTGGATAACGTGCTGATCAGCGTATACGCGGTGCAGGAGTTTGGGGCGGGAGATGCAGGGGTAGGCGCCTTTTATGGGGCTCTCGGTATTGGCCTTAGTCTTAGCTTTTTGGCTGGGCGTTTGATGCATAAGAGATTGCTTCTGGGAGCGCTGGGTGGATTGTTACTGGAGGGTATACTGCTAATTGCAGTCAGCTATAGCGGGAGCTTCGTGGCGGTGTTTGGGTTGTACATTTTACTTGCCTTCACAGGAGGTATCGGCAATGCCTGTCTCGATACTTTGTTGATGAGGGAAACACCTGCGATCTACCAGCCGATCATTTTCGGATGGCTCACGGCCGTGAGTAGTACACTCCTGGGTCTGTCCATGTTTGGTGCGGGACTTGTCCTTGAGACTATGAAGCCGAGGCAGCTTGGGTTATGGGGCGGAGTGGGCTTCGTATGTATTGCACTGATTTTGTCTGTATATGCCAAAATCAGTATGAACAAGAAAAAGGACGGTTCGATCACCGTCCCTTGGAAGTCTCTTTGATTTTAGTCTCAAGTTTAAGTTTGGCTTTGCGCCGGAGCAGGAAGCCTGCGATTCCTTTGCGATAACGGTACATGAGTATCAGGACAACTAAGCCTGCAATACCAGAAATAATCCAGATTGCATATAGCTCGAAAATATGGAATACACCCATCCACTGCGGGCCGAAGACTCGACCGATACCGAGGAATAGCACAACCCAGAACAAAGCGCCGCTGTAGGCATATAAGGCGAATTTACGGAAGGGCAGGCCGATAATTCCGGCGAAATATCCGGTAAAGTGGCGTACACCAGGGATGAAATAACCGATTGAGATCAGGACGCTTCCGTATTTTTCGAACCAGCGCTGCGTCTTCTCCAGCTTGGTTTCTGAGAACAGGAACCATTTTCCATATCGCTGGATGAAGGGGAGTCCGGCCTTAAGTCCGATGAAGTAGGTAATGGTCATACCGACCGTAGTTCCGAGAAAAGCGATTAAGACTAGTAACGTAAAATCCAGTCTGCCCGTATAGGAGAGAAATCCGGCGAAGGCCATCGTGGTCTCCCCTGGAAAGGGCAGCGCGACGAATTCCAGCAAAAGTCCGAAGAACAGTACACTGTATCCGTAGTTGGCGAATAATTCCTGAATCCATTCCAGTACTTCCATAGGGTAATCACTCTCCAAAGGCGAAAAGCCGTATTCTAATTGAAAGCTTGTCTTCATACAATCTACTAACGGCTTTGAGAGCCAATAGAATGCTGGAGGTAGAAAAGATGAAGGGTAACAATAATACAAACGGCCGCCGGATCATGTTCCGCGGATTGCTCATTATGGCCATGGCACTGCTGCTGACATCCGGCTGGGGAACAGATACGTATTCCGGGTCAGGGTCGGCAAGACCCCTTCCACTGCAGGCAACAAATGCGGATGCTTCTTCTTCTCAGCATAATCCTCTGGCAGCTCCGGTGCAAGCGGACCCGGTTACTCCCGCTGTCCCGGCTGTTTTGGCAGCAACACCTATTGAGAATTCGACGCATAATGCGGTTCCGATACAACATCTAGCGCTCCCTGCAACAGTGGCAGAGACGGCTGTAGTTCAACAAGTGGCAGCCACAGCAGCTAAAACAGCTAAAACAGCTAAAACGGTATACCTTACGTTTGACGATGGTCCGAGCAAAATCACGCGGGAGGTCCTCGATATTTTGCAAAAACAGGGGGTTAAGGCAACCTTCTTTGTGCTGGGAAACGCTGCAAAAAGCCACCCCGAGCTGATTAACGCCATCTGGGAGCAGGGGCATGCCATCGGCAATCATTCCTATGATCATGATTACCATAATCTATATAGCGGATTCACCGCATTCTGGAATCAAATCAAACAGACAGAGAATGTTATCCGTGAAATTACAGGTGAACGGCCCCGGCTTGTTCGCGCCCCGGGCGGAACCTCTGGTCATTTTGATGATACCTATTTCCAATTGTTGAATCAAGCGGGCTATCTTGTCATGGACTGGACGGTAGACAGCGGTGATTCCCGGAGAAAAGGTGTACCAGCAGCTGAAATCTTGCGGGAATCCACCAAAGACTTAACTTCTTCCGAGGTTATACTGCTACTGCATGATGGCGGGGGACACGGGGAAAGTGCCAAAGCTCTGCCCCAGATTATTGCCCGCTATAAGGCAGCTGGTTATACCTTTAAGGTTCTGGACGATAGTGTTAAGCCCGTGCAGTTTAGGGTGTCAGCCAAGGCAGCGGGCCTGGACCGACTGAAGCCGTCCAATGCTTGGATCGCTTCCAATATCCTGCCGAATGTCGCACTTTTCCAGCCGGGCAGAACACTCGCACTAGAGGTCGGGCTGCTGGAGGCCAAATTGAATCCGGGTGAATATAGCATCATCAATGGACAATACATGGTGCCGCTGCGGGCTGTGGTGGAACGGCTTGGTGGACAGGTGAGATGGGATCAGACAAGTCGCAGTGGTCAGGCGGTCTGGAACGGCAGGACTATGACAGCAGATGTCTCTGGCGGGGAACTGGTTGTCAGTCTTCCTGGAGGTACTCAGGAGAAACGGGCTGCCAGGGTGGAGATCATTGGCGGCTCTATCTGGGTGCCACTGAGAGAATTGCTGGAGACAGCGGGCCATCCTCTGGAAGCAATCAGTGCTACTTCGGAGGAACGCCGGGTAAAAGCTGCCTGACACGGCAGTATCCTGTTCCTGCTTGAGCCGGCAAAAAGGATGAAAATAATAGTCTGAGGGGATCTTTTCCTGGAAAGAATAGATATTAACACGCTCTTGCCCGAGGTTCGCATCACAGGCCTAGGGGCTATAGAGCAAGTCTATGTCCGAAGGAAGGGTATCCCATTGTCCTCTTCATCTCAACAAGAAAGTCATGGAAAAGAAGGCTCACAGCCGATCTCAAGGGCGGTAACGCTCAGAAATCGTAGTAGTGCTCTAGGAGAATGGCTGCGAATGCTGACAGCAGGAGGCATAATTGGTGTCCTCTACGCCTGGCGTGGAGGGCAAGCGCTGCTCTTCCTCTTGTGCGTAGTCGTTCTTCTCTTGCTGGGCGGGTTAGTACTGCAACTCTTCGGGCCTCGCCGGATCAAAGTAGAGCGAACAGTTACGCCAACCCGTCCTGTTGCGGGAGATACACTCCGGGTGCAAGTTCAGGTCAGTTTCACCTCACGGATTCCACTCCCTTGGATGATCATATCCGATGATTGGGGGAGTGTCAGCCATCAAGAACTGCTATTTCCTGGATTTCGCCGTTCCTTCTCGTATACCTATAAGTTGAACGAGTTGCCCCGAGGAGTTCACCGGTTGCGGGCCTGCAGAGCGGTGTGGGGGGATCTGCCAGGGTGGTTTACGGGCAGCGGCAAGCCTGTAGGGGAGGCCACTTTCAAGGTGTCACCTGCTCCATTATATTTCCGCTGGTCGGCGCCGGAAGGCGGGGTGCTTCCGGATCAGATCAGATCCGCGAAGTGGAATCGTGGCAGCAATGAGGAGGCTGTCGATATCCGTCAATATGCGCCGGGAGACCCGCTGAACCGGATACACTGGAAGAACAGTGCGCGTCGTGGTGTTCTGCAGAGCAGGGTGCCGGAACAGGAACGTGGGCGCATGACTTGTGTTGTGCTGGACAATTGTGCCGTGAACTATGAGGTTCCTTATGGTGCACTTGGAGCACGAGGACGGAGGGGCGAGAGACCTTCCGGCTTTGAGCAAGCGGTGTCAGCGGCAACGGGACAATTGCTCTCTGCTGAACACTCCGGAGCGTATGTGCAGTTGTTTACCGGAGGTTGGCCCGAAGGGCTGGCGCGTCATGAGGGGCTAGGAAAGCTGCCAGTTCGGGTGTTGGACATGCTTACTGAGATTGCCCCGGACGGTGGACGAAGCTTGTCGGAGCTGCTCGAGGATGCCGCTCGTAGCTGGATTCCGGGAATGTCTGTTGCAGTGATTACCGGACAGCTTAACGAGGATTCGGCCAAGGCTATTGCACGTTATCTCGTGCAGGGTATCAAGATGGATCTCTATTATGTATGGGATTTGCCTGCTCCTCAGAGAGGCAGCGCCGGTCGTGAGAAGTCTTCCACTGCGGGAAGTATTTCAGACAGTCTACGCCGTCTCGGTGCCACATTATATTGCCTGGACGGTGCACTGCCTGTTTATGGACACGGGGAGGTGGAATTCCATGAATCAGCCGGAAAACCAACCATACGGTAACAAAAAATCCGGTGCGATCCGGCACAGTTACGGGGGCGGATTAGGAGCGCATAGAACGGAGCCCCCCTTCACTGGGCGGGAGGCTTT
Source organism: Bacillus sp. FJAT-27264 (assembly GCF_001682855.1). GTDB lineage: Bacteria > Bacillota > Bacilli > Paenibacillales > Paenibacillaceae > Paenibacillus_AQ. The sequence goes on along the minus strand of NZ_MAQW01000029.1, from coordinate 15,782 downwards.
CGGGAAGCCCCAGGCTTACGATGTTCAGACGGCCGGGACTTTAACCGGAGCGGAATCAGGGTCCCACATAATAGAGAACAGCCAGGTCGGAATGCAGGGGGAAGTCCCTCTCGGGTACCGCCTACTGTTCTCTTTGCCTGTTTTAGGCCTGTTTGTCCTGTGGCTTTCTCCACTGTACCAGGTCTCAACTACTCCTGAAACGGCCGGCCTGATGACAACTCTGATGTTAACGGCGGCTGTGCTTATTTTCTGGGGCATGCTTCAGCTACCTGGTTGGCTTCTTTTGACGCTACAGTTTGCGAGTATTGCTTTGGCCTGGGTGTATCTGGCTGGTGGGGAAGAGGGGACCGGCTGGTTGGCGGAATACCCGGCAGAACTGTTAAGGGATCTCGTTATGCTTTTGTCAGGACATGTTGCGGATTTGGGCAATGCCAGCAGATTGCTGATCCTAGCCGCAGGCTGGGGGATGCTGGTCTCGTCTGTGCAGCATTTAGCAATACATAGGGGGAGTTCCTCGCTTTTTAGCGTGGTATCCATGGCTTATTTATTGTTGCTGGATATTGCCTTTAGCATCGAGACGACCATTGAGGTAATGCTGGCCGCAGGATTGATTTTATGGATGCGAGGGATGGGCGGGCTGTTTCGTTTACGGGAAAGAAATACCCACATGAGGATTCCTTATGGTCGTTGGGGCAGTACAGCGTTTGTCGTAGCTATTGTTCTGATGATAGGCGCTTGGTGCGGGGAACAGCTTTACGGCTCACGCTCCGTGAATCAGATCCCACTACATTCTGCCTTCAGTAAGTTAAATGACTGGGCTGCCGGGCATATGAAGGAAAGTATAGAAGCCATGGGTAGGGGAACTACGGGTTACAGTTTGAGTTCTGTTGAATTGGGAGCCCCGTTAACACCCGGTACAGAGCCGGTCTTTACGGCTTTCAGCGATGAGCGGACTTATTGGCGCGGCGAGAGTTTGGCTTACTATGACGGCCGCCGATGGATCAGAGAGGCGGACTCTTTTACTCCGCTAAATCTTTCCGGTTTTCCACAGCCTCCTCCGGAAACTGATTCGGGGCTGACTGGCCGCAAGACACTGCGGCAGCAGATTCTACTGGCTGCGCCATCCCCGGGCGGGTTTCCGATATTCAGCGCAGGGTTTATTGCCGACATGGAGTCCGGGGAACTGGAGGATGGAAGCCGTCTGGGTTTTATTCTTGTCAATAAGGAAGGAGACAGCTTCCGTCTGCCGGATGAGGCAGGCAGAGCCCGGGTCACGGGCTACACAGTTCTCTCTGTCTTACCCGAATCCGATCACGATGTTCTACGCGGAGTGAAGCGCGCCGATCCTGAAGAGATTCGCAGCAAATATTTAGAACTGCCATCGCAGCTGCCTGCCCGGGTAGGCTCTTTAGCAGCCGAGCTTATGGCCGCTGCTGGAAGCCGCTATGATGCTGCTGTGGCGGTAAGGGATTATTTGCAGAGTCATTATCCCTATACTCTGGATACGAAGCTCCCGCCGTCCGGCAGTGACTTCGTAGATGACTTCCTGTTCCAGGCGAAGCGCGGTTATTGTGTTCATTTTGCAACGGCGATGACCGTCCTGCTTCGCAGCGCCGATATCCCGGCCCGTTTCGTCCAAGGCTATGGGCCTGGCGAACTGGTGACAGGTCCCGGGCCGCAGCGGTATGCCGTTACCGAGGGCGATGCCCATGCCTGGGTCGAGGTGTACTTTCCCGGCGTCGGCTGGGTACCCTTCGACCCGACGCCGGGTGGCGCGGGTGCTGGCACCGCGCAGCCTGCTCTTCCGGCGGCTTCCTTGGCGCCGGCCGGGTCCGGCCTCTCCGCTGCGCAGCACGCGGAGAACTTGCCCGCCCAGCCGCTGCCGGGCGGGCGGGTACCCGCGCCGCTCCAGCTCGCGGCGCTGGTCATTCCCGCCGCCGCGTGGCACTGGCGGCGGAGCCTGGCCCTGCTGTGGGCTTCGCGCAGCAGGGCTGTGGGCCGGGAGAGGCAGCTTCGCGCTGCTTCTCTGGCCTGGCACGGGCTGGCGGCGCGGTATGGGCCGCCGCCGCCCGGGGTCACGGGCAGGGAGTACGCAGACTCCCTGCCGATCGCAGATGCCGGACTGCGCGCAGCGGTCCGGCGGTTCGTACGCCAGTGGGAGACCCTGGCGTACAGCGGGTCCGGCGGGGCACCAGCTTCCCGCCGCACTTCCCCGGCGGCTTCTTCCGCACCGTCATCAGCCGCCGGTGAAGGTGAAGCTTTTCTGCGGGAATGCCTGAGGATCACCTTCCGGCTGACATAAACCGTCTGTTGGAAATGGAAGGTCAGGCCATTGATACACTTGCCTGAAGTGGCAACCCCTTAAAAAAGGAAACTAACCGCATCTTTTGTGTTGACGCCTTCAACGATTCTGACAGCAATCGACATGACAAAATCCAGCCAAATCCATGCCCTCCTTTCCTTGACGTTGCGAATTAACCATGAGTATAATGAATCCAATAATCAAGGGAGGCACGTAATGAACAAGCCAAATGAAATCATCGTTGTTCTCGATTTCGGAGGACAATACAACCAACTTATCGCGCGCAGAATCAGAGATTTGGGAGTATATAGTGAGCTTCTGCCTTACAATACACCAGTGGAGAAGATCAAGGCGTTATCGCCGAAGGGGATCATTTTCTCCGGTGGACCGAGCAGCGTATACGCCGAGGATGCACCGCATGTAGATCCGGCGATTTATGATTTGGGACTGCCAATTTTCGGCATTTGCTACGGAATGCAGCTGATGGCCCAGCAGCTTAACGGTAAAGTTGAGCGTTCAGCTAAACGCGAATACGGTAAAGCCGATGTTGATTTTGTAGAAGGTGCTCAGCTTGTTAAAGGGTTGGACAACCGCCAGACTGTATGGATGAGCCACGGAGACCATGTAGTGGAGCTCCCGTCAGGCTTCAAGCTTGATGCAGGTACCGAAAGCGCGCCGATCGCGGCTATGAGCAATGCCGAGCGCCAGTTCTTTGCGGTACAGTTCCATCCTGAGGTTCGTCACTCCGAGCATGGTAACGAGATGATCTCTAACTTCCTGTATGAAGTCTGTGGCTGCGAAGGCAACTGGACGATGGAATCGTTTATTGAAGAAGCCATTCAAGACATCCGGGATCAAGTAGGGGACAAAAAAGTACTTTGCGCCCTTAGTGGTGGTGTAGATTCTTCCGTAGTGGCGATGCTTATTCACCGTGCTATCGGGGATCAGCTGACTTGTATGTTTATTGATCACGGTCTCTTGCGCAAAGGGGAAGCCGAGAGCGTTATGGAGATGTTCGTCGGTAAATTCGATATTCATGTGGTGAAGATCGATGCCAAAGAGCGCTTTATGAGCAAGCTGGCCGGTGTGGCTGATCCTGAGCAAAAACGTAAAATCATCGGCAACGAATTCATTTACTGTTTCGATGAAGAATCGGCCAAGCTGGGCGACTTCTCCTTCCTTGCACAAGGTACGCTGTATACGGATATCGTAGAGAGCGGCACGGCAACAGCGCAAACCATCAAATCTCACCATAATGTAGGCGGCCTGCCGGAAGACATGAAATTCAGTCTGATCGAGCCGCTTAACACCCTGTTCAAGGACGAAGTCCGCAAGCTGGGCGAAGAGCTGGGCATGCCAAGTGCTCTCGTATGGCGTCAGCCGTTCCCAGGTCCGGGTCTTGCTATCCGGGTGTTGGGCGAAGTTACAGAGGAGAAGCTGAAGATCGTTCAGGACTCCGACTACATTTTGCGTGAGGAAATTATCAAAGCCGGTCTCGACCGCGAAATTTGGCAGTATTTCACTGCATTGCCGAACATGAAGAGCGTTGGCGTTATGGGTGATGCTCGTACGTATTCCTACACCGTAGGTATTCGTGCAGTAACCTCTATTGACGGCATGACCGCAGACTGGGCACGTATTCCTTGGGATATTCTTGAGAAAATCTCCGTACGGATCGTTAACGAAGTAGAGAACGTAAACCGAATCGTTTATGATGTTACTTCGAAACCGCCTGCTACGATTGAGTGGGAATAGGTTAACAGCAACAATAGTTTGAATAAATACTCTCTTTTATCTGCGTTATTTAGCAAATAGAAGGGAGTATTTTTTTATACTTTAAAGAATTCTGTCGAGAATCGTGATTCCAAGGTCCGACGGGACACAGCGTCATTCTGAACTATAGAAAATTTGTCGTTCAATTTCCACAGCGCAGCACTATGTTTAACAAGCTTTTCTTGCTGATTCCCATATGAAATTGGCGGGAATGTCGTTTTTACGAACAATACAAAAAAAATACTGTTTATTGTTCGTTTTTGTCATTGACAAGGGATGTCATATCCCCCTAAAATGATAAAGCACAACAACATCATTTACTCGTATAATTCCGGGAATTGGCCCGGAAGTCTCTACAGGTCACCGTAATGACCTGGCTACGATTTAAGAAGAGAACTATCTCCTGTGGTCTTCGCCTTTGGATTGGCGATATGCAGGAACCTACTCTTTTTTATCTGGCCGGTGTCTATCAGACTCCGGCTTTTTGTTGCTGTCAGACACAACATACCTTAGGGGGAGAACAATTTGAATCGCTTTTTCAAGTTGAAAGAGAATGGCACTACCGTTCGTACAGAGATTATGGCCGGCTTGACTACGTTTATGGCAATGGCTTATATCCTGTCCGTAAATCCCAACATACTGACCGCTTTTGGCCAGATCGACATGGGATGGTATTCTGTATTTTTGGCTACAGCGATAGCCGCGGGTGTTTTCACTATTGCTATGGGGTTGTTCATTAACTTCCCGGTTGCACTAGCACCTGGTATGGGACTCAATGCTTACTTCGCATCGGTTATCCTGTCATCCGCCACATCGGATCATCCATTCACTTGGCAGATGGGTCTTACCGCCGTATTCATTTCCGGTCTGATCTTTATCCTGTTAACGGTAACCAAGGTGCGTCAGATCCTGTTGACTGCTATTCCTGACAGCTTGAAGCATGCAATCACCGTCGGTATCGGCTTGTTTATTACCATTATCGGCCTTAAGAACAGCGGAATCATGACGATCGGCGTAGAAGCCGTAAACGACATTGCCGCTCATAAGTTCACAGATGTCCTTTCTTTTGAAACAGTTATCCATCTGGGCAGCCTGGAGAATACCAATGTCCAGCTTGCAATTATCGGCCTGTTGCTGATCGCAATCCTGATGGTACTGAATGTTCGCGGCGCGATCCTGTTCGGTATTCTAGGTACTACTGCAGTGGGAATTCTGATGGGCGCCGTGGATTTCAGTCCTCTGTCCAACCCGCAAACACCATGGGTTCCTGATTTCACTCAATTGAACTTCATGAAATTTGACTGGGATGGTATTCTGCATACCGGTATCATTTCCGCTATTGCAACATTCACTTTCGTAGAGTTGTTTGATACTTTTGGTACACTTGTAGGTACAGCTCAACGTGCTGGCATTATGGACAACCCTGAAGAAGGTAAGAAGCGTGTAGGTAAGGCAATGTTCGTAGATGCGGTGGCAGTAGCTGGTGGTGCCATGGTCGGAACTTCCACAACTACGGCTTATGTAGAGAGTGCTGCTGGGGTTGCTGAAGGTGGTCGTACAGGTCTTACCGCGGTAACTACAGGCGTCTGCTTCTTGTTGGCACTGTTCCTTGCTCCTGTGGCTGCGCTTATCCCTGGTTCTGCTACAGCTGCAGCTCTAATTGTTGTAGGTGTACTGATGGCGCAATCACTTCGTAATATTGACTTCCAGGACATGGTCGTTGCCATTCCTGCGTTCCTGACTTTTGTTATCATGCCGTTCACTTACAATATCGCCAACGGTATTTCCTTCGGTATCGTTACTTATGTCATTCTTGCTTCTGTCTCAAACTTGGCTGGCAAAAAGAAATACGACATTCACTGGATGATGTGGGTACTCGCGATCCTGATTATTCTCCGTTATGCATTAATGGGTAGTCAGGGCTAAAGCCTGTATCTGAGAAATCCATCCTGCGGTCCCTTCGATGTTGAAGGGGCCGTTTTTTTTGTGGGTTTTACGTATCGGACTTTCCATCATCCAATATTTAGATTATATTGTTGAAGAGGTGATAAATGTTGTCCAGCAGTCTAAATCGGGTATTTATCTATTGCAAGAACAACCCATGGCTCGTACTAATGTTCCTGCTGGGAGCGATGATCCGGATAGTGTACATTGGTTCCATTCCGCCAGGACTGAATCAGGATGAAGCGTCGATCGGATATGACGCCTACGCTATACTTCATTATGGTATCGACAGAAACGGAATCCATCTGCCAATCCACCTGATCGCCTGGGGCAGCGGGCAAAATGCATTGTATGCCTACTTGTCTATGCCATTTATCTGGTTATTCGGATTATCAACGGTAACGGTACGGATGGCGAGTCTGCTTATGGGGCTAGTGGGTATGGTAGTATTCTATCTTTTGTCCAAAAGACTCTTCTCCTCCCAGGCAGCCGGTCTTGCCGCCATGTTCTTTATCGCTATTAATCCATGGCATATCATGATGTCGAGATGGGCGCTGGAATCGAATCTGTTTCCCACGTTGATTCTGCTCGCTGTGTATTGCTTGCTTCGATCCTTCGAAGCTCCGAAATGGTCCTATGCGTTTACGGTTGTGCTATCGTTATCGCTTTATGCCTATGGGACTGCCTATTTTTTTGTTCCGATCTTTGCTTTGGGAACTGTAATTCTTCTATTGTATAGAAAAGCGCTAAAGCTACGGACCATTCTATGGAATGGTGTACTGTTTATCCTGCTGGCTTTGCCGATTCTATCCTTTATAATGATCAATCGCTATCAACTACAGGGCTTTTCTACCCCGATCTTTTCCATCCCAAGATTAACTACACCGCGAGTGGAGCAGATCTCCTCGGTCTTCGGCGGGCAAATGCTCGACACAGCCTGGAGCAATCTCCGCGAATTTTTCAAGATAATGCTCAGTGGAAGTGATGGTCTGCCGTGGAATTCCATATCTCCTTACGGTTACGCCTATTCTCTTGGATTGCCCTTTGTCCTGGTAGGACTTATTGTTATAATAAAGTCTTTACGGAACCGGGATTCTTACGGCACAGGTCAGTCGGTGATCTTGCTCTGGTTCGTGACAGCTATTCTGATGGCTGCTATTACAAGTGTGAACATTAACCGGATTAATGTTATTTTCTATCCTGTAATTCTGCTGATTGTTGCCGGCTTCTTGTGGCTTGGCCGTAAGATTAAGGGAGCGGGCCTGGTTGCAGCGGGTGGATTCGCCCTGTTTTTTGTTTTGTTTGGCATGGCGTACTTCCGTGATTTCCCAGAGAAGATCGGTCCTAACTTTTATGAATCTATCGGAGAGGCCATCCAGTATGCTTCTGCGGAGACTGAAGGGAACATCTATGTTACCGATAAGGTCAACATGCCCTATATCTATGTGCTCTTTTATGAAACTATCAATCCCCATGATTTCTTGGAGAGCGTTAGCTATGCCAATCCGGGTGCTCCCTTTCAGCTAGTAAGCTCATTTGGGCGTTACAGGTTTGGGGGTCCGTCGATGGTTCCGGGTGAGCGGGCGGCATATATCTTTTGGAATGGAGATCCTCTCCCTGACCAGAGTGAAGGATACGAGATGAAGAGATTCAAGAACTACACTGTAGTTGTTAACCGCGAAGGAATTTCACCTGTGAGCCCTCAGGGGACTGAAGACGAAGATGACCGTCATGAACTGATGAACGGGGGATTCGAGGAGGGGGCGTTACATTGGACTTTTACAGCCGGGACAGGAATCGGAACCAATAATCCGTATCAAGGAAGTTCGCTCGGCTATCTTGATCCTGGTACTGAAAAGACCGTTGCCCAATTGATTTCCCCGCAGAATTCCGGGGAGTACAAGATCTCGGCAATGATTAGCGCAGGCGGGGGAGGCGGAAAGTTTGGCGTACGTGTTAACGGCGCTATCCTTACTGAAACCGAACTTACCGAAGGTGCAAGTTATCATCAGATTGAGCTTCCCGCAGTGAGCCTGCAGAAGGGTGAACAGGCGGAGATTTATTTTACCGGCGGAAACGGCTGGATTAACATTGATGAGGTGAGGATGGAACAATGATGATCAAGAATACACGTGCAGCCGCAATACTCATTGTCATATGCGTACTCTTCCTGCTTCCGGTGACAAGCGTATTTGCGGAGGGCAACCTACTGCAGAATCCGGGCTTTGAGGATGGGGATGGCAGCGCTCCGTCCGGCTGGACAGAAGACGCATGGATTCCGGGGAAAGATGCTGGCTATGTGTCCGTGCAATCTTCCGAGGTCCATTCTGGCAGTAAAGCGGCTGTAATCGAGAATTTGCAGCCGAACCATCTGAAATGGATTCAGACGGTTCAAGTGGAGCCGGACCACTTGTATAAAATTTCTGGCTGGGTCAAAGTGGTGAACGCAGCAAGCGGAGGCTTTGGCGCCGGTGTGTTCGTAGTTGGAGTAGGGGGTGGTTATCCAGGTGTCATGGAGACTGCCGGAGAATGGAAGTATCTAGAGTTCATCGGCAAGACAGGGCCAAATCAGAAGGAGATTGGAGTGGGTGCCAGTCTTGGTGGTTATGCCAGCCTGACTCAGGGCAAGGCTTACTTCGATGATTTGGCAGTAGAACCGCTAGATGCTGCCCCTGATGGCAGCAATATAATCTCACTGGATAACAGTTCTGCGCCCCAAGGCGGGGACAGCAAACCTGCGGAAACACCGCATAAAATTTCTCCAGCGAAGTTGCTGCTGATTTCAGCGCTGTTCAGTGCCTTCTTCGCAGTACTCTGTAACCGGCTCTTCCGTAACAACAAATTAATGAAGCAACCGGATAACGTATACAGCCGGTGGCTATATATTTCAATTGGTGCAGCGCTGATTTTGCGGGTCTGGATCGGACTTACGGCGCAGGGTTACCAGAATGATATGAATACCTTTATTGCCTGGGGTCAGCGGATGCTGGATCTGGGGCCTGGTGGATTTTATGAGGAAGGATATTTCGCCGATTATCCGCCAGGATATTTGTACATATTGTATGTGCTGAGCGCGATCCGTGGGATATTTGGTTTGGCTCATGGTTCGGGTGGAGAGAATCTGTTATTCAAGCTGCCAGCGATCATTTCGGATCTGGTGCTTGGTGGACTGATTTATCGAGCGGCCCGCAAAAAACTTGGTTCCGGAATCGCACTTGGTCTTTCACTACTGTTCTTGTTTAATCCAGCAGTTCTTATCAATTCTGCTGCTTGGGGGCAGGCCGATTCCTTTTTCCTTATTTTCCTCTTGCTCAGCATTGAAGGAGCAGCTAACAAATCTCTGGTACGGGCAGCCATCTGGTTCGCCATTGCCACGCTTGTTAAACCACAGGCACTTATCTTTACACCGGTGCTGTTGTTTGCCTTTTATCATCAGCGGGCCTGGAAACAACTTGCGCTCGGTGCGGTATATGGACTTGGGATCTTCGGTGTGCTGGCGGCGCCATTCTTCTGGAATAATGGTGGTTTAAGCGGACTAATTAATCTTTATAAAGGTACGTTATCTTCTTATCCGTATTCAACCGTTAATGCCTTTAATCTTTATGCGCTAACGGGTCCGATGTGGTCGGCCTTGGATCAAACCTGGCTGGGAATCTCGTACAGAGGTTGGGGATTCGTCTTTATTCTGGTCGCCGTAGCTTTGGCGATGTTCTATTCATTCCAAAAGGATCGTAAGGATTTATCCAGGTCATTCTTTATTGGTATGATACTGATTGTTACCGTCTTTGTATTAGGTACAAAAATGCACGAGCGCTATATGTACCCTGCACTGATTCTGGCTGTGTTCGCTTTTATTCAGAGTAAGGACCGGCGATTCCTGACGTTGTTCCTGGGGTTCAGCCTGACCCAGTATGTGAACGTTGGTTATACACTGGCCCATTTGAATGCAGGCAACAACCCGGAAGCGGATGGCATCGTTATAGTGACGGCGATCACCAATCTGGCCCTGTTACTATACATGCTTTACATTGGGTACGATGTATATGGAAGGCAACGGGTGAAGAGCTTGCCCCCTCTGCGTTCTGAGGAGGAGCATCGTTCGGAGGATCTGGGCTTAGTACAGAACATTCGGCTACTCAAGGACAAATCGGGGGAATCCCGATTCAAGCTGAAACTTAGTCGCAAGGACTGGACCTGGATGCTTGTCATTACTGCCGTATATGCAGCAGTTGCCTTGTTCCATCTGGGATCTACGAAGGCACCGGAGACTTTATGGGAACCGGCGGCTAGCGGAGAGAGCTTCTATGTGGATCTTGGACAGAGCAGGCAGCTTGAGCGTGTGAATGTCTTTGGAGGCGTTGGAACGGGCAAGTTCAAGCTGGAGTTCGGTGAATCGCCTGAAGTCTGGGGCAGTCCGCTCGAAGTCAATGAAGATGTCGGCAATGTATTCATCTGGAAAAGCCAACCACTGAGTGTGGCGGCAAGATATGTGAAGCTTACCGTTCTCTCGCCGGGGTTCACCTTGAATGAGATGGCCTTCTATGAGCAGAACGGCGGCAGAATACCGCTTCCGATTGCTAGCGTTACACCCGACGGGGGAACCGCCAAGCGGGGAGCGCCCGGTAATCTGTTCGATGAACAGTCGTTGATTCCGGATTATTCCAACTTCATGAACAGTACTTATTTTGATGAGATTTATCATGCGCGGACCGCGTATGAGCATTACCACGGCATCGTGCCGTACGAGAACACACATCCCCCACTGGGCAAGCTGCTGATTGGGATTGGGATGGAATTGTTCGGTGTTAATCCATTCGGCTGGCGGATCATCGGAACGCTGTTTGGAATTGCCATGTTGCCGCTGATTTATATGATGGCGTTGCGTTTGTTCAAGCAGACCCGTTATGCGGCTCTTGCATCAGGATTGTTCGCGCTGGACTTTATGCATTTTACGCAGACAAGAATTTCTACTATTGATGTGTATGGCGTATTCTTCATTATGTTAATGTTCTATTTCATGCAGCGATACTTTACATTGAACTTCTATAAGGTACCGCTAGGCAAAACACTAATTCCACTGTTCTGGTCCGGCCTGTTCTTCGGCATCGGTGTGGCCTCCAAGTGGATCGTGCTGTACGGCGGGGCGGGTCTGGCCGTAATGCTAGCATTGGCATTGGTTGACCGATACCGAGAATACCGGGCCGCCAAACGAGTGTTGGCCGAAGGCCATTTGAGCGATCAAGCATTGGCCACTGCTTGCCGTGGAGCGGTGAACTCCTTTTGGAAGAATACCATTATAACGCTTGCCAGCTGTGTTGGATTTTTTGTTATTATACCGGCAGTTATTTATGGTCTGTCCTTTGTTCCCGCTTTGTCGCCATCGGCGAACGGCTTTACTTTGCAGGGTCTGATTGATGCCCAGAAGAATATGTACAACTATCACAGTCAACTCGTTGCGACACATCCATTTGCATCCTCCTGGTGGGAATGGCCATTCATGAAAAGACCAGTCTGGTTCTTTAGCGGCGGAGAAGGGTTGCCGGCCGGACAGGTCAGCAGCATCGTAACCATGGGTAATCCGCTTATCTGGTGGACTGGAATCTTTGCCATGATAGGTTCGCTGTGGCTAACAATCAAGCGCAAAGACAAAAACCTGTTCATGATCTGGATCGCGTTCTTCTCCCAGTATGTGCCTTGGATGCTCGTACCGCGCGAAACATTCTTATACCATTATTTTGCCATGGTACCGTTTATGATTCTTGCTATTGTATATGTAATGAAGCTTATTGATAGCAGATATCCGAATGCTCGGTACATTCGCTATATTTATGTTGGCGTGGCTGCGCTGCTCTTTATTGCTTTCTATCCAGTGCTTTCGGGTATGCAGGTCAATGGAAGTTATGTGACGAGTGTTCTGCGCTGGTTCCCGTCGTGGGTGTTCTAAGGTTTATGATTTCAGGGCTTGTGCTGCCACAGGCCCTATATAAAATTTACTAGGAGGAACAAAGGTGAAGGCCAGATACAGTGTAGTAGTGCCTATGTACAATGAGGAGGAAGTCATCAGCCATACCTATGATCGGTTGAAGCAAGTGATGGACAGATGCGGCGATTCCTATGAATTGATCTTTGTTAATGATGGCAGCCGTGACCGGACTGTAGAGATTATGCAGGAGATCAGCAACCGTGATGAGCGAGTCAAGCTGGTAGATTTCTCGCGAAACTTTGGGCATCAGATTGCGATTACAGCAGGTATGGATTATTCCTCAGGGGATGCGGTGGTGGTTATTGACGCCGATCTTCAGGACCCGCCGGAAGTTATTTTGCAGATGATAGAGAAGTGGAAGGAAGGCTATGAGGTTGTCTACGGGAAGCGGCTGAAGCGGCATGGAGAGACTCTTTTCAAAAAAGTGACCGCGAAGCTCTTCTATCGTCTGCTCAGTAGCATGACCAGTGTGGAAATTCCCACGGATACCGGAGACTTCCGCTTGATAGACCGCAAGGTCTGCGATGTGCTGCGAGGCTTGAAAGAGAAGAACCGTTATGTCAGAGGGCTGGTGAGTTGGGTCGGCTTCCGGCAGACCATGGTGGAGTATGTGCGTGAGGAGCGTTTTGCGGGGGAAACGAAATATCCGCTGAAGAAAATGATCCGTTTTGCCTTGGATGGGATTACTTCCTTCTCGCACAAACCGCTTAAAATTGCTTCATATGTTGGATTCTTCATCTCGTTTTTCAGCTTCCTGTATTTATTCTTCGTATTATTTCAAAAGGTCTTTACCTCCTGGACCGTTCCGGGCTGGACCTCCATTGTCGGCGTCAATCTGTTGTTCAACGGAATCGTATTGATGCTGCTAGGCGTTATCGGGGAATACATCGGCCGAATCTATGACGAGTCCAAAGACAGACCATTGTACATTGTGCGCGAGACAAGAGGCTACCCTGAGGGAGAGCTGAAGGAGAGCCGGAAGGATAAAACCTATGTCCGATAATAACCGTCGGGCCGCGTTCATTCAATTCCTTAAGTTCAACGCGGTGGGATTACTTAATACCCTTATCGATTTTGCGGTCTTTACCCTGCTCCATTCCCTTGGGATGATGTATGGGCTGGCGCAAGTGTTCTCCTACAGTGCAGGTACCGCTAACAGCTTTATCCTGAATAAAAAAGTGACCTTTCGGGACAGTAACCGCAGCGGCGAGAATGGATTTGACCGCATACAGCTGCTGAAGTTCATCATCCTGAATCTAACTGTGCTTGGGATCTCTCTATTACTGATGCAAGTACTAACGGAACGGTTCGGAGTGCAGGTGCTTTTGTCAAAGGTGCTGGTAACCTTCGTGACTGTAGTTATCAATTTTTTTGGAAGCCGCAAATGGGTGTTCTAGGAATGTAAAATATGGGGGTGAAGATCATACGTAAGTTCTCTTATCTCATCATTCTGGCAGGAATTCTTATTATGTTGTACCCGAAAGCAAATGAATGGTATGAAAACCGGCAGGAGCAGAAGCTGCTGGAAGAGGCAGAACATAGCTACAGTAATCTGGCCCCAGTCTCTGCCGATAACGATCTCAAGAGCAAGTATGCTCAGGTAACGCAGTTGCTTGCAGAAGAGTCTGCTGCCGAGGAGCAAGAGCCCCAAACGGAAGCACCTGCACCAGCAGAACCTGAACTTGAGGTTGGCGGAAAAGTAACAGCTTTAATTGAGATCGATAAGATTGACTTGAAACTGCCTGTCCTTGAGGGAGCTACCAAGAATAATATGAAGCATGCAGCAGCTCATATGAAGGAGACGACTCCTATTGGCGAGATTGGCAATGCTGCAATTGCAGCTCATAGAGCGAGAACTACCGGAAGGTTGTTTAACAGGTTGAATGAAGTGACTATTGGCGACACTATCACAGTGAAGACTAATGCAGAGGAATTGGACTACAAGGTCTATGATATCTCTGTAGTAGACCCTACGGATGTATCCGTGCTGAACGGGAATAACAAGGATAAGATCCTGACGTTGATCACCTGTGAACCGTTAGTAAACCCTACGCACCGCCTTATTGTTCATGCCAAATTGCCCTAGACGGCAAAATAATAATGTTTTTTAAGAGATTAGTGTTATCTTTTCAATAAATTAGGGTAAATCTATTGATTTAGGCTTTGAATATATATATGAATATGCTAGAATTAACTTAGAAAGCTAAACACGATAACGGCAAACCTATCGAAAGATAGGGACGCAAAGCTAAAGGGCCTTCCCGTAAGGATGGCAGCCAGCTACCGAATGCAGAGGCTTTTTTTGTTATCTTTCCATGGCAAATCTAGTTATTCTCTAGTAGAGGCGAGGATAGATAAAGCTTATACGATAACGGCAAACCTATCGAAAGGTAGGGACGCAAAGCTAAAGGGCCTTCCCGTTAAGGATGGCAGCCAGCTACCGAAAGGGGTTTTATCCATGAAAAAGTTTTATTTTGCATTAATGGCCCTGTTTGTAATGGTCACCTCTGTTAATGTCACTTCAACAAGCGCTGCAAGTGCAGACGCGAATTGGTTGGATACCTCGAAGCTGAGTCAAGGCGTAGTGGGAATCCAATACGATGTTCCGAAGGATAAACGTATCAAAGTTATGATCACCAAGGACAACAATAGCTACACTTACAATCTTTATTCCTCACAGCAACTCGAATCTTTCCCGCTTCAACAAGGCAATGGCTCTTATAAAGTATCTGTTCTGGAGAATACAACCGGCAACAAATATAAATCGCTCTACTCTGAAACTTTGGATCTGTCGCTTAACGACACTAGCGCTGTATACTTGGGTTCCGTTCAGAATGTGAAATGGAATTCTTCCGATATTGCTATTCTCAAAGCCAAACAGCTTACAGAAGGCAAAACAACTGTTCAAGGAAAAGTACAAGCTATTCACGATTACATCGTTGCCAATGTGAAATATGATTACTCGTTAGCTAATAGTGTGACTACCGACTACATTCCTAATATCAACAATACACTGACCACTAAAAAGGGTATTTGCTATGATTACGCTTCTCTGTTTGCTGCAATGTCCCGTAGTGTAGGTGTTCCAACTAAGCTGGTTATGGGGAATACAAGTTATGTTGCTCAATATCATGCTTGGAATGAAGTGTTGATTGATGGTAAATGGGTTACGATCGATACAACTGTAGATGCCGGACTGGGCAAAAGCGCTCAGAATGATCTGATCAAAAGTTCGAGCAAATACACTGCAGCTAAATTCTATTAAAATGCATTGAATGTGCTAAACAACCTGCTTAATTATTAAGCAGGTTGTTTTTTTATATTAGGGGTTGCTTTTTTGTTGAAAGATAAGGTATTATATAAAAGCGTTGTTGAGCAGAGAAAAGTGCTGAGAAATGATTGAGAAAAGAATTTCAAAAAAAGTACTTGCGCTTCTGAGGATAACGTGTTATATNCAACGAGTGAGTATCGAATTCACGAAAGTGAGTTCAACAATGAGAATTTTTAATTCTCGTCAGATGTTTCAAAATGAGCAATCGCTCTTTCTAAATACCAATTTGGAGAGTTTGATCCTGGCTCAGGACGAACGCTGGCGGCGTGCCTAATACATGCAAGTCGAGCGGACTTGATGGAGTGCTTGCACTCCTGATGGTTAGCGGCGGACGGGTGAGTAACACGTAGGCAACCTGCCCCACAGACTGGGATAACTACCGGAAACGGTAGCTAATACCGGATAATTCCTTTTGGCTCCTGCTAGGAGGATGAAAGACGGAGCAATCT
>NZ_MAQW01000028.1 GCF_001682855.1 Bacillus sp. FJAT-27264 | reverse complement strand
GAAGAACTAAGACAGACACTCCCGACCTTGCCGTCGCGGTTTGCATCGCCATCGTAACCGTTCGAGGAATTTGCTTCGGCCCGGTTACGACCTCACAAAAGAAGCTGCATTCCTGAAACAACATGTCCGGACGGGTCTCTTGAAAAAAGCCGCTGCCGATTTCACTGCTCGGAATATGAGCGGCAATTGCAAGTACTGGCACCCGGTTTCGATGGCAATCGTACAATCCGTTAATGAGGTGCAAATTACCTGGTCCGCTGCTACCCGCACATACGGCGATTGCTCCGCTGAGGGTGGCATCTGCGCCAGCCGCGAACGCTGCAACCTCTTCGTGGCGGACATGAATCCATTCTATTTTTCCGGAACGACGAATCGCATCGAGCAAGGCATTGAGCGAATCGCCGATAATGCCGTAAATTCGCTTCACGCCGGCGTTCAGAAGGGATTCCACAATGGAATCTGCTATCGTTCTTCTCAAAGGAATCTCTCCTTTCTGTTTTT
>NZ_MAQW01000027.1 GCF_001682855.1 Bacillus sp. FJAT-27264 | reverse complement strand
TGGTCATACCCCTGTCAAGTAGACAAATGAAAAAAGCTAAGCAGCCAGCGCGTGCCGATACTCAATCGGCGCGCGCTGTTTGAGTTTTGCCTGAAACCGTTGGTAGTTATAGAAATAGATGTATTCCTCTACGGCTTTATGAATTTCCACTTCTGACTTACACTGGTGAAGGTACAACTTCTCTGTTTTGAGATGCGAAAAAAAGGATTCGATGCACGCGTTATCCAGGCAGGTTGCTTTGCGAGAGTGGCTGCCCTTAACGCCGAATGCTTCTAACCGTGTGTTGTACGCTTGAGACGTATATTGGAAGCCCTGATCCGAATGGAGCACGGCTTCTGAAACGTCTCTTTTTCGTGTCCATTGCTCTACCGTATCTAGTACTAACTTTACATCGTTACGCTCAGACAGCTGCCAAGCGACGATTTCGTTGTTAAAGAGATCCTGAATCGCGGACAGATAATAAAATTGGGTACCATCTGAGATATACGTGATATCGGTGACGAGCTTC
>NZ_MAQW01000026.1 GCF_001682855.1 Bacillus sp. FJAT-27264 | reverse complement strand
GATTTGAATGTTTCCGTTGCAGGAAACGATTCTCCATAGAAAGGAGGTGATCCAGCCGCACCTTCCGATACGGCTACCTTGTTACGACTTCACCCCAATCATCTACCCCACCTTCGGCGGCTGGCTCCCTTGCGGGTTACCCCACCGACTTCGGGTGTTGTAAACTCTCGTGGTGTGACGGGCGGTGTGTACAAGACCCGGGAACGTATTCACCGCGGCATGCTGATCCGCGATTACTAGCAATTCCGACTTCATGCAGGCGAGTTGCAGCCTGCAATCCGAACTGAGACCGGCTTTGCTGGGATTGGCTCCACCTCGCGGCTTCGCTTCCCGTTGTACCGGCCATTGTAGTACGTGTGTAGCCCAGGTCATAAGGGGCATGATGATTTGACGTCATCCCCACCTTCCTCCGGTTTGTCACCGGCAGTCACTCTAGAGTGCCCAGCCTTACCTGCTGGCAACTAAAGTCAAGGGTTGCGCTCGTTGCGGGACTTAACCCAACATCTCACGACACGAGCTGACGACAACCATGCACCACCTGTCTCAACTTTCCCCGAAGGGCACCTGATGCATCTCTGC
>NZ_MAQW01000025.1 GCF_001682855.1 Bacillus sp. FJAT-27264 | reverse complement strand
TATAGGATAAGCCCTCGACCGATTAGTATTGGTCAGCTCCATGCATTACTGCACTTCCACCTCCAACCTATCTACCTCGTCGTCTTCAAGGGGTCTTACTAATTGGGAAATCTCATCTTGAGGGGGGCTTCACGCTTAGATGCTTTCAGCGCTTATCCCGTCCGTACGTAGCTACCCAGCCATGCTCCTGGCGGAACAACTGGTGCACCAGCGGTACGTCCATCCCGGTCCTCTCGTACTAAGGACAGCTCCTCTCAAATTTCCTACGCCCACGACAGATAGGGACCGAACTGTCTCACGACGTTCTGAACCCAGCTCGCGTACCGCTTTAATGGGCGAACAGCCCAACCCTTGGGACCTACTTCAGCCCCAGGATGCGATGAGCCGACATCGAGGTGCCAAACCTCCCCGTCGATGTGGACTCTTGGGGGAGATAAGCCTGTTATCCCCAGGGTAGCTTTTATCCGTTGAGCGATGGCCCTTCCATGCGGTACCACCGGATCACTAAGTCCGACTTTCGTCCCTGCTCGACTTGTAGGTCTCGCAGTCAAGCTCCCTTCTGCCTTTGCACTCTTCGAATGATTTCCAACCATTCTGAGGGAACCTTGGAACGCCTCCGTTACTCTTTAGGAGGCGACCGCCCCAGTCAAACTGCCCGCCTGACACGGTCCCCGTACCCGATTAGGGCAC
>NZ_MAQW01000024.1 GCF_001682855.1 Bacillus sp. FJAT-27264 | reverse complement strand
GAGTAGGACGCCGCCAAGCACTAGACCACTGTTGAATTATCAACAGTGGTCTTTTATTTATTTCACAAAATATGACCCTTATCCTAACGATAAATTAGGATTTCTGGGTTTATAGTTAAGTGAAACGCAGACTACTCTTAAATAGCACTAGACAAGGTCCAAAAGTGATTTTCAGGATCATACGATTTGGCGCGGGTTTAATTATTCTGTGCTGTAATGTTTGGCTCTGGATGTGTAGGCACAATTATTGCTAACAAAACCTTGGTTGGTCTAGAGTACTTTCGTGAGATTTTGAAAAACTGATGGACAGCAGCAGCATGTTATATTATTTACTTCCCTACCCTAGAGATCTTGTTAAAGCTATTGCGCTATAAAGGGAGGGGAACTCTCTGACCTGCCCAGCATGTCCATAGGACGTTAGCGAGCTTTCTACAGGGGCTAGGCCAGTATCACGGGATCATGCGGCATACGACTAATAGAAGCTCTATAAGCGGCTATGAGCTCGTAGGGGCCTTTACACCGATTGCTAAACGTAATCACAAGGTAGATCCAATAACAGATCTGAGGTGTTCTTGCAGTATTTAGAACGCAGTCTTGACTCATGTATTATTGCTTAAAACGCTCTATTAAATATTTTTTCGAAAAAGTTGTTGCTATAATCTAAAAAGTATGATAAGATATTTTTTGTTGTCACAACAGCGAATGATATTATGGCCCGTTGGTCAAGGGGTTA
>NZ_MAQW01000023.1:738703-782728 GCF_001682855.1 Bacillus sp. FJAT-27264 | reverse complement strand
TCTCCCAGCTGAGCTAAGGCCCCGAAGGGCTTGTCTCTTCAGGAACATCATTTCCTTCAGTCGACTTTAATATCATATAAAAAATGAGCCCGCCTGTCAACACTTTTTTCGCATTAAGTTTTGAAGCATTTATTTTAGCTGCAAATCCTTCTCAATCTGCCCTGTCACTTTCATAATAAGCCGGAAGTTCAACGACAATCTCAAGGTAGCCTTTTTGAAGAGAAGCTGACACACTCCCGTTCATCCGCTCCACCAGAAGTTTAACGATAGCAAGACCTAACCCTGTTCCCCTGTTTCTGGCGTGATCCCCCGTATAGAATCGTTCGAACAGCCGCATAACATCAAGCGCAGCGCCAATGTTAACGGGATTACCGAATGAGAGAATAATTTTGTCTTCCTGATGTTTCAATCTGATTTGAATCTGGCCTGATGCATGCTCACAGCCATTACGGATCAGATTATTCACAATTCTGGCGAGCATTTCCCTGTCAGCGAGTGCAAACCTTGGCGGAGTTTCCTCAAAATGAACAGACAACCCCCTTTCCTCCAGCAAAGGAACCGCTGCCGCTACCCCCTCTGCGATCAGATTCCCCACATTAACCTTTTCCGTTCGGCATTCCGGCTCTGCATTCAATAGATAAGCATATTCGAAAAAAAGCTCAATTAACCGCCCCAATGCCTCGGTATGTTTCCGGGCAATACGAAGCTTCTCCTGCTGGTCAGAAGGCAAATCGCCGTTCGCCAGCAGTTGCTGATAGCCCTTAACCGCGGTCAGTGGTGTTCGCAGATCATGGGAAATGTTCGCAATAAGCTCCTTAAAGTTCTTCTCTTCACGAATAGCTTGAAGACGGAGGTTCTCCTCCGCCTTCAAGCATTGATTAATATGAATGGCTAAACGATTAAGCTCCTTACTCAAAGGGTCCAGGCTTACCGGTTGTCGTGTATGCTCGGCCAGCCGCTTACCCAGTTGGCGATTAATGCTGCGTAGCTGCTGGTGAATAAAAACAATATACACACTCAGCAGCAGAACTAAAATTATCAAAGTTCCTAATGCCAATGCCATCGCCAACGTCTCCACAGCCTTCCCTTACTTAATCTCAGATTTTCTAAATGCCGTAAAGGTGACGGCGAGCATGAATGCAATAAAAATTACGCTGATACCAATCGTTCGTGCCATATCACCTGCAGTTGTCTCCAGCGCCATAAGAGCATGCTTGTTCCCGTAAGGGGTAAGCGAAAAGATACGGCTGAGCACCGATGAATTCTCACTTCCTCCGGCCAGTTGTGCGCACAGAATAGAGAAACCATAATAGATAGCAACCACGAACACAGGCTTTTTCAGAAAAAAAGCAAGCGGCACACATAGGCTCAATTGTGCTATATAGACAATAATCAAGGTCAGCATAATAGCCGTCAGCTTCCCGATCTCTGCAATCTCCATTACGGTGCCGCTTTCAGCCGTCAGCACATGCAGGAAGCCTATTCCCACAGAACCGACGTCGAACTTATACCCTGTACCAAGCCCAACCGCCGTAACGATTGCATATGGCAGCAACAGCAACATTAAGGCAACGGCGAGCGCGACAGCTTTGCTAATGATGATAGCGTATCTGCGGGAGCCGCTAGAAATTGCGTTGTGAATCGTTTTGTTCTCAAAATCGCCGCATATGATCATACCCGCGATCACAGCTCCGAGAATGCAGATCATGTTCATGTCGGAGAACATGAATTCGATGCCTGTCATGCGGGTGTCAATCTTACCAAGCGGAATAAGATAGGCCATAACCGCCGAGATCATCGCGCTTGCTGCTGATATCGCTATCAATACTTTGACCGCCTGCGATTTCATTAGCTTGAATAGATCAGCCCGGATCAGATTAAGCATCCCCTTCACCCCCTAAACATGAGATGAAGTAGTTCTCCAGCGTTTCACCTTCAACATTAAACTTGGTGACAACAATTCCTTTATCATGAATAGCCCTGGCAACCCGCTCCAACTGGTCTAAACAATCATACAATTTAACCGTACGATCCGGCATAACCTTATAATTCAAGGTGCCAAGCTCTGTCTCCAGTACACTCGTCAGCTTTTCCGGCTGGTCACAGCGAATTAGAATATGATGCTTGCAGCGCTCATCAAGCTGTTCCTGGGTGAGCGTCTGCTTAATCTCTCCCTTGTGAATAATGATATAGTTGGTCGCGGTCTGATACAGCTCAGGCAGGTTATGACTGGAGATGAGAATAGCCATCTGCCGCTCTTCGCAGAGCAACCTCAGTAAGTTGCGGATTTCGATGACGCCAAGCGGGTCGAGTCCGTTAATCGGCTCATCCAGAATAAGCACTTCCGGGCTGCCTAAGAGGGCGATAGCAATGCCAAGCCGCTGCTTCATGCCAAGCGAAAAGTCTCTCGCTTTCTTCCTGCCCGTGTCTGCCAGACCAACCAGCTCCAGCAATTCATCTTCAATCTCCTCGTTAGGGACACCTCGCATCATCCGATGCAGCTTCAGGTTCTGCTTCGCCGTCATATATGGAACAAATCCCGGGTGCTCAATCATGCAGCCAAGCCGCTTCCGTTCCTCTTGAAGAGGGTACTTTCCGCTATGGCCGAATAGCTCGATGCTGCCTTCTGTAGGGAAGGCTAGACCAGCCAATAGACGCATCAGCGTCGTTTTTCCGGCACCGTTTTGTCCGATCAAACCGTAGATATGGCCCCCTTTTAAGCGGATAGAAACTTGGCGTAGCGCTGTATAATCACCGTAGTTTTTACTCAGATGATGGGTCTGCACAACGTATGAGTTCATTTTATTCACCTGCCCTTTCTGCCCTCAGTATAACGATCGCAAGTTTAGAAAAGGTTAAGGCTGACATTGAAAAAGTAAAGAAACCGATAAGTTAGCCGTGATGTAGCCTGTATCCTAGTCCCCAAACCGTTTCTATGTACTCCTCTTCCGGGCTCATTTTTTTCAGCTTGCTTCTCAGATTGCTGATATGCGTCTTCACCGCATTGTCATCCCCGAGGTATTCGTCCTGCCAGACCGATTCGTACAAATTCGCCTTGGTGAACACCTTACCTGCGTGCTTGAGCAGCATCTCAAGGATCATATATTCTTTGGCAGTTAGCTCAATCTCTGTACCTCCCGCCGTAACGCGTTTGGCACTCTCATCCAACAGCAGATCTTTGTGACGCAGTACCCTGCTTCCCGGTTGATCCCGCCTTGAACGGCGTAAATTGGACTCTACCCGTGCCGCCACTTCCCCTAAGTCAAACGGCTTCGTTATATAATCATCCGCGCCCAGCTTCAAGAGTTCGATTTTCGTACCTACCAGATCCTTCGCAGAAATAATAATGACAGGGGCATCGGAAAACTGGCGCATGTCCTTCAGAATTTCATCTCCGCTTTTATAGGGGAGCATAATATCGAGCAGAACCAGATCATACAATCCGCTGTGAATTTCCCGCAATCCATCCGCCCCTGTATAAGCAGACTTAACATAGTATCCAACAGCAGCCAGCGACTCCGCCAGCATGTGGTTAACATCTTCCTGATCTTCAATAATGAGGATTGTATTCATTAAGAACCTCTCGTTTCTGAAACTTCTTATATAGTCCCTGATTACGCATTAATTCGGCATGAGTTCCTTCTTCTGCAATCCTGCCTTCATTCATGACAATGATCCGATCGGCTAGCGAAACTAGACTTAGACGATGAGTGATGATAATAGCTGATTTGTGTTTCAAGTACATTTTTAGAGTGGCCACTACTTGTTGTTCTGTAACAGAATCTAAGGCAGACGTCGGCTCATCCATGATGAACAAATCACAATCTTTATGTAAAAAAGCTCTGGCTAAGGCAAGACGTTGTTTTTGTCCACCCGAAAAGTTACTTCCGTGCTCACTGATAACCGTATTATATTTATCGGATAATTGATCTACGAATTCTTCAATCTCTGCGTTTCTTGCCGCGGTGTGAATATCATGATCCGTTGCTTGATCATAGGCTAACTTGATATTATCTTGCACCGTTCCAGAGAATAGATATGGCGATTGATTCACATAAACCGATTGACCATGAATCGATACCTTTCCTTGCGTTGGTTCATATAGACCACAACATAATTTTGCAAAAGTAGATTTGCCCGAACCGCTCGGCCCAATGACGACCACAGTCTCTCCACTGTTCAAGTCAAAATTAATATGATTCAAAATAGCTCTATCACTGGATTCAGGCTGAAAAGATACATCGTGAAGGGATAAGACTTCTCTTTTATAAGATATCTCCGTCTCTTGCTTCTCATTACTGTTAGATATTTGTATTTCTGTATTATTAGTCGTGCCCACAAATTCATATATTCGCTGAAAAGCTCCAATCCCCTCTTGCACACGACTATACTGATCTGACATGCCAATGACTGGCCAGACTACAAGCTCAAACAGGACACTAAACGTAATAATCGTCCCAGGAGTCAGTGCATTTCTCGAAGAGGCAATCGCGATGATTACTAATGCCACAATGTAAATCAGATTGAATCCGCTCTCCGTAAAAGTTCTGCTCATGGTGTTCGTCATTGCAAGTCTGGTTTGCGCTTTGCTCAGATCCTTCCTTCGCTGCATGAATGGATTGAGATATAACTCACTTACATTAAACACTTTAGCAACGGTGTATCCCTGGATATATTCTTGTGCTGTCTCTCTAAGCGCCCGTTCCTTCTCTTGAACATCGCTCGACTGGGTACGAATTCTCTTATCAAACATACGACCGGTCCAGAATAGAATAGGTGCACTTATAGCTCCAATCAGCGCTAACACGGCATCAATTCGGATCAGATAAACAAACGATAAAATAATGAGGACAAGCACAGTTATAAACTCAATAACGGCATCTATGATTTGCGAACTATGCTCCACATCATCCTTCACCCGGGTGACCAGATCTCCAGAATGATATTTTTTCAATTTTTGATAAGGCATATGGTTTATAACTTCAAACAATCTAAGCGTTATATCTCTATGTACGTAACCCAGCAGCTTAACGATTAAATGCCTATGGAGTACCAATAAGATAATCCCTGCAAACAGCAAACAAATGACTAGTTTAATGACATAGAATAATCTTGCCAACGTACCATGGTCTGCGGTATCAATGAACAGGCCTTGGATTTTAGCTACTCCTAATTCAAATGCAATATCTACTCCAATCAATAAAGGAAGGAAGCTAAGAATCATCCAGTACCGTTTTACATAGTGAAAAAGAAGGGACAACACTGCCCTGGTATTGATCTGCGTATTCAACGGATACCCTCCCTCTTCATTTTCTCCTCTTGCAGTAAACTGAAATACTCCCCTTGATTCCTTATTAAATCTGCATGTGTCCCTACCTCTGTCACTCTTCCACCCTCCACAACAATAATCGTATCCGCATGCCGAATCGTGTCCAGCTTGTGTGCAACGACGATCGTCGTCCGATCTTTAGCAAGCGCTTGCAGGGACTCTCGAAACTTTCTTTCATTCTCAATATCCAACGCTGAAGCAGGCTCATCCAGCACAAGAATGTTGGGCTTTCGTAAATATACCCTGGCAAGAGATAGACGCTGAATTTCCCCGCCTGACAACTGGACACCACGTTCCCCAATAGCTGTGTCATACCCCTGAGGAAGTTCACTAATATAATGATGAATATGCGCTAACTTGGCAGCCTTCACCACTTCGTCCATAGGCACGTTCTCTACTCCAAAGCAAATATTATCCTTAATGGAACCAGAAAATATAATGGCCTGTTGTGAAACATATCCAATGAGGAATCTCCACTCCGCCAGCGGGATATCAAGTATAGAAACATCGTTGTACAAAATCTCTCCTTTTTCAGGAGTATAGAGTCTTAGCAATAACTTCAGAATCGTAGATTTACCCGAACCGCTGGGTCCTACGATCGCTGCCATCTGTCCGCTTTTTATCGAAAAACTTATATCATGAATAGTCCGTCTACCGTTGTTATAGGTATAATTGACACGTTTAAGCGTAATATCATGCCGGCCTGGATGAAATACTAGATTCGAATTCTTATTTAGATCATCCTCTTCATTGGGCAAATCTAACAGACTGAATACTCTCTGTGCCTGGGATATCGATTGAATCATGTCCGTCCATAATCTTGATATCGATAACAGCGGGTTGGTTAATTGTCCACTTGTTACAATAAAGGTAGCCAGTGCACCTACCATTAGCTCCCCCTTTAGGACCTGATAACCTCCGAATCCAAGTGTAAAAATCATTCCGCCAAACGTTGCGACCCTATTCAAAGCGTCAAAGCCTCTTTCCAGAATAGAGATGCGTAGCGATCTTGCGAGCACTTGATGAAGTCTTCCTTTTAAAATCACTTGAAAGTGTTGCTGCAGCTTATACGTTCGTACCTCTTCAGCGCCTTGAATCGCTTCTTGGAGAATCGAATCTCGATCCGCCACCTCTTTCCCACGCTTATCATACTGTGCACGCAGAAATCGGGAGATCGGATATGTAATCGCAGGATAGGCCAGTGTAAAGCCAACCAGCCCGAGCGTTAAAGGCAAGCTGAGCCAGCTAAAATACGCCATAGCCATCATAATCTGCAGCGCGTTTGTGATAAACGCCAACAGCTTGTCGTTCACTCCGGTTTGCGCATCCGTTACTCCGTTCAATAACCGCCCCACAATGTCGCTGCTATGATAGCTTTCGATATGCTCTACCTTTTTCAGATGAAGCTGGTTAAGAACGTGTTTTTGCATATTGGTTATTGAAGCGTTTTTAATTTTTACTGTGACTTGAGTTTGCATGATATTGATGACCGTCTGCAGAACGATCGTTATTCCAGCAAGTGCAGTTCCATAATACACAAGATGAAGAGATTTGGACGTCGCTCCCGCCACAATATTTCGTATCGATTCCAGATAGCCCAGATTTACAAAGGTTCCGCATAGGATAATTATTAATAATAAAATGTACCGAAACGCTTCCGGTTTTGAGAAACTTAGCAATCTAGCAAATGCTCTTTTTGTTGAATAAGTAATCTCTTGGTTCATGATTAGCTCCTATGTATTAGAATCTTTTATAATATTTCCAGCCCGCTAACCATGATACATGAACACCTCCCAAGGTAACAAATAGTATAACCGTTTTTTATCCTCAGCTTTTTTAGCAAAAAGAAAAACCCCTTGATGCACAAGGGATTTCTTCTATGGAGCCTACACGTACGGTTAAGAATTGCAGACACGGTCTTATTCTATTACTCCGGAATCTTATCAGATGCTTGACTTAGACTATACTCTCAAGCTTAAAGTTCTTTTTGCACCCGCTGCAAATCTACTTTAGAAAAGGTGAATACGAGATGAAATATATAGCAGCCGTAATGATTGGCTCAGCATGTTTTGGATTACTCTCTACAATCGCAGTATTGGCTTACGGCAGAGGCTTCCAACTTGGAGAAGTTGTGGGCTCACAGTTTTTCTGGGGATTTGTCTTATCCCTTGCTTTTTACTTGGTGAAAAATTTGAAAACGAGCCGCCACGAACAGAAAGCAGCATCTAACGAAACGGAAGACCCCAAATTAAGCTGGAAACAAAAGCTAACGCTGATCAGTGCTGGTTTACCACTCGCTGGAGCTGGATTAGTTTACTTCAAGTCTCTAATTTATGTACCTGCTTCTGTTGCAATTATTTTATTATTTCAATTTATTTGGATCGGCGCACTTATCCAGTCCATTAGAAACAGACGTCTTCCAGATCGGATGACCGTTATCGTCATCGTAATTCTGCTGCTCGGAACTGTGCTGGCTGCGGGTCTTTTGGATGATGGAATTAGGAGCTGGAACCCGATTGGTATCCTATATGGACTTAGTGCTGCATTATTGTATTCGTTGTTTATCCTGTTAAGCGGATCTGCCGTACCTAAGGCACCCGCAGCCACTCGAGCGGTATGGATGCTGGCCGGCGGCATGGTGCTGATCTTCATCTTGTACCCTCCAGCATTTTTGTTTAACGGGAAGATTTTCGGAGAGCTACTGATCTATGGATTCACTCTAGGATTTTTGGGTTCATTTATTCCACCACTTTTGTTCGCTTATGGTGTTCCACACGTTGGAGAAGGGATGGCCAGTATCTTGGGAGCTACCGAACTTCCAGTCGCTGTACTTTCATCTTTTTTCATCCTGCATGAACCGGTTAGCCCGCTGCGCTGGGTAGGTGTTCTGATCGTATTAACATCTATCGCCCTGCCTGAAATCATACGAAGATTCACGCAAAAGCGCAGTCTCTCTAGGGCCTAAGCGGCTTCTGGATAAAATGAAAAATATAGATAAAGCTTGATAATAGGAGGCCACGTTGGTCTCCTATTATTATTCTGAGTCAAATGGTTAATTATTATTTTTCCTATCAAAAAAACACCTCCGCCCCTCGCTTTCAGCATGGTGGTGGAGGTGTTCAATCTAATTATCTTCCGTCTTGGAAATCAGCATTCAAGGCGAGTTCTTTTTGCTTTTCGAAGTTTTTCAGTGTGTCTGTATATTTTTTCACCGAGAAATGATAAGCATCTGCTCCAAGCAGCAACCGAAGCGGCGGCTCTTGAGACTTGGCAACACTGATAATGGCTTCTGCAGCTTTTTTGGGATCTCCAGGCTCTTTGCCATGGAATTCTCCATTTACAAATGAAGAGATGAGCTCCTCATACTCCTTAATCGATGATTCCGTTCTAGTGGCTGAGCGTCCGGACCAATCCGTGCGGAAATTGCTTGGTTCAATCAGCGTTACATCAATATTAAATTGGGCAACTTCTTTGGACAGGCTCTCTGATATACCTTCAACGGCGTACTTCGAAGCGTTGTAGTATCCCACTCCAGGGAACGATACTAGACCTCCAATGGACGATATATTGATAATATGTCCGGAACGCTGGTTTCTCATATAAGGCAGTACAGCCCTTGTCATGTTCATGAGACCCCAGAAATTGATTTCGAACATCTTCCGGGTCTCTTCTTCAGCCGCTTCCTCAATGGAGCTAAAATAACCGACGCCAGCATTATTGACCAGCACATCAATCCGGCCAAATTTCTCCACCGTAGCTCTTACAGCATTCTCAACTTGTTCAGGCTTAGTGACATCAAGTTCTACGGCCAGAACGTTATCTGTATTCCCGCTGACAAGATCAGCAATGGAGGCGAGATTTCTTGCGGTAACAACAACCTTATAACCGGCCTCAATCGTTGCTTTAGCAAGCTCTCTGCCGAATCCAGTGGAACAACCAGTGATGATCCAGACGCTATTTTTACTCATTCCGCTCTCCCCTTAAGTCTAAAAATTTGATTACAATCAAACTCTAAACTTGAGAGTAATGTCTAAGTCAAGCTTCATTCATCATAAAAAATCAGGAGTGTTTATGCCTCAACACCAAGCTATGCATAGCTTTTTGACTTAGAGTATAGTCTAAGCCGTATAATCATTTACTACGTTTTTATAAAAGGTGGTTTAATCATTGGGATATACAGTTAGTGAAGTTGCCGGGATGACGGGAATATCTGCACATACATTGCGCTACTATGACAAACAGGGATTATTACCCTTTGTTGATCGGAATAAGGTAGGAAATCGGGATTTTAAAGATAGTGATTTTGAGTGGCTCGGAGTCATCACCTGTCTGAAAAAAAGCGGGATGCCCGTGAAAAAGATCAGGCAGTATATTGAATGGTCTATGGAAGGAGACGCTACATTAAATGAACGTCTGAACGTATTCGAAAACCACAAAAAGGTGGTTATTGAGAAAATAGCTGAAATGCAAAATTATCTGGAGAAAATCGAATATAAGATTTGGTTTTACCAAACGGCGATTGAATCTGGAACAGCAGCGATACATGCCCAAAATAACTGTGTATTTACTGAGGGGATGGACTTATCAACGGTTCCGAATCTTAATTTACCTGAACTTTAAAAATAGGCCAACCAGAAGTTCCTGGCTGGCCTGATTTTACGGAAACTGCCCCCTTAGTCTGCTTGTATAACCTAGTTTCGAGACCTTGGGGGCAGCTTCATCTTTTTGCTGACTGCTAGATTAAGTTAGATTTTTGCAGCAGCTTTGCTACAATCTTGGCAACTTCCGCTCTTGTAATTGCATCCTTCGGTGCAACGGTAGTATCGCTCTTACCTGTAACGATACCTGCTTTTACAGAAGCAGCGATGCTTTCCTTCGCCCATGCGGAGGATTGGGACGAATCTTTAAATGTGGCAAGCAGCGTATCTGCTTCCCCCTCTTTAAATTCCACTTTCAAGCCAGTAATTGTCATAGCTCTAGCAATCATGGTCATGGCCTGTTCACGAGTGATTAGATCCATCGGCCCAAATTTACCGCCATTGTATCCATCAATAATGCCGAATTCATGCGCAATCTGGATCGACTCCGCATACCAAGCCGTATCCTTCACATCGCTGAACGGATTACCTTTGGAATCCCCATGCTTCAAGCCTAAGGCCCGTACTACAATCGCTGCAAATTCTGCACGGGTGATGTCTCTAGTCGGTGTGAAATGTTCTTTGTCAGTACCAAACACCACAAGCCTGGAAGCCAGATCATTTACCTCAGCTTTGGACCAGTGACTCTCCACATCCTTGAATTTCAGCGGGTGGTTCACAAGTGTATAGAGACCGTTGTACAGGCTTTGGATTTTGGCATAAGGTACCCCGTTGATCGTTTCGACGATGGTTGGGATATGCGCCATTTGTCCGTTTTCACGAATATATACACCTGTAGTTACGTTCTCTGGATTGATACTGCTTGAAAGCTTGATAAGTCTTGCTACATAACGGTTAAATACGTCGACGTTCACAACTTTCCCGTTATAACTTCCAGTAACTTCGAACTTCACTGGAGTTATGAGCATATCAGCTTGGCCGTTCTTAACTTGTTCTTTCATTTGTGCAGCAGTCGTAGCATCTGCAATAGAAATGGCAAGCCTGAACTTCACATTGTCCATATCTGACGGATTGCCTAATGAA
The DNA here is from genome assembly GCF_001682855.1 of Bacillus sp. FJAT-27264. Taxonomy (GTDB): domain Bacteria; phylum Bacillota; class Bacilli; order Paenibacillales; family Paenibacillaceae; genus Paenibacillus_AQ. The sequence continues at coordinate 771,718 of NZ_MAQW01000023.1, read as the reverse complement.
TCCAGCAGTCCCTTGAGATGGATTGCAGTGACTGGAAGGATATACGTTGCATTCTCTGTTTCAAAACGAAGTACGTTTGACTTCTCGTACATCAATTTTAGAAGCTGTCCATTAATCTCAACTTCAACGTTATTGGTTACAGTAACTGGAGGCACAGTCAAAGTACTCTCCGATTTCTCCGTTTGAAGCTTTTGAATGATCGCCTCATTATCTACAACGATTGTAGTAACATCCTTATTCGCAGCCCCACGAACCTCAAGTTTGGCTGTATCTTTTTGGATGACATTATTGATGTATAGATCGATCAGGGCATTTACGACTTTAATATCGCCTTTCTTAACAATCAACAGCATGAATTTCACGATTCTGTTATTGCTGTCTACCTCATAAACAGCAATGTATTTATTGACTTCCGCATCTGCTCCCTTAATGTCGCTTCCCGCAACGTAAGGGTCTAGCACGCCTGCTCCTGTAGGAGCCGAATCTCCGATTCCAGGGGCAGAAACCGTGCTGGAGGACACTTTAATGACCAAATGATTTCCTTTGCCGATATTATCGGCAATCACACTGGTAGTACCAGCTGTACTGCCCGGGTTAAGGGATGGGGAAGGTACAAAATCATTTGATTTTACAGTACCACCACCACTTGAGCCACCACTCGGACTACCATTCGAAGCGTCATTTGAAGTGAAATTGACGAACTGGAAGCGGCTGAATCGATTAATTTGAATTTCCAGCCCAACCGGCTGTCCATTTTCATACTGGACCACACCTGACAGAAGTTCGTTAGTTCCATCCGTATGCTCAACAAATACTTTCAATGAGTCCAGGAAAGCCTGTTTATTCTGTTCAGGTATTGTGATTCCATTGAACGGAATGACAACCTTGGTAGCAAAACCTGAGAAATTCGTTTCGATCTTCCGCGGAATGCTCAGAATTTGAATACTCTTTCCTGCGGCGCTTTGATTTACAAGACTGCTGCTTGTGAGAGCATTTTTCGCTTCATTTTGTTCCTGGGCATCTTTGATCGGAACGAGTCTGAAGTATAAGTCCGTTCCTTTATCTGCTGAATCTTTTAATGCCGCAGCACTCAGCTTGATACTGCCTTCATCTGTCTTGATCTCCAGCAATGCATTTTTGTCTGCCATAGCAGCTACAGCTCCTGAAGGGATTTCGATGGCGAATTCATCGGCTTTATCTACTGGTGCATGTTGTAGCTGAATAGCAACCGTACGTTTGCTATCATCTTTTTCTGATGGATTGATAGCATCCGTTAGGGACTCTACTTTCGACGGGTCGATGATAACCGTGTCGATTTTGGAGCCATTACTCAGGGTGGTCCTTAGAATCATGAACTCGTCACGGCTGGAAGTACCGCTTGGGTTGACGCTCGCTTCCGCCTGTCTTCCAGTTGGCTGTCTCGTCTGATCTGCTTCCTTACCGACCGTTTTATTTTTCACAACCATAAGGAACGTTTTAGTAATTGAAGCATTTCCTTTTCTAATCACAGCTGTTAAAAGCACATTCTTATCGCTGCTCTGTGGACGATTGACCGCCCCATAAGCTTTACCATTCTGAAGAGAGACGTCGATCGTACCAGAGTCTAACGAGGCCCAGGTAATATTGGTACCGTAAAGTCCTTGGCCCAGCAGCGTAAACTGACTGGTAACGGATTCCCACGTATCTCCCTCTGTGAATACAAATGCTTTTTCCGCACTCAAATCTTTTGCTGCCGCACGAACTGCATCTTCATCCGACATCTGAATGACTTTAACGACAAAGGTTTTCGTGGTTTGAGCTCCTGTGAGATCATCCGTAATCGTTGCAGTCAGGGTGACGTATACATCCGAATCGTATGCCCCTGCCCAGTTTACACGCCCGTTCGGTTTGATCACTTCCGGATGGCTGGAAGTCCATGTAACCGTCGTGTGCCCGGACTCGCCTTTGCCAGGTAAGTACAGCGTTTTGGTCACATGCTCTGCATGATCACCATCTTGATACACGATGCTCAAGTGATCCTTATCGTTGTTCAGATCTCCCGACCCTGACTTTACATCTTTGTCTGTAATCACAACTAGGCTGAACTTCACGACTTTGCCTTCGCTGTCTACTTCATAGATACCTACGTAGCGGTTAACTCTCGCATCCACTCCTGGAATGTCGCTGCCCACTGTATATGGATCAATGATTCCGGCTCCTGTTGGTGCCACATCGCCGGTATTCGGCGTTTCAATCATAGTCGAAGACACTTTTACCACTAGATGATTTCCGGTTCCTGGCGTTACATTCGGAATGCCCGTGGTCCCTTGCTCAGTACCTGGACGTGGTGCTGGCACAGGCTCAAACTCTGGCACTGCTGCTCCATTGTTAATATCTTTGGATTCCAGCACAATCAGGCTGAACTTCACGACTTTGCCTTCACCGTCTACTTCATAGATNTCCTGGCGTTACATTCGGAATGCCCGTGGTCCCTTGCTCAGTACCTGGACGTGGTGCTGGCACAGGCTCAAACTCTGGCACTGCTGCTCCATTGTTAATATCTTTGGATTCCAGCACAATCAGGCTGAACTTCACGACTTTGCCTTCACCGTCTACTTCATAGATACCAACGTAGCGGTTAACTCTCGCATCCACTCCCGGGATATCGCTGCCCGCCGTGTATGGATCGATAATTCCAGTTCCTGTTGGCGCTGCATCACCTGTATTTGGCGTTTCAATCATAGTCGAGGACACTTTTACCACTAAGTGGTTCCCGGTTCCTGGCGTTACATTCGGAATGCCTGTCGTTCCTGTTTCAGTACCAGGACGTGGCGCTGGCTTGGGATCTAATTCTGGCACAGTTGCTCCATTATTAATATCTTTGGACTCCAGAATAATTAGAATGAATCTCACGACTTTACCTGCTTCGTCCACTTCATAGACACCAACGTAGCGGTTAACTCTCGCATCCACTCCTGGAATATCACTACCCGCCGTGTATGGATCAATGATCCCGCTTCCTGTTGGCGCTGTATCGCCTGTATTCGGCGTTTCAATCATAGTGGAGGATACTTTCACCACTAGATGATTCCCGGTTCCTGGCGTTACATTCGGAATGCCTGTGGTTCCCGGCTCAGTACCCGGTTGTGGCGCTGGCTTCGGATCGAAGTCTGGCAAGCCTTCTCCCGGATGAATATCTTTGGACTCCAGAATAATTAGAGTGAACTTCACGACTTTACCTGCTTCGTCCACTTCATAGATACCAGCGTAGCGGTTAACTCTCTCATCCACTCCCGGGATATCGCTTCCCGCAGTGTATGGATCGATAATTCCGGTTCCTGTTGGTGCTGCATCACCTGTATTCGGTGTTTCAATCATAGTGGAGGACACTTTCACCACTAGATGGTTCCCGGTTCCTGGTGTTACATTCGGGATTCCCGTGGTTCCCGGTCCAGTGCCTGGACGTGGAACTGGTACAGGCTCAAAACTTGGAGCAGGCACCTTCACTTCTCTGGTCCATTTTGCATATAACGTAACATCTTCCGTCACAATATCTGTAGCGAAAGTCCACGCATTCTCAAGCGTTGCTTCCTTATACCAGCCCCCAAAGGTGTAATCTGTTCGGGTCGGCACTGTCGGCGCACTGATGGTTGATCCTTCACTCACTTTCTTAAGAGCCGCTACTGCAGAACCACCTTGCGAATCAAAATGTACGTTGTATGTGGGCAGTCTTTTCGAAAACCAATCAACATATAGCGTCATATCAGACAAGACGGAGATTGTTAAACCTGGTACATATCGGTTCCCCTGCCCATCCGCCTGCACATTCCAACCGTCAAATTCTTTTCCTGGTGGAGCAATAATTCCTGTGCCTTCCGGTAATGGCCATGACTTTTGTCCTTTAAGCACCGTCATAGGAGGCGGAACGGTACCCGTGCCTCCATTCAAATCAAAAGTGATGGTATACGCCTCGAACCACATGGCATATAACGTAATGTTTGATGTCAAATAGGGGATACGAACTCCCGGAGAATATCGGTCTCCGGTCCCATCCTCCTTGGTACTCCAACCGCCAAAGGTCTTTCCTGTCGGCCCGGTGAATCCCATATTATTGGGAAGAGGTGGTGAAATAGGCCCCTCGCCTATTTTTATGGAGGATGGTACTGTGCCTGTTCCTCCATTTAAATCAAACGTGACGGTATAAGCATTGCTAAACTTGGCATACAGTCTAATGTCTGATGTCATGTTGCTGATGCTTGCATTTGCTTCATAGCTAGTTCCGCTTCCATCTGCTTTGGTATTCCAACCGTCAAAGTTCTTCTTTCCTGCCGGTCCGGTCAATCCCGTGCCATTCGGCAGCGCTGGTGAAGCTTGTCCTGGGGACACCGTCATGGGATCAGGCACTGTGCCTGTTCCTCCATTTGAACTAAAGCTAACGGTGTAGCCGTCTGCCACCTTCCGAATTCGTTGGTTTAAAGTATCTGAAATGTACACGGTCCCGCTCTTGTCCACAGCTATACCTTGCGGCATGAACAATTTAGCAGAAGTCGCCGGTCCTCCGTCGCCCGAATAGCCGCCCGTAGCGCTTCCAGCTATCGTGCTGATCTTTCCGGATGTCATATCGATTTTCCGGACCCGATTTTCATCCAGGATGTACAGATTGTCATTAACATCCTTAGCAATTCCTCGCGGGCCTACTAACTGGGCTAACGTCGCATCTCCTCCATCTCCCGTGCTGGCACTAGTACCATCGCCTGCTACCGTACTGATCTTCCCCGACGTATCTACCTTTCGTATACGAAAAGTACTACGATCTGCGATATACATATTGTCATTGCGGTCAAACGTAATTCCATATGGAAAATATATTTTAGCAGCTGTCGCATCTCCTCCATCGCCGACGTCACTGTGACCATCGTAATCTCCCGTACCTGCAACAGTGCTAATTTCGCCTGATTTATCAACTTTCCGAATTCGATGGTTATACGTATCTGCTATGTACAGATTACCGCTACTGTCAAAAGCTAATCCATACGGATCGTTCAATTGGGCAGATGTTGCTGGCCCTCCGTCTCCGGCATAGCCCATAGAACCATTGCCGGCTACCGTACTGATATTCCCTGACTTATCGACTTTCCGAATTCGCTCGTTACTCGTATCGGCAATATACAGGTTATCGTTGCTATCCACAGCTAAACCTGCTGGATTGAACAACTGGGCGGATCGCGCTGGCCCATTGTCTCCCGAATAGCCCATGTTACCATTACCCGCTACCGTACTGATGATCCCTGATTTATCCACTTTACGGACTCGATGATTTTGGGTGTCAGCAATAAACAGATTCCCGGCGCTGTCAAAAGCTAGTCCTTGTGGGTTATAAAATCTGACAAGAGGTAAATTCGCTTCCACTCCGTCTCCCATATAGCTAGTTTCACCATTACCCGCTACTGTAGTGATGATGCCACTACTTGCAGCATGGGCTTTTTCGCCAGACAGTGCAGGCAGCATTTCCGCAATAAGCAAGAATACCAGCACGCAAGCTATGATTTGTTTTGCCTTTTGTTGCATTTCTTTGCCTCCTTGTAGCATGCTTCGTTTAATGTAACTCACATTCGATCCGAAAGATTGCATATTAATAGTTTCTTCATACCTGGAGCTATTGTTCCAACACTATCGAGATGATCGTCTAAAAAAGAAAAGTTCATCTCTAGATCACCATCATGTCTTATTCCTCCCTACTCTTTATCGCAAATATTCTAACAAGCGAGCCTCACAAATTTCTCACAAAATATCGAGTGCTGTCGAAATAACACAAAAAGCAGGGCAAATACTCCCGGCAATGAGACTGAACACATAACGTGAAATACCAATTCAAAACACTAGATATGGAAAAATTCAAGCATGAACCACACAGATCAGCGTATGGTTCATGCTTGGATTTTTTTTCTGAATACAATCGTAAATCTGGCTTCATGTGTTTCTAATGAAAAATTGATATTTTCGGCAATTACAATACTCCGCATGTGTAAACGATATAGCCAATTGTGAAAATAAAAAAAACGGCATCTCTGCCGTTTAAGATTCTTCATTTATAATCTCTTCAATCAAAGCATCAGCATTCTTTTCAAAGGCATTAAGAAGCTCACGCACCTCATCCGTTGACTTCGTGCTCATCAATTGATTGCATAGTTCACTAGCCCCTCGGAATCCTTTGACATAGATCTTAAAAAAACGTAAAAGGGCTTTAAACGGACGTAGCGTTAATTCTGGTGCATATTTATCATGAAGATCCAGATGCAATCTTAAAAGATCAAGCAATTCGTCACTGCTATGTTCCCTCGGCTCTTGTTCAAAGGCAAACGGATTATGGAAAATACCTCTCCCGATCATTATCCCATCCACACCATATTGCTCAGCAAGCTTTAAGCCCGTTTCTCGATCAGGAATATCTCCATTGATTGTCAAAAGGGTGTCTGGTGCTATGCGATCACGAAGCTCCTTAATTTCCGGAATCAGTTCCCAATGTGCATCTGCTAAGCTCATTTCCTTTTTTGTACGGAGATGGATAGACAGATTAGCAATATTTTGATTTAGAATATGGGTTAGCCAACCCCGCCATTCCTCTATATCGTAGTAGCCAAGCCTAGTTTTTACACTGACCGGTAATCCTCCCGCTTTAGCTGCTTGAATAATATCTGCCGCAAGATCTGGACGCAGAATAAGGCCGCTTCCCCTACCTTTTCTGGCAACATTGTGCACGGGGCAACCCATATTGATATCCACACCTTTGAAACCAAGCTTAGCCATACCAATGCTCATTTCCTTGAAATATTCAGGCTTATCCCCCCAAATATGTGCCACCATTGGTTGCTCATCTTCCGTAAATGCTAAACGTCCCCGTACACTATAAATCAATTTAGGATGACAATAGCTCTCCGTGTTTGTAAATTCCGTAAAAAACACATCAGGTCTAGCCGCTTTACTCACTACCTGCCGAAAAACTATATCCGTTACATCTTCCATTGGTGCAAGTATAAAAAACGGCCGAGGTAAATCACGCCAAAAATTATTTAACACTACTTACTCAATCCTCTCACTATAGATCCAATGCTATTTATTTTAATATAATTATTACGTAATTCAACAGTCCCACCGCAGTACCATGGATACATAGTATAACATTTCTTCTCTTTTTTACGAACCATCCAAACAAGACTTTAGACAGATATCGCATACAGTTTTAGTTCTATTACTGCATTCGTATGGCAAGTGCTGCAATAACTGTTAACAGCAATCGACCAGTTGCACTAAACATCAATACGCGAACGTTGTTACCCCCAATTCCATTATCCAACTGCTTCGTCATTGGAACTTTGAGGTTATTGAGCGTCCAGACCGATCACGATCGAGGAGCTGTGCGAGGCTAGCCGTAATGGTGAGCTGGAGGAAGCTCTTTTTCAGTATCGATGCGGTAGGATAAACTTAGGTATCGTTACTACGATTTAAAGGATGATTGCCCTATGATTTATGTTACGCCCCTGCATACTCTATTTGACAAAGAGCAGCTATTTGAAACGATAGCCTCTTTATACCCAATCGGACAACCAATAAACACCCGCTTCCTATCCAACGGCCTGAATGACACTTATGCAGTCGACACCGAACAAGGAAAATATATTCTGCGCATTTATAAGCATCAATGGAGAACTGAAGATGAGATCCGCTTTGAACTGGATCTTTTAACTTACTTAAAAGGATGCGGACTCCCGATTTCCTATCCGATTGCCAGACATGACGGGCATTGGCTGACAGAGCTTCGCGCGCCGGAAGGGCAGCGTTTCGCAGTTTTGTTCACCTTTGCGGAAGGGATTGGCAAGGTTGACCCTACCACCAGCGTACTCTTTGGAAAATCCGTCGCTCAGCTTCATCAAGTGATGGATCACTATACGCCGAAGCATGAACGCTTCCAGCTAAATGCACAGCATTTGCTTGGCGAACCGCTCAAGCAGCTGCTTCCATTTCTACAGCATCGCCCGGCTGACGTGCAATGGGTACAGGAAATCTCTGGCCGATTGGAAGCGCGGCTGGCAGCTGCCTTCAGGCCAAAGCTATGATTGGGGGGCATGCCATGGTGATCTTCATGGCCGGAATGTATTTTATGAAGCAGACGGCAGCCTGACCCATTTTGATTTTGACTGCTGCGGATTTGGGTGGCGCGCATATGATCTGTCTGTATTTTTATGGGACCGCATCCACGGCGAACCCGATAGCAGCAGCTACGAGGAAGAATGCTGGCGTCTTTTCCTTGAAGCTTATACCGAGGAACGTCCCTTAAGCGAGGAGGATCTTGCGATGATTCCCGTGCTTGTCGCAGCTAGACAAATATGGCTCATGGGTCTGCATACCAGTCGAAGCGCTATATGGGGAGCCTGGCAGGATGATGGTTCTTATAACGGAAAGCTCAAGTTTCTTGCTTCGTGGGTGAAAGCTCATCAGTTGTAACGCGTCTTACAGACCAGAAGCAGCCCGCTGCCTCTGGTCTGTTTTTACCACCAAATACGACGTGGCTAATCTGTTCGAATAAACTACACCGATCCTCATAGCACATCCTGGTTCAATGCTGCTTCATTTGTCATCTTTTAACGAAATCAAGAGTTAACGCTTATTCCTTTTCCAGATCCAAATCTGGCATGCCAGAAGACCTGCCCCCACCAATACATCGATAAAAGTAACAAAAATAAAGTTAAATGGGTAACCGCCCATTTTGGATATATAATAGATCGTGAATGACAAAATGCAAATGGACCCTATTGTAAACAGAAAACTTTTCTTAAAATAAAGCGCAAGCACTGCCGCTATCACCGTCAACAGAACGACTGAGCCAAGCACCATCAGATTGTGGTCCTTCTCTATGTTCGTAGGAAAAAGCAGGCGCTTCGGGACGACGTATGAGAAATACCAGTCTTCACTAGGCAGTTCATTAAAAACTGCTTTATACGTAGTCGGCCCCGTCTGCTCCATCAATAAATTCGAATGCAGCTTGCTGTCAGGCGAATACAGCTTCACTTCCAGCTCGACCTGTGGCTTCCCTTCCCAAAACTCAGCAGGCGTCAAATAGTACAAGTGTGAATAAATCATATTAATAACGCCCTTATCATACATGCCTCCTTGCTCCACATAACGAACAACGATATGTTTTGTCTCACCCTCTTTGAAGGATAAGGGAAACCGTGTTCCTTGTGCTTGGCTATGACCGCCCTCATAGCGAGATAGGGACAATTCCTTGCCACTTAAAGGCTCTATGACTGTATTTTTCACCAGAGGCTTCCAGTTTACCGGTCGTAATTCAGGCGCTAGGCTCGTTGGAATAAGCTCGTCTCCTTCTGATACGGTTAAGGACTCTCTAGATGGCGTCAGAAATAAAACTTCAATATCCTTGTTTGCACTGTTTTGATTATGCAGTTCATATTCCACGCTTACTTCAGCACTGTTTCCATAGTCATTGGAACCTTTGGACATCGTATAAACAATCTTCTCACGAACCAAGCTAATATTAGACTGCTCATCCAGCCTCAGAAGACCATAACCATCAGCCGGAAAATATAACGGTCCTCCATTAGCAACGACTGTAGTCGGCATCAGCATACCTAAAAGGAAAACAACCAGCAGCACGTAGCGAATGTTTCTATGTGGCATGGGTATATCCTCCCTTCATGCTGATTTCAAATCTAATACTTCCTCGTATTATTTTACCATCTATTGTTTGGAACGCTCAATCACAAAAGACATATCCGCAAGGGATATGCCTTTCAGAAGATCTGAACATCCATTCAACACCTTATGATGTTCTTCAAATTCACCCGTTGCGTTGACAAACCCTTGGATCTTCACTACCCGGTTAACCTTATCAAGCGAACCAATAAAATCTTTGACGACAGCTAAAATCTCCAGTCCCGTCTCACGAGCATACTCATATCCTTGTTCTGTCTTGTACTCCTGACCTAACTTCCCTTCAACTTTGCTTGAGGGTCCTTTACCAGATACAAACAAAAGTCCATTAACCAACACACAATTGGCGTATTTAGCTGCAGGTTCACTTGGTGAAGGCAGCACGATTCCTGCCTGTATCAGCCGATTCTCCACAGTCATTTGGTACGACCATAGAAAAATGAATACCCATCCGACACCCCAAGCTCGTCCGTCTCCGTCCCATCCACCAGCTTGACCGCTTTCAGCAGCGATACAATTTGTGAATGCATGAGCTTCACATCAAATTTATCCATCTCTCTGTTCTCACTATCCGTCAGCAGATAATCGGGCATTGGGATGAACCCAAGCACTGGGATACCCGCATCAAAAAGAGGCTGGCTCTCTCCGAACTCAAACTTGTTATGACCGCGTAAAATTACAGTACGTGCATCGTCTCTCTGCTCAACAGCCTTCTGCCAGATCGCCGCCATCATTTCATTGCCCGCATAGGTATATTCCGTGCTTATACGTCCCGTCGGACCATAATGCCCCGTGGCGTCATCCTTCCATTCCATGCTGCCGAGATGCTCGACCGTAATTCCGGCTACAGCTTTCATATGGTCATTCTCGCCATCCCATAGCTCACGTTGCCCTTCCATCCAGGTGGATGTCGCTTGAGAAGTTCCTTTGAACTCCGGCAACCGGAAATGTCCGGTCACAAAAGCAAAGATCATCGTCCGTTCCGGCTGCTCCTGCTGCAAGTAACGAATCATGGACAGCATGCCTACGGCGCCATTCTCCTCCACAACATTGATCCCATCGGTATGGGTATTGATGATAATCGCTTCGCCTTTCCTTTTCCCCTCGATCTTCACATAAAAGGATTCCGTCGGTGCGTTTTTTTGTTCATCTGCTTCTAGAATAACCGTGCCTTTTTTGTGCTCGTTAGCTGCTCTAATCACTTTTTGCCCCTCTGTCTCATTGACCCAAACCGCAGGGATTCCAGCATAGTCGGTGGTAAACGGTACATACTGCTTCTCAACCTTATCGTCGGATACCCCTTTCCAGATTAAAATAACAGCTTTCACGCCCATTTCCTTCGCTTGCTCCAGTTTGGCCTCTTTTAAGGCTGTGGTGAGTACAAGATCACCTTCACTAGGGGCGATTTTGTTTTGCTTTGGCGATGAATCCCGCATGTTCATGACAATCCCAATCGGAAAATCTTTAAAATTTTCAATCTCCACTACAGCAATTTTTCCGTTGGCCTGTTCATAATCACCACGCTTCGTGTACACTAGTTCCCCAGTTACACCTTTTTCGCCCGTTTCTCCGGAATAGGGAAATGCTGAAGAAACATGAATCGGCTGCTGATCAATAACTAAAGAGCTGTTCTTTTCTTCCCATCGGTCAAAAGTATATTGATCACGGTATACGGTCAGCCCCATATCCGTTACCTGCTGTTCCAGCCAAGCAATAAACTTATTATGACCTTCCGAGCCGGTTGTACGGCTTCCAAAGGAATTCATCACTTCAATATCCTTTAACATCATTGCTGCCGAATCCAATCTCTGCTCGTCAATCGTGGCCGTAACATCCGCTGCTAATGCCACAGGTTTAGTGATCGGCTTCGCATAGATGCCCAGAGCCCACAGCGCACTAACGATAAGAACAGCAACGCTGAATAATACTTTTCGAACCACCATAAACGCAGTGACTTTTCTTCGTACCGATTGTCCAAAAAGTCCTCTCCATACACCCGCCACGATCAGTAGCAGGATAGATACCGCCAGCAGCCAAAACTCCTTGGTCAACAAAAATAACCCTTCTGTTACGATGGCGCTGATCAACAACACTTGCAGCTTCTCACGTTTCTTTAAAACTAAATATGAGATGCCTAATTCAACTAGTAAAATGATAATCGTCGCCATCGATATTATTATTTCTTGACCGATAAATACGGTAGCACAGAATGCCAGGATCAACAGCAGCACCGCTGACAATCGTCTGTATAAGTTCATTAACATGACACCCTCCCATTTTAAAAAGCGAGAAGGAACGAAGGGGATTGGCTGGAACTGTAGGAGCGAAAGCGATCGCCTGAAAGCTTTCCGCAGGAAAAGCGCGCCGAATGCCTCAGCTATACCCAGAATTTTAACCGCTAGAAGCGGTTTAATCGAAGAAATCTGGGGATAACANGAACTGTAGGAGCGAAAGCGATCGCCTGAAAGCTTTCCGCAGGAAAAGCGCGCCGAATGCCTCAGCTATACCCAGAATTTTAACCGCTAGAAGCGGTTTAATCGAAGAAATCTGGGGATAACAGCGACCGGAAGTCCAAATATTCACCGGAGTGACGACCGAAATTTAAGCGGGGATCCTAAGATCGGATAGAAGTGTAATTAACGGCATTTTTGTACCTTAAATCCTCTGCAGCTAGGGGTTAGTGGAGATTAGGTGCAATATTGTACCTTAATTCTTCCAGAATACCCAGTCCAGCGTGATTTCCCGAAAAATAAGATCCAATAATGCCCTTATTTCCTTCATTCACCTATAAAAATAAGGTACAAAAATGCCGTTAGTTGGGTGAGTAGCCCCTCTTTTTCACTGTTAAGACGACTGGTGGGGAGGAATTTACCGCTTCTATTGACATCGCTGGATTTGAACAGCCTTGGATTATAGATCTTGCTGTCGACAGTCTATGTTCCAGTGTCAGCTCTCCTACGAAAAGCTTTTTCAGGTTAGCGCTTTGCGCGCGCCTACACAGTTCCAAACTTCTCCTTTTCACTCATCTTCTCTTTTGGTTAATTCCTTTTGTTTAGCTTATCTAACTACAATTTTGACATTACATTTGTAATGCCTTATGGTTTTAGCATATTGAAAAGAGTCATGAAAAACAATAAAACCAACGCCAGAACGTACAAATGGAGGGGAATTGTCATCGCAAATCATGAATTATACAGTCCAAATACCTCTAAACATAATTCCAATAAAGAAACCAATCGCTTGACCAGAGAAGCCATCTGCACGGCATTAGTATTCTTGATTCAAGAGCAGCCCTTTAGCAAAATTAGCATTACCGATATTGTGAAACGTGCCGGGGTCTCCCGAACAGCCTATTACAACAACTATTCCTCCAAACAGGAGATCCTGGTGGATTTGGTCGATTCGCTTATTTTCGAGATTAATCAAAGACTCTTGCCTTACACCAATGAATTAACAGGCAAGGCCAAAGAGCCTGAAAAGTTTATCAGTGTGCTTTTTGAAGTTATTTTTCAGCAGCGAGATATCTACAGAGCCCTTCAAATGGCTAAGTTTGATTATGTGATCTTAGATTGCTTGAATGAAATGATGCTGTCTAATGCACACGACACAACAGACGAAAGCAGGTACCGTATATACTTTAAAGCCGGTGCGCTATATAATGCGATCTCCAAATGGATTGGGTCTGACTTCGCAATATCCACCAGCGAGATGACCCGAATTAGTCTCCACATTTACCATACTCCGATGTCTCAGGAATAAACTGTACTGCCCAATAATTGAATTTATCTTTCACCCGTGAAAAGCCAAATAGCCCGCCACAAGTTAATGTGGCGGACTATTTTTCAGTTATTCTAACGACGTCTCCGCCGCTCCTAATGTCTGCAGATATTATCTCCAAATTAGCAGCGATGCAGCAAGACCCTCTACAGACTCTCCAACTCACCCGTAGTCTTGGACAGCAGGCCCTTCAGTTCCTTCATGAACATGTTGATATCCTTGAACTGACGGTACACGGAGGCGAAACGGACGTATGCTACTTCATCCACCGGATAGAGCTGTTCCATCACTAGCTCGCCGATTTGACGGCTCTCGATCTCCGCTAGGGCGATACCGCGCAATGTCTTCTCAACCTCCGACACGATAACCTCCAGGCGCTCTACAGGCACAGGACGCTTCTCACAAGCGCGGATTAATCCACGGAGAATTTTATCACGGCTGAATTCCTCGCGGCTGCCATCCTTCTTAATTACGATAAGCGGAGTCTCTTCGATCATCTCGAACGTTGTAAAACGCTTGCTACAGCGCTCACACTCTCGCCTGCGGCGGATGGACTTATTCTCGTTGGCCGGACGTGAATCAAGCACCTTGGTATTTGTATGATCGCAGTAAGGGCATTTCATAAGCTTAATCACTTCCTTTTTTGCAAAATGGTGTGCGTCCCGTTCCAGTACGCACCTGACTGCGATCGAACACAATCTCTTTTTCCATAATTCACCGTTTGTTTATTGTAATGAATCTGCCAAGTCCGGCACATAATACAGTTACCAACCGATAGGAGGTGAACAGCAATGGGCCAAAACAACAACTCCAACAACCTGGTAGTTCCTAATTCCCGCGCAGCTTTGGAACAATTGAAATACGAAGTTGCTCAAGAATTGGGTATCACGCTTTCTGCAGACGGATACAATGGCAATAAAACTTCTTACGAGAACGGTTCGATCGGTGGTTACATCACTAAACGTCTTGTAACTCTGGCTGAACAACAACTGGCAGGACAAGTTCACTAATCTGCCTATAGCTTGACTAAAGAAGTATTAAACGGCTCACGGGCTGTTTAATACTTCTTTTCATATCCACAGCTAAAATCCCTTATAGATATCCGTGTACTGATTATAATAGTAAATCACTCGCTGGACATAATGACGCGTCTCCCCAAACGGGATATCCTTCACATTCTCCTCCGTACCGTCCCAGGTCCCCTGCTTCAGCCAGTTCTGGACATTGCCCGGACCAGCATTATAAGCAGCAATAACTGCCGTACGATTGCCGTCAAACTGACGAGAGAGCGAGGACAGATACCAGGCTCCCAGTTCAATGTTGACGGATGGCTCATGCTTCAGCCGCTCCAGCGAGACATCAGGCAGCTTGGCCTTTTCCATGGCCCATTTGGCCGTATCCGGCATCAGCTGCATGAGACCAATCGCCCCTTTTTTTGACTCTCTTCCAGTCTTGAAGTTTGTCTCCACCCGGATAATCGCCGCCACAAGGAATGGATCAATCTCGTAGGTCGTGCTGTGCTTGCGGATCTCTTCTTTATAATGAATCGGATAGAACCACGACATCCAGTTCGTACTAAGGAACAGAATACCTGTAAAGCCGATGAACAGGAGAAGCAGGACTCTTTTTTTGCGCAGCCAGCTCATGACAACCCCAGCCTGTCCCACAAAGCAAGAACCTGGGCCTCAGTATGCTCAAGATCCTTGCTGTTGTCAATGACGTAGCTTGCTCTGCCTGTCTTCTCCTGTAGATCCATCTGCGATTGCAAACGGCTCTCCGCCTGCTCCTGGGTCAGACTGTTCCGTTCCATTAACCGGGTCAATTGAATCTCACGGGGAACATATACTACAATAATGTCCTGAAAAAGACCTTCCAGCCCTGACTCAAACAGCAGCGGAATATCTACCACAATCAGCGTCTCCGGCGCTTCCTGCTCCATGCGGTACATCCGTTCCTTGATCTCCTGGCGAATCGCCGGATGGGTCAGACCATTCAGCTTCTGGCGGGCCTCCGGCTCATGAAAGACAATGTTCCCAAGCTTCGCCCTGTCGAGCGTTCCATCCGGGTTCAGAATATCCTCTCCGAAATGTTCAACGACAGCAGCCAGCACCAGGTGTCCGGGTAGCATCACTTCCCTGGCGATGGCATCGGCATCCACCAGTTTGGCTCCCTTGTTCACGAACAGTGCTGACACTGTGCTTTTTCCGGATGCAATGCCTCCGGTTAAGCCCATGATCATGTACTCACCTCATAACAGCTTCATTATTCCCATAACAATCAACATTAAAGCAGGCAGGATAGCGGCATGCTTCATCCATGAGCTGCCGGCGAACTTGAATCCTGTCTTCATCCCCATAATTAGAAAGCTTCCGCTAAACAACGCAATCGTGACCGCCGTCCAGCCCGGGTTGAACCCCAGCAGTGCGGCACCCAGTCCTGCACCGAACGCATCCAGTGACAATGCAATCCCGAGTATCATTGCCTCCAGCGGCGAAATGCTTCCCGAAGCATCCATATCCGCAGAGGAAGGTGTACGCAGGATCTGTACGACGATGCCGAGCCTCCGCAGCTCCAGTGAGTATACAGCCGGTTTCACTGGCTGAGCGGGCTCATCACCATAACCTTCCGAGTCAGCAGCTACGTCCCCATATTCGTCTTCGGACGAGAGTTCAGAGATACTGACTGTGGAAATCTGTGCAGTTTCCTGTTCCTGCTGCTCTGCAATAAGATCCTCTTTCTCCTTCTGAATCCGCGATTGAATCAGTGACCAACAGCCCATAAGGATAAGGATGACTGCGCCTACGCTCGCAGCGATATTGGGTGATACCACCTTCGCCAGCAAGACGCCAACCTGCATGGAGACGTAGATGACGATGCCGGAACATAACGAGATGATCAGGATCGAGAGCAGCGGTATTTTCATTTTTCGCAAACCATATGTAATGCCTACACCAAATCCATCCAGACTCAGGGCCAACGCCAATAACAGCAATGATAAAAATGGGCTGAGCACCCGCAATCCCTCCCGTGAAGAACCGTCCGGCCTAATAAGATTACCTAGGCAAGACGTTCGCTTGATTAGAGCCTTCTTCACACAGTATATGGGCGGGACACATCGAGGGTGTCAACCATCTGCAGCTTGGGATGAAGTTCAAAGTACTACGTTGAGAACTCAGGCAAAATCCGGCAAGCCGGTGTATAGAATTGATTATCGAGCCAGAACTGTACTGACCCGCTGACAGCTTGGACAATAATGCGTCCCACGGCCGCCGACCACACTCTTCTCAATCAATGTTCCACAGACGGCACACGGCTGGTCCTTGCGGCCATAGATCAGCAATTGCTGCTGATAGGTACCGCTTTCCCCCTGGCCATTTACATATGATTTGACGGAGGAGCCACCAGCATTGACGGCTTCCGTAAGCGTGGATACAATCGCATGATGCAGCTTGTCGAGCTGTTCCCGGCTCAGCGCTTTAGGGCTGTCCTCCGGGTGAATACCTGCACGGTGTAGCGATTCGTCTACATAGATATTCCCAATCCCGACCACATATTCCTGATTCAGCAGCAGGGATTTGATTTTGGTGCTTTTGCCAGACACAATCTCCCTGAACCGTTCCGGGGTAAAAGAAGGCTCTAGCGGCTCATCGCCCAGTTTGTTCAGCGGCGGCAGACTGAGATCCTCCCCCGGCTGGAACAGGTGCATCGTGCCAAATTGGCGCACATCTGTGTAGCGAAGCTCGGTACCATCTGTAAAATGAAAAATAACATGCGTATGCTTGTCCAGCGGCTCATCACTGCCATGCAGTCCGTAGCGGCCTTCCATCCGCAGATGGGAGACCAAGACAAGACCGTCCAGCAAGATCCGCAAAAATTTGCCTCTACGCTCCACTCTTTCAATAGTATGACCCGCCAGCATGTGGGCGAAGGCCATGGTATCATCCGGGCGCTGAATAATCCGCGCCAAGCGGACGGTGACGTTCTCTATCTGCTTTCCTTTGACTAATTCGTTAAGTGTTCTCTTCACTGTTTCAACTTCCGGTAATTCCGGCATCATTCTCACCTCTACTCCATTATACCGGATATCGGAGGCACGCGGGGGTTCTATTTCGCCTCATACCAGTTGTTTCCATAACTTACCTCTGCCTTGAGCGGAACCGACAGTTTTAGTGCGCCTTCCATTACCTCAGGCAGCAGCACCTTCATCAGCTCCAGTTCTTCCGCTGGCACCTCGAACACAAGTTCATCGTGTACCTGAAGCAGCATACGGCTCTTCAATCCGCGTTCGAACAGTGCCTTGTCCATATGGACCATCGCCAGCTTGATAATATCTGCAGCTGTACCTTGAATCGGTGTATTCATCGCTGTACGCTCCGCGAAAGAGCGCAGATTGAAATTGCTGGCATTAATCTCCGGCAGGTAGCGACGGCGTTCCAGCAGTGTGGTGACATAGCCATTCTTCTTCGCCTCCACCACAATCTCATCCATATAACGGCGCACGCCCTGGAATACTTCAAAATATTGCTCGATGAACCGGGCGGCTTCCTTCCGCGGAATATTGAGGTTCTGCGATAGCCCATAATCGCTGATACCGTACACGATACCGAAGTTTACCGCCTTGGCAGAGCGGCGCATGTTACTGTCCACTTGCTCGGCGGTCACGCCGAACACATCCATCGCGGTCTTCGTATGAATATCCATGTCATGCAGAAAAGCGTCCTTAAGCCGCTCATCATCAGAGATATGCGCCAGAACCCGCAGCTCGATCTGGGAATAGTCCGCTGCCAGAATGGACCAGCCTGGCTCTGAAGGTACAAATACTTTGCGGAGCTTGCGTCCTTCCTCCAAACGGATCGGGATATTCTGCAAGTTCGGGTACTGGCTGCTGAGCCGGCCGGTTGCCGCAATAGTCTGGCGGTAGAAAGTATGGACTTTGCCCGTGTCCGGTGAAATCTCCTTAAGCAGACCTTCCACATAAGTGGATTGAAGCTTGGCAATCGTACGGTATTGCAAAATCAGCCTCACAACATCATGATAAGGGGCCAGCTTCTCCAGCACCTCGGCATCCGTAGAGTATCCGGTCTTCGTCTTCTTGACGACAGGCAGCCCAAGCTTCACGAACAGAATCTCGCCAAGCTGCTTCGGTGAATTCAAGTTGAATTCCGTGCCACAAATCTCATAGATCTCTGCGACAAGCTTAGCGATCTGAGCTTCGAATTCCTTGCCGAGCTCTTTCAGA
The DNA here is from genome assembly GCF_001682855.1 of Bacillus sp. FJAT-27264. Taxonomy (GTDB): domain Bacteria; phylum Bacillota; class Bacilli; order Paenibacillales; family Paenibacillaceae; genus Paenibacillus_AQ. The sequence goes on along the minus strand of NZ_MAQW01000023.1, from coordinate 752,994 downwards.
TCTTCCTTGTTCACCGCAATCCCTTGCTTCTCCATGTCAGCCAGGATACGCGAAAGCGGCATCTCCAGATCGTCGAACAAGCCGTTCATAGCGGTCTCGTCCAGTTCCTTGTCCTGTTTCTGAACAATCCCCAGCACTGCTGCACTCTTCCTTGCCACATGGTGGCCCAGAACCTCAAGCTCTGGCACCTTATACTTGGCGCCTTTGCCGAATACACTTTCGTCCGTAGCCAGACGAGGCAGACCGTATTTAGACGCAAGGTCGCTCAGATCCTGGTTGGCTTCCGTCGGATCCAACAGATAAGCTGCCAGCTGTACATCCTTCGCCGCCCCGGCAAAAGGAATCCCTTGCCAGTGCAGAGCCAGATCCGCGCGGTGCAGATCGTAGCCGCTCTTCGGAGTATGCTCGTCACCCAGCCATTCCCGCAGCTTCGCAGCAGCTGGACTTTGGAGCAAGGAAAACGGCACATAGTAATGCCGATCCAGTGACGACAGCCCGATGCCGATCACTTCAGCTCGGTGCGGGTTGTCCCCGTTCGACTCCACATGCAGTGCGGAGATACCAGGCAGTGCTGCAATCAGATCGCCCAGTTCATCCTCGCCCACGATGGTAATCTCAAGCTCAGCCTCCTGGGCCTCCGCAGCAGCCTCTCCCTCAGAAGCAGGGACGCTACCACTTAGGGACAAGCGCTCCAGCAGTGACTTGAATTCAAGCTTCGCCAGCGCCGGGCCTGCAGTCTCGCGGTTCAACCCTGTGAAGGCCATATCCTCCCAGCTATGTTCCAGCGGAACTTCGCGGTAGATCGTCGCCAGCTTCTTACTCATAATGGCGTCATCCGCATGAGCTTCCAGCTTCTCCTTCATCTTACCTTTAAGCTCTCCAGTGCCTGCGATGACTCCTTCCACAGAGCCGAACTGATGCAACAGCTTCAGTGCAGTCTTCTCACCAACACCCGGTACACCAGGAATGTTGTCGCTGGCATCGCCCATCAGCCCTTTAAGATCTATAATCTGTTCCGGGGTCAGATCATATTTCTCACGAATCTGTTCCGGCCCATACAGTTCAATTTCGGTAACGCCTTTGCGAATCAAGGCAACGGTTGTATGCTCCGAAGCCAATTGCAGCATATCCTTGTCCCCAGAGACGATCATGACCTCACGACCAGCTTCGTCTGCCTGGCGGGAGATACTGCCGATGATATCATCGGCTTCATAGCTCTCAATCTCGAACTGAGGCACGCCGAGGTTGCGTAACAGGTCTTTGAGCAGCGGGAACTGTTCGGACAGTTCCGGCGGCGTTTTTTGCCGCCCTCCCTTATATTCCTGATACCCCTCATGACGGAAAGTAATCTTGCCGGCATCGAATGCGACGATCATATGTGTCGGTTTATGTTCCTCTATGAGACGCAGCAGCATCGTTGTGAACCCGTATACGGCATTCGTCTGCTGTCCAGCCGTATTCGTTAGAGGAGGCATTGCAAAAAACGCCCGGTAAATAACGTTGTTGCCATCTATAAGAATCAATTTATCCATTGTTGCACCCACCCTTTTATGTTGCATACTTTCACCATTTTAACATATGGCCGTACGAAGACGAAACGATTTCGCCTATCACCTGGCAGAACTCCTGTAAATAGAATGAACGCCGGCGGGGGCCGGCGTTCATTAAGGTTCATCTATTCTGTATTCCCGAATTCATGTTTATTGATTCAGATCAGGGCGCTTGCCTGTAACGAGATACACTACACTTTCACCAATATTGGTGGCATGATCGGCAATCCGTTCGATATAACGGCCCACCAGCGTTAGTAGCATTACCTGATTCAACGCATCCGGCTTTTCTGTCAAGAAAGTATACAGCTCAGTGATCATTGCACTATAGAGGTGGTCGACCTGATCATCGTCCTGAGCCATTTTGTAGGCCAGATCAGTGTTCTCGTCCAGATAAGCAACGATCGATTCCTTGATCATTCCGTTGACAATCTCAGCCATACGCGGGATATCCACCAGCGGCTTGATCAATTGCTGTCCCTGAATGCGCATCGTAACCTTGGCAACATCAATCGCCAGATCGCCCATCCGTTCCAGATCGCTCGATATTTTGAAAGCAACGATAATACGACGCAGGTCCTTGGCAACTGGCTGCTGAGTAATGATCAGTTTCGATCCGATCTCCATGATCCGGTCTTCCATGGCATTAAGGCGCAAATCGGCCTTCACAATTTCCTGAGCCCGCGTAGTATCGAGGTTTTGCAGCGCGGAAACCGCACCTTCTAACGCATTCGTTACATGCTCACTCATCTGCTGCAGCAGACTGCGCAGCTCTTCCAAGTCCTTGTCAAAATCTTTTCTTTGAATCATATCCAGAGCGATCCTCCTCAGGTGGTATGTCAGATGTCACTTCAGTCCCGTTTTATAAATAGGTTAACCGAAGCGTCCCGAAATATAATCTTCCGTGCGTGAATCCTTAGGGTTCGAGAACAGCAGCTCTGTATCTGCCGCCTCCACAATCACACCGTTCAGGAAGAATACTGTTCGTCCTGAGACGCGTGCCGCCTGATGCATGTTATGTGTAACCATAACGATCGTATACTTGTCCCGCAGCTCCTGCACCAGCTCTTCAATCTTAAGCGTGGATACAGGATCAAGCGCTGAGGTAGCTTCATCCATGAGTAGGATGTCAGGCTGCACAGCGAGTGCTCTGGCAATACAAAGCCGTTGCTGCTGTCCCCCGGACAGACTGAGCGCGGATTTCTTCAGGAAGTCCTTAACTTCCTCCCAAAGAGCGGATTGACGCAGACTTTGTTCTACGATGCCGTCCAGTTCGCTCTTCGAGCGGATTCCGTGCAGACGGGGACCATAGGCCACATTGTCATAAATGGACTTCGGAAAAGGATTGGGCTGTTGGAATACCATACCGACCTGCTTGCGCAAGCTTTCCACTTCAACATCGTCACTGTAAATATCTTTGCCGCCGATCTTAACTTTACCTTCAATACGTGTTCCGGGAATCATATCATTCATTCGGTTTAGGGTACGCAAAAGCGTAGACTTACCACAACCGGAAGGTCCGATAAAAGCCGTAACCTGTTTCTCCGGGATTTGCAGTTCCACATTCTTAAGCGCATGAAAAGACTCATAATAGAGATCTAATTTCTCTATGTCAATGATGGATTTCATTAGTTTTGCGTCTCCTTCTCATCATCTTCGTACCTCATGATACCCGGGCAGTGTAAATAGAGTTGTGGAGAAATGTTAACGCATTGTAAAATAAGACGCAAAAAAGAACCCCCGTCAATTATATGACAGGAGCCCTCTTCTTATTCACAACGAGTTTGTAGCCAACTCCGCGAATTGAATCAATATGAACCGACTCGGGATCAAGCTCCAGTTTTTTACGGAGGGAGCTGACATGCACGTCGACCGTCCGCTGTCCACCGATGTAGTCAAAGCCCCACACTGCATTCATCAGATCGTCGCGTGTAAGCACAACCCCCGGCTTGCGGGCCAAGTACAACAGCACTTCAAATTCCTTCGGACGCAGGTTGATGCTGTGTCCGCCAAGCGAGACCTCGTATCGCTCAGGGTAAATCTCAAGTTGTCCCAAAATAATGGTAGATGCAGACGCCGTCGTTTCCGCCGGTGCCTCTTCTGCCAGACCAGAAATCCGGCGCAGCACTGCGCTGACCCGGGCCAGCAGCTCTGAGACGCCAAAAGGTTTTGTTATATAGTCATCAGCTCCGGATTTCAGTCCACGGACAACATCTTCTTCTGCATTTTTGGCGGTCAGCACAATAACCGGTGTGCGAATACCTTGACCGCGCAATTTATCAAGAATGTCAATACCGTTCATTCCAGGCAGCATTAAATCCAGTACGATGAGGTCAAAGGGCTCCCGGGTCGCACGATCATATCCTGCGGTTCCATGATCCTCTACCGTGACCTCATAGCCTTCCTGTGTCAGGTTGTAGGACAACAGGCGCGCCAGCGTCGGTTCGTCTTCAATGACAAGCAATCGTTGTGCCATAAGTTCCCCCGTATTCATATGTTTTAAATTTTACAAAACAGCAACAATGCCATCATATCACCGAAATGTTAACTTGGTGTAAAAAAGATAGAAACGCTCAGCGATTAATTCTTCCGCTGCTACTCCACATCTTCCTGAAGCAGCGGAAGTTCAACAGTAAATGTGCTTCCAATGCCAAGATCACTCTCAACACTGATATTGCCACGGTGCAAATCCACGAGATGCTTCACAATGGACAATCCAAGACCTGTACCACCGGAACTTCTGGACCTGGCTTTATCCACCCGGTAGAAGCGTTCGAAGATACGCGGCAGGTCTTTACGTGGAATGCCCATCCCGGTATCACTGACGGCGAAGATGACTTTCTCGGTGCCGTCGTCCTCTATCCGGTTGGCCACGGTTACCTTCACATTTCCCCCGTCCTGGGTGTAGTTGATGGAATTGGACAACAGGTTCATGAAGATCTGACGAAGCTTGTCTTCATCGCCCTCCATGAACAGCTCCGGCGGCACTGTGGCGCTGAGGCTGATATTTTTCTTCTCTGCCACCTTGCTCATCGTCTCCAGTACGGAATCGAAGAAATCAATCACATGAACTGGTGAGCACTCCAGTTGTACACGTTTGGACTCGATTTTGGATAATTCCAGAATGTCGCCAATCAGGCGATTCAGCCGTTCATTCTCATCGTAGATGATTTGGAGGAATGAGCGTGCGGTCTTCTCGTCTGAAACACCCCCGCCCAGCAAGGTCTCCGCAAAGCCCTTAACTGCAGCTACCGGAGTCTTCAGCTCATGAGAGACGTTCGCCACGAACTCACTGCGCATTTTCTCCAGACGCCGGATATCCGTAACCTCTTGCAACAGGAACAACATGCCTCTGTACGAACCGTCCTGCATCATGGGTACACCGTCCAGCCGCACAATACGCTCTGTCGGATTATAAATACTGCGTTCCTCATGGATCGGCTCTCTGCGTGAGACGCCCTCATCCACCAGCCGAGTCAACTCGTAATGACGCTTCAGCTCCTGATACGACTGTCCGGCCATCTCGTTGTTGCTTACATCGAGCATGCGTTCGGCAGCCCGATTCAACAGCGCAATCTCGCCCTCTTCATTAACCATCAGGATGCCCCCGGTCATATTATCGAGCACGCTTTGCAATAGATCCTCGTTGTCGCGGATCGTCTTGAGTTGGTTCTGCAGACTGTCTGCCATGGCATTAATCGCTTTGGCCAACTGCCCAATCTCATCCTTGCGCTTCATCGGCACTCGGGCATCATAGTCTAGATCCGTGATACGCCTTGCCACCCTCGTAATCTGCTCAATCGGCGAGGTCATGCCAGATGCCACCCTGTAGCTGACAAAGGTAGCGGCCATAAACAGGAGAACCAGACCTGCGGCCATAATCATCCAGGCCCGGTTCAGCCCTTCGGTCACAGCATCCAGGGACATGGACAAACGAATATAACCGTGAAAACCTTGATCGGAATCAACAGCTCCGGCAACATACATCATTGTTTTGTTCAAAGTATCACTATAGCGAATGGCACGGCCTATGCCTTCCTTGGCAGCCAGCACCTCTTCCTCCCGTTTGGAGTGGTTGTCCATCAGCAGCGGATCTTTCTCCGAATCCCCGATCACCTTACCTTCCTTGGTAATGAAGGTGATTCTGGACTTCGTCAATCCTGCGATATGTCTGGCTTGCTCCGTGTAGTAAGTCATAGCATCCGGGCTGTTCATTTCCCTGAACTGAAATGTACCCGACAGTAATTTTATTTCCCGGGACATGTTCTCTTCGAGCGCTGAAATATGTGATTCCTTGAAGAGATGCGCCATCGTAAATCCGGCACCGATCATTGAAATCCCGATAAGTGTCATCAGTATGATTGTAAGCCGAATACGAAATGGTTTCATGAATAAGTTTCCTCTTTCTTTACATATGTCCTCTAAAAATAATCCTAACCTCATTTTTGTTAAAATGCCAGTTCGATTCTGTTCATTATACAGGCCAAGTTTTAACGCAATGTAAAATACCAAAATAAAGAAGGGCCCCCGCCACAGAAAATCTGCAGCGATGCCCTTCTTTGTTTACAACCTACTAAGAGGCACTCAATCTTGCGTACGAGTCGCAATAAACCACTGATTCCCATGGGGGTCTCTAATGCCGGCACCCCGTTCACCATATGGCTTATCCACCGGTTCGTCGATAATGATCCCACCGGACTCCAGGCATTTTAGATAGGTTTTGTCCACGTCACTAACATATAGATGAATGGTTTGCTGCACCGGCGGATATTTCTTATTGGCTTCGGACAACTCGATCATCGAGTCTCCGATCCGGAGTTCAGCATGCTTGATCCGCCCGTCGTCGCTGCGCAACATATCAATGATCCGGGCCTCAAAACAATGCACTACAAAATCCACCAGGCCATCGGCATCAGATACAATAAAATAAGGAGTAATCGTCTGAAGCCCGTTCCTTACATAGTGTGGCGACATCTGTTTCTTCCTCCCCCGCAAATGAATAAGAAAGCCCGCTGAGTCCGTCGCTATGCGTGGGGCATCCACATATAACAAGGCTATCAAACGGGCTGAATAGAAACTTACCGGAATACCGGTTCCTTAAATTGGGCCAGCTTGGCAGCCGAATCCTTCTCCACATCCGCATGCAGACTGTTCCCGTGAGCATCCATTGTGACGATCGCTGCGAAGCCGTCCACCTGCAGATGCCACATGGCTTCCGGAATGCCGAACTCCATGAAATCCACAGCGTTGACTTTCTTAATACATTCCGCATAATACTGAGCAGCTCCGCCAATAGCATTTAGGTATACGCCGCCGTGTTCCTGCAATGCCTTCAACGTTTTGGGCCCCATGCCTCCCTTGCCGATAACGGCACGGATACCAAATTTCTTCAGAATATCACCCTGATATGGCTCCTCGCGGATGCTGGTGGTCGGACCCGCCGCTTTTACATGCCAGCCTTCCTCATCCCTCAGCATAACCGGACCGCAGTGATAAATCACTGCGCCATCGAGATCCACCGGCGCCTCGTGATCCATCAAGTATTTATGCAATGCATCACGTCCAGTGTGCATCTCTCCTGACAAAATGACTACATCTCCCACCCGCAGGCTGCGAACGTCCTCTTCACTGATTGGCGTCGTAAGGCGCACTTCACGTGAGCCGCCTACAGAAGAACCAGAATCTACAATTTCCACACCGCTACCTGCTCCGTGACTCGAAGAGATCGATGGCACAGAGACGCTGCCTGCTTCGGAAGACACCGACAGAGCCGCAACAGGAACCTCAGCCTCGGTGCCGTCTTCCACGGAGATTCCTGTTCCACTCTCGTAGAGCCATTCTGTAATCCCGCCCGTAGCCGGATCGACCAGCACCCCTTGACGACGGAATGCCCAGCAGTTATAGGCAACCGAGACAAAGAAACTCGCCGGAAGCCGGTTCATCACACCAACCTTGCAGCCCAGCAGTGTCACTTCGCCGCCAAAGCCCATCGTCCCGATGCCCAGCTTGTTAGCATTCTCCAGGATATAGTCTTCCAGCTTCTGCAGATCTTCTGAAGGATTGACATCATCGACCTTACGAAATAGCTGTTTCTTCGCCAATTCATAACCCGTTGTGCGGTCACCGCCAATGCCAACGCCGATGAATCCGGCACTGCATCCTTGACCCTGCGCTTGATACACCGCATGCAGGATACATTTGCGGATACCGTCCAGATCACGTCCTGCTTTGCCCAGTCCTTCTAGTTCGGCAGGAAGACTGTACTGAATATTTTTGTTCTCGCAGCCCCCGCCTTTAAGGATGAGCCTGACATCTACGCCTTCTTCTTCCCATTGTTCAAAATGAATCACGGGCGTTCCGGCCCCCAGATTATCTCCGCTGTTCTCCCCTGTGAGCGAGTCTACGGAGTTCGGGCGCAGCTTGCCATTCTTGGTCGCTCTTTGCACAGCGCTGAAGATATCTTTCTTCATCTCGATCTGGTTGATACCCACTGGTGTGTGGATGATAAAGGTAGGCATGCCTGTGTCCTGACAGATTGGCGAAGCCTGCTGCTCTGCCATCCCGATATTTTGCGCAATCGTGGCGAGTGCCAGCCCCGACCGGGTTGCCCGGTCTTCAAGTGCACGTCCCTTGGCAACCGCCCGCCGGACATCACCCGGCAGATTCGTGGAGGTCTCTACAATCAGGTTATAAATGCTGTCTTCAAATTGCTGCATGCTTCATCAGGCTCCTCTCAGTCCAAGGTTGTCTCAGGTCTATTTATAATTAATATAATATCATATTGAGCCTCGTATGAAAGGGTTTACTTAAAATTTGACAGGTTGACCCTCTACACTTTATACCTCCCGCTGCACACCAAAAAAGCGCCTCTCCAAATCCTCGTTAAGGATCGGATAGACGCTTCTGTTACATCCTCCACGTACGCTTAGCCGTTGACAACCTCGCCACCATTGACATGAATAACCTGTCCGGTCACATACGTCGAGTCGTCCGAGGCCAAATAGACATAAGCCGGTGCCAGCTCTTCTGGCTGTCCAGGGCGCTTCATCGGCTGAGTGGCTCCGAATTCACTGACCTTCTGCGCATCAAAGGTGGATGGAATCAGCGGAGTCCAAATTGGCCCAGGCGCGACCCCATTGACCCGAATCCCCTTATCAGCCAGATTAGCAGACAGAGAACGGGTAAAGCTGAGAATCGCCCCTTTGGTGGACGAATAGTCCAGCAGCTGCGGGCTTCCGCGATAAGCCGTAATGGAAGTCGTGTTGATGATGGTCGAGCCTTCTTTTAAATGCGGCATGGCTGCCTTGGTCAAATAGAACATGGAAAAAATATTCGTACGGAACGTCCGCTCCAGCTGCTCGGAGGTTATATCCTCGATTTTATCCTGCGGATGCTGCTCTGCGGCATTATTGATGAGAATATCCAGTTTACCGAGACCTTCCACAGATTTATTGATTAAATCTTGGCAGAAAGCCTCCACGCCGATATCCCCAGAGATCAGGATGCATTTACGCCCTTCCTGCTCCACCTGACGTTTAGTCTCCTCAGCATCCGAATGTTCGTTAAGATAAGAAATGACAACATCGGCCCCTTCTTTGGCAAAAAGAACGGCCACCGCCCGGCCAATCCCGCTGTCCCCTCCGGTAATTAACGCTGCCTTGCCCAGCAGCTTGCCTGCCGCCTTATAACCCTTCGGCTCATACTCAGGACGTGGATTCATTTGACTCTCGATACCGGGCTGGCTTTGTTGCTCCTGTGGGGGTAAAGTCTTCTTGGTCTGCTTGCTATCTGACATCTTCCCTGTCTCCTTTCGCAGTGCAATTGGATGTAAGCTGATCGTCTTAGGATGGCTCAAGGGTTCATGTTTATGCGTTGCTGACAGTTTTGCGTGCTTTTACGTTATGTTACTTACCACACATCGGAGTGGATCAAACATATCGACACAACAAGAGGAGCGGACAGTATTTATAATTTCCCATGCCAAAAAGACCGCCTCTCGTCAGCCATGCTCACAAGTAACGGTCTTTTATACGCTTTCATTCTGTTCCGTCAGAACTAGATAATTTGGTTGTACACCATGAAGAACATCATCAATAGCAGAACCACCATTAACAGTGCACTCATCGTACGGATTTTCGCGGTCTCGCCCGAGACATCACGATTCTCACGCATACCAGCAGCGGCCAGACGCAGCGGCTTGCTCATAATGCCACCCAGAGCAAACATCGCCAGCAATAGCACAACCACGATAATCATCCACGGTACGGAGTACTCGCCTTTGGTCATCATGTAACCACCCGTCAGCAGTTGAATAACCAACCCGTACTGGGCAAAACGGTTAAAACCGCCAATCGCGCTAAGCGTACCTTCTTTGGCAGCCGGTGACAGCTTCTCCGCACGGCCCAGAATAAAAGGCAGCACCAGATAAAATCCCAACGCCAGAGTCCCGATCATATGTAAGAAAAACAAAACCTTCCCGTCCATAATCTACCTCCTCCTATTTTCATTGTGATAAAAGTTATATCTCTATCAATTATACCCAATATCAATAGCCAAGAAAAGGATATCGGGCTGAAATTGGAAGGTTGTTTTGGGAAAAGGGAATGGATTGTTAGGGGCAACTGGTGGGGTATGGGGAGCGGCCAACTCAAACGTTTAAGAAATCAAACCTTAGAAACTTCAATTCACGCTCCCGCATGGGGAGCGACGACCAATACGCCGAGAACATCACGGTGCTGACGCGATTTCAATCCACGCATGCGTAAATGAGGATTGCCCTTGCTCTTGGATATTTCAATCCACGCTCCCGCATGGGGAGCGACACAACAAAAGGCGAAAACCCGGTTGCCATATCAATTTCAATCCACGCTCCCGCATGGGGAGCGACCGCAGGCTGCAATGAACATTCGGTCTGATAAAATTTCAATCCACGCTCCCGCATGGGGAGCGACAACATTGAATATGCCAACAAAAACTATGGATNACGCTCCCGCATGGGGAGCGACCGCAGGCTGCAATGAACATTCGGTCTGATAAAATTTCAATCCACGCTCCCGCATGGGGAGCGACAACATTGAATATGCCAACAAAAACTATGGATTCATTTCAATCCACGCTCCCGCATGGGGAGCGACTGCACAACTCGGATTAGAGCCAAACACTCCTTTATTTCAATCCACGCTCCCGCATGGGGAGCGACGCAAACAAATCCCCAGAGTAAGGGATACTCAAAAGATTTCAATCCACGCTCCCGCATGGGGAGCGACTTAAGCGAGTCTGCAGAACGTCGAAACAACATCGAATTTCAATCCACGCTCCCGCATGGGGAGCGACTTTCTGACCTCTATAAATTCACCTTTGCGTTTGATATTTCAATCCACGCTCCCGCATGGGGAGCGACGATGTCAATCAGGCTGTTGGCTGCATCGGCAACCATTTCAATCCACGCTCCCGCATGGGGAGCGACATTTTTTAAATAATAGTTGGGTTGGTATTTTAAATTTCAATCCACGCTCCCGCATGGGGAGCGACAATGTAACCACCATTATATTTGATGAGTTTATCCGTATTTCAATCCACGCTCCCGCATGGGGAGCGACGTCACCCTTCGGACCTTGATCGCCCTTAGCGCCAATTTCAATCCACGCTCCCGCATGGGGAGCGACTGTCTTCAGGTGGATCGACTTTAGTGAGTGTAGTTATTTCAATCCACGCTCCCGCATGGGGAGCGACATGTTGATTTCAAGTGAAAACCGAGTTTTTCCTATTTCAATCCACGCTCCCGCATGGGGAGCGACTTCCGATCCAGAATAAAGCGATGATTTTGAGGTATTTCAATCCACGCTCCCGCATGGGGAGCGACTGTATATCAGTGGTGCATATGATCCGTACACCAAATTTCAATCCACGCTCCCGCATGGGGAGCGACCTGACCGGTAGCGCTCCATCCATTTGTTTTGATGTATTTCAATCCACGCTCCCGCATGGGGAGCGACTGGCATCCCAGTCCTCATCAACGGTATCTTGGGAAATTTCAATCCACGCTCCCGCATGGGGAGCGACATGTAACGTATGGGGTCTCTGCCGTTCAGGCTTTATTTCAATCCACGCTCCCGCATGGGGAGCGACTAAAAGTTAACGGCATTAAAGTAGCTGATGGAAATTTCAATCCACGCTCCCGCATGGGGAGCGACGCCAATACCGGAGCATCATCGGCTGTTTTTATGATATTTCAATCCACGCTCCCGCATGGGGAGCGACATGTTTCTTGTTGCTCCAGCAGTATTCATCAAACTATTTCAATCCACGCTCCCGCATGGGGAGCGACTTTAAGTACGCCCAAATTAGGAGGTACCTCGGATATTTCAATCCACGCTCCCGCATGGGGAGCGACACGGGACTAGCCTGACCAGGATTATAGTAAGACGATTTCAATCCACGCTCCCGCATGGGGAGCGACGAGTACGCGGCAAGCCGAAAGCAGCATCCCGATATTTCAATCCACGCTCCCGCATGGGGAGCGACCGTATGGAATCCTGTGACGACCTGACCGCCGATAACTCATTTCAATCCACGCTCCCGCATGGGGAGCGACGGGGTGATTGCAAGGTGCAGCAAAGCTTTTTGCCAATTTCAATCCACGCTCCCGCATGGGGAGCGACTTAACTGCATCAATCGTACTGACTTGTTCAATATTTCAATCCACGCTCCCGCATGGGGAGCGACAGCGATTTTCGCCCATAAAAAAGGTAAAACCCCTTTTTATGGGCGAAAATTCACTCTTTAACCCTGGTCAAAAGGTTAAACCCATTCTTCCACCAATTAAAATATACATTTAATGTAATTTTCCTGGTGCGGAGGACCCGGGGTTTTCATGTGAGCTATACATTCGCACCGCCGTTTACGACGCAACAAAACCCATATTTTCATATTCAAATTGAATGACAAGATCAATAGCAGCACCAGGGTTCCTCTTTCAAGATTCTCTATCCTTTTTCAAAACCCTTGTTTTCTGCATACAAAAAAAAGCACCCGAAAGCCTTCAATGGCTTCCGGGTGCTCTTCCCTTCAACATTTACCGCAACTTAGACTGTAATGATATTCGTTACGTCACGTACAGATTCTGCCGATTTATCCAACGCAGCCTTCTCTTCAGACGTCAGCTCCAGTTCAAAAATCTGCTCAATCCCGCCAGCCCCAAGCCGTGTAGGAACGCCCATGAACAGGTTGTCATAGCCGTATTCACCTTCCAGCAGAGCAATGACCGGAATGATCCGCTTCTTGTCCTTTAGAATGGCTTCTGTCATCTGCACCAGCGAAGCCGCCGGCGCGTAGTAGGCGCTGCCGTTGCCCAGCAGATTAACGATCTCACCGCCACCCACACGGGTACGATGCACGATCGCTTCGATGCGCTCTGCAGGAATAAGCGTGTCGATGGGGATGCCTCCGACGCTAGAATAACGCACCAGCGGCACCATATCATCGCCATGACCGCCAAGTACAAAGCCGCGTACATCCTCAACAGAGACGTCAAGCTCCTCGGCGATAAAAGTACAATAGCGCGCGGTATCCAGCACACCGGATTGTCCGATGACGCGATTTTTCGGGAATCCCAGGGTCTTATAAGCCACATAAGTCATGGCATCCACAGGATTACTCAGAATAATTACGATGGATTCCGGGGCTACACGCTTCACATTTTCACATACCGATTTCACAATCCCGGCGTTGGTGTTGACCAGATCATCACGGCTCATTCCCGGCTTACGGGCGATCCCCGCTGTTATGATCACAATGTCAGAATCCGCAGCATCTTCATAACTCGATGTACCGGTAATCTGACTATCGAACCTTTGCACAGGACTGGCTTCCATCATATCAAGTGCTTTGCCTTTAGTCGGATTCTCAAGCTGGGGAATATCAAGCAGCACCACATTACCAAGCTCCTTCTGAGCCAGCATAAGTGCTGTGGTAGCACCGGTGAACCCGGCGCCCACGATTGTAATTTTATACCGTTTGATAGTCACCATTTATCCTCCTAGATCGGTTCTGACGGGACAGCCGGACTGATTCGTCCAGGACTGTCACCGGCAGCACTCTTACATGTGGTTGATAACTTCGTCAGCGAATGCGGAGCATTTCAGCTCAGTTGCGCCTTCCATCAAGCGGGCAAAGTCATAGGTAACTGTCTTGTTGTTGATCGCAGTCTCCATGCCTTTATAGATCAGATCAGCAGCTTCCTGCCAGCCCAGGTGCTCAAGCAACATAACGCCGGAGAGGATTACCGAACCTGGGTTTACAACGTCTTTATCTGCATATTTAGGAGCTGTACCATGTGTCGCTTCGAAAATAGCATGTCCTGTCACATAGTTGATGTTCGCTCCTGGAGCGATACCGATACCGCCGATTTGTGCAGCCAGTGCATCGGACAGATAGTCACCGTTTAGGTTCAGCGTTGCAATAACGTCGAAATCCGTAGGACGAGTCAACACTTGTTGCAGCGCGATGTCTGCAATGGCATCCTTGATGATGATTTTGCCAGCAGCTTCGGCTTCTTTCTGTGCAGCATTCGCAGCAGCTTCGCCATCACGATCCTTGATTACATCATATTGGTTCCAGGTAAATACTTTATCGCCGAACTCCTGTTCAGCCACTTCGTAACCCCAGTTCTTAAAGGCACCTTCGGTGAACTTCATGATGTTGCCTTTATGCACCAGCGTAACGCTCTTACGTCCGTGCTTG
>NZ_MAQW01000023.1:0-738136 GCF_001682855.1 Bacillus sp. FJAT-27264 | reverse complement strand
AATTTCAATCCACGCTCCCGCATGGGGAGCGACTTAACTGCATCAATCGTACTGACTTGTTCAATATTTCAATCCACGCTCCCGCATGGGGAGCGACAGCGATTTTCGCCCATAAAAAAGGTAAAACCCCTTTTTATGGGCGAAAATTCACTCTTTAACCCTGGTCAAAAGGTTAAACCCATTCTTCCACCAATTAAAATATACATTTAATGTAATTTTCCTGGTGCGGAGGACCCGGGGTTTTCATGTGAGCTATACATTCGCACCGCCGTTTACGACGCAACAAAACCCATATTTTCATATTCAAATTGAATGACAAGATCAATAGCAGCACCAGGGTTCCTCTTTCAAGATTCTCTATCCTTTTTCAAAACCCTTGTTTTCTGCATACAAAAAAAAGCACCCGAAAGCCTTCAATGGCTTCCGGGTGCTCTTCCCTTCAACATTTACCGCAACTTAGACTGTAATGATATTCGTTACGTCACGTACAGATTCTGCCGATTTATCCAACGCAGCCTTCTCTTCAGACGTCAGCTCCAGTTCAAAAATCTGCTCAATCCCGCCAGCCCCAAGCCGTGTAGGAACGCCCATGAACAGGTTGTCATAGCCGTATTCACCTTCCAGCAGAGCAATGACCGGAATGATCCGCTTCTTGTCCTTTAGAATGGCTTCTGTCATCTGCACCAGCGAAGCCGCCGGCGCGTAGTAGGCGCTGCCGTTGCCCAGCAGATTAACGATCTCACCGCCACCCACACGGGTACGATGCACGATCGCTTCGATGCGCTCTGCAGGAATAAGCGTGTCGATGGGGATGCCTCCGACGCTAGAATAACGCACCAGCGGCACCATATCATCGCCATGACCGCCAAGTACAAAGCCGCGTACATCCTCAACAGAGACGTCAAGCTCCTCGGCGATAAAAGTACAATAGCGCGCGGTATCCAGCACACCGGATTGTCCGATGACGCGATTTTTCGGGAATCCCAGGGTCTTATAAGCCACATAAGTCATGGCATCCACAGGATTACTCAGAATAATTACGATGGATTCCGGGGCTACACGCTTCACATTTTCACATACCGATTTCACAATCCCGGCGTTGGTGTTGACCAGATCATCACGGCTCATTCCCGGCTTACGGGCGATCCCCGCTGTTATGATCACAATGTCAGAATCCGCAGCATCTTCATAACTCGATGTACCGGTAATCTGACTATCGAACCTTTGCACAGGACTGGCTTCCATCATATCAAGTGCTTTGCCTTTAGTCGGATTCTCAAGCTGGGGAATATCAAGCAGCACCACATTACCAAGCTCCTTCTGAGCCAGCATAAGTGCTGTGGTAGCACCGGTGAACCCGGCGCCCACGATTGTAATTTTATACCGTTTGATAGTCACCATTTATCCTCCTAGATCGGTTCTGACGGGACAGCCGGACTGATTCGTCCAGGACTGTCACCGGCAGCACTCTTACATGTGGTTGATAACTTCGTCAGCGAATGCGGAGCATTTCAGCTCAGTTGCGCCTTCCATCAAGCGGGCAAAGTCATAGGTAACTGTCTTGTTGTTGATCGCAGTCTCCATGCCTTTATAGATCAGATCAGCAGCTTCCTGCCAGCCCAGGTGCTCAAGCAACATAACGCCGGAGAGGATTACCGAACCTGGGTTTACAACGTCTTTATCTGCATATTTAGGAGCTGTACCATGTGTCGCTTCGAAAATAGCATGTCCTGTCACATAGTTGATGTTCGCTCCTGGAGCGATACCGATACCGCCGATTTGTGCAGCCAGTGCATCGGACAGATAGTCACCGTTTAGGTTCAGCGTTGCAATAACGTCGAAATCCGTAGGACGAGTCAACACTTGTTGCAGCGCGATGTCTGCAATGGCATCCTTGATGATGATTTTGCCAGCAGCTTCGGCTTCTTTCTGTGCAGCATTCGCAGCAGCTTCGCCATCACGATCCTTGATTACATCATATTGGTTCCAGGTAAATACTTTATCGCCGAACTCCTGTTCAGCCACTTCGTAACCCCAGTTCTTAAAGGCACCTTCGGTGAACTTCATGATGTTGCCTTTATGCACCAGCGTAACGCTCTTACGTCCGTGCTTGATCGCATACTCAACAGCTGCGCGCACAAGGCGCTTCGAGCCTTCCGCGGATACTGGCTTGATGCCGATACCGGAAGTTTCCGGGAAGCGGATCTTGTTCACGTTCATCTCTTTTTGCAGGAATTCGATCACTTTCTTCACTTCTGCCGAACCTTCCTGATACTCGATACCAGCATAAATATCTTCCGTATTCTCACGGAAAATAACCATATCTACCAGTTCAGGACGTTTTACAGGGGAAGGCACGCCATCAAAATAACGTACTGGGCGCAGACATGTATACAAATCCAACTCCTGGCGCAGGGCCACGTTCAGGGAACGAATACCTCCGCCGATTGGCGTAGTCAGCGGTCCTTTGATAGCAACAATATATTCGCGGATGGCTTCCAGCGTATCGTTCGGCAGCCATTCACCATATGTATTGAAGGCTTTCTCGCCGGCAAAAACTTCGTACCAGGCAATCTGCTTCGAACCGCCGTAAGCTTTAGCTACTGCAGCATCGAGTACTCGTTTGGAGGCTTTCCAAATGTCACGGCCAGTGCCGTCGCCTTCAATGAATGGAATGATCGGCGTATTCGGAACAACCAGCTTGCCATCCTCTATCGTAATTTGTTCGCCCTCTGTCGGCAATTCGTATTTTTCCAGTTTCAACATTTGTTTGTACTCCTCCCAATATTGTGTGATATCAATCATATACTTTAAAAATTACGGCGCGTACGCTTGGCTCTAATTCTACTAAAAGAGAGGAGCGGCCTGCAAGGCCGCCCTATCTTTCGTCGACCGGAACATATGTCTGCTCTAGCAGACCCGTGTACTCTGCACGCGGACGAATCAGGCGGTTATCCTCATATTGCTCCAGGATATGCGCTGTCCATCCCGATGTCCGGCTGATGGCAAAGATCGGCGTGAACAGTTCACGCTCAATGCCCAGCTGGGTATAGACGGAAGCGGAATAGAAATCGACGTTAGGTCTCAGACCCTTCTCGCCGGTGATCAATTCTTCGATCTTCACTGACATTTCGTACAGTTCAGTGTTGCCTTTCATCGTTCCAAGCTCCCGGGACATCTTCATCAGGTGCTTGGCGCGAGGATCTCCGTTCTTGTAAACACGGTGCCCGAAGCCCATAATCTTCTCCCGACGCTCCAGCTTGCCACGCACGTAAGGCTCTACGGATTCAATACCGCCAATCTCCTCCAGCATCTTCATAACGGCTTCGTTCGCACCACCGTGCAGCGGGCCTTTCAAGGCACCGATCGCGGAGGTAACGCCGGAATAGATGTCGGAAAGCGTTGCTACAGTCACACGGCCAGCAAAGGTGGACGCATTGAGCTCATGATCGGCATGCAGCACCAGCGCAGTGTCCAGCGCTTTAACAGAAATCTCATCCGGGTCCTGACCACGGAGCATATACAGGAAGTTCTCGGCTACCGAGACGCCTTCCTTCGGCGCTACAGGCTCCAGCCCTTTGCGGATACGTGACAGCGCAGCAACGAGAGTCGGAATCTGTGCCTGCAGCTTCACCGCCTTGATTCGGTTGGCTTCACGACTCATATCGTCCGCAGACTCATCATACAGAGCGAGGCTGGAGACTGCAGAGCGCAGTGCAGCCATTGTGTTAGTATCTTTGGGATACAGCTTCATCTGGGCAATAACCTGCTCCGGAACCGGTGCGAATGCACTAAGATCACGCTGCAACACCTGCAGCTCAGCGGCTGTCGGTAGCTTGCCAAACCATAGCAAAAAAGCGGTTTCTTCAAAAGTAGCATGTTCCGCAAGATCGTCAATATCGTACCCGCGGTACGTGAGCACACCATCCACAATTGAGCTGATGGAAGAAGTGGTTGCGACGATGCCTTCCAGGCCTTTGATAGCTGTCATAGTACATCTCTCCTTTGCCAACAAGGGTATAAATGCCATTGGGGTTCATGAAAACATTTACAATTTGAAGGATTAAAACATTAGGTAAAAAAGACATTAAAAACGGTCTTATGCGGAGAAAAGAAACGCCTCGAAGTACATCATATTATCATCATAACGGATTTTGACGGTTATGTGAACAACGTGGAAGCTTACCCGCGCATCAAATGATTTTATCGGAGAGATAGAAAAATAAATATGAAACGATGTTTCATGATTGCGCTTTCAGTGTATAAGGGCGAGTTTGCATCCTTCTCATCTGCTGTTTTTAGTCTTTATCATTGCTCCATGAATATACATAGTACGAGCATTCCCATCCTGCAAGGTTACCCTTGCGCCAGAGGAAAGGAGGTAACAAATATGGACCGTCTGGTGCTAAAAAGAGTCCTGCGCGGCCTGTGGGTAGTCCTGGCTGCCGCCATCTTGGTGCTGGCCGCCTACGTCCTGCTCCCCCTCCTCTACCCTCTGCTGCTGGCTTGGCTGCTTGCCTTTATCATGCACCCGCTGGTACTTTTGCTTAAGGATCTAAGGCTTCCTGGCTGGCTTGCTGTCTCGCTGTCCCTGCTATTTTATATTGGAGGTACCGCTCTGGTACTGACCGCACTGATTACCCGGCTCGTTAAGGAACTGATCGTGCTGCTGCAGACCTTTAATTTACATACTGACCAGTGGCGGGAACTGCTGCTGTCCTGGGGCCGCAACGCCAGTATTCAGAATATTATCAACCAAATCAACCAGTTCTATCAGGACAATCCCGGCTATCACGCCACCATCGACAGCAACATCAGCCGTACCACTGAAACGGTCGGGTATGCTGTGACCCAACTCGTGACAGGCTTCTTCAACGTCATTCTGAAATTGATTTCCGCCCTGCCCAGCGTCGGTACGATTACCGTTGTGGTGGTTCTGGCTGCGTTCTTCCTCAGTACCAGCTGGGAGCGTCATAACGGTCGAATAACCAAATGGTTACCTGCGCCGCTGCTAAAGCCCGTCTCGGATATTTGGCAGGATCTGCGCAAGGCCCTGTTCGGCTATATTAGGGCTCAGTTTATCCTGATCTCTATCACCGCAGTTATTGTCATTGCCGGTTTAGTAGTGCTGGGTGTGAAGTCAGCGTTTGCTATCGGACTCATGATCGGTATTGTCGATTTGCTTCCCTATCTCGGGGTGGGCATCGTCATGATCCCCTGGTTGGTCTATTCCTACATGACCGGCAATCTGGCACTCGGTATCGGGCTGTCGGTGCTCTACGGGATCATTCTCATTACCCGCCAGGTGCTGGAGCCGAAAGTCCTCGCCAGCAGTGTCGGGCTTGATCCGCTCGCTATGCTGATCGGTATGTTCGCCGGCCTTCAACTGTTTGGGATGCTAGGACTGATACTCAGCCCTGTCATCCTTGTGACGTGGAATGCCTTCAATCGGGCCGGCGTTTTCCATGTGTTGCATAATTATATTGTCAGCGGCCGGCTCCGGTGAATATGAATCGTTAGGCTAATGCCCACAGCACATGCGAGACATAATCACGGGCTGGTTCCGGTGGATGAGAGTTGTTGCAGGCTAATGCCCAGCATATGCGAACCATAGTCACTGACCGGCCAATGAAGGCAAGCAGTCTCAGAGCGTGCAAAGTAAATGATAGGATGAAAATGAAGTAGGAATGGAAAGAAACGATGAGGAAAGTGTAGGATGCTTAGGAGTGCGGGGTATGCTCAGGAACTTGGGGTATGCTGCGGTAAACCGGGAATACTACGGAAAGATGGATGAGGCATGAGATCGGGGGTGGAGATCGGGGGTGGAGATCGGAGTTTGAGAATAGTAATGGGAAACTGTGGGGGCGAAAGCGATCGCTTGAAGGGTTTCTATAGGAAATCCAGCCGCAACATAGTTTTTCTCTAGATTCAAACCACTACAAGCGGTAAAATGTAAGGAATCTGGAGGCAAGAGCAACCCAAAGTGCTATCCTACCGGATCGGCATCGATTCTTAGGTCAGGCGATGAATCTATAATAAGAGTTTCCGAAACATAATTAAAGGCATTTTTGTACCTTAAATATTTTGCAGCTATGGGTTAGACGGGGATTAGAGGCAATATTGTACCTTAATTCTTCAACAATAGCCCCTTTCAGCATGATTTCTCGAATATAAGATACAATAATGCCCTTAGTTCCCTCATTTACTTATTTTTCAGAAAAATAGGGTACAAAAATGCTCTTATTTGAGAAGGTAGTCCACTTTTCGTTGTTAAAATAGAGGTACAGGAAATAGGAAACTTGCGTCCTAAAGTCCTAACTTCACCCAAACAAGACGTGGTCCTCTTTTTGAATATTAATCTCACTTCATTTGTCTCGAAATCTGCTCTTATAAAAAAGAAACTCACGGATTCTGAACAAAAGGCCCCCGTTCTTCCACAATTCTGGAGGATGGGGGCCTTTTGCACGCGCAAAATTCATTTTATGAGTGGTACGTAATTACAACTAATGCCTATTACTTTTATCTTTTCTTCTCCTGCTTCATTTACAACGAATGATCAGACTTACGGACTATGCGTTCTTCTACGCACAGCCCGTCAAGCCAAACCGATTATCGGCGGTAATATGTGAAGGTGCCGTTCTTCATTTTTTTCTCAATCCATCGCAGGAGAAAGGTCCGATATAACGGCCGGGTCAACGGAAACACCAGTGTAAAACCAATCACATCGGTGATGAAGCCCGGCAGAATCAACATCAGCCCGCCGAAAAAAATACATAAGCCGTCCAGCATGGTGCGGCCGGGGACACGCCCCTCCTCCACATGCCGTTTGCTGTCCTGCAGCACTTTCTTTCCTTCAAATCGCATCATCACAAGGCCGATCACTGAGGTTGTCAGCATCAGCAGCAATGTTTTGGGTGCGCCGAGAAAATCTGCAACATAGATAAACCCGAATAATTCCACGGCCGGGATAATAAATAATGCAGCCCATAGCCATTTGTTCCTCATCATAATGATCCCCCCTTTTCCCGCAGCGTCCCTGTAATCGCATGAAACAGCTCCGGAAGGGCTCTGTCCAGCCTTGTAGGCTTCCATTCCCGGTTCAGCCAGACATGGCTTGTAGAGCCTGTAACCAGCAGTTCACCGGGGTGATCACCCGCATAAAGCGGCGCCTTCATCCCTACATAAAAGTCAGGATTACCGACAGAATTACTCCCTTCCTTAGGCAGCCGCCGAATTTCATATTCATAGACGACTCTCAGCTGAGAAAAGGTCGTCAGGCGCGCGTACACGAGAATAAGATCATCATAGCGCGCCGGACTTTTAAATTGCAAATCTGCGGAGGTGACGGGTAGCAGCACCCCTCTATCTTCAAGATCCCGGTACGTAAAGCCAAGCTGGCGAAACATCTCCGTACGGCCGGTCTCGAACCAGTTCAAGTAATTGGCATGATAGACCACGCGCATTTGATCAGTTTCCTGATAACGGACACGGAAAACCGTCCCGTACCAAGGGCTGGATGTCCCCAGATCACGTGAAGCCATAAGGAAATGCTCCTCTCTCTATTTAATAAAATACGCTGGCGTCAGGTGCCGAGCCCCTTTGCGGGTATATTGTTGTTCCGCCGCGCACTTCTCGATACATAAATAAGCAGAACTGCGCCTGCCGCAGAGCTCACCATACAAGCTATATTCATCGCCATGACCCCGCCCTGATTCAACAGGAATCCGTTCAACAAGTTGCCCACGATCCCGGCAAATCCAGAGAAAACCATGCTGAACACACTTTGCCCTGTGGCCTGCATGTCTGCCGACGTAATCTGTGATACATATTCCACTGCTGAAATATAGAACAGGCCAAACGATAACCCATGCAGCACCTGTACGCCGATCATGACTGACGGATACGGAAACGCCACCTGAATGCCCCAGCGCAGCACATAAATCAGCGCCCCAATCAGTAGTGTGCGTTCCCGGCCCAGCCTGCGGATCACCTTGGAGGCATACAGCATAGACGGCACATTGGTGACAGAGGCAATAAACAAGGCAATACCGGCAGAGCTGGTGGAGCCGCCGACTGTTTTAAAAGCAAGTACGAAATAGGTTCCGAACGCAGCCATCGTCTGATTGACGAGAAAACTACCGCCAAGAAAGACCAGAAATACCCTGTTACCGAGCAGCTTGCGCACTCCTTGGGAGAAGGACTGGCTCATCATGTGATTCTCCTCAGCTTGCTTAGGCAGGGTCAGGGCAATCAGGACTGCAACGAGATTGAACAGCATAAACGGCAACCAGATCGTAGACACAGAGAACGCCGTGATATATCTGCCACCCAGATAACCTCCTAGAGCGGCTCCTATGCTCAGCATGAGGCGAATGCTACCATAGCTTGATCCTACCCTGTTCGCTGCCGCAATGGCGTAAGAATCGGCGATAGGGGCCTGTGTGGAGGAGAATATCGTGGCAATCGTATATACCAGGAGCAGTACAAAGAAATATTCGGACTGGTAAAAGACTGCCAACACCGCCGGTACAGCTACACTTAGGATAAGCACAAGCCGTGTCTGGTTATACCGGTCGGAAATAATGCCCCACATCGGCTGGATCACAATGGCGATCAAGGTGCCAGTGGCCATCAACATGCCAATCTGACTGCTGTCAAGCCCGTTGTGGACGAGCAGCAGCGTGAGATACGAGCCGAATGAGCCGCCAGCCAGCCCCAAAAAGAGATAGAAGCTGCGCAGCTTCAGAAGTTTTTCCATGTATGCCAAAAGTCCTCTCCATCCTATTTTTAACGGAACACCCATGCCTCATATTTCTTTGGTGCATTAGATACAACAGAACCAATGAAGGTGGTGAATCTATGAATCATAGCGTTTCTGTCAAGCGCCATCAGCCCTGTATTAAGGATAAAAACACTACATCACATGCCCGCAGCAAGGGATTCGGCTGGTCCTCCAGTAACTGGAGCGGGTATGCGCTCAGAGGAAAAAGAGGCGCCTATCACCGGATTTCCGGCGAATGGCATGTTCCCTTTGTTAAGCCCTCCGCGCGTTCAGCCTATTCGTCTGCCTGGATTGGCATTGACGGCTTCGGGAACAGCAACCTGATTCAGACCGGGACAGGTCATACCTTCGAGAATGGCAAAGCACATTATTATGCCTGGTGGGAAATTCTACCGGCATTTGAGACTATTATTCCGCTACCGGTATCACCCGGCGATGCCATGCAGGCCAGCATCGTCAAGATCAGCCGTACCAAATGGTGCATCACGCTTCGTAATCTGAGCCGAAAGTGGACCTTTCGGACTCACCAGTGCTATACCGGACCACAAAGCTCCGCCGAATGGATTCTAGAAGCCCCACAGGTTGGCGGACGAATTGCGGCGCTCGCCCGTGTAAGCCGGGTTTCCTTCAATCGGTGCCGGATCAACGGTAAAAGAGCGAAGCTCACACCGGTCCAGGGAGGGATTATGGTCCAGAACAAGATCACGATTGCTGTACCTACCTGCCCCAGCGCCTGCGGCGATGCTTTTACCGTTAGAAGAATCTACCCGCACAAAAGCCCCTCTGCCTGTATGGGCAGTCCCGTTCGATCTCGTTCCATTCCTAGACATCGGCCCCACTAGAATACCACAAATCATAGCAATCCGGACGTGAAAATAACCCCATGCATATGGGGTTATACTTCTGAAAAAAAAGCAATGGTGCATGCACCATTGCTTTTTGACATGGATCAACCTGCGGTAGGGGCAAGCCCCACACAGCTTTATTAGTTAGGAATTTGGCTCACTTTAACCAGGTTTGTGGAACCGGAACGGCCCAGTGGAATACCAGCAGTAATCACGACGAGATCGCCGCCTTGTACCAGACCGGAATCTTTACCACCTTTAAGTGCTGTTTCAAGTAGCTCGTCCGTAGAAGTTGCTACTTGTCCGTAAACCGGTGTAACGCCCCATACCAGAGACAATTGACGCATAGTTCTCTCTTGAGTTGTCACGGCAATGATAGGTGCTTTTGGACGGTATTTGGAAACTACACGTGCAGTATGACCAGTTACCGTGGAAGAAATGATTGCCTTAGCGTTCAGATCCAGAGCGGAGATCGCAACGGATTGGCTGATCGCTTCAGTTACAGTTGTTTCTTGTGCAAATTGTTGTTTATTGAAGATTTCACGGTAATCCAGCGCGGATTCCGCTTTCTCAGCAATACGGGACATAGTCAGTACAGATTCAACTGGATATTTCCCTGCAGCAGTTTCGCCGGAGAGCATGATTGCATCCGTTCCGTCGAAGATCGCGTTTGCTACGTCACTCGCTTCAGCGCGGGTAGGACGCGGGTTACGTTGCATGGAATCCAGCATTTGGGTAGCTGTGATAACTGGTTTGCCAGCCACGTTGCATTTTTTGATCATCAGCTTTTGAGCCAATGGCACATCTTCAGCAGGGATTTCCACACCTAGGTCGCCACGGGCAACCATCAGGCCGTCGGAAGCTGCCAAAATTTCATCAAGGTTGTCAACACCTTGTTGGTTTTCGATTTTGGAAATGATTTGGATGTGGGAAGCGTTGTGCTTCTCAAGCAACTCGCGGATTTCCAGAACGTCGCTAGCTTTGCGAACGAAGGAAGCGGCGATAAAATCAATGTCCTGCTCGATCCCAAAAATGATATCGTTGGTGTCTTTTTCCGTAATACCAGGCAACGAGATAGCAACTCCAGGCACGTTAACACCTTTCTTGCTCTTAATCGTTCCGCCGTTGACAATACGGGTCTTGATTTCTGTGCCTTGAATGTCGACAACAGTCAAGCCGATCAGGCCGTCGTCGATCAGAATTGTGGAACCCACTTGAACATCGTTAGGAAGTTCGCTGTATGTGATAGAGATACGGCTTTGGTTGCCCAAGATTTCTTCCGTAGTCAATGTCAGATACTCGTCTTGTACCAGTTCAATAGGTTCTACTTCCAGCTTGCCTGTGCGAATCTCCGGTCCTTTGGTATCGAGCAGGATTGCAACCGTTTTGTTCAGTTCCGCAGATGCTTGACGGATGGTTTTAATCCGGTTTCCGTGCTCTTCGAAATCGCCGTGGGAGAAGTTCAGACGGGCTACATTCATACCAGCCAAAATCAATTTTTTGATATTCTCCAACGATTCACTAGCAGGACCGATCGTACATACAATTTTACTTTTCCGCATTAGGTTATCCTCCGTTTTTTCGTTCTCTCTGTCTCACTTTTTCCAACTACAGAATCTACTATAAGGCTTGTGGTTTGAATAGGAACTTTATCACATGTACCTTTTACTTCGCCCTTATGAATATTACTGCAACTCTGACACAAAATCAATGTTCCAGCGTCTTTTTGCTGTAATTTCACGTCGAATTTTCAGAAAATGCCCACAAAATAAAAATAATCCCGGCATCACACCAGGATTATTTCAATGGTATAAAATGGTTAATGGAAACTTCCAGCACTGTGGCGTCCCAAAATTATAATATGTCTGAAAGTGCAAATAAAAAGCAGGCAATTACTCCTTGCTAAGCACTTCTTCTTCCAGTACTAATTGCTCCTGCTGGCCCTCGGAAAACTCGCCGATTTTGCGGAACTTGAGATAACGATCCTCTTTCAGTTCGGCGCAATCCAGATTCGACAGCTCCTGCAAATGACGCCAAAGCGCATCCTTGATCGCTGCTGCAGTCGCCTCGTAATCACGGTGTGCGCCGCCCTTCGGCTCCGGCACGATCTCCTCGATAACCTCCATGGCGAGCAAATCATCCGCTGTAATCTTCATCGCCTCAGCTGCCATATCTGCCTTGGAGGCATCTTTCCACAGGATGGATGCCGCACCATTCGGCGAGATCGCTGAATAGATGGCATGCTCCAGCATCAGTACCCGGTTGCCGACCGCCAAAGCTAACGCCCCGCCGCTCCCGCCTTCACCAATGACTACACAGATCACAGGTACAGCAAATTGAGACATCTCCAGAAGATTGCGGGCAATCGCCTCGGATTGTCCTCTTTCCTCGGCTGTATTGCCGGGATAGGCCCCCTTGGTATCTACGAAGGTAATAATCGGACGCTTGAACTTATTCGCCTGCTGCATCAGCCGCAGCGCTTTGCGGAAGCCCTCCGGATGTGCACTCCCGAAGAAGCGCTGGATGTTGTCCTTGGTATCCTTACCGCGCTGCTGGCCGATAACAGTCACCGGCACGCCGTTCAGCTTGGCCAATCCGCCGACAACTGCAAGGTCATCTCCGTACATCCGGTCGCCGTGCAGCTCAATGAAGTCGCTAAAGATCAGATTGATCAGATCCAGCGAAGTCGGCCGGCCTTGATGCCGGGCCAAGTGCATTTTTTGGGATGGAGAAATATTGGAATACACCTCGTTCTCCAGCACCCGGTAACGATCTTCCAGACGGGCCACCTCATCGCTGAAATCGATGCCCTTCTCTTCACCAAATTGCTTCAACTCAGCGATTTTTTTACGCATTTCAACCAGGGGCAATTCAAAAGGCAACTCTCCTGCCACCTAAACTCCCCCTTTCACATTATGCAGCTCCAGCAGCTTGGAGAGTGTGGCACGCATTTCCTTGCGGTGTACCACCAGATCCAGCTGGCCGTGCTGCAGGTTAAACTCAGCTGTCTGGAAATCATCCGGCAGCTTCTGGCGGATCGTCTGCTCAATCACAATCCGTCCGGCAAAGCCGAAGACAGCTCCCGGCTCCGCTATAATAATATCGCCAAGGCTGGCAAAACTTGCGGACACACCGCCGGTTGTCGGATCTGTAATCACCGAAATATAGAATCCTCCAGCCTCGCTGAAGCGAGCCAGTGCAGCACTGGTCTTCGCCATCTGCATCAGACTGAGAATGCTCTCCTGCATCCGCGCACCGCCGGAGGTTGAGAAGATCAACAGCGGAAGTCTTCTCTCCGTCGCTTCTTCAATCGCGCGGGTAATTTTCTCTCCCACAACCGAACCCATACTCCCGGTAAAGAACTCGAAATTCATCACCGCTACAATGACAGGTTGGCCTTCAATCGATCCCTGGCCTGTAATGACGGCATCAGGTTGGCCTGTCTTCAGCTGTTGTTGCTCCAGTTTGGTAGCGTAACCTGGAAACTCAAGCGGGTCAACAGATGTCATCTCGCTATCAAACTCAATAAACCCTTCCGGGTCAAGTGTAATTGCTACACGCTCAGAGGCGTTCAGTCGCATATGGTACCCGCAGGACGGGCAGACCTTGAGGTTCTTCTCCAGCTCCTTGCTATACTGGATCGTGCCGCACTTGCTGCACTTGCTCATCAGTCCTTCAGGAATCTCCCGTTTAGGGCGTTCGCCTTCCACCGGGCCGCCGGTTCGCTCCAGACGTTCTGAAGGAATCGTCGCGTACTTCCGTTTTTTCTGAAATAAATCTTTGAACAAGGGTCGCACCTCTTCAGCCGTTTATTTGAGTTATGCAGCTTGCCGCTGTCATATCTGCTTTATAAATAATCATTCAGGGATGCAAAATCAGATTAAGGACTTCTTGCACTTCTTCAAGTTCTCCTGAAGGCACCAGAATCTCAAACTGCTGCTTGGACATATTAATCGGACGGCATTTTACCAGAAATCCTTCTTCCGTAAGCTTGCTCTCAATCATATCCGCCACTCTGGCGGTTGGCGCGATATAGATTACCGTCCACATGCCCTGCAAGGCCTCCCCAATCTTAATTCTCACCCGTATCCCGTATAATGGAATCATGATAACACAGTTCTCTTTTTCCCCGCAACAGGACAAGCGCCAAGAATGGAAGACTAGGGCAGGCCAGGAAGCTCAGAATCATCCGTAGTTTATTGGTTGCTGCCAGCGGGGCCAGGATATACTTTTGCCCCTTCGTGACGGTGCGCAATCCGCGCGGAGGCCGCCGCGGCAATACCCGCTACCAGGTCATCCAGGAACACATGGATCCTGCCTTTATCATCGTTTAGCCCACCAATAATGCCAAGCTTTATTTTATCCAGGTACCCGAATCCGGTCAGGCCGATCATTCCGTACACGCTGGTAATGCCAAGCGCTAGCGTCTCGTCCACCCCGTACAGCGATTCATCGGCTTCCAGTACAGCTTGCAGCGGCTGCGGTAATTGCTTCCGCTCTGCCAGCTCATCCAGTGCAATTCCTGTCATCAGCGTGTACTGCACCTCCCGCTTACCAAGGACTGCCTTTACACTTGAAAGGCACTCCTCCTCTGTTAAGGCGGGATAATATGCGGATTGCAAAATATATACAATTTTCGCGATGGACGACAAGGATACGCCCCGACTCTCCAGCAAATCTATTGCAAACTCCTGATATGACATGATGATATTCCCCTTTCCGCACAGGATATGCCATGTGGTTTCCTAAATGTATGCGAAAAAGGAGTGAAATGTTCTTATTTTATTCTCACTGTACCTGCACCCAGCATGCTTTCAATGGCTGTGAGCAGCGCCGGAGAGGGATCGATCCGGTAGCTGTCACTGAGCGCGAGCAGCTTCTGCGAGCGCTCATAGAACAGCACGGTCGCGACAGGCCCCGGGTGGGCCTGAAGCAGCCCGTTCAGGCGCGGCAACAAGCCTGCTTCTTCGGTATGCGGCGTGATCTTGATGAACACGCGCTGACCGTTCTCTGTGGCCGGCGGACGGTTCTGTCCGGAGGCCACAGGTCCTTGTGGCGCAGGCGCAGATGCCTGCGCCGGGGCTGGGGGCGCCCCGGCCGGTCCACCGGCGGCGCCGACGGCACTTGCGGCCGCAGGGCCGCGGGACGGCGCGGAGCCCGCCGTCCGCCCCGCAGATGCGGAGCGGCCCCCGCCCTGCGGGCGGGCCGCGGCGGCATTGCGGCGCTGCAGCAGACCGCGCAGCGCATCACCCGAGAGCGGCGCGACCTCTTCGGCGAGCAGCTTGAAGCCTTCGTCTTCCTGCTGCACCTTGGCCCGCAGGGCGAGCAGCGCACCTTTGTCGATGAGGCTGCGGCTTCGCTTCCACACCTCGGGGAACAGTACAACCTCGCAGCGCTCGATCTGATCCTCCCACTCGATAAAGGCCATTGCCTTGCCGGCCTTCGTCGTAATTTCCTTAACAGACACGACCATTCCGGCCGTGACCGTCTGGCTCTCGTCCGGAGCTTCGCTAAGGTCCATGAGCCGCTGAATGCCCTGCTCTTCCAGCAAGCCTGCACTGTCGTCCAGCGGGTGGCCGGACAGGTACAAGCCCAGCAGCTCACGCTCCAGCTCCAGCTGCTGCCCTACTGTGAACCGAGGGATATCGGGGTAGCGGATTTCCCAATTGGGGGTCTCGACCAGATCATCGAACAGCTGGATCTGAAGTTCGTCCCGCTCTTTGCGCCATTTCACTGCCGCATCCACTGTCTCATCCAGCATGGCCAGAAGCTGAGCCCGATGCCCAGGAAGACGGTCAAAGGCACCGGCCTGCACCAGCGATTCCACCACCCGTTTGTTGCAGACCCGCAGGTCCACCCGTCGACAAAAATCGAGCAAACTGTCGAATGGACGCTCCTTCCGGGTCTCCATAATATTTTCAACGGCCAACGTGCCGACATTCTTCACAGCGGCAAGGCCGAAGCGGATATGTCCGGCGTCCTCACCAGGCACCGGAGTGAACAGCACGCCGCTCTCGTTGACATCCGGCGGCGTAACACCGATGCCCATTCTGCGGCATTCCAGCACGTATTCCGCCACCTTGCGGTGGGTTCCCATCACTGCGGTCAGCATGGATGCCATGAACTGCACCGGATAATGATGCTTCAGATAAGCGGTCTGGAAGGCCAGTACACCGTAGGCGGCTGCATGGGCCCGCGGGAAGCCGTAATCCGCAAAACGCACAATCATGTCATATACGGCATTGGCATCCGCTTCGGTATATCCCTGCTTCAGGCTACCCTGTACAAAGTGACTGCGTTCCTTGTCCAGCGTCTCCCGTTTCTTCTTCGAAACCGCACGGCGCAACAGATCGGCCTCTCCCAGCGAGAAGCCTGCCATCAGTGAAGCAATCTGCATAATCTGTTCCTGATAAACAATGATGCCGTACGTATCCGACAAAATCGGCGCCAAATCTGGATGCGGGAATTCCACCTCGATATGGCCATGCTTGCCGGCGATAAACTTAGGTATAAACTCCATTGGACCCGGACGGTATAGCGCAAGAACCGAGATCACATCCTCGAAACCGCTTGGTCTCAGGTCCTTCAGTACCCGTCTGACACCAGCCGACTCCAGTTGGAAGACCCCTGTGGTCTCTCCAGCCCCCAACATTTCATAGGTCCCGGGATCATTATCTGGAATCAAACGAAAATCCGGGGGACTCCCGGTCATTTCCCTGATCCAGTTCATCGTCCGCTCAATAATCGACAAAGTTCGCAAGCCCAAAAAGTCCATTTTTAACAAACCAACGCTCTCCAGATGCTCCATAGAGTACTGCGTCAAGGCCGTACTCTCATTGCCCTCTTGCAGCGGTACTGCATCTGTCAGCGGTCCCTTGGAGATCACAACCCCTGCAGCATGCGTGGAAGCGTGGCGGGGCATACCTTCCACCTTCATCGCCATATCTAGCAGTTCCCGTGTTCTCGTATTTGTCTCGTACATCGCCTTCAGATCAGGGGATGTCTCCAGCGCCCGAGCAATGCTGATACCAAGCTGACCCGGAATGAGCTTCGCGGCCTTGTCCACCTCGCCGTAAGGCAGGTTGAGCACCCGGCCTACATCGCGCACCGCCGCCCGTGCGGCCATCGTACCAAACGTAATGATCTGCGCCACATGCTCACTGCCGTATTTATCCACGACATAACTGATAACCTCGTCACGCCGTTCGTCGCTAAAATCGATATCAATATCCGGCATGGTGATCCGTTCAGGATTCAGAAAACGCTCAAAGAGCAAATTATATTTAAGCGGGTCCACATCGGTGATGCGCAGCACATAGGCCGTCAGACTGCCTGCGGAGGAACCCCGGCCTGGTCCGGTGGCAATGCCCTTTTGGTGACAATAAGCGATAAAATCCCACACAATTAGAAAATAATCGCTAAAGCCCATATTCCCGATAACACCCAGTTCATAGGCCAGTCTCTCCTCGGCCTGCTTCCTTTGTTCCGGCGATTCCCATAGCGGCGTATCTCCGTACCGTTCCTCAAGCCCCTTCCTGCAGAGCTGCTGCAAATAGGCGGCAGCATCCATCCCTTCTGGCAGCGGCGAGTACGCTGGCAAAATGTGATTGCCAAAAACGAGCTCCAGATTGCACTTGTCTGCAATCACCGCTGTGTTGGCAATAGCCTGCGGCACATGCGGGAACAATGTCGCCATCTCTTCTCCGCTCTTCAGATACAACTGGTTGGAGCCGATCTTCAGCCGCTCCTCGTCATCCACGGTCTTGCCAGTGCCGATGCAGATCAGTACATCCTGCACCTCGGCATCCTCTTTGGTCAGATAATGGGCATCATTGGTTACAACAAGGGGAATCTCGCATTCCGCGGCAAGCGCAATCAGCTTCGGATTCACTCGCTTCTGTTCAGCAATACCATGATCCTGCAGCTCCAAATAGAAGTCTTCGCCAAAAATCTCTTTATATCGCAGTGCCGCCCGGCGTGCTTCCTCATCCCTGCCATGCAGCAGATGCTGCGGCACTTCACCGCCCAGACAGGCGCTAAGACAAATAATGCCCTCCGCATGTGCGGCAAGGGCATCCATATCAATCCGCGGTTTATAATGATGGCCCTCCAGATGACCGATAGAGACCAGCTTCATCAGGTTTCGGTACCCGATCTCGTTCTTGACGAGCAGGATCAAATGATAAATGGGTTGGTCCTTGCGGCTACCCCGTTCCCGGCGTGAACCAGCCGTCAAATAGGCCTCGCAGCCGATGATTGGTTTGATGCCTTTCGCTAGACAAGCTTTATAAAAGGGAATGGCCCCGTACATCACTCCATGATCCGTAAGCGCCAGCGATGTCATGCCGTATTCGCTGGCCCGGCGCACAAGATCGGTGATTCGCGCCGCTCCGTCCAGTAAACTGTATTCGCTGTGCACATGCAAATGCACGAAAGAGCTCATGATCCCACTTCCTTCCACTCCAAAAATCAAACATATGGAAAGTGAACTTAAGAATCTAAGGTGCTGGGTTGGCAAAATCCTTGGTATACAAGGCTTTGACCAACCCGTAAGTTATCATTCTTAAGTTCAGCTTATATATATGAAACTATTTTATCATATTAGAGGGGGACACGCCCATAGAATGGAGAGAGAGCAAAGGGACAGGCCGAGGCAGAGGATGGCTGCGTTCCAGAAAGGGGCTAATATGAGCATTTTTTTGAGCAAGGCCATCCTTGATTTCTTTATTGCCTGCGGCATTGTCCTGGGCGGGGCGATGCTCGGGGGCATCGGTGCTGTCGTCTCCCTCCAGCCGCCAACACTGACAATGCTGGAGGTTGCTGACCGGATCAAAATCTGGGCGCTTGCCGCCGCAGTGGGCGGAACGATCGATCCCATGCGGGTCATCGAGAGCAACATGCTGGGCGGTAACTTATCCCCCGCCATCAAGCAGGTCCTGTATCTGGGATTCGCTTTCCTCGGCGCTCATATGGGAAGTGAACTGGTCAAATGGGTCTGCGGCAGGGGGCAGTGAGGTGAGGATTCCGCCCTTTCACCGCTACCGCCGCTTCTCCCAGATTACCGCCGTGTTTGTGGTTGGGATGGTCGTAGGGAGTGTTGTATACAACGCGATTTTTCATATGACCTATAATGTGCTGTGGCTGCAGAATCAGGATCTGCTACTCCAGATTGATCAATACCGCAAAGATATTCAGACTCTCAAGAAATACAACAACAGCTCTACGGTTATCCGGGAGATCAAGCTGCGCGCTGAGGAAGGCAAGATCAAAGAAGGCGAACCCGTGATGGATCCGGCCATCGTGAAGGAGATTATCAGCAAAATGAGCAAGGATCTCGCACCGATGCGCGGCCGCAGTATGTTCGATATTGATACTGATGGCAAACTGGCCCGCCTGCTGCTTGATGGAAAGCTCTATATTGTGCGGGAAAAGGAATACGCCGTGCGCATCCGCACAATGCTCGTCATGGAAGGCGTGCTTCAGATCTGGGTGGAAATCAATCCTTACAAGCGCACCTGAGGACAATCATGATACAATAAGAGGCAGCGGCAGGCGTTCGTCCTTGAACCCTGCTAACCGACTCTCGTAGACCTGAAAAGGAGCTGCCTGACCATGATTATGTTCGTCAAGTACACACTATTCATTCTGCTGGTCGCCTTCGTTATCGGCGCGGCCTACTACAGCTTTGCTTCCCGCCGCAGCACGGACCCCGTGGATCGCGGACTCAAAAAATCCTTCATGAATATGCTGCTGGGCGCGATGCTCTTGACCTTGGCCATGATGTCCATGTTCCTCTACCGCGGCTCCACCGTCGGCATCATTGTCGAGGCTGCCTTCCTGATCATCGGCATCTTCAATCTGTTCTCGGGACTGCGCAGCTTCGGACATTACAGCCGGCTTAAGATGACAGCCGAAGACGAAGCCAGTGTCACCTCTGCTGGATCCAAACGCTGATTAAGAACAGCAAGCATACGTTAAATGGGGCTGTCGCAAAACTAGGTATATTCCTTAGATAAGAAGCCCATCAGCTTAAAATTAATGTAAAAATAGAACATGGCGGTGCTCAGGAGGATTCCTGAACCTGCCATGTTCTATTTTTGGTCGGCGCCCTCCTCTGTTTTGGTTGACGACCCCCTGTTGCGGTCGACGCCCTCCTGTTCTGGTTGACGTCCTCCCCTGTTGCGGTCGACGCCCTCCTGTTCTGGTTGACGTCCTCCCCTTCCCTGTTCTACTAAGCCCTTCCCTAATGCGGTCTGAGCCCCCTGTTGTGGTCGACGCCCTCCCCTGTTCTGGTCGGTGCCCCTCTTCTTGAACAAGGAATGAGCAATCAAGAAACACTCGGTCTTCAGCCGTGCAGATCCGGTAAAGTAAAAGTGGATGTCATTCAGCGCTTTAACAACTGGATATTCTCCCGTTAATTTCCCGAAAATAGAGTGTCTCCAAAAAATAACAGGAAATACTCCTGTTAATCCCCAGAATCCCTCTGGATTTTCTTATACAAGGGAAAAATAACTGGAGAATTTCCCTTTAATTCGAGTAAAACCCTTGAAAGGAGAGAATTAACGGTACATTTTCCTGCTAAATCAGAGTCAAGCTTTAAAGTTAGGACGTGAGGACATTTATCGGGCTCTGACCAGTCCACCATACTGCGCTACATGCGCACGACGGTGCAAGGTCCTCTTTTATTTATAATAACAGAGCTTTATTTACAATTCCTGAGCTTCAGGTATGCGGTTGAGCTTGAGCCTGCTCTACTGCATCCACTTTTTGAATGAATAGGATCAAGCTGCCTTCGGCGTAGCGGGGGGTTTGATGATCTCTGTCTACAAAAAGGGGAGCGCCTCCGTTTAGGATCAACGCCGCTCAATGGGCACCTATTTTTGTCTTGTCTACTTGAAAGGAACCATTCACTTTTAGGACAGACCTATTTTGTAATCCGGTATCTGGCTGAAAGCCACGCTCCCGTAACCTGCACCTTCGGAACGAATCACCCTTATCCGTGATCGATGGATTGCAGCATTAGCACTGCCTTGGCTACCAGCGTGTCCTGGTGGCTGATCTCAATCTCGATCTTGCAGGTCCGGCGGCTGCTCTCCAGCAGCTTCGGCATAACAATTACAGAATGCTCAATTTGTACCGGCCGAATGAAGTAGGTGGACATATTGTCCAGCACATAGTCATTGCCGGTAATGTCCTTGGCTGCCTTGAACGCAGAGAGGGTCATCAGCGTAGACAACACTCCCTCCGATATGGTCCCAAGATCCGTCGCCATCTGCGGGGTGATGAAGCCGTGAAAGAACAAATGTCCTTCCTCGTCCCTCTCCTCCGCAAAACCGTTCCAGATGAGATGGTCGAAGGTCTCGCCAAGCTGCGGCTGGTTGCGAACATCCCGCAGACTCTGCAGCACTTCCCTTCGGGTGAGTGAGCCGACCAGCTTGCGGTTGCGGTCCACAATCGGCAGGAAGTCGATCCCTTCCCACATCATGATCTGCGCCGCGGATGCCAAGGAAGTCTGCAGCCCCGCAGTGACGGGATTGCGAATCATTACCTTCTCAATATTTTGCCCTGCTGTCAGGGTCTCCACATCGCGGCGGCCGATGATGCCAATGACGCGGTTCCATTCATCAGTCACCGGGAAACGCTGCTCCCCGCTGTCCTGGGACAGCTGAAGTAACTCGCCGGCTGTACTGGATATTTTCAGCGTATGCAGCCTAGGCCTGCTATCCAGAATATCCTCCACGAGCATGATTTTCTTCTTAATCAGCCTGTCGAAAATCGCCCGGTTAATCATCGACGCAACTGTAAAGGTGTCATGTCTGGACGAAATCACCGGCAGATCCAACTGGTCAGCCAGTGCTTTAACCTCGCGGCTTGTTCCGAAGCCCCCCGTGACCAACACCCCAGCCCCTTGTTCCAGCGCCAGCGAGTGGACATCATCACGGTTCCCGACAATCAACAAACTGTCAGCATCAATATAACGAATCATCGCGTCGACCTTCATCGCCCCGATGACATACTTGTGCAAATGCTTGTTCAAGCCGCCCGCGCCGCCCAGTACATGGCCCTCAACAATATCCACAACATCCCCGAAGGTAAGCT
This sequence comes from Bacillus sp. FJAT-27264, assembly GCF_001682855.1. Lineage (GTDB taxonomy): Bacteria > Bacillota > Bacilli > Paenibacillales > Paenibacillaceae > Paenibacillus_AQ. The sequence continues at coordinate 716,410 of NZ_MAQW01000023.1, read as the reverse complement.
GCTCGGAAATATTACGTGGCTTCTTCTCCACCCGAACAGTGCCGATCCGCTCCTTGGTAATTACAATACCGAGGTTCTCGGCCTCCTTGACGGCCCGGTACGCCGTACCCTCGCTGACGGACAATTCTTTCGCCAATTTGCGGACCGATATTTTGGTGCCGACTTTTAGACTTTCAATGTGCTGCAGCAGCTGTTCATGTTTGGTAATTGCATCGCCTTGACCTTCCAACTGTTACACCCCCATGACCCGATCTGTACTATACTGTTCTATTATACACGGGGAGAAAGCCCCAGTTCAACAGGGTTTCAGGGCCCAGGCAGTGAGAAATCCGGGATACTCCATGTAACCTCAAGAACCCCCTGCGCTCACCATTATGGTGAATTCAGGGGGTTGTCCTGCGGCAATCTATCATTTTTGCACGACTCTCTTCTCCTCATACCACCGGCCCCAAGCTGCAATCTTCTCCTTCCGCACAGCCTCCAGCCGCTTCTGCTTCTCCTCATCCACCCCAATAATAAAGTGCAGATGAGCAGCAATGACCAGAAAAGCAAAGACTGACCAAACAACCCCAAATCCAAACACCCAGCTTGGCCCATTGGCCAGCGACAGCTTCGGAATAGCGTACAGCAGCATAGCAAGCGCCAGGATCAGGTAAAGACTGTGCTTGAACTTATTTCTTTTTTTCATGGAAAACAGCTCCTTGTCCAAAGTTTATTCACAGTGGCCGTGTGAATCTATATCTCTACTCTATGAACACGGAGCCGGAAATATGAGACAAGTCTACAAAAAACTTATCTTTGACTTTCAGGACTGGTATAATCTGTAACAGAAGCAGGTATAGCTCTATAAGTACATAACGACAGCAGCACTTCATCCAATCAGAGAGGCGTGGATTGCCATGAACAGAGCCTTTACCCATACCGAGTACGTTATTCGCAAAAAAGTGTTCTCCGTCCTGGGGGCCAAACTCCATATCTATGACAGTGCCGGAGTGCTGGTCCTGTACTCCCATCTTAAGGCGTTCAAGCTGAAGGAAGATATCTCAATCTATACGGATGAGAGTATGTACAAAGAGCTCCTGCGAATTAAAGCCCGCAGCATCATTGACTTCGGGGCCACTTATGATGTGCATGACACGGAAACCGGGGAACATCTCGGCGCATTACGGCGCAAGGGATTCAAATCGATTTTAAAGGACGAATGGACCCTCCTCGACAGCCATGACCTGGAGATCGGAACAATCAAAGAGGAGAGCATCGCTATGGCGCTGCTGTGTCGAATCTTCCCTATCATTCCCCAGAATTACAATGTCGTGATAGACGGGATATCTATTCCAGTGTTCCGCCGGAACTTCAATCCGTTCGTGTCCAAAGTGACCGCGGATTTCGCGGACGACAGAAAAACCATGATCGACCGAAGGCTCGGCCTAGCTGCGGGCATTCTGCTCTGTGCCATTGAGAACAAGCAGGAATAAACACGCAAATTTCCTTGCTGATTATTGTCAGATTTATTTAAGTGCTCACTAAACTATTTTCTCACTAAAAAAGGGTATTCCCTAGGCTTTCGCCAAGGGAATACCCTTTTTTAGATATGACACGTTGAATGCCTAAATGTTAACCCAGTTCTCCGTAAAGCTCCTGCAGGCTCTCGGTAATAATCTTGTTCACGTCCTCGATTACTACGCTCAAGCGACGTTCTGCATCAAACAGGCGACGGATGCCGAGATTCAGGTTCAGCACTTCAAACAGCTTCTCCATCTTCTCCATTTCTTCTTGTGCCGGCATCTCTCCACTCATCATACGCTGCTGCATTTCTGCCTGGTTCTGGCGGAAGCTCTCCAGCATCGCTTTAGCTTCAGGGTCAGCATCAACCAGTTTCATAGCTGCAGAAATATCTGCCACCTCGCTGCTATCTTTGATGGCCCGTGCCAATTCATGTGCTTTGTCATAAACGTTCATTACTTCATTCCTCCTAGATTGTTATTAAAAAAATAGGTCAATCACCAAGGGTCAGATGTCTCCATATGATGAATGATATGCAACCCTTAGCTATCAATTTGCCGGCATCATGCTACCGGAAGGAGATCCAAGATGTCTAAGCTCAAGATCCCTGTCCAAACGGTCCAATCGAGCATCCTGCAGGAAAATGCCCTCATGCTTGGAGACCGATCCATGAAAAGACTGAAAATTCCGGCACACGGTACGCTTCAGCTCGCCTTCGGCTCATTCCGGCAGGACGTAACCGTCATTCCGGTTCCCAAGTCCGATGGTTTGCGCATAAGTGAGGGGCTGGCGCAGCGGGCCGGATTTAAATTCCGGCATAAACTTAACGTCTCCTACAGCACGGGCAGCCGCACCCTCCGGCTTGGGCCATTGATCGGCGTTCTTGTCAGCCGCCACTATCCCGATCAGCCCGAGCGGCTGTTTGGAGCCATCACGATGTTCTGCCGGGAATTGACCAATGCCTGCCATGCACAGGGAGCCTATGTATATTTCATTACCCCTGAAGCGCTGGAAACACCCAGTTCTTCCATTCAGGGCTGGGTATACGAAGAGGGCTGGCGTAAGCGAAGTCTGCCCATTGCCGATGTCATCAACAACCGACTCACCACGCGCAAGGTAGAGAACAAACCTAGCGTACAGCATTTCCTGGCCGATGTAAAATCACGCTACGGCACACATTTCTTCAACGAAAAATTCCTTGACAAAACAGAGGTGTTCGAGGCGTTAAAACAGGATACCTCCTTGCAGCGGTACCTGCCTGAATCCCATATGCTGACAGGTTCTGCTGTTCTGAAGCGAATGTGCAGTCATTACCAGAGCGTCTTCCTGAAACCTGTACGCGGAAGTCTAGGCAAGGGTATCCTCCGCATTTCCAGGGAAGAAGGCGGCGGATACCGGCTGCAGTCCACCACACCTATGGGTACCCGCAAGCAGTCCTATCCCAGTCTTACGAAGCTATTTCAGGCCATCGCCCCCAAAATGAAAAGCACCCGTTACCAAATTCAGCAGGGCCTCCCGCTGATGGAACTGGGTCGGAGGCCTGTTGATTTCCGGGCTCTGGTACAGAAGAATGGCACTGGCAAATGGGGTGTTACATCCATCGTCGCTCGTACGGCTGGCAACAATCATTTCGTGTCTAATCTGGCGCGGGGCGGCACTCTCAGCACCGTGCGGGAAGCGGTGAACAAAAGCAGCCTTCCTTCCGGTGTGAAGGATAGTGTGCAGCTCGGATTGCCCCGAGCCGCCCTTGCTATAGCCCGCGGGATAGAGAGTTATATCCCTGCTCACTTCGGTGAACTTGGGATCGATCTGGCTCTCGACCAATCCGGCCGGATCTGGCTTCTGGAAGTGAACTCCAAGCCATCCAAGAACGACAACACACCGCTGAACGATCAAAAAATAAGACCGTCCGTCAAACAAATGGTTCTGTACTGCCGTTACCTGGCCGGTTTATAAGGAGAACCTCATGGAGACATCGGCACTAGGATTCCTTGGCGTCATGACAGGTCGCCACAGCGGCAGCCCTCCCATCGCAGAGCCCGCCTTTTGTAGTCAGCTGTGCCAGGCCGCCCCACTGTTCAATCTGGGTATCCTCGTCTTCCAGCCTGAAGGAGTAGCAGCAGACGGATCAAGTGTCACCGGGTATGTCTGGCAAGACGGCAACTGGCAGAACGTTACGACCGCACCGCCAGATGTTGTCTACAACCGCTGCTTCTACAGCAGCCGGGAGGAACGGCAGGAGGCATCAGCAGCGCTAGCTGCCCTTCCCCGCTCATTGCCTTGGTCCCGGGGACTGCCCGACAAATGGAGCGTATACAAGATTTTGAAGTCTATTCGCAGTACGGCTCCGCTACTGCCCGAGACCCGGATCTATACTGGCCGGGACAGACTAAGCACCATGCTCGCAGAGAGAGAATACGGTCTATTCCTGAAGCCCAGGGCCGGTTCGCATGGCAAGCGCACATTACATGTCAGGTTGATTCATGGAGGCACAGGGGGGCTTCGCGTGAGTGGCCGGGACGGTGTCAATACTCCGTTCCATCTTGTTTTTGCCAGCGAGCAGGAAGGTCTCGACTGGATACACGACTTCATCGATTCTCGCCGCTATATTATACAGCCTTATCTGCATCTCACTGGCAGTACAGGTCAGCCGTTCGACGTTCGTGTTCTTATGCAGAAAGACGGCAGTGGTGTGTGGGGACTCACCGGGATGGCCGTCCGGCTCGGCAGCAAGGGGACGCTTACCTCGAACCTGCACGGCGGGGGAACTGCCGTTTCTCCGTTACCCTTCCTGACAGCAGAATACGGCTCGTCAGGCAAAGAAATCGTGGAAGAGCTGTCCAGCTATGCAGCCTTCCTGCCGACAGTGCTGGAGAATGCCTGCGGCAGACTTGGCGAGCTCGGCCTCGACTTCGGGATTGACGAAGGCGGCCGAATCTGGCTGCTCGAAGCCAATTCCAAGCCGGGACGATCCGTGTTCCGACTGACAGGCGACCGCCGGGCGATCAGACTTTCTGCCGAAAACCCGCTGCGTTATGCCCGTCATCTGCTACTTGCAAGACGCGGGCAGCAGACATGGGCACCACTGCGACTTCGTTCACACGGGAATAAATCAATGATTCCTAAGGAGGATTCATAAATGGGTCTCACTTTTTGCAATGTCCATTTCACCAAACAGCCCCAGAGGGTCGTATATGTATCGGGCTCGCTGATGAAAAGCCTGAAGCTATCCGGCAAAAAGAACATCCGCCTGCGGCTGGGTAAGGATACGATTCCGGCGATCATCAAACCCATCAAGCGAGCCGGCAAGCATATGTTCCTCGCCTCTGGTGTGAAGAGCGCCATCAAGGTTCCGAAGACAGGCGGCATTTACCTGCGCAATTTGGAGAACGATGAAGTGCAGCTCGGACCGCTGGTCGGTATATTGTCCGACGGACCGACCTCCTCTTCCCAACCCTTCGGTTCCCGCACAGGATTCATCAAACAACTACTGCGTGAGGGAAGCAATAAATGCTATATTTTTGCCTTCACCCCACGCGATATCAATTGGCAGCAGGAACAGGTATACGGCTATTTCCTCACCTCAAGCGGCAAATTCGAACGCAAAATGGTGCCGCTGCCTGATGTCGTCTACAACCGGCTGCCCAGCAGAAGGGCAGAAACCTCACCCTACATCAACCAACTGCGGGAACGGTTCATGCGCAAGAAGATCCCCTACTTCAACTGGAGCTTCTTCAATAAATCCGATATTTATAAGCTGCTGGAGAACGATTCCACGGCGAACCGCTACGTGCCGGAGACCCACACCAATCCCGGTGCAGATAAAATGCGTGACATGCTGGACCGTCATCATTTCGTATATTACAAACCGTCGGCAGGCAGTCTGGGTCACGGCATTTACCGGCTTACCTATTTACCGAAAAAGGGCTATTTTGCCCGTTACCGTAAGAACGGCAAGAACGTGTTGCTGCGCTTCTCAAACTTCGAGAGCCTGATGCGTATGCTGCGGGGCCGCCACGGTCAGCAGCTTCAGAATTATATCGTGCAGCAGGGCATTCGCCTCATTGAAATTGACGGTTGCCCTATCGATTTCCGGTTTCATATGCACAAGAATGGCAGTAATCAGTGGGTTGTCGTTGGTATCGGCGCCAAGAAGGCCGGACGCGGCAGCGTCACTACCCACCTCAAGAATGGCGGTGCACTGCTCACGCCACAGCAGGCGCTCGGCCGTGTATTTGGAAGCAAGGCCGATGAGGTGCTTCAGCGTGCCAAGAGTACCGCCATCAGGCTGGCGGAGTCGCTGGAAATCCAGCATCGTCATCTGCTGGGCGAGATCGGCTTCGATCTCGGGATCGACCAGGACGAGGAAATCTGGATGTTCGAGGCGAATGCCAAGCCCGGACGCTCTATCTTCCGCCACCCTTCCCTGCGCGCTGAGGGCAGAGCTTCCATCGAGCATATTTTGGAACATTGCCTGTATCTCAGCAAATTCCGCAGGAGGGATGAGCCTTGAACACCCGCATTCCCGATGAGAGCAAGCCCGTTATCGCCATTCTCACCACCAGTGACAAGCGATTGAAATTTTGTGGGAATCGCAGTAATTTCCGCGATATTATCCGCACCGGCAAAGAACTGGGCTACCTTGTATACGTAGTTACGGTCCGGGATCTCAAGTTGGAAGAACGGTTCATCAACGGTTTTATTCCTTCTCCCGGTGGCAAGCAGTGGTACAGCGTCCCTGTACCACTGCCACAGGTCATCTATAATCGGGTGGCAAACAGGGAAAAGGAAGAGCTGAAGCCGGTGGCCCGCAAAATTGCCCAGTGTCTGGAGCATCCTGACATCCATCTGTACAATCCGTATTTTTTCAACAAATGGAATTTGTTCGAATGGCTGCACAGCTCCCGCTTCACCTCGAAGCATGTGCCCACGACCCGCCGACTGCGCAGCTCAGGCTCCTTGACCGCCATGCTGAAAAATCATGATAGTCTCTACCTTAAGCCCGAAAGCGGCAAAGCTGGTAAAGGCATAATGCGGCTAAAATATCTTGCGGATACTGCTCTGCCCTACCGGCTGCAAATCCAGACTGGCAAAAAAAACGTCACCTACAAAACAGCTTCCATGGAACGCCTCTGGAGTCGCATCAGCAAAGAGAAGGGAACGGCTCGCTATATCGTCCAGCAGGCTATTGACCTCGCCACACATCGCGGACGTCCCTTCGATCTTCGCGTGCTGCTGCAAAAGAACAGCCGGGGCAACTGGGGCGTAACAGGCATCGGCGCCCGGCTGGCTGGTGCCCGGAGCATCACCACACATGTACCGCGCGGCGGCACCATTGAAGAACCCTCCAGCATGCTGGAGGGAACCTTCAGTACCGAACGGGCTGCAGCCATTCTCAAGAGTGTGCCCACGACAGCTCTCTTAATGGCCCGCCAGATCGAGCGTGCCTCCGATTATAGACTTGGGGAAATGTCCATGGATCTTGGAGTCGACCATAACGGAGGCCTCTGGTTCTTCGAGGCTAATTCGCGACCGATGAAATTCGATGAACCGGCGATTCGCAAGCTATCGCTGGAACGGATCTTCCAGTACAGCCAGCATCTGTCCCAGCTCCCCGAATAAACTTGCCTGAAGGAAGTGACAAAGACATGCAAATCTCTTCCATCTATGACACAGCCCCTGCACAGTGGACCGCTCGGCTGGACGGCCTGCTGCATTTCATCCGGCATCACGGTGATCGACGGATCACGCTCCAGGGTTACCGGGCGCTGGCTGCATTGACACCCGAGCAGCTTGCCCTACCCGGTGTTTCGCTGCTGATCGCTACCGTGCGCGGCCAGCATGGCCGCCAGCTCGCGGGCCTGAGCTTCGTGTCCGGCTTCGGCAAAGAAGCATGCCTTGTCACTGTCCATCCACTCTACCGGGGAAAGCATACCGGCTCTTCGCTTCTAGCGGCTCAGCTGCAACGCCTCGGCAGACTGGAATGCAGTGTCGCTAGTGACAATACCCCCAGCCTGAAGATGTGCTTCCGTGCCGGCTTGGCTGCGGTGGCTCTTACCACCGGGCCGACCGGCAAGCCTACGCTTGAGCTGCGTTCGCCCGAACATACGGGAAGTACTACCATCTCTACACAAGAAGGTGAACTACTGTGTCGCAACCCGTCTTAGGCATTCTTACGCTATATCTGAACGATGCCAAGCAGCTCGAAGAAAAAAGTGTGTATCGGAGGATGATTATCGAAGGCGGCAAGCTCGGATTAGATGTGTTTGTCTTTACGCCTATGGATGTACACGCCTCGAAAGAGCAAGTTTACGCGATGGTCTATGACTCCAAAACAGGGAACTGGTCCCGCAAGTGGCGGGCCTTGCCGGCTATGATCTTTGATCGCTGCCGTATCCAGAAAAGTGTCCGCTTCCAGCAGCTCCTTCGCTTCCGTGCCCGCTACAATCATCTGACTTTTCTGAACCGGCCGCTGCGTAACAAATGGACCATCCACCAAACCTTTTCGCAAAAGCAGCGTTTCCGGCAGCATCTCCCGGAGACGCTGCTCTATCAGTCTTCCGCTGAGCTCAAACGGATGCTGAGAAACCATCCCGTCGTCTATATCAAGCCGATTAATGGCACTGGCGGGCGCGGCATTCTTCGCATCGAGAAGAAGAGCCGTGAACAAGGCTTCTTCGATATTCAGGGCCGCCGGCAGAATCGCCGCATTATCTCCCCCCGCAAGGTCTCGCTCTCCCAGCTTAACAGTGTAGTCCGCCAGTGGTGTATTGGAACTAGCTTTCTCGCACAGCAGGGCATTCCTCTGCGTCTGCCTAACGGACGCTTTCATGATTACCGTATGCTGGTTCAGAAGAACGGGCATGGCGTATGGGAACTGACGGGGATGGCTGGACGCGTCGGTGCGGCGCGCAGCGTAACCTCTAACCTGCATGGCGGCGGCCATGCTGTTCAGGCTGAGAAGCTGCTCAGGAGCTGGCTTGGCAGCCAGGAGAGAGCCGTTAAGGTGATGAAAACGGCCGAGAAGCTGGGTATCGAAGCTGCTGCCTATCTGGAAGACTGCTTCAGCTCCCTTTGCGAGCTGGCCTTGGATCTTGCCATTGATCATGAAGGGAAAATATATATCCTGGAGGTCAATCCCAAGCCCGCTCGTGAGGTCTTTCTCCGGTCTGGCGACACTGAAACCTATCGCAAATCGCTGGTACGGCCGCTGGAATATGCGCTATGGATTCATAGAAACAAGGAAACTCCAGTCTCTTCCAAAGTCACCGAAGAATAAGGAGGTACACTTCCTCCATGGCCTCTTTTTTGATTCTTTTCCATGCATCACCGAAAGAGCCTCAGCCCGGAATACACGGACTGAGGCTCTTTCCCTTGTTTAGCTGCTATTGCTATCATCCGCAGCCAGTACGGCCGCCAGCTCGCGGGCCTTTCTCTCTTAATCATGGTCGTTCACAAATAACGCGCACAGATTCGCTTATTGATTATTATGGATAGCAAGCATTCTAAGCAGCATGACCACAGCTTCTGCTCGGGTCGCCGTGTCGTTCGGAACGAACTTGTCATCGCTTCGGCCATTGACGATCTCCAGCTTATGCATCGCTTCCACCGCTCCTTTGGCCCACTGTGGAATAGCAGTGTCATCTGCCAAACTGGTCATTGCCCCGGAATCGGTAGTCAGATCAAGCGCTCTGGCAATCATCACCGCCATCTCCGCACGGGTAATGCGGGAATCCGGGCGGAAGCTGTTGTCTTTATACCCGCTCACAAGACCTGCTTCAGCCGCAGTTGCAATTGCTTCTTGCGCCCATGCACCAAATTTGGACTGATCGCTAAACGGAGGTACTGAACCTGTTTTTTCTAGCTTAAGACCATTGATCAGCATCACCGTAAATTCGGCACGGGTGACTGGGCTACCCGGCTTGAACGTTCCATCCGGGTAACCGCTGACAAGCTTGTTGCCAACAGCATCCCTGATGTAGCTCTCGGCCCAGTGACCGATGATGTCAGCGAAGGCAGGTGCTGGCTGATTAGACTGACTGCTCTCTCCCAGACTGCCATCCACAGCCATAACAGCAAATTTGGTAAAGTGGTCTACTTCAGCAGTAATCCAATCCCCCTTTACTGTACCGCCCACTTCAACCCAGGTTTTCTTTGCTTCGTCATAATAGAATATGGAGACTCTCTGATCCTTTCCGGCGAGGGACGGATCGAACTTCAAGGTCAAGGTAACAGGCTTTTTAAAATGGCCTACGAGATTTTTAGTGATCTCAAAAACATCGCTGACAAGTGTTTTGTTCTTGTCGCGTAGCAGATTATCCAGATGGAGCAGCTTCTCGATGGTAATCATCATATCCTGGTCTGCCACCCCGGCAGGCACAGAGAGGACAATCTGGTTCCCCAGGGTGACCTCGCCGTTCCTGCCGCTTGGTATTGTGATTTTTCCATCATCTGATTTAATTGTAATGGATTCTTGAACGCTGCTTCCGCTGTTGCCCGACGTGTCCGGATGTTCCGGCAATACCGCGGCCGTCGGTACAGCAGTCGCTGCTGCGGAGTAGTCACTGGCCCCTCCTGAATTGAGTGCTTTTACGGCAAACGCATAGCCGGTGCCATTCGTAAGCCCAGTTATCGTATAAGTCGTCTCTATAACCCCGGACTGAACAAGCACCCAGTCAGAAGAATTAATTGGCGCGGTTGTCCCTTCGTACTGGTAGACTGCATAAGCATCAGCACCCTTTACTGCTTCCCACTTCAATGTGACTTCTTTATCTCCTGCTGTACTGGTCAGAAGCGTTGGAACTGCCGGAGTCTGCGGCACAGCAGCACTTGGCGTTGCAGTCACCGCAGCGGAAAAGTCGCTTTCTCCCCCCGCATTGACGGCTTTTACCGCGAACGCATAACTTGTTCCGTTACTCAAGCCATTCACCGTGTACGTGGCTGTTGTAACGCTAGGTGCAACAAGCACCCAACGATCAGGATCAGCTGGTGCTGTGACGCCTTCATATTGATATACTGCGTAGCTGACTGTATTCTTGGTCTCATCCCATGTCAATTTGACTTGCTTGTCACCTGCCATACCGTTCAGGTTCTCTGGGCGAAGAGGTGCCGGAGGCAGCTCTGTAGTAGGAGTCACTTCGTTCGAGCGTGTGGACACTGCCGAATCGCCCTGGGCGTTACTTGCTGTTACTGTGAAGGTATACGCCGTACCGTTGCTCAGATCAGAGACAGTAACCGGGCTGCCCGTTCCTTCCACCATCTTGACCGCATTGTCGTCCGACCATACAGTCACGGTATACCGCAAAATCTCGCTGCCGCCATTGTCAGCAGGTGCTGCGAATCTTACGATTGCCGATTCGTTACTGGCGGAGGCCTGTACTCCGGTAGGTTCGCCGGGAACCGTAAGCACAGGCTCCACAGGTAAAGCCGACAATTCGCTGATCCGGAAGGATTTCCCCTGACCGCCCACGGCATACAATTTGATGGTGAAAGTTCTTGCATTTTTCCAGCCGGTGATTTCCCGCAAATTATAAGTGAATTCACCTGTCTGGTCCGTATCCCTCTGGAGGGTGATATCATCGTTAAAGTCATAACCCGTATTGACCTTCAACGCCCACTTTGCTCCACTGTCGAGCCCGTCGATCTTCACCCGGATCAATGGAAGATCGCTGATATTGTAGGACAGCTCTTTGTCCACATGACCATAATCCCGGCCTGGATTCACCTCAACCCGTCCGAGGCCGTTCACAGAGGCTATATTGGCGTTCTGCTGCACGGTCCAGTCGGAGACATCGGTGAAATCTGCCAGTTGCAGCGGCTGGAGGCCTGCTTTGGGCAATTCGTCGGCCGCATATACTAACGATTCAAATCCCTTGGTTCTCGAATAGATGATCAGCGCTTCCGCTCCGTCAGGAACCGGAACTCTGGTCAGTTCATGGTTCACAGTGGCTATCGCTGCAGGAACCACAGCGATAGGCTGAACCCCCGACAGCTTGCCGTTCCGGTCTCCCCAATACAGCACATATTCCTGTACATAGGTAGAGTTACTTGGCGGTGAGATCGCCAGGGTTCCGGTCAGATAGCCGCTGGCCGACACTGCTCCTGTCAGATACACCTGCCCGGGAGCAGAGGGTGCAGTTATCCTGAATTGTGCGGAGGCTGCGACCGTATAACCGTCGTTTTTCAGCAAGAACACTCGATAATTACCTGGCGCCCAATTTGCATCGAAGCTTACTGTACCAGACGCTGTGTCCTCATTACTTTTATAAGCACGGGCAAGCGGTGGATTGTTCTCCCCCGGTTCCCCGCCGTCATCCTTATAGATCCCGAGCCAGTCCTTCTGCCCGGATGCTCCTTTATAAGAGATCTGCATATTTTGGCCCAGAACAAAGGACTGCTTATCCAGAGCCAGCTCAACATCAGACAATGGCTCGGTGGCAAGATAGTCGACCTGATACGATTTTCCTTTTCCGCCGGATGCATACATCTTGATTACGAACGACTTGCTGCCGCTCCAGCCTGTGATGTCTTTAAGGTTGTAGCTAAATTCTCCAGTTGCCTCCGTATCATTCTGCAATGCAATATCCGTTCCTCCGTCAGTCACTTTAAGTGCCCATTTCCCGCCTGGATCTACCTGAGTAACTTTAATGTGAATAGAGGGGTTATCCGTGACATTATAGCTGACTCTCTTACCGACGTGACCATAGTCTCTGCCCGAGTTGTCGTTAACGGCAACTCTCCCGATTCCATCACTCGCAGTGATGTGAGCATCCGACGAGATCGACCAGTCGCTGACATAATTGAAATCCTCAATATCCGGCAAAGCCGTCTCCCCCCATGAGGTTCCAAGATTAATATTTCGCGGCTCGCCAGTGTACGTCTCCAGCCCGTTTGCCATCAGCGTGAAGTCAATCATGCCTGCCGCTGTGAACGTGCTGGGACTAACGCCTTCAATACTGCCCGTTGGCTGTATATTCTCAGAGAAATTTCCGGCCTTGACCGTATCGCGAATCGCTGTGTAAATGATCTGCCGGGCGTCTCCCTTGTAGCCTTTGTTATACATAGCATACACATTTAGGGACATGACGCCGTATTTATAAAACTGCCCGTTAACCGGCGCATTGGCATTCGCCATCCCCCGCCAAAAGTCAATCAGCATCCGGTTCTCTGCATCCGTTAGACTGTTCAAATAAATGGCATTCAGAATCGACTCATACTCGCCCACTTTATAGCTGTTACTGTCTTTGAAATAGTATTGGTTCAGCTTGTTCGGGTTGGTCAGGAACCATTCCCGGATATCTTTCTCCATATTGTTCTTGCGGTCTTTCCACATCTTGATTTCCGCTTCCGGCTGCCCAATCTCCTGTGCAATCCGGCTCGCAAAATCAGCATCGAACAAAAATGATGCCATGAACTCCAGGTCTTTCTCATCCGCTTGATCATGACTGATATAAATCCAGCGTGGATTCTGCTCCAGCCAGAGCAGATTGCGTCTGATGCTGCCATACTGCTGGGCGAGCTCTTCCTTGGAGGCTCCGCCATTTCGGTAGATCACCCAGGCAGCCTGCGCTTTGCGCGCCGGAAGCACCTCGCCTGGAATGTAGCCATCCTCTCCAACCAGGGACATCGTCCCGGTATAAGCTTCCCAGGCTTCCCTCGGCATCATGTAAGACAGCCATTCTTGGCCGAGGAAGCTCTCCCAGGCTACTGAACCATTGTTATACGCAGCTCCGAAGCCCCATGTCGAAGCCTTGCCCAACAACACTTGGGGATAGTTGAAATGCGCTGTATTCTCGGGGAGGACGTTCATATAATTGTTCAGGAAAAAAGCAAACGCCCCGTAGTAGAACATGCGATGCTGCTGCGCCGTCACACCCTTGCTGTCGATACCGCCTGCAATGCCGAAGTTTTGCGGTGCCGGTGCCTTCCGCAGATTGGAATCGAACACCGCTTTGGTGGCGGCAAGTGAAGCGCTCACCCCTTGGGCAAAGTTCCCTGAGGCCCGGGATATCGCCTTCTCCACGCCCTCCTCGCTCGCAGCGAATCCGAATCCGGTGGCATAAGTGTTACCGCTAGCGACTCCCACTGGAATCCGCAGGGACCAGCTGCTGCCATTGATAACCGGAACCTGGCTGAGCGGTGAAGCCGTCAGTTCACTACCAGTGAGACTAACAAACTTCAAAGCGTAAAAATAGCTGGCATCTGAAACAACGAGTACCTGATGCTCGGCATCCCAGCGAGCGCTCCCGCTGCCAGCAATGGTTCCGCCCAGGATCAGATCCTTGTTAGCGTTACCATTAACCTTCATGACACGAACAACCGAGGAATCGGCGTCCGTGAAGTAATCATAGCCCGACATATTCACCCCGGATGGAGTATTATACGTAGCGTTAAAATCAATTTTATAGGGATACCAGGTCGTGTTGATTGAGCTTGCTGTATTTCCGTTTTGCCCGCTTTCAGCAATCTTGGCATTCATAAGACCGTAGAACTGGACCTGCCCCGCCCCCAGAAAACCGCCAATGTTAAAAGCCAGATCATTCGCCATCGGCGCTTTGCCTTGATCCAGCGAGACGCTGCCCTTGTTAGGATTCAGCGAAAAACGGGCACCAGGATAGCTGAGCCATCTCCATTGGTTAGCTGCGCTATTCGCAACACTGTCGCTGTCAAATGAAGGGTCTCCGGATAGCTGGACAGTTCCATTCTCCGATTCAGCAGCGTAAGCGCTATCAAATGGACCTGCTGTAAATAGTGGTAGAAGCAAAGTCAGGATCATGAATATACTCAGGTTCTTCTTCATTGCTGTTCCTCCCATGTCGACAAATTAATATCATTGCATTCCAGCCTGCGCCGCGCCAATAAACGTTGGTGCGGCGCAGGCCAGAACGACAAATGATGTAGCTTGCTGCTTCTTAAATTAGTGGTTCTTCATAAGAAAGCGTATCTAAAATATCGGCCAGCGGAATATCGGCCACGGCCATAACTTCATCCGCCGCTCCATAATACATGCGGACAGTGTCACCAATCAGGAGCGCACCGCATGAGAATACAACGCCTCCGAAGAAGCCGTTCAATTCATAATCGGCCTCCGGCTCCATGAACGGACGGGTCGAGCGGGCGATAACTTTGCCCGGATCTTCCAGATCAAGCAGTACCGCGCCCATACAATAGCGGTGCTTGGTGTCTGCCCCATGGTAGAGGGCTAGCCAGCCGTGTTCAGTCCGAATCGGTACCGCTCCTCCGCCCATCCGTCCGCCGTCCCAGGAATCCTGGCGCAGCCCCATCAGAAAACGATGCTTGCCCCAGTGAACCAGGTCCGGTGATTCAGCGATCCACATCTCCGGCGCTCCGAAGGAATGTGGAACCGGACGGGTCAAGGCATAATACTTGCCGCCGATCTGCTCAGGGAACAGCATGACATCCTTGTTCTCTGGCAGCAGCATGATGCCATGGCGTATGAATGTCCGGAAGTCGCTGGTCTCGGCCAAACCTACACCCACGCCGCGGACAGAAGCTGCGCTGTAGGTGATGTAGTATTTGTCGCCAATCTGCGTGATGCGCGGGTCTTCAATGCCCCATGCCTCCAGAGCAGTCTGCGGAAAGAGCGCCGGCTGTTCTTCGATCGTGAACGTAACGCCATCCTTACTCCTCGCCACCCGCAGGTGGGACATAGAGGTTAGCATCGTCATTTTGCCGTTCTCTGCCACAAAGCGGGAATCGGCGAAGCTATAACGGGAATCCGTCAAAGACAGCTTTTCCACGTTCACCTCTCCCGTGACTTCGTTCAGCTTCGGGATCAGCACCTCTCCTGCATTTTCCGATACAGGGGCTTCAGCGACTCGCAATAGCAAGATGGTCTCCTCGCCATAGACTGCCACCCCCGCATTGAAAGCGCCAAGCACTTTAAAGTCGGGACGGGATGGACTCACATCAGTGGTCTTGATAATCGGGTTAAGTTCGCTGCGTACTGTTGTCATTCGCTCTCCTCTTTCATGGCTGGTTTCTGTTGAAAGTTATTTATTTTCCTGCGGTCACGGCATCGATCTGCTTCTGAATTTCATCCAGCACTTTTTGTCCACCGACACCAAGAATTTTATCCTTCAGCATTGCTTGGCCTTTGTCTGCAGGCAGTACACCTTGAGCCAAAGGCAGGAATACTGAATCGAAGAATGGTGTAGTCTTGGCATACTCCGTCTTCACCTGATCCGCTTCGAAGCTGAAGCCTGTAATCGGACTTACATTAAAGGTGTCGGATTCGCTGGCCTTGGTGTACCACTCCTTATCTCCCGGCAGCATATTATCCGGTGTGCGGACCAGATTCGGGCGCCAGGTTAGTACATAGCCAGGGAAAGCATAATTAGAGAGCGACTTGTAGCCTGTATCTCCTGCAGCTTCCCAATCCTTGCCTTCTACCCCATATTCGAGCAGATCATGGTTTTCTTTGATCGAAAGCCAGTTGGCCACATCCATAACCTGCTCCGCATGTTTAGAGGCCTTAGGAACAGCAAGGAAATTCCATTGCTGGAAGGTTGAATACGGCTTCGACGATTCATCGTTCGGCACTACAACCTCAAGCTCCGCGCCTTGATTCTTCAGAGCATCCAAATACTTCAGACCCTCAACGCCATCGGCGGTATAGAAGGTTGCTGCGTATTTCCCTTGGTTGAACAGGGTTTGCGCATTTTGCTCCTGAGCAATGTTCTTGGACAGAATGCCGTCCTTATAGAATGTTGTCGCCCGTTCAAACGACTGGTCCAGCGAAGCGGTATCCCATGCGCCGACTACCTTCTTGTCGTTCAGATTGTAATAGAACATCGGCACGGAGGTTTCCAGATCGCTGACCTTGCCCGTATTCAAATCATCGCTGAAAATGATCGCCAGCTTATCGGCTTTGCGTCCGTCAATGACAAAAGGCTTGATGGCTGTTTCTTTTTCCTTGACGGTGTACAGGAACTTCTCAACATCAGCCACGGTTTTCAGCTCCGGCATGCCATATTTCTCACGCAGGTCTTTGCGGATCATGAAGCCGTAGAGTGCGCCCTGAGTTGTACCCAGCGGTATTCCCATGATTTTGCCGCCGAATTTGTTGGCATCCCACATTTGCTGCGGAATGGAATCCTTCAGTTCCTTGCGGGAAGCAATAAGATCGTCGAGCGGAATAATGGAGCCGCTGGCCACCATCTGCGACAGTGACAGCCACGGCGCATCAAGATACATATCAAAGCTTTCACCTGCGGACATTTTGACAGAAACCGAATTACCATAGTCGGACCAAGGAAGGAAATTGATATTGAGCGAAGCTCCCACATTGTCCGCCTTCATCTTTTCATTTACCGCCTTGAGAACATCCTCGAAGCCGGACGGTTTATCACCCGGGAAATAGGCCTTCAATTCAACGACTTCTTTAGATCCGGCAGTGGAGACGGGTGCATTCTTCCCACCTGTGTTATTGCTGCCCGAAGCTGCATTATTATTGCCGCCTCCACATCCTGACAGCAGCAATGATAATGACAATCCCCCTGCCATCATGGTGCCAAGCACTTTTGTTCGCGCCATTTCTGTAACCCTCCTCTTAATGTATAAGGCTATATGCGTTTAACCGGTTGTTGCCCGGCTAATACCGAGAATATGCTTACCCCTTAACCGCCCCGACCGTCAACCCTTTGACGAAATACTTTTGCAGCATCGGGTACAGCAGAATAATTGGGCCAATCGTCAGCATTGTCGTGGCCATTCTTACACCATAGGTCGGCGCATCAGTAGAGATGGCGGCAGCGGACGGAATCAGATTCTTCGCCGCTTCCATGTTCGATACCATCCGGCGCAGGATTAGCTGCAGCGGGAAGAGCTTCTCATTATCGACGAACATCAGACCCATGAACCAGTCATTCCAGTAGTTAAGGGCGTAGAACAGACCGACCGATGCCAGGATCGGCTTGGAGATCGGAATAATAATCTGGAAGAACACCCGCATTTCGTTCGCACCATCTATCCGGGCTGCCTCCTCCAGTTCATCCGGAACCGTCCGGAAGAAGCTGACAAGGAGAAAGACCAGGAACGGCTGACAGAGCAGCGGGAGTATGAGCGCCCAAATGCTATTTTGCAGATGCAGCCACTGGGTGACTACAATATAGAACGGAATGATCCCGCCCGAGAACAGCATGGGCAGATAGCAATAGAGCAAGAGCGGTGTCTGCAGCACATTTCGCTTATTAGACAGCGAGTAGGCCAGCATTGCCGAAATACACAGGGCGGAGAGCGTACCCACCACTGTAATGAGTACCGTCACACCATACCCTTGATACAAAGCATCGGAGTTCAACAGTGCTTTATAAGCCGCCGTAGAGAACTCTTTCGGGAATAGCGTGTACCCGTGAACGATCAGCTCACTCTCTTTGGTGAACGACCCGATAATCATCAATAGAAAGGGAATGATGCAAAAGATCGTAAATAAAATGAGAATGACATAGGCGGCCACGGAAAATATGCGGTCGGACAACGTTTGTTTCATGGTTCCCCCTCCTAGAATAAAGCAGATTCTTTGGACATTTTGCGCGTAATCGCATTAGCGGCTACAACGAAGATCAGACCCATCACGGACTGGAATAAGCCCACTGCAGAAGACATGCCGAAGTCATGCAGCTGTCTCATCGAACGGAAGACAAAGGTATCAATAACATCTGTCGTCGGATACAGCAGCGAGTTGTCACCGATAATGGCATAGATCATTGCAAAGTCCCCATTAAAAATCTTGCCGACAGACAGCAGCGTCATCACCGAAATCGTCGGCACCAGAAGCGGCACTGTAATCCGCATCAGGATCTGCATTTTAGAAGCACCGTCTATCCGGGCCGCTTCATACAAATCCTCGGAAATGCCTGTGATCGCCGCCAGGAAAATAATCGACAGGTAGCCTGCCCCCTGCCAGACGCGGATGATTGTCAGCAGCCACGGCCAGACCGCAGGCTCAAACATCCAGTTGATCGGCTCGAAGCCCAGATTCTGAATCCAAGTATTCACCGGGGGCTGTTCCCCGCCGAGAAAGGATTGCACCAGCATCCCAATAACAATCCATGACATAAAGTATGGAAGGAAAATCAGAGACTGCGAGATTCTTTTAAAATACTTGTTGCGAATTTCGTTGAACATCAGGGCAATTACAACAGCTGCCAACGTCGTGAATGTTATGAACAGAATGTTCAACAGCAGCGTGTTGCGCAGGATCACCCAGAAGTCATTGGATGTAAAGAAATAATTGAAGTTGCGGAAGCCGACCCAATCGCTTCCTGTAATTCCTTTTGAATAATCGTAATCCTTGAACGCAATCATAATCCCGTAAATCGGAAAATAACTGAATACAAGAAAGAAGAGTAAGCCCGGAACAGCCATCCCGTATAAAAAAGGACTGCGTACGATCTGCTGCAGCTTATACCTCATCCCTCGTTTCTGAAGATATTGCATTCTCTGATACCCCCTCGTTGAATCAATCGTGAAATTGTCTGACACAAACGATATCAAGGAGGGCGCCGGGCCGCAATTGCAGAATTTAACGCGGGTTACTACATGCTTCAATCTCCGTTTTTCCCGAAAACATCACCTTTGCAGGAATCATCGATTCCCTAGAATGAAAGCCCTTTTATGCTATAATGAGACCTGTCTTTTATAATGATAGCAATGGTCAGGGGAATCATCTTATGTCAGAATTCAAGCTATTTCGCTGGACGGTCTTGAAACCGCAGACAACCTTTATGAAGATCATTATTTATTTTGTCAGTGCCAATGTTCTGTTCCTGGCGCTCTCACTAATCGCCCTCTACTCGATGTCCTCCAGGACACTGCTGAAGGAGATTGGAGACCACTCCCAGTCCCTTCTGATCAACGGCTCGCGAAATACGACCCAGTTAATGGAATGGTCTATCAACTATGCCTATTCCTCCAGTTCCGATGTGCAATTGGAAGCCTATGCCCTGTCAGAGGAGCACAGCGATTTTGAGACTTATACGGTATGGAGCCGGCTTATGAACGTGAAGAACGGCAACCCTTCCATCGATTCTGTATATCTCATTAATGACTACACGCAGAATGTAGTCGATTCACGATTAGGCCTCAGCACCTTCACGGACTTCTATGACCAAGAGGTACTTCAGAGACTGCATGCGCGCAAAATCACAGACGGGCCGTTCCTGATTTCGCGCACGATTGAGCTGCCACTGAGCACCGTCAAAGATAAGAGAATTATTACAGCCATCGTGCCTTATGAGACTGGAAAATCCATCTCAGCGTTCGTGCTCAATGTCGATGCCGACAGTATCATGACACTCTTGCAAAATAACAGCAGTTCCCTGCAAAGCAATCTATTCGTCCTTAATGACCGGAACGAACTCATCTACAGCACCGTTCCCATGACAAGTCAGCAGATCATGGATTTCGGCAGCGCCAGGGACATCGCCACAGATGGCTGGAGGCTATACAAGCCGCAAGACCAGCCGGAGCAAATGCTGATTCACGCCAATACATCCATTAACGGTATCCAAAACTGGACTTTTTTCGAGAGCATTCCGAAATCCGTTATTCTCCATAAAATCACTTTCCTGCGCAACCTGACTTTCCTACTGTTCATCGGTCTGTTCTTCGCCTCATTGTGGGTGATTGTGTTCTTATCGAGAAGGGTCTATTCACCGATTCAGGAGCTTGTACAGACAGTCATGAAGCAGCACCAAACGGAGATGCAGGACAATCAGAAGGACTCGAATGAATTGGTCTATTTGTCCAATGTATTTGTCTCACAGGTGGAAAGAATCAATGAACTGACCGAATATGAGCGGGAGAATAAATATCTGGGGCGGGAGCGCTTTATACGTGAACTGCTGGAAGGCCGGGCCTACTCCATAACGGAGGTCCGCAAAGCCAACCATGAGCTGGATCTTTCTATGCCGGAGGAACATCTGGCTGTGGCTATCTTCCGAATAGACCATTTCATGCATTTCACCAAGACTTATTCGAGAAAGGACCGGCGGCTGCTCCGGTTTGCCATCGCCAATATTATTGAAGAATCGCTGCAGTCTGCTTTCGAAGGACAGCTTCATACCGCAGATATGGGCAATGACCATATTGCCGTCATTTTACCGATCGATAAGAGCCAGTCTATGGCTGCCTTCAAAGGGATTCTCAGCGAATCTCAGCGGCTAGTCCTGCAGTATTTGTCCATCAGTACCACTGTGGCATGCGGAAGATATCTGGAAGGGTTAGCTGAGCTGCATGAAGGCTACCTGACAGCCTATGAAATGACCCAGGAGCGCTTCAGGTTGGGACACGGCACTCTGATTACAGATGAGGTTAATGAGGGACTTCCCAGCGAGCTGTTCGAAATGCCCCTGGTCCTGGATCGCCAGTTGTCACAGGCACTTCAGAAGGGCAGTACCGAAGTTCTGCTTGAGACGATGGACAGCGCTCTGGATTTACTGAAAGCCCGCCCTTATTTTGAATGTAAAATGTCGCTGATCACCTTCTTCATGTACATCCGCCGCTCGCTACAGGAATCCACCCCGCATGCCGTGCTGTCCAGTGCGTGGGGATTGACCTCAATTGAGAACCAGATCGCAAAGCTGGAGACCTTGGAAGCATTGGGCATATGGATGAAAGACCTGTCCAGTAGAACGCTGGAGGAGATTATCCTGGCGCGCAGCGCATCCAAGAAGGCAACCCTGGTCACTGAAGTGGACAGGCGGATCGATCATTATCTGACAGATGCCAATCTGACTACCAAAATGCTAGCCGACGAGCTTGGCTTCTCCGTCAATTATTTGCGTAATCTGTACAAGATCGAGACCAAACGATCGATCACCGAGACGATTTCGGAGAAAAGACTCCAGATCATCTGCCAAGAATTGATCTCCAGCGATGAGCCGATTGAGCCAATTATTCAAAAGTACGGCTTCACTTCCTTGAATACGTTCTACGTCGCGTTCAAGAAGAAATTTGGCGTCACGCCGGCGCTCTACAGGAAGCTGAACAAGCAAGAGCCAGATTAATGGCTAATGGCTCCCTGCTTATCCCCGCAAAACGCCTGATTACAGACAGAGCCTCCATACCCACGGTTTGAACGTGGATATGAAGGCTCTGTTAAGTTGCAGGCTATCGCCAGATTTCAACCGCTATAATGAGTAAAATTATTTTTATGCATTCTATATTAGAAACAGCGTTAAAGCAGTCAAAGTCAAACTTCTTTATTCCGCATTGTCATAAAGCTCCAGCAGCTCGGCCATAGAATTGATAATCACATCGGAGCCCTTCAGCTCATCTTGACGCCCGAAGCCTGCGTAGGCGCAGCCAATCACAGTCTGACCGTTTCCTTTACCCGCCTCTACATCGGAAGAACGGTCTCCCACCATCCACGCGCTGCTAATCCCATGATTGTCCAGCAGAATGCGCACCAGGTCCGTCTTGGTTGCTGTTCCTTGCCCGCCTGCACTGTACAAGCCCTCGAACAGGTCCTTTAATTCATGCACTACTACAATGCTGTGGATGTAGTCCTGTAGACCGTTGCTGGCCACGAACAGACGCACCCCACGCTCTTTTAACGCCACAAGTGTCTCTGCCACCTGCGGATAAAGCAGCGTATTCCCAGCCTCAAGACCTTCAATCTCCAACTGCAGCAGCAGTTCATCCGCGCGGCGATGTACGTTCTCTCCAGCCTCCGGCATTACAATCTTCCAGATTTGATCCAGCAACATGCCGAGACTTCCAAGGATACGTTCCTCCGGTGGTGTCAGTCCTGTAAATAATCCTTCCTCGCGCAAAATGTCGAACATTTTGTGATAGGCCGGCAGCAGCAGGCTTTCCGTCTGGAACAAGGTCCCGTCCATATCGAAGATGACCGCTTCCGGCCTCTTTAGCTGCGGGATCTGCTCGTTATGTTCAAACTTGGTTTCTTCCTGACTCATGAAGTAACTCCTTTCTTATGCTGTATTTATGCATTCTATGATATAGGAAAGTCGCCAGGATAGCGAAGGATAAATCAATCGTTTACTGTCTTGTTTTTATTTAAAGTATGACAAAAGGCCGGTCAACAAGCACAATACTGTGCTGCGAACCGGCCTCTATAGGCGGAACATTCCCGGACGGACCGGAAATTGAATTAGATTCTGTCGAAACTTGAAATCAGCTCGTCAAGAACATCTTTGCTGACCATTTTACCTTTGAAGTTGATCAGGTTTTCCGCGCTGCCGGAGAAGATGCAGGTAGGCTCATATTTTCTGAGAATGATCTTTTCGCCATCAACGAAGATTTCGAGCGGGTCTTTTATGTCAATTCCCATTGTTCTACGCAGTTCAATTGGAATCACGATACGTCCCAGTTCATCTACTTTTCTTACAATTCCTGTTGCTTTCATCTTAAGTATCCTCCCTTGAAATAACACCTAAATAATCACTAGAGTTAAAAGCTATCAAAGCTTCTATAAAGTAGTAATGATTACGCCATATCTGCATTGTAAGGTGCTATTTCTTTCCTGTCAATTTTATTTCTACATTTTTTGATATTTATCGACAACATTTTCGACAAAGACCTGTGTTTTTTCGACAAAGTTAAGATTTCGTAACTTATTTTATATGAAAATACCTTTCATTGAAAGCTATTTATAGAATATATATAAAATGATCATAAAACATTTACATTACAATAGATAAATCCTTAACAAATGTATCAATTCCGATTGACTTCTCTCTGCAGAACTTTAGATTTCAATCCATTTCATATAGTATAATTGACAAAGTCACGTATATAACATGGGTATACAGGAGGCACAGAAAATGAATAACTCCCCCGCTTCTCCCGTTGCACAAGCGATTCGGGAACGTCGGAGTATCCGGCAGTACAAGAGTACGCCTGTTCCACAGGAGCTGCTGCTCTCTCTCATGAACACCGCCAACTGGGCGCCAAACCACGCGCTCCGGGAGCCCTGGCGCTTTATTCAATACAAGGGTGCTGCCCGGGAGACCTTTACAGAAGCCGTGCTCGGCGCCATGTCGCACGAAGAACGGGAGAAATACGAGATTCAGCGGCGGAAGGAATATATGACGATTCCGGTTCACCTCATTGTCGTCATGCAGGAAGACCCGCGGGACAAGCAGTGGACGGAGGACTTCGGCGCCGTGTGCAGCTGGATTCAGAGCTTTCAGCTCGCAGCATGGGAGCAGGGGCTCGGTGTCGTGTGGAAGACCAATCCTTACATGTTCGCCCCGTTCTTCCGGGAAGCCGTCGGCGTAGCTCCAGGCGAGAAAATCGTAGGCGTGTTGCATATCGGCTATCCTGAGGTGATCCCGCCAGCCAAACCGCGTACTCCGGCAGAAGCTCGGCTCACGGTGCACGAATAGGCACTCAGCCGTAAACCTGCTGGTGCTAAGCAAAAGGGTGTCTCATCACCATCGAGCATGGTGAATGAGACACCCAGTTTGTCATTGCCGCTTTAGTACAAATTCTGAGGCGGAGAAATCTTACTTCTCCCGTACCTCCCCCAACGAATTAATCTTCGCATTATACGAAAGCTTGTTGAGGCGCTGTATCGTCTGAGCATTATAATCCGGCCCCATAAAATTGGGCTGGCCCGCGATTATTTTCACGGGAGTGATCCGGCCCGTCATATCCGAGCCCTTGAGCTCAATGTTGAGCAGCATGGAATGAAGCGTCTTATCCCCTCCACGGGTGGAACGGTTAAACACGAAGTTGCCTAGCGAATAATAGATGGGCTTGTGCTTGTAATACTCAATGCCCATCAGACAATGGCTATGCGCGCCTACAATCATGTCAGCTCCGCTGTCAATGATCTGCTTGGCCAGGGTGCGGGCATATTTCTCCGGGTAATCCTTGAATTCCTCGTTCCAGTGGATGTACACAACCGTGAAATCATTGGCCTTGGATGAGGCTCTAATCTCGCTCAGCAGGGGCTCTAGCGTATACGCCGAAGCCGCACCCGGAGTAGAGGGCCCCGCATACCAGGAAGGGCTGGGGAGCACGCGGCTGACGCCAAGCACAGCGATCCGCTTCCCTTTTATGGTCTTCACAAAAGGCTTAAACGCTTGCTTGATGTCGGCGCCTGCACCGGTATGTCCTATTCCATTTCTGTCCAGATGAATCAGCGTGTCCAGCATTGCCGTCTTGCCGTAATCCAGAATATGATTATTAGCCAGGGTCACACCGTCAATGCCGGCAAAGACTAGCCCGCTCAAAGCTGAGGGATTAGAACGAAAAACAAAGCTTTTCTGTGAAGGCGTCCCCCGGATAGATACCGGCGTCTCCAGATTTGCGAAAGCCATATCTGCCTTCTTGAGAACCGGCGCCACTTTCGCGAATGGATAATTCGCCCCATAGCGGGCAATTTGCTCACCCACGAAGCCGTCCAGCAGGATATCACCTGCAAAGGACAGCTGAATACGCTGCGGCCCCGCCTCCTCTCCGTTAGCAGGAGACGCAGACGTAACAAGTAGTAGCATAATAATGATAAGAAATGCTGATCTGCGCAACAGTTTAACCCCTTTATCTTCTGATTCACTACATTTTGATGCTACTCTACTATACAAGCCACAATATTCCAGATAAAGGGTATAAAGTCCAGTAGTCACCCTTTAATGAACTAGGCATATGGACCTGAATAAATTATTGTCTGTCAGGCCTGCTGCTTCTTCAACACCGCCCGGAAACAATTCAAGCCACCCCAGGTATCCGTCCGTACGGCATCCACAGGCAGCTCAAAGTCCGTCTCGCCCCAGTACTGGAATCCAGCCTGTAGCAGCAAGCCGTTCATGAGCTGGAGATTTACTATTGGGTAATCAAAAGTCAGGATTAAGAGACCCTCATCATTCAAAATCCGGTGAAACTCTCCCAGTGCGCGATACTGATCCACCAGCGGCAGATGCTCCAAGACAGAGATACAGAACACCGTGTCAAAATACCCATCCTCATAAGGAAGCGCTGTTAGATCGGCCTGGGCCAGATGCAGGCGTGTAGTCCGTCTAGCCTGTATTTGCCATGCTGCTTCCTCCCCAATATCGCGGGAAACCTCGGCCATCACAGCATCCTTGCTGACAATTCTTGCATCCATATCGCAGGCATGAACCTCCTCACAGACGCCGGTGAGGTAGAACTTGAGCGGATTGGAAATACCGCAAGCTGCATCCAGCACCACATCATGAGAGGAGACAAAGTGCGTACACCACTCGTATTCATAAGGGCGGCTCCACCAGGACGCCGGCAAATCATAAATCAGCTTGTCGCGCCTTGCATCGGTGTTGACAAAGAAACGGGAGACAAAGGGATGTGTTGGCATGGCCAGAACTCCTTTAACGAGAATTTCGGTAGTGAGAGTATATTCAAGATTCCCTGATTCATGCCTGAGCTGCCTACGGAGAAATAGGTACACAGCACAAAAAGACGCTGATCCGCAAGGGTTCAGTCGTCTTCTTCTTTGGAACGGCGCAGGGCCGGCACCGCCTCCTGTGAGGTCCAGCTCAGCCCCGCTTTACCACCCCTTACCGGGCGGCAGCTAACATCATTAGGCTTGCTCCGTTCTAGTATAGTAAGAAATCGGCTTCGGCGCCGTACCATGTCTTTCAATCAAGGCATCCACCAGCGCCGACCATTCCGGGTCTACTGTGCACAGCTCAGGATGATTCTCAAACCAAGACAGCGAACGCTTGACGCCTTCGGTAAAAGGAACTGTGCACACAAAATCCGGTACCAGCGCCTTGATCTTGCTGTTGTCAAATACGCTGCTCACCGCCTGGTCGCCAATCAAACCATCTGCGGTGCCCGGAGGAGTAAAGGCCGCAATGAAGTCTGTGGAGATGTGTACCACCTGTGGCTCTGCGCCTGCCGCAGCGCCGAGCCCTGCATAAATCTGATTCCAGTTCAGAACCTCATCCGAGGTAATATGAATCGCTTCTCCCAGCGCATCAGGATGTCCGAGCAGACCAACAAATCCTTTAGCAAAATCCGTGTTGTGCGTCAATGTCCACAAGGAGGTTCCATCCCCATGCACGATAATCGGCTGTCCTTTGCGGATACGGTCCACCAGCGTCCATGGATGCTCCCAGCTCGTCAGCGCAGCCGGAAGCGCCGTCTCCCCATAGGTATGCGACGGTCTTACGATGGTCACCGGGAAGCCACTGTTCCGGTATGCTTTCATTAACAACTGTTCACAGGCAATCTTGTCCCGGGAATACTGCCAGTAAGGATTCTCCATTGGCGTTTCTTCCGTCACAAGATAACTACGCTGCGGCTTCTGGTAAGCAGAGGCTGAGCTGATGAAGATATACTGCTTAGTCTTGCCGGTAAACAGCTCAATATCAGTCTGAACATGCTCCGGAGTAAAGGCGATCCAGTTCACCACCACATCGAATTCGTGATCCTTCAGCACAGCTGCGGCCTCAGCCTGCTGGCGAATATCTCCCGTGATTACCTTCGCGCCTTCCGGCACGAATTCATCCCGTTGTCCTCTATTGAACAGATACAGTTCTATGCCTCGCTCCACAGCCAGCTTGGACACAGCCTGACTGATCTGACCCGTTCCTCCGATAAACAATACTTTCATCTGACACAGCTCCTTTTATTGGGAAATAAGTAACAGAAATAATCACTGAAAAGACCCTTGTCCACACCCCCGACGCGTTATCTGTTAGGGAAGAAAATGCTGCCGTACTGTACCTCTACCCTCGAATACCTCTATCTCGGCATAAGCCCCGTTAATAAGTGTAAGTTGCGGCGGGACATGCCCGAAATCCACCTCATAAATCACTGGCACGCCCAGTTCCCCGGCAAGTTCCTTGTACATATCCTCGGCTGTATATCCATCAAACGGAGTATTAGCCGCACTTCTGCCGAACAATAGTCCCGAGCAGTTCCGGAACCAGCCTGCCAGCTTCATCTGTACAAGGGAACGACGCAAATCTGCGGTGTTCAGCTCGCAATTTTCCAGATACCATAGAATAGGCTCGTCATGGATGACCTCCTTCTGAAAAGATTCCACGTCGCCATACGGTGTACCGATCAGATGCCTTATAACATCCACACAGCCACCAAGCAATCTTCCTTTGACCGTTTCTGCTGATCCTGAGACCGTCTTCCACTCCACGGGTTCCGTCAGATTGAAGACAGTTGGCGAGGGTTCACTCTGCTTCTGCTCTTTATGATAACGGGGAGCAGACTGCTGAATATTGGAGCCCTCTGCCTTCGTTGACAACACGGACAGCCATTGTCCGGTAGTCTCATCGCTGAACTCTCCGCGAAAATCATAGAAGCATGGTCCATGGGCTGTAGCCAGACCCGTCTTCAAAGTCACCGCCAGCAGCAACGTGCTTATATCTGAATATCCCATAATCCATTTGCTTTGGTGTTCAATCTCTTCAAAATCGACAAACTCCAGCATTTCAATCAGCAGCTCACCGCCCCAAGGCGGAAAAATCATCCCGATGGCTTCATCCCCCATCATGGCATTGAATTCCTTGCCACGTACTGGAGCTGGTGCTGACTTGGCTTTGTGCTGTGTCCATACGGTATCTCCGCAAACGACCTTAAAGCCCTTCTCTTCCATACGTTCACAGGCTAGCTTGAACAGATCATGACCCTTAGCGCTCACACCGGATGAAGACGCTGTCACTCCTATTGTTGCGTTTTTCTCTAAAACTGGATACCTGATCATATGTCTTCCTCCTGGATGTCGTCAATCGGCCCTTTTCCCGCTTTGATTGACTTTCGTCTAAGCAAATCTGCGGAAATAGAATAGAATAAATTTAATTATACGACCTTTTGCAGAAGTTTGAAAATCGTTTGAGGGAGAGAACGCCGAATGTCCAAGATAACCGTATTAATGTCGGCTTTTAACACCAGGCCCTATATTAAAAATGCGGTGGAGAGCATACTGAATCAGACCTGCCGCGACTTTGAATTTCTGATCATCGACGACTGCTCCACCGACGGTACACTGGAATATCTCCAGAGCTTGGAAGATCCGCGAATTCGGCTCATCACCCACAGCTCCAACAAGGGGCTCGTTCATTGTCTCAATGAAGGACTAGACCTGTCCACGGGTGAATATATAGCGAGAATGGACAGCGACGATATCAGTGCGCCACATCGTTTTGAGACACAGCTACGCTATATGGAGGCCCACCCCGAGGTCGGTGTCCTCGGCACGTTCATCACCCTTTTTCATAATGGGGAGCTCGTCCCCAAACCTACAAACCATGAGGATATTCGCTGCTGGCAGCTTTTCTATTGTTGTGTCGGACATCCCACAGTGTTTATGCGAAGCAGTGTACTGAAGGAACATGACATCCACTACAATCCGGGCTTTAAGCATGCCGAGGACTATGAATTCTGGAGCCGGCTATCGGAACTTACACGGATCGAAAATCTGCCCGAATACCTCTTCTCCTACCGGGTGCATGAGGGTCAAATCTCTACCCGGCAACATCAAGCTCAGCGTCTGACGGCGGACCGGGTGCGCAGGATGCTGCTGTACAACCTGGGTGTCTTTCCCACCGAGGAAGAGTTCGATATTCACATGCAATTCTATCTGCGCACTATTCCTGTTCATGATTATGAAGGATATTCACGAGCGCTCGCATGGGCGCAAAAGCTGCTGGAGCGGAACCAGGCGGCCGGAATCTACGACCAGGAGACACTTAACCGTATTCTGTCTAACTGCTTTACCTGGTCGGAAACAGCATGAGTAATGCTTTAGAGAGGCGATCCTGCGCTTTCTAGACTACCATAGGATGTAAAAGAGGAGGTGCCACCGGCACCCCCTCTTTTATATGACTACGGCTATCTCGCCGCCCTAGTTTGCATTGCTATAGGCTTCTTCTTACATAAGAAATTGCATCAGTAAGAATGGTCACCCGACTGTCTTTCACACCGTCTCTGTTAATCACGGTAAAGGTATCGTCCGCCGATACAAGCTCACCGGCAAAGGTCTCCACTGCCGTTTCTACCTGAATGCTTTGTCCTACATATACTGCGATCTTCTTGGAAAAACTCATTCTGCTTCCACCTCCGCTGGATTGCTAGGCTGAAATGCCAGTGTATTCCGGAAATTCACGACTACAGTTGCGCCTTCCGCTTCGGTTAGCACTGCGTATCCGGCTCCAACTTCAGTTACAATCCCTTCAACGATTTCCCGGTTTGTTGTGACCAGTACATTGCTACCAATGTTCTCACGGACCAGCTCCACGAACGGGACAGCGCTGATTCGGCCCAAAGCGCCCAGGATTCCACCGATTACATTGCTGCGCGCGGATGGCGTTCCAGTGGATGAAGCCTTGGCAGATGGCACACTGGCTGTCGAATGGGCCGATGAAGGCTCACCTGCAGTCTGAGTCGGCTGCTCGGAACTTGTCTTCAAAAAGTCTTCAATACTTTTGGGAACGACATTATCCTTGCCCAGAAGCTGAGTCAGCCGGCCCCGCCGGGCTACCTTCTCAATCAGCCCTGTCAAACTCTCCAATTTAAACTGTGCTGTCATTCGTCCAAACCTCCATTTATTTAGAAGATATAAAGCTTTCATTCCCCCTGCCAATTTAATCAGTCAATGCATAGAAAAGGCTGCCCCTCAGTCAGATATGACTTTGTGGGACAGCCTCTCGTTAGCCTATTGACGATACTAGCGTAATTGGCTGCCTATCAACTTTTGCACAGTCTCAAGCACATTGCTTCCATTCAAATTCAGTGAACTCAAGAACGGCTTACCCTGAGTCTTCACTTGCTCAAAAATCCGGCTAAGCTCCCCAACTACTCCGTTTGCATCCACATTGGAGGCATTAAACGAAGATTGCAGGTTCCGGAGTTTGCCAAAGACATCGTCCACAAATTGACCGGCAGAAACACTGTTCACTGCACCGCCATCCACCTTACCAATTGCACTGAGCAGCTCAGACTTTGTAGCTTCATCCAAGTTCAGAGCGGCCATTTCGTCTTGCAATTGATTGAAGCTAGCTTGATCAATGTTGTCGCTCGCTGCAGTATCCACTTTGGATTGAACGGAACCCAGCTTTCTAAGCAATTGCCCCACCACATTGTCATCTTTCAAGACCAGAGCCTGCGCTTTCTCCAGAAACTGGGCCAGTTTGGCTTCCACATCACTCATCCTTATCCCTCCTTTCCTGCTGCTATATTATGCAAGAAACAGAGGTGTGCTTGGATGGATACATATTTCCTGAAATTAATAGGTCTATAGATTATTGCCAGTTTCAGGAACCTACCTTTTACCATATGCTATCACAAACTTATATCTTCTATTAGCAATGAGAGGAAAAGTTTTATTAATGCAGGCGAAGGAGGAAAGGAAAGCCAATGATGCCCGCACAGCAACAGGCAGATACCGTATTCTGGAGGAACAAGAAAGTATTCATCACCGGACACACAGGTTTTAAGGGAACCTGGTTGTCTCTGTGGCTGCATTCCCTTGGCGCCTCAGTAACCGGGTATGCTCTGAAGCCTCCCACCGAGCCGAACATGTATGATATTTGCCGCATGGATGAACTGGTCACTTCTTATCTGGATGATATCCGGAATTCCGATTCCTTATCCAGAGCCATTGCGAAGACCGCTCCAGATATTGTAATTCATATGGCTGCCCAGCCGCTCGTCCGTGAATCCTACATTAATCCTGCCGCCACCTTCGAGATTAATATGATGGGAACTGTGAATGTATTTGAGGCCGTCCGCACAGCCACAGCACAAGGTAGCCCGATTCGGGCTGTCCTTAATGTAACCACAGATAAGTGTTATGACAATCGCAACTGGGCCTGGGGCTACAGAGAGAGCGACCGTCTCGGCGGCAGCGATCCCTACTCGGGCAGCAAAGCCTGCTCGGAGCTCATTACAGACAGCTACCGCAGAGCTTTCTTCCATCCAGGAATTGCAGCAGGTCAGGTCGCGGTGGCATCGGCCAGGGCCGGCAATGTCATCGGCGGCGGGGACTGGAGCAAGGAGCGCTTGATTCCGGATGTCATCCGGGCTGTCCTTAAGCAGGATGCTGTACAGATCCGATATCCACAGGCAGTAAGGCCCTGGCAGTACGTGCTAGAACCGCTGCACGGGTATTTGCTGTTGGCACAAAAGCTGGCCGAGTCTGGCTCCCCGTATGATCAGGGATGGAACTTCGGCCCCGATGATGCCTACTCCGTGGAGCAACTGGTCCGGCGGTTATGCAGCACATGGGGGGAAGGGGCCAGCTACCTCCTCGACAAGGATACCATCCATCCGCCAGAGTCCCATTACCTGCGGCTGGACTCGTCAATGGCGAAGCAGGAGCTGGGTTGGACTCCGCGCTGGAATTTGGAGACGGCGCTGGCCCGGACCGTGGAATGGTACAAAGCTGACCAACACCAGGAAGACATGCGTCAGGTCAGCCTGCAACAGATCCGCGATTATATGAAAGGGGTACAAGGCGGATGATCATCAAGCCAGGCAGACTGCAGGGAATTTATGAAATCAGCCTCAGTCCCAGGAGCGACCACCGCGGCCATTTCACGCGAATATATGACCAAGAGCTGTTCAAGGAGCACGGTCTGGACTGGAACTGGGTTCAGGAGAACCGGTCATTTTCAGGCAAGAAAGGCACGATCCGGGGAATGCATCTACAGTATGGCGACCATGCGGAAACCAAGCTCATCCGGGTAACCCAGGGCGCCATCTTCGATGTCTTTGTAGACCTTAGGCCCGATTCCCCTTCCTTTGGCTGCTGGGACTCTATACTGCTGACGGAAAGCAACAACAGGATGGTATATATCGGCAAAGGATTCGGTCACGGATTCTGCACGCTTCAAGACGATTGTGAAGTTGTGTACAAAGTAGACCACTGCTACGCACCGCAGCATGAAGGCGGCGTACGCTGGAACGACGAGACACTGCGAATCACCTGGCCGATTCTGAAGCCGATTATGTCAGACAGGGATATGCTGCTTCCCACTTTGGAAGAATTCAAGCGTCGTTTAGACCAAAATTAAAGGAGAGATCAGGCGTATGCAACCACTCGTTAGTATTTTGATTCCCACCTTCAATCGGCCCGACTATTTTGAACAGGCCCTGAGAAGTGCCCTTGCCCAGACCTATTCCAACATTGAAATTGTCATTAGCGATAACAGCGATAATACTCAGACTGAACAGGTCGTGGCAGGCTACCGGGCACATCCGAATGGCTCCAAAATACACTACCACCGTAACTCCAAGAACATCGGCCCTATTGCCAATCAGCAGCAGTGTCTAAATCTTGCAAAGGGCGAATACATCAATTACCTGAACGACGATGATTTGTTTCATCCACAAAAAATCGAAAAAATGATGAATTTCATCCTGGGACACGCCGGCGTAGTCCTTGTCAGCTCCCAGCGGAGAGTTATTGATGCCAATGGCAAGCAAATTTATGTCCCGCCGGTCTTAACCTTCAGAAAATTTTCTACCCAGGATACCGTAATCAAAGGCCGGGAGCTGACAGAGATGATGCTGCGCAACCAGACCAATTATCTCGGAGAGCCTACCACAGTACTGTTCAAGCGCAGTGCGCTGAAAGAGCCTTTCGGAGTGCTCGCGGGTAAACAGGTCTTCTTCGCCGTGGACATGGCCAGTTGGGTCAACCTGATGACACAAGGTAATGCAGCGATCCTGGTTCAACCGCTTAGCTATCTCCGCTATCATTCTACACAGCTGTCACAGCATAAATACGCCAGAAAGGTCGGGGAGCTGGACATCAAGACCTTTGAGCGCTTCGCCAAAATCCATGGATATACCCAATAATAAATGAAGGGATTGTTCCGAATGAAGGAACTCCTGCGAACCTACAAGCACGCAGACGTGCAGCAAATTACCTCTTACTGCATCCCTATTATAGTCAAAGGTACCGTGCGCGGCAGATTGCGTCCCATTACTACAGAGATTATTCATAACTCCGATGAGATCAGTAAACTCACAGAATGGAGGAATTCCTCCTCCTCCTGGTTCACTACCCAGTTCCCGAGCTCCGAAGAAGGAACCCGGCGCTGGCTGGAACATCAGGTGCTTGGCGCAGACGACCGGATTCTTTTCTTTGTCGAGGATGAAGCACAAGCTCCTGTAGGACAGGTAGGCTTACTGAATTACAATGAAGCTGCCAAAAGCTGTGAGTTCGACAATCTCCTGCGGGGACGCAAAGGCGCGTTCGGGAATATCATGATTCATGCCCTCATCGCGCTCGGTGAATGGAGTATCGAAGTACTCGGCGTCGAGAGCGCCTGTATCCACGTGCTAGGAGACAATTACCGGGCGATGCGAATTTATAAGGGCCTAGGAGCGGTGGAATCGGAACGGGTTCCTCTGCTCAAAGTGGAGGAAGCCGGGGTCATCCGCTGGGTTCCAGCCTCACTCCCTCTGACCGAAGCGCCGGAACGGGAACTGGTGACCATGACCATTACACGCGAAGCCTTCAGACAAATAATGAGTGACGCATTCCATAAAAGATAAGGTGGGTATCACATGAAAATCAGACTGTTCAAGCCTTCTGTCGGTGAGGAGGAACTGGCAAGCATCAAAGACTCGTTTGACAGCGCATGGCTTGGTCTGGGACCCAAGGTTACCGAATTTGAGCGGCAATGGAGCCGCTATGTCGGATCACAAGAATCTGTGGGCGTCAATTCCTGCACGGCTGCGCTTCATCTGGCACTGTCCGCTTATCGGTTCCCGGAAGGAAAAAAGGTGCTTGTGCCTGCACTAACCTTCGCCGCGACTGCCATGGCTGCACTGTATAACCGCCTTATTCCCGTATTCGTAGATATCGACGAACACACACTGGGCCTGGATCTTGAAGATCTGGAACGAAAATATGACAAGGACTGCGTGGCTGTCATGCCGGTGCATTTCGGCGGACATCCTGTGCCTATGGACAATCTGGTGTCTTGGGCCAAGGCACGCGGCCTGAAGGTGATTGAGGACTGCGCGCATTCGGCTGGCGGGAAGTATAAAGGCAAGACGCTGGGTACCTGGGGAGATATCGGATGCTACAGCTTTGAGGAGAAAAAATGCATGACCACCGGCGACGGCGGGATGATCTCCTCAGACGATACGGAGCTGCTGAAGCCACTCCGTCATTCGCGCTGGATTGGCATCAATAAGGATACCTGGGAGCGTTATGAAGAATATCAGCTAGGTCAGCCTGACGTAAACAGCTGGTATTATGAGATCTCGGATATCGGCTACAAATATAATATGAACGATCTTATGGCTTCCATCGGCCTTGTTCAGCTCGGCAAGCTGGATCGTATGAACCGCAGAAGGGAAGAGATTATAGGGCAGTACACAGCGGGGCTTCAGGGCTTGACGAAGGTAAATTCCGCCATTCCTTATGATCTTCACGACTCCTCATACTGGGCCTTTGTTGTACGGGTTCAGGAGCGGGAGCGGTTTATCGCCGCCATGCAGGCCCGCGGCATCGCTACTGGTGTTCACTATATGCCACTGCCGATGCAGCCTCTGTTCATGAAATACGCTTCGGAGAATCCGGTGGCCACCAGGATCTGGCGTGAACTTGTGACTCTTCCGCTGTTCCCCGACCTGACACCGGAAGAGGTCGAATATGTGATCTCAGCCGTTCAGGCGTACCGATAAGCGAAACCGGCACGACCATCTTCTGAAAAAGGATTGACCACCTTCTACACCCGTCCCCCGGGACGGCAAAGAAAGGGTCAATCCTTTTTTGGCTGGAGGCGGACAATCCGCCGCCTCTTATCTACAGCCTAAACTGTTAATACGGTCAGGCACAAAATGGCCCGTACCTGAATCCCTTAGAATAGGGGATCAAGTCGGGGCCATTTTCATAGCAACGTGTGTCATATTCTTCCCAGCAGCTCCCTGAACTCCTGGCCTGCTGCATGCAGATTCGCATTTACTGCGCAAATCTCCGCCAATTGTGTGGTTCTTGAGACAAACTCGTGGTTAAACAAACGATTGGTTTGCGCATTCCACATTGGAAACTGGTTCACAGCCAACCCCTTGAGCGCCAATATTGTCCATACCCATTCTTCGTCTTGGGGTAGTATTCCCGTATGAGTGGCAATCAGGATATGATCAATCCAATCGCAGATCTCAGCCATCTGAGACAACGGACTGACCGATATTTGTGATGAATGCCTGCGAAAAGAACTTAGCGGATCCGTAATATACACCAAATCACCGCGGGATAGCAGAGTCAGCCAGGTCGCTACGTCGACATTATTGAATGCTTTGCGGCCGTAGAAGACGCCGAAGGGCTCAGCCAGATCACCTTTTCGGAACAATCCGGTCGTCGGTTCCCCGATATAATTGATCCGATCGCGCAGCATGGTGGCCATCGCCACCCTTCCGTTAACAAACGTTTCATAGAAACCGAAATTAGCAAAGGGCACCGTGTC
The DNA here is from genome assembly GCF_001682855.1 of Bacillus sp. FJAT-27264. Lineage (GTDB taxonomy): Bacteria > Bacillota > Bacilli > Paenibacillales > Paenibacillaceae > Paenibacillus_AQ. The sequence continues at coordinate 680,495 of NZ_MAQW01000023.1, read as the reverse complement.
TGGCGAAAGCTGGGTCACACGGTTTGCCCTGTCGACAATGCTTTTGCGCGATGACACTAGCGTGACCCCGGGAAATCTTTTTAAATAAACTGCCATTCTCTCAATCTTGACAGGATCAAACAGATCATCATCCATTAAAAAGTTGACGTACTCACCACTGGCTAGTCGCATGCATTGCAGTTGGTTGGCCACCGGACCGATGTTACTCTTGTTCTTCACATAATGGATATTGGAAATGCCAAGCTCTGACTGAAAATGCTGAACCACATGCTCGGTATGGTTATTGTCACTGTTGTCGCTGATGATTATCTCAATGTTCGGGTAGGTCTGGGCCAATGCGCTTCTTAATGCCTGCTCCAGATAATGAGGCCGGTTGTAAGTTGGAATCAGAATGCTTACAAGCGGAGTTGCCGTGCTCATCTACATCACCACTGCTTCCAAGGGGCTTGCCCGGAATCCCAAAGCGCTTGCAGATGGTTCTTGTCTCTGAGCGTATCCATCGCATACCAGAAGCCATCATGCCGGAATGCATGCAGCTCTCCACCGCTGGCCAGATTGATCAAAGGTTCCTGCTCGAAGATGGTATGGTCCCCTTCTATATAATCAAAGACTTCCGGCTGCAGCACCATGAATCCCCCGTTGACCCACTTGCCGTCCCCCTTCAATTTTTCATGAAAATCATTAACCCTGTCCCCCGCGCCAAGACCCAGCGCACCAAATCTCCCGGCCGGCTGTACAGCGGTGACCGTTGCCAGCTTGCCATGAGCCTCATGGAACTTCAGCAGCTCCTGAAAGTTCACATCACTGAGCCCGTCGCCGTAGGTTAGCATAAACGGTTCATTGCCAATATAACGCTGAATACGCTTGATTCTCCCGCCCGTCATAGAATCCTTACCTGTGTTTACTAGTGTAATCTGCCAAGGCTCAGCTCCCTGCGAATGGTACTGGGAATCACCGCTTCTGTAGTCTAGCGTCAAATCCGACTCGTCCCGGATGTAGTTGGCGAAATACTCCTTAACCATATGCCCCTTATACCCCAGACAAATCACAAATTCATTAAAACCATAATGACTGTAGGTCTTCATAATATGCCAAAGAATCGGTCTCTCGCCAATCGGGATCATTGGCTTGGGTCTCGAATGTGTCTCTTCACTGATCCTCGTCCCGAAACCGCCCGCCAGTATTACGACCTTCATCCTCATTCTCCGTTCTATATATAGGATTATATAAGCTATATGATAGTATATGTGAAGGATAAGAAGATGACAGGTACAGGTACTGCTACGGGTGGAAGTATAGGTTTTATTGCCTGCTGTACGGGTTGAAGTAGAGGAAGGGCGTCTCAGTACATATGATGAAAACCATCAAAATAGCCTATTTAATATTTTCAATAGTCATAGGAATAGCGTCCTTCTATGGTTTGTTAACCATTGCATTCAGCACTGGAGACGGGTTGTTATCACATAAAAATCCTGCTCTTGCCACTTGGACTGGAATAGCACTTGTGCTGGGTGTTGGCGGTTATTTGGTTTTGGGGATGAAGCTCGACAGGAAGCTACTACCTTCAGCGTTGACTCTCGTGATATTCGGTTTGTTTGTCGGCTTGCCTGCCTTGCAACTGTTCGGGGACCTGAAGGATACATGGAAGAAATATTACGCTTCAAAGCACGAACACCCTTATCTTGTTCAAATAGATCGGATTATTCAAAATAGCAACCTGCCTATGAAGCTTAATTTGAAGAGTAGTAACTATGACTCATTATATTACGAGGGTAGTATAAGTCTGAATGTAGAAAAAACAACGGAGGAGCCTGTGGCCAAAACTGAGCTAAATACACTCCTGAACCTCTTACCTGAAGCAGCTAAGGATATACATATTCGCGTTGCATTTGGCAGCTATAGCTCTGAACCAGGTATGCAGGAACCTAGGGTGAGCTTTACGATTAGTCCGGATAAAGAACTGGAGAATTGCAGTGCAAGTCCTGGGTATGAGTCCCTGTGCTATAGATATGATAAGGACACTGGATTCGATCCAACAGAAGTTTTGTATAGCAACAGCACCAGCATTAACGCGGCTCTTCCACCATTTACGTTTACCGTGTACGGGGTGAAAAAAGAGATTTTAAGCACTGTGACCCGGATTACCGTCACGAATCCCGATGACAAAGACAAATTCATTCAGGAACTAATATTTGACGAGACCTCAACCCAAGATGATCATGCCTTCGGTTTTGTATTGGAAGATATGAACTTTGACGGATATCTTGATGTTCGGATTCAGGCAGACACGCCTGCTGGTCCCAATATTCCTTATTATTGCTGGTTATGAGACGTAGAGAAGTCCGAATTTTTCCGTAATTCTTTTCTGGAAGAGATTACTTCACCTGAATTTGACGCCATTTCCAAGCTCATTACCTCGTCCGGCAGATCCAGCGCAGCAGAACATTTTATGAACGAATATAAATATTTTAAAGGTATCCCGACACTGACAAAGAGAACGGAGGAACAAATCAATCCACAGCAGAAGAGCATACATACCAAGGTTTGGGACATCACGGACGGTGAATTCAAGCTTACAAAGGATACTACTGCTCCTTATGAGGAGTAAGATTAACGGTAACTCAGTTATAATGCTGAGTCTCTAAATCTCCTTACCAGCAAACGATAACCAGCCCACGCTAAGCGGGGCTGGTTATCGTTCATTTTTTAAATGGAGGGAATGCGTGCTTTTTGCCACCCCAAGCCACAAGAAGCGCGATCAATATCAGTATGAACAATGCCCATGAAAAAGATTTGGCACCAAAGGTATCAAGCAACAAACCCCCTACTACCCCTCCCCCGGCGATCGCTAGATTCCATACTGTAGTGTTAATCGGCATGACCATATCCACTTTGCTCTCCCCTGCAGCTTCAGCAAGAGCAGTTTGCAGCAGTGTTGCTGCCCCGCCAAAGGTTAATCCCCAGACCGTAACAATAATATAGATCATAAGGCCATTCGAGTTGCTAAAGCTCATGGCAATAGAAATCAAGAGAAAAGCAATCAGACTAATCAGAACAAGCTTCCGGAGCCAGCGGTCGATGAATACGCCGGTTATCCATATACCTACCAGTGCCGCAACGCCAAAGAAAGCCAGCGCCAGACCCACTCTCTCACTCATGCTATTAGCTGCAAGATACGGAGCAATATAGGTGTACAGAATATTATGGGCTGTCATCCAAGTCAGAACAACCAAAAGGATGGGTCTAATTCCCGGTGTAAGGAAAACAGCAGAGATCGATGCTTGCTTACCAGTGGATTGTCCCGGATAGTCCGGCACCTTCCAAAGCACCCACGCGATCAATACAACAGTCAGTAGCGACATGATTCCAAAGACGGAACGCCAACCCACAATATTCCCCAAAAGCGTTCCCGCAGGGACACCGATAGCGAGGGCGATGGGCGTTCCCACCATGGCAACTGCCATCCCTCTACCCTTCAATGCAGCAGGTACCATACGAAGAGCATAGCCGCCGATCATCCCCCATAAAACTCCAGCCGACACTCCGGCGAGCAGACGGACAACCAGTGTCAGTACATAACTGGAAGAAATAGCTGTGATACTGTTAAAAACCAGGAACCCGCAGATTGCCAAAAGTAACAGCGGACGTCTCCGCCATGTTCGGGTAATTATTGCAACAGGGATAGCAGCGACTAAAGAACCTACGGCATATACAGTGACTAATTGACCGGCCATTGCTTCTGTGATGTGAAGTCCCATGCTTATTTGCGGAAGCAAACCAGCCGGTATCGTTTCAGTCATGATACAGATGAATCCTGTCATAGCCAAAGCGAGCAGGCCAAGCCAGGGAAAACGCTCCGAATAGGAGGAGGAAGAGATTTTTGCATTAGCAGATGAGTTATTACTGGACATTAGCGAAGCTCCTTAACCTTTATTTCAAAACAAATTCAATTAGTAGACCTGCAAAGGCGACAGTGGTTGACCTCCTTTTCTATTTGTGGATCGATCATTCCATATTTTAAAGACAGCATCTGATCTTGTCAATTACTTTTGGATCGATTAGTATATAAGTATAAGCAAAAGGGGGGATACTCCATAGTTAGAACGGGAAGACCTCGTAAATTTAGTCGTGACGAAGCGATCACTCAGGCCATGATGTTGTTTTGGGAACATGGATTTGAATCAACTTCTTTAGCTCAGCTCAAAACAGCGATGGGCGGCATCTCCTCAGCAAGCTTCTATGCAGCTTTTGAATCCAAAGACGCACTCTTCAAAGAAGCATTGGACCGGTACCTGTCCACCTTCGGACAAGTATCAACAAGCCTAACAGACCCTTCACTTTCATCGCGTACAGCTATTGAACTAACCTTAAGAAGTTCGGCAAAAATGCAAACTGAACAGACCCATCCTTTGGGTTGTTTAGTCATATTGTCTGCAAATACATGTTCACCGGAAAACAATCATATTCGTGAAATATTAACCCTTGAAAGAGCCACAACAAGGAGAAAATTCTATACTTGTATTGAACGAGCGATTCAGACCGGAGAACTTCGGGAAGGTACAAACATTGCGATGTTAACCACACTATTCATTACCTTTCTGGATGGAATATCAACGGAAGCCAGAGATGGTGTGACCCTGGACAACATTAATGCCGCCATAACGAAATTGATGGAGCTTTGGGATTCTTGTGCCTGAGGCTCCAGCCTTCATTAGCACTGCGTAACCTCAACCGCCGATCCATAGTGATTGACGGTCATTTGCTATGTATGCTCTAATACAAAAGGGTGTATTGGACTTAGGATGGGATTTTCTCAGCTCACTGCCGGGACCACCACTATTTGTGAAGGGTGGAGCTACATGCTTTCATTGTTACTAACATTAAAACGATTATTTTCAGGTTTATGGAGAGCATTCAAACGTAAAAATTTTCAGGTATTATTTCTTCTGGTTATGATGACGCTGTTGTCCGGAACCATTTTCTATGTCAAACAAGAAGGTCTGTCTGTCATTGATGCTGTTTATTTTTGCGTTGCAACGCTAAGTACATTAGGACATCCAACGTTCGTTCCCCAGACAGACCTCGGAAAAATATTTACGATCGTGTACATTATTGCGGGTACAGGCTTGTTCTTGGGGATGATTGGGTATATTGCCTATGAGTTGATCAAGCAAACAGGGAAAAATGGAGATTAATACGAAAAGGCCTTGTTTAGTAAAGCTAACAAGGCCTTTCTTTGTTGGATATGAAACGATAATAATCATCAAATTGCGGCAAGCTATCCTCTCCATCTTGCTCGCAATTCCTGTCCTACGCCCGCTACTTGGTCGTCAGCGATTCCCCTCTTCTCAGCCCAGCGCAGCGCGGGCAGCAGTAATCCGCTCCAGATGTCCCGTAGCGGGATCAATCACAACCCCATATAGATCACGGGCTTGCTCCAAGCTGATATAGCCGTCCTTCCAATCGGCCAGCACCTTGTCAGCGGGACGCAGCAGCGGGTTGCCGTATCCGCCGCCCGTAGCCGTGATCAAGCGTACCACGTCTCCTTGATCAAGGGGAACTCTGGCGCAGATGCCCAGTTGCTGCACTTGCCGGCCATCCGCCTTCCGGATTTCAATGACGTTGCCTGATCCTGCAAGTCCGCCATTTAAACCCCATGGGACAATCTCATGCCGCCCAAAGGTACCCGAGAAGGAGTGCCCGTCACTTAAAGTACGATAGGCACGGATCACTCCGCTCCCCCCACGGAACTCCCCGGCTCCCGCACCGTCAGCAGTCAGACTGTATTCATCAACCCTGATCCCATAGCGCGCTTCCGCCACCTCAACCGGAACGTTATAGGTTTCCCCATCCCCGATACAGAATTGACCGGCCAGCCCATCCATGTCACTGCCTGCTCCCCAGCCGCCTGCGGAAGGCTCAACGATCAGATAAGGCTCCTGTGTAACGGGATGGACGCCGCTTAGTATAATCCCACAGACCGAGAGCAGATGCCCCGCATTCAAACGGTCCGGAATGACCGGGGCCAGCGCCTTCCAAACCAGCTCCGCCCCGAACTGCATGCTCTCCCAATAGGTTGATACCGCCGCTGGCCGCTCCGCCGACAAAATCGATTTCCGGTCGGTAATGACACGCAGCGGACGGAACACCCCGTCATTCACATCCTGCGAAGGATTGGTCACTGCCAGAAAAATCGTCCGTACCGAGGAGACAAGCGCGGTATAGGAAGCATTCATCGGCCCTTTCACCTGCGGATGACTGCCGCGGAAATCGCAGATGAACTCATCGGCGGTAATCGTCACCTTGACCCTTACCGGAAACGGCCCGTTGCCGAAACCGTCATCCTCCACCTCATCCTCCGCTTCATAGACCCCTGCCGGCAGCAAGCTCAGTTGTTGTCTGGACACCTGTTCCCCATGATCCAACAGAAAGTCTATCGATGCTTGCACCGTCTGCTTGCCGTATTTACTACAGAGCTCGCCGAATCTTCGCTCCCCCGTCCGCAATCCGGCAATTTGGGCCCACATATCTCCAAGCGACAAGTTCGGAAAACGTACATTTGCCTCGATCAGATCAATGAGCGCCTGATTAATCTCCCCTTTGTTGAACAGCTTGATTGTGGGGAATTGCAGACCTTCCTGATAAATTTCAGTGGAATCGGTCGTCCATGAGCCAGGATCTTTACCGCCTACCTCTGTCCAGTGCGCTTTATTGGCCGCAAAGGCCACCAGCTCCCCTTCATGGAAAATAGGCATGACCAGTCCGACATCCGAAAGATGCGAACCGCCGCCGCCATAGGGATCATTCAGAATAATGACATCTCCGGGATGAAGTCCCTCCGGACCAAATTTGTCCAAAGTATTCTTCACCATAAAGGTAAGCATGCCGATGAAGCCTGTAACCCCGTTCCCCTGGGTCAGCAATTGACCTTTGGCATCGGTTAGTCCACTGGCGAAATCCAGCACCTCATAGATGATCGGGCTCATGGAAGTGCGGGCCAGCGAATAGAACATCTCCTCGCCAATGGCGACGAGCGAATCTTTGACAATCTCTCGGGTAAAAGGATCAATCATGCTGCCAGCCGTCATCTGCTATGCACCTCCGTCTCAATGATCAAATTTCCGTAGCCGTCCATAGCGAGCCGCTGCCCCGGATACACGACAACCGAAGAAGAAGGCTCCTCCACAATGGCAGGCCCTTCGATCTCATTCCCCGGCTGAAGTTTATTTCGGTTATAGACCGGAGTATTCAGCCAATTGGCCTCATCGAAAAGCACTGGGCGGGTTCCTGTATGCGCATCAGAAGCATCAGAGCCATGTCCCTCCAGCGGCTTCGGTGCAGGCTTGCGCACAGAACCGATGGTACTGACATGCAGATTCACTATCTCAACAGGCACCCCCTCCAGGCGGAAAGTATACTCCCGCTCATGGATCTCGTGGAATTGGCTGCTCAGCTCCGCCAGCAGTACTGCGGTCAAATCCTCTTCAGGCATGATTACCTTCACGGTATGCTCCTGACCCAGATAACGCATATCTGCATAACGTACCCAGGCAATGTCCTCGCGGCGCAAGCCTTCATCAAGATAAGCCTGGAGACCCGATTCCTGAATTTGCGCCAATATCCCGTTCAATTCCGCAAGATCCAGATGCTCAATGCGCCGAATATACGTCTGGATATGGTCCTTCCGCAGGTCGGTCATGAGCATTCCCCAAGCCGAAAATACGGACGAGGCAAAAGGCACGACCACCTTGCGCACACCGAGCTCCCTGGCCAGCGCGGCCGCATGCAGCGGTCCGCCGCCACCGAAGGCGATCAGGGTGAAATCACGCGGATCATAGCCTCTGCGTACCGATACTAGCTTGAGTGCATTCAGCATATTCGAATTGGCAATCCGGAGAATCCCCAGCGCAGCCTCATCAGCAGAGAGGCCGAAGGGTGTGGCAATCTGTTCTTCGATTGCTTGCCGCACTGTCTCCATACTGGCAGGCGAAGCGAAGTTGTCCAGCGATAAGCGCCCGGTCAACAGGTTGGCATCCGTCGTGGTCGGCGCTTGACCCCCACGGCCGTAAGCTACCGGACCTGGCAACGCCCCAGCCGACTTAGGTCCTACGCGCAGCGAGCCCCCTTCATCGATCCAGGCAATCGAGCCTCCGCCAGTCCCGATCTCTACAATATCGACCACAGGAACCTTGACCGGATAGCCGGCATTGCGCTCGTTCTGCTCAATTTTATAATCCGTGGTCACCTTCACTTCACCCTTGTCGATCAGCGAGCACTTCGCAGTCGTTCCTCCGATGTCAAAAGCGATAATGTTCTCCTCGCCAATCCATTTCCCCAGGATCGCTGCACCAAAAATCCCCGCTACCGGACCTGACTCAACCATCTGGATCGGAGTCTGCTTCGCCTGTCTGAACGAGGTCATTCCCGCATTGGATTGCATCACATACCTGCGCCCATTCACACCCTCCGCCGTTAGCCGCTGCTCCATATGGTCAATGTAAGCGGCTGCGGTTGGCTTTACATAGGAGTTCAGCACAGCAGTATTGGTGCGCTCATATTCGCGCCACTCCTGAGAAATCTCATGCGAAGCCGTAATCTGGACCTCAGGCCACCATTCGGCAATCAATCGCAGCGCCTCCTGCTCGTGGGCCGGATTAGTGTAGGCATGCAGGAAAGAAATCGCTACAGCCTCTACTCCCTCAGCCTTTAGCTGCTGCACAGCAGCCTTCAATTCCGCTGCAGCCAGAGGAGCTACGACAGCGCCTGTATAATCCAGACGCTCGCTCACCTCCAGCCGAAGATGTCTCGGCACGAACGGAGCGGGCTTCAAGTAGCGCACGTTGAACAGATCAGGACGGTTGCCGCGGGCGATCTCCAGCACATCGCGGAAGCCTTTGGTTGTAATCAGCCCCGTCTTCGCCCCTTTGCGTTCAGTCAGCGCATTAATGATTACGGTAGTGCCATGAATAAAATCGTCTATCTGCCGCGGGTCCACATCACTCCGCTGAATGACGTCGAGCACTCCCTGCTCGAATTGGCCGGGAGTCGTGTCACTCTTGGCGACACCGATCTCACCTGCATCATTTACATAGACCAGGTCGGTAAATGTACCTCCAATATCTGTGGCAATACGCATCGTCTTCCCTCCTTGGATTTTGAAGATTCTAATCATTGTAATGTCCTACAATTGCCGTCCCCACAGAGGTTGGAAGCCCTGTACGTAACGTGTAAACAGACGAAAGCACCCTGCAGGATGAATAGGCAGCAATGCCATGCAGGGTGCCTCAATACTTGCTCGACTGCAAGTGTGTTATAGCAGATGCCTATTCTAAGGCCCGCATAAGTGTCCGTGATACACCTACACAGCCAGGTGGCAGCGGACGGATCGGTCTCCGTCCAATTCCCGCAGGCTCTGATTCTCCCGGGTACATTTATCAGTTACATGCGGACAACGCGAGGCGAAGCGACAGCCGACCGGAGGATCGATCGCTTTAGGCATCTCTCCGTCATAGAATGTCAGCTCCGCATTCCCCTCAATATCAGGCACGGCTTGCATTAGCATACGGGTGTAGGGATGGAGCGGATGGGCAAAAATCTGCTCGGTTGTCCCGGTCTCCACGATCTGTCCCAAATACATAACCGCCATACGGGTGCACATATGCCGCACCACGCTGAGGTCATGCGAGACGAACAGATACGTAAGCTGCTGCTCCTCCTGCAAATCCTTGAGCAGATTCAGAATCTGCGCCTGAACGGACATATCCAGCGCAGAGGTCGGCTCATCCAGGATGAGCAGCTCCGGCTGCAAGGCAATGGCTCTGGCAATTCCAATACGCTGTCGCTGCCCTCCGCTGAGCTGGCTCGGGAACCGGCGGGCAAAGTCGGCGGGCAGACCCACCTGCTCCAGCAGAATAGCAACTTTCCGGTTACGCTCGGCGGCCGACAGCTTCGTATGTGTCCGCAGCGGCTCGCTCACGACATCCCCGACCCGCAGCTTCGGATTCATCGACCAATAGGAATCCTGAAACACCATCTGTACGTTCCGGGTATTCCGGCGCCGCACCCGCCGCGTGACGGACGAGATATCCGAGCCTGCAATCCGGATCGTTCCCGAGGTGGGCGCATACAGTTGGAGCAGCGTCCGTGACAGCGTGCTTTTGCCGCAGCCAGATTCCCCGACCAGACCAAAGCACTCCCCCTTATGCAGGCTAAGACTGACGTTGTCCACGGCATGCAGTGTCTTACTGGCACCGAACCAGCCGGAGCGTACAGTGAAATATTTACTTAGGTTATCGATTTCGACTAGAACTTCTGTCATTCTCTCCTCACCGCTCCTCTTCCCAAGGATGAAAGCAAGCTATCTCATGGCTGGAGACCACAGCCCTAAGCTGGGGCTTCTCCGCCGTGCAGCGCTCAGTCGCCCGTGGGCAGCGTCCAGCAAAGCTGCAGCCTTGTCCGCCTGCCGCTTCCTTCAGCACCGCAGTGCCAGCGATTACGGGCAGCCGGTCCCGGCGCTCCCGGAGTCTCGGTATGGCGTCAAGCAGTAGCCGGGTATACGGATGACGGGGAAACCGGAAAACTTCATCCGTCCGCCCTGTCTCCACGATACTTCCGGCATACATCACAGCGATGCGGTCAGCCATCTGCGAGACAATCCCCAAGTTATGGGTAATGAAGAGCACCGACATGCCTTCTTCTTCCTTCAATTTATTGATCAGGTACAGGATTTGCGATTGGATGGTCACATCCAGTGCTGTGGTCGGTTCATCGGCAATCAACAGCTTAGGCTTGCAGACCATCGCCATAGCTATAGCCACCCGCTGACGCTGTCCGCCGCTAAGCTCGTGCGGATAGCGGCGCATAATGCCGGACGGGTCCGGCAGCCCTACGAACTTCAGCGACTCTTCCGCCAGTTGCTTAGCCTGTTTTTTTCCAGCACCCGTGTACCTGCGGATAATTTCTAGCATCACCTTACCGATGCGGAAGACCGGATTCAGCGAGCTCATCGGGTCCTGAAAAATCATCGAGATTTCTTTCCCTCGAATGCCATTCATCACGCTGGGTGATGCTTCCAGCAGGTTGGTACCATTAAACAGCACCCGGCCTCCGGTAATCCGGGCTGCCGCTGTTGGGAAAAGCTGCAGGATCGATGACGCCGTCAGGGATTTACCCGATCCCGTCTCCCCCACCAGTGCGAGCATCTCACCCTTTTGCAAAGAAATATGGTCCAGATCCAGCGCGGTGACTTGACGCTCCCGGGTCTCGATACGGACTCGAAGCTGCTCCACTCTCAGCAGTTCATTCATGGATACACCTCTTTTCTAGCTGTTTCTGGTCTTCGGATCGAGATAATCCCGTAGCCCGTCGCCCAGAAAATTAAAGGCCATGACCGTCAGCAGAATGAACACGCCCGGAAACGTAACATACCACCAATTGGTCAAGAAGTAAGCACGGCCTGTACTTATGATCAATCCCCACTCCGGTGTCGGCGGCTGCGCGCCAAGCCCAAGAAAGCTGAGCGATGCTGCCGTCAGGATGACCGAGCCGAAGGCCATCGAAATCTGCACAATAATGACAGAAAGTGAATTGGGCCAAATATGCCGAAAAATAATGACAAGCGGATGAACACCCATCGACTTGGCCGCTTCCACAAAACCCCGTTCTTTGATCGCAACCGCCTCACTGCGCATTAACCGCGCGAACCAAGGCCACCACGACAGGGCAATGGAGAGCATCATATTATTAAGCGATGGCCCGAGCAGGGCTACAATCGAAATAGATAGCAGCATCGACGGAAAGCTCAGAAACACTTCACAGACCCGCATCATCACATTGTCCACCCAGCCGCCGAAATAGCCGGAGATCAGACCATAAGGAATCCCGATCAGGATGGACAATAAAATAACCGAGATGCCGATCTGAAAAGACAATCTGGTGCCGTAAATGGTCCGTGTCAACAGGTCTCGTCCCAATTCATCCGTCCCGAATAAATGCGCCCAGGAAGGGGGCAGCAGCTTGTTCTCCAGATGAACTGCTTTGTAAGCATCATCAGGATAAGGAGAGATCAGGGGACCAATCACGGCAATAATAAGCAGAATCACAATAATAGATAGGCCGATAGCCGCTAGCTTGTGAACCCGCAGAAACAGGATAAACTCCTTGAGCTTATAAGCCCGTCCTGCAGATGTCTCTTCGATCACCGGAGGAAGCGGCGCCGGCAGCGAGTTTGAATTCATCAGTCGTTTTCCTCCTAATCATGTAATGGAGCATAGCTGCTCTAAGCGTTCTGATACAGCTTAATCCGGGGATCGAGCATAGCAACTACAACATCAACAAGCAGATTAATCAGAATATAAGTCACGGTAACAAGAAAAGTAATCGCCATCGTCACCGGATAATCATTAGCCAAAATCGCCTGTGAAGCATACATGCCGAGACCTGGCCAGCTGAACACCGCTTCGATCAGAAACGTGGAGGTCAGCGCGTAGGCAAAGGTCAGACCCAACGAGGTCGCCGTAGGACCCAGGGCGTTTTTAAGTCCATAGACAAAGACTCTGCGCCAGGCCGGGATACCATAGGCTTTCAGCACACGGATATGCTCCTCGCCAAGCACGTCAATCATCGACGAACGGATCATGCGTATAACCAGTCCCAAGGGATACGCCGCCATGGTCAGCGCGGGCAGTACCAGATGCAGCGCTGCATCCTTGAAGAAATCAAAGTTGCCCTGAAGCAGGGAATCCAGCAAATAGAATCCAGTCCAGTTATCAATAGGATACAACAGCGAAGTATTCGTGCTTACCCGTTCTCCAAGCGGAAAAAGACTTAGCTGACGGAAAAATACCAACTGTAAGATCAGACCCAGCCAAAAGGTAGGAATGGATACCCCCCCAACACTGAAAGTGCGGGTTAGCTGGTCAATCCAAGAATCCTTTTTAACCGCTGATATCACGCCTAATGGAATGCCGATGACTACTGCTATTAGCATCCCCGCCAGAATCAGCTCCAAGCTGGACGGAAGGAAGGACAATAACTCTCTCAGCACCGGCTGGTGGGTACGGATCGAGGTTCCCCAGTCTCCTGTGAACAAGCCCTTCATATAAGTGATGTATTGCTGCGGCAGCGGCTTGTCGAGACCAAGCTCGATGCGTGCCGCCGCAATCTGCTCCGCATTCGCGCGCGGCCCCACCCAACGTGCAGCGGGGTCAGACGGAACCACACGCGCAACTGTAAATGTAATCACGGAGACTCCTGCCAGGACAAAGAGTCCCAGCAAGAGTCTTTTAATGATAAAGCGGATCATCAGCCTATTCCCGGTAAGTGTCGTAGAAGAACACTACGTTGGCATAATAAGGGTTGCTGCTGAAGCCCTTGAAGTTATCACGCAAAGCATAACCGTACTTCAGATCAAAAATGGAAATACCTGGAGCATCATTGATCAGAATTTCTTGGGCTTGCTTGTACAAGGCAGTTGCTCCATCGCGGTTGGAACCGGCGCTTTTCCGCGCTTGGTCAATCAAGCTGTCAAACTTGGGATTGCTGTAATAGCCTAGGTTATAGACGATTGGATTTTCAGTTTTGTAGGCAATGCTGAGGTAGCCATATGGATCCGAATAACCCGACCAGTAGTAGAGCAAGAACAAATCCTGACGCTGGCTGGCATCCGGAGACTTGGCCAGATCCCATTGAGCATCCCAGGTCATTCCTTTAATCTCAAGATCCAATCCGACTTTGGCCAATTCAACCTTCAGCAGTTCAGCCACTTGACGCTCAGCCTCGTCACCGGACAAGTACGTGATCGACAGTTTGCCTCCGGATACACCTGCTTCTTTCAGTAGCTCTTTCGCTTTGTCTGGATTGTAAGAGTATTTGAACAGACTCGAATCTTGGCCCCATAGACCTTTCGGCAGGTAACCAGTCGACTGCTCTGCCATGCCGCCCATAATATCTTTAACAATGCTGTCGTAGTTGAGAGCATAGGCCAGTGCCTGACGCGCCTTCGGATTGTTGAATGGTGCTTTCAGCGTATTCATCTGCAGCGTCAGGTTCTGGAACGCCTCTGTCTTCAGAACTTGAACTCCAGGTTTGCCGTCCAGAGATTTCAACATTTCAGGGGTAAGCTGGTTCGTGATATCGACTTCGCCTGCTTCCAGCTGCTGCTGGCGGGTATTGGCTTCCGGCGTTGTTTTGAACACTACCTTTTCAAAATTTTTAGGCGTCCAGCCTTTCCAATATTCAGGATAGCTGGTCAGCACTAGATCGCTGCCCTTGGTCCATTTCTGAACAGTGTAGGGACCGGAACCTACGTCATGACCTTGGTTGATCCAGTCTTCACCGTTCTTATCCAGCGCGTCAGCATCAAAGATAAAGGCGGAGTAGCCCGCAGAAACCACGTTATCCAGTGCTTCGGCATATTTCAGCTTAAACTCTACCGTGTATTGATCGACTACGTTGATTTCCTTAACGGATTCCCAGATGTAGGAAGCGCCCTTCCCTCTCTTGATGGTTCGCTCAATGGACTTCTTAACCAGATCTGCACTCAGTTCTGCTCCCGTATGGAATTTAATACCTTTGCGCAGCTTGAAAGTCCAAGTCAGGCCATCCGCCGATTTGCTATAATCTTCAGCCAGCACCTTGTCGAAGGTCTTCGTTTGCGCATTGTAGCGCAAAAGCGTTTCGTACATATTGTGCATCGCGATAATCTCATTACTGAAGCTGTCACTCGGGTCCCAGAAGGTCATTACATCGCTGTTCACGCTATAAACGGCAATTCCGCCTTTCGGCGCATCTCCGTTCGAAGTGTTGCTCCCTGTATTGCTTCCAGTATTGCTTCCAGTATTGCTGCCTGTGTTAGCTGCCGTTGTATTTCCCTTGCTGCCGCAGGCTGATAACACCAACATTACACTTAGCATCAGCAACAGCAGCGTATTTCTTGATCTCTTCTTCATCATTCTCTTCTCCCCGCTTTCTAATCTCCTATTGGCAGTCCTAATCTATATTGTGAGCTGACCGACAGCCTTCACCCGGATGCGTACAGCATTCCCTGGCAAGTAAGCCAATGGCACCTCTTCAATATCAACAATCTCGACGGAATCAGCACTTGCGCCTGCCGCTTCAGCTTCACCGGCAGCCAGCCGTTTGGCTTCCTCCAGCGCCTGATCCCGTCCCCATTCCTCCAAGGAATAGATTTTCTCTACCTGACCGCTCACTTCAGCGATGGTCACACCAATGGCATTTGCCACCTCGAAGTGGAGCGGGCGAATGACTTCAGACACACCAGTCAACTGATCGGGAAGAATAATGCTGCCTCCACCGACCACGATGGCCGGAATATCATCAGATGTGGTCTTCATCTTGTCGATAGCTTCCTCCACCAGATCAATCATCGTTGCATAAGCTGACTCCACCAGTTGCGAGGACAAGCTGCCCAATTTACCGCGGTCCCCCAGTTCAGTCAACCCCTTTGCGACAGCTATGTCAGTCGCGGTGAGATCCGTGCCGCCGAAGACCAGCCCTTTCTCAGGCAACAGATACCCCACACTGTCCGGTCCGACAGTCAAGGTATCACCCTCTCCGCGAATCCGAGTTCCACCGCCAAGCCCAAAGGACAGCAAATCCGGCATTCGGAAGTTCGTGCGTACGCCGCCAATCTGAGCGACCAAAGACGATTCACGCGGGAAGCCCTGAACTAGCACGCCGATATCCGTCGTTGTTCCGCCTACATCTAGCACCAGCGCCCCCTTGGCATCAGTCAGATAGGCTGCACCTCGGATGCTGTTTGTCGGACCGGAAGCAATGGTCAGCACCGGGAAGCGGAGCGCGTAATCCGAGGTCATGAGCGTACTGTCATTCTGCCCAAGGAAGATTCTCGCCCCACGAATCCCATTCTCAGCCAGCGACTCCTCGAATCCCCGTACCATCAAGCGCGCCACATGAACCAAAGCTGCATTCAAGATCGTGGCATTCTCACGCTCGATCAGTCCGATGCTGCCAATTTCGCTGGACAGCGAGTAATGGATGTCATCGCCGAGAATCTCCTGGAAGATCTCTTGTGCACGCTGCTCATCGCCGGAGTCTACCGGTGAGAAAATAGAGGTTATCGCTACCGCCGCCACCTTGCCCTTCCATTCAGAGGCCATCTCACGTAGTGCAGCCTCATCCAACGGAGCGATCCTCCGTCCGTCGAACTCATGGCCCCCACTGATAATATGGCTGCCGACGAATACCTTATCGAGCAGCTCCTTCGGCCAGTTCAGGAACGGGGGAATCGCCAGGCTCGCTGGCGCGCCAATTCTCACGACTCCAATTTTGGCCAGATTCCGGCGTTCGACGATAGCGTTGGTACAATGTGTTGTTCCCAGCATGGCGAACTGAATTTCGCGCGGGTCTAGCTCGCTCTGTGTAAGCAGGCCGGCGATGGCGCGCTTAATGCCTGACCCGATGTCTTCGGTTGTGGGCACCTTTATTTTGCTGACCAACTGTCTGTTTTTATCCATGATGACCGCATCAGTATGCGTACCACCAACATCAATTCCGATTCTGTAGCTCATTGAAGCACCCTTCTTTCCTTGCTTTCTTCACCCAACGGGATGTAATCTACGTTGTATCCGAAATAACGCGGACCCGCCGTTTCAATCCCCTTCACCGTTCTCCATTTTTCGTTGCAGGGAATAGCAATTACCGCTAGCCGGTTGCCGTAACGCAGGGATTCGGTAGTCACCGGAACCCCTGTCTCTACATCCACGACGGTCAGCAGATCCGGTGTGGTTGCCACCACTTCTCCGTCAGCCTCTGCCACCAAAAATTCATTCTGGAAGTACAGGGTGAACGTCCGGCCTTGATCCTGCCCCAGACCACTTAGACTCACCTCGCCTTTGGTGAACCCTCCGCTGTTCCGGCGCAACAAGTTGTTGACCTTGCCGGTGAACAGCAGAGTTCCTTCTACTTCTTCTACCAGCGCCTCGACCGGGCTTTGGTTCCGATGCTTCAGACTGCGAACCGTCTCCCCGATGCGCTGTGCCAAGCTGAAGGTATGATGAATGCCGGCTTCCTTGAGCTGAAAGCCCTGCATCAGATAATCGCAGGTGGTCACCGAGCCGCCCATCGTAGTCAGTGCTTGGCGGCCGATCCGCTCACTCCATACACTATCTACACCATTCACGATTACGGAGTTTCCTTTCTCGTCAGCCATCGCCACCGGACCGGAGGGGATATCTACCAGATGGAAGGTAACCATCTGCAGCTCCGGGAATGCACGACCCATGCCGTCAATATCCACCAGCGGCAGTCCCGTTGTTGCGGCCAGAATGACCGGAATCAGGGAATTAATCCCTCCGATTTCAATTGGAAAAATCGCGCTGATCTCCTTTCCGGTATGCGCCTTTAGCGCTTCAAAAGCCTGCAGCGGCTCTTGGCCGCCGGGGATCTTCTCCACGACTACCGTGGGCGCTCCCATCATGCCAACGGATACTACCCAGGCATCATCTTCCAGCTCCTCCGGTGAGATCAAGGTGACCGGGCCATATTTCTCAATGGCAGCTATAGCCATCAATTGCCCCACATAAGGGTCGCCTCCTCCACCGGTACCCAGTACAGCAGCCCCCAGTGCAATATCTTCCAAATGGTGCTTTTCAATCTTGCGCATACGCTATTGGCTCCTTCATTTGTCTTATCTGTTTTCTAGCAAATCAGTCCTGACTGTGTCGTTCAGATCATCAGCGAACTCCATCCATCATCCAGCTCTTCACAGCTCCAGCTGTCCTACCGCTCTAATTCGAAACCGGATCACTTCTCCTGAATAATAGTCAAACGGAATCTCTTCCATCTGGACAAAAGAAATGCTGTCCTCCCGGGCCCCGCCCTGCAGCAGCTGCTGGATCGCCTCCTGCTTGACCTTCTGCAGCGCCGCCTCCTTCGTCTCGTTCTGCAACCAGCAAATCCGGTCCAGCTGCACCCCTACCGGCGCCACACAAGCGCCGACCGCAGTGCATAACTGAAATGCCGGTGGCTGCACAAGTTCACCGTATTTATAGAACAGCTTCTCCTTCAGCAGGGCGCTGCCTCCCCCAACCAGCACGACCGGCAGCTTGTCCCTGGCGGTCTGGAGCTGCTCAATCGTCTCGCGCAGCGCAGCAATAGTGCGGCGGACCACTTGTTCGGCATCTTCTTCCCGCCAATGCCCAAGCGGCTTGCCGTATTCCTTGCGCAAGGGATGTTCCTCCGGCAGCCGCCGCAGAAAAGCCTCGGTCAAGCTGCCCGCCGCTGCTTCCGGCAGTTCCCCCTTTAGATGTCCGTGATGGACAAGATTCGTTTCTGATCCCGAAACGGGCCAGTCATGCCCAACAGTAATCTCTCCATCTCGGATATACACCGGGCTCTCGCCGCCAAACGGCAGGGTCACCACCTTTGGCAGCCGCAGATTAACACGGATGCCTAGAAGCCTGGCGCTTTTGATATGCTCCTGCGGCTCTCCGCCGATGATCAGCCCAACCTCTGTTTTGCTGCCGCCCATATCCACAACAATGCAGTCGGGAATGCCGGTCAGGTAGGCGCTGCCCCGCAAGCTATTGGCAATTCCTGATGCTACGGCAAAGCCGGGAAAAGCAGCCGCGCGATCAAGGGAGAGAATAGATCCGTCGTTCTGTGTGAACCAATACGGACAATGCAACTGCTTTTCACCGAACAGCCCTGAGAGTTGCTGGATCGATTCTCCCATGACCCGGGATAGCATGGCATTGATCAGTGTCGCATTCTCGCGCTCCAAAAACCCTACACTGCCAATCTGGTGCGACAGTGAGATGGAGAGCTGCGGCAACGCCTCGCGGAGCAGCGCCGCCATTCGTTGCTCCTCTTCCTCGTAGAGCGGAGCGAAGGTGCCTACGATGGCCACTGCGCCAACTTCACTCTCTGCCAGACGTCGGATGAGCCGGTCCAGCTCCGGCCGCTCACTTTCCCTGCTTAACTTCCGGCCCGTAAAATCAAACCCGCCTGGAATCTGCTCCATCCATTTCACATGCTTCAGGAGCGCTGGCGGCCAGCCCAGTCCGTAATGGATTTTGGAAGGAGAACAGATCCGTACGAGCGCCGTATCCGTAATTCCTTTTCCATGGGACAAGACGTTCAGCAAATGAGTGGTTCCTATGAAAATCCCCTTAACTTGCTGCGGCTCTATTCCACTCTCTACTAGCAACTGTCCGATTACAGCCCGGATGCCTGACAAAATATCTGCAGTTGTCCTGGACTTGGCTTGCCCAAGCAGCCTGCCTGATTGGCTAATGATTACAGCATCTGTGTATGTGCTGCCCACATCAATGCCCATTCTCATTCCAGCCACCCCTTGCCAGCCAGCCATTCAACGGGTGCATAAGGTTCTATAATTCCATTGGCCTCTGGACCGATGTAACCCAATAATTCACCTGTCCGCAGGACGTTGGGTGCAGGAATCCCCATTACCGTCACGGCCACACCTTCTTCTATTTCATCCACCATACAGGGTGACAACCGTTCTTCATCAAGTACCAGTAGCAAATCTGGGGTGAGACACACATATGAGTCACCCTGGCAGGCTGATAAATACTCATTTTTATAGCGAATCTCCAATGCAGTTCCTTCATATCGGCCCGTACCGGCAATTTGAAAGCTGCCCTCCACCAGTCCGTCTACAAACTGCCGCAGCACTCCGTAAATTTTGCCTCTAATCAGCACATGCGGACGACCGTAGATGGAGTTGGAGAAGCAGGTGAAGAAATCGTGCAGGCACTGCGACACATCGCTGGTCTCATGGGCAATCCGGCCAAGCTCGCAGCAGGTGCTTAATGTATGCGGAATAATGGCAGTGGACAACGCCTGTCCGCCAACGCCTAATCCGGCAAAATAAGCAACACCGCCCATGTCCCGTGTCGTCTGTGACGCAAGCTGCGATAGCAGAATATTATCCGGTTCGTTCAAATACACGGTTTCTCCGAATAAGCTGGTCATGGCCATCGAGTTCCCTTGAACCCCAGCTAAATGCAGTGAAGACATATGCACCTCGGGAAAAGTCCGGGCCATGCCATCTCCATCCACCACAGGCAATCCGCACTGGGCTGCCAGAATCAGCGGAATAAGCGCGTTCGCGCCTCCAATATTAAGCGGCATAACAGCAGTCGCTCGTCGGCCGATACGTTCCTCATAAGCACGGAGTGCGGTAACTACCTCCTGTCCCGAAGGAATCATCTCTTCGCACAGAGCAGCCGATCCGGTAGCTCCGATGATCACGACATAATCTTCGGGCCCCAGTTCATCAAAAGACACAACATCAATCCCTTGCTGATCAATCACCGACTGTGCCAATGCCTGAAAAGTGTAAGTATCTCCGCCTCCGCCTGAACTAAGCAGGTTCGCGCCCAGCCCGATATGCGCCAACTGCTCTCCGGTAATCCGCCAACCCATCTCCCCCGCCTCCTTTCCTCCGCTCCTCTGTAGTGCAGAAAACGGATTAATCTAACATCCCTTCTAACATCCACGCTTGATTCTAGAGTCTATTTATTTTTATCAATTTAATTATCACTCTTAATCATTTAAGTTAGTTTAAAAACAACAGGTTATTACACTATATCTTTCATTTTCTCTATTTTTATCTTTTTTTCTCATTTTTTAAATACAATAAAAAACCGATAATCCCAAGCCCTGAATTTTTCAAATCTATGTTATTTAATTTTTAACTTCTTGATTTTGCGATAGAGCGTCGGCAAGCTGATCTGCAGCTTCTCCGCAACCATCCGTTTGCCTTCTGTATCCCGCCCAAGCTGATTCAGCAGTTGAATAATACTCTCCTTCTCGTGGTTCTCCTCCAGATGACGGCCACCCCGTCGTCCCGGAGCCACCATACCTGGAATTTGCCCGCGGATTTGAGCCGGCAGACTCTGTAGCGTAACCAGATCGCCAATCTCCAATTGCACAAAATGCTCTACCACGTTCTCAAGCTCACGCACATTGCCAGGCCAGTCATATAGCAGGAGCCGTTCCAGCACCTGTGGTGAGAGCCGTTTCGGCAAACGTCCGTATTTTAGCGAAACGTTCTTCATGAAATATTCAAGTAACAGCGGGATGTCTTCCTTCCGCTCACGCAATGGAGGGATATGCAATGGAATGACGTTCAGCCGATAGTACAGATCCTCGCGGAATTTCTCTTCGGCCACCATTCTGTCCAGATTACGATGCGTTGCGGCGATAATACGTACATTCACATCAATCGGCTCCATGCCTCCCAGCCGCTCCACCTTACGCTCCTGGACTACCCGCAGCAGCTTACCCTGCAAATGCAAAGACATGTCCCCGATTTCATCAAGGAATATCGTTCCTCCATCAGCCAGCTCGAACCGTCCAGCCTTACTCTCATTCCGGTTTCCGATAAAGGCGCTGCTCTCGTATCCAAAGAGTTCACTCTCCAGGAGTGTATCTGGGATCGCTGCACAGTTGATCGCGATGAACGCGCCATCCTTCCGGGAACTGGCTGCATGAATTGATTGGGCAAATACTTCCTTGCCGGTTCCGCTCTCTCCCAAGATCAGCAGATTCACCTCACTTAAAGCCACCCGCTGCGACATTTCCTTGATCGTACGAATCGGGGCGCTTGTGCCCTTGATATCCTCGAATCGATAAGTAGTCTGCTTTTGAAAAGGATACTTCTTCCCTTCCAGCTTTTCGGGTTCGACTTGAAGCAGAATCGTAGCAGGCTGCCCTCCATCATAGACAGGTTTCACACGTATCTTCCAATTGGTCCTGCTGCGGCCTGCCCGCTCAGGAACGATCGTCCGCTCCTCTAAATCCCGGGCCGCGCTGAGATGATTCCAATCCTCAGGAGAAACCCACTCCTGAATAAAGCTCCCCAGGACCTGTGTTCGCGGCAATTCCATAAGACTGGACATCGCCGGATTCAACTCTACAATTCTTCCATCCGGGTCCAGCACCAGCAGCGCCTCCTGTGCCACAGAAAGCACGGCACTCAGCTCTTTCTTCAGCAGGCTGCTCTCCGCGGCATGCTTGTGGCTGCTCTCGCTCCCAGCTATCATATATCTGAGAGACCGGGCATAGCCGCTGATGACTGGAAGATTGGCAGCAAGCCACGCCGCGGCTTCCGGGTTGTCCGCCTTCACCCACAACACAGCTGTAGCGTTCAGTCTATGCCATAGAGCACGCAGCCCATCTGACTCCGCTCCCGCAATTGCAGCAGAACCGTAATTATCATTTTCCTGAATGGACAGGCTTTCGACAATAACCTTCAATTCTTGAGCAATGAACGCAGCATCATAATGGCCTGTACTGTTCCATTGCTTAATTTCCATATTTACAGGCAAGAGACTCGATAACTGCTCTGCTAGATCATAAAGGCTCTGCCAGCTATGAACCTCCAGTTGTTCCATACTCAATCCTAAGCACCCTCTCATGAACAGAACTCTCTAGTACACTCTACTAGATTAAATGAATTCCTGTATACATGATTAGAAATATTGAATTCATTCTCGCATTTTTTGTCGAAAGAGTCCAGATGTTTTTAAATAATTCCTATGAGTATTATTGGAATTAAAATTCACCAGTTTTTTATCAACTGCTTTCATTTCATTAAATTCAATTTCCGACCAATTCAACGCTGTAATTGTAAAGCATAAAATACGAAAAATCCCATCACCCCTTGGATGGGATAACAGGATTTCTGGATCTGATTACCTACGGATAGTTCTTTATTTAGTTCATTTCTGCTATAGATTCTCTGAGGCGCTTAGGAAGCTTTTTGAAGACCATATCGTAAGAGTGATCAATCATATCGAAAATATCCTGCTCTGGTAAAGAACCATCTATCGTGATTGAATTCCAGTGCTTTTTGTTCATATGATATCCCGGCCTAACGCTCTCATGCTGCTCTCTCAAGTTTTCCGCAATAACCGGGTCACATTTCAGATTTAAACGAATATCCTTGCCCTTTTCCTCAAAAATAATCGCGAACATTTTATCAGCAACTTTGATCACGACTGGCGTGAATCCAAAGGGATAATCCTCCGCCGCTCCCTGCTTCTTTAAGCAATACTCGATAATATTATTTTTCAAATCAGTCTCTCTCCTTCGCCGATCAACAGCCTTCAATAGGGTAATTATAAGAACTCTTGTTCCGTTAATCAAGTTAGTATGTATTAAAAAAATAATCATGTTCTTCCATTTACATCCTTTACGCTTCGAAGGCAGCCTAGGCGAAGCTTTTAACCGCTGCTGTTGCTTCTTCTTCAAAACAATTCCTCCAAACAGAAAAAAAACGTTCATAAATGAACGAATTCGGAGGATATATGTAAGCTTTTACACAATTTAATGAAGAATTTTTCGAAATTAACACATTTTTTTATAATTGGCGCCCGCACTTTTCTCTTCAAAATATAAAGAGTAATACAAAAATCTAAAGATTTTTGTATTACTCTAAGCGATAAATATTATTGAAAATAAATTATTTCGTTGTATTGAATAGGATAACAAACAAAATGAGGGGTGTAAGTACTAAGAGCGAGATAATAATCGTTATTATAATTATCGTCTTCTTTTCAAGTTTCATATTATCCCCCCTTAAATACCTCTTTAATTAAAGGTGATCAAACAATGTTACAAATTATATATGCCTCCATCACCTTTTCCAGCTTTATCAAAATCAATCCATTGTCTCTTTACTCCAATTGTTAAACCCAATTTGTCCCAAATGAAGTTCCAAGACCAGTCAACTGAGTATGATCCCGTTAATTTATTAGATGCTAAAACAACATTATTTTCTTCCTTTGTTATGTGGGCGCCTGGAGAATAATTTTGAACCAATATCCCTTTTTTATTTAAAATAGATGTGATTTCACTCGAAAAATCTTTCACTTCTGTTGTTCTGTAGCTTATTTCAACTCGAGTTTTTATAAAATCAAGGCCAAATAATGTAGCGGTAGCTTCAGTATATAATGAATGATCTTTAGTGTCACCTTTTTTAAAAGCAATGATATTATTCAACGAAGGAGCGATCTCCCTTACCTCACTAGTACCAACTACCAGATCTCCACTATAAAATGCTTGACTAGTCCCTACATTACCATTCATAGCTGAAAATACTGTTTTTGTGAACTCCGGATCATTCAAATAGTCTACAAATTCTTGCTGCTTATCTTCAGGTAGGCTGATATATTTGTTTAAAAAATCATTTACATTTGATTGTTCTGATAATTGTATTACGCTTCTTAACGATTGAAGTGATGGAGATTCAGCTTGAAGTTGTTTTAGATAAGCTATGTAATCCCCCGGAGTATTAATATTAAAGATAGATTCTGATCCAATTGAATAACTGGACTCCAAGTTATTAGAATCAATAGACGCGGCACCAGCAGAAACCGGAACCGAAAGTAACATAGACATAGCAACAATACCTGAAATGGCTTTTTTAATTTTACTCAAATCAATTGCCTCCCGTTATATTATATATTTTACACATAACCCTTCTAAATACTTTTTTAGGTTATATAATAACTTTTATAGAGTAAACAATTAAAAGATATATGTAAAGGTATTTAATGGAAAATTAAATTTATTAATACACAAAGTGAGCGGAAATCCCGCCTTCAGAGGGCAGTTTTCCTTTTGCCGAAAATCCACATTGTGATTAAATACAGCCTAAAAATAAAAAGAGTAAAGCGAACTATGCAGTCGCTTTACTCTTTTTATTTTCCCACTCAGAAAATCTTCTTCTTTCCCCGATCATCAATCAGAATCTGCACTGACTCTTTAAACCGTAGCGCATGGACAATCTCCCGCTCCCGCAGGAACTTCAGGCTGTCTTGCAGATCCACATCATCCGTCATGTCGATCAGCCACTGATATGTAGCCCGCGCCTTTTCTTCTGCCGCAATGTCCTCGTATAGATCAGCGAGCGGATCTCCCTTGGCCGCGATGTAAGTTGCGGTGAACGGGACTCCTGCTGCATTGTTGTAAAACAGGGCGTGATCTCGGGTCGCATAGTTCGGGCCAAGTCCAGCCGCTTCCAACTGCTCAATTGATGCATCTTTCGTCAGCTTATAAATCATTGTGGCGATCATTTCCAAATGACCAAATTCCTCAGTCGAAATATCGGTTAACACCCCAATTACTTTGTCAGGAATCGCATACCGCTGGTTCATGTAACGCAGTGCAGCGGCGAGTTCACCGTCCGCTCCACCATATTGCTCCATCAGATAACGCGCCATCCGCACGTCGCATTTGCCGACCCGTACCGGATATTGCAATTTCTTTTCATAAATCCACATTCGGAACGTTCCCCTCCTTTAAGTGAACTGCTGCTATCCTATCAGACCACTACACTTGCCAAGGCCAAGGGGGCTGGTTCCATTCCCACGGGCATTTGGAAAAGGCACGCCCAAAATTCTGTAGCGGCCCATACAGCTCCTGAAAATGGCCGGCCAGCCGTGTCCGTTCCTGGGTAAGCTGGTTGAACTGCTCGATCGCCTTAAGATCCTCGGGGTGGGTATCCAGATAGAGATTCAACTCCACGAGCGCAAAATCCAGAACCTGTAGTTGCTCTAGCAGTTCGTAATACCGTTGGTCGCATGGCTGTGCCTCCATGGCTTATCTCCCTCCTTTCGACTTGGACTCATACGGACTGAACAGCGCCGGCCACAAGGTTCCGTACCTTAACGCCTCCGGCAGACTGAACTGTGGAAGATTCGGCGGCTGAAAGTTGATGAACTGGTTGGGGGGTACGACGAACGTCTTGAACGGTACCGGTGGGCAAGGATCAAACGGCCCCCTACATGGCGTATGCACACGCTCCTGGGAATTCAATATAAACATCCTCCTTTGCTCATTTCACTGCTGAGTGCAGCAGTTATTCTGAACGCTTACCTTCGTAACTAATTTATGATAGGCAAAGGCGGAATAAGACGGTTTGTGAAAAAAAACTCTCTTGAATTCCCTATGCGACAAAAAAAGCCTTCCCCCTCATGCATACATTGCGCGATAGGAAAGGCTCAATTTATAACTAAAATATGGTTATTACTCGTTTCGTTTCTTCAAAACCCCTGCTTACTTCTCATCCGATGAAGAAGATTCCTCTTCATCCTTCGCAGGTGCCTCACGGTGAATATTGATGCGGGTAATCCGCAGCCGGGTAGACTCTTCGACCTCAAAGACGACGTCCCCGACAACAACACGTTTGCCTTTGGATGGATTGCCTTCCAGCTCTTTGAACAACCAGCCACCGATGGAATCCACTTCATCGTCTTCAATGACGACACCCGTCAAATCGTTGACATCCTCGATAAGCATGCGACCTGCGACTGAAATGTACTCTCCATTCCGCTCCACGCTAGGACGTTCATCCTCGAACTCGTCGTGCAGATCTCCAACGATCTCTTCCAGAATCTCTTCCGCAGTCAATAGCCCCGCAGTACCGCCGTATTCGTCGACAACAAGCGTCATCTGAATTTTGTTCTTCTGCATTAAGCGCAGCACATGACTGATCTCCATCGATTCTGGCACGTTCGGAATCGGGCGGACTAATGTAGTCAAATCATTCTGCTGTTCCGGCGGTGCGAATAGTAGATCGGTAATGTGAATAAAGCCAATAATCCGATCTTTATCCTCCATCGCTACCGGGTAACGCGAATGCTTGGTTTCGGTAATAATACGCATATTGTCTTCCAGCGAAAGGTTACTGTACAACACATCCATGTCGGTACGTGGCAGCATAACCTCACGGGCTAGCAGGTCGGAGAATTCGAAGATGTTATCCATAAGCTTCATCTCATCTTTATCAATAACGCCACTCTTGGCACTCTGATTCATGAGAATACGTATTTCTTCCTCCGAATGCGCGGCCTCTGCCTCACTGGCAGGCTCCACCCCGATCAAACGAAGCAGACCATTCGCGGATGCGTTAAGCACCCAGATGAATGGCAGGAATAGATTGTAGAAGAACATCAGCGGAGCGGATAGCAGTAGCGCTGAGCCTTCTGTTTTTTGAATGGCCAGTGACTTGGGTGCAAGTTCACCAAGCACAATATGTAAGAAAGTAATGATGGAGAAGCCAAGCACCAATGATACGGTAGAGATCAGCGTATGATCTGTAACGCCAAGCTTGAACATCAGAGGTTCTACAAGCAGCTCCGAAATGGCGGGCTCTCCTACCCAGCCGAGACCGAGCGAGGCAAGTGTAATCCCGAATTGGGTCGCAGACAGATAAGCGTCCAGCTTCTTGTTTACTTTTAGCGCGTATCCAGCCATCTTATTGCCCTCACTGACTAGCTGGGTCAGGCGTGACTGCCTGACCTTCACCAGTGAGAACTCTGCCGCGACGAATATGCCATTTAATAATACGAGCACCAGAACAAGCAAAAGATTAAGCAGCAATCTCCCTACTTCAAATTCCGTATGCACAATAACAACGCCTCATTTCTACAGATTGATCGCTTTTCTTGATTTGAAGTCAACACCCGGATAATACATATCCGCTACCAGAAGATTTGGTCCGCAGCAGCTAGCTGCATCACAGTGACAGTTCACTTCTTGGTTAAGCGGGTGCTGGGTCTGCCAGTCTGTAAAAATATCATCCAGCTTGTTGCTGCTGATGTTGCCAAACGCTGCGATATCTGCAAAATCCGTAACGAATACATCGCCGGTGAACATGTTCACATTCACACGGTTGCGTCCATCCGGATCATTGCGAAGCGTAACATTCTTCTCGGAACGCAGCCGCTTCAGGAGCTTCTGGTCTTCTTCCAGGAAGCTGCAGGCGAAGAATGGAAGCGTGCCAAACAGCATCCACATCTCGGGATCACGGTGGTCCAGCAGATCATGAATAGCAGCCTGCATATCCTTAAGCGACAGAACCGGTAGCGCGGAGGCAAAGCTTGAAGCGTACATTGGATGCACCTCATGGCGTTTTGCCCCCATATCGCCGATCAGTCGATGGATTTCCGGCAGCTTGGTATGCGTGCGGTAGTTGATCATGGATTCCGCAGAGATGAGCATGCCGTCATCACTGAGTCTGCGTGAGTTCTCGATCATTGTGTCGTACAAGCGGTAAGCTGCTTCCTTCGCTACAGAATGGCCGCTGTTCGCAAAGCCGACTTCATGAAAATCATCACCATTAACATAGTTGAAAGAGATATGCATAACGTCCAGGTAAGGAAGCAGCTTCTCATAACGGGAATATGGCATGGTCAGATTGGAATTGATTTGCGAGCGGATTCCCCGCTCCTTGGCATACTTGAGCAGCGGAACAATCATATTGTCTACGGTCGAGGCGCGGAACATCGGCTCGCCGCCCGTAATGCTGATCGTCTGCAGATGCTCCACTTCCTCCAGTGAATCAAGCATATTCTTAAGGGGCAGCATCTCTCCTTCTTTCATGGTCAGACTATCGCCGACAGCACAGTGCTCACAGCGCATATTACATAAATTCGTAACCGTCATCTCCACACTGGTCAGTACATGCCGCCCGTACTGCCGCAGGGAAGTGATAGGGTCCCAGGGATCGTAGCTTGGGGACAACTCCTTCTGCGGGGATAATGACATTGGTCTTATAACATTCATTTGTGATAGCTCCTTTAAAGCTTATTCCTTATTATTAACCTAAAAATCATCCGTATGAACGGATTATTATCCTATATCATACCACGAAGAACGGAAAAACTGCACTTTTGAGTTGCACTTGCTTGCTATTTACTGATATTTTCTGAAAAAAACAGCATGCAGCGAAAAGATATCCGGGCCGTGTGCACCTTACGTGCCCACCCGTGTATCGATCTCGCTACATGCCTGAGAGGCTGGAATTGCCTCATTGGGAAGTCAATGAAGCGGTGCCAGCCGGCACCATTAATTAGCTACATCCACGATAACCACAGAGAGCATCTTGGCAAGGTCCATTTCGAAAGGAGCCACCGACTCTCCTTCGGGGCCCGTAAGGATACGGACCACCGGACGGTGAGGTGTGGTAGAGTCAATTTTGACCACAACTCCGCTCTGGCCCGTGCTGAGCTTCACTGTAAGCCCAAGTGGATAGATTGCCACACGGTCCCGGAACAGTTCCAGCTGCCGCTGCTCATACAATGTGCCAGAGCCTACATAAAGCGCCTCTACCGCCTGATGGGGGAGCATTGCTTTTTTGTAGACACGACTTGAGGTCATGGCATCATAGGAATCGGCTACGCCAATCCATTTGGCGTACTCATGAATTTCCGCTCCCTTGAGTCCACGGGGGTAGCCGGAACCGTCAATGCGTTCATGATGCTGCAGCGCACAATGGGCGGAAAGCAACGGAATATTCGGCTCATCCTTAAGGATCCGGTAGCCGATTTCGGTATGGGCCTGCATCTGCCGGAACTCTTCATCCGTCAGCTTGCCGGGTTTTTGGACGATTTTAACCGGAATTTGCGTCTTGCCAATGTCGTGCAGCAACGCACCCAGACCAATAACCCGCAATTCCGCTTTACTGTACCCGTGAGCGATTGCCATAACAAGCGTATATAGGCAGACATTCAACGAGTGGACATAAAGATAGTTATCAGCTGTATGCATTTCCAGCAGCATTATCATAGGCGTCTCCTGGGCAGACATCTCATCCAGAATAGAATCCATCACATTAGAGAATTTTCTATCCAGATGATAAAAGCCCTTGGTAATGCCGGAAGCGCCGGACATATCTTGAAACTGTGTCTTAATGACCTTGAGCGCCTGGTTGCGCGTCTCATCCTGCAGCATCCCTTCGATCACTACATCTTCAGTGAGGGCATCCTGCACATATACATAGCCGATGTCGATTCTGCCAAGGCGTTTGATCAGTGAATCGGTAAGCTCTACGCCATCAGAGAGCAGAATCATGCCTTCATCGCTATAAATTTTTTTGCCCAGCCTCATGCCCGGTTGAAGCCGGCTGACGGATACTAAACGCACTCTGGTTCACTCCTGCCTTTAACGGTAGATTGCTATTCTGCTTAAAAACTTAGGGTCTCACACCGTGTCTATACCGTTACTTTTCGAGAACAGGCAAGCACACCTACATCGGTTTGCCTCGGATAATGCTTCCTAGGATTCAACTCCAGGAAACAACCATAGCCGGGTACCGCTGTACCGATGGAATCTTGGAAATGATTAACGCATAATAAATAGCCAGAAAACAGCCGCCAAAATAAAGCGGTAGATCGCAAAATGTGTCAATCTGATCTTTTGAATCCATCGCATGAACAGAATAACCACAAGGTAAGCCACTACAAACGAAATCAGGAAGCCAATGATGAAATAACCAATGGTCTCGCTTGTGAAATCGCGGTAAGCATCCAGAAGCTCATACCCGGAAGCCGCACACATAATCGGAATGGCGATCAGAAAAGAGAAATCGGCTGAAGCCTTGTAGCTGACCCCGCTGAGCATCCCCCCCGAAATTGTGGAGCCGGATCGGGAGAAGCCTGGCCATAATACAGAGATGATCTGGTACAAGCCAATGGCTAGCGCCTGTCCATAGGACAGATCATCCAGTTCATGGGCGGTAATCCGGATCTTGCGCCGGTTGACCCACTCGGAAACAATCATTAAGATCCCTCCGGCTACTAGCGCCCAGAGCACCGTACTGGCTCCAAAGAGGCCCTTGATGAAGTCACGTGCGAAGAAAGCCACGGCCAAGGCCGGCGCAATCCCCAGGATCACATGGATCAGATTAAGGCGGGACTGAGGCATTACGCCTCCCCGCTGACTCCGACTGCGACCGATTCCCAGCAGGTTAAGCACCCGATGACGGTAGACCAGCGCGATAGCCAGAATAGCACCTAATTGAATAACAATCTCATAGGTCTTCATTATCGATTCCTGCTCGGCAAAACCCATCAGCTTGGCCGTCAAGATCATATGGCCTGTGGAGGATACAGGGATAAACTCCGTGATTCCTTCAACAATGGCCAAAATAATGGCTGTAATAGTGTCCATACAATCCTCCTGTTTGTGGCGGAATGAATATCGGGTACAACTTTGTTATTTTTTGAAAATCATGCAGCACAGCGGTCATTCTTGCCTTCCCTTATGTAGCATCTTTATTCCAGCGCGGAATGAAGCTCTCCTCAAGACTGCCCGGCCGCTGCAGCTCCATCCGCAGTAAATCACGCAGAAAATGCGGAAGAAGATACACGGCGTCCTTACCATTGGCGAGAGTCTCATAACCGATTCTGAAAGTAAACATGTCCAGCGTTCCAACCTCATACTCCTGGTCATCTTCCAGGGGCTGCCCTTCGACAAAAACTGCAATATCGTTATCATACGGCAAAACAAGTGAATCGTACAAGATATTTAAGCCATCTACTGCAAGACTGCCTAGCTGTTTTCCCCTGAAACCATAGCCGAAGATAGCTTTATTACGGAATTCTTCCGTCAAACTTTGCTCCAGAGCTATGCGGATATCCCTCCCTTTAAGCTTGACTATGCAAGGATTAATCGGCGAAGGGCACAGTCCATGCAGCATTCCCAGTGAAATATCTCCCTCTGGCAAAGGTCCCAGCAGCTGTCCGGTATTGACAATCGCTAGCTTAGTGCCGGTAAATCTGCGCACTGCCTGAGCGAGAAAATTGCCAAATGACGACTCCCCCTGATAGTCAATCGTAAGTTCCCGATCCGTAATGGCCACCGATTCATGCAAAGCTTCCCGTCCCCGTTCCAGATGGGTGGCGGCCGCAGAGTGAACCCGTTCCTCCCTTAGCTCAGGGGATACGGCAAGACATTCTCCCTCTACGAGTCTGAACCCGAGCTTCGGCTCCTGCCGTTCAAAAACAAGCCTGCCCAAGTAATGGCCGAACTTGCCGGCCCCGCAGACGGCAGTCCCCCCAATAATCAGTGGACGCTCCAGCAGATGGTGAGTATGTCCACCCAGAATGGCATGAACGCCCTCAAGGTTCTCTGCCAGCCGCTCGTCTGTAGGCAGACCCAGATGAGACAGCACGATCAGAATGTCTACCTGCGGAGCCAGCAGACTGCATTCCTTACGAAGTGCCTCTTCCGGGTCCAGTGCATCCCAGCCCAGCAGCGCATAGAACGAAGCAAAAGCCGCAGTTGCTCCAGTCACGCCTATGCGGATGCCGTCACGCTCCAGGATAACATGGCGCTTCATCCAATGCGGCGGCTCTCCGGTTGCAGTCTCTACAAAGTTGCAGCACACTACTGGACACTGAAGTCCGGAGAATACCGCCGAGAGCATCTCGGCAGTGAAGGTAAGCCCCTCATTATTACCAATGGTGACCGCATCGTATCCCGTTAGATTCAGAATATCAATGTTCGCTTGTCCCATCGTTCCTTCTGTCTCTGTGGCCGCGCGATCCATATGGTCACCAACATCCAGCAACAAAAGTGGTTCATCGCCCGCTACGGCTCTTTGCTCGGCAATGACTGCCGTAAGTGGGCTCATCATGTCAAAATGACTATGTATATCATTAGTATGAAGTATTGTGAGTCGTTGTGATATAGGCTTCATCAATAACATCCTTCCCACCTGTGTATGGCCACCTTTTTGGAAGCGTAAGGCGCTTGTTCTTTCAGAGTTTAGCATAACATTTCCAAGCTCAATATGGTATATTTCAGTACTCACAAAACCATTATACCAAGGCCTGCAAGTGCTGCGAGGCCTGCATTCCTTGTACCTTTCTTTAAACCAGCTTCAAGCGAATGAGTATGAATATGCATCCCCATCTCCTTCTGAAATTCACGCTAATTCGCAATCATACATTCATTAGGTCTTAGGGCTTATATAAGCCCCTTAGAAAGTTGTCGTTATCGTCCGGGTAGCTATAGTCAGATTATGCCGAAAATTCGCCGCATTTCTGAAGATTGTGAATATTACTCGTTAACCATTGAATGTTTGTCCTTTTCTTGCTATGCTGAGAAAAATTGACACATAAGGTGGCATAGGCATTGAGAGTACACGTCATGGATGTTAAGCCGGGTGATTATCTCGGCACAGACACCTTCAACGCCCGCGGACTTCATGTATTGTCCAAGGGAACCCAGTTGCGCATGGATGAAATATCCAAGCTGTTGCAACACGGTATTGATTACATTGATATCGAATCTCTGGAAGGAACACTCTCATCGTCCGATAAACCGTCCATCATTCAGACCGTTACGGCAAGCTTTGATAACATGATCGACGGTTTCGAGACCCTTTATTTGGAAGCATTAACCAAAGGCAGTTTCAATCCATCCGTTGTAGACGATGTTCTTCAGCCGACCCTGCAATCTCTGGACAAGCATAAAGACGTGGTGACCCTCCTTCTGCTGTTGGACCGTGAGGATGAATATACCTATAATCATTCCCTTCAGGTGGGTATGCTTTCCTATTATATTGCAACTTGGCTCGGTTATTCCAAGCAGGAATGCTATGAGATCAGCCGGGCTGGTTATCTGATCGATATCGGTAAATGCCGAATCTCACCCGATTTACTGAACAAGCCGGGTAAGCTGACCCTCGAAGAATTTGAAGAAGTGAAGCGACATACTACATATGGTTACGAAATAATTCGCAATTCCATGGACGACCCTACCGCTGCACTGGTTGCTCTCCAGCACCATGAACGGGAAGACGGCTCCGGCTATCCTGCCAATTTAACCAAATCGGAGATTCATCCCTATGCACAGATTGCCGCTGTGGCTGACGTGTATAGTGCCATGACTTCACCCAGAGTATATCAATCTAAGCAAGAGTTAATCTCTGTGCTGCACGAATTACATAATCTCAGCTTTGGCAAGCTGAATGGCAAAACCGTTCAAGCCTTTATCCAGCATTTGATGCCGAATTTTATCGGCAAGCGCGTCCTTCTTAACAGCGGTGACATGGGCGTCATCGTCATGAACAACCCTATGGATGTATTCCGTCCATTGGTGCAGGTGGAACATAAATTCCTCGACCTGTCCCGCGAGCGGAGTGTGTCGATTGTGGAGATCTACACATAAGGCTCGCCATCCCTCCCAAACCCTCCCTTCCTAAGGGAGGGCCCCAAGGGCGCCGCCCTCTGGACACCCGAAGGAACAGCGTAGTTGGCGGAATGACGGGGCGTCTGCGGACAGATGTTTTTGAGGGTGGGGGCGCTCGCCCTTGAGCCGTCCCTGTCCTGCTCCGCAAGATACAGGACGGCTCAAAGTTTTACTACGCAGGCCGCTCCCCGGGTAATATTACCCGGGGAGCGGCTTTTTTGGAGCCTCCGCGCTTCTCTTGCGGAGGCGGGGCTCGCCTTGAGTTCCCCCTACTTTGCCGCGCAAAGGACCGGGGGCTACCTCAAGGCTATATGGTGAGGCCTCCGCACTTCTCTTGCGGAGGAGGGGCTCGCCTTGAGTTCCCCCCTGCTTTGCTGCAGCCTCCGCGGTGCCCTCGCGGAGGCATTGCCATTGCGGAGACCGGCCTAGTTTATGGCCGGGGGCAATCGGTTAGACTGATCAATAGAGAAGAATCGTTGATCAGTCTAACCCGAAAGGATGAAGCCAATGCTGCCGATTCATGGGCGCCTTGCTGAACTGTATTCGCTGAGCTGCCAGCGTAAGCTGACTGAATCTGAAGAAATGGAGCAGCAGCACTGCTTGCAGGCGAATGCAGTCTACTGCTGGGAAATGGCCCGGTTGAACAATGAAGCTATGCTAGCGGCGCGAACGCAAGATATCGGCTGGCAGCAGAACATCGGCGCTCAGATGGTTGAGCTGCGCACGTCTGGCCGGATATCAAAACGTCGTAAGTAAGGCGGCATCATAGAAAACATACGAGCTCTCCTCTATAAATTAAACTGTAGCAAGAGAGAAAAGGAAAATATATACGCCGAACCAAAAATGAACAAACAACAAAGATGAGCGAACTGGGAAGTTTGAAACTGTAGGCATAAACGCTCGCCTGAAAGTTTTCCATAGGAAAGCTAGCCCCGAATCATAGTTGTCGACAGCAAGACCTAATCTAGAGCTACTCAAAACCAGCGATGTCAATAGAAGCAGTAAATCCCCCTTCACCATTCGTCTTAACAGTGAAAAAGAGGGGCCACCGCCCCAACTAACGGCATTTTTGTACCTTATTTTTCTTTAATATAGGTAAATGAGTCAAATAAGGGCATTATTGTATCTTATTTTTCGGAAAAGCACGCTGGTCGGAGGATTCTGGAAGATTTAAGGTACAATATTGCACTTAATCTCCTCTAACCCTTAGCTGCAGAGGATTTAAGGTACAAAAATGCCGTTAATTACACTTCGAGACTTCATGTATACGCGCTCTCTTTTTTACTTGGCTTTGTAAGCTACTTTATTGCGTTTTATTTGGAGAAAAAAATTCGAATAGTAGATATAATAGCATTTAGATACGATAGCATGTAGATATAATAGCATCTAGATACGATAGCATGTAGATGTAATAGCATCCATATGAAGAAGGATCAGCGGATAACAGCTTAGTTCTTGAAGTTGATCACATGTAAGAGTAGAGCGGAGGGTCGGGGGATTTTGGAGAAACGATAGTGGTCGCCTTTAAAGCCCGATTTCAACCTCTAATTCCTTTTACAATCCAGAAATCGGGGCTTTAACAGCGATCGGAAGAACCCCCGACCCGCAGCGGCTTCACTCCACATGAACCACTATCTTCTCCTTTGATCTTGAAAACGAACAGCAAGCTACCTCCAGCCAGTTCCAAATTACCAGTGTTCTAACCAAAAAAGCCCCCAACCCACAATAAAGTGGAGCTAGAGGCTTCTTTTTGATGTCATCTTTTTATGTCATCTTTTTATGTCATCTTTTGAGCTCTTCTTCTGAGCTCTTCTTTTGCATGAATCGATTTATCAACTTGCCGTTAAAAGAGTTCTTCAGTCGCTTGCTACCTAAGCACCTACAGGAACCGGAACTGTGCTTCGATCAATCCGTTGTAGACACCATCACGAGCAGTCAGTTCGCCATGATTGCCTTCTTCCTTGATCTCCCCGTGATCCAGTACCACGATCTTGTCGGCGTGGCGGATGGTGGACAGTCGGTGGGCGACGATAAAGGAGGTCCGGCCTTGAAGCAGGGTTTTTAGAGCTTCTTGAATCTTGAGCTCGGTCTCTGTATCGATACTCGCCGTGGCTTCATCCAGGATCAGAATCCGTGGGTTCGCCAGCAATGCTCTAGCAAAGGACAATAGCTGACGCTGACCCATGGACAGCGCACTGCCCCGTTCTTCGACCTCCGTATCGTACCCGCCAGGCAGTTTAGTGATAAAATCATGGGCATCCACCGCTTTGGCGGCCTCCTCGACTTCCTGATCCGTGGCATCCAATCGTCCGAAACGGATGTTATCGCGGATCGTTCCCGAGAAGATGAAGGTGTCCTGTAGCACGGTGCCGATCTGTCCGCGCAAGCTGTCCAGGGTGACATCACGGATATCTTTTCCATCGATCGTGATTTTACCGGTGGTAATATCGTAGAAGCGGCCAATCAGGTTGATGATGGTACTCTTACCTGAGCCGGTATGACCTACTAGCGCAATGGACTGTCCGGCCTTTACATCGAGATCAATACCTTTGAGGGCCGCCCGCCCCTTCTCATATTCAAAGATGACCTTTTCAAACTTGATATCGCCTTGAATGGTTGGCAGCGGAGTCGCACCCGGCTTATCGGATACGTTAGGCTTCTCGTCCAGATATTCAAAGATTCGCTCCGAGGAGGCCATGGCCACCAGAAGCTGGTTGTACATTTGACCCAGACGGTTGATCGGATCCCAGAAATTGCTGACATAAGTACTGAAAGCAACCAGGAAACCAACGGTCAGTTCACCAGATTGAATGAGGTAAGCACCGAGCCAGAACAGAATCAGGGTCCCGAAGCCACCGGTGATCTCGATAATTGGACCGAATGCCTGGTTCATCGCCGAGGCTTTATCCCATGATTTCTTGCTTTCGCTATTCATGGCATCGAAGTATTTCATGTTCTCCTGCTCTTGGGTATACGCCTGTGTCACTCTGATCCCCTGAATGGATTCATTCAAGTGAGAGTTGATGCGCGAGTTCTTCATCCGTACATCCTGCCAGGCAATACGGATCTTCTGCCGCAGCTTGGTGGAGACAAAGAACATAATCGGTACAGTAACCATTACCGCAAGGCCAAGCTTCCAATTGATGAAAAGCAAGATGACCATAATCCCGACAAGCTGCACACAGTCAATCATCAAGTTGACGACCCCGTTGGTGAACAGGTCCTGCAAGGAATTGATGTCATTCGTAACCCGTACCAGCACTGAACCTGCCGGGCGCTTGTCGAAGAAGTTAAAGGACAGCTTCTGGATGTGTCGGAACAGGTCTGAGCGCAGGTCATAAATCACTCTTTGCCCAATGATGTTGGTAAATTTGATCCGGTAAATTCCGGCAATCCATTGAATCAGATACAGGACCACCACGCTCGCCGTAAGGGTGTAAAGGAGCGTCAAGCTTGGACTTCCTGTCTTGGGAGCGATCGCCTTGTCTATCGCCATACTGGTCAGAAACGGCACCGTAAGCTTGGTGACGGTTCCCAGTACCATCATGACCAGTACAAGCGGCAGCATTTGCTTGGCATAAGGCTTCATGTAGCTAAACAGCCGTGTGAACTGCCTCCAGTCGAATGCCTTGTCAATAATATCGTCGTCTTTGTAGACGAACCGTTCGTCCAGCGTTTGTTCAGGTGCCGTTTTTTTCTTTGTACTAGCTCCTGTACCCGGGTTGACTTGAGGTTCCATAACTTTACGCCTCCTTTCCTTCGGTTACTTTAGCGAGGTAATCTGCATATTGAATCCGGTACACATCCTGGTAAGGTCCAGGCACCTCAATTAACTCTTTGTGGGTTCCCCGTTGCTGCACATGTCCTTCGTTCATCACGATGATCTGGTCAGCATGTCGCAGGGAGGAAATCCGATGGGCAATAATCAGCGTAGTCCGTCCGCGCATAACCTCCTGGAAGCCGCTCTGAATTTCATGCTCGGTCTCCATATCGACGGCGCTTGTCGCATCGTCAAGAATGAGAATTCGCGGATTCTTAAGCAATGCTCTCGCGATAGCGATCCGTTGCTTCTGACCGCCGGAGAGGCCCATTCCCCGCTCACCGACCACGGTATCATAGCCTTCAGGCATTTCCATGATGAAATCGTGGGCTTTAGCAAGCTGTGCTGCACGGATGATCTCTTCCATGCTCACATTTTTCAGGCCATAGGCAATGTTATTGCGGATGGAAGAGGAGAATAGGAACGTCTCCTGGAACACGGTCGCAATCTGGGACCGCAGGCTGCGAACACTATATTCCCGGATATCCACTCCATCCAATGTAATATGGCCTTCGTTCACGTCATAGGCGCGCATCATCAGTTGGGTAATCGTCGATTTACCGGAGCCAGTGCCCCCAAGGAAGCCGATGACAGACCCCGCTTTAGCTTCAAAATCAATATCCGTGACCGCAGGCATCTTATTGCCGTATGCAAAGGTAACATGATTAAACGCCACATCGCCTCTGACTTCGTTATGAACAAGCTTCCGGGCGGTTTCGCTGTCCTTAACATCGATCTTTTGGTTCAGCACTTCAAGCACGCGCTCCCCTGAAGCCTTAGACTGCGTATAGTTGTTGATATGGAAGCCCAGACCCCATACCGGACCAATGATATACCAGATCAAGCTGAAGAATGCAACCAGCTCACCCAGTGACATTTTCTCATGAATGACCAGTGTGCCGCCTACTCCAAGCAGGATCGCCACGCTGACCGATGCCAGCAGCTCCATCGCCGGGAAGTATTTACTCCACAGCACTGCGGCAAAAATCTGATTGTCCTTGTACCGTTCATTCCGGTGCGAGAACTTTTCGACCTCATGGGCCTCTCTGGCAAAAGATTTGACTGTCCGCACACCCGTAACGTTCTCTTGAACCGCTGTGGTCAAAGAGCTTAACGCTAGGCGCATCTCCTGAAAAGCAGGGTGGATCTTGGACTCAAATTTAAGAGCGACAATTGCCAGGAACGGCATGGTGATCAAGGTGACCAGCGTCAGCTGCCAATTGATCGAGAACATCATGATGGAGCCGAATAATACCATGAAAAATACGTTAAGCAACTGGGCAAATCCGAAGCCTATGAACATCCGGATTGCTTCCAAGTCCCCGGTCAGCCGGGACATCAGGTCGCCTGTCTTTGCCGTATCATAATAACGGAACGACAGGAATTGCAGTTTTTCATAGCAGGCATTGCGTAGACGATACGCCAGGAAATTCCCCAGACGCCCGCCAAAGAATCCGTGTGCAAATTGCAGGCATGCTTTTACAATTACAACAACCAGCACGGTGAGAGCCAACACAGGCACCTCGGTAAATTTCATTGGAACAATAACATCATCAATCAACCTTCTTAACAAATTGGGGGTTATAAGCCCCACTGCAGTTGCGGCAGCCAAGCATACAATCGAAAGAATCAATAAGTGCAGTTTCTCCCGATAAAAGCCCCGCAGTTGCCTGAGAACATCCATGTCTCTCCTCCTTACGCTTTACGAAGCGTAGCTGGCTTTCATTCTTAAGCCGGCTTCACAAGTATTTTTTAGCGCTTCCATTTTAGTGACTTTATGCAGTTTATCATCCATGTTTTAATGCGGCAAAGGGGAGAATCGACCGTATAACCCGTTATTTGCAATGAAAATGACATTTTCATAAAGGAAAAGGTCGCCTATATCTTTAAATGCTTCCATTTCCTCTTGAATACTGTTGAATTAAGAATAAGCGAAATTCTTAGCACAGGACTTCCCGTCGACATCTCCCTCTTTCCTCTTTACATAATGGATTTACGACCTGAGAAATGTAACATTCTTCATCTTCCTTCCAAGTAAAGGGACAGCATGTAGCGAAACCACGTCGCCCTAAGATATACTCGATCATGAACCCATACCAATTGGAGGGATGTAAGTAAATGTATAAAACAATCATTTTTGATGTAGATGGAACATTGATTGATACAGAGATAGCCGTTCTAGGTTCACTCCAAGCTATGCTTAAGTTCGATTACGGCAGGGAAAACAATACTGAGGAATTAATGTTTGTTCTGGGGATTCCAGGTTCTACTTCGCTGCCGCAGCTTGGCATCCATAATATTGATGAGGGTATGCAGCGCTGGAACGAACGGATGAAGGATTTTTACGATTCCATCAAAGTGTTTGAGGGCATTCCTGAGGTGTTAGAAACGTTGAAGACCGGAAGCATTGTCCAGGGCATTGTGACTTCCAAGACCGCCGAAGAATTACGGGATGACTTTATTCCTTTTGGTCTGATGGATTACCTGGATCATACGGTCTGTGCGGATGATACGGAGAAACATAAGCCCCACCCTGATCCGCTGCTTGAATTTCTGAAGCGTTCTGGTACTGAGCCAAATTCCTCGCTCTATATCGGGGATACTTTGTATGATTATCAATGTGCCAGAGATGCCGGCGTAGACTTCGGACTCGCCCTGTGGGGCTGCAAGAACCATGACCACATCCCGGCCAAATATAAATTTGAACGTCCACAGGACATTCTCCGCCTGGCAGAGATTAAGTAGGGGGCACCCTCCCAAACCCTCCCTATAGGGAGGGCCCCAAGGGCTGCCAGCCCTCTGGACACCCGGAAGTGTACACCCACAGACAGTGCGGCAATCGCGGACAGAAGCAGACGGTAGCGGGAGGCCCGGCCTTTTAGGCCTCGTCATGCGGTGCGAGCGAATGATCTACGGTGATGCGGACTGCGGCGGCTCTCCCTTTGGGAATTGCCTTACTTCGGTGANTGCGGCAATCGCGGACAGAAGCAGACGGTAGCGGGAGGCCCGGCCTTTTAGGCCTCGTCATGCGGTGCGAGCGAATGATCTACGGTGATGCGGACTGCGGCGGCTCTCCCTTTGGGAATTGCCTTACTTCGGTGAATGCGGCTACGTTTAGACCCGGGTAAGCTATCGCCGACGGGGCTACGGCGGCTCTCCCTTTGGGAGTCGCCTTACTTCGGCGCATGAGGATACGTTTAGACCCGGGTGAGCTACCGGCGGCGGGACTACAGCGGCTCTCCCTTTGGGAATTGCTTTACTTCGGTGCNCTCGTCATGCGGTGCGAGCGAATGATCTACGGTGATGCGGACTGCGGCGGCTCTCCCTTTGGGAATTGCCTTACTTCGGTGAATGCGGCTACGTTTAGACCCGGGTAAGCTATCGCCGACGGGGCTACGGCGGCTCTCCCTTTGGGAGTCGCCTTACTTCGGCGCATGAGGATACGTTTAGACCCGGGTGAGCTACCGGCGGCGGGACTACAGCGGCTCTCCCTTTGGGAATTGCTTTACTTCGGTGCATGCGGCTACGTTTAGACCCGGGTGAGCTACCGGCGGCGAGACTACAGCGGCTCTCCCTTTGGGAATTGCCTTACTCAGCGAGCCTCTGAAGCCTCGCCATTAATATCATAGAATCCAATTCGCGAAGAACGCTTTTGCCCGGATATTGTCATTTGTCCCTTCCCGTCGATCATACCAAAGGTCGTACTAGCCTTTGGATAATCATATTCAAAAAAAGCGATTTTACCGCTAATGACCGGTATCTTCCCGTCCTGAAGCCTTACAGGAAAAGGCAGGAAGCTCAGCTCAGACGTGCTTGTCTGGTCCTCGAGATCAAGGGTGGCCGTCCACTTCAGCTCACTCCGGTTATCTGTGATTTCATAATAGCGGATGTAATCAGCCGTTCGGATAAAGAATTTTCCAGCTTCTCCTTCCGGAAAATAATAATGATCCGTCAGATCATCCGCATATTGACTGCTCACCGCCAGAGACTTGAGGGCTTCAATCCGCGGGAACTCGATAGCAGCGGCACGAGCTTCAGCCAGCTTAGAGCCTGTCAGCCTCGTAATCAGGGCATCCGATGCTTTGGCCACGTAGACCGTTTGTTTTCCAGGTACCCACTGAACATAAGCGCCTGATGCTTCAGAGATAAAACGCAGCGGCACCATCACCCGGCCCTGATCCAGTGTTACAGCCGCAGGCAGTATGAGCTTCTTGCTGCCTACCACCACAGACTCTTGTCCCGGTACCAACGTGATTTTCTGCGACTTGTTTGTAATCGTTATGGTCTTTGTACTGTTGTTCCAGGCAATGCTGACATTCGGGAGCTTCTGCACAACGCCAAGGGGAACAATAACCGTATCATTTTTGATATAACTTTGAACATCTGTGTCGGCTGTTTCATTATTGACAACCACAGAGATGGGAGATTCGGCAAAAGCCTTGTGCTGAAAGGAAAAAGACAAAACGGCAGCTAATACAACTGCATATCCGCAAATGAGTAGAAGTTTTTTTAACATGAGGCCTCCTTGATACAAATCTATAATTAAACAGTACACGCTGTCTGCTGTAATGAAACATCTAATATTTGGCACGATGAGAACAAACAAAAAACGTGTCCGCACAGCCTGGACGTTTGCACCTCCAAGCTGCTGCGGACACGTTTTATATGTCAAATCCTAAAGGCAGTTCTTGTTTAACCGATACTGCCTTCCATCTCGAACTTAATGAGACGGTTCATCTCTACCGCGTATTCCATCGGCAGCTCTTTGGTGAATGGCTCGATGAAGCCCATGATAATCATTTGGGTCGCTTCCGCTTCCGAAAGACCACGGCTCATGAGGTAGAACAATTGCTCCTCAGACACCTTGGATACGGTAGCTTCATGCTCCAGGATGATGTTATCGTTCTTAATCTCATTGTATGGAATGGTATCCGAAGTGGATTCATTATCCAGAATGAGTGTATCACACTTAATGTTCGATTTCGCACCTTCCGCCTGACGGCCGAAGGAAGCCAGACCGCGGTAAGTTACTTTACCGCCGTGCTTACTGATCGATTTCGATACGATAGTGGATGTAGTATCTGGAGCCAAGTGAATCATTTTGGCACCGGCATCCTGATGCTGATCTTTACCCGCTACAGCGATGGAAAGAACAGAACCTTTCGCTCCACGGCCTTTGAGTACAACAGCTGGATATTTCATAGTCAGCTTGGAGCCGATGTTACCATCTACCCATTCCATGGTCGCATTTTCTTCTGCAACTGCACGTTTGGTAACGAGGTTGTAGATGTTCGGCGCCCAGTTCTGGATTGTAGTGTAACGAACGCGAGCGTTCTTCATACACAGGATCTCAACAACCGCACTGTGCAGGGAGTTCGTGCTGTAGATCGGTGCTGTACAGCCTTCTACGTAATGCACGAAGCTGTCTTCGTCGGCAAGGATCAGCGTACGCTCGAATTGTCCCATGTTCTCGGAGTTGATACGGAAGTAAGCCTGCAAAGGCACTTCGCATTTTACACCCTTAGGAACATAGATAAAGCTTCCGCCGGACCATACCGCACTGTTCAAAGCAGCGAATTTGTTGTCCGCAGGAGGGATAATGGTTCCGAAGAACTTCTTGAACAGTTCCGGGTGCTCACGCAGTGCAGTGTCGGTATCGGTAAAGATAACCCCTTGATCTTCAAGGCTCTTCTGCATGCTGTGGTAGACAACCTCGGACTCATACTGTGCCGAGACACCGGCCAGGAACTTCTGCTCTGCTTCCGGGATACCCAACTTGTCAAAGGTTTCCTTAATCTCGGAAGGAACTTCCTCCCAAGTCTTTCCTTGTTTCTCCGAAGGTCTTACATAGTACTGGATCTCATCAAAATCAAGATCATCCAGGTTGCCGCCCCATTTTGGCATCGGCATTTTGTAGAACTGTTCCAGCGATTTCAAGCGGAAATCAAGCATCCACTCAGGTTCATTCTTGATCGCTGAGATTTCACGTACGATCTCGGGAGTCAGCCCTTTACCGGACTGAAAGATCGACTTGTGCTCATCGCGGAAACCATACTGGTATTCCTCCATATCAGGCGCTTTCTTAGCCATGGTGTCAGCCTCCTTGTTTGCTGTTATTTAATGTTTCTCTTCTTCGTCTATGCCTTTGCGAAGCGCGTTCCAGGCCAATGTGGCACATTTGATCCGCGCCGGAAATTTATTCACGCCCGAGAGGGCCTCGATGTCTTCATAGCCTTCGAACTCCACCGGTTCGCCCTTCATGAGGCCGGAGAAACGGTCCGCCATATCCAGCGCCACCGCTACGGTTTTACCTTTAACAGCTTCGGTCATCATGGATGCCGATGACATGCTGATAGAACAGCCTTCGCCATTATAACGCGCATCCTTGACAACGCCGTCCTCCACC
Source organism: Bacillus sp. FJAT-27264 (assembly GCF_001682855.1). Lineage (GTDB taxonomy): Bacteria > Bacillota > Bacilli > Paenibacillales > Paenibacillaceae > Paenibacillus_AQ. The sequence goes on along the minus strand of NZ_MAQW01000023.1, from coordinate 636,276 downwards.
TTGAGTTGAAGCGTAATGCGGTCGCCGCAAGTAGGGTTATTCAGTTCAATCTTCAAGGCATCGTCCTCGAATGAGCCGCGATTCCGTGGGTTCTTGTAGTGGTCCATAATTACGCGTCTGTACAAATCATCCAAGTTCATAGGTGAAATACTCCTTTGCCTTGATTAACGCATCCACCAGCCGGTCTACATCCTCTTCGGTGTTGTAGAGATAGAAGCTGGCCCGAGCCGTTGAACTAACCTGCAGCCAGCGCATCAGCGGCTGACAGCAGTGATGACCTGCTCGAACGGCAACGCCTTCGGCGTCCAGGACAGTCGCTACATCATGGGGATGCACATCCCCGAGATTGAAGGTTACAACGCCTACTTCGCGATTGCGGGGTCCATAAATCGTCAGATCATCGATCCGGGACAACCGCTCTTCGGCATAAGCAGCAAGCTTCATCTCGTGACGGTGAATCTCATCCATCCCGATTTCTTGTAGGAAATCAATTGCAGCCCCTAGTCCGACAGCCCCAGCGATGATCGGGGTGCCGCCTTCGAATTTCCACGGAAGCTCTTTCCAGGTAGATTCATACAGGCCGACATCATCAATCATTTCACCGCCGAATTCCACAGGCTCCATAGCTTCCAGCAGCGCTCTCTTTCCGTAGAGGGCACCGATGCCGGTAGGTGCGCACATTTTATGCCCGGACAGTGTGTAGAAATCACAATCCAAGTCTTGCACGTCAACCTTAAGATGCGGGGTGCTCTGTGCGCCGTCCACCACAATCACTGCACCATGACGGTGAGCGATGGCGGCAAGCTCCTTGATTGGATGGGTAACTCCCATAACATTGGACACATACGCGATTGCCACGATCTTGGTCCGGTCTGTAATGGTCTTCTCCGCATCCTCCAGAGTAATGTTCCCGTCTTGTTGCAGCGGGATATACTTCAAGGTTGCTCCTGTCTTCTTGGCAAGCTGCTGCCAAGGGATCAGGTTGCTGTGATGCTCCATTTGGGTGAGCACAATCTCGTCGCCTTCGCCAACATTGGCAGGGCCATACGAGGAAGCAACCAGATTCAGAGCCGTCGTGGTACCACGAGTGAAAATAATTTCCTTCGTGCTCCGCGCATTGATGAACTTGGCAAGCTTCTCACGTGCACCTTCATAAGCATCCGTCGCCCGGCTGCCCAGAGTGTGCACCCCGCGGTGCACATTGGCATTGTCCCATTCATAATAATGCTTGAGCGCATCAATCACCTGGCGCGGCTTCTGAGAAGTAGCCGCACTGTCCAGATACACGAGCGGATGCCCGTTAATATTCTGGTTCAGGATAGGGAACTGTTCGCGGATGGAGCTATTCATTGTCCTAACTTCCTTTCCACCAGGGATTGGAGCTGAGTCCGCAGTCCCTCCAGTGGAATTTGAGACACGACAGGTGCCAGGAAGCCGTAGATGATCAATGCTTCCGCGTCACGTCTGGAGATTCCGCGGGACATCAGGTAGTAGACCTGCTCGGGATTGACCTGTCCTACGGAAGCGGCATGGCCTGCTGTAACATCATCTTCATCTATCAATAGAATCGGGTTGGCGTCGCCGCGCGCTTTTGGACTTAGCATCAGGACTTTTTCAGTCTGCTGACCATCTGCACGGGTTGCACCCTTCTCGATTTTGGTAATTCCATTAATGATCGAATTAGCTTCCTCACGCATTACTGCACGAGTGATCATGTCACTTGGTGTGTTTTTGCCAAAATGCTGTGCTTGTGTAGTATAGTTCAGCTTCTGTGAACCGGAACCTACAGCAATAACTTTAGCATCAGAGCTTGAGCCATTGCCCTTCAGTACCGACTTGGTGTCACTTGCGGTATGGCCATAGTTCATCTCGCCGACGATCCATTCGATCGTTCCATCGTTATCGACAATAGCGCGGCGATAGGTAATATCCGCAGTATCTGCACCCAGTTGGTGAACGGTAGCATAACGCACATGCGCACCTGCACCAACGAACACTTCCACAGCACCGTTATGCAGACCGGCTTCCGCCTTGTCCGATACATAGTTGTCTACGTAAGTTACAGAACTGTTCGTGTCCGCAACAATCAGGATATGCGGAACGAAGGCTGCTTCTGCATCATCTGTAAGCAATACTGCCTGCAATGGCGTTTCAATAACGACATTCTTCGGCACGTAGAGGAACACCCCTCCATTCCAAAGTGCAGCATGTAGCGCGGCAATGGAGTGCTCTTCAGGCTTCACGGCTTGATGCAGGTACCGCTGAACCAATTCACCATGCTCTCTGGCTGCAGTCTGCAGGTCAGTAAAGATCACACCTTGTGCTGCGAGTTCTGGGGAGAGGTGGGTGTACACTGCACCAGAGTTGCGTTGAATAATCAGGTTTCCCTGCTCCTGGTCCTTCACCAGTTCTGCAATAGAAGCTGGGACTGCACTCAGGTCAGTCAATACTTGGCTTGATTTATAGGTTCCGTAATTGTCCACATTCCATGGATCAATCTTGGTTTTTTCGAGTTTAGGCAGCCCCAGTTCGGCTGCCAGTTCCAGTGCACTCAAACGGCTTGCTTGAAGCCAGTTTGGTTCGCCGTTGCTTTGCGATAGCTCGCTCAGGGCTTTGGCGTCCACCGGAAGAATGGTTTGCGTCGTCATAAGTGGTCTCCTCCTTCCTGGCGTCTCTTAAGCTTCTTGTCCTACAGTCTCATCTTCAATGCCCAGCTCTTCCTTAATCCATTCATACCCCTCAGCTTCAAGGCGTTGTGCCAGCTCAGGACCACCGGATTTCACGATGCGACCTTGCATCATTACGTGTACGAAATCTGGTTTGATGTAGTTAAGCAGACGTTGGTAGTGAGTAATAACCAGGAAACCGCGCTCTTCGCTACGCATAGAGTTGACGCCTTCTGCTACGATTTTGAGCGCATCAATATCAAGACCGGAGTCAATCTCATCCAGCACGATGATCTTAGGGTCCAGCATCATCATTTGCAGGATTTCGTTACGCTTCTTCTCCCCGCCGGAGAAGCCTTCGTTCAGGTAACGGTGCAGGAATTCAGGATTCATGTCGAGTTCCTTCATCTTCGCTTCCATTTGACGAATAAAACGGATCAATGAAATTTCGTTGCCTTCCTCACGACGAGCGTTAATTGCACTGCGCAGGAAGTCGGAGTTCGTTACTCCGGAAATTTCACTTGGGTATTGCATTGCCAGGAATAGACCCGCACGTGCGCGTTCGTCTACAGCCATCTCCAAAAGGTCTTCGCCTTCAAGTGTTGCTGTTCCTTCAGTCACTTCATATTTAGGATGGCCCATCAAAGCGGAAGCCAGTGTACTCTTACCAGTACCATTCGGACCCATGATCGCGTGAATTTCTCCACCCTTCATGGAAAGGTTAATTCCTTTCAAAATCTCTTTTCCTTCAATCGTCGCTTTCAATCCTTCGATGACAAATTCTGCTGCCATAACTGTTATTCCCTCCATTAATCGATTTGCGAAATCAGAAAGCTGCATGTGTATTTAGCAGGGTGTTCCCTGATTGCCAGCACAATTAGATTGTATATCACATTAAAATTATTATAAATTGAAAAGCTCTGATTATCAATGATTCTCATTAATTTTATTATAAAAGAGCTTCTTTTACAAACTCTTATCTACAATTTCCAGGTCTCTCCGCCCTTTTGCATTCAAGCTTTGTCGGCTGTTCATTATTCTAGCGCGGCCTTAATCTTTCAGGGCTGCGGAATTGGCATCCGTGAATATTCTCCCTTCAATCTTGATATACATGAATTATAGCTTTTGTGACAGAAGTCTACAAATTTTCATGAAGTGTATGACTCAATCAACAAGAAGAGCCTCCCGCCGGAAGGCTCTTGTGAATCCTGATTTATCATCATTTATCCCCAATATGACTTGTCTGCAATCCTGCAGGTTTATCCCAGGAAAGAGCGAAGCATCCATTGCTGCTTCTCCAGGTCGCTACGGATTTTGATGAACAGGTCAGCTGTCGGCTGATCGTTTCCTTTTTCCGCCAGTTCAATGCCTTCCGTCAGCTCTTCCGATACCGTAGCGAAGTCTTCAATCAGGGTCTGAACCATCGCTCGTGTATCCTCCTTACCCGTCGCTTCCTGTATGGAAGCCAGTTCGAGATATTCCTTCAATGTAGCCGCAGGACGTCCCTTGATGCTCAGCAGGCGCTCCGCCACCTCATCCATTTTGAGCGTGATATCGTCATATAACTCTTCAAATTTAACATGCAGGGAGAAGAACTGTTCTCCTTTGACATACCAGTGATAGTTATGAATTTTTACGTACAACACGTTCAGGTTGGCTACCTCACGGTTCAGAATTTGCTCCAGCGAGGCAGTATCGACTTTGTTCGTTGCTTTAGCCATTGTCTATCCCTTCCTTATCCGTAGATTAACCGGCTGCAGGTTTCTGTCCGGCCTAGCGTTGTCTATTCTCCATTTACCCTTCCGTATGTAGGATGAACCAAGAAGCAACCCCTTATGCCCCCTTTATCGTATTCAAAAAAGGGCCCGCAGGCCCTCTGGACTCCTTATCCCCAATAAAAGATGCCTGGCATCTCAAAGCATGCGGAGCAAAGCCTCTGATCCGGGCATGCCCGGAAGAATCCCCAGATTCTCTGCTTCTATAGTTACTGACTCCAGCGGAGCTTCGAGTAGTTGCGACAGTGTCCGCACGCCTACCGCACGCGCAGCAATGATCCCCCGGTCGCTCAGCTTTTCATTCAGTAGGCCGACATCCAGGGCACCACACATGATATAACCCCGGCTTGTGCTGATGGTAAGCAATGTTGTTTTGGGGAGCTTAACCTCCACACCGACCAGGACATGGCCCCCTACCGTAATTGGCTCCAAAGTAACCACAGACAACACCTCCTTGTTTTGACGATACACGATGTATTTGTATTCATACCCAGCTCTTCACGTGTGGACGATAGACCTATAATTTCCATATGGGCAAAAGAGAAATGAAGTCTGCGTTCCCCCGTTACGAGGTATATGCTTTCGTCCTGTTTAGTGGTATAGTTTATTATGCTTTATTATTATTTTGAAAGATCGTTTTTAAACGATTTGAGCTGGGGGAAATATGGACAAGAAACTGCAAAACACGGACGGTAATTATCTTTTCAACGTCGACATCCTGATCAATGCCCGTACTAACCCGCTTGCCTTGCAATATTTGCTTGAGATGTTGAACAACAATGACAAGATTACCGATTTTAACATTAATTCGGGCCTTGAATTGGGGCGAACAATAGACAGTCTTCTCCGTTCGGCTAAAATGGCTCTGCATCAGGAGACTCCCCCTCCTACACCCATAAAATTGCCAGCGAAGCAGACGAAGAAGCAAACACCGCAACAAGCGGAGCCAAGAGCAGAGAAAGCTCCCGACAACGGGCCTTCCGATGTTCATGGAAAAATCCGTCAGTATATTCAGAATAATCAGTTGGTTCGTCTGAGAGCGAACCGCCGCGGACAGCAGCTATCCATTCCCTGCCGCATTTTGAATTTTGATGAGACAGACAACTCGATCAGCGTTTATCATGTCGATGAGAAGCAAGTGTACACATTCAGTCTGTACGAGATCGACGAGTTTTCGTAAAGAACGGCATAACAGGCCAACAACAAACAAGCACCCACCTTATTATCAAGGTCGGGTGCTTGTTTGTTGTTAACTCCAAGTTATATATACGATCAAGTATGCGGGCTGCCTTATGAGCATCCAGATTATTTATAGCCTTGCCAGTTCTTTCGCCTTTTTATATTCCACATCTATGAGTCTTCCCATCATTGTCATCCCTCTTCCTGGTCAATGCCTAATGAGTTTTCAATAATAGTTAATACGCCAGCGTCAATCTGATCATCAAATTTCCGAGCGAATAAAGCATTAGAATTAAACATTCCCATTAAATTTTTACTGGTGAGTACAGATGCACCGTTAAAACCATTCTCGCGGTTTTCTAAGATGATATATCTTAAATTCCCGGGTACTAACGTGTTTTTAAATTCAGAACTCATAAAGAGCGTCGGAAAATAATGCTCGTCAGGAATCAATACATATCTAAAATATTCTTTTAATTCAAAAGCCCACAATGATGTGACAGCATATTCAGCAAATGACCTAGTAAGTATTTTCCACTGAGAACCTAAATATGGTTTTATGCTTGCATCAAAGTAATATTCGAACGGTTCCCGATCCCCTAATCTCTTAAGTTGCCCACAATCTTCAATGTAATAAGCGTTGTATAAGATTTCTTTATCCTTATGAGTCGCTTCCTGCAAGCGGATATAATTCGCGTTAGGCTTAGAGGATAAAACCTCCAATACCTGGCTTTGTTTAACTAGTGGCATATCTTGACCACTTAAATTAATAAAATGTGTCCATTCTGCATCCCAAGATAATAACTCTTTGATTGCATCCAATTCTACTTCCACCATTGACCATGCTGCATATCCAATATGACGTGGAGACACCTGTCTAATATTAGGATGATTTCCCGTAAGTTGTTTCATAAATTCCTTAATCGAATCATCAGCTTTCGGGTCAACATGAACAAGATAAAGGTTATTCACATCATAAATCGCTCGAATCAAACGATAAAACATCATTTTTTTGTTATGCACCATAATAAAATAAGCAATTTTCATCAATTACACTCCTAAATCATAGCTTGCGAATTGGCGGTAGCCAGTCACACTGCGGCTTACGTTATAACGAAGACTGGTTATTCGCTTCTTCAGAAGTTTCCACAACGACTATGATGATCTTTCAGCGAAATTTTCCGCTGCTTCATTTCCCAAATACATGGCTGTCAGATAAGCCGTTTGTTTGCCTTTCTGTCTTATTCCTCAGCTGTTTATGTACCGCACTCAGCCCGGCTTTAATACCGGGCACAGCCAGCCTTAATATTTTTCCCGGTGTGGCCTCATACTCCCCAACCCTTCCGACGACCCTCCTGGGTCGCCTGACGCGTTTGCTTTGGAGAGTAAACACGCCGCTCGTAAATAAGATTATGCGACTAGTGTTGTGATTTGCGCGCAAAGGCTTCCAGTACTAGACATAGCCAGCCCGCAATGAAGCTTACACCACCAAGCGGCGTGATGGCGCCGAGCACCTTGATCCCGGTGATGCTCAGGACGTACAGGCTTCCGGAGAACAGCACGATGCCAATCAACAGTAGCCATCCAGCCCAGCGGAGCCTAGCGCTCTCTCCCCATTGTCCCGCAACCAGAGCAATCAGCACTAAGCCAAGCGCATGGAACATATGGTACTGCACGCCAGTCTCATAGACCGCCATGTAATGCTCGCTGATGACCGGCTTCAGCATATGGGCACCAAAAGCGCCAATGGCTACCGCCAGCATCGCCAGCAGAGCGCCCCAAGCCATAAATGTGCGTTGCATCATAGACAACTCCTTTGAATAAGCTTCTCCTATCTTAACGTATCACCACAGATGATTTCCAGCCGGAATCCATGAACTTTTTGCGTCCTGGGACTTGCTTTTAGCCCCATCTTATGAAAAAGTTAGGAATACACATTTATTCTTAATATAAGGCGGACTTAAGATACCAACCTAAAGCTCGGTCGTCACTACGGTAAATGTTTGGAATTCCGGTCGCTGTTGCCCCCAGATTTCTTCTTTATAACCTCTTCTAGCGGTTGAAATCTGGTGAGCTTATGCTTTCGAGGCGAGCTTTCCTGCGGAAAGCTTTCAGGCGAACGCTTTCGCTCCTACAGTTCCAAACCTTCCCCTCCGTTCCTTCTCTCTTTTCGTTTCTTTCTTTTGTTCATCTTATATAAATTCTAAAGGAGTGTAGCCTGTGGAGTATAATCCTCAATCGAAGCAAGAGCCGCTGGACACAGAATCAGAAGACAGGTTTGCTAGCGAACAACCGTCTGAATTCCAGCAACCCTATCAATACCAAGAGATGAAGCAGAATTTGAAGCATTCCGGGCCCGGCATCGCTTCATTCGTCATCAGTATGGTCACCGTGCTCGGCTACGTCATTGCCTTTGTGATCGTAGGTGCGAGGGCATCCTCTGTATTCGATCAATCAGGAAATCTATTAGCCAGTGCATCTGAAATCATTATCACTATTGGTATTTCCGTACTGATCCTATCCGCCCTGAACGTGATCGGCGTAGTTGTCGGCATCGTCGGGCTCGCCCTGCGCAACCGCCGTAAGGTGTTTGGTATTATTGGCACCATAACCAATGGGGTCATCGTACTTCTTTTCATGATGTTGATTTCTACTGTCTTCGTCAACGCTGGCGGACTTTAAGCACGGTAATTCACCGTAGACACAAACGGGTGCGCCCTCCTGTTCAGGAATGGCACACCCGTTTTCCATTATAAATACACTGGTGGCGCGTCAGCCTCCCGTATTTGCCAAAGAAAGCTTCAACAGGATATGCTGCTTCACGCTCTCATCGCCTCCTACGGTTCTCTCCACATATTCAAAGACAACAGAGTCACCTTCATTCAGGGTCTCCGGCACATTCTCCGTGCCAAGTCCAAGTTCGAACGAGGTAGCCCCATCCTTCGTCTCAATCTCCACAGAATGGTTGTCAATCTGACCATTATAAATTCCAGTTCCCTTGATCGCATCTGCTTCCGCACTAGGGGAAGGTGTGGGCTCATTACTTTCAGCCGGGGTCACTGTCGGCACCGGTGTTGCACTATTGTCGGCGGGCTGAGCCGAGTTATTTCCGCTACAAGCGGTCAAAGCCATCAGCAATACAGCAGCTGCTGCTGTGGCAGGGAATAAACGTTTCTGTCTCATCTTGGCTGCCTCCTTGGGGTTCAGTTCGTATTCTCTAGCAAACTATTTAACCTACCCCATTATTAACGTAAACCTGGGAGTCTTGGTTGCAAAAATATCCCGCAGACACCTCTGCATCCTTGCCATGGCTCAGGTCGCGCTATACGCCACCTGACCATTCACGACGGTCATTTGGACCTTCACCTGCAGTAGCTCCTGCGGATCGGCATGGATATCACGGTCAATAACCGTGAAGTCAGCCCAGCGTCCGGGAGCGATGGCGCCACGCTCATGCTCTTCCCCGGCTGCCACCGCACTGCCGGACGTGAACAGTTCCACAGCTTCTTCTACGCTCAGCTTCTCCTCAGGCAGATAGCCGGCATGGCTCTCCTCCGGTTTACGGCGGGTAACGGCCGCATGCAGACCAAGGAATGGATTGATCGGCTCAATCGGTGCATCGCTGCCACCGGCACATGGGATGCCTGACGACAGCAGCTTGTTCCAGGCATACAGATAATCTCTCCGCTCTGTCCCCACCCGGTCCAGTACCCAAGGAAAATCACTGGCAACGAACCGGGGCTGGATATCTGCGATCAGCCGCAGCTGCTTCATGCGCTGGACCAATCCGGCGTTCAGCACTTGGGCATGGATGAACCGGTCCGGCAGCGCGGCGGACATAGGGAGCGGCGAATGCTCCATGGCGGTAAGCGTCATGTGCGCAGCGGCATCTCCGATGGCATGAACCGCAATCGGAAAACCAAGCCTGCGGGCAGCAGCGGTGATCTCATGAATCTGCTCCTGCGTGTAGATGGCGATGCCTGACGTATGCGGCGCATCGCTGTAGGGTTGCTCCAACAGCGCCGTCCGGCCGCCGATAGCTCCATCGGTAAACAGCTTGACTGCGCCAAGCCGAAGCCACTCATCGCCTTGACCTGCACGCAGACCTAGTGCCTCCACCTCCGGCAGATAGGTGTTGTAAAGCAGCTGATGGGTGCGGAAGAACAATCCTTCCTCCTTCAGCTCGCGATGAATCCGCAGCATCGTCTCCACGCTGTCCAGTAGCCGCAGATCCTCAGTGTGGACTGCGGTTATCCCATGCGCCAAGGCATCCAGATACCCGCGGCGCATCGCCTCTTTCTTGGCTGCATAGTCTGGTGCAGGCTGTACGGCCATGAACGGCGCGGAAGCATCCTCGTACACCCAGCCGTTCAGGCGGCCGTCCTCACCGCGCCCGTACGCGCCTGAAGCGAAGTCTGGCGTCCCTTCTGAGATCCCGGCCCGGCGAAAAGCCTCGCTATTCCCCAGATAAGCGTGGAAGCAGGTCCGGGTCAGGAACACAGGATGGCGGTCCGTGATCTCGTTCAGCTCTCCGATATGGGGAGCAACCGCCGGACTGAACTCATTCTCGTTCCAGCCCAGGCCGAGAATCCACTGTCCGGCGGGCGTCACTTCTGCGCGTTCCCTGATCATGCGCAGCATCTCTTCCTTGGAGGACACGCCGGTAAAATCAAGCATGTCCAGCTTCATCCCATGCATCCCCAGATGCAGATGGGAATCGACCAGACCGGGCAGCACATGAGCGCCCTCCCAGTCCACAGTGGAGTAAGACCGGCCTGCAAGCTGCAGGGACAACTCCTTGCCCTTCCCAACGGCGGTGATCACGCCGTTCTCAGCTACAATTGCATCTGCCGCTCCGTGGCGGGACGGCAGCTTGCCATTTTTATATAGAATCGTTGTCATTATGCTCTGCTCCTTTACGGGTCACTTCACCTTTTACTTTCTGAGATTATCACATATCCCTCGCCGCCATGAATATACTTTATTTACAAGCCGGCAAGGTCCGGCTTCATAGCGCAACTTATACCCATGGGGAGGTGGTCATCCTGTCGCAATCATCCGGTCCCTTTACCTTTGTCGTATCCAAAGAAGACTGGTCCCTGCACCGCAAAGGCCATCAGGATCAGGAACGCCATCAGCAGAAGGTCAGGGAAGCCATCAAGGATAATCTGCCCGACCTTGTTACCGAAGAAAATATTATATTGTCCGACGGCAAGCAAATCGTCAAGGTCCCGATCCGCAGTCTGGATGAGTATCGCATTATCTATAACTTCCGTAAGCAAAAGCATGTCGGGCAGGGGGACGGCGAAAGCCAGGTCGGCGATGTGCTCGGGCGTGATTCTTCCTCTGCCCAGCCGGGCAAAGGCGAACGGGCAGGCGATCAGCCAGGTCAGGATACCATCGAGGCTGAGGTCGATCTGGAGGACCTGGAGGACATTCTGTTCCAGGACATGGAGCTGCCGCACCTGAAGCCGAAGGACAAGGAAGAGATTGAAGTGAAGTCCATCGTCTTCAACGATATTCGCAAAAAGGGTATGATGTCCAATATCGATAAAAAGCGCACCCTGCTGGAAAACCTGCGCCGCAACGCAAGCAGAGGAACGCCCGGCATTCACGGCATCAGTCCCGATGATCTGCGCTACAAGACATGGGATGATATCACGATCCCCCATTCCAATGCCGTCATTATAGCGATGATGGACACTTCAGGCTCTATGGGCTCCTTCGAAAAATACTGCGCCCGCAGCTTCTTCTTCTGGATGACCCGCTTTCTGCGCCGCCAGTATGAGAAGGTCGAGATTGTTTTTCTGGCCCATCATACGGAAGCCAAAGAAGTCAGCGAGCATGATTTCTTCACCAGAGGCGAAAGCGGTGGAACCATCTGCTCCTCCGCCTACCAGAAAGCGCTGGAGATTATCGATCAAAGGTACCCACCGTCCAAGTACAACATCTACCCCTTCCACTTCTCGGACGGCGACAATCTTACTTCTGACAACGAGCGCTGCGTCAAGCTGATCGGCGAACTACTCAAGCGCAGCAACCTCTTCGGCTACGGCGAAGTGAACCAGTATAACCGCAGCAGCACGCTGATGTCAGCCTATCGCCACCTGAAGCATGAGCAGTTCATGCATTATGTGATCAAGGATAAGAAGGAAGTCTATCAGGCACTGAAAACTTTTTTCGGCAAAAAAGAATCCGTGAACAGCTGAACACGCTCCGGTTGCTGTCCACGTCGAAAAGGGGCTAACCTTAACCAGGTAAGTCCCTTGATGGGAAGCCCATCTGCTTAAAAAGTAATGCAAAAAGAACATGGCGGTGCTCAGGAGGATTCCTGAACCCGCTATGTTCTTTTTGTGGTTGCGGACCTCTTTTTTGAGCAAGCGGATAGGCACGCTGATAAGCAAGCGGATTCCTCTTACCACTTCAATGCTTGCGATGAAAGGCATAAGCGTCCTGTCTGTTGCTGGCATTTCAGCGAAGCCGGCGGGCCAAGGCTCCGACATATTTTGTTCATGGCAACCATGGCTTTAATCTTGAACGATGAAACATTCAAGCGTCAACATGGAGCGAATGTAACAAAAATATGAAACCGATCCGTTCGGTAATGAAAACAGGTCGGCAAGCTAACTCGCATTATGGTTGCCATGGCACGCAGCGGCGAAGCTTACGAACCCGATCAAGCTCTTTCTCTGAAACAGGTTCTTTAACCGCTTTACGACCAGCATGAAAACCGGCTTATTCGCAGGATCTCAAGATTGCACGGAGTACCAGACTACGTAAACATAAGGGCATTGACCCGTCGAGAAATGGGAGTGAAAGCCTCTGGAGGTTACATGGAGTAGCGTGCAGCAGAGCAACAAAAAAGGAGCGAGAACTCGCCCCTCCTGTTTCCGCATGCATGTCGGTTACCAATTTGACGGCTCTGGTCCCATTCAATCCGGGTTACAATTCATCCTCTGGTGAAATCCTGCGAATAAGCGAGTATTCGTGAGAAAACTGCATCTTACCGAGGGAGCTTAAAACACTATACGTTTTTGATTTTCAACCATTCGTTTTCTAAAATGCTCATTTCCCATAAACTCCAGTATTCAGCGCCATTTTTTCTTGAATCTCTAAGCAAACCCTCTTTTATAAAACCTGCTTTTTCGTAACAGGAGATAGCAGAAACATTAAAGTCAAATACCCCAAGACTAACTCTGTGTAAGTGAAGTTCATCAAATGCAATTCTAAGGATTTCCTTAATCATTTGCACACCTATCCCTTTACCTCTTGCAATTTTCTCACCGACTAATACTTTTCCCACTCTTGCAGAATTGTGTTTTCTATCAATTTCCCCCAAAGAGATATGTCCAATAACATTGCCAGCATCAATTACTTTATAAACTAAAGTTTCTGAGTTGTCACTATTGGCATACTCGATGTATTTTTCTAATTGGGCCGCATTTAAGGGAAAATCAAAAACTCGTCCTCCCCATTGAAGTAAAAATTCAGGTGAATCAATCCACTTAATAAGTTGGTTAAAATCGGAACGCTCGAAATGTTGTAGTTCAACCATAAGTTCATCCTCCTCACACGGTAATTGAATAAATAGTATCATAATCAATACTCCCCCTCAATTAACCTGCCTCCATCCTGTGAACTCCGGGTATTTTTTTAAGCCCTGCTTCAACGGCTTTGTCCTGCGACAACGACAGACTTTACATTGCGAATGTAACCCCTTCTTATGTAGGTAGAATTCTCCGGGAGGCTTATGAAGCTTACTAAAAAACTGAATATAAACTCATTGTTTAATTCATAATAAAATGATTTGATCTGCAAACATTTCGCCCTGCTGCCTTGCCATCTACTTATCACTTCTAATCTATAAATTAAAGGAAGAAGGTGTCATAAATCATGTCTAATATTCAAAATAAAGTTGTCGTTATTATGGGTGCATCCAGCGGAATTGGTGAAGCAACAACCAGAAAGCTCGCTCAAGAAGGAGCCAAACTTGTTATCGCGGCTCGTCGCGAAGATCGTTTAAAAACGCTTATTGAGTCCATCCCAAATGCTGATATCGTATATGCGGCTGCAGATGTAACCCATCAAGACGAAGTTCAAGCCGTTATCGACTTGGCGGTAGAAAGATATGGACGTGTCGACGTGCTCTACAACAATGCTGGTATTATGCCGCTTGCTCCACTTTCAGAGAAGCGCTTTGATGAATGGCGTCAAATGCTGGATATCAACATCATGGGTGTGCTGCATGGTATTGCTGCAGTTTTACCAATTATGAAAAAACAACAATCGGGTCAGATCATTGCAACTGATTCCGTAGCCGGACATGTCGTTTGGCCTGGTTCAGCCGTGTACTCGGGTTCCAAATTTGCAATTCGTGCCATCATGGAGGGCTTACGCCAGGAAGAACGGGAAGGTAACATTCGTAGCACGATTATCTCACCGGGAGCTGTGGATACCGAGTTGTATAACACAATAAGCGATCCCAACATACAAGCGGCGGTGAAAAGTAGAGCCCAAACCGAAGGTTTCGGAATGAAGGCAGAAGATATTGCCGACGCAGTAGCGTATGCCATTGGCACACCTGAATCTGTTTCCATAAATGAAATATTGATTCGTCCAACAAAGCAAATGTATTAAATGAGACAAGTTTTCATTCAAAATATCTCAAAGGGATTTAGAATCGACGATTCTAAATCCCTTTTGTCATTCGTTTGACTGAAAGCATTAGCCCTCCGCGTTCTCTTCCTTCACGAACTTTTCGCCGCAATCTCCCCTGTAACTTTGAACGTTCCAGATAGTGGGTCAGAAGATTTATTTTTCAATCACTAATATTTTAATATTTTAATATTTCAAAAGAAAAAAACGAGACTTTATTACTATACATTTTTTACCTTATATAGTGTTATATTTACTTAGGATATTATTCCATCTGGAGGTATGGAAAACATAGGCTATTTCACAAAACATTTAAAAGGTGGACTATTTAATGAAAAAATGGCTGTTATCAATTATTACTGTTATTATGGTCTTGGTACCCGTATCAGCGTTTGCAGAGGACACGAACAGCGCAGACAGCAAGGTTGACATTGATACACTAAGAAACCATGTTCAAACATTTAATTTTGCACTGGTGGAAAACAACGGTGATGATACTGGTTCGTCAGTATTAGTGGAAGATGATATTTCGAACCTAGCTGGCGGGGATCTTTCTGGTTACGGAACAATTACTTGTAAAGATTCTGCAGTTGCTCTCCAGATGTACTGTGACTATTCAGTTACTTTAAATAAAACTGGAGAAGCAATCCAACAAATGTTTTTGATTTTTGATGTTTATGCTGGAGCAAAATTAGTAGGAACAAAAGATGAATATCGGGAAGATCTAGGCGGCAATCAGAAAACAATGAAAGGACAAATAGAGTTTACTCCTGGCAACGGTACCTTTTACGTACAGAAATACGGTGTAGTTGTAGGAAGAAAAGCTCAATATAATTTGCTACCAATAAAATCAGCAGAAGTAACCGTTAAATAATTCAAAAACAAAAAAATTTCAGTTTAGACTGCCCTAAACTCGTCCTTGGATGACGTCAGGGCAGTCTTTTATTAAATGTAGAATGGGAAGAAGATAATGAGAACCTACACATGTGATAAAGTTCCATCCTATATGTTTACCAAATCTAAAATGAGAAAAATGGGCTTGGTTCCTGTTTCGGAGCACTCTGCCTTTGTCTTATTTCCACCTAATAGAAGAAAGTACAAATTATACTCCCTTGAAAATGCAAGGCCTATTAATTCACAGGCAGGATACTCTGTAATTAGAGAAACAGAGGCTATATTATCTAGCACTGACACCGAAATTAGTAAGAAGTTCGAAGAGATAAGAAATAGATTCAAACAAAATAATGTGTTTGGTTAATACCGTGATTTTCAGTTCTATGGATTCTTGTGAAAAATACTGCGCCCGCAGCTTCTTCTTTTGAACGACCCACTTTCTGCGTCGCATTATGTGATCAAGGATAAGAAGGAAGTCTATCAGGCACTGAAAACTTTTTTCGGCAAAAGAGAATCCGTGAACAGCTGATAACGCTCCGTTTACTGTCCACCTTGAAAAAGGAGCTATCCCATAACAGGTGAATTCCTTAATGAGAAGCTTATCTGCTTAAAAATAAAGTAAAAAAGAACATGGCGGTGATCAGGTGGATTCCTGAACTTGCCATGTTCTTTTTGTAGTCGGCGCACCCCTTCTTAGGGAAGGGATTGCCCTGCGAAGCCTCTCGACCTTCAGGCGTGCAGGTGGGCATTCAGATAAGCGAACAAAGCCACCCTGCCTTTTAGCGTATAGATGGCGTTCGGATATGCGAACAAAGCCACCTTGCCTTATGGCGTGCATATCCCTTAAAGTAAAGCGGATGTCATGCAGCGAATAAATAACTGGAAATTCTCCCGTTATTTATTCAAAAACGACGTATTCCCAAAGAATAACTGGAAAAACTCCTGTTAATCTCTAAAATCCCCACGGTTATCTTATAAAAAGGAAATTTAACTGGAGAATTTCCCGTTAATCTGAGCAAAACCCTTGAGAGGGGAGAACTAACGGTATATTTTCCTGTTACTTCAGAGCCAACTCTACCGCATCTGCTTTTTAACTTAGCAAAATAAGTTCCCCTTGGCGTAGCAGGTTGTTGATTATCTCCGTCTACCGAAAGGGGAGCGTATCCATTAAAGATCAATCCTGCTTAAGGTTAATAGGCATTTACTATTTGTGCTGGCTACTTGAAGGATGGTGTACACTTTTGTAACATCCCCATTTTGTTGTTTCATGATCCTCTTTCACTCAGACGGATCCCTGAAAAGAGACCAGCGACTTTTTCAACTCCTCAGCTAAAGCTTCCAGCTTGCCGGACAGCGCCACCAGTTCTTCGCTGACCACAGACTGCTCGCTAGACATGGACGCAACCTCTTGTGTGGAAGCATTACTCTGCTGCACCACGGCGCTGACATTCCCCATAGCGTTGCCAAGCTGCTGCTGAAAAGCAATCAATTCGTTAACTGCAGCCGTAGAATTCGTAATGTTCCCGAGAAACAGTTCCATCTCTGACCGGACTTGGTCAAAGATCGCTGAAGATTCCCGTACCGAGGCAGTCTGCTTCCCGAATAGCGGCGCGGCCTCATTGACCACCGTCACCGTGTTTTCGATATTCTGCCCGATTTCCTCCGTAATCTGCGATACGGACTGGATAGACTGATTCGACTGGTTAGCCAGTTGACGGATCTCATCAGCAATCACCAGAAAACCTCTTCCCGCCTCTCCGGCTCTTACCGCTTCAATAGAAGCGTTGAGGGCCAGTATATTCGTCTGCTTGTTGACAGCAATCATTGGGCTGAGGATGCTGCGGATCAGATGTGTGCTTTCCCGCAGCTTAGCCGAATTCTCCTGAATGAGATTCATGAGGTTCAATACCAACTCACTCTGCTCCACCAGCAGCCGCATTGTTTCCGAGCCTTGGCCGCTTACGGCAACGATTTTGCCGGTCGAGCTATCCATAGTTGCGTTCAGTTCCGTCAACTCTTGCATTTTCTCACCCATGATCTCCACATTGCGGTGGCCACGTTCGGCCTCTGCGGCCAGACTTGCTGCACCACCAGCGATTTCACTGGTCGCAGCAGCCACCTCCCTCGCATGCAGCGAGATGGTGCCCGACACCTTCACCAGCTGCGCAGAGGTCGACAACACCCCGTCTGCCGACAGACGACTCTGGGCAGCCAACCGTGAAATCTGCTCCATCATCCGGTTGAAGCTGTGGCCGAGCCGGCCGATCTCATCTTGGCTTTTGAAATTCGTACGAACCTGGAGGTTGCCCTTCTCCCCCTCCTCCATCAAGCTGGCCAGCTTCCCGAGCGGTTTGCCAACCAGGCGCAGCAGTAAATAACCGATCAATAAGGCAACAACACCCGCTGCCAGCACGACGGATAACGTTATGTATAACAGCTTGTTGGCTGAGCTTGTAAAATCACTGACCGGCGCATAGCCCATCATCGTCCAGCCACCGATGCCCAGCGGCTGATAGACTACCAATTGGGACTGCCCCTGCTCATCCGCTGCCGTAAAAGAATGATTGAGCTGCGGGCCTTCTGCAACATCCGGCTTGTCCCGGCCTTTTGATATGCCCGGAACCTTAATAAAGGCTTCCTGACCCAACAGCTTGGAGTCAGCCGCATACACAATCCCGCCTTCGGGTGTGACAATGCGAATCTCACCCCCTGCCCCGATTTGGAGATTGTCCAGCAGACTGGTGATGGCACCCCCTTTTACCTCAATTAGCATGTAATATTCAGCCTCGGGATGCTGCATATTTCTCAGCAATCGGCCCATCGTCAGAGAAGGCTCGCTGTACACGTCGAAGAACCCCTTCTCCCTCACAGGGAACCAGACCGGATTACCCTTGGCATCTTCGATCTGCTTCGCCCGGGCGACTACACCCTCATCACTCCGGACAGCACCTGTCCCCGTAGACTTATAGGAATCGACATCGACCAGGCTTTTGGAGAGCAGCCGGATCCCGGCCATTCGTTTGTCCGAATCCCGGACGGAATCCAGCTTGCGGCGGATGCGGTCCTCCGCAGCGGCTTTTGACACCGTTCCCACCTGTTTATTGTTAGCGGTCTCCAAATCGGCTTTTAATACCGGATCTACAGCGAACTGCCGGGAGAGCGCCTCATATTCAGCCAGCAGAAAATCCAGCTTGTCCGCAGCCTGTACAATAGACTGACCTGAAGCCGCCGCCACCTCATCCATGATGATCCCCTTAGCCGTATAATAGGACGTCAAACCAAGCACAGTGGACAGCAGGACAATGGAACAGAACACAATGAGAAATAGCTTCATGCCAACTGACTTGAACCGTATAATCCATGACCGTCTCATAACTCTTTCTCTCCCTATGATTCTTTAGATATCAAAAAGAGGTACAGCCCTCACATCTTGCGTACAGGCTGTACCCCTTTCCCTTGAAGCTTATGTGTTGACTTGCCAGTTGAATCTTATAGTAGCGCCGGAATCAACCTTTGCTGGCCCCCGCTGTCAGACCGTCTACAAGCAGACGCTGCAGGAAGCCGAACAGAATCATGATCGGCACCGCAATCAGTACCGCACCGGCAGAGAATAAGGTGAAGTTAGTGTTCTGCTGACTGTTGACCATATCCCACATCCCGACAGCCACGGTCCAATTCTCCTTGGAGCGCAGAATCAGGCGGGCAAAGATAAAGTCTACCCATGGGCCGACGAACTGGGTCAACGCCATATAAGTAATCATCGGGCGGGACAATGGCAAAATGATTCGTGCGAAAATCCCGAAATTGCTCGCGCCATCAATCCGGGCCGCTTCATCCAGCGAGCGCGGAATGGTGTCCAGGAAACCCTTGGCGATAAAGGTACCACCGAGTGGTGCGCCAGCCGCATAGACGATAATCAGCGCCAGATGCGTATCAAGCAGATGGAACTCTTTTAACAGCAGATAAATCGCGATCATACTCATGAACCCGGGGAACATGCCAAGAATCAGAATCGTAGACAGAGCCGTCTTGCGGGCCTTGAACCGGAATCTGGATACCGCGTAGCTCGTAAGCAGGGTAAGCACGACTCCAATCAGCATGGACATAATCGAGATCTTCAGCGTATTGGCATACCACTGGCCGAACATATAGACCGGCGAAGTAAACAACTCGGTGTAATGGGCCAGTGTAAATTGCTCAGGAATGAACGTTTTGCTATACAGCGATTTACCGGGACGGAAGGACGCCAAGAGAATCCAAAGCGCCGGGTACAGCGCGGCTATCGACAGAATGACAAGAACGATATAGCTCGCGGTCAGGCGAACGGTTTTACCAAATTTGCGTCCGATCATTGGATCATATCCTCCTCTTTGAACGACTTCGTCCGGCGGTAATTATACAGGGAGAATGAAGCAACAATGATAAAGATGATAATCCCTATTGCCGAAGCCATGTTGTATTTGTTCTGATCAAGCGTCAATTTGTACAGCCAGGTTACCAGCAAGTCCGTTGACCCTGCATATTGGTAGTCTCCGTTCACCGGACTGCCGCCTGTCAGCAGGAAGATCGCATTAAAGTTGTTGATATTACCCGCAAACTGAGTGATCAGTGTAGGTGCTGTGGAGAATAGTATCATCGGCAGCGTTACAATACGGAATTTCTGATAAGCAGATGCCCCGTCAACCTCAGCTGCTTCGTACATATCACGTGGAATGGTAGTCAGTACGCCCATAATCAGCAGCATGGATACCGGAATTCCGACCCACATGTTAACGACAATAACTGTGACCTTGGCCCAGAACGGATCAGTCAACCATGGCAAGCCGCCCATCCCGAAATAACCTAGGTACTGGTTGATCGGCCCGAATTGGCCGTTGAACAGGTTGCGCATCAGGAGGAGTGAGATCAGCTGTGGCACCGCGTAAGGCACGATCAGGATAGCTCTCCAAATTCCTTTGAAACGGATGCCCTGCTGGCTGACCAGTAACGCCACAAGCAAACCACCGAAATAGGTAGTCACTGTAGACAGAACCGCCCAGATAATCGTCCAGGTCAAGACGCCATAGAAGGTATGGCTCCAGGATTTCAGCACCAGAAGGCTGCGGAAGGTCTCGAATCCGACCCAATCCACCAGCTTCGCCGGCGGCATGTGCCCGGGTGCAGAATAGTTCGTAAACGCCAGCATGATCATGAAGATGATCGGCATGATGGTGAAGAACAGAATACCCACGGTTGGCAGAATCAGAAACGTCTGCGCAAACTTGTAATCCATAATATAGCGAACCGTTTGCTTAAAGGAGTTCGCTTGATGACCGGCCTCTCGTTCGGCGGCGATCTTATAGGCATCTCTAATATTCACATACCAAGCGGCAAGAAAGATAATAAGTACAAGAATCGTGATCAGACTTTGAATCAGGATGAAGATGGAATGATCTCCCTGAACCATCTTGCTGACGCCTTTCACCTTCTCCAGGTGGCTGGGGGTTTCCCCGAGCGTCACGATTCCCCATAAAGCTCTTCCGAGATTTTGAATAAAATAATAGACGGCTAAAGCTTCGGCAGCTATGAAAATAAGTCCCTTGATGAATTGGCGATTATATATTTGTCCCAATCCCATGAAAATCGTCGACAGTATTGCGGCTCTCGTTCGGTGTCGCTGCATTTCTCTTCCGTTCTCCTCTCCGCGCGGAATTCAAGGAAACTGCCCGCCGTGCGGCGGGCAAGTGGATTCCACTGTGTGCTGTTCAAGCTATTGCTAAGCGCACTTGCTATTATTGAGCCGATGTACCATTATTCAAGTCTTTGATCTGTTGAACTGCTTTGTCCATAGCTACCTTAGGATCAACATCCTTATCCCAAATTTCAGGAAGGGCGGCGTTTACAGGACTCCATACGTTGCCCATTTCAGGGATGGAAGGCATCGGTTGTGAGTTCTTGGCTTGTTCTGCAAAAGCAGACACGTACGGATCGTTCTTGATTTGCGGATCTTCCAGCGCTTCTTTGTTGGTTGGTACCGAACCAATAATCTTGTTCAGTTCAAGCTGGGATTCCTTGGAGGTTGCAAAATGTGCATATAGCTTAGCCGCATTCGGATACTGCGAGAACGAGTTGACGGCATAAATTTTGATACCGGAGAACGTGATTGCTGTTTTACCAGCAACGGTAGGCACTGGCGCAATTCCGAGGTTGTCGCCCAGAGCTTCTTTGTAACCAGCGAGTTCCCACGGACCTGTAATATCCATAGCTACGTCCCCGGAGTTGAACAGACTACGCTTGATATCAGCATTGATATCGCCGCTCTTGATTGGTAGGGCTTCTTTCAGCTTAGCAAAAGTATTCAGACCTTCGATCGCGCCTTCGTTGTTCAGGCCAATGTCATCCTTGTTCGTACCGTTGTCACCAAAGAGGTAACCGCCAGTCGAGGCGATGAACAGGTAGTTGTAATACAGGTTGCCAACTTCCCACATAATGCCGTATTTGTTTTTGGATTTATCGGTGAACGTTTTGCTGAAAGCAAGAACGTCATCGAAAGACTTCGGCGCTTCTTTTACCAGAGATTTATTGTAGTAGAGGGCATAGGTTTCAGCCGCTCTTGGATAGCCGTACAATTCTCCTTCAAACGTCGAACCTACGATCGAAGCTTCTGTGTTGTCAGCCTTAGTCTGCTCGGCAAAAATATCGTTTGGAAGCACAAGGCTCGCACTTGCAGCTTTACCCAGATTGTCATGCGGAATGTTGATGACATCGGCTGCAAGCCCGGACGGTCCGTCCTGAGTCAGCTTAGTCACTTGATCCGGACCTGCTACTTCTTCGATTTTGACAGGAACATTATATTTGGCCGTGAATTGCTTCGCGATTTCTTCCGTGAATGGTCTTTCCTCTTTGCTCTCCCAGACGATTAGAGATGCTCCGTCTTCAGGGACGATATCACCGGCAGCTGCGTTGCCACTGTCTGTTCCCGCATTATTTGTTCCTCCATTGTCAGCAGGTGCGTTCGTCGCGGCTGCATTTCCTCCGTTATTGGCTGTATTGCTGCCGCACGCTGTAATGGACAGGACCATAGAACATGCTGCGGTGAGAACCATGAGCTTTTTCAACTTCATTGCAATAACCCCTCCCAATTTGAATACCACTTTTGATGAAGCATTATGATGATGACAAGAAGACGTGCAAGAACTTGCGCAAACGATTTCAGAAGATACAAAAAAAATATTCGTTTTTCTGTTCGTTCTGTATGTATTCGCTTAAACAAGTTTTAGAAAGCGCTTCATCGCTGAATTAATCATACAACAGGAATGAATGATTGTAAAAACGTTTGCACATAGTATATTTAGCGTTTTTCCCTTATTTATATGTTAAAATAGGCGAATATCTCGCTTTTTCACAAGATATCTTCTATTTATTTCGAATTACTAAGAATTATCTATGTAATTTTTCTTTAATAGAACTCTTTTTAGCTTAGCAAGCGCTTTAAGTAGAGATTTCAGACCCCTTTAGCCCCAAGAGTAGAAGAATAACAAAGTGAAAAATAGTGCAATGGTTTGAACAAAGTTATTGAACCCCTTCCCCTTCCATGCTATAATCCAAATCTATACAGGGTGCTTTATCCAATACAAAGGCAATGTTACTTTCAGGTACAACCTCGGCAGGCTATTGCGCTAGGTTGTGCCTTTTTTGCCTTGATCGGGCAAGTAAAGTGCGGGAATTCCCTTCATTCCCCCCACCAGCGCCGCCTACGCTGTCTGTTCAATCTGGAATGTACATCCTGGCCTGTACTGAAGTTTTGGTAACCGTTTTCCCGTTAGGAATTATGCTTTTTTGCACAAAACTTTGTGCAAATCCATTATCTGTATGCATAAAAGGGCACACTGGATTCATAAATTCCCTTCAGGCATACGACAACCACATTTTGGGAGGAATCATTCATGTTACTGGAAGCTGTATACCATCGTCCGCGCTTGAACTGGTCTTATGCCTATGATGAAACGACCATCCACCTCCGCCTGCGGGCCAAAAAAGGGGATCTCACCGAAGTATTCGCCTGGGCCGGAGACAAGTATGCCTGGGATGCCACCAAAGAGCTGATCCCGATGACGCTTTTCACCTCTGATTCTATGTTCGACTACTGGGAGTGCGAGTCGGTGCCGCTGCACCGCCGCTTGAAATACGGTTTTCTGCTGCAAAAGGACAATGAACGCATTTGGATGACCGAAAGCGAATTTCAGACAAACCGTCCCGAGAACCCCAACAAGCTTTTCGAGTTCCCGTTCATTAACCGGATTGATGTCTTCACTCCCCCGGCATGGGTAAAAGACACTGTTTTCTATCAAATTTTCCCCGAGCGATTCGCGAACGGTGATCCAAGTCTTGACCCTAAGAACGTACTGCCTTGGGGAGGAACCCCGGCACCGGACAATTTTTTTGGCGGCGACCTGCAAGGCGTGATTGACCACCTCGACCATCTCAGCGAGCTTGGCATCACCGGCATCTATTTCACACCCGTTTTCTCGGCGACCACGAATCATAAGTACGACACCGAGGATTATATGAGCATCGATCCACACTTTGGCGACACGCAAACACTGAAAAAGCTCGTCGATGCCTGTCATGAACGCGGAATCCGCGTACTGCTGGACGCTGTATTCAACCACTCCGGGAGAACCTTCGCGCCGTTTGTGGATGTGCTGGAGAAAGGCGAAGCCTCCCGTTACAAGGACTGGTTCCATATTCATAGATATCCGCTAGAGGTCATCGATGGCATCCCGCCTTATGATGCCTTTGCGTTCGAACCGATGATGCCGAAGCTCAACACGGAGAATCCGGAGGTCAAGGAATACCTGTTGAAGGTCGCCGAATACTGGATCAAGGAAACCGGGATTGACGGCTGGCGCCTGGATGTAGCCAACGAGGTCGATCATGAGTTCTGGCGTGATTTCCGCAAAGTTGTGAAAAAAGCCAACCCCGACGCCTACATTCTTGGCGAGATCTGGCATGAGTCCGCTCCTTGGCTGGAGGGCGACAAGTTCGACGCAGTCATGAACTACCCGTTCACAGATGCCGTTCTGGACTTCTTCGTTCATGACTCTCTTGATGCAGAAGGCTTCGCCAACTCCATTGGCAGACAGCTGTCACGTTACCCGTTGCAAGCCAGTGAAGTGGCCTTCAACCTGCTGGATAGCCATGATACACCACGCCTCCTGACGCTGGCCGGCGGCGATAAGAAGAAAATGAAACTGGCCGCATTATTCCAGTTCACTTACATGGGCACGCCTTGCATCTACTACGGCGATGAGATCGGTATGGACGGGGGCGGCGACCCCGATTGCCGCAAATGCATGGAATGGGACCCGGAGAAGCAGGACCGTGCCTTGTTCGACTTTTACCGCAGACTGATCGATATCCGGGCCAGCCATCCAGCGCTGCGTACCGGTACAATCACTTTCCTGGAAGCAGCAAGCCATGGGACCAAGCTCGCGTACGAACGCCGCCTGGGGGACGACATCGTCATTGTCATGGTGAACACCGATGAGACGGCTCAGACCTTACGTATTGACGCTAGTGAGTCCCGCTGGGAGAATGTGCTCACCGGTGATCCGCTCCGTGCTGACCGCGGCAAGCTCACCGTCAAGCTCCCGGCTTACGGGTACACGATCATTAAGGCTGTTGTTTAACCGCTTGCTAATTTAATCCGCCTTCTCCTGTCCTAGTGACAGGCCAGATAGATAAAGAGAAAGGACTATCCTTTTAGAGCCAGAATTGGCTTCGGGGATAGTCCTTTTTTCAATGATGAGACCCAATGTATAATTTATCGTCATATCAAGATATTAGTATTGTTGTATTAATTACAATTTCATGTGCAAATAACGATTATATAATCCGTTAGCGTCCACATTTTTAAAAAACCTTGACCTCAACTTAGGTTTAGGTTGTATCTTTTTAATTGTAACTAACTGATATAAAATTGGAGGAAATAGACATGAAAAAATTTGCCTTTGTAACAGGTGCCAATAAAGGAATTGGATATGAAATTGTGCGTCAATTAGCTGAACAAGATTATCATGTATTTTTAGGAGCAAGAAATGAAGAGCTAGGACAAAAAGCCGTGCATGCCTTAGGCTTTTCAAATGTTTCGTTTGTTCCCGTTGATATTTCTGATACACAATCTATCCAAATCGCAAAAAATAAAATCCTTGAAGTAACGGATCACTTAGATTTATTGATTAATAACGCCGGAATCGCACTTGATTTTGGTATTCTGCCCAGTGAATTAAAACTAGAAATACTACGGCAAGAGTTTGACGTTAACTTCTTTGGTACATTCCAAATGATTCAAACCTTCTTACCTTTAGTAAAACAAGCTCAGGGCGGAAAGATCGTTAACGTAACAACAGATATGGCTTCACAAACCATGTTCGCGAATGGCGAAATTCCTCAACTCAATATACTGGGCTATAATTCAACAAAAACGGCTGTTAATTCATTGACATTAGCATTCGGTACAGAATTTGGTAGGAGTGGGCCTGAAATTTTAGGGGTTACACCCGGCTTTACCACTACGGATCTTAATCATAATGCTCCAGGTGGTAAAACAACAGCTGAGGGTGCAGAAATCATTGTTAAATACGCATTAAGCGATACAAACTATAACGGAAAAATCCTAGATAAAAATGGGATTATCCCTTGGTAATCACCTGAGGAGAGCGTAATGAATTATACTATTGGACAAGTTGCAACAATAAATCATTTATCCATCTCACAGTTACGTTATTATGATAATAAAGGTCTGTTACCTTTCCTCAAAAGGACTGAAAAAGGGGACCGGGTATTTGACGAGGATGCACTTAAATTTCTGGAAATTATCTTATGTTTAAAAAATACCGGGATGCCAATAAAGGACATTAAGCAATTTGTTGATTGGTCGATGAGCGGGAATGATCACTCCCCTCAACGGCTAGAAATGATGAAACAGCACGAAATTACTGTTTCACAACAAATTCGAGATGCAGAAGAAAATCTAAAAAAAATTCAACAAAAGATCGTTAGAATTGAGTCTGAAATGAATTAATATAATAGACTTTGGGCTACACAAAAATGACCTCAGCCTCCACATCAGTGTGGATTTTGAGGTCATTTTTTTGGTTATACCCAACCAGCGCGAACACTGGTTGGGTAGCAGCCTTCTCACTTTCACTTGGTTAGCAACTTAGTAGCATTTAGAGCTTGGGAGCTATGGCTACTCTACAGCTATTCAAAGCCAGAGACTGCCATTCATCAGAGACTGCCCTCTCTAGCGTTAGCCATTAGCCATTAGCCATTAGCCATTAGCCATTAGCCATTAGCCGTTGCTGTTAGCCATTAGCTGTTAGACCTTACAAACCTAGCAGATTATAGATTACCTGCGCGCTTTCAGCACGAGTCAGTTGTTCCTGAGGAGCAAACCCGCCCTCCTCTCGACCTTGCAACAGCCCTAATTCCACAGCAGTATTCACCTCGGACTTCGCCCAAGCGCTGATACGCAATGCGTCGGTAAAGTCACTGGTGTTAGCTTGCACATTAAACTTCTTGCCTTGCTTGATCTCTAGCGCACGGATGACCATAACGGCCATCTCTTCGCGGGTAATTGTTACACTCGGCGCGAATGTATCCCCGCTTCGTCCGTTCACAATACCCAACTGGGCTGCTGTCGTTACATAAGAAGCATACCAAGCGTCATCCGCCACATCTTTAAATCCGGTCTTCCCTTGCCCGCTCACGCCAAGCGCACGCATTAAGAGCGCGGTGAATTCCGCACGGCTGACACTGCGTTTTGGTTCGAATACAGTGGCGGATACACCGGTCACGATCTGTTTGGCAGCCAGAGATTTAATCGCAGGAGAAGCCCAGTGCGTCTGCGGCACATCCTTGAATGTGGTGTTGACCTCAAGCACCGTATATTTGCTAAAATGCGCAATCTCGGCGCTTATGGTATCGTCCTGAATCACGCCGCCTGCATACTCTGGTTTGCCTTGCTCCGGCAAATGGAACACACCGGTCCAATCCTTGTTCGGCTGGCCTTTGAGCTTGAAGGACAGGGTCAAAGGCTGCTGGAATACCGTTACCGGGATGCGGCTGCCGTCTTTTTTAACAACGTATAGATTGAAATCATAGATATTTGATACCGAAGCAACGCGTACACCGTCCTTGCCCAGTTCGTCCAATAATGACCGGACCGCAGTTTCCTGCAACGCACTAACTTCGAAAAGAATCTGGGCCGTCTCCGTATCTTCTCCAGTTACGCGCCCTAACAAGTCTGCAAGCACCTTGTTCGGTAGAGTAATATTCAGAGAATCCGTCTTAATAACCAGACTACTTGTTCCCAATACCTGTGCAGCTTGAACCGGCAGCAGAACTGCAGTCTTGCCTGGGGTAAGCGTCACTTCAACCTTGCCGTCTTGGCCACCCTTCAGACTGTCCAGGGATACAATCTGCGGGCTACTGGACGGTGTAGCGGTTGAGACCGTGCCAGGGATAGGGCTCTGCGTTGGTTGTGCCGTGAACGGCGACGCAGGATCTGGTCTAGGTGTTGCCACCGGTACTGGCGTTGCTTCCGGCGTAGGTGTGACAACCGGTGTAGCTGTAACATCAGGAGTCTGTGTCGCTACCGGTGTGGCTGTGACCACAGGCGTTGGCGTTACTATAGGGGTCGGTGTTGGTGTTGGAGTCACCACAGGCGTTGGTGTCGGCTCCACGCCAGCCACAGCCGCCAGAATCACGGTTCCGCCTTCATTACGACCAGACAGCTCAAGCGTAAGCTTTTGCTCACCAGATACGGTATAGGTTGTGCCGCTATATTCGTCTTTGACAAGCGTTCCAGCTGCAAATGGTACCGGAATCTCAGCAGAGACAGCGTCGATCTTCGTGTTGATGACTGTCACTACATTTTCATTGTTGTACTGTTTGTTAAAGGCCAGATAACCCAGCGCATCCGAGCCAGCCAGCTTCGTTCGTTCTCCCTTGGCGAATACTTTGGAGTACTTCGCCCGGATGTTCAACAGCTTGCTGTAATGATCGTGGAGCCCCTTTTCCGCAGATAATTGCTCCCAAGGCATATCCGAGCGGTTCTCGCTGAACTCGCCTTTGGAAATATCTCCGGCATTTTTGCCTGAGCGGCCCAGTTCTTCGCCGTAGTAAATAACCGGCTGCCCCTTGGCCGTAATTTGCAGCGCAGCTGCTACTTTCAACTTGCCTTTGTCCCCGCCGACATATTCGGACAGGAAGCCATCTTCATCATGACTGCTCAGGAATTGAGCCATCATCCGGGTATTGCCAATCTTGCCTTCCCGGTCCTGGAGATAGGCATCGGTATCATTGATTTTACCATTTGTGAAATCACGGGCAGCGCCCTTGAAGCCAAAGTCCAGCAGACTGTCCATCTGCCCGCTCTCTAGCGTTCCCCCGTCATTGTCCGTCGTTCCGCCAAAGTATTCTCCTACTAATTTAAAGTTCGGATCGATGGCAGTTAATGCATTCTTGAAGGCTTTCCATGTGGTATCCTCCACATGCTTCACGGTATCCACACGGAAATAGTCGATGGTGTCCCCGCGCTGCGTCCGGGCATTGTCCAGCCAGTCACTCTGCCAGGCAATCACTTGCTTGCGCACTGCAGGGTCCTCTGTCCGGAAATCCGGCAGACCTGCTAGTTCACCCCGGATCGGGTCTGTGTCGGCAGATACGCCATCTGTGCGCAGCATCCCGGTAAAACGGGCTTTATCTTCCGGTGTAATCGTAGGACTGTTATCCTCAGGCTTCAAGCCGTACCCGGTATGATTGAGTACAACGTCCACCATGATTTTGATGCCCTTGTCGTGCGCCTTATCGATCAGTTCTTTGAAGACCTGCATATCGCCAAGATGTTCATCAAGCTTAGTAAAATCCTTCGCCCAATAACCATGATAAGCGTATTGCTTGCCGCCAAAGCCAGTACCCTGATTAAAATCTATGTTATCTACAATCGGCGTGATCCACAGCGTGTTAATGCCAAGCTCTTGCAGATAATCCAGACTGTCGATCATCCCTCTGAAATCCCCGCCGTGATAGGCTTCGAGGTGATTTTTATCAACATTCTCGTTGTTGTTCGGATCCCCGTCCTTAAATCTGTCTGTCAGGGCAAAATATATCCGTGCCTCATCCCAGTCAAAATCAAGGGGGTCACCGGAATAGGTTCTGGCCTTCACTTCAAGAGTAGCCGTGTGCTTATGCTTGTTGCCATACTGGTCGACCAGGACAACCGGAATATTCTTTATTCCCGCCGGGATGGTGTCTTTGACAGCAACAGTCTGCTGCATCAGCTCTGTATCAAAGCCCACCTTCGCAGGTCCGCCCAGTGACGTTAAATCCATGTAGGCTTCCTTATACGTTACAGTTTCGCTGGAGTCTGTCTTAAGGGTTACCACCGCATTCTGATTGGAATGAATTGCTGCGGGGGATACCTCCGAGACAATGCTGACGTCTGGAATATGGTAGACGACCTGAGACTCGCCATTCACTGTATTTTTGGGATCTGTAAATTCAGTTGTATTCCCGTCTTTGGTGACCAGGAATGTGTATTTATAGGTTCCCTGCCCTATGTCAGTCAGAGAATAGCTGAACCATTCGCTTGCCTGATCGTATACCATCGGATATTCCGTACCGTTCACCTTGACCTTAACGCCAGTGATTGCGTCTTGGCTGCCACTACGGAACAAATTCTCGTCACGGTACCGGAACGTAATCGTTCCGTCTTTCAGCACCGGACCACTGATGTTCGGCTTGATATCCAGCTCTTTGACCATGCTGGTGACATTAACCTTGGTGAATACTTCGCCAGGCGTGAGCGGAATCAGACGGTCGTCTGGATAATCCTGCTTCGCCGTGTTCCAGTCCGTACCTTTGCGGAGCACGAATCCGACATTCGTGGCGTTCGTTGCCACTTCGATCAGAACACTTGCCGTGCCTTTTTCAAACGTTGTGAAGTCAATCTGGTCGTTCTTGGCTCCAGTGTTCCAAACCCAGAGATTCCAGTCTGTATAGTTCTTATCCTCACGGGTATAGGTAAGCTGGACATAACGTTTGTTATTCACCGGTTCTGTCGTTACTGTAACTGCAACTTTGGTAGAGAAACCGCCATAAGATGCAGTAATCACAGCGGTTCCCGCTGATTTGGCTTTGACCAATCCTTTGTTCGTGACCTCAGCCACAGCCGGTTGATCGGACACAAAGGTTGCTTTTACCGTCACATTACTTCTGCTGCCATCATCGTATTTGGCGAATACAGCACTCTGATGAGTATCGTTCACCTGAAGCGCATAGCTGGCAAGATCACTTTCCAGTGAAGTCAGGGCAGCTGCGGCAGAGTCTTTTCTGATAACCACTGCGGTAAGCGGCTCTATCGTAATAGAATGGGTCGTCAGCTTGAACCCGCTCTGGCTCGTGACAGGAATAGGAGCTGTTCCAGCCTGATCGCCAGCAACCAGCACCTCACCGTCTGTCAAATCCTCAGACAGCGTAAGCGTTCTTGCGGTGCTGTCCCCGTTCATAAAGACATAGTAGGTGCCGGTGCCATCGGTAGCCTTGTTTTTGTAGCCGATGACCAGATCGCTGGCCTTAACTTCAGGGGCCGTAATAAGTGTCACATTGGAATCCACGAGACTTTTGTCAGCCAGTCGGAATGCATTGGTCGATTTCCTCAGTTCCATCAGGCCAGTAGTGTATTCTCTCGTGATATTCTCTACGGGGAAGCTTGCTTCATCCGTTGCCTTACTCCAATCGAACATGTTGATAGCATCCGAGGAATCATAAGAATCATGGATAAAATAACCGAAGGAGACTCCATCCTTATCCTTCATCTCCGTATATTTATCCTCAGGATCGCCACTCGACTTCCACTGCTTTGTGCGGCCATATTCCTGACCCGCATGGATAAAGGCTGTTCCCTGGGAAGTCAGAACCAACAGGTTGCCCAGTCTGATCCGCTTCTGGATCTCCAGCTCATTCTCCGGGATCGCCGGGTCTTTCTTAATCGACTGCGCAATCACATCATGAAGCGGCAGATTGTCATGGGCATCAATATACTGCACCATATCGCCCGGACTATCCGCTGGTGTATTGGACGGCTGTCCCTTGATATTGTTCAGGATCGTGCTGATCTGGCGCGCACCGCCTGTAATGAATCTTGGCTCGCCCTCGGAGCCGAAGCCGGATTTCAATTCATTACGGAACTCATCAGAGAACACCCCGACACTATCCGTCTTATCCATCCAATCCTGATCTGCACCTTTGCCGGCAAGGGCTGGATCGGACGCCGCACCACCGAAGGTCCGCCAGCCTTCACCAATGAACAGCGCCTTAGGATTCAGCGCGGCAGCGGCATCATAGGCGTTCTGCACCGATTCGTACGTGGCATCGCCCATCATGTCCCAGCGCATCCCGTCGATTTTATACTCGGAGAACCAGTACTTTACAGAATCAACCATCAGCTTCTCGGCCATCTTGTGGTTGGTTGCCAGATTATTGCCGAAGCCGCCGATAAAATTACCATTCGCATCCTGGAACGCATAGTAGTTCGGCACGATGTCGTTCAGCAGCTCGGTCTTCGCCATATGAGTGTACACCACATCCAGCACCACACCCATACCGGCTTTATGCACAGCATCAATCAGGCCTTTTAATTCCTTGATCCGCAGTTCTGGATCGGCAGGATTCTGCGAATAAGCCCCGTCCGGTGAAAAATAACTGTGGGGATCATAGCCCCAGTTGTATTCATTTCCTTTTGCCGAATAATTCAGCTCCCGCTGACCCATCTTCGTCTCGTCCCCATAATACCAAGCCATTACAGGAAGCAGCTGAACATGAGTTACGCCCAGGGATTTGATGTAATCCAGCTTTTTCTCAAAAGCCGCATAAGATCCCCAGCGCTCGCCGTCCAAACTGACTTCAATAGAAGGGTCAGAGGTGAAATCCCGGACATGCACTTCATAAATGATAGCGTCTTCACGATTCTCATAGCCACTAATATCGGCATAGCTGAAGTCAGCAGGATTGCTACCGTTCAAATCGACAATCGCCGCTTTGCCGACGGTATCGCCGCCCTCTCCTGGTGCCCCTGTCGTGTCTACTGTGAATACTGCCATGGATTTCGCATAGGGGTCCAGTACATTCTTCGTTACCCCGTCATTAGTAACTTCATATTGATAATAAAAGCCTCTCATATCGCTTGCAGCTGCACCGGTCAGATCCTCCGGCTTCAGCTTGACCGACCAGACACCCTGTTCGCCCCGTGCCAGCGCGACTGTGCCTACAAGAAGGTTGGAATCATTCTTATCGTATATCTTGGCCGATACCGAGCTGGCTTTCGGAGCCCAGAGCTTCAGCGTCGCATTCTTCTCCTCGGGGTGATAAGTTGCTCCAAGATCGTCCCCTGTATAGTTGTATATCTCATCCAGCATTCTCCAGCCGGAAGAAGCCGCTACGGTCTTGCCCCCGTAAGTTACACTAAGTGGTGTCTGATCCAGCTCAAAAGCTTCGGTATCCACCTCGATCGCGGTGGGACTGGTAACCGTTACGGATGTAACCGAAATGACGGTTCCCGCGTTGTCCTTCACGGAAATCGCTGACTGTAATTCAGCTGAATCCAGGCCGTCCGTCAGGGTGAAGCCGAGAAGGATTTTTTGAGTTGACAGAACCTCAGCAGATACTAATCCGATCGGCACTTCACCAAACGGAGAGACATAGACATTATTATCGCCTTCCCGTACCCAGAGCTGATTGTAACGGTCCAGCAGTGTAAAACCTTTATCACCGCCGTCCTTATCGCCGTTTGCCGGGTCCAGGACAAGGAAGCCGATTTTCTTCGCATTCTCTTTCAGCGGAATATCGGCATAGGCCCCGAAACGGTCTCTTTGTCCATCCGAAAATGGCGTTGCTCCAGCAGGCCAATTCGTAGATTCTGCCGTAACATCTCCCCACAGCCACAATCCATGCGAGCCATAGTTGTTATCCGCTCTCATGTAATGCACCCGCACCGTATTGGCAGGTAGTATAACCGGCTCATATGGCGTAATGACGTCAGAGCCTTCCTTGATCCAAATCTCGTTTGTCTGCGGTGTGTTAATGGCAAAAAGCTTATCCCCGGCATCCTTCGCCTGCGTACTGCGGTTTACCACCAGGAACGAGAATTTCTTGGCCCCTTCCTTCAGCGGGATATCTACATAAGCCCCGTAGGCATCCCTCAGTCCTTCCGGAAATGGTGTTGCCCCACCCGGCCAGTTCTCGGAAGGCGCTTCTGCACCATCCCACACCCACAACCCCTGGTCAGCATAATCGCCAGATGTACGGTTGTAGTGAACCCGCATGTGTCCATCTGGTACAGGATTTACTGCACCCGGTTCCGAAAAGAGGTTCGTTTCAGCACTATCACTGTGGTTCGTTTCATTGAATTCCAAAGCCTCTCCTGCCGCTGCCGGCTGAGAATTTTCCACAAGCATGGTTTCCAATGCCGTTGCCTGTACAACCGCGGGATGAATCCCCAAGCAGGATAACAGCAGAACTATAACCATCCCTGCCGCAAAATATTTCTTGATCCAAAGCGTCCGTTTCATTCCGTTAATCCCTCCAATGATTCCATGATTTCATTACAAGTGCGCTTTAGTTATAGATTGCTGCTCTACTTCTCTCATCCGATTCAGCTGCCTGATCTTGAAGTTCTTAAGGAACCCCTCTATGTAAGTTTTGCCCCAGCAGTCATCGAATGGCAGGCACATTATGTCTTATAACGGCTTGTCAGGCCTCTGATAGACACACATCCTCCTTCACAGAAAAGCCAATAATATTTTCAAGGTAGTGCATAGCGAAGTGAACATCTGATAACATCATTCTCTAACAGTGAACACTAGCAAAAATTGCGCAAACGTTTGCAAAAAGTTCCAAGAAAAATCCACTCTAGTAACGATTACATAAGCTTTCTGTCAGGCTCCAATAAAAAAATTTATTTGAAAGCGCTCGCTACAATTTGATTAACATACTAATCCCAAAATTAAGAAGTTGTCAACAAGAAATTGTAGTATCTTCGTTCAACTTCCACTTTACAAAATTCCTCCAATGCACAACGTTTGCACTAAAATATTAGGGAGAAATCACTATTTTCACCCTATTTTCTCCAAGAATCTCATGAAATCAGCGCTATTCTAGCACTTTAGTGAAAATATACAAACCTGGTGGCAAAAATCCTGCACCCTCTCCAAAAGTGGCTTATCCCCTGTCCTGACGGACTTTTTCTATTTACAATTGGCAGTACTTCGATTAATATTACTGTGTAAAGCAAACGGTTCCATAAGGAGGTTTCTATGACAGTTACCATTAAGGATGTGGCGAAAAAAGCGGGAGTATCCCCGTCCACAGTATCCAGGGTGTTGTCAGGCCATCCCAGAATCAGCCTGGAAACCTCACGTAAAGTTAAAGCGATTATGGAGGATATGGGCTACACTCCCAATATGATGGCCAAGAGTCTGGTATCGAAGACTACCAACAGTATTTGCATTATCCTCCCGAAACCGGCTGAAGAGTTGTTCTCCAACCTGTTCTTCATGGAATTGATTCGCGGAATTGTCACACAGGCCAGCCGATCCGGCTACGATGTACTGATCAGCTCCGGCGCGAATGAAAAGGAAGAACTGGAAGCCGTCTCCCGCCTCCTGAAGGGGCGCCGTGTTGACGGTGTAATTCTGCTGTATTCACGCAAAGATGACGCTGTGATTGATTTTCTACAGGCAGGTGGCTATCCCTTCGTGCTAATCGGAAGAAGCGACCGCTATGAGAATATATTATCTGTCGATAATGATAACGTCATGGCAGCGTATGACGCCACGAATCACCTGATTTCCATGGGACATGAGCGTATCGGCTTCGTCAGTGGCCCACCCAATCTCATCGTTTCCCGCGATCGTCTGGAAGGTTACCGCAAAGCTATGGAGAACAGCGGGCTGACCATGCGTCCGGAATGGATTGTGGAAGGTGAATTCTTGCAGGATAGTGGCTACAGGGCGATGTCTTTCTTCATGAATCTCCCGAACCGCCCCACTGCGCTGGTCGCGGTGGACGATATGGTGTCCTTTGGCGTGCTGCGCGGATTGAACGAACTGAAATATAAGGTTCCCGATGATCTGGCGATTGTCAGCTTTAACAACATTCCATTGTCCGAGCTGTCCAGTCCCCCTATCAGCAGTATTGATATCGGTATCTACCATCTGGGCTACACTGCCTCGCAGGTACTGATTCAGGGCATACAGAAACCTAATAATGATGCGGGTTATACGAATAGATTTGTGATACCGCACCGCCTCATTGTCAGAGAGTCCTCCATGCATACACCAAGCAAGCCGTAACAGACCGGGAATGAACAGGAACGAATAAATGAAGCGTAGATGCTTCATTTATTTTTTGGAGCTTTGTTCAAACGTTTGCGCTAATATGCAGAACAATGATTTCGCTGTCTATTCTAATACGCATGCACAGAAGCAATGCCGCGTATATCTTTCTAGGAGGTTCCATTCATGACAACAATTCATGCCTGTTTATTTGATTTGGATGGTGTGCTTGTAGACACCGCCAAGTATCATTTCATCGCCTGGAAAGAGCTGGCTGACGATCTCGGCTTTCCTTTCACCGAGCAGGATAACGAACGTCTTAAAGGGGTTAGCCGAGCGGCGTCGCTCGATATTCTGCTGGAGATTGGCGGGCTAACTATGGATGAGAACGAAAAAGCGCGGCTGGCTGATAAAAAGAATGCCCGCTATGTTGAGTACATCTCCTCCATGGACAGCTCAGAGATTCTGCCCGGCGCCCTCCAATTCCTGATGGACTGCCGGCAGGATGGCATCAAGGTCGCTCTCGGCTCCGCCAGCAAGAATGCGATGACCATCTTGAACAACACCGGCTTGACCCCTTACTTCGATGCCATTATTGACGGTACCCACACCAGTGCTGCCAAGCCTGACCCTGAAGTGTTCCTGCTGGGAGCCAAAGCTTTGGGTGTAGCGCCAGTCCATTGTGTCGTCTTCGAAGATGCCGAAGCTGGCATAGAAGCCGCTACCCGTGCCGGAATGACCAGCGTCGGCATCGGCTCCCCGTCCACCCTTGGAGCCGCTAATATGGTCATCCCTTCCCTGCAAGAAATGAAAGTTTCGACGCTTAGGGAATCTTTTACCAGTGATTAACCAACATTAAGTTATACACCTATCGCGGGATGTACGATTGGTCCCTGCCTCTCCCTATTCATAAAGAACTATGTCCTAGTTTTACTCCGAGCGGAGAAGACAAAAGGATTGTAGAGAACCGCAACGTTCACCTGAAAGCTTTCCGCGGGAAAGCTGGCATCGGAAGCCTAAGCTGTCCCCGGATGCTTACATAACCCTATAAATTCAGTATATCCGGGGACAACAGCGATCGGAACAACCTTAGCCATCTGAGCGGTCTGCGTATAACCTCAGTAGTTATAGTTCTATATATTATCCCCAACTTAAAAGGAGCCGATAATCGTGAAGCAATATTTGAAAATTGATGAATGGTCCATTATTGAAGAATCATTTGATCCGGGAACTCAGGAAATTTCCGAGAGCGTATTCAGCATCGGGAACGGATATATGGGCGGACGCGCCAATTTCGAGGAGCAATACAGCGGCCACAGTCTGCAAGGCAGCTACATGGCTGGCGTATACTATCCGGATAAGACACGGGTCGGCTGGTGGAAGAACGGCTATCCCGAGTATTTTGCCAAAGTGCTGAACAGCACCAACTGGATCGGCATCAACATTGATATCGACGGCACCCCGCTCGATCTTGCCAAATGCACAGTGACCGACTTCCGCCGGGTCTTGAATATGAAGGAAGGCACGTTGTCCCGCAGCTTCACGGCTGCACTGGAAGACGGCAAGCAAGTCAAGGTTGAGAGCATCCGCATTGTCAGCATGACCCGCCAGGAGATCGGTGCGATCCGTTATTCCATCGTTCCTCTCAACTTTGCTGGCCAGCTGACAATCACACCTTACCTGGATGGCGACATCAAGAACAAGGATGCCAACTATGACGAGAAATTCTGGAATGAAGTCGAGAAGAAAAGTGCAGGGGATAGCGGTTATCTCACCCTAAAGACCAAAAAGCTCGATTTTCACGTTACCTCGGCTATGGCCTTCGATATCCTCGTGAACGGCGAGAACACAACGGCGCAAGCGGAAGCCATCGAGCAGGAAAAATATGTTGCTAGCCGGGTTGCTGTAGCGGTACAACCGAACGATCAAGTCGTGATTTATAAATATGCGGCCAATGTAACCTCCCGCAATCATGGTCTCAGGCAGCTGGTGGATGCCGCCAAGGATGCACTGGATAGTGCACGTGAAGCCGGATTTGTAACGCTTTTGACTGAGCAGGCAGATGCCTGGAGAGATAAATGGAAAGAAAGCGACATTATTATCGAGGGCGACGTGTCCGCGCAGCAGGCGATCCGTTTTAATATTTTCCAACTAAATCAGACCTATAACGGTGAGGACGACCGTCTGAACATCGGGCCGAAGGGCTTTACCGGTGAAAAATACGGCGGCAGCACGTACTGGGATACCGAAGCCTATTGTGTGCCTTTCTACCTCAGTACGGCAGATGCCTCCATCGCCCGCAACCTGTTAATCTACCGTTACAAGCATCTGGAAAAAGCGAAGGAGAACGCCCGCAAGCTTGGCTTCACCAAAGGCGCCCTCTACCCGATGGTGACGATGAACGGTGAGGAATGCCATAACGAATGGGAGATCACGTTCGAGGAGATCCACCGTAACGGGGCGATTGCCTATGCTATTTACAACTATGTGAACTACACCGGCGACCAATCCTACCTTGGCCAGTACGGACTTGAGGTGTTGGTAGAAATCTCCCGCTTCTGGGAAGAACGCGTGCACTATGTGCCACGTAAGGACCAATATGTCATGCTAGGCGTTACTGGACCAAACGAGTACGAAAACAACGTCAATAACAACTGGTACACGAACCGTATCGCGTCCTGGACGATGGAATACACGCTGGAAGCTCTGGCTTACCTGCAAGAGAATGAACCTGCCCGTTACACAGAATTGCTGGAGAAGCTCGAACTTCAGGATAGTGAGACAGGAAAATGGAGCGAGATTATCGCCAAAATGTACTATCCTGTGGATGAAGAGATGGGCATTTTCCTCCAACAGGACGGATTCCTCGACAAAGAGATCATTCAGGTCAAGGATGTGCATCCAGATCATCTGCCACTGAACCAAAAATGGTCATGGGACCGCATTCTGCGTTCCTGCTTCATCAAGCAGGCGGATGTGTTGCAAGGGCTATATTTCCTGGGTGACCGTTACGATCACGATACAAAAAAACGGAATTTCGACTTCTACGAGCCGATCACCGTACATGAGTCCTCCCTATCCCCTTGTATCCATGCGATTCTCGCCTGTGAGCTGGGCTACAAGGAAAAGGCTTATGAAATGTATCTGCGCACCTCCAGATTGGATCTGGACAACTACAATAATGATACAGAAGACGGTTGCCATACCACGAGCATGGCGGGTACGTGGATGTCAATCGTGCATGGCTTCGGCGGTCTGCGCGTGCTGAATGGACGGTTGAACTTGAACCCTTCTAATCCAGGTCACTGGACGTCCTATTCCTTCAAAATTATGTTCCGTGGCTCGCGTCTTCTGGTCAGCGTAACCGATACTCAGGTAACCGTGACCAACGAGACCGATATTCCGGCCTCGCTCACGATCTATGGCCAGGAATATACAGTGAATGGACTTAGCAGCGTTACTGCTCAAGGAACCAACATTACCGCATAATCAGTCCTTATTTTCCCGGCCCCCGAGGCTGTCTGCTTTCGGGGGCCGGGTACTGTTTAAAGGGTTGTATAAGATGGACTATAAACAACATTTAAGGAGATCTCACAATGAAAAAAGCTTTTTGGAAAGAAGCCGTAGTATACCAAATCTACCCTCGGAGCTTCATGGACAGCAACGGTGACGGCATCGGCGATATGAAGGGAATTATCTCCCGTCTCGATTATCTCCAGCAGCTCGGCGTTGATGTCGTCTGGCTCTCCCCTGTCTACAAATCGCCGAATGATGATAACGGTTATGACATCAGCGATTATGAAGATATTATGGTTGAATTCGGCACGCTTCAGGACTGGGAGGAACTACTTGAGGGCCTCCATACCCGGGGCATCAAGCTGATGATGGACCTCGTGATCAACCATTCCTCGGACGAGCATGCCTGGTTTGTGGAATCCCGTTCCTCCAAGGACAACCCTTATCGTGATTATTACATCTGGCGGCCCGGCGGTCCGGACGGCAAGCGTCCTAACAACTGGAGCTCCATTTTCAGCGGCCCGGCCTGGGAGCTTGATGAGGCAACCGGTGAATACTATCTTCATCTTTTCTCCCGCAAGCAACCGGACCTGAACTGGGAGAATCCACAGCTGCGCGATGCGCTCTACAAGATGATTACCTTCTGGCTGGATAAAGGTGTAGACGGGCTGCGGATGGACGTCATCAACCTGATCTCCAAAACGCCAGGCCTACCCTCCTCGGGAGATAGCGAACTTGGCGGTGGCGGTGAATACTACATGAACGGCCCAAGAGTCCACGAGTTCCTGCATGAAATGAATCAAAAGGTACTCTCCAAGTATGACGTCATGACTGTCGGCGAAACGCCGGGGGCGTCTGTGGAGGATGCCATTTTATATACCGGTGAGGACCGGGAAGAATTGCAAATGGTCTTTCAATTCGAGCATATGGACGTAGACTCCGGCCCCAGCGGCAAGTGGGAAGTAACACCATGGACTCTT
The DNA here is from genome assembly GCF_001682855.1 of Bacillus sp. FJAT-27264. Lineage (GTDB taxonomy): Bacteria > Bacillota > Bacilli > Paenibacillales > Paenibacillaceae > Paenibacillus_AQ. Next base: position 596,233 of record NZ_MAQW01000023.1, on the reverse strand, counting down.
CACCAACTGCGTGGAATCCTGCATAAATGGCAGGTCGGCCTGGCCGAACAAGGGTGGAACAGTCTGTACCTGAACAACCATGATCAGCCACGCATGGTATCCCGTTTCGGTAATGACGGCGAGTACCGTGTCATCTCCGCCAAAATGCTGGCAACTCTGCTGCACACGCTGAAGGGCACCCCGTATATTTACCAAGGGGAAGAAATCGGGATGACCAACGTGAAATTTCCTGTACTGGAATACTATCAGGATATCGAGACCCTTAATATGTACCGTGAAAAAGTCACCGAGGGCGGCGCCGATCACGAGACGATTCTGAATGCTATCTATGCCAAAGGACGGGACAACGCCCGGACGCCTATGCAATGGGATGGGTCTGCTAACGCAGGCTTTACTACCGGAACACCTTGGCTGCGGCTGAATCCGAATTATAGCGAAATTAATGCGGAGCAGGCAGTGGCCGATCCCAATTCGGTGTTCCACTACTACCGCAAGCTGATCGCCCTGCGCAAAGAAAACCCGATCATGGTCTACGGAGAGTACAAGCTGCTGCTTCCTGAACACGATAATATTTATGCATACACCCGTACCCTGGACGATGAGCAGTGGCTCGTGTTACTGAACTTCAGTGATGTTGCGCAGCCTGTAGATCTCCCTCAAGAGTTGTCCGCCGTCAAGGAACTGGTGATCGGAAACTACGGAGAAGCATCCTCTGACCGCAGTGTTCTGCGGCCGTACGAAGCAGGCGTATACCGACTGGGGAACTGACGAGACCTCTCTTACTGAGTTATACTATTAGAAAGATTGAACTCGGTCACCTGTCTTCAGAACGCACGGAAGAACCGGATGAACAGACCAGGGAATGATAGTATGGATTCAGAAGGAGATGGCGCACTTGGAATGGTTGATTCGAATGAAGGATGCTCTGAATTATGTGGAGAACAATTTAGAGGAACCGCTGAATATTGATGAAATCGCAAAGGTAGCTTGCTCTTCGCCCTTTCACTTTCAGCGTATGTTCAATCTCCTAACCGGATTCACGGTATTCGAGTACATCCGCAAGCGGAGATTGTCGCTTGCGGCGCAAGAGCTGAGTGTGTCGGATATTAAAGTGCTAGACGTAGCACTGAAATACGGCTACGATACCCCTGAATCTTTTTCCAAAGCATTCCGTAAGCTGCATGGGGTGTCCCCTTCAGCCGCTCGCGAGAAGGGCGTACAGCTCAAAGCCTTTCCACGCCTCTCTTTCCATCTATCATTGAAGGGAGATAAAGAAATGGAATACAGAATTATCGAGAAAGATAGCTTCAGAGTGATCGGCAAGTCTATTGAGGTATCCTTGAAAGATGGGGAGAACCTGCGGGAGATCCCGGCCTTTTGGAGTGCCGCCAACGGAGACGGAACGTCTGACCAACTGATTGAAATCGGCCAGAAAAAGGATATCCTCGGAATCTGCATGGGCGTGGACCACCCCAACGAGAAACTCTCCTATTGGATCGCCGTAGAAGGAGATTCCGATACTGACCCACAGGGATATGAAACGGCTATTGTACCCGATTCCACTTGGGCTGTCTTCACCTCGATTGGACCGATGCCGCATGCGATTCAGGACGTCTGGAGCCGAATCTTCCAGGAATGGTTCCCCAGCACAGCGTATGAACATTCGGGCGGACCCGAGCTTGAACTCTACCCTCTTGGCGATGTGAACGCAGAAGACTACCGCTGTGAAGTATGGATTCCAATTAAGCAGAAATAAGCATTATATTCGCCATTACGAAAATGATTCTCCATAACCCAAGAGGCCGCCCGAACAACGGGGGGTCTCTTTTCATATCATAGAGTATAAGCTTGGCATCCCATCCCCTTAGCTATTTTCCATTTTGAGAAATGGCTTCGACTTGGTATAATAAACAAATTATGTGGATTTTATAAAAAGTCCGATACTCGGTGAAGGAGAAATTCATGTCTACTGTGAAAATTTTTTCAGACAGCACTTCCGATTTGCAGCAAGGCTGGAAAGAGAAGTATGATGTCGGCATCGTCCCGTTATATGTAGTATTCGACGATGGTACTTATAAGGATGGAGTGGATATTACGCCCGAAGAGGTGTACCGCAAGGTTGCTGCCAAAGGCAGTCTGCCCAAAACGGCTGCGCCTTCGCCAGCTGACTTCATGGCAGCATTCGCGCCAGTTATTGAAAGCGGTGAGGATATTGTCTGTATCAGTTTGTCCTCTGCCTTATCTTCTACATACCAGAACGCCCTGCTAGCCGCAGGGGAGTTCCCAGAAGGAAGAGTAGAGGTCGTAGATTCGGAGACGCTGTGCGGGGGAATCGCCTTGCTCGTGATGAAGGCCGTGCGCGCCGCTGCCAAGGGGCACAGTGCAGCCGAGATCGCAGAGCTGCTTAAGACAGCCCGCAAACACATGGATACTCAATTTGTAGTCGATACGCTTGATTACTTATATATGGGCGGACGCTGCTCCGGCATGCAGAATTTTATCGGCAGCCTGCTCAAAATCCGGCCGGTGCTGAAACTGATTGATGGTAGTATTGTCCCGGTCAGCAAAGCCCGTGGCAAGAAGGAAAAAGCTGTCGAGATGATGCTCCAGAATGCGCTTGCCGACATCAAGCATATGGATAAGGAACTGCTTATTGTAGCCCATACCCTGGCTGAAGAGGATGCGCAGTACCTGAAGCGTGCGCTGGAGCAAGCCACTGGTGCTCAAGAGATTGCGGTTATCGAAGCCGGCTGTGTAATCGGCAGCCATTGCGGTCCGCAAACGGTAGGTCTTATGTATTTACGTGAATCATAATTTCAATACGATAAAAGCAAACATGGCGGGCTGCCCGGAAGTCAGGAGATGACTACAGGCAGCCTTTTTGATATGGTGGCTAAACTTACAATTCAAATCCGCCCCTGTCTTCCTCCTTCAAAAAGGGCAGCATGAAGCGAAAGGTAGATCCTCTTCCCTCCTCGCTTTCCACAAAAATCGTGCCCCCCATCAGCTCTACCAGCTGTTTGCAAATCGCCAGCCCGAGGCCTGTCCCGCCATATTTGCGGGTATGCGATGGGTGAAGCTGCGAGAAGGACTGAAACAAGAGATTCAACTTGTTATCGGCAATGCCGATACCTGTATCCCGTACCGAGAACTCCAGCAGGTAATTCTGGGAATGCGGCAGCACTATATTTTTCACAGACAAAGTCACGCTTCCCTGCTCCGTGAATTTCAAGGCATTGCCTACGAGGTTGACAATGATCTGCCTCAGGCGGCTAGGATCGGTAGTCAATACCTCTGGGACACTAGTATCGGCCCACCACCGCAGGGCCAGCTTCTTCTCCTCGGCTTTGGGCGTGAACAGGTCCACAATACTGGACATCATTTCCCGCAGGTCGAACATTTCAGATTGCAGGATCATTTTGCCCGCTTCCATTTTGCTAAAATCAAGGATATCGTTCAAGATACTCAGCAGACTGTAACTGCTGCTGCGCAGAATCTCTGCATAGCTCCGCTGCTCCTCGCCGAGCTCCGTCTCCAGCAGCAGATCCGCCATTCCGATCATCCCGTTCATCGGTGTCCGGATCTCATGACTCATCATCGCCAGAAAGTCGGCCTTGGCCCGGGCAGCCTTCTCCGCAAACTCCTTGGCCCGGATGATCTCCCGTTCATTCGTAATGTCGCTGAATACAATAACAGCACCTTCGATCATACCATTGTCCACAATTGGAGCTACCCGATAATTCACCAGAAAGCTCGTCCCATCTTTACGCCAGAAGATTTCTTCCTCCATGCTGCGCGTAACTCCATCTCTGACCGTCCGATTGATCGGAGATTCCTCCAGAGCGTAATGGGAGCCGTCCGACCGGGTATGCTGAATATGTGAGAAGCTATGAATACCGATGAACTCATCCAGCGTATAACCCAGCATCTCCATCCCCGCCGGGTTTATGAAGATCGTATGCCCCGTTTTATTCACCCCGAAGATGCCCTCTGATACGGAATTTAGGATCAGGCTGTGGCGATCGTTCAATTCTTTGAGATGCCCAGGACTGCGGATGTCATCCACACCAATATAATTGGTGATGTCTTTGACGATCGCGTAGACACCTGCCACTTCATTCTCAGCTTCAATGGGCAAAAAGGTGATGACCACCCGGTGAAATTCCCCGTTAGGACGGACCGTATCCATCTCAAAGCTGGACGATTCACCCTGAAGCGCCTGCGCAAACTGCCGCCGGCATATCAACTGATAGTCCGCAGTTGAAGCCTCCAGCACTGAATGGCTGTTCAGTCCTTCAAATTCCACTCCCGACCGTTCCCTCGCAGAACGGTTCACGCCCAGGCAGTTCCCCTCCGTGTCCAAAATGTAGATGGGATCAGGGTGATTCTCATATAGAATAGAGTGGTTTTCCTTATCCATAGTTTTCATCCTCTCCGTACTCCATCCACATATTATAACAAGTTCTGCAGGGTAAATCATGAGTAAAGAGAGGTGTTTTCTATACCCAAAAATAGCCACCTGCACGGGTGCAGGGGCTATTCTATGGCCTATGGCATCAAGCGATATCATCTGTTTCGATCTTACGAATGGATAAATAGGCAATGGCGATTCCGATGAGGCCAAGGCTAATGGAAATGGCCGCAAAATTGCCTAGGCGGGACTGGTCAAATCCACCGGAAATCAGAGTCACAATTACCACCGACGAAATGATCGTGGCTGAGATCGATTTCTTCCTCATCCCGAAATACAATGGAATGAGTCCAATTCCTGCTGCATAGAGTGCCCCTGTTCCCAGCTTCACCAGTTCATCCTTCACCAAGATCCAGGTTAGTTGACCAGGAATGATCTGTAAGTAGTGATTGATCCAGAACAACAAAGCCCCTAGCACCAGATCTGAAATGATAATCGTACAAAAAGTGAAGAGGAAGACGATAATCAATTTGGCGGTAAGCAGTTTTTTACGTGGAATAGGATACATGAAGAGCAGGCTGATCGTATTGCTTCTGTATTCTTCAATAATCAGTCTGCCCAGCAGAGCTGAAGCAAAGATGATGAATACCGCCTTTACAAAAACGAAGAGTCCTTCAAAAACATCCCCGAATGATGTGAATGTCGAAACCTGCTCATTCTGGTCCACGAACAGTACAAGTACCATAAAGCCTAGGATGATGAGGTTCGCGATGAGCACGCCCTTGATGAGTCCAGTCAATTTATGCTTACGGATTTCCAGTGACATCAATTTAAGCAATGCCCTCACCCCCGATCAATTGCAGAAAATAATCTTCGAGCGAATGCTGCTTCCTGCTAAGGCTCGCAATATAAACATCTCCGAGAACAAGCGCTTTGTTCAGTGCCTGCTGCGAAACGCCATCGTCATATATGCGGATGATTCCAGCGTCCATCGCCTTGAAATTGGTGAGGCCTAGCTTATGCTGCAGTACATAGACTGCCTTGGTGACTTCCGGAGTGGACAGCTCGATATAATCTGTATTCAGTCCACGAATCGTATCCATCGCCACTTCCTCTAACAAACGGCCCTCACGGATGACACCGATCGTATCCGCAACCTGTTCGATTTCGCTCAATAAGTGACTGGAAATCAGAAGGGTCATGCCATACTCTCTGCTCAGCATGCGGAACACGTCGCGCATCTCCTTAATGCCCACCGGATCGAGACCGTTGATCGGCTCATCCAGAATCAATAGCTCCGGCTTCGTCATGATCGAACGAGCAATGCCGAGCCGCTGCTTCATCCCCAGGGAGAACTGCTTTACCGGCTTGTTGTCGATGCCCGAAAGCTTCACTAATGCTAACGCCTCTTCGATTGCTTTCTTGTCATAGTAGCCCATATATTCTCCATGCAGAAGGAGATTCTCTCTGGCGCTCAGTTTATCGTAGAACACCGGGTTCTCAATAATGCAGCCCATCCGCTTAAGCATTTCGTAAGAACCGGGGGTCACTTTTTCCTCGAAAAATTCAATCTCTCCGCCCGTTGGCTTCACCAGATTGGTGATCATTCTCATTACTGTCGTTTTGCCCGCACCATTGGGTCCCAGGAATCCGTAAATCTCGCCCTGCTTGATCGTCATATTGACACTGCTTACCGCTTCCCTGCCATTGTATACCTTGGTTAAATCCCGTGTACGAAGGATTGAAGTCATATCCGCAATCTCCTTTGTGTTCATCTCTCTTTCATATTTTTATTGTACACACCAGAATTTTCTTTTTTCTTACCCCATTCTTACGAATTTCTTAAGTACGTTTCTTTAGAAACTCAGCCTTGGAAAAGAAACCGTAAATACTGTTTTGACATGCGGTTTGCTGATCAATGTGATCGTTCCGTTCATTTGCTCAGTTAATCGCTTTGTTATGGTCAGTCCGAGACCACTGCCCTGATAATTCCGGTTGCGCGAGTCCTCCAGGGTATACATCCGCTCAAACACCTGATCCTGATGGGAGGCAGTGATTCCTTTCCCCCGGTCCCACACCTCCACACTGACGTTCTTTTCATCAAAGAAAAGCCGTAGACCCAGTACCTTCCCGGCATCGCCGTAAGTGATTGCATTCGAGATCAGATTGGACAAAATCCGGTCCAGTGACTCTTCATTGCCCATTATGTACAGTGGTTCATCCGGAATATCGATCTGCACCTCACTGCCCTTACCGTTCAGGATGTCGTAGAAAGATAGAATGTTCTTCCTGCACACCTCATTCATGTTCAATCGGGAGAGTGGAAGATTACGGTCGCCTGATTCCAGCTTCGCCAGGTCAAAAAAAGTATTCATCAGCGTGATCACCTCACCCGCCTTCCGGTGAATGATCGTCAGCATAGCATCCCGTTCCGGTACTGTCATATCTTTGTCCTGCAAAATCGTCTCGATATAGCCGAGCACTACCGTCAGCGGGGTCTTGAGATCATGCGATACATTGGCTAACATCCCCCGCATGGCTTTCTCCAGTCGCCGCCTCTCCACGCCGCCTCTATGATTGGCATCCAGAAGGTGGTTCAGGTCAGTCAACAGTACACGTAGCTCCCGATTGCCGCTAAACAACAGCAACCTTTCTTGCGTCCCGGCTTCCAAAATACTGTTCAGCTTCTCATGGATATAGGTGAGCTGGCTGGCAGTAGCTTTTGCCGATTTATATTGCCACAGGATAACGAGCAGCAACAGTACAATAACTACGCCAAGAACAGCGATCATTGCACTTCCGCTCCCAGTTTGTATCCGATTCCCCAAAGGGTCTTGATATATAACGGATGCGAGGGATCGTCTTCGATCTTCTCCCGCAATCTTCTCATATGGACATTAATCACATTCTCGTCCCCGTAATACTCATCAGCCCACACGCTGGCATAGATCTGCGCCTTGGTGAACACCCGGCCCGGGTTCGTCACAAACAGCTTAAGAATGTGGAATTCCTTAGCTGTTAACTTCACTTCCTCCCCATGCTTCAAGGCTGTGAAATTGTCGAGATCCACAGTCAGCCCTTCCAAGCTAATCGTCTGGCGCGCCGCAGCGGCTGCTTCCGACTTAACACCTGCGGCTACACCGCCGTATCCCGCCCGTCGAATCGCTGCCTTTACCCTCGCTACTAGTTCAATCATAGAGAAGGGCTTCGTGATATAGTCATCCGCTCCAAAGCCCAGACCCAATGCCTTGTCTACATCGCTGTCCTTTGCAGACATGATCAGCACAGGGACAAGGCTACCAGCCCGGATCGTCTGCAGTATATCAGTCCCGCTTCGCTTGGGGAGCATGAGATCCAGCAGAACAAGCTCATATGTGCTGCTGCAAAAAACGCGCTCTGCCTCCTCACCGTCATACACTGCCTTGACCTCAAAACCCTCTTTTACAAGATAAGAAGAGACCATGTCACTGATACTTTCATCGTCTTCGATCAGCAAGATCCGCTGCTGCATTCCATCGTCGCCTCCAATAATAAAGCTATAAAATAGCTGGATAATCTTCTAAAATAGCACAAACATACCCAAGAAAAAAGAAAACTTATATATGAAGCATCGAAGTGTAATTAACGGCATTTTCGTACCTTAAATCCTCAGTAGCTAAGGGTTAGTAGAGATTAAGTGCAAATTTGTACCTTAAATCTTCCAAAATACCCTGTCCAGCGTGTTTTCCGAAAAATAAGATACAATAATTACCTTATATAACTAATTTTCCTATATAAGAGAAAAATAAGGTACGAAAATGCACTTAGTTAGATGGTGGCCCTTTTTCATTGTTTATATAGCTAAATTTCATATTCTTTTATCAAAGTATACCAATAACTTCTAAATCTGAGTAGCGAAAACAGGCCGCTCACCAGTCAAGAGTGACTGCGAGCGGCCTGTTTATTTATATATTGCAGACGACTATCTGATTATCGAGCAACCACCATCAACCATAAGCACATGACCTACGATATAAGAAGCCATGTCACTCAGAAGGAAGACAACCGCATTTGCTACTTCTTCTGGCGTTCCGTAGCGTTTCAGAACCGGAAGTTGGGCAATAGCTTGCTCAAGCGCCTCAACATCGTCTGTGAGCAATTCTTCATAGCGTCTCATCATTTTGGTAGGAACCGGTCCTGGAGCGACAATGTTAACCCGGATTCCTTTAGCTGCGAACTCAGCCGCTGCTGATTTACCCAAACCAATAACCGCATGTTTACTTGCAGAGTAAGCTACATCACCCGCCATAGCAATCGTTCCATGCAAAGAAGCACAGTTGACGATCGCACTTCCTGGTTTCATGTGAGGCACGGCATACTTCATCAGAAGCTGCTGCCCTCTGACATTGACATCAAACACTCTATCGAATGTTTCAGTCTTATAATCCTCTAGAAGCTCATTATCCCCTGTAATCGCCGAGTTGTTGTACATGTAGTCAATCGAACCAAAACGTTCAATGGTTTGGTTGACCAGGGAAATAATTTGTTCTTCCTTGGACACATCCGTTTGGATGAATGCCGCACTTCCTCCAAGCACTTCTGTAATTTCGCGTACAGTCGCAACGCCATCCTCTTCAGAACGGCTTGCGATAACAACATTGGCTCCGAGCTCCGCTAACCGTAGTGCTGTAGCTCTGCCAATGCCTGTACCCCCACCTGTGATAATTGCTGTCTTCCCTTTGAATTCCTCAAATACTCTGAACATTATGAAGCACCTCGTTGTTAGTTTTTCAGAATACGATTGAACCATATACACCCTGTGGAGGTATAGGAAAATCTATCCTTTATCTATCATAACATCTCTAGAATTAATTCATATGTAAATTGTTCCAGATCAATATTAATTTAGCTCTTAATTTCAGATAAAAAATTCTGGGCGATGCTGAATTAAGCCGCTACGGGTTTGGAGGTTTCTTGCGATTGCTGTTAAGGCCCGATTTCTAGATTGTAAAGGAATTGCAAAGTTGAAATCGGCTTTAAAAGGGAACACTTCGTTTCTCCAGAAATCCTCCGACCCTCCGCTCTACTTTCAGCATAAAACCAATCTCTGATTCTTTTTAATTGCTAATTATTTGGTACAATAAAGAGACAAAACCAGTCGGAGGTGCCAGCTATGCAATGGGAAGAAGTGCGTAAGATATATCCCGATCAATACGTCAAGCTGCAAATCCTTGCGTCACATATCGAAGGTAACACCAAGTTTGTTGATGAAGTCGCACTGATCCGTGCCATTAAGGATCCGAAAGAAGCAACTAAAGAATTGCTTCAATCTAAGGATGGTGTAATCGTATCCCACACTCCTAATGATGAATTGAAGATTGAAATCCGTGCTCTCACTCAAGTAGCCTCTTCAATCCGTCTGAGCCATGCCTCAAAATAACTTCTGCTGAGATCCTCCACCCAATGATTGCATAACAAGTAATTGGTTCCATAGATCGTATACGGTTCTGCATAGAATCTAGGACGCCCGTTTACTTTCTGCTGTTCAGTCATGGAACTAGCTGAATCGATCCTTTTTAAAACAGGATAAGTAATATTAAAAGTTCTTTTGGCATAATCAAGCCGCTGCAACTGCTCAACCTCCTGCTCTGTTAATAAATCCTCTGCAATCAGCCGATCAAAACTAGATCTAACCAAAGCACCAATTTTTATAACCTCAGCACCTTTAAAATCAGCAGGTACTTTCTTCGCCTTGATTGTGGTTTTCGGCAAGCTAATAACCTGCTTCTCCTCCGCGAAAAGATTGTACATTTGTATACTTCGCATAAACAGCTCCGAAGTGTCTGACACTGAATTTGATAATGCTGTGACTACATTGAATATTTTTTCCTTAAACTCCTCATTGCACAGAAGCTCAAAACGAAAATTCAAACCTTTACTTCGAAATAACTCTTGAAGTTCACTTATGTAAAGATGCAGCGGCTCACGTATCGAACTAGCTATCTTCGGAGCAGCAAATATGATATTTCCTTCATTTAAATCGAAATATCCGTGAATCACCATTGATGTACGAATCATTTTCTTCAGCACTCTGGAAATCGTCTCTTCCTTGGTGGAACCATAATTCAGACCGCTTTCATGGAAAGCAACATCGATGCCGTATATATTTTGAACTCTCCCTGCTCCTCCTACCTCAAGCCCCAAAGTATCGATCTCAGCCTGTTGAAGAAGCTGCGAGTATGATCGATTCAGCTTAAACAAATCAAGATTGTATTTGTCTTTAAAATATTGATCTGATTTCTTCATCATACTCTCGACAATTACCTCATTATGAATATCCCAAGACTTCACCGATGGTTTCCAGTTAAGTTGGACAAGCTGACAGTTCTTTGCATGTTTCAGCCATGAAAGCATTAAGGACTCTCCGATTTCAATTTTCATAGATCTACACCCCTCACAATAAGATTCTCTTCGTTTGTGATAAAATGAGCAAAAGGAAGGTGACCCAAATGTCTATTTCCAAGGAACAATTGGAGCAAAGATTTCAGGGCAAATCTTACGTTGACCTTAAAGACTTGGTCCAGCTAATCGAAGAAAACTTTGGATTCAGCGTTACGCTGCAAAGGAAAGATGAACAGTCTAAATTTACAGAAGTACAAAAGATCAAAATGGCTCCAGTTATTTTTAAAGATCAAGCTGTTTTGTCCCAACTTCAGAAAGCTCAGAAGGATCGCAAGGATGGGATTTCCACATACAGTGACAGCGACGAAGAATTTGCAAAAATGCTGCAAGAAGTCCAAAATGCCCCCCATACATATAGTGAATAATTCATTTCTTATAATTTTCCGATATATCCTACATTCTTCTAAAATAATACTTATGGAGAATCGTTTTGGTTTCGTCTACACTTACATTGGAGGTTCGGCAAAACTTTTCATAAAATGAAGTTTCAATATGATTTCAAAGAACAAAAATAACCGGTCGAGATTATATCTCGCCGGCTAATTGTGTTTGTTGTTATAGATTAAATAACGTGTTCATTGGAACTTGTAAATCTTTAAAAACAAATGACTGAATCGTTTCCTGCTCTGTATATAAATGTCGCACCCGATAACTGCCGTCCTCCAAAGTATAGACGTGAGCCGTTTGATTTCCAGGATCAACAATCCAATATTCCTGAACTCCGTGCTTCTGATATAAGTTGAACTTCTCATTAAAGTCCTTCAATGTAGTGGCTGGTGACAGCACTTCAATAATGAGTGTCGAGGCACCGTTACAGCCGCTCTTGGATATCTGGTCCTTAGAACAAACAACCGAAAGATCCGGTTGGGTGACCTGATCGGGTGATTGATAATCTTCACTTTCAGAGAAAAGCATATTAGACGGAGCCACAAACACATAGCAACTCCGATTCTGGAAGAATGCCCGTAATGCGAAATGAAGTTCTCCTACATTAAACTGATGCACTGCGCCCCTTCTGACAAATGCCACTCTTTCCTCTCTCAGGCATCCCCTCCCTCATCATACTTCCATCTCTCCACCCATATACATAAGAAGAACGGCTCCCGCTTAAGCTGGGAACGTACGTTAAACTCTGCCAGTACACGGTGCGTTAGAAGAAGGAAGGAGAGATGGGTTCATGCCCGGCGATGATGAACTGAAAGCGCTAGAGAGGGCCATTGCGGAGATTACGGAGATTGCTACCGGCTTCGGGCTGGATTTCTATCCGATGCGGTATGAGATCTGTCCTGCCGATATTATTTACACGTTCGGTGCCTATGGAATGCCAACCCGGTTCGGCCACTGGAGCTTCGGAAAAACTTTTCATAAAATGAAGTCTCAATATGATTTCGGCTTGAGTAAGATTTACGAGTTGGTCATCAACTCCAACCCGTGCTATGCGTTCCTGCTGGACGGCAATTCGCTCATCCAGAACAAGCTAATTGTGGCTCACGTGCTGGCCCACTGCGATTTCTTCAAGAACAATGCCCGCTTCTCCATCTCCAACCGGAATATGGTCGAGAGTATGTCGGCAACCGCCGATCGAATCGCGGACTATTCGGTGACCTACGGCACAGAGGCCGTAGAGAGCTTTATTGATTCTGTGCTCGCGATCCAGGAGCATATCGATCCCAGCCTGATCCAGCCGCGTAAGCTCGGCAAGACCCATCTGCTGGAAGCGAAGATGAAAGACCGCAAGGATACACCACCTGGCAGCAACACTCCGGCCAATCCTTATGACGAGCTATGGAAACTGGATCAGGTCAACGCAGCTCCCCCCGAGCCGGCACCTAGTAATCGGGCTTTCCCGCCAGAGCCGGAGAAGGACATCGTCTGGTTCATCCAGCAGTATTCCACAGCGCTTGAGGATTGGCAGCGCGATATTATGACGATGCTGCATGACGAAATGCTCTATTTCTGGCCGCAGATGGAAACAAAGATCATGAACGAAGGCTGGGCTTCCTACTGGCATCAGCGGATCATACGCGAGCTGGACCTGACGTCTGAGGAAACGGTCGAATACGCTAAGCTGAATTCCTCGGTCGTTCAGCCCTCCCGCCAGAGCCTGAACCCTTACTACCTCGGCCTGAAAATATTCGAAGATATCGAGCGCCGCTGGGACCGCGATAAAATCTTCGAGGTGCGTGAGCTGGATTCCGACACCTCTTTTATCCGCAGCTATCTGTCCAAGGAACTCGTTAATGATTTGGACCTCTATGTCTTCGAGAAAAAAGGCCCGGAGTGGAAAATTACCGACAAGGCTTGGGAAAATGTCCGGGACCAGCTGGTACTGGCCCGCGTGAACGGCGGCTCTCCTTACCTCGTCATCAAGGATGCCGATTATGAGCGGAACGGCGAGTTGTATATTGAGCATCAGTACGAGAGTATTGAGCTGGACCTGAAGTATCTGGAGCGGACGCTCCCGCATATCTACAAATTGTGGGGCCGTACGGTGCATTTACAGACGGTTGTGGAGGAGAAGAAGGCGCTGTTCACCTATGATGGGAAAAAGGTGCAGCGGCGGTTTTTGTAACAAGAGGTTTGACCACCACCTTGGGCCGAGCACCGCGCGCCGGGAGACGCACCCGGTGCGGAAATTGCAAGAAGATGTACATCTACTGGAAAAGCCCGCTCGCACTTATGTGCAATGCGGGCTTTTTTGCCGATCGATAAAATAGGATTACTATCAGACGAATATTGTGGAGCGGCGCAGAAGTTCAAACCATCCGCAGCTAGGCTATTAACCGAACCGCATCAGGCACGCGGATCTTTATTACTCCACTCGCTCTTTCACAGGCACATAAATCTCCATTACCGTATCCACCCGGGAATGGCAGCGCTCGTCGTAGAACTCAAAGTCCAACTTGCCCTCATCATATTTATAATTATTGCCAGGAAACCATTCTTCAAAAATATACTTCCAAGTGCTCCTAATCACCTGAACAAAATCCTTCTGATCCTTCCCCTCCGAGGTATCCACTGGAGGCGTGGTAAAAACAGCATATTCCGCTTCAGGGACGCTCGCAGTAAGCATATCCCCGGTCACCTGGTTGAAGTCTTCTACAATCACACCCAGCAAATATGTGGCGTTACCGCTATCCAAGGCGGGAATGCACAGCCCCACTTCTCCATGCTTAGGCGGAGTCAGAATCTCGTACATTTTAGATTCCAAATTTTCTCCTTCATATTGACTCCAGAAAGAAGCGACATCCTTCGTATAATTACCTTCAGCCACATTCGTTTGGATGCCATAACCGGCAACCTTGAACGCTGGCTTTTTTACAATAACAGGGTTCATCAAATAACCTCCGATTTCGAAAATAGATTCATTCTGAAGAAATCCGTCCATCCGCGCAGCATACTGCGAGGGACTGTATCCGAAAGCTTTCCGGAATGCCTTGGCAAATCCGCTCTGTGTCTCAAAGCCATAATCCTGCGCAATATCTATAATCCTTTTTCCATTAAATAATTCGATTGAAGCCAAGGACAGCCTCCGACTCCGCACATACTCCATTACGGACATCTCTTTGCACAAACTGAACACCCGGCAAAAATGATACAGCGAATAACCGGAGGCAGCGGCAATATTTTCAGCTGTTAAATTTTCTTTAATATTTTGTTCAATATATTCGATGCATCTCTCGATATCCTTACTGTAATTCAAGCACTCACCCAGCCTTTCCCCGTACGGTGATTTCATTATAGCAATTGGCTGCCAAGGTGACTGTTCCTGTTTTGCTGAAAAAACAGGGTCTGGGAGGATGCTCTCAGCGCTTTACGCTGTGTCATTCAGGTTCCAGGATGAATAGAATAGGCTGATATCATTATTTTACTAATGGAGGTATATCGCATGACCTATGGAAATCAGTATCCAAACCATCAATATTATCAACAGCCCGTTTATCTATATACACCTCGGTACGTTCAGTACCCTTATTGTCATTACTTTCATCACCGCTCGGAAGTCAGTCCAACACCTCCTCCCCAAAACACCCAGAACCCGAAACAGCATATTGTGAATGGTCAGTTGAACGCAAGTGTGGGTAGCGGGCAAGGCGTTACTGTAGAGACAGGGGCGGATATCGGCGGTAAGCACGGCGTTGGCTTTAATGCCGGTGGACATCTGAACTACAATGGCGTAGGTACGCATGCCGATGCCCACCTGGGGTCAGAGCAATATGGCATCCATGCGCAGGGCAACGCTCATCTGGGCACAAGCCAGGGCTTTGGATTCAATACTGAGGCACAAGCCGGGGGCCAATATGGAATTAATGCACAAGCGAATTCGCACCTCAGCGCTGGTCAAGGCGTCGGATTTAATACTGAAGCGCAACTGGGTGGTCAGTACGGCTTAAATGCTAACGCAGAAGGGCACTTGAGCCAAAGTCAGGGTGCCGGGTTCAATACCGGATTGCACTTGGGGGGAGATAATGGTGTCGGCGCACAAGCCAAAGCTCAGTTCGGGGGCGGCCAAGGGGCAGGGCTTGGAATCAACGGTCACCTGGGCAAATATAACGGGGAGTTAGGCTTTAATCTAGGCGGCAAAATCAATGAGTCCAAGGATTCAGCGGAATAAAGAAAAGGAATATCCTTAGCCAGTTGTGACGGCTAAGGATATTCCTTTTTAAATTAATTTATATAGCTTTCCCTTAAGTGACTTGCCGTTCAATATATATTTATTAGCGGTTCAGCAGGCTTCCGACATAGCGCAGCAATTCATTGGCGCATACCGGGCAGTAGTTGTGCTCGTCGATGAGACGTCTCGTCACCTCGTTGATCCGTTTCAGCTGGCTCTCGTCCGGTGTTTTGGAAGAGGTGGTGATTTTGACAATATCCTTGAGATCGGCGAACAGCTTCTTCTCAATGGCTTCACGCAGACGGTCATGATTGTTGTATTCGAACTTCTTCCCTTTACGGGAGTACGCGGAAATCCGAATCAGAATCTCTTCCCGGAACGCCTTCTTGGCATTCTCGGAGATGCCGATCTGCTCTTCAATGGAGCGCATCAGCCGCTCATCCGGCTCCATCTCCTCATCCGTGAGGGGATCACGGATTTTGGCCCAGTTGCAGAAGGCCTCGATATTATCGAGATAATTCTCGAACAACGTTTTGGCCGACTCCTCGAAGGAATAGACGAATGCCTTTTGCACTTCGCTTTTCGCCAAGACATCGTATTCCTTGCGGGCAATGGAGATAAAGTTCAGATACCGTTCCCGCTCCTCCTTGGTGATGGAAGGGTGCTGATCCAGACCATCCTTGATCGCCCGCAGAACATCCAGTGCGTTCATGCACTGCAAATCGCCTTTGATCAGCGCACTAGAGATCCGGTTGATAACATATCGTGGATCGATGCCGGACATCCCTTCATCCTGATATTCGGTTTGCATTTCCTTCAGGTCCGCTTCCTTGTAGCCCTCAACCTCTTCTCCGTCGTACATCCGCAGCTTCTTGATAAGATCCATTCCCTGCTTCTTGCTCTCCTTCAGGCGGGTCAGGATCGAGAAAATCGCCGCTGCACGCAGCGCGTGGGGAGCAATATGCACATGCTTCATGTCGCTCTGGGAAATGAGCTTCGCATAAATCTTTTCCTCTTCAGAGACTCTGAGATTGTACGGAACGGGCATGACGATCATGCGGGACTGCAGCGCCTCATTCTTTTTATTCGAGATAAAGGATTTGTACTCCGTTTCGTTTGTATGGGCCACAATAAGCTCATCCGCACTAATTAACGCGAATCGCCCAGCCTTAAAGTTCCCCTCTTGGGTCAGTGACAGCAGGTTCCAGAGGAATTTCTCATCGCATTTCAGCATCTCCTGGAATTCCATCAGTCCCCGGTTAGCTTTATTCAATTCCCCGTCGAAACGGTATGCGCGCGGATCGGATTCCGAGCCAAATTCGGTAATGGTGGAGAAGTCGATGCTGCCGGTCAGATCAGCAATATCCTGCGATTTCGGATCGGATGGACTGAAGGTACCGATACCCACCCGTTCTTCCTCTGACAAAACAACACGCACTACGCCAACCTTCTCAATGTCGCCACCGTATTCGTTCTTCAGCCGCATTTGGCAGGAGGGGCACAGGTTGCCCTCGATGCGCACACCAAGCTCTCGCTCAATCTCGGGACGCAGCTCATGCGGGATCAAATGCAGTGGGTCCTCATGCATCGGGCAGCCCTCAACAGCATACACGGCACCTTCCGGCGTTCTTGAATATTGCTCCAGGCCGCGTTTGAGCAGTGTAACAAGTGTCGATTTCCCTCCGCTGACAGGCCCCATCAGCAGCAGAATCCGTTTGCGAACATCCAGGCGCCGTGCGGCGGAATGGAAGTATTCCTCCACCAGCTTTTCCACAGCCCGGTCCAAACCGAAAATCTCCTGTTCAAAAAACTTATACCTTTTGCGTCCATTAATTTCCTCTACGCCGTGAGATTTGATCATGTCGTATACACGGGCGTGAGCGGTTTTGGCGGGAGATGGGTCTTTCTTCAGCAGTTCAACATAATCCTTGAAGGTGCCGTTCCACGCCAAACGGTCGTTCTCAGCCCGATACGAAGCTATACGCTCAAAAATGTCCATTGCTCGCTGCCTCCTCTTGCGCTCCTAATGCTCCTCTATGGCTCCAAATGGCTTTCAAAAGTGTATTACATACCTATGCGGCAAGCCCCGAATAGTTGACCTATTTTTTGCTGTGCTATAATAGAGAATCAGTAAATCACCCCACAAAGTTAGAGATGGGCGATCATGCTTGTTTTAAATATCGGGCATCAGACCCTGCAAATAGGGGTACAGGAGTGACAATCTATGGCCGTACGGCATGAGACGGAGCTGTATGCTCCATTAAAAGTTTTTTTTGAAAAGCAGGGTTATGAGATCAAGGGTGAGGTGCGGACCTGCGATCTGGTAGGCATCCGGGAGAACGGAGAACCGCCGCTGATCGTGGAGATGAAAAAATCCTTCAACCTCGCCCTGCTGCTGCAGGGGGTTGAACGGTTGAAGCTTAGCCCAAGCGTCTACCTTGCGGTCGAGCGCAATCGGGACAAGAAAGGCGCGGTCAATCAGCGCTGGGGCGAATTGAGCGGACTCTGCCGCCGGCTTGGTCTCGGGCTTATCACCGTAACCTTCTACAAGACGAAGGCTCCGGTGGTAGAGGTGCTGGCCGAGCCGGATGAGACCTTGCCCGCCCAGCGGGGCGGCGGTCGGCGGCGCGAGCGCCTGCTCAATGAATTCCACGAGCGCAGCGGCGACTACAACACCGGTGGCAGCACGGGCGTCAAGCTCGTCACCGCCTATCGTGAGAAGGCGCTGCGCGTGGCTCTGGCACTGCAGGAGGCGGAAGCCGAGCTGCTGGGCGTCCGTTCAGCGCGCGGCAGCGCTGAACCAGATGAGACGGCTGCTGCGCAGCAGCCGCCCGGGTTCGCTTCCGCTGCATCGCCGGAAGCGGAACAGGCCGGCCAGCAGCTGCTGGCTGCCCGGCCTGAGATTGCCGCCGCTGGCAGCGCGGCGGCAGAGCGCTCCGCCGGTATCACCCCGGCGGAGCTGCGCAAGCGCAGCGGAGTGCCCGGCGCAGCGGCCATCCTGCAGCACAACTACTACGGCTGGTTCCTGCGGATCACCCGTGGCCGGTACACCCTCACCAAGGGCGGGCATGCCGCCCTGGTGGAATATGCCGCTGTCACCGGGAACGTGACAGCGAGACTTTAAGGGGCAGCTTGCTTATGCGCCCAGCTTTATAACTCACTATCTTGCCGGGAAACCCAACCTGCCGTCTTGTTACAGCAGCGCCGTCAAAAAGCTTCCCAGCGCGAAAAAATCGCTTGTGTGACGCCGCAAGCGACCCAGACCTCCAAGCCGCCCCGCCCCATAACAAAAAGCATCCCGGCCCACGGGATGCTTCTTCACGTTATTCAAGTCACGCCTGTTCCGGGTTATCGTATACCCGACCGGCGCTTTAACTACGGGCGGTGAACTCGGTAACCGCCTCGCTCATCAAGTTCATACCGAGCAGCAGCTCGTCTCGGCCCGGATGGGTAAAGTTCAGGCGGATATATTGCCCTCCGCCATTCACACTGCACAGAGGCCCGGGCAGAAAGGCAACGCCCTTGCCCAGCGCGCAGCGGAGCAGCGCATTGACGTCCATTCCATCTGGAAGGGACACCCAGAGGAACATGCCCCCTACGGGAAGCTCATATGAGCTCTGCTTCCAGGCGGGTCGCTTTAGCAGCTCGATCATCAACTTGAAGCGTGTATGATACTCCCGATTCAGCAGCTTGATATGTTCCCGCAAATCAAATGCGGAGACATCCAACAGATGATGTAGCAGCCGCTGGTTCAGAGAACTCGACTGCCAGTCCGCCATTTGTTTTGCCGCAGCCATTACAGAGATCAGTTCACGACTACCAGCCGCCCAGCCTGTGCGTAGCGCAGGAGCAACCGTTTTGCTAAAGGAGCCAATGTAGAGTACATGTCCACCGTCGCTGACATTTTCCAGTGCATACAGCGACGGATACTTGCCAAGAGGATGTTCACTGTACCGCTCAAAGTGAAGATCTCCATAAGAATCATCCTCTACAATCAGCACATCATGCGCGATACACAGCTCCAGAATCTCCTTGCGCCGTGTAAGGCTCCATAGAACTCCGCTTGGATTGGTAAAGCTCGGTGCTGCATACAGCATCTTGGGACGGTACTGCAGGATCTGGCTTCGCAGATGATCCGGAAGCAACCCATCCCTGTCGCCCTGGACTGGAATAATCACAGCACCCTGCATCCGCAGCGCCTGGAGCATACCTGGCGAAGTCGGATTTTCGACCAGCACACAGTCCCCTGGATCAATATAGACCCGGGATAGCAGATCAATAGCTTGCTGGCTGCCTGTCGTCAGTAGCACCCCGCCTTCAGCGACGGCCACTCCTTTGGCTTTTAACCAGTCCCCTGTTAACCATTCACGCAGTGGCCCATATCCTTCCGGGTCTCCATACTGGAGCGCACCGGCATCGGCAGAGATGACTGTGGAAGCTGTCTCGGCCAGCAAGGATAGTGGGAATAACTCTTCCGCAGGTAATTCTTCGGCTAGCGATATCATGGAGCCTCTCCGCGTTTGGGTACGTATGCTCAGGAGCTGTGATGACAACAGGGTGTGAGCACGTGCGGAAAAGTCATATTTCATGCGAAATCCCCCCTCCCTCGTTCCAAGAATATTCAGGCCCTGCCAGCATTATGTCGTTCTGCTCTAGCTCAAGCGTAGATTTGTCGGTGCTGTCTGGAGAACAGCGCGAATTTCTCAATCGCTTGCGCCCTTGTGGTGACATCCAGCTTCACATAGATTTTGCGGAGGTAGTTATCAATGGAACGGCGGCTCACATCAATCTCCAGCGCAATTTTGTCATACGTAATCCCCTGCACAATTCGTTCCATTATAAAAGTCTCTGTCTGGGTTAATTGCAGAACGCTGTCGAGTCCTTTGGACGGGGATATCGGCCAGAAGCCCTTCTTGATCCATTCTAGCGGGATGGAGATAAAGCCTTCACGCAATCCTTTGATCAGCTGCAGCAATTGTCCGGGTGATGCACCTTTGGATAGTATGCCGCTAGCCCCAAGTTCTATAAATGATTGCAGCAGTTCTCTGCCGTCTTCGTCGGTCATAACAACAAAATGAGAGGCTGGCGAACTGTTCTTCATGTCAAACAGCACACTCTCTACCTCTCCATCTGGCATTTGATAATCGGTAAGCACCAGATCAGGCTGCTTCTCCCGCACTACCGCGGCCCCTTCAGTCCATGTAGAATACATCCCCAGAACCTCCAGCTCCCCCCCTTCTTCCAGAATCAACTTCGTTCCCAGCATGCTTGTGGGGTGACACCCCACAATGACCACCTGCCAAACCTTCATCATTGACGCCCAGACCTCCTGCTATATATGTATTTACCCAGAATGGAAAGCGCCGAGGCGGTTCCGGTTTGACGCAAGCAAGGATGTATGATGTCTTATTGGCCTAATTCTCTCTATTACTTACCTTGAATACGTCCCACAGATATTCCAATCTATAGCAAATTGTATCGCAGTAGTTTAATAGGATGCAATTATTTTTTATCATGATCTGACTCTCTTACATTTTTGCGAAAATAATCAAAGTCTGATAGAATGGGGACTTGAAAAGAACAAGCCCCGAGGTGATAAAATGCAACCGCTAGCGGAAACGACACCGGTTCAATCGCGACGTACGGCAGCGAGAAACGGCTCTTCCGTAAAATGGTTTTTACTGTTCTGGGTTGTGATGATCGGAATTGGCGTTTATGCCGTTTACAGCTACACCAACCATCTGAAGCAGCAGGTGCTGAGTCAGCTCAGCGCACAAAGCCAGCAGCAGCTTACCGTTTTGAAGACCGATTATGAAGCTAGAATCTCCGCCCTCTCTGATGAAGTTAAGGAACTGCAGAGCACTGTGCAGACCTTCAATGAACTGTTGACCTTCACCAAGGACAATGCGAGCGCCAAGACAGACAACAGCAATAAGCTTTATACCCAGCTCAGCGAGGTACGCAAGCAGCTTGATGCACTCAAGAAAGAAATGGATCTGCTCAAATGATGACACCTGTCAAAAGAGTTAATCGCTTCTTCATGACGCTAACCGCTCCGTTCATCGGCCTCTTGATTGGTCTATGGTGGATTCAGCCCCCGCTTGATTTGCAGCTCCATGTAGATCAATTCTCTCCTGTTCAGGGACCAGTGAAGGAGACTAGCTTAATCAAGCAAGAACTGATTCAAGCCCAGGCTGCCGCAGCCTACACAATAGATTCCGTGAGTGCCAGTGCCAAGCTCTACAAGGCCACCACGAGCGAAATGAACAAAATTTGGGATACAGCAGAGACGCAGGCCTCTCGCCCACAGATCATTTACAATCGCCGGATTAGCGCGAAGCTTGGTATTCCTTCCGAAGTCGTGAGCAGCGACCGTATTGTCATCGAGCTGTTCCAGCTTAACCCCGGAAATTATAAAGCTTATGCCTTGAAAATCAAGCTTAAAGATGCATCTGCAGCGACCATGAGTCTCGCGGATGCAGTAAGCGGAGCAGAGACCACCATGCATGCCGTCAACCGCAGCGGCGCCATCGCCGGAATTAATGCCGGCGGTTTTGCAGACAAGGATGGCAAGCGTTATCCTTTAAGCACAACGGTAGTCGGGGGCCAGTACTTGCACGGCTTTGAGTCAAGTTTCAAGGATCTTAGCTTCGTCGGACTGAATAAGAACGGCCAACTGATCGGCGGTAAATTTTACAGCCGTGAGCAATTGGACCAGTTGGAACCACAATTTGGCGCAACCTTCGTTCCTGTTCTTTTGAAGGACAGCATGAAGATGCCGATCCCTGAGAAGTGGAAGCTATCTCCCAAGCGAGCCCCTCGCACGGTGATGGGTAAATATAAAGATGATCAGCTCCTGATTCTGGTCGCCGACGGATACAATGAGAATGGCAGCTCTGGAGCCACGTTAGAGGAATTACAGGACAAGCTCTTTAATATGGGAGTTATAGATGCGTATAATTTAGATGGAGGAGGCTCTTCCTCGCTGATCTTTAACGGAAGAGTGGTGAACAAGCCTTCGGATGGCAATCTGCGGCCTGTGCCTACGAATTTCCTGTTTTTCAAGTAGTAGGATAGATTGACTATGTCACTTCTCACATTTACGTTTATTTTTACCAGATGAACGGGTATAATCATGATAACGAATACAGTCCCTTTTGGAGGTGCCCGGCATGTCGTTTTCATTGACCTTTTGGATTGTTACCCTTGTTTTCGTACTTTTCCTGACCGGCATTTTGACTTCTTCTTACAATGAAGATAAAACCAAAGGCCTCTAAAGAAATCCTTGTTCGCGTGAAGCAAACCCAGGACTGCTTGGCCCCTTTTAGGTAAAGTGACTGGCGAGCCCGGCCTGAATAAGAAAAAGCACCGCAAGAGCGGTGCTTTTTCTTATGTAATCATAGTTCGAGCGACTTCTCTAATGAGAAGGCTTAACCGTTATATTATGCATGTCTTTGCAAATGAGTCATCTCTGTAAGGCACTCGGCACAAATATAACGATCTTTATACTCGCTTACTTCTTCCATCGATCCGCAGAATACACATTTCGGACGGTAGCGCTCCAAAATGATGTGGTCGCCCTGTACCAAAATTTCCACCGGATCTCCTTCATTCATTTGATATCTCTTGCGCAGGGATTTTGGCAGAACAATTCTACCAAGTTGATCCACTTTGCGAACTACACCAGCAGGTTTCATATCTAACTTACACCTCTCCTGTTCAACTAAATAATGGATTACATATTTATATCGGACCTGTACTAAGATTTCGTTATGAAATTGTCGAATCCTGCTGAATTAATAAAAAAACATGTCTTATTTTAAACAAGTTGTGGAAAATCTAGCTGACGGAGGGCTTCGTAGACAATAATAGCTACCGAATTTGATAAATTAAGCGATCTCACCGCTGTACTCATCGGCATCCGCATACAGGTTTCCTTCCCTGCTTCGAGAATCTCCGCCGGGAGACCCTTGGTTTCTTTGCCAAACACAAAGAAATCGCCATCCTGGAATTCAAAATCACTGTACCGCTTGTCCGCCTTTGTCGTTGCATAGAAAAAACGTCCTTCGCTGTATTTCTCCAATACTTCTGCGAAGGAATCATGATATTCAATATGGACTGCGTGCCAGTAGTCCAGTCCTGCCCGTTTCAGTGTAGCATCATCCGTGCGGAACCCCAGCGGACGTACCAGATGCAGATGTGTACCTGTTGCCGCGCAAGTGCGCGAGATATTGCCGGTGTTTGCCGGGATTTCCGGCTCGACCAGAACGATGTGAAGTGCCATAGTTTGTAATTCCTCTCAGTCCGGACTATAAATCCTTATATTTTAAAGCAGAAAACCTTCCGCCTGTTGGCGGAAGGTCAGGAACAGCATTGATTAACCTTGCGTTTGCCGGAAATGCTTCATGAAATCGGCAAGTGCCTTAACATTCTCATAAGGAACAGCGTTGTAAATGGAAGCGCGCAGGCCGCCAACACTACGGTGACCCTTAAGACCGATAAAGCCTTCCAGTTCCGCAGCTTTTACAAATTGCTTCTCAAGGTCTTCCGACTGCATCCGGAACGTAACATTCATAATGGAGCGGCTGTCTTGTTCTGCCACGCCACGGTAGAAGCCGTCACTTCCATCAATGTATTCATATAAGAGACCGGCCTTTTCGCGGTTTTTGGATTCAACCCCAGCCAAGCCGCCTTGCTCTTCAATCCATTTTAACACTTCATTAACCATATATACAGAGAAGGATGGTGGCGTATTGTACAAAGAGTTATTCTTCGTATGAGTGCTGTAACGCAGGATTGTCGGAATATGGGAAGGGGACTCAGCAATAAGCTCTTCCTTGGCGATAACCACCGTTACCCCGGACGGTCCCAGATTCTTCTGGGCACCTGCATAAATCAGCCCGAACTTATTCACATCGAACGCGCGACTCAGAATATCGCTGGACATATCTCCAATAAGCGGAATGGAACCGGAATCCGGGAATTCTGCGTATTGTGTACCTTCGATGGTTTCATTCGACGTTACATGCAGATAAGCTGCATTGTCCGCAGCCTTGATGGAGCTCAGCTCAGGAATCTTCAGAAATTTCTGATCTTCCGAGGAAGCAGCGACATGAACGCCGCCCACCAGCTTGGCTTCTTTGTAAGCTTTATCTGCCCAGCTGCCTGTCATCACATAGCTGCCCACTTTACCTTCGGAAAGGAAGTTGAGCGGGATCATTGCAAATTGGGTACTCGCTCCGCCCTGAGTGAACAAAACCTTGTAGCCTGTCGGGTTGCCCAAAAGCGAAAGCAGACGTTGTTGTGCTTCGTTATGCACAGATTCGTATATCGCCCCACGGTGCGACATCTCCATAATAGACATTCCGCTCTCCCGAAAATCCACAAACTCCGCTTGTGCGCGTTCCAATACTTCTAGCGGCAGTGCCGCAGGACCGGCATTAAAATTGTATGCTCTCTTGCTCAAAACTCTCCCACCCTTTCTCTCCTATCAATATGGATATCGATATGATAGCAGTAATCTCACACACCAGCAAGTATAATTATTCACATAGGAGACGAGTTTATACCTTAGGAAAGCTTGAAAAACTCGTAAGAACGGCGCCAGTGCTTGCTTTGACGCGGTAAAAGACTAATGTTCACAAAAACTTCAGGAGAGATCACATGCCCTACTCCCCACAAAGCTATTTGTGAAATGGGAAAATCTCCAATTTCCCTCAGACCGACTCCGCTTGGCTTATGAATTAGCTCCCAGTTGAAGTCCGCCTCTCCTTTAGCATCAGAGGAGAGCATGCAATAGAAAGGACGGTCCGGCTGGCGCTTCCAGCTAAGCCGTTCTCCTTCCGTCAGTAGCAATTCCGATGTATACGAGGATTCGGGCTTTTCAATGGAAATAACACCTGGTAATCGTAGTTCATAGTCCACTCCGACCGGATTGCCGTCGATCCCGATGAAATTATGAATATATTCTTCTGTTTCGATAGTCTTTGTTCCTTTGTTTTCAAGCACATAGTCAATGGTCAATGTATTCTGATGGATGGCTATTCTCTTAGTTAAGAGCATGCTGTACCCATTACATTCCATTGGCTGAACCGTATACGTGATAGAGTCCGAACTTGCCTCAACTTCGGCAACAAACAAAGTCCGCTCGTAATCCCCCATAAAGGTGTAAGGGTCCACATTCTGCCTCTTCAGCAAGCCGACACCTGGCTTCGGGAACCAGCCACCAACCGGAACTTCGTCATATCCAATTGCCTTGGAAATGCCAAATTCGTTGCATAACCCCCTGCCGCCGCTGCCTTGTCCGGGAATCAGGCTTTCCGGCACACAAAACGTATGTTTTCCCTGTTCCAGGGTTACTTGAGTGATAAATCCTGTCCAATCGAAACGGGAGCCTGTATAGGCTCCCATCTCAGCAATTTCGACCGACAGGATGCCATTCGATAATATATTGCCCATAAAGATTGCATCCTTTCAGCAGTGCAAGGGTAGAGATAAACCGTCGATTACGCCAGTTCCACTTCAAGTAGATGACGTTTGTCAGCTGACAGAGCGTCTAGTACTGCACGTGGGATGATAACTCCTTCTAAACTGTGCTGTAGCGCCACAGGAGTGCCATTCAATGTAACTCCCTGAATCTGATACTCCCCATAGGCAGAACGATTAGTGGACGTATAGACGACCTCCAGCTCACAACCTGCGAAGATGGTCTTAATTCCTGCCTGTCCGTTATTGTCGAATTGCTCTTGCACCAATTTAGGCTGAAGCAGCAAGTCGCCCAGCTTTCCTTTGACACCGAACACTTCAGTCACCATGGTCAGCAGCAGCCAGCTAGCCGAGCCGGTCAAATACGTGTACATGCCACGACCTTGCTCATTAATATACTCTGGAATCCCCGGATACATCCGGCTGGTCGCAAAATCAGCACTAAGCTGATACAAGGAATCCAGCACTTTCCGCCCTTCCTTAACATATCCGCGTTTGTAGAGCGCATTGCCGTACATGATCGTCATATGGCTGAACATCGCACCATTCTCTTTATGGCCGAAGGCAAAACCAAACGCACGGCCCAGGTTCTGCTGAATCCCGCCAAAACGGGAATTTAAGCGGTAACCGATTTTATCGTCTAGCAGATTTTTCTCCACAGCGTTAATAATATTCGGAATCTGTTCAGGTGCAGCAGCATGGCCAAGAAGCGGGAATACCTGACCTGTCAACGTCATGCGGACGCCACCAGGGAATTCGCCCTCTACGCGTTCACCGTCATTATTGTAATAACCGTTGAACCAGCCGCCACCATCTTCCGCTTGTACCCATTCATTGCTACGCAGATGTTCGAAGAGCCAATTAGCCTTGCGCTCCAGGTCTGCTGCTACCTTGTCAATATCCAGTGCTACCCGGACACCACTAACTTTATTTGGTGCTGCCGCATAGTAGCGCTCAAGCTGCTCGTGCTTGCCCGACACAGAAGTATAATCCACACCTTCTCCAAGAGAATCAAACAGCACCATCATCTCTTCCGCCAGTTCAACGGTCGACAGACCCTTGCGCTCCTTCAGGTCGCGCAGCAGGCGGGCAATATCAAGCAGGTTGCTGGCATAGAAGGATGTGAAGGTCACACTCTCCCCGCGGTCTGCAGCCATATCAAGCCCATCATTCCAATCCGCGCCTTCAAGCAGAATGTTGTTGTGCTCTCCGACGTTGAAGAATGGAACCAGGTTTTGCAAAAGGATATGCTCCAGAATGGTACCGGTATAGACTTCGCCGGAGGTCGTTCTTAGCGAGCTGTCTGCCTCGGCATCCCATGAAGTATCGCGTTTCTGAGCACGGTTCATGAAGACATCGCGGAAGTAGATTTGCTCCTGCAACAAGAAATCAAGATCACCACTCTGATCCAGATACAACATGGTAGTCAGGAACGGCCAAGCGCCGTGGTCCATCCAGACCCGTGGAATATTGTTGCGGTCGGCAATAAATTCACCTGGCTGCGAGCCAATAATGGTCGCGTTACTGCCGTCAATCCGCACACCGGCATAGTTGTTTAGAAGGAGGCTGCGTACTTCTTCCGGCTCCATAATAAGCAGGGCAAGGCAGTCTTGCCAAAGGTCACGCCAGCCGCGTCCCCCTCTGCCATAATCGTGATATGGAAGGAAGGAGTTCCCGTAAAGTCTTCTCAGTACCGGTTGAAGGGTTACCCACTTCATCCACTGGTCAACATCATGTTCACCAGTCTGGAATTCTACGGTATTTACCTTGTCATTCCAGAACGATTTATTCTCTTCCAGCTTGGCATCGAAGGCTGCGGCTGTGCCGTATTTCTGCATAAGCACAGGAACATCGATCCGCTCGCCTTCAATCGCCAGCACAATAATGTAAGAGTGGCTTTCACCTGGATTCAGTACCGTCTCGGCAAACCGGAGCCCGCCCAGCGCCTCATAACCTTCCAGTTCGGCTTCAGAGTAGATGGCTGGCTTACTGTTCAGCACTACGGCCTCCGGCCAGTCCAGGCTTCCGCCTTCGCCGATGAACTCTTCCTGCACAGGGAAGAAGCCGACCGGACCACTGCCGTTCTCTTCCGCTCCGAACACCCCGTACGAGGTGTGATTCACGCGGTGGCCGCGTTCATCGAATGAGAGTGCCGGTTGAACTTCAATACCGAACGGAGAAGTGTAGACCCGGTTCAGCAGGGATGTCACATGACGGTGATCGCGCAAGTCATCTGCGGACCGGGCATACAAAGGAATAGCCGCTGTTGATGTCAGTGTGATTTTCTCTGCTCCTGTATTCGTCAGAACAACCTTCGTCAATTCTACCTTGTCTTCTCCACATGGCACAAAGCTGGTAATCTCAGCAGAAACGCCGAGTTCTTTATTACTGCGGGTCACCCGGTGCCAGAGCAGACCAGCCTCCAGTTCAGACTCGTCAGCGTTGTCCTGATAGAAATCAGCGTTTTGTTTGGCAGAGTTTCCCGCTGCCGACCAAGCCCCTTTGCCTTCTACATACACCCAGAAGTTACGGGAAGCACGCGAATTATGCAAATCCTCTACCGACAATGGAGGTGTCAGAAACGTATTATGCCCTGAAGTAGCCTGGCCGTGAAGCTTTGGCGTGATCGAAGACATCATGCCACCCTCATTTACCAACGGAAAATATAAAAAACTGCTGCGATCCGGCTGTGGGAGTCTGAACTCCCCATTCTTTCCTGTAAATTTCCAGCCTTTGATTTCATTGCGCTCCACTAATATCCATCCTCTCATTTGTATTGCTGCTTACGCTTTAACCGCACCTGCCAACGCACCATCGACAATGTATTTCTGAATGAAGGTGTACAGAATGATCAGCGGAGTAGATACGATCATAATGCCACAGGCCAGCATCGGCCAGTTGTTGCCGTATTGACCACGGAACTCCTTCAATCCGAAGGTAATCGGATAATTGCTTGGGCTTGGCAAATACATAACCGGGCCCACAAAGTCATTCCAGATGCCGATGGCTGTCAAAATGACGCCGGTGGCAATCACTGGTTTCATCAATGGCATAATAATCTGGAACAGATAACGGTTATAGCCACAGCCGTCCATCCCTGCTGCTTCATCAAGTTCACGGCTTATAGATTTGATATAGCCGGTGAACATCATGAAGACAATGCCGGTTCCGCTTGTTTTTAACAGGATATAACCCAGCTTTGTATCGTAACCTACAAATCCGAGGTCCTGCTTCATGGCGAGCATCAGCTTAAACTGAGCCACCATCGGGTTAGGCAGAAACTGCGAAAGCAGGAAGAACATATAAATAAAGCCGCTCCACTTCACATATCCCCGTGCCACCGGAAAAGCGCCGAAGAGTGACACAATAAGTGTCAGCACCGTAGCAACCCCCGTATACAGCAGGCTGTTGAGGAAATAGTTGGAGAAATTCCCCTGCACCCAGGCATCCTTGTAATTGCTCCATTGAATATTGGATACAATCCCCATAGGGTCTAGCAGGTAATCCGTGAAGGACTTGAACGAGACGTTAAATACGAAAAGTAGCGGTATGATGTACAGCACGAGAAGTATCGCCACAACGATGTAAGAAAGAATTTTGGTGGACTTAGAGTCTTTCATCTAGTATTCCACCTCTCTCTTACGCATTTGTTTCACAGCGATCACTACAAAGACAAGAATGATCAGGAACTGTACGACAGAAAGCGCCGAAGGTAACCCCATCTCCAGACTGCCCCGGAAGGTTTCTTTGTAGACATCATAAGCCATAGTTCTGGTATTGAAGCGTCCGTCTGTTGTAGCCAGAATAATATCAAAGGTGGACATGGCACCGATGATCGAAAGGAGCATATTGACCGTAAAGGAAGGGGCGATCAACGGAAACGTAATGTTTTTAAAGGATTGCCATTTACTTGTACCGTCGATATATCCCGCCTCGTACAAATCCTTCGGTACGGATTGCAATCCGGCCAGAAAGATAAGCATGGAATAGCCCATGTACATCCAAATTTGTACAAATATAATATAGCCAAATGCATGGGTGAAGCTTCCAAAGAACATATCTTTATATCCGAATAACGCATTGTACAGATAGTTCACAGGACCGCTGAGCGGATCGAACATCATACTCCATACCAGTGCCACCACCGCGACACCAAGAACTACCGGTAGAAAAAATACCGCACGGTAGAAATAATCGCCCTTTAGCTTCTGATTAATGATCACGGCCACCAATAGCGCCAGGCCGTTCTGCACAATCGTTACAATCACCATGAAATAAAGCGTCCGTATAATAGAGTCCACACGTTCCCCTGAATTACCGGAGAAAAATACATCATAGTAATTTTGCAGACCGACAAACTTCAATTCGCTACCTGGCACATTCTTTATGTCGGTAAATGAATAAATAACCGTCATCATTGAAGGCCCGAAGTAGAAAATAATATATAGCGCCAATGGCACCAGCAAAAACAGAAAGGGAACATAGCGCTTTAAACCTTTACCGAAGGGATACATTGCTCTCACCCACCTAATCCTGATTCAAAATAAAGGATCGGGGCCTGCACAGGACAGACCCCGAAACTGCACAGTATGTTTAATTCTTGCTACTTAAACAGCTTATTTAGGTGCAGCCGCTTCCCATTCTTTCTGTTGCACATCAGCCAGCTCTTTGGCCGTCTTGAATTCGCCGCCTGGAGCCAGGTACTCTGTGTGTACGCCTTCAGCAGCAAGGTGCTCGCCGACATTCACACGGTTGATCATCAGAATTTCGTAAGCCAGTTCAAAGTCTCCGCCAAGATATGGTGAAAGTTCTTTATCGATGAACTCGCTATCCGTTTGAACATTATCTTGTGTTGGCAGGAAGCCAGCTGCCTTCACATACGCTGTGTAGTTATCCGGTTCAGAGAAGAACTCCAGCCATTTCAGCGCACCCTCTTTGTTCGGACCTTTCTCTGCGGCATACCAGGTTACATCGTATTTACCAACAAGCGAATTGTTCTTCGCTGCATCTTCAGTAGCAGGGATCGGGAAGTACCCAAACTTCAGATCCGGATTAGCCGTTGCAATAGTTGGCGCATCCCAGGTTCCGTCAGCAATCAGCGCTACTTTACCAGTAGCAAAGAAGGATGGTGCGGTTGCATAGTCGATACCCATAAATCCATCAATGATGTATTTATCCTGAAGCGTCTTCATTTTGTCCAGAACCTCTACAGCCTCTGCATCATTGTAAGCCGCATCGCCCTTCCATACGCCCTCGATCCATTTGTTCTGGTCGCCGCCGCCAAGGATTTTCGCTTGCAGACCGAAGACTGGTAATTTCAATGGCCACACGTCTTTACCAGCTACTACGATTGGCGTAATATTCTTATCCTTCAAGGTATCCAGCACTTTGATGAACTCCGTCCAGGTCGTTGGAACAGAAAGTCCGTTTTGCTCGAAGATTTCTTTATTATAGAAGAATCCCGACATCGCTACTTTACCGGTTGGCACGGCGTATACTTTTCCGTTATAAGTACCGGCCTTGGCAATATCATTGGCATTGTAGTTTTTCACGAAAGCTTGATCAGACAGATCCGCAATTAGACCAGAATCGATCCACTGCTGCCAATCGGGCACTTTCGCTCCCGGTGTCCAATCCTTAGGTGACAGTCTCATCCCGGACAAATCGGCAAGGACGTCTACATCACCGGCAGTAATTCTTGCTCTTTGCGCCTGTTTGAACTCGTCATCTGGCCCGGTAGTGGTGTACTCCACCTTGTATTCAGGGTATTTCTCCTCGAATTTCTTGTTGATTTCTTGAATCGCTTTGTTAATGTTCTCTTGCTTCCAATGCAGGATCTTAACAACCTTCTTTTCACCGGATGCAGGTTTTTCCGTCGCCCCATCCGATGAACCGTTTGTAGCTCCCCCACTTGCACCATTGCCGTTGTTCCCTCCTCCGCATGCTGTCAACGCCAGCAGCAGAACAGAGCTTAGCAAGATCGCAGAAAGCTTCTTTACCATTTTGTTACCCCCCAGAGTAAATTGTTCGAACATTAACGAAACACATTTTCGAAAATCTTCTAAACAATCAAAAAAGAGAAACATAATTCAGAAAGCGGTTTCGTCGTTTTCATTATTACACCGTTGTCTATTTTTGTAAAGAACTTTTTAAATCCCACGTTTTTGTTTAAAAAACCCTTATATAAAGCGGATTCCCCCTATTTTCGTCCTCCAACTGTTTTTCAAACATTGACTACTTTCTATTCAAAATATAAAATAAATCCGAAACCATTTTCGTAAATACGTATTTAATCTATTAAAACAATGAAGAAACATGTTGGATTTTCGACTATTACAATGTTATTTAAGATAAGGAGGCCCTTTAATTGACCTATAACATTAAGGATATAGCCAAAATTGCAGGCGTTTCAGTTTCAACGGTCTCCAAGATCATTAATAACTACAGTGACATCTCTGCCAGTACACGCAATAAGGTGCTGCAGATTATCAAGGAAACCGGCTACACTCCCCCCATTTCATCCAAAACACCATCAAGCAAATCCTCGCATTTGATCGGTGTTATTTTTGCCGGGATGCTGAATATCGATTTGACCCATCCATTCTTCATCGAGGTTCTAAACGCCTTTAAGAAGCAAATGGGTCTGCTCGGCTATGATCTTATCTTTTTCTCTAATGAAAAGTTTCAAAACGGAGGCGTTAACGATTACCTCGCCCGCTGCTGGCATTACAACGTCGATGGATGTGTACTCCTCTCCGGGCAAGAGCTGGAGACGTCCATCAGCAATCTGGATCAGAGTTCGATCCCTTGTATCGGTGTCGATATGAAGCTGTCCGGTTCTAGCTCCGGCTACATCATGTCCGATAATTTCAAGTTGTCCGCCAAAGCGGTAGAGCATTTCTATTTGCTAGGCTATCGTGATCTAGGTTATCTGGGCAGCACGCAGGAGTCAGAAATATCAAATATGCGTGAGAGCGGCTACCGCAAAGCTATTGAGGATCTGGGAATGTCAGTCAATGAGAACTGGTTTTTTAACGGGGACAACTTCTTTGAATCCAGCGGGTATGAAGCTATGACGCGCATGATCGCTACCGGCAGCCTGCCCCGGGCTATCTTTGCGGCTTCCGATCAGATTGCCATCGGCGCCATGCGCGCACTCAAAGAAGCTAACATTTCAGTGCCTGAAACGGTCGCCATTATCGGCTGCGATGACATCGAGGCTTGCAAGTACACCACACCATCTCTAAGCACCATCCGGCAAAATAAAAATAAACTCGGTCGGCTCGCCGCACTGATGCTTTATGACCTAATAAACAATCAGTCGAGCACCAGCTCCTTCATTGTTGAGCCTGAACTTATCGTTAGAGAGTCCTGCGGCGCCTCTGAGCCGTCATAGGGGTAATCACGACTAAAGACTACCACTGCACCGCTGTAAAGCCACAGGGGGTGCTGAGCGCGCTCCAGCATATTGCAGGGTAGAAAAACCTTTAAAGCCCCCGGGAAGGTCCCAGGGGCTTTAAAGGTTACAGCTTTTATTAGATTAACAACAGATTAGCAATCGAAGTACAGGGAGTACTCGTGCGGATGAACACGAATGGCCACCGCTTGAGCTTCCGAACGCTTCAGAGAGATGTAGTTGTCGATGAAGTCTTTGGAGAATACGCCACCTTCAGTAAGGAATTCGTAATCTGCTTCCAAAGCATCAAGCGCTTCGCCCAGGCTGCCTGGAACACTGCGGATCTTCTCTTTGTCTGCATCTTCCAGCTCATAGATGTTCTTGTCAAGTGGACCATAACCCAATTCTTGCGGGTTGATCTTCTTCTTGATTCCGTCCAGACCTGCCATCAGCATTGCGGAGAAGGCCAGGTAAGGGTTGGCTGTGGAATCCGGTGTACGGAACTCGATGCGACAGCCCTTAGGTGTCACAGCAGCTACCGGGATACGCACTGCAGCGGAACGGTTACCTTTGGAGAATACCAGGTTAACCGGAGCTTCATAGCCAGGAACCAGACGTTTGAACGAGTTGGTGCTTGGGTTGGTCAAAGCGATCAGCGCCGGAGCATGGTACAGAATACCTCCGATGTAGTTCAGAGCCATTTCGCTCAGGTTAGCATATCCGCCTTTTTCATAGAACAAAGGAGAATCGCCGTCAAAGATGGATTGGTGTACGTGCATACCGCTTCCGTTATCACCGAACAACGGTTTTGGCATGAAGGTTGCTACTTTGCCGTATTGACGAGCTGTATTGTGAACGACGTATTTATAAGTCATGAGATTGTCAGCTGTTTTCTTCAAGGTGTCAAAACGGAAGTTGATCTCCGCTTGACCTGCAGTTGCCACTTCGTGGTGATGGCGTTCAATGCGCAAACCGACTTCAGCAAGCAGACGGCACATTTCACTGCGGATATCCTGTTGGGTATCTACTGGTGCTACCGGTACATAACCGCCTTTGACTCCAACCTTGAAACCAAGGTTGCCGCCTTCTTCCTTGCGGTTAGTGTTCCAAGCTGCCTCTTCGG
Source organism: Bacillus sp. FJAT-27264 (assembly GCF_001682855.1). GTDB lineage: Bacteria > Bacillota > Bacilli > Paenibacillales > Paenibacillaceae > Paenibacillus_AQ. Next base: position 561,762 of record NZ_MAQW01000023.1, on the reverse strand, counting down.
AATCTACGAAGAAGGAAGAACTGTTCATGCCGCTCTCGTAACGCACATCGTCGAAGATAAAGAATTCAGACTCTGGAGCGAAGAATGCCGCAGTACCTACACCGCTCTTTTGCAAGAACTCTTCTGCCTTAACTGCGATACCACGCGGGTCACGCTCATAACGTTCGCCATCAGGAGTAAAAATGTCGCACATGATGTTGAGCGTCGGGTGTGCAGTAAATGGATCAATATATGTTGCTTCCGTGTCTGGCATCATAACCATATCGGATTCTTCAATACCGCGGAAACCGGCAATGGATGAACCGTCAAAAGCTACACCATTCACAAAAGTTTCTTCTTCTACTTCAGAAGCGGGCAACGAAATATGATGCGCACGTCCACCCAAATCTACAAACCGGAAATCCACCCACTCAATGTTGTTCTCTTTGATTGTTTGCAACACTTTTTCAACCGACATGAAATTTTCCTCCCCAAGTTTCCGAACATTAAGCCGCTCATAGTATGCAAATGTTCTTGTTTTATATTTTTTTTGCTGTCGTCATTATAAATCTCACACCTGACATCGTCAATGCTTATGTCAGGTATTTCTTATTCCAATGTAAGATTTTCTAACGCTTAGTGAAATTAGAAAAAAAAGCTCGGGCAGCCTCATCTCTTACCCTGCACAAAATCAAATAACCCGCTTATCCCAGCAATAACGCGGGATAAGCGGGCTGTTGAACAGCAGATTTAAGCAAAAATTACACAGTTACAACAGGCTCAGGCCCTGGAGAGAACTTACGTCCAACCAGCGGGGCGAGCTTCTCAAGGTCTCTAAGCAGGTTGTCGAACTGATCAGGGAATAGCGATTGTACGCCATCGCCGGTCATGGAATTGTCCGGATCGGTGTGCATTTCGATAATAAGGCCGTTCGCGCCTGCAGCAACAGATGCCTTGGACATTGGCTCTACCAGTTCACGACGTCCGGTGCCATGGCTCGGATCAGAGATGACCGGAAGATGGCTCAGGCTTTGTAGAACCGGAATCGCAGAGAGGTCCAGCGTATTGCGGGTGTACGTCTCGAATGTACGAATTCCGCGTTCGCACAGCATAACATCACGGTTGCCGCCGGCCAGAATGTATTCCGCTGCATTCAGCAATTCATCATAGGTCGCGCTGAAGCCGCGTTTGAGCAAAACAGGACGCCCGCAGGTGCCGAGCTTGCGCAGCAAGTCAAAGTTCTGCATATTACGTGTACCTACCTGCAGAATGTCCGCGTGCTCCGCACAAATGTCTACGTATTCCGGAGTCATGACTTCGGTAATCGTCAACAGTCCATGACGTCTGCCGGCTTCTGCCATCATCGTCAAGCCTTCTACACCCACGCCCTGGAAGCTGTATGGCCCTGTACGAGGCTTAAATGCACCGCCACGGAGCACTTGAGCACCGGAGGCCTTCACTAGACGGGCAATCTCATCGATTTGCTCTGGGGATTCAACGGCACAAGGTCCGCCCATGATGACGAGGTTCTCGCCGCCAATTTTGACACCGCGAATATCAATGACGGTATCTTCCGGGTGGAAGTCACGGCTCGCCAGCTTGTAGGATTTAGAGATTTTAACGACATTCTCTACACCCTTCATCTGCCGCAGGTGCTCGGCAAGCTTAGGTGTAACGCCTCCAATCAGACCAATGACGGTGCGGTCAGCGCCGCGGGAGAGATGAACTTGCAACCCCTCTTTTTCAATAACTCTGATAATATCCTGCACTTGTTCTTCCGGAGTTTGGTTCGATGTAATAACGATCATAATTAATCTTCCTTTCCACATGTTAACGTAATTTATTAGTCAGTGTTTGTGCACTCTGTTTCGCTACGACGCTTTTAAGCTTTTTAGCTTTTATGCTTTTAATCACTAAAGCAATTCTAGCCGAAAATCTCTATTTCGTCAACCCGCCGTGGCCTATTTTCACAAAACAGCCCGATTTGAAAACGCTCAAATTTACAAATCTAAAAGCAAGAAACTACAATCGCAAATTACGAAATGGAAGCGAAAGGAATATTATCATTGCATCTGTAAGTGTGGTTGAGAACCGTTCTGCCTGATAACAAAAGAGCGCACACACCGGAAGACGGTGTATTACGCTCTTTTGGCTCAATGCTATAAGTTCAATTTCAAGATATTAATTCGTGCTCGCTGTCTTGTTCTTGACCGGCGGCAGCAGCTTCGCCATATTCACAGTACGCTTGATCTCCCAGGTTGCGGGAAGCTCGGGATCATACTGCTCCAAATAATTGATGACTTCCTTCGTGATCGGGGTTGGTGTAGAAGCACCCGAAGTTACCCCCACCTTCGTAACACCCTGCAGCCATTCCGTCTTCAACTCGGAGAGGTCTGAGATCCGGTGGGCTGGTACGCCAGCGATTTCCTCCGATACCTGTGCCAGACGATTGGAGTTATTGCTGCGAGGATCGCCCACGACTATAACAAGATCTGTTTGTCCCGCTTGCTCTGCCACAGCCTCCTGACGCACCTGGGTAGCCATGCAGATCTCATTATGGACTTCGGCGCCGGGGAACGTCTCCAGCAGCTTCTTCATAATATGCTTGATATCCCATTGACTCATCGTGGTCTGGTTCGTGATACAAATCCGCGAGCCAGAAATCGAGAGGTCCACGATCTCCTCTTCCTTCTCAATCAGGTGCACATGATCCGGGGCAATACCCACCGCTCCCTCAGGTTCAGGGTGTCCCTTCTTGCCGATATAAATAATTTCATAACCTTCTTCAACCTTTTCCCGAATCAGGTCATGCGTCTTCGTCACATCGGGACAGGTAGCATCCACAGTGGTCAGGCCTTTGGCCCGAGCCACCTTGCGCACTTCCGGCGACACTCCGTGTGCAGTGAAAATGACTGTACCGCTATCGATCTTGTCCAGAATATCCAGACGATTGGTACCATCGAGGGTAATAATTCCGTCGTCCTCAAAAGAGTTGGTCACATGGCTGTTATGCACAATCATGCCCAGTATATAAATCGGCCGAGGCAGATCGAGATTTTGCGCGGCCTGCCGTGCCATAACCATGGCATCGACCACACCGTAGCAGTAGCCCCGGGGCGATATTTTGATGACTTCCATGACTTCACCAGCTTTCTGCTGTCGTTGACTGCTGTAATAGTTCTCCTAAATTATACCCTATTCCAGCGGCGGAGCAAAGAGAAGGGGCAGCCAGATCACGAATGTGGTGCCTTCTCCCTGCCGGGTGACAACTTCAACCGAGCCGTCATGCTCGTCAATAATCCATTTGGCGATGGAGAGACCAAGGCCAATTCCTTCCGTGATTCCCCGCGATTCATCCGCACGGTAGAAGCGGTCGAAGATATGCGGGATCTCATCCTTATCCATTCCAATTCCCGTATCGCTGATCCGAATACCTACCTGGTTCTGATAGAACACAGTGTCAAACACTACCTCACCAGATGGTGTGTATTTGAAGGCATTGTCGATGAAAATAAACAGCATTTGCTGCAAATAGTCCTTGTTGCCGACAATGTATTTGCCATTCAAGTGAGACATTTGACCAGGTTGCCATTCCGCCTGATGCGGCAAGAATGATGCCCGTCGCGCTACTTCCATCATCATCGGCTCCAGAGCAACCGGTTCCTTGTCAAAAGTCCGGCCGGTATCGGCACGGGCCAGAGAAAGCATATCAGCCACAAGGCGGCTCATCCGCTTGGATTCATCCGCAATGTCCTTCACCGACTCGATAGACAGCTGGCGGATCGCAGCATCGTCGAGCGCAGGATTTGCTCCCGGCTCCATCTCCCAGACCTTCTGCAGCAGATCGATATTCCCCCGGATCGTCGTCAGCGGGGTTCGGAGTTCATGGGAAGCATCCGAGACGAAGCGCCGCTGCGCGGCATAGGAATCTTCCAGCTCCGTATAAAAACCCTCCATCCGCCCCAGCATGCTGTTTACGGTCTGAACCAATCTGCCAATTTCATCCGGCGGACCGTCGTATTCGATGCGCGAGCTGAGATCTGTTCCAGTCTGGATGCCGTTCGCTGCCTCGATCACTTTGCCGATTGGCCTCATAGCCTTACGGGCCAGGAATAGGCCAAAGGTAAACGCTGCCACCAAGGTCGCAAAGGAACCGGCGACCAGAATGTTCTTTAGCCTTTCCATCATCCGGTCTTCCTGGTTGGTTGGCGTAGCTACTTGTAAAACCGCCAATGGAGCGTTACCAGGGAGCGGCGTCAGCGGCGTCTGATACATGATGAAATGATAACCTGCAAGCGTCACCTGCTTGAAGCCTTTTTCCTGCATAATGTTGTTCTTATCTGGAACATCGAATTTCAAACCCAAGCTCATCATATTATCTGACTGCTGAATAGCCCCACTGTCATAGATACTAATCTGCACCAGCATATTGGCTTCCTCCAGGCGCGTTGCCTGAGAAGGAATCACATTGACGTTGAGCAAGGAGCCGTCATATCCCCAGCGCGGCAGAAGCTGTAGCTGCTCAACCTGCTTTTCAACACGGTCCTTCAAATCACCGTAAGTATTTATATACACGAAAGCATATATTGCGGCTGATAGGCCCAACAGCATTACAGCCAAAATTCCCGAATACCAAGCAGTCAGCCGCAGCTTAATAGACATACTAGTTGTCACCTCTTAGAATGTAACCTGCTCCCCGGATAGTCTGAATCAATCGCTTGCCACCGTGTTCCTCTGTCTTCTGGCGCAGCATGGCGATATATACCTCAAGCACATTGGATTCTCCGCTGTAGTCATAGCCCCAAATCTTGTCCATAATGAGATCACGCGACAGTACCCGCTTCGGATTCTGCATGAACAGATGTAACAGCTCGAACTCCTTGGCAGTCAGTTCTAGACGCTTGCCGTCACGTGTGACCTCCCGAGAGTCTACATCCAGAGTAATATCCTCATAAGCCACCGCCTGATCACTGCCACCACTCTGCTCACTCTTACGCCTTAGCAGCGCACGGACACGAGCCAATAGTTCCTCTAATGCAAACGGCTTCACCAGATAATCGTCTGCACCCAGATCAAGACCCTTGACCCGGTGCTCGATCTCATCCTTGGCAGTGAGCATCAGGACAGGCACATTGCTGCCGCCCTCCCGCAGCCTCCGACAGACTTCAAAGCCATCCACCTGTGGCATCATCACATCAAGAATAACCACATCAGGATCATTTGCTATTACCGCACGCAAGCCGTCTGCGCCATTCGCAGCTGTCTTGACATCATATCCTTCAAAAGCCAGACCACGCCTCAGCATGGAGATAATTTTCTCATCGTCATCAATAATTAGAATATTCGGTCGCATCCATGCAGCCCCCATTGTCCAGTTCTATATATAAATATTGTACCAGCGAATCGCTAAAAAGACATCTTTGTACATTAAAGACGGAAGGGCGAACCCTTCCGTCTGATTGTATGGTGCCTTTGTTATTACCGTTGTTATTGCCGTTGTGTCTGCGTAGTATCAAAATCGTTCTTGTTGCCGATCGTAACATCAAGGTTCAATTGTTTGCCGTTACGGACAACGTTGAGTGTAATCTTGTCTCCAACTTTGAGCGTTTGAATATAAGTGATCAGGTCCTGATTGGTTGCATACTTCTTGCCGCCTACTCCGGTAATAATGTCGTACGGACGGAGGTCTGCGTTATATGCTGGCGATCTGAAAACAATATCTGCTACTACAGATCCTTCTTTAATATCAGTACCCATTTGTTTGGCCACTTCATCTGTAATCGTCATAAGCGTTGCACCAATGAACGGAACGGGTTCTTTCGGAATCGCCTGATTCGCTTCCAGCTTGTCAACGACATTCTTGATCGTATTCACAGCAATCGCGAAACCAATACCTTGTGAATCAGTACTTACAGCTACGTTCATACCAATGACCTCACCGTTCACATTAAGCAATGGACCGCCAGAGTTACCTGGGTTGATGGATGCATCTGTTTGGAGCAGGTTTTTGTAGTTTCTTGTACCGCTGCCGTCTTCTTCGTTAATATCAATGCTGCGGCCCTTGGCACTCAGCACACCTGCAGTAACGGTATGATCGAATCCTTGCGGGTTACCGATAGCTACAACTTCCGAACCGACTTTCAGCGAATCGGAATCACCCAACGCTACTACAGGGAAATTGTTGTTGCCTTCAATCTTCAGTACAGCCAGATCCAAATCTTTGCTGGAGCCGAGCAGCTTAGCTTCATATGGTTTGGTGTTGCCATCCACAGTAACCTGAATGACATCAGCACCGTTGATAACGTGCTGGTTGGTCAAGATATATCCAGCCTTGTCGTAGATGAAACCTGTACCAATCCCGTATGGAACCAGTTGAGAGGATGAACCCTTGTCAGATGGGGCTTGCTGATCCGGTTCTGACTGGGAAGAGCCACCGCCACCGAACTGGTCTCCGAAAAAGAATTGTGAGAACGGATCATTATTGTTCGGACTGCTTTGTCCTCTGCCGCGCGAGCTTTGGTTCACCAGTGTCTCAATCTTGACGACTGCCGGGCCTACATGATCCACCACGCCTGAAACATCGCCTTTTCCAGTAACCAGGGACGCCGTTGTCGTCGAAGGTTTTGCCATGGCGCTTTCGCTCGGCGCTGAGGCAGAAGTGTTTGTTCCGCTTCCGTTAATCGAGCTTGCTGTATCCGGTGTGAACCAGTTACCTCGGTCGGCCATGTACATCGACCCTGAAAGCACGATCATTCCGGCGAGAAAAGAAACCAGCACTGTTTTAAACGAGCTTTTCGGCTTGCGATTGTATTGCCATCCGTTACCGCCGCCATCACCGTTCCCACCATTTCCGCCCTTGCCTCCGCCATTCCCGTCATAACCTGTGGGGCGGACCGCCGGGCTGTAAGAAAGAGATCTTACAGGCTGAGGAGGTGTAATCTCCACCCGCTCCGGTTCCCGCCGGTTGTAGTGTTCTACATCACTGTCGTTGTCCAGTTCTTCTTTATTCAAGGATTTAAAAGGTCCGTAAGAGTAATAGTATGATGAGCTTGTTTCGGAGGACTGGTTGCCATTGCTACCGTTGTTCCATTCCCGATCAGATTCAGGTTCGTTGTCACGGTTAAATCTGTTTTTGTTCTCGTCCATGTTTCTTTCCTCCCGCGCCCTGCCTATCGTGTGGCAAGGTTTAATTTGTTTTCATGGTCTTATTTTGTACTTTAAACCTTAAGGTCACATTAAAAACAATTTAAGCGCAGATAAAAGATAGGCACGGGCAGATAAGAAAAAGAAACATAGAGGGATCGTGAGCGGGGATTGCTTGTGATTGTAAGCGGGATCGCTGGCTGGGATCATAGCACGTGGGCGTGGATCATAGCATGTGGGCTGGGGTCGCTCGGCGGGGCTCATAGCACGTGGGCCGGGATCGCTCGGCGGGGCTCATAGCACGTGGGCCGGGATCGCTCGGCGGGGCTCAGGCTCCACCGCTGTTGAAATCATGTTCCTTGAATAGAACCCTGCGGGTGGAACATGATTTCAAAGGCGGCCGTAAACTTTGCGCCCTGACCCCCGCCCACTCACCCTCTACAGGGGAGTGACATATAATACGGGCGCGGTTCCCCACGCCCGTGGCAATTACTGACTAGTTCAGCAATAGACAGTGTTGAACCAGTGATGAACGTGAATAGGTGCGCTCAATTATTTGAGCTTGCTACCATCCCCAACAGAAAAAAGGCACTATAAATTGGAACATCACTCCAACTTAAAGTGTCTTTCTATTTTTATTACCGACTTGGAGAATATATAGCACGCATTGAAATAACAAACAAAACCTAAACGTTACTCCGAAGTGTAATTAACGGCATTTTTGTACCTTAAATAGTCTGAAGATGGGAGATAGACGGAATTAAGTGCAATATTGTACTTTAATTCTTCCATTATAACCCTTTCAGATTACCTTTTGAGAAATTAAGATACAAAAATGCCTCTATTTAGCTCATTTGTCTATATTAAAGAAAAATAAGGTACAAAAATGCTCTTAGTCGGGAAGGTAACGCCATTTCACTATTAAGAAGACTGGTACAGAGGATAGGATATCTTTGAGTTAAAGCCCTAACTTTATAGAATAACGCCTGGTGTTCTGTTTGAGTATGAACTACAACTTCAACATAAGCTCAGCACTTCTACTTTAATTTTAACCTAACATAAACTCAGCACTTCTACTTTAACTTAACCTCAACACAACCACCACTACCCCTGCGCCCAACCCTTACGGTGGGCGTAAATGGCAAGCTGGGTGCGGTCATCCAGCTCGCACTTCATCAGCAGGTTGCTGACATGTGTCTTGACGGTCTTAATGCTGATATGCAGCTCCTCGCCAATATCCTTATTGCTCTTGCCCTCGGCAATGAGCAGCAGCACTTCCTTCTCCCGCTCGGTAAGTCCAGAGGAATCCCCTTGCACGGTACGTTGGCGAATCCCTCGCGTCAACGCCTGCGACACATCGCCAGTCATCACCGGCATGCCCCGATAAGCGCCCTGCAGTGCATAGATTAGCTCCTCGGCGGATACGGTCTTCAGGACGTAGCTGACCGCGCCAGCCTCTATAGCATCGACAACCAGATCGTCCTCCAGAAAACTGGTCAGGATGACGATTTTGAGCCCCGGGAACTCCGACAAGACTGCTCTGGTCGTCTCGGCCCCATTCATGACCGGCATCATCAGGTCCATTAGCACAAGATCAGGCAGATCCTGTCCTCCTCCGGCACGCAGCATCTCCAGTGCCTGCAGTCCATTAGAAGCTTCGCCGATGACCTCGAAGGTAGGCTCCAGCATGAGATAGGTTTTGAGGCCCATCCGAACCATATCATGATCGTCCACCAGTAATACTTTTATGGCACTCATATCCTGTCCTCCTCTTCCCGATATTCAGTGCCGGAGACCTTCGGCAGTTGCCGCCCCTCATCACCCTGGATGAATTTAGGTATATGCACGCGAATGGTCGTTCCTGCGCCCTTACGGCTTATAATCTCCACCTGGCCGCCCAGCTTCTCCGCACGCTCGCGCATCGTGGTAAGCCCGTACGATCCCTGTTTTTGCTGAACATGCTCGAAGCCCTGACCGTCGTCACTGATGCTTAGCACAACCTGCCGGGGTCCTTCACGTAGTGACAGGCTGACGAGACGCGCTTCTGCATGCTTGACGATGTTCGCCATCGCCTCCTGAATAATCAGAAACAACTGATGCTCTATGGCCTCAGATAACTCTCCCTGCAATTCAAGTTCCTTGATACCCTTCAGGCCATTTTGGCGACAATAATCAGGGAACCACTTTTCCAGCGCTTCGAACAGATTTCGGCCCTCCAGCTCTACCGGACGCAGCTGTGCTATTAACGCACGCATCTGCTTCTGCGCCATCTGAGACATCGTAATCAGCTGATCCATCACGGTCTGCCCATGAGCCTGGTTGCGTTCCAGCACTTTAGGCAGCGAAGAAGCGGACATATGGATCGCGAACAGCTGCTGGCTCACCGTATCATGCAAATCACGGGCCATCCGCCGTCGTTCCTCCAATACCGCACTCTCCGCTGCCTTTTCCTTCTCGATGACTTCCTGCTCTCCAAGACGCTGCAGAAGCTTCATCTTGTTCTCCACCGCATCCATCATCACATTAAATTCATGATACACTCTGGCAAAAGACTGATCATCACTCTCCGGCATCCGTACAGACAGATTCCCTTTCGCTACCTGCAACATATTCAGATCGAGATGATCAATCCGGCGCTGGATACGTTGGACGGCCATATAGCCTACAATGACCGTGAACAGTACGATTCCAAGTGTAAGGTACAACCACATCCGATAGTCTACGACCTCAATATAGCCGAGGCTAGTTCCTGCATACACCAGACCAGCTGATACTCCGCCGCTGAGCAGGAAATAGAGCAACAACACCCATTTCGTATTATGAAGTATCGTTCCCATCTTCCTAGCCCACCGACTTCACTTTAACATCTCCGATAAAAGCACTGACGGTGATCCGGACTTTTTTGCCGCGTTCCTTATAATATGGCGTCTTGAACTGAACATTGCTCATGAACCCGCTACGAGATTCGTCCAGCACTTGCATATCCCCGATGAAGGAGCTGCTATTAACTGAAACGCCCAAATCCATATCATCGGGAATAAATACCTTAATGTCACCGACAAAGGCCGAGATGTTAATCTTGGTCTCTCCGTAGGCAATCTGCGCGTTGGTCAGATCAATGACGGTGTCGCCAATGAATTGCGAAATGTTCGTGTTCTTCAGTTGAAAATGGTCGCGGCCCATATGAATATCGCCGATAAAAGCTGAACGGTTTGTCGAATCCTTACTGCCGTGATGGTGATGGTCATACTCCTCGTCCCATTCTCCATGTCTGCGAGCATGGCGTTCTTGGCGCTCCTGATATCTATGGGCATGGCGTTCCTGACGCTCCTGAAATCTGCGTGCATGACGTTCCTGACGGTCATAGTGTTTGTTCAAATGACGCTCATGCTTATCTTTCAAGCGGTCGAAGGCAGAATTGAAGTGAGGTCCATCCTCCTCGTCATCATTTTGCGAATACTGATCCCAGTCTTTTCGTTCAGAAGAGGCCTTTGGGTCTTCAAAGGATGACGATCCAAAGGGCTTGCCGAATTTCTGTTCAAATTGCTCATCCAACGTAGACTCCATCGGTTTTGGAGGTTCGACATCGAGCGGATTGTTTCCCGGAGGGAAGTAGCCCGGGGGCTTAGGCGGTACAGGAGGATCATTCCTGCGCGGTTTGAAAATGACGTACAGGCCGCCGCCGATCAGCATCACCGGTATGAACATTTTGAAAAAATCACCGGCCGACAGGTAAAACCAACCCAGGTTTCGGCCCAGGAAATAAACCCCTATCACCAGAAAAAACAGCCCGCCGATTGCTGATGAACCCTTGGAGCTATAATCGCCGGTGGACAACAAACGCTGTGCACCCATAAATATCAGAATGGCCGGCCAAAAGTTAGAGATCAGATACCCTATGCTGAAATTGGTATATCCCATCTGCCTCAGCATAAACATACCGCCGATGCCGATGAGCACTAGCCCGCTCAGAATCTGACTCAAAACTCTTCGTTTCATGCTTGGTTCCCCCTTAAAATGGATATATTTTCACTCTTCGCTAACCTTATGACCTCAGTCTACAGGAAGACAAAGTCTTGGTACAGCGGCGGGAGAAGGAAAAGCATCTCAGCCTCCAGACTGAGATGCATGGGATTATATTACAAATAGACGCCGATTATTGGTGATCTTCGTGAATTTTAAAGCGGAGCACAAGCAGCCGCAATTGTTCCGCCATCTGCCCCAAACCTGCAGAAGAAGAGGTTATTTCCTCCGTGGACGCAAGCTGTTCTTCAGTAGCTGCTGAGACGGAATCCGTAATGCCGGCAGATTCCTCAGAGATGCTCCGAATCTGCTCCATATGCTCTGTCACTCCCGCTACTTCATGAGTCATGGCTTCCACGGCCTTGGCGAGCTCCCCCAGGGTCGAAGCCGACTGGGCTACGGTGCCTGTAATCTCGGCAAATGAATGGCCCGTCAGGCTGACCGCTTCGATACCGCCGGACACCTTTTCCTTGGCGTTCTGCATTTCCACAGCCACTTCCTCGACATGCTGCCGGACGGCCTGCACCAATTCACTGATTCGGGAAGCGGATTCCTCCGAGTTAAAAGCCAGCTTCCGCACCTCACTGGCAACCACCGCGAACCCCCGGCCCTGCTCTCCAGCACGGGCGGCCTCAATGGAGGCGTTAAGTGCCAACAGATTGGTTTGGCGGGAAATGCCAGTAATCACATCCACGATGGTATCAATCTCCAGCGAACGTTCCTCCAGTTTGAAGACCACCTCTTCCAATCGTTCCACAGTCTCTTGCACACGGTGGATTTGACGGACCGCTTGGTCTGCGGCTGCATTGCCATCCGTAGCCGCCGCAGAGGTCTGAAGCATCCCAACCGATACCTCCTGCATCCGGCTCGACAAAGTCCCAATTTCTTCAGACATATACTCCATACTTTGCGCTCCCTTGTGCACACGCTCAACCTGACGCTCGCTGCCTGTACACAACGCCTGTACCGCCACACTAACCTGTTCTATAGCCTGATTGGTCTGCTCGGCCCCAGCGGTCAGCTCCTCAGCGGACGACGATACTAGATCCGTCGTTTCCTGAACCCCCATGATCATCGCCCTCAGATTATCGACCATGTTTTGGAAGCTGCGAGCCACGTCTCCAAACTCATCCTGCCTTCGAGTGTCCACATTTTCCGTCAGGTCGCCTTTGCTGATCCGTTCGGCAGCTGCCCTGAGCTTATTCAGAGGCCGAATGATGGTGCTGACAATAAACTGGCTAACAGTGATCATAATAATCAAAATGATGGCAATCGTAACATTCACTGTTTTTTTAATCGCCTCAGCACCCTCATTCATCTCGCTGACATAGAGTGTGCCCCCTATTTTCCAGCCAGTCAGCTCATTGGTCGTAAAGAACATTTCCTTGTCCCGGCCATCCAGCAAATACTCAAAGCTCCCACTCTTACCTGCAAACATCTGCTCCGTATAGCTGCTTCCACCCTGCTCCGCTGGTTTAAGCTGCGGATGCACCACAATTTTTTTGTTGCTGTCCAGCACGATTACATATCCTTCCTTGCCAATAGTAATGCTGGACTCCGTTCGGATCGCGTCAAGGTTCAGGGATACACCTAGCACTCCTGCTCCATTTGCAACCGCTTTCGACATTATGATCTCTGGGCTGCCCTTGTCATCCATCACAACGGGAGTCAGGCTGATTTGACCAGGCGCTGCCAAAGCAGACTTGTACCAATCCTGTTCACGTGGGTCATTGCTCGAACGTTCTGTCCCACTGCCCTGAATGGTTGCACCCTCTGCGGTACCTATGTATGCATTATTGATATCGGGGTTCAGACCCAGATATTGTTCCAGCATGGGGACCAGCTTCTGTGCAGCCGGACCTTGAAGCGTAGAACCTTCCAGTGTTCTGGTGATGAAATCCACATCACTTTTTTTCGACTCGATACTGTGACTGATGATTGAATTAACCGTCTCCACGCTTTGCTGGGCACTGTCTAGCATTTGCTGACGCATATGGTTTCTGGAGCTTTGCGCAGCCATCACGCCAATGATCAGTGAGGGCACAATTACTACTACAATGAAAGAGACCACTAATTTTACTCTCACAGTTAATCTAAAATGCCTCTTCTTCATAACAACAAAACCCTTTCTTCGCTTATTTTATGTACTCCATTGTATTTATCGGCAAAACATGGAAGAAAATATTTCTTTTTTATCAATATTAACACTTTAAATGGTTAATATATACTTTTAAGGTTGAAAATTATTATCCCTGCAAATTTCATAATAAAAAGACTGCCCCGGCAGCTTGATCGCTGATGAGGGCAGTCTGATTCTTCAGCAGAGGTCTGCTGTAAGATGATTATTGCTGCGGTTTTTGAACCGGCTTAGTAACAGATGTGTTGCTCTTGCTGTTTGCGCCGTCATTTTCAACCGCAAATTCAGCATTGTATTTTTCATTCGGTGTTTTATAGTTTTCTTGAACTTTTGATTTCTTGGAATTAGCCACGGAATTCACCTCCCTTTTTCTCCTCATAGCATGGTTGCACCAAGCCAGTGAGGTTGGTCCAGAAGAGGCAATGAATCATTGCCTCAGTCCGTATTATGGGAAGTGGCCGCATAGATTATGCATGGCCAAGTGAATTATATTTCAAACCGTGTAGCAAATGCCGCAGTTCTCAATGCTAGATGACTTCTTCCAGCAGATTTGGCGGAACGGAATTGTAAGTTTGGATCGCCCGGCTGAGATTCTTCAGCATAGCTTCTGTACATTTGCCGTTACCACGCTTGATCACATGCACCACCACTGTTTTTTTACCCCATTCCTTATAGACCTGCTTGGTAGTGGCAAAATAAAGATCGATTTTCCGTCCCTTAATCGCAGAACCTGTATCTGCTACCACAGCATAGCCATAGTCAGGAACATAAAGGATGCTGCCCAGCGGGAGCACTTTAGGGTCCGCTGCTATCGTTGAAATCGTATTCTTATCCCGGCGAACCTTGACACCAGAATACGTAATTCCATATTCCGGGTGCTTGGCGGTTTTCCCGGTCGATTCGTACCCTGCGGTATAACCTGTCGCTGTGACCTTCATTGACGTAATAATCTGCTCTCTTGCTGGTGCTGCTACAGGTACGGACGCCGGCGTCTTCGCTGGAGCCTCGCTACCCTTCTTCTGCGTTACGGGCGGCGTTGAAGCCTTAGGAGCTTGTACAGCATCCCGCTTCGTAATTGGTGCCGATACCGGTGGTGTGTAGACTTCGTTCGAATATATTGTCGCACGGGCGGTCTGGATTCCAGAACTCAGACCGTCTGCTTGCACTGCCTTTTGCTGTGACTCCGGGTATATTCCGGCTACGCCCAGCAGAAGCGCTACAGTGACGATTAAACACCAAAACCTCTGAAACATGCCCATTTTGTTCATAAGATAAACCTCCCCCTATTAGCGAAGGTTTCCCTATTCTCAAAATTTTATACGTAGAGAACAGTAAAACTGTCCTCCACGGGCATATATTCAGAGGTTTTTAATATAAGACGAACTTAAGATCCTAACGTAAGGCTGGGTCGTTACTACGGTGGAATGTTTGGTCTTCCGGTCGCTGTTGTCTGCAAATTCCTTGATTTATTACCGCTGTTCGCGGTAGAAATCTCGCCACAGCTTATGCTTCCGATGCGAGCTTCCCTGCGGAAAGCTTTCAGGCGGTCGCTATCGCTCCTTCAGTTCCAAACTTCCCCCTTCGTTCCTTCTTCTAACTTTTTAATCTTAAGAGATGACACGATCAGCGATTTCCTGGGACAACAGTTCAATGACTTCCTGAACCGGCTTGGCTCCAAGGTCGCCTTCACCACGCTTGCGGACCGAGACGGAACCCGCATTCATCTCGTTCTCACCCACGATGAACATGTAAGGCAGCTTCTCCAGCTGTGCTTCACGAATCTTGTAGCCCAGCTTCTCATTACGCAAGTCCGCAACCGCTGTAATTCCGCGGCGGCGAAGCTTATCGGTTACTTCGTTGGCATAGTCATCGAATGCAGTGGAGACCGGAATAACCTTAACCTGCTCAGGCGACAGCCAGAGCGGCAGGGAACCTGCAAAATTCTCCAGCAGGAATGCAACAAAACGCTCCATCGTACCCAGAATACCGCGGTGCAATACAACCGGACGGTGCTTTTGGCCATCGTCGCCAACATACTCCAGTTCGAAACGTTCTGGCAACAGGAAGTCAATTTGGACTGTGGACAATGTTTCTTCTTTACCCAGCACAGTCTTGATCTGCACGTCAAGCTTCGGACCGTAGAATGCCGCTTCGCCTTCAGCCTCGTAGAATGGCAGCCCCGCTTCCTCTACAACTTCACGCAGCATACGTTGAGCGGTTTCCCACATTTCATCGTTGGCAAAATATTTCTCAGTGTCCTTCGGATCACGATAGGACAAGCGGAAACGGTAATCGTCGATGCCGAAATCCTTGTATACTTGCTGAATCAGCTCAATCACACGAATAAATTCGGCTTTGATTTGATCCAGACGACAGAAAATATGCGAGTCATTCAGGGTCATTGAACGCACACGGTGAAGACCAGTCAGGGCGCCAGACATCTCGTAACGGTGCTGGATGCCCAGCTCTGCGATACGGATCGGCAGATCACGGTAGCTGTGCATAGAGCTCTTATAGATCATCATATGGTGCGGACAGTTCATCGGACGAAGAACGAACTCTTCGTTGTCGATAGTCATCTTAGGGAACATGTCTTCCTGATAGTGCTCCCAGTGACCAGAGGTCTTGTACAAGTCCACGTTCCCCAGTACCGGAGTGTATACATGCTGGTAGCCTAAGCTGGCTTCCAGATCGACAATGTAACGCTCTAGAATGCTGCGCAGCTTGGCGCCCTTAGGCAACCAAATTGGCAGACCTTGACCAACGAGCTGATTGAATGTGAAAATCTCCAGTTCTTTCCCTAGCTTGCGGTGATCGCGTTTCTTCGCTTCCTCGAGCAGGCGCAAGTGCTCATCCAACTGAGCTTTCTTGATCCATGCTGTGCCGTATACGCGTTGCAGCATCTTGTTCTTGCTGTCTCCGCGCCAGTATGCACCAGCAACGCTCATCAGCTTGAAGACTTTGATCTTAGAAGTGGACGGTACGTGCGGACCACGGCACAGGTCGAAGAACTCGCCCTGCTCATAGATCGTAATAATGCTATCCTCAGGCAATGCCTCAATCAGTTCCAGCTTGTAAGGATCACCCAGGTCTCCGAAAATATCAAGTGCATCCTTACGACTAACCTCTTTACGCACGATCGGCAGGTTTTCGTTAATAATGCGCTCCATTTCCTTCTCGATCTTGAGCAGATCCTCAGGATTAAGCGGATGCTCCAAATCCATGTCATAATAGAAGCCATCTTCAATAACTGGACCAACGCCCAGCTTGACTTCTTTAGCTCCGAACAGGCGTCTAGCTGCTTGAGCCATCAAGTGCGCAGTACTGTGACGCATCACTTCGAGACCTTCCGGCGAATCCAAGGTCACGATCTCTATAAGCGCCCCCTCCTGAAGTGGGGTCGACAAGTCGACGACGATTCCGTTCAATTTGCCTGCAGCGGCGTTCTTGCGGAGTCCGCTGCTGATGGAAGCCGCCACATCATCGATGGTGCTGCCTTCCGCGTATTCCCGGACTGAGCCGTCCGGTAACTTAATGCTTACTACCATTATATTTCCTCCTCAAGAATCATTAGACCCGTAGGTCGCTTGCTTGTACGGAACGAAATGTTCCATGCAACAAAAAACACCCGTCCCGCAAAGGGACGAGTGATTGCACCCGTGGTTCCACCCAAATTCGATTCCTCCCCCATCGTCAATAAAGCGACTTCCTGGGGATAGAATCCTTAGTCAGCATGGGAATAACGGCCATGAACCGGCGATTCTTACTGTCCCAAGTCTTGTCCAGCGGACGATTCCTGAGAGTTCATAACCGCAGCTACAAAGGGGTAAATCAAAAGCCGGATACCGGAGGAACTTGCAGCCATTGTTTCCTCTCTCTGGACGGTCCAAAGCTATTGGTCCATATCTTTGTCAAAGCTGTTCGCGTGAATTTACCAGTAAATTATAAATCGGACCTCCCCTGGCAGTCAAGCCAGAAGAAGTCCCATCCTAGTTATACCTATGAAAATCATTATTGATGCTGCCAGTCGCCGCACTTCCCGAATCAGAATCATTCTTCGCGGCGTTTCTTTTGGGGCAAGCGACCAGCACGCTTCAACGACTCACGCAGCAGATACTCGATGTGTCCGTTTACGCTGCGGAACTCCTCCCCTGCCCAGCGCTCCAGCGCTTCATGCAGCTCTGGATCAATCCGCAGCGGAAAGCTTTTCTTGGCCGCCATAATATACCGCCTTAATACAACGAGCCAGCGTTAATGACCGGGCTAGCTCCACGCTCGGACACGATCGCCACCATCAGATTATTAATCATCGCCGCTTTGCGTTCTTCATCCAGTTCTACTACACCACTCTCTTTAAGCTGCTTAATCGCCATATCCACCATGCCAACAGCACCTTCAACAATGATCTGCCGTGCGGACAGAATCGCCGACGCCTGTTGACGCTGAAGCATCGTGCTGGCAATTTCGGTTGAGTATGCCAAATGCGTTAGCCGTGCCTCAATGACCTCGACGCCAGAGATGGACAGGCGGTCCTGCAGTTCACTTGCCAGTTCCTTAGCAATTTCATCGGCATTGGCCCGCAAGGACATTCCGGCTTCATTGAAGTTGTCATACGGATATTTGCTTGCTACATGACGTAGCGCTGTCTCACTCTGTATCTCTACGAACTCCATATATTTATCGACATCGAAGAGTGCCTTGGCAGAATTGATTACCTTAAATACAATAACTGCTGCAATTTCAATAGGGTTCCCCTCGACATCATTCACCTTCAATTTGGCGCTGTTGAAGTTACGGACCCGCAGCGAGACCGTCTTACGACCACTGAACGGAATAACTGCCCATAGCCCGCTCGCAGATATTGTTCCAACGTACTGCCCGAAGAAGGTCACTACAACCGACTTGTTCGGTTGAACTACAGTAATACTGGTCAGTAGCACGCCTGCTGCCACGAACAATATAACAGGAACAACAACATACTCCTGAACGGAGCCATAAATCCCACCAGCCAGACAAAGAATCAGCAAAGCAATAATCCAGAAGCCGCTAACAGGGCGAAGATTTTTTTCTGTCATGTGAATTCCCCCAAATAGATATTCATTTGATATTCAAATGATATCACTTTTGGATACGGATGTAAATTATTATTTCATCAGCCGTTCGCTAACCGCCATGTCAGTCTACAACTTTATTTTTCGGGTCTAATACTTTATTTTCTTCTGATACTCCGACGACACATCCCCTGTAAGCCTGTCCATATATAACGGACGATGGATTTAAATCTCTTCATTGCAAAAGAACGAGAAAAAATCAAATGTAATCTCACGTGAAAATAAGCCCACTACGCCTATACGGGCATTGTGGGCTTCTCTGCTTAATCTTACTTGTAAATTGAAGTATCTAGCGGAATAATGAACCCGCCGTCAACAGCTTGTGTCACATTTATTGCGATGTTCTTTACTCCAGAGATATCTACCTCAATCGTCTGGAGATCACTATTAGGCGAAATCTTCTCTACTTTTTTAAGAAGCACATTCTTGTCATTA
Organism: Bacillus sp. FJAT-27264; assembly: GCF_001682855.1. Classification (GTDB taxonomy): domain Bacteria; phylum Bacillota; class Bacilli; order Paenibacillales; family Paenibacillaceae; genus Paenibacillus_AQ. Next base: position 542,934 of record NZ_MAQW01000023.1, on the reverse strand, counting down.
TCCATAATTTCAAGAGACTCCACTTCCTTGCCGACCGCAGCGAATTGCAGAACAAGTTTCTGATATTTGCCGTTAGGGCTGAGCGCGGTATATTTAATATTGGAATTAGGTGCGCTGTACAGAACTTCCTTATAATTCTTGCCCCCGTATTTGGTCAGTGCAGGGTCCTTGGTATGCAAACTGGTGTTAAAATCCTCCTGCTTCACGGGAACGCCTGCCTGCTGTTCGCCAATAATCACCTCTTTGGCTGTCCCGTCATAATTCACCGGAACATCCAGCAGCTCAGAAACAGATCGTACCGGAAGATACGTAGTTCCTTTATAGGTAATGGGAAGCACCGCTTTGCCATTGCCATCTTTAAGAGGGGTAATCTCCCCGTTCACTCTGATCTTTAAATCTCCGTTTAACAACGCTTTAATTTCTTGGAGATGCGAGCTCGCGAAAGCACCTGTGCCCATGCCCACTAAAAGTATCATGGTACCGCATAAAGTCGTAACAACCTTCTTCTTCATTTCTGTTTTCCTCCTCTTGGGATATCATCAAATCCAGGAACACCAGAAACAAAGGTTATTGAGAGATAATCTCTCTGAAAGATGACGCTACATGTAGGATAGTCTCTGCGTTTTTGGAGTTAAAGATTTTACCACATTATATCACAAAGCCCAATGCTTCATTTCTATTTCTTCCTTCTTCCAAGCTACTGATTCTATTGATTCAGATAAGATATGATAAGTAATTCAACTCGAATTATTAACAAATGCTTGTCGTACACCATGTCGAAGCTCCAGTAGGATCACGCTGGCTGTTTATTTCCCTACTTCTCTCATTCCAGCTGTTCACTCTTGTATAGAAAGGTAGAAAATGATTTCAGGGTTTTCAAATGAGTGCCTACTTCATATGCAATTGTATATGGCCGGAACTTTCTTTCACGATGGTTACCTTTCGAGTCTAATACTTTATTTTCTTCTGACAAAAAGACCGTAGACACATTCGATTTTCCCGAATGAATCTACGGTCTATATTTAGCCTCGAAACTCTAGACTAGCAGCCTCTCTGCCTAGTTCTGCATCACAAAATCATTGTCGATCTTCGCATTGGCATCATCGAACACCCGCAGGATGTCATAACGCGTGTTGCGTTGTGCCGGGATTTTGCCAGCTTCACGGATCAGTTGGGTAATGGATTCGATGTTAACTTTGTACGTAGCGCCCGCAGAGGACACAACGTTCTCTTCAATCATCGTGCTGCCGAAATCGTTGCAGCCATATTGCAGCGACAGCTTGCCGACTTCCGGCCCCATAGTTACCCAGGAAGATTGGAAGTTCTTGATGTTGTCCAGCACCAGACGGCTGATCGCTACTGTCTTCAGGTACTCTTCCGGTGTCTGTCTCTCCAGCTTCAGGTTGGTATTATCCGGCTGGAAGGTCCAGGAGATAAAGGCCAGGAAGCCTTCAGAGTCATACTTATTGGCAATGCATTCATCTTGAGCTTCGCGCACGCGCAGCAGATGCAGCGCCCGCTCTTCCATACTCTCGCCAAGACCAATAACCATGGTTGCCGTCGTGTTCATACCCACTTTATGCGCGGTCTGCATAACGTCCATCCAGTCGCGCCAGGAGCCTTTAAGACGGCTGATTTTACGGCGTGTACGGTCATCGAGAATTTCGGCACCACCGCCTGGAAGTGAATCCAGTCCAGCCGCATGAATCTCGCGGATCACTTCTTCCAGTGACAGACCAGAAACTTCCTTCATCTTCATGATTTCAGCAGGCGAGAAGGAGTGCATCGTAATTTCCGGGAAGCGTTGCTTGATCCCACGCAGCAAATCGGTGTAGTAGTTGAAGGGCAGGTTGGGGTTCACGCCCCCCTGCATCAGAATTTCAGTTCCGTTGACAGCAATCGTCTCGGAAATTTTTTGGAAGATAAGTTCATCCGGTAGTACATACCCCTCGTCGGAGCCCGGTCTACGGTAAAAAGCACAAAAACGGCAGTACACATCACATACATTAGTATAGTTAACATTGCGGCCAATGACGAAGGTCGCCATCGGGTCCGGATGCCAACGTTTCATAATAATGTCGGCAGCAGCGCCCATTTTCTCAATCTCGTTACTCTCGAACAATCTTACGGTATCCTCCAGCCCAAGCCGGTCTCCCCGCAGCGCTTTATCCAAGATCAGGTCTATCGCACTCATCGTTCGCAGCCTCCTTTAAAACCCATATCTGTATGGTAGTTTCATAAAATTTATAAGACAATTGAATAAGTTCGTTCCTTCATCGTAACACAATCTGCACCGCTTGAGAAATTTTTTTCACAAAGTACACACGGCTTCGCCATCTTTTGGAAACAACTTTACTCTTTGCCAGAAAGAGATACTCACCCGCTCACAGATCCGTTCCTGACAACAAAAAAAAGACAGCTTCGTCCGAAAACGAAACTGTCCGTCCTAACCTTAATTACTCGTCTGCAAGCGCCTGCTCCAGATCGACAATAAGATCCTCTATAGACTCAAGACCAACCGAGAAGCGCAGCAATCCATCCGTAATGCCACGGGCCGCCCGAACCTCTGCCGGCATCGCCGCATGGGACATCAAAGCCGGGTAGGACAAGATGCTCTCCACTGCACCGAGGCTGACCGCAACAAGCGGCAGCGTCACCTTGTTCAGTACACGCTTAGCCCGCTCGCCGGAGCCAACATCGAACGAGACAACCGCACCGTAACCGCTGGATTGTGATTCATGGATCTCGCGTCCCGGATGATTGGCCAGTCCCGGGTAGAACACAGCGGTAATGTCGCTGCGGGAGTCAAGCCAGGCCGCAAGCTTGGCTGCGCTAATCTCGCTGTGCGCCATCCGCGCCTCCAGCGTCTTCATTCCGCGCATCAACAGCCAACTTTCCTGCGGAGCCAGCACGGTGCCGAGACCGTTTTGCAGCATTTTGAGCTGCTTACCAATCTCCGCGGTACGAGCTACGGCAAGACCAGCCAACACATCGCTGTGACCTCCAAGGAATTTCGTCGCACTGTGCAGGACAATATCCACGCCCTGTTCGATTGGACGTTGGTAATACGGCGTCATGAATGTATTATCCAGGATAGTCAGAAGCTCATGACCCTTGGCCCATTCGCAGACAGCGGCAACATCCGTAATTTTCAGCGTCGGATTCGACGGAGTTTCCATATATACGGCCTTCGTATTCGGCTGAAGCGCAGCTTTGACCTGCTCAAGATCCGTCATATCCACAAACGTGCTTTCAATGTTCAGACGGTTCAGGATGAGCGTCAATAGCCGGTATGTACCGCCATAGACATCCTCAGTAACGATCACATGATCGCCGGAGGACAGCATCAGGAACGTGCTGGAAATAGCCGCCATGCCGGAAGCATAGGCGAAACCGCGCTCTCCGCCTTCCAGCAGAGCGATATAATCCTCAAGTGCCTGGCGCGTCGGATTACCTGATCGGCTGTAGTCGTGCAGCGGCGGATTATGAATATCCTCATGATGGAACGTTGAAGCCTGATAGATCGGCACACTGGAAGCGCCAGTGGCTTTGTCAATCTCGCTACCAAAGTGCAGCAGACGGGTAGCGAATTTGAGATTATTCTTCTTATCTTTGTTCACGTTGTTATCACTCATTATGCCTGGCCTCCTTGTGCATCTGCTGTTTCAATCTCAATACGTGCCTGTTCCAGTGCATGGCCAAGATCCGCGATCAGATCATCAATATGCTCTATGCCAACCGAGAAGCGCAGCAACCGGTCATCAACACCCACCGCATCACGGATTTCAACCGGAATATCGGCATGGGTCTGCACCGTAGGATAAGTCATTAGCGATTCTACACCACCAAGACTTTCGGCAAAGGCAATTAGACGGATGTGGCGAAGAATTGGCTCCACATATCTCGCATCCTTCACTTTGAAGGAGAAAATACCGGTATTTCCGGATGACTGACGGTTCTGGATCTCAAAGCCCGGATGCTCCGGCAGACCCGGATGGAAGACCTCAGCGATAGCCGAATGTCCTTTAAGATAATGGGCCAGTTCCAACGAGTTGCTCTCGTGACGCTCCATGCGTAAGGCCAGCGTCTTCATACCTCTCATCAATTGGTAGCTGTCGGTTGGTCCCAATACTGCGCCGATGGAATTATGCAGAATCGCCATTTCAGCAGACAGCTCCGCTCCCTTAGTCACAATTAGACCTGCCAGCACGTCATTATGACCGCCCAAATATTTGGTAGCACTGTGGATAATGATATCGGCTCCGAGTTCCAGCGGACGCTGGAAGAATGGCGTCAGCAGCGTATTGTCTACAATGGTAAGCAATTCATGCGACTTGGCCCATGTACAGACAGCTTCTATATCCGTGATCATCATCAATGGATTGGTTGGTGTCTCGATCACAACGGCTTTCGTCTCCGGACGGCGAACCGATTCCAGCGCCTCCAGATCGTTGGTGTCCACATAAGAAGCACTCACCCCGAACTTGGACATGATCCGCTCCAGCAAACGGTAAGTTCCGCCGTAGAGATCCAACGATACAATCAGATGATCTCCTTGTCCGAACAGGCTGAAGATCGTTTGTAATGCGGCCATACCGGAACTACAGGCAAATGCAGCATCTCCGGATTCCAACTGCGCCGCTGCCGTTTCCAGCACAGAACGGGTCGGGCTTTTAGTGCGGCTATAGTCAAAGCCTGTACTTTGCCCCAGCTTCGGGTGGCGGAACGCCGTTGCATTATAGATAGGGAAGTTCACCGCGCCAGTGGCCGGGTCTTCCAGCGATCCTATTTGGGCAAGTCTGCTTTCAATCCTCAGTTTGTCGTCCATTCCATATAACCTCCTAATAGTAAGTACACTGCTGCATGCTCATCTATAATTAAATGATGGGACCAATATCATAGGGTGTTTCTTGGTATACATAGTAATTGAGCCAATTAGAGAACAATAAGTTAGCATGGGCGCGCCAAGTCGCCGGCGGAGTACGCTCCGGATCATCTTTTGGAAAATAGTTCTTCGGTAGCGCCATCTCCATGCCCTTGGCAACATCACGGTCATACTCCCACTTTAGGGAAAGCGGATCGTATTCAGAGTGGCCGGTGACAAAAATTTGTCGGCCATCCTTTGTAGCCACCAGATAAATGCCCGCTTCCTCCGATTCGGCCAGGATTTGCAGATCTGGATTACTCTCGATATCTTCGCGGGACACATCCGTGTGCCGGGAGTGCGGAACATAGAACAGTTCATCGAACCCGCGCAGCAGCTTTACATTATTATGGTTCAGTGTGTGAGGGAATACGCCAAAACATTTATCAGGCAAGGCTTCCTTGCGCACACCGAAGTGATGATACAGCCCGGCTTGTGCAGCCCAACAGATATGCATAGTGGAAGTAACATTATCTTTACTCCACTCAAAAATCTCTTTCAGCTCTTCCCAGTATGTTACATCTTCAAAATCCATCTGCTCCACAGGAGCACCGGTCACGATCAGTCCGTCAAACCGGCGGTGGCTAATCTCATCGAAGGTCGTGTAGAAGCTATTCAGATGCTCCGCCGACGTGTTCTTCGAAGTATGGGAACGGGGACGCAGCAGCACGATGTCCACCTGAAGCGGCGAGTTACCGATCAACCGGAGCAACTGGGTTTCCGTGGTTTCTTTGGTAGGCATCAAATTTAGAATGGCAAGGCGCAAGGGACGTATATCCTGGTGAAACGCCTCGCTCTCGTCCATGATAAAAATATTTTCTCCCGACAATATCTCTTTCGCCGGCAGACTGTCTGGAATCTTAATTGGCATTTCTCGTCTTCACTCCTTGGTAATAGAATACCGCTTGGCGGCTGTTAACATTGGGTAAACAAAAAAGACCTCACTCTGAACGAGAAAGGTCATATTTATTCACATATGCGCCTCTCTCATCTGCCAGAAATCTTCACCGGGCATCTGCCCGCTTCAAAGTCTCCTGCAAGAATTAGCACCGTGCGTCTTCACGCCGGTTGCCGGGTTTCATCGGGCTAGTCCCTCCACCTGCTCTTGATAAGATTTAGCTGTATTCAGTTGAATTTTCTTAAAATTCACTTTAAATCATGAACCCACTTCTCGTCAAGTCCATACAATGCTGAAGAGCCTTGAAAATGACAAGAATTTTCCTTGAAAGAGGCATACCCCGGCGTTATACTAGACAAGGGTTTTAAACTGGACGACAAGATGAGGTGAGAGGATTATGGAGGGCGACCCGAGTTCGCAGCTCAGTGTACAGAACGAACAACCACACAGGATTAACATCAGCTTGCCGGCGGCGGGAGCAGTTCTTCTTCATGCCCTCGAAACGTCATTTGCCGATTCACCCTGACATGACCCCGGCCAAGCTGATTTTTTCTCTGTGCTTTTATTAGCATGTCCCTGGAGAAGACAGGGATCGAAGGAGTGAATCAGATGAAAATCCGGCTGGTCAACGCAGGGGTTTTTACGCCTATTGATGATATTAATGAAACATTATCCCCTCCTGGTGAGGGATTTTATTGGATCGATGCTGATGTGGAGGACCTGGAGCTCATTCAGCCCATGTTCAATCTGCATGATCTCGCCGTTGAGGATTGCCTCAGCGAAGAGGAGCAGCGTCCAAAAATTGAAATATACGAAAGTCACTACTTTATTGTAGTGAACAGCATCCGGTTTGATGATGAGGAGATTTTCCTGCGCGCGCTTAACGTCTTCCTGGGAAGACATTTTATCATCACAGTGACGAAGCAGAAGATCAATGAGCTGCGTGTCCTGAAACCAATGTTATGGGAGCAGGAAGTTAGCGAACCCGATAAGTTCCTGTATCTGCTCATTGACCTTGTAGTAGATAACTATTTTTCCGTCGGTGACCGGATTGAAGTCCGGATTGAGAAGCTGGAGGAAGATATCCTCATGCATACGAAGAAATCACATCTTAGTGAAATCATCGGTCTGCGCAGTGAAATTCTGTGGCTCAAGAAAATGCTCGGTCCGCAAAAGGAAGTTATCAACACGCTGAACAAAAAGGATCTCCGCCTGATCGATGACCAGCTTCAGAAGTATTTCAGCGACATCTATGAGAATGCCGTCAAAATTTCCGAGACCTTTGAGACCTACCGCGATCTGATGGGCAACTTACGAGAAGCTTACCAGTCCAGTATCGCCAACCGCGCCAATGAAATCATGAGAGTTTTTACCGCGATTACAACCATATTCATGCCCTTGACTGTCATTACCGGCATCTACGGGATGAACTTTGACCATATGCCCGAGCTGCACAGCAAATATGGCTACTACACCGTAATTGGTCTGATGCTGACCCTCGGCTGCGGAATGCTCTATATCTTCCGTAAGAAAGACTGGCTATGAAGGATTATTAACGAAAGCACAAGACGAAGGAGTCCACACCCTAAAGGGTATGATTCCTTCGTCTTTTTGGTATGTAACCGTGTGCTAAAAGCTCATTGCCGAATCGAGGCTTCCAGCCTGCTCCCGCCGGAACCGGATACGGATCAGCCGTAGGCGTTCATAATGGATTTCCAGGCCACCCGCAGCAGCAGGGGGTGCATCGCCATACACCTTGTACAATACCGGCTTCAGGAACAGGTCACCAAACTCCTCATAGGCCTTCCAAACCGCCTGCTGCTCCTCATGCGCCATGCTTCCAAGCTCATGCTGTATCAGTTTCTCCACGGAGTATCCGTCTTTCTCCAGCTCCTCCAGCGCTTCCAGCAGTTCTCTACGACTGACTCCTGTCTCGTTCTTCAATTGCTCCAGTCCGAGCCCACCCTCAATACCTTGAAGCAGAGTCCGATTCAGCCGCAGCCGCTCAAGCTGGCGCTTATACTTAAGCTCCTTCTGCTTGTACAGCCAGGAGGAAAATTCTTCATCCCCAATCTCCTCATAGACCCAATCCAGCGGAAAATTGCGCTCCCTTGGTGCTGTAGAGGTTATTGCCAGCCAGTCAGCGCCATATTGGGCTGCCTTAGCTTCGCCGATGCCGGGAATTTGCAGCAGTTCTTCTGTCGTCTTCGGCAGAAAGGTACTGAGCAGGCGCAGTAGACGATTGCTTGCCAGCATGTAAGGCGCCTTGCGCTCACTCGATGCACGGCCCCGGCGCCAAGAGCATAGTTCATCATAGATACTCTCCTGACTGTAATGCTCACTATAGTACTGCAGCTTCAACTGCTCCCGGCCCCGGCGGGGCAGTACCTCCTCTTCGTGCAAGCCACCGTCAATCAACGGGCGGTATCCGGCCCCCATCTTCACCGCCAATTCATGTCGGTACACATAGAGCATCTCATTCCATGATCCACCTTCATACCAAAGGCTGTCCGTACTTTCCTCGGCAGTATTTACCGAAAAATCACGCCAGCCCAGGCTCCACACACCCTCCTCCTCGCCGATCCATAGCTGAGCGAACTCCTCTTCTTCCCTGCCAGCCAACCTCGACAAGCGGTTCATGAATATTATCTGCATAACAATCCCATCCTTTCCCGTCTTACAGTAAGCATGTTAGGACTATCGGGGCAGCACTTAAACCGACGCTTCACACTCCCACATCCGGTCACCGTCCCATTCTCCCACAACGGAAAATACAAGCCGTGTCCCAAACCACGCCAAAAAGCACCTCCTCCGCGATCAACGCGAAAGAGGTGCTTCCTCATGACGATGCTATACTGTTAAATCCTACAATACCATATATTACCGTACAGTCAATCCCTATTTCTTACTGCTCTCTGTCCAAGGCCAGCTTAGCAAGGCCGATCGCACCGGCCAGGCCTGCATTGTCTCCTAACTGAGGTGGCACAACATAGTTACCGATACCTTCATTCAGGGCCGGATGCTGCACATAGCCGTTCAGCAGTTCCTGCAACTTCTTGTGGATCAACGGGAACAACTGACTTTGCTTCATAACCCCACCGCCCATAACGATCTTCTGCGGAGACAGGATCAGCACGTAATTCATCAGGGCATGCGCCAGATAATGTGCCTCCATCTCCCATGCAGGATGATCAGCAGGCAATTCACCCGCAGGCTGGCCCCAGCGACTACCAATGGCAGGACCTGCTGCCAGGCCTTCCAGACAATCGCCATGATATGGGCAGAAGCCTTCATATTTGTCTTCCGGGTGACGCCGAACCAGGATGTGACCCATCTCCGGGTGTGAGAGTCCGTGAATCAGCTTGCCGCCCACCACTGCGCCAGCCCCGATGCCTGTTCCAACAGTAATATAGAGACAGCTGTCCAGACCACGGGCTGCACCCCACGTGTATTCACCAAGTGCTGCACCATTGACATCCGTATCAAAACCGATCGGCACATCAAAGTGCTCTGCCACAGTGCCGACAAGATTATATTGTCCCCAGTGCGGCTTCGGTGTCGTCGTTATATATCCATAAGTAGGACTGCCGAGCACCGGATCAATCGGACCGAACGAACCGATACCGATCGCCTCCACACCTTTATCCTTGAAATAATTCAATACCTGACCCATTGTCTCTTCCGGAGTTAATGTCGGAAAACTGATCCGGTCAATAATATTGCCATCCTCTGTTCCGATCCCGCAGACAAACTTTGTTCCCCCTGCTTCTATCGCTCCCAGCAATTTCACTGCAAGTAATCCCCTTTCTTGATCAACAGCTAACCGTATCCCGGTCACCTTTAATTAAAGCGCTCTCTAATCCACATTATACTTGGGGCGAAAAGATATAACAAGCGGTTGACACAACATAAAAAAAGCGTTCTCTTCTCCATATTTCAATGGAAAAGAACGCCTTCTTTCTCCTATTAAGCGCCTGAGCCTTTATCTACAGGGATACGCATGCGCGGTGACCGCCGCTGCCACGGCAACCGGCCGAAGTTCGTGCCGAGCACGCCCACAATGATCATTGCCGTCCCGATGATATGTGAAAAGGTCAGCGCCTCATGAAGAATCAAGGCGCCCGCCAGAATCGAGATCAGAGTAGAGAGATTATTGAACACACTGACCTTGGACGCTTCAAGCCGACTTAGAGCAAATGTAGACAGAATGTTGCTGAACACCGTCGAGAGGATTCCCAAATACAAGAGGGACAGCAAATACTTTGGATTACTGAAAGGTGTGACCAGTTCAGTTAAGGTAGCCGCTGACCCATGCTTGAGCAAGGCGGCAACAACAAACAGGATACAGCCCATCGTCAGGGTAACAAAGGAAATCTCCAGCGGTGAATATTTGCGGGCTAACGGGCGGGCCAGAACATTGTACCCAGCCATACTAAGAGCAGACAGCAGCAACAGCCCCAGACCCGCAATATTATCCATGGTCAGACCGGCTTCGCCCTTCATCAAGAAAATAAGGACGACCCCGGAGACGGACAGCAGAATGGACAGCTTCTGTACGAGATTAGTGACCTCTTTAAGGAAGAAAGCCGCAATAGGTGCAGTGAAGAGCGGCACCGTTGCCATAATAATGCCAGCTTCAGATGACGAAGCTCCCATAAGTCCAAAGCCTTGAAAAGCAAAAAACATGACAGGTGACAATAGTCCCAGCAGCAGCAGTCCTAACATATCGTGCCAGTTCATGCGAAGCCGTGCCCATCCAAATAGGAAGGGCAACGCTACCGCCATCCAACCGATCGTAAAACGATGTGCGAGCACATCGAGCGGACTCGCCATCGTCACCGTTATTTTGACGAACAAAAAAGAAAAGCCAATAATTACAGCATAGAGCATAGCCGCCAGATAAGCTGCGGTATGACTGTGTTTCCTTTTCATTTAAAAAGACCTCCGAGTAGCCAAGAATGTAAAGCGTTTGTGAACCCAATATACTATGCAAATAGACCGGCTACAATCCACAAATCATCATCTGCACCGGATTAAAGTCTGAATTCCTTGTCCATAGCAGCAGCCTGTGGCCGGATAGCCAAGACCTAAAAAAGAAGCTCCGGCACTTGAGCAACTCAAGGCTGGAGCTTCTTTTACGAGATCAGAGCGTTCTATTCACGATAATCCGTCTCGGTTTTTCTTAATGATACAGATTCAGTTCAGCGATAGACCACCAGGAAGCTGGTTCGCTCTTTGTCTGTACAATTTTTACATAACGTGCAGTTTGCTCAGCGAAGCTAGCAACCACAGAAGCGGATTGGCCTTCGCCTTCGTTCACGAGATTCCAGTCTTTACCGTTGCTGGAGACCAGCACTTGGAAGCCGCGGGCATAGTCATTATCGCTGCCTTTGGAATCCATGCTGACCTTGCTGAAGTGCTGAGTGCTGCCAAGATCAATTTGAATAAATTGATCCGGTGCTTGACCTGTGGAGGTCGTCCAGCGGGTATGACTGTCGCCGTCCAGCAGCGCCGAAACGTCCCCATAAGTGGCATCCGTAACACTCCATGTGGAGCGATCCAGTGCTTCTGGTGCATCAGTGTCTTTGCCAGGCGTCCAAGGCGTGCTGTCTGGCGCGAATACCTTCACTTCAGAAACAGACCACCAGTGAGAGTCTTTACCCGTCTGTACAATCTTCACATAACGTGCGCTTTGCTGGGCAAAAGCGGCAGTAATGATACCAGATTGTCCTTTGCCTGCAGCCACAGACTTACCCCAAGCTTGTCCGTCATTAGACAGGTAAACTTCATAGCCATGCGCGTAGTCGTCACCGCTGTGCGCACTGTCCATTACCACTTTATCGATCTTCTGCGGGCTGCCCAGATCGATCTGCAGCCATTCTCCGCCTTCTTGTTCCTTACCGGAAGTCCAGCGGGTATCCTTGCCGTCAATGACAGCTTCCGGGTTCTCACCGGAAGAAGCGGTCACATTCCAGCCGTCAGATGCCAATTCCTTTTGACGTCCATTTCCATAGTTAGCGATATTAAGCTCGGATACCGACCACCATCTAGAGGATTCCCCGGTCTGAACCAGCTTGATGTAGCGTGCTGTTTGAACTGGGAACGTAATGGTTGTCGCATTAGCTGTACCGTTACCGCCCATTACAGCATCGCTCCAGCTCTTTCCATCTTGGGAAACATAAAGCTTGTAACTTTGCGGGTAATCTTCCGGTGAATTGCCCTGATCCAGAACGATGGAATCGAAGCTGCGCTCAGCACCAAGGTCAACCTTCAGCCATTGTCCGTTTGTTTGCTCACGTCCGCTAGTCCACAAGGTGTTTCTGTTATCGTCAGTCATATTGACCGGAACATCGGAACCTTGGGACGAAGAAGCGGAAATGACCCACTTCGCACGGTCTTGAAGCGGACCTGTTGGTTGCTCTGGAGCTGGCCCGGCAACCTTGCCGTTGAACAATCCCACCTTCAGTTCAGAGATAGACCACCAGCTATCCGCATTTGAGGTCAACACCACTTTGATGTATCTTGCTTTTTGCGATGGCAGAGAAACGGCAATACTTGGCGCGCTGCCTTTGCCGTGTACTAGAGCTTCTCCCCAGTTCTCGCCGTCGTTCGATACGAATACATCATAACCACGAGCATAGTCGCCCCAGCTTGTCCCAGAGTTCATAAACAGGGTATCAAAAGATTGCTCAGTGCCAAGATCAAGCTTGAGCCAATCGCCAGGTTCTTGCAGTTTACCCGAAGACCAGCGGGTCGACAGGTCCCCATCAAGCATGTTGGAGACAGTCTCAGGGCTTCTGGAAGTGGTAATCTTCCAGTCTGTGCGATCCAGGTACTTCACGCCGCCAGAATTCTCCGGCTTCTCCACTACTGTATCTTTCATTGGGTCCACTGCAACTTGTGCTTTGGCATATACAGTAGCCGAGCCAAGTGCACCGTTAGCATTAAAGAAATGAACAGTTTTGCTGGAATCCGAAGGGTTCCAGATTTGCGCTGTGTAGACACCATCTTTGTTGTATACCGTTACTGCCGGATCATCCGCCCAGATGTCGGTCGAACGATGACCCAGTGTTTCCATACTATGAACGAACCAGTAAGCATTGAAGACTTCGTTCTGCTGCATGACGGAGCTATCCCATTTTTTCAACGTTCCTTCAGCGTCGCTCATCGATTCGAATGGCCAAATGAGATGCTGCCAGGAGCGCTCTTGATCGCCATTGCCCGTCTTCTTGATATCATCAATCATGCCTTGATATAGCTCTCCCGCTTTCTTAAAATCACGTGCATAGTAGGTCATCCACTCTGCAGGCGGAAGCCAGTGAATACCATAAATCTGTTCAGGGTCACCAGCAAAGAAGGTGGTAAAGGCATAAGCGCTGCCGTAGACTTGGCCGGCTGTCTTATGCGCGTAGCCGTTTGCCCAGTTATCGCTATCATAGTTGAACCAGTATTGCTCGACTGCTTTTTCTTCAGTTGTGAAGCCCCATATACCGGCATCACGGTAATCGTTGTTGCCTGTTACCAGACCCCACATGTACTCGCCAACCCAACTGAACAATGATTCACCGGCAGCCTCTTGGTTGTTGCCGCTACGGTTATCAGCATAACCACCAGCCCAGGAGTGACCCTCATATGGATCAAAGTTGCGGAACCATGGGAATTGACTGTCCGTTTTGGATGGGTTTGCATAGTCGCGAATCAGTGTCTCTACCATACCACGGTAATCGTGCAGGAATTGCTTGTCATAAGTAGCCAGAACTGCGGATGCAAAGATGAAGTAGCCATAAGTGAAATGATGATCTGTAAGTCCTGTATTTACACCGAAGCCGCTGGCATAAGGGAAGATGCTGCCCCATTCCGGCGAATAGTGGAAATAGTAGGAGTGCAGACGCTCATCCGGCGAATACGTATACCAGTCCACGAGAATCTTTCTCAGGACATCCAGGTAATGGTCCCGGCGCTCGGTGTCGCCAAGCTGATCGCTGATCAAGACGCCCAGCGCAAGCGGGTGAAGCTTCTTCCCTTGCCAGTAAGGGTCATCGCTCATCACGTTACCCGAGACGTCTGCATCCAGCTGATCCAGATATGCCGTCAGTTGTGCACGGGAATACGTAGGATCGTTAGGCTCTACAAACTGCGGAATGATTCCATTGAAGCGGTCCGAAGTCGTAAAGGTGTTGCCTTCTCTGACCTTCAGTGTTCCGCGGATCGATGGATAGGACAAATCCGTCAGCGGGGTAGAGGAGATCTTCCATTGATGCGGCAACAGCGTCATCAGCGTATCCTTAGAGAAGCCTGGACGCTTCAAATCGGTTACGGAGTTGAAGTTCGTAGTCACCAGGGAATTCTCTTGGTCGAAGTGATAATCAACCTTGGTGTCAGTTACGAACGCATACGCATGCTTGTAATAGGTGCTCAGATCGCTGGCACTTGGCAGTGCAGCCAGGGACATATAGTCTCCGCCTTGACCTAGCTTGACCTTAATTGTGTTGCCGAGCTTCATGAAGACAGTTCCTTCAGGAGCGAACACCCCGTAATTGCGGACAAAAGTCTGCGGGGTCGGTGCTTTATCCTTGTTGGTGATTTGAATGCCGATATGATCAGCAGTGAGCGTGTCGCCGTCCTCAGTCAGAACTGGCTGATTGTTGTCATCAAACAGTCCGGTGATATTCGCAGATTGAAGGACAACAGCATCCGGCTTGTCAAAGGTGCTGTAGATGAATGGCGAACCCTTGACAAAGGTCGTTTTCATCTTAGCCATGTCGTCATCACTCATAATTACACTGGCCGAATAGTCTCCATAGCCAGAGATCTTGGTATTCACGTCAGCAGGGTTAATCGTATTGCTGGTCAGATAGAGATCCGGGTCACCATCCGCATTGATGGAACCACCATCAGAAGACGCAAATCCTGCTCCTGGATTCAGAATGGCCAGACCTTGCTTGGTATACCAGTTCTTGAACGGCAGAGTGATGATACCATTCCCGCCGCCAAGTTTCTCAACCAGAATGGATTGCCACCAGTCATTCGAAGGAATTGGGCTCTTAATATCCGAAGTACGATAGATCGGATTTTTAGGCTCCAGTTGTGTAATATCGTTAATCTCATAGCTTCCTGCTCCGACCTGTACGCTCGAAGGTGCCGGAATATCAGGAATGTCGTAGACAGGCTTTGGATCACCTTCACGATAGCTATGAACTTCAAATTCATAAAGAGAGTAACCAGCGGAAGATCCCCGGGCGATCCCGTTCATCTTCACATAACGAGCTTTGGCATAGACCGGAATGGTCTCCAGTGCCCCATTACCGTGCATTTGACGGTAGATCGTTGTCCAGTTCTTCGCGTCATCGGAGACCTGGATATCGTAGGCACGACCAAAAGCCGTTTCCCAATTCAGCACAACGCTACCGATTTCACTAACCTTACCCAAATCGACGGAGATCCACTCTTTATCCGTAAATGCAGAAGACCAGCGAGTGTCGCGGTTGCCATCTGTGGCTCCAGCAGCGAGGTAATCCTTTGGTTTCATTTTTGCAATGTCATCCGGAGATTTGTGCGGGTCATCAATTTCCAGGGAAGACACGGTTACAGGCTGGCCTAGCGCCAGATTGGGAGCAGCTGCCTTAGGCGGTAATGAAGCACCGCCGGTACCGTATACGCTAAATTCACGGATTGATACCCCATATGCTTCCGCCGCACGCTTGTTACTAAGCACACGCACGTAACGAGCCTGCTCGGACACCGCAGCTTCAGTTAGCCCACCTTGTCCATCTGTGTTAGAGTATACCGATTTCCAGTGAATCTCATCGTCCGATACTTGAAACTCAAAAGACTTGGAGTAGGCGCCTTCCCAGAGAACCGAGATCTTCGAGATGGAAGCCTTCGCCCCCAGATCGACATAGATCCACTGGTTGTCCTTCTGCCATTCACTCTCCCAGCGGGAAGTCGTGTCTCCGTCTACCGCCAGATCCGGCGTATTACCGTCTCTAACTGAGGAGGAATATACGGGTCTGTTCAGAGAGAGGACATAGTCTGCTTGTACAGATGCTGCAGCAGAAGCCTTGGCTACAGGCCAGACTGGAACTACACCAGAGAATAAGATAGCAGCTGCCGTAAGTGCTGCCCATGAAGTAGCAGGGCGCTTGTGATTATTGTTCTGCTTCAGATGCTTGGAACGCTTTGTCATGAGTACTCTCCTTTTCACAATTTCAAGCCTGAGGGCTCGTTGCTGTCCTGCAGCATTTTTGTCACAGATCTTTTCGCTTTTTTTGGTTCCCGACCTCCTCCTGAAAATTAGAATGAGGAGCTTGCTTGGTTGTGAATCACGTCCAAAACATTTATCGTAAGCATATGGAAAATTAATGAGTGTTTTCATGAAAATAAAGAATTGGAACTATTAATGGCGTTAAATACATACCGAAGGCTTATTTTATTTATCCGGGAAATCAGAAATAAATCAGGAAAAATGAGAAGCCTCCCCGGGACATCCCCTCGAAAGTCCTGCTTACATGTGCAAGAAAAAAAGCCCTGAAAAAGTCTCAGGACTCCCTCTAACTGACTAAGATGGTGCCTTTCAGCAACCCCTACCTGTACCACTACCTGTACCACTACACTTTGAAATTAAGCCGGAGTAGCTCCAGCGGATAAGTTCAATGCGAACGAAATAACGTAAAAAATGCAAAGCAATCCCCCGCTTCTTCTGATGGGAAAATCCTTACTATACAAGAGTTTAACTTTGATGTAACACATCCGTAACCGATCATTTTTAAGTTTAGCGAATAGACGTGGTTTGACCTGGAAGAAATAGGGGAGCGACAGCGACAGCGATCTCAGTTCACACTTCACCAGAATATTCGGCTGAGCCAGCGTTTGAGCTGGAAAGGCGCTTTGATAACAGGAAAACATACCGTTGATGGTTTTATTTCAGCCTAGTTATTCATAAATAACGGGATTTCCTCCAGTTAAAAGCCTCTGTGATCCCAAAATCAGCTAGTTATAAGGTGATTAACAGGATTATTTCCATTTATTTTAAGAAAAGAACGAGTTTTAATGAAAATAACAGGAGCCATTCCCGCTATTCCCATGTCCTACCCTGTGCAGTGGAGCTTTTCATGCATTCGTCACCTGAAGAAGTGAATTTCTTGTGTACCAAGGGTTCATTTTATATCTTAGGCTGCAAGGGGGCCTATTTATTTAGATGTCAGAGCCATTTTCGAAACGAGATTGTGTTCTTAAATGCGTTTTATATAACAATGTTCTTAAATAATCTGCAACACACGCCAAAAAGCCCGGCGCAGCCGGGCTCTCCGTACCCTATGTTCATCGGCTTCATAATAACATCTCAGCCCAAATCACCGAGCTCAATCTGTACAATACCTTCCTCCTGCTGAACCTCGGCAATCAGGTGCATCAGACTGCCGAATTCCAGTTCCTGAAACTTGCGGGCTGCGGATTCGCGCTGCAATGCCCACAAGCATTCGTTCAACGTGCAGTCTACCGGCACGTCGCAGCGAATTTGCGCAAGGTCCCGTGATAAATGCAGCATGTCAAGGTCAGCTTCGATCTTGGCCCGCACGCCCTTGGGCAGTAGTTGCAAATTCTCGATAACGCCTTCGACCGTACCATAATCGGTTAGAAGCTTAAGCGCCGTCTTCTCACCGATGCCGCGAACGCCGGGATAGTTGTCACTCGTGTCGCCCATGAAACCCTTCAAGTCGATGACCTGAGCAGGCGTAAGGCCTTTATCTGCCAGCAGTTCCGCCGGATCATACACTTTATAATTGGAACGCCCTTTTTTCATAATCACAACTTTAACGTTGTCCGTAACAAGCTGTAGCATATCATGATCTCCGGTAATAATATAAACCTCGGATTCTTCACCGTAGCCAGCCGCTAGTGTACCGATACAATCATCGGCTTCATAGCCCACCAGCCCGATGTTGGGTACGCCAAGCTCTGCCACAACTTCCTTGACCAGATCGAACTGGGGAATCAGCTCCAGCGGCGGCTCCGCCCGGTTTGACTTATAGCCATCGTATTTCTCCGTACGGAACGTACCCTTGCCCATATCCCAGCAGCATACTACATGCGTAGGATTAAATGTGCTTACCGCGTCGAAAAAATACTGCAAGAAGCCGTACACGGCATTCGTCGGCAGTCCTGCACTGGTCTTGCGGATATATCCGCCATAAGCGGTGGCGTAATAGGCACGGAACAGCAGAGCCATTCCGTCCACGATCATCACGCGGCCCTTCGTTTCTGCTGTCATGTGTAAACCTCTCCTAATTCATCTTATTCGTTATTGGGGTCAGACGTTGCTCCAAGCCCCTGCATACTGATCTTCCTTGAATCCTACGGTAACCTTGGTTCCATCACTGACGATGGGACGTTTAATCAACATTCCGTTGCTGGACAAAAGCTCCAGTTGCTCTTGCTCGCTAAGACCTGGCAACTTATCCTTGAGCCCCTGCGATTTATAGACATCACCACTGGTATTAAAGAACTTCTTCAGCTCAAGTCCGCTGTTCTTGAATAGTTCACGCAGTTCCTCCACTCCCGGAGGCTGCTCCTTAATATCCTGCAGATCCAGTTCATGGCCTTGACCCTGCAGCCATTTGATCGCATTGCGGCAGGTGCCGCATTTTGTATAATGATAGACTTTCAATGTGCTCATAATGTGCTCCTTTATCATGAATAGCAGGCAAAGTGCCACTGCACCTCACCTTTGTAGTAATGTACAACTCTAGTGATTAAGATCCGAACGAAGCCTCGGTCGTCACTGCTGTGGAAGGTGTAGTCTTCCGGTTGCTGCTGTCTCCAGATTTCTTCCCATTGCACCGCTGCTTACGGTTGAAAACCGGAGACGGTATTTGCTTACGGGTGCGAGCTTGGTTACAAAGAGCTTCTGACGATCGCCACCGCGCCTACAGCTCCAAGCTCCCCATTTCGATCCTCCCCGCTTTTCAGGTGAAAATGCCCCGATAGGCTTAACTTCACCCGATAGGCGATTGGAACTCCATAGGGCATGGAAATAACGGGAATGACTCCTGTTATTTTATTGAAATTTCTTCTTTTTTTTAAAAATAGAAGGAAAATATCCCGTTAATCACCTCAGCTCAATCTCCAAAGCCGCCATATCCGGCGGCAATGGCGCTTCAAAGACCAGGTTCTCCGGCAGCACCGGATGCCGCAGTGAGAGCCTTACTGCATGCAGCGCCTGACGCGGCATCGCAGCATCCAGTGCAGCAATCCCTGCCAGCTGCGCTTGCTGGGCAGGCGTCGGCGCAGCCTCGCTGTATAGCGGATGCCGGTACATACCGTCACCGATCAGCGGACAGCCGATAGAGGTCATATGCACACGAATCTGATGCGTGCGCCCGGTCTCAAGCTTCAGCTCTACTCTCGAGCCTCCGCTATAGGTTTCCATGACCTTGTAACGGGTCAGGGAAGGATAGCCATCCGGCGTCACAATTCTCCGGTGAGGTTCCGCCGGATCACGATCAATCGGCCCGTCGATATCACCTTCGGGCACCGCCGGTACACCATGTACGAAGGACGTGTACCGCTTGTCCACCGTTCCGGCAATCATCTGCTCAGAGATGTGCTGGTGCGCAAACGGGTTCTTGGCGATAACTAGAACGCCCGATGTCTCCTGATCCAGCCGGTGTACTGGCCGGAAGCGGTAGCGCTCCCCTTTTTCCGCCCAATAATGGACAATGCCGTTCGCCAGGGTGTCCGTATAATGGCCATGGGTCGGATGCACGATGATCCCTGCCGCTTTGTTGACCACAAGCAGGTGCTCGTCTTCATACAGCGATTCAAAGGGAATCGGTTGGGGCAAAATATCCTCGGAAACTTCTGTCTCCATGCGAATTTCTACAATATCTCCGGTCCGGATCTTCACGCTGATATAAACACGCTCCCCGTTGACCATAATGCCTTGCTCCGTCATTTTCAGCCTGGACAAAAGCTTGCGTGAAATATCCATCCGTTTATGCAGGATGGTCTTGAGCAACCAGCCGTCCTCTTCCGGTGGGATAATATAAGATAGGGGTGAATAATAGCTAGTCATGTTAATTCCGGAACACCTTTTTACCACGCACATATTCTACGTCAGCAATCCCTGTTCTCGTATTAGCAGTGCGGGCCAGTGCAAAGAAGTAATCAGATAGACGGTTCAGGTATATGACCACTTCCGGGTTCACCTCGCTGCTTCGAGCAAGCGTCACGGTCCGCCGCTCAGCACGACGACAGATGGTGCGGCAGATATGGAGCACAGACGACAGCTGGCTTCCCCCCGGGAGGATAAACCGTTCCAGTGCCGGATTCTCACTCTCCAAACCGTCGATCCAGCTCTCCAGCCGCCCGGCCATCTCAATATTCACCTTATAGTTATTGTCGCTGAGCTTCACATAAGCCAGATCCGAGCCGCAGTCGAATAACTCGTGCTGAATCTCCAGCAGCTGCTCTCGTACATCGGCGAACTTCTCGTCTTCCATCAAACTACGCGCCTGTCCCACAAAGCCGTTTAGCTCATCGATGGTTCCGTACGCCTCTACCCGGACATCGTCCTTGGCTATCCGGCCTCCGATAACTGAGGTCTCCCCTTTATCGCCGGTACGTGTATAAATTTTCATAACGTACTCTCCTCCACTTTTCACCAGTCCTGTGAATCAACGCTATTCCATCATGGCTTTAATCGCCGCAATGCTCTGTTCCAGACTGTCCGCCGAAACGGCAATCGTCAGAAACGCATCATCAGGCGCAAAACCGGCATCCTTGAACATCTTCAGCTTGGACAGCGGAATCGCAAACAAATGCTTCTCTTGAACAATATCCTTACTTCCTTCCTTCACTACCCCGCCTTCAAAGACGCCCTCCGGGTAATCGTCCGGATTAAAATATTCATCCAGCGGGCGGTTGGCTCCGCTTTTGCCATAGTTGAGCACATCTTCCTTCGACAGGATTACAATATCATTCATAGCAGCCGCGTATTCAACCATCAGCTTCTGGATATTATAGATCGGCGCTGTGCTGAACTCCACCTTGGCTTCGTCGCCCAGCTTGTCCTTCAGGTGGCTCTCAAAACCCTGAACAACCTTGGTATCGGGGTTCACTCCGTTCAACATCATAAAGATATTCACCGTATCCTTCGTGTTCCCCCCACCGCAGCCTGCAATCAACGTCATCATTACCAGCAGTGCAACGGCTATGCTGCCTTTCCACTTTCCCTTCAATCCGCTTCCCCCTTAGTCCTAAAAATCACATAATAACAGTTTAAACGCACTTGCGCAAAGAAGGCAAATATATAGAAATCAACTTACAATTTCTGGTTGTATTAGGCACTCCAGAGAAGCAAAAACAAGCAACGAGCCATGGACCATGGCTCGTTGCTTGTTTTCAATTCTGCAAATAGAAATCCTATCTTTTATACCATTCCACCGTTGACACGCAATGTCTGGCCGGTCACCCAACCGGATGCGTCGCTGGCCAGGAATACAACCGCCCCTGCGATGTCCTCCGGCTCTCCCAGACGTCCGAAAGCATTCATTTTACGAATACCGTCAATCTGCTCCTCCGATTTACCCACAGTGAACAGCTCGGTGTTCACAGGACCCGGTGCGACGGCGTTAATGGTGATTCCCTTAGGTCCAAGCTCCTTCGCCAGTTGGCGGGTAAACTGCTCAACAGCACCTTTGCTGCCTGCATAAACGCTGTACGTCGGGAACATTACACCAGCGACGGAAGTGGAGAAATTGATGATCCGGCCGCCCTGACCCATGTGTTTGACCGCTTGCTGGATAGCAAAGAAGGTTCCTTTCACATTGATGCTGAACTGCTTGTCAAAATCCTCCTCAGTGACTGCCGCAAGCGGCTTGGTCATCATTACACCAGCATTGTTCACCAGAATATCCAAGGCGCCAAAAGCCTTCACTGTTTCTTCAAACAGCTTCTCCAACTGGGCTACACTGCTAATATCCGCCTGAATGGCTACAGCCTCTCCGCCGTTTTGCTTAATTCCGGAAACAACCTCTTCCGCTTTATCCGGGCTGCTGCTGTAATTCACTACAACCTTTGCCCCGTTCCGGGCCAGTTCCTCTGCAATTTCACGGCCGATGCCTCTCGATGATCCTGTTACGACTGCCACTTTACCAGAAAGATTGTTTCCCATGTTAATAACCTCCAATGATTTTTTTAATAGAACAAGTTGTACTATATAAGCCGAACAAAAGAAAGTAACATACCATCCAATATATAGATTTAATCAATAGTTACAGCAGCTTCTAACAAACCGCCGAGTCCAATCCGCTCCAAAAATTCAATCCGCAGTTTCTCCGAAAGCTCCGTTACTTCAGCGGCACCGTCACCGACAAAGTCGATAACAGATCGTGCAGGACGTTGGCCAGCAGGCAGGCTGACAATACGGGCCACTTCATCCGCTACAGCTTGTGGATCGGCGTCATCAGGTGTAAGCGCGCTTAGCCTGTCTCCAACCTCATCGAGCAGTCCGTTAATTCTTGCGTAAGCTGCTGAAGTCTCTCCATCAGCTGGAGGGGTAGCATTCGGAAAATGCGCAGTTCCTTTCGTGAAGGCACCGGGTACTACGAAAGAAGTCTCGATCCCGAAAGGAGCGACTTCATATGCCATCGTCTGGGCAAGTGAATCCATAGCCGCTTTGGCAGCCACATAAGGTCCAAGGAACGGCGGGAAGCCGCCGCGAACGGTAGTGCTGCTGATCCAAAGCAGCAGACCCGATTCCTGTGCTCTCATATATGGCAGAGCCGCCCGGTTCACCCGCTGTGTCCCGAGAACATTGGTGTCATATACCTTAGCCATTTCTTCCGGAGAAAAAGCCTCAGTCACGCCAACTACTAGGTGACCAGCATTATGCATGACTACATCCAAAACGCCCTGCTCTTTCACAATGACCTGCACCGCACGATCTGCCGATTCCTGAGAGAGAACATCCAGCTCCAGAGCCTTGAGGCTTAATCCGTTCTCCGCTGCATAATCGTGCAGTTCCTTGGCCCGGGGGGCGTTCCGCCCTTCAACATCGCGCATGCTGGCATATACGATATGTCCTGCGGCCGCCAAAGTGCGGGCGGACAAGTTGCCTATTCCAGTAGAAGCACCTGTGACGAGAATAACTGATTTGTGAGTTTGATTCATGTTGTCACTCCTTAAAATGGATTGATTACCAGTCCGATCTTCATAATGTCGGCACGTTTCTTCGCTGCTATGCATCTCCTTAAGATTTTGTTGGCGTATGAGCCCAATAGAATTCTGTGCTGCATCCGTCCGGTGAATTGATTATATAATAACAAATATCAATAATCAACTTACAATTTTATATTTTTGTCATTTTATTTTTCTTTTCTATTTTCCATCGAAAAAAAGGGAAGCACCGCTGATGGAATTTCATCAGTAGTACTTCCCTCTAATCTTGTGACACATTACCTTTAGCTTATTGAATTAAGGAGCTTTAATCCCTTCAACCAGCAAACTCCATACGGAGTCAAAATCCTGGCCGAGCGTGGTCTCGGACCATTCGTAGGCATGGGCGGGGTGATTAAAATGAGCCATCGCAATAAACAGCGCTCTCGCCTTTACCTCAGGCTGTCCCGGCTTCAGCTCTCCCTGCTTTATCCCCTGCTCCATGATCTGAGCGATTTGGGAGATCAGGCAGTCCACATGTTCCGAGATGACATCCGCAGTCTCCAGCGTAACCGCCGTATACATAGCGAACATCTCCGGATCTTCTACAGCGTAAGCCAGCTTACTCTGCGACAGGACCAGAAACCATTGTCTCAGCCGCTGGGCCGTACTACCGCCCTTCTCCTCCGCTATTACCTGCAGCGGATCAGAGATTCGGTGCAGCCACCGCTCTGTTACCGCTGCCCGCAAAACCGCTTTGCTGGGAAAATGACGGTAGATCGTTCCATGGCTGACCGATAGTACACGGGCAACATCTACTACCGAGCTTTTATCAGGACCAAACCGGCGCAGCACGCTCTCTGCTGCATCCAGAATCATTTCTTTGGTTAACGCTTGTTCATTTTTCATATTGATCGAAGTTACACAAATACCGGACAAAAGGGCCCGCAGCATTCGCTATGCCTTCTCTACCCCCTTGCTTGCTTTACGAATACCATAGCACAACAATTATAGGGTATCAATATTGTTATTTTGTCATTCATAACCTCACACCTTGTATTACTGGATCAAAGTACACCCTAAAATACTCTGCGGGCCGTCACAAAACGCTTCATCCACTTGCTGTCCAAGGTTTCGTAGTGAACGCCCTGTTCCTTCGAATAGGTGTGGAGAATCCGGTTGTTTCCGGCATAAATGGCGACATGCCCAATATTTAGTCCGCGCGCATTGAAGAACAGCAGATCACCCTTACGCAGGTCTCCGATACTGACTTCCTTGCCCTCTTTGGCCTGATTGTAGGAGACACGCGCCAGATCAATGGACAGAACCTCCTTGAACACCCGACCGACAAAAGAAGAACAATCGAAGGTACGTGTCTGATCCGGAGAAGCGCCGAACTCATAAGGTGTTCCTAGAAACTTCTCTCCATACGCCAGCAAAGCATTTCCTTGCAGTTCCGCAAGGGAAGGACTGGTGTAGTCACTAAAGCCCGGTTTTGCAGAGATATAACCTGTCTTATTGTCCTCTGTGCGTACTTTCAGCCATAGGGCATCGGTCTCCTCAAGAACCTGAACCTTCTCTCCAGCCGGTAGCGATTCAATAACACTGGAGTCTGTTCCCGAATCCGGCACGTTACGTAGGTTAACGGCATTCACAATCTTGGTGTTGTACTCTTCGGCTGATTGAATACGGATTTCATGACTAACCGGGTCCCACTTCACTTGATTGCCCAGCGCCTCACTAAAATAGCGCAGCGGCATCAGCGTGTTTCCGGCGACGATCTGCCCCGGCACGGTTAGGGTGACCGGCTTACCATTCGTATAAGCAGCCCCATCCCCGATCCGATAAGTCAACACAGTATCTCCCTTAATCGCTGTCACCGATTTGGCTTGATTATCCCAGGAAAGCTTGGCTCCCTGCTCCTCAAACAGCTTACGCATCGGCACAAGGACCGTATCATTCACAAACAACGGCTGAACACCGAATTGAAGGGGCCGTCCATCCAAATAGATGGCCGTCTCCTGGTTGACAGGTGCGGAATCGGCATGTGCCGGAGCTGAGTATAGCAGCGGTGCGAGCAGCAGAAGCAGTGCCGCTTGTCTAGTTCTCTTCATGTTGTCTTCACCTCGGGTGATTGATAGATTCAAGTGTTTGTACTCAGACCGGTTCCAGAAGTTTTGTGCCAATTGTTTCCATGGCTATGTATAATATCAAGCAACACACCCAAGATAAGCCTCTTCATCAGCATAAAAAAGAGGGCCTAAATAGGCCCTCCGAGCTGCGTCCCAGGCGATTATCTTCTACAGGGACGTACCTTCATATATTCATTTATCTTTAGATCCAGCATAATGCTGATTTCAATGACGTTGTCCGAGGTGAACGATTTCTCCTGCAAAAAAAGCTGCTCCATCTTGGTGCGTAATACCCGAATTTCATCTTCCAAAGAGAGCCTGCGTACAGAAGCATCGCCCTTAAGGGGCCGTTTCCCGCTTCCTGAAAAACATTCCCCGCCATAGGAAGGTAAGTAATAATCGGCACTGAGCACAATCATACCTCCTAAAAATCTTGTTGAGCGTCTGCTAAAAAATAGCATCGAAACAACCGGCTAGAAAGCATCCGCTTCGTTTCCAGAGCAACGTTGACCTCCAACTGTCATTAAAGGCTACACTTACTCTCTCAAAGTAAAATTATACCATGCAATTGAGAGATTTACTAGACTCTTTTCATAAATTTTACTCTTTATTCCGTTCTTTCCCTTTCGAGCTTGGTGACAAAGGCTCCAATGCGTTCGATGGCCTCATTCAGCTGCGACACCGAAGTCGCATACGAGCAGCGCAGATAGCCCTCGCCACCCAGACCGAACACACTGCCCGGAACCGCAGCGACCTTACTCTCACGAAGCAGCCGCTGGGCGAATTCATCAGAACTCAGACCGGTATGGCGGATGCTTGGAAAAGCGTAAAACGCCCCCTGCGGCTCATGACATTCCAGCCCGGCATCCCGCAGGCCCTTCACGGTCAGACGACGCCGTTGGTTATAGGAATCGGTCATCCGATCCTTCTCCTCAAGCCCGTTGGTCAGTGCCTCTAGCGCAGCCACCTGCCCCATGGAAGGCGCGCACATCACTGTGTACTGATGAATCTTCAGCATGGCGGAGATGAGCTCAGGATGCCCGCAGGCGTAACCCATACGCCAGCCTGTCATAGCAAAGGCTTTGGAGAAACCGCTAACGAGAATCGTGCGGTCTTTCATCCCTGGCAGCGACGGGAAGCTTACATGGTTGCTGCCGTAGGTCAGTTCCGCATAGATTTCATCAGAAATCACGATGAGATCATGCTTTTCCACGACTTTAGCAATAGGCTCCCAGTCCTCGCGTGTCATAATCGCACCCGTCGGATTGCTTGGATAGCACAGGATCAGCACTTTAGAACGCGGTGTGATCTTGGCTTCCAGCCCTTCCGCAGTCAGCTTGAAGTTATGCTCACCAAAGGTCTCAATGCCAACGGGAATGCCCCCACCAATGGCAGTTATAGGAGAATATGAAATATAACACGGCTCCGGGATCAGAATCTCGTCGCCAGGGGAGATCAGAGCGCGCAGGGCAAGGTCAATCGCCTCGCTTCCCCCTACTGTGGCAATGATTTCGTCAGCCGGATTGTAATCTACTGCAAAACGGTTATGCAGATAGTTGGCAATTCCCTCCCGCAACTCAGGCATGCCTGCGTTAGAGGTATAACCGGTAAAGCCTTTTTCCAATGAATATACGCAAGCTTCCCGGACATGCCAAGGAGTCTTGAAATCAGGTTCACCGACCCCGAGCGAGATAATGTCCTTGCTGCCAGCTGCCAAATCAAAAAATTTGCGGATGCCTGATGGCTGAATCTCCCGGACCAGTGGGGCCAAATAGGAATTCATAGACTTGCCGGTGTCTCCGTTAGGTTGAGTATTGTTCGTGATCATATGGCATTCTTCCTTTACGGAGAGATCATCAGACGGTTGTCTTCCTCATGCTCCTCGAAGATGATCCCGTCCTGTTTGTATTTTTTGAGTGTAAAGTTAGTTTTGGTAGAGAGTACAGAATCGATCGGCGACAGCTTCTCGGATACGAAATTTGCGACTTCACGCAGATTGCGGCCTTCCACTTCC
Organism: Bacillus sp. FJAT-27264; assembly: GCF_001682855.1. GTDB lineage: Bacteria > Bacillota > Bacilli > Paenibacillales > Paenibacillaceae > Paenibacillus_AQ. The sequence goes on along the minus strand of NZ_MAQW01000023.1, from coordinate 515,812 downwards.
ACCAGCAGATCGTATGCGCCAGACATCAGATAGACGGATTTCACCTGCGGGTACAGGTAGATCCGCTCGGCGATGCCCTCGAAACCGCGGCCCCGCTCCGGCGTAATTTGCACCTCAATCAGTGCGGTCACCCGCTCGTCATCCACCTTATCCCAGTTGACGACCGTTGCATATTTTACGATAACATTGTCTTGTTCCATCTGCTCAATCACAGTCTTTACATCGGCTTCTTCCGCCCCAAGTAGCGTCGCCATCAACGCTGTGGAGCTTCGTGCGTCCTCCTTGAGCAGTTCCAGCACTTTCCTCTTCAAATCATTCATTTCCTTCATGCCTTCCCTCCGGGATCAATCGCAAGATCGTAACGCGGTAAAGCGCCGCCTGCGAAAAGAGTTTAATACTAATATGACACGAAAAAGGCGTCTCTGCAAACAAAATAACCCTGCATCCGGCCGTCTGTATGACGAGCATAGGATGAGGGTAAGCCACTTTTTCTTGATTACTGCGCTTCTGTCAACGTCTCAATTCCAACGGGTAAGATGATGTGTCACCCCTGGTTAGCTCACCGTATAAAATTCAGTACCACACTAATGCTTATATCCGTTCTATAATGGTTACAACGAAATGTCCGGTTGATTCGATATCTACTAAATAACTTGGTTTCATTATTTAATATCCTCTAAATGAGTTTTAATATATTCTTCCAGTTGGTTGATCCAGTTATCTATCACTTTCTTTGCTAGAGCACTACTGAAACGCCCTAGTTCACGTTCTCCGTGCTTCACAACTACTGTAGGAATATACTTCACATCCGTATGTACGGATCGCTCATACTCAATCCTAGAGATCTTAAGATGCGGCCGTTCTTTTTCAATCTTTTCAAGAGTCTTAGAGAAGCGGCGACAGTGCCCGCATGAATCGCTATAATAAAAGGTAAGTTCCACTTGACTTTCACCTTCAAATTTGAGATAACAGAGCGAGATTTATCCCCTCTGTTTCAGACACAAAAATCCAACTTCTGAATGGCTTTTTGTCTCATGTAATACAACACACGTGTCGTGTATTTCTCGATAGGATATTCACACACTTCAAGTAATTCAGTAATGTCTTCAATGCACATGAGGTTATTGCGTTCCTTAATCTCTTGAGCGATTATAGTAATCTCTCGTTCATACTTGGATGCAACTATGACTTTCTCTTCCTTCACGTTAGCTTCTTTGCTCTCAATCTTTTGGCGGATACGAGCAAGAGTTCGGTTAATAGTCATAGGGTAGACGTTAAGCTTCTCAGCGATCTGAGTGTTGTTAGACTCTTCCATAACAAACGCCATGACCTTTTTTTCAAAATCTGTAAACATAGAATCTACTAGAAGTTGTTCTACATAGACTTTGTTGGTCACTTCATCCTCAAGTACACGCTCCTTAGTGTCCGCTATGTCAAAGTTATCAATTGCGTCATAATGTTCTAAATCATCACTGAACATAGCAATCTCTCGATATCGTTCAACCGATATGCCCAAGAGTTCCGACATTTCTTCTTCGTTAGGGCGGTAACCTAGAGTATTCTCGATCTCAACCATTCTCTTAATGAGGTCAACAGCACCACGGCTTAACCGTACAGACTGTGAGTCACTGTAGAGAAGCTGATTAATCTCCCATAGGATAGGGCGAACGACATATGTGGTAAACTTTATGCCTCTATCAAAGTTGAAATCCTGGAGAGCAATCAGGATACCGATGCAAGCATGTTGATATAGTTCGTCATCCGTAACCCTGAACTTAGCCCTCAGTTCTTCCACATTCCCTTTAAAGTGCTTAATGATGGAAAAGATGAAGTCCCTATTTTCCGTAAAAAAGTCACCAAGCAAATCTTTATCTCTCTTACAAGCTTTAATAAGTTCCATGTTGTGCATATCTCTTACGCCTTTTTTTCTAAGCCTTGCGTAGTCTTCTCTTATCAACTATTTCACCTCGAACTTTCTGTCTTCTTGCACAGCTTTCAGAAAGTCCACTACCTCCCCACCCTCTGTAACTACAGCACCACTTTCACTAATCCCTCAAACTCCTTTTAAATCTTCCCCACTTCAAATTGAATTTAAGTTTCCGTGCCTTCTCGTTTAGGGCGGCGCAGTATTTAGAAACGTGGAAGCCATGTAGTAGAGCAGTCATGTATTCAGCTTTGTCTGTAGCACGTCTCCGGGCAACCGGTAGTCATGCCACATAACACCATTCATCACTGTAATCTTGAATGTAAATCCATTTGCTTGGTCTTGTGCTAGTTTGCTGTACTCTATAATGGTCGTTCCATGTCTTTCAGGAGTTGCGGGCAAAAAAAAGACCCTTTCTCTAGGGTCTTTCAATTACCTCAAGGGATACTTGAGTTTACCTTCCTTAAGTCTTTCTTTAGCAGAACCGGAGGGTTTGATTAGAATTGCATGGTAAGGTTCTGTTGTTTCCTTTCATTGAGGCATTACTCACAATATAAGGAAAAGATACATTTGATACATATTATGAAATCACCTATCAATTGTCGCTAGAACCTTATTGACCCTAGCGAGATACTTCTTGCTGTATGTACCTCTAGATAAATTCCCTTCACCCTGATTGTAGGCTATTATCCCCAAATCATTTCCAAACCGCTTCTGATTATAAGCCAGGTACTTTGCACCAATCTCAATATTAATAGACGGATTAAATAGACTTCCTGAAATCCTCATATACTTTTGAGTGGACGGTAGAATCTGAAGCAATCCTGTGTCATGAGAAGGGCCTACCTCATTAGGGTTATACCCGCTCTCAACCTGAATCATTGCTAGAATGGTATAAGGGTCAACGCCATAAGCGTTGCAATGTTCAATAATCAGCTTTGCCCATTTACTAGCATTTGTTTTGGACACTTTTTGCCCTATCATGTGGTTGATTAGATTTCGCTCGACAGTCGATACTGCCTTGGTCGGCTGAGGTTTTTGTTTCGGTGTGTGTGTTGATGCGGGTACAGTAGCGGCTATCGTTTTAACTTTAATCTTAGGACTTATGGTTTCTTGATTATTCACCTTTTGTACCGGCTCATGAGCCTTGATCACATTTCCCGTAACCTTAGCTTGAGTTGCGGAGACCCCGCTTTGCGGGGAACAAGCAGTAATTGTCACAGCTATTGCCAACGTCAGTATAATTTTCCTTATCACTTTATTATCATCCTTTTTTGGCAACTAGAACATCGCTGATATACTCCCTAGTATCAGCATGAAACTTATTTTCGTAGTTGTTTACTAGAACGTAGTCCACTTTGTAAGTACCTGTGTTACGTTCAGTTTCATCCTTCAGTAACGAGGCGTTGAGATTTTCTTTACCGTCAATTCGGTAATCTTCTGGAAGAGTTCAATGTTCCTGCGTAACCAGATTTTAATCCAGATATTTCGGTCTTTCACACGAAGCACTTGACCAATCATAATATAGCTAGACTGAGACTTGAGTCGTTCCTCGTCAGGTTTTACTAGAGAATACAAGCGAGTGGTAGTGGTCGCTTTTACCGCTTCGAAGAATTTCACCTGATTTCATTAGCCGTCACTCCTTTCGATGGGTTACTCTATAGTGGTCGGGTTATACCTTAAGATAGTTGCGGAAATAGAAAAAGGCAGGCTTTCGCCTACCTGATTCTTGCCATACGCTGATTAATGTCTTTGCACCATTCATAATCTCGTAGCCACAGTGCTATATCCATGAGGACGTACAGACCAATAGAGTCTAAGTGGTTCATGTCCCATTGCACTGCTTTTCTACTTATTAAAGAGTGTGCCCTTGATCCGTTCTTTGCCAGAACACTTAATTCTGACTGAGCTAGCCGCACTTCTCTTCCATACAACCTCAGGACTAGCATATCTTTTTCGGCTGTAGCTACCACCTGCCCAATAAGTCCATCATGAGGACTTCCTTCACTGGTAACTCTTATATAATCATCTACTTCAGGAAACATATGAAAAACCTCCTTACCTTTGGAATACTCTTCACAGAGTATTCATCTAATTTTTTCCACATAAAGGGGTTATTCAACAGTACTCTTATCATTGTTATCAGCCATTATTGAAGGATTCATTCGAACAATTCACTTCCTTCAAGTTCAATAATTTCCATAAGCTTCTCGTAAGGCGGCAAGTTAATCACAGTTTCCTCCAACCAGTGTTGAAACATATCGAATGATTGGCTATAAAGTTTCTCTTCTGTAATAGAACTGAGAAACAGGTACTTGCCATTAGATTTAAACCAAATCTCCTTTTCTTTCTTATCTGGTTTCTCAACCATATGAAGCCCTGCAGCTACTCTCTGATCTACACTAAACCCCTGTAAGTCCATTATTGTTCACGCTCCCTTACTCTCATTAGTGGATTCATCTACTAGTAAAGTTGCATAAAAAAAGAGACTCTTAAGTCTCTTCCCAGTATCTATATATATTGTGGATATGAGCAGGTAAGTTTAAACCTAACCTATCTAATGTACGTTAATATACGATAGACAGAGGTCAACTTTACGCCTGATTTCAGTAATATCTTCACTTATGTTTACATCAGTGTTATACAAATCCATATAGCTGTTGCGAAAGCGTACTTGCTCTTCAGTGAGCAGTCCTCGACCTTCTTCGGTGGGGGAATTATCAATGTCAACACCAAGAGTATTAGTCGCTAATTTAGTCTCCCTTACAGCCTGATAAAGTTCACGGAATGTAATCTTCATGTTCTTCTCGTTCTCCCTATATAACTAAGTTTCCCGCTAGAGATACTAGCGCTAAAACAATCCTGTAGACACTTTCTATTACCTTCAATAAGATTCTGCAAGCTAAGATTTGAGGTTACTTCGGATTGCATTATTCTCTCTAATACTCCTTCAAGCTGTTTCTTACTACTTCGTAATGCGTTGACAGCGGCAGGGGAAGCGTGATACATAGCTTGTTCTAACGCTTGTATAGCACTCTCTACTCGCTCTACCTCTGTTACTACAACCCCAAGAATGTACATATTGGTAGCCATTTCTTCCCTCCTATGCTTGTAAGGTTTCAGGATTACTGTTGACAATCCATTTAATATTTGAGCGGCTTAGTCAGGTTCACAAATCAAAGGAAATATTTATCCCATCTTTAGGGTTTTATAATGCGTCTTCCAAAGCTTCATAGAAGTTTTGAGCAACCAATGTAATGATTTTTTTGCCATCGTTCATACGGATAACTGCTGTGTTGCCCATAGCCACGTAATTGAATTCTCCTGTACTAATCTCAACACCCGCCGCATCTAATACCAGTTCCTGAGTCTCAACATTATTCAGTGATTCAGATAAGCTTCCGTAATACGCAAAATCCTTAGGGTAAGAAGGGGCAATACATTTCTCAAAACTAACTTCAAGCAATTCTTGCTCAAGTCTCCCGACACGTTCCGCAAGTCTTTCATTGGCTTCCAAAATTCGGCTCAATTGCACACCACGTAGCTCTGCAAGGTCTGCCTTGGCTTTCAATTCAACGATATCAGCACCTGAACTGCGGATCTCTTTAGCAATTGCAAGCAGATCTGCAAGTTCTTGTGGAGAAGTACTACCGTCAAATGTCTCCGTGATGTATACTTTGTCTCCAAATCCGAAGAATGGAATGCCACCGAATGTTGGTCGTTGTTGCTGGTTCATAGTAGTATGTTACCTCCCTTTAAAGTAGTTACAATTCGTATTTAATCGTTATAGTAGGGTCAACGGTAAGAAATCATAACGTAATCTCCTTCTTCATTACGCTCAAAGGTAAAGTTAGAACCAATTACCAACTCAGTGAAGTTCTGAGGGATAGTAATAGAACCACCCGCTTGCTCAGTAAGGTATGATAGCATCTTAAAAACTGCTTCATTCTGTCCTTTTAAGAACATTACTTCCTCCTGGAGTTGGGATATGCTAGCTGACTGACGAATGTTGATTGCGCTTTTAGTGTTCATAAATTTAACCTCCCGCCTTAAACAGTTTCTTAGGATATTCCAAACTACGATTTGATAACTGCTCTATTAACAAGCTTGGTAGCATCTTCCTTCATCTCTTCCGCCTTGACAGTCCAGTAGCTTACTTTAGAGAATGGAACGCCTGCTAATTCACCTGTAATGTCCTCAATCGCAAATACCTCATTCTCCCGATGGTACTTACGGAAAATCTTCTTGTACTCATTCAGCACTTCCTTGGCAGACTTCAGAATGATTTCCACGGGCTTCTTTTCGCCATGCTCCATAATATGACCTTTCAATATAGGGTCAATTTCGTACCAATCAACCCTCTTTACCTCCCCGTTGTCTAGGGAAAACTTAGCTGTTACCTGAACCTTCATAGCTTCCACCTTCTTCTATATAATAGTCATTTTCAATTTTTTCACTTATACCTTCAATGCAGTCATAATATGAGTCTTTTGAGTGGGTTACCCAAAATAACCTTTCTGCATCCGCTTCATTCTTTGCCTTAACATAAAATATTTGATTTTCACACGCAAATCGGTTATAGAAATTTACTTCATACTTCTTCAGATAGTCCTCTTTGGGAGGTTCATCTTCGGTGTAGAGGTAGTCTGTAAAATCTTTAATGTGAATCTCTATGTTCTCTAAGGCAACCCTGTTACTCTCTAAGTTTAGTTTGTCCTGTAGGACAAGGAGTTCTTCCAGTTGAATCTTGCTTAGTGGTGGTTCAATGGACTCTCCACCTTCATCATGTCGAATCCACCATCGTCTAATAGTTTCAAGTGTCAGTGTTTGATTAATGAAGTTACCGCAATGGTTGCACCAAAGCATTAGAGACTTGTCACACTCCATCTCTTCCGGAGTAAAGGAAGATTTGCCCCCGCAATGAGGGCACTTGTTCATGAATCCTAACATTCATCTTCATCTCCCTAATTCCCCATTTTTCTATATATCTTAATTGATGGAAAAATGTAAACTGACAGAAGCATAACACCTACGAATACTTGAGGAAGCATGGAAGCTGTAATTGACGTATGTAAGAGCTTACTTAGCGCACCTGCCACATACGGACCTGCAGTTAGCTTGAGTCCGACACCTACAATCCAACCGATACCAATTGCCGCCAATGGCTTAAACAAAATCCCTATCAATAATAGCAATAGCATACCTGCTCCAAAACCTACACCCAGAGCACCGAATATCAAAACTGACAATACTGCTTTAATTATGTTTTTTATTGTATAATTTCTCCCTTAAAGTAGTTAAAATAGTCTTGTTGTTCGTTTACTGGCTCGTACTGTATTCCATTGTCGGTAGGGTACGGAGTGGTATGAATGAACTTCAAATCTTGTATGGTACTTGGTATACCATTAGGAAAAGCCATGCAAGACATGTTCGCCCGATCATCCCTATTAAAATGCTTACAAAAGACGCACGGCACTGTAATATCCACTTACTTCCCTCCCTGGCGTAGTATCTGTTTTTTTATTCCACGCATAATACAAAGGTCACCGTACAATTCTATTACTTCCCCTTCTATGTCAGGAAAGAGGATACTCGCTCTATCATCTACTTTCATACGTAACTCACCATCCTCCACACTTGAATCCCCCATACTGCTCATACCACTCCCATATATTTCTATCAATAGGAATTCCGGTTATTTTAGCAGTAAACACTTCGGGTATTAGCTCAATCGGAAACCACTTTGTAGCGTAATTGCATAAGTGGTTGGCAATATACGTTGCTTCAGGGTTTGTCAGTATCGTCTTAGCCCCGTAGTTGTCAGGGTCAAGTGCTGAAATTTTATAAAACATCTGCTCTCCAACATTGTGGAAATGTAACCAGTGCCCTATCTCATGAATGACTGTTCTAAGTCTGTCAGGTGACGATTTCTGACCAGTATCGTACTCTGCCTGTGCAATGGCGGCAGCATTCTTGAAGTCGTAGGTCTTGCTTACAACAACCTCTCCGGTTGGAGGATTAAAGTAACCATTAGCCCCGTTACCGTTCTTGATATTGATGGTCAACTTATGTTTCTGAATCATATCAGCAAAGCCACTGCAAGTATTCAGTAAAAGGGATAAGGCTTCTGTGACATAGTTGGCCGCATCTAACTTACCTGCAAAATCCACTGAGACTCCTAAGTCCTTAGCCCAGTTGGTCGCTTCAGCCACAGTGTTGAATGATTGCCATGCGACAGGAAGCTGTATACCTCCGTTAGGAGTTTCGGGAGGTTCCTCATAGTCAGGTAACTCCGCTGGCGGGTCAGGGTAGGAACCTAAATCAGTAGTGCCCGTAAGAACTAAATCAACGCCGTGCTCAGTCAGGAAGTGGAACATCAACCCTAAGTTCTTCTTGTCACCATGTGGAGTGTGATACTCAAGCAGAAACTGATTACCTGCTTTTACCGGATGGGCTACTTGGAAATAAAGACCTTCCTCGTAATTCTTACAGTGAAGATTCTTAATGATTGTCTTTCCATTCACCTTAAGACTCCAAAAATCCTCGATGCTGTCCACGTCAGCGTATATTGATATCGCATAGAACTCTAAATCATGGGACATTGTGAACGTATCCCTGATAATCCTGTCACCCTGTGCCTTGGCAGGAATCTCTATATTCCTTCCAATAAAATGAGGGGAAGGCTTGGTAGGGTAGTAAGGAGGATCCAACCTCCCACCTACAACGTATCTACCTAGCATTTACCAACCACCCCACAGATTCCACTTCAACCTAGCGATGAGCCTAGATAACCAACTTGGTGTGTGGACAGGTGTACGCCTAGCCATCGCAGATTCACTTATTTTGTTGAGTAACTTCTGCTTCTTTACCTCGGCATTCTGTCGGCTTCTGCCCATTTGGGAGAATATAATACTTTCGTTGCCTTTATCGGATTGCTTGATGCTAACTGACTCTAATTCCCCTCCCATTAGTCAGCCCCCAACCGTAGGCAGTACATTGGTTTCTAATGAATAATTCATATAGATCCTCCTTAAAGGTATAAACTCTGTCCCATTGTTCGGATAAACACTCTCCCGCACTCTTGCCCGTAAAGTGAACTCAGAAAGAACCGTTACTTCTGCCGTCACGAGTTATCCTCCAACTAATGCAGTGTTATTTGCTCTGCAGCCATTGTTGAAACTCGGTTCATCACCAACGTCATTTCTTCAGCAAAAGTCATAATCATCGCTGCTGAGAAGTCAGTTTCTACTGCCTCTCTACCATCTTGCCTCGCAATTGTGTGAGCCATGTGAGAAATTTTGTTGGAGATAATTTCAGCATACTGGGTTGCTGTAAAGTTTTTCATGTTGTCTGCCTCCCTCTCTATAATCGTCGTTTTATACTCTTCAGGAGTTGCGAAGCTAATTTAGAAGCTCTTTGTATTGAGCCCGCAATGGCTAGGAGCAAGTACATCAGGCTCATGGACAAGAACATAGTTGTTAACACCATCACCTAAGTTGTCTAGCCTTAATTTACATCCTTGTGTATACAGTTCTGATAGGTGGGCTTGCCAACGTTGACAAACCTCGTAAAGTTCGATATTAGTAATTCCCCCCTAGAGCTCTCCGGCTTACCCTCTAGTAGTTGTTCTATCCTATTAAATAGATGCGAAAATAGAAAAGACCCCTTTCGGGGTCTTTTCCAGGTCTATCTGTTATTTTCTTCGAGTTAAAACTGAACCGTTCAATTCCACTTGAGCTCGTCCCCAAACCGCTATACGTCCTACTAAAAAATTTTTCCTAATGTCTACTTTGCTCATGGTATCTGAGTATGATGATACTAACTCGATTTGTGGTTGTTGAACCTCATAAGGATCATCTCCAATAAACTCAGTAGCACCTGTACCTGAGATATCCATAGTGACACCCTCGTTAATATTCAAGGCTTCAAAAATAAGGACTGTTCTTGGTGCGTCATCATGAATACCACCTACCTTAGCCTTGACAGGACAATCTGCCTCAACCAGTTTGTCGTTTACGTGAGCAACGAACAATGAAGTTACATGCGTATGACTCGTACTGTAAGTACCTGCATCTAAGGTAATAGGGAAATCTGTTCCGTTAACACTGATAATAAGTTCGTCATTTGTGCCTGTTTCTACTATTCTTTCAGGTGCAAGTTGGGTGTTTCCCCATACTCGAATACCACTAGATGACATGAAATCACTCCTTCAATTCTTCTAAGTCCATTATAAGTAACCGCCTAGTCGTTTTGACTCACTTGGCGTACTAGAAGCATAGAAAAATCCGCACTAGACAGACTCATCTCCTCCTTCTAAAACTTCTTCGTCTTCACCTACATCAGCGAACATACCAACCGTATACTCGATACCAAACTTAGCAAGTTTCTTCGTTACTTCGTCTTCAAACACCGTAGTCCAATCAAGAATTCCCTCATTAATCTGACGGATTTGCTCCTGAGAGAAGTTACCTCCCCAATAAGGACTAACTTCAAGGTCAGACTTGAAATTAATTCCTACATTATTGGGTATAACGTTTGCCATAGTATTAGTAATTTCCTTGAGTACGGCGGGGTCAACATCAGAAGGTGCATCAAAGATCAATTCATCGTGTACCTGAAGGATGAGGTGAATATCATCCTTCTCAAGTTGCGATACATAACCTTGACTCAACCACTCGTCACGATCAAATACTTTCGTACCATCTGGACGTGTAGGATAGAACAGATTAACCATTGCTTTTTTACTTTGGTCTGCGGAAGAACCTTGTATTTTCGCATTACAGGACTGACGTTTACAACGCTCAATTTTCCAATGCCAACCGGACTTTTTAAATAAAGAATCTTGTTTAGCTTCTGCAATGGACTCCCCAAAACGTCTCTTCCGTCCAAGAACTGTCTCGATGTAACCTTTATTCAGAATCTCACGGTGTGTAGACGCTTCCCATAGAAGGTAATTAGGAAGCCCCGCCTTAAATCCATCAATCAGTGATTGCGCTTCTTCCTTAGAAGAATCAATTTGGTCGGCTAATCCAATAGAAGTAATACCATATACAACACCAAAAACTACTGATTTGATCTTTTTACGTAGTAACTCAAAGAAAGCTGCCAGAGAGAAAACCATGTTCTCACTGAAATTATCAGGGTCGATATAATCTATCTCTTTATTATTGAAGTAGGTCACAGCGTATAATAATTCTTGAGAATGCTTATACTTATTTAATATAGCCTTAATATTGGTGTCGGTTTTTTCCTCAGACTCGCCTTTAACACCACGAATCTTTTCAAATAAGTCATAATCAAAGCCATGAATCTGACAAGTAACTTTACTGTGCATGTCCAGGCCTAACTCAAAGATATCAATAAGCGTCTGTTCTTGCGTAAAGATTGCCAACCAGCGTAACTCCTGTTGGCTAAAATCTGCGCTAACCAAAACTCTGCCTTCAGAAGCACGGAATGCGTAGCGAATAAGATCGAATTTTGATGGTATTTGTTGCAGATTAGGATCACTACAGGAAACTCTCCCGGTTCTTACCAATTGATTGTAGTTGCAGTGTATAATACCTTTAATAGAATTTTCAGGAAGTTTATTGCAAAATGAATCAATGAGTTTTGATAACCCACGGTACTCAAGAATAAGTTCGATAACTCTATGTTCTCTTTTATTACGTGTTAAAATTTTCTTACTGGTTGATTTCTTAGGTACTTTCTTCTTAAGTTCTGAGTCGTAAACTAACTCAGGTTCAAGAATTTTATAATCTTCATAAATCTTCTGAGACACTTGTGCAGAAGATCCCAAGTTAAACTCTTCAATTACTTTATACTCTTCCTTGAATTTGATACCTTGTCTGTGACGGGTTTGGAATCGAGTAAGTGTAATAGTAGTTCCTAAAATGTTATGAATTTCTTTCTTTAAGTCTTTAGACTTTTCAGTAAGCACACGACCAATAACGTCCTTTAGAAACTTAGAATCGAGTTCTACGCCACGTCTTTCTGCTGTTACAAATACAGGCAACAACGGCATTTCAACCTCTCTAAACAGCTTATACACGCCCCCAAGGGCATAAGAAGGGTTCTCTACTATCTGCTTTTGGTACGCAAACACCCAATGCGTCATAAAAACATCATGACACGCGTAATAATTTGCAAGCCTGTGTGGTATGCTATCAAACGGTGTTTTTTTGAAAAGATTCCCGAACTTGAATGTAGGTCTTGTCATTTCATCCTGACTTAACTTACCTTGTGAAATTAACCAAGGAAGAGCATAAGAGTTGTACCATTCCTTTAGACCTTTAGGGACATTCTCATTCAGGAGCCCCCCCATAATCGTCGTGTCCCAATATATATTAAAGGTAAGGTCAATATTCGCCCAATTCTTAAGGACGTGAATATCGAACTTAGCGTTAGCCATTACAATCCTCCTGTCTGCTTCAAGAAGGGGACGTAAAGCATCTGCTACCCTATCAAAGGAAAGTGTTGGAATCTCTAAAGAAGACTCATGAAGGAAGGGTGTCATAGGTATGTTGAAATAATGCTCTGACATAAAACCAATTGAAATTGAGATTAACCCATCTTTCCAGTTATTCAATCCATACGTCTCGGTATCAAGAAACACATATGAGTCATCAGCATACTTTTTCTTATACAACTGGTAATAATCAACAAACCTTTGCAAGAGTTCAGGAGTGTTAATTAGTGTATAATTGTCAGGCATAACTATAGACGCTTCTATATCTAGTATCTGCTGATCCTTTTTTGTTAACTTCTTAGACTTTTTAACTTTCTCGGTGTTTTTAGTTCTTGTCCTAGCTGTTTTCTTTTCACCTTTGTCTAAAATTTCAAGGATTCTATTATCTTCAGACACACTAACACTTCCTAGGTTAGAGAAATTTAATAAAATCTTAACTGTATTTTCATGTTTCTTGCTTCAACCTGTGATATGATGGGTAAAAACAAGGAGCTACGGTTAAGAACCTTCTATTATATACAGATACTAAAATGGAAGTTTACTTTGTTGTACAGATACTCCTTGTAACTGACCGTACCCTTGACTACCTAGATGTTCGGTCATACCATCTGCAAGTTTCATGAATCTTGTGATTTCATCTACAGAGTGTGCAATAACTTGTGGATTGATATCAGGCATAGCTTCAATAACTTCTTGAGTTGGGTAATTAAATACTGGCTTACCGTTTTCAGGGGTTGGAATATACTTACGAGCTGAGTAGCTTGTATCACTTGCTCCTTTACCTGTACGGTAAATAGTTACAAAGTTCTTAGTTGGGTCAACTTCGTCCAAGTTAAAATCTGAATTCAATTTCTGAACGTGAGACTTCGCAAGAGAAACGAATTTAATTTTTTTATCTGCTGCATCAAACACTCGGAATTTGATTCGAAGTGCAGGGTATTTTGAAGGATTCGCTTTGCACAATGGGCAAATATCTTTGCCAGGGCAACGAACGTACTTAGGGTTAAGGGCGGCTTCGTAGTGCTCACGAATACCAAGTAAATCTTCAAACCAATCAATGAAGAGTAAAGTCATCGGCTTTTCTTCTTCAAAATTAATAAAATCTGCCCCACCTGCTAAAATGTTTCCAAGACCTCTAACTATTGTGTTACTCATAATGTGTTTCCTCCAAATGTGCTTTGTATTTAAGGATCATTGATCTCTCATTATTAGTGATAGTCCTAATCTTATGGAGAATACTCTCACACTATAAATAGTGGTCTTATGCCTCTATAAACTTGAGATTGGTACCATATGTTGTCTATTCAATATTGTGGTAATGAATGATTTCTAAACCTTATGTTAAGCACATAATAGTATATGAAACGCTTGTCAAGTAGTAAATCATATGATAGTATACTATCAGGAAACTGCGTCTTTAAGACAATAGATGTATCATGCACAGGTAATTACAACCAATTGAACAAAACCCTTGATTTGTGTGGTATACTTAGGATTAGGGAAAGTTAAACTTACGCCTGACACACCTTTTTAAGTTTGTTCATTGCACGGGAAGCATGCGATTTATTAATACCTAACATGTTAGAAATTTCAGTAGGTTTCATGTCCATACCTTCTTCAGTGAAGAGCATGAAATCCATAATCTTTCTCTCTTGTGTGGTGAACTCAGAAATGTTATTCAAGTAGTCGTTCTTCACGTCCGACAATCCAAACCCTACATCTACAGTCGCATAGGAAAAGTAGTCGATAGTCGAGCCATGCTCTTCGTCTGCACCATCGCAAAAGTTTACCGATGTACTATTTTTGGTAATCAAGCGGTTGTTCCTACGATAGTGATCGTAGACTGTGCGTTGTACAACGGTGTGAGCGAAAGTGAAGACATCTTTTTTGATTTTACCTCCATTAATGGCAGTGAGAACTCTTAAAACGGCTTCACTTCTAACTTCCTCACGGTCTTCGTGTCTAACGCCTTTCAAGACGAAGTTGAAAATCGGTGTCATGGATTCGATATTGAAGTTTTGTACGGTTGTTTTTATTTGAGTAGTCATAGTTAGTTCCTCCAATGGGTTCATGTGTAATGTTTTGCCTATTACTATTAGTGGTCGTTACATATCTACCAAAAGGTGCGAAACTATTTTTTTATTTGAATAAAGAACCGATAAGGTTGACATTTTGAGACTCTAACCTATCTAGCAAACCCAAATTCATGAGTTCATTTGAGTCTTTGACAATAGGAAAGACAGGATAGCGGACTTGGTTTACAACTATCCCTGCTCTATCCAAAATTTCAGAAGCGTCTTTCATGCCCTTAATGCCGGCCCTATCGTTATCTAGCATCATGTCAACCTCTGTAATACCCGCAAGTTGTAATTCCCTTACTTGGGTGCGAAACAAAATACGTCCATTAATGGACACAGCAGGAATACCCACCTGATAATTGGACATACAGTCCGTAGGAGATTCGACCATACGAACTCTAGTAATCCGGTTAGAGGTGGTTCTAAGTTTGTTAATGAAGTGCAACCCAAAGACAATATCTTTTTTTATAGCGCTCCCTTCGTTGATGAACTTAGCACCATGATAGCTGTTACCAATTTTTCTCTTTTGAATAAAGCGGAGTTGTCCTGTTCTTGTTCGTTGAGGGAAGACGATTGTTTCTGTGGCGGTATCAACGCTTATCTCATAGGTATCCAACGTGTGTTCAGTAAATCCGCGTTGAGACATGTACGACATAGCACGTTGATAAATTTTCTCATTATTCTCTCTTGATTCTTTCATAGTGAGTAATGTGGATTCTTCTAAGTGTGATATTTCGTAGCTGTTCCTACGGTTGTCGATGAATCCGACCATATCAAACGTTTGTCGCTTTTCTTCGAAGATGTAGGTTGAAAGAAGTGTTTTTATACCTTCTCCTTCATTTAAGTCCAAAGCTTTCTCAATTAGATTGTCTATCGTGCCTAAGTAACCGCAAAAAAAACAGTTGCAGTGATACGGGGCTTCTTTAGAAATACCGAAAGATGCTCTTGTTTCAGCATGTATAGGGCAACAACTCATGACCCAATCGCCTGTATCATTGAGTTTCGTAAAAGCGTGAGGGTTATTCATTGCTTTTGTGAGGTGCTGATAGGTAAAACGTAATTCATCAGTCAGTTCTTCAGGGTCTATAAAAAGGTTTTCGAGAATGTCTAAGTTGAGATTTTCCTTTTTTAGTTTATATTTCATCATTGTCCTCTAACATTTTGGAGTCCTTGAACTGACAGGTATAAGTGGATTTGAATAAACCCCTCCCTCCTGTCGATTTAGAAGTATTGTTCTGCTATGGGGTCATCTAGCACGGAGACTATGCCTACGTCAAAATCGTATCTAATAAGAAACGATTGACCGCATGCGTTATTTCTATTTTTAATTACCATTATGCGGAATGTATTGTCACTTACTTTAACGATAGATATACCTTTAGAAGCATCCTGGACAATAGAGAAAGCTTCCCCGATATCTGTTGCGTCTACATTCTCTGTCACGTCTTTCTTTATTTTCTTAAGTGCATCACGGTTCGCTTGAGCCACAACCATTGCAGGCTTTCCAGTATCAAGAATAACCTCGCGGATACCTGCAGACGTATCGAATAATCGTTGTCTAAGATCTCCACCACCTCGTGAGGTAAGGCGTACTTTCGATAACTGGTCTAACGTCCACCGGTTGTGACCTTCTCTTTCAAGTATCCGATGTATTTCATCAAGCGTGAATGGCTTGCCCCCGTTACTATCAAGGTCATATATCACCATGTCTTTTTTCTTTTGCTTAAGACGGTCAATATACTCGGTGTACGCATCTCTTTTTTCATTAGAAAGAGTACCCCGTGTGAGAGCGAGTCTTGATACTTGAGCCAGTGTGTTGTCCCAATTCAGGGCAATCTCCGATGCTCGTTGTTCAAGGGAGAAGTAGGCAGGATAGTCATCCTCTAAAGTACTATTCCATGCCGCTGACATCATAAAAGAGGATATGAGCGTCTTTCCCATGTTTGTTGGTGCAAAAACTAGGAAGTAATCAACAGCTCCTTCCTGGTATTCAAGTCCGTTGGTCGCTAAATCAAGCGGCTTAAATCCTGTAGTCAATCCTATAATCTCGCCTTCTGCTCTACCGTGGATCTTGTTATATGTATTAAGACGTTCCTGTGCATTCCCAATGAACGAATAGCCCCGTCCGCTTAAGCCCACTGACTTCAAAAATCTGCTGGATTCCAGTTGAAGTTGTTGTATAGCTGCTGTGGTTTCCCTTTTGGCGAAAGTCTCCGAAGCTGACACTAAAATTGGTTTAAACTCCCTATAAAGAAAGTCCTCTTTTACAGACCTAATTACATGCTCTATATTCTCTAATTCTACTAACTCAAATGTCTCGAACTTATTCATTACTGTTTCAATGGTCGGTAAGTCTCCAGTTTCTTTCTTGAACCTGCTTATATAAAAAAAAGCTTCTTTGTGCACTTGAAAGTAATTTTCAGTAATTCCCGCATTCTCCACTACGCTCCACTCTTTTACGTTCAAAACGTGGTTGAGCAGTTGAAGTTCTTCTATTCCCGCCATCAGGATCCCTCCCTCATACCTTTACTATGAGTAGTCGCGCTACCTTAGTAATAAGTTGCAGAGGTTAGTTGTGTCCACATACTAAAACATACTTATAAAGTATTTTTAATATTATTAATTCATTAATTATCATACGCCTTTTATGTCTAATTTCTTCTACACGGTTCTATACGGGCACACCTACTCTACGAAACGCAATCAGCAGGGCTTGTTTGTTCTTCTGCTTCTCGTTTAGTGTGTGTACATCATCTCTTAACTTAAATAAATGCTTCCACTGCTTTAGTGGGCGGGTTTCAATATACCTGGAGTAAATTGCGTTGGGTAAGATGGAACTTGCTAACTCTTTTGCTCTAATCTTACTGTCTCCACGTGATTCACAGAACGCCATAACTTTGTCATAAGACAAGGCAATAGTGTGCATTATATCTCCGTAAGTCACTTGAATAAGACCATCTGCTTCGCTGTAGATAACGTCTGAATTAGACAAACCAGTGGGGACATAGTATTTAAAATCTGACATTGATACATTGCGTTGGGAAATTTCGGAGCGCCCCAGCATGTCTGAATGACATGCGTCCTGAAGGAGCATTGCCCTGTCGGAAACAATCTCAACGGTAACCGTGGTGTGCATTTCTAATTCATAGTCCGTTAAACCTAATTCCTTCAGTGCAATATAATCGGATGACAAGACCGTAGGTTGAAGATGGTCTGTATCGTTTTGGAGGTAAGGATTATCACTACCTTCTATTTGATATGTGTTATCCACAAACCAATGGAGGGATGGTACAATAAGCAATGCTTCTGTTAGATGTTGGAGTAATTTATTTTCATTACAAGAAAGTGATATCTCTATGAATGATAAGATATTCAAGGATATGACAAAATCCCAATTACTTTGCGGGTCTCTTGACCATCTAATATTGTTATTATATTCCTTTAATGAAACTAGTGAATCTAGTATATCATGGTAGTTATCCCTGTCAACTGAAGCAATGGTAAACACTATGTTGCCGTGATTTATAATATTCACGTGTTCCTTTTTCATAATATCATGCATTAATTTATGGATTTCAACCTTACTTTTTTCAAAATCGTCGTAACAACGGAGCGCAATGTACTCAACTAACTTGTGATAATCCGGTGTTGAATATACTAACCTTGTTTCCATTTAAAGCTTCACTCCTAGTAGGTTTAGTATTTATATGTGTTGTCGGCTCGTCTGTCCCTACCACCCAAAGGGATTACCATTGTATTGTACATCATTCTTGAAACTACCATTTCCCCTAACATATCATCCTGTCGGAGTAGTACATCCGAAAAGTTAGACGTAAATATGATGCTTTTTTTTTCCTCTTTGCGCCAGTCAATAACGTCATAAATCAGGTCACGTATAATCGGTGTAATTCGACCTGAGCCGATATCATCCAATACAAGCAAGGGAACGTCTTTCATTTGTGTTAATTCTTTGTGCACTTCGTAAGTGAATTGGTCATCATTTCTAGTAAATACATGCCTATTTCGGTTAGCCCACGCCCCGAACTTGATGTACATAGCTACAGGACTTTCGTAATCAAACCACTCAGGGTCACGGCAAACTTTATATAGAAACTCATTAAGGACAGCATTAGCAGTCCAAGACTTACCAGTACCTTTTAGATTGTTAATCAATGCTAAATTAGTACCTGATTTTACAAATCCTACCGGGTTGTTCAGTAGTTCTTTAATAATTTCAGAGAAGTCAGCATTGTCTTTATCAGCTACGTAATTGAACAGGTTTGCGTTTTGGTATTCTTTAGGAACTTTTGCTAAGTACACTGCCTTAGTCACCTTTTCAAACCCAACGCAGTATGTCTTTAAGTAATCTGCCGGTAGTTTTACTACTCCGCTTTTAAGTTTACACCAATCACGCACAACGCAAGAACTACATGTAGTAAATAAGTCCCTCATTATAATTCCCCTTTTTATATCGGAAGACCCAATTGAAAAATTAATACCCTCACCAAATAATGAAAAATATTACAATATGTCAGATTGTTTAATCCGTTCCAGAAATTCTTTAGCAGATATACCGTAGTTTTCATGTTTTTCCTCTGACGCTTATACATTTTTGTCTTTAGCCACTAGATAATATGGACGCTTGCCCTTCTCGATAAATCGTTCAATCTCTATTATCCTACCGGAAGTGCAGAACACCTCAAGCGATTGGGGATCGTACTTCATTTCAAAGAAAGAGTCAATCAAGTTCTTAACTTTGGCTTTATCGCCACCTTGATTCTTGATTACACGCTCTAACATTCCCCTATGCTTATTACGCGCAACTACATGTGTCTTGTCAGTCGCGTTAATGAACTTCTCATAAAAGTATTGAACAAAGTTGTCTTTCTTCCACTTGGTTACATCGGCCGGTAAACAATAGCGACTTGTCCCGCCTAGAACATCCCCCACTTTTTTAGGGTCGCCACCTAGAGGTACTGCGGTAGCTGTTGATTGTTGTGGGGGAAATAACATATTTGATTTTTCACTCAAAGAATTCGGCGATTTAAATGTCTCCTCGCTATCCTTATTTACCATTTCCAAAAGTGTTTCCTTCAGACCTAACTCTGTCTTATCGTTGACCGAAATGTCTTTGAATTTTGTACCGCTATAATTAATTTTTGAGATTACATCCATAAGACAATCATATACATTCTCATAAAGGCTTGTTCTAATCTCCCTGTTTACCTTGTTGACTGCCCGCCAGAACATCTCAGATACGTGCAGGTGGGGGATCTTATCAAGGTCAACCAAATAATAGGTATTGGTTCTTCCATTACCATTACGCTCTTTCTGTATAAACCCTTTTTCTACTAACTCATCAACGTACTTGATAGCGGTTTTTTTTGAGCAGTTGCAAGCCATGGCTATCCTTGAAATTGATGGGAACGCTGACCGTCCTTGCTCAAATACATAACCGGAAATAACTCCGTAAGCTATCTTAGCTGTACCCGATAAATTTAAGCTATGTACAACCATTCTTGGTAATTGCACATGCCCTCTATTTACCGAATCTTGATAAACAAACTGCTTTTCACTTGATACTACCACCTGTCCTTTATGTGCTCCCATCGTAAATCATCTCCCACTCTCAGTAGTCGTGATAAGTATGGATAAAGTTGCTGGATACGAAATACAGGAACAGGTGTTCGCTTTTAGTGTGGTTAAATTTAACACATCTACGTACATTAGGTCAATAGGTAAAATTAGTATGACTATAGAGCACAATACTGGAAATACAAACACAAAAACATTTTCCGCCTAATTTCACCTATACTTTCTGCCAGGAATTAAAATAAAATGTTCGTTTTTTTATGCAGTTAGGGTTCGTGTAATGCCAAGACCAATCCCATGATGGTTAAAATATGTTCTAATTCCGAAAGGATCTCATCGTAAGCAAACACAAGTCACTGTCTGTTCTGTAGTTCGTATTCATTTAATAAACAAAAAAGAAGCCCGAAGGCTTCTTGTACTACGCTATACGCTCTTTCCTGCCGCTAATCATCTCACAGCGAAATCAAGAACTGCCGATCAGCAGGTACAGCACTTTCAATTCTCAATTCATTTTCGTTCGGGTGTCTCCAATTGATTTTCATTATTAGAAAACCCCTGACATCCATATAATGTGTGCATAATTTGCTCCAATACATTATGGTGTTTACTGCCACATTTCTTACAATCGTAATTCAGTTCAACCATCCTCACTTACTTATGTGTGTAATTTTGAATTTTGTCGGATATTATTTTGATTTAAGAATGTCTAATTTCTTGAGTAGACCATTGAGATAGTTTGCACCACGGGATGCCAGAATACCTGCAGTAACCATCGAAGCGTAAGCGGATAACCCGGTCAGACCAAACGGATTAAGGCCGAATGCCAGTGCCAACGCGACACCGATTCCTATAGAGACTCCATAAGTAGTCTTGTCCTTTACAGGAAATACATTTTTTACGATTTCTGTAACTGCTTCAGTTAAGCTCGCCACGAACAGCCACATACCTACTGAAGCTAAAGCATTAGCTAATACTGCTGATAGTGTAACCATTACTTAATCACCTGCCTTGTGATTACAGCGAAGTTGATTGTGGCCAACTCCCCCGCTGTTAAAGTCTCGCTCTCAACCTTCTTAATCCAGTCAGCAGGACTGTTAATTAGTGGCGATCCGTCAAGTCCGTTCAGTTTGCTCATTGCATTCAAACCATTAACAAATAGCGTCTTTTGCCATGCTTCGAGTTTCATAGGGGAATCATCCTCACTCTCTTCTTTCGCCTTCTTGCTGTTAGACCAAACCCACGAACCATCAGAAATCTTACGTATGTTAGCATTCTCCAATTGTTGAGCATAAGTAAAGGCTGTAACATAATCCGGGAAGCCTTTAAGTTTCTTATTGCCCTGATAGACACTATAGAATAGTTCTTCTACAGTACAACTAGCATACTCTTTAATTACATCACTCAGAAATTGCGCTTTACTGATCCCCATAATTTTAAGGGCATTTTTAAAAGGGTCTGTCTTGCGGGTAGGGTCTAGTTCATTGTGCCCTACGATGTTTTTAGTTGGGCTAATGTTGAATTTGTAGCACAGGTAAGCAATATACCATATATACCTTTTGTAAGACTCTACATTGTCGATGCTGCCCTTCTGCCACGAATAGCATAGCTCTACACCAATTGCTGCATCGTTAGCGTCGGCTCCAAACAAGGCATTGTCAGTAGGTACATTATATAGAACATGCCAAGCCTTCTCAGGCCTACCTATAGTAGCAGGTATACATTCTATAATCTGCTTGTGGTCTATGAAGGTGTGTGCCGATGCAGAAATATCATTTGCAGAATTAGTGTAGTAACTTACATTCCCCGCGGCTGTACTACCGTCATTTCCGGTATCATGTGCTACGATAAAAGTTACCTGCGGCATTAGATTACCTGAACGCCTCTTAGTCTTGTTTGGTAGTAGTTTCTGTACAATCTCATATTTCATCTTGAAAGCCATTCTCAAATTTCCTTTCACGTTTTTCTTTTCTTAAAGCGGACAATTTATTGTTAACTTCAGTATTAGGCATTTCCTCCTTGACTAGTAAGTCTCTCTACTAGCTCTTCCACTTTCTTATTCAGTAATCTATTCTCCGTGATAAGCTCCATGTTTTCTCTACGTAGGACAGTAATCTCGTCACTCAGTCTTTTCACTTCATCTTTGCTGTCTTTCATTTCTTGGCGCATCTCAGCACGGAAAACTTGTTCGTCCTTCGAGAGCAATTCTCTCTCAGTCACTTTGTCTTTACCTTTGCCGCTGACATACCCGATCACGCCCGTAATTACCGAAACTGCGCCGCCAACAATTGCTACGATGATTCCTACGTCCATATCTTTTGCCCGACCTTTCTCATAGACTGCTTGTAGTAATGGCAAGTCACATAATCCATGTTTTATTGGGTTATGTACCACCTGATAATGGGAGATGATGCTAAATGAATTATGTTGAGACCTTCCTTAATTACCTACAATCAGAGACAAGAACTCTTCCAGGCACACTATCGGAAATTACAAACGAGTCATAAACATATTGGAAAGAATATCTCCCATCTTGAGCTTCTAAAAAGAGCAAGCGCCACCAGAATCAGATGATTCGTGCCCTCAAGACTTTCTTCCACTGCTAGTAGGATAGAAAATATCAATTTTGATTAGCATTAAATATAACGGTAACAAGAAAAGAATGAACCCTATTTATACAGGAATTACCACCAAAAATATCATCCTCCACAACTCCAATATAGGTAATTTCAGACACAAAATAACCCCTACCTAGTAGGGGTTATTTTGTTACATTATGAAGCAATATCCGTAGTCAGCGACAACGTCAATAGTTGATACTAAATCGTTACGATGAGGTATGTTGACCTTAGATGGAATTGTGCGGAATTGCCATGTTTCAATAAACGATGGAAGGTCTGAGTTCTCATGTTTCCTTACCACGATTTTACCATCAAAGTCTTTGTCAGCACTTCGTCTTACGGTAACCGTAGATTCTAAGTCCGAGTTCCCAGTACGTCTAACAGTAATTCTACATCCTAGTAAGTCCGCACTCTCCATAATTTCAAACCGCATTGGAATCTCTGAGAAATCATTTCTGCGTACAATAATTTTGGAGTTAACGAATTTCCATTGGATGGTGTTGATACTACCGTCAATTTCGCTATTGTCTCTAACCTGTACCGTAATCTTACTTGGCTTATTTGATTCCATGGAACGTCTGACCACTAACATAGAGTTCAGGTCGTTTCTGTAAAGAACTTCAACACTGGAAGGCAAGTCGCTGTCATCTACAGGAATGATGAAGACCTTACCTGTCATTTTGTTTACGCTCGCTACTCCTACTGTAGAAGACAAGTCTTTGTCAACCCTGTAGATAATGCTTAGGTCTGAAGGTAGGTTCCCTCCCCCTTTAGTTTTAACTGTCAAAACAGAAGGAATGTCGATAGCATCGTACAATACGACTGTTACACTACTTTCAATGTCCGCTGTAGGCGTGATACCTAACGTGCCCTCAATATCACTCTCCCCAACAGGGATGAAGTCAACTTGACCTGTCATGCTATTGTCGAAACGTACCCCTAGTGTTGAAGACATGTCGTAACTTACTACCGGACGGATTGAGGACACAAGTTCGTTTGTGCCCCAGCCAATAATATCAGCCGTGCCATCCATCGTGTTGGTTTCTCTAACAGCGATTCTAACAGGAAGGTACTCCTGAAGACCATACATAATGTTAACGGTAGCTTTAATATCCTCACTACCTACTGCCATAACCAATATCTTGCCGAGTCTATCATTGTGACCAAAAACTTTGGGCTGAATTGTACCAACAATCTGAGACCATTCTTGTACTTGCAGAATGGAAGGGATCTCTGAAATGAAGCGATTCTTAACTCCAATTGTGCCTTTCAGATCGTTGTCAGCGTAAGCAGGTACAGAGATGACGGAGAATAAATTACCGGAGATGATCTGGATGAATGAAGGTATCATGCTTGCGCCTACAACAAACATATTTCCAGTTATATCATCCTTGTACTTAACGTAAACTACTGCATCCAAATCCCTGCTGTCGGCAAATACAACGTCTATGTTTGATCGGACATCACTTACATTGATAACCGACAGGCTAGATTCCATTTGCTGTCTGCTTACGTTTAATGAACCGGCCAATTCCTCTTCCTTTATCTCTCTGATATTAAGGGTAGAAGAAAGATCCCTGCGCTCTTTAACCGTAAACGTTAGTTCAGTACTACTGCGGCTGACGGTTAATACCCCAACCAGTTCATTCAGTTTCTCAACCTTGATCTTAACAGTAGCAGGTACATCGAAAGGCATTGTAACCTCAGCACTAGATTGAATCTCAGGCTTAGATACTGCGACGTTGCTAATGAGGTAATCGAACCACATTGGCTCTATATTCAGCTTGGACTTTAAATCCTTCTTGGATAGAACCTCTAATCTTACTTCAAGACTGTCTCTTGAAACCATCAGTGCCGAAGGAATCTCACTCTCTCCTACAACCGTAACTACATTGATTGTGGAAGGCAGGTCTTCTTGTCCATCTTTATAGGTAACATTGACAAGAATTTCAGAATACAGGTCTCTTGTTAGGTTACGTGCAACTA
This sequence comes from Bacillus sp. FJAT-27264, assembly GCF_001682855.1. Classification (GTDB taxonomy): domain Bacteria; phylum Bacillota; class Bacilli; order Paenibacillales; family Paenibacillaceae; genus Paenibacillus_AQ. Next base: position 491,149 of record NZ_MAQW01000023.1, on the reverse strand, counting down.
TTACCGAACCAGCGATTTTATCCTCTCCATCGAGACGTTTAACCGCGATGATGGAATCTAGGTCTGCACATTCAGTAGCCTCGATTGTAACAGATCCGTCCAAGCTCGGTCTTGAAACAGTTATCTTTGAATTCAGATTTTCTTCCGGATTCCCTCTGACGGTAAAACGAAGCTCAATGTCATTGTGGGGTAGTACGTAAATGCATGATGGTCTCTCTTTAATATTGACATTCAGCCATGAGAAGAAGTCTTGCTCCCCAATGACTTTCGGTCTAATGATAGATGGGAGGTCCACCCTGTCAAGGATATAGAAACTAACTGGAATCTCAGGTCTGCTCACCGTGATTATGGAGTCAATGGTGTTGAATGATTTCTCAGCCACCCATAGACTTGCAGGTACCTCAAAAAGACTGCGGTACACTGCATTAATCGTGGAAAGCATATCCGGTCTGCTGACATCAACTATACCTGTAAACTCATTATTTCGAGTTACTTCCAGGGTGGAAGGAATGTCCAAATTCAGCCAAGCAGGTACTCTAATTCTCAACCTAGAGTTCAAGTTCTTACGTGAAGACACCCTAATGCTAGTGTCGATGTTGGAACGACCGAAACTCCAAATTGCAGGGTCGAAGTACGTAACTACTAACTGAGCTGCTTTTTTAGCTTCCTTAGTAAAGAAATAGTCGGAGTCAGGTTTGCTTTCATCCTCAGCAAGTACGTAGAAGCTAATTAAGTTGTTCCCCGCCAAGTAGTTCTCGCTAACAAACTCTTTGACGTTGAAGGAAATATAACCATCCGCATCATTTATTGTGAACGTGTCAGAAATCTCTACGCCTTGCAGTGGTTTGTTGCCCCAAGTAACTCCGGTCTCAGACCACTCACCATTCACTGCGAATAGCTTCAGCTTCCTGGTTACTGGCTTACCGTAGAACATACGGAGTTCAACATAATCGACTAAGTAACTATCTTTTAGTTTGAAAAGGTCAAATCCGATAAGGGAACGTAAAACCTTACCTTTATAGTTTCCTACTGCAAAGGTTGTCTCTTCACCATAGTTTAGGGTTGGTACATCTTCTCTAATGTATGCATCCTTGATGGCTTCTAGTGTTGAGTGCTCACGTACTGGTTGTACGATATCCACTACACTGGTCATCTTATTTGTAGGTGTTACGCCCATGATACTTAAGAGATTTGCCGCCCCACCTTCAACGACATTAACATTGGTTGCAATGTCACTGTGGGCACGAATCTTAGCCGAAATTTTAGAAGCCAACTCCGACATGTCAGGGTACATGACTTTAATCTTACCGTTAATATCTGCACGATAGGGTATTGAAATCTTGCCGTAAATACTATCATTGTGCAGAATATATACTTCAGAGTTCAAGTCAACGGGCTCTGTCCTGCGAACAGTGATTTTACCATTAAGGTTCTTGGTAATCCAAACGTCAATGTTAGCAGTAATATCTTCCTTGTCGGTCTTTCTAACTATAATCTTGCTGTTTATGGTGTTCTCAATGAATTGACGAACAACGATTTGTCCATCCAATACATTAAAGCTGTAAACATCAATCGTGGAGTCTAAGTCACTTACCATACGAATCCGGACAACGGCTTGACCTTCAATATCTCGGTTACCATAGGCAGGTACTTCGATTCTACTGAACAGGTATCCAGAGTTTACTCGGATATTGGAAGGTATCATGCTTGCTCCAACAATGTCCATCTCAGAAGGGATATCTGATCTGTACAGGACATATGTCTTGGACGACAGGCTAGAAGAGTCGGATTGGCATACAGTAATTGCTCCGGTTAAATCTGAGTGTAGTCTAGGAGTGATTGTACCCGCCATGTCCGGCCTGGACACATCTACAGACGACTTCAATGGTTTGTGTTCAGTACGTCTCGCAGTTACACTACCATCCAGCAAAGAGTAACCATTTACCTTGATAGTGGATACCACAGATGGTCTGCTTACTGCAATGTTACCATCCAATTTATCAGAAGCAGAGCGTCTTACAGACAGTTTACCCAACAAGTCAATGTAAGGGTTGACCTCAATGGTACTTACTAACTGGAATCTATTAGCTGTAATGCTTGAAGGTATGTCGGTGTCTTTGCCGCCCTGAACGATAATTTCACTTTCTAAGTCGTCACGGTACAGTATGTAAATGCTACCAACCCTGACTCTCTCACTAATCATGAAACTGGACTCTAAGTCTTTGTCATCCGAACGTACTACTGTAATGCTACCTGCTTTATCATCGTAAGGTCTAACATAGATACTCGCAGGTCTTACCTTAGCGTTTACTACAGCCCAACCATAGAGAGGTCCTTCATCTTCTACTCGAACTCCCAACTGCAATTCAAGGTCAGCAGTATGTTTTACATACAACTCCATTGGCAAGTCAGGTTTGGATATTGTTATAGTACAGTTCTCTAGGTCGTATAGATCACCTTCACGTACAGAAATCGTTGCGCCTAGGTCATGCCACGTATTAACCCTAACTGTAGCTGAACTGTCCAAGTCCGGTCTGTTAACTATGAAGCGAGATGGCCAGCTTTCGTCCCTGTTTCCGTTAGGAGTTACATTAATCTTAGACGGTATTTCATCCTTGTCCGACTTCTTATATACGTTAATTTTGGAAGTCAGGTTCTTGAATGCAGGGTGAACAACTAGGATTATGGTATCAATTCCAGAACGGCCTGTGCTTCTGATAACTTCATCATAGTATGTGTACTCGATGGTAGGTGCTAATGACTTACCTGCATCCATTGAGAAGAACTGAACCGATGTGTCACTTTCGTTTACCGCTTGTAAGTAAAGATCAAGGTCGTGTCTTCCCTGCCCCTTGGCTTGCAGTACGAAATCGGTTATGTCAAAGGTAATAAAACCTTCATCTGTGTCTGTCAGATACTCTCCAACACTTACTACATTTCCATAGTCTGGTTGGTTGTTCCATGTCACCCCATACTCCGACCAAATGCCATTCACAGCTCTAAGTTCGAGTGGGATCGTTGGAGTTCTTCCCAGAGAGTGCTTAAACTTGGCAACGATCCTCTCAAGCTTAAAGTCACTTGTCATACTCAGAATATCCGATATGTCAAACCCAATAAGGCTTCGGAATATTTCGGACTTGGCTTCGCTGTAACCAGTTAATAAGGTCTGCTCCCCGCCATAATTCAGCTTAGGGTAAGCTTCACGAATGAACGCATCACGTTTAGCTGTGATGGTGTCAGTCATTCTTGACGGCTGTTGAATGTCTACGATGGCAGTCATTCTATTGCTTGGAGTTACACCTAGCGTCATTAGTAAATCTGTCACTTGTTTTATGTTGATTTCAGATACAATGTCGCTATCGTTAGTACCCCAAATATCTGTAGTACCCGTCATGACGTTTCTCATACGGACACCAATTCTACCGTTTAGAGATGATGTGCTGACACCCATGGCGAAGATTCTTGAGCTAAGGTCACTATCACCCCGCCCGAAAATCTCTACTTCACCGCCCATAATGTTCTTCTCACGAACGGCTATGTGCGTTTTAAGATACTCATTACCGAACCTCTTGACTTTTACATTAGAACCAAGGTCTGAATCTCTAACACCCCAAATGAAAGCAGTGGCATCCATTATATTGTTCTCACGAACTGATAGGGAACTTGCTAAAGCTTCTGTGATCGGGGGAGATACCGCGATCTTACTTACAAGCTCAGTGTTGTTGTAAAGTACTACTCCATTTACTTCATGACTAGCTGTAAAGTAAGAATCAATAGGGTCAGTCATAGTATCTGCTGTAAAAGTCATTGACCTTGAGTAAAGCCCATGATTTAAAGTAAATGCGTGCGTGTCGTAACTATAAGCTTTCGTGCTATGTTTCACACCTAAATTGAGGGTGGATTTTATCGGCAATGATTCACTTGAGTTTGCAGTGAAACTCATTGACATGTCGTGAAGTATGTGTTGCGCAGTGAGAGGAAGTACACTACGTCCATATTCCTTCGTGTTGTGAGTAGCTCCAATGCTTATACTGCCCTTTATCGGCAATGTTGTTGAAGATGCTGTGAACACCGTTGGTACGTTAGCCGCCACTTTATGAGTAGCGCCAATGCTTATACTGCCCCTTATCGGCAATGTTGTTGAAGATGCTGTGAATACCGTTGGTACGTTAGCCACCACTTTATAGTTAGCCGTCAGTGCCACGGGTTGGAGCTTCTTTATAACAACGTACGAAGCCTTAAATCCAGACTCCGCACCGATGATGGATGACGCTGACATTTCAATCACTTCCTATCCCATTGTATTGAGATGAAAAACCCATTACTCTGCCGAAGTGACTGTTACAGTTATATTGAACTGCCCCGCACCCGAAACCCCAATTTGGGTCTTTACTCGAACGAATAAGTCAAACTCCCTGCCCGGAAGTATGTTTAAGTTATTAACTGACATTGGATTGTAGTTATCTTTAAACGTTCCGTCCATGCTGAACTCAAGTTCCGTTTTGGTCGATACCCCATCTGCCCTTACCCAACCAACGTCAATCCCCTTAATCTTATATTTGTATCCGTTCTTTAACCTAACCTTCTTTATCGTAGAGTTGCCACCCTCAAGTACCGCCCCAAAATCGATGTTGGATATTGGTCTTCCTGCATCTAACATTAGAAAGGCTCTGAAGTCTTCGAACCACAACTTAGGGAAGGTTACAGGTTGTACAACCCAATAAGTATTAGCGCTACTTCCTTGATTCGCGTTTAAGTTAAACATATAGTTAGGGTCTTTAAGTGTAGAATCCGGGTAAAGTGTCACCATTCCCGCCGTTACACCAGATCCCAAATTACTAATCCTGCTACTTTGGTAAACGTTCAGCAGTTGTTGCGGATTTACTCCTGATATACTTCCAACAACACCACCGAAAGTGGCAGGGTTACTAGTATTGCTTGCTGTATTTGAAGCCCATACATTGTACAGAAGAGAGGCCGTAGTAGACATATAACCCAAGACTCCGCCCACGTAGTTACCGTACTGTCTTATGTCTACATCCAGCACGTATACGTTACGTGCAAGTCCGTTGGCTAGATGACCTATAACTGCACCAGAGTAAGTATTGACATAGAATCTTCCACCTTTAACATAGACATTTTCAATCGAACCACCAGTACCCATGTAACCACAAATGGCAGATTGATATGAGTAAGCTGTAGCTTGGATATCAACATTCTCCATGCCAAAGTTTTTAACAACACCAGTCGCACCAATGTACGGAAATAATCCACTATAATTTGCATTCGGGCGTGAAAAGTAGTTTTTTATTAAATAACCGTCTCCGTCAAAGGTGCCCATGAATGGCGTGTTATGTTTAATAAAAAAACCTACTCCTGTGTTGTACGGTAGTACGTTAAGGTCTATATCATTAACAAGCTTTGCACTCATGTTGGTGTTAATGGTGTCTACTTTATTCAAGAACTCGAATAGATCATAAGCATCTTCGATTAAGTACGGTTTATTAGCAGAGCCGTCCCCGCCCCCGTACATTCCATTAGCCATTTATATAACCACCTCTCGATTAGTATTAGACAGAAAAAATCCCTTACCACCATTATAAGATAGTAAGGGCTGTTTCTAGCTTTTCTTTGGGTCCGCCTTGGTTAGGATATCAAACATCCCTCCCCACATGGCTTGTCTATTGGTTGCTATGCGTACATAAAAACCAATCTTAGCGTTGTGGTCAAGTTGCTCAAGGTAGGCCAGGCTATCACTGGGCTCAAAAGGCGCATCCAGTTTACTTATTTCAGCTTTAGCGTTTACGCCGTCAAGTTCTCTATTGTCCACCCATAGACGTACATTATCTACAGGGTAACCTAGAGTGTTCTTAACGTACACACGCTCTGCGGCAGTCGTCTGCCCCGCCACGATAGTACCAAAGTCAAGGTACTTGATCACTTCACCAAAGTCATCTGAGTAAAATGATTCTGTTGCGTCACAGAATAGCAATCCAGAGAACATGCCCATAAATGTGATATCCAAGGACTTTGCTCCACCTAGTTCATCCAGGGTCTCGATGCGGACGATGTTGTTCTGCTTCTTCTTAACTTTGGGTCTAGGGATGGTGTACTGGATAGTCAAAGGCACTGGATTATATCCGGTATAGCCGAATTCAGGGTAAAGCTGTTCTCCATTCAGTGTAATACGATACTGTACTTTATCCCCATCAGCATCAACCACACTCGCGTTGATGAAGTTACCTAGAACTGTTCCGGTGATGGTTGGCGCTGTGTTAGTCTTGATTATTACCTGAGACCATGTGAACAGCGTCCCTAAGTCATCCTTCGTCTCTATCTTTAATGTGTTCGCCCCAACGTTAAAGTCTGCATTGTTTAGCACAATACCTATGTTGGCAGGAGAGGGCTCAAATTCTGTAAATCCTGAAGTTGGGTATTTTTGGTTGTTATTTAGAAGGACACGGTACTGGACTCGATCACCATCAGGGTCAGTTATATTCCCTCCCAAGGTTACGTTATCCTTGTGAATCTGCCCCGCTGACAATTCAGGGTAGACTTGTGGTGCTTGGTTAACTTTTGTTGTGCTCCAAGCTATTCCATCAGTCGCTCCAAACTCATCTATAAGTTCAAGCAGGACTATATTTGTTCCTAAATCGAAATAGGTATGTGGCAGATCTTTGTTTAAAATGAAGTCTGTTAGCTGTGGTGCAGTCCAACCGACACTAGGGAACCTTTGAACACCGTTCACACTTATTTTATAAGAGGTCAGCTTCTTAGACACATGGTCGATTGTCGCAGTAAGCTTAAAATCATCTTTGTGAAAAGAGGTAGTAGCTGTTACGTTAGCGAATAAAAATAACGCTTCTGCCCCACCCATTAACCGCCTAACTCCGTTATTAATCTGCTTAAGCGTAGTAACTGCTACGTTAGTGTTGTAAGCTTCACTTATACCTAGCTGTCCGTAGTTATTTCTACCTGCGCTATAAGCTACCCCATCTACACTAAGTACCACAATATACTCATAACCCATGGCCACCTGACGCACATTGCCCACTACTTTTCTAGGGATTGGGTTAATATTACTTGTGTTACCTAGAGCAAGTTGCCCATAGCTATTATTCCCGAACGTATACAAGTCCCCACTTGAGGTAACTAATCCTGTAAAGTGGGTTCCACATGCTACAGACCTAATGCTATCCATAATCTTTACCGGAGTCACGTAAGCATTACCCGTACTGTTGCCTACAGCGTTACCTGTTTGCCCATAGTAATTATATCCCAAGCCCCACGCTGTCCCGTCATTCTTCAACACGATCGTATGTCCAACACCGCCATCTACCTGTCTAACCTCCTTAATAGAGAGTCTGAAAGTAGAATACTGAGTTGTATTACCTAGACCTAGTTGACCGTAGTTGTTCTGACCTGCGGAATACATATCACCGTTTTCTTTAATAAGAAATGATGCATTATAACCCGCCCCAATGTGTTTTACACCACTATCCACTTTACCGGGTGAATAGTGGTCACTACTGCCATTCCAACCTAGTTGATAGTAGCCGTTATAGCCACATGTATACACGTCACCGTTTTTCTTAAGAATGATTGTATGAAGGTAACCACATGCTACTTCTTTAACATCCGTCATAATTTTCATGGGGGCTATCGCGCTCCCGCTTCTCCACCCAGTACTATGCCCCAACTGCCCGTAATAGTTATATCCCATTGAATATAAATCGCCATTCTCAAGGAGAATCATGGAGTGGTAAGTCCCTTCTGATATCGCCTTTACATTAATCATGTTCGGTATAGCTTTAGGTACATAACTGTTAGTACTTGTATACCCTAGTTGAGAATAAGCGTTGTATCCGAATGAGTATGCTTTTCCATCGTTTCCTATATACATGGAATGGTAAGCGGCTTGTGTACTCATATTTGTCCTCCTATCGCCCTATTAAGCAGGATCTCCTACGACTCTTATGTCGAAAAAGCCTCCGCCAATGGCTTTACGTGTCGTATTTATTCTTACATAGAAAGGTATGCTATCCCCATAGTCCAGTGGGGGAATGTTAAGAAAGGCAGATGGATTAAATGGATTATCAGTTTCGCTTAACTCTACTACCTCTTCCACAGGGTCTAAATCTATCTGTGCCACCGTTAAGGTAATATTATTGATTGTGTATCCCACTGTATTCTTTAAGAAAATCTTAAAAGTACCGGAAGTACTTCCTGCCACAATACTACCCACCTCAAGGTACTTAAGCACCTTTCCAACGTCCGTAGAGTAGTACAAACCATCCTCTGCCATAAACATGAGTCCTGAGTAATCTATTAGTGGTGTATCGCTCCAAAGGGTAGTCTCCCCCAGGTCGTCCTCCACCTCAAGTGTCACCTTATGTGTATTACCAAAAGATATAAACTCGTCAGGTATCTTGTATTGTACTTCAGCAGGTGATTGTAGGTATGGAGTCCAAGAACCTACTGTTGGTGGATGAACCTGAACATTGTTAACCAATACCCTGTACCGCATCATGTCCCCGTCCCCGTCTGACAGTGTGGCGAATAGCATCTGACCTTTTACTGCCGGGTCTGAAATGGTTGGTATGTGGTTGTTCTTTTTGATGACAACAGAGCGGGCATTGGTAACCCCCAGGTCATCAGTCAAGTCCACTCTAATAGTGTTTTCACCCACAACCAGGTCAGTATTCCTAATTGTATAGGTGTAGCTGAATGGTGTTTTAATTAGCCCCGATTGACCTGTTTCCGGATACTTCTGCAGTCCGTTCAGAGAGATACTAAACTGTACGCTATCCTTATCAGCATCAGTAAAAAGCAGGTCAAGGAGGATATTATCTTTGTGAGTCACAGTAGAACTTAAAGTCATCCCCACATCGGGGGGAGTGTTAGTCCTCATCAAGTCCACTGAATTCATTTCATAGTTGGAACGTTGATTGTTTTCATCAACGGTTTCTACAATGATTGTCGTTTTACCTAGAGGGAATTTACTTGCAGGGAACGTGTGCTTCACATCTATCGGTAGTACGAACGTGGGTGAAAATCCACTATCAGGGTATAACTGTTGACCACTGTCAGTGTAGATTCTGCATCTCGTAGACAATTCCTCAATGCTATTCAGTTTAAAAGTAAGGTCAACGTTTTCTTTGTGTGTGAAAGGTGGATCAACCTTCAAGTTAGTGATTTCTACCATATTATGTTCAATCCAAAAGTCAGTAATAAATCCTGAGTCCTCCCCAGAGTCTACACTTCCATCTTTGGAGTATGATACCGTAAGTGTATGATTACCTGGTTGCACTTCCTTTTCGAAGGTAGTCCACCCTTGAGTTCCGCTTATACGCGCGATCTGCGATCCATCAAAATTAAGCGTAAACCAATCATATCTATTCTCACTACTGACTCGATACTTAAAATGTATCTTTCCAACACTAGGGAATTTGTATGTCATGGTGAATGATGTTGATTGACTGTGACCGATGCCAGCAGTCCTTAATTGCCCACCACTATTTCTATATGCCCCCTTCCAAGGGAATACTAGAGGGCTAAATGTCTCAACTATACGCATGTTCCACCTCCTAAAGTGCGTCACCTGTCACTTTGATTTTGAATACGCCGCCGCCCACAGCATCATTGTTTAGTGACAATCTCAAATAGAATTTAAATGAGTCGCCTGTATTGAAAACTTCAGGGTAAATGAACTCACTCTGCGGTATAAAAGGTGCGTTGGTATTACAGATTTCGACCTTCTCTGTAATAGGATCAAGGTCTCCTTGGATTACAGATAATTTCACATTCTTCACAGGGTATCCTAGAGTGTTCTCCATCCCTACTTCGAAGATACCGGACTGCTCCCTTGCATAAAGAACGCCTACGTCAAGATACTTCAAAAGGACGCCTACGTCAGTGGTGTAATATTCGCTTTTAGTGTCCTTGAACATCAGACCGCTGTAACCAAGCACACCATTGAAAGTCCACGTCCCTGTGTCACCCGCCGTATCAATAACCTCTACTGTTATAGCATTAGGCTGGTTAGTTCTGACCTTTTTTCTAGGTAGCGTGTAGGTTGTTGTCAGTGGTGAATGGAAAGCGATTGAGAATCCAGACTCTGGTAAAATCTGCTCACCATTCAAAAGGACTCGATACCGTATGTCATCACCGTCAGCGTCATCAAATGTCATTGTGAGAGTGCTTCCCTTTAGCATCGCTGTAGCTGTAGGCGCTGAGTTAACCTTTGTAACTACACTAGTACCTATTACAGATGAAGTGTTAGTCTTAAAGTTATCCTTGACTTCAATAGAAATTTCGTTGCGACCTATCCTCAGTTCATCTGCCCGAAATGCCCGTCTTACTACCAGTGGTGACGTGTATCCAGATACAGTCCAATCACTATAAACTACATCGTTCACCAGGATTCGATACGTCATTAGGTCAGTTACTTCATCGGTAACGTTGGCTTCAAAGATGGTTTTTTCATCATGTATAGTAGACTTACTCACTGAAGTTACGATCACTGGCTGATTGTTTGTAATCGTCACTTCAATAATCTTCTGTGATACAGCCCCATAGTTATCCTTAGAGGATATTGTCACAACGTTAGCGCCTATTTTAAACATAGAGTTGGGTAGCACTATACTAAGATTAGTCACAGGAAGTGGTAGTAAAGTTGCGTAGTCTTTTACTATTACCCCATTGACCTCCACTCTCCAACTTGCAGAAGATGATGATAACGCTCCACTCTCTTGCACAAGATCAAATGAAAGGGGTATATCCAACCCATGTTGTATAGTTTCAATGTTTATGTTGGTGGCTACTACAGTGGATTGAAATAGTGTCTTTATGACATTGCCCGCTGTAAAATAGTAGGCAAGACCACGGTTTGTAGGGTTCATTTGAATACACCCTGCGTCGCCGCTAATCGGAGTCACTCCGAAGGATCCTAGGTTACCTTGTCGCATTACCCCTTGAATAACAGCACCTGTATTTGCATTAAAGCAACCCAATAACCCATCGGATTCATTTGATCCAGATCCCCAATATGCCTTGTTATTGGTTACTAGCAGACCACTTCCAGTGTAACTTGAGTCCAATGATAGACCGTTACTTGCTATAATACACATGAGGTCCATTGCCTTAGTCTTTTCCCTTAAATCCCATCTATACAGCCCCATATTAGCCCTGTTCCAAAAGTAAATGTATTGCCCACCGTCCCAACCTCCACGGCTATATGCTGCATTAGTTCTATCACAGACACTATACATACGACGATCCGATAGTGCTTGATTGGTCTTACTAATCGTCCATCCAAACAACGCGTTGTGGCTACTAGACCACCCAATTAAATAGTCTTGTTCATTTTCAGTGTAAACGGCATAGGAATAGGGTACAGAGCTATTAGACAAGCAAATGTAAGATATCACGTTGTCATTAGCGTACCAGTTAACATTCCGCACATACGTACCTATAGTACCGTCATCATTCTTATTGTAAACACCTATTGTATCTAAGGATCGGTGAACTACATAAATGTACTTATCGCCTACCATAACATCTCCAATAGTGCTTCCACTCGAACTTGTGGTAAGTGTAGATGCTTGACCTGTAAAGTTTAAGTCTCCCATTTTAAATGGCATAGCCAATCCTCCTTATATAGAAAAGGACTGTCTTAGATTCAAGACAGCCCGAAATTAACTTCTCCGCCCACGCCTTTTCTCAGTGGAGCATTGATTTCCTCAACGATGCGGTTGTTCTTTTTGATAACTAGCACCCCGTCTAGTTTCTTGTCAGCTACTAGCCAGAAGTTCATGTACATTGCTTGTCCAAAAGGAATTTTGCATGTAGCCTTAAACTGGAATGTCACTCCATCTAATTCGATGACTGACTTGTATCCAAAGTTGTACTGGTTGATAACCGTGTTGGTTAGCCCACCCCCACCTGCCAAGTTTACAGTTGACTCTGCATCCTTGTAGGTGATGATATCACTGAACTTTCCGCTATGACCAGTTAGGTTATATTCTTTCTCACCGTGTCTATAAACGACTTCGATACCTGCCCCGTTGAGATTGAAAACACCATCGTGCTCAAAGAACAGTTTATAATTATGTCCCAGGATTCCGAACCGAATCAATTTACTTTTGTTAATGCTGTAAAAGCTGTTCTCTGTTCCGGTAGTAAGATCAAATTCGGAAAGGTAAGTACCGTCATAGTACTCACCCAACCAAATGAAGTCTTGAGCCACAGGGGATATTCCACTATGGTTATTGAAAATTGAAAGCATATAATTTCCCCTTCATTGTATTGAAGTTATTTTTTACACGTACTGGTAGGAAACACGGGTCAGGAATGTTACCAGACCTGCTGTAGCTGTTGGTGGTACGTTTGCACGCAGCGTAACTTTACTCATATTTGCAGTAGTGTTAGCTGTGTTAATGTTACCGTCATTAGCTGCCCCTTTAATTGTTTTAGAAGGTGTATCAGCTTTGGATGCACGAATATCTTTAGTCACAGTACCACCGATCGCTGTAAATGTAGATTCAGACAGCGACTCCACCTTAACTTCAATCCAAGTGTTTGTTACAAGTTCACCTGTGTTACCACCGGAACTATCCTTGGTTGTAATCGTGCAGTTCTGCATGTCCGAAACGGCGGTTGCACCGCCACGGTTATTCCAAATCAATACAGTAAATGTAGGGGACAGTGAACCTGCGTCAACTGTACCAATATCCCACTGTGTTACCTGTGAAGAGTTATCTGCGGTATACCAAGAAACTAATGGTGCGGGCATTAAATTACCTCCTTATTTATAGCAAGAGTTACCTCTTGACTATTATCTCATTGCTAAAGTCAATATAAGATAGCAGGGTGAATCCTTAACATTTGTGTCGTAATAGCAATAAAAAAAGACCCCTTCTTAAGGGGTCAATCTGTACTACTGGACTTTCTTGTACTTCACGAACACTACGTCAGGAATTCCCTCAGTCACCTTAAGTGCTTCAGGTGCGAAGTCAAAACCGGTTACGTTGCCGCTCAAATCAGTCTTGTAGTCGAAATTAATGCCAGGCGCTTGCAGCTGACCATTGACGGATAGCAAGACTGTCTTAGCTTTAGCTACTCCTTTTACAAGGACGTACTCTGTCTCACCGCCGGCAGCTTCAAATACTTCCTCTTCGTCTTCGGTCTCAAGCTTGTCCAATCGGTCGCTCTGCGCCTTAAACTCAGCATCAGCAACTGTCTCAAGGTCAACAATACGTCCCTCAGCAGTACCGAAGTCCCCTGCTTTGAAATACCCGTTGGCAGAGTCAGCGTCACGTTCAGCAATACCCGCAGTTAGTGCTTCAAGCTCTACTACACGCTTTGCCAAATCTGACAGGACAGCCTGTACAGTTAGACCAGTGTAGTTAGGGTCTACAACAACCCCTACGAGACTAGCACCCTTATTAGCCGCAGTGGAAACCAGGTCATTACGGATTAAAGTATCCGCCTCAGTACGTGCCTGAATCTCATTGGCGATCTGTGTCAATACGTCAACTGCAAGATTGGCATTGCCGTCATTATCCAGCGTACCGCCACTGCCGTAAATATCCTTCATCAACTGATTAAGGTTCATGTAGGCTTTAGCATCGACTGCATCTGCTACGAGACCTGCGCCACCGGAAACGATTGCATCTACAGGGATTACGGACAGGTTGGTGCGTGTGATGTACTTGTAGTCAAGAGTAACAGCGTCAACGAACGTATAAGCTGTCTCTACTTCAGGGTTACCTTCCAAGCTGTAGAAATCCAGGTAGAACTTATCAGCTTCCTTACGCACCTTACCGTAAACTCTATCTCCGTCAGGATCGATGAATGGGAAATCAGAAGTGCCATTCTTACGTAATTGCAATTCAACGCCAAGTACCGTACCTTCAGTATTGGAGTCAACGGCTTCATTGACGTTTAGAATGTGGTCGGTAATCTCAATGGAGTTCTCCCCCGCACCGACACTTACATCATTCTTCTGAACGAACACGTCAATCTTCGTATCCTCAAGAGTCTCACGGTGTGCATGGAAATCAATGTCAAGATATTTCTCATTGATTTTGTTTTGTTCATCAAAGTGAGTATTCCGCATCAGTTTGTTGTTCAACTGCTCACCACGGAATCTTGCTAAACCTCTAGTTCCTGCCATATGTCTTCACCTCTTTCTGAGTCATACAGTGTCTCTTGACACTGCATATACATTATAGGTTGGCAAAACCAGAAAATATTTTGACCTTGTAATATTTACCTGAGTTTTACCACTAACTCTATGGTAACCCCTTCAATACCTTCACCCCGTTCTACAACGTTAATTCGGAAATGTTCATCCTTAGCAATACGGGGTACAGGTACGCTGTATGGTCTATCTGAAGTGCGGCTAGAGTGTTCGTTAGCATCAATTACAAGAGTTGTTACCGTGTCCCACTCAGGCAAGCCAGTATCGTAACTATCTTGCGTGCATCTCTCTATTAGAAATGAAGTGTCATCGGCCCCAACACTAGAAGCAGAAGCATAAACCTCCATGATATCTCCCTCATACGGGAATCGCATATTAAGTTTTGCTATGCCATCAAACACCCTACTCAGAACAAAAACCATAGTCTTGGTCTCCATCCTACGCTCGATAGAATCAAGCCGAGTGTCAAGGTTAGGGTATGGCTGGTCTCCATCCTTGTACTTCCTAGCCGCCCTGACTTCATCCTCAAGTTGCTTGAATCGGAGTTCATCAATAGAACCGGTTCCTTCACGCACACTCTGCTTCCAGTTACGGATATAGATTTCATCGCCTACGTGCAATTGAACAGGTTCTCCTGCCAGTGGGGTGTCGCCTTCGTAAACACCTAAGTCCAACCGGATTGTGGTATTGTTTACTTCCTCATAACCACCACCTTCAAGCAAATGCTGGCCATTGACATACACATCAAGCTGACTTGTACCCATCGCATACTCGTAATCAAGTGCGATGTATAACCCTCTACCTGAGTCGATGTACACTTGGTCTACAATGATTTCTTGTTCATCCCAATTCTGAGTAATACCGCCACCATAGCGGCGTAGGTTCATTTTAGTACCTGCCATCAACACTCACCCCCTTACGTATGGTTTATGTCTAAAATAAAGTGCAACGGCTTAATGTTAAGCATATTACCTGTACGCTCTACCTTCATCCAGAACTTCTTAGACTCTAGTGAATCAAGATCACCCATCTCTAGCAGTTTGGAGAAGTCTCCGGTTGGCATGTTATTACCATCATCATGGCATATGTCGGCCCACTCATACCCAAAAGTCTCCATATATTTCAATATCCCTAGTGTGATATTAAATGCAGGCTTCTCTTCTGACGGATTTACTAGCGACATTTGAACTAGAATCTGATTGTCATACATCGTACCTAAATAAGTATCCTTCTCCTTATTCAGTTCCTTACCGTTCCAGACAACCTGCATATCAGTCCCGAACAGGTACACATCCCCGCCGTAGATATCAAATGATCCAAGGCTAGATAGCAGGTTTCCATGTGTATCGTAAACTCGAATAATTCCGTTGTAAGGCATGAAGGGGAGCTCGATCTCACACCCCGTCCAGTTTGGTTCTACCTTTGCTGAGGCGATAGAGTTACCATCTGGGTCACAAAGGAAAACAGAATACCCCATTGGAAGATTACCTACCGTAAACTTGTTGCTTTTACACACAACAATTCGCTCAAGGTTAATGTTCTGGAAACCATCATCCATCCGGTTCTTTAGGACGACACCCATCTTCTCCGCCATCAATGGTGCGGTGTCAAATATTTCCCAACCATTACCACGGTTCGCAAAGAAAGACCACTTGTTACCTTTCTTCATTGCTCTCCAACGGCTGTATTCCTGTACAGTGGTATCCTTACTTTCCAAGAACTCTAACCTGTGGTAGCCATCTTGCCAGATGATAATACCGCCCTCATCCAATAGTTCTGTAGGTATGTAATCGGCGGTTACCTCCATGAGTACGGTCTGTTCTTCTGGAATGTCAAACATTAGCGATGTATCACTTTCGGTATGCGGGATAACTACCTGACCGAGCGTTTCATCTATCACAATGGATTCGCTCGGGGAAAGGGTATAGCGAGAATGAATATTCCCGCTATTGAACTGATCATCGAAGATTAGTCCGTCCCACTTCTTATAAATCCCCAATAATCTCACCTACCTTGTTTTCTTCCAATTCCATATGCTCCATGATGCTATCTTACCGATGATTAGCCAAATACGTGGTTTCTTAGGTTCTTCAGGAGTCTTGAGTACGCCGCCCTCAATCTGCTCAATGACTGTCTCTATCTCACGTTTAGGCCGCTTTGCACTCTCAGGTCCATCAATAGAGGTCACGATGAGTTTCATAGGTCTTCTTGCGTGCTCAGAACTATCTGTGTTCACCTCAACGACCTTTTTAGGTCTCTTTGCTTCTTCCGGTTTACTTATCGAAGTCTCCATTGGCTCTCTGTTATTAGTTACGTCAGAGTCGTCCGCAATGTTAGTGACAATCTGTTTCTTCTTACGAACCGCCACGTCAGTTTCATCTATAACTGCATGATTATCTGCTGAACCATTGTCTGCCTGCGTGGTTCTGTAAAGAACTGCATCACTTTCCTGACCACTTTCTGCTGTATGTGTACCATGAACCATGGCTTCCCTGCTCACAGTACTGTCAGCCAGATCACCGCTTTCAATGACGGCTACTTTATTACTGTCATCAATATAAGCAGCTCCGCCTTCATGGATAACGCCAGTGGAAGATCCTTGTTGAGAAGCCCTCTCTATAGCATGTAGGTAGGCTTCCTCAGTAAGCTCCTGTTTCGCCCACTCAATCTTTGTGTCATGGATGACGTGGCCTCTGTCGCTATAATCTGCAAGTTCAGTCTCCTGGATGGTGGTAGGTTTGCCACCGTCTGTAAGGTGAGCACTTAATGTCTCACTTAAACTACCATCCCTGCTTGATTCGTTAGTAGCACCTTCTAGCTCAGGTAAAACAGCATCTCTACTTACGCTATGATTAGCTCTCTCCAATTCCGGAAGTACACCATCTCTGCTTAATTTGTTACTAGCACCCTCTAGTTCAGCTAAAACAGCATCTCTACTTACGCTATGGTTAGCTCTCTCCAGTTCTGGAAGTACACCATCCTTGTTTGATTCGCTAGTAGCACCTTCTAGTTCTGCTAAAACAGCATCTTTACTTACGCGATGGTTAGCGCTCTCCAGTTCTGGAAGTACACCATCCTTGTTTGATTCGCTAGTAGCACCTTCTAGTTCTGCTAAAACAGCATCTTTACTTACGCGATGGTTAGCGCTCTCCAGTTCTGGAAGTACACCATCCTTGTTTGATTCGCTAGTAGCACCTTCTAGTTCTGCTAAAACAGCATCTTTACTTACGCGATGGTTAGCGCTCTCCAGTTCTGGAAGTACACCATCCTTGTTTGATTCGCTAGTAGCACCTTCTAGTTCTGCTAAAACAGCATCTTTACTTACGCGATGGTTAGCGCTCTCCAGTTCTGGAAGTACACCATCCTTGTTTGATTCGCTAGTAGCACCTTCTAGTTCTGCTAAAACAGCATCTTTACTTACGCGATGGTTAGCGCTCTCCAGTTCTGGAAGTACACCATCCTTGTTTGATTCGCTAGTAGCACCTTCTAGTTCTGCTAAAACAGCATCTTTACTTACGCGATGGTTAGCGCTCTCCAGTTCTGGAAGTACACCATCCTTGTTTGATTCGCTAGTAGCACCTTCTAGTTCTGCTAAAACAGCATCTTTACTTACGCGATGGTTAGCGCTCTCCAGTTCTGGAAGTACACCATCCTTGCTTGATTCGTTAGTAGCACCTTCTAGCTCAGCTAAAACAGCATCTCTACTTACGCTATGGTTAGCTCTCTCCAGTTCTGGAAGTACACCATCCTTGTTTGATTCGCTAGTAGCACCTTCTAGTTCTGCTAAAACAGCATCTTTACTTACGCGATGGTTAGCGCTCTCCAGTTCTGGAAGTACACCATCCTTGCTTGATTCGTTAGTAGCACCTTCTAGCTCAGGTAAAACAGCATCTCTACTTACGCTATGATTAGCTGTCTCCAGTTCTGGAAGTACACCATCTCTGCTTAATTTGTTACTAGCACCTTCTATTTCTGCTAAAACAGCATCTCTACTTACACTATGATTAGCTCTCTCTAGCTCTGGAAGTACGCCATCCTTGCTGGATTCGGTAGTAGCACCTTCTATTTCTGCTAAAACAGCATCTCTACTTACGCTATGGTTAGCTCTCTCTAGCTCTGGAAGTACGCCATCCTTGCTGGATTCGGTAGTAGCACCTTCTATTTCTGCTAAAACAGCATCTCTACTTACGCTATGGTTAGCTCTCTCTAGCTCTGGAAGTACGCCATCCTTGCTGGATTCGGTAGTAGCACCTTCTATTTCTGCTAAAACAGCATCTCTACTTACGCTATGGTTAGCTCTCTCTAGCTCTGGAAGTACGCCATCCTTGCTGGATTCGGTAGTAGCACCTTCTATTTCAGCTAAAACAGCATCTCTACTTACGCTATGGTTAGCTCTCTCTAGCTCTGGAAGTACGCCATCCTTGCTGGATTCGGTAGTAGCACCTTCTATTTCAGCTAAAACAGCATCTCTACTTACGCTATGGTTAGCTCTCTCTAGCTCTGGAAGTACGCCATCCTTGCTGGATTCGGTAGTAGCACCTTCTATTTCAGCTAAAACAGCATCTCTACTTACGCTATGGTTAGCTCTCTCTAGCTCTGGAAGTACGCCATCCTTGCTGGATTCGGTAGTAGCACCTTCTATTTCAGCTAAAACAGCATCTCTACTTACGCTATGGTTAGCTCTCTCTAGCTCTGGAAGTACGCCATCCTTGCTGGATTCGGTAGTAGCACTTTCTAGCTCAGCTATAACAGCATCTCTACTTACTCTATAATTAGCTCTCTCCAGTTCTGGAAGTACGCCATCCTTGCTGGATTCGGTAGTAGCACCTTCTATTTCTGCTAAAACAGCATCTCTACTTACGCTATGGTTAGCTCTCTCCAGTTCTGGAAGTACACCATCTCTGCTTGATTCGGTACTAGCATCTTCTAGTTCTGCTAAAACAGCATCTCTACTTACGCTATGGTTAGCTCTCTCTAGCTCTGGAAGTACGCCATCCTTGCTGGATTCGGTAGTAGCACCTTCTATTTCAGCTAAAACAGCATCTCTACTTACGCTATGGTTAGCTCTCTCTAGCTCTGGAAGTACGCCATCCTTGCTGGATTCGGTAGTAGCACCTTCTATTTCTGCTAAAACAGCATCTCTACTTACGCTATGGTTAGCTCTCTCTAGCTCTGGAAGTACGCCATCTCTGCTTGATTCAGTAGTAGCACCTTCTAGCTCAGCTATAACAGCATCTCTACTCACGCTATGGTTAGCTCTCTCCAGTTCTGGAAGTACGCCATCCTTGCTGGATTCTGTAGTAGCACCTTCTAACTCAGCTAAAACAGCATCTCTACTTACACTATGGTTAGCTCTCTCTAGCTCTGGAAGTACGCCATCCTTGCTGGATTCGGTAGTAGCACCTTCTATTTCAGCTAAAACAGCATCTCTACTTACGCTATGGTTAGCTCTCTCTAGCTCTGGAAGTACGCCATCCTTGCTGGATTCGGTAGTAGCACCTTCTATTTCTGCTAAAACAGCATCTCTACTTACGCTATGGTTAGCTCTCTCTAGCTCTGGAAGTACGCCATCTCTGCTTGATTCAGTAGTAGCACCTTCTAGCTCAGCTATAACAGCATCTCTACTCACGCTATGGTTAGCTCTCTCCAGTTCTGGAAGTACGCCATCCTTGCTGGATTCTGTAGTAGCACCTTCTAACTCAGCTAAAACAGCATCTCTACTTACACTATGGTTAGCTCTCTCTAGCTCTGGAAGTACGCCATCCTTGCTGGATTCGGTAGTAGCACTTTCTAGCTCAGCTATAACAGCATCTCTAGTTAAGCTATGGTTAGCTCTCTCTAGCTCTGGAAGTACGCCATCCTTGCTGGATTCGGTAGTAGCACTTTCCAGTTCAGGTAGCACACCCTCACTACTTGAACCGCTAGCTGCAGTTACTGTCCGGTCAGTTGTTCCTTCACTGTTTGATGAGATCTCTCCAGCCGCTGACTTCTGAATAACTCCTTCCATACCGCGATGCATATTAGCTAATGTCGTTCCTGTTTCGTACCCCTCAAATGATCTATCAGCTTTGGCAGTTACAATCTCCTCAGGAGAATTACCACCTCTTTCGACCTGTATATCCGCCATTTCAATCTCATGATTCATTCCGTCTGCTTCACTTTCCATATCAACTAGAGCAAATTCTTGCGGTCTAGTTCCTGACATTCCAGCTACATTATCAGCTTCTATTAAGTCATGTGACTGTCCGATTCTATTATTTGCTCCCAAAATAGCATGACTCATTTCCTGTATATCCATAGGTCTACTAAAGTCGTAGATCTGTGCGTCAGTGAATTCTTCCGTGACACTCTCTCTGAATTCAACGTACATACCGCCTAAAGCCGTCTCCTGAGGCTGTAATACATCTGCCCCCTCGGATCTGCTCGCCAAACTAGATTCCTGATTAATACCTAGCGTGGTAACCCCTGCTCCTGCCATTTTTATCTGCTCAATAACCGCTGAAGTTCGTAAGGGAAGATCAGCCATGAGGAATTCTCCTGATATACTATCTTGCAGAATTTTAGTCATTCCTGCTTCGATGTAATCAACTGCTTTAGAGCCATACATTATCTCCAACAAGCGTACAGCTTTGAGTATTTCAGGAGACTCAGTAATAACTGATTTCATTTGCTCGATAGCCGTAAAACTCTGAACCTCTGATTCCACTTGCTCTGTTGCAAGAAACTCAGTAAACTCTTCCACTTCAGAATCATGACATGTGGTCAGATTCTTTGCTTCTATAATCAGATCGATTAAAGGCTGACCGCCCACGTATACTTCAGAGTTTGTGATAATCTGTATGTCAGCCCCATCCCCATTAATTAAAGTAGCGCCCACGACATGATTCACCTCAGCATCATAATCCCTTAGTGGGGTAGCTATAATGGTTCTCTCCACCTCACCATCCATCATGTCGGCTGTATTCTTAGCACTTGTGAGCCTTACTTCTCCTGCTTCCTTAGTAAAATGGGTTGACCATTCGATATCACTTACTTTTGCTTCATATGAGATCTGAGCTGAACTGTAGTGGTCTACTGTTAAACCGTTTTTGGTTAAGCTTGCTTCAGTGTCCTTAACTACTAAGTAAGAATCGTAGTCCATTTCCACCTTAGCCCACTCAATGAAATCGACCCTACCAATCTCACCACTAAAGCTGTCTGTTTCTGTATATGCAATAAAATGAGCATCCTGTCTTGTATCTACCTGTCCTCTACTAAATGTAAGATCAGCATAGGAACTGCTATCTGCTTGTTCAATGGTCTCCAAAATACCAAATTGTGTGGTGTCGTAAGCCATCGTCTCGTCCACTGATGATAGGGTACGGTGACTACCCTCAGCTAAGGTCTTAGAATGGATTGAACCGTTCTTCCCCTTAACCTCCACACTAATTAATTCATTAGATTGAGAAGTATTCTCATATGTATCTACGGCAGTTAAGTTGATAGGTTGGGAGTCTATACGGATATCGTAATAAATTACTTCATCTAACAGAGCATCTCTCCTATTTTCTACTTTAGTCAAAGTACCGTCTACCTTTCCATCGTAGATGGGTTGCTGCAGGTCTGCCATTTCCGTGCCTTGTAAAGTTATATTAATTATTGTATCTGAATGTATGTATTCTTGTGATACAGCCAGCAGTACAATCTCAGATTCAATAAGGATTTCGTTATCAATTTCCATGTAGTTTTCTACCGTGGTCTCTTGGCTTAAATAGGTAGAAGTGCTTATCAATGACTCTGCTTTTATAAAATCAGCCATATCACTACTTTCAAAGTAGCCTTCCAGGTTACCTCCGTGGGTCTGTTCAATAGTAGCATCATTTACGGTATCTACAATTTTCGTATCTTCCATGCCCGCCAAGACGGATGTATCCACCGACACTAGCCTATGAACATCAACTTCAAATCCTGCAGAATTACTTTCTACCATGTGATGGTTATTAGAATTGTATACCATATCGGTTATCGCTTCTGTTAAGCCGCCTACCGATGCCTCTTTAATTACCTCTACCCTCTCCGCACTGATGGTTATATGATTACTAACATGGACTTCAGTATCCGCCAACACACCCTTAGTTACGGACGAGTCCTTCACAGAAAGACCAGCATTTTCAATACGCTCATAGGAAGAATTTTTGACGATCTCAGCATAACGATTGCTGATTTCTTCAGAATCCTTGATCACAACAGAACCGATTGAATTGTGATCTATGATACTGTCACTAATTTGAGAGTTGAGGTCGGCCTGACTGAGAAGTGAAATTTCACCTTCAAGTAGCTGGCGTAAGATACTTGAGAGAATTGCTCGCCCTTCTTCTGCATCCAACTTGAACTCGAAAAACTCAGGGATTTCTATGATAGTGCCGGTCTTATTTCCTGCAGCATGTTCAAGTTTGTTGGAAGTACCTGTGTTGCTTGATAAAGACATCGTGACTCTATTATCCTCTGCAATCACAATGTTAACGTCATATAATGCACCGATCTCTGTGTCATCAATGACCCCGTTATCCGCTGTCTCCCGTCCGGATTCCATGGGGGTTAACCCAACGTCAATTGTGTTATCTAATCTACGACCTGTTCTCTGCCAATCAGTCCTAGACATTACCACTGTGTCCCCACTAAAGTACCTATGGATGTCGGACAAATAGGATACGATGGACGCTATCGCTATTTCGATTCCAACCCCCTCATACTCTGTCACGTTATCAGCGTTCGTAAGCTTCCCGAATAATCCCGTGGCTGAGTGAGGAACTTTACTAGCGCCTTTCATGGTGTCCTCGATCAAAGTCTTGTACGTAGAATTAACGGGGGCGGTCAGGTGATACCAGTTGTTTGAGTTTATTATCTGCTCTACACCAAATGTAACTTCATAGCCCTTTTTAGAAAAAAGGGCGGTGAAGCTGATTAGGTAAGATTTCTTACCGTTCATCACTCACCGCCACCTCCCTTATTTATGTTTATGCGTTTTTCTTCAGAGTCTCTTTCAAAATACCTAGCCCAATTGGAGCGAATGGGGACATGTTAGCTAGTGTGAACGGGCTGACCGGAGTATCTGCAAGAGTGTAGCGGTAAAGTTGCTTGTACTCGTAAGTAGCAAGAACTTCTTTGCCGAAAGCAGGTGTTTTCCCCTCTAGGAATTTGATCGTCTTCAACTCAGCATCTATGACGTAGTCTGTTCCTAGAACAAGGGTTTCACAGTCAATGATCACGTCCAGTTTATAAGGCGTACCGTCATCCTTCAAGGAAGGGGAATGAGCCAGATGGAAAACTGAATTCACTCCGTCACCTTTACCCAAATCCTCATGATCAGCCGTTTCAATGACTTCCAATTCATCCAACTGAGAGATGTTCTTCGGATGAACCGCATAACACTCATCCAGCTTCCCTACAAAACCATCGTTAGGGTGAACAATATACATTGGGGAGATATGGTATTTACCGCTATATACCGATGGATTAAATCTGGATTCGCCTGCATCAACGTCCTTATCGTGAGTAATGAATGCCAGATAGTGCTCCTGGTAATACGTACCACCGATTGATTGTTGAAGCTGTACGCCACGGTTACCATTAGATGTGTGTACGCCGTAATCCACGTAAACAGCACCGAGCTTCATGTCCTTCTTCCACTTAATCTCATCTGCTTCACGGCAACCAGAGATAATTACATTGTTCTTACGTGGTGATTTACCTAGTGTGGTTAGCCGGCCGATGTACAACGGTGCGAAGTATGTGTTCTCTGCGCCAGGAGTTGGATCAGGCCGGAAAAACATTGCGATGCGATCTTTGGTAATGTTGCCCCAATAGTACATCGTGCTATCTCTCTGCCATCCTCTATCAAAATTCTGTAATGGCGTAAAGGACAATGCTGTAGGCAACGATGGGTAGATGTAGTAGATTGCCGAGTACACTGAGTTCAGCAAGTCCGCACCCTTATCAGGGTCGAAGTTCTTAACCTTGATATCACCGTAGTTCAATGTCTGCGTTCCTGTTGCATTTAGAATCCTGATATAAGAAGCATGTAATTCTGCTCCCGCATCCGGTGCAGTTTTAAAGGTTACAGTATTAGTAGTATAATCAACAGTGTAAGAAGTTGCGTCAACCTCCACCTGATTTTTATATACACGTACCGTATCTTCCTTAATTGTAGTAGAAGTCGGGATTGGGAAAACTTTCTTGCTGCCATCTCCATCAGGGAGGATAGATTCAGGGTCACCAATTACTACTGAGCCGTTAATACCCTGTACGATCCTCTCGCCCCGAACGTCATCAAAAGTGAAAAAGTACATTCGCTTCACTGGCTGTGGTGCAATAGGGGATGGTGAGTAGTTAGAGTTGACTCTATCTGTCGCCAATGGGGCTTCAGCAAAAGTGATTGTCCCATTTACTTCATCCAGAACATAATCCGAACTTGGTACTACTAAGCCATTCTTGTAAACGATGACGGAATCCTTAAGTATTGGGAAAACCTTATACTGGTACTTGGTGTTCAGTTTAGTATCCTTGACCAGTTCTCCAAGAACAGAGTTCTGTGAGATGAACTCTTGTTCACCCAAGGCAGGGCTTGTTTTTTTACCATAACCGTACACCATACCGAAGTTTCGCATTTGGTTATCAGAACCTAGTGACCGGAACAAACGTACATCAGCGAACTTTAATCCGTCTACCGACACTGCACGGTATTTAACAAATGTATCCCAACCCTTGGAGTTTAGCAAAGTCTCAAAATCTTGTGGGAATAATTGAATCGTAGAATCTCCATCAAACCAACTCACCATACATCACCTCTTGTTTAGAATTGCCCCACCGCATTTAACAGCAGGGCTTGTTTTGTTGAATGGATCACTCAGGTGTAGGGGTTATCTCCACACCTTCATCATCGACCGTATTGTAGTACAGTCCGATACCCGCTGGTCTGTACTGTGTGCCTGGCTTTTTGGTTAGTGGGGATACCCCTTCAACCAGGAAATAACGAAAAACATCGAACTCGTCAGGGCAATGTTCTTTCTTGACTCTAAGCTTGTTGGCATTAAAGGACAGAGCCGACAATGCGATAGTATCTTTTAGTGCACCTCGTACACCTTCTTCGGGATGAATTACGTACAGTTTGGAGGTATGTACCTTCTGACTGTATCTGGACGGATTGAAAGAATACTTGTAAAGCGGGTTCTCAGCGTTGTTCCAAGCCCGTGGGTAATCTTTCTTTCCATCTACCGAAGAACGAGTTGGTGTGATATCGTTAGCAGGTGCGTTCCAAGATAAGTAGTATGCTTGGTACCGAGCACCGAGTTTACCACGGCTGACCATGATATTATCCAATCCATTGGCAGGATACTTAGGATAAGTTTTCATCAAAGGCATGATATTCTGCTGACGAGTTGCGGTGTTGTCAAAATCATACTCAGCGATCGCCTTTAGTTGTGAATCGAGACTACCAGTACCCACTATAGGCACACTACCTGCAAACATTGCATAAGCGTTGTCACCTTCTTCTACCGCGTCCAATTTACCAAAATAAAAGGGGATGATCGGTACAAGGTTTCCTTCAGGTGCAGGTACGTTATCACACTGCATAATGAAGAATAAACTTGTATCCGTTAGATGACCCTTAATAGAAATTTCAGAATCATGCCACCAGTTGGTGTTCTGAACTGCGTAGTGAATATTTTCATCGTAGTATTTCTCTAGTAGGTTAGTACGGAGTCCTGCTTGGATGATTGGGGATTGCATACGCCCACCCTCAGCCTTTACTACCGTAAATACTGAACTAGTTCCGCTCCCTACCCAAGCTGATGCTTCTACTTCAATATCCAGCACCGCGCGTTTCAACTCACTCGCTGACGTGTTATTCCATGGCAAGCAGATGTCTTCGTTCGCAGGCTTCAGTCCACTTAACTGCTCTACCATGTATATATACAGAGTTTGAGGGGAACGGTACTTCCTAAACTCATTGGTCGCCCATTGAGAGAATACTGCAAGTGTCGCTTTATTAGGGTTCGCGTTTCCCCCATCTGGAGACTTGCCACTTGACCTCAGTTGTCCCAGGTTCTGTTCCCAATTGCCTAGAATTGCCACGCCGAACATCTTATTCTCTTTGTTGGCGTAGATAAAATGCTCTGCTACATAAATAGAGATATTGCTTTGGTCATTACCTATATAGGTAGATCTCATAATACTAGCGTCAAACGTTACTTTTTTAAAGTTTGCAACTACCTTCCACCCCGCTGTTGCCAGCAGGTCCCCCAGCCTTGGTTGTATATCTGCTTCAGTTACCCGTGGAGTAAATGTTGCGCGAGTCGTGTCGATAAATGGCATTTATATTGCACCCCTTCACTTATTTTCTTTTGGTAGCCCCGTACTACACAGGGCAATTAACCAAATACTTCCAACTGCTATTTGAACCGGAAGACGAAGTCATAACTACCTTTATCTGCGTTACACCACCTACAGGACTGTAGTCAAATCTAAGTGACCCTGTACCTGATACTTCCATGTTGGTGCTTGCGAGTAGTTGGTTCTGATAGTAAATATCCATCTTATCTGCTATACCATACATGTCATACGTGACAACTACATTGCCGCTCCTACTTCCCATCTCATGCTCTTTCTCTGTACGAGCGCCGCCGCCCGTATCATTGGTCTTACCACACTGCAATGTGTTTGCAGGAGGGGGTGGAGGTGGGGGCGGAGGTGGTACTGGCTTGGCTTTAACTAACACACTTGCTGTTGCTGTCCCTTTCTGACCTGCTTCATTCCATAATGTAAAGATTATCGTGTAGGTACCCGCATGATTGAAGGTGTAGATTGCATTATCAACCGAATAGCTTCCTTTATTTACACTACTTGCTGTCTCCCACCTAAAGTTAGTACTAGGAGAGTGCTTGCTATACAGGGATGTAAACCTAATTGATCCACCTTCCTCTATCACCGAGTAATCAGGGTCAATCTGTACGACCAGTGCAGGTGGTGCTGGAGGTAATGGCGGAATTTCTGGTAGTGTGTACCCTGCTTTAAGGATCCCTAGTCCCGCAGGTCTGAAAGCCGTCGCGGGTCTTTTGGTTAGCGGTGAGATCCCTTCGACCAAGTAGTAAGAGTATACTTCGTACTTGTTTTCTTTATCGCAGTGGTCTTTTACCGCCTTTAGCTCGTCACCATTCATTATAGTTAAGGGAGATACCAAAATAACGTTTCGCAGTGTTCCAAACGTACCATCTTCAGGGTGAACAAGCAGGGCCCTGGATGAATGTGCCTTATCACTATACCTGGATGGATTAAATTGATACTTGTATTGCGGATTTGTATAGTCATTCCATGCCCTCGGGTGTTTCTGTCCCTTGCTATTCTCTCTAGCAGGCGGCATGATATTCGAAGGTACATTCCAAGATAAGTAATGAGCCTGATATCTTGCACCATACTTGGTGCGCTTTACCATAACGGAGTCTACTCCGTTGCTAGGGTAGCTTGGGTATTCTTTCATGATAGGCATAGTAATCTCTTGCTTGATGCTTACGTTATCATAGTCCAAATTAGCAGACTGCTTCATTACTGTATCCACTGCTGCGCCCTCTTTATTGTACGCCGTTCCTGAGAACAGAGCTGAAGGTGCATCTCCTGTGGATTTGTTTGTGTTTATGGTAACCTCTAGCCACATTCTAGCCGCTACTGGTTTGTACCCATGAACACCACTGCCGCTGAGCGCTTCAATGGTTACGGAGTTCTTGCCCTCTATGCCAGTAATATCAAACGTACCCATAAACTGCGCATCATGCTTGTTATCAGTAGGTTCAATATCATATTTTGTATTGAATCTGCCTATCTCTTCACCCGCTATGCTCAAGGTAACCGACTCGTCTCCAAAACCACCGTCAGTGTCACCCATAAGCCAAACCTTCACACTGGAACCGTGGTTCACCATTGGCTTATTAGAAATGATGGTTGATGTTTTCTTGGTCACCCCTTGGAAGTCAAACGTAATTTCCCTATTTGACACCTCTTCAGGAGTACCGCCTATTTCAATGTCACCCATATAAAGTGGAATAGCGGGTACAGCGTTGCTATCCCATACAGGAGCAGTGTCCGCAAGGATTATAAGCATTAATGATTTGCCATCTACGAAACCCTTGACGAACACTTTACTATCGTCCCACCAGTTCGTGTACTTCACGTCCATGAAATTAAGCTTATCCATATGTTCAAGTTGCGGTATTCTGGTCCGGGCAGTTACAATTGGAGATTGGTACATCTGAGGGAGCTTATCTGTTACCTTGAATTGGAGGGCGTTTGTGTTATCATCAAGCCCCCACATGCTCGTCTGTACTTCGACGTCCAATGCCAGCCTCTTTAGTTCAGCATCCTTATCCCAACCCACAATCATCTTCCCATTTCCGATGTATTTCTCAAGTTGGTAAAAATACAAGGTGTGTCTCTCATAAAGAGCATCATCTGCCGCCTTTTGGATAGCCCATGAGAAAATCCCCATGTCTTGAGGGGTTAGCTGTGTGCCAAAGTCAGCTGCCTTGTCATAAATAGCAAATGGTACTTTGCAGCCCGTCCTGCCTATCTGCTCGTTGACGTGTGCAAGCATTGACATACCGTAGAGATTACCGGATGAATTTCGCAGGATATGGTGCTTTGCTACGTAGAAATCAAAAGAGTCTGTAGGTTGTACTGCACTGTAATATACTGCAAGTTTCCCCGACACACCTTGCTCAAATGTAAGAGTTGTGGTTTCGTCAGGGTTGTTAGTAACAGAGTAATAAGAAGTGGGGCACTCTTCTCCGTTAAGGTACACATAGTAGTCATCGTTCATAATCTTAGGTAGGTCTATCTCCGGTTTTGAAAGTGGTAGGTATGCCCTCTTGATTGTGGGCTTGGTCAACTTATTAGAATATGAGACCTTAGTAAATTCATCTAACTTAGTCCAACCATTGTTCTCACATATACCTGCAATACCGTCTAGTAAGTGTTCTTCATTTATCATGGTATCTATCCATGGGGTTGGTTGATAAGAAGTGTCTGCCATTTTTCACCTTCTTTCTACTTTAGCGTTTGGTAATTTACCCAAGCAACCTTAGGCTTGCCGCCCTCATTAAAGAACTCAAAATGTAATTGGGTCCCTTTTTTGCACGGTATAATTGCTGTAAGGTACATTCCCTCTGGCAAGTCTTTCGTGTAAATATTCTTGCAGACCAATTGCTCACCTACGTATAGGTTCCAGTAGTCCCTTGCTTCGTAATTGGACACACCTACCGCAATGGAGAGCAATTCGCAATCCTCTTCGAGAGTCAACTTGTGTTCTGCCTTACCTGCAGACTTAGACTCCATCATGATTCCCTCAATGTACGGATTGGTTTTGGTAGGCATGAAAGGCGGGTCAAGCCTACCTCCGACCAAATAGCTCGCAAAGTTTGCCCCATTAGACATTTACTACACCGCCTTTATATATTCGAGCTCCAGATTCTTAAATAATCCGTTCTCCCTAATAATAGTCCCTCTAACGGTACTGAAAGATGCGATATCTGTTTCCTCTTCTAACTCCGTTGTAATTACGGAAGGATACGTCAACTCTATCAGAAACCCGGATACGATCAGATTATCGTCACGTTGTAATGTCAGGACTTCAATCGTTCCGTTGTCGTAGGTATACACCACGGACGTTACGAGTGTTGTCAATCCTTCCATCTCTCTCCTGACTTCCACATTAATGACGTTAGGCTCTGTTGGACCATCTATGATAGTTAGGTCATCGCCACCCGTATATATCCCTGACTTTTTCATCTCTCGGCGAATCAAGTCAAGTATGGGATAAATTTCATTTGAGTTTATAAAATTTCTATTATCTACAGTATCCACCTCACCTTCTACAGCATTATAAGAAAGAGCAGAGAACAATTAGCGTCTTAGACGTAAGTGCTCTCTGCTCTTATAGGTTATCCTGCTTCGGAAAGGGATTGCCAAGTAAGTTCAAGGTAGTTAAGAATACCATCGGCATTACCTACCAGCCTGTTTCCTTTAACCAAGAAGTAGTCGGCAGTAAAAGTCTTGGCATCATATACGTAAACAGAGTCGAGAATCTCAATCAACGGATTTCCTTTGACTACTACGTTTTTGGTTCTCGCCTGGCGCTTATAATCGAAGAAAATCTTGTTGGCTACTTCCTCTTTCAGCCCACGCATTGAAGAACCATCCACTTCTTCAATCCAGTCTAGTTGAGCTCCAGCGGTACGGATATTTCCTTTTGTAGCAACTATCAACGACCTGTCGAAGAAGTGTTCCACGATACCTGCTGTTCCTGAAATCATTAAATGATTTCTGACACGAGAGTAGTCAGTAGAAGATGATACATCCATCAGATTCTCTCCGTCGATGAACTCCCACTTCATTCCAGAGACCATTGCCCAATCTGGTGCTTCCAAAAAGTTCATTTTCTCCATTCTGAACGTACCGTACCTGTCGCAGTAAATTCGGTACGGCAAATCTTGAATTAATGAATGCAATGCGTCTGAAGCATTCGTGCCCAATGGAAATGTGACATTTGCTACGAATGGATTCTGCCAACCTCCAACTTTCATGATATCCTTTTGGCTCACCGCCTCGAGTTCACCTGTCTCCGGATTAAACTTCATAAAAGTATTCTTCCCTTTATTTACATCCGTGTAGACCGTATCTTCAATTACATAGTCAGGGCTTGCCAGATCCTCGGCATGTACTTTCCAACTGGTAAATCCAGATGCTACCACAATATCTTCTACGATACTTGACTTAATCCAAGCAAATGCTCCGCCGTCTCCTGCGTACGCTTCTTCCGGCGGGTACTGCATGGGTTTGTAGAAGACAAATTCCTCAAGCATATCAAACCTGTCCACACAGCTAAAAGTGATTGTCTTCTCCGCAGAATTTTCTACAATCTCCCCCTTAATCATGCCAGTGAAGACACGGACGACTTCTTCGCCGTATCCAGCGTATATCCTAATGGGAGTGTACTCGCTAACTACGTGACGTAGTTCTCCTTCCTCATAATAGCTCAGTGGAGACTTGTCTGTTCTAAATGTGTCAGGGAACTCCGGTTTACGCTCCCAAGACGGAGAGTAAATACCAGATGAGTTATTCAGCGTAATTTTAGCGGTACTGATGGCACTGTCGAGGTGTGTATTCACTTCCCAATTCATTACGTCCGCTTCAATGGTGTACATTTCTTCATAAACAAAATCCCCTACCTCATACCACTTCTCCTTGTACGTATCACCAATGGCTGTTGCAAACTGTTCTATAGCATAATCGTTAGACGCATATCTGACGCTATCGAGGTAGATCGAACCAGCTGTTACGGAAAAGAGAATTCTGCTTTGATAGGGGTAATCGAATGCCGCTCCGCGGATTCCAGTGTTCACCCAGGTATCATTCAAATTCACATAAACATCAATGTCAGTTCTATCGTGACAAACTACTGTATATTCAATGAAATCTTTGGTAGTGTCCAGCGTGTACGTGCCACCGCCCACAGTATAGATTTGGTTATCCTTGATGTTCAGGAGAAATCCCTTAGTACCATCACCGATGACGAGCTTTCCACTTGTACCCGCTACAGTCTTCAATTTGAAGTTTATGGTAAATGGAAAAGCCTTAATCTTGCCAAGACGTTCAATACCTGCTTCACCGCCGCTAGTAGATATTGCTTGATAGTCACCTTTATCCTTCTGTACAACCGTTCCGTAGGGTGTCCAGTTGTTAGCACTATTCATGCTATCTTCAAAATCCCACAGGGTCTTGCTCTCCACGGTCTGTACATCAAATTCCTTAGCTTTAAGCCACAAAATACCGAACTTGCCTCTCGATGCCTTTGAAGAATTTGCGAACGTAATCTCAACAACATTGTGTCCCTTTGGCATCGGTATTGACGGTGGATAAGCGACTCCATTCTTGGCATTGATTCCGTTAATTCGCACCACTTCGTAATCATTCACTTTGACAATTACTACATCATCCATATCCAGATCTGCGAAGTATGCCCAGCTAAGGTTTCCAGGCTTAAACCAATCATGCTCAAATACCAAGGTCTTGGCCTTTCCTGCTCCACTAGTCCCATTAAATCCGAGAACGTTCATGTGCTTTCCATCGTCAGTAACCATCATTTGAACAGATCCGTCAGTCTTGGTATATTTTTTAACATCTAAGGTTGTTTTCTTGGCGGAAAAATCCTTGAAGTAGGTCTGTGTTGCAGTAGTCTTATTGTACTGGTACGTGACGATTTCCTTTTCTAAACTCGTCTCTCCGATAGAAGTGGGACCAGGACTTCCTTTGCGCTTCTTCCCGTCCCCCCAAGACTTGACCTTAACTACCACAGGCTTTCTACCGAACTTGCGGGCATTCGCTTCTGTATCGTAAAGAATGTCTATTCGATTGCCTTTAATATCTCCACCCGTATCGTCTGCGAGATATTCACCCCAACTCACGCCGTCAACAATGACTTCTACCACACTTTTCAATGGGATGATAGACGGATCAACGGCAATTATCTTCCAATTATTCCATTTACGAACGTCCGTGCCGCCCTTTGTGATTCCAATACAACCTTTACAAAAAGCAATATAAGCTGTAGCTTCCATATTGTATTCAGCATAGGAAGTGGAAGAATCCTCGATGGTTGTAGCATCCATAATCTCAGTATCTTTAATCATATGTGCAGCCGCTTTCGAAGCCGCCTGAATAGTCTTCTTGCCTCTAAGATAGGGCTCAGGATTCTGTGGAATATTATTAAGACGTACTTCAAAGTGCAAATGAGTACCGTCCCCTCCGCCACTGGATATGGAACGTCCGCTATTACCACCAAGACCAAGAAGCCCGCCTGCTTCGACCTTATCTCCTACGCTAACCTTAATTTTGTTAAGATGGGCATAGCGTGTCTCCCACCCATTCCCATGGTCAAGGTAAACGACTCTTCCATAACCGTTTTGTGTACTGGCTGTCCTAACTGTACCTGTCCAGACGGCGTAAACAGGGTCATTCATTGCAAGGTCAAGGTCAATCCCTTTGTGTCGCTTGCGGGAGCATCGCGGGTCAGTATCAATCCAGTCCGTGATTCGTATCCCGTTTACATGAAGTGCGTCGTTTTTGTTGCCACTCATAGTAGAGCTGTTTTTTATCGGCATAGAGAAGGAGACATTACGGAGTTCTGTTTTGGTCTCGATCGGTTTAGGATCAGGATTCTCTTCACCAGAGCCCTCTTTGTAGTCTGTAAGCTTTTCTGCTTTGTCGATGGACAAAAGATCGCTGACGGCACTGTCGTACACATATTGTACTGCGTCGTACTTTCTACGAAATCCCCGTACGTAAGAGGTTTTGTCCAACTCTACAATCACCTTCGGCTCATTTCCTAGCGCATTTACACGCTCCATGATGCCTTGCAATAATTGTTTTGAAGGGTAATTAACGTTAGATACATAAGCCACTACATCCACCCGCCTTATCTATATTTCTCTGTAATCCACTCGATGAATCTGCACAGATAAGTTACGGCTTCCGCTCTTGTAATACACGCTTCCGGTTCGAACTTATCATCTGAGTATAACGGGAACACATAGCAACCATCATGATATTTCTCATCTAGCAGGGTCAGCACGTCATTCTTGTACCAGCTCGCTTCGATATCTGCTCTGTCTACGATATACCGCTGCGGAGCGGCGTTATAGGCGAACCTGCGGTCTGTGTAACGATTGTGCAGATTTTCGTATAGGCGACTCATGAGTGCAAAGAAGTCTCCGCGGCGAATACGAACATCACCAAAGAACCTGTCGTTATAAGTGACCCGTCCCGATTCTACGATCACCGTCTCACTTGTACGTCGATTAACTCCTTTTATCTTAGCGTTGTAACCAATGACGGCAGGAAAACCGTTGTACATGTACGGTAGGTATACTTCCCCTTTATGGATTACGAACACATTCCTTTGGAAGCCTATGGCGTTTCTGATTACCACCCCTGGGTCGCTACCCGCACCAACATTGACAAACATCCTTTTAAGCTTCACACCTAGTACCGTACAAGATTCTGGGGGATTACTTAAACTGAATGTATATGTAGTCGCATTCTTCAAGGTCGCGTGTGGCATCCGGTAATTCCCCACTGCGTTATAAGGTGTATACATACACCCTATATTTTTCTTATCAGGGATACCGTAAGCTACGCATACTACCTCAATGCCCGCAGACATGGGATTAGACATGGTAACCTTACCATTTTCAATCTTTTCAGGAATAACCTCCACACCATTAACTATCACGAACATAGGGTTTTCCGCATGGTATTTGTAGTCAGGTACAAGAAAATCCTGTTGGCCATTTACGGTTACGAAGCGTTTAACCATACGTTCATAACCTGTCTTGAAGACGTTATAGGTCATCCCGCTCAGAACATCCGTATCACCTGTCCCGTCAGTCTTCAATCTTGTCATCTCAAGGGTATCGCGGTAAAACCAATCCAGCGGGTCAACGTCAATCCAACGTTTCATCTTAAAACCCCCTCATCAGTTTATCTACATATCTATAAGTCCGCATAAGTAATGTTACTGACTCTGCTCGTGTCGCAGCTTCATCTGGCCGGAAGTATAGAACTGAATCCCCGTCTGCATCCCAATTTGTTGCAACAATCCCTAGTTGTTGCATTTCATCAATGTACTGCTGTGCCCAGTGGTTATCAATGTCAATGAATTCAGTCATGTACTTGTATTCGAATTCCTGCTTGCGGACAAGCGACATTCCTATAGTCACGATATACTTGGACTCCATCTCAGCTGTCTTGATATCAGGCTCACCTGTCACGATACCAACGTAAATGGTCCCCTTCTCATCATAGTATTTATGCTGGGATCCAATGTACTGAAGCCAATCAGCATACTCTTTTTTAGAGTAAAACAGAAGGGTTAGTGAAGCACTGTAGTGGGATGTTCCACTCTGAATAAGCCCCGCTGAAGATGCTAGGGTTTGATTGACATGGGTCTTCAAAGCAGGTGTCGGAGGTTTATACTCTTTAATCAGCCGTGCTTTAACTTCAGTAAATTGCTTCCCGTTATCGTAAAATAGCTTTTTCTTGTATACAGAGTCCTCTGAGAAGAGGTTATTTTGTTGTGTCATGATCGTACCTCCCTAAAAAAGATAACTCCCTATCTCATTATAAGACAGGGAGCTAGATTACTAACTGCGGTAGTTGCGTGGATGCATAGCCTGTTGGCTACGAAGTCCCCCCACACGACCTACCGATAAGCCTTGGCCGATAGACTGCCCGACTTGACTCAATTGGCTGGCTGTCATACCGTTGGTTACGTTGGGAAGCGTGATGTTTACGGTTACGTCCCCATTACCTATGGTTGTGGTATTGTGCGTGCCGCCACGGGTAAGGTACTCATAGCGTGTCATTGCACTTACCCCATCAGGCATGTTAAAAGTACCTGCAGTAGATTTCATCTCATCCAAGATTCCTAGCTGAGTCTGTAAAGACTGTTTCTGCAATTCGCGAATTTCTGCATTAATTTTGTTAGCCTCGTCCGCAGTAGCAGAAGGAAGCTGCTCTCTTTGCTTTCTAATCTCTTGAGAGATTTCTGACACTTCGGCTTTCGCGTTAGCTATGCGCTTGTTTCTCAGAATCGAAGAAGAATCGTCAGGGTTGCCAGCCTTAAGCTTGAGAGCTAACAAATCATTCTCCCGATTAGAATTGTTCTCCTGAATCTTCGCTCTTCCGATACCGATAGAAGCAAGATTGTATTCCTTAATCCTTGCTTGTTCGCTAGCGATGCTGTTCTGTAGCTGTAGAACCTGCAGCTCTTGTTCAGTGGAGAGATCTCCCAAGGCTTCGATTGCCTTAAGATTTTTCAGTTCAGTCTTCATAGAAGAGATTTTGTTCAAAGTAATCTTCTTCATGGTATCCAGATAGGCTTGCGACCCGTTGTCCATGTTATACGCGGCCGCCAGCTCCTTGGCCTGGGCTAAAAGGTCGATTTTCGATAGACTGTTGGTGACCTTCTTCACCTTGCTCTCGTAGGTTTCTTGACGGGTATTGAACTCTTCCTGTTTATTTTTAGCTTCGCCGTCCTTGGCTATCTTATCCCGTTCTGCTGTAAGGTCATCCACCGTTTTCTTAGCGTTGGCGTACTCTTCGGAACTTGGGTCAGCCTTATCCATAATTTCTTTGGCGTTGGCAATGTACTTATCAATGATGGCTAATTCATTATTCAAGACCTCATGCAAGGCAGCTGTCTGATTCTTACGCATTTGAATATACTCATCCGAGTCGGTTTTCATGCCGCCTAGTAAAGCATCGAGCGTAGCAATTTTGTTACTATCCTCCGTCTCCTGCATCTTGTTAGAAATGCGTTGGAGTACAGTATCCGCATCAATTGAAGGGTCCTTAGCTTCTCCTGACTTGTACTTCTTCTCGTAAGCCTCCTTGGCAACCTTCTCCATTCGCTCTTCTTCAATTTTCTTAAGCTGAGCTTCCTCATATTGCTTGTTGATGGCTTCTTGTCTCATTGCTTCAGTTTCCTTGGACTTTCCAGATTCCTTATACCATTGGTTCACGGCTTCTTCCATCGTTAATCCTTTAGTATCCTTCAACCAATTAGCAAAATCACCCATGTTACCATTAAAACCATAATGACTCTGTATACTATACAGATCATCACTCAGTTTAAAGTAGCCTACATCATCTGCATTCCCACCAAAGGTTGAGCTAATGCCGTTTAAGACACTACCAGCCATTCCTCTAGCTACTCCTCCGTAAAATGCAAGATTACTTAATCCTCCGTCTCCAGCTTCTTTTAGCATATTCGCAAGATACTTATTATCCTTCTCTCTAGTATCGGCTTTAGAAAGTAATCTTTGGTCTTCGGTTAGTAACATACCTTCAGAAATGCCCTTAGCTGCTTGTCCTAAGGCTATTGCAGCGACCATCTGCAAGCCCATTTTAGCGATACCGCCAGCTAAGTTCTTGATCGAAGACAGCGCACCTCTACCTAATTCTGGAATATCCTTCAAGAACTGCTTGAATCCATTTTTTAGAGATGCCGTACTGGACATTGCAGAATTCATTCCGCGAACCGCATGAGAAAGACTTCCGTAGATTGGCGTTGCTTGACGTGCTGCTTGAGCGGCCTGTCTTTGACTTTTTTCATAGTCTTCCATTGCACTGGATAGCTTTGCAAAACTATTAATAGGAGGTAATCCGTTACGTTGACGATCAACCAAATGGTTTTCGAAGCCTTTAAACTCACTTTGAGACATGCTGGACATTTTATCGGTCAGGGAAGAGTAACTTTGATAGCGGGTCCTGAAATTGCTGAACTCTCCTTGGTTGCCTGTACTGTAGTTCAGTGTGTTAAGGAAGTGAGGATTAATTACGCTGGCCAACTCAGGCCTAGTACTTAAACGGTTGTGATACTGCTTGGTGCGTTCAAATTTTTCAGTATCCGTAAGCTTTTTGCTCTGTTCCCAATTCTTCGCTTCATCCATCGTTGTAAACAACGTTGGCAGGTCTTTAGCGACAATTCCCTTCTCTGTTAGATAGTTCTTAAAGTGGTCTTGCTGCTTCTCCGTCATCCCATTCAAGTCACGTACATAACGCTCAAGTAACGGGTCTTGCTGCATCGCGCCTATCTGCTTGCGACTCATGGTCTTGATGCTGTTGTGCACACTCAAATCATTGACTCTACTAAGGAATCCTGTACGTTGTTTTTCTCGCTCAACTTCCGGACCTACCTTGGCTGCTCCCCATTTTATTCCTTTAAGCATCATCATACCGATTAGTGCGCTGGACATTATGTCACCCAGTGACGCGAACAACTGAGCATTTTTAGCTACATTGTCAGCCATATTAATAAGAGCATAGGAGACTTTGTTGATGGCAGGTGTCATCTCTTGAATCAGTGAATCGAATGCTATAGTATAGCTTTGTTTAGCCCGGTTTGTATTTACCAAAGGGTTATTCAAAGAGGACTTAATCAGTTGGTCATACTGCTCTTTATCAGTGACACCGGATACCTTACCAAAGGTGTTCATGATTTCGTGCATGGTTGCCGCACCTTTTGATGACTGGTAAGTACCAAATATCGTATCGTATGTGTTACGTTTGGTCAGGTCATTAGCCCCCGACAGCTTCTGGGCAAGTGACTTGAATAATTCGTTTGCCGGCACCAGTAGTTTAGCTCCGGACTCAGTCATTGAGGCCAATCCAAGATCTTGCAGCTTCTTCATCGCTTCAGGAGACTGCATTCTGTTGACTACAGCGGCATCGTCCTTACCATAGTAAGGGTCAGCCCCTGATGCATCCGGTTTATTTTTTGTGTTATCAGGCTGTAGTCTATTCAAGATACTGTTGTAAAAGTTTCCGATGTTTGCTCCTTCGAGGGCCTTTGTTTGCATGGACGTACCAGCCAAGACGATTGCTGTTTCAGGGTCAACATTGGAGTTAGACTTAGCAGAATCAGAACGCTTTGTGGCTTCAATCAGCTTTTCAACGCTTGCTTTAGTCATGGTGGATACAGCCGCAAGTGGCCGGGCAACCTTCTCTTCCATATCAGCCATTTCCAATCCAAACTGAGCCTGTATATTCTCAAGTCCATTGGCGATTTTGAGAGGATTACTTCCGGGGTCAACAGACTGAAGTTGAGAGGTTAATTGCACAAATTTCTTGATTTCAACAGGATCAGAAAGAAAATTAGAACCCATTCCACCGACCTTGTAAAGATCATAGTAATTATTTCCATATAAAATGGATTGTTGCCTAATAAATGTCTGAAGTTCGTTTACAGTATTCGCTACTCCTACCATATTGGGGCTGGCCAAAGGATTACCATGAGAATCCCTGTTATATTCATCCTTCCGCTTCAAGTTCTGGGTCATTTTAACCTGCTCGATTTGGACGTTCTTAAATATCTCCGCCCCTTGTTTCATTATCGCCGTGGGATCACGAACGATATTGCTTGGCACGATGCGTCTGATTGTATTGGTAACAGCATCAAACAAACCATTGCTACTGCTTGAATTAGGAGGAATTGAGCTCTCGTTGGACGTAGGTGTAGAAGCACTTGTATCTTTACTCTGCCCTCCATCAGTTTTAACGATTGTTTTTTGCCCTGTCAGAACAAGGTCGCCTGCGTTACGAATCTGAGCGTTACGGTTCAAGCCACCTGACCTTGACTGGACATCATTAATCTCTTGAATGATTGACTGCACCCGAACATCCACTTGCTCACGAATTTTCTTAATAAGTGCATTGTTGATACGATTAATCTGATTGACAAGATGAAGCTTTAGCTTAGGTTCAGGAGTGAATTCCACGCCATTGATAGACCTTACTACACCAGAAATTTCTTCGGTAATGCTATTTTTCATTTTCTTGTCAATGGTCTTCGTCACTTTCTCAAGTTGATCCTTGAGTTCAGAGCCGCGCACCGAACCTATATCGACAGGGCCTAGTTTGTTCAACTGCTCTACGGAAGTATCCAGCTCCTGCGCAATGATACTTTTGAGCTTCATACTCAGGTCGTCAATGGGTATTTCCGCCTTACCTGCAATCGCCCCATTGATACCTTCAACCGTTCTGTTTACATACTGTTTCAGGTTGTTCTCTATTTCTTTGGGAATCCTATTGATACTGGAATAAACATCCAAACCGCCCATTTCTGGAATATCCATATTAATTGCTTTTAGAAGCTTTCCTTTCACTTCTTTTACAACTTTACTTAAGTCTGCTTTAGTGATTTTCAGGTCACTTGCTTCAGCAATGTTAGGATTGGCAAGCTTGTGAAGGACTTCACTCTTTATTTTGTTGACAAAAGCCATTACCGTCTCTTTACCTACAGTAATTTGTAAACCTTCCAAAGCTTCGGGTTTAATCAGATTAGCACTGTGGCTTTGAATAGCATTGACAAGATTGCTAATTTGCAGCTTGATGACTCCGGCCACTTCTTTGTTAATCTCATTAAAGCCTTCGGTACTCATGGGAAGTTTCTGACCGCTTGCATAGTTAGGATCAATTTCGATATTCATGTTGCGAGCATGCTTACGCAATTCTTGATTGATCTCATTCTCTACCTTACCGAGTACATCTCTAATAGTCTCGCGTTTGATGGTTAACCCCGCCGAACCCAGCTGCTGCATGACAATACCATTACCCGAAATAAGATTGTTGAGTTCATTGGTCAGAGATTGACGAAGATTTCCGCCAGACCCGCGTGAGACTTGTGTCTGCAAACCAGAAAGTGAGGACTTCATTGCGTTAATACGTTGGTATAGCTTCCCAAATCTAGCATCGAGCGTTTCCATTTCCTGCCCGAATCGAGTCATGTTATCTATGGACTTCTGAAATTCTAAAATCACATCTGACTGAATGTTGTTCACGATATCACCTGCCCTAATAAAATAAAACTCCTGCCCCTCCCTAGAAGGAAGCAGAGCAGGAGGGTCTACAATAACTGTGCGAGGAAATTCATGTCTTCCGCATCAGCTACCTTATAACCATCCACGTATTTACCATCAGGTCCTTCCTCTTCTCCGGCAGGTTCGCCAGAAGCAATACCTCCACCAAACAACCCGCCAAGCGACATAGTAGAAACCTTAATAGTAAACTGAATGTGTTCATTGCATTGTTCCAGATAGTAACCTAACTGAGGCAAGGTTAACTTCCACACGTCCTGCTTCTTCAAGTTGCAGTAGTGTGCAAGTTTGAAGAAGATGTTTGCCCAATCGACAGGCGGCTTGCTGTCGAAGTCTTCTTCCTCTTCCTTAGTGGTTACATTGACTTTTTTAGCCCATTTATACCAATCATGCTATCGATAATCTTCTTAGCCGTATCCAGATCAACATACTCCTCAAGATGTTCGACTGTAATATGCTTGTAGTAAGGCTTAAACGCCATCAGAAGTACATCGAGCAACTCTTCAAATCTATCTTCGCCATCTTCTGGAATTAAGTTAGCAATGATAATGCCCGATTCAATGGTATTGAGTTTCTTCATCAGAGTTCTTGCATCTTTCAAACCCAAAGGAGGGATATAATAAGTCTTTCCGTCACGTAAACGCACCTTTTCGTCTTCTTCAAAGAAGACCTTCTCACGAATATCTGCTTCCTCTTGTGTCAGTGGCTTCTTTTCTTCCTCTTCCACCTTCGAAGATTGCTCCTCAACTTGATTTGTAGTCCCTTTTGAAATGCCGTCTTCTGCTTTCGGGATAACCAGATCACGTTCACTCATTCAAATAGCCCCCTTTATTTTCTCCCCCAAGGTAACCAAGAAATCAAAGCGACTACATGGCGGGGGAAGTCCGTGCAGTCACCTCACTGAACATTCTAAGTATGTAGGCCTACACTCTAACACCTGGTATGTAAAAAAGACCCTCTTAAGAGGGTCTAAGAAGGTCTTACTATTAGCAATCTTCGGCAGTGATAGAACCGACTTCGTAGCGCTTGATTGAACCAAGCTTACCGTCTGTGCGTTCAGGGTCAATAACGGTTAGTGTTACACTGTGCGTGGATGCTTGTTGACGTTGTGCATCCAGAGTGAAGTTAGACTTCACACGGCATTGGTACAGTTCGGTTTGGTAACCTTGGATAGTTCCATCCTTTTGCTCGAACTGACCGTCATGAACAACGTGTACAGTCAATGGCATGTCCTTAGACGTAATATCAAGGATATCAACCACTTCGTTCCGCTTGTAATTCACATAAATATCTACGTCTTTCAAGGCGGAGTTAAAGGAAAGTTTACCACCTGTTACAGTGTACTGCGATTCAGTAGGGACGCCAGTTGTCTTCTTAAGAAGCTTATTTCCCGCCAAAGTCCTTACGGAAATCTGAGGGTCAATGTTCAAAGATCCACCGTACACAAGATCAACAGTGAAAGCCGTTCCTACTTGCTTAACCGTATGCTTCTCTTCAAGTACCCACACGAAACCATCAGGATCTTGAGTTACCCCATCAAGTGCTACAGCATAAACGATAACCACAGTCTTACCTGCCAGGGACATATCGAATACCGCAGTTTTTCCTGATACAGTAGTGTCAACCGTTACATCTTCACCAGCCACTGTTCCTTTAAATACCTTAACAGCAGGGGATGCTAGTGCTGTTTGAGTCAGTGTAGCTTGGTAAGGCGAGGAAGATGGAACAAGGACAGTTTCGGTAACCATGCTATAAGCAGAACCGGAAACACCCTCACGAAGTTTAGAACCAAGTACGAGACGTACCAAGTTCAAATCGAATTTTGCCGATTCCGCAGTGATATCAATCGTTTTCTTACGAAGCAAAGTATCCAGCGCTACGCTAGTGTCGCCGCCTTCAATGTCTTGCATGTCCATCTGAATGTCCAGACGCATGTTGTTCAGTGTACCGATTGTGATTAGGTCATCACACTTCGGGATTTTAGCCATGA
Organism: Bacillus sp. FJAT-27264; assembly: GCF_001682855.1. Classification (GTDB taxonomy): domain Bacteria; phylum Bacillota; class Bacilli; order Paenibacillales; family Paenibacillaceae; genus Paenibacillus_AQ. The sequence goes on along the minus strand of NZ_MAQW01000023.1, from coordinate 448,494 downwards.
ACTTACCTGCGCCTTTAATCAGCATTTTTTTATTTTTTGTAACTCCCATTTTAGAGACCTCCTTCAATTAGTTATCTATCCCAATAGTGAATCCTATTTGGGTGAAATACTTGTAAGTGTTTGTTAGGTCAGTGTCATCTTCAGCACTTGTGACATATTCCCCCTTAAACACACTTCCTTACTTCAGCCCCAACATGAACTTGTCGTCCAAGTGTTGAGTATTCTGGTCAGCTATGTTAATAGCCAATTCAACGTCATCCTGAGTGTAGATATCGAAGTCTACGATGAAACTGTACTCAAGGTAATTCACCCCTCTGTGCCCCGGATTTTTGTAGAAAGATATCAAGGGTAAGTTGTGCTGAACTAATCCCTATGGCTTCTTCCTTTTCTGAATCTTGGTAGCGAAGTCTTCCAGAGCAGATTCACCCGTCAACCCTAGCATAGCTATAATCTCAGGGTTTTCACGAAGGGTGTGTGGATATGCGCATATACATCAGAGACATTTATCTTCCTCATGCTGCATCACATCCTCTTCGTAAATCAATATAAGCTGAAAGGGGTACGCTCTTAACCGCACTACGTACAGCTTCATTAAACATTGATAGACTCGCTGTCATGGCTTCGCTGAACCAGTAGGAAGATTTAATTTCTTGTCCACCTCAACCCGCTCTACTTGATTTCAATAATTGAAGCAACAGGTTGACTTGCTGAGATCAAAAACAGTTGTTGTGCCTTAAATGCCCGTTGCTCCTTGTAAAGCAATCGCTGTGATTCATTGCCCACTCGAACGTCATTCTTGTCACTAACGTAGATATCACCAAAGCCCAGATTGTCTACAATTAGAGTTACATCTGCATTACTAGCGTTGTAAATAAGTTGACCGAAGATTGACAGTTGTTGAGTGAACTCTTCCACTACATCACCTTCTATATCCTCTGCTTTGAGACTCTCTATCGTCTGCTTAGGTTTTTTGTACACTTCAGGAACTTCTACAACCTCAGTTTTTTTTGCATCGAGTGCCGTCTTCTTGGCCACCGTCAATTTCTTACCTGCCATTTTGCATTTCTCCCCTTAGCGGTATTTTTAAATATCAACATGCTCGAAGTTTACCTTCTCAAGTTAGTAAGAATAATCTTAGTCCAGTTTTTCCTCAAACAACCTACCTTCCACGTATTCACTTTATAGAGGTCGATTCTGTTCTGTACGTACATTATAAGTTATTCAATAAACACTCTAACAAAGCCCTGTACATAGTCAGATGCTACCTGCAGGTTTGCTCCCAATGTTATTCTTTTATCTTTTATCTTTTATCTTTTATCTTTTATCTTTTATCTTTTATCTTTTATCTTTTAAATGTATCTTTTTACTATATATAGAGTGTAAATTTTACATGTCAGGTAGAACCTTTCCCTGGTCATCATTGGAGCACTAATCACTTCACTTTCTTCATTTTGGAGATGAACTCAACAACTGAGTCAAGCGAGATGAGTTGTTCAGAAATCTTCTCAGGTTCGTAACCTAATTCACGAATGCGGTCTATATCAATATCACAAGTAAAAAAGAAATCCTTACTGTCTACAGTTAGGGAAACCGTCTTCTTCATCTGCTCGAGCTTCTCTTTCCAACCATAAAAGCAAGCACGGCAATGTGGGGCATAGTCATCTTGATCACGTAATTGAACATTCCCATCCTTCTGTTCACCCATAAATTTGCTAATTCTAGCTTCTTCACCACACTGGACACAGGGAGTACGTAACTTGTGAACTTCATCTGCATGCGCTAAAATATCACCTATGTTTTCATAAGTCACATTGTCAGATGTTACGTCCAGACCGAAAACATAAACTTCTATTCCGGACATTGCCAATCCCTCGAGTGTCTTGTATGGCTCGAAGTCCTCAAAGAACTGGATCTCGTCTACTAAGATTGCCTGTAAGCATTCTTCGTCAGCTATCCTTGGTATTTCATCTAGGAAATCAACAGAGATGGCAGGAGCTTTTCTTCCATCCCTAGCACATACAAAATCAGCCTCCTCAACCTCATGACACATAAACGGCTTAAATACAGCCACACGAAGCCCATCACTTTTTATTTCTTCATATAAATTAATAAGCTGCTTCGTTTTACCACTACCCTTGGTGCCAACACTAACTACAACCCTGCCAACATTTTCATCCATTGCTTCATCCCCCTGTGTACCTTTCTTACGGATAGGCAAATCAGTCATTAAGATTCAACGCTTTCCAAACGTAACTCTAATCGTTCTATCATGTAGTCAAATACAGCAGACATTTTTCCTTCAAAGTATTTATCTGCAATGCTTTGAAGGTATTCTTTAGTTTCAGGAGTAGCTCTCAAGTAAAGCCTTTCACTCTTCATAACACTCCTCTTTTCTTCATGCACGGTCTGCAGCCTGTGATTGTCTGTGGTAATACTTGCATACGTTGATTCTCACTTTCTAAATCTTCTGGATTTACTAAGTGTCCGAAACGGTTCATGACTTTTCCAGTAACCTCACCAATACAATGAAGGCAAAGTAGGGGGTCTCCCTCAATTCCTTCTGCTAAAAAATTCTCCCTTGCTTTGTCTGTCACATACCTGAACTCACATTTGATGCACTTTACGTACTCGCTCATTATCGAACCCACTCCACTTCAATCTCCTTGTTTGACTTTCTCCCTGATCATTTTGAAAGTACCGCTGATCCCTCGTGTTTATCCCTCTAAACCAAGTAATTTTCTTCTCAGCTCTTCCTTTTTCTTGTCTTGAGCACACGGGCGGCATTCGTAGATTCCTGAGTATCTGTCTAATAGTTCTTGATATGGGACATTAAGCGTCTCCGATAAACAGTGGATGCACAGGCCGCCAGTAGATTCATATACCTTAGCTAACACCTTAGCCTGTTGCGTAATGAACCGACTACATTTACATTTCAAAACAAACCACCTCTGCACCAATATAAGTAGCGATGTGAACCGAATAACTTTTTGTACGCACCTACCGCAACTATCTGAGGGGATAGATTGACTACTGAGAGAGTAAGGGGCAACCGATAAGTTAATGATGCCCCCTTTGGACATACTACCTGGGCAAAAAGAAAAGCCCTAAAGATTTACAGGGCAAGTTCTCTAAGTAGAGTATAAAGTTCGGAAATGTCCTCACAGATCACTGATACTGGCTTCTCAATGTCTACAAAACTTACCCATTCGACAACATAGCCATCATCAATGTTTTCTGCAAAGTGCTTGTCAATCATTGCAATCCCTTTATCGAACTTGAAAGCCAACCCCATAAAGAAAGTATCCCTACCATAACTTTTATCAATCAATTCAAATAACTTATCTAACATCTCAACATCCCCTTGGAGTGTCATGAGGTGTTAACCTCTTACTATTCTGGTCGTTTCATCATAGTAAAAGGTTGTGAAAGTTGTTTGGAGTGCGTAAGCATCCAGATACAGAATACTGAAATATAAAAAAACAAAGGTTGGTTCCCTTTACTTTCGGGAATCAACCTTTGTTTTGCATTACCCGGTGGACCCGCTTAAGCGACATAACTCGCTGCTTCACAGGACCGGAGACGGGTTACATATAGTAAGAATTGTGTGAATTGTTCTGTTGATGAGTCACGTTGGGATTATGGCTATAGTCACCGACTCCCCCTGTTTTTTGCTGCACGAACTGCTGGCACTTTTGCTGCGTCTGCTGTGCAGTCTGAATTTGCTTGTCCACATCCTGACGCAAAGCCTTGGAGGGAGCCGTGTACATATTCATTTGCGACATATGGGTATACAAATCCCCTTGAAGACGCAGCGTATCCATCGTCAAGTTGTTAAAGGCTTGACGTACAGATGGACAGGCCGATTCTGTTGCGGCAGTGGTATATTCGCGAACCGTCCGTTTCAGGTCGGCCAAAACCGTATTCATCAGGTCCTCATCCGCCATAAATGATCCGTTTTGTGCATTCATTAAGATAACCTCCTTAAAGTTGGAATCTCTGTTATTGCGGCTGTGTTGGGGCATATTGCTGGTGCTGCTGCAGCATCTGCGTCAACACCCCCATATGCTGGGTATGGCTTTGGATATGCTGGATGCAGATTTGGCGAACAGCCTGATTCTGTGTTGATCCCGCTGTAGCCGCTAATTGCTTGATTAACAAATCCTCATTAGAAATGGAGTCGGCGATGTATTCCAGCTCTTTGCCGCTGAGTGCCTGCATTTGTGTAGATTGCATATGATGTTTTCCCTCCTTATAGATGGTTCAAACCTCTTTTAGTATGACCCTGGGCCCAGCACATTATGTGCTAAAAAGCGCAAAGCAGCACGCCCAAAACATGCATGAGTCCATCGTTTCCTGCGAATACTACGCCGGAAGATACGAAAGGGAGATCGACGATGAAATTAAACAGCGGGCAAACGCCCTGGAGTGATACATTACACAATCCACCAGCTTACCCGGCCTTGCAAGGAGATGCCCGCTGCGAGTGTCTGGTGGTAGGCGCAGGCATGGGTGGAGCCATGACCTCATATCAACTGTCCCTGAGCGGGGCGGATGTAATTTTGATCGACAAACGATCTGTAGCAGGCGGAAGCTCACATGCCAACACCGGGCTATTGCAGGTCTCTAATGACAAGTCATTGACTGCCTGTATCAATACGTTTGGAGTGGAGCAAGGCGTGCTGTTCTATAAGCTCTGTCAAAAGGCACTCGGCAACATTCTTGACCTCCCTGCCAAGCTGGAGATGGACCCGCAGATCATTCCCCGCTCTAGCCTGCTATATGCCAGTATGCCAGAGGATGTGCCTGCGTTACGTGAAGAGCACCGCAATCTGACGACTCATGGCTTTCATTCCGAGTTTTGGGAGAAGGACCAGATAGCTTCACTGTACTCTTTTGCCAAACCAGCAGGTCTGTACTCCCGTGGAGATGCGGAGACCAATCCGTTCCGAACGGTGCATAGCCTGATCCATCAGGCGGCCAAGAATGGGGTTACTGTATACGAGCAGACCAAAGCGCAGCATTATGAATTTAAGGAAGACGGTGTGATTTGCCACACTCGGCACGGCCGAATTTTTGCGAAGAATGTAATTTTTGCTATGGGCTACGAGACACAGGAGATGAAGAAGGACCGGGGCGCCGAACTGATTAATACATATGCTATCATGACCCGTCCCCTGAAAGAGCTTCCCAAATGGCATGAGCAAAGCCTGCTCTGGGAAACCGCTCGTCCCTACCTTTATTTCAGAACCACCCCGGAGGGACGCATCATTGCTGGCGGTAAGGATGAACCACTGACTGATGACAAGCAGCGCGAGGTAAGAGTTCTATCCCAGGGTAAAAGGCTGCTGGAGGAGCTCGAAGCGCTGTTCCCGGAACTCCGCGGTATAGAGATTGAATACGCCTGGGGCGCCGTATTTGGAACGACGCGTGACGGACTGCCCTATATTGGCCCGCACCCGGATTACCCACATAGTTACTTCATTGAAGGGTACGGCGGCAACGGCACGGCTTACAGCAATATTGCGGCAGAATTATTGACGGATACTCTTAGCGGAAAGCACAGACCCGAGCTGGAACTGTTCTCGCTGACCCGTTCATCCAAGCCTTCACCCCACAGCGTTTCATGAACAGACGAGCAGAATATGATTGTACCTACACCTACAACAAACGCTTGGACTGTAATCAGTCCAAGCGTTTGTTTATTTTCAAATATGAAGGATGAATGGAGTATTTCTTAGTTTGCTTTTACAAATTCAGCAGATTTGATCCCCGCTTGGCGACCGAAAATAATGATTTCCGCTACTGAGTTCCCTCCGATCCGGTTTTGACCGTGCAGACCTCCCGTCACCTCACCTGCGGCGAACAGACCTGTAATTGGGTTACCCTCTTTATTTAAAACTTCTGTGTTGGTATTGATTTTCACGCCGCCCATGGTGTAATGGACCCCAGGACCGATTTTAATCGCAAAGTAAGGCGCGCTGGACAAGTCATTGTCCATCCCTGTCGTTCTGCCAAATTCGGCATCCTCTTTACCTTTTACAGAGCTGTTCCAGGTATCCAGTGTTTTTTGCAATTGCTCACCTGGTACACCCATTTCCCCGGCCAAAGTTTCGATAGAATCGGCTTGGATCACGAAGCCCATCTTCTCATATTGTTCGATGGCTTTAACACGGGATTTTACGCCGGAATCAAAGACCAGAAAAGCTGAGTTTTCAGGAAGCTGATTGATTGCGGCGGTTACTTTATCACGAGTACCCAGATCGTTGGTGAATCGTTTACCTTCGCTAGATACTAGGATGGCTCCTTCCCCGCGAACGGCTTCCCCAATCAGATAGGATTTTTCTTGCTGCACTGTCGGGTGAACTTGGATTTGATCCATATCGACGGTTACACCACCAAGCTTCTCAATCATCTTAATGCCGTCACCAGTGCTGCCGATTTGATTGGTCGTCACATATCCGTTTAAATCCGGTCTGACTTCGGAGATCATTTCCTTGTTGGACCCAAAACCCCCGGTAGTCACAACGACAGCTCTCGCTGTAATGGTTTTCTCATCCGCTTGGTTAAAGATGACTTTAACTCCATTGACCTTGCCATCTTGCTCGGTAATTTCCTTGACATCAGCATTCACAAAAAGCGGGATGCCTTGCTCTTGAACATTGTTCACTAGGCCTTTAACAAGGTATTGTCCTACTGCGGAGCCATCTTCAGGACGATGGGTACGCTTCTCGTTCATACCGCCTGTAATGGTGATATTGTTCAATTTAATTCCGATAGAGTCGAGCCAGTCGATAGCACTTGCGGATTGATCCACGAAGAAACGCAGCATCTCTTTGTCGTTCGTATCATGACCACCCTTTAAGCTCTCTTCATAAAATAAATCATTGCTGTCTGCAATGCCTTGCTCCTTTTGGAACTTCGTTTCCGACGCGTTCATTCCCGAAGAAGACTTGGTTGTATTTCCGCCAGCCACCGGCATTTTTTCAAAAATAACAGGGTTCATCCCTTTGGCTTTAGCCTCAAGCGCGGCAGACATTCCTGCACCACCTGCACCGACAATAATGATATCGTATGTATCTTTTAGTTGGTCGAGCGGTGTATAGCTTGCTTCTGATGCTCCTGAGACAGCTTCCGTTTTTGCTTCCTTTGCCGCTTCCTTATTGTCCTGATTCTTGTTCCTGCTGCTGTTATTGCCACTATTGCCGCAACCTGCGATCACGAGCATAACAGAGAGAATGAGAATAAGCGCAGCTACTGATTTCTTTTTCATAATTTATAATTTCCCCCTTGTGCATTTTTTCACAATTAATCATAACCGTAAATGTGCTGATCATGATAGTTTACGTAATTAAAGAAAACGTTTCGTCATTAAAGTAACCCTTCCTTAATGAATATCATGTTATAGTTATACTATAGTAAGTAGCAGGGAGACTTTTATCACTGTTCAGATATTCAGATTAAATGTAATATGTTGCATATCAGAACAACACCGTTGCTACACCAACATTAACTTCATAAACTACAAGCTATGATTGCTATGGATCACACTATAGCAGGAGCAGCTTCTGGAGAGACCGCGGGCAATCTGCGGCGCCGAAGGGTTCACAATCTCAGGCAAAAGGACAGAAGAGTACTGAATATGTATTTGTCATGCTGATTATCATTAGCAGGGCAAGGATTATTTAATATTCTTTTTACCTAGAGATTGGATGACATCCAATCTCTATTTTTATTGGCATTATATTGATTAAGGGGGAAATTGGTATGGCACAAACAGAATTAAAGCGAGAGCTGGCTAATCGGCATGTTCAGCTCATCGCCATTGGCGGCACCATTGGGACGGGATTATTCCTGGGATCGGGCAAAGCGATACAACAAGCAGGCCCTTCCATCATGATCACGTATTTAATCGTGGGGATTGCTGTGTTTTTTGTAATGAGAGCACTGGGAGAACTTCTGTTGTCTAAGGCAGGCTATCAATCGTTTACGGATATTGCCGAAGACTATCTCGGCCCTCGAGCTGCATTTATCACGGGTTGGACCTATTGGTTCTGCTGGATCATGACGGCTATGGCTGATGTTATCGCCGTCGGCATATACGTGAACTATTGGTTTGATATCCCGCAATGGGTACCGGCCATCATCTGCTTGATCATTTTATTAGGACTCAATCTATTAACTGTTAAAAATTTCGGGGAATTGGAGTTTTGGTTTGCTTTAATCAAAGTAATCACGATTCTTGCCTTGATCGGCATCGGAGTCATTTTGCTGATCATAGGATTCAAGACGGATGCAGGTTCGGTAACTGTACGAAATCTCTGGGAACATGGCGGCTTTTTTCCGAATGGTGCCTCAGGCTTTTTATTTTCTTTTCAAATGGTTGTATTCGCTTATGTGGGCGTGGAATTAGTTGGTGTTTCGGCAGCGGAAACATCCAATCCGGAGAAAAATATTCCATCTGCTATTAATAAAATCCCTTTGCGGATCCTATTTTTCTACGTTGGCGCACTGTTCGTTCTCCTATGCATTAACCCATGGACGGAACTCAGTCCGGCAGAGAGTCCATTCGTCAAAACCTTTAGTCTAGTAGGCATACCTATCGCAGCGGGAATCATTAATTTCGTCGTATTAACCTCAGCCGCTTCTGCTTGTAACAGCGGGATGTTCTCGACAAGCCGGATTCTTTATAGTTTGAGCAAGAAGAACCAGGCATCCACTCATTTTGCCAAGCTGAATAAAAATCATGTACCCGGGAACTCGTTATTTATTTCTACACTCGTTATATCCGTTGGTACTTTATTAAGCAAAATCATTCCAGGTCAAGCTTTTGGGATCGTCACTACGATAAGCGCCATTTGTTTTATATGGGTTTGGGGTGTTGTTCTAGTATGCCATATCAAGTACAAGAAGACTCGGCCGGACTTACAGACTAAATCCAAGTTCAAAGCACCGCTCACACCGGCTATTAATTATGCGGTTCTAACGTTGTTTGCCGTGATTCTTATCATCATGCTCTTCGCAGAAGAGACACGACCAGCGTTATTGTTTACCCCGGTATGGTTTATTCTACTATTCATACTGTATTCTATTCGCAGCAATAAGAGCAAAAACAACCATGATATCGACATCATCAATCCGAAAGGCTGATCCCAAGCAACGTTCTATATTAATCTATATAAAACAAACTTAAGGTTCTCACTTAAGGCTACTTTCTTTAATTCGTCTTATATAAAAACTTAAAGAACCCCGGGTCGTAATGACCTGGGGTTCTCGCAATTGAAGGCTCTCCAGCCTCTTCGCAAACGCTTGTCTGCTCATATTATATTAGGCGATTCAACTATGCTCCTCTGACATTACTTTGTACATATACACTGGACGCCCTATTGCACCGTAGCTGATCTCCATGGACAACGCACCAATCTCCGTCAGATACATCAAATACTTGCGCACCGATATTCTGGAGATAGGAGCCTTTGTAGAAATATCGTCTGTGGAGAAGGAATCTTGGGATAAACTGTGGATGATCTCCCAGATGTTGTCCAAGGTACTCTCGCTGAGACCTTTGGGGAGCACGGGAGCAGAAGACACTGCAATTGAAGATTGCTCTGACTCCCCCCGATGCCGGACAAGCTTATCCAGTTGCTCCTGATTAAGATTCTCCCTATGTCTCATCAACAGATTGTTCTCCCGGTACGTGGTCAAGGCCGCCTGGAAGCGGGCAAACTCAAAGGGCTTGATCAAATAATCCACTGCACCATGCTGCAAAGCATTGCGGATACTGACATTATCGCTAGCTGCCGATATAACAATCACATCTACCGTACTTCCTTCTTCACGTAAAAGGGATAACAGTTGAAGCCCGTTACTCTTTGGCATATAGATATCCAGAAGAATCAAATCCACTTGCTGGCTTGCCAGCAGCAACCTGGCCTCTTCAACAGAGGCAGCACAGCCCGTGTACCGGAATCCATCCATCTGTTCCAGGTAATGCCGGTTAAACTTCGCTACCATCGGATCATCTTCCACGATTATTACGTTAATCATCTAGACTCATCACCTTTAGTCAAATACGGCACATTTACCACAAATACCGTTCCTGGCCCATGACCGGGAAGCAACTGCAAATGTCCGTTCAGTTTATTCACACTTCGCCGGACCAGATAGAGTCCCATCCCCCGGTTCTCTCCTTTTGTGGAGAAGCCTTGCGTATAAATATTCTTTTGCAGCGCTTCCGGTATGCCGGGGCCGTTGTCCTTGACTCTACAGATCAAACGGCCTTCATCGTAATGAAAAGCCAACCGTATTTCATTGTCTTCAGACGTCATATCACTTAGGGCATCCATGGCATTATCCAGCAGATTGCCGGCAATCGTGATTAGCTCATGGGTTACCTCCACTTGAGCTGACTCCGGCAGATAACTATCCTCTTCCAGCACAAGATTAATGCCGTCCTCGCGAGCCCTGCTTAGTTTACCTAACAGAAATCCCGCCATAACCGGATCTTTGATTGCTCTAGTGATGGAACCAATCTCGCTCTGGTAGTTGCTTACCGTTCCGGAAATATACTGCTGTAGTTCATCATACATCCCCATATGGGTCATGCCCAAAATAACATGCAGCTTGTTCATAAACTCATGCGCACCTGCCCGCAACGCGTCTGCGTATACAGATATCCCTGATAACTGCGCTGCAAGTTGGGTAATTTCCGTCATATCTCTGAAAGTGACGATCGCTCCAACAATCTCACCACCCACGCGAATCGGCAAGCTGTTAGCCAGCAGTGAAATCCCATTCAGGTCAATTTCTTCATCTAGCTTCACATCACCTGAATTCAAGACCTTATCCAGGCGCAGAGCTGGCCAATAATCATCTATGTATGATTCCAAGGCCTTTCCTGTAATTCCAGCAGCCGCCAGCAATCGTTCCGCTTCCACATTAATCAACGTAATTCGCGCTTTAGCATCTATCGCAATGATGCCCTCACGGGCTGATTGCAGCATGGCACTACGTTCTTCCAGCAGTCTTGAGATTTCCGATGGCTCCATCCCGAACATCATCTTCTTAATCCTTTTTCCCAGCACAATGGCGCCCAAAGTACCAATTAAGGCCCCGGATAACAGGATCAAGATGATGGTCCATTCGTTTTTCTTTATAATATCATGCACACGCTTCATGGAGAAGCCGACGACAACAACTCCAACCTGATGTCCTTTGTCGTTATATACCGGCACGAATGCACGCAAGGATTTGCCCATTGTCCCCCACCCAACCGAAATGCTATCTTCGCCCTTCATCGCCAATCCCTGTCCTCCGCCAACAAAAGGCTGGCCAATAAGGCCTGGATTGGGATGCGAGTAACGGATACTATTCATATCCATTACCACTACGAACAGACTATCATTGCGACGGGAGATTCTCCCCGTGTAGGCTTGAATGTCCTTGCTTACCCCCTCCTCCAGGCCTTTATACACCAGCGGCGTCAAGGCGACTGTGTGAGCAATGCTTAATGCTTTGCCCTCCAAGGCTTCTCGGGTCTGGGGTAAAATATGATTACTGAAGATAATATAAAGTTCGATCAGTACCAAAAACACCACTGCGGACACCATGATGGCAATCGTTGTCACCATGCTGTTAATCCGTTTTCTTTTGACCAATGTAGGCCTCTCCCATAACAATAAAATAAAACGATTTAGACCGGATGGCTGTCCTTCTGCTGGGATAAAGAGCGTCTAAGAATCAACCAGCTTCCTAGCGGTGCCGCACCAAGCACCAGCAGCAGCACAGTTATCGTTCGCGGCGATCGGCTAACTGACAACACTCCAACGAACACCAGGATACCCAGTAGCCTGCCACTCATCAAACTTAACTCCCGCAGCACGACAAGCTCGACCCGATTACTCACGCTCTCTTCAGACTCTCCAATCAGATCAAAGCTGGTTGAAGTCATTGGTAGCATATACAGCGGAATAAACAGCGAAGTGCCGATTCCCATGATCAGTAAAGTTCCGTAGTTCACCTGCCAAAGCAGCGGTGTGATCACTCCAACCAACAGCACCCCGCCAATCAGCATACCGGCAGACCGGTATATTGGCTTGAAGAACTTGCCTGCAACCCAGTAACTGACCAGCGAGACTGCCGATGTCACCAGTGCAAATTGCCCCAGCTTGCTCTCCTCCTTAGCCGCAACAAAGACCAGCAGACCAATTAGAAAGGAGAATACTCCTTCTCGCAAGCCCTGAAAAAAAAGCCCTGCGGCCACCCTTCGCCACTGGCCTGAACTCTTCAGCTGTCGCCATGGCTCCAGCCAACCGTAATCCGCTTCGCTCTTACGTTTTTTGAGAAAAAAGCTTAGCACTACAGCCGCTCCGTAGATACCGAGCGAGATCATAAACACGGTCCGATAGCCGCGTTCACCGGATAGAGACGAGATCAACCAGCCTGACAGCCAAGGACCCACTATGCCTGTCAGTGACCCCAAGAGTCCCATCCAGCCGTTCCAGAAGTCTCGGTTTTTGGCATCCGTAATCTCAAAATAGACGATATTAAAGGCCAACCAAAATAATCCGATAGCCACACCCAGAAGCAGGCCTAGCGGCCAGATATACTGGATCGCATTTCCGCCAATTCCCAGCACGATCAGATAAAAAAGGCCTGAAACGGCTATACCAAGCCGCAGGGCACTCATCTTGTTGCGCTCCTTGACCCATTTGCCAGCGAGCCAAAAACTAAGGCCCAGCGCAATCTGCTGGGCCACAGTGAACCAGCCGATCATCATGTAATCCTGACGGCTTTTCCATAAATAAACGTTAAGAAAGGTACCCGACAACGCTCCTGCCAGCAGAAACAAACCGTTCACTCCCAGCAGCAGCGAAGCCTGAACCTTCGTTGATGCAGCCTTCATGATTTTCCCCCTGCCTATAGCCATGATTCTGAATATCATGCCCTTACAGGCAGGAATTGATCAATTCCTTAGTTGCCGATGCTTAAATTGCGAACAAGTTGTACCCGGTCCTTCTGTGCCAGATTGTGCTGGACATGGAAGCAAGACGGACATACGAATACGTTCAGTGAGAATGGTGCCTTCAGCACGGGTCCGCCAAGAACCGCCGGGGATGAAGGATCGAATTGGTTCACTTCCTGTGTCCCAGCTAGTAACAGCAATTCATGGCACTGCGGACATTCCGGTGCTTCTTCTTGCTGTGACAGAATAGCCGAGCTGTTCTGTTCATACTTCTGGAGATCGTAATCGTCCCGGAACTGTTCCAATGTGTTGAAGATAGGCACAACGCCATCCTTTTCACTATCATCCCACAGATCGTCGTCATTCAAAGACTCTTCGTCCGTATCCTCTTTCACTTCCAGCTCGTCCTCCAGATCATCACTGGTGACATTCACTGTCCGGTAGCCTTTCAGCTCATTGTTGCAGTGCGGGCAATACTCCTCGGGTCCGAATTCTTCATCCCACACAATTTCGGTATCACACCAAGGGCATACAGTCGTTTCCATCTTTAAAATCTCCTTCTTAACATGCTTGATATTTAATTAATCGTTAGATATATGATGCCACCGAGCAAAAAAGCAACGGCGCAACCAAACAGGACCCGGGTTAAAATCTTCATGGTTTCCTCCTACATGATGGAAGCTCCAATAACATACGATAAGGAGACCGAGATCAGCAGCGCTGTCAAGCCTACGGCCCGGTTGTCTGCGGCAATCTCCTCATCAATAGAAAATACGGGCGTTAGGAACTCAAAGAGGAAATAGGCCAACAGCAGCAACAAAAAGCCCACAACTGACCATTTCATCGTCTCGTAAATCGAAGCCCCGGCCTGGATACTGAAGCGGAGGATGTTGCAAATTCCGAAGATTTTGCCTCCCGTTGCCATGGCCGCCGCTACATTTCCTTTGCGAATTTCTTCCCAGCAGTTATACTTCGTCACCATCTCAAAAAAGGATAGGAACACAACCAGCCCCAAGATTGCTACGGTGAAGTAGCCAAGCAGCGACCCCAGCGGATGCCTCAGCAAAAGATCAACATTTTCCTGCATGCTCACCCTTCTCTCCTCCACATGGTTCCTTCGCTATTGCAGCTCGGCTACCGTCACGCCTGCTCCGCCTTCGTTATAGTTGCCTAGACGGTAGCTCTTCACATTCCGGTGCTTGCGAAGGTAATCATGAATGCCTGACCGCAATACTCCGGTTCCCTTGCCGTGAATAATTGCAATTTGGCCCAGATTGCCGAGGAACGCCTCATCGATGAAGCGATCCGTCTCCAGTAGCGCTTCCTCCAGATTGGTACCGCGCAGATCGAGCTCCCTGCGGATATTCTCGTCGCGTGTACGCTTCACGGTCGTAGCTTGCCGAAGCGGCGTAGGATTACCCGATTTCTGGGCAGCGACCAGTTCCAGATCATCCAGCTGCACCTTCATCTTCATAATGCCAAGCTGCACCACTGCTTCCTTGGAACCGCTCATTTCCACAACATGACCCTTCTGATTCAGGCTGTAAACCCGTACTTCGTCTCCAGGTCCAATCTGCCTAGGCGGCTTGACCGCTGTGCGGGAAGCTGCCTTCTTGCGCGGCGCGGGCTCCGCTTCATCCAGACGGCGCCGGGCCTCGATCAGCTTATGCTCCTTGACCGAAGCACCTTCCTCCAGCGCCAGCTTGCGCAGATCGCTAATGATCTGTTCAGCTTCCTTCCGAGCTTTGTCCAGAATGTCGCTGGCATCCTTCTCGGCCTTCTCCAGACGCTTGTCGCGCTGGCTCTCCAGCTTCTCCAGTTCCTGCTTCTGTTTACTGCGGAACTCTTCGGCTTCACGGCGGATATGCTCCGCCTTCTCCCGCTCGTTCTCCGCACCAAGGCGGTTCTCTTCGAGCGAAGCAATCATGTGCTCCACGCGCAGGTCCTCTTCCTTGACCTCGCCGCGCGCATGCTCCAGAATAGCACTCGGCAAGCCGAGGCGCTCTGCTATCGCAAACGCGTTGCTTCGTCCAGGAACGCCGACCAGCAGCCGATATGTCGGGCTAAGACTCTGTACATCAAACTCCATGCTGGCGTTGATGACCCCTTTGCGCTCGTAAGCGTAAGCCTTCAACTCGCTGTAGTGAGTGGTGGCCACCATCCGGCATTCCGTCCGGTGGATGTTCTCCAGAATCGCGATAGCCAGCGCCGATCCTTCCGCCGGATCCGTACCCGCGCCAACTTCGTCCAGAAGAATGAGGCTCTTCGGAGTCATTTTACGCAGAATGGAAATAATATTGGTCATATGGCTGGAGAAGGTACTGAGACTCTGCTCAATGCTCTGCTCATCACCAATGTCAGCATAAATCGCGTCAAATACGCACATCTGGCTACCTTCCTCCGCCGGAATGAACAGACCTGACATGGACATCAGGCTCAGCAGCCCAATGGTCTTCAAGGTCACGGTTTTACCGCCGGTATTCGGTCCGGTAACGATAATCGTGCTGTATTGGTTCCCGAGTTCCACATCCAGCGGCACTACATGCTCGGCCGGGATCAGTGGATGACGTCCCTTGCGCAGCTTAAGGTATCCCCGGTCATTCATGCGCGGCTGGGAAGCCTTCATATCACGAGCCAGACGAGCTTTGGCAAAAATGAAATCCAGTTCGCCCAGAATATCGACATCGTATGTCATCTCTTCCGCAATGTCGCCGACTTGCGCCGTCAGCCGGTGCAGAATAATTTCCACTTCCCGTTCCTCACGAAGCCGTGTCTCCCGAAGCTTATTGTTCATCGCTACAATGGATTCAGGCTCAATGAACAGGGTCGCACCGGAACCAGATTGGTCATGCACAATACCACCGAAGTGAGCGCGGTATTCGGCTTTGACCGGAATCACGAATCGGTCGCCGCGAATCGTGACGAGCTGGTCCTGCAGCATTTTAGATACTGAGGAGGAACGAATCATCGAGTCCAGCTTCTCGCGAATTCTGGCCTCGCCCCCGCGCAGCTCGCGGCGGATATTTGCCAGCTCAGGGCTGGCTGAATCCATCACATCGGCATTTTCATCAATACACGCGCGGATGGCATCCTCAACATGCTTCTGCTCTGACAAAAGATCGCTGAGCGCAAACAGAGATTCGACAGCCTCATCCTCATGCATAGCAGCCAAAAAACGCTTGATTCTGCGGGCTCCGCCAATAGTAAAGCCGACGGAAAGCAGTTCATGCGTTCCAAGCAATCCACCAATAGACGCCCGTTTCAGCGCCGCCTTGATGTCGGTAATTCCGCCAAACGATGGAATGCCCTTCAGGCGATCCACGTTAGCAGCTTCATCAGTAGCTTTCAGCAGCAGCTTTACGCCTTCAAAATCACCGGAAGGTCTTAGCTGTTCCGCCGTTTCACGCCCCATCGAGGTTTGCGTATATTGCATTAATTTATTTAAAATCTTGCGATATTCAAGCGTATGCAAAATTTTGTCGTCCAATTACAGTCACAGCTCCCTTCATAGATGATTCCATTATACCGAATATGGGCGATTTTCGCTATTTGGGTATCGTTTCCCAACATAACTTTTCCGTATCCGGGTCATAATAACAACTGCACATATCCTTAGCTTGGGCCAAAGGAGGTTAAACCAGTGAGATTTTTAGGTCATGTAGTCCGTTTTGTTGTATCAGCGATTGTCCTGCTCATTGTCGGCTGGATCGTCCCCCAATTCACTATCGGCGGCTTCTGGAGTGCTTTGGTGCTGGCACTTGTGATCGCCCTGCTTGGTTGGGTGATCGAAGGAATTTTCGGCGGAAAAGCGACCCCGTTCGGTCGCGGTATTGTCGGCTTCCTCGTCAGCGCGTTAGTCATCTGGATCGCACAGTTTGTAGTCAGCGGTGTTAGTGTTTCCATTCTCGGCGCGCTTCTGGCAGCTCTGGTCATCGGTATTATCGACCTGTTCCTGCCGGTATCCACTCCGTTTGAAGCAGCGAAATAACGATCACCACAAGCGCGAAGACAGCCCCCCTTATCCGGTTATATCGGAAGAGGGGGGCTGTTCATATTCATCCAAAGGACAGGATGGAAACTTCTTGTGGATCGACAGAAGATGTTACGACCCTATTCTTACCGGACCTTTTCGCCTGATACAACGCATCATCTGTCTTGCGAAATAACTGTTCCTTGCCGTCGCCGAGCTGATAACGACATAAACCGATACTAACCGTTATAGGATGGCCGCCAGCATAGGGATGCTCCATCTGCTCGATGGTCAACCGCAGCTCCTCTGCTGCGCTGTAGGCTTCAGAACAGTTTCTATCTGTAAAAATAACCGCAAACTCTTCTCCGCCGTAACGCGCGGCAAAATCATTAAGCCCGATCATTCCGCCCACTTTGGCCGCGACTTCCTTCAGCACCAGATCACCGACCCAATGCCCATAAGTATCGTTCACCCGTTTAAAGTTATCAATATCAAACAACGCTAGTTGCAGCATTAGTCCGTTGTTCTCGCATTGTTCCAGTAAAGAGTCAAGGTATTCATGAAAGGTCTTGTGATTATACAATCCAGTCAGCGCATCAATTTTCAACAGCTTATCCGAAATGGCCCGCTCTACCAGCAGGCTCTGTTCTGATTTCGTTAGCTGCTCCAGGTATTCCCCGGTTTCCTTCGACCTTACAATCACGGCCCTTGCCATAAGCATGAACAGTAAGAAAACAAACTCCATAGCAATAAATTCGAGCAGCGGCTTCTTCAGGTACACTCGTTCCAGACCGAAGTATACCGCAGCGTAAAAGAATATGCTAAAAAGGCCTAGTGTGTACAGAAGCTTACGATCAAAATAAATTAGCGAAATCATGATCGGCATCATCAGCGCCATCTGGGCACCGTCCACAAAAGGCTCTATTACAAAATAAAATAAATAAGAAATGATAAAACCGCAGCCAACAATGGCTTGCTTATGATACTGCAAGGTAGAACGCAGCCAAATCTCCGCAGAAGCCACAGTAATAACAATCAGGATATTGGAAGCAATGAACAGATATCCGCTCTCAGTCCCTGGACTGCTTTTTAGTCTAAGTTGATCCGCGCACAGCACAAAGAGAACTTGGGCGATCAGCATGAAAGCCAATATCATCCAATACCCATTCAATATTTTACGGTGCCAGACCTCCGCATTCAGCGAATCAGTTGCTGCGACCATGTGGATCGATCCCCTACTTCTAACCCATGATATAATAGTTTACATTATAATAAATTAATATTGTTTTTGCATCATTTTTTTGCATTCTTCGACAAATATATTGCGAATAATGTCGAATATTATGTCCCAGCTATACTAATCTCTGTTCACCAACTTTTCACAACTTTATAGAGCGCTTTCTAAATTTTTAAGTTATGATGTCTACAGAATTGTCACATTTAACCATTCTACAGGTGAGGGGGGAGCAAAATGAAGTCTAAAATTGCACTTTTTCTATCATTATTCTGTGTTCTGATTCTCGCCGCCTGCGCCAATAGCGGGAGCAACGTCGCCGGAAGCAGCACTAACGCTGTAAAGGAGCCTGAGATTCAAGCAGAGACCGAACTCGTCATCAAGGCCAAAAACTACAGCTTCGACCAAGAGGAGTACCACCTGAAGAAGGGCGTACCCGTCAAAATCATTTTCGAAAATGAAAGCGGTAATCACGGCATTCTCGTTCCCGAGCTAAATTTGCAATTAAGCGGTAAAAAAAATACAAAGGTCATCGTCCCGGAGGAAACCGGAACCTTCCAAATGACCTGTTCCATCATGTGCGGCGCTGGCCATACCGGGATGATCGCAAATGTGATCGTTGAGGAGTGAGGATTGGGGAAAGCGGTGTGGAGAGTAGAAAAGGGTAGAACGATTACGTAGTGCGGGGTTAGGTAGTGCCATTACGTACTGCGGTTAGGTACTGCGATTACGTTGTGCGATTACGTTGTGCGATTACGTTGTGCGATTACGTTGTGCGATTACGTTGTGCGATTACGTTGTGCGATTACGTTGTGCGATTACGTTGTGCGATTACGTTGTGCGATTACGTTGTGCGATTACGTTGTGCGATTACGTTGTGCGATTACGTTGTGCGATTACGTTGTGCGATTACGTAGTGCGAAGAGGCGGTAGTTTGCAGGATAGCGACTGGGAGAACATCTACTTGCCTTGGGGCAGCATGAACCTTATGGAAGTAACGGGAATTGTTCCTGTTATTTCGCTAAACCAATCAATATTTCTTATTTTAAATGGAAAAACTCCTGTTATTTCGCACTTTGGACTGCTCATTTGCTCCAAAATGCGACATTAACGGGAGTTTTTCCAGTTATCCTTCACCAACTGCATGTAATCCTTAATTTAACAGGAGAAATTCCAGTTATTCGACGACGGACTGCTGCAGCGCCTGCTCTCACTTACTACTTACTACTCTCACTTACTACTCTTACTTACTACTTTCAATTACTACCTTCACTTGTTAGTCTCACTTATTTCACTCACCTAGTTACCCTCACTTACTACTCTCACTCATTACTCCCACTTATTACTCCCACTTATTACTCCCACTTACTACCCTCACTTATTACTCTCACTCACTACTCTCACTTACTACTCTCACTTACTACTCTCACTTACTACTCTCACTTACTACTCTCACTTATTACCCTCACTTATCACACTAAGTTACTCCGTCAATTTACCACAGTTATTATCCTCAGCAGACAATCCTCTCTATTTCCCATGAGCTAATTTCTGCGAGAGGATAATCTCCTTCAGCTTCTCGGTCCCAAATCCTCCCGGGTGAATGGCATTGGCTTCCGGGTAAAAGACCATCCGCAACGAGGTGCCATCCTGCAGGTGCACGCGCAAAAAAATCTGCCATTCATTCTTCGTACGGCTTGTTACAGCATAGATCTCCTTAAAATCAGATGCTTTTATTCCCAACAGCTCCTCTTCAAAGACCATCGCTGCCTCAGGGGCAAAATACCGGATGAAGCTGCCGTCATTCCCGCTTTCAATACTAACTTTACTAATCCTTCCCCCAATATCGAGCAAATTGCCAACAGTCTGCGCTTGGGGATTATCGCTCACTTCATAGATGGAATGGTTAGCCACCACCCGAAACTCCGGCCGGTATCCTTTCAGTTCATAAATCTCAGTGCCGACTGGTAGAAAAGCTGCATCACCATTCACCGTAATATGATCAGAACAAGCATTGTCGCTCAGCATGTAGGACACCTCCCCTACCTTTTCACCGATCTGATCAGCTTTAACCTCTTGTGTACCTTCATAATTCCGCACGTATTTAATATCATTGTTCATCAAGACATCTACCCATTCGATAATGGCGTCAGGACATTTTTGTTTGTTGTTTTGTTTATAGTCCCTTTTGGGCTCGGACGTTGTCTTCGGCTCCGTTCCCTCAGCAGTCTCCTCCGCGGCTTTCAACCCGGCAGAAGCAGCTGATGTAGAAACGCTTCCCCTCTCCACATCCCCACAGCCTGAAATCAGCAGAACTAGTATGGCTGGTAGCAGTATTATATTACGCTTAAGTTGCATGGGTATCACCTCGATCTTCAGACGACTCGAAGCTGGACAAAGTTGCAGAATATGGAAGCGGAATTCATTATTCATCTAAAAAAGCCGGACCCAACCGCAATACGCGTCGGGACCGGCTTTCTACCTTCATCCGTTATTCAACTGTCCTGCTCGATCAGTTGAATCCATTCATTATATTCCAGCTGTAGCTTGGAATATTCCGCCTGCAGGCTACGATACTCCTGATTGATCTTGTCCAATTCGTCCTGCTTAACCTCCGACTGGATCTGAAGCAAGCGAAGTTGGCCTTGCGCCAGTTCGTAATGCTCTCCGATCTCGTTCAGCTGCTCCAGTACCGTGCTATGCTCCTGATGCGCTGCTTTCCGCTTCGCTTCAGCCTCCGTGGCTTCCTGCTGCCAGATCTCGATTTCCTCGCGCAGCTGGGCTTCCGCCTCGGCCCACTGCTGCTGGCGTGTAGCCAGCTCATCATATCTGTGCTTCCAGGAAGCCCCATACTCCTGAGCTTCCTTCAGCACATCCTGCTGCTCAGCTGCCGCAGCCGCTGCTTCGCGCCCGGCCTCGGACAGCTCTTCGAGGCGGACGGCCATCTCCTCGCGTTCCTCCTCCAGCAGACGGTATCGCTCCTGAAGACGCTCCCCGTCCTGAAGAACTTCATCATACTGTGAGATCATGTCCTCATAACGGACTTGGAGGTCTGCCAGATCCTTGCGCACTTGCTCGCCCTCGCCGATGAGCACCCCGTTCAGCTGCTCCGCTTCCGCACGCCGGAGAACTTCGTCGTCCAGCTTGTTCACCAGGCTGTTCAACTGGCCTCGCAGGTCCTCGCTTTCTCGGTTCAGCCCCTGAGCCTTGTCTTCTGTCTCCAGGAGACTCATTTCCAGCTCATTGATTTCTTCCATACGCTTGTCAGCAAGCTCTCTATAAGAAGCCGCCTCACCCGCAACACGATCAAGCTCTTGCTGTACCTGACTTAGACTGTCACCCGTTTCCCCCAGGGAGGTTCGCAGATCCGCAGCTTCCTTCACCGAAAGCTCATAACGCTCGTGCAGCTCTTCCAGTTCCGAATTCAACACTTCGCTGAACTCCGTTGTCGAACGCACTTCTTCTTGGACACGGAGCAAGCTGTTCTTAGCTTCTTCCAGAGCATCCTGCAACACTGTCACTTCATTCTGTGATGTAGTATAACGCTGACGCAACTCTTCCAATTCAGCGTCTAGAATCTCGCCAAGATCTGTTGAAGACTGAAACTCTTTTCGAATCTGGCTCAGGCTGACCTTAGCTTCTTGTAGGTCTTCGCGGAGCCCCGCGACCTCCTCTTGTGAAGCAGCATGGCGTTGGAGAAGCTCTTTCAGCTCAGTATTCAAGACTGCACCCTGTCCATTAGCTGTGCTTAATTCTTCCTGCACCGCTCTCAGATTGCTCTCTGCTTCCTCAAGAGAACCTTGCAGTACCTTAACTTCCTCTTGTGAAGAAGCATGAATCTGACGCAACTCCTCCAGCTCAGCATCCAACATCTCGCCCAGCTCCGTGGAGGAGCGCAGCTCTTCCTGCACACTGCTCAGGCTGCCCTTGGATTCTTGCAGGTCTTCACGGAGCCCCGCGATCTCCTCTAGTGAATGAGCATGGCGCTGGAGAAGCTCCTTAACCTCCTCTTGCGAAGCTACATGAAGCTGCTGCAGCTCCTTCAGCTCAGTATCCAAAACATCGCCCAGCTCGTTGGCTGTACTCAATTCTTCCTGCACCGCTCTCAGGTTACTCTCTGCTTCCTCAAGAGAACCACGCAGCTCCTGAACTTCTTCTTGCGAACGAGCATAGCGCTGGCGCAGTTCTTTAACTTCCTCTTGCGAAGCTACATGAAGCTCACGCAGTTCCTTCAGCTCAGTATCCATGACTTCGCCGAGCTCGCTTGCTGTGCTCAATTCTTCCTGCACCGCTCTCAAGTTACTCTCAGCTTCCTCAAGAGAACCACGCAGCTCCTGAACCTCTTCTTGTGAATCAACATGGCGCTGGAGAAGCTCTTTAACTTCCTCTTGTGAAGCGGCATGAATCTGCTGCAGCTCCTTCAATTCAGTATCCAAGACCTCACCCAGCTCGTTGGCTGTGCCCAATTCTTCCAGTACCACGCGTTGATTACTCTCAGCTTCCTTAAGTGAACCGCTAAGCTCCTGAACTTTCTCTTGTGAAGCAGTAAGAAGTTCCTGCAGCACCTTAACTTCCTCTTGCGAAGCAACATGAAGCTGGCGCAACTCTTCCAGCTCAGCGTCCAACATCTCGCCCAGTTCCGTGGACGAGCGCAGTTCTGCCTGCACATGGCTCACGCTGTTTTTGGCCTCTTCCAGAGCTTCGCGTAGCCCCGCGATCTCCTCTTGCGAAGCGGCATGGCGCTGACGCACTTCTTTCAGCTCAGCATCCAATGTTTCTCCCAGTTCGTTGGCTGTTCGCAATTCTCCTTGCACTGCGTTCAGATTGCTCTCAGCTTCCTCAAGAGATCCCCGAAGCACTGTAACCTCATTCTGCGAGGCTTCATATCGCTGGCGCACTTCTCCCAGCTCAGCGTCCAACATCTCGCCCAGCTCGTTAGCTGTGCGCAGTTCTGCCTGAACAGCACTTAAGCCGCTCTCGGCTTCCTCAAGAGAACCGCGCAGCACTGCAACTTCATTCTGCGAGGAATCATAACGCTGACGTACTTCTTCCAGTTCACCGCTGAGCGTTTCGCCAAGCGCTGTTGCAGCCTGAAGCTCTCCGCTGAGCTGTTCTTCGCGCTTGACAATAACTTCGTATTGTCCCAGCAGAGTAAGATGCGCTTCGCGTTCGGTCTTGACTCCCGCTTCCGCAGCCCGCAGTCTGGACTGAAGCTGTCCGGTACCGCCTCGAAGCTCTGCCAGTTGTTTCTCCAGTTCCTGCACGCTCTGCTTGTGCCTGTGCTCCTGCGCTCCCTGTGTCTGGCGCAGCTCCTTGTTCTTAGCCTGTTCCTTATCAAGCTCAACCTTTGTATCTTCAAGCTCCTTACCCAGCGCCGATTTGGCTTCTTCCAGCGCTTGGCCAAGCTGAGTCTTCGTATCCTCTAACTCCTTACCTAGCGTAGACTTCGTGTCCTCGAGCTCCTTACCAAGCGCAGACTTCGTATCTGCCAATTCTTGACCAAGAAGCGCTCGCACTTCTTCCAGCTCTTTGCCAAGAGATTCTCGGGTTGCCGCAAGCTCTTGCTCTGCAGCAGCCAGTGCCTCCCCTTTCTCCTGTACCAGGGCCTCTTGGATGCCCTCCAGTTCGAGAAGATGTGCAGCCTTCAGATCTTCAAGCTGCGCCAGACGGACAGATTCTGCCTCAGCCAACTCCTTGTGGTTGTTCTCCCGCAGGGCCTTCTGTTCCTGCTCATAACCAGCCTTCAGGTCCTTAAGCTCCTGCTCACGGGACTGAAGATCCTCAGTCAGCTTGCGGCGGGCGTCATCTGCAGCTTGCTCCGCTTCCAAGAGCTGCTGGAGATGCTCGGCCTGCTCTTGCTCCCGTGCTTCCAAATGCCGCTTGCGTTCTTCCTCCACAGCAGCGATCAACCGCTTTGCCTCTTCCTTGGCCGCAGCGTCCAGGCGTTCATATTCCTCCTGCCGTTCCCGCTGCACCTCGAGCAGGCGCGATACCTCCACCCGCAGTTCGCTGCGTTCTCCGGTCAGCATATTAACTTCCTTCTTGATGTCTTGCACTTGAAGCGCCTGCTCGGCCATATGTACAGCAGCCAGCACAGCAATGCGCGGTGTATCCAGTCGGTTATGGGATTTAGAGATTGCACGCATGTGTTCATCCACATAGTCTGCAACCTGTTTCATATAATCACTGCTGCTTCCTACAAGTTTATAAGAAGTTCCGTATATCTCCACGGCGACACGTGTCCGGTCCATAGCCACAATTGTGCCCTCCTTTATATATGTGCAGATTCTAAGCTGGTCTCCCTGCTTCCATTGTATCTGTATAGTTAAACATTTGGCAAAATGCTGCTTGAATCAGTAGATTGAACCGGGATTCTGCATGTTTGCCGAATGAAAAAAAGCCGCGGCGAATCTCGGTTTCTAATGGATTCGCTGCGGCTTTACACAATTCCTGCTACTTTCTCAATTCTGCGCCAAAAGTTTGCTGAAGCTCGGATAGTACCTTATCATGCACTTCTGCAACCTCTTCATCCGTCAAGGTATGTTCATTATGACGGTATACCAGAGAGATAGCCACGCTCTTCTTCCCACTTTCCAGCTTGCCGCCGGTATAAAGATCAAACACCTGTACGTTCTGTAGCAAGTTTCCTCCGTTCTCACGAATGGAATCCAACAATTGACCTGCTGGTACAGCTGTATCCACAACCACTGCGATATCGCGCTCTACCCCTGGGAATCTTGGGAGCTCATGGTATTGCAGCTTGTTCCGGGCCGCTTCATACAGCGGCTGCAGCGAAACTTCAGCGACATAAGTGTCGGTCAGATCAAGCTTACGCTGCAGGTCGGGGTGAAGCTGGCCCAGCGTTCCGATTTTAACCGTAACGTCATGGCCTTTCAGCAGGATGGAAGCAGAGCGTCCTGGGTGGTAGCCTTCCGGCGCATCCCCTTCATATACTACCCGGCCAGTAAGACCCAAGTGGTCGAAGACGGTCTCAAGTGCACCCTTCAGGTCGAAGAAATCGACCGGCTGCACTGGCACGTTCCATTGCTTAGCAGCACGGTTTCCGCTCAGCAGCAGACCAAGCATCGGCAACTCATGCGGCTGACGAGTCAGCACCTCTTCTTCCGTGAAGAATACATTTCCGATCTCGAACAGTGCCAGATCGTTTTGACGACGATTCGTATTGTATCCAGCAATATCAAGCAATTGCGGCACAAGGCTGGTGCGCAGCACACTGCGCTCTTCGCTCATCGGCATCGCCAGCTTCACCGCCAGGCCTTCACCCGTCAACGCAGGGAACAGCTTGCTTTGTTCTGGCTGAATAAAGGAGTAGCCAAGCACCTCCTGGTAACCGCCATGTGATAACAGACGACGGACTTCACGACGGATCGCTTGTGATCTGGTCAAGGTTCCCGGAGTGGTAGGACCTTCAATCGGAGTGGTAGGAATATTATCGTACCCGTAAAGACGAGCGATTTCTTCAATAAGATCGACATCATAGCTGATATCGCCGCGTCTTGTTGGCACTTGCACCTCGATCAGCCCTTGTGCGGCATCACCGCATTTGAAATGCAATCTTCCGAACAGTGTTTTGACTTCCAACAGGGACAAGTCGGTGCCAAGGTAGCGGTTCAGCTTATCCAGCGACAGCGTGAGAACCTTCTCTTCCACAGCATCAGTTCCCGCTTGAATAATACCTTCATGCACTGTACCACCTGCATACTTCGCAATAAGTGCTGCTGCACGGTTAAGAGCCGGAATGACTCTATTCGGGTCCACTTCCTTCTCAAAACGCAGCGAGGCTTCAGAACGAAGACCAAGCTGGCGTGAAGTTTTGCGAACCGTGCCACCGTCAAACTTGGCCGATTCCAGCACGATATTCACGGTGCTATCGGTAACTTCGGTCTCCAGACCACCCATCACACCGGCAAGCGCCACGGCTTTTGCCGCGTCGGTAATTACCAGCATGTGCGGCTCCAGCTTACGCTCCTGTCCGTCCAGCGTGGTCAGCACTTCGTCTTCATCCGCAAGACGAACGCCAAGGATGCCTCCATCGATCGTATCCGCATCAAAAGCATGCAGCGGCTGTCCGTATTCAAGCATTACGTAGTTGGTAATATCCACGATGTTGTTGATGGGACGCACACCTGCTGCCATCAGACGGTTCTGAATCCACAGCGGAGAAGCAGCTGGCTTAACGCCTGTAATGTAACGTGCAGTATAGTGGCTGCACAGTTCTTCATTAAGGATTCGAACGGAAATATCATTCGCGGCTGAACCTCCCGCCTCCACGATATCCTTCTCTGGCTGTGGAAGCTTCAGCTCACGGCCAAGAATCGCACTCACCTCGTAGGCAGCGCCAATCATGCTGAGACAGTCGGAACGGTTCGGTGTCAGATCAAACTCCAGCACCTCGTCGTTCAGATCTAGCACTTTGGTAATGTCCAGACCAATTTCCGTAGATTCCGGCAGTACAAGAATGCCTTCCTGCAATTCCTTTGGCAACAGCTTGTCATTCAGGCCCAGTTCTTTGGCTGAACAGATCATCCCTTGGGACAACACGCCGCGCAGCTTCGCTTTCTTGATCACGAGACCCGGTAAATTGGCACCTACAAGTGCGACAGGAACCTTTTGTCCGGCTTCGACGTTCTTCGCGCCGCAGACGATTTGCAGATCCTCGCCTTGCCCAGCGTCCACGATGCAGACATTCAGCTTGTCCGCGTCCGGATGTTTTTCTTTAGATTTAACATAGCCGGTAACAATACCGGTAATGCCTTTATTACGATTTTCCACACCGTCGATCTCGATGCCTGCAGCCGTAATCTTCTCAGCCAGCTCAGCGGCGGTTACTCCATCTAGCGATATATAATCACTCAACCATGACGTTGATACTTTCATTTCGGCTCACTTCCTCTTAATTCAATGTATTTATTGCCTACAGTCCCTTGAATTGCTTCACAAAACTCATGTCATTGTTATAGAAGTGACGGATATCGTCGATGCCGTACTTGAGCATTGCTATCCGCTCCACACCCATCCCGAATGCGAAACCGCTGAATTCCTCAGGGTCATAGCCACCCATACGCAGTACATTCGGATGCACCATCCCTGCACCAAGGATTTCTAGCCAGCCACTTTGCTTGCACAGACGGCAGCCTTCGCCGCCGCATTTGAAGCAGCTCACGTCTACCTCAACGCTTGGTTCTGTGAACGGGAAGAAGCTTGGACGCAGGCGAATGCCTGTGCTTGGCCCGAACATCTCCTGTACGAATTGTTGAAGCGTGCCCTTCAGGTCGCTCATACGGATATTCCGTCCGATCACCAGACCTTCGATCTGATGGAACTGGAAGGAGTGGGTTGCATCATCGTCATCGCGGCGGAATACTTTGCCGGGACAGATGATTTTAACCGGAGCTTCTCCCTTCATAGCTTGCATGGTACGGATCTGTACGGGAGAAGTCTGGGTGCGCATGAGCAGGTCTTCCGTCAAGTAGAAGGAGTCCTGCATATCACGTGCCGGATGGTTCTTCGGCAGGTTGAGCGCCTCAAAGTTGTAATAATCAGTCTCCACTTCTGGACCTTCAGCCACACGATAGCCCATGCCGATGAAAATATCTTCGATCTCCTGCACCACTCTGCTGAGCGGGTGAATTCCGCCCTGCGGCAAACGGCGTCCTGGCAGGGTAACATCCACTTTCTCCGCTTGCAGACGGTTTTGCGTCTCCTGCTGTTGGAATACTTCTTGCTTGGTTCCAATAATCTCTTCAATCGCCCCACGGACGATGTTGGCAACTTGCCCGATAACCGGACGTTCCTCGGCGCTCAAGCTGCCCATGCCGCGCAGCACCTCTGTCAGTTCACCTTTTTTCCCCAGGTATTTCACGCGCAAGTCATTAAGTACCTGCGGGTCTGAGACCTCCTGCAGCTTCGCCAGCGCTTCAGCCTTCAATGCTTCCAACTTTTCTTTCATGGCCGTGTACAGCCCCCTTCAATCATTGTGTAGTCAGCCAAGCCAACAAAAAAAGGCCTTTCCTCCCGGTAAGGGACGAAAAGACCGTGGTACCACCCTTGTTAGACAGCATTGCCTGTTTGGTTAAAGAGTATAATTCGCCCCTTCACTAACAATAGCCCTGTCTCACTTTATGCAGAAGTAACGGTCTGCGGCCGGTATCCCCTACCCATTTCCAGAGGAGCTGAGCCTCTTAGATAATTTCAGGGAACTGCTCCGGAGTGAACTTCAGCAGCTCTGCATCCTTAGAAACGCTCTCAATCAACGGCGTCTCCTCCCTGTAAGTCAGGCACTGCGTACTCTTCTCCATCACTGCATTTGGCAGTTCTTTCAAATGTTCATTCATCTTTCCCTATGAAAAGATATGTCACTTTATTATATGCAAATTCATTGGCATTGGCAAGCCGGACAGATTTGGCCAAATCTTTATCTTCCTTTTAAGGTAGCTTTAAGGTTCAAGTCCGGTTTTGTCCGCAATTTTCAGCTAGCATTCAGCCACATTTGATATTTTCAGGCGGCAGCAAGTAATGATCCAGAAATTTAACGATTAGACGGAGGATAACGATGAAAAAGAAGAGAGTAGCACTACTGTCCATTGGGGCAGCGGCTGTCGTAACAGCTGGACTGCTGGTTTATGCTTATCTGCCTGACAAAAGCAGCGCTTTGGCAGAAGTTCCCCTTAATACGGCTGCTGTAACGAAGGGCGACATTGTGGTGAGTGTTACCGGTGCAGGATCTGTCACAGCTCCCCGTACGGGCAAGGTCAAGACCAAGGACTCCGGCAAAGTTTTAAAGGTATTAGTCAAGGAAGGCGATATCGTTAAGAAGGGACAAACTCTGATTACGTTCGAAGGAGCAGACCTTAGTGACAGTCTTCGGCAGGAAAAAAACAACCTCGCCAATCTCCAGTTGGACCTCGAAGACAAGCAAGACCAGTATCACAAGCTGGCTGATAGCGGTGCTTCAGAGGATCAAGTAAAAAGTTCCAAGCGTTCGCTTGATAAAGCAAAGACAGATATCGAGAATCAGCAGTATAAAGTTGCCTCTGTAGAGGAATCCATGGTGCCGCCTGCTCCACTGACTGCAACGATTGACGGAACTGTTACGGCGGTAAATATTTCGGATGGTGAAAAAGCCATGGATGGCTCGGAACTGATCGACATTACTGATTATGCCAACCTTAGCGCTGTCGTTCAGGTTGATGAGCTGGACGTTCCGTCGGTCGAGCTGGGTATGCCGGCCACTATTAAGCTGGACGCCCTACCCGATAAGAAGTATCAGGGTAAGGTGACCGCTATCGCCAATGAAGGCACCAGTTCCAACGGTGTATCTCTGTTTGATGTTACGGTAGATTTGACAGACTCCAAGGGCGCACGTGCAGGAATGTCAGCGGAAGTGTCCATCACCACCGCGGAGAAAAAGGATGTCCTAACCGTGCCCATTGAAGCCGTCCGGGATAGAAACGGCACCTACATGGTCGCCGTACCGGCAACCTCTGGAGAGGTCGGCACCGGGGAAGGTGCCGGGGCCGCAGGTACCGGACAGATTCCTGGTAGTGCAGGTGGCGCAGCTCCTGACGGAACAGACGATAAGAGTAACAGTGCCGGCTCGGGCAGCGCCCCTGTAGCAGGAAGCCGTGGCGGATTTGGCGGCACAGGTAGTGGAAGCGGGGCTTACGGTGGCGGTGCCCGAGGCACCCGCGGAGGTATGGGGCAAGCCGGGAGAGCAGGAACCGGCACTGGAACTGGTACAACACCTGCCCAGCGAATGATCACTGTCGAAGTAGGTCTTCATGACGATAGTCGCATGGAAATTACCAGCGGGCTTAAAGAAGGAGATCAAGTCGTTATTCCAACCGTCATTTCTTCAGGTAATAGCGCAGCAGCTCAGCAAGGAGGTGCAGGCTTTGGTGGTTTCGGCGGCTTTGGCGGCGGTGCGACCGGCGTTATTCCAGGGGCTGGTGGCTTCGGTTCAGGCGGAAGAAGCGGCGGTGGATTTGGCGGTGGTGGCTCTGGCGGAGCCGGGGCCGGCACAGGCGGTGGCGGTACAGGCGGTGGTAGTACAGGCGGTGGTACAGGGACTCGGGGTGGAGGACAATGAGTACATCAGGCACGCTAATCGAGGTCAGTGACATGAGTCATGGCTATACTATGGCGGGTGAGAGAATGACAGTCCTAAAGAACCTGTCGTTTACGATAGATTTTGGCGAGTTCGTAGCGATTATCGGCCCTTCCGGTTCCGGCAAGTCCACGCTTATGAACATGCTCGGCTGCCTGGATGTTTCGGACACAGGCAGCTATCTTCTGGACGGACAGGAGATCCGCAAGTTGTCCGACAACAAGCTCGCAGCCATACGTAATGAGAAGATCGGCTTTATTTTTCAGAGCTTCAATCTGCTCCCGAAGCTCTCGGCGGTGGAAAATGTGGAGCTTCCACTTGTCTACCGGGGGCTATCGCACCGGCAACGGCGGCAGCTTGCCGAGGAAGCCTTGACCAAGGTCGGTCTGGGTGACCGCATGCACCATCGTCCGGCCGAACTGTCCGGCGGACAACAACAGCGGGTGGCCATTGCGCGGGCGATGGCAGGCTCCCCGCCCATCCTGCTTGCCGACGAGCCCACCGGGGCGCTCGACACCCGGACGGGCAAGGAAGTGATGGGAATGATCAGACAACTGAACGAGCAAGGCCATACGATTATCCTGATTACGCATGATCTGGAAATTGCCGAACAGGCTAATCGCATCATACGTATACAGGATGGCAATCTCGTGGAAGATCGGAGGAAGGCGTAGGTGAAGTTATTTCAAAGCATGAGAATGGCATTAAAAAGCATCTACAGCAGCAAGGTCCGCTCTTTGCTCACCATGCTGGGAATTATAATCGGCGTCTCTTCCGTCATTATTCTCGTATCCGTAGGCCAGGGCACCACCTCACAAATTACCGAGCAGTTGAATGGATTAGGAACCAATCAATTAACTGTCAATATTACCGGACGTGGAGCAACCACCTCCCTCACCTATGATGAAGCGCTGGCGCTAGGGGATTTACCAGGTGTCAAGGATGTCGCGCCGGTTATCAGCGGTAATGTGACAGCCAAGCATAACACGGATAATGTCAGTGTCTCTGTGGAAGGCATTACGCCTTCCTATGAGGATGTGAAGGATTTTCACGTCCAATCCGGACGGTTTCTGCTAGATATTGATACCCAGTATCGGCAAAAGGTGGCCCTGATCGGTTCCAGTACAGCTACTGATTTGTTCGGCACAGATAGTCCTGTCGGGCAGACTGTCCAGTTAAATGGCATCAGCTACAAAATCGTCGGCTTACTGGAGACCAAGGGCAGCAGCCTTGGGGGCTCCAACGACGATAAGATCCTGATTCCGATCTCCACCGCAGAACGTCAGCTGCAAAGCAAAGGCGTACGCTCTATTACAATTGCTACCACTTCAGCGGATACTGTAGCTACGGTTAAGAGTCGACTTGAAAGCATTTTGGCCGCTAAATTCAGCAATGCTACCAATGCCTACACCGTATTCGACTCCCAGCAAATGCTGGATACAGTTAATTCCACAACCAATACGCTGTCCATGGCGCTCGCTGGCATCGCCGGGATCTCCCTGCTGGTTGGCGGTATCGGCATTATGAACATTATGATCGTATCGGTTAATGAAAGAACACGGGAGATTGGGGTTCGCAAAGCAATCGGAGCCAAGAAGCTCGATATTCTCGCCCAGTTCATGATCGAATCCGTGGTCCTTAGTGGCCTCGGCGGGATCATCGGTGTAGGAATAGGTGTCGGGGGCAGCTGGCTGCTCGGCCACTATTCCCCGCTGTCGGTATCCATCGCCTGGAATATGGTGCTGGTATCGTTCCTCTTTTCCCTGTTGATCGGTGTAGTCTTCGGAATGATGCCCGCCAATAAGGCAGCAAGATTGCGGCCGATTCATGCACTCCGTGTTGACTAAGCATCTGAAGGTCTAAATACTTGTGAGATCAACTGTCACCTCCCATGATTATGGGTGGGTGGCAGTTTTTTGCGATTAGATGGACAATCCTCTGCATTACTTGGTTGAAAACTATGTACTAGGTCGCAGAAGCTGGAATATGAATAAGGCAACAGGACCCTGCAACACTTTTGAATTTTAGAGCAGATGAAACAATTCATGCCTTCTGCTTTCTGCAAATATTACAT
The DNA here is from genome assembly GCF_001682855.1 of Bacillus sp. FJAT-27264. Taxonomy (GTDB): domain Bacteria; phylum Bacillota; class Bacilli; order Paenibacillales; family Paenibacillaceae; genus Paenibacillus_AQ. The sequence continues at coordinate 416,128 of NZ_MAQW01000023.1, read as the reverse complement.
AATAGATAAACCTGTATGTGCGATTTGTAAATTCTGGTATAGTAAAGAAAACTACCATTTGTACTGGGTAATATGGTGAGCCTGAAATTCCGCCGTGAATAGGTTTGAAGGAGTGAATGAAAGTGGCTGATATGTACGAGGTTAGCCTTAGAAGAAAATTAATTCTATTATTCTCCTCTATCTTTGTGCTTCTGATCGGCATCAGCATTGCTTCACTGGTCTATTTGAATAACACCATCAACAAGCTATCCAGTTTCCTGGACAGCAATATGTACCACAGCTCCGAACAAATCCTGAGTACAGACCGTGATCTCCAAGAGGTGGCGCTCAGCGATGCAGAGCAGTTACCCCATGAATTCCAAAGCAAAAAAATCACGCTGTTTGCCCTGTTCGCAATTCTGGTATCCGTGCTTCTCTTGGTTATTGTTTATCTGGGCCGTAAAATCCTCACCCTCCAGAATGAAAAACTGGAGGAACAGAACCTCTATCAGTTGATCGGTGAGAAAATGTCCGACTTCATTATTCTGACTGATCCGAACGGCCTGATCCTGTACGCCTCCCCTTCCCACTCAGTTATTCTGGGCTATATTCCACAAAAAGGCGTGCCCTTATCCAATTATATCCGAGAGCCGGAGATTGCCTGGGCCAAGCTAAAAAGCGTTGTTCAGGGAACTCCGCGGACTTCAGAACTGCGTATGCGTGGCTCCGAGGGGCATTGGGTATGGCTGGAAACTAAAGTCACACCCGTACAGGATAGTAGTGCCTTTCCAGCGCAATTCATGCTGGTATCCCGGGAAATTACCCAACGGAAGCAATATGAAGAACGGCTGCATAAGCTAGCCTTCTATGATCATCTGACCTCCATCCCCAATCGAGCGCATTTCATCATGTACATGGAGAATCTGATCTCACAGCCGCCGGAGCGCAGGCAGGAGGTTGCCCTCGCTATGCTCGACTGCGACCGCTTCAAGCAGCTCAATGACACCCTGGGTCATCTTGCAGGTGACGAGTTCCTCCAGTTGCTCTCTGGTGAACTGCAGCAGACCGTCAAAGGCGTGGGCCAGGCCTTCCGCATCGGCGGAGATGAATTCGCAGTGGTGCTGCACCGCTTTACAAGCCCTGAGAGACTTGAGGAAATGTTACAACGGGTACTTCAACTGTTCAGCAAATCTTGGTCTTTACAGAATAGCGCCAGCTTCCATACCTCAGCCAGCATCGGCGTAGCCCTCTATCCGCAGCACGGCAATACCATTAATGAATTGCTTCATGCCGCCGATGTTGCGATGTACTTCTCCAAAAACTGCGGCGGTAATCAGTCCAATCTCTACGACTTGAATATGGAAGAAGAATATATCGAGCAGAAGAACGGCTAAGGCAGCAATAGCTATACTGCCCAACATTAAAAGGCTGTTACTCGAACCAGCACTACGCTAGGTCCGGGTAACAGCCTTTTTTGCTTAACCCTCATTTATTCTTCAGCTTAACCCCGCTACCGTTCGGGCTCTCCCGTGTTCGCAACCGGATTCCAGTTAGATCGTCAATTGCAAATGTTCAACGGTCGCCTCACCGTTCCCTTGTTCACGCTCCAGAATCAGCACCCGGATAACATCTTCCCCTGGGGGACAGTCAATAAAGCGATCGCCTTCTCCGTCTTTCTCTTCCCAGTCATTCAGACGCAGAATGTAGCCGATAGATTCCACTTCCGGCATCACTTCTATGCGGGCTACCGCGCGTCCATCCTCTAGATTCCGAAAATCACACTGACCGTCTTGAATGCCGGTATCCCATACCCACAAGTTCCAGCCCCGGTAATCGCCATCCGGTCGCTCATAATGCACCTCGACTGTCTTGGACCGGGGAGCCGGTTCTCCATACACATCGTATAGCACCATCATGGACAGCCCTTCAATCTCCACCTCGCCGCCTTCAATCAGCCGGAAAGCATCTTGACCGGCAGAAGAGTGATCCACCACTACATTCCAGCGTTCAGCGACATTTGGAAGACCGAGGGTTACAGCCCCTGGATTGGCGTTAAAAATAACAACAATATTCCGCCACGAGTCGCCCCCCGCATGATTCTTGAGTATATAGGATACAATTCCGCTGTCACAGCGTAGAATTTCCAGACAGCGTTCAATCTCCTCACGTCCGTGAAGACGGAAGGCCGGATGGGACCGCCGTAAGGCAATCAAGCCTTTATAATATTGAAATACAGGTTTGAATACCTGCTTGTTACCCCAACGAATCCCATTGATCGCATCGCTGCTCCGGTAGCTGTTATGGTCGCCATATTTGCTGCGCAACAATTCATCTCCGGCATGGAGAAACGGTATGCCCTGTGAAGTCAGCACAATCCCATTGGCCAAAAGAGAACGGCGAACCGTTTCATTCTTCAAAATGTCCCCTTTGTCCACGGTAACATAGGGATCTGCCAAGGCGACAGCAGCCTCTACACTGCCTCCATTCTTCAGCCTACCGTTCTCCAGTTCCGGCAGAGCGGCATTTTCGCGCAAACCTTGAACGGTCAATATTTTATCCCATAAGTTTAGGTTGTCATGAGCTGTAGTGTAGTTCACCGTCTCCACCGGCGAGTCGGCAAAATCATAAATGGCCCCCTGGATACCTGACGCAACCTCGCCTTCCTTACCATATTCCCCGGTGGCAAAGCCCTTGCCCCCGCCGTCGCTGTCCCCTTTGATGGCCGAACGGAAGTTGTCATTGAACACAGCGTAGCCTTTGCCTCGCTGCGCACCCTTCAGCGTTTTGTCCGGTAGCGGGGAATCTCCGCCCGTCCACGGCTCGCCGTACAGCAGCAATTCGGGATTGATCTCCAGCCGCAGCTCCTCGGCAATCTCCCGCATCGTTACACGGTCCATCAGTCCCATGAGATCAAACCGGAAGCCGTCAATATGATATTCCGTTGCCCAGTAGGCCAGGGAATCTTTTATATATTTGCGCACCATCGGACGCTCCGTAGCGACTTCATTTCCTACACCTGAACCATTCGATAATTGGCCGTACACATCACGACGGTAGAAATAATCTGGCGCCAGACCATCAAAGGGTCCTTTTTCCACCGAAAAGGTATGATTGTAGACCACATCCATGATCACAGAGATCCCGTGACTATGCAGTGCCTGCACCAGTTCCTTAAGTTCAAGGATGCGGGCAGCCGGATCCGAAGGATTAGTGCTATAGGAACCTTCCGGAACATTATAATTCTGTGGGTCATAACCCCAGTTATAATCGGTAAAATGCGGCGCTGCCGCACTTGGTCCGTCCTGCTTCAGCTCGTCAACTGTCTGATAATCGAACACTGGCAGCAAATGCACATGAGTGATGCCCAGCTCGACCAGATGGTCAATGCCTAGGGCATTACCGTTCGCATCCGTTAGTCCCGTTTCTGTAAAAGCTTTGAAGAGGCCCTTGTACTGCATGCCTGAGCTACTATGCGAGGAGAAATCACGAACATGCAGCTCATAAATAACGGCGTCCGCCGGATGAGCCAATCTTGGCGAGATATCGCTGTCCCAATGCAATGGATCGGTATCTCTCAGGTCCACAATCGCTGTCCGCGTACCGTTGGCCGATACGGCCACAGCATAAGGATCCACGGCCTCCCGGATGGTTCCATCGGAGAAAACAGCCCGGTACATGTAGTACTTCCCTTTGACATCACCGTGAACTGTCGTGTACCATACGCCCGTATCCTCGCGCTGCATCTGAACGATCTTACCGTTGTCCTTGATGCCGCTTCCAGCTCCCGGCAGATTAATATTTCCACCGGTCTCATACAACACCAGGGACACGGCAAAGGCCGCAGGTGCCCAGACTTTGAATGCACTACTCGTGGGTGAATATGTTAGCCCCAGATCCTTGCCCTCGTAAAGTTCCACCGCAGATCCCGCATTTATATAATTGCTGTTCATTCGTCATCACCATCCTGAGTCACTCCCAGTTCTTACAACGCGGAGCTTTTAAGTCCATATATTTCCATTAAAGACCATATTAATACTTGCACTGCTCTGCAAGACATCCATAAGAATTCAGGTCATTGCTTCCCTTACATATTTCTATAATATGTAACCGTAAGTTCACATGTTTGGGTTTATCCCTATACTTCCTACCTACTATTATACTATCGGCGTGCACCCCTGTGCATTTAAGTTGTCCAAAGAACACAACCGTTGTATGGAGAAAGTATACTGTCCGCCGAATGACAGACACCAGAATCAATTTCATAATGCGGATTTCACTTATTGATTTATGAAATGGATTTACCAATATAAAATATTGGCTGCATATCCAAACCCATAAAAAAAACCGGCCCCATAGGGCCGGCAAAAGAAGTCGGAAAAGTGAGTAAAACGGGAAAACCTTGGCGAATCTTACTTGTTGATACTTTGCACCAGCGCAGCCACTTCTTCAGCAGTGCCGAGTTGCAGCGCTTTAGCAGCCAAATCCTTCATATCGGCCGCAGACAGCTTGGAAATCTGGCTGCGCGCCGGCAGGATTGAGGTGGCACTCATGCTGAACTCATCAAGACCGAGACCGAGCAGCAACGGAATCGCTGTGCTGTCGCCAGCCATTTCGCCGCACATGCCGGTCCATTTGCCTTCGGCATGGGCAGCATCGATGACGATTTTGACGAGACGCAGAATAGCTGGGTTGTACGGTTGATACAGGTAGGATACCTGTTCGTTCATCCGGTCAGCGGCCATTGTGTATTGAATCAAATCGTTCGTTCCAATACTGAAAAAGTCCACTTCCTTGGCGAACTGGTCAGCCAGCACCGCTGTGGATGGAATCTCCACCATAATGCCGAGCTGAATATTCTCGGAGACTTCCTTGCCTTCTGCAATCAGCTTGCTCTTCTCTTCCAATAGCAGATCGCGGGCTGCACGGAATTCACCGAGCGTAGCAATCATCGGGAACATGATGCGCAGATCGCCGTGCACGCTTGCTCTTAGAAGAGCGCGGAGCTGCGTGCGGAAGATATCCTGACGATCCAGACAAAGACGGATCGCACGGTAGCCGAGGAATGGATTCATTTCCTTCGGCAGATCCAGATACGGCAGTTCCTTGTCCCCGCCGATGTCCAGCGTACGCACAACAACCGGCTTGCCTTTCATGTTCTCCAGCACCATGCGATACGCATTGTACTGAACCTCTTCGGAAGGCAGTTTGTCACGGCCCATGTAGAGGAATTCTGTACGGTAAAGCCCTACGGCTTCCCCGCCATTGTCGATAACTCCGTTCACATCGTTCGGAGTCCCGATGTTTGCAGCCAGTTCAACATGCTTGCCGTCCGCCGAAACGGTTGGCTCATCACGAAGCTTTTTCCATTCTGCAATTTGCAGATTGTAAGCTTCCTGCTTCTTCTTATATTCAGCGACTTCGTCATCGCTTGGATTAATAAGGACATCTCCGCTAAGTCCGTCGATGATCACAAGATCACCCGACTTCACTTCGCTGAGCACATTTTTTGTTCCCACAACAGCTGGAATTTCCAGCGAGCGGGCCATAATGGCCGAGTGCGATGTACGTCCACCAATGTTGGTAGTGAAGCCTTTGACGTACTGACGGTTCAACTGCGCTGTATCGGAAGGTGTCAGGTCTTCAGCGATGACGATGACTTCTTCACGGATTTCAGCAGGGCTCACATAGTGAATACCGAGCAGATGGTTCAGCACACGTTTGGTCACATCGCGCATATCAGCAGCGCGTTCCTGCAGGTACGCACTCTTCATGTTCTCGAACATCTCAATAAATTGTGCGGCAACTACGTTCAATGCATAATCCGCATTAACCAGTTCCTCGCGGATTTTGTCAATTACGGGGCTAATCAGTTCAGGGTCTTCAAGAATCAGCAGATGGGATTCGAAAATCTCCGCTTTCTTCTCGCCCAGTTCAGCCAAAGTGCGTTCCTTGATGGCCGTCAGCTCGGCTCTGGACTTCTCCAGCGCGTCATTCAGCTTGGCAACTTCCGCTTCGGTGTCGCTGATCACTGTCTTCGCAATGGAATAATCCGGGTGTTCCAGGATAAACGCACGGGCTACTGCAATCCCTGCTGAAGCCGCGATTCCTGAAATCTTACTCATGAACTTCTCCCAGCCCTTCTTTGATCATGATATCCGAAAGAGCGTTCAAAGCATCAGCTTCTTCGCTACCTTCAGTAATCAAAGTCAAAGTATCACCGGCTTCAAGACCGAGGGACAATACACCAAGAATGGATTTCAAAGTTACTTTCTTACCTTTAGCTTCAGCAAAAGCTTCAGTACCTTTGAATTTTGTAGCTGTATTTACCAGCGCTGTTGCCGGACGAGCGTGAATTCCATCTTCGTCGATAATTCTGAATGTTGTTTGCATAATATCCAACTCGCTTTCTAGGTATAAGTTAATTTATGGTGAAAGACCTTGCACTCCCTTTAAATTATAAAGGAAATGCTAGGCCATTGCACATTACTGTATGGTAATAATATCCTTGTCGCCAATGGATACCTTGCCCGCTTTCTTGAGCGTAACCGAGGAACCCTCTGGCAGATTGGAGAAAATAACCGGTGAGATGACAGAAGGCGCATGAGCCTTCACATACTCCAAGTCCACTTCCATAATCGGCTGCCCAGCCGCCACAAGATCTCCTTCTTCTACAAGAATAGTGAAGCCCTGACCTTTCAGCTTGACGGTGTTCACACCGATATGAACAAGAACTTCTTTGCCCCCATCGGACATAATGCCGATGGCATGCTTGCTCGGGAATACGTTGAATACCTTGCCGTATACCGGTGAAGCGATTTTTCCGTCATCCGACAGGAAGGCGAATCCATCACCTGTCATTTTTTGCGAGAACACGGCATCTGGCACCTGCGTAATATCCAGCAGCTCCCCGTTTACGGGTGACACAATATCCTCATGGATGATTGCATCGCCCTCTTCACCGGCTTGCTTCTCAAGCACAGGCTGCGGCTCAGCCGTGACCGGAGATGGCGTTCTACCGCTAATGACATCCTGAATCTGTGACTTGATTGTATCGGAACGGGTGCCAAAGATTGCTTGCACGTTGTTACCGACCTCCAGCACACCAGAGGCGCCCAGCTTCTTCAGCCGGTTCTTATCGACTCCGCCTTTATCCTTAACCTCGACCCGTAAGCGGGTAATGCAGGCATCCAGATGGGCGATGTTCTCTTTACCGCCCAGGGCGGCCAAAATATTGCGCGGCAGATCATCTCCGCTGGTAGACACGCTGGCTGTATTAACCTCAGCGTCTTCACTCTTGTCTTCACGACCAGGTGTCTTGAGGTTAAACTTGCGAATAACGAACCGGAATCCGAAGTAGTAAATCACCGCGAGAACCAGTCCTACCGGAATCACCAACCACCAGTGTGTACGGTTCGGGATAATCCCGAAGAGCACAAAGTCGATAAAACCGCCGGAGAACGTCATCCCAATCTTCACATTCAGAAGATGCATCGTCATAAAGGAAAGTCCTGCAAATACGGCGTGTACCGCGAACAATAATGGAGCTACGAACAGGAATGAGAATTCCAGCGGCTCGGTAATCCCCGTCAGGAACGAGGTCAGCGCAGCGGAAATCATCAAGCTGCCGACAACTTTCTTGTTCTCCGGTCTTGCCTCATGGTAGATCGCCAGCGCCGCAGCGGGAAGTCCGAACATCATAAACGGATATTTACCTGTAGTAAACGTACCTGCTGTGAACGGCACACCATCGCGAAGCTGCTGCATGAAGATGCGCTGATCTCCGCGAATCAGATCGCCGGCTTTATCAACATAGCTGCCGAACTCATACCAGAACGGCGAATAGAAGATATGATGCAATCCGAACGGAATGAGTGAACGCTCGATCAAACCAAAGATAAAGGCGGCAAGCGTCTTGTTTGTATCGATCATGCTCTGCGATACATAGTTCAAACCGTGCTGAATCGGTGGCCATACCAACGTCAAGACAAGGCCAAGGATCAGCGACGTAACCGCAGTCATGATCGGAACGAATCGTTTACCTGCGAAAAATCCAAGGTAGGATGGCAGTTCGATTTTGAAAAACCTCGTGTACATTGAAGCCGCTAGAATCCCGACGAGAATACCGCCAAAGACCCCGGTCTGCAGTGTTGGAATCCCCAGCACATTAGCATAGGCAAAGTTGCCCTGGCTGAGTACGTAATCATTAACGCCTACTACCGTACCCATCGTAATGTTCATTACGAGATAACCAATGATCGCTGCAAGCCCTGCCACGCCTTCGCCGCCAGCCAAACCAATGGCAACACCGACTGCGAACAGCAGCGACAGATTGTTAAAGACTACTTGCCCCGAGTTCATCAATACGTTAGCAATAGCTTGAACTACGCTATTCTCCAGCGCAGGCACGTATTGAAGGAAGTCAGGGTTCACCAGCATATTACCGATCCCAAGAAGCAGGCCAGCCGCAGGCAAGATCGCCACTGGAAGCATCAGCGCTTTGCCGACTCTTTGCAGGACGCCAAATAGCTTTTTGAACATTGTGGTCACTTCCTTAGTTTCTTAATATTCATTCAACAGAAACCAACAAAGCCAAAAAAGGCATGAGCAATACAGCATACAGGTTGTATTCTAACTCTAAAGTTAGATTACCCCAACAGGGGATTAAACAACCAAAATACTGTAAATCACTCATGCCTGATCGTATCAGTTACACGTTGGATATTCTGTTTTGTTTCTTAACTGAACCCAGTTTAGCACCGTTTATTTGAACTTGCAAGCCACTTTTGCAAAAAAAACTCATTGATCGCTACTGCTCCGCCGCATATCTGCCTCATCTTCTTTTTTCTGAGCCAGGCGCTGTAAATGTATCGTCAGGTAGCTCACCTCTGCCGGGTACACAGGGATGCGCATACGCTGCTCAATCACCTTGGTCAACTTCCAGGATAATGAATACATCTCAGGATACTCACGCTTCATAAGTCCATCCAATGACGACGTCTCCATCACTGCTTCTCCCCGGCGCAGTCTCTCCAGTACAAACCGCAGATGAGTCACCAGCCGGGAGTAATCCAGCGATTCGCGTGGAATATGATATTCAAGAATGTTCTCTACCAGATTCACAAGGTCCCCGATGAGCTGGGAGTGCTCCTTGACCTCCGAAATATGTCTGTTGCTGATCGCACTGACGATATGCAATGCAACGAAACCCACTTCATCAGCCGGGAGCGTAACGCCCATAGCCTCGTTAATCCGATCGACCGCATATTCAGCCATGCTGTATTCCTCGGGATAAATCTCCTTGGTCTCATACAGAAACGGATTATGAATGGCAATGTCCTGTTCATGGCGCCGTATGGCAAATGAGATATGGTCGGTAAGGGCAATATGAATATGCTCATTCAGCGGCTGACGACTGCTGTGCATGATATGAAGTACAATCTCCTGAACTACCTCAATCAGCCTCTCGTCGACTTGAGGAACGAGTTGTTTATATTGTTCCTGCTCCTCACGGCTGCGGAGAATGAACATCTTCTCTACGGAGGACAGATTAATATGATCGCGTACTTTGCGGTTAAAGCCGATCCCCTTGCCAATCACGACTACTTCGGCATATTGGGGATGCTCGGCAATGATAACATTGTTATTCAATACCTTGGCTACGGTGATACTGCTCAATAAAGACACCTCTTTTAGTTCTGAATCCCCACTGCTGGAAGCAGCCATTTCGTTAAAGGGCACTAATAGATTATACATGTGCAGCCAACCCCACAGCAAGGCTTCGGGAAAAGAAGAGCCTACTGAACCATTAGCATTACTAGGAAAAATAACACAAGCAGGATCAGGATTGGCATTACACTACTAAGCAGTGCTTTCCAGGCAGAGAAGCGGTGTGCCTCTCCTATGGCCTTCATGGTAATTATGAAGCTCCAGACTCCGAATACAAGCTCCAGGACTACGCAAATAAAATAAACCAGCAGCGCGGCCATGTTGCTCTCCAGCGATGGCATTTCCGAGGTAAACATCTCTTTGCCTAGGAATAGCAGCTCCGGAACCCACATTAAGCCTAGTAAGACTGCTGGCATAAACAACCCTCGCGCCAGCGCCGTTTGCAGCTCTGCCCGGCTGCCTTGACCTCCCAGCCAGCCGCCGATTATTTTCAGCAGGAAGCTGCCCACATAAAGTGTAAACAGCCCCCCGACGATGCCAGCCGGGATGGACATCAGGAAGATCGTAGGCAACGACATAGCGTCGCCGAGGTTCTTGGAAGATGCACGCCCCAGCGCACTTAGGAATCCAGCGGCCATAGACAGCCAGATCATATTCCGGCGCGGGTTCCCGGAATCCAGAAATCCTCGGATCGTCCGGCGTGGTGCAGTCCAGACGGACAGCCATGGCGTCAGACTGGCTTTAGCTGGTGGAGTGTTGTTAAGATCTAGCTCAGTGTTCATTAATTAAGCTCCTTTAAATGTCTTGTTATGTATACTCAGACGGGGATGAAACCGTCAGAACAACAAAATATGCCCGGCAAATTGCCGGACATATTTCACTGCAACTATATTAGGTATTCTCTATTCCCCAGGTTTTTCCTCTACGGCTGCTTTGAAATTAGTGACAGGCGCTTGAACCGAAGCTACCGGAGCCACGGCAGACACAGCGGTAGAGTGGCCCACCGATGCCGGAGAAGCTTTTCGAGTCAGTCCTTTGATCAGTTCTTCCACATCAATACCGGAGACGCTCTTCAGCATTTCAGGCGCAGTGGACATCAGTTGGGTCACATAATTGCTGACCCGGGCTGCGCCCTCGCCGTTGCCGGTATCGACCACTGTAAGCTTGTCGATAGATGCCAGCGGCTCGGCAATTTTGCCCGCCAGCTCCGGCAGCATCTTGACGATGATATCCAGCACGGCAGCTTCGCCGAACTTCTGGAACGCTTCCGCCAGCTTCTCCTTGGCTTCTGCTTCCGCCAGACCGCGCAGGCGGATAACTTCGGACTCCGCCTTACCTTTAGCCAGCTCCGCATCCGCAATCGCTTGACCTTCAAGCCGCTTCTGCTCCGAAGTCGCCTTCGCCTGCGTCTCGATGCTGTATTGCACCGCATCGGCCTCGCGCATTCTTTTCGCCTTGTCGGCTTCTGCCGCCTGCTCTACCGCATAGCGATCTGCTTCGGCCTTCTTCTTCACTTCCGCATCGTACTGCTTCTCGCGAACCTGAATCTCTTTCTCCTGCAAGTCAATTTCACGCATCTTACGAACGAGCTCAACCTTCATTTGCTCTTCTACTACAGTCTGCTTGGCGCGCGCTTCCTGAATGTGGTACGCCTGGTCAGCTTCCGCTTTCGCCGTGTCCTGATCGCGTTTGAAGGCTGCCACCTTCAACTGATTCTCTTTGGAGGCCTCAGCGATATTCGTATCACGCAACAGCTCCGCCTTCTGCCCTTGCTCCTCGGCGTTGGCCTTCTGGATACGCGCATCCCGCACGGCTTCCGCTTCGGCAATCTCTGCATCCCGCTTCACGGCAGCAATCCGGGGCTTCCCGAGTGCATCCAGATAGCCGTGTTTGTCGCGGACATCCTTAATAGTAAAGGAAACAATCTGCAGACCCATTTTCTTGAGATCCCGTGCCGCTACGCCCTGTACCTCCTGTGCGAACCGGTCACGATTACGATATACTTCCTCAACGGTCATGGAACCGAGTATCGCCCGCAGATGGCCTTCCAGCACTTCCTGAGCCTCACTCTTCAGTGATTCAATCGGCTTACCCATGAACTGCTCAGCAGCAGTCGCCACATCTTCAGTGGAGCTGCCGACCTTGATTATAGCCACACCGTCGGCGATAACCGGTACGCCTTGCTCTGTGTACACTTCCGGTGTCGTCACATCGAGTTTATGAGACAGTAGGGACATAAATTCAGCCTTCTGAAAAATGGGAAGAATAAACGCGCCGCCCCCGCGGACTATCTTGATTTTCCGGCCCGAGCCGTCATCTGAAATATGATTATTGCCAAGAAATGAACCGGTAACGATCATGCCTTCATCCGGTCCAACCGTTTTGTAGCGGGCCCAGAACGCTATACCAAGCACCAGCAGAACAGCAACTACCACAGCAGGAATTAATAAAAAGTCAGGTATGCCAAACATCAAATATCCTCTCCTCTTCTCTCATCAAATTCTGTCACCAGCGCTACACCCTCGTTGACATCGACCACAACAACCTTGGTTCCGGCGAACAAGGGACGATCATCGAAGCTCGACGCCGTATGCAAACTGTTGCCAGCCCCGAATTTCACCATGATCTCTCCATATCCCTTTGCCGGGATAGGAACCGTAATCTCACCTATCATTCCTGGCAGATCCTGCATGGAAAATCCATTTGAGGTCTGGCTCTTATCCATCGGTTTCACAAACCCAAGGAACAAGAGCACTCCCATGAATGCGGCAGTCAGCAGGGATAAAGCAACAATCGGCCCGTCATCAAGTGTGCTGTAGCGGGTTAGCAGAATGCCAGCGCCGCCGAATACGGTCACTGCCCCTGCCACGACGGTGGGATTAAGAAAATCAAAGGACACAATATCGAAAATTCCATCCAGTGCACTTCCGATCAGATCTCCCACCAACACGCTGACTATGGCAAAAATGACGCCTAGCGCCAAGCAGCCCAAATACAGCGTTTGCATAGTTTTCTCCTCCCGTCTTTGTTCCGGACTGTCATACTATATTAAACGTGAAAAGTTCGTCCTTGGTTTCACAAACTTTGGATTTTTTTCTAGGAATCCCTTTGAATACGTTTGTACTACCAACACCATTTGCATAATTAACCCTTCAGAGTGGTGGGTACCCGTAGAGAAGTGCATAACCGGAATGTGATTTTCTGGATTCAGGAAAAATTTCCGGAGGTAGAGCCATGACTTCGGTGTGTACAGGGTCTTTCTTGTTGGCGGAAGCCGGCATTTGGGAAGACAAGGCCGCCACCACCCACTGGGCTAGGATTGAGCGAATGAGAGAGACTTATTCATCTGTTAGGGTTGAAGAGAATACGAAGTTTGTGGAAGCTGGAAAGATCGTTACTTCAGCAGGTAATATCTGCTGGCATTCATATGGCCTTTCACGTCGTTCAGCGCCTGCTGAGCACAAATGTGGCGCAAAGCACGACGAAACATATGGAAGTACGATATTCAGTTCTAGTTTAATTTTTTGTTAAAATGAACGTCCCTAGCATAAAAAAGCAGCCCAGGCTCTTAATAAGCCCAGGCTGCTAATATCACATTATGACGCGTGTCTTTATAGCGACATTGTATAAATCTCTACAACATCCTCACGGTTCAGTTTGCGGAAGTTGCCGAAAGGTCCAAAGCGCATCGCCTTATCCGCCATCACACCAATTTGGCTATCGTTGATTTCGTAATCGGCCAATGTTTTCGGTGCCCCGATGGAATCCCAGAACCGACGCAGTGCTTCAATGCCCTCAAGTCCAATCTCTTCGTCAGTCTTGCCTTCAGGGTTCACGCCAAAAGCATTAACCGCCAGCTTGCGGAAACGGGCCGGATTGCTGGACAAGTTATATTTCATCCATTGCGGGAACAAGATCGCTAGTCCGCCGCCGTGTGGAATGTCGTATACTGCGGAGACCGCATGCTCAATGTTGTGTGTGGCCCAGTCTCCGGCGAATCCCATGCTAACCATTCCATTCAGTGCCATGGTGCCACAGTAGAGGATGGTCTCACGAAGCTCATAGTTCTCCAGGTCTTCCACCAGCTTAGGTCCAGTTTCAATCACAGTACGGAGCAGACTCTCACAGAAACCGTCCTGTGCGAGCGTATTGCCATCCGTGTGGAAATAGTGTTCCAGCACGTGCGACATGATGTCTACCATGCCATATACGGTCTGATCGCGCGGCAGGGTAAAGGTATGCACAGGATCAAGAATGGAGAACGCCGGATAAGCATGAATGCTGCCCCAAGCCAATTTTTCCTGCGTAACTTCGTTTGTAATAACAGAACCGCCGTTCATTTCCGAACCAGTGGCAGCGATTGTCAGAACCGTACCTAGCGGCAGCGCAGCTTGCGGCACCGCCTTACGTTCCAGGAAGTCCCACATATCGCCGTCATACTTGGCACCCACTGCAACGGCCTTCGCACAGTCGATTACACTTCCCCCGCCCACGGCCAGGATGAGGTCAATGTTGTGTTGATGACAAAGCTCCACCCCTTTATGTACTGTGGAAAGACGAGGGTTCGGCTCAACGCCGCTAAGTTCAGTGATCTGCACATCCAGTTCCTTGAGATGAGCAATAACTTTATCATAAAGGCCGCTGCGCTTGATGCTGCCGCCTCCATACATCAACAGTACATTCTTTCCGTACTTGGGAACTTCATTGCGCAATGCTTCCAAGGTATCCCGGCCAAAGATCAGCTTTGTCGGGTTGTAGAATTCAAAATTCCGCATGTGTATAGGCCTCCGTAAGTTCGTGAATTGGTAATGCACCCACTATTATAGACCTCTGCTTGCCTCCTTTCAAATCGGTGACGAAAAATAACCAAATATAAAAATAGTAGCACACTGTCCACAGTAGCAATTCCCCTTGCCGTAAAGAGATGGTCCTAGTGAAGAGTATGAAAAACACAATAAAAAAACAGAGACGCTGCAGGAGTCCACGACTCCCAAGCATCCCTGTCTGCAAGGTTAAAGAATAAATTACTGTGCTCCAAAGCTACCGACAAATCGGCGGAAAGCGGCTTGCCCTTCCGGGGTACGCTTGTAGACACCGGCGTGCTCAAGAATCTGTGTGAATTTGATGCCTACTTCGTTCTGCACCGTCTTCACGGCGGCCTCCCGCTCCAGAGAAGTACCGAACCGTTCTGCCAGTTCATCCACCCAGGCTGCGTGCAGCGCCAGTGGATGATCAGCGTTACCTTTTAACGCCTCACGAGAAGCCGTATCCCCGGCAAGAATGCCAGCGATAGCATCCAGCTCTTCCTTCAAGCGGCCAGGCAGAATCGCCAGACCCATGACTTCGATCAAGCCAATGTTCTCTTTCTTGATATGGTGCATCTCCCGGTGCGGGTGGAAAATCCCCTCAGGATACTGCTCGTTGGTCCGGTTGTTACGCAGTACCAGATCCATCTCGAAGCTTCCGTCTTCACCGCGACGCACAATCGGCGTAACCGTATTATGAGGCTGCTGCTCGCCATCCACTTCGCTGAAGGCGAAAACTTCGGCTTCTGGGTCACTGTAAGCTTTCCAAGCCTCATAAATGGCATTGCCGCATTCCAGCAGCACGGCTGGGTCCTGGCTGTTCATACGCAGTACAGACATCGGCCACTTTACAATGCTGATGCTGACGCCGGGATAATCTGGATGGCTGAAGGTATCTTCCTTCGGTGCCTTCTGGATCGGGAACGTATGACGTCCCCCCTGGAAGTGGTCATGCGTCAGGATTGAACCGCCGACAATCGGCAGATCGGCATTAGAACCGATAAAGTAATGCGGGAAAGACTCCACGAAGCCAAGCAGGCGCTTCAGCGTATCCTTTGTCAGCTTCATTGGCACATGGTCATGATGGAACACAATGCAATGCTCATTGTAATAAACATAAGGAGAATATTGGAACAACCATTTCTCCTTATTCAATTCCAGCGGAATAACGCGCAGATTCTGGCGTGGCGGGTGGTTGACCCGGCCGGCATAACCGACATTCTCACGGCAGAGCAGGCATTTCGGATAGACTGGCGGCGGAAGCAGCCGGGCCATCGCGATTTCCTTTGGACTTTTCTCTGGCTTGGACAGATTGATCGTCATCTCGATGTCCCCATAAGACGACTCCTGCAGCCAGTAGACGTTCTTGGAGATGCGGTCCATACGGATATAATTGGAATCAATGCTCAGCTTGTAGAAACGATCCGTTGCAGCCTCAACGCCCTGTTCCTGTCTCAAACGATTGAACTCCTCGTTCACTGCCGAAGGACGAGCCATTAGCTGGCCCATAATCTTGGCATCTAACAGATCCCGGTAAGTATCGCTGTTCTCCGGGAACAGACCGATTTCGAAGCCGTAATCAATTAATTGGTCCAGCGGACCTTGCGGGCCTTCCAGCACCGCCTGATCCACTTCTCCGGCAAAGGGCTCAGTGAACCCAAACTGGTCCAGTAGCAGGTTGCGACTATAATCAATATCTGCAGGCATGATGAGGTCTTGCCGCAGGGCGAACAGAACCAACTGCTCTATAGCATGCAGTGCCTCTTGCCCGGAAGCAGCCGTTATCTTCTCGTTGTCCATTTCAATTCTCCTTCATAAAGGGTGTGTGTGAACGCAGTCTTAAGCAGGCTGCGGTTCATGGGAATGGGAGTCGTCCCTTATTCCCCGTACCCTTGCGGATTAGCCGAATGCCAGTTCCATGCGCTTTGGATGATGTTCTCCAGATCCGCATGCTGCGGATTCCAACCCAGTACAGAGCGAGCCTTCGCGGATGAAGCTACAAGTACAGCCGGATCGCCAGCACGGCGTTCCTGAATGACTACGGGAATTTCCAGACCGGTCACTGTTTTGGCTGTTTCAATGACTTGCTTCACAGAGAAGCCCAGGCCGTTTCCTAGGTTGAATACGTTGCTTTCGTTTCCGCTGCGCAGATAGCTCACTGCACGCACATGGGCGTCAGCTAGATCGCTAACATGAATGTAGTCACGTACACAGGTTCCGTCTTCCGTCGGATAGTCGTCACCGAACACGGCAATGCTCTCACGCTGCTTCAACGCAGTTTGCAGTACCAGTGGAATCAGATGGCTCTCTGGACGGTGGTCTTCCCCGATCTTGCCACTGGCATGTGCACCTGCGGCGTTGAAGTAACGCAAAGCCACATATTTGATGCCGAGCACTTTATCGAACCAGGACATCATGCGCTCCATCGTAAGCTTGGTCTCGCCATAGACATTCGCAGGCTCGGTGCGGTCAGTCTCTTCAATCGGCACCTTTTCCGGTTCGCCGTAGGTTGCGGCCGTAGAGGAAAAGACGATTTTGTCCACGCCTGCCTTCTGCATAGCTTCCAGCAGACATTGGGTGCCGTAGACATTGTTGTCATAATATTTAACCGGGTCCTTCATGCTTTCGCCTACCAGGGAACTGGCCGCAAAATGAATGACCGCCTCAATGTTGTTCTCGGAGAATAGCTTGGCCAATAGTTCCTTGTCGCGCAGGTCGCCTTCGTACAATTTGCCGCCCAGCAGTGCCTCGCGATGTCCTGTCAGTAAATTGTCGATGACCACTACTTCTTCGCCGCGTGCCAGAAGCTCAGCTACTGTGTGGGAACCGATATACCCGGCTCCGCCCGTTACCAGAATCGCCATGTTTACTTCTCTCCCTTCAGTTCTTCCACGCCATTGCCGATGCCGCATACATAGAACTCGCCGGTCAGACCGGATCTTTCCTTGTAAGCCGCGCCTACTTCACTAATAAAGCGTTCCACGTCATCTTCATGCACCAGGGATACTGTACAACCGCCGAAACCTGCACCTGTCATACGTGCACCAAGTGTGCCTGGAATGCGTTGTGCTTCTTCCACCATGATATCCAGCTCCGTACAACTTACTTCGTACAGATCGCGAAGGGAAGCGTGGGAATCGTTCATGTACTGACCGAACTGCTTCAGATCGTTGTTCTTCAGGACTTCTACGGAATCAAGCACGCGCTGGTTCTCTTCCACCACATGGCGAGCGCGGCGTCTTACCGTCTCGTCAGCAATCTTGTCCTGGTGAGCCTCGAACTGTTCACGCGTAAGCTGGGCCAGATAGGACAGGGACGGAACTTCTTTTTGCAGAATGGACAGGGCTTCATCACATTGCTGACGACGCTCATTGTACTTGGAATCCACCAGGCCTCTGCGCTTATTCGTATTACCGATGATCAGTTTATAGGAACCGGTCACGAAAGGCACCAGGTTGTATTCAAGCGTATCGCACATGAGCAAAATAGCATGATCGCGCTTGCCGTTAGCAACGGCGAACTGGTCCATGATTCCGGAGTTTACGCCAACATATTGGTTCTCGGCACGCTGGGAGAGCAAGGCAATCTCAACAGTGTCGGTATCGCCGCCTTCAAGCGTCAGGAATGCATACGCGGTTACCACTTCAAGCGAAGCGGAGGAAGACAAGCCTGCTCCGTTCGGAATATCCCCATGGAACAACAGGTCGTATCCTTGCGTCAGGGGCTGGTTCTTTTTCTGCAATTCAACCATTACGCCGATCGGGTAATCCACCCACTCACCGGTCTTGGACTTGCCAATATCACTGAAATCTATAGATGCTTCGTAAGGGAAGTTAGTCGATGCAAAAGTGACCTTGCTGTCACTGCGCGGACGCACGATCAGCGTGGTACCGAATTCAAGTGCTGCCGGAAGCACATATCCACCGTTGTAATCCAGGTGCTCACCAATGAGGTTGACACGGCCCGGCGCGTAAAACACGCTTGCTTCCTTGCTGCTCTCCCCATATTTTTCGATAAACGTCTGGCTAAGTTGTTGTATGCTCATAAATGCCACTCCATCCTTTCACTATTTGCGATCGCGGGATTTGGTAATGCTTTCTTTCTGCTTATATTATAATAAAATCAGACTTGGCCTGATAATGCAATCATGTGTGTAATGTATGGATATATGTGACTTTTCCGGATATAATCAATACTAAAAACACAGCCTGCTGACCAACATTTTTCCGAGCGGCCGATAAAAGGGGTTGTCCTGCCTTATGGATTCATCCGGTTCCCATTCATATACCTATTCCGTCGGCTCTAATCCCGTCTCCTACGACAGCCAAACGCTGCATGTCTTGTTCGCTGGCGAGAGCCAGACACTGCCACTGCATCAGGCCGGTCCCAAGATCTACGATTATTATCTGCTCCACTTCATTGAATCAGGGTCGGGCAGCTTTCATACGGAGCAACACAAGTACGAACTGGGCGAAGGAGACTGCTTCCTGATCCATCCTGCCCAGTTGGTTAGCTATATCTCCGACCAGAATCAGCCTTGGCGCTACCGCTGGGCCGCTTTTACCGGGGCGGAGGCCGATCAGCTGGTGCAGCAGGCCGGGTTCAGTCCAGACACGCCGGTGCTGTCCGCTGCCGAGAGCAGCGTGATCCCCGAAGCGCTGGCCGGGATGATGGGCGCCTTCAATGCCAATAGGGAGAGCGCACATCTCACCTCACTAGGTTATTTGTATCTCATTGTAGGAGAAGCAGCGGAGCGTTTATCCTCTCACTCGCGTCTGCCCGGTGCGGGATCACAGGTGCAGCGAACCGTGAAGCAGATGATTCACTACATGTCCTCCCAGTATGCCCATCCTGTCTCTATTGAACAAATGTGCGACAGCTTGGGCTATAACCGGGCCTACCTGTCCCGTGTGTTCAAGCAGGAGACCGGCTTGTCCCCGGTGACCTATCTGTTGAAACTGCGCATCGATAAATCCAGGCAGCTGCTGCGGGAACGCCCGGAGCTGTCTGTAGAGCAAGTAGCGTCCTCGGTTGGCCTGACAGATGCGCTGTATTTCTCGCGCCAGTTCAAGCGCTTTTGCGGCCAGTCCCCGACGGCTTACCGCACCGCCACAGCGAGACGGGGAGACAAATCCTCACGCTAATCCTTTCCGCTTTGAACAAAGCGCTCCTCCCAGCGCTAACATTAGGCACAATAACAGCCCGTTTCTTCATAAGGAAACGGGCTGTTTGTGCCTGCCATAAGCCGCTTTGGTTATAACTAAGCTTGATCTTCAGTATTTGGAGAATGACTCCGACGTCTCAATAACGGTCATCTCATAGCTTACGAAGATGACAAATGCGCCAAGAAGGTCAACTTCACTCGATAAGGGATGGGAATAACGGGAATAGCTCCTGTTATTTTGATTAAATCCCCTTCTATATTTAATATAAATGGAAAAAATCCCGTTAATCTCCTCGTAACTGCCCAACTTACGGAGAAAAGCGGTTTTTAACTAGAGAAATTCCTGTTATTCATCAATAAATAGGGAAAAGGGAAGCATTAACGTTATGTTTTCCCGTTATTCTAGCCCCTCTTAAATTGCGAGCGTACTCACTACCCTATTTTAACCTTAAGGAGCCCTTGTACTCTTAAGCATTGTGAAAAAACAACAATCAAGACCCCCGTAGTAACTCCCCCACCTTGCCGAGGACCTCACCAATACGATCTGTAATGATAAGATTCGCACGGCGATCATATGGTGTAGATTCACCATTCAAGAGTACTGTATGTCTTCCGCGAAAATAAGTAATCAGGCTAGCCGCCGGGTGCACGGTCAGCGAGGTACCGCCGATTAGCAGCAAATCGGCCCCCCGGATGGCCTCCACACTCTCTGTCAGTACCGTATAGTCCAGCTCCTCTTCATAGAGCACCACATCCGGCCTAATAATTCCGCCGCAATCCGGGCAGCGGGGCACGATGTCTTTGCTCGCTACAATCTGCTCCAGCCCGTAATCACGGGCACAATCCATGCAGTAGTTCCGGTGAATCGAACCGTGCAACTCCAATACCCGGCGACTGCCCGCTTTCTGATGCAGACCGTCAATATTTTGCGTAATGATGGCTTTGAGCTTGCCTTGCTGCTCCAGCTCCGCCAGCAGAAGATGCGCTCCGTTCGGCTGAGCCTGCGGATGAATCATTTTACTGCGGTAGAAATCAAAAAAAATGTCCGGTGAGGACATAAAGAACGTACGGCTGAGCATCTCCTCAGGGGGATAAGGCGACTGATGCTCGGTCTGATACAAACCTGCCGCAGAACGAAAATCGGGAATTCCGCTTTCTGTGGAAGTGCCCGCCCCGCCGAAGAAAACTATAGATTCACTATCATTGATCCAAGAAATCAAGGTTTGTAATTGATCCATAGGCGTTCAGTCCATCCTTTCTATACTGTACTTAGGAAGAAATCGAAAGTTCATGGAAGCCCGAAATCACAATATCGGCATCCAGCAGATGTGCGCTTCCTCCGTCTTGACCAGCAATACCAATGGCTAGGGACACACCTGCGCCTTTAGCGGTCTGCATATCCGCATTACTGTCCCCAATCATCACGGTCTCCCCGGGATTCAGGCCAAGCTCGCGGCAAGCCTTCTCCGCCATTTCGGGGTCCGGTTTGCCGTTCACCACATGGTCTCTCGTCACTACCGTCTGAAAATAAGCGGCAATCCCAAGCCATTCCAGCTGCTCTGCCGTCGTCTTAACTCCGTCCGAAGTGACCACCCCCAGCTTCAGCGAGGCATCCGCACATTGCTTCAGGAAGGGAAGCAGCCCAGGTAGCGGATACGCCACCTGTCTCTTGCGCAGCTCATTCATCGCATTCTTGGTGATATGCTTCACCTTTGCTAAGGCTTCGTTCCACGAAAGGCCTGAGGCGTACAGCTGCCACGCCAGCAGCCCTTCCGTCTCTCCCTCCGTTGCCATGGGGAGAGGTCCGGAGGGATCATAGCTAACTACCTTCCCGTTGTCATCATGGATGGTGCCAAGCAGTCCAGATATTCCACCTTCCAGCGTCTTGCCCCTAATTGCAAGCTGCGTTTCCATCCCGCGCAGAACCAGTTCCGCCCAAAGCCCCCATGTTGCCAGAATATCCAGCAATGTGCCGTCTTTGTCAAACAGTATGCCCTGGCAAGGAATAGTCATATGATTCACATGTAAAAAAGGCATGTTGCCATTGTCCCCCAGTCTATGGGTTAACTCAGATTGCTCAACCAATCGAGCAGTGCGCGAACCGTGCGACTCTGCTGCTCTTCCTCGGAGATTGTGGCTTCACCGTCTCCCTTTTGCTTGCCATAGCTACCGAACTGGGCATGATTACCGCCCTCCACAGAGTAATAAATGGTATTGTCCGGCAGGTAGGAGCGTCCTTTGCGGTAGCTGGTCCTATTGATTACCCCATCCTCCGTGCCCAGGATCGACAGAACCGACAGTGTCGTGTCTTTCAGACTGCCTTTCTCATCAGGATAGGACGCCAGAAAGAACACACCTTTAAGTTGACGAGGATGTTCTGCGGCATAACGGGAAGCCATGACGCCTCCCAAGGAATGCCCACCCAGCACAAACGTAAGCTTGGGATGCACACGGATAATCTCTTCCGCCGCATCTCCCTTCGTCACCGCCAGATTAAGCGGCATCTTAGCGATGTACACGGGATGCCCAGCCATGGCAATGGTCTTCGCCAGCGGGGAATAGGCTTCTGCTTCCACCAGCCCGCCAGGATACAGAATTACCCCTGGACCTGTGGCCAGACCCGGCTCAAAGGATATCCAGTTGTCGTTCTGCTCCACCGAAATGCCTCCACCTGAGAGGAGAGCCGTTTCGGCGCTCTGCTCAGGTGCGTAGGGCGTCAAATATCTCCATAGAAGCAGACCCGCAGCGACGAAAATGATCAATAGGATGACGAACACGCGGCGTTTCGTTATTTTACCCTTCACATATGTCCACTCCCGGCTGGTTCTGCATATACTGCTTCCTCTTAATATGAAAATTATAGTTGAATCGGTGCTTCCTAACAACCTTCAACACATCGCCACATTCACTTAGATGACAACGCTTACGCTAGTGATATTAATCACAATTCAAAGGAGTGGAATACGGTATTTTAAAATTAAAGTAATGGATATGCTTGGAGGGACAGCAAGATGGGAGACGACGCTTTGGAAGAACGTGGGGAGACCTTTTTTCTGAATCTGCGCTTTATGCTTATTGTTACTGTCTTCATCGGGAATGCCATTGAACCGCTGGTAGGCGGGGTGAATGCCATGCATCAACTATATCTGTGGATTTTCAGTTTCCATATGCCGCTTTTCGTACTTGTGACCGGATATTTCGCCAGAAAAAATCTATACGGGACCGCCGGACGCCGGCTGCTTTTGCAAATCGGATTGCAGTACATTATTTTTCAAAGTCTATATTCCCTGCTGGACAGCACCTATTTCCATGTGAACGGTATTCAGCATTCTTTCTTCGCACCTTATCTGCTCCTATGGTTTCTTGCGAGCCATGCCTTCTGGCGCCTGCTGTTGATCGGAATGAGGGGGTGGAAGCTCGGCGCTCAGTTAGCTTTTGCTATTATCGCAGGTGTACTTGTGGGGTATCTCCGGCTTGACGGCATCTGGTTCAGCATTAGCCGCACCTTTGTATATCTGCCCTTTTTCGTGATCGGTTATCACTTCTCATTCTCCGCTTTCCTTCGCCTGTATCGCAAATGGGCCAAAACTTCTGCCTGCGTATGCTCCATCCTGCTGCTGATCCCCCTCGGATTGTGGGGAACAATCCTTCCACACGGCTGGCTGTATGGATCAATGACCTACATCCAGCTTGGGCACCATGAGTGGTATGCCGGACTGTATCGTTTGGGGCTTTACGGTTGGCAATTTGCAGCTTCCCTCGCCTTTCTCGGATGGGTTCCTTATCGAATGAGCCGTATGACTGACTGGGGACGCCGAACGTTATATGTCTTCTTGCTTCACGGATTGATTATCCGCATGGCAGCGGCATCCGGTATATATAATGTAATCAGCAGTGCGACTGGAAATACAGTGCTGATTGGCACAGCTATATTACTGACTATTCTGCTAGCCCAGCCCGCAGTCAAACGCCTCCTGCACCCGCTGGTGGAGCCTTCCACTGCCTGGATGGTTGATCTGCAGCGCGCAGCCTTGCGGCGGTCGTTATAAAAACGCTCGGGTAAGCTAAGCCCAAAATCCAAAATACAATATATGATCGTTCCTTCTGTCGACAACGGTATTGGTGATTATCCATATCATTGGAAGGAGCGGTCTTTTTGTCTTGGAGAGCGGATATCCTTGATAGAAGATCGGTAGAAAAAACTACCCGTTTGTGATAGACTCACTATTAACAATGACATGTTCGGCTTCGGACAGCCGTCATTCACAGTCATCATTGGCTCATTGCAAGCAGTTATAGAAACGGCTTCCCCTCTTCTCTTTAAGAAGCTGGACCCCGTTAATTCTATAAACCGCATTTCCTTGCCTCTTATGAGTGCAATGCGTTAATGCGCCACTATATCAGATTTTGCATTTTACTAGGGGGGAAATTCATAATGGCAGTCAAGAAAAAACGTTCAGACATGATCACCAAAGGTTTCGACCGTGCCCCGCACCGCAGTCTTCTGCGTGCCGCCGGTGTTAAGGAAGAAGATTTCGGCAAACCGTTTATCGCGGTCTGCAATTCCTATATTGATATTGTACCGGGCCATGTACACTTGCAGGAATTCGGTAAAATCGTCAAAGAAGCTATCCGCGAAGCCGGTGGCGTTCCGTTCGAGTTCAATACGATCGGTGTAGACGACGGGATTGCCATGGGACATATCGGCATGCGTTACTCTCTGCCAAGCCGCGAGATCATCGCCGACTCTCTGGAGACCGTAGTCTCTGCTCACTGGTTCGATGGTATGGTCTGCATCCCGAACTGCGACAAGATCACACCAGGAATGATGATGGGCGCCTTGCGTGTCAACATTCCAACGATCTTCGTCAGCGGCGGCCCAATGAAGGCCGGTGTGGACAGCAAAGGCAAGAAGCTCTCCCTTACTTCTGTATTCGAAGGCGTAGGCGCGCACCAAGTCGGCAAGATTAATGACGCGGAATTGCTTGAATTGGAACAATACGGCTGTCCTACATGTGGATCATGTTCCGGTATGTTCACCGCTAACTCGATGAACTGTCTGGCTGAAGCGATGGGCCTTGCCCTGCCGGGTAACGGTACAATTCTGGCTGTAGCTGAAGAACGCAAAGACTTTGTACGTAAATCGGCGAAGCAATTGATGGAACTGATCGAACTTGATCTGAAACCACGCGATATCGTAACTATCGAATCACTCGATAACGCATTTGCACTGGATATGGCTATGGGCGGTTCTACCAACACAGTACTGCACACTCTTGCATTGGCTCAAGAAGCAGGTGTTGACTACCCGCTGGAGCGCATCAACGAAGTTGCAAACCGCGTTCCTTACCTGTCCAAGCTGGCTCCTGCCTCCGATATCTTCATCGAGGACGTAGACCGTGCGGGCGGCGTTAGCGCCGTGCTGAACGAATTGTTGAAGAAGCCAGGCGCATTGTTCGGTGATTGCATCACCGTTACCGGCAAGACACTGGCCGAGAATGTAAGAGGACATGAGATTAAGGACACTTCCGTTATCCATACGCTTGATAATCCTTATTCCGAAGTGGGCGGATTGTCCGTACTGTACGGCAACCTGGCACCGGAAGGCTCCATTATCAAGGTTGGTGCGGTTGATGCTTCGGTAGGCGGCTACCACAAAGGCCCAGCGATCTGCTTCGATTCTCAGGAAACTGCGCTGGAAGGCATTGCGAACGGTAAGGTTAAAGAAGGCCACGTGGTGGTTATCCGTTATGAAGGTCCGAAAGGCGGTCCTGGTATGCCAGAAATGCTGGCTCCTACCTCCCAAATCGTGGGTATGGGCCTCGGCGCTAAAGTCGGCCTGATCACAGACGGTCGTTTCTCCGGCGCATCCCGCGGAATCAGCATCGGACATATTTCTCCAGAAGCGGCTGAAGGCGGACCGATTGCTTTCGTTGAAGACGGCGATATCATCGAGCTGGATCTGATCAATCGCAAGATTGAGCTGCTGGTCGACGAAGAGACCCTTGCGACCCGCCGTGCAGGCTGGAAAGGCTTCGAGCCGAAGGTGAAGACTGGTTATCTCGCGCGTTACTCCAAGTTGGTTACCAACGCTAGTAATGGCGGCGTATTGAAAATCTAATTAAGTCTCAGGCCATGCCAGAACGTAATTCTATCTTAAAGCGGTCCCTCGCAGCAGTTATTCTGCTGTGAGGGACCGTTTTTTTGTGCACCTAAAGATAAAAAGGGAACACCTTCAGCCAACATACGCTGGCCTGAGGCATTCCCTTTTTTCCATAATACTACCTATAATTCCTGTACATTAATGAACAACCGTTGCACCTGGCAGTTCCACTTCATCCACAGCATTGCTGCGAGTTCTCTCTTCTTCCATCTGCTCCCGCTTGCGATTCGCGCTGCGCGGCTGCATCTTATGATCATGGCGCTTCAATAGCTCCGACACTGGCATCAGGATGAGCTTAGGCACAAGCACCTCGGTACGCTCCTTCAGTCTTGCTCCACCAGCCGGATGTATCACACTTAACAAAAGACTCAGGTAAAGCTTGCTGGAACGGGCAAACCAGCCGTCAGGCATATCCAGTACTGTAAAACCGAATTTCTCCGGTCCCCGATTGATCATGCTGACCCCGTACAATGCCTTAGCTTCCAGAAGCGCCTCGTCATGGGCAATTTCCTCCGCGAGTACCGGCATATCCTTCTCCATCCGGCGAATCATGCGGATCGCAAGCTGGGCAGAAGAACGGGAATGCATGCCAAGCTCGAACAGTTCCCGGTTATCGACATGTAACTCAATGACCTTGTCACCCTTGCTTAACGTGGTTCCATCCTCCATAGTGATCATCTGCCCCTGGTACTTACGCAGACGATAATGCAGGAATGGCTCAGCCGGTGAAAGAGTCCTTAGCTTAAACAGAAATTGAAATAATTGCTCCCAGCCCAGCCATAGTCCTACAATCAGGCGTTTTCCGAAAGAGATTTGTTGAATGGACGATTTCTCAGCCGTCTTGATCATCTGGTCAATACGAATACTACGCAGACCACGTCTTTGCGCTTCCTCCAAGGTCTTCTCCAGGGCAATCAGCATCAGTCCCGGAGCATCAGGATCGGCGCCCAGCGTCGCACCGCTGTCATGCAGGAGCATCACTTCGCCGGGATTAAGGCGGGAAAGCATTTTCTCTGTGAGCTTCTCGGCTCCTTGCTTCTCGCGCCAATCGCCGAACATCGCTGACCACAGTACAATCTGCACACGGCGACGCTTCGAGAAATCGAACAAATTCACAATGCCCCAAGGCGGACGATAGTAGGTGCTGTGCTCCCCGATAATGCTGTAAATGATTTCGTCTGTGCGCTGGATCTGTTTACGTACCGTTGCCGGACGCATCAGCCAGTTGGTCTTGTGCACATAGTTATGAATACCGATGAGATGGCCCTCCGCATGAATACTACGGATCAGGTCAGGATAACGCTCCGCATGGGAGCCCACCACGAAAAAAGTAGCCTTAGCGTCATAGCGCCTCAGAAGTTCAAGAACCTTCGGCGTAAAACGAGGGTCCGGCCCGTCATCAAAGGTTAGCGCAAATTCATGGGTTCCAGTTCCTTTACGGAACACGCGGTAACCGAAAATACGGCTGATAATACCGGGTATAAAGGCATAGAAAGATGAGATGTAAAACAACCAGAGCAGCAAAGTCTGCATGTCTATTCCCCGCTTTTCCAGAGTTGACTTTGGCTCGCCTTAGGTCTGCAAGCAGATACAGCGATACGGCCAAGTGTGTATAGCTTTCACCGCCTTTTTGCGGATATGTATCATCGTCACAAAAAAACGTTACCCCCTATTTTAACACAGCTATCAAAGAAATAGACGCTTTTTAAGTAAAATCGTGTACAATGGACTCAAGTTGTAAAGACTTGGCATTTCATCTGAAAAGGAGTCGTTCAAATCTTATGCTCCCCTTGTACAAAAAATATTGGCGCACTTTCTTTGACATTGGATTAATTGTGCTTACGGTGTATCTGGTCATGTTCGCCTTCAGCAAGCTGTACCATTTGGCCGCCCCTGTGTTCCTGTCTTTCTTCGTGTTTATTATTATTGAGCCGTTGGCACGGTTTCTGAATCGCCGAGGTCTTGGCAAACCGTTCGCCTCAGCAATCTCCGTTCTGTTCTTCCTCGTTCTGCTGCTAGGGACGCTGTTCGGTGCTGGCCTGCTGATTACAACTCAGGCCCTGCAATTTCAGGACAACCTGCCAAGGTATACAAGTATTGTGCAAGAGCATTTCGTGGAGCTCACCGGCTATCTTCAGCATAAAGTCGACACGCTGCCACCGGATCTGACCCATAAAATCAACGGGTATTTCAAGGATGCCACCGATATCCTCTCTTCATGGCTCGTTATCTTCTTTAAGTATATGATCGGACTACTGGGCTCGTTCTCATCTTTTATGGGAAATTTCGGAATCGCCATCATTTTAGCCTTTTTCCTCAGTATGGAAATCAAGGACTGGAAGAAAATCGCCCATGAGAAGATGCCAAAAACCCTTAAGACCGCCTATTCTTTTCTGCAAGGGAATGTATTCAAGGCGATCGGCGCCTATGTCAAAGCCCAACTCATTCTCATCAGCATCACCTTCGTCATCGTTCTGGTCGGGTTGTTCATCCTAGGTACCGGCAATGAGCTGACGATGGCCTTAGTCTGCGCCGTGTTCGACGTTCTCCCGCTGCTGGGCGTATCGACCATCCTGATCCCTTGGATTGTGTATCTCTTCATTATCGGGAACACCTCCATGGCGATCGGCCTGATTGTCCTTCTCGCTGTCGTACTACTCCAGCGTCAGATCATGGAACCGAAAATCACTGGTAACTCTATCGGCGTATCTTCCGCGTTCCTGATGCTCTCATTCGTAATCTTGTCCATGTCAGCGTTTGGTGTAGCAGGCTTAATCCTGTCGCCAATATTGCTGATTCTGATCAAGGAATTGATTCAGCAGGGCTACCTTCAGCGCTGGATCTACCTGCCGCAGGAAGAATTTATCGTCTCCCCGTTCGCGGCATCCGGGCCAGGAGCCGAGGCAAAAGCCGAGCATAGCGACCCTGGAACAGAACGCCCTGCAGATCAAGCACCTGAAGTTGACGAGAGCAAATCAAATACTTGACCGAACAGCTTCGTAGCGGTATGGGTGCTGCCAGGAGCCACATTCTGAACAGACACAGCCACCGCATATCGCGGCTGGTCTACGGGTCCGTAGCCAATGAACCACTGATTATTGCGGGGGACACCCTTGACCTGCGTCTGGGCCGTGCCTGATTTACCGGCCAGCGGCCAGTGGGCGGTCATCAGGCTCCGGCCGGTGCCCTCGGTCACCACCTGCCTCATCCATGACAATAGCAGCCGAGTCGTGGATGCTGAGATCCTTCCGGCCCCGGACGGTGACAGATGTCCCGGCAAATCCTCCAGCGTCTGGCCATTGGCAAAAGTGACCTTCTGCAGGATGCGGGGAGCCGTGACCTCCCCGCCATGTAGCAAGGTCACTACCAGGTTAGCGGCCTGAAGCGGGGTGACCTGCACATCGCGCTGCCCGATGGCCGTCTGCACTCTTGCGCCGCTGTCATCGGGCACCAGGGACGTGAAAATCGTCCCGTGCTGCTCCCCGGCCAGTGGCCTCAGAAGTGGCAGTCCCAGCTTATTCTCGGACTGCCAGCCAATGTCCCTTCCCAGTCCCAGCGCCCACGCGGCGGACTGGATCTGCGCGCCGCTCAAACGTTCGGCCAGCGCGGCGAATACAGTATTGCAGGACACGGCGAACCCTTGCGCCAGCGTAAGGGGGCCGTGTCCTTTTCCTTTCAAGCAAGACAGTCCGTACTTCTCATATTGTCCGGAACAAGTGAAGACTTCCTGCGTGGTTGTGACTCCAGCCTCCAGAGCCGCAGCAGTGGTGACAATCTTGAAGATGGAGCCAGGAACGGCAGCTTGTAGTGCCCGGTTATTCCATTGCCCACCCTGAGGCGAAATATCCTGCGGGTTATATAAGGGCACAGATACCATAGCTTCAATATCCCCAGTCCGTGAGTCCAATACGACAATCGCACCTTCCTTCATGCCACTCTGAATTGCCAGCTTCTCTATGCCATCCTGAAGCTTTTTGTCTATCGTTGTGTATAAAGACAACGGGTAATATGGATTGCCCGGTGAACGGACTTTGAGCGGACTACCCGGAAGACGGTTACCCCTCGCATCCACCTGCACATATGCCTCGGTATGACCTACACCCCGGAGCAACGGCTCTAGGGTTTTCTCCAGTCCATCCGTTCCGGTCCTTGGAATTCTTAGGCCTGAAGAACTTGCCAGCTCGCCGCTTGCCGGCGGGACCGCTTCTGACAAGTAGCCTAACCACTGTTGTCCCGACAACTGACCATCATATCTCCGGGCAAACGGCAGCACCATCACACCATCGATATCAAGATCTTTCACTTCGTCGGCTTGAGCAGGGGACAGCGCCAGAGGTGCTTTTCCTTTAGGGGATGGCCATAGCAGAGGTTCCTTCAGGACTGCGACTCTGCTCAGCAGCTGCCGATAGCTGACCCCTAAAATGGCGGCCAGTCGGTGCATAGGGCCGTCTTCGTTTCGCTCCACTTGTGCCTTTACACTAGCTGCCAATTCTTCCTGCGGGAATAGAGCGGCTGTCCAGATCGTTTCCCCGGCAAGAGGTATTCCGTGACGGTCGTAAAGACGCCCACGTCCGCTGTCCAGCACTGTTTCACGCTCACTTTGGACTTCTGCCATCTTGGCCAAAGTATAGGTTGTACCAGGGACAGGCCGATCCTTGATCACGAATTGTACCCAAGCTAACCGCAGGATCAATATTCCCACGGCAGCGGATAAAATCAACAGTGAGCTGAACAGACGACGATGATGATTGTTGGTACGCAATGTTGCCTTCCCTCCTGACAGATTCCTTAACCTTATTATGTCCCACCTTCCGTCATTAGAATCTTTCCTCTGACGATTAACAAGCATAAGAGCAAGCCCCAACTTCTGGAGCCTGCTCTCGGTAATTTACCTTATAGATTAATCAGAAACTATACTCTAAATCTTGCTAGACTGGTCCTTAACTTGGCTGAAGCCTTCTGCAAACTTGCGGAGAGCTCCACCAGATGGTCACTAACACTCTGCTGCTCGCTACTGAGCGAAGCCACCTCTTCTGAGGCTGCTGACGATTCTTCAGCAATAATACTGACGCTATCCATCGTCTCTGAAAGCACTCGCTGCGATTTCCCAAGCCCGTCAATCGAACCGGTAACTGCATCCAGGAAGGTGATGAATTCATTCATCTGTCCCTGCACGGATACGAAGAGATCGCTTGTACTTTGTACTGAAGCACTTTGCTCCCCGAACAGCGGAGCCACCTCGTCGAGAACTGTGACCGTTTCATTCATCTCAAGCATGATTCTGTCAGTGATTTCTCCCACCACGGCAATCGAGCTTCTCGATTGATCGGCAAGCTGACGGATTTCACTGGCTACGACCATGAACCCCTGGCCCGCATCGCCAGCCCGTGCAGCTTCAATGCTGGCATTCAGGGATAGAATATTCGTCTGCTGAGCAATACGCTGCATGACATCCAGAACCTGAATCACGGACGAAGCCGTTGTCTGGAGGTTGTTCACTTTGTTCACCAGCGTCCGGGTTCTTTCCTCCGTAATCTGTGTCCGGTTCTTGAGTTCCTTCAGCATCGCAACACCTTCAGTGCTGAACTGTCCAACGCTGTGTGCTCTGCCGTTCATCTCATGCGTAGCCTCTGTTACCTTGTTCATCTGCTCCGAGATCTGCCCGGACAAGGCATTGCCATTGTCTGCCTCCAGAGCCAGGCTACCCGCGCCCCCAGCAACCTCTTCCATAGCGGCAGCGATGTCTTTAGCTGCAGACGCCGTCTTGCGGGAAGCACTGCTCAGGACATCCGACATCTCCAGCACCTCCTGAGCGGTCTCATTGGTGCGGTCGACGAGTTCCGTAATCCGCTCCATCATTGTGTTGAAAGAGAGCGACAACTGCCCGATTTCATCCCGTGATTTGAACGATGTCCGCACACTGAGGTTCCCTTCAGCACCCTGGAACATTAAGTCCTTGAGCCGGGTCAACGGCCTTGCGACCATTCGCACCATCCATAGGCCAATCAGAATGGCAATGACTGCGGCAGCGCCAACCGCGATATAAGTCGTCTTCAGAATCCGTACCGCATCTTGGGTTAAATTCTCGGCAGGCACGACACCCAGCAGCTTCCATCCGGAGCTCTGCATCGTTCCATATACCGCCAGAATTGATTTCCCTTCCTCATTCTTGGTGGGCAGAGCGCCTGAAGAAGCCTGCTTGAGCCCTGTGAACAAGGTACCTCCCAGGCTTAGATAAGTGTCCGTCTCGTTCTGCATAGAGGACGCGATCAGCTCATCCTTTTCAGTCAGGAGCTGAATGTAGGAGCCTGTCCCCAGATTCACCTCGCCCAGTAGCTTTTCGACCTCACTAACCTTTATATCACTGATCGCGACATATCCTGAATCTTGGGATTCTCCTGCAATCGCTTTCGCATAGTGAAAAACCTCTGGAGCTGTTGCTCCCTTCATCTCTTTGGTCAACCATAGCCCTTCTGGCTTGTCCGACAACTGGCTGAACCAGGATGCCGAACGTGCGCTCTCCATAAAGGGTTCATCCTTGGCGCCGGCAGCCACAATCGGCAATGATTTCTTTACAGGAATGAGATACACCGCCTGCACGCCCTTGGCGCTCGACAGCCAGTTGCTGAGCTCTGTAGCAATAACATCGACTGGCAGCCCGGAGGCAGACTGGCTAGCCTCTTTCATAGCGTGCTGTATCTCTTTGTTGTAAGCGATTTGGCCCAAATTGTCCTCGTAACGGAGCATAGTAACATCCAGCTTCTCCGCAGTTTGAATCACCGTCTGCTGGTTGGATGACAATGCGTTGTCTTCAATGGTCTGCTCAGCAACGGAATAGGAGGTATAGCCGAGCGAGAGCACTATTGTCATAGTCGCTATGAAAAAAACGAGAAAAAGCCGCAACCCCAAAGATTCAGCGGGATGCAGCCGGGAAAGAAGACTGCGTGGTTGGATTGTTGACTTCATCAGTACAGATCACCTGCCATCATCTACAGTTATAGTTTACTTTAAATATTACAAACTACTATTTTAAACCAAAATTGCTCTTCCTGCTGTGATATAGTTGTACGCCGCCAACCTAAATAACTCTTAATTGACTTACGCCCCCTCTTTGAAAATATAAAACAGCCGCCTCTTCACGAAGAAGAGACGGCTGCAACAAGCTTCCGAAGTTACGATAGCTTGTCATTAAAGTGATTTATATTTTGAACAGAGACAGCTTTTCCTTCAATTGCCCCGATACACTTTCCAGCTTCCCGGACAGCGATACCAGTTGATCGCTGACGTTCTGCTGCTCGCTGCTAAGCGAGGCTACTTCTTCCGAGGTTGCGGACGATTGCTGGGCAACGGCACTTACGTTGCCCATTGCTTCAGACAAGACCCCCTGGGAATGATTCAGGCTGTTGATGGAGGCCGTAACAGACTCCAAGCTCAGAATAAATTCATCCATCTGATCTTTTACAGAAACGAAGATATCACTGGTGTTCTTCACCGAGCCCATTTGCGCCTCAAAGAGTGGCGTCACTTCGGACAATACGGCGACCGTCTCATTCATCTCGGTCATAATCTTGTCAGTAATTCCAGCCACCAGCGCAATCGACTGCTTGGACTGGTCTGCAAGTTGGCGAACCTCTCCGGCTACGACCATGAAGCCCCGACCGGCTTCACCTGCTCGTGCGGCTTCAATTGTAGCATTGAGCGACAAAATGTTCGTCTGCTGGGTAATATTCTTCATGACATCAAGCACCTTGATCACAGAGAACACCGTTTCTTTCAGATTGTTGACGCGCGCAACCAGTGCTCCTGTCATCTCTCCGGTACGGCTCGTCTGACCCAGCAGCTCCTCCAACTGATTTGCACCTCTGCTACTGGCCTCTCCGACACTGCGTGCAGCCTCATCCATCTCGGAATTGGCGGATACAACGGTCTGCATTTGCGTAGCAATCAGTTCAGTCAATTCATTACCGCGCTCTGCCTCCAGGGCCAAACTGCCTGCACCACCGGCAATCTCTTCCGTGGCTGCAGCAATTTCTTTGGCAGACACAGCTGTTTTACGTGAAGCATCGCCCAGCTCTCCCGCAGTTTCCAACACCTCACGCGCCGTTTCAGTCGTCTGCGCCACAAGCTCTGTAATCCGTCCCATCATCGTATTAAAGGATGCGGACAGTTGGCCGATTTCATCCTGCGATGCATATTCGGTACGAACACTCAGATCTCCCTTTGCCCCTTGCACCATCAGATCCTTGAGACGGGACAGCGGACGGGCAATCATGCGGACCATCCAGTAGCCCAGAAGAATGGCAAGTAAGGCTGCTCCTCCGGCAGCAACAAAGGTCGTGACGAGGATCGGATAAGCTTCCTTAACCAATTCGCCAGTAGGAATAATTCCAGACAGCTTCCAGTCTGCTTTAGTCATCGGATTGAAGACAGCCAGAACCTGCTTTCCATCTGCGTCTTTATTCTCCTGACTTTTATTCTTTGCCTTGCTATCTTTGATGAATGCAAACTTTGATTCTTGCCCATCCTCTGCAGGTATATTAGAGGCGATAACGACACCGTTAGGATCTACCAACTGTATGCGGGAACCTTCGCCCAGCTTGACACTCGTGAAGGCGTCTTCCAGCATTTTATTCTTCAGTTCCACCAGCATCACATATCCTGAATTCTCGCCAAGATTTCGGAGCGAGCGCACCATAGCGATATTCGTTCCGCCCTTACCCTCAACTGCGGTAGAGAACCAGTAATTCTGCGAGCCATCGGTATCGGAATAATGCGATTTATAATCCTTGGTCCGTTCAACCGCCTGCTTAAACCAATCCGTCTCCCTGATACCTTCAAGCATCAGACCCGAACTACCAGTAGTGATAACATCGGAAGCCGCTTCCTCCGGAATCAGCGAGATACTGACTACATTGGAATCAGAGGTCGTTTGGCTCGATAGCTTCTTGCCGATTGCACTTGAAGCCACAAATTTATCGTAATAGTTATCCGCTTTGTCCAGTGACGTCAGATCATTCTGAATCTGCGGATCAAAAAACAGCTGAAGCGCCAAAGTCTCATATTGTTTGAGTATAATATCCATCTTCTCTGAGGTCTGAATGACCGTTTGGCGGTTGGCCTCTGCGACATTGCTCTTAATCGTACTTTTGGCTTTTGAATACGACAACAAACCCAGAAGCAGTACGACAATCACAATAGACGATAAAAAGATCAGGAACAGCTTGACCCCGACAGATTTCACCGGATTGACTTTTTTCATCTGACTCACCGAGCCGCGCAGCACATTTTTCATGCTTACGCCTGATTTAACGCCGTCTTTGAGCTTACCGATACTGGATGCACCGGCCTTACGCTGGTTCTTTTTCTCTGTGTTTTCTT
This sequence comes from Bacillus sp. FJAT-27264, assembly GCF_001682855.1. Taxonomy (GTDB): domain Bacteria; phylum Bacillota; class Bacilli; order Paenibacillales; family Paenibacillaceae; genus Paenibacillus_AQ. Next base: position 380,973 of record NZ_MAQW01000023.1, on the reverse strand, counting down.
TCACCGACTTCTCTTTCTTTCCCACTCTCATCCTTCTCTCTTTCTGCTCATCACTCTTATTCTCCTGTTCCGGAGTTCCCATTAGATCACCCACCAGTTTAATTAGAGATATTTGTAAGCGTTGTCTGACTTATATATCGGCAAACAGTCCTTTTTTTCTTAGGCTTTTTGAATAATCTTTTCCATGAGTATGTAACTTTTAGCCTATTTAGGAAATACAAAAAAACGGGACCATCCTCCCTTAAGAGAGGCTGTCCCGTATCTTCATCAATCCTTATTTTCTTTTGCGCATCATGTCAAAATAGGCTACCGGCGCATCTACCTTCATGCGCACCTTCTGCAGCGGGTGACGGGCGGCATCAAGCGGATTGCCTTGCTCGTCCCAGATCTCTCCTACCGTCTGCTTGAAGAAGGTATCGTCCGGTCCGAAGAATTCCACTTGCTGGCCCGGCTTGAAGTGATTACGCTGCTGAATCAGCGCAGTGCCTGTCTGTGCATCATACTCCAGCACCAGTCCGGCAAAATCATACGGAGCCGCTTTTTCTTCAGGCTCATAGATATGATCCTCATGGTCAGGCGTATCGTAGAAAAAGCCTGTGTTCAGCGGACGGTTCGCCGCTTTGTTCAGCTCTTCCAGCCATTCCGGCTTCAGTACGTAACCTTCAGGATCAGCCATGTAGGCATCAATGGCCTTGCGGTACGCATTAACTACTGTAGCCACATAATGAATGGATTTCATCCGGCCTTCAATCTTAAAGCTATCGATGCCGACCTCGATCAGATCGGGAATGCTCTCCAGCATGCACAGATCTTTGGACCCCATGGTGAACGGATTGTCCTGTGGCTCATGCAGTGGAAGCTGGGTCACTCCCGGTAACAGACGCTCAGGCGACTGCATCGCTTCAGCCTGTTCCTCTTCAGACACCCAGGTTCCATCCGGACGCGCATCCTCGAACAGATCGTATTTCCAGCGGCAGGACTGGCAGCAGCCCCCTCGGTTAGAGTCCCGGTCTGTAAAGTGGTTGGACAGCACACAGCGACCGGAGTAGGAGGAACACATCGCACCATGGATAAAGCTCTCGATCTCAATATCCACATGCTTCTTGATCTCGGCAATTTCCTCCAGGCTTGTCTCCCGGCCCAGAACGACACGGGGCAGACCCTCCTCCTTCCAGAAGGATACGGCTTGCCAGTTCAGTGTGGACTGCTGTGTGCTGAGATGCACCTCCAGGCCCGGAACCAGACGGCGTGCTGTATCGACAATAGCCGGGTCGGCTACAATGATCGCGGCAATGCCGGCTTCATATAAATTACGCAGGTATTCTTCAATCCCTGCGACATCTTCATTGTGAGCATAGATGTTCGTTGCCACAAAGACCTTCGCGCCATATTTCTTGGCGAATTCCACGCCTTCGCGCATTTCCTCGAAGCTGAAATTGTCAGCACCCGAACGCAGGCCGTATTTTTGTCCGCCAATATAGACGGCATCTGCACCATAATGCACGGCGAATTTCAATTTTTCCAAATTGCCCGCCGGAGCCAGGAGCTCCGGTTTGTCCAGACGGTAACGCTTGCCCTTATGCTGCGGCTTGGTCATGGTACTCATTCCTGTTCTCCCCTCCATTTCCCCGTTCTGCGGGGTCTATACGATTAATACACTTGCTCTTTATAAAAGAATCCGAAGGACAGCTCGCGCTCAGGGTCTTGCAGCTTACGAACCTCATCCAACCATTCATCCTGGAAGGTATAACCTTCAGAATCAGCTGCGTACGCATCAATAGCTGTACGATAAGCTCGAACTACAGCAGCATTATAGGCTGTCGGCTTCAGCAGCCCTTCAATCTTAAAGCTCTGCACGCCCGCCTCCATCATGATATGCAAGTCTTCCATAATACAAATATCATCCGAACTCATAATATGAGTGCCGTTGTCATCTTCATAGATCGGGAAGATCTCACCCGGACGCTCTACTTCGACCAGGAACAGACCGCGCTCCTTGCCCAGACTTCCTCCATCCGTTGGACGACCTTGGTGAGTCATATAGCTCGCTACGAGGTTGCGCTTGGAGTGGTAAATGTTCGTCATTCCATGCACCTGAACCTGGGCCTCTATTTCCAGCAGCGGCACCATCTCCGTAATCTCGTCCATGTTCAGCTCACGGGCCAGTACAACCCGGGATGCACCTTTGCGTCCCCAATAGTTAGATGTAGCGTAGTTGGTGGAGGTCATCTCCGCGTTCCAGTGCAGCTTGAGACCAGGCGCCTCCTGCTTCACGGCAGCCAGCACAGCCGGGTCACCAAATTCAACAGCGTCAACGCCCAGCTCGCCTATAGCCTTTACATAGGCTGGCAGTTCATCTAGCAGACTATTGGGCATCAGACCGCCCAGCCCTGCAACGATTTTGCAGCCCCGGGCATGAGCCATCTCTATAACTGCCTTGGTATCCTCCAGCGTGAAATGTCCAGCCAGCCTCATGCCAAAGCGGTCATCCCCGATCAACAGCGCATCTGCGCCTGCATCCAGCAAGGCTGCCGCTTCTTCAAGCGATGCTGCCGTCGCCAGTAGCTCCGGTTTATTATTCATTGATAGTCCTCCTACGTCTGTCACAGCTTGCAAGCCAGTGATGACCCTGCGGAGCCTTAACAAGGCCCACAGTCTGTACCACTCTCCATTGTAATGCGTTACTGCGAAGTTTGTTTGCTTTTTTGGATATTGGCTAAATGTTCCTTATACGTCTTGGCAAAAAGATGACCCTTGCTGCCATCCTTCTTCGTAACATAGAAATAATAATCAGAAGCTTGCGGCTCCAGCGCCGCCTGAATCGACGGCAGACCAGGGTTGCAGATCGGTCCCGGCGGAAGTCCTGCATTCTTGTACGTATTATAAGGACTCTCAATCTCAAGATCCTTGTAGAGCAGCCTTTCTTTTGGTTGATCTAGCAGATATTGAACCGTGGCATCAATCTCCAGCTTCTGTCCCTTTTTCAGCCGATTATAGATCACTCCCGCCACCAATGGACGTTCTGTATCGACTACAACCTCACGCTCCACCAGTGAAGCGACGGTCAGCAGCTCATGTAGACTGAGGCCTCTCGCTTTGAGCTTTTCGTGCCAATTCGGGATGGTATCGAGCTTCTTCGCCAGCTGTTCCAGCATCGCTTCCAGGATTTCTTGCGGCGTGCTGTCCTTCGGCAGCTCATAGGTCTCCGGGAACAGATATCCCTCCAGACGATGACGCAGCTCCGGATCCTGCGGAATGCCCAGAACGTCGGCTTCTTTCAGCGCCTTGCCGGAATTCATAAGATCCACAAAAACAGCCGAATTCAGCTTGGAGGCAGTAGCCAGTTTGTCAGCCACCTGTTCTGCCGTATATCCTTCAGGAATGGTAAACATCAGGGTCTCTTCCTTGACAACATCACCGGCGTTCAACCGCGCAATGAGCTCATCATAGGTATCGCCTGGTTTCGCCACATAGGTGCCAGCCTTGAATTTCGAGCCTTCTTTGGTCCATTTCAGATATCCTTTAAAGAAAAGACTATTACGGATAATCCCGTTCTTCTCAAGCAGGTCAGCAATTCCCGCGCTTCCCGTGCCTTTCTCAATTGTGAACGTAACGGGCTGCCCGGCAGGAGCTACCGGCTGCATCCCGTTCCAAATGTACCACGCTCCTCCACCTCCTGCTGCAATCAGGAGAACTAGGATCAGTAGCACAGTGCGGACTGCGGATTTCAATGGATCTCCTCACTTTCCGACTATAAAGTATAAAATTCTATCGTCCCAAATTCAACAATAATTTTATTAAGGCTTTCCATGCAAAAAGAGCGCGGAATACTCCGCCCTCCTTCATGCCAACTGTAAATGTAACGTACGCTGATCTCGTCCTATTCCAAATCCTCATCTGGAAAAGTAAGCTCGTCGTACAGCTCTGAAATATCTTCCCATTCTTCATCGTCGACGATGTTTTCCAATTCAGGAAGCCCGTCAGGCGAGACTACAATCCGAAGAATATCATATTCTCCGTTCTTGCCGGAACCCTCCAGCACCGCGTAACCGCGGCCACCGACTTCAAACTCCGCAATAATATCGTAAACGGAAGATTTGCCTTGCTCATCTTCCAGTTCTACAGTCTCTCCGTACGCATCTTTAAGACGGGAAGTCCATACCGCTTGATCAGCGGACAACTCAGTCATTCTCTGCTCCCCCGTCCAGCTCGTCGACCAGGGTATTGAACGTCTCTTCGACGATCGCCCACTCCTCGTCATTCTCGATCATGAACAGCTGCAGATCATCGCCGTCTTCCTCATAACGGAAGGCGTACACTTCGTCGGACTCTTCGTCTTCGGAATCCAGCGGAACTACCATCATGTACTTGGCATCCGAACCGTCAACCTCAAACTTCATGATGACCTCGAATTCCTCTTCATTACCTTCCTCATCGGGAATATAGATAATTTCCGGTTCTTCTTCTTGGCCAATATGTTCGTTTGTCATATGCGCACCCCTCACCTTTTACTGTTAGCATCCAAAAAATTTTGCAAAATCAGGGCTGCGGCCATTTTGTCCACAATCCCTTTGCGCTTCTTTCGGCTGACGTCCCCTTCAATCAGCACCCGCTCGGCGGATACCGTCGTCAGACGCTCATCCCAAAGGTGTACGGGCATTTCCAATTGTTCCCGAAGCTTGTCAGCGAACTCTATGCAGATTTCACCACGGGGACCTACGGTGCCGTTCATGTTCTTCGGCAGCCCAACCACGATTTCTCCGATCTCATGCTCCTTGACGAGTTCGCGGATGCGTTCGAACTCTCTTCCGTCTCCGCGCCGCTCAATGGTCTCCAGAGATTGTGCCGTCCAGCCGAAAATATCACTCGCGGCGACGCCGATTCTACGGTCGCCATAATCCAAACCTAGCTTCTTCATTTGGCGTTATCCACCTGATGATTGGCTAGATAGAACCGCACCAGTTCCTCAATCAGCTCATCACGTTCTTTTCTCCGGACCAAACTTCTAGCATTGTTGTGACGGGGAATATAGGCCGGATCTCCGGAAAGAAGATACCCTACGATCTGGTTGATCGGATGATATTCCTTCTCTACGAGCGCATTGTATACCGCAAGCAGAATTTCCTCGGGAGAAGCTTCCTTCTCATCGCCCTTCACATTGAATTTAACCGTTTTGTCCATGGAGTCCATATGTGACACCTTCCTTCTGCAAATCACCTGTAGCAGGCGGCTTCGCAAACTCGCTGCTGTACAGCTTACTTGCTGCCCTCATCATAACATATTCATGCCCCAACAAGAAAATCCTGCCTGGATATAACGCTTTTTTTGGCATTTCATCTACAAAAAACGTGAAATTTTTGGTCTTTAAGCTATTGCCAAAACCACATTTCGCCTAAATCAGATGGCCCGGCCACGAAGCAGCGGTACTGAGAGGAAAGACTCAGTACCGCTGTCTGTCTTCGCAAATGAAATTTGGGCTTTGGGCCTATGGACCGGGTTCGTTCTCTAGCTTATCCCAGCGCTGCTACCAATTCTTCAGCCTTGGCCAAAGCCTCGCCCAGCTTCGAAGCATCCTTACCGCCAGCTTGTGCCATATCCGGACGTCCGCCGCCGCCGCCGCCGCATACTGCAGCAACTTCCTTCACCAGCTTGCCGGCATGATAGCCGCGCTTCACCAGCTCTTGAGGTACGGCTACGACAAAGTTCACTTTGTCGTCCATGGCTGCGCCCAGAACAAGCACTGCGTCAGGCAGCTTGCTCTTCAGCTCGTCGGCTGTGGATCGCAGGGCATCCATGCTGCCTGCTTGCACAGATACAGCCAGTAGTTGCGTGCCGCCGCCAACCGTCTTCACACTGCCAGTCAGCTCAGCAGCAAACGTAGCACTCAGCTTGGATTGCAGCGACTCATTCTCACGCGACAGCTCGCGTACTTGACCATGCAAAGCTTCAATCCGCTTCGGCACATCGTTCAGGGAAGACTTCAGCAGTCCAGCGGATTGCTTGAGCAGATCCAGCTGGCTCTCAGTGAACTGGTATGCATAACGTCCAGTTACAGCCTCAATCCGGCGTACACCGGAGCCGATGCCGCTCTCGCTGAGCAGCTTGAAGATACCGATCTGCGAAGTATTGCTAACGTGGCAGCCACCACACAGCTCCAAGCTGTAGTCGCCAACCTGAACCACGCGGACGATGTTGCCATATTTTTCACCGAACAATGCCATAGCTCCCATTGCCTTGGCTTCGTCAATCGGTTTGTTCTCAATCACTACATCCAGACCGCGCCAGATTTGCTCGTTCACACGGTGCTCAATTTCACTGAGCTCTTCCGGCGTAATGGCGCCGAAGTGCGAGAAGTCAAAGCGCAAACGTCCACCTTCTACCAAAGAGCCTGCCTGATTAACATGTCCGCCCAGCACTTCCTTGAGCGCTTTGTGCAGCAAGTGAGTCGCGGTATGGTTCTTCACGATGTCCTCACGCTCGGCCCGGTTAACTTCGGCACGAACGTTATCTCCTACTCGGAGCTCGCCAGCTTCTACTGTTACCAGGTGCACATGCTGACCATGTGGCGCCTTGAACAGTCCCTTGACTTTAGCGGTTACGGAACCGCCGCTCAGCACACCCGTATCGCTCACTTGACCGCCGCTTTCCGCATAGAACGGAGTAGTATCCAGAATAACCTGAGCTTCTGTACCTTCGCCAGCGATGTCTGCCAACTCGTTGTCGACAACAATCGCAACAATTTTGGATTCAGTTACCGAGTCATTATAACCAACAAATTCGCTTTTAACCGTCAGTTCAGAAAGAGCTCCGCCTTGAATTTTCATGCTGCCGCCATCTTGGCGTGCAGCTCTTGCACGGTCGCGTTGCTCCTGCATCGCTGCATCAAAGCCCTCGCGGTCCACCGTCAAGCCCTGCTCAGCAGCGAAATCTTCCGTCAGGTCAAACGGGAAGCCGTAAGTATCGTACAACTTGAACGCGTCTTTTCCGGCAATAACGCCAGCGCCGCTCTCTTTGGCTTTACTGCTGATTTCACTCAGAATAGCCAGACCGTCGGACAGCGTCTCGTGGAAACGTTCCTCTTCTGTACGGATAATCTTTGCGATATATTCGCGGTTCTCCACAACAGACGGATAGTACACGCCCATAATTTCGCCTACTGTTTCAGTCAGCTCGTGCAGGAATGGACGATCCAGACCTAGCGTCTTTCCGTAACGAACTGCACGGCGGAGCAAACGACGGATAATATAGCCACGACCTTCATTAGAAGGAAGTACGCCGTCGCCCACAGCGAAAGTAACTGTACGCACATGGTCGGCGATGACTTTAAGCGCAATATCCTGCTCCAAGCTATCCTTATAAGTTACACAAGCAAGTTGTGCTGTCTTCTGGATAATCGGCTGGAACAAGTCAGTGTCGAAGTTGGAATCTACATCCTGCAGGATCGAAGCAAAACGTTCCAGACCTGCGCCTGTATCAATATTCTTGTTAGGAAGCGGTGTATAGCTGCCGTCTTTATTGTGGTTGAACTGGGAGAATACCAGGTTCCAGACTTCCAGCCAACGCTCATTTTCCCCGCCTGGATACATTTCAGGGTCACTCAGGTCATTGCCGTAAGCTTCGCCACGGTCATAGAAAATTTCCGAGCAAGGACCGCATGGGCCTTCACCGATATCCCAGAAGTTCTCGTCACCCAGCTTAATGATGCGTTCAGCAGGCAAGCCCACTTTTTCATTCCACAGTTTGAAAGCTTCTTCGTCCTCGGCATATACAGTTACGGAGATGCGGTTTGGATCAAAGCCGATCCACTCTTTGCCCGTCAGGAATTCCCAAGCCCAGGTAATCGCTTCTTCCTTGAAATAGTCGCCAATGGAGAAGTTACCCAGCATCTCGAAGAACGTATGGTGACGACGCGTCTTGCCGACATTCTCAATATCATTGGTACGGATACATTTCTGGGAGTTAGTCAGACGCGGATTCTCCGGAATCTCACGGCCATCAAAGTACGCCTTCAGTGGCGCCATCCCGGCATTGATCCACAGCAGAGATGGATCGTTGTGAGGCACGAGCGAAGCGCTCGGCTCGATTTTGTGGCTTTTACTTTCGAAAAATTGCAGCCATTTGGAACGGATTTCACTTGCTTTCATCGTATACAGCCCCCGTCTTATCCTTAATTTTGAGATCACGGTTAATCGGAAAAACAAATGGAAAACAAAAAAACGCCCCTGAAAATTCAGGGACGATTAGATCGCGGTACCACCCTGGTTATCGCCTTATCCCGTTGTAGCGGGAGAATTGCAGACGATCGCCTTGTCGCGGCTGTTAACGGGAACCCCCGGCGGACTTGTACCCGCACTCCGAAATCAGCTTTCCACCGGCCTGTCTCCAGGGTTCTCACAGCCATTACGACAATCTTCGTAAAGGAACCCGTTCTCTGTGCAAGCCATCTTCCGGTGTACTCCATTTCATCAACGTTTTACACATTTGCTTTTTAACATTTCAAGTATATCCACAGCCCCGATTCCTGTCAATCTAACCCGCACATATTCCGCATCTTGTCACCGGGATTCCAATTAACACTGTATTCACAATTAATATTTGTTCAATATAGATGTTAATACATCGCCATCAATGTTGCCTCCGCTTAAAACAAGCGCAATGTTTGTTCCTCCAACTCTTTCTCTGTAGTCCATGATGGCTGCGACGGCTGTGCCACTTCCTGCTTCTATAATATATTTCTCTTCTTTGGCCATAAAGCTTACTGCTTTGGCGATAGAGTCTTCTGAAACGGCTATGAAATCATCCACATAATCTTTTGCCATCTCGTAACTTAGCTTCCCCACCCCGCCAAGAAGTGCATCACACAATGATTCTTCGCTAGGATATTCTTCATAGAAAGTATTGTCTTCGTAAGACTTCAACATGGCAGGACAAGCCTCTGTTTGTACGCCAATAATACGGATAGATGGTTTAATAGATTTTGCCGCAACCGCGATCCCAGTAATAAGACCTCCACCGCCCACTGGAACTACTATCGTATCAATATCTTTATTCTGTTCCAGAATTTCAATGGCAACGGTCCCTTGTCCTCCATAGATTTCCGGATCACTGTAGTAGGCGTCAATATAGGTTAACCCGTGTTCAGAAATATACTTCATGCCTAATGAATGCGCCTCATCAAAAGTTTCACCTAATAGCATGATATCGGCCCCAAAATACTTAATTTTATCTATCTTACTTTGAGGAGTCGTTTGCGGCACAATTACAGTTACATTTTTGATCCCCAGGATTGATGCTGCATAGCTTACGGCACTTCCATGGTTCCCTGAAGAAATAGCGGCCACACCACAGCTTTTTTCTTCTTCAGTTAACGTCATCATTTTGTTTAGAGCCCCTCGGATTTTGAAGCTTTTCGCCCTTTGTAGAGACTCAAGCTTGAAGAAATATCTTCTGTCTTCATCACCTAGGTAAAAGGACTCCTCAAGGGGTGTTGCTTTCAAATAGTTCCTGATCCGATCATAAGCATTTCTCACATTTTCATAACTAAAAGTCATCTTCTCATTCTCTCCTTAAAGGTTACACTCAACACCGAGATTATGTTCTTCTGCACGCTGTAAAGCTATCTTCGCTGCATAGATATCCAAAATCGCCATACCTGTAGCATCAAAGACCGTGATTTGCTCACTGTCCATTCTTCCATTTATTTTCCCTAAAATTAAATCACCGATTTCACCAGATATATCGCTCTCAGTAATAATGCCCTGTCTCAGAGGTATCTCAATTTCGCCAACTTGCATACAGTGTTCTTTATCATCTAAGATAATGCTTGCGTTTGAAAAAATACGTGAGTCTATTTCCTGTTTTCCGGCCATGTCCGCACCTATACAAGAAATATGTGTTCCTTTCTTTACCCACTCCATTTGGATGATCGGTGTTCTTGAAGACGTCACCGTTATGATAATGTCACTATTTCTTACTGCATCTTCTAAACAATCTACTTCTTCAAAGATAGTTGTTACAGCTTCCATCCCAAATTCAGATTGAAGTCTAAGTGGTATGCTATCGACAAAGCTTTTCAACTTCACTTTATCTCTTCCGGCAATCCTGACTAGCTTCAACTGCGGGAGTGCGTATAAAGCACAGGCAATTTGATATATAGCTTGGTTCCCCGATCCGACTACAAGAAGGTGCTCAGCGTCTTTTCTAGCCAAATATTTAGCTCCGATTGCACCTGAAGCTCCTGTCCGTATTCCTGTAATGAAAGAACCATCAGTAACGCCTAACGGTGTCCCTGATTCCGCATCAAAAACATTAATTAACCCCTTTAAAATCGGGATATTCTTCTCTTCATTATCAGCAAACCATGTAACTGTTTTATGCCCAAACACCTTTTCTTTCTTTAAGTAACCTGATTTTATGTCCATATCTGCCCTGCCCGGTACAAAATCATAAAAAATGGTTGGCCATGTCTCCGTTTTATTATCACTTTTAGCTTTGTAAACGGCTTCCACAAGATCGATTACCTGCTGAACATTCAATACTTTTCTAACATCCTTATCACTTAAGATTCGCATTTTTGACACCTCTGGAAAGTAGAATTAGGTTTAAAAAAAGCATTGAATCTCACCCCTCCTAATAAATAGGCCCTAACGGGAATGAGATCCAATGCTTTTATTCGTTTTTACCCGGGGATAAAAACAAGCACGATATTTAATTTGTAGATATATCATAGCTAATCATTGTTGATTTTACAATAATAACTTGCTTTAGTTTTACACGGCACCGTGATGACTTTTTCATTCCAGCTTGCTTCGCCCTTCCGACAGCCCCCTGTTTAATTTGGCTCCATCTCTTATGTTAGAAACAATACTTTTGAAAAGGGCTCGTAGTATAAAAAACGGTGTTAAACTCATAGGGTTTGATATAATCCCCAATTGTAACTCCCTGAATAATCGTGTATAGTGACATTAACAATCTCATACGAACCGACACTAGGGGAGCCGCGAGGCTGAGACGAATGTAACATTCGGACCCTTTGAACCTGATCTGGTTAATACCAGCGTAGGGAAGTGCGCGTTAAGAGTCCGGTCTTGCCTATTTTGTGGCTTGTTTTCCGTTGTCATGCTTAGCCGTCTTCCGATCAGGAAGGCGGCTTTTTTGTGCTCTATTCGATGAAGATTAACACCAATACACAATCGGGAGAGATTCCTTTTATGAAAAAACGACTTCCCGCCGTTAGCGGCCCTGAACTGCATCTGATCTCCCCAGAAGGAATACCGCTCGCAGATTGGCTGCGACTTTCTCTAGCCGTTCTCCCCTACGTTGACTATTTCCACCTGCGGAATAGACAGCTTACCGCCAAAGCGCTACTCGAAGCCGTAAATCAAATGCAGCAAGCAGGCATTCCTATTGAATCCATCGTGATCAACGACCGGCTGGATGTCGCGCTCGCCTCAGAAGCGGGCGGTGTACAGCTAGCAGGACATAGCCTGCCTGTAGCTGCGGCGCGGCCGTTAGTCTCAGAGATGCGCATCGGGTGCTCCATCCATTCACCAGAAGAAGCAGTCGACGCGGCAAGTGAAGGAGCAGATTACTGCCTTTTCGGCCATGTCTATGAATCTACCAGCAAGCCAGGCCTGCCTGCCCGAGGTCTGAACCTCCTCGAAGAAACTGTGACGAGATGCTCTATCCCGGTTATTGCCATCGGAGGAATTCATCCGGACAATGCCGGAGCAGTCATCGGGCGCGGTGCAGGGGGGATTGCCATACTATCCGGAATTAGCAGTGCAGCAGATCCAGCGGCACAAGCAAAAGCATACCGCACAGCCATCCAGGCTGCATGGCTTGAGAGGAGGTGAAAATATGCAGGTCCAACTTAACGGAAAAACAACTCTCCTAAGCGAGCATTGCATTACTATTGCCGATGTTTTGGCAGAATCGCCCTGGAGCGGACGGCGAATTCTGGTGGAAATTAATGGTGAAGTCGTGCCGAGGAAAGCTTATGGTCGTACCTCACTCTCTGAAGGTGACCAGTTAGAGTTTGTACATTTTGTAGGAGGAGGCTGAGCGAATTGGCTTTAGCTATGGGAGAACAGGAGCGTTACAGCCGTCAGGTACGTTTTCACGGCATAGGGGCGGAAGGTCAAGCTAAACTGGCCCGCTCCAGTGTGCTTGTTCTGGGTGCAGGCGCACTGGGGTCTGCTATTGCCGAGACGCTGGTCCGCGCCGGGGTAGGCCGAATACGAATCGTCGACCGGGATTATGTGGAATGGAGCAATCTGCAGCGCCAGAATTTGTACAGTGAAGCCGATGCGGAGCAGAAACTACCCAAAGCTATCGCAGCCGCACAAAGATTACGAAGCGTGAACTCGTCTGTGACCGTGGAAGGGATTGTAGCCGATGCTGCTGCCGAAGAGATTGGGGAGTATACAGTCGGAGTCGATTTGATTCTCGACGCTTCCGACAATTTTGAAATCAGAATGATCATTAACGATATCTCGGCCAAAGCAGGCATCCCTTGGATTTACGGCGCTTGCACAGGAAGCAGCGGTATTTCCATGACAGTCCTCCCCGGAGAGAGCGCCTGCCTCCACTGCCTGATTGACGAGCTTCATGCGGAAGGCGATACCTGCGACACGGTGGGCATCATTCAACCAGCTGTTCAGATGACTGCCGCTTACCAAACGACCGAGGCGTTAAAATGGCTCTCCGGACAGAAGGATTCTCTGCGCGGCACGCTGGTTTCCTTTGACCTGTGGGAGAATCGGCATGTCTCGGTCGCTACGGAGCAGCTTAAACGTGCCGACTGTCCAAGCTGCGGCGAGAAACCGGTCTATCCCTTCCTGTCTGCGACCAATCTGTCCAAGAGCGCTGTATTATGCGGCAGAGATACCGTACAGATCCGGCCGGCCCGTGCAGTTCTCCTGAATCTGGAGCCATGGGAAGAATTGCTTGCAGTGCATGGAAAAGTGCGGAGAAATCCGTACATGCTGTCGTTGGACTTAGAAAAGCACCGGATTGCATTGTTCCCGGATGGCCGGGTACTCATTCACGGCACGTCGGATACCGCCGTGGCCCGTACGCTCTATCATCGATATTTTAGCTAAAAAATAACTTGGCTTTAAGAGAGGAGTTCTACGTATGAACGACACCTTCCAGATTGGCGGCAAAGCACTGACCAGCCGCTTGTTCATTGGTACCGGCAAGTATAACCGCAACACACTAATTCCCGAGGTGATTGCAGCATCAGGCGCTGAAGTCATTACTGTCGCGTTAAGAAGAGTCAATCCCGAGTGGGGTGAGGAAAATATTTTACAGCATATCCCTGACAGTATGACGCTACTTCCCAACACCTCCGGTGCCCGGAGTGCAGAAGAAGCCATCCGCATCGCCAGGCTCGCCAAAGCGGCTGACATGGGCAACTGGGTCAAGCTTGAGGTCATTAAAGATCAGCGCTATTTGCTGCCCGACAATATAGAGACCATCCGCGCAACAGAAGTACTAGCAGCGGAAGGCTTTGTCGTGCTTCCTTACATGACCCCTGACCTGGGCGCTGCTCTCAGGCTGCGGGATGCTGGAGCGGCGGCGGTGATGCCGCTTGGATCACCCATCGGCAGCAACCGGGGTCTGCGGACCAAAGAGCTTGTCGGGATTATGATTGAGGAAGTAGATCTGCCTGTCATCGTGGATGCAGGGATCGGCCGCCCTTCGGAAGCAGCGGAAGCCATGGAGATGGGAGCTGCTGCTGTGTTGCTGAATACGGCTATCGCCACCGCACGTGATCCGCTAGGTATGGCGGCTGCCTTCCGGAATGCGGTAACAGCAGGCCGACTCGCTTATCTGTCAGGGCTGGGTCCGGTACAGCAGGAAGCCGCCGCTTCTTCGCCATTGACCGGATTTCTGAGCCAATAGGAGGGTAAAACATGAGCTTCTACGATAGACTGCTAGAATTAGAACGCTTCCCGTTTAGAGAGCGCTTCTCGGAATATACGGACCTGGATATCCAGCGCATTTTGACTAAGCCTAAAATGAATGAAGACGACCTGCTTGCCCTCCTCTCTCCTGCCGCCGGGAGACATCTGGAGGCTATCGCTCAGAAAGCGCAGCAGGTCACCCGCAGTCAATTCGGTCAGGTGATGCAGCTCTTTACGCCGATCTATGTATCGGATTACTGTGTGAATCATTGCGAATATTGCAGTTTCAGCTATATTTATGATTTCCCGCGTAAGAAGCTGGACATGGATGAAGTCGAAAAAGAAGCCATCGCGATTGCCAAGACCGGCATTCGGCATATCCTGCTGCTGACAGGTGAATCCCCTAAGGACTCCTCAGTCAGTTATATGAAGGAATGTGTTCAAATGCTGCGGAAGCACTTCTCTTCCATTGGCATCGAAGTTAACCCATTGTCCGTTCAGGAGTACCATGAGCTTGGAGAGGCGGGCGTGGACAGCTTGACTCTCTTTCAGGAAGTCTATCATCAGGAGACATACAGAAAACTACATATAAAAGGCCCTAAACGTAATTTCAGGGCTCGTCTAGATGCTCCTGAACGAGGCTGTGCGGCTGGCTATCGCTCTGTCACGATAGGCGCGCTGCTCGGCCTGCATGATTGGCGGCAAGAGGCTTTTATCACAGCACTGCATGCTAATTATTTGCAGAGCAAGTATCTCGACTGCGAAATCAGCCTGTCGATCCCGAGGTTCCGCCCGTTTCTGGGAGATTATCATCCCGATTCGGATGTCACCGACAGTGCGCTGGTGCAGGTTATACTCGCGTATCGTCTTTTTCTGCCCCGGGCCGGAATTACCCTCTCCACCCGCGAACCGGCACATCTGCGCGACCAGCTCATCCATCTTGGCGTAACCAAAATGTCGGCAGGTGTATCAACCGCAGTAGGCGGACACGTTAGCGACGGAGGCACCCCTCAGTTTGAGATCTCCGACGGTCGAAGTGTGTCTGAAATCAGGGAGATGCTGTATCAGAACGGATTGCAGCCGGTGTTCAAGGATTGGGATATTCTGGTGTGATAGAGCGCAGACACTACTTGATTTTCGAGAAATCTACTTTATAACGAACAGTATCTTTTTTACTGCCATATTGATAGATTAACTCCGCATCCTGAGCGTAGTTAATCTCAAAAATATCAAAAGGCACAAATAACCGATTTATGTACGCAGGCGAGTTTGGCCAATTTTCAGATTCTACAGCATCATTATCCTTATTGATGATGACGTAAGGATGGAGAACTGTACTTCCCTGCTTTAAGGAAATATCAACTTTACGTGCAAAATCAATCTCATCCCCCTTAGCTGTGACTTCAAAGGATAACAATAGCAAATTTTCATAATCATGTACTACCTTCTTGGCATCGGTCAAAGAAAAATCTTCGTCATTTTCAAATTTCATATAAGCTTTTCTCACAATCAACAGATAAGGTGTAATTAATTTTACTTCTGGTTGATCGTGATTCATCTTATCGGTAGCGCTCGGTAAATACCGAGAACGTTCAAAGGATTGAAGGACAGTATCATCATCTTTAGCCAAGGCAATCGCATCGTTCAGTGTTTGATCAGACAGCTTAAATATCTTATCTTGGATGATTTGACTCTGTTGTGCAGACTTTGTCTCAGCATCAGCTAAGGCTTCGGATGAGGATGAGTTCATAGCGCTACCCGTACTTAATAAAGTCAACACTACAATAGAAACAATTAATTTCTTCAATTTCCAATAACCCCTATCTGCTCTTGATCACTTCATGTTATCCTATGAAGAGTAAATAGGTCTATTCTATCTTGCTTACAATCCCAAAGATCACTTTAAATGCGTTTCTCTGTTTCTTTGACACTTTGAACCCTTGCTTCGAATCGAGAATCAGGACAGTTTTCCTTATCCAGATTCTAAGGTACACCGATTGGAAACGGATGGGGCCGGCGATTCCTTTTTCCTCCTCTCAAAAAACAACAGAACAGCGCCTCCTTATTAGGGAAGCGCTGTTCTGCTTTTAATAGTATTTTAAAGCCTGGGTAAAACCTGCTTATTTGTGCATTAAGAATGCAGCAAATTAATATGATCCAAATCCGTGCTGCTGTTGAAAATAAACTCCAGTTTATAATCACCGCGAACATAGGTTAGTTTTGTTTGTTTGAGCTTGCCATTTTTAATGGTAGTTGTAGAGGTCGGAGCAAACCAATTTTTCTTCAGCATACTCATCGTGATGCCGCCGATATTGGTCTGGCGTTCAACATTTGTGCCCAGGTAGCGAATTTCGCGAATCTTGTCCAGTTTATAGGCAATTGCATATCCAGGATGGCCCATTTCCGCGTGATAAACTTCAAATGCATCTGCATCTGGAGCCTTTTGCTCAGGCTTGCCGATCAATTTATAAACATCCTGACGAGTGCTCTTGCCCACGGTCAGTCCGCTGACAGAGCCAGGGAATTGGCCTTTAAGCGCTGGCTTATAGAAGCTGTTCAAGGTCTTCAGGGCTTGTTCTGACGCCGAGCTCGCCGCAGGTACGGTTGCTTTCGCGGAAGCAGCATGGCTTACAGGCAGGAAGCTTGGATTCGCTATAACGGCCCCTACACCAACTACGGTGGTCAATGCAGCAGCAAGGGTTATTTTTAGAATAGGTTGTTTCAAAGTCATCGTGAACTTCCTCCTTGTGTATAGCGCTTATGTTAGGACCATCTTAGCACGGAGGATGTGGCGGTAAGTAACGATCCTATGAAAGAAACCTTACTGCTTTGTAACTTCACGAGTACTAATATACATCCTGAACTGGATGCCTTCCACTCCAATTCCAATAACAGGTTAGTTCTAATTCCGATGAAGACACGGGTAAAGCCGGGAAAAAGCCGCTCCCTCTCTTTGCTGACAGTAACCGGCCCATAATCACGGCTATTATTGCGATCTTCGTTACAGAAAATTCATTTTAGTTTGCAAAGAATTTACCTTTAGGGCTGAGCTCACTCAGAAATATTGTTTTACACTCATCACAAACTGGTAGAAGAAATAACCTGCAAAACCGATCAGGACTACGCCCGCTGCAATTGTCACCCATTTGATGGCCGTGTGGTTCAACGCTCTCCGCGTAGTCGCTACAATCGTCATTAGGCCCAAGTCATGGATCAGAATGCCGAGCATGATCCCCAAGCCGACGATCAGGAAGCTTCCTTTATTGGATTGGTCGAATGAATCCGCGAGCACGGTGCCGAAGACGCTCACCCAGAACACAAGATTACCTGGCGAAACGGCAACGAGCAATCCATTTTTATAAGATGAAAATAGCGATTTGGTGTTCTTCTCTCCGGCTAGTGAAATATCATGATTCGCGTTCTTGATGCTATCATAGCCCACGTAACATAAGAACAGCGCACCAACTAGCCACATAATCACTTGTATAATTGGAAGAGATAGTACCGAAGCCAGGCCCAAATAGAGCCCGATGATTAACAACATGTCCACGGTCATTCCGCCCAGTCCGACAATCCATCCGTGCATGAATCCATTCTTAAGTCCCTGCTTCGTCATTTCAATTGTAATCGTACCAACTGGAAGAGCGATAGAGAATCCTAATAGAACGTAGGTAAGTAATAGTGCCATTTCTTTAAAATCACCTCTGTATATTTATGCGTAATTATTTATTTTACACGATGAAATCATTAGGATCAATCCCTTTTTCTTCAATTTACTATACAAAAAGAGAGCCGCATATTTCATGCAGCTCCCCAAGTTATGCCTATCATAGTCTTGTCTCTTATTCAGCTTAACGCAGAATCTTAAATCAGCTTATGCGCGTACCACTTCTTGCCGCGGAACCGCCACAGGAAAATACCTCCACGAACCGCCCATTCACTGTTCATCGCCAGCCATACCCCTAGAATACCGTAGCCGAGCACGATTCCCAGGATGTACCCAAGAATTACCCTGAACAGCCACATGGTCAGCATCGAGGTGATTGAAGTGAATTTGGAGTCTCCCGCCGCCCGTAGCGCGGATGGCAGGACAAAGCTGATGGCCCACAACGGTACCTGGGCGATGGAATTGACCAGCAGCACTACAAACAGATCATGAATGATCTCCGGCGGTGGCGAGAAGATCGATACCAGCGGGTGGAACAGCGGCATCAGAATCAAGGCGATCAGTGCCAGCGATCCGGAACCGATCCAGAGAAAAGCCTTGATGAACTTTCTGGCATCAGCGACATTTCCACTTCCAATACATTGGCCGACCACCGTCACAATGGTTAGTGACAACGCACTGACCGGAATCTGAAACACCAGAGCTAGCGAACCCGCGATAGCATTGGTCGCAATGGCGTAGGTGCCCAGGCTGACAATGAATACTTGGGTCAGCAGCTTCCCGCCATTGAAGAACATCTGCTCCGCAGCGAATGGCAGGCCGATGAACATGATTTTTCGAAGCATGGCTATTGGAATATGAAATAAGTCGCGCACACGAACACGCAATGCAGTGTCTACTTTGAACAGATAGTACAAGGCACAGGCCATTCCCACATAGCGGGCGATATTAATCGCAAGTGTCATCCCCAGCACACCCATATGCAGCAGGTTAATGAAAACTACGTTGAGGATAACGTACAGTAAGTTCATGATCAACGACAGTACCAGAGACGCCCGGGTTCTACCGACACCCCGTAAGGCTCCGCACACCGCCTGAACTGTAGCAATCCCCAGATAAGAGATGCTGCTGCCGATCAGATAGACCCGCGCACTATTCAATACGTCGGCCGAAGCGGACCCGAACAGAAGGTTAAGTATAGGCGTGTGAAAGCCCATCAGTAGAAGGCCAATGCCAACCGCGATCAGTGACACCGAAGTGACGGAGCCTGCTGTCGCCTGAGAGACCATTCGATCATTGCCGCTTCCCTTATACTGTGCAACTACTACCGTTCCCCCGGTGGCAACCGCGACAAAGACGTTGATCAGGAAAATATTCAACGCATCCACCATATTGACCGCACTGACCGCCGCTACCCCCGATGAGCTGATCATCGCGGTATTCACCAGGTTGAGCCCGATAATGAAGGCCTGATCAATCAGAACCGGAATAAACAACGCTATAATTTGCCGATAATCCATGCTCTCCCCGGACAGGTACTTTTCCAGGAAGCGTTTCTTTTGCAGACGAGCGCGAAGCTGCATAACCATCATCACATTCTTTTCTGTAAAATTGGAAAAAACTCTTCATATGAAGAGCCTTTTCATAAAATATGCACACTGATCCGTGACCACTTTACATTCAGTTTACACTAAATATGATGTTAAGTCTGTATTCCAAGGCAACATATTTATCTCAAAAGCTGGAATACAGATCGATTGGGTCGTCCACACCGAAATAGTGTAGAATGAAAAAAACTACCCTAATCAGGATTAGCAATGGCAGGTGATGAATATATGTGGAAACCGAATCGGCAAAGCAACAGGCCGGTGTATCTTCAAATCGCTGATCTTCTGGGAGAAAAAATAGCACAAGGAGAGTACCCTCCGGGCAGTAAGCTGCCCTCGGAACGGAAGCTGGCGGAGCAGTACAAGGTCAATCGCAGCACGGTAGTGCTCGCTTATTCGGAGCTGCGCTCACAGGGTGTGATCGAGACCCGGCCAGGCAGCGGGACGCTTGTCAGCCCGTTCAGACAAAGAAGTGCGCACCCTACGCCGAGTTGGCAGGCTTACGCGGATAGCGGCAACTTTCTGCCCAATCTTCCGCTGCTCCGCCGGGTCCGCGAAGCGCTGAAGCATGATCCCGAGCTGATTGATTTTGCCAGCGGAAAGCTTTCGTTAGAACTGGTACCGACAGATGAGATGAATCGTATTATTGCCGAATACCGTTATTCGCCCCATGAAGGGCCTGATCTCCCGCAAGGGTATCTTCCCCTTCGTCAGGCCTTGGCGGAATTCCTTACGCGTTACAGAGGCATCCAGACGACCCCGGACTCCATAATGATTACCTCGGGCTCCCAGCAATCGCTGTACTTAATTACCCAATGCCTGCTGTCACCAGGCGATGCGATTGGGGTCGAGTCGCCTTCTTTTTTCCGTTCATTGTCGATGTTCCGGTCGGCTGGCTTGCGGTTATTCAGGCTGCCGGTGGATGACCAGGGGATCTGTCCGGACAGTCTGCGCACGCTGCATAGGAAGCACCGGATCAAGATGCTGTTTATCAACCCTAATTTTCAGAATCCCACTGGAACGCTGCTGAGCAGGGAAAGACGTAAGCTGCTGTTGGAGACAGCCAGTGAGCTGCGGCTTCCTGTTGTAGAGGATGATCCGCTGGGCTTGACCGGATACAACGGCGAGCTGGCCTTCCCGCTGAAATCAGAAGATACAGCCTCAGGTACGCTCTATACAGGTTCCTTCTCCAGAATAGCTGCACCGGGCCTGCACATCGGCTGGATTGTTGCCCCGGAGTCCGTCCTCAGTCGCCTTGCCGATGCCAGACGGCAGATGGATCTTGGCTTCAGCATCATCCCTCAGCATATTGCATCAGAGTTTATGTCTTCGCCCGCCTTCGTGTCCCACTTGGAGATGTTACGGCAAAGGCTGCTGTACAAGCGAGATTTAACCATTGGGGCATTGGAACAAGAACTGCCTGGCATAATCAGCTTCAACAAGCCTGAAGGTGGAATCTTTTTGTGGTGCAAGCTCCCAGGAGAGATCAACGAAAGCCGGCTGCTGGAGGCGGCTCTCCAGAGAGGAGTTGCGTTTGTGCCGGGCGAGGTATACGGCGCTGAGTCAGGTTATCTGCGGCTGGCCTATAGCAGACCGACAGACCAGGACATTGTACCTGGCATAACCAGACTGGCGGACGCTGTGCGCGCTGAATTGCAGAAATAATAAAGGATTAAGGACGCTAAACAAACCAAACAAGAGCCAGCCCTTAACGGGACTGGCTCTTGTTTGGCTTTGCTCTGCGAATGAGCAGCAGATAGATAAAGTAAGGCGCACCGATCAGGGCGGTGAAGATTCCCGCAGGAATTTCCAGGGGAGGCAGAACCACGCGACCAAGCAAATCTGCCAGTGTAACCAGCAAAGCACCCAGCAAAGCAGATACAGGTAAGTACAATCGGCTGTCAGGACCGACAAGCCATTTGGACAGCGGAGGGATGACCAGTCCTACAAATCCGATCGTACCTGAGACAGCCACAGAACTTGCAGACAGCCCTACTGCTGTAAGCAGCAGCAGCACGCGTACCAGCTGGATACGCAGCCCTAGGCCGGTTACGGTGTCTTCGTCCAATTGCAGCGTATTGATCTGACGGTGACTAAGCAGTGTGAGAATCACTCCTCCCAGTGTCCAGGGCCAGAGCATCTCCACATGCTGCCACGAGCGGGCATAGAGACTACCCTTCAGCCAGACCAGTGCCTGGGAAGAATCCAGCGCATATTTGACAATCAGGAACGTAATCAGCGAATGAAAGCCCAGAGACACGGATACACCAGTTAATGCAAGCCGGGTAGGCCGGATGCCGCCGCGCTGGTAAGCGAACAAGTAGACGATCACAGCAGCTGTCACTGCTCCGGCAAAAGCTGCTATCGGGAGTCCCGCCGCGCTCCATGTCGGAAAAACGAGTAGCACAACCACTGCACCAAATCCGCCGCCGGCGGTGACACCCACAATATCAGGTGCAGCCAGCGGGTTCCGGGTGACGCTCTGCAGGATAGCCCCGGCGACGGCCATATTGATCCCGGTCAGCACTGCAATAATCAGCCGCGGCAGACGATATTTAAGCACCAGCGGTTCTCCGCCGGCCAGTTCGGCCAAAATCTCCCGCAGCGGCGTATTCACCGCACCAAAACGGAGACTCAAGACCGCTGCTATAATCAGCAGTAATAACAATAACGCAACGATCTGCCCAAAACGGGTCCATTTTCTCAGTTTCATTATCTATGACCCTCCCGCTGACGGCGCAGCAGGTACAGAAAGAAAGGTACCCCCATGAATGCCGTAATAATACCTACTGGC
This sequence comes from Bacillus sp. FJAT-27264, assembly GCF_001682855.1. GTDB lineage: Bacteria > Bacillota > Bacilli > Paenibacillales > Paenibacillaceae > Paenibacillus_AQ. The sequence goes on along the minus strand of NZ_MAQW01000023.1, from coordinate 358,995 downwards.
AAATCGGCAGGATAAGTCAGCCACTGCGACAAAAAATCGGCAGCAGACAAAAGCACGGCTCCCATGATAGCAGACAGCGGTAAAATGACCTTGTGATCTAAACCGCCGAGCCGTTTCGCCATATGCGGCACCATGAGGCCGATAAAACCGATCGGTCCCGCTACGGCGACAGCACTGCCTGTCAGAATAACGATCAGTACACCGATCAGTTGCCGGACCCGGGGTACATTTACCCCAAGCCCGGTGGCCAGCTCTTCCCCTTGTCCCAGCAAATTCAATGTTCTGGCCAGCAAAAAAGCCACGATTAGGGCGGGAATATCCAGTGCCCAGACCAGTTTGTTGTCACTCCATGTAGTCCCTGTCAATTTTCCGGCCATCCAGTACAAAATCTCGATAAGCTGCGTCTCATAGAGCAAAATAAATCCGGTCGTTAAAGCACCCATAAATGCACTTATCGCAACACCCGCCAGCATTAGCCGGGAGGCATCATTTCCACTGTAACGGGATAACCAGGAAATTAAGAGACCGATAGCTCCGGCACCACATAAAGAGGCCAGCAGGATCACGGCCGAGCTGTCCCGCTCGCCAAATCCGATGATGGCAATAACTGCGAAGCAGGAAGCACCTTGGTTAATCCCCAGAATCTCGGGATCAGACAGCGGATTGCGGGTCATACTCTGCAGCAGACAGCCCGCAACCGCAAGCCCGGCGCCCAAAATGATGGACAGGAGAAGCCGGGGCGCGCGAATAGACCACAATGTGTAAGTCAAGACTTCATCGTTTGTGGTGGAGAACAACGTTGACCAGGTCAATCCCTTTACCCGGTAGCTGAGGGTGACAGCGGCTATAGCAAGCAGAATCACTCCGAAAATGCTGAAAACCAACCACAAGGGGGGCGCTTTACGCGCCTCCCCTTCTTTTTTCAAACCGATATCACTCAAAAGAGATCTCTCCCTACTTGGATGCACTTTTTTCCTTCAGGATATCCTGAACCTGAGTCAAAATCTTATCCGCTGCGATCGGCCCGCGGGCACGCGCCCATAGATCGCGGTCAACATTCACAAGATGGCCTTCCTTCACAGCCTTCATATCTTGATATAGCGGGTTGGACTTCAGCTTATCTGTGCTGTCGCCATACATCATGATATAATCCGGGTTCAGCTCATGCAAACGTTCCAGTGCCATACGCGTCCCCTCGCCCTTGCCTTCCGTACTGGTAATCTCTCCATTGAACGCATAGTTCAGGCCGCTTTGCGTCAAGAGCGTTCCGATAAAGGAATCCTTGATCCAAACCGTGAAGTGATCGTCGAAGTAGCCGACTACCAGAACGGAAGGGGAGCCTTGCATACTACTCTTCACTTCTGCAATCTTCGCTTTTAGTCCATTGTTCACCTTGTTGGCTTCTTCACTCTTGCCCAGCATTTCTCCAATAGTGGTTACATTGCTCATGATTTGATCAATACTCGCATCATCAAAAGCAACCGTCTGTGTAATACCCTCCAGTTCCTTCCGAATCATGGCATGACGGTCCACACTGGCAATGATCAGATCTGGCTTCAGGGACTGGATGACCTCCAAATTGGGGGCTTTGCGCTCTCCCACATCGGCCACTCCAGTCACTTTATCCGCCAAGTATTCAGGAACCTTGGTCTTGCCTACGCCCGCATTCCCTACCGGCGTCACTCCAAGGGCAGTCAACGTATCAATAAAGGAAAAATCCAGTGTAATGATTTTTTGCGGCGTCTGTGTAAACTCCGTTTCGCCCCATGCGTGCTTAATGGAGACAGCCTTGGAAGCTTGCTCAGTGGGAGCGGCCTCCTCTTTTGTTGTGTTAGAGTCGGAAACCGACGCTTGGTCTTTATTGCCACAGCCAGCCAAAGCAAGGCTTAGCAGAATAGTAAAAACAATCCCCATATGTAGCTTTCTTTTACGCATCTCTGTTCTTCTTCCCCCTCTTATGAAAATGATAATTATTATCAATGATTAGTTTAAGACAAGACCGCCACTTTTACACCATCCGGTTTTTCAAACAGGACCTCATCCAGTTTGGCCGAATAAACAAGAAAAAACCCTGCCACTTTTCGGCAGAGCTCTTTATATCTTTATATTCTTTCTGTTATATCGACCTTCACTGATGCTCTCTCACCGTTCCACATAACGCTTCAGCGCCGCGGTCTGAATTTCGATCGCCTGGTCGATCTTCAGGGCTTTGATCTGGGCTACGTAATCGTCGAAGTTCTCTAGCGGCTCGATGCCAAAAATAATCTTCAGGGACATTTCATCCACCAGTGTCGTAACATCGGCCATGATCGCGGAGAACTCTGTACTCTCTTTCTCGGTCTTGGAGATTTGTGGCAGCATAGTGTGCTTGGCATCAGTGTCCGACCAGATGCTAACGGCATCCTTCTGCTCAGGCAGGAAGTAATACTGCTCCAGATAACGGGCATCCTGTACAAAAGGGCCAAAATAACTGGCCCGCGTATACATGGCAAGCGATTGGGCCGGTGCCAGCTTATCCTTGTTCTGCATGATAAGATCGGTATAGAGCGGATAGCCGTTCTCCATCTTGTAGCTAATGCCCTCCATACCGAAATTGAATAGCAGATGTCCTGCAGGGCTGTATCCATAATCCAGCATACGAACCGCTTCCTCTACATTCTTGCTACTGCTGGAAATAGCTACGCCACCGCTGCCCATATAGGCATTGGCCCGCTGCCCGAATTTGGGTTTCTCTCCGGCATGAAGCACTGGGTAGGGAGCCGGGACGAACTTGGCCTGCGGCCATTTATCCTTCACAGCAGGCTGCCACATCCCAATGCCTGCACCAGCATTCCAAATACTGGCCCCGCTTCGGCCGGAGATCATATTGGCATCGAGCGTCTTGGTGTCGACGGAAGACATATTTTTGTCGATCAATCCTTCGGCATACCACTCTCTGAATAGGGCCAGAAAGGACTTATATCCAGGCTCCATTGCCCCATACTTCACTTGACCCTGATCTAGATAAAATCCCTTCTTTATTCCAAAAGCACCGACAAAGGCCCCATTCTCGATACCGAACAACGGGCTGGGTACGCCGAGGAAGCTCAGCGGTGCCTTGACCCCTTTTTTCTCCTTAAAAGCCTTCAGGACAATGTGCCAATCCTCAATGGTTACTGGCACCTGAAGCCCCAGTTCGTCCAGCCAGTCCTTACGGATAATCGGCCCTTGGTAAGTAAGCAGTTGTTCATCTCCCTGAATAAACGGAAACACGTAGTAGCTGCCGCTGTCCGTCTTAATCTGCTTATCGATTTCAGGATGCTCACGTAGATATTGCTTCAGATGAGGCGCATACTTGTCCATGACCTCATTCAAGCGCAAAATGTACCCGTCGCTGATCGCCTTCTCCGGTCCCCCAGGAAAACCGGCCCATTCGTATTCCAGCATATCCGGTAGATCCCCCGAAGCCAGCAACACATTAATGGCCTCTCTGGCCTGATTGGCCGGAGGCTGAATGAAATCCAGCTTTACCCCGGTCCGGCGCTGCCATTCCTGAAAGAAGGGGACATCCTGAAAGGTAGGTTTGATATTGCCGGCGTTGCCATTCAGCTCAGCCCAATAGGTGAGCGTCTTGTTGGTATGGATCGGATAACCGTCCTCTTGGGGAATATCTGCCTCTATACTATTTTGCGCCAAAGATGATAATGAAGCCTCCTGCTGCCTTAGTTCCTGTGCCTTGCAGGAGGATCCCAACACCGCAAGCAATAGCAGCAGCCACAGGATGTGCCGAGATGGACGGATTATCCCCCGCTTGCCATCCTTGGCTAATACGTTCTGATCATGCAGAACGCCTGAATTCTGTTCTCCCGCGCCTCTTTCTACATCACTGCTCTTTGTTCCCTGTTCCCTCATGAAACGTCCTCCTTTCTTCGGGATGTGTCACTGCATTTCCTTGAATTTCCCCGGGGTAATCCCCTCATATTTCTTGAATACACGAATAAAGGTCGCCACCTCGTTGTACCCGGCCTGCTTGGCAATATCCGAAATCGAGGCCTGTCTCGTCTTCAGCATCTCCTTGGCCTGCCCAATCCGGTATTTGTTGATATAATCCAGCACGCCTTCTCCGGTTTGGCTCTTGAACAGCTTCGATAAATAACTGCCCTTCATGTTAAAATGCTCGCCGATCATATTGACGCTCAGATTGGAATTACTGTATTGGTCTTCGATATGCGCCGTAACCTTGAGAACCAAATCACGCAGCGACTCTGCCCGTTCATGTGAGACGTTCTGCTCCAGCTTGGCTGCGGCAAACGCGCAGACCTCAGCAACCAGTGTCTGGAGCTCCGCCTTCATCTCCAGGATCGTGTCGCAAGCAATGATTTGATCCAGCCATAAAGGGTTATCGCCCAACATGCTACTGTCCCCGTCGCCAAGCTCGTTCATCGCCTTCACCATGGTTCCAGCCAGATTAAAGATCAGACACCTTGCAAGCGTCAGTGAAATAACCGGCTGATTAAAGTTACGGTCCGTCACCTCGTCGATGATTTTCGTGACCTGCTCCATGTCCCCCACCTTGATCAGATTGATAATCTGTTGCTCCACCTGCAGCGGATAATAATATCCGGTCTGTGAATGATCCGTCGTCTCTTTGCGAATTTCGTCATAGGCAATGATCTCCTGTTTGCCCAGCACCATTTTGTAGGCCATGGCGTCTACTGCTTCGCGGTAAGCTTCAGCAATACCTGACAGGGAGGAATGAATGCCGCCGATGGATAGCGTCAGTACCATCTGGTAGCTGGCCAGAAAGTGCTGCGCTTCCGCAGCAATAGCTTTCAGGTCTTCTTTGAACACAGTGGACTCGGGCTCTCCACAGTTCACCAGACACACCATCATGTCATCCACTTCCACCGTATATCCGACATGGTGGTAATGCTCGGCCAGCTCCTCCACCACATTACTGATGATGAACTGAATCAGCTTGCTTTTCTCATGCAGATCAATGCCCGGCAGCTGGGCGGACAGACTTTCACCGTTCTCCACCATGAATAAGATCACCGCGAACTCTTCTGACAACAGCTTGATGTCAAAAGACTCGAATGCCTCTTCATAAGGAATCAACGGGTCCGTCTTACCTTTGAGGAGCCGATTGAGCATATTGGAACGCAGCACATGCTGATGAGACTCCAGTTGCAAGGCGATTTTTTCCTTTTCACTTCTGGTTTTCGAGATGGATCTTTGAATAAAGCTCAGTTCGTTCCAGTCGGTCCTTTCTTCATGAGAGTTCTTGTCTGTCAGAAGCTGTACAAGCTGCTGAATCGGTGAATAATTGCGGCGCATAAAGAACCAGGTCAGCACCCCCGCGCTCACAAAACTGAGAAAGAGGCTGATATAAGTGAATCTGCGGACATACTCCGCTTTTTCCCAATAAATACTGCTCGGGATCATCAGGACATATTTTAGTTTAGATATGGAAGATTGGATGTAAAATAGCTCGGAATCCCCGTCTCTTGCCGGAATATTCATGACTTGGCCGCTGTCGGCCGGTAAATCCTGCAATAGCTGATCCAGATTGATGGATACTGGCAGGTTGGACAGCAGTACCTCGTTCTCTTCATTAAGGACCATAATTTGACCACCGCTGAAGCCGGATATGCTCTCGATGGCCTTCTGGAACCTCGCGGTATCCGCCATGACCACTACTGTCCCCGTCTCTCTTCCGTTCAAATCCTTGGGCAAGTGGGTCAGGTAGGCTATGCCGGTCTGCGGTTTGGCCGAATCTAGATGAGGCAGCAGCAGAAAACGGTTATTCGCCGATTGATGGATCGTATCCAGCCACTGTTCATAGGTCAGGGAACCGGTATTGTGAATTGTATTGAAAGCGGTTTCCAAATCGCGCACATTACCGGACCGGATAACAGACCCGTCTTGATCCCAGGTAACATAGAACTCATCAATAGAGGCATACGAAGTCTGATACATCCGCAGCTCTTTAGCCAATTGATAGACCGTGAACTGGGCATCGCCCGGGGTTTTGCTGGAATACATCAGATCCTGGAGCTTGTTGTTCCAGGTCATCTCCATATTCAGACGCTTCATCAGATCAATCTGGGTGTCAATGGTATACCGAACCTGTCTCAGCATGGAATCATTGGCACGATGAATCTCACTTTTCAGCGCCTGACTCGACTGGGTGTATACCAGCAGGCTGACAATCATCGGCACAAACAAGACAGCGCTGTATGAGATTAACCAGGTTACGATGATACTTTTCCGTTTCTCCCACAAATATTTTAGATTCAAAAAAACCCCTCATCTTCTGATATGATTTGGATTCGGCGTATCCTTATTATAACGATCATTTCAGCAGAGGGAATGTTCAAAAAGTTAAAACGGATTGATAAAAATGACAATTACCCGAGTGGAAGGTTCCATTTCGGGTAATTGTCATTTGGGTGTTAATAACTGAAAAAAGCCGTAATTGCAAGGATGTGGGGTGATAACGGCTCAATAAATACGGTGCTGCTATCAAAAAATCGGGCGCTCCAACCCTTCAGCTTGGCGATGGCCTCCACGAAGAAGTAACTGCGCGGGTGCGGGTGGCAACAACTCAAAAAATCTGGTGCTGCTATCAAAAAATCCGGTGCTCCCAGCCCTTCAGCTTGGCGATGGCCTCCACGAAGAAGTAGTCGCCATAAATTAGCGACACGTCCACGTTATCACCGGCCGGTTTGTGGCCGGTGCCGTGGAGGAGGATGGCCTCATGGCTGTCATCCTCCCACGTGCTGTAGTGCGCATCCAGCGACTGCAGGATGCGCTCCGCCGCCGCGCGATAGACCCGGCCTTCGGCCGGTGTCAGACGCTCGGCGATCTCCAGCAGCCCCGACGCTGCGCAGGCGGCTGCTGAGGTGTCGCGCGGCTCGCCGGTAAGGCTCGCTGCCGCGCGGAAGTCCCAGTGCGCGACCTCATCCTCCGGGAGGTTCGCGAGGAAAAAATGGGCGACTCGCCGCGCCGCATGCAGGAATACCTCATCGCCCGTGTGGCGATAGGTATTCGCCATGCCGTAGAGCGCCCATGCCGTGCCCCGGCTCCAGCCGGAATCCGGGGCATGGCCCTGCCCGCCGAGCACTTCGAGGCGCTCGCCGGAATCCGGGTCGAACACCACGATGTGGTTCACCGACCCGTCATCCCGGATGAAGTGCTTCAGCACGGTCTCCGCATGGGACCGGGCGATCTGCGCGAACCGGGGATCGCCGGACTGCTGCGAAGCCCAGAACAGCAGCGACAAGTTCATCGAGGTGTCGATGATGGACCAGCCATGCTTGTCGCCGTTCCAGGCCCGGATGAACCGGCCGTTCAGATTATAGCGTCCGGCGAGAAAGTTCGCCGCGAACAGTCCGCGGCGCAAACCGTCCGCATCGCCGGTCAGCAGATGCTTGAACACCGCCGTGGGTAAGAATTGAAAGCCCACATCATGATCGTAGGCATTTGGCTCCAGCATGAGCCGCTCCAGCCGTTCATCCCAGCTCCAGGCGGCTTCCTTGTAGGCTTCTTTCCCGGTCATGTCATACATTAGCCACAGGATGCCCGGCCAGAAGCCAGACGTCCACCAATCGATCCGTTTATCGTCATACTTACCATCTTTCCCGGCTACATGCGGCGATTTATTGCCAATCAGGCGGAGCATAAGCGTCGTCTTGCGCTCCAGTCTACCCCAGACTGCGGCGGCATCGAACGTATATTGTGTTGTTTCCATAATTGAGGTGCTCCTTTCTATTTTTCTTTTAGAAATTCTTGTTATCTCAGCAGTTTTAATGTCTCGTTAGCCCTTTAATATCTCGTTAACTCCTTGTTATCTAGATGACTATTTAATACCTTAGTTATATAAGGGATTTTAAAATTCAAACAGTGTTCCCCGTGGCTCTCCAGCAAAGACGAGCTTTCGGCCACAGTTGTCTTGGACTCCATAAAGATGATCAACGGTATTTCATTCTGCATTCCAAATTAACGGCATTTTTGTACCTTATATTTCTTGTTTCGAGGAAAATTAAGGATATAAGAGCAATATTGTACCTTATTTTGTTAAAAGTGTCATCCCGGGACTATATCAGGAAGAATTAACATACAAAAATGCACTTATTTTGCTCAAATCATCCATTCCAACAAAATTAAGGTACAAAAATGCCGTTATTTACACTTGGAGCAGCTTGAAAGTAGTAGCCAGGAAGCGGCTTGAATTGCCTGAGTTGCTTGAGTTGCTTGAGTTACCTTAGTTGCCTGAGTTACTTGAGTTACTTGAGTTACGTTACTTGAGTTGCTTGAGAACCAAACATAGGTCCTAATCCTCACTACGGTGGAAGATTTGGACTTCCGGTCACTTTGTCTCCAGATTATGCTTCCGGGTACGAGCTTTCCTACGGTAAGCTTTCAGGCGGACGCCTCGCTTCTACAGTTCCAAACTCCGCCCTTCGCTCCTTCTCGCTTTTTATTACTTCCTTTGTTCATCTTATATGGTTGTTTAATACTCGTTAACTCTGACAATTCACCAGCTATTTACTGCTCATTAACAATCGCTATCACCAACTTGCTGCCTCTACTTATATCACCAACTCACTGCCTCTGCTTATACAGCCACTCTCCACTTATCCCTTCAGCGAACCTACCATAACGCCCTTGACGAAAAAGCGCTGAACGAACGGATACACACACAGAATCGGTATTGTAGCCACCATAATCGTCGCGTATTTGATCGTCTCGCCGATCTGCTGACGGTCTCCGGCACTGGCCCCGGCGGACATGCTGTCCGTGGAGTTGGCGATCAGAATTTCACGGAGCACCAGCTGCAACGGGTACAGCTCCCGGCTCTTGATAAATACGGAGGCGTAGAACCAGCCATTCCATTTATCCACCGCATAATACAGAATCATCACGGCGATAACCGGCATGGAGAGTGGAATGATAATGCGGAACAGGATGGTGAAATGGTTCGCCCCGTCGATTTTGGCCGATTCCTCCAGGCTGTCGGGGATGCCCATAAAGGCTGTACGCATAATGATCAGATTGAACGTGCTGATGGCAAAAGGAATGATGGTCGACCAGAGCGAATCCAGCAGTCCAACTCCTTTGACAACAAGATACAATGGAATCAATCCGCCATTAAAAAACATCGTAAAAATAATCAGCACCATGAAGGCATTATTCCACAGCACGTTTTTACGGGACAGTACATAAGCGCCCAGCGCGGTCATGACGAGGTTAACGGCAAGGCCGGCCACCACGATGAACATCGTATTGCGGTAACCGGTCAGGATGCCGGAGTTGGCCAGTACGCTTTTATAGGCATCAAAATTAATACCAAGCGGTCGCCACAGAATCCCCTTATGTACCATCAGCTGCGCGGAGTCGCTAAAGGAGGCGAACAGCACATACAGCAGCGGGTACAGCGTGACCACAACAAGAAAAGTCAGAAATACATAGATGCCGGCATAGAACAGTTTATCGAAAATAGAGCTTTCTTCCTTCATGGGTTTCACCTCACCACAAGCTGTTTTTGTTCACTTTACGGCTTACATAATTTGCGGTAACCAGCAGCGCCAGATTGATCACTGAATTAAACAAACCTACGGCAGAGCTGTAGCTCCAGCCGAATTCAAGCAGACCCTTACGGTAGACAAAGGATGATATGACATCGGCCGTCTCGTACGTGATCGGGTTGTAGAGCAGAATGATTTTTTCGAAGCCAACATTGAGCAGGTTCCCCATTCGCAGAATGAGCATAATGGAGATGGTCGGCAGAATCCCCGGCAATGTGATGTAAAACATCTGCTTGAGCCGGCTGGCGCCGTCCATGCGGGCCGCTTCGTATTGCTCCACATCGATGCTCATCAGCGCGGCGATATAAATAATCGACTCCCAGCCGATCCGCTGCCAGATCTCTGACAGGATATAGATGGGACGGAACAGCTCCGGCTTTTGCAGCATAGCCTGACCGTCATAGCCAAAATAAGTGAACAAGCTGTTGATAATGCCGTCTGCATTCGTGAAGTCGGTAATAATCCCGCAAATGACGACAAGTGAAATAAAATAAGGCATATAGGTAATCGTCTGCGCTACCCGCTTGAAGGATTTGCTGCGTACCTCGTTGATCAGAAGCGCCAGGATGATGGGTGCGGGAAACTCAAAGATCAGCGAATACAGGCTGATGACGATTGTATTTTTCAAAATCCGCCAGAAGTAATAGCTGTTGAAGAAGTCATAAAAATGCTTTAGTCCGACCCAATCGCTGCCCAGAATTCCCTTCATCGGAGAATATTCCTTGAAAGCGATGAGTGCCCCGTACATTGGTGCATAGTGAAAGATGAGATAGTACGCGACTACTGGAATCATCATGAGATAAAGATACTTGTTGAGTTTAAAATCCCGGGCAAAGCGGCTGGTGCCCTTCGCAGGCTGGAAGGTTTTGCTGCCCGGTACGGTCTGTGTTTTTGCCATAGGGTTGTCTCACCTCAAATCCAAATTGAGAGAGAGGGCGGGTGCCCTCTTACTCTCCTTGTCTACTTGTCTTCCTGCCATCCCGTCTCCTTGCCTTCTCCGCTACTTCGTTACTTCTCTGTTCCTGTCTTCCTCCCTTAGCGTGCTTTGTAACGATCCAGAGCGGCCTGCTGAATAGCAATAGCGCGGTCCAGGTGAAGCGAATTCATTTTGTCCACATAGCTTTCGTACTTATCAACCGGCTCCTGACCCAAAATAATCTTCAGCGTCATCTCATCCACCAGCGTGTTGATATCGTTCATAATCGTTGCGTATTCGGAGCTTTCTTCTGGTGTCGGTGTGATCGGCGGCAAGCTGTATTTGGCTGCGTCCGTGTTCTTCCAGATGCCCACCGCATCACGTTGGGTCTGCAGGGCGAAAAATTGCTCGGCATACCGTTTGTCCTGAATGAATGGACCGTTATAGCTGCCGCGGGCATACATCGAAATGGCCTGTGCCGGAGCCAGCTTGTCAGGATTCTTCATCAGCAGATCGGTATATTTCGGATAACCGTCTTCCATGTTGTAGCTGACGCCTTCCGTCCCGAAGTTAAAGAACAGCCGGCCTTCCTCGCTATATCCATAATCCAGCATTTCCACAGCCAAGACAGGGTCCTTGGCAGAAGTCGAGATAGCAACCGTTCCTTCAGAAGCGTACGCCTGATGCTTTTGACCGAACTTCGGTATTTCTCCCTTGTTCAAGACCGGATAAGGCGCGGCAACCAGCACAGCTTTCGGGTCATTGCCCTCCACCAGCGGCTGCCATTTGCCAATCCCTCCGCCCGCATTACCTACGGATGCGCCTGTCGACCCCGAGGCCATATTGCTGTCGAGCGACTTGGAGTCCGCCGTTGCAATGTTCTTGTCGATCAGGCCATCGGCATACCATTGACGGAACAGCTTCAGATATTCTTTGAATCCGCTTTCAGAAGGACCAAACTTAATCTTGCCATCCTCCTGGTAAAAGCCACGCGTAACGCCGAAGGCGCCCAGAAAAGCACCGTTACCGGATTCATTGAAGAAACGCGGTTTGCTTACGACTGCAAAAGGTGCCTTGGCGCCTTTCTTCTCTTTGAACGCCGTTAGTGTCTTCGTCCAGTCGTCGATGGTTTCTGGTACCGGCAGACCTAATTCATCCAGCCAGTCCTGGCGGATAATCGGTCCTTGGAACACTCGCAGGAAATCATCACCCCGTACAAACGGGAAGGCATAATAACTGCCGCTGTCGGTCTTTACCATTTTGTCCACATCTGGATTGTCCTGCAGATATTTCTTCAGATTCGGTGCGTGCTTGTCGATCAGATCGTTCAGCTTCAGAATGTATCCGTCATTTATTGCTTTCTCAGGCCCCCCTGGGAAGTCGCCCAAAAAGTTGTATTCAATCATATCCGGCAAATCACCGGAAGCCAGCATCACGTTCAGTGCTTCCTTTACCTGTCCGGTCGGCGGAGCGGTGAACTTAAGCGGTACCCCGGTTTGCTTTTGCCAATCTCTAAAAAAAGGAACATCCTCATGCGTCGCTGCGACCCCGATCAAGTTGCCGTTGATTTCTCCCCAATAGGTGAGCTTCTTGTCTGTCTTGATGGGATAGGTCACTGCCTCATTGCTCGTTTCCGTATCATTCGTTGACCCTGTGTTCTTGCTGTTCGTTGCCGTCTCTTCTTTAGAAGAACACGCGGCCAGCGACGTCCCCAGCATCATGAGGACCAGCACAGAAGATAACCATTTTTTCATTACATGACCTCCGCTACTTTAGGTTATGGTGGTGGTGAGATGCATCTCTTCCACAGAATAATGAAAATGCAGGGCTGGCGATATGGGCAAAAAATGAATTCGGACGGTGATTTTGAGCCAGGAGGATGGATGATTTGTGAAATAGAATGGGCAAAATCGGAAATGAACCAATCAAAATGACATCAAAAAACCATTTTTCAAAATATTATCCTGTAAAAAATACAATAAAATGTTATAAGTCAACTATTCTCGCAAAAGAAAATCGGTCATAAATGTAAAATAATGTTTTGGAAGCGTTTTTTTCGTTGTATAATATCTTCGCCATCATTACTCTCAAGGATTTACAAAACTCTGTTTCGTTCCTTTTCGGCTTATAAGTTTTACTCTGGGGATTGGTCGGGAAGGGACGTGGTTCACTGATGGGAAATGCATGATAAGGCCCAAATAAGAAATGGAGGCAACGTATGTTTAAAAAATTATTTAAAGTTTGGCTGGCAATAACGCTCGTAGTGCTTCCTCTGCTCCATGCAAAGAATGTCTCAGCAGCGGGTGACTACACGGCAGGTGTAAGCGAGGCTGGATCCACAGGCAAAATTTGGTTCCAAACAGGCTTGACGTTAAGATTTCTGGATGTGCACTACACTATTACCAGTGGCGGTCAGACTGGCCCCGAGCAGAATGTCGCTGTACTCAAAAATGCCGCAACCAGCCAATATGAACACACCATCCCTGCCTCGCTCGCAGCCAATGATGTGATTAAGTATTCCTTCACCTACTTCAATGAGGCGACCGGGGGAGCGACAGATACGCAGCAAGTGTCCTATACCTTTGGTCAAGGTGGAGGCGGAGAAACTCCGGTATCTACCTTAACGTCACCTACTTTTAGCCCTGGTACAGGCACATATGCTACCTCACAAAATGTAGCGATCACTGCTACTCCAGCGGATGCTACCATTTATTACACTACGGACGGCAGCACACCAACTCGTTCCTCCGCGCTGTACACAGGGGCAATTCAAGTGCCACAAAGTCAGACGCTTAAGGCGATTGCTGTGAAAAATGGTTACAACGATTCCCCGGCTGCCGTAGCAGCCTATACGATCAGCTCCAATTCTGGCGGCAGCCCGGAAGTGCCTGTCGGCAGCAACCGGTTGACCGTGCAAATCAAAAATGACAGTAAAGGCCAATACCCCGACAGCCAGGTTTACTGGCAAATCGTCGGCAAATCCTATCAAACCGGCAAATTCGTTCACGTGAATGTGAATGGCCAGCTAGTAGAGATGAAGCGTACAGACAACACCTACTATAAAGACAACCACGACGGCAATAATACAAACGATTACTACACCAACTACTTCCACAAGCTGAGCGATGTGAGCTGGGTATCCGTCCCGGATATCGAATCCGCACGGCTGTATGTGAGCTATGGCGAACCGGTATTGATCCGTACCGTTGATGCACTCGATGGCGCCGGAAATATCATCGGCCTGGGCTATCAGGGACCGGATATCAACTCTCCTACCGATGCGAACCAGAATATCTATTTTGACTTCGTTGAATTCAATCTGGGACCTGAAGGCTTCCACGGAAATACCACAAGAGTAGATCAGTTCGGATTCCCGTTGAAAATGCAGCTGATCGGCCACGACGGCTATAACCGTACGGTCGGCGAGACCGAATCCCGTGCAGCCATCTACACGGCTTTCAAGAACGAGGTAGGACCCAAATTCCGTTCCCTGGCTGATTCACAGTACCGGATTCTGGCCCCGGGCAAAAGCTCGTTCGGACATCCGGTGAACGGCGAAGACAACACGCACTTTTTTGACAGCTACATCAATAACATCTGGGACACCTACCGCAGTCAGGAGCTTGTCTTCGCTGTACCTGTGGGCGGTGGCAATCTGGTAACCTACAGCGGTCATATCATGCCTGGAACCGATAAGTTCGTGTTCAAAAAGGATAATCATAACGGCAGTGGCTTCACACCTTACCAATACTATGTTGATAAACCAACTACTCCGGATGCACTGGAAGGCAAAGGCGCCTTCGACAAACGAAGCGCCGGACAGCCCACATCCATCACCGACGTCGAACTGGCCATTCAAGCCCAGCTCTGCGCAGCGATCAACCGCGGCTTGCTCCTCAATGTCAATCCAGCGAACTGGGGTAATGAGAGCTATTTCTTCCAAACCGCACCGTCCAACGACTACGTCAAGTTCTGGCACGATCACAGCATCGACCGCTTGGCCTACGGCTTCTGCTACGACGATGTCCGCGACTTCAGCCCGTCGCTGCACACCACTAGTCCCAAGGCTATGGTTGTAACTGTGGCTTGGTAAGGAAGTGAAAAAATAGGTAAATACCCCTTACGGTTACGGCTCCATGAAAGATTTCCAGGTACCTCTAAGGGGTATGAAAACACAACAAACAGGTCAATCATGGTGGTATCTGCCATAATCGACCTGTTTTTTTGTAGCGTTAATTTGGACGAACATAGAGAGAGCGCGTCCACGGCAAGATGCGGCGTGCTGTGATGTCCGTTGACACTTTAAAAAGCGATTTGGAAATGCGAAGGCCGGCCGAGCGCCTTGGCCGCGCCGGGCAACATCAAATATAATTCCGAGATGTTGATGGAACTTGTGTCCGTTTGAACCAATTATATGATTATGCGCGAAGCGCCAAGTTTGAAAATCACGGCTTGTCCAGCCGGCAAGCAGAAGCAGAACCTCGGTCACCCGAAGGCTCTGCAATGTAAATCCGGTCCGCAATCCTTAATACCGGTACGAGCCGATACGGGCATTGACGTTAACTCCATTCGACTTCCCGGCAACCATCGATTCAAAGGCTTGAACGGCAGCAGTCGCTATTTCGATATCCTGATCAGCGCTCCCTCCGCTTACGCCAACTCCGCCGACGAAATGATCGCCAATTTTTAACGGAATACCGCCTGCAAGAATGACGAGTCTGCCTTCATGGGTCGTATTAATGCCGAATGCAGGGCCTCCCGGCTGCGCAGACTGTTTCAAATTCGCAGTTGGCTGTTGCATGCTGATACTCGTCCAAGCTTTGTTTTTCGAAATTTCTACGCTGGCAATCCGTGTTCGCTCCATCCGATTTAAGACAAGCAAATGCCCTCCATCGTCCACAATTGAAATCGCAATCCGTATTCCCATTTGCCGAGCTTTATGCTCCCCAACCTCTGCCATATGCTTAGCTGCCTCCAAAGTTAACACCAAACAATCGCTCCTCCCCAAATTCTCTTACAGAATATGTTGCAGCAGAGGAAACCGTGATAGTAAACCAGATTTCAGCCGTGAAGCGGACAACAGCTGCTCCATTCTCACCCAGCCTTCCGGGTCCAATTTTAACTGGTACTCCCACGGCGCATGTCTAAGTGCAGTGAGCACAAAAGGGTGCTGATGTGTATGCCCAAATCTACTTCTGACGAAACTGCCGCGGAGACTGGCCGGACAGCTGGTGAAACAGCCGAGAAAAATAATGTACAGAGCTGAAATGATATTTTTCGGCGATTTCTGTGATGCTGAGTGTGGTGTGGAGCAGGTCTTCCTTCGCTCGGCCGATTCGAAAGAGATTCATATACTGAATGGGCGAGCAGCCGGTAGATTTGCGGAACAGTTCAAAAAAATGTCCGCGGCTCATATTAAGACTGGTGTAATAAACATCCAGCGGCTTGGGAGCATCGTGGAGCAAATCCTGCTCCATTACCTCCAGCAGTTGACTGATCCTGCGGTCTGGAATCTGTTGGTCCTGTAGTAAGCTGTTCAGGAAGTAATCGATGAAGGTCTGGAAATTCCGCTGAATGGTCAGGCTGCGCATGAAGGTCTGCTCATTGGTAAAGCTAGCGGTTTTATAAAAATTCTGGAAGAGTTCCTGCCAAACGCGCACGGATTCCACCATGATAATTTCCGGTAGCGAATAAGGGAATGGCGGACCCACAAGTTCCTCCAACAACGGCTCGGGTGGGTAACAGACTGGACAAGCTGTATCAAAAAACGCCGCTCGCTCGACATAGGACCAATCGAAATAGCAGCATAGGTGGACCATTGGCTCCTGCGAATCAGCCAGCCATTCATGTGGCTGCCCCGCCGGAAGATAAACAAGCGCACCCGGACCAAGCCGGGTACGCTCCCCATTTGTACACAACACGCCATACCCCTCGCTGATCAAGTAAATGGAACTGGTGTAGCATATCCGCGGAGAACTGGACTGCCCTTTGGAAAAAGGGTATCGGGTCGCAAGATATACATAGGGATGCAAGGAAGTAAAGTTCATGAGGTAAGTCCCTCCAATATTCCATTTAATTACTTGATCAAGATAAGCGTGACCAAACAACACCATTGTAAACAATTTACTATAGCTTGTTCAAATCGAGTCTCAGCAGGATGTGTTCCTCAGTGCCGATCCAGGCGATTTTACTGGGCGGCAAGTTGTGACTCGATAGCTGCAGCCAGTTCCTCATAGGAGGAGCTAGGCAACAGCTTGCCATCTACCATGAACTGCGGAGTTCCGTTCACGCCGTAGTTCGCTCCTGTTTTGAAGTCTTCTTTTACCGGAAGCATATACGTATGATCGTCCAGATCCTTGGCAAACTGGTCATAGTCGATACCACTGATATTCTCCTTAACGAAATCCTTCAAGAACTTGGGGGTCGCCCAAATCTGGGTCTCATCGCCCTGGTGGTCATAGAGTTTGCTCATGAACTCCCAAAATTTCTCGTTGTTCTGTGCGGCAATAGCTTCCCCTGCACTGGCGGCCATAATGGAGTCACGATCAATAAAAGCATAGTTTATAAAGAAAAGCTCCACCTTACCGGTCTCGATAAACTCTTGTTGAAAACGTTCAAGATAAGCCTGCTTCCAGTTCTTACACGCCGGGCACTTAAAGTCCGCAAACTCGATGACTTTGACCTTGGCGTCCGGACTGCCCAGATGGGGCTGCTTCTCATATTTCAGACCTTTCGCGTCATAATCCCCTTTGATTTCCGTATAGTTAGGTAGCCCCTTCAGATCGGAGGCTGTGCCCGAGCCTTTCAGAAAGATTAGCGCCCCGGCAAGAATAAGCACGCTGATTGCAATCACTGTAAAAACATAAGGAAATCCCGATTTTGTCTTTGAATTTTTGGCCATCTGTTATTCATTCCTTCATGGTTGATAGAATAGTTACGGATAGATTTGCGATACAAAAGTACGATAGGATAAGCAGCAGTACATTCTTTTCAAAAAATATTCTAGCTCAAGCCCGAGTTTTTGTTCCGGAACCAGCTGCTACTCTTGGTGAAACAAGGTACCCCTCCCCTGCCGACTTAACAATTGCGCTATATAATGTTAGCGCTTTCTATATTTCGATCTTACCGCGTTCTCTCCTTGGCCGAAAGGTACAATTAGGAAGCTTGGGTACACTTCTCCGGCTCTATCAATTCATCCGCCAATCGTGCAACTATTGGACCTCCCGCTAAATACAGCAATCCGACATTCAGATACATTAGGAACTGTGAATAGCATGACATGACAGGGAGGAACACAAGATGCATAAGAACGTTAAACAAGCTGGCAAGTTAAAAAATAAGCACATGGGATATGAACAGGCCCGCCTGCATGATATTAAGTTCAACGGACCGGCAACCGATTTTTTTGAAGGCGCTTTGCTAGGCAACGGTGGATTGGGCGTGGTCGTCACGACCCGGCCGGATGCGGTGATGCTGCATTTTGGACATAACAATGTGTGGGATATCCGGATTGCGGAGGAGCATAAGGACGAGATTATGACCTTTCAGGAGGTGTTTGACCGGTTCGCTGACCTTCCGGCTGATCTGGCGCAAGTCACCGATAACCCGTGGTATAAAGAATATTGTGAAATGGCCGGCGATAATTACCGCAAAGCCTATCCCAAGCCGATGCCTTGCGGTTCGCTGCTGCTTCGGTATGATCGGCGGGATGCCGAGGTGCTGGGCCATACTGTGCATATTGCTGATGGGCGTTGCACGATTGATTTTTTGATACAAGGAAAGCCCGCCGTGTTCGAGTTGTTCGTGGAGGTAGACCATGACCGGATCTGGATGAAGGTAACCGATTCTGCTAGCGGTATGGCGGTTCCACTCTTTACGGGGGTTAAGCTGATTCCAGACCCGGAGACACCGCCGGAATTCCCACAAGCAGAAGTCATAACCGACACGCTAACAGGGGTACAACACTTCATGCAGATACTGCCGCGTGTAGAACAACCACCTACTCCTTATATCGGACAGGCGAGCGACAAGGCGTTTCGACTGGCGGTGAGAGCGGCTGGTATTTCTCAACATAATCCTGAAGCGCAGCAAGAGCGACAAGGCTTCATCGCCTGCGTCGAGTTATGGGAAGGTATCAACAGCGAGGTTCAGGCGACAGCGGTACCGCCTGAGGTTGACGGCTTCGCTAAAGCGGAGGAAATAACAGCAACGCTATGGCGAGAATACTGGAGTCGTTCCTCCGTCGCACTGGAGGATGAATTCCTGGAGCGTGTCTGGTACCAAAATCTGTATTTCTTCAACTGCTCCGTGAAGGAAGGGGTAACCTGTCCTGGACTGTTCGCCAACTGGAGCTATCGGACGATCGGCGCGGACTGGCATGGCGACTATCATATGAACTACAATACGCAGCAGCCCTTCTGGCTGGCTTTCTCCAGTAATCATATCGACAAGCACCTGCCTTATGTCGATATGGTGGATCACGTACTGCCCGTCAGCCAAACCTGGGCGCGGGATTACTACGGCCTGCGCGGAGCTTATTTCCCGCACTCGGCCTATCCGGTGGAAATGACGATGATGCCTTACCCGGTACCGCACTGGGGCTGGGAAATCTGCGAAACCCCATGGACTGTGCAAAGTCTTTGGTGGCACTATCTTTACTCTATGGATGCTGTCTTCCTGCGTGACCGGGCTTTCCAGCCGATTAAGGAAGCTGTTCTGTTCATGGTAGATTATATGAAACGCCCGGAAGCTCGGGGAGAACAATGGGGAGACGAGGATTATCATATCTTCCCGACAGTTGTACCGGAGCTATACGAGATCACACCCGGTTTTGCCAAAAACAGCGACTGCCTCATCGACCTGACATTGACCCGGTTTGTTTTTCGTGCGTTCATTCAAGCCTGTGCCGTGCTTGGATCAGAGCAAGAGGAAGCGGAGTTGCTGAACGAGGTAGAAGAAATTCTCAATCATTTTCCGTCCTACCCTACAGCCGAATCCCGGAACGGACGTGTCTTCGTATCGGTAGAAGGCGAGAATCCCGAGGTCGTCTATAACGTGCCGGTTCCGCTCACAACGGTCTTCCCTGGAGAAGACCATGGCCTGCATTCCTCCGAAGAAGACTACCAGACAGCAGTGAATTCCTATCTTAATCACCGCAATGAGGGCGGCAATGAGCTAGTATTCTACCATCTTGCTGGTGCCCGTCTTGGTGTGCTGGATCTGGAGCGCTTCAAGCGGCAAGTCCAATATTGCCTGCTGCCAAACGGGACCTGCACAGACCGTGTACTGATGAGCGGGGGCCGTTATGCAGACACGGAAAATTTCGATTTCATGTCCCGGATGGGCGTGTGGTTCGAGAATTTCTCCCTGCCTGCGGTTATTAATGAATGCCTGCTGCAAAGCTACAACGGGCACCTGCGCTTCTTCCCCAATTGGCCGGATGGACAGCACGCAGAATTCCATACGCTGCGCGCTGTGGGCAGCTTCCTGGTTAGCGCGGCATTCGGCGACGGTGAGCCAGAGTGGATTGAGATCATCAGCGAAGCTGGCGCTCCTCTCTCCTTCTACATCCCTTGGGAAGATGGTGCGCTATGCACACTCTCGTCTGGGGAACAGCTGGCATTGTTGGGTGAAGTAGGCCTGATTAACACAGCGCCAGGTGAAGTAATCACCATCGTGAAGTACCCACATTAAGAAGAGAAATGTGATAGCTATATAGTGTGAACTTAATAATCTAACGTTCTGGATGCGCGGGCGAAATCCTTGGTCCACACTTCACTGGAATATTCGCCTGAGCCCAAGTTCGAGCTTAAGAGAGCTTTAATAACAGGAAAATATACCGTTAATTGTTTCCTTCCAGCTTATTTGTCATCAATAAAGGGAATTTCTCCCGTTAAAAACCTCATTTAGCTGTAATGTGGTCTATTCATGAGGTGTTTAACGGGATATTTTCCAGTTATATTTAGAAAAGAAGAGCATTTAATCAAAATAACAGGAGTTATTCCCGTTATTCCAATGTCTATCGAGAGAAGCTGAGCTTTTCGGTGCAATTGTCACCCGAATGAGTGAAATCCTTGTGAACCAAGGATTCATTCTGTACTTTAGGATACAAGAAACCCGTTATTGAGACGTCGAAGTCATTTTTTCGAAATTGCGCTGTGTTTATTAAATGCGTGTTATATAAACAACAATATGAGCTCTTATGGAGATCGATCACTTATCCCCGATCAGCGGATGGTGTGGTTCAACTTGTAGGAGGACAGCTATTCGTAACAACAAGTAGCAAAGCTCCATAACAACAAGAAGTAGAGTACCATAACAACATGTAGCAGAACGCCATAAAACATGCAGCAGAACTCCATAACAACAAGCAGCAAAACACCGTAACAACAAGCAGCAAAATTCCGTAACAGCAAGCAGCAAAACTCCGTAACAGCAAGCAGCAAAACTCCGTAACAACAAGAAATAGACTACCATAACTACATGTATCAAAATGCCATAACGCAAAGAAGCGCCCCCAATCGTGCATCGGGGACGCTTCTTCTCTTTCACATTTCACCCATATATCCGCCCGCTTACGACTGGCGCATCAAGCGGAACAGTTGGCTGGCGTAATCGCCCCACAGGGTCAGCGGCAGGCCAAGGTTCATCAGGCTGGAGCCATGCCATGTCGTACCGGCTTCGCCCTTCTCATCTTGCACGAGATATACGCCTTGCGGGTCAAGCCCTTGCAGAGTCAGTCTTTTCTCCGCGGAACCGAAATACTGGGCCTGCTGGAAGGCGAAGACCACGCTCTCCCGTCCATCTTGGCTGATGTACTGGCTGGCTGAAATATCACCATCCCGGAACGAGGACAGCCGATGCATATTCCCCTCCGTGATGACATGGCGAATGTCTTTATACAGCTGCACATACCGCCCTGCTTCGGCTATTTCCTCATCGGACCAGTTGCCGATATTCGCTCCGATGCCAAGGCCGCCCATCATGGCGCTATGGAAGCGGAACGACAATGGCAGATTTCTGCCGTTCATACCATGCGGCGATTCTGTCACCCAACACATCATGATGGATGGACTGTAGGCATACGTGAAGCCCTCCTGTATGCTCAAGCGGTCGCGGGCATCCGTATTGTCGCTGATCCACGCTTGGTCGGCGAACCGCAAAATGCCGTGATCGATCCGTGCACCGCCGCCGGCACAGGTCTCAAATTCCACCTGCGGGAAGCGGTGTCTCAGCTCTGCCCAAATTTCATACAGGTGATCCACATGCTTGATCCACACGGACTGGTCTTCATGCTCTTTCAGCGGCAGCATCCCTGGCTCTGTGACCGTCCGGTTCATATCCCATTTAATGAAGGAAATGTCGTGGGTACTCAGCAGTTCAGTCATAAAATCAAGCACAAAGTCCTTGACCTCAGGCTTGCCTAAATTCAGCAACAGCTGATTGCGAAGCAATGTCGCTTCACGGTTCGGGAACTGATAGACCCAATCCGGATGCTCCCGGTACAGATCGCTGTCCGGGTTGACAGATTCCGGCTCTACCCACAATCCGAAATCCATGCCTAGTCCTTTCACATCATCTATCAGTTCTTGAAGACCCAACGGGAATTTCTCCGGGTTGACGGTCCAATCCCCGAGACCTGCCCGGTCACTGTTCCGTCCACCGAACCAGCCGTCATCCACGACGAAGAGCTCTGTGCCCATCCGGGCCGCCTGTCGGGCCAGCGCTTTTTGGCCTTCGGCAGTTACAGCGAACTCCGTCGCTTCCCAGGAGTTATAGAGCACTCTTCTAATCCGCGAGCCTGGAAGAATGCATTCGCTTTGATAGCGATGCAGATTGCGGCTCATTTGCCCAAAGCCGTTCGCAGCGAACCCGCCTGTAAAGACCGGCGAGGTGTAGCTCTCTCCCGGCGCAAGTGTGAACGAGCTGTCAAAATCATTGATCCCGCCGACGATACGCAGTCGGCCGAAGCTGGACTTCTCTGCGACAATCTTCCAGTTACCGCTCCAACCCAAGGCTCCGAACCAGACCTTGCCCTGAGTCTCCGTTGCTTGACCTCCATCAATCGCGAACCATGGATTGGCATTCGGTCCCGTGAATCCTCTTCTGGATTCCAGCACCTTCTTGCCCTCGGTCAGCAGCTGGGAGCGAAGCTGATATTCTCCAGACCAGCGGCCTGTGACATGCGTCAGCCGATAAGCAGGCAATACCGGGAGCGACCACGCCGCCGCCATAACCTGGTTAATACCCACAGGCAGATCTTCTTCATTCGTGATCTTCACAACTCTTTCGACCAGATCATGTTGAATAACTGCTTTATAGCAAACCTCCACCCGCAGCGAGTAATGGGCATCGGTCAGGATGATCACCAGTTCATTGTCACTGACAATTTCATGTCCTGTGTATTGCAGCTTCAGGTCACGGACCCCATCACCGAATTTCACTTTCAGACAAGGCTCGGTATAGCTGCTACCTCCCCAACCGCCGTACTCCTCCAGCTCGCCGTTCAAGTCGGCGTCAAAGGAACTGTGAGTGCGCGCAGCCAGCAGGCCCACGCAGTCGCGTGCCTCTACTGGCTCGCCCCAGTACAGATGCTGCACACTATCTTTTTCATTAATGCCCAAAATATAAGAGGATTGCTTCATCCGGATTTCAAAAATTCGTTCCTGTTCCAAATACTGAATCGCCAACGTAAAACACTCCATTCATTTATCAGGTTATCCTTTGACTGCGCCTGCAGCGATCCCCTTAATGATAAATTTCTGCATCAGCAGGAAGAAGACGATGACCGGGATCATCCCCATGACGGCATAAGCGAACGCCAGGTTCAAATCACTGCTGTATTGACCGAAGAAGAAATATTGCTGCAGCGGGATGGTCCGGTATTGATTGTCCTGCAAATAAAGCAAAGGCAGCAGAAAATCATTCCAGATGTACAGTGCATTCAACACAACCACCGTTGCCGTCACCGGCTTTAACAAAGGAAGAATTACACGAAAGAAGATTCCCGGTGTAGAACAGCCGTCAATCGTGGCCGCTTCCTCGATTTCCCGCGAGATTTGCTTGATAAAAGCTGTATAGAACAGCACACCCATCTGGATACCAAATCCCCCGTAGATCAGGATAATACCCCAATGCGTATTGAGCATATGTAGGGTTTTTCCAAGCTTATACAATGGGAGCATCGTCACCTGAAACGGAATCATCATTCCCGAGAGAAACAGCAGAAACATGATGTTATAAAAAGGCTTGTTCCTTCTTGCGATCGAATAACCAGCTAAGGCAGATACCAGTACAATCAGCACCACAGATAACCCTGTGATGATAAGACTGTTGCTAATCGCCACCGGGAATTTCGAGGTCTGCCAAGCGTGCAGATAATTAGAAAAATCAAGGCTGGACGGCAGCGCATAAAAAGAATCAAAGGTTTGCTTGGCTGTTTTGACCGACATCAATACGGCAATATATAAAGGAAACAAAAAAATCAACGCCAACACCAAAATCAGTACAAAAACCGTGATTCGCGTCTTTTTCATTACATCTCCACCTCCCGTCTGCGGGAAATGGACATTTGCACAACTGTAACAATCACCAGGATCAGGAAGAACATCATGGACAATGCCATCCCGTACCCGCCTTGGAAAGACGAAAAGGAAGTTCTGTAGATATACGTGGACACAACCTCAGTGGAAAAGCCGGGCCCCCCGTTCGTAGTTACAAAGACCAGATCAAATACCTTAAGCGACCCGGTCAGCACCAGCAGCAGGTTAATGGTAACCGAAGGCGCGAGCAAGGGGAAGGTGATATGAAGGAAGGATTTCCATACCCCTGCACCGTCAATCTTGGCACTTTCGCTGAGCTCCTGTGGGATGCCTTGCAGACCGGCAATGTAGATGATCATCGGCGAGCCAATCCCCTGCCACAGCGCCACAAGAATCAGCCCGAACAAGGCATAATCAGGATTGCCGAGCGGGCTTGTGACATCCAGTCCGAAGTGGCTCAGCAATTGGGGAATCCCCGTGCTATAGTTATAGCTCCAGATAAACCCCGACAGAACGATCGAAATCACACTTGGCAGAAAAAAGATCGTCCGGAATACATTGCGCAGCGGCAGAAAAGCATCCAGCACCAGCGCAAGCACGAGAGAGATGACATTAACAAGCAGCGTCAGCACGAGCGCGTATTTGGCTGTATTGCCAAGGGCCGCCCAGAAACCAGGGTCCTGATATGCTTTCACATAATTATCCCAGCCGACAAAAGCGAACGTATTAGACACGCCATCCCAGTTTGTAAAAGAATAACGCGCTCCCATGATCAGCGGAATAACAACCGCCATAATAAACAGACAAACGCCCGGCACAATAAAAAGAAGGTACCACATCTCTTTCCGCAGGGCACGCTGGAGATTCCCCATAAGTCTCATATCCTTTCTTCCCGCAGGGTAAAAGACACAGAGTGTTCCTCCATGCCTTCCCCCACGTCTCTTTGTCTACTGAGCGCTATTTATGGTTCTTGCTCAACCAGTCGTCCATATTGGAAATAATCTGCTCCGGCGTAACTTTTTTAAAGAACAGATTTTGCAGGTTCTGATCAAATGGAGCCCGCCAGTCAATGGTCGTCTTCGCCAAATAAAGCTGGGAATCGTAAGTCTGACCATTATCGAAGTACGGCTGCAAGTCCTTGATGGCAGGGGCAATATCGGTAGAGGTTCCCTTAACGTAGCTCAAGGATTTGATGTTCTCCACCCAGGCATCCCCGCCCTCTTTGCTGGACATGAAGGCCAAGAATTTAAGTGCAGCTTCCTTGTGCTCGGTCTTGCTGCCGATAGCCAGTGACGCGTCTGCGTTAAAGTCCAGCTTGTTCAGGCTTTCGTCGTTGCTGAAGGGGTACGGGAAGTAGCCCAGGTCATTGTTATACAGATCAGGATTCTTCTTCTCGATATCCGGGAGCGGCCAAGTACCCATATACATCATGCCGACATTTCCTTTGGCAAAAAGATCGACAGCGCCGTTGTAGTCCACGCCCAGTTGATCCTTGTTACCGAGTTCAAACAGCTTCGCGGCATGCTCAATTGTTGTTTTTACTGCAGGATTGTCCGCGAACTTGGCCTGACCTTTCTCAATCTTCTCGAAGAAATCTGGCTGACCCTCTACCAAGGCACTGTTGCTCGGCAAATCGCGGGTATTCCACATGGTCATCGTCCATCCGTCTTTCCAGCCAAGAGCGAATGGGGTTTTGCCGTCTGCTTTGATCTTATCAGCGGCTGCGATCAAGGCATCATAGGTTCTCGGAACCTCCAGGCCCAGATCCTTGAAGATTTTTTTGTTATAGAACACTGCAATCGGGTTCGCATTCAGCGGCATCACGTAATTCTTGCCACCTGTCGCCTGGCCTTTGACTACGCTTTCATCAAAGTTGTTCAAAAAAGGCTGGCCCGTAAGATCTGTCAGATAACCGCCGTCCGCAAAAAGCTGGGTATTGAAACCGGCATTTAGCGTAAAGACGTCTATGACGTCACCGCCTGCCAGCTTGGTTTTGAGCAGGGTATAGTAATCATCGTATTTGACCGGCTGTATTTCGACCTTGATATTAGGATTTTCGCTCTCGAATTGCTCTACAATCTTGGCAATCTGATCGGTAAAATCGCTCTTGAAGTGCATGAACTTAATCGTCACCGGTTCTTCAGACTTCGTATTGCCTCCACTGCTGGGAGCGCCTTCGGCATTCCCGTCCGCAGACGGTGTATTATTGCCTCCGCCACAAGCAGATAGCAAGGTACTCAGCAGCATGACACCAAGACTGATGGACATCCATTTTTTCAACGTAATTTCCCCCTTCATCTAGTTCAAGCGTTGGACGCTATACAGAGTGAACTTAAGAATCTGAATGGCCGGCTCGCGATACGTGATTCTTAAGTTCAGCTTATACAGCTCTTTATGTCCTGCTTTTATCGTACCGGCTTCCGGGAGAAACCGTAATAAAATAAATGGTGCAGCGGATGTTCAATTTTTTGTAATCAGTCCCGCTGGAGAGGGCTGTCCCGGTATTCCGAAGGCGTCTGTCCTGTGCTTTTTTTGAACACCTGGCTGAAATAACGCTGATTCTCATAGCCCACGAGCTCAGAGATATCGCTAATTTTCCGGTCGGAAGCACGCAGCAGCTCGCAAGCCTTCTCCATCCGCCTGCGAGTCAAATATTCGATGAAATTCTCTGAGGTCACCGTCTTGAACAGCTTGCTCAAGTAGCTTGGGTCCATGTGAAATCTAGTGGCAACATCAATCAGACTGATATCTTCAAAGTAATGGTCATCCAAAAAAGCGGCGATGCTCTGGATCATCTGGATCGATTCGGATTCGTTCCGGTCCGTACTGTACTCCTCAATCGCCTCCAGCCAGCGGCTCAGCAACAAGGTGACTTCTCTGCCATCCATAATGCCTGTGATGGACTGGGGATCGAAGACCGTAGGACGAGCCGATGCCATCACCTTCAGCTCCGAGACGGCCACATCCATAATTCTCGCCAGCTCCTGCTGAACCTCGCTGATCGTGATTACTCCGCAGGCCGTTACCTTTGTCAAATAATTGTGCAGCAGCTCCCGGACCTCCTTCACATTACCGGATGCCACCGCTTGACGGAGAGCCTGCAAATCAAAGGAAGTTAGCTGACCTCCACTCCTGACCTCAATCTGATCCTCTGCAGGATACAGGCCGCAGCCGGAATCATGCAGCCTTGCTCCCCCGATGGCTTTATTCGCAGCACGGAACATATGCGGGAGCTCGGCTAACTCACTGAAAGACGGACTGAGTCCGGCGCAGACCTCCAGCTTCAGCATCCGCTGAACAGCCTTGTGGAACTCCGGTAACCAGGCAGGTCCCTGTGAGCCGTCCGTCAGCGGCCCATTCTGCACCAGGCAAATTCGCAGCCGGTCATCCGATTTGTAAACCAGTGCCAGTTCATCCTGCAAAAGCTCATGCAAAATGTTCTCGATGCTGAACATCAGCAGATCGGCGTTGCCGTGAAACCGGGTACGGGCTGTCTCCTGAAAATGCCGGAACATCATCACTACCAGCCGGGAATACTCCAGGCCAGAAGAAATCTGCAATTCTTCCTGATGCTTAAGGATATCTGATGGATTAGTGATCCTTTCTGCAGTGACATTTTGCAAAAAAGCGCTCCGCTTCAGCTTGAGCAGATCTACAGCTTCTTTTTTCTGCTGCTGATGGCTCCTGTATGTGCTGCTCAGTTCCGCCGCCTTGATCATCGCGCTGCGCAATTCGCCGATAGAAACCGGCTTGAGCAAATACTCGCAGGCTTGATAACGAATAGCCCCATGCAAATACTCAAACTGGGAATACCCGCTGATCACGATCACCCGGATGTCGCTGTGGTGCTCATGAAGATGCTCCAGAAATTGCAGTCCGTCCATGACCGGCATGTTCATATCGGTAACCACGATATGCGGCTTGCTGACCCCGATCAGCTTAAGCGCTTCTTCCCCATGTCTAGCTTCCGCGATGACCTCGGCATCCAGGTTCAGTTCGCTGATCATCTTGCTGATCGCCCTGCGGCCCCATAGCTCATCGTCCACGACCATCACTTTATACATGCTCAGCCCCCGCTTTTTTATATGGAATTCGGATCTCCACTGTTGTTCCCTCGCCTAACCTGCTATCCAGCGTAAGGCCGTAAGGGGGGCCATAAAATAGCCGAATCCGCTCGTGGACATTCCTCAGTCCAATGGATACACCCGAGAACACTTCCGGCGAAGGACTGGAAAGTGCGGCTTGCAGCTCGGCCAGCTTCTCCTCCTCCATGCCCGTTCCGTTATCACGGATGACAATCAGCACATCCTTCCCCTCACGGACAGCAGTCACGCCGATCACGAGTAGGTGATGATCCTCTTGGCCCAAAGCATGGACAATCGTATTTTCCATGATCGGCTGGAGCATAAAACGAATCATAGAGCAGTCCATCAGCTCCGACTGCACCTCAAACTCCGTCTTTAGCGATTCCTCGAACCGAAGCTGCTGGATATACAAATAGTTGTTCAGATGCGCCAGCTCTTGCCCCAGCGTCGATTCCATATTGCCTTCATAGAAGCTGTAGCGGAACATATCCCCAAGGGCGCGGCACATCTCATGAATCTCATAATCCCCGATCAGCACCGCCTTACCGCCGATCGTCTGTAACGTATTGTACAGAAAATGCGGATTAATCTGCATTTGCAGCGCCAGAAACTGGGCCTCCTTGTTCCGCAGCTGCATTTTATACTCCTTCTCGATCAGCTCCTGGATCTTCTCCGTCATGAAGTTAAAGTTCGCCGTCAGCTCTGACAAATCATCATGCCAACGATTGGGCTTCAGTGTGGTGTTAAATTTCCCTCTCCGTACAGCTCGCATCGCTTTGCCGAGATACTGAATCGGTCTTGTGATGAACTGCTGCGCCAGCAGAGAGAAGCCTGCAATGACGAGCATGACCAGTATAAGCACAACAATGGTAATTCGCAGCGTGTTCCTGCGGTTATCCGCCAGCTCCGTACTGGGATACAAGACGCTCAGCCCGACGTTGGCATGATCCAGATAGGAAGTGCTAGTTAGCAATTCACGATTTTGCGAAAAATGCAGCTGGTGTGCATGGCTGTCGATCATCCGCTCCGGACGGACGTAGGGCTTGACCTCCCCGGGATAGGCCTCACTGGTGCGGTAAAAGGTCTCTCCGCGCTCATTCTGCAGGACGATCACATTCGGCGAGCGGTTATACTTTTCCATTTTCTTATAGAAGTCTTTCCCCTTCACATAAAAGACCAGCGAACCAAACTTCTTCTTATAGAACGGATCGTATATGGTCATCGCATACACAAAAAGATCCTGCTCAATCACAGGATCCGTATAAGTGAACATCAGGGAGTGCTGGAAAGGCAGATCAGGAATCTCCCGGTAATGGGGAACCTGATCGTTCAGGGCAATGACATTGTAG
Organism: Bacillus sp. FJAT-27264; assembly: GCF_001682855.1. Lineage (GTDB taxonomy): Bacteria > Bacillota > Bacilli > Paenibacillales > Paenibacillaceae > Paenibacillus_AQ. Next base: position 329,535 of record NZ_MAQW01000023.1, on the reverse strand, counting down.
CTGTCTGCTCTGGACCAGCTGTCCTGAACGGTGTTATCACTTCCGAGCACGGTAATCTTGATAATATCGGCATTATTGCTAACCACAAGCCGATAGTATCCCGCCAGCGACTCCCTGATGTCCATAATATTGGCGTCACTATAGTTCGTACCGTTCTCCATCAGGTCAATGACCCGTTTGAAACCGTAAACCTGGAGTGCCGAGGTCGATAGATTGCGAAAATACTGGTCCAGATTATCTGATACATATTCAGCGTTCTGGTCAGAGCTGCGGATCATCGCCTGCTCCAGCGAGCTGGTGCTTGTCTGGTAGAACAGATAGGACAAAATCAGCAGGGGGACGAGAGAAATCACCATATTGCTCCATACGATTTTGGTCCGGATGCTCCGGTTCATAAACAGCCATTTGATCATCTCTGTGTCCCTCCTGCTGTATAAATTGAACTTTTCCTTTTTTCTGTCTTATTATATATGACGAACTTAAAATCCAAACGTAAGCTCCAAACTTAAGTTCCGAACTTAACATCCAAACCTAAGATCCAAACCTAAGTTCCAAACGTAAACTCCAAACACAAGCTCCAAACGTAAGGCTCGATCGTCACTAGGGTGGATGTTTGGACTTCCGGCCGCTGTTGTCCCCAGATCTCTCTTGATTGTACCGCTACTCGCGGATAATCCGGAGAGCTTATGCTTCCCATGCGAGCTTTGCTTCAGAAAGCTTTCAGGCTGTCGCTTCCGATGCCAGCTTTTCCTATGGAAAGCTTCCAGGCACGCGCTTCCGATGCTACAGTTCCAAACTTCCCCCTCCATTCCTTCTCGCTATTTTAGAATGTATAAAAAACAACCATTGCCAAGAACAAGAGGGCTTATACAAGAAGGAACGAAGTGTAATTAACGGCATTTTCGTACCTTAAATTCTCTGCAGCTAAGGGTTTATGGAGATTAAGTGCAATATTGTACCTTAAATCTTCCAGAATTACCCGTCCAGCGTGCTTTTCCGAAAAATAAGATACAATAATGCCCTTATTTACTTCATTTGTCTATATTAAAGAAAAATAAGGTACAAAAATGCTCTTAGTTGGGAAATTGGCCCTCTTATTCACTGTTAAGACGACTGGAGAAGGAGAATTTACCGCTTCTGGCGACATCGCTGAATTTGAACAGCCATGGATTATAGGTCTTGCTGCTGACAATCTATANAGCTAAGGGTTTATGGAGATTAAGTGCAATATTGTACCTTAAATCTTCCAGAATTACCCGTCCAGCGTGCTTTTCCGAAAAATAAGATACAATAATGCCCTTATTTACTTCATTTGTCTATATTAAAGAAAAATAAGGTACAAAAATGCTCTTAGTTGGGAAATTGGCCCTCTTATTCACTGTTAAGACGACTGGAGAAGGAGAATTTACCGCTTCTGGCGACATCGCTGAATTTGAACAGCCATGGATTATAGGTCTTGCTGCTGACAATCTATATTCCGATGCGAGCTTTCCTATGGAATGCTTTCAGGCATACGCTACCTTTGCTAGCTTTCCTATGGAATGCTTTCAGGCATACGCTACCTTTGCCAGCTTTCCTATGGAAAGCTTTCAGGCGAGCGCTCACGCTCCTACGGTCCCAAACTTCCCCCTTCACTCATCTTCGCTTTTTGTTATTTTCTTTTTTCGGCTTATTTAGTTGTTATTTTTTGTTCGTCTTCTATATATTAAATTTCCCAGTTTAAATAAGACTCACCTCAAGGTGCCAGCGGTACACTTCACCGCCCGCAACAACGGCGACCTCGCTGCGCCGCACGGCCTCCCCGAGATGATCCATCCGTCCGGTGGCCGGTTCCAGCGCAAGCTGATAATTGCCGCCGAATCCGCCGTAATTGGCCCAGACGGCGAGGTAAGGAACCTGTTCAGCGGGGTAGCTGAACGTGATGGACTCTCCAGTCGCAGGATCACTGACTGCTGCGACTCCTGTCTCCGCCTTGCCGGTGAAATAATATTTCTCGGCAAATCGTCCCTCATTCGCTTCCGTCACACTCAAATCGACGGTTCCGCCAGCGGTAGGGGCCAGAGGCCAAGGCTGTCTGTCCCCGAAGACGCCGAGCCTTTCCTCTGCCGAATAGGAAATCTCGATCTCATCGAGACCATTTGGTACATGCAGCTTCATCCCCGCCCGAACCTCCAGTAGCGGATGGGCTGCCCAAAGGAAGGAGAACGGTGCTGCGGATGTATTTGTGACAGCATAGTCTATCCGCAGCTTACCATCTGCTGCGAAGGAGTACGTCTTCTCCAGCAAGTATGGAAACTGTTTGCCTTGTACCCGGCAGTGCAGAGCAGCACCTGTGCTGTGCGCTTCCCACGCGAGAGACCATACTTCCCCGTGATCGGGGATCGGCCTGCCTTTCCAAGGCTCCAGCGGATACTGCCCGGCGTCGATGCAGGGAAACATCTCATCCCAGCCGCTCTCATCCCCACTCGGGAAGGGGGTACCATATCCCTCATTCCCGAGTGCTTTTTCACTACGCCATATCCATTCCCGTCCGGTCCGGGTACTGCGCAGCGACACTGCTTTGGCCCCCAGCCCCGGCACTATACAGACCGAGACCTGCGCTGAAACGCCAATCCAGGCGTCATAGCCTTCGATATTACTTTCCCGCCAATGTGTCATGATGTCCCTCCCTCTAGACCACCAGAGGATGATCATCGCAGACGCCCCTGCAATAATCACCCTCCAGTATCTCCTGCTAGTATTCTCCCATTACCATCTTCAGTGTTATCCTTTCGGTATTCTAACAGTGATCATAATGTGCCGCTAGCTCAGGTTAAGATGGATCAGAGCTCCCTGATGATTAGCTTCCAGCGCCAGCACCTCTTGGAACCGGATCTTGGCTTCCTCTGTACGTCCCAAGCCAAGTAATCCGAGACCCAGCATGTAGCGGCAGTGAATTTCATTGCGTCTGTTCAGATCATCCTCGAAGACGAGGAAATCCGGGAGCGATACGGCAAAGTAGTCAAATTCCACTTCATCGAACAGATGCTTTTCTGCGTAATCTACCAGCTTGTTGAAACGGCGTTTGCTTTCCTTCTCTACTTGTAGCTTCTGCCAAGCCAGCCCTTGATAGAAAATCATATCCGGCGGCTGATCGTTGTAATACATCGCTCCCGCTGGTTCCTCAAGCCCTTGCGAAGCGGCGCTCCAGTAGAATTCGGCCTGCTCCCTGTTGCCCAATCCCTCATACGCGTTACCCAGATAGTACAGAATATTGTTCTCTTGTGCCCCGTCCAGCTTGCCTTCCCCGAGATTCTCAGGATAGACCCGCGCCTTCAACAGCAAGGACACCGCTTCTTCGTAGTTTCCTTCCTGCAATTTCTTCTTCCCCAGCTCCACATGGCCGAACACATACTGTCCGGTCACCTTGCCTTCTCCGCCTTCCCATGGATGGAAGTTGCGGTTTTCAAGTACCGAGATGGCCTCTTCGTGCCGCCCCAGAGAATTGAGTAAGCCCACGAACTCCACATACAGGTCATCACGCTTGCCGACAAGGTCCGAATGGGATTCCAGTTTGGCAAAACGCCAATCGGCAGAACGACCCAGCTTCTTGTAGAGCTGATCCAATTCATAGAAGACACGGGCATCGGCTGTGTTCAATTCAAAAGCACGTTCCAGCGACTGGAGTGCGGCCTGTGGATCATTGCGTTTGTTGAAATAAGCCAGCGCCAGATTACGGTGTACCGTTGGAAAATCGCCCTGAAGCGACGCAGCCGCTTCCCAGCGGGCGATAGCATCCGCGTGGCGCTTCTTGTCATACAGCCAGTTGCCCAGATAGTAGTTCGCCATGCCATCGGTAGGGTTTGCCTCAATGGCGCTCTCCAGCACAGCCAGGTCCAATAGGCTGTTCGGGAAGCAGTAATCGGCAGGCGCTTGGCTGCCAGCCTGACGGTGTGCTGCCGCAAGCTCAGCCGAGCCGAGCTGTGCGTAGGCATAGGCCAGTGTATAGTGCAGCATCGGATAGGCGGATGTGCCCGCATCCGGTGCGATCCGCGCCATGACCTGCACGGCCTCTTCATACAGGCCGGAGCCGATATAATCGGCAGCCAGCTGCAGCGTGTTATGAACATCGCCGCGCATGAAGCGCTGCAGTTCAGCCAGCGCAGCTTCCGCCTGGGCGGCTTCGCCCAGCGCCAGCAGTGCCGCCCACCGTTCGTTGGCGGCTCCAAAGTCAGCGGGATCGAGCGCCAGCGTCTCTTCTGCAAAGGCCAGACCCTTCGCAGGCTTACCCAGCCTGCGTAGCAGCGCCGCTTTCAGGTGGCGCGCCTTGTAGTTGCGGCTGTTGCGGATGAGCGAACGCTCCACCAGCTCCAGCGCTTCACCGTATTGCCCCTGGCCGCTAGCAATGCCAGCCAGCGAGAAGTATCCGCTGTCCTGCCAAGCAGCAGACCATACGGCTTTGTAGAACGCAGCGAAGGCCTCTTCGCTCCGGTTCTGCAATTTCAAGGCCATCCCGAGCTGATAGTAGGCTTCGCTATCATAAGGGTTCGGATTCCGCCAAGTCAGCGATTTCACTGCGGTGCGGAAATGTCCCTCCGCCTCGGCAAAGCGCCCGCGGCGCAGCAGCAGTGTACCGTAGGCTGTGTTGATCCGGATATCATCCGGGTCGCGCTTCAATCCTTCGAGATAATAGGCCTCCGGCTCAAAGGTGGCATGGCGATATTGCTCAAGGTGCAGACCTGCCAGATACAGCTGCTCGTTCGTGAGCAGTTCTTCCGGCTTCGGCAGTGGCTTGGCTGCATCCGGGACCTGTTCAATGGACGGCTTCGCCGGACGGTAGGCAATCAACAGACGTCCAGAAGCTTCCCGCACCGTAACCGTAAGATCATGCGGAAGGTCGCCCTCGTCCAGCGTGATGACGGACTTGTAGGTCGAGGTCGGAGAGAGTGTCACCTCATCGGAGACATAGGTGCGGCTCCGGCCCTTCAGCTCAATTACGGCACCCTCGAAGACCGATGTCGCATAGGCCAACACTGTAGCCGTGCGTTCTGTCTCATCCACTTCCAGATTGACAGCGGCTTCAATCGAAGCATTCTTGACCACACCGATATCTTTATAAGGCATGAAATATTGCTTGAAGGATTTCTCTTCATACGGCTGGAGCCATGTGAAGTCCGGCTGGTTGTCCGTGAACACACCTGTCATTAGCTCAATATACGGGCCGTCCTCATCAGTCAGATTGCGGTCCCACGCTTGGCCGAATTCGCCGTTGCCCCAGGTCCACTGCTTCTTGCCCGGTGAGACATGATGATTCGCTACGTGCAATAATCCAGCCTGTACCCCATGATCATAGCCGCCTACGAAGTTAAAGTCCGACTTGTAGGCCATATAAGAGGTCGGCACCGGAATGTTCTTGTAGCGGGAAATATCTACACCCTCGGAGTAATCCATCTTGTAATAGGTGCCAGTCGCTATCGGGAAACGCGAGACATCGCGTTTGCCGTGGTCAAAAACCGCCGTTACGTCCGGAGGGAACACGGACTGAGTGTGATCGTTGACGGCAACCGCCGGATTCGCCCACCATAAGAAGGTTTGTGGCTCCGGTGTCCGGTTGTACATCTGCGCCGAAATCTCCAGATAAGCCTTGCCGGGATGCAAGGTGAAACCTGCGGTCACCTTGGTGCCGCTCATCCGGTCAATCTCGCTGACCCAGACCGTAGCGCTTCCGTCTTCACCCTGCTCCAGCCGGTATTCCACCGGACCAAAGGTATTGGGACGGTGATGCTGCGGCCAGTTGAACTCAATACCGCCAGAGATCCACGGCCCGGTCAGGCCAACCAGTGCTGGCTTAATAACTTGATTGTGATAGACAAAATCATAATCGTTGGTTTTATCAATCGCCCGGTAGATCCGTCCGCCGATCTGCGGCATAATCTGAATCTGTACGAACTCATTTTCCAAAAAGACCATCTGGTAAGACTTCATAACCTTCTCATCGTAAATTTTATCAATGACAGGAAGCGGATACACGCGTCCCGAGCTTCCTTGATAGACCCGCTTTTCCAGGAACATCGGATTCTTGTCCGGCTGTCCGACTTCATAGGTGGGAATCTCGATACTTTCCTCCCAAATCTTCACTTCTTGAATGGTTGACACGGGTGCCCATCCTCTCTTGTAAGGGATTCACTTGCTACCCTTATCTTACGAGTGAACACGCATACACACCATTGACTATCTCATGAGGATGATGGACTATATGATGATTATTGATCATTGACTGATTTGACAAAGAAATTCCGCTCGAGCATAGTGTATATATGGAAAATATACGAATTGAAGAAGGCTTCAACGCCCAGAAATTAATCGTCCTGCCGGATCATATTATTAAAGATTGTGCCCAGCATCCCCTGATCCGCCCGCTGCATCTAACCGATGTCGGCTACTTTCCACTGGCGCAGCATCACTACAGGGAACGCCCGGAAGGCAGCGCAGCGTATATCGTTATCTACTGCATCAGCGGCGAAGGCTGGTACAGGGTGCAGGGTCAGAAGACTCAGACACTGCAAAAGGGTTCCGCAGTCGTTATCCCCGCAGGAATGGCGCATGAATACGCCTCTTCCGCGGAGCATCCATGGAGTATTTACTGGTGGCATATGAAAGGAGAGAACGCCGCCGATTTCTTCTCGGGGAGCGACGGGGCATGTGAACCGATTCCGATCCCGGTCGACAAATCCTTGAAGATCGTAGAACTGTTCGATGAGTGCTATGAGCTGCTGCAAAAAGGATACACCCTGCACCATATCATCTATGTCTCACAACTGGCTTGCCATCTGGCGGCCATCCTGAAGTTCTCGCAGCTTCAGCCGCTCACTAGCCAGCAGCAGCGCAACAAGCACGATATTGAGCGCTCTGTGAAGTTTATGACTGAGCATTTGGAGCATAATCTGTCACTCAAAGAACTGGCGTCAGAGAGCAACCTGTCCGTGCCGCACTTCACCCACAGGTTCAAAAAAACGACCGGCTATTCGCCGATCGATTATTACTTGCGCCTTAAGGTGCAGCTGGCCTGCCAGCATCTTGACCTGACGGATCACAGCATCAAGGAAATCAGCCACCGGCTGGGATTTCAGGACCCCTACTATTTCTCCAGACTGTTCAAGAAGATTATGGGTTGCTCGCCCTCGCAGTACCGCAGCACACATAAAGGGTGATAGATACGCAACAGGCATACTGAAGCGTAAAAGACACCATATCATAAGAGGGGGCCCGAAAAAGCCGGTAACGATTCGAACCGTTCAAACGCTCACCTCTTATCCCGCCCTTCCTCCTTAGAGTGATAATTCCGGTACTCCTGCGGGGTGCAGCCGACGATCTTCTTGAACAGGTAGGTGAAATACGCCGAGGTCTGGATACCCACTTGCTCGGCTACTTCATAGATTTTAACGCTGGGGTCCTGCAGCAGTTCCCGTGCCAGCTTGATCCGGGTCTCCTGGACATAGTCAGAGATGGTGATGCCCATTTCTTTTTTGAATAACACGCTTAAGTAGCTGGCATTCAGGTTGAATTGTTCCGCAAGCTGCTTTACTGTCCAGTTCTCCTTCACCTTCTCCTCTATAAAAACGGCGATTCTGCGAATCAGACTGCGCTGCTGGTTGAGCTGATCATTCTGGTCTTCGGTCATATAACGGTCTACAACCTCGGTCAGTACTTCAACAATCTGCAGGGCACTGCTGCAATCCAGCAGCCGCCGCCACATGAGGATATTGATTTCGCCTTCTGTTTTGCTGTGCCACTTGAGTGCCCGAATCAGCTCGCTAAGGAAGCTCATGCCGAAAGCCTGCACATGTGAAAAAGATATAGGTTCCTGCCCCAGCACCAAATCGAAGATGGATTGCATATGCGCAGACACGCCGGGGGCATCTCCTTCTTCCATCAGCTTCACCATCTTGGGCATCAATTCCTCACGCAGCCGGTAATCCTTGAAGCCCGCAGAATCGAGCTGCTCAAACCGGGCAATCTGCCCATCGGCAATCAGGCGCGACTGAGCCATCATGAACCGGACTTCTTTGTACAGCAGCTGAGCCTCTCCCCAGCCGCTGCCTTCTCTGCTGCAGCCAACGGTCACTGTGGAGCCATACTGTTCCAGCACCATCTCCTGGATAAAACTGAACTGCTTCTCCATCCGCGCCCGTTCCTCGGGACTTGCATTCAGCTCCAGCACCACGATCTCATCAGGCGCGGTCTGCCCCTGAAATAACAGAGAACCCAGGTCGGATAGGCCGATATCAATCGTTTTGCGAAAAAGCCCCCCAAGGACAACACGCTCCCTAGCCTCCTGCCCCGAGGTTAGAAAATGATCCAGGCCAAAGACAATGACCCGCAGCCCCTGCTCCACCTGCGGCAGTTCCAATAGCCGCTCCCAAGAGGACAGCATCTCCTCCGTCTGAGCAATCCCGGCAATGAGGTCGCTGACAAAGCGCTCCTTCGCCACCCGGATACTCTCTGATACTTTTTGCTCCAGTTCACGGGTCTGATCCTTAATGGCATTCATCTTCTCCAGTGTCACCCGCAGCGAAGTCAGACGGCTTGCGACCTCCTCCAGTTTAAGCGGTTTCAAAACATAAGCTTGTGCCCCCACATCAATAGCGTCGCGGACAAACTCAAACTCGTTATATCCGCTAATCATCAGCACCTGCAGCTGAGGGTAGATCCGCTTGGCATGCGCTACCAGCTCTATCCCGCTCATTTCCGGCATCGATACATCCGAGATCAGCACATCAAAAGCCGTCTCCTTAAGCAGATCCAGCGCTTCCTCACCTGATTCACAGGTCATCGGCTGCTCGTAACCAAGACTCTCCCATTCTATATAACGGACCAGACCATAGACATTGGACGGTTCATCATCCACAATCAGTACCTTCAGCATACTACACATCCTTTCCCAGACTCATAGGTTCGGCATAGGCCGGGAACTTGATCGTCACCAGCGTCCACTCGCCTGCTTCACTCTCGATCTCAAATGACGCTTCCCCGCCAAAATAAAGACTGAGCCGCTCTTTAATATTGGCTGTCCCGAAGCCGTTGCTTCTATTCTTACTCACCGTTCGTCCCTCCCGGACATCCTTCAGCTCCTCTGGCGAGATTCCTTTTCCATTGTCAAAGACGGTTAGCGCAATCTTCTCCTGTTCATACCGTACAGCAATAATAATTAGAGCATCTTTCTTACGGGTAATAGAACCATGTTGATAACAATTTTCTACAATCGGCTGCAAAATCGTCTTGACGGTAAAATAACGGAGCGCCTCCTCATCAATCTCCCATTCCACCTGCACCCGGTCCGGATAACGAAGCTCCTGAATTTCCATATAAGCCTGAACATGCTGGAGTTCTTCTGCAATCGGCACCACGCTGATATTATTATTGAGCGTTAGCCGGTAAAAGACGGTGAGCGCGTCGATAATTCGAAGCTGTTCTTCATCCTGCAAATCCAGTGCCCGCCAGCGAAGCAATCCCAGCGAGTTATAGACAAAGTGGGGATTAATCTGCGCCTGCAGCGCCTTGAAGGCTTGCTCCTTCTCCATTACACCAGCCATGCGGATATCCTGCACCAGCTTGCCCAGTCGGCCGGACATGGAATTGAAGATATTCTCCAGTTCGCCCAGTTCATCATGCCCGGAGCTTCGCACCATGACCTCAAATTCACCACGGGACAGGTCGCTCATCCGGTTGCCCAGCCTGCGGATGCGAAGCACGATGTTCTTGATAATAGTCAGCATCAGGAAAATGGACAGGAGCAGGAAGAAGGCCATAATACTGATCATTAGAATCAGCACTGTCCAATTTTGCCCGTCGACAAATTTCGCATGAATGACGGCAACAACCTGCCAGTCTGAAGATAACGGCTTACTGATCACAAGCGCTTTGGTTTCATGCGGATTATAGACGTTGGCATCCACCAGTTTATCCGCCTTCCCTCCGGCTGCTTCATCCGGCAGCATACGGTTCCCGATGACTTCGCGGTTTGTCCCAGCCAGAATCTGACGAGAGCTATCGATCACATACAGGCTCCCGTTGTCGTTAAACGGCTGCCCTAGCAGATCACCGAAGACTGCATCATAATTCAACAGGATATATACCGCACCCAAAATATTGCCCGTTGGGCTGATAATTTTACGGGAAAGGACGATCTGCTCCGGGTTGCCGGGAACACTGGCCCAATGCAGCGAATCCGGGGAGTGTACCACCTCTTCGAACCAGGATTGTTCATCTCGTCCGGCTAGAGGACGGCCCTCCGGGCGCCACAGCAGCTGTCCGTCCTGAACCAGTGTGTCATTGGTGTGATAGATACGGAAATCCGCGATTCCCGGCAAATATTTGCTTGTAACCAGAAACGTCCGATCCACATAGTTAACCGTATCCACAATATCCGCCCGGTCAGTGTACTCCCGCCCCAGCCGGGACACAAGTTCACCGTCAGTAGCGGTGCGGACAGCTAACAGATCATAGCTCTGTTTGCCAAAATCCACATTGCGCGCCGTCTGCCGGACTGCCTCATCAACCGTAGCCAGAAAGCTGTTATGAAAGCTTTGGATGACCAGATAAATGGCACCGCTGCCGAGCAGCAGCGTCGGAATCAGCAGGATTAGAATGTACATGGATAAAATTTTGCCGTACAGATCCATCCCTTGTGTGAACCCGATAATCCTGCGCTCCAACCATTGTCTCAATAAAGTTCCTCCTCTCGCCATCCCCTCATGTATAAAACCGTCTTAAAACAGGAATAAACGGGAGCCCTTCCCCCAAAAAAGGAAGGTCCCCGTTCTTCGATGTCCTGACAGGAGCCGCCGTCATCCGGCGGTGCTGCATTTTACTTGCTTGCCAACTCCTCATGCCATTCATTCTTTAGCTCGCTCCAGTGTGCGCGCTTCTCCAAGGCACCCTGGAATTCCGTCCAGGCCTGTTCAAATCCGGCCTCATCCTTGGCCATGATCAGCTTGGCCTTGTATTCCTTGCGTACGTTTTCCAGCTCCGGCAGATACTTTTCCCAAAGACCGCCCGGTTTAGCTTTAACCATATCATAGTCTTCCGCCACGCGGGCACCGCCCATTTTACCGATACTTTCGGTGAATTCAATCGTCTTGAGTCTGCCCTTAGGATCGGTTACGCCGTAGTTCCACCAAGGATACCATTTGTTGCTGTAAGAAGAGGTCGCATATAGCTCCGGTGTCGTACTTGCTTTCTTAGCAGAGTCTCCGGAATCATGCAGCTCTTTGTACTTGGCATCCGTATACACCCATTTACCCAGCGGCTGATCCACCCAATCCCAGAACACTCCAGCCGGCCCTTCATTGGCAACCTGCTGCTGCTCTGGCTTCTGTTGAAGTGTGTAATCAAAGAAGGACAGGATTGCATCCAGATTCTTGGTGTTTTTGTTGATGTATACATCATTTGCTGGATAAGGATTGATAATTTGATTCGCACCGACATGGTCAACACCCGGAACTTTCGGGTAAGGAATGACATCATAGAACCATGCCGGTTCGGTTGGGCCATCCAATGTTTCCCACAAGGAAGCATCCATGTTGAAGAATCCGCCTACGTTCATAGCTACCCGGCCTGTTTTGTTCTTCTCCTTATAGCGTTCCTTCTTATCTGTAATCGCTTCAGGATCAAGCAGGTTCTCTCTATACATTTTGTTCATCCATTGGTATGCCGCTTTGTACTCCGGGTTGTCATAGATGAATTCGTAATCGTTCCCCTTTTTCTCTACGGGAATTACACCGCCTGCCGAGCTGACGGTCACACCGAAGGTACTGAGAACAACGTTCTCGTCATTGGCGTCAGACATGAAGCTGAGCGGGAGCAGATTTTTGCCGGATGCATCCTTCTGACCTGCTGCCAGCTTCAGATACTTCTCCACACCATCAATCGTTTTCAGATCATCTTTGGTCATGCCTACCTGCTCCAGCACGTCGCTGCGGACGAACCAGCCCAAGGAAGCCCAGCCCGGCCACGGGTCTGCAGGATCCTGATCGAACCAGGTCGGGATCGACCAGATGTGACCGTCGGCATCCTTCATTTTATCAAGATATACTTTAGGGATGGCTGCCAGACTTGGATATTTATCCGGCATATCGAAATATTGCTCGAGCGGAAGAACGCTCTTCGAACGAATCATGGCATTGGTCACCACATCGCCGCGTGAGAAAATGGCCGCATCATCAAAACCGCCAGTGTTCAGCTTCAGGTTTAACTGAGTCATGGCATCACCCTGCGTAGACTCCAATTGAACGTTGATACCCGGCTCTTTCTCTCTCCAATATTTCTGTACCATGCTGTCATTATTGACGGTCGCCGTCCAACCGAGCCACAGCTTGAATGTCTTGGAACCGCTTGCGCCTTCATCTGTGCCAGGTGTGCCTGCACCGCCTGAGCATGCGGACAGTACAGAAACTAGCATGGCAGTACTGAGTACCGCCGCCCCTTTATTTCTCCAGCCACGTAGATTCACTATTTATCCCCCTCATGGATAACAGATTGGTATATTGTTGTTGCCTCATACCCATTAATACAGGAGTTGCATCATCCCTTGACGGAACCGATCAGAACCCCTTTGACAAAATACTTTTGCAGGAACGGATACACACAGAGAATCGGAATTGCACTCACCATTACGGTAGCCATCTTAATGGACATCAGCGTTACATTGGAGAGCATCGTTCCCCGTGCCAGTGCTTCCTGGTTATTGTTGGAGCCAAGCACTGTCGATATATCCTGAGCGGACAAGAGCTGCTGCAGGAAGGTCTGCACCGGAATAAGATTCTGATCGCTGACATAGAATGCGCCGGCGAACCAGTCATTCCAATGACCTACTGCGGTAAATAATCCGATGGCCGCCAGCATAGGCTTGGAGAGCGGCAGCACGACTACGAACAGAATCCGCAGCGGATTCGCGCCGTCGATCTCAGCAGATTCTATTAGCGCCTCGGGAATACCTTGAATGAATTTCATCATAACGAACATGTTCCAGGCCGAAAAGGCCGACGGAATAATATATACCCAGAAGGAATTCAGCAGAGACAGATTGTTCAGCTGAATATACAGCGGAATCAATCCGCCGCTAAAGAGCATCGTGAGCAGAACATAAGCGAGAATCTGCTTTCTGAATGGCAGCAGCCGGTAAGATATGCCGAACGCCATCAGGAGTGTCACTGCCAATCCGATCACAGTTCCCAGCACCGTTCGGGCAATCGTTATCAGGTAAGCATGACGGATTACAACGTTGCCAAGTACAATTTCATAATTGTACAGTGTGAATTCACGCGGCCATAGATACACCCCGCCCTTGGCAGCGTCGCTGCCTACGTTGAGGGAGACTGCCAGCATATACAGGAACGGATAGATGACCGTTACACAGAGCAGGGATAGTATAACAATAATGATCACCTGGGCTGTTTTATCTCTTAACGAAGTCTTCATCTCTCTACCACAGCCCTTCCCCATTGAATTTGCGGGCCAGCTGATTCGTAACGAGTACGAGAATCAAGCTGATCACTGAAGATAACAGTCCGATCGCAGTAGCCATTCCGAAATAGCCTTGCTGCAAGCCGCTGCGTAAAATGTACGTATCCAGCACATCTGCAACCGGCTGGTTGGCCGGATTCATCAGCGGATAGATCTGATCCATCCCCACTGCAATCAAGCTCGGCATGCTGAGGATCAGCACAATCGCAATGGTTGGCATCATGCCCGGCAGCGTGATATGGCGAATCTGAGCAAGTCTGCCTGCGCCTTCCACCTTCGCTGCTTCATAGAGCTGCGGATCAATGGTCGTAATTGCCGCCAGATACAAGATCGTATTCCAGCCGACTTCTTTCCACAGGCCGCTCGCCACAATCATCGGACGGAACCACTCCGTCGAGCCGAGGAAGAAAACCGGATCTCCACCCATATTGACGATCAACTGGTTGACTAGACCGCCATCGAGGGTCAGCAGGGACTGTAGGATGTAAGCCACCACGATCCATGAGAAGAAGTGGGGCAAATAACTGACAGATTGCACGAACCGTTTAAAAGCATTATTTCTAACTTCATTAATGAGTAATGCCAGTATAATCGGTGCAGGGAACCCGAATATAAATTTGAGCAAAGCGATCCAAATCGTATTTTTTACTACAATCCAGAATTGGTCATCCTGCAAGAAAGAAAAGTTCTCCAGCCCTACCCAAGGGCTGTTCCAAATCGTTCCCCCGATATGGAAATCCTTGAAGGCGACTTGAATGCCGGCCATCGGAATATAACTGAATAGAAACAACAGCACTACAGCCGGCAGAACCATTACATATTGCCAGCGGTATTTAGAGAGTCTTGCAAGCATTTCATCACCTCTTTCAGCACGTTAATCATCTTGTATTGTCATTATAGTACCGTTCTGTAAGCGCATCCATATAACAACGATTGGATTTTTGTCGTTTTGATTGGAACTTGATTGCTCGTCTTCTGATTTCTGCCTGTCTCCAGAATTAACTATGTAAGTTGAACCAATGGATAACCAGCTATAGAATACGAAGAAGACACTGACACGTTAAATAGTGCTGGAATTGCAAAAAAATAACCCGTAAGCACGTCGCCTCAGCAGAGGTTCGTCTTACGGGTTATTTATCCATTCAGAACCGGGCTAATTATTTTCCGCCCCAAAGCTTCATACGTTCTTCATGCTTCTGGTTGATAATCTCTTCTACCTTCTCATCGCCAGCCTTTTTCATATCTTCAAGCATCTTGTCGAATGTGGCATTAGCTTCAGCTTCAGTAGGAGCAATGATTACTCGGGTAGTGCTTTGTTCCATAATATCTTTAACCTTCTGAGCTGTCAGCGCTTCAGGTGTTCCGCCATCAGGAGTCAAGTTATCATATTCCGCTGTATCCCATACGGAATCGCCAAGGTTCTTGATCGCCATTTCATCTACTTCGTTGCGTTGGAATTTAACCGGCATATCGTATGGCTGTCCATTTGGATCCAGACCATTCTTGATGAACCACAGCCATTTGCGGACACCGCTCTTCTTCACGGTATCATCCCAGTTGTCTTTGAAGCTTTGCAAGAATGCAGGATCCGGTTCTCTCTTGCCATCTACCATCGTGTAGTTGGTTCCTTCTTGGCCCCACAGCAGCAAATGCTGACCTTCATCACTTGCCAGGAAGTTGAACAGTTTCATTGTTTCTTCAGGGTGCTTGTTATTCTTCGTGATAGCGATTGCATCCCATCCTAGCGAGCTTCTTGGTCCAAATGTCGTTTGGGCAGGGTCTGTACCTGGTGCGACAACCTTGTAAGGGAAGAGTTGGTTTTCTACGCCGCCATCCTTCTTCAAAGCTGCATTACCATTACCTGGATCCCAGTAAGCGCCTGGTGAGGAGAATACTGCGCCAGTAGCCAGCTTTTGAATCCAAGTTTGCGTTTTACTAATAGCAAATTCTTTCTCGATCAGACCTTCTCTATACAAACGGTTCACATAGAGCAACATCTCACGATACTTCGGATCCTTCACATCATACTGCAATTTTCCATTGTTATCGTAGTAGGTTTTCAGGCCCCACATACCTTTGAACGTTCCAAGATTGGCGCCCATATTCTCACCGTTCATTGTCATAGGAACGGATTCTTTTCCATCAATAGTTTTGTGTTTCTCTTTAAAATCTTTCAATATTTTTTCCAGATCGTCCGTTGTGAGTGGTGTAGTACCATCTGCCTTATCCGGAGCCAGTTCCGAAAGCAGATTTTTTCTCATCAGCATCCCGAAGACAGGATCACTATCCAGTCCATACCAGTTCGCCAAATAATAGTTTTGGCCGTCTTTATAGCGTGTTTTAGTCAATGTGTCGCCATACATTTCTTTCACATCAGAACCATATTTCTCAATCAACTCATCGAGCGGTACGAAGGCTCCGCTTGTAATATACTTATCGAGTGAAGCGTCCCCACGGCTCATTACCACTACGTCCGGGTAGTCACCGCTGGCAAGCATCAAGCTCAGCTTCTCTGTTGGATTTCCGGTAGGTTGTTGTATAGAGAGCGAAATGCCTGTCTTTTTAGTAATTTCCTGTGCTACAGCATCAGTAAACGGCTCTCCCTTTGTATTAGAATCAAACCAGGTTAGTGTGATCGGCTCATCTTTTTTATTGTCTCCGGCCGTTTGGTTTGCATTGTCTTTTCCATCGTTTGAACCACATCCCGCCAGTAAACCAGCAGCTAGTGCAGCCGTAATACCTACGCTCATCCATTTGTTTTTCTTTATCATTGACACCCTAATTCCTCCCATTGAATAAGTTACTTTACATGTCGTTCAAGCAACCAAGCAAGTCTGTCACCTCACCCCCCTTCAGGGCCGCCAGCCGGACAAGTCTTCTCCAACTGGCGTTCGGTTTTATTTAACCATATTAACTCTTAACGGCACCCAAAGTCATACCCTTGACAAAGTACTTTTGCAGGAACGGATATACAAGCACGATAGGCAAGGTCGCAACCATCGTCGCTGCCATCCGGATCGTATCGCTTGAGACGGCATTCCGCTTGGCCGAGTTGGCTAGCATCTGCGTCTGTGACACCATACTTCCGGTCTGGAACTGACTCAATATTTTAACGAGTACGGCTTGCAAGGTTTTTAGGTCTGAACTATAGGTGAACGCATAGGAGTCAAACCAGGAATTCCAATGTCCAATGGCCTGGAAGAGGCCTACGGTTGCAAGCACAGGTGTTGTCAGCGGCAGGACAATCCGGAAGAAAATCGTCAAATCGTTCGCTCCGTCTACCTTTGCCGACTCTTCAATCTCATAAGGCAACCCTTCCATAAAGGTCCGGACAATAATCATATAGAAGACGTTCATCAAGCTCGGCAGAATGAATACGGAGAACGTATCAATCATGTTCAGCGCTTTCAGAACCATATAATAAGGAATCAGACCGCCGGCAAAATACATAGTGAAGACGAAGTAAAGGTTCCACCCTTTGCGTCCTACCAAATTCCGGCGACTTAACGGATAAGCCAGCATCGTAATGACGAGGACTGACAGCGGTGCACCGATCACGGTCCGTTTCACGGTTACCCAGAGACCGTTCATGATCTCACTGTCTTTTAATATCTGATTGTAGCTGTCCAGCGTCCACGCTCTTGGCCATAAGTAGACGCCTCCTCTTACCGTATCCTCCGCGCTATTTAATGAAAGAACGAGAATGTTCCAAAAAGGCAGGAATGTAACTAGCAATACAATTGTGAGAATGAGGTACACAAAGAATTTAAAGATATGATCTCCGAATCTACTTGAAACCATCGCAAGCGCTCCTCTCCTGTTTTATTTAGAACAACGCTTGGTCGTTCACTTTTCTGGAAATGTTATTCACAATCACTACAAGAATAAAGGCGACAACTGATTTAAACATCCCCACGGCAGCCCCGTAAGAGAACATGCTGTTCTGTAGTCCGTATTTATAAGCATAAATATCGATAACTTCCGAATATTCAAGGACTGTATTATTTTGCAGCAGGTATTGCTGTTCGAAGCCTGCGTTCAGAATGCCACCTACTGCGAGAATTCCCAGAATTACAATGGTTGGGCGCAGAGCTGGCAGCGTAATATGCCACATTTGGCGGAACCGGCTGGCTCCATCCACTCTTGCTGCTTCGTAAAGCTCCGGGTTAATGGCCGAAATCGCTGCAAGGTACATGATTGCGCTGAAACCCATTTCTTTCCACATATTAGATAGGGCGATAATCCACCAGAACAACGGTCCATTCTGTAGGAAGGCTACCGGTTCTTTGACCACTCCCAGCATAACCAGGAAGTTGTTAAGCATTCCATCCGAGGCAAGCAGTGTAATTACAATGTTCGCTGCGATAACCCAGGAGATAAAATGCGGCAGATAAGAAACTGTCTGTGTAAAACGCTTGAAGAATCCTTGTTTGGCTTCATTCAGCATCAATGCAAGTATGATAGGAGCAGGAAATCCGAATAACAGCGTCAGCAAGCTTGTTGCAAGCGTATTCCGCATTACCCGATAGAAATCTCCTGTGCTAAAGAAATATTCAAACCACTTTAAGCCAACAAATTCGGCGCCGAAGAACTGATGTAAAAACGATCCTCCACCCGGCTGATAATTCGTAAATGCCATATACAATCCAAACATAGGACCGTAAGAAAACAGCAATGTCGCAATAAAGGCAGGGAACATAAGGACAAATAACCACTTTTGTTCTTTTAGTCTGTACCACAGACCGTTGCCCCTGACTGTTTTGATAGCGCTTGCTTTATACATCAAATACCCTCCCTTTCTCTTTACACAGCATGCCTAGCCATCTCTTGGCTTTACTTCTCTCCTCCTTATCTTAAGGCCGCTACAGGTTCCTTTCTATACTTGAATCCTCCGAAAGATACCGCTTTTTAAAGATGTTTTGCAGCAAACTATTGTTGGATTTCGATATTCAGTCTGCTATGATAAACTTGGTAAACACCAAATACTCCTTAGAGAAAGGGCTTCTTCGATGCGTCAGTTTTATAGAAAATACTTCTACATGCCGTTCCTGGATCTAAGCTTTCGTTCCAAGCTGTTCCTGGTGTTTGTCCTGGTCACCATTGTTCCAATGATGCTGTTGGCCTACATATCATTCGAGCTGACAAAGTCCAAGCTCACAGATCAAATCTATATCAATATGATGAATTCAACCGCCCAGATCACCAAAAATCTGGAGAACAAGCTGGATAGTTATGAACATATTTCAGCTTCTATTTATTTGGATAATAGACTGGCCAGTTATCTCACAAGCGAATATCAGGATGACCCTTCTTACCTGGATGTCTATAAATACATTGCCAATCGAATTGACACGGTGATGGCTGCCTACCCTGATTTTGATAGCGTATTCATTTATTCGAATAATACATCGTTACCCAAAGACAACTACTATATCAAGCCGGTTACACCCGAGGTTGAACAGACGGAATTGTTCAAGCAGCTGCAGCATACTTACGGGAACATTGTTCATTTGTCCACACCGCAAACCCAGGATAGCCCCGCCATGTTCACACTGGCCAGGCAGCTGAATAATAACCGCAACCAATATCCGTACGGGATTCTGGTCTTCAGTATTTCCGAATCGGTCATTTACTCCTTAATGGAGAAAGAAGCCAGCGGGGAAGGGAAAGACATCTTTATCATCAACAATGACGGTGTGATCCTGTCTTCCGCCGATAAACAGCTGTTAAACACGAGTCTACCGCAGCTGCTGGATCATAAGTTTGATGAGGCGTCCTCAGGCAGATTCGATACTACGTACAACGGGATCAAGGCTTTTGCCGTCTACAATACGCTCAAAAACGGCTGGAAGACGGTGTCCATCTTCCCGTATGACAGCATCATCAAGGATGCCCGGTCATTGTCGCAGATCATCATCAAGATCTCACTGGCCTTCATTGGCGTCGCTCTGCTGCTTATTTATATCACTGCGTCGCTGTTCAGCAAACGTATCCGCATGTTAATCCGCATGACCCGGCGCATTGAGCGAGGGGATTTCAATACGAGCAAGGACGAGCAGCTCGGTAATGATGAGATTGGACAGCTGCATTTTGCCTTCCGACAAATGACGAACCGCCTGAAAAGCCTCATCACCGAGGTGTACCAGAAGGAGCTGCTGGGCAAGGAAGCGGAGCTGGATTTGCTGCAAGCCCAGATTAACCCTCATTTCCTGTACAATACCCTGGGCTCCATCTCCTCCTTGGCTATCAAGCATCAAGACCAACGGATTCAGGATATGGTTCTGAATTTGGCAAAGTTCTACCGCATCTCTCTCAATAAAGGGAAGAGTATTCTGACGATCAATGAGGAAATACGGCTGACACAAAGCTACAATGCCATTCAGTTGATTCGCTTCAAAGGGCAGCTGAATATTACCTACACGATTGATGAAGCCATCCTGCCCTACTCTACGGTGAAGCTGACCTTGCAGCCTTTTATTGAAAATGCGGTTATTCATGCCGTGTGGAATCAGGAGAGCCCGCTGAATATTCACATCAAAGGGATCATCGAGGACAACGACATTATCCTGTCCGTGATCGATGACGGCATGGGAATGAAGCCAGAGAAGCTACAAACACTGCTGGAGGACAAGCCTGGGCGAGGCTATGGCATATCGAACGTAGATCGGCGAATCAAGCTGAAATTCGGCGAGCGCTACGGTGTTAAAGTGTATAGCAGGCTCGGAATCGGGACCACAGTCCAGATTCGCCTGCCGCAAAAGGTGATGTTGTAGCGGGCACAGTATCTTAGTTGTTCCGGGTAGTTACTGGAGTCCGTTACTAGTTCCAAGACATAGTTTTATCGCAAATAACGGCTATACAGTCCGCTACACTCCTTGTTGTCTATATAACCAGAAACAAAAAGCAGCAAGTCTCCAAAAGCGGAGACTTGCTGCTTTTTCACATCTCTTGATACTGGATTAACGCTCTTCGTTGTAGAGTCAGCCCTTACTTCACAATCAAGTTGTAGATAACCTGAGCCGCTTCGGCCCGGGATGCGATACCTTTAGGCGCGAATTGTCCTTGGTTTTGCCCTTTAATCAACCCTAGGCTGGCGGCTTTATTAACAGAAGCAGTTGCCCAGGAGGAAACCAGGTTCAAATCCGTGAACGCTGCATCAGAAGCAGCAGCAGACGCTTTACCATGCTTCAGTTCATAGGCCTTCATCGTCATCACCGTGATTTCTTCACGGGTGATCTCTGCGCCCGGCTCAAACTTGTCTGCACCTCTGCCACTTACGATGCCAGCCTTGTAAGCAATGGAGATTGGCTCCGCATACCAAGCCGTCGGTGCAACGTCAGCAAAGCTTGCTTCGCCCGTATCGTTTAGTCCAAGGGAATGCACGAGCATGGATGTGAACTCAGCACGCGTAACCGCGCGTCCCGGTTCAAACTTGTCACCGCTGGTGCCTTGAACAAGCAGCTTCGCCGCTAGCTCCTTGATAACAGCGCTGGCCCAATGACTGGCCGGAACATCAGTGAACGTCCGGTTCAGTTCCAGAACCGCATATTTGCTGAAGTGGCTGATCTTGGCCGTCAATACGCCATCAGCATAATCAGCTTGAATATATTCAAGCTTGCCGTTATCGGCAATATAGTAGATGCCTCCACGCGAAGCATTGAACCCTTCCGCTGCAGTCAGGCTCAGCGTAATTGGTTGATCAAACGTGGAGAGTGTTTGAGTTGCACCTGCTTTTGAAGTGATCGATAGGCTGAATTCATAAATATCACCCTTGAGCGCTACATCCGCATGGGTAGCTTCCGCAGCAGCGGAGATCGCTTCATTGGCTTTGCTGCCAAGCGGCACCATCTTCAGGGAGATTGTGCTGTCTGCCCGCTGATCAGCAGGCAGCTTATTCTGCAGTTCGTGGATCAGATCCGCAGGTACTTGGAGCGAGAGCTTACCGGATTTCACTTCCAGCGTGTGATTTCCGAGTTGAAGAATCGCCGCAGGGGACAGCTGTATTTCCTGTGTATCCCCCTTGATGTCCACAACTGCTTTATTACCTGTACTGTCCACTTTCAGCAAATCTGGTGTGATGCTCAGCGGTTTAGCGGCATTGGATGAATCTACAATGCTGCCGGGAACACTGCTGCTGGTACTGCCATTATTTCCGCTATTGCTATTGTTCCCGTTGTTACCGTTATTGCCAGGGTTCACTGGCACATCTGGATTTCCCGGGTTCTCCGGAGTTCCTGGATTGCCTGGATTTTCTGTGGTGGCAGCTTTGACTGTAATCTCAGCCGTTGCTTTAAATCCACCGTCAACCGTCTCTACAGTAATCGTTGTCTTGCCTGCCGCAAGAGCAGTTACCGTGCCATTCTCTACAGTAGCTACTTCTGCATCACTTGAATTCCAAGTTACCGATTTGTTAGTCGCCACTTCCGGGTTCACCGTTGCAACCAGCTTGCCAGTTTCGCCAACGGTCAATGTAAGCTCGGTCTTATCCAGGGCTACGCCTGTTACCGGCTTCGGACTTGCTGTCAATTTGACCAGCTTCGATTCAGTCTTTTGCAAAGTTAATGCCCAGGAACCAGTTACCGAGGAAGTTTCTCCCGTCCACAGGTCTTGCATCGTGTAGGATTCAGAAGCATCCAGTCCAGCACGGGCAAAATCAACGGTTTTGTTGGCCGAAGCATTAGCACTATAGTTGAATACCGCCAGGTAATAATCGTTGCCATCCTTCAGTACAAAAGTATCTGCAGCATTGGCATTCGTGTTGCCTTCCAGCGGTTTGAACGCTTTTCCTTTCAAAGCTACTTCAAGAACATCCTTGTTGTTGTACAAAGCTGTCATGTATTCCTGTGCTGTAGCATCGTTCACATCATCACTATCCAGCATCACCGTTCCGGCGATGACACCGGAGTTCACGCGGCTGCGGGCTTCAGTCAAGCTGGTAGCACGGCTTAGTGCCAAATGATCCGGGTCTGTGTACGGATAGATCGTTCCATTTTGCCAGAAGCCGTAGGTCAATGAATTCAGCATGTATTCTGTCTCATTGATCCTGCCGAAGGTGTCACAGGAAATCCGTCTGCTGTGCGCATATTGGCTTGGGAAAATTGGCGCGATAGATTCGCTGATGAACATTTTTCCATCCAGACGGTCTTTGACATAACGCATTCCTTCATTATAAGCCTGAATCCCTGTTGTCACATTCGGATCATGGTGTTGACCTTCCAGTGCGCCATGAGTAAGGAAATCCAATTTGATAAAAGTAAACCCAAGATCCTTGAACTTATCCAGGAAATAATTCATACGCAGTTTCGTACCCGGATGTGTCACATCGAGGGCATAAGCCCCGTCCAGAGTCGGCAGCGGGTTACCCTCAGCATCCCTGAGGACGATGTCGCCATACGTATACTGGCCGTTAGTGCCATCTACCGTCTGACTCATATTGTCGCCCCAGTATACAAACGGCCCCCAATAAATACCTGCATGCTGACCGTTGCCTTTAATATGAGAGACAACGCTTTCAAGCTGCTGATCGCTCAGATTATCCCAGTAGGAATCCATATTGATGAACACATTACCGTTATTGTTGAAGTCCTTCAGGTTCTCTTTAAAATAATTAGAGACATCCACTACGTCTTGGTACGACAGTGAGCTTTCGTAAGCTCCCCAGCTGTTCCAGCCGACCGGTACACCTTGCGGCAATTCCGGGTTCAGCTCCAGTGGAGGCGTGATGATCGCATTAGCTTTACCGTATTCTTCAAGCCCAGTACGGTAATCGCTGAATCCCCCCACCATCACCAATGGCGAGGATAGCTCGGTGCCTGTCAGGCTACCGTGTGGCTGGGTGTCGCGGGTAACATCACTTGCTGCACCACCATACACCGCCAGCTCGTTGAGCCGGTTGGAAGAGCCTTTCCAGTCAATACCTGTCTTCCAGGTGTCATGCGTCACGGAACCGATGATCAGCCCGTTACGGGTCGTATTGTTAAAAATAGCCGTCATCTCATAGCTGGTATCTGCCCGGTTCATCGTTTGAGATTTGTAACGAATCCAAGCATCGTTGTCAAAAGGCACTGTCAGCACACGGTTATCCGCGCTGGCGCCAATATCTACACCACCTGTACGTTTCAACGTAATCGGTGACATATAATTGCTCTTGATTGCCGTATCACTGGCTGCATCCAAACGGGTCAAGAAGTAGGTTCTGTCCTCATAGAATTTGTAGACTTGCTTCAGTGTTGGCTTGCCTGCCGAGGTATGAACGAATGACAGCTCTACCCCTTTGCCAAATCCATCCTGAATCTCTACTGGCGCTCCAGCGCTTGCATGATTCTCGTAGCTTTTGGTCTCCACAAGCTCATCACCGAGCTTAATGCTGCCGTAGATTCCTTTCAGCTTCTGTCCATCGGCCCAGCTGTAACCAGCATATCCAGTCTTGGTATTATAGGACACTTGATATTGTCCATTGGATACCAGCTGGCCGTAAGTATAATCGGTAACCGTGATCGCCCCGTAGCTGTGCGTATCGCCCGGTGTTCCCAGGTCATCCTCTTCTTCGCCCGGATTCCCTGGCTCAGAACCCATCGCAGGCTCTACGATAATCCGGTCCAGATCCGGTGCATACCAGTTACCGTCCGAGAATGTGATCGTATTCTCACCCTCAGTTAGCGGTAGTGTTATGTCATAGTTGCCAACCGTATCCCAGTCTGCTGTCTTCGGCAGCGCGTAGTATTGCTCCGCGCCCCCATTGGCGCTGACATAGAAGCTGCGCGGGTCACCAGAAATGTAGGCTACAGTGATTTTATAATCACCGGTCATAGGAGCTATAATCTTTTTGAAGATTAGTGAGCTGCCTCCATTCAGGTAGCCTACCTTTTTGCCGCCGGAAGCATTGGGGCTGTCAGACACACGGGCTTCGCCAGTCAATTCATTGACCGGAGATTCCGCTTCATAGCTGATCGTATAAGGAATCACTTCGATCTTATCCATATCCGGAGAATACCAGTCATGGTCTGAGAAAGTGATAGTATTCGTACCCGTTTGTAGAATCACTTCCACATCATAAGTGCCTATCGTGTTCCAACTTGCCGTCTTCGGCAGATCAATAAGCTCATCCGGCCCACTATTCACCTGCATATACACAGGCCGTTGGTCGCCCGAAATATATGAAATGCGGATCAAATACGTTCCGTCAGCCGGTGCATTAACATTAGTGAATGTCAAGGAGCTATCCTTGTACAGACCCGTTACTTTCTTACCATTAGAGCTGACACTGCTGTCTTCCACCTTGGCATTGCCTGTAATAATATTCTCAGGCGCTTCAGCCTCAATGACTACACCACGTAGATTCTTCTTCCAGTCGCCTTCATGACCTTCTCCCGGATTGCTATTGTCGAGTCCGCGGATTACGATCTTGTCGATGTCTGGAGAATACCAGTCGTTATCATCGATCAGAATGGTATTGGCTCCCGCGTTCAAGGGAAGCGTTACATCATAGGTGCCCACGGTCTCCCAGTTCGCCGTCTTAGGTGGTTCTTCGAACTGCTTGTTGCCACCGTTGGCACTGATATAGAATGGGCGCGGATCGCCAGAAATATAGTACACTGTAATTTTATAATTTCCGGTCTCGCTTACCGTTACATTATTGAACTGCAAGGAACTGCCTTGATAGATCCCCCCGACCTTTTTGCCGCCGGAAGCTGAAGTGAGATCCGAAATAGAAGCGTTGCCGGTCAGTGTATTCCCTTCTGCCTCAGCCTCATAGGTGTTCGTATCATCAGCATATGCCGTCCTCGCGAACTGTCCGCTACCGGTAACCACCAGGCAGATCATGATGAGGAGCAGAAATCCTTTTTTCATTACCTGTCCAAGCATAACATCCCTCCGTTTGGTGTTGTATAGTTAGTGCTTTCTTGCTGCCAATTCTTCTGTTGCTTCACTGTAATACTCGGGCCATGTTGCTCAAATCAAGTGATACAAAGGAATCCAAGCGCCGGAAAATACGATCTACTCATTAATGATATCGCTTCCACAATAAAGCGTTGCAGCACCCTGACAGATCGATAGTCAACGAACATCTGTCCAACTGGCCGCAGGGAAATAGCGTCTGCTGTACGAGTGTGCAGCTACACGTATTTCTGTAATCGCTTTCGTAAAAGAGCTATCTAATGCCTTCTTCTCCTTTCTGTCTTTGTCTGCCAATACTGAAAGCGCTGTCGAAATTATAGTAACTGAAAGATTCCCTTTGATTGGCACTGATGATTTCAGCCCGTCTCTTGCACTATGTTTTGAATACATGCCTAATTGTAAAAAGCGGACGGTGAATTATCTATACCGTAATCTTACTATTCATAGAGGAAAGCGTCTTTCATTCACCATTCTCTGGAGGATAGCGTCTTCCGTACTGACACGGTCAAATATTTTTCCTGTATTCGTTCGGTGTAACTCCCTGGTTCTTCAGAAATAGAGAAATAAAATAGGATGTACTTTCATAGCCTACTCTCTGGGCGATATCCTGAATCTTGAGTGAACCGTCTGACAGCAATTCTTTGGCCTTATCAAGCCGAATGCGAGTCAAATAATCGTGGATCGTCATTCCGGTCTTATCTTTAAAAATGGAGCGTAAATAATTCGGCGACAAATAGACCTGATCAGACAGGCTATTGATCGTAATTGGCTGATCATAATTCTGATCAATCATCGTCCGCACCTTGTGGATCAGCTTTGCATTTTTGTCCATAAAACGCTCACCCAGCAAGCTCACTGCATTTTCGGCAGTCCCCAAAATCAGATCCTCAATCTCATTCAGGGTCAACGCATTATAGATGGAATGGTATAATTCTGCCCGCTTAAAGCCCTCAGGAACGGGCTCATGAAGCTGCTCCAGCAGCTCATCTACAAGATCAATAGACCAGTCGCAGATGATTTTTTTCTTGATCCTCAGCGTTGCCAGTCCTTCAATATGCCGGTGCAAATCCTGTGCAGCCTGCTCGAAATCTAGCCGATTAATGGCTTCAAACCACTCTTTTCTGGCAAAAGGCGGTATATGTTCGCTGTAGAACTGGTTACAAACGGCATTGGCATGAATAATCGTACCTGTACCTTCATAGAATCGCTCATTTAAAATCACACGCATCCCCTCATAGAGTTGATGCACATGAATTAATTCAGCATCCTGACCGCCGACGGCAGCTGTCACTGTGAAATCCAGCGTACCCCGGATGGCTTCGGCTAAGTCCTCCCATGCATAATGACCGGGTTGCTCTGACGCTACCATAAACACGCCAATCTCCC
This sequence comes from Bacillus sp. FJAT-27264, assembly GCF_001682855.1. Taxonomy (GTDB): domain Bacteria; phylum Bacillota; class Bacilli; order Paenibacillales; family Paenibacillaceae; genus Paenibacillus_AQ. The sequence continues at coordinate 302,748 of NZ_MAQW01000023.1, read as the reverse complement.
CTTCCTTATAGGGAACAAAGACAACCTCCAGGTTCTTCGCCTTGAAAAAGTGGTCCAGAAAAGACACCAGACGGCCGATGCAGTCCTCCAGACTCCGTTCCCCCTCGGCCTCCTTAGGGTCAATGCTGAACAATGCCAATGCATAGCGGTTACTCTCCGGCAGGCGGGTTAGTCTGCTAAAGCTGGAAGCCAGATCAGCGGCGCGTTCTGCGTTTTTCTCATAGGAAAGCTCCTTGAGGATATTAGCTTTGGCTGCTTCCATAGAGCGTTTCTTCATCTGTACTTCCTCGCAGCGCTGTTTCACCTTTTCGATAACGCTTACAATCTCATTTAAATCAAGCGGTTTCAATAAATATCCGACAGCACCTACATTGAGGGCCGATTTTACATAATGAAATTCATCATGGCCAGTCAGGAACATCACTTGCATCCCTTCATAGCACTCGTGTATATTTTTAGCCAGTTCAATTCCGTTCATAATTGGCATTTGAACATCCGTAAGAACAATATCCGGCTGCGTGGCCTCGATCTTCTCCAGAGCCTCCCTGCCATTGCCTGCTGTTCCAACGACGTAGATACCCATCTCTTCCCAGCGAATATAATCTCTCATCATCTCGAGTCCCAGTTCTTCATCATCTACAAGAAAAATACTGTACATCGAAGTCCCCTCCTCCTTGTTGTCTGCTCTGTCTCTATTATATTCGTTTCCCCCACACCAACCATGGTACATATAAATGAAAGTCATTTTCAAGCATAAATTGTTAAAATGGAGTGTTTCAGCATGCACTTCACACATAAAAAAATAGTGGTGCAGGAAGTTAAATCCTACGCCACCATTTATATTTTGTCTACTGCCATCCGGATTATTTTTGCACAGCTGTCATCTTAATGTCATCAAAATACAATGTGGTCAGTCCCTCAAATCCGGAATCCACACCGATCAACAGGTACAATTGTCCTTTGGCATTACTCTTCACTGTGGCACTGTAGCTAAAATCTACGCGTTGGAATCCTTCCTTCGCCGAGTCCGGCTTCGTGATATTGCCCAAAACCTTCACATCCTTGCCGCCTACACTCTGGTTACCCTTATCCACATTCATCCGGTACATAGAATCCTTACCCGGAGTTGGAATCGCTAAGGGCTCTTTATCGAGAATGCCAGTCTTTACAATAACACTTTCACCTGGAGCACCGCCAATTCCGGCCATGCCACCCGCTTGATCGGTATACATACCGAATTGCAGCTTCACTTCATAGGTCGTATTCGGCACAAAGCCGTCCACGTTGCGGGAAAGATACATGAACAGATCATCACTACGGTTATGTCCCTGAAGCTTGAGGGCGTAATTGGTCGGGTTCTTTTCAGCAACCGGCAGAAGCGCTCTGACATGCTCAAGCTCATAGATACTCTTATCATAATTTACTGGGAGATCCGCGAAGCCCCCTTTCCAGCCCTCATTATCCTTATTAAAAGAATAGCTGACCATTCTTGTGGCAGGGATAGCATTCTTGGCTGTCAACGTAATGGTACGGGTGGAAGGCACCCAGTCCAATTTCACTCCCGTAAGCTCGGCGAGGCTTCTGGCCGGTACGAACAAGTTACCTTTTACCAGCTTCGCCTGCTGGGGGAGCTTAACCTGTTCCCCTTTTCCATTGATCGCAATATTGCTATTGGCTTTAAAGGTAATCTTTCCAAATGAACCCGATAGCGAAGCCGAATGGCTTCCCTGGTTCCAGCTCATCGCTGTGCCAAAAGACTCAGCCAAGGGGCGAAGCGGAACCATAGAGGTATTATTGAGTTGATAGGGAGACACCGTTAAGGGATGCTTGCCTGTGTTATTCGTATATGTGGCCCGATTCAATTGAAATTGGATCGAGTCCGGCAAAGCCGCCGCATGGGACAGCGGGGCTTGAATTAGAGTTGCAGCGGCAGTGGCAACGATTAGTCCGGATAAAGCTAGTTTTTGATTGAACATGAGGAATGCACCATCCTTTACATGATGCACTCCTAAACGTGAGTTCGGGTCAAAAAGTTGCAACTGTGAATGAAGTGAGCGGGACAAGCCTATGAATTTATTTTCTGCTGCCTGCATAGCTGGTCATGAGATGAGTAGCAGTGTGCAGTGTGTACAAAAGAAAAACGTACCTGAGGGTACGTTCAGTCATGCTTATGTTTTTAGAATATAGCTAGTGTGAATTTAATAATCTAACGTCCTGGATCGGCGGGAGAAATCCTTGGTCCACACTTCACTGGAATATTCGCCTGAGCCCAAGTTCGAGCTTAAGAGGGCTTTGATAACAGGAAAATATACCGTTAATTGTTTCTTTTCACCTTATTTATCATCAATAAAGGGAATTTCTCCCGTTAAAAACCTCTTTTATCTGTTCTGTGGCNGGAAAATATACCGTTAATTGTTTCTTTTCACCTTATTTATCATCAATAAAGGGAATTTCTCCCGTTAAAAACCTCTTTTATCTGTTCTGTGGCCTAGTCATGAGGTAATTAACAGGATATTTTCCAGTTATATTTAGAAAAGAAGAGCATTAAATCAAAATAACAGGAGTTATTCCCGTTATTCCAATGCCTATCGAGTGAAGTTGAGCTTTTCAGCGCATTTGTCACCTGAATGAGTGGAATCCTTGTGAACCAAGAGTTCATTTGGCACCTCAAGATACAAGAAATCGGTTATTGTGGCGCCGAAATCATTTTCCAAATTACGTTGTGTTTTCAAATGCGTTTTATATAGCTAGTATATGTTTACTTCAGCTGTTCAAGGTTAAAATCACGACCTATACCTTCACCGTTTGCGACGGTGAGACAACCCTTACAGCACTTCAAACTGGGCATTAAGTCTGTAACTTCCACCTGTTTCGGCCTGGAAAGTCGTTCTTTGATCTCCCCAGCGTACCGTTACCATGCCTGGCGAGAATGTATGAATTACGGCTTCAGTCAGTTGGCCGTTCTCCCAGACAATGTCGACCTCGGCATTACCTTTGGCCCGCAGCCCGCTTACTTCCCCTGTACTCCATGCTTCTGGCAGCGCCGGCAGCAGATGAATCTCATCCGCATGGCTTTGCAGCAGCATTTCTGCAATGACCGCGGTACCGCCGAAGTTCCCGTCAATCACGAAGATGTTACTCTCCGCTCCGGCAATACCAGATTTGGAGTACGTGAACAGATTATCGAAGCATAAGCCGCCGATCAAGTGGGAGATATGCTTGTAGGCTTTCTCCCCGTCATGCAATCTGGCAAAGCCCAGACCGAACAAGGCCGCGGTGAATTCCACATCCTCCAGCTCATCTTGAACCATCCGGTTCTCCAGCGTCACTCTTACTGCCGCACTGAGTTCCGGTGTCCGGTCCGGTGTGATTTGACTTGCGGGATACAGTGCGAATAGGTGGGACAGGTGCCGGTGTTCCGGCTGTGCCTCTTCGTAGTCCTCCAGCCACTCCTGCATCTGACCCTTCTTGCCGATTTGCAGCGGCGGTAAGATAGCGATAGCCTCCTCCAGCTTCCGCTGCAGTTCTACGTCCTGATTCAGCAGTGTAGCCGACTTCAGGCAGAATTCGAAAAGCTCGCGGACCAGAATCTGATCCATAGTCGACCCCATAGATAACTGCTGCGCACCCTCACCAGAATCACCAGGATAGAAAGCATTCTCCGGTGAATTGGAAGGGCCGGTCACCAGCCAGCCGTATTTGGGATGCACAGTCATGTAGTCCAAGTAGAAAGCCGCCGCCTCTTTAAGTACCGGATAAGCTTGGGTTTCGAGGAAGACCCGATCCTGGCTGTATTCATAATGCTCGATGAGATGTGTCGCGATCCAAAGTCCGCCAGTAACGTTGAGTCCCCATGAGGTCTCCCAGCCTGGAAGCGTAAAGCCCCAGACATTAGAAAATACGTGTGCGACCCAGCCTTCACTACCGTATAAATTACGAGCCGTAGATCTTCCCGCCTGAGCCAGATCTTCAACATAGCGCATCAACGGAAGATGGCTGTCCCCGAGATTCGTAACCTCTGTCGGGTAGTAATTCATCTGGGTGTTGACATCCAGGTGATAATCACAGCTCCAGCCCATTCGGCAGGCTTCACCATCGTTCCAGATGCCCTGAAGATGCAGCGGCAACGGTGAATCTCCCCGTGAACCGGCGATTGTCAGGTAACGTCCATACTGCAGGAACAGGGCAAATAATTGCGGATCTTCTGTCCCGCCCTGGGCCAGCAATTGAATACGCTGATCGGTAGGGAGACTTGCCTTGTCAGAGGCCCCCAGCCTAATATTCACCTTGCCATACTGCTTGCTGTAGTCTGCGATATGTTCCTCTCTCAGCCGGGCATAGCCTTTGTCCAAAGCCTGCTTTATGATAGCAGTGCTTTCTGTTTTCCAGTCCTCGCCGGTCCGGCGATAATCGGTACTAACAGCAAAATAGATTATAGCCTCATCCGCCCCGGCCACTGTCAATTGGCCGTCCCCGCTCTGAATCGTACCGCCAGTGATGACTACTTTGACAGCGCCCTGAGCCCAGACTCCGCATGCACCATTACTGTGCACTTTTTCCGTGGCCTGTCCTTTGAATTCCAGCGTGGTGTTGTCCGAGGCTACAGCCTTGAACGACTCTGACCCTCCCTCCAAACGAAGGTTGAAGGATACCTCACCTTGAGCCTCACTCCAAATTCGTGAAGCCACGAGATCATCGGCATGGGTAGCGAAGACCTCACGGTACAGCGTGGTTCCATTGCCCTTAACCACCGCTCCGGCCACCGCGCTACTCAAATCCAGCTCGCGCTGGAAGACTCCGGCTTCACCAGATTGTGAGGCCTGGTCTGCAAATTCAATTACAACCTCGCATAAACCGAGGTTTGTACCGAAATTCCGCTTCTTCGGCTGCAAATGCTGCTTGGCCAGAGAATCGCCAGCTTCATAATCGCCGGCGAAGAAGTGCTGCCGCATCTCTTCCAGTGCAACTTTCCCACTTCCAGGAAGAAGCTCTGGATCGGCCTGACCAGACCAGTAGGTGACCTCGCTCATGCTCCATACCTCGCGGTGCGGAGCGGCCATAACAACGGCTCCTATTCTTCCGTTCCCAAGTGGCAGGCCTTGAGACCAGCCCGTTGCAGGGGCCAGATACCATAGTTTAAAATCACTCATATACTAATCTCCTGTCTATAATATAATCTGTACAATCGCGTGAAGCTCCAGCACCGGTAGCTCTATGATCGCCCGGTTTCCTTCCCATTTCCAGGCCAGATCTATGTTCTCCGGCTGCAGCAGTACCCTGCTTGGCTTCGCAGGAGCCGCTATGTGGAAGGAAATGCCCTGAACCGGCATAATCTCTTCATTATGAATCACATACCCTGGGCGTTTCTGCGCGAAATAATTCAGGAAATGCACCATAAGCTCCTCACCGGAATCCGTACTCCGAGCATTCAAGACCATCTCAACATGAAGCGGCTTTTGCACTTCGATGATTCGAGTGTCCCGAGGGTAAATATCATTTATGCAAACGTCCAGCCACTCTCTGATCAGGCGATGTCCTTCAAGGTAATACAGCGCAAACAGATCACCGTTCAAGTACATAACGCTGCCTTGCCCATAGCTATGCAGCGTCACTGCTGGAGCTGCCACAGTATACCCGGCAGGCGCGGCACCCACTGTAGTAAAATGCCGCCAATCCGAACGCCGTTTCCGGCGATCGGCCCAGACCTCCTCCACCGGCTCCAGCAGCTGGGCTAATGGCTCTGCTCCCTCCATCTGAGCGTGGAGCGCCGTGCCCCAGGCTTGCAGCCGGATCTGTCCAAACGCCAGTTTGTCCGCAAGTTCATCCCCGGCCTGCCAATAATGCAGCGGGGCGGGAAGCTCTGTACCACGTGTCAGACCCAGCAGTCCAGCGAAAAGATCGCCCTCGCGCCTGCGGCCCTGCTCATCCCACAGGCCCGATCTGCCTGTAACGATCAGTCTGCCGCCGTTCTCGACATAGGCCTCCAGTGCGGCAATCGTAGCGGCCTCCATGAGGCATTGATCCGGCACTATAACCAGTGCCTGACGGTCAAGCTGCTCCCTTAATGTCGCTTCATCATAGATGAGATGCTGAATGCCCATCTCAACCAGAAACTGCGATGCGCCATCTACACGGTCCATTCGCGATTTGGGCAGCGCACCCCAGTGCTTGTCGCGTCCCCATTCCGCTCCGGCCACTGGCCCCAGCAGTTGGGATGGCAGGCTAGCCAGCACTGCCACCTCCGGCACGATATGTGTGCCAGTAGCATAAGGCTCCCGTTCCTTCATAAATTCATGAACGGCCCCTAGTTCCCGGTATACCGCAGGCTCCAGCCGTCCGTCCGGATAAGGCTGATCCGCGAAGAAGCCTCTCGCTCCCATGGCCAGGATCGTAGCCATCTCCAGCTTCCAGTCGGTGGTTGGACGTAATTGCCACTCGCCCCAGCCGTGAAACCGCTCGTTCATATAGTCATAGGTCAGCCCCGTGGTTGCCTGATAACGCCCCTCCTTACTGAAAATCATCTCATGGTTGGCCCCGAAATGGACCGGATCACAAGAAAGCCAGTCCAGCCCCAGCTCCTTCGGTGTTAGCCAACGCACAAACTTGCCGCCCTCCATCAGCGGAAGGCCGTAGAAATATTTACCGAGGTTATTCTCAGCCACCAATGTCTCCGGTGAAACCTCCTTCACAGCTGCGACCAGCTTGCACACATAATGAAAGATCTGTCCCCGCCGCCACAGGCGCCATTGCAGCCAGTCCGGGCTATTCAACTCTTCGCTAGGATCAGGCATTGGTCCCAGTGGCAGCTCTCTGCCCGTATCTTCAAGGAACTGCATGCGACAGTTCTCACAGTAGCAAGGGTACTCCACGGTCCAGCTGCCGCCATCGATCCAGACAGCATCCGGCTCATGACGTGCTACGGCTTCCTTCAGGAGCGGAAAATAATACTCTTCCAGAAAGCCGGAAGAGATACAGGCCTGCGAAGCTTCATGCTGAAGCCAGGCCCCTCTCGCCAAAGTGCCATCCTCAAGAACACGCAGCCATTCCGAATGATCCTTTTGCAAATGCACACTTGTGAACGCATTCAAATATAAAATCGTGCGGAGGCCAGCCTCTTTAAGCGCACGTGACATCAGACCCGTATAATCATTCTGCAGTCCAGGATGCGCCGGGGCGATATCCGAAGGGTAAAAGGTATGTCCATAGTGGTCATAAGCGAAGAATTCAACCGCCTCAATGCCGGCTTCCTTGAATATTGCCACCTGCCGCCGTGCCTCTTCCTCTGTAAACCCTCCAGCCACGGCTTTCATCCATTCCGGCTGGTGATAGTCCAGGTGCAGCTTGCGGAAGGTGCTATTTATCCAATTTTTCATTGTTTTCACCTCTGTACACAAGATTGTGCCTTTCGTCTTATGTTGTTAATTACTCCGCTATCCGTCATTAGAATAGGGGGCTGGACGTCAAAATCACGCCTCTAAATTCAGAACTCTTTTCTCTATTAAATTTCCTTTATTAACTTACATACATACTACTTTCCAGTTCAATTCGTGTCATTAGAACCATACCGGTTCATTGCATTTATAGTATCACCGAGACGTTCCGCTGTCTTTGCCCGCTGGTTCATTCATTTGACGATTTGTACGGTTACTTGTATGCTGCAATAGAGACCAGGTCGATGAGACCGGAAAGTGAAGGCACAGCATGAACAAACTATCCGCAATCACGCCTTATGTTGGCGAAACCATGACTTATCAGTATGATGGCAGCAGTAATGAAAATCTGCGGGTCTGCAATGTATATGCATTCCATTTATTTATGGGTGGCCCCGGTGAGATGGAGATTGACGGAAGACGTTATCCGATCGAGCGGGGAACACTGATTTTTCTGCGTCCGGGCCAACCCCATGCCTTTCATATTTCCCCCTCCAACCCGCTCTCCTCCTACAATTTCTATTTCGATTTATGGGACAACCAGTCTCCAATGTCTGATAACCATTCGTTTATCTATGCCCCTGAACCCTTAAGCTTTGAAAAAAAAGCGCTACAAGCGGCCTGTCCTGAGCTGGACCAGCTCCCCAGCGTATTCCAACTGGCGACTCATCCCATGCTTAATGACAGCCTGGTGATGATTGCGAAGACGTTCAACGATGCGCAGTTTTACCGGAGCGAGGCTGTGAACAGTTATCTGTACGCCTGGATATTGAGCTGGTACAATGCGCTGCACTTGCATCAGCCAAGCGATTACCGTATTGTCCGGTTGCTGGAATACCTGAACGCCCATCCCGAGCGTGGTGAGTCCATTGAGGACTGGGCCAAGATGTGTGGACTCAAGCGGACCTATTTCCATGAATTATTCCAGCGCGAGACCGGGGTAACTCCGCGTACCTATCATCACAATCTGGTTATGCGACGTGCTGCTGGCCTTCTGCTGGAAAGTGAACTAAGCGTGACTGCAATCGCCGAGAAGCTGGGCTATCCTTCAATCCACCCCTTCTCCAGGCACTTCAGTGCTAGTTACGGGGTGAACCCGACTCAGTATCGCCTGAATCCGCGAACCCGGATTCGAATGTAGGCCACAGGCCGGTCAACAGACAAAACGCGCTGTCCGCAAGAGGCGGAAGCGCGTTTTGTCTGTTTTTTATATAACCGCTCAGCGGTTCTACTTGTCTTGGTTAGGCACCATCACGATGCTATCCTGGACCGTGTTGTCCTTGCCGCCAAGAGGTGATCATTTTCAGTCTGCCTTTACCGTCAATTTAAAGATTTTGGATTCAGCTGGCTCCAGATTCAGCGTCAGAACACCCGCTGCTTCTCCTTGTGAACCTTCCCACAGATCTTGAAGGCTATAACGCGCCGTGCCATCCAGTCCGGCACGTTCCAGGGAGATGGATTTATGTGCGGCTTGCGCAGCATCGAAGTTGAAGACCGCCAGATAGAAGGCATTCTCTTCTGTAGCTTCAAGCACAAACAAATCGGAAGCCTGCTTGCCAAGGTCGCCTTCCACAGGACGGAAGGTTTGGCCCAAGCGAGCTACGTGCATAATCTCTTTGTTGCCCAGCCATTCTTTTGCCCGTGCAGCGGCCTCCTCCTTGCGGAAGTCATCCCCCATTAGCAGCACTGTACCGGCGATGACCGATGCAGTCAGGCGGCTTCGGCCTTCATGCCAGCCAGTAGCTTCCTGGTTAAAACTCTTGTACAGCACGGAATGATCGGGATCATTGTAACGATATAATGTATTGCTCATCCACCAGCCATGTGTCAGCGAGTTCAACAGATACTCGGTATCTTGCAATGTGCCGAAGACGTCGCAGGATACGCGGCGGCTGTGTGCAAACGCATAAGGGAACAATGGAGCGATGGACAAATTAATGAAGAACGGCCGGCCGATGACTTCCGGTGAGAGCTTGTTCTGCAAGTAAGTCATGCCGTAATGGTAGGCCGCGATTCCGGTTGTGATCTCCGGATTATGATGCTGTCCTTCCAGCGCGCCATGTGCCAGGAAATCCAACTTAATGTATTCGAACCCTTCCGAGATGAATTTGTTCGTGAACCAGTCGATTCTCTGCAGGTTCCCGGGGTGTGTAGGGTCAATAGCCAGTCCGCCGTCAACATCCGGCAAAATTTCGCCCTCACTGTCTCGCAGCAGAATATCTCCATAAGTGTATTTGCCGTCTGTCCCTTCAACAGGCTGTCCGAATTGCGCCGGACTTCCCCAGAAGGCAAATGGCGTCCAGTACGTTCCCGGTCTGTGGCCGTTCTGACGTACACGCTCCAGTGCATCCTTCATTTCTTCCGGGGTAAAGTTGTCCCAGAAAGCATCGAAGTTGATATACACGGTGTCCTCGCTTTGGAAGCCGAGTGGCTGTACTTCATTTTTAAAAAAATCACTGGTCGATGTGTACAAATCATAATCCAACTCGGCCATCGCTGCCGACCAGCTGTTCCAGCCTACAGGAACGCCACCCTCCCATGGGAGCTGGGCTTCGATCCAGGTGTTGGCCTGGCCATAGGCTTCGAGACCTGCACGGTAATCGTCATAGAAGCCGATAAATACGAGCGGGGATTCCACTCTCTTTCCCTTCACATAACCGTGCGCTTGGCTATCGCGGGTCAGTTCACTGACAGCACCGCCGTAAAGATCAAGTTCTTCGATTCCGCCGATCTTTTCACTTTTAATACGAATACCTGTTTTCCACACCTTATGGCTGATGGAACCCATAATAATTCCCCGGCGGCTATCTGCCGCGAACAACGCCGTTGCCTCATAGCTCTCAATATCCAGCGGCGGCTTTACAACTGTATAGCGAACCCATTTGTCATTATCGAACGGCACACGCAGGATACTCAGTTCCTCTGGTTGTCCCGCTGCTCCGCCTACAGTCACCTCTTTGGTCTGCACAACGGCCAGACGGTTGGTCTTCAGTTCTTCATCACTTACAATTGCACTTTGCACAAGGACATACGGTGAAGATTCATAAATATAGAAATGCTGCTCCAGCTGTGGCAGCAAGGATGTTTCGTGCAGGATCACCAGATGAATGCCTTTTCCAAAGCCATCACGGGCAACCTCTTCCTGTGACTTCAATTGGTGGCTCTGGTAGTGTTCTGTGTTATATTCCCGGCCCTGCCAGCGGAATGCGCTGCGGATTCCCTTCACATGTGAGGTGCTACTCTCGATGCTAGCTTCACCTTTTTCGAGATCGATCTCCAGGCTTACATGACCGTTCGTCACCCGAAACAGAGTTTCATTCTGTTGTTCTACTTGCACTTGTACAGATGTATCGCTAGTTAGCATAAAATGCCTCCTTAATGTTGCGTACTGTTCCTTGAGTAGAACAAGCACTGTTCTCACCCAAGTCTGCCCTCATTATAAAGACAGAATAAAGCGTTTACCATACAGCGATCTTCCGATCCATATCGCGATTTAACACATCTTAATCCGCTGTTCTGTACATCTTCTGTGGTGCTGAATTCCTGCCATAAATCAATGCTTAGCGAGTGTACAAAAAAAACAGCGGCAGGAATCCGTCTTTCGGGTTCCTACCGCTGTCTCGTTTCCTTGCTGATAAGTCTAATGCTATCCGACCAGGGTCAGCTTGTAAGTCTTTCCTGCTTCCGTGGCAAAGCTTAGGGTTCCCGCAGCAGAGTGCTCAACTTCAACCGTGTTGCCAGCTTCGGTGACTACCAGCGAAGCCGCGCTGCGAATCACACAATCCGTGCCCAGCAGGGAGACGATCGTAGCTTCTGCCAGCTGTCCGTTCTCCCATTGGATATCCACTTCAAAGCCGCCGCGTGCGCGCAGGCCTTCCACGCTTCCCTCCTGCCATTCATCCGGCAGCGCTGGAAGCAGCTCCAGGTATGGACGATGCGATTGCAGCAGCATCTCTGCAATTCCGGCAGATGCCGCAAAGTTGCCGTCAATCTGGAACGGTGGATGTGCGCCAAGCAGGTTGGCGTATACACCACCGTGATTGTACTGCTCTGATTCCCCGTCCTTCACCAGCCGCAGCATGTTTGAGAGCAGGCGCAAGGAACGGTTACCGTCCCCAAAGCGGCCCCACAGGGCTACTCTCCAGCCCAGGCTCCAGCCGGTGCTCTCATCCCCGCGACGCTCCAGCGAGGTCTTCGCGGCAGTGAATAGCTCCGGTGTCTCCTCTTCCGACAGCTGACGTCCCGGATACACACCGACCAGATGCGAAGTATGCCGGTGGTACGTGTCCTCATCCTCGAAGTCCTTCGACCATTCCTGCAGTTGGCCGTACTTGCCAACCTGGAGTGGCAGCAGGCGCTCACGGGCGTTCTCCAGTTCTTCTCTGAAGTCCTGATCTGTTCCAAGCTGTGTTGAGGCTTCGATGCAGTTCGTGAACAGTTCCCAAATTAGCGAGATGTCCATTGTGGAACCTGGGCTGACTGCGGCTACGCCTTCCGCTGTCCGGAATTTGTGCTCCGGGGAAGTAGACGGCGAGGTCACCAGGTGACCGCTGCCATCCTCAATGAGCCAGTCCAGCGCGAACAGGGCTGCTTCTTTCAGTACAGGATAGGCCGTGCTGCGCAGGTACTCTTCATCTCCGCCAAAAGCATAATGCTCCCACAAATGCTGTGTCAGCCAGATGCCGCCCATTGGCCAGTAAGCCCAGCTCGGATCACCGTCGCCGAAGTCGCCTACTGGAGCGGTCTGTGCCCACAAATCGGCGTTGTGATGCGCGGTCCAGCCCCGTGTTCCGTAGTTGACCCGCGCGGTCTCGGCGCCATTCTTCGCCAAATTCCCGATCATCTCCAGCAATGGCTCATGACATTCTGCCAGATTGCAGATTTCAGCCGGCCAGTAGTTCATCTCCGTGTTAATGTTCAGTGTGTAGTTGCTGCTCCATGGCGGACGGGTGAATGCATTCCAGATGCCCTGGAGATTCGCAGCTTGCGTACCGGGACGAGAGCTGGCAATCAGTAAGTAACGCCCATAATGAAAGAGCAATTCCACAAGCCCCGGATCTTTGGCGGCATAAGTTGTAATCCGCTGTTCAGTGGACATATCCTCCGCTGCAAGCGACTTGCCAAGTGACAGCTTCACCCGGTCGAACAGGGAGCGATAATCTGCGACATGTGCTTCTCGCAGGCTCGGGTAAGACTTGTCTACCGCACCCGCAAGATGGGAAGCAGCAATCGCAGAGGCATCCTTCCCTTCTTTGCCCGGAATCTTATCGAAGCCGTTAAAGCCTGTAGCCGCGCTGAAATAGAACGTAGCCGCTGTCGCATCCAGCACATGAACGCCGCTGCCATCAACGGTTACCTTACCATCCTCAGCCTCCACAGTAAGTTGGCCCTCGAAGGCCATTCCCTTGCTATCACCGGGTTCGCCATATCGGATAGGATTGTCACTTGCAAAATAACTAGGATCAACATGCTCTGGCGCTGTACCTGACAGTACAAGGCTGTCTCCTTGTGCATGAAGGCTATGCCGCAGCGGGCTGTCCAGCGTCGCGTGTACATTCAGCGCACCAGGTGCGCTGGCGGTCAGCCGCAGCACAAGCACCTGGTCCGGGTGCGAAGCGAACATTTCACGGGTATACGTGACATTACCGATCTGGTATTCCACACGATGGATCGCATTCTCCACATCCAGCGTCCGCTTATAGGAACGGTAAATAGAGCCGTGATCAAACCGGAGCAGCAAATCGCCAAAAGGCAGATAGGACTGAGTATATGGCCCCAGCATATTTCGGGTCTCCGTGTCAGCCTCTTCATAGCGGCCTTCTTCTATCAGCTTCCGTACCTTAGGCAAAGCTTCCTTGGCGCCAGGATTGTTACCATCCTTCGGATATCCTGACCAGAGCGTATCCTCGTTCAGACTGATCTTCTCCTGCTCCACACCACCGAAAATCATACCACCCAGACGGCCGTTACCGATCGGCAGCCCTTCCGTCCACACATTTGCTGGCTTGTTATATTGAAGTTTCATATGCTCTCTCCCCCACTATCAATCTTTTAACAGTATGTTCGATCAGATCTTATTCAGCTGTGAGCGTATTATCCGCAATATCCACTCCGCTGCAAGCGGTTAAGACAATGGCCTCATCAAGGCTGGAAAGAACGCCCCCGCCCCCGCCATCGCTCACGATTTCATTGGATTGGAAAACCAGGCCGGATGTGCTCTTCGCACTCAAGGCCAGCGTATCCTTCAACTCGAATCGGTTCCCCGTTATGATAATCCCCTGGTGAACGGGAGCGTTCTCATCAATGTCCACGTTCTCCGGCGCAATGAAGATCACTGGATGCTCGCCGCTGCCGCACTCCACAAAACGATTGCCGGTGATAGTCACATCTTCCACCTTCCCAGATTCATACCAGGACTCAGCATCCACGGCGATCAGAACCGCGTTCATATGCATACGCTCAAACGTATTGTTCGCGATCACCGCTTTACGGCGGCTCGTCACGAGTACGCCACGGGTCGGAACACGGGCGAAGTGATTATTGACTACCTCAACCTCTGCGGTCCAGGTTACGTTCTCGATAACATCGTGGCTGCCAATACCTTCGGGAGCCGGATCGGCCAGGGTTAATAGAAGCTCGCGCGGATTTAGAGATTCCACTGAAACCACGTTCCCCTTCGCGTAGCTGATCAACGAGCCGGAACGGACAAATTCAATCTCATCGCCCGGGTGAAAAGCCAGGAATCCGTAGGTCTGGTGATGCATGAACCGGACCTTAACTACATTCGCCGCAGGTTGCTCTACAATTCGCAGATAGGTTCCGTGAACATTAACGGGATCATCATGGGAACCGGCAAAATATCCATCCGCCACGGTGACTTTTCCCCGGCAACTAGACATATGGATGAAATCTGCGAAACCAGCGACGGTCCGCCCTGTTTCTGCTCGTGGTGACAAATCCATCCGGCGGAAAGTGAGGTTTTCGCTGAACTGGCCTACAACCCCGAGTCCATGCAGAAAATGCAGCCCGACATCCATGAAGGTAACATTGGAGCTTTCCGTAATGAAGACCCCGACTTGATCGCGAATCCCGTCACGGTTCTGCAGGACATGTCCTGGAACCACCTCTGGGTGAAAATCAAAGTGCAGGCGCAGCTTCATCGGTTCCAGCTCTTCGACAGACGTTGCCTGTTCCAGCCAGTTATCCATCCGCCAGGTCGTATTGCGTACCGGATCATAGGTCTGCATTGGACCTTCCGTGAAGCTCCAGCCCTCACCGATCCAGACCAGCCGGCCGTCCCTGATCTCATAGCGGGAATCGGGATGAACCTCCGTATCGAAGAAATGTGCACCGCTGCTGACAATGGTCATCTCTGTTACAGTAGGCCGGTAATAATCGGTATGCAGGTTACGGAGCTCCACATTGGAGCAGCCGTCCAGCAGGATCATGGTCTGTTTGCCATGGAAAATAAACAGGGAGCCATTGCCCTCTAATGTGAAGTTGTGCAGACCTTTCAGCAGAATACCAATGGTCTTGGTCACATCTGGATTTTCAGTCTCACTAGTCGTATTGGAGATATAATAGGGCGCTCTAGTAGCCTCATCAACGTAGAAATGATAGCTACCTTTGGGACAGTCCAGCACAACAGGCCCGGAAATTTCGGCTGCCGCCTGGAGCGCACGCGTCATGGCTACTTGGGTGTCCAGCTCTGTATCCGGCTGTGCCCCGTAATTCGTCAAAGTGATGATTGTTGGCGTTACAATTAAGTCTTGTTCTGCAGAATGAATGAGTCTCCCCGCCTCTCTATTCTTGTAACCGCTTAATAAGAGGCAGTATAATACCTCTTCACTAGATAATCAATTACTTAATATCTTCATAATGCGCAAACTAGTGCCCTTACTGGCTTCATCCTTAGTCCCGGTGATCCTAACTGTGACCTGCAGTTCCCCTCGCTGCTCCTGTAGAGGAAACATCGCCAGAATAGGTCTGTGTGCCAGCGGACACCACTCGTCGAACAGATTTACAGATGTAAAAGAGCTGCCGTTTACCGAATATTCAAAAATCCCGCTATCCGGTCCGTAAAGTAGCAACAGACCTGCGCTTTGACCGGTAACGGTGAATGTGTACACATCTTCCAGACTGTCCGTATATAAATGCTCCGTTCCGAAACGCCAGTTCATCAGCGGATCATCAGGTGACAACTCACGGAGTTCGAACCCTTCCGTGTGAGTACCCGCACGAAAATCGAGCAGACTGCCGTATTCGTAGTTCTTTACATCCAGAGGAGATATAGTTCTTACACCCTCAGGGTTCAATTCGGTACCATTAGGAACAAGTGCCATGTCTAAATATTCGCGCAAAAAGCCCGCATAGAGGGCGTGGCCATCATCATTCGGATGGTATCCGTCCGGGGCCAGGTCTGTCCATTCCATACGACCCGCCCGCGTCTGTTCATAGACTCTGGCGGCAAAGTTGACTGATGGAAGATGATAACGCGCTGCCACCTCTTCATGGACGGCGATGTTAAAAGGATGACTCCCCGACAGATTCTTCTCCGCTGCCGTATACAGGAAGCAGATATCGGTATCCGGCGACACCCTACGGCACTGGCGAACAATCCCTTCCATACCCCTGATAGATTCTTCCCGGTCACTGCCGTCATTGACGCTAAATTCAACAAACAACAGATCGATTCTTCCGTGCCGCAGCACATGCTCCTTCAGCCGATGAGCCCCCAGTGTGGAAGTAGTACCGCCCACGCCGGCATTGATAAAGTGAAACTCCTGATCTGCAAACCGTTCCTGCAGATACTTTCCGGTTAATGCTCTCCAGCTAGTATCTTCCGCCTCCGAAGCCCCAGCTCCCTCGGTAATGGAACCACCCAGAAAGGCTATCGTCACCGGCGCTTTTTCCGCAATCCTTACGTTGATGCCCGGCAGTCCACTGCGTGAAACCACAAATGAATGATTGCAATGCTTCTCGTCTGTCATGTCTCATCCTCCAACGATAAAACTTATCTCTCTCCTGAATATAAAGAAATCAGGTGCCGGGTCTATCATACAGCACCTGATTCTGATTTCAATATTTATTTCGGCGATACGTCATAAGCCTTTTGAAGAATTTCAAGGTAACGGTCAAGCTTCAGGTTCTGCAGACCTTTCACATAAGCGTCCCAGTCCTTGTTCAGATCCTTGTTGCCAGTGATGAACTGCAGCTCGTTTTGCTCGATGTAGTTTCTAATGTTGGTTTGCAGCAAGCTGGCTTCATCAATTTCACTTGGATCAATCCAGATGGACCAGATTGGGAACAATTCTTTAGGTTCATGACCTTGGTACAGCAAGGATGCGTCATACAATCTGCGCTCATAACCATCGGAAGCGAAGATGTCGGTACCTTGAACCCATGTATCACGGTACTCTTTTGGCATATAGAAGTGAGCCATACCGCTCCAGCCTGCGTTGCGTGGCGCTTCACCTTCAGCCAATGGAATGGATTTCACCATCGGTTTAACATCCTTACCGAGTGCCACATCGCCTTCAACCGGATCCGTCCAGTCGATGCCCTTCATGCCGCTTGCACCATTGGTTTGGCCTTCAGGGGTGAACATGTAATCGACCATTTTGATCAGTGCGATTTGAGCTTCTTCACTTGCTTTGTTCGTGATTACAAATTTCGCGCCTGGAGATACGCCGCCCGCATCATGTGTAGCATAGGAAATACCTTCAGGTCCAGTAATCGGAGGTACCGGGTTGTAGTGCGCCGAACGGGTATTGCCTGGATCGATGTTAATGAAGATCGCTGGGTGCATACCCGCACCTGCGCCCAAAATTTCTGCATCGGCGTTTTCACCAATTTTCTTGAACGCTTCAGCATTTTGTGTGAATGCGCCCGGATCAATCAGACCTTCGTCAAACAGGGATTTGATGTAAGTCAATCCTTCTTTCCACTCCGGTGTAATCGCTGCGGATTGTACTTTTCCATCCACCATATTCAGGTAGTTGCGATCATCATCATAGACAAAGGCGTTCATCAGGAAAGGAATAATGCGTACACCGAACTCCTCGGTAGAACCACTCAGCGGTACTTCATCCGCTTTGCCATTGCCGTTAGGGTCTTGTGTTTTAAAGGCCTTCAGAACATTCTTAAAGTCTTCTGTAGTCTTTGGCATTTCCAAATTCAGCTTTTTCAGCCATTCGGTATTGATCCACATTTTGCTTGGGTACGAACAATGGAAGCATTCTGTATAAGCTCCAAGTCCGTAGATATTACCGTCAGGCGCGGTATTAAGCGTTTTCAAATCTGGATGTTTTTCTATAGCCGCTTTAATATTCGGAGCGTATTTCTCAATCAAATCATTCAGTGGAACCAAGACACCTTGCTTCCCGTATTTCAGAAGATCAGCCTGAGAGAATTGGTCAATATAATGCGTAAGCAGGTAAGCATCAGGATAGTCCCCACTCGCTAGCGAGATCTGACGTTTTTCCTTGGCCCCATCGGAAGGATTGATCTGCCAGTCAAATTTGATGTTGAATTTCTCTTCCACAAGTTTCGTGAATTTATTGGTTGGAATATCAATGTTCGATTCCTGAACGGAGAACACACTAACTTTGACCGGCTTACCAGATGATTCAGAACCGGCGTTGCCCGTTGTGCTGGATGCGTTATCTGTATTTTTGTTGGCACATCCGCTAATAACAACCGTGAACGCCATTACCATTGTTAGTAAAGTTATCATGCTCTTCTTCAAATCTGATCACTCCCTTTTGTAGTTTAGCAGGTGATACGATAATTCCTTGTGAGTGTAAAACTACGTGCATCCCCCCTTTCCATGTGCAGGAATTTAAGAATCAGCCCTTCACGGAACCGACCAGCATCCCCTGTACAAAATAACGCTGTACAAACGGATAGATGACAAGTACTGGAAGAGTCGCGACCACAATCAAAGAGTATTTCAACAGCTCGGAAAGCTGCTGCCGCTCAACCATTTTCGCTGCGTCCATGGCCCCGCCGGCACTGTTATTCTGAATGATAATACTTCGCAGGACTAGCTGTAGCGGGAACAAGTCTGCTGATTTCAGATAGATCAAGGCATCGAAATACGCATTCCATTGACCTACTGCATACATAAGCACCAGCACGGCGATAATCGGCTTCGATAACGGGAGTACCACACTCCAGATAAACCGCATATCACTACAGCCATCAATTTCACTAGCTTCCATAAGCTCCTCGGGAATCGAGGATTGGAAGAACGAACGAGCGATAATAACTTGCCACACCCATATGGCGTTTGGAATCAGTAGCGCCCAGCGGGTGTCAATCAGATGCATCTGCTTTACGACCATATAGGTCGGAATCAGCCCGCCGCTGAAGATCATGGTAAAGGTAATGATCATCATCAGCGTGTTGCGGCCGAAAAATCCTTTACGAGACAGTGGATAGGCAATCATAACCGTTAGAATCACGCTAATTATCGTTCCCGCTGCGGTATAGAATATAGAGTTGCCATAACCGGTAAGGATTTCAGGTGTGCTGAACAAAACCTTGAAACCTTTGAAGGATATATCTACGGGCCAGAGCCAGACACGGCCGGAAGTAACGGCTGCCGGACTGCTGATCGAACTGCTGAAAATAAAGATCAGCGGGTAAAGCACAGCGATAACTACGAGGCCGAGCACGACATAGATCGTGAACAGAAACGCTTTGTCGCCGGCGGATTCTTTAATCTTTTTCTGAACTGTTGCTGCCATAGGTGAGCTCCTTTCCTACCAGATGCTGTTCTTAGTAATTCTTTTCGCCAAACCGTTCACGGTAACCAGAAGGACCAGATTGATAAGTGAGTTGAACAAACCAACCGCGGTTGCAAAGCTGTAGTTGGCATTCAACAGACCCACACGATACACATAGGTTGCTATGATCTCGGAATTGACGAGGTTGAGCGGATTCTGCAAGAGGTAGACTTTTTCAAAGCCGATCGCCATAACATTCCCTACATTCAGGATCAGAATGATGACGATGGTCGGTACAATCCCTGGCAGATCAACGTGACGGATTTTTTGAAAACGCGATGCTCCGTCGACTCTGGCTGCTTCATACAAGGTCGGGTCAATTCCAGCAAGCGCTGCCAAATATATGACTGCACTGTACCCGGCAGTTTGCCAAATATCCGACCACACATAAATCGAACGGAACATCCCGGGTTCGCCCAGGAAGTTAACGGACTGTAGTCCAAAGAAATTGAGAGCGATGTTAGCAAAGCCGAGCCGTGGTGCCAGGAACAGCATGATGATCGATACCATGACAACGGTTGAAATGAAATAAGGTGCAAACGACACGAGCTGCACGAATTTTTTGAACCTTCCTCCGCGAACCTCATTAATCATGAGAGCGAGCAGAATCGGAATCGGGAATCCGGCGAGCAGCAGATAGCCGCTGAGTAAGAGCGTATTCTTGACCAATGTCCAGAACTGCGGATTCTCAAAGAACAAACGGAAATTTTGAAAACCAACCCAAGGACTTCCCCATATTCCCTTAATAACGTTGTAGTCCTTAAAGGCAAGGACCGCATTCATCATCGGGTAATACTTAAAGATGGCGAAGAACAGTAAGGGCGGAATGACCAGCAGATGCAACTGCCAGTGCTTCATAATACTCTTGCGGGCATTGTACCAAAAGCCCGGTTTTTTGCTCTGCGGCAACGACGTACGGTTTAAAGCGATTTGTTTCTCCAGAACAATTCCCCCTATCCAACAGCCTCTGTTTTTTATTTTGTGATAGCGCTTTCTACGACTTGATCATAGTAGATTTTGATGCCCCCTGAATAGGTACAATTGCGCTTTTCAGCGTACAGATAACCCGTTTTTGAGGGCACAAAACAGCATAGGAACGGCCATTTTTCCGGAACTGTGCCCCGAATGGGAGAAAAAAGGCTGCACTGTCCGAAACCGGACAACGCAGCCATTGGTCTTGAAGAGTTCATTCATCAACACATTGTCTGTACGCACTTGGCGATATGCCAATTAACCGCTTAAAAGCCCGTCTGAAGGAGTGCGAGCTATTGTATCCAACCCGTGCAGCAATCTCGTCAACGGTATATCCACTCTCTTTTAACAAAATTATAGCCTGATCCATTCTTACTTTGACAAGATGGTCGGAGAAATTAACACCTGTGACCTCCTTGAACAATTGGGAGATGTATTTTTCGGGTCTTTCCACTTGCTCAGCAACCCGATACAAGGTCAGTTCCGAATCAGAGTACATCTCTGCCGTATACTCCTTGATCTGTTTAATGATCTGAATGTGGGTGTCCTTCTTCTTGTTGGCAATAAGCCCACAGAGTTCTTCCATAATTTCATAAAATTCAGACTGGATGGCCTCCAGCGTCTCCGAGGACCCGATGTCAATGACCCGCCGTTTGACACTCTCGATAGAAGCATATTCCGTAAAAGCTTTTTGATCCAACAGCTTCAGGAAGGTTCCCTTCATTTCCCCGACAAGCTGGTGCTTCATTTCAATGGATAGCTCACGCTGCTCCATGTTCTGTACGATGATAGCATGGACGATCCGTTTGGCCTCCTCAAGTTCTCCGGCCCGGATCGTACTGATCAGCCGCTGCTCCGAATCCAGCGGATAGTAATAGGTCGTGTTCTCAGTCTGGGCCTCATTGTACCACATAATTCCTTTTTTATTCATGTAGACGGCGTATTCCAGGGCCTGGTTGGCCTGATCAAAGGACAGGCTGACCTCAGTTACCGAGGCGAACAATTCGCCAAAGCCCGCCTGTATCGTAATGCGGTACTCATTAAACACATACTGCGTCAGATTCTCCATAGTGTGGGTAATATCAGCAATCTCATTCTCTTTACCCATTTCTTCATTCCTAGAAAAGAACAAGGTGACCACTTTATCGGAGCCTATATCCGTCATCAGAACATCCACACCGAGTTCAGACAAGCCCTGCTTCACGAGCAGGCGGGAAGCATTCAACTCATTCAGAATCTCCACGCTATCCATACCCGCATAACCATTAATCTGGATGATTCCGGCGTACCCCTTACCTTGTTGCAGGTCGATATCCGCCTGCTGGGCAGCGGAAAGAATCTCATCCCGTGATTTGAATTCGCCGGCAATTAGCCGCTTCAGGAATGCATCCCTGACCAGCGGAAGCTGGCGGTTCAGCTCTGACTCCAGGAA
Source organism: Bacillus sp. FJAT-27264 (assembly GCF_001682855.1). Classification (GTDB taxonomy): domain Bacteria; phylum Bacillota; class Bacilli; order Paenibacillales; family Paenibacillaceae; genus Paenibacillus_AQ. Next base: position 281,125 of record NZ_MAQW01000023.1, on the reverse strand, counting down.
CTTGTTCTGGGTAATCATGTCGGCAATATTTCCGCTCAAAAAGTCAAATTCATTCTTAGGACCTGCTTCGTCCTTCCCGAACTGTTCCTTCATAACACTGAGCAGACGGTTAATCGGTGCGCTGGTACGATAAGCCAGCACCAGACCGACAATCAGGCCGATCAGTAGCGTGCCTCCCGTAATCAGCCAAGTCATTTCCTTGATCTTGTTGGCATTCTCCATCAGAACCTGCCGAGGGATACCCGCTCTGTACACCCATCCGTTCGTACTTGAACGGGTCGTGATCACCAAGTCATCACCATAGAACTGGCTGACTTCGTTCTTGTCAAACGAAGAATCAGACACCATTTTGACCATTTCCGGCTCACTGCTACCCTGCAGGACAATGGTCTGCCCTTCCGCATCGCTGATATGAACCCAGCCACCATAACGCTCCGTCAGACCGGAGAGCAGACTGGCAATGACTTTCTCGTCTATGATAACAACCGCAACAGCCGGTGATTCATCATTGAAACTGTCCAGGGGCAATGACTGCATGTACGTAATCACAGAAGTCTGTATTCCTCTGCTGACAAAAGAACTGAGCGGCTTGATTTCACTCCGATGAGATTTCTCCAGTACTTCCTTACTCCATTCTTCCAACGGGAGATCGTTATAATGAAAATTGGCATAGTAATGATCCGGCCTATAGGTAGAACCCGGCGTCAATATCACATTGTAATTGGACAGATAGATATAATAATTTTGCAGAAAATCATTAGTCTGCCCGAAGGTCAGGACGTTCCGCATCGCTCTCCATATGCCATACACATTCGTCTCATTATCTCGCTCGTTCATCAGAACGTTCAATTCCTGGTTTACCGCAAGTTGTCTGGTAAAGCCTTCTACCTCCGCCATACGCCGCTCCAGAATATCCTGGCTCTTCTGAAGCTGGGTCACACTGTTCTCAATCGAGATGGAACGTGTCACCGAAATCGACGTTAGATAAGACATATAGCCGCCAATGCTGGGTATAATCAAAATAACCACATAGGAGATTAAAAATTTGCGGAAGACACTAGAAAATTTAAGCATGATGGACCCCTCTCCTGGATGTGGCATTGATAGCGCTGTCATGATTATAGATTAAAACATTTTTCAGTATAGTCAAGTGTTCAACCTCACTCCGTGACGACTTGTACATTCGGAAATGTATAAAAAGCAGCGATATCCCGCTGCTATCACTGCTTTTTATAGGCAACCCCGAGTTCGGCTTTTTTTGATGATTCAATTCTCCTGATTACCGTCTTTCTCGTCTCGAGTTGACCTTACAGGCACAAAACCAAATTCTTCTTTGAACCGATTCATAGCATATAATGACTTATAATTATGACCCGGGAAATGATAATAATCCAGATCATAGGAATCTCCCAAAATACCCCTCATAACCTCCGCAATAGGCAAATTGCTTGTTGCATCTGGACCCACCAGATTCAACGTTCTCACTCCCGGCCTAAGTGGAGCATGCAGTGCCGCAGCGATTCCCCGGACTACATCATCAGCATAAACATGGGCCATGGTAATGAACGGAAGCGATGGCCGGGAGCCGGTCTCCAGAACAGGCGGGATCCAGTCTTCTGCCGCTACGGCACCGAGACGCAAATTAATAAAGTCAGCATCAGGATGAACACGGTGAAAATAGCGGGTCAGTTCCTCTACCATAGCTTTGCTGAGTCCGTAGGCATCGGTGGCCAGACACGGGTGCTCATCCAAAATAGGTAACTCCAGTGGGACAAAATCTTCATCCAGCCCACCTGCCACGGCAATAGAACTCGCAGTAATAAACTTCCGGCAGCCACGATCCAGCAGGTACCGGAAAAGCCTCCTAGTCCCTAGTACATTAACCGCAAGTCCCTCCTCTTCGCTACAGCCTCCGGTCACCGCGGCAAGATGAATAACGGCTTCAATATTATAAGCATCAAGTCCCTTCAAGTCCTCCACAACGTCAAAAGAACCCTGTACATACACTGCAGCTCCCTCTGGAGCTTTTCGTGACAGACAAATAACATCATGCTTGTCCGCCAGGTACTTGACCAAAGCTCCACCAATAAATCCACTGGCACCCGTAATCAAAATATTCATACGGTTTCCCCTTTCGTTAACATCTCTATTCATTCAGCAAAAAGGGGCCTCAAAGGCCCCCCTTTTTCTAGTCCTGCTTGTAATTATTTTACCAACTGTTCTCCGCCTGTTGTTCCGGGCTTGGAGACATGATCACTCGAAGCTTCTTCAATGTCACCAAACGCCCAGTGGGATATCGGAACATCACTCCACTGTGGTTGCACGACGCCAGTGAGCGGTCCTCTGCCCAACACTCTGTTGATGGTAACAACCGCTTCCGCACGTGTCAGAATTGCACCAGGACGGAAAGTGCCGTCTGCATAACCGTTCAAGATACCTGCACCCTGAGCTTTCAAGATGGCTGCTTGTGCCCAATGGCCGGCAATGTCAGAGAATCCATGCCCCGCAGCTGCAGATGGTTGGCTGAGAGCCGCAGCCAGAACTGCCAGCTCTGCGCGGGTCAACGGTTGATTCGGTTTAAATGTTCCGTCTTGGTATCCATTCATCAGACCCATCTTGGCAACCTTGGCAATAGCTTCTGCAGCCCAGTAATCGGACTTAATATCAGTGAATATGACATTTGGTCCAGTGGTTTCTTTCTGAGCAACACTTGCAAGAATCGTTGCCATTTCAGCACGGGTGATCTTGTTATCCGGTTTGAACAAGCCACCCGGATAACCTTTGATGTACGCCGTGTGTTGAATAGACTTAGTATCATCATCCCCTGTACCCGGTGCCGGAGTGGCAGTAGGAGCAGGGGTTGCTGTTGGAGCTGGAGTAGCTGTAGGCTGAACTACTGGGGTGGACGGCCCACTTGGATTCGATGGTCCAGTTGGATTAGTTGGTCCAGCAGAATCAGTTGGCACTGGTGTTGCGGTTGGCGCTGGTGGTTCAGTCGGACCCACCGGTCCGCCATTATCTGCAGCAACAACCGTGAACTTCAACTGGTCTGTCAGCATGAGATCACCGGATTTTTTGACAGCTTTGAGCGTGTGTACGCCGCTCGCCAATCCCGAGATGCTGTAGATTTTCTGTTGAGTTTGACGGATCGGACTGTGAGCATTTACGGTCTGCACCAGCTCTCCGTCTACATATATATCTACTTCACCTTGCTCTGGTCCAGTAGGTGTGATCAAGCTGATTCCAGTACCCTTGAAAGTATATTCAAAGGAATCACCATCCACCGCTGTATAATGCACATCATTGTGATAATCGCCCCCGAAGGTAAAACTGAGGTTCAGTGTACCCACCGGTTGTGTAGCCAGATAAGATTTGTTCAGTGTAACATGGTTCCCGGTTAGCGTATAATCTGTCCCTGGAACTAGATTATATGATCCATTATTAATCCCGGTGAAGCTTTCCGCCTGTTGCAGCAACGTCACGTCAATATCCGCTTGAGCGGAAGCTGACTTATCGAAGCCCGCCTGCACCGGATTAATTAAATTCGGAATTTCAACCTTCAGCATGTCTAGCAGCATGAACCGGCCTGATTTCTTCACGGCCTTTAGTGTGTGCATTCCATCCGGCAGATCAGAGATACTGTACAGAACCTGCTGAGCCAACCGTCCATTACGGTAAGCACTGACAGTTTCCTTAAATTGACCGTCAATATAGATATCCATATCTCCCTGTGACTGGTCTACTTCCGTGATCAGCTGAATTCCCGTTCCTCTGAAGGTGTACTCAAAAGAATCGCCGTTAGCCTCAGCGTAATGCACATCATCCTTGTAGTCGCCCATCCCTCTTCCAGTGCTGCGCGACCAGGAGCCGTTGTACTTAATGCCAGGATCGTCGTTATTGATAAGCGCATAACGAATACCTGTAGAATCGCTGATTCGAATGGTCAGCGGCTGCGGATCACCCGAACTAAAGATTACGGTCAGACTCGTTGTGCCAGCAGGCTGCAATGCGAGATACTCCTTTTTAATAGTAAGCTTATCATTAACTACCGTATAATCGTCTGTACTGAGAGCCACCCCGTCATTTTCAATGCCGGTCAGCGTATTGCCGTTCAAGGACAATGAAACAGTGACATCCTTCTGTTGTTCCACAGCCTTGTCAAAGCTAGTCGACGCAGGATTAATCGTACTGTTCTGTCCTCCTGCAGGTGTTTCTGTTGTCACTCTGAGCGCGTCGAGCAGCATATATTGGCCCGAACCCTTAACTACCTTGAGCGTATGTGGGCCGTTGTCTAGACCCGACACACTGTATACAGCCTGCTGTACTTCTCTCGGTCCATTGTTATTAGCGCTTACAGTTTGCGGTGTGCCATTATTGAGGGTAACAATCATGTCCCCCAGATTGCTATCCTTCTCTGTCAGCACGTCAATACCTGTACCAGTAAAGGTGTATTCAAAAGAATCGCCGTCCGTCTCAGTGTAATGCACATCGCCATTGTAATCCCCGAAGCTTCTACCGGTGTTCGCATTCCACGAACCGTTGTATTTAATATTGCTGTCATCATCATTAATATAGACTACATTTGTAACAGTTGCATTGTTAGCCAGTGCTGCCAGTGCTGAATTTGCAGCATTGTCAGCTGCATTGTTCAGGTTATCAGCTTGTGGTGCAAGCGCTGGATTGGCATTGGTGGTATCTTTGATTGCTATGCTGATATCCTGTGCCCCGTTCAACTGCTCCTTACCGCCATTGCGTTTCCATTCTCCGCTGTAGCGCATGCCTGTATCATCGTCATTGGCGGCAGATGTACCGCTCAGCGCAGTCACTTTAAGCATACGTGAAGCATGGGGTTCGAGCACACCGCCGCTGAATTCTTTTTCAAAATTACCTAGCTCAGAATGGCTCCACAGGTCACGTACCGAAGCTGGGCCCTCAAGTCCGAGATCACTCCATTTCACTTTAACCTCAGCACTCCGGTTGCCCAGATTGAACAGCGCTACGCTGTAAGTACCATCTCCGTTATTGGCATACCAGACTTGCTGCTGCTTATCCATAGACACCGGATGACCCGGACGACCCGCCTGATTAACGGCAATTACTTCGTCATTGGTAAGCAGCTCCAATCCATAGTCGTCGAGCCTTGTCAGGTCATTGCCTGTATAGAGCTGGGCTGAAGAGATCGACCAGAACGTCATAGCCGACTTCCGCTCATCTCTGGTCAGACCATCCATGGAGCCATTTCCGATATTCAGGGAATCAAAATCATTCCAGCCTCCCGGTCCTGCATCCCGCCACCAGATGGCCGCTAGCGGGAACAAACGGGAAATACTCGACCATTCCGTTAAACCCTTACTGCTGTCGTAGGCTTCAATATCCCAGTCGATCCGCCAGCCGTTAGCGTATTTTTTCCAGAAATCCACATAGTTATGGTCCAGCGCCCATGAAAGCTCGAACCAGATGTTGTTTCTCGCGAGGGCCTTGGACCAAGCCTCTACGTCACCGCGTGCATCACGGCTCAGGTTGTTGATACCCGAACCAGGAGTCACACTGTCAAATTTGACAAAGTTAATCCCCCATTCGCCAAGGAGATCCGCGATGGAATCAATATACTTTTGGGCGCATGGGTTACTGAAATCAATTTTATACGTATAGGAATCCCAATAGTCCATTTTCGTAAGCGGCTGTACTGCTATATCCTGCATACGACACTGTCCGTTAGTTCCATAAATTTCATAGTTCGCGTTATAGCCCGTTATAGACATCCCTGGAATCAGATAAATACCGATCTTCTGTCCATTGTTATGAACATAGTCGATAACCTCCTGAAATCCGTTCGGATACAGGGTCTCACTCGGAATAGGCCGGCCGTATTGATCCTCGGCACCGTTCCATCCCGCATCAATATTAATATATTCATAACCATGGGCTTGCAGCTTCTCACGCATGGCATCCGATTGCTTCTTGATGCCCTCTGCCGATGTCCAGTTGCCTGCCCCATCATACACCTGCATACTGTAACTGCTCCAGCCCATGTACGGCTTCTGAGCCATACTGGCATCAGCGGCTTGCGCCACATTGCCTTTTGTTCCAGAAAAACCGAACTGCGCTACAGCAATAATGAATACCAGCAGACTCATTCCCAACCTTTTTCCGATTACTTTCAAAATCATCCCTACCCCCTCTGAATTGTTGGTCCAAATCATTTTGATAGCGCTTTCTTACGAGAAGATCATAGTAGAAGATGAATTTCCAAGATAGGTACATTTCGGTATTTTGCGTACAATTAACCCTTAATAGGGGGGCAAAATAGCATAGAACGAACAGTTTTCCATTTATAATGAAGAAAAGCAATAAAAACAGAACGCCGTACTCAGTAGAAAGACGTATCATTCAGCTAACCACACAAAGATTCAGAAGAGATTAGCGCGGTACAATCTTCCATGGTATTATGTTGGAAATCAAAGATGAACAAGTAATTTATGTTTTGAAGGAGTGCAACCTAATAATGGTCAAAATACTGATGGTGGACGACGATGCACATATCCGCGAGCTAATAAGCCTGTTTCTGCGCAACGAAGGCTTTGATATTGTGGAGGCGGAGAACGGTGTCGATGCACTCGCTATGATCCAGGGGGGTGGCATCCAACTGGTCATTCTCGATATTATGATGCCGCTGATGGACGGCTGGGATTTGTGCAGAGAAATCCGTAGACTGGATGCAGATCTTCCCCTTCTCATGGTGACAGCCAAAGGAGAATTCGCGCATAAGGTAAAAGGATTCCAACTAGGTAGCGACGATTATCTAACGAAGCCCTTTCACCCAATGGAGCTTGTAATGCGAGTCAAAGCACTGCTGAAACGCTCCCGGATCGCCGGTTCCCAGACCATCCAGCTTGGCGGTATTGTTCTAAACGCCCAGACTTACAAGGTTATTCGCGGCAATGAGGAATTGACCCTCCCTCTAAAGGAATTCGAACTGCTATTCAAGCTCGGTAGTCACCCTGGGCAGATTTTCACACGAGAAGTGCTTATCGTGCAGATTTGGGGGATTGATTACGAAGGCGATGACCGGACGGTCGATGTGCATATTAAAAGATTACGGCAGCGTTTTGCCGGAGATGCGCAGCATTTTCATATTGAGACGGCTCGTAGTCTTGGCTACCGCCTTGTGGTGAACACAGAATGAAGACCTTGTATGTCCGTGTCGTGCTGACATTCCTGGTCGTCATTATCATCGGTCTGCTCTCATCGTTCATCATTGGTATTGCCCTTTTTCAGCAGAAGCTTAACCATCTTGGCCAGGACGAAATGCTCACCGCAGGTGACAAAATCATTGCGCTCTACAAAGAGACACACCCAGAGGATCTGGACAGCTTTATGACCCATATCTCAGCTCTAATCTCCTATCCTATTCTGTTGTTCAGCGATTCGGGGAAGCAGATATCTTACGGAATGAAGAGTGATAATGCAGATGTAATTTCCCCAGAAATGGCTCAGCAAGTTCTCGGCGGAAACCCCTACCGGTCGGCGGTAAAAGGGATAGGCGAACTCTCTGTTGGCTTGCCTTTACAGTTCGGGGACAAGCAATATGCGCTGTTCATGCTGACTTCCTCCAAAAATGAAATTACCATTCTTCAGTTGCTCTCTACGATTCTTCTGCTCGTGCTAATCATCGGCAGCTTGTGTATCCTCATTGCCGCCAGGTATTTGGTCAAGCCTATTCAAGCCTTAACGACGGCGACCAACCGGCTGGCAAAAGGCCATTTTGATGTGGAATTAACCGTGAAGCGCAAAGATGAGCTGGGCACGCTCGCACAGAGCTTTAACGAGATGGCCAGGGATCTTAAGCAGTTGGAGACAATGAGGCAGGATTTTGTATCCAATGTCTCACATGAAATTCAATCACCGTTAACCTCAATCTCCGGTTTCGCCGAAGCATTAAAATCCGAGCAACTGGTCACACAAGAGAACCGTATAAGATACCTGGACATCATTCTCTCCGAAAGCGAGCGGTTATCCAGACTGAGCGACAATCTGCTTAGACTCTCTTCACTGGAATCCGAGCAGCATCCTTTTGAAGCGCATACGTACCATCTTGACGAGCAGATCCGGCAGGTCGTGGTCGCCAGCGAACCGCTCTGGTCAGCCAAGCATCTGCGCCTAGATCTGAAGCTACCCCCCGCTCTCAAAATAACGGCTGACCCCGACCAGCTTAACCAGGTGTGGATCAATCTGATCGGAAACAGTATCAAGTTCACCCCGGACGGGGGAACACTAATGATCACCCTAGTCCTGAAGGAACAAGGATTTATGGTCACCATCACCGATTCAGGAATCGGCATCCCGGCAGAGGAGCTTATCCACATCTTCGATCGCTTTTTCAAAGTCGACCGATCACGCCGCAGCGGCAGTGGAAGTGGTTTGGGGCTATCCATCGTCAAACAGATCATTGTTCTGCACGGCGGAGACATCAACATCACAAGCACGGTCGGGCGAGGTACCTCCGTTATCGTGAAGCTCCCGCTAACCCTCCCTGTGTCATCCACGAACAAGGATTTGAATGATACGGGCACACGCACGGTATAATAGGATAGCGGCGGAGGCCAAGAACCCGAATAAAAGAAATCACATCCCCCTCGGAACCCATGGTTCCGGGGTTTTTACGTATAACTGTACACTTAATATTTTCAAAGAATCCGCTCCCCCATTCGTTCATGCTCCGTTCATATTTCTTGTATAAGCTTCCGAAGGAACGACATTTACAAGACTGGAGGAAGACCTATGCAATTGTTGGACATTCTGCTGGGGGCCTTTAAATGGTTCACGGTATTCGAGATCATTCTATGTGTAATCAACCTGGTAGTTTTAGTGTGGTACGCCATACCTGTACGGAAATATTACCGCTGGCTGGACTTTTTACCGGGTGCAGGGCTTGTAGTCGCCATTGCAAGCGTCCTGTACGGGGATACGTCCCTTCCTGCACTCGCCATCTACACATTAACTGCAGTTATATTTTTGTGCACCATTAAAAAAACATTTCGGCCAGTACGCCAAATTCCGGTCCCCAAATACAGGGGGCTGCGGATTGTTTTGTGCCTGTGTGGTGTGATCCCTATCGTGCTTGCCCTGCTGACTGCAGGAGCGCTGCGCTATAATCCGGTAAGCCACTTCCGTGATTTGAGCTATTCCCAAGCTTTTATTCAACTGAATGAGCGATTGTCCAGAGAGTATCCTTTTGGCGAGTGGAAACAGGTGGATTGGCAAGCATTGGAGCGCAAGTATACGCCAGTCTTTGAATTAGCGGAGCAAGAGCAGAACAAGGAATTGTACTACAAGACGCTGAGAGAGTATTTGTTCTCTTTTCGAGACGGGCATATCAAGATTGTAAATGAGGATTTGTATACCGGAAATACAGTGTTCAAGCAAGAAAATGGCGGTGGTTTTGGCATCAGCACCATCATGCTGGATAACGGAAGAGTATTGGTTAGCCTGGTTCTGAAAGGGAGCCCTGCAGAACAAAACGGAATCGGGCTGGGCGACGAAATTGTAACCTGGGGCGGGAAGCCTGCACAGCAAGCCTATTCCGATACGAAATGGAGCGAGAACCCGCTGGCGACGAACGGAGATGCCAGGTTCAACCAGGGAAGATTCATGACTCGGGCACAGACCGGAACGAAGGTGCAGATACAGTATCGAAAGTATAACAGCTCCGATAACGGCGCACTTCAAAAAGTCACCCTGACAGCTTACGACGACAATTACGAGACCTTGAAGAGAACCCGAATTAAGCTCAAACGGACCGATGCCCCGGTGGAAGGACGCATTCTGGATAACGGATACGGCTATATCAAAATAAGATATTTTCTCGCTAGTGATGCCATGAACAACCCAGCTAGCGTAATGCAAGAGCTCCTGAAAGAGTTCAAGGAAAAGGCTGTCAAAGGCCTGATCGTCGATGTCCGCGACAACCCGGGCGGTGAAGATAATCTTGCTGCCACCATGGCTGGCTTGTTGATGAATGAAAAGCGGCACTACGAAGATGTAAGCTATTATAGCCGGATGACCGGAAAGTTCGAGATCAACGCCGCTGAGTCTCTTGTGAGTAAACCAGCACAGTCCGGTTACAAGGGCAACATCGCTATCCTGATCAACCATAATACCGCAAGTTCAGGAGAAGGCTTACCACTGCGGTTGCGAGGATTGCCCCATGTCCGAATCGTTGGCTTCACCTCCACCAATGGCTCGTTCGGCGTTGTGTCAAGTCCCATCCAAGCTGAAATGCCGGAAGGCTACCTGCTGCAGTTCCCAGATGGGCGTTCGCTTGACGAAGACCATATGATTCAAGGCGACAGTGACCATGATGGGCAGGGCGGAGCGGCGCCCGATGTCCAGGTGCCTTTGAATGAACTGACGTTTACCGAGAAATACATTCAAGGAGAAGACGTTGAACTGAAGGCTGCAGCAGAAGCGTTGGAGGGCATGAACTAGTAATCCTAGGCTACTTCCTTTGGCTGCAAAAATACAAATGGAGCGTCTCATTCATAAAGGTATCCAGACTCTCCTTCGCCTTGACATGCTCCAGTAGCTCTTCCATACTGGGCGAACCTAAACAACCAGTCCCCGGTAGATTTCCGGAGACTGGCTGCTTAAACTTGCATGCTTTTGGGATCTCTGCCTCACAAACGGAGGCAATCCCGCAAGCACTTTAAACGAATATTATCGTCATGCTAAACGTTCGAGTTCTATGGACAGCAGTTCTATGGACAGCAGTTCTATAGTACCTTGCTGAAGCGCTACTTTTATTACCGATTCCTGAGATCGCTTAAACGGACCTACACGGATATGAGTTTTCTCATCGTCACTCTTCAAATGGACTGCCTGAATTTCCTTATCATCTTGCTCTACTGTTAATTGAGCATCTTCTGTGCACTTCAACTCCAACTGTGCATAACCGTCGTCATTAATTGCGCTGAAAGTGTAGCAAGCAAACTCCTGCTCTCTGAGTTCAAGTCCTAATAGGTCCCAGCCGCTGTCAAAACCAAAACGCTTCTTCTCCAGCTTATTGGATAACGTGATCAGCTTCATCCCTGTCGTGGACCTGTAGCGATAAATATTGCCTTCTTCCCGCAGACCACTAAAGCTTTGACCTTTACCAGGCAGCTCATCGAAATCTGTTGCCCGGACGCGGCAGCCCGGACGCCGGAATGCCGAATCTGTTACCAACGGATTTGCACGGCAATTCTCCAGCTTCATATTCTCAAGGAAAGCATCCAGCGTCCTTTGCACATCCTTTTCCTCCGGTCGAGGGCCACTTTCGGAGTACGCGAGAAATTCTTTCCATCCCTCAGGTTGAGCGATAGAGAACGGAGAATTGGTACACTCCATTTTTTTCCACGGCCACAAATTGTAACCGATTCCCATAGAAACCGCTAAAGGATACATAGCAGCAAACCATTCCGGATAATTCTCTCCCGTCTCACCGAGCCACAAAGGCTGATTCAGACGCTCGGAGGTAGCCAGAAACTCCTGCAAAGCTTCGATTCCTGGCATACAGGCGTACCGATGGAAATGAATAACCATGTTGTCATCGTAACGCTTGTAGAACACGGAAACATCTGTAGACCAATGATGACCCTCTATAGATAACATATGCGCAGGATCAATAGCACGGATCTCGCGGATAGCCTCATCATAGAAATCTGCCAGCTTTTGCAGAAGATAATACTGGTGGTAACCTTCATTCAATCCTGGACGCAGAGGCTCATTCAGCAGGTCATAACCACCTACAATCCAGCGGTCCTTATAACGGCGCGCCAATTCCTTCCACAGTTCGATGCCCTTACTCCAACTTTCAGAATCGGTGAACAGCCGCGGTGAATCATCCACCGAATCGTCAATATTCGCACCTGTCTGTCCACCAGGAGCGCCATGTAAATCTAAAAAGGCATACAGCTTAAACTCTTCGCACCAATCCAGACATCGGTCCAGCAAAGCGAAACCCTCTTCGTTCCAGATCGTTCCCGCTTCATCCTCCATCAACACCCGCCAGCTAAACGGAATCCTCACGGAGTTATAACCCAGTTCAGCCATCATGCGAATATCCTCACGGGTAACATAGTTTTCCCGAAAACGGTTCCAGAAGCTCTCAGAATACTGACTACCTGTTAGTTCGCGGATAACCTGTTCCATTCTTCGCGGTCGGTCGAATCTTTCCGAACGTGACAACCACATATACCCTTCGGGCAGTAACCAGTTCCCTAGTCCCCAACCGGTTAGTATAATTTTGTCCCCGTCTCCATTAACAACATCTGTTCCCTGCGTTCGCAGGAAGCCTTTGACCAAACTGCGATCTGTATGTTCAAACATATGAGTCCTCATCCCCTTTTCAGCGCCTTACTCTGATTATAAGAGAATCCATTTTAATAACCTATCCTTTGAATTTCGGGTAGGGTATTGTTTTTTTGGGTGGCTGCCTGGTTCTGATTCCGGTACTCCAGAGCCGTTATCCCCTCTGATTCTTTAAAAATCCGGATGAAATGTTTCACATTATCGAAGCCCACCTGCTGACTTATTTCGTATACTTTTAGATCAGAACCTGCAAGGAGCTCCTTGGCCTTCTCCAGTCTAAAATTTCTTAGATATGAAGAAAAACTTGTTCCTGCATATTCTTTAAATGCATGACTGAAATAAGTATAGTTAAGTGACAATTGATTCGAGACCACAGCCATGTTCAAGTCTTCGGCAAAATGCTTATGGACGTAATTAATGGCCTTCTGCATACTCTTGTTCTCCTGATTGCTTTGCTCTCTGGCCACTTTCACAAAGGCATCTAAACGCACTAACAATTCTTCAACCTTTTTATAGTAATCTTCAAAGCGTTGAAAATTTCCAATGTGACCCACCTGACTATATAGCCTCAGAATATGAATGGATTCTTGACCATAACACCGGTAAACCTTATCAAAAATATCTTCATTCATAATGACACTGATACGCTCCAAATATCCAATCTCACAGTGGCTAATCACCTGGATATTCAATATTTGTTGAAGGAGCTGCTTAACCTCTGGCAGACGATTGGTACCAAGCAGATTGGATAATCGGCGGATCGTCTCTAGAGGTAGTTCGCAATTTGAACTCCGCTTTATAATATGGTCATAGAACAGAACTTCACTGTTATTGATAACCAGGAAATATTTCATCGTCTGTTTGGCTTCGCTATACGCTTTACGCAATTGCTGAATACCCTCCGTACTGGAACTGAGAGCTATCCGGTATTCCCGCTCACCTAATTTCTTCAGCTCGTCTGCTAGTTGAAGAAGTTCATTCTTATTTTGAGCTACAACTATTATATTTTCTTCTTTGTCTTTGCTAATAATAATATTCTCCGCTTCAGACAGCAGCACAGATATGAGATCATTCTGCCTTATACATATAATTCCTAATATATATTGGCCCTCCATCCAACCGTATCCTGCATTTAGCAAATTGGTGTATGTCTCACTAGAATCGTTGCTATTGGAATTAAGAACATTGGCGATCCAATCCGAAGGAGAAGACTCGGTTAACAATTCATTCTGCTTCTTTCGCTCCATTATCTCAACCCTAATTCTCTCCAAAAATGAATATAATTCTTCGCGTACGACAGGCTTGAGCAAATAGTCTCTAACCTGAAATCGTATCGCTTTTTGCGCATATTGAAAATCATCGTACCCGCTAAGCAATAAAACCTCCGGTTTATATGGGAGCTGCTGAATATGGGATAATAATGTGATTCCATCCATTATAGGCATTCGAATGTCCGTTATAATGATGTCTGCTGGACCCTGTTCTAGTTGCTCCAAGGCATCGCTTCCGTCCTCTGCGAATCGAAAAGAGTAGACCTCAGGGAACTTCCTATCGATCATGGACTGTAGTCCCATTCGAATATTATACTCATCATCAACAATCATTAATTTAATCATCAATGTCCTTCCTCCCTTCAAAATTAAGAAGGGGCATGCTCATTACAACACGAGTATAACTACCTGCCATACTCTCTATGCGTATACCATAGTTAAGTCCATAGCTCATAATCAGGCGTTGATCCACATTTCGCAGACCGATGCCGCTGCTCCCTTCGTTTTGAACCTTTCCCCTTAATTCCTGATAATCTCTTTCCTCCATGTGCAGTAAGTTGGATAGCATCCGGATTTTCTCCTCGGAAATGCCGCAACCATTATCCATAATCTCAATGAAACAAGTATCCTTCTCGACCATAGCAGTAATAGAAATGATGAAGCTCCCAGATTTTGAGTTCATTTGCTTCATCCCATGTTTAACTGCATTTTCTACAATTGGCTGCAAAGACATCTTTAGTGATTCCTGATTTAATAATGCAGGATCAATGGCTACGTTGAGTTCAATTTTACCCTTGTAACGGATATTCATAATGTCAATATAATGATGAACATGATTCAGCTCTTCTGCTAGCTTTACATGTTCTCGTGTCCACTGCAGTGTATAACGCATCATCCCTCCAAGCGAGGTGAGTGTGTCTGAAATCACATACTGCCCTTCCATCTCCGCTAGCATCTTCAAATTTTCCAATGTGTTATACAGAAAATGCGAATCAATTTGGTTCTTCAGCGCTTTCAGCTCAGCTTCTTTACCCGCCGCCTGCCTATTTGCCTGCTCCTCAATGAGTTCATTAATTTTACTAAGCAATTTCCGATAATGATGTCCGAGCTCCCCAATCTCATCCGTTCCGGTTATCGGAAGATCCACGTTAAAGTTGCCGCCTCTCACTTTTTTCATTGAATCTTTCAAGACTCTAAGACGTTTAAGAATCATGGACTGCATGAAATAAGATAATAAACTTAAGAATGCCATCAAAAAGATAATAATTAAGATTAATCTGCTTCGCCTTTCTTTGATATCAGCCATGGTATCTGCCAGACTCACAATATTTATAAGATGGACATCAATAGATGGTATATAGCTCTGAATGGCCAAATAAGGTTGTCCAGCTGTATAAAATTCAACTACTTCGTTGCTTGGCTTACTGTTCAGTACAACGCTTTCAATGAATTGCTCAGCTGAGACATTATCGAACATCCGCGAAGAATCCAAACTAAATACTTTATGATCCCGAGTTACAATAACCAATTGAGAACCGGGATCTTGAACTTTACTAAAGGTTTTCAGAAAAAAATTCTGCATGCTCATACTTATCTCTAATATGCCGTTATGCGTAGTATCATCAAGAAATTTAAACTCCTTGAGTAACGATGCTTCAAACCTCACGGGTTCGGAAGGTGCACCCACCAATACACCTTCCTGCTCTCCCATTGCCCAATAACTACTACCTTCTTGCCCCAGTACGTCCCTATACCAGTATTTATTTTGAATGCGGGACTCCTGAAGAAGTACAGGCCAAAACTCTTGCACATTAGGGTTGCTTGTAAATAATCTGACTTTGGATACTCTCGGATTGTTAAAAAGAAAATATTGAAAATCACTTATTAATTTTGTTTTGATTTCGAGCAATTCTTCAGTTTTAAAATCTTTCTGGGATTGCAGAAAATCGTTCATCTCCCGGTTAGAAAGTGCAAGCTGAGCTGTCCATTCCATAAGTTCAATATTGTTTTCTATATTTGTTTTCTCAATATCCAGGATCGTTTCATTATTTCTGATCAATTCGTCCATAGATTTAGAACTTTCATGAGAAAAGCTATAAGACGAGAAAATCAGCACCGGAATAAAAATCAAAATCATAAACGAGAGGATCAACTTAGCTTGAAGCGAAAGGCTACGAATAAATTTTTGGATATACACTAGCATTTTGATATTCTTAATCTTCAAATAATTCTCACGTCCTGCATAATGATAGAAGCAAGCCCGGTTATATTCATTCGAAATTACAGAGCGAATATCCGGGCTTGCTTATTAAAGAATAAATAATTTATTCAAAAGAACTTAACTTTTTAATATTAGACTCATACGCATTTTGACGGTATGCATCAATAGCATCTTGCTCGCCACGGTTTTTCAAGTAGTCGTTAAACACTTTATCGAAGTCTGCATCTGAGTTCGACATTAACATTTTAGGAAGCGCCTTACCCCACAAACGAGCGTTTTTGCTATTAGCAATACCTTCCTTGCTGGTCGCATCCGGATCAAGATTATCAAATTGGGCCATGCTGATAGCCTTACCCTTGGTCCAGTCTGCCATTTGACTGTTAGGTTCTGCTCCCGGCGGGTTCCATGCCAAGTTCATATTGGTATCCATAAGCATCCAGTATCTGAAGGAAGCACCGTACTTTTGATCAAATGTCGTACGATCGGTATTCAACATTTTTAGCACATCCGGCAGGAATTGATCCTTACCGTCAATCGTATCGTAAGTAACGCCTTTTTCACCTAGGAACAAGTCTTTATTTCCTTCTTCACTGAGCAGATAACTCATAAAGGCAATCGCCCGTTTTTTATCTTTGACGTTCTTGGAAATCAAGGTCACTGTCCAGCCAGAAATTCCCGGACCAGAAAGTGTAGGAGCATCTTTAGCACTGTTGGCTGGTCCATCTACAGCAATATAAACGGAGTTAGGGTCTTTTTGGTACAAAGTTGTATTAACCGGTTCAAAGTCCGTGCGTTGATACAGCATTGCGAAGTAACGTCCTTGAGCAATTTTTTCTTCCATTTGAGCCCGTTTGTCAATGAAGACATCCTTGGCAAGCAGTCCGTCTTGATTAGCTTGGCGGAAAACTTTCAACCAATTCAGATATTCGGCATCTTGGCGTCTGTCGTATAATTTCCCGTCTTTCTCTTGAGGAATCGCCAGGAAATTCTGCAGATAGCCTTCAAGCGAGTAGTTTCCTGTTTCTGTAAACTCATGCAGTCCGAGCGGAATCAGCGGCTGGCCATTCACTTCCGGATATTTTTCTTTGGCTAGTTTAAGCGCATTCAAGAAACCCTCTGGAGTTCTCATATCTGGTTTACCCAGCGCTTCATACATATCTTTACGCACTACGAATGTTTGATTGGAAGTAAACTGCTCTCCATATTTTTTATAATCCGCAGGAGAGGAGGATGCATTGGGATATCCATACACATTTCCATTAGGTTGTGTGTACCAGCCAAGTTTAGCCGGGTCAGCCACCTTTAAGAAGTACGGATCGTATTGCTCTGCCAATTCGTTGAGCGGCAGTACCAGATCCCCTTTAATCATCTTTTTAATGGCTTCTTCATACCAGCCCAGAGTAATGAAATCAGGCATGGAGCCGGAAGCCATCATCGTATTAAGCTTTTCATTCTCATTCCCGGCAGGAATAATAAAATTCACATCAACACCGGTTTTTTTAGTGATATAATCTGTAACCACGTTGTCTCCCCACTTGACATCTGCCCAACTGAAATTGAGATACCAGTCGAACGTAATCGGTGAAGTATCCTGCTTCCAGGTTGGTTCATCCGTTGAAGGAGCTGCGGTTGCCTCTGCGGTTGTATCTGTTGACGGTGTGTTGTTTGTCTTCTCTGCAGAACCATTGGCATTGTTATTCCCGCCAGAACATGCAGTAACCGAAAAAGCCATAATCAGTGCTAGTAGTCCTGAAGTAGTCTTTCGTAAAGAATTCCCCATTGCTCTTCCCCTTTTCTAATTCTTAATTTATCATCAATCCAGCTCTTAAGAGTGGAAGGACAATTGTGATCAGAGTGCTATTTTATCCTTTAATGGAACCGATCATAAAGCCTTTAACAAAATATTTTTGCAGGAAAGGATATACTACTACAATAGGCGCAGTCGTCACAATCATAGTGGCAAGCTTCAGTGACTGCGAAGTTATATTCTTGGATACTCCGGTAGGCATTGCCGAGATCATCTGATTGGAGCTGGACTGGGCAACCACCCGGTACAAGAAGGTTTGAATAGGCTGCAGATTTGGATTATTGATATAGATCATGCCTGTAAAGTAATCATTCCATTGATAGACACCATGAAAGAGAGCTATGGTTGCTACTACTGGCATAGATACAGGGATAATAACCCTCAGGAATATTTTAAAGTCATTGGCACCATCAATTTTAGCTGCCTCTTCCAAACCTGCCGGGATCTCACGAAAGAAGCTCATAAAGATGATCAGATCGAAAAAGCTAAACGCTGCCGGAATGATATAAACCATGAAATTATCAAGTAGATGAAGATTACGGATTAACAGATAGGTTGGAATTAAACCTCCGCCAAAAAACATCGTAATGGTCCCGATAATCATATATAATTTACGTCCATATAACTCTTCACGGCTAAACGCATACGCTACCATAGAAGTAAACAGTACGTGAACCAGAACCCCCAAGACCGTTTTTGCAACAGTAACGCCCATAGCTGTCATGATACCCTTACTATCAAATACAGCCTTGAAACTCTCTAAGCTAAACTCCCGAGGCCACCAATAGATCCCGCCCCGCATTGCATCGTTAGCATCGTTGAAGGCATTGACGACAACATACCAAATGGGGTAAAGGGTGATGAAGCAGATGGCAAGCATCAAAATGCCATTTATAATCTCGAAAGTGAATTCGCCTTTCGTCTGCCTCTTCATTGAAATCATGTGCATTCCTCTTTTCATGTCAAAATACTAGAATAGTGAAGTATTATTAAGTTTTTTGGTTACAGAGTTAGCTCCGATTAAAAGAGTAAGAGCAATAACGTTTTTCAGTAGACCAACGGCTGTCGAATACGAGTAACGTCCTTCATTCAACCCCGTTTGATATACATAGATATCGATAACATTACTTGCGCTTGCATTAAGCTGATTGCGGAGCACCAGAATTTGATCGAAATTTGAGTTCAATACACCGCCAACAGCTAAAATAAATAAGATGGAAATGGTACCCATGATGGACGGGAGCGTAATATTAAGGATTTTTTGAAATCTCCCTGCCCCATCTATAGTTGCAGCTTCATACAGTTCAGGGGAAACACCACTAATAGCTGCAAGATATATAATGGCCGACCATCCGAGTTCTTTCCAAATGTCAGATGCAATGATGATTGTCCAAAAGTATTTAGCTTCCGCCAGATAACTTATCGGGGCATCAATTACATTCATAGCCAACAATATTTTATTAATCACACCTACATCAGACAGCCAAGTGGCCAAGATTCCTCCTAGAACAACCCAACTCAGAAAGTGAGGAAGATAGGTAATGGTCTGAACTGATTTTTTAAAGAAAATAGACCGAACTTCATTTAGTAATAAAGCAAATACAATGGGTAAGGGAAAACCAACAATCAGTTTGATTAAACTGATCCCAAGTGTGTTGCGAATGACCTCGATTAGTGCATCGTCCTGCAAAAATTCTTTGAAATGATCCAAACCAACCCATGGAGCCTCTGAAATTGTGGAAATGATGTCATATTCCTTAAACGCGATGATAATTCCATACATAGGGATATAATTGAATACGATCATCCACGCTATACCAAGCAAAGCCATAACCTGAAGGTAGCGCTGTCTATAAATTTTTCTGAATATCGCTCTCCATCCTTCCCTTCTCGCATTAGGCGTACTTGATTTCATAGTCATTTGTGAACTGGCTTTCATATCACTTATGCACCTCCAAAAAAACCTCTTTACGTTATTAATTGTAAACGGTTCATTTTTTTGAAACTAGGCACCTCATTCAAGGTAGAGTTACTAATTTTCAGGTAAGGTCATTTCGCGTAGAAGTCATGGACATACCAAAAAGCCGCCCAAACCTTCAGAAAGAAGGTTCACGCGACTCGCTTAGCTGCTAATACAATTTATAGACTTGCTGCGCATAATATATTTAAGGAATTGGGGTCCCTTGATGGAAGAACATCTGCCATCTGCCATCTCTGTATTTCCAGATGGAACTGCGTAGAGAATACTGCTGCTTGTCCTCATTAAATATCCTGTACGTTGTTAACGTCGTATCCTTGGACAATGGATGAATCTCAAAATGGCTCAAAGTCATATTTACTATACCAATCCCCTCGTCGTGGAGACCCTCTTGCCTATACCACACGTTTCCTGAGCTGCCAAATTCGAAAAAATCATCACCCAGCAATGTTGAGACTTCTTCGACCGATGTACGAACCGCTGGTTGCAGCAACCTTTCTTCCAGTTCAAGCAGATGCGCTTTTAATGTAGCCATCGTATCCAATGTTCATCACCTATTTTATCATCTGATATATGTACTACTAGTTAAGATGCTCCACTATGTTCTCCTGCGTTAAATCCCATCTGCCCCCGCGAAACTCTATTTTGTGAATACTAGTATTGTCTGCCGGGAAGAACTTGTTTGTATTGCTCCATTCCAGACCCTTTAAAATATGATAGATAATATTAATCACGCCCCCGTGCGTTACAACTAAAACATTTTCAGTGCTGCTTTGGGCGATAGATGTTGCACATAACTGCTGAAAAGCATCCTCGATGCGAGCAAAGTTCTCCTTAGGGCTCTCACCACCTGGATACCTTTGATCCCATTGCAAACTTGAGAAATATAGCCCAGGGTATAATTTTTCAGCGGCTTCATTGCGCATCCCTGCCAGCACACCATTATTGGTTTCTCTCCAGACAATACTCTCTTCAATATCCAGCGCCAGCTTATCCGCAATCCGCTCCACAGTTTCTAAAGCTCTGGCCAAGTCACTGCTGATGATCTGCCGGATGTTGAAGGATGTTGTATTGGATAAAAGGAAATTCCCTAACTGTTCAGACTGTTCCAACCCTAGGCTTGAAAGCCCCCGCATGCTCCATCCTCCGCGGTATCCTTCTTCATCCGCTCCATGGCGGAGAAAGTACACTCCCATAACCGCACCTGCCCCTTAACTTTCAAGATTTAACTTATCCAATAAGAAACGCTTTCTACATAAGGATGAAAAGCACCCTCACTCCTTTAAGTGTGTAGAGGCGCATTCGCCACCATGTTCAAATATCGAATCAAATCTGCTTTTGCCGGAGCATTATCCATCCAAGCCCCTAGATTCCAGCTCATAAAACGTAACCCAAGATATCTCGATGCAATCGAGAATAAAGAGGTAAACTGCGCATCCGCCAGCTCAACCCCCTGCACGCCGAGCGCTTCTCTGTATTGAAGAACCTGCTGCGTAGTACGGCAGCGCAGTGGAAGATCCAGAACTATAATAAGCTCCGTATGGCGTCAATAACGACATCCGGCCGGTAAATCTGAATAGAGTGCCAGCTATCCCTTACTACAATATGCTGGGTACAGGATGTGAGCTCTGCCAGCCGAAGCTGCTCCCTATGCCACTCTTTATCCTGCTGGCCGGCACTTAGCACAACGATCGGCAAATCCTCACGCAGACGCTCGGCCGTAGCCAACTGCAAGGCACTTTCATGTGCATCCAGCAGTTCAGCATAGAGTGTCTTGTACGCACTGCTTCTATATCCGGCGGCCTTAACCTGCTCTAGCATAGGAGATGGTAGGCGCTTTGAACCGATATGACGGCCAGTCAGCCTGGGAATCGCAGCCGGAGACAGTAGATAGCCTAGTCTCAATTGATTCAGGCTATCCTTGTGGCGTCTTCCCTGCTCCGACATGTCCGATACAAGATAACGTCCCTCATGGACGGCATCCACCAGAATCAAGCCCTTCACTTCATCCGGGTACTCTGCTGCGAACAGCCTCATCACCATTCCGCCGAAGGAATGTCCTACCAGCACGTACGGGGGTTGCAGCTCCAAGGCAGACAGCAGGCTGCGGAGATCTTCAACATACTGTTTGCAGGTTGCAGACTTGCCCGAGCCCTTGCTCCAGCCTAGTCCCGCGCGATCATAGGCTACAACCGTAGCATCTCGAGACAGTTCCGGCTGCACCAATGACCAATCCAGCAGATTTCCGCCCATCCCGGCTTCCAAGACAATCGTCGTTCTGCCGCTTCCGGTGACATGCGCATGAAGCTCGCGGGAGCCGATGCCGATGCGCTTTCCTGCAGGCTTATATCGAAATCTATCATATTGCGTCCACAATGCCTGCGTACATGTTAACGGAAAAAAAGCAGCGGCAATCGTGTAACGAAGATAGTTGTCCAGCTTGGGGATCGTTGACAATCCTCTCACCTCTTCCGAGTTCTTGGTATACGGTCAGTATAAAGAATCGGCTGTGGAGAAAAAGAGAAACTTTTCGTCAAGGATTGCCTATTTTGAAAGGAGCGGGGGGATGAAGACGCGCAGTACTGGCATTCTTCGCTTCTGATCGGAGTGTATCAACAAAGGACTCTGTATTCCAGAGGTCGTATTTATTCCCTTGAATCACATCACTATTTTACCATAAATGGAAGAACAGAAGCGTTCTGAAATGAACTTTACGATGATAATCAAGTTCAAAAAAGCCAGAAGAACGGTTATATAAAATAGCCTTAAATACGATTAATATAGGCGGCAAACCCTCTCTGTTCATAAAAAAGAAACCGTACCTATCGGTAGGCAAGCTGCAGCATTGTGCGCCAGTCTCTCCTGCAAGGAACGGTTTCTTCTATACGTTATCCTGTAGTCCTTAGCTTAGGAGCGGATAACCCCTTTTTTCAAAATCACATTGCCATACAGCGCTTCTTCCCCAGTGACTACAACGGCGTAGCTCTGCTTCGAGCGGGTATAAAAATCAAAACGCTCCTCGTACCCGATCACCGCCTCCGGGTCATGCCCTATTATAATCTCCTTGTAGGTGGACCAGATCACCGGGACCGTAGGGTCACCAGGTACCACAGACATGAATGCTGCCTGATGCTCGGCATAATGGTCCAGCGGGAACAGCTCCAGAATCGCATTCAGCAGTTCTGGAATACCGATCCCATCATACCGGATGACTCTAGAATGATGGGAATGGCCCGGAAAGTTGGCATCCGCCAGCACGATTTCATCGCCATGGCCCATTTCCATTAGCACAGCGACCAGCTCAGGAGACAGCAGCTTGGGAATCTTTTTTAACATCAGAATTCCTCCTCCGAGACTACATGCCGTAGAACGACCGCAATGCGACCAATTCTTCAATACGATGCTGTGGCAATTCCCGCTCTCCATCAAGCATACGGGCCAGATAGGTCAGCTTGGCAGTGAACTCCAACCGCTCCATGTTCATGTACGCGCTCATGACATCCTTGCCCCAAGTCAGCGCACCATGGCTCTCCAGCAACACAGCTGTTTTCTTGCCCAGGAAAGGCTCTAAGGAGTCTGGAATTTCATTGGTGGAAGGCGTACCATACTTGGCAAGCGGAATGTCTCCCATCGCAATGACGGATTCCGGCATCAGCATCTTATCCAGCGCTTCCCCCTTGATGGCAAAAGCAGTGGAATATGGCGGGTGAGCATGCACAACTCCGTTCATCTCCGGCAGCTCATTGTAAATCTTCAGGTGCATCTTTACTTCCGTAGAAGGACGGTAGCCTTCGGCTGCCTCCAGAATATCCCCTTGCAGATTCACTTTGACCAGCATGTGAGGCTCCAGATAGCCTTTGCTGACACCGGTTGGAGATGCCAGTACTTCGGTGGCCGACAGGCGGGCCGAGATATTGCCATCATTAGCCGCTACAAAATCCTTGTTAAACAGGTTCTTCCCAATCTCACAAATCAGGCGACGCAACTGCTGTTCATGATTCTCCATACGATAACCTCTCCTCTTATCCATGTGATATATCTATTCAACACCAAAGTCATTGCTTGACCTCTACTTAGCGGCAGATGCTACGAGAGTTAAGGATTCTTACGATGGCTCGGCTGGTAGGTGATTAACGAACTGGAATGGGCAATGAGTTCGCTCACCGCAGCTCGTTCTACCAAGCCTAATGCTAGCAGCTGGGTCACTATATTTCCGATCGCACTGGCCTCTACGGGCCCGGCCACAACTTCCCGTCCGGTCCGGTCAGCCGTGAGCTGACAGAGAAGCCGGTTCTGAATTCCCCCGCCGACCATATGAATGACACGTACCGGTTCACCAGTGATTTCCTCCAGCTCATCTATTGCGACGCTGTAAGCATGGGCGAGACTCTCCACAATAACGCGGGCCGTCTCCCCAGGGGTACGCGGCTCCGGCTGCCCTGTTCTCCGGCAGTATTCAGCGATCCGCTGCGGCATATCGCCAGGGGTCGCGAACAACGGATCGTCGGGATCGATGATCGCGACGGCCGGACCAGCGGCTACAGCCAGCTCAGCCAGCTCGGCATGACCGATACGTTGACCCGATGCGGCCCAGTGACGCTGAGATTCTTGCAGAATCCACAATCCAGTGATGTTTTTCAACACCCGGTTCGTACCGCCATAACAGCCCTCATTAGTGAAGCCATATGCATAGCTCTCGTCTGTGATCACAGGCCCTTCACTCTCTCTACCCACTAAGGACCAAGTGCCACAGCTGATGAACGCAGCACCTTCCTTATCGACATAAGGAATAGAAGCTACAGCCGAAGCTGTATCATGGGAAGCGCCAGCTATCACCTTCATCGCGCCCAGTCCCAGCTCTTCCTGAATAGCAGGTGTCACCTCACCCAGCACCGTTCCAGAGGCGGCGACAAGTTCAGGAATCAGCGAGATGGGCAGGCCCAGACGCTTAAAGACTTCATGCGAAGGTTCACCGGTTACCGCGTCAGCTAACCCGCTAGTACTCCAGATCGACTTTTCCGCAGCCGCTACACCGGAGAATAGATAGTGAAACAAGTCGGGCGTCAACAGCATTGTTTTGACCGATTCCGCAAGGGATGGATGCTCCTGCAAATCAGCGTAAAGCTGATAGACAGTGTTAATCAGCGCCGGCTGATTGCCGGTCAACGTGAACTGTTCACGGGGTGGAATCCGTTCTTCCAACCCAGAGCGGTGAGGCTCTGTCCGCTGATCTCGGTAATGGTGCGGCGCATAGAGCAGCTGCCCCCTGTGATCAATGAACCCGTAATCCACGCCCCACGTATCCACACTCAGCGACAGCAACTTGCCATGCACCCGTGCGGCCTCGCGTACGCCTTGCTTAATCTCTTGAAAGAGTCTCAGCACATCCCAGTGCAAATGCCCTTGAACCTGTACTGGTATATTGTCAAAACGGTGAATCTCCTCCACCTGAATCGTGGAACCGTCATAACTTCCTAACATGACCCGGCCTGAGCTGGCGCCAAGGTCTATGGCAAGCAGTTTTTGGGTCTCGCTCATCTTCCTTCCCCCTGCCTACTCCAAAGTTTAATAGAGTGGTCCAAAGTTCTGGCAGGCTCTGTAATCTGCACTCTCCAGATCCTCTGTGCCGAACAGCGACCAGACGCGTGGTCTGAAGATCCGTTCTTCCTCTACGTTGTGCATGCTGACCGGAATACGGAGAATGGAAGCCAGTGTGAGCAGATCTGCACCGATATGGCCATAGCTGATAGCACCATGATTGGCTCCCCAGTTATTCATAACATCGTACACCGATTTGAACGAACCCTTGTCCGTCAGTTTAGGTGCAAACCAAGTAGTCGGCCAAGTTGGGTCTGTCCGCTGATCCAGCGTATGATGCACATCCTCTGGCAAATCTACCGTATAACCCTCAACAAGCTGGAGAACTGGGCCAAGACCCTTCACCAGATTCAGACGTGCCATCGTTACTGGCATGCCGCCCTTGGTCAAATAATCGGTCGAGAAGCCGCCCCCGCGGAAATACTCCTGCGACGCCGGACGGAATTCTGTCTTCTCCAGACTGAGCTTAGCTTCCTCATCCGTGATCTCCCAGAACGGCTTGATTGCCGGCTGACCGTCAATAGTCTGTTCTCCGGTTCCGTCCAGTGCGGCCGAACCAGAATTGATCAGATGCAGGATACCGCCTGCCGCTTCGCCTTCCAGCTTATGACCCGTTACGCGTTCCACCGCTGATGGGCTCCAGTACGTACGGACATCGGCAAAGATTTGCGCCGTATTCGTTAGCAAGTAGTTGAACAGCATGGTTACGCCATTCAAGCTGTCATTCTCTGTTGCGAGAAGATAAGGTGCCCGTCTGCCGTTCCAGTCAAAGGACGAATTCAGAATCGTCTCCATAAAGTCACCATTCGGGAAGTGATCCGTCCAGTGCCGTTGTCCCTGGAATCCAGCCGCAATCGCGTTGTGTCCATTGGCTTCTTCCGCGAAGCCAAGTCCCTCAAGCTCCGGATTTCCGACCATAAGGTCACGGGCAATCAGCGTCATTTTCACAACGGTTTCCCACTGGCTATCCTTCTGCTCACGGCTGATCTGCAGATGTGCCGGGTTGTTGTCTGCACCCTCAGCGCAATTTTCCTTCACCCAAGCCAGTGCACGCTCGAATTCCTTCTTATCATAAATGCCCTCTTCCATGCGGCGCACAAATTCGGACATATCCACATATTCATTACGCATCCCAAGATAATCCTGGAAGAACTGTTCATTCACGATCGAGCCGGCAATCCCCATGGAGACCGAACCCAGGGAAAGGTAAGATTGGCCTTTCATAATTGCAACGGCCAGCGCGGATCTTGCAAACTGCAGCAGCTTGCTCTGCACATCATCAGGGATAAGTTCACTGTCGGATTCCTGCACATCTTCGCCGTAAATACCGAAGGCCGGAATTCCTTTCTGTGCATAAGCAGACAGAACCGCTGCCAAATACACCGCTCCGGGACGTTCCGTACCATTAAAGCCCCACACCGCATGCGGGATGGTGGCATCCATATCCATTGTTTCCGAGCCATAACACCAGCAAGGCGTCACAGTAATCGACACCCCTACATTGGCTCCGGCAAATTTATCGCGGGCATTCGCTGCTTCCTTCACCCCACCGATTGTTGAATCAGCAATAACACACTCCACAGGCGAGCCGTCGGGATATTTCAAGTTCTGTTGTAAAAATTGAGCCACCCGCTCCGCCATTCCCATGGTCTGTACTTCCAGCGATTCACGTACCCCGCGTCTTCTGCCATCAATGGTCGGACGAATTCCAATCTTCGGATATTTAGCTGCCACTGTACTTCCTCCTCAGCATCACATTAAGTTTGGTTTAAATAAGGCATTCTATATAATTGCAACTTCAGCCAACAAACATTTCTCCTTCATCATAAAAGGTGTAAACGCTTAAGTCAACATAAAAACCACAGTTAATTGAACAATAATGTGGTATTGTGTGATATTATATTAGTTAATTGTGGTTTTTCATTTTTTTAGAATTCTTTTGTATTTATAATCCTTGTAGTAAACTAGGGGATAGAGATATTGAAAAAGGTGAGTGGACGGATGAAGGCATTTGAACGGAGAGACCTGATCATTACCGAGTTGTATCGGAACAGAAAAGTTCATGTTGCGGATCTGGCACAGAAGTTTCAGGTGTCCGAGGAAACGATTCGCCGCGATCTGGACAAGCTGGACCGGGACGGTCTGGCCAAGAAAAACTACGGTGGCGCCATCCTGAACGCCCATACCAATGAAGACCCCTCCTATGCCAGTCGGCATCAGGTCAACATTGAAGCCAAGCGGCTGATCGCAGACAACGTGCTGGATCTCATCAACGATGGCGACAGCCTGATGACGGATACCAGCTCGACGGCCTTTGAGGCGTTGCGCCGGATCATCGAGGTGAAGAGCAATCTGACGATCATCACCAACTCGCTGGTGGTGCTGTCAGAATTTCAGCATTCCGGGCAGAAGCTGGTCTCTACAGGCGGTACACTGGGCCCCGAGACCAGTTCCTTCGTCGGTCCGAATGCTTCGCATACCATTCAGAAATACAATGTGGATGTGGCCATTTTCAGCTGCAAGGCGTTGTCTATGACGGGCGGAGTTAGCGATTCCAACGAAGCGGAAAGCGAACTGAAGGTGCTCATGCAGCAGCAAGCCAATAAAGTGGTCCTTCTCGTGGACCATGCCAAATTTGACCGCATTGCGTTCATCAAGCTGCTGAGCTTTGATAAAATCGATTATATTGTTACCGACCAGAAGCCGTCCGAAGAATGGGTTGAGTTCTTGAAGAAGCATCAAGTGTCGCTAATCTATTCGAATGAAGAATAGCCTGGTCATAAAAAAAGAATCTCTACTTAACGTAGAGATTCTTTCTTCAATTTAGAAATATAACGATTATCTACTATGCCTAAGTATAGTTTCTTAGCTACCAGTTCCATGAATCAGAATTTTGATAGATGGTTGGCTAGTAGTAGCATAGGCAGGAACCGCAACGGTCAGAGCTAAGCTAAAAACAACCAGCAACGTACTCATTTTTCTTTTCATTCAGTCTTTGCACCTCACTAATTAATTTTTTGTACTTCTCTTGATTTTCTCTAGTTGTTAGATGCCGGATTTCTTCAAATAACCCGACACATTGAATCACACAGCTGTCATTATTTATTTTAACAGAAAGTTCCAAACTTTTTAATATATAATAGACACTTTTTTTATATTTATTGGTTCGCATATAGTAGGTAGCCAGTTCGCACAGAAGATTAGTATATTTATCTGACATGACTTGCATACTAAGTTTCCCCAATTTACTCCGGTGTTCCTTATACATTAAATGAGATTGGAACTGTGTGATAACCTCATCTGCATTGAACCCAATACGGTTCGCTGCTTGCATGATTTTGATAAAGGCTGGTAGGACTTCATTTTCTCTAGTTTTTATATACGCCACGTATTCTGAAAGGATTTCAACTTCCCCATTCATCAGACGATGCAGATATGTATTGGCTACAGCCCATTCCTTGAACTGTTCCATGATCCACTTGGCTTCTTCACTGTCTTCACATATCCAGCTAGAATCGGAATACAAGGCTGCATAGCTTATGGCCTGCTCATAATCACCATTCTCATGACTGACCGCTGCTCTTAATAGATAGGAATATAAAATATAAAAGCAAAGCGGCTTTTCAGGTTCCTTTTGCACAGCGCGGCTGATATACTTCTTATATTTGTTTTCATATTGAATGAATGCCTTTTCTCCCATCCTCTTCGCCAGGGAATCCACATTGCTCCAGCGATGAAGCGAAGTGTAGATATTCGCCAAATCCCGCAGCGCATCCAGTTGATCGCTCTCATCCAGCCGCTCAACAAAATACTCAAAATACACCGCAGCCCGCAGATTAGCATCCTGATCATACCCTAATGTGATCTTGAACAGCCGGTACTGACATAGAGCCAGTCGCTCGGAGTGCTGATACTTCTCACTTTCGGCAACGCTCTCATACAGAATCGCAGCAGCTTCATATTTGTCATCATTAAAAAAGTCTTCAGCTGTCTCAAACAAAACCTGGGCATACATCAGATTATCCATCAAATTAGCGGCTATCCTTCGGATACACTCCAGCTTGTTCAACTCGGCACAACGATGAAGGAAGGGACCCAATCGCCGCCAGTTGGGGGCAGAATGCACGAAGCATTCATCAACATACAAATCATACAAGGCGCCTTCGCCAAGTCCCATCCCCGAGGTGATGCGCTCAAGCTGCTGCATGGCAATCGGACGGTTACCGCTGACAAGTCTGCTGAGCGTGCCGGAATGAATCCCGGAAATTTTGGAGAATTGGCTCACCGTTAGGTCATTATCTCTCAGATACTTGTCCAACTCCGCCCGGATTGTGGTCTCTGGATTCAAACAAACACCACCTCAAAACCCATATATTAGAATTAAAGAACATTTATACCTATATATTAGATGTAAATAATACACAGGTCAATAAAATGGTTGAGTTTTCAAAGATATCTTTAAGAAATTGAGAATTTTTTCTTTTTTTCTATATTTTCAGGAAATCAACTTTGATTTCTCTGCCTGTTCTGCAGCCTTGTGAATGAACCGCTCCAACGGCTTTTTAAGTGTCAGCGCCAGCACCAGAGCAATCAGGCCAAATCCAACTAGATACAGTGCATCCCGAATGGCCACCTCCGGCAATATACCACCAACCGCCTCCCGCAGCAGGCTAATCGCATAAGTGAAGGGCATGAACGGATTTAGCGCCTGGAAAAAGGGACCGGTAGTGCTGATGGGAAAAGTCCCTCCAGAGCTGGAAAACTGCAGCACCATGAATACGATGGCAATCCCTTTGCCGATGTTGCCGAACACAGAAACGAAGGTGAAGACGATCGTCACAAATACGATACTGATCAGCATAGCGAACAAGATGAACCATAGCTTGTCGGCCACGTAACAGTTCAAGATAAAAATATTGCCCAGTGCGGCCACCAGCGCCTGTAAAATACCTACCGTGAGAAAAGTAAGCAGTCGTCCGAAGTAGAGCTGATACGACTTATAGACTATGCCCCCTGTCTCCACAGAGGTGCGCAGCAGCGAAATCAGCAGCGTTCCGCCCACCCATATAGACAGCACCACGTAAAAAGGTGTCATAGCCGATCCATAGTTCGGGATTGGATACAGCTTATTCTCCTTGAGGATTACAGGATTGGCCAAAAAATCACTCTTGGACTTGATATCGCCCCCAAGCAGATCTGCAATCTGCTCCAGATTCACCTCTTGTTTGATCTGGCGGATCGTCGCCGCCGCTTTGCGGATGGCGGCCTCCAGTAGCGGTAGGTCATCCCGCACCAGCTCCGCGGCGCGCTCTACCCCCTTGTCCGCCTTCGGCAGCCCGGTACGGATCAGGTCCGCTGCCTTGCGGACCTTCTGCTCCACCGCCGGCAGATCGTGGCGGGCAAAATCCGCCGCTTCGTGGATTCGCTGCCCGGCGGCGGGAAGCCCCTGCTGAATCCGCGGCAGGACATCGCGGACAAAAGTGCTGAAGCGCTGCATCTTGTCCGCAATCCCGGCGGCCGAGGTATGGACGGCCGCCCTGATGGCGGGCAGATCCTTCTGCAGCGCCATCAAGCCTTCCTGCCCGTACTGTATGGCCGCCGCTGCATCCTGCAGGATGGCGGCCAGTGCGGGCAGCCGCTCCGGCACCTGCTGGAGCCGGGTCGCAGCATCCTGTGCAGCCGCAGTCAGCGGCTGCAGTGCGCTTTGAATGGCCGGCAGCGTGTGCGACTCGAAGCGGGAGATCAGCCGGCCAAGCGCTGTTGATCCCTGTCCCACTCCGGTGCTAAGCTGTTGCATCTTGCCAGCATCCGGCTCGCCACCGGCTTCCAGAGCCGAGGCAAGACTTCCAGCTAGCGCGGACTGATCAGCTAATTGGTCCCGGACCCCATCCAGTGCCTGTATTTCGGCCGCAAGCGCATTTCCGGACGACAGCTCATCCAGTGTAGTTAGTAACGAGATCGTGCGATCCAGTACATTTTTTCCAGCGGCAAGCCGGGTTAGATTCGCATTAAGCGCACTAAGCGCGGCCGCTGTCTCCATCGTCCCCGCCTTCAATCCCTCTGCGAGCTGAGAGACAGCATTCTCCGTCTGCTCCAGCAAGTACAGATTCTGCTTGATTACAGGAGGAATCGCAGCGAGGGCGGCGTTATTCTTCTCGATAAATTGCTGCAGTTGCTGACCAAAGGCACTTCCGGCTGCGGCAATCTTGTCAGCCTGTGGCAGGGCCTTAATCGCTGCATCCACGATTTTCCGCCCATTCTCCATATCCACACTTGCCTTGTCTAACACCCCAGCCACATCATCAAAATGCTCATCCAGTCCGCTGACAAGTTTCGCTGCCCGCTCCAGCTCCGGTAGCTTGGACTCTAGCTCCATCAAATGCCCTGCCGCTTCATTGATCTGCGGCCAATGGTCATCTACCGTTTCGATCGCTGTCCCTGCCTTTTCGACCTCAGGCAGCTTCTGCTCCAGCGTCGCCAGCCGCTCTGCCGACTGGTGGATTTGCGGCCACTCCTGATGAATTTTCAGCACTGTTTTCCCAGCAGCTTCAATCTCCGGCAAGTTATCCTCCAGTAGGAACAATCCCTTCTCCACTCTGCGGATCACGGGCAGCTCAGACTGAAACTGGCGGTCGATCCTGCCGAGAGCGGTCAGCACCGTCTCACTAAGGGTAGCGGTAAAATGCTCGCTAATCTGGGCCGTGATGGATGACGCACCCTTGGCCGTAATTTTAGGTGCAATCGCATTAATCTTCTCATTCACAGTGTATTCGATTTCCGGCTTATTCAGCCGACCTTCCAGAATACCGGCCATTTTGCTGGAAAAATCCTTAGAGATGACGACACTGGCATAATAATCGCCTCGCTCTACCCCATGCCTGGCCTGCTCTGCATCCACAAAGGTCCAGCCCAGACTTTTATTATGATGCAGGCTTTCCAGAACCTCCTCGCCGATGTTGAAGCTCTTGTTATCCACGGAGGCCCCCTCATCGAGACTGGCTACTGCAATCTTGATCCCTGAGGTGTTGCTGTAGGGGTCCCACACGGCCGCCACATTCACCCAATCATAGATGGAAGGCAGCACAACTAGCGCAGCAATCAACAGAACTGCCGTCGGGACCTTGAACACGTTGCGCCAATCACTTCGGTAGATACGGATAATTCCAGCCATTTTCCGGTCACTCCCAGCCTCAAGTTTGGATATTCTAATATGCCCGGAGCAGCCTTCGTTTACTATGAATGGCGACTATTCACTTTTTTGCAGTAGTCCAAAAATAGTTGCAACCTTTCCACCATTTCATCGTTATTAATAGTACAATACTCGTTTGATTAACAGCCCAAAGGGTAATTAATCTTATACTGTGTATCACAATGCCAAGGGGGAGATTTCATTGTTCAAGAAAAAGTCAGCTTATGTCCTGCCCGTTGTCGTCCTGTTATTCCTGTCCCTCATTACATCGGCAAGCACAGTCGGAACCCTCGCCAGCGCGGAAGGCCGCGGTGACACCGTTCAGCATGCAACCGTGTATATTCATTCTCTTCATTCAAGTAAAGGTGTCTTGTCGGCAAGCACGGATGAGATTGAATGGTACCAAGGTGCCGCAGCAGACAAAATTTTTGCCCAAAGAGAGCCGGAAGCCGCAGCAGAGCTGGGCGGAACGCCTGATGGATATTATATCGTGAACGACAGTCAGACACTTACTACCTATCGGGTAGCTCCTGATGCAACCGTGACTATGCAAATTTATGATCGTACCGGCAAGCTGGAGGATATTGATATTCACTGGAACGAGAAAATAAGCCTGGAGGAATTCACGCATCAGTTTGCCAAGAATAACAATTTGGATCTGAGCCAGTTCCCTTACCATCTGACGATCAAAGACGGCGTAATCACTTCCATCGTTCAGCAATACATCCCTTAACTCTAAATAATTCAAAAAGGCTGTGCTCGCTTGAAAGGAGGATATTATCTCCTTCAAGCAGGCACAGCCTTTTTAGATCCTTCTAATTCTTCTCATCTTTCTCGCTCCATTCATCCCCAGCCGAGTGCTGTATAATTGTCACCCCTTCTACCCACACTAATCATGTCTTTCAAACCACCGAGAAGGAGTGTTTCATATGCGTGAAGGTCTGATACCAACCGTTCTTGGAACCGTAGTTACTGCTTCTAGCGCCGCTTTTCTTGGCAGCAGGTATAAGATGGCTGCAACCGGCGTACTTGGATTTGGTCTGGCGCATATCGTGCTCGGCGCCATTGATCTGTTTGAGCATCGGTAATTGGTTGAAGGATACCGGACAACTCGTGCCACAAGCACGGTTGTCCGGTTTTTTTGCGATCTGCGTATACCAAAAATGGCCCACCCTCACGGGCGGACCATTCTAAATACTCTATAGCAAAGTGAGATTTTCAAAGGCAGCCGCCTGCGAAAATCGCACAGGCGGCTGCCCCCTAAGGCTCATGCTTGAGATTAGGGGCGGTGCTTTTCGCTCGAACAAGAGCGGAGGGCCGGAGGAATTCTGGAGAAACGATAGTGTTCGCCTTTAAAGTCCGATTTCACCCTATAATCTCTTATTACAATCAGAAATCGGACTTTAACAGCGATCGGAAGAAACCTCCGGCCCGCAGCGGCTCCAGTTCAGCCCCCCCCGCCCCTAGTCTAAATCAGTGAGCCACCCAAACCATCATTTTACACAAATATAAAACAACCGCTGGGCATCATCATCCGCCTCAACCCATTCGAAATCAGCGAATGTCTCCACGCTGGAGAAACCCGCCTTAAGCAGCTCCGCCTTTAACCATTCTGGTTCGTAAGCGCGCTGAATGTGAGTCTCCTCGAAACGACGGTACAAACCGTTGCCTTTTTCTTCACGGGCAAAGATGGACAGATGATGCTCAATCTCGCGTCGTGGCACGTCCAGCTCACAAGTCCAGATATAGGATACTGATTCCTCATCCAGAATAAAAGGCTGTTCTTCCTCATAGCGGATCAGCGTATTCGGGTGATGGACGTCGAACAGAAACGTTCCTCCCGGCTTCAATCCAGCATAGGTACGGGCGAAGACTGCGCGGATATCTTCCTCTTCCACGACATAGTTCAAGCAATCGCAGAATGAAATTACAGAATCCACAGGCTCGGGCAGTTCCCAGGCTTTCATATTCTGATTGACCCAACGAACGCTTCCCTCTCTGAGAAAACGCCGTCCCTGCGGATGATCCTCCATCTTGCGCTGAGCAACCGCCAGCATGTCCTCTGAAAGGTCAATGCCTGTCATCCGGTAGCCGGCTCCTGCCAGCGGAATCGTGATTGTCCCCGTTCCGCAGCCTAGCTCCGCCACCGTCAGCGGCTTCCCGTATTTGCTCCAGGCCGTCTCAGCAAATGTAATCCAGTCTGGATAGGGCATGTCCGCCATCAGCTCATCGTATACATAAGCAAATTTCCCGTAGGAAGGCACTGCGTTCACCGCACTTTCTATAATCAGGCTTATTGTCCGTCTTGGCTGGATTCGCCCTCACTGGCACCGTTTCCTTCAGCGGGAGCATCCTCCTGTGAACTGACCAGATAGGTCCAGTTTTCCTTTTGGGTAACCAGGCCTTCCTTCATGAGTTTGCCAAGCGCCCGTTTGAACGCTGATTTGCTGATGCCAAAACGTTGCTTGATAATGTCCGGAGGCGTCGCATCCGAATACGGCATCGAGCCGCCAGGACGGGAGTTCAGGAATTCCAACAGCGTTGTGGAATCCACATCACGCCCGACTTCCTTGCGCTGGCTCATCGAAAGATTGACCCGGCCATCCTCACGAATATGCGATATCCGCGCTCCGATCTGTTCGCCCAAACGAAGCAGACGGCTGCGTTCGGAGGAGTGTACCATGCCGATGATGCCAAAGCCTAGTACACCGGCATCCACAAGGACGAATGTCCCCATTTGCAGCGGCTTGTACACTCTGGCAGAGACGGTCTGGCCCTTCCAGGACTCAGGCGCTGCCACCGCAAGCGGAGCTAGCTCCTGCTCCCCGGCCAGCTTCGCACGCAGACGGCCTTGCTTATCGTGTTCCATAAGAACAAACACCTTATCACCAATCTGAGGCTTAAGCTCGTTCAGATCAGGCAACTCACGGATGGGAAGCAGCAGTTGACGGCCAAGTCCCATTTCTAGAAAGCAGCCCAACCGGGGATGGATATCCGCTACTTCCAGCAGCGCCAATTCACCAAGTTGCAAGTAAGGTTTATTCAAGGTAGCGGCAAGGCGGTCTTCAGTGTCAAAGAAGATGAACACATCCAGCTTGTCGCCCGCTTTAGGTTTGCTTTTATTAGCCAGCTCCGTATAGTGAAGCATGACCTCTTCATCCCCATTGGTCAAAAAATAACCGTAAGGAGATACTTCACGTGCTACCGTTAAGGTAACTGTAGTTCCAGCAATCAGGTTCATACAGTCTCCACAACCTTGGCATCGGACCATAGACGCTCAATATTGTAATATTCGCGCTCATCGCGGTGGAAGACATGGACAACTACATCTCCCAGGTCCATCAGCACCCAACGTGCAGAGTCCATCCCTTCGATACCACGGATGACACCGCCTGCTTCATGTACGACTTTACGAATCTCGGTAGCAATAGATTGCACCTGGATATCGGAATTACCGTGACAGATGACAAAGTAATCGCTGATCGGTGAAATATTGCGCAAATCCAGCGCAACGACATTCATTGCTTTTTTATCTTCAGCAGCTTTAAGCGCCAGCTGCAATAGCTTACTAGGTGTTGGACTCATTCTTTTTCCTCCAATATTCTGACTAAATCATTTCGGGCCAGTACGGTGAGCGGGAACACAATTCGGCGTTTCTCGAGCAGCAGGCTGATGGTAGAATCGAAACCGGCGACTAGTCCGTCTTCAAGACTGACTTTTGCCTGCTTGCGGATGTGATTAACACCCGGAAAGTCGCGTCCCGGCTCAATATAATCGGCGAGGCAAACGACCTTCTCCAATATTCCCATGCCCTCACGGCCTGAGGTATGATACCTTATGGCATCCAGCACCTCGGAATCGGTAATGCCATAGTCATGTTCTGCGACAAAAGCTCCCACCTCTGCATGCCAAAGCTGCTTGTCATGCGACAACAGTTCTTTGGACAAGCCATTCTGCTCAATAATGTCCCGCATACGTTCCACAGGCCAGTACTTAGCTACATCGTGCAGAATGGCTGCAGTTTCTGCGCGAACAGGGTCAGCTCCATAGGTCTCCGCCAGCTTGACGGAGGACTCCATGACGCCCAGCGTATGCTTCCATCGCTTGTCGGGCATCTGCGCAGAGACTGCCTCAATAAGCGCTTCACGACTGTATGTCATATAGTCCACCCCTTTGCACATAATCATAAACACCATCCGGTACCATATACCGGATCGACCTGCCTTCAGCCGCCCGTTTCCGCAGCATCGTCGATGATATATCCACCTGTGGCATATCCGCAAGTATAACCCGGCGGGCAATATGGTCAGGCAACGTCTCCAGCTCCAGCGGCGTCCCGGGTCTGCCCACACCAATAAAGGTCAGGCGCTGTACTAGCTCATCGATCGACTGCCATTTTGGCAGGTACTGCACCATGTCAGCTCCAATTATAAAATAAAACTCACACTGCGGATGCTCGCTCTGCAGTTCCCTGATCGTATCAATGGTGTAGGAGACTCCGCCTCTAAGGACCTCCAGGTCCAGTGTACGGAAAGAGGGATGATCCTTTACTGCCTCCTGCACCATGGCCAGTCTATCTTCTCCGGATACACCTGCTTCATGCTTATGCGGGGGTATATGTGAAGGCATGAACCAGATCTCATCGAGAACGTAGGTATCCCTTGCCGATTCGGCCGCCAACATATGACCGATATGGGGAGGATCGAAAGTCCCTCCCATGATTCCAATCTTCAAGAGGATCGCCTCCCCGTTTCCTTTTCGATTCCCGTTAGATTCCTGCTATGTTAACGCGGCAGTTCAATCGTCTTGTTGTCACGGGATTCTTTGTACAGAACGATGGTCTTCCCAATAACCTGTACAAGCTCTGAACCCGATTGCTCGGCCAGTGCAGCACCGATTTCCTTCGGATCTTCAATATTGTTGTTCAACACACTAATCTTCATCAGTTCCCGTTTCTCGATGGCTTCTTCGATATGACGGACCAGATGATCATTCACGCCACCTTTACCGACCTGAAATACAGAATCAAGATGATGTGCTAGCGAGCGCAGGTAGCGTTTTTGTTTTCCAGTTAACATAAATGAACAAAACTCCTTAATTAACATATTATTACCCTAAACCAGTAAATTCATTGCTTATGCTCCACTGCTGAGGCTTTCCTCAATGGTTTGACGCATAATATCCACAGGAGCAGTCTGCCCTGTCCAGTATTCAAGAGCATAAGCACCTTGATAGACGAACATCCCCAGACCTCCGTGAATGATACAGCCTCTTTCCAGGCTCTCCGTAAGCAGCCGCGTGTGCAGCGGATTATAGATTAAGTCGCTGACCACCATTCCGGGATGCAGCAGTGCCGGATTTACCGGCAGCCCGTCGATATGGGGATACATCCCGACAGAAGTGGTGTTGATCAGCACATCGATATCCTTCAGATGCTCCCCCATGTCATCCAGGGAGATTCCGGCCAAGCTACCCGATCTGCTCCATTCTGCCGCCAGATCCTGTGCCTTGTCCGCGGTGCGGTTGGCAATGACGATGGAAGCAGGTGCTTCTTGAAGCAGGGCAGCCACAATTCCTCTAGCTGCTCCACCTGCCCCAATCACCATGATCCGCGCACCGGACAGATCAGAGATCGCTTCCGCCTTCAAAGAACGCACATACCCGATGCCGTCTGTATTGTAGCCTGTGAGCACACCATCATCATTGACAATGGTATTCACAGCGCCGATAGCAAGCGCACTCTCATCCAATCGATCCAGATATTCCATGACTGACACCTTGTGTGGTATCGTGACATTGACCCCGCGAAAGCCCAGCGTCCGAATCGCGCGCACGGCCTCGCCGAGATTCTCACGCTTCACATGCAGGGGCACGTAAGCCCCGGAAATGCCCATAGCTTTCAAAGCGGCACCGTGCATCAGCGGGGACTTGGAATGTCCGATCGGGTCTCCCATTACACCCAGCAGGATATCACCGTTCTTGTACTTCACGGCAGTAGATCCCATACTGGCGTCCCCCTCTCTAAATCAGCGAAGGGCGGGTAAGCACCTTCACGCCGCGTGGAACGTGAACGGCCACAACCGCACCTTCCGTTCCATTGATTTTAATCCAGCCCAGTCCCGATATATATAGATCACTGAGGCTATTCCGGCCAATACGGAATTCATGACGCTGCCACTGCGGCAGCTCATCCATAATATCTGCTGCCGGAGGTGACAGCATGACGCCGCGATGATTCGCGTATAGCTCGTCTGCACGCTCAAGCTTCGTACGGTGAATGTTCAGTGTTCCACTGATGAAACAGGTAAACGACTGGCGTTCTCCCTGCACAAAATCAAATCGTCCCAGTCCGCCAAAGAAGAGCGACTGCCCTGCATTCAGCTGATACACGGCCGGTTTCAACGGATTTACAGGCATAACCGCATCCAGATCACGGCGGTGCACTAATTCACTGTAGCGCCAAGGATAGACAATCCCTGGAGTATCAATAATGTAATGACCGTCGTCCAGCGGAATCTTCACGGTATCCAAAGTTGTACCCGGATAGCGTGAAGTGGTCAACTCCTGATCCAGATCGCTATAGTCTGAGATCAGACGATTAATTAGCGTAGATTTGCCTACATTGGTCGCACCCACGACATAAACATCACGTTGACCACGCAGTTCAGAGACCGATTCCAGCAGCCGGTCAAAGCCTTGATTGCGCTTTGCGCTACAGAGTACAATCTCAGCTGTACGCAATCCATGCTCTTTGCAGCGTTGTTGCACCCAGTTGCGAACTTTGTTCCAGTTCGTAACCTTCGGCAGCAAATCGCTTTTGTTCACTGCAAGAATAACAGGGTTGTTGCCTACAAAGCGCTGCAGACCCGAAATTAAACTGCCTTCAAAGTCGAACAAATCGACGATATGAATGACAAGGGCATTCTTCTCGCCTACTCCGCTCAGCAGACGCAGAAACTCATCCTGATCTACCGATACAGAAGAAGCTTCATTATAGTTCTTGATACGGAAACAGCGCTGACAGATCACAGGCTCCCGATTAAAAGCCGTCTCGGGGATGAAGCCTGGAAGCTCTCTGTCCTCCGTCTGAAGCTTAATGCCGCAGCCGCTGCACTTAACAGGGCGCTGTGTTTCACTGTGTTGATTCATTGGGGTTTTTCCTCCTCGTGCCACAATCCTTTTTTGCGGAGCCTGCTTTGGGCAATCCGCTCTACCCGCCGGTTGAACCTTGTGCCGATCCCCTCATCTTTAATAGAAATGGGTAACACAAGCACCGTATACAAACCAAGCCGGTTGCCTCCATACACATCGGTCAGCATCTGATCTCCCACCACAATCGTTTGATTAGGTGACAGATCCATCATCTTCATGGCCTTATGAAAGGGAGCATTGATTGGCTTGCGGGCCTGATGTACAAATTCAATATTGAGCGGTGTGGCAAAACGCGAGACCCGGTCCATATTATTATTGGATACAATAATCAGCTTGAAACCCAGTTCCTTCACCTTCTGGAACCATACCAGCAGTTCAGGAGTCGCTAACGGCGCCTTCGCACCGACCAGCGTATTATCCAGATCCGTAATGATGCCCCGGTAGCCTTGCTGATACAGCTCTTCCAGAGCGATATCGAACACCGTATTCACCCGGAGCTTCGGGACCAACTTTTCAAACAATACGTTCACCTCGATTTCATACAAAAAACTATATCATACTCTATGGTCTTCGCAAACAAAGCCAAGGCAGAATTTCATCTGCCCCGGGGCTTCATTTGCCGGCTTTCATGCTTTTCCGCAGCCGCAAAGCTTCAGTATACACTGTGCGCCAGTCTTTGTCTTCTATAACATCCGGACTGTATTTCGCCTGTTCGAACATGCCGAGCAGAACCGATAAATTTTCAGCTGCCGCAGGCCGTTCCTTGCTCCAGCGAGCCACTGATTCACGTAGCGTTTCATGGCTTTCTTTCCTCATACCTCTGCGTCGCATATATTTGACCCACCGTCCGGTCTCAATAAGAACTTTCTGGTCCGGGGTCAAAGGACCGCCGCCTTTGAGGCGCTGCAGCAGAAAACGCAGCTTGAGCCGGTGGTTCCAAAGCTGGAACCCAGCCCACAGCAACAGTACTGCCGCAGCTAATACCGCTGCCCAGGTTCCTATACGGAATCCCTTTTGGTCTGACGCTGCAGCTTTGGCTGCTTCTTCTTGTTTCTCCTGGTTCTCCTGATCCGATAGAGTATCACGGTCTGGAGTCTCATTCTGTACTAATAACGGAGCATTGAAACCTGGAGTCGCCTCGACAGGAATCCAACCATATTCTCCAAAATACACCTCGGCCCAGGAATGGGCATCCGCATCTGTAATCGTATAACTGTTATTGGCTGCTCCACCCGGCCGCATTCCCAGATTATCCGGCAGCTCGGGTTGCTCTCCCGGCGCATAGCCCTTCACCCAGCGGGCAGGAATATTCAAGGAACGGGCCATAGTGACAAGTGCGGTAGAGTAGTAATCGCAATAACCTTCCTTAATTTCAAACAAGAAGCTATCCACAAAATCAGAACTCTTGGCACGCGAGAGGTCTGGCTGATTGGTGTATGGAAAGTTCACCTGTAAATATTGTTGCAACAGCGCTATTTTTTCATACGGAGCGCTGGCATCGGCCGTAATCTCCTTGGCCAACTCCTTTACGCGATCCGGGAAAGCCCCTGGCAGCTTCAGTAGTGCCGGATCGATTTCCTTTCCGCTGTACAATTGATCATAGCTCTTCTTGCTAAGCTCCTGAACTGGAATGATCGGAACCGCCGAAGTTAGCTCGTAGGTCTGAGGGTAGGGCCGCTTCTTCCCATCCGCATCCCACAATAGCTCACTGTCCCTGTTCCGCCAGAACAGACCATCGCTCTGGGCTTCTTCGTTAACAGTATCTACTGTTGCAATAGAGTAGCCCCCGAAGATTACCGGATACTCATAGGTGTTCAGCATCCTTACCGTTTGCTGTAACTCACGAGTCTGAACCTTCGAAGGGATAGTCTCCAGGGTTGCACCGACCTCTGTAGGCCGAAGCGGACCTCTGGTCAGCCGATCATCATCACTCCAGCCTTTCCCCGAATATACGTTTCGGGTCTCTCCACGCATGTATGTGCGCAGATCGGATATTACGGTCATCACGGGCGCATAATCAAAATTGAAACCACCGCCCAGCTTGTTGTCATCCAAGCTGTACCCGGACGAGGTCTTGTTGGCTGAATTCTTCCCACCGCCCGTGTCCGTCGAGCTTGAGATGCCGCCACCTACACCTGAGCCATCGCCACTCCATTCTTTCCAAGCCGTATAAGGGTCGGTCAATGTAGGCCGAACCTCCGGCATGTTGATGCCTGTAAGAATCACCAGTGAAAAAATAATGGCGATGTTCACAACGGCTTTCAAGGGATAATCCAGCAAATAGGACCAGCCGTGCGGATAGCGAACCTGAAAGCTGCGTAGATGCTGACTGACCAGCCAGCCCATCCCTGCGAACACTGTCCACGCAACCTCCTGCCACAGCACCGATGAAGTGAAGGAATCCAGTGCCCCGAAGGCAGCAATGTTCATTCCAATAAACATCAGAATACGCGCCTTTGTATTGACCCACCAGGAGGTTAACAGCAACAGCGCCCACGCCCCAAGGACAAAGGCCAGATACGGTGATGACTGGGACGCGATATCCGTTAGCCATTCTCCTTTGTTCTCATACATCATATCTGTATCATAAATTCCAAAATGCTGCAGCGTCCGGTACAGGAGATATAGCACGGCACAGGCTTCGATGAGCAGGCGATACACCCGCTGAATGGGCAATAGTATTTCTATAATTGCTACAGCAACAAGAACAATTATCACGGAGGCCGTCGTCTCTCGCAGCCAGACCGGATCAGTATAAGAAAGCCATTGCAGGGCAATGATGGTCGACCATAACAGACTAAACGCATAATGCCAGTTTGATTTCAGCAGATTGAACCAGTTTTTCATCTCAGGACTCCCCTCCTAGTACAGCAGGAAGATCCTGAAGCGAATTGATGCTGTAGCCTGTAACCCCGCGTGCCTTTAAAATTTCTAGCCAGCTCTCGCTGCGATTCATCCCTGCCGGGTTTTGAACATGCAGATGGGAAGGGGTCATGCCACGGCTTTCCGCCCAGCGCAAGGTCTCCAGCACAGGCTGTCCACTCAGCGGGCTAACAAGTACGAAATAAGCACCCTTGGGGAACATTCGGTGTGCTTTCTCCAGCCGGGCCACAATAGAGCCTTGACCCTCGGCGTTGATATCTATCAGATAATGCACCATCTTCTGCCGCTCCGCCCCACTTTCAGCTGGAGAGAAGACCTTGGTCGTCTTATCCAGGCAGCATAAACCAATGCCAATCCGTTCACGGATACCAAAGCCAAGCAGTGAGGCCGTTATAGAGATCGCCAGTTCCAACTGTGCAGCCGTATCATAGGCTCCCGAGCCGCCGTCCAGAACGATCATAGTCTTAGGGATCGATTCATGTTCGAATTCCTTTGACTTCCAAGCCCCGGTCTTAGCAGTGGCATTCCAGTGAATGCGGGTCAGACGGTCGCCATACTCATAATCGCGAACACCGTTAATTTGCGTGGTCTCGCGTCTGGACTGGGCCAGAGAGACCTGCGGACCGGCCAGCCTTGATTTGCGCTCATACAGCTGCCAGCGTGGAATAAATATCGCCCGGGGAAGGACGCGGAACTGTCCCCCGGCCGCAAATGAACCTTTGTGCTCCACGAGTCCGAAGATGTCCTCGCTGAGAATATCCGTCTCCCCGAAAGTATAGCTACCGCGTTCCATTGGCGGCGTCTGAAAACGTAATTCCCCTTGACCCTTGAGATTCGTAATTAAGCTGTCTTCGAATACCCAGCTCTCACCGTTATGCCGTTTCATGACCTCGCGCACAACAACATAGGGCAGCGGAAGAAACCCGGGGATCGTTACGTTAAGCCGCACTCGAAGATGGCCGCCTGCGGACAGTAGATCGGGCTTCTCCTGCTCAGATTGGAAGCTGCGGGAGCCCGTAGCCCGGCGAACACCGCCGAGCCCTCCAATAATTAAATAAAGGATGAGAACAGAAACCATAATAAACAACATAATCGAT
Organism: Bacillus sp. FJAT-27264; assembly: GCF_001682855.1. Lineage (GTDB taxonomy): Bacteria > Bacillota > Bacilli > Paenibacillales > Paenibacillaceae > Paenibacillus_AQ. The sequence goes on along the minus strand of NZ_MAQW01000023.1, from coordinate 237,581 downwards.
GTTTTTCCACCCTGAAACAATACGTACAGCAGGGTGATGCCCCAAATTGCGAGGATGCCGGCGAGCTTCGCCGGCTGGATGACAGCGGCCGCCGCAGACAGATAACGTCTCATGTTATTGCCTCATCGTGACAGGCACATGAATATTTTGCAGGAGCTTCTGTAACAGGGAATCCACACTAATATTATCCAGGCGTGATTCCGGACGCAGCAGAATCCGGTGTGAGAGTGCATAAGGAGTAAGAATCTTGACATCATCGGGCAGTACATAATCACGCCCTTGCAGGAAAGCATAGGCTTTGCAGGCCATCATGAAGGACAGAGAGGCACGTGGGCTTGCACCTAGCAGCACCAGTGGATGCTCACGGGTCATCCGCACCACATCCAGCAGATAGTTCAGTACGGGCTCGCTGATGAAGACCTCACGGATCTCTTCCTGGATGCTAGCAATCTGCTTCATACTGGTGACCGGCGTAAGCTTGTCCACTGGCTGACCGTCCTGATGGGTAAGCAGCAGCGTTTTCTCTGTCTCCGCATCGGGATAACCCAGACTGATTCGCAGCATGAAGCGGTCCAACTGGGCTTCAGGCAATGTATATGTCCCCTCAAAATCAATCGGGTTCTGGGTAGCGCAGAGCATAAACGGATGTGGAAGTGTATACGTCTCGCCGTCTACGGTGACATTTCGTTCCTCCATCACTTCAAGAAGCGCTGATTGTGTCTTGGTCGTGGCACGGTTAATTTCATCTGCGAGCAGAATATTCGTCATCACCGGTCCCGGGCGGAAATGGAACATTTCGTCCTTCGGATGATAGACAGATACACCGGTAATATCACTCGGCAGAATGTCAGGATTGCACTGGATGCGGCGGTATTCGCCGGACATGGATCTGGACAGTGCACGAATCAGTTGGGTTTTACCCGTACCCGGCACATCCTCGATGAGGACGTGGCCTCCGGCGAGCATCGCCGTCAGCAGGAGCTGTATTTCGAATGATTTTCCAAGGATGCAGGATTCAAGGTTGTGGCGTACAGTGTTCATGATATGCATAGATTCTTGACGTACGGGCATGAATGGTAAACCTCCTATGTCAGAATGAAGCAGTATTAATTTTATTTTACATGATTAGGGGACCCAAAGTACATTATGGAAGCAACTGAATTATAGATAATGCTGTTTCTATGTATGTAAAAAAATCACTAGCCAATCCCAATACTTCAGCGCATAGAAAAAGCAAGCCAGGAATGTCATCCCAGCTTGCTTGTAAGTATCCTTATCCCTTCGGTCTGACCAGAAGAGCAGCCAGAAACGAGAACACAATAGCTGATGAAATCCCGGCGCTTGTGATGTCGAAAATCCCGGTCACTACGCCGATCCATCCATCCCGCTCCAGCTCGGTCAGCGCCCCATGCACAAGGGAATTACCAAAGCTCGTTATAGGTACAGAAGCGCCCGCACCAGCGAATTTGACTAACGGATCATACAGACCGAAGGCATCGGCAATTGCGCCCGCTACGACGAGTGTACTCATGGTATGTGCAGGTGTCAGCTTCAGCACGTCGAACATTAGTTGTCCAATCACACAGATCGCTCCGCCGACCAGAAAGGCCCACAAATAAATCATGCTCCTTCACCTCCACTCTCCAGGGAAACTGCATGCGCAACGCAAGGAATGCTCTCACCCTGTTGATAGGATATCGGAGACAGTAATGCGCCTGTAGCGACTACCAATACTCTTTTCAGCTCACCTTTTCTCAGGCGCTTCAAGATATGTCCATAGGTCACCACTGCGGAACAGCCGCAGCCGCTTCCTCCTGCAATGACATACTTCTGCTTCTCCAAATCATAAATGAGCAGACCGCAATCATCGAACCGGGTCTGTTCCATCGGTATTCCTTCCTTAGCCAACAGTGTCTTGGCGATCGGCAGGCCTACGGAGGCCAAATCTCCGGTTACAATAAGATCATAATGTCCAGGGGAGAGGGTGGTGTCGCGAAAATGAGCCGTAATGGTATCTGCTGCAGCGGGGGCCATGGCATTCCCCATATTAAAGGGATCGGTAACTCCCAAATCCATTACTCGTCCAATTGTGGCATGTGTCACTACCGGCCCTTTGACAGAACCATCATTACGGCCGACAATCGCACAGCCCGAGCCTGTGACAGTATACTGCGCGGTAGGGGGCTTCTGCGATCCGTACTCTGTTGGAAAACGGAACTGCTTCTCCACCGTACAGTTGTGACTGGCAGTTCCGGCCAGCGCAAGCTTGGCACCGCCTGTATCCACAATCATTGACGCAAGAGCCAAACTCTCCATAGACGTAGAACAGGCACCGAATACCCCAAGATAGGGAACTCCAAGCTTACGGGCTGCAAAAGAACTGCTGATAATCTGATTCATCAGGTCGCCCCCAACAAAGAAATCCAGATCCTCCTGCTTGACGCCAGCATTTATAAGTGCCAGTTGTGAGGCTTTCTCGAACAGCACCCGTTCTGCCTTTTCCCAAGTCTTCTCGCCCATCTTCAGCGAGTCGTAAATAAAGTCAAAATCCGAGGCCAACGGCCCCTCCCCTTCCTCTGGACCCACAACCGAGGAGGCGCCCAGAATGACAGGTCGTGAAGTGAACTCCCAGGTCTGGCTGCCAAGCTGCTTCATATTTAATGCGCACCTCCCCAGCCCATCAAGGCATAAACTACACCAACAATGAATGCTGCCACGGTTCCGAACACAATAACTGAACCTGCCAGCTTAAACATATTGCCCCCTACACCGAGCACAAGCCCTTCGGCCCGATGCTCCAGCGCAGCGGAACACATGCTGTTAGCAAAGCCCGTAACCGGCACCGCCGTACCCGCTCCAGCCCATTGTGCCATCTTGTCGTAGACACCGAAGCAGGTCAGGATGACGGAGATGAGAATAAGTGTGGCTACAGTGGGGCTGGCTGCTACCTTGGAACTCATTCCGAAGATCGCCATATAGGCTTCCTGGATACCTTGTCCGATAAGACAGATCAGGCCGCCAGCTAGAAAAGCGCGGATACAGTTTTTCCCGACAGGACGAGCAGGAACATAAGGCTTGGACAATTTCTCATAGGACTCCGGGGTCAAGGAATCAAGCTTCAGCTTAACCCCTGAACGCTTTGTTTTAACCGGCAATGAGCACACCTCCTATGGTTTGGCGAAGAGGAGCCTGTAGCAGTCAGGTTCCCGCTTGTACAGGCTCCAGAACTGTCTTCGCTTAGAAGTTTTTCCTTATTGTTCGCTATCTGGTCCCTCCTTATGTCCTCCTGTGCTCAGGTAAAATACAGCAGGATTACAATAAGCAGCAAAAACAAAATCAGGATGAACACCGCTTCATTCGGCGGACCATACTGCGTACTGTATCTGCGCCGAACACCATATCCATAGACAGCCCGGGTCTGCACCTTTCCCTGGGGCCTGCTTCCCACAACCCTCATCGTTATCAATCGCTTCCTTTCATTCAGCCCCTGCCATCAGGGCTACTATTGCATAGTATTCGTGGAGACGACGCCCGGTGTCGTTTTATCCGCGAGACGTGGACAAGTGGTTCCAAAATGTTCATACTAGACGTTAGTAAAGGAGCGATTGCATATGAATCAAGAAACACTCGATTTGTTCAAAACACTTACCGAATTCCCTTCAGCCCCGGGCTTCGAGCGTGAGCTGCGCGCCTATGTCAAAGAGGCTATGTCCCCTTATACCGACGAATTCGTTCAGGACCGCCTCGGCAGCCTGTTCGGCGTGCTACGCGGCGAAGAAAACGGCCCTAAGATCATGGTGGCGGGACATTTCGACGAAGTCGGCTTTATGGTTACAGGCATCACCGACAACGGAATGATCAAGTTCCAGCCACTAGGCGGATGGCTCTCCTCAGCAGTGTCTTCACAGCGGCTGCACATCATTACACCCAAGGGTCCGCTGACAGGTGTTGTAGGAAGCACCCCTATCCACCTGCTGAGCAATGAGGAGCGCACCAAGACAAGTGAGATCGGCAAAATGTACATCGACATCGGTGCAGATAGCCGTGAGGAAGCTCAAAGCTTCGGCGTATCTCTAGGTCAGCAGATCGTGCCAATCTGCCCGTTCACTCCACTGGCCAATCCTAAGAAGATCCTGGCTAAAGCCTGGGATAACCGCTACGGTGTAGGTCTGGCCCTGGAGCTTGTCAAAGAGCTATCCGGCAAAAAGCTTCCTAACACCGTGTATGCTGGTGCCACCGTACAGGAAGAAGTAGGTCTGCGGGGCGCTCGTACAGCTGCCAACCTGCTCAATCCGGATATTTTCTTCGGCCTGGACGCCAGTGCAGCTGCTGACATGACCGGTGATCGTCAGGCCTTCGGCCAGCTTGGACAAGGAGCGCTTCTGCGCATCTACGACCCAACGATGATCACCCACCGCGGCCTGATCGAGTATGTACAGGATACCGCCGACACTCACCGTATCAAATATCAGTATTTTGTCTCCCAAGGCGGAACTGATGCAGGACAAGTGCATGTCAGCGGCATCGGAATTCCTTCTGCAGTGATCGGAATTTGCTCACGTTATATTCACACAGCTTCCTCTGTCATCCATAGCGATGATTACGCAGCAGCCAAGGAGCTGTTGATCAAGCTAGTAGAAGGACTTGACCGCACTACCTTGCAGACAATCCTGGAGAACAGCTAATCAGGACAAACACATATGAACAAAACAAAGACGGCCGGGAGATTATCCCAGCCGTCTTTGTTTATTTGCCTTTATTTATTCCTGCCACCGACAGAGCTAATTCTAGTTAGTCTTTAACTTGTCATACTCCGCCAAGACGGACTGATGCACCTTGTGATCGGCAGCAAGACCGGTATATTTAACCACCGCCTCTGATAGTCCGATATCTGCAAGGGAAGCCTGAAGCTCAACGGCTTCTGGATCATCCTTAACATCAAACAACAGCGCAGCTGCCATCGAACGTGTCAGAGCTGTGAAAGCAAGCCCTGCTTCATACGCCTGAACCGCCGGAGAAACGAGACGATCGTTCGGGGACAGCTTGCGGATCGGGGAACGTCCGACACGAGAGACTTCATCCGTCAGCGCCGGATTACGGAAGCGCTCCAGAATTTTATCAATATACTTGCCATGCTCCGCCTTATCAAACCCATGCTTGTTCACGAGAACAGCTCCGGTCTCCTCCAACACTTCCCGCACGCGTCCAGTCAATTCATCATCGGCCATCGCTTGCTGAATGGTCTCGTAGCCCTTCAAGTAGCCCAGATACGCCGCAGAACAGTGGCCTGTGTTCACCGTAAACAGTTTACGTTCGATGTATGGCTCCAGGTTATCTACATAATGAACCCCGTTTACAGGAGTGTAGCCCGGAATCATCTGCGAAGCATCCACAACCCATTCATAGAACGGCTCGACAACCACCTTCAGGATATCCTCATGCTGCTGCAGTGGGACAATCCGGTCCACAGCGGCATTCGGAAATGCAACCGAAGCATCTGCTTTGGTTCTAGTCTCTTCATCCAGCTTGGCATACACCAGCTCCTTGAGCTGTGCACTGCCGCCAATAGCATTCTCGCAGGCGATGACATGCAGTGGGGCGTAGGAACCCGCCAGCCGCCGGGTAATCCCTTCGGCAACGGCACCCGCGATATGTTTCAGAATGGATACACCTACAGCGGTAGTCACCAGATCAGCATCGGCAATAGCTGCCGCCACCTCATCACCGTGTGTGACACTGCTGAGTGCAGTAACGTTGCGAACAATCACTGTCTCCTGACCTTCGCTGGCCAAGGTAACAGGATATTCACCACGCTGCTGAAGCTGCGAGACGAACGCCTCATTCACATCGACGAAAGTAACCTCATACCCTGCTTGGGACAACAGAAGGCCGATAAACCCTCTGCCGATATTGCCTGCGCCAAAGTGTACGGCCTTCATTACTCGAGGCCTCCTTCGAAGATGGCAAGAACGTCCGCCGGTGTCGCTGCACTCATGACACGCTCAATGGCATCATCTTCACTGAAGATCATCGCTACATTAGTCAAGATCTCCATATGTCCGTCTCCAGCTGCGGCAATACCAATGACGACAAACGCTGGCTCATCGCCACCAAAATCCACCCCATCCGGGAAGCGCAGAATCGACAGTCCAGTGGACTTGATGAATGGTCTGCCTTCTTTGGTGCCATGCGGAATAGCCAAGCCTTCGCCCATATAAGTGGAGACTACCTCTTCGCGGTCCAGCATCTTAGGAATATATTCTTCGGTTACATGACCTGCGTCTACTAATAGCTGCCCGGCCATTCGAATGGCTTCATATTTATCCTTGGCAGTGGCGTTCATCATTACTTTATTTTCAGACAGTATACTCATATGGTTTCTCTCGCTTTCAAAGTTTATTTTCGAAAAAACGTAAAAGTTCGGACGACAGATATCGCCGGATTTCCGGCTCCGCCCGCTCCTCCAGCAGCTTTACCAGCTCTGTATTGAGCAGCATAGCACTGATCTCGCTCAGGACCTCCAGGCTTTCCTTGGATAGCTTGCGCGGGGCAAGCATGAGCAGGATAACCCTCACTTCCGTCTCCCCATCCAGCTGTACAGGCTGTTCCAGCCGGTACAGGGTCAGGGAAGATTTATGAATATGGCTGCTCCGCGTATGGAACAGCGCCAGCCGGGTATCCGGAATCACCTGGCTGGCCATCCGTTCCCGCTCCAGAAGCCGGTCCAGTACCAGCCCGGTGTCGCCAATCACACCGAAATCTGCAATCATGTCGAGCATGACGGCCAATGTGGCCGGCAGGTTCATTCCGCTATTGTCAAGCGAATAGAGGCGGAAGCGTTCAATCAGACTGATCATCTCTTCCAAGATGACGTTATAACTCTTCATTCGGTCGAAAGCCGCTTCTTCCCGAACTACAGTCCCTGGTTCACCAGCAGGAGGTTCTTCACGTTCTTTCGGCACAGTATTTTGTATATAGCTCAGCAGCTTCTCTATTTCTTCCCCTGTTAGCAGGGGGCTGATCTTGATATATCGATCACCCGGCAGGGGTAAATCGATGGTGGAGATAATAAGGTCATAATCTTCTTCCGGCAGTCGGGCTGCCTCATACCAAGAGACATTGCCCATGACCTCAATCTGCGGCAACTCCTTATTCAACCTGGTAGCCAGCAGCCGTGAAGAGCTCAGTCCGCTGGCACAGACCAGAATGGCCCGAACACTGCGCCTGAGCTGATTCAGCCTTTCCATAGATGCGCCAAAGTGCATCACCAGAAAGCCAATCTCCTCGTCGGGAATGAAGAGATCCAGGTTCAGATCTTCTACCGAATCCCGGACGGTCTGAAACAAATACTCGTAATCCTTACGAATCGGACCCAGTAACGGATTACGGATGCGGGTTCCTTCACGAATCCGCTTCAGGGCAGGATTAATATGCTCGATCACTCCCTCCCGAAGGGACCGGTCGCGCAGGAATGGAACCCCTGTCCGCCTTGCGATGCTGTCCGTCAGTCTGTAGACAATCTCCACCAGCTCGATGTCACCATACGCAAAACCGGTCGAAGAGAACGACTCCTGCACCCGGTCGAACAATCCCGCGATATAGTGAATTTCCGTTCGAGGAAACGTCAGCCCGAGGATATGGCCCAGACGCTGGACGAATTGCTCCGAAGCAGCAATATTTCGGTGGTCGGACATTCGCGGGTACCCCACATCTTCCGTGAGATCGATCTCCCTACCGACGCATACCCGTCTTACGGTTACAGACAGCCCCAACAGCAGCTCCATATAGACGATTTCCGGTAGCTCCGCTGTCCATTTCCATTCCATGTCCCAGAGCGTATTCTCTACATCCATCAGTTTGTTCTTGCCCACGCTGGACAGCAGCATATTAAACACCGGATTGCCTTGCGCAGGCAGCATATGACCGACAAGGTCCGACTGGTCCAGATGCTCAGCAGCCAGACGGCCGATGGCCCGGCGTTTATCTACTTCGGTGCCGGTAATTTCTACGCCATACCCTCGCCTTCGGACGAGCTTCAGGCCAAATTTGCGCACCCATGGCTCGAGTTCATCCAGATCATAGCTAATAGTTGCTACGGTAACTTTTAGCGAGTGGGCCAACGCATAGAGCTTCACCGGCTCCTCTGCTTCCAGCAGGGAGCACAGCTCATAGATCTTGCGATCCTCCCCGGAATATTCCGCCGGCTTCTCTTCCCGCAAGTAAATCCGCAGCTCCTCAAGGCCACCTTCTGGCCCGCTGAGCTGGATGCCCTTGCCGGATTTCCGGCTCAAATCGAGACCGAAATCCTTCAGGATGCCCTCAATATCCTCCATTTCCCGGTGAACGGTGCGTACACTGACACCCGTGTCCGCAGCGATCTCGGCAGCGGTGATCTCTTCGCTCACCCCAAGGAGAAGTCCTATCATTTGTCGCTGTCTGGCGGTCATTTTCCTCATTTCCCGGAACCCTCGCCTACATGGAGACAAACGCTGGCATGAATGCCGCCAGCGTCTCCCTTATTTAATCCTAAACTACTCTTGATTTAATATCTTACACATTTATCACTTACTTCAAACGCTCGACAAGCTCATCGTACTTCGGACTCTTCAGGAAGTTGTCGATAGAGATGTGCTCCGCGTTGGGATTGCTGGCAATCGCGCGGTCGGTCAGCGTTTTCTGAGTGACAACAATGTCCGCATCCGCCGGAATTTCACTGACTGCGGAGTTCACAACTGTAATGTTAACCCCTGCGGTCTGCAATTTCTTTCTTAGCACGGAGGCTCCCATAGCACTGGAACCCATACCTGCATCACAAGCGAAGACGATCTTATTCACATCTTCTTTGCGGCGGACGTTTCCTGCATTAGCGGCACTTGCGCTTGCAGTCGCTGCTGGAGCTGCTGCAACTGGAGCCGTAGTGTTTCCGGCAGCTTTCATGTCTCTCATTTTGGCTGTTGCTTCTTCAATATCATTCTCTTCGTTATTCTTCTTGCTTGTCTTGAGAAGAACAGAGGCGATAAGGAAAGATACAACCGTTGCTACAATTACGCCGGCAAACATCGGCAGGTAACCGCCTTTAGGTGTCATTGCGATGTAAGAAATGATACTACCTGGAGAAGTTGCACCCGTCAGACCAGCACCAAGCATCTGGAACGTGAACGTACCGCTCACACCACCACCGATAACCGCCAGGATCAGGCGAGGATTCATCAGAATGTACGGGAAGTAGATCTCATGAATACCACCCAGGAAATGAATGATAACTGCGCCTGGTGCGGAAGCTTTGGCAGAACCGCGTCCAACCAGCCAGTAGGCCAGCAAAACACCGAGGCCCGGACCTGGGTTGGATTCCAGCATATACAAAATCGATTTTCCCAGTCTTATGGATTCCTCAGCAGCAATTGGTGTAAGAATACCATGGTTGATAGCGTTGTTCAGGAACAATATCTTTGCTGGCTCGATAATAATGTTAACGAGCGGCAGCAGGTGATGGTTCACCAAAAATTCTACACCTGTGGACAATGCGTTCGTCAAGGCTTGAATGAGCGGCCCGATTCCCTTGAAGGATACGATAGCCAGAATACCGCCGATAATACCAATCGAGAAGTTGTTAACCAGCATCTCAAAGCCTGCTCTGATCTTACCTTCCACAGCCTTATCGAACTGCTTCAGTACCCAGGCTGACAAAGGTCCAACAACCATTGCTCCAAGGAACATCGGGATGGTTGCCCCCACGATGACACCCATAGTGACAATTGCACCGATTACGCCACCGCGCTTGCCGTGAACCATCGTACCGCCAGTGTAACCAATTAACAGCGGTAGTAGATAAGTAATCATCGGGCCAACCAAAGTTGCCAGCTTCTCATTCGGCCACCAGCCGGTTGGAATGAATAAAGCCGTAATCAAGCCCCAAGCGATGAATGCTCCGATATTCGGCATAACCATACCACTAAGGGTACGGCCAAATTGTTGGACTTTCACCCGTGCACCACCGGATGAAGATTGTTTTGTTTCTGTGGCCATTGTAATAAGCCCCCTTAAAGTTATTCAAGCAGGACACCTTCACGTCTTCGGTGTAAAGGAAATCCCCTATGACCACATCGTAAATCAAAGCGCTTTCTTTGTCACCAAATTGAAAACACGGTTTCGGCATGAACGTTGTTGACAACATTTAAGAGTTCCTGCCATTTGGCATCAAAGGCCTGAAAACCTTAGAACTGCAAGGAATATCGCCCCTCACACTATTCCATATATTAACATTCACTCACCTAATCCCCCTGCTATTGTCAGCATAAGATTAGCGTTAATTTCTCCAAGCACTGGGGAAATCATACACCCTGATCACAGAATACCAGCTTGAAGCAAGGCTTACACAAACAAAACCGGCCTGAAGTGTCGCTACCCTGTAGGGTCGACACTTCAGGCCGGTTGGAGATCAATCCAATCCTTTTAATTGATAGTCAAACCATATCCAATGGCACTTTCCAGGAGGGCTGCGGGAACGCAAAATCCAGCTTCAACAATTCGTCATTACTAAGCTTGATCCTTACAGCTGCTGCATTCTCGGTCACATGCTTCCGCGAGGATGCCTTAGGAATGGCCATGACCAGATCCTCACGGATCGTCCAAGCCAGAAGTACTTGAAGCGGTGTCGCCTGATGGTTGTCTGCAATCTCACGGACAACCTCGTTCTCTACCAGCCCCTTGCGGAGAGCTCCCGCTTGTGCCAGTGGCGAGTAGGCCATAAGCGGAATCTTGTGTCCGCTCATCCAGGGCAGCAGATCATTCTCGATGCCCCGCGAACCGAGATGATACAGCACTTGATTCACCATGCAGCGGCCTCCCTTTGCAACGCGCTGGAGTTCCTGCATCTCCTCAATATCCAAATTGGATACACCCCATCTGGCAATTTTACCGGCAGCTACCAAGGCTTCCATGCCCTCCACCGTCTCTTCTAGCGGAATTTCCCCACGCCAGTGTAGCAAGTAAAGGTCGAGGTGGTCCGTGTTCAGCCGTTTCAGGCTTTCCTCGCAGCTGCGGGCAAGTCGTGCCTTGCCCGCATTATGCGGATATACCTTCGAGACAAGAAAGACTTTATCGCGTATTCCTTTAATCGCCTCGCTAATCATCTCTTCCGATCTGCCGTCGCCATACATCTCGGCTGTATCGATGAGATCCAGACCCAGTTCCACGCCGAGCCTCAGCGCGGCAATCTCTTCTGCCCTTGCGGAAGGCGTGTCGCCCATATTCCAGGTACCCTGCCCGATTCTGGGAACCGAGGCGCCATCCGGAAGCGGGATACGTCCCTTCCGGTTGGCCTGCATGATAGCTTCTAATTCTTCTTCACTGACCTGCCAGTTCATGTTTGAAGTCCCCTTAATAAGTGAGTTGTATATCTATTATACTTACCCCCTGGGAACGATCGAAACCTGGGGGACGTGTCTAAATTTATAATAATAAAAAGAACGAGACTAAGCTATCGCCTTAAGCCCTACCGCCGCACCGAGAATCATCACGATAAAGATAATCCGCTTCCAGTTTCTTGGCTCACCGTACAACATCATGCCCAGAATGGCCCCGCCTGAGGCGCCAATTCCCGTCCAGACCGCATAGGCCGTCCCCATCGGGAGATGCTCCATTGCCAGTGCCAGGAAGATAAAACTTCCGCCAAAACCAAGCAGCAGTAGACACAAGGCTTGCCAGTTGCGGTCCTTGTTCAATTTGTTAATCATCGTTACACCGAACATTTCCAATATTCCGGCTACTACGAGAAATAACCACGCCATTTAAGCCACCTCCTTGCCGGGTTCTTCCTTAGTAACGAGCTTCAGTCCCACGACACCCGCCAGTAGAATTAGCACCAGCACCAGCTTCAGCAGTTTGAACGGTTCCCCGAACCAAATCATTTCCGCCATAATCGTGCCCGCCGTACCAAGTCCAACGAATACGGAGTAGACTGTACCTACAGGTAGCTTTTGACTGGCCGAAATCATGCCATAGAAGCTGACCACAATCGCAATGACCGTGACAAGCCACTCCCATGGAGCGGAGGCATGCTTCAGGCCGATGACCCAGATCACCTCAAAGCAGGCAGCGACCACAACCTTGGCCCAATCCAGATTATTCTTCACCTGTTTCTCCCCCTTAATAGTACTTAACTCCCTCATTGCGTCACAATAAAATAAGCCCGGGAGGTATTCGTCGATAACAGACGATTCCTCCCGGGCTTTTATCCCTCCGTGTGAACACGAATCTCTTGATCCGTGCGTTTTCCCTCGGACCTGACCAGCTTGAACAAGCTGCGGAACCCTAGAAAACCAAATAATGATTAAGTTACATTACATGTTAGCAAATTGGAAGCTGGAACGCAAGCCCTTACCACGCATCTTGCACAGCACTTCCAAGTACAGATAAATATAGTACTGCATGGCCCTTTCTGCACATTTCGGCTCCCACGCTTCAGGGAATGTGGTACAATTCTGAAGAAGACCTTGGAGTCCTTTTTAAAAGGAGCGATCGAATGGGCGTTGGGATTTTAGCAATTGGTGTGCTGGTGTTTATCATTATGCAAACCATTTTACGAGATAACAGCAAGAAAACCAGCAGAAAATCAGCAAAATACAGCAATAATGATTCTGCAGGCTTCATAGCGGCTTCCGAGCCTAATTTATTTCAGGACTATGCAAGACCGCATGAGGAGGAACGTCCTGTTCATGACGGCTCAGCCTATCCGGGCGGTCATGAGCCGAATGCCGGGTACAGCCATAACAGCGTCGATTCCAGCGGAAGCAGCGACCCCGTGAGTGACTGCGGCGGAAGCGATTCAGGTGGCGGTGCTGATTGATGTTAGAGAAACCCTGCAGCTACAGGGATTATTGCAAGCGTCCGACACAAATTGTGGCGGGCTTTTTTTGTGAATTAATAAACATACAAATTTTTGATAATAGTGAATATTATATTAATATATCCTATTATTTATATCAATAATTCTAATTTGCGTTATACTATAACTGAGCGGGAAGCGATAGTTCGCACGTTAGAACATTACCTTCTCGCTCGATGAACCTTCCCCCTATTGGTTCAAGGCATTTTAGGAAAAACAGCCCTGCGGGCTTCTGACCGGAATCAGACAACGCAGGGCTGTTTCTCTATGACTATTAGACTGGCAACGCACTTAGCTTAGAACTTCACCTCGGAAGATACCAGTCGATGTGCATCCACTAGTTCTCCACTGGCATTCTTGCCCCATACCGAGATTTCAGTCTGCCCGGCAACATGATCGCCGATGGTGAACAGAAATTCATACCCATCAAAATTAGCGTAATTATTGTGGGTGATAACCTCATTGGGAGCTACTGAACAATCCTCAAGTACATATAGAGTTCTTGTACCATTCAAATAATACCCTTCAAGCAACACTGTGGAGGTATTAACCGGATCGTTGTTCACGATCTTGATTGTTACCGTTTGCGTTGGTCTTACCCCGTTGACGGGAGTATTCACAATCGGGCCGGTAGTTAAAATTGCCATCTTGTCTGCTCCTCCTCTCCTACATCTCAAAAGTTCTCCCTATCAAATATCAGGAAGAATTTTGATATAGAGTATGTAAGATTCGGATGCTTGGCTTGGATGCTACGACCTTTTTTTGTTGTACAACACAAGGCTTATCGGTACTCAATCAACCAACAATCCTGATACTCCCCTTCGTGCAGTTCACTTTGCGGTAAGAGTTTCACTTTTCTAAACCCGCATTTCTCATAACAACGGATAGCCCTGGCATTTCTTATCTGTGGGTCCATAACCACCACATTTGCTTGTTTATCGCCCTTTAAGTAATTAACCATGGATGTAACAAGCAGCGCTCCAATACCTTTATTCCAATAGTCGACCTCACCTATGAATTGATCCATACCATATATGTTCTCATTCTCATCCGAGTAGCCATATTCTCTTTTTGATTCGTCGTCTAGCGGATAGAATTGGATGTACCCTATCTCTTTAGCGTCATACTCGATAATACACCTAACCTCATCCTCTTCCTGAGCGTAAAATACTGCATTCACCTTGTCCAGGTTATGAGGGTCGTCCCTTCCTGCGTAAAATTCCAGGACTGTGGGGTCCGAAAGCCATTTTGATAACAAAACATTATCGTTTTGCTCTAGTGCACGTACCGCCAAGCTACCACTTTGAAAAAGCATGATATCCCTCCGGATGCTAAACTTTTATTATAAAGCTCCAGTTGCCTACCTCCAGACCATATCTGCTAATAACAGATTCACCGAACTCCGAGAACCCGCGTTTAGTATAAAATATCCGATTGCTATCTGTATTGGTAATCAAGGTTAAGTCGCCCCCTCCGTTTTTCGCTATGTAAGGGAGGATACAGTCTGCTATCATTTTGCTGCCCAAATGCTGGCTTTGATACTGTGGCGCTACCGCAAAGGACTCCAAGTACCAATAGGGCGTGTTTAAATCGGCAAATGCATGCTTGGCCTCATCCATTACATCCAAGAGATTACGGATTCGCGAGACTCCCGCACTCCACAATAACTTGAGGCCTCCGGCAAGCACAAAGTTCCAAAGTCCAACATCAGGTTTATCACGATGCTTCAATAAAGCTGCAGCTACGATTTGCTCTCCATCAACCGCTACCAGACAGCAATGCTGACGATAATATGCTTTTGTATTTACAAGATGTAGCTGATAGAAGAAATCCTCATCACTCTTGTTGTTACTTCCCATTACGCTAAAGAGTGGATATCCTTTAAAGGCTTCATCAAATAGTACCGCTATTTGTGTTAATTCATGCTCTTCTGCTAATCTATAACGAACCATCGTAATGCCTCCATTTCGTACAGCCGCATATTTATGAGCACCTTATCGACTAATAAACATGTGTATACTATAATTTCCGATAATCAGAATTTCAATCAACAATCCTTTAAATGAAAATAGAAGATTGAGCTTACCCCGCTTCACTCTCCCATCGGTTATACGTAAACAAGCTTCGATACGTCTCATTTCGTGCCCACAGTTCTTCATGACTGCCCTCGTCCAGCATCAGTCCATCGTCGAGTAACACGATCCGATCGGCTTGCTTGACCGATGAGAAACGGTGGGCCACTATAACAACAGTCCGGTCGCCCGCCAATTGATCCAAGGTACGATTGATCCCATTTTCCGATTCCTGATCGAGCTGTGAAGTGGCTTCATCGAGGATTACAATCCTAGATTGCGATAACATCATCCGAGCCAAGGCGAGCCGCTGTTTCTGTCCTCCTGAGAGCTGAACACCACGCTCACCGATCATCGTCTCATACTGCTGAGGCAGCTTAAGGATAAATTCATCCATCTGCGCTGCCGCACATGCTTCGGTAACCTCAAGGTCGGTAGCCATAGGTCTAGCCAGACGTACATTTTCCAGCACTGACATGTTGAAAATATTAGAATCCTGCATCACTACGCCGATCTCCCGGTGCAGCTCATGATGCCGAATGGTAGAAATATCGCGTTCATCCAGAACGATGCGGCCTGCATCCGGCTGATACATCCCCAGCAGCAGCTTCATCAGCGTGCTTTTACCTGAGCCGCTTCGGCCAACGATAGCTACCTTCGTCCCTGCTTCAATATGTAAAGTGATCCCTTGCAGCGCCGATTTTGTGGCATTCCCATAACGAAAGCTCACATCCTGGAAGGAAATCGTTCCCGCTCCCGGCAGAAAGAATGGCTTCATGCTCAGTTCCGAAATCCTCGTATCTGCCTTCGTTTCCTCCAGCGTATTCTTTACCTTTTCAAGAGAAGGAAGATCATCCATGAACTGCATATCCAGATCCATAATTTTGGCAAGCTGTGTGAAGCACTGTTCGTAATATTTCATGAACACCAAGAGACCGCCTATCGTCATATCCCCATGAATGATCAGCAGACCGCCCACAAAGTACAGGTTCATGCGTGTAATAAAGAAATCCTTAAGGGCTTGAAAGGATCGATTCCCGTACCAATACATATGACGCTTGAAAAATAACCCGCTGAGCTCATGCCAATACTCGGTGAAGGCCAGCGAACTCCTCTTCTCCATCCCACCTACCTTGACTTCCTTCCAGGCGCGTATCGATTGCTGCAACCATCCCTCATATCGTCCAAACGTCTCCCGGTAGTTCTCTGCGGCTTCCTTCGCTCCTTTTCCCAGCCATTTGGTCATCCAGAAGGATAAGGGCACCATCAGCAGGCCAAACAATGTCAGCTTCCAGCTGAACCAAGCCATAAGCGCTGCACTCGATATCAAGAAGGCAATACTGTAACCATACTCAAGAAGATGGGACTTAAACAGGCGGTCTACAGCTTCAACATCTTGGTCGATCCGGCTCTTCAAGTCACCTGAATTCTGTTGTTCGTAGTTCTCGAACGGCATTTGTACAAATCGGGCCCACACTTTCCTGCGGACAGCAAAGGTCAATCGATTTGACAGTTTATTTTGAGCAACCAATTGTCCACCCTTCACTGCGCTTTCTGCGACATACAGGAGTATATAGCCTATACAAATGTACAGAAGCAGCCTAAGCTCATGACCAATCATCACCCGATCCACTAAAAGTTTGAAAAGCAGCGGAGAGGCTAACCCCAGCAGGAGCAGCATCGCACTCGCACCTATCAATCCGAGTAACAATAACCGGTGCTGCCTCCACTCCGGCTTGAATGATCGGAACCATTGCAAACGCATCGTCAGCGACCGCTTCATCCGCTTATGACCTCCCCGTATTCTGTATATTGTTCTGCAAAAAGCTTACGGTAAGCACTGCTACTCTGAAGCAGCTCCTCATGATGCCCATAAGCAACGATTCGTCCCTCATCCAGCACCGCCACCTGATCAGCTTCCCTAATCGTCGATAGACGGTGGGCGATGATCAGGATCGTCGTCTGAGGGCCCAGCTTGCGCCAGCTATCTCTGACCACCTGCTCCGTTTCCCCATCCAGTGCAGACGTAGCTTCGTCAAAGATGACCATTCTCGGCTTCTTCATAAACGTTCTAGCAAGGGCTATCCTTTGTTTTTGCCCTCCCGACATGGATATGCCCTGTCTCCCTCCTACCTTGGTATCCAGTCCATCCGGCAGGTCGAGAATGTAGTCATGGATCGCCGCTTGCTCACAGGCATGCCATAACATCTGATCACTCTGCTTCGCATTGCCCCAGAGCAAGTTGTCACGAATCGTGCCTTCGAACAAATATGGCTCTTGAAGCGCAACCACGATTGAACGGCGGAGAGAAGCTAACCGGCAATGCTGAATGGGTATTCCGTCAATCACAATTTCTCCTTCCTCCGGATCATATAGACGAAGAAGCAACGAGATCAGCGTGCTTTTGCCGCTCCCGCTTCTCCCTACGATAGCTACGGTCTGTCCGCCTTGAATACTCAGATTTAAATCGCGAAGGACTGGCGTTTCTTTCCGGTAACCGAACGAGACCTTCGAGAATTCTATATTGCCTTTCGTGATCAACAGGTCGGGGGAATTCACGGAGCGATCCTCTTCTTGATTGGCCAGAAGTCCCATCACGCGTTCAAGTGCTACTTTATTTTGCTGCAATCTCGCGCCAGCCCCTGACATATTCTTGAGTAAGCCGCTCGCTCTGGCAAAGTATTCAATCATCGCCACGAACCCGCCTACCGTCAGCTGACCTTTTACAATAAGGATACTTGCAGTTATATACAGAATCAGATCAGACACCAGTGCAACCAGACTGACCGCCCGCTCGGAAAAAAAACCGATACTGCTGGTTTGATTCTTAAGCCGCATATAATCCGCAAGTTGATGGACAAATTGGCGGGTCGTGTAACGGTCAGCCCCCATCAAGCGAATATCACGCAGTCCGCCAAGCATCTCTACACACCAGCTCATCAGCTTCCCATATTGTTTGCGCTGCCGCTCCATCCGGGACTTGGTAGCCCGGTTAAAAGCGAGCGTAGTAAACGCAACTGCAGGAATGACAATGATCATGAGCAGTCCCAGATATACGTTCGCGTATAAGACAAAGGCTATAGCCGTCAACAACCTGAGCGCATTCGCTGTTAAATAAAAAATATTCCAATGAATAAGCTCCATGACCTCTTCCGCATCCCGGTTGAGGATCGTCATCAGGTCCCCTGTTCGACTATTATGAAAAAAGGTGGACTTGAGTGTAAGCAGCTTGTCATACAGCTTTTTGCGGATATCAAATGTGAATCGTGTGACCAGATAGGTCCACACACTGTTAAGTACCAAGTGAAGACCTTGCTCACAGGCATAGATCAAACCGTAACCTGCTACAATAAATAAGAAGAAAGACATGTTCCGATGATAGAAAACCTCATCAACTAACAGACCAAATATGTAAGGATAGACCATGCCGACGACGGATGTGACGAGCACACACAGAAACAGATTGATTAACGGCAGTCGATACCTGCGGATTATGGGCCATAACATGTGAAGATGTGACCGCAGCGATTGCTGAGAATTATTCCTCATCACGCTCTCCTTTCTGGAAAAGCCGCTGCATAACTGTCTGTTTGCCAATTGGAATCTCCACGACATATGGCTTCTGCTTCCCTGAACCTTCCGCACTCGCTCGATCCCACTCCGCTGGTTCTACCTGAATACGCACAACCGTTCCTCGTTCCTCCTCATGGATACTGTCCACCTTAGCCGGGTAACGATTCCCGCTTTCTTCGGTGTACCACACAACTTCATCGTTACTCTGCAGTTCAGGGGTTCCTGTTTCTAACAAGACAGTCAAATAGGTAACCTCCGCGTGCGTGCCTGCATCAATCGTTCCCAGTGCCGAGCTGTACTGGCGAATCTCAATTCTCGTCATCAGCGTATACATTCCTGCCACCAGCAAAGCAATAATCACCAGCGCTGCTATTGGCGTCTGTATAAATGTAAAACGATACCATTTCCAAAGCCGATCCCCCATAGGATACACCCCGCCAGTCTATGTAATATCCCAATAAATATAGCAGTATTTTCTAAGTTATGACAATAGATGAGAGATGCTTTGCCGCCTCCCTTCTCTGATTCGGGTCCCGCTCTCTTCATTACAATAAAAAAACGACTGATAGGCACAATAGAGTTACATGTGCCAGTCAATCGTCGCGTCGTTTTAGGCTTGTCTAAAGATATATAGATCACTCTGACGAATATAGCTTTGTTTCTTTACGATTTTATAGGGAGGCTGTTCTAACCTCTCTAATCTTGTTCACACTGTAACTCTCCTCTGACCACAAATGACAACTGACTGCATGCCCTTCTCTCACGTCCGCAAGCGTAGGCGCTTCTGAGAAGCATCTGTCGTGGACGTGCATACAGCGCGTGCGGAACGCACAGCCCGATGGAATCGCGGAAGGGTCTGGCAGATCGCCCTCAAGTACGATTCGTTCCCGCTTCTGTTCTGTACGCTCTGCAGGAATGGAGGACACCAGTGCCTGCGTATAAGGATGCAGGGGATGAGCGTAAACCTCCTCCATCTCGCCAATCTCGACGATTTTGCCCAGATACATGACAGCCACTCTGTCACTCATATAATGGACGACATTCAGATCATGCGAGATGAACAGATAGGTTAGCGACAGCTCCTGCTGGAGGTCTTTTAACAGATTGAGCACTTGGGCCTGGACAGAGACATCCAGCGCAGACACCGGTTCGTCGAGCACAAGAAACTCCGGGCTAAGCATGAGTGCCCGCGCAATGCCGATCCTCTGGCGCTGCCCGCCGCTTAATTCATGGGCATACCGGTGCCGGTACGACTCGTCCAGACCGATGCTCTCCAGCATGTCATTGACCTTGCTCCACCGCTCCGCAGCCTTGCCCAGACGGTTCAACTTCAGCGGCTCCTCCAGCAGCCGTCCAATCTTGAAGCGTGGATTCAGGGAGGTGAACGGGTCCTGGAACACATACTGAATCCGGCGCCGCAGATCCTGCTGATTCCGGCTTCCCGAACCGGAGATGTCCTCACCTTTGTAGAAAAGACCACCGCCTGTGGGCTCGAGTATCCGGGCCGTTATCTGGCCTAATGTCGACTTGCCGCAGCCACTCTCGCCGACTAGCCCCAGCGTCTCTCCCTTCCGTATCGAAACAGAGACGCCGTCAACGGCCCGCAGCACCTGTCCCTTCTGCGGCCACACTCGTTTCGTATAATACTTCTCCAGTTCCCTCAGCTCGATCAGCGGTATTTCGGTTGTCACCCTTCCTCACCCCCTCTTCCGCTACCAGAAAGCAGCTGGTTGTATGCCCGAATCCAACCGGCGACAGCTTAGGCTGCTCTATGCGGCAGCGTTCCATCACATATTGGCAGCGGGGGGCGAAAGTACAGCCAACCGACCGCTCATGCAGACCCGGAACCGCACCCGGGATCGAGTGCAGCCTATGACCTTTATGAGACGGCAACGGAATAGAGTTCAGTAACCCAATCGTATATGGATGATGAGGCCGGTCAAAAATATCTCCCACCGTCCCTTCCTCCACGATCCGTCCCGCGTACATCACTGCAATCCGGTCGCACATCTCCGCGATGAGACCCAGATCATGCGAGATCAGCACAATCGATGTCCCGTCCTGATCGCGAATCTGCCGCATGACCTCCAGAATTTGCGCCTGGATGGTCACATCCAGCGCCGTGGTCGGTTCATCTGCGATCAACAGACCGGGATTGCAGGCAATAGCGATGGCGATCATCACCCGCTGCCGCATGCCGCCCGAGAGCTGATGCGGATATTCCTTCAGCAGCTTTTCCGGCCGTGCCAGACCAACCTTACGGAATAGCTCAATAGCTTGTGCGGCAGCCTCTTGGCGGGAATAACCCAGGTGGAGGCGCAATCCTTCCGTCACCTGATAGCCTATAGTTAAGCTGTTATTCAGTGAGCTCATCGGGTCCTGGAATACCATGGCTACTTCCCGGCCGCGGACTTTCCGCAGTTCCTTTGGTTTCAAAAGATGTAAAGGCTGCGCCTCGCCTTCCCGCTCTCCGTACCAGATCTCTCCACCGCTGATTTCCATCGCCTTTGGCAGCAGTCCGAGCATAGAGAGAGACAGCACACTTTTGCCGCAGCCCGATTCGCCGACAATGCCGAGCGTCTCTCCTTGAGAAACCGACAGTGAGATTCCGTCCACTACAGCCAGCCGTTCCCGCCGCCCTTTCAGTTCTATCCGCAGATTACGGATATCCAGTATCTTCTGGCGTTCTACTTGATTCCCAGCCATTTGGTCATCCCCCTCTGTTCACGTTGTCGCGCAAATCGCGGATGCCATCGCCGAGCAGGTTGAAGCCAAGCACCGACAAGGTGATCAATAGTCCCGGTGCCAGCGCATACCAAGGCGCTTTGTTCAAATACCCTTGCGCTTCGTTCAGCATCCTGCCCCAGCTCGGATCGGGCGGCTGGACGCCAAGTCCCAGATAGCTAAGCGCGGCTTCCACCAAAATCGCCGTTGAGAAACTAAGTGCCGCCGTAGTTATAATAGAAGAAATAATATTGGGCAAGATCTGAATAAATATGACGTTAAAATGCCCTGCGCCAATCCCCCTCGCCGCCCGCACATAGTCCGCTTCCCGGTGCTGCAATACACCGCTGCGGATCACCCGGGCAAAGGATGGGACGGATAACACACCTATAGCGATAATCGTCTGGAACATATTTGGCTTAAAGATCGAAACCAACAACAGGGCAAGCAGAATGCCGGGAAAAGCCAGCAGTGCATCCGTAGCCCGCATTAACAGCTCATCGACCCAGCCTCCCACATACCCGGCTAAGGTGCCTACAATGAAGCCACATGTTAGGCCAATCGCTACAGCTATAGAACCGACCAGAAAAGCTGTTTGAGCCCCGACCATAATGCGGCTAAGCACATCCCGCCCGAAATTATCCGTTCCCAGCCAATGCGCTGAGCCCGGTGCCTGCAAGCGTTCCGTTATACTCATGACATTCTCCCCATAAGGGGTATAGAAGAGGCTGATTATCATAATGACAAGCAGCAGCCCTACGAACAGACTGCCGAGCACCAGACTGAAGCTTTTATTTATCCTCATCCT
The DNA here is from genome assembly GCF_001682855.1 of Bacillus sp. FJAT-27264. Lineage (GTDB taxonomy): Bacteria > Bacillota > Bacilli > Paenibacillales > Paenibacillaceae > Paenibacillus_AQ. Next base: position 215,518 of record NZ_MAQW01000023.1, on the reverse strand, counting down.
TAAGAGCCCTCTACTTTAGACGAATTTTCGGGTCCAACCAGCGGTAGGACAGATCGACAATAAAATTAATGATAATAACCGTGACTGCGATTAGCAGCACCAGCCCCTGCACCAGTGGATAATCACGGTTGCCGATGGCGGTAATCAACAGACTGCCGAAGCCCGGCAGTGTGAAGACCTGTTCAATGACAAGACTGCCGGCCAGCAGCTCGCCAAAATTAATTCCGACAATGGTGATGACCGGCAGCAGCGCATTTTTGAGCACGTGAATATATTGGATCGATCGTTCAGACAGCCCTTTACTTCTGGCAGTACGCACATAGTCCAGATTCAACTGCTCCAGCATCGTGGTGCGTAAATACCGGACAATCACTGCAATCTGCGGAATTGCCAGCGCAACAGCGGGCAACACGATCGACTTTAATGCCAGGATTGGACTTTCTGACCACGGCACATAGCTACTGACCGAGAACCACCTTAGCGTTAGTCCGAACACAAGGATCAGGATGATTCCCATCCAGAAGGAAGGAATGGCTAATCCGAACTGTGTCCCAATTGAGATGAGGGCATCCCATTTCTTACCGTGCGATTTGGCGGCCAGGATACCAAGTGGCACTGCCGTACACACGGAAATCACTAGCGCAAGCAGCGCCAGTGACAACGTGACAGGAACACGGCTGACGATCAGCTTCAGCACCGGCTCCGAGAATCGCAGCGATTCTCCAAAATCCAGCAGAGCCGCGTTGCCAAGCCAATGACCGAATTGGACCAGGAGAGGACGGTCGGTGCCGAGCTTCGCTTCAAGCAGGGCAATCTGCTCATTCGACGCCTCCGTTCCCAGAATGGCCAACGCCGGATTACCAGGGATGATGCGAAAGGCGGTGAACGTCAACACTACGACGAACAAGACCGTCAAGAAGAGTGTGACTAACCGGCGTGCGTAATAGTTCATGCCTGGAATCCTCCCGCAGGTTACTCCGTGAAGTGCACGGTCGACAGATCCTGTACGTAGATCGGATACTGCTTGTATCCGGTGAGCTTTTTGCTGATCGCTACGTTCAGGTTAGGATCCATAATATATACAGCCGCGGCATCGTCAGCCAGAATGGTCTGGGCTTTTTTATACAATTCCACCCGCTTGGCATCGTCTACTTCCTTGACGGCAGCTTTCAGCGTCTCATCGTATTCCGGATTTTTATAGTTGAAGAAGTTGTTCGGCGAATCCGACAGATACTTGTTCAGAATGGAGTAAGGGTCCAGCTTGCCATCCAGTCCGATAATCGTCAGATCGTAATCGCGCCCTTTATAAATCCGTTCCAGCCAGACCGCCCACTCCACAGGCTCGATCTTGACCTTAACGCCTATCTGCGCCAGCTGCTGAGCGAAGACCTGTGCTGTATCGACATGGAATTGGTAGTTGGATGGCACCGACAAGGTAGTTTCAAAACCATTCGGATAACCAGCCTCGGCGAGCAGACTTTTAGCCTTTTCAATATCAGTGGCGTACTTATCCTCCAGACCTTCCTGATAATATTTGGCGAGTACAGGGCTTATATTAGAACCCAGCTTAGTCCCCTTGCCCAGTGCAACCCCAGCAATAATCTCGTCTTTGTTAACGGCATAGTTGATTGCCTGACGCACCTTGATATCACCAAACGGTTTCTTGGCAATGTTGAAGGTTACAAGCTGCACCAGATTTTGCGGAGCGCTGACCGCATTGAACTTATCGGCTACCTCTTCAAGCCGTTCTGTCCCGATCCGTGGATAAATATCCGCCTCTCCTGACTTCAGAGCCAGCAGCGCAGCTTCGCTGTCGGTAATAATCCGGAATTCCACCTGATCTAACGAAGGGATATCCTTTACGTAATAATCGGAATTCTTTTCAACGACAAGACGCTGTCCGGGCAGATATTCCTTGAACTTGAACGGGCCTGTGCCAATCGGCGTTTTGTTGCTGTCTTCATAACCGTCCGGAATGATTGCTCCGCTCGCCGCCGTCAGAGAAGTCAGGAACGAAGAATTATTCTCCTTCAGCTTGAAAATAACTGTTGAAGCATCTGGCGCCTCAATCGAGGCTACACTTTCATACGCTGTGGACAGCGGCTTACCTGTGGCAGTACCCGCCAGGCGGTCATAAGAATATTTTACATCTGCAGAGGTGACGGCTTTGCCGTTATGGAACTTTACGCCACTGCGGATTTTGAAGGTATAGGTCAAGCCATCAGGGGATACCTCGTAGGATTCAGCCACAGCCGGATATAGCTCGCCTTTGTCATTCGGTTTCAGCAGACCTTCGAACACGTTGAACAGCACCTCGGCCGTTCCAGCCGCTACCGCCAAGTGTGGGTCCAGATAATCCAGATCCTGCGGGATAATAACGACGACTTTTCCTCCGTTCTTAGGTTCAGCACTCGGTGCCTCTGTACTCTCAGGGGCCTGCGATGCTTCGGCACTGTTGGTGGGCTGAGACTTTGACTGTGACTGTGAAGTATTCGTATTCGCTGTATCTTTACCGCATGCAGATAACACCAGCACCATGAGTACAGCCGTAATCAGAGACAGGACATATAAGGACTTCTTTGGGTTCGTTATCTTCGTGTTCGTCATCTTCTTCCCCACCTTTATCTTAATAATGTGCAATCAATAATCCCTTGAGATGATGTGCAAATCGTTAGCCCCTGTGAAATTTTCTACGATGATGCGCCAAGCAATTGCGGAAGCTCCTTAATGGATGAAAGAGTCGGCACTGGTCCAATTTCCTCAATCCCAAGTCTGCCAAACCGGTTGATGAGACAGCTCTCCATCCCCACGCGCTGGCTGCCAATGACATCATCATAATAATTGTCGCCCACATACAGGCTTTGCCCGGCGCTCACTCCTGCCAACTTCAAAGCCTTCTTAAAAATCGCTTCATCCGGCTTTAACACGCCCACCTCCGAGGAGATGACAATCTGATCAAAGAAGTGCAACAACCCGTTCTCCTCCAGTACCGTTCTAGCTGTAAAATCCCAATTGCTAATTAAGCCGATGCCGTATGAGTGCTTCTTCAGCAGCCCCAGCACCTCCAACGTTTCAGGAAAAGCGCGCCACCCGCTCTGTTGTCTGGCCTCAATTTCCCGCAGCCTCCGGCATTGGTGAACCAGATCGAAATGTACGTTCAGCGCGTAATTCAAGACACCGATGTACCACAGATAGAAGGTTTCCGTGCCCCTGCCGAGCGCTCCCGGATACTGGCGCATGAACAGCTTGTCGGTTTGGTGATAGGCTTCCTCAATGTCGGCAAGTGACTTTTCTATGCCTTGTTCGAGCAAAAATTCACGGTACGCCTCCTCCCTTTCCAAATAAACCAGAGTGTATCCAAGATCGAACCAGATATAAGCTACTGTCATTCCCTGCACCTCTTTTGTTCTTCATTCTCCGATGATAGGCAACTTGAGCCTCGATGGATAATTGTTATCGTGAAAAAGCGTCTGTGTCGCTGTAACGAAATCTCCTTCCGTCACCTCTCCGGGATTCAGCAACCGGTTCGGATTCCGGTCAAAGGTAGGAAACAGCGAACTTGTCACATCCAGCCTGATCGCATGCCCAGGCAAAAATACGATTGCCGTTGGCCCGAGCGAGAGATGAAGCTCCATCACCTCACCCGGAACAATCGGCTCGCGCCGCTCCAGTCCGTTCCGGTAACTGACCCGCAGAATCCCTTCTGCAACGTTGAATGCCCGGCCATCCGGATGGACATCAACCAGCTTGGCGACAAAATCGGTATCCTCGGCACTGGAGGAAACGAAGAGCACGGCGACAATCTCTCCAATGACGGTCAATTCCCGGACCAGTGGCTCCGAGGTGTAGACGAGCACATCGTTTCTCAGTTCCACAGGAATTTGATTCTTCGGCCCCATCGGCGTAAGATCCGGTACGGCACCCGACCTCCCGCCAAGCGCAGGCACCGGAATGGAAGGATGGTAGACATAGATATCCGGGTACTCATCCGCTGGATGTAGGGTATCCAGTCGCCCATCGCCATTGATGGAGTTAGCTTTGTGCGTGTTATGTAAGTAGTAATCCGTAACCCGCGTCTCAGGCAACGGCCATTCTTCCGCCTGCCGCCAGCTGTTGCTTCCCATTAGGAAGAACTGGATGGGGGCTTGGGATAGCTCGGGTGCTACGTGCGACTTAGTTGCTTCGGAAGATTCATATGCGTTGGGTATTACGTGCGGCTTAGCAGCTTCGGTTGATTCATGTGCATTGAGTGCTACGTGCGACTTAGTTGCTTCGGATGATTCATACGCGTTGGGTGCTGCGTGCGACTTAAGTGCTTTGGATGTTTCATGCGTGTTTGGTGCTACGGGTGACTTATGCTCTTCGAAAGATTCATGCGCGTTGATTGCTACATGCAACTTAATCGCTTTAGATCTCCCATGCACCGCGTATGCTTCAGATGCCGCGAGTACTTCGGCTGTTTCACGCTCCTGCGGCACCTTCCCCTTCAGCCATCTGTCGAACCACTGCAGTTGCAACGCATCAATCCGGTTAGCTGCTTCCGGTCCAAAGTCCAATTCACCTACATATCTGGACCATGGCATATGGAACCATGGCTCGATGTATAGCTGCTGGTTCTCTCTGGCCACCTGAGTGGCTCCATGCTGCCGGACACCATTATAGTTCTCAATCGTTCCGTCGATGAACAAGTCGTACCAGCCGCCAATATGCAGAGCAGGTACCTCAATCTTCTGATACTGCTCCTTTAATGACGAGGTAAGCCAGTATTCCTCTCTTACTGGATGTTCCAGCCACTCTTTATAAAAGGGAACCAGTTCCTCCAGCGGCCCCGGCAGATTCTTGAGCGGTAGCTTGCCATATAACGAATGGATTCCCGCATACAATCCGGGGATATCCGACGCCCAATCACTCCGCCCCCGGTGCAATGCTGTATCCTGGGCCACGAACAGCACCCAAGACAGCAGGCTCGCCAATGCAAAAGCGCCATTGCGATACGTCTTCCCTTGATAGGCATCCGAGCCGATCATTCCCGGAGCAATACATGTAAGTGCAGGTGGCCGGGCCAATGCGGCTTGCCATTGCACCGCCCCACAGTAGGAGAACCCGTACATGCCAACTTTGGGCAGAGCGCCGGGAAGCGCAGATGCCCATTGAACCGTGTCGTACCCATCCTCCTCTTCATGGCTATTAGGATGAAACTCACCTTCCGCAGCCCACCTCCCTCTGACATCCTGCACCACAACAATATATCCCTGCTGTGCATACCAGGACGGATGGGCATAATTCATCGTCTGAGCATCTTCCTTGTTATATGCCGTTCTGAGTAACAGCACCGGATAAAGGCCATCGGATTCCGGGCGGTACACATCCGCATACAAGAGGGTTCCATCCCTCATCGGTACTGGCACATTTTGTTCTACGACTGCCGCGCCTATCCTTGCCACTTCCTCACCTCACCTCATAAAAAAAGATGCAGCTCTAAATGGTTGATTTAGAAGCAGCATCTCCAGTTGACTGGTCGCGCATTTATTTATTTCCGAGTAATTCAATCGGTTATATTGAGGTCATAGTATCGCAAATTTTAACGATCGTCAACAGCCTATTTTTTTGCTAATAATTTGAAAATTTAATAGTTGACAAACCTAATTCATCTATTTAAAATCTTCTGCATAATACCTATTAATCAAACCTACATACTTATTCATTACATGAGTTTCGACCAGTCAACTGGAGACCCTCATTTTAGGAGGAATGCCCCAAATGACACGCAAAAGAGAAATTATATTATCCGCCTATCTCGTCGGAACGGGTATGCACGCTTCATCGTGGAGACTGGAGTCTGCACATCCCGGTGCCAGCATAGATATTGATTATTACCGTGAGCTTGTACGAACCGCTGAACGCGGGAAGTTCGATGTGGCTTTTCTCGCAGACAGCCTGGCCATTAACGAACAATCCCACCCCAATATCCTCAACCGCTTCGAGCCTATTACGCTAATTGCCGCGCTGGCCGGCTCCTCTTCAAAGATTGGCTTGGTAGCTACCGCTTCCACCTCTTACATTGAACCCTTCAATTTGGCTCGTTTATTCCTGTCCGTGGATCAGATCAGTAAAGGGAGAGCAGGCTGGAATATCGTCACCACCCGGGACTTGTCCGGGAATACAGCCCGGAATTTCGGAGCAGAATCTCACTTCGAGATTAACCATCGCTACAAAAGAGCAGAAGAGTTCGTAGATGTCGTGCGCGGCCTGTGGGATTCTTGGGAGGACGATGCTTTTCTGTATGATAAAAAGTCCGGACAGTTCTTCGATCCAGATAAGCTGCACCGGCTCCATCATAAAGAGGAGTTTTTTGCCGTGGAAGGGCCACTGAATATTGCGCGCTCCCCGCAAGGTCATCCCGTACTTGTTCAAGCGGGCAATTCGGAAGCTGGACGAAAGTTCTCAGCGCGAGTCGGAGAAGTTGTTTTCGCCATTAAATACAATTTTGAGGATGCCAAAGCGTATTATCAGGAGTTCAAGCAAGAGGTGGCCTCTTATGGCCGGAATCCGGACGACGTCTTTATTTTGCAAGGAATCTCTCCAGTCATAGCTGCCACGGAAGAAGAAGCCTATGCCAAGCTGAAACGCTTGGAAGATTTGCTACCGGATAACGATATTCTTGGCTTCCTGGCCGATTATTTTAAGGAGATTGATTTCAGCGGATTCACGACACAGACCACTGCCGAGCAGGCAGGACTGGTCCACTTGGAGGCCCGGAATCCTGACTATGTCAAGCACCAGCCTGTCATTGCCCGGGAGAATCCTACACTCAGAGAAGTCTATTCCCTCATTATCGGCTCCTTCAGCCAGGACCATCTGGTAGGCACACCGGAGAAGATTGCGGATACTCTGGAAAAATGGTTTCTGGAAGGCGCAGCCGACGGTTTTATGCTAATGGCCCCCTCACTGCCAGACGGACTTGAAGAATTCGTGGATCAGGTTGTGCCGCTTCTGCAGCAGCGCGGGTTGTTCCGCACCGAATATGAAGGTAGCACTTTGAGGGAACATCTCGGGCTGGAAGTCCCGTCGAATCGTTATGCAGCTAAGGAACCGGCTTCTCTGTAGTGGGGATAGTAACAAAATAGCCGACAGCCGAAAAAAACTAAAGCAGCGGCTCTCTAAAATACTGGAGAATGGCTGCTTTTTGTATGCTTGAATATCTAAGTGCAAGAGAGTGATATCACTTTTCAAATAAATCGCGGATAACTGTTAGATCAGAGTCGTTCGTTATTTTGTAGGATTGGATTTTATTTTTAGGAATCTTTGCATTATATTCATAAGTTTCTAAATAATCTTTATCATAAAGTGTGATTCCAAACTTCAAATTCTCACTCTTAGTCTTGATGGTCATCCAGTAGGAATCATTATGTTTAATGTTAGATAGCCTCGACTTACTCAAGTTTATTTGAGCGAACGAACCTAGTATTTTTTCGATCTGCTCGGATCTGTAATGGTTACTTCGTTTTCATCTACAGCAGCTCCTGATTTATTAATTTTAATGGAACTTACATCTGCTACATCCAATTGGTCTAATACAGCTTTTTTAAATGTTGTCTTACTCGGAGACAGATAGAAAATGCCTAAACCAACGAAGATTAACATCACTATTCCAAACAAAATATATTTGTTGCGCTTTTTCATAAGAACGTCTCCTTTTAATCAGAGGATTCCTAATTCGTGAGTGGCGATGGTTACTCATACCACCTAAATTATAGCAAAACAAGGGATATTCTCAACCTCTGTAAGCACCCTTAGCTGCTGGCTGCAATCGGTAGTAACCAGGTATGTAATTGGCTTGTATGTTCATAAAATAATAAAACGGCCTTGTCGCAAGTAAATGCGAAGCAAGGCCGTTTTGTGCATTATTCTATCCTGGCTAAACGTTACTAACCGGTTATTTGCTCCGCCTCCGAGGCTCCTCTCCCCTCAGCTACCTCCGCAACAGTCAGTTGTGCCTTCCGAATCGCCTGTTCGAGATCCTCCTTCAGATCCTCGGGATCTTCAATACCAATCGACAGCCGAATCAGGTCGGGAGTAATTCCTCCGGCGAGCTGCTGCTCCGGTGAGAGCTGGGCATGTGTCGTACTGGCCGGATGGATCACCAGCGATTTGGCGTCCGCCACATTGGCCAGGTGCGAGAATAGCTCCAGGCTATTGATGAAGACATTCGCAGCCTCATAGCCTCCTTTTAAACCAAACGTAAAGATCGACCCTGGCCCCTTCGGAAAATAACGCTCCGCCAACGAATAATAGGGGCTGCTGGGCAAGCCCGGATAATTGACCCAGGCCACATCCGGGTGGTTCTCTAAATACTCAACAATAACCCGCGTGTTCGCAAGATGCTTTTCCAGCCTCAAAGACAAAGTCTCTAATCCTTGCAGCAGCAAAAAAGAATTAAACGGACTGATCGCTGCCCCCATATCTCGCAGTATCTGCACCCTGACTTTGGTGATATACGCTAGTTCCCCGAACTTCTCGACATAACGGAGATTATTGTAGCTGCGGTCTGGCTCCGTAAAACCCGGAAATTTGCCGCTGGTCCAATCAAATGTGCCCCCATCCACAATCAGGCCACCGATGGAGGTGCCATGCCCGCCAATGTATTTCGTCGCAGAATGCACCACAATATCCGCACCATGCTCAAACGGACGCACAAGATAAGGACTGCCGAACGTATTATCTACGATTAATGGAATGTGATGCTGATGAGCAATATCCGCTATAGCTTGAATATCCGCGACATTCAAACCTGGATTGCCAATGGATTCAATGAACAGCGCTTTAGTCCGGACTGTGATAGCACAGCGAAAATTCTCCGGATCATCCGGTGAGACAAATACGGTGTTGATGCCGAGCTTTGGAAGACTGACATTCAGCAGATTGAACGTACCGCCGTACAAGGTGTTGGCCGCAACAATCTCATCTCCGGCTCCGGCCAGATTGAAAATCGCATACGTTACCGCTGTCGAGCCCGAAGCTACAGCAAGCGCCCCCACTCCACCTTCCAGTGCCGCGATCCGCTGCTCCAGCACAGCATTGGTCGGATTGCTGATCCGTGTGTAAATATTGCCCTCTTCTTCAAAATTAATTACCGCGCTGGCATGTTCCGTGCTTTTAAATACAAATGAGCTGCTCTGATAAATCGGCACCGCCCGTGCCCCAGTAGTCTGATCCGGTTCTTGCCCAGCGTGTACCTGCAACGTATCGAATCTCCACTTCTTGCTTCCGTTCAGCCTTTCGCTCATCCGCTCTCTCTCCTTTGGCGATAAACGCAAATAAGAGACTGGGCGGGTCACATGTCGTGAACTCCGCTTCAGTCTCCAGTCGAACTGGTCAACCACACCAATATATTATTATGTCGATGAGATAAGTATGTTTTAAATTTTACATATAATAGTGTGTTCTGTCAATTGAGAGAACTCCCTAAACAGGCCTCCTCATTAGCGTTGTAACTATAGATATCTGCAGGCATTGTGCGTCCCCAGTGGAGATAACCATTATAAATGCTGCTCATGCTCAGCGCTATTGATCTTTTTAACCGTCAGTCTGAGCTATACACATCCTGCGAGCGCTACCCGATCTGCCGAAGGAACTCGCAATATATTGGGAAAGACAGACAAGAGACGGTCACGGGTAACAGGATCATCGTAATTCCACGAACTGTCGACCATATGAACACAACCTCTCTTAACTGCATTCATCGCTTGCCAACCCTGCGTATTCATAAGCCAATGCACATTCTGATTATCGATCTCGCGGAAATCTGTCAACAGGAACAGTCGGTCTCCATCCAGACGGGAGAGCATATCCTCCGACACCTTACGGAAAGCTTCGCCTTGTTCCATCAATTCGATGACACAATCGGAAGGCTGAAACCCATTCTCATGATAAAGAGATACGGCGAATCCCGAGTTACCCATCAAATAAAGCTGTCCTTGAAAAAGAAGCAATACAAGTGCCTTTTCATAAAACTTCCTATCTGTGACGTGAGATTTCCACATGATCTCCCAACGTTTTTCGTAATCGACAATCCACGCCTCGGCTTCCTCACGCTTGCCTACAAGATCGGCAACGGACAGCAATCGCTCCCAAGTCTGTAAGGTGTCATCGAGTATGACGGTTGGGGCGATGGAGTTCAGTTCATTATAATACCGATTCAGCTTGCACCCCAATACGATTAAATCGGGCTGCAAGGCTGCTATTCGTAAAGGATCACCCAGCGTTCCTACATCAGCTACTTCCTCCAGCAAGTCCCGATAGACGACCTAGTTCATTATGATCGTCAATGCTGCGCCCACTGGCTTAATTCCCAGCACCAGTAATTCTCCAGTCATACTTCCTGTGACAACAATACGCCGGGGTCTGGAAGAAAGATTAGCAACGCTTGATGGAATAAGTTCCTGGACGGAGCTTCGACTAATATTGGCATACATGCGTGGAGGCATACCAACATCTTGAGTAAAGCGCTTGTTGAAGTAGTATTCGTCGTTGAAGCCAACCTGTCTGGCAATCTCCCTAAGCGGCTGATCGAACTGAGAGAGGAGTTTCGTTGCTTTCTCGATTCTTAGACTATTTAAATATTCCAACGGCTTTTTCCCCATGTATACCTGAAACGCAGCACTGTACTTTGGGCGGCTCATTCCGGCCATACTAGCCAATTTCTCAACAGTGATATTCTCGCTGTAGTGCTCAGCAAGGTAACGAATGGTCATGCGAATGTTATTCGTTTCTCCAGAGACCATTAGTCCGACCGGTTGCTCATACTGCTCCAGCAGCAGGCAGATCAGTTCTTGCAATGCGATCATAGGGCGTATCCGTGATGAACCTCCATGATGCGTTGATTTAAGACGATGAATTGTATCTAGCAATTGGGTTAGGCCAGGGACTGTAATTGGTCTACAATAGGGCCAGCTTTCATTTACTATAGAAAGTGCTTCTTGATCCCCCCAGCCCCACACGTCAAAGGAAATCAGATGGCATTGAATGCTCTCCTCATCCCCCATCAGTTCGATTTCGCATCCGGGAGGAAGCAGCAGGCATAATCCCCGTTTGATTTGCCGTTCAGTATTGAATATACGATACCTTCCAGAATCGACAAAGAAAGCAACGATAAGATGTCTGCTACTCTGATAAAGCAAACGCTCTTCTCTGCGACACTCCAGTAAACTCGTATCGTCAAGGACAAAATGCATCGCTTTATCTGGAAAGGTGTTGCGATCTTTTGGCATAAATCAATCACCTTCTTACTGAGAACTATTATCATTATTCTAAATAAAAAAGACAAGCGATTCAACTGTTACGTTGAGTTCGCTTGTCGGGAAGACAGCACTATTTACCTAGCCATTTAGGCAGTTCATCTAGCATTCTTTCCCTCGTAATCGGGTCGCTGGCATTCCAGCTAATGTCTCCAAACGTGACACGGCCCTCTTTGACGGCAGGAATGGTTTTCCAAATCGGACTTTCCAACAGTTGCTTCGCGGCCTTCTCGTCTTTGCTTCCTGGTAAACTCAGCAGGAAAATGTAATCCCCAGCATAATCAGGAAGTGTCTCCGCGGAAATCTCGGTAAAGAATTCTTTCTTATCAATGAGCTCTTGGACCTTAGCCGTCGGACTGAAGCCACGCGGATCATACAAAAACATTGTCAGACTGTAGTCGCCCATGACATAAAATTGACCTGCCAGACTGAGATAAACCGTTGCTGTCTCGCCTTTCTTCAAGTCGAGTTTATCCCACATCTTCTGAGCTTTATCCTCGTAACGAGTGATCCAGTCTTCCGCCACTTGCTTAACACCTAGAATATTGGCAATCTCCCGAATTCGTGTGTAGGTGTCAGCCCCACGGTTATACAGGACAGTCGGAGCGATTTTGTTCATCTTCTCGTAGATTTCCGTATCCGACGCATCATTATCTGCCGATTGTAGAATCAGATCTGGCGCCAGCGACATGATTTTCTCCAGATTATGTGGAAAACCGATGTCGGCAATGCCCTCGAGTTCACTCTTGTAGATGTAGGCTTCTCCGAGAAAATCATTGCCAATCGGCTTGACACCCAGCGCAAGCAGATCACCGGGACTGTCGCCAAGTAGAATCACCCTCTTAGGATGGACAGGAATGATCGCTTCACGACCACTGAAATCCTTATATTGACGTGTCCCATTCTCCTCTGAAGTAACTGCTGAATCATCTTCAGCGGAAGTAGACGAAGATGTAGACGATGAAGACACCGTTTTTGCTGCCGGATCAGCCGATTCCTTTGATGAATTGGAGCTGCAAGCGGACAGAATTCCTCCAAAGATAAGCAGGAAACTTAATAGAAGCAAGCGATATTTAACTTTGAACATTCGATAAACCTCTCTCTTGGGATATATAGTGAGAACTATTATCAATATAAGGTTTACCTCATTATAATAACAATAGAGAAAACGCACGCTAAAGTTTGTACAAAAATAATCGCGCTACCGGCAGATTTTCGTCCCGGATAAATGTTGTTATTCTACTCCCGCCTATACAGACACTAAAAAAGCAGTGCAGACCCAAATCTTTGGTCTGTCACTGCTTGTATCATACAAGAGATGCTATAAGTATTAATGAAGCGTCTTTAGGGCCTCCGCCGTAAAAGGAACCAGCTCATCCGTCCGGCTATCACGGATTTTAGCTACCCACTCAGGATCAGCTAGCAGGGCACGACCTATGGCCACCAAGTCGAACTCTTCACGTTCAATCTTTTGGATTAACTCATCAACCCCAACTTGATTTGCCCCTTTTCCTTCAGTGAAAAGACTCGTGAAATCACCATCAAGACCAACGGATCCAACCGTAATAGTCGGTTTGCCTGTGAGCTTCTTGGTCCAGCCGGCAAAGTTCAGCTCAGAACCCTCAAACTCAGGCTCCCAGAAACGGCGAGTGGAACAGTGGAAAATATCCACACCAGCATCAACCAGTTGCGCCAGGAACTGTTCCAGCAGTTCCGGTGTTTCAGCCAATTTAGCTGTGTATTCAGTGGATTTCCATTGCGACAAACGCAAGACGATCGGGAACTCTGGTCCTACGGCCTGACGGCAGGCCTCGATAACCTCCACAGCAAAGCGAGTGCGTGCAAGCATGCTACCACCATAACGGTCGGTACGCTGATTGGTTTTTTCCCAGAAGAATTGATCGATCAAATATCCATGCGCACCATGCAGCTCAATACCATCAAATCCAAGCCGCTTAGCTTCGGCTGCTGCCTGTGCGAAAGCTTGAACGATATCAGCAATTTCCGCTTCCGAATAATCATTCACTTGGCCTTTTGCTCCCATATGCCAGATCTGTGGGATGATCTTGCCGCCTGCTGCATGCACCTCAGACACCACATTGGCCCAGCCGTTTAGTGCAGCTTCACTATAAAAGAACGGAACGTTGGCTTGATTGGACGCATCTGGATGATTGATAACTGTTCCTTCGGTCACAATAAGTCCCACACCATTCTCAGCTCTGCGGCGATAGTAGGCAGCTACATTAGCTCCAGGCACGCCGTCCGGAGAAAATTGACGGGTCATCGGTGCCATTACGATGCGATTGGATAATTTCAAGTTGCCTAATTCAATAGATGTAAACAGGGATTCTACGGATTGAGTATTGTTCATAATAGCCTCCAAATTTAATATATATTTTTCGAAAATTTAAGTATTATCACAGACTTGCCGTCTGTGCTTAAGATCAGCTTTACTTCGATTCAAATTTAGCCTAAAGGCGCATCCCGAAACGCACCACCTCCTTTAATACAATAGCGGCGTTCTACTCATAGCAACGACTTTTACTTGACTACAGAGTCAACAACTTGGCAAAAAAAAGATCAAGGCGAAATTAATGAGAAAGACACTCGCAAAACTGCCTCGATCTGTTCCCGGGATGCACCCGATTTTTCCATTATTCTCGCGCCGATAATAGCGTTGTGCAGATAAGATGCCAACTCTTTGCTGGAATAACGGGTCGTAATCAATTGCTCTTCCTGACCGCTGATAATAATCTTCTCTAATACATGCTCAGCTTCAGCGAACATTAGCTCTATTTCACCAGTGACCTGATCGTCTTCTGTTCCGAACTCCATTGCGGAATTTACCATCAGGCATCCGCGACACGAGACTTCCTCGTCAAGAAGAGATTCGCGTAAAGACTCCAGCTTGTTCAGCGGAGACATCTCCTGCGCTTCCAACTTCTCTAGTAGCGCTATACTTTGTTCACGATAGTGTACCAACGCCTTTAAGAATAACGTCCGTTTATCGTTAAAGACGCAATAAAAACTTTGCTTCTTAACCCCCGTCGTACGGGTTAAATCCTCATAGGAGGTTGCCTTGAATCCTTTATTCCAGAATACTTCCATAGACTGGTGCAACACACGATCGACATCAAATTCTCTTGGTCTGCTCATGGGAGTTACTTTATCACTTCTTGACTACAGAGTCAACAATTTATCATGAGGGACATTCTACATCCTAAGCTGGTTAAAATGTTATTTGAAAAATTCATCTCCCTCAAACAGATCCTTCTGAGAGGCTATTTTCATCTCTGAGTTTGTTTCTAGTTGCATCACTACCTTGCCCGTGGCGTGTTTGCCAGCCCATTTAATTGAACTGCTTCCTTTAGGTATAGATACTGTAAGCTCAGTTGCTCCTTCCCCTTTCCAAAGAGTTATCAGTTCTTTATTTTCATTAACCTGGATAATTTTAAATTTATCGTTTTTAGCATTTCCACTAATGTTAATCTTTGTGGTCACGTCAGCATCTGAAATTATGCTCCATACAGTATAGACCCCTGAAAAGCCCGAGAATTTGATCTCTGCATGGTCCTCTGTAATCTTGCCTGTCTTACTCCCAAATGTGTAGCTATCCCCTGAATCCATTAAACGCTGGTTATCATTGAAGATTGTTTCTTGGGTATTTGGTCCGATCCCGCATCCCCCGACAATAAAAATAAGCAATATAATGGAAAATGATTTTAACAGTTTATTCAAAAGATTGTCTCCTTTAAATAGAGTTTATATCCTTCATTTACAAGAAGTATTTTACTACAATCGAATTGGAATTAATGCTAAAAATATCATGATTTACAACAAAAATCCCATCAACGTCCGCTTCTCTATCCACTCATCCTTCCGGTTGATGTCAAGCGCCTTGACAATTGCCCACTATGTACTCCCTCTCCGCTCTATGTTCTCACACTTGACTGTAAGAGTAGTTTAGAAGATAATTACAACCTCACCAAAAAACTATAGCAGGAAGAATATTGATTATGAAAAGAGGCGGTCGTTATTAGCTGGTTAAGTGATCTCTATAAATTACAGAAGCGGGAGCTAAAAAAGGACATCGAGCCCTCTTTAGTCAATGCCATCTTCCGGATGTACGATAGATTTCCCCGGATTGGACTTAAAGAGCGGCTCGGGCAGCAAGATATGTCTCTGGATATCGCGGATGCTTACATTAATGGCCGTAACGCAATGATTGAAGCTGGAGTCGGCATCGGTAAGTCCTTTGCATACCTCATTCCCAGCCTGCTCATTAACCAGATCTCACAGCAACCGGTCATTATTGCCACATCCTCCATACAGCTTTCAGAACAGATACATAAGGATCTTAGGTTCATCGGAAGCCGGCTCGGATTTACAAGGGTTCGCTCTGTAGTCGGAAAAGGCATGGGACAGTACGCTTGCCGGTACAGAGCAGCAGACCTGTTCACAACTGATGTTTCAAGCTCCCCTCTGGCTACTCTTGCCCGGCGGATTGTGGACTATGAAATTGACGAGAGAGCTGATATTAAGGGCGGTATTAGTGATGCTGTATGGTCCAACGTGTGTGTGAATGATTGCAAATTTGAACGTTGCCAGTATAAAAGTACATGTTCTTTTTATGAGATGAGGGCTAAAATTAATGCAAACGCCAGCGATATGGATTTTATCATCGTCAACCAGGACCTGCTCATCCGTGATTTGATCAAGAAAAAAGAAGGAACGAAGGGGTTAATCACTGAACGGCCCGCTCTGATCGTAATAGATGAAGCGCATAATCTGGAAGCAAAGGTTAGGGATGCTGGGACGCTCGAGTTTACATTCCGCAGAACCAGCCGTATTCTGGATGACGCTCTACAGATTCTCTTCAAGCAATCCGCAGATAGGGAGCTTATGGCGCAATTCAAATTTTTAAAAAGATGTGTTATCCATATTTTCAAACAGGTCGAGACAGATTTGCTACAGACAGCCAAGCAGGACAATGACCGTATAAAAGTATCGGAGATCACAGGAGTTCCCTTAAAACGGGGGTCACAGATTTTAAAAGCGTGTAGTCTCAGCCTTTCCGTCTTAACTTCCAAACATGAGCGGGAAATCGACAATATTTTTGAGGATATCAACGGACTTATCGAACTTTTTGATGTACTCGCCGGAGCGAAGGATAGCTATCTGATCTGGGCAAGCAATACCCAGCGGGAGGGCACCATTAGCATCTGTCCTAAAGGCATAAGTCAATTTTTAAAATATACCTTATTTAACGGAAAGACCTCTGTTATTTTAACATCAGCTACCATGTGCCAAAGCGGTGAAACGCTAGAGGAACAATACGAATATCTCACGCAATCCCTTGGATACAGGGGAGATTATATGGAGCGCCAGGCTTCACCGTTTGATTACGACAACCACTCCATGATGTATATTGCCAAGGACATCCCCTACTATAACCATCAGAACCGGGAAGCTTATCTTGAAGCGGCATACAAGGAAATGATGCGGCTCTGCAACTTAACGGATGGGCGGACATTGGTCCTTTTTTCAGCGAAGGAGGATATGAAGTACATCCATAAGAAGTTAAACTCCGAGAAGCTGGCATGGGCGGTGCATGTTCAAAGAGAAGGCTCGTCCCAGGACGGGGTAATCGCTGACTTCCGCAGCAGTAAAGGTGTTCTGCTTAGTACCGGTGTATTCTGGGAAGGCGTGAATATCGAAGGTTCCGATTTGTCGCAGTTAATCATTTTTCGTCTGCCCTTCCCTGTTCCTTCCGATCCTGTCTATGAATATAAAGCGTCAATGGCAGATAATCCTTTGACCGAGGTTTTTGTACCGGACATGCTGCTCCGCTTACGACAAGGAACCGGACGTCTGATCCGCAGTGAAACTGACCTTGGTGTACTCAGCATCCTCGATTCCCGTCTCTCCGCCGCAGCCAAAAAGGATTACCGGGATAAGGTACTGGGAGCTTTACCATTTAAAAAGGTTACCGAGAATTTTAGAGATCTGGAGAGGTTTGTGGAGGAGAAGGGGATACAGCGTACGGTTTAAAAGTGAATCACGCCCATTATGTTTAAAAGCGACTTATCCCACAGATAAGTCGTTTTTAAACAACCTTTGCAGTTTGAGAAAACATTAAGGAATCAGGAGTGTTCACTATAATAAGCTTTTACCAGAGTCTCCCGTTGCCGGTGTATTTATTGGTGTCTATCGGATTAGCTATCCCTTTGATTTTTCATGTCATAAAGAATCGGCATAAATATGATCTGTTTCTGTCTCTGGGTATGATTCTGCTTGCTTGCATGTCTATTATACTTGGTCTGGTTAAGTTTTTTGAAAGTTACTCTCTATTTAGTCAGCAAAGAGAACCTATTGGAAATTGGGCTATGCTTGGTTTCTTAGGGTTGCCACTAATATGTGTCAGTGCCTATAAGAATACAGCGAATGACCCCCAAAAAAGAAGATTAGTGGTGGTTGCGGGGAGTATACTCTTTATTACTGCATTGTTGGTCGGGGGATTGGTATTTTAGCGTAAGCGAGAAAAATCCTCCGCTACGTTCGAAGCATCTGCCGTGATATGATCATAAATACAATGTGGATTTCAGAACGATTAGCTCAGAAAGGAATCGACACCGTGATTCCGGGCGGAAAAGCTCCCGCACAAGTGGTCGAAAATATAAAAGCAAGCGAGATCACGCTGTCAGCTGATGATTTAGCTACCATCGACGGGATTTTCAGTTAAGCATATCATAAGATCCTGCCTGTACGAGCTTTTCGTTTGTTATGAAACAAGCCTGATGCGATTTCGCATCAGGCTTGTGTTTAATTGATAAACAAAGAGTTATCAATCAAATAATAAAGATTTCCCTTATCATCATAGAATATGCTGGTCGCACCAGCTAAATCAATAGATTGGACCTTCTGGAAGGTTGTAAGATCATAAATTCCTTGTTTCCCCAATGCTGTATTATTCACTACATTCACAGCATAGATCGGTTCCGGGAATGACCCTTTAACTTCTTGCAGGTTATCCTTATTAAAAGCTTTGTTCTTTACAATGATCATGCCCAGACTTTCCACTAATAAAGCTGGCGCATCCATCGGTTCTCTGGTTATGCCCGGATATTCCAGAACGGACTCGTCAACCTTATTGATGCTGCCATCTTCATGAATGGAATACGTGTAGACCGTAGAATTAGCTGAGCCGGCATCCCATCCAAATTGGCTCCAGTAATAGAATTTGCTGTTATCACTGGAGAATACCATATCCCCAATACCATCATCAATTACTGTGTTGGGCTGGCTTAGCTGGAAAGTCGCTTCATCAAAAATCAACAGCGTAGGAGACCAGTCACCTAATACGACGTACAAACGGCCTGACTTGTTGTAAATATGGCGATGGGAAAAGTCCCGGGAATCCTCCGGATTCGAATACGTCAAACTCCGGGTAACAGAATAATCACTTAAACTTACCTCAGTCACCAGATTGTACGCGTCCTTATTCACAATATACAATTTTTTTCTATCTTCTGATAAAGTCAGTGCTGACGGTTTATAAGGCAGAGGTACTTTTTTAATAACAGATTTGCTTGCGGTATCAACTACAATTAGATTTTTGAACGCTTGATCAATAGCGTAAACCTTATTGTCATTAGAGTCATATACAGCGTCTACAACCGTTCCACCCAAATAAATTCCTGGGGCATCTACCGGCGGTACTTCCTCCGAAGAAGGTTTATCAACAAACTCAAGAATCGTCTTACCTTCTAAGCTGGTCAATGCGAGTAATTGATTGATTCCATCGAAAATCCGCTGGCCAGCACCATCTACCGTTATAGTTTCAACTTTGCTGAAATTACTATAGTCATAAGAGTTGATTAGATGATCTTTAACGGTATAGAACCTTCCATGCTTCAAATCGAATGCCATATCATCATACATGCCATCCATTTTATACACAAAGCTCATATCACCAAATCTGTTATATTCGGTTGAAAATACCGTTCCTGCGCCATTGAAAAGATACTTTCCGTCCGGCGATAAATTAATCTTTGTTGTCATTGGGTAATCTCCGTGATAAGGAGAATCGTACTTGCTAATGAATTGTCCATTTTGAATGACAAAAGTCTCGATATCTCTTGGACTCGTATCTGTATTAACAGAATAGAGCTTGTTCATTGTCGGATGCATAAGAATATGACTTGCTTGTCTGATTGAGTATGATCCTATGGGTGTAAAGGAATCACCAGAATAAGACCGGATTTTCGTCCATTGGCCTGAACCGGATGAAATATACACATTGCCTTCGCGGTCCACTGCAATGCTATAAGGATCGAGATTAATATCGTAAACATGATCAATGGTAAGAGTTGCTGCATCCACAACAGCTACAGCACCTTTTTGCTGATCATCAAAAATGTAAGGTGAATGCTCCGCTTTCAGGAGAGCAATATACAATTTCCCATTCGCGTAAGTTATACTTTCCGGGGGCAGTTCAAACGGAACCACAGTAGTCTGCTGGGTCTCATAGTTAACCGCAACGAGTTTCTTGTTTTGTTTGTCTGTTGCATAAATAATTGGCTTGCTCGGGTCTTGAACGCTATCAGTAACATTGAAATCTAATTGCATATGCTCATTATTAAACGTAGTGGCTGAAGCATAATCGCTAAATCCCGAGCCGGTGCCGTTAACCACTGCAATCACCTTATAGTGAACGGTTGTACGCGGCGCAAGCCCGCTATCCGTATAAAAGTTCTTTATTACCTTCTTAGGCGCTCCCGAACTATCTTTAACAGGAGTATAAGGTCCTTCCGGTGAGCTGCTTGTAAGAATATGATAGTACTCTGCTTTAGGAATCGCTTCCCACTTAATGTTAATATCCGTTCTGGAGGAAGGGATTGCCGAAACATGAACCGGAGCCGGTAAAATGTTCACAATGCCCTGATATACCCACTTCTTGCCCGCACCATCCCACTTCGCTTTCAGAACCAGATAATCCCCGTAGAATACAGAAATCAGATCACCATCCACTAAAGGGGCGGTATCAGCAGCTGAAGTCTGATCGGAATGCAGGATAATACCGTTCTGATTGACTTGGAAATGGATGTCGAGCATACCTGTGTAATAAACAGCAGGATAATAGGAGCCATTGATAACCGATTTACTGAGCAAAAGACTCGGCAAAAGATCATAATACTTTTCATTGGAAATGGTAGCAATATACTCATCCGGAGGAAGAGCACCTTCTTTTACCGTATATATTCCAACCTGTCCCGCTGTATTCTTATACGATGTCTCATAACTTGTTTTATTGCTTTCATTATACAAATCCCACTGTAGTTTACTATAATCCCCAGATTTTTCAAACCAGGCGTACAGTTGATCCTCAACCATAAACACTCCTAGAACATCCGGAAGTTTAACCGTTTCAGGTTGTGGCTCCGGCTGAGGAGAGGGTCCCGGGTTTGATCCACCTCCACCTCCACCTCCGCCACCTCCGCCGCCGCCTGCAGCTGGAGAGGCTGGCAACTGAACACCTGGGGCTAACTGCTGTGCCGGATTTAGCTCCGCACCAATTTCTTTGCCGTTAATAACAACTGTCATGCCTTTGGTCAACGTATAATCTTTAATTTCCTGTTCGAATGTAGAACCACTGGCATTAATGAATGTCTTTGTAATTGTGCCTTTTCCCTTGACTATGGCAGCCGAGTTCAAAGTTAATTGTCTAAGTACGCTGTTATCAGCTAAATTGACTGTGCTAGCTGCTGCCTCTCTGGCTACTTCAAGCGCACCAATCTCAGACTTTTCAAGAACATTAACTATCGTTTTATTCTTTATTGTTATAGTCTTGAAGAAACCATTTAAATCAACAGATTCATCTGCCTTCGAATGATCAAGTTCAATAGAGTCAAAACCCGATTCTTTATTAGTTCCCTCTAGTTTCACTCCTGTTTTTACAGTTGTTTCCTTAATCCGGGTACTGCCTTGAGCTACTATGCGGACTCTCCCCGGCTGCTTATTTACAAGCATTTTATTCAATTGGGAGTCCAAGAGATGAATACTATTCTCCCCACCGCCTGCGACAATCGTTCTTCCCGACACAGTCACCTGATCGAGGTTTACTTCACCTGCACCAATACCCGCAGTTAACAGCAAATCCCCTTCAATTATAGTATTCTTCAACGTAACCCCTGGAGTGTTAATTGTTACATTTCCCGATATCGCTGTTAATTCCGTTCCGCCAACGGTTCCCTTGTCCATGACAAGCATACCCATTGCTTTATCCAGAATAACAACAGCTTCTGCTCTCGTAATCGTCTGGAGAGGTCTTAACGTAAGATCGGGATAACCATTTATGTATCCTTTACTCACAATTTCATTTAAGTAGGTTTTGCTCCAAGCCGGCACTCCGCTATAATCCTTAAACGCCTTTATCGCTGAATCATCATCAGAACCATTCAGCTGCAACAGCATGTACAAAATTTTCGCGACTTCCTGCCTGCTTATTGCTGCCTCGGGCCGGAACGTATTATCCCCAAATCCGGATATATACCCGGCTGACTTCGCTTTTCCAATCTCGGAATAATACCATTTACCTGAACTCACATCTGTAAAATCATTCTGGGACTGATCCTTAAAACCAAAAACTTTGTTAACAATCGAAGCAAACTCAGCCCGTGAAATGTTCGCATTCGGTTTAAATGTATGATCTGCATAACCCGAAATCAAACCCTTATCTAACCATTTAGAAATTCGGCTGCTTGCCCAGCTGCTATGATTGTCAGTCATGTTGCCAGTTGGCTGTGCTGAAGCTGCAAGGGTGATTCCTTGATCTCCAAAAATTAAATTCACTAGCACGATCATACCTAATAAAATGCTTAAAATTCTTCTCCTCATAATTCCCCCCTGTGATTACGACAGACTAGCTAGTCTTAAATTAGGTCTATCGATCCAATAGAATCATATAATAAACAAATATCCAAGTCTATACAATTGTTCCATATCAAATGAAACATATTATAATGATCAGTAAAAATGAATGCAGCCGAAAAAGAGGTGAAGAACTGCGGCCTCCCTAATCCTTTTGAACTATACGTGTACATTTCGGCAACAAAAAAGAGTCTGTCTATAGACAGACTCTTTGCTTTCACCGCTTCGCCTTATAAAACTCATGATACAGCTTCATCAGCGCCCGTTTCTCAATCCGCGACACATAACTCCGCGAGATGCCAAGCTCCTTAGCGATCTCTCGCTGCGTCCGCTCTTCCCCGCCCGTGTCCAGGCCAAAACGGCCGACAACGACCTCTTTTTCCCGGTCATCCAGGATGTCGAGGTTGCGGTAAATTTTGCTCTTCTCAATCTTCAGATCGACTTCCTTGATTACATCATCGGCTTCTGAGCCAAGGATATCTATCAGAGTAATTTCATTACCTTCTTTGTCAGTCCCAATCGGATCATGAAGGGAGACGTCTTTGCGGGTCTTTTTTAACGATCTCAAGTGCATGAGAATTTCATTCTCGATACAACGGGCTGCGAAGGTAGCCAGCTTAGTACCTTTATTCGGACGATAGCTCTCGATTGCCTTGATCAGGCCGATGGTACCGATGGAGATGAGGTCCTCCATGTCTTCGCCGGTATTATCGAACTTTTTCACAATATGGGCAACCAGTCTCAAGTTATGCTCAATTAACAGATTACGGGCCTTGGCATCCCCCTCCGCCATCCGCCCCAGGTACCGGCTTTCCTCTTCTTCGGTCAGGGGCTGTGGAAATGCGTTGTTCCTTACATACGACACCAACAGCGTCAATTCTTTGATCAACAGGGCAATTGTACTTATGATTCCGGGCAATTTGGCGACACCTCCCGCACGTGTACAATGAAACCGGTCAGTGGTGAGAACTACGGGTTCATGGTCCTTTTATTCTATGTGGGCAGGGGCCTAGAAGTGCATGTACGGAGGAAATAGGTACAAGTTATTCTGGCACCAGAACTTAAAAAATCACACTCTGAGCATAACCTGCTACAGAATGTGATTTTTTATTGTGCTATTACGGTTTAATAACGTTGATCAACATAACAACCATTTCTGCCCTCGTTGCATTGGCACTCGGTTTAAAGGTTCCATCCGGATAACCGCTAACGGCCTTGTTTGATAACAATGCGGCTATACTTTCAGAAGCCCATGACGGGATATCGTCAGAGAATGATTTGACATTATTCATGTCAGCTTTTAGCTTAAACGCGTTTTGTATAAGCACCGCAAGCTCTGCTCTTGTTATATTGGAATTGGAGTTCACATAAAACTTCCCATTAACTTTTGAGCCGCTTATTAGCCCATTTACATATGCTGCCGCGATACTAGGCTTGCTCCATTCTGGCACACTGTCCCAGTCTTCAAAATGCAATGCAGCTTTATTGAGATCTGCTGGAAGGCCTAAGGTTAGCTTCTTGGCTCTAGCTAATATTGTAATGGCTTCCCTTCTTTTGGTGTTGCTGTTCGGATCAAAGATATCTACTGATCTGCCGTTTACAAGGCCCAGTGCATAAGCTTTTTCAATAGCTTGTTCTGCCCAAGGCGCTTCTAAATGCACATCCTTAAATGTTGATTTAGCAACACCACTGTTTGGAGTCCGATCATCAATTTTAGTTGTGTCATCTTTTGGAGAAGCAGGTTTAGTTGCTCCACTATCTTGCGAAGCAGGATTAGATGTGTTGCTGTTTGGACTAGGAGACGAAGAACTATCCCCTCCGTTGTTGCTTGTAGTTCTAGCTATAACTACATCATCTTGTGCAGAATTACCGAACGAATCCGTTGCTGTTATGGTACTGTAAGCCTGCAATCCAGCACTCAACGTTCCTTTGATTGTAAAATTGCCGCGTTCGTCGGCTTTTACCTGATTCCCAAAATTATCTCTCACGGTTATAAATGGCTGTGTGCTACCTTGAATTTGATAATTGCCGTTTTGGTCCGTGATTATAGTGCCTTTGGAATCAGTATTTACAAATAACGCAGGAGCATCGTTATTGTAATGAACAACAAGACTGTAGCTCGACTTATCGCCATCTTGGTTTTCAGCCACAATTTTAATGATGCTTGAACGGTTTGTATCACTGATCGCAACGGGAACGGAAATCGTACTCTCATAATCGGCACTACTGTAAATCGTATTGAAGTTAGGTTTGTTGGTCTCCGAGTTAATTGTTCCGTCGCTTTGCAGTACGGTAATTTTACTGTCTAGACTCACATTTGTCCCATCCTTTTGATTAAGGAAAGTGGATAAAATATCCAGATCGAAGTTTCCATTTACGTAAAGTAAATTGCCCGCTTGTTCGTCTGTTATCACTTTTCCAATACTAGATGTAACATTCAACACCGGATTTCGCGGAACAGGTACAAAGGCAACATTTGAAACCGTCGGGTTGCCGTAAAATTGAGTTGAGCTAATATCTGTTTTATCGGCATATGAAAAAGGAGATACCATGATTTTGTAACTGTTGCCTGGAGTCATTCCCGCAAAATCAACTGTAAATGCTCCATCGACAGCGTAGTCTGGTGAAATACTGTAACTGATCGGTACGCCGGCATGAGGGATTTGATTGCCCGTAGCCTTTCCATCGCTCCCAATTTCATCTGTATAAGATAGAGGTGTCATTACAGCTCTACCTTGATCATCAAACAAGTTGACCAGATAACCATCCGCACCGGAAACCGCATTCCACTTAGCCTTTAATGTTCCACCACCGCCTGCTGATACGGAAACAGAGCTTACAGCACCAGGTGCAAGCGGATTGGTTGTGACCAAAGCTTGCTTAGCATTCATGCTGGAATAAGGTATATTTTTATCTTTATTGTCCTTAGGTATGCCAATAAGCGCAATTCTAGGATAATAACTGCCGCTTTGCAAATGACTCAAATCAGATTGCGAGAATACATAACTGCCACTTATTCCACCGTTCACAACCTGTGCCGGGTCAACGTTAATCGTCTGAATTAGAACGCCAGGGCTTAGGTTTGCTTTGTCATCGCCATTGTCTGTGGACAAATGTACTTGCACTTGGTAGGTTTCATTAACTGTATCCAAGCCTTTAAGTGTCCAATTAACGGTTTTTGTTTTCGAATCAAGCACTGCACTGTCGGTTTGCGGAATCGGAATGATGTTAAGAACAGCACTTGCAAAAGGCTGGCCTGACGCGGACGAAATCGTCCAGTCTCCTGCTTGATGGCCTAGCTTAAACATAATCGTATCATCGGACAAAAATGCTGCGTTAGCATTTGGATCATCATAATAGATACTTCCGTCACTCAACGTTTTGGGAAACGTTATGGCATACGGATGACCTTCAGGATCTGTGATGCTGAAATCGTAAGTGCTGCCAGTTACCGTAACCGCGTAATCCTGTGTCAAGCCTGTAGGGAATGTTATCGTATGAATCGTAGATGCGTCATTCGTCTTGATCGTCGGCTGATCGGACACATCCAAAGAAGCGGCCATTAACTTTCTCCCTGCTGCCTGGGAAGGGCTGGTAGCTACTACTTTAATATTGGAGAAGCTTTGCATCTCGCCCGCGAAATTGCCGTTTTCATCATAGTATGTCTTCGTATTGTCCATTTGACTAGAAGGTAACAGGGATCTTGATACAGATACTGATTTACTTCCAAAACTATAATCAGCTTTAAGACCAAAACCCAAAATAGAGAATGTAGCAAACGCGTTGCTGTTGCTTACGCCAACTCCCAGCTTATTCAGTGTTAGCGGTCCAGCAGTAATATTGCCGAACCATGTGCGAGCCAAGGTTATTTTAGGAATTTGTACTTTTCCCTGGAGCAGGCCATTAAAATCAGTCTTTCGTTTCGGATCTGTATAGGCTGTAACATTAGCTTTTCCCTGTGCCACAATGACTTCAAAATTTTTCAGTATACTGGCATCAAGATCCACTTGGAAACTAGCTTTATCCACATCCCTGTAGAAGCCCGCTCTAAATGACTTAAACAAATCGATTCCCAAGAGATTAGGCATACCAGACAGTTGAACCACTGAAGGGCCTAACACCAGTTCTATACTATTAAAGTGAAACGGTTTTTTATCAGCTGATAAACCAGGAGGACCTATATCTAACTGACCGTTCATATTAAACACGATAGGGGCAATCCCCTTATAATTACCTGTTATATAATCGCCAAGACCATCCACACCGCCACCAAATTTACTTAAAATAACGGTAGGTAGAATCGGAAGTCCTTTTTCCGAAGCGGCGATAAATTTAACTTTATTAGGTATATATGAGTCATTAATTTGTTTCAAAGCCGCGCTGGCAGCGAAACTCGCTAACTTTGTTTCCAAGTCGAACCCTAGTCCATATATTTTTTCAAAAGTATCGATCGATCCTTCAATTGCCACTTTGTTATCAAGTTTAAACCCGGGAAGCACCTTGCCAGCAAAATCGTTTGGAGGGGTGATGGCCCCCGCAGCTTGAAGACCTTTATACACTAGTTTCCCGTCTTTATCCAAAGTATATTGAAGTCTATTGATATCCAGTGAAAACCCAAATTCGTTCCCACCCGGTATCATGATTCCATAGAAAGCTTTACCTTCAAACATGATGTCGTTTCCAATCAACAAAGCATCGGTCAACTGTGCTGTAAGCCCCCTGCCAAGCAAAGCCAATCCACCGAGATTATCGATTTTAACATTTTGATTGTTTGGGAACTTCCAATTACCTGTATCTCCTTTTTGATTCTCCTCGAGGTCGTACTCGACTCCTTTTTTCAGTTCAATTTTCGAATTTCCTGAACTAAAGTTCATACCGCCTGCGGACATTCTGACATTCTTGGCATCAACCGTTACATTTCCGTTTCCAGAATCAGTAACTTTCAGTTCACCGTTCTTTTCCAAATAACTACTGACTACAGAATTAATCATCGTTGTGTCTCTGAAGTGATACTCTTTTCCAGTGACAACGAAATTCCCTTTCATTGTAAGTGTAGACTTTCTGCTACCCAACTGTTGGTTAATGTCTAAATCGTTTGCCCCAATAATGACAGAATGACTCTGATTGGATGACACAACGGCTAATACACCAAAGGTCTTATGACTCAATTCCTGTGCATTTTCAATAGTTAATGATTTCTGAACGCCGTTTGCAGAAACATAATAAGTTACATTTTTTCCGTTTGGCAGCATATTACTAGGCACTTTTATTTCAAAAGAGGTTGAGGTTACGTTTGATAAAGTGGCCTGTTGGGTTGGATTCGAAGATGTACCAATGTACACATTTTGATCTCCGTTTTTGCTGTTCATGTTCGTTCCGTTTACCACTATGATCGTAAATAAATTAGGCAATTTTGAATTTGCGCTCAATGCCTGAATGATTCTTCCCTTATTAGCAGATTTGATTTTATCCTCTAAAGTAATACTTTGCGGATTTGTTTTCAAGCTACTAAGATCAGCTTTATAGGTGCTTATATTCTGATTTTGAGAATCTGTACTTTCATAGATAGAATCGATATAAGATGTTGTACCATCGCTATTTGTAACTTTTATTTGTGGAGTATGCGTATTATTACGATCATCCGGTACAGTAAATTTAAAAGTAAATGGCTGATTTTTCAGCACATTTGCCGGATAAGCCGAAAACTGCGCCTCAGTTTTGGTGTTTTGCGTACCATTGTATACAGGAATTCCTGCATAATCATTAAACTCGGCAACAATGGTTACTCCTTCATTGGAAGATACTTGACGACCGCTAGGATAAATGACATAACTATCGCTTATGCTTGAATCGAACGCATGACTACTCTTGTCTAAGGTAGAGATTACTGCATTGTCCGATGTTCTTATAAAACGTACAGCTGACAGCGTTTTGTGCGGGTCGGTATTCGTAATTTGAAAATTTACTCGATCTCCCGGATAATAATTTTTGGTGTCAGATGTAATTTGAGCGCTGCTATTATTTTTAGCTGCGGTCGTTATCGCAATAGACGGATTGGCTACGATATTCACTGTCACGTTTGCATCAGTGTAAGGCATAACAAAGGAGTAGGAACCATTGGCATTCTTAGTAACCGGCACAACTTCATTAAAGAGCGCCGATCTTACATCAATACCGGTAATTGAATAGAATTTGGTATTGTAACTGCCAGGATTAATCGTAACCTTCTCTCCCGCCTTTGCACTCGCTGGCGCGCTTGCTGTTGCCTGAACAAAAGTCGAGCCGCCCGAAAGCGTTGGATGGATCACGTTATCTATTGTTTGCCTTACATTTATGTTGTGTGGAGCATTTGCATTAGTACTTGATTTTACAACAACAGATACAGGCTCATTCGGCATTGTAAATGTATATTGGAATTTATAATTAGTCGTGTCAAAAAGTGTGTTCGTCAGCTCAACCAACTTGGAGGTTTTTGTACCGACTAATTGGACGCCATTAGGAATAACTGCGTTTGAGGAAAGACTCAAGGTCAATTTATCTCCGGCAGTGAAATACTGTGCGGCGTTATACTGATTTGGATAGACATTTCTTGAGCTGTCCGTATAAGCAGCTGTGCCTGTAAAACTAGTCAAAAAGCTTTTATCAATCAAATAAGCCGCATCCGTTCTTACAGTTATGGTTACTGTTCTGCTCGTTTGCGCGGAATTTCCTTTAATGTTCAATTTCAAACCCCAAGCACTATGCGTGGTATCCGGTGTTAAATTGACCAGTACATTGTTTCCCTTATCATCAACAGCCGTAATGCTTTTAACCACTACAGGTTTTAATTGAGACGGGGAAACCGAAGTATTCGCCAATTCTATGCCGAAATCATCTCCACCCGCAATATTCGCTCCCTGTGCAGGAATGGTGGCGCCATTATAATAGGCTTGAAAGAAAGTCGTGTTATCCAAGTTCACTTTGACCAGATTCTGAAAAGTTGCCGGCCAGGTTGTGACAATTGTAAGCGTATCGTTTGTTTTAACCGTACTTGATACCGTTGCTGTAAATGTGCCTGCACCTAGATTGGTAATTCGGCTAGTTAAATCTTGCACTCCGTTTTTCCCGTATGCATTAGCCGTTGCGTCAAACACATAGCCTGTATCGACTGTAAGTACATATTTCGTTTTATAAGCTGTACCTGACAAATAGGTTCCGCTTGCTGGCGCATAAGCCCCGCCGCTCGACCATGTTACAGCCGCTGTTGCATGGTTAAATGTATTCGTTCCGTCTGCTTGGGTCGCGCCTGTCACCGGTGCATCTGTCCCGATGGTCAGATCAGTTGCTGCTACCGTTGTAGTTCCTTTTTGTGGTAGTGCACTTACTTCGTTAGAGTAACCGATGGCGCCTGTAGCGTTGCTTGCTTGTACTGCAAAATAGTAAGTTGTTCCGTTCGTCAGTTCCACTGCCTTGTAGCTGTTGGTTGCTCCGCTGACGGTCGCAATTGGAATCGGGCCATAATGCCCCGTTGTCGTTCCCTGGTAAATATGATATTCAGCTGCTTCCGGCACACTGCTCCAGTTCAACATCACCTGTCCGTTGCCAGCTGTCGCTGTCAGTTCAATCGGTGCAGCAGGCTTTCTCTCAACCGTCACGATATACGTTTGTTTCGACGTACCATCCTGCGTCTTCACATTGACCGTAATCGTGTTATTGCTCCCCACGTTCAGGTCGATCGCTCCCGATGCTGAACCACTGGTCACAGGCGTACCATTTACGGTTACCGCCGAGCTGCTGTCGCTCACCGTTGGTGTTACCGTAATACTGCTCACACTATTTGGCACGCTCGCCGTGTAGCTTTTCTCGCCCGGCACAAATGCCGGACTCAGCGTTCCGCTCGACAACGTCAAGTTACTCAAGCTAGCATCCCTTGATAGGCCTACCTTTCGAATCCGGTTATTACTCGAATCCGCGATATATACATTGTCATTCCTGTCCACAGCTACCCCATTCGGGTAGAACAATTGGGCCGACGTCGCGGCTCCTCCGTCTCCCGAATAGCCAGCCTCCCCCGTACCCGCCACCGTGCCCATGATACCGGTCAACCTATCTACTTTCCGAGTCCGGTGGTTAGTAGTATCGGCTATGTATACATTACCGCTGCTGTCCACAGCTACGTCAGTCACGTTGCTCATGGTGGTTAGTATCGCTGGTTGTCCATCTTCCGTAAAGCCAGTACCCCCTGTGCCCGCCACCGTACTGATGATGCCCGTTGAATTATCTACTTTCCGAATCGTGTTGCTTCCATTCTCTGCTATATATAGATTATCGTCGCTGTCAAAAGCTACTCCAGACGGGAAGCTCAAGTGGGCCGACGTCGCCGCTCCTCCGTCTCCTGAGTAGTCAGCAATCCCAGTGCCCGCCACCGTACTGATGATACCCGTCAACTTATCTACTTTCCGGATCCGCTGGTTATAATGATCCGCTATATACATATTTCCGTTGCTGTCAAAGGCTAGTTTCTCCGGGAAATTCAACTCAGCTAATGTCGCCGCTCCTCCGTCTCCCGAATAGCCAACAGTCCCCGTACCCACTACCGTGCTGATGATTCCCGTCGATTGTTCTACTTTTCGAACAGTGTTGTTTCCACTATCCGTTATATACAGATCTCCACTACTATCAATAGCTACTCCCATCGGTTCTTGCAACTGTGCCGAAGTCGCCATTCCTCCGTCTCCCGAATAGCCAATAGTCCCCGTACCCGCCACCGTACTGATGTACCCCGTCGACTTGTCCACCTTCCGAACTACTGCGTTACTTCTATCCGCTATATACACATCCCCGTTGCTGTCTATAGTCGATCCACGTGGATCGTTCAATTGAGCTGACGTCGCCGCCTCTCCATCTCCCGAATAGCCGGCAGTCCCTGTTCCAGCTAATGTGCTGATCTTTGTCCCCTCGCTTGCTGTGTAGGCAACAGGGGGCAAAGCTAGCAGCAAGGCTAACGACAAACTCATCATGCGCCTTATCATGCGCCTTTTCATGGGTGTTTTTCCTCCTAAAGTATGATTAATCATAGTAATTTTCCTGGTTGTATTTTATCATGATAGTTTAGCCCATTAATGAAACTCAAAGAAAACTTTAAGTTCGCGCTAGACCTGTTCTTAACACTATAAGAATTAAGGAATGTCCTATCGTAATAGTGCATAAAAAAAGCGGCGTAAGGGAGATATCTCTACGTCGCTATTGTTTAATACATTCGATATTTAAGTTTAACGGCAGAAATAGTCACACTACCAACCTTAACGCTATGTTCGCGTTTGCGATGCATTTCTGGCAACCAGCATATATCCGGCCCCCCGAACCGTAATGATTCTCTCCGGATGGACAGGGTCAGCTTCGATTTTTTTACGTAAATTACTAATGTGTACAGCGACCGTTCTCGTATCCTCCAGACTCTCCATTCCCCAGATGAGTTGAAACAACGTATCGACACTGACGACACGATTAACGTTTTGTGCCAGATAGGACAGTAGACTGAATTCTTTTTTCGATAAAAAAACGGTTTTACTGCCCATGTTGACGGACTGTGCGTAGAAATCCAGCGTCAAACCCGGTAACTCCAGCAGTTGTTCCCTTCTGCCCGCCGACACTCTGCGAAGGTGAGCCTTGATCTTGGCCATGAGTACTCCCGGACTGAACGGCTTGGTCACATAATCGTCGCCGCCATAGGATAATGCACTGATTTTCACCTCGTCCTCCTCACGACTGCTCAGAAACATAATTGGCGCATTCGTGTAGCTACGTGCGTTCCTGCACCAATCAATGCCGTTTTCATTAGCCAGCATTACATCCAGTACAATCAAATCCGGATCGAACGATTCAAGCAGCTTCATGGCTTCTGCCCCGTTATGACTGTAGGAGGATATGTAACCCTCCCTCTCGCAATACATCTGAACAATCTCGCATATATGGGGATCATCATCGACGATCATTATTTTGTGAGTGTCTACCACACCGTCACCTTCTTTCATTTACAATACAAGGAAGCGATACATAGAATATCGATCCCGTCTTGCCGTCACTCTCCGCTCGAACCGTCCCTCCATGCGCCTGTATAATTTCCCTGCAAATCGCCAGCCCGAGCCCGCTACCCTCTATACCATTCTCCGCGCCCGGCCGATCATACTTGTAATTGCGATCAAAGATTTGCTCGATCAGATCTGGAGGAATACCCGTGCCAGAGTCTTCTACGCTAATTATCGCATAGCGGGTATCTTTCACCTTGTCCACAGCTAGCGCAAGACGCACCACCCCACCTCTAGAGGTAAACTTCATTGCGTTCGACACTAGATTGAACAGCGCCTGATCTAGTCTTTGCGCATCCATTTCTACAACAGGCAAGCTTTGTCCCTGATCTTCCACATCTCCGAAATCCAGCATGAAATCCAACCCTGTGTCACGCACAACCAACTCATATTGTTCATAAAAGTGGCGCAAGAAGTGAATCACATGAACCGGCTCCATTCGGTACGAGACTTGTCCTGTCTCCAAATGAGACAAGAAGGACAACTCCTCGATCATCCGGTTAATCCTAATCGTGTTATCCCGGATATATTTCAGGTACTGTTCATTACGTTCCGGCTTGATCCTGTCCTGCACAGCTTCTACATACCCAAGCATGCTGGACAGCGGCATACGCAGATCGTGTGTAATATAGGCGAGAAGCTTTTTTCTCCCTTGCTCGGAGCGAAGTAACCGTTCGTATGAAGTGCGAAGACCATCATGAGCTTCGGATAAGGCAGTTGTGCGTTCCTGCACGGTCCGTTCCAAATTCATATTCATTTCGGTCAGCTTGTTGTTAGCCTCCAGCAGCTCACGTGCAATCCTCTCTTCATTTGATGCCGCCCTCGTAAATCTTGAAGAAAGCAGCATCATCTGTGCAATCGTAAATATCAACAGACCAACCGGAGATGTATTTCCGATTAGTGACCATTCGTTATAATATAAAAAATCGTTGATGACAGTAACCAAAGCAACCACCGACACCAGTAGGAAGATCAGCCCGCCCTCCATACGTCGCACAGCCGCTTGGGCCAGCCCAACCATCAGATAAACCATATGTAGAACAATCATCACACCGATCAGCACTAACAATTTTGTATATATAAGTGCAGGAGTCACCACAACAATTATACAGATTGCGCTGGTTGCGATCCGCGTGCCAAGATGGAACCAACGCGACACATAATTCGGAAAAATGCAATCAAAGTACATCGTGATGATATAAGTACCGCTGCAAAGAATCAGGTACTCGATCTTGAACTGCAATTCCCACGGAATAGCTGGCCACAATTGTGTGATCAAGAACTCGCCAACCATCAGGGATCGGATACCAAACAACAGAGTGAACAGACCAAAATACAATGTAGCCCTGTCTTTGAGTCGCAGGATAAACAACAGCAGGTGATACACACCAATCACTAACAGACTTGCAGTTACGAACATCTCAGCAGCAATTCTCAGATTGGTCTTGACCGTTAACACATCACTGCCGCCGAGCTCTATATACTTGGTGATGCCGCCTCGCGCATGATTGAAGTTGGCGACTTGCATTACAAGCTCTACCCTGTCATTCTCGGGCTGGAAGAACACCAGCTTCGTTGCCAAATGCGGTGTCACGCTGCTCTTGTCCTGACCAACCACACCAACTTCCGCCAGTAACTCGCCATTAACCCATAATTTATACGCATGAAAGATGGTAGGCAGCCGCAGAGCAAGCCGCGCATTCCTATCCTGCTCACTAAGCTTTATCACCACCCGATAGGTTGCAAAGCCTGTACCGTTCAGCTCCTGACCATCTAATTGATAGCCTAGCCAGGAGCTCGGGATGCTGATCCAGCGGTCATGATTTCCGTCCCTTGCTAAGCGATTCTGTATTTCCTCAGGCGACAGTAGCTCTTTCCAATAGAACGTCCACTCCCCTGCTAACTTTACCGGATTCTCACTTACATGAACCTGCGTTAAATTCAGAACGCCTTTTTCACTTTTAAGCTTAGGGGAATCCGGAGTAGAGATGACGACATAGCTTACAACCAAACCAACAACAACGGCAGCAGCTATATAAAATAAGATAGTACGAGAACTAACTCGGAGAATACCCCTCATTATGAAACCGACCCCAATCTACAAGATGCCCGACAAGTTAGTTAATTATCTAAACAATAACATCATTAAAAGAAAATGTGCCCTACAAATATCTGGGAAGCGTTGAATACAAACATCACGATGAGGTCCTTTTTTATGAACGTAAAAAAGCAGAATCACAGCGGTATATTCAGACGCCGTTTTCTTACCCCACAGTGTGGCGTCTTGTTTTGAAAAATATATGGTTTTATTTCTACGAAATTCGACAAATATCCTGCATTGAATTCGTTAATGCAATAATTTTTTTGTATTTCCAGTGTAATTAACCATAGGTAAAGAAAAATCCTTTACAATGGAATGGAAGGTAGTACCTGTCCATAATCCATAGAAAAGGATTAGCGCATGGATAATAATACTTTATTTAATCACCTTCACGTTCTCTAAATCTCTAATCTCCCTTTTATATTATCACATTAGGAATACAAGTTGTGCTCGATCAACCACTGATCGAATCCTTCTGTAATCGGTTAATCCCCAGGCATCGCCGCCACCCGGTCATTTTCATACCCCCATGCAACCACAGTAGCACTATCCCGCCCCTGCCTTGTTTTTATGAATCAACTTTTATCACTTCTTTTCTATCCTTCTTCTCCACTTCTTTATACACAAAAGCGATCAAACTACATAATATTATTACAAAAAAAGCGATACCGTATAAACTTGAGAACGACTTAGAAATTTTATTCTGCGAATATTGCTGGATGCCTGTGGCAAATGCGTTTACTTCGTTTTGAACTTTAGCTATTTTGTGATCAACAGCCGCAGTGACTTGCTCTTCGATAGCCTTCTTAGTAGCATCATTCAGCGGCTTCGCTGTACCCAGTTGTTGACTAGCCTTCTTTACTTCTACTGCAATTAATGCTGACCGTTCCTTAGGACTCATTATTTTTTTTTCTTCATTAGGAGAAGCGGCCGTATTAATTTTCTCGGATTCTAAATTTCTTTTGGTGTTCTCCAGTACGATCTCTTGCTGCTCTTTAGTAATATCCAGCTTTTCAATTTCCTTTTGAGCATGATCTAATATTTGAACTTTTGCGCTGGCAATGTTGCTGGTCAGAGCGGATACAAAGATGGCCACCGCTAGAACAGTCCCAACTTGCCGCAGTACCCCTACCACACTTTGGGATGCAGTAAGTAATTCACCGGTAAAAGAAGATGCGGCCAGAACCGTAATCGGACCTACAATGATCCCGTAACCAAATCCGAGGACCAAGCAAGCTATGATCAATTGCGTGTATCCATTAGAGACGTCCAAATGATAAAGCATGTAGTAGGCAACAGCCATCCCTATAAAACCTGTGAAAATAACGGCCTTTCTTCCGACTTTATCGACCAGCAATCCAGCAATTGGCGAGAACACAAAGATCATTGCGGAGATTGGAGTGACCAATAGCGCCGCTCTTAGCTCAGATTCCCCATGAATCCGGTTCAGAAACGTCGGCAAAAGAACTGTAACCCCGATTAGAAAAAGATTGCTAAACACCACGGTTACCGCGGAGGCATTAAATTGACGATCCTCGAACAATTTCAAGTTGATCATTGCGTACTTACTTCTTTTTTCTGTGAAAATGAAAATAATGAAGGATACGATAGTGACTGAAAAGGTCACAATAACTCTGATACTCTCCCAACCCCATGAGTTCCCCTGCGTGAGTCCCAAGGTTAAGCTAAACAAAAAACAGACACACCAGAAAGCGCCTGTATAATCATTTTGGCTCTCTATTTTCTCTTCATTTTTAGTGTTAAGACAGAACAAGGAGATCACAATAGCAATAATACTCAACGGCACATTGATTAGAAAAACCCATCTCCAGCCGAGAAATTGTGTAACTAGCCCGCCAATTGAAGGTCCTAACGCTGCCGAAAGGCCTTGGGTTACACCTAGAATCGCTATAACTTTGCTTCTTTTTTCTATAGACACTGTAGATATACCAATAACCATACTAATCGGAAATATAATAGCCGCACCTATACTCTGCACGCCTCTTCCGATAATCAGGAAATACACATCATTGGAAAAAGAACAAATCAATGATCCGCCGCAAAAAATGATAAAGCCTAAAATATAGATTTTATTTTTACCATAAATCTCTGCCAATCTACCTAGAGGAATGGTCATTACTGCAAAAGTTATTGTGTATATATTCAGTGCCCAGGATAATTGGTTCAAGGTTACACCCAGACTATCTTGTATAGCCGGCAATGTTATATTCATAATGGTCGTATCTAACATACATAAGAATATCCCCATACACATCACAGATATGGTTAAAAAAAGATTGATCTCCTTTTTCATAAAACCTCCTGTAAGGTTAACCCATCTCCACTAGTTTGGCCTGTAGCACCTTTATTTCCGCTTCGTATTGTGCAATGCCTATGTCATAGGATATTTTTTGTGTGTAGGTTAGTTTATCTTTCCACTTCATATAATCTGTTTTCAACTGATCGATTTGCGCTGTTTTTTGTTTTATTTCATCATTAATCCATTGAATAACAACCTCATGCTCAACAAATTCTCCAAAATACATTCTCATCAAAAAATCAGATTGGCGAATTTCCGGCTGAACAGGCGAAATTAGATATTCAAAAAACTCTTTCGTCCCCACTTCGGAAATTGAAAACACATTCCTATTTGGCTTTCCTTCTTGAAAAACAACTTCCTTTTCAATAACCCTTTCCTTCTCCAGCTTCTTGAGTGTGGGATAGATCATTCCATAAGAACCATTGAAGAAGTGCGAAAAAATAGTCTTGAACACTTCATTAATTTCGTATCCGGTCCTCCTTTTTTTTTGCAGCAAGCCTAAAATAATGTCTCTTCCTTTCATATCTCTACCTCTTTTCATTCGTTATGGGGGGGGGATAACGTTACTACGTCTTTAGTATTTTTTTACCCAATACCGAGCGGAGTACATATCCATAGTAATCCTAAGATTGTTCCTTTATTTGGAAATTATACAACTTAATATTCACGTTGTAAATATGATTTATGTGAATATTTTCTTTATTTAAATAACTATGAATAATATTTGTATGCGATTAATCCCCTCACTCCTTCTGATCTGGAATTACCGCTAGCTTGATTACACTAAGAACAGAATATCTCAAGAACCCTGTAGTTTCCCAAACAAAAAAGCCAACCCCAAGGGTTGGCCCGTTCATCTATTCATGTTCACTTGATCATCGTCAGTGCCATTTGAATGGCGTTGTCGGCAAAAGAGCGCTCCGGGCGCGCCTTCATCATTACCGTAAGCCCGATTAACGTGATGACCAGCCCCTGTGCCAAGGCTTTTATATTGGTATCACCCGCTAGTTCGCCTGAGTGTACACCCTGTTCTATTTTTTCCTGAAATATAGTAGCCAGGTACATCTGATGTTCCCGCGTCAGAATCTCGAATTTCTCGTCATGGGGAGCAAGCTCCACCATCGTATTAATACAAAAGCATCCCCTGCTGGGCCCTTCTGCGTATTCCTCTTCCACGATCTCTTCGAATAAGAACCGGAAAGATTCCTTGACCGTTATCCCCTTTTGCAGCTTGGACCGGATATCGGATGCATGGAGCTGGGTATACTTCCGCAACGCAGTTTCGAATAACTGCTTCTTATCCCCAAACGCCGCATATAAACTGGGGCGCTGGATGCCCATTTCCGATGTCAAATCATTCAAGGAAGACGCCTCAAACCCCTTCTCCCAAAACACCCGCATCGCCGCATCCAACACCTTACCTTCATCAAACTCCCGCTGTCGAACCATATTTATCAACTCTTTCCATATCGTTCAGTATGTTATGATTTTAAGGTTTTGCATAAAGCTTGTCAAACTGAAGTGGTTTACTCAGTAGAAAGCAGACCAAATCCCACTTGAAGTGGCGCTAATTATTTTGACACTCCCACTAAGAAAATTTAAATTTCACTGGATTCTTTTCGTACTATTCAGTATATTATACTAATCAGTATAAATTAAAAAAGGAGAGATACACTGTGAAACATCACATCTCTGATTCACAAATCCCCATGGCTGCCGATGATCCTAAACTCTTAACTTCACGACTTCCGGCATCGGGGATGTCCCGCTCCGTGGCCCTGTTATTCGCCATTGCCTGTGGGCTAGCCGTCTCTAACATCTATTATGCCCAGCCGCTGCTGGACACCCTTGCGAGTGAATTTTCCATCCCTCATTCTTCAATTGGAGTGGTTATCACCATTACCCAGATCTGCTATGCCCTTGGGCTGCTGCTGTTAGTCCCATTGGGGGATCTGCTGAACAGACGCAAGCTCATTGTGAGCCAGATGACACTATCTGTGCTGGCTCTTATCACCGTAGGATTTGCGCCTGGGATTAATGTACTCTTCATCGGTCTGGCCATCGTTGGCCTGCTTGCCGTTGTGACACAGGTGCTTGTCGCCTTCGCCGCGACACTGGCCGCTCCCGCTGAACGTGGCCGTATCGTCGGCCTTGTCACCAGCGGGATTGTCATCGGCATTCTGCTTGCGCGTACGGTCGCAGGTGTGTTGACCGATCTTGCGGGCTGGCGTTCCGTCTACTTGTTCTCCGCCGGAATGATGGCCATTATAGCGTTGATCCTGCTGCGGATCTTGCCAGAGGAACAGAGACGCGCGACATTATCGTATCCGCAGCTGCTGCGCTCGGTCCTCGCGCTATTCGTGCAGGAGCGGATCCTGCGGGTCCGCGCGGTGCTTGCGCTGCTGATCTTTATGGCGTTCAGCATCTTGTGGACCTCTCTGGTGCTGCCGCTCAGCGCGCCGCCCTTCTCCCTCTCGCACACGGCCATCGGTGCCTTTGGCCTGGCCGGGGTCGCCGGTGCCCTCGCAGCAGCTCGGGCCGGGGTACTGGCCGACCGGGGATTCGGCCAGCGTACCACTGGTCTAGCTCTTATTCTACTGCTAGCCTCGTGGGCGCTAATATCACTGCTGCACTATTCACTGCTTGCACTGCTAGGGGGTATTATTCTTCTGGACTTGGCGGTGCAGGCCGTACATGTTACCAACCAGAGCCTGATTTTTAACGTAAGACCCGAGGCCCGGAGCCGTCTCACCGCCGCTTACATGATCTTTTACTCCATAGGAAGTGCGTCTGGTTCCCTCGCTTCAACTTATGTGTATGCCCAGGGAGGCTGGAACGCAGTGTGCTTGCTAGGCGCCGCTGTCAGCGCTGCAGCCCTTCTGTTCTGGGCACTGACCCGACGGAGTTGAAACTCCTGAAGGGGAAAACATTTTCACATCACTACAACCAAGCGGTTCCCACATCCGGGAACCGCTTTTTGATACTATCTCATCCTTTTTATACTCTATCATGACTTTTTTCGCCACTTCATCACGATTTCCCACAGCATCCCCGTCTTTCTGCGGGAGCCTTCCCC
The DNA here is from genome assembly GCF_001682855.1 of Bacillus sp. FJAT-27264. Taxonomy (GTDB): domain Bacteria; phylum Bacillota; class Bacilli; order Paenibacillales; family Paenibacillaceae; genus Paenibacillus_AQ. Next base: position 175,728 of record NZ_MAQW01000023.1, on the reverse strand, counting down.
GCCTTAGGTCGAGTGCATAAAACCGTCCTCAGGCTGTTTTGCGAACCTTCAAAAGATCCTACAATAAGTACATAAGCAAGCCGGTTAAACAAATTCAAATAAAACTCACCCAGGAGAGGAAGATATAGCATGACAAAATTATACCGTTCCAGAAATGATAAGAAACTTAGTGGTCTGTGTGGAGGAATAGCCCAATGGCTTGGCATCGATGCAACGATCCTGAGGGTGATTACGGTGGTAGCTGCATTCTTCAGCTTTGGCACAGTCGCTCTGCTGTACATCATCTTGAGCATTCTGGTTCCCCAAGAGCCGTATGGCGGCTTTTCCGACAGAAACGATTTTTATTAATCCACTGTTGCCCCTGTCCCTTTGAACCCAACCTAATTATGAGGAGAGATTACTTATGAGTATCCTGAATAGAATTGCAACCCTGACTAAAGCCGCCCTGAACGAAGGCCTGAACAAACTGGAGAATCCCATCCTGTTGACTGGACAATACCTGCGCGATCTTGAGGAAGAAATTGAAACCGCAGAACGTAATGAACGTGATCTGCAAGTCGCCGCGACCGTGCTGGAGCGTCGTAAGCAAGAATACACGAAACTAGTGGAGCAAAGTGAATCCGAGGCCCTTAATGCTATGGCCCAAGGCAATGAAGAAGCAGCGCGCCTGGCTGTGGTAGCCAAACTACGGTACACCGAAAGTATTCAAGAATGTGTATCCGGTCTAGAGGAGACTCGGCAAACGCTGGCTACACTCGAAGCCAACATCACCAGAGCCAAAGAAGAACGCACTCGCCTGAAGGCCAAAAGAGCCGAACTCGCAGAACGTGCCCGCAAAGCATCGGAGACCATCCAATCAGCTCCCCGCAGTAATGGCGACAATGCGAATGACTATGGCAAATATGGCTTGAATGCTACTAACACGGCTTCCCGTGGCTTCGAGCGTATGGAGGAAAAAATTACCGAGTGGGAAGTGCTGGCGGAACAATCCGGCCTGACCCGCCCCGCAGCAGACCCCAAGCTGAGCCAAGCTGTAGACCTTGAGCTGGAACGCCTGCGCAGTCAAAAGAACAACGAGAAATAAGGGCACAGTCAACTTAATACAGGCGGCTCCATCCGATACTACAAGCGAACCCCCACCGATCCAATTTCGGACTGGTGGGGGTTCGCTTCGTTTTTATATACTACCTAATTACTGTTGGAGCCTCACTGTTGGAGCCAAATCTCACTTTCGGCTTATGCTTAAATTGCCCTGTCATCCCGCCTAGATCCAAGACGATATGCAGCAGGGTCTCATCTGCGTTTCATACTCCGGATTATCTGCTTGTCCTCTGAGCTGGCACGGTAAGATTCCGTAATTTTTTGCAGTGCTTTATTGAATGTGAAATCATCAAGGAAGTTATGCTTCAGATAAGTCATTACCCGCTCAGGATGTTTGACATAACAAACGGATAACGCCCAGGCCACAGCCATTTTGACATAATATCCTTCATGCTTGATTACATCCAGTTTCACTAATACCCGATCCATATCATCCGCTTCGACATAAAAATTCAATAACATAACCACTGCAAACCGGATCTCATATTCCTGATCGGATGCCAGATAAGGCTGGAGAAAGTCCCATACCCGGTCACGATGACTGCTGGTGAACTTCAATCCGATGCAGAAGCTGTCGCACACTGACCAGTTATCAATCTTGGGTACAAAAGCGGCGATATACTTCAATATTTCTTCGATATCTGCATTCTTGATGCTTGACGCGTAACCAATGACCATGCCCAGCAGCATGATCTCCTCGAAGTATTCGCTATCAGCCTGCTCTAGATAGGCCCGCCATTCTCCCCGCGCAATCCCTTTTGCCAACTTACGAAGCTCGGGCAACCGAACACCCAAGATGTTGGATACATTCGGGATAAGTCCGGCAGAGAACTTTTGATAATCCGCATCGGTTAATAGTAACAGCTGTTCCCTTATGGTTTTATCCATACTAAATAATCTTTGTCCTTCCTTTATAACATGTCTTGCATTTCAATACGCATCTATTCAAAAGAAAGCTCCCACAAGTAGATCGACGCTACAGAACCCCAAGGAGAATAGCTCTGACGGTACTGCTCAAATTGCTCCCGGGTAAGCGAATTCAGTCCGTACAGCTCCATCATGCCACGCCTAATAGCTATATCCCCCCAGCTTACGATATCCGGGCGCTCCATGGAATTGATCAGCAGCATCTCTGCTGTCCATCGGCCAATTCCGGGCAATGCCGTCAGACTGGAGATAACTTCCTGATCCGACAGTTCGCGCAGACTTTCCAAATCGAGCTCCCCCTGCGCCACGGTACGAGCAATTGCCTCGATACAGCGGGCTTTTTTCATCGTCATGCCGCAGCGCTGGATATCATCTGCCGTATATAGAAGCAAATTCTGCGGAGTAATCTCTCCAAGCTGTTCTTGCATTCTTCCCCAGACTGTAGCTGCCGCCTTCACTGAAATTAATTGCCCTACGATGGCATGAACAAGCGCAGCGAACAGATCCGGAATAATGACCCGTTCCACCCGGCCAAGTCGCTGCATTGCTGCACCAAGTGTCCCATCCGCTTGCCTCAACACCTCTATTGGTTCATCCCCATATTCGAAAATCTTGGTCACAACCGTTCCCACCTGCATCCCTCCAACAAACTTCCTTTCGTTCACCATGAATGGCCTGCAGCATTACTATACCTTAATCCCGCCATTCCTGCTGATACACTGGAATAAGACCGCAAGATAACAAAACTAATGGCTATATGGAACGCATTTTAAAAAAACAAACATACCCAAGAGAAAAGAAAGCTTATATAAGAAGGAACAATGTGTAATTAACGGCATTTTCGTACCTTAAATCCTCTGTAGCTACCGGTTAGTGGAAATTAAGTGCAATATTGTACCCTAAATCTTCCAGAATACCCCATACAGCGTGCTTTTTAGGAAAATAAGATACAATATTACCCTTATTCACCTCATTTGCCTACAATCAAGAAAAATAAGGTGCAAAATTGCCGTTAGTTGCGAGGTGCTCCCTCTTTTTCACTCTATAAACGGTTAGTTGGGGAGGCCCCCCTCCAAAAAATAATTAATAAGTTCTTCGTTAATGCGATCTGCCTGCTCATGATTTATACCATGTCCTGCATTTGGAATGATCTTATATGCGATCTGGCTTCTTTCAAGTTCCTCAATAGATGCTGGATAATTGGACAACCGATCATACTCCCCGATTAAATAAACCGCTTTCTCTTTCAAGATTGAAAGTTCATTCGTTGTAAATCTTCTATACTTATGAAACATCATAGACTTGTTGTTAAAATATTTAAGTAAGTATGTCCAATGAGACATTAACTCCTCGTTCTCTTCAAATACAATTGAAGTATTAGGTGCGCATAGCTTTCTGAGCAGTTTTCTTGTTGTTTTGTCAGACGACGGCAGTAATGCCTCTGGTAGAAAAAGCATCATCATCTTTAGCATGCTCACCTTGATTCCACCCGCCAGCCCGACCATTTTATTGACCTTAGAAGGATTGGTGATTGTATAGTAACTGGCTAGATAAGCCCCATTGGAAACTCCAGCGATGTTAATGGAATCAAACTTTAAATGCTGAAGTATTTGGTCAATCCATATCGCCTGATCAAAGGTTTTATTATAATTGGTGTTAGGTTTACTTTTGCCTGGTCCTCCAATTGTATCGACAGCAATAACGTAAAAATGCTTCGACAGTTCAGAAATGTTATAAATCCACATCAAAGCAGAATTATCACCTACGCCATGAAAGAGCAGCAACGGAGGATGAATAGACTGACCGGCAGTAATGATATGAGTTTGACCATAACTAGTAGGGACATCCTCTTCTTGAACAGGTATTCCCCATTGATCGAGCAGTCTTTGATATGATTCGTATACCAATACTTTACCTTCATCTTTTCTAAATGGGTTTACTGCCATGCTTATACCATCCCTTTTAGAGCGAAGAAGCGCTCACTATTATGTAGGCTTGATGAAACATTCTCTTATAAGTCCATTAAATACTTGGCAATCAAATAATTACTAATAATGGTTTTAAATTATATTTTTATACATTTAATCATATCATCTTCAAGACTGGCACCCAACCTATATTATGTTAAAAGAAAACGCCGACCCGCCCCATCGGGTTGCCTTAATCGTCTCTGTAAATAAACAAGGGCAAAGCGGCAAATATGCCACCTTGCCCGAACAAAATCAAAAAAAGCCATGGTCGCTTCTGCACAAGCAGAGCGCCATGACTTTTTTTATTAGATGCTACCGGCAGTTTCCGAAGCCTTCACATGCCGGTTCTCCGGCACCTTCAGTCCAAGGTTGCCACGCAGCGTATCACTCTCGTATTCCGTCCGGAACAGTCCACGATCCTGCAGGATCGGCACAACCCGTTCCACAAATTGCTCCAGCCCGCCCGGTACAGATTCCGCGATCATAAAACCATCTGCCGCTTCCGACTCGAACCAGGTCTGAATCTGATCCGCTACCTGCTCCGGCGTACCAATGAAGCTCGTACGCGGCGTAGCCGATTGCAGAGCCACTTGACGCAAGGTCAGGCCTTGCTCCTTGGCATCCTTCTTGATCTTGTCAGTCCCGCTCTGGAAGCTGTTTCTGCCCAGATCACCCAGTTCAGGGAACGGCTCATCCAATGGATATTGGGAGAAGTCATGATGCTCGAAGAATCGTCCCAAATAGTTGAGCGCATTCTCAATCGTTACCAGGCCAGCCACCTCCTGATATTTGCGCTCCGCTTCCTCCTCCGTATCACCAATGATTGGCCCGATCCCTGGGAAGATCAGCACTTCGTCCGGATTGCGGCCGGATGCTGCCACGCGGGCTTTGACATCACGATAGAATTCCTGTGCGGATTCTATTGTATCATGGCCTGTGAACACCGCGTCCGCTTCCTGCGAGGCATAGTTCCGGCCAACCTCAGACGAGCCTGCCTGGAAAATCACCGGCTGCCCCTGCTTGGAGCGGGCAATATTAAGCGGCCCTTTTACGGAGAAGAACTCTCCTTCGTGGTCCAAGGTATGCACCTTCTCCGGATCAAAGAAGACGCCGGATTCCTTATCGCGGACAAAAGCATCATCTTCCCAGGAATCCCATAGTCCACGAGTGACTTCCAGATATTCCGTAGCAATCCGGTACCGCTTGCCATGGTCTGGATGCTCTTTTTTACCATAGTTCAGGGCGGAGCCTTCCAGTGGAGAAGTTACCACGTTCCAGCCTGCGCGGCCGCCGCTGATCACATCCAGCGATCCGAACTGACGGGCAACTGTGAACGGCTCGCTGTAGGAGGTGGACAAGGTGCCTACCAGCCCAATGTTGGTGCTGACGGCAGCCAATGCGCTGAGAATGGTCAACGGCTCGAAACGGTTCAGGAAATGCGGAATAGATTTCTCATTGATATACAGACCATCTGCGATAAAAATCAGATCCAGCTTACCTTCCTCGGCCTTCTGTACCCACGACTTGTAAAGCTCAAAATTCACGCTGGCATCCGGTTTGGCATCAGGGTGACGCCACGTAGAAGTGCTTCCCCCTACTCCGTGCAGCAAGGCTCCCAGTTTCAATTGTTTTGACTTCGCCATATTCTCTCCTCCTAAAAATGTAGTGTGCAGAGCTAATAACTGTTACTGCGCTTGGGAAGCCACCGCTGCGACGGCCCCATTTTTAACCCGCTCAATCTGACCCAAATGCGTCTGGACATGGTTGGTAAAGCTGGTTACGATATCAACGATCCGCACCTTGTCGCCTTTGAAATTAATGCCACTCTTCTCCCACTCTTCTGCACTAAGCCGTCCAAATAGAAGACTGTTATACTGCAAAAGGCTACGGAAAAGCTCCAAACTGTCTCCTGCACTGCCCTCGTTGGCATGCTGGCCACTTACCCAAGCGTCCTGCCCGAATGCCGGGAGTTGCACCTTCGTATCTGCCAGAATATCACGAATACGGAAGGAGATGACGATACTATGATCCGCCAGATGGGCCAGAACTTCTGTCACACTCCAGCTCCCCGGATCAGCTTTCCATTTCAACTGTTCTTCCGACAACCCTTCGATCGCCTGAACCAATTGTTGATGGGTATTCAGGTAACCCTCTATATTCACAATGCTCATTATGTCCCCTCCAAAGTAACATTGACTTCCGCTTCGCTTCACGTATCAAAACGCGACAGCGAAAACGGTTTGATCTCATGGCGCGAACGCCCATCGATAGCAAGGTCTGCCAAAACTTCGCCGACCACACTGGAAAATTTAAAACCATGTCCCGAGAAGCCTCCAGCTAGCAGCACATGGCTGTGCAGCGGATGCCTGTCGATAATAAAGTCCTCATCCGGCGAATGCTCATACTTGCATACCGCCCCCTTGAGCAGCCTTCCGGCTGCACCCGGCATGTACTTCTCCAGTACCCGGCGCAAATCGCCTTCATCGCTGTCCTCACTGCCGAAGGGCAACAATGGCTCCCCCGGCTTCCATGTCAGCCCGGTATCATGCCGGCCAATCTTGAGTCCAGCACCGCCGATACTCGGGAAGCCATAATAGCCACCTTCTGTCGTACCCAACGTGAAGCCAGGGAAGGTTCCGGCATCGAAAGCCGGCGTACTTTGGAACCAGCCAACCACCTTGCGAACCGCCCGGATCGGCAGATTGACAAAGGGAGACAACGACTGGAACCAGGCTCCAGCGCTAAGAATCACGCTGGCTCCGTGAAAGTCGCCATCCTTCGTATGGACGGTGACTCCACCTTCCGTGGCAGTCACATCCAGCACAGGTGTATTCACCAGCAGCTTCGCACCATGGGCCAATGCAAGCTGGCGGTACGCAGTAATACAGCGTTCGCTGTATAAATATCCCGCATCCGGCTCATACATGGCCTCGAAACGATCCGGTATCGTAAGTCCCGGCCAGCGGCGGGTAATTTCCTCCGCAGCAAGCCGCTCAACTCTCACCCTTCGCTGCTCCGCTTCATGAAGCCGGCCGCTGAAGGAATAGACAGAAGTGTCCGCGAGATTCAACACGCCGGACCTTACCAGCAGCTCCGTTCCGCTCTCTGCTTCTGCCTCTTCCCATAGCGTCTGCGCTCGGAGCGCAAGATCAATATAAGCAGGGTCTCCACTATAGGCATGCCGGATCAATCGCGGCTCGCCATGATGGCTGCCCTCGGTATGCGGCGGATCGAACGCGTCAATCAAAAGCGTTTTAACACCTCTGCGGGCCAAATGATAACCGGCGCTCATTCCCATGGAGCCGGCGCCAACGATGATTACATCGTAGATCGGGCCAGCCATGTTCAGCCTTGCTCTTCCGTGGACAGGCTCTCCAGATAGCGCCTCGCGACATCTGTGAAGAATCCTGCAGTAAGCGGCAGTGCCCGTTCATCGAGATTGAAGTCAGGATGATGCCATTCCCGGGTCCCGGAAGTGCCCACGAAGGCGAACAGTCCAGGGACGACTCGTTGATAAAAGGCAAAGTCCTCGCCCGCAGGGGAAAGCTCCGGCGTCACCGCATTTAGTCCCAGGGCAGCTGCCGTCTCATTGGCCAGCTGAGCCAGGGAATCATCGTTGATAGTCGGCGGCGGGCCCCCGATCCACTCCACAGTCGCCTTCGTTTCCAGCGCTGCTGCTATGCCTTCCGTAACTTCAACGAACCGTTTCAGAACCTTGGATCGCACCTCTTCAGTAAACGTACGAATCGTACCGCCGAGCACCGCCGTTTCCGGGATAATGTTCCAGGCGTTCCCACTATGCAGCTTGGTTACACTGATCACAGCGCTGTTCAGCGGGCTTACATTACGGCTTACAACCGTCTGCAGTGCCGTAACGATATGCGCCGCCGCTACAATAGGATCAATACCTGATTCAGGCACAGCTGCATGCGCTCCGGCTCCAGTCACTGTTATTCTGAATCCATCGGCAGCGGCCATTAATGGACCACCTTTGATGCCGATCGTTCCCACCGGAAGCTCAGGCTTGTTGTGTATTCCGAAGACGGCGCTAACGCCTTCCAGCGCACCGCTGTCTATAATCTGCAGAGCACCTTTTGCCTTCTCTTCGGCTGGCTGGAACAGGAAGCGGACCGTTCCTTTCAGCTCCTGTTCTTGCTCCTTCAGCAGGTACGCGGCTCCAATCAGCGACGCCGTATGAAAATCATGCCCGCAGGCATGCATCTTCCCCGGATATACCGATTCATACGGCAGCCCTGTCTCCTCTTGAATCGGCAAAGCATCAATATCGGCTCGCAGAGCAACAACCGGGCCTCCTTGGAGACCGCCGACTTCAGCGATGACTCCGGTTTTCAGACCGTAATCTATAATTCTGATTCCTGCCTCTTCCAGCAGGGAGGTGATGTATTTCGTGGTTTCCACTTCTTCATGGGACAGCTCAGGATGCCGGTGCAAATGCCGACGGATCTCGGTTAACTGTTCACTTATGGCCTCAGCCTTGGATACTGCTACTGGACTTGTCATGACCCTGCCTCCTTTCAAAAAACTATATTAAGATGATGATGCCTGCACAGCTAAGCCTCAGCTGTCACTCCGGCAAGCGCTTCGCTCAGCAGTTCAAATGAACGCAACCGCTTCTCGAATGGTTGCACATTTGTAGTTACAATGAATTCGTCAACACCGGATGCTTGATAAAGGTTCAGGAGCTGTTCGCGTACAGTTTCCTGAGTTCCTTTCAAGATTACGGCTTCCTTCTCTTCAATTGTGTATTCTTCCTGGCTCTGACGGATAAACTCATCCGCCTGATCCTGACTGGCTACGGTCAGCGACTTTCCGCTGGCCAGATGAATTTTGTAGAGCTTCAGTGCACTGGTCAGCTCTGCCGCTTCTTCGGCAGTGTCGGCTACAACCACCGACAGCCCAATAATGGCTTGCGGCTGTTTTCCATCCGCGGTGTTAAAACCGCTGCGGTACGCCCGAATCGCCTCCAGTGCGACCTCCTGATTCCCGTTAATGAACAGGGAGAACACGTAAGGTAGTCCCAGCTCTGCGGCAATTTCCGCACTAGCGACACTTGCACCGAGCACATAGAGCTCGGGTGGAGACGCTGGGATCGGACCTGCCTTCAAACCGAACAGCGGGTGATCTTCCTCAAGCGTGTTGTGTACATATTTCTCCAGCTCTACGATTTTCTCCGTCAGTGACGCTGTGCTGGGAGTTCCCTGCTGCAGCGCCTGTGTGCTCCGGGGAAGTCCTCCGGGTGCGCGTCCGACGCCTAGATCGACCCGGCCCGGAGCCAGAGTGGCCAACACATTGAAGTTCTCCGCCACCTTGTAGGGGCTATAATGCTGCAGCATGATGCCGCCTGAACCGATACGGATGCTCTCGGTCTTGGCCAAGAGATGCGAGATCAGCACCTCCGGTGAAGAACCGGCTACCTGCTCAGAATCATGATGTTCTGATACCCAGAAACGGCGAAATCCCAGCCGCTCGGATAACTGTGCCAGAGCAATCGTATGATGAAGGGCCTCCTCTGATGTCTCACCTGGATAGATCGGGCTTTGGTCTAATACGCTTATCGTTATCGTCATGGGGAATACCTCCTAAATGGAATAATTGAGTTCCGGTGTAATTCGCTTCAGGAACTGCTTCGTACGTTCTTCACGCGGGTGGTTAAAGACTTCGCCAGGTGTACCTTCTTCAACAATGACACCGCCGTCCATGAAGACCACATGGTTCGCCACATCCCGGGCAAAGCCCATTTCATGGGTCACGACAATCATTGTGATCCCTTCCTTGGCGATTTTGCGGATAACGGCCAACACTTCTCCTACCAGTTCCGGGTCCAGCGCAGAGGTCGGCTCATCGAACAGGATGACTTCGGGCTCTAACGCGAGTGCGCGGGCGATACCGACACGCTGCTGCTGTCCGCCGGAGAGCTGGCTGGGATAAGCGTCCAGCTTATTCCCGAGACCTACTTTTTCCAACAGGGCAATACTCCGCTGCTTGGCATCCTCCTTGGGAAGCTTCTTCACTACAAGCAGTCCTTCCATCACATTCTCCAAAGCTGTCTTGTGCCGGAAGAGATTGTATTGCTGAAAGACCATCGCCGTTTTTTGCCGAAGCTGGTGAATATCCTTCTTGCGCGCTTGTTTGCAGTTCACACTGAAGTCACCAATAGCAATCTCGCCATCACCGGGCTTCTCCAGGTAATTCACGCAACGCAGCAGGGTCGTCTTCCCCGAACCACTGGGTCCGAGAATAACGACAACCTCACCTTTGGTCACCGTCAAATTAATGTTATTCAATACCTGATTTCGGCCAAAAGCCTTCGATATATTCGACAGCTTGATCATGCTACTCCACCTCGATTGTACAGATTGATCCGTTTTTCGATCACGGCAGTCAGACGCTCAATGAGCACCGTAAGTCCCCAGAAAATAAGTGCCGCTGCGACATAGGCCTCAAAAAACTTCCAGTTCGTTGAAGCCACAATCTCTGCCTTGGCATTGATGTCCACAACCGATACGGTAAAAGCCAGCGTTGATCCGTGCAGCATCCCGATCACAGAATTGGACAGGTTAGGCAGGCTGGCTGCCAGCGCCTGTGGGAATACAATTCTCCGCAGTGCCTGAGGCGTAGTCATACCTACGGAATGAGCTGCTTCGATCTGTCCTCTATCTACTGCCAGCAGACCGGAACGGACTACCTCGGACATATAAGCACCCGCAGTGATGGAGAACGAAATATAGGCAAACCCGATCATCGGCATGTTAACCGACCGGAAGCTCCAGCCGAAGTAGGCCGACAGCCCGTCAATCAGTACCGGGAGCCCAAAATAGATCAGCAATAAGTGCGTAAGCATCGGGGTCCCACGGATAAAGGTGACATACGCCACTGCAATCGGATAGAGGACAGGTACCTTGTAAATGCGGATCAGGGCCACCGCCGTACCGATGATGAAACCAACCAGAACGGATACAACCGTGATATATAATGTTGTTGGTACAGCGCCCAGCAGCTGCACGAAAGCGGTCCATATAAATGACGGGTCCAGCTTCACAGGCCGACGCCTCCTTTACCAGATTCCAGCTCGGCAATGATACGCCGGAAGGATTTGTTCTTTTGAATACCAAACGTTCTCTTCTCCGGGTTATCCCGTACCTCATGCCGCATCAGGCGACGTTCCGCCACGAGCAGCAGCTTCTCAATCGTAAAGCTAATAACCAGATAAATCAGGGCAAGCGCGAGATAAGCCTCAATAAAATGCTGTGTCAATGCGCCCAGCGTCTGCGCCTTACCCGTCATCTCCATAACCCCCAGCGTAAAGGCCAACGAAGTATCCTTCAGCAGTGCCAGAACGAGATTGGAAAAGACAGGTACGGCAATAGCTAACGCCTGCGGCAATATAATTCTTGTAAATGCCTGAAAACCGGTCATCCCCGTGGCATATGCGGCCTCTACCTGCCCTTTGTCCACGGCCATTACGGAAGCCCGAATCATTTCTGACATGAACGCCCCCGTGTGCAGGCCATAGGTCAGAATGACAAAGAACAGTACCGGCGCCCGTGTGACATCAATATGGACAAGCTTCAGAATTTCAGGCAGCCCGTAATAGAACAGGAATAGCTGGATCAGCACCGGTGTTCCCCGGAAAAAGGAAATATAGATCTCCGACAAGTTCTTCAGTACGGGTACCTTGTACAATCGGGGAAGGGCCACGAAAAACCCGACAATGATTCCGGAGACCAATGCACAGACCACTATCAGAAGCGTGATGCCTAAAGTGGACAGTAGCTTCGGCAAAAACGATAAAACAAAACTTATATCAAACGGTGCACCCATTAAGACACCCTCCCTTCCCCTGTGTAGGGATGCTGATTAGTTTACTGTGTCAGAAGTCACATCCGCACCAAGCCATTCCGTGCTCAGCTTTTTCAGTGTCCCATCTGCTTTCAAATCCTTGATCGCTCCATCAATCGCATCGGACAGCTTCTGCTCATCGGCATCATCTTTGCGGAGAACATACAGAATGTCGGCAGAGGACAATCCATCGCCAACGGCCTTCAGCTTGCTCTGCGGGTCAATCACCGGCAGTACAAAATCTGCCGCAAGCGTTGCATCCACCCGTCCAGTCGTCACCTGATTGACGGTATCGTTAGCAGCACCATTTTGGTAAACGATATTGATGGCATTGTCATGATCCTTGTTATAGTTCTCCACGATCTGCGCCTGTGCACTGGTTGCTCCGACCAAGACCTTTTTGCCTTTGAGATCATCCAGTGTTTTGATAGAGTCGTTCGACTTATCTACTACGATCCGGTTTCTCCAGTGACCATAAGCTTCTTTGTTGAACAGATATTTCTCTTCACGTTCCGGGTTCTTTTCCATAACGTGTGCTACCAGATCAATCTTCTTCGTTTCCAGACTCAGCAACAGGTTGCTAAAGTCCATAGTTTGGAACTCGAACTCGTATTGCGGCAAATGCTCGTCGATCGCTTTCAACAGCTCTACATCAAAACCTGTCAGCTTACCGTTCTCGTCAATGAAGCAGACCTTTGGAAACTTAGTGCCTGTCCCCACGATAATTTTGGTTACCGGTGTGGAAGCGGCCGCCTCTGTCTTTCCGCCTTCCGGTGCCGCAGCTGTATTCCCTTCCTTACTGTTACTGCTATTGTTCGAGCCGCAACCCGTGGCCGCCAGTGCCAATACTAGTATCGATGTCAGTGCGAATGTCTTCTTCATTTTTATATCCCCTTTTATTGAATAGTCTGTTGTTTGTATTGGAGCGTTTTTTTCAAAAGGTACATCAAGCCGTCTCCATCTCGTCCTTCCAATTCCATGAACCGTTCGTATCCGCGACGTTCATACATCTGGACCAGCCAGGGATGCTTCTTGGCTGTTGCCAAGGTCACGGCAGAGGAGCCCAAGCGGTCATGAATGATATGCTCTTCCACCCAATCCAGCAGCTTGCCTCCGTAGCCCTGCCCGCTGTAATTCGGATCGACAGCAAACCATTTGACGAAAGGGATACCGGTACGCTGACTAATCTCATCTCCCTTGGAGAGTGTGACTGTCGCCAGGATGGCTCCGTCCTTCTCCAATACGTAACACTCATTGAGCGTTACATTCTCCTGAACCAGGGCCAGGTCGGCGGTTGCTGCCGGCCAGTGCAGCCCGAGCTCACGGATCAGATGATAGGCGCGATATATAATATCTACCAATTGCTCTGCATCCTTAAGATCTGCCTGCCGAAATACCTCGCTCATCCTCTGTCCTCCCCGCCTTATTTTATTTTTATAATCCCCATCGATTTAGTAGTGATTATGTGCAATTAACTTTATCACTGCATGGCGCCCATGCGCTAATAGAGTTTTTCTATTCATTTATACAATTAGTTGATTCTTCGGGCTTACCGCGCCCTCTTCTAGCAATGTGGCAATGAATTCGGCGTTCTCACCATTTAAGGTAATGAGGCTGGTACGCAGGGATATACCTGCCGTCTCGGCAATTTGCACGGGAATCAGCTTCCCAGCAGCCACTTCTTCCTCTGTGCTAAGAGCTGGCAAGAAGCAAATTCCGGCTTTCTTAATCACCAGCTTCTTGGCTGTCTCCAGATTATCTACTTGATACAAAATATTCGGCGGCTGCTCCAGACTCTCAAAGACACGATGCAGCCGCAGCCAATCCAGGGACCCGCACTCGAAGAATACCAGCGGCTCATTGCGGATATCCTGAATCGAAGCCCGCCCCGCACCGGCCAAACGATGACTTTCATGTACATAGAGAGAGATCGGATCGTCGCAGAATGGATAGGTTTGAAAAGCCGGATTCACAACCTTACGGATAAATGCAAGATCAATATCTTTCGACTTCAGCTTCTCAATCAGATGCTCGGTGGAGGCCGTGGTCACTTTAAAGTTCATATGTGGATAGCACTCTTTAAGATGAGGCAGAAGACGCGGCAGTAAATAATTGGCGACCGATACGGTACTGCCAATGCGCAGCTCGTTGGGAATTCTGCCTTTCGATTGAAGCTGATGCTTACCCTTCTGATAGGTTTGCAGAATCTGCTGTGCGTACGGAAGGAACTGTCTTCCTTTATCCGTAAGATGAATCACTTTGCCCAGCCGGTCGAACAGTCTGCTATCAAGCTCCCGTTCCAGAGACTGAATTCGAGCCGTAACCGTAGGCTGAGAGATAAAAAGGACATCCGCTGCCTTGTTAAAGCTGCCATAATGATTGATATAGACAAAGGCTTCAATATTTTCGATGTTCACTTGAGCTCCCCCATTCACGTTTTACGATAATTTCAATTATTCCAATGGATTAACAATGAATTAAGACCGCAACGACTTATAGAGATTTTGTATCTATCTTAGTCATCCCTTATTTTTTTGTCAACGGATTTTCATTTTGTCTTTCATTTCAAATTGAATTTTTCAATTTATTAATCAAAATTGTTAAATGCCACTTATATCTATCGGGATTTAGTATTATAATCATTTTTACAAAAAGAATAAAGGCAAACAAAGGAGGCACCGTATGGGTCATATCCATGAAGTAAGTGTTCGTGAAGCTACAGCGCAAGATCGTGAGGCTATCGCCGATTTGATGCTGGAAGCTTACAGCCAATATGCAACTGTTATGCCGGAACTATCTTGGAAAGAATATAGCAACTCCATCCGGGAATCCGCCTATGGCGACCGGCCTGAAGCACGGATCATTGCCGAAATAGATGGGCAGATTGTAGGCAGTGTGCTGTTGTTTCTCTCCTCGGAGGCCGCTTACGGCAAGCCTGAGCTTGGCATCGAGTCCCCCATTATCCGCCTGCTAGCGGTTTCCCCCAATGCCCGGGGACGGGGAATAGCTACCCTTCTCATTCAGGAATCGATACGACGGAGCCTCGAGCTTGGAGCAAGCACCCTAAATCTGCACACCTCCGATATGATGGCGTCGGCGATTCAGTTGTATGAAAAGCTGGGCTTCCAGCGGGCCTATGAGACAGATATTGACAACGGTGATCATCTCGTTAAGGGCTTCCGCCTGGATTTCGATCAGCTGAAATTCCAGCAGAACGCCGTGTCTTAAATCAGACCTGTAGACCCAGAAATCAGAGACTATCCTGCCTGGGATCATTTTTCTGAGCGTCAATAACCACCTTGTCACATATACAAAAGGGTACTCCTAAGCCGTTCAAGGCTTATGGAATACCCTTTTTTCTTAGATAGCATTTGAAACGGCCCGCCTTTTCTGGCAAAATTGAATCTATGAATTGTACGTTCTGTGCAGGAGCGTCTACATAATAGAAAAGGGGCTTTACCCATGGATTTTACAGCAATCGATTTTGAAACAGCCAATGCCAGCCGATCCAGTGCCTGCGCACTAGGACTTGTAGAGGTTCGCGGCGGCCTCATTACAGCAGAGCACTCCTGGCTCATTGATCCGCAGCAGCGGTTCGATGGCTGGAATATCGCCATACATGGCATCACCCCGTCTATGGTAGCCGGGCAACCTACTTTTTCCGAGCTATGGCCTACGCTGGAACCCCTGCTGCAAGGACAGATTATTGTGGCACACAACGCTTCTTTCGACATGAGTGTTCTGCGGTATTGCCTTGATGGTGCTTATCTCGATTATCCGGTGTTTCAATACCTTTGTACCTATGTACTGGGCAAAAAAATGTTGGGAGAGCTACCCTCACATAAGCTGAATGTGATCTCAGAGCATTTTGGCATCCCACTCAAGCACCATGACGCACTAGACGATGCCCGTGCCTCCGCTTCGATCCTGCTCAAGCTGATGGAACGGGAGGAGCAGCATGACCCAGTGCTTCTGGCCGGCACGCAAGGTTATGCGAGCGGAACGATGTATCCCGGAGGGTACACGCCCTTCTCTGCTCCCAAGAAGCCGAAGAAGAGCACGCGTAAGAAGGACAGTCTTGGCAGATCTGCAGCTTCGATGAATTCTTTTATATAAAATTTTTCTATAATGCCAGCTCTCATCTCAAAAAAGAACCCCCGACATTACGTTCGGGGGTTCTGTCTTATCAAATTTTCAGCCGGTAGACCGCTTTGTTCTCCAGTCCCCGAATGAATGGCGTCCATTCTTCCGTCTCAGGTGTCGTATCTAGTGCATCTTCTACCATTTGCAGTTTGGCATCCATCGCATCAATATGATGCAGCGCCACCGCCTCGGCTGTTTGCGGCTGAACAGGGCTACCCCATTCACCCAGATTATGGTGCGACAAGACCAAATGCTGCAGCGCCATCACCTTTTCCGATTCTAAATCCAGACCGGTGCGGATTGCCGCCTCTGTGATCCAGTTAGAAGCCATGGAGATATGTCCGATCAGCTTGCCCTGAACACTGTAATCCGAGACGATCCCAAGCTGTGAGATCATCTCCTCTGGTTTGGCGATATCATGAAGAATGATGCCAGCTTTGAGTAGATCCGGGTTCAGGAAAGGACGCTGCTTGCAGAGAAAGTCACCGATCTCCAACATACGAACCATATGATAAGCAAGCCCGGCGAAATAGGCATGGTGATGCGTTTTAGCCGCCGGATAATGCATAAGTTTCTCTTCTACCTTGCCCACGCAAAACGATACAATAGCAGCGATATCTGGATCAGCGATACTGTTCATCGCGTTCTTGATCGTGTGAATCAGATCTACAGGCCGAATCGGAGCAGAGCGGATAAAATCCGTCAGCGCTATGCCGTCGGCTTCATTAACCAATCGGATCTTCGTAATCTTAACCTGTAGCTTCTCGCGATACGTATGGGCAATCCCCCGAATTTTCACCAGCGACATTGGGAAAAAAGTTTCTTTGTCCGTCGCGCTAACATCCCAGTACTTCGCGGTCAGCTGCCCGCTGGAATCGCCGAGAACAATATCAAAATAATCCTTTGGAGGAGTACCATTTGTTTGTTTGACTGCCAGCTCTCGCAAAATATAGTAGCCGACAAATTCATCCTGTGGTGCCAGTTGTTTAATAAGTGTCATGTTAAGCCTCCCATTAATAACAAGCCTGGGGCCTGCTGTATATAATACTGTTAGACACTCACCTCCTGAAACCCTTTAAAGCTATTATATTACCGTCTGCGTGCAAATTTGTCCAAAAGTTAAAGACCCCGGGATACAGCCAAATTCAGCTCCCCACAAAACCAAAAGGGGGTTGCCCCCGGCCGCGTTACTGACCTTGGACAACCCTTTGCTATTGAATAACAATTTATTACACCTTATTTACCCGCTGCTTCAAGTGCTGATTTGATCGCTTCTACCACCTTGGCGGATATTTCCTTCTCAGCGTCATTGCTTCCGAACACAGCCGCTCGGTATCCATACTTATGCAGTCCCGGTGTTGACCCGCCCTCAATCTCAGTCTTCACCGCTCTTTCAGCCTCGGTTAACTGACCTTCTTTTCGGGTATTGCCGTTGTTATCGAGATAGTAAACCATCATTTTTACAGGAATACCGTATTTGGTGGTTACCATCACATTCACGAGTTTGTCGTTGCTTACGCCGATAAAGATCCCATCGAAATAAGCAGCCTTTTCCTTCTCTACAACCTCCGCTTTACCATAAGCTCTGTCCACCGCAGCCTTCAGCGCTGTACTGCTGCTAGTAGCGCCAGAGATAGCATCCACGTCTTGCACAGCTTCTCTAGTGCCTGCTGCAAGGAATTTCTCGGTTAACTGCGGAATAGCTTTCACCACCTCAGGGTAAGCGGCAGCTCCTCTATCTACAAGGTTCATTCCTACACGGTAAAGAGCGACATCTACGATTTTGCCGTTGCGCAGCGTAACATCAGCTCTATTGGAGCCTTTATCATACGCATCGCCGTAAGCGGTGAACTTACCATCTTTATATGCGCCTTGTTCTTTGGACGCATTATACAGCGCATCGGTCAGTGCAGCTCTTGCAGCTCCCGACAACGCCTCCTGGCCTGCGATGTCTGCCAATTGAACGCCTTTGGCCACCAGGTCCGCTGTCAGACGATCTACAACAGATTTCTGCTCAGCAGTTAATTTGTCATCGGCAATCAGCTTTTTGTCAGCACCAAACAGACTCAATTTCACGCCAGTTACTTTATCTCCTGCAAGATCAACCAATAGGAGAAGCTTGGACCCGTTATCTACACCAGCAAATTTTCCGTCAAAATATTTCTCTTCGCCCTTGTCTTTCAGCGCTTTCTCAAAGGCTCTTTCAATAGCCTGATTCCAGCCATGGCTGCTCTCAGTAGCTCCGGAGACCCCGTCAACCTTCTCATCGTAATTATTGATATAAGACCCGTTTGCCAGGAACTTTGCTGTCATTGGAGCGTTGGCTTTAACGACATCAGCATAAGCGGTATTGCCTCTGTCAATTAGATTGGAACCAAGTCTGTACAGCTTCACATCTACCAGCTTGCCATTACGAATGATGACATCCGCTCTTTCTACACCGACAGTTCTCGCTGTTCCGTAAGAAGAATAGAATCCGTCGATATAGGCGGAAGAATTATCAATCTTGGCATTTTGCTCAGCATCCCAGAAAGCATTGACTGCAGCCTTGAAATCGCCTTCCAATCCGGCAACAGGCTTGGCGGCTGTTCCGCTAACCAGCAGGGCAGGCGTAATCGCTGCTACAGTGGCTGTCTGTTCCGGCGTAAAAGCTTTCTCTTCCACGATATCGCCAGCACTGTTCAGCGGATACACCTTCACTGCTGTCAGCTTGTTCTCATCATACGTGGAGAATACAGTATATTTTCTTTCGGGATCAATCCCCATATGTTCGCCGGCAAAATATACTGCATCGTCCGGTTTCACCTTAAGTGCACGTTCAAAGGCTCTGTCTACAGACAATTTCCAGCCATCACTGGTCCGCGTTGCACCGGATACGGCATCCACACCAGCGGCTTGGTCTCTTGTTTTGCCGAGCAGTCTTTCATGCATCAGCTTATAGGCTTGCCATACGCCGCTGTAATTGTACCGGGCATCACGGTCAATCAGGCTCGGACTGGTTCTCATCAGCTCGATATCAGTAATCTTGCCGTCCTTGATGGCAACTTTGACACCTTCTGTACCTTTGGAGTAGGCGTTACCGTATGCCACGTAGATCCCGTCTTCATAAACGTTCTCTTGAACAGCCACAGGCTGCGGTGTTGCCACTGGTTTAGCAGTTGCTACCGGAGCAGGGGTAGCCACTGGTTTGGCGGTTGCTGCCGGAACAAGAGTCGCCGCAGGTTTGGCCGGGGTTGTCACGACCGGTTTGGCAGTTGCCACAGGTTTAACTGTAGCTGCTGGCTTTACAGTAGCTGCTGGCTTTACAGTAGCTGCTGGTTTCTCCGTAGGTTTAGGTGTAGGCTTAACCGTTGGTTTTGGCGTTGGCTTGGCGGTTGGTTTGGCCGTTGGCTCCGCTTTAGGCGTTGCCGCAGGCTTGGCAGGCGCCGCCGGTGCTTCCTCTGAAGCGGCAGACACAGCGTCCACTTTCAGGTTCAAAGCAGGTACATGAAACGTGTAAGCGAATGGCGACAACAGTAGCGCCGCGCTGACAGTCAATGATATAAACTTTTGTTTTTTCAATCTGTATTCTCCTTTACCAAATCCCCAGTAGTATGTAGCTCTTTTATAAATAAATCTGATCATAGCGCTTTCATTGCTTTCTTATGAAGAATCTCATGCCTCTTCATAAGGGTTCATCCCCCCTCTCCAGTATTTGAATCGCATTATCCGCCGCCCACAAAAAACGTCTATTAGTACAAAGGTGAATTAATTCACATGTTTGGATAAAAGCCTCTCAGCGGCAATTTCTGGCTTGATGTTATCAGACTCCTCTCCTTGTTCTCTGTATATAAAATCACAACCCCTATAATAAACATCACTATTTTCTAGTTATTTACTATTCATAGTTCTTTCCTTCTCATATCTTACATTTTTTTCTTGCTGTAAAATTGCAGTGATTACACTAATTGTGCAACCTGTGTCAGGTATGCTATTTTAACTGGATGCCACGACGAAGGGAGTTGATCGACCCTGTGAACAAGCAACCACCCATCGGGGTCATTCTTGCTCAAATTGGAACACCGTCCGAACCTAGTGCCAAAGCAGTCCGTCCTTATCTGGGGCGCTTTCTGTCCGACCGCCGGATTATCGACTATTCACCACTACTATGGCAGCCACTGCTGCGTGGGATCATTCTGCGGACCCGGCCCCGCCGCTCAGCGGAGCTGTACCGGCAGATTTGGGGAGTGGACGGCTCGCCGCTGCTCACTCATTCCTTAGCGCAGCAGGCTAGACTGCAACAACTGCTGGGCAATCGTTATCAGGTCGAGCTAGGCCTCGCCTACAGTGAACCCGGTATAGAGCAGGCTGTAACCTCACTGGAAAAATCGGGAGTGACACGGATCATTATCGTCCCGCTATTCCCGCAGTATTCTTCAACGACCACCGCCTCCATGTATGATTCAGCCGCCTTTGCCGTACTTGGAAGACGCAGCGCACGTGGTCCGGCAATCAAGCGATTTGTACCCGCCCTCCGGTTCATGGAGGCATATTATGATGCACCCGGTTACATCTCGGCCATGAAGGATCATCTTAAGCGACAGTTGGAGGGAATGACGGACGAGCCCGATTATTACGTTCTGACCTTTCACGGCATTCCGAAGCGGTACGCTGATACCGGCGATCCATACCCGGAGCAGTGCAAAGAGACAGCTAGGCTGCTGGCAGAGGCTATGGGCTGGGAACCAGGAAACTGGCAGCTTGCTTTTCAATCCCGCTTCGGACGGGAAGAATGGGTTGGACCGGCAACAGCAGATGTACTTGGCGGATTGGCGGGACGGGGAATACGAAGACCGGCTATTTTCTCACCAGGTCTCGTGACCGATTGTCTGGAAACCCTGCATGAGCTTGCTATAGAAGGGCGAGAGTTATTCGTTGCAGGCGGCGGGCAAGAGGAGAATTTCACTGCTTTTCCTTGCTTAAACACCGAGGAGGAATGGCTATCCTTTCTAGCCCATCAGGTCGAGCAGAACGCACTAGGTTGGATAACGCACACAAGCCGTCCTTCCGTAGATCATCTCTGATCCCAAAAGAACGGCCTGTACTGCCGGTAACGGCTCTATGGACTGGACGCCGTATTTAGACGCTCAGTTGCTTGTATTTGTCAGTCAATTCATCAAACCACTGCTTATCCTGCATAGACAGAGCCACGTCAATCAACTCGGCAATTTCACTACGTGTAAGCTCAGGTGAATCGTTGAAGCAGATCTCTGCGGAGGCTTCGGCCTCCCCTTCCACCCCTTCGGCGAAATCGTAGGAAAAGTTCAGCTTGATCTCACTTTCCAGGAATTCATTGCGGAGAAAATATAGCACTTCGCACATCAGAACAGGTCTGACTTGGTCTTCGAAGACACATTCCATCACCTTCGCCCAATATTGCTTGTTGTTGAGGTGCAGCTTGTCATTGGTCAGGAGGTATTTCTCCCCTTGAAAATCATTGACAAATCTCAGCTCGATCGGCTCCATTTTGAAAATACCGGAAATTTGCTTCATGGCAATATCCACAATGTCCTGCGTTCCTAATCTGATCATCTCTGATGCACCCCTTCTCTTTCAATAAATATCGTTACTATCTTTGGTTCGTCTTATATAGTTAATGATTTTATACTATTTTTACAAAGAAAATGATTCAATTTTGTTATATTTGTTTAATATATATCCTTTTTATGAGCAGACACAGCCAAACTTATTAGTAAAAATAGAAAGAGCTGCCACAGCAGGGCAAAACACCCTAGATGGCAGCTCTTTTTCGGTTATATCTTAATCATGACCCTATTAACCGAGCAACTGTTTCTATTTAATCTTGTACAAACAATGGTACCAGTTGTATACCGTCTTCCGGAGAAATCCGCACCAGGCCCTTATCAGAAATGCGGAGGGTCGGAATCACGGCCAGTGCAAGCAGCGACAAGGTCATAAAAGCATAATTCAACGTACAGCCCGCGTTATAAAGAGCGGTGCTGATAGCCGCTGATTGAGCGGCAGCGATCTCGAACGGTTCGGCGGACATCAGTCCGGCGATCGCCAGCGGGAATAAGGTTTCTCCTGAAGCAGTAATCACCGCTACTCCCCCTTGGGCATCAGCGACTGCATTCGCGGCACGGGCCATGAGCTCGTTATCATTCCCGATAACCAGCACATTGTGGCTGTCATGGGCCACGGTCATGGCGATGGCTGCCGGTTCATGGAAGCCGATTCCTTCCACAACTCCGACCGATTTATTGCCTGTCCCTTTGTGGCGCTCCAGAACAGCAATTTTACACAGTCCGTCCTCTTGACGCACTTGCAGCTTACCATCCTCGACAGGCAGGGCAAGAATGCGCTCGATGGTCTCTACATGGTTTTCCCGAACCTTGATAACCCGTGTGGACAATGTTCCCGATGATAATGGAGCTGTGATGATAAAATCATCAGCAGTCGGGCGCTTCGCCAAGTGGACCGAAGCCCTTACTTCCGCCGGATAGGTGAAGGCAGGCAACTGAGCTGTCATTACGCCATTCTCAGCCACTACGACACCCGCTGCGATGGTCAGCACAACCTCAACATCGGCCAGATTGCCATCGAGCAAAATGATATCGGCACAGGAACCCGGCGTAATGGAGCCGATATCCCGGGCCACACCAAAGCGCTCCGCCGTGTTGATCGTCGCCATTTGGAAAGCCGTCACCGGCTTCACACCCTGAGCGATAGCATGACGCACCACAAAATCCATATGCCCCTCATCACGCAGGGATTCCGAGCTGCGGTCATCGGTCACGAGCATGATCCGGCGAGGATCAATCCCATGCTCCGTGTGAGCTGTGATCGTCTTCGCCACATCATGCCAGGCGGAACCGCGGCGCAGCTTGGCATACATACCGAGGCGGACGCGCTCAATAACATCCTCTGCTGTCACGCACTCGTGATCTCCCGTGACACCTGCTGCCGCATAGACCGGAAGTCTCCAGTCACTGGACGGCCAAGTAAAGTGCCCGTCCACCTGCCGGCCAGCCCGCAGCGTAGCCTGGATTTCGCCCAGCATTTTCTCGTCACCATAGACAACGCCCGGGAAATTCATGACCTCGCCCAGTGCAATTACATCCTCGCCCCAGGTAAAAGCTTCTGCTACTTCCTCCGGTCCAATTGCCGCACCGGTGGTCTCGAACTCCGGTCCCGCTGCCGGCACGCAGGATGCTACCTGCATATACCCTGCCAGCGGCGTCCCGCGCAATTCATCCAGCATCAGCTTGATGCCTTTGAGCCCGAAGACATTTGCTATCTCATGTGCATCGAAGAAACCGCCAGTAGTACCGAGCGGCAGCACTGCGCGGGCAAATTCCGTCGCAGTTAGCTGCGTGCTCTCAATATGGCAGTGACCATCAAGCAGTCCAGGAGCAATATATTTTCCATTCGCATCAATGACCTGTGTGTCTTCGCCAATCAAATGCGAGACATCCTTGCCCACATAAGCGATACGTCCACCCTGAATCCCTACAGACATCCCATCCAAAATTTCGCCGGAGATCACATTCACCAGCTTGCCGCCAGTAATCACCAGCGTAGCCGGCCGGTCACCACGGGCTGTTGCCACAAGCTCCGGTACACAATCTGCCAAAGGTTTTCTCTCAAAAGTCATGGTGATCTCCTCCTCGTTATTTATCAGCGTACCCGTAACTGATCTGCCCGTATTCTAAGAAAAACGGCTATCTCATCCCGAAAGGGACAAGAGCCGTTTTGCCGCTGGTGCAGACGTCTTGTTAAATTGTACATCGCCGATTATTCCCTGCTACAGTAGCAGGTTTGTTCCAACGATTATCTTACGTTCCTATCGGTACGTCAAGCACTCATAAAACTACTTCAAAATATACTGCGACAGGACCGACTGCACCTCATAAATATTAACGTTTTTGTTGAACGTCTTCTTAATAGGAATTGTGCTGCTGGAAATGTAGAGGCATAGCTCGGCATCCAGATCCAGATGTCCCGCCGTCTCGACGGAGTAATGGGAAATGCTTTTGTAAGGGACAGAATGATACTCCGTTTTCTTCCCGGTCATCCCTTGCTTATCCACCAGAATGAGCCGTTTATCTGTAAAAATAAACATATCTCGTACCAGCTTATAGGCTCGCTCAATCTTTTCATCAAGGATCAGAATCTGACCATATTCCTTGCGCACTGCCGCCAGATCCACCTGTGAAGCATTGCCCAATATTCCGTCAAAAAGCGCCATTGGCCCTTCCCCATTTCTGTCCTGTAATTTGACGACCGCCTTCCGTCATATACTCATATTATTAGGAATTTCGGCAATCATTCGAGGAAATGACCAGGAATATGCAATTTTGGGCTTGCTTATTTCAGACGAATTGATTAGTATTAATGTAAATTTGCAAGTAGAAACGGCTTTGCCGTCCTCTCAAGGGACGGTATCCGTTTCAGCGAGAAATATAAGAACAATGTAAAGCGTAAACCGTATAATTTCTTATATTTTAAAAAAGGAGGTGTGGTAGGATGGATCGCAATTGGACCAACAGTGTTATTAGCCGGCTGCCTTTGGCAATGGCTGGCATCGTTAATGAAAATGCCAACAACGGGAGAAGTCTGTCCATTTTCAAGAACTTAATAACACTACACAATTGCGAAATGCCCTTCCTGCCATCACCCGAACGGATATAATTATCGGAGATGACAAGACCGCGGGGATATTTCCCTGCGGTCTTTTTGTATTGGTGTAACGGCGGATGAAGGGTGTTCTAAAAGGAGAATACCCATGATTATTCAATGTCAAAATGTCCAAAAATACCACGGCGCTGAGCTCGTGCTAAATAGTGTTACCTTTGAAATTCGCCAAGGCGAGAAAATCGGCCTCATCGGCCGCAATGGCTGTGGCAAAACCACTCTCTTCCACCTTCTCAGTGGTGGAGAACGCCCGGATCAAGGCCAAATCTCGATCCGCAAAGGCAGTGTCGTCGGCATGCTGTCCCAGATTCAAGATTTTCAGGAAAATGACACGGTGTATGGCATCCTACAGCGCAGCTTTGCCGAGACGCTGCAATGGCAGCATCGCTTGCGGGAACTGGAGCAGGAGATGTCTCTCTTGAACGCAGGAACCGATGAAGCACATTGGAACCGGCTACTTCGGGAATACGGCAGCCTTCAGGACAAGTTCGAAAATGCTGGCGGCTATGAGATCGAAGCCAACATTCAGCGCGTGTCTGCGGGGCTAGGCATTCAACCTGAGCAGTACGAACGTCTTTTCACCTCCCTCTCTGGAGGGGAGAAAACCAAGGTCGGCCTGGCTGAGCTGCTCCTGCGTCGTCCTGATGTGCTGCTGCTCGATGAGCCAACCAACCATTTGGACATGGCGGCCATCGAATGGCTGGAGCAATTCTTGCAGGACTATGATGGCACCATTCTCGCGATTTCCCATGACCGTTACTTCCTGGATGCGCTGGTGAAGAAGGTGATCGAGATTGAAGATGGTGAAGCCATCACCTATCACACGAATTACAGTGACTATCAAAAAGAAAAAGAAACACGCCTGCTTCAGCAGTTTGCGGATTACCAGGAGCAGCAGAAGAAAATCAAACAAATGCAGGAGAGCATCAAACGCCTGATTGAATGGGGCAACCGCTCCAATCCACCGAACCCAAGCTTCCACCGCCGCGCTGCCTCCATGCAGAAGGCTCTCGATCGGATGGTCAAGGTGAAACGCCCGATTCTGGAGCGCAAAACCATGGATTTGCAGCTGGAGCAGAATGACCGCTCCGGGAATCAGGCACTGATCTTGGACCGGGTTGCCAAGTCTTACGGTGAGCGCCTACTGTTCAAGGAAGCTAGTGAAGTCCTGCGATACGGCGAAACAACGGCCCTCATCGGCGGCAACGGCGCAGGAAAAAGTACGCTGCTGCGAATGGTTCTCGGGGAGGAAACTCCAGACAGCGGCAGCTGCACTCTGGGTTCCCGGGCCGCTGCCGGTTATCTCGCTCAGGAGGCGGTGCCTGGTGACGGGGGACAATCCGTACTCCGGTATTTCCGGGAAGAAGCAGGACTCGAGGAAGGCGAAGCCCGCGGGCAGCTTGCCCGCTTCCTCTTCTACGGAAGCGATGTGTTCAAAGACATCGCGAACCTGTCCGGTGGTGAGTGGACTCGGCTGCGGTTCGCGGTGCTGATGCACCGCCGTCCGAACCTGTTGATTCTCGATGAGCCCACCAACCATCTCGATATCGATTCCCGCGAAGCGCTCGAAGAAGCGCTAGAGGAATTCCCGGGAACCGTATTGGCCGTCTCCCATGACCGTTACTTCATTAACCGCTGCTTCCGTAAGCTGTGGTGCATTGAAAACGGCCGCTTCCATGTCTTCCAGGGGAACTATGAATACTATAAAGAGAAGCAGGCTGAATTAGCGGCCTCTGCTGGTGTGTCGCAGCAAGACCTTACGGCAAGTGGCAAGAATACTGCTGGCTCGTCACAGCGAAATGGTACTGGAGCAGCATTCAAGGATACTACCCGTTCCTCATCTAATAATGTCACTTCTCGCCCTGCTCGTTCTCAAGCCGCCTGGGAACAGGACATCGCTGCTGCGGAACAAGTGATCGGAGACATCGACAGCCGGATGTTGGCCCCTGAAATGGGCAGCAATGCTACTGCGCTCGTAGAGCTCCAGCAAGAAAGGGATGCAGCGCAGGAGAAGCTGGATGAGCTGTACTCGGCCTGGCTGGAAACCGCTGAAAGTACTACAGAGTAACACAGTAGCTGATTTCAATCTGACACGAGCCGCGGAGCACACTGTGTATTTAACGTGAAGTGGAGACGCTGAACCCAAGCGTTGTAGCAGAGCGTTATTGGATGTGATATACGATAGATACAATAAGATATGATACGATTCGATGCGATACGTTTCGATACGCTAAGATACGCTAAGATGCGATAAAAAGACGACTGCAAGTAGAGTCGTCTTCCCCTCATCTTTTGGCACATGGAAGGCTCCCTCTCAAAAAACACTTGGAGTGAATACTATGAATAACACGGAACAGATCGAGCAATTTTGGAAAGAATATCTCCGCGTACATCCCGAAGCTGGTGATCACTATGTAGCCTGGGCCTTCGGCGATAGCCCGGAGATGGCCGACGAGCTCCTGGACCTCGTGCTGCGGGGAATCAAGACAGGAACATCCTCTAACTATGCAATGTATGAGCTTGAAGGGGGAACACCTCCGCGAGTTGGAGACCAAGCCATTCTCCTGAACGGGCTAGGCCAGCCGAAGGCGGTTATTCTAACCACGAAGGTGGACGTTCTACCGTTTAACGAGGTTAGTGCCGAATTTACCTATACCGAGGGGGAAGGCGACCGGACACTGGACTATTGGCGTGCTGTCCATGAGGATTTCTTCTCTCGGGAGGCCAACTTCTGGAATGTAGTGTTTGACACCGGGATAATGGTCCTGTGTGAGAACTTTAAAGTTGTCTACTCACCATCTCACTCCCTCTAAAAACACCAAAAAGGCTGCTCTCTTCGGTTCGAAGAGGCAGCCTTTGTTATATGCGGCTAAAGTTATAGAATAAGTGTGTACTCTGTGCTGGTTTTAACGCCAAATGCCCATAATCCAGCCAAAGACCGAAATCCATAGCGGGATGCTGATCAGAAGGCCCCATAATAGCCCGGTAGCAATATTGCCTTCCGCAGGACGTTTCACACCCTCCTGTTGCAACGGAAGTCTCAATTCTTCTTGTTCCATGCGATCCCCTCCTAAAATATCTATCGTCACAGCAGAGGAAAAAATGTAGACCGCCTGGCCCAAAAAGTAAAAATTTTAGTCTTTTTTAGATATAAAGGCTCAGCGGGTTTTTAATTTGTAAGTGCTTACATATTGGATATTAACCATTCTTTCCGGTATTCGAAACGTCTATACACCGGGAAGTCATACATTATATGCATGACTCCTAGTCCAAAATGACTGCCTTGTCGGGATTTTGCAAATATTCAAACATAGTCTGCAATTGAGTCTTCGTGTTCCGTTCTTCCGAAAGCTCTGGCAGCTCGTCTACCCCGAAGAAAGCTACCTCGCTGGTCTCCACTCCTTGGGAAGCCTCACCACCAGTAATTCGGCAGAGGATGAACATCTTGTAGATATGGTAAGGTTCTGGGGGATGCTCATGAAACTTCTTATCCAGTACGGCCAGTAAGCGGACAGCCTCGGTCTGAAAGCCCGCTTCCTCAGCAATTTCCTTGACGACCACCTCACTCGGGGAAAGCCCAATATCCGCCCAGCCGCCGGGAAGCGCCCATTTACCATCCAGCTTCTCCCGGACGAGCAGAATCTTGTCCTCACGGAACACCACACCTCGAATATCCACTTTAGGCGTGCAATAGCCTTCCTCTCCCGCGAAAGCCAGTCTGATCTTCTCCTTGCTCTCATAAGAATAGTTGGCGAGAATATCCACACTCAGCTCACGGAGGGCCTGATAACGCTCAATGTCATACACATCTTTAGCATAAGCAAGACCTGTCTGTGAAATCGCCTGGATCTCTTTAGCCCAAGATAACCATTTCTGTTCCATGGATAATCCCTCTTCTCCTTAGATTCTCCCGCAGGGTACAGTCTATTGGCAGAGCATGATGTGACGGGAAAAGCCCGCCTTTTTTGCAATACAACGATCCTTGATCGTGAATCCCGCATCGGTAATCATCTCATCCATGGCCTCAATCGCCACAATCACGGCACGGTCGGCAATCCGCCGGGCGTTGGTCAGAATGGAGAATTGTTCTTCCGGTGTAATACTGGAATACAGATTGTAAGGCATGTCTACGAATACAACGTCATAGTGGTCCTGAATATCAGCGATATCCCCCAGGGTAACTTCACTGCTATATCCAAAATGAGCAATGTTCGTTCTGGCTCCGGTGGCAATCATCGGGTTGATATCCCGGCCGACAATATCGATCCCCATAGATAAAGCCTCTACCATAACCGTACCAATTCCACAGCAGGGGTCAATGGCCCGAATGCCTTGCGGGTCCGGAACCCCCATGTTAATCGCTGCCCGGGCCACACGTGTGCTGAGCGCAATGGAGTAACTGCGGGGTTTTTTCATATGACGGAACCAATCCGCGTTATTCTTATGGTACGGCCCGAAGTACCAGCGCCCGCCCAAAGTGACAATGCCGTAGACTAGCTCAGGAGCATTCACATCTGCTTCACCCTCTATGCGTAAGCCGATTTCCCGCTCAATTCCTCTGCGTTCATCATATTCGATTTTATCCGCAGCTGTCAGATCGTTGGTTTTGACGAAAATAACTTTAAACGTCTTCTCCCCTACCTGCACTTGTTCCGTTTGTTCATATATCTCGGGCAAGTTCTCGCCCGCATACATAACATCAATCCGTTCCTTAACAAAAGGACTGCGGCTGACGTCCACTTCAATATCGCTGGCAAAAATAGACGGGCCCACGTTCTGCCCAAACAAGCAGCGCAGCTCCATCGCACACAAGGACTCTTCATCCGCTGAGCTAGCGTAAGTATAGATAAATGCAGGTGTTTTAACCTCTTTATGCAAAATATTCCCATCCTCTATTCATGTAATCGTTCCTCTTACCTCCATGCAGCTTGTACAGCGGTTCGCCAATTAGGTTAACCCAGTCTATCATGGTTACTGCTAAGTAATCAATAATTGGAAGAGAACCATCAAAGGGCGCTGCATTAAGGAAAAAAGGTCTGGCGGGCTCCATTTTGCAATCCTTTTTGCTCACTTTGGCGTTCTCCAGTATAATGTTTCCTGTAGCACGCATTCTAAGAACGGTAGTAAAGACTAGACTCTTGGTTGACTGACCCTCTGGCTAGAACCTTAAGCCCGTCGTGCGGGCATACATTTTAAGGAGGTACATATCACTATGTCATACGAATCTTATTTTCAAACTCACCGGGAGGCACATCTCGACGAGTTAAAACAGTGGCTTACCATTCCCAGCATCTCTGCTCTGTCTGCGCACAAGGATGATGTTCTGGCGGCAGCACACTGGCTGCTCGATACATTGAAACGGGCCGGGCTGGAGAACATCGAGCTTCATCCCACTGCCGGACACCCTGTCATATATGCTGATTACCTTCATGCGCCGGGCAAACCGACCGTCCTGGTCTACGGCCATTATGATGTACAGCCGGTAGATCCGCTGAATTTGTGGACGACCCCGCCTTTTGAACCGGAAATCCGCGATGGCAAGCTGTTTGCCCGTGGAGCAACAGATGATAAAGGTCAAGTCTTCCTGCACATCAAGGCAATCGAGGCCATTCTGAAGGAAGAAGGCACCCTTCCGGTCAACATCAAGCTCTGCATCGAGGGCGAAGAAGAGATCGGCAGTGCACATCTGCCACCTTTCCTAGAAGCTAACAAAGAAAAGCTCGCAGCAGATGCTGTGCTTGTCTCGGATACCTCTCTGCTTGAGCGCGGCCGTCCGGCTATCTGCACAGGACTACGCGGTCTCTGCTCGCTGGAAGTCACTGTAACGACTGCTCTGACCGATCTGCACTCCGGATCATACGGCGGTGGCGTTCCGAACGCCCTGCATGCCCTCGTATCACTGCTGACTAGTCTCCATGACGATAAAGGCCGCGTCGCAGTTGAAGGCTTCTACGAAGGTGTTCCGGAATTGTCCCCTCTTCTGCGCGAAGAGTTCGCCAAGCAAGGCGTAGATGAGAACAAGATCAGAGAAGGACTCGGACTGGATTCACTGTACGGCGAAGAAGGATACAGCTTCGTAGAGCGGATTGGTGCTCGTCCTACACTTGAACTGAACGGTGTATACGGCGGCTTCCAAGGCGAAGGCAGCAAGACGGTCATCCCTAAAGAGGCACATGCCAAGATCACTTGCCGTCTCGTAGGTGACCAAGATCCGCAGCACGCACTTGATGTCATCGAGGCTCATCTGAAAGCTAATATTCAAACTGGTGCGAAGGTTCATGTGAAGCAAATGGAGAAAGCCCGCGCCTTCAATAGTGATCCTTCACATCCGATTCTGCAAACCGCAGCTGATGCTTACGGGAAAGTGTACGGAACCCGTGCACTGTTCACCAAAGACGGTGGCTCCATTCCAATCATGGAGAGCTTCGCTCGCGTACTGGAAGCGCCGGTGGTACTGATGGGCTTTGGTCTCGACGACGAGAACCTGCATGCACCAGATGAGCATTTCAACCTGGAGAACTTCGATAAAGGTCTGCTGACCATTGTTGAGTTTTTGAAAACAGTATAAAGACAATAACGTTAAAGCCCGACCTCCCATTTATAGGAGGCCGGGCTTTTTTTGCGATAACGAAGTGAATGATCATATGTATTTCAGGATTATATGTACTTCAGGAGCTTGTCGCCTCAGTAAACCCAATGATGTATCAGCTTTTGCACCATATAAGCATATGGATTCAAAGTAATTTTAGATATGGTAATAAAGAATGGAACGGGATCACTAATCCCAATATCAATTCCACTACTATGTGAAAGTTCTGGCTGCTCGAGCCCATATTGTTCTGTCAGTCTATCTCTGGTTTCACTATCAATTACGTTACCAGTCTGCGCATCAATGTAACCAGGTTGTCCGAAGACCAAAATTAGGGTAAGTAGGGCTATCAGTAAGGTTAAATATTTGTTTTTCATCGTATATCTCCTAAGTTCATTCCTTTAATTGGCAGGGGGCCAACATTCAAGACTCTATTTTAGCATTTGTGGAACAATGTGTAAATAATACACACTTCTATTTAGCTAACACCGGAACATAGACTGTCCACAAATTTCAAGTGCTAGAAGCGATATATCCCCCTTCACCAGTCATCTTAAGTTAAAAAGAGGAGCACCCTCTCTAACTAACAGCATTTTTGTACCTTATTTTTCTCCAATTTAGGTAAATAAGGTAAATAAGGTCATTATTGTATCTTATTTTTCAAAAATGTATGCTAGACGGGGATTCTGTAACATTTAAGGTACAATATTGCACTTAATCTCCACTAATCCTTGGCTGCAGAGGATTTAAGGTACAAAAATGCCGTTAATTACTTCGATACTTCTTATATAAGCTCTATTTTTTCTTAACTACTGTATAAGCCGAACAAAAAAAGTAACAAAAAGCGAGAAGAAGCAAAGGGGAATTTTGGAACTGTAGGAGTGGTAGCGACGCCTACGCTTTCCGAAGGAAAGCCCGTATCGGAAGATAGGCTGTCTCCAAATTCCAAGCTCAAACAGCAGTACAAATAGAAAGAAATCTGGAGACAACAGCGGCCGGAAGTCCAAACATTCCACAGTAGTAACGACTGAGCCTTACGTTCGGTTCTTATGTTCAGTTCTTACGTTCAGTTCTTACGTTCAGTTCTTACGTTCAGTNGAGGCACATGCCAAGATCACTTGCCGTCTCGTAGGTGACCAAGATCCGCAGCACGCACTTGATGTCATCGAGGCTCATCTGAAAGCTAATATTCAAACTGGTGCGAAGGTTCATGTGAAGCAAATGGAGAAAGCCCGCGCCTTCAATAGTGATCCTTCACATCCGATTCTGCAAACCGCAGCTGATGCTTACGGGAAAGTGTACGGAACCCGTGCACTGTTCACCAAAGACGGTGGCTCCATTCCAATCATGGAGAGCTTCGCTCGCGTACTGGAAGCGCCGGTGGTACTGATGGGCTTTGGTCTCGACGACGAGAACCTGCATGCACCAGATGAGCATTTCAACCTGGAGAACTTCGATAAAGGTCTGCTGACCATTGTTGAGTTTTTGAAAACAGTATAAAGACAATAACGTTAAAGCCCGACCTCCCATTTATAGGAGGCCGGGCTTTTTTTGCGATAACGAAGTGAATGATCATATGTATTTCAGGATTATATGTACTTCAGGAGCTTGTCGCCTCAGTAAACCCAATGATGTATCAGCTTTTGCACCATATAAGCATATGGATTCAAAGTAATTTTAGATATGGTAATAAAGAATGGAACGGGATCACTAATCCCAATATCAATTCCACTACTATGTGAAAGTTCTGGCTGCTCGAGCCCATATTGTTCTGTCAGTCTATCTCTGGTTTCACTATCAATTACGTTACCAGTCTGCGCATCAATGTAACCAGGTTGTCCGAAGACCAAAATTAGGGTAAGTAGGGCTATCAGTAAGGTTAAATATTTGTTTTTCATCGTATATCTCCTAAGTTCATTCCTTTAATTGGCAGGGGGCCAACATTCAAGACTCTATTTTAGCATTTGTGGAACAATGTGTAAATAATACACACTTCTATTTAGCTAACACCGGAACATAGACTGTCCACAAATTTCAAGTGCTAGAAGCGATATATCCCCCTTCACCAGTCATCTTAAGTTAAAAAGAGGAGCACCCTCTCTAACTAACAGCATTTTTGTACCTTATTTTTCTCCAATTTAGGTAAATAAGGTAAATAAGGTCATTATTGTATCTTATTTTTCAAAAATGTATGCTAGACGGGGATTCTGTAACATTTAAGGTACAATATTGCACTTAATCTCCACTAATCCTTGGCTGCAGAGGATTTAAGGTACAAAAATGCCGTTAATTACTTCGATACTTCTTATATAAGCTCTATTTTTTCTTAACTACTGTATAAGCCGAACAAAAAAAGTAACAAAAAGCGAGAAGAAGCAAAGGGGAATTTTGGAACTGTAGGAGTGGTAGCGACGCCTACGCTTTCCGAAGGAAAGCCCGTATCGGAAGATAGGCTGTCTCCAAATTCCAAGCTCAAACAGCAGTACAAATAGAAAGAAATCTGGAGACAACAGCGGCCGGAAGTCCAAACATTCCACAGTAGTAACGACTGAGCCTTACGTTCGGTTCTTATGTTCAGTTCTTACGTTCAGTTCTTACGTTCAGTTCTTACGTTCGCTTCTTACATTCGTCTTATATAGCACGTTATTATTCAGATGGGCCAGTCATTATGAACAGGAGGTAGAGCTTAAGGCGGTATTGTCTCAGCGTTTAAACTGGAAGCTGTCTCTAGATTAAAGTGGATGACTTGCCAACTTTTCGTGCTCTGGTTCAATATGAATCATCACCTGGGCACGTACGAATGTTGCTTTAATGCTTTGTTCAATTTCGTCGCATAGCTGATGCGCAGTATTAACATCCATCTTGGATGGGATCACCAGGTGAAAATCCACATACTCTTCCGGACCGGACCTGCGGGTGCGAAAATCATGAAACTCAATATATCTCCCTTTGAAGGATTCAATGAGACGCATAATTTCATTCTCCTCTTCCTCTGCTAATCGCGCATCAATCAAAGGAGGAAATGATTCCTTGAGCAGCTTAAAGGCTTCTCTCATGATATAAAGGGCTAAAACAATCCCGATCACTGGATCCAGTATCGTCCATCCCGTGAGGGTAACCAATAATAAACTGAATGCAACGCCCAAAGATGTGAAAACATCAGTAAGCAGATGCAGAGCATTTGATTTCATCGCAACAGAATGAAGTTCCTCAGCCTTCTTCTTAACCTTAAGAGAAACCACATAATTGACACCACCTCCGACAACCATAACAAGGATGCCCAGGAAGGGAAATTCGATTTCCGTCGGGTTCATTATTTTATGCACACACTCATAAATAATCCAGATCCCAGCTACAAAAATAAGTAACGTTTCAACTGTGCCTGATATGTTCTCTACTTTGCCGTGGCCATACGGGTGTCCTTTATCCGCAGAACGCGCCGATATCCGCACCGAAATAAAAGCAATCAACGAAGCAACTAAATCCAGCGCCGAATGGATCGCTTCCGAAATAATGGCTACAGAACCTGTAACTATTCCGATAATAAGTTTTAACAAAACGATAGAGGTGTTGCTGAGCACAGATAGGAAAGCAGTCTTCGAGCCATTCAAGAGCTTCACAACCTTTTTTCCAGGATTAAGTAAAACTTAACAGATAAATAGCGAGTGGGTCTAGAGAAACCTTGTTGTAAAACCACAATGAAGTATGCCCTATTTTAAAGTTTTTCCAATGGGAAAGAAAATAAGCACTACTTCTTTGAAATTAATGACGTATCAGATATCGGCTGTGCCACAGAAAAATGACATCATCGCTGGCTCTACATTTAAATATATGTGTACAAAAAGAGCCTGCCCTCTGAAGCTGCAAGCCCTTTTCCTTATTTCGCATTTAACAAATGTTCACAAAGAGTAACATACATCTCTTGCATTTGGAGTGACTTTAAAAGATACAGTGGATTAACATCGATCGGCGCTATTAATTTCACAAGTGATGCAAATTCCTCAAATGGTGAAATCATGATCGAGCAAGAACATAAAATATGGATATTCATCAGAGGCTAGCACTGTTCTCATAAGTTTAATTTGATATCTCAGCAGCTCCAGTTGTTCTTCAATACTCCTTGAATCTCCACCTTTACTTTATATATTCGCCTGAGTCTACTTTCGAGCTTAAAAGAGGCTTTGATAACGGGAAAATATACCGTTAATTGTTACCTTTCAACTTATTCTTGGCAGCGTCAAGAAGTTTGTGTAAGCAAGTAGAAAGTAACTTCCTCGGGTGTTCGTGAATTGGTGTAGATGTTCTTTGGGGCGGGGGAACCCCGCCCCAAAGAACAAAGGGAAGAGCTACTTCTCTAGCTCTTTCCGCACCCCATAGCGTGCTTCAAACATCTCGTTCAGTTTCTCCTTGACTTTAGGGTCACCGAAGCCGCGAATGACTCGTTCAGCAAAACGCTCGTTGTAGTCCATGACGTTCAGATAAATAATCTTCTCCGCCGCATCCATATTCGTGAGGCTGTTCATAGGTTTCAGACGCTTTCGGATTTCTTTATTCATCCGTTCAATTGGATTGGACGTGTAGATGGCTTCTTTTATGAGAGCCGGATACTTGTGAAAGGTCAATAGCGTCGACAACTGCTCTTCCCAAGAATCCATTTCTTTGGGATATATCTTGCCCCACTTGGCCTTTACCGTATCAAAGGCAGCAAGCGCCAAATCGTGATCTTCTGCGGTGTAAATCGTCTTTAGATCTTCTATGACTTCGGTTTTATGCTGTACTCGAATTTTTGGAAACGTCGAACGTACTTTGTGGACAATACAATGCTGTACATCCGCTTCAGGATAGATCTCGCGAAAGGCTTCATCCAGTCTAGGGAGCCCGTCAAACACACCTAGCAAGACTTCCTGGACACCGCGATTATAGAGGTCTTTCAACACTTCACGCCAGCCGTTCGAGCTTTCTTGGCCACCTACGTAAAAACCCAAAATCTGGCGGTGACCTTCTTCGTCGATACCCATGGCGAAATAAACCACCTCACCGCTTACCGTGCTGCGCTTGAGTTTGACGTACAGACCGTCCAAGTAGATCACGGAGTAACGTTTTTGCAGGGGACGCTTTTGCCACTGGTGGATGTCGTCAAGTACCGTCGCTGTAATGTTACTGACCGTTGTCGGCGAATAGTGGCTACCAAACATACTTTCAATGAAACGAGCCACGTCCCGTGTGCCCATGCCACTCTTGTACATCTGAATCACGGCTTCTTCCAGCCAGCCGTCTCGTCGCTGATAGGGTTCAAACATTTGAGTCTGGAAAGCTCCATTTCGATCGCGGGGAACCTCTAGATCCTCGAGATTTCCGTACTTGGTGTGCAGGCCGCGCTTGTAATAGCCGTTGCGGCTGTTACGCTCACCGGCTTGCTCCACTTCCATAAACTGCTGGATTTCCGCTTTCATGATGGACTCCAGGTTATCTTTGACAAACTGTGTGACAAGATTTTCAAATAGATTATTTAGCATGTTTTCGGGTAAAATAGTCATCGAGTAGGGTCCCTTCTTGGTGCTGTCGTAATCCCGAGAATACCCTACTTTTTTGTTGCCTGGCTAGGCTCCAAATCTTGGTACACAACTTATTTTACGCCATCTTATTCTTTATAAATAAAGGGAATTTCTCCAGTTAATAATCTCTTTTTTCCCGTAACGATCTAATAACGCGGCAATTAACAGGAGATTTTCCAGTTATATTTAGAAAAGAAGAGATTCCAATACNGATTATTTAGCATGTTTTCGGGTAAAATAGTCATCGAGTAGGGTCCCTTCTTGGTGCTGTCGTAATCCCGAGAATACCCTACTTTTTTGTTGCCTGGCTAGGCTCCAAATCTTGGTACACAACTTATTTTACGCCATCTTATTCTTTATAAATAAAGGGAATTTCTCCAGTTAATAATCTCTTTTTTCCCGTAACGATCTAATAACGCGGCAATTAACAGGAGATTTTCCAGTTATATTTAGAAAAGAAGAGATTCCAATACAAATAACAGGAGTTATTCCCGTTATTTTATATTTATAATATTTCAAAGAAATTACATTGTAATATTTAATACGTTCTATTTATAGCATGTGAAATTGAGAATATTAAGCGAAAACAGCATAGGCTATCTGATAATATCGCCTTATACGCAACAAAAAAAACCCTTGCATCGCAAGGGTTTGGGTCATTTAATTGTTGGAGCGGGTGATGGGAATCGAACCCACGCTATCAGCTTGGAAGGCTGAAGTTCTACCATTGAACTACACCCGCAATTAAAAATTGAATACAAGAGATATCTTATCACTCTTTAGCTTGAAATGCAATACTTGGATATGCCTAAGTTGAAATTTATGGAATTAGTGTGGCATACCCAGCATCGAGGACTGGAGAAACGAGACCTCGAACTCCGCCGCCCGGATCGGCTTGCTGAACAGAAAGCCCTGCCCCTCATGGCAGCGCTGCTGGCGCAGGAATTGCAGCTGTTCTTGATTCTCGACGCCTTCGGCGGTGACTTTGAGCTTCAGGTGGTGAGCCATGGACGTAATGGTCGAGACGATGGCCGCATTGTTGCTGTCCTCCATCACTTCGGCCACGAAGGAGCGGTCGATCTTGAGCCGGTCAATCGGCATATTCTTGAGATAATGCAAAGAGCTGTAGCCTGTGCCGAAATCATCAATACTGA
This sequence comes from Bacillus sp. FJAT-27264, assembly GCF_001682855.1. Classification (GTDB taxonomy): domain Bacteria; phylum Bacillota; class Bacilli; order Paenibacillales; family Paenibacillaceae; genus Paenibacillus_AQ. The sequence goes on along the minus strand of NZ_MAQW01000023.1, from coordinate 137,735 downwards.
TGAACACACCAAGCTCCTTGAGCCGTTTTAGCTGTTCAAATGCTGTCTCCTTGTCCAGAGTCATGCTCTCCGTAATCTCAAGATCCACATAACTTGGGTCCAGCCCAATTTCTGATAAAATGCTGCCGATCTTGCCAGCCAGGTTGGGCTGCAGGAACTGGCGCATCGACAAGTTAATGGATACGCAGATGGGCCGATAGCCAGCCTCCTGCCATTTTTTATTTTGCAGGCAAGCTGTCCGCAGCACCCATTCCCCTATCGGTACAATGAGCCCACTCTCTTCCGCAATCGGTATGAAATCCGCTGGGGAGACTAGCCCGCGCTTAGGGTGATTCCAGCGAAGCAGCGCCTCCATCCCCACAATTTCTTCCGTTTCGAGCTCTACCTGAGGTTGATAAACTAAATAAAACTCGTCCCGCTCCAGCGCTCTACGCAAATCATTCTCCAGCTTCAAGCGCTCCTTGGCCTTCATCTGCATAGCCGGTATGTAGCGCCTTATATCTACGCCCTGCTCCTTGGCATTATGCACGGCCGTATCCGCATTCTGGATCAATTGTTCAGCCGTTTCTCCATCCCCAGGGTAAATGCTCAAGCCCAGGCTCAGGGAAATATGATATTCACTCGATTCCAGATTCACCGGTGTCTCAAACAGCCCCAATAGCTCCCTGGCCCGAACCAGACAATCCTCCAGGCTTGCCATTTCCTTCATCAGAAAAGCAAACTCATCCGCTCCCATGCTGAAGAGCTCTTCATAAGGTCTGGCCGCAGAACTGATACGCTGGGAGACCATCTGGAGAAGCATATCCCCGGCAAAATGACCCAAAGAGTCGTTAATATTTTTGAAATGATTAATATTCAGGATGGCAACTGCGGAGAGATTGTTGGCTTCGTCCTTGCTCGTGTCCTTGTTCGTGTTCTTGATCATTTCTTCTACGCGCTGCATTAGCCGACGTCTATTGGGTAAGCCCGTCAGATCATCATGAAAGGCTAGATAATTGATCCGGGCTTCAATCAGCTGTTTCTCATGGAAGGGTTCCTCAATCGTCAGCCGATAAACCCCGGTGAGCAAGAAATAATAGGCCACTACGCCGCAGATCATCCCGAACAAATAGTCCACATCGCCGAGGTGAAGAGGATACATATAGAACGTTTGCCCCAGAGCGAAGAAAATCAGCGCCCGGATGATAATCAACAAGGATGCGGATTTCTCTTGCTTGTCCGGAAAGAGTATGGCGACAACGCCGACCAGATAGAGAATAAGCACGGCAATATCCACAATTTGTTTCAACGTGCTCTCACTGGCATCCGTCAGTAGTTGAGGAAATATAGTTCTTCCGGAAAAGAATACACTCAGGGACAGCACAATGAGCACAAGAGACACCCGAAACACTCTGCTCTTATGAGAATAGGAGACGGCAGGGGCTTTTCTACTGAAAATAAACAGAATGCCAAGCGCACTGGCCAGACGCGATGAGGTCAGCAGCCACAATGATTCATCAGAGCTTATGTAGGAAGATATCCAGGGAATGCCGACAAAGCTGAGCGTATGCAGGAAATCAAAGATGCACACTCCTAAAAATAGCGCAGAGGCATATAGTCTCGCTTTGGACAATCTATTCGAGAAAAACAGCCAGCCCTGTGCAAAAATTGCAAACCCGAAAGCAACACTGCAACAGCCTGCAATAAGGTACAACGCTGCCAGCAAGGCCCAATCGTCATCCAGATTTAACGATGAATGAAAAATCTGAATCAGAAGGAACAGCAGCGCCCCCAGTATAGCCGCACGAATTGTTTTTTTCTCTTCTTGTCTCATAAGTCCCTCGCGTCCGAAAAAATGATATCTATATTCATATCTAATGGAATGGATTTTTTTACCCTATTTATAAATATCGGTTGGTTAGGCCTGTAAAGTTACAGCGTTCTTTCGACAATAAAAAAGTGTTATCGACAGGCATCTTCATTCTACTGCCTATATTTTTGCATGTTAACGAAGATGAATTTATCATTTCGCAAAAAAAAGCACCTTCCCCTAGGCGGGGTCAGTGCTTATAGTGAAAGCTGCCGTTTATTTTTCCCCAAAGGTAACTTCCGGTGTGGTGAGCTTGTCATAGAAATCTACCGATTTGTCCTTGTCTTCCGATGAACGGAGAGCCATGGCTGAGCGGGGATGCTCGTCAAGCGTACCGGTGATCATGTAAGGAATGATATAGCCCCACTCCTCTTTTTCACGAAGTGGAATCATCAAGCGTTCCACAACGTCCAGCACCGGGCGAAGTTTGTAATTTGTATTTTTCAAGTGAGTAACGAGCAGTTCTGTCGGGCAATTTCCCGCTGCACGTCCCATACCGTAGCAAGAAGCATCCAGCAGCTCCACGCCGTTCTCAGCAGCTACAAGTGTATTAGAGAACGCCAGCTGCAGGTTGTTGTGAGTGTGAACGCCCAGGCGTTTGTTCGGAAGGTGAGTCTTGAACTTGTCCACCAGGTACTTCATGTCATTGTGATCAAGACTGCCATAGGAATCTACGATGTACACTACATCAACAACACTCTCGTTGATCAGTTCAAAGGCTTCCAACAGTTCGTTCTCCATCACATTGGACAACGCCATAATGTTGATAGTGGTCTCATAACCAAGATCATGGAAGGTCTGTACCAATTGCAGCGCCTTGTCCACATCTTTGCTGTAACAAGCCACACGAATCAGGTCGATCATGCTCTCGCTGCGGGGCAAAATGTCATTCTCATCCACACGGCCGATATCAACGAGGGCAGAGAGCTTCGTGTGCCCTTTTTGCGGGATTACTTTGCGCAGGAAGTCATCGTCCAGGAAGCGCCAAGGGCCAGCGCCTTCGGCACCCTTCAGCAGTTTGGGCGAATTCTTGTACCCGATCTCCATATAATCAACACCCGCTTCATTCAAGCCGGCGTACAATTGTTGAACAAATTCCACACTGAAATCCCAGTTATTCACTAGACCTCCGTCGCGGATGGTGCAATCGACGATTTTGCTCTGATTAGTCTTCACGATTCGTTCTCCCTTCAACTATGCAATCATGGATTATCGTTCAATAATACTTTAATGAAGAATAAAATGTAAAGATATTTTCCTACAGGCAACAATGACGAAAATCACAGAGTTTGCCCATGAATCATGCTACATTACAGAAAAAGACAACTGAGATTGATTATCAGTATCTTATGGGGGGTTCTTATGACTCTGCACCTCTGTTCTCTGCTTCAACTGCCATCCGGCTCTACCGGTTCCATTCATAAAATAGAAGGCATCAACCCCATCCTCCGTCGGCGTCTGGCCGATCTTGGCGTTTTGGAAGGTGTCCGTATCCGTCTTAAAGGAAAGGGGCCTTTTCTCGGGCCTATCACCCTGGAATGCAACGGCCAGCTGTTCGCCATCCGCCGGAAGGAAGCTTCCAGAATAGAGGTTAATCTCTCATGAGCGCAATCGCACTGGTCGGCAATCCCAATACCGGTAAGACCTCTCTTTTCAATACGCTGACTGCTTCCTATGAATATGTAGGGAACTGGGCAGGTGTAACCGTTGAGAAAAAAGTCGGCAGCCTCAAGAACGGCGCAGGCAAGCTCATCGACCTGCCCGGTATTTACTCCCTTCACCCTCTCTCCCGCGATGAAGGCGTGGCTGCACAATATCTGATTGAAGAATCACCGGAGGCACTAATCAATATTGTCGATGCCTCACAGTTGGAACGTAACCTGTTGCTTACACTGCAGTTGCTTGAATACGGCAAACCCACCATGCTGGGTCTGAATATGATTGATGTGGCTACAGCACGCGGCATTCATGTCAATCCAAAGGTCCTGCAGGACAGGCTTGGCATTCCCGTACTACCGTTGGTAGCAAGAACCGGCAAGGGCTGCAAAGAAATTTTGAGCCTTCTCGGACAATCCGCAGACATCCCTCCTGTGCACTTCAAGCTCCATTACGGGGAGATCGTCGAAGCAGCTATTTCCTCATTAGAGCAGGAACTGCGGCATATGAAGGATTTGCCGAACCACCGCTGGATGGCTCTACAACTGATGGAGCAGAATCCCGTTGTCCTGGATTTCCTGAAAGCCCGCATGGATATCAGCAAATTAGTGAAGCTTGGAGATGCCTGTCAGAGCGAGCTGCAACGAAAGACTCTAGCCTTGACGCTGCCTCAGTGGCTCCGTTCGGTCCGGATGGACTATATCACCTCATTATGTCTGGAAGTGCTGGACAGAGAAGACCAGAAGCCTCATAACCTGACCGAAAGACTGGATGCCTTGCTAACCCATCGAATCTTGGGGCTACCTTTATTCATCTTAATCATGTACGTCTTATTCAAGACTACCTTCGATTGGGTCGGCGGTCCGTTGTCAGATATCGTGGACGGACTGATCTCAGGCCCCATCAGTGAAGGTGCCAATTCCCTGCTAGGATTCCTCGGAGCGTCCAATTTTACACATGCGCTGATCGTCGACGGTATTATTGCTGGTGTTGGTGGAGTGATTGTATTTGTACCACAGATCTTTATCCTGTTCCTGATCATTTCGTTCCTTGAGGATTCCGGCTACATGGCTCGCGTCTGCCTGCTGATGGACAGCACCATGGAACGGATGGGACTGAACGGCAAAGCCTTTATTCCTTTTATCATCGGATTTGGCTGTAACGTACCGGCCATCATGGCCGCGCGAAGCATCGAACAGCCAAAAGACCGGATGCTGACCACGCTGCTTATGCCACTGATGTCCTGTTCTGCGCGACTCCCAGTGTATGCTCTGTTTGCAGCAGTCTTCTTCCCGGAACGCCAAGCCTTTGCTGTGTTGTCGATGTATGTTCTAGGCATTGTCTTTGCGTTGATACTATGTAAATTGTTCTCCAGGCTTCTCTTCAAAAATGAGTCCTCTGTCTTCATGATTGAGCTGCCCCCTTATCGGATGCCGCAGATCAAGACTCTGTCGCGCAGCACGTGGGAGAAGGGTAAAGGCTTTCTGCGCAAGGCCGGAACCATTATCCTGGCGGGCTCTGTTATCATCTGGCTAGTCTCCTATGCTGGACCTGGTGGACTCGATGTCGCGATGGATGACAGTTATCTTGCCCGATTCGGTGGTCTGATCGCTCCACTGCTGGCGCCGCTCGGTTTTGGCACATGGCAAGCAGGCTCCACACTGGTTCCCGGTTTTTTGGCTAAAGAAGTCGTAGTCTCCACCATGAATATTATCTATCATGCCCCGGATACTGCCGGACTAGAAAACCAGATTTCACAAGTATTCACACCACTGAGCGCCATCAGCTTCATGATCTTTATTCTGCTCTATATTCCATGTCTGGCTACCGTCGGTGTGATCAAGAAGGAGACAAATTCCTGGAAGTGGACATTCTTCTCCATGGGCTATTGCTTGATACTCGCTTATATCGTGTCGTTTCTTGTTTTTCAGGGCGGACGGTTGCTTGGATGGTCGTAAGCTGAGAGATTAGTCAGATTAATCGAACCGCGGACAGCGGTAGAAGGCGAGGCGGCAACATGATCAACGTTATCATCATTGGGCTTGTATTCGGCTACTCAGGCTGGATGATCTACCGTCATGTGCAGAAGGGAAAACAAGGCGCTTGCGCCGGCTGTGACAAAGGCAAGACCTGTGCTGCAGCTTCGCTTGACTCCCCGCTCTCCTGTAGGGGAGAAAGCGTCAAGGGTAAACACTGACCTGTTAGGAAGGCTGGTTTCCATTAATATCTTGGTTTAATTATCATCGGTCACGGGTATGTTTTTGTTATACACAGACTGCAGATTAGACCGAGGAGGTGCACATGATGGGTGCCAAAAGAACATTATTTACCACCGCGGCATTAGGAGCTGTATATCTGTTGCGGAATAAAAAGACCCGGGACAAACTGATAGACGGCATTCAATCCGTTGCCGAGCAAATTCGTTCACGAAGACCCGGCAATTGATTCTGGATAGGCTCGTCAAGAACGTCACAAAGGCAGTGCTTTCCCAACAATCGGGAGGCACTGCCTTTTTATTTGAAGCAAGCTAGCTTGTTGTACTCCAGCTTACTGTTCTATTCTGTTGCGTCGGCCTTAGGCAGCAAAGCTTGGCTGAGCAGCCATTCCAGGAGTGTGCGGACCATAACGCCTGACGCCCCCTTAGGATTGACTCCGCGTTCCCTTGCCAGGAACGCCGTTCCGGCAATATCAAGATGCACCCAAGGCAGGCCTTCGGCAAAGGTACCGATAAACAGTCCAGCGGTCGTTGCGCCGCCATATCTTCCAGCACTGCCGCGGATATCCGCTACCTCGCTCTTGAGCATATCCCGAAATTCGGGATATGCCGGAAGCTGCCATATCTTTTCACCGGCACTGTCACCTGCCGCCATAATCTCTTCTAGCAGCGCTTCATTGTTCGTTACAGCACCAGTAGCAATATCGCCCAGCGTAGACACTACAGCCCCGGTTAGGGTTGCCACATCCACAATGCGCTCCGCCCCCCATTCCCTGATGTAGGTGAGTGCGTCTGCCAGTACAATTCGTCCTTCAGCATCGGTATTGAGCACCTCAATGGTTCGCCCGCTGTAAGAGGTCACAATATCGCCGGGCTTGAAAGCATTTCCTGCCGGCATATTCTCCGCGGAAGGAATCGCCATCACTACATTGATGGGCGGTCGCAGACGCCCCAGCGCCTCCATAACACCCAGTACCGCAGCAGCGCCACCCATATCACTGATCATGTCCTCCATGCCAGGCGCCCTTTTCAGGGATATCCCTCCTGTGTCGAAGGTGATGCCTTTGCCGACTAGCCCGATGACATTCTCCCACTCCCCTTTGCCCTGATAGCGGATCACGATCATGCGTGGTGGATTGACGCTGCCTTTGCCCACAGCGATTAAGCCCCCCATACCCTTTCCTGCAATCTCCTGCTCATCCAGTACCTCTGCCGGAAGACCGTATCGTTCTGCTACGGCAATAGCCGCAACAGCCAGATCAGACGGAACCAACAGATTGCCCGGCGTATTCGTCAAGTCACGTGCCAGATTCGTGCCCTCACCAAAGGCTTGCCCGCGTTCAAGTCCTTCTCTCCAACCAGCCGCTCTCTTCTCTTCTACCTCACCCTCCTGATGGATCAAAAGATGATCTATACCGAACTGGAACTGATCCAGCTTATAATGCTTCCGGCGGTAAGCCCCTAATATAAAGCCTTCGCTCAGCGCATGTGCGGCTTCCATGTCTGACAACCCTGCTGCTCGCAGAGAGAAGTCCTGTGTCAATTGCAGGATTACCCGCTTAACCTTCAACCTAAGCGCTGTACGGACAAGCTGGGCCGCCCACAGCCGCAAGTCCGATTTATCAAGGGAAACACCCCCTACTCCTGCTAGAATAGCCAAAGAACAAGTCGGATGATCTTCCAGCGGCAACGCGTAAGTCTGGTTCAGCTTGCCCTCAAACAATCCCGCCTTGTTCAATCCGTACAATCGTCTATCCCAGTCTGCGGATATACCACCATGCTGAGCTTCTGACTCCGAGATCATCAGCACAAGAGCATCGGCCTGTACGGAATCAGTCAGTCTTCCACTGCTCCATTCAATATTCATTGTAATCCCTCCATCTGTCGTTCCCAGAAGTCTAAGCGTTCATTGTAACACAGAACAGGCTGATCTCCTGTAAGGCGGGAGATGTGGGCTCTCGACCTGACAAGATATCAACCTGTCACTTCTCGCTATGGGGCTAATAATTGAAGCAAACCATCCAATGCAAGTTACTATTGAATCAGGGGCAGCGAAATCACAAACTGCGTACCCTCATTCAACCGGCTGCTGACAGAAATGCATCCCCCGTGATTTTTGATAATCCGGTCACTGACCGACAGCCCCAGTCCCGTCCCATTCTCCTTGGTGGTGAAGAAAGGATTAAACAACCTGTCCAAGGTGAGAATATCCATTCCCTTACCGTTGTCAGAAATAAAAATGCGGACCTCCGCACCTTCTCTCCGTGCGCCGATCTCTATTCTACCCATATCACTGTCTATCCGGTCTGTAATCGCTTCCATTGCATTTCTTATCATATTTAGAACCACCTGCTTCACTTGCTTCACATCCACAGATATGATCAGGTCGGTTTGAAGTTGGTGGAGATTGATCTGGCAGCCCTTCATTAGAGCCTCGCTCTCTGTCAAAAGCACAACTTCTTTAAGCAATGCAGACACGGAGATCATTCCGACTTGAGGTACTGAAGGTTTGGAGGAGGTCAGAAATTCATGTATAATATCATTCGCGCGGTCGATTTCAGCTAGTATAATTCTGGCATACTCTTCTTTGCCGAGTTGGTGCAGGTGTGGACGGAGCAATTGGATAAAGCCGCGGATTGCGGTCAGAGGATTGCGGATTTCATGGGCGATGGACGCTGACAGCTTGCCCAGCATAGCGAGATTGTCATTTTGGTAGGCGGTTTGCTCAATCAGCTTATAATCGGAGATTTCCTTCACCGTAAAAAGATAAGACCCTTTCAGTTGTTCTCCCGAGGACAGCGTGACTCTCCAATAACGGCCGAATTCATCAATATATTCATAACTTGACTTTCCCTTGTAGACGGTCTCACGATAAACACGCAGTACAAGCTTCTTCTTGAAGCGGCTTAGTTGAACATGCGCCAGCAGATGAGACATGGTGCATCCAACCAGCGAACTGCGCGGCAGGTCCAGCATCCCGTACATTTGCTTGTTCACAAAGCTAAGAACTCCCTCTTCGTCAAAAAGCATGATCCCGCTGTCAATGTGCTCCAGAACATCCTCAAAAGTCGTGTCCAACATTGCTGATTGAAACGTTCTTGCCGTTAAATGCAAGCTTTCTTGAAATTGGCTTATCACGATACGAAGTTCCCCCTTCTACTGCAAATGACGAAGCGCTCAACGACAGCAAATGACTATGTATTTGAGTATATGACGAAGACGCCAGAACATTCGGTAATCGTTCTTTGTTATCCAACCGTTTCAACTATATTCCAATCATATCCAAGTGGAGAAGACAACGCAATCAGAGAAACTGTCGAATAGTAAAAATATTCATAAAATGATACATAAGACATAGTATTTTTCTCAATATAGTTAAATTTAGTCCCGAAGCAGCATAATAAAAAAGTACATACGTTCCTGATTTTACATTAATAACGATATACAGAGCGATTTTGACAAAACAAAAAGAAGAACCCCTGCAGCAGCAGAGGTTCTTTTCTCATAGAATCAGTATGTGACATCTTACGCTTTTTGTTGAAGACGATGACGCCGTTGGCTCATGACGGCCAGTCTCTTCTTCAATTCACGTTCCCATTTAGCATCCTGGATCTGTTTGGCAAAAGCAAGCAGGTCAAGCGCCATGTCAATTTGACTGCGCACAATCGCCAGAGGGTCCTCACTCTCGACATTCACGACATTCTCGAAGACCGCTTCCTCGTCCTCCATGACATAATCCTGGAAATCCACATCCGTCACACCATCACCGTGAGCATATTCCGCAAGAATCTCATATTCATTCTCAACTTTGTAATGTACCTCAACCCGGTGGCATACCGGGCAAAAAAGCAGGGGAACATTATGGACTTGCGTGCGATAATGTTTTAGGGTTCCCGTTGTTCCTACCATACTCGCTCCACAGCAAAAGCTCATGATTGTTCACCCTCCTTGGATGATCCGAAATTTACGAATTACGTATTATTGTATTGTATTACGCTTCTTTTATAAAAATACAAACGATTTGGAGCAAAAAACCCCCTTGTCGGGAAAAATCCCGCAAGGAGGTTCTTGTCAGCTATCAAAGATCACAATGCTGAATGAACGGATTACAAGTTCTTGTCGCCTGGTTTCCAGTTCATTGCGCACAATCCGCCGGATTGCAGTGCTTGAAGCACACGAAGCGTTTCTTCCACGCTACGGCCTACATCATTGTGGTTAACAACTTGATATTTCAGTTCGCCTTCTGGATCGATGATGAACAGACCACGCAGAGCGATACCTTCTTCTTCGATCAGGATGCCGTAGTCTTTGGCAACCTTCTTCGTAAGGTCAGCTGCAAGCGGGAAGTTCAATTGACCAAGGCCATTGGAATCCTTAGGTGTGTTGATCCATGCTTTGTGGCTGTGGATCGAGTCAGTGCTGGCACCCAGAATTTCAGTATCAAGCGCCGCAAATTGAGCTGCAGCATCGCTAAGAGCTGTGATCTCAGTTGGGCATACAAATGTGAAATCTAGTGGATAAAAGAAGAATACAAGCCATTTACCGCGATAATCGGACAAGCTAACCTTTCCGAAATCCTTACCATCACCCGATACAGTCTCCAAAGTGAAATCCGGAGCCGGTTTACCTACCAAACGTTCTGCCATTGCTTATTCCTCCCTTGATTATGTAAGAAAAACAACAAGTCTGCATGATTTCCGAAGAAAATCGAGAAGCCAGTGTCTTTCTTGAATTTTGATGGACAGTTACTGTCTTACTGCTACATACCAAATGGTATCATCGCACAAAATCAAAGTCAATATTACATTCATTATTTTTTTATAATAATTATAAATAAGCAACTTTTTGTGACGTTTCAGTACATGCTTCCCGATTCATAATGAGATCAGAGGCGGGTTGGTAACGATTCTTTAGGCTTTGCGGATAGCCGCTGCAATCAAATCGCCCATCTGAGTGGTGCTGATCGCTTGGCTCTTATCTACAGCGATATCGCTTGTACGGTGACCCGCATCCAGTACTTCCGCTACTGCCGCTTCAATGGCATCCGCTGCATCTTCATAACCGAAGGTCAGGCGGAACATCAAGCCCAGGGACAGAATGGTTGCGATTGGGTTGGCAAGACCTTGGCCTGCGATATCAGGCGCAGAGCCGTGTACCGGCTCGTAGAGGCCGTAGCTGCCTTTGCCCATGGAAGCGGAAGCCAGCATTCCGATGGAACCTGTCAGCATGGCTGCTTCATCACTCAGAATATCTCCGAACATGTTCTCAGTAACGATAACGTCGAAGCTCGACGGACGACGCAGAAGCTGCATCGCGCAGTTATCTACCAGTACATGCTCCAGCTCGATGTCCGGGTATTCAGGAGCCACTCTGTTTACAACCTCACGCCACAGGCGCGAAGTCTCAAGAACGTTGGCTTTATCTACACTTGCCAGCTTCTTGCGGCGTTTGCCGGCAATTTCGAACGCCTGGCGTACGATGCGCTCAACTTCTGTAACATTGTATACGCAGGTATCTACTGCTTCTTCGCCATGCTCGCCTTGACGACGAAGCTTGTCCCCGAAGTAAATGCCGCCTGTCAGCTCGCGCACAACCATGAGGTCTGTGCCTTCCAGCACTTCCGGTTTCAATGTGGACGCATCCTTCAGACAATCAAAAACGTTAGCCGGACGCAAATTGGAGAACAGTCCAAGCGCTTTGCGAATACCCAGCAGTCCAGTTTCCGGGCGCAGCTCTTTCGGGTTGTTATCCCACTTCGGTCCGCCTACAGCACCGAGCAATACTGCATCTGCACTGCGACAAATTTGAAGTGTATCTTCTGGAAGCGGTGTGCCTCTCTCGTCAATGGCGATGCCGCCGAATAGCGCATGCTCCGTTTCAAACTTGTAGCCGAACACTTCTTCTGTTACCTTCAATACTTTTTCCGCTTCAGCCACAACCTCGGGTCCGATTCCATCCCCTGCGATTACCGCAATCTTCTTAACCTCGCTCATTTCAGTCACTCCTCAAGTGGTCTGCGGTCACACAGACATAGTTCTTCTTTCTATATGTTGTATCATAATGGACAGTAAACAACAAAGATATAAATTCTATTGAGGTTATAGGCACAGCCTATAGGGATACTCTTTTCAAATAGAAAGGTTAACTCCTGGATTCTATGGTGCCTGTTGAACCGCTTCAACTTCACAGTCCGTCGCCATTCCCAGGGAAGCCAGCCATAACAATACACCGACTACACTAAGTCCATTTAATAAAAATAATCCTCCCGATGTGCTCGACATTTCAATCCCCCTTCGATGTATAATTCCAATGATCATCATGACTGTACTAGATCTGTAACAATCTGTAAATTAACTTTATTATTGTTAGTTTCACAGCTCAATGGGTATACCATAGCTCATGTGTAAATATTCCCTGATGCATTTGCTCTTGCCCCAGAAGTTGGTTACAATTAATAAGTAAAAGAAAAAAGCAACCGGTTTTGCCCTATTTCAAACTCATTGAAGGAGTGATTACACCGTGCAATACGCTAAACTTGGTAAATCAGGCATGCAGGTTAGCCGCCTATGTCTGGGAACGATGAATTTTGGCCCATCTACGGATGAAAAAGAAGCATTCCGGATTATGGACGCCGCGCTGGATGCAGGGGTCAATTTTTTTGATACCGCTAACATTTATGGCTGGGGCGAAAATTCCGGCCTGACAGAGACCATTATCGGCCGCTGGTTCAAGCAAGGTGGCGGACGCCGGGAGAAAGTTGTCCTCGCGACCAAAGCCTACGGCTCTATGAGCGACAAGCTGGATGGCCCCAATGATGAAGCTGGCCTCTCCGCCTACAAAATCCGCCGTCATCTGGAAGGCTCCCTGAAGCGTCTTCAGACCGATCACATCGAGCTGTACCAGATGCACCATGTGGATCGTAGCGTGTCCTGGGACGAGCTGTGGGGTGCCTTTGAGCTGGCTGTAAGCCAGGGTAAAATCGACTATGTCGGTTCCAGCAACTTTGCCGGCTGGGATATCGCTGTGGCCCAGCAGGAAGCTAAAGCCCGCGGATTCCTGGGGCTTGTCTCCGAGCAGCATAAATACAGCCTCACCTGCCGCCTGCCGGAGCTTGAGGTACTGCCAGCCTCGCAAAGTCTTGGCCTTGGGATCATCCCCTGGAGCCCGCTGGACGGCGGCCTGCTAGGCCGTAACGCCCTTAAGAAGATTGAAGGCAGCCGCAGTGGCGGCAATACGGAGCGCGTAGAGCAGTATAAGAGCCAGCTTGAGGCATTTGCCGGGCTGAGCCAAGAACTGGGTGAGCCGCAAGACAATATTGCCCTGGCTTGGTTGCTGGCCAATCCGGCGGTCACCGCGCCGATCATTGGACCGCGCACGCTGGAGCAGTTCGAAAGCGCGCTGCGCAGCCTGGAAATCGTACTGGACGAGTCTGTACTGAAACGTCTCGACGAAATTTTCCCTGGTCCGGGCGGAGAAGCACCGAAAGCCTACGCCTGGTAATCTCCAGTAAGAATTGATAATACATGGTAAGACCAAAAAGCTGTACGGTAAGCAATGAATCAGATCGCATTTTAACTCGATATCTATAAGCAGAAACTACATTCAATAAAGGGAGCTGTCTCTTCCCGGTCTTATACCGGAAAAGACAGCTCCCTCTATTATTGGCCCTACTATTCTGTCGTATCTGCGGTGATACCACCATTGCTTGTAGAGATAGTAACTTTATAAGTACCTTTGCCGACTTTAGCCGTACCGCTGGTATCGCTGCTGCGTTCCCAATTCACATTGCCCTTGAGTGAACTGTTACTAGTGTCCGCGGAGATAGTGGCATCCGTGGCCTCTGGTATTCCCAGAACAACGGAGCCATTGCTCGTTGTCAGCCTCCAATCCCCGGTTACCCCCGAGTTAACCGCTATTTTGCCATTGCTGCTCTTGGCAGTGAGGGCTCCATCGACTTTATCAAGCGTCATCGATCCGTTGGAGCTGGCCAAATCCACCTCGCCCTGAATATTTTTCACCGTAATCGATCCGTTACTGGAATGGGCTGTTAAACCACCAGCAATATCATGCAGGTTCATCGTCCCATTGGAAGTGTCAACTGTCAAACCGGACTGAAGCCCGGAGGCTTCAATAGAGCCGTCGCTGGTTATCACTTCTACGGACAGATTCTGCGGCACACTTACATTCAGATAAGGACCTTTGCTATAGAAGCCAAATTGAATATTGGAAAGCCAGTTATTGTTACCTGCCAGTCTCAGAACCAGTGTATCCCCTTGGGCCTCGATCTCCCATTTCTTGTCCAGATTACTCTTCGCTTCACTCTCTGAATCGCCGGGAAGAAGCAGGCTTCCCTCATATTGAACCTCGGCCTTCTCTGCTTCTCCCTTTACGGTTACTTTGCCATTCGGCAGCTCAATCCTGACCGCCTTGATCTCAGAGCCCGCCTCTGCGGTTCCGCTCATCGCGACCAACTGATTATTACCGAATAATCCACCCAGCGAGCCTCCAGCATAAAGAGATTGACCTCCGCTTGCAGCAACGAGCAGAATGATTAGAACAATAGCCCACCCGCTTACACGGCTCCTGACATCTGAGCGGATAAAGAGTCTAAGCAGCATCTCCAGACCGAACAGGATCAGCAAGGCAGGCCATAAAAAGCCCAAAGCAGCGTAGCTCAACATACCATACTGGGCCAACGCAATTATAGCGCCAACCGCGATACAGCCGATCGCTGCGGTGAAACTTCCGATTTTCCATCTACTCATTGACATAACTCCCCGTTTCTTAGGCTCTTGTATTACTCTTGAGCAATTTCAGCCCATAGCCAATCAGCACCAGCGAGAGTAGAATCGTGCCGAAATTGATCTCTGACAGAATGTCCCACAACCCTGGGAACGCTGTAATCATCAGTAGCAGAATGCCGCCGACAACGCAGCCAATCCCCACCCAGGCCGGGTTCATATCATCCTGTGGGTATCCCGGCATTGAATGCAGATCCATCGTCCAAGGAGCGCCGAAGGCATCCGGCTGGAACATCATTCGTTCATGCTCTGCTGCTGCGATCTTCATCCAGGCCGCTTTTTGTAGCGCATCAAACAACTGATAGAACCATAGCGCCGCCAAGGCGAACGGAAAAATCATCGGTTCCGACGGAATGCAGATAATGCAGATGGATGCTCCGATCATAAACTGCAAACCCTGTTTTTTGAATCCAAGGTAAAGGTGACCGACCCCTGGAACCATCGCCAGAAAAAAGGTAAGCCAGCGTCTCTTTCTAATCATACAATATCCTCCCATAATTTGTAATGTGCTAATCTTTGTGATTGCAGATCATTCATTATTTATTGGCTCTGAACCATGAATTCACTGAGGTTGACACATGTCCATTGATCTCCGTGATTCCGTAAGCCAGATTCTCAAAGACACCGAACTGGAGTAGCAGGAACGTCAGGCAGGCTGCAAGACCATAGTGCATCCAAGAGGTTTTGGGTGCGAACCGTCGTCTTGCCAGCGTTCCTGTAACCGCACGCTTTCTTCGCTCGGCTTCTAGCGATTCAATATGAGCCATCACATCTGTTTTTAAATCGGGGTACTCCATCGGTTCCTCTGTATGCGGCAGCCGGGCTTCCATATCCGCCCACAAAGCCGACATTTCTCTGACTTCTGTCAGCCACTGGGCACAATCGGGACAGGACTCAATGTGCAACCTGATGCTCAGCTCCATCTCTGGAGACAGCAGACCGTCTATATAATGCGGCATCCACTCTTTAACTGTTGCACAATTCATCGCCATTCCTCCCCTTGTCTACGCATCATCTGTCTGGCTCGATACAGCTGTGATTCCACTGTTTTGACGGAAACGCCCCGCTGCTCGGCTATTTCCTGATAAGAGTGTCGCTGAAAATAATAGAGCTGCACAACCGACCGGTACGGTTCTGCAAGGCTGTTCAAATTCTCATCCAATTCAGCAGATGCTTCTTTGCGAAGCGCTGCGTGCTCTGGAGTCTGCGACGTCACCCAATCATTCTCTGTGTACTCAGCTATACTGCGGTGCCGCCACTCTCTGTCATTGGCCCGTTTCCAGTCCAGACAGGTTCTATAGGCAATCCGGTACAGCCAAGTGGAGAAGGAGGATTGTCCCCGGAAGGAGGGGAGCGCTTTGTAGGCTTTTATAAAAACCTCCTGGGCCATATCCTTGGCGGACTCGGCCTCTCCCGTGATTTTAACGCATACTCTGTACACCATGCCTTGATAACGGTCCACCAAATGTCCGAACATTTGATGCTCACCACTCAGCACAGCGGATATCCACTCCGCCTCTTCCAGTTGTCTCCCCTCCTCCTGCTTCTTTTAGTTAGACGCCCGGTAGCGCAATTTCCCTGCAATCTTTTCACATTATTTTTTAATTGGAGACCAAGCAACTGGCTTATCCCAATCATCTATAGCACAGGTTATTACCATTATAGAGGGAATGATGCCTTTTTTGTCGAATTAACTTGAACTAGTGCGCGCTTATTTGTACATTGATAAGGAACGGTTTGTACGGTCTTGTAAGATAAAACTAAGTCTGAGTGGTGGGATAGTAATGATCCAGGCAATACTAGTGGACGATGAGCGGCTGGCCTTAATGAAATTGGAGCACATGCTTAAAGAGCTAGGGACAGTAAATGTAGTCGCCACATATACAGACCCTGTGGAAGCCGTCAATGAAGCAGGAAAGTGGAAGGCGGACGTTATTTTTCTAGATATTGATATGCCGGAGATGAACGGCCTGCAGGCTGCGGAAATCATGCATGAGCGTACCCCGGAGGCTGATATTGTATTTGTGACAGCTTATAACAATTATGCCTTGGAAGCGTTTGAAGTCAATGCACTGGACTATGTACTGAAGCCTGTTATTCGTGACCGGCTCTTGAAGACTATCGGTCGTCTGGAGGAGCGGGCACAACGAGAGACCAAGCAGGTAAGCTCCTCAGATACGCTTATGGTCCGCTGCTTTCCTTCCCTGCGGTTTGAACGGGGGGGCGTTCACCTAAATACCATCCGCTGGCGGACCAACAAGGCGCAGGAACTGTTCGCTCTTCTGCTCCATAACCGCAACCGTTTTGTCAGCAAAGACACACTCATAGATATGCTGTGGCCTGACTTTAATCTAAAAAAAGCTTCCACCCATCTTTATACAACGATCTACCAAGTCAGGCAATGCCTGAAGCAAGCCGGTATTGAGCTGCAGATCAACAATGTCAGTGGCGGTGAGGGCTACACCCTGGAGAGCGGTTCGATGCTGATTGATTCCGCCCAGTGGGAAAACGGTATTCTTACGCTTCATCCCATCGGGGATAGCAACTTCAATGATCATCAACGATTGTTCGATCTTTATTCTGGAGATTATTTCGGGGACTACGACTATCTCTGGGCTGAAAGCGAACGACAGCGGCTTCGGACCATTTGGCTGCATCATGCCATCGGGATCGCTGATTACTATACTAGCAGTGGACGAATTCCTGAAGCAGTAACCGTCTATCAGCGGATCGTCCAGCTTCAACCCTATTTTGAACAAGGGCATCTGGGGCTGATGAAGGTCTATGACAGCATCGGAGAACGTTCTGCGGTAGAGGATCAGTACAAAGCTCTCACCGAACTGCTAAAGGATGATCTCAGCACGGAACTGCCGTCCAATATCGAGCACTGGTATTCTGACTGGAAGCTACACAATCTGAAACAGTTGTAAAGAAAAAGGACTACTGCCGAATCCGACGCTATACAAAGAAGCGAGCCCACCTCCGTTGCATCTGGAGATGGGCTCGCTTTCCTTTAATCTAGACCTTTTTAATATCTCAAGCAGTTCTTATCTCTACTCCTGTTTGCCGCCTTTTCTGAATCTTCTGCTCAGTACATAACCGAGAATAATCAGAGATCCACCAACCAGGTAAATCGGAAGCGGGCTGTCTTCGCCAGTCTTCGGCAATACGGTAGGCTTTCCATCTTTGCCTTTACTATTACCATCTGGCTCTCCTGTTACCGTACCCTTTGGTACTTCTTCAACATCAATTTCGATGACAACCTCTTCTTCATTTCCGTCTTTATCGGTCACGATGATCGTGAATTTGTCTTTTCCGATAAAACCAGGGTCTGGTGTATACACCCACTTGCCGTTTGGCTTCAGGGTGACCTTGCCGTGTGCCGGTGCATCACCGATACTTGGCACGCCTCCAAGTGGAATCTCACCTTCAATTGGCACTTCTTCGGTCGTTGTCTCCTGCTTCACAGGCGGTGTCGCCTGCGGAACAACTGGAGTTGCCGGAGTTGTCGGTTGAACAGGTGTTGTTGTTGGACCTGCGCTTGGTACAACTGTCGGCGTTGCCGAAGGTGTTGACGATGGTGTTACTGAAGCACCCGGTGACGGGGAAGGCGTCGGTGTAACAATGACTCCTGGTACAGGAGTAGGCGTTGCTACCGGCTCAAATGTCGATGTCGGCGGCAAGGTCGGTACTGGTGTTGCTGTCGGCGTTGCCGAAGGCGTAGCTGTTGGTTCTTCAGTCGGCGGCGCTACCGTTGGCGACGCACTCGCCTCAGGCGTAGCGGAAGCTGTCGGTGTTGGCGACGGTGTTGCTGTCGGTGTTGCTGTCGGTGTCGCTACCGGCGTTGGCGTCGGTGTCGGCGTTGCTACCGGCGTTGGCGTCGGTGTTGGTGTTGGTGCTACCGTCGGTGTCGGTGTTGGTGCTACCGTCGGCGTCGGTGCTACCGTCGGTGTTGGTGTTGGTGCTACCGTCGGCGTCGGTGTTGGTGCTACCGTCGGCGTCGGTGTTGGTGCTACCGTCGGCGTCGGTGTTGGTGCTACCGTCGGCGTCGGTGTTGGTGCTACCGTCGGCGTCGGTGTTGGTGCTACCGTCGGCGTCGGTGTTGGTGCTACCGTCGGCGTCGGTGTTGGTGCTACCGTCGGCGTCGGTGTTGGTGCTACCGTCGGCGTCGGTGTTGGTGCTACCGTCGGCGTCGGTGTTGGTGCTACCGTCGGCGTCGGTGTTGGTGCTACCGTCGGCGTCGGTGTTGGTGCTACCGTCGGCGTCGGTGTTGGTGCTACCGTCGGCGTCGGTGTTGGTGCTACCGTCGGCGTCGGTGTTGGTGCTACCGTCGGCGTCGGTGTTGGTGCTACCGTCGGCGTCGGTGTTGGTGCTACCGTCGGCGTCGGTGTTGGTGCTACCGTCGGCGACGGTGTTGCTGTCGGCGTTGGCGACGGTGTTGCTGTCGGCGTTGGTGACGGTGTTGCTGTCGGCGTCGGCGACGGTGTTGCTATCGGTGTCAGCTTATTAGATACCTGTTTCTTTAACTCTTGTGATGGATCAATGGTCACATTGATGCGAGAAGTATCAAGCACATAACCTGTAGGGGCCTTTATTTCTTTAAGCGTGTACTCTCCGCCCTTTAATTTAGGGAAAACAATCTCACCATCACTATTAGTAGTTTTTTTTGTGCCAACTAATTGATTATTTGAATCGTACAACTCAAATTCTGCGCCTTCCAGCTTTATAGACTTATCTTCATCTGCTACTTTCGTGATTTTCAAGGAGCCATTAAAGTCATTTTGAACCGTCCTCGAAACTACAGCAGAAGAGTTGATCGTCACTGGATACTCTGTGGCGTCTAAGGCATATCCCGCAGGAGCCTTTGTTTCTTTTAACACATATTTCCCTGCTCTGAGATCCTTGAATTGAAGGACGCCATCTTGATCCGTCTTGCCTTCTTTCTTATCTGTCTGCTGTGTACCGACCAGACGGAATAATGCAAATTCCGCATCCTTTAGCTTCTCAGTACCATCAGCATTGGTTTTTGTGACTACGAGAGAGCCCTTAACTCCGCTTCCCGATCCGGAAGTATCGATAATACGAATATCATTTTTGCTCGTAAACGGTTTGTTAATTTTATTTTTTCCTTCAGCACTGAAATCTACTCGGTTGTTAACTATGACGTTATTTCCGACTGCTGTTACGATAGAATTATACTCCAGGATATAGGCCTCTTTGATCGGGTTCTTTAACTCGAGCGTAAAAGTCTCTCCAGTTTGATCTGAACTGATTTCCAACGTATAGTCCACATCGCGAGTTAATTTATCATTAGTCTTTGTTACAGTACCGTTCTTAGATACTGTAGTCTTGAAGAGATTGAAGCTATCCGGGAGCAGAATCTGATTCGGAGTAGGGGTATCAACGATTTTAACCTTATTGATATCGGACTGGTTAGCATTAATCGTGATTCTCCAATTCATTTGGGTCTGGTCATTGGTATCCTGAGTACCAGTTTTGCTGATATATTCGCCACCCTTTGGAACATCAAGCGTTTTCTCTAGTGGCTTGGATACCGCCGTACCGTCCTCCTTGTCTTTGAGAATTGCGATGTTCGTTACGGAAGATTGATTGATATCCTCATTCACAAATTCCGTATCAAAGACAACGTAAAAGGCGTAGTCAACTGCTTTGTTGAATTTTACTCTTAATACTGCAGGATTGCCTGATACAACCGGCTGGGCATATTCACTGGAATCAATAAGATCCGCATTTTTCGGATTGATTGGATCCCCATTAGCCCCATAGCTCAACTTGTATACTTTTAAACTGTTGTCAACAAACTTTTGACCACTCGGAATCGGGTCTTCGAGCACTGCACCAGCGGCAAGATTTCTCTTGTTATAATTCGCACCGACGGTCCAGGTAATCTTCTTGGTGATCGCGTCATAATCTCCGTTTTTAAACCCATTGTTCTTCACTTCATTACGCGGAGAAAATTTATCCCATACATCCCCCTTTTTTTGCTCTTTTCCATCTGTATCTTTCCACACAAGATTAGCTACATTGTAAAATTCAGTTTCTCCGGCTCTCAGCTTGTAAGAATCAAAAGAAGTAGTGTAAGTAATTGTGATCGGCTCAGTGATCGGATTATTAAATTTGACTATGAATCCATCTTTCTCCTTATAATCTGAGTTGCCAACAGGAGTAATACTGTAACCCGTACCTACTACTCCTTGGCTTGGCGAAATCTGTAGATCTCCAAGGTATTTCAGGCCCCCGCGATCAAAAACATCGGTCAGAACCACTTCATTCATGGTTCTTTTATCTTCATTGATTGTGATCGTCCATTTCACAGTCTTGGCATCATAGTCTACGTCTCCACGTTTCTTGGAGAGAACGCGCTGGCCAATGCCTTTTTGGTCGCCTGCAGAGTTATTATCACCATAAGTAACATCGTTATGAATGGTTTCATCATTAATTACCCGATCCGCTACTTTGGTTTTGTACACGATACGATAAGCCGAGTTGATGTCATTACTGAATTCAAGTTTGAACCCGTTCTTACCGGCGCCGACTTTGTCTGTCAGGTCAGATAATGTGTAGTCCGTACCCGAAATCAGTTCACCATCATCGGTGCCCTTTCCATCCTGATCCAGCTTTACTTTATAGACATGGAAAGAATCTTTATCAAGCACCTGTGACTTGTTGAAATAGTCCTTCAATACAGCATCATCTTTTAGAATCGTTTTTTCATTGTAATTAAAACGAATTTCCCATGGGATGGTTTCTGTGCCTGGATCATAGTTTCCAGTAGCACGCTTCTCCAATGTTTTCCCACGTTCTACTGGAACTACGGCAGTGGGAGAATCTTTAGATACTCCATCGCCTGTCAATTTAGCTGTATTACTGTAAGATAATCCTGCTGAATCCGTAATTTTGGTAGAAAATTTAATGCGGTAAGCTTCTTTGATCGGATTGGCAGCAAACTTCAGATTCAACTTTGAAGCATCACTGCCGGTCGTATCAAATTCTCCTGCATTAAGGGTTCCTTTTTCAGTGACATTCCCCTTGACATCAACATCCAATTTGTAGACAGAAATGGAGCTAAGATCAAGCTCCAGCCCCTGCTCTAGGATATCCGTTACAAGTGCGTTGTGAATCTCATCTAGTGATGTATTGACGTCAATCGTCCAATCAATTTTCTCCGGATTATACTTTTGCGGTTTGGGCGTACCGCTCTTTTTAATACTGGCACCGTTATTAGGCTTAATATTAATCACAAAGGAGTTCTTGTCATTCCCAGCAATTGGGAAAAGAATCTCCTGCTGCGTAGATCCGCTAATTCGGGTAGAACTCAGTATTGATTCAATGTTAAATGTTCCTTTAACATTAAAGAGACCTTCAATATTTTTATTAAAGGTAAGAACTACTTTATTATCAGGACCTACTTTATAGGTCCCGATGCCATCTGGAAACTCATCGTACACTAAGGTCCCACTATAGCCCCGATCGATTAGAAATACATTTGGGAGTGTAAATGTATAAGTCGATCCTTCACCATACTTGCTTGCCCCATCCGGTCCAGCCGGTAATTCGTAAGTCAAGTTCAGCTTCGTTGTTGAGTCTAGCTTATACACATTATCTGTCACAACCTGGCCATTTTCATAGACTGCCAAAGTCACACTGGTGACAATGTTTTCGCTGATTTCATTGGACGGATCTGCACTCGCACGTGTACTAAATCCAAAAGCATTAAAAAACTGTGTAAAAAGAAGAAGAAGTGTCAACCAAATTCCTGCATTCTTTCTTTTCATGAACTAGATAGCCTCCCTTTCTCGTAGTGTTATCTCCCAAATACGATCTGCCCTTCTTTACGCTGTTCGCATTAAACTCGCTGATTCCATCTCCCCCCAACAAATTTGAATTATCGTAGGTTTTTGAGCTTTTGACAGTCTACATTTCACTTTAATTCAGCCAGCTAAACATTTTCTGAACAAAACGTCTCAAGCCCAAAGTCTCATGTTTACGCAACAAAAAAAGCCGTTCTGACCATAGACAAATGTCTACAGCCAGAACGGCTTTCATCAAGCAATTCAATGCGTGCACATTGTATTTAATTACAGAGTAGCGTTATCACGCAGCGTATAGGTTTTCCGCTTCTCGATCAGCTTGTTAAGCGCATCCAGATAAGCCCGGGCGCTGGCTTCCAGAATATCGGTGCTAAGACCTCTACCCTGTGCAGCAACAATGCCCTGTGTCAATACCACATGGACCTCACCTTGTGCATCCTTGCCCCGGCTGACAGATTTAATGGAATAATCACTCAAGGTGACTTCCTCGCCTGTAGCCGAATCGATAGCGTTGTAGATGGCATCTACCGAACCGTTACCTTCAGCAGAAGCAGTAATCGGCTGCTCCTCAGGACCGTTGATTACGACCTTGGCCGTTGGTGTGGCTTCATTGCCATAAGTGACATAAATCGTCTGCAAACGGAATACTTCAGGTGTTTTGACAAGCTTCTCTTCAATCAATGCCAAAATGTCCTCGTCGGACACTTCCTTCTTCTTATCCGCCAGATCCTTGAACTTGGCAAATGCAGTGTTCAGCTCTTCATCCGGCAGATCGTAACCGAGATCACTCAGCTTATCACGGAAGGCATGGCGGCCGGAGTGCTTGCCGAGCACAAGCTTACTTTCCTTCAACCCGATGGTCTCCGGTGTCATGATCTCGTAAGTTGTCTTCTCCTTCAGCATACCATCCTGATGAATGCCCGATTCATGAGCGAACGCATTCGCACCTACAATCGCTTTGTTGCCTGGAACGACCATACCGGTCAATTTGCTGACCAAACGACTAGTACGGGATATCTCTGACAGGACGAGAGATGTCTTCGCTCCGAAGAATTCGCTCCGGGTCTCCAGAGCAAGTGCTACCTCTTCGATAGCGGTATTCCCGGCGCGTTCACCGATGCCGTTGATCGTACCCTCAATCTGGTCTGCACCATTTTGGATCGCCGCAAGAGTATTGGCTGTAGCCATGCCAAGGTCGTTATGGCAATGCGCGCTGAGCTGCACCCGCTCGATGTCAGGCACATTCTCTTTCAGATACTTGAAAATGGCTCCGTATTCCGAAGGGTTCAAATAGCCCACTGTATCCGGGATATTGATCACATTCGCTCCTTCACGTACCGCCATGCCAACCACTTCTGCTAGAAAATCATATTCGGTGCGGCCGGCATCCTCAAGAGAGAACTCCAGCTTCGGAAAATATTTCTTAGCATAACGGATTGCTGACTGGGCTGTTTCCAGCACCTGAGCCTTATCCATCCGCAGTTTGTGCTGCCGGTGAATTGGCGAAGTAGCGAGGAAAATGTGAATGCAAGGATCTTGCGCTCCCTGCAAGGCTTCTTTGACCGCGTCAATATCTGCTTCTCTTGAACGGGACAACCCGATCACCGTCGTATTCTTAACGGCTCTGGCCACCGCGTTAACTGCCGCCAGATCACCTGGCGAGGCAGCAGGAAAGCCTGCTTCCATGCGGTCAATCCCAAGCTTTTCAAGCTGATGGGCGATTTCCACTTTTTCAAGCGTGTTCAGGTTCACACCCGGCGACTGCTCTCCATCGCGCAGTGTCGTATCGAACACATAAATTTTCCGCATGCGGAGCACCTCCTGAAAATTGGGCTAAAACCCTCAAATGCGGCTCGTTGGTGAACGGCCGCATCTGGGGATTACCATATAGATTTCAATGTTACCTTATTTATATGTGCTTATTTCTTGATCCAGTGCATCATTTCACGCAATTGACCGCCAACTACTTCTACCGGGTGAGCAGCTTCGTTGCGGCGAGTTGCTGTCAAGAAAGCATTACCGGATTGGTTCTCTAAGATAAAGTCGCGAGCAAATTTACCTTGTTGGATATCGGTAAGTACAGCCTTCATTGCTTTCTTAGTGTCTTCAGTAACAATACGAGGGCCAGTTACATAGTCACCGTATTCAGCTGTGTTACTGATGGAATCGCGCATGCTAGCCAATCCGCCTTCATATACAAGGTCAACGATCAGCTTCAACTCGTGCAAGCACTCGAAGTAAGCCATCTCAGGAGCATAACCTGCTTCAGTCAATGTTTCGAAACCTGCTTTGATCAGTGCGGATACACCACCGCAAAGGACAGCTTGCTCACCGAACAAGTCAGTTTCGGTTTCTTCACGGAAGGAAGTTTGGATTACTCCGGCACGAGTACAACCGATACCTTTCGCATAAGCCAGACCGATTTCTTTTGCTTGTCCAGTTGCATCTTGCTCGATTGCAATCAGTCCAGGAACTCCGAAGCCTTCTACATATGTGCGGCGAACCATGTGTCCAGGGGATTTCGGTGCCACGAGCAGCACGTCAGCATCCTTAGGTGCTACGATTTGGCCAAAGTGTACGTTAAAGCCGTGGGAGAACATCAGCGCTGCGCCTTTTTTGAGGTTAGGCTCGATGTCATTCTTATATACGGACGCCTGTGTTTCATCCGGCATCAGAATTTGCACTACATCAGCACGAGATACTGCTTCTGCTACGGACAATACTTCGAAGCCATCATTTTTAGCTGTGTTGAAGGATTTGCCTTCACGCAGGCCGATGACAACCTGAAGACCACTGTCACGAAGGTTTTGTGCTTGGGCATGCCCTTGGCTACCATAACCGATTACCGCAATTGTCTTCCCTTTTAATACGCTAAGTTCTGCATCCTGTTCATAGTACGTTGTCACTGCCATTGTCAATATCCTCCTTTAAATTGGACCCATCGTAAAGAGCGGGTGCTTCAAGAGCATCTGGCTGAAGGAATTTTCAAGCTGCTCCTCAAGCCCCCGCTCTTTAGCGGGCATGTCATTTTTTCGTAATCTCGTTATACCGTTATATCACATCTCGTTAAAGCAACCAAGCAGTAATTCGCTAAAGCCGTAAAATACAACCTTTAGGCGTTGCCGCGAACCATGGCTGTAACTCCTGTACGCGACAGTTCTTTAATGCCGTAAGGCTTGAGTAGCTCAATCATGGCATCGATTTTCTCGGTATCTCCAACCACCTGCACAAGTAGACTAGTGCTGCCGATATCAATAACAGCAGCCCGGAAAGTCTCCACAACGCCCATAATTTCTGGACGCTCCGACGGCTCTGCCTTCACCTTAATCAAGGCAAGCTCCCTTGCCACCATTGGTTTGGAGCTGAGATCCACAACCTTGATGACATCAATCAGCTTGTAAAGCTGCTTCTCGATCTGTTCCAAGGTGCTAGCGTCACCCCAGGTAACGATAACCATCCGGGAGAGTCCTTCTTCTTCAGACTGCCCCACAGTAATGCTCTCAATATTATAACCCCGGCGTCCGAACAAACCAGACACCCGCTGCAGTACACCTGGTTGGTCATTCACAAGCACAGCAATCGTATATTTCATCACAGTTATTCATCCCCCATCAGCATTTGATCGATGGTAGAACCTTGAGTAACCATTGGATAGACATTCTCGTCCTTAGGAACAACGAATTCTACCAATACTGGACCCGGTGTTTCCATCGCTTCCTGCCATGCCGCTCTTGCTTCTTCCTTGTTCGTTGCCCGGAGACCCTTTACACCATATGCTTCAGCCAGCTTGACGAAGTTCGGGCTGCCCGCCAGATCTGTATAGCTGTAACGTTTCTCATAGATGAGGTTCTGCCACTGGCGAACCATGCCGAGCACCTCATTATTGATGACTACAATTTTGACCGGAATATTGTTAATGGCGCAAATCGCAAGTTCCTGAGAACACATCTGCATGCCGCCATCTCCGTTAATGGATACTACTAAGCGTTCTGGGTGCGCCATTTGCGCGCCGATCGCGGACGGGAATCCGAAGCCCATCGTTCCAAGACCGCCGGAGGTGATCCATGAGCGTGGATGATTGAACTTGTAGTACTGTGCCGCCCACATTTGGTGTTGGCCAACGTCTGTCGTAACAATCGCTTCACCTTTAGTGGTGTCGTTGATCATCTCGATAACCCATTGCGGCTTCAATTCTGTCTCAGAATCGTTGTAGCGAAGCGGCTTATCTTGCTTCCACTGAGCGATCTGTGTTCTCCAGGCATCGGCCTTATCTGCGCGTCTTACCTCTGGATTAAGCATTTCCAGAACCGTCTTCACATCTCCTACGATCGGAATGTCAGGCGTTACGTTCTTGCCGATCTCAGCCGGGTCAATGTCAATGTGTACAATCTTGGCTTTTGGCGCGAAGCCGTCCAGCTTCCCTGTTACACGGTCGTCGAACCGGGCACCGATATTAATGAGCAGATCACACTGCTGAATGGCGTTATTGGCAGTATAGGTGCCGTGCATTCCCGGCATTCCCATCCACAGGTCTTCGCCGCTTGGGAAACAACCCAGGCCTAGTAATGTCGTCGTGATTGGAATTTCAGTACGTTTAACAAATTCCAACATTTCTTCATGTGCCCCGGAGTAGATAACTCCGCCGCCTGCAATAATAGCCGGGCGCTCAGCTTCCGAGATAGCTTTCACAAGCTTGTCAAGCTGCAGCTTGTTGGGTACAGTTCGCGGGTTGTATCCCCGAAGGTTGACACCCTGCACCGGAGTAAACAGCGTTTTCGCTGCCGATACATCCTTTGGAATGTCGATAAGGACAGGACCTTTACGGCCTGTATTTGCGACATGGAACGCTTCGTGAATTACACGCGGCAGATCCTCAACATCGCGTACCAGATAGCTGTGCTTCGTGATTGGCATCGTAATACCGGTGATGTCTGCCTCTTGGAACGCATCCGTACCAATTAGGCTGGAAAATACGTTGCCCGTAATGACAACCAATGGTACAGAATCCATGAACGCGGTCGCGATACCTGTTACCAGGTTAGTTGCCCCTGGTCCCGAGGTAGCGATACAGACGCCTGGCTTGCCGCTTGCTCTAGCGTAGCCGTCCGCTGCGTGGATGGCACCTTGCTCATGACGAGTAAGAATGTGGTTGAAATCTTTAAAGCCGTGCAGTGCGTCGTAGATGTACAGTACCGCACCACCTGGATATCCAAATACGGTATCTACACCCTCGAGTACAAGACTGCGGAGTAGAATCTCCGATCCGGTTATGACCTCCGGCTGTTTCCATTTCTCACGTAACTCATCTGTCGATCGCAGTTTCGGTATTTGCGCGCTCATCAGTCTTCCTCCTTCGATGTTTAACGTTCAGTATTCAAAATGACGGACCGTCAATTTAACAACAACTTTAGTTAGGGGCGGCCTTGCTTAACAACAAAAAAACCTTTCGCCTCCCACACGCAAATTAAGCGTGTGAGGGACGAAAGGTTGATCTTCCGTGGTACCACCCATGTTTGCATTCATCTCGCGATGATATGCCTTATCAGGTATACAAAAATCCATCGATGTAGGCAGGGCCCAATCTTTGTAACCTGAAGTCCCTAACGCGGACTAAACGATTCCCCCTAATAATTCCATCACTCTTGCCGATGGACCTTTCAGGGAAACAGCTCCGAGGTGAGCTCGTATATAAGGGATTTCGGTGGAGGTTGCAGCAAATCCTCACACTCTCTGAGCAAAAGAGCCCTTAAAACTTCGTCCTCATCATTGCCGATACATGTATGCTCGTTAAAATGTTTAGACACATTATATGATTCCTCACACGGATTAGTCAATACCCATATTTTTAAAAAAGTTTTTCTTCCCCTGCGCCTTACGGAACGCTTACCCCTCCTGCTGTCATATGATGTACGACAATGCGTGGAAAGGGGGCGCCAGATGATCCGCTACCGCAGACCGAAACAGGACGATGCCGTCATCCTCGACCTGATCGAGAAACAGCTCGTCCCATTATCCCACCTGCCGAAAAAAGTAATTTCCCAGGTACGAAAAGATTTGCCCCGCCGGATGGGGCACGGTGTGACGCTTGTTGCCTGTACCGATTACGAAAGTGATCCGCTGGGGTTTGTCCACTTTATGCTGCACGGAGACCTGCTATATATCGACATGCTGGCCATCGCACCCGCTGCTCGGCGCAAACGCTGGGGGAATCTGCTCATGGATCGGGCAGAGCGATTTGCACTATCACGCGGGTGCCAGCGGGCCAAGTTATCAGTTGATTCCGGCAATACAGCCGGCCTTATCTTCTATCGTAAGCTGGGCTACACGGCAACCCGTTATCATAAACAGAGCTACATCTACGAGATGGAAAAACATTTATCGTAAAACCCGTGACACTATATCCGCTTAGTAAAATCCATAAGGATAAGGTGATCCACCGTACCCGTATCCAGGACCGTAACCGCCGTATCCGCCACCATAAGGTGCACCGCCGTATCCGCCACCATAAGGTGCACCTCCGTATCCTCCATAGGCGTATGGAGCCGTTCCTACAGCCAGCAAATCAAACAATACTAGCGGAATCAACGCCTTTGTTTGTACTTTTTTGCCACTAGAACGCTGTAAGATTAAACGATTGCCGGAAATGCGGACCAATTTGCCCGATACCTTCGTTCCATCTTTTTTTACCGCTACGATATGTTTACCAACCAGCTTCATCACTTGCTTTTTGGTAACCGCCTGTGCCATAATATCCCTCCTCAAAAGATATACGAATCCTATCCGTTCGTCGAATGGTCCTCGCATTCAAAGTAACTCTGCTCTCAGTAGCCTTTTACTTGCATCTTCAAAACAGTGTATTCACTGGATAAGTTGCCTGCCTGTTCATCCGCCTGTTCTGCTAAGTTTACTTTGGAGGAATGTCTAAAATGGGAATTAAAAAAGCCGCATCCCCGGAAATACCGGAAATGCGGCTTGATCTTCATTACTCTAACAATGCTGCTCTAACCTAACGTTTACTTGGATCGTATGCTTGTCCCAGAGCTTTAGGAGCTGACGAACGTCCTACAGTACTTACAAGCACGATAATCGTCAGCACATAAGGAATCATATAGATAAATTCCTGTGGAATGTTCTTGGACCATTCGAACAATTGTACGTAGTTGCGGATCGCTTGGGAGAAGCCGAAGAATACGGCCGCACCAAAGGCACCCAGCGGGTTCCACTTTCCGAAGATCATCGCTGCAATAGCGATAAAACCTTGACCTGAAATCGTATTATGGGCAAAGGTTCCCGTTGTGGTCAATGTAATGGTTGCACCGCCAATACCAGCGAGCATACCACTCATCATTACGCCAATATACCGCATTCTGTTTACATTGACACCCAGCGTGTCCGCAGCACTCGGATGCTCACCCACAGCTCGCAAGCGAAGACCGAACGGCGTCTTGAAGAGCACCAAATACACAATGATCACCAGGATTATAGCAAGATAAGTCGTCGGATAGGAATTGAAGATCCCTTCTCCGATAATCGGAATTTTGGACAGACCTGGAATAGCAAACTTGCTGAAGCCATCCAGTAATGGAGTCTCTCCTGAGCCTTCAAACAACAGCTTTACCATATAAAGCGTACTGCCTGCTGCCAAGAAGTTGATCACCGTACCACTGATAGTCTGATCTGCTTTGAACGTAATGGAGGCAACAGCATGAATTAAGGAACCGATAATTCCCACTGCCATTGCAGACAGCACCCCTACCCAAGGCGCTAATTCACCCATGCCAGCTTCCTGGGCATAATATCCCCCTACAGCAGCGGCAAACGCACCGAACATCATCAAACCTTCAAGCCCAATGTTAACTACACCGGAGCGTTCCGAGAAGATGCCGCCAAGGGAGGCGAAAATGAGCGCTGTGGAAAATACAAGCGTCGTATTGAGCAACTGGCCTAATAGCGTCAGCACATCCATCTATAACACCTTCTCTTTCTTGCGCTTGAAGTAAAATGGTTTGAGTACCCAGCGCACAATGCCTTGTGCAGCAATGAAGAAAATAATCGAACCGATAACGATACGGATCAGTTCAGGCGGCACGTCCGCACCAAAACTCATCCCTGCAGCACCGTAGGTTAGCGTACCATACAATATCGCAGCCAAAATGACACCGAACGGATGGGTCAAGCCAAGCAGTGCTACCGCGATACCGTCGAAGCCATAGCCCGGCGAACCCGCGAAGACGGATTGGTAATGGAATACACCAAGGACTTCACCTGCTCCGGCTAAGCCCGCGAATACCCCACTAATAAACATCGCTTTAATGACATTCCGGCCGACATTCATCCCGGCATACTCTGCAGCATGTGGATTGAGACCCACTGCACGCATTTCGTATCCTTGTTTTGTTTTCCACAGATAAACATAGAAGAAGACGGCCGCTGCTAGCGCAATGGCTGTTCCCCAGTGGAGACGGGCGTTATCGAAGAAAGAATTAAGGAAGGTCATAGAGAGCGAAGCCGGAATATCTTCCGAACGGTTCTGACCCGGGATTAGTAAGAAGGTTCTAACGATATAATTCGCAAAGAACAATGCGATCCAGTTCAACATAATGGTGGTAATAACTTCGTTAATTCCACGCTTGGCCTTAAGGTAACCGGCAACCCCGGCCCATATACCGCCGCAAAGTCCAGCAGCAATCACCGCCAGTGGAACAAGCAGGAACGATGGCAGCGCAGCCAGCTTAATGCCGACTACCGATGCAGCTGTCATCCCAATCAGAACTTGTCCATCCGCACCAATATTGAACATCCCTGAACGGAATGCAAAAGCTACTGCAAGTCCGGTCAGCATAAGCGGCGTCATCTCACGGATGGCTTCCCCGATGTCATACGGGCTGCCGAATACGCGTTTAAACAGCGCAGAATATGCTGCAATCGGATCATATCCGCCAGCTAGCATGACAATAGCGCCAACTAGAAACCCAAGAACAATCGCGACAAGAGGAATAATGTAGCTGTCTGTCGCAAAGATTTTTCTAAGCTTATTCAACCGTCTTCCCTCCCCGCTTCAAGCTGCCCGCCATCATCAGACCCAGTTCCTGGTCATTTGTATCCTGCGGGTACACTTCGCCGACAATCTGTCCTTCATAAATAACGGCGATTCTGTCGGAAACGTTCATAATTTCGTCCAGCTCAAAGGAAATGAGTAGAACGGCTTTGCCCTTATCACGTTGGGCAATAAGCTGCTTTTGCACAAATTCAATCGCACCCACATCTAGACCGCGCGTTGGTTGAGCTGCGATGAGCAATGTCGGATTTTTATCTATTTCCCGCGCAATAATCGCTTTTTGCTGATTCCCCCCGGACAAGGAACGAGCCTTGGTCTCCAAAGAAGGCGTCCGCACGTCGAATTGCTGGATAAGCTCTCCTGCATGCTTGTTAATAATGTCATAATTTAAGAATCCATTTTGGTTATATGGCTTTTGATAGTAGGTCTCCAGTACCATGTTCTCACTCATTGAGAAATCAAGAACAAGCCCATGTTTGTGACGGTCTTCCGGTATATGGGAGACATTCTTCTCGGTAACTTTACGCGGGGAGAGGTTCGCAATCTCTTGACCTTCCATAGTAATGGAACCGGAATCAATCTTGCGCAGACCCGTAATCGCCTGAATCAACTCACTCTGTCCATTGCCGTCGACACCAGCAATCCCCAGAATCTCCCCCGCCTTAACTTCAAAGGAAAGTCCATTCAATACAGGCACGCCATCCTTGTTCTTGCTGTTGACATTATCCAGCTTCAGCACGGGTGTACCGATTTCCGGAGGCTTCTTGTCGACTTTAAAGGTTACCCCGCGTCCTACCATTTTCTCGGCCAGTTCATTGGGATTAGTCTCAGAAGTCTTGACGGTATCAATAACTTTTCCGCGACGAATAATCGTAACTCGATCGGAAATCTGCATGATTTCCTTAAGCTTGTGAGTAATCAAAATGATGGATTTACCCTCTGCAACAAGTCGTTTCATGATAGCCATTAATTCTGTAATCTCCTGCGGCGTCAGCACAGCAGTTGGCTCGTCAAATATGAGAATATCCGCTCCACGGTACAGGGTCTTCATAATTTCAACCCGTTGCTGCATGCCTACAGAAATATCGTGAATTTTGGCATTTGGATTGACTTGAAGTCCATACTGCTCAGACAGCTTCCGAACCTGTTCCGCAGCGGATTTATAGTCGATTTTAAGACCTTTTTTCGGTTCCATGCCAAGAACAATATTCTCGGTTACCGTAAAAGGATCTACTAGCTTGAAATGTTGGTGAACCATACCGATGCCAAGCTCAATGGCTTTATTTGGACTATCGATCATCACCGGTTTCCCGTCAATCTCAATACTGCCTTCATCTGGTTGATACAGCCCAAATACGATGTTCATCAAAGTGGACTTTCCTGCCCCATTCTCACCGAGCAAGGCGTGGATTTCCCCTTTTTCAAGCGTCAGGCTGATGGAATCGTTGGCGACAATACCAGGAAAACGTTTTGTGATTTGCTTCAACTCTACGACTGGAGCCGCAGCACTCATGGAATCACCCTCATCACAGAATATAATACAGCGGAGTAAGAAACTCCCTTAAAAATCGTTTTACCGCCCTATCGAGGACGGCATCACTGGTTACCTATTTACAAATTAGCGCTTTAACCAAAGAACAAGGCCAGCTGTATAACCGGCCTTGCTCCCTTGTACTATTGTGTAATACACGAAAAATTGAGGCAATATTACTCAGCAGGAACTGTGATCTTTCCGTCGATGATTTGTTGCTTGTACTCATCTACTTTAGCCAGAATTTCCGGAGTTACGTTAGCCTTCGAAGTTTCTGGAAGACCTACGCCATCGTCTTTCAATCCAAGAACAGTATGTGTGCCGCCTTTGAAGGTACCATCAACAACTTGCCCAGATACTTTCTTAACCGCTTGGTCTACACGTTTGATCATAGAAGTCAGGGTTACATCATCGCCAAATTCCAGAGATTGGTCTTTGTCTACACCGATAACCCATACTTTACTACCGCCTGATTTGTTACGGGATTTAGCTTCATTGAACACACCAGTTCCTGTTGCGCCTGCAGCAGGGAAGATAATGTCCGCGCCGGAATCATACAATGTAGCTGCCAGGGACTTACCAGTATCAGGCTTGTCAAAAGCACCTGCATACGTGATTTTCACATCAGCTTTAGGGTTTACTTCAAGAACGCCAGCTTTGAAACCAGCTGCAAAACGTTTGATAACCGGGCTTTCCATACCGCCAACAAAAGCTACTTTGTTAGTTTTAGTTGTCAGACCTGCAACAACACCCACCAAGAAAGAACCTTCGTTCTCAGCAAAAGTAACGGATTCAACGTTAGGAGCATCTACAACGCTGTCGATGATTGCCAGGTTGGCGTTAGGGTTTTCGTCAGCTACTACTTTAATAGCATCGCCAAGGTCAAAACCGATACCCCATGTCAGGTTGTATCCACCCTTAACGAATTGGTTTAAGTTCGGTTGGTAGTCTGCATTGGATTTACTTTGCAGGTATTTAACCTCTACGCCTTGTTCCTTTTGAAGGCTTTGCAGCGATTCCCATGCGGATTGGTTAAAGGATTTGTCGTTAACTCCGCCTACGTCAGTAACCATGCCGACTTTAACATCGGATTTAGGAGCGGCTTCTCCACCGTTTGCACCTGTATTAGTGTTGGTGTTTTTGTCTTTCCCGCAGCCTGCCAAAACTACTGTGAACGCAAGCAACATAACGAGAGACAGCTTGAAAACCTTTTTCATTGATAGTGATCCCCCTTAGAAAATTGGTCGTCCTCTGTGTTTCTGGTTGGACATCCATTAGCTCAAATTATACCTGCAAAAAATGCTAAAATCCAGTCTATTAATGACCCAAGGTCAATAATAATTTGTCTTTTTGACTCAAGAAAGCGCTATCCCTGTCATATTATGTAACAAAAACATACAAAACACGTTAGATAGGTCGAAACCTCTGCAGCTGCTTCCACTTTCTTCGTTTTAATATTATTGCACAGAATCGCAATTTCTATTATCATGAGTGCTTACAAAGCCGGAAAGGAAGTTTCAGAAAATGAATGAAAACAAAGAAATTCCAGCGGCGGCTCCCGCCTTCAAATATTGCCGGGAATCCCGCGTATTCAAAACCGGACGAGTCTTCCCAAATGATGTGAATAATCACAAAACATTATTCGGAGGCAAGCTGATGAGCGGAATAGATGAAGTAGCTTCCATCTCAGCTATGCGTCATTGCCGGATTAACGTCGTCACTGCTTCCACCGATTCCGTGGATTTCCTGCGTCCGATCGAGCCCAGCGATTCCGTATGCTTCGAGTCCTTCGTCTCCTGGACCGGACGCACCAGTATCGAAGTATTCGTAAAAATTATCGCAGAGAATCTCTACACCGGTGAACGTGCTGTTGCAGCGACCTCTTTCCTGACGTTTGTAGCCATCGGCGAAGATGGTCAGCCAGCCGCAGTACCAGCCGTCATTCCTGAGACTGATGAAGAGAAGCTGATCAGCGAGTCAGCTGAAGAACGCGCCGAACTGCGGAAAGTCAGACGGGGTATTAGCAAAAAGCTTGCTCTCCAGCTTAACACGACCAAATACTGGGAGTAGGCAGTTTACACCATAAAAACCCCAAGTCAAGAGTGATGTCAAGGCTCAGCCTTAATCCGAAAATCTCGGAAGGGCCCTCTTATCCCACAAAAAAGCACCGCCTGCGGGTTCCCCGTATAGCGGTGCTTTTCGGTTATATTACAACACTTACGCGTTGATTTTCTCTTTAGCTACAACTGCAAGTGAGTTGAATGCGTTAAGATCATTAACTGCCAGGTCAGCCAGCATCTTACGGTTTACTTCTACGCCAGCCAGTTTCAGACCGTGTACAAGTTTGCTGTAAGACAGACCGTTCAAACGAGCTGCTGCATTGATACGAACGATCCACAGTCTGCGGAAGTTACGTTTAGTTTGACGACGGTCGCGGTATGCGTAAACCATCGATTTCATTACTTGTTCTTTAGCTGTTTTAAAAATGCGGTGTTTGGAACCGAAATAACCTTTTGCCAACTTCAATACTTTTTTATGTTTACGACGAACGACGAATCCGCCTTTGACTCTTGCCATATTAATAAACCTCCCAAAAATGTGTAGTAAATATTACAAGTTACCCAATTGTTGCTTCAAACGTCTTACATCCCCAGGGGCCATAACAGGGTTCGTACCCAATACGCGTTTCGCACGTTTGGATTTGTGGGACAGCAAGTGATTTCTGTGTGCTTTGTAACGTGTTACTTTACCAGTTCCGGTAATTTTGAAGCGGCCTTTAAGGCTGCTGTGTGTTTTCATTTTAGGCATTGTGTTTCCTCCTTGAATATTATGTGGCGCCAAATTGCATCGCAAAACGGCTCCGGGGTTATTGAGGCTTAGGAGCCAAAATCATGATCATGCTGCGACCTTCCAGCTTAGGCTGGCGTTCAACAACAGAGATCTCAGCAACTTCATTCTTAACGCGCTCCAAGATCTTCTGACCGATGTTAGCATGTGTAATCTCACGTCCGCGGAAACGTACGGAGCATTTCACCTTATCGCCTTCACCCAAGAACTTGATCACATTGCGGAACTTGGTTTGATAATCATGTTCCTCAATATTGGCACGGAACCATACTTCCTTAAGATCAACGATCTTCTGGTTCTTACGCGCTTCTTTCTCTTTCTTCTGCGTCTCATAACGGAACTTGCCGTAATCCATGATGCGGCATACCGGCGGTTTCGCCTGAGGTGCTACATTGACTAAATCCAGATTAAGATCGATCGCCATTTGCAGTGCCTCGCGGATCGGTTTGATTCCGATTTGCTCACCTTCCGCACCTACCAACCGAACCTCTTTGGCCCGAATTTCATCATTGATCATATGTTCCTTACTGATAACTCTCCACCTCCGGATCTTGTTAACAATAAACTTCAGCACAACTTCATAAAAAAGGGATGCCGGTTAACCCCCGACACCCCTGTTTGATCAACGTTCATGAACATTAACATTCATAAAGCATTGAGATCAAAACCAGCTAGCATAATGCCAGTCAGGTGAGAAGCCGGTGCTTCTTCTTGCAATCTCTATGTTTTGCATACTTGAATACTATACACTGTTATCCATATCAATGTCAACAGCTTTTCAATAATTCACGTAAAAACATCAGTAAGCTGTTACCCTTGCTTGCT
This sequence comes from Bacillus sp. FJAT-27264, assembly GCF_001682855.1. Lineage (GTDB taxonomy): Bacteria > Bacillota > Bacilli > Paenibacillales > Paenibacillaceae > Paenibacillus_AQ. Next base: position 101,121 of record NZ_MAQW01000023.1, on the reverse strand, counting down.
TTGCACTTCCTCCAGCCTTACGACACGCGTATGCTTGGTGTGGCTCCATTGCTTGTTGTTCTGCGTGAAGAACGCATAGAACGTAATGGGATACCAGGAAATCAGGTAGATCGGGAACAGAATCAAGTACGCATATACTTTCTTGAACTTGACCTTCTCTAAGATCATCGCCAAGAAGAACGTAAGCAGATTCCCGCCTATGGCCACAAAGCCCAGCCATAATGGAAGATGTCCATAAATATTAGCGATGTTCGGTCCGTCAAAAAAGGTATTATCGACCCACATGACAGCTGTCATGAGGAAAGTAAGCAGCACAATATATACATTTGCCCCGTACAGGGCGAGGTCAAACTTCGTCAAGCTGCGTTCCTTGATACTCTGCCACAGCAGCGGGAAGAAATAACGACGGGCCACCGTGAAGTGTCCCTGCATCCAGCGCAGGCGTTGTCTTGACGACGCCTTGAAAGTCAATGGCTTCTCATCGAACACCTTGGCGTCATAGTTGAACTTCGGATACACGCCCTTCGAAGCGCTGCGCATAGTGAATTCCAAATCCTCGACCAGACTCGTTGCTCCCCAACCCATTTCTTTCAGCAGCTTCGTCTCAAAGCACATGCCTGTGCCGCCAAGGAAATTCGCCATGCCCAGGTTATGACGGGAGAGCTGCCATAAACGGTTGATATACCAGTAGGATACCCCGTATGCGGCCGTAATCCATGAATCTTCCGGGTTCTTCGTATCGATGTAACCCTGAATTACCCGTGCCCCGGAGCAGAGGTCATTGTTCATTTCCATCAAGAACTCCGTGTGTGCCAAGTTATCGGCATCGAACATCACAACGGCGTCGTATTGACGCTGCATGCCCCACAGTTCTTTGAGCATCCATTCAATCGCATAGCCCTTACCTCTCAGATTGGCATTAGTACGGACACAAGCATTCATGCCGTGCTCCCGTACAATCCGGGCCGTCCCGTCCGTGCAATTGTCACAAATAACGAATACATCGTACAGCTCCGGCGGATAATTAAGCTGTTTCAGGTTTTCCATCAATGCGCCGACGACTTCTTCCTCATTGTGCGCCGCAACAAGTACCGCAAACGATTTTTCCGGTTTGAACTGCTCTTTTCTTTTTTTCTTGTGCAGTCCGAAAAGCGAGAACGCAAATTGGTAAATCGCAATCGCCGCCAAGATCACTTGGAGCGTAACAAACAGTGCGTCTGTCATGATCCTTTTAATGCCCCCTTTTTTTACACTCTTGGTGTTCTTTTTCTCTCTGGCTTGTAAAACGTTCTTTCTGACCCTTTTGTTGCATCCCTTACAAAATAGACTACAAGCATTCACTTATTGTTGGCAGGGTTCCGGTTTTTTATATGTTCCGCGCTAAAGGATTGTTCGGATTCCCTGATGCAGAGCCCCTTTTTCTCTGTTACCTTTTAAACACGTTCGGCCTGCTTGAATCATTGTAAGGCGTAAGGGTATCCCAAGTCAAAACTGGCAATTTTCGCGCAAAGCTGAGCTTTTTCTTGAATGGGCTCCCTTAAAAAAGTATGATTAAGACGGCTTCACTTTTTAAGAACGGATTGCCGCATCAATGCTAAACCGATAGCCGGACTAGCGGAGGGACAACGATATGAGACATTTATTCATGAAACTGCATCTCTGGGAGCGGCGCCTTTTTCAATGGATTAACGGCCGGATGCATAACCGGTTTTTGAACTTCTGGCTTTACCATCTCACGCATCTGGGTGGAGCGACCATCGCAATTGGCGCCAATCTGCTGATCTGGGCCTTCTTTCCCCAGCCATGGAGAACAACGGCACTTCAGGCACTGGCCTCGCTGGCTGTCAGCCATGTGCCCGTAGCGATCGCCAAGAAGCTCTACCCGCGCAGACGCCCTTATCTGGCGCTTCCAGGTACACGGACGTTCCGCAACCCGCTTAAGGATCATTCTTTTCCATCAGGACATACTACTGCTATCTTTGCTTGGCTCGTTCCTTATATGGCAGCCTTTCCGGCGCTCACCTCTGTGTTGCTCCCAATGGGATGCATTGTCGGATTCTCACGGATGTACCTGGGCCTGCATTATCCGTCCGATGTGCTTGCAGGTGCTGTGATTGGTACCGGAGTTGCCGCTGGCACAATTGCCTTATGGTCCTGAGCAGGGTAGGCTAAACTATTAGAATCCCTTTTGAGAACAGGTGAATTATACATTGCGCAAAAAAAGAGTGCTGTTACTGTCGGAAGGCTTTGGCGCAGGTCATACGCAGGCAGCCTACGCGCTGTCTAGCAGCCTGCGCAAGCTGTCGCCCAATGTTCAAACGAAGGTGCTTGAATTGGGGAACTTTCTAAACCCTAAGATGGCGCCTATTATCGTATCTGCTTATCGAAAGACGGTGACCACTCAGCCGCGGCTGATGGGATATGTCTACCGTCATCAGAAATCATTTAACCGCCTTACCACGCTTGCCCTGCATCGCATTTTTTATACCCATACCAAAAATATTATCAAGCAGTTGCAGCCGGACATTATCGTGTGCACCCACTTTATTCCCAGTGCGGTGATCTCACGTATGAAGCGGCTGGACCCGGATTTTAAAGTTCCGCTCTGCACAGTCATCACCGACTACGATGCGCATGCCAGCTGGATCAGTCCGCATGTGGACCGCTATTTTGTGTCTACGCCGGAAGTTAAGTCCAAGCTGCTTCGCCGCGGAGTCGCCTCTGCCAGTATACAGGTTACGGGGATGCCGGTGCATCCCAATTTCTGGGAACACCCCGAGAGACCGGAGCTTCTGGAACAGTTCGGTCTTCGTGATAAGCCCACAGTCATGGTGATGGGAGGCGGCTGGGGGATGATGAACGACGAGACCGTCAATCATTTCCTGGCAGGGTACCGAGAGCATATCCAAATTGTATTCTGCCTCGGCCAGAACGAGAAGCTTCTGGAGGAAATGCGCAAAAACCCGGTATACAAACACCCTAATATCCATCTCATCGGGTTCACCCGTGAGATCGACAAGCTGATGGAGGTCTCTGATCTGCTCGTTACTAAGCCGGGCGGTATGACCTGTAGCGAGGGTCTGGCCAAAGGCATTCCCATGCTCTTCCATCATCCCCTGCCCGGGCAGGAGGAAGAAAACTGTCGTTATTTCACGGCGGCCGGGTTCGGCGAGCCTATCGAGTCCCCCGATGTTGTCGTCAAATGGATGGAGCGATTGCTGAACAACTATGAGGATCTTCAGAATAAGCGGAGTCATCATTTGGAGCGAATCGCCCGCTATCATCCCTTGCAGAGCGCCCAGAGCATTCTTGATATGCTAGAGTAAAAACTAACAGGCGCCCCCCAGGGTCACAAATAAAAGCCGGCAAGTCCCCGTGAACACGGAGGCTTGCCGGCTTTTATTCTAGTACGATTAAAGTCTGTATTTGTCCATCCGAGTAGCCTGATAACGTTCCAGCGCTTCTGAACCCACAATGGCTTCGCAGCGGTGAATGTTGACACCCCGTCCGTAGAACTTTGTCTCATATTCAGTCATCACATGTTCTTCATTGATAACGCCGTCCGTGTGCAGATCAAGCGAAATGTTCTTCATTTGCAACCCGAAATCCGCAAAGGCATTCAGCGAGAACTCGAACAGGCTTCTGGAATCTGTCTTCAAATGAATCTCGCCCAACGGGCTCAGCAGGCCGCGATATTTGTCGAGAAAACGCGGATGCGTTAACCGGCGACGGGCATGCTTGCTCTTCGGCCAAGGATCGCTGAAGTTCAGATAGATGCGTTCCAGCTCTCCTGGAGCAAACACTTCCTCCGCATAGTTGATATTGGCTAGCGCCAGCTTCAGGTTAGGCGGGGTTTCATGACCCTGCGGCTCCCATACAGCTCTCGCTTTTTCTCCGGCACGGCGGATCAATTCATCGTACATGTCCACTCCGATAAAGTTGATATCAGGGTATTTGGAGCTCATTTGGCTGATAAACTGCCCTTTGCCCATTCCGAATTCAACATGAATCGGATGGTCATTCCCGAACAAGGCAGACCACTGCCCTTTATGGCTACGGGGGTCGAGAACAACCAGATCAGCCTGGCCCTCGAGACTTTCGCGTATTCCTTTTCTTCCACGTAAACGCATGCGTATTCCTCCGCTTATCGATTGCTATAACTGTCACTTGCAATATTGTGCCGAACTTGTCCCCAAAAGTAAAGGTATAACGGCAAAAAAAAGGAATCCTCTATACCAGCCCAAGGAAGGCTGCTGCGAGAATCCCTTACTGATTTGTATTGAAATTGGGTCATGCCGCGCTGCACCACCAGTGGTGTGCTCAGCTTACCTTGTTCCGGAATTGAAATCGAGTGTCTTCTCGAAAGCGTTGCGAATCTTGCGCTGCGCTTCTGTCTTAATCTTGTGGTTACCGTTAAATTCTACACCTGTCAGTGCAAGAGCCTCATCAGGGGTTAACGTAACGTCAATCGAACCTTTGCCATCGGCATATGCCGTTTGAGAATTCATCGATATCACCTCACGGTTATTAGTATGGACCGGACGACACGAAAGTATGAATTCAAGAAAGGAAAATCCATTGATATTGCTGACTTTTTACATTTCAAATATAACATAAGGTGTAAGTATTAACAAGCCAATTTTTCTGCTTTCAGGCCTAAATTTTAGCGATCTTTGAAGTGCATAATGTTACGCTTCGCGATGATTTTTGGTACAATGGTTTGGACTCATGGCGCATGATAAAATTACTTGCGTCTTCTTTATAAGCCGATATACTAACCGTATAGCAGAGAATGAACCGAATTTCAAAGGAGCAACCCATGTTCAACCTATTAGAGCCCTCCTCTGTCCCTCTGTGGGGAGATAAACGTTTTCATACCTGGAACTACGAAATGCGCGAGCAGATGAATACCAAAGTGTTCAAAGTCATGCTCGATGCCGGTTTCACTTGTCCGAACCGGGACGGGTCCATTGCCAAGGGCGGCTGTACCTTCTGCAGCGCACGTGGCTCCGGTGATTTTGCCGGCAGCCGGCGTGACGATCTCATCACCCAGTTCAACAAGGTGCGTGACCGCCAGCATCTCAAATGGCCGAATGCCAAATACATCGGTTACTTCCAGGCGTACACTAATACTTATGCCCCTGTAGAAGAACTGAGAGAATATTTTGAAGTTATTCTTCAGCAGCCAGGGGTTATCGGGCTGTCTATCGCTACCCGGCCGGACTGCCTGCCAGATGATGTGGTCGAGTATCTGGCAGAGCTGAACAAGCGTACTTACCTTTGGGTGGAAATGGGTCTTCAGACGATTCATGACTCCACCTCAGAGCTGATTAACCGCGCCCATGATACGGCCTGTTATCTGGAGGCTGTCGAAAAGCTGCGTAAACACGATATTCGAATCTGTACACACATCATTCACGGACTGCCACAGGAAACCCATGAAATGATGCTGGAAACGGTCTCGGCCGTAGCCAAAATGGATGTACAGGGTATCAAGATCCACCTGCTTCACCTTATGCGCAAGACGCCGATGGTGAAGCAGTATGAAGCCGGCTTGCTTCGCTTTATGGAGCAAGCCGAATATATCAAGCTGATTGTCGACTCCCTGGAAATTCTGCCGCCAGAGATGGTTGTGCACCGTCTGACCGGCGATGCCCCGCGCGATCTGCTCATTGGTCCGATGTGGAGCCTCAAGAAATGGGAAGTCCTCAACGGCATCGATAATGAGCTGATTGCCCGGAACTCCTGGCAAGGCAAGTACTGGAGGCAGCGCTAATGGGCTTCTATTCTGTGCTCAGCTTCGCCCAGAAGCTGACCGCCGAGCGGCTAACCGCAGGTGGCCGTGCCATCGATGCCACGGTCGGAACAGGGGCAGATACCCTGTTCCTGGCCAAGCTCTGCGGGCCGCGAGGCGAAGTCCGCGGCTTCGACATCCAGGCGGAGGCGCTCGCGCTGGCTAAAGAGCGTCTTCGCGCGGCGGGCGAGGCGTTACCGGGGACACTGGCCCCGGTAACGCTGCTGCAGCGCAGCCACGCCGCTATGCTTGAAGCGGTTCCGGGAGACTGGCCCGGAACCGTGTCGGCGGTGATGTTCAATCTCGGCTATCTCCCTGCGGGAGATGCCGATAAGACCATCATCACCAAGCCCGACAGCTCCCTAGCGGCTCTGGAAGCCGCGCTGGAGTTACTGCGCCCCGGCGGGATCATTACAGCCGTGCTGTATCCCGGGCATGACGGCGGCGATCTGGAAGCCGCCGCGGTGGAGTCTTGGGCCGCCGCCGTTCCGCCCCGCGTCGCCCAAAGCATTGTATACCGCCAGATTCAGCGGGCGTCCGCCCCTTACTGCCTGGCGCTGGAAAAGAAAAGGAGCTGAAGACCGCATGGCCGTACACAAAATTGAGCATGTTGGGATCAAGGTCTCTTCTCTTGAGACCTCGATTGATTTCTACCGGGACGTCATTGGCCTGACGCTGGCCGAAACGGTCGGTGAGCCGGGAGACCGTCTACGGCTAGCCTTCCTGTCTTTTCCGGAACAAGCCTCTGTCGAAGTGGAGCTGATTGAGTCTCTATGGGAGGGCCTGCCTGATGAAGGCCGGGTCAGTCACATCGCCTTTACAGTCTCCGATATCGAGGCAGAGTACCAGCGAATAGAATGCCTTGGTCTTGAGGGCCTGACCGCCATCCGCCAATTGGAAGGTGGCAGCCGGTTTTTCTTTTTTGAAGGACCGGATCATGAAAAAATCGAGTTTTTTGCATCCACCCGCAAGGTCTAACAGCTAAATTTTACTATCAGAGAGGAAGATGTAATCATGACTCAACCTTATCCATTGAAATTTCAACCGGAATTCAAAGAACGCGTTTGGGGCGGACGTGCCCTGGAGAAATTCGGACTGGACCTGCCAGAAGGCCACATCGGCGAAGGCTGGATGATTGCTGACCATCCCAACGGAACTTCTTCCGTGGTTAACGGAGACCTTGCCGGACAAGGTCTGGATCAAATTCGCGAGCAATTCGGACGGGAATGGTTCGGCAGCAAAGGTATTTCAGAAGCCGGCGGCCGATTTCCGCTCCTGATCAAACTCCTGGACTGCAACGACAATCTGTCCGTACAGGTACATCCTACCGACGATTACGAAGGATTACCGAAGGGCGAACTGGGCAAAACAGAAATGTGGTACGTTCTTGACGCTAAACCGGATGCGAAAATCATCTACGGATTGAAGGAAGGCGTTGACCGCGAAACATTGCGTCAAGCGCTGGAGAACGGTACAGTCATGGACACGCTGCAAGAAGTCTCTGTATCGGCAGGCGATACATTCTACATTCCGGCCGGAACAGTGCATGCCCTGTGTGCGGGTGTTGTTGTCGCCGAGATTCAGCAGAACTCGGATACTACATACCGTATCTACGACTACGACCGTCCGGGTCTGGACGGCAAACCGCGTGAGCTTCATGTCGAGGATTCCCTTAACGTAACGGCCTACGAAGGTGCGGGAGCCACTTCCATGAAGACGGACAGCGCAGTCCCTGGAGAATGGCTGCAACTGGCTGCCTCCCCTTATTTCATTGTAGAAAAAGGGATTGTTCAAGGCGAATGGAATCTCGCCACTACTCCGGACAGCTTCACGATCCTGGTCATCTGTGAAGGCAGCGGCCATCTGACCTGGGAAGGCGGATCACAGCCTTACGCCGCAGGCGAATGCTACCTGTTGCCAGCTAATCTGGGGGCTTACGGAATCGAAGGCCAATCCACGGTGCTTCGCTCCTATTTGCCATAAGTTTTCTTAATTCCAGTGTCTTTGCCCACAATCTTTTTCAGGAGGAAGGGCTATGTTGGAAAATAGTTTTACAATGACTGATCCCATCGGGGTCAATATACATGTTTATGAATGGCTGCCGGAGCCCGGTGCTACCGTCAGGGGCATACTGCAAATCTCGCATGGGATGTCCGAGACGGCGGCCCGCTATGCCCGCTTTGCGGAGGCGCTGACGTCAGCAGGATATGCCGTATACGCCAATGATCACCGGGGCCATGGTAAAACAGCGGGCCAAGTAAATCTGCTTGGCGATACCGGTGAGGATGGCTTCTACTGGATGCGGCGTAATCTGCTACAGGTCGCTGAGATAGCTATGTCCAGGCATCCGGATCTGCCGATCTTTCTGTTTGCGCATAGCATGGGCTCCTTTCTGGCCCAGAAGCTGATGTGCGAAGACGGCAGCTCCACCTATGCCGGGTTTATTCTCAGCGGTACCAACGGACCGCGCAGCATGCTTAGTATCGGGGAATCCCTGGCCAAACTCCAGTACCGCCTTCAAGGGGAACTGCATCGCAGCGTGTTGTTGAACGGCCTTGTATTCGGCAGCTACAACCGCGGGTTCTTGCCGACAAGAACCCCATTTGACTGGCTAAGCAGCGATACGGATGAGGTTGACCAATTTGTATCCGATCCTTTTTGCGGCGCGATCTGCACCACCCGCTTTTTCCGCGACTTCTTCCGGCTGCTGCGTGATATCCATTCCGAGACGTCACTCGCCTCCTTATGCACAGACAAGCCAGTTTATCTGTTCTCTGGGGAACTGGACCCTGTCGGCATGAAGGGCAAAGGTGTGCTGAAGCTGGCAGAGTTATATAGGAACAAGGGAATTCAGGATGTGGCCTGCCGTTTATACCCCGGAGGCCGACACGAAATGCTAAATGAAGTAAACCGCGATCAGGTTACCGCAGATGTACTGGATTGGCTGGTGCATCACCTTCCCACCGGGAAGTCACTGCTACAATCCTAGCTTAAATAAAGACAGGTTATTCCAAATTACGGAATAGCCTGTCTTTTTGTTCTTTGCTATAAATCTACTAATGCTCGATTTTTTGACTTTATAATTATGATATGATTTTACTGTACAAACACTGCTTCATTAGCCACGGTCTATCTCCTTACTAAAGGAGGTGACATGAAATGGAGGTCAAGGATGCCCTAACGTTAATGTTCGCTTTTGGCATGTTTATACTCGCACTGCTCGCCTATCTAAAAAAGAAATAGACCGCCCCGGCAAGGAAACGGTCTATTCCTGTCACAATCGATGACGACCGACTGCTATGAAGCAGTGGTTGTACACCGGGAACCGTGTTTGCCGCACGGCTCCTTTTTCATTCCTATTATAGCATAGTCCATATTATTACATAAACACGCACCAGATCACTTGCATATATGTAGTTGCACATGAAGCGAATATGTCACAGCTATCTTTACTTCGAAGGCTGTAAAATACCTCTCATAATAAGGAGGCTGGTATACGTGAATGATTTAGACGGGTTGAAGCAAATCCTCGAGTACTACAATGACGGAAGAGAAATTGGACGTCTTGAGCGTGGCATCGGTGTCATTGAATGGGAGCGTACCAGAGAGATTATTTCCAGGTACCTCCCTACTGATGCTGGTGACAGAAAAATCATCTACGATATCGGCGGAGGCATAGGCCTTTACTCCCGCTGGCTAGCAGACCTGGGACATGAGGTTCATATGTTCGAGCTTGCACCCAAAGCTGTGGAATATGCGCGAGCCGTTCAGGAATCCGGCCAGACCCTGCCCATCCATACCATTGAGGTTGCTGATGCCCGAAGTATTGCACGCCCTGATAACAGTGCAGATTTTGTATTACTGATGGGACCGCTCTATCATTTACCTGAACGAGAAGATCGAATAGCGGCGCTACATGAAGCCAAGAGAGTTCTAAAACCCGGAGGAATTATCGTTGTCTCTGCGATTTCCCGCTTTAGTTCAACCTTATGGGGATTATCTGTATACGGAGGGCAAAACGACTATTTGGAAGATCCCGTTTTTTCAGCAATGATTACACAAGAACTGACAAATGGTCAGCATATTCGGCCAGAGGCTTATCCTTCTTTTATCTCCCGGGCCTTTTTCCACCTGCCTGAGGAATTGAATAGCGAGCTTGCCGAAGCAGGCTTCATGGACATTAAGACGTTAGCCGTCGAAGGGCCGGTATGGATCGTGCCTGCACTTGCTGAGAAGTGGAAGAACGTACACAGTAGAGCGGAACTATTGAAAATATGCTCATTCGTAGAAGAACAGGAAAGCTTGCTTGGGATAAGTCCGCATATGCTGGCTGTCGCCAGAATATAGTTAGTACGTTCGAGATACTCCCTCATTACTAGGTGCTATTAGCACCTTCCTGATCCTATCACAACCGGGTTCTACCTATGATCTTCACCCCGCTCCGACCGTGTCATCTGCGTGTTCATGATTATTCTGGCAGCTTGAATCAATTGAAGCAGATAAGCGACCTGCGGATTCATGTGTGGAGAGGTACAAAATAACAGAAGCCAGTAAGTTCCCACTAACCGGAGACTTACTGGCTTCTTCATGCTTCCATCAACCATAATATCGAATTTGAACAATGCCATCACATGCTGGACAGACAGAACCGACAATTGAAAGGAACGCCTCGGCTGGCTTTACATGTCATTTTGGAAAAACTCAAGGAACGGCTTGCCGTACTTGCGGTATTTCACTTCACCGACACCCTTCACCCTCAGCATTTCCGCTTCGGTCTGCGGGCAAACCACACTCATCTCACGCAGGGTCGCATCATTGAAAATAATATAAGACGGCACATGCTCCCGGCCTGCCAGTTCGCGCCGAATCAGACGAAGCTGCTCGAACACCGTCTCGTTAACCGCCGACGGCGATAGGTCGCGCATCCGGCTGCGATCTCGCGATCCTGAAGATGTCCCGGCCCGCGATGGCCGAGCCACCCGTTGTAGCACTTGACGCTGACCGCGCAGCACTTCCGCAGCCGGAAGTTGTAGGCGAACTACCGGATACTGTCCCTCTGACAGAGCCAGATATCCTTCCGAAATCAGCACATTGATGCTCTCGGTAATCTCCTTCTCCGTCCTTCCGGACATCGCACCATGGGTGGGCAGCGACTCGAAGCCGTATTGCAGCACTTTCTGGTTACGGGAACCTTTCAGCACAGAGGCCACCAAAGCAACGCCAAAGCGCTCACGCATCCGGTGAATGCAGGAGAAGATTTTCTGCGCATCCACCGTCATATCTACCAGTTCACGCTCATCCGTGCAGGAACTGCAAATGCCGCAAGGCTTGTCCCCATGCACCTCGCCAAAATAATCGAGCTGCGCGCTACGCAGACATCGGGTGGAATAACAGTATTCGATCATCTGCTGAAGCTTGCGGTATTCATTGGTTTTGCGATCCGGGTCCTGCGGATTCTGCTCGATCAGGAATTTCTGGGTCATGATATCCTGGGCACTAAACAGCAGAATACACTGGCTCGGCTCCCCGTCCCGTCCGGCGCGGCCCGCTTCCTGAACGTACGCCTCCATATTCTTCGGCATGTTGTAGTGAATAACATAACGGACGTTGGACTTGTCGATCCCCATGCCAAACGCATTCGTTGCCACCATTACCCGGATGTCATCATAGAGAAAACCTTCCTGGCTTTCCGCCCGTTCCTGGTCATTCATCCCGGCATGGTAGCGTCCAGCCGCAACCCCACTATTCAGCAGCCGTTGGTAAAGATCATCGACGTCCTTACGGGTCGCCGCATAAATAATACCCGGCTGGTGCGTATGCGAAGCCGCGTAGTCCAGTACGAACTCACGCTTGTTCTCGCCGCGCAGGACGGACATCGCGAGATTATCCCGCCCAAGTCCGGTCATGAAGACACCCGGCTCGCGCAAACGCAGCAGACGGACGATATCCTCCATAACCTCCGGCGTAGCCGTCGCCGTGAACGCAGCCAGAATTGGCCGCTGTGGTAGTTCATCTACGAACGGTGATACAGAAAGATAGCTGGTGCGGAAGTCATGCCCCCACTGCGACACACAGTGGGCTTCATCCACCGCTACGCAGGAAATAGACAATCCCGCCATCTCCAGGCGGAACCAGTCCAGCTCCAGCCGCTCCGGTGCGACGTATAGCAGCTTCAAGTCGCCCCGGCGCGCCGCCCGGATGCGTTCATTGACTTCCTTGCCGCTGAGCGTACTGTTGATATACGCAGCCGGAATACCGGCCGTGGTGAGCGCATCCACCTGATCCTTCATCAGCGAGATGAGTGGCGAGATTACCAGCGTCAGGCCCGGCATTAGCAGGGCTGGCACTTGATAACAGATGGATTTCCCGCCCCCGGTAGGCATGATGCCTAGTGTGTCGCGGCCTTCCAGCAGATTTCCGACAATTTTCTTCTGACCGTCCCGAAAATCGGGATAGCCGTAATATTTTTGCAGTTCAACCTGCGCCTGTTCCATAGTAGGTGCTTGCATAGTCATCTCTATCATAACTCCTTAGATCTATCTCTCTTTAGTTTACCGGGCATGGGACTAATGAGCAACCGCCTAACCACATTTCCAACCCCCTTCTTCTTTTAGAAAAAACACATAAAAAGACTAGGTTTGAATTAGCTTCATATAGAAACTATATAATAGGAAGGCGGCGTGGCCTCTTCTATATCTGATTACAACAATAGTAATTCTTCAGAGCCCATGGTATATTGAAGAGTACAATATCAGAGGACGGAGAATGCATATATGAACACAAGACGAAATCCCGGGGAGACCTCTGCAAGAACTGCGAAGCCTGCCCACAAAAGCAAATCCCAGCATAAAACACAATCCAAAGCAGGGTCCAGAACCCATAGCAAACCAAACAGCAAACCAAGTGCTAAGGTGAAGACACCGGCACCACCAAAAACCTATAAAGTAACCGAGACAGCAGAACTACTACCCTTTTTGCTCAGTCACATCACTGGACGTGGGCGCAATGCGATCAAATCCATCCTCGCCCGTGGTCAGGTATCGGTCAATGGCAAGACGACAACCCAGCATAATTACCAGCTTCAACCGGGCAACAGCGTTATGATCGAAACGGAAAAACCGGTGCAGCCAGAAGTGTTGAACGGGCTCACCATAGTGCATGAGGACGATGATATCATCGTGATCCAAAAGGATGCGGGACTGCTGTCCATTGCTACTGGTGAAGAAAATGAAGTGACCGCCTACCGCCAGCTCATGGAGCATGTGCGTCGCAGCAATCCGAAGAATCGTATCTTCGTCGTACACCGGTTGGACCGTGACACTTCAGGGGTCATGATGTTTGCCAAAAGCGAACGAATCCAGCAGGCCTTGCAGAATACCTGGAAGGATACTGTGAAAGAACGCTCTTACGTGGCGCTTGTTGAAGGAGCGGTTAAAAGGCCGGAAGGCACCGTCAGCTCCTGGTTGAAGGAAACTGCTACTCTCAAGATGTATTCTAGCCCTTATGAAGGCGACGGCCTGCATGCCGTTACCCATTACAAGTTGATCCAGTCCAATCGCCACTTCTCCCTGCTGGAGGTACAGCTGGAGACTGGGCGGAAGAATCAGATCCGTGTCCACATGGCCGACATTGGTCACCCTATTGCGGGCGACAAGAAATACGGAGCAGAGACCAAAACCGTAGGCAGACTCGGACTGCATGCCCGTGTTCTATCCTTTGTTCATCCGGGAACAGAAGAATTACTGACCTTCGAGAGCCCGATTCCGAAAACATTCCTGAAGTATACTTCGCCTGAGCCGATAAAATAAAAAGAGTCTGTCCCAGCATGCTATCAACATAGCTGAGGGACAGACTTTTTTTATGTTCAATCCTTACTCCACTTTACCGCCTTCTACGACCAGTTGATCAGTAAAGCCTTCCCCGTAAACCTCTTTCAAGGTTTCGTTATACGCCTGGTGAATGAATTTTTCCTTGCCCAGTGTGCTGAGCTCGTTGTTAATCCAGTCCAGCAGCTCCTTGTTGCCCTTGGCTACCGCTGGAGCAATGGTGTCCTGGCCGCCGAACTCGGGGATGCTAACTGTAAATCCGGGATTGGACTTGGCCCAGGCGATCAGCTCGGTATTATCGTTGGCAATCGCCGCGCCGCGTCCATCTTTGAGTGCAGCAAAAATTTCTGTGTATTGGTCAAATTTCAGCAGCTCCACATCCGGATACTCCTTGGTGAAGTAGGACTCGGCCGTTGTGCCTTTAGCGACAATCAGCTTCTTGCCCTTCTCCTTCAATTGATCAATGGAAGTAATCGGCGCGCTGTCCGGCGACACAATCCCGAAAGACAGCTTCATGTACGGATCAGCAAAATCGACCTTTTCCTTTCGCTCATCGGTCACCGTGAAGTTCGCCATAATGATATCGACTTTATTAGATTCCAAATAGGCTACGCGGCTGGCGGCGTCCACGAGAACGAACTCCGCCTTGGATTCATCACCTAGCAAGTCCTTCGCAAACCGCTTGGCAATATAGACGTCGAATCCCTGGTTTTTGCCCTCCGAATCCACATAACCAAATGGTGGTTTGTCCGCGAATACACCAATCCGGATCTTACCGTTCTTCTTCAACTGCTCAACCGAAGCGAACTTGGAGGAGCCGGTACTGCCACTGTTCTTGTCCTCATTGCCATTGCCGCAAGCCGCAAGACCCACCACTAGCAAACTGGTCAACACGATAGTCGTTAACAACTTCAATCCTTTTCTCATCTCTCTTCATCTCCCTTAAGTCTATAATTTGTCGTACTGAAATATATCCAGAAAATGCTGGGCACGTTCTGTCGACGGTGAGGTGAAAAACTGTTCCGGTGAAGATATCTCGCAAATTTTCCCTTGATCCATGAAGACAATTCGGTCCCCGACAGACCTGGCGAATCCCATCTCATGGGTGACGATAAGCATCGTCATTCCCTGCTTGGCCAGCCCCAAGATGACTTCAAGTACCTCTCTCACCATCTCGGGGTCAAGTGAAGCGGTAACCTCATCGAAGAGCATGATTTCTGGATTCATGCAGAGTGCCCGTACAATTGCAATCCGCTGTTTTTGTCCTCCCGACAGCTGGCGCGGATAGGCATCCTTACGGTCGAGCAATCCCACTCGCTCCAGCAGCTGCTCCGCCTGCCGCTGCGCTTCATCTCTGCTGCGCTTCTGCACCTTCAGCGGGCCGAGCAGAATGTTCTCGATGACCGTCATATGCGGGAACAGCTCGTAATTCTGGAATACCATCCCAATATGCTGCCGGACCTCGCGAAAATCCACTCCCGGCTTCGCCAGATCCTGGGTGCGATATTGAATCCTTCCGGCCTGGACAGGTTCCAGGCCGTTAAGACATCGCAGAAAGGTACTCTTCCCGCAGCCGGAGGGCCCCAGAATGACGAGCACTTCTCCTTTGCCCACTTGCAGGTGTATTCCCTCCAGCACTTTACGGTCACCAAAGGTCTTCTCCAGTCCCTCTATCTCCAGCAAAATTTCCTCCGAGTGTGTCATCGCTATCTGTCCTTCCTAATATCTAATTTTGCCATCGGCGCTCTACCCGCTTGGATAATCTGGATAACGGATAACAGACAAGAAAATAAAGGATGAAGATGAATCCGTATACCCAGAAGGAAGCCGTCGGTGCTTTGATCACACCGAGTTCAATAATCTGCTGCCCGATCTTCACCACTTCGATCACCCCGATCAGCACAACCAGGGAAGTCGTCTTAACCATCCGTGTTGCTAAATTGATCGCTCCGGGCAGCATTCGCTGCACGGCCTGCGGAATAAGAATATGGCGGTATAACTGCCGGGTACCAAGGCCCAGCGCCTTCCCCGATTCCAGTTGATGACGAGGCAGGGATTCCAATCCTCCCCGAACAATGTCGCCGATTTCTGCCGCCCCCCACAGACTGAACACAAGGATAGCTGTCACTTCCCCGTCTATATCAATGCCGAGCAGCGGAGAGAACCCGAAATGCACCACGTACAACCAGACCAGGATTGGTATAATCCTGAACGCCTCTAAATATAATCGTAAGATGGCCTTCAGCGGCCGGGAATTCAGTGTTCTCAGCAGACCCATAATGGTCCCAAGCACCACGCCGATAATAATGGAGATAAATGCAATTTCTATCGTGACCAGCAGACCGCCCAATAGGCGCTCAAAATTGGAGCCTTCAAACAACACCCTAATCCCCGAATTCTGCATATCGTACCTTCCTTTCCACCCAGCTCAGCAGCAGCGACAGTGGAAGCACCATCACCAGATAGGCCAGCACCAGCAGCAACAGCGATTCCGCCGTCTTGTAGTACATGCCGATAAGATCCTTCGCCACATTCATCAGATCCATCAGAGCGATGGCTCCGACAATGGACGTCTCTTTGAGCAGAAATATTACATTGGCCCCCAGCGACGGAATACTGATCGCAAACGCCTGTGGCAGGATCACATATCTCGCCAGTTGAACCTTGGACAGCCCAATACTTAGACCAGATTCTATCTGAGTTCTCCCCACGGCTTCGATCCCACTACGGAATGCTTCTGTCATATAACTCCCTCCGAGAAAAGTCAGGCCGATGATGGCACAAGCCGTCTCACTCAGATGAACGCCGATCTTAGGCAAGCCATAGTACAGGAAGAACAATTGCACCAGCAGCGGCGTATTCCGGGAAAGCTCCACATAAGCAAGGATCACAGGACTAACGACCTTGACCTTGTAATATAAAATCACGCTGAACACCAGGCCGATCAGCAACGAGAATAGAATTCCCCAGAAGGCTAGCTTGAAGGTCAGCCACATCGCGGCACCATATAGCGGCAAGCTCTCTATCATAAACTCCCAATTTAATTGCATATGCACGTCCACTCTGCCCCCAAAAATAAAACCCCTTTGAAAAACTTACTATTCTTATGAATTTTATCGATTATATAGACATACGAACTCTATGAATCATATGTATCATCGGCTATACCTATCCTCCCTACTTATCTTTGAATCTAGATATCTCTTAATTAATTCAATTTTAAGGAAAAAAATTACATCCTGCGACACTTATAATATTCATATAATTCCAACTTGTCAACTAAGTTTTGTGTATTTTTAACGGTATCTAGCGGCATGTTACAATAAAAATAAAAGTAAGAAGGTGCCCTCATGTTCCATCCTACCGTCTTTGATAACATCAAAATCGCTATTGAGAACCAAATTTACGACTACGACAACCTGGATGGACTCCTTATTGTTACAGACCGGTCAGATCTGCTGGATCTAGCGATCATGTCCCGGGAATTTATGCTTTCCTTCCAGCTCATCGGGAACCGGAATATCACCTCCGAGATTGTACTTCGTTCCTCTGTAAAAGAGCTTAGCGATGAAATTCTAGAGACGCCGGGAAGCGATCCAGGCTGCCATCTGCTGCTTCGCTTTTATATGCAAATCAGCGATGCTACTAAGGAATGTCCGGCTATAGCCAGTGCACTGAATACCATTTGGGGGCCGGATCTGCAGCCAGTGCAGTCCTTGTCTTTTATATACGGTCAGGAAGAGGATAGCTATCATAACTGCGTTGAATTACAGTTCAAGCGGCAAATTGCTGAGGAACAGATGGAGGATATTCCGGAGCTGTTAAAGCATGTCTTGCAAAGTGCCAAAGCCCTCGGAAACCTATAGTTTCTACTCTGCAGCCAAACTCTAATCGAGAATGGAGAATGTCACGATGTCATTTCTGCCTTCTGCCAAAGAAGCTCGCTGGTTTCGGTGGATGGGGATTTACAGTCTGCTGCTGTGGCTTCTGCTCTGCCTGAATCGCTTCGTCTTGCTCGGACGGCCTTTTGAAGTTACGCTTCTGCTGCGGTTCGCCTTGTTTGCCCTTACGATATCCGCTGTTCTGCATACCTTCGGATGGCTTGGTGCCCGGCTGG
Source organism: Bacillus sp. FJAT-27264 (assembly GCF_001682855.1). GTDB lineage: Bacteria > Bacillota > Bacilli > Paenibacillales > Paenibacillaceae > Paenibacillus_AQ. The sequence continues at coordinate 83,384 of NZ_MAQW01000023.1, read as the reverse complement.
TCTGGATGATGACAACTGTCGGGGTTGCCGCAGGCTTTCTTGTGATGTTCACTTACAGCTCCAGGGATATGTCCGGCTGGCAGGATCTTACGGGATTTGTCGCCTTCTCCGTATTATCACTCGGAGGCTTTGTCTTCGGGTTGATCGTAGAAGGCATCGTGCGGCTGACCAAGTGGTGGAGGAATCACTAGTTTCACTTGTTGCTACTAAATGTGGAGGTGATGTCTTTGTCTAATGCCATCCTTACCAAAAATGCGCTGGCCCACTCACTGAAAGGTCTGATGGAGCATACTCCGCTGAACAAAATAACCGTCAAGCATCTTGTAGATGATTGTGGACTGAACAGACAGACTTTCTACTATCATTTTCAGGATATTTTTGAGTTGCTAGGCTGGATCTATACTACAGAGGCACTGGAAAGCATCGCCCAGTATAGAAGCTTTAACACGTGGACGGACTGTTTCTATAGAATATTCTGCTATATTGAGAGCAACAAGGCCTTCTGCTGCAACACCCTGGATTCCCTAGGCCGGAATCATCTCGATGCCTATCTCTATTCAGTGACCCATGACATGATCATGGGGGTGATTCGTGAGCTGTCCGAAGGGCTGGAAGTGAGTAGTGCTGATAAAGAATTCATTGCTAACTTTTACACACTGGCTTTTACCGGATTAGTCATCCAATGGATAAGGAACGGTATGAAGGAGCCACCCAAGCAGATTATAGAAAAACTAAGCGAACTGCTCGAGGGCAACTTTGTTAAGGCCCTGCACACGTACGGGAACAAGCCGGCTCCATCCCTATAGGTAGCTGCTTCAAGCCGAATGTATGGTGAGAAAAGGACCGAGGAAAAATGCTGCCATTATTCCTTGGCCTTCACCTTACCGGAAACAGCAAATCGAGCTGAACGTCTTCGGATTGCCCCTCCTCGCGAGTTTCTTCGAATCCTGTCTAAAAACTAGACACTTTCCCCTAAGTGACCAAAATCCCGACATTTCCAAGGTTTTGATTATACTCACGCTTCCCGCCTTGTATTACATTAAGGGTGTGATTACAGCAACCCTTTGGAGGCGATAGTTGTGAGAGAAGAATACCGTGATAAACAGGTCTATTTTGTAGGTGGAGGCATTGCGTCCCTGGCCGGCGCATCTTACCTGGTCAGAGACTGTGACTTTCCCGGGCAGAACATTCATATTATTGAAGAAATGAAAATTCTGGGCGGCAGCAACGACGGGGCCGGCGATGAAGAGAATGGCTATGTAATCCGCGGTGGGCGGATGCTCAACGATGAAACTTATGAGAATACGTGGGAACTGCTGACATCGATCCCATCCATCGACCGGCCTGGCCTGTCCGTGCGGGATGAGATTCTGGCCTTCGACATGGCCAACCCGACTCATTCCAATGCCAGATTGGTCAATAGCCGAGGCGAGGTAGAAGATGTTCTATCGATGAGCTTCGACATGGCCGACCGCCTGACAATGGGCAAGCTAATCATCACACCGGAGGAGAAGCTGGGCAAGGCGCGGATCAACGACCTGTTCGGCCCTCATTTTTTCACAACGAATTTCTGGTTCATGTGGGCAACCACCTTCGCCTTCCAGCCGTGGCACAGTGCGGTTGAATTCAAGCGATACATGGTACGCTTCATCCACGAGTTCCCGAGAATTCAGACCCTGGAGGGCGTAACCCGTACGCCGTATAACCAATACGACTCTATTATTTTGCCAATGCATAAATATCTCGAAGGCTTCGGTGTCGACTTTACCCTGAAATGTACCGTAACTGACCTGGAGTTCAAGGACGGCGACGGCATTACTGTAACCCAGATGAATGTGCTGCGCCAAGGTGTAGCGGATGTGATCGATGTAAAAGAAGGCGATCTCGTCATCATCACCAACGGCTCCATGACCGAAGGCTCCAGTCTCGGCTCTATGACTGAAGCGCCAAGTCTGAACGGCAAGGGCAGCTCCTGGAAGCTATGGGAGAATATCGCGGCCAAGAAGCCGGGACTCGGTAACCCTTCTTCTTTTGCAGATCATGTGGACGGCTCGAAATGGGAATCCTTCACAGTCACCTTCAAGGACACCAAGTTCTTCGATCTTATGGAGAAATTCACGCGTAACCGTGCTGGTACCGGCGCCCTGGTCACCTTTAAGGAATCCAGTTGGCTCATGTCGGTTGTGCTGGCCTTCCAGCCCCACTTCCGCAACCAGCCGGAGCATGTCCGGGTATTCTGGGGTTATGGCTTGTTCCCGGACAAAGTCGGCGACTTCGTGAAGAAGAGAATGTGCGACTGTACCGGGGAAGAGATCATGGAGGAATTAATCGGTCATCTTCATTTTGAAGCACACCAAGAAGAAATTATGGCTACCGCCAACTGTATCCCGTGTATGATGCCTTATATCACGTCCCAATTCATGCCGAGACTGCACAGCGACAGACCACAGGTGGTGCCTGAAGGCTCCACGAACCTGGCCTTTATTGGACAGTATTGCGAAATTCCGGACGATGTTGTTTTCACTGAAGAATACTCTGTGAGAGCCGCCAGAATCGCCGTATATACGCTCCTGGGCATCAACCGCCCAATTGAGCCGATCACCCAGTATCAGTACGATGTGCGAAGCCTGTTCTCAAGCTTTATTACTTCTTTCAGATAATTCCCTAGATTATATTCATATGCCAAAAAGGCGAAAGAGCAAGGGATTCCCTTCTCTTTCGCCTTTTTATGTTCCGAACACCCGATTACAGACTGCAGGAGCCGTCTACACAACCGTCATCGCCAGCTGTTTGACCTTGGCCTTTGGGTTGGCCCACAACCTGCAACGCCGGAGCTTCCTGCTCTTCTGCCCAAACAGTGTCCAGCACCTCTGAGAAGACCGGTCCAGGCTGTGCACCCGATACAGCATACTTATTGTTGAAGACAAAGAATGGCACGCCGGTAATATTCAAGCGAGCACCCTCTTCGATATCGGCATGAACTTCAGCGCTATACGCATCAGATGCCAGCATTGCCGCAGCGTCCGCCTCATCCAGTCCCACTTCACCGGCCAGCTTGGCAAGCACACTGCGATCACCAAGATTCAGAGAATCCGTGAAATAGGCGCGCAGCAAACGTTCGGTCATCTCGGCAGCTTTTCCGTGCTTGGCTGCATAGTGGCTCAGACGATGACCGTCGAATGTATTCGTATGCACCATAGTATCAAAACGGAAATCCAATCCTACACCTTGGGCCTGTTCCGTCAGCTGTGCATTCATAGCCTTGGCTTTGTCCAAAGTCATGCCATATTTCTTAGCCAGCATTTCGTGGATGGTCACATCGCCGTCGGCTTTAGCGTGGGGATCCAGCTGGAAGCTGCGGTAGACCACCTCAACTTTATCGCGGCCTGCAAACTGGCTCAGTGCGTGTTCAAGTCTTCTTTTTCCTATATAACAAAACGGACATGCATAATCAGACCAAATATCTATTCTCATCGTCATAACCTCCCAAATAATCTTTCACCTATAAAGTCACTTACTATTATATAGTTGAAGACTTGAAAATACAAACTTATAAACAACAGCGACCGGAAGTCCAAACATTCCTCCGTAGTGACGACTGAGCCTAACGTTCGAATCTTAAGTTCATCTTATATAGGTTGAACTTAAGATTTTGACAAAAGATAAGTTGCGGAAAATGTTTGGATTTTTCTGAAAAAAAGTAAACGAAAGTGGTATATACGCTCATCTTAGGCGGGGAGTAGAATGAAGATAACAGGAATTTCGGAAGAATAGCGGGGAGCGCTCCCCTTGGAAGGAGACAGCGTCATGCATGATTTATCTATCGTGATTCCAACGCGTAACCGGGTCAGCGACCTCACGCGATGTATCGAATCCATTGCCGGACAAATTCAGCTGAAGGACATCTCTATAGAGCTGCTTATTATGGATGACGGGGACATACCGGAGGAGACTCTGAAACAATTCCGCAACATACTCGCTGGAATGCCGCAGACAGAGCTGCGATATTACCGTAAGACCAAGCCGGGCGTCTGGCTCTCGCGCTATGAAGCTGTGAGTCTTGCCGACGGTGATATCCTCTTAACGTTCGATGACGATGCCGAACTGGACGATCCCCTGTATATCCGCCGCATGCTGGATACCTATGCCGCTGATCCTGGCATCATCGGCGTAGGCGGTATCGCCAAGGGTCTGTCCAGCAGCCCTTCGGGCAAGCTGCTCGGCCGGCTGACCTGCCAGATGTCAGGCTCGCCAGGCAAGCTATCAGCGAGCACTCTCGCTGGCTCCCTGCTGTTGTGGGGGGAGACGGAGGAGACGTTTGAGACCGATTTTTTTCACGGCTGCAATATGTCCTTCCGACGATCCTCCCTACGGGATATGAAGCCCTACCCCTGGATGACAAGTTATGCGGTAGCTGATGATATCTATATGTGTCATTTGGCTGGCCGCTACGGCAAGCTAGTCATCAACCCCCAGATGAAAATTACACATCACGAATCTCCCAGCTCCCGCGACAAAGCCGGACGTGTAGCCAGAGCTACGGCAGTTAATCATTACTATCTGCTGAATCTGCGACAAGCTCCGCTAACGGGTTACGCTGCCCTACTCTGGACACTTACCTATTTAACAGGGAAATCAACGCTAAAACGCAACACGAGTGCTGTTGCCGGTTATCTCCAGGGCATCCTCTTCGTATTGAATCCCCGCAAGAACAAGTACAAGGAATACATGACGAACTAAAGCCAGAGTTCACATAGCTGTACACTATCACGATATGCATTACACCGACATGAATACCACTGTTACTTACCATCACACCTTCTCTTTTCAGGGAGGGTGTTTTTGTTGTGAGGTGAGACAAAGTTACTATTCGCAGGCCTTTCCCTAGAGTATGCTTATTGTCGCCCGGCTGGAGAAATGGGTTCCCCGGGCTTCTTATCTGCGGTATGATAGTCATGATGTGGTAAAAGAAACTAACTTTATGGATGGTGGAACATGTTTAAAAACAAAAAATTGACGCTGATCGTCACGCTTGCCGTTGTGATTGTCTTAGCCGCAGGCATTTGGCTGCTGGTGGGCAACAAGAAGGATGACGCCTCAACCTCCCCGGACGGCAATGGCTCGAAGATCGTAGAAGAGAACGGAACGAAATCCTTGTCCCAGACATTTTACATTTATGATACGGTCGTGAATATCAAAATTCTTGGCGATACGGTATCTCAGAAGAACATGGATGATATTCAGCACATGCTGGAGCGCATGGACATGGAATTCAGCCGTACCAAAGAAGGCGGCGAGATTTATGCCGTGAATAAAGCGGCCGGCAAAGAAGCTGTCGTGGTCTCCGACGAAACGCTGGATATCGTGAAGCAGTCCATCAAATATGCTGCGGAAATGGACGGGCTGTTTGATCCAACCATCGGGCCGCTGGTTGACCTTTGGAACATCGGCAGCGGCGGTACCACGGTACCGGATAAAGCAGCTATTGAGAAGGCTGTCAGCATGACCAATTATAAAGACGTCATTATTGATGATGCCGCGAAGAGTGTGAAGCTTGCCAAAGAAGGCATGGTGCTGGATCTCGGCGGGATCGGCAAAGGTTATGCCGCTGACCGCATCGCCGATTACTTGAAGGAGCAGGGTTTGAACAGTGCTATGATTAATCTGGGCGGCAGCAGTATTATTGCACTGGGCTCCAAGCCGGGCGGCGCCAAATGGAACATTGGCCTGCAAGATCCCGATCAGAGCCGCGGAACGCAGCTTGGAACGATCAAAATCGAGGACGAGGTCATTGATGCATCCGGTGTGTATGAGCGCTTTTTCATGCAGGATGGTGTGCGCTACCATCACATTCTTGACCCGCGGACAGGGTTCCCGTCCCAGAATGGCCTTAAGAGCATCACGATTATGAGCCCTAACGCCACAGATGCAGACGCCTTGTCCACCGGTGTATTCCTGATGGGCCTGGAGAAAGGCATGAAATACCTTGAAGCCCTGCCAGAGGATGTGGAAGCCTTCTTTATCACTGACGATAACAAGATATATGCAACCTCGGGAATCAAGGGAAGATTGAACCTGACTGATCCTACCTATACTCTCGCTAATTAATTGTGCAAAGTTGTGCCTGAGGATAGGCGTTGAATGAGAGGCATCGATTGCGGAACGTCGATCGCGAAACGTCGATCGCGGAGCATCATATACGGGGCGTCGATCGCGAAACGTCGATCGCGGAGCACCATATACGGGGTATCGATCGTGAAACGTCAATCGCGGAGCACCATATACGGGGCATCGATCGTGAAACGTCGATCGCGGAGCACCAACTGCGGGGCGTCGATCGCGAGNAAACGTCAATCGCGGAGCACCATATACGGGGCATCGATCGTGAAACGTCGATCGCGGAGCACCAACTGCGGGGCGTCGATCGCGAGACGTCGATCGCAGAGCATTAAATGCGGGGCATCGATTGCGGAACGTCGATCGTGAAACGTCGATCGCAGAGCATTAAATGCGGGGCATCGATTGCGGAACGTCGATCGTGAAACGTCGATCGCAGAGCATTAAATGCGGGGCATCGATTGCGGAACGTCGATCGTGAAACGTCGATCGCAGAGCATTAAATGCGGGGCATCGATTGCGGAACGTCGATCGTGAAACGTCGATCGCAGAGCATTAAATGCGGGGCATCGATTGCGGAACGTCGATCGTGAAACGTCGATCGCAGAGCATTAAATGCGGGGCATCGATTGCGGAACGTCGATCGTGAAACGTCGATCGCAGAGCATTAAATGCGGGGCATCGATTGCGGAACGTCGATCGTGAAACGTCGATCGCAGAGCATTAAATGCGGGGCATCGATTGCGGAACGTCGATCGTGAAACGTCGATCGCAGAGCATTAAATGCGGGGCATCGATTGCGGAACGTCGATCGTGAAACGTCGATCGCAGAGCATTAAATGCGGGGCATCGATTGCGGAACGTCGATCGTGAAACGTCGATCGCAGAGCATTAAATGCGGGGCATCGATTGCGGAACGTCGATCGTGAAACGTCGATCGCAGAGCATTAAATGCGGGGCATCGATTGCGGAACGTCGATCGTGAAACGTCGATCGCAGAGCATTAAATGCGGGGCATCGATTGCGGAACGTCGATCGCGGAGCACCAACTGCAGAACATTGATGCCGAGCATCATATGACAGCAGCAAGAGGTTGGGGATTAAGTGCATATTTGTATCTTATTCTCTATAATTCCATCCTCATTTAAGAATTAAATGCAATTATGTACCTTAATTCTCAAGAAAAGGCCCGCTGGAGGCCCATCGGTGGATTTTAACATACATTTTGCCGCTAATTTGCTATAACCATTCTATTCATACAAATTAAGGTACAGATTTGCCCTTAATTTGTTCTACTCAGGGATTTATTCGTTAGCATCATTCAGAATTGAAGTTCCATGCAATTAAAGCTTGTGAAAAGGACCTCGCCCTCCATGAAATGTGGAGTTCAGAGGTCCTTTGTTTTATAATTTGTGCATAAATTGGATCATCCCTATTCCTTCGAGCATCACTTTTAAGCTGACCACCGAGTGTACTCCAAACCATGGGAACGTTTTAAGCTAACTGGGAATCTCACTAAACCAGAACCCCACGCATTACTATAGGATCGGCAGCCCGGCAAATTCTTCATAGTTGCTGAACGTATGCGTTGGCTCATGGGCTGTACGCGGCTGTCTCCCGTGTGGATTGTACCAGCATACCTTCCACCCGGCTCCCAGCGCACCGACAACATCGTTATCCCAGGCGTCCCCAATATACAATGACTGTTCTGCTGTCGTCCCGGTTTTGCGGTTCACATAGGCGAAAAGCTCCGGGTCCGGCTTGGCGATCCCGACGGCATCGGAGATAAAAATCCGGTCCGCAGGCAGGATGCGATCCACACCAAGACCTACAAGCTTTTTCATCTGGTGATCTGCCGGACCATTCGTAATCACACCCACCGTGTGCCCTCCCGAAATAAAGCGATCCAGTTGCTGCCGCACCCCTTGGATCATTTCGATTCTGTACTGACGACCGATGTAGGCTGCCTGCACCTCTGTTGCCTGAGCACGATCAAGTGTCAACCCGAAATCTGCAAAGGCCCGCTCCATCCGCATGACCCGCGTCTCTTCCAGCGGAATTTCTCCACGCAGATAATGAGGCCACAGCAGATCGCTGTGATGCCTCACCTTAAAGAATAAATCCGCGAAGTCCAGGTTCTCGCCCGCAGGCTTCAAGACTTCCTTCACCGCTTCCCGGAAGGGAACCAGGTGGTCATACAGCGTATCATCCAGATCAAAAAACACCGCTAGTTTCTTACTGTTCTCCACATTAACTCTCCTTGCTCTATTTACTTTTGGAAAAAAAGATCATACGTATAGAAGTCCTCGTCCCTGATGTAACCCTTCGATTCATATAAATGCTGCGCCGCAGTATTGTCTGTCGCGGTCGTTAATGTCAAGCCTTTGCTTCCGGTTCTAATTGCATATTCACGCGCCGATTCCAGCAGTCTGGACCCTATGCCGACACCCCGGAATTTTTCATTCACGTATAGGTCGTTCAAGATCCAGAGCCGCTGCAGTGACACCGACGAGAAGGACGGATACAGTTGTGTGTAGCCAGCCCCTCTCCGCTGATCTCCTGCTTCTTCCACTGCCAGCAAAATAACAGACTCTTCAAGCCGCAGTCGTTCCTCCAAAAACGCCCGCGCGCCGTCCAGATCCGATTTCTGTTTGTAGAACACCCGATATTCGTCAAATAACGGAGAGAGCAACTCCACGTCTTCTAAAACAGCCTGCCTGATCACGATCTTCTGCACATCATTTTTCTGCATAACCTACCCCTGCTTTCCGGCTACAGCCTTTTTACTGTAATTGTAATATCTGGCTGCCGAACAGCCCATGGATAGATTGCTGCATAATTTGGATCTTTGCCTCTTCGCTCTTGCTATTCTTATTCCTATTCTTTGGAGTCATAGAAGACATGACGGGCACCGGCTATCTTGCCATCTTCAATATCCAACAGCCCGAAGGAGTACTGCTTCTCCCGCCGCTTGTCCGTTGGTGAACCAGGATTGAATAACAGTATGCCGTTCTCCCTACGCAGCAGCGGCTCATGCGAATGGCCGAACAAGATGCAGTCCACTTCCTCCTCTGCAAAAGCGAGCAACGCGTTTCCATCGGTCCCTTTACGGGAGTATGGGGTATGTCCATGAATCATGCCAATGCGGACTCCCTCCAATGTGATGATCTTCCGTTCACCGAAGCGCTCTATAATTTCCGGACCATCATTGTTCCCGGCAATCCCTTCCACCGGGGCTAACTCGGCCAGCATATCGTAAATCTCCAGCGCAACCCAATCCCCGAGGTGCAGGATCATATCCACCTTGCGGAACTCTGCCGTAAGGGCCTGCGGCAGCGCCTTGGCCATTCTGGTCATGTGTGTGTCAGATACGACGCCTACTTTCATGTCCTCAGCTCCATTCTATTCAGGAATCCTACTAATTCTGATTATTGTATAATTTGCACTCCGCAGACGCAAGTTTGTGGCAGTTATTCCACCGGCCTCGCGCTCTGTATCGCCTTAGAGTCTTTTGGATATTCTACGATTCTACAAGAAGGCTCTGGCGTCGTTTAAATTATGGATAATAAAATCCGGATCAGTATGATTGCCCAGCGTCCAGGGAGCGGAGAGCCTATTCAGCCAACAGGCCTAGATCCCGGCGCGCTTCGCCCCGAGAACGTCGGAAGCTGTATCGCCAATATGAATGATTTCCGCAGGCTGAACATTGTAATGAGCGGTCACTTGCTGAAACAGTCCGTTAGAATGGTCATTTTTATACGATTTATACGTTTCCGAAGCGAACAGGCGAATAGGATAGCGGGTATAAAAAACAGGCAGCATATCCTGATCCGTATCACTTACAATGCAAACCTGATATTTCCCAAGAATATACCGGATAAAGTCTCCTGTCTCTTCATATAGTTCTGCCTGCTTATGCTCCCGGACGAGTATATCCAGCGCTTGTTCCGGCTCGAATCCGATATTATGCGTGGCGAAGAGTCGTGTAAAGCACTGCCTGTATATCTCTTTCGTCAGCAGGAACTGCCCGTCGCCCCTCATCTGCCCAGCAATATCATAATAATGTTCTAATAACCAGGCTTGATAACTATTCGCCTGATCCTCACTGCAGTCATCGCCTAAAATCGCACTCCACATTCCCATCGTACTCCTATCCAGATTCACCAGCGTTTGAAACATATCCAAACTAATGATCTTAATCGACACTTCATGGCCCCCCAATCTACTACCTGCTGCCTGCGAATAACTTGAATTCCGAAGATTCCAGTGAAAAAAGTACCACACCCTGCCCTCTCCCCGCTCCCTCTTTCATCACACACAAAAAGGACACTCATTCGAGTGTCCTTCCCTGGGCATTTAGCCGTTTATTTAAACTTGTGCCAATCTTGTTTACTGTTCTCCAGCAGATGGGCAAAATCATTATCCAGCCGCTTCTGCTCCGCTTTCCGCTGGTCTTCCACCGCTTGACGGGCCGCTTCCTGGCGCTGCTTTTCTTCAGCCTTCAGTTCATCCGCCTGCGCTTTCAGCTTACTCAGCACATCGCTGCTAAGCAGGTCTTTCAATGTTGCCGGACTGTCCGCTGCGGCAGCGCGGGGAGGCGTTTGAGTTTTTTTCTTTTTTGCCACGATGAATCATCCTTTCAGCCTACGTTTAATTCAAATTTGTTTTAGTCCCGGGACTTTTCGTTTATAATGTACTGTAAGAGGTGAGCCTTATGAAAGCCACAGATTTATGTCCCCGGTTACAAAAAAGCATGGATATTATGGGCAAGCGCTGGACCGGCCTGATCATCTATCAGCTCCTTCATGGACCACAGCGTTTCAGCACCATCGAAGCATCGCTCCCCGTCAGCGGAAGACTGCTCTCGGAGCGGCTCAAGGATTTGGAGCAGGAAGGTATTGTTCTGCGGGAAGTTTTTCCCGAGACCCCTGTGAGAATTCAATATTCTTTAACGGAAAAGGGTCGGGCGCTTGAATCGGTCATTCGGGACCTGCAGCAATGGTCCGAGGACTGGATAGAGCCTGGAGAATGCCAATCCTGATTCCTACCTAACTATAGAGAGCTTCACTGGACCCTACGAAATCACGTTTCGTAGGATGGAGACCGAAATAATACTGTGACGCAGGGAAACCGGAGAATGCCGGTTTCCCTTTTGGCATTTGACCCAAGCTGGATAGGGTGGCTCCAAGATTACAGCTTGCGGCCGATAATCACCAGATCACGCGCAATACCGTCCATTTCGGCTACCCCGGGCAGCAATCCCCACTCCGTAAACCCGAACTTCCGTAAAAGACCCAGGCTAGGCTCATTATGACCAAACACGAAGCCTACGAGATTCTTGAGCCCAAGGGCTGGAGCCGTCTCCAGCGCCCGCGTCAGCAGAATGCTGCCTGCGCCACTCCCGCGATATCTCTCGCTTACATACACACTGATCTCGGCAGTCCCATTGTAAGCCGGACGTCCATAGAACGACTGGAAGCTGAACCAGGCCGCGATCTCGCCGTTATTCCTTAGTACCCACAGCGGGCGATGATGGCTGTTATGCTCGTGGAACCAACGTTCCCGCTCCTCTACGCGTACAGGCTCCAGATCGGCAGTCACCATTCGTCCAGCAACTGTTGAGTTATAAATATTCACAATTTCCGCTAAATCGTTGAGCTCGGCATCTTCAATCGTGTAGTTCTGCCAATCCATATCTTCATTCCTCCAGTATAATACATTGTCTGCCATGGTTGGCGCTTGGCTCTTACTATTACTGAAATCGGTCAGGACAAGCCGACCTGTTCTTCACTCCACTGCCAAAGCCGCTTAGCTTCCGCGGAATCCGTCGCCCTCGGCGACAATTCCTTAATCTTGCGGCGGTAATAATACTCTCCCGTAACCTGGCGTAATTCCGGGGCCGTGGCCAGATACAGGGCAGTGTCCGCCCCCTGCTCCGGGGTCAAGAAGAAATAAGACATCAGCTTCATCACTGAGCTTCCAAAACCGGTATCCCGGTTCACCCCAATGCTCGTACCCACCGCACCAGGATGTACAGAGTTGACGGTAATCTGCGTTCCCTGCAAGCGCGATGCCAGTTCCCGGGTGAAAAGGATATTTGCGAGCTTAGAACGGGCATAAGCCTTCGCCAGATTGAAGCCCCGGGACAATGTTGGGTCCTCATAGTGCATGGATCCGATTTTATAGGCGCCGGAAGCAACCACGACGATCCGTCCCTGCTCTGCCGCTTGAAGTCGCTCCAGCAGGAGATTAGTCAGCAGAAAATGCCCCAGATGATTAACGCCAAGATCCATCTCAAACCCATCAGCGGTCAACTGGCGTTTCGTGCTGACTACCCCGGCATTGTTGATCAGGACATCCAATACAGAATAACGAGCGGCGAATTCCTGTGCGAAGCTGCGAATGCTGTCCAGCGAGGATAGATCCAGCAGCATCAATTCAATCTCTTCCGATCCACTCTGCTGTCTGGCGGCCACTAACGCCTCTTCCCCGCGCTTATGACTGCGGCAAGCCATGATGACCCTGGCACCCTTGCGGGCAAGTTCAACTGTTGTAGCCAATCCCATCCCGGCATTGGCACCGGTGATGATTACAACCTTACCTTTCATACGGGTTCACTCCTCTTAGGCTGGATTCGGCAGACGCGGCCGGTCCCCTGTTCTGGTTTTTTGCGGGCGATTGTCTTAATATAATGGTACATCATTTTGCGGACGGGAGAAAGCATGCCTTCGCAAAACCGAGAGGGGAACTATTGAATATGAGCAATGTATTGAAAAGCCTGGAGCAAGGGCTGACCAGCGAAGGACTGGACGCTCTGCTCGTCACCGATCCCAAGCATGTCTACTATCTGACCGGATTCGCAAGTAATCCGCATGAACGTTTTCTCGGACTGCTTCTGGTCCGTGGAGAAGTGCCCGTTCTGATCGTTCCGGCCCTTGATGCCGAAGCAGCCCATGCTGCCTCTTCCGTGAAGAATATCGCCACCCACAGCGACACCGATAATCCTTATGATCTGCTGCGCCAGCGTCTGCAAGGCAAGAAGCTCGGGGCGGTCGGTATCGAGAAAGAGCATTTCACTGTCTCCCGATTCGAGCAGCTTGCAGCAGCTGTTCCGGCAGAGCGCTTCAGCGATATCGGCCATCTGCTGCGGAGTATGCGCGCGAAGAAGACTCCGGAAGAAGTCGCTGCCATGAAGCATGCCGCAGAGCTGGTGGAAGAAGTGCTGCGCCGGGGCCTGAAGCATGTCAAAGCCGGGGTTAGCGAAATCGAATTGGTAGCAGAGCTGGAGTATTTGATGAAGAAGCTTGGCGCTTCCGGCCCAGCCTTCGACACTCTGGTGCTCTCGGGACCAAACACTGCTCTACCGCACGGTGAGCCGGGTAGCCGAATCATCGAGCCCGGAGACTTCCTGATGTTCGACCTCGGACTGTATGCTGCGGGCTACGCCTCTGATATCACACGTACCTTTGCCGTGGAAGAAGCAGACAGCAAGTTGACCGATATCTACAATGCCGTGCTTGCAGCCAATGAAGCGGGAATTGCCGCCGCTATACCGGGGGCAACCTTCGGTTCGGTAGACCGTGCTGCCCGTGAAGTTATTGAAGCTGCCGGGTACGGAGAATACTTCGTGCATCGTGTCGGTCATGGCCTCGGTATAGATGTCCATGAATATCCTTCACTTCACGGTCTCAATGAAGACATTATTGAAGTGGGCAATGTCTTTACAGTGGAACCGGGCATTTATGTGCCGGGCGTCGGCGGTGTGCGTATTGAAGACGATGTCTTCGTTAGTGATGACGGTGCGCAGACACTGACCAGCTTCCCTAAAGCCCTGACTGTGCTTCATTTATAAAGAGGGCTTCCAAGCGCACTTGTCCAGAAAAATAACCACATTAGATCGAAAACAGCACGTCTCCAAATGCGGAGACGTGCTGTTTTTTTAATATAATAACTTAATCTATAAGGACTCCTGGCTCTTCTAGGCGGTAGTCACCTTCGTATCGGAAGTCTCCGGAATTGGCATAGTCGGTTTATCCTCCGCAAAAGTAAACGTACGGGCGATATACAATACCGGTGTCCCTGCTGCAGTAAGCAAGAATTTGATAATATAAGTGGTCAGTAGAATCTCTGTCCAGACCTTCAAGTCGTAAATACCTGCAAAAGCAATCGTACAGAAGATCAGCGTATCCACAAAGGAGCTAACCATCGTGCTGCCATTGGTACGAATCCAGAGCTGACGGGAGCTGCCATAATACTTGCGAATCCACGAATACAGCCGCACATCCAGAAACTGACTAACGAAGTAGGCTACCAGACTGCCTAGTGCAAGCCGCGGCATCATTCCGAAGATCGTCTCCAGTGAAGACTGGGCGATATCACTTTCCTGCGGCGTGAACGCCAGCGCCATCTGCATGATCACCGTCGTCGTAATTAGAGTGAAGAAGCCAAACCATACCGCTGTCCGTGCCTCGACCCGCCCATATTTCTCGTTGAGCAGATCACTCGCCATATACAGCGTCACATACATGGTGTTGCCAAGGGTCATGACGATGCCCGGGGGCATGGAAATGGTCTTAGAGACCTGAATATTGGCAATGACGGTGGCGACGCCCACCCAGGCATACATCCCTTTTTTGCCGAATAATCGGTAACACAACAGAAAAAACACAAAATTGACGAGGACAAAGAGAATCCCCCACCATAAATTAAACATCTTCTTATAACTCCTCCTAGTTTTGTTTACGCGGGATGGTTACGAACCGCGGTTCCGGATTCCGGAACAAAACATAAATACTCTACCATAACAGAACCAAAGACACCAGAAGATTTTGATTTTTTGAGCAAGTCCTCTTTTTTTCATCCACTTCTAATCAAAGTTAGAAGTTTCGACACTTTTTTATCTTTTTCAGAAAATAATACACCGAAAATCAAATTTTTCACTATTCAACCGCAGGTTAATTATATAAAATAGTTATCAACTATGTGTGTTTATCCCACCAGAGCGATAGTATTAACCTGATATACGACCCTACTCACGGAGTTATCGTAGCTATCCATACATAAAAGGCATCAGGCATGGGATAGAAAGGCATATCAGAGAAAAGGAGAGAACCCTATGTTTCGTTTCAAGCACTCGATTAGCCGTAAATTCACGCGCTTGTTGTTCGTCGTCCTGTTGCTCGCGTCTCTTTTGTTAAGTGTAAGCTTTTATTTCATATCGACTAATACGTTCGAGAGCTATGTACTGCCGCAGATCAACAAGTTACTGACGGGAGCTGTCCAGGATGTATACAAGAACATCAATTCTACCCATGCCCAGCGGGCGCTAGGCAAGAATGAGCAGTCAATTACCAATATCGAATACTACTTCAAGGACAAACGCAACCAACATGATGTAGAGACGATCTTTTTGGCGAGTCTAAATGACGGTCAAGCTACCGTACTTACCGCTGATCATGGCTCCAAAATGAAGGTAGGAGACAGCCTGCAAGTGACCCCGGCTATGGAACAGGCCTTCAAGAACCAAAAAACAACGCTCAGCGATATCTATAGTGACGATTACGGTGTACATAAAACAGCTTACATCGCTATTAAAGGCAGTCCGATGGTTGTCGGCGTAAGCTCTGATGTAGCCTTTATCACAGAAAGAATGAGCAGCATCCTCTGGACTAGTGCAGGAATCACCTTGGTGGTTCTTATCATCGGCATGACCGGTGCCCTGCTTATGAGCCGGCGGATAACACGTCCTATAACACAGCTCGCAACGTATAGTAATAAGCTTGCGCAGGGTGATTTCACCCAGGAGTTGACTATAAAAGGCACCGATGAAGTTGGACAGCTCTCCGAAAGCTTTCAGACTATGTCCAATCGCCTCAAAGAAATGATCGGCCAGGTTCTGGAGACCTCCGGTACGGTTGTCGAAGACTCCAATGACCTCAAAGAGCGTGTGAAGGTCCTCAATGGCATGGCCGAACAGTCCGCTCAGTCCGTCATCGAGATCGACAGAGGCAGTACATCCATTGCCCACAGCGCGAAGGACAACTCGCGGGCCATGGAAGAGATTAATTACAGTATCCAACATATTGCCTCCGCAGCAGGTGAAGTTACGGAACAAATTAGCGAAGCCTCAGCTGAAGCGCTCGGCGGTAACGAAATTGCCCAAATAGCCGTGGAACAAATGCGCCAGGTCGAACGGGCTTCCGAGCAGTCATTGGGTCAATTCCAGATCATGAATGAACGCTCCCTTCAAATCGGCGCAGTGGTGCAGGGCATCACAGAGATCACGAAGCAGATTCAAATGCTCTCCCTCAATGCGTCGATTGAAGCGGCACGGGCCGGTGAGCATGGACGCGGCTTTGCCGTGGTAGCCGGAGAGGTACGCAAACTCTCGGAGCAATCCCGGACAGCTACCGACCAGATTCGTGAATTCCTGCTTGGTCTGCAGGAGGATATGAACCGCTCTGTCGCAGAGATGAACCACGTTAACTCGGAAGTAGCCTCCGGCGTCGGTAAGGTTGCAGAAGCGGGAAATGCTTTCAATCATCTGTTGATTCTTATTCAAAGCATCGATCACAGCATTCAGTCTGTGTCCGCAGCCACCCAGCAAATCTCCGCTGGAAGTGAGGAGGTCAGCGCCTCCGTAGAAGAAACCGCGCAGATTACTACAAAATCGCAGGCTAATGCCAACACGCTCTCTCGGAATTCCGAGAGACAAAGCGCCGAGCTCGAAGGTCATTCCCGTACAGTACAGCATTTGCACGAGCAAGCCACAAAACTGCAACAGGCCGTACAGCAGTTTAAGATCTAACCTATGTATTCTTGGGATGTGACAAAGCCCCCGTCTGATAATGGACGGGGGCTTGCTTGTATATTTCTTTGGGCCGGAATGTGCAAAAATTAGTAGAAAACCGTCGTAACTATCCAGTCTCAGGAACCTTTCGCAAACGACAGTCCTTTCTCGGCAAGTGCCGTGCGCAATTGGCCCAGCGCCTTGGGACCCATGCCGTGCAGCTGCAAAAGCTCGCTCTCGGTAAGCTTGCTCAATTGCTCAAGCCGAGTATACCCCGCTCCGGCAAGCGCGCGCTGTGCCGGCTTGGCCAGACTGGCGGGAAAGTCAGATTCCGGCTGCTCACCAGCCCCGTCTTTGCCAGAGCTGGATTGTGTATTTTTTGGCATAAAGGGTACACCCCTATCATTCGTAGTAGTCACTTAATATTACCAGACTTCCCACAGTCGCCTGTCTGGCATACCCATTAGCCGTCCTATAACACAATTATATCTTCACCTTCATGAAGCTCTCCATCCGCTCCAGCGCCTGATATAACCTCTCTGTGGATACTGAGTAAGAGCAGCGGATATGCCCCTCTCCTCCCGATCCAAATACATATCCGGGTACGGCTGCAACGCCGGCTTCTTTCAATAGCTGCAACGCAAACGTCTCGGAATCAAGCCCGGTGTGCGCGATACTTGGAAAAGCATAGAATGCGCCTTCCGGGACGTGGCAAGGCATTCCTATCGACCGGAATCCGTTCACCAGCAGCTCCCGGCGCTGCCGGTACACTTCTCTCATCTCGCTCATAGCCTCAAGACCATGGCGCAGGGATTCAATTGCAGCAATCTGTCCCAGCACCGGGGCACACATGGCTGTATATTGATGGATTTTCAGCATTGCTGCCAGCAGATCGCGATGGCCACAGGCATAGCCAATTCTCCAGCCAGTCATGGCGAATGCTTTTGAAAATCCGCTGAGTACAATGGTCCGCTCCTGCATTCCCGGCAGTGAAGCAATGCTGACATGCTTCCGGTCATAGGTCAATTCGGCATAGACTTCATCGGAGATCACCAGCAGGTTATTCGCCTTCACGATCTCCGCAATCGGCTGCCAGTCCTCGGCAGTCATGATCGCTCCCGTCGGGTTGTTCGGATAATTTAGCATCAGCAGCTTGGAACGCGGGGTAATTGCCCGTTGCAACGCTTCGGCGGTCAGCTTGAAACCTTCCTCCGCTTTCGATTCCACCTCTACTAAAGTACCGCCATTAAGATAGGCAATCGGCGAGTATGCGATATAGCTGGGAGAAGGAAGAAGAATTTCGTCTCCTGGAGCGGTGAACGCCCGCAGCGCCAGATCCAACGCTTCGCTGCTGCCTACAGTGACTACTATTTCGCTTGCAGGGTCATAGCGCAGATTGAAGTTATTTTGCAAATAGTGTGCAATTTCCTCTCTTAGCTCAGGCAAGCCTGCATTTGGTGTATATCTCGTCGCTCCTTGGCTCAGCGCCACCATGCAAGCTTCTCTGATGCGCTCCGGAGTAACAAAATCCGGTTCGCCTACCCCTAGCGAGATAATATCCTCGTTGCCTGCACTGAGTTCAAAGAACGCCCGTATTCCGGAAGGCGGGATGTCCTGTACGCGAGGCGCTATCCAATTATTCAACATGAACCGGCACCCCCTTGTTCTTGCTGCGTTCCGTCAGGGAACAGCTGATAATACGATCCAATAGTGCGCTGAATGACAGTCCGGCTGCCGCTGCGCTTTTGGGAAGCAGACTCGTCATAGTCATCCCAGGTAGCGTATTGACTTCTAATACATAAGGCACACCGTCCATCAACAGCATATCGACCCGGGCATATACGCTGCATTTCAACGCCTTGTAACAGGTCATTGCCGCCTTGCGCACCGACTGCTCCAGCTCTGGCGGCAGGGTGATCACGACCTCTTGCGCCCCACCTACCTCATACTTGGCACTATAATCGAACCATTCCGAAGACGCCGAAGTAATGCCTATCACGGGGAGAAATTCCCCGTTCAGGATGGAGCAGGTAATTTCCTGGCCCACCGTATACCGTTCAATCAGGATCGACTGATCGGGGTCACTGGTAAAAGCCTTCAGCACCGCGCCCCGCAGTCCCTGCTCATCGTTCACCTTTTCCATTCCGATGCTGGAACCGCCTGAATTCGGCTTCACCATCACGGGATAGCCCAAACGCTCCACAGCTTCCGGTGAAAAATCGTCCATGCTGTCCCAGCACAACCAGTCGGGTGTGTTGACTCCCTCATAACGGATGATTTTTTTGGACAGATCCTTATTCATGCACAGGCTGCTCGCCAGCACGCCACTTCCCGTATACGGTATGCCCAATGTCTCCAGCGTTCCTTGTATCGTGCCATCCTCCCCGTAAGCGCCATGCAGCGCCAACAGAGCAACGTCAAACCCCTTGACCTTCTCTATAAGCTCCTCACGTGAATTGAATACAACCGGAACCACCTCATATTTATTACGATCCAGATGATTCATCATTTCTCTGCCCGTGTTCAACGACACCTCAATTTCAGAAGAAATGCCCCCCATAATCACGCCAACCTTCATCACCAGCACCCCTTCATCCCATTAATTGCCGCGCCGTTCTTCCAATAATCTCGATTCCTTTGATAATATCCTCATCCGCCACTCGCGAGAAGCCGATCCGCATCGTATGCTGCCCGCCGCCATCGGTATAGAACATCTCGCCTGCCGTAAAAATAACCCCTTGTGCACGGCACGCCTCAAGCAAAGCTTTTGTGTTAAAGCCCTCTGCAAACCCCACGAACAAATGCATTCCCCCGTCGCCCGTCAACGTTTGGTAAGGAACATGCTGCTTACAACATTCCAAGGTCAGCTCATATTTCCGTTTATATTCCGCTCTGGCTTTTTTCAAATATTTCTCCAGATTTCCGTTGTACAAATATTGATAGAGGATCGACTGATCCAGAGTAGAAGTGTGAATGGTTTGTGCCCGCTTAAGGCTCTCCAGATAATAGATCAGTTCCTGATCGGCCAGCACCCAGCCTACCCGAAGCCCTGGGAACAGCACTTTAGAGAAGCTTCCAAGATAAATCACACTGTTGCCTGCACCAGCCGTCGCAATCAGCGGTGAAACATGTGAACCCGAATAACGCAGCTCTTCATTAAAACCATCCTCAATTACTGGAATATCGTATCTCGCCATCAGCTTCATTAGGCCCTGTCTTTTCTCAGGAGACATGACGATCCCGGTCGGATTATGGTACGAAGGCACGAAGTAAGCACAATCATACTCTCCCTCATCCAATGCCTTCTCCAGTTCACCCAGGTGAATGCCATCCCGCTCCACCCTAATGCCCTTGATCCCGAAACCGTGCAGTTTGAGATTCTTGATCGCTGTGTGATGCGTGGGGTTCTCGGTCAGAACCTGGCCACTCTTCCGGTTCAGGGCAGACAGCACAATGTTGAAGCCTTCCGTGAAACCATTGGTGATCAGGATGTCCTTGCCCTGCATATCCACGCCCTTATGCTCCATATATTGATGCAAATAATCTATCAACGGTTTATAGCCCTTGGCGTAGCCGTAGTTCAACAAGACATTTCCCTCTACAGCCATACGGTCCATGAAGGCCCGCTTTACATTGTCCAGATCGAACAGACTCTCATCCGGTGCGATGCTGGTAAAAGAAATCGTACCTTTGTCTGCGCGAATGCCGCGCTTCATAATATCCAGTTCTTCCGCCAGCATGGCGTGATCGTTCAGATGTTTCTTCCAGTCCATCGTGCGGGAAGAAACAGTAACGGTACCAGGTGCAGTAGAGGCTACATAGTTGCCCTGCCCTTTAACGGCGTAGACAAACCCATCGTCCTCCAGCCCCTCATATGCGGCGATTACGGAGTTGCGACTAACTTGCAGCAGCACGCCCATCTCACGGGTGGACGGCAGCTTCTGGCCGCTTTGCAGCGCACCTTTTATAATTAAGTGCTTCATATAGTCTTTGATTTGTATATATACCGGTCGTCCGGCAATGAGCTTGAAATCCTTAAACATCCATCATCGCCCCCATAGCTATCATGGCACAGTTAGCAGGGTAAAAAAAGAACCACGGCCCCGGATTTTTCATCCAGTCGTGGTTCTTAGCGGTTCTAGTTCTCTTATCCGTCTTTCCTTGCCTGCATAGATTGCAGGCTAGTCGTAACTGCCCCATAGACCAGACGTCCGATCGCACCACCCAGATCAGTGGCTGTGCCAGCGTAGACATGTTCAGCGCGGTATCGTCTGCTCTGACTCACACCCAGCACAATAGCATCTGTTGGTGTACCCGTCGCGGTCAGGCCATTCTCAGTGTCGACGATTCCGAGATCAGCCAGAGCGGCTGCCTTAGCCTCAACGGCTGTCATCGCGGCATTAACCATCGCGGCAGGCGACAGCTGCCCGTCAATGCCCAGCATGATGTTAATTGTGCCTGGCCGGTAAGCTTTCAGCACAGGGCGCATTACCCCGGCACGAGCAGCATTCCCCGCCGCCGCTGTTACACAGCAGAAGATCGCAGCAGAGCTGATATCTTCTTCAGCAATCGCAGCAAGCTCCAGTGGTACGGCTGTCATCAGCCCTGCGCAGCCCAACGCTGGATATCCCCATTCCCGCAGCTTGTTCTCCATATCCCGTACCGGATCACTACATTCATAGTCCTGGTTGACGAACAGATTGACTGCCCGTGTCAGGCGAATCATACCCCCGCCGTACACAGCACTCGACAGTCCGTCCACCTCGGATGGGAAAGCCAGCAGCAAATGGTCAGCCTTACGTTCCAGAGTCAATCCTGGAAAGACCAGAGAGGTATATAATGTGGTGTTCTCTTCATCCATAAAAGGCGACTTTACCGTACTAGCGACAGTTCCTACTCTTTCTTCACTCATTACTCTAGCTTCTGTGGTATCACTCATGTTCTCCCCGCCCCTTCCTTCATCGTGTAAGCCAATGCCCTCATTATTACGTCAGAGCCGGAAGTCCGTCAAATGGTTTCAACCCGCCGGAGGGATTTCATTGGATTCAGCTATGGAATTTTTTTGTGAAATCCCTGCTTTTGGTTTAAAATAAAGGCTGTATTCAATCATGCTGCAACGGAGGAACAAGCCATGCTTTTTATCGATAACACGGGGATTACGGATGCATCCATCAATCTCGCGATTGAAGAATATGCGCTCAAGCATTTGCCTATGGACGAGAGCTATTTGCTCTTTTATATTAACAGTCCGTCTATCATTATCGGCAAGCATCAAAATACGATCGAAGAGATCAATCAGGAATACGTGAAGGACAACAACATCCAGGTTGTGCGTCGTTTGTCTGGCGGCGGAGCGGTCTATCATGACCTCGGCAATCTTAATTTCAGCTTCATTACCAAGGATGACGGCGAGTCTTTCCTTAACTTCCTGAAGTTCACGCAGCCGGTCATCGACTATTTGCGGAGCATGGGCGTCAATGCTGAGCTCAGCGGGCGGAACGACCTGCAGGTCGGCGAGCAAAAAATCTCCGGGAATGCCCAGTTCTCCACACGCGGACGCATGTTCAGCCACGGCACCCTGATGTTCGACCTCAATCTGGATGATGTGCAAGCTTCGCTGAATGTTAATCCGGAGAAGTTCAAATCGAAGAGTACAAAGTCAGTCCGCAGCCGCGTAGCCAACATTAAAGACCTGCTAGGGACGGATATGACAATCGAAGAGTTCCGCAGCGGTCTGCTGCGCTCGATCTTTGGAATGGAGCCTTCCGAGGTGCCACAGTACAAGCTTGAGCAAGACGACTGGGTGAAGATCAACGAGATCTCCAAGGAGCATTACCAGAACTGGGATTGGAACTACGGGTTGTCACCGAAAAGCAACGTTAAACACACGCGCAAATTCCCTGCGGGAATCATTGACATCCGGATGGATATTGAGGATTCCTACATCAAAGATATTAAAATTTACGGCGACTTCTTCGGTGCTGGCGATGTGGTAGACGTCGAGAATGTACTTCGCGGCAAACGTTACGAGCAGGTTGAGGTCAGACAAGCACTCGCGGAGCTGGACTTGAAGCATTATTTTGGACGAATCGAGCCGGAGGAGTTTTTCGGACTGGTTTTCCTGGAAGAATAGATTTCTTACCTATAAAACAAACCAATAAGGCTCTTTCGCTGCACCGTGCAGCGAAAGAGCCTTATTGGGGTTATGTATGGTTGCAGCAATATCGCTGCTGACCCGTAGTCCCTCACGGAGAAAGAATGAACACATAGACTACTAGCGCCAGCGTAAGCAAAATACAAACATTCTCTACAGCGCTGCCCTTCTTCGTGCCGGTGCTCATCAGCCTCAAACGTAACTTGAAGGGTAGCGGCGGCAGCGGGGTGATTCCGCGCTGAGTAATGGAATCTGCTAGCAGATGCAGCGCATAGGACAAACCCCCGGCGATCCACAAGCTTCCGCCGTCATTCATACCTAGGGAAGCGAAATACAGCAGTGCGCCCCATCCAGCCACGCCGTACAGCGTGTGCGTTAGTCCACGATGCGGAACAATGGATGCGATGATCAGTATGCAGGCCGCAATATAATTCCATGGATCATAAGCATCTGCGAATGCTACCAGCCCCACCGCAATCAATATCATAACGAGATGCCTCAGCCTGCGTCCTGGCAGGAAAGAAACACTGCCAACAAGCAGAGCCAAAGCAATGTTCCAGGGCGGCTGTGCCAGGCCAGCGAAATAGAGATAAATAGCCGCACCGATCAGCGCTACCTGAAGAATTCGGAGCACGAACTCAGGAATGGCCTTGCGGACCAATAATGAATTCGGCTCATCAATATCTGGCATTAGCGAGCTTACCGCAGCCACAGCAATGGCCGGAATGGTAATCTCATAGCCAAGTAGATTCATAACCGACAGGGTAACCCCGGTGCTAATGATTAAATGGGATTTGCCCATCATACGAAACCGCTCCCTTTCCAAGATGTAAATGAGAACAAATGTGCGGTTATCGAAGTATATCAAGACCCTGTCATTTTGTCCAGCTTGAAGCCTGAAATGTCCTGTTCCATAAAGGATCTTCGACAGCTTTGGCTTGTTCTTACTCCTGTTTTAGGATACAATTTGGACAACTTGTCTTACTGTACAAGCCAACTTTCAATGCCAGGCATCAGTACCCATTTGATCTGATTGTTATAACCAGAAAGAAATAAGGAGAGAGAAACCATCCATGTACAAATTGATTGCTATCGACATTGACGACACCCTGATTAATGATGACAAGGAAGTTACCCCGGCCACACAGCAAGCGCTCGAACAAGCTGTTGCCGCAGGTGTAGTAGTAACACTAGCCACTGGACGTGCTTATGCATCGGCCCAGGCTATTGCCCGCCAGACCGGACTGAACGTGCCGATCATCACGTACCAAGGTGCACTCGTGAAGAACCTGCTCGACGAAAATGTGTTGTATGAACGTTATGTCCCGCAGGATGCCGTCCGCAAGCTGTTTGAATACTGCGTGGAGCATAATTTGCATCTGCAAACCTACATTGATGATAAACTATATTCCCGTGAAGAGAACCAGAAGCTGATCGACTACTCCGCTTTGAACAACACCCGTTACTATATCGAACCGGACTGGGAGAAGCTGGTACCAGAAAAAACTCCAAAAATGCTCATCATCGACGATCCCGATTTCCTGGATGAACTGGCGCCCATTCTGCGTGAGCTGCTGGGAGATTCCGTGCATATCACCAAATCCAAACCTTATTTCCTGGAAATCATGCACCATGAAGGAACCAAGGGCTTGGCTCTGGAATTCCTGGCCGGCCATTTCGGATGCGATCTGTCCGAAACGATCGCTGTCGGCGATTCCTGGAACGACCATGAGATGCTGGAAGCAGCAGGCCTGGGCGTAGCTATGGATAACGCTATTCCCGCGCTGAAGGAAATCGCTGATTTCATCACGCTCAGCAACAACGAGGATGGCGTCAAGCATGTCATCGAGAAGTTCATTTTGCAGACCGCAAATTAATACAAAGAGTGCCGCACAGCCATGTTGTCTTCACGGCGTGCGGCACTTTTTGTATATACATTCAGTGACCTGACTACATATCTCCCTTCAATCCTAAAATTCTGCTCCCCGCACCTTGGCATACACCTTACTGTCATGTAATTCCCCGTTCATCGCCCGCCTATTGCTGCGTAAAATCCCGTCCAGCGTATAGCCCGCGCGTTCCGCTACGGCTGCACTTTTCAGATTATGGGCGCTGCAACGGATCTCAATCCGGTACGCTGCCAGTTCCCGGACTGCAAAGTCCGTTACCCCGTTCACTGCTTCCGTCATGTACCCTTTGCCGGCGCAGCTGCTTCTGATCCAATAGCCGATCTCGAAATTGCGAATGTCCCAATTGAGATTGTGCAGTCCGGTGCAGCCGATAAACCGCCCAGACACTTTGTCAAAAATACGCAGGTGCAATTCTGTCCGCTTCAGAAATTCCAGCCGTGCTTCACGTGTAAACTTCTCCGATTCCTCCAGACTCTGTAAGGTCTGAGCAAACGGCATCCAAGGCTTCAAGAGCTCCTGACTTTCCACAAGTGCTTCATGCATACTGGCGCCATCCCCCCACAATGGAGCACGGATTAGCAGACGTTCTGTCTCAAAGCTTTCGGGAAAATCAAGCAAGATTGGGGCTTGTGATTCTGGCATTATGTAATCCTCCACTCGTATTGATTTAAATGCTAAATATGTAAACCCTTTCACGATGGTATATAAATTATAACGGGAATTCGCTCCCGATAATACTACTAATTTTGTATATATTTGGACATAAAAAATACCGCTCATACCCCAGGATCAGTTCCCTAGGATGAACGGCAACATTTTATACAGACATATTTTATACTACAAAGAGCTTCCCGGTTCATATAAAGTCAGGAAAGCCTCAACGACTTCCGCCGAATTCTTCGCGGCCAGATCCACGTTGGAGGTGAACAATTCAGCAGCTCCCGCGCCCACATTGTCAGAAATCCCGCGGACCGAAAAGAAGGGAACCCCGAATTGATAAGCAGTTTGGGCTATGGCCGCGCCTTCCATGTCCGATGCCTTGGACTCCGGGAACCGTCCTCGGATGGAGACAGCAAGCTCTGAATGTCCGATGAAAGAGTCCTCTGTGGTTACAAGTCCCGTCACAACGCTCCGCTCACTATGAAAGAGGGCAGCTCCTTCCAGCGCCAAGGCTACCCATTGCTTCTCCACCGGATACGAAGCCGGCATCTGCGGAACCTGTCCGTAGACATAATTAAACACAGTAGCATCCACATCACTGTAGGTAATTTCCTCGGCAATCACTACATCGCCGATCTGGAGGCCCGGGTCCAGTGCACCTGCAGCACCGATGTTGATAATCAGCTCGACCTGAAACCGTTCCAATAAAATGGCGGTGGTCATTGCCGCATTGGCCTTGCCTATCCCGGATTGCACCAGCACAACATCCTTGCCCTTAAGACGTCCGGTGAAGAAATTGCTTTTGGCCACTACCAACTGCTGAATATCCTCCAAATGTGATTTAATCAATGCCACTTCTTCTTCCATCGCCCCAATAATTGCGATACTCATGTTATTCCCGCCTTCTCCATGTTGGATTTCACTCTGTAATCTGTTGTATAGATCTCAAGCTGTACTATTGCATCTGCGACTTCTTCTGCTCCGATGCGACCCGGCATTCTATGAATCGAGGCCTCCTGCACCGTTGCCCGTTCCCCGATCTGCAGCCAATCCTCACGCTCCAGATGTCCAAGACCCATGTCCCGAAGACAAGCGGGCAGACTCAACTTCTCATAGAATGACAAAAGAAATTCAATTTCTGTCCAGTTGCCCTCTAGCGCAAGCTGCACCAGCACCCCATAAGCCACTTTATTTCCGTGCAATTGCCCATGGGCTTCCGGTATCGCCGTTAGAGCATCATGAATGGAATGGGCACCCGCTGTGCGGCCGTAATCCTCGCCGAAGCCGCCCACAAGACCAGCAACCATAATATTAGTCTCGACAATTCGCGTCAGATCCTCATTGGCCTGTCCCCTCTGCAGGGCTCCAAGAGCAGCTTCGCTGTGTTGCAGCAGATGCTCCCGACATTTGCGTGCCGCGTACCAGGCCAGCTCCACCTCTACCGGAGGGGAAGTCATGCCCCGAATGATAACATCCGCTTCGTACCATTTGGCCAGTGTATCTCCGATACCGGCGATCAGCAGCTCGGGTGGCGACTGCGCAATAACCTGCGGATCAAGCAGAACCAGCGCATTGCTGTATGGAAATACATCCATACTCACAAAGCGCCCCTGATCGTCATACATGACGCTCAGGGACGACCATGCCGCGCAAGTCGAGGCCAGTGTGGGCAAAATAATCGCAGGAAGCCGCAGCGCGGCAGCTGCGCTTTTGACCAGATCGCTTATTTTACCGCCGCCTACGCCAATAATAGCTTGTACTCCACGCCCTGCAGCTTCAGCCACAATTCCGTCGCGCTCCGGATAGGTGCATTCCCCACTGTACGCATACAGGTGGACCTCCGTCGCCTTCAGCTCTGACAGAAAGGGCTGCGCCGCACTCCATGAATCCCGGCCATGCACAATCAATACTGTACGAATGCCTCTTCGGTCCAAATGCTGTTCTAAGCTACCCCAAGAACCCGGTCTGCAGATGAACTCTTGCGGTGCAGCCCGTACTATAATTTCCGGCTTCAATCCTTCGTTCGCCCTGCTCATTAGTTACGCCGAGCCTTACGAGCCAGCACGTTGCCAAGAGACTGAATGCCCTGCACGAAAATAATCAGGATAACCACGGTAACGATCATGACAAACGTATCGAACCTTTGATACCCGTAAGAGATGGCTAAATCACCAATGCCGCCTCCACCAACCGTACCCGCCATGGCCGTAGCCCCGATCAGACCGATTGTAGCCGTTGTCATCGTCAGAATCAGCGACCCAAACGCCTCCGGCAGCAGAAAGTGCCAGATTACCTGGAAGGTCGTCGCTCCCATGGCCTCGGCCGCTTCCAAGATTCCAGGGCTGACTTCTAGCAGAGAATTCTCCACTAACCGTGCGATGTACGGCGCAATATAGACGATCAGCGGCACAATGGCCGCACTAGTACCGATGGAAGTATGTACAACCCAGCGTGTAAACGGAATGATGGCGACCAGCAATATAATGAACGGAAGAGAACGCACAATATTGATTACCGGATTCAGTAGCGAGAAAACAAATTTATTTTCCAGAACGCCTCCGGGCCGTGTAATCACCAGTACAATACCAAGCGGAATCCCAAGCAATGCGCCGAAGAACAAGGAGAAACCCACCATGACCACCGTTTCCCTCAAGGCCCCGAAAAGCTGATCTGCCGTTATCACCGTATTCATACTTCATCCACCTCCGTAATCTCAACACCCTGACTCAGCAGATAGGACGCAGCCTGATCAATTGTGCCGTTATCCCCATTCATCTGCAGAATCATCGTTCCCAGCGTTGTATTCTGAATTTCCGTCATATTGGCAAATAAAATATTCACATTGACCTCATGATTGCGAATTAAATTGTTGATGACAGGCTCGGATGCCGCACCACCAACGAATTTGAGCCTGAACAGCCGCCGTCCGCTTTCTGCTTTGAGTGTATGGATTACACTTTGCGGCACACTGTTGTGAATCACTGTCTGTACGAAGCTCTGCGTTGTAGCATGACGTGGATTACCGAAGACCTCCAGCACGTTGCCCTGCTCGATGATCAGTCCCTGCTCCATCACGGCTACCTTGTTGCAAATCTGCTGGATTACCCCCATCTCATGGGTAATGATCATGATCGTGATGTTGTATTCCTCATTGATCCGTTTCAGCAGCTCCAGAATAGAGCTTGTCGTCTGCGGGTCCAGTGCCGAAGTAGCTTCATCGCACAGGAGAATAGACGGATTGCTGGCGAGCGCCCGGGCGATGCCGACCCGTTGCTTTTGCCCGCCGGACAGTTCCTTAGGGTAGCTTCCAGCCTTGTCGCTCAGCCCCGTGAACTTCAGCAATTCTGTAACACGCTCGCGGATCTCCTCTTTGCCCTTCTTCAGCAGCACCAGCGGAATAGCGATATTATCGAATACGGTCTTGGATTCCAGCAGGTTAAAATGTTGAAAAATCATGCCGATCCGCTTCTTCACCTGACGCAGCTCGGAGGGACTATATTGGTCAAGCGGTTCCCCGTCTACAAAGACCTGACCGCTGGTCGGCCGTTCCAAATAGTTCACCAGACGGATCAGGGTGCTTTTTCCGGCTCCGCTATAGCCGATCACCCCGTAAATATCCCCTTTTTCCGCGCGGAGACTGACCCCTTTCAGCGCCTGAATGGATTGTCCTTTGCGCTCGAAGGATTTATGGACATCTCTAAGCTCAATCATGCTGCACGCCCCCTGTCTGCACGGCTATACCCGATTCTTTGAAAATACCTGTTGCCGCAATCCGGTCAATGGCTTCGCTCAGCCTCTCCTCGCTGTTCACCAGGCCGACTCTGACATAGAAATCTCCCTGCTTGCCAAAGCCCGCTCCCGGAGCTACTGCAACATGAGCCTCATCCAGCAGACGCTCCGCAAAAGATTCTGCGGTGTACCCTTCCGGCACTTTGAACCAAGAGAAGAACGAGCCCTTAGGCGCTGTAACGGCCCAGCCGATTTCCCGCAGACGGTTCACCAGAAAGTCACGTCTCTGCTCATATAAGGCTCCGAGCTGCTGTACACCCTCTTGTGGTCCAAGCAGTGCTGCTGCTGCTGCATCCTGCACCGCCCCGAAAATCGTACTGTAAGCCTGAGTATGGTAGTGCTTGAGTGCTCCGATGACCGACGCATTCCCGACCGCGAAGCCGAAGCGCCAGCCAGCCATATTATAGGTCTTGGAAGCCGTATACAACTCCACGCCGTAATCTTTGCCCCCAGACTGCTGAAGGAAGCTCAGCGGCTTGTGACCATCGAAGCCAAAGGCACCGTAGGCAAAGTCATTCAGCACCGGAAACTTGTGTTTTGCAGCAAACGCCAGCGTCTGCTCAAAAAATTCTTCTGTAGCGACCGCACCTGTCGGATTGTTAGGATAGTTCAGCATCAACAGCTTCACTTTCCGGGCAATCTCTTCAGGAACACTCTCATAGCGGGGAAGAAAACTATCCTCTTCGTAGACGGGTATCGTCTGAACTTGTGCTCTTGCCAGTATTGCCGCAGCGAAATAAGGCGGGTATGCGGGATCCGTTGTCAGCAGCAGATCGCCGGGGTTCAGGAGGCTTTGCGGAATGCCTACTACACCAATCGCCGAACCGTTGAACACAGCGACCTCCGTCTCTGGATCAAGCTCCACATTGTATTCGCGCTTATAAAAGGCCGCTACCGCCTCCCGTGCGCTTCCTTTGCCGTAAAAAGGCGGATATCCCTGATTCAGAGGCTCCTCGACCGCTTCTTTCAGGGCTTCAATAATATGCTGTGGGGTCGGCTGGTCCGGACTTCCACTTGCCAGATCAATAACGTCAATCCCCTTGCTGCGGTATAAAGCAATCTTGTCATTGATCGCACTGAAATAATTATCAGGTAATTCACTGACTACATTGGAAGGTCTAAAGTCCATTGTTTTACACCTCTTTAGCAAAGTTCGGTTTAGGTAATCGTCATTCTGTCTGCCCAACAAACAGGAGGGTCTGCCACTTCTCCGTAAAGGAATGGCAGACCGGATCAGTTATTATTTAAAGTAACTTGGCAGCTTGTAACCCTCATAGACTGGGTTCGACTTGATGTATTTCTGGAATTCTTCCGAATGATATCCCTCAACAATATCCTTAACGAACTGTGCATCCTTGTTCTTGCTGTCGATCGCCACAATGTTAGTGAATGGATCCGTCATATTCTCCAGTTGTAGCGCGGTCGTCAGCTTAATATTGTTGGATACAGCGAAGTTCCCCTGAATAGCAGCATAATCAACGTCCTCCAGCGCCCGCGGACCTTGGGCTGGCTCAGTGGCTATAAACTTCAGGTTATGCGGGTTGGAAGTGATGTCTGAAAGTGAGGTCTGCAGCGGATCGATATTATCCTTCAATGTAATCCAGCCGATATCCTTCAGGACATTGAGCGCACGAAGCATATTAACCGGCTCATTCGGCAAATTGACCTGATCGCCATCACTCACTTCGTCCAGACTTGTATGTTTCTTGGAATAGAGACCCATCGGCGGTGTCGGCACCTGCACAGCCCCTACCAGATCAATCTTTTCTCTCACATTGATAGATTGCAGATACAGAGAATGCTGGAATACATTCGCATCAATCTCGCCATTAGCTACAGCCACGTTCGGCTGAATGCCATCGGTAAATTCTTTATATGTTATTTGATACCCTTTCTTCTCCAGATAGGGTGCCACTCCATTTTTGAACTGATCACTATAAGGCCCCGGATTAAAACTAATTCGCAGTGTCTTCTTGTCCTGGCTTGAAGCATCCCCTGAACCGGCAGCTTCCTTGTTGTTACCGCATCCTGCAATAAAAAGAGCGGCAGCGACGATGATTAGTGCAGAATGAATCCATTTTTTCTTCATTATGATGTTTCTCCCCTTTGACATGATGCTCTATCCCAACGCAAGACTAGCTTGATTAATACCAAGTAATTGCATCAGATTTAAGTTGTTTCATATGTTACAGTGCATTAATATTCATGTCAACACATTTACAAACATAATCCGTATAATGTACTATGATTAATCCGCTTTGTAAGACCTAACTATTTACATCCCTTTCGGGTTGTGATAGTTTGGAATGAAAAGTCCCGAAAGGAAGAGATATAACTATGGCAGAAGTAGAAAGTTTCCAACTAGATCACACCAAGGTGAAAGCACCTTATGTAAGAATTGCAGGTACTGAAACTAATGAGAAGGGTAGCACCATTCAAAAGTATGATTTGCGCTTCCTTCAGCCGAACGAGGATGCCCTGCCAACGGCAGCAGTACACACATTGGAGCACTTGCTCGCAACTTACCTCCGCGATGAGCTGGAAGGCATTATTGATATTTCCCCAATGGGTTGCAGAACTGGCTTCTATCTTATTATCTGGAACGAGCACAACCCTGCCGATGTGGCAGCAGCACTTACCAAAGTATTGCACAAGGTTCTCGAAACCGAGCATGTTCCTGCGGTCTCCGCTCTGGAATGCGGAAATTACAAGGATCACTCCTTGTTCAGCGCTCAAGAATACGCCCGCATCGTACTGGATGCTGGCATCAGCGACGATCCATTCAGAGCCTAAGACAGAAGGGAACTGTGCAGCATGCTGAGCATTGATTTTACCGGCAAAACACTGATCGTTACCGGCGGCCTAACCGGAATCGGCAAGGGCATTGTGGATCTGTTCCTGGAGGCCGGGGCTAATGTCGTCATTGGCGACATCGCCTGCAAGGCAGATTACGAGCAGATCCATGAGCGGCTGGTTCATCTCCGTATTGATGTCACAGTGGCTGAGGATGCCACCAGGCTGATTGAAGGAGCCGTTCAGGCTTTCGGCCGGATCGACTTTCTGGTGAACAACAGCGGCACATCCACCATGGACTATGCCGTGGACATCAAGGAAGCCGACTGGGACAAGGTCATGGATATCAATGCCAAGGGCGTATATCTGGTCTCCCAGGCGGGAGCCAGACAGATGCTGCGCCAAGGCGGCGGCGGTCGAATTATCAATATCGCCTCACAGGCGGGGAAGAACGGCTATCGCTGTATGGGGAACTACGTGGCCTCCAAACATGCGGTGCTAGGATTCACCAAAGTGATGGCGATCGAACTCGCTAGTGAGCAAATTCTGGTGAACGCAGTCTGCCCAGGAATTGTGGAGACGGATATGAAACGCCGTGAACGAATCGAGGGCGCACAGCTCCGGGGGATGACGCCAGAAGATATTCTGGCGGAAGACCGCTCGCAGGTTCCGCTGGGCCGGACCGCCGAGCCGGAGGATGTGGCGAACGTGGTTCTGTTCCTTGCCAGTCCGTTCTCTTCGTACATGACAGGACAAGCCATCAACGTAACCGGCGGCATGACCATGCATTAGAAGACCAGTTAGGTTAAAAGATAATAGCGGTTAGCGGTTAGCGGTTAGCGGTTAGCGGTTAGCGGTTAGCGGTTAGCGGTTAGCGGTTAGCGGTTAGCGGTTAGCGGTTAGCGGTTAGCGGTTAGCGGTTAGCGGTTAGCGGTTAGCGGTTAGCGGTTAGCGGTTAGCGGTTAGCGGTTAGCGGTTAGCGGTTAGCGGTTAGCGGTTAGCGGTTAGCGGTTAGCGGTTAGCGGTTAGCGGTTAGCGGTTAGCGGTTAGCGGTTAGCGGTTAGCGGTTAGCGGTTAGCGGTTAGCGGTTAGCGGTTAGCGGTTAGCGGTTAGCGGTTAGCGGTTAGCGGTTAGCGGTTAGCGGTTAGCGGTTAGCGGTTAGCGGTTAGCGGTTAGCGGTTAGCGGTTAGCGGTTAGCGGTTAGCGGTTAGCGGTTAGCGGTTAGCGGTTAGCGGTTAGCGGTTAGCGGTTAGCGGTTAGCGGTTAGCGGTTAGCGGTTAGCGGTTAGCGGTTAGCGGTTAGCGGTTAGCGGTTAGCGGTTAGCGGTTAAACAATAAAAGGAGCACAGTCCGGGGATCAAACCCCGGACTGTGCTCCTTTTTAGTGCTATGAATTAGCTATATAGAACGCATTTAAAAACAAACATAGCTAAGAAAAAAGAAAACTTGATGGCGTAAAATAAGTTGTGTACCAAGATTTGGAGCCTAGCCAGGCAACAAAAAAGTAGGGTATTCTCGGGATTACGACAGCACCAAGAAGGGANGTTAGCGGTTAGCGGTTAGCGGTTAGCGGTTAGCGGTTAGCGGTTAGCGGTTAGCGGTTAGCGGTTAGCGGTTAGCGGTTAGCGGTTAAACAATAAAAGGAGCACAGTCCGGGGATCAAACCCCGGACTGTGCTCCTTTTTAGTGCTATGAATTAGCTATATAGAACGCATTTAAAAACAAACATAGCTAAGAAAAAAGAAAACTTGATGGCGTAAAATAAGTTGTGTACCAAGATTTGGAGCCTAGCCAGGCAACAAAAAAGTAGGGTATTCTCGGGATTACGACAGCACCAAGAAGGGACCCTACTCGATGACTATTTTACCCGAAAACATGCTAAATAATCTATTTGAAAATCTTGTCACACAGTTTGTCAAAGATAACCTGGAGTCCATCATGAAAGCGGAAATCCAGCAGTTTATGGAAGTGGAGCAAGCCGGTGAGCGTAACAGCCGCAACGGCTATTACAAGCGCGGCCTGCACACCAAGTACGGAAATCTCGAGGATCTAGAGGTTCCCCGCGATCGAAATGGAGCTTTCCAGACTCAAATGTTTGAACCCTATCAGCGACGAGACGGCTGGCTGGAAGAAGCCGTGATTCAGATGTACAAGAGTGGCATGGGCACACGGGACGTGGCTCGTTTCATTGAAAGTATGTTTGGTAGCCACTATTCGCCGACAACGGTCAGTAACATTACAGCGACGGTACTTGACGACATCCACCAGTGGCAAAAGCGTCCCCTGCAAAAACGTTACTCCGTGATCTACTTGGACGGTCTGTACGTCAAACTCAAGCGCAGCACGGTAAGCGGTGAGGTGGTTTATTTCGCCATGGGTATCGACGAAGAAGGTCACCGCCAGATTTTGGGTTTTTACGTAGGTGGCCAAGAAAGCTCGAACGGCTGGCGTGAAGTGTTGAAAGACCTCTATAATCGCGGTGTCCAGGAAGTCTTGCTAGGTGTGTTTGACGGGCTCCCTAGACTGGATGAAGCCTTTCGCGAGATCTATCCTGAAGCGGATGTACAGCATTGTATTGTCCACAAAGTACGTTCGACGTTTCCAAAAATTCGAGTACAGCATAAAACCGAAGTCATAGAAGATCTAAAGACGATTTACACCGCAGAAGATCACGATTTGGCGCTTGCTGCCTTTGATACGGTAAAGGCCAAGTGGGGCAAGATATATCCCAAAGAAATGGATTCTTGGGAAGAGCAGTTGTCGACGCTATTGACCTTTCACAAGTATCCGGCTCTCATAAAAGAAGCCATCTACACGTCCAATCCAATTGAACGGATGAATAAAGAAATCCGAAAGCGTCTGAAACCTATGAACAGCCTCACGAATATGGATGCGGCGGAGAAGATTATTTATCTGAACGTCATGGACTACAACGAGCGTTTTGCTGAACGAGTCATTCGCGGCTTCGGTGACCCTAAAGTCAAGGAGAAACTGAACGAGATGTTTGAAGCACGCTATGGGGTGCGGAAAGAGCTAGAGAAGTAGCTCTTCCCTTTGTTCTTTGGGGCGGGGTTCCCCCGCCCCAAAGAACATCTACACCAATTCACGAACACCCGAGGAAGTTACTTTCTACTTGCTTACACAAACTTCTTGACGCTGCCGAAAACTTGTAAGAATAAAGAAAACTAATATAAGAAGGATCGAAGTGTAATTAACGGCATTTTTGTACCTTAAATCCGCTACAGCTAAGGGTTATTGGAGATTAAGTGCAATATTGTACCTTAAATCTTCCAAAATCACCTGTCCAACATGCTTTTCCGAAAAATAAGATACAAATATGCCCTTATTTAACTTCTTATCGTATATTCANNNACGGCATTTTTGTACCTTAAATCCGCTACAGCTAAGGGTTATTGGAGATTAAGTGCAATATTGTACCTTAAATCTTCCAAAATCACCTGTCCAACATGCTTTTCCGAAAAATAAGATACAAATATGCCCTTATTTAACTTCTTATCGTATATTCAATAAAAATAAGGTACAAAAATGCCCTTAGTTGGGGAGTGGCCCCTCTTTTACACTATTAATACGACTGGTGGAGGGGAATTTACCGCTTCTAGTAGTTGAAATCTGTCGACCCTCTATGTTCCGGTGTTAGGTGCTAGCTTGCTTATGGAAAGCTTTCAGGCGAACGCTTTGCTCCTACAGTTCCAAACTTCCCCGTTCGCTCATCTTCGCTTTTGTTAATTTCTTTTGTTCGGCTTATATAGTAGATACGCTGGTACTGCTGGTACTGCTGGTACTGCTGGTACTGCTGGTACTGCTGGTACTGCTGGTACTGCTGGTACTGCTGGTACTGCTGGTACTGCTGGTACTGCTGGTACTGCTGGTACTGCTGGTACTGCTGGTACTGCTGGTACTGCTGGTACTGCTGGTACTGCTGGTACTGCTGGTACTGCTGGTACTGCTGGTACTGCTGGTACTGCTGGTACTGCTGGTACTGCTGGTACTGCTGGTACTGCTGGTACTGCTGGTACTGCTGGTACTGCTGGTACTGCTGGTACTGCTGGTACTGCTGGTACTGCTGGTACTGCTGGTACTGCTGGTACTGCTGGTACTGCTGGTACTGCTGGTACTGCTGGTACTGCTGGTACTGCTGGTACTGCTGGTACTGCTGGTACTGCTGGTACTGCTGGTACTGCTGGTACTGCTGGTACTGCTGGTACTGCTGGTACTGCTGGTACTGCTGGTACTGCTGGTACTGCTGGTACTGCTGGTACTGCTGGTACTGCTGGTACTGCTGGTACTGCTGGTACTGCTGGTACTGCTGGTACTGCTGGTACTGCTGGTACTGCTGGTACTGCTGGTACTGCTGGTACTGCTAGTACTGCCAAATGATAAATGCTGCTATATGCGTTTTCTGATCACTTGATTCTCCATGCTCTGGTTGCTCGCCCCCCTACTTATCATGCTTACCATACTTCTCTACTGACACACTTGCTCCACTTGTACTTCTTGCACTTCTTGCACTTTTTGCACTTCTTGCTATATTTGCTGAACTTACTATAACCCGCCAACCTGCTCTACTCCTGTACTTGCTCTACTACCATACCTGCTCTACTACCATACCTGCTCTACTCCTGTACTTGCTCTACTCCCATACCTGCTCTACATCTATAACTGCTATACTCCTATACCTGCTATACTCCTATACCTGCTATACTCCTATACCTGCTATACTCCTATACCTGCTATACTCCTATACCTGCTCTACTTCTATACCTGCTCTACTTCTATACCTGCTCTACTCCCATACCTGCTCTACTCCCATACCTGCTCTACTCCCATACCTGCTCTACTCCCATACCTGCTCTTACTCCTATACCTGCTCTACTCCCTATACTCACTCTACCGCACTTCCCAGCGGAACCCTCATCCCCGTCCGCGCCAGTGTGACATGCTCCGGTAGAATATAATCCTTCCGCAAGTCAACATCATGGGACATGTGGGTGTAAATCGCCCGGCGGGGCTTAACTTCCTTCAGTAGTTCTGCCGCCTCTGTCATATCATAGACAGACCGGGTGGACAGCTCGGCTGCTTCATAATAGAAGCTTGTCCCCAGTACCAGCAGATCGGCATCATGCATACGCCGGGTCTCTTCCTTTCCCAGCGAAATGGAGTCTGGACAATAAACCCACGCATACCCTTCTTTCTCCAGTCGGTAAGCATAGGAGTAGCCATTTTTCCCATGGCAAACTCTCCATGTCTCTATCGCCCAACCGTCCATCGTGATCCCTTCATCACAAGGAATCATCTCCAGTTGATTTTCCAGCCAAGGATACTGACGCTGAATCACCGGAATAACCTCTGCAGGTGCGTAGAGCTGACCTCTATACCCCATCCAGCGGCAAGCATCCGCCCATTCCGGAAGTCCGCCGATATGGTCAAAATGAGCATGTGTCACCAGCAAGCGGCGCATATGGCGAATTCCCTGTTCTTCCATCTGCCGCCGCCAATCCGGACCGCAATCAATCACTAGCCCTT
This sequence comes from Bacillus sp. FJAT-27264, assembly GCF_001682855.1. Classification (GTDB taxonomy): domain Bacteria; phylum Bacillota; class Bacilli; order Paenibacillales; family Paenibacillaceae; genus Paenibacillus_AQ. Next base: position 45,629 of record NZ_MAQW01000023.1, on the reverse strand, counting down.
CGCCGCCGTTATCAATCAGTACGGAGGAACGAAGCCGGGCGTTCAGCCCACCTGTTCTCGACTCCGAGCAGATCTCACAACCGCAGTAAACCCGTGGAACTCCCATTGCATCGCCCGTACCCAAAAACACCAATGTATCCATCAGTTATCTCTCCTTCTGTCCATATCACGAAGTCTTGTATGCCCATTATAAAACAGGTTGGAGCACCATTGCACGAAGCCAAGGACCCACTTAGTACATGGGCCACGGGACAGCTTACCCCATCGTAAGAGTCCAGAAAAAGAGCCCATCGGACGATTCTAGCTAATCTGATAATGCAAAAAGTCGCCCACAAGGCGCATTGCCTTACGAACGACTACATTTTCCGTCTATTTTCTGTTTCGTTCATATAAGACGAACATAAGATACGAACATAAGGCTCTGTCGTCACTACGGCGAAGGCTTGGACTTCGGTTGCTCTTGTTATCAGATTTCTCTTTACTCTGCTTATCTAACGAGCCGATCTTAAATTCCAGCTAGCACCTGATACCAGACACCACGCTTAGAATAAAGCGTGGTGCGCACCTCGTTCCAGCCGCCCAGGTACTGGATGTCGAACAGACCGCTCGGGACGGGATAATGGCTTTCGTTCGCAGCATATACCTGTTGATTGACCGGACGGAAGCCATGCTTCGCAAAAATTTCCTGTGCCTGCGGAGTCAGCAGGTATGCCACAAGCGCATCCGCGGCCTCGCAGGTACCATGCTTCTCTGCGTATTTGTCCACAACCGCCAGCGGGTTCTCAATGAGAATGGTATCCTGCGGAATAATCACCTCATATTTGACCCCTTTGGCGATCCGGGCGAGCAGCTCGTTCTCATAGGTGACGATCACATCGCCGACACCATATTCGAAAGCGGCCATCGATGCCCGGCCGCTTTTGTCCAGCGACTCCACATTGGCATGTATGCGCTCCAGAAAAGCCTTAGCAATTGCGGGGTCCTTGACCCCTTCCTGCTCCTCAGACAGCTTCAGGCCCGCCCCGTAGATGGCATTGATATCCCACTGGGCACCGCCGGATGTCTTGGGATTAGGGTAGAGTACCTTGATCCCCGGCTTCGCCAGATCCACAAAACCGTGAATGCCCTTCGGGTTGCCTTCCCGTGTTCCCAGGGCTACCACCGAACGGGTGACCATCCCGTCCTCGCCTCCCTTGCTTTTCCAGTTCGGCTGTACAAGTCCCGCCTTAACCAGCTTGTCGACGTCTCCCTCCATCGCCAGCAGCGTCACATCCGCCTCGAATCCCCCCGCGATGGCACGGGCTTGAGTTCCTGATGCCTCATAAGACTGCTGGAATTCGAGAGTCTGCCCCGTATCGGCTTTCCATTTGGCGGCGAAGATCGGCAATATTTCTTCCATGGCATCCTTGACCACGCTGTAGGCACCGACTACCAGCGTAAGGTCGCCCTTATGTGAGGGTGCGTCAGCCGCATCGCTATCCTTCTTCCCGCTCCCGCAGCCGGTTGCCGCCAGTATAAGCATAACCAGCATCAGGGTAGCAAGCCATCCGTGCAGTTGTCTGCTCCTTTTGAGAGGCTTCATTGCGGCCCACATCCCTTTAGAATAGATAAATGATTATTTTTCTTCGGCTCAGGTCTGATCAATACTCAATACTCAATACTCACTGCTAGCGTGAAACGTAATCAGACTTGATCACGAGTATTAACGGGATTTTCTACCGTTATTTCACTCGCATTGCCGCCCTATCGGAATCTAACTGGAATTCCTCCTGTTAATTCGGCTCTTTTTCTGTCAATCGACGAAAAACCTTAGAATAACAGGAGTTTTTCCAGTTGTTTAATGAAGCTGCCCGCAAATCAGAGGATTAACGGGAGCTTTTCCAGTTATTTATACAATACCAATAACTTTTCACATTCGGCACGTTTGATCTTCAACCTTCACTCTTCGAACCTCACTCTTCGCATAACCTTCTATAACCCTCGTTATCACCAAACTATCTACCAAACTAAATAGAATAGAATTAAATAAATACAGGCATCGGGTCATCCTTCAGGTTGTTCTCCTGAATCCAGCTATGATCCTCGTTGAACAGGTAAGCGCGGTGCACCAGCACGGATATTTCCTGCCCCACCTGTAAGGTCTCCTTCTCCAAAGAACGGTAAGTCACGAGCTTGTGGCCGTTCACTTCGATCTCTACCAGCCATTCACTGCCGCGGAAATGCAGATGCTTCACGATGCCCTGTTCGGTAGCAGAGGCCACCCTAAATTCATTCAGGTTGCCCACCTCGATGTATTCGGGACGGATCAGCGCTTTAGTCGGCTTACCGCCGCCAGCATTGTTAAAACCTTTCAGCTCGGAAGCATTCTCAATGAGCGTAGATTCACCGATGAATGTCGCAACGAACGGCGTCTTCGGCTCTTTGTAAATATCCCACGGGGTCCCCTTCTGCTCCAGACGTCCCTGGTTAATGATCATGATCTCGTCCGCCACTTCAATCGCTTCATCCTGATCATGGGTAACGAAGATGGAGGTGATGCCTACACGTTCTATCAGCTCGCGCAGCCATGAGCGCAGCTCCTGGCGGATCTTCGCATCAATCGCCGCAAACGGCTCATCGAGTAGCAGCAGCTGTGGCTCCGGCGCAAGCGCCCGGGCGAACGCCACACGCTGACGCTGACCACCGGACAACTGGTGCGGATAGCGTTTTTCAAAACCCTTCAGGCCCGTCAACTCGACAAGCTCGGTCACCCGGTCGCGGATAGCTGTCTTGCTTGCTTTTTTCACCTTCAGGCCAAAGGCAATATTCTCAAATACGGTCATATGCTTGAACAGGGCATAGTTCTGGAAGACGAAGCCGATGCCGCGTTCCTGAGGAGGGAGGTTGTTGACCGTCTGACCATGAAAAATAATCTCACCACTATCCGGTGACTCCAGCCCTGCCAGCATGCGCAGGATCGAGGTTTTGCCGCCGCCGCTTGGGCCGAGCAGGCCGATCAGATGTCCCTTGGTAATCCCGAATTCCACATCCTTGACGGCATGAAAATCTCCAAAATGCTTGTTTAATCCCCGGACTTCGACATGCATATCAATGCACTCCCTTTCTTCTCTTGGTCCATTCCATCAACAGCAGTAGACCTACGGAAAAAGCCGCCAGCACAAGCGCTACACCGCCCGCAGCGGTCACATTAAAATTCTCGACATCCTGATATACAAGCGTAGTAGCCGTTTGCGTTTTATTCATGATATTGCCCGAGACGACCAGCACCGCCCCGAACTCACCCAGCGAGCGGGCGACCGTCAAGATGACACCGTACACTACCGCCCAGCGAATCGAAGGCCAGGTCACCCGCCAGAAGGTCGTCCAGCCATAAGCACCAAGCGTCGAAGCCGCTTCCTCCTGTTGAGAGCCGATCTCCTGCAGCACAGGCATAATCTCGCGCACCATCAAGGGGAACGTCACGAAGAGTGTGGCAATGACCATGCCGGGAAAAGCATACACAATTTTCAGCCCGATCCCTTCAAACAGCGCGCCCAGCGCACTGTCCGGTCCGAGAAGCAGCACAATCATCAAACCGCCAATCACCGGCGAGACCGCATACGGCAGATCGACAATACTGTTCAGAAAGCCTTTCAGTCGCCGTCCGATCCAACGAGCCCGGACCAGATAAAGAGCCAGCATAATTCCGAACAGCGTATTCAGCAGCGTTACTACGACTACGACAAAACCGGTCATCATCAGCGCATGGAGTGCTTCTGGCCGGACCAGGGCGTTCCACAAGCCAGCAGGTCCCTGACTGAAGGCTCCCGCGGTCATTTTGCCCAGTGGCGCAGCAATGAGTAGAAAGAACACCAGATACGTTAACCCAATCCAAAGTTTTCTCATGATGATCTTCTCCCCCGCATCTGCACCATATTGATCAGCCATAGGATGAGGAAGGATAAGGTTAGGAGGATGATGGATACGGCTGAGGCGCTTACGGGATTGTCGCTCTCCACTTCACCGTAGATAAAAACAGAGGAAACCAGTGTACGGCCTGGGATATTGCCAGCTACGAGCACGACCGCCCCAAACTCCGCCAGCGCCCTTGAGAAAGCCAGCATACCGCCACCAATTATTCCGGGAGCCATAGACGGCAGAATCACCTGACGGAACACCCTAACGCCCTTGGCACCCATGGTATATGCAGCTTCTTCTTCCGAAGGATCCAGTTCCTCCAGTAACGGCTGCACCGCACGGATTACAAAAGGAAACGTAACGAACACCATCGCAATAACGATGGCCGGCTGGTGGAAGACAATCTCGAAGCCCAGCTTCTCTGCAATTCCGCCGATCAGACTACCGGGTCCGAGCAACAGCAGAATCATTAATCCCCCTACCGCCGTAGGCAGGGCAAACGGTAAATCCACCATACTGTTCAACAAGGCCTTGCCGGGAAACTTGTAGCGGATCAGCACCCAGGCAATCATCGTCCCCACCAGTACATTAATGAGTGCAGCGATAACAGCCAGCTTTAACGTCAGTAATACCGATTTCCAGGCAATCGGATCACTGAGGCTTTCGGCGAAATTACCAAAACCCAGCGAGAAGGAGCTATAATACACCCCAAGAATCGGCAGTACAATCAAGACTACAAAATACAGCAGGATCGTGGTGCGGAACCCCCAGGTCCATCCTTTGTGTCTAAGCAGCGAATTCAACGATTAGTCCCCCCACCTCCGGCTTACCGGTCGGTATACTTGCCTTTACACACAGCATTATTCCTATTAATATACTCGGTTTAATATAAACACTACTTTACCAAAAGCGACTAACTACCGTCAATTACTTTCCAGGCGTTTTAGGGTAAAATATGTAATGAAAACCATTTCCCCTTGAAAAAGGGTTGCTTCTAGCGTTTCATGCTGTTCAGGTTTGTTGATTCAGAGAGGAGAATGTAGCATGCTGAATACGATCCAGCTATCTACGAGCAAGCGTGACGAACTGCGCGATATTACCCGCGAGGTGGTATCTTACGTTAAAAAAAGCGGTGTTCAGAATGGAATTCTTGTTGTCTATTGTCCACACACCACAGCGGGAATTGCCATTAACGAGAATGCCGATCCTGATGTAAAACATGATGTGCTAATGCAGCTGGATGAGATCTATCCATGGAAGCATCCGAAATATCGCCATGCTGAGGGTAATACAGCTTCCCACCTGAAATCCATTACCGCAGGACCTTCACAGAGCATCATCATTCATGATGGCGAGTTGCTATTAGGGCGCTGGCAAGGGATTTATTTTTGCGAATTTGACGGGCCCAGACACAGAGAGTATTATCTGAAAATCGTTGAGGGATAAAAACAAGAGGGCCGCTAACGGCTGCTACCGTGAAGCGGCCCTCTTTAAAAAGTATAGCTCCTATGACACTTTCATCAAGCAGAGAAGTGATGTTATACCAATGCAATGCTTTAAAGCAAAAACTTAAAAAAAAGCAAAATCTACAGATTGCGGCATAATACCTTGATATGGGAGACTGCTTCTGCTTTGACGTCCTCAAAAGACACTTTATCTTGAATATAGTAAGAAATAAATCCGTGTGCGGATAAAAATAAGGTCAACGGCATACTCTGCCAGTCCCCATGTACAAATCCTTCTTCTTTCATATGACGGCGTACAATACTTGCGAATAAGTCATAACATCGTCCCTGTTCTGCTCTGCAATAGGCCAGCAACTCTTCATCACGGATCATGAACATGATCTCGTATTGATAAGGATGATCCAGTCCAAACCGGATAAACTCCATAATTAGCTGCTCCACCCGTGTCATACCTTCTTCCGGGGGATTATTCATGGCCTGGCTCAGCAGTGCAGCCACATAATTGAAATCCTCGACAACAATGGCGTAGAACAACTCCGCCTTTTCCTTGAAGTGATAATAGAGGGAGCCATGGCTATACCCCAAGTGCTGCCCTATGCTGCGCATGGAAATCGCCCGGTATCCTTTGGTAATAAACAAATGCCTGGCTGCCTCCAGTATCCTTTCCCTCGACAACTCTTGCTCTACTGCTCTTCTTGCCATCGTCTATTCCCCTTCGTTGTAGTAAAGCCGCCGCCCTTCCGTTACCAAGGCTTGGCCTTGGGTTAGATCTGTTATCCATGCCATAAATGCATCGCCCTCATCATTGCGTGGCAGACAGGTCAGTGTCACTTTGTCGGTGAATGAAGTCTCGCCGGTCTGAATACCTCTGCCCCGGAGCTCGTTCTCAACCTTGCCCAGCCAGGTGTAATCCAGTTCCACGAATACCTCCCGCCTCAGTACACGAGTGATGACCTCTCCAGCTTCAAGCGCGATTGCTGCGCCATCTGCGTAGGCCCGGATCAGCCCTCCAGCTCCCAGCATGATGCCTCCGAAATAACGGGTGACAACAATTGCGACATTTTTAACCCCTTGGCTGCGGATTACCTCCAAAATCGGTTTACCTGCTGTTCCGCTAGGCTCCCCGTCGTCAGACTGCCTCTGGATCTCGTCCCTCTCACCAATCATAAAAGCAGAGCAGTTATGTGTGGCGTTCCAATGCTGCTTCTTGATGTCTTCGATAAATTGCACCGCTTCTTCTTCATTCTCCACCGGCTTAACATGGCCGATAAAGCGTGACTTACGGATTACGATCTCCTGGGACCCAGGGGCGCGCACCGTCCGGTATTGTTCCAACATGATTGCCCAGTCCTTATACGCAAATAATAGCTTAATATATATGAGGAGCAGCCCGCGGTAATGATACCTATGGGCTGCTCCAGTGTGAGTTACGCTAGTATGAGGGTTGCTTCGGTGTAGCCGATGTTACTCGGTAAGTCTGGCTTCCAGCTCAGCCTTTTCCTTCTCGTAACCCGGTTTGCCCAGCAGCGCGAACATGTTCTTCTTGTAAGCTTCCACGCCTGGTTGGTCAAAAGGATTGACGCCCAGCAGGTATCCGCTGATCCCGCAGGCTTTTTCAAAGAAATAAACCAGATATCCGAAAGTATACGGCGTTTGGTCCGGAATGGTAACGATCAGGTTCGGTACTTGTCCGTCTGTGTGTGCCAGCATCGTTCCTTGGAAAGCTTTCTTGTTAACAAAATCCATCGTTTTGCCAGTCAGGAAGTTCAGACCATCCAAATCATCCGGATCATTCTCGATCGTTACGTGATGAGCCACTTGCTCCACTTGGATGACCGTTTCGAAGATGTTACGGTTACCCTCCTGAATGAATTGACCCATGGAGTGAAGATCTGTCGAGAAATCTACGGAAGAAGGATAAATTCCTTTGAAGTCCTTTCCTTCGCTCTCGCCGTACAGCTGTTTCCACCACTCGGATACAAAGTGTAGGGAAGGCTCGTAGTTGACAAGGATTTCTGTTGTTTTGCCTTTACGGTACAAAGCGTTACGTACAGCAGCGTACTGATAACTTTGGTTCGTTGCCACGTCCGGGTTGTTGAACTCGTCAGCTGCTGCAGCTGCGCCTTGCATCATTTCTTCGATGTTAATGCCTGCAACAGCAATCGGCAACAGACCTACAGGTGTTAGAACGGAATAACGTCCGCCTACATCGTCTGGAATGATGAACGACTCGTAGCCTTCTTCATTAGCCAGCTTCTTGAGTGCGCCCTTCTCCTTGTCTGTAGTAGCGTAGATGCGCTTGCGAGCTTCTTCCTTACCGTATTTCTTCTCCAGCTCTGCGCGGAAAATGCGGAAAGCGATAGCCGGCTCAGTAGTCGTACCGGATTTGGAGATTACGTTCACGGAGAAGTCTTTGCCTTCTACGAGATCAAGCAGGTGCGTAATGTAAGTGGAGCTGATGTTGTTACCGGCAAAATATACTTCCGGTGTCTTACGTTTATCCTTGGAAAGGTTATTGTAGAAGGAATGGGAAAGCGCCTCGATTGCTGCGCGTGCGCCTAGGTAAGAACCGCCGATACCGATTACGATAAGTACTTCGGAATCACTTTGGATCTTCTTGGCAGCCTGCTGAATGCGGGCAAATTCTTCCTTATCGTATGCTGTTGGCAGATCGATCCAGCCCAGGTAGTCGGAACCCACTCCGCTCTTGTTATGTAGCTGCTCGTGAGCTAGTTTTACTGGAGCTGCGAAGTTGTCAATTTCATTCTGTCCGATAAAAGTAAGGGCTTTGCTGTAGTCAAAATTAATCTTTTTAGACATGTGTAATGGTAACCTCCTGTTTGTCTCTTTAAATTTGACACCGTTTGTTACAACTTTATAATAGGATACTTTAATTTTCCTAGGCTGGCAAGGTCTTAGGACACAACCTGGGCTTTAGAACGATGTTTTTGAATAAAACTGAAAACGCTACCTCAGGATGAAGTGTATCGCCACCTGTGGAACCTGTACAAAGCGCATGCTAAAATGGAGAAAAGCACTCCACAAATCCTGTCGAATTTAACAGAAATCCAATAGCGAAGGTGTGAAAAGTAATGACAACTATCGGCTTTATCGGACTCGGAACGATGGGGGCACCTATGGCCTCCAACCTGCTTCGCGGTGGATTTCAGGTCACCGTTTATAATCGTACGGCTTCCAAGTGTACTCCACTTGTAGAAGAAGGCGCTCAGGCGGCAGCAACACCGCGTGCAGCAGCAGAAGGCAAGGATGTTATTATTACCATGATCAGCAACGATGATTCCATCCGTGAAGTATATTACGGAGAAGAGGGTATTCTCGGAACGCTGAAGCCCGGAACAGTCGTGATCGATTCCAGTACGATCTCTCCTGGACTGGTGCAAGAGATTGCAGCAGCCGTGGAAGCGCGCGGTAGCCAATTCCTCGATGCACCGGTAACTGGCAGCAAGCCTGCAGCCGTGGATGGCACGCTGGTATTCATGGTCGGCGGCAGCGCCGAAGTCATTGAGGCGAACCGTGCCCTCTTCGATACTATGGGCAAAAAGCTGCTGCACATGGGCGGCAATGGCCGCGGCGCTGTCGCCAAGCTGGCCCATAACACCATGGTGGGTATCCATAATGTTGCGCTTGCCGAAGGCTTCTCTATTGCCGTGAAATCCGGTGTTCCAGCGGACAAGTTCTTGGAACTGGTGCAACTCGGTTCAGCAGGTAGCAAGCAGGCGGAGCTCAAAGGCCGCAAAATCATCGAGGATGACTTCAGTAACCAGTTCTCACTGGCACTGATGCTCAAGGACCTGAAGCTCGCTTCTTCGCTCAGCGATGCCACAGGCGTCCCTACGCCGATGCTGGGTCTCGCCAAGAGCCTGTTCCAAGCCGGTTATACCCAGGGCTTCGGCGAGGAAGATCTCTCTGCCGTAGTAAAAACCTACGAAGCCTGGATTGGTCAGAAAATCGGCGAAGAAAAGCCAGAACAATAATATTACGTAATTGCAGCGACTAGCTTAGCTGCTTAGCTGCGCCCCTACTATGAACAAGAGACTGCCAACTCAGACCTAATGGTCTGGACAGCAGTCTCTTTTGTGTTGTCGAGCAAATGGCGGGGTGCCTAGCTATCCCACTGAATGTTGGATGAATCATGACATACGGGAGGATGTTTATGGGGCAACCGGTGCGGCCGGAGCTGCTGGTTCCGAAAGTTCTTCCGCAGCAGCGGGAGTTTGCTCCGGTGCTGCGATAGCTTCAATCGGTTTCGCGATCGGCTCCACTTTTTCTACTACAGGATCTTTAAGCTCAATCCCTTTTCCGTTCATCCACCACATACCGCTACCAGAAGAGACAAGTAGCCAGTCTCCCCATTTCCCTTTGACCTGAACGGTCTGCGGATTGAGGACGGACACCTTCGGTGCAAACGCATCCGGGTACTTGTAAAGCGTCGTTTTCACTTTCAAATCAGCCGTTTTAGCTATAGTTTCAACGGCTGCCAGCACACCAGGAGCGGGATGAATCCAGCCGTTCCCTTGCTGCGTGCTAACCTGATACCAGTCACCCTTGCTTGCGATGACCTTGATCTCCTGAGGGGGCACAGCAGCAATACTTTCCTTCGCTCCGATTTTGAAATACAACTCCGTCCCAGCCAACAAACTCATGGTTTTCTGGATGTACTGCACTTTCTGCTTGCCTATCCATAGATCATAGGATTGCTTGGCAGAGTACAGTCCGACTTCTTTATTTTCAGACCAGATACGATTAAACTCACTTAGCGGGACACTCCCCTCACCTGCGTAACGCGCGATTTCAATTGTAAAGCCCGGCCTTTTGAACTCCTGAATGAACCAGTCCTTATAGCCTCCGCCCGAAGGGTTCTTCTCCGGCTGGACAAGGGAGTACCCGGTCAGATTGTGAAGATCGACGGCTAATTTCTTATCCCGAGCCAGATTGCTACTTAAGGTATTAAAATTCCAAAAGATGATTTCACCCGAGCTATGATATGAAATGGTGATTTCCGGATCCACTTTGCGGGTGAAATCCATCATCATCTGTACTTCTGGAGCCTGTGCAGGCCGGGTTCCCTTGTAATTATGGTAAGAAGGATACGGCGCCGCATTCTTAATCGTGCTCCAGTTGGCAGGATACTGACGGTTAAGATCCAAGCCCTGCATATTGGCTTTCCAGCGGGAGAAATTATTGCTGTTGCCATTATATTTCCTAAGTGTACTCGCAAGGCTGGCTGACACTCCAGCTGTACCTTGCTGGGATAGTGTCACCCCATCTGGGTTCACCATGGGAACGATCCATAGGCTAACATTGTCCAGTAAGCTGCGAACATTATAATTGCCGATTTTCTCGTTGCTGTAATAGGCTGTAGCGTATGTATCAAGCATTTTCATCAACACCGAAGTAGTCATCCACTCCCGCGCATGATGTGACCCGTTGAGGGACAGCACAGATGGACCTCTCCCTAATCTTACTGCCCATAGATCGCGGCCATAAGCTGTTTGCCCTAGAGATTCATAGGAAATCAGGTCTGGATAAAGCGTAGCCAGCTTCTCAATATCCCTTTGCATCACTTTATAGGAATAGACTTGATTGGGATTCACGACGGCAGTTGATGCCAGCGCGATGCGGGGCTGCAGTACAATTGAACTGAATAACAGGAAGCTTACAAAAAAAAGAATAATCTTATGTACTGTCTTTCTGGGTACTGTCTTTCTGGGTGTCATCTTGTCCAGTGGTTCTCAACTCACTCTCTTGTGTTGTTATGAGTCTAAGTCTCTATTAATCTAGTTCGTAAGTATAGGGTAACACCTCTATACCGTCAATCATTAAAACGCTTTTTTATCCGTATGATAGAAATCATTCCAATAGATAAGGGATATAAAAAATACGATTTACAGCCATCATGCGCGAAAAAAAAGAAGCCCCGCGCAAGCGGAGCTCCTTTTACAAACCTCTATTTTACAAATTACAACTCTGGGTAAGAACAGATATAATCCGTTACGCCGAACACTTCCAGCGCAAATTTGGAGTTACCAGGAACGTGGAAAGTCTCCGCTCCTTTAATCTCCTGCCATGCCTCTGCACCAGGAAGCAGCACCTTCAGGTCGCCGGACAAAATCTCCATAATCTCAGGACCGTCTGTACCGAACTCGTATACACCCGGAAGCATGATGCCAAGTGTTACCTTGGTTCCATTTTCCAAATGAACCGTACGGCTGGTTACTTGCCCTCCATAATACACATTGGCTGCCTTGACAATCGTCGCATTCTTAAACTCGCTCATGTCCTGTTCTCCCCCTATAAGTTGCAATAGCTTACAGCAAAGCTTTTACGCGGCTAACTACATTTTCCACGGTGAAACCATACTCTTTGATTACAGTATCGCCAGGCGCGGAAGCACCGAAGGTTGTGATACCCAGGATGTCGCCTTGATCTCCAGTGTAACGTTCCCAACCGAAGGTTTGTGCCATTTCAATCGCCAGACGGGCCTTAACTCCCGGCAGGATCACGGAATCGCGGTAAGCTTTGTCTTGTTTCTCGAACAGATCCCAGCTCGGCAAGCTGATGACACGAACATCAATGCCTTCTTCAGCCAAAGCAGCTTGTGCTTTCACTGCCAGTTGAACTTCGGAACCAGTCGCAATGATTTGTGCTTGCGGTGTGCCATTCTTCGCATCGGAAACAACGTATCCACCGCGTTTGATGTTCTCGCGCACGCCTTCCACAGTACCAGCCAGAATCGGCAGGTTTTGGCGAGTGAGCACCAGTGCTACCGGGTTAGACTTGTTCTCCAGTGCATACGCCCAAGCTGCCGAAGTTTCATTGGCATCTGCCGGACGAATCACAGTCAGACCTGGAATGATACGCAGGGAAGCCAATTGTTCGATCGGCTCGTGAGTAGGACCATCTTCACCAACAGCAATACTGTCGTGAGTCAGAACATAAGTTACAGGCAGCTTCATGATGGAAGCCAGACGAACTGCCGGACGCAAGTAGTCAGTAAATACGAAGAACGTACCGCCGAATACTTTCAGCCCGCTGTGCAGTGCAATCCCATTCATTGCTGCTGCCATACCGAATTCACGAACGCCGAAATAGATATTGCGGCCTTCATAAGATTCCGATGTAAAGACAGACAGGTCTTTCAGGTGAGTCATTGTGGAGCTCTCAAGGTCTGCAGAACCACCAACCAATTGTGGTACGCTTGGAGCCAGACCATTCAGTGCACTACCGGAAGCCACACGCGTGGACACGGCTTTATCTTCTGTTGTGTAGAACGGAAGATTAGCATCCCAACCTTGTGGAAGCTCACCATTCAGAGCGGTTTCGAACTGGGCAGCCAGTTCAGGATAAGCTTTTTTATAAGCTGCGAACTGCTCGTCCCATGCTTTGTTAGCGGCAATCCCTTTGTCTTTCACTTCTGCAAAACGCGCACGAACTTCATCCGGCACATAGAAATCCTCTTCATATACCCATTTGTAGAATTCCTTAGTCAGCTTCGCTTCTTCTGCACCCAGCGGAGAACCGTGTGTACCACCATGACCACCTTTACCTTGCTTGTTCGGGCTACCGTAACCGATAACGGTTTTTACCTCGATCAATGTTGGTTTGTTCAATTCAGCTTGTGCTTCAGCAATCGCTTGTTCCAGAGCAGGAAGATCGTTACCGTCTTCTACACGCAGCACTTGCCAGCCATAAGCTTCAAAACGCTGAGCAACGTTCTCAGAGAACGCCAGGTTCAGCTTGCCGTCAAGGGAGATATCATTGGAATCATACAGTACTACCAGCTTACCCAGCTTCAAATGTCCAGCCAGGGAAGCGGATTCGGAAGAAATCCCTTCCATCAAGTCGCCGTCGCCACAGATTGCATAGGTAAAGTGGTCGACAATTTTATGTTGGTCTTTATTATAAGTAGCACCCAATTGCGCTTCAGCCAGTGCCATCCCTACAGCCATCCCGATTCCTTGTCCGAGCGGGCCTGTTGTAGCGTCAACGCCAGCAGTGTGGCCGAATTCAGGGTGTCCTGGTGTCAAGCTGCCCCATTGGCGGAACTGCTTCAATTCTTCCATTGGCAGATCATAACCACTAAGGTGCAAGAGGCTGTAAAGCAACATCGAGCCATGTCCTGCGGACAATACAAAACGGTCACGGTTCACCCAAGTCGGATGTTCCGGGTTATGATTCATTGTTTTTGCAAACAATTGATAGCCCATCGGTGCGGAACCCATCGGCATACCTGGATGTCCGGAATTTGCTTTTTCAATTGCATCAATGGACAGGGTACGAATCGTTGTGATCGCCAGATTGTCGATTGTGGAGTTCTCTTCCTTCTGGATAGCTTGTGTGGAATCACTCATTTTAAATTGTCCTCCTCTGAAATCTCAAGAATGTCATTTTGACTCTTATTGTATCACTAGTGTAGAAGCATTACCATTTCTTTTTGTGCACACTGGTCTCAGGTCCAGTATTTGTTTAAGACTAAAGTTTGTTTTACAACGCCGGATTATACAGTAAGATGGAATTACTCAAACAGAATCTTACCGAAATATCCATTACTACCAGCAGAAAGGGACCTGGAACATGACTCAAAGCAAACATATCTATATTGTGCTGACCGGAACGGGCACTGCTTTTAGCGGCTTTATCCGCTTGTTCACAAGGGCCAATCTGAATCACGCCTCCATTGCCTTTGATCCTGAATTAAGAGAAGTCTACAGCTTCGGCAGGAAAAAAATGTACAACCCGTTTATCGCCGGGCTTATACAAGAGAACTTCGTGGACCCTTTTTACAACAGTGCAAACTGTGCTATTTATCAATTAAAGGTCTCCCATGAGGAATACGACACCATGTATAAACACGTTCAGGGCATGATGAAGCACCAGGACCGTTACAAATATCATTTACTAGGTCTGGTTGGAGTATTATTTAATATTAAAATCGACAGGGAAAACGCCTATTTCTGCTCCCATTTCGTCGCATCTGTCTTCGAAGAGACCGAGAGGCTTCCTGTGAATAAACCGTCCTGCTTCGTTACGCCAGAGGACTTTGCCCTCTCGTTGTATCACCATAAGATTTATAGTGGCAAGCTGTGCTATTACCTGCGCACGATCAATTACAATACGGCACACTCAGACAGGCTCACTATGACTTCTGGTACCGCCAGAATAATGAAGGATATAAAAGAAAAGGCAGAAGAAGCCGTTATCTAATCGACCTTCCTCCGCCGTTCATGCTTGCTATTTTATACGATGAAACCGGAAATACGCTGACCAATCATCCAGAATTTGAACCGTTACCTTATCGATTTTGACCTGATATTCGTTCGTAGCCGTGAAGGTGAACGTAAGGGGGCCGTCAGGCAGCTTTTCAAAAGAGGAGTCATACAGTTCCCCCTTCCATACCAGCTTATCCTCATTGTCCGGACGTAGCTGCGTATTGTAACCGCCCGGCATAGTCACCTCCACCGTATCCGGCAACCCTGTAGTGTCCGCCAGGAAAACAAATTTTTCTCCCGCCCAAAACACGCTATAACCCCGCGGTTGCTCTCTGTCGCCAGTTTTCTTCAGATTGTAATTATGTCGATTCAAATTCCACTCTTCCGTATGCTTCACTCCGCCTTTAACGCTCAACAAATTCACCATGAGATATTTCCGAGCTGAAATATTACTCCAATCAAATCCGTCAAACACTTCGACCTCTACGGCATACTTTTCATTCTCGATCAGAGCTCCGGCCGGAATCTGCCACTGCTTCGCAGATGAGATTTGGTCCCCGGACTGTACTTTTATCGCTCCAGTGGCCAGATTGATAATTCTCACACGGAAACGTTGCTGCAGATCTCCGTCTTCATCCTGGTAGTCCCACTTGATGATTGGTGTCAGTGTACTCGCAATGGTCGGATTATTCGGGTTGTCACTTGTTGGATAAGTGATGTTGACCTTCGGCAACCGGTTCACTACGGTGATATTTTGGGACAGCTCTCTGAACAGCCCCAGAGAATCAGTTACTACCTGTCGGTATGTAAATGTACCGTTGGATGTGAACTGTTTGGTGAAGTCCTGCTGTGAGCTGGCTAGTGCATCTGCTCCGCTGGAAGCCTTAAGGTAGTATTTATAGGACAGCATGTCTCCTTTCGGCTCATCTGAATCAGAAGCTGTGCTCTTGATGCCTAGCACATCTGTCCGATAGATCGGAACTTTCGTAGCGTCCTTTCCAGTATTCGTAATCAGCGTAAACCCGGGTTTCGGCGGGTTATCGATGATAAACGACTTTTCATTGGAAACCTCAGACCACGAATTTTTGGAATAGGCCCGTCCTAATACCGTGAAATATTCAAAACGTTCGAAAGTTCCGTTAGGAACCTGATATTGCCGAATGGAACCGGTAGGGTTCGGATTTTCAATACTCTTTTCTAAAAGACCCTTCTTGGTAAAAAACTCTAGTCTGTACTTTTCTTGCGGATCATTCTCTGGATCGGAGTATGTCCATTGAATCAATGGGTCTCCTTGTTTCTCGCTATCAAGAATGGTCGGATTGGCGACTGTTCCGACTGGAGATGTTATTGTCATGGATGGAGCCAGATTTTTGTAGACCGTGACCTTCAGTGAATCCACATTGGATTTAGCTCCTATTTGATCCACTGCCCAATGCTCCAAAGTGTAAATTCCCGGTTCTGGAAAATTCACTTGGATATTTGGGGTTCGGTATAGCTTAGTTGTTCCGTCACTGTCCGTTACCTTCCAAAAATATTGTAAGCTGGCTACATCCGATGGATCTCCGTCATTATCAACCGAGGTATACTGCTTTGTGTCAAATTGATATACCGTCGCAGGACCGTTTATGGCTGCAGTCGGAACATGATTTAACACCTTAAACATTCGCGTGGCACTTGAACTGAGCGAACCATCTGAAGCAGTCAATCGCATTTCCCAACCATCTGAAATAGCTTGCTGCTGGGTAATGCCATTTTGAGCGATCAAATCCCGGATCGTCATGTTCTGGTTTCGATGATTCCCCGCCCAATAATATGGACTGCTATTGTTTCTTGCATACCAGAGATAGGTTAAGCTGTCTCCGTCTTCATCCGGATCTGGTGTCATATTTTCCATCGTAATCAACGTATCTCGGTACACTTCTGTCGGCATATTAAAGGCTGCTACCGGTGGATGATTAATGACTTTCACAGTCTGACTGTATGGTTCCGACCAAAGCCCACGGTTATCATGCACCTTAAGAGTGATCTGATACGTCCCCACCCCAAATTGAGCAATATTCGGAGGGGTAGCTGCTCCTCCCCAATAAGGCCATACCTCTTGCCAACCATTTTTAATCACAGACCATTGATAAATATCCAATGGGTCATTATCGGGATCAAAAGACCTGTCTGTAATCGTTGTTGCTTTGCGATAAGAGACGATATTAGGATCAACCGTAAAGAGTGCTACCGGTGGTAAATTCGTAGCAGCTCCAACCGTTCGCTGGCACCAATCGCTCCAAACCCCTAGTCCATCCTCACCATCCATATCCCTCACGCGTAAGCGAATATCATGTTGATCAGTAGATGGAAGATTTGAAGGCGGTGGACCATCAATCCATACCCCTAATTCAGTTTTCTTATATTGCCACTGCCAGTCTACCAGCCCTTTATTGGCAGCACGGATATGATCCAGGTCGTAACTACTGTCTGTAATTTGAAGCGTTCCCCCGACCAGTTTGGCGGTAAATAAAGCAATCGGCTTGCGATGTACATGGAAGGTCATGGAGGATAAGTTATCACGGCTCCACTTCCGATAGACATCAAACCTGTCGTCATTTAAAGGGTTATCGCGGCCTTGGAATGTCACCGTGTATACTCCACTAAGCGGAAATGAGAGATAGGGCGTGGTTCGCCAAAGTCCGCTGTCTCCAATGATCCCCATAGAGTTGTCATAAAAGTAAGGATCATGATCGTATCTGTAACGCTCCGTGTACTTAGGATCGCCTTCAGAGTCAAAAAACTTCGTTCTGGTCTCTATTGGTGTATCTATTAAAATAAAGGATTTATTGCGCATCTGCTGTTTTACGTTAATGGTTAAATTTGCAGTTTGCTTCAATCCTGAAGGATCTGACGCTGTGATCAGAACAGTGTATGTCCCGGGGGGAATGCCGTCTTGAATCGCGTCGATCGGAATATAAAATGGTTTCGATGTTTTTGCTTGTGGTACTACCGTTTTTTTGTAAAACACATTCGGTATCTCTGCTGTTACCGTTACATCATCGTTATCAGGGTCGCTGACATACCCTTCAATATTTATACCGCTCAAATTCGGGGCATTCACCAACGTGATTCCGTTAGGTGTTCCAACCGACAATGCAGGAGGATGATTGGGGATCAGTCGTGCTACCTCCGTCATATAGGGAGTCCAGCCTCCTGGTCCATACCTAGTTGTTATTGGCTCACCTAAATCTGTTCTGCGCCAAGCTGAGCGTACATTCATTCTCATTCTTACATATTCGGGGTCCCCAGCCTTGTAGCTAGTAAAGTAATTCCATCCTTCTAGGTATTCATTTGGCAGATAATTATTTTTTTCATTTGGATAATTATTATTTTTTTGACGATCTCTTAATTCAGACATATTAAAAGAAAAATTATAATTAACAATATCTGGATTGTTGAATTTCCACCATGTCCCGTAATCGGCAAACCAGGAATTAACATTGCTTGCCCATTCATCCATACCGGGTGAAAAACACTGATAATCATTAACTCCAGAACCAACCTCAAATTCCAGACTTTTCTCCGAATAAACGGATAAACAGGATTCCACCGTTATGGTTTGCGCCCATAAGTTTGAACTCCCGCTAGGCATTTGCCAATTATAAATTCCGATACCCACATCGGGGTTTCCGGGAGCTATGTCATACGATAGCTTTTTAGTAATCTTGTTGTAAGTGATATTGGTTAATTTGGTAGTCGGGAAATTTATAGTAATCCATCCGTCATTTTGCCCAACACCCGGATTAAAAGTTATGTCTTTATAGCGTATGATCTCATCACTTTCTGCAGCAGAGACTGTTGCAGTTATTTCCTTTACCCCAAGGATCTGTTCGGTGAATGAGGTGATCAGGAGAACAAACACTAGGGTCATGATTATTTTTGAAAATTTCATTTGTTCCTCCTTCTATAGATCCCAGTCAACTTCGGGTGCTCGGTTATTTACTTCGACAATCCGCTCAATCACATTCTGAGTATTATCAGAGTTGTTTCGCTGCCTGTCGTTGTCCGTAACAAAATCTTCAATCGTCGCCTGTCCAAACTCTTCAATGACTGTGAGCCGGATCTCGTATCTCCCGACCTGATACAATTCCAAATTCAGACGGGATTTGTTCTCATCATTGAACGTTACCCATACTTCATCTGTGAAACTCCCGTTGTTATTAGAATCATATCGATATTTCCAGATCCGACGGCCGATATTATCCTTGTCTGGAGAAAAGGACATATCATCAATCGAGACGACTGCTTTATTCCAGTTACTCGAGTCTCTGTACACCTTCCCAGGGATATTAAAATACGCAAAGGGGAGTTCATCTGGAACGATATCGAAGGTAATCTCGCTATCAGCGCCATATCCTGCTGTGTTTTCTACATGGATGGTAGCCCGATATTTTCCCGGCTTCTTAAAGAGCACATCTTTACTCTCCAGCTCTGTTAAGCTGCCAACGTATTTAATATCTGCATTGGTTCCCCCACTAATTGCGCTGAGGGTTACCCTGGTCTTTTCCTTAATGATTGGGAACCTTGTTGGACTTTGACTACTATTAATTAAAATAGCTTTCCGATTCTGTTTGAGCGACCCGGATATTTGAAGACTGGCATCTGGAGTCGGCTCAATAACAGTCACTTCAGTGCTGGTGCTTCCGATAAGACCATCATTATCGACTACTGTAAGAGCAATCGGGAAGGTCTGACCAACCTGTTCTCGGGTGTACCATATGTATCCCCTTGAATTATTTCCAATGTCCCCCTGCGCTCCATGCGTTCCCCAGGCATAGTCAGTAATGTAGCCGTCCGGATCGCTTGAAGCCCCGCCATTGACCAACATATCATTCCCTGCTTTAACATACTTAGGTGCGCTGATTCGGGCAATCGGTGGCTTTCCTTCTGGTTTTGTTGGTGTACTCGGTACGGTTGGATAACTGACAGGATTACCCACAATGTACACGCCGACTGATAAATCCATACTCTGCTCCAAAGAAGTTATTGTCTTCCCTGCCTTCGTAGGAACCGACTTCTTGAAACGAACGACAACAGTAAGTGAATAATCCTGCTTAAAGTTATCGCTGGTTACACGACTGGCCGGGATCTCGAAGTCGAAACTCTTCGATGTTGCAAGAACCTTGTTATAGTCTTTCTTCATATCAGCGGAGGTCTTTCCTTTTTCCTTCGCATAGAAGACCCATTCCTCAATGTTAGAGGTGTCTGTATATCCTAGCAGATCTCCTTTGACATTAATTTTCACTTCAACCTTATTGCTATCCAATTTGGTTGGGTTCGGGCTAGGCTTTTCTAGCGTAGCTGTTCCGTTCAGCGTGGGTTCAGTCGGTGGGGAATAGTCAAAGGTGACGTTCCCCGCATAGCTATAGCTGGTGAGCTTGGCTGTTGCTGTAAAATAGTATGGAAGGGTGATATAGTATAACCGGCCTTCCACCCACTGCCCTTTAGGGAAGTTATCAGATACTTGTTCTGGTCTTTGTTGCGGGGAAGGTACTTGGTAAGTAATTACAAAACGACCCTTACTAATTCCAGTTGTTCCTTGGTAACCAATTAGCCCTTTCGGATCAAGCTTAATACTCGATTGAATGACGCTGCTATACGGCACTGGGGTCATAGCATCCCGGTACCAGGTTGCTTGGTTTGGATTTACTGGATCTGCCTTTGTGGATACGGTCGTTTTGGGTGGCTCGTTTGAAGGCATAGAGGAATCTGTAGCATTCCTGTTATAACTTTCGTTAACTCCCATGTCATCCTTGTAGTCGTTAATCTGCCAGCGTCTTCCGTCCGCATATCGCCAAATGGAGTTTCCGGGTGTAGTTTTAAATGCGTCTTCATACCCGCCAGCTGTTCCTGTTACAGAGAATGTTTCATCCTTGGCGTTCCCCTGCAGTATAACCTTGATCTTACCGTTCTCGACTGTGATTGATCCTACGACACTGTTGTTTCCGTTGTATTTGAGTGTCCCCGTCTTGATCGCGGGGCCAGTGACCCCGCTCGGCAGATCAAGATAGAACGTTTTAGCGCTGTTATTCGAGCCGGTTAAGCCGATCGTGACTGGAACACTAACACTGCCCTGCTTGGTACCTTCTGCCTGTGCAGAATAGATCATATTAGGCATGAGTCCCAAGCATAAGACGATGATAAGAGCCGAGATTAATAGTTTCTTTTTTCTCATCTATCAGTTTCCTCTCGGTTCCACAACATATACTGCGTCAGCGGTTTTTTTTTTATTGATCGAGCGAATCTTAAAGTAATTAATTTCTCCAGTGTAGAGGTAGCCTTGGTACGTACTGAGTTTTTCTCCTGGCTTCAAACTCCAGTCCCACAAAGCTTCTTTGCTATTTGGTTTATAGTAACTAGCCTTAGGCATAGCAGCAAAGGCATCACCTTTTGAGAGGTCACCAAAATTAAGAGCCCATTTTTCACTTAGATCTTTAACATTTTGTTGAACAAGATTACTACTCTTATTCTCGATGGTGATCTTTGTCCAAATAAAATACTGGGCACCGTTAATGTTATAGCCATACTTCTTAGTTAACGCCAGAGCATCATTCGATTTCGCATCATAGATCATGATCTTCTCAAGCGTGTAGTTCAGTCCACCAGCTGTCACCGTCACCGGCAGTTCCACATCTTTCTTCAGCCCATACTTCGACAAGTTATCAGTCATAATCGGTTGGACTTTTGTAGTAGTAGCCGCTGCTGCATCTGCATTCGAAACGTTCACTGCACCCTGCCCCAAAATTCCACCTACCAACATGGTTGCTGCTAGAGTTACCTTCATCATTGTGTTCTTCATTCGAAACATCTCCTTTAGAATATTTATTTGATGCGGTCTGCTAAGACTCGCCACAGATCAGGTTTACCATTCCAAATATGCTTCAGTGATTCATCTCCACCGGGTAGTTTTTCCGCCATACCTGTACAGGTTATCCGTCATCACTAACTTATGTATTACGGCAACAGAGCCCAGGACATACACTCCTCAGATGCTCAAATTGCCGCTTAAATTACTTATTGTACTTGTACTCCTGAACTGCCGGTACGGTAATGGCTTCTTGCATTTTTGTTCTAGCAATCAATACCGGATGCTTAGTTTCTATCACTGCTATAACGGAAGGACCTTGTAGATATTTGGTGATGCCGTATTTACGGTCCTCGTAGAGTAATGGGAATCTTGCTCCTTTGGATTCATCTACGATATCGAACTTGACGATTTTGACTTTGTCTCGAAATCTACTTCCCACTTTAGGAGAGAGATCATTACCTAGACCCAGATTATGGCGAAGCGAATCCTCAAAGGTTGCATAAGCTTGGACGGGGTCGATAATCAGCCGGCCTTGTGCGCGGGCTGCCTCATCCATTTCTTGTGCGGCATCATGGACTGCGACGTTACCAGCATCCTTTAACATGCTCCGCAGCATGTCCCATTCCTGATTTTGAATCTGAAAAAACCAGGAATACATAAAGATCAACAGTACAAAAGCCAGTTTGATAATATAGTCCATTTGTTAGCCCATCCCTATCTAGTCCAAATACTCACTCATGATGGATCCATGCCCGTAATAACGTGTCGGCTGCGACATCCCGGAAAATTTGTAAGGAAATAGATTCATCCGCGGTGCCGTTACATACACGTCAATCCGCTGCTTGCGCGCCTGCACGGTTTCCGTACTGCTGGTGATTGAGATCGAAGCTTCGGGAAAACCGACCGCCTTCAGGTTAGATATCACTTCGCTTCTCATTGCAGAGGTAACCATTCCCTCGGTAGCCGCCTTTTGAGTCAGAAATGACGTATTCGCCTTCACCTGCAGATCGAGCAAATAATCAAGATAAGTGAATATAGGCTGCAAAATAATAAAGAGGACGAGCCACATGAACAATGCCCTGAGGACAGTCGCTTTCACGGATTCTGCCCCCTTCTAGTATTGTTCTACTTGCTTTGTGTAAGTAATTATGTCATCTTGGCTATCGCCAATGATGCCAGTAGCTGCGGTAATAAATATCCCGGCGATGACAAAGCCAATGGCTAGAAAAAGCGCAACAGAAATAGAGTCCTTTTTCATATCTTGTCACGCTTGGCTATCTGTCAACCAACGGGTTACAGCACTTTGAATCTGTCCTGACGGTTGTACATTCATCACTTTAGGAATGTCTGGTTTACTGTCACGCGCATTGTTAACAACATCACGGACGACAGGAACCAGGATGGCGATAACGATAGCAACGCACAAAAATCCGATAGCGATAAACATACCTGTAGATATAGCATCTTTTTTCATTGTTAATATCTCCCTTTTAATTGTATATTTTTATCCGATTCTTGAATATTACAATTTTTCACTGGAACATCCCTACACCACCAAAATTCCCTTTTATTAACATGATGTACTGCATCGCCAGACAAACAATCATCAAAAACGTGGCGATCGACGGAATAACGTTCACAATCGTAGAAATATCCCCGATAAAGGACCATTTCCGCAAATACTGATCACTGGAGATTTTCGAGATGATTTTCCCCTGTTCCCGCAGATAGTTGGCGGCTTCTACATCGTCGTCCATGCTCTCGGTAGCCAGCAAAATGGAACGAATATCGTTAATAAAGCTGTGGTTCGCCGGAAACCTTCCACAAAACCATTCTATAGCCGGTTCCACCCCTTCATCGACCGCGCGCTCTGACAACTCGTGCAGATCCTGACGGATATACTGAAAATGATCGGCAGAGCCTCCGCAAAAAGCAGACAGCTGGACATACCCATGCTTGCGCAGCCTATTATTCTCATAGAGACGTATGAAGGAGATCAGCTCGCCATCCTTTTGCACCATCGTTCTCTGGTGATACCATGACAGCAGCCAGCCGAATGGAAGATAACGCACAGGGCTGGTAACCACAAGAATGAGGACTGCAATCAATGGATCATAAAGTGAGAATGGAGCGGCACGGATGAAATCCCCAATAATCTGAAGTAGAAGGTAGATAAACGCGGCGGAGTAACGAAACAGAGTTATTTTGCGGGCCGTAACAGGTAACCCGCTATGGTCCAGCAGCTGCTGTAGACGGTCGTTTTGCACGCGCTCACCAATCTTATTCCACTTAAGTCCAAGTCTCAGAAGATAGCGTTCCTGCTTACTGCTACTGCTCACAAAAACTAACAACGCAACGTACGCAACTCCCAAAGTGGCAAGCAACAAAAATAATCTATCCATAGTTCATCACCTTAATGGTAGTCCAGTTTAGGTCTGGCAAGAACCGTGCTGATGACAAAGGAGACAAAGAGTCCAGTAATGATAATCATCAAAAAGGTCAGGCCGATCGGAGTCTCGAACTGCAGTCGCAGGTACACATCAGGCTTCAGCATGTAGATAAAGGTTCCCACAGATGAAAATAGCACCACCAGATTACCGTACAGCCCCAGGCTGATTGCGTCCCGACTATTTGCTTTTACCGAAATAATGGTCTCCCGCTGCTGCTCCATCGAACGGTTCAGCATCATGAGCGAGTTTTTCAGATAACGTGTGCCTTCCTTCTCCGAATACAGCAAATCTGACACAAACTCAACGGCGAAGGTTGTTCCAATCGCGGTAGAGAAGCGTGCAGCCTCCTCATTCAACTCTCTTTCATTACTGTAATTGGAAAAGGCAGCACCAAGCAGCTTGAGCGGGGTTTTCAGCACATTATCTTCTGTAAGAAAATCAGCTGTTTTGTTCAAAATGGAATCTACCGATAGATGTGTGAATTTAGTCGATATTTTCACCACGTCCAGCAGATCATAACTCCCGCGTACCTTACGCTGTGCATGGACATACCTTAACCGAAAGTATGGGATCAGCGCAGAAATAATGGCCGCAAATAACGGAAAACGCCAGGCCCCCTGAATGGGCAACCCGTGCTTAAACGTGACCCCCTCCATAAACGGGTTAGCGAAGCTTAAACGACCGGGAAGCTCGCTTAGTGTCAATAGACCGGATAAGAAAACAGCCGTAAACACTATGCCAGAACCAAACATAAAACGCATCACACTGATCCCGGGCTCGTACTTCCGCTGGGCAAAATAAAGCAGATGATCCAGATGGCGATAGATCCACAGGCTCTTTCGGAACCTGCTGACCTTTTGCCCAAACATGCTGGCTTTTCGGTGCAGCTTCTGATCCAACTTTTCCCCAAATTGCCGTAAATGCTGCTCCACGAGTGGTTTAATCATCAGCCATAATGCCCACACCACGAGAACATGCAGAGCAAACCGTAGTAAATACTGCAAGAGATTCATAGATTCACCACCTTACTTGTTAAGAACAATCCTCGATTTCAAGCTTTCCTTCAGCGGCTGCGCCATCGGTTTGAGACCAGCCAGATGTCCAAGCTCTTTGAGCAGTATTTTGGCGGCGGTGGCGTTTTTCTTGACCATCTTGGTCATCAGCGCTTCTGTCAGCTTATCGTTGTATGTCCACTCTCTCCGCTCCCCGTCCCAGCGCATCAGATCATTGGCAAAAACCGAATTGCGGGCCTCATCGTAAAATACCTCCGAGATACGGGCCAACCGCTTTTTCCCATTCGGAACACTCTCTAGAATAAAGACCAGTTCACAAGCCTTCAAAGCAGAAATCAAGTGTCCCTCCAGACTTCCACCAATGCGGGTCGATACAGCAAAAGCCCCCTGATACGGAATATCTTCTGAATCAACTGTGTGAAACGTACCGGTGATGCCGTCATAACCCTTTTCGCCGCTCCAAAGATAGAACTCCCATTCGTTGTAACGCATTTCAGTCATGTAGACGATATTCGGGTCATGCCGCAGCGATTCCACGCCTACCTCCATCAATTCCTCATTGGCCGCCTGGATCGGAATAATCCGATGACCCTT
This sequence comes from Bacillus sp. FJAT-27264, assembly GCF_001682855.1. Taxonomy (GTDB): domain Bacteria; phylum Bacillota; class Bacilli; order Paenibacillales; family Paenibacillaceae; genus Paenibacillus_AQ. Next base: position 20,129 of record NZ_MAQW01000023.1, on the reverse strand, counting down.
GATCTGATACGGCAGAGTCGATTCCGGATGCTTCTCAATCATGACTACTCCCATACAAGAGGATGAACCGAGCAATTGCTCACCGACAATCGTATTGGCAAACGTTGTTTTACCCGAACCGACAGCGCCTGCGATGATTGTGTTACGGAATGTTCCTGCCAGTGCCCGTATCAACTCCACAGCCTCTGCCGGAATACATTCCGTGCCAGCCTGATCATCCAGATCAAGGAACTCAACAACCTGCCGTCTGAGCGAAATTGTGGTGAAGCCTTCCCAGACCCGCGGGGATACCCATATTGCCAGCCGGATGAAACGTCCGGGCCAGAGTGGATCATCCATTTTAAACTCAACCGAAGGGTGATCCTTGTTCAGCTTTTTGTTAGGATCACTCTTCAGCAAAGATCGCTTCAGCTGTTCCACCCGGTCCAGAGAAGGCATCTCGTACGGATAAAGAACGAACTGTCCCTTGTGGTTATAAAAAATCTGTTTTCCAATCATCTGCAGTCCGGTAGACTCGCTGTATGCCCGGTCGGTAAACCAGCGGTAGGCTGGACCAAAGCCCTTCCATTCGTGAAAAAGCGCCTCTGCAGCCGTTCGATATGCCTCTGGCACCTGTCCTGTAAACGGTGTTTTACGCAAATACTTCTCAATCTCATTCATGAAGTAGCTGACTGCCTGGGGATCGCCAATCAGCGCCTTGGCATTGAGCTGGAAATAGTAATCATCCTCCCGCTCTAATCCCGCATTCATATCATTTTTCATTTTTTGCAGGAAAGCGTAGAAATCTTCCTTCCCGGGCTTGCTGCTGCGCATCACACTTCTTTTCAGAGAAAATGGCTCCTGAACACTGATCATGAGAACAACCCCTTCTTGCGTGTCTCGGGTGCCAGTCCAAGTGCCACCATTAAGAAGTGCACCTTGTCATCAATCTGCTGAAGCTCTCTTTTGCCAAGTGGAAGATTATCCTGAAACGGCTGAACATATGGGAGTTCCAACATAATCTCGCTGCCGATCCGGTGTGCCAGGTTCTTCGGTGTCGTAATCTCTTCCAGATTGCTTCTGTTAATAATCAATTGAAAATCTTGTGGTCCCAGATCCATATGCCCAGCCAACTCCAACAAAGGTGCCAGCCTGTATTCGTGCTTGGGGTGAGTGACAATCAGTCGCAACGCACTTTGATGCATCCCCACATACCAGGCGGCACTTTCCGGAATAGAGCCAAAATCAGCAATCACGATATCGGCATTCTCCGCAGCCCGGGCCAAAAGATACTCGATCTCCTCTTCCTGATAATCCTGAGCACTCAAGTAATCGTAATTCCCCGGCAGATAGACATAACCATCCTGCTTGATCAATTGCTCGAAATCCTCGGCGTGCAGCATCTTACCGGTAATTCTTGGACGCAGCCTGTCCAGGCTGATTGTTGTTTTACGGTCAAACCCTGGATCATATAAATCAAGACCTAGTAGAATAACACGTAAGCCTGCCGTTGCAAGTCTCCAGGCAAACAGCTTAGCCGCGCTTGTACAGCCGATTCCGGGCCCTGACCCGAAAAACCCAACCAAATTGCTGCGTTTCTCTCCATCCTCTTCCAAAATAAAACGAATTTTCTCAATGATCGCTGAGGAGGTTGAACGGGGAGGAATAAAATGAACCCCCAGGCTCTCGCATAACATATGCACCGGCTGATAGCCGTGAACCCCCTTCTGCATATACACATAAAGAATCGTCGTTCCCGGGTACCTGTGGCGCAGCTCACGCAAGGTCTGTACCGGCACCTGCTCGCTGGTTGCGAGAAGCATGTGCCCCTCCGTATGGGGCGGATCAGGCAGCACATTTTGTGTCACGACGGTAAAGCCTGCATTCTTAATATCATTGACAGTCAGTTGATCCACTCCAAAGCTAAAAATCTTCAAGTACGTTCTCCCTCCTACTTCCTACTCCACCCGGACAATCCACAGCTTCTTGCCCTGCTCCAAATATTGACCTAAGCGCCTGCCATCACTTTTCTTCAGCTTCAGTTCAGGTGACGCGACCTTCCCCGTCGATGTGAACCGATTATTCGTGTTGCCATGCTCTGAATCGAGCACATCATTGTTGTCCTCTGAGCGCACATAGTTCACTGTGGCTCCGACCAGAAATAGCGATGCTCCAGATTCGGGAAGCTCCGCAGTGTCCCTACCTTCACTTGAAACTCCTGGCGGGTTGTTTATACCATTGGCAGCGTTGCGATCTCTGACTGCACTAGTATTGCGAGAATCACCCTCGACCAGATAGATATCTACCTTGTCCCGGCTGCGCAACGAACCATTGATGGCATAAATCCCCTCCTTCGGAATTGGGAATATTCCTTCATCAGCCGTAGGTTCCAGCTCGCTGACATCAATCAGGTAATCTGTGAGAATACTTCCATTGGTTAAATTGACATTTGTGATTTTATGTTCAACTTTCCGGATATCTGTAATGACACCAGTGGGAATGTCCTTGGTCTGAACCGAATCCAGGTACAGATCATTAGCGGTCAGCTCATAATTTTTTGGTAAAAAATTTCCGTCTGCCACCTTGACCTTCACTACCGTTTGGGCCAGCACGTAGGGCTTAAAATATAGATCGTAACCAAGCAGCCCGCCGAACCCTGTAATCAGGATAAGAAATGCAAAAAAATAATTTCGTTTTAGCAAATGCCTCCGCTGTAAAGACAAGCCTTCTGCCTCCTTCAAAATACTAATTTTGCCCACGACAAAATGCACTTTGGCATGGATATCCAAAATGCTGGTAAAATGCTTTTTTACCTGTAGGGAATTTAGAAAGTTATAAGATCATCTAAGAGGAATTACACTAGAGGATTCTGCGGAATGAGCGTTCCGGCTGATGAAAAATCCGGTGAACGCCGGGGTTACAAGAGTTGCACCCTCGCTGCGTCCACCGAAAAGTTAGTTGTATTAGTTAAACACGACAGTCTTGTTGTTGTGCACAAGAATACGGTCTTCAATATGCCATTTTACAGCACGGGCCAAAACCACACGTTCGATCGTACGGCCAATCCGCTTCAGTTCATTCACATCGTCGCTATGACTAACGCGCTGAACGTCCTGCTCAATAATCGGGCCGCCATCAAGCTCTTCAGTTACATAGTGAGCTGTAGCTCCGATAATTTTCACCCCGCGCTGATAAGCCTGTGCGTAAGGCTTGCCACCAACGAAGGCGGGCAGGAACGAATGGTGGATATTGATGATCTTGTGACGGAAATGCTCGATGAATGAAGGTGAAATGATCTGCATATAACGGGCCAGGATGATGACATCAATGTCGCCTCCGATGACTTCAAGCTGCCGCTTCTCCGCTGCTGCCTTGGTCTCAGCAGTAACCGGAATATGATGGAATGGAATGCCGAAGGATTCCACATAAGACTGCATATCCGTGTGATTGCTGACCACGAGGGCAATTTCAGCATCCAGATCACCAGCCTGCCACTGCCAGAGCAACTCAACCAAACAGTGATCTTCTTTGGAAACAAAGATAGCCAGCCGTTTCTTGTGACTCACCTGGAAGATTTGCCAGTCCATTTCGAACTTGTCAGCCACTGTACTGAATTGTGTGCGCAGTTCTTCCAGCCGCTCCCCTAGCTTCGGAAGATCAAATTCTACCCTCATGAAGAACATGCCGCCATCCGGGTCCATTGTATATTGATCGGACTGAACAATGTTGGCGCCGTGCTGGTGTAGAAAATGTGATACTGCCGCCACAATCCCCGGACCATCCGGACAGGAAATAAGCATCCGCGCACGGTTCGGATATTGATGACTGCTTGAAGAATGATCTCTTTTTACATGTAATTCCATGTTCTGTGTTCCACCCTCTCATCTACTTGCGCATGTCTAAAGTTTTGCTTAAGCGTTAACCAGAATTTGTTTGCCGGCAAGCCACGCGATCAAGCGTTGATTGATTCCTTCCTCACTGAGCGCAGGGAACAATCCGGCAGCCGTCACATGATCATACAAACGTTCCAGCGGTTCACGCGGGTCAGCTTTCTTGGCCTTGGCATCATTCTTCAGCAGATTCCAGATATCGAGCACATACTGACGGGAGTCAATCTCCAGCTTGGCAAAGAAGCTATGCAGCTCCTCAACCTCCTGCAGGAACCCCGGTCCGAAGCGCTCTGATACGTTGCCACGCAGCAGGGCAATCTCCACCTCATACATTGGCCGCTGTGTCTTGGCATCTTTGCCGATCCATGGTGTCTCCAGGATAAACGGAAGACCGGACAGCGCTTCATGATGTACCACCTTGTTGATGGTGTCGAAGCCAATAAAGCCCGAGCCAATCGGTGTGTGACGGTCTTTGCGTGCGCCGCTAGGATTCTTACTGTCGTTGATATGAATAACGCCTAGGCGGTTCAAACCAACGATCTGATCGAACTGCTGCAACACCCCATCCAGATCGCTAACGATATCATAACCGGCATCATGAATGTGGCAGGTATCGAGACAAACAGTCAACCGTTCGTTGTGAACGACCTTGTCAATGATCGACGCAATCTCCTCGAAGCTGCGCCCGATCTCTGTACCCTTACCGGCCATGGTCTCCAGCGCAATATGAACTTCCGTCTCATTAGTACCGCTCAGCACCTCATTAAGACCGTCTGCAATCCGCTGAATACCATATTCCGGGTCCTTGTCTGTATAAGCACCCGGATGCAGTACAATATTCTTGACGTCGAATGCATGTGTACGGCGAATTTCCTCCTGTAAAAAATCCACAGCCAACTGGTACGTATTGTCCTTATACGAGGCCAAATTGATAATGTATGGAGCATGGACAACAATCTCCTCTACCCCATTGGCCTTCATAGCCAATTTTCCTTCCTCAGGGTACATCGCTTCAATCGGCTTGCGGCGCGTATTCTGCGGCGCTCCAGTATATATCATGAACGAGCTAGAACCGTACTCGTTGGCTTCCTTAGCAGCAGTCAGGAGACCCTTGTCCGAGCTGGACACATGTGAACCTATTTTCAGCATGCCTTTTTCCCTCTTTCCATCACGAATTAAACTATATTCTACCGTGAACGGGGGAATAAATCTAGGCAATACCCGCTGGCATTCCGACTTCGCAAAACTTGGTAAATACGCTATACTTTAGACCAGAGACAAATTTGTGATAATAATCATTGTTAAAGGTGGTTAGGACATGTTTATCAAATCAGGGCTTGGAACGTTATCGGTAGCACCGAGCAATTGGTTTATGAACTCCATCGCTTTCTGGACCTTTCTTCTACTTGGCTCCATGTGTATCGGCGGCTACTTTATGTTTCGCAAATTTTTGAAAGTGCTTCCCAAAGCCGACGGGAAGTCCAAACTTGATTGGCAGAACTATTGGGTAGAACGCAGCCGGCCACTATGGGGCAACGAATCTAAGGCCTTTCTGGATCAACTCGTTCAACCGGTGCCCGGACCCTTTCGGGATATCGCCAAACACTCCATTGCTGCCGAGATCGGCAAGATAGCGGTGGAGAGCCATGCCTCTGAAGTCACACGCGATCATTGCATTAAGGGATATATCGTTGCTACACCCCGGCGGGATAACCGTTTTCTCGTCAACTTTCTTGAAAAGAACGGTATCGATTATTCCCCCTACAAACATTTGTTCAAGTAGCCCATCATACAGAATCCCGTGACATTCCGGACGGCCAAATGGAGGCATACAGTATGAAATACGTAATATGCGGCGGCACAGGCTTTATCGGAAGCAAACTTAAGGATTACTGGCTTCAGGCCGGTCATGAAGTATTGATCGTAGGCCGTAAGCTGCCTGAAGTAAAGTCATCTCATGCCAAGCTAAGTTATCATACCTGGGACGATCTTGCAGCCAATCCTCTCCCCGCCGAGAACAGCGACGCACTCATCAATCTTGCCGGCTCCTCGCTGAGCCAGCGCTGGTCCCCCAAAGGTAAGCAGTCGATCATGCAGTCCCGTCTGGTCACCGTAGCGGCGGCAGCCAAGCTGCTGAATGTGTTGAAGCATCAGCCACCTGTAATCGTTCAAGCCTCAGCCGTGGCCATCTATGGTACGTCCTTGAAGGATACTTTCAATGAATCTTCTCCCACCCATGTAATGGATTTCCCTTCAGAAGTCGTAAAAGTTTGGGAGGATGCTGCAGATGCAGCCTACCCCAGTATTAGAATGGTCAAGCTCCGTATAGGTGTCGTACTCGGCAACGATAGTGGAGCCTTTCCTATGATGAAGCTCCCTTACCTTCTAGGCGTTGGCGGCAAAATCGGTAGCGGCAAACAGTGGCTGTCCTGGATTCATCATGAAGACATCGTGAAGTTAATCGACTTCTGTGTCCATACGCCGGATATTTCCGGTCCAGTCAACGCTACAGCCCCACATTCGGTCACCAATGATCAATTCGGCCGAACCATTGGCAAGGTGTATAGACGGCCACACTGGTTTCCACTCCCGGCATTCCTCTTGAAGACAGCGGTAGGCGAACTTTCGGAAATTCTGCTGGAAGGCCAGCGAGTGCTCCCTACTAAAGCGCTAGCGCACGGATTCAGCTTCATTCATCCTACACTGGAATCTGCATTGCAAGACCTCAAAACCCGATAGAAGTACCGCAAATCAAACAATCTTGAATTCAGGGACTAGGCTGTGTGAAAGATATAATTGCCTTTAACAATAGTAAATACAGTTCCTTCCATGAGCGGATATTCTTTATATGGGATCATAGCTTCCCCCTGTAGCAATGTTCCGTTCTTGGAGTCAAGATCCTTAATGACATATCCGGTTGGACTTTTGAATATTTCAGCATGAACTCGCGAGGTGCCCTCGGACTTTTCTACATACTGGGCTACCTCTTCCGAACGTCCAATAATAAAGCTTGCTCGATCCAATTCAATCCGTTCTGTCGGACCACTATTATTGTGATCACATCGTTCCAGATACGGGGCAGCACGTCTGTGCTTATCAGTCGCCGCATTCTTCTCCGGCGCATTATCCGGTGATAGCAGAACGGTTGCCGAGACGGGTAGTGAGCCTGAAGCAGGGAATTCATGAGCAGGATCTCTCTGGTTGTGCACTGATCCTCGATTGCCCACCTCCGACCTGATTATCAAAGGTTCTACCTTCGGCTTTGGTGCTGATAAACCGGCATTCATAGAGTCCCTTTCGGATTCCCTTTTAAGGCCTCTTATAGAATCCCTCCCAGAATCTCTTCCAAAAAACCTGTCCGGTTCCCTGAGGCCCATCCCTCGTGCGATCTCTTCAGCATCCGGTTCATCCTCGTCTTCCTTCTTGCCTAATTTGAGCTTTCCAGTCCACACTAACCAGCATGTAATCCCAATAAGCAACGTTAAGATTCCGCAAACTGCCAACCATAGTGTTGTAGGATCACTCATATAAAGAAATTTCCATAACAATGCATCACCTAGTAAACATCCAAACATGATATATGTTCTGTATGGTGAGGAAGCCTGCTGTGTTTCCTCTTCTTCCGTAAACCCTGAACCTGTGGCTTCTTGGCTCCGCTGAAAAGCGGAATAACCACCCGACCATGGAGCAGAAATAGGTTCTGCCGCTGCCCTCATGGAATCTTGCAGGCCTGCTTTCTTATCAGAACTGCCTGTTGATGACCGTGACCTTAACGGTTGGTCAGATAGCCTGGAAGGCTCAGGCTCCTCAAGTCTCCGAAAAGACAGGATATTACTCTCCCTCTCGATTGCCAGATTCGGCTTCACCACTTCTCCCTCACTCAGAAGCTCAGCCAGCAGTTTTTTTAGACGGGCAGGTGTGAAGTCCTCTTCTCCACAGCATTGCAATAACCGCTGTACACCATCGCCCGTAAGCTCCTTCACTGAAGCCATCAGCGTCATAATTAGGGATCTAAAGCCTTGACCGGTTGAGATTACCTTCTCTGGACTTAGCAAAGGAACGTAGGTCAGATAGACTTTTCCGGACTGCAGCGAGCCTTCGACAAAAATATAATCCTCATGCAGCGCATACTGTTCAGCATTCAGCATATAAAGCCTGCCCTCTTCAATTGCTTGGGCCACCTGGAGTAGCAGGCCAAAGAAAGACGTCATACTTAGTTTCTCGCCTTTCAATAGATGGCTGAGCATTTTTTTGCGGGATAATCCATATTCCAGAGTGATTCTGAGGTCGATCTCTTTGAGCTGTAGCCGCAAATGATGCGGAATTTCAGAATTCATAAGCATCCGGACCTGTACCATATTAAGCTGTTCTGCGCGCAGCCCTTCGGGAACACCCAGCATCATGCTGATGCCATCCTTTTGCATGAAATCACGGGTCAAACCAAACAACGATGATCACCTCCCAGCCTCAATAATATAAATAAGCACATACAACAGCAGGTAGCACGGCCAGCATAAAAGGAAATTTCAGCAGATCCCCGCCACCTGTCTTTGCTATGCCCAGATTGCGCAGCACTACATAGCCAGTCACTGTTCCGAAAACTTTTCGCAACCTCCTCCCCGATTCTTTGCGCCGCAAGGCGATGATCCAACCAATGACCGCTCCCAGCAAGATCGAATACATGATCACCTGCGCTGTGAAAATAATGCCTGTCCATGCCCCGATGCCGGCAAAAAGCTTAACGTCCCCGGCTCCAACGGCCCCGATAAGATGCAGAAACAACATCACTGCGAATCCCCCAGCAGCCCCGATGACTGCCAATAACAGACCGTGCCAGCCGTTCACGAGCGACTGAGCCAGTAGGCCTCCAAGCCATGCAGACACTGTAATTCGGTTAGGTATCCGCATCGACCGTATATCTGTAACGAAGGCAGCTACCAGAAACGGAAGGCAGCCCCAAAAAGCCCAATCGGCCATTCCCTAGCCCCCTTTTTTACCAGCCACAACTGTAAAATTAACTTCAATGGACTGCCCGTCATCTGTCTGAATAACAAGTGTCCATGAACCTGGTGTCGTGTTAACGCCAATTTTCCATTCCCATCCGATATATCCGTCCTTGTCCGCCTGCTTCCAGCCCAAGTACTTCGCTTTGCTCAAGCCGCTCTTATAAATGACCGTCAAGTTCGCAGAGGCGCCCGGTGGAATCTTGGCCCGAACCTTGCCCTGCTTGTTCACAACACCGGGATCAGGCTTCTCCAGGATGATAATTGAATGCTCTTCTTTACCGCCCTCTTCCCCATCTCCATTACGTCCCTCACCAGTATCACCGATCCACAGCCGCTCTACGGCACTGGCCTCCAGCACAATGTTTTGATTCAGAAAAGGAATCTTCATGGGCAAGTCATAACTTACCTCCACTCCAAAATAGGGCCTGGTCCCCTTCTTCAGATCGGGGATAATGACATTGGACACATGGATTCGTTCAAACTCCAGCATGTCACTCGCGAGATATGGCTTCATTAAAGGCTTTATGGCCAGGTCCAGTACACTTTCCGAGGCTTCAGCCTGGAGCTTCTGCAATGGTCCTTCTCCCTTTTCTGCCGCAGCCAGGACCCACTCATTCAACGGAGGCGGCAGACCATTCGCATAATCCTTACCCCATTCCATGAGCGAAAGACGAGGGATTCCCCATGGCGAATCAGAATCAGCCGGTTTGCCTCCCGAATTGCCCCCTTTAGGGTTCGCTTCGCTTTCGCTGCCCTCATCCCACTTTTGAGCAGCCAGGGCTGCGGGATAGATATGGTTGGAGATGACCTTTACGGTGTCCGAGGCGGTGCTTTGTAAGGCGGTAGAGTATAGGCTCATCTGAATGATAAAGATCAGGAACAGAACGAATAACAAAAAAATAGGGAGAACCATTGCCGCTTCAACTACCATGCTACCCTCGTTCCTGTCACTACTTCTCCCTTTGAGCCATCGTCTCATTCACTTCACTCCCTTCGCCTAGTAAGCTGAATCAGCCTGTATCTTCCTGTAATAGACCTTTCCCTCCACATCACCCGCAAGCACTCCACTGTAATTTAACAGTCGAACCATCCCCGGTAAAAACCACAGACGCAGGCCAAAACGAACATTGGCGGAAACATAAGTATTTCTCTCAGCAGGATTGATGCCTGTATTGAGCCGAATTACAGCCAGCATACGTGATAACTGCGATTCGCCACTGCCATGCAGCATCAGGAACAGCCGCAGGTAATCACGATAAGTCAATTGAGCCTGTATAAACTCTGATAATGGGATCGAACCGTCCTTGCAAAGCTTCAGCATGTCCTGAACTGCCTGCTCAATGCCGTACAACAGCGCGGCCGCCAGAACAGCCAGTGGATTGCCAATACCCGCCTTTTTGACAAACCCCTCCATGGTGCGAATAGCCAGCCTCATGGCAAATATCTCACCATATGCGGCGGCAATGTTGCCAGCTGGATTATGGAATCCGTACAGAATATACTCCAGTTCCTGGGCATGCGGGTCCATCTGTGCAGCAAGACGATCAACATCCTCGCTTTCCATACCGCTAGCCATAGAGGATAAAGCCGAGACATCAAAATGCGGAAAATAAAGTGCCGTATATTCTGTTTGAAAAAGCCTGTCCCTTGTTCCTGTAAGGGCACTGGTCATAACATCGTATACCCCGTCCATATTCGTCATCGCAGAGCTTCCAGCAGCATATGGATCGGATAAGGTTTGCCCTTCTTTTCCGGCATCGTCCAATCCTTTGTTCAGAGAAAGAATCTCCTCATAGTACTTCTGCAAAGTGTTGTACCGCTGCATTGCCTCTCCTGCCTGATCACCCAGCTCTCGGATTTTATCTATTATCTTCAGGGCATCTCCCAATTTGACCTTAGCCTCTTTCTCCCACTGCTTCCGCTGTTTATCTGAGCTCCGGTGTTCTTCAAGTGCAGCAAGCTCAGCCTCAATAAGGCTACCGCTAGCTCCATAGCTACCCAGATAGTCCCCAACAGCTCGCGCAGCCGCTAAAACCGCCTCAATCATTCTAGAACCATTACTATATAGCCCGGAAGATTCAGCAAGGACAACTGGCAATGCAGCAGTTGCTGGTTCCAGCCATTCAAAGCCTTTCTTTTGAGCAGCCAGATGTTCCTCTATACCTGTAAACTCAGCTTGATCAAGGATCAGAGAATCCTCCTGCTCACGAAGCTTACGTAGCGGATCGGAGTCTATTTCATCACCGTCGCCTGGAATATCCCAATCCCTGGCCCGGTCACGCTTATCGGAACCGCTGTTTCTGGACTGCTCCAGCACCGCCTTCATTTCATCGTTCAGTTCCTTTGCCCGTAGCAAAGCACTTTCAGCTTGTTCAATGAAGACATTGTGCTGTTCACGGAAAACATCCATGACTTGCGGAATTCGCTGAATAACAAGAGCCGATTGCTGTGAATACCAGGATAACGGATATGTATATTTCGCAGACTCCTTACTGTCACGGTTCATGTCCCACTTATACTTGTAAACAAAATCATCATATTGCGCAGCTACATCTGCTGCCGTAGATACCCCACCAAGCGTACTTGGTTGGAGGTTGTCTCCCGGTGGATTCATGATGAGTTGAAGCATGGCTCTGCCACTTTCTGCAGCCTGCTTCCGTCGTCCCATCATCAGATCCAGTGCTTCCTCACGCTCATCGTATAGCGACTGCAATGCACGGAGTACCTTTGTCACCTGCGAAGCCTCTGCCATCGCTCCAGACAAGGGCTTGAACTTTCCACCCAATTCCAGGGCAAAATCGATTGGTGCCTTATATTTCATCTCTTCAATAATCTGACGGCGGAAAATATCATACTCTCCAAGCGGTCGACTCCATTCCACGGTGGAGCTCTCCACACCCATCTGAATAAGATTAAAGGCGTCAGACCGTCCGCTTTCGTGCAGATTATCATTGAGTACGCCGGATAACAGCATATTTCCATCCGTTCCGCCAGAAGCGAATAAACCGTATTTCTCCCGCAGCTCTACATCGTAAGCCGATAGCACAGAACGTATTCCGGCTCGGGCAAGACGTTCCCCTTGTGTACTGGCGGCAGCAATCCGTGCATAATCAATCAGAACCGCATTGAACAGGAAGACAAAGGCTAACACCATAATCAAAAAGATGGATACCGAACCGTCTGTTCGAAAAAACCATCCTCCTTTCCTGCGCTTCAAGCCGTGGTTAGAGCCGTTATACGCTCTCTTCATCCGTGTCTTCCTTTCTTCATGACTACTATTCTCCGGTTCCAGATTCAGCCCCAGCCCATTCTCGTCACAGAACCTCAATATGATTGCTCAGTCTCACTTTTTGCCAAGCTTCATCATCATTTCGGAGGCATCCTGCTTGTTCATAGGCGGCTGGGTCTCCCCACTTCCTTGACGACCTTTAAACTTGGCGCCGTAATAACGCATCAGGTCTACAGTTCGAATAAACTCGGCTGGTTCAGATACGACAGATGTGGCTTGTATACTTGGACTGGCACCGTCCGATAACACATCGTCCAACACTGGCAAGTGGAGCAGACGCTTTAGATTCAGGCTCACTTTACGCCCAGTAAAGCCATATTTATAGCCCATCTCCCCTGGCATATTGGCTGGGATCATGCGGGAAGCATTAGCCAACTTAAGGGCTGGCAGCAGAACTGTATCTTCGTTTGCCCACGGAAGCTCAATCTGCGTACCACCACTTTCCCCCTCACCACCAAATAACGATGCAAGCAAACTGTCTTCCCCGATACGCCAATACAACGAATCATATTCACCGGCAGCAACTGCTCCAGTCTTCTCTTTATGGCTATTGTCCCAATTAAAAGCCGAGCGTTCAGTGGAAGCCGACGCAACCTGCAGCAACATCGTTTTCTGATAACTGTACAGGCCGAAAAACAGAAGCAGCATTGTAATGAACATAATGATGGGTAGCAGGAGGGAAGCCTCGATGGTGAAGCTTCCGCGGTCATCCCTGAGCAACATCAATCAAATACTTCCTGACTCTTCTTGCCGGCTGTACTGATCAACGACTTCACAACCTCTACAATTTCTTTTCTAAACACCAATACCACAGCAATCAATACCGCAATAATCAAAATCATCTCCAAGGTGCCAAGCCCTCCCTCGTCCTTCCAAAAGCTTTTCATCTTCCCCATAATCAACGACATTTCATCTTCCTCCTCTACATTTTGAGCATCATGATCGCCGGTGTTCCCACTAGCACAATAACGATTAAAAAGATCACTACCATCGGAAAAACCAGCTTCGAGGAAGCCTGCTCCCCGCGTGTCCGGCTGACCGCCTTCCGCTTATCCCACAGCATTCGTGACAGGTCGCGGAGCGCCAACACAAAATCACTCCCACCCCTCCGGTAGTTCAGTAATACGGTCGTGGTGAATAGTGACACCTCCTGCACGGCACAGCGTTTGCTAAAGTTCTCAAGCGACTGCTGAAAGGAATAGCCGCTCTCCCATTCCCCTGTCATAGCTACTAACTCTTTATATAACGGGTGCTTCGTATTTCCTTTGCGGCTCTCCACACAACGTTGAATCGCCCGCTGCACGGTCTCACCGGCGCCGACCAGCAGTACCATGCTATTCAGCAGCTCAGGCAGCTCCAGCAAAATATTCTGCTCCCGCAATCGCACCTTTTTATGCAAATCACTCGCTAGAGCAACCGGCAATACAAGCGCCAACAAAGAGCCCAGTACAATCCCCGTCTGTTCCCCAGTTATAAGCGTCAGTGCGCTCCCACTTACTAACAGCAGCCAGCTATAGCTGAGCATTTCTCCCGCAAAGAGCAGTGTTCGCTCTGCACTGTATCGGGTACCCTCAATCCGCTGAAGAGAACGCTGAATTTTGAACATTACCAACGGAAAACGACTACCGGTGCCAAGCCTCTCTATCAACAGCATCATCGGTTCGCCAAGCCGTCTCAGCCTCAGTCCCTCCATGGGCAACGTGCGCAATCCGGCATATCGGTTGCCACTTTGCACACGAAAGACACACCAGAACACGATCAATAGAAGCAAGGCCACACCAGAAACCAATCTCATCCTCATCCATCCTTCACAGCGGGATATTCATTATCTTGGAAGTCCATAAATAGCATAGAAACAATCCCGCCAATGCCAATGTAGATATAACCATCCCTAGCCCGGTATACATCGGCTGCATATAGTCACCAGCCGTCAGACTCATGAACATAATCATGGCCAGCGGAGAGATCAGCAGAGCCTTAGCCTCGAATTTCTTCTGAGCAATGCTGACGGCAATATCCTGCTGGATATCCAACTTCTCTCCAATGACTGTCGAGGTACGGCGCACCACCTCCACCAGATCACCACCTGTCCGCTTGCATACCGTGAACACATCAGCGAATCGTTCAACATCCTCCAAGCCTGCCCGTGCACTAAAATCATGCAGCGCCTCTTCCACCGGCTGTCCATTCTCCATACGCGCGCAGATAATGTTCAGCTCGGCAATCATATCGCCGCCTCCTTCGGGATCAAGCATGTGCAAATCTTGCACCGCTTCCCGGAAAGCATTCTCTACAGAGCGGCCTGCCGATAGGGAAGAGGATAATGAGAACAGTGTCTGCTTGAACTGTAGCGTGAGCCCCATCCGGCGACGGTTATGCAAATAATCCCGCAGCAGCCGTGGAGCATAGACTCCGCCCGGTACCAGCAGCAGCGCTATGAGCAAATGATGATAAAAGAGATAGCCGACTCCGTACAGGAGCAAGCTCCCGATAATCATCGCCACACTCTTTTGCCTAGAAGATAAGATGTAGACCTTGTAATCCGGCAGGCCTGTCCTCCCCCCGACACTTGACTTCCCGGTTTGCACCTTGACAAGATCCTGCTTGAAATTCCCGCTCTGAATCAAATCCTTTCTCCCCCCTCCCTTGTCTCCTCGGCATACTTCGATAGCGGATGCGTAGCGATACCCGACATTCTTAGCTTGCCGGTGTGCATAAGTGCATTGCCACAGGCAGTCAGACCTCCCTGAACACGGCCGTCACGCTCTCCCGTTTCCCGGAATTCATAGAGTCGATTGAGCTGTACCTCCCCATTCTCTAATCCGCCGACCTCACAGATTTCCATCACCCGGCGGGAACGGTCACGTAACCGGGAGAGATGCACGAAGATATCAATCGCTGAACTGATCTGCTGCCGGACCACTGTAACTGGCAGTTCCGCCGCGCTTAGCACCATAGTTTCCATCCGGCTAACCATATCGCGGGCGCTGTTTGAATGTCCCGTGGACAAGCTTCCGTCGTGGCCAGTATTCATCGCTTGCAGCATATCCAAGCATTCCGCTCCCCGTACCTCGCCAACGACAATCCGGTTCGGCCGCATTCGCAGTGAAGAACGGATCAGATCGCGGATGGTAATCTCGCCCTTGCCTTCCGTGTTGGCATTTCGCGTCTCCAGAGATACTAGATTCGGAACGGTGACGATCTGTAATTCCGCTGAATCCTCAATCGTAATGACACGCTCCTGCGAGGGGATGAATTGAGATAATGCATTCAGGAATGTGGTTTTACCCGAACCTGTTCCTCCGCTGATAAAAATGTTGTATTTGGCCTCAACCAAAGTCTGTAGCAGCTCCGCCGCTTCTTCACTGAGCGACTCGCGCCGGACCAGTTCGTTCATGGTCATAGGCTTTTCCGGAAATTTGCGGATGGTCATCGCCGGACCTTTCAAGGCAACCGGTGGCAGAACAATATTGACGCGGGAACCATCCTTGAGTCTTGCATCCACAATTGGAGAAGAATCATTGACCACCCGGTTCACGCCGGAGACGATACTCTGGATAATATCCTCCAGTCTGCTGCCGGATTCAAAAGCCAGCGGCAGGCGGCGGATAACCCCCTCTTCTTCTATAAAAATATCATTGTGGCTGTTGATCATAATTTCCGTAATCGCCGGATTATCTACCAGGGGCTGAAGTACATCCAGACCGCGGAAGGAATCGAATAGCCGCTTCACCAGTTCATGCTTTTCCTGCGCCGTTAAGTAGCGAAGACTCTCCCGCTCCAGAATGGTCTGCTCAATATAGGCTGTAAGCTCTCGATTCCCAACAGATGAAGTAACATCGAGTCCGGCCCGGATATCACCGCGCAGCGCCCTGAACATCTCCTCATTCATAACCGGTGTTCCCAGTAAAGACCCGCGGCAGAGAAGGCTCTATGATCACCCGGCACAGTTCAATAACCGCTTGCTGAAATTGGGGAGAATTGAGATACAGTTCCTCACGGTGCCGCAATGACCAAGACGGAATATAAGGAAGTATCCCATCCACACTCAACCCTTCCGGCAATCCCCCTACTTCAATGTCATCCGACCCAAAGTTCATGACAAACCGGCTCTTCTCAAGAATACCCGGCGGCAGACCGGAATGAGGTGCACTGCAATGCGACAGCCATCTGGCCGTCTTATGTATACTCAGATCATCACCCCGCATCACCCAGAGCAGAATACTGCATCGCTGTAGCACCGCCTTGGCCCGCTCCTCTTCTATGCTCCCGGTATCGATGATAACAACATCATAGCTACGAGTAGCCGTGAGCAGTTCTAGCAAGTCTAATGTATCTTGTGAAGTCATCTGGAGCATTTCTTTGAGATTGCCCACAGGTCTGAACGCATCGCTCTGTAGTTCTTCGTGTCGGATGACATAACGCCTGAGTTCTGGTGTTCCTGCTTCTTCATTGTTCCGGCCAGCCTGAAGATCATAGAGCAGCCTTTCCAACCCAGGAACATTCCCTTGCGGCGGGCGAAGGATCATACCACTGCTGTCCACACTTTCCAAATTGAGATAAAATACTGACAAACCCTGTTCTCCCAGCGCTTTCGCCATATTCAGGGCAATCGTCGTCTTTCCGCTGCTGCCACTGCAGGAAACCACACCTAGCAGCAAAGTTTCTTCTTTGGCCGACAACGACATGTCTGAACGCCTGACATCGCATAATTGCAGTATTGATTCCAGCAAGGAAGGTAACGACTGGTACTTGGCAATGACTTCCCCGCCGGCTAAACTTTTATTACTGGTCCCATGATAGCTTCCAGGTCCTCCATCTTCACTCAGAACCGCCCACCGCACAGTGCTTCGTCCGCTGACCAGCCAGGCTTCAATGAAGGCCGCATCCCCGACAACAGCGTCTGGCACCTCATCACCCTGTATAAATTCTGCAAAAGCCTCAATCCGACTGAACGCCGTAATCCGCAGTAGATCGCTATACCGGCTATGATGAAGATAATGCAGTAACGGTTCGATGTATTGACTCTCCCGCACGGCCAGCACAATCCTTGCCGCCATGCCATCACTCTCCTTTCTCTAAAAAAAGACAGCAAAAAAGCACCGCCAAAAACCGTGAAATACGGTTAATGAACGGTGCTTCCGTTACTATCCTTTAATTTACAGCTATAGTAGCATATATATAAACAGGCGGCAATCCTTTTTTTCACAAATCAGTTACAGAAATCTCTTTCGAATCTCCGGCGTCGGGAGCAGACACTGCTCATCACGTCCGAACCAGCGGTAGCGATTGCGTGCTACATAACGATAAATCATATCGCGCAAAGGTCTCGGCACCAGGGTGAACACGTAAGCTAGCGGCCATGGAAAGCGGAGCCCACGAGCAATCCGTAGCGCCGCAGCTGACTCTGTATAACACTTCCCGTTCTCTACCAGCACGACGGTATCCAACTTCCCTGGTTCAAGGCCTCCATCACGGAGCAGCTGAGCAGCGATTTCACTTTGCAGGGGAGCGAATACAAATCTCGATTTCGGATCACGAGGAATAATAAAGCGGACCAGTCCCTGGCAGAGATGGCATACACCATCCATAAGTACCACCGATTTGTCGTGCAGCCTTGCATCAGTCAACTTTGTCGCAGGCCGACCTACAGAATTCTCTTGCTCACCCATAATCCACGCACCTCTCCCCCATTTTTTCCAATAAATTCTGTTAAAAAGCAAACAAAAACGCGGAAAAAGCTTCCGCGCCATCTAAGTTCCGTTCATTTAATTATTCAGCAATGGCCTTCTCAATCCACTGATTATCGCCAATCATTTGCTCTTCGAAATCAGCAGTAAATGCATCCATACATTTGCAGATGAAATCTTTGCGACAAATTGGACATGGCGTTTTCAACAGGCGGCTGATGTTCGTCATTTTCCATTCCGGAAACCGATGATAAAACGCGCGGCACTCCGTTCCGTCAGCAAGCTTGATAATGAACTCGTACAATCCTTCCTTATCATTGCTGCTGGCCTTGGTCACATTCGTAATATTCGGTCTGTAAGACATCTTCATCACCCATTATTTAAATTTTTGTTGGTTATTTGCACACGCGACATATTCAGATACTTAGACATATTAAAGAATTTTAAGGGGGATGTCAACCAAAGTACGCACTGCTGGATCTCTTTTACTGTCTATAATCCCTATTTAGTTAGGATTGCCATAAAAATCACACTTCACCCTCATCTTAGAAAATAGTAAAAAAGACCCGCTGTGCAAGCCGGGCCTTACCTGCGCATAGGCTATATTCATAACGCTGCGCTCTATGTTTTATATCACATTCAATTCCACTTCAATATTACCTCTGGTAGCTTTGGAATACGGACAGAAGTCATGGGCTTTTTTCGCCAGATCCTCCGCCTGAGCCTTATCGATACCCGGGATCTTCACGTCCAGACGAACAGCCAGCTTGAAGCCGCCGTCACTGTCATCCTTGCCAATCATTACATTGGAGGTCACTTCCACCTCCTGAAGCTTGATGCCTTCCTTCCGAGCGATATTCGCCAAGGCACTCTCGTAACAGGCGCCGTAGCCTGCCGCGAACAATTGCTCCGGATTGGTGCCCGTACCACCGGGACCACCCAATTCTTTGGGCATACTCAAATTGTGTTTCAGCGCGCCGTCAGAGGATTCGAACGAGCCTTCCCGTCCGCCATGTACTGTTGCTGTTGCTGTATACAGTGCTTTCATCAGTCATCTTCTCCTTTAACCGCTGTATTTGGTGCAACCTTACACCCTAACTTTAAACAATGAGCATAATTTGAAACCATTTGTCACAGAATGCTTGCCATCAACATTTGACTCTGAATATAAATAGTGTACAATTAAATTGACATAAATATTTATAGGTTTAAAAATTAGGAGGCGTTATCCATGAGCATTTATGATTTCGAAGCCCAAACCCTGCGCGGAGAAGAAGAATCTCTTTCCAAGTACAAAGGCAAGGTCCTGCTCGTCGTGAATACAGCCAGCAAGTGTGGTCTTACCCCCCAGTATAAAGGTCTCCAGGAAGTGTACGAAAAATTCAAAGATCGTGGATTTGAGATATTGGGGTTCCCGAGCAACCAGTTTGCCGGACAGGAGCCAGGCGAGAGCGAGGAAATTGCTGAATTCTGCGAAATCAATTATGGCGTGAGCTTCCCCATGTACGAGAAGATCGATGTAAATGGGAGTAATGCGCATCCATTGTTCAAATATTTGTCGGAGGAAGCGCCAGGCGTACTTGGGTCCAAGAGCATCAAGTGGAACTTCACCAAATTTCTTGTAGACCAGGATGGCCGAGTCCTGAAACGGTTTGCCCCAAAAACAACCCCAGACCAGATCGAAGCAGAAATCAATCAGTTGCTCAAATAGCAGTTTTTCGGATAGCAAAAAAGGATACTCACCCCACAGCAGCTTTATACTGCGATGGAGGAGTATCCTTTTTTTAGATAAGCCGTTTCCTAAGTTTAAATTACCATTGGAAAAGAACAGCTATGATCCCGAGCAATGCCGGCAATGCCTGCACGTACAGGATCGATTTCTTGGCTGTAAGGCTGCCGACAATCCCGGCAATTAGCACACAAGCCAAGAAGAACAATTGAATATGACGTCCGACGTCGTCCCCTGGATACAGTAGACCCCAGATTAAACCGGCGGCCAAAAACCCGTTGTAGAAGCCCTGGTTGAACGCCAGCGATTTCGTAGCCTTAGCATCCTGCTCTGTCAGACCGAAAGCCTTCATCCCCTTGGGTGTAGCCCACAGGAAACATTCCAGATACAAAATATAAATATGTATAACCGCAACCAGGCCCACCAGAATCGTACTTATGATCATAACTTCGCACCTCCAAATTTATGCTACCTGATAATAACAAAAAAAGCCTCGCTAAGCGAGACTTTCTTGATTTTACAGTATGCGGTAGAGAGGACTCGAAC
>NZ_MAQW01000022.1 GCF_001682855.1 Bacillus sp. FJAT-27264 | reverse complement strand
CGTATCGAGTACCACTTTTATGACAATGACGCGATATACGGCAGTCCCAAAATCACTCAAAAACTGCATGAAGAAGGGTTTACTGTGGGCGAAAAAACCGTAGGCCGACTCATGCGAGCCCGTGATCTTCGCTCAGAGGCTATGGGTAAATTCAAAGTCCAAACGACCGATTCAAACCATGACTTCCCTATTGCGCCGAATTGGTTAAACCAACACTTCGATGTGTGCACAAAACCGAACCAGGTATGGGTTACAGATATTACCTACATCCGGACACGCCAAGGCACGGTTTATTTAGCGAGCGTTCTAGATTTATTCACACGTAAAATTGTCGGTTGGGAGCTCGGAAACCGAATGAAAGTGGAACTGGTTTCTGCCGCTCTAGACAAAGCATATGAGGCACAGAAGCCCGAAAAAGGGCTCATCCACCATTCTGACCGCGGAAGCCAGTACGCCTCCGAAAAATACCGAAAGAAGCTAAAAAAGTACCACATGATTCGCAGCATGAGCCGCCGGGGGAACTGCTACGATAATGCCTGCATAGAATCGTTTCACAGCATCCTTAAGCGAGAATTGATCTACCGTAGGGCCATTTTCCAGACTCGAAAAGAAGCCGAAAACCATTTGTTCCGATATATCGAGTTCTTTTACAACCGGAAACGAATACACAGTAAACTGGGCTATCTTTCACCCGATCGCTTTGAATCGTTGTATTACAGAAATCTAAAACTTGCAAGTTGACCATTTTACCGTGTCCACTTTATTGACAGAAGTACA
>NZ_MAQW01000021.1 GCF_001682855.1 Bacillus sp. FJAT-27264 | reverse complement strand
ACAATATCACTTATGCGACATTTTCAGTGCTAAATATAGGTCTGTTTCGCATTTATGCATACACACAATACTATGTAAGTATTATAGGTCATTTGTATATTACTGTATAGTTATTATAAGATAATGCTTCAATTTTTTGTCTGAATTTGTCTTATTCAATAATGTCCCGCAGACAATCCTCCACAAAATCCGGAGCTGCTTTTTGGATCTGCTGAACAGTGTGCAGGTATCGCTGTGTAGTGTTGATATGCGAGTGCCCCAGATTCTCCTGTACCTGCTGTAGAGAGGCCCCTTGTAGCAGAGCTAATGTAGCATTAGTATGCCGCAGCCAGTGGGGGGTTAGTTTTTTTTCAATGAAACTGTATTCTCCTGCGTTCTTAATAATCCGCTCCACCTGCCTTGATGACAGCGGGAACATAAGCAGTTCAGGATCGGGCGCAGCATTCCCCGTTGGCGAGTTTGCCAGCTCAGAGTAAAGTTCCCATAGCATAGCGGGCACTTTGATCTCCCTTCTTTTGCCGCCCTTCGCATTTGCAATGGTCAGCCAGATCGAGGTCTCTAGCGGATCGGAGTGAAAATCTCCCCATTTCATCGCAGTAAGCTCCGAGACACGCAGGCCCAAGAGGACTAGTGTTAGTCCGATCAGATAATTCCTCAAGCTTTGTTTTTGCAGTTGGCGGAGCAGGGCACCTACTTCTCTTTTGGTGAGAAAATTCTTTCGGCTTGTGATCGTGATGGTTGGAATACGCACGCTGGCCGTGGGATTGTTACTGAAAAAGGCGATGTGCTGATCACTGCCCCATTTATAAAATGATTTAAGCGGTGCGATAAAGGCAGCAATGCTAGCAGGAGCCAATGTTCTTGGATAACTATATCCCCCCTGCGTCAGGAAAAGCTTGTACGCCTCGATCTCCCTCCATGTGATCTCCCTTAAAGGTTGGTTAGAAATAAATTTGCGAAATGCAGCAAGGGCCCGCTCATAATTGCGCCTTGTATTAGCCGTTCTGCAGCAGGTTGCCAAGAACATCTGGACGATTTGATCATCAGTGGTTGATGTCTCGTCATACGCTGCCAAAGCTACTTGAAAACTACTTGAAATCGTCCGTTCTATAGCCATTCCATTACTCCTTCGCTCAAAATAAATGTCGCATAAGTGATATTGT
>NZ_MAQW01000020.1 GCF_001682855.1 Bacillus sp. FJAT-27264 | reverse complement strand
GTTCGAGTCCTCTCTACCGCATAGATAAAAGGTAAGAACTTCTTTGCTTTCGCAGAGAAATTCTTACCTTTTTTGAATTTATGTATGCCCTGAGGTTTCTTTAAAAGCGCCGGCATATTGGGGATATAGCTGCCTGACGCACTCTGGGCAGATATCGTGTGTGAATTGTACCTGGAGCTGCATCTGCAAAAACCGCTCTATAGTTAGCCACTCCTCCCGGTTGTTGCGAATGGACTTGCAGGACGCGCAGATGGGGATGAACTTAAATGCTGCTTGCTTTATTGTAGAACGGTGAGCGGCCAAAGGCTGGATGTGGCGTCCTTCAACAACCGGTCCGGCATCCTGATGAGCGATGACCCACATTGGTTTATCAGGAGAAAGGACTGGCAGGAGGGGGAATGCCTCAAACCGGAATACCCGTCTGCCTTTGGGGATACATAGTATAGTGGAATCTGTACTGACTACAAGGTGTTCTCCGCCCAGCGTAGATTTTAAGACGTTGTGCAAAAGAGTGGGCTCCACAACCCATTCTGGCAGTAGCTCAAGATAATTGCTTCCCACCTTTGCAAGCTGTGGAGGGAGACTGTATTCCTTGCAGCAGGCGCGCCAGCGGCTATTGAGTGACTGGATGGTGCCATGCTGGTCTATAACCAGTGCATTGTGGGGGACGGTATCAATGGGTTGTGTGGCCGAAGGGGATAGGCTTTGTGACAAAGGTTTTCGCTCCTTGTGACCCCAAATGGGTCCGTTGCTAGGATGGCGGCAGGTCCAGCAGCTTCTCAATCTGGCGGCGGTACCGCTCGGCTCTGCGTGTTCCGTGGATCAAATTGGATAGGCGGTAGGGAGGGATGTTATTGATTCGACAGAAATCCTTCTGGTCTAGTCTGAGTTCTGTCAGACGCTGTTTAATCGTCCACCCATAAGGCGTTATGGGATGCTTATTGTTCATCTATCTCACCTCTTTATCGATATTCCAGCTGTATGATATAATGGAATAAGACATAATAATAGTTAATTATATACTTTTTTACGTCATTTTCAATAAAAATAACTTAAATAAGTGATTATTTATTAAGGTGGAAGGCGGTTAGCAAATGCAGTCCATATACGAGCGTATTGAATACTTGATCAAACAAAAAGGGATGACGAAGAAGTCGTTTTGTGAGGAACTGGGGATCAGCACTGGGAATATGGGCGACTGGAAGCGTGGTAAGTCTACCCCTGGCACTCATAAACTTATCGAGATTGGGGCATACTTTGAAGTAAGTCTGGATTGGCTGATTCTTGGCAAAGCTGCACCGGGAATGGTGCGTGAGAGCAGCGAGGATTATTTTTTTGACCAAATACGGCAATTGAATTGCCACACTGAATTGCTGCCGGATGAGAAAATATTTATCAAGGAATACCTTGCTTTTACCGAATATAGAAGACGCAAAGCATCGGAAGAAAATTCTTGAGCTAACATCTTTACATTTGAGGATAATCGGATTATAATATTGAATGTTGACCTCAGAACATTGCATTACGTTGTACACACCGCGCGGTAGTGGTGGAATGGCAGAC
>NZ_MAQW01000019.1 GCF_001682855.1 Bacillus sp. FJAT-27264 | reverse complement strand
TGAACTGCACCCCGTCAAGTAGACAGTGCAAAAAATAAAAGATCCTTAAGCGGCCTTAGTCCTGAATTCAATAGGACTGAGGCCGTTTAGTTTTGCCTGCAACCGTTCGTAATTGTAAAAGTGTATGTAATTATCAATGTCTTGTTGGAGCTCTTCAAAAGTGCGGTAGGTATGCAAGTAGTACTTCTCACATTTCAGTGTGCCCCAAAAGGATTCCATCGGTCCATTATCAATGCAGCAGCCCACCCGGGACATGCTTTGCGTCAGTTTCGCTTCGTCCAGCATCTCCTTAAAGTGCAGAGAGGTATACTGGAAACCACGGTCGCTGTGAAGTAAGGGATGGTTCTCTGGCGCTGCCTCCAAAGCCAACTCTAACGTCTTAAAGACCAGCGAATTATTATTAGAATGACCCAGAACGTAAGCAACAATGGACTTGTCATGCAGATCCTTAATGGCGCTTAAATACGCTTTCTGTCCGTTGCCGTACTTGAATTCCGTTACATCCGTTACCCATTTTTGGTTTGGTGTTTCCGCCTCGAAGTTGCGGTTCAATACATTCTCTGCGACCTGCTGAGGCGTGGAGCCTACGTACTTCTTCCGCTTTCTTCGGATGACAGACTGGATGCCTTGGAGCCTCATAAGGCGGTACACTCGCTTCGCGTTCAGCGCTTTGCCCATTTGTCTGCGCAAATGTAGAGTGAGCTGGCGATACCCAAAGATTCGCTCCACCTTCTCATATAGAAGGAGCATGGCCTGGGTCAGTTTCGCGTTGTCGGTCTCCCGGGAACTGGGTTTACGGTTCAACCATTTGTAGTAACTTGAGCGCGAGATTTCTGCAATGTCACACAAAAGCTGAATGGGGCGAGACTCCTCTTGCTGAACGGCCTGAATAGCCAAGTAGATATTCTCCTGACGAACTTGACTTAACGTCTCCTCCTTTCGAGTTCCTCTAACTTTTTTAGAAAAGCATTCTCCGCACGAAGCCGTGCATTCTCGTATTCCAGCTTTTGCATGGCGAGCCTATGGCGATCTGCTTCCGTGAGCTCTTCAGGCGCTTTCGTGCGTCCTCTGCCGTCCCTTAGCGCCTTCTCGCCGCCTGCTTCGTACTTTTTCACCCAGCTATATACTTGTTGGTAAGAAACGTGAAAATGACTTGCTGCCTTTGTGTAATCTTGTCCATTTGCCAGACAATACAACACAATATCTATCCGTTCCTGCCAAGTGGTTGCGCGTCCTTTGGTCATAGCTTTAGTTCCTCCTGAATTAGCCGTTAAACTGTTGCTATGACCATTATACTTCTTAATCCAGTTGGCGAGTTGGGTTGTACTTGCGATCTTATACTTGTAGATAATTTGGCTTTGCGACAATCCACCCTCGATATAATCCCTAACCGCTTGGAGTTTAAGTTCTATTGAATACTTTTGGTTATGGGTTCGAGGTTCTAGGCCTTCGTAGCCGTACAATTGATAACGTCGTCGCCATTTCAATATAGATGTTTTAGTTAATCCGTATTTCCGAGCACCAGCTTTTAACCCGATGTGTCCATATTCAATTTCCTGAAGTATCGTTATTTTTTCAAGGGCTGTAAACTTCTTTTGTTCCATAAAAATGCTCCCCATACAGTAACAGGTTTTTATTATTTCACCTGTCTACTATATGGGGAGCATATCA
>NZ_MAQW01000018.1 GCF_001682855.1 Bacillus sp. FJAT-27264 | reverse complement strand
GGAGACAAAGCATTCCTGTATGCTCTTAAATTTCGGCTTTGAAATTAGACGAGCACCTCCTTATGATGAAAAGGTGTCCTCGACGACTACCATTACATCACTAGGAAGGTGCTCTTACTATGAAGTTTAAACAATCCGCTAAACAAAATCAACGCATTGAACGCATTACGAGTCATCATCTTATCATCGGCATCGACATCGCTAAGTTCACACATGTCGCCCGTGCGACAGATTATAGAGGCATCGAACGAGGAACCTATCTTACCTTCTCGAACGATCTGGAGGGCTACGCAAGGTTATATCAGTGGATGCAGGACCTCATGGCCCAGTTTAACAAGACTGACGTTATCTTCGGTGTTGAGCCCACCGGTCATTACTGGTTTAACTTGGCCCTATGGCTTCAAGAGAAGCCACTCGAACTTGTGCTTGTGAATCCACTTCATGTGAAGCGAAACAAAGAAAATCGGGACAACTCTCCAACTAAAAACGACGTTAAAGATGCCTTAGTGATTGCCGACATGGTGAAGAATGGCTACTACAGTGACGTTTATCTCCATGCTGAGCCCTATCGAGCGCTTCGGCAAATCGTCACCACCCGTGACTTTATTACCAAACAAGTCTCCAGTGTAGTCAACCAAATCTATCGGTGGACCGATATATACTTCCCTGAGTTTCAGCAGGTCTTTAAAGACATCACTTCGAAGACGGCTCTGGCGACGCTGGCCGAATTTGCGCATCCCTCGGATCTTCGTCACTTAGCCGTTCAAGACGTCATTGCAGGGTGGAAAAAACGACTCAAACGTGCAGGTAGCCGCAAGGCAGCCGTTGCTCTCATCCATGCAGCACAACAAACGGTAGGCACCCCGGATCTTGTGGAGGAGGCAAAAATCAGTCTATCGCTACTCTTGCAGCAACTACAGATGTATAACGACCAACTGGATCAACTCAAAGAAAAGATCAGTCAACTTCTTCAATGTATTCCAACCGTGAAGATCCTACGTACCGTTAAAGGGATAAACGACATTACGCTCGCTGCGTTATACAGTGAAGCAGGTGATTTAAGCCGCTTTTCGCACGGTAATCAACTCCTTCGCTTAGCCGGCTTACACCTGTCCGAGAACAGCTCTGGTACCTACAAAGGTGAAGCGAAAATCACGAAGCGAGGACGACCTCGACTGCGAAAACTTCTCTTTATGACAGTCTTACATATGGTCTCTGTCCATCCAGAATTCAGGGCGCTCCATCAGTACAACAAACAAATAAAGAAAATGAACGGCATGAAATCAATCATGAAGCTATGTGGTAAACTCGCCCGAATACTTGTAGCTATGGCAAGAACGGATTCCGATTACGATGAAAACAAAGTCAGAGTCGCTGCTTAATAAAGATAGCAAAAGCTTGTCTGCTGGCTCATTCGCAGGATTCACAATGAAGCATGAGGTACCGCCTACGATCGCCTAAAGGGCTCAGACCCGTGGACAAAGCAGTGACGGACTTCATCTCCTTGATAGGTGTAACGAAGGAATGAAAGGGCATAGACCCGTTGAGACATGGGAGGGCAAACCTCAAGGATGAAGATGAAGCATGCCAATACAGGAAGACAATGGGAATTCCCTGAATTCCTTTATTTCACTATGCTTACGTCGTCATTTTGCTCCTCCTTGGCTACTTCGTTACCACATTCGTTTTCACAGCTCGAATGAAATCCTGCGAATTAGCGAGCTAGCGCAAGAAAACTGAAACATAAGGAGGGAGGCG
>NZ_MAQW01000017.1 GCF_001682855.1 Bacillus sp. FJAT-27264 | reverse complement strand
CAACAAGGGCTTTTTTGTGTTTTTATAATAAATCTATTAGAGCTTCGATGGAGGATATTTACGTGATCATATAAATTAACTAACGGTGCTTTTGGTGCCGGTAATAGTGGAACGGCATATGCATTAAATGACCGCTTTGGTGTTAAATTGATTTATCATGGAAAAACATTAAACGTACGGCCCGTTAATCAAGGCGTTAACACACCTCCGCTTCACTAAGAGGACAGGGATTCCAATTCCCTACGGATCATAACTATAGAGACTTAGCTCAGTTGGGAGATCATAGACCTTACAAGCAGAGGGTCCGGGGTTCGATCTCCTCAGCCTCCACTATAAATTACATAATGATTTTACAAACGTGGGATGGAGAAGCCTGGTAGCTTGTCAGGATCATAATCCGAAGGCCGCAAGCTCAATTCTTGCCCCCGCAATCAATCTGGAACCGTGGCGTAGTTGGCGTAGCATGTCTGCTTGTCATGTAGGAGTTTGCGGAGGCGAATCCCGTCTATGCGCCATCTTGTATAATTGATATTCCGGTGTGAAGGAACTGCAGACGCGCTTGACTCAAAATCGAGAGCGAAACCATAGATGTTCGAGTCTCTCATCGAGGAAAGAGGATGAAATACGGTCGTTAGCGGCCGAGATTCTTTCTAAACTATTAAATTGCTGTAGGCTGAGTATTAAGAACAGAGTAATCGAACTGACTCCACTCGGTATGGAAAGCCGTTAATAAAAGCAAATATGGATATATATTTTAATAACTCTCATTCTGTTGAGTGGGTAGTTTGTTGGGCGGTTTTTCAGGAAACGCATTATCATATCCGATGGCCCAAATTTATAAATATCAATATAAAATTCTAAATATAACGAGTGTGTTCTCTTATTTACTTTGTTATAGCTATTCTTGTCTCACTTTTATTTTGGCAGATTGCAGGGTATCGTGGCTACAGTAAAGTGTTATAGTTAGATACCTCTGAAGCAATGCGTCAAAGCGTAATGATAAGTGGAAAGAGCATCTTGTTGGAAAGAACTCGTCCATTATGGGGTTGGTAGTGCAGATGAAAAAAACATCATTCTGACACAGAAGAGGCTTGCTCCGTCCTATTAGTTGGCTGCTACTCTTAAAGTGGAAAAGGGAGATATGCTTCTTGTAAAGATTGGTTTGGGAGAACGTATTGACCTTAATATAGAAGTGGTTGATATTGTAGCACAATATGTTGGACTTGGTTTTCAGAGATTGAGAAGCACCAACTTCAAGATGATAGTAGAACAACGATGATTCTTGATACGAATAAACTGCAGGAACAATTTGAACAATTTATGCAATTGCAAAACCAAGTCATTAGGAGCAGAGTAGTGAGATATTCAATTTCCTTTAATTATTGAACCTATGACATGGTTGTTGGTGTGCTAGGCACTCTAGCTTTCTTATTAACAGAATAAATAAAAAGATCGATAATCTGTCGATTGCTTGAGGTGCTGCAATATCGGGAGTAATAAAAGCTACAAACCTTAAACTATCTAAATTCAAATACGATGAGAATATGAAGTAGAACCGGGGACTCAGATTAATGCTGTTTTCGTATACCTTGATATGCTCAACTAAAGGGAGGAGCGACAATCTTCCATGCAGATGTATATCGATCGACACAGCATCTGTATGTATTTGTCTTGTGTTATAGGGATATTTAGTCGAATATTGAGGACTATCTAAGAGAAATCAATTATTTTGCTAAA
>NZ_MAQW01000016.1 GCF_001682855.1 Bacillus sp. FJAT-27264 | reverse complement strand
AAAATCGAGGTTAAGCTAATAAGAGCACACGGAGGATGCCTAGGCGCCAGGAGCCGACGAAGGACGTGGCGAACAACGAAACTGCCTCGGGGAGCTGTAAGCAAGCTTTGATCCGGGGGTGTCCGAATGGGGAAACCCAGCTGTGGTAATTCGCAGTTACTCATATCTGAATACATAGGGTATGTAGAGGCAGACCAGGGGAACTGAAACATCTAAGTACCCTGAGGAAGAGAAAACAATAGTGATTCCGTCAGTAGCGGCGAGCGAACGCGGAACAGCCTAAACCAGGGGGCTTGCCTCCTGGGGTTGTGGGACGTCTCACATGGAGTTACAAAGGAATATGGTAGGTGAAGAGGTCTGGAAAGGCCCGCGATAGAGGTAAAAGCCCTGTAACCTAAACTGTGTTCTCTCCGAGACGGATCCCGAGTAGTGCGGGGCACGTGAAACCCCGTATGAATCCGGCAGGACCATCTGTCAAGGCTAAATACTACCTGGCGACCGATAGTGAATCAGTACCGTGAGGGAAAGGTGAAAAGCACCCCGGAAGGGGAGTGAAATAGAACCTGAAACCGTGTGCTTACAAAAAGTCAGAGCCCGATCTATGGGTGATGGCGTGCCTTTTGTAGAATGAACCGGCGAGTTACGTTTAACATGCAAGGTTAAGTCGAGAAGACGGAGCCGCAGCGAAAGCGAGTCTGAATAGGGCGACATAGTATGTGGACGTAGACCCGAAACCGTGTGATCTACCCCTGTCCAGGGTGAAGGTGCGGTAACACGCACTGGAGGCCCGAACCCACGTACGTTGAAAAGTGCGGGGATGAGGTGGGGGTAGCGGAGAAATTCCAATCGAACTCGGAGATAGCTGGTTCTCCCCGAAATAGCTTTAGGGCTAGCCTCGGTATAAAAGTAGTGGAGGTAGAGCACTGATTGGGTGCGGGGCCCGCAAGGGTTACCAAGCTCAGTCAAACTCCGAATGCCATATACTTATTGCCGGGAGTCAGACAGTGAGTGCTAAGATCCATTGTCAAAAGGGAAACAGCCCAGACCATCAGCTAAGGTCCCCAAGTGTGTGTTAAGTGGGAAAGGATGTGGAGTTGCACAGACAACCAGGATGTTGGCTTAGAAGCAGCCACCATTTAAAGAGTGCGTAATAGCTCACTGGTCGAGTGACTCTGCGCCGAAAATGTAACGGGGCTAAACACACCACCGAAGCTATGGCTAGATGCTTTGCATCTGGGGTAGGGGAGCGTTGTGTAGGGGTTGAAGGTGTACCGTAAGGAGCGCTGGACACTACACAAGTGAGAATGCCGGTATGAGTAACGAAAAGATCAGTGAGAATCTGATCCGCCGAAAGCCCAAGGTTTCCTGAGGAAGGCTCGTCCGCTCAGGGTAAGTCGGGACCTAAGGCGAGGCCGAAAGGCGTAGTCGAAGGACAACAGTTTGAAATTACTGTACCACCGTAATCCGCTATGAGCGATGGGGTGACGCAGGAGGGTAGTGACGCGGACTGATGGATGTCCGTCTAAGCAGTGAGGCTGGTGTGTAGGCAAATCCGCACATCGTAAGGCTGGGCTGTGATGGGGAGCGAAAATTAGAGTAGCGAA
This sequence comes from Bacillus sp. FJAT-27264, assembly GCF_001682855.1. Taxonomy (GTDB): domain Bacteria; phylum Bacillota; class Bacilli; order Paenibacillales; family Paenibacillaceae; genus Paenibacillus_AQ. The sequence goes on along the minus strand of NZ_MAQW01000016.1, from coordinate 304 downwards.
GGTCATGATCTCACACTGCCAAGAAAAGCCTCTAGTCAGGAGAAGGTGCCCGTACCGCAAACCGACACAGGTAGGCGAGAAGAGAATTCTAAGGCGCGCGGAAGAACTCTCGTTAAGGAACTCGGCAAAATGACCCCGTAACTTCGGGAGAAGGGGTGCCTCGGTAGGGTGAATAGCCCGAGGGGGCCGCAGTGAAAAGGCCCAAGCGACTGTTTAGCAAAAACACAGGTCTGTGCGAAGCCGTAAGGCGAAGTATACGGGCTGACGCCTGCCCGGTGCTGGAAGGTTAAGGGGAGTGGTTAGG
>NZ_MAQW01000015.1 GCF_001682855.1 Bacillus sp. FJAT-27264 | reverse complement strand
GTGTTTTCCGTCTTCCCCTCTACTCGTGCCCACATTCTAATGTGAGCTCATTCATCGACCCTTGAAAATACTTCGCCCTTTCCAAACAGGGAATTCATCAAAGGCAAAAGCGAAATCGGAGATTATTTATACGAGACATCAAGCTACCTCCCTATACCCATTCCCATTCATTCTTAGGGGCATATGATAATCCCATATATTTGATATATGGAGATGAGCAAATGACAACACCAATTGATGAGTTAATTCAAGCGATCTCACTTTCCAAGGATGTTGCCAAATGAAGCGCTATGAAGTGGTCTGGAAAGGACCGATTCACAAAACAAGCGGACTTGGCCGTGCCAGCAGAGCCTATGCAAGATCATTGAAGCAGCAGGGTGTAACCGTTAGATTAGGTGCGCCAAGCCATCGTAATAACGGCATCCAGGGCAAAAAAGTACTGATTTATCATCATATTCCCAGTCACATGCAATGGAAAAAAGAGCGAAGCGTGTATGATTCCATGATTTTAAATACCGTGTGGGAAACAAGCAAGACCCCAAAAGGCTGGCTTTCACACATGAACAAATTCGATGCGGTGTGTGTTCCCTCCCTGCATAACAAGAGAGTTCTAAGGCACAGCGGAGTGAAAGTTCCGATTTTTGTCGTTCCTCATGGGGTAAACACCAAGGATTTTCATCCGAACAATAAGAAGATGTCTTTGCCGGGGGCGGCAGGGAAGTTTACGTTCGTGTCTGTATTTGGCTTCCAGCATCGCAAAAATCCGGAGGGTCTGCTAAGGGCATACTGGGAGGAATTTTCTTCTAAAGATAACGTGATTCTGGTGATCAAAACGAACGGATATGCGGCGAATGAGAACGAAAAGTGGATTCAGCAGAAAGTCATGCAATACAAAAAGAGACTAGGGATTCAGAAAAATACAGCCCCTGTTGTCATTATCGGCCGTCAGCTCAGTGAAAGCCGTCTCAAAGGCTTGTATACGCTCGGCAATGCCTTCGTCCTCCCCACTCGTGGCGAGGGTGTCGGACTGCCTTTTTTAGAATCGCTGGCGAGCGGCGTACCGGTCATCGCTACAGGCTGGGGCGGGCAAACGGATTTCCTTACGCACAACAACTCATTCCTGGTTCCATATCAGCTGAGAAGCCCTTCAAGCAGCATGAACAGAGCCATATCCAGAAAGTTCAGCAGCTTGTTTGCGCAAAAGGGACAACGCTGGGCTGAACCGGATCTGCACAGCCTCAAAAAGCTCATGAGGAAAGCGTACGCGAATCCCGATCTTTGTAAACGGAAAGGACAACAAGGGCGAAAGGATATGCTTAAGCTATCCTGGGATCGGGCGGGGAAGTTAATGAAAAATGCGATTGAAGAGATTATTCGATCCTAGACATGAGGATGAAGATGATGCTCCCTAAGGAAGGAGGAATGAGCTTGCGTATCGTACTATTGTGCGGGGGATCGTGAAAAAGGCTTTAGCCTATGCATGCAAACAAATAGGTATCCGTACAGTCCTGAACAGAGTCTGAAGCGTATGTATATGAATGAAGGAGACAGATCAATGCTTAATTGGGGGTAGATCGTGTTGAAGAAGGTAAAATATAAAATGGGGAAATTGGGAAAGTACGAATTCATGAAGAAATATAAAATGATAAGCATATTCTTGCCAGACACTCGCAAAGCAACTTTGTCTAACATTAAAATAATGCTGAAATTGTATAGATCTGTTTACTTAAAACCCGATGAGGGAACAGGCGGTCGTGGGATATATAAACTCACTAAGAGCAAGAATAGCCTTATTTTACGCGTCGGTTCGAATTCACGTATGTATAGCTCATTAAATGAATTATATACATCAATTCAAAGAATTCTAATTAGGGATAAATACATTGTTCAAGAAGGAATTGAACTGTTAAAGCACAATAATCGTTCGTTCGATGTCAGAGTTATGGTACAAAAGAATGGAGAAGGAACATTGGATGTTACCGGGATTATTGGAAGACAAGCGAAGCGGAATAAAGTAGTTACGAATTTTCATTCTGGAGGAACTCCCTTACCTATAGATACCTTACTGAAATCACATCTGAATGATGAATCAAGGAAACAATACATTAAAAAAATGGAGAGATTAGGGAGAGATTCAAGCGCTGTTCTTAGTAAAATATATAAAAGTAAACGAGCATTTGGAGTTGATATAGCAATTGATAATAAAATGAATCTCTGGGTCTTGGAGATTAATACCCAACCTGATATGAGCATTTTTAACACTTTGAAGAACAAAACGATGTACAAAAGGATTCTAATGTACTCAGAAAATAAATGATGAGCGGACAAAAGAGCAGCCGTATATCCTTACGTTGGTAAACTGCTCTGGATGATTCTCAGCTCAAGATGTCCCCAAAGTGAGGTTTTATTTCCCTTGAATCGATAAGGCTAGTTCTTTTAACTGTTCTCT
>NZ_MAQW01000014.1 GCF_001682855.1 Bacillus sp. FJAT-27264 | reverse complement strand
GCCTAAATCCTTCCTGAAAATGGTGTTTTAAAAAAGCTGATTTTTGATTTAGGTATCCTTTTTCATGTTAGCTACGAGAGTACGGAAAAACTCTGAATATGATCCGATTTTGTCCTTTTGAATTAGGTCATCTATTTCATTCCACATATCTTGTGGCATAGTCAGAGCCATATGTTTTTTCACACCGATAGATTTACGACCAGCACCCTGACGTTTACCACCACGTTTGATTTTGGTAACCTTTTTAGATTTCGGATTCTTTCCGGATGTATTAGTTTTTTTGATTGGGGTATCCTTATTCAAGTTTTCTGATTCTTCTCGATTGGAAGCTAAAACTACCAATCCTGTATACCAGCCCTTCAGCTCCTCATAGAGCGCTTCTAACTTGGTTTCCTTACTCAAGGTTACAAAGTCACCCTTTGGAGCCTTCAGGACGGTCTGAGCCGCCTTATAGGTCGTGTCGAAGGTACGGACATACTCTTTAGCTACATCATTAGTCTTGAAAAAAGTATCCTTTTTCAATAAAATGACCTCATTTTTCATATCGGCAATGTGTTTTCGAACGGTTTTATAATCCATGAACAGCACCTCTTTATTGAATTAGTTTACCTAAATCAATTTTAGCATACCCAGCAATCTTTTGAAAAGGGTAAACTTATTCAATTATGTGAACTACACGAAATATTATAATTTCACACAATTAAGAAAATCATGAAAAAGGTTACTGAAATCAAAAAAAGCCGACTCCCTTGTAAGGAATCGGCATTGAATTATATACAAAAGTCCATATAACCATGAAAAAGACCAAATTAGTCAAAATACTGTAGTATCAAGGGTTTTGGAGAAATCATGTATTTGGAACCCCCCTGTTAGTATACGGGGGTTATATTCGCACCTACACGCGAAAATGACAAAAGTCCATATAACTCAGGCGGAACGAAGTAGATCAGAACAGGAAAAGCCTTGTCCCATATGATCATAACAGATTCCACTCACCCTGACCAGTCTATTCGGATCTCCAGAAAAGCCGGTCCAGTGCATCGTCAGGACCCGCCCCTTCGGCGCACCCGCCGCTACCCTGTCCCTGCTTTCTTAGGGGATTAACTATTCATGTCATGAAGCTTTGAGATGTACCGGTTCTTCTCACTTTGTGCCATTGATATCGTCTTTTCGGACTCTTGGATCAACCAGATTGCACCCTGTTTTTCGGCAGTAGAAATTGCTTCAGTAGCCGTCACAATCAACGCATCCAGGGAATTAATCAACGCATGAATTTGTTCAGAATCCAATTGAAACCACCACCCTTCCGTATTTCTAGTTCCCGTCTTTAGTTCCCGTTTCTGGTTCCTGAATGAATAATCTTCAAAATCCTGTAACCACAAGGGTTTTCAGATTTTTACAGATATCACCTCTCACCGGGAACTAAAGACGGGAACCAGAAAATTACCTGCAGCATCCCTATTGACTAGTCCTCTCTCGTCCTGTGGAGATCCACAGAGGGTAAAAGGGAATGAAAGGGGTCAGATTGCTACTGACAAGGCTCTAAGTCCCTATGAACGCCACCACAGGCCAGCGTAGCGGTCCTTGACATGGAGTAGGGTCTATTTGGTAGGCTGACTGGCTGACAGCCCCCAGTGACCGCAGGGAACGCCCCTAGGGGGATGGCGGTAAGGCTGTCAAACCAAATGGACCAGAGGCTCCATGTCAAGGAGGCCGGCTGCTTAAAAACCGAATGGTTTATAACAAGTTAATCGATTGATTTTTGTTACCTTTTTCAAAATGGGTGTTATGATCCATGTATTTTTGTAAGGCAATCGCCATATAAGCAGACATGGAAACTCCGGCACGTTCAGCCTGTTCCTTGTAATACGTATGCAATTCTGATGAAACACTGATGTTGACTCTCACCGTTTCTGACACTATTTAACCTCCTAAACGCGAATAAGGAGGTATTCTCCGATAAACTCGGAAAATCCTCCCTGTTCGTGTTCTGGTCCGCTCATATGGTCCTTTGTAAGTGATAAATTCAGCAACCCGTTCTGCCTGTAGACCAGAACCATCGTAAGGGGCCAAAGTTAATACCGAACCAACCACTTCTACATCACTTTAACATCACATTGATATTTTGTCTACATCAAATTTAGTCTTCTTTCCCACCTTGGATAACCTTCAGACCATTGTCACGAGCTAAAGCCTCTATATCTCTGCGTATGGTCTTCTCATTCTTGGCTCGACCTTTCACACCAAAGTTGGGATCAAGACGATAAGTAAGCATTGTTCCGACCTTAGGACCCTTATGTATAATGCCTTTTTCGACCAAAACTTTCATGGCACGGCTGACATTAGGAGTCTTCATGTTGAGCTCATCTGCTATCTCTTTTTGACTGAGTCTTAACCAATTTTCAAAGTCCAATTTGCCGAAAATCAGGAACAGTACACTAGTCTGTTCACCAGTAAGGCCAAGCTTGGCAATATGTGTAAATCCTTCTTGCATAGCCATGAAAAACCCCCCTGTGTAATACTTCCGTTTTAACTCAACAACTGTATAAATAATCTCTCCAGTTTCGGTGTCAACTAACCTATGCTTGTCCAGTTTTTTCACCGTCCTAATGTTATCATATTTGATAATTATGTTATCATATTTGATAACATTGTCAATCGATTTTTCCAGTAATATCAAGGGTTCTAGCTTGTCCCCTTCTGTCTCATTATCTTTAG
>NZ_MAQW01000013.1 GCF_001682855.1 Bacillus sp. FJAT-27264 | reverse complement strand
TCTCCCAGCTGAGCTAAGGCCCCAAAGGGCTTGTCTTTTCAGGAACAGCGTTTCCTTCAGTCGACTTTTATATCATACAAAAAATCATCTTCACTGTCAATACTTTTCGCAAAAAAAATAGTAGTACCTAGACGATATTAGAAACCGGCTTTAGACAGTAGTATCAAAACTACACTTTCTCATCCAATTCATAATGTTACATATAGTAACACAATGTTCAATTAATCATCATATAAAACTGTCCATTTATGTAAATAAATTAATCTCATGTAATGTATTCATACATTAAATTCTGAAACATCACTAATTTCCGTATTTTTTTATTGACTCCCTTAAATTTTATGTACTAATATGTAACATAAATACAAGACATCATGAGGGGGCCATTCTATGAAAACATCCATACCTACCCGGCGCAATCGTACGACGCGCCACATGAAGACTCTTATGCCTCTTCTGTCAGGCGTAATACTCGGCATCATGTTATGTCTGAATCTCTATCCGCTGATGGCCTATGCTCAATCTGAGACGGATGTAACTGAACTGGGTGTCGTAAAACTGGCCGATGCCCTGAAGACTGGCAAGATCACAAGTGTAGAGGCTGTCCAGGAATACCTGGATCGGATTAAGGCCTACGATAAAAAGATCGGTGATAAACCTGGTCTGGGTGCAATTATTACCCTTAACAAGAATGCGTTAAAAGAAGCCGCCGAGCTGGACAAGGAGCGGGCAAACGGCCATATTCGCGGCCCATTGCACGGCATCCCGGTTCTGGTCAAGGACAACATCAATACGGCTGATATGCCCACCAGCCACGGTAATCAAGCACTCGCCACCTACCAGCCTAAGCACGACGCTACCGCTGTCCAAAGACTCAAAGATGCCGGAGCCATCGTGTTGGGCAAGACAAATATGGCAGAATTCGCTATGTTTTGGGATACGGTAAGCTCCGTCAAAGGCAGGACGTATAACCCTTATGATCCCACGAAGAATATCAACGGCTCCAGCGGCGGGACCGGTGCAGCAGTCGCAGCAAGTCTTGCTGCAATCGGCCTTGGAACCGAGTCCTGCGGTTCGATAACCGATGTTGCTTCCTTCAACAATCTAGTCGGATTCCGCCCCACAGTAGGGCTTGGTTCCATGGCTGGAGTTGATTACAATCCGCTAGGAGATGCCATTGGACCTCTGGCATTGTCCGTTGAAGACGCAGCGATGCTACTTGACGTTCTTGCAGGTACAGACCCTAAAGATCCCTGGACCGAAAAAGCAAACAGCTACAAATCCACTTCATACCTGAACTCATTGAAAGGTTCTACCCTTAAAGGGGCCCGCATCGGTTACGTCATTGCCCCATTTGGAGGTTATGATTATTCTCCAGGCCCTGAATCCAATAATATTTTAGCGACGGCGGAAAAGGAAATTTCAGTACTAGAGGCTCAAGGCGCCACAGTCATTAAAATCCCGCTTAACCGAAGCTGGTGGAATAAGTATGCCCCGCAGAACGCTTCCTACTGGGCAACAACCGGGCATGAAAGTTATTTTGCAAAGACAGAAGCAACCTGGCCAAAAAGACTGGCTGGACGAACTGAACCGAAAAATGCGATTAATTTCGGCGACATCGTTGCAGGTAGCCCAAATATGGAGAAGACTGCCAAAGAGTGGTTAATGGCAGACGACAAGAAGCCACGAGACAAAGTAGGATTCGCAGCAGCAGTCGCTGCCCGTCAAAAATTTGCTCAAGGGGTAACTGAGCTATTCACTTCATATAAGCTTGATGCACTCGCATACCCGACAGTCGCAGCCCCACCTGCCAAAATTCATAAGAATCCTGCCGAACTGCTCGATTCCGAGCAATTCGGAACACATTGCGGATGGGCTAATTTCACAGGCCGTCCTGTAGTGAGTGTACCCGCTGGCTTTGCAGACAAATTCCCTGTCGGAATCAGTTTGCTCGGGTCCCGGTTTGGCGACGCCAAGCTGTTGGGATATGCCTATAATCTGGAACAGGCATCCCCCCATCGCAAAACGCCTGAATTGACTCCATCACTCCTGCACAACGCTGGAAGTACGGGCACAACCACATCAGCTGCTTCGGCTAATTCTCCCGGAATCAAAGCCGCGCCCGGCTCTGGTGAAGCATCAAGCGGAAAAGTACTCTCCGCCAGCACTTCAAGCATGTCGCCTTCTGGCATTCCACTCCCAATCGTCGCAGTCTTCATAGCAGCCATTGGGCTGACTGGACTCGTCGTCCGGCTACGTAAAAACTAACTTTCTCAAGCATACATTCTTAACAAAAAGAGGAGCAATCGATGATTGCCCCTCTTTCCTGTCTCCATAAAATCTCTTCTCATAGACAAAAAAAGAAACTCAAACATGAACTATGCTTGAGCTTCTTTTGCATACGATGGACTCTCAGGGACTCTGGAATTCATGTACCAGCAAGGTCGGCTTATTCCACCTCCTCATTTAAATCTTTCTCTCTTCAATCCATTGCAAATGACGCAAAAAGTTCAGGACATCATCAAGTGATTGATAGATGCTATGATCCCGTATCTTCCCTTCGTAATCGGTTCCAACAAGTAACGGAAATTGTAGATGCACCGGATCAAATTCGGTAATCGCGTCAGGCGTATCAGGGTACTTCTCATGATTATGATTATGAAACTTCATAATTAGTGAGTGGTCTTTATTATACCAATTATAGAAAAAAGCCTGTAAATTCCCTTGTTTATCTCCGTACTCTTCGCATTTCAAATAGGAGTCCCAACCATTCATTTTAATGGTAAACTTAGGATTAAACGCTGATGTATGATCTTCAGTGACATCTAAAACGATTTCCGGATGAACGTTTTTGATGTTGCCAGGAATAGAAGTGAATACTTCCTGTGTAAACTCAGCCAAGTAGTTCCTGTTTCCTTTTAAGCAAATACGTCCAAACGTCTAGATCAATATCTTCATCAGAAGTAATAAGCTCTCCGGAAGCCCTCTTTTTCTTGAAATACTCAATTGGACCGTACTTTTCTTCGTAAGCCCTAAGTTTATTGGTTATGAAGTGAAGCTCATCTACAGATTCCGTCTCAGTAGCGGCTCGCACACGCTCTTGATATAACTTTGCCGCGTCACTAATACGTACATTCTCACCACTTGGGTACTCCAAAATCGCAGTAGCAGGAATATCGATATGCTTCCCCGGTTCTGATCGTGTGACACCAGTGAAACGTCCCTGAGTAATCCAACGGGAAATCGTTTGGTGAGACACCCCGAGCATTCGTGCAACTTCTTTGGTCGGATAATGTTTACCCCTGAGCGGTTCAGCCTGCCTAACCTGGGTGAGGAAGTAAACAACCTCCTGTTGAGCAGCAAAAAATTTCTCTCGATCAAAAAACTCATCGTCGGATAACCGATAAACCTTAATACCGGAAGCCTCTACAGCATCACATAACATTTTATAGGTAATAATATTCTCCCGTAATTGAGACGAGGAAAAGATGTTACTTGCATAGGTTTCTTGACGTTCCCGTACTTCTAGAATATCCGTTATAGCCATACCCATCACCTCTCGCCTCCTATTTTACCATAAATATGCTATAGAAACACAAAAGTTCTCACTAAATCAACATTAAATCAACATTCTTTTATAGATTATGCACGAATTATTAATTTTAAACCTCAACTATCTACAGGCATTAATATTAGATTTCGAATAAGAATATCCAGTTACCTAAATAAATAAAAAAAAACGGCATCTCTGCCGT
>NZ_MAQW01000012.1 GCF_001682855.1 Bacillus sp. FJAT-27264 | reverse complement strand
AACGGCAGAGATGCCGTTTTTTTGCTGTTCAATTATAGTGTGGGCGGCATCTTTCGGAAGTACAGTAAGGAAATAAGGATGAATGGATTCGAAGAGTGATGCTGGAATCATAAAGGGGGCTTCATAGTTACGCCGGAGATGTCACTTTTTATGAACGAAAACAAAACAATCGAGTAATTGCATTGACAGATCTAACCATTAGAGACTATGATCTGAATGAAAAAATAATTATTCATTCATGGAGATTACAAAAGTGGAAGATAAAAAAACATTGATTTACGATTGTGGCAAAGAGATCTTTAGTAATAAGGGCTTTAAAGATACGAACGTCTCGGACATTACGAAAAGAGCGGGCATAGCCGTGGGGACCTTTTACAACTATTATCCCTCAAAAGAAAAGCTTTTTATGGATATTTTTCTTAAAGAAAATGTCAAACTCAAAGAAAACTGCATGCAATCTCTTGATATGAGCCTCCATCCGCTGACCGTAATTCGGCAAATGATGGCACTCAATATGGAAGGGATGCTAGCTAACCCCATTCTAAAGGAATGGTATAACAAAAGTGTGTTTGGGAAAATCGAACAGGTTTATCGGGAAGAAACCGGAATTCAGGTGATGGACTTCCTGTATGAGAGCTTTCTTGAGATTGTCACGCAGTGGCAAGCCGATGGCAAAATGCGAAGCGACATTGATAGCAAAATGATTATGATGGTTTTCGCTGCGATGATCAACGTGGATACCCACAAGGAAGAAATCGGGCTGGAGTACTTTCCACAGCTTCTAGACTGTATGATGGAACTAATTATGAAAGGTTTAACGGACTGCCCATAACATACTAATGAGGCAGTTTTTCTTACCAGTAAAATGAATGAATTTAATAATATTCATTCATTTTAATCAAGAATGAGAGGAGAATGTGGATGAGCAATAGTGTAAGAAGAAAGAGGGTAATCAAAAAGTGGATTGTTACACTGATAATCCTAGGCGTGATAGGAGGTATATTATTGGGGGGAATCCTCTCAAGCGCTCCAGGGCGTCGTGAAGTTGAGGAGCTTACGATTGGCGTCATGGATTTTCAAAAGTTACGTGATGGTATCTATGTGGGGGAATACATCGGCACAAAAGATCATTCCAGAGATACCAAGGTTCGGGCAAGGATATCGGAGGGGCGGATTTCAGATATCATCATACTTAAAGGCGCTTTGGATAAGCAGGGAACACCGGCGAAACTGAATGGTGGTCTAAGCATTGGTGATTTGTTCGGCAAGGTGATGAAGTCGCAATCGCTTCAGGTGGACGTTATTAGTGGTGCAACTCTGACCTCTAAAGTACATCTCAAGGCACTCGAAAATGCGCTGGAGCAGGCTAGGACGAAATAATTCTTTTCAAGGAGGTACCACATGGACATTATAGTCATTTCGTATTCATTCACTGGCAACAATGAAGCGTTAGCTAGCAATGTGGCAAAGGAGTTGTCTGCTGAATATATTCGAATTTTAGAATCCAAACCCCGGACGCTGGGTACGATTACCCTGGATGTGATCTTTAGCAGGACACCTCTGGTACAACCGGCGCCTGATCTATTAGGAAAATATGATTTGATTCTCTTTTTCGGGCCTATTTGGATGGGGCAAGTGGCCACACCACTCCGCGCATATTTAAAGTATTTGAAAACAAATCGACACAAGTATGGTTTCATCTCAATCAGTGGCGGAGCGGACGGTACAAACCCGAAGGTGTCAGGCGAGCTCAGAAAAAGAACTGGGATAGACCCTGCTGTACTTATCGACCTGCATATTGCAGACCTATTGCCGCCGGGCTCAATTCATGCTCGTAAAGATACCTCCACTTACCGGTTAGATGACGGGGATATTAAACAATTAAGCAGTACAATTGTGGAAAAGTTAATGGATATGATTTAACTTGGGGGGCTCCAGAGGTTAAAAACACTATGAAAAGAACTCGCTATATTTTATTATTCATTTAAACTATATAATTGGATTAATATGGAACAAGTTATAGTGGAAAGAAAGGAATATTGCCATGATCATTAGCAAACAAGAATTCCTAGTGAATGGGTTCCATTACACGATTCGCTCAGCAGTCAAGGAAGATGCGAAGCGTCTGTCTGAGGTAAGGCTGCAGGTTGATGGAGAGACCGAACATATGGATCGAGTGCCAGGAGAAGCTTTTATTGATGAAGCCGGATTTGAAAAAATCATTGAGACGGACACAAATCATCCGCGAAATATATGTTTAGTTGCGGAAGCGGCTGGCCGGATCGTCGGTTATTCCAGATGTGCAGGAAATGATTTGACGCGTTTCATGCACAAGGTGGAATTTGGAGTAGGTGTATTGAAACAATATTGGGGGCTCGGCATTGGAAAAAACCTTCTGAAGGCGTCTATCTCCTGGGCTGATACCAACGGCATAACCAAAATGATCCTTAGCGGCGTTCTGGAAACCAATGAGAATGCAATCCGGCTGTACAAAAGCCTTGGTTTTGAAATCGAAGGCTTATTGAAGAAGGATCGGATCCTGTCAGACGGAAAATATTACAGCACATATATGATGGCCAGATACACGGATTAGGCGGCAGAGATGCCGTTTCTTTGTTTCAGTAAAATAAGCTGCTTCTGGCCGAGTGCCAGAAGCAGCTTATTGAACAGCTTCGTGAAATTACATATTGGCTCCTGTGAGCAAATAAGTATTTGTCTTGTTATCAAGTTGGAATTCTAAATAATGATTAAATTTAGAGATGAAAAACCCGGGTAAATCTATGTAGTACTGCAAAGTAGTATAGCCTGAGCTTTTATCAGAGTATTTCGTATCGAACTTTACATCATTAATAGTTGCATTCTTCAAAATCCCTGCATATTTCGTGATAACCTGGCTATCATTGATTTCGATGTCCGAGCGAATGGCCTTGGATGTACGCTCTTTAGCTAGTTTTTTGAATTCCGTATCATAATCATTTACACTATCAGTCATATATTTATCGACAAGACTATTATAACCAGTTGTTGATCCGGAGGTTAAAGCGTTACCGTAGGATTGAATAAAAGCCAGCGCGATTGCTTTATTTTTTTCACCAGAGGCGTTAAGGTCGTGATTAGCAGGCAATGAAAGTAAACCACTTGTAGTATTGCTCTGCTGAGGTGCTGGAGTAGGTGCTGGAGTGCTTGTAGTTGGTTTGGTAGCCACATCGTTGTAAGGTTCGCCGGCATTGGCACTACCCGCGGTTGTGATTACAACCGTTTTGCTATTACCATCCCACAGGACTTCCGCATTCAGTGCTTCACCGACCGCTTTGGCGGGAAGATAGGTAGAGCCGTTATAAACCAGTGGTGCTATTTTATTTCCACTGGCATCTTTAGGTGCCCATGACGTCCCATTAAGAGTAAACTTAATAGTGCTATTCAGGTAAGCTTTTACTAAAGTTACCCCGTCAGCAGCATAAACTCCAACAGCCCCGAAAGGAATGAAGGTTATCAGATGTGAGTGCCTTAGCGGTACTTTGCTTAGGAAAGGTATCTCCTTATTCCGATGAATTTACTTAATAAAAAGATTGACAAGCGGAATAGTGTGTTTTAATATTGCTTTACGATATTCGATTATCGAATATTAATAATAATACTGATAACTGACCGGACAAACGGAGGTTTCATTTTCCTTAACTTAAGGGGAGTGGAGCCTTTTTTTATGGGCAAGTGGGAGGAGAAGTTGTTGATGAAGTTACTTGGAAGAATTAGTGGATTAGGTTTGAGAAAAAAGTCGAGGTCTCTTGTTATGCTTGGGTTATCGCTCATAGTAGCATTGGCGGTAACGGGCTGTGGAAAATCGGAGGGTAGTGCCGCGGATACGATAACCATCGCCTCCAAGGGTTTTGGAGAATCGGACATTCTGGCTAGTGCCATTGCTCAACTCATTGAACAAGATACGAAACTTAACACCAAAATAGTTTCCTTGGGTCCAGTGTGGGAAGCGCTTGAGAAAGGTGAGATTGATACTTACATAGAGTATTCAGGGACGGCTCTGATTAAGATTTTAAAGGAGAAGCCCGAAAATGATCCGCAAAAGGTCTACGATATTGTAAAAGCGAAATTCAAGGAGAAGCATCAAGTCGAGGTATTGGACCAGCTCGGATTTAATGACACTTACGGATTTGTAATGCGCAAAGAGGCTGCTGAGAAACTAAACATCAAGAGTATTTCGGATTTAGCTGCTCACTCCAAGGATTTAGTATTTGGGACAAGCCAGGACTTTCTGCTGAGTGAGGATACATGGCCGGTAATTCAGAAGGTGTATAATCCTCAATTTAAAGAGATCAAGAATATACCGAACAGAGTGTTGGCCTATAAAGCCATTGAGCAAAATCTGATTGATGTGACTAACGCGTATACAACCGACAGTCAGATTCCGCTCAGCAACTTTGTTGTTCTGAAAGATGATAAGCAGGTATTCGTACCTTACTATGCCATTCCTCTCATCCGCGGCGAAGTGCTGAAGAAACATCCGGAGTTGCGTGAGATTATCAATAAGCTTGCAGGAAGACTTGATGATGACAAAATGCAGCGCTTGAATGGCGAGGTTGACGTGAAGCAGAGAACGCCGAAGGATGTAGCTAAGGAATGGCTACAAAGCGAAGGATTGCTTAAATAATTTTAACACTATAGAAGAGAAGGGAATGTAGATTATGACTCCATTGGATCAAAAAACAGCTAGCACTATTAAACGTGTACCATTTGTCATTACTGACGAGGAGCGTCAGCTCCTTCCTCGCTTTGCCAATCGCCCAGCAAACGCTGCGCTTCCTCAGGAGAGTTCCGGTCTGACCCGGCGGTATGCTCCGTATCCTGAGCGTTACACGTTTGAGCCAAGCGAGCGTTGGGTGCGAGCCGTAGTAGGGGATGTGGCGGTAGTAGACAGCCGTTCGCAGATTCTAGTGTGGGAGCCACGGCATAAGGTTCCTGAGTATGGTTTTCCACTGGAGCACGTTCGAACCGATCTCTTGACCCCTTCTGAGGGAGTGCCGGAGCCAGGGGTATTTTATCGACCGCGCACAACGGATGTCAAGTGGTTTGATCTTCATTTAGGGGATAGACATATTCCTTTTGCAGCGTGGGCCTGGAACGAACCGGGACTCGAAGGCTATCTCGGGGTTAACTGGTTCCTCGGTGTGTTGGACGGCTGGTACGAGGAAGATCAACCGGTGATGACACATCCGCGTGACCCGCATAATCGGGTGGATGCGTTGCCGAGCAGCCGTCATGTTACTGTAAAGGTGAATGGCCGGGTGATTGCCGAAACGAATGATCCGGTGCTGGTCTATGAGACGGGTTTGCCGACCAGATACTATTTTCCGATAGAAGCGGTTGATTTCAGTGCGCTGACGGAAACTGAGGATTGGAGCGAGTGCCCGTATAAAGGTTACTCTGATCGTTACTGGCGTTCGAACGAAGGGGAGGATTTGATCGCCTGGTCTTATTCCGATCCTCGTCCTGAACTGTCAGTAATCGCTGGACGTATCGCGTTCTACAACGAACGTGTCGAGCTTCTGGTAGATGGCGAGTCAGTGAATTGATTGTGTTTTGTATAGGAAGTCCATTATAAGAGAAGGAATCTGCCTCCACAGCGGAGCCAGGTTCCTTCTTTCTCGCTGTAAACAGCAAATCTTTCTGTAGAAATTTGTCATTTAATTAGCTTTCTAAGCCGATGTTAACTTACAATAAAGTTATTTCAGCACCGCAATAAAGCGGTTATTTCCTAGCGCGTTACTTAAACTGACGCAAATCTTGCGAATTGTATTGACTATAAGGTGTGCGTTTGTTAATTTATTGATTAATAGAAAGTAATTATTGAATGGTGATAAAAAGGAGGAATAGGCATGGATAGAATTACAGCTGCTAGAGGTGGAGAGCTGCGGTGTAAGGGCTGGAGGCAGGAAGCGCTGCTGAGAATGCTCGAGAATGTACTTGAAAATGGTGAAAATCAGAAGGAACTTACGGTATACGCTGCACTTGCGAAGGCAGCACGGAATTGGGATTCCTATCATGCCATTGTGAATACGCTTAAGTCCTTGGAAGAGGATGAGACGCTTGTTATCCAATCCGGCAAGCCCATCGGCATTATGCGTACACATAAGTATGCTCCGATTGTGGTTATGGCGAACTGTAACATCGTTGGCCGATGGGCTACGAGTGATAATTTCTATAAATATCAAGAGCAGGGCTTGATCGTGTGGGGCGGCCTAACTGCCGCAGCTTGGCAATATATCGGTTCGCAAGGCGTCATCCAAGGGACGTATGAGATTTTCCAATCGATCGCCAGAATGCATTTCGGTGGCAGCTTGGCGGGCAAGTTCATTTTAACGGCTGGTTTGGGCGGAATGGGCGGCGCACAACCGCTCGCGGGCACGATGGCGGGTGCCGTTATTTTATGCGTTGAAGTCTCTGAAGCCAGAATAGATAAACGCATTGAAGTTGGATATTTACAGAAGAAGACAGACAATCTGGATGAAGCGCTGCAGTGGGTTAAGGAAGCTTCTGAGAAGAAGGAGAGCCTGTCTGTAGGTTTGCTCGGCAATGCTGCTGAAATTTATCCAGAACTGATTCGCAGAGGAATACTGCCTGATGTGGTCACGGACCAGACCTCGGCGCATGATCTGATGTATGGTTACATACCTTCTGGCTATAGTTTGGAAAAAGCTGCCGAGATGCGCAAATCTGCGCCCGATCAGCTCCAGGCGGATGCAAGGGCTTCGATTGCTGTTGAAGTTACAGCGATGCTGGAGTTCCAGCGCAGAGGAGCGATTGTTTTTGATAACGGAAATAATATCCGCTCCCAAGCGGTGCAGAACGGCGTGGAAAATGCCTTTGATATCCCGGTATTTACGGAAGCCTTCCTTAGACCGTTGTTCTCGCGCGCTATTGGTCCTTTCCGCTGGGTGGCACTGAGCGGGGACGCCGGCGATATTCAGAAGATTGATCAATATATATTGAAGAATTTCAGTGATAACGAGGTCGTAGTGAACTGGATTGCGCTGGCGAACAAGTATGTGCCGGTGGAAGGCCTGCCAGCGCGTATTGGCTGGTTCGGACACGGTGACCGGACGAAGCTGGCCTTGGCGGTGAACGAAATGGTTAAGACGGGCGAGCTTAGCGGTCCGATTGCTTTTTCACGTGACCACTTGGACGCCGGATCGATGACCCACCCCAACATTATGACCGAGAATATGAAGGACGGCAGTGATGCAATCTCGGATTGGCCGCTCCTGAATGCCATGATTAACTGTTCTTCGATGGCGGATCTCGTAGCGATCCATTCCGGCGGTGGCGGTTATAGCGGTTATATGACAAGTGCTGGCGTAACACTCGTAGCGGATGGAACGGCTGATGCGGATCTTCGTTTGAAGACAACGCTAGATAACGATACGGGACTTGGCGTTATGAGATATGCAGACGCAGGGTATGAGGAAGCATTAGATGAAGTAAGCAAAAAAGGAATACGTAGAATTGATACTACTGTGAAGGAGAATGAATAATGCGGGAATTAACGATAGCGGATGTACGTGCAGCAGTTAGAGGAGGAGCAGTATTTGCAGCTGGAGGCGGGGGCTGGGTTGACCACGGACTGGAGATTGGCGGTGCGGCAGTAGGGATTGCGAAGCCTAAGCTGGTATCGGTTGATGAGCTTCCAGATGATGCGATAATTATTACCTGTACAGCGATTGGCGCACCTGCCGGAAATGAATGGGAGATGTGGGGCGTTGACTATATCAAAGCTGTTCAGCTCCTGATGGAGAATTTTGACGGCAAAGTTGTCGGTGTGATGACCCCGCAGAACGGCATGTCCAGTACGATTAATGGCTGGTTGCCTGCTGCAGCACTAGGTTTGGTGGTTGTAGATGCAACCGGCGATATCCGCGCGCATCCTACAGGTAAAATGGGCTCCATGGGTCTGGCATCGCGCCTTGACTATCAGACTATCCAGGTAGTGGTTGGTGGACGCAGAGACACCGGTTCTTACTTGGAGCTGGTTGTAAAAGGAACGCCTGCGAAGACGTCCAACATCCTGCGTACGGCTTCTGATATGTCTGGAGGCTTCATTGCATCTGCACGTCATCCGATTCCGGCTTCTTATGTGAAGGAACATGCGGCGATTGGCGGGATTTCGATTGCACTTGATCTGGGCTATGCCATGATCGAGGCGGAAGCGAAAGGGCCGGAAGCGATCATGGAGACCGTCGTTCAGAAAACGAACGGTAAGATGATTGGCAGAGGCGTTGTTTTGAAAAAAGACGTTCATTATTCTGGCGCGTTTGATATCGGTACAATTACGATGGCGGATGGTGCTGGTAGTGAGTTGACGCTGCATGTGATGAATGAATATATGGCAGTGGATGATGCGAACGGGAACCGCTTAACGACTTACCCGGATGTTATCACAACCTTCGAGGTAGCTACAGGTCTGCCTATCAGTGTAGGTGGTGTGAAGGAAGGTATGGAAATTTCATTGCTGGCTATCGACAAGCAGCATGTTCCGCTCAGCTCCAGCGTGAAGGACCCTACGGTTTATCCGGAGGTAGAGAAAGCGCTAGGTATTCCACTTGCTGAATACGGTCTGAAGGGCATCTAAATAATAGATCCTTACTACAACTGAGAAGGTGCTAGACTATGGACGGAAAAATAGAAATGAACGTTACGGACACAGAAGGTCAACTGTCCGATTCTATAATTACGCTTGACGGGCACAATCTCTCTATTGAGGAGCTTGAGAAGATTGCCAGTAACGGATGCCGGGTGGAATTGTCTCCCGAGGCTTTGGAGCGGGTTCAGGAAGCGCATCTACTGATTCATGAGCTGGCTGCGCAAGGCATTCCGATTTATGGACTCAACCGTGGTGTCGGAAAGAATAAAGACCGTCAGATTACCGCCGATATGTATGAGGCATTTAATCGGAATCTGATTTACTCTCATTCATCTGGGGTAGGTCCTGCGGCAACAGAGCAACAGGTAAGAGCGGTGCTTGTCGCGCGCTTAAATACATTACTGCTAGGTTGTACCGGGGTGCAGCCGGGAATTGTCCTGATGTACCGGGATATGCTTAATGCCGGTATCCATCCGATTCTTCCGGTGCGTGGCTCAGTGGGAGCTGGAGATATATCGATTTTATCCCATATTGGTTTGGCTATGATCGGCGAAGGGCAAGTAAGCTATCAAGGGAACACGGTTTCTGCCCAAGTCGCTTTGGAAGCCAATGGGATTATGCCTTTGAAGCTTGGACCGAAAGATGCGCTGGCGATTGTTAGCTCTAACGCCTTATCGTCAGGCAGTGCGGCGTTAACAGCAGCGGCGGCACTACGATTGCTGGACACGGCAGATGCCGTGTTCGCTTTGTCGCTTGAGGCGCTGCAAGGTTGTACCAGCCCATTTGAAGAGGCATTGTTCGAAGCTAGGCCACTGGACGGAGCGGCGGAAAGTGCAGCGAATGTCCGAAGTTATTTGCACGGGGGCAAGTTGCTGCAGATGGATCAGCGGGAGAAAATTCAAGATCCATTAAGCTTTCGTAGTAGCTGTCATGTCCATGGCGCGGCTCGGGATGCGCTCGCGTATGCTTCCAAGCTTCTGCGCGTACAATTGAATAGCTCAGATGACAATCCTTGTGTTCTTTTAAAGGAAAGAAGGGTGGTTCCTTCGTCTAATTTTGACGTGACTACGTGGACTGTTGCTTTTGAGATGCTGGCCATTGCACTCAGTCATGTATCCAAAATATCCTGCTACCGCTCTCTTAAGCTGGGCACGTCGCGTTTCACGGGCCTAGGGCGTTTTCTAGCTCCTGACGAAGGGACGATTGCTTTCGGCACGATGCAGAAGACCTTTACTTCACTGGATGCGGAAATCCGTTTGCTCTCTAATCCGGTCTCTGCGGACTACTTCTCGATTGCTGGAGACATGGAGGATCACGCCAACAATACCCCGCTGGTGATTCGTAAGACATCTGATATTATTGATCATTTATATTATATTCTTGGCATGGAAGCCATTCACGCCGCTCAAGCGATTGATTTACGTGATTCACAAGCTACATTAGGTCAAGGATCAGCTGCGGTCTATGCACAGATTCGAAACGTGGTATCGCCTTTGACAGAGGATCGGCCACTAACCCCTGATATTAGTGCTGCATATGAATTAATGCGCAAGGGAATTCGATTGGAAGGGAGAAGTGATTCATGAGCTCACAATATGATCTTCTAGTTTACGGGAACCTCGTACTTCCTGATGGAGTGCTATATGATTCAGCGATTGGGATAAAGGACGGTAAGATTGTCAGCATAGGCCAACAGAATCAAGATGGCATCACGGCAGACAAAGTGATTCATGCAGAGGGTAGTTTTGTTCTCCCCGGGGCTGTAGATGCGCATGTTCATTGTTATAGCTCTTTAGATGAAGGGTTTACCACAGCGAGTACATCCGCAGCAGCGGGTGGGGTAACGACGATTATTGAGATGCCTTACGATGCGACGGGTATGGTTTGTACGCTTGAGATGTTCGAGGAAAAAAGACTGCGTCTTGAGCAGGAATCCCTTGTAGATATGGCTATGCTGGTGACCATCCATAAGGAGGATGGCTACGAACATATTCGAGAGCTGGCAGCGGCAGGAGCCTGTGGATTCAAGGTCTCTATGTTTAATACGGACTCTTTCCGATTTCCGCGGATAGATGACGGACAACTGCTGGATTCATTTGCGGTCATTGCCGAGACGGGCTGTCCGGTAGGCGTTCATGCCGAGAACGATGAAATCGTAAGACGTTACATTAATAAATACCGCGACAACGGCAGCGACCCTCGTTCGCATGGTTTAAGCCGACCGAAGGTCAGCGAATCTGTCGCCGCACTGACGGTGATGGAGCTAGCTTACGAGACCGGGGTCAAGCTGCATTTGTATCATTGTACGTATCCCCGTATTTTCCAGCTGGCAGAGTATTTCCGTTCGCTTGGGGCCAAGATCACAGCGGAGACCTGTACGCATTATTTGACACTTAGCGAAGAGGACATGCCGCTTCTTGGGGCTAAGGGGAAAATCAACCCTCCGCTGCGTTCCAAATCAGATGTTGAAGGTCTGTGGGACTTGGCTGCTAAAGGCGCCATTGATATGATTACTTCCGATCATGCGCCATGGCTGCTTGAGCGCAAATCGGATGCTGACATTTTCAACAATTCATCCGGGGCTCCGGGTGTCGAGCATTTGCTACCTATCATTTATAGTGAAGGTGTGGCGAAAGGGCGGATTTCACTTACAGAGATGGTGAGATTGCTTAGTCAAAGACCTGCAGATGTATTTGGACTGGGGCATCGTAAAGGCAAATTGGCGGTCGGCTATGATGCCGATCTGGCGATTATTGATCCTTCTGTTGCCTGGACACTGGATGAACGGGAGCTCCATTCCAGTGCGGGCTGGAGTGCTTACGAAGGCATGCAAATGCAAGGGAAGCTAACCCATACCTTGGTCAGAGGTTCTGTGGTGTATGAAGCTGGAGCCGTGGTAGGCCAGCCTGGGTATGGTCAATTCGTGAGCGCAGAGCACCGGGTATAAATTCATTCTAGGGAGAAGGAATGGAACATGGAAAAACATGCAGGGATGGTACCCAATACATCCAGGTTGCAAAATAATATTGAGCAGCTATCTACGCTGATCAACCCGTCCAAGCCCGGCTGGACCCGCCGTCCGTTCACGGAAGAGTATGACAGCGGAAGACGCTGGCTGACTGCGCAAATGCAGGATGCGGGACTGACCGTGGAGATTGATGCTGCTTCTAATTTGATCGGAGTTCTGCCCGGCAGTGATCCTAGCTTAGCTCCGATTATGATCGGTTCCCATACGGATACCGTGACTGGCGGCGGGCGTTTTGATGGCATTATCGGCGTGCTTGCCGGTATCGAAATTGCCCGTGTGCTGCAAGAATCGGGGCTGAAGCTGCGGCATACGCTGCAAATCGTTGATTTTACGGCGGAAGAGCCTAGCGAGTTCGGTCTTTCAACGATTGGAAGCCGCGGTATGGTGGGGAACCTGACAGAGGTGATGCTGGAGCTTCGGGATGATACAGGTCTACAGCTTGCCGATGCCATCAACCGGCAGGGCGGTGATGTTAGCCGTCTGTATGCTGAAGCCAGAAAACCGGGAGAGGTAGCACTGTATCTGGAGCTGCACATTGAGCAAGGCCCGGTGCTCGAGCAATCGGGGCATCGTCTCGGCGCGGTACTGGGCATCGTAGGGATTCATCGCTATCGGGTCCAGATTACTGGAGCGCCCAATCATGCGGGAACGACCCCGATGACGCTGCGTAACGATGCGTTGGCTGGTTTTTGCGAGATCGGGTTGGCCTTTGAACGTCATTGTCTGCTCTATGCGAAGGATGCGGTAGGCACGATTGGCAAAATGAACAATGAGCCTAATGCATCCAATGTCGTGCCGGGTTTGGTTAGATTTGATCTGGAGATCCGCTCGCTGGATCACAAAATCTCTGAAGCTGTATATTCAGCATTTGCTGCTGAAGCTGCTGAGATTGCGGCAAGACGTGGACTGCAGCTATCCATTGAGGCCTTATCGAAATCGGATGCAGTTATCGTGAAGGAAAAGGTGCTGGAGAAGGTGCTCTCAGCCTGTAATTCTGTGGCTCCTGCCATTTGTCTGCCTAGTGGAGCAGGTCATGATGCTAACCAACTGGCAAGCATTGCACCGATCGGGATGATTTTTGTTCCGAGCAAGGATGGCAGAAGTCATTGTCCAGAGGAATGGACAGAATTTCAGGATGTCGCTGCTGGAACACAGGCGTTAGGGCAAGCGTTACTGTTATTTGATGAAGAAGATTTCAGCCGGTGGGAGGATGCTTAATCCCATATCTGTACAAATTAATAGCGAGCGTCTATGGACTTCTATTCAGGCCTTAGGTCAGATTGGCGCGGATGAACAGGGAGGCATTACCCGTCTTTCGCTCACCCATGAAGAATTGATCGGAAGACAATTTGTGATGTCTCTGATGGCGGATGCCGGGCTTGAGGTCCGGCAGGATGAAGCAGGCAATCTGATCGGGTTGCTGGTGGGTGAAGACCCGGATGCGGCAGTCATCGCTACAGGCTCGCATATTGATACAGTTATTCAAGGCGGGAGATTTGACGGGGCGCTTGGTGTACTTGCTGGAATAGAAGTGCTGCGTTCCATTAAAGAGCAGGGTATCCGGCACGCTCGGTCCCTGGAGGTTATATGCTTCACGGATGAGGAAGGCGTACGCTTTGGCGCAGGCTATCTGGGAAGCCGGGCGATGAGCGGGGGATGGGATGATCATTGGTTGGAACTGACGGACGCCAACGGCTTCTCTTTAGAGGAAGTCATGGAAAATGCGGGGGTGAATCCCGGCACTGCAGCACTTGCCAGCCGCATCCGCCAATCGATCCAGGCTTATGTCGAACTGCACATTGAGCAAGGCCGTGTACTTGAGGCGCTGGGTGCATCCGTTGGAATAGCTACCGCGATTTACGGACATACCTGGCTTGAAGTAACGGTTCGCGGGCGTGCAGATCATGCGGGAACGACCCCTATGAAGCTGCGGCAAGATCCGCTGACAGCTACTGCGGCGCAGTTACTTGCCATCGAACAGATAGCTGTTGAACACGGTGGAGTGGCAACGACAGGCACATTAAAGCTTGCACCAGGAGCAATTAACGTTATCCCTGGAGAGGTCGTATACAGTGTCGATCTGCGGCATGAAGAAGCTGGGAAGCTACTTCGGATGGAGCGGGCGATTAGAGAAGCGTTAGCTATCATAGCTGAAGAAAAAGGCTTGAGTCTCTCGATTATAACCACAGACAGTGCTCCGCCCGTGCGTTCCTCCCGGATGATTATTGATACCTTATCAGAAAGTTGTAGAATTAATGCGTTGCCCGAGCATTTTATGGTCTGCGGTGCAGGCCATGATGCGGTTGCAATGAATGAGCTTACGGAAATCGGTTTGATTCTGGTCCGCTCACGCGATGGTATCAGTCATCATCCACTGGAATGGAGCAGTCCCGAGGATTGTGCTGCCGGCGCCAATGTGTTACTGCATGCTCTGATACAACTTTNCGCTCACGCGATGGTATCAGTCATCATCCACTGGAATGGAGCAGTCCCGAGGATTGTGCTGCCGGCGCCAATGTGTTACTGCATGCTCTGATACAACTTTCTATATAGATTGAACTTGAAAATTTGAGTTAAGGGAAAAGTGGCGGAGGGGAATTTTGGAACTGAAGGAGCGTTAGCGACCGCCTAAAAGCTTTCTGAAGGAAAGCTCGCATCGGAAGCATAAGCTATGCGGATTTCTACCGCGAACAGCGGTAATAAACCAAGAAATCTGCAGACAACAGCGGCCGGAAGTCCAAACATTCCACCGTAGTGACGATTGAGCTTTACGTTTGGAACTTAAATTCGTCTTATATAACGAAACAAAAAAATAATTCCGATTGACATAATGGTATATATCGCTTAATAATAATGGTAATTAATTATTGCTATATGATAAATTAGGCGGAAGGAGATGGAATTACGGGTGAATGTTTTCCGTGAAGCTTACGAGTATGTGATAACCAATAGTGACCGATTTCTGGAAGCGGCCAAGGTACATTTGAGCATAAGCGTTTACGCGCTTCTTATAGCGATCGTCATCTGCGTACCACTCGGTATTCTGTGTGCCAAGAAGCAATGGTTGACCGATCCGATCATGGGCCTCTTCAATTCCCTGCGAGTCATCCCAAGCTTGGCGGTATTAGTTATTATTCTACCGATCATGGGAACAGGCTTTGCACCCGCACTCGTCGCCTTGACGATACTTGCTTGCCCTCCAATTCTTATTAATACATATATGGGTTTTCGGGGGATTGAGCCGGCAATCATTGAAGCAGCTTCGGGCCTCGGAATGGGTGAGAGGATGATTATGCGCAAGATCGAGCTGCCGCTCGCGGCTCCATTGCTGCTGTCCGGAATTAAGACTTCGGCGGTAGAGGTTATTGCCAGTGCCACGCTGGCTGCGTTCATCGGCGGCGGCGGATTTGGCACGTTCATCATCAATGGTCTGGGAATGTACAAATTCTCCTTGTTGCTTGTCGGCGCGCTTCCGGTAGCCCTGTTAGCCATTCTATCGGAAATCGGTTTTTCGGGAATTGAAAGATTAGTCACCAAATATCAGCGTTAATGTGAGAGGAGTATTCCATTGAAAAGAAAACTATTGGCTTTGGCCGGTTTACTGGTAAGTGTAGTTCTGCTAATTAGCGCATGCTCCTCTAATTCCGGTAAGACTGTAGTGAAAGTAGGCTCCAAGAACTTTACCGAATCTCTGGTACTAGGTGAAATGTATGCATTGGCTCTTGAGGATGCTGGCTACAAGGTAGAGCGCAAGCTTAACCTCGGTGGTACACTGGTTGCCCACGAAGCGCTTAAAAAAGGCGATATCGACTTTTACCCCGAATACACAGGCACAGGATTGATCAACGTTCTGGAATTGCCGCCGAACTCGGATGCCAAAACAGTGTACGATGAAGTAGCCAAAGGGTACAAAGAAAAGTTCAATCTGATCTGGCTGGAACCGACCAACGCGAATGATTCCCAAGGTCTGGTGACCTCTAAGAAAATTGCCGAAAAATATAATCTCTACAAAATCTCCGATCTTGTGAAGTATGCACCGGAGCTTAACATGGCAGCTGTGCCGGAATTCGAAGAGCGTGAGGATGGACTGAAAGGTCTGAATGCTACTTACGGTAAACTGAATTTTAAGAGCATGAAGCTGTTTGACTACGGTATCAAATACCGTGTTGTGCTGGACGGCGAAGCCGATGTGACTGTAGGCTTTACAACGGATGGTGATTTGACCAATAAGGATCTCGTGCTGCTGGAGGATGACAAGAAATTCTGGCCTCCATATTTCGTTGCTCCTGTAATCCGTGGTGAGCTTAACGACAAGGACCCGGAAATCGCGAAAGTGTTGAATAAAATCTCCGCTAAGCTGGATAACGAAACCGTGCAAAAGCTGAACGCTCAAGTCGATATTGAGAAAAAAGAATATGCAGATGTGGCCAAGTCCTTCCTGGAGGAACAAGGCTTAATTAAGAAGTAATAATTGAAACAGTGGGGTTTCTCCAGCAGGGGGAAGCCCCCTTCCTACAGGAGTTGATTAGTGATGAAAGAGGCAATCGTTTTCGAGCAGGTATCCAAAACATTTCCGAAGGCCCCGAAGCCATCTGTTAACGAAACGAGTCTAAGCATTCCCCAGGGTTCCTTTGTTACGATTCTGGGCGCATCGGGCAGTGGGAAAACAACTTTACTGAAGATGGTGAACCGCATTATTGAGCCAACTGCAGGCACCATTTCTGTGTTTGGCCAAGATATTCGAAGCTTGCCTGTAACAGAACTGCGTCGGAGCATCGGCTATGTGATTCAGCAGGTGGGACTATTTCCGCATTTAACCATCGAGCAGAATATTGCAACTGTGCCGGATATTCTGGGCTGGGAGCGGCAGAAGACCGCGGAGCGAATTGATTATTTAATGAAGCTTGTACATCTTCCGGAAAATTATAAAAAGCTCTACCCCCGTCAATTGTCAGGTGGACAGCAGCAGCGGGTGGGCATTGCCAGAGCGATGGCTGGAGACCCCGCCATTTTGCTGATGGATGAGCCGTTTGGTGCCATTGACGCCATTACACGTAAGAAGCTGCAGGATGATTTTAAGCAGATACAACAGGAGCTTGGCAAGACCGTGCTGTTTGTCACGCATGATGTGGAAGAGGCGATGAAGCTGGGAGATCAAATGATCGTCATGAATGAAGGCTCCATTCAGCAGTACGACACTCCGCTGGCGATTATGTCGAACCCTAGCAATTCTTTTGTGTCGAGCTTGATTCAAGCAGATGACTTATTCCAGCAGCTTCACCTGATCCGGGCGGAGGATCGGATGATCGCCTTGACGAATGACACAGTACCGGGTGGCGTTCCGACTATTCAGGCGAACGAGAGTCTAAAGACGGCGCTTCAGATTCTTTTACAGCACAATGCCCCTTATGTCGTTGTTGAAAATGATAAGGGTGAGCGGATAGGTCAGATTACGCTAGAGCAGTTGAATCTGCAGAATGGCAGGTGATTGGAATGCTGGACTATTTTTCCCGCCATTATGATGATTTGTTGATTTCTTTATGGGAGCATATCGTACTTACGTTTGTTTCTTTGCTGATTGCGATGCTTATCGCTCTGCCGCTTGGTTACTGGTTAGCCAGAAGACGGAGAATTGCGGTACCTGTGCTATCTGTGCTAAGTATTATTTATGCGATTCCTAGCTTGGGCATGTTCGCCTTGCTGATCCCGTTCGTGGGCCTTGGCGCTAAACCTGCCATAATTGCACTGGTGGTGTACAGTCAGTTAATTCTGGTCCGCAATGTCATCTCAGGATTCCAAGGCATTGAGCCTTCTATTATTGAGGTAGCCAAAGGTATGGGGTACAGCGCGTGGAGACAATTTGTGCGGATTGAGCTACCGCTTGCCTTGCCGGTTATCCTGGGCGGGTTAAGAATTGCGTCTGTATCCGTAATAGGCATTACAACCATCGCAGCCTGGATTAATGCCGGAGGTCTTGGCGGGGTACTGTTCGAAGGGTTGTATCAAAACTCCATTCCTAAGATGGTGTGGGGCACTTTGCTGGTCTCCTTGCTGGCGTTATCGACGAATATGGTTCTGCTGAGACTGGAGAAAATCACTTTGCGCAGGTCACGCGGGGAACAGCGAGTATGATATACTGGTTCAGAGTTATATAACTACGATCGTTTTATTTTGAGGTGTAATAATGAATGGTACTCAGACGCTGGAACGTGCTATAGATATCCTGTTTGTCCTCGCTGATTCCGGATCTACGCTTACGGTAAGCGAGATTGCGGAGAAGGTAGGCATTCCGGAGAGCACGGCATATCGTTTTATTCAATCGTTAATTAAGAGTGGCTTTGTGGAGCGCAAGGGGAGGAGCAAGATCGGCCTGGGGCTTCGGATTTTTGATTTAGCCAGAGGTTTAACTCAGCAGATCGAGAAGGAGCTTCTGGTCATCGCGAGACCAATCATGGAGGAGCTCACCGCTCTAACTAATGAAACTTCAGTCTTATTCGTCCGCTCCGGCTCCAAAGCCATTTGTCTTGAGAATGTAACCAGTCCAAGATTAATCAGAATGTCTATTGAAAATGGCCGGGTGTTGCCGCTAAATTCAGGCGCTTCAGGAAAAACACTGCTTGCGTATGAGAACGATAAGATTATCGAAGACATGTGCAAGCTTTTTGAGGCGGATTCCACCAAGCCTACGCTGCTGCAAGAACTGCATAACATAAGGGACGCAGGCTATTGTTTTACCTTGGGCGAGGTAGATACGGATGCGTTCGCTATTGCGGCGCCTGTGCTTGACCCGCAGCAGCGAATTGTTGCCAGCCTGTCGGCGGCAGGACCGATTCATCGGCTTGGCGAAGACGAAATTCCGGTGTTCATTGGGCATGTGAAGGAAGCGGCGTCTCGTATTTCGTGCAAGCTTGGTGGGTTGGGGTAAATATTTTATTGAACAGCATAAAGAGTAAGAGTAGCGGAGTGTAAGGTGAGCCGCTTTTTTGCGTTGTTCGGGACTATGTTCAGGTTTTAGGTAACTTTTCTTCATTTTCGAACGTCTTGATTATGGAGGGGGAATGACCGTGAAGCGACTAATTGGAACGTTGTTTGCACTACTTCTGATATCAGGATGTGCTCATCCTTCATTAGCTCAAGTTGACAAGACCAATGAACCTGAGGTAGTCCAAGTATCATCTCAAAGCTGGTCCTTCGACAAGATCATTATTTTTAATAAAACGATCTATTTGGGGACTGAAATAAAAGTAGCTTCTACTGATATAAAAGAAAGTATTGGGGAAATTAAAGCTTACTCAGATAAGGAATCGGAGACCAGTAAGGATGATTTTTCAAATCACTATCCTGTTGGAACAAAAATATTTAAGATAAAGGATCAATCCATTCAAACTGCTATTGCGGTGGAAATTAACAAAGATAACTTTATTTTGGCGCAAATAGAAAAGGAATAAATCAGGAATATGGCTTCAATCTCCCAAGTTCCCTATTTGCAGGATATGTGTCGTATTCTGGCGAATATAGTCATAAACATAATGGATTGGGTGCGGATATGAAGACGGAACTGGAACTAGGTACAATGAGAAAACAACTGACGGTACTCATCGGCATGATGCTTGTCTTTACCGTTGTTATATCGCTATTCGTTTATGAATGGTTACATCCTACATTTCAGTATCCGGAAGCGAGAGGAGGAGTGTTGGACGCCAGGCAATGGGATTTTGCGAAGCAAGGGATTGTACCGTTGCGTGGAGAGTGGGAGTTCTATGAGAACAAGCTGTTAACTCCGCAGGATTTTCAAACCGGTGGCGAGGCACTGGAAGCGGAGCGCCGGCTTCTTCGTGTTGCAGGAGGCTGGAAGGGTGTCGTTTCATCTGACAAGGGGCATGGTGCAGGTACGTACCGTCTGCGCGTAGAGGTTAAAGATCCTGACTTTTATAGCCTTAGAGCTAAAAAGCTTCGGTTGTCCAGCCATATCTTCATGAACGGTTCGGACCTCGGCGGTACTGGAAAACCGCATTTGTCGTCGGATCAATTTGTACCTAGCAACCTTCCGTTTTACGGTATGATGAAAGCGGATAGCGGCACCATTGACATCATTATTCAGATCGCAAGTTACCGTTATTTGGAAGGTGGATTGGTGCAAGCACCAGAATTCGGTTTAACAGCGGATGTATGGGCCAGGCGTGATAATGCACGTTTGGCGGATATGATTGTCATTACGACCATGCTGGTATTCGGGATTTATTTCGCAGGAACATTCAGGCAATGGCGGAAAGAGCCCTATCTCGCCTTTTTCAGTTTGTTTTGCTTGTCATTAGGGTTATTTTTCAGCATTGACAACGAAATCGTCATGGCGACTTTGTTCCCCGGGATCTCTTTCCTTTTATTGCAGAAGCTGCTCTTTATCCTGCCCTACGTTTCGGTCATGTCGTTTACCCTCTATGTCTATCTGTATCTGGGTCTGGACGATAAGGGCAGCCCGGAGTATAAGTGGTTGAAAAGAGTTTATTATGGATGTCTTGTCTTATTGGTTGGAATACCAAACGAATATTTAATTGATATTCTTTGGCTCGGAATCGTCCTGCAAATTACCGCTTTTGCTTTCATGATCCGCTGGATATTCCGTTATCGGAATAGCGGGGTTCAAGTTTACTATATTTTGCTCGGTTTATTTTTTCTTATTATTAGTTGGGTGTATGCACAGACACGTTATCAGCTCGCGCTGGACAATCCGTATTATATGATCGTAACACCGCTGCTTCTCGTTCTATCGCAATCCTTCCTCATGTCAGACCGGGTTCGTGAGGCGTTCTTGCGGAACGAGCGTCTCACTGAGCAACTCATTGCGTACGACCGCCAAAAAGACGAGTTTCTCATCCACACGTCCCACGAGTTCAAGACTCCGCTGCACGGCATTATCAATCTGGCGCAGGTGGTTATCGACCAGAGCGGTGAAGGGATAGCGCAGCGGCATCGTGAGAATCTGGACTTCATCATTGCCCAGGCGACCCGTTTGTCCACGCTGGTGAACGATATTATCGATTTTCAGAGCTTGCGGAGCGGAAGTCTGACGTTCCACCACCGGTTTTTCGATGTCAGCGGCACGGTGCAGGCTACGCTCGAAGCACTGAAGTTTATTCGTAGAAATGATCAGGTGTGGCTGGTCAATCAGGTGCCTCCGGGAACCTTTTATCTGTTTACCGACGAAAACCGCCTGAAGCAGATTCTTGTGAATCTGGTCGGGAATTCGTTGAAATTTACGGAACGTGGAAGTGTGACGGTGGCCGCAGAGTCGCGAGAAGGCCGGCTATTCCTGACGTTTGCGGACACTGGCGCCGGAATGAGTGAAGAACGGCGTCGGGAGCTTTTTCAGTTTGATCTGTATGATGACGGGGAGCCAGCGGTTTCGGCGTATCAATCTTCCGGTCTGGGTCTGAAAATATCCAAGGCGCTTGCGAAGCAAATGGACGGTGATCTGGAACTGAAGTGGTCGGAGCCGGGAAGGGGCTCCATGTTCGAGCTGCAGCTGCCGGAGGCGACGGCAACGCAGAGAGAACTTGGGGCCATCCGGGCAGAAGCCGCTGTCGGTTTGGAGCAGCAGCCTTTGTCCAGGACAAGCTCGCCGGCGAGGGAAGAGACCTCGCCGCATACAGCGGAGCGAACCGGCGAGGTGAAGATTTTGCTGGTGGATGATGATTCCTCCAACATCAAGGTGTTACAGGAGTTATTCGCCTCCAGTCGCTATCATGTTCTAACGGCGTACAATGGGGCGGACGCGCTCAAGCTGATTCAGCAGCATCGTGATGATCTGTCGCTTGTCCTGCTCGATGTGATGATGCCTGAGCTCTCAGGCTATGAAGTGTGCAGGCGTATCCGGGAGGAGGTCCCGCTCTACGAGCTGCCCGTTCTGCTGCTGACTGTACGCAACTCGCCGGCAGATATTGCGATGGGATTCGAAGTGGGAGCAAATGATTTTCTAGTGAAACCGTTCAGTGGCAAGGAGCTGCTGGCCCGGGTACAGACACTGCTGCAATTGAAAGAAGCAGTCGAGCAGGCCATTCGTATGGAGACGTTGTTTCTGCAATCGCAGATCAAGCCGCATTTTATCTATAATGCTTTGAGTGGCATTATCTCGTTATGTTATAGCGATGGCGATCGGGCAGGCAAGTTGCTGAGCGAATTCAGCAACTATTTGCGGCTCAGCTTTGATCTTGACCCCCGTCATGCGAAGGTCAGTCTAAAGCGCGAGCTGTCTCTCACCAAATCCTACGTGGAGCTGGAGCAGGCTCGTTTCGGCACACGCCTGAATGTGGAATGGGATGTGGATGTTCGAACGCAGACGTTGATTCCGGCATTGATTTTGCAGCCTCTGGTCGAAAATGCGATTCGCCATGGCATCATGAAGCGATTGTCGGGAGGCACGGTGGTTATTCGGGCGAAGCTTGCGCCGCAAGGCTTGCAGATCACTGTTCAGGATGACGGGGTTGGCATGACCGCAGAGCAACTTGATCGAATTTTTAAGCGGGAGCGGCTGGATGGAAGCATTGGCCTGATCAATGTCCACAAACGACTCATCAATGAATTCGCTCAAGGTTTGCGGATCGAGAGCGTTCAGGACAAGGGGACAACCGTCACCTTCCTGATCCCCGCCCGCACAGCAGCAACTAGAGCTAACGGAGAGGAGCATGAAACACGTTGATGAAAGCTATCGTTGTAGATGATGAGTTATTGGTTACGGAGCAAATTGACAGAATGCTTGCGAGTGCAGGAGTGAAGGTGCTGGGCTGCTGCGTGAATCCTCATGAGGCGCTAGGAATGGCGAAAGAGCTAATGCCCGATGTGCTATTTCTGGATATTGAAATGCCCGAGCTGAGCGGACTTGAGATTGCGGAGCGGGTATATGCGGACAAGCTCGACATGGAGGTCGTGTTCATTACTGCCTACAATCAATACGCGATCGATGCGTTCCGGGTGAATGCACTCGACTATTTGCTGAAGCCGCTAATGGAAGAGGATTTGCAGCGTTCGCTCGAACGCGTAGGAAAAAGACGGCAGCGACGCGGGGAGAATGCTGGTAACGGCGGACAAAAGAGTGCTGTCGCCTACCTGTTCGGCAAGTTTGCTCTACATATGGATGTTGACCCCGAGCCGGTTCGCTGGGTAACCTCCAAGTGCGCAGAGCTGCTCGCTTATATGCTGTTACAACCCCGGGATAAAGAGGTTAGCAAGTGGGAACTGTTCGAGGCGCTCTGGCCGGCCCTGGATGTGGAGAAGGCAGGCATCAACCTTCGAAGCACGGTTAGCAGAATCAATAAGACGCTACGGGACTGCCGATCGGGAATGTCGCTGGCATCTGTCCGGAATGGATACAAATTAGTCTTATCCGATGAAGCGCTGGCTTTGGATGCGGACGAATTGGAGCTTTTCGTATTGGATGCTGTCAGAATAGATCCTGACAATCTGGTGTACGTCGAGCAATTGGTTCACCGCTGTAGCCGGCCGTTTCTTCAAGGGTTCGACAGCGTCTGGTGCGAGCCTTACCGCAAAGAATACCGCCAGTACTTTCTCAGTCTGGGGAAAAAGCTGCTATTGTATTATGAGGAATCCGTGACGGAGCCGCTCAAGGCGCTGCGACTGGCCGAGCTGCTGGTCGAACACGATCCTTATGATGAATCACTGCGGGAAGAGGCGCTGAAGTTACACTATCGCATCGGCGGTTCTGGGCGTGCTACCGCCTACTATGAAGAATACACCGAGTTGATCCATGCAGAGCTGGGAGCTGTGTCGGGAGATACGCTTACATCTTTACTTCGAGAATTAACGGATTGATATATATATATCGAACGAAGGAACCTGGCATCAGAAGCGGGTTCCTTTTTTGCTTTGTCACAATTTTGCAACATTACTCCAGATATAATGTCACCGTAGAGTAAATCAGCATGAAGGTGAGTGGAATAGAGAAAATGATCAAACGTTGGATGTCGATCTTCATCGTATTTTTATTAATTGCGGGCAATATTCCTCAGTATGCTTTTGCAGATTCTCTTGACGAGTGGAATATCCGCAATCCGTTGCCTACAGGTGAGCGTTTAAATGCAATTACCTACGGAAACAACATGTTTGTGGCAGTGGGGGAAGGCGGAGCGATTGTGACTTCCAGTGACGGAGTGAACTGGACGAAACGAAGTAGTGTCATTACAAATTATTTAACTAGCATCGCCTTCGGAAATGGCACGTTTGTGGCAGTGGGAGCCACTGGAATAATTGTGACCTCCACCGACGGAGTGAACTGGACGGACCGAACGAACAGAGCGACTATTACTGGGAGTGCTCTAAGTGGCGTCACCTTCGGAAACGGGACGTTTGTGGTGGTAGGCGCAGGTGGAACAATCGTGACCTCCAGTAACAACGGTGTCAGCTGGACGAACCGCGCGAGTAATACGACGAATGGTCTAAATAAAGCCATTTACGCAAACGGAACTTATGTGTTGGTGGGAACTAGGGGGACGATTTTGACCTCTACCAATGCAACGAGTTGGGCGAGTAAAGCAAGTGGCTCTACGGATGCTCTAAATGGTATCACATATGGAAACAACATGTATGTGGTAGTAGGTGCTAGTGGGACTATTCTAACCTCTACTAACTTAACAACCTGGAATAGCCGTGCGAGTGGAACTACGAGCACTCTATATAACGTTGCTTTCGGAAACGGCACATTTATGGCCTTTGATACCTTTACTGGCAATGTTGTGGCCTCCACCAACGGAACGAGTTGGACAAGCCGGACGAGCGGCGTTACAACTGGCCTAATTAGCGCCGCTTACGGAAACGGAACGTTTGTGGTGATAGGTACAGGCGGAGCGATTCTGACTACCGACAACGGAACCAACTGGACGATCCGAACGAACCCTCTTACGAGTGATCTAAAGAGAGTCGCTTACGGAAACAACATATATGTGGCGATAGGGGTCAGGGGATTCATTATGACCTCCAGTAACGGAACGAGCTGGACGAGCCAAACTAACAGCAGCAGAGTGGATCTAAACGATGTCGCCTATGGAAACGGCACATATGTGGCAGTGGGGGACAATGGAGTGATTGTGACTTCCAGTGACGCAGTGAACTGGACTAGTCAAACAGTCGGTGCTACGTATTATCTAAGAGGTGTTACTTACGGAAACGGAATGTTTGTGGCAGTGGGATACAATGGGGTGATTGTGACCTCCAGTGACGGAGTGAACTGGACAAGCCAAACAGTCGGCACTACGTATTATCTAAACGGCGTTACCTACGGAAATGGCATGTATGTGGCGGTGGGAAATAGTGGAGCGGTTCTGACTTCCAGTGATGGAGAGAACTGGACGATCCAAACGAGTGGCAATACGAGTTATTTATATAATGTTATCTACGGAAATGGCACGTATGTGGCAGTGGGTACAAGTGGAATAAATGGAGCGATTCTGACCTCCAGTGATGGAGCGAACTGGATGCAGCGAACGAGCGGAGCTTCTAATACTCTGTGGGACGTCATTTACGGAAATGGCATGTATGTGGCGGTGGGGAATCAAGGCACGATAGTATCCTCTAGTAATGGAGTGAATTGGACGATCCGAGCGAGCGGCATTCAGAAAAGCCTAATGGGCGTCACGTACGGAAAAGGCACATATGTGGCGGCGGGGGTAACTGGAACGATTCTGCAGTCAGGAACCCTGCTTCCGGCAGTCGATAGTGTGACGGTTAGCCCAGCTAGCGCAAGCGTAGTGCAAGGAGGGAGTAAGCAGCTCACGGCTACAGTAGACGCTCTTGCAGGCATCGCGACAACCGTCACGTGGAAGAGCAGTGACGTCAGCAATAAAGTCGTTGTGGACAGTACAGGGAATGTGATTGTTGCTGCGGATGCTGTGCCGGGCGATTATACAATCACGGCAACGTCATCAGTGGACAGCGACAAAAAAGGGGCCGCGACGATTACGGTTACTTTAGCTCCAGTAGTCAATAGTGTGAGTGTCACTCCGGGCAGTGCAAGTGTGGTACAAGGAGGAAGCAAGCAACTCACAGCCACAGTCGATGTCGTTGGCGAAGCAGAGACCTCGGTTACGTGGAGTAGCAGTGATGCCAGCAATAAAGTGGCAGTGGACAACACAGGAAAAGTAACAGTGGCAGCAAATGCGACACCGGGCGTTTATACGATTACAGCAACGTCGACGGCAGACGCAACGAAGAAAGCTACTGCGACAATTACAGTGACGGTGGCTCCAGCTGTCAATAGCGTAGTGGTCAGCCCGGGCAATGCAAGCATTGCGCCAGGCGATAGCAAACAGCTCACGGCCACAGTTGATGTCGTTGGCGGAGCAGCGACCACGGTTACGTGGAGTAGCAGTGACGCCAGCAACAAAGTGGCAGTGGACAATACGGGTAAAGTAACCGTAGCAGCGAATGCGGCACCGGGTAGTTATACAATTACAGCCACGTCGACAGCAGACGCAACGAAGAAAGCGTCTGCGGCGATCACGGTAACGGTGGCGCCAGCCGTCAATAGCGTAACGGTCAGCCCAAGCACGGCAAGCATCTTGCCAGGCGGAAGCAAGCAACTCACAGCGGCAGTTGATGCCGTTGGCGGAGCAGCGACCACGGTTACGTGGAGTAGCAGTGACGCCAGCAACAAAGTGGCAGTGGACAACACGGGTAAAGTAACCGTAGCAGCGAATGCGGCACCGGGTAGTTATACAATTACAGCAACGTCGACAGCAGACGCAACGAAGAAAGCTTCTGCGGCGATCACGGTGACGGTAGCACCAGCTGTTAATAGCGTAGCGGTCAGCCCAAGCACGGCAAGCATCGTGCCAGGCGGAAGCAAGCAGCTCACAGCGACAGTTGATGTCGTTAGCGGAGCAGCGACGACTGTTACGTGGACGAGTAGTGATGCGAGCAATAAAGTAGCGGTGGACAACACGGGTAAAGTAACCGTGTCCGCGAATGCGGCACCGGGTAGTTATACAATTACAGCTACGTCGACAGCAGACGTAACGAAGAAAGCTACTGCGGCGATCACGGTGACGGTAGCACCAGCTGTCAATAGCGTAGCGGTCAGCCCAAGCACGGCAAGCATCTTGCCAGGCGGGAGCAAGCAGTTCACAGCCACTGTTGATGTAGTTGGTGGAGCAGCGACCACGGTTACGTGGAGTAGCAGCGACGCCAGCAATAAAGTGGCAGTGGACAACACCGGTAAAGTAACCGTGTCCGCGAATGCGGCACCGGGTAGTTATACAATTACAGCTACGTCGACAGCAGACGTAACGAAGAAAGCTACTGCGGCGATCACGGTGACGGTAGCACCAGCTGTCAATAGCGTAGCGGTCAGCCCAAGCACGGCAAGCATCTTGCCAGGCGGGAGCAAGCAGTTCACAGCCACTGTTGATGTAGTTGGTGGAGCAGCGACCACGGTTACGTGGAGTAGCAGCGACGCCAGCAATAAAGTGGCAGTGGACAACACCGGTAAAGTAACTGTGTCCGCGAATGCGGCACCGGGTAGTTATACAATTACAGCTACGTCGACAGCAGACGTAACGAAGAAAGCTACTGCGGCGATCACGGTGACGGTAGCACCAGCTGTCAATAGCGTAGCGGTCAGCCCAAGTACGGCAAGCATCTTGCCAGGCGGAAGCAAGCAGCTTACGGCTACGGTCGATGTCGTTGGCGGAGCAGCGACCACGGTTACGTGGAGTAGCAGTGATGGCAGCAACAAAGTGGCAGTGGACAACACCGGTAAAGTAACTGTGTCCGCGAATGCAACCCCGGGTAGTTATACGATCACGGCAACGTCGACGGCAGACGCAACGAAGAAAGCGTCTGCGGCGATCACGGTAACGGTGGCGCCAGCTGTTAATAGCGTAACGGTTAGCCCAAGTACGGCAAGCATCTTGCCAGGCGGAAGCAAGCAGCTCACAGCGGCAGTTGATGTCGTTGGTGGAGCAGCGACCACGGTTACGTGGAGTAGCAGTGACGCCAGTAACAAAGTGGCAGTGGACAACACGGGTAAAGTAACCGTAGCCGCGAATGCAGCACCGGGCGTTTATACGGTCACGGCAACTTCGACAGCAGACGCAACGAAGAAAGCTTCTGCGACGATCACGGTGACGGTGGCGCCAGCCGTCAATAGCGTAACGGTCAGCCCAAGCACGGCAAGCATCTTGCCAGGCGGAAGCAAGCAGCTCACAGCGGCAGTTGATGTCGTTGGCGGAGCAGCAACCACGGTTACATGGAGTAGTAGTGACGCCAGTAACAAAGTGGCAGTGGACAATACAGGGNGTTGATGTCGTTGGTGGAGCAGCGACCACGGTTACGTGGAGTAGCAGTGACGCCAGTAACAAAGTGGCAGTGGACAACACGGGTAAAGTAACCGTAGCCGCGAATGCAGCACCGGGCGTTTATACGGTCACGGCAACTTCGACAGCAGACGCAACGAAGAAAGCTTCTGCGACGATCACGGTGACGGTGGCGCCAGCCGTCAATAGCGTAACGGTCAGCCCAAGCACGGCAAGCATCTTGCCAGGCGGAAGCAAGCAGCTCACAGCGGCAGTTGATGTCGTTGGCGGAGCAGCAACCACGGTTACAT
Organism: Bacillus sp. FJAT-27264; assembly: GCF_001682855.1. Classification (GTDB taxonomy): domain Bacteria; phylum Bacillota; class Bacilli; order Paenibacillales; family Paenibacillaceae; genus Paenibacillus_AQ. The sequence continues at coordinate 1,287,749 of NZ_MAQW01000012.1, read as the reverse complement.
GGAGTAGTAGTGACGCCAGTAACAAAGTGGCAGTGGACAATACAGGGAAAGTAACCGTAGCCGCGAATGCAGCACCGGGTAGCTATACGATCACGGCAACGTCGACGGCAGACGCAACGAAGAAAGCTTCTGCGGCGATCACGGTCACAGCGGCACTTTCTTATTCGGTTGATGCAATCACGGATCAATCGTTAGCAGCTCTTACTCAGGGATACCATCCAGGTACCCAAGAAACTAGACCAATCACCATTACGAATACAGGTACAGGCGACCTGGTAAACTTGTCGGTGACGCTTAGCGGCAAGAACGCCAATGATTTTGTAACGACGCATCCGGCATCAAACTTAACTAGCGGCACAGCAACAAACTTTGACATCCATGCCAAGGACAATTTGCCTTCGGGCACCTATACGGCAACAATTACGATAGCTGCGGATCATATGACGCCTGTGACATTTACAGTCACGCAATCAGTAAACTTGGCGAGTGTTCCTGCTAATCCGCAAAGCCTGGTTGCTGTTGACGGCGATCATCAGGTTACTCTAAATTGGAATACGGTAACGGGAGCCACTTATTACAACATTTATATGGCGACGACTTCAGGTCAATTTACTGAGGTTGAAGCGACAACTGTCACTTCTTCTACCCATATCGTTAAGAACCTGACAAACGGTACGACCTATTACTTTGTAGTGAAGGCTGGAAATGAGGGCGGTTTGAGCGCAGCCTCGAATGAGGTAAGCGTGACTCCGTCAACGATTCCGGGAGAGCCTACAAATGTGACGGTGGTCGCCGGTGATGGAATAGCGATCGTTACGTTCAGGGCTCCGATTGAAAACGGAGGTATCCCAATTACCGGATATGAAGTGATTGTTTCACCAGGCAATGTGGTGGTTACCGGAGCGACAAGCCCGATTACTTTAACGGGGTTGACCAATGGAACGAGTTATAGCTTTACGGTAGTAGCGATCAATGCTGCAGGAAAAAGAAGTACAGCATCCGCCGAATCAAATACAATCATACCGAGAGCAGAATCTAGCAATAATGGCAATTCGGACTCATCCCAGCCTTCCTCACCGACGGTACCTGTCAATACGAATACAAGTGTCGACATCCTTGTCAACGGGAAAGTGGAGAATGCGGGAACGGCCACAACAAGCAAGCGAAATGACCAAAGCATTACAACGATTATCATCGACCAGAAGAAACTGGAGGATAAACTGGAGGCAGAAGGTCAAGGGGTCATTGTCACAATTCCGGTCAGTGCGAAGTCAGATGTCGTGATTGGTGAGCTTAACGGTCAGATGATAAAAAGCATGGAAAGCAAGCAAGCTCTTGTAGCGATCAAGACGGATCAAGCGACGTATACGATCCCGGCACAACAAATTCAAATCGACGCTATATCGGAGAAACTGGGCAAAGCGATTGTTCTGCAAGACATTAAGGTACAAATCGAAATCGCGACGCCAACAGCGGATGCAGTGAAGGTTGTAGAGGACGCGGCAGTAAAAGGAACGTTCACGCTTGTAGTTCCGCCGCTGGAATTTACGATTAAAGCCATATACGAAAATACGAGTGTTGAAGTATCGAAATTCAATGCCTATGTGGAAAGAACGATCGCCATTCCGGCCGGGGTTGACCCGAACAAGATAACGACAGGCGTCGTTATTGGTCCAGATGGAAGTGTTCGCCACGTACCTACTAAGATTGTTCAAATTGATGGCAATTATTATGCTCAGATTAACAGCTTAACCAATAGCACTTACTCTGTCGTCTGGCATCCGGTAGAATTCCTTGATGTCGTTAACCATTGGGCGAAAGACGCTATCAACGACATGGGATCACGGATGGTCATTGATGGTACGGGCAGCAGTCTATTTAGTCCAGATCGCGATATCACCCGAGCCGAGTTCGCAGCTATTCTCGTGCGCGGACTGGGATTGAAGCTGGAAGATAGCTCGTCGGTGTTCTCTGATGTGAAGACGTCAGATTGGTCCAGCAGCGCGATTAACACGGCATATGCGTATCAGTTGATTAGCGGGTTTGAGGACGGTACGTTCCGGCCGAACGACAAAATTACCAGAGAACAGGCCATGACGATTCTCTCCAGGGCGATGACGATTACTGGACTGAAGGCAACGCTGTCCACCCAATCGGAGGATACAACACTTCGTTCATTTGGGGATGCAGCAAACGTATCTGGATGGGCACAAAGCAGCGTTGCAGGCAGCGTACAGGCCGGCCTCATATCTGGACGAAGCGCTACTGAGCTTGCACCGAAGTCATTCATCAGCAGAGCTGAGGTAGCAACCATTATTCAAAGACTTTTACAAAAATCAGGTCTGATTTAAGTAGAGATAGCTCGTAGGTTTAATTTAACATCCCTTTCCAGCAGGAGTGTTCTGTTGGGAAGGGATGTTTTTTGTATCGTAATTTATCTATATCCCTTAACATTTGCGGACTTACCAGCATCTATGACCTCGGTCGTGTAACGCCAGCAATCCGGTTGCGAGTTGTCGAGATCCGTAAACCCGTAAACCTGAGCAAGCTCTCCGCTGGAAAGGGAACGTCCATTCCATCGTGATAACTCGGGATCTTGAGCAAGAGCAGCAACGGCCCGGCCAACATAACGAGGGGATTCCGAAATGATAAAATGAGGTTCCTTGGTCATAGCATCTTGCCAATTTTCTTCATGTACTCCATAATGTTCGAGCATTATTTCCGAGCGAATCCAGCCTGGCGTGAGCGCCACTGCTGTACATCCATAAGGCCCAATCTCTTGAGCAAGAGCCCATGCCATACGAATAACCGAGGTTTTAGCCTGATCATAAAACATGGATACTCTGTAATTTTCATTATTATATTCAGCTGTTCCATCCGTCATCTCTACAATTAAACCATTCTTATTTTTAAGCAGGAGGGGAAGCGCAAAATGGTTTGTGATGAGATGTGTATCAATAGCGAGCCGTAACATACGCAGACCCTTTTCAAGTGAATGCTTCCATACAGGGACATTCCAGTCAATCATCTTTTCAGCCCCCCATATATCATTCACGAGAATATCAAGCCGACCTTGCTCTTGCTCAATACGATCCACTAATTTCTTGACCTGAGCAGGATCTAAATGATCGACTTGAACCGGGATTCCGTGACCGCCAGCCAGGGTAACTAGTTCAGCCGTTTCTTCTATAGTTTCAGGACGATCGTATTCGGAACGATGAGCTATAGTTGATCTTCCTGTCACATAAACCGTCGCGCCAGCTGCTCCTAATTCCACAGCAATACCTCGACCGGCTCCCCTTGTAGCCCCAGCTACTAAAGCGATTTTCCCTTGTAAACAAGTCATTTCGTTTATACCTCCTTTGTTGAATACAATTCAATTATAGATTGTAATGACGACATCTCTTGTCATATATGAAGGGAGTTAATCCAAGAGATAATGGCTATTAGGCTGAAAAAGAAAGAAAGGAAATTATGCTAACTATTTATGATGGGAAAGCTAAGCGGAGGGCAACTAAGAATGGCATCTGAGACGCTTTACAAAGCGATTGAAAACATATTGAAGCTGAAGTTTATAAAGTCTATCAGAAGTGAAGACAGCCGACGAAAGTTGTATGCCAAGCTTGAAGCGCTCGAAAGACAGAAATGGAATTCTGACGTGTTCCGAGCGCTTTCAGATTAGCTATTCAACGTTGTTACAGTTCAAGTTTCGCAATAGATTGTTCAGCATTTGGTATGGCGCTCTCTGCAAGTTGTGGAATATTTGTACCCTGAGCTCTTACCACTTGAACATTTTCGATTCCGATAAAACTTAAAATTTGACGTAAATATGGCTCTACAAAATCCCATGCTTTCCATGCCCCTTCGGTAAACACCCCCCCTGAAGCCACGACTATGATAGCCTTTTTATCTTTTGCCAGTCCTAGAACTCCTGTTTCTGTATAGGTGAAAGTCTTGCCTGGACGGACAACAAGATCAAGCCAGGCTTTGAGCACAGACGGAATGCCGAAGTTCCACATCGGGGTTGCAATGACTAAGACATCTGATTCCAGAAGTTCCTTGGTTAATTGATCCGATAGATGGGCAGATTCTTTATTGGCCGCTACTTCCTCTGGTATTTTTGATGAAATAGCTTTTAAGGTGCTGTCATCTAGATGAGGGATCGGGTCTTTTGCAAGGTCACGGTATACGAACTTAGCTTCTGGAAATTCCTCTTTAAGCCGCATAGAAAGCTTATCTGTTACCGCACGACTGGCGGATTCAGCCTCTCTTGGGCTCACTTCAATGATGAGAATCTGTTTCATATGATTACTTCCTTTCATTATTTATGCTATCCCTTGTTTAGTACGAATTAGAATATATATTGAATGCTTGTTTAGAACAAGAAGGCACTTTAACCTTCGTAACTAACATGGTGGTTAGCTATGAAGAATACTAATGAAAATAATGCATGGTCTATTTTAAAATTACATAACTAGGGGAATAACTAACCTGACAATATGTAGTCATATTATCTTTTATACAATTCTATATAAGCATTTGTAACTAACTTGGGGGTCAGCTATGGAGAATAATAATGAGAATAATGACATTGATTTGGTATTCGTCTGCGGGTATAAGGACCCTATGGCTGTACGAGAGCTTTTGACAAAAATCGGTGATAGGTGGAGTATCCTCCTGATGCTTTCCCTTTCTAAATTGCACCGAAATCGTACTCGTTTTTCGACTTTAGAGAAATCAATTCCTGGAATTTCCCAAAGAATGCTTACGCTGACTTTACGAAATTTGGAGCGCGATGGGTTGATTATGAGGGAGGTTTTTCCTGAAGTACCACCCCGTGTGGAATATGAACTTACTAGTCTTGGGGTGAGCTTAATCCGTCCATTAGAAGGTCTAATTAATTGGGTAACGACTAATTGGGAAGAAGTTATAGAAGCGCAATCTCGTTTCGATTCGAGATAATTCGCTGAATGCGATTTAGTTAACAATAATATGTTAGTGAAAAACACTTGTGATTGAGGAGAACAAACATGGAAAAACAGCCTATTGGATTTGAAAATGCTGCACCATTTTTTAACATCGTTATGGAAGGGCTTGTCGGTGAAGTTGATGGGGAACACTTTTGGGATGCTGTTGCGGATGATGCGATATTCGATTTTTTATACAACTTTCCTGGATTTCCAAACAGAATGGAAGGGCGCTCGACATATATGAGTTGGTTTAGTAATTATGGTATTAAGTTGAATAGTGCCGATAATCTTAGGGTTTACAAAGCGCAGGGAGAAAATATTATTATAATGGAATATCAGGTTCACGGAATTGAACCATACTCAGGTAGACCTTACGACAATAGATTTTGCTCAATAGTTACTGTTAAAGATCGCAAAATTGTTTATTGGCGAGACTATATGGATTCACTTGCCGTTATGCAGTTGAGCAGCAATTAATAGGGAGATCATTCGCGGAAATAAAAAGAGGGGGAGCGAACCCCTCTTTTTAGTATAGAGGTGATGAAAAATGAATAATATAGCATATTTTGTATTGTGACCTTTAGTATATTGTTGGTAGTAACTCTCTTGTCAGTTCTAGTTGCAGTAAGCATGGATATGGTGTATCTGTTTTTCGCAGTTATCAATCTAATATTTGTTTTAATGAGTTATGCAGGTCACAGGGAATTAGTTAAGAAAAAGAAAATAACGGTTAAAGCCGCTACGAACTAAACATAGGGACAATATTAAAGGGCATTCACCATACCAATGAGTGAATGTTTTTTTATTGAAAAAGAAGCTCTCTCAGCTTAATTTACAGTGACCGATACTCAAGTTATGTGGAATGCTGTGTGTTGCTTTTAAGGAAGTAAATTTGCTGAGACAGATTAACTATAACCAAACTTTCCATTGAAAAAATTGGAAACGCATCCTATACTCAAAGTATCTTATACAAGGAGAGATGCAGTATGAAAAGTCTATTTGTATATCTTCAAGAGGGAAATAAACAAATCTAAACTACGGAAGTTACATTTATATACTATGGATGTGCTTCCGTGGTTCACATAACATGGAGGTATAACAAAGTTGAGTACAAATAATTGGGAAGCTTTTTTTGACAATCATGCCCCTCATTATATGAATAATGGTTTTGCCAAGAATACGATTTCGGAAGTTGATTTTGTGATTGAAGAATTGCAACTTTCGGAAGGAAGCAGCATCCTTGATGTAGGGTGTGGCACAGGAAGACATTCTATCGAACTTGCAAAACGCGGATACGAGGTTACAGGAGTCGATATATCATCAGGCATGCTTTTGGAAGCCAAAAAAGTAGCAACAGAAGTCAGTGTGAATGTTGAATGGATTCATTGTGATGCGGCGAGATATACTCCAATCAAGACATTCGATGCGGTTATTTGTCTTTGCGAGGGGGCATTTGGTTTAGTTGGCAGGGATGATGAGCCAGTCGAACATGATTTGGCGATTCTTAAAAATATCTCTGAGGCATTGAAGCCGAAGGGTCGATTTATTCTTTCAACCTTGAATGCCTACTCCAAAATTCGCAACCTTACTCAAGAGAACGTTGATTCCGGAAGGTTTAATCCTGTGACAATGGTAGAACATTATATGGATGAATGGGATTTACCAGAAGGAAAGAAACAGGTTGAGGTTAAGGAGCGAAGATACCTCCCGTTTGAATTGAAACAGATGTTTTCTCAGGTGGGATTAAAGGTTGAGAACATTTGGGGCGGAACGGCAGGTAATTGGAAGCGTCAAAATATTAGTTTGGATGATATTGAAGTAATGGTTATAGCTACAAAAGAATAAGTGAGAAAGGGATTGCTCTTATAGGGCAATCCCTTTCTTGTTAGCAGACACGTACATCTGCTATTCCGAAACTAAAATACGCGGGGTAGTCTTCAAAATCACTCTGGATGCAATCCAGCAGCCGAAGCCTGCCACGGATATACTAAGCAGAGCAAGTAGAGAGATCCCTGTCCAGTTCGTAAGGAGCGGTAGTTTGACAATGCCGTATGAGGATAGAAGTTCTCTCAAGAGGCGGGGCAGAAGATAAATACCACAGAAGATCCCGAGTCCAGCTCCTATGACGGACAGCCCGACAATGCCCCAGGTCACGGATCCGCGTATTGTATTTGAAGTCAGTCCAATAGATTTATAAATCCCGTAGGTTTTCGTTTCTTTCCGGATATGAATCCGGCAGGTACTATAGATGATAAGCCAACTGACCAGGAGAAACAGCAATCCCAAAATGCTCATAGGGATGATCAGGACGGCACTGGCCTCCTTGAAGACTGAATCCAGCAGCGTCTGCTGCTTAACGGCCTGAATACTGGAGCTGTATTTGTCATTTAGCTGCTGCACGATATCATCGGAATCCTGAACGTCCGACAGATTCATATATCCGTCATCCGGATTTAATTTGGTCACGACATCCGCTGTGACTCTGGCTTGAAAGGACATATTAGCAATGGATTGATAAATGCCGGTGACAGCAAAAGAGTGCGGTTTTCCCTCAATATAAAGCTGAATAATATCCCCGAGCTCTTTACCGAGTTGCCGTGAAATATTAATACCGATTGAAATTTCATTTGGATTCTGCGGATTACGCCCCGTAATATTGGCAAGACCCATCTCATCCATACTTCCTTCTACGACGGTAAGTGGGATGCTGATGGATTGTGTTTGACCAGTTTTACTTGTAGAATGCTGCATCCGGTTGCTAGGAACGACTCCAATAGCATGACCAGCCCAGTTCAGGTTCACAATTCTGGAATAGGCACGAATGTCTCTTTCCAAGGCTGCACGGTCCAGCTCCGATGCATTCACAATCCTTATGACAACGTTGGCGGAATCATAGCCCCACAGCGGAGCTGTTTTCTGCATTTGTGAGATGCTGTTGACCAGGACCAGACCAAAGACAAGTACCGCTGTGGTCACTGTGGTCAGCAGAAGCATTAACAGAGAACCTTTGCGATTGCGAGTTACATTTCTCAGCCCAATCACTACAGATACTGGCCAGCGCTCAAAATCACTGCCACGTCGTTTATTTCGGTTCCCTCGTTTGTTGATGCCGCTATAGGCGGCTTCTGACATTCCGTAACGAATGGCTTGCATTGGCTGGATGGGTCTTGTTTTGCTCGCATATAGCCATACGCATAGTAGAATTACAAGGAGCATGACGGCCCCCACGGATACACTTGTCCCTATTTTCTGAATGGGGATGGAGGTCTGTGCTGTTTTTAAAAAGGATAAGGATTGTTCAATAATGATGCGGGATAACAGGCGGCTGAACATGACCCCCGGAAGGATGGCAATCAGCGAGAGCAGACTATATTGGAGAATATAGGTGAAAATAATCTTCCTTGAAGTTAGCCCTAGGGATTTGAAAATCCCGATGGTTGTGTAGCTGGACAGGATCGAGTCTGAAATGGTAAAGCCAATCGTAAACAAGGCAACCAGGATCATGACTACTCCGAGGAAGCTCATTACAAAACCGATGATTTTGTTCATAATAAAATAGAACGAGGAAAGCTCTTCAAAGGTAAGCCGTTCCTCCATAAAAGGGACACCCAAGAAATTCTCAAACCGCTCCCAGTAAGCCTCATGTTGACTATAGTCAGTGAAACGAATACCCATGAAATAGGAATCGGAGCCTGGCAATCCTGCAAGATAATGACCATAATCCGTGTCGTTCAACCAGATGCGCGCAGTTGTGGAAAAGGGTCCTCCCAGCGGAAGATCGATCACGATCGCTGAAACCGTTAGCGTAAACTGGGTAGAGCCAGCCTTGAACTGAAGCACATCTCCCACATCAATCTCATTCTTATAGGCCAGAGAGGTAGGAATCCACACCATTCCTGGCTCAGGATGAGACGTTTCCTTTCCTTGGGCAAAAACCAGCTCATCCGTGCCAAACGGCCGATCCGGGGTATTCATCATATATAAATACTGGTTCGGTATTTCTTCTCCCTTGTAAGTCACGCCAGCTAAAGACCGGTAAGGCAGTAGTACAGACGTGGTAACGCCTTCTTGGGAAGTCCACCATCCTGCAACCTGCTGTGGATTGTGAAGCCCTTGGGTTAGATTCAGGATTTCATGCGACCCTTGTGTCTCCTGATGCAGGTCTTCATAGAGATCTTCTGAATTAGCAATAACGGTAATGGAAGTGTTCATTAAAAGCGTAGACAGCAGAATGAGCAGTGCAATCAGAAGGTTCTGAACCTTACGTTTGCGCAAATTCCCGAGGCAAATGGACAGGATCGCAGCCATCGACGTTACCCCCTCCCAGTGATATAAGAGAAGATAAGGGATTCTCGATCCTGCAGCCTATCCGGGGAATAGGGATCCAGTTCCAGCATGCCGCCCACTTTTCCATCCCGGATAAAGATAATTCGACTCCCCCGACAGGCGGACTTGATATCATGTGTGACCATGACGATGGACTGGCCTTTGGCATTCATTTGTGTCAGGATATCCAGCACTTTAACCCCTTGTTCATAATTTAAGCTTCCAGTCGGTTCATCCGCGAAAATAATCTCCGGTGTATTCATTAGCGCCCGTGCAATCGCTGCTCTTTGCTGCTGTCCTCCCGATACCTCGGCAGGCAACCGTTTCTGCTGTGCATCAATATTCATGGACGCCATCAGGGATAAGGCCTTTTGCTTCACCTCACGCTTGGAGGTCCGTGCAACATAGCCGGGCAAGGCGATATTTTCAAAAAGGGTGAGGTCTGGCACAAGATTACTGCTCTGATAGACGTAGCCAATTTTTTGCGTTCGGAAGGCGCCAAGCTCTTTTTCGGAAAATTGGTCAATACGCTGTTGTCTGAAATAGACCTCGCCCGCAGTTAGGGAATCCAGGCCGCTAAGCATATAGAGCAGCGTAGATTTTCCTGAGCCGGAATCGCCCATAATTACTGTGAAATCACCCTGATAGATGTCTAGATCGATATTGCGGATGGCGTGGAATTGTTCGCTGCCTGTGGAATAGGTTTTACACAGGTTTTTAGCTTGGATGATGGCCGTATTCAGCACAATTAGATTCCTCCTGTAAGCTTCTTTCGTTCATTGTAGAAGGGGAATCCTGCAATAATCTTATCAGAATATTAATAAAGTATTACAGCAAGACAGGATTACGCCAATTAGCATAAGGGCAGGGTGAAATAAAATGCGCTTCCCTGATGTTTGACACTTTTAAAAGAAATGGTTCCCTGATGCGCCTCTATAATATGTTTGCAAATGGACAAGCCCAAGCCAGAGCCATCCTTTAATCTATTTTCGTAAGATGGAGGGGCTTGACCCTGAAAATATCGTTCAAAGATAAAAGGCATATCCTGTGGATGAATCCCTTCACCTGTATCTGATACGGTCACTTTCAACTGGTCTTGCTGCTGTACAATCTCAATTGATATGGAGTCGCCCGCCGAAGTGTGCTTAAGCGCATTCGCAGTCAGGTTAGAGATAAGCTGTTCCAGTCGAACCGGGTCTATCCGGATCAACACATTGGGAATCTCCGCCGCTTCAATAAAGTTGACGCCTGTGGTACGGATATACGGACCGATGGGTCTCAAGATACTCTCGAACACCTCTTTGCTATAACACTCCGTAAGGGTAACGGAGATTTGTCCTAAATCTCTTAGGGCATGCACAAGCAGGTCTTCAACCAGCACAGCCATTTTGTTCGTTTGGGATTGCATAATCTCCATGTATTCCATGATGGCAGGCAGATCGGGGCAAATTCCATCCTGTATGGCGTCAATATAAGCTTTCACGGTGGTTAAAGGCGTCTTCAGATCATGTGAAATATTCGAAATCAGCTCTTTTTGAGCTTTGTTCTGTGCATCTCGCTGCTGACTGAGTTCCATAATCTCTTGTCTCATCTGGTCGAATACGGCATAGACTTCACCGATTTCATCTTGTTCCACATACTCTGCTTTCTGTTCATAGTTCCCCCTGAGAATCGCCTCGGAATGATCCTTCAAGCGGTTGATGGGCCGCAATAGGGCGCTGTTTATTCTTTTCTTTAGCTGAAACAGAAGGAGTAGCAGAACAATGAGGGCGGTAACCATTAGCACTGGGAAGACGATGGGAATAGATGTGGGTTGTTCATAGTCGAGAATTTCTTCAGGTAAGGTGAAAATGGCATTGCCCGTCTGCCTTTTCGATACAGGATCGATCACAGGGAAGGCAAGTGTAAGGCTACCCGGGTTCGTCTTGGAAGCATGCAGATCGTAGTGCACGCTATTCTTGAGATCAAGCTTGTCTATGAGCGGCTGGAACTGGCGGGAGGAGTCAAAAAGAACGGTGCCATCCAGTCCGGCGTACACCAGGTCCAGTTTCTTCTGCTGGCTCCAATTGAGCAGCTTGTCTTGCATGTCTTGCTGGCTAGACAGGACTGAATGCTGCTGCTCCAGAAAAAACATGATCTCGCTTACCTCCACCCGCGCTTGATTGACGGTATAGCGGGCGAAATCGTTATGTTCCTGGGTCTCCAGCTTGTAATAGATGAAGGCGCTACATCCCACAATAACGAAAATGCAGATTAACACCGAGATGAACCACGTTTTGAACCAATGCCTCCAATACATTCCTTCGTTCCCCATTCTCTCATTTCATCAGATTAAATTTATAGCCGACGCCCCATACGGTTTTGAGATAAATTGGATTGGAAGGGTCAGTCTCTATCTTCTCTCTTAGTCGTCGAATATACACAGTAATGGTGCTCTCATCGCCATAGGAGGTGTACCCCCAGACCTGATCCAGCAATTGGCTTTTGGAGAATACTTGATTTTTATGCTGGGCCAGAAAATATAGCAGTTCGAATTCCTTGGCCGATAAAGAGAGTTCCTGTTCGCCGAGTGTGGCTTTATATGCTTTTTTATCCATAGTGAGAGAATCCAGAGTAAGCACCTCATCCTGCCGGGGCTGGATCTCCATGCCGTCAATTCTGCGCAGATGCGCCTGAATTCTTGCTACCAACTCGCTCAATGAAAAAGGTTTAGTCATATAATCATCTGCGCCGAATCCGAGTCCCAGCACTTTGTCTGTATCACTGCCCCGGGCGCTCAAGATGAGAATTGGACTTCGGGTGATATCCCGGATCTGCTGGCACAGCTCGATTCCGTTGACATCGGGGAGCATAATATCCAGGATGATGAAATCAGGGCTTAACGACTCAACAAGCTGTAGACCTGTCGTGCCAGTGTCGGCGATATGTACTTCATAGCGGTGCAATTGAATATAATCCTTCAGAATGCGGGAGATATGCTGTTCATCCTCAATAATAAGTATCACTTTAGTCTGATTCATTATGTGCTCCTAAATGGTATATTCTGCTTTGATTTTACCATAGGAGGGGATTTCAGGTAATAGAAGATGGATAAGGGATTCTGCGGAAGTAAAAGGTATTTTGAATATTTAACTATAAAGAGATAGAATATGCAGATGGGTAGAGCGGATTGGGTGGAGTTGCGGTGTCCCACTGCTATCTTGTTGTTGTCCTATCCGCGCCTTATACTTCGTATACTTCTAGGAGGTTTCCAGTGTCACCGAGAAATGTAGAAAAAGATCAACAATTAAGAGAAGTGAGACGGGAGCATATTCTGGATTGTTCCCTTCAGGTAATTGCAAAACGGGGGATTGATTCCGCCAGTGTGAAGGATATTGCCAAGGAGGCCGGACTTAGTGTCGGCAACGTCTACAATTATTTTAAATCGAAGGAAGATATATTCAGTGCGGTGCTGCAGCGGGGGCAAATCGATTATGGCCGTCAAATATCCAATCAAGCTGCGCTAGTTATGGATGCCCGGGAAAAGCTTCATCTCATTTGTGAGAGCTGGATCGCGACACCTGAGAACTGGGCGTTTACGATTATGCTGCAAAGCATCCGGACGAACGAAACGGTGAATCCGGAGCTGCGAGAAGCGGCTACACGCAGATTCACCACGAATCTGGAACCTATGGCTGAGATTATGCGGCAGGGACAGTACGCAGGTGTCATTATTGAGGGTGATCCGAAGGAGCTTGCCTTTTATTTTGTCAGCTTGATTCAAGGCTTAACGCTGCAATTGGCGCCCGGCTATGAAATTCCGGTAAAGATCCAAGCTGTAAATATCGTAACCTTATTTAGTGTTCCTAAGAAATGACAAAAAATAGTTTGACAAGTGATTTAAGTCATTGCTAATATAACAGGTAACAAAACGAATACATATTCAGTTTGTGGATGAACAATTGAATATTGTCCAATCGACCAGACAACCGGAGATTGACGGGGCAATACTGCTAGCAAGAATGCAGCAGAATGTACCGTGGCATCTCTTTTTTTTATGTCCAATACCTAGTAATCATGTGAGAAAAGTTTATTTAAATCAATCGATGGGGGAATGGGAGATGAAATTATTCAGAGTATGGGCTGTGATTCTATTGATAGCGGTGCTTACGGTAGGTTGCGCCAATACTGAAAAAAGCGGAAGTGATGCCAAAGAAGGCAAGGATACCAATAACTATGAGGGATTGACCGTGAAATTGGGCGTTCAGGGCAGCGGAGGGCTTTGGGGCAAAGCAAGGGAGGAGAAATGGTTTGAGGATGAGTTCGGAAAGCTTGGCGTGAAGGTCGAATGGGCAGAGTTCCAGAGCGGGCCTCCGATGACGGAAGCCATAGCTTCCAATCATCTTGATTTTGCCGGTCTTGGTAACATGCCGATCATTGCCGCCCAGGCAGCAGATATTCCGTTCAAGGTCATTTCGCAATTGCTCGAAGGAAAGAACAATGTTGCGATCATTACTCCAACAAGTAGCGCGCTTAAAACGATTGATGATTTGAAAGGTAAGAAGATAGCCGTAGCCAAAGGGAGCAATGCCTACAACTTCCTCTATTGGGGTCTGGATGAAGCCGGTATTAAAGACACTGATGTCGAGATTATTCAGCTTCAGCCGGACGAAGCACAGCCAGCATTCGAGTCGGGCGGCGTAGATGCATGGGCTACCTGGGACCCGTACATTACGCTGAATACGTTAACGGGCAAAGCTAAAGTGTTGACGGACGGCGAGCAGTTGGGGGTATTATCCCCGTCTTTCCAGATCGTGCGTAAAGAGTTTGCTGAGAAATATCCAGAGCTTGTCACACTTTATTTGAAGGTATTCGAGAAAACCCGGCTATGGGAAGAACAGAACTTGGACGAAGCGTTGAACCGCTACGCAACAGAACGTAAAGTTCCGGTTGAGGTGATCAAAGGAACGCAGGTACGGTCCAAAATAATCAATATCCCTGTAAGTGACGAGATCATTGCTGAGCAGCAGAAAACGGCTGACTTCCAATATGAAATTGGAAATATTCGTAAAAAGATCAATGTATCCGAGGTATTCGACAACCAATACGTGAAAGAAGCTTTGAAATAAAGGCGTATAGACAAATGAAACGAACAGAACGAGGTGGCACTCATGGAGAATGCGGCAGCAACGCCGCTCGTAAAGGAGAAAAGAAGGACTCCCGGAAGATTGAAGCGGCGGCGATCCATACAGATTACCAATGTAGCGCTGGGGATCTTGCTGCCGGTCGCAACGGTTGTGATCTGGGAGATTGCGGCTGTTATGGGAAAGTTGAATCCTATTTTATTGCCTGCTCCCAGTAAAATAGTGAAGGAATTCGCCAGTCTGACATCTTCCGGCGAGCTGATTCGTCATCTCGGGATCTCGGCATGGAGAGCGCTGCTTGGCTTCTTGCTTGGCGGGGGGTTGGGGCTGGCGGCCGGCATTTGGGTAGGTTTCTCCTATAAAACAGAGCGGCTGCTCGATCCACTGCTGCAAATGCTGCGTACGCTGCCTCATCTCGCAATTGCGCCGTTGTTCATTCTGTGGTTCGGCTTTGGTGAGACGTCGAAAGTGCTACTGATCGCCAAAGGGACGTTTTTTCCGCTCTACGTCAATACGTTCCTTGGCATTCGCTCGGTAGATGGCAAGCTGTTCGAAGTCGGCCGGGTCCTTCAATTTAGCAAATGGCACATGATCACGAAGCTGGTCATTCCCGCCGCCATGCCGAACATTTTGCTGGGAGTAAGGTTGTCAGTCGGAGTTGCCTGGCTGGTGCTCGTAGTTGCGGAGATGATGGGCTCTAGCTCTGGCGTTGGTTTTCTGATCAATGATGCTAGATCATTCTCGCTGACCTCTGTCGTGTTCGTCGGCATTATTGTATTTGCGGTTGTGGGCAAGCTAACGGATTCGTTGGTGAAATTGCTGGAGCGGCGGTTACTGCGCTGGCAGGACAGCTATAAGGGAGACGGAAAGCTATGAGTGGGCAAGTATTGGATGAGAAAAGATCGCGCTCAGAGGAGGAAGGTTGGCTCCGAGCGATTCCGAGGCCGCTTCACGGCTGGCTTGTGCCGATAGCGATCGCAATCGTCTGGGAGGCAATCGGACAGCTCGATCTTGTACCGGCATCTATGCTGCCCACACCGAGTGCCATTGTGAAACAGTTTGTGGAGCTGATCGCCAGCGGCGAGCTCTATAAGCATATGAGCATCAGCGTTTATCGGGCGATGGTTGGCTTTTTGCTGGGCGCAGGGACGGGATTGCTGTTTGGGCTATTGACCGGTCTGAATAAAATCGCCGAAAAGACGCTCGATCCGTCGCTGCAGATGATGTGGACCATTCCGCTACTGTCGCTGATACCGCTGTTTATATTGTGGTTTGGCATTGGCGAGTTTTCCAAAATATTAATCATCTCACTAGGCGCCTTTTTTCCTGTCTACGTCAATACGTTTCTCGGCATCCGAAACGTAGATTTGAAACTGTTCGAAGTCGCACGTATCCTTCAGTATTCGCGGTTGCAGCTCATTACGAAGCTGATCGTCCCGTCTGCGCTGCCGAATATCTTACTCGGTATCAGGTTGTCGCTTGGCATTGCCTGGCTGGTGCTTGTCGTCGCGGAGATGATGGGCACGAGCGCTGGCATCGGCTATATGATTCAGGACGCAAGAGCGTATATGAGAACGGATGTCGTCTTTGTCGGCATCATTATTTTCGCCTTAATTGGCAAGATATCTGATTCAGGTGTCCGGCTATTGGAGAAGCGCTGGCTTCGCTGGCGTGACACGTTCAAAGGGTGACTAACACCAAGGCAGGAGGGGCTTACGATGGGAAGAAGGGATGAGCAGCTTCATTTGGGAGCCTTCATCTATTACAGTGGCCATCATCATTATGGCTGGCGGCATCCGGAATCCGGGGCGGAAGGGCTGTTTGACTTCAAGTTTTATAAAAAGCTGGCGCAAACCGCCGAACGGGGAAAGTTCGATATGATGTTTCTGGCCGATCTGTTGTACGTTCGGGACGTTGAGGATGCGGCTTCCGGCATGCTGGAGCCGGTTCAGCTGCTCGCAGCCTTATCGACGGTGACGGAGAAGCTCGGATTGACGGCGACCGTATCGACAACATATAACGAGCCTTATAACGTTGCGCGGAAATTTGCCTCACTTGATCATCTAAGTGAAGGGCGCGCGGGTTGGAACATCGTAACGTCGCAGCTGGATGTTGAAGCTCACAACTACGGCAAGGACAAACACCCGGAGCATGGTCTTCGCTATGAGATGGCACGAGAATTCGTGGAGATTGTCACCCGGCTCTGGGATACTTGGGAGGATGATGCGCTTGTCATCGACCGCAAGGCAGGGATTTTCGCTGACGGAGCGAAGGTGAAGGAAGTTGAATACAAGGGACAGTGGAATTCGGCGAAAGGGGCGCTCAATGTTCCCCGCCCGCCGCAAGGTTATCCTGTACTAATCCAGGCGGGTTCTTCCGCTCCGGGACAGGACTTTGCTGCTGCGTTCGGAGAAGTGATCTTTACCGCGCAGCAATCGCTGGAAGCGGCGCAGGCATTCTATGCCAGTGTCAAAGGGAAGCTTGTGGCCAATGGCAGGCAGCTGGACAGCATCAAGATCATGCCGGGTCTGTCACCAATCATTGGGGCAACGGAGGCGGAAGCGCAGCAGAAATACAAGGAGCTTCAGGATTTGATTCCGTCCAATATAATTGTCGGTGCACTGTCCAACATGCTTAATTTTGACCTCTCCGGCTACCCAATTGAAGGGGAGCTACCGGACATTCCCGACCCTGTCGAAGCGACCAACGGCATGAAAAGCCGCGTACAGCTCATCATGGACATGGCGCGCAAAGAGCGCCTTTCTATTCAGGATTTAGGAGGGCGTCTGATTGGTGCCCGGGGGCATATGCAGTTTGTGGGCACCTATGAGCAGTTGGCTGACTTTATGCAGCATTGGTTTCAGGAATATGGCTGCGATGGATTCAACATTATGCCGCCGGTGCTGCCGGGCAATCTTGATGAATTCGTCGACCATGTTGTACCGATTCTCCAGGAGCGGGGGTTGTTTCGGAAAGAATATACCGGAAGCACACTGCGCGAGCATCTCGGGTTGGAGCGGCCGGGTCTCCGCCATTTTCAAGCGGGCCATGAGCGGGCGGCTGCATCCGCTGCAACGGCTGCGACTTAAGGAACGGTTGGCTTTGACGCGGTTGTAGCTACTCAGCCAATTTAGGCTTCAAAATATCACTAACCAGCAATGCCAATTGGTCAATGGGCATTGCTTTATTTTGTTTAAACCAATATACCAGAATACCGACCAAGCCAGATGAAATAAAGGCTAATGAGTATTCGGTGTCAGTCTGGCTAAGCTGCAGAACAGTACCGATTTCATTTAAATAATCATAAAACTTTTGATTCAGAATATGGATCAAGTCATTTTGGATCAGGTGATGAATGAAGTTTTCATTATTATGGAAGAAAATAAAATACAATCTTGCTAACTCTTCGGTGGTTGCTACCTCTAAATTTTGTATTTCTATCAGGTATTCACGAAATAAATTATCCAAATGGTATTCTATAATTTCTTCTTTGGAAGCAAATAGTTGATAAAACGTTTGTCTAGCCAGGTCACTTCTCTCCGTTATTTCTTTTATAGAAATAGTTTTATAGGGTTTTTCCTCTAGCAGTTGAAGTAACGAGTCCCTAATCCATTTTTGTGAGCGAATGGCGGACGGGTTTGTTCCAGAATACATGACATTTCCTCCAATATGTAAGACTTGTCAGATAACGTTGACACTTGTCATTGTTTTTAAATATACTTTAGCCATAACTACGACAGTTGTCAATTTTATAACAGATGTAATGATTATTAATTTAAGCTTGTGGAGGTTAGCCCAATGGGAAATACGATAAAACGTGCCAGACTTGCCGATTCGGATTCCGATTACAAACAGTTGAATATTCTGCCTGACCAGCCGCTGCCTAGGGAAGATGGGATGAGAACCCATGGACGCGAAGGAACTTATGAATGGTGGTACACCGATGCCGAGTTTGAAGATGGCACAACGATTGTTACTATTTTTTTCACTAAAAATTACTTTGACGTTCCCGGTCCGGCACATCCGACCGTTGATATTGATATCACGCATCCTGATGGAACCAAGACCACACGGTCTTTTCAAGAACCGAAAGGGACAGTGACCAACGCCAAAAGTGAGATCTGTGACGTTAACATTGGTAACTCCTATTTGAAATATAAAGATGGGAAGTATATATTGCATTTTGAACAAGGAGAGGTTAAATATCATGCCACAATGACTTCGAAGCTACCGATGTGGCGTCCAGATACAGGGCACTGGCTCTATGGTGATCAGGATGAGCATTTCTTTGCCTGGTTTGTCGCTCAGCCTTCTGCCGTGATTGATGCTACATTAACTATTGGGAATACAACAACTAAGTTAAAAGGAACCGGGTACCATGACCATAACTGGGGAAATATCAGCATGAATAAACTGATGAATCACTGGTATTGGGGGCGGGCGAAAGTCGAAGGCTTTGACATCATTGCTTGTGATATTATTGCAGAGAAAAATTATGGCTATAAGCGGCTTCCTGTGTTCATGATTGCTAAGGATGGTGAGATCCTAACAGATGACCAATCCCTTACCCAGGTTACAAGAGAAGATACATTTGAGCATCCTATCAACAAAAAATTCATGGATAACCATTTGATTTATAAACAACCAGTCTCCAAGACGGAGACCTATACTGTTGAGTTTATAAGAAAAAGAGATATCGTCGCGGTAAGCCTTTTAGGCAAACTGCCACGCTTTAAAGCCACCGTCGCAAAATTATTAGGTGCTAATCCAACGTATACTCGTATTCTGGGTGAAGTTCGTTTGACGCATGTCAAAGATGGTGTGAAGGAAGTCTATACACACGAAGGATTGTGGGAACAAATGTTTTTTGGGAATAACAAGGATTCGATTATCAATAAGTAAGTATGTAAACCAGGTGGAAAAAGCAATGCTGCCAGCGCGCACTGATAATATATCGGTGCGCGCTGCTTCAATTTGGATTGAGACTGCGCGTAGGTCGTTTATATATACAAAATGTTCATATTTAATATTTTGAATATTTAACTATAAAGAGATAGAATAGAATGATCAACTTGATTTGTTGTCGTTTAGTATGGTAAGGAGAAAAGAAGACAACAAATACGTACTAGGAGGAAACAAGTAGTGGAAATTGGTATAAGCACCTTTGTCGAGACAACGCCTGATGTACATACCGGTGAGACGATGAGTCACGCTGAACGCATACGTGAAGTAGTAGAAGAAATCGTGCTGGCAGATCAAGTGGGATTGGATGTGTATGGTGTTGGTGAACATCATCGTCCTGATTTTGCCGCTTCAGCACCTGCAGTGGTCATGGCTGCGGCTGCAGCTCTGACCTCAAGAATCCGGCTCACAAGTGCGGTAATGATTCTTTCGTCTTCTGATCCGGTGCGCGTATTTCAGGATTTTGCCACGCTTGATGCAGTATCGAGCGGCCGTGCAGAGATTATGGTTGGACGTGGATCGTTTATGGAATCATTCCCGTTATTCGGGTACGATGTGAAAGATTATGAGGAACTCTTCGATGAGAAGCTGGATCTATTGCTGCAAATTCAGCAATCAGAGAAAGTCACTTGGAGCGGTAAACATAGAGCGGCAATAAATAATCTTGGAATCTATCCTCGCCCGGTGCAGGATCGCTTGCCGGTATGGATTGGCAGTGCGGGTAGTCCGGAGTCGGCCATTCGCGCCGGAGCTATGGGTTTACCTTTTGCACTTGCGATTATTGGGAATGTGAATCCTTCACAATATGCCACGCATGTACAGCTTTATAAAGAAGCGGCTGCCAAGGCAGGCCATGATGTCTCGAAGCTGCCGATTGCCACGCACTCCCATGGTTTTATTGCAGAGAGTAATGAGAAGGCGCTTGAACAGTTTTTCCCTTCGACACATGCCCGGACGAATTTCAGAGCAGTGGAAAAAGGGCTGCCTCCATATCATCGTGCTGATTATGATGCAGCGTGCAAGTTTGACGGGGCCTTATATGTAGGTGATCCGGAAACCGTTGCGAACAAAATCATTTATCTGCGCAAAGAAGTGGGCATTACGAGATTCCTGCTGCATGTCCCCCATGGTACAATGCCGCATGCAGAGGTGATGGAGGCGATTAGACTGCTGGGAACTGAAGTGGCGCCTCGTGTACGGGATGAGATCGCTCGCTGGGAACAAGAGCAGGGTATGGAGAAAGCTGGACGCGTGTAGACTTAAGTGGCGGGATAACTTATAGCCTAGTCGTAACCCCTGGCAAAAGTACCATCAGGATGTCACTATTGCCCTATGAATTTTGATGGTATGATAGATATCGAGGTGAATTTATAATGACTAATGAGACACCAATTGAGGAAGAGAACAACAAGCAACCGGAAATGTCTGAAGAGGATTGGACTGAACTTTTGAAGGCAGTCCATCATAACAGCCTCGTAGCATTGCGCATGAAATTCCAGGATGTTGAAGGACAAGTATTGAACATGGAAGCTTACGGTCCAGTGTTTGTGTACAATGTGAAGGATGAGTCCGGCAATGGATATTCATGCGGCTTTTTCCTGCGGGAATTGGTTGCGAGATTCCAGTCGGGCAATAAACCGGAAGTGTGGCTAGCTTCGTTCTACTATGAAATGATGAAGATTCCCGGGGGCAAGGCGCTTCCTAAACCGCCAGAGAGCGAAGAGGAAGCAAAAGCAGTCATCGATAATGTACTGGTTCCGCATTGCATCGCGGCAGTCCAGGAAGAATTCGCACCCCAGCAGGTTCATGCAGGCCTAGCCTGGAATCAGGAGCACGGACCTATGTTCGAAACCGGATTTCCAGAGATCACGGAAGGCAGCAACGTGTGTGCAATTCCGCTCCATTTATTGCTAACCCACTTGCAACTGAACCGTGACCCTGCCGAACTGCTTGTTCAAGGTTTGTATCATATCCGTAAAGAACATGGTTTGGACTGAAATTGAATCAACATAGGAAAGACCTCGGAAAAACGGCAGAGATGCCGTTTTTTTTGTTTTATTTATTAAGAAAATTGTGGATCAAATATTTGAAATATAAGTATTTTTATGGTAGTTTAATTGTGAGGTGATAGAATGATTTCTACTATTAATGATATTGATAAGATCACATTTATTCAGACTCATGATATGACTTGTATGGATGCTGTTGTAGCTACTCTGGGGACGTGGTGGGGGCGCGGCTACGAAATGGTCTACTCCAAGTCGTGGGATTTTGACTTTCAAGAGGATCCCGAAAATTCTTTATTAGTGGGTCAGAGAATTTGCTTAAAAGAGGATGTTTCCTCGCAATCTTTGCTTGAAGAATTCCATGGAATACAATCGCAAAGTTATTTTTTTACTAATGTTGGTGACACGATAGAGTTCTTAATTAAAGAATTGGCATTGGGACATCCTTTGATTACTATATTCGATGAATTATATCTTCCATGGGCAACTAAATCCAAAGATGAGGATCTGAATAGGAAGGGTTTCTTACTACTTCTAGATTATAACAAAGACAACGGAAGTTTTACTTTTATCGATGTACATAGCTCCAAAAAAATACATAGCTTGCCGTATAATATAGTGAAAAATGGAATTGAATCATTTTCTACTGGTATGGGTGAGGGTCATTGGCATATCACTTCGTTCATTCGAATGGATGCCTGGAATCCGTCTGTCGAGTGGAAAGTCACTTTAAGAGAAATTGTTCAATCATTGAGAATAAAGAATGCCTCCCATAGGGATGCTTTTGAATCGATAGATTTGTTTGCAGAAAGCATTAAAAATGTTGATTTAAACTTGGAAGTTCAGGATATACAGGATTATGAAAGTTACTATTTTTCTGATCTTTGCGCCAATTTAAGAGAAGCCACAAGAAGACGGAAACTATTTTCGTTGTCATTAGATTACATGTTTAAAAGGACTAAAATAGACGAGCTTCAGATGCTCTCAAATTATATGGCTCAAGCCGCTTCCAAGTGGCAGGTATCCTTGAGTGTGCTATCCAAAGCCGTTCTCCAAAAGGATTTGAATAGTGAGAAAAGAACAAAGATAGCAGATTTGCTTCATGACGCCTGTTCAATTGAAAGAAATGTTGCTGATAGAATGGAGAGTATTCAGTATCTAACAGAAGTATTGGTTACAGCAGATAAGGAATACTCAACGCTTGAGCAGAACAATAATAGCCGTGTGTTTGTGAACTTGAAAGGATATTTCAATAACAGGGGAATGGGTAATGATAAGATCTTTGCTGATTTTGATGGTAATGCACGCGGATTTATTTTAGAGGAAGAGGTAGAGAATTCATTTTTGAGAAAAGAAAATATGGAATTTTGGATACCTCATTATGAAACAACAGATGAGGATAATATTATCTGTGCCTCGCAGGTGATTATTCCACCTAAAGAATCTTTCGATAACATTTCGATTCTTTGCTGTGGGGAATGGGGTCATTATTTTGAAAAAATAATTATTCAGTATTGTGATGGCGACCAGCAGGAATTATTCGTTAATTTTTATGAATGGACGCTTAGTACATCACTGTCTAATGACACCCAAATATTCAAAGGAAGCTCTATAGACCAGAGCAATGACGAACATTGGGGAGCTGCTTATTTATTTGGTCAATCATACAAACTCAATGGTGATAAGGAACTGTTAAACATCCTTCTTCCTGATTCGCCTCATTCCCATATTTTCTCTATTACTTTAGAAAAAGTGATTTAGATTATTTATTGTAGTGAACGCAGTTTAATCAATTTAATTTTACACTGCTTTTCTCTTAACCTTCCTATGACATTCAGTTGATATAATAACCTGAATTTTGATATGGGAGAGGGGTCAACTAACTTGAAGATAAGGAATCAGCGCTGGATGGCGGTCGTCCTTGTAGCAGTGATGGTCGTTCAATCATTGTGGTCTTTCGCAGGGACAGGCTATGCAGCAGCAGGCCCGGCGAATACCGATAATCTGGCGAAGAACATCGTGATCAGCCAGTTCTATGGGGGGAAATTAAACGATCCCGACAACATGTATATCAACGACTTTGTCGAATTATTTAATCCTACAGGGCAGTCTGTTTCACTGGATGGCTGGTCTATTCAATACGCTGATAAAGGGAGCAATGCTTGGAAATCGGTGGTTTTAGGTTCACCAACGGTCCGGATTTCGGCATATGGTTATTACCTGGTTGCGCTTGGCAGCAACGTGAAGGGCAAGACTGGATTGCCACAAGCGGATACTGCCGACGGTTCTCTTAAGCTAGGCAATAACAGCGGGAAGGTGGCTTTGCTGAGCACTACCCAAACACTGGTTTCTAGTGATCCGATGAAGGATCTGTTACAAGCCAAAGTCATTGATTTTGTCGGATACGATCCTACTGTCGATGCTTTTTTGGGCAGCCCGGCAGCTCAAGCTGGCAAACAGTCCGCGATGCAGCGATTAGTATTTGATCCACTTGATCCGGAGAAGAGCACAACTGCACTGGCGTCTGCGAATCGAGGAAATAACTGGGATACCCGTAACAATGGTAAGGATTTTGAAAAAACAAAAGAAAGCACCGTCCGCAACTCTGGCAGTACGGCTGCTTATGCGATTCTGGAGAATAACCAGGGTGTGAACATGCAATCGGCATCCACTGTTGACCCTGAACATAATAAAATTACCCTCACCGTATTTAATGGGATAGTGAAGCAGGGGCAGTGGGCAGCCGGAGACCTAACCGTAGCAGGCCTTCCAACAGGATTGTCTGCGGCGGTAAGCGCGAGCGGAGAGCAGATCGAGATTACCGTAACAGGTGATGGCACGGCCAATGTAGTTACCGATACCAACCTTACTTTTGAGATTAACCCTGAGGCGTGGGCTCAAACCAATAAACCCACTAAGCCAGTAAGCGTGTATCAAAGAACAAATACTGCTACATTGTATAAATACACACCATCCAACAAAATTGCAGCGGTTCCGGCAGCCGCCGCGATTAACATGAACGGTATGAAGATGCTGAACGCACAGGTTAAATTGACGCTCACGGCAGGAGTTCCTGTGGATGGCCCTCTTGACACAGAGGCATACAGCGTAACAGGACTTCCGGCAGGAGACTGGAAGATGAGCGCCGAGGGTCAAAGCAGCAGTAGCACAATCACTATTGCTATCTCCGGCACGTCAACTTCCGCTGTTTTGGATACAGTGCCGCTTAACGTGATTTTGAAGCCGGAAGCAGTACAGGACAGTGGCTGGCAAGCCTCCGATAACATCGGAATCTCGTTGCTGCGCTACAGCCAAGCAGTGCGTTCTGATGAAGCCCGCAAACAAGAAGTGGAAAACAGCATCGTGGCTGACAATACAGGCTTTAACGACCCGGTCACCAAGGAATATAAATATGGAAGCAGCGCAATGGGAGCCAACGCGTACACGTTCTTGCGCGGTACGAACTCGCTGTTCCAGTCTGATCTGGCATCGAAGCTCATCCCATCCCCTGATTCTATCATTAGCGGGTGGAAAGAGAAGGATGTTTTGACTTACACCCAAGGTGACGCCCACATTCAGAATGTAGGTAGCTTTAACGACAGCAAAGATACGATGGTATTCAGTCTGAACGATGTAGACTCCTCTGGAATTGGCAGCTTTTATAGCGACCTGATCCGGTTTGTAACGAGCATTTATGTGGTGAAATACGATAAGGACAGCTCCGGTATTACGAATTTGCAGGACGCTGATTTCCGGGAAGTATCTGCTAAATTCCTGGATACGTACAAAGACACACTGATTGAAATCAATAATGATAACAGCAAGAAATTAACCAAGCTGACTAAAAGCAATGTCACTGCCTATACAAAAGCGGTAATGGACAGTACCTCCAAGGTGAGTTACGCCGAGGCTTTGCAAAAATTGCTGGGTAAACGGGCGCTGAATGGGAAATTGAATATCGCCGGCAATGCAGACAAGTTTGAATTGGCGAGTGAGACCGAAGTAGCCTCCCTGAAAGCGAACTGGGAAGCTTATAAAGCTCAGGTCAGAGGTAGTTTCCCAGGGCTTAGCGATGCTCAATTTGACGCCTATTTTACAATTAAAGATGTTGTACGCCGTATTCATCAGGGCATTGGCAGCATCGGGGTCCAGCGCTTCAATGTGCTGATCGAAGGCGGGAGCGGGGCGAACACAGACGATATTTTGCTCGACGTGAAGGAGCAGACTCGGGATGCCTATCTCTCCAAAGATGCGTATATCAAAACTGCGGTTGACCCTGATGCGTATCTGGGCGTATTGGAAGCATCCAACCGGTCTTTCCTGATCCGGGAGGTCTCGCCGTTCAAGGGAGATTACACGGATAAGCCCTTCAAGAATAAAGACGAACTGGAACAATACTTGATCGATGCGGCAAAAGCTTACGCTTACGCGAGTTCTCGTCTGGACAAGGTATCCGATGAGCTGAACTACAAATTCGAAGAGCGTTTTGTTACGAATATCGTTCCGGTCTGGGGTGATCTGAAAGGCTTCATTTTGAATGCCGCCGAGGATTACTCGCATCAGGCTGTAGCAGATTTTGCCCTAGTTCAGGCCGACATGCTGGCTGGAAAACTGATTGATGTATCGACATTGGATCAGTTGTCGCTTAGCACAAGTGCTTTAACTCCGGCATTCGATGCCGGGGTTGCCCAGTACAGTGTTGCTGTGGATCACGCTGTTGATTCCATTGACATCACTGCGAAAGCAACAGATGTCAAGGCGGAATTAACCGCTCAAGGTCAGCCATACGCGAATGGGACAGCTCAATCGTTTCAGTTGGCTGTTGGCAAAAATGACATTCCGTTCACGGTGACGGCGCGGAACGGTTCCAGCAAGACGTATACTGTGACTGTAACGAGAGCAGCCGCAGAAGAAGCAAGCGGCAGCACGGATCTGAACGATTTGGTATTGTCGAGTGGCACACTGAACCCTGCGTTTGCGCCGGGAACAACCGATTATACATCACAAGTAGGCAACGAAGTTGAGGGTATTACAGTAACAGCAAGTGTGTATGATAGTTCGGCTTCGCTCACGGTGAACGGCACGCCGGTCACTAGCGGGGAGGCAAGCGGTACGATCAACTTGATGGTGGGAAGCAACAACATTCCAGTTGTTGTAACAGCTGAAGACGGCACTAGTAAGACTTACACTGTGCATGTAATCAGAAGTGCGGAGGAAGAAGCTCACAACAACGCAGACTTAAGTGCCCTGGCGCTGTCGAGCGGGTCACTGAATCCGCTGTTTGCACCTGAAGTCACTCAGTATACGTCGCAGGTAGACAATCAAGTATCGGGGATTACGGTAACAGCAAGTGTATACGACAGTTCATCGGTATTCACGGTGAATGGTACTCAGGTTCCAAGCGGACAAGCAAGTGGAACAATGAACCTGCGGGTTGGAAGTAACGAAATTCTAGTCGTAGTGACATCGCCAAGCGGTGCCAGCAAGACCTACACTGTGAACGTGGTTAGAGCGGAAGCAGCGACGACAACCCCCGTTCCTTCGACAACGCCGTCAGGAGGAAACCAACAGGGAAGCACTCCTGCAACACCAAATACCGGAACGATTCCCGTGAATGGTGGGGTGTTAGCCTTGAACGGGGTCAAACTCAATATACCGGCTGGAGAGATGAACAACAGCTTCCAGATTACTGTAGCTACAGTTAACAATGCCTCGGGCCTGTTCACTGGCGATGCATTGAAACTGCTGGGTGATGTATATGAGATCACCAAGAACAAAGATGGCGATTTTGCCAAAGCGATCACGATTACACTGCCGTTCGACAAGTCAAAAGTGGACTTCAACAAGTCAGCTGTAGGACTGTACTGGCTGAACGAGCAGACGAAAAAGTGGGTACAGCTTGAAAATCTGCAAATCGATCAGGACAGCGGATTAGTATCGGGTTCGGTGACACATTTCACGAAATTTGCCGTTCTGGTCTCAGATAAAGCCGTAGCTCCTACACCTTCAGTAGAAGCGGATTTCGCTGATATCAAAGGACATTGGGCCGAAGAGAATATCAAGGAATTGATTGAACTCGGTGCGATCAAAGGCTACCCGGATGATACATTTAGACCGGACAACAGAATTACAAGAGCTGAATTTGTAACTATTGTAGTCAAAGCTTTTAATCTTCAGGCTGGAGCAGGCACCACTTTTGGCGATACAAAGACTCACTGGGCAAAAGACGCCATTGCAACAGCCGCAGCACTTGGCATTGTGAACGGCTATAGTGCAGACACCTTTGCTCCGGATGAGGTAGTCACCCGTGAGCAGGTGGCGGCGATGGTCGTTCGTGCAGCGCAAATTGCAACTACGGATAAGAGCATCAGCTTCGCCGATAGCCAGCAGGTATCCGACTGGGCCCGTCCTGCGCTTGCCGCAGCTGTATCTAGTGGACTTGTCAACGGGTACACAGACGGTACAGTGAAGCCGCAAGGCGACACCACCCGTGCTGAAGCGGCTGCAATCATTCTGAGAGCACTGCAATTGAAGAAGTAAAGCAAGCTCATTAAAGTAAGGCACGCTCAATGTATGCAAAAACAATTAAAGGCTGTTTTCCAAGCAGATACAATCTGCGTGGGAAACAGCCTTTTGCGTGCTAATTTTTAATGATGAGCGCAGATGATACACTGGCAGGAACCAACCGTATGAGCGATGACGAAATCTCTGCCCAGGGCACAACCAGAGCAGAATTGGATATGTTTTTTGCAGACGTTTATGAAAGGTACCGACACATCGAGGCTGGTGGTAACTATTGGATGATAGTCAACCGTATGAAGCATATGGGCTTCTCCGATATGTACTTGCATTCACCGTTGTTTGAATGGATGTTAGGCGTTCATGTGAACAAAGCTTATCAGTTGATTAACGATTATACGCTGGATTTCTTCAATCACTATCTAAAGCTGCAGCCATCTAGATTGCTGGATTACAATATTGGTGTTCACTCCGATTTTTCGCTGGAAAAAGGCTCATAAGAGACATAATAGTCCGAGGGTATTTATCCCTGATTACCCTCGGCTGTTCAAATTTGCTATCTATTTAGCGCTTCTGCTGCATTTGCTGAAGCTTATATGGTATAGCTTGAAGCAATAAGACGTTTCCTTTTGAAAATTGGCGGGATTTTGGACTAATAATAGAGCACAGCGTGTCGAACCTTTCCATGCGTTCGGTTAGAGCAAGTGAATTTTCGGCAAAGTAACGAAAAAAATCTTCCAGACTCGACGATTTCCCTGAATTTGTGTACAGCAATGCCACATCTTGAACAATAGCTTGAACAACTAGGCTGCTTGCCAGATGTTTTTGCTGTAATGCTTTATTTAATCGATTATGGATGTTTTCCAGCTTTTTGATCCATAGATCGGCATGATATTGCGGCTGATGAATCATATTAAAGAATAGAAATTGGCTATCCTTCAGTTCGTTCCAAGCGAGAGTCTGTTTAGCAGATTGCTTCACCGTGTTGACCATATATTTATTGAAAAAGTATAACAGGGACCCCCGCCATTCCTCAGGAACGTCATTCAAATAGGGAGAGGACTCTACCTTTTCAGCAATAAAATGTTTGCGTTTCTCGCTATTTGTTGTCCGTTCATTGACCAATTTATGAATATAACGCAAGGAATCTCCCTAATGTTGCTTCGCTTGGTGCAAGATAGCAATCATATTCGTGAGTGTACTAACCTGTGTCTCCAATGATTTTATCTGCCAGTCCAGCGTCTTATCTACCGGTATCTCACCATAGATCATCTGACTATTTCCTCAATGCCAAAATCCAAATATTGTCAAGTTGTAACCAGTTCCAGACGCCACAATTCTTCCGTCGAGCTATACACTAATATCGTGTAAATATATATAACATTTAAGGTCGATAAAAAGCTAAATTTTCACTTAAAATAAATTCATTTGTGTTTTTTGACTTTGGATTATATTATCTGATTAAAGAGAGTTATGTTAGTTGACATTGTTTTTGGCTGTGAATGATCGTCTGATCGTCTTTTATGTGAGATTTTAAAATGTAATACCTGTAGTATATCTACACTCTAATCCCCTCAATAGATGGTTTTGTGCACTAAGAAGAACAACAAAGGAGGAGCCGGCACATGGCTAGATGGCAAGAGAGGATCTATGCGATGGAATTAAAAAGCAAGCTGGTGCTGATGTTTTTAATGATCGCCATTATTCCTCTGGCTTCCTTAGGCACCTTCTCTTATCGCAAAGCCTCCAATGAAATCGAAAGCAAAACCGATGGCATCACGCTGGAGAACCTATCTCAAGTGAATCACAGTCTTACTTATTTTGTGGATGATGTGGAGCAGCTATCAACGTATATCTACAGTAATGAGCAGATTCAAACGATTTTATCCAAACCAGCTTCCAGAAGTCTTGAGGAAAAATATAATGACGAGAAGACGATGAATCAAATTTTGAATAGCTTCTTAGGTTTTAAATCTTGGGATATTGAGCTGTATGTGCTGGGCGCAAATGGAGAGCGGTATTTTACGGGAGAGCTGCTTCCTAATGATTACCGTGATTATAATCCGAACTGGGGCTTATTTCGCAAAGCGAAGGGGGCGGATGGAGGCGTTGTCTGGGATACACATTATTCGCTCAAAACCATTGAGGATTATGGAGCAGTGTTAAGCTGCGGCAGAATGCTCAAAAGCTTTGGGAGCAATGAGTCTCTTGGGTATTTGGTCATCGATATCATGGAGCCGGCGCTAGCGGATAAGTATGATAAGGTTCTTCAATATCCTGGCGGGGAGACCTACTTGCTGGATAGCAGCGGCTACGTAATTTCGAGCACCCCTTCGAAGGTGCAGGTGGGGACGCTTTTGAACAAAAGTTATGTGTCTGAGGTATTGAGCGGCAAAAAAGGTTACTTTCATGAGGAGGATGGAGCAACAGATAAGGTAGTAATCTATGACACGTCGGAAGCTACTCGGTTTAAAGTAGTGAGCGCTGTTCCAGTCAAAGCGCTGACACAGGAAAGTGCGAGTATTCGTAATTTTACGATATTTATTATTTTATCGGGTATGCTGGTCTCCTACTGCCTGGCGTATCTTCTGGCCGATTATTTAACCATGCCGCTTCGCAAGCTCCGCTATCTTATGAAGCAAGTGGAGCGAGGATTTCTTGATGTCAGCTTTTCCTCTAAATATAAGGACGAGGTTGGACAGCTAGGCTCTAGCTTCAATCAGATGATTCATCGAATCAAGCAGCTTATCGATCAAGTATATGAGAAGCAGCTTAAGGTTCAGGAGGCTGAAATCAAGGCGATTCAGGCACAGTTTACGCCTCATTTTCTTTATAATGCGCTGGATTCAATTAATTGGATGGCGCGAATTCATGGTATTGATGCTATTAGCCGAACAGCCATCTCTTTAGGTGACCTCCTCCGCTTCAGTATTCATCGAGGCAATCATATTATTCCGTTTCGGGAGGACTTTAAACAGATCAATAATTATTTGACTATTCAAAGGCTCAGGCATGGCGACAAAATAGAGATGGAGTTAGAGCTTGAGGATGAGATTCTTGAATTGTACACACCCAAATTATTAATACAGCCGCTAGTAGAAAATGCAGTAATTCATGGTCTGGAAATGAAAGATGGTCCAGGGCGCTTGCGAATTACGGGTAGCCTTGAGAAGGAATTTGTCTGCGTCACGGTGGAGGATGATGGAATAGGCTTTGAATTAGATGGGCAGGGAAATATTGCAGTCAGCAGTGAACCGGCAATGGGAACACCGGCTCTTGCTCATACAGGAATCGGATTGTCGAACTTAAAGCATCGTCTCAAGCTCCACTTTGGCGACACTTATCATTTTGAAATGACGAGTAGTCCCTCATTAGGAACGAAGGTTTGTATTCGGATTCCTGTTATGTATAGTGCCCAGGAGGGGAATCGGTATGTATAAAGTATTGATTGCAGATGACGAGTGGCTAATTCGGGAAGGGCTGAAAACGACGGTCGATTGGCAATCATTACACTGTGAGATTGTCGCTGAGGCTGCCAACGGCAGGCAGGCGCTGCAAGCTGTTCAGAATTACATTCCAGACATTTTAATTACCGATATTCGTATGCCGGGAATGGATGGCTTGCGTATGGCGGAGGAGGCACGGCGTTTTCATCCGACTCTCAAGGTTATTTTCCTAACCGGATTTGATGACTTTCTGTATGCGCAGCATGCTGTAAAGCTCCAAGCATCTGATTTTGTACTAAAACCGACCAACCCTGATGAGTTATTGAGAAGTGTTTATAATATTTGCCAAGAAATCGAAGATAACAGGCAACGGAGCTCCAGAACTGAACAAGTCCTTGGCTGGATGGAAGCTGGGCAGACCATGCTCGTTGAACAACTCCTCCGCGATCAAATGACTGGAGTGAATCAGGGAGAGGGGATTTCTTTGCTTAAGGAGCTGCTGGATGTGGAGGTCATGGAGCGGGGACAATTTCGTGTCGTGCTAGCAGAGCTCCATCCTACAAATGGTAGTCAAGCAGGGCAGCATGTACTCTGGAATCAAACAGTGGCTAAGCTAGAAGGATGTTTGTATGCTTCGGTCAGAATGGATGGAAGTCGAAATGCGCTTGTGGTTCAGCATTGTACAGACGTGTTGGACAGGCTGTCAGGAGCGCTGTTCGAACCATTTCCTCATGTTCGAATAGGGATTAGTCAAGGTCATTCTCAACTATATAATGTAGAAGCAGCCTACAGAGAAGCGATGGCTGCGCTAGAGATGCTTCGTCCAGTGGATTCACGAATGATTAGTGAGTACGGAAATTTGAACCGTTGGAGGGGAGCATCTAGTTCCACAGCAGAGAACATTAGACAAATCGAAGCCTATCTGCGTCTACACTACGCTGAAGAAATCTCCTTACAGGGTATAGCGACCAAAATGAATATGAGCGAAGCTCATTTCAGTAGACTTTTTCGTAAACATACTGGGGTTAGTTATATTGATTACGTAACGCAGCTTCGGATGGAGCAGGCCAAGCGCTTGCTGAGTAAGCCTGATGTAAGAATTTATGAGGTGTCCGTTGGAGTGGGCTATCAGGATGCACGTTACTTTAGCCAGCTCTTTCGAAAATATACGGGGGAGACACCGACAGAATTTAAAAAAGTCAGAGAATTAGAAATGAAGCGTGAATAATGTGCAAGTACTTCTCTGAAATTAAATCTAACATAAAGTGTTAATTAAAAACACCTCTTTAAGAGGTGTTTTTAATTTCTAAATCCAATAAAGCGCATTCAAAATCAAAAAATGATCAAAATATTAAACGATTATGAAATTTCTTCGCATTGAGCGTTAGTTTTTGGCGAATTATAATAGATTACAGGAACACAGTGTAATATAAAATAACATGAAGTGAGGTTGTTACGTATGAAGAAGAAAGCCTTAACAGGAATAGTAACAGCATTATTGATGACCCTGATCGTATCTGCTTGTAGTACAGGAGGAGGCAGTGACACTTCATCGTCAGAAGAGGCCAAGGCACCGGACAAGAAAGGGACGATTACGATCTATTCCCCTAATGCAGCGGAGCTTAATAATCCTATTATCAAGGAATTTCAGGATCGCACGGGTATCACTGTCCAATTAGTATCTGGTGGTACAGGCGACCTCTTAAAGAGAGTTCAGGCGGAATCTAAAAATCCACTAGGCGATGTGTTCTGGGCTGGTGGTGCAGATTCGCTAGAAGCGTACAAGGAATATTTTGAGCCATACACCACTAAAGAAGTAGACAATATTCTGCCTGCTTATACGGATAAATCGGGTGTTTGGACACCATTCAATGCACTGCCGATGGTTATTACTTACAACAAGGATTTGGTTCCAGCAAATGAAGTGCCAAAATCATGGAATGATCTTCTTGATCCAAAGTGGAAGGGGAAAATTGCATACGCCGATCCTAACAAATCGGGATCTTCATACACGCAGCTTGTCACTATGCTTACTGCATTTGGCAGGGATGACGGCAAGGGATGGGATTTCGTCAAAAACCTGTTTACAAATCTGAATGGCAAGATTCTCGCTGAATCCAGCTTGGTGCAGCGCGGGGTGCCTGATAAGGAATTTTCACTAGGAATTACATTAGAGGATGCAGCACTTCGTTATATTGAAGGCGGCGCTAATATTGGCATTATTTATCCTTCGGAAGGTACTTCGGCTGTTCCAGATGGTGCTGGCCTTATTAAAGGCAGTAAGCATATGGATGAGGCAAAGCAATTTATTGATTTTGTTGTAAGCAAGGATGTACAGGATTTGGTTCAAAAAGAATTCAACCGTCGTTCGGTAAGAAACGACGTGACTCCTGCAGAGGGCTTGCCGGCAACGAAGGACATCAAGCTTGTGAATTATGACTTGAGCTGGGCATCTGAGCATAAGAACGATACGATCAAGCACTTCACGAAAATTATGACCGGACAAGAGTGACCAAAGGAGACAGAATAGGCTGGCTACTATGCTGCCAGCCTATCTTGTCCTACCAGTAAGAGGAGGATTTCAATGATTAAAGTGGACTTTCAGCATGTAACCAAGTACTTCGGAGAGAACAAAGCTGTTAATGATGCTCATTTTACAATACAAGAGGGAGAGTTCTTCACCCTGCTTGGTCCAAGCGGTTGTGGAAAGACGACCTTGCTACGCACGATTGCTGGGTTTTACAAGCAAGAAGAGGGAAATATCTATTTCGGAGATCGCCTCATTAATGATGTGCCCACGTATGATCGTAATATTGGAATGGTGTTTCAAAACTATGCGATATTCCCACACTTAAGTGTTTTTGATAACGTTGCTTACGGGCTTCGTGCTAGAAAAGTATCTAAGAAAGAGATGGAATCTCGCGTTATGGAGGCACTGGAGATGGTAGAGTTGTCTCACCTGCGTGATCGGATTCCTTCCAATATGAGTGGAGGACAGCAACAGCGTATTGCACTTGCGCGTGCAATCGTCATTAGGCCTGCGCTCTTGCTGATGGATGAGCCTTTATCCAATCTGGATGCTAAGCTGCGTGTGAAAATGCGGACGGATATCCGTAAGCTTCAAAAAGAATTGAATATTACAACAATCTATGTAACACATGATCAGGAAGAAGCGCTGGCAGTTTCTGATCGAATTGCTGTCCTCAGTGAAGGTAAAGTTCAGCAAATCGCTTCGCCTCAAGAAATATATCTCTATCCACAAAACCAAGTGGTTGCAAACTTTATTGGAACATCTAATTTTGTTGAAGGATATTTGAAATTTGGCAGCAGTCAGGATACGAATGGTACATTGTCGCTGATGGAGCATAATATTCATTTGCCGAAACTAAAGTTTTATACAGGTAAGGTGTTATTCTCTATTCGTCCCGAGAAAATTCGTATTCAAGCTGAACCCTCCGAATCCTTCCCGTTTAAGGGAACGGTCGAGACGGTAACGTTTCTGGGAGACAAGGTAAGCTATATGATCAAATTGTCTAACGGGCAAACCGTAGAGGCGCATGCTCATCTACAATCCATTAGTTCTATTTTCAGAGAGAAGCAAGCGGTAAATGTGGATTTACAGCCGCACCAGTCGGTCGTATTTAATGAAAATGGGCAGGAGGTTATCTATCATGCAGTCGAAGGTTAACCTCTCTCATTCTGTATCTCTTCGTGATCGACTTCTTCTGAGAAGATGGGATTTTTGGACTGCAATTACAGTAATCGTTTACGTTTTTTTGTTCCTGTTCGTTATTTATCCACTCGTGTCCTTGTTCTACAACAGTTTTTTTAGTGATGAAGGGAAGTTTACACTAATGAATTATGTAAACTTCATCAAACTTAAATATTTTCGTGTATCACTGACGAACAGCTTTATGGTCTCTTCACTGGCTACCGTGATTGCTGTTTTGATCGGTGTTCCGTTAGCTTATATTACAACGAGATATGAGATCCGCTTCAAGGGCTTATTGCAAATTATGATCATCACCTCCTTGCTGTCTCCTCCGTTCATTGGTGCTTATTCTTGGATTTTGCTGATGGGGAACAACGGGGTGATTACAAGGTTTTTACATCAAATTGGAATACCGGTTCAATCTATTTATGGATGGCATGGTATCGTGATGGTATTTGCACTTCAGTTTTACCCGCATATTTATTTGTATGTCTCTGGTGCTCTGAAAACGATAGATACTTCGCTGGAAGAAGCATCTGAAAGTCTCGGAATGACTCGCTGGAAACGTCTTCGTACCATCACGCTTCCGCTTATTTTTCCAACATTATCAGCTGGCGCGCTAATGGTGTTTATGGCTTCCTTTGCTGACTTCGGCACGCCTATGCTGCTGGGTCAGGGGTTTAAAGTGCTGCCGATTCTAGCGTATGAGCAGTTTATTAGTGAGACCGGAGGCAATCCGGCCATGGCGAGCACGATTAGTGTCATTCTAATTTGCTGCTCCAGTGCGATTTTGTTCACACAGCGTTATTTTGTTTCTCGCAAAAACTTCGCAATGAACGGCATGCGTACTCCGCTTGTCAAACCGTTAAAGCCGTTAGCCAAAACATTGCTGACAATCGCAGCCTTCATTCCAGCCTGCATCTCCATTTTGCCGCAGTTAACGGTCATCATTACTTCCTTTATTAAAACTAATGGCCCTGTATTTGCCCGAGGATTTAGCCTGGATAGCTACAAGGAAGTGCTTTATCGGGTGCCTAAGGCGATTATAAACACATATACGTACTCCATTATTTCAATTGTATTAATGGTTGTGGCTGGAATGCTGATAGCCTATATTCTGGTTCGCCGTAAATCGAAGCTGACCGCTGCACTGGACGGAATGATCATGATTCCATACGTTATGCCAGGCACGGTGCTTGGTATTAGTCTTATCATTGCATTTAATAACCCGCCGATTGCTCTGACAGGTACGTGGTTCATTCTCGTTATTGCGTATGTGGTCCGTAAAATTCCTTACACGATTCGCTCTAGTACCGCGATTCTTCACCAGTTGGATCGCAGTGTAGAGGAGGCATCGATAAGTCTTGGGGTTCCGCCTATGCGAACGTTCTTTAAAACCACTGGTCGTCTCATGGCGCCTGGTGTGCTGTCCGGAGCTATTCTGAGCTGGATTACAACAATTAACGAGCTTAGCTCTACATTAGTTCTCTATTTTGGTTCAACTGCTACAATTTCAGTTACGATTTATAGTGAAGTCTCCACAGCGAACTATGGTACAGGGGCTGCACTTGCCTCTATGCTTACCCTTTCAACCCTTGTATCGCTCATCATTGCTAATTTGCTTGCAGGTAAAAAGGGACTTTCGTTATAGGGCAATCCTGTTTGGTTCATAGTAGCTTTCCCTTCTATAATGGAGATGATAGTATATGTCAGATTCGTATGAAGGGGGAGATCCCGTGACCAAGAATAGAATGGTATGGACAGCTTTGTTGTTGGTGATTGTAGTATCTTGTGTTGTGTATTTCCGATATTTCTCGCAGCTGAGCCGATTTCCAGAAGAAAAGGGGAGCATAACGGAAAAGATGGAGGTATGGATCTATAGCGA
Source organism: Bacillus sp. FJAT-27264 (assembly GCF_001682855.1). Taxonomy (GTDB): domain Bacteria; phylum Bacillota; class Bacilli; order Paenibacillales; family Paenibacillaceae; genus Paenibacillus_AQ. The sequence goes on along the minus strand of NZ_MAQW01000012.1, from coordinate 1,250,800 downwards.
CGGATGGAAGCCGTTGCTGGAAGAATACCAAGCAGTTCATCCTGAAGTCGATCTCTCCATTCGAATGTTTCGCACGTATGACAATCTGTATGAGGCGTTTGAGGCGGCATTGTCAGCACATACAGCGCCACAAATGGTTGAATTGGAAAATTCGTATGGACTTGCACAACTGATTGAGATGAATGCTCTTCAACCGGTGGCTCCTTCAGACGCTTCGCTTCATGATAGTATACCGGCGATTCGGGAAGCCTTTGTCTATCAGAATAGACAGTGGGCGGTACCCGCAGGAATATCAGTGCCCGTTCTACTCTATAATCAAGAGCTTATTAGCTGGGGTGGGCGGAACGATGCCCTTCCGTTTGACAATCTGAGGTCACTCGCTCAATCCGTCAAGTCTTGGGAGCGTGACCTTGAGAATCGAAACAGTAAAGCGATGTGGGAGCAGGGACTAGGTGTATCGGAAGGAGATCTACCTTTGCTATTCATGAATCTTTGGGAGCATGAGGAGCAAAGCTCACGCGCTGAACGCTTGACTGCACTGCTGCAAATGTGGCATTCGCTGGTCTACGACGATGGTGTCATGGACCCGCTGCGCCACCATTTAGCGGCCAGTGATTTTATTATAGGAAAAACCCTTTTTTACTTCTCCACCTCAGATGAAATTCCATGGTTTGAACGCTACATCGCGGGGAACTTCGCCTATGGCATGCTGCCCTTGCCGGGGACTGCTCTTGCTCGAGTGACACCTCGGATCAGCTCTTTCGCCATCACAGCGGATACCGGTAATGACGAGCACGCGAAAAATATTATTCATTATCTTTCATCTGTAGAGGTGCAAGGTAATGTGTTTCAATCCACCGGATATCTGCCTGTTCATCAGGAGGCTCTAGCTCACTTGCGTCAGAACCAAGGGCTGTCCAGCAAGTATAAATTGCTGTTCGAATGGGATGACGATTTGATTATTCCGACTTCTGCTGCGAATGACCGTTATCGGTGGGAAGCGATTACTGAGACGCTTCACACCTTGGAAGTCGATCCTAATGCAGATCTGGCAGCTTTGCAGAGCAAACTGCTGCCTTACATGCCATAAACACAAAATAAAATGCACCTGATTTTGATGAGTTGCTCTTGGATAGGAATGGAGGTATACCATATGAAACTGCAATGCATATCAATTAAAGGTAGCGGTGAATGGAATGAAGATGCCGTTATTACGAATGAGCATCAAAATCTCTATGGTGTCATTGATGGTGCTACCTCGCTTGTGCCTTTTCGGGGACCGGACAATGAGACCGGAGGGAGAATGGCTTCCCAGCTGGTAAAAGGCTATTTTGAAGATTTTGATAGCAGCAGGCAAACAAGCCTAGAGTCCTTACTAGCAGAAGCTAACCTTAAGCTTGGCGGTGAAATGAAGCGCTCTGGAATAGATTTGGAGGCCAAAGATCAATTATGGACAGCCGGAGCTGCTGTGGTTCGAATTACGGATACGCATATTGAATATGTTCAGACTGGCGACTGTATGATTATTGCGTTATATGATGATGGAACGACAAGAGCGGTGACACGCGACCATGTCGCGCATATTGATGAGCAGTCCAGAGTGCTTTGGAAGCAAGGGATTGCCTCTGGCGTAAAATCTAAGGATACGCTGTGGGAAACCGTAAAGCCTCTAATTTTAGGGAACAAGCAGAAGATGAATACATCGCGCGGATATTCTGTGCTGAATGGACTCCCAGAGGCAGAACATTATTTTGAGTGCGGAAAAATTAATCGGATACGGCTCCAAAGCTTGCTGCTTGTGACCGATGGTTTGTTTTATCCGGAAGAGCTGGGGGGCCATGACGACGGGACTTGTTTAGAAGGAAAGCTGGTGCAGGAAGTAATGTCATTAGGGCTGCAGCAATATGCAGAGTGGCTGCTAAAGCTGGAGAACGATGACCCGGAATGTATTCAATATCCTCGGTTTAAAAAGTCTGATGACAAGTCAGCTATTTGGATAGAGCTGGTATAATATGACGACGAGTAAATGCTGTATAGGATATACATGCATGATTTAAGATTTGAATACATCGCTACGTGGGTTGAATGCCCTTGGCGATGTATTTTTTATGCTTAATTTTTTTCGGGAATAAGGGACAAATATTCAGCAGTAAGATGACGCCAGGTATTGGAGCTAATTGCCCTATACGTGAGTGAAGCGCTGCTTCAGAAGCCGTTAACTATGCCGGATTTGCCTAGAACGGATCTTGCTGCCCTTCATCGGGCCAAAGAAATTTTGGATGCTAATCTGCTGATGCCTCCAGGGCTAGGCGAATTATCAAGGCAAGTATGCCTGAACGAGTACAAGCTCAAAAAGGGTTTTCAGGAAGCGGCAGGCTGGCAGCTCAAATAAGAATAAACAGCGTAGGGAAACGTATCACAAGTGATGGTAACGGAATGATGGGACGAATAGAAAGCTTAAGCTGCATAGTAATCTATAATTTTTGTGCTATGAAGCTATTAATACATTTCCAACAGATATAGGTACGCAAGCAATTAGAACTTGGAAAAATAATGAATACAGTTATGAGGAAAAACTGAAGATAAACCGGGAGTTTAATGATTTGGCGTCAGATATTTGGAGTAAAGTGAGTTAATGAATGAGAGCCACGATGTTAATAAATTAGAGCCAGTATGTTAATGGAGAGAGCCATCAAGTAAATGATGGCTCTCAATCACCCCATTCAACTATCGTTCGACGTTAGTTCAAAGAACAGTTCATCAACAAATTATCACTTCACTCTTTCGGAAATATTTTTACTTATTTCTTCAGGATTTTTAACACCAATGATCAACTTTGATATTTTGAACTTACCAACTTGAAAGCTATTCAAATCTAAATGAAGAGTTTCAAGCTCATTTTCAAAAAAGTGCAGTTGATAACCACCATTTGATCTAAATAACCCATTCCTCCTAATAAAGCACCATATAGTTTAAAAGCATTTGGTATCGTTCTACCTGTTGTTATTCCCTTGATTGAAGAGTATGGAATTTGCAACCCATTATCTAATTTTAAAAAGGGTGAGTTTCCAAAGTCGATATTTACGTAGGTTTCCATTAGTTGGATTTTCGTTCCATATTTTGAATCCCCCATTTTCATATAATCCATTTATTGCACAACCTTAATTACATATAACACCATAAAAACCTCTTTTCTTCATAAAAGTCTAAGCTCTGCCCTTTAGTTTAATGACCACTCTCTATAATGTTTTTCACAGCCTAAATCTAAAGTGACTCTCACCCGGGTGCCTTTCAATTGTGCACTTTTGCCGAGATTCGCGGCGTCGATGAATGCTTCCATTGTTTGACTGTCTCGGTGACCCTCTTAATGGGGTAGCTGTATAACTGAAATCACACTACCAGCTCATCTTTAATAGCAACTCTATTAGTACCGTTAGTCTTGGCGAGATACATCGATTGGTCTGCCACGCGAATGAGATCGAGTTCCGTCATGCCCTCCACCCATAGCGTACAGCCGACGCTAGTGGTCATCGGTAGTTGAAGCTCCATGATCTGCATCGGTGACTCTAGTTGCCCGATTAAACGCTTAGCAACCTGTACCAAGTCGTCGAAGCCGTTTTTCAGCGATGCTGCCACCAGGAATTCATCGCCGCCAACACGTGCTAATAGATCGGTCTCCCGAACTGCTTGCTTGATTCGCTTCGCGAACTCTACAAGTACGAGATCACCGACTTCATGTCCGTAAGTGTCGTTGCATTGCTTGNCTGAAATCACACTACCAGCTCATCTTTAATAGCAACTCTATTAGTACCGTTAGTCTTGGCGAGATACATCGATTGGTCTGCCACGCGAATGAGATCGAGTTCCGTCATGCCCTCCACCCATAGCGTACAGCCGACGCTAGTGGTCATCGGTAGTTGAAGCTCCATGATCTGCATCGGTGACTCTAGTTGCCCGATTAAACGCTTAGCAACCTGTACCAAGTCGTCGAAGCCGTTTTTCAGCGATGCTGCCACCAGGAATTCATCGCCGCCAACACGTGCTAATAGATCGGTCTCCCGAACTGCTTGCTTGATTCGCTTCGCGAACTCTACAAGTACGAGATCACCGACTTCATGTCCGTAAGTGTCGTTGCATTGCTTGAATTTATTCAAATCGAGGTAGAACACACCGAATGAGTCTTCTTTGTAACTATCCTGATTAATCCAGCCCTGGATGCGAGTGCTAAATCCTCTGCGATTCAACAAGCCCGTCAAAATGTCTCGCTCTGTCAATTGAATAAGCTCGATCTCTAGTTCTTTACGTTTTTCGATCTCAGCTCTTAGTNGAATTTATTCAAATCGAGGTAGAACACACCGAATGAGTCTTCTTTGTAACTATCCTGATTAATCCAGCCCTGGATGCGAGTGCTAAATCCTCTGCGATTCAACAAGCCCGTCAAAATGTCTCGCTCTGTCAATTGAATAAGCTCGATCTCTAGTTCTTTACGTTTTTCGATCTCAGCTCTTAGTTGAATCAATAATTGCTCATAATCATTAAGAACACGAATTTTGTCGTCGTAGTTAATTTGTTTGCCTAACTCTGAACCCAGGGCGAGCGATAACAATTGCAACGTTTCAATATCGCGGCTAGAGAAAGCGTCGGAACGGCCGGAGATGACTTTTAACACGCCGACGGCAGTGCTGGAGTCGAACAGGGGTACACAGACCATGCTCCGTGCGCCGACTCTCATAGTCGCTTTTTTGTCGACGCGATCGTCCTGCTGTGTATCCAGCGAATACAAAATTTCTTTCTCTGTCACGCACAAACCCGACAAGCTGCCGTTCTTTTTTATGCGAATTCCAAGATGAGGCTGCAGGGTACCGCTGACAGCGGCATAAACCATTTCATCGTCCGCATCGGTTAATAGGCACATCCGATCGCAGATTGTTTGCATAAACAACTTCAAATCAAAGTTGGATAACAGCATCTGCTGTTGGACTTCCATTAAGACTTTTAGGCGATGGTTTTCAAGCATCTTCCCAATTCCTCCATACTATGCGTAGTAATTATTCGTCATANTGGAGTCGAACAGGGGTACACAGACCATGCTCCGTGCGCCGACTCTCATAGTCGCTTTTTTGTCGACGCGATCGTCCTGCTGTGTATCCAGCGAATACAAAATTTCTTTCTCTGTCACGCACAAACCCGACAAGCTGCCGTTCTTTTTTATGCGAATTCCAAGATGAGGCTGCAGGGTACCGCTGACAGCGGCATAAACCATTTCATCGTCCGCATCGGTTAATAGGCACATCCGATCGCAGATTGTTTGCATAAACAACTTCAAATCAAAGTTGGATAACAGCATCTGCTGTTGGACTTCCATTAAGACTTTTAGGCGATGGTTTTCAAGCATCTTCCCAATTCCTCCATACTATGCGTAGTAATTATTCGTCATAATTAGATAATATGCTAGCACGTTTAATACAGTTTGTCAGCCAAACCTAAGCTTGAGTGACAATTGGGAAAGTCCATCTTTTCGCGATGTTTATCAATATCTATCATTGGTCTTTAGCGAAATAGGAGTGGGCAATAATTCTGTATTTACAGAATGTGGACCCTTAAGAGTTAAAATTCAAACCGGAAATACATGTTCAGTAATTTATCTGTTAAGCTTATGGTAAATNATAGGATATACATGCATGATTTAAGATTTGAATACATCGCTACGTGGGTTGAATGCCCTTGGCGATGTATTTTTTATGCTTAATTTTTTTCGGGAATAAGGGACAAATATTCAGCAGTAAGATGACGCCAGGTATTGGAGCTAATTGCCCTATACGTGAGTGAAGCGCTGCTTCAGAAGCCGTTAACTATGCCGGATTTGCCTAGAACGGATCTTGCTGCCCTTCATCGGGCCAAAGAAATTTTGGATGCTAATCTGCTGATGCCTCCAGGGCTAGGCGAATTATCAAGGCAAGTATGCCTGAACGAGTACAAGCTCAAAAAGGGTTTTCAGGAAGCGGCAGGCTGGCAGCTCAAATAAGAATAAACAGCGTAGGGAAACGTATCACAAGTGATGGTAACGGAATGATGGGACGAATAGAAAGCTTAAGCTGCATAGTAATCTATAATTTTTGTGCTATGAAGCTATTAATACATTTCCAACAGATATAGGTACGCAAGCAATTAGAACTTGGAAAAATAATGAATACAGTTATGAGGAAAAACTGAAGATAAACCGGGAGTTTAATGATTTGGCGTCAGATATTTGGAGTAAAGTGAGTTAATGAATGAGAGCCACGATGTTAATAAATTAGAGCCAGTATGTTAATGGAGAGAGCCATCAAGTAAATGATGGCTCTCAATCACCCCATTCAACTATCGTTCGACGTTAGTTCAAAGAACAGTTCATCAACAAATTATCACTTCACTCTTTCGGAAATATTTTTACTTATTTCTTCAGGATTTTTAACACCAATGATCAACTTTGATATTTTGAACTTACCAACTTGAAAGCTATTCAAATCTAAATGAAGAGTTTCAAGCTCATTTTCAAAAAAGTGCAGTTGATAACCACCATTTGATCTAAATAACCCATTCCTCCTAATAAAGCACCATATAGTTTAAAAGCATTTGGTATCGTTCTACCTGTTGTTATTCCCTTGATTGAAGAGTATGGAATTTGCAACCCATTATCTAATTTTAAAAAGGGTGAGTTTCCAAAGTCGATATTTACGTAGGTTTCCATTAGTTGGATTTTCGTTCCATATTTTGAATCCCCCATTTTCATATAATCCATTTATTGCACAACCTTAATTACATATAACACCATAAAAACCTCTTTTCTTCATAAAAGTCTAAGCTCTGCCCTTTAGTTTAATGACCACTCTCTATAATGTTTTTCACAGCCTAAATCTAAAGTGACTCTCACCCGGGTGCCTTTCAATTGTGCACTTTTGCCGAGATTCGCGGCGTCGATGAATGCTTCCATTGTTTGACTGTCTCGGTGACCCTCTTAATGGGGTAGCTGTATAACTGAAATCACACTACCAGCTCATCTTTAATAGCAACTCTATTAGTACCGTTAGTCTTGGCGAGATACATCGATTGGTCTGCCACGCGAATGAGATCGAGTTCCGTCATGCCCTCCACCCATAGCGTACAGCCGACGCTAGTGGTCATCGGTAGTTGAAGCTCCATGATCTGCATCGGTGACTCTAGTTGCCCGATTAAACGCTTAGCAACCTGTACCAAGTCGTCGAAGCCGTTTTTCAGCGATGCTGCCACCAGGAATTCATCGCCGCCAACACGTGCTAATAGATCGGTCTCCCGAACTGCTTGCTTGATTCGCTTCGCGAACTCTACAAGTACGAGATCACCGACTTCATGTCCGTAAGTGTCGTTGCATTGCTTGAATTTATTCAAATCGAGGTAGAACACACCGAATGAGTCTTCTTTGTAACTATCCTGATTAATCCAGCCCTGGATGCGAGTGCTAAATCCTCTGCGATTCAACAAGCCCGTCAAAATGTCTCGCTCTGTCAATTGAATAAGCTCGATCTCTAGTTCTTTACGTTTTTCGATCTCAGCTCTTAGTTGAATCAATAATTGCTCATAATCATTAAGAACACGAATTTTGTCGTCGTAGTTAATTTGTTTGCCTAACTCTGAACCCAGGGCGAGCGATAACAATTGCAACGTTTCAATATCGCGGCTAGAGAAAGCGTCGGAACGGCCGGAGATGACTTTTAACACGCCGACGGCAGTGCTGGAGTCGAACAGGGGTACACAGACCATGCTCCGTGCGCCGACTCTCATAGTCGCTTTTTTGTCGACGCGATCGTCCTGCTGTGTATCCAGCGAATACAAAATTTCTTTCTCTGTCACGCACAAACCCGACAAGCTGCCGTTCTTTTTTATGCGAATTCCAAGATGAGGCTGCAGGGTACCGCTGACAGCGGCATAAACCATTTCATCGTCCGCATCGGTTAATAGGCACATCCGATCGCAGATTGTTTGCATAAACAACTTCAAATCAAAGTTGGATAACAGCATCTGCTGTTGGACTTCCATTAAGACTTTTAGGCGATGGTTTTCAAGCATCTTCCCAATTCCTCCATACTATGCGTAGTAATTATTCGTCATAATTAGATAATATGCTAGCACGTTTAATACAGTTTGTCAGCCAAACCTAAGCTTGAGTGACAATTGGGAAAGTCCATCTTTTCGCGATGTTTATCAATATCTATCATTGGTCTTTAGCGAAATAGGAGTGGGCAATAATTCTGTATTTACAGAATGTGGACCCTTAAGAGTTAAAATTCAAACCGGAAATACATGTTCAGTAATTTATCTGTTAAGCTTATGGTAAATAACAACAGCGGCAGTCTAAGACTTTATTTATCAAGTCTTAGACTGTCGCTGTTTTATTTATTGGACCCAGTCTAAACTTAATACGTGCTATTTCGCCAAAGGGATATTCTGTATTTTATATTCCTTAGCGCTGATGCCGCATAACTTGTTGAAATAAGCAGAGAAGTATTTATAATCCTTGTACCCTACACGCTCAGCGATTTCATAATATTTGAGATCACTATTCAGAATCAACTCCTTCGCTTTTTCGATACGGACCCGGTTGATCCATTCTTTGAAGGAATAGCCGGTCTCGTTCTTGAAGATGCGGCTTAAGTAGCCGGTCGAAAGATAAGCCGCTTTGGCAACATCGGCCAGCTTAAGATCCTTGTCATAGTTGCAGTTAATGTAATCCAGTGCGGCGAAAAAGTGAGTATTCTTGTAATCACTGTCGTTCGCAGGTTTCGCCAGACTCAGCATCATCTCTATCATTTCGTCCGGCGTCTCGGTTTCAGCAATAATTTCAACAAGTTTATGAGCTTCGGAAGGCCGCTCCATGACTGCTTCCATAAGGACGACAATCCGGTTGGCGGACTCCAGAAAGCGTGACCGCGAAATGGCATTTTGCCGTGCAAAGGAGAAATAGTTAAGAATCGCCTGTTCAATGGAGGCGGGGTTTTTAGACAAGACGCTAGAGATGATCTTGCTCTCATATAGATGGGTTTCTCCTAGGCCATTCTCGGGGAACGTATCGCCCAGATTCACGGTGGTATATTCCTTGTCGGCATTCCAGAAGCAGGTATCCAGCGCTTTTCCCAGTGTTGTATAGCCTTCCGTTAATTGGGCGAGCGACTCGACCCGGTTGATCACAGCCAGGCTGTTCCCTAGAATGTGGGGTTTGAGGCAAGGGATGGCCTTCGCCATCATCTCGTCCGTAAGCCCTTCAGCTGGAGTGTTCAGTACAGCTACGAGCCTGGTGGTGTCAATGAAGAATACGAAGGATTGCAATCCTGTGAATGCCTGGGAGAACAGATTGTACACGATCCAGTGATCTCTGGTCGTGCAGTCTGCGAGCAGCAGCGAATAAGACGGACCAGGGAGCGACAGCTCCAGGTTGTCCGCTTTTTTCTGGAAGGATTCCAGCGGGATTTCCTTTTTCAAAAATTTGGCGAACAGGTCGGATTTGATCAACTGCTGGTTTTCCTTGTAGATGGTCTGTATGACCGCCTCTTGCCCCCGCGCTTCATGCTCCTCCAGAATACTGTCCTTCACACGCAGCGCAGATTCTAGTATTTTTGTGGAATCCGCATTTTTGAGTACAAAGGAGCTTACCTTCACTTCGATAGCGCTGGTGAAGTTCTCCGTATTGCCGTAGGCGGAGAGAATGATCACCTTGGTGCGCGGCAAATACGCATTCAGCTTCCGGGCTAGCTCCAGTCCGTTCATAACCGGCATTTGGATGTCGGTAAATACAATGTCGGGTGCAAGCTGAATCGCCATTTTCAGACCATCTTCTCCGTTGGCCGCTTCGCCGACAATTTCCATGCCATGCTCTTCCCACGGGATCGTGTGGCGAATTCCCTGACGGATAAAGGCCTCGTCGTCCACAAGCAAAATCTTGATCATGTCCTCAGCTCCTGTCATTTTTCTGGCTGCTGCCGAGTTGGGGAATCTCCCCTGAACCGACTTCTTCGTTCCTGAGCTGTTGCGTAATTTGAAAGACACTGATTCCGTCACGCAGGTAACAATCCAAATGAAAGCCTTCGCCGTTTTTCAGTGAGATCCGTTCTTTAATATTGCGCAGAGCGAACCCGCGTATTCCGCTGCCATCCTCCTCAAGCAGGCGTTTGATCTCTGCCACATCCACCGGCTTGCCATCATTCATCACCTCATAAATGAGCGTATCTTCTATTTGGTAGATCCTGACCTTAACCATCCCGCTGGTGCTGTCCTTCAAGCCATGTATCAATGCGTTCTCTACGAGCGGCTGAAGCAGCAGACGCAGAACATAACAGGATTTCAAATCCTCCGCACACTCGATGTCAAAGACAAACTGGTCTCCATAACGGATACGCTGGATGTTGATATAACTGCTGAGATGCTCCAGCTCTTCGGAGAGCTGCACCATGTCGCGATTGCCTGGAGAGAGTGTCAGCCGCATCATTTTGGACATGTTGGACACCATGGCACTGACATTTTTCGTATCGCCCATTTCAGACATCCAGTAGATGGTATCCAGCGTGTTATATAGAAAATGCGGGTTGATCTGTGCCTGAAGAGCACTCAGCTGCGCTTGCTGCAGCTTCAGATGGCCCATATAGACCTCTTTATACAGAAAGTCCAGGCGCTGTGCCATGTTATTGAAGTTATTGGCTAGCACGGCGATTTCATCATTTCTTTTAACATCAATCCGAACCGAAAAGTCCTCGTTGGAGATCGATTTCATGCGCTTGCCCAGCTTGACGAGCGGAGCAGTAATGATTTGGGAAAAGGTAACAGATAATATGAGTGAGAAGAGAAACACGAGCACGGCCGTCAGGGAGAGGCCCTTAACCAGCGTCCCCTTGATGATGGTCAGAATATTCGGCTTCACCACGCTGTACAGGATAAATGGCGTCCGTTCAATTTTATAGGCAGAAGTAAAGTATTGCCCATTGATCTGCGTAGATACCGGGCTGCTCGCAAGCTGCATCAAATAGTCATAAGAGGTCACCTCCTGCAGATTAGCTAAGGTTGAAGCCGGGCTGGTGGCAATGAGGGTTTTGTTTTCTTCATCTATAATGAAGTAGGCAATATCGTGATTCACATGATCCGACGTGATAATATCCGACAACTGGTGCCTGCTCACAGCAATTTTGATAAATCCGAATTCTTGGGACAGGTCGCTTGGGTTCTTTAAGAGGCGGGTAACAAAGAGATGGTTATATAGGCTCCTCCCGTTGTCGTCCAGTCCTGAGACGTCCGGGTACTCCCAATAGGGGGAGGATTGTCGTGCTCTAGCCGCGGTAATGTCAGCACTTGTGATTTTGAGTGATACACCTGCGTTAATCAGCATTTGATGGTTTGACAGCAGAGACACTCCACGGATGCCATTGGAAAAGCCGTAAGGCATCGACAGCAGAATGCTGTTGGCGTTGCTGGTTAATTTGAAGTCGTTGACGTTATCCGGCGGCATGCCTAAAAACGCTTTCAAATTACTTTCCATAAGAGGATAAGTTGTGAGGTCCAGCGCGTCGGCAAAAAAACGGTCTACATTCTTCCCAACCCCATGAATATTACTGGAAAAAAGCGCTTGCAAATCTTTTTTAGTGCTCTCGAAAAAAATGTTGATGGCCACAGAGTAGATCGTGATAATCGGGATCGCAACCAGGAAGATAAAGAACAACATAATCTGTTTGCGCATGCTCATAAGGTGCGGCCCTCCTTGGTAGTATGAATTTATTCTGTCACCTGAGTGTTGTATGTGTCAATTATCATTGCGCAAGTTCATCAACAAGACATTTTTTTCAGATAAAAAGCAAATTTTAAGGATAGTTCTCCAAAACTACGGGGTCCATTGAGCAACTATTATGCTATAAAAGGCAAAATACCGGGATAATGAGGTAAAGAAAGCGGATTCAAAGAAAAATTTACAGCTTGTATAGTATAGATAAGCAATAAAACACATTTAAGGGGGAGGCAACATGAAAAAGAAAAAGGTAGTTGCGGGTATCTCCGTAATGATGGCTATGTCACTAATGCTTGCTGCTTGTGGAAGCGGTAACAACACGAATGAAGGCAGTGGCACCAGCCCGGACACCTCCGGATCTGGCAGCAAGATCGCGTTAACCTTCTCACATTATTATCTGGAAGAAGAACGTCCTACAAGCGCTGAGATGGATAGCTATATGACGCTCGTGGAGCAGTGGGAAGCTGCTAATCCCAACGTGCAGCTCACGCAGTCGGTAATGTCACAAGCCGATTATTCGACGAAAATTCAGGCGCAGGCAGCGGTGAATGAAATGCCGGACATCTTTTTTGTAAAAGGGTCCTGGATTAGCAACTTTGCCAACAACGATCTGCTGATGCCAATTAACGATTACCTTGATAAATATGAGCATAAAGACCAGTTTCGCCCAGGGGTGTTTGATGCAGCGACCCGGGATGGAAAGATCTACGGTATTCCCAATCAGCTGTCCCTGACCTCTATCGTTTATTATAACGCAAAGCTGTGGAAAGAGATCGGTTATGACCACTTTCCGGACAATTGGGCAGATATTAACAAAGCCGCTGAAAAGTTCAATGCCAAGGGCATCTCGGCCATAGCGCTCGGCAACAAGGACAAGTGGGCTGCGGAATCTACAATCCTCTCCACGGTTGGCGACCGTCTGACTGGTACCGATTGGACCAATTCAATTGTGGCACGTGACGGCAAAGCGAAATTCACTGATCCTGAGTTCGTGAGTGCCCTGGACCTCATGCAGAAGACGGCTGCGGCCAAGGTGTTCAACGCCGATTTCAACGTGGTGTCCAATACGCAGGCTGAGGAGTATTATGCCCAAGGCAAGGCGGCTTCTACCGTAGACGGTCACTGGGCGCTGAGCTATCTGCTTGCCAATGCGGATAAAGATCTGCTGGCTCAGACCAAGGTCGCCATTCTTCCTCCGGTTGAAGGTGGAAAAGGCGAGAACAACACCATCTCTGGCGGAGCCGGATGGTATGTTGGTATCAATAAGAATCTTACCGGCGAGAAGCTGGATGCTGCCATGGACTTTCTGTTCAGCACAGCAGGCTATGATTTCTCGAAGCTGTATATGGAGAAATACGGCATGATGGGCCCAAGCCTTGTTGAAGGTGGCGATATGACCAAGTTCCCTCAGTTGACTCAGGATTTTGCAGCATTGATGAAGGAAGTGAAGTTCACGCCGATCTACGACATGCAGATGGAAGGAGGCATCATTGAGATTATGAACACAGGCCTGCAGGAAGTGCTTAACGGTACCAAAACCGCAGAAGATTTAGCGAAGCAGCTTCAATCCGCACAAGACCAACTGTAACCGCCGTGAACGATCAGGTCGCTGGCACCGCCGGCGTGCCGGTGATCTGATTACACTATCATTTTAAGAAGGAGGCGGCCTAATGAATCAAGCGATACGTCCGTCTAGGAAAGCTTTCGTGCTCTACATGCTGCCGGGTTTTGCCCTGTACACCTTCATTGTATTGGTCCCGATCGTGCTGGCCTTCTATTACGGGTTCTTCGAGTGGTCGGGAGGCACCAAGATGACCTTTATCGGCCTGGATAATTTTATCGCACTGAGTAAGGATGAAGTGTTCATTCAGTCTTTCATCAATAATATCTATCTCACACTTCTCTGTATTGTCGGACAAATCGGCCTTGCCTTTCTGTTCGCGTTATTGCTGAATACAAAACGGGTATGGTTCAAATCCGTCCACCGGACGATGATCTATTTTCCTTCGGTTCTGTCGGCGGTCGTTATCGGCTTCATCTGGACTATGCTCTATGACTATAATTATGGCCTCATCAATATTGTCCTCAAGTTCATCGGTCAGGGAGAATGGGCGCAGCCGTGGCTGAATAACGAGAGCCTGTCGCTTACGCTGGTGGCAATCCCTTTAATCTGGCAGTATGTCGGATATTATGTCATTATCATTCTCTCCGCTTTGGCGGCAGTAGACCCGCAAGTTCTTGAAATGGCTGAGATTGACGGGGCCAGCAGCTGGAAAAAAGCAATGCATATTACCCTTCCGCTCATCAAGAACACACTCGTCGTATGTGTCACGCTCTGTATCGCCGGGACGATGAAGGTCTTCGACCACATTTATGTCATGACCAACGGAGGACCGGGTACTTCTAGTAACGTTATGGCGCTTAACGCCTATAAGACCTCTTTTCTCACCTACAAAATGGGATACGGCAGCGCCATGTCCATCGGTATTCTGATTCTGAGCCTGATCTTTGTGGCCGGAACTCGCTGGCTGCTGCTGAGCTTCACGAAGGAAAGGGAGGTGCAGTAAGCATGAGAAAATATACCGGAGGAAGATTTGTCTCCAAATGGGTATCCAATCTGCTGCTCATAGCCTTTTCGATTACCTGTATTTTTCCGGCCGTGTGGCTGTTCTATTCTTCACTGAAGAGTAAATCCGAATTCTACGCTAATCCGATCTCACTGCCGCACAGTCCGAATATTGAGCAATACATCGCTATCCTGACCAAGAGTAAAATTCTGTTATGGATGGGCAATACGACAAGAAACAGTGTGCTGTCGCTGGCCATCATTCTGATTCTTGGTTTCATTATCGGCTATTTTCTGTCACGGTACCGTTTCAAGGGGAGGAACCTTCTCTACAATTACTATCTCATAGGAATATTAGTCCCGATCCATGCGCTGATGGTGCCGATGTATGTACAGTTCACTAAGACAGGCATGAGCGATCAATGGTATACCCTGGTATTGCCTTATGCGGCCTTTGGCCTGCCCATCGCGATCTTTCTGGTGGAGAGTTATGTGAGAAGCATCCCTATTGAAGTCGAAGAAGCAGCTAACATCGACGGATCGAGCTTTCATCGTACCTTGTTCAGCATTGTGCTCCCGATTTGCCGGCCTATTCTTGTCACTGTGGGGATTATTCAGTTCTTCGTCGTGTGGAATGAATTTACGTTTGCGCTGATTCTGATCAGCAAGGAGACCCTGATGACTGTACCTGTGGGCATCACGCTGTTCAAAGGGCAGTTCGTCACCGATTATCCGAAAATGATGGCATCGATGCTGATTGCTATTTTTCCCGCCATGGCTTTATATTTTGCCTTCTCCAAGCAGATTATCAATGGAATGGTCGCCGGATCGGTCAAAGGTTGATTTTAGCTCTTAATTATATCCCTAAAGGAAGTGTCTACTAATGAAAAGATTCGATTTAAATGAAGCCTGGCTGGTACACGAAGCGCCGCTACACTGGGAGAGAGAAAATCTGGCTGCAGTAAAGGCACTGAAGGATGGCTGGTATGCTTGTACACTGCCGACGGATGTCCGTATTCCTCTGATTGAGCATGGTATCATCCAAGACCCGGTCAAATCTGATTATGCCCTGTCCAGCGAATGGATTGAGCAGCGTTCCTGGTGGTACACGAAGGAATTTGATGGCTCCAGTCTCGATTTTGAAAGCGATATCATTGAGTTGGTCATAGAGACGATTGACTCGCATAGTGATATTTTTGTAAACGGGCAATATGTCGGCAGTCATTATAACGTGCACTATCCGTTTATATATAATGTAAGGGATTTGTTGACCTCCGGGAAAAATACAATTGACGTTCGTGTCACAACCGGTCTGGAAAAGGTGACTGACACCAATCTGGCGGAGCTGAATTGGGCTACCTGCCGGGAGTATGACAACGGTGGCAAGGACCGCGGCGATTATCGCCGTTCCTTCGTCAGACGGCCGCAGTATACGGTAGGCTGGGACTGGGGACCGCGCGTCGTTACCTGCGGACTGGCTGGCAATGCTTATCTGCGCAGTGAGAAGAAAATCGCGATTCGTGAAGTCAATCTGGTGACCGCAAGCATCAGCGGATCTGCAAGGCTGAAGGCAACGGTTAATATTGAAAACCTGGATTTGATCGGAACCACCAGTGGGAATCTGCTTGTTGACATCACTTATGAGGGCAAGTCCCATGCTTCCAAGAAGCTGGAGAATCTGCTGTTGACCTCTGGCACGAATTACGTTGAATTCGACCTTGAGATCGAGAATCCTCAATTATGGTGGCCGCAAGGCTATGGCGATCACCCGCTGTATGAGGTGAAGGTGGCGGCCTCGTGTGGGGATGTGACCACGGAATACCCTGAGTTCCAATTCGGCATTCGGACGATTGAGCTGGATACTTCGATTATTCGCGGGGAGGAGCGGAACTTCCGGCTTATCGTTAACGGAACACCAATTTTCAGCAAGGGCGGCAACTGGATACCGAATGATTTTATCTACGCCCGTGTTCCTGAAGAGAAGTATGTCACCTTGATCAGAGAAGCGGTGGAAGCGAACTTCAACATGCTGCGCGTATGGGGCGGCGGGCTCTTTGAGCGGGATATTTTCTACAACTTGTGTGATCAGAACGGATTATTGGTCTGGCAGGATTTCATGCTGGCCTGCTCCACTTATCCCGACCACAGACGGGAATTCGTGGACGAGATGCATGACGAGATGGACTATCAGACCAAACGTCTGCGCAACCATGCTTGTCTCGCGCTCTTCTGCGGTACGAATGAGGTACACTGGATCTTCAATGAGATTGACAACCCAAGATGGAAAATCAAAATCAAGCACGAAAAACAATACGGCCTATATATCGCCAACGTGCTTGCCAAGGAGATCATTCACAGCAACTGCTCACAAATCCCATACTGGAACAGCTCCCCTTATGGCGGCGCGCTTCCGAATGCCGATACGGTCGGAGATGTGCACCGCTGGCACAATGCCTTCATGAGCCTTGATCTGAATCAGCGGATTGAACCAAAAGATTTTGATGGAATCAACTCCAAGTTTGTCAGTGAATACGGCTATGTTGGGCCAACTACGCTGGAGAGCACCATAGAATTTCTGGACGGCAAGGAGATTGATTTTGGCAGCAGTGTATGGGAGATGCACAACAACGTCTTTGAAAAAGGTACAGTAGTCGCAGGGATTCGGAAGAATTATCTCGACGTGACAGACAACCTGTCTCTTGAGGATTATCTCCTGTACGGTGGTATGGTGCATTCCTTGATGCTGGAATACTCACTGGAAGCCATGCGCTTCCAGCCGGACTGCTCTGGAGCGCTGTTCTGGATGTACAACGATGCCTGGGGCGAAGTGGGCTGGACGATCATCGACTATTATCTGCGCCGCAAAATCTCCTATTACGGTGTGAAGCGGGCGCTTGCGCATACCAAGCTTTCCCTGCGGACCGTGGACGGTAAGGTGGTTCTGCAAGGCATGAACGATACGGCTGAGAAAGTGCAGTTCCAGGCGGAATTCGGCTACATTTCCTTTGACGGCTCGACCAGAGAGACGCGTACCCTGGACATTACGCTTGAGCCGCACAGCCGCAGCTATGTGCTCACAGAACAGCTTCCCGATCACGATTACAGCAAGGGCAGCATTATGGTGATCTCGGATACGGAGGCAGTGGCAACGGTAGCACTCCGCACCGCCGATATGAAGACACTCCAGTTTGAACGTGCCGGGCTTACAGTCGTGAGTGATGAGCAAGCTGGGGCAGACCGCAAAGTTACACTTAAGAGCGATGGCTACGTGCATGGTGTATACGTTCAGGGCAGCTATGATTGCTCCGACCTGTATTTCGATCTGCTGCCAGGCGAGTTGAAGACGATCACCATCTACGGTGCCGGCAGCGATCAGCTCCAGTTCACATCGGTTCGTTAACACGGTGGCTTCTCTATATAAGGAAGGAGAGACATTCCAATGCAAAAAGAGGTATACGAGCAGTTTAAGCCACTCATTCTGGCGTATTTTGACAAGGCGCATATTGTATTGACGGAGCAGGAGAAAGAACAGGTGGAGATCGCGGACTTTGGCCTGGGTGATCTTACCGAGGTCGGACTATCGCTGATCACCTTGATCAATACCGAACGCTGCTGTGCCAAGGAGATGGTGCTTCTGCCAGGGCAGACCTGCCCTGAGCATCTGCACCCTGCGATTCCCGAACTGAATTATCCGGGGAAGGAAGAGACCTTCCGCTGCCGTTCCGGCTCAGTCTACCTGTATGTGGAGGGGGAACCTAGCCCACAGATCGCCGGGGAACTGCCGGAAATCGGCAAGGCCTATTACACCGTTTTTCATGAAATCGTGCTGAAGGAAGGGGAGCAGTATACGATTCATCCCCATACGAGGCATTGGTTTCAGGGCGGGCCGCAAGGGGCGGTGGTGTCTGAGTTCAGCACGAAGAGCCTGGACGAATACGACATCTTCACGGATCCGAATATCGACCGAATTCCCCGCATCGAGGGCTGACCATCCTATAAATTAACGCATAATGGAGGCGTTGCAGTTGAATAACCGAGCAGCATTTATGACGGGTCTGAACAAGCTGGAGATTCGTGAGGTTGCAGTACCGGAGCCGAAGGCGTCGGAGGTGCTTGTCCAGCTTGAATATGTAGGGATTTGTGGATCAGACGTCCATTATCTGGAGCACGGGAAAATCGGTGATTTTGTCGTGAACGGGGATTTTATTCTCGGCCATGAATGCGCAGGCACAGTGGTAGCGACCGGCAGCGAGGTAAAGCAGCTGAAGGTAGGCGACCGTGTCGCGCTGGAGCCGGGAGTGACCTGCGGTCATTGTGAATTCTGCACCACCGGACGTTATAATCTCTGTCCTGATGTAGAGTTTCTGGCAACACCGCCGTACCAAGGTGCCTTTACGAACTATATTGCTTTCCCAGAGAACATGGCTTTCAAGCTTCCAGAAGGAATCTCCAGTAAGGAGGGTGCTTTGATCGAGCCGCTGTCCGTGGGCATGCATGCGGCCAAGCAGGGCGGAGTTACCCTAGGTAGTTCGGTGGTTATCCTCGGTGCGGGCTGTATCGGACTGACCGCGCTATTGGCTTCCAAAGCGTTCGGTGCGCTGGACATCACCGTGGTTGATGTGATCCAGAAGAGGCTGGACAAGGCGCTTGAGCTGGGAGCTACGCGAGTCATTAATGCGGCGGAAGAGGATGTTCTAGATAAGATCAGCCAGCTGACCGGCGGTGAAGGTGTGGACATTGTGATGGAGACCGCTGGAGCCGTGAGAACGACCCAGCAGACGCCGTATCTGGTGAAGCGGGGCGGAACAGTCGTCCTGGTCGGCATGCCGCCACAGGATATCATCGAATACAACTTTGCCAAGCTGCTTGGGAAGGAAGCTGAGATTAAGACTGTGTTTCGCTACCGGAACATTTATCCGCAGGCAATCAAGGCGATCTCGGAGGGGGTTATCGATGTGTCCGGGATTGTGACGCATGAGTTCGCTTTTGACGATATCGCCGAAGCCTTTGACGTGAATATCAACCGTAAGAATGAGGTGGTGAAGATCATTGTTAAAATGGATTAAATGATTGAGCATATTATGAAGGACGGCCACTGCGCCGTCCTTTTTATTTAGGCTTTAGCCAGTGGAGTGCGTGAAACGCGCGAAACAAAAAAACCACCCGCTATGCGGATGGAGAGATCAAGGGTTTGACCAACAAGAATTATAGTTTAGCCTTACTTAATAGAAGCTTCATAAATAGCATGGATGGACTTTGACAGCAGGGTGTTGAATTCCTCGTCTGTCTGTCCGGCACCTAATCCTTCGGATAAGCCGCGAGAGAAGCTGGCGATCAGTCCGTGATGGCGGGCTAGCCTTTCGTTGGCTTCAGATTGGCTGTAGCCGCCTGACAGAGCCACTATGCGCAACACATGTGAATCATTTATAAGATCCCGGTAGAAATTATCTTCTGTGGGGATGGAGAGCTTAAGCATAACTTTCACGTCAGAGCCAAGGTTAGATAAGTGTGCGGTAAGTTCTTCTTTTAACAGTTTCTCAGAAGCTTCTTTATCTGCACTGTAGATATCAACTTCAGGTTCGATAATCGGAACCAGGCCGCTATCAAGGATTTGATTGGCGACGGCAAACTGCTGTTCAACCACTTGTTTGATCCCAGCGGGATTTGCTTCCTTAATCACCGAGCGCATTTTTGTGCCGAAGATATTTCGTTCGACTGCCCGCTTCAGAAGCTCGTCCAAGCCAGTAATAGGCTTCATAAGCTGAACTCCGTCTGTCTGCCCGGCCAGTCCTTTATCGATTTTTAAAAAGGGTACAATGCCTTTCTGTTCCCATAGGTAATCCGCGGTATATTGTCCGTCAATGAAACGGTCCATCGTGTTCTCGAATAAGATCGCACCCAGAATGTATTGTGCATCAAAAGCCGGGCTCTTAATAATACGCGTTCTCATCTCATGGACTAATTCATACATTTGTTCTTCGTTCGAATAGCGGTCTTCTTGAATACCATATTGCAGTAACGCTTTCGGCGTACTTCCACCACTTTGGTCCAAAGCTGCGATAAATCCCTGTCCGGAGTGAATTCGATCCAGTTGCTTCGTATTCGTATTCATGAATGTTCCCCTTCCCTTTCGTGGATTGTGGCAATCATGTATGCTTTTATTATAGCACTTATAATAGAAGGTATACATCTGTAGAGCCCCCTGAGCAGCTTGCTCGAATATTCTATTCATAAAGGAAAGATGGATAATATGAAAGTCGATTTAGGCCACGATAGTATAGAGGTTCATGTGCAGTATGGGAAAAGAAAGAAGCTTAAGATCCAGATAGATACGATTGGTCTCGTTACCGTTAAAGCGCCCAGAGCGGCAAGCGAAGAAATGATTAGAAGCGCTGTGGCACAACACGGGGCATGGATATTGGAGAAGAAACAGAAGATTGCCAAAGCTTTGGCGGCCCCTAAACCAAGAGAGTATAAAGAACAAGGTAAGTTTCTACATCTGGGAAAAGAGTATGACCTTCATGAACTCATAGATACGAGTGAGGGAAGTGAAGAGGACCTTAAAATGAATCTCAAGAAGTTCTATTTCTCCAGCTGCAAGAAGATCGTAGGGGAACGAATCCAAATTTATCAGACCCAGTTAAGAGTAAAGCCGAAGACGATTGACATCGTCGAGTCCACAACGAAGTGGGGCAGCTGCAGCTTTGATAAAAAACTCACCTTCAATTACCGTCTGGCTATGGCTCCGCTTGAAGTGATAGATTATGTGATCATCCATGAATTATGCCATCTGCTGCATATGAATCATGACCGGTCTTTTTGGCGACGGGTCGGGAGTATCATGCCGGATTATAAAGAGAAGGAAGAGTACTTGGCAAGATATGGACATGCAATGACACTTTGAAATAACCATATACAGACGATCTTTTTTATGATATCTTTATGTGTTACGTTTTAAAATTGAAAATTACGTTTGATTTATATATGTACGTAAATTAAGGAGACAAAATGACATTTAAAGAATTGAATATTATCGCCCCGATCTTAGAGGGTTTGAGCAGAGCGAACTACACTTCCCCAACACCTATACAAGAACAGGCGATTCCAGCCGTGCTGGCCGGCAGAGATCTGCTTGGTTGCGCGCAAACAGGAACAGGGAAAACGGCAGCATTTTCTGTGCCGATCATTCAATTACTATGCGAAAAGCCGAATGCTCCCAAGCAGGTACGCCGTATTCGTTCCTTGATTTTAACGCCGACAAGAGAACTGGCTATTCAGATTTCGGACAACATCAAGGCGTACAGCCGTTATACCGACATTCGTTGTGCAGCTATCGTGGGTGGTGTTTCCCAGAAAGTGCAGGAGCGGGCGCTGAACCAAGGTGCAGATATTATTATCGCGACGCCTGGTAGACTTATCGATTTAATCAATCAAAAGCGTATCGACTTGCAATATGTGCAAATATTAGTGCTTGATGAAGCCGACCGGATGCTGGATATGGGCTTTATCCATGATGTGAAGCGGATTATCTCCAAAATGCCGAGCAAGAAACAGACTCTTTTCTTCTCTGCAACTATGCCTCCAGAAATTACTAAAATGGTGAAATCGATACTGGTCGATCCAGTAAAAGTCGAAATCACCCCGGTATCCTCTACTGCAGAGCGCATTGAGCAATCTGTATATTTACTTGAGAATGGTAAGAAACAGAACTTGTTGAACCATATTTTACAGGATAAATCGATTGTCTCAGCATTGGTATTCACCCGTACCAAACGCGGAGCGGACCGTGTTACACGTGATTTGTCCAAAGTGAATATTACTGCACAGGCGATCCATGGCAACAAGTCTCAGACCGATCGTCAAAAAGCATTGAACAATTTCAAAAGCGGAGTTACACGTGTGCTGGTAGCAACGGATATCGCGGCAAGAGGTATCGATGTTGAAGAGCTCTCGCATGTAATCAACTTCAATCTTCCTAATATTCCTGAAACGTATGTTCACCGCATTGGCCGTACGGGCAGAGCAGGGAATAGCGGAATGGCTATTTCTTTCTGTGAGATGGATGAAGTTCCGTTCCTTAGAGATATTGAGAAATTGATCAAGAAGTCGATTCCTGAAGTGAAAGATCATCCTTATCCGATGACGAGCGTGCCTCCGCAATCCTTTAAATCTGGCAAAGCCTCGGCACCAGCCAACAAACCGGCCAAGTCCAAGGCGAACCCGGCGCGCAAGCCTAAATCCGAGTGGTTTAAAAAGAGTGGCAATGCCAGCCACGATAAAACGAGTAGCGGTAAAGCTAGTGGCGGTAGAGCCAGCAGCGATAGAGCTAGCTACAGCAAACCTAACGGCAGTAAACCAAACGGCAATAGAACAAACAGTAGTACAACGAACGGCAATAGAGTAAGCAAAGTTCACTAAAGTGAACGCTAACGGATAAACATTTGTACAATAGAACAGCGGTAGCCCAGGACAATATCTTCTCGTCCAAGGCTGCCGCTGTTTTTTATTGGGTCAAATGTTAATTTTCAGGACCAAAGAGTCGATACACATTCTATGTCTAATCATTCACGTTCAACTGTTTAGACTGCAGCGATAATGTTGTTTGCCAATTGTAATAGTGTAGTATAATTACCAATGATGCACTGTTTCATTTTCATTTCAAATTTTATGGAATAGAAGGAGAAGGAATATGATTGAAGAACGGGTAGAAACCTTTGCGCCCTGTAACATTGAGATTGTAGCGGTGGAGCAATTATCACTGTCTCTGACACAGGAAGGGAAGCGGCGAAGTCTGGTTACACCTAGTCATGCGGATTATTTAATGAAAATGACAAATGAGATTTCTGGTGGGATTAAAGATCTCTATTGAAGTTGGAAGCCACTTAAATTAAATTCACACTAAATTACTGCGAATAGTTGAAATATAAATAAAATAGATTTATAATCAGTTAATCATCAGTGAGTAACAACATGAGAGATTAACTGTTTATAAAGTGAGAGGATGTTATGAATGTCATCATTTGAATGGACATCTTTACAACTCGAGCATGAACTGCTCTCTACAATTTCATTGGTGGGGGAGCCTGTGGGCGCTAGCACACTGGTTCACACAGTAGGCAAGAAATATGAGCTCAGTCAGGCAACAATTGGCCGCAAGCTAATGGAATTAGATATGAAAGGTTATGTTCAGCTAGAAGGAAGAAAAGGTCGCATTCTCACAGAGAAGGGTGTAAACCGGCTGTCCCAACTGGAGAAAAGGATTCATCAGGAGACCCTTAATTCCCGTCTACTGGAAGTGCTCAATGTGTCCGGGCAAAAAGCCATGATTAATGTGCTGGTTGCCAGAAGGGCGCTTGAGCGGGAAATTGCAAGCCTCGCTGCGCAGCGAGCTACACCAGATCATATTGAGCTTTTACGAAATTCCATACAGGAGCAGCTTGAAGTGTTATCTGAGAATCAAATTCCTTATGAAGGAGATCGAGAGTTCCATCATTTACTCGCATTAATCGCGCGCAATGACATCTTGATGCATGCGGTTCAACTGGTATGGGATCGAAGCCGCGAATTGCCTGCCACAGCTTTCATTCGTAATTCCGTCGGCAGCAAGCTGGTTGTAGACCATCAAAGAATCGTCGACGCGATTGCAGAAGGCTCGCCTGAGAAGGCGGAGCAAGCGATGGTGGATCACATCAATCAAATGATTGAGGATGTAAAACGTTATTATCAATTGAAGCAGGATTCACAATCGCTATAGTGGTTTTACGAAGCAAAACTTAAGCGAGTGCTTACGATGTGGTTTTGATTTGCAAAACTAAGCGAATGCTTACGAAGTAGTTTTGCTTCGCAAAACTTTAAGGAGGAAAGAAAGTGGAACAAGGCTACCGGCTGGGCATAGATATCGGAGGCACATTTACGGATGCGATGGTCGCGGATGCAGACGGTCGTGTGGTCGCCTCACTAAAGACGCCTTCGATACCGGATGCCCCGGAACAAGCTATTTTTAATGCGTTGGAGCAACTGCAGAAGGCTTCTATCAATATTGCGGATATTGGCTTGTTCGTACATGGGACAACACTTGGTGTCAACACGTTGATCGAGCGGAATGGGGCGGTAACCGGACTCCTTGTAACGGAGGGGTTCCGGGATGTGCTTGAAATTCGTAGGTTACGATTAGAGAATACCACGAATCTATACGGCGACAAGGCACTTCCACTGGTGCCCCGTCGTTTGGTCAAAGAGATCGATGAGCGCTGCCTCGCCAGTGGCGAAGTCTTTCGCAGTCTGAATGAGCAGCAACTTCTTCAAGCCGTTGAAGAGCTAGTACAAGAGGGCGTAACGGCCATTGCCATCAGTTTCCTGCATTCTTATAAAAATGCCGGGCATGAGCAGCTTGCCGAGCAGCTCATCAAGCAGCACTATCCAGAGCTGTTTGTTTGCACAAGCAGCGGCGTATGGCCGCAGCAGCGTGAGTACGAAAGAACGCTGGCTACGGTGATGAATGCCTATGTCGGGTCGCAAATGGGGGGATACTTCCAGCGATTAGAGCAGGGCGTGCAGCAGTATGGTCTGACAGCCAAGGTGCTGTCCACGATGTCCAATGGCGGAATCATGTCCTCCACCAGAGCGTCAAGCGAACCAGTGAAGACATTGCTGTCCGGACCGGCTTCCGGGGTTATTGGAGCCACGCATGTAGCTCGTATGGCAGGGTTGAATCAGGTGGTTACGTTCGATATGGGCGGAACTAGCGTGGATGTTGCGTTGATTGACGGACAGCCCGCTTATTCTGTAGATAATCAGGTCGGAGACTTCCCGGTGATTATTCCGGCTATCGATGTGACTGCTATTGGAGCAGGAGGCGGCTCCATCGCTTGGGTAGATTCAGCGGGCGTATTGAAAGTAGGTCCTCGTAGTGTCGGGGCCCGTCCAGGCCCGGCCTGTTACAATCGCGGAGGGACATTACCGACCACAACGGATGCCTATCTGCATTTGGGCATTTTGCAGGCGGATCGGTTCCTGGGCGGACAGATGGAATTAAGGCCGGATCTGGCTCAGGCGGTGCTAGAGCGTCTAGGCGAGCAGCTCGGAATGAGTTCCTATGAAGCGGCACAGGCCATACTGGATGTGGCAACAGCCAACATGTATGCCCAGTTTACACCGCTCATGGCTCGCAAAGGCGTCGACCCGCGTGATTTTACACTGCTGGCTTACGGCGGCGCCGGTCCTATGCATGCATTTCTCATGGCCCGTGAGGTGGGGATTCGCAAGGTGCTGATTCCGCCTTCACCAGGAACACTGTGTGCGATGGGCTGTGTAGTGGCCGATTTGCGAAATGACTTCGTTCATTCTCTGAACAAGGTAAGCGATGAACTGCAGCCTGGTGAGCTAGCGCAATGGTTCGAGCATCTTGGTGAGCAGGGGAGACGCTGGATCGCAGAGGAAACAGAGCAGGGTATTGAGCTGGACCATACGTATCTGATGTACAGTGCAGATATGCGTTACGAAGGACAGGCCTTTGATCTCAGTGTGACACTTTCCAGTGAGGCATACGGAAGTATCGTTGATGCTGAGGCAAGATTCCACCAGCAATACGAGGCTGTATTTGGGACTAGTCAGCCTGAATCTCCGGTAGCCTTTGTAAACCTGCGGGCGACTATTATTGGTGTCACGCGCAAATCGGAGACCGTTGTTATTCCCGCGCCTGTAAAGACCAACTATGAAGCAGAGCGGAGAACGATTGTTTTTGATGGACAGGAGTATCAAGCCTTCATTACTGACCGGGAACAATTGAACGTAGGTGCGTTGTTGTCAGGACCAGTCATTATCAATGAGTATGATACCACCGTATTCGTTCCACCAGGATACAGTCTGACTAAGGATCGTTTTGGAAATATCATCGGGGAGGCCGAATTGTGATGACAGACAAGGTCTTTCTTGAGATTTTTAAGAACCGGGTGCAAGCCATTGTAGAGGAGATGGCGAATGTTGTTCTTCGGACAGGCTTTACGGCATTCGTCAAGGAAACCGGGGACTTCGGAACCTATCTGCTGACATCAGCGGGCGAAACCTTTGGCTCGCCACTGGATACAGGCTATAATCTGTCCCTTGGCATTCCGGCGGGCGAGACTATTGAAGCCATCCGGGATTGGAAAGAAGGGGATATCGTCATCACGAATGATCCCTACGCGACAGGCGGAATGGCGACCCATCTACCAGATGTGCATCTGATCAAGCCCTTTTTTCATCAAGGAAAAATAATAGCGTTCGGGATGTGCTTCGTGCATTCTTCGGACGTTGGCGGCAAGGTGCCAGGTAGCGTCTCGCCGACTGCTTATGATATTCATATGGAGGGCATCCGGATTGCACCGGTGAAGCTGTATGATCAAGGCGTGCTCAATGAGCAGGTACTTCGTCTATTCCTGGACAACAGTCGTATTCCCGACCAGAACTGGGGCGATCTGAAGGCGCTGATGGCAGCACTGCATCGGGGTGAGCTGAGGCTTCAAGAGCTGATTACCCGTTATGGTCTGGATAAGGTCGAGCAAGGGATTGTTGATTTGCTGCAATATTCGGAGCTTAAGGTAAGGGCTATTATCCGTGATATACCGGATGGTTCCTATGATTTCTGGGATTATCTGGAGGATGGTCCTGGTGGCTATCCGATCCGTCTTCGCTGCCGGATGGACATCGCCGGTGAAGAGATCTTCCTTGATTTTGATGGAACCGATCCACAGGTTCGTGCTTCTTTTAATATTGTCACTGCAAATAAGCAAGGCCATTACATGCTTGTACCGGCACTAATTCGCTATTTCAGAACCGTTGACCCCACGATTCCGTGGAACTCCGGCATGATCCGAATGGTACGTAATGATGCGCCACCAGCGACAATCCTCAATCCTGAACCGATGGCAGCGGTTGGGGCCAGAGCCGCGACCTTCATCCGCGTCATGGATGTGCTGACAGGTGCAATGAGTAAGGCGCAGGGCGATAAGCTTCCAGCGGCAGGAGCAGGACAAGCCTGTATCGTCATGCTGGCGATCACGGACCCTGTCACAGGCCGGAAGAAGGTTGGCGTGATTCAGCCGATTTGCGGCGGATCGGGTGCGCGGCCGATGAAGGACGGCATAGACGGCATGGACTTTGCTGTCGGCCATTTGCGGAATATCCCTGCGGAAGCGGTGGAGGCTGAAATGCCGATTTTGATTGAGAGATATGGCTTGCGTCAGGATTCAGCAGGTGCGGGCAAATATCGCGGCGGTAGCGGCATTGATCTGAAAGTGAAAATCCTTAGTCCGGATACAATCATGACCGCCCGTAATATGGAGCGGATGCAATTCCAGCCTTGGGGCCGACTCGGTGGTGGTGTAGGACAAGTTGGTGCAGCGATTCAAAATGCCGGGACTGCAGATGAGCGTTCCTTGGGGAGAATCGATGAGCTCCTGCTTCATCCCGGTGATACAGTAACGTTTCTGTCGCAGGGTGGAGGCGGCTATGGTGATCCCTTCCTGCGTGATCCGCAGGAGGTGCTGGAAGATGTACGCTGCGGATTACTGACGGAAGACGCAGCTGAGACGCTGTACGGTGTTGTACTCGCTAAGCAGCAGGTCGAGAGGGCGGCAACAGCGGTTCTTCGCAAGGATCATCGGGAGAACGTTGAGGATTTCAGCTTTGGCAGCAAGCGCGAGCAGTTCGAGCAGCTATGGAGCGATGAAATGCAGCGGGCTGTCGGACAGGCGCTTCGACAATACCCGCTTGCACTCCGTGATTATCTGAAACGAAGAACGATGGATAAAGCGGAAGCACTGGCACAGCAAGGCGTGCAAATCGCCCCCGATGATATCGAGAAGCTTATGCAGGATATAAAAAGTCAAACGGGAATGCATTAATTTATAAGACTATATGAATTGAAATTATCATTCAAATAGAAGACTAGGCGTTACTCTGGTGATGTTAGGACTCTAGGAATGAAGTTAGGGCTCTACGACGCAAATTCCCCATCCACTTAACTCATCTTCATAACAGAGTATGGATGGAATTGGACGAAAATGGTCGGAATAACAGGAACTTTTCCTGTTAATGTGCCACATTTCTGCAGAATGAGTGAAATAACTGGAAAAACTCCCGTTAGTCAGCTCATTTGAACAAAATTAGATGAAATTGGTCGAAATAACAGGAGTTTTTCCTGTTAATGTGCCGCATTTCTGCAGAATGAGCGAAATAACTGGAGAAATTCCCGTTAGTCAGCTTGCTTGAACAGGCTTGGAATCCGATTAGAGTTCAAGTCCAAACATCACTATAATGACGACCGAGCTTTACGTTCGGCTCTTTCATTCAGATCTTACGTTCGGATCTTACGTTCGGATCTTACGTTCAGATCCTTAGTTTATCTTGTATAAATTCATCTTATATAGATCCATTAAAAAAGGAGAGATTCCCATGAAATTGAAGAAACGTTCCATCGCTTTGTCTGCACTTACCTTGGCGACTGCCTTAGCTATAACAGCTTGCGGCAGTAACAACACAGCTTCTAACAACGGATCTAATACGAGCAGTAACACAGGTTCAGAACAAAGCACGAATACAGGTACAAGCACAGGAGAAAAAGTTAAACTAACGATGTTCATCTGGGCAGGCTCCAATCAGGATGTAGTGCCTAAAGAGGTTGTAGCAAAATATGTGGCAGCTCATCCCAACGTCGAAGTAACCTTTGAGGAATCATCTAACTCCGTTATGTATCCGAAAATGGTTGCCGGCAAGCAAGCAGATCCGAACAACCCGATCGTCAACTTCGGATATTTCAATGCGGACGCTTCAGCCAAAGGCTTGAAGGACGATATGTGGGAATCGCTGGATCCTTCTATTGTGACGAATCTTGCTGACATACCTGAGCAATATCATCAAGCTGACAACAAAGGGATTGTTTGGGGCATCTCCAGCTTTTCACTGGTATACAACAAGGATCTTGTGAAGACCCCGCCAACCAGCTGGAACGATCTGTGGGACAATCAGGAGTTCAAAGGCAAAGTCGCACTTTGGGATTACATGTTCTACCCAGTGATTTCGCCGCTGATTGCCGTTAAAGGCAGCGAACTAGGCGCAACATATGACAATCCGGAACCTGCCTTTAAGTTCTGGGGTGATCATAGCAGCCAAATTCAGACCCTAGTGACCTCGAACGACCAGCTTAAGAGCCTGCTTGATTCAGGGGATGCCCTGATCGCGCCATTCAGCGCCCAAGTCGCGCAGACTTGGATTGATGGCGGTTCGCCGCTGGCAGTTGCCTATCCGAAGGAAGGCGCGATTTCCTTCCCTTACTCCTTGCAAATTGTAAAAGGATCTACACCGGAACAAGCTCGTGTGGCTAATGAAATTATCAATGAGCTAATCTCTGCGGATGCGTTGACCCGCTATGCTGAAGAGACCGGCACACCATTCACTAGCACGAAGGCGACCGTTCCTGACAAGTACAAGGATGATCCATCCTTCTCCGCAGAAGTGCAAAGTAAAGGCATTAATCCGGATTGGAGCAAAATGGCCCAAGATAGCTCCAAATGGAAAGAACTGTGGGATCGTCTCGTAAAAACGAATTTGTAAAAGCTGTAAAGTAAGTGGAGGAAGGTGGGATTGGCATCATGAGCAACCAGCATGCTGAGACAACAGCCATCGAGGCCCGTAATATTGTGAAACAATTCGCTGGTCACACAGCCTTAAAACAGGTTTCACTGGAGGTGAAGCGGGGAGAGTTCATTTCCCTGCTTGGCCCCAGCGGCTGTGGCAAAACAACGCTGCTGCGGATTCTTGGCGGATTGGAGCAGCCAGATGATGGAGTTGTTCTGCTCTCAGGCAAGGATGTTTCCGAAGTGCCGGCTTATGGACGCAATACGAATATGATTTTCCAGCAGCTGGCGCTGTTTCCCCATATGGATGTATACAACAATATTGCGTATGGCCTTAAGGTGAAAAAACTGGGCAAGGCTGAAATCAAGAAACGTGTGGCGGAGGTGCTGGAGCTGGTACAGCTGTCCGACTACAGCAATCGCAGCATATCGCAGCTTTCGGGTGGTCAGGCACAGCGGATTGCCATTGCCCGTGCTTTGGTCAATAAACCGGAGGTGCTGCTGCTGGACGAGCCGCTATCTGCGCTTGATATGCAGCTGCGTCTGGGTATGCAGCATGAACTCAAGCGTATTCAGCGCGAATTCGGTGGGACCTTTATCTTCGTTACACATGACCAGAATGAAGCGATGAATCTGTCTGACCGCATTGCTGTTATGCGTTCTGGTGTCATTTTACAATATGGTACACCTAGTGAAATCTATGAGCGGCCGGTAGACAGCTTTGTAGCCAAGTTTATTGGTGACACGAATTTGCTGGAAGCTAAGGTGATTGAGAGTAGCGGCTCCAAGCTGATCGTGGAGTGCTGCGGCAGAACGTTTGAGGTGCGGAACCCTGGGGCAGCTGGTGTAGGATCAACTGGTCATCTCTCGCTGCGCTATGAGTATGTCGGGCTGGGGGAGAACGCGGTGCGCTTTGACAATCAGTTGACTGGAACGGTTCTGGAGAGCGTATATGGCGGTGCGAGCATCCGCTACAAACTTGATATTGGTGGCGGCTATGAGTTGACCGCTAATGTGCAGTACCAGCCCGGGAATCCTATATATGGCGTAGGGCAAGAGATCGCGCTTGGTTTTCAGCAAGAGCATGCATTGTTCCTTGATGGCTCGAGGGAGGCGTAATCATGACCAAAGCGTCCAGCAGGCCTGTTAAAAAGCCACCGCAGGGCCAGTCCTCTTGGCTCATGCGCTTGCTGCTATTGCTGCCTGCACTGTTGCTGATGGGAATTATCTATTTGGCTGGTATGCTGATTTTTAGCCGATTCAGCTTCGATGCTTTTGAGCAGGGGACTATTGTATCGGCCTGGCGCCCGGATACGTACAAGGCATTTTTGAGTGATCCGTATTATTGGAAATTGATAGGCTCTACCTTCCGCCTTGCGCTAAAGGTGACCTTCTGGAGCTTGCTGCTGGCCTATCCGCTCGCCTATGTTATTGCAGGGGTGCGTAGCTCCGGCTTACGACAAGTGATGCTGCTGGTTACCTTCATGCCGCTACTGATCAGCGCTGTGGTCCGTTCCTATGGATGGATGATCATCCTTTCCCGTCAAGGCTTCTTGAACTGGGTGTTTGTGAAGCTGGGCCTTATAGAGACGGGCTTTGATCTTATGTACAATGAGACCGGTGTCGTTATTGCGCTTGTGCATATCTTCCTGCCGTTCATGGTCTTTCCGATATTGAGCGTGCTGCTTCAGAATGACGGGGTGCTCAAGCATGCGGCGCATGACCTGGGAGCTGGAAAATGGCGGACCTTCTTCACGATTACTTTTCCGTTATCGGCAAGAGGAATTGCGAGCGGAGTACAAATCGTATTTACGCTGTGTCTAACGGCTTTTACTACCCCTCAATTGATCGGGGGCGGACGTGTGATGACCTTGCCCGTGTTTATTTACCAGCGGACGCTGGATACGAACTGGCCGATGGCTGCGGTAGCGAGTCTGTTTCTGTTCGCAGCTTCGATACTGGTCTCCCTAATAGTGAATCGATCCGCTGAATGGTTGATGTATAGACGCAGTTCTGTAGGAGGTCGATAAGATGCGTACAAAGAATGTTAGCTTCAAATGGGTACTGTACGTTGCAGCGATCTTGATCTGTCTGTTTCTGACGCTACCGCTGCTGATTATTATCCTGACCTCCTTTGGTGCAGGCACTTCCAGTGTGTTTCCGCCCAAGGGCTTCTCTACAGAATGGTACAGTCATTTGGCGTCACAGAAGCAGTTTGGACAGGCGTTTGTTAACAGTCTGATTGCCTCGACCGGTGCAACCCTGCTTGCTCTGATTGGGGGAACGCTCGCGGCAATGGCGATTCTGTATTATCCCTTTCCGGGCAGCGGCGTTCTGAAGGCCTTCTTCATGTCGCCGATGGTGGTTCCGAAGATTACGCTGGGTGTTGCCTATTTGATTCTGTTTTCCAAAATGCATATCGCAGGCGGCTTATTCGCACTGATCTTGGGCGAAGCAGTCACAGTGTTTCCGTTTGTGATCTCTATAGTCGGAAGTGCGCTGGCCAACTTGAAGCCTGCGGATCGTGAGGCCGCTGCTGATCTTGGCGCCAAGCCACTAAGAGTCTTCTTCACCGTTACCTTGCCGCAACTGAGAATTAGCCTGCTGATGGCGGGCGCGATTTCGTTCGTCTTTACCTTCGATCAGGTGGAGACAGCGTTACTCATTTTGCGTCAGGGAAGCTATACCTTGCCGATTCAGCTGTTTATTTATATGGAAAAATGGCAGGACCCTACTATCGCCGTTGTCTCTGTCACGATGATTGTATTTGCCCTGCTGCTCTTCTTTGGCATCAAAGTCGCGCTGAAATCAGCGCCGGCCATGGAGAAAATGCTAGGCAAAAAGTAGAAACGGCTTTGCCGTCCTCTAATGGACGACATCCGTTTCAGCGAGAAATATAAGGATGATTTATAGCGTAAAACATATAAATTCTTATATTTTAAAAAATAGGAGGTTGTTCCCATGAGTGATGTCGTCATTGCCAACCGCAGCCGGGCAGCGGCCTACATGGAGCGTCACGGCTTGTCTGCTCTCATTGCAACCACACCGGAGAATGTAGCTTATACCATTGGCTCACAGCTTCGGGCGACCAACTGGAGTATGCAGATTTATGCGGTGATGCCGAGGAATCCAGAGCAGCGGCCGTGCATTATTATCCCAACAAACCGGCTTGGCGTGATTGCCCAGATGGGCATTTCAGGTGCGGACCTCTACGTCTACAGCGATTTCTTTGTGGAAGGGTCCATTGCAGGTAAGCCTTCAACGCCTGATATTGATCTCTTCTATGATTTGCTGCAGAATACTCCATCCTATGCCACTCCTTTCGCAGCGTTGGAAGCAGCTCTAACACAGCTTGGTATCAAAGGACAACCAGTCGGCGTCGATGAGATGCGTATGGCTCCGGATATTTATAGTAAGCTGACTGAACTGCTACCGAGTGGTGGAACGTTCCCGGCGTATGGTCTGTTCCGGCAAATTCGCGGGGTGAAGACAGAGGCCGAGATTGCACTGTTGAAAAAAGCTGCGGCGCTGAACGAGCAGGCAGAAAGCGAATTGATCGCAATGATCGCCGCAGGCGTTCATGAAGCGGAAATAGCGCAGCATTATCGTCTCTCGGCAGTGAAGGGTGGAGCCGTTCCGGCGATGACCGCCGTGGGTGCTGGTCCACGCAGCGCCTTGCCGCTAATCGAAAATTATTTTCACACCATTGCACCGGGAGATCTGGTCCGCTTTGATCTTTGTCTGCAACTAGGCGGGTATTGGGCCGATACCGGACGTACGGCCGTATTGGGTGAGCCGACGGAGTGGCAACAGAACCATTTTCAATACGTCAAGACCGGCTGGGAACGGGCGCTCGATATGATAAGACCCGGGGTCAAAGCCTCCGAGGTGTTCGAGGCTGCACTGACAACGGTACAGAAGGAAGGAATTCCGCATTACCGCCGTCAGCACGTAGGCCATGCGATTGGTTTGGAACTCTACGATGGCATAACGTTATCGCCAGGCGATCATAGCGTGCTGGAGAAGGGGATGGTCCTTTGCGTGGAGGTTCCATATTATGAGCTTGGTGCGGGTGGCTTCCAGATTGAGGATACCGTTGTTGTGACAGAGGATGGCTTTGAATTTATTACTCACATGGAGCGTAGGCTGTATCAACAGTAGTAAAGGCACAAAGCATGAATTAATCAACGAAGGATAGATGTAATGGGAATACAGCAAGGAACAAAAGAATTTAAACACAGCAGTCTAGCGTTGTTCGCTGGCGGTTTCAGTACATTCGCACTTCTTTATTGTCTCCAGCCTATAATCCCTGAGTTAACCTTGGATTTCAAGATTACGCCTACTCTGGCGAGCCTGGCGATGTCGGTTACGACAATTGCTATGGCGCTTACGATGCTGTTCGTCGGTGCACTGTCGGATGCATGGGGAAGAAAGACGATCATGACCGCGTCGCTGGCGGCAGCTTCTATAATTACGGTGGCTTTCTCTTTTAGTACCAGCTTCAACATGCTGTTACTGTTGCGTATCGTGCAGGGCATTGTGCTTGCAGGCTTGCCTGCTATTGCGATGACCTATTTGTCGGAGGAGATGGATAAGAATAGTCTCGGCTATGCCATGGGCTTATACATAAGCGGAAATGCGATTGGTGGCATGGCTGGGCGGATTATAAGCGGGCTGTTAACTGACTGGTTCAATTGGCGTGTGGCGACAACGGTGTTGGGAGGTCTCAGTATACTGGCTTCAATCGTGTTCTGGCTAACCATTCCGGCATCCCGGAACTTTGTGAAGCGTAAGTTAGAGCTAAGCAAACTGGTGCCGCTGCTCTGGACGCAGCTCGTTAACGTGAGGCTGTTATGTCTGTACGGTTTGGGATTTCTGTTCATGGGCGGATTTGTGACGTTGTTCAACTATATCGGGTTTGAGCTGCTCGGGGCACCCTATAATCTTAGTCAGTCATTGGTAGGTAGTATTTTTGTCGTGTACATCATGGGTTCGATTAGCTCGACCTGGATGGGCAGAATGGCTGACCGATATGGACGGATTCCGATCATGCTGGCAGCCTTGGGTATTTTTTTGAGCGGTGCATTACTTACCGGCTGTGGAAGCTTAGTATTTAAAATACTTGGGATCACGTTGTTTGTGTTCGGTTTCTTCGGTGGGCATTCGATTGCCAGCAGCTGGGTCGGCCTGGTATCTAAGGAACATAAATCGCAAGCCAATTCATTGTATCTATTCTTCTACTATGTAGGCTCCAGTTTGAGCGGTACAGGCGGCGGTCTGCTGTATCATGAATTCGGCTGGTCTGGTATTGTTGGCTTGATCGCAGTGTATGTCGTTATCGGAGTTCTGTTATGTGCCGTTCTTAAACGGCTGGGAGCTGGGGACAACAGCATTTCTACTCTAAGTGGTTGACATCGATGTCAGAATTCACATATACTGTCTGTATTCTAATATACGATATACGTTGAAAGAGCCCAGTAGCAGCTTAGTCCCTGTCACAGAAAGCCGGGGGTGATGGAACCCGGTACACACTAAGCCTGTCGAATTACACTCTGGAGTATCTCGGGTAATGCCGAGCGGAATGGCGATCGATACTTCGCTAAGAGTGGCAGCATTGGTGTGCGTTAGCACAGGCATCCATCGCTGCAAGCTGGGTGGTAACACGGTTATTGAATCGTCCCTATGTCTACAATAGACAAGGGGCGATTTTTTTTTTCGTGGAATCATGTTTGGATACTAGATAACTATGACTGAGGAGTGGAATGATTTGAATATTATTGACGAATTGGAATGGCGCGACGCCATCAATCAACAGACGGATGCCGAGGGACTTCGGGAGCTGACGAATCAAAAAGCAGTCTCGCTGTACTGCGGGGTAGACCCAACGGGTGACAGTATGCATATTGGTCACTTGATTCCGTTCATGGTGCTCAAACGTTTTCAGCTGGCTGGACACCGTCCGGTGATTCTGATTGGCGGAGCCACAGGAACGATTGGTGATCCAAGCGGCCGGCAAAGCGAGCGTTCCCTGCAGACGCTGGAGCAAATTCAGGACAACGTGAATGCACTGGCGGCTCAATTGAAGAAGCTGTTCATCACCGAAGGCGACAATCAGATGCGTATGGTGAACAACTACGATTGGACCCATAAGATCAATGTTATTGAATTCCTGCGCGATTACGGTAAAAACTTCAGCATCAACTCGATGCTGGCGAAGGATGTTGTGGCGAGCCGTCTGGAGAGCGGGATCTCTTTTACAGAGTTCTCTTACCAGATTCTGCAATCGCTGGATTACCTGCACCTGTTCCAGAATGAGGATGTACAGCTGCAAATCGGCGGTTCCGACCAGTGGGGCAACATTACTAGCGGTCTGGATCTGATCCGTAGAAAAGAAGGTTCTGAATCTAAAGCGTTCGGTCTGACGATTCCGCTGATGCTGAAATCAGATGGCACCAAGTTCGGCAAATCCGCCGGTGGTGCGATCTGGCTTGATCCGAACAAAACAACACCTTTCGAATTCTACCAATTCTGGGCTAACACTGACGACCGCGATGTCGTGAAATACCTGAAATACTTCACCTTCCTCACGAAAGAGCAAATTGACGGATTGGCTGAAAAAGTACAGACCGAGCCGCATAAACGTGAAGCACAAAAAGCGCTGGCAGAGGAAATGACGAGATTCGTTCATAGCGAAGAATTGCTGGAGCAAGCAAAACGCATTACAGCGGCGCTGTTCAGCGGGGACATTAAATCACTAACGGCCGATGAGATCGAGCAGGGCTTCAAGGAGATGCCGACGTTCGAAGCGACACAAGAGTCGAAGAACATTGTCGATTGGCTTGTGGATCTCGGTATTGAGCCGTCCAAACGTCAAGCGCGCGAAGACATTACGAAGGGTGCGATCTCGCTGAATGGCGAGCGCGTAACTGATGTAGCGTTTGAGGTGACCGCAGATCAAGCGATTGGTGGCCGGTTTATCATCATCCGTAAGGGTAAGAAGAACTACAGCTTGGTGAAATTGTCTTAGTAGCTTGTATCCTGATTGCTGGTATGTCAAGATTTTCGAATCTCGATGTGCCAGCAATTGTTATATAAGGAGAGTGTAATGCTAACCTATCTGAATAATTCTGACAAAGCCATTGTCCTTGTAGCAATGTAAGTTAAACTTTTGATGTACAATACTGGCGGAGTGTGCAACTGCGAGGAATGCTTGGACTCCCGGATTGAAAACGTATTAACTCCTAAAGTTTCAAACTTTACTCCGTTGCTTTTGCCTACGAGTTACTCTTTAGTTGAGCTTATAAAGTAACTTTTTATTTAAAGGAGCTATAGAATGTGGCTATACTGCGAGATAAAGAAAACAATGGCACTTATGTTGAGTTCTCATTTTTAAAATGCATTCCAGGTGAATATGAAGGATGTCAGCTTAATTTCAAGTATTTCAGGCAGAACAACAATATCTATGAGTTGGATTTTGGATGGACAAATCTAACGATTAAAAATTATATTGAAGTAACATCAAATTTCCCGCTTGAAATGTTAAACAATACTATGCTAAATAACATGTATACTTCTTTTGAAAATCATTTCTACCGATTAGAATGGACTAAACTTAAGGGAGAAAAAACATATAGCCTTCGATTTTCTGGATCTCAACAAGACTTCTCATTAACTGTTATTGATAATGAAGTTAAACAGTTTGGCCACCAATTAGAGGCGGAATGGAAAAAGGGACTTTTAGAAATATGAGTTAATGATTTGTGGCGTGCCCGTATACTCTACGCTGACTATTCCTTTGCTAAATTAATCCTCCCTCGGTACGATGCAGTTTTCTCACGAATGCTCGCTTCTTCGCAGGATTTCACCAGAGGATGAATTGTAACCCGGATTGAATGGTACGAGAGCCGTCAAATTGGTAACCGACGCGGGAACAGAAGGGGCGAGCTTTCGCTCCTTTTTTGTTGCTCTGCTGCACGCTACTCCACGTAACCTCCGGAGGCTTTCACTCCCATTTCTCGACGGGTCAATGCCCTTTCATTCCTTCGTTACGCTTATCCTTGTAAGCCGCATGAAGGATTAGGTTAAAGAGTTGTTATAAAGTATTTAGAATTAACAAACCTATCAGGACTAAGTGAAATTAAAAAGACTATTGAAGTAACGGGAAACAATCGCTCAATGAACCGCCTTTTCACCAAGGCGGTTTTCTTATGGTCAAATATCAACATTAGAATTTAACATAGACTTATCCTAAAGAGGAGCAATCATTAAATGTTGAAAAATTAAGCAGGGCATTATGTATCAAAAATACGTTCGTGTTGAAGTTTTGGGTTCTAAACATGAATTCAGCGATCCTTGATGCATCAAATTCGAACCTGTGAAAATAGTAGTGCTCTCCCTGTATAGCTCCAAGGTACCTGGGCACATAGCATTATAGAAGGCACTTCCAGGATCAGATAGAATAGATTTATGCCTATGACTTGAGGAGGACTACTTTGAACCTGAATGAAGCGAATCGCAAACGGCTGGAAAGCTTGATATTGGAACATCAGTTGACACATGCCGCGCCCTATTTGTTGCAAAATACGAGACAAACCATTAGCTGCACTAAGGCTGTTGCTGAAGATTATACCACGCCAGGCGTGTCCAGAATCGGGGGAGATCCGGATCTCTTACCTCATATAGAGTGGCCTTTAACGACAGATGGAGTGCCGATGACTTTTTTAACACAACTAAACCTCAAAGAATGCGCCCGATATGACGAGTCGTCATTGCTCCCGGGAGAAGGGATGCTTTATTTCTTCGTAGGCTTGGATGAGCCGGCGTACAATATTGAGCATCGTGTGCTTTTTGTGCGGGAAGATCAGCTTGCTGGTGCAGAGCGGCGTGTAGCTCCCGAAACGACGGTGCTGGAAGAAGAGTTCAACGGCTATCAGCTTGAAATCAAAGCCTCGCTTGAAGCACCGAATTACGCTTATGTCGATAGCGACCAAGTTGAGAACGAGACGGTGGATTATGAGGAGTATGAGGATTTCAGTTATGCGCTCAGCGACCGTCATAGCAGCGAAGTAGTGCGGATGTTCGGTTATCCGATTGGCCAGCATGATGATGCGGAATATGAAGCGGCGTTGATGCTGCTGACCGGTGAGGAATACAACTATAGTAAAAAAGATGCGCTGGCCCAGATCACTGATCATTTTGACGGAGATGAGGCAGCAGCGATGCAAGAAATTCAGGATACGCTTATGCTACTTGAACTGGAATCGGATAACGATGTGGGTTTTTGCTGGTGGGATGCCGGGTTATTGCACTTTTTTATCCGCAAGGAGGATTTATTGGCAGGGAATTTTGAGCGTACATATTGTTCGCTTTATTCTAGTTAACGGCAGGAGGACCATTGAATTATGACTGATGTTATAGATGAGCAAAAGGACTTTGGCTTCGCAAGAGTTTACGGCATTGAACTGAAATACAGCAAGAAGCCGAAGCTGGACAGAGATCTGCTATATGCGAAAATGGAGACCTACACGGGTCAAGTCGAACAGCCGGCAACTGGGGAGAAAAAAGATCCCAAGCTTGCCGTATGGGAGGCTAATGAAGCTGAAGAGAAGGAAATGCTACACTTTTTCCATTTGAATTATCTGGTTCAATACACAGATGGGGCGATTCCCGCCCAGACCAGTCTGATGGAAGTGGACCACCGTTCGGCTGATCATTATGCGACCGCTATTCAGCAAGCTTGGCATTGGCCGGAAGCGGCGCAGGCGCTGGAGGGCTGTGACTACTCGTTGATGCTGACAGACTTGATGAGCTCCGGATTGGAGCCAAAAGCCAGATTGCAGCTGTTAACTGGGACGCTCAGGGCCATCCAGGAAACGGCACCTTGCGAGGCCATCTATTTTCGGGAGAGCGATAAGCTGGTGGAACCCGGGGCCTATCTAGCTGCGGTGGAACAGGGTGCGATTCTGTATGGGGCGATGAATATACGTTTCTACAATGTGGAGGGCACCGGAAGCGGACGGCGGGAAGGTCTGATGGATTCGTTGGGACTTGCCGCGCTCGGAATACCTGATGTGCAGTGTCATTTCTATGATCTCGAGCCAGGTGAAGTAGCTGGACAGTTAACGGATATCGCTTATTATCTGTTCGATCAGGGAGACATTATTGATGATGGGGAGACGATTGGTTTCACCGAAGAGATGCGCTGGCGCTGTGAGCACCAGTACGCACTGGCCGCGCCGCATCGGGTTGTACTGGATATAGATCCGGGCGAGCCTTATTATGCTGGAAGACAGGGGCATGCGGAGTAGATTAAACATAAGATAGTTCATGGAATAGAGGGGGAGACCCCTCTTTTTGTGCTGTTGGATATGGGATATTAGCCTTTGATGATGGCCCGGTACACAAATTTTGGGAGGGCGGATTGTCTGCGCCAGCGTGATTTTTGACCTTTTACAACGGGGACAGTCAGTAATCTATGTAGCCACTCCAGATTGAGAGTCTTCCAGATTCTCGGGGTAGGATTTACTTTTCCGGCAATGACGTCCAGACTTCCCCCAACGCCAAAAACCAC
The DNA here is from genome assembly GCF_001682855.1 of Bacillus sp. FJAT-27264. Lineage (GTDB taxonomy): Bacteria > Bacillota > Bacilli > Paenibacillales > Paenibacillaceae > Paenibacillus_AQ. The sequence goes on along the minus strand of NZ_MAQW01000012.1, from coordinate 1,210,268 downwards.
CTTAACTTGATTCAGTTCTTGCTTGTGCTTATAAATCCATTTGTCGGAGTAAGGTGCCCCCATCGCAACAATAAGTATATCCGGGTTGGTGTGCTGTATGTTCTCAAGGATGCCAGCTTCTTCTTCACTGTTGAAAAAGCCATTATGCCGCCCCGCAATTTTAACATTTGGGTAACGCCTGTTGATTTCTTCAACAGCTTTACGGTTGGTCTCCTCGTCCGTCCCCAGAAAAAAGAAGCTCCAACCCAATGCGTTCCCTTGTTCCAAGAGCCGAAGGAGCAGATCATAACCGGTCACTCTTTCAGAAATAGGCTGCCCTTTTCTTTTGGACGCAATCACAATGCCAATTCCATCCGGAGTAATTAAATCAGCCTCTCTTACGATGGTTTGAAGTACAGTATCTGTTTGATGGGTTATTGTAATTTCCGGGTTGGCTGTAATTAGATGATACAGATGGGGCTGTTCCTTTTGGATATGTCTAGCTAATTGTTGTGTAGTTTCATCAAGAGTTAGTTTGGAGAAAGGGACACCTAATATATTCACTGTGCCTTCCATATAATCACCTTCCATTGAAGAGTATAGAAAGATTGTAGCATATTAGAGCTTTTGAGACTGTATCTTTGCGATTTACCGTCGTACCTGCTCCCTTATCAAACCCATCATTAGCGATCTCGAAGCTGGAAGATACTCCTCTTTTCGGAGCTGCAGTAGGCCAATCGGAATCGTAGAATCATTCATATCCACCTCTAATTTAACTAATCCCTCCGGCAAGTTCGTTGACTCCAGAACCACACCAACAACGTCCAACTCCCGCACGAAACCTGGAATGGCAGATATTTGGCCCACGGTATTTAGAAATGGTGCCTTGTCGAAACGGGATAACTCTCTAGATAATCGCAAAGAATATAAACAGGTGTGTCCACCAACAATTAGAGGATAGTCCAGCAGGTCTGCAAAGGATAGATCCGCTTTTTTAGCCACAGGGTGGTTGGCAGGAACGATAAAGGACATTTTTTCTTCATACAGCGGTTCAAAGTGAAAAGAGGATAAGTCTGCTGGCTCGCCGCAAATGGCAAAGTCCAGTTCCTTATGCAGTAGCGCTTGTGACAGGAAATCGGTGTTCCCAATGATGATGTTGCACGCGATCCGGGGCTTATGCTCCCTGAATTGGCGCAGCGCGACAGGCAGCACATGACCAGCTAATGATTCCAGTCCACCGATGGTCAGGGTTCCAATTTCGTCTTTTTGCAAGGCTCTGGCCTGCTCCGCTGCATAATTCCAGTGCTGGATCAGCTTGTCTACCTCTGAAGCAAATATGCCCCCGGCATCCGTTAACTCTGCTTCCCATCCTCGTTTAAAGAGCTGTATACCGAGTTCCTTCTCCAGCCGCTGAATCTGATTCGTAATGGTGGATTGTGCGTAGTTCAATTTTACCGCTGCTTTGGCGAACGTTCCCTCTTGAATAATAGTGTGAAACGCAGTGAGTTCTCTTAGATCCATGGCTCGCACCTCCATCTATATTTTAGAACAAGAATATCAGTTTATTCAATTATATAGATGAAGATAGCAGGCGTACAATGGAGACATCCCATAAAAGGAGCGAAAATATATGCCATTTATTCGTGTAAGCTACCAGGAAGGTCAGTACAAGCCTGAGGAGTTGCCTTTGATTAGCGAAGTGATCATGGAGGGTCTGGTGGAACATTTTAATGTGCCGGAAGATGACTTTTTTCAAGTCTATCATGCCCATAAGCCTTATGAATTTTACTACAACCGCAATTACCTGAATGTCGAGCGGAGCGATCGGCTGTTGTATATTCAGGTGACTTTGAAGTCGGGCAGAAGCACTGCGCAGAAGACGGGTTTTTATAAAAGCTTGGCTGAAAATTTGGCGAGCAAAGTGAATATTAGACAAGATGATGTCTTTGCAATCTTAGTTGAAACAGAGTTCGAGGATTGGACGTTTGGCAACGGTATTGCACAGATGATCCAAACCCAGGAGAATCGGAAGGAGGGCGGCTTGGCATGAAGCATCCCCTTATAAAATCGACTGCGCGGGACTCTTTTGGCGAGATCGCTCCCGCCTTTGTCCAATATTCTGAGGATGTCCTCTTCGGGGATGTATGGAGAAGAACAGAGCTGTCGCTTCGTGAGCGCAGTCTGATCACCGTCGCTGCCTTGATTGCCGGAGGACAATCGGAGCAGTTGCCTTATCATCTCCGGCTAGCCCGGGAGAATGGTCTCACAGAAGGTGAGCTAGTCGAAGCGATAACCCATCTTGCCTTTTATGCAGGCTGGCCGCGGGCCGCTGCGGCGCTACAGATTGCGAAGGAAGTATTCGAGTGAATATGGAGAGTATCCCACGCTAAAAAATGAATATGACAAACAGATGGCATATTCACTTTGTTATTCTGTTTTATGTAGCAACGAAGTTTTATAATTACCGGAAAATTGATGTAGAGCTGCCTAAGTCTCTAGGAAAGAGCTGATTAAAATTGAAAACAGATCGATTACTTGGGATTGTAACGTATCTGCTTAATCACGGGCAGACGAAAGCTAGAGTATTGGCGGATCATTTTGAGGTTTCGGTACGAACCATTTATAGAGACATGGAGGCCATCGGCATGGCCGGTCTTCCGGTAGTGACTTATCAAGGCGGCGATGGTGGTGTCGGTTTGGCGGAAGGCTTTAGGCTTAAAGAAAATATGCTGACGGTTGACGAACTGGATCATATCATAATCGGCTTAAAGAGCTTTGAGAGCGTGTCGTTGAATCAGCAACATAGCAATGCCGTTCTTGAAAAATTGGCATCCAAGCACGAAAGCTTATTGACCCTTAACAACCGGTTTTTAATTGATCTGACTACCTTTCATCGGACAAGCATTCCCCAGAAAATCAGTCTTATTCGAGAGGCATTGAAGAATGAAACCTATGTAACCTTTCAATATTATTCAGATCAAGGACAATCTCAGAGCCGGCTGGAACCGTATTATGTTATTTTCCGCTGGTCATCCTGGTACGTATATGGCTATTGCGAGCTTCGTGGTGGCTTTAGGATGTTCCGGTTAACGCGAATGGTAGATTTGCAGGGAACGGACCAGACTTATAAGCCGAGGGATATCGAGAAAGAGAGTCTTCAATTCGCTGCTCATTTTCAAGAAATGAAGCATGCAGTGTTATTGTTCGACGCTGCCCTTGAATACCAATTGATTGATCTGACGGGTGATGGTTCGTATGAAAAGATGGGGGACAATCGCCTCAAAATTAATTATCCCTATACGAATTTGGAATACATCGTGCAGCTTATTTTAGGATTCGGGGATAAGGTAGAGGTACTTGCGCCTGATCATCTCATTGAAGAAGTAAAACGACGGGCACAGAATCTGTTGAATCGGTATCGGTGAGCTCGGTATAGTTCTGCTGGGGATCTGTTAGAGCTTAATTTATAGTGACCTAGCCCTATTGTTAGAATCCTAAGTTAAATCAGTATAGTGGGAATAATACCTGTTTTGAAAAGGAGAACATGATGGAAAACAATTTTATGAATACGGAAAAAGATAAAGAGATCCTTATCTCTATTGTTGAGGAAATGTCAAAATCGATGACTGGAGCACAAAGTACGAAGCATTGGGCTGACAATGCGGTTTGGTTTGATATTGCTCCTTTTGCCTCAAAAGGCATTAAGCCTGCATATGAAGAATTCGATAAAGCATTCAGTCAATTAAAATCATTTAAAGTTGACATTATGCAAATTGATACCATCATAAACGGCGATATGGGTGTTGTTTGGTCCGTTCAAAGCTGGAATTTGGTAACTAAAGATGGGACTGTCAAACCTCCTATGCTTATTCGTCAGACAAATTGTTTTGAAAAACAAAACGGGCAGTGGAAAGTCATACACGAACATTCCTCTATGCCGATATCTTCGGGCTGGAATGGCGAAATTGTTACAGGTTAACAAGGGGGAAGTGACGATTTCGGCCAAGGAGGAGAAGTGAAATGGATAAGAAGTTGGAACCGGTTTGGGATTCTGAAATAGGTGTTGTATTAGAGGGTATGCCTAACTTGAATGCAGATTTTTATGTGACTCGAAAAAATTTGCAAGCATTCTTTACAGCTAAGCCTTATGTGGATGAAGCGGTCACGATAACGGATCGCATGATTCCAGGGGCTGCCGGAGATCCTGATCTTCGTGTGCGAATTTATGAACCAGCCGTAAGAAACGAAATACTTCCTGGAAGTCTGTGGATACATGGCGGTGGCTATGTCGTTGGTCTCCCGGAAATGAATGATGAGCTCTGCGTGCGTTTTGTGAAGGAAGCCCACTGTGTTATCGTCTCCGTAGATTATCGCTTGCCGCCTGAAACGCCGTTTCCTGGTCCATTGGAAGACTGCTATGCCGCTTTGACATGGTTCTCTGAGAATGCTACAAGTCTAAAAGTGGATGCATCACGTATTGCGGTTGCGGGTAACAGTGCGGGCGGGGGATTAGCGGCGGGACTCGCTTTGTTGGCCAGAGATCGCAAGGGGCCATCGATTATATTTCAAATGCCGCTCTATCCGATGATTGATGACCGGAATACGACATCATCCAGTTATGAGATTACAGATCCCCGAATTTGGAATAGGGAATTAACTTTACGGGGATGGAAAGCCTATTTGGGTGAAAATCATAGGGGGGAAGTGTCGCCTTATGCGGCCCCAAATCGCGCAGTTGACTTGTCAGGCTTACCGCCTACCTATACGTGTATCGCACAATTAGAACCATTCCGGGATGAAACGATTGATTATGTAACTCGGCTTTGCCAAGCTGGCGTTCCAACGGAGTTTCATCTGTATCCGGGAGGCTTTCACGGATTTGAAGTTGTGGCTCCTTCAGCGGAAATCAGTGAACGTACCTTTGTGCAATATATCGACGCATTGAGGCGGGCTCTCCATAAATGACATTTAAATTAGTTAAGTAAGAAATAGCAATGATCTTTCTAGTCTCTCCGTTGTATAGGGGAGATTTTTTATTGTTGGGTGTTGTTGGTAAGTCATGTGGGCCTATTGTTCAATCCCCGACGCTCAATGCTTGATGGGATCACTCACCAGTGAGATTTTTGCACAATCATCAGGCCGCATACGCAGCGAGCAGCGGCGCTTTAGCTAGCCGTTAGTCTGCTGCATACGCTGTAAGCGGTGCTTAGCTAGCAGCAAGCCTACCACTCACGCAGCCAGCAGCGCTTTAGCCTGCTGTTTGCCTGCTGCCAGCAGGCTGTCACTCAACTCGGCATCGTTAACAGAACGGGCCAATACAACCGTACCAACCATGGTACTGAGCAGCGCGCTGCCGACGGACTTGTCCACCTCTGCAATAGTGGAGATAAAGTCGATCATTCGCCCCAGCTCTTGGGTGAAAATATGCCGGACTTCTTCTGAAGCCCGGGATATTTCGCTGGAAAGCGCGGGCAGGATGCAGCCCATCTCTGTCCGGTCGCGGTGATGCTGGCTCAGATAGTAATGGATAACCGCATGAATCTTAGGGATTTGCGTTTCCTCATCGGCAGCTTTTTGCAAAAGCGCAATCGTGTCACTGATGGCATACCGGCAGACTTCGGCCACTAGCTGTTCTTTATTTTCAAAGTGTGAGTAGAATCCTCCGTGGGTCAGTCCGGCCCCTTTCATAATGGAGGGAACACTAATCTCACGGATGCCATGGGTACGAAAAGCCTGGGCTGCACTTTCGATGATTTTACCGCGAACCTTTAACTTATGTCCTTCGGGATAAGGCATGGCCATCACTCCGTTGTTAAATATTGATGAAATCTTAAAATATTATAATCATCATAATAAAGGGTGTCAAATTGTCTCAACCTGCATGCCTTTCATGAAAAACAATAAACTGGGCTATTGACGATTTTAAAATATGATGATAATAATATATTACGATCATAATATTTTAAAAATAAAGGATTGGGGGTAACAAACATGAGTCAGGTTGAAGTGGTGGATACATTAGTTATTGGATCAGGTCCAGGGGGATATGTGGCAGCCCAGCGTTCCGCCCAGCTCGGATTGAAGACGGCGGTTGTCGAACGTGATCGTCTTGGCGGTGTCTGCACCCATGTGGGCTGTATTCCCTCCAAAGCGTTGATTGCCGAGTCACATCGTTTTAGTGCATTCAGAGAATGGGCAACCGTGGATGCCGCAGCTTCCTTTGCAGGTGCCCAGGCATTCAAGCAGGCAGTTGTGAACAAGCAGTCGGGTGGCGTAGGTTACTTGATGAAATCTGCCGATGTCACTGTTCTGGAAGGCGAAGCGAGCCTGCTAGATGAACACACTGCGCGCATTACTAAGGATGGGCAAGAACAGGTTGTTACGTTTAAAAATGCCATTCTGGCCACAGGCTCCCGTCCGATTGAGCTGCCATCACTGCCGTTCGGCGGACGTATCCTCACCTCGACCGGGGCATTGTCACTCTCCGAGATTCCACAGAGTCTGGCCATCATCGGGGGAGGTTACATCGGCGTGGAGCTCGGTCAGATGTTTGCCAAGTTTGGAACTAAAGTTACGATTCTCGAAGGTGGAGGGCAAGTGCTGCCAGGATTCGAGGCGGAGCTTGCGGCGCCAGTGATCAAACAGCTGAAGGCAGACGGTATCCAGATCATCACCGGGGCGATCGCTGCTAAAGCTGACCAGGGTGAGAACACCATCACACTCCATTATTCAAAAGACCAGGAGCAGCATCAGTTGACCGTAGAATACGCGTTGATTACTGTTGGCAGAAAGCCGAATACAGACGGAAATCTGGGTCTGGACCGCATTGGCTTGCAGGTTACGAATAGAGGCCTGATCGAGGTTGACGCACAATGTCGGACGGCCATCCCGAATATCTTTGCGATTGGTGATATTACGGCCGGTCCCGCGCTTGCACATAAGGCTTCTTATGAAGCGAAAATTGCAGCCGAGGCCATTGCAGGACATACAGCGTCCATAGTCGATTACAAAGCTCTGCCGCTGGTCGTCTTTTCCGAACCAGAGTTAACAAGCGTTGGCTTGAGTGAGACGGAAGCCCGGGCGAAAGGGATATCCGTGGTCATCGGCAAATCACCATTTTCTATTAATGGCAGAGCTTTGGCCCTGAAGGCTGTGGATGGATTCGTAAAAATCATTGCCGATGCGGACTCGGGGGTTGTAGTAGGTGCGCAAATCGTTGGTGTAGAGGCCTCCACTCTTATTTCGGAGCTGGGATTGGCGATTGAGATGGGGGCTACTGCCCTAGACCTTGCAATGACAATTCATCCCCATCCTACTTTGGGGGAAGTGATTATGGAGGCTGCCGAAAGTGCTGCCAGGAAAGTTAAGATTCACGCATAGAAATGATCAGATCAAAGGGGAGTCATAATAATGAAATTGAAAGCAGGTTTATCTATTGGTTTGGCGGTTATATTGATCGCAGGAGGCATACTTTTAACTGTCAAGGGCAAGGATGCTGTGACTCAGGCAGAGCATAGAAAACAGGGTGTACTTGAGGCGGAGCAGACAACAGTCCTTTATGATAAAAGTCCGGGTGCCATTGTAGCGGTCAACGCGGCCGTAGGCGATTCCGTTAAGCAGGGGCAAAGTCTGTTCACGGTTCAGACGGTAGATGGTGCGGAAGCGGATATCGTGTCGCCGGGAGAGGGTCAGCTTAGCAGACTGGTAGTCAAGCCAGGAGATAAGCTTCAGCCCAGAATGCCGGTAGCACTCCTGCAAAAGAACACATATTATACCGATCTATATGTCCAAGAAGAGGTTATTCAAAAGCTTAAGCTAAATCAGAATGTTACTGTTCATTTCCGTAATTTGGATGAGCCTGCCGAGGCCGAGGGTGTGGTAGCTTCCATAGCGACTGCGCCACAATTTGCTAGCCTGCGAATGACACGTGAGAAAGGGCAAGCTGATTTAAGCATGTTCCTGGTCAGAATATCTATGGATGCCAAGGCTGAACTGCTTCCCGGCATGACAGCGGAGGTCGATCTTGATGAACTCGCTAATTGACGAGTGGAAATTCGTAGCGGGCAGTAAGTATGTTAGGATGATTTTCATCGCTCCGTTAATTGCGGCCCTGTTCTTTGGTTTAATGTTCTCCCATAATCAGATTAACAAGTCGCCCGTGGTCGTAATTGATGAGGATCACAGTGCCTACTCCCGGTCGCTAATTTCTAAATTGAATGCATCCCAGTATATGAAGGTCACGAATGTTTTTCCTAATCGAATGGACCCTGATACATTACTGGCTAACGAAAAAGCAGTAGCGGTTATTATGCTGCCAAGCCAATTAGAGCTGCGCCAGCTGCAGGGGAAATCTTCAAATATCGGCATACTAATGGATAATTCCATGCCTTCCGGATTAACGGGTATCCGAACCGCGATTTCTGAGGTCATCCAGACGGAAAATACGACCATCTCCCTGACCCGGCTGGGCCAAAGTGGAATGGATGCCGACGCTTCCAAGGGACTGGTGTCTCCGTTAGCCCTTCAACAACGAATGCTGTACAACCCGACCACAAGCTATGTCAGCTTTATGGTCCTGGGCTTCGTAAATATCGTCGTCCTAATGATTACTACTACTGCTGCGGGTTCTGTTGCACCACGGCTCAGACGGGAAGGGAGACTGTTCGCAGGTGGCGGCAATCCGGCACAGCTGTGGCTCCGCAGCGTTCCCTACGCTGTACTAAGTGCACTGTCCTTATGCCTAAGCTACGGACTCCTTAAACAGTTAGGCAGTATGCGCTTTGAGGCTTCACCGTTTCTATTCTTGATCCCGTTATTGGTCTATTCATTTGCCTTATCAATGCTTGGAATGCTTCTAGGGTATTCTGCGAAAGATATTTCCAAGGTCGGTTCCCGGACCAGTATTGTACTGTACCCTTCCTTTCTGGTGACGGGTATTCAGCTGAGTCCGCTTGCGTTCCCGAAAGCTTTTCAAATCTCCGCCTGGGCTTTGCCAATGAATTGGCTTAACCGTCTCATTCGCGGAATGGGGTTCCGCGGGGGGTCGTTGACTGCTTTCAGTCTGGAGATTGGGGCGTTGCTGATTATTATTGGCGCTGCGGCTTTGTTCATTGGCTTACTGATGCTGCGAGAAGCAGGGAAGACGAATACTGCACTGGAACAATAGTGAATTGACATAACACCTAAAGGTGTTATAATTCGATGTAAACCCAAATGGTGTTAAATTAAATACTGGAGGCCAGTTATGTCAACTCAGGAATCATTGCCAGAAATCCGTCAGACTATTGTTCTTAATGCTCCAATCGATAAAGTATGGAAGGCTGTTGCTACGGCAGAAGGAATAGCTGCATGGTGGATGCCAAGTACATTTGAACCTGTACTAGGACATGAATTCATTCTGCATGCAGGGCCATATGGCGATTCGCCTTGTAAAGTAACGGAGCTTGATCCGCCGAACCGGGTTGGTTTCAACTGGGGTAAGGATTGGCACCTGGCTTTTGAATTGAAAGAAATTGACGGCAAGACAGAATTTACCCTGATTCATTCTGGATGGGACCCGAACAAGATGACCGAATTTGGACAACCGCATCCAATCGTCCGTGGCTTCATGAACAGCGGTTGGGAGAAAATCGTGCAGGAGAAGCTTCCTGCCTACCTCGAGGCTTAATATGCCAGTCGCAGAATCTGGTCATGATGTGTTTCAAGCGATCGCAGATCCTACCCGTCGCAGTTTGTTGAAGCTGCTAGCGGATAAGGAAATGTCCATTGCATCTATTACCGATTGCTACCCGATCAGCCGAACGGCTGTCAATAAGCATCTGCAGGTTCTGTCCGATGCACAGCTGGTCAGCAGCCAGAAAGTCGGACGGGAGACCCGGTACAGACTTCAGCCGGAGCCTTTGGCGGAGCTGCAGGAATGGCTGACCTTTTTTGAACAATACTGGTCCAATAAATTACTGGCTCTTAAAGACTTTGTCGAGTCTGATACTAATGATAACTAAAGAACCGGGAGGCGTGTGATTACACGCTTCCCGGTTTTTTTGTTGTACATGTCGCTAACGGTTTTAACTATCGGTATCGGCTACATCTGGCACTAACGGTTACACCTATCAGTATCTGCTACATCTGCCGCTAACAGTTGCACCTAACGATATCGGCTACTTCTACCGTTAACAGTTGCATCTGTTGCCACAGCCCTAATGTTGAGGAATCAGCCTGCTTGCTTGACTTTCGCTGAGCCGGATAGTTCGCCTATTGCCAAAGAAGCCAGAATAACAACAAGCGCAGCGATGGAAGTCCAGGCCAGGTGATCGCCGAGGATCAACGTGCCGAGCAAGATGCCGAACAATGGCACCAGGTAGTTGGTTAACGATGTGAAGGCGGCGCCGGTTCGTCTGACCAGTGTGTTGTATAGCATGTACACTAGACCGGCATGAAAAACCCCAAGGATGATGACATATAGAACCTGCTGTCCACTTAAATGTAGATGCATTGGGTCCTCAAAGATAAAGGCCAGCGGCACAAGGACAACCGATGCCAAGAGCAGAACGTTGCGCATCGCCAGAATCGACGATATGGGTGGAAGGCGCTTGATCAGCAGCAGGGAAGCCGCGAAGCTGACCGCGGCGCCGAGCAGTGCGGCATAACCGATAAAGCTCCCTTTTCCAGCCAAGGACGTCGATGATAGATCTGGAGCGAACAGCAGGCAGAGGCCTGCAAAGCCGATCAGTACACTCAGCCATTTTTGCCAGGATACCTTCTCACTGGGTACAAAGATTTTCACAAAAACAATGGTGAAGATCGGTATGGAACCTAACAAAATCGATGCGGTGCTGCTATTGATGTATTGCTGTCCCCAGCCAATCAGGACGAAGGGAACCACGGCTTCAAACAAACCGATCAGGATAAAGGACTTCCAGGTGCCCGTTGGCAGTGGTGTAGACTCCTTTTTACCTGTGAATAGATACAGTACAGCAAGGGTAATGGTGCCCAGCACAGCTTTGCTGGCCGCCAGTGTAATCGGCGTAATATTGCCAATAACGAGATCCACAAAGAAGAATTGGGAACCCCAGATCAGGCCGATGCCTAAGAGCAGCATGTAGTTTAATCGTTTCATCGTTCAGTCCCTACCTTCTTCTATATGATGATTGTCTTCATCATCTTAGAGCGGAGTGGTCCTTGGTTCAATGCTTAAAAAGACTATCTGTATCGGCACAGTTCGTTTTTTGTACATAATTGCCTGTATTTAGGTTGGTCTGGGGCGGAAATATAATGAGGCTCTCAGCATGCAAGTATTCAACTATTTTTCCGTATACGGCTAGATTTATGCTTTCCTGTTTACTAGCCAAGGAATTTCGCTGTCCGCGGAGTCGTTTATCGGGAGGCGTGAGGTGGAGAAGGGAACGAGGGATGTGATTAAGGTTCCTGTAGTGAACTCAAGTTTAATTGCAGCATTGTGTGTTGATGTTACTTCATATGGAATGCCGTTCCCCCTCAAGTCATCCTGTATAATAGTTGGGAAAATGAGGGGGATTGGCCTGCTTACTTCTTCACCAACTCAAAATTGTCAAATGCTGCCCAGTTGTTGGCGTTGGCATCGTTCCAGATGCCGATTTCGACTTGGCCGTTAGTAACGGTAATGTTGTCGATGGTGTACTTGGTGTAGCTTGTAACGGGGCTGCTGCCGATCTCGGCCGTCAGTTCCGCAGCGCCGTAATTTCTAGCGAACAGCCGCAATGCCTTCTGTCCACCCCCGGAGCGGACCCATACGCTGGCCGAGTAGGTACCGTTCGGTACACTTACTTGCTGGTACGTTAATTGCTGGTATGCGACGGAGGCCCAATGGGTTAATTTGTAGGTTCCTTCCTGGGGATTGTCGGTGTCAACTTTTTGTGCAAGGGTACCGTTGTTCCACCCCATCCATCCGTTTAAATTCCCTTCTTCAAATCCTGGATTGGTCAAAAGATTAACAGGGCTTGGCGTAGTAGGTCCCTCATTAGACAGTCTCTTGGCTTTTTGGTCCAGATACAGGGATTGCGGCACCAAATCGGCTGAAGTTCCAATCCCTTCGACAAAATCCTGTGGCGCTGAGGCGTCATTGGCCGGAACCAGATATTCTACAGCGTTTGCTGCTCCGCGTGTGCCGATGACATAGCCGTTGCCGAACTGTTTTGATTTGACAATAACTGATTGCCCAGATAGATATGAATTTCCTGTTGTATTCCAAAACACCGATTGGGTAGTGGTCCAGCCGTGCTGAATAGTTCCGTACGGCCGATACACAGCCTCCAGATAATCCCCGTTCATCGTCATACTGTCGAACAGATTGGCCATAGATAGATGCATATGGAAGTCTGAGGCGAGACGAGGTTAATTGGACGTGTTGTTATAAAAGACGTTACCGTTTGTCCACATGCTGGACATGGTGAAGCTGTGTGGCGCCAGTGGCAATAGAATTTTGGATCAGATTATCGCTGCCTTGAACTTGATATAAGTATCCGTTTCCGCCTTCGCCACGGTATTGAGGCTTTTGGAAATGAGTGTTCTGGACTGTAATGGAGCGGGATTGGTAGATTACTACCCGATGCCACCGATGCCTTTATTGCTGAGCACAAAATGGCCGGTCTATGGAATTCTTCTTTAAGGGGGCCGACCTTTAATCGAAAAATAACCGGTATTGATGCGGCCACCAATACATTGACCGTAGATATTCCAATCAGGTATACGCTTAAGACGAGGGATAACGCCCGCGTCTACAAAGTAGGTGAAGCCATCTCCGAGGCAGGCGTCGAGAATCTCTCCATCAGCATGAAGCGGCATACGGGGACGGGCTTTGGAGACTTGGACTACAACAAAGTTACGGCATTATAGGTGGCTCCAGGAGGCTCGTGGGAATGGTCTTCTCTCCCCGCCAGTAGCCTGCATAGCTAAAGTCTTGCAGAAAGCGGCCTTGAGCGTCCGTGTACCCGGGGGTCCAATTCTCCGGATACAGTGAGCTTCTCCAAGGGGGTCCAGCGCTGGCGGTATCAACAGGGATGACTATAGAGGTGATTAAGGCAAACATCGGTACGATTGCGATCAACTTGCTAAACCATTTTTTATTCATGAGTTCAGCCTCCTTTATAGTGTTCAAGGGGTTATACCCTTGTCGTGCCTGTTATTCCAGTTGCCATCACCCCTTTCATAGAAGCATCGTTATTGTTCATAGTAAAGGTCGGAGCAAGTAGACTGATTCGCTATCATTGTCTTGCAAGAATTGAAAGCGATTTCATTTATTGATAAATAAAGTATGATATAGCAAAAATGGCTCACGGATAAGAACACCTGAGAGGCGTTGACGGACTACTTAGAGTTGGAGCGACCGGAGAGAGGTATGCTGATTCCTTAGCCGCTCATTCCGGCAGCTGCCATCTGCGGTGTTAGCCCATTCGAACTGGCCCGGCGCAGTCTGAAGCCCATATTGCTGGTGCTGACGGTGACCACGATTATGGCGATGTTCGGGTACACTAAAAGAAAATTGGAAGCAGAGGGAATTTGACGGACGATTAAGCGGATAGGTTCACAGGAATGAACAGAAGTTTGGATCTGCTCGGCCTCTCCAATGACATCATGTGCCGTGCTCAGCAGCGCATACGCCAGGTGCTGGTGGAGTAGATTTATCACGCGGTGGAGTTAAATCGCGGTGAGTGATACCATAAGTAGGGAGAAATATGAGATAGCGATGCTTGTTTAGAAGGGGGATAGATACAAATATAGAAAGAAATTCCTAACGAGTGAATGGGGGGCTATCAAAGAATATAATTGGCGGATTTGAGCACTTAGACAATTATTAAATTAATCTAGTGCTCTTAAACTAGCTATCAGAGCATGGCAACTATGTTAGTAATTTAATCTTTATAATGTGGTTGTTAACTTAGCTTTTCCTCTGTGGTGGGTAGATATTATAATTCTCTTCATTTTGGAATGTACATAAAATTTACATAGGAGGCTTTTTTAGTTATGAAAATTGAGGTGGAAAACTATAAATCAATATCAGAAACTTTTAGTTTTGAATTACCAAACTTTACAGTGTTAACTGGTGAAAATGGGAGTGGGAAAACGCATATCTTTGAAGCAATAAGCAACAATCGATATGGCGCCGTCTATAATGATGACAAAAAGATTGGAAATATTAGGTACATTCCATTCAATCAATTAAATCCCCAAATAGACCAAATGTGTGATCCTTCAGTAATATCTCAGCAAGTAAACCAAATATGGTATGAACTTACTCAAGCCAAACAAAGGGTCGGAGGGAGTATTAATTATCAAGTAATAACTAATCTGGAACAAGATATTATATATAACAATATTCATAATGAACAAGTAAAGAACTTTCTAAAAAAACATTATATGAGATACAAAACACTCCCATTTCAATTAAGTGTAGAAGACATAGCTGATAGCATAAGTTTGATAGATATGTCTGATAGTAATCTTTTTACCAGTCAGTTTGCTTTAATTTTTAAGACTTATCATATACATTATCTTGATAACAAGCTTAATAAAATATATCAAGAGGAAGGTATTAATGGACCAGAATTTCTCGATGATGAACGATTTTCAACAAAATATGGAGAGCCACCTTGGAAATTTGTAAATAGTATTCTTGAACGATTAAAATTGCCGTATTATGTTAATGACCCCATGGGAACCAAAAGAGATACAATTTTTAACCTCAAGCTTTTTCACAAAGATCTTGGTTATGAAATCAGCACTGATGATTTATCAACAGGTGAAAAGACACTCATGTCATTAGCATTAGCTATATATAATACCACGGGAGGAGGAGAACAGGTAGATATGTTAATACTAGATGAGCCCGATGCTCCCCTCCATCCATCGATGTCTAAGCTGATGCTAGAGATTTTGGAAGAAGATATTGTAAACAAACATTCAATACCGGTAATAATCTCAACACATTCACCTACAACTATTGCATGTGCTCCTGCTTATTCACTTTTTAAAATTACACGAGACAATAAGAAACCAATTCAGTGTGATTTTAGCGATTCGGTGCAAATTCTAACTTATGGTATCCCAAATTTACGAGTTTCTGTAGAACAAAGAAGGCAGGTCTTTGTTGAAAATAAATATGATGTTGAATACTACGAGGCACTATTTAGAATCCTCTCCAAGCATCATAAGTTTCTGACCCAACCTCAATTTATACCACCACATGGACACAATGGGAGCAATTGTTCAGATGTTATTTCAATCACAAGATCGCTTCGCGATTTGGGGAATAAGCAAATTTATGGGTTGATTGATTGGGACGAGAAAAATAAAAAAGAAGAACAAATTGTTATTCTAGGTTTAGGAAAAAGGTATGCGATAGAGAATTACCTTTTTGAACCTCATTTATTGGGACTATATCTTATTAAAAAAGGGTTTGCCTCTCCTGAAGAAGTTGGCATAGATGAGTGTAATTCTTATATAGATGTCGCAAAAAAGATTAATATAGATATTTTGCAGAGAGTTATTGATTTTATTGAAAGTAAAATCTTTGTTGATAAAAGTGATGTTCGTACAAAAAGAGTAGAAAGCACACTTATTAGCGAAGAAAGTGTGCTAATAAATTCAGGATTATTTACAATGCAAGGCCACGCTCTTGAAGAAAAATATAAATCTATTTGGCCAGTGCTTAAGAGTGTTCGAGGAAAGGGAGACTCGACATTAAAAAATGATTTGATTAATACAATCATTAATGATTTCCCAGGGCTCCTATCTCAGGACATTTTGAACACCTTTCATGAGTTCAAATAATTAAATGGACACTGAATAATCGGGCGAATACGCAGATTACGAAAAGCGCGAGGAGAGCTGAGCTGCAGCGAAGTGAGGGGCTAGATTTCCGCTGTAAGAGGCTTTGACCAATTATTTAAAGGGACTATTCAGCCATGTTCGAACAGGGAAACAGTTGCGGTGTAGCTTGTCCAGATCTATGCCGTAGACCACATTCTGCGAGCCCTGTATTTGCTGGAATAAGATGAGTTGTACTTCGATGGATGTGTTTGATAAAGGGCGGTGAAGAGAAAGGAGATTCCTCAACGGTGAATTAAACGCGTAGGGAGATAAGTGAATGCTTAGAGAGTGGGTAGAAGTTGATAAGACGGTGCCAATTGTAGGGATATTCTTGTTGGGAAACCAAACATAAGAATAAATTGGGAAATAACAACGTTTAAACAGGTGTGCTAGGTATGATTTATACAGTTTTTTAACTTACCGATCGCACAAAATCCCCATTGTTTGTTATGGCAATGTACCAAATCCCGATAAATTTGTGCGCCGGAATGAACTCAATGTTGATCTCTACCCCAATGATAACCGAAAGAAGTTTTGAGATGCGGACTACCGTTGTTTCAATTAGTGGGCCATCAGGCTCCGCTAGAAGTTGCTTAGTCAATACCATTGTTACTCTACTTCTGAATTCCTGTTCACTTCATTTTGACGACCACAAAGAAACCACAAGGTTTCCTGAAGACTTATAACAGTGGGTAAATTCCAGTTCTAATCCAGATGAATTTGAAATTCCAAAATGATTGAGGACCTGAAAACGTTGCGGAATCAAAGTCATTATAATTGGGTCATTGTCGAGGAACCTTTTCGCCTTGGGCGAACAGAGGTAGGTGAGCATATTGACTTTGTAGTTTGCATTGACATTCCACCGGAGATTGCTTTAACTCGGACAATCAAAAGAACCGCTCTTAACATCCCAGAGAGTATTGAAGTATCAGTTTTAGTAAAAAGCATTTTTGAGTTTATTGATCAATACCTTCAAGTAAGTAGGGATTCATATGCAATTGCGAATGGGAATGTAAAGAATGATTGTAACCGTATCGTAGATGGGACAATAGAAGTTGAACTTCTAGCCAATGAAATAAGTATAACCGCAGCAAAAAAAACATCTTTCCGACAGATTCGATAGTTGAAAAAAGCGATAACAACGTAAGGGCCATCCTAAAAGGAGGGCCCTTAAATCTACCGTTATAGATAAAGCGCGGAGAACCGTATCATAAGAAGGATGTGTGACAAGAAGGCAGAAAGGGAGGTATCGTACAAAAACAGAAAAAAAGGGATCGGGTAAGCTATTGACTTTCTTCGACCGATTAAGCTATTTATTTTAATTTGTTGGTTCGTCAACTTTAAGTTGTTCTGTTTTCAATATTATCAGGTTCCAATCTTGGCTGGAAATGTAATAAAGGTCATCTTTTTTTGCGACTAATGTAGCATTATCAATCGATTTACCGTTACTGTAGGTAATTGTCTGACGAACTTTTATTGGAGTCAATTCTCGGAAATATGCTCCTGTTTTTTGTGCTATTACAGGTATACTTGTTGCTAGAAAAGATAGTAAAACAATAATTAGCAAGGTAAGCAACGAACCAATTTTATGTTTTTTTGTTTCATCTTTTAGTTTTAGTTCCTTCGAATCGTTTATAGGCTTATCTTTCTTTCTGCCGACAAAATAACCTAAAATTGCTGAAATAATAATTATTATGACTAAACTAGTAGATACCGTTAAGAAACGGTCGGGTTTTAAAGCGGGTATGAATTGAAATAGTATTAGAGAAAAAAGGAAAATAGTGGGCAAGAATAAGAAAAACCTGTACAATGCGAACCTTGTTAAATGCTCAAAAAAGCTAAACACGAGTGCCACTATGAAAGTTACTAATATTGATATTTCTGAAGGTTGGGTGTCCATAAGAGATGTTACAATGGTAATCCCAATCAAACCGTAAAGTAAACCGGATAGGGCTGAAAATATTCCTTTCAATAAACGAGTAAGGGAGTAGATGAATATTGCGAGAAGAAAAGGTCCAATCCAAATTAAACTAAACTTAATTAGAATGTCAGACGAAGAGGAGAAATCCCCAACAAAAAAGGTTGTTAATACTATGTGGAATATAAATGATCCAATTAAGGTTGCAAATATACGTATTAGTCCGTATTCTCTCTCACCTTTGCTTAATAAATGCCTTATCGCTACGTTTAAACTATAAAGAATAAAGATAAATAGAACTATAGCTAGTGTAAAGGCAATACTAGTTATTATTACGGAATACGTAGGAAAGGGAATGCTTTTTATAAGCAGATCAATTAAGCTTATGTCAGATTCAATAGAACCTGAAAAGTAATAACCGTACAGAAAGGAATACCCAATTGTGTAAAATAAAAGACTGCCGATTGTTACAACAGTAGTAATCATCGATAAAATGCTGAATATTCGTAGTATAGTTTGAGTTAGTGGGTGACTGAAAATATTATTAATGTGGGCGAATAATCGAATAGGCATATGGCACCTCAGATGAATATTGTGGGCAGGCTGAATTTTAGATAACACTGTAATTTTCATTATATATCAAAATCTAACAGGATATATAATATTAGAAACCTAGTGTTTAGATCTACTATGGCTTGAATAGGCAAATAAGCCTTGATGTAGCTATAGGAAACTAATTACTGGGGATTGAAGATGACTCAGTGTAGCGATTCTTTTTTTTGATTTTTGGAGAATTTCGTTCATCACTTCACTAATGGTTTATCAATTGTACAAACATCGTCGTAAAACAAAACTTATCGTTACAGACAGTGCTTGAGAATTGCATCACAAGTGGCGGTACGCATGATAAGAAAAGAAATTGTGTTTGATAGTAGCTATATCTGTAGAAGGCATACTCCACTTGTTGAAGATGGAGCGAGACTTTTTTGCATATTCCTACATACCTCACGCACAAATTTAGCCAGCTATTACAGCTGGCTTTTTCAGCATAATCTTGTTTTCTTTTTTTATAGAGCAGAAAGAATCCTTACCCAGATTGCCTCCATACTACCGAGCAAGCAGCAGCTTCATCTGCACGTCCATTTGGCTATGCATGGAGATGGGGTCGCTGACAGCGAAATGCTCCGGGTCTATGAAATAGACGCGATTATTTTGTACAGCATTTAACTGCTTCCAGATGAAAGTCTTCTCTAGCGCTCTGTATCGAACCGGATCAAGAATGCTCACAAATAACCGGTCGCCTGCGTATAGCGGAAGTTGCTCCTCCGTAATCAGGCGATAAGCCTCACGATTCAGCATCTCTTGCTCAATAATGGGAGGGGCCGTCATGCCCAGCCCATCGTATAAATTATAAGCTCCACGGCACCAGAAGTTGCCAAACACATAAATGGAATCGGTGCGTATTTCGATAACAGACACCGTTTCTTCCTTGGATATGAATCTCCGTAATTCGGTTCTGTTACGCTCAGCTTTGTGTTCATATTGCAAAATAAGCTGCTGCGCTGTCCTCTGTTTGTTAAAAGCTTCGCCAAGCATCGCCAGTAAAGTCATTGGTGTATGGTCGTTTTGTGAGAAGATCATCGTAGATGCAACGGTTGACAGCTCTTCACATTCCTGTTCGTTCGATACCAGTATATATTCCGGATGTAGTTCGGCGATCTCTTCCAGTTGATAAGGAATATTGTTCACCCGGTGAATATCCAGACTAAGGTTTCGCAAGTAGGGTCTGTTGGTCAAATTCTTTGCGGCTGCAGTGGGACGGATGCCAAGTGCGAGTAAATGCCCAAGACAGGTTAAAGCACAAATATTAGCTGGTTTATTCTCATAGTTGCGGACAAATTGTCCAGGCGTTAGGCCCTCCGTCTGCTTAAAGCGGCGGTTGAAATAGAATTCATACCGATAGCCGACCTTGACGGCGATCTCTTGCAGGCGCTCACCTTTTAATAAGAGCTGTTTGGCTGATTCCATGCGCAAGGCCGTGATGTACTCCATAACCTGCTTGCCAGTAATTTGCTTGAACCAGTGGGTGAATCTGCGTTTACTGATCTGGGCTTGCGCAGCAAGCCCCTCTACGGATATCTCTTCGCTAAAGTGCTCTTTGAGCTGTTCGATAATGGCTAACACGGATTGACGTGTTGTTTCGGCAGCTGGCTGATTTTCTGTGCTCTCTATTATCATTCGCATCAGCTTTTGGAATCTCACATGATTGTCCATTTGCCGTGCAGCAGACTTATCTTCCTGAAATTTGTTGATTTCCCTGACGATGCGCAACGGGACTTTAGTAGAGGAAATACGGCGTTCACCGATTTGCAAATAGGTAGCGACGGGTCTGGCTGTGTTACCTAGAATAGAAAAGTTAAGCAACCAAACCGAGCCGCCCTGACCGTGAAAACTGCTCATGTCGATAATCGATCCAGGATGAAACAACCAACAGCTTCCGGCCTTTAACGTATATTCTTCATCGTCCCAATTTAGCGTGCCAGTACCTTCATCCATGATCAACAAGGTATAGGAGGTCAGCGGCTGCTGGGGAATTCCACTTGCTGGGGTAGTAACGACATGTTGTAAATGGTGTAATTCGAAATAAAGGGTATGTACCGGCCTTGTGACCTCCAAACCATTCATGTTCAAGTGAAAACCTCCAAACTTTGTTGAGAATTGTTATCAATTGAAGAAATCATACAGCAAAGCTGCCTAGATATCAATTGGTTCCTTCTATTTATTAAGCAGCCCAATAGTATAAAATAACGTCCCATTCTATCCTTGTCGGGGTTAAGGGCACAAGCTATACTGGCTAGAGTTGATAATGATTATCAATTAATACAGAGAGATGGGCGGAGACAAGAATGGTCATTCAAAGTAAGAATCGCAATGATATTGAGTGCGTGTGGCAGCAACGGCGGAGGCAGTGAACCAAAAGCAGAATCGACAAATACAGCAGCGGCTGTAACAAACCAAGGAAGCGAGCAAAAAAATGTGTCAGCAACCAAGTTTGTGACAGATGCTTACGATAAACAGGTGGAGATTCCAACTTCGCCCAAACGGATTGTGTATACAGATAACACGGTCGGGGATATTTTGCTATATGGCGTTAAACCTGTTGGACTGATTCAGGAGGGACTTCAATATGCCGTGTACAGGGATGAAGTGAAGAACGTTGCCGATGTGGGCTGGCCGCCGAGCACGGAGAAGCTGATTGAACTGGAGCCTGATCTGATTATTACTTCGATGACGGATGCACAACAGCTTGATGTTATGGGGAAAATTGCACCGGTTATTCAGACGAATGAGTGGGACCCCATGCCTGTACGTGTGAAGAGAATTGGTGATTGGCTAGGTTTTGAGAAAAAAGCGGATGAATTTCTAGCGAAGCATGAAGCAGACATTAATGAAATGTGGGATTCTCTGCTGCAGAAGGGCATCATTCAGAGTGGTGAGACGGCTTCTGTCTTTCAATATATGCTAGGTCAAAAAAGACTTAGCGTGTATACAACCAGCTATTTGCCAACGTTTGTCTATCATGAGAAAGGATTCAAGCCGACGGCAGGTATCCAAAAGCTGATTGATGACCCAGAGAATTACGGATATTCGGACATTTCCGCTGAAGTGTTACCGAATATAGCAGGAGACCGGATCTTTATTGTTTACTTTGACGATCCTGCGCTTGAAGCGGTGAAGCAAATGATCAAAGAACCGATCTGGAAAGACTTGCCGGCAGTGAAAGCGGGAAAAGTTTATTTTGTAAACGGGGGGCTGGGCATCACGACCGATCCGCTTGCAAGAGAAGAGCTAATTAAGCAGCTTCCGATTATGTTAGGAGGGCAATCATGAGCCATTCTCTGGAATTATTCGATGTTACGATTATTGGCGGCGGTCCTACGGGATTGTACACGGCCTTTTATAGTGGGATGAGAGAACTGAAAACCAAGCTGATAGAAGCTCAGGACGAATTGGGCGGACGCATACTGACTTATCCGGAGAAAATGATTTGGGATGTTGGAGGAATCACTCCTATCCGCGGGGAACAGCTGATCAACCAGTTGGTTCAGCAAGCACAGACCTTTGAGCCGACGATTGTACTCGGCCAGCGTATTCAGCATTGTGAGCGGCAGGGTGATGGGAATTTCCTGCTGACGACAGATGATGGCCAGCAGCATCTTACCCGGACGATTATTCTGGCCATCGGTTACGGCGCTCGCAAGCCGGCAAAGCTGGAGATCGAGGGCGCAGATCGTTTCGAAGTGACCAACTTGCATTATACGGTGCAGCAACTGGACGGTTTTCGTGGCAAGCGGGTATTGATCTCTGGCGGTGGCGATGCTGCGGTGGACTGGGCCGTTGAGCTTGAGCCGATTGCGGCCAGTGTGACGATCGTCCACCGGCGCGATGAATTCGGAGGACATGAACGGACCGTAAGCCAAATGAGACAGTCTTCCGTGAGAATCCTTACTCCTTATACGGTAGAAGCACTTCATAGCCAGGATGGTACAGCTATAGACACTGTCACTGTAGCTCATACCGTTACAGGCGAGCAGCAGAAGCTTGAGGTTGACGCGGTGGTTGTCAGTCACGGGATGAGATGCGATTACGCTTCAATCCGCGAGTGGGGGCTTAGTATGAATGAATGGAATATGCAGGTAGACGACCAAATGGTTACCAACATTCCGGGTATCTACGCGGCAGGTGATTTCGTTACCTATCCGAGTAAGGCGGAACTGATTGAGGGTACCTTCACCAGCGGTGTTTTAGCGTTAAATAGTGCAAAGCGGTATATGGAGCCGAATGCCCCTTACATGGCCTACGTCTCGTCCCATAATGACCGTTTCAAAGAGAAGAACCGCGCACTGGGCGTTGTGGAGGAAGAGGAAGGCGTGTAAGGAGAAGGGTTTTGCGGTTGATGATGGCGAGGTGCCTGAATTCATCCCATAGATAGAGTAAAGCTGGGGGCCTGTAGAGGTTCCCAGCTTTTTTTACGAATAGACTTGTTGATTTATTAGAACCAAGCAGACCATAGCTTTCGTAACATCCGTGCTGTGTTGTTAGTTAAGGAGTAGAGTTAGAAAGCTGCATTTACCTGTCTATAGAAGCTCAGGCACGTTCAACGCTTGGGCTTTTTTTAGTGCGCCCGGCATGGGCGTTCTTTCTAGGGTTCAAGTCCCGAATGGTGAAGGGCGTAATTAACCTGACACTCAGCACAGTAATGTTCAGTTTAATGTAATAAACCGTGTCAAATCCAAGTGTGCTATAGTAGCGGTAGGAAGCAACTCTAGTTGTAAATCTATGAAATTGTGCATTTTTTTGTTATTTTTATTTTAGTACTTTTTAAAGATGAAAGAGGGGAAACAATGTCATTCAGCATATTGGTAGTTGAGGATGATGCAGATATTAATCGATTGCTATGCACTTTCCTTGGCAAAAAGGGGTATCTGACAGAAGCGGCGTTTTCCGGAAGTGAAGCAAAGCTCCTCTTATCCATGCGAAGTTATGATTTGATACTGTTGGATCTGATGCTGCCAGGTATGTCCGGAGAAGAATTAATCAAGGAACTCCGCGGCTACTCTTATGTGCCGATCATCGTCATCTCAGCCAAGGGGCGGATGAAGGACAAAATCGACATGCTTAAATGTGGTGCGGATGATTATATAACGAAACCTTTTGATAAAGAAGAGGTCCTGGCACGGGTTGAGGCGCAGCTACGGCGCTATAAAGATTTCAGTACTCCTGAGCAAACGTCTGAACGACTGGTGTATCAGCACCTTATTCTGGACATCTATTCAAGAACAGCACAAGTAGCGGGTATGCCCCTATCGCTTACAACCAAAGAATTTGAACTGCTGGCTATTTTGGTACGATCCCCCGGCAAAGTATTTACCAGGGAGGATCTGTATCAAGCTGTGTGGCATGAAAAGTACGCGATTGAAGATAACACAATTAACGTTCATATGAGTAACCTGCGAAGTAAGCTCTCTAAAAATAATCCGGATCAGACCTATATCGAAACGGTGTGGGGTATCGGTTTTAAATTGATCTGACTTTATGAATTCTTTATGTTTATTTATGCTTTGTTAAGGACTTTTGGCTGGCTGATTAGGTAGAGTGAAGGTACGAGGTGAACATAATCATGCAAAAGAACGACATTATGGCGGCAAAATCATTGATGAAAAAGTATGGAACCTATACTGCTCTTTATCCCACTACCCTGTCTATAGCCAAGGGAGAGATTCTTGGACTGGTAGGCAAGAACGGTGCCGGTAAGACAACACTGTTGAAGCTAATAACGGGACAGTCTCTACCTACGAGTGGGGAACTGCAATTGTTTTCGAAGATGACTCCGGATGGGCTGCAGCAGGGAAGAAAGCGGATGGGTGCGGTCGTGGAGACACCTTGCTTTTACCGTGATATGACGGCCAAGCAAAATTTGGAGTACTACAGGCTTCAACGTGGAATCCCCGGTAAAGAAAGTGTGAATGAAGCTTTGGAAGATGTGGGTTTGACCGATACAGGCAGGAAAAAGTTCAAGGACTTTTCCCTAGGGATGAAGCAGCGGCTGGGACTTGCCCTTGCGCTAATGAGTCATCCTGATTTTCTTGTGTTAGATGAACCGATTAACGGTCTTGACCCGCTGGGTATTGTGGAAATTCGAGAATTATTGTTGACCTTGAACCGTGAGAAACAGATCACAATGCTCATTTCCGGTCATGTGCTGTCGGAACTACAGAGTCTGGCATCTGTGTTTGTGTTTATCGATCATGGGAAATTGATCAAAACGATGACAGCCCAGCAACTTGAGGAAAGCTGCGAACAATATCTAAGGCTAGTCGTAGATCGTGAAGCTACAGCAGCGGCTCTACTGGAAAGATATTTCCCGCACATTCGCTACAGTATCCAGCCGGACAAGTCTATACATATTTATGATTTCATAGGAATGGCGGATGAAGTGAATCGAATACTGGTGGAGAATAACGTTCGGCTTTCTAAAATGGAAACGCGGGGAACGAATCTCGAGGATTATTTTATATCCTTAGTGGGAGGGACAAAAAATGCCTAATTATTTGAAAAGCGAGCTCTACCGACTTGTTCACAAAAAGGCGTTTTATTTCTTTCTGGCACTCTGCATACTCGGGCCGCTTTTCATAACATTGTTGACAGCATCTACGGGAGGCGAGTTATATGCGAATACGGAGTTTGTCTTTAAGGCTGCTTTGAGCATGTGGAGCTTGCTCTTTTTTATTGTTCCGATTATGGTCAGCTTGCTGGTGTCTGATGATTTTACAGATGGAACCTTCAAAAATACCGTTGCCTATGGCATATCCCGCAATACTTTTTTCTATGGAAAATGGATCATTGAGCTGTTATTTTTGATTGTTGCTTGGATGCTAACTTATATTTCACTGACAGCTAGTGTATTTCTAATGTTGCTCAACACCGGAACATCTTATTTCCTGGATTTTACCTCTTCAATCTTAGGTGTATTGCCGCTCGCACTCGCCGCTTTGACTGTTTCACATTGTCTTTGTTTTTTGACGGAAAAGACGTTGTCTCATCTGGTTTCCTATGCTGTCATTATTATTGTCCTGCCTGAACTGTATTTCAGGTTTACAAATGGTGTACCTGCATTAAAAGAAGTTGTGGAGAAACTACCGTTGTTCCCTTATGCAGCGGCAAATGATTTATTTTGGATGAAACCGAACGGATTGCTGCTCTGTTGGATCATTGGAGCATCTTATGTACTCCTTACTTTTCTGGTCAGCACCAGGCGGGTAAACGTGAAAGAATTCAAATAAGACAAAGGGAGCGTGATAAAATGTTGACGTTTGTGCTTGCAAGTACAACGATCCTTTTTGCTGCGCTCTATTGGATGCTCCGCAGATCCGTAAGATTGGCGACTGATCAAATCAAACAAGTCCTAAAGGAACGGCGTACCAACCGACACATTCACTTTCGTTCGCCGGACAAGCAATTAGAAGCGCTATTGGTCGAAGTGAATCATCTGTTATCCGCTCAACAAGCTGAACGAATCCTTCATGAGAAGAAGGAAGGGCAAATTCGCAAGCAGATTGCCAACATTTCACATGATTTGCGCACCCCGCTCACTTCGATGCTGGGCTATATCGAACTATTGCAAGAGAAACCTATCTCTGCTGAAGAAGCTGCGGAATATTTGCTTGTTGTCGAGAAGCGTACGAAGGCCTTGCGTTCACTAATCAGCAGTTTTTATGATTTATCCCTGATCGAAGCTGGCGATTATCACATAGAGCTACAAAAAATTGATCTGCAGGTTCTGTTGAAACGGGCATTGGCTGATCTTTATCCTGAACTTTCTGCAGCAGGCTTCGAGGTCGTTCTTGAGCTTTCGGATGAGAATTGCTTTGTGATAGCGGACGAGGAAAGTGTGATGCGCATTTATTTGAATGTACTGCAAAATGTTCTGAATCACGGACAACGTTCCCTACACTTGTTTCAGGGAGTAAAGGATGGAAAGCTTGTGACGATGATTTCCAATGAAACATCTTCCTTGCGGGAAGAAGATCTCCCGAATTTGTTTCAACGAAGCTTCACCGCAAATCGGGCGCGGACGGAGCGCAACAGCGGATTGGGACTAGCGGTCGTAAAGGGATTGATGCAGCAAATGGGCTATCGTGTTCAAGCAGAATATCATGCCCCACTGTTTACGCTTTGTTTGGAGTGGAATAAATCGGAATAAGAGGCTTGCCCATTCATTAGCCCCAAACGGGGCTTTTTTAGGAATAATTATCTATCATTTTATTTAAATAATTTCGAAAGTCTTCAACATATGTTTTGGGCTCTAGGATGGTTAGATTGGTGCCGAAACTTGCTAAAAATTGAAATCCCGTATTGTTTTGAGGAACAGAAATGGTTGCTAATAAAAATTCGGAACTATAGTTTTCAATACTTTTTCGACCGTACCTCTCAATGTATTGATCTTTTATGCTAGGCGAAATCAATGCCTTAATGGCGACTAGCTGCGGTTGATAACTTGCTTCACGTTCTTGTTCTAATAAATATTCTCTAGGGCTGAATGTTTTTTCATCCATATTAAGCTTATCGATCCGGGATAATTTAAACGTTCTATATCCCATACGATCTAAACAGAATCCTTTCAGATACCAACTTCTTTCGCTAAAATGAAGCTGATAGGGCTCGACAATTCTATTCGACGTAGCGCCATCCTTATCTACATAATCAAATGAAACTAACCTTCGCTTCAATATGGATTCTTGACATATCCTCAAGGTTTGAAGAATCTCAGACCGGCCCTCCCAATCATAAAATGACAGTTGAATTGAACTTTTCAGAGACAAGGGGCTAACCATCGCTTCTATTTTTTTTATAGTAAGTTCAACTTCTTCGCTAATTAGAATTTGTTCCAATCCACCGAGCGCAGTTAATATATTCTCTAAGTCGTTGCTGCTTAAAAGACGTTTATCAACCTTGTATTCATCCATAATACCGTAGCCGCCATTAACTCCATGGGTAGCATAGATCGGGATGTTTGATAGACTCAGTGTTTCCATATCACGAAGAATCGTTCTTTTGGAAACATTAAATAATTGCGCGAATTCACTAGTCGAAACGATATTTTTTTTCAGCAAAATCATTATTATAGAAATAAGTCGCTCAACCTTGTCCATATATCCTCCTCTTATTTCTCTACATCATCTGAGAACGGTGACATATAGTTGTCACCTTTTGTACATTATACTACATTTATCACAAGAAGGAGGGATTACTTTATGTCAGCTATCGCATATTTGAATTTTGATGGAATCTCAGAACAAGTGATTGAATTTTATTCGGAGGCTTTGAGTGCAATTGAAGTAAAGAAAGTGAAATTCGGGGATATCCCGCAAGATCCTAACTACCCAATGCCGGAAAATGAGTTAAATATGATCATGGAGTCTTCCATCGAATTCGCAGGCGGGAAGCTTATGATGTCGGACATTCTGCCTTCCATGAAGGCGGTAACAGGTGAGCTGGTGCAAGGGAATAATATTCTGATTAGTCTGGTCATCGACGATAAGCAAAAACTGGAGCAATACTTTAATGCTTTGTCCCTTGGCGGCCATGTCACCATGCCGTTATCCAATTATCCTTGGTCTTCGTGCTTTGGAACGCTGGTTGATCAGTTCGGGGTCAACTGGAAATTTAATAGTGACGCGGATAAATTCCTAGATCAAGTAATAGCCAACAAACAGTAACTCACTTCTGAAAAATGGTCTTCCAGCTGAAGGCCATTTTTTTTATACCGATGGAGGCACGATTTATGAAAAATAGCTGTTCTTCGCTTATCTTTTTTATGGCTTTAAGATATGACAAATGTGGAGGTGAGTTTCTTTTTATACATGGAAATGGATCATTTGACTCCCGTAAAATCGAGAGAAGAGCTGAGGTTCTGGCTACAGGAGAATAGTAGGATTGAAAAATGTTGTTGGGTCTTGGTCAATATGACGCCCAAAGTGGATACGCTCTTATATTTGGATGCAGTCGAGGAAGCTTTGTGCTTTGGATGGATTGATGGAGTCAAGAAGAAAATATCTGAAACGGAGCTGGCTCAGAGACTGTCTCCCCGAAGCAAAAAAAGCTCATGGACTGAATTGAATAAAGAACGTGTTCGCCGCCTTGAAAAGTTGGGACTCCTGACAGATGAAGGAAGAAAGGTTCTTCCTGATATGGATTACGATTCTTTCGGAATAGATGGAGTTATAGAGGAAAGGCTCAAAGAAGAAAGGCAAGTATACGATCATTTCATGGCATTTCCAGAGCTTTATAAAAGAGTTCGGATCGATACGATACAAAGCAATAAGAAACAGCCAGAATTGTTTAAGAGCAGATTAGACAAATTCATAACAAATACTAGAGCAAACAAAATGTACGGCCAATGGAATGATAATGGACGTCTGCTAGATTATTAAGATGATCTTGGGCAAATTTATGATGTTAAATACTTGCCAAGTGACTTCAAGAAAAATAATGGCTACATGGTACTTAGCTAGTAGCGCTTGTACAAGCAAATATCGAGAAGCTGACGTTACGTTAACAGCATTTGCCCGTGGTTTATCCCATAAATAAAGTAAAGCTGGGCACCTGTAGAGGTTCCCAGCTTTTTTGGCGAATAGTTTTATAGGATGGGAGCAGGTCCCCAAAAAACGTTAATTCGTATAGTTATCAAAATATCCTTGAATAAAGATAATGGGCGTACCCTTATCTCCACTGCCGGAAGTCAGGTCTGATAAAGAGCCGATCAGATCGGTCAATCGTCTAGGTGTCGTACCTTGTGCTTCCATGGCGCCTACCAGATCGGTCTCTTTATTGTTGATGTATTGAGAGATGGCCTGCTGCAATACTTCACCTTTCAAATCAGCGAAGTTGTTATCAGCAAGGTATTTCAATTTTACCTCGTTAGGTGTGCCATCAAGTCCTGCTGTATAAGCAGGCGATACAACCGGATCAGCCAGTTCCCATATTTTACCGACAGGGTCTTTAAAAGCTCCATCCCCGTAGATCATAACCTCGACAAGCTTGCCCGTTTTTTCTTTAAGTCTGCGTTGGATGTTATCCACGATAGGTTGGCAATTGCGCGGGAATAACTTTATGCTATTTTCTGTCGATTTATTAGAACCAAGCAGACCATAGCTTTCATTACATCCACTGCCATCCACCGATGCAGCCAAGATGTCATCAAGGCTATATACTTTTTCTCCGCCGTTGGCTTTCAAAATCCTCTTCGTTCTGAATCTTGTATGGATATCGCAAGTCAGTACATGTTTAGTATACTGCAGTATAGTCTTTGGATTATTGGAGAAAATGACTTCACATTCCACGCCGTATTCTTCAATTAATGATTTATAGTAATCGATATAATCAATGCCGGTAAAGGTATGCTTCTTATATCCAAACAGCTCGCGGAATTGTTGCTCTGTCAATACATCCGTCCAAGGATTAACTCCTTTTTCATCCAGTTCGTCCAGATCCACTAAGTGGTTTCCTACCTCATCCGCCGGATAACTGAGCATGAGCACAATTTTTTTAGCCCCTTTGGCAATACCGCGAAGACAGATAGCAAAGCGGTTCCGGCTTAAGATCGGGAAAATAACGCCGATGGTATCTTCTCCATATTTGGAGTTCACATCTTGTGCAATATGATCAATGGTAGCATAGTTGCCTTGCGCACGTGCAACGATGGATTCCGTAACCGTAACGATATCTTTATCCTGAATGCGGAAGCCTTCCACTTCGGAAGCTTTTAGAACACTATCTACTACGATGTCTTCGATGCTATCCCCTTGATTAATGATGGGGCAACGAAGGCCTCTTACAACTGTTCCGACAACTCTTTCCAATATAATCGCTCCTTGCATGATTTGGATTCCTATTGGTAATATACACCTATCTAATGGTATAAATGAAATTAATATATTAAATATGTGATATAAGAGGTGCTTATAGTAGTGAGCAAGTTAGATTTATATAAAGTGTTTTGTACAGTGGCTAGGAACACAAGCTTTTCCAAAGCGGCTCAAGAGCTTTATATGACACAGCCGGCTGTCAGCCAGGGGATTATGCAATTAGAAAGGGAACTCGATACCAGGCTATTCACCAGAACATCAAAGGGTGTATTTTTAACGGATGAAGGCCGCCTCTTATTTGACTATGCCAATTCGGCCATGAATTTAATCCACGTCGGGGAAGAAAAGTTACTTGAATTGAAAAATTTAACGACAGGCGAGTTGAAGATAGGCGTAGGCGATACGATTTCCAAGTATTTTTTACTTCCTTACCTAGAAGAGTTCCATAATCGTTACCCTAATATTAAGTTCAAGATGGTGAATGGCACTACCCTTGAGATTTGTGCGCTAATTAAATCAGGCAGTGTGGATATTGGTATTTGTAATTTTCCGCTGGAAGATCCGGCACTAGAATTAGTCCCCTGCACTGATATTCATGATATTTTTGTATATGGGGAGAAATTTAAGAGCCAGTTAGCAGGAACGGTCACCCTGGAGCAGGTCGTCAAATTGCCGTTAATCTTCCTTGAATCCAAGTCCAACTCCAGAAAATATGTGGAAGACTATATGCTGTCTAAAGGAATTAAAATTTCTCCCGAATTTGAACTGGGTTCACATCATTTGCTATTGGAATTTGCCAAGATCAATTTAGGCGTAGCTTGTGTGACGAAGGAATTCTCCCAGAAATATTTGAATACTGGAGTATTGCATCAAGTTTCATTAACCGAGGAAATACCGAAGCGGAGTGTTGGCATCTCTTTTTTGAAAAGTGTGTCCTTATCGCCAGCATCAACAAAATTTGTTGAGATTATAAAGAACAGGTTATTGGATTGATTTTAGGCTAATAAAAATTCTAGAAATGGGTGAGATGAAAACGAGGTGTTCCGATTATCCAGACTTTTTTCATGAACAGTACAGTTTAGCTATAATTGTTTTATCTAAGTCATAGGATCTAATAAATCATTATGATGGGAAAAAGGACATTTCCAGAAGGAGATATTTCATGGAGACCCATACTCATTATCATGCAGAGAACAATACATTTAGCATTGACTGTCAGGACATCATTTTACGAGAATACATAGTTACTGATCTTGATGCATTTCATTCGCTTACCTGGCAACCTGAAATACATGAATTTTTTACAGGCTGAAACGTAGCGAAAGAGCAGCGGGAAGAATGGCTCATACACTACGAAATTCCAGAGAACGGGCAGTTTCTGAAGGCTGTAGCGGAAGGTGGAGATATTGGTGAGCTCCGTCTTCGATTGGGTATTATTCTGAAAGAGACGGGAGAGTTAATCGGATGGTGTGCTTCAGGAATAAAAGACGAATTGCCGGCCCCGGGCCGGGAAATTATGTATGCAATATCTAAAGAACATAGAGGAAAAGGCTATACAACTCAAGCCGCACAAGGAATGATCAAGTATTTATTCGCACATACGATCGTTGAGGTGCTGAATGCTATTGCACTTTTACATAATTTGCCGTCCAATAGAGTCATCCAAAAATCCGGATTTCAATTACAAGGGATTATTGAGATCGATAACGAAAGCTATAATCACTATAAGCTTGATAGACAGAATTGGATAAACCAAGATTAGAGGTCCAAGGCAAACTAAGATGTCAGGGAGGCCGGGGATGGAACAGCGAGTTGTAATCATTACTGGGGCAAATTCGGGCATAGGCAGGGCGGCGGCGCTAAAGTTCGCTAGTGAAGGCTATCATGTGGTGATGGCCTGTCGTAGTTTGCAGCGGAGCAGGGGCGTTCAGGAGCAGATCATACAGCTTTCCAGTAACCAGAGTGTCGATCTTATTGAGCTTGATATGTCTTCTTTTGCATCCATCCGTGCCTTCTGCACAGCCTTTACTGCCAAGTACCGCCGTCTGGATATCCTCATCCATAACGCAGCTTACCTGAATTATGGTGAAAAAGAGTATAAGCTCAGCCCCGAGCATATCGAGCTGACCTTTGCGACCAACACATTTGGCCCTTTGCTAATGAGCCATTTGCTGCGCGGCCTGCTTGAACAATCGCCAGACCCGAGGATTCTGCATGCCTGTACGACGAATATCAAGCACTTCTTTGATCCCAAACGGACGATCGAGTTCGATAATTTGCGCGGGGAGTTCCGTGGCACCCGGCCGTTCAGTATGTATAAGCGGTATGGAGATTCCAAAATGGCATTATTGCTGTTGAACTTCAAACTGGCCGAAGAGTACAAGAGCCGAGGGATTAACGTGAATGCCTTGCAGATTAATCGTGTAAAGTTGTCTCCAGCGACGATTAACAAAATGAGTCCCCTGTGGCGAGTGCTGGCACGGGTCCAAAATCTGACCAACCCACAGCCATCCGGCATGGCTGATCATTATTTTCATATCTGCACCTCTGACGAATTCAAGACTGTCACTGGACGGTTCATTAACCACAGGAGAGAGATTATGCATCCGGCAACAACGGAGACAGGCCTCGCACAATTGAGGAATATCTTTGGATCGGAGAGCTATCCCGCTTACGCTGCGGATGTGCAGAACATAGAGAAGATATGGGCGCTGGGTATGACGCTGATCGGAGAGTAGATTGGAGCATGATGCGTTCACTTAACGGGCTATCCAGACATTAACGAACGTGGAACTACTTTGCCCGTTACTTCAATAAAGAAAGCAGATCGCATTAGCAATCTGCTATTTAAGCTATCGTTTCTCGTTAGAGCATAATAGAGAGTTGTTCGTACTTTAGTGAACGCTATTTTCTTGGTTTGGAGAGCTTCATTTAATCAAGTACGTTTTTCCGTGAGATACGTTCTGACAGGAGGAGCAGTATACATTGAAAATTGATTAAGTATCCCTTCCGGAGTTTGATCTATTAAGACCATTTCACGAACGTTCGGTTGCATGAAACGTTCCCGGTCCATAACATTAAACATGGATACAATGGGATCGAAGTATTGATTTACATTCAATAAACCACAAGGCTTTTGATGCAGGCCAAGCTGGCCCCAAGTAAATATCTCAAAATATTCTTCCAATGTCCCTGGCCCGCCTGGGAGTGAAATAAATCCATCTGCTAATTCAGCCATTTTGGCTTTACGTTCATGCATAGAATCGACCATAATAAGTTCAGTCAAACCTTTATGCGCAATCTCACGAGTCTGTAAAAAATGAGGAAGAACTCCAATTACACGGCCCCCTTTTTCCAACACTGCATTAGCAACTTCTCCCATGAGCCCAGTAATAGCGCCTCCGTAAATCAGGGTGATTTCGCGTCTGGCTAGTTCATGACCCAGTTCTATTGCAGCTTCTTTATAAATTGCAGATTTTCCTTCTTTGGAACCACAGAATACAGCGATTGATTTCATAGATACATTTTCTCCATTTCTTTTGTTAATCATTACTTTCTAATTAACTGTTTTTTGAATTACGCTGATAGATCACTATCTCCATGTATTCTGCGCAAAAACAGTGAAGCTATAACACCCACTATTGCAACAATAAACAAAAATAGGAATGAGCTTTGAATTCCCATAACTAATGCGCCTGTTGAAAATTCCTCATGATTAGATGGGAGCAAATCACCAGAATACTTACGCGAACTCACGGTCATAATGCTAACAGCAAGCGCAATTCCGATGGCACCTGCAATCTGTGGAATGGTATTCATGACGGCATTGCCATCTTTGTGCATATGAGGTGGCAATGCCGTCATTCCATTCGTTTGAGCGGGCATCCATACGAATAATAAGCCCAACATGACAATGATGTGCATCAGTATAATATACATTTTGGACGAGTCTGGATCTAAAAATATAAAAGAACACATGCCTGCTGCCATTAAAATCGTCCCGATTCTAACAAGCCATTTCGGTCCAAAACGATCAAATAAGCGGCCGTTTATCGGTGAAATTAGTGCATATATAATCCCACCTGGTAGCAAAGTAATCGCTGCTGAAAATGCACCCATATGCAAAACTCTAATTAGAAACATTGGCAAGAGCAATGTCACTGAGAGATTGACGATCATACAAATGAAAATCAACACGTTTCCAATAATAAACATCGGTTTGAAAAATACTCTCAAGTCCATTAATGGTTCTGCCATTGAGAGTTGGCGCCTAATAAACCAATAGAGGCCTAAACCTCCGACGATAATAGGCAAATAGACTTCAATACTTAGCCAACCAGATGTCCCTTCACCAGCTTGACTAAATCCAAATACAACTCCTCCAAATCCAATGGTTGACAAAACCAACGATACAACATCGAAATTTATTTTTTGGGGTTGTGATACATTTTGCATAGAGATCCATCCGACAATGAGTGCAGCCATCATAAGCGTGAATGAAATCCAAAAGATCCAATGCCAAGTGTAATTAGAAAGAATCAAGCCAGACACAGTGGGTCCAACTGCGGGAGCTGCTGTATAAACCATAGTTACTAATCCCATGGCCATTCCTCTTTTGTGTATGGGAAAAATAATAAGTACGATGTTATACATTAAAGGAATAATGATGCCTGTTCCAAAAGCTTGTAATATTCGCCCTAATAAAAGAACTTGAAAGTTCCCTGCAAGTGCAGCAACTAAAGCGCCAATTAATGATATAAAGACTGCAGTAAGAAACAGTTTTCTTGTCGTGAATCGTTGAATAAGAACTCCTGATAATGGCATGACAATTCCAAGAGTTAGCAAGTAGGAGGTAGTTAACCATTGTGCAGTGGATTCAGTAATTGAAAATACTTCGATAAAATTACTGAGTGCAATATTCAGTGCAGTCTCGTTAAATGTCCCAACGAATCCTGCTAGTAATAATGCTATCATTAATGGTATGATTTTTAGATTTTCCATGACTTTATCATTCGAACCTTCAATGTGTATTGCTTGCAACCGTACCACACCTTCCACTAATCATTATATATATATCAACTTACTATTGCGTTAACTCTACCCTTTCATAAATATGCTCCTCCATAGATCGTTTTAGTGCTTGGCTCTTCATACTTTCTATATATTACAGGTAGAACTATGACATCTTTATGTCATAATTAGATTAGAAATTTTGGGGGGATCTCCGTGAAAATTGAAAGGATTTTATCGATAGTTTTACTTTTGTTAGAACGTAAAAAAGTGAGCTCCTCTGAATTAGCGAAAATGTTTGAGGTCACTCCTCGTACTATCTTTCGAGATATCGAAACCATTACCAAAGCCGGAATTCCAATCACCTCTTCCCTTGGCGTGAATGGGGGCTTCAGTATTATGGAGCGTTACAAATTTGAGAAGAAGATCTTTACGCAAGCGGAGATATTAGTTTTAATACTTGGTTTAAACAGTATCCATTCAACGGTTTCTAGCGATGAAGTCTTGAATGCCATTGCTAAAGTGAAATCTTTGATCTCGGAAGATGAAAATCAACTGGTAGATAAACTAATAGCAATTGATCCTTCACCTTGGTTCGGAAGTACTCATGTCAAACCACCTGAATTGGGGCAAATTAGAACCGCAATTGAAGAGGACCGCTTAATTACATTTGAATATTTAGATCCTTTTGAAGGTATGACTCCTTTGGAACTCACCATTGAGCCTTGCCGACTAGTATTGAAGAATTCAGTGTGGTATATGCAAGGATTTTGTACAGAGAAAGGGGGGTTCCGAATGTTTAAAGTTTCCCGCATTTCTTCTCTTGTTACTCACCAGGATACATTTAGGAAAAGACAAATCGAAGACGAGGTTTTAGATATAACGGAGAAAGAAATCATACATTTAACACTGCTTTTTGACCAATCACTTATTCCTTATATGAGCGAGTACTGTGGAGAGAAGAACATTCGTTTCTATGAAGGTGCTAAGTGGATAGCAAAGTTCCCCTTCATTGCAAATGACCATGGATATACTCATTTACTTAGCTTTGGGGACAAATGCGAATGTATCGAGCCTGAACATGTAAGAAGCGAGTTAACCAAACGAATTGAAGGTATTTACAAAGTCTATTCCACTTAAAAAATCGGTGAAAGTATATATCTAAGTTTTCTAGATAAGCTAAAGTTGCAGTTGTTGAACTTACTTCGGTGTCTGTGAATCATTTAGGAGAATAACCATCCCATTACAATTTTCAAGATACCTTAGGAAAGCTCGCATCGTGAGAATCGAGTCTTAAGTTACTAAATTAAGACTAGCGAAAAAGCATCCCCGCGACCATGGCTGGTAGCGGGGATGCTCTGTATAACAATGGACTATTGGCTGGACATCCGCACTAGAATTGAATCACAACCATTTGATGACAGGCCCACAGCGGCACAGTGTAGCTCAATTTGCCGTCAACTTGGTTGAATGGAAGACTCTCATTTTGAGGTGCCAGATATACATCTTTAACTTCTTCTGTCGCCGCAAGGGTGACTTCTGTATTCATTAGAGGCAACAGATCTTCGATAATCTCTACACCTTCCCCTCTGCGGACCGGAGAAGCATATAACAGGTGATTGACCCAGCGCTTGGAGGTCGGCTGCGCCTGCAAGGTGGTAACGCCTTGTGCAGGCAGGTTGGTAATCAGTGATTTGTGATTTCCTAGCAGGAGATCCAGCGTGTAGCAGATGATTTCCTTCACGGGCAGACTACCTTTTACCGCATAATCTTCAAACACATGCCAAGCTACATATATCCCGTCCCGTCCTTCGGCGATGCCCACTCCGGCTTCTTGTAGATCGGAAGGAGTATGCTGGTGCGAGCAGAAGGTGAACAAGTCGCGGTTAAAGTATGAATTCTCTTTGCTGCCGAGCAGAGTACCGCCCGGTGAGAGTACTGCGTCTTGACCTTCGGTATAAATGACAAAGGAGGCTGTGCGCAGCGAAGGAAACTCGAAAGACGGCCGCAGATATGATGGCCGGAACGCGGATACTCCCTGCCATGCAGCGCCTAAATCCAGAGCAAATCCGCTGCCGTCCTCGGACAGACCGGAACGTCCGGTAGCCAGGATTTTTCCGCCGCCAGCAATAAAGTCATCTAGCTTCGACTTAAGTTGCGCTGTGATCAGAATCTCATCTGGTAGAATCAGCACCTTGTATGATGCCAGATCGGCCTCCAAATCCACCACATCGAAGAGATAGTTACCCTCTAGCAAAATCCGTACAGCCCCCGTATCATGCTTGTTGTGCTGTGGAATCGGACCATTGCCAGCAGCCCAAGATGCAGCTTCGAGCGACAACAGGGCGATATCAGCTATACCTGTGGTATCCTGGCACCATTCTTCCTTGGCCGCTACCTCGCGGTAAGCTTCGCCGATCAGAGAGTAGGTGGCGAGATCCATCTTGCCGCCGGGATGCAGCTGATCCCCGATGGAGCAGCGCGCCCCGTTGGCAAGGCTCAATGCCGCTTCATAGCGCAGGGCGTTCGGATGTTTGTAGCCGCCGAACTCGCCCCAGGAGGTATGGAACTTTCCGGTCATGCCGAGAAAATCCATGCCCAGTGTCTGTGCATATCGAGCGGAGAGAGGGAAGTGATCATAGCCCCAGCCACCTGTCGGCAGGGACTCCAGCTCCAGGTGGGTGTTAACATGAGCTAGGTCTCGCCGCCCGCGGTCAACGTGGCTGCTGTTGTGGAATACCGGCAGTTCCGGTTTCACCGCGTGAACGGTATCGTTCATTCTTTTAGCATACCGGGCGTAGGTCTCTTCCCACAACTTCCTCATATCCTGCAGATTACGCGGGTCTGAGCCCTGCTCACGGATGTCGGCCACACAGTATTGACAGTAGCATTCCCGGATGCCGACGATATCCAGGAAGATGCCGTCCGCATCGTAGTTCTTCACGACTTCCTCTACCTGCTGGGCTAGAACGTCAAGATAAGGGGTGTTCATACAGAATTGATGATATCCCGGTGTCATGAAGTCACCCGTCCAGCTAATGACCTCCTGCTGATTGCGAATCAGCCACTGCGGATGTTTACGGGCGAGCCGCTCATCCAATCCGGCGGAGAGATAGACTGGCGTCTTCACGCCGATTTCATGCGCAGCTTCAATCTGGGCGCCCAGAAGGTCAAAATCCAGATGTGGATGTGTTTCATTGGCGGTTGTCGGGTGATAGGCCCAGCCATGATGGCATTTGGAGAAGATGGTAATGGAATCGACATGCCCAGTCTTGAGCATTTCCTGAAATTGCTGCTTGGAAAAGTCCCGGCCAATGCCTTCAATGGCTTCGGATGTATGGAAATCGAGATGAACCTGACGAAATTTCATGCTTGCGTCCCCCTGGTCATTAAATGATAGAATCATATTATATCTACCACTCTAATGGATTATGGGATGACATACAGCCGACAATTCCGACTTTGTATAGTACAATTTCGGTGTCTTTAAATCAGGAGGACGTTACATGCTTGTGCTTGAACTACCGGTCCCGCCTTTTCCATTGCTGGCGGCAATCGGTCACACGTTATGGCAGCCCGGAGTGCAGCATACTCAGCGCCAATTCGAGGTATTTGATCTCATTATATGCTCCAAAGGGATGCTGCACATGGAGGAAAATGGTATTGGCTATGAAGTAGCCGAAGGCATGATGCTGGTTCTGGAGCCTGGAAAAACCCATCGCGGCTCCCGGCCGACCGAGCTAGAGACCGAGGTGTACTGGATTCATTTTCAGTACCCTGTGTCTGTGGAACCCATCTTGAAGGAGAAGACACATTGGCAGCAGCCGCTGCTCCAGCGGAGTGATCAGGATACGGAAGCGCCTCCGGGAGTTATTGAGATTCCCAAATTCGCTGCTGTGGATCTGCGCTCGCTCCAGCCCCTGTTGACCGAGATGCTTGAGCTGCATCATGTGTTGACCCTACAGCGTTCCTTCGAGCTGAATATCCTGCTCGGTCAATTTCTTCTGCAACTGCAGAACGGGATGCGACGCAGCAGTCCGCAGGCCCGTTCCTATTTTCTCAGCGAGAAGGTGGCGGCTTATTTGAACCAGCATTTGGAGCAGCCGTTTGATTCCGTGCAAATGGAGCGTGATCTGCTCTATCATTTTGATTATCTGGCTCGCTGCCTGAAGCAGTATACAGGGATGAGCCCGCTACAATACAGGCACCATCTGCAGATCGAGAAGGCCAAGCGGCTGCTGGCGCATTCCGAGCTGTCACTGAAACGGATCGGTGAGTTGTGTGGCCTGCAGGACAATAACTATTTTACACGCTTGTTCAAGCGTCAAACTTCACTCACGCCTGGGGAGTACCGCAGGCAGTATCAGGTGTTTTTAATAGAATAGGAAATACTAGTTAAATACAAGCACAAGTAAAATCAACAAGCACAGACGCAAAAACAAGTCTCTGATCATAGGAGCTTTCTTTTGTTCGTCTTGTAAAGATATTAGCATCGCCTATATGATGAGAAAGAGGTGACATTAATGAATAGTAACGGGTCAACCGAGTCATCCAAAATCGTCGGGCAAACATCTTCGGCAGGATTTCAAATCGGTGTTAGAAGAACGCTACCGATCTCGGCAGACCAGGCATGGGCATTTCTGACTTCTCCTGAAGGAGCCAAGCTCTGGCTGGGTAGCACACCGCCGCTTGAATTTGCCATTCGGGAGAGTTTTGCAGCGAGCGAGGGGATCACAGGTCAGTTCAAGGTCGTGAAGCCGCAGCAGCAGCTACAGCTGAGATGGCAGAAGCCGGAATGGGAGCGTCCGTCCACCCTACAAATTCGTCTGCTGCCTGCCAAGTCCGGTACAACGATCAGCTTTCATCAGGAGCAACTGGATCATCCGGGTACTAGGGAAGAGATGAAGTTGCACTGGGAAGCTGTACTGGACACCATTAAGGAACAACTAAATTGTTAAGACCCATGTGGCAACAGCTACGAACTGGTTCACCGGTTGAACTGACCGTTTATCAGTAACTCGAAGCAGAGGCCTTCTGCAGGTTCAGATCGGTGATCCATGATCTATGTCTATAGACATGATCTACAACCGTGCCTATGTCCATGATTCAGGTCCATATCCAGACCCATTCTCCGTAATCCATTGGAGCATGGGTTTTTCATGCTTGGAATTCTGTGATATCACTCGCTAGATCATACAAATGGATACTCAAGTGAACGAATGGTTAGGTCCTGCCCACTTGTAATGATGGTATACTAAAGCGGGATTATAGAGGTCCTCTAGGTGTTAGGGGCACAACAATAGAGCGGAAGCGGAGGAGAGCCGATGGAGAAGAAGGGTATGAGAAGCTGGAAATGGTTTAGGTTCAAAGGCGCTTGGCCGGCATTGTTCTGGTCCTATATCTCAATACTTCTGCTGCTGCTTGTTCTTGGCAGTGTACTTTATTGGAGCGCCAGAGAAGTGGTGGTGAAGTCTGTGGAGCGTAGTAATTCGGCTATGCTGGGGCAGCTCCGGGAACTGGCTGATGGGCAGTTGCAAATGATCGAGCAGTTGGAACAGCAGATCGCCAACCACCCTAAACTACTGCAGCTAATGAGCAGTAGAGCGCCTCTCTCTGATAAGGAGCAGTACGAGATGATTGCACTAGCTGAAGATTTGAAGCGCTACAAGCAATTGACACCATTCATTAATGATTACTATATATATCTGCCCAAAACTGGAACCATGCTGGGGCCAGGCGTGAAGACGACACCAGAGATTTTGTTTGAGCAGGCCGTTTGCTTTGACGGGTTGAGCGCCGGTGAATGGGTACAGAAATTTGAGAGCGGATACCATTTCCGTACTTTCGAGCCCTCGCTACATGCAAGGAGCAGTATCGGGGAGCCAAGTGACATTCTTGCGTATATGCAGACCCTTCCGCTGGGCAACCGTTCCAAGGGATTAGCTACGTTGTTCATCATGATTAACGAGGATGAGCTACGCAAGATGTTCCAAAGCTTGGCGGATGCCGGACAAGGTAGAATCTACATTGTGGACAGCAATAACCGGATGATCAGCACAACGACGGTCAGTGATCTCCCGTTATCTTTTGCATATGGAGACATGCATGGCGGGCAGGGCAAGCTGGAGACCCGGCGTGAGGGGAAAGAGATGATAGTATCCTATGTGACTTCAAGCGTCTTCGGGTGGAAATATGTGCTGGAGGTCCCCCGCGTTGTCTTTCTGAAGGAAGTGAACGAGGTGCGAAGCTGGGCTTTGTTGCTGCTGGTTTTGGCTGCGCTTTCAGGAGCGGCTGTATCGGTCTATTTGTCCTATCGAAACTTCCGCCCACTCCGTGATTTAGTATCGGTTATAACCGGCAACAGTCCCGCCCTTCCCAACAAGGAGAGACCGCTGGAATATCAATTCATACATACATCGATCCAGTCGGCCCGTATAACGGAAACGGAACTCAGGGGCCGTTTGTCGCAGCAGACACCAATTATTCGCCTTCATTTCCTGAATCGGCTGATTAAGGGCTATGCAGACCCTCATGAACTCCAGCCGGAAGCTTTGGAATTCATGGACATTGTCTTCATCTCCGATATCTTTGCGATCCTGCTGATCGATGTAGAGGATATGAGTGCTTTTTCTACTGCAAATGACCCTAAAGAATGGCTCTTTATCAATTTCGTCATTTCGAATATTGCCACTGATCTGGTGGGTGAGCGACATATCGCCTACACGACTGAGCTGGATCAGGGTAGAATTGCTCTCCTAATTAATTTCAGTGAAGTTGATGAGGCGGCATGTACAACAGAATTGTCGGCAATCGCCGAGCAGTTGGAGCACATGCTGTGTAGGCGGTTCCGCTTAAAGGTAGCCGTAGGCGCCAGCTTCATTGCGCGGGAAATAAAAACAATCGGTGAAGCCTTCCGCGATGCCCTAAAGCGGCTTGATGAGGACGCTAAGCAGCAGGCTAAAGATCACGCAGTTGACCGATTGCGGGAGCGGCCGCCGGTTTATTATTATCCGCTGGATATCGAACAGCAGCTGACCAATTATGTGAAATCAGGTGAGGA
Source organism: Bacillus sp. FJAT-27264 (assembly GCF_001682855.1). GTDB lineage: Bacteria > Bacillota > Bacilli > Paenibacillales > Paenibacillaceae > Paenibacillus_AQ. The sequence continues at coordinate 1,168,030 of NZ_MAQW01000012.1, read as the reverse complement.
AGAGAAAACAGAGCAGCTTCTGAACGCTTTATATTCGGATCATTATAGCGCTGACGGCAGCAGTCGGTTGGTTGGCTCGTATTTCCTGCTACATTTGTCTTCGACGTTGTTCCGGATTGTCCAGAATACACCGAATGTGGATGCGGAGCTTGCTATGCGGCTGTTACAGAATCAGTCCGATGGCAATGCGGATGCCCACCGTACATTCCAGCAGCTGAGAGGGGAGTTTCAGACCGTCTGCCGTCTCTGGCGGGAAGGACGTAGTGATCAGGGCAGCCGGATGCTGGAGACGATCAAACGGATCGTAAGGGAACGTTACAGCGAGAACATGTTGAGTGTAAACCTGATTGCGGATGAATTGGGAATCACGCAGCCGTATCTATCCTCTTTTTTCAAAAAGGTTACCGGCCATACGATCCTTGAATTTATCGCAGAGACTCGTCTGCAGGAAGCCAAACGGCTGCTGAAGGATACAGATCGTACAGTTGCCTATGTAGCGCGTGCGGTCGGTTATTCGAACGACATTGGCTTTATCCGTTTTTTCAAGAAGCATGAGGGAATTACACCCGGGCAATATCGCACAAACACACAAACGGAACATCGATCTTAGAGATATGCAGTCTCCGATCTTTCAATTGGGATGGTGATGTAACATCCAGGACATATTCAGCAGCAGCGTGACACGGGTATGATGATATCGGAGTTGCGAGTGGACGCACCATACAGTAACCAGAGGGGGGAATATATTCATGAACTATGGTAAAAGAGGCCTGATCACCATGCTGGCGGCTATGACGGCATTGACCGTTTCCTTATCGGCTTGCTCAGGGAGCAACCAATCAGAAGAGCCTACGAATTCGCCATCGGGAACGGAGGCCACAGAAGCGCCGAAGGATGGAAAGATTGTATCCAGCCCGCTTACATTAACTTACTACGTGCAAGGTTTGGGTAATGCTGCCCCAGGGATTAAGACTCATAATGACATCGCTGCTTATCAAGAGACAGAGAAGAAGACAGGAATCCATATTGATTTCCAGAGTCCTACAACCGGTCAGGAGAAGAATCAATTCAATCTGCTGATGAGCTCGGGTTCTTATCCGGATGTTATCGAATGGGGCTGGAATGATTATCCGGGCGGTGGTGTAGGAGCCATGAACAGCGGCGTCATTATCCCACTTAATGATTACATTGATAAATATGCTCCGAACCTGACCAAATTGCTGGCGGATCATCCCGAGATCAAGAAAGAAGTGTCCACGGATGATGGGCGGATCTACGCGTTTCCTTTCCTGCGGGCAGATCCATATCTGCGTACGTACTTTGGCCTTGGCATTCGTCAGGATTGGCTAGATAAACTAGGTCTACAGGTACCTACGACAATAGATGAATGGCACACTGTATTGAAAGCGCTTAAAGAGGGTGATCCCAACGGTAATGGCAAAGCTGATGAAATTCCGCTCCTTATTAAAAAGGATACGATGCTGAATTTCAGCAATGTTTTCCTCAATGCCTGGGGAATTACCAGCCAGTTCTATTTGAAGGATGGAAAAGTGGCTTACGGTAACATTCAGCCTGAGTATAAAGAATTTTTAGAGACGATGCGGAACTGGTACGCAGAAGGCCTTATTGACCGCGATTACGCAGCGACAGATGACAAGCAGAAGGATGCCAAATGGACCGGTGGGCTGCTGGCTGCATCCGAACTCGCGGTAGGTGGTGGAATCGGCAAATATATGACCGCCATGTCCGAGAAAGATCCTGGATTTAATATTGTAGGCGCTCCTTATCCAACGCTCAAAAAAGGTGACAAACCGGTTCTGGGGCAAATCACGCCAATCTTCAACAGTGTAGGGGCGGCTATTACCAGCAGTAATAAGCATATCGAGGAAACGGTGAAATGGTTGGACTACAAGTACGGTGAAGAGGGCAGCATGCTGTTCAACTTTGGGATCGAGGGCAAGAGCTATGAGATGAAGGACGGCTTTCCTACCTACACCGATGATATTATGAAAAATCCGGATGGGATGGCCTTCGCTACGGCGCTCGGCAGATATGCGATTCCATTCGGAGGCCCATTTGTCCAGGATAAACGTTACCAGGAGCAGAATGTTGCGCTGCCCCAGCAGAAGGATGCACTCAGTACCTGGATGAATGTAGAAAATGGAGATTGGCTTCCGACGCTGTCGCTGACCAATGACGAATCGGCTCGATTGGCCGCCATTATGACGGACGTGACTACCTACCGTGACGAGATGTTCGATAAGTTCGTTATGGGTGTGGAGCCCATCGGCAATTTCAATACCTTCTTGAAGACCATTGAAGGTATGGGCATTCAGGAGGCCATTGATATTCAGCAGGCGGCTTATGAGCGTTACTTGAAGCGGTAATCAGTAACACTGTTGTGGGGCGGGTTCCTGAGGCTATTTTCGCGCTGACCTGCGCCGGCCCGGAACCCGCTGTTTTTTTTACCCTTGTTCATGAAGGAGGTCTATGTGTTGAAGCTGCGGAGAGATTGGTCCCGTCATAAATACATCTATATCATGCTGCTTCCAGTTGTGATCTACTATCTGGTATTCATGTATTTCCCGATGTACGGGCTGCAGATTGCTTTTAAGGATTTTTCCCCTGTCAAAGGAATTCTGGGCAGTGAGTGGGTCGGGTTCAAGCATTTCGTATCTTTTTATAACAGTTATTATTTCTGGAGATTGATTCGTAATACACTGCTGCTCAGCTTTTACGAATTGATCTTTGGCTTCCCGGCACCTATTATTCTGGCGCTCCTGCTTAATGAAATCCGGGGCCGGATATTCAAGAATGTGGTGCAGTCCATTACGTATCTCCCGCACTTTATCTCCATTGTGGTTGTGGCGGGGATGATGGTCGACTTTCTATCCGGGAACGGCCTGATTAATCAATTGACCGGCTTGTTCGGCATTCCATCGGTTTCTTTCCTGATTGCGCCTGAATGGTTCCGGACTATCTATGTTTCTTCAGGCATCTGGCAAGGAATCGGATGGGGATCGATTATTTATTTGGCGGCGATTGCGGGGATTGACCCAAGTCTGTACGAAGCAGCTAAAACCGATGGTGCGGGACGATTCAAACAAATTCTCCATATCACACTCCCGGGCATTATGCCGACAGTCATCATCATGCTGATCTTGCGCTTCGGCTCACTCATGGCCGGGGGTAGTCTGGAGAAAATCCTTCTGTTATACAATTCGACAACCTATGAAACAGCAGACGTGATCTCCACGTTCGTATACCGGCGCGGGTTGCTCCAGATGGATTACGGGTTCTCGGCAGCAATTGGCCTATTCAACAATATCATTAACTTCCTGCTTCTCGTCTCGGCTAACAAGATCAGCCGGAAGATCAACGACACAAGTCTGTGGTAGTCCATTCCTGGGGGTGAATGTCCTTGAAGTCTCCTATTTCCTGGGGTGAACGGCTGTTTGATCTCTGCATAAACCTGTTTATGGTGGCACTTATGGCCGTAACCCTATATCCATTTCTATATGTGCTGTTTGCTTCTTTCAGTAACCCTTCCGATTTGATTCAGCACCAGGGATTACTGTTAATGCCGACTGGCTTCAGTCTGGAATCTTATAAGCTGGTATTTGAGAATCCGATGATTTCTATTGGCTATTTAAATACTTTGATTTACGTTGTTATTGGTACGACGCTGAATCTGACGCTGACCAGTTTTGCTGCCTATGCGCTATCTCGCAAAGGTGTGCGATTCGTCGGACCCATTATGTTTGCCATCGTATTCACGATGTTCTTCTCTGGAGGTCTAATTCCCACCTATCTCAATATGAAAAATCTGGGGCTGCTCGATACGCGATGGGCGATGATCCTGCCATCTGCGATTAGCACATGGAACCTGCTGGTCATGCGCACTTCCTTCGCGGGTATCCCCGCAGCGCTGGAGGAATCGGCGCGGATTGACGGGGCCAATGATTTTCGCATCCTGTTCCAGATTTTTATCCCGGTTTCATTGCCAATAATGGCTGTAATGACCCTTTTCTACGGTGTGGGGCATTGGAATGCCTATATGGATGCGCTGATTTATCTGCGTAACAAAGATTTGTATCCGCTGCAGTTGGTATTGCAAGGGATTCTGATCTCGAACAGTACGGACTCCATGATGAATTCTGTGGCGGATGTTGATAAGGGGCTGATTCAGGAGACGATCAAATATGCGACGATCATTGTTGCGACGGTACCGATCCTGCTGCTGTATCCCTTCCTCCAGCGGTATTTTGTCAAGGGTGTCATGTTAGGTTCTATTAAAGAATGAGTAACTGGGCCTTGGGTAGAAGGCCTAAGAGAGAAACGCCAAGCATTGGATTTCTGATGCCTGGCGTTTTTTGCAGGTTATGTTGATGAACTATGAGAGGGTTTGTTATTGGTGGCAATAGTGTGTCGCCCGTAGCTGAAAACGTAATATTACACTTGTTTTACGAAGAATACAGGATTGTTAAATGCTTATGGGAAATCTAGAATGAAATTAGATTTGGTATTATCTTACTGGCGACTGATTCTGTGAGTCAGAGCGGGGTACGGATCATGCATATAAATTCATTCTAGGAGGTTGTCACAGTGAAGCGAAGGCTTTTTTATGTGATTCCAGTTCTGCTTATTGTTCTAGGTACCTGGCTATTTTTGCATAATCGAGAGGATAACAAAGTTTCTGATAACCAAGAGAAGGAGGTAGTATCCGTGGAACCTGTCAATAACAGTGCAGCACATTCCAACGTTAAGGTGATTTATGAGCAAGAACCGGTGCAGTATTTGGCCCCAGCTTATGAGGTTGATGTGAAACGCGATATTCTGTATGCCAAGAAGAAGAATGAGACTGAGGCGGAAGAAGCGCTGAAGCTTGACCTGTACCAGCCAATTGGCGACAACAACAAGCAGAGACCGGTCTTCATCTTCATCCATGGTGGCGGTTATTCAGGAGGAAGCAGGGAAGATGCTGCTGACTTTGCAACGGCGATGGCTAAACGGGGATACGTGGTCCTGTCTGTGGATTACCGGTTAAAAAAAGACCCGTTTATTAACTTCAACCGCACGCTTACTGACGCTAGCGAGGACATAGGGGATGTGATGCATTGGATCAACAACAATGCAGTGACTTACGGACTGGATGCCGAACACATTGTGATCGGAGGGGATTCTGCTGGAGGTCATCTTGCTATAAATTTTTCCAATCTCTCTTTGTCCAGTGATCCGGCCCGCGTAAAGTCTGTCTTTGCCATTGTGGATATTTATGGCGGGGATCTGACAAGACTTCCAGATAGCAAGCTTCCACCGTTTCTTATTATCCATGGGACCATAGATAAACTGGTTCCATACCAGCTAAGTGTGGATTTGGGGAACCAATTGAAGGAACAGGGAATTTATCATAATCTGCTGACGATGGAGGGCGTAGGCCACGATTACAAGAATGCGAAGTATATAGACGAGATTGTGGAGACAACCTCGCATTTTTTATGGAATGTTCGGAACAGCCGAGACCTTGACCGGTTGCCGGAGAATTCCGGTCTCTCGGTTGCGTCCGGTGATATTTTTGAAATCAAACTTCCGGAAGCTTACAAAGGAACTACCGGGGAGCAGCTTAATTTATCTTTGCCGAATGGATGGGAGCTCATAGGAGAGGAGAATCACACATTGCAGATCCAGACTCCAGAGGGAGTCAAGCGTGGAAATCTTTCCGTTGATGTGTGGCAGGGGCCGGACAGCGAGACCGCTCAGGGATTTACCGTCAATGTAAATGTCATTGATCCGCTGGAGGCGCATTATATGACGTTCTACGATCCATCACGCCAAGTGGTAAGAACTCATATGGACGTTACCAACCAGTCCAAGAACAAATTCAGTGGGTTACTGGACGTGGAGTATGAGACAGCACAATCTACCCCAGGCACTTTTACAACAGCAGTGGCATTACAACCGGGCGAGAAGGTACGCATAGATCTCCCGGAATTGGCAAGAGGTCAGCGAACGCTGAAAGCTTCTAACGACCAGGGTACACTGCTGCAGACAGCGTTGGATACCTTCAATGCCTTGCTAATTCCGAAGCTCAGCAAGCCTCTGAAGATCGATGGCAATCTCTCGGACTGGAACAATTCTGTTAGATTTGCTGTGAAGGATGTCAGGGTCAACGACTGGAAAGGAGAGCAGGATCTCAGCGCCACCGGTCAGCTTTCCTGGGATGATCACAACCTGTATCTCGGGGTAGAGGTTACCGACGACAAGCATGTTCAGCCGGCATCGGGGGATGCCATCTGGAGTGGGGACAGCATACAGATCGGGCTAGGCGTAGCCAATTCAGATGGCACAGTTCCGTCAGAGTATCATGAACTAGGTGCCGCGAGGGGCGACAACGGTACGTTGTACAAGTGGCGCTGGATCGCGCCAAGCGGCTTCCCAGTGGGCGATGCTATAGACCTTAAATACGCCATCAAACGGGAGGACCTAAAAACCACCTACGAGCTGGCGATTCCGTGGGAAGAGTTAAGCCATGATACCACTCTGTTGAAGAATGGCCTGAAGCTGAAATTCTCAATCCTGGTCAATGACAATGACGGAGAAGGGCGTAAAGGCTGGGTCGAATACAACAGTGGCATAGCTACCTCTAAGGATATCGACGCCTTCGGCGACCTGTTTTTGGTGGATTGACAAAAGGTGAAATGGAAAATAAATGGATTCTCATGATTCCAAGGCCTGTATTCAGGTCTTGGAATTTTTTTGCTAGAATAAGAACAGATGGATGATGGAAGGAGTCAAGAAGGTGACGGGATACTTGCGTGGACAGGTGGCGAAATTAGCCAATGTAAATAACGTTGAGAAATGCTCCTGACGCTAAATCAGTTGAAAAGCAACTTGCAGGCCACGGACAGACATCCTGGCGTGCAGGCGACACTGCAAATCCTCAATATGGATTCCTAGTTGACCCTGTACCTAACTACAGGTCTTAAAGTAGTCGTAACAAGACCAGTAGGAGGGCGTTATAATGTTAAAGACCAGTTTAGAGCAGCTTGAGGCCATTAAAGAATATTTGCGGCACAACAATAATTATGAGAATCAGACGGTGGCAGGTATAAGGCAGAGTATGGCGAATGCGGCAGCGGAGATGCCGAGGCATGATGATATGACATACCGACCAGAGAGTATGGGGCCGCTGCAGGGCGAATGGATCATTCCTGACAACCTGGCTCCTGATATGGAGAACAAGGTGATTCTTTATTTTCACGGAGGAGGCTTTGTTGCCGGAACTTGCGATTTTTACCGGGATCTTTGTACTAGAATTGCAAAGTCCAGCGGGAGCAAGGTACTCACTGTGGAATATCGCCTGGCCCCAGAGCATCCTTACCCAGCCGCTAATGAGGATTGCCTGAACACGTACCGTTGGCTGCGGAATCAAGGCTATGCTGCTGGTGATCTTATACTGGGAGGCGACTCTGTAGGAGGGACGCTGGTCCTTATGACATTATTATCATTGCGGGACCAAGGCGAGGAGCTGCCGGCCGGAGCTTTTTTGTTGTCCCCGCATACGGATCTCGTTCATCTGGACGGGGAATCGTATAGCAGTCGTGCAGCACTTGATCCAACAGGGAGCCGGTCCGCCAATCAGAGGATACTGGAAGGCTATGTAGGTAACGGGGGAGAAGAGAACCCTTTATTATCTCCGCTAAGGATGGATCTGCAAGGCTTGCCTCATTTATGGATACAGGTTGGAGATCATGAGGTGCTATTAAGTGATTCAATCCGACTGCAGGAACGGTCCAAAGAGGCGGGCGTTAAGGTTGAACTCGAAGTCTGGGAGAATATGTGGAGCGTGTTTCAATTCCTGGCCCACATGCTGCCCGAAGCACAACAGGCGATAGATCATATTGGTGGGTTTATCCGGGACAGGCTGAGTCAGCCTTCTTTCACCAATTAAAACTGGAGAATAGGCAGCCGAACAGCCCGCGAAAAATATCCGCGGGCTATTTCGTCTAAACAATGAAGGTCTGGAAGTGGTATCACTCAGCCTTTGATATGTAGCGGGGGAGGGATCAGCCAGCCTTTTTTCTTGTTCATGTGCAGGATTTTTATTCCGATAGCGGCTTTAGTGAGATGATACTTGGCGAACAAGGCCCCGATATCTTCGCGTATGGACATTCCCATAATGGTACTACAGCCCACCAACCCAGCAGCATTATCTGCAGCGATTTTGGAGGCGATTTCCATATCGGTGAACCGGGCACCAGCGGGAATATCCTCTACCTTTACTTCCGGACGGTCAGGGAGCGTTGGCACTGAAGCAATACCGACTGTCCCAAGGAGCGCGTCACACTCACTGCTTTCCAGCTCAGACTGGTTAATTAAATCTCCCAGTACTTTTTTTAGATCATCGTCGCCAGCATGGGATTGAAATGCCCGATAGAGTGATACTAGCCCTTTTGCAGCCGTTGATGTCATCCATACATTGAAAATCTCTCCATAATGCATGGGCTCATCTTTCGGATTACCGCCTAAAATACCAGCCATACTCAAACCCCTCTCAATAATTGAATCGTACTGGATTAGTATGGGAATCCGATGAAGAATGTATTCTTTAGTAGCAAATGAGAATTAGAAAAAATAGGGTTGCTCCCATAATCGTAGCGTGATATTATCCAATAAACAGGAGATGATCTGATGAATTCTAAAATTTCATTTAAGACATTAAATCGTCCCAAACTGGTGGATGATGTGGTCAACCAACTGCAAAAGAAAATTTCCGACGGGGAGCTCAAGCACGGTGATAAAATCCCTACGGAACCAGAGCTGATGGAGCAGTTCGGCGTCGGGCGTTCGACGATCCGCGAGGCGGTCAGGGTGCTGGTGCACGCAGGTCTATTGGAGAAGCGGCAGGGCTTTGGCACGTTTTTGACAGCTGATCCTATTATTCACGAACCACTGGTTCACCGGCTGCGGAGAGCTGAATTGCTGGAGGTATACGAAGTAAGGAAGATGCTGGAGCTGGATATTTCCCGGCTGGCTGCCGAGCGGCGGAGCGAAAAGGACCTGGAGCACATGCGGATCGCACTGGATCAGAGGTTGCAGGCACTGGACAACGACGATACGGCTGCCTACCTGAACGCCGATATTGCTTTTCACTTGGCAGTGGCGGTGGCTAGCCAGAACAGTATCGCTGCCGATCTGTACAGGACGTTCTCGTCGGTACTGCTGGATGCGCTTCATATGCTGGCAAAAGATCAGAATGTGCATGAACACCATCATCTTTTTCACGAGAATTTGTATCTGGCGATCCGGGACAAGGATGTGAGTGCGGCCGAACATTGGACCTTGCAGAATTTGAACGGTACAGTGGGGCAGCTTAAGAGGTTTTTGAATCAAGATTAGATTTTTTTTGGTTTTAAACATCAGATGATATGCTGAATGCCTTCCATTTTCCTTCAAGGAGTGATTAAGCAGATGACAAATGTGATCGAAGTGAACAATGTAAGCTGGTACCGGGAGAACAAGACGATCCTGGAGCAAATTGACTGGACCGTGACCAAAGGGGAGCATTGGGCGATCTTGGGACTTAATGGCTCGGGTAAAACGACGCTGTTAAACGTCATCAACGGTTATATCTGGCCGACCAAGGGTCAGGTGTCTGTGCTTGGACACAGATTCGGGGATGTAGACCTTCGGGAGCTGCGCAAGTCCATCGGCTGGGTCAGCTCCTCATTACAAGAGAGATTGCATGCCAATGACAAGACACAGAATGTAGTGATCAGCGGCAAACATGCCTCCATCGGGTTATACACCGAGCCGAGCGAGGAAGATTATGAACAGGCCCGGAAGCTGATGGAGCGTCTGTCCTGCCTTCATTTGCTGGATCGTGCATATCAATCCTGTTCGCAAGGTGAGAAGCAGAAGATTCTGATTGCCCGGGCGCTGATGGCTTCGCCTAGACTGCTTATTCTGGATGAAGCCACGAACGGACTTGACTTCCTGTCCAGAGAAGCGCTGCTGACGAGCATCAGTGAGTTGGCCCAGGAGCCGGATGCTCCAACGCTATTATTCGTTACTCATCATATCGAAGAGATCTTGCCTGTATTCAATCAGACATTGCTGATTCGGCGGGGCGAGATATACTCTAAAGGTCATTCGCAAGAGGTTCTGACCAGCGCTAACCTGACGGCCTTCTTTGAAACCCCGATTCAGGTAAGTTGGCAAAATCAGCGGGCCTGGCTGTCCATTCCGGAAAATAACTAAGACAAGCCTTTATGAAGACATAGCCTGAATGGGCTGTGTCTTTTTGCTTTGGCCCATATCGCGAGGCTGAGGCGTTCTTAACGTATTATTGCAGGGCCTAGAGGGAAAAATGCCTGCATCAGGCATTTCAGATACTTTTCCCAAGGTCCATCTCCGGGTGGAGTGTGAGCATCAACCTGTGGGTGGACTCCTTGGAACCGAGGTTTCGGTACAATGATGTCATGCCTTTCAAATTGTCACAGAAAAGAGGAATTTCAAATGAGTATGACCAACTATGTGATTGTGGTGATCCTAGTTGTAATTTTAAATCTGCGGGAAAAAGAAATCAGACCTTCCCGTTTATGGATTACCCCGGTTCTCTTTGCATATTTGATGTTGTCCAGTGTGACTACAATTGACCTTACTCCTGGCAGTTTACTGGTCTACCTGATCTGTATCGTCTTAGGTCTTGCTCTGGGCGCCTGGAGAGGCAAGCTTCAGAAGGTGCGGGTGAATCCTGATACGGGCAAAATCACTTCGAAGGGCTCGATAGCCGGCATTGTGATTTTCCTGGCCGTGATGCTGATTCGCCATCTTACGGAGTACTGGGGTGCGCATCATGCTGTGTTGTCTTTAAGCACAGGGTTGCTGTTCGTTTCGCTTGCCAACGTCTGCGCCCGCCGCTATTTTGTCTATCTGAAATACAAACAGTTGGTAGCCTATAAATGAGCAAAAAGCGCAGTCCATCGCCCAAAGGACAGGGCGGGCTCAACCTGTTGGTTATATAAAAATTAGGGTGGAGGCTTTTATTTTGACTACAACCCATGTGTCTTCCTTATTAATTAACATACTGCGTTCAATTGTCCTTATTATTGGAGGTTTGGTGAGTATCGTGGTCCAAAGCCGAAGGCAGTAGTCGCTGGATATCCTGTTATTAATCCCGGGAACCCTTGGAGACATGGCTAAGAAGTCAGTTGTTGCTCAATTTCTAAAAGAACTAGGACTTGGTCCAACAACCGGCAGATAGAGACCAAGCTGATATGATGAGATATCATTCTAAATTCTAAACAACAAGGATCTTATTATGAAAATTAAACAAAAGTTCGGTGCGCTGTTAGGTATCCTGTTGACCTACCAGCGCAAGATCGTACTTAGTCTTATTCTGCTATATACTCTGATTGTTGTTCCCCAAATCATAGTGCATTCGTCCAGGTTCCCCGCTGCAGGCTCGGCTGTGGGAATACTGGCGGTGCTGATTTATTTGCTTCTCTTGTGGTTGCCAGCGTTAATCGTGAAGGCCTACTGGCGTGGATTTATGATTCTGCTCAGCTGGCTGCTGACATTGCTTTATTGCCAGATGTTCAGTACCCCGGTACCGCTGATTGTCTTTGTTTTCTATCTTATTGGCTATGCTACGCTTCGGCTTCCGTTGTTTTTTTCGATCCTGCTGGGCGTATTGATGATATCAGGTGATGCTCTCATTTTCTTTCTGCTCAAGGTGCAGAAGAATGATATCTTAGTCGCTTCTGTCCTCCACCTGGGTACGTACATTATATTTTGGGGAGTGCGGGTCCGTAGGGAAGCTACCCAGTCTAGGATGCTCTATTATGAGCAATTGCAGGCGGTTCATACGGAATTAGAGCAGGCACATTATCAATTGCAGCATACTCACAATGAACTGGAAGAGGCTACAGTACAACTGCTTCGCTATGCTGTTCTGGAGGAACGGACTCGCATTTCCCGCGATCTTCACGATAGCATCGGTCATGGCCTGACTTCCGTCATCGTACAGCTTCAAGCATTGCCTTTTATGATGAGAAGTGATGCCGCCGAAGGCGAACAGGCGCTGCGGACGGTGCTTGATGTCGCTCGTCGCTGTCTACAGGATGTTCGCTCCGTTGTCCGGCAGATGGCGACAGATGAGGCACATCTGGGGCTTGTGGCTTTGCAAAGTCTTATCAAGCAGGTACAAGAGCAGGCCGGGCTTACGATCGAAATGGCCGTTGACGGTGACGATAAGGAGTGGGGGACAGAGATCTCTGAGCTGCTGTACCGGGTGTTGCAGGAGGCGTCCACGAACGTGATCCGGCATGCGCAGGCTTCTCATGTTGAAGTAGGCATTACCAGCGATGACAGGATGTTGACGCTGACGGTTGCGGACAACGGAATCTGGCATTCTGCTTCTTCTGTCCAGCCTGGGTTCGGTCTGGCCAGCATGGAAGCCCGTTGTGAGCGGGCTGGCGGTAATCTGCGAATACAAGGAGTTCAGCCGCACGGCATGAGACTGGTGGTTACAGTGCCACTGGGTGAAGGGGAAGAGAGACAGGAGGAGAGAGCGTGAAGGGATCTATGATCCGTGTCATACTGGTAGATGATCAGCAGCTTGTTCGTCACGGCTTGCGATACATCATCAATGCGCAGGAAGATATGGAGGTGGTAGGGGAAGCAGAAAGCGGGCCGGAGGCCGTGGAGCTTGTCCGGCAGATCGGACCTGACGTAGTGCTGATGGATGTTCAGATGCCAGGTGGTAGCGGAATTGCAGCAACACCTGCCATTCTGGAGCATAATCCGGATTGCAAAGTCGTCATCCTCACCACCTTTGACCAGGAAGATTACGTCTACGACGGCATCCGTTCCGGTGCGGCCGGTTATTTGCTCAAGGATGCCGCTCCGGAAGATATGGTGGATGCCGTGCGAGCGGCATTCCGAGGTGAGGCCATTTTCCGGACGGCAGTGGCCTCTAAGGTGATCGGGCGGGCCATGAGCTCCAGGGCACCGATCTCTCCGGAGGACCATGTGCCGTACCCCTTACCCGCCTTAGATCCATTGACTGAACGGGAGCAGCAGGTTCTCCAGCAAATGGCATACGGATTACGCAATGAAGAGATTGCAGCTGCGCTCTATATCGGCGAGAGTACGGTTAAGACTCATGTCCACCGTATTCTGCAAAAATTTGACGCGGACGACCGTACTCAAGCTGTTGTATTCGCTATCCGCAATCGAATCGTCAAATAGCCCACCTTTTACAAAAGGAGGGTCTCTTTTTAACAAGAACTCATTTACAAATATGCGCGCACTGATTATACTCATCCATATATTTCAATATTTATAGAGAGAACCCCTAATAAAGGAGAGTTGAAAACGTTGAGTGCAGTGCCTAACGCACCGAAATCACCAAGCCTTCTCAGCAACCGCTTTATCCAGACGATCATATTTTCTAATGTTCTGCTGCAGGTCGGAATCTGGGTCCGCAATTTTGCCATTTTGCTGTACGTTGCGGAGAAGACAAACAGGGATCCGTATGCGATCTCATTGATCAGCCTGGCTGAATTTGCGCCGATCTTTGTGTTCTCCTTCATTGGCGGAACATTTGCAGACCGTTGGCGGCCCAAGCGGACGATGATCTGGTGTGATTTGCTGTCAGCGGTATCCGTATTTGCTGTTCTCCTGACCATTCATTTTGGCAGCTGGCACTCTGTGTACTTTGTGACATTCATCTCGGCGATCCTGTCTCAATTCTCGCAGCCTTCGGGGATGCGCCTCTTCAAGCAGCATGTGCCTGAGGAGCAATTACAGCAGGGAATGGCATTATTTCAGTCCCTGATGGCGATCTTCATGGTGCTTGGACCAATGCTGGGTACGTTTGCCTACAGTAATCTAGGATTGGAGTATTCGATAGCGGTGATGGGGGTAGTGTTCCTGCTCTCTGCACTCGTACTGTTCAGGCTGCCGAAGGATAAAGTCGAGCCACGGGCGGCTGATACCAAGGGACAGTTCCGTAAGGAATTGAGTGAGGGCTTCCGTTATGTATGGCAGAGCCCGGTTCTGCGCATGCTCGGTGCGGCTTTTATTCTTGCCGGTCTAGCGGTTGGTGTAGCTCAGGCATTAAGCTTGTTTATCGTAACGGAGCGGCTGGGCAAGCCGGAGAATTTTCTGCAATACATGCTGATCGTGAACGGAGCGGCGATGCTGATTGGCGGCGGAATTATTGCTGCTTTCTCAAAACGTGTGCCTCCGCAGGCTCTGCTGGGCTTTGGTATGCTGGTTAGTGCCTTGTGTACGGTCGTTATTGGTCTCTCGACAAGTGTAAGTATCACATTACTCGCGCAGTTTGTGAACGGTCTAGCCTTCCCAAGCATCCAGATCGGGATCAGCACAATGATCTTGAAATGGTCGCATGAATCGATCGTGGGTCGAGTGAACGGGGTGCTTATGCCAATGTTCACAGGAATGATGGTGATCTCCATGTCTTTGGCTGGCACATTGAAGCATGCCTATTCGCTGGTAACAATCTATGGTGGATCCGGCATTTTGTTCCTGCTTGGCGCGCTGCTGATGATCCCGATCCTGAAACAGCGAGCACCGGAGAACTTGCAGGCTGTGCCGCAGCAGTAGTCAGTTTTCAATAATGGTAGGCCGCTCAGTCCCTGCCCCCTTGTTTGAATGAAGGGGGAATGGGATTGAAGCGGCCTGTTCTGGTTAGACAGGTGAGCTTGAAGCACACCTTCCACCATTAGCTGAAAGAAGAACGTCTTAATTTTTTTCGAGCTTGGCTGAGATGCCTGTCAGAATGATGGCGACGAACACCATGATGGCACCGAGCCATGGGGTATGCACATAGCCCATATGGTCAACCACAACACCACCAACTACCGACCCAATAGCGATCCCTACGTTGAATGCAGCAATATTAATCGCCGATGCGACATCAACTGCACTATGGACATACTTTTCTGCGAGCTGGACAACGTACAATTGTAGACCAGGTACGTTCATGAAGGCGAACAGGCCCATCAAGATGACGCCGATGATGCCACCTGCTTTAAAGGGAGCCAGGAACGTCAGCAGGACCAGGACAGCAGCTTGAATAATGAACATCCAGAACAACGCCCGAATCGGGTTCTTGTTGGCTAGCTTCCCGCCAAAGGAGTTCCCGAAGGCAACAGCAATACCATACACGATCAGAATAATGTTAATCATCCCTTGGCTAATGCCAGTCACATCATGCAAAAGCGGAGTCAAATAAGTGAAGGCAACGAACGTTCCGCCATAGCCAAGCGCGGTAATCAAAAATCCGAGCAGCAAACGACTGTTAGTAAGCAGACGGAACATATCGGTGAATTTGGTCGGTGGAGACTGCTTCAGGTTCTTTGGAATCAGGATAGCGCTGGACACAATGGCTATCACACCAAGCAAGGCAACGCCCCAGAATGTTGCTCTCCAGCCAAAGGCCTGTCCGATATAGGTTCCGAGCGGAACCCCGGTGACTATGGCAATTGTTAGACCTGTGAACATCAGCGCGATAGCGCTGGCTTTTTTCTCAGGCGATACCAGTTGGACCGCAATGGTTGCACCAATGGAGAAGAACACGCCATGCGAGAATGCTGTTATAAAACGTGCGATTAGCAGTAATTCGAAATTAGGTGCAATCGCAGCAACTACGTTGCCGATGATGAAGACTATCATCAGAGACATGAGCAAGGATTTGCGGCTCATGCGGTTAGTAAGAGCGGTAAGAATCGGTGCTCCAATGGCGACCCCAAGTGCATAGCCGGAGATAAGGAGACCAGCCAGGGTGACGGCAATATTCAAATCATTCGCGATGGTAGTAATCAAACCAACAGGCACAAACTCAGTAGTACCGATACCGAATGCACTGATCGCAAGAGCGAAAAGCGCCCATCTTCCCGTCTTGGCCTCGACCTTTGGTTGAGAGTGTGAAACCGACTGACTCATATAAATCCTCCTAATATTAATGTGGTCTGAACTGCAGGATAATCTGCTTCCCTGCTAACGAGAGCAATTATATAGCCTTATGTTTTGTATTGGTAAGTACGTACTTATTAGTAATATAGGTACTTAAAAGTAACTAATGGACCCTGAGGGGGGT
Organism: Bacillus sp. FJAT-27264; assembly: GCF_001682855.1. Classification (GTDB taxonomy): domain Bacteria; phylum Bacillota; class Bacilli; order Paenibacillales; family Paenibacillaceae; genus Paenibacillus_AQ. The sequence goes on along the minus strand of NZ_MAQW01000012.1, from coordinate 1,151,901 downwards.
TACAGCATGTGTATGATCGTAGTTGTTGATGAGGTTTCTCGGTAATGATGTGTTTTTGGATATTATATCGTAAACTATAGCTATACCGATCTTAACGGAATTGAGGGAGATGTAGAATTCAACACCTGGCAGAAGAGGGAATAGAGAGATTGTTAGAGTCGTCTATTGCACGCTTGTTGGGTGAGTTGTCGCTTGAGAGTGTCAATCCCAGGGAGCCGGTACAGGTTCACCGATATCCCGAGCCTTGGCGGCTATTGGGAGCGGGCAACTATGCGGCAGTATTCAGTCACCCTGACTATGGCCATTATGCGGTGAAGGTGTACGCTCCCGGCAGACCCGGCTTGAGGGAAGAAGCGGAGGTATACCGGCGTCTGGGCCGTCATCCATCTTATTCGGAATGCTATTTCGAAGGCCATGGATTTCTGATCTTGAAGCGGCTTGATGGAGTCACCATCTATGATTGTATCCGCCGCGGCATTCCTATCACTGACCAGGCAATCCTGGACATAGATGATGGTTTGGAATATGCTCGCTCCAGAGGGCTTCATCCTCATGATGTGCACGGCAAGAATGTTATGGTCCGGCAAGGGCGCGGACTCATTGTGGATGTTTCTGATTTTTTGAAGCAGGAAGATTGCAGCATGTGGGATGATTTTAAAAAAATATATTACCGCCTGTATCGGCCTGTAGCTTCCCGAAAGGTGTTTCCCGTCCCCCGCATCGTACTGGAGCTAATGCGCAAAGGCTATCAGCGGTGGCGGCACTGGAAGAAGTGAGTGACTTTGTGGCTATCCTTGCAGTGATAGTTTATGGAACGTGACATTTCTGGAAGAGCTGTCCCAGAGCGACCAAACTGAATTCTATGCCGTTGACCTGGGACTTTGGCTCATGAATAATAGAAGAGGATATCAATAGATTGGAGCAATGACATGAGCTATCGCAATTTGGAAGAATGCATTATTGATCTGGAGAAAAACGGACATTTAGTTCGTATTACCGAAGAAGTGGATCCGCATCTGGAGATGGCGGCCATACATATGAAGGTGTTTGAAGCGGGTGGGCCGGCTTTGCTGTTCGAGAAGGTGAAGGGCTCTAAGTTCCGTGCGGTGTCTAACCTGTTCGGAACAGTGGAGCGCAGCAAATTTATTTTTCGCGATACCTGGGATTCCACACAGAATGTCATTGCATTGCGCAATGATCCAGTGAAAGCACTGAAGAATCCATTCAAATATATCGGCACCGGACTTGCGGCAAGAAGAGCACTGCCTCTGAAGAAATCGGGTAGCTCACCATCCGGCTTTCAGGAAATTCAGATCTCCGATCTTCCGCTAGTTAAGCATTGGCAGGGAGATGGCGGAGCTTTTGTCACATTGCCTCAGGTGTATTCGGAGGACCCGGATAAGCCGGGCATTATGAACTCCAATCTGGGAATGTACCGTGTCCAGCTCACAGGGAATGAATATGAGCTGAACAAAGAGGTCGGTATCCATTACCAGATCCATCGCGGTATCGGCATCCATCAGGACAAGGCCAACAAGCAAGGCAAGCCGCTTAAGGTAAGCATCTTCATCGGCGGTCCTCCTGCACATACGTTGTCGGCAGTTATGCCATTGCCGGAAGGCATGAGCGAGCTGACCTTTGCTGGGCTGCTGTCCGGGCGCCATTTCCGCTACAGCTATGTAGATGGATATTGCATCAGCAATGATGCGGATTTTGTGATCACAGGTGAGATCTATCCCGGTGAGACGAAGCCGGAGGGGCCTTTTGGCGACCACTTGGGATATTACAGCCTGATTCACCCTTTTCCAGTGATGAGAGTCCATAAGGTGTATGCCAGACAGAATGCCATCTATCCGTTCACGGTTGTAGGCAGACCTCCGCAGGAAGACACCGCCTTTGGTGCGCTGATTCATGAATTGACCGGAGGGGCGATCCGTCAGGAGGTTCCCGGGGTAAAAGAGGTTCACGCCATCGACGCTGCGGGTGTGCATCCGCTGTTGTTTGCGGTAGGGAGTGAGCGATACACGCCTTATCAGAAAATAAAGCAGCCTGCGGAAATTTTGACCATCGCCAACCGGATTTTGGGCACGGGGCAGCTCAGTCTGGCTAAATTCCTGTTCATTACGGCGCAAGAGGATAAGAAGGTCAGTACACATGATGTTGAGAATTTCCTGGCCTATATTCTGGAGCGGATTAATCTGCGCCGGGATATTCATTTTCAGACCAATACGACGATAGATACTCTTGATTATTCAGGGACCGGGTTGAACACCGGCAGTAAGGTGGTCTTCGCGGCGGTTGGAGATGTCAAAAGAGAGCTGTGCCGTGAAGTGCCGGGCATTCTGAAGGATCTCCCGGGAGCTGGAGAAGCTAGACTGATCATGCCAGGTATTGTAGCGCTCCAGACATCCCCGTTTGGCAGCTACGACGAGGCACAGCGGGAGATTGGGGAGTTATGTAAGTCTATTGAGCAAAGAGGAGCACTTACTTCCTGCCCAATGATCATTCTCTGTGATGACAGTGAGTTCATGAGTGCCACGCTGGATAATTTCTTGTGGGCTACATTTACGCGCAGTAATCCGTCGCATGACATCTATGGTGTGAATAGCGGGTATGAGCACAAGCATTGGGCCTGTGATAATGTAATTATTGATGCCCGCACCAAGCCACACCAGGCTCCGCCGTTGATCGAGGATCCTGTGGTACAGAAGAATATTGAAAGAGTGTTTGTGAAAGGTGCAAGCCTGGGGGGAATTCGTAGAGGGAAATAAGATATTTGTATCTATAAAAAAGGGCAAGCTTGAACCTCCTCGGAGGCCTCGTCTGAACCGGCTGCCAATACAGCATTGGGCAGATCCCCTGAGTCATCTGCCGATCCTGAGGAAATGTGCACATACATTAAATAACCCGCCGGGCGCAAATAGCGCCTGACGGGATTGTCGTTCTCGCCTTCACGTCCTTTACTCAATGCATCAGCGATTGGACGTTTGTTGCTTATATTAGTATGGGACTCTTGATATACATCTGGATAGGGCCATTGTTAAAATATCCTGATCGAATACATGGAATTGTCGATTTTGATCAATTAGCCAATTCGCAAAACCTGTTGCTGTTCGATAGTCCTCAAAATCTTCAGAATTAATCCTAAACTCAGCGAGTCTAGTCATTATTGCGTATTCCTCATCCGATAATTGAATGCCTAGTTGAGAAAGCTGTCTTTCACGGATTCTTCGTGCAGTAATATCTTGTATTGCTCGCTGTGTATTGGAGATTTGTCCTGCATGAGGCCGATAATACATTAAATTATGAGGGATATTGGCCAATTGCGCGCTTGAAGATAGCCTGTTCCACAGTTCATAATCCTCCGCATGAGGGTAATTATGATCATAACGAATCCCGAGACGATCTATTGAACGACTGCGCATCATAACGGAAGGATGTAGAATACAACAATTAAATAACAGCCAGACCTTAATTTCTTCATGATACATAGGATTTAGCTTGACGGGCCCGAGATAGTTCGTTGTATATCCTGTTCCGCTAATATCTATGCTGGGATTCTGGTCCATAAAATAAGCCTGCACTTCCAAGCGGTTTAGTGCTGCAATGTCATCGCTGTCTATACGGGCGATGTACTCACCTTGGGCCAGATCGAGTCCTTGATTCAGTGAAGTGACAATACCCATATTCTCAGCATGAAATATCTTTTTTACTCTAGTGTCATTTATTTCATGTATGATTCCCGCTGAACCGTCGGTTGATCCGTCATCAATTATTATCAATTCTAGGTCGCTTAACGTTTGCAATAAGATTGAGTTAACTGCTTCCTGCAAATAGATTGCGTTATTGTAGACGGGCATAATTACAGATATTCTGGGCACCAGGCATTCCTCCTAAATACTTGTCTCTCATTAACAAATTATGATGAGACACACTAATGCGCAACAAGAGGAATGAAAAAAGGCATATTCTCAGGTAGTAAATGCCTGCATCTATTCCAGTGCATCTCTAGAAGATTTTTTACTAGGAGACAACCCGGGAAATCTGCTGGCCCTGGGTATGGACCCCAATCTGATTCTGCAATCTGACCACTGCTTGACAGCAAAGAAAAAAAGATTAATAATTTATTTAGGGAGGCTAAATAAGTGGGTCATCCATTCAGTGGATATATCGTGTATTGGAATAAACGGATTTACCGCGATCTTAACGCTATGTATGACAGGAAGTTGGCACCCTACGGTCTTACTTCAGGACAGGTGAATGTACTGGAGCAATTGTGGACCTTGGGAGATGGCATGACGCAGAAGGAATTGCACGAGCGGCTTGGCATTCGTCCCGCATCACTTACCAATCTGCTGAATGCTCTTGTAGAAGGGGATTGGGTGGTTCGCAAGTCAGATCCGCAGGATGCGCGGTCCAAACGGATTTATCTGACGGATGCAGGACTGGCTCAGAGTAAGATTTGTATGGAGATTATCACGGAGCTGGAAAGTGTGGTACGGCAGGGAATGTCCCCGGAAGAAATCTCGCTGATGCTGGTGTGGATGCAGAAAAATCATAACAATGTTTCCAATGAGGAATAAAAAAACATTTGAGAGGAGGGGGATTTTTTTGAGAATATATTTAGCATAGCTAAATATATTTCTGGCAAGCCCATCCTGATTTAGAAAGGAAGAGATTGATGAAGATCAAACCTGTAGTTGATGGAATCTATTTATTGCCTCTGAAAAATGTAAATGCCTACCTGCTGGAAATGGAGCACGGGCTTGTACTTATAGATACGGGATTACCCGGGAGTGAACATGAAATTATAACAGCCATTGAATCGCTGGGTCACAAGCGTGAGGAGTTGAAGTCTATTCTGCTTACGCATTGCCATACCGATCATGCCGGAAGCGCAGCAGCACTGAAACGGATGCTTCCACATGTTAAAATCTATGCAAATGCGATGGATGCCGACATTATAGAGAATGGGTTGCCGATGCGGCCGATGACTTCGGCTCCGGGTCTGCTAAACAAGCTATTGTTCCGTCTCTTTGGCAAGGGAACTCCCGTCGAACCTGTTCAAGTTGATGTTAGGTTGGCAGATGGTGATCATCCTGACTTCTCTGATGACTTAATAGCTGTTCATCTCCCAGGTCACTGTCTGGGTCAGCTTGGTTTCTTGCATTCCGGGCATAGCGGAATTATGTTCGTAGCAGATGTGGCAACCAACATGACGGGACTCGGTTACAGTATGGGGTATGAAGATATAGGGGTTGGGCAGCAAAGTATTCAAAAATTGGGTCAATACGATTTCGAAATCGCCTGCTTTGGTCATGGTAGACCAATCATGCGGCAAGCTTCACACCGGTTTCAACGTATGTTGCGGTAATCGTTAAGATAGTACCCAGCTAGTTAATGGACAGCAGCCCTCCAAGTGGAAAGGCTGCTTTTTGCGTATACTCTAGATATCAGTAAAAATATGTATTATTGTTATCATTTCAGTGGGATTGTTTTGTTGGAGGAAAAGCAAAAAAGCGAAGACAAAAATAATCTGAATAATCGAAGAACTTATCCCCGATAAGTTTGTAGGAACAACTTTTTGCTTGAAAATCGATCCCGTGGACATAATTCAAACAAACGACCTTTTTTCAAATGGATAGTTATGAGTAAAAAGAAAATCGCAATCTATAAGTAAACATGTCCGACTAAGGCGTGTTAATATGTAGCTGTAAACCTATTTTAACTTCAAAGGGAGCGATCGCGTTGACAAAAGAATTGTGGATTAACCTTCCGGTAAAGAATCTTCAGAAGTCACGGGAGTTCTTCGGTAAGCTTGGTTTTTCGTTTCACCCTAGGCATGAAAACAGTGATGAAGCTGCAGGGCTGATCGTTGGAGACAAGAATGTGATGGTAATGTTGTTCCCTGAGGATACTTTTAAGAGCTTTACAGGTCATGAGCTTGCAGATACGCAGCAGGGGACAGAGGTCTTATTGTCCATTGACGCAGAGAGCCGGGAAGAAGTCGATGAACTGGTGAGCAAGGTGCTTGCGGCTGGCGGCACGGTCTACAAAAAGCCCGGAGGCGAGGGCTGGATGTACGGTGCCGGATTTGCTGATCCGGACGGTCACCGCTGGAATGTGTTATACATGGACATGAGTCAAATGCCGCAGGGATGAGATTTATCCTGAGTGGTTTAAATAATAGGTAAGTCCTGAAATCTAGTTAAGAAGGAGACTGGAGGCAGTATGGCAGATTTTGAGTGGTACAGAAGCTTCTGTAATATCTATAAACATAACTCTGTGTCCGAGGCCGCCAAGACTCGCATGATGACACAGCCGGCGATGAGCCAGCATTTGGCTTCCCTGGAGGCTGAGGTGGGAGAAGCGCTTTTTATCCGAACAGCACGTAAGATGCTACCGACTGAACGCGGGAAGGAGCTGTACTCTCAGCTGGCCCCGCTAATCGAGTCGCTAGAGGAGGCGACAATGAATTTCAGAGCGGCATCGCTGCCGACAATTACAGTGATTAAGATAGGGACAGCGCATGAGTTCTATATGGAAAAAATACTTCCGCGGCTGCATCAATACGATTTCCGCACGATTACCCATTTTGGGACTGCCACTGAATTGCTGGAGATGCTAAAAGAGGATAAGGTGGATATTATCATTACTTCACAGAAGGTGCAGACGCCGGGAATTGAGTACCTGAAATTAATGGACGAGGAATTTGCCATTGTGGCGCCGAGTCAATATGAGATACCAGATACGGATGACCTTGAGGTAAGAGAGCAATGGCTGTCTGCGCAGCCCTGGATGAGTTATGGACTGGAGCTGCCGATCATCCGGCGGATTTGGAGAGAGCATTTTAACAAACGCCCTCAGATCAGGCCAGTTCATGTCATTCCGAATTTACATATGATCCTGAAGGCGATAGGTAACGGTACAGGTCTTAGTGTTATAACTACATATTTGACTAATGAAGACGCCAGAATTAACACGAAAGAGATTTATGAAGATTTAAAAGTGAAAAACGAATTGTTCTTCGCTTATAAGCTTAAACACAAGCATTTGCCGCAGATCCGCGAGATTATGGCGGTTATCCGTGAAGAGGAATAGAGATCGGCCAGTGTCTGCTAGGCGGTCTTTTTTATATCAAAAACTATAAATATATTTATGTTTAAATCTATAATTCATAATTTGTTTTATGGATAGTGAAGCACTACAATAGGGGAGCAATAAAAATTCAGATCAGTGGAGGCAATACAAAATGGCGAAAAAAGTGTTGATCGTAGTCACTAACCATACAGAAGTTTTTGCAGGCAGACCAACAGGAATTTGGCTTTCTGAGTTTGCTGAAGCTTATATTGAGTTTACAAAGTGTGGTTACGAAGTGGCAGTAGCAAGTCCGCTCGGCGGCAAGGCTCCGGTTGATCCGGGTAGTGTGGATGCTGATACCCCGCAGGAAATTTTGAATGCAGAGAAATATCTGGAACATACTATTAAACTGGAAGATGTCTCCGATGAAGGTTTTGATGCCATCTTCCTGCCGGGTGGACATGGAACGATGTACGATCTGCCGGGCAGTGAGCCTCTGCAAAAACTGTTGCGTGCTTTCTATGAAGGCGACAAGATTGTAGCTGCTGTGTGCCACGGGCCAGCGGGTCTGGTAAATGTCACGTTGTCTAATGGTCAACCACTGATTGCAGGCAAACGCGTCAGCGCCTTTACTGACCGGGAAGAAGCACAGACGACCTTGGACAAGCACCTTCCGTTCCTGCTGGAAAGCAAGATTCGTGACTTGGGCGCTATTTATGTAGCTGCACCGGAATGGACTTCCCATGTTGAGGTGGACGGCAGGCTGATTACCGGGCAAAATCCGCAATCCACAATGGTTGTAACTAAAGCGGTAATTGAACAACTAGGCTGATCCCATTATTCACAAGTGAAAATATATAGGAGGAGAGAAACTATGAAAGTATTCGTGACAGGTGCAACAGGTTATATTGGCGGGTCTGTAGCTAAGGTGCTGATTGATGCTGGACATGTAGTCTATGGGCTCGTGCGAGATCCGAAGAAGGTGGATGCTCTTAAAGAAATAGGCATAGAGCCTGTACTGGGTACGCTTGAAGACAATGAAGTGCTAACCAAGTATGCTAAGCTAAGCGACGCGGTTATTCATACCGCCGATTCGGACCATAGAGGGGCAGTCGAGACCTTTATCGCCGCCTTGCGTGGTACCGGCAAAGCTTTTCTGCACACATCGGGTTCCAGTGTGGTGGGAGATGATGCCCGGGGCGATTCCAAAAGTGAGAATATTTATGAAGAAGAAACACCGTTTGTTCCAATGGATATCCGGGCTGACAGGGTAGCTATCAACAATCTGGTGCGCCAAGCCGGAATCGACGAGTGGGTGAGAAGTGTGGTCATCGTGCCTTCCATGATCTACGGTGATTCGCTCGGCTTACCGACACAAAGCGATCAATTGCCACAGGTTATCCGCAAATCGAAGGCTGTGGGAGCTGGCGTTCATGTAGGCAAAGGGGTGAACCGTTGGTCCAATGTTCATATCAAGGATTTGGCGGAATTGTATCGTTTGGCTCTGGAAAAAGCACCTTCTGCTTCGTACTTCTTCGCTGAAAATGGGGAAGAGTCTTTCCAGGATATCGCCAAAGCGGTTAGTGAAGCACTGGGCTTTGGAGGCAAAACAACGAGCTGGCCGGCCGATGAGGCCATTGCAGAGCTGGGCGACTGGGCTCGTTTTGCCATCGCCTCCAACAGTCGTGTGCGTGCGGTACATGCAAGAGATCTGTTAGGCTGGCAGCCTTCGGAAGCACCCCTGCTTAGCTGGATAAAGAGCATCTCATAATCCTGAATTCATTCTTCAAAAAGCGGCAGAAATGCCGTTTTTTTGTGTGCGGAAATCTATCATATTGAAAGTGTGGAATAATATATAATAGATTTTGTGTAAGGTAATATAACATAAAATCTATATACGAATATTAGAACTACGTTATATATCATTTTAGTGCAACCAATTTCTATAAGGATTATTAAACAATATAAATCAAAATAGATAGTATAATGCCGAAAATGGCAGATAATTTGAGATAAATAATTATGAAATCGCTTTTTATTTAAATATTTATGTTTGTAAGGAAATATAACACGAAATATAATAAGGGGGAATTACTAGTCAACTAGATTACATAACTTGAAAGCGGGGGAGTCATCATGTTCAGAAAATCCAGATTTACTATCATCTCCGGTCTAGTAACAGGAGCCTTGATGTTGTCCGTTCCGTTGTCTGCTTTTGCAGCACCAACAGTGGCAACTTCGATCAAACCGGTTACTTCACAGGAATTAGTCTCCCTGATGAACGATGCTAGTTCACGGGCTGGAAGTACCGTTTCGTTTCAGATGAAAGAGGCCCCGAGTGTGTCTCGCGAACAGTTGGCTGTTATGCTGGGGACTTCGCTCAAGCTGGCAGATGCCAAAGAGCCATTCGTCGATGTGCCTGATAATTCAGCTTCTGCCGGGGCAATTGGAGCCTTGAATGAGAAACAGCTTATGCAGGGAACGAGTCCAGCCCGCTTTGAACCTAAAGCGCTTTTGACAGAGAAGCAGGCTCAGGTGCTGGCTGACCGTCTCTATGATTATTTAAAGCCCTTTGAATTGCTGGAAACAACGATTGCTGATATTCAAAAAGCTGTCGGTCAAGGAAAGTTGACCTATACACAGTTGACTCAAATGTACCTGGATCGGATCAATAAGTATGATCACCAAGGTGTAAAGTTAAATGCGATAATCACTGTGAATTCCGATGCCCTTAAGACTGCGGAAGCCATGGATAAAGAAAGAGAGACCAAAGGCATTCGCGGACCGCTGCACGGCATTCCCATTATCGTAAAAGATAACTATGCTACCGCTGATCTGCCGACCACGGCAGGATGTCTTTGTCTGAAGGATGCTATTCCGACACATGATGCCGAGATGGTTAAGAAGCTCAAGGATGCCGGTGCTATCGTGATCGGCAAAGCCAATCTGGATGAGTTCGCCTTGGGTATTACGGGAGCCAGCTCGCTGGGTGGACAGACCTTGAACCCTTATGCTCCTGACCGCAGTCCTGGTGGGTCCAGCGCAGGTACCGGCGCCTCTGTTGCGGCTAACTTCGCTTTAGCGGGTCTTGGAACGGATACCGGTGGTTCGATCCGCATACCATCTTCGTATAACAGTCTGGTGGGTATCCGCCCAACGGTGGGCTTGACCAGCCGTGATGGTATTATCCCGCTAGCCTTGACCCAGGATGTTGGCGGCCCGCTGGCCCGCACCGTAACGGATGCAGCGACTCTTCTAGGAAGTGCCTCTGGATATGACGCCGATGATGTTGCAACAGCCTATAGCGTTGGTCGCTCCAAGACCGATTATACAAAGGATCTGGATGTGAACGGTCTTAGAGGTGCCCGAATCGGGGTGGCTACTGAGTTATTCGGCACCAAGCCAGAGGAAATGCCGACTACCAATCTGATGAATGCTGCTGTTGCCGACATGAAGAAGCTAGGGGCGATTACAACCCCGATCACCATCCCGAACCTGGCGGAAATCATGAAATATCCAAGTCTTAGCGGATATGAATTCAAGTCTCAACTGAATGAATATCTGGCGAACTACCAGCCGGATGCGCCTTATCATACGCTTACAGAGATTATCAACTCCGGACAATTCTTAAAGGGGAATGAAAGTACCTACAAGTTGCGTGATACACGTGATCTGGAATCCCAGGAGTATAAGGATATCGTCCTCAAACGCACCAAGCTGACACGCGATGCGCTCTTGAAGGTAATGGCTGACAACAATCTGGACGCCATCATCTATCCATCCACTGTACAGACCACTGTACCGATTGGAGAATCCTCCAAGGCCGGTGCCAATAACCGGCTTAGTCCTTACAGCGGCTTCCCTGCAATCTCGGTTCCGGCCGGATTTACGTCGGAAGGTCTGCCAGCAGGTATGGAATTCCTGGGCCGTCCGTTTGACGAGGCTACACTGATCAAACTGGCTTATGCTTATGAGCAAGGCACGCATAACCGCAAGGCACCTGCACTTCTACCTTAAGATATAATTTCTATAAGCAAGCCTAATAAAGTCACAGCAAAGCAGCGAGCCTCTTGTCATGAGAGGCTCGCTGCTTTCTGATTGTCAGATCGTATATAATTCATCACATCCGGAGATTATTTTCCCTGAGCTTGTCCTTAAGGTAGATGTTATTTCGGATGTTTATCTCAACCTCAATTTTGGATTGCAATTTCGGGTACCATTTCTCCTTCCATTCCTTCAACTGTGCTACCGTCATCTTCGGCTTGAACAATTGCCCAATCCCGAGTACGTCTGCTTTGAGGGTGTGTAGCTTGTCGATGATATTGGCGCCCCGTTTCTCAATGGATGTCTTGATCTCCTGGGTGATTTCCTGATTGGAGAGTCCTTGCTTATTCTCGGAAACCTCAATATCCAGATGGAGCTTGCTGTTTAACTGAGGGCCGGAGTCTCCCCACTTTATTCGATGACGAACCGTGGCCTTCTTAATTAAGATGCTGGCATCTTCAGCGGTCTCAATGGTTCCGCCGGTATATTTTTCAGAGAAAATATTGTTGATCAGCGTCTCATCAGGCGTTAATGTGCCTACCATCTTGGAGTTCCTCATAATGGCGGAGCCTCTGAATTCATATAACGTGTCTGTTCCCGCCTCCACCAGCGGAATAGCTGTATCTTGTGTGTAAGAGCGGCTGACTTTATAAGCCTCCCACAACCGGACAAGCGATACATTGGGCGTCCAGCCGGCTTCTTCACTGAAGTAATCATAGGAGGACACCTCTGGCGTTGGCCCGACTTGATGGTGCAGTGCCTTCTGGAAGTCTCCGGTAACAATGGCTACCATGCCTTTAATGGAGATATCATCGGCCCGAATGGCGTAGTCTATAATGTCGTCGATCCCTTTTTCGGCCATTTTTTCACTGATCAGGATCAACCGCAAATGGAGAAGATCGACATGCTTTTCAGATTTGGTCCGGATCAAATCAAGGGCTTTGCTGATGGACTTGGCTTCCTGCTCCAGAATTTGGGTCGTCCCGGTAACAGTAGGAACCTGAAGGGTTACGTGGTAGGTTTCAGTTTTTCCGTCACAGATGCCCATCACCACAGGGAGATAACGTTTGTTGATGTCTTTGATATCCCAGCAGCCACTCAGCAGACAAGGGAGGCAGAATGCGAGCAGCAGCCGGGGAATGATTCTGCGCTTCAAGCGGAGGCCCTCCTTTTCCATAAGCCGGACAAAGCCACAGCGAGCGGGAGGATGAGTATGCTATAAATTCCTGGGATGCTGTTCATTAATAAGAAGTGATTCAGGTCAGAACTATTTCTAACCAGCATGCTGAGCAAAAACATGGCTAAGGTCAAACCTGAGGCGATCCACACTTCGTTGATAGGCAGAAACAGTTTCTTGATTAGAGTCGTAGCTGTCCAGAGTGTCGTAGCTGCTTCCAGAATGCCCAGACCGGTGGAGGAGACCACCGAGAATGTAGGCAGCCAATCGAAAACGACCCATTCCAGATCAATCGTGTCTGAGGCGAGGACGTTAGGATATTGAAATGTGATAGCGACCTCCTCGCTGAAAATAAGTAACGGGACATAAACGGCGGAGAGGTAGAAAAAGGCAAGGATAATCACAACCAACATTAATCTGTTGGGTTTGAAAGGTTTGTCGAGGGATAGCATGCCAAGAAACAGAAAGCCTGAAAAAGAGATGAGGCTGGAATAATAAGTAGGGTGGGACAGAAAAGTCATTTTCGGGTCCCAGATCGGAAAGATGTTATGAAAGTCGAAATTATGAGCACTGATAAATAGGGAGAACAGCACAAAAGGAATGTAGAAGATGAATAGCGCCGCACTGATGCGGAGAATGACAGAGAGTCCTTTGCACGCTGCATACAAGGGGAGAGCCATATAGATCAAAGTGATGGCCCAAAGCGGAGTATCCTGAAGCAAAACTACGTTGATTTTGAAAATTTGATAACGGTTTAACAAGGTGAGGTGGAAGAACAGAAAGACTGCGAAGGGGAGAAGAATCAGCCGGGCCAGCCATGTTCCCGTTGCCTCGGAGATGATTTCGATCATATTTTTTCCCGGGAACCGCGATAAACCCTTCAGGTAGACCCAGACCAGCAGCATCTCTAGTGCGCAGTCAAGCAGAATAGCCTCCCAATGGGCTAGCGAGGTGACTTCAAGGATTCTCACGGTAAAAATAGACAGCATCGCTGTCAGATGCAGTTGGATAAACAGCATGACAACCATGGGTTTAGTCATCCGGACTCTTTCCTTTCGTGCTAAGGCTTAAATAGGGCACCGAAAACGTCTTGAGTGCGGCAAAATAGATAAACAGCCAAATCAGCGCTACCTGTAATCCCAAGATGCCGTAGATAGAGCTGAGGACCAGGACGACGTATTTGAAGATGCGAATTCCGATCGTATTGAGATATCCAGCCATCGTAAAGTTGGAGATGGTCGTTGCCGCCAGGATAATAATCAGCAAATTGCTCACCAACCGGGCTTGTACAATCGCCTGCCCGAGGATAATGCCTCCCACCATCGTGATCGTGGGGCCGATGTTCTTGGGTAGCCGGATGGTAGCCTCGATCACCATTTCCATGAGGAGCAGCATCAGCATGACTTCTACAAATGAGGGATAGGGGACACCTTCCCTGCTTTTCGCAACAGAAATCGCCAGCTGAATCCGTAAAAGCTCTGGATTTACAGAATTAAGCACAACATATAGTCCGGGCATAATGATCGCGAAGGCGATCCCCGCAATACGGATACAGCGGAAGAACAAGAGATACAAGTAAGGATAGTTTAAGTCTAGCTTGAAGGACCACAGGTCTTTGACGATGGCTGGAAAAGAGTAGGCGTTAGGAAACAAGTCCATCAGAATAACCACTTTTCCATCTAACAGATTCTGTGCAGCCTCTCCCGGCAGCTCTGAAGTCAAATAGGTGGGAACCAGTGAATATTTAGGCTGCTCCAATACCTCCAGCAGGCCATTCACATGGATGACATCTTTATGCTTGTTTCTGGAGAGCCGGTCTTTGACAGATTGGACAACCTTGGGGTTAGATGCATTTTTCATATAGATGAGTGCGATTTCCTTGTGGGAACTGGTGCCTAGAATATACGATTCAATGACGAGCTCTTTATTGCTGATTCTCCTGCGGATCAGACCTATATTGGTATCCAGCTTCTCTGTGAATCCATCGATAGAAGACTGAAGCGGATTCTCGTTCTCTGAAGCTGAGATGGAGCGGTTTAGCGGCCACAGATCTGCGTCCAGTACGAGTGGCTTACCTGAATCGGGGTCTTTAGCAATCAGTTTGCCCTTGACGAGGGAATCGGCGACTTCCTGATGAGGGCCATCTACCGTAAACTCCAGCGGAAGAAGGTCTCTCGCCAGGGAGTGATTGTCTTCTCCAGTCGCTGATATAACTTGATCCCATGTAACCAACGTACTCGTAAGGTCCACGAGTGAGCTGAGATAATATACTTTTACCGTTTGATCGAATAACGTGACCGTCTTCATGGAGAAATCGCTGTTCAGATCGAAAGTGTGAATCAAATTCTTTTCCCAGTCCTGTGCGATCAAGTTGCTCATAATAACCACCTCGCTCATATTCTGTGATGGTTTCCATTTTTTTATCCACTCGCGGAGACTGAGTGTTCAGGCGAAAAAAAAGGACGCCGGAAGATGAGTTCCGCGGCGCCTGTTCTATTATAGTTCTGTTGAGTTAAAAAGTGGTGGGCTGCTGGTGTTACTTGCGTGGGGACTCTTTTTCCTTGCGTACTCGTAGTTCCCGCTGGTAGTTATAGAGGGTGGCCTGGGAGATAGAGAGCAGCTCACAGACTTTGGGGACCGCGTCTTTAACGTCGAAGACACCCTTGTCGTCCAGTTGTTGGATGATCTTCAGCTTGGCTTCCTTGGAGTCCATAGAGAATGGCTTGGCCTTGAAAATTTCCTCCATAATGAGCTTCGTCGTGATTTGTTTGATAGTTTCGCCGCCGGGCTGTACGTCGGTCACCTCATAAGTAAAAGTGCTGGTAAGGTGGGTCAGTAGATCCATGGCGCTTTTGAAGGCGGAGATGTCTTGGTTGACACACAGTGTGTATTTGAGTTTGCCGCCCGAATCTTTGATGAAAAGAGTGGATGATTTAAGTGGCTTGTTGCTCTTTGCGGTGCTTAAGTACCCGATCAGGGTATTATTTTGCTCGGCGCTTTGAGAGAGCAGGTTAATGGTATTGGCGTCCTCCAAATCCCCTACCTGTCTTTCGGTAATATGGCCGTTTTCGATATGAATGATTTCCGCCTTCTCCATGTCATGCACAACCACTTCCGTAGAAGGTCCCATCAGGGCTGCGATCATAACTGAAATGCTCTTTAGCAGTCCAGCAACATCGATGTTATTCTGCATCTGAATGACTCCTGATTCCATTGGATTTTGTAAAAAAATTATAACATATAGCAGTGAAGCAGGCGAAGTTCGTGCTATGTACTCAGTTTGAAAGGATATAAGTATAAACTAACCGGCGTTCAATTAAAGATTGACAGGGAAGGTTATGTCTTATAAATTTGTTATAAATGTTGTAATAAAATTATAAAAACGTTATCTCTTAAAGACAGGTTGTGAAGTGGAAATTATGATTTCTAGCTCTAAAGTTAACACCGGGAAGCCAGCTAAAGCCGGCCGCCTGTGGATTGCGTTGATTCTGGGAGCGCTCACGGCATTTGGACCGCTGTCCCTTGACATGTACCTGCCCTCTCTGCCGGACCTGGCCAAGGACCTGCATTCCAGTCCGTCACTGGCCCAACTAAGCTTGACGGCATGTTTAGTGGGTCTTGCGGTGGGGCAACTGGTCGCCGGACCGCTTAGTGATGTGCGTGGTCGCCGGATGCCGCTGATTGTTGGTCTGTCGCTCTATGTGATTACTTCGTTTCTCTGCTCCATGAGCACATCGATTGAAGCGCTTATTGTTCTGCGGTTCATTCAGGGTCTGGGTGGCTCGGCGGGGGTTGTAGTAGCCAGAGCGATGGTAAGAGATATGTATTCCGGGACGGAGTTGACCCGGTTCTTTGCCTTGTTGATGCTTATCAATGGTGTGGCACCTATTGCGGCACCTATTGCTGGCGGCCAATTATTGAGATTCACCTCGTGGCCGGGTGTGTTTATCGTGCTTGGTGTCATTGGGCTTGTTATGCTGGCCTCCGTTCTGTTCGGTCTGCGTGAAACTCTGCCAGAGGCACAGCGGTCGGGGGGAGGGCTGAAGAGTACACTGGCTACCTTTGGACGTCTGCTGGGTGACCGGATGTTCATGGGATATGCTCTTTCGCAGGGGTTGGTCTTCGCCGCCATGTTTGCTTATATTGCCGGTTCGCCGTTTGTGATTCAGAATTTGTTCGGAGCAACACCCCAGATGTTCAGCTTGATCTTCGCCGTAAATGGACTCGGAATTATTATTACCGGACAGGTTACGGGCAAATTGGCGGAGCGGTTCGGTGAGACGAAGCTGCTGGTGGCCGGACTGATCTACGCTGCAGTCGGTGGTCTGCTGCTACTCGCTATGACCTTGCTTGGAGCCGGGCTGATTGCTACTCTGATTCCGCTGTTTATGGTGGTGTCCAGTGTAGGGATTGTCAGCACGGCAGCTTTCTCCCTGGCAATGCAACAACAGGGGCAATCTGCCGGCAGCGCATCCGCTCTTCAAGGGCTGTTGTCGATGATCGGCGGGGCGTTGGTAGCGCCTTTGGTTGGCCTTGGCGGCAGTGGAACGGCGCTGCCGATGGGAATCGTCATCGCTGTGGCTGATGTTGGCGCTATTCTCTGTTATGTGCTTATGATTCGGCGATCGGGGAAGAAGTTGTAAAATAGCAATTGATAAGAAATCCCGCATACTGTCCCGTGATATACTTTGAGCACATTCCTTTCAGTTGAAGTGCCAAGTCAGTCGGGATGGTGATGGAGGGAGTTCATGCGCAAAGTAGTACTAAAAATGAGTGTGTCCCTGGATGGATACATCTGCACGCCAAGCGACGGGGTAGACTGGGTTTTCCGTAGCTTTGATAGTGGGCTGGAGCAGTATATAGTAAATCTGCTTTGGCAGGCGGATATCCATATTATGGGCAGGAAAACCTATAACATGATGTCTGAATATTGGTTAACTTCTACAGAAAGCTATGCTGCGCCAATGAATGAAATTCCCAAAGTAGTGTTCTCCAGAACCCTGGCGGAAGCGAATTGGAAAAATTCACGACTCGGACAAAGTGACCTGGAAGAGGAAATGGCGTACTTGAAGCAGCAGCCTGGCAAGATGATTCTTGCGCATGGGGGCGCTGGCTTCGCACAGTCCTTGATGCAGCTTGGGTTGGTTGATGAATACCAGCTGATGATCCATCCTGTGGTACTGGGAGAAGGTATTCCACTCTTTAAGGACATGCATCAAGCGCTGCCGCTTAAGCTACTAGACACGAGAGTATTTGATGCTGGGGTGGTGCTACATGTCTACCAACCGGCCAGCAGCCTGAAATATCGTCATTGAGCAGTGATGAGGCCTCCACAGAGATGTGGAGGTTTTTGGTTTATTATGTGTCAAAATTATGGTAAAATAATGGCGAACTTACGTTCTTTTTGGCACAAAATATTCCTGAAGGGGTGCGCCATGCCTATGTCCAACCGGTATGCAGAAATCGACGGGGTCATTGCCTATATTCAACGCCACATTTATGAACCTCTTCCACTGTCCCGGCTGGCCAGCTATGCGGGCTACAGTCCTTTTCACTTTACACGTATATTTAAACAAAGGATCGGGCTGCCGCCGCTTTATTATGTTTCCTCCCTTCGGCTGCAAAAGGCAAAGGATCTTTTGTTGCGAACGAGCTTGAGTGTCCGCGATATCTCCCTTGAGATTGGTCAGCAAAGCCAGGGTACCTTTGCGACCCGTTTTGTCGAACGGGTCGGCGTGACGCCATCTGAATTCAGGCATTCGCGGCTTCAGGCGGAGGAACATCTGAGATCCCTGCAAAGTCTTGGAGGTTGGAGAGAGTGGCGGTCTGGGGCCACTCGGATAGGCACGATAGAGGGAACGGTGAGGTCAGAGGTTCCGTTTCAGGGAGTAACTTTGGTTGGATTGTTCGCCAAGCCCATCCCTGAAGGTCTGCCGCTGTATGGGCTGCTGCTGCATAATATGGGCGATTTTCGGTTTACGAATGTAAAGCCAGGCAGCTATTATTTGATGGCTACCTCCGTCTCTTGGGGGATGCAGGTCCTTGATTTTTTGCTGCCATACACCACCTTGCGAGCCCGTTTGATGGAACCGCTGCTTGTAACATCACACTCATCGGTCCCTTATCAGGAGATTACCTTGCATCCTCCCGAATTTGGTGACCCCCCGATCCTGATTTCCTTGCCGCTCTTGATGAACCATTTTCTTAACAGAACGATGTATGCCGGGAAGTAAAAACTTGAAATGTATTATATAATAGAGGGAAGAGAGGCGGGGCACATCCCCTCTAAGCAATTGAAATATAGAGAGGATTATTCTATTGACCTTACAACAGTTGAAATATGTCATTGAAGTGGCAAGCCGGGGCTCTATGAACGAGGCGGCTAAGCGCTTGTTTATTTCCCAGCCGAGCTTGTCCAATGCCATCAGAGAACTTGAGAAAGAACTGGGGATTACGATCTTTGAACGCACGAACAAAGGGATATCACTCTCTCTGGAGGGAGCCGAATTTCTTGGGTACGCCAGGCAAGTGGTGGAACAGGCGGAACTGCTGGAGAATCGCTATCTCGATGCGAAGCCGTCTCCACAACATTTTTCCGTGTCCACACAGCACTATGCCTTTGCGGTCAATGCGTTCGTGAATCTCGTCCGTGAATATGGTCATGAAGAATATGAATTGGCACTGCGTGAGACGAAGACCCATGAAATTATTGAGGATGTTAAAAGTCTGCGCAGCGAGATTGGCATCCTGTACCTGAATGAGTTCAACGCCAAGGTCATCAACAAGCTGCTGCAATCGGCGAATCTGGAATTCCACAGCCTGTTTCTGGCCAAACCGCATATTTTTATCAGCATTAACAACCCGCTGGCGAAGCAGTCCATCGTAACGGTTGACCAGCTTCAACATTATCCTTACCTGTCTTTTGAGCAGGGGGAATACAATTCTTTTCACTTCTCCGAGGAGATTCTAAGTACCTTGTCCCATCAGAAAAGCATTCGGGTGAATGATAGAGCAACCCTCTTCAATCTGCTGATTGGTCTGAATGGATATACTATTTCTACCGGAGTGCTTAGTGCGGATCTGAACGGCAATGAGATCATTCCGGTGCCTCTGGATTGTGATGAGACCATTAATGTCGGCTGGATCAGTCATAAGAATGCAGCGTTGTCCAAGCTTGCCCTTGCCTATGTCGAGGCGCTTCAGCAAGCGATTGCTGAGTAGTGTATAGATCGTTCTGTTAGGTGTGAATATTGATTTGGAATATAGGGAATAGGTTAAGTAACGGTTATTGCTCCTAGAAGCAATAACCGTTTTTTTATAGATGGAGAAAGGGAATAAATTCTTCCGATTGACAACATGTATATACAAGTAATACTATGATAAGGCTAATGAACTTGTATATACATGATTAATTAAATTGCTTGGCAAGGAGGACTAAACTGTGATTATTTCAAAAACGCAGGATTGGTGGCGGCGTTCTACAGTTTATCAGGTATATCCCAAAAGCTTTATGGATACAACAGGCAGCGGTGAAGGTGATATCCGGGGTCTAACAGGCAAACTCGATTATTTGCAGCAGCTTGGTATTGATATTATCTGGCTTCAGCCGGTTTATGTGTCTCCGCAAAATGATAACGGATACGATGTGGCGGATTATTGCCAAATCAACCCGGAATTTGGAACGATGGCGGATTTTGATGAGCTGATGGAGGGTGTCCAAAGCCGCGGCATGCATCTTATGCTTGATATCGTGGTCAACCATTCTTCGACAGAGCATCGCTGGTTCCAGGCGTCCAAAAGCTCCAAGGATAATAAGTACCGGGATTATTATATCTGGAAGGACCCGAAACCGGATGGTAGCCCGCCGAATAACTGGCAGTCCAAGTTCGGAGGTTCGGCCTGGCAGTATGATGAAGGCACTGGCCAGTATTTCTTGACCTTGTTCGACAAGACGCAGGCTGATCTCAATTGGGAGAATCCGGCGGTGCGTGAAGAGGTCGTTAAGCTGATGACGTTTTGGGCGGACAAAGGCGTTAGCGGTTTCAGAATGGATGTGATCAATCTCATCTCCAAGGACCAGGCGTTCCCGGACGATGATGGCAGCGTTCTCCCCGGTGATGGACGGCGTTACTATACTGACGGTCCAAGGGTGCATGAGTACGTTAAAGGATTGTATGAGCAGGTATATGGTCCTTACAACGCGATTACGGTAGGAGAGATGTCTTCCACCACGCTGGAGCACTGTCTGCGTTATTCCAATCCGGAGGAGAAGGAATTCTCTATGACGTTCAATTTCCACCATCTGAAGGTGGATTACCCGAACGGGCAGAAGTGGGAGCTTATGCCGTATGATTTTGAGGCTTTGAAAAGCCTTCTGTCCCGCTGGCAACAGGGTATGCAGGAAGGCGGGGGCTGGAACGCACTGTTCTTCAACAATCATGATCAGCCGCGGGCGTTGTCCCGTTTTGCTGATGATGGACGTTACCGTGTAGAAAGCGCTAAAATGCTGGCGACGACCCTGCATGGTCTGCAAGGTACGCCTTATGTCTACCAAGGGGAAGAGATTGGTATGCCCAATCCTCATTGGACAGACATGAGCGAGCTGCGGGATATTGAGTCCCGGAACATGTACGGCATTCTGCTGGAACGTGGGAAAACGCCAGAGGAAGCTATGGACATTATCCGTGAGCGCTCCCGCGACAATTCCCGCACGCCGATGCAGTGGGATGACAGCCCGCAGGCCGGATTTACTACGGGCACGCCGTGGATTAAGGTGGACGAGCGTTACCGGGAAATCAATGTGCAGCAGCAGTTAGACGATCCGGATTCGATTCTCCATCATTACCGCAAGCTGATTGGCTTGCGCAAATCGCTGGCGGTTCTGACAGATGGCCGTTATGAGCGTCTGGATGAAGGTCATCCGCAGGTATTTGCTTATGCACGGGTCTCTGACAAAGAGACGCTGGTGGTGATCTCTAATTTCAGCGGCCAACCGGCGACATTCACACTGCCGGAGTCTTTTGCAGGAGCTGCGCTGGCGGGCAAGCCGTATGAACTGCTCATTGCCAATACAGGAACGGTACCAGATTTGGAAACAGAGATGAAACTGTCGCCTTATGCCTCGTGTATGTGGGTTATAAACTAAGAATCGATACGGAAATACAGTATAAAGGAGTGAATCCCATGGCTGTTGATAAAAAAAGTGTAGAAGAGATTGTCCGGGCCGTTGGCGGCAAAGACAATATTGAAGTGGCTACCCACTGTGTCACCCGACTTCGCTTTTCGTTAGCCGATGAAGAAAGGGTAGATCATGCGCTACTGGAGAGTAACGATCTTGTTAAAGGCCATTTCTCCTCCCAGGGTCAGTTCCAAGTTGTCATTGGACCGGGACTCGTGGACAAAGTATATGATGAAATGATCGCAATTACAGGTGGGCCGCGTTCATCCAAGGATGATGTCAAGAACGCAGCCGGGAAGAAGCAGAATCCGCTTCAGCGTGCGGTCAAGACGCTGTCGGATATCTTCATTCCAATCCTCCCGGCTATCGTGACTGCCGGTCTCCTGCTGGGGATCAACAATATTCTGACCGGTCCGGGGATTTTCTTCGAAGGTCAGTCACTGGTGCAGGTCTATCCTCAGTGGACAGATATTGCTTCTATTATTAACCTGATTGCTAATACAGCCTTTATCTTCCTTCCTGCGCTGATCGGTTGGTCGGCAGTGAACCGATTTGGTGGCAGTCCGCTGCTAGGGATTGTACTCGGTCTGATTCTGGTTCACCCGGATCTGCTCAGTGCCTATGGCTATGCAGAAGCTTCTACTAAGGGAACGATACCGGTTTGGAATCTCTTTGGCTGGCATATTGAGAAAATCGGTTATCAGGGACAGGTGCTGCCCGTTTTGGTCTCCGCTTACATTTTGGCGAAGATTGAGGGCTTCCTGAATAAACGAGTGGCAGATTCCATCAAGCTGCTTGTTGTGGCCCCGCTCACCCTGCTAATTACCAGCTTCCTGGCGTTTGTATTAATTGGTCCGGTTACTTTTGCCTTGGGTAATGCTATTACCTCCGGCCTTGTACATGTCTTTAATGCGGTACCAGCACTCGGGGGATTGCTCTATGGCGGGTTATACGCTTTGCTCGTAGTTACGGGGATGCATCATACCTTCCTCGCAGTCGATGTGCAATTGATCGGCAGTGAGGGCGGAACGTTCCTTTGGCCAATGCTGGCACTTTCCAATATCGCTCAAGGTGCAGCGGCACTTGCGATGATGCTTGTGTTGAGAGATCAGAAGGCTAAGGGGCTCGCAGCCACTTCTTCGATCTCGGCATTCCTCGGTGTTACGGAACCGGCAATCTTCGGGGTGAACATCCGCTATAAATATCCATTCATCTTCGGGATGATCGGATCGGCAATTGGCGGCGTTCTGTTAACCATAAACCACGTGTTGGCGTCCTCGATCGGCGTCGGGGGAATTCCCGGCTTCTTGTCGATCTTCCCAAAACAATGGGGCGTGTTCTTCATCGGGATGGGCATCGTGCTAGTCGTCCCATTTGGTTTAACCGTATTGTATGGCAAAATTGCTGGACGTAAGGAGGGTGCAGTTACCGCAGGATCAACTGGTAGAGCGGCGGTAACAACTAAAGCAGCTTCCGAGAATCACTCAGCGCATACAGTGACTCCAGTACAAGGCGCGAAAGCTTCCGGTAGCGCTACCGATAAGGTTGATGCAGGTTCGGCTACCTCCGTGGCGGCTGAATCCGGTATTCCATCTTCCGGCATCGTTACAGAGGAAGATGGTACCCGAGTACTCAATATTTATGCTCCACTGACGGGGAAAGCAGTACCGCTAGAGAACGTTCCTGACCCGGCTTTTGCCGAAAGACAGATGGGGCAAGGGATCGCCATTGAGCCCGAAGAGGGACGTGTAATTGCGCCATTCGACGGTACGGTGGCACATATCATCAAGAGCAAGCATGCCGTCATTCTGGAGCATAGCACTGGCGTACAGGTGCTGATCCATGTCGGGATTAACACGGTGTCGCTGAAAGGCAGCGCTTTTACAAGCCATGTCAATATCGGGGATGAGGTCAAGACTGGGCAGCTCTTGCTGGAATTTGATATGGCGGCGATTTCTGCGGCAGGATTACCGCTGATTACACCGATCATCATTCCGGACGGTCAGGATATCATTGCAGGCGTAGAAGAAGCTGCGCCAGGCGCAGTAGCGGCTGGGCGGAACGTCAGCTTGAAAATTCGCTTGAATGCAGAGTAAGAGAAAATCAATCATCGTGTAAGCAGAAACGGGTATCGTCCAGCAAAGGACAATGCCCGTTTCTTTTTTTAACATAGAATTATGGTAAAATGGTAAGCGGTGATGGAATTGAAGGAAAATATATATCAGAGCATTTTTAATACGTATGCAAAACGAATTCAGTCAGGCAAGATTCCCCCGGGGACCAAACTGCCTTCGGAGAATGAACTAATGAGTTCATACTCTACCTCGCGGGAAACCGTCCGCAAAGCGCTAAATTTACTAGTACAGCACGGGTTTATCCAGAAAATTAGAGGCAAGGGTTCATATGTGCTGGATATCGGGCGCATGAACTTTCCGGTTACGGGGCTTACCAGCTTCAAGGAGATGTCGGGAAAAATCGGCCGTTCGACGCGTACTCTTGTACAAAGAACCGTCTGTACCGAGGCTTCGCCGTCTATTGCAGATTGTTTGCAGATAGAGCCGGGGGCACCTGTTTGGGAGGTGATCCGGGTCCGCGAAATTGAAGGCGAGCGTATCATTCTGGACAAAGATTATTTTCGGCCGGACAAAGTCGTTCTGCTGACAGAGGAACTAGCCGCGGGCTCTATCTATGAATATCTGGAGCAGACGCTGAATCTGGTGATCAGCTATGCCAAAAAAGAGATTTCTGTCGAAGAGGCTACGGATGAGGATCGGGCGCTACTGGATCTGAACGGACTGACCCATGTAGTACTTGTCCGCAACTTTGTATTTCTGGAAGATACAACCTTGTTTCAGTATACAGAATCGAGACACCGCTTGGACAAGTTTCAATTCGTGGATTTTGCCCGGCGGATTCCTTAGGTTTTTTTAGTTAGTGAAGACAGAAAGGATGAACTTTTGTGAATGAGGTTATACGAACGTTAACGAACCACCGCTCTTACCGGAACTATTCTGATCGGGCAGTGAGTACTGAGGATTTGCAAAATATTATTGCTTCGGCTCAAGCTGCACCTTCCTGGGTCCATGGTCAGCAGTTTACGATTATTGCAATCCATAATCAGGAGCGGAAACAGCGGCTCGCAGAGCTGAGTGGTAATCAAAAGCATGTGGCTGAGGCACCGGTGTTTCTCGTGTTCTGCATGGACTTTTACCGGGCGGGATTGGCAAGCGAGATAGAAGGCCAGCCTTTTGAAGCGGCTTCTGATGTAGATGCCCTACTGGTTGGAGCGGCTGATGTTGGTCTTGCTATGGCTGGTGCAATCACGGCCGCAGAATCGCTGGGTCTCGGAACCATTCCGATCGGGGGGGTCCGCCGCAATACGAAGGCTGTAATTGAGCTATTTCAGCTGCCGAAGTATGTTTTTCCTATCGCAGGTCTATGTGTCGGATATCCCGGCGCGGAGAGCCCGCAGAAATCCCGTCTGCCTATGGAGGCCGTCTACCACGAAGAGCAATACAATCTTGATCAGACTGAGCTACTACACGCTTACAATGAGACGCACCGCCAATCCTTGCAGCAGCAAGGTCTTCCAGAGCGAAGCTGGACTAGTTGGGTCGCCCACTTCTATGCCAATAATCCTGTGTATGGTGATGCCCGCGATACCCTCAAACAGCAAGGGTTTATGTATGATAAGGAGCGGGAGGAATAAGCTCGGACCGCTGTGCAGGTTATTGCAAAGAAGCATTCCAAAGCCGTATTCGGCAGGAATGCTTCTTTTTATACTATATAGAGTGAACTAGGAAATTTAACATATGGGTAACGGATTACAATTTTCTTGCCAACAGCGGTTTCCGTGAAATGATTACTGCCGCTGCCAGCAAGGTAAGAGCCACCAGAATGCCGGACTCTCCAGTCCAGAGAAGTGCATTATCCCCTTTGGAGAAGACATCGAAGACATCCTGAATGATAGCATTCCATGAGGCATGCAGGAACGCTGCAGCCCATAAGCTACCCGTTGTTAACCGTATTCGTCCAATGACATATCCCATGGAAGTAACCGAAATCATAAAGAGGATAACGGAGAGCGCAGGATACGGTCCTGAATAATAGTTTCCGGCTAGGATCAAAGGAAGATGCCATACGCCCCAGATCAGCCCGCTGAGTAGTATCGGTTGGGGAACACGGGCGTCAATCAGTCGAGTAAGCATATAACCACGCCAGCCCAGTTCTTCGCCGACACCGCCGATTAAACCTTCCAATGTGCCAAGGAGCATTTGTGCAAGTAACAAACCTATAAATACAACAACAGGTGATGCTTTAATGAATGTATCCGGTGTGTCGAATTGTACCAGCCCTGTGATCCAAGCGATTCCGTAGCCGACAAGACCAATAACGACAGGAAACAGTAGTATAAAAGGCAAGGTCTTCAGTGTACGCTTTCCGCCAATTTTCAAGGAGATATCTGATATGCCTTCACGTAGTATCAAGCGGGCGAAGATGGAGGCCAGTCCTGGTGTCCACATCAGGAACAGGACGAAGATCTCTTGTTTCATTGATAGTATATAACCAAGAATGGAGAGCGGGATAAGTATTGCGAAAAAGACAAGTAATCCCCGTCTAGCGGATTGAATACGTTCCATATCCCCGTTTGTGTTTGTGGCAGAGGTGCTGCCAACGTTTGTTTTCATGATGTGATCCCCTTTTATCAAAAGTATGTATGTCCACGTAGAAGTATAGCAAGCGTGATGCCCTGATCAGAACAATCTCAAGTCCAGAATTTTCCCCAGACCAAAGTCGAGCAGAAACGGACCTTCGGTCGGGGGAACCCCCGGACTCGTATTAGATATACCCTTCACTTTCACACATTGTTAAAACAATCTTTACGTTCACCGAACAAAACTGTGCGGAACATTTAATATCTGACTCCTACAATCAATATGTGTTGGTAGAATGTACCTACTGGCACATGAGGCTTTTGATGGAGGGATGATTCTTTTGAAGGTAACCCGCATGCATCTTTCGATGAAATGGAAGCTGATCCTGAGCTTTTCCGCTGTGGCACTGATTTTTCTAGGGGTGGCTGTTTACCAAGGGTACAAAATCAATCAGATCGAAAAATCCATGGAAACACAGAAAACAGAGATGGAAAATAGAATCACAGTCTCTACGCTTACGCAGCTGCTACAGGAAATGAAGAGTGTGGAAGCCTCGCTGGCTGGCACAAGTGATCTGGAATGGGCCGATGCTTTCAAGGAGAAGGAGAAGAAATTCTATGCGGAAATGGCTAAAGTAGAGTTTGGATCGGGCACTTCCGCACAGGAGGGGCTGCAGCAATTGCAGGGACAGGCCAAGGAATATACGGGCGTTGTTGACGAGTTGGTTCAGACTTTGAATGACAGCAGTCTCGACCCGATGACCGTTCTAGATAAAATCGATGAATTACATACGAAGGCGCAGGAACTGAACGGGACCATGTTGGAGAGCAACGGGAAGCTGTACGCTGCGGCGGCAGAAAATGCTCAAGAAGCCCAAGGGGTGTCTTTTGATTTGCTGAAGAATACCAATGCCGTTGTGCTCTATGCTGCTATTTTTGTACTGATTTTCACGCTTGTGATTGCTATAGTGTTGATTCGTTCGTTCCTGAATCCTGTTCATAAGCTACAAGCGGCACTACGTAAAATATCCGAGGGAGACCTGCGGGAGCAAATTAATTCTCCATATAATGATGAGCTTGGGCGTTTGAGTCATCATTTTGACCATATGGTGGGCCGGGTTAGAGAAATGCTGCAGCAGACACAGACGGTGGCTTCTTCGCTGGCGGATTATTCGAATTCTTTCCAACAATCGTCGGCCATTACTGCTCATACTAACCAGGATATCGTCAGAACAATCCAGGATATTTCATCGGGTGCTGATCAACAGGCCGGGCAGTCTGAGCAGAGTGCCGGACTGATTCAAGAATTGGAGCGCGGCATTCAAGAGATCACGGAGTATACAGAGGTCATGTTGACGACCAGTGAAACGGCCAATCTAAATACACGCAGTGGTTCGGCAGCGGTAACCGCCCTTCGCCAAGTTTCGGGGCAGTCCCGTCAATCAGTAGGCAAAGTGTATCATACGCTGGACAGGCTTGCTGAACAGTCGCGGGATATTTCGCGGATTACCCAGACCATTACGGAGATTTCCAGCCAGACGAACATTCTGTCGCTGAATGCTGCGATTGAAGCTGCTAGAGCCGGGGTGCATGGCAAAGGTTTTGCCGTGATCGCAGATGAGGTTAGACAACTGGCCGATCAGACGAAGGTGTCCTCAGGGCATATTCGCGAGATTATTGCTGAACTTCAACAAGGGATGGAAGACTTCCAGAAAGATATGCTGGAGACACGTGGAAATCTGGAGGAGCAAGAAGAGAAGGTTGAAGAGACGCTGGCATCTTTTGTGGCGATTGACCAGTCGATTGCTGAGATCAGCAAACAAATTGGTCATATTCATGACAAGGTGGATGAGACACGCGGGATGAATACCCGGCTTGCAGAATCTGTACACTCTGTGGCCGCTATTGCCGAGGAGACTGCTGCAGGGGTACAGGAAGTGAATGCTTCCAGCATTCAGCAGGATCAGTCCATCGCCGCCATTGCCCGGCAGGCTGTTGATATTCATGAAATCTCACAGAAGCTGTTCCAGGAGATCAATGTGTTCAAAATAAATAGCGGAAGCGATTCGGTCAATCATTCCGAATCACTTCCGCTAGGGAAACGGGTAAAGGCGGAGAGCAGTGATGCTGCATCTTCCGCTACGGAAACCGTTGTTCCTTACCCTAAAGCAAGTTCAGCCTAGAGCTGGGCTTGCTTTTTAAAATATTACCCGGGCAATTTTTCGCTATAATTTGACAGTTTCACTCATATGAACGATTCAACGTAGTGATCAGTTCTGGCATCCATGTAGCCAAGTCGAGGAAGGAATATCCTGCCGACCTGGCTTTTGTTGTGTCCATAAACCACGGCTGGCGGATATAGAATGGAGAGCTATGCTCCGTTGGAGCCTCTGCCACAATCACAGCCTTTTGCCTTCTTTATAACTGAAGTCCTCTGCTTCGCCAAATTGCAGCAGGTAGATCGCCGCATCAAAATCTCCTTCAGTGATGGTCTGATCACTGAAATCATAGACCGACAAGTTAAGCGATCATTCTCATCTCAGGCTGTCCTGTCAAGCCAGCCGCTCCATAGCCCCCAGCAATGATCGTTTGGTGGGATGTTACAGCCACAGCTACGACGGTATCCTGTGCCGTATCGAGCATCGAGAGTCGGATCAGCTCTGCTACCTGTCCTTTCTCGTAGGCAGCAGCAAGCCGCTGGAGGTGAAGCAGGTAGTCTGAATCTTCCCGCCAGCGCGGCCCTTCATCTGCTAGCTCTTTCCGTACGTCTGGCAGGGATTGGCGTGCCCGATGCAACGCAGCCTTGACCGCACCTTCCGTAGTGTTCAGCAGATCGGCCGCTTCCAGGGCGGAATGCCCAAGCGCATCGCGGAGCAGAAAGACTGTCCGCTGCAGCGGTGACAAATGCTCCAGCAGAGCCTGGAAAGCAGCCTCAATTCCGGCGCTGCCGCTGTCTTCCATACCTTCTGCTGCTGGGGGCTGCAGCCCCAGAATTCGGGCGAAGGTCATCTTGCGTCGTACAGTATCTATCCATGTATTTCTGGCGGTTCGCAGAAGCAGTGCCTCGATATTTTTGTGCCCTGCATTTTGCAGATAACTCAGTACTTTGATCCAGGTATCCTGTGCGAGATCTTCCGCATCCCAAGAGGATTGGGTCAATGAGAGACAATAACGCTTCAGGGCAGCTTGCAGCAATGTGGTCGTATGGGCATCCGGCATCATGCCGGCAGGTTGATCATTAAAGGTCATCTTGTGGGCCAGCTCCTTTTTACAGCAAGGTGGAATTCTGTTCCTTCTTAATAATAAACGAATAAAGTATAGATGAAGATACGCAGCCGGCAAAAAAAATATTGGTGCGGGCCACGTATCCTTTCGGTTCCCTGGGACGTTTACGGGTCAGAACACAAAACACAATTGAGAGATGGAGGCAATATACAATGAGTTATGTTCCCTATGTTATCGAACAGACCGGCCAGGGAGAACGATCATATGATATTTATTCCCGGTTGCTGAAGGACCGGATTGTATTCGTGGGGTCGCAGATTGAAGATGGAATGGCTAATAGCATCGTAGCCCAGTTACTCTATCTCGCGGCAGAAGACCCGGACAAAGACATCCATATGTACATTAACAGTCCCGGTGGTGTCACTACCGCTGGCTTCAGTATTTACGATACGATGCAGTTAATCAAGCCACAGGTGAACACCATTTGCACAGGAATGGCCATGTCCTTTGGTTCATTGCTATTGCTATCCGGGGCGAAAGGAAAACGCTGTGCGCTTCCGAGCAGTGAGATTATGATTCATCAGCCGAGTGGCGGCGCGCAGGGGCAAGCCAGTGATATCGCCATCAGCGCGAAGCGTATTTTGCAACTGCGGTCCAAAGTGGTTCAGATTACAGCTGAGAGAACGGGGCAGTCCGTGGAGAAGGTCGAGAAGGATATGGACCGTGATTTCTTTATGACCGCTGAGGAAGCGCTGGAATATGGAATTATCGACAAGATTATTACCCATCTGTAAAAAAACTACTGTAAGAGAAGGAGGAAGTATTATGGTGGAAGCTTTAGAGGGAAAAGAAGTCGCAATACATTTTCTTGACGGTACTAGTGTCAGAGGCGGAGTGCTGAAGGAAACTGGAGACAAGTATCTCAAATACGTAACAGAATATCAGGAGATGTACATCCCTATCACATCCATTCAGGCCGTTACGCTTGATATTAAGGAGCATGTGCATCCACGGATAGGTTTTGCCCAATAATCTTTATGTGATCTAAAAAATGGGCCAGGGAAGATGTCTTCCCTAACCCGTACTTTCCCGAATCTTCAAATGATGCGCCACATTGGCATGGCTTGGGGAGACCGCTTCGCCCTTGATCAGCTTGATCAGGGTTCGCGTCGCGGTTCTCCCTATTTCTGTACCCGAATATTCCACGGAGGACAGCTTCGGGCGGACAAGGGAGGCCACATAGCTATTGTCAAAACCAAATACGGCCACATCCTCCGGGATGCGCAGGCCGCTGTCAATGAGAAAATTCATCGCCCCCACCGCCATCCAGTCTGTCGAGCAGAATACGGCTGTCGGTTGCTCCCCGCTATCCAGGATTTTTTTCATAGCCAGGCGCCCGTTATCCACCGAGAATCCGCTTTCCACAACCCAGTTCTGTTTGATATGTATTCCCGCATCTTCAAGTGCTTGCTGGTAACCCCGGTATCGATCGCCCCCAACGGCACTTTCACCAGCCGCACGAATCATGGCGATGCTGCGATGTCCCTTTTGGATCAAATAGGTTACCGCTTCATAGGAAGCAGTGATGTTGTCCAGATGAACAGAAGGTAAGGAGGGGATTTGTGAAGCTTGCCCAGCCAGAACACAAGGCACAGATGAAGCAGCGATAAGTTCCATGTGCTCCTGCTGCGGCACCGACCCGACCAGAATATTTCCCCGGGTGCCAAGACGTCTGAACAAATCCAGATAGTGCAGCTCACTCTCTATACTACTGTCCGTCAACCCTACGATCACTTCATAGCCATATAACTCCGCGAGATTGCGAATCCCGAGATTGAAATCATCCAGCACTGTATTGTTACTCTGCGGAATAATGACACCGATCAGATTGTCATTGCTACCTCCAGCGCTACCTCCAGTGAGATCAGGCCGGTAATTGGTTTGCTTAATGGCGTCGAGCACGCGCTTGCGTACCTCATCGTTGACGGGCTTGCTGTTATTGACCACCCTCGAAACGGTGGAAATAGAGACATCGGCCATTTTGGCGATATCTTTAATGGTTACTTTCACTTCAAATCACCATAACTTTCCAGGCTAGTTATCCAGTTCTCATGCGACACCAGCATATCATGGAATCCCTTTAGAATCCAAAGATATGTATTGACCGGGAAAATAAAAAATCCTATAATGATCGCTATGGGAAAATAATTTCCCTTTGATTTTATGTTTTTTTACCGAAAATAATGTATTTTTGATGTGATTAATAAGTTTATAGGATGTTTCGAATGTTGTTCGGGAAAATATTTTCCTAACTAAACTTAAACCGTAGTTATATAAAGGAGCGTACACATGAATAGAACATGGTGGAAAGAGGCTGCAGCCTACCAGATCTACCCGAGAAGCTTTATGGACAGCAACGGAGATGGTATCGGCGATTTGCAGGGAGTCATTTCCAGACTGGATTATTTGCAGGACCTTGGGATTAATGTCATATGGATTTGCCCGATCTATAAATCCCCTAATGATGACAACGGATACGATATCTCTGACTACCAGGACATTATGGAAGAGTTCGGCAGCATGGAGGACTTCGATCAACTGCTGCGTGAGGTGCACGCACGTGGGATGAAGCTCATTCTGGATCTGGTCATTAACCATACCTCGGACGAGCATCCGTGGTTTGTTGAGGCGCGTTTAGGTAAAGACAATCCGAAGCGGGATTATTATATCTGGAGCGATCCAGTGGATGGCCATGAGCCAAATAACTGGGAGAGTATTTTCAGCGGTTCTGCGTGGGAACTGGACGAGAGTACCGGACAATATTTCATGCATGTCTTCTCCAAAAGACAGCCTGACCTTAACTGGGAGAATCCAGAAGTACGTCAGGAATTGTATGGTATGGTCAACTGGTGGTTGGACAAGGGGATCGATGGTTTCCGGGTGGACGCCATTTCCCATATCAAGAAGGTAGCGGGCTTCCCTAATCTTCCGAACCCTAATAATCTCCCCTATGTTCCATCGACAGACGGTCATATGAACCGGGAAGGCATTCACGAGTTTCTGCAGGAACTGAAGCAGGAGACCTTTGACCGCTACGATATCATGACAGTTGGCGAAGCAAGTGGAGTAAGCGTCGAGCAGGCAGAGGATTGGGTTGGTGAGAAGCAGGGCAAATTCAATATGATTTTCCAGTTTGAGCATTTGGCCTTGTGGAACAAAAGTGTTACCGGCGGTCTTGATATCATTGCGCTAAAATCTGCTTTGTCCCGCTGGCAGAAAGGGCTGGAGGGCCGGGGCTGGAACGCGCTATTCATCGAGAACCATGATCAGCCACGCTCTGTCTCTACTTGGGGAAATGATGGCGAATACTGGCTGGAATCGGCCAAATCGCTGGCAACGATGTATTTTCTCATGCAGGGAACTCCGTTTATTTATCAGGGGCAGGAAATCGGGATGACGAATGTAAGATTCGACTCCATGGATGATTACGACGATGTGGCCATGAAGAACATGTACCGTATTGAGACCGCGGCTGGTCGCAGCCATGAGGAGATCATGGAGGTGATCTGGAAGAATGGACGTGACAATTCCAGAACACCGATGCAATGGGACGGCAGTGAGAATGGCGGTTTTACCAGCGGGAAGCCGTGGATGAAGGTCAATCCGAACTATGTGGAGATTAACGTCGAACGTGCGCAGCAGGACCCGGATTCCATCTATCATCATTATAAAAAGCTTATCGCGCTCCGGGCGCAGCATTCAGTGGCGATCTATGGTACCTATGATCTGCTGCTGGCTGACAATGAAAATATCTACGCTTATACCCGTACGCTTGGGGAAGAGAAGCTGCTTGTGATGTCGAATCTGACCGCTCAGGAAGCGCTGTTCGATTTGCCGGCAGGTCTACGCTTCGAATCTCATCAACTGATGCTGCATAATTATGATGTAGATCACAGCGAATCTATCGAGACGGTGGCTTTGCGGCCTTACGAGTCGCGTGTCTATTTGTTGGCGGGTGTGCCTGCTGCTCAGGAGAGTACGGATGCTAACGCTCCATTGCTGCAAAGTGATTCCCCTGTCTTAACTGAACCTGTGTAATAGGCATTTCAAAATCCTTCGGCCATGTGCTAACTTGTGTCGGAGGTTTTTTTCTGTTAAAAAAGATACGCTATTCCATTTATTGGTGTTCTTGTTCAAGTAGTGTGTAAAGGAAGCCCTGTTTTGCAGGGTTTTTTTACGTTCTTTTGAGTTCCTGCTCACATAGTGAACACATTGGGTTGTTACCATGAGTCGGTACATAGATAAAACACCACGAATACGGGAGGCACAAATGAGTAGGTTGTTTAAAAAAGCAATATCGATGACACTGGCCCTGATAATGGTATTGGGGGTTGCAGCAAATGGGTTTACCGTTTATGCAGCGGATAATAACGAAGGTGCAGACCTGCGGGCGTTGGCACTGCAACCGCTGACATTACTGGAAGGCAATGCTTCATGGAAGTATCTCGATAACGGTACCGATCAAGGTACAGTATGGCAAGATGTTTATGATGATTCCACTTGGAAATCGGGACAAGCTCCACTAGGGTACAAAGATGATGGCAGCGGAGTCAGCACCTCCGAATTTGGCCCGCTGAAAACAGAAATTAGTTACGGCGGAGATAAATCCAATAAATATATGACGTCCTATTTCCGTACCAATCTGAATGTAAATACAGCTCAGCTTGGCGCGTATAACCGGATCATGGGATCTTTTGGATTCGATGATGGCGTAATCCTGTACTTGAACGGCACAGAAATTTACCGTGACGGTATGCCGGCAGGTCCTGTCAATTACTTAACGAAGAGTACGCTTAACAATGGTAATCCCAATACGGCGAAAGTCGATCTTACGGAGATTATTAAAGCGAATCTGAAGAACGGAAACAATGAGCTTTCAGCTGAAGTGCATCAGGGCAGAGGATCCAGCTCCGATCTTTATTGGGCGATGAGCCTGATTGCTTATCCTCCAGTGGACCCTGTGGTACCGGGTGCAGGGAAGCCGGAGTCGATTGCTCTGACATTCAACGGAAATCCGCAGACGAGCATGGGATTTGCCTGGTATGCATCGGAGACGATAACAGGCACCAAGCTGGAGGTAGTGGAAGCTTCGAAACTAGTTGATGGTAAGCTACCGGCAGCGGGAGTTCTGAACTTCGAGGGAACATCCACACCTGCTAGCGTGTATCAGTCCAAGGCGGATAAAACTGCTGGGAAAACTAAAGTAATCACCAGCCATAAAGCACTTGCAGAAGGCTTGCAGCCAGGAACAACCTATGCTTACCGTGTAGGTGATGGACAAGCTGGAAACTGGAGTGATGTCGGAACATTCACAACAGAAAAAGCCGACAATAAAGCATTCCAATTCCTCTATACTACAGACTCTCAGGGTACTAGTGAGGCAGATTTTGATATCTGGAATCATACGCTACAAGAGGGCCTTGGTAAGTTCCCGGGTGTGGAATTCATCCTGAATTCCGGCGATTTAGTAGATAACGGTGATCTGGAAGAGCAGTGGGGATGGTTCTTTGATAAACCAAAGGAAATTTTGACAAAAACACCGATGGTTCCACTGGTCGGTAATCACGAGAGCAAGAACTACAGCAACTATGCTGGGCACTTTAATTTGCCGAACGTGTCGAACACAGGCGCTAAGCCGGACGGTTCAGTGTATGCGCTGGACTACGGCCCTGCACACTTTATGGTCATTAACACCGAATATTATGGTACAAGCACTAACGCTGCCAATAATGAAATCTATTACAAGCAAGTAGAATGGCTGCGCAATGAAGTAGCCAAGACAGACAAGAAGTGGAAAATTGTGCTGTTGCATAAATCGCCATACTCTGTAGCCAGCCATACGAATGATGCTGACGTTCTGTTCTACCGGACTCAATTAACGAAGGTATTCGACGAACTGGGCATTGATATGGTCATTGGCGGGCATGACCACACTTATACACGCAGCTATCAAATGCTGAACAATGAACCGCTGACGGACATCGTGCCGGATGAGAACGGTCTTGTTAAAGATCCAGCGGGTACACTTTATCTGATTACGAATGCTGCTGGTAACAAGAAATATAGCGTGAAGGCAGGTTCCTTCCCTTTTGCAGCTAAATACGAACAGCCAGGCAAGGAAATGTTCACGGGTGTAACGATTACCAATGACAAGTTAAATTTCCAAGCGTATACGACAACTACCGGCGGAACAACGGATCTGTATGATCAATATAGTATCCAGAAGTCGGATGTAACGGTTGCTCCTGTACAGCAGGCCCAAGCGGTTGCTGAAGCAGACGGCAAGACTACATTGACATGGAATGCACCGTCTTCCGGTTCAGCGGTATCCGGTTACCGTATCTATGAGAAAAATGGTCTGGTATCTCCTAACTGGAGTACACTGGTTCCGGCTCAGGATGGAGTAACCTCTTACAGCTATACAGTGGATACACAAGATGCATCGAAGAACTATCAGTTTGTAATTAAAGCGGTAAGCGGCAGAACCAACTCGGCGGGCGTGATCGCGTCGCAACCTTCCGTGAGCAAAGTGACAGTAACCTTTAACGGTGACCCTACCAGCGCGAAAGGCTTCACTTGGTATACACCGCTGGTTTCTAAGGGAAATGTTCTGCAAGTAGTAGAGAATACTGGAACTACCCCGGACTTTACTCTAGCAACTAAGTTTGCTGGCCGATCGTCTGTCTCCACGAATGCTAAGGGAGAGATGGTGCATAAAGCGGAAGCGGCAGGACTTAAAGATAATACATCTTACTACTTCCGTGTAGGCGATGAGACATTGGGTATTTGGAGTGCGGCGGGAACCTTCCGTACTGCGGCTAAATCGGGGGCATTTACCTTCGTTGACCTGGCAGATACTCAAGCAAAATCAGAAGATGAAGCGATTCTATCTGCCGAGACGCTGGCAAAAGCACTGAAGACTGTGCCGAATGCCGAATTCGTTGTTCACAACGGAGATATTGTGGACACAGGAACCAATGAGACGCAGTGGGATTGGCTGCTTGGCCATTCGCAGGATAGTCTGCTTAACACAACCATTGCCCCGTCGGCAGGTAATCATGAAGATAAAGCAAATGCCTTCTATGAGCATTTCAATATTCAGGAAGCCGCTGGTTCAGCGACTGTGACTGGAGCTTACTATTCCTATGATTACAGCAACGCTCATTTCGTGGTCCTGAACAGCAACGAGAATTCTGACCCATATGCTAACTTCAGCAACGAGCAAGTAGAGTGGTTGAAGAAAGATGTACAAGAGGCTCATAAAGCCGGTGCTCGCTGGATTATTGTGAATATTCATAAAGGTCCATACACAACATCCAATCACGCAACGGACAAAGATATTATGAGTTCGAATGGCGTAAGAACTAAAATTGCTCCGATTATGGCAGAGCTGGGTATTGACTTTGTCCTGCAAGGACATGACCATATCTATGCCCGTACCAAGCCGATCAAGGCTGACGGTACTGCTGCAGCTACAGAGAAGATTACAGAAACGCTCGCTGGAAAAACTGTAGAATATACAGTCAACCCGGATGGCTCAATCTACCTCATTCCCGCAACAGCAGGAGCAAAGGTCTATTACAAGAATCAAAAGCCTGCGCTGGGAGAAGCTTATTACAACCTCTTTGAGGTGGCTGATGAGAACCATGCCGCTCCGTACGGTCCTGATCCAAGCGACAACACCCGTCCTAAGCGCGGTCAGGTTCAGAACTTTGTAGGCATCACTGTAGATGGTGATAAGCTGACTGCTGTAACGTATGAGATCGACCAGAACAAGAACAATGCTGAACCATTCATCATTGATCAGTTTGGTATCATCAAGAAAGAGAAAGACGGCGAAGTACCAACTAAGCCAACACCAACACCGGTAGTGCCAACGCCAACACCAGTGGTTCCGACACCAACACCGGTAGTACCGACACCAACGCCAACACCAGTGGTACCAGCACCGACTCCGACAACAGGTAGTTCAGCACCGTCTGTACCAACGCCTACACCTTCGGCTACCCCGTCGGCAGCTCCAACACAGACGCCTGCACCAACAACTGCACCTGCAACCAATGGTGGAAGTACGAATGTGCCTGCGAAGCCTGTGTTAACGGATGCCGGCAGCCACTGGGCAGCAGCAGCTATTCAAAAGGCTGTTACAGCCGGATTCGTCAATGGTTATGACGACAACACGTTCCGTCCCAACAAGGATGTGAACCGTGCCGAGTTCATCACGATGCTGGCCCGCGCATTGCAGCTGCCAGAGAACAGCGATAGTGCTACCTTCAAGGACTTGGATAAAATTCCGGCATGGGCGAAGTCCTATGTGGCACAGGCTGTATCTAAAGGTATCATCAGTGGGTACAATGACGGATCTTTCCGTCCAGAGCAGAAGCTGACCCGTGCGGAATTGACGGTCATGATCGTACGTTCCCTGGGAATTACTGTGGATCCTAAAGCCAAATTAACCTTTGCAGATGCCAAAGATGTACCGGCATGGGCTGCTCCTTACATTGCAGCTGCTGCGAGCGAAGGTCTGGTAGGCGGCGTAGGCCAGAACCAATTCGCTCCTAACCGGACAGCAACACGAGCAGAGGCAGTTACGATCATCTTGAATTTGCTGGATAAAAAAGCGGAGTAATCTGCGCTGTAAGAATATGATATTAACAAGCTGTTCCTGACACTTAGGGACAGCTTGTTTTTATATGCGTGGGTATGGTTTTAACGGGGCTATTCTTGAGTATGACATTATGAATTATTATAGAATTCCCGAAGTGGAATTAACGGCATTTTTGTACCTTAAATCCTCTGCAATTAGGGGTTAATCGAGATTAAGTGCAATATTGTACCTTAAATATTCCAGAATACCCCATTCAACTTGTTTTTTCGAAAAATAAGATACAATAATGCCCTTATTTCCCTGATTAACCTATTTTTGATAAATATAAGGTACGAAAATGCCGTTAGTTGGGGAGGAGAAGCATTGTTTCACTGTTGAGACGGGGAAGGGGAGTTGGAGGGAGAATTTGCGTCCTGAAGCCCTAGCTTCACCAGAATCAAGTCTGCTCTTCAGTTTGGATTTTAATTTCACTTCAATAATTAGCGATTGAAATCTGGCGACAGCCTGGGCTACGGGTGCGAGCTTACCAGCGGAAAGCTTTCAGGCGAACGCTTTCGCTCGTACAGCTCCCACTCCCCTTCATTCTTTCTCGTTTCTTGCGACTTGTAATGTCGAATATAGTCGAAAATTTAGAATTAATGACTCATACAGATTTTGGATATAACATGTTAGGCTGATAGGAGAGGGGGATTCAAATGAATGTTTATCTATTTGCTATTCTGATCTTTATTATTGTGTGCAGCCTATTTTTTAACATTTATAAGAAAAAACAAAGAGAAGGAAGCAAAGCACCGGATGTGGTAATACTCATAGGGTTTACCGTAGCTATCGCGTTGGGGGTGACCCCGGCATTACGGTATGGTACCGAAGCATGGACTTGGAATACAACGGTACTTGTAATTGCGTCAATTATCGGTATTGGGCGTATCCTTTTTAGTTGGAGCAAAGCCAAGAGAAATAGCGTGTAAAATATTACGAAAATGTAATTATTTAAATCTAGAAAATAGTCTTCCATACAATGGAGGGCTATTTTTTGAGGGTAGGCCCCCATGGATTTTATATTAATATCAGCTCATGCGAAGAGAAAATATTAAATTTTTTTAATATATTTTAATAAAAGTGCTTCCGAAATTGAAACAAATGCTATATTATAGTATCTCATATGAATAATAATAGTTTATTCTGCATATTAATCCGGTTCTTACATGGGAGTGTCAGTTTTCCGGATGGTTTAGAAGATATGCCGGAATGGAGGAATGCAAGGAATATAGCTTCATAGAGCCGAGAGGATGCTTCGGCCAGAAATCTATCAACACGAACATACAGGGGGTTTATCATGTCTAAAAGATTATTATCCTTATTAATTGCGTTTACCCTGATGATGTCAGGACTGCTTCCAGCAGCCTATGCCGCACCAGTAGTAAGCGAGATAGCACCTCAAGCTGTTACAGCACCTGCAGCTGATGCAGCAGGATCTTCCGAAGGGGTATCTCAGACATCGGTAACATCGGAAGTCTATGCGCCACCTACAGTATCTACCGAGGTATACCAAGCTTCCATGACGGAAGCCAGAACACTGGAAATCATCTTCGACCTTCCGCAAGGCACAACGACTGACCAAATCATCTGGAACTTCGGCAGAAATGCGGAAGAGATGAAGCCGTTGGCGGCTTGGAAGAAATGGAATAATGATTCGAAAGTAAGAGATTATACGGGCGACCCGTTCATTAAGGTGACCTATGAGCCTGTCTCTGGCTCCAAAGTCAAAGCACTGGTTCATTTTGACCTTTTGTATGGCGTCAATCTGTCGCTCTCCGGGATCCGTGCAGAGTATGTGAAGCGTGCAGGAATTTACAACCTGATAGCCTCCATCCCTTCCGGACATGTTGTGGCAGAGCAGCAAGTGAAGCTGAACCCGTATGATACCTATCATACATACGATGAGATTAAACCGGCGATTGACCGTATCACTGCGCCGGGCAACAATAAATACAACCGCTACGTAGAATATCAACAAATTGGTACTTCTACCCAAGGCCGCGCGATCCACTTCTCCATCGTGGGTAAAGACAAGGCTTCTGTGGACCAATATTTGAATGAAACCTTGCCTCTGATGATGAATGACCCTGCCGCATTGCAGGAGAAGATCAGAA
Organism: Bacillus sp. FJAT-27264; assembly: GCF_001682855.1. GTDB lineage: Bacteria > Bacillota > Bacilli > Paenibacillales > Paenibacillaceae > Paenibacillus_AQ. The sequence goes on along the minus strand of NZ_MAQW01000012.1, from coordinate 1,111,722 downwards.
GCGGTGAACTGAAAGACTATAAAGTACCTATCTGGCTGAACAACATTCATGCTGATGAAGCTAACGGGGTAGACGTGATCATCAAGTTCCTCGACACCCTGATGACACAAAAAGTAGTATCGTATGACACGACTGACGATAAAGGCAATGCCAAAAAAGTATCACTGGATATTGATTCGGCATTGGATAACGTAATCTTCCTTTTGGATTATGTAGAAAATCCCGATGGCCGTGCGTTGAACACACGCGCAACATCTACATTGCTAGATCCGAACCGGGATAACTCTTATCAGACTCAACCTGAAACACAAGCAGTAACGGCTCAAATCGCTAAATGGACGCCACTTAGCTTCCTGGATATGCACGGATTTGTCAGTGGTTTCTTGATCGAGCCTTGCACTCCGCCACATGATCCAAACATCGAGTATGACCTGGTATTGGACAATATGGTTGATCAGGCACATGCTATGGGGAATGCTGCGATTGCGAATACCAAATATGATTCCTATCATGTTCCTTACGAAGAAAGTGAGAAATTAAGGAAAGATCCGAACTATAAAGGTGCTTCCGGTACCTATGTAACAGGTTGGGATGATGCTTCCCCAGCGTATACAGCAGTATATGCAATGCACCAAGGTGCAATGGGACACACGCTTGAAGTTCCTGAGCTGAACGAAGATTCACTGGATGCTTTCTACTACGCTACTCTTGGAGCAACAAGCTATGTAGTGGACAACAAGGAGAAGCTGTTCCTGAATCAGCTGGAAATTTTCAAACGCGGAATCAATAATGAAGATAACAGAGCAGTTGATAAGAACTTGATCAATGCGAAATACGAGCCGATCGGCCGTCCGCGGGGCGAGAATGCAAACTTCTTCCCTGAGTATTACGTGTTGCCAGTTGACAAGAACCTGCAAAAAAATGAGCTGGAAACGTACAAAATGGTACAGTACTTGCTCCGTAACAATATCAAGGTAGAGCAGACCACCACTAGTGTTACTGTGGGTTCTGTCACTTACCCGGCAGGAACCTATGTCGTGAACATGCATCAGGCCAAACGCGGATTTGCGAACTTAGTTCTGTATGATGGACTCAACGTATCCGATTTCAATGAAATGTATTCCGATACTGTACAGAATTTCGCGGACATGCGCGGTTTCGACCGTCACATTATCCGCACTGCTGGTGCTTTTAAGGGAATAACAAAGCAAGTTACAAGTATTTCAATTCCTAGCACCAACTTGGATAGCTATCCATTCGAGCAAAACTACGTAATCCGTAACAGCAACAATGATGCGATCAAAGCAGTAAATGAGCTGCTGGCGAACAAAAAAGCTGTAACTCTGCTCGAAAAAGACGGATATGGATATGAAAAAGGAAGCTTCCTCGTCTCCAGATCGAACTTAAGAACCGTTGCTTCCAAATATCTGCTGGATCTTGTGCCATTCAATCCAAATGCAGATAAGACAGGCAAGCTCTTGAAGGCTCCAAGTGTCGCCATTGGCGGTGCACCTGGCTTCATTGTGGCTGATCTTGGATTTAAAGTAACTACAGATACCGCAGCAGCCGACGTTCTTGTGAACTCGGGAACCAATCTGATTACTACTGGCAAACCGTTTATCGGATACGGAAGAAGTATGCTGAGCACAGTCAAAAATCTTAAGGTTCTACCTGGTCTGGATTATTCTAACCCAGTCAACGCAGCTGGTAGAGCTGACGCTCATGAAGGATTGTTCAAGGCGGTTATCTCCCAGGATAACGTAATTACAGCGCCTTACGCAGCTTCTGAATACCTGTATACGGTGTCGGCGGCTTACATCACTGCCGTTCCAGAGGGTACAGAAGTGCTGGCTAAATACGGCAACGGTGATGATTTCTTCAAAGCCGGATGGTGGCCGAACAGCAGTGCTGCTAAGGATCAAGTATTGGCTCTGAGCTACAAGCAGAACAACCTGAATGTAACGTTGTTTGCCAATGACCTACTTAACAAATATCACCCGCAGAACCAGTTCCGTTTGCTGGCTAATGCGATCTATGCTTCTTCCCCGGCTGCGACTGAAGCAGACGGTATGGACAATGGTGGTTTGGAGACACCGCCGCCAGTGTCATCGGGTGGCAACGGACCTATTGCAACACCTGCACCAACCGCAACGCCTGCACCGACAGTAACACCAGATCCAACAGTTCAACCGTCTGCGCCTGCAGCAACACCTGTGGCAAACTTCACAGACCTGGGTAAAGTGGTTTGGGCAACAGACGCCATTAAGGAACTGATGGAAAAAGGTATTATCAAAGGTGTAAGTGACAATTCATTCGCACCACTGAAAGAAGTTACACGTGCTGAATTCATCACCATGATCGTGCGTGCCTTCGACCTGCTGGATGAGAATGCCGCTGCTTCCTTCAGTGATGTCAAAGCAACGGATTGGTCTTACAGCTACATCGCTTCCGGGGTCAACAACGGCCTGATTAACGGTGTAGGTGGAGGCAAGTTCGATCCGAAGCGTGCGATTACACGTGAAGAAATGGCGATCATTGCCGCCAATGCCCTGAAGAAATTCAAAGGCAAGTCGGTAAGTGACGTTGACGCGACACTTGCAACCTTTAAGGATAAAGGAAGCATTGCTTCCTACGGCAAAGAAGCGGTAGCGCTGCTTGCCCAAGAAGGTATTGTCAAAGGTTTGACAGCCGACACGTTCGGACCGAAAGGTGTTGCCAACCGTGCCCAGGCTGCGGTTATCATCAGCAATCTGATTAACCTGAAGTAATAGAATCAACAGATACGAATAAAGGATGTCCCGAGGCCAGTTATGATATGCTCCCCATATAGTAGACAGGTGAAATAATAAAAACCTGTTACTGTATGGGGAGCATTTTTATGGAACAAAAGAAGTTTACAGCCCTTGAAAAAATAACGATACTTCAGGAAATTGAATATGGACACATCGGGTTAAAAGCTGGTGCTCGGAAATACGGATTAACTAAAACATCTATATTGAAATGGCGACGACGTTATCAATTGTACGGCTACGAAGGCCTAGAACCTCGAACCCATAACCAAAAGTATTCAATAGAACTTAAACTCCAAGCGGTTAGGGATTATATCGAGGGTGGATTGTCGCAAAGCCAAATTATCTACAAGTATAAGATCGCAAGTACAACCCAACTCGCCAACTGGATTAAGAAGTATAATGGTCATAGCAACAGTTTAACGGCTAATTCAGGAGGAACTAAAGCTATGACCAAAGGACGCGCAACCACTTGGCAGGAACGGATAGATATTGTGTTGTATTGTCTGGCAAATGGACAAGATTACACAAAGGCAGCAAGTCATTTTCACGTTTCTTACCAACAAGTATATAGCTGGGTGAAAAAGTACGAAGCAGGCGGCGAGAAGGCGCTAAGGGACGGCAGAGGACGCACGAAAGCGCCTGAAGAGCTCACGGAAGCAGATCGCCATAGGCTCGCCATGCAAAAGCTGGAATACGAGAATGCACGGCTTCGTGCGGAGAATGCTTTTCTAAAAAAGTTAGAGGAACTCGAAAGGAGGAGACGTTAAGTCAAGTTCGTCAGGAGAATATCTACTTGGCTATTCAGGCCGTTCAGCAAGAGGAGTCTCGCCCCATTCAGCTTTTGTGTGACATTGCAGAAATCTCGCGCTCAAGTTACTACAAATGGTTGAACCGTAAACCCAGTTCCCGGGAGACCGACAACGCGAAACTGACCCAGGCCATGCTCCTTCTATATGAGAAGGTGGAGCGAATCTTTGGGTATCGCCAGCTCACTCTACATTTGCGCAGACAAATGGGCAAAGCGCTGAACGCGAAGCGAGTGTACCGCCTTATGAGGCTCCAAGGCATCCAGTCTGTCATCCGAAGAAAGCGGAAGAAGTACGTAGGCTCCACGCCTCAGCAGGTCGCAGAGAATGTATTGAACCGCAACTTCGAGGCGGAAACACCAAACCAAAAATGGGTAACGGATGTAACGGAATTCAAGTACGGCAACGGACAGAAAGCGTATTTAAGCGCCATTAAGGATCTGCATGACAAGTCCATTGTTGCTTACGTTCTAGGTCATTCTAATAATAATTCGCTGGTCTTTAAGACGTTAGAGTTGGCTTTGGAGGCAGCGCCAGAGAACCATCCCTTACTTCACAGCGACCGTGGTTTCCAGTATACCTCTCTGCACTTTAAGGAGATGCTGGACGAAGCGAAACTGACGCAAAGCATGTCCCGGGTGGGCTGCTGCATTGATAATGGACCGATGGAATCCTTTTGGGGCACACTGAAATGTGAGAAGTACTACTTGCATACCTACCGCACTTTTGAAGAGCTCCAACAAGACATTGATAATTACATACACTTTTACAATTACGAACGGTTGCAGGCAAAGCTAAACGGCCTCAGTCCTATTGAATTCAGGACTAAGGCCGCTTAAGGATCTTTTATTTTTTGCACTGTCTACTTGACGGGGTGCAGTTCATTATGGCTGAGGGGCATCCTTTTGCTTTGTATAAGTGTAATTAACAGCATTTTTGTACCCTAAATACTCTGCAGCTAAGGATTAGTGGGAATTAAGGACAATATTGTACGTTAATTTCCCTTGAATAGACCTTTTAAGGTTATTTTAGAAGAATAAGATACAATAATGCCCTTATTTTCCTTTTTTGCCTCTTTTAAAGAAATTTAAGGTACGAAAATGCTCTTAGTTGGGGAGCTAGAGTCATTTTCCATTGTTAAGAAGACAGCTGCGGGGCATCGGAGTGTTGCGGCTAAAAGCTAAAGCCCGAACTTCACCAGAATAACGCCTGATCTTCTGTTTGAATCTTAATGTCACTTAATACAATAGAAATATTTTACTTTAAGTATTATTTGTATTAGAGTATATGATACAAATACCCAATAAACAGCTACAACATCTATAACAGGAGGCTCTATGATCATTACTCTGGATTTTAAAAGTGAGCTTCCAATCTATGTCCAGCTCCGCAACGAAATCGTAATCGGTATAGGTTCGGGAGCGCTGGCTTACGGCGAGAAGTTGCCGACAGTCCGGCAAATGGCCCAAGACCTTGGTGTGAACGCGATGACGGTGAACAAGGCCTATGCCATTTTGAAGAATGAAGGATTTATCTCCATTGATCGCAGGCACGGGGCCACGGTCATGCCGCTGGCAATGAGACAGGCAGAATTTAAAGCGAAGCTTGAGAATGAGCTGCGTCTGGTCATCTCAGAAGCAAGTCTGAAGGGAATCCCCCGCGACGAGTTTATGCAGATGTGTGCTACCATTTTTAGTGCTGTAACCTTTAAAGGAAATTCTATTTCAGAATAGGAGGACTTTCATGCAGATTCTCTTTTTGTTCATAGGACTTTTAATCTTCACGATTGTACTGGCCACTTATGCAAGTCAACTGAAGCCTAGGGACTACCTGTGGTTTGGTGTAAGTCTGCCACCTGAAGCGATGGAGGATGTAGAGTTGACGCGCCTGCGGGTGACAAGTAAAAAAAGATTCGCTACCTACAGTGTATGGGTATTGCTTGCTTTGCTGCCGCTCCTGTTCCTGACTAAATACGTCTCACTGGTTTATATCTACACGATGGTCTGGGCAGCCGTGATGATCTATGTACTTCGGATCCCCTTCTTGAAAGCACACCGTGCCGCTAAGGAGATTAAAGTGAGGAATGGATGGTTTGTCGGAGAGAAAAGGGTTGTCCGGGTGGATACCAAGCTCTCATTGCTTAAGGAGCGGATGATGATTTCCCCGTTTTGGTTTATAGTGCCTGCGGTCATTGGTGCTGTTCCATTTATAATAGGGGGGCAGCGAGACGGGGATAACCGGGTGATCGGAGCGGTTGCATTGGCGACGGTGGTGCTGATGTTTGTAGTATTTCGGGCTTTTGGCAAAATGAAACCAAAGGTGCACGGCACGGACAGTGAACTTAATGTGAAGCTTAACAAGATCAGCCTGAGCTATTGGTCGCTGCTATGGCTTGGCCTCGCCGTTCTAAACAGCGTTAGCGCTGTTTTGCTTGCCTATGCTCTTCAGAGAGAGAGCTTCCCGGGGAATGCATTATGGATATCTGGTGTTATTATCGTTAGCGTTCTGCCTGTGATCGGTATTCTGCTGGTACACCACAAAGTGCAAACATTATCGGCAGACATCGCTGGGCAGGGAGAAGGTGGGGTCTTTGTCACCGACGATGATGAGTATTGGATTAACGGGACTACATATAATAACCCGAGCGATAGCTCGTTTATGGTACCAAAGCGGATAGGGATCGGCACAACGATTAACACGGGGACAAAAGTGGGTAAAAGCATATATCACAGTCTGTTTGTATTTTTGCCAGTTGTCCTCATCGGGACGGGCTGGATGACTGTTCAGTCAGAATTTTCAACTCCACACTTTGCGTTGGGCGAGAACCGACAGGTGAGTATTGAGTATCCGCTGTACAACTACAGCTTCAATCTAAAGGATGCTGAGGAGATAAAACTTGTGGACGCTTTGCCGCGCGCACGACGTACAAATGGGATCTCAATGGATACAGTAGCTATAGGCAATTTCAAGCTTGACACCTACGGGAAAACTAAACTGTACACGTATAGAAATTCTCCGCCGTATATTGTGATCAAATTGCCGGATATCTATGTGGTGTATAACACTAAGGTTTCTTCCCAAACGGAGAGGATTTTTGCCGATTTGCAGGAGAGGTGAGTAATATCATAGATTTATGAAAAAATCGTATCCACTGGTGGGTTACTGTGATACAATAATCTAGTTGTCTAATTTTAGTCTTCGCCTTATAGATTTTTTGAAATTAAAAGAATAATTCACAGGAAAACAGAGCATTTCAGTGTATTCCGGTGGATTGCAGAGTATTAACGGCGAAACTCAAAGATTTTACTCAAAAGATATCATTTTTTGTCGGTTTTTATTGATTATTTGGGAACTATTCTGTATAATCAGCCTTGTTGATTTTGCATATGGAATTTAGGAGGTTATTAATTTGGGAAAAGCGTTAATTATTGGCGCTGGCGGTGTTTCCAGTGTTGTTGTTCATAAATGCTGCCAGAATCCGGATGTGTTCGAAGAGATTTGTATTGCAAGCAGAACGGTTGCGAAGTGCGACGCGCTGAAGGATAAATTAGATGGTGGCCGTACGAAGATTCAGACGGCACAAGTTGATGCGGACAATACGGAGGAAGTTATCGAGCTCATTAAGAGCTTCGGGCCGGATGTTGTCATTAATGTGGCTCTCCCTTATCAGGACCTGACCATTATGGATGCCTGCCTGGCAACCGGTGTTCACTATGTGGATACTGCAAACTACGAACCACAGGATACAGCGAAGTTCGAGTACTCCTGGCAATGGGCTTACAAGGAAAGATTCGAGAAAGCGGGCCTTACTGCGCTGCTCGGCAGCGGCTTTGACCCAGGCGTGACAGGCGTGTTCACAGCCTATGCACAAAAGCATTATTTTGATGAAATTCATACGATTGATATTGTGGATGCCAATGCAGGTGATCACGGTTACCCGTTCGCAACCAACTTCAATCCTGAAATAAATATTCGTGAAATTACCGCAAACGGACGTTACTTCGAGGATGGCAAATGGATCGAAACTCCACCGTTGTCTGAGAAAAAAGTATATGACCTTCCGGAAATCGGTCCGAAGGACATTTACCTGTTGTACCATGAGGAATTGGAATCCCTTGCAGTTAACATTAAGGGCGTGAAGAAGATCCGTTTCTGGATGACCTTCTCGCAGAACTACCTGAACCACCTGAAGGTGCTTGAGAATGTAGGTATGACTTCGATCGAGCCGATTGTATATGAAGGCAAAGAAATCATTCCTTTGCAGTTCCTGAAGGCGATTCTGCCAGACCCGGCTTCCCTGGGACCAAGAACTAAGGGTAAAACAAACATTGGCTGTATCATCCAAGGCACCAAAGACGGCCAGCCTAAGACTTACTATGTATACAACGTGTGCGATCACCAAGAGTGCTACGCAGAAGTAGGCTCCCAAGCGATCTCCTATACAACAGGCGTACCGGCGATGATCGGTGCGATGATGATCCTGAAAGGGATCTGGAACAAACCAGGCGTACACAACATCGAAGAGTTCGATCCAGATCCATTCATGGAGCAATTGAATAAGCAAGGATTGCCTTGGCAAGAAGATTTCTCGCCAACGCTGCTTGACTAAGGCCAATGATTAAGGAAATCGGAATTGATATCAGCAGCCTGCCGTCGCCCAGCTATCTTGTGGATGAGAGATTACTGGTTCGTAACCTTGAAGTTCTGAATTCTGTACAGGAACGCTCTGGCGCCAAGATCCTCTTGGCCCAGAAAGGTTTCTCTATGCACTCTATGTATCCGCTTGTCGGCAAGTATTTGCATGGCGTGACTTCCAGCTCCTTATTCGAAGCCAGACTTGGCTATGAGAAGATGGGTAAAGAAGTACATGTCTATGCACCTGCTTATGTGGACAGCGAGTTCGACGAACTGCTGGGCTACAGCGATCATATTGTGTTCAACTCCTTTGACCAATGGAGCCGATTCAAGGATCGGGTGCAAAATGCACCAAAGAAGATCAGCTGCGGTATTCGCGTCAACCCGGAATATTCGGAGCTTGAAATTCCGCTATATGATCCGTGCTACAACTTCTCGAGAATGGGCGTAACATTGCCGAACTTCCGTCCGGAAGAGCTGGAAGGCATTGATGGACTGCATTTCCACACGATGTGTGAGCAGAACTCCGATACCTTGGAGCGGACGCTGAAGGTCGTCGAAGAGAAGTTTGGTGAACACCTATATGGTATGAAGTGGCTGAACTTCGGCGGCGGGCATCATATTACCCGTCCGGATTATGATCTGGATACCCTTGTTCGCTGTATTGTGTACATGAAAGAGAAGTATGATCTCGAGATTTATCTGGAGCCGGGTGAAGCAGTAGCCCTGAATACCGGATATCTGGTGGCGACAGTGCTGGATGTTATGCATAACGGCATGGATATTGCCATTCTCGACACTTCTGCGGAATGTCATATGCCAGACGTTCTGGCTATGCCTTACCGTCCTGGTATTATCGGAGCCGGTGAGCCGGGTGAGAATCCGTATACGTACAGATTGGGCGGCATGACCTGTCTCGCAGGAGACGTCATTGGCGACTACTCCTTCAAGGAGCCTCTGAAGTATGGCGATAAGCTCGTGTTCCTGGATATGGCGCATTATTCCATGGTGAAGAATCACATGTTCAATGGTGTGAATCTCCCGGCCATTGCTTCCTATAACGAAGAAGAGGGCATCAAGGTCATCCGCGAATTCCAATTCGAGGATTTCAGCGGCCGTCTGTCCTAATCCTATACGTAATTCAAGGGAGCTTCCGATAGCCGTTTACGGCTTGAGGAAGCTCCCTTGTTGTTTTGTGGCTTAAGTAATTGCCTTATGGAGTAAACTTAAGAAGCCAACGCTATGAAGCGATGCTTAATTCTTAAGCTCAGCTAATAATCGTTGCTCTGCTTACTTCATAGTGATGGCAATCCGATCTTCCTGCGAGATCCATTCTACGGTTGCACCCAGCTTTTCACTGATAAACCGCAGCGGCAGATACAGGATGCCATTCACATTGAACGGTTTATTCTGGAGTGTAACTAACTCATCATTCACCCTAGTCTGTCCACTCGTAGCACTGACATTGATGGTAATGGCAGGCTTGCCGTCTTCGGTGCGGGCCACAGTTGCTAATTTGTTCATCTGATCAAAGGTCACTTTGGCACCCAGCTTCTCAAACACGGAGCGGAGGGGAATGAAATTCTGACCATTCCTTGTAATGACACCACTGATCAGAGCTACATTCTCACCGTTCAGCGAGACAGAGATCGGCTTCTGTACAGGTACAGGCTTATTATGGCTGAATTCATAGTCTCCATAACCCAATTCAGCATGCTTGTTCACACCCCAGCCCCAGAGTGTGCCGTCGTTCTTCTGCATAATGCTATGGCGTGGGCCGCTGCGGATGGACTGTATATCTGAGAAAAGCTGTTCGAATTCGGCATTCTCAGGCATGGAAGTGCGGTAGGTAGAAGCGGCGAAGAGCTTACCGTCCGCCGTTAGGGCAAGCAGAGAATGCTCCACGACAGCAGCATCCTTCACATTTTTGATTCCGTTCAGGAGGAGGGGGACCGGATTATCGTTCCGTGTAGTCCCATCCGAGACACCCGTGATGGTCGCCCCCCAGAACCAGAGACGGGATTCGCCGTCAATCGCAATGTTGGAGTAGTTATTATGCCTGATGGCTTTAATGTTGGCTAGCGGTTGAAGCTGCACCGGGGTCATAGCCTTTGGTTTTGCACTCTTTCGTTCAAAGGTGGCGGGCCAGTTCCAGACAGTGCCGTCTGCCTTAAGGGCCATATTATGCGCAATCTGCACCACGTTGTTCAGCCCCTGAACCGGTTCAAAGGTCTGTAATCGGTTATTATCCTTCCAGACGGACCCGTCTTTCTTCAAAAAGATGTACTGTTCCTCTTCAAATGCATAATAGCCTTGTATATCCGCAACATTATCGATACCAGGTATTGGAGTAAACGTGGCAGGGTCCGAATCCTCCTGATTCGGAATAGAGGCGAATACTTCACCCTGGTCATTCAAGGCTAGTGTAGTGTATCCGTAGCGGAAAACATCAACAATCCGCTCCAATCCTTTGACAGGTAATAGTTCAAGTGTCAGATCACGACCTTTCCGTTGCCAAAGCCAGACGGACCCGTCCTTCTTCAGGACATATCCGTCGTCAAAGATGGCCTGCACATCGGATAAACCAGAGATTTGGGTGGGCACAGGCTGATTGTAGCTCCATACCCACAGACTGCCATCACTTTTGATCAGGGAATCTTGACTGTAGGAAGTGATTTTACTAGCGGGAGCAGATTCAGCACTGACGATAGAAGCGTTTGCGACCAGCGTGAGGCCCAACATGAGACTGAGAAACAATGATTTTTTATTCATTTGTTTTGCACCTCGGATGTTCTAATTGGGAAAATATAGGATATTTTTCTCCTATAGTTAGACGCATTTTTGCTCAAAAAGTTTCCTTCTGGACAGCTAGAAACTCATACGTATCTCAGAAGGCCATGCAGGGAAGATTACGGTCTGAAGCTATCATTTAAAATTTTTATTATGCGAAAATTGACGCCGCTGTGATACAATAAATCAGTCTGTTTTTAGAGCAGGGGTCCGCATTTGGAGGAGGAATTTAGCATCAATGAGACAAGCGCCATTTATTGCCGTGGAAGGTCCGATCGGAGCAGGGAAAACAACATTGTCTTCGATGCTTGCAGAGACATTACACCTTCCTATTATTAAGGAAATTGTTGAAGAGAATCCGTTCCTAGACAAGTTCTATCGGAACATGGACGATTGGAGCTTTCAACTGGAGATGTTCTTTCTCTGCAATCGGTACAAGCAGTTGGAGGATACGATTACCCAGTACATAGAGAAGGGCAAGCCGGTGATTTCGGATTACCATATTTATAAGAATCTGATTTTTAGCGAGCGGACGCTGAAGGGGACAAAGCGGGATAAGTACCGCAAAATCTACCATGTGCTTACCGATGATCTGCCGAAGCCGGATATTATTCTATATATAAGAGCAGATCTCGATACGCTGCTGGCTAGAATTGCGAAGCGCGGCCGCTCTTTTGAAGAGGGGATGGACCAAGCTTATCTGCAGCAACTGATCGAGGATTACGATGATGCGATGAGTTCACTGGCTGCCCGTGAGCCGTCCACTATTATTATGACCATAGATGGTATTACGATCGATTTCGTAGAGAACCGGATGCATTATGAAGAAATTGCTGCAAAAGTAAAGGAGCTTATGGAATGAACCAATATCAAATCCCGGAGAACGCAATCATAACGGTGGCCGGAACCGTGGGTGTAGGCAAATCGACACTGACAGGTGCGCTGGCGAGCCGGCTCGGCTTCCAGACCTCATTGGAGCAGGTGGATCATAACCCTTACCTGGAGAAGTTCTATCATGATTTTGAACGGTGGAGCTTCCACCTGCAAATTTATTTCCTGGCTGAACGCTTCAAGGAGCAAAAGAAGATGTTCGAGATGGGTGGAGGGTTCGTGCAGGACCGTTCCATTTATGAGGACACTGGTATTTTTGCCAAAATGCATGCAGATCAAGGGACGATGTCTAAGACGGACTATGAGACCTACACCAGTCTTTATGAAGCCATGGTAATGACTCCGTACTTCCCGCACCCGGATGTGCTGATCTACATTGAGGGCAGTCTGCCATCCATCCTAACCCGGATTAATGAACGCGGCCGCGAGATGGAGATTCATACGGATGTTTCTTATTGGGAGCAGATGCACGGCCGGTATTCGATATGGATCGATGAATTCAAGGCTTGTCCGGTGCTGCGCTTGAACATTGATGACTATGATGTACATGATCCGGCGTCCCTCTCCGATATCCTGGAGCAGGTGGGTCGGACCATTGCGGGCTCGGGAGCAAAAATATAATTTCTGGAAAAGGCGGCACGCTTAGATGCCGTCTTTTTGCTGTTAGCAGACTGATGCATGTTTAATTTGCCCTACCCATGTTACAATATTTGAACAACAAGATGATGAGGTGACGATAGTTGAAGTATGATTTTGACCGTGTAATTAACCGCCGCAATACGGGTTCCGTCAAATGGGATGACTGCGGAAAGCTGTTTGGGAATGAGGATATTCTGCCTTTGTGGGTAGCTGATATGGACTTTGAAAGCCCGCCTGCCGTGAAGCAGGCGCTGCTGCGTCGTGCGGAGCAGGGGCTTTATGGATATAGCATCAGTGATGACTCCTATCAAGAAGCGATTATCTCCTGGTTTGGGAGAAGGCATGACTGGGCATTGAAGCCGGAGTGGATCGTAAATTCACCGGGTGTCGTAGTCAGTCTGGGATTGTGTGTGGAGCTGTTTAGCGGGCCGGGGGATGGAGTGATTATTCAGACACCTGTGTATCACCCATTCTACGATGTGATCGAAATGAATGGCCGGACGCTGGTCAAGAATCCGCTTTTGCAGCGCGATAGCCGTTATGAGATGGATTATGATGGACTGGAGAGACTAATGCAGGACGGAGCAAAACTGATGATCCTGTGCAGTCCGCATAATCCTGTCGGCCGGATATGGGAACGGGATGAATTGCTGCGTCTAGGTGAGTTATGTCTGCGGTATGGAGTGACGGTTATCTCGGATGGTATTCATTGCGATATGGAATTTCAGGGTCATAAATACCTCTCGTTTGCCGGGTTGTCTCCGGAACTGGCGGACATCACGGTGACAGCACTGTCTGTGACGAAGACCTTCAATCTGCCAGGACTGCAAACCTCTATTATCGTGGCTTCTAACCCAGTGCTGCGGCGAAAATTCAAGCGTAGACTGGATGCGCTGGGGCTTAACAATCTTGGTTATTTTGCCGCAGAGGTCGTTAAGGCTGCTTACAATGAAAGCGAAGATTGGCTGGAGGAGCTAATTCAATACATTACCGGCAATGTAGAATATGCTACCGATTATTTGAAACGTCATCTGCCGCAGGTCGGAATTACCCGTCCGGATGGGACATACCTGCTATGGATTGACTGCCGTGCACTTGGACTAGATGTTCCGGGTCTCAAGAAGCTGATGTACAAGGAAGCCCAAATCGCCTTTAATGAAGGCTCGATTTTCGGCACCGAGGGCCAAGGATATCTGCGAATTAATCTGGCCTGTCCACGTTCCACACTGCAGGAAGCACTGGAGCGCTTCGTCAGAGCTGTTGGAACCATAAACGCACAATAACATTATGTATTTTACAAGGAGGCAACAGTGATGAATCAAACGAGACTCATTTTAGATGTAGACACAGGGATAGACGATGCATTGGCGATTTTATATGCCTTGAAGGCACCGAATGTGGTGATCGAGGGGATTACAACGATTTTTGGAAATGTGGATGTGGAGCAGGCTACGGAGAATACGCTCCGACTGCTGACACTGGCACAGCCTGGGTATGAGATTCCGGTTGCCGTTGGTGCAGGCACAGCATTAGCGAAGAAGACCGCAGGATATGCCACCGGCGTTCATGGCGAGAACGGGATCGGCGGGGTGGAACTGGCTTCCTCCAGCCAGCAACCGGTCAAAGAAACAGCAGCGGAGTTTATCGTTCGCATCGCCAAGGAGAATCCCGGGGAGATTGTATTGGTCACGCTGGCACATCTGACTAACCTGTCGCATGCTTTGGAGCTGGAACCGAATCTGAAGAATCTGTTGAAGAAGGTTGTTGTGATGGGGGGCACAGTCTTCAGACCGGGGAACAAAACGCCAGTGGCGGAAGCCAATATCTGGGGTGACCCTGAGGCGGCCGATCATGTATTCACTTCGGGTCTGCCACTGACGATGGTAGGACTGGATGTCACTCAGAAGACGGTGATTACGCGGGAGCACCTGAACCTGCTGCAGCGTCAGGGGCGGGAAGAGAATCGTGAGATCATCGCGTTCATGGATGAGTCGCTAACTCACTACTTCAAATTCTACCAGGAAGTGAACTATTTCATCGAAAGCGCGCCGCTGCATGATCCTTTGGCATTGATGGTGGCTTTGCAACCGGACCTAGTCACAACCCGGCAGATGAAAGTACGGGTGGAGTGTAAGGGAGAACATACTGCTGGTATGGTCGTTGCAGATCTGCGTCCTCAGCCTAAAGTTGGAGAGTTCATCGAGGTAGCAGTTGAGGTTGATACGGAGCGTGCCGTTGGCGTGTTCCTCAGCGCCTTCATATAAATATTCGCATTGCCTTCTTTAATTTGCTATATATATCATATTTGGTAAAATGATAGGGAGAAAAATAGAATAGCAAACTGAAAATTCATATTCTCTTAGATTGGAGACTCCTTATGAAACGGTTCAGCAAACTCTTATTATGCCTCGCTATCACCTTGGGCAGTGCCTCAGCCCTGCAGGCAAGTACTACCGAGGCCGCCGGAGCATCTGATGGGGTAAAGATTATCCTGGACGGATATCCCTTACCCTTCCCGGTGGAGCCAGCTATGATGAATGGAACGACCATGGTGCCCTTCCGGGCGATATCTGAGGCTCTTGGAATTAAGGTGGAATGGAATCAGGGTGCCAAGCAGATCACAGCCACCAAGGTGAATGCTGCTGACGCCAAGGTGGTTGTCCTTACGCTTGGCAGCAAGGATGCCACCGTTAATGGCGGGACGGTCAAGCTGGCCGTCGCTCCACAAAATGTGCGTGGCACTACGATGATTCCGCTGAGCTTCTTCAGCGGGCAGTTCGGTGCGGCGGTGACCTGGGATCAGGCCAGCAAGACGGTCTCTATAACCTCGCCGAAGACGGACATGTATAAGCTCGGCTTCTACGCGCAGGGAGCTTATGGTGAGGTGTCGCTGATCCCGAGCTTCGACGCCGTAGCTTTCGGCTGGAGCCGGATTGACCGCAGTGGGAATTTTACAACCACAGGTGATGATTTCAGATGGCCGAAGCCAGCGGGAGATGTGACACCAGAATCTCTTGTTCTGAATGCGGCTGTGGGAGGAACCGAGCCTTACCTGATGGTCTATTCAGTGGATGGGAAGCTTGAGCTGACCAAGAACCTGGAGGATAAGGTGCTTCAGGAGCAGACCATAACCAGTATCGTGGATACCGCGTCCCAAAAAGGGTTTAAAGGAATTGCACTCGATTTAGAGGGTCTCGGACTTACGGGGGACAAGGCCAAGGTGCAAGGAGAGTACAATGATTTTGTGAAGAACCTGTCCGCCAAAGCCAAGGCAGCAGGCCTGAAGCTTACCGTTATTCTTCACCCGCTTAATAGCTCTTATAAAGGTTATGATTATAAGACTCTCGGAAGCTTAGCGGATGATTTGATCATTATGGCTTATGCCTATGAGGATGAATCCCGGCCTGAACCGATTAACAAGGTCGATGAGGGTATCCGGCTAGCCCTGCAGCAAGTCAGCAAGGACAAGCTGATTCTCGGCATTTCCGTATATAGCGAGAATGAGAGCTCAGTGAATGCCAAGATCGGGTTGGCTAAGCGATATGGTCTCAAAGGCATTGCCATCTGGCGGATCGGCATTATCGGGCAACCGGCTTTGGCTGAAATGAGCAAGTCCGTGGAATTCTAGGGATATACATCCGAAAAAACGTCTGTTGAACAGGATAGCAGCAGACTTCAAGCAGAAAGGCAGGAGACAGCTATGAATACACAGAACTCGCGTAAAGGTCAAACAATTATCCAGGAAGTAAATGAAACAGAGGTTCCTTATGGTACTCTGGCGGTATGGTTTCTTGGTCAGGAAAGTGTCATTATCAAAGGGGACGGCCTTACCGTTTACATAGATCCGTATGTATCCGAGAATCCGCATCGCACGTATCCCGCGCCGATCGGACCTGAAGATATCACGAACGCTGACATCTGCTTGATCACACATGATCATCTTGACCATTTGGATACGGGTTCGATTCCTTCCATCGTGAAGAATAATGCTGATGTCAGCTTTATGGCTCCGGCCGTATGCGCAGCACAGCTGCACGAACTGGGTGTGAAGGAAGATCAGCTGCTGACCGCGAGGCCGGAGAACTGGATAGAGATAGGAGCTAAGCTCAAGGTACTGCCTGTAACCGCCGCACATGAGCAGTTGGATAAAGACAGCGAAGGACTCCCGCATTATGTCGGATACATTCTTCAGTTGAATGGGGTCACGCTCTATCATGCCGGGGACACCGTGTTGTTCCCCGAGTTAATTGAGACAGTCAGCCGTCAGCCCATTGATTTGGCGATGCTGCCAATCAACGGGCGTGATTATTTCCGCAACCAGCGCGATATTGCCGGCAATATGGATTACCGGGA
Source organism: Bacillus sp. FJAT-27264 (assembly GCF_001682855.1). Classification (GTDB taxonomy): domain Bacteria; phylum Bacillota; class Bacilli; order Paenibacillales; family Paenibacillaceae; genus Paenibacillus_AQ. Next base: position 1,094,816 of record NZ_MAQW01000012.1, on the reverse strand, counting down.
GGCTGCCGAGTTCGCGTCCGTAGCGGGATTCGAGACGGTTATCCCGCTGCACTATGATATTTTTGCTGGAAATGCCGAGAATCCTGGTTACTTTGTGGATTATCTCTACCGTCATTTCCCGGAACAGAAATTCCATGTGATGGCCCGGGCGGAACGATTCATCTATGTGTCGCCTAAGGCTTTTCTGAACAGCAAATAGAACGATCATCTGTAATTGGATAGATATGAAGCGGAAACCCCTCAGAGTAGTGAGGGGTTTTTTGCTGTGTTTGTGGATGTTTGTACATATAAGAGGAACAAAAGAAAGTAACGAAAAGCGATGAGGAATAAAGGGGGAAGTTTGGAACTGTAGGAGCGCTATCTAATTTGGTTTCAGTTTACATAGAATAAAAGTCACATAATCCTGCGCTGCAAACCTTTATAATCACTAAGGTTGAATTCATTTACCATACTTACTATTTTGCAGGAGGACTTGTGAACATGAAATATAAATCTCTGGAGCTGGATAAACCATTAACATACGAACTGGAGGGGCTGGAAGTTGGGGTCACCTCTAACTGTAATTTCCGCTGCGATTACTGCTGTGCCTACAACCGGAATGATGGGCAAAGTATCGATGGCAAGGAAGTGATTCGTATTCTGGAAGAACTGCCCGGGCTCAAAAGAGTACGTCTGTCCGGTGGTGAAGTAACGTTGAAATATCAGGATTGCGTAGAGATTGTAGCTTACTGTGCCTCACGCGGCATTCAGACGCAGCTGAACTCCAATGGCAGTCTGCTTAGCGCCGAACGAATCGATAAATTGGTGGAAGCTGGATTGACCACTATACATATTTCCTTCAACTTCACTACGGCAGAGGCTTTTTCCAAGTATTATAATATTCACCCAAGTATCTATAAGAAGATTAGAGAAAATATCAGCCTTTTCGCGGCGACCCCGGTGGACACCGTACTGGAGACGCTGCTGTTCAGCGAAACGCAGGATAACATGAAGGAGATCAGCGACCACGTCTATGATATGGGTGTACGTACTCATGAGATTCAGAACAGTATCATAATGGGACATACTGGCTGGAAAGCTATTGCCGCCCGGGAGCAGCTCAAACAGGCTGTCAACGATTTGATCTCCCGTAAAAAAGACGACACCACACTGTACTTTACATGCATGGACCGCTTTATGGAGGAGATGGGCTTTCAGGAACAGCCGGGAGTATATTTCCCGCACTGCATCGAAGGCAAGAAACAGCTCCATCTGCATGGTAATGGTGATATCCTGATCTCCGAATTGTGCCATCCCGTGATCATCGGCAACATCTATAACGGCACTTCGCTCAAGGACCTGTACAGCAGCATGCCAGGACCACTGGCTCAATTTCTAGATAAGCAGCCTTGTCCGGCTAGGGATGCGTTGTTTCCCCAAAAGGTCTAAAGAACCGGATACTGCTTCATAAAGTAGGATGAAAGACCAAGCAGGCCGGTGGTGAACACCGCCTGTTTTTGCATTCATTTAAACTTTTAAAACATTAAAATTTACATTTCGACAAAATATGATCTATTTTATTGTTTTTCGACTTTTTATATTCATTAACCTGGGTCCGTATCCGATAGTAATGGTAATAAAAATGATTGCAATAATTGAATTCCTAACAAGATTAGATCATGCCGGAAGGGTGTCGAGTACGATGAAGATTCGAATGAAATTATCGGTCATGCTGATTGCAGTAACTCTGTTTTCCACTGCAGTAATGGGTATATTCACCTACAACAAGTCAACCCACACGATACTTAATCTTACAGAATCTTCAATGGAGCAAGTTACGGACAATAAAGCAGAGAATATTGAAGCTATGATCGACAAGGAAAAGAGAAGTATTGCACTGGTTGCCGGACAGACAGAGATCGGCGAACTGCTCATAAAAGCGGGAGGAGGAGATATTCAGGCTGGAGATCCTTTGCAAAATGAGGTGAACACTAGGTTGCAAGGCCTGGTAAAAGACGCTGGCAATCTGGAGCATATGTTTGTAGTCGACATGAATGGGACGATCGTCGGAGATAGCGATACGAAACTACTGGGAGTTAGCGTAGGAGATAGAGCCTATACGAAAAGCGTGCTGGCTTCCGGTGCGCCGGTGATCAGCGAAACGCTGAAATCGAAATCGACGGGTGCGTTCGTGATTGCTTTTGTGCACCCGGTGAAGAGTGACGGCAAAATGGTCGGGTTCATAGCCGCTGCCGTAACGGCCAGTAGTATCACACAATATTTGGACAACGCCAAAGCAGTGAATGCCCCATCTTCCTATGCCTACCTCGTGGATGAGACAGGGATTATTCTCTATCATCCCGATGAGAGTAAAGTAGGAACTGCCGTGGAGAACGCACAAATCAAGTCTGTCGTGGAGCAGGTCAAAGCAGGGGTTATTCCAAAGAACGCTTCTGTGGAATATGTGTATAAAGGTTTGCAGAAAAAAGCCTCTTACACGGTGCTGCCGGATACCAAATGGACACTGGTATTGACCGGCGATATTCACGAAATCAAGAAACCGGCTGAAGAGATGACGAAATTCTTTTTGTTGCTGGGTCTGGGGATTTTGTTGGTTACTTTGATCACCGGATTATGGCTGGCAAATAGAATTTCGTCTCCGATTGTTAAGCTGACCGATTTGATTAAACGGACGGCCAAGCTGGACCTGAAGTATGATGCACAGTACGAGTATTTGAAGAAGAATAAGGATGAGACAGGCACCATTGCCAAGGCGATGTTCGAGACACGTGTAGTGCTTCGGGAGATGGCTGGCAGCCTGCTTGCGATCTCGACCAAGGTGCTGGGCAATGCTGAGACCCTGGAGAAGCTGTCCATTGAGGTGCGCGAGAATGCGCATGACAACTCGACCACAGCAGAGCAGCTATCAGCGGGTATGGAGGAGACGGCGGCTTCGACCGAGGAAATGACAGCAGCCATCCATGAAATTGAGACTCATGTACATATGATCTCCGGTAGAGCCAGAGAGGGTGCAGAAGTGTCCAGACAGATTACGCAGCGGGCATTGGCACTTCAGCATGATGCGATGTTATCTACGGATAAAGCTAAAACGATCTATGAAACGGTACGTACCGATATGGAAAAGGCGATCGAGCGCTCCCATGCCATTGCGGAGATCAATGTACTGACCGATACGATACTCTCGATTACGAGTCAGACGAATCTTTTAGCCTTGAATGCGGCGATCGAGGCTGCGCGGGCGGGAGAAGCAGGCAGGGGATTCGCCGTAGTAGCCGGGGAGATTCGCAAGCTGGCTGAGAAATCCTCTGCGACGGCAGCGGGTATTCAGGGCGTTGTGCAGAATGTATATTCTTCTGTTGAGCAGATGAAAGATAACTCCGAGGCGATCCTTGCTTTTATCGACCAAAATGTTCTGGGAGACTACGGGCGACTGGTAGAAGTCAGTGAGCGCTATAATACGGATGCTCAGATGGTCAATGCACTGATGCATCAGTTCGAATCCGCCGCGGATCACTTGAGTGAGGGTGTAACAAGCATTACCGTTGCTGTGAATCAAGTGGCGGCAACAGTGAATGAAGGCGCTGTTGGTGTGCAGGATATTGCTGTTAAAACAGCGGACATCGTGGATAAGAGCTTTGAGGAGGCCGCGATGGCAGATGCTAACACACAGAGTGCCAAGGGAATGCTGGCACTTGTTGAGAGGTTCAAAATTTAGAACAAGCTGTTAATTGTTCCTATATCATAGGAAACCCCCTGCCTATTGGTCTATTGGCAGGGGGTTTTTTAACCAAGAGGCTGTGATGGTCTGGTTTCCGGTGTTTTGGAACATACTGTTAATTATAAGTGAGCATGTGGGCTGCCTTCGCTGCAGGGCAGACAGCGTGTACCCGTTCTGGACAAGGGGCTGGTAGAATGTACGGGGTAATGCTAGTTGACGATGAGAAGAGTGTTCGCAGCAGCATCAAGTCCAAGATTGACTGGAAGGCTGCGGGGTTCGAGATTGTGTCAGAGGCTGGGAGCGCGAGCGAAGCGTTGAAGCTATTGAAGCGCAAGCCCCTGCCTCAGGTAATTATCTCGGATATGCGGATGCCGCAGATGGACGGGATCGAATTCATCCGGATCTGCAAGGAAAAGTACCCTGGGCTGCGGACAGTGGCGCTGTCAGGATACTCTGACTTTGAGGATCTGCGCCAAGCCGTCAGGCTTGGTGTGAAGGATTACTTACTGAAGCCTGTTGCACGCGATGAACTGAATGCACTGCTTGCTAAACTTGCTGCTGATCTTCGCGAAGGACAGGGCTCAGCTCCGCCTTCCAGGCTGAAAGCGAAAACGGCTGTAAGAAGCGAGCAGTTGTGGCTTCTACAGGAGGATTATCTGCTACAACTGGTGAAGGGGGAGTGGTACAGTACCGGAGCTGTGAGGGAACGGCTTACGCAACTGGGATTGGCCCCGCTTGCCGGGAATGACCTGTGGGCGCAGTTTGTGGCAGTGGAGATGCATCTGCCGTCTGCATGGATGACCGAGCGGCAGGAACGGCGCGAATTGCTGTATCAGGGTTTTCAAAGTCTAGGCCGTGAGACGGCAGCCAGATGGAAAGGCGTTTATCCGTTCAGCGATTTCGGGAACCCGGCGATGATGTATTTCCTGATCTCTTTTAAGAAGGAGGCCGCAGAAGAGAACAAGAGCACCCGGTTTTTACAGGAACTACAAAAGGCTGCTGGAGCAAAGTTGATGCTGGACAGTGCCGCAGGAGCCGGGATGGAGTTCAGAGGACTTAAGAACTTGAAGAACGGGTTTGCTTCTGCTCTATGGAATTGGAGCCGCAGCAGGGAGGGGGATGTCGATAATGGTACGGACCTTCAGACGCTACCTGCATTCTCCATAAGTACAGAACGAAAACTGGCAAATAGCATTGAACTATGCGAGAGGCAGGCTGTCCGTGAACAACTGGTAGGAATTTTTACAGGTAAGGGTGTAGAAGATAGCTCTGCCACTGAGCACAGCTTTCTGGCGCTGCGAATCCAACTGCTGTTGGTGGCTCTGGCCGGGAAGTATGCTTCCGGCGGTTCCTCGCTTCAGAAGTATCTATGGAACGGACAGTCGCTGCTTTCCAGTCATCGCTCCCGTGAATGGTTGCTGGAAGACCTCAGCGAAAGGGCCCAGCATGTGATAGAGGAAGTGGAGAAGACTGAAAACCGGGACGGAGTGCTGCTGGTTGAGGCGGTCAGAAAGTACGTGGAGGCCAATTATGGCTACGAATTAAGTCTTCCAATCCTGGCGAACAAATACCATATGAATGAAGCAGACTTATCGCGGTTGTTCAAACAGCATGTCGGTTCCAGTTTGAGTGACTATGTGAGTGGTGTGAGGGCAGCAAAGGCCGAGCCATTCCTTCAGGAGAACATACTGAAGCTGTCCGATATTGCTGTGGTCATCGGTTATGCAGGACCAGATGAGTTCAGCACTACTTTCAAGAAGCACTATGGCAAGACCCCCAAAGAGTATCGGGAGCGCTATAACAAGATGCGTTCAGAAGCATAGGAAAACACCTCCAAAGATGTCTTCCTACCATAAGACAAGCTTCCATTCTCTTGAAGGTGTTTTGATGTGTCTCACGTTATGGGGGCAGTCCCAAGGTACAGGAGAGGCTCCTGTACCTCTTTCTGCTGTGGCTTGCTCTAAGCGGCGGAACAACGAGAGAATCCTAAAACAGCAAGCCTCCCAGATCAGCGGTTGTGGGCTGCCGCGCGGCTATTTTATACCGGAAGAAGCTCCGCAGGGACTGCTTGAGGCTCTGAATCACTTTTTGATCCGTTAAGAACAGCTACTTAGTGATTAGGTAGATAGCCTCATCCGGCACGACCGCATATTCGCATTGCTCCCGCATATCCTTCAGCCGTACAATCCCTTCGCTAGCTTCATTCTCACCGATCAGAACCACATATCGGATGCCCTTGGTAGAGGCAGAGGCCAATACTTTTTTGAGCTTCCGCTTCCCGGTCTCAATCGTGGTACGGATCCCTTCCTTGCGAAGCTGGGCGGCGGTCATCAGTGCCTGCGCCATTGTATCATCGCCTATTGGGACAATCATGACGGAGGCGTTATTCTCCTCCATCTTGCGTTCACCCAGGAGTGCCATAATCGATTCCATGCCAAAAGACAATCCAACCGTCGGGTACGCCATATCCTCCCGTTCAACGAGCTTCCCAATGATGGCGTCATATCTTCCGCCGCCGCCCAGACTAGAAGTGAAAGTTCCTGTAGCATCGAAAATCTCATATACCGTACCGGTGTAGAAGGAGAGGCCGCGCGACAGGAAAGGATCGAATTGACAGATCTCCTGCAGTCCGATTTTTGAGATCAGAGTCTGAAGGGCGAGTACCTCCACAGCGCCGGGTTGTCCGGTCAGGTTGTACTTACTGCACAGTTGTTCAAAGCCGGGATTCTCCAGCCCGATCAGTTCGAGAATGGCGGCGGTTGTATCGCTGTTAAGTCCCTTAGCCGTCAGTTCACTTTTCACGCCAGCGGTGCCGACTTTTTGCAGCTTATCCAGAGTTAGCATCACCGATAAGCTGTCGGCGGCTGGAACGCCAAGAGCTTCGAGAATTTCGCTCAGAAAGCGCCGGTTGTTCCATTTCATCACGACAGGGATCTCCAGCTTGCGGAAGACCTCGTCTGCAAGCTGCATCAGCTCGGCTTCTGCCTCCGGGCCGGAAATGCCGACGACATCAGCATCACATTGCAGGAATTCCCGCAGCCGTCCCCGTTTGACTGGACCGTCGCGGAATACTTTTCCGATCTCATAACGCTTGAACGGCAGCTCCATCCCGGGATTCAGGGCAATCACCTTGGCGAAAGGGATGGTCAAATCATAGCGAAGTCCCAATCTGCGTTCACCCTGATCGCTGAGCTGGTACATCTCTTTCAGGATCTCATCGCCCCCGGCATACTTTGAGGTCAATAGCTCCAGTTCGTTCAGCAATGTGGTATCCATAGATTCATAATCATATAGTGCGAACTGTTCTTCCAGGAGAGTTTGAACTTTTTTTCGCAGCCGTTGTTCTTTTCCGAAGTAATCGTAGGTTCCTTTGACATTTTGCATGGTTGGCAGCTCCTTTGAATTGGCATGGTAATGGATAAAAAGAACAAAAAAACGCGCAGGACCTCTTGGTCCTGCGCGTTCTCATATGCCGCAGGGAGGCCAAACGCGAAAGCGTTAGCCCGCCCTGAATAGTTACAGGGGTGCTAACGCTGTTTGTAGTAATGATGGAGTTGATTCAATATAAGGGTCGTTGTAGTAAGACACATGGTGAATCAGCTCCTTTTTCTTCATGATTACAGCAGATTATAACGGATAATGTTAGGTCTTGCAAGTCAATACTTTTCATGTGGTCTCAAATAAGGTAGGCGAATGGCTATGTGTAGGCTATAATGAGACGTCCATGGATTTATGAAATGGATTCATTGTACTATTATTTATAGCGAAAAGGGAGCAAACCCATGAACACCTCACACATTATTTCCCGCACAGAGGAATTTGTGCAGGAGCAACTGGGCCAGGATACGACGGGCCATGATTGGTGGCATTCCGATAGAGTCAGAAATACCGCCTGTGCCATTGCGGCGCAGGAACAGGCAGACCCCTTCATCTGTGCCATGGCGGCGCTGCTGCATGATGTCGCCGACGAGAAATTGAACCCCTCCAAGGAAGCTGGAATGGGGAAGGTCCGCGATTGGCTTCTGTCCTGTCTGGAGGATCATAGTCAGATTGATCATATCCTCGAGATCATTGACACTATGTCTTACAGCGGTGGCGGGGGGCAACCGATGAAGACGCTGGAAGGACAGGTAGTGCAGGATGCGGACCGTCTGGATGCACTTGGTGCGATCGGTATTGCCCGCACGTTCGTATTCTCGGGAGCGAAAGGACGACCAATGCATGATCCCGGTCTGCCGCCGCGCGAGGAGTCACTGAAGGCGGAATACCGGGATTACAGTAAAGGAACGGCGGTTAATCATTTTTATGAGAAGCTGCTGAAGCTGAAAGATCTGATGAATACGCCTTACGGGCGTAAGCTGGCCGAGGAACGGCATGGGTTTATGCTTCATTTTCTAGAGGAGTTCTACAAGGAATGGAATGCGGGCAGCTAGCTGCTACTTGGGTAAAGAAGAGGTTGAATAATGAGCGGATTACAATTTAAGGATTATGGACTACAAGAAGATATACTGAAGGCACTAGAGGCACTCTCCTATACAACGCCTACAGAAGTGCAGAGTAAGGTTATTCCCACAGCCCTGACAGGGCAGGATCTGATCGTAAAATCACAAACCGGCAGCGGAAAAACAGCGGCCTTCGGGATTCCGGTCTGCGAGTTGGTGGATTGGGCAGAGAATAAGCCGCAGGCGCTGATCCTGACGCCTACACGCGAGCTTGCTGCGCAGGTACAGAGTGATATTACCAACATCGGGCGCCTTAAGCGGATCAAAGCGGTAGCCTTGGTCGGCAAATCTCCTTTTGCCCCGCAGAAAATAGAGCTTACACAAAAAACGCATGTCGTGGTGGGGACACCCGGACGTGTGTTTGACCATATCGAACGAGGTACATTGCCGCTGAACCGATTGAAATATCTCATTATTGACGAAGCGGATGAAATGCTTAACATGGGCTTTATTGAGCAAGTGGAGGCAATTATCAAGAAGCTGCCGAGGGATCGGGTGACCCTGCTATTCTCCGCAACCTTGCCGGACAAGGTCAAGAATCTCTGCCGTAAGTACATGAATGATCCTGTGGATATTGAGATTCAGGCCAGCGGTATCACCACGGCGACTATCGATCATGCGCTTATTGAAGTAAGACAGGCAGCCAAATTCTCGTTGCTGAGCGATCTTCTTACCGTGGAAAACCCGGACAGCTGCATCATCTTTTGCCGGACTCAAGAGCAGGTGAATGATCTGTTCCGCGGCCTGGCCGATCTTGAATATCCGTGCGACAAGATCCATGGCGGCATGATGCAGGATGAACGGTTTGAGGTCATGAATGCTTTTAAAAGAGGGCAGTTCCGTTATTTGATTGCCACCGACGTGGCCGCGCGAGGGATCGATATCGACAATATCACCCATGTAATCAACTATGATATCCCGCTGGAGAAAGAAAGTTATGTTCACCGGACGGGGAGAACCGCACGTGGAGGCAAATCGGGTAAAGCTATCACTTTTGTGACACCGAATGAGCATAAATGGGTCAAGGAAATTGAAGACTATATTGGCTTCAGCATCCCTGTGCTGCCGGTTCCTTCTGAGGATGACGTGGCGGCGGCGCAGGAAGCGTTCGGGCAGAAGATCAACAGACAGCCAGTGCGCAAGAAGGACCGGAGCGAAAACTTAAGCAAGGATATCATGAAGCTGTACTTTAACGGTGGCAAGAAGAAGAAACTCCGGGCGGTGGATTTTGTCGGTACGCTGGCTAAGCTCGATGGGGTGACGGCAGAGGATATCGGAATCATCACGATACAGGATAATGTATCCTATGTGGATATTCTGAACGGCAAAGGCCCACAGGTGCTTCAGGCGATGCGGGAGACTACCGTGAAGGGCAAGTTGCTGAAGGTGCATATCGCGAAAAAATAAGATACATTGCTGAGGAAGGCTTTTGTTCTCTGGTGATTGTACGCAAAAAAACAGGTCAACCAGAACGCTCTGGTTAACCTGTTCTTCCGAAGCTGTCCCGCGTTCATAAAGCGAACGCTGGGATAGCTTTTCTTTTGGGCAAAAGCCGATTCTCTGGTACATCTCTGAGCTATTGAATGCTAAGCGTTAAACTGCACCTGATGCAAGCGGCTGTAAATTCCACCGGCATGAACCAGCTCATCATGGCGTCCTTGCTCAGCAATACCATCTTCGTTAACAACAATAATTCGGTCGGCATTCTTGATAGTCGTCAGGCGGTGGGCGATAACCAGTGTGGTCCGACCCACGGACAACTCGCTCAGCGACTGCTGGATTGCAGCTTCTGTCTCCGTATCAAGCGCCGAGGTCGCTTCGTCGAGAATCAGAATCGGTGGATTCTTCAAGAACATTCTCGCGATAGCCAGCCGTTGCTTCTGACCGCCGGACAGCTTCACGCCACGCTCACCGATCACAGTCTCCATCCCCTCGGGCAGATTCTGGATCAGTTCTTCCAGATGGGCCCGCCGGGCTGCTTCCCAGATCTCGGGCAGCTGGGCATCCAGTTTGCCGTATGCAATGTTCTCACGGATCGTGCCGGAGAACAGGAACACATCCTGCTGTACAATACCGATCTGCTTGCGCAGCGAAGTCAGCTTCAAGTCACGGATATCGATACCGTCGACAGTAATCGCTCCTCCAGTGACATCATAGAAGCGGGGCAACAGGCTGCAGATGGTCGTCTTCCCTGCACCGGAAGGACCGACGAAGGCAACAGTCTCACCGGCTTTGACGTTCAGGCTGATGCCCTTCAGCACCGGCCGCTGCTCATCATAACCGAAGGTGACGTTCTGGAAGGCGATGTCGCCGCGCAATGCATTGACGTCTACGGCGTCTGGCTTATCGCTAATCTCTGGTTCGGTGTCTATGATCTCCAGGTACCGTCTGAAACCGGCGATGCCTTTAGGATAACTCTCGATTACGGCGTTGATCTTCTCAATTGGGCGGAAGAAGACATTGGATAGCAGGATGAAGGCAACAAACTCACCGATGGCGAGCTCGCCCTGGATAAAGAACCATGCGCCGCTGATCATCACAAGGACAGTAATAAGGCGGGTCATCATATAGGTAACGGACAAGCTTTTTGCCATGATTTTATAGGCCAGCAGCTTCGTGCGCCGGAACATTTGGTTATCTACTGCGAACAGCTCTTTTTCATGATCTTCATTGGCAAAGGATTGTACCACGCGGATACCGCCCACATTGTCCTCAATACGGGCATTGAAGTTGCCGACGTTGCCGAAGAGCTGGCGATAGGTTGTGGTCATATTGCGTCCGAAGTAAATAATAACCCAAGCCATGATAGGGACGATGACGAAGGTAATGATGGCGAGCTTGAGATTGATGTCTGCCATCAGGATAAAGGCACCGACCAAGGTCATGACCGCAATGAAAACATCTTCCGGTCCATGGTGCGCCATCTCGCCGATATCATTCAGGTCGTTGGTAATCCGGCCGATCAGATGGCCGGTTTTGTTATTATCGAAAAAACGGAAAGATAATTTCTGAATGTGGTCGAACATTTTTTTGCGCATATCGGTCTCAATGTTAATCCCCAGCATGTGGCCCCAATAGGTCACGATATACTGCATCACCGTATTAAGGGCGTAGATCGCCAGCAGCGCAACACAGGCAATGAGGATGAGCGGCCAATCCTGGCCTGGGAGCAGGTCGTCTATAAATTTGTTAACGGCCACTGGAAACGCAAGCTCGAGCAGCCCCGCGCCAACTGCGCAGGAGAAGTCGATGATAAACAGCTTTCTGTAGGGCCGATAATAGGATGCAAACCGACGAATCATCTACCTTCACTCATTTCTTTTATTTAATATAGGTGGGCTTATAACTGGACAAGCAGGTATAATCTCCATTATTAGGATACTAAAGAGGCATCTTTGATTTGTCAATGCTGTGTTTGCCGTGCACAAAGCGTATAATAGGTTGGGTTATAGCATGATCCATTCCTGTCAGGCTTTTGGCCTGCGGTTATTTTTTTGTCCCAAGGAGGAAATAACATCATGAACACAAGACAAGGACAAGAAGCTATCGGGCATAAAAAATCCACATCCCGGTCCCGAACGGACAATTGGCTGCTTATTCTGGGAATTATCATTGTAGCGGCAGCCCTGCGGGCTCCGTTTACTTCCGTTGGACCGCTGGTCAAGACGATCCGTGACGATCTGGGCTTATCCAATACAGCAGCAGGGGCGATCACTACGCTGCCGCTGTTAGCCTTCGCGCTGCTGTCCCCGTTTGCCCCTAAACTGGCCCGCCGTTTCGGCTTGGCTAATGTACTGGTTGTATCTATGTTGCTGCTCTCAATAGGCATCCTGATCCGCTCCGCTGCGGGGACGGGGATGTTGTTTCTTGGCACGGCTATCCTTGGGCTTTCCATCGCGGTCTGTAATGTGCTGCTTCCCGGGCTTATCAAAGGTAAATTTCCACAGAATACCGGCCTGATGACCGGGATCTACTCTGTATCCATGAATCTGTGCGCCGCTGTCGCTTCAGGCATCAGTGTACCTCTGGCTACCCAGACCGGACTCGGCTGGAAAGGGACGCTGGCCATCTGGTTTGTCATTGCTGCTCTGTCCACACTGCTCTGGATTCCACAAATCCGCAATCTCGAGCAGCGTTCCCCGGGAGCCGCTGGCGCTACGGGAGGGAATCTGTGGCGTTCCAGATTGGCGTGGCAGGTTACCATTTTTATGGGCCTGCAATCGCTGCTCTACTATGTCATGATCGCCTGGTTTTCCGTTATTCTGGTGGAACGGGGGATGACTCTGAGTCATGCGGGCTGGATTCTGTCCATTATGCAGCTTGCACAGCTTCCGTTCACCTTTTTTATCCCTCTTCTGGCCGGGCGAATGAAACATCAGCGCAGTTTCGTTATCGGCATCGTTGTGCTCTATATAGTAGGGATTGGAGGCGTATGGCTGGGCAGTACGTCATGGATGCTGCTATGGGCTTGTTCTATCGGGATCGCCGGTGGTTCTTCCTTCGGATTGGTGATGATGTTCTTCAGCCTGCGGACACGGAGCACACAGCAAGCCGCCGAGTTGTCAGGCATGGCCCAATCCATCGGCTATATGCTGGCGGCAGCGGGACCTGCTTTGTTCGGGTTATTGCATGACCTGACCGGCAGCTGGACACTGCCGCTGATCCTGCTGCTTGGCGCCAGCGTAGTGTTGCTGCTCGTGGGACTTGGCGCGGGAAGCAACAGATATGTTGGCGACCAGAGACTGCGCGTCGTGGACAAGCAGTCCTAATGCCTCATCTATAAACAGGGTAAAGCCGCCGGAGCTACCGGCGGCTTTGCTGTACGTATAGTGATATCAGAAGCACTCTATTACAGGTAGCATGCTCCATCGTAATCCCAGTATTGCAGCATTCCTTGGACCGGTCCGTTTCCGTTCAATCTCTATTGTGGGGCAAACCATCGGCAACAGCAAGGTAATGATTGTATAAAAGAGTTTTGTCTACCGTTTGTAAGCCGCGACCCGAATTCTCCGGTAATCCATCACCCAGCGCCCTTCTTGGAACAATATCGGTTTAAGCTCCTCTTCCATCCGAGAAGTCACCTCTGCACGTTCAGCAGGGGAGAGGGCCGTCAGAATTCCATTGGCAAAAATATTCAGCCATGTCGCAAAGCCCTGCTCCGCGCCCTCCAGCGGTGTCGGGCGGTCGAAGCACAGGGCGAAGTCCACGGTGAACCCTTGGCGCTCCAGCAGGGAGGCATACTGTCCCGTGCTGGGAAAATACCAGGGCAGGCGCAGCTTATCGCTCTGGCCAATTGCGGCAAAGGCGCGGGGCAGCCCGGTGACAATGGACGCAATATTGCCCAGCGCGCCGAATTCTGCGACCAGACGTCCGCCCGGCCTGAGGCTGGCGGCCATGGAAGCCGCCGCACCATCAGCATCCAGCAGCCAGTGGAGGGCTGCATTGCTGAAAATGGCGTCTGCCGCCGGCTCCGCCACATAATTCTGACCATCTGCTTCAATAAAGGTCAGCTCTGGATGCTTGCTGCGCGCCGTTCTGATCATATCGGCAGAAGCATCAATGCCAGTGACGACAGCACCATGGGAAGCGATTGTTGCCGCGAGATCACCAGTGCCGCAACCCCAGTCGATAATCTGCTCGCCCGGCCGGGGCTGAAGCAGGTCGATCAGTGATTCACCAAACTGTGAGACAAACGCCATATCTTTATCATAGGTACCGGTATGCCATAATTGATTCATAAGTGAAGCTCCCTTCGTTGTGAAGTCTTTCTTATGTTGTAACACACTGAAGTCTTATAAGTGAAATATATAGAATGGATAGAGGTGATTGGTTTTACCTATATTCATGCTATGAATCTAAAAGACGGAATAGATTTTTTGAAATAAAGCTTGCAATTCATTCGGAAAAGGAGTATATTCTTAATTACGGTGATTGATTCGCTGGTTGAAACAAACCAGATATGAATCAAACTATACATAATATGCGGTCGTGGCGGAATTGGCAGACGCGCACGGTTCAGGTCCGTGTGGTAGCAATACTGTGGAGGTTCGAGTCCTCTCGACCGCATTAGGATTTAACAATAAAGGTTCGTGAATTGCTCATGTAGCGATTTACGGACCTTTTTTGCATTTGCGGAGAACTCAGGGAATTGGAGTGATTCAATTCTTGAATGAAACTATTGAACTTTTCAATTATACATTCTCTCTGGGGTATTCTAATATGGATAATACCTACTTATTTTATAGGAATTATATATTATGAGGAATGATGATGCTGCACTGGAAGCGCAATCTGTATATCTTGTGGCTAGGACTATTCTTCAATCATATGGCTTATACCCTGTCTGTTCCGTTTTTTCCTCTGTTTCTGCAAGAAGATCTGGGCATTCAAAATGGACTGGAGGTCTGGTCTGGCGTTTCGATTTCCATCAGCTTTCTGATTAGCGGATTATGTGCCCCCTTTTGGGGATCGCTGGCTGACAAATACGGCAGCAAGTCGATGCTGATTCGTTCAGGCGTGGGACTGGCTATCGCCCATATGGCAAATTACTTTGTCCATGACCCCTATATGTTTATTGCGGTGCGGATTTTTCAGGGACTCATGGCCGGCTTCACGCCAGCTTCGATCACATTGGTTGGTACGAATACACCTGAAAAACATGTGGGGTATGCACTCGGTGTCATCTCGACCTCAACCGCTGCCGGGGGGATTCTTGGGCCGCTTGTAGGTGGTGTGCTGAGCCATTGGATCGGACTACGGGGCTGTTTCATTGCATCAGGAGTGATTACACTTTTGTCTGCTCTTATGGTTCTATGGGTAAAAGAATCGCGCGAGCACCGCACTGTGGTGCAATCAAGCATCCTGGGGGATTTGAAGAAAGCGGCGTCCAACCCTGGTTTAATGCGGATTTATGGTCTGATTCTACTCGTCTCGACTTCTGTGCTTATTATCGAACCTGTGCTAACGATTTACGTCGTTCAGATTGGCGGAGATATCAGCAATGCCACACTTAGTGCAGGGATCGTATTCTCCGCGATCGGCGTTGCTACGGTGATTATGGGACCTCGTTGGGGGAGAATTGGCGGTCGGATCGGATACGAGAAAACATTGTTTATCGGTCTACTGGGCGGCGGGATTGGCAGTCTCCTGCAGCTGACAGCCTTTAACCTCATTTATTTTGGAAGTCTGCGATTTATCTATGGGCTGTTCTTCGCCGCCGTGTACCCGGCTATGAATGCATTGATTATCAAATATGCCGACAACGATTTTCGGGGCAGAGCGGTCAGTCTGAGCCAGACCGCAAATCAATTCGGAATTGTGCTTGGGCCGTTAATTGGCGGTTTTCTGGGCGGTTGGGTTGGAATTCCTGTTGTATTTCTCCTTACGGGTATTACGCTGCTGGGAGCGGCATGGGTTGTTAGAATGAAGGGATTTAAGCGGGTGGATAGAACAAAGTTGGTCATTGCGGGAGAGCCAACTCGCAGCAGCTTGAACAAATGAGAACGTTATCCGCCATCAAGAATGATCAATATAGATATCACCATATGAGGAGGATTTAAACATGGCGAAAAGACAATTGAAGTTAGGCGCAAACTTGAACGGGGTGGGCAACAGTATTTCCTTTTGGCGCCACCCTAATATTCCGATCAACGCGAGCGTAAGTCTGGATTTCTACAAAGAGCAGGCGCTCAAGGCAGAGGAGGGGAAGTTCGACCTGCTATTCATCGCCGACGGTCTCTTTATCAACGAGAAGTCCAATCCTCATTTTCTCAATCGCTTTGAACCTCTGACCCTTCTATCTGCATTGACGGGAGTAACGTCGAATATCGGACTGGTTGCCACATTATCTACTTCATATAGTGAACCGTTCACGGTTGCAAGACAGTTCGCTTCTCTGGACCAAATAAACGGCGGAAGAAGCGGATGGAATGTGGTGACTTCACCACTGGAAGGATCGGCGCTTAATTTTGGTAAAGGCGAGCATCCGAACCATGCTTTGCGCTACGAAATAGCGGAAGAACATTTGGAGGTAGTCAAAGGCTTGTGGGATTCATGGGAGGACGATGCATTTACCGGGGATAAGGAGAATGACGTTTTCTTTGATCGCACCAAGCTGCACACGCTGAATCATAAAGGAACACACTTTTCTGTGCAGGGGCCGCTTAATGTAGCGCGTTCCAAACAGGGGTATCCGGTCATATTTCAGGCAGGCTCTTCCGAATCCGGCAAGGATTTGGCGGCCAGATCAGCCGATGCCGTATATACGGGGCATGAGACACTGGAGGAAGCAAGGGAGTTTTATAAAGACGTTAAGACGAGAGCGGCGGCGTATGGACGCAAGGCAGAGGACATCCTGATTTTCCCGGGCATTGGTCCAATCGTTGGCAGAACAGAAGAAGAGGCCGAGCAAAAATATCAGGAAATCGCTGAATTAGTGAGTATCGATCAGGCACTAAATTATTTGGGCCGTTACTTTGAACATTTTGACTTCTCCCAATTCCCGTTGGATGAGCCCTTTCCTGAGATCGGTGATCTTGGCAGCAATAGCTTCCGGAGTACAACGGACAAGATCAAGCAGCAGGCCAGAGAGCAAGGACTAACGTTGCGCCAGGTAGCATTACAGGCCTCTACGCCAAGAACCTCGTTCATCGGTACACCGGATCAGATTGCTGATCAGATACAGGAATGGTTTGAAGGCGGGGCTGCAGATGGCTTCAATATTCGTACCGTTGTGCCGGGCGGGCTGGCGGATTTCGTGGATCTGGTCGTTCCGGTCCTGCAGCAGCGGGGTCTTTTCCGTACAGAATACGAGGATGACACGTTGCGGGGCAATCTGGGACTTAAGGTTCCGGCCAACCGCTATACACTGGAGACGGTAAAGTGAATTGAAGACTGAATTCATTCCGATTGTATACATGGAGAAAGAAATTCATTAATAGACACCGATTTTTGACAAGCCCCTCAATATAGAGTAATATCCACATGTGATTTAATATGCCTCTGCACCCAAGACTCTCTCTTTACAGGGAGAGCTTTTTTTGTATTTACTTATCTAGGAAACCGGTTAATAGGGGTGGAAATCGTGGATACTGCTGTTCGTAATCATGTACTGATTGTTGAAGATGATGATAATATTAGACGTTTTATATCGATTAATTTAATCAATAACGGATTTGTGGTGACTGAGGCAGCAGGTCAAGGAGAAGCTTTACAGAGCTTCACTACGGACCATCCTGATGTTATTGTTCTGGATATTATGCTGCCGGATGGTAACGGCTTTGAAATCTGCCAGAAGCTAAGAGAGCAGGACCCTGGGGTCATCATTGTTTTTTTAACCGCACGTGGACAGGATCTGGATAAAATCAAAGGACTTGAAATCGGTGCCGATGATTATATCGTCAAGCCCTTTAATCCATTAGAGCTGGTAGCACGAATCAAAGCCATTCTGCGCCGTACAGAAGTGGTTGTAAAGCCGCAAAGGTTTGTTCTTCAATCCGGGCCGATTCGAATGGACCTTAATGCCAATAAGGTGTTTAAGCATGATGTCTTGATTGAATTAACGCCGAAGGAATTCCAAATGATCAGAACGTTCCTGGAACATCCCGATACTGCACTCTCAAGGAATGAATTAATGAATCTCGTATGGGGTGAGGATTATATTGGCGATCCTAAAACGGTAGATGTTCATGTGCGCAAATTGCGGGAGAAGATCGAAGATGACGACTCTAATCCGTATTGGATCGAGACTGTATGGGGAGTAGGTTATCGTTTTAGGAAGGATGGCTAAAGGGATGGGGATTCAGAAAAGATTAGTAGGCAGTTATCTGGTAGTCATTTGCCTGACGGTTCTCATACTGGAGATTTTCCTTAACGTATCCGTGAGATATTATTATTTTCACAATATAGAGCGAATCCTGATGAATCAAGCGGAGCTATCCGCTTCTTTTTTTCAGCAGTATTTTGCTGAAGAAGATCTGGAGAAGGAATCGGAACGCCTGTTGAAAGGATTTGCTAACCATTCTGATGCGCAGGTGCAGATTATTAGTTCATCGGGTCGGCTTTTGCAGGATTCGAATGGACTTCAAGGCGATAAGGTTATGACTGCGGATGTGCAGTCAGCGATTCATGGTCAGCCTGGCACCTGGAGAGGGAAGGACCCTGTGACCGGGGAGGCCATTTTAGCAGTCGCCTATCCTTTACAAGCAAATGAAGTCATCGTCGGGGAAGTCAGGTTTATCACGTCCTTAACGGAGACCATACATACAGTGAATCAAATTACATTTTTATTGATCGGTGTCGGATTGCTGGTGATTGTGATTGTGACGATTCTTGGTTTATTGCTGTCTTGGACCATTACGAGATCCATCAAAGACCTTAAACAAGCCGCAGATAAAATGACTGAAGGGGATTTCAGTATAAGAGTCCATAAGCGCTACCAGGATGAGCTGGGTTCCTTGGCGGATACTTTGAATATGATGGCGAGTCGAATTTCCAAGAGTGAACAGCTTAAGAATGATTTTATCTCATCCGTATCCCATGAATTGCGCACCCCGCTAACCTCCATAAAAGGCTGGGCCATCACATTGAAGGCCAATGGGGGCGAGAACCGGCCTCTGCTTCAAGATGGACTTGAAATTATTGAATCCGAAAGTGACAGATTAACTCATATGGTGGACGAGCTGCTCGATTTTTCCAAGCTGGATAACGGTAGAATAACGATACACCCCGCTCCAGTGGATCTGAAGGAATTGCTGCAGCATATCGGGAGGCAACTGGCCCCGAGAGCGGCCCGGCAAGGTATCTCACTTGAAGTAAGTGTCAAGGAACCCCTGCCTGTCATTCAAGCAGATGAGAATCGTCTCAAGCAAATCATGATTAATCTTATTGATAATTCACTCAAATTCACTCCACCTTCAGGCCATATTCTGATTGAAGCCCACACCATTCAGGGAAAAGTAGTGATTACGGTAGAAGATAATGGTTCAGGAATCGCAGAGGCCGATTTAGAGAATGTTCTGCACAAATTCTATAAAGGCGATCCAAATGCTTCAGGCAGCGGGCTCGGTCTGTCCATATCGGATCAGATCGTTAAACTGCATCATGGAGTATTGAGAATAGACAGTGTGGCAGGAGAGGGAAGCCGGGTTCAAATAGAACTTCCAGTATAAGTGATCCGCAAATTTAACTATTTCATAACCACTTTAATCCCTTCCGCAGATAAAATAGGTAAAGAGCGGATAAGCGAGGAGTCGATGATCCCAATGTCCAGCAAATGCATAAAAGTAGGTGTCATGCTGACAACGTTATGGTTGCTTGGCGGATGCCGGGTTCCGGCAACACCTATAGATATGATAAAGCCTCCCTTATCCGAAGCGAGCAAGCAGCGTTATGATACCAGTCAGGAGTTGATCAAGCTGTTGCCGGATAAGGCGCAACTGGTCGCCCCTTTACAGGGACAAGAGGGTCATGATATCTCTTTCGGAGATATGGATGGAGACGGAATTGATGAAGCTGTCGTTGTCTATGAAGACAATAAAGAGGCCGGTAAGCCGTTAAAAGCCGCACTTTTCAAGCAACAAAACGAGGAATGGAAAGTGGTTTCAGAGATCCAGGGTTTTGGATATGGTCTGGAGTATGCAGGATTCCTGGATTTAGATCATGACGGCTTTAACGAGCTTGCCCTAGGCTGGTCATTGGGTGAGGCTGGCAATGGTCTGGACGTTTATAAGTTAAGTGAGGATAAGTTAAAGCTATTTTCTAAGAAGGCTTATCACGGGGAACTCAATCTGAAGTAATCCTTTCGTGAATGGTGCTGGCATGGTGGAGGTGATCTATGATTTGAAACTTAAAATAAGAGGTCGCCCCGATTTTGCCCTGTTTTTCTTGACGCTGCTACTGGTTGGTTTTGGTTTGATTATGATTTTTAGCGCCAGTTATCCTGCTGCTTTCATAAAACATGATAGTCCGTGGCACTACGTCATGAAACAAGGCGTATTTGTGCTCACCGGATTATTTGTGATGCTCATTTTTATGTGTATACCTTTTTCTGTATGGAAAAAGGCTTCGCCGATTCTGCTCACGTTCTCCTTAGTAATGCTCGTTCTCGTCTTAATAGGAGGAGCGGACATTAATGGTGCAAGACGATGGTTTGTTCTGGGTGGTTTTAATTTGCAGCCGTCGGAGTTTAGTAAGTTAACCGTTATCGTATATTTGTCGGCCATCATTAGCAGAAAAGGGGAGCGAATCCGCAATTTCCGGAATGGCTTACTGCCCATTATCTTGGTCATTGGCACAATCCTGCTGCTGATCATGAGACAACCGGATTTCGGAACCGTGTTGATTCTATTCTTTATTGCAGTAACGATCCTCTGGGTCGGTGATGTTGACCTCCGTCATATGTTGTTGCTTAGCATGGCTCTCGTGCCTATGTTTATTTATCTTGCGGTTAGTAAAAGTTATCGTCTTGAGCGCGTCAGCGCTTTTCTGAATCCGCTGGATGATCTGCAAGGATCGGGCTATCAGCTTACACAGTCATTATATGCTTTGGGCAATGGAGGCCTTACTGGGACCGGGATTGGTCAAGGTGTGCAGAAGCTATTTTATTTGCCGGAAGCTCATACCGATTTTATCTTTGCTGTAGTTGGCGAAGAATTGGGGTTTGTCGGCACATTTATGCTCTTCGTCGTATTATTTCTGTTCATCTGGCGAGGGTTTATTACTGCAATAAGGAGTAGTGATCCATTCGGTCTCATGGTGGGAATGGGTATTGTGATGATGATATTTATTCAATTCCTGCTGAATGTTGGATCTGTAATTGGCAGCCTGCCGATTACGGGAGTACCGCTCCCTTTTATTAGCTATGGTGGATCATCGCTCATTCTATGTTTGGCCAGTACCGGGATTCTTCTTAGCATTTCACGAGATAACCATAGAAGACGTCAAGAAAACTCCAGAAATTCAACCAAATAGAGGTAGTCATATGTTTATCACCAGCAAGTTTGCAAAACTGGATCTATCCACACTTATACTTGTGACGTGTCTCGTTTCCATTGGAACCCTTGCTATTCATGGAGCAACAGCGGATACACATCTTGCGGGACTTCAAATTAATTATCTATATCTCTTCGGTGCATTTTGTATTCCAATGTTGATGATTGCATTGGTAGATTACAAAATTCTATTGGGCAAGCTGGCCTACCTTCTCTATGGAATGAGTATAGGGATGCTTGTGTTGGTCAAGTTTGTTGGAGAACATATTAATGGTGCCTCCCGGTGGCTTAGTATCGGGGGCTTTCAGCTCCAGCCCTCAGAGTTGGCGAAAATCTCCACAGTGCTGCTGATTGCCCATGTGCTAGGAAAACGAGAGGGAAAGGAACTCCGTTTCGTTCAAGATTTATTACCGGTCTGTGGTATTTTTGTACTCCCATTCGTCTTAATTTTGGAACAACCAGATTTAGGTACGGCGCTGGTTTTTGTCGGGATATTACTTAGTATGCTTTGGGTTGGCAATATCCGGGCAATGTATATGATTCTGATCCTCGGCACAGTGTTCGCTTCGATTGGTACTATATTATGGTTATTTAATGCCGACTTCGAATTGTTATCTAAGATTGTAAAGCCCCATCAAATGTCCAGGATTCAAGTCTTTCTAGATCCAACCAGTGATCCAGATAAATCGTGGCATGTTAAAAATGCAATGACAGCGATAGGGGCCGGAGGCTTGTCTGGCAGTGAAGGGGTTTATGTTCGTAGAGGATTTATTCCTTACGCATATTCTGATTCAATCTATGTCGTCATTGGGGAGAATTATGGTTTTATAGGTTCTGCTGTGCTGCTGCTTCTGTACTTACTGCTCGTGTATCGGATGATCTTTATCGCTATGGACAGTAGAGAACGTGCAGGGTCTTATTTGGTTATCGGTTTTATCGCCATGTTAATCTTTCAGGTATCCGTGAATATCGGAATGCATATCGGTTTGCTGCCCCTGACGGGTATTTCATTACCATTCATCAGCTATGGAGGCAGTTCACTGCTCAGTAATATCCTGGCGATTGGTTTAGTGCTAAGTGTTAAAGTTCATAAGGATGAAATCTTCATTGAACCATCTGAGAAGTAGAAGGCAGGATGGACATTGGATATATACAGTATTGAACGCTAACGAAGTGGAGTGGAGAGAATCATGTCTAGAAAGAGCAAAAATAAGAGTAAAAGCAAGCGGAGCACGACCCGCAAGGTTGTGACGAGTATAAGTCTTGTCATCGTCGCCCTCCTAGTTGGAGTGGGGCTGTATGCGGGGTATTTATATCAGAAGACGGACACGGCCATTCAGCGCATGGCGGCACCTGCGGCAGTCGTTCAACCTTTGGCACTTCCAATGGAGACCGATAACAATAATAAAAAAGAAAACATGGAGCCAATGATCTTTCTGCTCGCCGGTGTAGATAGCCGGGATGGGGGCGGCGGGGTGATGAATACGGATGTGCTGATGCTCGTCAGCTATAATCCGCAAACCAGGTCCACCAGTTTGTTATCGCTACCGCGTGATTTACTGCTTAAACCGAAATCTTTGCCTTCCCGCAAAGCCAATTACTATTATGCTTACCACTATATTAAAGATAAGTCGCAGGCCATTCCTAATACGAAGCAATTTTTTAGCGATCTACTAAGCATTCCAATTGATCATATGGTCGTGGTGAATTTTGATGTGTTGAGGCAGACGGTAGACTTGCTGGGCGGACTAAATATTGATGTCGACATGGATATGAAATACATTGATACTGCAGATGGGACGAATATCGATTTGAAAAAAGGTCTGCAGAAACTAAATGGCAAACAGGTGCTGGACTTTGTCCGGTATCGCAAATCGAATCAAGGCACCGGCGAATCCTCTGACTTTGCACGTAATGATCGGCAGCAGCAAGTTATCAAGCAGATCGTTGACAAGCTGGGTGCTTTTCAAGGAATTTCTCAATGGGGAAGAGTGCTCGACATTATTGGCAATAATGTAAAGTCAGATATTCCTGGAGAGGAGCTCCAGCAATGGGTGTTCAGTTTCCCGAAGATCAAACCGGAGCATATTCGTTCATTACATATGGAGACCTTTTGGAAAAGCCCTTATGTTTACGTGAAAAAAGAGGATTTACAAGCGGCACTCGCTACCCTGCGAGATGAAGCCGGCATTAGTACAAGCAGTTCATTCAACCTGAAAGCTGTGGGTACGATGGATTGAAATCAAGTTGGTGCTTTACGGCCTTTAACGTGTTGAGAAACCCGATCATTTTGATGATTTTGGGTTTCTTTTTTTTGTTGGTGAAAAAAAGTAATTGACTTACGATAATTATCCTAATATTATTATAAATATCTTTAAGATAAATAATTATATTATAAGTGATGGGGGATATTATTTATGAGTATTTTATCGATTGTATTGCAGTCCATCTTGGCGTTGGGCTTCCTTATGTTTGGTTTCACGAAATTTGGTTCGAAGCAGATGGTGGAAGAATTCAAGCGTTACGGGCTTCCGGCAGCGTTCCGTATTTTCACGGGTCTGGTTGAATTGGCGGGTGGCGTATTCATGGCTATCGGGATCTGGAAAGAGCAATTTGCGGCTATTGGTGGAATAGTCGTTGTGGTGACCATGATCGGGGCAGTTGCTACACATGTCCGCGTGAAGGATCCTGCCTCCAAGCTGGGAATGCCTTTGGTATTATTGATTCTCGGGCTTGTGGTATTATTTATAAATTGGGGGGCGTTAGTCGGTTAAAAACGTTCAAAAATCCCCCTTTAGTTTTCAATAAAGGTGGTAATTGAAATGAATTTAGATAATGAACAACACCAGCTTGACCTGCGACTGATCAGGGTATATATGAACTCGGTGAAATCAGTAGTTGAGCTGATGAAGAAGGATATCAGCAGGTACGGTCTGGATATCGGGGCCTTCCATATTCTGGAGTTTCTTTATAATAAAGGCCCTCATGCGATTCAGAAAATCGGTGAGAAGTTTTCGATCCCAAGCGGAAGTGTCACTTATGTGGTGGATAAGCTGGAGAAGAAGGGGTTTATTCAACGGGAAGTAAGCGCAGAGGACCGAAGATTGGTGATGATCAAGCTGACTGATGATGGACAAGCACTTTTCGATGACATTTTCCCCAAACATGCGCAGACTATAGCCGATATGCTCTCTGTATTGGCGGATGAGGATAAGCATCAACTGACAGAATTGTTAAAGAAGCTGGGGATGCAGGCTGAGAGTAAATTAAAGTCCTAAGGGACACTCGGATAAGGAGGTGATCCACTTACCTGCAGGAGTGCAGGAGGCATAGGTTATCAGAAAAAAGCTTATTTTTAGAAGCTGCACTTTATAAATATAATAGACAAAGGGAGAGAAATTAAAATGGCAAATGTATTATTCGTGAAGGTAAATGATCGTCCGGCAGAACAAGCGGTAAGTGTGAAAATGTATGAAGCATTCTTGGGAGCGTACAAAGAGTCACATCCACAGGATGCCGTGACAGAGCTGGATCTATACGAAGCTAACCTACCCTACTATGGCAACACTGCCATTACTGGACTATATAAAATAAGCCAAGGTTGGGATTTGACGCCGGAAGAAGCATCCTTGACTGCAACAGTGAACGGTTATTTAGACCAATTCCTTGCTGCTGATAAAGTTGTCATTGCGTTTCCACTTTGGAATTTCATGGCACCTGCACCGCTCATCACTTATATTTCCTATCTTGCACAAGCAGGGAAGACATTCAAATATACTTCCGAAGGTCCAGTTGGACTGGCAGGCGACAAGAAAGTTGTATTGCTGAATGCCCGCGGAGGAGTATATTCAAGCGAACCGATGTCTGCTTTGGAATCTGCTGTGAAGCCAGTGAAGACCGCACTGGGTATGTTCGGAATTCAAGCTGAAGAGATTATTATTGAAGGTCATAACCAAATCCAAGATCGTTCGGAAGCTATTATTGCCGAGGGACTGGAGCAAGTAGCTAAAGTGGCTGCAACATTCTAATAGAATGACATAACAAGCTTCCTGGCTTTTTTGCCAGGGAGCTTGTTTATTTATTAGGTCGGCCAGGACAAACGGTAGGAAAATAAACAAAATAAGCACAGCCTAGAAAAGCGGAGCTTACATAAGAAGTGTCGACGTGTAATTAACGGTATTTTCGTACCTTAAATTCTCCGTAGCTAAGGGGGAATGGGCAGCGTCAAGAAGTTTGTGTAAGCAAGTAGAAAGTAACTTCCTCGGGTGTTCGTGAATTGGTGTAGATGTTCTTTGGGGCGGGGGAACCCCGCCCCAAAGAACAAAGGGAAGAGCTACTTCTCTAGCTCTTTCCGCACCCCATAGCGTGCTTCAAACATCTCGTTCAGTTTCTCCTTGACTTTAGGGTCACCGAAGCCGCGAATGACTCGTTCAGCAAAACGCTCGTTGTAGTCCATGACGTTCAGATAAATAATCTTCTCCGCCGCATCCATATTCGTGAGGCTGTTCATAGGTTTCAGACGCTTTCGGATTTCTTTATTCATCCGTTCAATTGGATTGGACGTGTAGATGGCTTCTTTTATGAGAGCCGGATACTTGTGAAAGGTCAATAGCGTCGACAACTGCTCTTCCCAAGAATCCATTTCTTTGGGATATATCTTGCCCCACTTGGCCTTTACCGTATCAAAGGCAGCAAGCGCCAAATCGTGATCTTCTGCGGTGTAAATCGTCTTTAGATCTTCTATGACTTCGGTTTTATGCTGTACTCGAATTTTTGGAAACGTCGAACGTACTTTGTGGACAATACAATGCTGTACATCCGCTTCAGGATAGATCTCGCGAAAGGCTTCATCCAGTCTAGGGAGCCCGTCAAACACACCTAGCAAGACTTCCTGGACACCGCGATTATAGAGGTCTTTCAACACTTCACGCCAGCCGTTCGAGCTTTCTTGGCCACCTACGTAAAAACCCAAAATCTGGCGGTGACCTTCTTCGTCGATACCCATGGCGAAATAAACCACCTCACCGCTTACCGTGCTGCGCTTGAGTTTGACGTACAGACCGTCCAAGTAGATCACGGAGTAACGTTTTTGCAGGGGACGCTTTTGCCACTGGTGGATGTCGTCAAGTACCGTCGCTGTAATGTTACTGACCGTTGTCGGCGAATAGTGGCTACCAAACATACTTTCAATGAAACGAGCCACGTCCCGTGTGCCCATGCCACTCTTGTACATCTGAATCACGGCTTCTTCCAGCCAGCCGTCTCGTCGCTGATAGGGTTCAAACATTTGAGTCTGGAAAGCTCCATTTCGATCGCGGGGAACCTCTAGATCCTCGAGATTTCCGTACTTGGTGTGCAGGCCGCGCTTGTAATAGCCGTTGCGGCTGTTACGCTCACCGGCTTGCTCCACTTCCATAAACTGCTGGATTTCCGCTTTCATGATGGACTCCAGGTTATCTTTGACAAACTGTGTGACAAGATTTTCAAATAGATTATTTAGCATGTTTTCGGGTAAAATAGTCATCGAGTAGGGTCCCTTCTTGGTGCTGTCGTAATCCCGAGAATACCCTACTTTTTTGTTGCCTGGCTAGGCTCCAAATCTTGGTACACAACTTATTTTACGCCATCGGGGAATGAAGATTAAGTGCAATATTGTACCTTAAATCTTCCAGATTGCCCTGTCCAGCATGCTTTTTCGGAAAATAAGATACAAAAATGCTCTTAGTTCCCTCTTTTGCTTATTTTAAAGCNATATTGTACCTTAAATCTTCCAGATTGCCCTGTCCAGCATGCTTTTTCGGAAAATAAGATACAAAAATGCTCTTAGTTCCCTCTTTTGCTTATTTTAAAGCAAATTAAGGTACAAAAATGCCGTTAATTGGGGGGATCCCTCTTTTTCACTGTTAAGACGACTGGTGAAGGGGAATATACCGCTTTTAGTGGTTCAAATTAGTGGTTCGCTTTTTACTTTTTAATGTCACATTGCATCAATCCCCGCATATGCTTCTAACAACTCCCATTATAGAAGGGGCTCGCCTTCCATAGGTCCATTTCAATATACAAGGGCTCTTGAATTACTGGGACCTGAGCTTACAACTAATTAAGCAAACGGAGGATGCAAATGACCTTTGATTACATTAACTACTGGGATCAAACGTATAAGACAGGCGGAAACTCGGGATCTGGATCTTACGGTGTACTGGCAGAGTTCAAAGCCGCGGTTGTCAACGCCTACATTGAGCGCTATAACGTCAAAGAGGTGATTGAATTTGGCTGCGGCGACGGGCATCAGCTGGGATTAATCAACTATCCGCAATACATTGGACTTGATATTTCATCGGAATCCGTACGCATATGCCAGGAAAAATACGGCGATGACCAGACCAAAGCTTTTGCTACGTACCATCCGCTGACTTGGACGGGGGATCAAGAAGGATTGCAAGCCGATATGACAGTCTGTCTAGATGTACTTTACCATATTATTGATGAAAGCCACTTCCAGGCAACACTGTCCCATGTGCTTAATACGTCGCGTGATGTCGTCGTTATTTATTCCAAACTCGATACCGGTGAGGATGAACAGGTCATTTATACGATCAAAGACCGGGACTTACTGGGCAGACTCGCGCAGTTCAGCGATTTTCAAATTGTAGAACGCATTCCGCAGGTGTACCCTGATCACTCCTCTGCCAGCTTTGTCATTTTACGCAGAAAAAGCGCAATTGCATAAACAGCTGATCCGCCAGTACTTCGTTCTTTCTTAAGAGTGGGATAATAGCTTACGGCTCAAGCTCTAATGTGAAATGAATCCATTCGATAGAGGCATTATCAGCGGGCGTTCCCTTACAGGATGCACATGGTAATGCCTTTTCTCATTACTGCAGAAGATAACACTATAAAAACCGCTGGATAAAAAATCCAACGGTTTTTTGGGGTACGTATCATATTTGCTCACTGTTAGCGGGAGTCTCTTTGAGCAGCAGTCTCTTTGAGTAGTCAGAAAGGCAGCTGTTCAGACGATTTACTGCGCGTCCACTTGTTTAAAGCTAACTAGCCCCGCTTTAGGTACCGCTACTTCAAGCAAACCTCTACCCATTTCCACAATCTGTGAGCTGATGATTTGTCCGCAGCAGTCCTTGACCTGCAGTTCATAACGAGCAGGGGAGAGAGTGCTTCTGATTACTACCCTCTGGCTGTAGGTACCGTTCACAATAAACAATTGAGTAAAGTCCTGCTCTACAGGCACAATAACATCAGCATAGATGGCGGTGATCTGAGTATCGTCCTTGCGTGCAGTCACGAGCGGGTACAACAGCTCCGGTTGTTGCGGAGACAGCTCGCCCCGCAGCAGGACATCGCCGTGCTCTCTGCTGAATGCCAGCCAGAAACGCAGCATAGACAGATATTCCTGGCCAATTTCATTAAGACGCAAAGAGATTTGCGGTACAGAGAAGATCACATTGACCAATTGCATTGCCGCGCTCTCCACAGGTTCATTGGGATTGAACATGATCATATCGGAATGAACAGCTGTATTTCCGGACAGGAGTCGCAGATCTAATGTACGAACCCGGTTTTGGATGGAATCGTTAGGGCAATCATTTGCGCGGAACATGTTGCCGTATTTTCGCATCAGCGGGCCGATATAGGTCTGACGGAATTCAATGAGAACATCGGGTTTGATAGCTCTTAAACGTTCCATGACATCGGAAAGCAGACGATCTACCGCTTCAGGCACCGATTCATGATCCCGACCATCTGCTGAGCCTTCCTGCTGATCCGGGCTTAGACGGAAGCTATCCACAAAATCAAGCTTCAGACCGTCGATATCCCACCCGATGATCGCCTGTTCGTAGGTGTTGATCAGGTATTCCCGCACATCCGGGTACCGGGGGTCCAGCACGCCAGCGTTCAGCTTCTCGTCAATCCGCAGAAGTTTGTTCTCGAACTGGCTCCATACTTTGCTGGACTTTCCCACGAATGGGACGGAGTACCAGAGCATGTATTTCAGGCCCAACTTGTGAACGGTATCGACATGCGCCTTCATGTCTGGAATCTTGCCGGCATACACTTCCCAGTCACCAGTAAACGCGTAACCCCGATTGTTATCATCCGTCTGCCATCCATCATCGACAATGATAGTGTCACAGCCAAGTTCCTTGGCCAGCCTGGACTGCTCCTCTAATTCGATTGCGGTCAGCTCCTGGTGATAGGAATACCAAGTGGAGTACATAGGACGGAGGGCCACATCCGGGACCTCTGCAGGCTTATAGCCGGGAAGGGTTTCCCACCAAGCGGTTACTTCCTCCAACGCTTTATTGTAAGAGATATCTCTGAGGTCGATCCGCAGAGTGGCTTCATAATGATCTATCTTCGGCATGGCTTCCTCAAATAACGTAACAGAACAGAGGAAGGTCGAGTCTTCTTCATGGATCCCCGCTTTAATCGATACATTGTTCAAGGCATCGGTAAAAGCGAAGGTCATGCGGTTGCGCCCGTCCAGATTGTACAGGGAAGCCACGGGTGCCAGGGAAGTGCTCTTCGACTGGAAGCCGTCGCCCCAATCCACCTGAAATGCTTTATTACGATCTGTTCCTGGATGCCATAAGGAATGAACGTCTACGGCAGGAATGGACCATTCAACAGCACACACTGGCGGATAGTCTTTCTGAGCTGCTTTGAGCTTGATATGAACCAGGAACAGATTTTCCGTGATCGTCTCGATTTCAGTTGTACTGTTGAATAAGGGGCTGTCGCTGACGACAGTGATAGTGGGACAAGTGTTGTTGATTAAAGTTTTCATAATGCCTCCTGCTTGCAAAAATAGATAATGGGCTAATGTTTACTGTTTAGAGTATATTATTTACGAAACGTATAGTAAACAAAAACTTTGAATTAGTCATTATTTATTAGATTGACTGTATTATCAGACCCTAAAGTAATATGTAAGCGGAGACAATTAGGTATTGTCAAACGTTTTGATCTCTGTTATATTGAATTCACACATTAGTTCACTAATGTTTAGTAAACAAAATACATTTTGATTGGCAAAAGCTTGGCGGAATTATAAAATGAACATAAGGGGTGTTTCCCAAATATGAAGTGAAAAGGTGATTAGTCGTGGCAACTATTCGTGATATCGCAAGTCTAGCTGGTGTATCTGCATCCACAGTTTCCCGTGTGCTGAACGGAGATCCTTCCCTTTCGGTATTGGAAGAGACAAGAAGAAAAATTATTTCCGCTGCAGAACAGCTGCAATATAAAGGAAGTCAACGACGTCAGACTAATCAGGCGGCTCAGTTGAAGGATTATAAGATTGGACTCGTAACCTTCTGTTCGGAACAATTTGAATCGGAGGACCCGTATTACTTGTCCATTAGGCTGCAGATTGAGAAGGAGTTCAATCAGTTGGGCCTGCACATTACGCGGACGATCCGCTGGGTGAACCATGATTCTTATGAGAGCCTTTCAGGATTGGATGGTTTGATCGTCATCGGGAAGTTTGAGTTTGATCCGTATAATCTGTTCTTTAGCCGGATTCAGAATGTCGTTTTTGTTGACTACTCGCCGGATGAGAATCGCTTTGATTCCGTTGTGGTTGATTTTGATAAGGTTACACGAACGGCTTTGGATCATCTTACCGGACTTGGCTATACTAGGATCGGTCTGATCAGCTCTCGCGATTTCATTAACCGTTTTGGTTCCAACTCCGGTACGGATTCTGTGGACCAACGGCAAAGTAGCTTTGAAGCTTATATGAAGCAAAAGAATCTGTACCTGCCAGAGCATGTCCACATCGGCAAAGATTTCTCCATGTCCACCGGATATCAGCTGATGCAGGAAGTGATTGAGAAGCAGAACTTGCCGGAAGCTTTCCTGATCGGTTCTGATCCTATGGCGATTGCCGCCGGTAGAGCACTGAAGGAAGCTGGCTTGAAGGTACCTAGAGATATCGCATTAGTTGGCATTGATGATATTGAAATGGCCTCTTATGCCAACCCGCCATTGACCACGGTGAAGATCTATACCGAGCAAATGGGGCAGAGTGCAGTGAAAATGCTGCTCGAACGTATCGGGGGCAGAGAAGTACCGTTAAAGATCGTGCTGCCGTCCAAGCTGATGATCAGAAGCAGCTGTGGTGCGGAAATTCGGTCATCAACTAGTTAAACATTCTTAGGGGGAATACATGATGAAAAAGTGGTCTTTGATTGTTTTATCTCTGCTTGTTGTAATCGCTTTATCTGCCTGTTCCGGCAATTCAGGGAGCGATAGCAGCTCTGCGAATTCCGGCGGAAACAGCGGGGCTGCCAAAGGGAAGATCACGTTTGCTTTCTGGGGAGCTCAGAGCGAAGCTGATGCGATCAAGCAGGCCATTGACAACTTCCAGAAGACTTATCCTGATATCAAGGTAGAAAGTCAATGGATTCAAAAGGACTATCTGACTAAATTGCAGACGATGATTGCTGGAGGAACCACCCCCGATGTCATGCTGATCTCCGGAGGGGATTTACCGGGTTTTGCGAACGCTTTCCAGGAATTACAAATTGATAAATCGCTGTTCAGCTCACCTTCCTTTGTGGATTCAATGAGTGTGGATGGCAAGGTATATGCCGAGCCTTTCATTATCAAACCAAAGGTAATGGCGATTAATGTGGATCTTTTCCAGAAGAATAATATTCCGCTTCCAAGTCAAACCGTGCCGATGACTACTGAAGAATTCAAGGATATTTCCCAAAAGCTTACTTCTGGTGAAGGGGCAAGCAAGATTTTCGGTTCGGAGCCGCTGTGGCTCGGCAACTGGATCTATTCGTTCGGCGGCCAGTTCTACACTGATGATCTGAGTAAGTCCGCACTTGATTCACCGGAAGCGATTGCAGCTGCCGAGTTTATTGTCTCCACCAAGCAAGAGGGCATCGTACCTAATGATAGTGAGAAACAAGGTCAGAACATGATGAACTGGTATCTGGGCGGAAGAATCGGCATGTTTACCGACTTTGGTCCTTGGTACCTGCCGCAGATGGCGGATGTGCAGAACTTTAAATGGGATCTCGTGCCATTCCCTGGCAACGGCGGTTCCAAAGAAGTTAACGGATTGGCGCTCAGTAAGAGCAGCAAGAATGCAGAAGCAGCCAAGCTTTTCATTAACCATATGACACAAAACGAAGAGGCACAAAAAATCATCGGTGGCAATAAAAATGCTTACGGAGTGCCTGTTATCCCTAGTGCTACAAGTGCATTCGAAGCTGTTGCTCCTAACAAGAACATGGCAGCCTTCGTGCTAGCCGCCGAGAAGCAGCATACACAAGAAGCTCAGAAGAGTACCAATGAGATCAACAATGAGATGAAAGCCATCGACGATACAACGCCGATCGGAATCGGCACTAAGGATGTCAAGGAAGTATTCCCGCAGGTAGCTGAGAAGATCAACAATATTTTACAACAAAACTAACGGGAGCATACTTATGAATGGACTAATAGAAGGGATCTACAATTTCTATGAAGGAATAGGGATGCCGGCAGCTTTGCTGCCGCTTCTCCCTTTTCTGACCGTTATCGCGCTGGTGTTTGCTATTATTTTTGCTGTTACAAGACTGCTGGTGAAGAAAAAAATCATGCATACCAAAACGGCGAGCTTCTACATGTTCGTTTCGGTCTGGGTGATCGGCTTCCTGCTGTTTACGGTAGGTCCGATGATTTTCTCCTTCTATATCAGCTTCACCAAATGGGAAGTTGTCAGCGACCCGCAGTGGATAGGGCTGGGCAACTATAAAATGCTGTTCAAAGATACTTTGTTCTATAAATCGTTATCCGTAACGTTCTATTACACGCTGGTAAGTGTACCTCTGCAGGTCATTCTGTCATTTGCGATAGCGATTCTGATGAACCTGAAGCTGCGCGGCATTTATATTTTCCGTA
The DNA here is from genome assembly GCF_001682855.1 of Bacillus sp. FJAT-27264. Classification (GTDB taxonomy): domain Bacteria; phylum Bacillota; class Bacilli; order Paenibacillales; family Paenibacillaceae; genus Paenibacillus_AQ. The sequence continues at coordinate 1,061,691 of NZ_MAQW01000012.1, read as the reverse complement.
CGATTTATTATCTTCCTACTCTGGTGCAGGGTGTTGCACAGATGGTGCTGTTCATCTGGATCTTCAACCCTAATGTTGGTCTCGTCAATTCACTGCTGCGTCTGGTAGGTATTGAAGGACCCGGCTGGTTCTCCAGTCCGGCCTGGTCGATGCCTGCGGTCATTATTATGAGTCTCTGGACGGTGGGCGGCAACATGATCATCTATCTGGCCGGCTTGTCGGATGTTCCGCAAAGTTTGTATGAAGCCGCTGAAATCGATGGCGCTACCGCTGCCAGAAAAGTATGGCACGTGACCCTGCCACAAATCTCGCCGATCCTGTTCTTCAACGCGGTAACAAGTATGATCGGGGCATTCCAGACCTTTACACAAGGCTTCATGATCAACGGGGGGCCGGATAACTCCTTGCTGTTCTATGCTTATTACCTGTATCAAAATGCTTTTATGTGGTTCAAAATGGGCTACGGATCAGCGCTGGCCTGGGTACTCTTCGTGATTATCCTGATATTCACCGCAATTGTATTCCGCAGCAGTGCTTTATGGGTGTACTACGAAACAGAGCAAAACGGAGGGAGGAAGCGTCGTGTCCGTCAAAAAAGAGCGTAATTCTACCAAGAAAAAGGTGCATTGGCTGGCCTATCTCCTACTTTTAATCGGGAGCGTAGCATTTCTATATCCCTTTATCTGGATGGTCTCCGCCTCACTGCGGAGTCTGGAGGAGCTTGCAGCCTCCGGGATGAGCATTTGGCCGGAACACTGGCGCTGGGGCAACTATGCCAAGGCACTGACTGCCTTTCCGTTCCCGCAATATCTGCTTAACACCGTAATTACTACAGTCTTGCCGATTATCGGTACAGTTCTTTCCTGTTCGCTTGTCGGCTACGCCTTCGCCCGGTTTAAGGTGAGAGGAAGCGGCTTCCTGTTCGTGTTGGTTCTATCGACGATGCTGCTACCTGGTGAAGTCACAATGATCCCGCAATTTATTCTATTTAAAAAGCTGGGCATGCTGGATACGCTGTACCCGCTGATCGTTCCTGCCTTTTTCGGCTCGGCGTTCTATATTTTCTTAATGCGCCAATTCTACTCCCGATTGCCTGTTGGTCTCGAAGAAGCAGCAATTATCGACGGCTGTGGTTATTTTAAAATCTGGCGCACGATCTTCCTTCCACTGTCCAAGCCAGCCTTGATGGCTGTTGGTGTTATGGTCTTCATGGGCTCCTGGAACAACTTTATGGGACCGCTAATTTATATCAACAGTGATAAATGGAAGACGCTTACGCTGGGGTTGGCCGGATTCCAGGGTACTTATGCTACGGATACTAACCTGCTGATGGCTGCGGCTGTCGTCATTACATTGCCATGTATCCTACTGTTCTTCTCAGCACAAAAAGCATTTATGGAAGGTCTGACCTTCTCGGGTTCCAAGGAAAGCTAATATAGACAAAGGACAGGAGTGACCTTAGTATGACGCATGAGAGAGAAATCAAAGCTAAAGCTGGTGCAGTAACTTTTCAATCCTCCGATAAAGATCTGAATGAAGGTTTTGTCTGGGCCAAACGCCAGGCACTTGAATACGCTCATTTCGGTGAAGATGCCGTAGGGCTGTGGTACGAAGCTGCATTGCCTGAACGAGAGGCATTCTGTATCCGTGATGTAATGCATCATAGCACTGGAGCTGCGGTACTGGGGCTTCGATATCATACCAAAAATATGATCATGCGTTTTGCCGAGAACATTGCCGAATCACGGGACTGGTGTACGTACTGGGAGATTACCAAGGACAACGTGCCTGCCCCGGTGGATTACGAGAATGACAATGATTTCTGGTACAATCTTCCGGCGAACTTCGATATTATTCATACCAGCTGGCGTCAATATGAATGGACAGGCGATGACTACTATTTGAATGACAGTCAGCTGCAGAAATTTTTCGAACTAACATTAAATGAGTATACAAAGACTTGGGACAAAGACGGCGACGGGATTTTGGAGTATTATCCAGAATACGGCCGTAGAGGTCTGGCTACTTTCAATGAGGCTGGACTTCACCCGCTGCTTGGCGGGGACATGATCGGATCACAGGTTGCCGGATACCGGTCGTTTGCCCAACTGGCCCGTCTCAGAGGCCTGGCTGAAGTTGCCCAGCAGTATGATAACAAGGCAGATGAGCTGGAACAGCGTTATGAGAAGGACTGGTGGAACGAAGGGAAAGACCGTTTCTATGGTGCGATGCTGCAGGATCGGTCATTCGTGAAGGTCTATCATGCTGAGGGCAATTTCCTCCCTCTCTATTATGGTTCCATCGGGAATCGTGAGAGGCTGAACAAGGCGCTGGAGGATGTCAAAATCAACCGTGTAGCCAACGTTGAGGGCAAAACCTACCTGCCGGATATTTTCTACCGGTACGGAGAGAACGAAGAAGCCTTCACGGAACTGAAGGAATTGGTAGACCCTTCCCTGGACCGCCGGGATTACCCGGAAGTGTCCTATTGTGTGGTTGGTTCCATAGCAGCTGGACTAATGGGTATTGCCGGTGACGGAGCGTCCGTAATCAGCACCTTGCCTAGACTGGCGCAATCACTGGAATGGGCAGAGTTGGGGGATGTCCCCATCCTTGACCGCACCATCACAGTAAAACATAATGGCAATACCGAGAGTGCAGTGACGCTGCAAGCCGGGGAGTCATTTGTCTGGAAAGCGGCTTTCCCTGGTCATGTGGATACACTCTACTATAACGGTAAAGGCATAGCTGCAAAGCAGGAAACCACAGTAGGCGGAGAACAGGTTAGCTATATTACTGTAGAGGTCGCAGAAGGTGAGACGCATTTGGTGTCTGCTGAGCTAAGAGGTTAATATTTATGAACTTTAACCTACAGGAACAAGCATTCAGCACATACGGTTCATATCTCGCATTTTCTTATCCATTCAATGAGAACAGTGCTTATAAGGAAAATGTTTGTTTGCGGGTTCTGTATGGTGAATTTGAGAATCAGGAGCATTATCCGCTCCTGATTCTTGATGAACTGGGCAAGCAGGCTCCTTATCATGCGGCTGGGTCACCGGCTGAATGTGTATTAAGTAGTCAGGCCGGGGAATTGAGATTTTGTTATCAGGATACTGAAACGGTTCATTTCACCGGCAATTGTGGCGTGCAAATCGATAAAGAGCAGATGGACCGTTACAGCCGTCTTATTTATCATAAGGATAATATGTGGGAATTTGCCGGAGACACCTCATCGTTAATGGTAGTTATTAAGAACGGTACTGTGAGAAACGAATCTCGTTGGAACCGCAGCGGGGTAGGTAATGAAAGTATCGTGTTTCAGATTCTTCCGGATGAATCGGGTAGGGTTGATTTTCAAATCAGACGCTTTGACCTGACGTATCATCCGCAGCCTTATTGTGACTATAATCAGAACCTGAGTGCCAAAGAAGAGGAGTTCAACCGTTTTCTCTCCCATATGCCCGAGGTTCCAGACCAATATTTGGAGGCTGCCAAGCTGGCTCTGTATATCAATTGGTCAGGTGTGGTTGAGCCGGAGGGGTATATTAAAGCGCCTGCTATACTTATGACGAAGTCTTACATGAATTTCATCTGGAGCTGGGATTATACGTTCAATGCTTTGGCAATGTGTAAAGGCTGGGAAGAGCTTGCGTATGACCAGTATTTAGCGATGGTACATGTGCAGGATGAGGACGGGGCATACCCCGATTGCTTTCACGCCCGCAAAGTGATTAGAGGGTTCGTCAAACCCCCTGTCCAAGGCTTTATTCTGGAACGGATGATGGAGCATGCCGCTCCGTCTACAGAGGTTCTGTCTACGCTGTATGATTCGCTCACCAGGCTCACAGGATGGTGGCTTGACAATCGCGCCGGTGCCGATGGGCTTCCAATGTATTTTCATGGTAATGATTCAGGCTGGGATAACGGAACGGTATTTGCGGAAGGGGTTCCGGTAAAATCCCCGGATATCTGTACCTGGCTGATCCTGCAAATGGACTTTCTGAAAGAAGCGGCTTTGAAATTGGGGAAAACTGAAGAAGCTGAAGCGTGGGGCAGAAAGGCCGCGGAATTATTGGCCAAGATGCTGGAGGTGCTCGTTCAGGACGGCAGATTTATTGCCAAGAAGATTCCCGAGAACCGCAATGTTGGTGACACCAGCCTATTGCTGTATGTTCCTTTATTGCTGGGCACACGCCTACCAGAGGATCTGCGGCAGAACATGCTTCATTCATTGCTGGAGAAGGGTCGCTTCAAAGCGCCTTACGGTTATGCCTCTGAAGCCTTGGACAGCGGATATTTTGAAGAGGACGGGTATTGGAGAGGGGCAGTCTGGCCTCCATTGTCTTATATCGTATCCGAAATTTTAAGAATCAATGGCTATGAAGAGGAGGCACTGGACAACGCGAAAAAGTACTGTGACATCTGTGGACAGTCCGGATTTGCAGAGAACTATAGCGCGTTGGACGGTCGTGCCTTGAGAGATACCGGGTACACATGGACAACCAGTATTTTTCTCGTATTTCTGCGAGACTACTTGATGAAGAACTAAGGACTCCACCCAAAAGAAGCCACGAAGTGCGCTAAGCGCGTTTCGTGGCTTTTGAGTTACTTATGATTCGGTGGCAGCTTGCCCGCCCTTATTATGGCAACACGTTACCAGCAGCGCGGTAGATCTCGTACCATTCTTCTTTGGACAGGGTGATGTCTGTAGCTTTAGCGATATCGCGCAGACGCTGAGTGTTGGTGGTGCCAACAATCGGCTGCATTTTAGCCGGGTGTCTCAGCAACCAGGCGATAGCAATGGCTGTATCGGCCACGCCTTTTTCGTCAGCCAGACGGTTAACGACCTGATTCAGCTCAGGGTACTTGTCGCTGCCCAGGAATACACCTTCAAAGAAGCCGTATTGGAATGGTGACCATGGCTGAATGGTCATGTCATGCAGACGGCTGTATTCCAGAATGCTGCCGTCATGGTCGATGGAAGCCGGATTTGCCATATTGACATTGAAGCCAGTGTCGATCATACCTGTATTGGTAATGCTCAGTTGCAGTTGGTTGAACAGTAGCTTTTGCTTAACATTTTTCTTGAGCAATTCAATTTGCAGCGGCTTCTGGTTGCTGACACCGAAGTGTTTGACCAGGCCTTTTTGCTCCAGAATATCGAAAGCTTCAGCTACTTCTTCCGGTTCGAAAAGGGTATCTGGACGATGCAGCAGCAATACATCCAAATAATCAGTTTTCAGGCGCTTCAAGCTGCCTTCTACGGAATTTAGGATATGCTCCTTGGAGAAGTCGAACAACCCTTTGCGAATACCGCATTTACTCTGGATCAGGACTTTGTCACGCAAGCCAGGGTTATTGACGAGCACCTCTCCGAATACTTCCTCAGCTTTGCCGCCGGCATAAATATCGGCATGGTCAAAGAAATCAATACCCACTTCCAGTGAGGTAAGGATGTGCGCCTCCGCTTCCTTTGGGGACAAATCTGCAATCCGCATACAGCCCAGGGAAATCTGGGAGACTTCAAGTGTACCGTTTCCTACATTAATTTTCGCTGCCATTTCAACATTCACTCCTTCATTTGATAGCTTCATGATAAATTGTAAACCTTAGAGGTTACTAGAAGGCAATAGTTTTATGTTATATTATTGTCATTGGGTCTTCAGTACAACCCTCCGAACCTGTAGTGGCCTAATTTAGCGTTAACCACTAGTATTGTGTTTGAAACCTATATAGTAGTAGAGATTTTCTTTTGATGATTATGTTGTGCCGGAGCAAGCGGCAGAAATGGAGTCAGCCTATGGGATACAGCATCAAAGCCATCTCGCAAAAAAGCGGATTAAGTCCATATACCCTGCGTTATTATGAGAAAGAAGGCGTGTTGCCTCTAGTCGCCAGAGACGAGAATGGTAACCGCTGCTTTCACGACGAAGATATTGATTTGATCTCTCTGATTTGTTGTTTGAAGGATACAGGAATGCCAATTGCGGAAATCAAGCAGTTTGTCGCCCTGTCCAAAGAAGGTGGCGGGACCCTGCCGGAACGGCGGAAGCTACTGATGGAGCACAAGTTGGAGATTGACCGCAAAATCGAATTTTTTCAACAGTTTTCCAAAAAGATCGATCACAAGATTGCCTACTTCTCTTCCTTGGAAAATGAAACGTCCTCCAGGCCTGAGCTGCAGGCAGAGGAAGGATCGAATTGAACAAACAGCCCCCAAGGAGAGTATTCCTCGGGGGCTGTTTTCGTTTGGCTGGGTGGGAATTGTTGGATTTGGGCCTTATGGCTTAATTTGTGGCCGGGACTTTACTAAGTGATGTGGGCACAATCTCCCTGAAGCTATACTGACAATAGCTTGCAGATTAAGGCTATCGGTGGAGCAAGTTTTGCTGCCGTAAGCGTCCAATTTTTTTGCTCAGCGTTTATTAGGACTTCCGGCGCAATTTCCGTCCCAGGTCATGGAGGTGATGGTACAGGGATGGGTTCCCGCTGTCCGTAGCGGCGCTGCAATTCAATCTGTCCCTAGTAATTTGCCGTTGTGCATTTTAATCTGTCCGTGGTGTTCCGCAGCCTTGCACTGCCGATTGGGATTGGGGCTTTGCGCTCCCTTGAAATGTTCAAGGGGGCTTTCGTTTTTTGTATTCAATACATTTAGGCCTCAATTATCAGGCTTATTTACCGAAATAAAGGTATACTGATATTAAAATTTGTCAATTACGTTTGTCGTCCCCATTCTTTAGAGGAGGCTCCACCAGTGCATGACTTTATCTTTAAGCAATTGTATATGCAGTCTTCCAGCGGCATCGCGGTAGTCTCTGTGAAAGAGGGGACTCTTTTGCATTCCAATCCCGCGCTTTGCAAAATGCTGGGATACATAGAAGAAGATATTTTAAATGGACATTATTCCAATTTGGTATATAAAGATGATTGTGAGGTCACAGAACTGGATCTTCTGGTGAAGCATCTTCTTCAAGAGTCCGGATCGGCGTTTGATCTGGAGGTGCGTTTGTTGCGCAGTGATGATTCGGTCATCTGGGCCTCGCTCCATGTGTTTCTGATTCACGGAGAAGCTGGAGAGGGTCCGCTGTATCTGGTCGCGGAGGCGACGGATATTACGGACCGCAAACATGCGGAGAAGCGCAATCTGGAGAGCCAGCACCTGTACAATCTCATTACCCGTAATACACCGGATATGATTTCTTATGGGGAGCCAGACGGTACGCTATATTATGTGTCACCTTCGGTAGAGAATCTGCTTGGCTATACGCCGCAGGAAATGCTAGGAAACAAGAGAGTAGACTATTATCATCCCCAGGATGTCCGTGAGATGATAGAAGAAGGCAAGCTATATTCGGATAATGAGGTAGCTGTGCGCAGAGCCAGACATAAGGATGGCCGATATCTGTGGATCGAAAGTACATTCCAGGCCATGCGCAATGAAGAAGGTGAGGTTGAGAAGGTACTCGCCATCGCCCGTGATATCACAGAGCGTAAGAAGTATGAAGATATGCTGGCGACGGCCCAATACCTGGCGGGCATGGGTTCCTGGGAATGGGATATTGTGAACAGCACCCTGACTGTCTCCAAGGAGCTGCGTTATATTTTCGGCTTCAGAGAGGACTATGGCAATCATTCGCTTTGTGACCATAAGCAGATTATTTCCTGCATCAAGCCAGAGGACTTCATGAAGGTTCTAGGCATGCTCAGAAAGACGGTGAAGGACGGAACTGACGGTGAGGCGATTTTCCAGATCATGACCAATGAGGGGGAAGTCAAATACATTGAATCTCATTGGCAGGTCACGCTGGACGAAGGTGGCAAGGCGCTCCAGCTCAGCGGAGTGGTGCAGGATGTAACGGAACGTCGCCGTATGGAAGCGCAGCTGCGGGAGAGTGAACGGAATTACCGCCTGATTTCGGAGAATTCCCTGGACTTTATTACCCGCTATGCTGCGGATGAGCATGTAACCTATTTGTATGCCTCTCCGATCTGTCAGGCCATGCTGGGCTACACCCCCGAGGAGATGGTCGGAACTTCCGGCATCGCCTACATTCATCCCGAGGATGCCGATCGGGTACAGACTTATCTGCAAAGCTGCATGAACGGCGAGAAGCTGGAGCCGGTAGTGTTCCGCTTTCGGCGCAAGGACGGGTCATATATCTGGACAGAGACGACCTTCCGTTATATCTACTCTGGCGATGGAGAGGTGTCTGAGCTTGTCGGTGTGACCCGAGATATTGCCGAACGGAAACAATATGAAATGAAGCTTCTGGAAAGCGAAAACCGCTACAAATCCCTGTTCGAGTATAACCCGTCAGCGATCAGCGCCATGGATCTGCAGGGCAGAACTCTTTCTGTGAATTCAAGCTTGCTGCATTTAACCGGGTACTCGCGGGACAATTTGCTGTTGTCCGAATTCACCGAAGTGGTGGACCCGGAAGAAATGGACAACGTTCTCCAGCGCTTCGAGTTGGCTTCAGGCGGAGAAGCCCAGACCTTCGAGAGCCGTCTCATTCACCGGGACGGACATGTGGTCGAGGTGAGCGTTATCTATGTGCCGATTATGGTCAGTGGTGAGGTGGCAGGCGTGTTCGCCATCACCAGTGATATTACGGAACGCAAACGCCACTTGGAGCAGATCGAGAAGCTGAGCTACGAACATGCTTTGATTTTGAACTCCGTCTCTGAAGGTATCTTCGGGGTGAATCTGGCTGGTGAGATGATGTTCATTAATCCAGCCGCTGCGGGAATGCTCGGATATGAGCCGGGAGAGTGGTCGGCCAGCAGTCATCTGCTGACTATTCAGCAGACTTGGCTGGACGGTGAGCCGTATTCCGGCAACCAGAAGACGCTGATTCAGGCTTTGTCGGAGAATGTTACATACGAAGAGCGAGAAGGTGTGTTCTGGCGGCAGGACGGTTCCAGCTTCCTGGTAAAATACCGCCTGACTCCGCTGTTTGACAACGGCGAGCGCAAGGGAGCCGTCGTCGTTTTCCGTGATATCACGGAAGAGAAAGAGATTGTACGCGCTAAGGAATCCGCCGAGCAGGCGGACCGGGCCAAATCAGAGTTCCTGGCGATTATGAGCCATGAGCTGCGGACCCCGATGAATGGTATTATCGGCATGGCTGACTTGCTCACGGGAACGGAACTTAACGAGGAGCAAAGCTATTATACGCATATTATCAATAAAAGCGGAGAGGCCCTGCTGCATATTCTGAACGAAGTTCTCGATTTTAGTAAAATTGAAGCCGGGATGATGACACTGGAACCACGACCACTAGAGCTTACTCAGGTTATCCAAAATGTAAGCGAGGTGTTCTACCCTAAAGTGAAGGAGAAGGGACTGCTCCTGACAAGCGAGCTTGATCCAGCCCTGCCGCCAGTGGTGGTCACCGATGAAGCGCGGCTGCGGCAGATTCTCGTCAACCTGGTGGGGAATGCGGTGAAATTTACGGAGCAAGGGGATATCCGCATCTCTGTGAAGCTCCACGAAAGGCTGGATTCCGGGCAAGTTGTCCTCAAGTTCTCGGTAGAGGATACGGGGATCGGTATTCCGCTGGGTAGTCAGGGGCTTCTCTTCCAATCCTTCTCCCAGCTGCATCCTTCTATCAACCGGAAGTATGGCGGAACGGGTCTTGGACTTGCGATCAGCAAGAAACTGGCTGAACTGCTGGGCGGCGGAATCGGAGCAGTGAGCCGGGAAGGCGAAGGTTCTGAGTTCTACTTTACGGTACAGGCCACCTTGCCGGGAGAAGAATGGCAGCAGGAGCCCGTTAGTAACAGTTCGGCTGGAAAATCCCGGTATGATAAACCCGCCATTATAGCGGGCGAACTGGCTGGGGGCAAATATGGGCCGTTGTCCATTCTGGTCGCTGAGGATCATCCGGTCAACCGGCAGTTGCTGTTGGCATACTTGAAAAAACGGGGATACGCAGCGGATGTGGCCCTGAACGGCGCGGAAGCGGTGGAAGCGGTGCTCTCCGGCTCCTATGATCTGGTGTTCATGGATATCCAGATGCCTGTGATGGATGGGATTGAGGCCACAGGCCTTATCCGGGAGCGGCTGGGACTCAGCCCGGTGATTGTTGCCGCGACCGCTTTTGCCCGGAAAGAAGACAAGGAAATGTGCATGAGAGCAGGTATGCAGGATTTTATCTCGAAGCCGCTTCACGTCAAGGAGCTGGACCGGGTGCTGCGTGACTGGTCGGCCCGGATTCGCAATGGAGCATGAAGGCATGTTTTGAGCGGTACAGAAGGATGCTTGCGCGTTGACAAATAACGATCCACTAACTATATTTAATTTGTTCGTAATCATTACGTATTTTAAATTTTAATTAGGTTAGTGAGAGGGTATCTACATTGCAAAAGATGAAGCGCGGCGATTTTATTATCATTCTGCTGGTGCTGCTTGCAGCTGGCTCTATTTATGGGGTCAAATGGTTCAACAGCTTGAATGACCATTACAAACAAGGGGATCTGATGGCCCTGATTACAGTGGACGGCAAGGAGTACAAGACGGTACCCCTGACCAAAGAAGAACAGATTATCGATATCAAAACCCAATTCGGACACAACACGCTCAAGGTGTTCGATTACGGAATCCAGATGACTTATTCAGACGCACCGCTGCGGATTGCGCTGGAAATGGGGTTTATCTCCAGGCCTAGGCAGCAGATCATCTGCATACCGGCCCGGATTATGGTGGAGGTGTTCAATCCCAACAAGTCCTCGGGCGGTGAAGATGAGCTGGATGCTATTATCTAATGCTCTTGTCAGAGGCTTGTAGCTGTGCCCACTCTGCTACGGAGTCGGGACTGGTGTAGATATAGGGTGTCGCCGGCCGCGGGATGGGTGTGATCGATACCGCGGAGATCTGAAGAATATCTTTGCCTTTGTATTTTCCAACATGAAGCTTGCCCCGGACCTCTACCCAGGTGTCTGCGGGCAGGCTTTTTTTCTTACCAGGATACACCATAATCCCAAACGGTGTGGCATCCGCGGTACAGCATTGTACCAGAAAGCGGCTCAAGGCAAACGGGCCGTCCGTAGTTGTGGCATTCTCTCGGTAGACAAAACCGGATACGGCAATATCTTTGCCTTCAAACTTCTGTTTATATCTTTCAATAGCCCCGAAAGTCTCGGAGAAAATTTCCGGATAGACCGGAATTACAGGCTGACTGTACAGCAGCTTCGCCAACTGGGCAAACTCGACTTCAAAAGGGTCGTTGCTATTAAATTGGATCTCGCGCTCCGGCTCCTTGATGTTATATGTAAGCTCAATCCCCTTCACAGATGCAGCCAGACTTCCCAGTGGCCGATCGGGCAGCAGGAAGCCGAACAGCAGCGGCAGGAGGAACAATCCATACAGGACAGTGCTTCTGATGCCCCACCGGGGAAGACGATGATCGCAGTCGCACAAGGCGGCTCCTCGACCAAACAACGCCTGTACCGTCAGACTGAGCGCCATCAAGGCTAGGGGGATGGGGCAGAGTTTAATCCAACGCGCCAGTTTAGGTGCCACATAATAATGTAGGGCGTCCTGCTGTGTCAAGTGACCAATATAGAGGGCAAAGGCCAGCAGAAGCACTGCTCTGAGCAGATAATGGAGCCGAATGCTCCGGGATTCATTCAAGGTCCTTCCCTCCTAACTACAACCATCCTGACACCCATGCTGACCCAATAAACACCGTTGAGAAGATCAGGAAGAACAGGAATAAGGCAAACCGGGTTTTGAACAGCGAGAGCAGCATCAGCGCATTTTTAAAATCAAGCATTGGACCCAGCACCATGAAGGCCAGCAAGGAACCCGCCGGGAAAGTATGCAGAAAGGTCGAGGCTACAAAGGCATCCGAGGTGGAGCAGAGGGAGAGCAGGAAGGCTAGTCCCATCATGAAAAAATAAGACCCCAATGGTTTTCCGCCGATAGCTGCCAGACTATCCTGCACCATAAAGGTTTGGATACCGGACGTCAACAAACAGCCGATGATCAAATATTTGCCCATATCAAAAAATTCGTCGGAGGTGTGTACGAATACGGCAGCTGCTTTGCCGCCGCGCGCACTTTGATGATGATCCACCCCATTCTCCTGCCGGGCAGACAAGCGGAGGGGCGACTTTGCGCTGATGAAATAAACGATCAGGCCGATGATAAAAGCGACTGCAAAGGCCAGGCCCATGCGGGCATAGGCCAGCTCCGGGTGGGTACGGAAGGCAGTAATTGTGGCCCCGTATACCACGGGGTTCAAAATCGGACCGGAGAGAATGAAGACGATCGCTACATACACAGGCATACCTTTATGAATCAGGCGGCGGACTAGCGGAATCATGCCGCATTCACAGACCGGGAACAGCACACCCAGCAGACAAGCGAAAAGAATGGCGGGTACAGGGCTGCGCGGAATCCAGCGCGAGATCATTTCGTCCGGCACGAACACCCGCAGCAGGGAGGACAGCAGAGCCCCGGCAAGCACAAATGGCAGTGCCTCCAGCAGAATGCCGATAAAGCTTGCTTTGAAGGAATGGAGATACGCGTTATCCAGCAGCTCCAGATGGCCCGGCAGCCACACGATGCCAAGAATAAGCAGGAAGGCTGCGGGCAGGAGCAGCGGGAATATTTTTACCGGTGAAAAAGAGGTCAAGAGCGGAACAAGGCGGACCAGCGTTCAGTCAGCAGCGCTTCATTCAGATTCAGTCCGATGCAGACCACATAGGGCAGACCGGGATAGCTGGAGGCTTCCCAAGTTGTCCGCATGCCAGCATATTGGACAAGCTGGACGGGCTCATTGTCCGATAGGATTACATGGCCTTTAGCGCGCAGCAGGCTGTCGCCGCATTCTCGAAAGAAGGTTTCGAACTGTCTTCTAGTGAGCTGTGCTGGCGCTCCCTGTGGAAAAGTCAGCGTCAATGCAGCGACCTGGGAATAGGAAGTGTCCTGTGCGGTGTCATGCTCCTTCAATGCCGTTCCGCCGGAGTCCGGCAGGACCCTGGTCATTGCAGCGCTTTTGAAGGTCCGGGGTGCGCGCTGTGGCGCCGGAATGTGAAGTTCCCGGGGAGTGATGCCGGCCAGCAGGGGTACCAGATTGATTTTACTATAATGGGTGTACACGATTTCTGCCTCTATGTTCTGCTTGCGCACCACCTTCTCTATCTTCCATAACGTCTCTTGCTCTACGAGATCACTCTTGTTCACGATGATGAGGTCCGCCGAACGGATCTGTTGGCGCAGTGTTCGTACAAGGTGCCGGTCAGCCGATAATCGACTGTTATAATCCAGCGTATTCTCTGCATCCAGCACTGTAGCGGTGAAATGCAACGTAAGCCGGTCCCGCAGAGGCGTTTCCAGCAGTGCATGGGCGATTTCTTCCGGATTCGCTACGCCTGTCAGTTCTATGAATATGGCATCCGGACGCCTTGCCAGCAGCACTTGAAGACATTCCCCGAGCTCCTCCTTGCGGCTGCAGCATATACATCCGTCCAGTAGCTTTTCTACAGTCATCCCGGTATGCTCCTGCAAAATATAGCCATCCACATCCCGTTGCCCCAGCTCATTCATCACAATGCCCGGATTCAAGCCTCTCTGCTTGCTCTCTTGCAGCAGGGACAATAACAACGTGGTCTTACCGCTTCCCAGAAAACCGCTGAGTATGATTACAGGTATCTTCATTTTCCTCACTCCTGCCTCATTCTTTGTAACAAGAATCATAGATTCATATTTCCATCTCTATGTCATAGGTCAACTGGAAAGACCACAAATAACAACGTTTCGAAATTTTACGACCTAGTTGTTGACATCTGGTGAATAAAGCGTGTATGATTTGTTAATCGTAATTATTACGAATAAAGAAAGGGATGAATGAAATGAGAGTTACCGTAACTTTGGCATGTACAGAAACCGGCGATCGTAATTACACCACAACCAAGAATAAGAAGAATCATCCGGAACGACTTGAGATGAAAAAGTACAGCCCTCGTTTGAAAAGAGTGACACTGCACCGCGAGACTCGTTAAGACGGTTCATAGTACAACCTGAAATTTGAACACCGAAAGGGGCAACACCAATGACAAAAATTCCTGTAACTGTACTCAGTGGCTATCTGGGTTCCGGCAAAACCACCTTGCTGAATCATATTCTGAATAATCGCGAAGGCTTGAAGGTCGCTGTTATCGTCAACGATATGAGCGAAGTCAATGTCGATGCCAATCTGGTGAAATCGGGTGGGGCGTTGTCCCGCACGGAGGAGAAGCTGGTGGAAATGTCCAACGGCTGCATCTGCTGCACCTTGCGTGACGATCTTTTGCGTGAAGTGGAGAAGCTGGCATTGGAAGGACGTTTTGATTATATTCTGATCGAATCCTCCGGTATCAGCGAGCCTGTGCCTGTCGCCCAGACCTTTACGTACGAAGATCCTGATCTGGATATTGACCTGACCACACTGGCCCGCCTGGATACGATGGTTACCGTGGTGGATGCGAATCGCTTCTGGCATGATTTTGCTTCTGGCGACAGTTTGCTGGACCGGGGGGAAACCGCTGGTGAAGGAGATGTCCGCGATATCGTGGACCTGCTGATCGACCAGATTGAGACCTGTGACGTGCTGCTGCTGAACAAATGCGATCTGGTGGAGGAAAAAGAACTGAACAAGCTGGAAGCGGTGCTCCGCAAACTCCAGCCGACAGCCAAGATCATCCGTACCGTCAACGGTGTTGTTGATCCGAAGGAAATTCTCAACACGGGTCTGTTTGATTTTGAGAAAACGAGCCTGTCCTCCGGCTGGATTGCCGAGCTTAATAAGGAGGAGCATACGCCGGAGACCGAGGAATATGGTATCAGCTCCTTCGTGTACCGGCGCAGAACGCCGTTCCATCCGCAGCGTCTGAGCTTCTTTTTCAGCAATTGGCCGGATGAAATCGTAAGGGCCAAGGGCTTCGTGTGGCTCGCGGCGAAAGGCGATATTGCTGGCAGCCTGAGTCAGGCTGGACCGTCGATTCAATTTGGGCCGGCAGGATATTGGCTGGCGTCAATGGCGAAGGAACAGCAGCTGGAGGTATTGGAGAGCGAGCCTGAGATTAAGGCTAAGTGGGACGAAGAGTGGGGCGACCGGATCAACGAGATTGTGTTTATTGGCGTTAGCGCAGACCGCTCAGAGATCGAAGCAAGGCTGGATCGCTGCCTTCTGACTGCTGAAGAAATGAAGCAGGACTGGGCAACGTTCAATAATCCGCTACCGTGGCCAGCGGAACAACTGCTCGCAGCGGTTGCGGAGTAGCAGGAGCTAAGCTGCAGGCTCTTTATTGCTATTTATGAAACCGGAATCCGAATGGGGATTCCGGTTTTTTTGCTCAATGCCTGATCTATATTAACTGAAATTAAGATACAAACAGAAATGCGGGCGTTATTCTGCTGAAGTAAAGGATTAAGCTTAAGGTCGCAAATATTCCAAATCTCAGGAACCCGAGGAAGGCGACCAACCCTGCGAACCCCCGGAACCCCCGGAACCCCCGGCAACCCCGGCAACCCCGGCAACCCCGGCAACCCCGACAATCCAGACAACTCCGGTAACCCCCGTAACCCCCGTAACCCCGGTAACCCAGTAACCCCGGTAACCCCGGTAACCCCAGTAACCCCAGTAATCCCGGTAACCCCGGTAACCCCGTAATCCCGTAACCCCGGTAACCCCGTAACCCCAGTAACCCCCGGCAACCCCGGTAACCCAACAACCCTCCCCACCCGATGCACATCTTCGTAACCATGAGAAATAGTCACCTCATCAATTAAGAGCATTTTTGTACCTTAATTTTCTTGGAAATAGGAAAATGAAGGAAATAAGAGCAATATTGTACCTTATTTTTGGGAAAGTGCCCTGAAAAGCCGATTTTGAGAGATTTAATATACAAAAATGCACTTAATTCCCATCCACCTTTGGTTGCAGAGTATTTAAGGTACAAAAATGCACTTAAGTACACTTCGAAAACCCACTATTCTCCAAAATATCATCCTGATTGCATAAAACTCTCATTTTCTAGCCATTGTCTTTTAATACGTTCTATATAGCTAGGAACTCACAAGGAAGGGTTTAAACGTAGTTTTTACGATTTATTTTATAATAATGGTTTACAAATCGTAATTATTACGATATCATCGTAAAAGTTAAGCGTAATAATTACGATTATGTAAGTTCGATTTGTCAGTTTGATTTGCCGGTTCGATTCGTTAGTTCGATTACGTTAGTCCGATTATGTCGGCTGCATTATCATTATATTGGTTCAGAAAAGCAATTCAGAAGGGAAGTTGCACTACCATGATTTTGTCATCTATGCAGAATGTTGTGTTCGGCTACGGGAATGAGCCCGTGATCGACCATATTTCGCTAGACATTCATAGCGGAGAGTTCATTGGGATTACCGGGCCAAATGGTGCGGCCAAGACGACGCTGCTTAAACTAATGCTCGGGCTGCTTCGTCCTTGGAGCGGCACAGTTACGCTGAATAAGGAAGGGGCCGGGAACAGAGGCTTGCGTATCGGTTATGTTCCTCAGCAGGTAGCCTCATTCAATGCGGGGTTTCCGAGCAAAGTGATCGAACTGGTACGTTCGGGTTGCTACCCACAATTGGGCCTGTTCCGCAGGTTTACAGCTGAGCAGGAAGACATTGTGAAGCGCAGTCTGGAACAGGTGGACATGTGGGAGTATCGGAACCGCCGGATCGGCGAACTGTCTGGCGGGCAAAAGCAGCGGATTTGCATCGCCCGCGCATTGGCTCAGGAACCACAGGTTCTGGTGCTTGATGAACCGGCTACAGGTATGGATCTGGAGAGCCGCACAGGTCTGTATCGGCTCATGCGCCATTATGTCAGTAAGCATGGACGGACGGTGATCATGGTTACGCACGGCTTGGAAGAGACGAGCCCCTACCTGGACACTGTCATCAGTTTGGAGCGAAAGGAGAATGAGGGCTGGAAATGCTTGGTTACGAATTCATGCAGCGCGCATTTTGGGCCGGAGGTCTGATAGGCATCATCGGTCCGCTGCTCGGTGTTTACCTGATGCTCCGTCGTCAGGTACTGATGGCGGACACGTTATCACATGTCTCCCTGGCGGGAGTTGCACTGGGCTCGGTACTACACCTTAATCCGGCGCTTAGCGGCTTTGCCGTGGCCGTCATTGGCGGGCTTGTCATCGAGCAGCTTCGCCGGTCATACCGTACATACAGCGAGCTTCCGGTGGCCATTATTATGACCTCAGGTCTGGCGCTGGCAGTTGTACTAATGAGCCTGAAGCAGAATTTGAGCAAGAGCTTCAGCTCTTATCTCTTCGGGTCCATTGTGGCCGTTAGTGACACTCAGCTACGCATTATTGCAGTGGTGGCGGCTGTGGGCCTTGTATTCTTCATCGTGCTGCGCAGGCCGCTCTATAACCTGACTTTTGATGAGGAGACTGCCGCCATTGGCGGTGTGCATGTCGGGTTGTTGTCCTTCTCCTTTGCTGTACTGACCGGAATGACGGTTGCTGCGGCGATGCCGGTGGTTGGCGTTCTGCTGGTCTCTGCACTGATCGTGCTTCCAGCTTCCATTGCCCTGAGAATTGCCTCCGGTTTCACTGCTGCGGTTCTGATTGCAATCGGCACGGGTCTGACCGGTGTTTTCAGCGGTTTGACGGCTTCCTATTACATCAACACTCCGCCCGGTGGCACGATTGCACTGATTTTGCTGGTCTTCCTTCTAATGGCTATTGCTATACAGAAGTTGATCCGGCGCCGGAATAGAAAAAAGCATTCATAGTTCATAACAATCTTTGTTTAAGAAAAGGAGTCCACGTTCATTATGAAATTTAGTATCCGTCATCTAGCTGTTCTGTCTCTGTCCTCTCTGTTGATTGCTGCGGGCTGCGGCAATAACAACGCATCTACTAACACAGGGTCCTCTACTAATACATCTGCCACAGCTACAGCTGAAGCGCCTACTGCGCCTGCATCCCATAAGCTGAACATTAAGGTCAGCTTCTATCCGATGTATGAGTTCACGAAAAATATTACTGGCGACCTTGCTGATGTGGAAGCCCTTATCCCGCCGGGTATTGAGCCGCATGACTGGGAGCCCACGGCACAGGATATGGCCCAAATCACTAAGGCGGATGTGCTGGTCTATAACGGAGCCGGCATGGAGAGCTGGGTGGATCAAGTGCTAGACAGTGCCTCTGGCAGCAAGCTGGTGTCTGTCGAGGCTAGCAAGGGCCTTGATATTATGGAGGGGGCTGAAGAGGAAGAAGATGAACATGGACATGCCCATGAAGAAGGTGACGATCATCATCACGATCATGGTGGGCTAGATCCTCACGTCTGGCTGGACCCAGCTTTGGCGGTCAAAGAAGTGCGGAACATTGAGGCCGCCCTGGCAGCTGCTGCCCCGGAGCACGCGGGAGATTTTAAAGCCAATGCCGATGCCTATATCTCCAAGCTGGAAGCCTTGGACCAGGAATTCAGGGAAGTTACTAAAAAGGTCAAGCGCAAGGACTTCATTACCCAGCATGCGGCCTTCGGTTATCTTGCTAAGGAATATGGCCTAACCCAGGTGCCGATTGCCGGACTGTCCCCTGAAGAGGAGCCTTCCGCAGCTAAGATGGCCGAGATCGTGGAATTTGCCAAAACGCATAACGTGAAGACAATATTTTTTGAAACCTTAGTTTCCTCTAGTGTAGCAGATACCATTGCAAAGGAAATAGGAGCCAAGACTGCGGTACTGAATCCGATTGAAGGCCTGACTGAAGAGGACCGCAGCCATAATCTCGATTATCTGGGCATCATGCGTCAGAACCTGGAAGCGCTGAAAATAGCTCTGAACGAATAAGGAAGATAAACAACCATTGAAAGGGTGAACGTTACATGGCGAAAAAGTCGAAAGTAGTTAAAGAATTGAAGAGACAGGAAATCGTGGCTAAATACGCGGAGAAACGAAGAGAGCTGAAAGCTAAAGGTGATTATCTGGGCCTGCAAAAGCTGCCGCGCGATTCCTCTGCCACTCGCCTCAAGAACAGATGTGAAGTCTCCGGCAGACCGCGTGGTTATTTGAGCAAATTCAAAGTCTCGCGGATTGTCTTCCGCGAACTGGCGCTGAAGGGCCAAATTCCCGGCATAACCAAATCCAGCTGGTAATGTGCTGTTACCATTGAAATTAAGGTATATTCTTATCAGAAATGGCGGTTCCCTGAAAGGGGGATACGCCTTTTTGCTATGGTTTGAAGGAAGTGTGAATTATATAATAGAAGAAACATGTTTGCATGTCATATTCAGGAGGCGTTCAAGTTTGAGCTATACCGATACGTTCATCCGTGTTGCCGAAGATTGTCCAGTGGAGACCGGCATTCCTCCCGTATCTTCCCGCCCGCTGCCGTCAGCGCATGTAATCCAGTACGAGCTTCTCTCCAGTGAGCCCTATACCTATACTCATCAGGAGCTGCTTTATGAGGTTCACGTACGTCATAAACAGATTCCTTTGGAAGAGCGCATAGATCGTCGTGAAGAGATTTGGCAGGAGTTGTTTTCAAAAAAACACCCATGTCTGCGAGCCTCCATGCTTCCTAAGAAATACGGCTGGGGCGTCCATTTCAACAGCGCGGGCAAAATCGCGATCTACGGCAAGGAATCCCCGGAATACGACCATTTCGTCTCAGGCGGGCAGGATGTGACGCTGCTTCTTGCCATGCGTAGCAAACGTTCCTCCACACGCACTTAAAACCGCTTCTAATGGTTGAAATCTGTCGAAAGTCTATGCTGTGGGGGCTAGCTTTCCTATGGAAAGCTTTCAGGTGAAAGTTTCGCCCCTACAAAGCTTAAAACGTCCCGTTCGCTCATCTTCGCTTTTTGTTAATTTTCTTTTGTTCACTTATATATGAAAATAAAATAGGGCAGTTGCCGGCCACTACATAGCGGTCAGATCCTGCCCTGTTTTCTGTCATTCAACTATACATACTTTCCTTGGCCTGGCACGGCCAGTTCCTTGAAGTAACGGCACAGGTGAGCTATCTGCTGAGAGAGGTCTATGCCATGCATAGGAGCGCCATGTCCACTCAGCACGATGTGCGGGTCCAGCAGACCTAGTTGACGGACCGATTTCTCGGCCTCTTCCCAATCTGTAGTGAAATAAGCAGGGGGGCCATGGACCTCCTGATCCTGCTTGATCACGTGAAACGCAGATTCCTGCTTGACGGTCAGAAAAGCATCGCCGGCGATCAGAACCTTGTCCTTGTCCCGGAACAGGGAGATATGTCCTGGACTATGGCCGGGACTGTGTACCCATCTCCATTCGCGGGTACCGGGAATGCTGCCATCCGCCGGCAATGGAACCACACGGGTTCCAAGATCAATGCCGCGGTAAGGGTACATCGGTGCAGCCATGGACATGAGGCCGCCTCCAACGGCGGGATCGGCAGGGGGATAGTCCTCTTTTCCTGTTAGATAAGGAAGCTCCAGATGATGTGCATAGACCGGAACATCCCATACTTCGAGCAGTTCTTTGAGGCCCCCAACATGATCGAAATGCCCATGCGTCAAAATAATGGCCCGCGGGGGTAGGCCGAAGCGTTCCATGGCGGTATTGTGTACACTCCCGGCATACATGCCGAGGCCAGTGTCCACCAGTATCCAGTCCGATGCGTTAAGCTCTATAAAAGCAACATTCACAAACAATGTACGGAGTCCAATAACCCCGGGAGCTACTTCCCAAAGCTCCGTGTGCCCGGAAGCCAGCATACCGCTAAAGTTCATAGTGCGCCTCCTGATTCTTTTTTTCGAGTTAGAGCCGGTGCTGTGCCTTAGCATTGCCCTAATGTATCCAAAATAAAGAGAGAACGGCAAAAAAACCTTTCATTGTTCATGCAGGGCATGACAAGAAAGGTCCTGTGTTATTAGTTGTACCCTTGCCTATGTAAACGGGTTGCTTATTCCGGTTCACAATCGGCGAATAAAATATTCCGGGGAATCCGGAAGAATGCTTCCGCCTTCTCCTGTAGCGCCGGGCTAGGCAGATGACTGAAATGCAGCCATTTGCGGAACGTGCCGGGATGGACACCGATCCAGATGCTGACATCTGTGACGGAAAGATCATAGACCATGCATAGTCCGGTCAGAATTGTGTTGCTGGAAGGGGAATGGGACGACGTTCGTTTCATGTACCGGGAAGGTGTTGGCTGGCATAGAATCGGACTTTGCCGCAGCAGAGCTTCGTTGAACAGGACATGAGGGGGATACCCCAGAAGACGGCAGACCTTCTCTAAGTTTTTGCGGGAAGGAATACGGCCTTCATACACCCAGGCGCTGACGCTGCGCGAGGAAACGGGAAGCTCTTCGGCCAGACGTGACAGCTTGATGTCTTTAGCCATCAGAACGGCGAGCAGGACCCGGTTGCGGATCTGGCTACGCTGGGGACGACGGAATCTTTTCACCCGAACGCCTTGTCCAAGATATTTGCGGTTGATCAGAGACCACGCCTGGATATTATGAGAGTCTGGTTGATTATTAGGCATACTTCCTCCGATGTTTAAGTTAGCTCCGAAACGCTTGGATTACATTGAAATATCACCCGTGTCGGAGGCTATAAGAGTAGTAAAAATGCATGAATTGAATGACATACATTTAGTTGTTGAATAGGCCACGCATCGCAGTCCCGCCAAATAATTCCGCTTATGGAATGTAGCATAGTGATTCAGCTTCTGGAGCGCTTTTTTGGTCTTCTATGACTTTAACATTTCAATAATGGTTTCGTCTAGATGAAATGAGGTCATGGAACTTTTTGACTTGATTCCTCTTATCATGGCCTCTTTGCTTTCGGAACTACGGGTCTTATGATATATTTTTAATATTCAACGAACAATTAATAGAGACAGGGAGCGAATAGAATGATCAAGCATATTGTGTTTTTTAAATTGAAAGACCGGTCGGCAGAAAGTGTGGAGGCAACGGCTGTCGTATTGCGGAATATGGAAGGGAAAATCCCACAGCTGCTTTCCATTGAGGTCGGCACCGATATCATTCATTCCGAACGCTCCTTTGATCTGGCCCTTGTAACCACTGTGGCTTCCCTGGAGGATTTGCAGGCTTATCAAGTTCATCCGGCGCACAAAGAGGTTATTGCCCATATCAATGAGGTAAAAGAACTGTCCATAGCTGTAGATTACGAGCTGTAAGATTACCAGTTCTGTGAGTGTAACGTAAACTACAATATATCTGAAAGCGGTGAAGACATGCGTGAGCTGGAATATCCGATGGAAGCGTTAACGTATCTGTTTGTATTTCTTGCGGCCTGCTTTGTTATGTTCTTCTGGCTGAAACGCCGCGGCCGTCGAAGCAAGTAGAGTACCTGAGCGTAAGGTATTTGGAAAGACTCCGAAAGGAGTTTTTCTTTTAAAATGAATCAATTTCATAATGCGGATTTCAATCCGAATAGGTACTTGACTATAACCGAGTTGGAGGGCTTGCTGTGTATTATGTCAACCGAAAACAGATCGAAACCATTCTGGGGCAGATTCCTGATATTAATTTCGGCCTACGGACAGCTGCGGATTCCTGGGACGGAGGAACACTGCTTGGTCTTGTACAGGAACGCAGTCTTCACCTGGCCATCGAGGTCGTCACAGATGTCGGAAGCTGCCTGATTGACGGATTCATTATGCGCGACGCAGGAAGCTATGAAGATATTATTTCCATTATCCATGAAGAGAAGGTATTCGGTGAAGACGGGTTGTTCGATACGCTGATCCGGTTGGTTGGGCTACGTAAACCACTGGTTCAAGATTATTTTGCTTGGGAACGCAGTGAACTGCACCCGCTGACGCAAGAGCTGCCTGGGGCGCTTGAACGGTTCGCAGCAGAGGTTCAACAGTATCTGGACCAGGAACTGGGAGCCGAAGTATTGAAATAATGAGGGAATAGCCGACCTCAGGAAGTGTGTGCCCAGGGCAGTTAACGCTACGGTTGCTCAAAGACATCCAGTTAGTAAGGCAGGCTTTGTAAAAAAAGTTGAGCCAGTCAGTCACAGGACGAACTCCCTCTGCTTATGATAAAGCAGAAATAGGCACTTGCCCGGTAGGGCGGGGAGGAGGAGAAGCCATGGACGGCTGGCTGGCTGCGGTTCTGGTGACTGGGATAGGTGTTCTGGCCACTGCTGCCTTGCTATTGACCGTATCTGTCATGAAGACCTTGGCTGCACTGCGTGAAACGGTGAGTCGCCTGGAGCTTGCCGGCACCTCGCTTGCTGCCGAAACTGCAGAAACCCTGCAGCGGACGGCTGCCGCAGCAGAGAATGCCGAAGCAAGACTAAGAGAAATGGAGCCGCTTGCTTCGGGGCTGGCTTGTGTCGGAGAATCTTTGGGCGAGGCCGGAGGACAACTGAAGACGTTAAGCCGCAAGACAGCAGCTTCTGTGAATCATGCACTGGAGCGGGCCCGGGAGCGCAATGAGCCGGGACTGGAGCATGCCCTGCGTGCCCTGGATGCTGGGCTGACCCTCTGGACAGCCTGGAACAAGCGCAAATAGCCCGGACACGTCTTGTTCGGAACCGGAGTACATCTTAAATTCAAAGGAGAGATCGCAAGATGAAAAAAGATTCGAAAAACTTGCTGTGGGGTATTGTTGCAGGAAGTGTCATCGGTTCGGTAACCGCCCTGCTCTTTGCTCCCAAGCCAGGGAAAGAACTGCGGAAGGATATTGCTGACGGGGCATCGGCTACCTTGGAGAAGAGCAAAGAATTGGCTGTACAGGTAGGCGATAAAAGTACGGAATTGTACGGAAAAGCTAAAGATGCTGTAGGCAATGTGGTGCACGAGGTACGGGAATGGAGTAAACAGTACACCGAAGCCGATGAAGGAGATAAACTTGCAGTCAGCGAAAGTATTACTGTTATTGAGGATACTAAAGAAGCTGCGGATGTGGTCGGTAGTGTAGATGCCGCAGACGCAATAATTACTGAAGAAGCAGTAGAAGCAGTAGAAGCAGTAGAAGCAGTAGAAGCAGTAGAAGCAGTCATCACGGCAGTTGTTGCCGATGAAGTTGCCGTAACTGCAGAGACAGACAGTGCTGTTGCTGAGGTTAAAGCTGTCTCCAAGGATGATAGTGAGTCCACCGTTACCAATGAAACCGGGAACAATGAAGTGGTGTAACTAAAGGCTGCCTTTCCCATAAAAGCCCCAAAATCAAGAGTCTATATCTTTGAGCAGAGCCGGTTTCCGCAGGGAGCGGAGAGCGGCTTATCTGTGTCGTAAGTACGCATGAATGGTGAAATGCTCAGCAAATTGCCTTGAACTACGGGTGGAAATGGAGTAACATCTGCAATTGGGGTAACAGATAGGTACCTTTTGTTTTCGCCTTACATAAGCTACACAAAACAAGTAGAAGGAAGCGGTGTGTTCGTGCAGCAAGCTATTGCAATATTGGATTCAGGTGTGGGAGGATTGACGGTTGCCAAGGAAGTGATGAGACAGCTCCCAAGGGAGAAAATCATTTATTTCGGAGACACTGCCAGAGCCCCGTACGGACCCCGTTCGACCGAGCAAGTGAAGTTGTTCACCGAGCAGATCGTGGACTATTTGATTCAGTTCAATCCTAAAATGATCGTCATCGCCTGCAACACAGCCACGGCGGCGGCACTTGATTATATCTCGGCCAAAGTTAACATTCCAGTGATCGGTGTCATTCATCCGGGTGCCCGGGCAGCGATCAGTGTCACCAAGAGCGGTCAGGTCGGTGTAATCGGTACCGTTGGAACGATCGGAAGCGGAGCGTACACGGCTGCGTTGCAGCAGTTGTCTCCGTATGTACAGGTAGTCAGCCAAGCATGCCCGACTCTGGTCCCGCTTGTGGAGCAGGGGATGTTCCGTTCGGATGAAAGCCAGGAGGTTGTGGGCCAGGCGCTGGAAGGCATTAGGCACAGTAATATTGATACTTTGATTCTAGGCTGCACTCATTATCCTTTTTTAGTGGAACCTATCGGACGGACGATGGGAGCGGGCGTCAAGCTGATCAGCTCAGCGGATGAGACGGCCCGAGAAGTTAGCACCATTCTATATGACAAAGGCAAGCTGGCCAGTGGAGACGAGAGTCCCATCCACCAATTTTTTTGCAGCGGGGATGCAGAGATGTTCCAGAAAATCGCCCGTGACTGGCTAGGAGAGCAGATCAAGCGCACACCGGTCGTATGGCAGGTGTCCACGCTGTAGTTATGTTTGCTGCAGTTTGGAACAGGGACAACCTTCAGGATTCCTTAATCGGTCGACAACTAAAAACGGGTATCGCTTACTGAGGCGGTACCCGTTTTTTCATATCGTGTACCGAAAGCGGCTACACGAAGTTTCCTGGTGTCCTCATGTGGGACAGCTGGGGCTGCATACAATAAAGCAGAGGGCTGTGTCCCGCTGTGATCCAGGCCACGCGCCAGGTGAACTCCTTCAGCGGGCAACGGCAAATGATGGCCGAGAGGATGAGGCATATGCAGCAATACATTGCACGCAGGGGAGATACCGTAAGCCGAATTGCCGCCATGCATGGACTAACGCCGGAACATGTCATTCAAGGTAACCCGTGGGCATCCAGACAGCCGTACCTGTATCCCGGACAGATTCTGTTTCTCCCCTCCGCGCCCCGCAGAAGGTATGCGGTACAGGAAGGGGATCAAGAAGAGAAAATATCTACTTTGTTCGGAGTCAGCCCGGAGGCGCTGGAGCAGTTGAATCCCGGTTTCCTATCCGGGCGTTGTTGTATTCCGGGCAAAGTATTGGTGATTCCTGCACCGGAACCGCAGCGCATTGTCTACCTGCGGGGAGAGTACGGCCCAACCGAGGTAGGGGCAGATATCGATCGTCTGGTGGATCGTTATCCCTTCATCGTGAAGGAGACGATCGGCAGTAGTGTACTGGGTAAGCCGCTACAGTTGCTCCGGCTCGGTGCAGGGCCGCGCCATCTGCATGTCAATGCGGCACTACATGCCAATGAATGGTTGACCTCGCCCTGCCTGATGGCGTTTCTGGAGGAATACGCAGCCGCTTATACAGAAGGCCGACAGTGGAACGGCCACCGTCCCGCTGAGTGGTTCAAAGACTGGACGATATGGGCGGTGCCCATGGCTAATCCAGACGGGGTTGAATTGGTACAAGAGGGGGCCTTACCGGGCCATCCTTATTATGATCAGTTGATGGAATGGAATGGCGGACGGCGCAGCTTCCGCCACTGGAAGGCTAACATCCGGGGAGTGGATCTAGGCGATCAGTTCCCGGCCCACTGGCAAGAAGAGGCGGCACGCCGGGGGACCTTGGGCCCGGGGCCACGCGACTATGGTGGCAGCGCCCCACTTAGCGAGCCTGAAGCTGCAGCGCTGGCGACAGTGGCAGAGCGTGAGCCAGGGCATGCGGCGGTGTCACTGCACAGCCAGGGGGCGGAGATCTACTGGAATTACCGGGGCTATGAGCCGCCGGAAAGTAAGGCACTCGCAGCTAAGCTGGCTGCAGCCAGCGGTTATCGGGCTGTGCATCTGACGGGCAGCGATGCCGGCTATAAGGACTGGTTCATCCAGCGATTCCGCCGGCCGGGCTTTACAGTGGAACTAGGCATCGGCAAAAATCCGCTGCCGCTGGGCGATTTTGAAGATATGGCACTGGAAACCGGGCTGATCCTGGGAAGTATTTTGTCAGATGTGAAATCATTCTGAAACATTTTCAGCAATGTTGAGTAATATATGCTATAGGGTATGGCCGCTGTTCAAACTACCTGCGGCTGTATCCTTTTTATATGGGATTTGGACAACAGGAGGGACATCCGATGAAATGGAGAAAGTGGTTTTCGCTTAAGATGTGGTCTCAGATCTTCCGTGCTTCCTGGCGATATATTGTATCTTCTCAGGTCACATTGGGGGACAAGCTGTTATTTACGATTCCCGTGCTGTTATATTGGGTGCTACCGGATGTTATGCCATTTGTGCCTATCGATGATATCGGGGTAACGATGCTGCTGGCCGGCTGGTTCGTATCCAGAATGGATCGCAAATATCCCGAACTCCGGTAGCGGAAGATAAATGATCAGATTATTTTAGCGTCCGGAAGACGTGTCTATTTTGTCAATATGGTTGCTTTTAGCAGCGTAGTTCCTTTAAAATAGATTATTGAGTATTTAAACTATAGATGCTGGGAGATGGGTTGCAGATGAACGTCAAAATTACCCGCAATGCGGCTAAAGTGATAAAGAAGCAGATTGAACTTGAAGGCAACAGCGAACTGAAACTGCGCGTTGCAATTACGCATGCCCATGGCGACCATGCCCACTACGGCCTGGATTTGGACACGCCTAAAGAAAATGATGTTGTGGTTTCTACAGACAAGGAAATCGACGTGATTGTGGAAGCGGGACAGCCGTTGCTTGACGGCGTTAAGATTGACTATCTGTACTTCCCGGAAGAAGGTTTTGTTATCACTAATCCGTCTAAAGGAAATCACGGCGATCACTAAGCATTCGCCCCTGATTTTCGGACATAAAGAAGGGTTGCTTCATGGCTAACGATATACGAGTATGCGACAAGTGCAATTTCACCAGTCTCAAAAGCATTGTGCCGAAGCTGCAGAAAATGGCGCCAGACGCCGAGATAAAGATCGGCTGCAAGTCCTACTGCGGACCTTGCGGCAAACGGGCATTTGTCTTCATTAACGGACGCTATATCAGCGCTCCCACAGAGGATGAAGTGCTGAAGAAAGTGGAATCTTTCGTCAAGCGGCCCGTTGCCCAGCAATAATAATATGACGCACATCCGGCCGCCGCTGCATTTTTGCAGGGCGGTTTTTGTGAAGATATAAGGATTTATATGTTTTACGCTATAAATCATCCTTATATTTCTCGCTGAAACGGATACCGTCCCTTGGAGGGCGGCAAAGCCGTTTCTACTTGAGTGAATTATGATGCTATAATAGCAGCGTTGTTAGAAATCCGACTATTTCAGAGGGGTGAAGACAGGTATGAAGCATATTACCGATGTAACGATATTGAATAATGGAATAGCGATGCCCTGGTTTGGACTGGGCACTTACAAGGCGGAGGGAGAAGAGGTCGCCAAGGCGGTGACGGCGGCGCTGGAGCTGGGTTACCGGAGCATTGATACTGCAGCGATCTATGGAAATGAGGAGGAAGTCGGACAAGCCATTGCGTCAAGCGGCGTATCGCGCGACAGCCTTTTTGTAACGACAAAGGTATGGAACACAGATCAGGGCTACGATACTACACTGAAAGCCTTTGATCTAAGCAGTCGTAAGCTGGGGCTGGAGGTTATTGATCTCTATCTGATACACTGGCCGGGCCAAGATAAATATAAGGATACATGGCGTGCACTGGAACGGCTCTACGAGGAAGGGCGGGTACGGGCGATTGGGGTGAGCAATTTTCAGGTTCACCATCTGCAGGAATTGATGAAAGAGAGTTCAATTGTGCCTGCTGTCAATCAGGTGGAGCTGCATCCTCGCTTCATACAGAAGGAACTGCATGATTTTTGCAAGCTTCACCAGATCCAAATCGAAGCCTGGGCCCCTTTGATGAAAGGCAGACTCCAGGACAATGAATTGCTCGCGGAGATTGCAGCAAGACATGGGAAAACAGTGCCACAAGTGATTTTGCGCTGGGGACTGCAGAATGAAATCATCATTATTCCAAAGTCGGTGACGACTTCTAGAATAAAGGAAAACAGTGAAATCTTTGATTTTGAATTGTCCCAGGAAGAACTGAACGCGATTACTGGGTTGGATGCGGACGAGCGGATCGGTACGAACCCGGATAAGCTCTTTTTCTAGATTGATTATTGAGGAACTAGTATAAACAAACAGCCTTAATACGTGTGATTCACACGCCTTTAAGGCTGTTTTATTGCGGTGCCGAGAATATGGAGAATGAGCAGTACCATTAAAAAACGGACATTCTCCTTGGTAGGAGAGTGTCCGTTGCTCGTTATTTACTGTGGCTTGCGCGGCGGCAATGGGCCCAGATATTGATAATACTGGCATTCAATACGCCCGTTATAGAGTTTGCGGCGTTTATCGGCTTTACGGCCGTAGTATTGCTCGAATTCTTTGTAAGGGCTGATGGCGAAGAAGGACCAGGTTGGCAGGTAGACCATCATCTCGCCGAATTGGCGGGTCAGTTTCTCTACTTCCTTATCACTGCTTATCCGTTCACCGTAAGGCGGGTTGGTGATAATACAGCCATACTCTCCGTGTGGTCTGACCTTGGCGGCAGCCTGCACGGTAAAAGTAATCTCACCGGACAGTCCGGCACTCTTGGCCGCAGCTTCGGCAATCTCAATGGCCTCAGGATCAATATCGCTACCGAACAGCTGTAGCGGGTAATCATCACGCACTGCGTCGATTGCTTCCTCGCGGGCTTCCTCCCAGAGGGACTTCGGAATGACCGGCCAATGCTCGGAAGGGAAGGAGCGGCGTAGGCCCGGAGCAATGTTCCAAGCGATCATCGCGGCTTCAATCAGAATGGTACCGGAACCGCAGCACGGATCATATAGCGGACGACTGCCGTTCCAGCGACTGAGCTGCAGCAGCGCTGCCGCCATCGTCTCCTTGATCGGAGCTTCGGTAGCATGTCTGCGGTAGCCGCGCTTATGTAGCGCCGGTCCTGTCGTATCCAGTGTGATTAAGGCGATATCGTTCAGCAGAATCACTTCAATGACATAACGTGGCCCATTTTCTGGGAACCAATCGGTCTCGTACGACTGCTTCATTTTCTCGACAATCGCTTTCTTGACGATACCCTGGCAAGCAGGTACACTTGTCAGCTGTGATTTATGGGAACGGCCTTCCACAGGGAATTCTCCATGTTCGGGAATCCAGTCGGCCCAAGGCAGTGCCTTGACGCCTTCGAATAACTGATCGAAGGTGGACGCGGGAAACTGCCCCATCTTGACCAGAACACGGTCGGAGGTGCGTAGCCACAAATTGCAGCGGCAGATGTCGATGTAATCTCCGCTGAACAGGACTCGTCCGTTCTCGATTGTGGTCTCATAGCCCAGTTGGTTCAGTTCGCGGGCCACGACGGCCTCCAGGCCCATCGGTGCCGTAGCGATTAATTGTAATTTGCTCAAAAAGGTCTCAACTCCATTTAACTTGTAGATAAATACATAAAGCCAGTACAATCAAGTATAGGGGAATGCGCGGCAGTTCACAATGACCGTCATTCCGTAAAAAAATAAACAATACACTTACCGGGCTCTCTTAAGGAGATATCGGCAAGCTGATCAAAGGAGATTATACATGCTTAATCAGGAAGAATACAGTGAACAGCTATATACAGAAGATCAATTGCTGCTGGATGTCAAAACAGCGATCGTTGCCGCAGGGATGCCGGAGGTTTCCATTGCTCCGGGTTACGGACGGCTACTGGGCATGCTCGTTAGCCTCTCCCGGTCATCGCGGATTCTGGAGATCGGCGCACTTGGCGGTTACAGCGGCATCTGCTTGTCCCGCGGGCTGGAGCCTGGAGGCAAGCTGACTTCGCTGGAGCTAAAGGCCGAATATGCCGAGCTGGCGCGTGGTCATCTGGAACAGGCCGGCTTTGGGGCCGAAGCTGTAGAGTACAGAGTGGGCCCGGCCCTTGACAGCCTCAAGCAGCTGGAGGCTGAGGGTGCCACATTCGATTTCTTTTTCATCGATGCGGATAAGGAGAATTACCCGAACTATCTGGAATATGCCATCCGACTGGCACAGCCGGGAGCAATTATTGCCGGGGATAACATCTTCCTGCGCGGTCGTACGCTGAACACCGAGAAGAACGGACCTGCCGTGCAGGCTATGCGTCGTTTCAATGAAATGATCGCCAGTGATGATCGGCTGACCAGCACACTGCTGCCTGCCTACGACGGGTTGGCCCTGGCAGTCGTTAAATAGCGTCAACGGAACAGCCGCGGGGTGGTATGTTTATACAGCCTAATTCGCACCCAGAACATATTGATCAGGAGCAGACTGCCTGAAATGATGAAAAGTCCCTCGATCCCGATATAACCGGACAGGAAGCCGCCGATCATGGCACCGAGCATATTGCCAAGGGCTAGTGTGCTGCTGTTGAAGCCAAAGGCGCGGCTTTCCTTGCCGTCAGGCGTGTACGTACGGATAAGAGCGTTGACACTGGGTAGCAGTCCGCCCATGAACACACCCATCAGGAAGCGGATGATGATTAACTGCCAAACAGTCGTTACAAAAGCCTGCGGGATCAGGAATACAGCGGCTCCGATCAAGGCATAAGTTAAAATACGATGTGCCCCAATTTTGTCGCTTAGCTTGCCTAGGACGGGAGACGCCAGCATATTCGAGACGCCAGTGACCGCGCTGACCATACCGGCCCAAAAGGCGATGTTGACGGCAGTTCCATTTAGCTTCTCTACATACAAAGGCAGCAGCGTCATGGGGCTGATCATGGCGAACTGTAGCAGGAAGGTAATCCCGAACAAAGCGGGCAATTGAGGAACCTTGGTAAGCTCCTTCAAGCCAGCCATCACCGAAATCTGCGGTACATGCGCGGCTTCCTGCCGGTCGAACTTTTCTTTAACAAGGAAGAGTGCCAGTAATGAGGCGATAAAGAGCAATGCGCCTACGACATAAAAAATCGGGCGGAACCCAATCCAGTCGGCCAGCAAACCACCAATCAGCGGCCCCAGAATAGTACCCGCCACCGAACCGGACTGCATGAGGCCCATCGCAAAGCCCATGCGGTTCTTCGGCGTTGTGCCGGAGACGAGGGCGATGGAGGCGGGATTGAACCCGGAAATCGTACCGTTCAACAGGCGCAGTAGCAGCAGTTGCATCGGGGTCTGGGCAAAGCCCATCAGCACGATGACAATCGCCATACCGAAGCTGGAGCGCAGCAGCATAATTTTGCGCCCGTATTTGTCGGCCAGCTTGCCCCATAGGGGCTGAAACAGAAACGAGGTCAGGAAATTGGCGGCAAAAATAAGGCCGGCCCAGATTCCGATCGAATGCTCGCCCTGCACGCCAAGATCCTTGGCAAGGTACAGTGTCAGAAATGGTGTAATCATCGTCATGCCTGCGTTGACCAGAAATTGTCCAAACCAAAGCACCATGAGATTGACTTTCCAAGTCTCCCAATTCTTCAAAGTGCTTCACTTCCTTTCAGGGAAATCATAGGAATAAAAATTCACGAAAAATTGACATTCTATCAGTATATCACATTTTTCGACATCTCCGGTGCAACACTTGTCATAGTAATGTCATAGGATTGTCATTCTGCAGGAGGTGTGGCGGTTGTTACATCCCTGCAAAAAGGGCATAATAGGTAATATGTGAAGTTTAGATTTTATTAAATCTTATGGAGATATTATCATGACCTACAATGATACTTTTATCCGTGCCTGCAGGAAGCAGAACACGGAACACATTCCCGTATGGTACA
Source organism: Bacillus sp. FJAT-27264 (assembly GCF_001682855.1). Classification (GTDB taxonomy): domain Bacteria; phylum Bacillota; class Bacilli; order Paenibacillales; family Paenibacillaceae; genus Paenibacillus_AQ. Next base: position 1,029,261 of record NZ_MAQW01000012.1, on the reverse strand, counting down.
TGCGGCAGGCCGGTCGTTATGATCCCGACTACCGTAAAATCAAGGAGAAATACTCGCTCCTCGAGATCTGCAGACAGCCCGAGCTGGCCGCGGAAGTAACTATGATGCCTGTGAAGAAGCTGGGCGTGGACGCAGCGATTTTATATTCGGATATTATGAATCCTGTGGCTTCCATCGGGGTGGACTTTGACATTGTCAAAAACATCGGGCCAGTGATCGAGAATCCGATCCGCAGCGGAGCTGATGTGGACAAGCTGAAGCCGATCGACATTGAGGGCGACCTGAGCCACATTTTGGAAACGATCTCTATTTTGGAGAAGGAACTGGATGTACCGCTGATCACGTTTGCTGGCGCACCCTTTACGATTGCCAGTTATTTAATTGAAGGTAGACCGTCGAAGAACTATATCCGTACCAAAGAGATGATGTACAGTGAGCCGCAGGTATGGGAAAAGCTAATGAACAAGTTGGGCGATATGGTCATCGCTTACTTGCGCAGTCATGTCCGTAGCGGTGGGAAGGCGTTCCAGTTGTTTGACAGCTGGGTAGGCTCCTTGGCGCCTCGGGATTTCGAGATCTATGTGCTGCCGACGATCCAGCGCATTTTTGCCGAGCTGTCCGATCTGGACGTACCGAAAATTTATTTCCCAGGCGTGAGCTCGGGGGAATTGCTGCCTAGCCTTCAGGGACTTCAAGCCGATGTTATCGGCCTGGACTGGCGAGTAAGTCTGACCGAAGGGCGGCGTAGACTCGGCGGCAATTTCGCGGTACAGGGCAACCTAGACCCTTACTTGCTGACAGCGCCAATGGATCTGCTCAAGGAGCGTGCCAAAGACCTGATTGATGAAGGCGTGCTGGAGCCGGGCTATGTATTCAATCTAGGTCACGGCTTATTCCCTGAGGCTTCACTGGACAAGCTAAGGGAATTGACAGAATATATTCACGAGTATTCGGCGGGTGTATTGGCGGGAGCTGGAAAATAGCTAGCGTTCCCAGACAACTGGATCTAAAACTTACTAAAGGGGATGGAAAACGTGACAACAAAAATTGGTGTTTTAGTCATGTCGTACGGCACTCCTGAAAGCCTGGATAATGTAGAAGCCTACTATACGCATATTCGGCGTGGCAATCCGCCATCAGCAGAACAGCTCAAGGAGCTGAAGGATCGTTATGAAGCGATTGTCGGTGGCGTATTTCCACTTAGAGAGAATACGGACCGTCAGGTTGAGGCATTACAGGCCAAGTTGAATGAGGATAAAGGCGGTCGTGATCTGGAATTTGTCTGTTACCAGGGTTTGAAGCATGCCCGTCCGTTTATTGAGGATGGCGTAGATGCGATGGCGAAGGCAGGCATTACACAAGCAGTAGGGATTGTGCTGGCGCCTCACTATTCCGTTATGAGTGTAGGTACCTATATCAAGCGGGCACAGGCTAAGGCTGAGGAGTGCGGCGTTAACATGTCGTTTGTGGAGAGTTACCATATGCATCCTGAACTTATAGATGTGTTGAGCCGCAGAGTGATAGCCAAGATGGATCAGTATGTGGAAGCGGGGGCGGCACGTGACGAGATCCGTGTTCTGTTCAGCGCTCATAGCTTGCCGGAACGCATCCTGGCCATGGGTGATCCGTACGTTGACCAGTTGATGGAGACTTCTAAGGCCATCGCGGACAAAGCTGGTGTGGCTTCATGGCAATTCACATGGCAAAGTGCAGGGCGCACGGCTGAGCCTTGGCTGGGCCCGGATATCCTTGACACATTGCGCGATCTCAGCAAGGAGCAAGTGGAATACGTACTGTCTGCACCAATCGGCTTCGTGTCTGATCATTTGGAGGTCTTGTATGACCTTGATATCGAAGCAACGGCAATCGCTGCCGAGCTGGATATGCGCTTTACGCGGACTGAATCGCTGAACAGCGATCCGGCCTACATGTCTGTTCTGAGCGATGTCGTATTAAGCCGGGTGAACCAGATGAAGGTGACCCAGCCATGACCGCTTCCCCCAGGAAGATCGTCATTATCGGCGGAGGCCTGAGCGGCCTCAGCGCCGCTTTTTATGTGCGCAAGTTCTATAAAGAGGCTGGGGTAATCCCCGATATCGTATTGATCGAAAAGGATAAGACGTTAGGCGGCAAGATTGAAACCTTGCACCGGGATGGCTTTGTCATCGAGAAAGGCCCGGATTCCTTCTTGGCCCGCAAAACGGCGATGAGCGATCTGGCGAAGGAACTGGAGCTTGACCATGAACTGGTTACCACCAATCCCAATGCCAAGAAAACCTACATCTTGCAACGTGGCAAGCTTCATCCAATGCCTGCGGGTCTGGTGCTCGGTATTCCTACAGAGATTGGACCGTTTCTGAAAAGCGGGCTCGTATCCTTCAGCGGTAAGGCTCGGGCGATGATGGACTTTATCCTCCCGCCAAAGCGCAGCAAAGAGGATGAATCCCTTGGGTCGCTAATTGAGCGCCGGCTTGGAACAGAGGTACTGGAGAACATGACCGAGCCACTGCTTGCCGGGATTTATGCGGGGGACATGCGCAAGATCAGCCTGCAGGCGACCTTTCCGCAGTTCGGGGATGTGGAGCGCCAGTACGGTAGTTTGATTCGCGGGATGACCACCGGACGCAAGCCGGCTGAGACCCATACAGGAACCAAGAAAAGCGCCTTTTTGACCTTCACCAAGGGACTGCAGAGCCTCGTACACGGATTGATTCATGAACTGCATGATGTGGAGCAGCGCACGGAAGTTTCAGCAGCCTCCATTAAAGTACATAGTGGGTCTGATCGTACTCACCGCTATGAAATTATGCTGGATAACGGTGAGAGCCTGCAAGCGGATGATATTTATGTGACGACGCAAAATTTTGCCGCGGCAGAACTGCTGCGTCCGCATGTCGATGTGTCAGCACTGGATGCAGTGAACTATGTCTCCGTGGCAAATGTGGTTATGGCATTCAATAAGCAAGATACTGTCGGCGAGTATGATGGTTCCGGCTTTCTCGTTCCGCGCAAGGAAGGTCGTAACATTACGGCTTGCACCTGGACTTCGTCCAAATGGCTGCATACCAGCCCCGATGACAAGGTTTTGCTGCGGTGCTACGTAGGACGTTCCGGTGATGAACAGAATGTAGAGCTGCCCGACGACGCATTGGCAGAGCTTGTGCGCAAGGATCTGCGTGAGATCATGGGCATTACCGCGAAGCCTTTGTTTACAGAAATCACCCGTCTGCGGCATTCAATGCCACAGTACCCGGTAGGCCATCCAGCCGCGATTGCCCGGCTCCGTAGTGAAATGGCCGAGAGCCTTCCCGGGGTGTATGCTTTCGGCGCTGGATATGACGGTATCGGCATGCCGGACTGCATCAAGCAGGCCAAGCTTCTGGCCGAAGCCGCTGCGGGTGCTTTGAAGGAATAGTTGGGCCTGCCCAACTAAGAGCATTTTTGTATCTTATATTTCTTTAAAATAGGAAAATAAGAGGAATAGGGACATTTTTGTATCTTATTTTCGAAAAATACGCTTAAAGAGGTTGAGCTGGAGGATTTAAGGTACAATATTGACCTTAATTGCCATTAACCCTTAGTTGTAGGGTATTTAGGGTACAAAAATGTCGTTAAACACACTTTGTACATTGTTGGTAATAACCCAACCTATCTTTTTTCTTTAATTGCTAGGGGTTCAATTCCCCGCAGCTTGCTGCGGGGAATTTCATTTAATAATGATTTATATAAATATAGAATTTGGAAACGGTGAGGCGTACTTCTAGCGCCCCACCGTTTTTTTTGAACATTAATTAAGGTTCTATTAAATGCAAGTGGCAATTCTCGCATTTGCGGGGACAAGCCCGTGATATGATATAATAGAAACAATTTTAAACACAAAGGAGAACCATTGTCCCATGTATTCGCCGCGATCAAGCTCCAGACGTAAAGACAAACCGAACAGACGTCGTCGTAGAACGATCTGGGCTTGGATTAATGTAATTTTACTATTGATGATTACCGCCTCATTGACTTATGGTTTTACCAGCGAACATGGTTATAGATCATCCTATCCGCCTCCGGTGGCACAAGCTACTGAGTTGCCTTCCCCTGATCCGGAGGTGCAGGAGAGTGACCCGCCGGCCTCGGCGAACAATGAAGACGAGGCGGCAGTCACACCCGAAGTTATGGCAAGTCCCGAAGTAACGCCAACACCTGAGGTAACAGTAACAGTGGCACCAACGGCAACACCGATACCGGGCAGCACCCCGGAAGGCGATGGAGGTGCCGGGAATACCAACGGTACGGCTGGAGGGCAGACTTCTGCAGGGGACAGTTCCTCACCTACTGACACCGGAGGGAAGAATGGAACTGACAGTAAGCCGCCTTCTGATAGCAAGACGGGAGATGTGGAGGGCAAAGACAGTAATTTCACCGCAGGGCTGCCTGAAGGCCTGGCAGGGGAACGTACGGTTAAGCTGAGCTTTGCCGGGGATGTTATCTTCTCCGGCAAAGCTGGAGAACTGCTCAAGCAGAAAGGTTATGATTATTCGTATTCCGCGCTTGGCGGCATGTTCAAGAAGGATGATCTTACCGTGGTGAACCTGGAGACGCCGATCACTACCCGGGGAGTTGGCGCTCAGAATAAACAATTTGTGTTTAAGGGCGCGCCCGAGGCGCTTGACGCTCTCAAGGCAGCTGGCGTTGATGCTGTGAATCTCGCTAACAACCATACCTTGGATCAGGGACAGGAGGGCCTTAGAGATACAATGGCTCACCTGGATAAGAGAGGCATTCCGCATGTCGGAGCAGGGCTCAATAGCAAGGAGGCTTATAGCGCGCAATATTTTGAACGCAATGGAATCAAGATTGCGCTGCTGGGATTCACACGAGTCATGCCGGTTATGGATTGGAAGGCGGGACCGAATACTCCGGGTGTTGCCTCCGTTTATGACAGTGCAGAAGGACTACAAGCGATTGCCGCTGCCAAGAAAAAGGCAGACCTGGTGGTTGTGGTTGTGCACTGGGGGAAGGAACGTGTAGATCAATACGACAGTGTTCAGCAGAAGCTGGGTCATAGCTTTATAGATGCAGGGGCGGATCTCGTCATTGGTGGGCATCCCCATGTGCTGCAGGGCATAGAGCCTTACAAAGGCAAATGGATCGCCTACAGCACGGGTAATTTTATTTTCACCAAAGGCTCCATTCCCACTACCTGGGAGACAGCGGTTTTTCAGGCTGAGTGTACTATCAAAGGGCAATGCTCGATGCAACTCAAACCGATGGACGCTGAGCTGGCCCGCCCTGTCCCAATGAATGATGTGGCAGGAGGTATTCTCCTGAAGCGAATCGAGTCTTTGTCTTCCGGTCTTGTGCGGATTGGTGCTGACGGCAAAGTGACTCAGAAGGCAAAATAATAAACGTTAAGTGTGGAATTGGAAGGATTGCATAAAGTATCGTCGCTAGCAGAAGTGAATGGTCAGAGGGGGATAAGGATGAAGAACCCTTGCGTGGCGCACCGGGGATTTTCCGGCAAGGCGCCGGAGAATACGCTGGCCGCTGTTCGGATGGCGCTAGAGCTCCCCTTTGTGCGCTGGATGGAGATTGATGTTCAGCTATCACGGGACGGCGTGCCGGTGGTCATTCATGATTACACACTGGATCGGACCACCAACGGGCACGGCAAGGTCAGGGAGATGAACTGGGAGGGGATTCGTCGGCTGGATGCCGGCGGCTGGAAAGGAAGGGCTTTTCGTGGCGAGAAAGTGCCTTCACTGGATGAAGTGCTGGCGTTGGTATCGGGTAAGCTACGCCTCAATATTGAGCTCAAAACCGTAAACGATATGTACCCCGGTCTCGAGCAGGCGGTCATCGATCAGGTTAACGCCCGCAATATGCGGGATGAGGTTGTCCTGACTTCGTTTGATCATGGGGCATTGCAGAGAATCAAGGCGCTGGACCCCCGTTTCAGAACAGGGCTGATCTATGATTCCAGGTCGGGGGACCCGGCTTCGAAGTTGCAGGAGCTGCAATGTTCCTTCCTTTCGATCCGCTTTTCACGACTGAATCCGCTTATGGCTAGTCTGCTTGTGGAGCAAGGAATCCAGGTGATGGCTTGGACAGTGAATAAAGCACGGGGGATGCGTCGCTTGGCGGCCATGCATTCTGATATAATGATTTGTACGAACCGTCCTGATCTATGGGGCGATACGTTCATTGGAAAATAATGAATTTAACAATCAACAGGAAAGAGAGCTGAATTTATCCATGTGTGCGGCTATAAATAATCTGTATTGTGTCGGACGAAATTACTTGCTACATGCAGAAGAACTGGGCAACAAGGTCCCGGCTGAGCCGCTGATCTTCTTGAAGCCCTCTCATGCGGCAGTTCCTCTTGATAAAGCCATTATCCATCTTCCGAAGGATGCCGGTCAGGTTCATTTTGAAGGCGAGCTTGTCCTGCGGATCGCGCGTGATTATGTGCCGGGAATGAGTGTGGAGGAACTGGTGGATGTGATGGCCTTGGGACTGGACTTCACGCTGCGTGATGTGCAGGATGACCTGAAGAAGAAAGGTCTGCCGTGGACTGCAGCCAAAGGCTTCAAGAATTCGGCTCCATTGACCCCGTATATTGCTTTTCCCGAGCAGGATGAGCTGGAGGCTACAGATTTTGTGATTTTGAAAAGTGGTGCTGAAGTGCAGCGCGGCAACGTGAAGGATATGATTTTCTCCCTCCAGAAAATTGTTGACTTTATTGCTGCCCGCTATGGGCTGGGTAAAAATGATCTAATCTTCACCGGAACCCCTGCGGGTGTAGGACCTGCGGTCACTGGTGATTCCTTCGAATTATACTGGGGAGAAAGGCTGCTTGGCACCTGCCTGATCGGCTAGTGCGGGAAGCGACCCTATGGTGGCAGGAGTTGAAATCATGCAGCTTATCATCGGGGCCTGTGGTGCTCTGCTTGTTGCCGGAGCCGCGTATTGGAGACAGTCGCTAAGCTTCTCAGGCATGCTGGCGGCAGTGCTGATGGGCACGATTTATTTTGGAGCAGGTAACGCATTTTGGTTTGGCGTTCTTCTGTTGTTCTTTATTACTTCAAGCCTGCTATCCAAGCTTAAGCATGACAACAAGGCCGAGCTGGAAGAGACGTATGCTAAGACAGGCCGCCGCGATGCCGGGCAGGTATTCGCCAATGGCGGAATCGGCATGCTGGTTGTACTGCTGAATGCCTTGTATCCGCTGGAGCTGTGGAGCTTTCTGTTCATCGGCGTAATGGCTACCGTAACCTCGGATACTTGGGCTACAGAGATTGGCACGCTTAGCAAAAAGCAGCCACGCTCCGTGCTCACAGGCAAAGTTCTGCCTGTAGGTGCCTCTGGCGGAGTGTCGCTCTTGGGAACACTGGCGGCTGGTGCCGGGGGTGTCCTGATCGGTGCGGGCTCATGGCTGCTTCAGAAGGGTGCCGGAATGGCAGATCAGGTTTTCTGGACGCTGGTGCTAGCCGGACTGCTGGGCGGGCTTGCAGGTGCTTTTGCCGACTCGTTCCTCGGTGCAACCGTACAGCAGATGAATCGCTGCACAGTCTGCGGCCGTGAGGTAGAGAGTCCGCAGCACTGCGGCGTCCCTGCCGTACACGCCCGCGGTTGGCGCTGGATGACCAATGATGCTGTTAATGCCATCAGCTCGGCGGTCGGCGGGATCGTAGCGCTGCTGGTTGGACTGGCCTGGTGAAATACACAGTAAGGGGGTGGACCGCCTGGGCAGCGCATCCAATGATAAACATACGTCCATTCTCGATGCTGCTTACGGACTTTTCGGCTCCGCCGGTTTCTACGAGACGAAGATGTCGCAGGTAGCGGAGCAAGCGGGAATTGCCAAAGGAACGATATATCTCTATTTCAAGAGTAAGGAAGAGCTGTTCATGGCCGTTACGAGGCGTGACTGCGAAGGTTTTCTGGAGCAACTCGAAGAGAAGCTGGGCGCCGAGAATAGTCTGAACGGCAAGCTGGCGATTATAGCGGATCATCATCTGTTCTATTATTATGATCGCAAGCAGCACACGAAGCTGTTTTTTCGGGCGCCCAATAATAACCCGGAGCTTGTGGCGTACATGGCACAATTCATGGAGCGGTACATGCAGGCAGTCATGCGAGTTCTACTGGAAGGCGGAGCCACGGAGCCGGAGTTAATGGCGCAGTCCTACATTGGCATGCTGGACAGGTTGAAAATGGACATTCTATTCCACCCGGATTTCACGGCTGACGATGCCCGCAAGCGGTCGCAATTTGCCGCGAGTCTGTTCATTAACGGGGCGATGAATGCCCTACATATGCCAGAAACAGAAACGCTGTCGGACTGAGACACGTTGAGATTGTACCGGCTGGAAATTACGCAGCATCAGAAGATAAGGCCGTCCGGGTTCCGGGCGGTTTTCTCCAGATTGTAATCAGCTTCAAATATAAACTAAGGCAAGCGAGGATAAAGCATGAATATTATGACCGTGGAGCATCTCTCCAAAAGCTATGGTGAAAAAACTCTGTTCAAAGACGCTTCATTCGGGATGGATGACCGGGATAAGATCGGTATTGTCGGCGTGAATGGTACGGGGAAATCGACGTTTTTGCGTATCATCGCTGGCCTGGACACACCGGATGAAGGACAAGTTGCCATCGGTAACGATGTGCGGGTACAATTTCTGGCCCAAAATCCCCCTTACGAGCCGGGTAATACGGTTCTTCAGCAGGTCTTTGCCGGAGAGGACCCGGCGCTAGTTGCAACCCGTGAATATATGGATGTAGTGGCGCAACTGGAAGCTGATCCTGGGAATACTGCGCTAGAGCGCAAGCTGGCTGGAATAGGCCAAGTTATTGACGCTGCTGATGCTTGGCATCTTGAAAGTGAAGCAAAGAGTGTCCTGACCAAGCTTGGCATCACTCGCTTCGATGCTCTTATGGAGAATCTGTCCGGCGGACAGCGCAAGCGTGTAGCCCTTGCCGCAGCGCTAATCACGCCGTCAGAGCTACTGATTCTGGATGAGCCTACCAACCATATTGATACGGATTCCGTAGCCTGGCTGGAGCAGTATCTGCAGAAACGGCGCGGTGCGCTGCTTATGATTACGCATGATCGGTACTTCCTGGACCGGGTCGCCAGCGTCATGCTGGAGCTGGATGGTGGACGTCTGTTCCGCTATGAAGCGAATTATTCCCGCTTCCTGGAGCTGAAGGCTGACCGTGAAGAGCGGGAGGCGTCAGAAGAGCAGAAGCGTAAAAATCTGCTACGTACAGAATTGGCCTGGATTCGCCGAGGAGCGAAGGCGCGTACTACGAAGCAAAAGGCCAGAATCGATCGCTTCGAGAAGCTTAAGGAGGCGACCGGCAATGCCTCCGGCGGTACACTTGATCTGTCTGTAGCTTCAACCCGGCTGGGGCGTAAAATCATTGAAATTCAAGAGCTGTCCAAATCTCTGGACGGACGGCAGCTGATTAGCGATTTGACCTATATCGCTGTTCCGCAGGATCGAGTGGGAATTGTTGGGCCGAACGGTAGCGGTAAGTCCACGCTGCTGAACCTGATCGCGGGGAAATTGCAGCCGGATAGCGGTGAAGTTCAATTGGGCGCTACAGTGAAGCTCGGCTATTTCACGCAAGAGCATCAGGATATGGATCTAAGCTTGCGAGCCATCGAGTATGTGAAGGAAGAGGCGGAGGTGGTCCGTACAGCGGACGGTAGCGTCATTACGGCCTCGCAGATGATGGAACGCTTCCTGTTCCCTCCGGCAGCGCAGTGGACGCCGATTTCCAAGCTCTCCGGTGGAGAGAAGAGACGGCTTTATCTTCTGCGTGTCTTGATGGGAGCTCCGAATGTGCTCCTGCTGGACGAGCCGACCAATGATCTCGATATTGGTACATTGGCGGTTCTGGAAGATTATCTGGATGAATTCCCGGGTGTTGTCTTCACAGTATCCCATGACCGGTACTTTCTGGACCGGACGATTGACAAGCTTATCGCCTTTGAGAATGGTAAGATCCGGATTCATGTTGGCGACTACAGTGAATATGAAGAGTGGCTCGCCAAGAATGTTATCTCGGGGAGTGGGGCAGGAAGCAAAGGTGATGCTGGTGCCAGTGCCGGTGGTGCAAAACGCAGTACTCCCCAAGCTTCCGCAGCGGATAATCCAGCACCGCCTCAAGCCAAGGAAAAAGTCAAATTCACCTTCAAGGAACAACGTGAGTTTGAAGGTATTGACGAGCAAATTGAGCTGGCAGAGCAGCACTTGGTCGACATCAGTGTGAAGATGGAGGCCGCCTTTGCCGACTCTGCACTCTTGCAAGAGCTGGTGGAAAAGCAGCGTCAGGGCGAAGCCGAGCTGGAGCGTCTAATGGAGCGCTGGACGTATCTCAACGAGCTGGCAGAGAAGATAGCAGGCAAAGCTTAGCAATCAAGCTTTATCCTAAGCGGTCCATGTAACTGGAAGGGATGAGGGCTAGTGGTAGAGGGGATCATAGAAGCCGCTGTGGCCCTCAGGAGTGCTGGGTAGGCAGAGCAGGCCAGGACGCTGCTGTTAGAGCAGCTTGAAGGTCATCCGCAGCATGTGCCAGGCTGCATTATCAGCTGGCTTGGACACATGATGTGCTGGGCCTCGAACGAGCGGCAGTACCTTATTACGAGAAAAGCCTAGCGCTAGGTCTTCCGCCAGAGGATCAGGCGGGTGCGCTGCTTGGGCTGGGAAGCACCTACAGAACGCTCGGGCAATATGAGCGTTCTGAGGCCATTCTGGCCCAAGGCATGGCTGAATTCCCGGATCGCCGGGAGTTCCCGGTATTTTACGCGATGGCTCTGCATAATCTGGGGAACCATAGCAAGGCGATGGGTATTCTGCTGGAGCAACTCGCGGACACCTCGGCAGACGAGGGAATCCGCAGCTACAGTAAGGCCATTGCCTTTTATGCCGATAAGCTGGAACAGACCTGGGAATGAGATCCCATAGAGTATAGATTCCGTTGACTAGAGATTCCAAGGATACGATTAATACACAGCACAAAGAAGCTGACACCGGTAACGGACGTCAGCTTCTTTGTGTTTCTTGAAGTGAAGGCCTCATTCAGTGAGGCCTATCACATCATTATCATAAAAGTGGTACTCGATACGCTCTAACAGCTGTTCGCGCCGTTTCTTCCGGTCACTGGAAGGCGTTGTCCGCCATTTGTAATACCCACTTCGGGATACACCTAGTACGCTGCACATCTTCTCGATCCGGAAAGTTGAGCGGTGTGCCTCAATAAACTGAAACTTTAGCTCCGGTCTTTGCTGAAGATGTGCATCGCTTTTTTTAGGATGGCGTTCTCCTCTTCCAGATCCTTATTTTTCTGCTCTAGTTCTGCAAATTGTTTCTCTTGAGTACGCAGCTTGCCGCTCCCCACAAACGGTTCATCGGGGAACTGGCGGTACGTCATCATCCAGTTTTTGAGTGTACCCTTCGGAATGTTTAGTTCCAGGGCAATCTCGTCCATGGACTTCCGTTGTTCTTGAATGTACTTTACGGTTTCTTCTTTAAACTGTTTATTGTATCGTTTCCGTTCTGCCACGGTTACCACCTCTTTTAGAGTTAATTCAATTATCTTGGGTTGGATTTACCGTATCTACTTTATTTATAGTCTAACTCACCGAGGTGCTTATTCTAACTTTGTAATCAGATGAAGTGAAGGGTGAATTCACACGGAAAAGCAGGCGATTTTCTTTGAGGTTAGGGTTTTAGGAGGTAAGCCTCATATCCCCCTTAACCGATCGTTTTATATTGAGAAAGAGGGTTCGTCTCCCCAACTAACGGCATTTTTGTACCTTAATTTTATTAAAAAGAGGAAAATAAGGGAAATAAGAGCATTTTTGTACCTTAATTTCTCTAGAAAGCTCACTCGGCGGGTATTTTGGAAAATTTAAGGTACAATATTGCACTTAATTCTCACTAACCCTTAGTTGCAGCATATTTAAGGTACAAAAATGCTGCTAATTGTATCTCCGGGAATTCTTATAATCTTTTTTTTATATAGATTCTCTATTCCCGCGACACGGCGATCATCTGCACAACCGCTCGTTGATCCCCGGTCAAGACGGCCTCGTCAGCATTCATCTGCGACGAACCGTCTCCGTCGAGAAAGATGCCTTCCCAGCCTTCTCCGGGTACGCTCTCCAGAATCGCTGCCCGGAACGCCTCTGCTGTACAAAGTGTCGGAGTAACGATCAACCATAACGATCCATTCTTATTGAAGATCATGCCTGAACGCATCCGCTGTTCATCGGCGTACGGTAAATGTTCGTCTGTCGCCGTCACTGCCCAGCGGTCCTCATCCTCCAGGTTCATGCTAATGCCACCCTGGGCAAAATAATGATTACGGTCGCTGACTGCTAGCTCATCACCGCTGGATACCACCTGGACCGAGAACTGGCGCTTCGCGCCATCCCAGACCAAGGTACCACGGGCATACTTGGCATTGAACCAACCCGAGCCGTAATCATGCCGTCCGCCGCTGACCGGATTGTCATTCATAATGGCAATGGACAACAGATCCTTGCCATAGAAGAAGCCGCCGTTGATTCCATAGGCGGCAATCTGCCGCAGCGGCACACCAGCGGAACGGAGAACTACACGGTCAGGGGAAAGGGACATCATGTGTAAAGCCACTTTGCCTGAACTTTCGGTCTCCCGGTACGTGTAAGAGTGGGGGAGGCCGTTAAAGACCTCCCGTTTTTCCTCTTTGTCCAGCAAGATCCAGGCAATGGCTATCAGAGCAATTGATATCGTAAGGACGGTAATGAACAGCCGGGGCCTGTGTTTCCATAACCGTTCCTCATGAGCGACAAGGCCCTCAGTTGGCTCCGACATAAGCGGCAAGAAGCTTCGTCGTATTCAAGACAGCCTGCTTATGTGTACGTTCCATGGAGTGAGAAGCATGTACGCCCGGACCGATCAGGGCTGCACGGATATTGTTGCCGCCTTTCAGTGCGGCGGAGGCATCAGAGCCATACATCGGATAGATGTCTACGGCATAAGGGATGGCCAGCGCCTGTGACAGCTCGATCAAGCGGCCGGTCATAGCATAATCGTAAGGCCCGGACGAATCTTTAGCACAGATGGAGACATCTGTCTCTTTGCAGCTCAGGTCATCGCCCATGGCGCCCATATCTACAGCGATCATCTCGTTGATCTCGCCTGGAATCCATGAGGCACCGTGTCCAACCTCTTCGTAGTTGGAGATCAGCAGGGAGAGATTATGCAGGGGTTTCCAGCCTTCGCGTTTGATGCTCTCCAGTAGGCCGAGCAGGGCAGCTACGCTGGCCTTGTCATCGAGGTGACGGGACTTGATATAACCGCTAGGCGTAATCACCGCACGGGCATCAAAGGAAATGAAATCTCCCACGGAGATGCCGAGCTTAAGCACATCATCTTTGGAAGATACCAGCTCGTCAATACGGACCTCCATGTTCTCTTCCTGGCGTTTGAAATCGCGCGCATCGGCATAGACATGGACGGAAGGATGACTTGTCAAGATTGTGCCCGTATAAGTCTTGCCGCTGCGGGTGTGAATAATGCAGTATTCGTTCTCGATACTATTCATCGTAAATCCGCCTACGGAAGTCAGACGCAGGGTACCGTTGGATTTAATGGAGCGGACCATTGCGCCCAGAGTGTCCACATGAGCGCTAATGCCTACCGTACGGGAAGGATCGAGGCCGGGAACGGTCAGGACCACGCCGCCTTTCTCATTCCAGGACAACGGAATATCTAGTGCAGCTGCCTCTTCAGCTACAAGGTTCATGACCTCAGCGGTATATCCGCTGGGGCTGGGAGTATCGAGCAATTTTTTAAGAATGGATAGAATGTATTCTTCATTAGGTTGAATCGTAAGCATGGATTAAAGCCTCCAGTTCATGGGGAAATAGGGCCTTCGGCAGAAGCCGATGCCCTTATGTATTTTACACCTGTGTAGTGTTGTCTGCCGATAGGCTATCATCGCTCAGCGTGAAGCTATCCAGCGACGTGCTGTTTTCACGCAGCTTGGCCAGTTCGGCAGTCAGGTTCTTGATCTGCTTCTGCAGCTTGTACTGACGGAAAATGCCATAGGACCCGACGATAATCCCGCCGATCAGGGCGCAGCCCAAGATGACAAGGATCAGCGGCATGCTGACGACGGTGAAGAAGAAATTGACCTGTACCGGGTCGACATTAATCACCGCAAAAACAGCGGTAAGCAGCGCGAAGATCAGACCCGCGATCAGTGACCATTGTAATTTCATGAGGGTGTTCCTCCTTAAAGGGTTACAGTATAAATCCCCTGCCCGCGACCGGGCAAGGGATTAACTTCATACTAAACGTTCTTTTTTACTTGGTCAACTGTTCCATCTGCTCGATCACGCTTTCGAACACACTCATCGCTTCACGGATAGGTGCAGGAGAGGACATGTCAACACCGGCTTTGGACAGAATGTTGATAGAGTAGTCGCTGCCCCCGCTCTTCAGGAAGCCGAGGTAACGATCCACCGCCGGTTTGCCTTCCTCCAGAATCTGTTTCGAAAAGCTCGTAGCTGCCGAGAAGCCTGTGGCGTATTTGTAAACGTAGAAGCTGTTGTAGAAATGGGGAATACGTGCCCATTCCATCTCGATATCCTTGTCAACGACCATGTCCTTGCCATAGTATTTCACGTTCAGGTCATAGTAGATGGCAGACAGATCCTGCGGAGTCAGGGACTCACCGGCTTCTGCGCGTTCATGGACAATCTTCTCGAATTCGGCAAACATCGTCTGCCGGAATACAGTCGTACGGAACTGGTCGGCATAGTAGGTGAGCAGGTACATTTTTTCCTTCGGATCTGTGGACTTATTAAGCAAATAATCCATCAGCAGTGCTTCGTTGGTAGTGGAAGCAACCTCCGCCAGGAAAATCGTGTACTGTGCATCACGATACTTCAGCGTATTGTCCGAATAGTAGGAATGAAGGGCGTGACCCATCTCATGCGCCAGCGTGAACATACTGTTCAGGTTGTCGTTATGGTTCAGTAACACGTAAGGGTGAGTGCCGTATGCCCCCCAGCTGTATGCGCCTGTACGTTTGTTCTCATTCTCGTAGACATCGATCCAGCCGTTGTCATAGCCTTCTTGCAGCACCTTCAGGTAGTCCTCGCCTAGCGGCTTAAGGCCTTCTTTGGTAATTTTCTTCGCTTCATCGAAGGTAATGTCCAGCTTGTATTCGTCCACGAGTGGAGCAAACAGGTCATACATATGTAGCTCGTCAACCCCAAGCAGCTTCTGGCGAAGCTTCATATAGCGGTGCATCAGCGGCAGACTCTCATGGATCGTATCGATCAGGTTGGTATATACCTCTTTTTGGATATTGTCACCGTAGAGTGACATTTCCAGCACCGATGGATATTTACGCACGCGAGAGTAGAACACATTCTTGTTCACATTGGCACTCAGCGTTGCTGCAATTGTATTCTTTTGTTTGGCGTAAGTCTCGTACACGGCTTTAAAAGCGTTCTTGCGGACCTCACGGTCCGGGCTTTCCAGGAACTTAATGTAGCTGCCATGCGTGAGCTCTACTTCCTTGCCGGTCTCGTCCTTAATCTTCGGGAACTTAAGATCGGCGTTGTTCAGCATGCCAAAAATGTTTTGCGGCGCCTGGGACAGGTTACCCACTTGGGCCAGCAGTGCCTCCTCGGCTTTGGTGAGAATATGCGCTTTCTGGCGCTTCATCTCCGTGAGCGTGAAGGTGAAGTCGGACAACTCGGAATCAGCGATGAACTGGTCGAGCTTCTCTACTGGCAGGGCCAGAATTTCCGGTGTGATAAAAGAAAGCGCCTCGCCGGCTTCTACACTTAGCTGTTTTGCTTTTTGGGAAAGTGCCTGATAGACCGGATTAGCAGTGTCTTCGTCCTGACGCATATGTGCATAGACATAGAGTCTTTCAGTGAGCAAGGAGAGCTTGTCATCCAGTTCGAAGCAGTCCTTCAGTGCTCCAGCAGTGTCGAGCTTGCCCTGAAAGTCGGCAGCCTTTTTAATGAGACCTTTGGTTTCGGTGTAAGCGTCATCCCAGTCTTTCTGCGAAGCAAACATATCTTCAAGCTTCCAGCGGTTCTCCGCAGGCACTTCACTTCTTTTTAGTAATTGTTCCATGGAAATCCTCCTCGAATGATGGGATGATGCAGGTGTTGATTCCTGCGGCAGCATGACGGATGATAAATCACCCGGCAAAATAGAGAGCGCAAGCAGTAACGAGAGAGTGTGGGTCCATACGGGCAAGGCGGAAGCCTCCTTATTAATAAAGGTGTTCCTAATATGCCCTGCCGGACCATGATTATGTAATCTCTGCGTCGCTTATGCGCAGGTTATGCCAGGAAGCTGTAAATAATGAAGACAAAAGCCAGAAAAATCATAATGGCGGCTGTCAGGGCCATCCCCCGCTTCAATCGCTGAGGAACCCGGTCCCTGGACATAATCAGCACGGCGCCGAGACATAGAACAACGATTGTATAAACCGTGAGGTTCTCCGTGTTCATCCTCGTTATACCTGCTTGAAAGCTTCCATGATTTTCTTATACTCTTCTTCATTGTCTTTATAGGATTCTTTGTTGAAGCGGTTGCCCACCCACTGCATCATGGCCGGACGGCTCATGAAGGTATGAGTTTCCTCACCCCATTGATCGGAAATTTCCCGAAGGATGATATAACGGCCTTGTACCTCAACCGTCATCATGTTCCATTTGTCTGTTTTGTATATTTCATGTTTTTTGATCATTTTCATTACCACCCTGGCGATTTTTGGCTTTTGGGTCAATGATAACGCACCCGGGAAGGGAAAAGCAAATTAATTCAAGGATAAGGGGGTAAGATGGATTGCACTGGACAATAAAATGGAGTATAATGTAAGCATACGCCATATATGGCGCTATTTTTAGGAGGTTGTTCATTTGAAAGGTACAGTAAAATGGTTTAACGCAGAAAAAGGTTACGGTTTTCTTCAAGTAGAAGGCGGCGAAGACGTATTCGTTCACTTCTCAGCAATCCAAGGCGACGGTTTCAAGACTTTGGATGAAGGTCAAGCTGTTGAGTTTGACATCACTGACGGCAACCGTGGTCCACAAGCAGCTAACGTTGTAAAACTATAAGAATCAGATCTGACAGCCCGGCTGTCTGCTGAAAAAATATATATCTATTTTGGCTAGCTCTTGTAAAAGTGGTAACCAACGAATTATACAACACACAGTTCTCTCGGGAACTGTGTTTTTTTGTTATACCTGATCATGACAAAAACCCTGCGACCTCTTTATCGAAGGACACAGGGTATGGTTGTTTGTCGATAGACAGTTCCTCATGAGGAACCCACCTACAGTGTGGAGTTCTCCGCAGGAGCGGTTCCTGACGGTTGTGATTCCTGAGCTTGAATAGCCTGCTTCTTGAGGGAAGCAGGTGGTGCGACCTTTGGGGTGGAGGACAGCAGGTATTTTACCAAAAAACCGCCAAACGCAAGGATCGAGAAGAGTGCTGCAACCATGTAGAAGGTGGAACGCCCGGCATTTTCATAGATGATCCCACCGAAGGCCCCACTGAGCAGCCCGGAAGCACTCGACCAGACGATGGTGAAGAGCGCCATGCCCGTGGCCCGCAGATGATCGGGTATCATCCGTGTGATGTAACGAACCGAGGTGACATAAAAAACACCAAAGGTTACACTGTGCATGGCCTGGATGGCCACCATCGCCAACGGAGCATGAGCGTAGGACATGAGCAGGAAGCGCAGGGCGTACATGAGACTGGCAAAGACAAGCAGAGGCAGCTCCTTGAATCGCTCTCCATATTTGCTAAGAAGAAAGAATACCGGAATTTCACTTAACGCGGAAGCAAGCAGCGCCCAGCCGATAATCTCCTCGCCGGCTCCAAGCTGCTTTAGACTGATGGTCAGAAAAGCCTCATTCATCCGATGCCCCAGGGCAAGTAAAAAGACGATGCCAAAGAACGACAGTACTTCCTTTTGCAGCAAAATTTCTTTCAATCCACTGCCTTTGTCGCCCTTATGACTTTTCTCAGGCTTGCTCTTCAGCGTTGCCGGGTCCCGTTTTGCATCTTTTAATGGAATGGTGATCAGCAGGGCAGCGATGACGATAGCGATACAGACAGCCATGCTCCAGGAGGAGCCTACAGCGCGCAATAGGTAGCCTACTGTTAATGCGAAAAAGGCATACCCGAGAGAACCGAAGACCCGAATTGTGATGAAATTTCGTCCATAGCGGGTAGCGGTTTTGATAGCCATCGTATCTGCAAGTGGAAAAACAGGGTAATAGAAGAAATAGAAAAGGGATAAAATAATCATAACTGATGAAAATTCCGTTGCCCTCGCCAAAAGAAGCGCTAGAACAAGCTGACCTGCCAGCAGGATGACCATGATCTTCTTAATCGTGCCCAGCCGGTCGCTGATCATGCTCCAGAACAAATTGGAGAGAATTGAAATAAGCGGTCCGAGAGAGTAGAGGTATCCTACCTGCGAACTACTGAAGCCGAGATGGGTATAGAATAATGGGAAATAAGATACAACCAGGACACTGGTGCCGAAAACCGTAAACATAAAGGATCGCAGCCAGTTCTGGTCACCTGAACCGCTGCCGCTCCGTTCTGAAAACATGATGTTTTGCACTCCTCCGAATATCAAATACGAGTAGTATAGCACAAAGGAAGGAAGCTATGTTTACGAAAATGGGGGTATTTCTGAATCTTGCAAGGATTTGCGAAAGTGATTTTGTTGTTTGTACAAATACGATGATCATATTATAATAATGATGATTTGGATAAGGAGACAACAATGTGGAGGCACTGTCATTGAATGAATTTGAGCAAGGCCGTTACCTAAGCCCGAAAGGTCCTATAGGACTTATGAAGAGGGTCTACAAGTACGTGCTGCCGGAAGTTAGGTCATGCCTGGGCTTCTGGCGTCAAGATGCGGAAGGGATTCCCGATCCCGAGCTCCGGAAGCAAGCGCTCGCCAGCATTGAAACTAAACAGTTTCATTGCGAGGGCGGCGGTATTTATGCGGCCGGTAATTTATCGATGAGACATATACTTATTCCGCTTATTGTTGCTTATCAAACGATCAGCGATTATCTGGACAACTTATGTGACCGTAGTACCTCGCAAGATCCTGCCGATTTTAGGCTGCTTCATCAATCGATGCTGGATGCTATCAATCCTGAGGCGGAGCTTGTCAATTATTATGCGCTTCGCACCGAACAGAATGATGGAGGTTATCTGCACAGGCTGGTCCGCAAATGCCAGGAGATGATTTCCCTGCTGCCAGGTTATGCGGCTGCGGCGGATGAGATTGCCGATTTGGCTGTATTGTATACGGATCTGCAGGTGTACAAGCACATTCGCCCGGAACTCAGGGAAGCTGCCCTGAAGGAATGGTGGGAGGAGCATGGGAGCCGTGCACCTCATTTGTATTGGAATGAGTTTGCAGCGGCTACAGGATCTACTCTGGGTGTGTTCATGCTTTTTCTGGCCTCATGTGATCCCAAGCTGAGTAAGGCACAGACGGCGTCCATTCGTGCCGCGTATTTCCCGCATGTGTGCGGTCTGCACATTATGCTGGATTACCTCATCGATCAGGATGAAGATAGGGCCGGCGGTGATCTCAATTTCTGCAATTATTATGACGACACTGATACCATGTTGAATCGGATCGCTTCCATCGTGGAGTGGGCCCGCAAGGATGTCCGGAATCTTCCCGAGACCTCGATGCATCGCATGGTCATCGAAGGTTTGCTGGCATTGTATTTATCCGATCCGAAAGTTAGCGAACAGCGGGAAGTTCGCTCAGTATCAAAACGGCTGATGAAGGGAAGCCCGCTAACGAGGCTCTTCTTCTTCGTGAACAGCCGCTGGATACGCAAACACATGTATTAGGAATGCTGTGAAAGCAGTTTCTCGCAAGAGATACGGTCTTCGCACAATTTTAAGGAGGAACATCAGAATGGCAACAGTTAAAAAGATCGCAGTCTTGACCAGCGGCGGGGATTCGCAAGGGATGAATGCCGCAGTTCGCGCAGTAGTGCGCAGCGCACTTTATTTCGGTATTGAAGTGTTCGGTATTCAACGCGGATACCAAGGACTTTTGAACCGGGATATCTTCCCGATGGATCTGCGCAGCGTCGGCGATATCATCCAACGTGGGGGTACTATCCTGCAGTCGGCAAGATGTCTAGAATTCGTGAAGCCAGAAGGACAGCAGAAGGGTGCGGACATCCTTAACGAGATGGGGATTGACGGCCTGGTGGTTATTGGCGGCGACGGTTCTTATCAAGGTGCCAACAAACTGAGTAAGCTTGGGATCAAGACGATGGCCCTGCCGGGAACCATCGACAATGATATTTCTTACACAGACTACACCATTGGTTTTGATACTGCAGTAGGTGTAGTTGTGGATGCGATCAATAAGCTCCGCGATACAATGTCCTCTCACGAACGTTCTTCTGTCGTTGAAGTTATGGGTCGTCACTGCGGCGATATCGCGTTGCATGCGGGTCTTGCTTCCGGTGCGGAGACCATTCTTGTCCCTGAAATGCCTTACGATCTGAATGAAGTCGCTGATCGTATGCGCGATAACTTTGTCAACGGTAAAAGACACAGTATTGTGATCGTAGCTGAAGGCGTAGGCAAGGGCGAAGATGTTGCTCAGGCACTGAAGGACCGTCACTCCTCCTTGGATGCGCGTGTTACTGTGCTTGGACATATTCAACGTGGCGGTACACCGACACCAGCGGACCGCAACCTGGCTAGCCGTTTGGGTGATTTCGCTGTGCGCAAACTGCTGGATGGCGAATCCGGTAAAGCTTGCGGGATCATTAAAGGTGAGCTTGTTCTGACTGACATTGACACCGTGGTCAATAGCAAGAAGGACTTCAACGTTGAGCTGTATGAATTGGCTTCCCGTCTTTCTCAATAAGAACGGCAATGATTGTGTACTGAAATTATGAAGTTTATGAGCCCTGCGCTGATCGCAGGGCTTTTTTATGTTGTTAGATTTAGTGATTTTCAGAACGGACGCCTGTAGTTGTTAGATTCGGTGAATTATGGTGAGGCCCCTTAAGGATGTTGGATTCGGCGATTCTGGTGAGAACTCTTGAAGATGACTGGATATTTTGCATTTGACAACATACCCCCACCCGTATAATATATACCCCATAGGGTATAATTGAGGAGGATGAGAGATGAATAGAAGAATTGTAATCATTGGGGGCGTGGCCGGAGGGGCTTCCGCTGCAGCGAGGCTTCGGCGTTTGAATGAGCGAGACGAGATTGTGATGTTCGAGCGGGGGGAGCATGTTTCTTTTGCCAACTGCGGATTGCCTTACTATATTGGCGGTAGCATCAATGCCCGGGAGAAATTGTTCCTACAGACCCCCAAGGGGATTAAAGACCGCTTTAACATTGTTGTACGCGTGCTGACAGAGGTAACGGCAATAGATCGCGAACAGAAGCTTATCCGCTTCCGCAACACACTCACGGGTGAAGAAGGGACAGAAGCCTACGATCTCGTAGTGCTATCGCCGGGTGCAAGGCCTATAATGCCAGAGATTACGGGCATCGAAAGTGCGGCTAACTTGTTCACGCTAAGAAATGTTCAGGATACGGATA
Organism: Bacillus sp. FJAT-27264; assembly: GCF_001682855.1. GTDB lineage: Bacteria > Bacillota > Bacilli > Paenibacillales > Paenibacillaceae > Paenibacillus_AQ. The sequence continues at coordinate 1,007,599 of NZ_MAQW01000012.1, read as the reverse complement.
GGATTAAAGGCTTTGTAGATGAGCGCCATCCTAAACATGCGACGGTTATCGGCGGAGGGTTTATCGGACTGGAAATGGCTGAGAATCTGCGCGAACGCGGTGTTGAGATTACTCTTCTTGATCGCGGGGAACAACTGCTGAATCCGCTCGATCCTGAAATGGCGATCCTTGTGGAGCAGCATATGAACCTTAATGGGGTGGATATCCGGCTGAAGGAAGGCGTAAAGGAATTTAAGTCTGCAGGTCGTGAATTGCATCTGACCTCCGGAGATTTGCTACACACGGAAATGGTTATTATGGCAATCGGGGTAAGTCCAGAGAACGATCTGGCCCAATCTAGCGGACTTGAGCTTGGATTCCGTGGGGCAGTCAAGGTGAATGCCCAGTTTCAAACCAGCGACCCTGCCATTTACGCAGTGGGTGATGCCATTGAGGTCAAAGACCGGAATCATGGATTCGCTACGATGGTGTCGCTCGCCTGGGGAGCGAATCGCCAAGGAAGACTGGTAGCTGATCACATCAACGGTAAGCCCATAGCGTATGAGGGTGCGCTTGGTACGGCAATCATCAAGACCTTTGCGCTGACAGCGGCTTCGACGGGCAACAACGAGAAAACGCTACGCCGGCTTAGCGTTCCGTACAAGGCGGTTCATCTGCACCCGAACTCCCACGCAGGATACTATCCTGAAAGCTCGCCGATCTCAATGAAGCTGTTGTTCAATCCTGAGACGGGTGAAATCTATGGCGCACAGGCCGTCGGAGCGGATGGAGTGGATAAAAGAATCGACGTGATCGCCACAGCCATCCGCGGCAAGCTGGATGTGCAAGAACTGGCTGACATCGAGCTAGCGTATGCGCCGCCATACTCATCAGCCAAGGACCCTGTCAATATGGCGGGTTATATCGCCTCCAATCTGATGGATGGTTTGGTAGATACGCTTCAGTGGTATGAGGTAGATGCTTTTTACAGAAATGGCGGGCTGATCATTGATGTCAGAGATGCGGCTGAACTGCTGGCAGGGGCTATTCCAAGGTCCATTCATATTCCACTTGGTCAGCTACGTAGCCGGTTGGCTGAGATCCCTCACGAGCAGGAGATCGCGGTCTCTTGTCAGGTAGGATTGCGCGGATATATCGCGGCACGGTTGTTAAGCCAACATGGTTATCGCGTTCGTAATGTAGATGGGGGTTACAAGACCTATGCTTCAATGCTGCGAGCCCGGCTACTGCCCCAACCCCCAGAAGCAGGCAGTAGCCCGACTGGCGGTGGTCCGACTCAAGGAAAGAGCGAACAGCCAAGACACGAGTACCCCTCCGAGGTATCAGTTTCCCGTGATCCAATAGGAACGAATGCGCAGTTGACCCTGCTGGATACTTGCGGATTGCAATGCCCGGGGCCTATACTCAAGGTATACGAAACGGTACAATCACTGGAAGAAGGCGGCCAGCTGGAGGTTACCTCGACAGACTTTGGTTTTGCAGCGGATATTGAGCAGTGGTGCCTTAAAACAGGCAATACACTGGAAGCGCTGGATGTGTCTCAGGGGAGGGTAACTGCCGTGCTGCGCAAAGGTCGGGACACTTCTCAGAATCAAGATGGCCGGTTAATGATCCCTGAAGCAGATTCTGGGAACAAGAATGGTTCGACCATGGTCGTGTTCAGCGGTGATTTGGACAAAGCGATCGCATCCTTCATTATTGCAACCGGAGCTGTCGCTATGGGCAAGCAAGTGACGATGTTCTTTACGTTCTGGGGTTTAAACATTCTGCGGAAAGTACAGGCGCCTGCGGTAGAGAAGAGCGGCATGGAGCGAATGTTCGGACTCATGATGCCACAGGGTAGCAAATCCCTGCCGCTGTCCAAAATGAATATGGGCGGGCTGGGGCCGAAGATGATCCGCCATGCGATGGAACAGAAGAATGTAGACTCCTTGGAGCAACTGATGCAGGGAGCCATGAACGCAGGAGTGCGGATGATTGCCTGTACGATGAGTATGGATATTATGGGGATTAAGAAGGAAGAGCTGCTGGACGGTGTGGATTTTGGAGGTGTAGCCAGTTATCTCGGCGCTGCCGACGATGCAGGCGTTAACTTGTTTATTTAAAGGATGTGTGAAGCTATGGAGTATGATAATGCGATCAAAAATAGACTGAAGCGGATCGAGGGACAGGTCCGTGGTGTATTGGGGATGCTGGAGGAAGGAAAGGACTGCCGCGAGATTGTTACCCAATTGACGGCCATCCGTACAGCGGTTGACCGAACTGTAGGGACTGTGATCGGTTCCAATCTGCAGCATTGTATTCAAGAAGAGCTGGAGCAGGGCCATTCGCCGGACAAGGTGATAAAGGAAGCAGTAGAGCTGCTCGTTAAGAGTAGATAAGGAACCAGCTCGAGCGTTAAGCGGTTTAGAGGTTAGAGACCAAGCGATTAGAACCTAAGCAGTTCGGTAGCGAGGTAGCGAAGGAGTTAAGGGCTAGAAGCTAAGCAGTTCGTTAGCGAAGGCGTTAAGGGTTAAAAGCTAAGCAGTTAGGTAGTTAAGTGTTAGAAGCCAAGCAGCCAGGTGGCTTGGTAGTTAAGTGTTAGAAGCTAAGCAGTTAAATAGTTAGGTTGTGAAGAAGTGAAGGGTTTGAAGCTTAGCGATTAAATAGCAAAGAGTTTAAACGGAGGGGACAGCAGTCATGCTGTTCCTTTTTTCAACGTATAAGAAATTAAATGTTTGTGGGGTGAGCGAAGCTTGCCCTTTTTTTGGGGTTTAGGAAACCATACAATGTAAAAAAAAGTGTAACACTCCGATGGAAAAGTGGCCCAATAGCTGCCGATAGGTGGCAGAATGCAGATAGCTGGCTGGAGCACGTGTGCATCGAAATAAGGGTAATTCTGTACCTTAATTTCATACGGAATCATATAATTTTGCAATTAAGTGCAATATTGTATGCTAATTTCATAGGTGCACCCTGCGAGATGAGTTTGTCTACTATATCCCAAGGTGGAGGCAAGGGGCCGAAGTTGAGCGTATGGGGCTATGGGGATGAATTGAACTACATTTATGAACAACTTCTCCTCCCCGAGTTAACTATTTATTGCAAAAGGGGAAAGCTCCTCAGCCTTTCGAACTTGCATTCGAACTTGCATTCGAACTTGCATTCGAACTTGCATTCGAACTTGATTTCTACTTTGATTTTGAACCAGGCTTATTCCTGTACCTAGCAACCAATTAGGTTACATAAATCCTATCATCATACGCAAAAAAGCAGCGATCACGCTATCAACGTGCATCGCTGCTTTGTGCAATCATTTCTAGCAGGCTTATTCTTCGCCTGCGTTCACCTTGGCAGCAAAATGGCGCTGCACAATAACGAGTCTAGACATCAGCAGTATTGCTCCGATTGCCAAACCGGTGATTAGTCCGATCCAGTAGCCATAAGCACCCAAATCGGTATAAGTCGCCAGCACGTAGCCTACTGGTAGTCCAATCACCCAGTAGGCGATAAAGCAGATGATAAAGGCAGGGTTCACGTCTTTATAACCACGCAGCACGCCTTGGGTCGGAGTGGCGATCGCATCCGAGATCTGGAAGAAGATCGCATAGATCAGGAAATGCTGGATCAACGAGATAACCGCCGGCTCATCAGAGTAGAGTCCAGCGACATGATTGCCTGCGAACAGCAACACCAGAGCTGTTGCGAATGAAAGCACCGCTGCTGTGCCGATGCCAATAATGCCGTACTGACGAGCGTCCTTGAGCCGCCCGGAGCCGGTCTCGAAGCCAACAAGGATTGTAAGGCTCATACAGATGCTGAGCGGGATCATATACAGGGTCGAAGCGAAATTGATCGCTGCCTGGTGGGCGGCGATGGTCATCGTGTCGAATCGGCTCATCAGCAGGGTCACCGCTGAGAAGACCGCAGTCTCGAAGAAAATCGAGAAGCCTATAGGAACTCCAATTTTGAGCAATTCCTTGAAAGTAGACAGAGACATGAAATGGAACTTGCGGAACAATCTGAGCCCCACAAACGGCTCGGCCCGGTAGATAAAGACGAGTGCAACAAAGAATATCACCCAGTATGTGATCGCGGATGCAACCCCGGCGCCGACACCGCCCATTTGCGGAAAGCCGAATTTTCCGAAGATCAGAAGATAGTTAAGCCCCACATTAACCGGTAGGGCAATCAGTGTGATGAACATGGAGACACGTGTCTGGCCGAGCGCATCAATGCAGCTCCGCAGGACGGTGTAACCGAAGAGTGGAATCACGCCAAAAGAAATGGCTCCCAGGAAGCGGGCCGCGATATCTCTAACCGCAGGCTCCAGATTCATGAAGTTCAGAATCGGTGACAGTGATAAGAAGCCGATAAGCAGGACAATCAGAGAGACAATTAGGGATAGCCAAATGCCTTGGGTAACTTTATAGGCGACTTCGTTGTCTCTTTTGCTGCCGACAAGATGTGAGACGATAGGGGTAATCCCCATCAGAATGCCGTTCAATCCGGTCTGGATCGGAATCCAGAGGCTTGTGCCAATAGCAACGCCTGCCAGGTCGGCTGTGCCGAACTTGCCGGACATGTTTGTGTCAAAGAAGGTAATGGCGGACAACGCAATCTGGGTGACCAGAATCGGAAACAGAATGTGCAGGAATTGTCCCATTTTTTGCTTAATAGAATTACTTTGGATCATTGTTTTTGCCTCGGGTTCTATAATTTTTTCGGTTGGTTTTTGCCAAACTGCCCGGCAAAAGACCCGGCGGATGCCGGGTCCCTTAATAAGAATATACTATCAGATTGAGTCAATTTCATAAATCCATAAGTGAGCGTCTAATCATCAATACCTAGTTGTACATGGTTTAGGTACGACTAGATATTATACCTATTCGGATTGAAATCCGAATTATAAAATTGATTCAGATTCCGTAAAAAATAATAATGGCCTTAAGCTTATTTTTCGTAATTTACATCAGCGGTGTAGCGGTTGTTGGCATTCCAGAGCAGGAATTCATCCACATTCTGATCTTTTAAGGCACGTATCTGATCCTCTACCTGCTGCTTGCCGTACTTCACATAGTGGCCGCTTCCAAGCCAGCTGGCTGTGAAATCCTGAATCCATGGCCGAATCACAGGTTTGTAGCTGCCCAGCGGATCCAGCTTCTTGTGTGTGTCCACCATAGAACCCTTGATAGTTGCATAAGGGTCTTTGTCCGGGTCCTTAACACTAAACCAGCCAGTTGTATAATGGCTTGGGTAGACCATCGGACTGATAACATCGACATTCTTGGAGATCTTAACAAAGTCCTGACCGATGCCTTCCGCAGCAGGGACGGAAGCGGCATAGCCGAAGATATCAACAGAGACGCGAACACCGAGCGGGTTAAGCTCTGACTTGGCATATTTTACGAAGTCCGCAATGATGTCAATGCGCGCTTTATCACTCTTGGTATATTTCAGCGTTTCGGCACGCTTCTCAAAGCCTTCAGGGAAACGGACATAGTCGAACTGGATTTCCTTGAAGCCGAGCTTGACCGCTTCCTTCGCAATATCCACGTTGTATTTCCACACATTTTCATTGTAAGGGTTAACGAAGCTATCGCCGCCCTTGTTCTTCCAGATGGTGCCGTCCGGATTCACAAAAGACAGTTCCGGATGTTTCTTGGCGAGCACGGTATCCTTGAATACAACGATCCGCGCAATCGGATAGACCTGATGCTGCTTCAGCCGCTCCATGAGTTTGTTGATATCTCCGATGAATGGCTTAGGCTCGCCCATTTGCTGAAGCTCCGGGTTGTCCGTCTTGTAAGTGATATACCCGGCATCATCCTTGATATCAATAACCATGGAATTAAGCTGCGTAGAATCAATCAGGTTAAGCAATTGCTCCATACGGGCGCCACCCGCACTATAGGCGGTGACATATATGCCTTTCACCTTAGGTGCATCCGGTTGAGGATCAGCGAGAGGTGCGCTATTCAGGCCACCGGTCTGTGGTACTGGTGTAGCCGACGGGGCAATGCCTCCTCCGTCTGTGGTATTCTGGCTCGGATTGGTGCTGTTTTGTGCAATGATGGCAGGATTCTTAGCTGCGGCCTGCAAAGCGGCTGTCACATTGGCTGAATGCTGGTCCTGCTGAATGCCTACGCTTCCCAGTGTCATCATCAATAGAGCCCAGGTGATGTTCATTCTTCATTCTCTCCCTTTATGTACGTTCCTTAGAATTATACAGGAACAGCTGCTCCCAAAAAGAACAGACTTGTCATAAACTTGCTGACAATGTGTTCCTGTGCAGCGGCCCTTTTCTGTTTATAAACGGGATGCATTGATTTTAAACGGAAGATTAAAAAGTAAATGCCGCCCGGATTCAGCACACGGCCAAATCCAGAGCGGCAACAATCAAGAAAATGTTCTTGCGGCTTGCTTAGTGAAGGTACGCAGAGTTCTGATGCTCACAGATGCTGTAATGGATGATGTCCATGGCATCTGCCGGTTCCAAAATACTTAGTCCGTCGCGCAGCACGATCACCGAATTCAGTTCGTCCTGCTTGAGAAACGGCATCATATCGGGATACCATCTCATGACGATTGCTGACAATTTTACCGTTTCCATTTCCACAACAATCACCCTTCCTTTTTCGAATGGTACTGAACTTGAATTCAGGGTTCACCCAGAAAAACGAGATGCTTGGAATAAGAAGGTAAAGCACAATCTTCATGAAATTATAAAGGGTCCTGCGTGACTATAATATACCACAGATTTAAAGCATGTGCATTGTTTCTCATTTACCTCTTACGGAATGAACCCATGACGCCTACAGTCTCCACGATATTAACAAAAGCTTGCGGGTCCGTTGTTTTGATGATGCGTTTCAGCTCTGCAAGCTCATACCGGGTAGTTACTGTCATTAGCATGTCCTTTTCCACGTGAGAATAAGCGCCCTCGGTTCTGATCTTCGTCACTCCGCGCTGCAGAACGAGCAACTGCTTGAGCAGCTCTTCCGTACGGTTGGTTACTATATATACGGTTACCTTGATATGGCTGATGTGAATCATGTCGACTACTTTGCCGGTGACATAGATCGAAACCATGGATGCCAAAGCAAGGTTCCAATTGTTGTCAAAATAAGCTGCTGCCAGAATGACCAGACCGTTCATTCCCGCGATTATAGTACCCACCGGAAAATCACGGTAGCGGGTAATGATGGAGCCCAGAATATCGAAGCCGCCGGACGATCCGCCAGCGCGGAAGGAGATTCCACTCCCGATGCCGACCATCACGCCGCCAAATACAGAGGCAAGCAGCATATCTGAAGGTACCACTCTTACTGGAATCAGCGTCATCATCCAAGTGGTGGAAGCGACGGAGAGGATGCTGAGAACGATGAATCGTCGTCCGAGCTGGAACCATCCTGCCACAAGCAGCGGAATGTTGAACAAAAGATACAGCAGGCTGATGTTCAATGGAGTAAAATACCCCACGAGCATTGACAGACCTGACACGCCGCCACTAAGTAAACGGTGCGGAATCAAAAAAAGATTAAAACCGCTGGCGATCAATGCAGATCCCAATATGACTGTTGCGTAACTCCCAATACGTTTTAACAAGCAAATTCACCTCTGGTGTGTATTGTAAACCATGAAAGAAAGGAATACACTGGTATTCCCCTTTATGTTTGTGATATAATGTATAGGATATTCTTGAGTAGGACGTTACAATGGTACTTTTGCATTGCATCGGATGCGAAGCTACAATTGCTCAGGTGATTTTGAAGCGCCTGATGATAGGACGGCTTTTCGTCCCAGGACGGTTAACCATGCAGAGATTGTGGCATGATTGGACAGCCTATAAATGTGTTTACCGCTACTTAAGAATACAGACAAGCATGTGGAATGTCCACTGTATAGAAGGAGCATGAATAATTTGAAAACATTCGCAGAATTCGGCCTGGAGCCAAAAGTTCTCCAGGCAATCACAGAGCTAGGATTTGAGGAAGCAACACCTATTCAGGAGCAATCGATTCCACTGGCATTGACCGGATCGGACCTAATTGGTCAAGCACAGACAGGTACAGGTAAGACTGCTGCTTTTGGTATTCCCCTCATTTCCAAAATCAGCCGTGAAGATGAGAAGATTCTCGCACTCGTTATGACCCCAACACGGGAACTGGCTATCCAAGTCGCTGAGGAAATCGGCAAATTGACTCGCTTCAAAGGACTTCGTTCTTTGGCGATCTATGGCGGACAAGATATCGGCCGTCAAATCCGCGGACTGAAGAAGAAACCTCAGATCATTATTGGTACACCAGGACGTCTCTTGGACCACATTAACCGCAAAACCATCCGCTTGGACGATGTACAGACTGTTGTCCTTGATGAAGCAGACGAAATGCTGGACATGGGCTTCATGGAGGACATCCAGTCGATCCTTAAGCTTGTTCCGGAAGAACGCCAAACCCTGTTGTTCTCTGCTACTATGCCCCCTAACATTCAACGTCTTGCACAGCAATTCCTGAAAAATCCGCAGCACGTATCGGTTATTCCGAAACAAATCAGCGCTCCGCTGATCGACCAAGCTTATATTGAAGTTCCTGAACGTCAAAAGTTCGAAGCGCTGAGCCGTTTGATCGATATGGAATCTCCTGAGCTTGCCATCATTTTTGGACGCACGAAGCGTCGTGTTGATGAATTGGCTGAAGCCCTCCAGAAGCGTGGATATTCCGCTGATGGACTTCACGGTGACCTTTCCCAGAATCAACGTGATGCCGTTATGCGTAAATTCCGTGACGGAAGCATTGATGTACTGGTAGCTACAGACGTAGCAGCACGTGGTCTCGACGTATCCGGCGTAACCCATGTAATTAACTTTGACCTTCCACAAGATCCTGAGAGCTATGTACACCGTATCGGCCGTACTGGTCGCGCAGGTAAAGAAGGTACAGCATGGTCTTTTGTGACTCCACGCGAAATGGATCACTTGCACCTGATTGAGCGTGTGACTCGTCACCGTATTACTCGCAAGCCGTTGCCAACTATGGCTGAGGCGATTGAAGGTAAACAACGTATTACTGCAGAACGTCTACTTCACATGGTGGAGAATGGCGAATTGAATGAATATAAAGGCATTGCTATTCAATTGTTGGAACAATACGATTCCGTACAATTGCTGTCTGCGGCAATGAAGCTTTTGACTGGCGATAAGAAAGATTCCGAAATTGAATTGACTCCGGAAGATCCAATCCGCGCGAAACGTCGCGGTGGCAAGAACGACATTCGTAGCGGACGCAAGCCTAACGGTGGCTACGGTAACCGTGGCGGCGGCTACGGTGGTGGTTCCGGCGGCGGCGGTGGATACCGTGGGAACCGTGATAACAACAATAGCGGCGGAAGCAGCCGTGGCGGCTACAGCAGCAACTACGGCAGTGGCAGTGGTGGCTACGGCGGCGGCTATAAAGGCAACCGCGACAACGCAGCAGGCCGTGATTCCTCGGCATCCCGCAGCGGTGAGCGCAGACCTTCTAATCGTCCAAGCGGCAGCACTACCAGCACACGTCCAGCGGTAAAACGTGAGGATTCCTCCGACGTTTAAGCTGATCAGGTCAGCAGCTGCTGATGACTGAACATATGAATAAGACGGGACACCGCTAAAGCGGGTCCCGTCTTTTTTTGTAAAAGCAAGAGTGAATTGCTTATCGTTGTCAGGAGAACGGCTAACTGTCCTCTGGACGGTATAGACGTTCCAAGGAATCAACAGGCACTGGTTAGATGAATGTGCGAGTGATGATGACGAGCAGAATGAACAGAACAAGAATCGTGCCGGTGGAAGTCCAGCCGCCGTAGCCAACAGGTGAGGACATAGGAATACCTCCTTTGAATTGTGGATTGAATTGGTTACGTCTCTAATATATGGACTTATTGCACGGACGGTATAGACCATGACCCATGAATCAAAAACTTGGGCGCTGGAAAAGAACGGGGCAAATAGGGTATAGTTAAGATACGCAGTATGCGCGAGACAGACAGGAGGAAGGGAAATTGGAGTTTAAAGGAGCAATGGGTGGTTTATACCGCATCACAGAATGGATTTCACGGATTGCGTTCAGTAATATTTTATGGGCGTTCTGTTCAATTCCGTTTCTGTTTGCAGCTGTTCTGAAAATTATTATGTTGGGTACTGGCACAGGGGGTCCTAACGAACAGCTGACCTTGAATTGGGCAATGGGCATTTTAGCACCGTTTACTGTGTTTCCGGCTACGGCCGCGTTATTCACGGTTGTGCGCAAATGGGTAATGGGGAATACGGATGTCGGCACCTTCCGTACGTTCTTCCAGGGCTATAAGGAGAATTATGTGAAAAGCATGCTCGGCGGCCTGATCTATACGCTGCTGATCGTCATTATGTATGTCGATGTGACCGTATACATGACGCAAATGGCCAACTTTAAAATTGTGGGCATTCTGATGCTGGTGCTGATGATTATTTTATTCGTGTCCATGTTTAATTTCTTCTCGATCGTGGTTCACTACCAAATGACCTTCAAACAAGTTGTCACCAACTCGTTTTTGCTGACCGTCGCTCGTCCGATTCGTGTATTCATGACCTTGATCGGAGCGGGGGTACTAGGTTATATAGGTCTGAAGTATCCTGCATTGTACTTTATTGCTATTCCTACGCTGATAGCCATGCTTGCTTTCTTTAACTTCTATGCAACCTACAACAAGCTGCAAATGCAAGTCGAGCAGAGTAAGTTGAAGGAAGAGGAAGAAGAAGAGGCTCGGAAGCTTGCAGAAGAGGGCGAATCCGGGGCAGACAAGATTGATGATGAAGACGATAGAGATACCAAACGGATTTAAGTTCATATCGCATAACGCTGCGGAAAACTGGCGAAATTTCTAATCCGTTATAATTTTAAAGCGCATACAGGTTTACATTTTCGTCAAAACGCAATATAATAGTTCTAAATCCTGCGATGTACGTTATGGCTGCTCGTTGTTTTGAACCAATGACAATGTCTCGGGAGATCAAAATTGAAACGTGGCTGAAAGGCCCCGCCTATATGGCCCGGGGAATTCAAAAGCGAGTTCTGCGATCACCCACCTGCTCTAGCAGGTTCAGAAGACACTGTGGCCGGACGGCATAGGCGGGTTTTCCAATGTTATGACAGGCGCCCTATTTTCCGTATTTTGCGGATAGGGCGCCTTCTTGTCTTGTGCGAACATTCAGAAAGTGAGTATTGCTCTTTTGTTCCTGAGGCAAGAGTGTTACACTTATACTAATGAACATGGGACTTGAAGAGGGGGAAATATTTTGTCGTTGAAAAGAACCTTGGTCGGCTTGTTCCGCAGCCATGATGGAACAAGCGACCGCGCAAAAGATCCGGCATTGAAGACGCGTTACTACAATTTGCAGAAGGACAAGGCTTGGGAAGAAGTATCCGCAACACTAAAAAAAATTCCGGGTTATAAAGTGCTGCATGAGGTGGAGTCCGTCGGAGAGATTATTTTGGAGAAAAAAACAGCCTTAGGCCGTACGCTTGATATCACCGTCTCGGTACTCAATACGACGCCGGTGCGCTGTGCAGTTGATATATATTCCGCTTCCAGGGGTTCTCTGGGTGACCTCGGCGGCAATTACCGCGTAATTCAGCGCCTCTATGGTTCGCTGGACAAGAAGCTTGGCAAATATAAAGTGGATTGAGAACAGCGGCATAGCCGAATAACAATTCCATTTGGGGATTGTATGCGTTTTCGAGAGATACTCGCATAAGAAAAGCGGAAGAAGGGAGGCCTTCTGCCGCTTTTTTCACAAATAATAAAGTGCGTACGTGCGTTTGTCCTGCGTTAAGCTTTACAGAAGCTCTTTAACAGCGGCGATAGCAGCTTCATAGTTTGGATGCTCGCCCATTTCGCTCAGGTATTCTACATAAGTTAATTTATCATTCTTGTCGATCACAAAGATGGAACGCATGTCCAAACGGAGTTCCTTGATCAGAACGCCATAGGCTTCACCAAATGAAGCTGTCTTGTGATCGGAAAGCGTGATTACACGGTCGATGCCTGCAGCGCCGCACCAGCGGGCTTGGGCAAATGGCAAGTCTACGCTGACAGTTAGAATGGCGACATCATCGCCAAGTTCAGCGGCTTCAGTATTGAACCGGCGAGTCTGTGCATCGCACACACCAGTGTCCAGAGAAGGGACAACGCTGATTAGCTTGATTTTGCCAGCGTAATCACTGAGGGATACCTCTTCTAGAAGATTCTTGCTGAGTACAAAGTCCGGTGCTTGATCGCCGGCTTTCAGTGCGGGTCCAATGAGTGTGATGGGGCTGCCCTTTAAAGTGGCCACGCCTGTTCTTTCTTGCGTCATATCCTTGTTTCCTCCTCGAATGGGCATATTGGAATGTTACTGCCATAATAAATTATAATCTTTTTAAAGGGAGAATGTCCAACAGGATAACTTGTATAAAAGGATGGATGTTTATGATATTCATACGATATGAGAATTGGCGAAGTTATATCCGGTACTATCCGGTGACTACGCTCTTGCTTCTGGCGAATGTGGTCATGTTCGTAGTTTTAACAGCTAATGGGGGATCAACGAATCTGGACACCCTGGTGCATTACGGAGCAATCGTGGATAATGGACCTTACAGGGAAGAGTGGTGGCGTTACGGAGCTGCGGTTTTCCTACACAACGGTTTTTCTCATTTATTCTTTAACAGTTTTGCATTGCTGGTGTTTGCACCTCCACTAGAGCGGTTGCTTGGCTGGTGGCGGTATGCGCTGCTTTATTTAGGCGGTGGTGTGTTGGCCAATGTAATGTCGATCGTGTTAAGCACTCCCGATGTCAACGTATGGCGGGTCTCGGTAGGGGCTTCAGGGGCAATCTACGCTGTATATGGGGCGTTTCTATACATTGCCCTTATGCAGAGAACAATGATGGATGAAGGATCGCGCAAGACCCTCTATGGGCTTCTGCTGACGGGTCTTATTATGACGTTTGCGGTTCCTAAAATAGACTGGATGGCGCATATCGGCGGTTTGGTAGCCGGCTTTTTCCTCTATGGACTGATTATTCGCGTATTTAAAAGAAGCCGAAGACAGGAGAGATGACAAGCGTGGAGCTTAGACAGCTGCAATATTTTCTCAAGGTTGCTCAAAAGGAGCACGTCACCCGCGCGGCGGAAGAGCTACATGTGGCTCAATCTGCGGTCAGTCGCCAGATTCATCAGCTGGAGCAGGAATTGGGTGTGGACTTGTTCATGCAGAAAGGGCGCAACCTGCAGCTAACGCCGGTCGGCCAGTTATTCTGCAAGAGGGTAGAGGTCGTACTCAAAGAGCTGGAGCGTTCGGTGGCGGAGGTGCACGAGTTTCTGGATCCGGAGCGGGGCGAGATTCGTATAGGGTTTCCACATAGCCTAGGCACGCATCTCATCCCGAGTATTGTAGCGGAGTTCCGCAAGCATTATCCCCATGTCAAATTCCGTTTTAAGCAGGGGACGTACCCGTCGCTAATTAAGGATGTGCTGATGAATGAAGTGGATCTGGCCTTCATCTCACCTTTTCCGGAGAGTAATGATCACCTGGCAGGAGATGTCGTGATGACAGAAGAGTTGTTCGCGATTCTTCCACAGAATCATCCACTCGCAGGGGAGTCGGTTATTCGGCTGAATCAACTGAAGGATGACAAGTTCGTTCTGTTCAGTCAGGGATACTCTCTACGGCCTATTGTCTGGCAGGCTTGTCTTCAGGCGGGGTTCAAGCCGCAGATTGCCTTTGAGGGTGGAGAGACGGACACCATACGTGGTCTGGTCGCGGCTGGAATGGGGGTAAGTCTGCTGCCGGAGATGGCACTCTTCCAGACGAATCCACTACAGCCAGCACAGGTGAAGGTGGTTGAACCCGTAGTTACTAGAACGGTGGGCCTGATTCACCGGACAGACGGCAAGCTGCCGCTAGTGGCTCGTTCCTTCCGTACCTTCTTGCTATCCTATTTTAGGCTGAAGAATTCGAGTGCTCCGGTTGGCTAATTCTGCATTTTTAAATACTTTTAGAAGACTTGAAGAAACCTCTCTTTGGAAATGGTTGATGTGCACCATTTTAACAGGAGAGGTTTTTTGCGCATTAATTTACACGAATAAGGGGTGTCCCTTACCGCGGATGCGGTGTTTGGGACACCCCTTAAAGGATGGCAGATCAGATATTAGTCACGATTGCCAAGGTAGATAGTGATCAAGCGGAACAACTCAAGCAAGGATACCAGTGCTGCAGCCACATAAGTCAAAGCTGCGGCGTTCAGAACCTTTGCAACACCGTGTTCCTCATCATTACGAATGTAGCCCTGCTCAACCATGACCTGACGGGCGCGGTTACTGGCGTTGAACTCTACCGGCAAGGTGATCAACTGAAAAGCTACGGAAGCTGAGAAGAAAATGATACCAAGTCCGATCAGATTGAAAGAGCTGAAAAGGAATCCGGCGATTAGCATGAAAGGGGCAATGCCGGAAGCGAAGTTAACTACCGGGAATATCCGGTGACGCAAGGCCAGCATCGGATAGTGAACTTTATGCTGGATTGCATGGCCTACCTCGTGGCAAGCCACGGATACGGCGGAAATAGAGCTTTCATAGTATACAGGTTCCGACAGACGCACAACGCGGTTGATCGGATCATAGTGGTCGGATAGAGCGCCGCGTACAGGTTCGATAGGAACATCGCTGAGTCCATTGGAATCCAGCATGTGGCGCGCAGCATCGTATCCTGTCATTCCGTTAGCGGTAGCTACCTTGGACCATTTGTTGAATGTTCCTTTGACCCTGAATTGGGCCCATAACGAGAATAGAAACGCAACAATTACTAATAAGTACATCATCATATGTCATTCCTCCAGAGTGTTGTGTGAACAAGCTGCTTACATTGGCGGTCCGTGGGTCAGAAGAAGCCGTATGGCTTCAATACAGGCCACGCCCTGAGGGAGAAGTGCGGACAAAGCTCTGTTCGCCTGCCCGGGCTTCAATCCACTGATCATTGGTTCAAGGGCTTTGACTTCGCGTTCAAGCTGCTGCATGTGGAGCTCTAGCTCTACAAGCTTATCGGATACATCCGCTTCTGGAGCGGCCGTTTTCCATTTGCTCATCATGATCTTGATTTCTTCCAATGTATACTTGTCATGCTTCAATTGATTAATACGTTCCAAAGCGGCCAAGGTTTCATGATTGTACAAACGATAATTTTTCATGCTCCGCGACTCCGGAGAAATAAGCCCTAACTTGGTGTAATAATCAATCGTACGTTCACTGATGCCGGCAAATTTGGCCAGCTCTCCAATTCGATACAGGGTCATATCCCCAATGTTAACTCACCTCGCTGCTGGGAATCAGACCACCGTGTTGTGGCAGTCATTCCTTATATTTGGAAATCTCAAACCTGTCTCTATAATGATAACAAACTGTAAACCGTACAGTCAAACGTGATACTTACCTAAAGTATATGCATGCTGTGAGACGAAAATACCTGACATGAACAAAGGGTTGATCTGTTCAATTCTTCTCATGTCAGCTTTGGAGGAGAAGGAGGTATATATCGCTTTCTTCTATAAAAATGTATAGAAACAGTATGAATGTAACATATTATGTTAGGTGATAAGTGTCGTAAGTGATGGCTAGGATAAACACGAACAATTCGGATTCATTAATTGTAATGTTCATTAGAAATCGTTGAATTGTGGATCAGATACAGTTATTTTCTGGATGCGGTTACATTAAAGGCGAATGTATGTTTAACGTTATTCTGATGTATTATTGGTTGCGTGATCTCCATATCTTAAATTAGTGCATTAAAAGCCGGTTATAAAATAAATAATGAAAAGTTTAAAAATACCCTTGTCAATTTACCTTACTCCTGATTATAATGACATTAAGAGTTTCACGAAGTGTTAGAAAATATAACATTAGGGGAGTGGGGAACAATGAGAAAGAAATGGCTGGTTTTGGTGTTAGCCATGATAACACTGATGATCTACCCGGTAAGTGCTTTTGCAGCTGATGGTCCGACTAGTCCGGAACTGCAAATCGGGCTCGACACAGTATTTACCTTCCTGGCTTTTATTCTGGTATTCTTTATGCAAGCTGGTTTTGCACTGCTGGAGGCGGGTTCAGTAAGAATGAAGAACGCCGGTCACGTTGCTGGTAAAACAGTATTGACGCTGGCGATCGCAAGCCTTTGCTTCTGGGCTGTGGGCTTCGGACTCGGCTTCGGAAATGGCAACGGGTTCTTCGGTACAACGGGCTTCCTTTATGGAGGGGATAGCACTTCTGCTTCGTTTGAATCCCTGGCTGGCTCTGATGTAACTCTAAATATTAAATTCCTGTTCCAAATGGCCTTTGCGGCGGTATCGCTGGCCATCGTATCCGGTGGTATGGCGGAACGTGCTAAACTTAGCGTATATATTATCTTCGGTATTATTTTCTCGATAGTTATTTATCCGGTAGTTGCCCACTGGGTATGGGGCGGTGGCTGGTTGTCCTCTCTGGGAATGCAAGATTATGCAGGTTCCACAGTAGTCCATCTGACGGGCGCAACTGCGGCATTAGTGGCTACAATATTGCTGAAGCCGCGACTTGGCAAATTCAATAAAGAAGGCAAACCGGTCATCATCCCGGGTCATAACCAAGTCTTCACTGTCCTGGGTGTTATCATTCTCTGGTTCGGCTGGTTCGGCTTTAACCCCGGCAGTGCCCTGTCGCCAATGGGTGGTTTCTTCGGTCACGTAGCAGTGACTACAAACATTGCAGCCGCAGCAGGCGGTTTGGCAGCACTGATCGCTTCCTGGCTGTATTTCGGCAAATCGGATATCCCGGCGATGCTGAACGGTGTACTGGCAGCCTTGGTAGCTATTACAGGAGCATGTGCCTTCGTTGAACCTTGGGCTGCAATCCTGATTGGTTTTGTAGCGGGAGCATTTACTTTCATGACAGCACAATGGCTAGAGCGTGCAGGTCTGGACGATCCGATCTATGCTTTCTCTGTTCACGGTCTCGCTGGGATGTGGGGTGCGGTATCCACTGGTTTGTTCGCAACACCTGAATTGGCTGAGACGACGGGTGTTGGTCAAGCGGGCTTGTTCTACGGCGGTGGCTTCCATCAGCTGGGTGTTCAAATCCTTGGCGTAGCGGGAACATTCGTCTTCGTAGCTGTACTGTCCTTCATCATCTTGTATGTTATGAAACTGGTGAATGGCATCCGTGTAACGGAAGAGGAAGAATTGATGGGACTGGATATCAGTGAGCATGGTACCTATGGTTACCCTGAGCAAATGAAGTTGATTACTGATTCGGAATCCAAAACCTTCAAGTAATAATAAACTTCACTTACAAAGGAGGCGAACCGATTGACTTCGATGGAGTCTACAGGATGGATGAATGAGGACTACTATACTTCCATCGCAATGGCCGGTTCGCCACATGAACTTAAGATAAGGCGCATCGCCTGTCAAAATGTGCTTCTGCAGCAATTGAACATGATTCCGATTGGGGAATGGCTGTCACGCGTGAATACCATGCATGACCTCATTGCCAAGACCGCAGTGCAAATATGCGAGGTGCAGATGAGAGAGGCGGGCTACGGCCCGCCTCCCTGCGCTTATTCCTTTATCGTATTTGGCAGTGCGGGCCGACAGGAAGCTACATTATGGAGCGATCAGGACAACGGTTTAATTGTGGATGGGGAACCGGACGGAGCCAAGAATCGGTATTTTGAAGTCTTCGGTACCTTGCTATCTGATGTGCTGGAGGAAGCGGGGTATGAGAAATGCGAAGGCAAGGTCATGTGTTCCGAGCCAATGTGGCGCAAGACGCTCCAGGAATGGAAGGAACAGCTCGAGGGATGGAGAAGCCAGCTGGAATGGGAGCCAGTTCGCTATCTCATTATTGCTTCAGATATGCGTCATGTCGCCGGGAATGCTGAATTGTCGGCACAATGGTTGAAGGCTTACCATGAAGGATTCATTAACAATGAAAAGCTCAGCATTGCTGTATTGCGTAATACGGTTCGGCACAAGGCAACGCTTAACTTGCTAGGTCAAGTCCTTACTGAACGTTTTGGAGATTACGCTGGAGGATTCGATATCAAATACGGTATGTATATCCCGCTCGTTAATAGTGTAAGGCATTTGTCACTACTGCATGGAATTCAAGAGAGTGCTACCTTGAATCGGCTTATGGAACTGGAGCAACTGGGGCAGTATGATCATCTGGTTGATATCCGTACAGCCTTCCTGACAGCGCTACGAATGCGATCCAATACACCTTATATCACCAAGGATGGATTGTTGCTCAGCAGTGATTATGTGTCGGAGCAGGACCTTAAGAACAAGCAATTGATGTCGGATTTGCGTGGAAGTCTGCTATTGGTCAGGCGTATTCACCGTGCTTTGCAAAGACAGCTTAGAGCAGCGGAGAGGAGACAGTCATGAAGGAGCCGAACAAGGGCGGAGGATTCTGGAACAACTTGAGACAAGGCGGGATGCCGTCGGCGATTGCTTCTATGCGGGGCGGAGAAACGGCGCAGCAGAGCGCCCAGCAGATGGCTTTTATCCGCTCGCTGATGCGTGAGAAACGACGGCCCGAGGTGCTGCATACTCCGCTGTCGCAGCTGGAGACGGTGATTTTTGACTTGGAGACAACAGGATTTTCTCACCAGCACGGGGACGAGATTATGTCCTTCGGGGCGATCCGGGTAGTGGGGGAGGAGATCAAGGAAGAAGAATGCTTCTATACCTTGGTCAACTGTCAGACGTCCATTCCGGGTAACATTACGGAGCTAACAGGAATCTCGGAGGAAATGACCAGGACAGCGCCGCCTCTGATGGAGGGTCTTCATAACTTCATGTCCTTTGTAGGGCAGCGGGTGCTGGTGGCTCATGCCAGTGCGCATGACAAAGCTTTTCTAAATGCGGCCCTTTGGAAAACCTCCAAGGTTCAGCTAACCCATCGTGTGCTGGATACGATGATGCTGGCTAGATGGCTGGAGCCACAGCGGAGCAACTATTCTCTGGATGAACTGCTGGCCGTACACAGTATACCGATTACAGAAAGACATCATGCTCTAGAGGATGCCAAAATGACAGCGCAGCTCTGGGTGGCTTACCTTCGTGAGATTGCCAAGCGGCGTCAGGTGGAGACGTTAGGTGATTTGTACGCTTATTTAAGCAGGGCCTAGAACTGCTAATTCACACAAGATCTTATGTGTATAAACGTAGGCATGGGGATACAGAACGCGGCGGGTAAGGCGCTACGCCTGCGCTTGACACGAGCTGTCGATGCGCATGCCTCCCGCTGCGGCAGCAACCGGCAGGACTCCTCAAGCATGACGTGGACAACTGGACAGCGGGTGCCTCCCCAGCTCTTGCTGTAAGAAAGACTCCTTCCTAATGGACTGGACATTTCTCCGGCGGTCTGTCAATTGTTCACCCCTCTCTTCATTTGGGTTTCGTCCTCTGCGGCGGAATCCTTTTTTTAAAATATAAGAATTTATATGTTCTACGCTACAAATTATCCTTATATTTCTCGAAGAAACGGATACCGTCCCTTAGAGGACGGCAAAGCCGTTTCTACTTGATGTATGGTAAATTTACAGGTGGTTTGAAACTTTACCGAATGGGGGTACAATAGTAAGAAACTATCCCACTTTCGCAAAGGAACAGACGCCAATGAAAGCTGTTAATAAACGGAATTTAGCGGTAGTAACCTTGATTGTTATTCTGGTTGTGCTTGTAATGTGGCGGGAACGGGGCTCAGAAGCGGTAGCTGTATTCAAGTCGCAGGAGCTGCCTACTGAAACTGGACCTCGTGCCGGATTGCTGGCGCCAGCGTTAACCCTTCAAGGAAGTGACGGCAGCACATACCAAGTAGGCGGCAAAAGAGAAAAAGCCGTTCTGCTCAATTTCTGGGCTTCTTGGTGCGATCCCTGTCAGCAGGAGGCTCCGGAGCTGAATGTCATAGCTGCGAAATATAAGGACACGCTGGATATTTACGGCATCAATGTGACCAGCCATGATTATAAGCCGAATGCCGAACGCTTCGTGAAGAAGTTCAAGCTGACATTTCCGGTGATGTACGACCAGAAGGGCGAGGCCTTTGCCAAATATAATGGTGCGGTCTTTCCCACCAATGTGCTTATTGACAAGAACGGTGTCATCTCCGAGATTATACTTGGCATCCTGACGCCTGAGGAACTAGAAGCGAAGATCATTGCGCTCACTGGTTCTTAGGATATAAGAATAATTAGAATTTGAAAAAGCCCACTTTCAGCAATCAGGTTGCTAAAAGTGGGCTTTGCTGTGTTACGGCTTCGTTAATGGTTAACGAGGCCTCTTGGCTCATGATCTTCAAGCTGCTCATGCACTTGGGAAATTTGGCCAAGCAGAGCATAACGCATACTGTCGACCAGTGCTTCCCAGCTGGCTTCAATGACGTTACTGGATACACCAACGGTACTCCAGGTTTGATGATAGTCTTTCGACTCGATCAATACACGTACCTTGGCTGCTGTCTGATCCTGTTCATCCAGAACCCGCACCTTGTAATCGGAGAGATGCATTTCCTTAAGCTGCGGGAAATAGGTTAGCAGGGCCTTGCGCAGCGCGTTGTCGAGTGCATTGACCGGACCATTGCCTTCCGCGGCGGTATAGAGGTTCTCTTTTCCGACACGGATCTTGACAAAGGCTTCGGAGACAACGGGACTGCCGGCATTTTTCTCCACCAGCATCTTGAAGGACTCGAAGACAAACAGTTCATTGACTTCACCTGTTGCTTCACGAAGCAGCAGCTCCAGTGAGGCATCTGCGCCCTCGAACTGATAGCCTTGATGTTCCAATGTCTTGATCTTGTCGATAACTTTGCGCGCCTGTTCGCTGCTAGGATCAAGATGAAGCCCCATATCCTGAGCCTTCGATAGTACATTGCTCTGTCCTGCGAGTTCAGAGACCAGAACACGCTGCTTGTTGCCGACAAGCTCAGGAGCAATATGCTCATAGGTACGAGAATCGCGCAGGATGGCGGAGACGTGAATACCGCCCTTGTGAGCGAAAGCGGCATTCCCTACATAGGGTTGATTCACTGGCATGTTCACATTGGCTACCTCGCTGATAAATCGGGCAGTGTTGGTGAGCTGTGACATGTTGTCGCCCGGAATACAGTGATAACCCATCTTGAGCTGCAGCGTAGGGATGATGGAACACAGGTTGGCGTTGCCGCAGCGTTCGCCGTAACCGTTGATGGTTCCCTGAACCTGGCGGACGCCTGCACCGATGGCACTAAGTGCATTGGCCACAGCCAGTTCACAATCATTGTGGGTATGGATCCCAAGCTTGGCCTCTGGAAGCCGTGCCGACAATGACGTGACGATCTCCTGTATTTCATGGGGAAGTGTTCCACCGTTCGTGTCGCACATAACCAGCCAGTCTGCGCCGGCCTCTCTGGCTTTGGCCAGGACTGCTGCGGCGTATTCGGGGTTGTTTTTATAACCGTCAAAGAAATGCTCGGCGTCAAAAATAACCTCAAGGCCCTTGTGCTTCAGGAAGGAAATGGAATCCCCAATCATGGCGAGATTCTCCTCCAGTGTAGTCTGGAGCGCGGTATGCACATGGAAATCCCATGACTTACCTACGAGTGTAGCTGCAGGCACGCCCGCATCAATCATCCGCTGCAGATTGTCGTCATGCTCAGCCAGGGAATTCTTGCGGCGGGTACTGCCGAAGGCGGTGATTTTGGCGTTCAGGTGCAGTTCTTTAACTCTTTTGAAAAATTCGATGTCTTTATTGTTGCTTCCCGGGATGCCACCTTCAATATAGTGCACACCCAGATCATCGAGTTTCTTGGCGATCTTCAGCTTGTCGTCGGCCGACAGACTGATACCTTCACCTTGGGTGCCGTCGCGCAACGTTGTATCGAAGATGGAGATGGACTTTGACATGATAGTCCTCCTTAAGGGAAATGAATTCATACATTATAGCATTTTTACGCGGGAATGTAACAGAGAACTTTTTTATACGGCAACGTGGTAGAGAACACTTGTGCTAAAGAAGAAGGCTTCGTGAGTTGACCTTCGCGCAGGGGAGCGGTATTCTAGTTCTGACAATAGAAACCATAAGAGGATAGAGGGTAGATATTGTGCAGAATGTTGATCAATATTATCCCGCAAGCGGCCGGGTGATCCTGCATGTGGATATGAACGCTTTTTACTGCTCTGTCCATGAGGCGGAGGACCCGGATCAATATAAGGATAAACCGACGGCGGTGGCCGGAAGCGTGGAGATGCGCAAAGGGATTATTGTAACTTGCTCCTATGCTGCACGCCGACAAGGAATCTCTACAGGAATGCAGGTGCAGAAGGCGCTGCGAATCTGTCCTTCGCTGACCGTTATTAAACCAAACTTTCATTTATACCGCAAATATTCGAATGCGTTCATGCAGATTGCCTATAGCTATACTCCTTTGCTTGAAGCGGTCTCCATTGATGAATGTTATCTGGATATTACCGGTTCCCGACAGTTTGGCACACCGCTGGAGATTGCGGAGAAGATTCAGCGCCGTATTATGGAGGAATTGGGCCTTCCTTGCTCCATTGGAATTGCTCCGAATAAACTCTTAGCCAAGATGGCCTCCGATCTTAAAAAGCCTAATGGCATTTCCGTGCTGCGGCTGCGCGATGTGCCGAATATTCTGTGGCATAAGCCATGCAACGAAATGTTCGGGATCGGCGGAAAGACGGCGGAGAAACTAAAGAAGCTTGGGATCTACAGCATCGGACAGCTGGCTGCTGCCGACGAGCGGATGCTGACTGAGCATTTTGGCGTAATGGGCTCCTGGCTGAAGCGGGCGGGCAATGGGATCGATCATGGTGTTGTCAACCCGGAACGGGAACAGAGCAAGTCCATCGGGCATACGACCACTCTGCCCCGGGATGTTGTAGGTATCGCGGAGGCACGGCCCATCCTGCTCAACCTGAGCGATCAGGTGGCAAGACGGCTGCGGAAGCAGGGTCTTGTGGCTGCCGGGATCCAGTTGACTATTCGCACGCCCGATATGAAAACGATCACCCGTTCCCGCCAGTTGGACGCACCTACAGAGACGGCGGAGGATATCTACAAGGCGGCCTGTGACCTGTATGTGCGCCACTGGCGGGGAGATAAACCTGTGCGCCTGCTCGGAGTGACCTCTCAAGGGCTGTCTCTCAAGGAAGAGGCGGCGATCCAGCTGGATCTGTTCGATTATGAGCGCCAGCCCAAGAAAGAATCGCTTAACAAGACTATGGATATGCTACGTAATAAATTCGGCGAAAATGCGGTGCTGACGGCAGGGATGCTGAGCGATACGCACTCCTCGCTATTGCGAAACCATAAGGATCGGGGTACTTCGCTGCAGAAGGATAATCTCGGCCGTCTTGAGCGGGATCAGGACTGAAATAAGGGCGTGGCGACCCACTTGAATCAGTCACCATATTTTGAGGCAGAAATGCAAACGTCTTGAAAATTCATTGAAATTGGATTCCTTTTATATTAATATGAGAAAAATAACAGACCGTTCTCACGGCGCTGTATTGTTCAACAGGAGGCAAAGATAAATTATGGCTAAGTACACTTGGGTCGAGAAAGATACTTGCATTGCATGCGGTGCATGTGGCGCGACGGCCCCTGATATTTATGATTACGATGATGAAGGCTTGGCGGAAGTTATTTATGAGAATGACAAAAACCAGGGCGTAATGGCAATTCCAGACGATCTGTTCGACGATCTGCAAGATGCTTGCGACGGATGCCCGACCGATTCCATCAAGATTGCGGACGAGCCGTTTAATAAAGAAGGTTAATTCACCCGCGATATTATCATCATACGACATAAAAGACATCCTTAGGCCTAATTTTGGTGCTGGGGATGTCTTTTTTTTCTTGTCCTGCCGATAGTAATAATGAAGGAATCTTTAAAATAGCGGAGGTCCCGATGAAAAATATACAGCATCTCAAAGCCTACGTGCAGATGCATCCTGATAACAAGATGGCATGGTACTTGCTTGGGAAGGAATATTATAAGAACGGACAGCAGGGCAAAGCGAACTATTGCTTCAATCAGGCCGGGGATGTCTATGAAGCGTTCGAGCATAGTAAAGTGCCTGCGGAGATGCTTCGTGAGTATGAGGAAGGGCTGCTTCAGGCAGAACGTGAGCGGGTGGGGAAAAGAAAGAAAATCCGCCGAGCCTTGCTGGCACTGGTCTTCTTGCTGATGATAGCTATTCCCTCGGCAGCTGCACCGGGGCTTGTCCGGCAATGGGAGGCCGATGGGGCTTCGTCTGCGGGGGATTCAGACATGGCCATGGCTGATCCTGCAGAGACACCTGTTATTGCTGTACCGGGAAATAGCCAGGCTCCGGCTAAGTCCAAGCTAGCCTTTACCGCGGTTGAAGGTGGAGGCGCTTCCTCAGCTGGCGAGCTGCTGGTCACGATGCTCGTTAGGGAGCAGCCTGCTTCCAAGACAGCGGTACTAGGTATGAAACGTCAAGGACAATGGCTGATCTGGAAGAAACGCCTGCCACTGATTTCTGCGCTCGAAAAGAAGGGTAATGGAGCCATTGAGTATCAGTCCTATGAGCCGGCTGTCTGTAATTGTGAGCCGCCGGAGCATGGCGAGCTGGTCAAGCGGGCTGGAGAGTGGCAAGATGCTCAGGAGGAGCAAGCTGTGCTTTGGAGTGCGATGCAGGCCTACAAGTCCGCAAAGGGGAAACTACCAGATTCCTTGAAGGAGCTTGCTGGACCGTTTCCCGGGAATTGGCTAGGGGGCACCACGCCGACTATGAAGCAGGCTTTTAAGCCGCTCAGGGCGGCGGCAAGCCCGGGGGCCGATGGTAATCAACCGGAACAGCCGGCTACGGCGCAAGCGACTCAGGGGACTGACGGGAGTGGTTCAGGGGCCAGCGGCGGGAGGCAGAGTCAGCCCTTTTTTGCCAGCCCGCTTACTATTATTGTAGATAAACAAACACACCGTCTGGCAATCGTCAGCGGCTCGGTGATGTTACGGAACTATGAAGTAGGCCTTGGTGGAGACCGTACCCCTGAGGGGCATTTTGCGATTTCGGATAAGGTCGTTAACCCAAATGGGCATGATAACGGAGAATTTGGCAGCCGCGGTATGCAGCTCTCAGACACGAATTATGCCATTCATGGCACGAATGATCTGAACAGCATCGGCAAGGATGAGTCATTGGGCTGTATCCGGATGAGGCGCGGGGATGTGGAAGAATTATTCGCACTGGCGCCTAAGGGGACGAAGGTAGAAATCAGCAAAGGGGTTCTGCCTGCAGAACTGCTGCTGCCGAAGGAACGCTTCTCGCCGGCAACTTCAGAGAATCAGACCAACCCCCATAAAAAGTACCACTGGTTGAACTAATTGCCTAAAGCACAATCAACAGCACAACAACTAAGATAATGAGTGCTGCAAGGCTTACGCCGATCCACAAGAGGGCTTTGCGGTTCACTTCTTCCTTCTTCTGCTGCAGTGTAGGGGGTTTACGTTTAGTTGACATACAGTTCGACCTTCTTTCTCTTATAATCGGTGATTACCCTTACATTGTAATGCGTTTACAAT
The DNA here is from genome assembly GCF_001682855.1 of Bacillus sp. FJAT-27264. Taxonomy (GTDB): domain Bacteria; phylum Bacillota; class Bacilli; order Paenibacillales; family Paenibacillaceae; genus Paenibacillus_AQ. The sequence goes on along the minus strand of NZ_MAQW01000012.1, from coordinate 981,983 downwards.
AAAATTACTATACTTGGACTCCGGGCCCTTTGGGGCGGGAAAGGGCAAAAAACTTTTCTTTTCACCCGGAAAAGGCTAAAATCAAGTAGAAACCTACAGAAGCGGGGAGACTTAAGCACTAGCAATGACCCCATGAAGGAGCGAGAATGGTGCTGTATCGTAATTTTGGAAAACCAATTTTCTTCAAAATGGACCCGGAAAAGGCGCACCATCTTGTCGTTGGCGGCCTGGACAAAGCGGCATTTATGCCTGGTGGCAGCGCAGCTCTGCGTCTAATGTACGGGGTGCCGGAGACGGCTGACATGGCTGTCGATTTGTTTGGCGTTCATTTTCCTACGCCGGTGGGACTGGCTGCGGGCCTGGATAAGAACGCTGCAGCGGTGCCGGGGTTTTCTTCCATCGGCTTTGGCTTTATGGAAGTGGGGACGGTGACGCCCAAAGGACAGCCGGGCAACGAGAGCCCGCGGTTGTTCCGCTTGCCCTCAGACGAGGCCCTGATTAACCGGATGGGCTTCAATAATGAAGGGGCCGAGGCTATGGTCCAGCGCCTGAAGGCACTGAAGCACCGCAGAATTCCGGTTGCGGTTAATATTGGACGGAATAAGGCGACAAGTAATGAAGCGGCTCATGAGGATTACCGCCAGTGTATCCGTACGCTGTATCCGTACGGTGATTTTTTTGTGGTGAACATTAGCTCGCCGAATACGCCGGACCTGCGCAGCCTCCAGCACGGCAGTGAACTGTCGTTCCTGCTGGCCCAGGTCAAGGAAGAGATGGAGATTCAGCGCAAGGCGACCGGACTGAACAAAAGCCTGCTGGTGAAGATCGCTCCCGACGTGAGCGACACCGAGCTGGAATATATGGTACATACGCTGACTGAAGCGGGGATGGACGGTATTATCGCTACTAATACTACGATAACCCGCGAGGGGCTGAGTCACGAGAAAGCGGGAGAGGCCGGGGGGCTCAGCGGCAAGCCGCTGCGTGACCGTTCTACCGAGATTATCCGCAAAATCTACAGCCAGACCGGCGGCAAGATGCCTATTATCGGTTCAGGCGGGATTTTCACCAGTCAGGATGCTTATGACAAAATCCGGGCGGGCGCGAGCTTGGTTGAGATTTATACAGCCCTCATCTATGAGGGGCCAGAAGTGAACCGGAAGCTACATGCCGGATTGCGGCAACTGCTGCACCGGGACGGATTCCGTACACTTTCCGAAGCGGTGGGCGCGGATCATCACTGAGGAAGATGAAAGGACAGGAGGACGAAGGCGATGGACGGAAGGGATTGGGGAACTTTTTTACTTCCATATGAGCAAACTGTGGAGGAACTGAAAGTTAAGTTTAAGACCATGCGTTCGGAGTTGAAAAAAAGAGAGGAATATACGCCAATTGAGTTCGTAACCGGCCGGGTAAAACGGCTCTCCAGCATTCTGGAAAAGGCCAAGCGCCTGAATGTGAAGATGGAAGATCTGGAGACGGGCATTGAGGATATCGCCGGCATTCGCATTATGTGCCAATTCGTGGAGGATATCCGCAGAGTGGCTGAATATATCCGGGCCCGCAAGGACCTGGAAGTCCTCTATGAGAAAGATTACATCACCAATTATAAAGATAGCGGCTACCGTAGCTTTCATATGATTATTAAATATCCCGTGCAGACTGCACTGGGCCAAAAAATTGTGCTCGCCGAGATTCAGATCCGCACACTGGCGATGAATTTCTGGGCGACGATTGAGCACTCGCTGAATTATAAATACCGCGAAAGCCTGCCGGATGTCATCCGAGGACGCCTAAAGACGGCAGCGGAGGCGGCTTCGATCCTTGACAGTGAAATGTCCAGCATTCGTGAAGAAATTCTGGATGCCCAGAAGACATTCGAGGAGAACTCGAACACAACCACACAAGTGCTGAAGGCCATCCACCAGTTGTACTTCTATCATCTCGTCAATGAGGCCATCGAAAGCCAGGCGCGGTTCAATGAGATATGGCAGGCTCATGATATGGAAGCTATGAAGGAATTACTGGATCATGTGCGCGGCCTGCTGTCGGAAGCGAAGAAGGGCGATTTGCCGGATGGCTTATGAACCGCTTTACCTGGCCTATCTGGTCTACTTTAACCGGGACAGAGATTATTTTGAGTGTCATGAAGTGCTTGAGGAGCTGTGGCTTGCCAAGGACAAGGACCCTTTATATAAGGGGTTGCTACAGGTAGCCGTTGGACTATATCATTTCCGGAACAACAACGTTCGCGGAGGCAGAATGATGCTGCAAGGGGCGGCAGCCAAGCTGGAGAACTATCCGGCGCGGACGCTCGGCATCGATCTTGCGAAGCTGGTGGGAGAAGTAAAGGCGTATGGTGTTCGTCTGGAGAGCTTCGCTGATCAGCCTTTTCCTTATTATGATCTTAGTATCGACATTGTTGATTCGGCGCTGGTAGCAGAAGTGGCGCTGGCCGCCCCCGGCATCGAGACAAATCATCCGCAGCGGCGCGGCCCGCAAAGACCTGACAGAGCCAGGCACAAATAAAGTACTTATCTAAAAGTGAACTTAAGAATAAAACCTTGATGATTGATGAAACCCTGAGATTCACAGGGCGTTCTCGTATCAGCTTGCTTAATTCTTAAGTTCAGCTTATATAGAATAAGCTGTTTACTTAAGGGGCACCCGCAAGGGTGTTCCTTGAGTCTTTCATCACCCTATTTAGCAGGAGGACGGCATCATGGCGGCACAACTGCCCGGCACTTTCACCCAGCGGATGAAGGAACTGCTGGGAAATGAATATCAGCAATTTGCGGACACCTACAAGGAGACCCCATATGGAGGCATCCGGGTGAATACGTTAAAAATAACGGTAGAAGCCTTGCGGGAGCTGTCACCGCTTGGGCTTGAGCCTATCCCGTGGTGTCCTACGGGATTTTATACTGAAGAAGGGGCGCGCCCGGGCAAGCATCCCTATTATCATGCGGGCTTGTATTACATTCAGGAGCCGAGCGCTATGGCTCCGGTGGAACTGCTGGGTGTAGAGCCCGGCGACCGTGTGCTCGATCTGTGTGCGGCTCCCGGCGGCAAATCCACCCAGATTGCCGCGAAGCTTCAGGGCGAGGGTCTCTTGATCAGCAATGATCTTCATTCCGAGCGGACAAAAGCGCTGGCTAAGAATCTGGAGTTGTACGGCGTTCGGAACGGGATCGTATTGAACGAGAGCCCAGAGCGCATCGCGGCGGCGTTCCCTGGCTTTTTTGACAAAATCCTAATCGATGCTCCTTGCTCCGGCGAGGGGATGTTCCGCAAGGATGAGGACATGGTGCGTCAGTGGGAACCTGAGACACCGGATAAATATGCGGCTATGCAGCGGGAGATTCTAAACTCGGCCGCAATGGCGCTGGCTCCGGGTGGAACGCTTGTCTACTCTACTTGTACCTTCTCCCCAGAAGAGAATGAAGGCAGCATCGCGACCTTCCTCGTGGCGCATCCGCATTTCGCGGTAGTGCCCGTGGGCGGAACCGGATCGTTCGCGCCGGGATTCGGCGAGCTTGCCGGTACAGCACGGCTGTGGCCGCACAAGGTGAAGGGCGAAGGCCACTTTATGGCCGTACTGAGGCATGACGGCACCGCGAAGCCGGGTGCCGAAGTTGATACGGCTGACGATGTAACACTGTCAGCTGCGGCTCGGCCTAAGAAAGGCAAGGCCGAGTCTGGCAAGTCTGCCGTGCGCCGCGCAGAGAACGGGCGCGGCAAGGGCGGGCAGCGGGCCGGCCGGGACGGTGGCCGGGCTGGTCAGGCCTCTGCTGAAGAGGCCGCGCTGTCTGCGTACCGCGACTGGGCTCGCGAACAGCTGAGCCCAGAGCCAGATGGTCACCCGGTGCTGTTTGGTGACCATCTGTACCTGTCGCCGCTTCCACAGGCGGCACTGAACGGGCTTAAGGCGGTTCGTCCCGGGTGGTACCTGGGACAGGTCCGCAATGGCCGGTTCATTCCCGGCCATCCACTGGCGACGGCGCTGCGGGCTGAAGAAAGCAGCCGCAGTCTGTCGTTGTCCAGTGCGAGCGGCGAAGCGGTATCTTATCTTAAGGGAGAGACATTGGCGATCCCTGAGGAACGGTTAGTCGTTAAGCCTGGAAGCCCCTTGAAGGGCTATGTGCTGGTCTGCATCGATGGCTACAGCGCCGGATGGGGCAAGTGGCAGAATGGCATGCTGAAGAACGAATATCCCGCTGGATGGAGGTGGACGTAGGATGGGAGCTTCAGGTAATAGCAGCAAGAAGCAACGGTTGGATAAAGTGCTCTCCCATATCGGAGCCGGTTCACGCAGCGAGATTCGTAAGCAGGCCAAGCAGGGCCTCATTACAGTGAACGGTACCGTGGTCAAGGACAGCGGTATTCATGTGGATCCTAACCAAGATGTCATAGAAATTGGCGGCCAACGTTTTACGTACCGCGAACATATATATCTTATGATGAATAAACCTCCTGGTGTTCTCTCGGCAACCGAGGACCGCCGGGATCGGACAGTAATTGACCTGTTGGACCAGGAATATGCGCATTTCGAACCGTTCCCGGTCGGTCGGCTGGATAAGGATACGGTAGGACTACTTCTGCTCACTAACGACGGCAAGCTCGCGCACGAATTGTTGTCCCCGCGCAAACATGTGCCTAAGACTTATGAGGCCACAGTGGAGGGCGAAGTGGATGCTGCCGATGTAGCGGCCTTCGCAGCCGGTGTGGAGCTTGAAGACGGGTATATGACACTACCTGCGCAGTTGACCATCCTTAGCCGCGAGCGCGGCAGTAAAGTCATCTCGCAGATTTCGCTTACGATTACCGAAGGGAAATTCCATCAGGTCAAACGGATGTTCCAGGCCGTCGGCAAAAAGGTAGTCTTCCTGAAGCGAGTATCTATGGGCGGGCTGAAGCTGGACGAAAGCCTGCCGCAGGGCGCCTGCCGCGAGCTGACAGCCGAGGAGCTGCGCCTGCTGGATGCGGGTAGAGAAGGATAAAGGTAGCTATGGACGGGCTGAAGCAGATGAAAACTTGCTGCAGCCCTCTGCCGCGAGTTGATAGCTGAGGAGCTGCGTTTGCTGGATGCGTGTAGAGAAGGAAAAAGGCGGCTGTAGGTGAGCTGAAGCTGGACGAAAGCCCGTCGCAGGGTGCCTGCCGCGAATGGACAGCCGAGGAGCTGCGTTTGCTGGATGCGTGTAGAGAAGGATAAGTCGGATAAAGGCTGTGGGCTACCTGCTGATTAATAATTCAGTGAGCAAGCCGTAATCCAGTGATTAAGCGATAGCATGGTGAGCAAGCCGTAACTCGATGATTAAGCGAAGTTTGGTGGGCAAGCCGTAATCCGGTGATTAAGCGATAGTTTAGTGAGCAAGCCGTAACACGGTGATTAAGCGATAGTTTAGTGAGCAAGCCGTAATCCGGTGATTAAGCGATAGCAGGGTGGGCAAGCCGTAATTCGGTGGTTAAGCGATAGTTTAATGAGCAAGCCGTAACTCGGTGATTAAGCGATAGTTTGGTGAGCAAGCCATAATCCAGTGATTAAGCGATAGTTTGGTGGGCAAGCCGTAATTCGGAGACTCAGCTATAGCCCGGAGGCCAAATTCACCTTGGCACAGGGGAGTAGCAGAAAATAAAGGCAAAATGGTACCTTAATTACGCTGAATAAACAAAAAAAGAGCGATTAAAGGCAAAATTGCACACTAATTTCTTCCTTTCGCTGCTGGAAGGGCGTATTCACGAAAAATAAGGTGCATTAATGCCGTTATTTTCTAGCCCATAGGTGAATTCTGTAAATTAAGGTGCGAGATTGCCCTTATTTTAAGCCTACTATAGTTGCTGCTGGGATCGCTGTATTGGATTCCGCGGTAGCCGTTCAAATGATTGAAGAGCACAGGGTCAAAACTCAGGCAATTCATGTAGCTAAGGAACTAAGGAGCTAAGGAGCTAAGGAGCTAGGGAGCTAGGGAGCTATTGGGGACTATAGGGAGCTCCAAGGATGCGTCCGAAGTTGATTCATCTGAGATATATAACCTGTGGTGTGCGTTTCATACAGTCACATAAATAATGGACCTCGCTAAGCAGATAACAAACAAAGACAGACAAGGATGGTGGAGTATGAGATACAAACTGATTGCGTTGGATGTCGATGGGACACTGCTCAATGATGACCATCAACTGAGCGAAGAGAACGTGCAAGCCATTGCGGAAGTAACGCGACTGGGCGGCCGAATTGTATTGTGTACAGGGCGCAGCCCGCAAAATTCGATTCCTTTCATGCAGGAGATGGGATTGTCGGGTTATGTTTTGGGCCATAACGGCGCAGCCACGGTACGAGTAGAAAACCGGGAAGTGCTGCATCAATACGGATTGGACGCACGCGGATTAGACCCTTATATTGAGTATTGCCGCGAACGCGGGATGCATTTTGACATCAATACGGCTTTTGATATGTATGTGGACAATGTGGAGAACCTATCCAAAGAAGCTAATCATATGTATGAGAATTTTCAGGTTGTACCAGCCTCGCTGCCGGCTTGGGATGATTTCCGGGAGCCGATTGTGAAGTTCACCGTGTTCTCGAAGCCGGATATTCTGGATGAAGCAGAGCGGGAATGGGGCACCTGGACACAGCAATATAACATTTTGCGCAGTGGGGAATTTTTCATTGATTTTATGAATCCGGAAGCGTCCAAAGGCAATGCACTAAAAAACCTGGCAGCAGATCTAGGCGTTCCCCGGGAGGAAGTTCTATCTATCGGCAACTACTTCAATGATATTTCCATGCTGACGTATGCTGGTCTGGGTGTAGCGATGGAGAATTCCCCAGTAGAGGTCAAAGCGGCCGCTGATGTCATTACCGGGACCAACAATGAACATGGCGTACGTGATGCGCTCGTAAAATACTGCTTGTCCTAAAGTGACAAGTGGAACGAACAAGACATACTAAAAAGGTTAGTTATTAAAGACTGTAGACACAGATCAGCCGTTATAGGCGATGTGTGTTTACAGTCTTTTTTTGCAAGAAGACAATTCTTTGGTTGAGTGGAGCAAATTAGGCTGAATCACCGAAATGGTACGGTTTTTTTGCAGAGTAAGCAACTCTTTGGTCGGGGGGGGTGACGTTCCTGTTTGGTGTATAGCCACATTCGAATCTATTAGAAGATTGCATTAAAAAGTTATTATTTGTAAAATAAAACATATTAAATCATAATAATGGTTAATTTTGGGTGATATAGTTTACGAGTGAAGATACGAGAGAGGAGGGATCAGGATGAGCCTTCTACAGGCACTTATTGGGCAAGCTCAACACCCTAAAGGGTTGGTGGGTAATATGATGCTGAAGATTATGAACAAGGCCCATTTGAAGATGATATCCTGGGCTTTTCACGGGATTGCGATAAAAGAAGATGCTATTATACTGGACATCGGCTGCGGTGGTGGTCAGACCATACATAGGTTTGCGAAAAAATATAAACTTGCCAAGATTTACGGTGTCGTTATTTCTCCGCAATCTGTAGAAACTTCAACACAAAAAAATCGGGAAGCAGGAACCTTTATCATTGTTTCTGAAATTTACAAAATCAATTACCATATGCCTTCATTTACTCAAGATGAAGAGGTAGAGCAGTTGTTCAGGCAAACCGGGTTCAAAGCAGTGAAGATTCAAGAGAACCGCACCTGGAGATGTTATGTAGGGACAAAATAATCTAACTATAACTAAGTGAAATTAACATTCGAGAAGACTAGGCATGATTCTGGTGAAGTTACCGTCTAGTTAAGAGTGAAAAAGGTCCACCTCCCAACTAACAGCATTTTTGTATCTTATATTTCTTAAAAAATGATAAATAAGGTAAATAAGAGCATTATTGTATCTTATTTTTGGAAAAAGTAATCTAGACGGGGTATTTGGTAGATTTAAGGTACAATATTGTACTTAATTGTCATTAACCCTTGGCTGCAGAGAATTTAGGATACAAAAATGCCCTTAATTGCACTTCCGAAAGGTTGATGTGGGGATGGAGTATCTAAGAACAGGCCTATATGGGGAGCAAACTAATCTGAGGTCTAGGCAGCTTGAGCTAAAAAATAAAACAGCCGCATCATCCTCAATTGGATGGCACAGCTGCTTGTCGTGTATATGCTTTATGTTAGTAAACCTTAGATGAACAATGAACGGGAAATGATAACGAGCAGAATGAAAAGCACCAAAATCGCTCCTGTTGAAGTAAAACCTCCGTAACCTGCACCCATAATTAATTCCTCCCTTAGGTCTGATCTAGTTCCCAATGCCGATGCTATACACTCGGTGTGTTTGGGATAATGACATCATATGCCGGGGAGGACTTCATGAACTGGTCATAGGCCCATTGCTTGTCAAGATAGGCTACAGGCTACGTAGACCTTTTGGAAAATGGTTCTTAAGCTGTCCTGAGCTGGCTTTGCCCCAGCTGACCGGGAGGCCATCTACTGTTACCAGCGTCCAACCGTGCAGCCCGGCAGGGACGGACAAACTTTCACCGCGTAGCCAGGCATTGATTTCAGGACCGTCTGCGGCCAAGTTATAGGCACGTGCAGCCTGTCCTTGTTGTAATGACATGGCTAATGCATGGGCGGGCTCGATCCGGTTTTTCTTCATATGGGCAACATGCAGCCCGGCACGGGGGACTCTCAGTCCATCAAGCAGTCCTGGGTGTATGATGTCATTAAAGGATTCGGGGAGCAGATAAAGTGATTCACCGAAGAGAAGCGGAACGCCCTGCGCATTAAATCCGGGTAGTTCCGTCGCCGCCCAAGATTTAAACTGCTCCAAAGCCTCTTTGGCAGAGGAGGCGATTCCCGGACTTCTCTTATTTTTTCCACTGCTGCGTTTATTGCGCTTAGGTTCCGCCACCACTTCTGCGTCGTCATCGCCTTCCAGCTTCCGCAGGAGCGCCACGAAATGTCCCTCGCCTTTTTCCAAATGAGGCCATAGCCGCTTGCTGGATACCAGTTCCATGTCGGGATAGTTATCCAGGATTTGCTCGATGGTGTCTTCATTTTCTTTGCGGTTAAAGGTGCAAGTGGAGTAAGCCATATGGCCGCCGGGCTTAAGCATAGTATAGGCTTCCTGTAGAATGTCCCATTGTCTGGAGGCGCACATCTCTACGTGATCCGGCGACCATTCAGCAATGGCTCCGGCATCCTTGCGGAACATGCCCTCGCCGGAGCAGGGAGCATCCAGCATAATCCGGTCGAAGGTCTCCGGGAAGCGCCGGGCTAATTCCTCTGGGGAAGCGTTGGTGACAAGGGCGTGCGCAATGCCAAGTCGTTCCACATTTTCGGCCAGAATCTTGGCCCGTTCAGGATGAATCTCATTGGAGACAAGCAGGCCCCGGCCTTGCATCAGAGCAGCGATATGGGTGGTCTTGCCTCCTGGTGCTGCTGCAAGATCCAATACAGTCTCCCCAGGACGTGGGGCCAGCAATTCGGCAGCGGACATTGCCGAGGGTTCTTGTATGTAATATAATCCGGCAGCGTGATAAGGATGTTTGCCTGGACGGGAGTGATCTTCGTAATAGAATCCTTCAGAACACCAGGGTACCGGTTCCAGTCCAAACATGGATACGGTGTTCTCAGCGGCACTCAAGCCTGCGGGCGTCCCGCTTTTAAGCCGATTGAACCTCAGACCCTGGCTGCGCGGTGCTGTGTAGCTTTTCAGAAAAGCGTCCGCCTCTTGTCCCAGCATGTCTCTCATTATTGCGGTAAAAGCGGCGGGCAGCCGTTCTTCCATCATACGTCATTCTCCTTTTTGTCAGTTGCTGTTTCATGATGATACCGATAAAATCAAAGTATGAATCATTAAACCCCCAGACATGATGTCCTTATCTGGAAAGTCTACATATGAATAACTATATCACAATTGCCGGGTCTCACCGTAATCAGGGCAATAGTAAAGGGGATAGACCTATGAATTTGCTGCAAGCGCTCTTCTTTCCGCCGGAACAGCCCGGCGGGGTATCTTCTATGATTCCATATCTACAGGAAAGGTTCCGCTCCAGCCGCTGGGAGATGGATTTGTTCTGGTTGCCCAAGCGGATACGCGGAAAAGGACATGAGGAAGTTGTGTTCGAAACCTTCGATTGGACACGTTATGGCGAAAGTCATATTGTGCAAAAATATATTCAAACCTATCGTGATTATTTATGGTGGACCAAGCTTCGTCTAAGCAAAAAATATGATCTTATTCATGCGCATCACCCCATAGCGGGACTGGCGATGAAGCAGGTCTACCCGGACGTTCCGTTGATCCAGACCCTGCATTCCAGCTATGAGCGGGAACTGATCCTGAATGGAGTCATTGCCGAGGGTGGGCTGGAGCATCAGTTTCTGGTGTCCATCTACCGTGAGCTGGAGCATGTCAGTGACCGTCTCATGACCGTATCGCGCTCTTTCGCCGATTATCTGTCGCCGTATTTGGAGGAGCCTGCCCGTGTGGGGGTCATTCCAAACGGGTTCGATGAGAAGCGGTTCAAGCCGGTACCGCATGAGAATAATATTCCCCAACTTGTTACTGTCACCCGTCTGGTGCCAGCGAAAGGGATAGATACGCTGTTTCATGCCTGCGCCGAGCTGAAGAAGCGCGGACATGAGTATGTACTGCATATTATCGGCGACGGTCCTTCACGGTCTGAGCTTGAGAAGCTGGCTCAGGAGCTTGGTATCTACAATGAGACGATTTTTTATGGGTACACGCTTCATCCCGAGGAATTTATGCCCTTCTTTGATATCTTTGTTCTGCCTTCCCGTGCGGAAGCCTTCGGTTCTGTCTTTGCAGAAGCTGCGCTAAGCTGCCTGGCTCTGGTTGGTACTAATGTGGGCGGTATCCCGGAACAGATTGAGGATGGTGTAAATGGACTGCTGGTCAACCCGGACGATGACATCGCACTGGCGAACGCCCTGGAAAAAGTGATTGCCGATCCTGCCTACCGTTATGAACTGTCACGGTCCGCCTGGGATAAGGCTAAAAGCCTTTACTCCCTCACTAGGGTTGCCAATGAACTCAAAAAAACCTATTTGCAGCATCAATCCGGAAAGAAGGGTTGAGCGTCATGATCCCTTTCCGGTTTCTGCATGCTGCGGATTTGCATCTGGACAGTCGTTTTGCCGGGTTGGCTCATTTGCCGGCCGCTGTCCGCTCCCATTTACGGGAGTCTACCTTTGCCGCCCTCGGGCGGCTTATCTGTTTAGCGATAAAGGAAAATGTTGATTTTGTCGTCATCAGCGGGGATATCTATGATGTGTCGGATGCTTCGCTGCAAGGGCAGCTGCGGTTTCAGGAAGCCTTGAAGGAGCTAGGAGATCAGGGAATCCCTGTATTTCTAATTCACGGGAATCATGATCCGTTAGATGGCCCGCGTCTGGCTACCGAATTGCCGGAACATGTAACGGTATTCGGAGGGGATGCGCCAGGATATGCCACAGCTTATCGCCGCAAGGACGGACAAGAAGTCGCTGTTGTAAGCGGTATATCCTATCCTACTGCCAAAGTTACCGACAATACGGCGGTGACGTTTCGCCGGAAGCCGGGCAGTGAGCTGTTTCATATTGCCCTGCTGCACGGGAATGTGGACGGCGATCTCCAGCATGAGACATATTCTCCTTGCAGCCGCAAGGATTTGATTGGTCAAGGGTTTGACTATTGGGCGCTGGGCCATATTCATAAGCGCAGCATTTTATATGAAAAGCCTTATATCGTTTACCCCGGAAATATTCAAGGGCGTAGTGTCAAGGAGACCGGCGCAAAGGGTTGTTATGTGGTTGATGTGAATGAGAACGGAGAAGCGAAGCTGCATTTTCACGAGCTGGATGTCGTCCGCTGGCAGGTGACAGAGTTGCCGATCGACGGTCTGGAACATGAAGCAGAGTGGATCGAGGCGGTGGAACGGAGGATTGAAGACATTCGAGAGGCACACCCGCATCTGATGACTGTCGTCCGGTTCCGTCTGACAGGCCGGGGTAAGGTACACCGCCTGCTGGCAGAAAAAGGGGCGGCTGCGGACTTATTGAGCGAACTTCAGCGGCGCGAAGCGATCCGGGCAGAGCGGAAGGAATATCCGGGTCTGGTATGGACGGAAGGTTTTGCCGTGGAATCTGGACTTGCTGTAGACCGGTTACGATTGCTTCAAGAGGATAGCTTTCTGGGTGAAATGCTCCGACTAGCCGAAAAGGATGAAGGTGAGGGTTCCCGGGAAGAACTGGAGGATATGATCAGTAGCGCAATTGCCCCATTAATGGAGAACCGGGAGCTGCGCCGGTTATTGTCACAGGTCACTACGGAAGAGAAACTGGACTGGCTCAGAGGCGCGGCAGAGCTTGGGATTACTTTGCTGAGCGGACTGGAAGGTGCCGGGGAGGCAGAGGGTGACTTCCGGAAACGGTCTGACGGAGGGCGAAATGATGAAGATTGAGCAGTTGCAGATCAGCGGCTTCGGCCGGATTCAGGGTCGCGAGCTGGCGCTGAGCGGTGGTGTTACGGTGCTGTATGGCCAGAACGAAGCCGGGAAAAGCACGACACTCCAGTTCATCCGTGCGATGCTGTACGGGATTCCTGGGCGCAGTCATCCCGCAGAACGTTACGAACCTCTACATGGTGGGGTCCATGGTGGAGTACTTAAGGCTCGGGATCGGGAAGGCGGACTGTGGCAAATTCGCCGTTTTGCCGGCGGTGGAGAGGGACAAGGACGGGGAGAGAAGCTGAACGTTACAGTGAGCCGGGCAGACGGCACGACCGAAGAATTAAGTCAGGCAGAACTGGAGCGTTATTTGCTCGGTGGTGTCTCCCGCAGCATGTTCCGCCAGCTGTTTGCCGTGTCCTTGGACGAGCTGCAGGAACTTGCTGCGTTGCAATCTGATGAGATGAGCAGTTATTTGTTTCATGCTGGAATGGGCGGCGGTGGTGAAATTATGCGGGCGGAGCGCCGGCTGGTGCAGGACGCTGAGAAGCTCTATAAGCCGAGGGGGAAGGTTCAGGAAGCGGCGAAGATTCTGCAATCGATTGAAAAGCTGGAGCAGCAGATGGCGGATAGCCGCTCCTACCTCCCGCGTTACAACGACAATACTTTTGCACTGGCGGAGACGGAAGCTGGCTTGGCCAAAGTGGAGGAACGCCGCGATAGCACCGGTGCCAGATTGATCATGCTGCGTAAGGCGCTGGAAATTCGTAATGTATGGCTGCAATGGAGTGCTGCCCGTTTGGAATTTGCCGGATTGCCGCAAATTCAATCTTTTCCGGAAGAGGGAGCGAACCGCCTTCAGGAACTGGAAGGCGAGATTCGAAGCGCGGCAGCAGCTGCCGAACGGATTGAACGGCTGCAAGCGGAACTAACAGCAGAACTGGAACAGAATCCCCCAGACCCTGTGCTGGTAGCCCAAGGTCCGGCGCTGGAGCGGCTGGATCGCCGCCGGAGCATCTATGAGGACCGTCGTCTAGAGCGCCAGCGGCTTGCTGGGGAGCTTGATGGGCTGCTGGGGCATGTACAGCGCATTTTGCGGAGCATTGACCCTGCTTGGACGACAGCGGAGCTGGCGACTTTCTCCGGTGCGGCGGGCGACCGGGAGGCGGCGCGGCGCTACGCAGCGGCGTTCGCGAGCTATGATCGCCGCATGGAAGCCCAGGGCGCAGCACGCCAAGCGCTGCGTTCACGGCTTGCGGCTGCGGCAGCATCGCTGCAGGCCGCAGAGCGGGCCTTGGCGCGCGAGCAGGCGGCAGGCGGCGCCGAGGCCTTCGCCGCGCTGCGCCCGGCTAGCGCGCGGGAAGTGCTGCAGCTCTGGGATGAGCTGCAGCAGGCCGCGGAGCGCTGGCGCGAGGCGAAGCTGCACGGCTTGCAGCACGGCGCGGGGAGCGATGAAGCCATGCGTGCCCGCATGGCTTCGCTCTACCGGCGCCTGCTGCTGACCGGCGCAGCACTGACCGCGCTGCTGCCCGCGGCGCTGTGGCTGACCGGGGCACCGCCGGTCAGCGCCTGGATCGCGCTCGGCCTGCTGGCCGCAGCCGATCTGGCCCTGTGGGCCGGCCTCCGCGGAGCGGGCCGGCGTAAGGCATCCCCGCCAGGGTATGGCGGGGATGGCCAGGACGCAGCCGCCGAGATGCTGCGGCTGCGGGGGCTGTTGCTCTCCGGGGCGGAGCCGGAGAGTGGCACAACAGGACGACCGCTGCGCAGGTCGTCCGGAGGCCCTGCCAGCCCTGACGCAGGCGGGCTGGAGGCGGGCATGAAGGAGCTGCGCAGGCTCATGGATGCCTGGACCGCCTGGCGGCAGAAAGTGGATCGCGCGAGTGATGAGCGCGAGGCCTGCCGCACCGAGATGGAGAGTCTTGCCGGACAGGAGCAGGCACTTGCCGCCGAGATGCGTCAGGAAGAAGCGGCCTTCACCGAGACGGCGGGCCGATATGAGGCCTGGCTGCGAAGCCACAAGCTGCCGGAGGGTCTGTCGCCGGAGGGCTTGCCAGAGATCTTCAGTGCTGTGGAGCAGGGGAATGAACTGCTTCAGCAGGAGAGCAAGCTACGGCTGCGGCTTGCACAGTTGGAGGCGGAGTGCGCAGCCTTCGAGGATGAGGTGTTGGCTCTTATGGAAGAAGCGGGATCTTCCATAGAAGAAGTCGCCGCTTCTGCTTCGCAGCCTGAGATGTCGGGATCGGGGAGCACAGGACGGGAAGAATTGGCCCGGATGATTCCCGGCTGGCTGGAAGCCAGGAAGCTCGCTTGGGACGGGCTCAAAGCAGAGCTGTTGCGGCTGGATGGACTAACTTCCAGGCTGAGATCAGCGGAGGGGGAATACGAAGAGGCCCGGCTGCAATTGGAGCGGCTGAATCAGCGCCGCCAAAGTCTTTTGGCGCAAGGAGGCGCTGAGGACACCGAGGAGTTCCTGCGCCGCTCGGCGGCAGTACAGCGCCGGGGCGAATTGGAAGGGAATATTCGCCAATGGGAACTGGCCATGTTCGGTGGATGGAACCAAGAAGGAACTAAGGGACTGTTGGCTCTACTTGAGACGCTGGATGCTTCTGCGCTGGAACAGGAACGGTCAGCTGCAGAGGAGCAGGCTGTAGCGTCAGAAGAAGAGCGCAGCAGTCTCCTCCAGCGGCGAGGCAAGCTGCTTCAGGAGAGAGAGTATCTGAAGGAACGCTGTATGGAGGACACGGTTCTCCAGCAGTTGGAGGAACAACGGTCCGCGCTTCGTCTCATTGCCGGGCAGTATGCAGTGACCGCAATTACTGCGGAACTTATCGGCAGGACGCGGAGAATTTACGAGCAGGAGAAACAGCCGCAGGTGCTGCGGCTGGCTTCGGTCTATTTCAACAAGCTAACTGAAGGAGAGTACCTCAGAGTGGTAATGACACTGGGCCATAAAGAGCTCAAAGCGGAGCATCGGATAGCGGGGCTACTGGATAGCGGACTGCTAAGCCGCGGAACTGCGGAGCAGCTCTATCTGGCATTGCGGCTGGCGCTGGCGGAGACGATGGCTCGGCAAGCCTGTCTCCCTCTACTGTTCGACGATCTCTTTGTTAACTTTGATGAACAGAGGCTGCATGCTGCGCTCTCATTGCTTGGCGAGCTGTCGGCCACCCGACAAATCGTAATGATGACCTGTCACCGCCATGTCGCGGAAGCTGCAAGAAGACTGATTCCTTCAGCAGCTGTTATTTCCGTGTAATTCGCGAAGCTGGCTTCAGCTTGGCTAAAGAAGTCTCATCTCTGCCAGATTCGGACTTGGGTCCTTCTGGTGGTGGAGAGATGGGGGTACGCATCAGCTTGAACCCCCATACGAGTGCTAAACCACCAAAAATGGGATAGAACACAGACAAGAGAGAACTGAACCCGAATTGGCTCAAGAGGTAGCAGGTTAACATGAGCAAAGCGATAATTACGTCTTGGGATAAGGGTAATCTTTGCTTTAATTGCGCGGTAACACCGTAAATATCCGCCACGAATGTACTGAAGATTTCCAGGAAGATTAGTAGTAGATAGATCGTTTGGACCACGGCTCCAAGCCGAAATGCAATACTGCCCATTGGAATTTCATACTGCATGATCCCAGGCATTTGCGAGCTCATGGCAAAATGCGCCGCCAGCAGCAAAAGGCCTATTCCTGCCCCGCCAAGTATGCCGCCCCGCAGCAGCGCCTTTTCGTCTTCTGTCTCCCGGGCAAGCGGTACAAGAACGGCCTGAGCCATCCCTAGGTTGAAAGCTGTATACAGTAGTGGGGACAGCCAGGCAGAGAAAGTGCTGCTGTCCGTCTGGAGAAACAAAAAATGTTCAGCGTTCGGTTGATGCATCGTATTGATTACAATAATCAGTGAAAGAGTTAGCATGAGTGGAACAACGGTGCTGTTCATGTGGAGGATGCCAGAGATGCCCCTTGTCAGCAGTAGGTAAGAGCCTAGAATAGTGAGAATTAGTCCAGCCTGATAATGAAAACCCAGATGCTCCTGGAAAATGGCTCCCGCACCGGCAAGCATAATGCTATTTACGCCGATCAGGATTACCATGGTAAATAGACTGATTATACTGCCTGTCTGCTCGCCAAAGAGGTGGCGGTTGAAATCCTCATAGGAATTCGCCCGGATCCGCCGGGCGAGCACCATCATTTTGGTGCCAAGCCAAATAAACAGTATAGTGGAGCACAGGATCGTGATCAGTGCCCAATGACCGTAACGGGTAAAGAAGCGGAGGATTTCTTGCCCGGTGGCAAATCCGGCCCCTACGATAGTACCAATATAAGTGAATGCGATCTGTAAGGTGCGAAGATGGGTTTTCACAGCTTTCCTCCTTGTTTTTGGGATCCTCTGGCAGGTGCTTGAATGATGTATCGCAGCAGAGGTGCCTTCAGAGTGGTTATTTTGGAACGGTGATGGTGTAGCGGATTGCAGGATTGCCTTGTGTACTCTGTATAGTACAGGTTATGATGGGGAACAGAAGGACATGACTTCTGACGGATTCCTTTGTGTGGATTTGGTTGGAAGATATGGATTATATAAGTGTATTGGAGGTTCAAAGTCATGGAAGTGTTGAAAAAGCGGATTTTGGAGGAAGGTATCGTCGTTTCGGATCAGGTGCTTAAGCTGGATGCGCTATTGAATCATCAGGTAGATCCTGAGCTGACGATGGAGATGGGACGGGAGTTTGCCCGGAGATTTAGCGATAGCGGGATTACTCGTATAGTAACCGTGGAATCCTCCGGAATTGCCGTGGCATTTGCCACCGCCCTGGTTATGAATGTGCCACTCGTCTTTGCACGCCGCAAAAAAACACTGCTGGCCGATCCCGATGCGCTGTGTGAGAGAGTCCCTTCGTTTACCAAGGGAATTGTTACGGACATTATGCTTTCCCGTCAATTTGTTTCTCCGGAGGATAAGATTCTGTTCATTGATGATATCATTGCGAATGGAGATGCAGCGCGGGGGTTGATCAAAATTATTCAACGTTCCGGTGCAGAATTGGTTGGCCTTGGAGTCGTTGTGGAGAAGAGCTTCCAGGCAGGCGCGCGTACCATCCGCGAACAAGGTATCCGTCTGGAATCCCTAGTCCGGATCTCCTCCTTAAATGAAGGAACGGTTGTCTTCGAAGACTAAAGGGCAGTGGAAAGAAAACACAAGCCTATTTTCCAAACAACTTCTTTTCACCCTAAGATTTTTCCTTTATAATAAAGCTTAGACATAGGAGAGGAGGCGTCACAATGGGGAAAGAACCGGTGACAGAGCAATTTTTTATTGATAAATTAACCGAGGCCAAGGATCACTTCGAGCGTGCGCTGGACTGCAAACATACGGAGTTTGACGATCTGTACCCCTATATGATTGAACATCCTCAGTTTTTTTGGTACAAACGCTATGTAGCTTGGTCAGAGCTGTTGACCATTACAAGCTTGTGTGAAGAACTGACGTACGCCTGGAGAGAGAAGTTTACGGCGAATCAGATAGAGTATTTGGAACAACGTGTGATGTCCGCTAAAGTTCTCGATTTCTGGTTTGAGAAGAATGAAGCGCTGATATAAGGAACAGACACAGGAATAACGGATTTACGATCAAGAGACCCAAGTGAATTCTCATTTGGGTCTTTGTTATGAGAGGAATTCGGATAAGCTATAGTAGAAGGGAGCATGATCATGATTAGCGATGAACAGCTAAATGCCTACCGTATATCGGGTGAGAAGGTACGAGTGGTACGCGACGGCATTGCCAGCAACGACATTAGAGGAATCGTACTGGCATGGGACGAGTCTCAAGTGATGATTCGCCGCCCGAACAGAAATGTGGTCAAGCTTGATCGGAATTACTTGATTCAGCCTGCCAAAGAACCGAGAAGAGATCCCGATAATATATAGTAATGCATTACCTAAACAGCTCCCTGGCCATTCATTCTGGCAGGGAGCTGTTCTGTGTTCCGAGGAATTCCACGGAGATTATATAGATAAAGCCAACTGCACCACACTTTCTTCCTTGGAGAGAATGGAGGAGTCCGTAGGAAGGCCGAGATAGGCACGCATACGAAGCATCATCTCTCTGCGGAAACCGGGCCAGAGAATATTCATCTCCCCGATATACCCTCTACAATTGTATTGTGCTTCTACACCACATTGATCCTGACGGACGGTGCTGATCTTCAAATGGCGGGAAGTCAGCTCACGATTCACCTCCTGTAACATCAACGAGGCCTTCTTGGCACCACCGGATACCAGCTCTATATAGAGCTGAGGTGTCTTGAACAGCCCGCTCTTGCCGATAACCCGGCAATCACGTTCAAATACTTTATGGATAAATGTTAGCAGCAGGTAGCTTCTGACAAGGGACAGTTCATCTTTGGTAATTTCTTCGGTTAGGTTGGAGATGTTACTCTTAGTAGTCGCCATTATAAATCACCTCATTTATAGTATGCGAACCTTTGTTCTCATTATACATCTTTCCCGCTAATAAAAGCAATAATTATACAGAAAATGTTGGGTGATAGTATTTTTGAAAAAGTAGTTGACGATGAACATATTCGCATGATAAGATACTACTTGTGTCCAAGAAAATGTGGACTTTATAATATGCGGTCGTGGCGGAATTGGCAGACGCGCACGGTTCAGGTCCGTGTGGTAGCAATACTGTGGAGGTTCGAGTCCTCTCGACCGCATCTCAGCTTTAAATTGAAAAAAGTTCGTAAATTTGCTCATGCAGCAATTTACGAACTTTTTTTGTCATTGAGAAAGTAATTATCCACATCGATTGCTGTTCCTAACCGGAGCCGGTACAGCTATTATGGGCTCGCGTGCTTTATTTTAGCTTGACTTAGACCTAACTATAAGCGTTAACATGGATACAGCAACATCCCTGTGGTCTGATACTGACCATAATAATCGTCCTATTACGCAACTATCACGGTAAATGACTAGGAGGGCTACACTTGAGAACACGTGAAATGGCAGGAACCGGTCTGTTCCCGACCGTAATCTGTATGGGGACAGCGGAATTGGGCGGCAGCGTTTGCAGGGAAGAATCATTTGGCCTGCTGGATTTATATCTCGAACTGGGCGGGAATTTTCTTGATACTGCGAATGTATACGCGGACTGGCTGGGAGGGGAAAAAAGCACCAGTGAGAAGACGCTTGGGCGATGGATGCGTGAGCGGGGCAATCGTGACAAGCTGGTGCTTGCGACCAAAGGAGGTCACCCGTTCTTCGATTCGATAGACACCCCCCGGCTGTCGCCGCAGGAAATCGTTTTTGATCTGGAGCAGAGCTTGACGCATCTGCAGACAGATTACGTGGATCTCTACTGGCTGCACCGCGATGATCTGAATCGTCCGGTCGGTGAAATTATGGAAACGCTTAACGAACTGAAGAAGAGCGGGGAAATCCGTGCTTTCGGCTGTTCCAATTGGAATCTTGGCCGCATCGATGAAGCCCGACGCTATGCTGCGGAGCATGGTCTGGAAGCCTTCAGTGCCAATCAGCCGCTATGGAATCTTGCTGTGCCGAACATAGACGCTATAGGGGATCCGACACTTGTGATCATGGATGACGATCTGAGACATTTCCATGAAGCTAACGGATTGACAGCCGTTCCGTTTTCCTCGCAAGCCAACGGATTTTTTGGCGGCCGTTACACCCGAAACGGAGAGCCGGATGGACAAGGGAGTTCGGGGACAGTGGCCACGCAATATTTCAACCAGGCCAGCTTTGACCGGCTTGACCGGGTGAATCGTCTGGCTGCCGAAACCGGGGCAAGCGGCAATCAGATCGCTCTTGCTTATCTGCTTGCGCAGCCCTTCCCGGTATTTCCGATTATCGGAGGCACAAAGCTCAATCACCTGCGTGACAGTTGCGGAGCCGCAGATGTGCGCTTAACCCCAGCGCAGGCGGTATGGCTGGAGAGTGGAGAGTGAGGCCGCGGTTCTATTGCGGGGGCTGATCTAACCCAAAAAACCAGTTGCCTGAAGTGAACAGGCGACTGGTTTTTTGGGTTCACGTTGCTGCTGAAAATAAAGGGGATTCTATTCCGGATGAGCAGCAGGCTTCAATCTGGGAACGGTTTTATCGCGGCGAAGGCTCAAGAAACCGCAAAAGCGGTAGCATCAGTCTGGAGCTGTCCACTGTCAAAGAGATTATGCAGCTTCATGAAGGGGGCTACGGTGTTCAAAATATCCGCGGGGGCGTACAGTTTTACTTCGTGCTGAAGCGTCCACCGCAGGCCGAAAATCCTGCATAGGATATGGATTGTGCCTTTCCTGATCTACAGCTACGACTATAACCAGCCCTTGCAAGCGGACCGGTTATAGCGGAGATCATTGATGCATTTTGTAAAAAACAGAACTATAAACTTCGGTTGATTTTTACGGATGCCCGGGCATAGAGATATCGTGCAAGAGATTGTCACTGCTTTTCTCCAGCAACATGGGAAAAAGCTCTACTTTGTCCGGAATGAGCCTCTTCAGCTCGGGGAAAACCGCAGCGGACGCGAAGATTTTATCCAGGTGCTGATATGAATCTAGGGCCTGTTCACCTTCATTCCAGCCTATAATTTCGTAATGGAGATGCTGAATGCCTGCTTCTTGCACCCGGCTGGCCATCCACTCGCCGCCCGTCTTGCCCAGACAAGCGAATGCTACAGCAGCTCCGTGCTGAAGCCGGGCAATCTCAAGCAGGGTTGAGGTGTCCACTGTGGCCCCGATGACTATGATTTTATTGCTGTGGGGTGACAGCAGGGCTTTAACCTCTTCGGCATGGTTTAGGGTAGTAACGATCACATGATTGCGTTTAACGGCTTTGGTGATTTCGGATTCACGCAGATGCCAGTCCTCAAGAAAGACCGTCTCGACTTCTCCTTGGGTGACTTCAGCTATAGCCTGCCGGTAGAACAGGTGATCATGCCCTTTGCACTCTATGAAAAGGATGCGAAGGCGATTCACCGGACGGGGATTGTGCAATAAACTATACGCCAGACTGGCCATGAAAAACTGCTGCAGATCGATATTCTCCGACCGGGCCTCTTGAATCACATTGTCCAGAGTGGTCTGCATCGGGATGCGTTCCTTGCGCAATTGCTGTGCTGCCGGCCCGTCTATGACTTGTGTGCCGCGCCCTTTTTGCATGGTGACAAGGCCTTCTTCCCGCAGTTGGGTATACACCCAATTGATGGTGTTGCGGTTAAGCCCAAGTTCATCCGCCAGTTGATTGGCCGAAGGAAGCATATCACCGATAGCGATATGTCCAATTCCGATCAGCCATTTAAGCTGTTCTTTTATTTGTGTGTTTACATTAAAAGTGAGTTTGTGATCGACCTGCAGCAAAAAGTCTGCCATGAAGTAAACCCCATTTCATAGTATTCTAGTTATATTATACCCCCCACGGCTGGAACATCAAACGGATTGATCATTGGAAATTGCTAATTGACAGCATTCCTAAAAAGAATTATAACTAAAAACATAGTTGATTATGTTAATTCGTATTTTGGAAAGGGCAGGGGGATATAATGAGTATTTATGAATTTGAGGCCACCAAGGCTAACGGGGACGTCTTGACACTCTCCCAATTCTCAGGAAAAGCACTGCTGATCGTGAACACAGCCAGCAAATGCCAGTTCACATCGCAATTCGATGATCTGCAGCGGATATATGACCGGTATCAAGACGATGATTTTGAAATACTGGGGTTCCCTTGTAATCAGTTTGCCGAACAGGAGCCAGGCTCCGGCGAGGAGGCAGCCGCATTTTGCCGGATTAATTATGGTGTGCAATTCCCGATTTTCTCGAAAATCAATGTGAACGGCGAGGAGGCGGACCCCCTCTTCCGGTTCTTGAAACAGGAGGCTCCGTTCCAGGGATTCGATACCGATGATATTCAGGCCAAGCTCTTGAAGCTGATGATTATGGACAAGCACCCTGAATGGCTGGTGGGGGATGCTATCAAGTGGAATTTCACCAAATTTCTCATTGACCGCAACGGCCAGGTGCTGCACCGCTATGAGCCTACGGATGATCTGGAAGAAGTAAGTCTGGATATCCAGCGTCTTGTGGAGACTAAGAACTAAAGATACAATGATCTTGGAGAAGATAACAGAGTATGAGGTGAGAAGCTGCATATTCATTGCTTGCAGCATGTCCCGTTCCAATCACCGGAGCATATCGCCGTTTGAGCCGAGAACAAGGGACATGAGCTTACGACAACGTTACTGTACGAAGACCAGAGCCTTCTTAACCCTCATAATTATGATATGCTTGTCTTTTGTACGGCCCTATGGGTGTGTATGACGAGGGAACGATCCCTTGGCTGGTTCCCTGTAGAGCTGACCGATACGGCCCAAGACTCAGTGTTCTTCCGGGCGTTCCTCAGCAGTTCATTCCGTTTCATTGGCATGGGGGTACCTTCCGTTTGCCAACGGACGCCGTTTTACAGACTGGGGTTTTTCTGAAAAAAAGTCTTGCAATTTATCCGAAAAAGGCGTATGTTCTTATTTATTGGTGATTGAATTTGAACCATACATAATATGCGGTCGTGGCGGAATTGGCAGACGCGCACGGTTCAGGTCCGTGTGGTAGCAATACTGTGGAGGTTCGAGTCCTCTCGACCGCATCAAATTAGTAATCAATAAGCTCTTGAATTCGTCCTTGCGACAATTCAGGAGCTTTTTGCATAATTAGAACAGCAGGTATAACGAAAATAAGGAGGGTGGAGATGACTCCGCTTCAAGAACGCGAAGAAGGGCCACAACTTAAAGAACTGCTTAGTCGCGTCTGGATCAGGCTGGAGGACTGTTTCCGAGAAACGGAGCGTTCGACCTACCGTCTGTTGTATGAAACAGCTCCTACTTATGTGCTAATTGTAGCTGCCAAACGGCAGGGAAATATCGTTATTAACGGCATGTTGTACCCGCTAACCCCGCATACCGTATATATCGTGATGCCGGGACAACGAGTGGAATCTGCTCACGACGCAGATGAGGAGCAAGTGCTGTATCAGTTTCATGTAGAAACGGATACTCCTGAAAGATATGGTGCTCAGCAGGGACATATACTGCCGGATTTGGCTCGGGTGAGCGTGAATGCAGATACGTTGCTACTGTCTCTCTGTGAGAAAATAATCATTCACTGGCATACGGACGATGCCGCGGACCGTTTTGTCAGTCAGGCGGGATTCCAGGAGCTTTTGCATCTGTTGTTCAAGAACCAAGGCCAACACGAAGCTGCGCTGGATCAAGTGCGCATGTATATCAATGGTCATTTTCGAGAAGGGATCACGGTCGACCACTTGTCTGAGCTTGCCGGTATGAGCCGGTATTATTTCATGCGGTCATTTAAAGATCGATTCGGGCAAAGCGCCATGGATTATCTGACAGAGCTGCGTACGAATCAGGCTAAAAGATTGCTGGATGAAGGGAAATCCCTGCAAAAAGTAGCGGAAGATGTCGGTTATAGGGATCGCCAGTATTTCAGCAGCCAGTTTAAAAAGCATGTTGGAATGTCGCCAAGTATCTACACCGCTAATCGAATTTGCAAAGTAGCTGCATATAGCTGGCCTAATATTGGGCAACTGCTCAGTTTGCAGATCATTCCGTACGCTGCTCCAATCGATCAGACCTGGAGCGATGATTACCGCAAGAAATACCGTTTTGACATTAAGGTGCCTTTGGGACATGACTACGAATTCAATCGAGAAGCCCTATGGAGGGCTAGGCCTGACCGGATTGTTGCACTAGACGAAATGGTTCCTGATGAGGAGAAAGAGAAGCTCCGGCAGATAGCGCCTGTATTGTTCCTACCCTGGCATTCTGTAAGCTGGAGAGAGCATTTGCAATCGACTGCCGAATTTCTGGACCGGGATAAGGAAGCGAAGAGCTGGCTCGTCCGCTACGACAAGAAAGTTGAAGTCATCCGAGGGATTATTCCTTATTCGTTCAGGCAAGGTGGCCTGCTTATTCTAAATATCTTGCCAAGGGGATTCGAGGTTTGGGGAAAACGTGCAGGTACGGTTTTGTACGATGATTTGCAGATCCATTGTGCAAGGGGTGCGGAACACATCGAATTTACCGAATATGTTGAAGCAGAGCAACTCGCGTCATTCGAAGCGGATATGCTGC
The DNA here is from genome assembly GCF_001682855.1 of Bacillus sp. FJAT-27264. Taxonomy (GTDB): domain Bacteria; phylum Bacillota; class Bacilli; order Paenibacillales; family Paenibacillaceae; genus Paenibacillus_AQ. The sequence continues at coordinate 957,391 of NZ_MAQW01000012.1, read as the reverse complement.
TAGTTAACGTAATGAAGGATGGGCAATCGCTAATGAAGTGGGAACAGCTTCAGCGGTCTGAACTTTGGTGGAACCTGAAGGCCGTCCGGAATGGTCATGTTTATCAGACTTCAGGGCAAGCCTGGCTGGCTGAACCGATTTTGGAGTATACAGCCAATAGGCATTACGATTTATTACAGGAGCTGGAACAACTATTTCGTGCGCTATAGCCCGAGAAAAGTCGGCATCTTTTCGTATTCCCGTTGTTGCAAGTGTGTTGTATAATGTCCTAGTCGATAATGATAATCAATATCATTATTAATTACAGTGACGGAGGGAATATGATGCATCAGACAGAGAGAGCCAACGGGACAAGACGGGGTGTCCTTGGGGGTCAAAGCAGTTTTCGGAACATGGCAGGGCTAATGATTATATTGCTACTGACGGTCTTGGTCAGCGCTTGCGGAAATAATACGAATACGGGAATCAATGAGAAAGTAGCAGCCTCTACTGATGCTTCTGGTTCAGCACAGGGAAATAATTCGTCGCAGACGGAAGCCGCTGAGACGTTAACGATCAAGCATGCCTACGGGGAGACTAAAGTTCCAACACACCCGAAGCGCGTTGCCGTGATTGGGCTTGAAGATATCACCCTTTCATTGGGGGTTCCAATGGTGTATGCCTATGGATTCGACGGCTATTATCTGGAAGACAAGCTCAAAGAATTGGGAATTCCACTGTCGGGAACCGCAGATATGAAGCCGAACCTGGAAGCGATTCTGGCGGCGAAACCAGATCTTATACTTCTCCAGCAATATTTTACGGATCAAAGTGGATATGACGAGCTGAGCAAAATTGCTCCGACAGTTCCTTATGCGCCAGATGATTGGAAGTCCTCGATCACCGAGATCGGAAAAATAACTGGCCTTGAAGATAAAGCACAAGCTGTGATTCAGGCTAATGACGATAAAATCAAGCAAGCCAAGGAAACCATTGTTTCCGCAGTTGGAGCTGATAAAACAGTAGTCTATATGCGTCCATCAGACAAGGACCTGCAAGTGTTCTTTCCTAGCTTTGCACCCCTGATCTACGAGAAGCTGGGGTTACACCCCGATGCCAGCGTTGAGGAATTAAAGAAGGCCGCAACGGATGATTGGGGGATTAATACCTCGCTTGAGAAGCTGCCTTCCATAACCGCAGACTATGTGTTTGCGATGTATGGTGGCTCTATCAGTACGAAGGAAGAATTCGATAAAGAAGCCGCTGCTACTACAGAGGTTGAGAAGCTGGGTCTTTGGAAGGCGATGCCGGCTGTTAAGCAAAATCACGTATTTAAGGTGTCGGCGAGAAGTTGGATGTCTAGCGGTCCAATTGCGGAAGGCAACGTCATTGATGATGTTTTAGCTGCGGTTACAGGCAGCAAGTAGTAAGATCAACTAGAGCAATAGCATCGAGAACCGCTTACAATAAAACGGCGTTCGATGCTATTTTTGTGTCCATTTTAATATCCTATCTTAATATCCAATTACATGCCGAGACGGTTACTAAAACATCCTTACCCGCGGGTATTCCCCGCGAGCTTGCTGTCGGATGGCAAGAACATAGCCAGCAGTCCCAGCAGTGGCAGGAAAGCACATATCTGAATGACAAAAGAGACGTCTGTCAGGTCGATCAGCCAGCCCATAATAACTGAACCGAGTCCAGCCAGGCCGAAAGCTAAGCCAAAGAACAAGCCGGATACAGTGCCGATTTTACCGGGTAGCAGTGCTTGCGCATATACGATGATGACCGAGAAGCCGGACATCAGGATGGCGCCGATCAGACCGCAGAGTATGATAGACCAGAATGGCGTCGCATACGGCAACAGCAGGGAAAAGGGAGCTGTACCGGCAATGGAGAACCAGATGATCTTTTTGCGTCCGAACCGGTCTGCAAGTGGTCCCCCCAGTAAGGTGCCGAGCATCCCGGCAAATTGAAGGGCGAACAATGGAATCTGCGCATCCTCAAACGGGCGATTAAAGCGATCCATATAATAGAAAGAGTAGTATCCGGTCATGCTGGCGATATATACGAACTTAGAGAAGAGCAGCACAATTAGCAAGCTGATCGCCAATGCGACGAAGCCGCGGGGATGCTGAACTGCAGCTGCAGCCACTTGAACCTTCTTCGGCGCTACAAGCTGCTGCTTATACCAGCGGCTGACGGCATACTGCAGAAAGATGCCGAGGACAGCAGCGAATGCGAACATAATCAGCCCTCTTGTTCCGTAAGGCATAACCAGAAAGCCGACTGCCAGTGGAGCCAATGCCTGGCCGGTATTACCGCCTACCTGGAAGACGGATTGGGCCATCCCGTGGCTTTTGCCAGCAGCCAGATGGGCAACGCGCGAGGATTCCGGGTGGAGCACAGAGGAGCCGATGCCGAGCAGCATGGCTGAAATCAGCAGCCCGGCAAAATGGGATGAATAGGCCATACCAATGATGCCGATCAATGAGAACAGCATTCCGCCGGGCAGCAGTAGCGGCATTGGACGTTTGTCCGTCAGGCTTCCGATAAACGGCTGCAGCACGCAGGCGGTTACGTTAAGCATGAAGGCAATCCAGCCGACTTGAGCGAAGCTCAGGTCGAGCGTTTGCCGCAGTAGCGGGAAAACAGCTGGGACAGCGGACTGCATCGCGTCATTCAGCAGATGGGCCACCGTAACGCCGATCAAGGCGTACACGGAGTACGACCGGGCCGCTGCCAGGGTAGGGCTTGAGACAGTTTTCATAACAATCATCCTTTGCTTGTTTGTCTTATTCGGTAGCTTAGCGCATTGCCGGATGATCTGTCGTCGCGATTGATGCTTTTCTTTTGAGCATTTTTTGCTATACTGAACTCGGGTGAGTGACCATGCAGATACACATGACAACTCCACGGCTGGAACTGTGGAGAATTGAGAATAGTTTTATTAACGAAAAGCATCGCCATAATAATATGTACCAGATCACCGTGCCTGTGTACGGTTCCTGCGCTTTTGACTTGGAGAATAATTCCTTCCAGCTGGAGAGAGGAGAGGCGCTGATCAAGTCCCCTAATGACAGTCATGCCTTTGAGATTAAGGACGGGGAAGGTGTGGTTGTTATCCAGCTGAAGGACTTCATGGAGATTTGGGAACTGGACCGCCCATGGGAGCCTGTTATACAACAGCGTGTGAATGGGGATGAGCTATTACGGCAGCACCGCAAATGGAGTGTAGCCCTATGTTCGAATGACGGGACAGAGGCAGGCTTTATTGAAGAGACGGAATTGGAGATCATACACTATTTGTCCCGAATCCTGCGCGGGAATCACCAGAAGGATTCCAATGCTACCGTACAGAAGGGGCTTCCGGATTGCGAGGACCCGCATTTGGTTCGGGTGCTGGAGTATATGCGGGATTGCTACATGAAGCCAGTTTCAATAGAAGAGCTTGCCGGAATCGCCGGGATGAGCAGATATCATTTTATCCGTTCCTTCAAAGCACTGATTGGACGTTCTCCTTACCAGTACATGCTGAAAATCCGGATCGACGAAGCTAAGCGGCGGCTTCGCTCTACGAGACATACCGTGACCGACATCAGTCTGGATGTTGGTTTTGCGAGTCCAAGTCAGCTTTACCGGGCCTTCCAGAAATTTATTGGCATGTCGCCGGAGCAATACAGGCAGCAACTGTTTTAAACAAGCGATTTGAACAAGTATGTCGGGGCTGTTCTATAAGTCATGAAAATGACTTACGGGAGCAGCCCTCTTTCTATTTCTTTAAGCAGTTCGTCTGATATATATCATTTTTATCAATAGTTGATTTCATATATTTCAATTTTACTGATAAGTGGAAATCCCGTAAGGTGGAGAAGTGGAGTGATATTATTTTGTATAGAGTGCAGGAGGACCGGAATGATTACAACCTATGAGGGACGTTATAAGCAGGGGATTATTGATCTTGTGCTGGGTGTGCAGAACGATGAGTACAAGCTGGGAATCTCGATCGAAGAGCAAAATGATATTTTGGATATCCCGAATTGCTACCTTAAGTCTGGAGGGGAATTCTGGATCGCTGTGGATCAGAAGGACAGAGTGATCGGTTCTATAGGACTGATGAAGAAGACGAACGAGGTGTTCATTCTGAAAAAGTTTTTCGTGTACAGCGAGTATCGTGGCAAGGAACTGGGGATTGGAAAAGCATTGTTTGAAATCCTTATAAAGTTTGCCAAGCAACAAGGAGGACGGACGGTTCTTCTAGATACCCCCTCCTCGGCCGATAGATCGCATCAATTTTACAGAAAGAACGGCTTCAAGGAAATTACCAAAGCTGAACTACCCGTAACCTATGAATATCCGGACAGGAATTCGTTATTGTTTCGACTGGATTTAAGCTGAATATGCGAGATCTATACGTCTAACTTTGATGGAAAAGATTTAATGCTTCATTATCAGATGTATATGGCTTAAAATGATGCAGGGGCGAGTAGCCCCTCATCATGATGATAATGGAGGCTTTGTTTTGAACAACGTTAATTCGGAGTGGGCGGAGTCTCACTTTCCTTTATATACGGCTGCCCAGATTCTTTCGTTATATGGAACTTCTAATCAGCCCATGCATAAGATCCATGAGGACTTTACAGTGCTGATTGCTATCGCAGGCGGCAAGGGATTGCTGCGGCTGGATGATCAGACCTTTGAGCTGCAAGAAGGAAGCATTATGCTGATTCCTGCACAGGTTCATGCGGCATTAGTTACAAATTCCCTGCAGCCACTTCATGCGTACAAGCTTTCCATTGGCATCTGGGAGCCACCGATCTCTCCGCCTGTAAGTTCTATGGTACGGAGAAGCGAGGTGCTGGGTGGGTCTAATCTTCATTTCTTTCTTTGCGAACCTGATATTGTGGGCAAGGTTGAAGAACTTTATCTTTACCGTTCACCGATCCATGAAGCCCGGCATGTGAAGAATCAGATTGTTTTTCATCAAATTATTGCGGAGCTGCTGGAGCGGGAGGACGCGAAGTATGCGGTCAGTGACCAGCCGAGTATGGATCGAAGCATTGCCTACCTGGAGAATCATTTTAGCGAAAAAATAACACGAGAACAGCTGGCGGCGCTGGCTGGTATCAGCAGTTCGCATTATTCTATATTATTTAAACGCCTGACCGGATTTTCCCCCCAGGAGTATCTATCACGGTTGCGCGTGCATCGGGCGATCGAATTGCTAATTAGTGGTTCGGGTACCCTTCGTGAGATTGCGCAAAAGGTAGGTTATAAGGATGAATTTTACCTGAGCCGCCGTTTCAAGCGCCAGACGGGGGCAGCGCCTTCCGCTTATAACCGCCGATCTTCCTTACCGCGCGTAGCCGTTGTGCTAACCCCTTATGCCAGTCATCTGTTGCTGCTTGGACTTAAACCCGTTGTGACGATTGCGGAGAACGGTGAATATGTGAATATTGCCGAACTGGAGAAACCGCAAAACATGAGATTTATCAGCGCAGATGCTTCTCCTGAGCAGCTTAATTCGGTGTTACTGGAGACAAACTCTGAGCTGATTATCGCGGCACAGCAGCATTTGCACAGATTTGGCTTGAATCTCGGGCATATGCGGGCGGTTGCACCGGTTATAGAAATATCTTGGATGGAGCTAAGCTGGAAAGAACACTTCCGCCTTATTGCGCAGGCCATCCAGCGAAGTGAAAGGGCAGAAGAGTGGCTCGCGATGTTTGCGCAAGAGGAACAGGAAGCTCGTCTGCTGATCCAGGAAAGTGCGGTCGCCAAGGAAACGATTACGATTCTGATTCTGCGTCCGGAGCAGATGCAGGTATACGGCGCCCGAAATGTAGGATATGTAATGTACCATTCGCTTGGGCTGAAGCCCCCGGCCAAAATCGGACAGGAGATAGAACGGCTGGGTAATCAATTTCATTCCATTTCTATTGAGCTGGCGGAGCTTGCTGATTATGCGGGTGATCGCTTGCTTGTTTTTGTATTCCCAGACCCGAAAGGTTCTTTCGCCCATGCCGATGCTATTCTTCAGTCCTCATACTGGAAGGGGCTTTCGGCGGTTCGGAACGATAAAGTACATCATCTGGACATCGATGAATGGATTCCGTATAACCCCGTTTCTATTCGTCTACAGTTGCAACGTGCAGTGGCATTATTTACCGGCATTCAATAGTCCAAGCTTCTTTCCCAACAATAAGCCATGGTTTAGCGAAATCAGGCTTACTATAATAGGTTATGAAAATGAAACTCATTATCAATGAGAATATTCATTGTACATAGTCATTATAAAAAGGGAGAGAGTCATCCGATGAAAAAGCTTTTCGTACCGGTAATCTTATCTTTAGTAGTTATTCTGAGCGCCTGTGGCGCCAATCAAACCAATAATGCTGAGAAGAGCGTCAATAATTCCTCATCTGAGGCAGCCCAGTCCTCGGGAGCAGAACCAGCGGGAACCTTTACTTATCAATCTGAGAACGGCCCTGTGGAAGTTCCTTCACATCCGCAGCGTGTAGTTGTACTGACCAGATTCTTAACAGGAAATGTGATGGCGCTTGGTGTGCCGGTAGTGGGCGTGGACGAGATGTCCAAGGAGAACCCAAGATTTAAAGATGAGCTGAAAGACGTTGAGGCTGTTACGGATGAAAGTCTGGAGAAAATCATTGAGCTGCAGCCGGATCTCATTATCGGTCTTAGCGATATTCAAAACTATGACAAGTTAAAGCAAATTGCTCCAACCGTCACTTTTACTTATGCTAAAGTAGATTATTTGACACAGCAGCTTGAAGTGGGGAAATTGTTGAATAAAGAAAAAGAAGCACAGACCTGGGTCGATGAGTTCAAGGCACGTTCCGAAAAAGCCGGCGAAGAGATTAAAGCGAAGGTTGGCAAAGGCGCAACGGTGACGGTAATTGAGACCTTCAACAAACAGTTGTACGTGTATGGATATAACTTTGGACGTGGTACAGAGCTTCTATATGGTGATCTTGGTTTCAGTCTACCTGAGAAGACGATAGAAGCAACAGCGAAAGACGGTTATTTGGCATTGTCTACAGAAGTGATGAAGGATTATGTAGGTGATTATATTATCTTCAGTAAAAATGCCGATGAGGATAACAGCTTCCAGGATACTCAAACCTACAAGAACCTTCCAGCTGTGAAAAATAATCATGTCTATGAAGTGGATGCCAAGTCGTTCTACTTCAATGATCCGCTGAGCCTGGAATATCAATTGGATTTCTTTATCAAGAGCTTCCTGAACAAGTAACCAATGAGAGATAAAAAACGTTCAGTCCCATTTTTCTATAAGCTAATTGGCAGTGTGCTGGTGCTCGTTGTCTCCTTCGCTATTTCTATGGTGCTGGGAGCAAAGGAAATAACGCTGTATGATCTATGGCTGGCGCTAACTTCTCCGGGTGCGTCTAGTGAGAATGTTCTCATCCTGCGTGAAATTCGTATGCCGCGTGAGCTGGCTGCGATGCTAGTCGGTGCCGCATTTGCGGTATCCGGCTCCATTATGCAAGGCGTAACCCGTAATCCGCTCGCGGATCCTGGCCTGCTGGGTCTGACCTCTGGAGCAAATATGGCGTTGGCTGTGGCCTTTGCATTTCTTCCGGGAGTAGGCTACTTCGGCATTATGCTGGCCTGTTTTATCGGTTCTGCATTAGGTGCGGGCCTGGTCCTCGGACTTGGCTCCATGCGACAAGGGAAACTGTCTCCCATCCGCATCGTGCTGGCGGGAGCGGCTATTTCCGCCTTTCTGTATGCCATTGCAGATGGCATCAGTATTGTTTTCAAAATATCCAAGGACGTCTCGATGTGGACCGCCGGGGGATTGATCGGCACAACTTGGGGACAGCTACAAGTGATCACACCAGTTATTGTGATAGCAATTGTGGTGGCGATTATGTATTCCAATCATTTAACCATTCTTAGCCTGAGTGATGAGATTGCAATGGGACTGGGGCAAAAGCTCGTACGGGTCAAATTTATCCTGTTTACTCTGGTCGTTCTGCTGACGGGGGCAGCGGTAGCGCTTGTCGGAAACATTGCCTTCCTGGGGCTGATGATTCCACACATTGTCCGCATGATTGTTGGCACCGATTACCGGTACATCTTGCCGTTCTCCGTGTTCGCTGGCGCCAGCTTTATGCTGTTGGCCGATACGCTCGGTCGTACTATAAATGCGCCCTATGAGACTCCGATGGCAGCTATTGTAGCGATGGTGGGCTTACCCTTCTTCTTGTTTGTCGTACGTAAAGGAGGCAAAGCACTCTCATGACATTGTCCGCTCTTGTTCGCAAACAACGTCTTATTGTGTTGATCAGTCTGGGGCTTATTGTCCTGACCGCTGTAATCAGTATGGGCGTAGGCTATTCGTCATTGTCTTTTAACCGACTGATCCCTGTTTTATCGGGTCATGGCACGTTCAAAGAAGATTTTGTCCTGTTCTCTGTCAGACTGCCGAGAATTCTGATCACGCTGCTGGCGGGGATGGCCTTGGCGTTATCCGGGTCGATTCTGCAAAGTATTACCCGCAACGATCTGGCTGATCCGGGCATCATTGGGATTAATTCCGGGGCAGGCGTAGCAATTGCGATCTTCTTCCTGTATTTCCCGGTCAAAGTGGGATCATACGTATATATGCTGCCGCTCGTGGCGTTTCTCGGGGCATTAATTACAGCGATACTCATTTATATTTTCTCGTATAGCCGTTCCCGAGGTCTTGATCCGACTCGTCTGGTATTGGTTGGGGTAGGCTTCTCTCTGGCTTTGTCAGGGGTTATGATCGTAATCATTTCTTCGGCGGAACGCTCTAAGGTGGATTTCATTGCGAAATGGATCGCGGGGAACATATGGGGTACGGATTGGCCGTTTATATGGGCATTGCTTCCGTGGCTAATTCTGCTTATTCCGTTTACATTGTTCAAATCCAGGCAGCTTAATCTACTCAACTTGAGCGAAGCTTCGGCGATTGGTGTTGGTGTCCATCTGGATCGGGAGCGTCTGCTTCTTATCGTGGTTGCTGTCGCTGCGGCGGCATCAGCAGTATCGGTCACCGGAGGGATTGCCTTCATCGGTCTGCTGGCTCCGCATATTGCCAAAGCGCTGGTCGGACCGAGAAATCAATTATTTATTCCTGTAGCGGTGCTGCTTGGTGGGTGGCTGCTGCTCTTGGCCGATACAGTTGGACGGAATCTGGTCGACCCCGATGGTCTCCCGGCAGGCGTCATGGTGTCACTGATTGGAGTACCCTATTTCGCTTATTTGCTGTTAAAAAAATAGGATTGATGCAAGCCCGTCTCAGCTGAAGCTGAGGCGATTTTTTTATAGCTTGAAGCAATTGACAGCAAATAAAATTAAAAATATAATGGTCATAGCAACTATAGTCACGTCTACTAATTGGAGGCATGATCTTGAAATTAGAAAAGTATATCGGCGTTGTTGTGCAGCGAGCCGCGTTAAAGCTGAATAACTATTATCAGAAAGTCGTTAATCCCTTCGATATCACAGTAGAGCAATGGGAGATTCTAGTTATTCTGTGGGAGACGGAAGGCATTACCCAGAAGGAGCTTGCCGAGAGGCTGCAGAAGGATCAGACGAATATTGCGCGTATGCTATTCAAGTTGGAGAAGAAGGGATTCGTTCATCGGGTAACCCATGAGCAGGACCGCCGGGCACTGCGAGTCTATCTAACGGATAAGGGCCGGGAGGTAGAAGATGAGATTATAGAGCCTTCACTTGAGGCATACCGTAAAACGGTCGAGGGTCTGACGGAAGAAGAGGTCGAGACGTTCAGAAGAGTGCTGGCCGTCATGCACAACAATGTAAAGGACTTATAGAAGCTTCATTTGTAAGTTCCTTTTTTTACACATATACTTGTCATGGCAATTAGTGACTAGACAACTAAATGGAGGAGGAAAAAATGGAAATGAACAAAAAAGAGCCGGGAATCTTCGATGCCCCTTACCGGGCGTTAACCATTGGTATTATCATTGCTGTAACTACAGTTGCTTTTGAAGGATTGGCGATTACAACTATCGCCCCTAAACTGGCAGGACAATTGCAAGGGTTGCATTTATATGGCTGGATATTCAGTACCTTTCTATTATCACAAATCATCGGAACAATGGTCATGGGACAGCAGATCAATAGAAGAGGCGTTTATGCATCATTCATCCTATCGTTTGTATTCTTTGTGCTTGGTATTGTGATTGCGGCGACGGCATGGAATATGCCTGTTTTAATTGTAGGAAGAGCGTTTCAGGGTTTTGGTGCAGGGGCGATCGTCACTTGCGTGTATTACAGTATTTCATTAGGTTATCCCGATGAGATCAGAACCAAAATTCTTGCAGCATTCTCCAGCGCTTATATCCTGCCTGCATTAATCGGTCCTTATGTGGCGGGACTTGTAGCGGAATATCTATCCTGGAGATTTGTATTCTGGATGGTGATCCCGTTTATCGTTCTGGCGGTTGCTTTGACGCTACCTACTTTTCGCAAATTCCAGGTTAACCGGGTAGCGGAAATCTCTAATGGTAAAAAGGAAGGATACGCTGTACTGTTGGCCGTCGGTACGGGAATGCTGCTAAGCGGATTAGGTTCGGTGACGGAATGGAAGGGACTTCTCCTCTCATTAGCCGGGATCGCGATTATGATTCAACCGCTGCGGAAGCTACTTCCGGAAGGGACGATGAAGCTAAAACGGGGCTTGCCAACCACGATTGTTGTCAGAGGTTTGTTCGTAGCGTCCTACTTCGCAACAGAAAGCTATGTAGTCTTAGCGTTGACGGAGGTAAAAGGTTTGTCCGCTCATTTTGCCGGATTAATTGTTGCAGCTGGTGCTTTGAGTTGGTCAGCAGCAGCCTGGCTGCAAGCTAAATTAGACGCAAACGACAAGGGAACAGGAAGACAGAAGCGCGTTGTAATTGGAACTGGTTTGATGATTGTTGGGGTTGCTATGGTAATAGTAGCTATCGCCTTATCTTGGGGCGGTATTTGGCTCGCTATATTCTCCCAGATTCTTTCTGGTTTTGGTATCGGTTTGGCGCATCCAACGACTGGAGCTATGGCCTTGCAGCAGGTTGAAGCTGGAAAAGAGGGTGAGGTATCCGCTAATATCCAATTTACCGATGCGTTCAGCCCAGGGTTAAGCATTGGAATAGGGGGGGCCTTGATTGCGGTGAGTGAAACTTTTCAATGGGGCATTTTGAATGGGGTTATGCTCGCTTTAGCAGTCCAGCTATTATTTGTAATTCTAAGCCTTGCATTTTCTTTTCGTGAGCTTTATGTAAGGGAAAGATTATAACTGGATGAGACATACTTTTATATTTTGAAAATAGGTGGAGCCTGAGAATCGTCAGATTCTCAGGCTTCGCCTATTTCTATTATGTTTAGATTTTTTCTGTTTACAATGAGGTTACAATAATTTAATATATCACTTACAAAAGTTAATATAATTAATAATGTCGGCTGAATTGTGCGGATGCAGTTGGACCGATTACAACAGCAGGAAGAGGGATGCTTATTGATCAACTGTTAAACCCCTTGGTATTAAGGTAAATATCATCATTTTCAAAAAAGTTTTTAGCTACATATGACATTAAGAATAGGGGTTTTGCTCAAGTGTTTAATTTAATGAGTAAGTACAGGAAATGGATCAGCGCTGTCTTAATTGTGATGATTCTAGCTGTAACCGTACTGCCGAATAGTGGGGTAGTTCAAGCAGATGCGGCAACGCCGGAGGTTGTGGCCGGCTGGACCTTCTCAGCGACTAATTTGGATACAGCGACTAGCGGTATTGCTTCCAATATTAATACCGCCAAGCTGAAGTTAAGTAGTGATAGAAAAGCTACTTATTCAGCAACAGGTAACACGATTTACAAAGACGGCTGGGCTTCCGGAGAATACTGGGAGGCACAGCTTAGTACATCAGGCTACTATGATTTGACGCTTTCTTCCAAACAGTATGGTACGAGCACTGGGCCAAGAGATTTTAAGATTCAATATAGTCTCAACGGCACGGACTTCTTTGATGTTTCCGAAACATATACCTTAAACAGTACGATCGCGCAAAAAGATTTTGATCTGCCAAAAGCCGTAGAGAATCAGCCTACGGTATATATCCGCTGGTTAAACAATTCTTCAGCAGCGGTTAATAATACAGGAACAACAGCTCCTGTGAATGGCAACAGCAGAATATCAGACATTGTTGTTAAAGGTTCGCAGCAACCACTCGGTCCTGTCAGCGTAACAGGCGTTACGTTGAATACTGCGGACCTTGCTCTCTCTGTAGGTGGAAAAGGGACGCTGACAGCGACGGTCCAGCCGGCGAACGCAACAGAGCGTTCTGTCACTTGGAGCTCTAGCGACGCAACGGTGGCCACAGTGGATAACGGAGTTGTAACAGGGGTGAACGAAGGTCATGCCACGATTACAGTTACCACTGTTGACGGTAGCTTCCGAGCTACAGCAGAGGTTAATGTAACCGCTGGCCCCGTTAAAGTAACGGGCATAACGTTGGATAAAACCAATGTTAACTTGACGGTTGGAGCCACTGATCAATTGCTCGCAACGATTCAGCCTTCAACTGCTGCCAACAAGCAAGTAGCCTGGACTTCTTCGAACGCGGCAGTTGTGACTGTCGATGCTCAAGGAAAGTTGAAGGCTAATGCACAGGGAACAGCCGTGATCACTGTTACTTCACAAGATGGTGGTTTTACCGCTACGTCATCAGTGAATGTAACTACGGCTAAAACGGCAGATCCGGTAGCTTCTAAAATTACCTTGTCTACCTTGACTAATGCTTCGGGGACTGCGGGTGCCGTAGCCGGCAGCTCATCCATCAAGTTGTTTTTCGCGGATGACACACTAGCGGGAACAACGACAGCTGCTGCGGACGGATCGTTTACACTTTCGTTCAGTAATGCAGCTTCGAAAACCTCCTTTTACATTGTAGCGCAAGAAAATGGGAAGGACCCGAGTAATAAGATCGCGGTTAGCTTCTCAGGGAGCAACTATAAGCCTGGCGATGTTGTTTTCAGTCAAATCTATGTAGGCGGCGGTAATGGTGGCGCTTTCTACAAAACAAAGTTTTTTGAACTGTACAACACGACAGATCAGGATATTAACTTCAACAATCTGTGGGCCATTGGTTATACTTCCGCTACTGGGACAAGCTTTAGCGCAGGAACGAAGTTGACCGGTATCATCAAAGCTCACGGCTATTATCTTGTTGCAGGCAGCACGGGTGCAACAGGTAAGGATTTGCCGGTTAAAGAGGATCAGACAACAACAATTAATCCAAGTGCATCTACTGGTGGTATTTTGGCCATTACGAACAGCACGACCTCAATAAGCAGTCAAGATGATCCGAAAGCTATCGACATTGTTGCTTTTGGTAATGGAACGAACCCGAACTTCAACATGAAAACCGATCATTGGGGCTCACCGTTCTTCACCACCAGCATTTCAAGCGGGACGCTGCTTCGCAAGACGGATCTTGGTTCCGATCCGCGGGGAGTTTTTGGCCTGCGCAATGGTTATTTCACGAAGAATCCTTTGAATGATTTCGTATTGAACTCTCCGGGCAGTACCACCAATCCGGACGAGATCGTGATCAGAACCTCGAAATCTATGGTTTCACCGGATGTTTCCAAAATTCGCTTCGTAAATGCAAGCGGAACAGGAAGTGTGACAGGTACCGCAGGTTCAGTACCGGGTGCATCGTCGGTAAGCGCATATTTCCTGAACAACGGAACTTTGACGCTTGCAGGACAAGTTACTGCGGGAGCGGATGGTGCCTTTGCACTGAATATCACTAACGCAGGGCCAAACCAAACGGTATATGTAACTCACAAGGATTCGTCCCAACCGACACCTAAAGATAGCGCCTATGCGCGTGTCGATGTTGCAGGCAATCCGGCAGCAGTGCTTCCAATCACAGCTCTTCGTGCGAACGATGACAAGGGTTTCCTGCTGAATTTGGGATACGAAACGACGATTGAAGGTATTGTAACCTCCGCTAACCAAGCCTTGGGAGCAGAGAAAACAAGCTTTTACGTGCAAGATTCAACAGGCGGAATTCAAGTCATTGGGTCTCAGGACTCTTCCTTCATCTCGCCGGGCGCTAAAGTAAAGGTTGCCGGTAAGCTGGTGTTTGTTGCCGGGGCGACTCAGTTGGTTGCTACAGCGATTACGAATGAGGGTATGGAGGCTGTGCCAGCTGCAACTGCTGTCAAATTGGATGCTATGAGTGTCTATGAGAAGGCAGAGGCACTTGAAGGCAACCTGATATCCTTCAGAGGTAAGGTAACCAACATTCCATCAGAGGGACCTGACTATAATGTTACGGTTGCCGATGATGCCGGCAATACAGCTGTCGTGAAGATTATGAAAACTACGGGGATTGACATCAACAGTGCATTGTCCCTGGGAGACGCATATAACTTCACAGGCATTGCCAGTCAATCGAAATTAATTTCTCCATACACAAGCGGATATTTTATCCTGCCGAGAAATGCCGCCGATATCAAGGGCGATTTGCAGTTTAATCACGTTCCTTTGACTAAGGCCTATACCGGTCTGGATGTGTCGATCAAAGCTTCGGCTAAGTATGCAGACTTGGTGACTCTTTATTATAAAAATGAAGGGGAATCGTCCTACCAATCCATTCCTATGGAAACGGCCGACAAAGTCAATTACAACGTCAAGATTGATAAAGCTAATGTGAAGACATCTAAAATCTACTACTATATTGTGGCTGAAAGTGCTGGACAAGAGCCCCGCAAATCTGGAGACGAAGCTACTCCTAACGCGGTAGAGATTGTTGAGGATAAAGACGGTCCAGAGTATGCCAACGAACTTCCGGCTAATATGGACACGATTGAGACGAACCATCCGGTTGTATCCGTAGATTTGGACGACCCGAATGGAGTGGATATTTCCTCACTGAGTATCTCTATTGACGGTAAGGATTTTACAGCCAAAGCAGTCAAGTCCGAAACCCAAATCAAACTTACACTAACCAGTGAAGATGATTTGGCTGTGGGCGTACACACTGTTGTGGTTAGTGCGAAGGATAAACTGGGCAACCTTTCGTCGGGGAAATGGTCGTTCGAGGTTATTCAAAGATTTACAGGCGGTAATCATTACCGGGGAACGACACATAACCACACGAATATATCCCATGATGCCAAAGGATCTCCTGAAGATGCTTTGAAAGCAGCGGAGTTTTATGGCTATGATTACTTTGCTTTCTCCGATCACTCGCACGATATCGATGCTAGTCTGACTGGTACAGACACGGTTGATCATAACGGCATGCCGGAACGTAAAGGTGGCTCAGATTGGCAGTTGACCAAAGATCTGGCCAATCAATACACCAAGGACGGCAGCTTTGTCGTGTTTCCTGCTTTTGAAATGACATCGACTACTTGGGGACATTCCAACGTGTTTGGAACAACCAACTTTATCGATCGTGTTCAAAATGGCGGTAAGTATCAAAACCTGCAAAGTTATTATGCATGGACACTGACCTATGACAATATCGTGGCGCAGTTTAACCACCCGGCTATGTCTGCAAATGCTTTTGACAACTTCATTCCTTATGATAAAAATGTCAATAGGCTTTTCACGATGCTTGAAGTAGGGAATGGTTCCGGTAACTATTCTTATGTCAATGCTGAGAATAAATTTTTCAGCGCACTTGATTTGGGCTGGCATGTAGCTCCAACTTATGGTGAAGATAACCATGATGGAACCTGGGGAAAAACGAAGAAGCGGACGATTATCGTAGCCAATGATCTGTCTCAGGAATCTCTCTTGGAGGCTATGCGTAAGATGCGCGTCTACTTCAGTGAGGATCCGAATTTCTCGCTGGATGTGTTGGCGAATGGTTATTACATGGGATCTACAGTAGATTCGAAGAGTCTGCAGTTTGACATCAAAGGTAGTGATCCGGTTCTAGAGAGTGCTACCGATCCGAAATACAGTTACATCAAGACACCTTCAGACGATAATATCGCGAAGGTTGAGCTAGTGACGAACGGCGGAAGAGTAATTGAAAGTTATGTTCCTAAGGACAGTTCCACTTCCTTCAGCTGGAATCCTAGCGTCAATGTTGTGGGTGGCCAGCAGTGGTTCGTTGTTCGGGTAACACAAAAAGATGGTGATCGAACCTATTCTTCCCCAATCTGGTCACAAGAAGATCCGTTGGCAGTAAGAGTGAACGATTTGTCCATCGTAGAAGGAGCGGCAATCGCAGGTAATCCGGTAACCCTGAAAGCAGGGATCTCCAATATGGGTACGATTAACCTGAAGAATATTACCGCGCATTTCTACTATGACAGCATTGATGCAACACATCTGATTGGAGATGCAGAAATTCCTTCGCTAGATTCCAATCAAAATGTTAATACAAGTGTCATCTGGGCAAATCCTGTAGCCGGTAATCACAAGCTGATTATCGTATTATCTTCAAGTGATGGCATTGATCTAGGTGATAACAAGTATGAACAGATGGTTGATGTTAAAGCTCCGCTAGGCATCACGCTGATGATTGATGCGACTCATAAGAATGAGAACACATCAACGGATACGGGTACCTACGCTAAGAACCTGACAGATATGACTCTGAAGCTTAAGCAACAGGGTTACACAGTCGTAGAGAATACTACTTCTTTGTCTGATCAGCTTCTGAATAATGTAGGCGTGTTGATGGTAACTCACCCTGGCACCGAATATTCTGCGGGTGAAATTGCTGTCATCAAGAACTTCGTTGATCGCGGCGGTTCTTTATTACTAACGGAGAAAAGTAATTTCGGTGGAACACAGCAGACAGTGAACTCTCTGTTGAAGGGGGTAGGTTCAAGCATTCTGGTCAATAACGACGGGGTGTTTGATGAGACGCCAGCAGGTAATTTCTGGTCGACTCCATTGACCTCTAACTTCTCAGTACGTCTTCACTTAAATCCAGTAAACAACGGACTAACTGACTTCATCTCATTGCTGGATTTCTACAGTGGTGCGAGTTTAGCAGCGAATGACGGTTCAGGAAATAAAATTCCGCTTGCCAATAGCAGTACAGTGACTGTCCTGGCTAGTGGTAATGAATCGACATTCCAGGATGCACCTCAATTGAAACCGGACACCGTTTCGTATAATGTGTATACGGCTAACGGTAAGAATGGTCCGCCTCTGCTGGACGTAAAAGGCGGTAGTAAGATCCCGCTTGTAGCTTCAGAGCAACTCGGCAAAGGCCGCATTTTTGTAGCGGGTATGAACATATTTAATGACAAGCAGATGACCCAGAACGACGGACCTACCAATAATGCGCCTTTCGCATTGAAGGTTGTTAATTGGCTGGCTAATCGTGAAACCAAGGTAACCCCAATCGCGGAGGTTCGTAAGCTTCCTGAAGAAACCAATGTTGTAATCCAAGGTAAAGTCACGACGACTGCCTTCTACGATTCAGCCTTTATTCAGGATGAAACGGGCGGCGTTGTAGCCTTCAACGATGTTCCAGACGGCGCGCTTCAACTTGGAGACACAGTACGTGTATACGGAAAAATCGGTTCATTCGAAAATGAAAAAGAACTTATCTTTGACAGATTCGATAATAGCATTGTAAAGGTTAGCTCAGGACCACCAGTGGAGCCGAAATTGGTTAGTACGTCTGATTCTGTCTCAGATGCATACCAGGGGCAGCTTGTACAGGTGAAGGGTAAGGTAGTTGATATTCTTGATGAGAGCACGTACATCCTCAATGACGGCTCTGGACCCGTTACTGTATTTGTAGACGGGTATATCGTCAACAAGACTGGTGAAGTTGCACCGATCAAAGTTGGAGATACGCTACTGGCCACGGGCTTGAGTGGTAAGTACTCCAAGGGTGACCGGATCCGTGTTCGTGACACGAAGGAACTGATCGTGGACAAAACGAACATACCAGTAACCGGCGTGACAGTGAAACCAGCTACACTGAACTTAAAAGTCGGTGAGAGCGGACAGCTTGAAGCGGTATTTGAGCCTGCTACGGCGAACAACAAAGCTGCAACTTGGAGCACAAGCAACAGCGAAGTAGCAACTGTGGGTGCCAGCGGTAAAGTCACTGCTATTGCGGAAGGAACAGCCACCATCACAGTCAAGACTGAAGATGGCGGATTCCAAGCAACAAGCGAAGTAATGGTAACACCGAAGGATACTCCAGTAACGGGTGTAACCCTGGATAAAGCAACGCTGAACCTAAAGGTTGGCGAAAGCGACGAGCTTAAAGCTACGGTAACTCCTGATACGGCAAGCAATAAAACCGTAACGTGGAGCACAAGCAACGCTGACGTAGCAACCGTGGATGCCAGCGGTAAAGTTACTGCTATTGCGGAAGGAACAGCAACCATCAAAGTAACAACTGAAGATGGTAAATTCGAAGCAACGAGCGAAGTAACGGTAACACCTAAGGATTCCAGTGGAGAAGATACTCCGGTAACGGGTGTAACCCTGGATAAAGCAACGCTGAAATTGAAAGTCGGCGAAAGTGATGAGCTTAAGGCGACCGTAACTCCTGATACGGCAAGTAATAAAGCCGTGACGTGGAGCACAAGCAACGCTGACGTAGCAACTGTGGATGCCAGCGGCAAAGTTACTGCTATTGCAGAAGGAACAGCAACCATCAAAGTAACAACTGAAGATGGTAAATTCGAAGCAACGAGCGAAGTAACGGTATCACCGAAGGATTCCAGTGGAGAAGATACTCCAGTAACAGGAGTGACCCTGGATAAAGCAACGCTGAATCTGAAAGCCGGAGAAAGCGATGAGCTTAAGGCGACAGTAACTCCTGATAAGGCAAGTAATAAAGCCGTGACGTGGAGCACAAGCAACGCTGACGTAGCAACCGTGGATGCCAGCGGCAAAGTTACTGCTATTGCAGAAGGAACAGCAACCATCAAAGTAACAACTGAAGATGGTAAATTCGAAGCAACGAGCGAAGTAACGGTATCACCGAAGGATTCCAGTGGAGAAGATACTCCAGTAACAGGAGTGACCCTGGATAAAGCAACGCTGAATCTGAAAGCCGGAGAAAGCGATGAGCTTAAGGCGACAGTAACTCCTGATAAAGCAAGTAATAAAGCCGTGACGTGGAGCACAAGCAACGCTAAAGTAGCAACCGTGGATGCCAGCGGCAAAGTTACTGCTATTGCGGAAGGAACAGCCACCATCAAAGTAACGACTGAAGATGGTAAATTCGAAGCAACAAGCGAAGTAACGGTATCGCCGAAGGATTCCAGTGGAGAAAATACTCCAGTAACAGGAGTGACCCTGGATAAAGCAACACTGAATCTGAAAGCCGGAGAAAGCGATGAGCTTAAGGCGACAGTAACTCCTGATAAGGCAAGTAATAAAGCCGTAACGTGGAGCACAAGCAATGCCGGCGTAGCAACCGTGGATGCCAGCGGTAAAGTTACTGCTATTGCAGAAGGAACAGCAACCATTACAGCTACGACTGAGGATGGTAAATTCCAAGCAACGAGCGAAGTGACGGTGACTAAATCGGACACCTCCGGTGGAGGTGAAGGCAATAACGACAACAACAGCGGCGGCAACCCTGGTACAGGAAGCAATGGCAGCGGCTCGAATGGATCGGGCGGCAACACTACCCCTGATAATGTTGTCGACAATGGTTCTGGCGCTAGCTCCAGCTACAAAGTATCCTCCGAGAGCTTAAACAATAGTTCAAACGGGGTTACGACCGTCGAAGTTCCAGCGAAAACGACGGAAATAAGTCTTCCTGGAAATACTGCAGATCTGATTAAGCAAAATGCGTTGCAAATCAAATCTGACGCGGTTACGTTAACTGTTCCGTCTGAGCTGCTGAAGCAGTTGTTCAGCAAGCTGTCAACAGAAGAGCAGCAAAACAGTACGATTACGTTGAAGCTGTCGCCTCTGAGCGATCAAACAGCAGGCAACATAATCACCGGCAGTAGTCAGACAGCCCATGCAGGCCTGAAACTGAGTAGTGATATCTATGAGCTGACTCTTTCAATTCAGACAGCAAGCGGCCAGACGGTTAATCTGTCAAAATTCGATCAGCCAATTACGATCCAGCTTAAGGTTGCAGCAGATACGAATCCTAAGCTGGCAGGAATCTATTATATTTCTGATGGCGGATCCATTGAGTATGTGGGAGGCACTTATGCCAATGGGTATATGACAGCCAAGCTTACTCACTTTAGTAAATATGCCGTTCTGGAATATACCAAGTCATTCGTGGACGTTCCAGCAGGACATTGGGCGGCAGACGTGATTAAAGAGCTTGCAGCTAAACAACTGGTGAACGGAACCAGCGACAGCACATTCGAGCCGGAACGTAAGGTTACTCGTGCCGAATTCACTGCGATGCTGATCCGGGCGCTCCATCTTACGGATAAAGGAACCTTGGCATTCACAGATGTGAAGGACGGCGATTGGTATGCCGAGGCAGTAGCGATCGCTGTAAAAGCGGGCATTGTCCAAGGCAAGACCCAGACCCTCTTCGATGCCAATGCACAAATTACCCGTGAGGAAATGGTGACCATGTTGATGCGGGGATATGAAGTGGTTCATGGTCAAGTAACCGTGAATAATCCTACTTCATTTACCGACGAGGCTAAAATCTCTGCTTGGGCCTTACCATTTGTTAATGCGGCCTCAGCGAACAAGCTGATTCAAGGACGCGCGGCTGGCAAGTTTGATCCGAAAGGAATCACAACCCGTGCCGAAGCAGCGCAGGTCATCTATAATCTGTTGAACAACTAACATCATAAAGGCACAGGATGGAAAGCAGGATGCCCTTCTTTTGAAAGGCATCCTGTTTATTTAAGAGGAGGAAAATCATGCCCAGGCTTCAAAGAGTACGTCAATTATTCATCTGTTTTGCATTAATATTACTGCTAATACTTCCCTTTAATCAGCAAGCCGATGCACATGCGTATAGTGCCAGCTACACAACGCTTAATCTGACCAAGTCTTATACTGAAATGACTTATTCAATTGATGAACTGTCCGTGATCGAACTGGCTGGTGGCGATACAGATCAAAACGGAATGCTGGATGAACAGGAATTCGAAGCTATCAAAGATCAATTTCTCAAGCTCCTTGAGCAGGATATCACTTTGAAAATAAATAACGAGCCACAGGCTTGGACACAAGTGGAAAGCGTGGTCATGGATCGTAAAGGTGATGCCACTAAAGCCATCATCAAATTAAAATTTCCACCCGTGTCGCCGGCCCAGTCCATATCTTTGACGGATCGGTTGTACATGAATAATAAGGCTACTGAGAACTATGTGGATCTGATCACGATCAATTATGGTCAACAAAAGAGCACCGCAGCTTTATCCGGCAGCAGCCGCGTATGGGCAATGCAGCTCACGGACACAGAATATGCAAGCTTGCAGCAGGATGGCGAACAGGTACAGTCTAGTGCTCTCGACAATTCATCCTCAGCAACACAAACGACAGACGAAGATGCTGAGCAGTCAGTTTCTGGTTGGGTATCGTTTTTCAAGCTGGGGATGAACCATATCTTGTCTGGTTATGATCATTTATTGTTCCTATTCTCGCTACTGATCGCCAGACAAACCTTCAAGCAGTATGCAGCGATGATCACAGCCTTTACAGTTGCCCACAGTATTACTTTAACCTTGACCGTGCTTGGCATCATCAATGTTCCTTCTATCATTGTGGAGCCTGCGATCGCGCTTAGCATTTGTTTTGTTGCGATTGATAACATGGTCCGTGAGCGTGTGAGCTACCGCTGGGTATTAACCTTCCTGTTCGGATTGATTCACGGGATGGGCTTTGCTGATATTCTTAAAGAAATGGACCTTGTAAAAAGTGAGCTTGCCGTTGATCTAGTTAGCTTCAACCTTGGCATTGAGACCGTTCAACTTATTTTGGTGGCTATCCTTTTACCACTTCTGGCCCTACTGCATCGTTGGAAATATTCGAGACGGGCGGTACTGGGATGCTCAACACTGGCTTTTGCGCTTGGTGGTATTTGGCTGGTTCAACGCTTGTTCTTCTAATTCATGAACGAAAAAAGGTGAAGCTAAAGTGCAAGAGACGGTAATGCGAAATAAGTCATCCAAGTGGAATAGTTACATCGTGCTGGGACTCTCATTGGTGACGATGCTCATTCTATACTTTTTTTCTACTCAAGAACCTGGAGCGCTGCTGCAAAATGCCAAGCTACAGTTATTTAAAATGATGTTTGTCAGCATTATTATCGAAGCGATCCCATTTATTCTCATCGGGGTGATTATTTCAGCGTTGCTGGAGGTTTTTGTATCAGAGGGGACCATTAAACGAATGATTCCCCGCAATCCAGTGCTAGGAATTATCACAGCCAGCGTGATCGGTATCATTTTTCCCATTTGCGAATGCGGGATGGTCCCTGCGGTTCGTCGTTTAATTCAGAAAGGAATGCCGTTATATGTCGCGGCTACTTTTATTGCGGTAGGGCCTATTTTGAATCCGATCGTTTTCTGGTCAACATTCACGGCATTTCGCAACCGGCCGGAACTTGTTTATTCTCGTATGGGACTAGCTTTCCTGGTGGCCCTTGTCTTGGGACTGATTGTCTATCGTTTCGTACACCCGGATCAGCTGAGGCACAGTAGTTCTTCCTCACACGGAGGTCATGTTCATGCGGAGGGGAAGACTTCAGCTGCACGTCCTTCCTTTAGGAAACGGCTGATGGAGGTCATGCACCACTCGATCAGCGAGTTTTTTGATATGGGCAAATATTTGATGTTCGGCGCTTTATTGGTTAGTCTGCTGCAGACCTTCGTTCCCAAAGAAAGCCTGGCGGCATTAGGTCATGGACAGGGAAGTGCGAATCTATTAATGATGGGACTGGGCTTCTTACTGTCGCTTTGTTCGACATCGGATGCATTTGTGGCGCAATCGTTCACGACTAGCTTCTCCGGGGGAGCACTCGTTGCATTTATGGTGCTGGGTCCAATGCTTAATTTGAAGGGTGTGCTGATGATGACAGCTGTGTTCAAATCCCGGTTTGTCTTCGTGTATAGCGTAATGGTGATTATATTCGTCTATGCAGGCACTTGGCTGCTTGAGAAGCTGCTGCTTCAATAGGAAGGGGAATCCGAAATGGGAAAAACACGCATGTTGGTACATGATTCATTAAAACTGCTTATCCTTATGGGATTCACCGGTTATATGATTTATCTGGCTCTCACGGGTGAAATTCTGCTGTATATCGCACCACATCTGGTAAAATACACGGAGCTCGCTGCTGCGGGTCTATTCCTGTTCACCCTGTTTCAACTTTACGTTCTAATCCGCTCTCGTACTCAGCCTGTGATTGCTTGCAGTTGCGATCATGGTCATGACCATGGCCACGATCATGGCCACGATCATGGCCACGATCATAGTCATGATCATGGGCACAGCCATGAGCCTTCCAAATCACTTTTGAAGAATGTGATTATGTATGGTTTATTCATTTTGCCGCTAACGCTGGGCGCATTTCTGCCTAGTCAGGCTTTTGCCGGCTCCCTTACTAAGGGCGGTTTTCAACTAGGAGGAACAGCAGCCAGCAGCAATAGTATCCCTGAGGATCTGGCTGGGCTTGTCGGAACGGAATCTACGGAACTAAAAGAACGGTTTATATCGGACAAGTACAATCGGGATTATGCCAAGCTAGGGATGCTCTTGTATCAGCAAGATATCATTGAGATGAAGGATCAGTGGTTTATTGAGAGGCTGCAAGCGCTGAATTCCTTTGCAGATAACTTTGAAGGCAAGACGATTAAGATCAAAGGCTTTATCTCTCGGGAAGATGAGTTACAAGGGAACCAGTTTATTATCAATAGAATGGCTATGACGCATTGTATTGCGGATATTACTCCTTACGGGATTGTTGCCGAGAGTGCGGACGCGAGCAGTTTTGCTAATGACACATGGGTGGAACTCACAGGAACCATTGATAAGACAACTCATCATGGCCAGACTGAAATTAAAATCATGGTCACGGATATTACCCCTTCAACTGGACCGGAAATTCCTTATATTTATCCAGACTGGGATTTTGCCTCTAAGCTGTGAGCCTATAGTGCAAGAATAGATTAAAGATGGAGTGAATGTGTTATGCTGCTGAATACAGGCGGTCTTGTATTGATTCTGCTGATTACGATTTACCATGTTTATTTTTTGGTGCAAAGAAAGAGCGGGCTGACTGGGAAGAGCGGTATGCTGCTAGCCTCACTGTTTACTCTTCTTGCAGGACTTGCAACCGGGGTTATGGGGGCCCAAACCTTTGATTTAGGACTGGGTTTGTCCATACTAGTCTGCGCATTACTGTCTGCTGTTGCAGGAGCGGCGCTAGGGTTCCCCTTTGGCTGGCAATCAGTATCTAATAGCATCCTCTCTGGTACCATTGGAGGTACACTAGGGACTGTGCTAGGAAGTTTATTCTTTACTTCAGGACGAATTGTTTTATCTGGGGTCGTTCTGTTCATTCTATGTGCCTTCCTCGTGCAAAAAATTGGCGATGCATGGATTAGCAAGCCGCGTCCGAAAGCGAAGAAAGCAAATACAGCAAAGAAAACAGCAGGTAAGCCTACCTATACAAGCACCATTCTACTAGCAGCAGCGACGATCATTGTTGTGGGAGGCCTGCTTCTACAATATGACCGAATTGCTGTAGGCTCCATTGGTCAGCCCTTAACGCAGACCGCAGTATTTGATGAGGAGAACGATATGCAGGTGGCTACGATCGAGGTATCAGAAGCGGGGATTACTCCTAAGACTACTGAATTCATCGCCGCCAAAATGATCAAGGCCATAGTAAATGTCAAAGGGTCTGTAGGAACCGGGTTAACTCTCGTCTCCAAGGACTTGAATTTTAACACTGATCTAAAAGAGGGGCAGAATATCTTTGTGCTCAGTAATCCTCAGCCTGGTACTTATGAGATTGAGATTCCGGCCAAGAATTATAAAGGGACCTTCATTGTCAAAGCAGCAGAGAAAACCAATAGCATAAACAATCCATAGTCTGATTAAGCAAGGCATGGAGGACGTCCGTAGACACGCGATAGAGGTGTTTGCGGGCTTTTTATTTGCTCAGAAGTACTTTTTTGCCCAAAATCATTTATAGATAGATTATTGACAATTCGAACTCTAACAATTATATTATGGATATAGATAGAACTCTAACAGTTAAAGACCTTATGATGAAAGAAGCGAACGAAATGGAGAAAAATCAATATTATCTCGAAGCTGCCCCTGTGCGTAAAGCGATCACCCATTTGTCCATTCCCATGATGATCGGGATGTCCGTCGGTACCATTTACAATGTGATTAATGCTTATTTTATCGGCCTGCTGCACAATACAAGCATGTTGTCAGCCATCACCCTGGGCCTGCCGATTTTCACCGTGCTGATGGCCATTGGAAATGTATTTGGCGTAGGTGGAGGGACCTTTGTCACACGTTTGGCGGGGGAGAGGGAGACGGAAAAAGGGAAGCGAATTGCTGGCTATACTTTCTATAGCAGTATTATTGCAGGCCTCCTGATTGCTCTCCTTGCTTTTCTGCTGGTGAATCCCATCGTCCAATTACTTGGTGCGGATGCTGCCACATTGGCCTATACTAAAACCTATGTCTTGACTCTGTTTGCCGGTGGATTCGTCGTTGTTCTTAATTTTGCATTGGAGCAGCTAGTGCGGTCGGAAGGGGCCTCCAAGGAGTCGATGTACGGCATATTTATTAGTACGGCGCTGAGTCTGATTTTTGACCCGTTATTTATTCTGGTGTTGAAATGGCATGTAGCTGGAGCGGCGCTGGCAATGGTTCTGGCCAATGCGGGGTCCGTGATCTATTACATCTATTACTTGGAAAAGAAGAGCGAATATCTGCGAGGGTTCCTGAAGTCATTTAAAATTTCCATTAAGGATCAGTTGGAAATCTACAAGATCGGGGTATCGGAGCTATTGCAAGCTGGTTTTCTCATTGTGAGCACACTTTTGCTGAATAACTATTCCATATTATATGGAGACAGCGTTGTTGCCGGTTTCGGTCTGGCGCTACGGATTGCTCAGGTGCCGGAATTTCTCGCCATGGGATTGTTTTTAGGTCTGATCCCATTCTTCGCTTATAATTATTCCAGTAAAAATATTAGCAGATTCAAAGCAGGTTTTACCTATGCAGCACTTTATATTGGCGGGATCGCGATACTATTTGTGGGCCTGGTGTATCTGTTCAGAGAGCCGGTTATACAGTTATTCTCCAATGATCTAGAGGTGCTGAAAATAGGGACCTATATCGTAGTAGCGATGCTCATATCCGCATTGTTTAATGGTTTTACAGGATTGTTCACTAGTGTATTTCAAGCCACAGGTCAAGGACTGCCAACGATGATTATGTCCATCACACAAGGTGTTTTGTATATACCGGTCATCGTCCTGTTACATTCCATGTTCGGACTGCACGGCGTTATCTGGTCCATGACAGTTACCGAAGTGATCACCTGTGTGATGGGCCTGCTGTTATTTATTCCGTTTAATAAAAAAATAAAAAAATCCTTGCATTCTATCTGAAAAAGGCGTATAGTCTTATGTACAGGCGGTAATGATCGTCGGTACATAATATGCGGTCGTGGCGGAATTGGCAGACGCGCACGGTTCAGGTCCGTGTGGTAGCAATACTGTGGAGGTTCGAGTCCTCTCGACCGCATCATAGTTTGAATAAAATAAGCTTGTAAACTTACCATTGGGGGAGTTTGCAAGCTTATTTTTATTTGGTTTTCTTTTGTTTTAAATGTCGCGCAGAGAAAATTACGCAGACGTTCTTCTCGGGCGATATCAACTGAGTGAGGCAGCGCTTATCGAAGCTCTGCCTGATCTGCTTTGAATAGAACAGCAAAAAAACAGGATACCGTAAACCGGCGGCCTGTTTTTTGCGGAAAAAAAGAATTACGCACACGTCTCGACGAGGTTGCATTTCATTTCCTCACGGCGTTTGCGCGAGTAGGAAATGCGGAAGAAGGTAGTTGCAGTTGCAGCTCCCAGAATGACGACTGTTGCACCGATCCAACTGATAGAGCTTAGTGATACCTGTTCGACGACAACACCCCCAATAGCAGCACCTGCAGCTATACTGAGCTGAATCACGGAGGTATTCAAACTAAGCATAATGCCGGAAGCCTCTGGAGCAAGCGATATTAAATGAAACTGCTGGGTAGGGCCGGTGGACCACGCAGTGAAAGACCACAACATCAGCAGAGGGAATACGATGTATGGCGAGTGCCCGGCCAACGATAGCAACATAAGGGCAATGCTATGAAACAGTAAACCGCTGACCAATGTGCGGGGAGCACCCCATCTATCGGTGCTGTAGCCGCCGAATTTTGAGCCAAACAGGCTGGCGATGCCGAAAGCGAAGAGGCCGATACTTACGCTTTGCTCGCTTAATTTAGTTATAGTCAGCAAGTATGGCGAAATATAGGTGTAGGCAATCGAGTAACCACCAAACCACATGAAGGTGACGGCCAGTGCGATCGCAATTTTAGGCTGCTTCAGCAGCGCGAGCTGCTTGCGAATTGGAACAGTAGCCTCGCCATTGGAACGGGGAATGGCAAATACAATAATCAACATTGCAAGCAATCCCAGCAAACCGATTACGCCAAAAATCAGCTTCCAATCATAGACCGAAGCCACGACTCTTCCAAGAGGAACACCGATAATTAAGGAGATGCTGAAGCCCATTATAAGTGTTGCAATCGCGCCTCCTTGTTTGCCAGGTGCAGCGAGCTTGGTTGCAACTGTCAATGAGGTAACAACAAACACGCCGGTACTAATCGCGAGAACAACACGCGATACGAGCAAGAATGTAAAGCCGGGTAATGCAATGGCAATTAGGTTGCCTACCGCAAATATAGCAAGCGCATAAAGAAGGAGCTTACGTCTCTCCATGCGTGCAGTGACTGCCATGAGGATCGGTGTACCGATGGCATAGGCCAGCGAAAAAACGGTAATCAGCTGACCGGCGACCGATACGGAAACACCTAAATCTGCAGCCACCGTATCCAAAATACCTGTAATAATAAATTCTGATGTACCGACTAGAAAGCAGATCATAGCCAGCATATAAATTTTCAATGCGTTTGACATACTTGTAAAGCTCCTCTCTCCACCTCAATGTTTTTATATTTCTAAACCTATGGAAATAAGATCGAAAAAAAATTACTCCAGCAAATAAGGCGCATATTTCTGTGCCATTTCGCGGTTTACGCTGTAGTAGATATACGTTCCGTCCTTGCGAAAGTTCAGCAGTCCGCATTCTGTCAATTGCTTCAAGTGATGGGAAAGCGTTGAGCCGGCCACCGTTTCCAGCTTGGACTCGATATCCGAGCAGCACAAATTTACCTCCTCAGTAAGGAGCAGGGCAATTTTGATTCTCGTGGGTTCTCCGAGCGCTTTGTACACTTTAACAGCTTGATGCACGTTCGCATTTTCTTTTACCATCGTAAGTTCACCTTTTTTCAACTTTACTTATTTCTATGTGTGTTGAAATAATGTAGCATACCTTTTTTGTAATGTAAACAGGGAAAATGATGGTGTAGTTGCATTCGACCAGATAGCGTTCTTTATAGAGCCACCAATCTCACTTGCGCTGAACCTTTCGATGGTTTGACGCGAGCGGGTCGCTTTTTTATATACTATTTTGTCTATAGCACTCTCTAAAAGGTTCACTACTTACCTAAAAGTGCATACTTACTTTAATAATTCCCATGATATATACTCGTTCTCGAGCCGAAAATAATATACAGAAGAAGAGAGTGGTGGGTTCTATGAAAACATTAATAGTTATAGCGCATCCAAGTATAGAAAGTTCAATTATTAATAAAAGATGGCTGGAAGAGTTGAGAAAGCATCCTGAAGAAGTTACTATACATGAGATTTACAAAGAATATCCGGATGAGAAAATTGATATTCAGAGGGAACAAGAGCTGATCGAAGCTCATGATAATTTAATTTTGCAATTCCCTGTTTATTGGTTTAATTGCCCGCCTTTCTTAAAGAAATGGCTGGATGAAGTACTTGCAGATGGATGGGCGTATGGCAAAGGTGGAGATAAGCTTAAGGATAAGAAAATAAGTTTGGCGGTCACTGCCGGCATTAAATCGGAAGATTATTCGTCTACAGGCAGATACAATTACACCTTAAGTGAAGTATTACGTCCTTTTGAAGTTACTATTCTCTATACGCATGCTGACTATCGACCTTTTTATGCATTTTATGGAGCGGAACATAGTCCATTAGATCAAGAAGTTGACTTAAGCGCTCAAGAGTATATTCATTTTATTAATTCTTTGTGAGTATATGAAAAACCCGATGAAACCTTGATTCTACAAGGCTTCCACCGGGTTTTTTCACAATTCTAAATCAAGTAGTTGAACATATTGTTGACCAGAATGCATATCACGTTCGTAGCGATGTCCCTGCGGATTTAGCCGGGGTACAGAAATTTTAACAACATTCAGGTTAGCAAGGTGAAATATTTTAACTTGATCGGGTTTGATATGATAAAGCCGGCCAATATTTTCATGGCTGATGGCAGGAGAATCTTTTAACAGTATATAATCATCCAGGGTTTCACAGAACAGATCTATCGTTATCCAAAAGGGTCCTGCGTTTTTGGAACGTACATATTTGGTGACATCGTCAATTTTTGGCATGGGAATTCCCTCCCGTTAAAATATCCTCATACACAATTTCTACGAGTTCCAAAGGAGTTTTAACTTCTACAACATGGTTGAGTTTAAACTCAAAAATCTGCCCTTTTTCTACCTCAGCAGGCGAGAATGGAAAAGCAAATGAAGGCAGTTGTTCATTCAAATGGACTGGAAAATGAAGGAGCAATGGATTAAACACCTTGGCTACCTTGGTAGCTAACTGTTGGGTGGACGCAGTTACAACCAGAATCACGCCAATTTCGCGAGGGATATAGGTGCCAACTTCAATTTCCTCACCTGAAACAGCATTCCAACCGTAGGGTTTAAGCTCAAACGAATATTCATCCGGTATTTCTAGCTCCATCATTTTCGATTTCGCATAGTCACTCAGTGTATTGAGCCATTGCATGGGATTGCGCATGATTCGCTGGTCCCGTATCCCAACTATTGAGATCGTCTGATATCCTACAGGAGCAGCTCCCTCAAGTTTCATAGTATACTGGGAAGCCTTTTGGATGGTCGTACCAGTTACCCGCACCCGGCGTTCGTCTAATTGTGTGTATAATGCAGTAGAAGTATCGATGGTACCCGAAGGCTCTGTAAGTTTCTCGGGATCAGAATTTTCATACAATAGATGTGCAGAAACAGTGAACACGGTACATCTATTATTAGTAGCCGTTGGTTCGATTGTAAACCCAGTATCATCAAAATTTAAGAATACTCCACCGGAGATGGGGTTAGTTGTACAGAGCGCGCCGCATTCGGCTATCTTTGCACCATGCCAAGCGGCAGCGACATCACACTCTCTCATAATTGGCATTGCAGCTATGATGGCAGTATCCGTTGCTCTGCCACATAACACAAGATCGGCCCCAGCCTCAAGTGCTGCGATAAAGGGTTCGACACCTGCTAAAGCAACGATATTGGAACATTCTGTAAATGTTTCTAAAGATATGTTTGGAGCTGCCTCAAGAGGGTGAATCAGGCCAGCATTATATTTCTCCATGAGTATTTCAGGATTTTGTTGAGTGTATATTTTCGCTACTTTAAAACTTAACTGTTCTTCCTCGCAAATTTCTCTGCAAATGGCTGCCATCTCATCAACTCCATAATTACTTCCACAAGTTCCACAACTTCCAATTGTAACTGGAATGGACAGTTTTTTGGCCGCAAGCATAATGAGCTGCATATCTTTTTTAATGGCTTCTTTCGCGTACTTTCCAATGCCTTTTCCTAAGTAATAAGGTCCTGAATCTGTTGAACCAGCATCACAAGAGATAATGTCAGGTTTCATTCGGATACCATTATCGAAAGCCTCTCTTGCAATCCCAGTGCCAATTGCACCAGCGGGTACAAATACTTTACAGGAATTTCCCATGTCTATAACCTCCGTAAAAAATAACGTACTTGGCAAAATAACCATAGCACGTTAATTATTATCGGACTAATATTTAAAACAATATACTTCCTATAGGTTTTTTATTATAAGTGGATCAAAAAATCCACCTGATTTGTAATTTATTCGATCGGTGGAGTCGAAAATGCTTGGATAATAATGTTTATAAGCTCTATTAGAGCTTTGGATAAATAAGAGTTCTTTCTATAACATATATACATCTTATGCTTGAAGTTACCACGGTCAAATCGATAGTAGGATACATCGTTTTCAAGGGTGAAATATTTAATATTTGATTCAAGTATGATGGTATGTCCGATCCCCTTAGCTGTAAGCTTAAGCGCGGTTTGAATATTTTTAGTTTCTAAAATGATATTGGGATTTATTCCATACCATTTGAAGATTTGATCCGTAGTCTTTCTTAAACCTTGCTCTGGCGTTAAAAGAATGAAATCCTGAGTAGATAATTTTTGGAGATTAACCGTAGGCAATGAGTTAACACCTGAATAGGTTGGATGTATTATGCTAACTGGTGAAGGAGATGCCAATAACAACTCATCTTCAAGTACATGAATATAAATGAGCGGTTGTTGGGGCTCTAATTGACTGCTGACGATAAGATCTGTTTTCCCCTCCATTAGCGATATATTTAGCTTTTCAAATGTGCCTTCAAAGATCTCAAGCTCCATATTGGGAAATTTCTTTTTAAATTCTGGAAATACTATTGGAAGAATCCACTGTCCCCATAGTGAAGAAATTCCTAAAGTAATTCTGCCTTGTTTATTTTCTCCTATATCGTCTATTTCCAACTGCAAGTTTTTTTCAATATTTAATAGTTCTTTTGCTGCGGTTACGTATCGTTCTCCGGCATAGGTAAGTGTCAAAGGGACGGTGCTTCGATCAAACAATTTTGCGCCAATTTCTTCTTCTATAGAATGTATTCTCTGACTAAGTGATGGCTGTGCTACATAAAGTTTTTTTGCAGCTTTCGAGAAGCTTCTTTCTTCAGCTACCGTTAGAACGTAGATTAAGTTTTTAGAATTCATAGTATTCACTTCCTTAGAGACGGCTTCAGGTGAGGTCATGTTGGTTCCTATATCGACAGTACGATAAGTTTAGGAACAAATCAATAAAACTGATTTATAATCTTTCATGATTACTTCATAATTATTTTATTGTTATTTAATATAATTCTTTGTATTAGAGAGATAATCACTACAAGAAGAAGGTGACATTAATGTTAAAGACGATCTTAGTAGTCGATGACGACCGGGATATTGTCAGATTGATAACTGACGGACTTAAATATGAGCAATTTGATGTGATAGCTGCCTACTCAGGGAATCAAGCTTTGGATTACATCCGTCTGCACAATATCGATTTTGTAATTCTGGATATTATGATGCCGGGGATGGATGGGCTTGAAGTGTGTCGAGTGATCCGTGAACAGCATAATACACCGATTCTTTTCCTGAGCGCCCGGGACCGGGAAATGGATAAAATAATTGGTCTAGAAATTGGTGCTGATGATTATATGACAAAGCCATTTAGTTTACATGAGCTTACATCCCGAATTAAGGCCAACTTCCGCAAAATGGAGCGAATGAAAAAAGAGTGGGAAAGCAAGAATACGGGAGCGCAAGTAACTTCTCACAGCGCAGCTATTCATGTGAAAGGACCTTTAATCCTGAACGAAGATAATCTGGAAGCATGTCTATATGACAGTAAGCTGGATTTATCAACTAAAGAATTTCAGATATTGTTGTATCTCTTTGTTCACCCTAATCAGGTCCTTGCTCGAGAGCAAATCTATGAAAGTGTATGGGGGGACGAATATGGGGAGATGAATACGGTGACCGTTCATATTAAAAATATCCGTAAAAAATTGGGTTCATTTTCAGAATGCATTAAGACGGTGTGGGGTATTGGTTATAAATTTACGATTGAGGGTCTTGATCCATGAAGCTCAAGGTAAGAATTCCCCTTTTGTTCTCTGTTCTCGTATTGGTACTGGCTGTTCTTATGGCTATTTATATCAGGACTTCTATTATTGGAAATGTGATTATGAATGTTAAGGAGCTTCGGGAGGAGCAGCAGGTACAGGATATCGCTATTCAGAAAAAAATGTCGAAAATGTACCCTGATGTTGAATCTATGAAAAAGTATGTAAATGAACTGAACCAAGAGGATGACATCGCCATTTCTCTTTTTGATACAAGCTTTCACCGAATGGGAGATTACTCTGTGGTTAATGGCAGCGAAGATGGGGATGAACGACACTGGTATCAGATACAGGAT
Organism: Bacillus sp. FJAT-27264; assembly: GCF_001682855.1. Taxonomy (GTDB): domain Bacteria; phylum Bacillota; class Bacilli; order Paenibacillales; family Paenibacillaceae; genus Paenibacillus_AQ. The sequence goes on along the minus strand of NZ_MAQW01000012.1, from coordinate 923,981 downwards.
GCTTCCGGAGAAACGGTATTTCTAATAAGTGTCAAAAGACCTCTCCAACCAGGTGATATCGAACTGGACGCTGCATACGCCAAATTGTTTATTTTCCTGCTCATTTGTCTGTCCATTATCTTTGTCGGCCTTACGGTGTATCTACATCATTTTATCACGAAGCCTATTCAGAGATTGAACAACCGATTGCGGGGTATTAAATCCTCCCCCGTTCCTCATCCATATCCTTTAATAACATTACGTAGGGATGAGATTGGTGAGTTATATGAGCATGTAGGGGAAATGGAGAATAGGCTGCAACAGTCTAATAAGGAACAGATCGATATGATTGCCGCTATCACCCATGATATCAAAACTCCACTTACCTCGGTAAATGGTTTTATTGAGCTGTTGCTAACTAAGGATTCTTTGTCAATTGAAGACCGTCGAGATTACATGCGTTTAATTGAAAAAAAATCCAAGCATTTAACTGAACTAATCAATGAGTTCTCTAACTACACCAAGAGTGAGGTTTTGCTTCCAGACATTACACTTACCTCTGTCAATTTTAAAAACTATTTTGAAAAAACCGCTGTTGAATACGAGGAAGAATTGTCAGGGCTTGATATTCAATTTACTTGGAAGCATTCAATCAAAGGTAGGGATACCGTTCTTATTCATGAGGGGATGCTTAGAAGAGTTTTTGCCAATCTCATCAGCAATGTAGTACGGTACGGAGGTAAAGATGAGCTCCAGATTCATATGAGAGGGTATGCCAAAGATGGAAAAGCTATTTTTATCATAGAGGATAATGGAGTAGGTGTCGCGGAGGAATATCTCCCCTTTCTTTTTCAAAAATTCTTTACAGTTGACTCTTCCAGGCAAATTGAAGCAGGAGGTACCGGTTTAGGATTAGCCAGTTGCAAATCCATTATTGAACGGCATGGTGGAGCTATCTCTGTGTTTATGTCAACCATGGGCGGGCTCGGAATACACTTTTATCTTCCATTAGAATTCCAGACATGAGACCGAGTAGATACGGTCTCTTTTCTTTTTCATGGAAGTTCATAAAACTTTATTTTTGCTTCAGATTCATTTTAGAGGTGGGTGTTATAGTTACGCTCATACTTAGATAAAGTGAGGGAGCCATAAAATGAGATTTATGATGAAGTGGAAATGGGCAATTATTGTAGCTTGGATCGTAGCAGCAGTTCTATGTATTTCCTTAATGCCTGATACGGGAACTCTTGTCCGTGAAAAGGGACAGACCGGTGTTCCAGAGAGATATTCCTCCAAGCAGGCTGATAGGCTACTCCGGGAATTGAACAATAAATCGGAGAACAATAACGATATGTCAGTCATTGTTGTATTTCATGAGAAGAACAAGTTGAGTCCTCAACAAATGCAAGAGGTTGAAAAAGCAGTTCATGAAATGGAGCAGAGAAAAGCTGAATTGGGCATCAATTCGATTCTGTCACCTATCAATAATGAGGACATGAAAGAGCAGCTCCTTTCAAAAGATGGAACAACTGCACTGGCATTGGTCTCGGTGGATATGGGGAATCGTTCTAAAGAGGAGATAAGGAATCTCTTAACGGAGACACTAGGGAAGGTTCAAGTTGAACACTATCTCACAGGCTCTGAACTAATCACAGAAGACTTCGTCAAAACGACTCAATCCGGGATTAAGAAAACCGAGGGAGTTGCCATTTTATTTATTGTTATCGTTTTGATCTTAATTTTCCGCTCACCTGTAACACCAGTGATTTCACTGTTCACCGTTGTGTTATCGTTTTTGATTTCTCTCGGTATTGTTACCCAATTAGTAGACAAGTTCAGTTTTCCTTTCTCCGGCTTTACTCAAATCTTCTTAGTGCTTGTGCTGTTTGGGATTGGAACAGACTATAACATCCTTTTGTTTATGAGATTTAAGGAAGAATTGGCCCGAAGAGAATCTACATTGGATGCTATCATTCATACTTACAAAACCGCAGGTAAAACTGTACTGTACAGTGGTCTAGCCGTGTTCATCGGATTTAGCGCGTTGGGGCTCGCCGAGTTTAAGTTATTTAAGTCGGCTTCAGCTGTAGGCATCGGGGTTGGTGTTCTTCTCATTGCATTGTTCACCATCGTTCCCGTATTTATGGGGCTTCTTGGCCCCAAGAGCTTCTGGCCTTCCAAGGGGGGAGCAGGCCATCATGAGAATAAATTGGTCTCTGCGATAACCCGATTTGCTGTGAAACGACCGATTCTGGGAATTGTGATTACCTTGGCGATTGCTGCTCCGCTGTCTTTCGTATATTCAGGGCAACTTAGCTACAACTCGCTGGAGGAAATTCAGGATTCTTATCCTTCGGTAAAAGGGATCAATATTGTTTATAATCATTTTCCAGCTGGACAGGCACTGCCTACAACGCTGGTGATGAAAATGGAGAAGCCGCTGGATTCGCCCACAAATCTGGCCTTTATTGATAAGGTGACTGAACAGATGTCCTCTATTGATGGAGTGGAGAAGGTATACAGCGCAACCCGGCCTAAGGGGGAGAAAATCCCGGAGCTGTATACCGATGACCAATCCGCTAAGTTAAGTGAAGGAATTGGAAAGGCGAATGATGGAATTGATACTATAAAACAAGGGCTCGCTGGCGCTGCAGATAAGCTCGGAACAGTCCCGATAGACGACTTCAAGAAGGTAGATGAATTGGTTGAGGGTACCAAGCAGATACAAACGGGAATCAACCAGTCGATCGAAGCCTTGGACAAGATTTCCATTGGGCTGACCAAGGGGACGACTGGGGCAGGTGAGTTAAAGCAGGGACTGCATAACTTGAATGGCAGCTTGTCGGAGCTACATGAATCAACTGCACTCTTGAACGTCAATCTGTCTAAAATTACAGAAGGATATAATACCCTTTACTCACAATATGACAAACTTAAGGGCTCTTTGAATAACGTAGCAGCAGCTTCTAGCGGCATAAATGGATTGTTAGCCCGATTGGAACAATCAGATGAGCAATTGAAAAACAATTCCGATTTTGCTTCGCTAAAGGCGACAGTGGACGTTCTGGAGGAGCAATTGACGAAACTGGTTGCAGGATTTTCCAAGCTGAACGAACAGTTCAATGGGGCAAACAGCCAGCTTGCCCGCATTCAGCAAGGCATGCAGCAGGTCCAGTTAGGACAAGAAAAAATAAGAAAAGGTTCCAAGCAGTTGGAAACAGGAGCTTCAATGCTACATGATGGCCTTGTCCAGGGCAGCGAAGGACAAAATAAAGTAGTAAGTAAAATGCCTGCTTTAGCTGAAGGTATGCAAAGCATTGAGCAGGGACAAAGCGAGTTAAATAAAGGACTAGACGTTCTCGCGGATAATCTTCCACAATTGAAAAACGGTCTTGGGGATAGTGTAACTGGTTTGGAGACGATTTCTAAAGGGCTATCGAGCACAACGGATTATTTAGATGAAGTCACTAAGGCAAATTCCGTAGAGACGTTCTATATTCCGGAAGAAATACGGACTGGGGCAACATTCTCTAAATCGCTGGATACGTATATGTCTATGAATAGACACGAAACTAAATGGATGATTATCTTAAAGGACGACCCGTATTCATCCGGAGCTATGGAGACCGTTAAGCAGATTCAGGAGAGGTTTGACCAATTGCTTCAGCACTCTGAATTTGCCGCGGCGGAATATGGTATTGGGGGAACCTCCTCCCAGAATCAGGATTTGAATAACATGTCCACTGGAGATTTTGCCAAAACAGCCGTAATCATGCTGATCAGTATTTTAATCTTTCTATTTGTGATCACTCGCTCTTTCTGGATTCCAGTAGCCGTGATTGTATCGCTGGTATTGGCATACCTTGCGGCCTTAGCATCAACAGAATGGATATTTAGCACGTTTACAAATCACAATCAACTTACGTGGACGATACCTTTCTTTGCTTTCATTATGATCATTGCTTTAGGTGTAGATTATAGTATTTTCCTTATCATGAGGTACCAGGAGTACAAGGATTCGAGCCCCCGTCAAGCGATTTATGAGGCGATGAAGCATACGGGAGGCGTGATCATATCGGCTGTCTTTATTCTGTCAGGCACCTTTGCTGCTATGGCTCCGTCGGGTGTGTTGACGCTGCTTCAACTGGCAGCAGTTGTTGTAATTGCTTTGGTATTGCTGGCAGTATTATTCCTGCCTTTATTTTTACCGGCATTTATTTCAGTCTCAATTGATTTGATACCGGCCTTCTTAAAAAAAAGGAAATCTGAATGAGTTGAAGGTCGTATTATAGTTTGAATGAAATAAGCTTGTGAACTTACCCTTTGGGGCGTTTGCAAGCTTATTTTATTTAGCGTACCATAGGGCATCAACCGCTAGTCATTCAGATCTCATGTCTTTCTTTCGTTTTGCAATAGATTGTTCAGTATTTAATTTGGAATACAATGGGAACTATTGTGTGGATAGAAAAAAGAGAGCAAGCCACTTATTATGTCAGAGCATGATCTCGATTTTGCACAAATATTGACCACCAAAAAATCTTAAAGGTCATGCTCTGGGTAGCCTATATAACAACGCCCTTGATGGGCTTGCTGATACTTACCGTTTATAATTTTTTATGATTTAAAATATTTTGATTTGAGACTAGTCATTACAGTTTTAAGAGGGCTAACTCCCCTGTGTTTTAAAAGTTGAAGGGTATACTGTTTTTCAAGTTTCCGAAATATCTTGTCGGCTTCTGGTCCACTGAGTGAAAGATCTGGCTCAAGACCATCGCCTAAACGCTCAAGCTGCATACTAAACCACTGCAACAGATGTAGCATTTCTATATTGCGTTCAGGAGAAGGCATGCTTTTTAGCTCGCCTGCCAGCAGTTTTGCTGGAGAACTTGGATCAGCAATTATTGGACGGCCGATACCAATTATGTCCAATTCACCTTCTTCCAACACTGAAATCATACCAGCTGCGGTACGGAAATTCCCTGTCACCATGATTGGCATCTTGGCAACTTCACGTATTTCTTTTGCATATTCAATAAAGTAGGCTTCTCTCTTAATCGTGCTTTCACGACGACCATCTTGTCCTTCATCTTTCAGAGAAGCACCAGCTTGCTTAGGCTGTTCAAGTGAACCCCCTGAAAGTTCTAGAAGATCAAGGGATGTATTATTCAGAATTTTTACCAATTCTACACATTCTGCATGGGTAAATCCACCTTTTTGGAAATCGGAGGAATTGAGCTTAATTCCAATCGGGAAATCTTTGCCCACAGCCTTGCGGATTGAAGAGAGTATCGTCACTAGTAACCGTGCACGATTTTCCAAGGAACCTCCCCAGCGATCGGTACGACGATTTGCTAGTGGGCTTAAAAATTGTGAGAATAGATAACCGTGAGCGGCATGCAGCTGTAAGCCTGTAAATCCTGCGATACGTGTCTGTCTGGCGGCGAAAACAAATTGTTCTATTACTTTGGCAATGTCTTTTTCTGTCATCTCGCGTGGTTAGGCAAAGGTTAGGCCAAAATTACGAGGTAAATCCATTTCTACTGACGAAGGAGCCAGCGGTTCAGAATTAATAAAATTTGAAACTTGACGACCAGTATGGCTAAGCTGAAGCCAGAAGTGGTTTCCTCCAACCGTACCGGCTTTAGCTAAAGAAGAAAGTGCTTCTAAATTGGTTTGTTCATCAAGTACAACGTTACCGGGACGCTCCAAGTGCCAGCGATCTACTTGCACGTTGCCCGAGAGTATAAGACCTGTGCCACCTTCTGACCATTTGCGGTATAGTGTCTCTAAACGATTGGTTGAATCATTATTTGTATCCGCAAGCCCTTCACTCAGTGCAGTTTTACAAATACGGTTAGGAAGTGTGGCTCCGGAGGGGAGCACAAAAGGCTGATTTAATAAATTGGTCATGGACAAAATCCCTTTCATAGAAGACGAAATGTCTATTTATTTAACGACAACGATCATTGTTGTCAGATAATACAATAATCGTTGTCGTATGGTTTGTCAATTAGATGTCCTTTGACAGCGTCAGGTCTTTCTTTCGTTTTGTAAAAGTAACACGGATGATGAGATACAGGACTAGAGCAACAAATAGCGCTGAGAGGACCCAGATTCCGTCACGGTAAATCAAATGTCCGATTTCTTCGACATGGCTACCCACGCTCCGTCCCAGTATGAAAAAAATCGTTGTCCACACAAGTCCGGTTGTGTAAGAGAGTAAGGCGTAGCGGGGGAACGACATTTTATTGAGCCCCATAAGATAGGGCAGAACATGCCGGATAACCGGGAAAAAGTAACCGATGCAGAGTGAAAAGCTGCCGTATTTCCGGATTAATTTTTCCGAGAATACAAGGTATTTATCCATCTTCTTTTTACGTCGAAGTTTATCCAGTACAGTGGCCCCCAGCAGGCGGCCAAGCACATAACCAAGCGATAACCCCGAGATGACTCCCAAATAGGTAACAATGAAGGCAGGGAACATATGAAGTACGCCGTTCGAGGTAACGCTGCCCCCAGTCATGACAATGACTTCGTCGGGGATGGGGAGACCGATGATCCCGAACCAAAGGGCAAGGAATAAAGCGGCATAGCCAAACTGCCCAATAAGCAATATAAGTGAGTCATAGTTCATACACTGGTAGCTCCTTTTGCTAAAGAATTTGAGTCTGAAGGAAGGGGAGACGGTTTCTTCCGGCAGACGTAGACGAAGGCTGGGGGCATATTAAGAGGTACGAAATACACATGCTCTATCTCAAACCACTGATCTAGCTGTTTTCTCATTTGTTGGGAGTATTGAAAAGCAATGAACAGTCCGCCGGGCTTTAGAGCCGTAATAATCTGTTCCATTAGAATATCGCGTAGCTGTTGCGGAAAATTAAAAAACGGCAGACCGCTTAATATGCAATCCAATTTCTCGTCTTCAAGTCCTTGTTGGCGTAAGGCAATGTTCAGATGGCTGGCATCCGGATAGCACTGAAATCCCGGGTATCTCTCAGTCAGTTTCTGGCGCAACTCAGCATTTTTCTCAAATAGAAGAACTTGTGTATGTTTTGATTTAGCAGACGCTATGTATTGTGTAATCGCGCCGCTGCCAGCCCCGAGTTCAGCAATTGCCGTTGCTTGATGCCAGGGGACGTACTCTATCATTTTTTTAGCCAGATAAGCTGAGCTTGGTGTAATACTGCCGATCTGCATGGGCATCCGAAGGAATTTATAAAAAAATAGCAAGGCGTCATGGAGGTTTCTGTGCATAGTGTTATCCTTCTTTCTCGTTGGTGCCTCCATCATAAGCAACAAAAATAAAGATCAAATAAGGGGAAATCTAAAGTTTCTTTGAAGTTTTTTTGATATTGTTAATTTCTTTTATTCGTCTTATATAGAAACGAAAAAAAACCTTCAACTCCTTGTGGGAGTGAAGGGGCTTAATACTTTGTAGTTATAATCTGGTTTTGGGTAGCTCAAGAAGAACGTTGAACTGATCTCCATGGATTTCGATTTTGATGTCACCGCCATGCAGATCAACAATGCTTCTCACAATTGCCAGACCAAGCCCGGAGCCTTCGGTTTGACGTGACTCATCCGCTCTTTTGAAGCGTTCAAATAATTCGTCAGCGGGAAAGTCAATTTCATAAGAAGACGTGTTTTGGATTTTAAGCAGAACACGATGTTCAGATTCGTCTAGATAAATGTAAATTCTTGTACCTGGAAGAGAGTATTTTTTGGCATTACCAATCAGATTTTCAAACACCCGCCAGATTTTATTGCCGTCCAAGTCGGCATAAATATGAGGTTTAGCTATTTTTTCTCTAACTTCAAGTGAGGTTCCCAAGTTGTTGCTGAATTCAGCAATCGCCTGTGTTAATAATGTTGCAACATCGATAGTTTGAATATCCAGTTCAACCGTGCCGCTGGTCATTTTAGATACTTCAAATAGGTCTTCAATTAATAGTTTGAGCCGTAGTGCTTTACGGTCTAGAATATCAACGTAAGAATTGGCTCGATCAGACTCAAGCTGTTCTTTTTTTAATAAATCAATGTAGTTGATAATAGATGTTAATGGGGTTTTCAAGTCATGAGAGACATTTGTAATCAGCTCTGTTTTTAAACGCTCGCTTCTGATTTGGTCCTCCAGTGCGTTTTGATATCCGACCTTCATATTGTTAATGTAACCTGCCAGTCTGGGGAACACACCATCTCCTTGAACCGGAATTGTGGATTGAATGTTACCCTGGGCAATTTCTTTCGTGCCGTTAACAATCTGCATCAACTGAGTGAGCTTGTGTAAACTATACGGAATGACAATCAGAATATACAAAACGATATAGGGTATCCACACAAACAATTCATATCGTGGGGGATAGGTAATAAGCCGCCAAACTGAAATACCTGCAATAGCTGTTAACAGAAATAAAACAAACATTTTAAGTGTAATTCGGCTATCTACGGAAATGCCTTTCCAGACTCGAACATACTTCCTGAGAAGGTCCAAGTAAATAGATACCACACTGACCTGTTTCGGAGCATTTTTAACAAAGAAGAAGTAGCCTTTGCCTACAAGAATCAGGACAAGAATAGCAGCTGAAGAATAGCTGAACAGCCTAGAAGAAAGAGAGTCCCAGTAGAACCACCCGAGGTAGAACCTAATTAGTTGAAGCGATATCCATAAAAATGCCGTACTTAATATGACGCGAAGATCAAGAGATAAGGCGCTGATCCAGTTATTTTTTCTCGATTTTGTACCCAATTCCCCACACCACCTTTAAATATTTCGGATCCTTGGGATTAATCTCAATTTTCTCGCGAATGTTCCGTACGTGTACAGCGACCGTATTATCAGATGCATAAATAGGCTCATTCCATACACTCTCGTAAATCTCTTCAATGGAAAAGACTCTTCCTTTGTTCTCCATCAGCAGCTCCAGAATTTTATATTCCTTAGGGGTAAGCCGGACGTCTTCGCCGTCTACTTCAACGGTTTTTGAAGTTTTGTTCAGGGCAAGACCACGTACCTGGATAATTTCCTCGCCCGCACTCATTTGAAAAGATCCTAAATTGGTAAACCTTCTGAGCTGAGAGCGGACCCTTGCGACCAGTTCCATCGGATCGAACGGTTTTGTAATGTAATCATCGGCGCCTACATTAAGCCCTATGATTTTGTCGTTCGCTTCTGATTTGGCGGAGAGTAGAATAATCGGTATATTTTTATTTTCGCGAATTTTGAATGTTGCTTTAATTCCATCCATTTGTGGCATCATGACATCCATGATAATGAGATGAATGGTTTCTTGTTCCAATATTTCAAGAGCTTCTAACCCATTGGACGCTGTAAAAACATCCACACTATCGCTTTTCAAATAAATGACCAGCGCTTCTCTGATTTCCAATTCATCATCCACAATAAGAATATTATTAATCGCCATTATGTTGCCACCTTCATAATTATACTACTTATAGTTCCCAGTACTTCCTGGATGTATTTCCCGAAAACCAGCTTAGTAGGCTTGGGAAATGTATCCTCCAGCATGTTTGGGGGAGTTTCCAAATCTGTGTAATACCCGTGTACGCCTAGACGAGACATTAATTTCATAGCGCCTGGATTGTTAACGGTATGGACGTAGCTTTGTACATTAAGTTGGTTTAATGCATAGATCAGATTAGGATTTATGAGCACACGGTAGGTGGGCATGGCCACCACTGAAATTTGTTTTTTCTTTACAAAATCTACAATACTTGCGGCTGAAGCTCCGGATTGATACAGGGAATACATTTTATTGGGAAAAGGATAAATGTTCATGACGGTGTCATACATTTCCGGACTATAGATTTCAGGAATAATTCGATTCAGGAGAGAGACATCAACCTTCCTTGCTTGTTCCACTAAAGTAGAAAATTGCTGCTGAATCTTCTGTTTGTTCATTTCCTTCGTATCTGTAACCAGATAGAAATCAGGATATTTCTCCATTAAATGAAGAATATCTTTAAATAAAAGGGGTTGGAATTTTCCATCTATAAGAGAACTCTCAAATTGCGAACTCGTTAATGAATGACCAGTCTGACCAGACAGATCTGGCTGTAGTCTTTTGGACCAGTCATGTCTGGCGGCAAGCTCACCGTCTGTTGTTAGCAACAGATCTGTTTCGAACAGGCGGTATCCTTTATTATAGTTCGTTATAAATGCATCATAGGAGTTGGTATAACTCGATCCTTGTATCCCGCCTAAGGCATGAGCGATTAATCTGTTATTTTCCCAACCATTTATATTTTGTGCAGGAATCTGTCCGTTCTGCCCAGACCAAACGATTCCCCATCCTAACCAAATTAAACAGAACGCCATCAATATTACACTCATTATTTTCTTATCCATCTGTAATTCTCCTTTTCATATGCCGATGTAAGTCATCTTACAGGGCTCATATAAAGGACAGGTGGAGAAAAAACGAATGAAATTATGAAGATTATTATAGCATGAATGGGAGAGGCGTTAGACAAGGGGGCATATTCACTATCTGGAAGCGTAAGGAATAGAGGTCTTGATAAGCCTAATATCGAAAAGAATGTAACCGAATAAAACAAAAGGAGAGGTATTTTGAAAAAAATTAGGGAAGCAACAAAAGAGGAAATGATAGAGATTTATGAGATGGGCTATGATGTTTGGGGAGATAATCTGCCATATGAAGAATATATAACAATGTGTCAGAATTCCAATAAGTATAAAAAGGGAAAGTGGTACGTTCTTGAAGCCACAGATACAAAGCAATTATTAAGCTCCCTCATCGTATATGAACTAAATCTTTCTGAAGACCAAATTGTAAGAGGGATAGGTTCAATCGCTACCCCTTTAAATTTAAGAAAAAAAGGATATGCTTCTTTATTGGTCAAAAAAACGATAAATAAACTTGAACTGGAAGAAAAGTGTAACAACTTTTTCCTTTATAGTGATATTGGGATAGAATTTTACAAAGAATTGGGTTTTGTTGTACTACCTAATGATAGTCAAAAATATAAAGACAGTGTTTGTATGTATTACTCAAAAGAAAATGATATTAACTCCATATCACTTGAGATCCCCGATTACTTTTAAAGAACAATAGTTGATTCAAACAAGGAGCAGTTTGCCACGGCAGGGCTACTCCTTGTTGTCGTTAATCTATACCAGCTAATAGCATGTCAAGATTACCAGTAAAGGCAGCCGGTCAATGGATCGACTGTCTTTGTTCAACTAACAGGCAGGATAATGTAATATTCCATCATGCAACCGGCGAAATATTCGCTTGCATGTTCAGTTCTTGGGTAAATTAGCCTAATAAATTCTATAAATAAGATTATCTATGGTGTAATATGTAAATATATTTCAAAAATACTAAAGCGTTATGAAATGGAGGACTAAACGAATGGAACGTACCATTCAATTAATGGAAACCCATCTAAATATCGATCTTGGAAATCCGCCCTTTTTAAAATTAGATAACGGGTTGCAAATTCCATACTCTTCGATTAAGGGGATAACAACAGGTAGACCCATACCAAATGCTTTCAAGCTTTATGGTTTTTCTTTTGGAGGAAAAAGAAATGGACTATTTAGATTCAATGGAGGTTATCATCTCTACTTTTTTGATAATGAGGTTGATACCCTTCATTTTGACTTGAATAATTTTCTTGTTGGTAAATTTAAAATATCAAAGTTAATCATTGAAGTTAAAAAACCTGAAGAAATAAGTAAAACTATCTCCGAAAGATTGACGTGATAGTTTTTTATAAGCTTAAATGGCTAAGAAAAATAGAAAACCTACTGAAGATTCACTAAAAGCCGTACAGCAAAAAACAGTACGGACATTCAACTAACTTGGAACTATAGTGCTGGGGCTGCCGCAGACGGCCCCTGTTCGAAACGAAACAAACCTTCTTGTATGCGTCACTTTAACCATAACGGAGGAGTGCCTAAATGTCTTTTATTCGCATTGAAAGAGATCAGTATCATGTTGTTAAGGGATTATTATCTGGAGCGGAATCGGCATTTACGCCCTTTCCACTCTCAATTTTAGAAGAAACGATTGATGGAATCGTCTATGTAGATAACCAAGATCATCCTCAGTGTGCTGCTGTAATGTCCAGCGATTTTATCGGGGGACGTTTGATTGGTCATGCTGTTAATAAAGCGTTTAACGAAGGATTTATTTCTACGATGAAAGATCATTTTTTCGTAAATGGTTCTGCCAATGACTTTAGATTATTCTGGTCAACCGCCTCCGAATCATGGGATGAAATCATTTTTCGCGTATTCGGTTACAGGGTTTTTTGTATTAGTAGGACACAATTTGAATTTGATCGTCATGTTTTCGAAAGTCTAGGACTAGTCGGAAATGACGAAGGCATGTTTAGAATGGATGCAGCGATGCTTCAGTCGTATGAACCACTACGTAGAGAGATAGAAGGTCTTTGGGGAAGTATAGAAAAATATCTACAGCATGATGTTGGATGGGTCGCTTTCTCATCAGATGGACAAGGGATAGGATTGTGTCATGCTGCATTTATTGGGGGCGGATTGGCAGAGCTCTCCATCCATGTGAATAAATCAGCGCGAGGTCAGGGTTTTGGCTTTCAACTTGCGAGAAATTTCATTGGGGATTGTTTGAATCGAGGTGTAATACCGAATTGGACTTGCGATACTCAGAACGTGCCTTCATTTCGAATGGCACAAAAATTAGGATTCAAAGAGAATAAAAAATACAATTTGTTCTCTTCGATCTATACCCCAATTTTGCATGAACCGAGTAGGACCTGACTCTTTATTAAACCTCAGGCATTCCCCTTTCTTCAAAGCCATTCTCCTTCCGTGATGCCTTCTAAAGCTTCAACTGCGGGCGGGAAATGCTATACCAATAAATTCCGATTCTCATTACCCTAACGGGACACGATAGCTCAATAACGACACAAAGGCAGCTGGTCAATGGATCGACTGTCTTTGTTCAACTTATTACGGATTTAGGAATATGTTAATATCTAAACGATACATATATGCAAATATTCAAATAAGGAGAATAATGCCATTGATATTACTCAGAACAAAAAGGAGCAAAATAATCGGCTTTTCTACCATTCTGATATTCGCTCTCGTTTTACTGTTCTTATATTTGATTTATGTTAAGCAAACAAATGCTGTATTAGTCGACTACTCAAATATGAAACAAATTGCTCATAATGTATACGTTGAACCTGAAATCAATGAGAGTGAAAAAGCAGGACTAATTAATTATGTTCAAACATCTACTGTAAAAATTAATGCACTTTTTGGTCAAAAGGAATCGACCCCTGTTTTAATCTATGCAAAATCAAAAAAGGCTTTAGAAAATTACGCAGATTCAGATATTGGACAAACTTATTATTATCCGTGGAATAACTACATTGTTATCGGACCACGTGGTTATAACGAAAACGTTATTGCTCATGAATTTACACATGCAGAATTAAGGAAGAGGCTCAGAAACAGCAGTAAGGTGCCAATATGGTTTGATGAGGGTTTAGCCGCTATGGTTGATGGTCGATTTCCCGATAATGAAATGATTTGGAACAACCAAACTAATGACGGCAAAGAATCAATAAATTTTGATCTTTTGGACTCTCACTCTGCATTTCAGTCTAATGCTAAAAGTCATATAAATTATGAACTGGCGTGTTATGAGGTTTCGAGGTGGTATGGGATTGTTGGTACATCTGGTTTATTAACACTAATTGATTCTTTAAATAAAGGTGGAGATTTTAATGATATTTATAAAGAGATCGAAAGTGATTTGAGTAATGAAGCTAACGGGACACGATAGTTAAACAACACGGAGGTAGTCTATGATTTTATTTTCTTGTTCATAGCTGTGGATGGTTGAAATATTGTGATCAGTCTAAAACTATATTTTCTTTGGACAGCAGGATGTACAGGGAGGATTCGGGATAGGAGAGGGGATATCCCCCATATTCTCTGGGCAGAAGTAAAGAATGTTGAATCTTAAGAGATTTAGTTAAAAAGGAGGGGACAGGGCACGTTGCGCCTGTACCCCTCTTTTTTATCGTTAAGTAGCTTACTTACAAAGTGGGTTGCCATTTTTCCGGAATATGAACGAAGTGATCTTCCTGTTTGCGGATATGACCGAAGCCAGGGAAATCAAGATGCATACCGGAAACAAGGAGTTTTTCCGTAGCGGCGAATTCCAAAATGCGTTTTCTTGTTTCAACGCCCAGCTCAGGCAAAACATCCATGATAATTTTTTCTTCGGGTCTTAGCAACTGGATAGCTGCATTATGCAGAATGTCCCCCCAAATGAGCAACTTCTCCCCATTCGATTCTATGAGATAAGCGGTATGACCTGGCGTGTGGCCTGGAGCCTCAATGGCCTGAATACCGGAAACAGGTTCTTTGTCAGCATTAGTAAAAGTGCGGATCTGTCCTTGGTAAGGTGCAAACGCATCTTGTGCCATTTTAAAATTAGCGGTTTCGATTTCATCTAATGGATTCTTAATGTTGCCATTGTCCATCCAGTAAGCATATTCGATATCCCGCACGAGGACTTCTGCGTTTGGAAAAGCTTTCGTGCCATCGGTATGAATAAGACCATACGAATGATCGGGGTGGATGTGTGTCAACAGTACGGTTTCAATGTCATTAACATCTACGCCTGCTGCTTTAATATTTTGTAGTACAACGCCTACGCCCATGCCAAGACCAGCATCGATCAGGGTAAGTCGACCATTCACATTGATAATGAAGCAATTCGTATTTAGCACAAGCGGACTAGTCTCGAAATTGTTGTGCAGCAATTCTTTTCCTTTATCCTCTACTAACTCGTAGTAAGGCCAGAATGGAAGCGTGGAATTGCCATCGGAAACGACGGTAACGGCGACCTCACCGATCTTTTTATGATAAACGGCAGGCACTTGAGTAAGTGGTTGATTATTGTGGGACATGTTGTTTCCCTCCATTTCACTATTATGAAACTTTGCTCTACATACAAAAGCAACGCGTGTTACTTAAGCTGTAGTTGTAAGTTTAATAGCTAAAGAGGGCTGGTACAACCAACAATAACGCTGATTTGTCGCTTAAGCAAAGGACTCACTAGATGTGTATTGAAAAGGTATCACTTGTTGTTAACGCGACAGTTGTTTATAATTGATAATTGCAGAAGCAACATATAGGGAGGAGAAGGGTTAGATGCCAAGCACGCAAATTAATCATTCTGATCCTCGTGTGATTAGAACACGCCAACTCATCGTAGAAGCATTTGACCATTTACTGCACAAACGTGACTTTCATTCCATAACGGTTAGTGATATTTCGAAACAGGCAACGATCAACAGAGCTACTTTTTATGCCCATTTCACTGACAAATACGCGCTCATTGATCGGTTTTTATCTAGTACCTTTATGGATTTTGTATATAGAAGAGTCGATCCCAATGCTGAGTTCTCAGAAGAAACAATGAAAAATTTAGTTATCTCTTTATGCGAGTATCACGAGGCTTCGAATAAACGTTGTATGAAGAACTATGATACCGTTGCTTCTCTAGTAGAGAAAAATGTAAAGAATCAATTAGAAGATTTTATTCTACAGTTGATGATCAAAGATTGTGAGGATACGGATCAAGAAACATTTGAAATAGCGGCGAACATGCTGACCTGGTCCATATATGGGACTACGTATCGTTGGAACCTTAAGCGAAAGCCCGAGTCGCCAGAGGATTTTGCAGTGAAAATATTACCTATTTTGAAGGGCTATATCAAATGAGAACTGTGAGGACTTTTCCAGGTAATGATGAACAAAAAAAGTGTATCCTTCCGTAATGGAGAGGCTACACTTTTATTTATGTTTATATGTTATCTTTCGTTTTTATCCTGCAACATTTTTTCCATAGCTTGTATGACTGTAGTCTTCGGTTCTGTATACTTATACGCATATGCGTCAGGATAGTTAGTCTTGTACACTACGCGGTTTAACATACGAGGTACCATGTCTTGATAATATGATGTTGCATGACAATGGCTCAATATATCCGCCGCTTCTTCTCCAGGAATAATTCGAGCAACATCGCCTAATACGGATTTAATCTGCTCATCTGTAAATTGTTCTTTAATCAGACTTAAGAGAGTAGAGTATGTTGATTTAAAAGCAGAGGCGAAATGACGCGTCCCATTCGCTTCAGTCGATTCCATCAACGCAATATTCATTGCCGCTGCGTCGCGTACATCAACCCCGTATAGCTGCGAATCTGCCATAGCTCTATCGCCGCGAAGCATGGCATAAATCATATCATTGTGCCATGGCACAAAGCTTGGCCCCATAACATGCGTAGGGTGGATCGTGGTCATGATTATGTTTGTTGTATTTTCAGGGGAGTTAATAAAGGACCAGGCTGCTCTTTCTTCCATCGTTTTTGAAACCATATTGTGGTCGAACAAGCCTTCCCTGTCTTCATTGGTCCAGTCGTCTTCTGTAAACGTCGTTTTTGATAGATCTTCGTTGCCGTAAGCAATGGTTGACTCTGCAGTGGTGTGCACGATCTTTTTGACAGTGCCTGAATCAACAGCCATTTGTAAGAGCATGCGAATTCCTTTTTCCTTCGTTCGGCCTCTATCTTTAAATGTTTTGTCGTTTGGATTGAAGCCACTTCCCTGATTAAAAATCCATTTTGCCCCACTTAAAACTTCATTCCAATTTTCTGGTTCACCCAGATTTGCTTTGTAAAAGTTCACATTTGGCAATAGTGTTTGAAGCTGCCCAGCTTTTGCTTCATTCCGGTATGTTCCGACAATCTGCGTATAACCCAAATCTGTTAACTTCTTGGCAACCCATGCACCGATGTAACCTGTTACCCCAATAATGACAATCTTATCGTTTAGTTCCATTCTTTTGCATCCCCTCTCAACAAAATTGAATGCCGTTAATATCTCCTGATGATTGTGACTGTAGTTCTCCAATATAATGTTAAGGCTTAAAGTAGACTTTAAGTCAAATTATATTTTGTTATACAGCAGATAATAGACCAGAGCCCAACCTTAATTTCTGATTTGCAGAAAAAAAACATTGACTTAAAGTCCACTTTAAGGGTTATGATGGTGCACTGGCAGGAGCCAATAAAGGATCTAAGAGATATATTCAGGAGGTTCAGGATGAGCATGAAAAACGAGATTATTTTAGGGTATGGAGAATGGATCAATTTTGCAAAAAATCTTAATAAGTATGAAGAACAGTCATGGTTAACACCTCTGGGTCCAGATAAGTGGACGGTGAAGGAGGTCGTCGGCCATATTGTACTGTGGGACAAGTATATTCATGATGAGGTTACTCGCGCCATTTTGCATAATAGTCCATTAGGGTTATCGGATGGAGAGGAGATCCAAGAGTTCAACCGAAAAGCAGGGGAATGGGCTTTAAGCAAAACAAAGGATGAAATCCTTGTTGATTTAATCTCTTCAAGAGAAGCCGTATTGGAAGATCTTCAGGCAATCCCGGAAGAAGCTTTCACCAATGTATACAATGATGTAGATGGAAATCCTTTTGTGCTAAAAGATTTCATTGTTGAAATGACACGTCATGATCATCATCACATGGGACAAGTAGAAAGAGTCTTGTAAAACGACGCACTTTTCACTAGATCTGAATAACAATAAGTGGTTCACATCTGTATGGTAATAGCGTGGAGGTTCGAGTCCTCTAGACCGCGCCATCTAAGTGAACCAACAGGAACAAGGCCTTTAAATTACTCATGAGTAATTTAAAGGCCTTGTTGTTATTTTCCACACATTCTAGAATCCCCTCTAAAGCGACTCCGATTGCAAGTAACAAGCTAGTGAGCCCGGTGTCGCCGACTCATGAATACCAAGGACAATGCAATGACTGTGAGGATGATCCCCAGTACTTGAAATCCCGCAAAGTTGAATTTACCTCCCATAACGATCCCTATTAATAATGAAGAGAGAATGGTGCCCAGGTATCTAGATGTATTAAATAATCCGGAGGCTACACCGATGATTTCTTTCGGAGAGCTTTGGAACAAGGCTGACTGCATTCCTACACTGTTCAACCCGTTGCTAATTCCGAATGCGACCAAAGCTAAACACACGCTAATGACCGGTGAAGTTGGATTCAAGGTCACGAGCCACACCGAACCCAATGTCATCAGAATGGCAGACAGCAGCAATGCCGGTCTTGGCCCTGATTTATCGATCCATCTTCCTGCTATTGGCGAAGTAACTAGAGAGCATAAGCCTAAACTTAGCATGAGAATCCCTGTGTGGAACTCGTTGACATGACGCACCATTTGCAGGTAGGACGGTAGCCCGAAAAAGAGCGAGTAATAGAGTACGTTAACAAGCATGAATTCGATATTAACCCAAGTCATCGCAGGGTATTTGGCGAATATGCGTAAAGGAATAAAAGGTGACTTGGCCTTTAACTCATGCCATACGAACGTCCCCAGGAGAACGAGGCCGATCAGCGAGATCATAACATTTCCTAATGAGATATGCCCGGATGATTTTGCAGAAAGTAATCCAAAGAGCAAGGCAACCAGTCCCGCTGTGAAAAGTAAGATCCCCGAGGCATCCATCAAATCAAGCCATTTGCGATAGGACATGCCTGTTGCAACGTTTGTTGATGGTTCGTCCCCAGGAATATTCCTCCAAGACAATAGAAAGCTGACCACCACGAATGGAATATTGACAAGAAAGATAGCAGGCCAGCCCCACCAATGGATGATGACCCCGCCAATAAAAGGTCCAATAGCTGCCGCTCCCGATAGGAAAATGGACAAAACAGACAGCGCAGTTGCTTGTCTCTCTGTAACATGAATTCGCACAATGGCCATTCCTACGGCAACCATCATGCTAGTTCCTATGGCTTGCACAATACGAAACACGATAAGCCAAGCGAAGGTTGGTGATACTGGAGCTAACAATGATGCGAAGAAGGATACTACAAGCCCGGCAAGGAATATTTTCCTGCGACCGAATAAATCACTGGCTTTTCCCATGACTGGTTGAGCGATGCTGCTTGCAATATAGAAAGCGAAAATAATCCAGGAAACACCGGTGTAGTCAAGCTGGAACATATTTTGCAGACTTGGAATAGCAACAGAAACCATCGAAGAATTTAATGGATTCAATAGGATCCCGAGCCCAACTGAAATCATTAACCACTTGCTGCGAATACTCATTATAAGTTCCCCCAATCGTAGTAATGCAATCGTACTTGAAATCCGTTATTCTTTCCAACACATCTTATGCTATAATCTCATTGACTGAGAGGAATGAACGGAGGTGCGAAATGGAATTACTTCAACTGCAATATTTTGTCGCGGTAGCAAGGTTGGAGCATATGACCGAAGCTGCGCGAAGTCTGCATGTTACTCAATCATCATTAAGTAAAACAATTCAACGCTTGGAGGAGGATTTAGGGGTCCCTCTATTCGATCGGATTGGGCGGAAGCTGAGGTTAAATGAATTCGGCAGCAGATTCCTTCGCCGTGCAGAACGAGCTTTGTTCGAATTGGAACAGGGAAAGCAGGAGATTAGTGATTTATCCAGCCCGGAACATGGCACACTCGAATTAGCGGTGACGGCGGCAAGTGCGCTACCTAATATCCTGCGAGAGTTTCGGAAAAAGCGGCCCAATATCCAATTTCATGTGCAAATGTTGACCACGCAAGAAATGGTTACACTTCTTCATAGAGGAGAGGTTGATTTCTGCTTGTCCTCACCTCCTGTACATGGGGATGACATTGAATGCGAAATTGTATGCCTTGATCCTATCCTTATAGCTGTTCCAATGGGACATCGACTGGCGGAGCGAACTAGCGTATCCTTGACAGAACTAAGGGATGAATGGTTTGTTGGTGTTAAGAAAGGCTACGGTACTCGTGATTTAGTGGACTCTGTATGTAACGCAGCTGGGTTCGTACCTAATTATGTGTATGAGGGTGATGAACCAGCAAGGTTAAGTGCTCTTGTGGAAGCCGAAATAGGCATAGCCTTTATCCCAAGCACGGCAAGGAATTCACGGGAACGAATCAAATATCTGCAAATAGAGGACCATGAATTGGTGCGAGAAATAGCCTTAATACGGCACAGGAGTCGCTATATCACGCGGGTTGCTGTAGAATTCCGTGAGGTAGTTGTAGAATATTTTAGAGCGTTATCCAAACAGAACATTTAACATGCTGCAATACGATATAATAAGCTTAATGTAAGAATAGGAGAGATACCATGGAAGCAGAAAAAAGACCAAGAGTTGGTGTAGGAGCCGTTATAAGAGATGAGAACAATCGCATCTTACTAGTTTTACGTAAAAAACCACCTGAAGCCGGGCATTGGAGTTTACCCGGTGGCAAAGTCGATTATATGGAAACGATAGAACATGCCGTAATACGTGAAATTCGGGAAGAGTTAGGGTTAGAAATCGAAATTGAACGATTACTGTGTGTGACGAATCATATCCTTCCAGCGGAAGACGTCCACTATGTAGCTCCAACATTTTTGGCTAATATCGTCTCAGGGGATGTACAAAATCAAGAACCTCACGCGTTAGAGAAAGTACAGTGGTTTTCTATGCAGGATCTGCCAAATAAGATTACAATGACTACAGATTATGCGCTAAAACAGTTGAACAGCAGCATTAATTTGGAATAGAATAAGAATCGGCATCGCTAATCCCGTAGTTTATCCTTAAGCGGGTCCGGAGAGAGATGCATGACTAGAAAGTGAGGTTGAACAAATACATATGGAAACCGATGATCCCAAGCAAATTGTTCTACAGGTTGGCGGTAGCCTCAAAAAACTTCGTAAAGAGAAGCGCTTGAGTCTGGAGGAGCTATCCGAATTATCTGGGGTGAGTAAGCTGACCCTTGGAAACATAGAACGGGGTGAGACCAATCCAACCCTTGGACTGTTATGGAAAATATCCAAAAGCCTCTCGATTCCGCTCATGTCTTTGTTCTCAACAGAGAGTAAATCGCAAATATCCCGAGCTGGGCAGGGCTTAAGGATCACGGGTGAACAGAAAACCTGGATTGTGGAGCCGATTTTTCAGAACACCAGTAATGAAATTGAGATGTGCCGGGCCTATTTGCAGCCGCATAGCTCCTACTTTCCAGAACCACATCATCAATACTCAACAGAAATTCTCACCGTCATGTCCGGGAGCATTACCATTCACGTGAATGAAGAAGCGCATAACCTGAATCAATATGACTCCATCAGTTTTAATGCAGAAGGTAAGCATTCCTATGTTAATCACTCGAATGATGAAGTCGTTCTTCATATTATTTTAAAATACAATTTGTAGTCCTCAGGGACTGTGACTTTCTCATAAGAGCGACAATGACCTTCTATCTATTGAAGATAGAGGGTTTTTGGTATGCTATATTTTATTGAAAATATATTATAGTTTACTTTATTTTATTATAAGTATATTATAATGTGTGTGGTTCTTTAGATTACAAAATCTAGCCAACAATACATTAGGAGGGTTACAGCATGGCTTTATCGAATGAGCTTCATGAAAGACTGAATAAAGAATCAGGTCTAACTGCCCGGCGCACAGTGGGGTTGACCTTGATTATAGGAATTATTTTTATCGCAGCGAATCTGCGGACTCCACTCAGTTCGGTAGGTCCCCTCGTAGGACTTATACGCAGCAGTACACAGATTTCCAATACAATGGCAGGGATGATTACGACATTACCTTTGCTTGCGTTTGCTTTATTTTCAACATGGGTTCCCCGGTTAGGTCGTAAATTTGGCGTGGAACGGCTGATTATGGCCGCTGTGGTTTGTCTTACATTTGGTATTGTATTAAGGTCTGTTCCTGGGGTGATCACTTTATATGCAGGAACTATTGTGCTTGGGCTGGCTATTGCTGTGTGCAATGTAATGCTGCCCAGTCTGATCAAACATGAATTTCCATCGCGGCTAGGGATGATGACAGGTGTATATTCCATTTCGATGAATTTGATGAGTGCTATCGCTTCCGGAATCAGTATCCCGCTTGCCGTTAATGCAGGACTTGGGTGGAGGGGGGCGCTTGGGATTTGGGGCGTTCTGAGCTTTATCTCTATTGTCATGTGGTTGCCACAATGGAAACGGAAGGGAAAAGAAAACGGGGCTAGTACGATTCAAAATAATACGGTGGCCGGTGAACAGACCAGCTTGTGGCGTTCTGGATTGGCCTGGCAAGTGACCTTGTATATGGGTTTGCAATCTATGGTGTTCTATGTGGTGATCGCCTGGTTGCCAGAGATTCTGCTGCAGCAGGGCATTGGCTCGGGCCAATCCGGCTGGTTGTTATCGATTCTGCAATTGGCGATGCTTCCCTTTACTTTTATTGTACCAGTGATGGCAGGACGAATGTCTAATCAGCGTCCGCTTATTATAATGGCGTTTATTTTTATAATGTCTGGCATTCTCGGTCTTCTTTATGGAAGCGTCCATTTAATTGCGTTGTGGGTCATCTTAGTGGGGATCGGCTGCAGCTTCGCTTTTGGTTTGGCGATGATGTTTTTTGGACTCCGTACGAAGGATGCCCATCAGGCGGCAGAGTTGTCCGGTATGGCTCAATCTGTGGGTTATTTACTGGCGGCAACGGGTCCGATGCTCTTCGGTTACTTGCATGATGTGACGCATAGCTGGACTACACCGCTTCTGATTTTGGTTGGAGCAACCGTGCTACTCCTTATTTTTGGCTTGGGTGCGGCGAGAGACCGGAAAATTAGTTCCTAGAATCCCTTGACGAATAGACAGCTCATTATTATAATTCAAATAATTTATTGAATATGATAGAGGGGGAGCAAGATGACTCCAGAGCCGTCGGCAAGAGTGTTTAAGGATGAGTTGTATGGACAATTTGCTCGTATTGGGAAATGCCTGTCTAGTGATAAACGCCTTGAACTGCTGCATTTATTATCTCAGGGTCCCAAATCGGTAGAAAAGCTGGCCAGAGGAACAGAGATGAGTGTAGCGAATGTTTCGCGCCATCTCCAGGTGTTATTAGATGCCAGGTTGGTGAAATTTAGTAAGCAGGGTACGTATGTTATTTATACATTGGCGAACCCTGAAATTTTAGATTTTTTAAATTCCTTATGGCGTTTATCCGAAAGTCAGCTTGCAGAAATTTCGCGAATCAAACTGAATTTTATGAACAACTTCGAGGAAATACAGACACTTTCACTGAACGAGGTATTAAACAAGGTTGAAGACGGGAGTATTATTCTACTGGATGTTCGTCCGGCAGAAGAGTTTGACGCAGGTCATATTCCTGGGGCGATTTCTGTACCGATGGAGGAACTGGATACTTATCTTCAAGGTCTTCCTAAGGATACCCGGATTGCGGCATACTGCCGGGGACCTTACTGCATTTTTTCAACTCAGGCTGTGGAAAAAATGCAGCAGGAGGGATTTACAGCGTTTCGTATGGAGGAAGGGGTATATGAATGGGAGCAAACCCAGTAAATTCATGTACCTCTCTTGCAGAAGACAAGAGAATGTGAGGTGGGGAAATTGCAAGTTCATTGCTTGCAGCATGTCGCGTTCGAATCGCCGGAGCACATTGCCGTCTGGGCCAGGAATAAGGGGCACCAGCTTAAGACAACGTTAATGTACGAAGAAGATCAGAGCCTGCCTGAGCACGATGAATATGATTTGCTTGTCGTTTTGGGTGGCCCGATGGGAGTGTATGATGAGGGAAATATCTCTTGGCTGAGTTTAGAGAAACAGTACATAAACCAGGCTATCCATGCAGGAAAGTTAGTGCTGGGTATCTGTTTGGGAGCTCAACTCATTGCTGAGCAAATTGGGGGAGTTGTGGAGAAGAACCCGTGGAGGGAAATTGGCTGGTTCCCGGTAGAACTGACCGATGCAGCCCAAGACTCGGTATTTTTCCAAGCGTTCCCGCAGCAGTTCACTCCATTTCATTGGCATGGGGATACCTTCCGTTTGCCGGCTGAAGCCAAGACGTTGGCCTTTAGCTCGGGGTGTGATAACCAAGCCTTCGAATATAACGGTCATGTTGTCGGTTTGCAATTTCATTTGGAATCTAACGAAGACAGTATCCGTACAATCATTGAGCATAGCGAAGACGAAATGGAGCCGGGGAAATATGTTCAGACACCAGCGGAAATGCTGGGGCAACCCGAACTAGTTAACCAGTCTAATGAGCTGCTGTTCACGTTGCTGGGGTTAATGGAAGAGAAGTTCCAATCGGCTGCTGAGCAGTAAAAAGAGGTGGAGCGCAAGGATGATCAATCCCTGTGCTCCACCTTTTTTGCTTTTAGTCGTTCTGGCCCAAGCCACTACACGATCGGAACCCCAATTATATTAATTTATTCAAGGCTTCCTCTAACGTTACAGAACCCGAGACAAGCTCTGTTCCCTGACGTTCAAAGTCAATCCAGCCCGAATTAAATCCATCCAACATTTCAAGGCGGCCGTTCACGCGATCAGCAATTCCGCCTTGCTGGACAAAAGTATCTGTCCAATCCGAACGTGGAATCAGAATAGCTTCTACATTTCGGTTTAAAAGCTTGGCGAGCGTAGAAGCGATGTCATTAGGCGAATACGCCGCAGGTCCTTGCAGTTCAAGGTAGCGGGTGCCTTCCCAAGTCTGCTGAAGTGTAGCAGCGGCAATTTTGCCGATATCGACTGTGGAGACCATGGGTATTTTACGATCCAGGGGTGCAAGATAAGCTTGGATCTGCCCATTACTTATGGCGGGCTCAATATCCCACAGCGAATTTTCCATAAACCAGGCAGCCCGCAAAAAGGCTGAAGGGATTGATAACTGGCTTAATTCCTGCTCTAAAATATGCAATGAACCAATAATACCAAGACCTTGTGGATGTTGTGCGCCTACAGAAGATAAAGCAACAAATTTCTGGGGAGCTGCTGCTTCCAGCGCCAACCGAATAGCTTTAACCACTTCTTTTGTTTCAGGAAAGCCCTCTTTCGGATAAAAGTAAGGCGGATTCATTACAAAAACAGCCTCTGACCCGGCAAAAGCGACTTGCAGAGCTGCCGAATCACGGTAGTCCGCAGTAACTACTTCCGCGCCTCGTTCCTTCCATGCGCTTGCCTTTTGTTCATCACGAACAACAACTCTAACTTTCTTACCTTCTGCAAGAAGCTGATTAGCAACGGCTCCTCCGACTTGTCCTGTAACGCCCATGACTGTATACATCGATATCACTCCTTAAGATTTATGGGAGAAGTATATCATCGCAATTTACAAATTACAAGTTACAAAATAATTAAAACGTAACTTGTAGATTTAAAAACACCAGCTTGAATTTCGATCCAGAAGAGATCGAAGTTCAAGCTGGTGTTTATGAGATGCTTTATTTTGTTATAGATAATCCGTTCAATAAGACCTGCCAAATGGCTTGGAATTGCGCGTCAGAATGAGGTGATTCCCACTCTGCAGAATGAGCGGCATGATGGAATCTCGTTGTTGCGATAAATACGGCAGTAGCGGCCTGGCGGGGATCCTTGCAAGCGAAGATGCCGGACAATACCCCGTCTTCAATGATTAATGTTAGTTGATCTATTAGATGCTCAACATGGACTTCCAGTGCGCCTTCGGTCTCTGCGACCATAGCTGCGTACATGGCGAACAATTCAGGATCTTTTCTGGCGCGTTCCCGCTTGAATTTCCGTAAAGTATCCAGCCAACGGTACATCTTTTGATCCGCTGGGATATCCTCAGCAGCAACAGCATTCAAAGAATCGAAGACGCTATGCATCCAACGCTCCACAACCGCCTTACGCAGAGCCGCTTTATTGTCGAAATATTTATACAACGCTGCATGGCTGACATGAAGCGCACGAGCGATATCAGATATGTTAGTCTTGGCGAGTCCGAACTTGCGGAAGACAGACTCGGCGGTGTCAAGAATTACATCTTTGGACAACGATACATCAGTCATTAGGTTTAATCCCCTTAATATAATGGATTACAAATTACAGTTTACATATTACAACTATTATAGACGATGCTTGAACAGGAAAACAAAATAATTTGTATTGATCCAGAAATCAGGGTTAACTATAAGCAGAAAGTGCTGGATAAGAAGGATGAAAAAAGACTTGCATTTTATCCGAAAAAGGCGTATAGTCTTACTTACCGGTGATTGAGATCACCACTACATAATATGCGGTCGTGGCGGAATTGGCAGACGCGCACGGTTCAGGTCCGTGTGGTAGCAATACTGTGGAGGTTCGAGTCCTCTCGACCGCATCATAGTTAGTAAATAATGAGCTCTTGAATTTGTCCTTGTGACGATTCGAGAGCTTTTTGTTTTAACCGAACCGAAGACAACCGTTCTTTCTTTGTGTAAAAAGAGAGAGCGGTTGTTTTTTGTTGATTTACATTTTTTTAATGAAGTGTTGATTCTGTGCTGATATTTCTCCTTTAAAGTTGTGACATGTTCTTTTATTTGTTGTGAATTTGTGAGATTGAATAGGAAAACACACAGAAACGGTCATGGACAAAAGGAGCTACCTATGAAGCGAATCGCAATAGACATTGATGAAGTCATGGCAGATACAGCCATCTCACATCTGGAGCTGTTTAATCTGGAGCACGATGATAATGTGACACTGGAAGAACTGCAAGGAACCACCCTTGTCAACATTCGTCCGGAGCGTCGCGAAGAAATCGAAAGCTACTATGAATCCGAGCAATTCTTTCGCCAGTTGAGTGTCATACCGGACAGTCAGGAGGTTATTCGAGAATTGCAGAAACATTACGAGATTTTTATTGCCACAGCGGCGATGGAAGTTCCTGCGTCGTTCCAAGCGAAATATGAATGGCTTAAGGAGCATTTTTCCACTATACCTGACAGCCATATTGTATTCTGCGGTGATAAAAGCATTATTCATGCCGACTATCTAATCGATGATAATGTGAAGCAGCTCAAGCGATTTAAGGGCACAGGCATTCTTTACAGTGCTGCTCACAATATTTTTGAAACGGGATATACCCGGGTGAATAACTGGCTTGAGGTACAAGAACTGTTGCTTGGAGAACGAGCAGAGGTGGGGCGGTGACGAGACACGGACGATCCTTGGGAGCGGAACGGCGGGAAAGTCCAGTGGAGCCACTTGCTCACTGGCGGTTTACTCCTGATGGAGTTGAGCATGGAAGTCTGCTGAAGGAGAATCTTGTTCTGCGAGACTATAGCGGTAAAGGAAATCGATTATTACTTACTTCTGTAAACCTGATGCCAGGGCACACCGTTACAGCTTCGGACCTTTTAACCTGGGAAACAAAAGCGGGGGCAGAAGGGTTGGCTTTTCACAATGATCGCCTTCCCAAAGGCTCCGGTTATTATTTCTGGACCGAGCAAGAGGCTCCACTGAATAAGGAAAGCCTGTTGCAAGGGTTTACAATCGAGGCGATTATTCGTCTTCCCGAGCCTTTTGATGAAATTCGCCACAGCTGGATGGGTGTATTGACTCGCCAGGGGCAGGGAGCAGAACTTGGGCGAAGCGGTGAGCGTGAGCTCCTGTCCTCTCTATCCGTATCCAACTGCAAGGAGATACAGTGGGTCAGCCATCCGGAGAATTTACACACCTCGACAACGAACTGGACGCGCCAGTTGGAGGCGGGAGGCTGGTATCATGTGGTGATTGTCAACGATACGCGCCGTACCCTGTTATTTGTGAACGGAATCTGTGATTATAACAGCCCTTTGGAAGGCATTTCCGGAGTCGCTGCGGCCAAGGGAAGAGGCTGGAATGTGGGCGCTTCCGAATGGGCTGGAGGAATCGATACCCTATTTACGGGGACGATTAGGGAGATTCGTGTTACTGGAGAAGCGCTCCACCCGGACGACTGGCTCTGTAAGATGGAGGCAGAGCAAGTGCTGGAAGGAAGCTTTGGGGGAGAGCCTGAGCTGCAGCGCGAAGAGAATTATCATTTTGTCTTTATTCCCGATCCTCAAATGCAAACCTATTTGAACCCGGAGATGCTTGAGGCTCAAACTGCCTGGCTTGTTAAGCATGAGGATCACTTGCAGCTGGCTATGACTGCCTTTGTCGGTGATCTGGTACACCGGAGTGAGGTCGAAGTCGAATGGGAGCGTGCCTCGGCTGCCGTTGCCATGCTTGATCAAGGCAAGGTGCCTTACATGATGACAGCGGGCAATCACGATTACGATGAGCATCATACGTATTTACACTATTTTGGTCCTGAACGATTTCAGGATAAAAGTTACTACCGTGGTGCTTCGCCCTCTCGTTACAGTTCTTACGGGTTGAAGCCGGCGGGAAGCTACACTTACTTGTGGCTGATGGTTGATATGGAACATCTAGAGAAGGACATGGACTGGTGCCGGGAAATTCTCGAAAGTCATCGGGATTATCCAACCATTCTTGTCTCGCACGATATTATGTACACGACCCGGCTTCGGGCCATGAATCTTCCTGAACTATCAGAGAATGGTGTCTTGATCTGGAACGAACTCGTATATCCCTATGAGCAGGTATTCATGACCGTGAACGGACATTTTAACGGTAATGTTCATCAGGTGCGTAAGAATGCCAATGGGCAAGAGGTCATTCAGCTCCTCGTCAATTACCAGGATCGTTATAGAGGGGGAAATGGTTGGCTGCGGCTTGCTGAATTTGATGAGGTGGATAATAGGATCAGATTCAGAAGCTTCTCGCCATGGGTAGCATCGCTGGGAGTTTATGAGACTTTAGAGTACCCGGATTACCGGTTTCTAACCGGCCGGTATGACGAATTTGAGTGGGCACTCCCATTCAAGACAAGATTTGCATTTGCAGCAGCACAGGAGTAAGGGGTACAGGAGAGGGGAATAGAAACAGATGTCATTGTTGGCCGAGGAACGAAGAGGCTTCATTCTCGAACAAATCGATGCTCATGGCAAAGTAAGGGTAACGGTGCTGGCTGAGCAGCTTAAAGTATCGCAAGAGACTGTACGCCGGGACCTGTTCCAGCTGGAGGAAGAGGGGAAGCTGAAGCGGGTCTATGGTGGAGGTGTCAAGACACAGTACGAAGGCGGGGAGCCGCCGTACCAACAACGCAGCATAATGAACTATGAGGCCAAACAGATCATCGGGGGCAGAGCGGCAGAGCTGGTCCAAGATGGAGATACCATCTTTATGGACACAGGAACCACCATTTATGAAATGGCCAAAGCTTTGAAAGGTAAAAAGCAAATTACCGTCATTACGAATTCATTAACTGTAGCTAACCAGCTGTGCGAATCGATCGCCAAGGGACTCGTGCATGGCCGAGCTATCTTGCTGGGCGGAGAACTCTCACCTTTTCAACGCTCCGTAAGCGGGTATCTGTGTCAGGAAATGCTTAAAAATTTCTATGTGGACCATGCTTTTATCTCCATAGGCGGGATTTCCATCGATACTGGAATTAGCGATTATGACTTGAACGATTCTGTGATTTCTAGAATGGTAATAAATAGCGCCAAGGAAATCATTGTACTGGCGGATCACAGCAAGGTAGGCATTCAGGCTAGTTGTCATTTGGCATCGCTTGAGAAAATCGACGTAATCGTAAGTGACAAAGTTTATCCTTCGCTTTGGGAGGCAGAATTGGAGCGTCAAGGCATTACTTGGATCACCGCCGATCATTCTGAATGAAGAAGCGCCTGTAAGGAGGAGAATGAACCATGAATATGAAACTATCGGCTGCTCCTATGAAAAGAAAGGGTATAGAGAGAGCTGCCGGCAGCAGGCCCCGGATCTGGAAACGGTTGATTGGCCATTATCAGCTTTATCTGATGCTATTGCCTTGTATCGCATTTTTCATTATTTTCTCTTATATTCCTATGGGCGGAGTGGTTCTGGCCTTCAAAGACTATCAGTTCAACAAGGGAATATTCGGAAGTCCATGGGTTGGATTCACATATTTTGAGATGTTCTTTGAAGATCCGTTTAGTCTGCAAATTATTAAGAATACAATCATTATCAGTCTAATGAAGGTTTTTCTGGCCCTGCCGTTCCCGATTTTGCTCGCTGTGATGCTCAATGAAATCAAGAGGAAAAGACTGCTGCATGTGTTTCAAGGTATCGCTTATCTGCCTCATTTTCTGTCCTGGGTTATCGTAATCGGCCTGGTACAGCGGATTCTTTCACCCGACACCGGTCTGGTTAATCAGGTGATTTCTTGGCTTGGCGGTGACGGGAGTACCTTCTTTTTGATGAAGGAGAACGCGTTCTATCCGGTCATGTTCTGGAGTTATATCTGGAAGGACATTGGATGGAGCTCGATCATTTATTTTGCAGCCATTGTGGGGATTAATCCCGCCTTGTATGAAGCAGCAAAAATCGATGGCGCAGGGAGATTTCAGCAGATGTGGCATATTACGCTGCCTGGTATCCGTCCTACCATCATGATTATTTTCATTCTATCTCTCGGTAATATCTTATCGGCAGGATTTGATCAGATTTACCTGCTGAGAACACCAGGCAACATGAATCTTTCGGAAATTCTCGATACGTACCTCATTCATATGGGACTTGAGAGCGGACAGTTTGGATTCGGCACAGCTCTGGGTCTAATGCAAGGCTTTATAGGTCTGATTTTAGTACTAGTCGTCAATCGGATATCTCGTAAATGGTTCGAAACTTCATTATGGTGAGCTGGCGGACGTTACAGTTTGGCCTTTCACAATAGAAAAGCTAGGGAGAGGGAGAAATCAACCATGATTAAGAAAAGTTGCTCCAATGTGCTTCTGCTTCTACTGGTATTTGGAATGGTGTTAACGGCATGCGGAGGGAATGACTCTCAGAGTAGTTCTAATTCTGATACCGATTCGGCCAAGAAGGCCGGAAAGCCTGCAACCTGGATCGCGGACCGTACAATCAAAGGCTTGATCTTCATGGGCAGCGATGTAACAGAAGAGATGAATCCCGACATTATGAAGAAGCTCAAGGAGATGACAGGTATTGACCTGCAGCTCCAGGCTGTAGGCTTCGACGACTCTACGAAAGCACTGGCAGCCGGTCTGGCTTCAGGCGATCTGCCGGACTTTATCGGTTATTATCTGAATGATAGCGGCCGTCCGGAGATGGGGCTTATCAACAAGGCTGCGTCGGAGGATATGTTTTATGATGTTGCTCCAATGCTGAAAAATACAAAGGTATACAGTAAATATCTTGGAGATAACTATCTTCCTATTGATACGAAGTATGGTGTGATGTTCCGGCCTGAATATAACGGTGCTGCTTATAGTGTGCACATCAATATTCCAAGAGAAGGCGGATATGGGGTTAGGAAATATATCTCGGGACCGTATATCCGTAAAGATATTGCCGATGCCCTTGGTGTAGACCCGCGTAAAATTACAACCTCTGAGCAGCTTTATGAATTGGCTGATAAAATTAAGGCAGGCGGGTTCAAAGATAAGAACGGCAAGGCTGTATTTCCAATCGGACCTGTCCTTTGGGGAGGATCTGACCGACAAGGGCTATATAATGACCTTGTATGGACAGGTTTTAACGGTGAAGGCTTCAAGCGCGACGCTAGCGGTAACATCTTGCACGAGAGTCAAACAGACTATGGTCTAAAACGTGTAGAATTTGTGCAGAAACTGCTAAAAGAAGGATTGATGCATCCGGAGTATTACACAATGGAAGAGACCCGTGTAAAAGAAGGCGTGCTTAATGATTCCTTCGCGATTGTGGGGGAAATGCATAATTATGTTGACGAAGACAAGGATGGCCGGTATGTTCCGCTGGGTCCATTGAACTCGGTAGATGGTCCTTACCAGATGGATTTGACCTATAAAAGTGGATACGGTGCATGGTCCATTCCTAAGGCTACCAAAAATCCGGAAGATATTGTGAAGCTAGCTGATTTCCTCGCTACTCGTGAAGGTAAGCTGCTCTGGAATTATGGAATTGAGGGCCGGGATTATGATTTGAATTCCCAAGGAAATCCGGTGCCCAAGAAACAAGTGCTTGATCTGCTGCAAAAAGACCCGGTTAGTGCAAAGAAGCTTGGATTTTCAGGCGTCGGTAACGGTTGGGGCTGGTTTCTTGGGGGTACTGATGTGGATGATCTCAAGGATTTTGGTGAGGCAACCTACGGCGCCAATGAGACTCCAGACCAAGATAAAATTCCACTTGAACTCGCTAAATACTGGGGATATGACGAAAAAAGGAGTCAAGCGAAAGTGAAGGACGGCTATTCAGCACTTGCCTTCCTGGGAGAGTTCAGCAAAGGGAATCAATTGAGCATGGCTCTTGATAAGTACAAGGAGAGTGTAGTTCGAGCCTATTATGCTAAGGACATGACAGAGGCCAAGACGATACTGGATGCTGCGGCGAAGCAGCTTCAGATTGCAGGACTTGATGATTACATCAAACTGCTGGAGGAAAAAAGTAAGGATCCTAAAACTCAGTTGCTCTTTTAATTCAGTATGACAACGGGGGATACATGGCATGAAGAAAGCTTCGATATTTTCCACAGGTATGGAAAAGACAGTAGATGTGATTAATTATGGATTATTGATATTGTTGAGTCTTAGTATCTTATTGCCGCTTATTAATGTACTTGCGCTAGCCTTCAACGTGGGATCTGATGCGGCAAAGGGAGGCATTTATTTCTGGCCAAGAGAGTTTACGCTAGAGAACTTCCGTGAAGTATTCAACCAATCCAATATTCTGAATGGGTTTATGATTTCTATCTTTCGTACGGTAGTAGGTACCTTTCTGAGCGTGATCTTGACATCTATGGCCGCCTACGCGCTGAAAAGCCGTACTCTTCCGGGGCACAAGCAGCTGACCTTCCTGATTTTTTTCACGATGCTGTTTAGCGGCGGAATCATCCCTTATTATATTGTGCTCAAGAATCTTTCGCTCACGAATAGTATCTGGGTGTACATTATTCCGGCATTGTACAGTGTGTGGAACATGTTGATTATGCGGTCATTTTTTCAACAGACACCGGAAGGTCTGGAAGAAGCCGCGCGAATCGACGGCTGCAGCGACTTTGGCATTTTCTTTCGGATTATTGTCCCAGTCAGCAAACCTGTTTTTGCCACCATTGCATTGTTTAATGCCGTAGAGCACTGGAATGATTGGTTTACAGGAGCCTTTTATGTCCGTGATTCCAATTTAAAGCCGCTCTCTACGGTACTGCAGGAGATGTTGACGAAACAGCAGGCGCTGGCAGATACCTTAATGAAAGCGAGCAATCCTGCACAATTGCAAATGATTGATAAAATCCAGGTTACTGGCACTTCCTTGAAGATGGCTACGATTATTATTGTAATTACACCCATTCTGATGATTTATCCGCTGCTGCAAAAGTATTTTGCCCAAGGTGTGATGATTGGTTCGATAAAAGAATAATGCTTGAAAGGAAGGAATTGAACTTTGCCGGATGAACGTAAGGATCGGCTGAAGAGTTATAGTCTGCTTTCTCTGACTTGGCCGATATTTCTGGAGAACCTGTTCGGAATGCTGCTCGGCATCGTCGATACGATGATGCTGAGCGGCTACTCCGATACAGCGGTTACGGCTGTGGGATTGGCTAATCAGGTATTGACCATTGCCGGGATGTTCTTTGGATTTCTGACTGTAGGTACCGCTGTAGTGTTGAATCAATCGCTAGGTGCAGGCAGGCCGCAGGATGTGGAGAGAATAAGTGCGCTTTCTCTTACGCTTAATGTAATTCTTGGCCTTCTCATAAGTATGACTTTGTTATTGTTCCCTGGTGTTTTTCTTAACGTGTTCAAATTATCGGGAGGGATCATGGAGCAAGGCAAGGTCTTTCTGTCGATCGTTGGTAGTTCGATGCTAATGGTTGCCATTAACATGACTTTAGGTACCATGCTCCGCTGCCGCGGCATCGTGAAGGAAATGATGCTGGTGTCCCTGGCTAGCAATGTTATCAATATTATCGGGGTGTATATTGTACTTAAACATCCCTTTGGTATGCCGGTTTTAGGTGTAGGAGGTGTAGCTGCTTCTACCTGGATCTCAAGGTTGTTCGCCTTGCTAGTATTGCTTATATTATGCAGTCGCAGCCTGCCTCATCGTGTCCGGCTGCTTCCGCTAAAGAGTTTTCGGAAAGAAGATATCCGACTATTGTTTAAGCTGGGGCTTCCATCGGCAGGCGAACCCATATCGTATAATTTGTCACAGGGTGTAATTACCTATTTTATTTCCGTGCTAGGGGTAGCAGCGTTAACGACCAAGATCTATACACAGAATATAACCTCATTCGTTTTTGTGTTTTCAATGTCTATCGGCACGGCTACCCAGATCATTGTCGGTCATTTAATCGGTTCAAACCACAAGGAGGATGCCTACCGTTCAGGACTGCGAAGCTTAAAGACGGGGCTACTTGTGACAACGGCTGTCAGTATTTTGCTCTATTTTATCTCAAGTCCGCTACTTGGATTGTTTACTTCAGACGCCGGGATCATTTCACTAGGCCGGGAATTATTTCTGTTATCCATTCTTCTGGAGCCGGCCAGAGCCTGTAATATGGTCCTGATCAGTTCCTTGAATGCGGCAGGAGATGTACGTTTTCCGGTTCTCATCGGGATCATTTCCATGTGGGGGATTAGTGTACCGATGGCATTTCTATTTGGTGTGGTGCTGCATTTTGGCTTGGCAGGTATCTGGCTTGCCTTTGCGATTGATGAGTGGATCAGGGCTTTAATGATGTTCTACCGATGGCGAAAGCAGGCCTGGAAGCGGCTAGTGATCGTCTCACAAGAGCAGCTAAATATGTAAAAAAACAAGAACCACATGCGAGCGTATGCTCTGTGTGGTTCTTGGTTCGTTGTTATTTTCGAACGGAGAGAATGAACTTCTCCAGCGGTCCTGTATCGGTAATGATCCCATTACATTTATGGTTGTCCATACATACGTACTGACCAACCGCAGAATAGTTATCCGGCGAAGCGTTCGCAGGTTTGGTCTTGACCGAGAAGAAAGCAAGCTCTTGATGCCGATTGCAGAACAGGCAATACCCGCTCTTATGTGTCGGCGTAATTCTTCCCTCAATCCCAATGAACTGCCCTTCGAATGGATATACGATGAATAATTTATTCGAAGCAATATCTACCCAGCTCAGATACGTCACAACTCGAAAGTCGATGGATGAGAGATCCGGCACTTTTAGCTTCTTAGTCTTAGGGAACAACTTCTGAATTTGTTTTAGCGTAATTGTCGGATATGACTCTAGGTAAGGATCTAATGCGCTAAGATATCTCTGGAAATCATAGCCCGACTCTAAGGTCGAGATTTGTTCCAGCATCTGCTGCTGTTCCTGTGTAAGAGAAGGAAAAGCTTCAGTAACGATCGTTGCAGCACGAAATCTTACGGTCTCCAAAACTCTACGGTCTGCGACGGTGCGCAGTGTGTTTTGAAGGAATTCACTTTGTTTCTTAATAACGTTATATTGGTGGTTTCTAATGAATGGTGTAATCATGGCTTTCAGCCCCTTATTTTTAATGGAAAAATATAAGGTGCAAAGCCCATTATTAGAAACGATAATGTTAAGTTTGGGCGATGAAATCTGTTCTATCGCACCTCACACAAAGTATCGCCCTAGTATTAGGCTTTGCATGAGGACACCCTAGCTAATGAGCAATTCTGCGTTGCCATGTCTATATAACCCCCTATCACATATCCTATCAAAAGTATAGCATATGAGCCCTAGAAGGCACAAAGTTTAGCTAGTATTAGCTGAATACGGATATAGCGCTGTACACTAGCAACAATGCCATCACAATATTAAATGCTTTTTGATACTTCAGCAGAAAGCTTTGGAAAAGAGAGCCGAACAGTGCCCAGCTAAAGGTGGCGAGAAAGCCTACAAAAGCAAGAAAGGCAGCAAAGCCTATCAATCTGAAGTTCGAGTAATGGTAGGGCATGATAAAGGTAGAAATGACAGTTATTCCATAAAGAATTACTTTGGGATTGATGAATTGCAATAATAAACCAGAGAAAAACGAGTTGTTATTGGAAGCAGAATCATCTCGTTGTTGGAAGCTGCTTCTAACAATTTTTACAGCCAGGTACAGCATATATAGGCATCCCAAAATGTTCATGCCAACTTTTATGCGTGGAATAAAATGATATAATACCAGATTGAAATAGCTGGAGAGTAACATAATGGCTAAGAAGCCTGCACCGACGCCTAAAATAAAAGGCATTGATCTTCTCAGGCCCATCCGGCTGGCATTGGACATGGCCATTATATTATTGGGGCCTGGTGTAAAGGTAGTAACGATGACATAGGACAAAAACGGAATAAATGACATGCTTGAAACCACTCCTCTAAGATATGCTACAATTGAACAAAATGTACGTCATAACACTTTTGTGCTTTATGATTGTACAATAAATACGCTATAACGCACAATAGCAGGGAGTTGGGTATTTTGGATAATATTCAGTTGATCTTCGCTAAAAATCTGAAAGCTTTGCGTAACCAGAGAAAGCTCAGCCTGGACAAAGTATCTGAATTGACAGGAATAAGTAAAACGATGTTGGGGCAGATCGAGCGGGGAGAGTCCAATCCATCGATTACAACGGTATGGAAGATTGCAAATGGGCTAAAGGTTTCGTTCACTGCTCTGATCAATCAATCCCAAACGGAAGCGGTGGTTGTAGCCAAAGAGGATATTCAATCTCTTACTGAAGAGGAAAAATACCGCTTGTACCCGTTCTTTCCTTATGACGATGGAAGGAAATTCGAAATCTACACGGTAGATATTGATCCGGGCGGGGAGTTAATTTCCGAGCCGCACCAGGAGGGGACCGAAGAATACATTACTGTATTTGAAGGGGAGATGACGGTACTGGTTGGTGGCACTGAATATAAAGTTAAAGCTGGTGACGCCATTCGTTTCAAAGCGGACAGACCACACTCATATTTCAACAGGGAAAATACAAAGTGCCAAATGAATATGGTCATATACTATGGCGGTAATCACTAGCGCTGAATAGCCCGAACAATGGGGAAGGCTTTGGCCGAAGCGTAGCATAACAAGAGACTCGTAAACCAGCATTTGCAGCGGTTTACGAGCCTCTTTATGATTGTTATTCAAATGTATCAAACAAACTGCGGACGGTAAGCTGCTCTTTAAAGGCTTCCAGTGTCAGCTGCTCTGACAGGCTATCTTTCTGGACGGTGACAGTTTTTGCGGCAGAAGCGGACAAGTCAAAGATGTTATCGCTCCAAAGGGAATCCGCATCGCTTAAGCTAAGCTCCACAAATTTGGCGAGCGATTCGCTCTTAACTTCAACGATAAACTGTTCTTCCGTCTCGGAGACAGAGCTGCTGATCTGTGGGTCCAGGTAATTAAAATGCTTGGATTTCACAAACAGTACAGTTCCTCCGCTAACGGAGTTACCGTCTACGATATAGTCGAATTCCAGGTAGCTTTCTCTCAGCTTCTGCTTGGTGTCCAGTACAGAACCGAAATCCAGATTGGTGATCTCCTGTGTGGAAAGAGCATCAACGGATACCGCCAGCTCACCGCTCTGAATGAGTTCGGAACGGGTGTTCAGGAGACGCCAGCTTAGGTGTCCTGTGGTTTCGTTCAAGGTTTCGTTGGTCACATGCAGCGAGACAGTGGTTCCTTCTTCGCACGCGGAGGCCAGGATCGGCGCGAAGAATCTTTTAGCGGCATAATGACCGGCTTTCCATCTGCCGAAATAGTCCAGGCTGGACCAGGAAGCTACCGGCCAGATGTCATTCAGCTGCCAATAAATAGCGCCCATACATCTTCCGCGGTTTCTTCTCCAGTGCTCAATTCCATTGCGCATGCCTTCCGCCTGTATAAGCTGGGAGACATACAGCAGGTTATCGAAATCTTTCGGATATTTAAAATATTCGCTGATATAGTACAGAATCTTCTCATTGCCGGTTCCGTTCTTCTGGTGAGACTCCATGACGTAGGAGAAGATATTCCGGTCTTCTGGCAGTGTGAATGACTCCACGGTTTTTAACGACGGGAACGACTGTAATCCGAACTCGGACATGAATCGAGGGAACAGAGTTCTGAATTCGGTGATCGGCTTGCGTCCGTGCCACACATCCCAATAGTGCATATCCCCAATGTTCTCGTTGTTCGGGTCATCGAAGTTACCCGTGGAAGAAGGGGATGACCGCCAGTAGAAGGTGTTCGGATCAAGCGATTTGGACAACTCCGGCAAATACTCTTCGAATTGCTTGAGATAGTCTTGTTTCAGCTTTTCCCCGTAACGTTCGCCCCAGCCCCAATATGCCCAGGCATATTCCAGCTCATTGTTGCCGCTCCACAGACCGAGGGAGGCGTGGTGACGGATTCTTTTCACATTATCGATCGTTTCTAGCGTGATGCTGTCTTTGAATTCGTCGGTAAAATCGTAATTTCCACACGCATACATATGATCCTGCCACACAATCAAGCCATACTGGTCGCACAGATCATAGAAATAATCGTCAGCATAATACCCGCCGCCCCACACACGGATACAGTTGTAGTTAGCTTCGACACAGCTCTTAATCAATTTTTCTGTTTTTTCATAGCTGATCCGCCCGAAGACGTTATCTTCCGGGATATAGTTCGCGCCCATGGCGAAGATGCTTTTACCATTGACTTCAAACTCGAAGGACTCGCCCCAAGTATCTTTGACTTGCTTAACAGTTAGCTTGCGAAGACCGATCGTAAGTGTCTTGTCATCAATGACTTTAGCTCCGCTAGACAGTTCCACCTTTAAGGTATACAGAGGTTGACTGCCGTAATTGTTCGGCCACCAGATCTGCGGGTCGGTAATTGCCAGAGCCAGTGAGGTCTGAGAAAGGTTGACGGCGGACACCTGTTCGTACACTTGCCCATCCGGGGATTCCAGAACGGCCCGCAGGTGTAGTTCGGCTTCCGACCAATGCTGAAGATCTACCTTGATGTCCAGGTGGACCTTGTTCTCGCTATGTGTCTGGGTCACATATACATCATCAATTCGCCCATTGTCATAACCGTGAATGGTGATGTCCCGCCAAATCCCCGCATCGGGAATTTGCGGACCCCAATCCCAGCCGAACATACTGTGCGCCTTGCGGATATGGGAGATCCCTGGAACGGCATCCGCGCAGCTTGACAGGTGCTGTTCTTTTTCTTTTTCCAAAGCGTACAGGGTCGCCGATTGAATGAGGACATGGATCACGTTGATTCCGGGAACGAGCACATTCTTAACGTCAATCTCATAGGTTCTGTGCATGTTATCCGCTTTCAAAACAAGCGTGCCATTTATAGAAAGGTCACATAGGGTATCCAGTCCCTCGCAACGCAGCAGGACAACATCATGGTCCAGAAGATCTTTTTCCACGGAAAACTCTCTGGTGTATTCAAAATCGGATTTGGACAGCTCCAGCGCGTCATATTCATTATCTCTGAAGAACGGGTCTTCCATTTGACCGGCCTGAAGTAAATCATTAAACACAGAGCCAGGAACGTTGCCGTTGATCCATTCCGAATCATCCGTTTTTTTCATCTGCCATATACCGCTAAGTGTTAACAATTGCATCTGCATTCCACCTGCTTTTTAAGAATTTTATTGTGCTATATTGGTATATAGTATCAGCTGAATATCAGGATAGTCTTGTATTGTTTCATCTTTTTTTGTGCTATATTAACATAGGATTTAACAGGAAATTGAAGAACAGGCCGTTGGCCGGAGTTGACATCATATGAGGTGAGAAGAATTGACACAAGCTACCCTTTTAAAAGCAGAAACGCTAATTGACCCCCAGGTACAGTCTACTTTTCATATTGAATATTCGATTAAGCACACCACACCGCTGCACTATCATGATTATTATGAAATTTTTATTATCACGGAAGGTAGATGCGTTCATCATATTAATGGCGAGGCACAGGTTCTGGAGCCTAATACGATGGTGTTCATCCGCCCGGACGACATGCATTGGTATGACTTTTATGAGGAGGCGGACTGCCAATTTATTAATGTTAACTTTTATAAAGAAGTGGTGGAGGATGCTTTTCATTATTTTGAAAATTCCGTCTTTGCCGGGCAGCTGAAAGGCTTGAAAATGCCGCCTTATGTCGTTCTGCCGTCTTTCGATATGGAGATGCTCGTCCAGAAGAGCAAGCTGATTCATCTGTATACGAGTATAGATAAGCAGAGGGCCAGGATTTTAGCGCGCAGTTTCCTGGCGGATGCGTTGACCTACTTCTTTTTCAATGATCAGGATCAGCACCAGAAAGCGCTCCCGCAGTGGCTGAACACGCTCCTTATGGACATGCAGAAAAAAGAAAATTTCACAGGCGGTCTGAGCCGCTTGAATGAGATATCCGATCATAGTGTTGGCCATATCAACCGCGTATTCAAGCAATATCTTCACACGACACCGACGGCGTACATCAATCAATTGAGGCTCGGTTATGCCAAAAATCTTTTGCTGACCACTAATCTGACGATTCTGGAAATCTCCTATGAAGCCGGATTCGATAATCTTAGTCACTTCTATCATTTGTTTAAAATTCACTATGGTGCATCTCCGGGGAAGATTCGTTCCCGTTAGGAAGTTCTTTGTGATTTCCGTATCATATATAAATTCAATAATGCATAAAATCATTTTATCGCGGATCTAATTGAAGTTGTGCATAATACACTGGCCACTCTGAGTAACAACTCAATGGGAACTTCGAAAAAACTAAATGGAGGAAGGGAAAATGTCTATAGGAACTAAAAGGAATAAATTATTAGCCCGGGTCGTTGCCAGCTGTATGGTTTTCATATTCATATGTACTTCTTTTACTTCCGGTATCAAGGCCGCAGAGATCGCTCCGCAATTTAAAGTCTTAGCTTTTTATAACGGAACTTGGGACGCAGCGCATATCAGTTTTGTAAACGAAGCAAACAGGAGATTTCCCGAGTTTGCCAGTCAGTACAATTTTTCATACGAATCGACGAACGATTGGAGTAAATTAAATACGTCTAATCTTTCCCAGTACAAGGTTGTGATTTTTTTAGATGATGTACCTCCTGCCGCTCAAAGACCCGCATTTGAACAATATATGAGAAATGGCGGAGGATGGCTGGGATTTCATGTCAGCGCTTTCACGACGAATCCTTCGTCATGGAATTGGTATTATAACGAATTTTTGGGGTCGGGAGCTTTTAGATCAAACACGTGGTTCCCAACGCCAGCTACTTTGCGCCTTGAGAACAGTACCCATCCTATTACCAGTAATATGCCAGCAACATTCAAAACTCCTGCAAGCGAATGGTATAGCTGGTCCGTAGATTTGCGTACCAAACCCAATATTGATATCCTATACTCCGTCGATCCTGTGAGTTTTCCTCTTGGCACCGATCCCAACCAATCTTGGTACAGTGGTTATTACCCTATAGTTTGGTCCAATAAAAATTATAAGATGATGTATGCCAATATGGGCCATAATGATATGAACTATGCTAATAACACAGCAAAATCCTATACTTTTTCTGATGAGACGCAGAATAAACTTATTATGAATGCTCTTT
Organism: Bacillus sp. FJAT-27264; assembly: GCF_001682855.1. Lineage (GTDB taxonomy): Bacteria > Bacillota > Bacilli > Paenibacillales > Paenibacillaceae > Paenibacillus_AQ. Next base: position 882,470 of record NZ_MAQW01000012.1, on the reverse strand, counting down.
TATGGATGGGCGGCGGTCAACAGCCTAGCACGTCCTTTAGTGTGCCTGGTACGATAGAAGCTGAGAATTATTCCAGCATGTCTGGAGTACAAACCCAGAACACTACGGATACAGGCGGTGGCCTGAATGTTGGCTGGATCGATCCCGGCGACTGGGTGACTTATCCCATCAATGTGGCTTCTTCCAATACCTATAAAGTAAGCTACAGGGTAGCTAGTCTAAATGGCGGCGGAACCATTCAAGCAGAGAACGGTACTACAGGTCAGGTATTTGGTTCTGCCCAAGTCCCTGCTACAGGCGGTTGGCAGACCTGGGCCACAGTTTCCCATGATGTTAATCTTTCTGCTGGAGAGCAGCTTTTAAAATTATCTTTTCCCTCTGGAGGGTTTAATCTTAACTGGATTAAAATCGAAGAGAAATCACCGAGTATAAGAATTGAGGCAGAGAATTACATCGAAAGTAATGGCGTTCAGAAGCAAGACACAACAGACGTTGGTGGAGGGCAAAATGTGGGATGGATCGATCCTGGTGACTGGATGACTTATTCAACGCCAACTCCCCTTTCTCCGGGGACTTACACCATCAGCTATAGGGTAGCTAGCCCGAATGGCAGTCAAATTCAATTTGAACGGGCTGGCGGCGGAGCAATATTCGGTACCATTACAGTCCCAGCAACAGGAGGATGGCAGACTTGGACCACCATCTCGCATGATGTCGTGCTAACATCTACAGAACAGCAAATTGCTTTATCTTTTCCAACCTTAGGCGGCTTAAATGTGAACTGGTTTACGATTACTAAGAAGTAATAGGCCAAACTAGAGCTAAGAATTACGAAGCCCACCCTTTGTTATGGTTGAGCTGTCGATTTTAAAGGCTTAAAGCCCGTACGTTGCTCTTGTGGCAATATACGGGCTTTATTATTAATCGTTTAGAAGAAACGATATTTATTTTTATTGTTCCACAGGTAATTTTGCAATATCCACCCACTCAGTAGCATGGCCATGGGTAAAAAGTTCATCAGGCGTCAGCTCAACTACACTGGTGGGACTGCCGCATGCCGGGAACAGTGTATCAAAACGTTTCACTGAGACATCGATATACACCGGAATGTGATGCGCGACAGCGAAGGGACAGACACCGCCAACCTGCTGATCCAGTTGTTCCTCCACTTCGGATGCCGTAAGCATCCTAGCCTTCATACCAAAGTAATGACGGAACTTCTTATTGTCGATACCCACGTGACCGGCCATTACGATCAGCATGCAACCCTCATCTTTTCTGAGACTTAGTGTCTTGGCAATTCGGGCGGGCACAACACCAATGGTATTAGCCGCTTCCTCTACCGTTGCACATGAACTGTCAAAATGCTTAATTCGACCGGTCATTCCCTGTTCTTCAAAATAAGTAACAATCTTCTCATAGGACATTATTTCGAACTCCTTCTCAATCCAGTAGTAAATTAATAGCACTATAAACTAGCAATAACGCCATAATTACATTGACCACTCGCCAGTAGTTGTTAATGACATTATGAAGCAGCACGCCAGCGATAACCCATACATGTGTTGCCCCGTTACCGATTGCAGCCGACAAGAGGATAAAGCCGGCAATTGCAGGATACGAGGAATAATAGGGGAGAATGTAGGCAATGAAAACCGTCAGCCCCCATAATATTATTTTCACATTTACGAATTGCAAAATAAAGCCGCGCAAAAAGGATGACGAGCCTGATTCCTGATCTTCATTCTTTGCAGGTTTACTTGTGATCGTACGGTAGGCGAGGTACAAGATATACATACTGCCGACATATTTTAAATAGATCAGAATGCCAGGCAGATATCTTCCCAAGATTACGCTGAAGAAGCCGCAAAGGATCATTACTGCCAGAAAGCCAGTATAAATTCCGAGCAGTAGCGGCTTGCTTTTTTTCAACCCATAAGTACTGACTTCATTTAATGCGAGAATGTTGTTAGGTCCTGGCGACAGAGCTGTCGTTATTGCATATGCGAAAAAAGAGATCCATAGTGTAATATTCAATTGAAAAGCACCTCCTTTTACGTTACGATAGCATAAATCGATATTTTAATATAATTGAAACAATGAATAATAAAATTCGATTCTATTGAACTGAAAGAAGGATATTCTCATGGAATTGAAATATTTGTACACAGTAAAAACCATTCTAGAAGCTGGAAGCTTTCAAAATGCCGCCCGGCAGCTAAACTATACACAGTCCACGATTACCTTTCAGATGCAGCAGCTTGAACAGGAACTAAACGTCAAGATCTTTGAAAAGATAGGACGGAAAATGGTACTGACGCAAGCCGGAAAAGAGATTTTGCCGCTGATCGATAACATAATTAAGTCTACTGAACAGATTAGTAACTATGGTAAAAGCACACTTGAAATTAGCGGTGACCTGAATGTTGCTATTCCTGAATCTCTATTGATCTATAAATTCCAGCCTCTACTAAAAGCTTTTAAGGAGCAGGCTCCGCGTGTGAAGTTATCCCTGCAAGCCCTAAACTGCTATGTCATTAAAGACAAAATCGTAAGCGGGGGAGCCGATCTGGGGATACATTATGATGTAGGGGGGAGTTCTACCTCTGTAATCAACAGATCTTTGTCTGCACATGACCTGGTGTTGATCGCTTCACCGCTTCTTGCCGAAGATCAGCATAACTTTACGGCGAAGAATCAGGTTAAAGCAGTCAGCATGATTGTTAATGATCCAAGCAGTATTTTTCAGCAAAAATTCGATCAGTATATTAAAGACAAGAACATTGTAATGGACAACATCATTGAGGTCGGGAGCATTGAAGCAACGAAGCGCTGTGTAAGCAGTAATTTAGGAGTGGCCTATTTACCACGCTTTACAGTAGAAGAAGAGCTAAGGAATCAATCTCTTATTGAACTGCCGACAGAGCTTGAATCTGAACGTATCACAGCGATCTGCTCCCATCATAAGAATAAGTGGCTTAGCCCAGCGATGGAGTTGTTTGTATCTTTGTTGGAAGAACACTTGGTATAGAAATGGCGTCTGAGGACAAAAGAAAAAGGATCAAAATATCTGGAAATCAGATATCTTGATCCTTTTTACGTTATGCTATTTCTTTCCGTATTCTTTATTAAACGTATCTACAACATCATCAATGGTGCGAGTGACGGGGATGAAGTTTCCTTCGTATCTTTGCTGAATATACTCTTTGACCTTGTCAGAGTGGAGCACGGTGTTCAACTTCTTGAAAGCATCTGCTTTGTCTTTTAGAATATCCTCTTTCGTTGCCACTACGTTAACATAGGCGCTCTCTTGTTCGTTCTCATGGAATAGGGAGGTATCCAGCTTGTACCCTGCCTCAAGAGCTACACCATTATTAATAATGGCTGCGTCAACATCATCCAGCACCCGTGGAAGCATACCGCTTTGCGCTGTAATAATGTCGAGCTTATGAGGGTTCTCAGCAATCTGATCCACCCCGCCCTTGGCAAGGTCGAAGTTCTCTGGCAGCTTAATGAGTTTGGCTGATTCGAGCAGCTTCAAGGCCCGGACCAGATTGGACTGATCGTTAGGAATCGCAATCTTGGCGCCGTCTTTAATCTCGTCTACATTCTTAATTTTCTTGGAGTAGATACCGAGTGGGGCAATGATCGTCGTATCCGCCGCCACCAGAGAAGAATTATGAATACCATTCCAGCTTGTCAGATAAGCGATATGCTGGAAGGCGTTGGCTTCGAGGTCTCCATCGGCGAGCGATTGGTTCATATCTACCTGACCAGATAGGGTGACGACCTCAATCTTTAATCCCTCTTCTTTGGCTTGATCCCGAACAAAGTTCCACAAATCGCTCTGAATATCTGTTGTTCCTATTTTCAGTGAAGCTTCACCGGCAGAGCCTGTCTCCTTGCTGCTGCATGCAGATACCAGCAAAACTGCCAATACCATAGATCCTGTTAATAAAAGCCGACCCCATTTGGATTTCTTACTCATCTGTAAAGACCCTCCTAAAGTTAAATGAAAATAATAGCGATTAATTCCTAGTAAACACATGAGAATTATTAAAATCATAACAGCTTTACCTCGAATGTCAATCCTTAGTTGCTCAATAGAGGAATTGATTTCCACTGCAATCTAATGTATCATAAATTCAAATTAAAACTGAGTATACCAATTTACTAACTATGATTAACAGGTTCTTTTTTCCATCTGCAATTATTCAGGTCTATTACGGAGAGGATGAAATCCATGTCTGACGCTAGACAAATTAAAATCGGCTTATACATTGTCGGAACCGGCATGCATATCGGTTCGTGGCGACTGCCGCAAGCTCAAGCGGATGCCAGTATTGATGTAGGCTTTTATAAAAAAATCGCCCAGGAAGCGGAAAGAGGCTTGTTTGATGCGGCCTTTATCGCTGACAGCTTGGCTGTTGACGAGAATTCACATTCACAAATACTAAATAGATTTGACCCTACTGTCCTGATTACTGCTATTGCGGGTGCTACTAGCCATATCGGGGTTGTAGCCACTGCTTCCACCACCTATAACGAGCCCTATAATTTAGCCCGGCAATTCGCTTCGGTCGATATCATTAGTGGAGGGAGAGCCGGATGGAATGTGGTGACCACCGCTGATGCGACTGGACTTACTGCACTTAACTTCAGCCGGAAGGAGCATCTCCTTCATGATGACCGGTACAAGATTGCAGAGGAATTCATCGATGTAGTGAAGGGCTTATGGGATTCATGGGAAGAGGATGCTTTTATCCGCAACAAGGAAACTGGCGAATTTTATAATCCGGAGAAGGTGCATCTGCTCAATTATGAAGGCGAGTTCTTCCAAGTTAGGGGGCCGCTTAATATTGGACGCACTCCGCAGGGTCATCCGGTGCTATTCCAGGCAGGCTCCTCCAACCCGGGGCAAGAACTGGCTGCAAGAACGGCTGAGGTGGTATTCAGTCATAAAAAATCGTTCGAAGAAGCCAAAGACTTCTACAAAGAATTGAAAGGACGGATGTCTAAATATGGGCGGAGAGAGGACGAACTGCTTATTCTGCAGGGCATCTCTCCGATTATCGGGCGAACGGAAGCCGAGGCAGCAGAGAAGGCGGCGCTATTGGACTCGACGGTTATACAGGAGCAGGCCCTGAGATTCTTGTCCGGCTATGTGGGGAATGTCGATCTGACCGCTTACAGTCTGGATACTCCTGCATCGCAGGTGGCTTGGCGGGAAGTGAACAGCATCCAGAGTGATTTTGATAGAATTCAAAAAATCATTCGTGAAGAGGACCTGACCATCGGCGAGCTTTACTCTAAAATCAGCAATGTGTCATCGGATGAGTCCCTGCGTGGTACACCGGAGCAAGTGGCGGATACGCTGACGTATTGGTTCGAAAATGGCGCCGCCGACGGATTTATATTCGTCCCGCCTGCACTGCCGGACAGTCTGACTGACTTTGTCGAGCTAGTCGTACCGATTCTTCAGGAACGGGGTATCTACCGGACAGAATATGACAGTACAACCTTGCGGGGACATTTGGGCCTCTCTGTTCCAGTCAACCATTATGCAAAACAACCATTGTCTGCAAGCCAGCTTTAAAAGAGGAGCCCGGCGCAGGGATCTTAAGTCGGGATGCTGGAAAAGAGAATTAACTAATCGCCTTCCATCCAATCCTATCCTAAGTAACTAAAATAGAAGACCATTCATCCTTCATCGGGTGAGTGGTCTTCTTGCATGTTAGGTTGGTAATGCTTGTAGCAAGACATGATTATTTTATAGAAAATGCTGATCAGCTTGGATGTTATATCTGGATAGATTAACCTACACTAGAAGTACGGCTAGAATGGAGTTGCAGTTAGGAGGCGAAAGTGGTGACGGAATCGATTTATTTTGGAAGTGTGTTTACTGCGGGTATACTGTCGTTCTTTTCCCCTTGTATTTTGCCGTTACTGCCTGTGTATCTTGCCTATCTCGGCAGTTCAGAGCAGGGAAGCGGCCAAGAAGGGGCCTGGAAGCTCGGGAAGTTGACAGTTTCTCCGTTGCTTATAGGCAGAACGCTGATGTTTATTCTTGGGCTATCGGCAGTCTTTGTCCTGCTTGGTTTCGGTGCAGGGGCGCTTGGCGGAGTCCTAGGCAGTTCGTATTTCATAACAGTCTGCGGAATCGTCGTTATTCTGTTTGGGATTTACCAGACGGGCGTGATCAGGCTCTCTTTTCTGGAAAAGGAAAAGCGCATAGACGCCGATTTGCAGCATAAAAAAGGATTCGCTGGCGCCTTTCTGCTTGGGTTCACGTTCAGCTTCGGCTGGACCCCTTGTATCGGTCCTGTGCTTGCAGCTGTGCTGGGCCTTTCAGCAAGCGGCGGCTCGGCGGGAGCGGGAGGCATGTATATGCTGATCTATACTCTGGGCTTGGCGTTACCGTTTCTGGTAATGGCTATATTCTCCAGCCTGCTGTTAACGAAGGTGCGGCGAATCTACAAGCATATGCGCGTATTAAAAGCCATCTCAGGCATCGTATTAATTGCGATGGGACTGCTGCTGGTCAGCAATAAGCTGAATATGATTACAGCCTATTTTCAAGTATAGAAGGAGGAAGGCGTCATGAGAAAGATGAAAACATGGGTCTGGGTCGCGATAGCTGCCCTACTGGTGATCGGTGCAATTGGTATTTATGGTAGAGAGGGTGTCACTTCAGCGTCGGTAGCCGGAGGGACAGTGAACAAGGGGCAGCCTGCACCAGCGTTCAAGCTTAAAGATTTGCAGGGAAATGAAGTGTCCCTGGCTGATTTCAAAGGTCAGAAGGTATACGTGAAATTCTGGGCGTCCTGGTGCCCTATTTGTCTGGCTGGATTGGATGAACTGGATCAGTTGTCGAGCGAACAGCATGACTATAAGGTACTGACGATTGTCAGTCCTGGATACAATGGGGAACAATCGGCTGCTGATTTTACAAACTGGTTCTCCAAAAGAGGGTATAACCATATTCAGGTGCTGATGGATGACGGGGGGGCTTTGACTCGTAAATTTGGTGTGAGAGGGTATCCCTCTTCCTATTATATCGGTTCGGATGGCATTCTGGTCAAAAGCGCACCAGGACATAACACCAATGAAGTGATTGCCGAGACTTTTCAATCCATACATTAAAATAGAAGGATACGGGAGGGAATTATGAAACGACTAGGACTGATAGGTTCACTGCTGCTATTGCTGGTACTAAGTGCTTGCACGCCGTATAATTTAATCACTGAAGGAGCGGGAGGGATTGCTTCCGCAGGCGGAGGCAAAGCGACAACGGCTTCTCTGCCGAATCCGAACAAGGAAGTGGATTACTCAGGGAGTGAACTGCGCGATATTTATTTTGCGGGCGGGTGCTTCTGGGGCATCGAAGCTTACATGGCCCGGGTATACGGGGTTAGCGATGCTGTGTCCGGCTATGCCAACGGTACCGGAGAGAATCCTTCTTATGAAGATGTTGTCCGCGGAGACAGAGGGTTCGCTGAGACGGTCAAGGTCAGCTACGATCCGAAGCGGGTGAGTCTCGAACAGCTTATCGCTGCGTTCTTCAAGGTCATCGACCCGACAAGTGTCAATAAGCAAGGCAATGATCAGGGAATTCAATACCGGACCGGTATTTATTCGAGCAATCCAGCGGACCTGACCGTGATTAAGGATGCTATCGTGAAGGAACAGCTGAAATATGACAAGAAGATCGTTACCGAAGCACTGCCGTTAAGCAATTTCTATATGGCAGAAGAGTATCACCAGGACTATCTGGAGAAAAATCCGAACGGGTACTGCCACATTGATCTGAGCGTAGTGCAGGATGTGAATATCCACATTGATGCCTCTAAATATCCTAAGCCAAGTAATGAGGAACTGAAAAAGAAATTAACCAAGATCCAGTATCAGGTAGCCGTACTAGCCGATACTGAGCATGCGTACTCCAATGAATATTGGGATCAGTTTGAGCCGGGCATCTATGTGGATGTCACAACAGGTGAGCCGCTGTTCGCCAGTGCTGATAAATACGATGCTGGCTGCGGCTGGCCGAGCTTCACCAAGCCAATTATTCCCGAGGTAGTAACCTACGACGAGGATGACAGTTTTGGAATGACTCGTACAGAGGTGCGGAGCCGGGCGGGCGATATTCATCTGGGCCATGTTTTCGATGATGGACCGGCAGATAAGGGCGGCAAACGCTACTGTATCAACAGCGCTTCTATCCGTTTCGTTCCATTGGCAGACATGGACAAGGAAGGGTATGGAGATCTAATTGTTGTCGCTAAATGAGGATGAAGGAGTCTAAAGGTTATGTATAAGCTGCTGCTCGTTGAAGACGAGGATCTGGTAAGAAACGGCATCAAGCGTTTCGTCCCTTTCGATGAATTGAATATTGGGGAGATTTATGAAGCCGCGAGCGGTGATGAAGGATTGCGGATTTTTGAGGAGAAGCTCCCGGATCTCGTGTTGCTGGATATCAACATGCCGCGTATGAACGGACTGGATTTTGCGACAAGAATCAAGGTGCTGAAGCCGGATGTCAAGATTGCGGTGATTACCGGTTATGATTATTATGACTATGCCGTAACCGCTTTGAAGATCGGAATCGATGATTATGTACTGAAGCCTGTCTCTAGAAAAGATGTGTTCGAGGTCTTGAGCAAACTGGTGAATAAACTTAAGAATGAGGGTCAGCAGACTGAACTGCTGACCCTTCTCAAGGATATGCAGTCGCGAACGGCTGGAAGCTTGCCGATCAGTGAACCGGAAGGTGAAAAACAGCATGTGGCCCAAGTGATCGAGAGTAACCTCGCAAATCCGGAGTTCTCGTTAACCGCATTGGCGGAGCAAATGGGCTTCAGCTCGGGCTATATGAGCACACTATTCAAAAAGCTGTTCAAGGTATCTTTTCAGGACTATACCGTATCCCTCAGGCTGGAACGGGCCAAGCTGCAGCTACTGGCTTCGGACAAAAAGGTGTACGAAATTTCCGCGGACGCAGGGTTCGACAACCCGAATTATTTCAGCTCTTCCTTCAAGAAGAAATTTGGCATGTCACCCCTGCAGTACCGTGAAAGGATCAAAGAGTAATGAAACCCTTTTTTCGCTCGCTACAATTTCGTATTCTGTGGATTTACATACTGATAAGCATTCTAACTGTCGGGATCACTGGCAGTGTTCTTTATGTCGGCATATCCAGGGTGGTGATGAACCAGTCCGTGGAATCCAGTCAGATGGCGATTGCCAAGGGCGGAACGTATGTGGAGATGTATATTGACCGTCTCAACGTGCTGTCCACGATGCTCGCCCGCAATCCCGAGACCGTCCGGACGCTGGCAGAAAAGAATAAGACCGGTGAGCGGGATGTCCTTCAGTTCATCCAGAATGTGCTGATTTCGGACCCGTTTATTCAGTCGGTGATCGTGATCGGCAAGGATGGCTATGTATTATCTAATGAACAAAAATTGAATATGAGACGTTCGTCGGATATGATGGAAGAGCCATGGTACGTAGCTGCCATACATAGTAACATTCCTGCGCTCACCTCTGCACGGATGCAGAAGTTCTCTATGGACAAGGATAACTGGGTGATTTCCTTGAGTCAGGAGGTCAAAGATGAGCGTGGGCAGAATCTTGGCGTAGTGCTGTTGGATATCAAATACAAGGGACTTGAGGACTATCTCAACGGCTTGGAGTTGGGTAGCAAAGGGTATGCTTTTATCATTAATAGCAATCATGAAATTGTCTATCATAAGGACGTTTCTTACTTTGTGGACGGCGCGAAGCAGAAGCAGCTAATTGCCATGAGTCGGCAGGCTCAGGGATATGATCTGAAGGAGAATCGTCTAGTCTACCAGACCCATCTGAAGGGGACAGACTGGACACTGGTAGGCGTCAGTTCTTTGGACGGATTGCAGCAGATTCGCATGCAGCTGATGAAGTCGTTTATTATGGTCGGCGCAGCACTGATGATCCTTATCTTAGTAACGTCGCCCTGGATTGCGAAGAGCATGACCCGGCCGATTCATCGGCTGGAGCAGGCGATGCAGCAGGTGGAGAGCGGACTGCTGGCCATCAGTGTGCCTGAGACCGGCGTTACAGAGGTGCAGGGCCTCGCCCGGCATTTTAACTCTATGGTGCTAGAGATCCGTCAACTACTGAAGGATATTGAGACCAAGGAGAGAGCGCTGCGTCTGCATGAGCTCAGTGTACTACACAGCCAGATTAACCCGCACTTTCTATATAATACGCTGGATACGATAGTATGGATGGCGGAGTTTCAGGATACCGAGCGAGTGATATCAACGACCAAGGCGTTGGCTGAGTTCTTCCAGTTGTCACTGAGTGGCGGTGAAGAATTCACGACGATTGAAAAAGAGATGGCGCATGTCTCCAAGTATTTGATCATCCAGAAAGAACGGTATGGCGACAAATTGTCATACGAGCTGGGATATGATCCCGCTTTGTCGGATGTGATCATTCCCAAAATCATTTTGCAGCCGATGGTTGAAAATGCGATTTACCATGGCATACGAGAGAAAGACGGACCGGGATCTCTTGAGATCAGCTGTGGCAGGACAGTCGAAGGCAGCGTACAGTTTATCATTAAGGATGACGGAGCAGGCTTTGACCCTGCCATTCTTGAAGCCGGCACTGAGGCTTCAAGGCAAGAGCCGGTACCACAGGTGCAATCCAAGCTGGGCGGAATCGGCATTCACAACGTGGATGAACGTCTCAAGCTATATTACGGGCAGAATTACGGAGTTACGATCACTTCCGCGCCCGGACAAGGGACTGAAGTCAAAATCGTTATCCCCTGACCCGCATTTCGGAAGGGAGAGGAACAATGATGGACAATACACAGATAAACCAACCAATGACTGGAAGCACAACCTATAAAATCAAGCTTCCGTTCTGGAACCTGCCCCGTAAACTTAACCTCATGCTGCTGATCATGTTCGCCATGATGGTTGCAATCATTATTACTGCTGTGCATTTGCAGAACCGAAATTTGGTTGTTGATGAAAATAAAGAGCAGGCTCAGATGATTGTAAAGACCTTCAGCGCAGTCATCCAGGCTAGCGACGATAGTATGCAGAACTACCTGGAGCAGCAGGTGCGGATGCAGCCGGAAATTGAATCGATGACAATCTATGAGGCATCGGAAGGCGGAAAGGTCATTGCCGCCAAGGATGCGTCGTTAGTGGGGCAGGAGATCACTCCAGAAGCGCTGCAGACTGTAAGCGATAATCAGGAGCAGAGCTTTTACAAGAATAAACAGCTACAATATATCGCCCCAATACATATTGATAATAAAACTGCTTATGTAGTGGATGTCGTATTTTCCTTAACACGGGAACTGAAATCTGCGGACAAACTATTGCTTTATACTTCGGTTATTGGCCTGATTCTGCTGGTAGTATTCGGATCGATCCAGTACTTTATCATTCACCGGAAAATCTCGAAGCCGATCCGTGAGGTTATGGAGCTGGCGTCGGAGATCTCCCGCGGCAATCTTCGGATCGAAATTCCAGCGCAGCGGCGCAAGGATGAGATCGGCCTTCTGTACCAGACCTTTGGCCAAATGACTGAGAGCTTGACACATTTGATCGGTAGCGTACGCTTTGGAACCGGACAGGTCAGTAGGGCGGTGGACCGGCTGGTCGTGAACGCGGAAACGACCGAGGCCGCTGCGCAAGAGATTGCAGCCAGTATTCAGGAGCTGTATGATGGCAGCAACTTGCAATTGCAGCTGTCACAGGACAATGCCGATGCCATGGAGGAAGCGGCTGGGGGCATTCAGCGCATTGCAGATTCATCCCAGAGTGTTGCTGAAATCAGCGAAGAAGCAACGTCGCTGGCTCAGCAAGGCGATACTTCGCTCGAAGAGACGGTTCATCAGATGGGACGGATCAAATCTACCGTGAATGAATTGAACGAAGTTCTGCACAACTTGACCGATAAAACCAAAAGAATTGACGAGATCCTCCAGATTATCCGGCAAATCTCTTCCCAGACCAATCTGCTCGCATTGAACGCGGCCATTGAGGCAGCGAGAGCCGGTGAATCTGGCCGTGGATTTGCGGTAGTGGCAGGAGAAATCCGTAAGCTCTCGGAACAAACCGGACAATCCGCCGAGGAGATCTCTGGACTTGTCCATACGGTACAGGCAGAATCTGAAGCCGCTCTGAACTCCATGGAGGCGGTTAATGATGAAGTTACCGGCGGAATGCAGCTGACTGAGGAAGCTGGAGTTATTTTCAAGAGCATACGGGGGAAAATAGATGTTGTATTCAACCGTATTCAGGAGGTATCTGCTGCTTCCCAGGAAATTTCTGCAGGAACGGAAGAAGCGACGGCTTCGATTGTACAGATGACCGAGATTGCCCGGCAGTCGTCAGAGAGGACCTATTTGTCTTCTGAAAGTGTCAAGAACCAGATGAACCAGGTTAATGAAATGAAAGAAATGTCCGATCAGGTCAAAGTACTCTTAAGTAATCTTAAAGATACGGAAGCGGCATTTGTAATTTAATATGTGGCCATTGGCAGATGGCTGTAGTCCTAATAAGCAGCGAGTCTTCTTGTCCAGAGAAGATTCGCTTCTTTTTGTTTATAATGGAATATTTTACAAAACAGAGAGGGGCAGTTATGATAAGAGTTGGAGAGGTATTTGTGAAAAAAGGAGCATATTTTACTTGGGAGGAATGTGTAAATGGAACACATCCAGAGGAGAAACAGCATAGTGAAAGTAGCTTTCTATCTGTTATTTGCCGGGTATGCTGTGATAGCCATCAACCTTATCCTATTCAAGACGATCCCTGTAACAGCAATTTTCAGCACGCCTGGATTGTCGATGCGAAGTGTGAACCTCATTCCCTATAACATAATTACAACGTATTTCAGCGATGATTCAATAGGGTTGAAACGACTGCTGGCGAATACTCTGGGTAACATTGCGCTGTTTATTCCCTTGGGGGTTTTTGTATCTTACACGGGTGTAATGCGCTCTTTTCGATTCAAGATTGGCATCTTACTGACCACGGCAGTATCGTTTGAGATCATTCAGTATGTATTGGCACTCGGCAGCAGCGATATCGACGATGTTCTGTTGAATCTACTCGGAGGGATGCTTGGGATTGCTGTGTATAAAAGGATTGAGCGGAGGACGCGTTCGAGAGAGCAGATACTGAATGCGGTCGTCGTCTTTTTCCTTGTAACGGGAATTGGCGGTATAGCGGTGATTGGAATTGTGGATCGTAATCTCCTGCCGTTCGGCAATCAGAAGGCTGAATATATAGATGAGAACAAAGGAATTATGGCGGGACTGGATGAGAGCACAGCTGATCTGTTCGGTGATCTGAAAGCGGCTAAGCAAAGTACCATCACAGTTTATCAGAATCCTAAGTATATAACTACGGTATCAACTTCGAAAGCGGAGAATCCGGCCAGTGAGCTGTATACCGACATCCCCCTGGATGCTGCAACGAAAATCTTCATCAGACATATAAGTTCAGTGAAAAATCAGCTGGTTTCCAGATATGAGAAAGGTTCTGCAGCGGATTTGGTTTCTTTGATGGGACAACAAGGCACTGCTTTTACGGTTAGAGTGTGGTTGACCGATGATGACGTTCAGGTCGCCAGAGCTCTGCTGGTAAGTGTCACGAATTGAGCATAGAAGTGGAGCTAGTTGCAGTGAGATCGCCGTAGTATGAATCATTTATTGTCTTCATTCAGTACGGCTAGCGTTTCCGCCAAGGCTTTCCACCTCTGTGGAACCAGCGATTCTGCTGTGCAATAAACAGTCTGCAAGTATTTGCTAAGTGGGGTTAATGGACCTGCGACCAGAACTTCTTTGATCTCGGAGGGTTTACCCGGAACAAAAGTGGCTGTTGATTGCCTGAAGCGGTTGAGTGGGAGAAACATTTTGCAGGACTTCCGGTAGGACATCCGGTGAGGATATCGGGGAGAACTTCCGGAATCGTATTTGGACAGCGCAATGATGCCAAAATGATCCGTCAGTAGTGCGGCGGCATCCAGTTGGAGAATGGCAAAGGATTCGTCAGGCTCCCGGCGGGAATACATACCGAGCATCGCCAGGCAATCGCGCTTGGTAGGCCAGAGGAATACATGACGGTCTAGACAGGCTCTAAATTGCTCCGGTGTAGTGTCAGGGTCCATTGCTTCGTCGGTAATGCGCAAATGAGCATTCAGGATGACCGCTTGTTCATTGAACAGAGTAGAATGTTTCTCGCTGCGACGCTTACCTTTCGACAGGTGAGGCGCAATAACGGATGGCGGGTACAGGGCATCGAAATGGGCGATAGCTTGCAGATTCCTGGCTCTGGTGAAGTGATACAATGACCGTCTGAGCGGGCTTTTGGTGATGTCGGCAACAATTTCCATGGGTTTAGATTCTCCAATGCAAGGGATCGGTATGCTTGAAGCTGTATTTATTATAATGGATATCTATGGGGAAATGCTTTTAATCTTTATTAAGACTTGTTTTATAATTCTTTATTGAGCTTTTCTCTTTTGCGTTTGCTTACTAGATCCATAATAAAACTTATGATTACGATACTAATAGAATGTAATAAAGGCTTAACAAAGCTTGGATCATCATAAATAAAATAAGCGAATATGAAGTTAGCTATAAAAATAAACAGATATCCGAGGATGGTGACCATTCCTTTCTTAGTGATTAATTTTAGTTTATTTTCAATATTAAGGTAAAAAACAATCGGATTCAATTGTATTATATAAGACATTAAACCAACACAACGTAAATTCCTCGCAAATGACTCAGACGTTTAAAATAACAGCGTACTTTTACCCTAAGGTTCAACTTCATTCGTTAGGGCATTGGAATAACGGGAATAGCTCCAGTTATTTTGTTCAAACCACCTCTTTTATAAAAATAACTGGAAAAAATCCTGTTAATCACCTCATTACTAGGCTATTACGGGCTAAAAGGGCTTCTTAACAGGAAAAATTCCCTTTATTTATTACAAATAAGGTGAGAGGCTGCAATTAACGGTATGTTTTCCTGTTATCCAACTCTGACTTAAGCTCGACCGTGACCCTTGCAAAGCGAATGTTAATTATTGCGCATTGTCACTTCTACATAATTGCCCTCCAAACTTCAAACAATGAGAACACAATTCAAAGTGAGAAGGAGATGAGGGCATGAGGAAATACCAATGGCGTCATCGGCTCATGACCGGGGGGAGAAACATAGCTGTGCTGCTGTCCGCCGGATGCCTGGCGATATCCGGGAGCTATGCTGCATCAGCAGCCGAAGCGCTAAACGGTAAGGCAATACAGATTACGGATAGTATGACTGCTGAGATCAATGGACAACCGAAGGCTTCGTTGAACGGTCCAAAAAGCACTGTACCCACGGGCAATGAGGCGAAGGGTTCCCGTCAGACCCGCAGCCGGGTAGCCATCATTATTGATGATTTCGGCAACGGCATGAAGGGAACGGACGAGATCTTTTCCCTGCCGATTAAGCTCACCGTGGCGGTGATGCCGTTCCTGCCGACCTCTCAGAAGGACGCAAAGCGTGCTCATGAGCGGGGAGATGATGTGCTGGTTCATCTGCCGATGGAGCCAAAGAGCGGCAGACCGGAGTGGCTGGGCCCAGGAGCAGTGCTGGCGAAGATGACCGACGCGGAGGTGCGTCAGAAGGTAGAGGCGGCACTGGAAAATGTTCCTTATGCTATCGGTATCAACAATCATATGGGTTCAAAAGTGACGGGAGATCCCCGGATCATGGGTATTATATTGGCTGTCTGCAAGGAGCGTGGATTATTCTTCGTGGACAGCAAGACTAATTACCGTTCTGTGGTGGGCCAGGTTGCACGAGAGATCGGTTTGCCCCGTGTGGAGAACCATATTTTCCTGGATGATGTTCATACCGCCAGCCATGTGCGAAAGCAGATGCATCTTGTGCAGGAGCGGGCGCTGAATCAGCGTTACTGTGTAACTATTGGGCACGTCGGTGTGCAAGGCAAAAATACCGCAGCAGGGATTCGCGGCGGCATTGAAGACATGAAGAACACAGTCGACTTCATCGGGATCTCCGATCTTGTAAAAGAAGAATGGAAGTGGGCTCCCAAGCCTACACTTCCATAAGATAAGCGGCAATGCCGTTCGCTACAGCTTCGGCAATCTCCTGCTGGCCCGCAGGGCTGCACAATTTCGCCCGGTCCGTTGGACTGCTGATAAAACCCGCCTCGACGATTACCGTTGTGGCGGTTATTTTATTGAGCAGATAAAAGGGCTTGCCCGCTCTTGAATCTGTCTGCGTGCCATACAGATGGTTCAACTGGCTCTGGATCGACTTGGCGAGCATAAAGCTGCGCCCTTCCTGACGATACAGCACTAGCGGTCCATGCTTGGAAGGGGAAGAAGCCCAGTTGATATGGATGCTGACGACAATGTTGGCGGGCAGCGTCTCGGCCAGCTCTTTGCGCTGGGCCAGATCACGCAGATGACGGGAGGAGCTACGCAGCCAGTGGTTCTCTTCACTGGGCGCATAGTCGCCGTTACGGTTCAGAATCGCATCAAAGCCATCGCTACGCAGCAGCAGGAACAGTTTGCGGGAGATAGCCAGTGTGATATCTTTTTCGAGAATTTTTCCATGAGATGTACCGCCATCTACACCCCCGTGCCCGGCATCGATCAAGATCATCCGGTGGCCATGGCCCAGCATGTGGTGCCGCTCATCATTATGCTGCTGCTCCTGCGTGGAATGGACCGGTTCGGCTCCGGTATAGCCTGGGGTTAGCAGCAGCATTCCAGCTACCCAGCAGAGACTGATCCGGCGCAGGAAACTGGAGGAGCCTGGCCCGATGGTCAACTTCATCTAAACACGCCTCCTTACGCTGAAATGGGAAAAAGATCTGGGACTGGTTACACTGTTAGATTGTGCCGCTACAGGCAAACCTATACGAACCTCTTCCCCAGGGTTTAGATTTTATGATGGCGGAGCACACTATAGCTATAATGAAGTGTCCATCAGATCAAGGATAAACAGTGCAGGAGGTGGTGAATTATGGCTTCAGGCGGCGATGAGCTGGTGAAGTATATCACCGAGAAAATAGTCGTATTTATCGAGGACCCACGCAGCAGCATCCGTTCCCATAAGGAAATGGCGAAGCAGCCGTGGTCTGAGAAGTGGTTCGGTATGATCCCTATGGGCTGGTCTATTTGGAGGGGGAACTGGCCACGAAAGGAAAAGGACTCCGTATCCTCCATTAACGGGCATGATGCTTAGCCTAGTTCTGGCCCAGTGTATACTACAGCAAATAACCTTCCTTGTGCCGAAAAGGCGTTGGAAGGTTATTTGTAATGTTCAGCTATCCTCATGTTCACCTATCATCATGCTTCTAATTGAATGACGCTGTATGCTTGCCGGGTAACTTATGAAGCGTGCCGCTCTGGATCAATACGGACAGCGGCAAGTAACGTTTGCCTCCTGCTCCTGTAGCAGCGTATAAAGTCGTCTTGGCGTCCGTAGTGTTCTCTGCTGGCTGCCAGCTCTGGTAGCCTGTAATCGTAAAGGGCGCTCCGAACAAGTCATTGCGGCCCGCTGCCTGAAAGACAAGGCTTACGCCGGGAGAGATCTCAGCTGTAAAGCTGTCCGCATCCTTGACAGCCAGCTTGGGCGATGTCAGCCATAGCAAATCGGCATAAGGATCGTCTGTCCCTCCGGTCCGGTAAGCAGTACGAGGGACTGTAGCTTTTTTACTGGTTACATCTTCTACACTGACTGTTGTATTCTTGAGTGCGTTCTCTGCCTGGCTTAGCGTCCAGGGCAGGATCTGTGGTGCAGCGGCATCGATAAAAAGAAGCTTGCCGTCAATCTTTAATTTCCATACTGGGAGAAGGGGTGCATACAATGCTGTAAGTTCCAGAGTACCCGAATAAGTAGAAGAAATAAGTCCTTGCTGCACCAGTAACCGGTGCAGTTCGCTCAAGCTGTAGGGGAGTCCATAGGTTCCGGCTCCGTATTCACTCAGTACATAACCTCCGTCCTCTGCGGCGGAGATAATCATATAACCGATTCGCTGCTTACCGTTCATCACATTGACCAGCCAGCCATGTGTTCCGGGACCCAGTGGGTAATATTGAGGCTTTGCACCCGCCCACTCCTTGAAGGGGGCTTGTTCTGCCAGCTTTATGATGTTTGATTGGGCGAAATCTTCCAAGGTGACAGGGGCGGAAGACTCCTGAAACCGGAAGATGGGCGGTACCTCCTGGGAGACAGCCTGCACAACGCTTATGCGGCTACCGGTCGCAGCGAGCTGCGACGGGAAACCAAAGCTTGCTGCTACCAGTCCCAGGCATAACAGCAGCAGGAGGGGAGCGGGGAGCTTATGGCGGCGTTCCCGCTGGACGAATGTTTTCATATCACCGATCACCTTTCTTCTCCATGGGCTTACTGATATTGTAAAGGACAAGCTGTAAAAAGAGTGTTGCAAGCTGTCGCGGCCGGCTGCGGGAATTCCGCTGTTTTTTTGCCTGCTTTTAGCGAGCCGGGTCACATTCTATGTCTTCCGCAAATGAAACAGACCATAGGTCACCGCAGAAACTGCAATTTGTGGTTCATATTGCCATGAGGTTTCCTGCCGGCGCCGGGCATATTGCTCCTCGATCTCTTTACGCTTCTCTTCATCCGGTTCCTTGAGCAATTCTTCGTAATAGACGTCGATGATAGCCAGCTCTAGCCGCAATCGTTCACGAGCTTCTTCCGCCCAACTATAATCCAGCTCTGCAAGACGAGCGGTAAGACTAGCCTCGAGCTGTTCCGCGCCTGCCGTCACCGACATTTCCAGCGGCTGAACATGGACATTCTCTGGGAGGCGTGGAGTCAGCTTGAGTGGTGACAGCTTGTTTCCAAATTCATAGGTGATAACACCTGTGACTAAAGAGATCCCCATAAAATGCAGCTCCTCACGCTTCAGGTCGCAAGACATCTCCACCTTGTAATAGACTCCAAGCCACGGCTCATAGGCCGCCGAGAACAGGGTTGTCCGCTGGCGACTCCCGGGATCTTCGAACAGGTAGAGGCATTTACCTTCCTCGCGGGCAGCTCCCCAGATCTGGTGCAGCCGTTTGCTGCCATAGATAACATCCTCGCGCCTGATCATGCCGGGACCAATCCGGGGCAGCGCGGGCACAACGCCGAAATAGCGGGACAAAATGCTATCCTGCGGATTGCCGGGAGGTGCGGGAGAACCTACAGAGCCTGCGGAAATGTTGCCTGGAGGTTCTGTGGCCGCTTCTATTTCCGCAGGCTTGCTGGTTTTTCCATTACCTATGTCGGCCCTCACTAAGCCCGGATTACCTAATCCAGGACTTCGAGGTGCCAAGGCGACTTCAGCCTGACTGTCATATTGTTCAGGATTGAACACGAACGTGAATGACAGCGTCTCGGGTGCTACCCCGGTGCGTTCTACGAAGCCCCAATAATAGGGGCGGTCCGTGAGCATCTGATCCGCACGGGGAGAGAGCTTGACTGTTACATGCAGGGGAGAGGTCTCAATAATCGAGCAGTCTGTGGCCTCAAGATAATCCATAACCTGCTTGCGCACTTGCTGTGGGGTGAGGGTCATATTGTTGTCTCACTTTCCTTCTTGCTGCTGGTATTCAATTGACTTAGCGACTCACCAATATGGTTAAGACCACTGCGAAGCTGATCCTCGTCTTGCGATTCCAGCATGATCTTGTACAGGCTCTTCTCCAGCGATTCCTTCTTCTCGAACTTTTCCAGTATGACATCAAGTCCGCCGATGACCATCTCGAACATATTAATCTTCTCATGCAGCAGATGCAGGATATGCTCTTCAATGGTGCCTTGGGTCGACAGGTTATAGATCATCACATCATTTTGTTGTCCCAGCCTGTGAACACGTCCGATCCGCTGCTCTACCCGCATGGGGTTCCACGGCAGATCGAAGTTGATCATATGGTGGCAAAATTGCAGATTGATACCCTCGCCGCCGGCTTCGGTGGCAATCATCACCTGGGCGCGGCCGCGGAACAGATCCATCATCCAGTCTTTTTTACCACGATTCATGCCCCCGGAATAGGTGACACATTGTAGTCCGCCTTCACGGAAGTATTGCAGCAGATACTCTTGGGTGGCCCGGTATTCGGTGAATACAATCACCTTTTCGTTCATTTCACGGATCAGTGACAGAGTCTTTTCCGCCTTGGTATTCGCTTTTACCGTACGAATCGTCTGGAGCAGTTCCATCATCCGGTCACGCTTAGGGGAATCCTCAGGCAATTTCTTGATCAGGTTCACCAAGGTGATAAAGACAGCATCCCGGCTGCTGCATACCTCCCGCTGTAGAGTGACAAGAGAGAGCATGCTGCTGAGATTGCCGCCAGCCTCTTGATACTGGTCTTTGACAAAAGCGGTAACCCCGTCATAGAGTCGCTTCTCTTCTTCCGACAGTGTCAGGGGGATATTGCGGACTTTGCGCTTGGTAAAATTAACTGGACCTTCTCCCCGGCGGTTGCGGATCATCAGCTTGGATAGCTCCCCACGGAGCTGTTCTTCGTTCTTGGGCTGACGCTTATCGACAACGAAGTTGGTGGCAAAATCGCCCTGATTCCCCAGCTGTCCCGGCTTCAGCAAAGTAATGAGATTGAACAGCTCGCCGAGGTCGTTCTGTACGGGGGTGGCGGTAAGCAGGAGGCAATATTTTTTACGCAGCTGCTGTACGAACTGGTAATTGGTTGACTTCTTATTTTTGAGCTTATGGGCTTCGTCAATAATCAGCATGTCGTACTCGTTATTCATCAACACTTCTTTATGTGGATCACGCTTGGCGGTGTCCAGGGAAGCGACAACAATGTCGTTGCCCCAGGAATAGGCTTTCTTTTGGGCAATGGCAGAAATCCCGAATTTGGCGTTCAACTCCCGGACCCATTGCAGCACTAAGGAGGCTGGAACGAGAATGAGAACCTTGGAGACGAGTCCACGTACGAGATACTCCTTGAGGATCAGCCCGGCTTCGATTGTTTTGCCAAGTCCGACCTCATCGGCGAGAATGGCTCGACCCGACATCTGGAATAGCACTTTATGTGCAGTATCGATTTGGTGGGGAAGAGGGGAGAGTCCGGACAAATGCTTCATACATTGTAATTCGTCGAAGCTACTAACCAGACCCGCTTCTTCGCCCTGCACGGCCAGCTGTGATAAGCGCCAGTCGCCCCAAGGGCCGCCCTTATCGAGTTTTGACTCCAAATCCTGCAGCCAATTACGGTTGAAAGAAAGAGGAACTGGCAGCACGGGCGCAGGCTGACTCGCCCCAGCGGGCAGAGAATTACGGAATAATTGCGTCATACGGCATTCTCCTCTCGCAGTGATTCATATTGAATGTGTAAGAGTAGTATGCGCGGAAAAGAGAGGATTCATAACCCGGGAGAGTAAAAGCGGGAGTGGGGGAGCAAGGAATTGCTCTGTCCATAGAAGATAAAATTCCCCTCTCATATGTACTCCTCTTTGATTTAGAGCTTCATGTATTGAAAGAACCGGGTAACATGTTTCGATAATTAAATGAGTGGGCAACATATTTAGGATGTATTTCGTGATGAACTAATGGTGGGACTAAAATACTTTACCGAACGTTCCCAATATGGTATGATGCATTTGGGACAAGAACATTAGCATGTTAGATTGTGATTGAGATAGATCATTTTTTAATTATATTGAGAACAAATATTCTCAAAAAAGGAGATGAAATCAATATGACAACACAAGATCAAAAGGGAAAAGTGGCATTGATTACAGGAGCTACTCGTGGAATTGGTGTGGAAACCGCTCGTGGTCTTGGCAAATTAGGTGCTACCGTAATTATCGGCGCCCGCGATGAGGAAAAAGGACAAGCTGTTGCAGCGGAACTGAAACAAGAAGGATTAGATGTAGTAAGCGTTAAAATTGACGTGAATACCATCTCAGATCATGCTGCTGTGTATGACTACATTGAGAAGAACTTTGGGAAACTAGATATATTAATCAATAATGCGGGGATCTTATTGGATGAGGAAAGTGTATCGGTCGAAGTTGTTAACCGTACAAGTACACTCCCAATTGAACTTCTTAGAGAAACGTTCGATGTTAACTTTTTCTCACTGATCCAGCTGACACAAACCTTATTGCCGCTTATCCGTAAATCTGAAGGAGGCCGCATTGTAAATCTGTCCAGTATTCTCGGCTCTCTGACCGCGCATTCAGATCCTAGTGCTCCAATTTATTCAATGAAGACATTTGCATACAATGCTTCTAAAACAGCCTTGAATGCTTTTACTGTTCATTTAGCACACGAACTGAAGGACACGCCGATCAAGGTGAATTCCGTTCACCCGGGTTGGGTCCGCACTGGACTTGGAGGAGAGAAAGCCTCCTTGGATGAAACAGAAGGTAGTCTGACCAGTATTAAGTTTGCTACACTGCCAGCCGATGGTCCAACAGGTGGTTTCTATCACCAAGATAAGCAACTGCCTTGGTAATGTCGATTTTAAAGAACGAACTCTCTGTAAAAGCGATTTAAGATTTCTAACTTTCTGTTATTGATTATATGTGCCAATAAAAGACGCTACCACTCCAATTCTTTGGTGTTTGTAGCGTCTTTTTGCTATTCCGAAAATATCCCCTACACTAGAGATAGCTGCCTATAAGATTCTGGAAATGAAAATAGTTGTGACAAAATAGCCGATATATCCGAAGTGATTACAACAATGTTACCAGTTTTTCATCTACATATTCATGTACGCCTGCGGAACTGATAGAGGAAGAAATGCTAGAAAAATCAGGGCCGATTTCCCGAAAAATAAGCGATAAATAGCAGTATAATCTATGAATATGTAGAATGAATGTGGAAACAAATAAAGTTATGAATCTATCAAATGGCATTGACAGGAGGGGGACATCTATACTACTATACAAATAGTTACAAAATATTAATCAATGTTGCCGAATTTCAATCGTTGAAAACGGGGGAACCACATCTGGGTGAATTATTCCTGAAAGCAAGGGAATATAGGGAAACCTTTAACCGAACCCTCAGCTAACTCCGTAGGCATTTGAAGGGAGAATCACGGTCTGAAGAAGTTTATTGTTTCTGTACTTGGAGCCGCTATTCTATTAACTGCAGCAGCACCAGCCGCGTTTGCCAGTGACGTTAAGATCGAGAATGAAGTGAACCAACTCCTTGGTACTCCTTATGTATGGGGAGGCACAACAGCAGCGGGTTTTGATTGTTCCGGATTTATTCTATACATATTCAATAAGTTCAATGCCGGAGATCTTCCGCGCACCTCACAGTCCCAAGCTAAAGCTGGAACAGCTGTAGCCAAAGAAGACCTTCGTGTCGGAGATTTAGTATTTTTCAATACCCTTGGTAACGGAATTTCTCATGCTGGTATTTATATCGGTGATGGCGAGTTCGCTCATTCCTCCAGCAGTAAGGGTGTTCGCATCAGTAAATTGTCGGAATCGTATTATGCTGATCGTTATGTTACCGCACGCCGTGTCGTAAGTGAGACAAGCTATCTGGCCATGACTGGACAGAAATAATCCAGAAAATACATAAAAGGTGTCCCGAATTAGCCAGCTTTCTGGCTGTTCGGGACACCTTTTATTTTTTAGAGTATGCTAGGAGATTAGCGTAAAATATAGCCGCCGTCCGGGAACAGGGTGCTGCCGGTGGTATATCCGTTTGTCATCAGGTATACGACAGTATGTGCGGCTTCTGCGGCTGTGCCGATCCGGCCGAGCAGGTTCATTTTGGCATAAGCGTTATAGGATTCGTCCCGAACCGACTGTTCGGCGCCTTCCCAGTTAAATTCTGTGTGGATCGTTCCTGGGGAAATGACATTGACCCGAATAGGGGCCAGCTCCACCGCCAGTGCTTTACCCAGGCTTTCGATGGCTCCATTGCAGGCAGCGTAGGAAGCGCCATCTGTGAGTGGTCTCTGCCCAAAGGCACCGGACATCAGTACGACCGAGCCATTCGGGCGCATCTGCGGAGCAGCATATTTTACAGCATTGTATTGTGGCCAGAATTTAGCGTCAAAGCAGCTGCGGGCAACTTCCGCACTTGACGTAATCGGCCCTCTGACATAGCTGGCACCAGGCGTGAACAGATGATCGAACGGACCCACTTGCTCGAAAAAGGATTTCAGCTGCTCCTCGTCTTTATTGTTAAGCGTGTATATTTCCACGGAGTCTGCGCCGAGTCTTTCCTTTGCTAATTCCAGTTTGTCCAAGGACCGACCTGCAAGAACGACGGATGCACCTTGTTCCACCGCTTGTTTTGCCGTTGCGAGGCCAATCCCGGAGCTTCCTCCTATAATAACGACCCGCTGATTTTGTAGTGTAAGAGTTGACATGATAGGTTGTTCTCCTTTATTCGTTTGTTGGTTTCCATTCTATTATTAGGCAAAATAACGGCGCTGCACAGTACGCACTTTATTCGTACCCGGTACGAAAATTCGTACTATTAGGAAGAGACGTGCAATTGAGGGGCGTCACAGGTATGATGGAGAGAACAGGAGAGGTGATGATGATGAAACGAAATTCGCAGGAGCCTAGACTGACAGGTGTGCTGGCAACCTTGGATGTCATCGGGGGCAAATGGAAGCCGCTGATCCTGTTCATGCTGCTGGTGGACGGGACGCAGAGGTTCGGGGAACTACGGCGAAGGATACCGGACGTGTCCCAAGGCACGCTCACAAAGCAGCTACGGGAGCTTGAGGAGGATGGGCTCATCGACCGGATCTTTTATCAGGAAATGCCTCCACGCGTGGAATACAGCCTGTCTGAGCATGGCAGGACGATTGCTGTGGTGTTGGATAGTATGTGTGGTTGGGGGAGAAGCCATCTTAGCTTCGTAAATGAACGTGAAGGTGCCGAAACGACTGTCGGGGAGAACTGAGGGAACGGTAGCCTGAGGGAGATTGCCTGTAGGGCGCATTTAGCCGAATAGGGTGTCTACATCTTGTTAACGAGTTGAAAGCTGCTCAACAGCTTACTATAGCCGTATAAAAAGAGCAGAGCCAAGGATGTTGGCTCTGCTCTTTTGTATGACAAGATTGTTCGCCAGATGGGCGAGACCTATTGTTCCAGGCGGTAGCCGCCGTGGAAGACTGGTCCTACGTACTGGTTGAACGCGAAACCATTGCGGATGGCCGCAGAGACGAAGTCTTTCGCCTTGGCAACGGCTTCATCCACAGTTAGGCCGTTCGCCAGTCCACCGGTAATCGCAGCCGCAAAGGTGCAGCCTGCGCCGTGGTTATGCGCCGGTTCGATTTTATCCGCTTCGAAGACGGTGTAGTCTGTACCGTTAAAGAAGACGTCGATCGCTTTGGAGCCATCCAGCGCCTTACCGCCCTTGACTACAACATTGCGGGCACCCAGTCCGTGGATCAATCGTGCAGCTTCTTTCATATCTTCGATAGTAGTGAGTTTGCCGAGACCGGACAATACACCCGCTTCAAACAAGTTAGGTGTAACTACAGTGGCCAGAGGCAGCAGCAAATCGCGGATTGCTAGCGCGCTCTCCGGGTTCAGCACTTCGTCTTCACCTTTGCAGACCATAACAGGATCAATGACAACATTGCTCTGCAGATTCTCACGGATTGCTTGCTCGGCTACCTTAACAATTTCTACACTGCCCAGCATACCGGTCTTCATGGCATGAACTGGACCACCTGCGAAAATGGTTTTAAGCTGCTCAGCAACGATAGCGGCATCCACTGGATAGACATTATGGTGCCAGCCGTTGTCCGGGTCCATTGTTACAATGGTGGTCAGCGCGCTGAAGCCGTACGTTCCATATTCCTCAAAAGTTTTCAGGTCAGCCTGAATGCCAGCGCCCCCGCTGGAGTCACTACCGGCAATGGTTAAAGTCTTGATTATTTTTGACAATGCAAACGTCCCCTTCTTATATGTCTCAATTCATAAGTACGAATTGAATTGATTATAACAAAAATCGGCACTTAGTGAAAATACATCAGAGTTTCATATTATACATTGAAAAAATCATGAAATCTCTGTTAGTCTGATAGAGTCCATTTTTTACAATAACATTAAGGATAGTTTACTCCGTGAAGGGACTTTTGTCTGATGAAGATTGTGCGAATTATTGCTCAAGTGGTACTGCTGTACTTATTCTCCCTGGCTGGCGAGGCTGTGAAGCAGCTTCTGCATCTTCCCATACCGGGAAGTATTATCGGCCTGTTGCTTCTTTTTGTTCTGCTGCTGTGCCGGGTTGTGCCTGTCCGCTGGATTGAGCACGGGTCTGCGGCGATCTTGGCGTATCTTCCCTTATTTTTTATTCCCGCGACAGCTGGCATTGTCAATCACTTGAGCCTGTTTAGCGGAAAAGGGCTGCTGCTGATTGTAGTGCTGGTCTTGAGTACGGCAGTCACAATTGGTGCGGCGGCGCATTCCAGCAGATGGTTTGCCAGATGGAGCATAGATGTACCCAGAGCCCTGCCAGGTACAGAAGAGAAAGGGAAGGAAGCTTGATGATTCTGACTGCGATTGCAATTGTATTAGTCAATGTAAGTATATATGTGGTGATGGCCTTGATCTATAAAAGATTTCGCATCCCTGTTCTAATGCCAGCCTTAACTGCGACGTTCATGGTCGTCGTCCTGATGCTGTGCTTTGAAATTCCCTACGAGACTTACATGATTGGCGGACAGTGGATCAACAAACTACTGGGTCCGGCAGTGGTCTCTTTAGCATATCCGCTCTATAATCAGCGTCATGTGCTGCGTCGTAACCTTCCAGCAGTTCTGGGAGGTACATTAAGTGGTCTCCTGGTAGGAATGTTCAGCGGAATCCTGCTGGCTCTGCTGATGGGCTTTCCGAAGCAGTACATTCTATCTCTTCTGCCCAAGTCCATCACGACACCAGTAGCGATCCAGATCTCGGGCAGCATGGGTGGGGAGTCGTCCCTGACCTCTGTATTTGTTATGATTGCCGGATTTACCGGTGCTATTGCTGGCCCGTACATCCTGAAGCTGTTCAAAGTCCGTAGCGAGATTGGTATTGGGATTGGTCTAGGTACGGCTTCACATGCACTAGGAACGGCTAAGGCGCTGGAATATGGGGAACAGTCCTTGTCCATGAGCTCGGTCGCGATGACCGTCTGCGCTATTGCAGGCTCCTTCACTGCTCCACTTGTAGCCTGGCTGCTGTACCACTAGCAACAAAGAAAACGGGTACCGTCCTAGTAATAAGGAGGTACCCGTTTTCTTGTTCACTATTTGAACAATAGAGTCTGGATCGCATGACCCGGAATGGAGGTTTCAGCTAGCTGTTCACGGCAACGGAGGGTGAACGGCAGCTCATTGTCAGTCCGGTTCATGACGATAACAGCAATGGTTCCGTCTGGGTTGCGGAACGCTGTTGTCTCCAGATGATCGGTGTACTTGGAGCTTCCAATGCGCTTAGCGCCTGGACGAATATATTTACTGAAATGCCCGATGTAGTAGTAGGAGCTCTCAAAGATGACTTCATCCTGTACGGTGTCGCCAATAATCGGGGCATCGCAGAAGTTGCCTACATGGTTAGGGCCACCTTGCTCGTCGAGCAGGATATTCCAGTCGGTCCAAGTCGACATCCAGTTGTTCAGGTTGCCGATGATGTCATGGCCATAACGCTCGCCTGTCTTCCAGGAACCGAGGTGAACGCCACCTTCTTGACAGCCTTCGCTGAAGAAGAGTTTCTTATCCGGGAAGCGGTCATGTACCGCAGACAACGCTTCAAAGTGATCACCGGAGTACCAGTGGAAGCAGATGCCCCAGATGTACTTGGAGGCAGCTTGATCTTCAAAAGCAACCTTGGCACGGTCATAGACACGTTCCTTGTTGTGATCCCATATCAATACCTTAACATGGGACAAGCCAGCTTTCTCCAGTGCAGGTCCGAGGTAATCGCGGACAAAATCCTTTTCTTCCTCAGCGGTGTAGATACAGGAATCCCAAATTTGTTGTGCTTTGGCTTCATTCTGTACGCTGACTCCCCAAATATCGATGCCTTCTTCGGCATAGGCTTGGATGTATTTAACGAAAAGATTGGCCCAAGCTTCTCTGTATTCCGGTTTGAGCTTGCCGCCATTGTTCATTTCGCCATTCGTCTTCATGAAGGCTGGAGGGCTCCATGGCGAGGAGAAGAGACGGAAGTCTGAACCTACAGCATTGGAAGCGCGCTTGATCAGCGGAATAATGGACGTGTGATCACGGGAGATATCGAAAGTTGTCAATTCGGCATCTTGCTCTTCTACATAAGTGTAGTTGCCTAGTGAGAAGTCGCAGCTTTGAATATGCGAGCGGCACAGGGTGTAGCCAATGCCTTGCTCCTTATCAAAATAAGCATCAATGACTTTCTTCTGGTTCTCTTCGCTAAGCTTCGCCAGTGTTACTGCCGAAGCTTCGGTAAGCGCACCGCCAAAGCCTTCAATTTCTTGATATTCAAGATCATCATAAATGTTGATCAGCGTGTTTTCTTTTTCCTCGGTGTCAGGAATGAACGTAAGCGCTTGCTTTTCTGTTAGTCGATCTGCAGTATCTTTAGCGGTCTGGATGACGCGAATAGTTCCTTGGCTCATGTGACGATAACCTCCTAGGTAATTTCATAAATTTATTATAGGAGGAATTCCGGCCTCCTTTGAAGAAACAATATGGCTAATAACCTCATCAATCTGGTCATGAATGTGTGAAGAAAAGAGGAGTAACTATGGAAAAAATTGGCGTAAACATACAGCTCAGCGCCTACGTTAGCCATGATCAGCCCTTTCGGCAGTTATTCCGAAACGGTCTCGAAACCTATATCATCCGGCTCCAGGTAGAAGGGGAGTCCGAAGCGCTGATCGACGGTAAGATGGTGACCGTCCTCCCTGGTGACATGCTTTTATTCCCTCCGGGGGAGATCTACGATCTGCGGATCGGAGAGAAGCAAAGTCCGCTGGGCCACAGCGGCGATTATTTTGTCATGTGTACGGGTGACTGGGTGGATTACTGGTGGAACAAACGCGAGCGCCCGAAGAAAATCAGAATTGCTGATGTCGGCAAAATACACAGTGTATGGCAGCAGCTTATCCTTGAACAAAGAAGGCTTGACGGTGGCAACGCAGAAATCCTTGAGGCCTTATTCAAGGCTTTATGTCTGCTGCTCGACCGGGCCATTGAGGAGGCACCTGTGACCTCATCCGCTTCGCTACTGCTTGCCCTCAAAATGAAAGGTTACATCGAAGAGCATGCTACCTCGGTTATTCGTCTGGAAGATGTGGCCTCCCATGCCGGAATCAGTCCGACAAGAGCGGTACATCTGTTCAAGGCGCAGTTTGGTTATTCCGTGATTCAATATGCCAAGCAAATCCGTCTGGCTATGGCCCTGAGCCTTATGGATAACAGCAACTACACTCTGGAACGTATCGCAGAAGAATGCGGCTTTGGCAGTTACACGTATTTTCATAAGGTGTTCCGGGAGCGTTACGGTGTATCCCCTGGAGTGTATCGGCGACGGGAATAGTTCAGGGGCTGGAGTGAACCGGCGCATGGCGTAACTAGTGTTCGCACGAAGGTGGATCTTCATACAGTAAACCCTATCCACACGATAAAATAGGCAAAAAAACCGGCCTTATTGGCAGGCTTCTGTGTCTATGCGGCAGCTTTCTGTAGAAAGCTGTTTTATTTTATATTCCTCACCCCAATCCTTCATAAGTATTATGATCGGAGTTAAGGTTCTTCCAAATTCGGTCAACGAATATTCCACTTTGGGAGGAACCTGATGGTACACTTCACGGTGCACTACACCGTCTTCTTCTAATTCACGAAGCTGCAGGGTCAGCATCCGCTGGGTAATTGCTGGACAGATTCGGCGGAATTCGCTGAATCGTTTGGTCCCATCCATTAGATGATACAGCAAAATTCCCTTCCATTTGCCACCGATGACATTCAGTGTATGTTCTACAGGGCAAGCTTGCCCTGTGTCCAGTGAGATATCGTCGCTAAAGCGGCTTTTTCGATTAGGCATGAGATCTTCTCTCCTTAGTATCATTTTGTATACTACACCACATTAATGTGCGTACTTATAAAAACGAAGTATATAACTTAATATTAAATCTGTGATCGGTTATACGTCAATTCAATGAGAAGAAGAGAGGGATCAATAGTGGAGACAACATCTGTGAAAAAAGAAATCCTGTCAGCTTACAGCTTCAGACATGCCACCAAAGAATTTGATAGCAGCAAAAAAATCAATGATGAGGATTTTGAATTTATATTGGAGACTGGACGCTTATCCCCAAGCTCTTTTGGCTTTGAACCATGGAAATTTGTTGTGGTTCAGAACCCGGCGCTCCGTGAGAAATTATATGACAATGCCTGGGGAGCGCAGAAACAACTGCGGACGGCGAGCCATTTCGTACTTATTTTGTCCAGACTGCCTAAAGATCTGCAGTCTGATTCCAATTATCTCAGTGAACTAATGCAAAATGTTCAAAGCTTGCCACCTGAGGTCATCGAGGGAAGGAAAAACAAGTTCGATGCGTTCCTGAACAATGATTTTGAACTGAAAGATAATGACCGGGCGCTTTTTGAATGGGGTTGCCGACAATCCTATATTGCGTTAGGCAATATGATGACTGCTGCAGCGCAAATCGGAGTAGACTCCTGCCCCATTGAGGGCTTTAACAAACGTAAGATTGAAGAAATCCTGTCCGCAGAAGGGATTATGGACGCCGATCACTTTGGCATTTCCTGTATGGTGGCATTTGGATATCGGCTTAACGAGCCGCGCAGGAAGATACGACAAGATGCTGGTCAGGTAATTCAGTGGGTGTAAGAAAATGATATCAAGAACAGGCCGGAAAACTCCGTGCCTGTTTTTTTTATGAGACTCTCCAATCTTTATCCAAAATTATGTATTTATTCTGTTCCTTGATATATAATTTCATGACCATCATGATTATGGAGGTGTTCACATGTACTTAACAACAGATACCCAATCCCTTAGGGTGTATGAAGCACTCGCCAGCGAAGTCCGTCTGCGAATTGTAGATCTGCTGGGTGCGAGGGAAATGCATATCAAGGAGCTGGCTGCGGAGCTTCATCTTAGCAGTGCAATTGTCAGTTCTCATGTAGTCAAATTGCAGAAAGCAGGCATTGTTAGCTCGAAAATGAAGCGGATCGACGGCGGTACCTATAAGTACTGTTCGCTGTCTGCGAACTACTTCCTGGTGAAGCTGGCCGGGGCAAGTGCGGTTGCCCGAAAAGTCGTCGAGGTGTCTGTCCCTGTTGGGCATTACACCGATCTGCAAGTCGCGCCTGGCTGCGGAATTATGGGCACTGATAAAGTGGTGGGCTACTGTGATGATGATGCGCGGAGGTTCAGAGACCCATGCCATGCGGATACCAGCGTCCTATGGCTTGATAAGGGATACGTAGAATACAAAGTGCCTAATTATCTTTTCAGGGACATCGCGGTGCAAGAGATTGAAATCTCCATGGAAATCGGCTCCGAGGCGTCCCATGTGAACGAGAAATGGCCGACAGACATCATCTTTACACTGAACGAAAGAGATTTGGGGAGATGGAGCGGACCTGGGGAGTCAAGCAAACTGAGGAATTCCCTGACCGCGGATTATTGGAAGAATGAAGTGAATCGGCGGGGTCTGCTAAAAGTGTTGCGGATTAACGCCAGTGGCACATATATGGATGGACAACAGATTTCCGAGGTGACGCTGGCTGATATTTGTTGGCATCACGAGCAATGGACATTCAGGGTTACGGCTGCAGAAGTGAACCGAAGGCGGGGCCGACTGGCATTATATGGATGCGGAAGCGGGAGTTACGAGCAGGATATTGTGTTCAGAGTCTACAGCGAATGAGCCTATGAAGAAGCTGCGGTACAGCTGTCTTGCCGTCGTTGTCCGCGCATTTGTTGCCGTCTAGAGTCTCCTCAGCGCTCCTAAGATCATTCGACCGGAGCGTCAAATATGTCATGTTTGGAAACAACCTCAACGGGTAACGATAACTAAGAACCAACATTGTACAGCCCAAAAGGAGGATTCCACGTGACGGATCATGTTCAGAATGAAGCGGACATCCGCAATAAGAAAAATAAATCCGGCGATTCACTAGCGGAAATCAAGAAGATGGAGAATGGGGTCGACATCGAGCCGCAGGCAGACGATTGGGTCGCTAAACCTGCGGAATCGGCGCATCCTGACCCGCTTCCAAAGAATCAGCGATAAGAACGCCGAACAGGCCACCCATATGGGTGGTCTGTTTTGTTATGCTTACAGCAAAAGGAAATGTGCCTAAAGCAGCCTGCCGATGAGGGTGATGTCTTTTTTGTGCGGAAGCGAAGGCATTGCAGAATATTGCCAGTGAAAGAAAGGCATACTATGTCCCGTTCTTCATTCACCAGATGTACAGTCAGGGGGCGAGTTCCATTTCAATTTCCACACGAACATCGTTTATCTCATTGTATAACTACGGACCAGTTGTTGTGGTTAGCGAGTACCTTTTTTACTTTATGATGTATTCCTTTCTGGGCTGGGTACTCGAAGGAACCTACAATTTATATAGCCAGGGCACCTTTCGTAAAGAAGGTTTTCTGCGAGGTCCATTCAAACCGATGTACGGCTTGGCTCCGCTATTGTTGCTGGCTGTTCGGGACTTGGAAGTATCGCTTCCAATATTTCTGTTGTGTGCCTTACTGATACCGTCAGCAGTTGAATACGCTAGTGGTTGGCTACTGCAAAAAGCTTTTCACAAGCAATGGTGGGACTACTCCGGTATGTCTTACCAGCTTCACGGACATATTTGCCTGCGCTTTTCTTTATACTGGTGGATGTTGTCCGTTGCTTGTATGTATGTGCTTCAGCCGCTCATGGTGTTGTTGTACCGTCAGGTGGGGGTGGTGTGGCAGATAGCCATGCCGTTAGTGATCCTGTTATTTAGTGCGGATCTGCTATGGACCTGCTGGACCCGAGCTCGGGGGCAGAAAGAAATGGAGCTAGGAGAGAGTTAGAGGATTTTCTACGAAATAATATCATGAAGGGCGCATAGTCTTCTTAATAATGAGAGGCTGGGCCTAACGATCAAAAGGGAACCCTGTACAGAGGTACAGAGCTCCCTTTTTTACATTATTTATACGTATTCTGTTCATTCTTCTGGAATTTCTGATCATCACTACTGATCATTTCTTTCCGGTGGTCCTTCTTCTTTTGTCCGAGCTGCTGGGCTTGCTGGCTTGTTACAGGTGTCGTCTCAAGGTCACTTACTGTGTTGATCAGGTTTTTATCCGGTTTGACTGGACTCATTGTATAATCCTCCCTGGCATCGAATGATTGGCATGGTGCTTATCTATTGTGGCAGTAATCAGCCGGGACTATGCAAATTCACTACAACAGGTGCGCGTTTTGTATGCTCTTGAACCGATGGAAGAAAAAGTTAAGATGAACAAGGTCAACCGTGGGGCTTTGTCTAATATACATATATAGTAGTTTAATTAAGGTCACGTCATAAACCCAAAGGATGGTTAGCCATGCCAATGTCTGAGTATTATCGAGGATTACGGGAAAAGATCGGACCAGAGTTGCTACTAATTCCCTCTGTAGCGGCAGTCATAAGAAATGAAGAAGATGAGATCTTGTTTATCCGCAAGCCAGGCGAGACACTGTGGGGCCTGCCTGCAGGCGCCATCGAACCGGGAGAGAAACCATCACGTTCTATACGCAGAGAGGTATACGAGGAGACGGGACTCATGGTTAATCCGAACCGGATGATCGGCGTATTTGGCGGTGAGAAATTTAGATTCGAATATAACAATGGTCATCAGGTGGAGTATCTGGCCATGGTATTTGAATGTTCAATGATCAATAGAACGCTAGTGGGACTGGATGGAGAGGCGGAAGAACTGAAGTTTTTTAAGGAAGAAGAACTGCCAGAGCTAGCGATTCCTTATCCGAAAGAGATTTTTGCAAAGAACAGTTCTTCCTTAAAACCGATATTTGAATAAAGCATCATTTGTTAGTAGAAGTCATGGACATCAATTTGGAGGCAATGATGAAAACATATATTTATAGGGATTTATATCATGTGGAGAACTAAACTAATCTACCTTGCCGTCGTTCTGCTCGTCATCGTGCTTGGCCTTGGCTCCAGGGTGTTTGCGGATGTGTTGCCGCTGTTTATCTCCAAACATTTTGGCGATGCGCTATGGGGCAGTATGGTCTACTTCGGTTTCCGGCTGGTATTAACTAAACGACAGCTCTTGCTCTCTTTCTGGCTAAGTCTGCTGTTCAGTTATGGCATTGAATTCAGCCAGTTATATCAAGCGGACTGGATAAACAACATACGTGCTACTGTACTGGGAGGCTTGGTATTAGGAAAAGGGTTCCTATGGATTGATCTACTCAGGTATACTATCGGAATTACTGTCGTCTTTGTTCTGGATAGAGCGATCTCGCAAGCTTATAAAGTCAAGCATTGGAGATGAATGAGAACATGACCAACAGTCTAATTATTGTATGCCTGCTCACCTTGATCATCCATACGGCGGAGACTCTATCCTATTCGATTAGATTTGCCGGGGTGAGGCTAAACAAAATTGCGATTGCCCTATCCCTGACAGGAATCATTGTTCTTGTATCCAGAACGGCTAATATGATTCAGGCTCCGCTGACAGCTAAATTCGTCGATTATGCCAAGGTGAATCCCCATTTCCCGTTGCTTAACTATTTAATGATTATTATGCTAGCTTCATCACTGGGAACCTTGATTGCTATAGCTGTCTTTCCGACATTTGTGGGACTGTTCGAGAGGGTCATCTCCAAGCTGGAAATCGAAGGGTCAATTCCCAAGCTGCTGAACAGTGTCACGATAAGCCAGCTCAAGAACACCCGAAAATACATAAGAAAACCAAAGGTAAGACTCTACAGCTTCAGGTATCTGGGCATTCCTAAACGTTTTATCGTCATGAACATCTTCGTTACGGCGTTCTACACTGTGGGTGTGTTGTCTTCGCTCTATGCTGCACATCTCGTTCCAGAGTTCAGTACGACGGCCTCACAGGCATCAGGACTTATTAACGGGCTGGCGACGATTATGCTTACAGTATTCATTGACCCGCAGCTGGGGATTATTACGCACAAGGCCACTCAGCATGCAGAATATCGGGATCAGCTGGGGAAAATTTATGTTGTGCTGATGGGCTCAAGATTCCTGGGCACCTTACTTGGCCAAGTTGTGCTGTATCCTGCGGCACTCTTCATAAGCATGCTGGTCAAGCTGATCTGATTAAATATGGTCGGCATCAATAACCCATCAGCACCGGTGTTTATTTCGGAAGTTTCAGTTCTGCTGCACGGAGCAGGGTGGAAATCTGCTTCTCCCAGCCTATCAGCTTCAGCTGCAAGGCTTGAACGATTTTCATCTGGGCAAAAGAGCTCTCCATTCCGTCAGCAGCAGCGTGTGCGTCACCTTGCTTTATTCCTGCCTGATAGCGCTTATGAGCTTCTGTGCGAAGCCTTTGTGCAGTAGTAAGCTCTTTATTCCCTGTGATAGTTTCCTTCCGAAGAGCTGATATAGCTGCTAGAGTCTCCCTAGCTGGCTGGGTCTTGTCAGTGGTTTGCTTACGGGCTACCGCCAATGCTTCGGATTTAGCTTTGATCTCTGTCTGTGCTGCTGCTGCCGCTGCTTTGAGCTTGTTGCGCTGCAGATCAAGGACCGCGGCATTCTTCAGATCTTTGGCTTTGCGTGCAGCCGCCGCCTGTTGCCCTAGTGTCTTATACTTCTCTAGTAGCGGGGTGTGTTTCTTGCGTGCAGCATCGACCTGCAGCTTCAAGTTGTCGATTTGGGTCTGACCGGTGGATTTAAGCTTTCCCTGAATCACCTTCTGCTCGTCATTGTTCAGCTTGCGTAGCTTCTGGAGGGTTCCTGTATTCAGTGTGATGTTTTCCTGCAAGGCAGAATAGTCGTTGTACAGATTACTAATACGTTCCAGCGCCATGTCCCAGTCTGATGCTGCCGCTTCGGCTTGAGGCATGTGCAGAAAAAGCATGGATAACGTTAGCAAAATTACAGCAGTGAAAGTTTGATATACCGTTGCTGCCTTCTTAACCACTGAGCGATCACTCTTTCTGTTGCGTACCTCGTCTGCATTCATTGGTTCCCACATTGATCTCAACCTCTTCTCTGAATAGTAGTAGGCACAAAAAAAGCACCCCCAAGAAAGGCGTTTCTGCCTGTCCTGCGAGGTGCTTCGCCCGCAAATCTATCATATTTATGTTTTTACTATAACTTGAAAATTACTGGATAGTCAATCAGAAAATAGAACATTTGTTTTCTTTTTGATCATGAAATATACTTTTGTTAACATATAAATCAAACCTATCGATTAAGGAGGGGCAGGATGACTCCCTATCAGGAACGTTCGAAGGAAAAGGTAGTCCTTATAACCGGTAGCTCCAGCGGCTTTGGACTGCTGACAGCTATTACGCTTGCCAAGAAAGGCTTCAAGGTGGCAGCAACCATGCGGGATCTCAGCCGTAGTAGTGAGCTTGAGCAACAGGCCCGGCAGGAGGGCGTGCTAGATAGGATGTACTTTATACATATGGATGTAACAGACCAAGGCTCCATTGATATGGCCGTGGCCAAGGTGATCGCAACTTTTGGAAGAATAGATGTGCTGGTGAACAATGCCGGATACGCTGTAGGTGGATTCGTGGAAGAAGTGACCATGGACGATTGGCGTGGGCAGATCGAGACGAACCTGTTCGGTCTTATTGCTGTAACTAAGGCTGTGCTGCCGTTGATGCGGGGACAGGAAAGTGGGACGATTATCAACGTTGGAAGTATTAGCGGTCTGTCCGGGTTTCCCGGATATGCGCCTTACGCTGCATCCAAATTCGCAGTGGAAGGTTTCAGTGAAAGCCTGCGCCACGAGATGTCACCGTTTGGCATCAAGGTTGTCATCGTTGAACCGGGCTCATTCCGTACCGCCATCTGGGGTAAAGGACTGGACAGCATTACCACTAGCCCTGATTCACCTTATAAAGAGCGGCTCGATGCCGTACTGAGCTACACGAGAAAGACCGCCGAATCGGCTCCTGACCCACAGCAGGTAGCAGATCTGATCGGACGAATTGCAGGGCTGTCTTCACCACGGCTACGTTATCCAATAGGGAAAGGAACACGTATCCTGAGATGGGGCAAGACGCTTCTTCCCTGGAAGTGGCTTGAAAAAATCATAGATAAGAGTTTGAAGAAGTAGTGAAGTTTTGTGTTTTTTGGGCTGAATAAGGTAAACTATCATATATGGATTTGATATTTATGAGAAAGAATTGAGGTATGCTGATGCCGAAGCCTTTGGAGCTGCATATATGTTTTGATGAACGAGGATTTGAGATTGAGGTTCTGGATGTTACCCCGGTAGACCGGGACATGTACCGAATAGAAGAGACACCGATTTTTAATCCAGGTGTATCTATGGGGGATGTAATCCGGCTAAAGGAAGAACGGGGAGTCTACTACTATCAGGAGACTGTACGGAAATCCGATTTAAAAAGATATGCCTGGTTGCTGACCCAAGATACCGCGTATTCACCGATTCTGGCCGCCTTCAAGCAGCGGGTCAATGAGGCCGGTGGAAGCTGGGAGCAGATTTTTGGCGGATTGGTCGTAATACATATTCCGCAGGACTCTGTGCTGGATGTCGAAGACGAAATGAACCGCATTATTGAATGTTTTGGAGAATGAAGCAAGAGCTAATTATAGAGATGGGTGAGGTGAATAATCATGATGAAATATGCCAAGCAATGGGTGCCGACACTCGTGATTGCCCTTGTAGTTTCCTTATTCCTGAGAACCTATGTCGCTGAAGCGATGAAGGTTCCTACCGGGTCGATGATTCCGACCATTCAGATCAACGACCGTCTCATTGTTGAGAAACTGCTGTGGATGACTTCCCTGGAGCATGGCGATATTGTGGTCTTCTACCCACCGGTGCCGGGCGATGAAGGTAAACGCTATGTTAAGCGGCTTATCGGACTTCCTGGTGATACTGTAGAGATCAAAGAGGGGGCTTTGTACAGAAACGGCCTCAAGGTAGATGAGCCTTATCTGAAAGAGCCTATGAACTATAGCTTTGGACCGGTTACGGTCCCGGCGGATCATTATTTTTTCCTCGGAGATAACCGGAATATCAGTTATGACGGCCATTTATGGGAGATTCCGTTTGTTGCCAAGGATAAGTTGATTGGAAAAGTGATTGCGGAAATTCCAACTCACCTACTATTTCAGCGTTAACGGTGTTCCCGGTTCAGATTATGTATATGTAAATATGGTAAAGTATCCTCTGGAATCTTCTTAAGAGGTGAGGATGAGATGCTGGATCCATTTACAAAGAAACGTATAGAGAAAATCATGGATCATTATATAAAAGTCCAGAACTCCGGGCGCTCTAACCCGCAGCGTAAACTTAAGTATCGAATACTTGAGGATACAGTAATGCTGCTGGATGAGCGGCCGATTCTTCTGAATGGACAATGGATAGAATGGGGAATCGCCCAATTTTGCAGGAGTGATCAAGGGTGGTGCATTTACTGGCGGGACCTGAAGAACCATTGGCATGTGCTGGACAATGTTAAGCCTGATCCTGATTTTGAGAAACAGCTAAAGATTGTAGAGCAAGATTGCCAGGGGATCTTTGGTGCCTGAACGACTACTGCAAGCTTGTTATCCCCGGTTCCCTTTATTGGATGGGGTAGTCCGCCACGACGACATTATCGAGGATGCCTGTCAGCATTTGCACAAAGTCTTGATGTTTCGGATGCGGGCCGTATTGGTGCAGAGCTTCCTTATTTTCAAAAGTTACCCGTAGTCCCAGTGTATAACCACGCATATTGTCTGTTTCCTCAGTCTCATTCACGCCGGCCGTAATTTGCACAATGCCCGGAATTTCCCCTTTAAAAGATAATAAAGTCTCCACAAGCTGAGGTCCTGTCGCTGGATCATAGTTAGCATTGAATTTAAAAAGAACCAAATGTTCAAACATCGTAAAAACTCCTTTATACATGAATTATAGGGCTAATGGACGTTGCTGCTCTAGTTTACCACAAAGAATTTTGTCAATAAAACCTGAAAAAACGCGAGGTAAGGCTCATTTCTCTCTTTGATATGGGTAGTGCTGCTAAAGTCGGGATACTTTGGACCTAGTCGACGGCTTTTATGTGACTTTCACCATATTGTCAGGCCAAACGTTAATAGACTATGATCAAGTAAAAGCAACAGGAAAAAATTCCTATACATAAGAAGGGGTGCTGATTCTTGAAAGTTCATGTCACGGATCTAAAACACGGCGACTGTCTTCTGACAGACACTTTCAATAGTGTTGGTCTGCACGTGCTCCCGAAAGGGACTGTCGTCCAAAGTGAAGAAATCACCATCCTCATCCGGCACAAGATTGATTATGTGGATATTGAGCCGCGCTCCATGCAGCAAGGGGGGCAAGTCAATAATCTAGGGCAGGATCTGAAAGCCAATCTGGATCTTACAATCCAGAACTACGAAGCCATCTTTCTGGAAGCACTTGCCAAGGGCAGTTTCACCCAAACCATGGTTGACAATACACTTCAGCCGCTACTAGAAAGTCTGGATGAGCAAAAGGATGTCGTTTCGCTCTTGCTTTTGTTCGAACGTGACGATGTAGATACATACAATCATTCCCTGCAAGTCGGATTACTATCGTATTATATCGCTTCCTGGATGGGCCATTCCAAGGCAGAGCGATATGAGATCAGCAGAGCAGGCTATCTGCATGACATTGGTAAAAGCCAGGTGCCAGCTGGGATTCTGCATCACACAGGCGTCCTGACTCCTTCCCAAGAGGAAGAATTGAAACGCCACACTACATACGGATACGAAATCATTCGTGAATCCATGAAGGATGAAACTACCGCTCTAGTGGCTCTACAGCATCATGAGTTTGAAGATGGCAGTGGCTATCCGGGCAAACTGCACAAGAATGACATTCACCCCTATACACGGATCGTGTCTGTCGCCAATACTTATATGGGTATGACGGCTGCTAGAGCCAATCAGCCTAAGCAAGGCCTTGTTACCGTACTGCGTAAGGTGCATGAGCTTGGATTTGGCAAGCTGAACGGGAATGCAGTACAAGCGTTGACAGGGCATCTGCTGCCTAACTTTGTCGGGAAGACTGTACAGCTCAGCAATGGGGAGATGGGTACCATTGTCATGAATAATCCGCTGGATATGTTCAAACCGCTCGTGAAGGTAGATGAATCTTTCAGAGACTTGTCCAAAGAACGTAATCTGTCTGTTGAAGAAGTCTTTATTTAGTATGCTATGAAAATAAAGCTGTCCTTTGGTCTAACGACTGGAAGGGCAGCTTTATTGTTTTAATGCCCTTTTTCTTCCATATTTGAATTCCGGTAGCGAATTGGCTATGATTAATTCATAACCTGATGAAGGAGATTTCCATGAAGACCGAAGATCAAATTGAGAAAATGAAGAGATTCCGTAACGAAATTACCCGGTTTATGCTGCTCTACAAGTTCGCACTGGATGAAATGGAGACCAAGGTTGAAATTCTGAAGCAGGAATTCCAGTCACTTCATGACTATAGTCCCATCGAGCATACGAAATCACGGTTGAAGTCTCCTGAGAGTATTATGAATAAAATGCTGCGCAAGAACTGCGAGATCTCGCTGGCCTCTGTGAAGCATGATATTAAAGACATTGCGGGCCTGCGTATTACCTGCTCTTTTATTTCTGATATTTATCATGTTAGCGAGATGCTGCAGAAGCAGGATGACTTGACGGTACTGGAGATCAAGGATTATATCAAGAATCCTAAGCCCAACGGCTATCAAAGCCTGCATCTGCTGATTCAAGTTCCGGTATTTATGTCCGACGGTCAGGAACTGGTGTGTGTCGAAGTACAGATCCGTACCATTGCTATGGATTTCTGGGCTAGCCTGGAGCATAAAATCTTCTATAAATACAACCAGTCCGTTCCGGAGCGGCTCACCCTCGAATTGAAACAGGCTGCTGAATCTGCGAACATGCTGGATGTGCAGATGGAGCGTCTACACCGCGAGATTAAGGAAATCAAGGATGCACAGGGTGAGGACGACATGATAGAAGACCTGAAGCGGATTATTATCAATAATCAGAAAATTTCTTTGCCTTCCGGCTTCCTCAAACTTTTGGGCGAATAACAGGACTTGTCTTTCTAACAATCACAATAGTGAGCAGAGCAGCGATTCTCCCGTTGGGGGATCGCTGCTCTGCGTTTTGGGCTATCATGGCTGAGAGCATATAAGATAGATATGGCATTTTTTTCTTAACGTTCATGTGATGCTTTCGTTTATAATAAAATTAATCAAATTAACCATTGTTTTATTGTAAGGATCTCGTAAAAACACAGGGGGTGCAGGATGCCTTTACACCAAGAAGCCCATTTGGGTCGCAGACAAAAAATAGGCCTTACAGCGCTCCTCATCGGCTTGGTAACAATGGTCTTTGTCCTAACCTCAGCTATTCTTTTGGTTGCATCTTACCAATCTGAGAAGGAGTCCCTGACTGAAACGACACTGAATCTGAACCATGCGAACGCAAGTCGGATGAGTCAAACGGCAGAGTCTCTTTTCCAGTCCATGCTCAGCACCCTGGATTTCAGTGCACATAACCTCATGAGTGCAGATGGACCAACGGAGGATATATTCAATCGCTATCTTGAGTTAATGCGACAAAGCAGCAGTTATTTCAATTCGATAGCTTTGGTGAACGAGAACGGGATGATCCGTAATGTGTCTCCAGAATCGTTGGGAACCGCCGGGCTACTCTTTACTAGCAAACCAGTATTGGAAGCTCTGGCCGCAAAGAAGACTTATATCTCACAGCCGTATATTACGAAAAACACCGCAAAAATGACTATGTTCATAAGCCAGCCCGTATTCGACAGTAAGGGACGATATCAGGGGATGCTGGGTGGTACCGTATACCTTGAGGAGAAGAATATCTTCAGTATGATTTTTGATAATAATGAGAGGGACGAGACCGGCTCATATTATTATATCGTGGATTCCAAGGGGCAAGTGTTGTACCACCCGGATAAAACGCGAATCGGTGAGGATATCAGTGCTAATAAAGTTGTTCAGGAGCTAATAAAAGGCCACAGCGGCGAACAAGAGGTTATTAATACCGGAGGTGTGAAAATGCTGGCCGGATATGCCAATGTTCCCGCCAGCGGCTGGGGGATTGTGGTGGTGTCCCCTGCTGAGGTGATCCACAAGCAGATTATAGGTCATATGGAAAAAATCTTTTGGTATACGCTGCTACCTTTCATTCTGCTGTTGGCCGTTGTTATTGTAGTGGCCCGTAGGCTGGCAAGTCCGTTCGTCTATCTCGCGAATCTGATAAGCAAAGTCGGGAAGGGGAAAATAGAAATCCCTGCTGCCAGATCCCACTGGAACAGGGAAGCTGACTTGCTGACCAAGACGCTCTTCACTGCCCTGAAGGTT
The DNA here is from genome assembly GCF_001682855.1 of Bacillus sp. FJAT-27264. Taxonomy (GTDB): domain Bacteria; phylum Bacillota; class Bacilli; order Paenibacillales; family Paenibacillaceae; genus Paenibacillus_AQ. The sequence continues at coordinate 839,883 of NZ_MAQW01000012.1, read as the reverse complement.
ATGCAGAAGCAAACGGATCAATTAACGCGCCATGCCATGACGGACGCTTTGACTGGCCTTGCTAATCGCAGAGCCCTGGAGCTTGTAATGGAAGAATGGATTGCGGCACGCACTCCCTTTTCCCTGATTGTGATGGATGTGGATAAATTCAAATTCGTTAACGATACCTATGGCCATCTGACCGGGGATGAAGTGCTGAAGCGTGTTTCCGGAATTCTAGCGGCATCCGTCAGACCGGGGGATATTTGCAGTCGTTACGGCGGAGAGGAATTTATTATTTTGCTGGCTGATACCCGAGCGGAGGACGCCTACATTGTGGCTGAACGCTTCCGCCAAACTCTGGCCACAAGCGAGGCACCAACCGTGCTGCCAATTACCGTATCGCAGGGCATTGCTCACTATCCCACCCATGCACAGTCCAGTGATATGCTGCTGAGGAATGCGGATCAGGCGCTGTATTATGCCAAAAATACGGGAAGAAATAAAACGATTATCTCCGGCAGTGAATCGGAGCAAGCGTGATTTGTGCATTAACGTTAGGATTGGGGGGAGTATCTGTTGTCGAATGAAGTTTGAAGTGATGGCTTTGCCGCAGCGAATTCGGTCGGATTCCGCAATTTCCCGGGTAATGGCCCGGATCAATTGATGGACTGGGCAACATAAAAAATCCGCACCTGGGCCTAGGCAAATACATATCTTACCTTAGAGAGTCCAAAATTGGGATGAACAGAAGGGTAGGAATGTATTTTGACTTCTTATATGGATTATACGTCTCCTGGAACGCAATTTACTGCGGATGTGAACAAAAGCCCGCTTTTCAAAAAAGATGATCGGAACTTTATCAATGTGCTGTCTGTTCAACAATTGAACACGCTGGAGAACACTTCCCTGCTGGATATCTTCCTCAGTAAATCCAATGTGGTAGAACCCCACTATCATCAGAATGCGGCAGAGCTGGTCTATTGCATCTGTGGCTCGGCCGTCGTCTCCTTAATTAACCCGTTTACGAATGAGCTTTTGCATTTCCCGATCACCCCGGGGCAAGTAGCGAATGTTCCACAAGGCTGGTGGCATTACGAGGTGGCTACAGTGGATGACACGCATTTGCTGGCTATCTTTGATGCGCCGATTCCAGAGGTTATCCTCGGTTCGGATATTCTGAAGCTTACTCCGACGAATGTGCTCGCCCATACTTACTGCCTGGATGAAGCTAAAGTTAAAGATGCGCTCGCTCCGATTCAAATGAAGACCTTCATCGGTCCACCGGTGGGCTGTGTAAAAGGGGCGGTCAAGGGCAAGACGGAGAATGCGATGCCGAATCTGCATCCTCATGCTCAATCTCCTTACGGGGCTATCCCTCAGCAATATGGGCAATCTCCTCAGCCTCACTGGAATGTACCTCAACAAGGCTGGGCACAGACACCGCAGCCCTATGCACAAGCACCACAGCCTTATGGCCAACCCGTATATACTCATCAAGTGTATGGGCAGAGCAATCGGCAGCAGCCGTATGCGCAACAGCAGCCGATGGTACAATACGTCGGAGCACCTGAATCATTCTAACCCTCAGATGTCAAAGGGCGTCTCCCAAGCCAGAACAACGGCTGCGGAGACGCTCTTTATTTAATATATATGATCTTTAGGATAAAGAAACAAGCACACGTCCGCGGGTCCGGAATTTCAAAATATCCTCCAGAGCTTCTGGGAGCTCCTCCAGGTTTACTTCCCGGTCTACTAGAAGCTCCAGGTCATCAGGTTTTAAATCGATTGCCATGCGCACCCAGACGCTTGCTCTTGTCTTCGCATCACAGAATACGGAATCAATACCTAGCAGGTTGACTCCTCTAAGAATAAACGGCAGCACAGTAGCCGGTAAGGCGGTTCCTGCGGTCAACCCGCTTGCAGCAACAGACCCCTTGTAAGCGAGCTTGCTCAGGACGGATGCCAATGTATTACCTCCGACAGAATCTACGGCAGCCTGCCATAATTGTCTATCCAGGGGTTTGGTAGATGTCCCAAGCACATCTTCACGGGAGAGGATTTCCTCAGCGCCCAACGCTTGGAGATAGTCTCCGGCTGCGCTGTTGCCAGTGCTGGCTACGACGCTGTACTCCTTGGCAGCCAGCATGGCCACAGCAGCTCCGCCGACACCGCCGGTAGCTCCGGTGACTAGCACTTTTCCTTTTTCAGGAGACAGCCCATGCTCTTCCAAGCCCTGAATGGACAAGGCTGCTGTAAAACCAGCGGTGCCATAGATCATGGCTTCTCTTAAGCTAAGCCCGTCCGGGAGGGGCGTGATCCAATCTGCGGGAATACGTGCATACTGGCTAAAGCCGCCAAAATGAGTTACACCAATGCCATAGCCGCAAGCGATCACGGGCTGGCCTTCGGTAAAACGTTCGTCGCTAGACGAGACTACATAGCCTGACAAATCCACTCCCGGGATGAATGGATAGGATTTGAGAATTTTTCCATCAGGAATGCTGGCTAAACCATCCTTATAGTTTACACTGGAGTAAGCGACCTTAATGACAACTTCTCCGGCAGGCAGGTCTGCCAAGGTTAGGGATTTGATGCCAACAGAAAATGAGTCGGCGGTTTTATCAACGATTAGGGCTTGAAATGATTCGGGTAGTTGTGAGTTCATGTGCGAATGACTCCTTTGCTCAAAGTGAAATGTAAGACAGTTATATAATATTTATTCTGACCGGTCAACTTTTTTATGTCTGTGATATAATATGCATTATTGCCTATTTAGTGGAGGTATTATGGTACGTTATAAGAAATCTGAGGAAAAACGCAAGCAAATCCTCTCTGCAGCCTTTCGAGCGCTGGCCGAATATGGATATGACGCCGTGACATTACAAGTCATAGCGGATCACGCTGAGGTGAGCAAGGGGGTAGTGCATTACTACTTTGAGAATAAGGAAGCTGTGCTGACGGAGCTGCTAGAGTGGTTGACCGCTAGAATCTATGAAAAAGAACACGCAGCTGTTCAGCAACAGAAGATGGCTACTGAGAAGCTGGAAGCGTACATCGATGCCGTGTTCGTCTCCCCGGAGAAGAATCGCTCCTTTTACCGGGTCTACCTGGATTTCCTGGCCCGGGCTAGCCGACTTCCTGTGTACCGTGAGATCAATCAGCGGTTCTATGACAACTGTACCCGTATTAGCACAGAGGTGCTTCTGCTCGGTCAGAAGGAGGGGCTCTTCGCCGCCCATCTATCTCCGGATACAACAGCTCCGGTTATCCGGGCCGTGATTGACGGTTGTCTGATTCAATGGCTGATGTCGGATAGGGATGATCTGCATGCTATTTTTAAGAAATCCTGTTATGATGCGGTGTTGAATGTGCTTAGCAAGTAACCGGCAGTCTTTTTAAAAGTAGATGCTAGACCAAAGTTGTGCAAATACATGGAGTCTGTAGAAAATGAGGTGGCTACTATAAGCGGGAGTGTGAAGGTTGGACTGCTCAGACATTTCAAAGTTGATCTACAGACAGAGAGAACATGGATGAGCGCGAGCCAATTCAATGCTTGGGTGGACGAATATAATGTGTGCAGTACAGAAATCCCTCAGGTCGTGAATGTTCTTGATGCAGACTGGAGTCGGTGCTTGTCGAGCAATTTATATCGAGCGACCGAAACAGCCAAAACCATGTACACTGGCGAAATTGTTGTGACGGATCAGCTCAGGGAGATCGAGGTTCGTGCATTCACCGAGCTCTCTGTAAAACTGCCTCTAAGCTGGTGGATGGTGATTGGAAGGCTGGCTTGGTATGGATCACACCGTTCTCAGCAAGAGAGCAGGAGAGAGACGATATTAAGAGCAAGAAGTGTCATTGATCAGCTGGAACAAGATCAGAACGCAGCTACATTGCTCGTGACTCATGGCGCATTTATGAAGGTTCTCCGTAAGGAGTTGCTGCGGAGGGGATATCAAGGGGAATCATTTACTGTTCCGAAGAATGGTGGTTTGTACACGTTTGAGAAGAGTCTTAGACTGGGTAGATAGCGGGCATAAATCGAACTCTACCTGGATCTTCTGGTAGTGTTGGAACATATTAAACTGAATAGAAATAATCTGACTATCAGTTGTGGCTTAGATGCCGAAGCCGGTCATATTATCAGAGAGGGTCTTGTTTTTTGTTTTTCATGCAGAAAAAAAGGAATAGGCAGCATCCAGATTCAACATATAGAAAAGATAGTTGATTCACGCGGAGCCCACAGCCTGCTTATGCTGACGTGTGGTGAAGATTAAGGAGTTATTACCTTCTACGGCAAAGTATGAAGGTAATAGGCTGAAGGACACATCAAGACAGTAGGACTATAAAGTTCTGCTGTCTTATTTTGTCTACATTTGCTATATTTTTGAGTAATGTGGATGTATAACAGGAGGATATTGGAATTCAAGGACGAATAACTGTTAATAAAGATCCAATAGAAAATGATGTAAAGAATAGAGAAGCAGTTGTAATATTGAAATATGTGTTTTATATAAATTTATGACCAAATAACTACGAATTATTGGGAGATGAATGTATGTTTAATAGAATAGTCCTTTTAACCGATGAAATGAAAAATTTCACTTCTGCAGATGTGACTAGAAGAGATCTTGAAGGGAATAGTTCTAAATCAACTAGTTTAATAAAATCATCCTTAGAAAAAATCTCAAAGGAAGTAATTCACTACACAGATATACCGACATTTATTTCAAATATTCATCAACATAAAGAAGACATAATTTTCCCAATGAGATATGGAGATAATAGTGCCACTTCTAAAGGTTTAATTCCTTCGATTTGTGAGAGTAATCACCTCACATATGTAGGTGCTGATAGCTATACTCACATTTTGTGCAACGATAAATACTTGTCTAAAATGTATGCCAGTGAGTTTGGAATCAGCAGTGCGAAAAGTATACTCGTTCGAAACTTTGATGAAGTTGAACTTTCAAATCGCATAAATAATCTCAAACTTCCTTTAGTCGTTAAGCCAAATTTCGGAGGTGGGTCAACCGGAATCTCTATTAATAATGTCGCAAATTCATACCAAATAGCCATCGATATTACAGAAAAATTATTAAAATCCCATAATATCCCTATATTAATAGAAGAATATATAAAAGGATACGAAGTCGAATATATAATGTTCGGTAATAAACAAATTATTGAGCTGACCGAAGAAGTTAAGCTTCTAATGAATGATGAAGATTTCTTTGAAAACACAATCTGGGGATTTGAAACAAAAAAACTTGATGACTCTTCTATTGATTTTGCCAGCAGTAGTTTATTATCTGAACATGAAAAACTAAACTTTGAGAAATTATTTTATTCATTTGATAAAATTGAATTTATGCGAATAGATGGTCGCATTCATAATGATCAATTTTACTTAATAGAGTTATCCCCAGATTGTTATTTGGGTGATGATTGTGCATTTTACTATGCTTTTAAAAATAGTGGGTACTCATATACCGAAATGCTGACAATGCTTATTAGCAATGCTCAAGTTCCCTGTTAATTTCGAAACCCCAATATCCAAGAAAGTCTGCTCGAAAAGGAAACTGTGTATAAAAATAATGCTCTGATTTTTCACCATTAAGCATGAGATTAACGTAATGTTTTACCTCATCACTCAATTTATCTTGATAAAGTAAAGCTCTTATTTTATAAGTGTGTTTTTCAGATTTAAGTAAATCATTACAATTCATATAATAAAATAATAAATTTTGATGAACGATGTGAAGCAGTTCTTCGTATTGGTATTTTTCGTAACCACTATTTTCTATTTCTTCACACAATTGTTTTGCCATTTCTTTTACATTACTGACGACGTAACATATGAGTAAGTTACATTTTATAATTATAGCTTCATATTCATTGGAAGTAAGAAGTAGAGAGTCATTTAAGTTTTTTATAACTTCTTCGGAAAATTGTCCTGAAAGCATATCTAGAACAGCATAATTATTGAGAAGATAATTTTCCCTCAATGGTTTATCTGTAATCATCACTGCTTTATCTAAATATTCCTTTGAAATAATTAAATTTCCTTTATAACTATGACACATGGACAAAGAAATATACACTTGTGCTTGAAGGTCTCTCCTGTCAAAACTCTCGAAAAAACTAATAGTCCTGTTATAGATCTCTATACTATCCGAAATGTCTACTAGTTCTGCATAGTTCCTTAATAAAAATCCATATTCGAGATATGTCTCGTAGTGTTCAACTTCGAGCAATCGCTCTGCATACTCTTTTGACTCTGACAAGTTGCATGCTTCCATCATTGCGGCTAACAATATCAATTCTAAAACTAATTTTAGGCGACTGCCCTCTTGAGCTTGTAGAATCAGCAATTTTATTTCTTCGCGACTTTTTATATCTGCACTATTCATTGCTAGAATTCCAGCTTGATAAGCAATATGTAAAGGGTTGTCAGGAACAAAAATTGTGTTTAAGTTTTCCTTAGCAGATTCTAGAAGCTCCATCTTATATGATATTTCAAGCATCATTAGCGTTAACTCATAGACAGTTTTAAGATTTGCGTTAGGTTTGCTCATTAATTTTTCACGAAGATGAGAGAGCTTTGCTAATATATTTTGTGGATACTTAAACTGTAGAATAATCCTCTTAAGATCGTCTAATATGTCAAATATAGACTCATCAGAGAATTTCAAATATAAAGAAAAAAGTTTCTCTATATTGTTTGCATCATTTGGGAATCTTAGTTTTTCTGTATGATAATGACTAGTTAGTAAACTATAAACTGAGAATAACGTTGGGCTCGGTTTCTGGTTTTCTAATTCGGTGACAATAGAATCATGGTTTATTGCTAGTATATTTCCGCTAAAACTAATGATTTGTCTGTGCTCAAGATTACTAATTATACCGGAGAGTACGGAATGTGATAAATGAATAGAACTTTTCTTAGAGTGCAATAATAACTTTAACAAAAGAACCCCATCTATTTTCCCTTCGTTTAGGTAAATTATATTAACAATGTATTTCTCCTCCTTCCTCAACATTTCAAGTGTATATTTTATGGGATTTTCTTCAGGGTCCATTGCAGGGTCTGCCATCTTCATGTTAATAAGGTTTCCGTTTCCCTCCTTGTATTTTCTTTTCAGAACATCATCATCATAGTCTGCTGAATTGTACTTAGGAACCAGTTTCTTGGCTTCTTCAAACTCTAACTGTTTTATTTCATAATGATATTGCAATGCATTTATCGAATCCAATTCGTTAATAAAATTATTAAGTTTCTGTCTGTCTCCGGATTCACATGTATACTCAAAAACAAGATTAATTCCTGAGACCTTATCTAAAATGTCAAATAACATTTCAAAAGATTGCGTGTCTATATTTTGCACGTTTTCTATTGTTATGATGAATGATCTTTTCTTAAAGACGTTTATCAGATAATCTTTTTTTCTCAATACACTTTGTTCCTCAGCAGGTTCAAAAAAACGGTTTTCTGTTTCGATCCCTGCCTTTGACCTAGCATACCCGTAAGCAAATTGAAAGATTCTTTTCCAACTTCCCACCCCTTGTTGAAGAGGGGTAGGAATATTATCTGATATTTTTTTTCGAGCTAGTTCCCATACAACTTTATACAAAGAATTAAGATAGTGTAAGTTTTCAATCGTATCAGGTGAACTCTTACTTACTTGTACCCGTAGAGAAGTATGTTCAATTAAATCTTCTTTAAACAATTTAGACACTAGCCCCGTTTTTCCCACTCCAGTTGTACCATACAGTACTATTAGTTTATTTTTATCTTTATGCTCATTTACAATTCTTACAAGATCTCTGGTTTCTTTAATTCTATTAATAAACTGCATTGTTAAACGCCCCTTATTCAAAATCTTTACCCAATAATTCGTAGTTATTTGGAGGTAACAATCCGGTTCCGGGGATTGAACTGGGAGAGGACGTCCCGTTTTCTTTTGACAGATACTTCTGTGTAGATTTCTGTGGTGCTTACGCTGGAATGGCCCAGGATTTCTTGGACAGCGCGTAGATCGGCCCCGTTTTCAAGCAGCTGTGTTGCGAAAGAATGGCGCAGATAGTGCGGTGTGGCTTTTTCATTAATATTAGCGAGCTGCCTGTATTTCGTAAAAATATCTTCAACGCCATAAATAGATAACGCTTGGCCGTATTTGTTCACGAACAGGGTATCGACTTGGGGGCGGAAAAGCTCCCGAACGCTCAGCCATTCATTCAGTTTCTCAATAAGCTCTGTACTGGACAAATACAATAACCTCTCTTTGCGTCCCTTTCCGAAAATGACCACCACTCTATTCTTGAGATCAATATCCTGCAAATGAATTTGAGTCAGCTCTCCAATACGCATTCCTGTTGAAAATAAAAGGTCGATTATCGCATCATTACGGATGGATAAACGTGTGCGAAAAGGAGTCTTTAATGTCTCACGGTCCAATTGTGGGGAGTGAAGCAATCGTTCGATTTCCTCTACCGCCAGTGTTTTCGGGATTCGTTTGGCCATTTTGAATTTTTTTCCGAAATTCTGAAGAGGGGATTGATCTAGCCACTCTTTTTGGACTAAAAATATAAAAAAGGCCTTAATTGATATGTATTTGCGTTTTATAGTCGAGTCTTTGAGTGTACCTGAACTGTTGAAGCTATGAAAATAGAGGTGAAGACTTTCGCTAGTGATGCCTTCTACAGCGTTCTCTATGAGCCAGAAGTGCAGCATGTTGAGGTCGGAAGTATAGGCTTTGATTGATTTGGAAGACAGATTCTTCTCTATGATTAGAAAGGAAATATATTTCTCAAGATATGCAGGCAGTTCAGAAGCGGGGAGCGTCAATGGTATTCCTCCTGGTGTATGTATGTTATGTAGGCTCTACGACTGCTCAAATTATAGCAAAGATTACCGTTAGAACGTTAGGATTATCCTTGTGCTACCCATATTCGTGTTGTTATGCACTGCTCAGTTGTATAGTGTGAACTTTAAAAAATTAAACGTCTTGGGTGGGCGAAATCTTTGGTGCACAAGGGTGTAACTTATGTAACACATGTAACTCATTCATACGCGATCATTCTTAAGATCAGCGAATAGAGGCGGTTTAATCTAGAAGAAAGATGAGAAGAACAGCGACCGCTAGTTCACACTTCGGCGAAACAATCACCTGAGCTGACGTTCGAGCTTAGAAGGGAATTGGATATCGGGAAAATATACCGTTAATTATTTCGTTTCACCTTATTTGTCATAAATAAATGGAATTTCTCCCGTTATTAACCTCGTTTATCCCTTAATGCTCTATTATTAAGGAGATTAACAGGAGTTTTTCCAGTTAATCTTTGATAAGAAGAGAATTTAAGGAAAATAACAGGAACTATTCCAGTTACTCCAATACTCAGGGTTAACTTGAGACTTTCGATGCATTTGTCGCTTGGAGGGGGTTATACTGCGTCTTAATGTCGTTTCTTTTGGTTATCCTGACAATGATCATCCGGTGGGCAGGGTGTGCGAATTTCCATCTATTGTAATGGGAATCTATCTCCTATAATATGAGTGTTGTACAGCGGAAGCAGACTTTGAGACAAGGGGGCAGAATGTATGTCGATAGCGACAACAATGATTATCCGGCTGGAAATACGGAAATCGGTTGCGTCTTTTGGTGATGTAGCATCCAGAATTGCTGAGGTGGGCGGTGACATTGTAGCGATTGACGTCATACGTGCGGGCAAGGATGTGACGACCCGTGATATTACGGTGAATGTGCCGGATGCGGCGAACGGCGAGATTGTCGGTGTGTTATCGGACATGCCGGGTATCAAAGTAATCAACGTATCTGACCGGACTTTCTTGGCTCATCTGGGTGGTAAGATTGAGGTTACTCCGAAGATGCCGATCAAGAACCGGGAAGACCTGTCGCAGGTGTATACACCGGGCGTAGCCCGTGTCAGCATGGCCATTCATGAAGATCCTAACAAAGCGTATTCCCTGACGATGAAAAGAAATACAGTAGCTGTTGTAACTGACGGAACCGCGGTGTTAGGTCTCGGAGATATCGGACCTGAAGCGGCGATGCCAGTGATGGAAGGTAAGGCTATGCTGTTCAAGCAGCTGGCAGACATTGATGCATTCCCCTTGTGTCTGAATACAAAAGACCCGGATGAAATTGTGAAAATTGTGAAAGCGGTTGCTCCCGGATTTGGCGGGATCAATCTGGAGGATATCAGTTCGCCGCGCTGTTTTGATATTGAGCGAAGGTTGGAGGAAGAGCTGGACATTCCTGTTTTTCATGATGACCAGCATGGCACGGCTGTTGTAGCTCTTGCAGGTCTGCTGAATGCGCTCAAAGTTGTGGACAAGGATATTGGAACTGCACGCATTGTTGTGGTCGGTATTGGTGCGGCAGGTGTTTCCATCTGTAATCTGCTTCTGGCAGCGGGGGCCCGAAATATTTATGCGGTAGACCGGGAAGGCATTCTCTCGGCTAAAATAGAATACAGCAACGCAGAGTGGAACAGGCTGGCTCAGCATACGAATCCAGAAGGGATTACCGGCGGCTTGCCGGAAGCGATCCGGGGCGCAGATGTGTTCATCGGGGTGGCTGGTGCCGGGATTTTGAGTGTCGATCTGCTCAAAAGCATGGCTGATGATAACATCGTTTTCGCAATGGCGAACCCTACGCCGGAGATTGAACCGGATCTGGCTGAACCGCATGTAAGAGTGCTTGCTACTGGACGAAGTGACTACCCGAACCAGATCAATAATGTGCTGTGCTTCCCTGGTATTTTCCGTGGGGCTTTGGATTGCCGGGCCAGGTCGGTTAATCTGGATATGAAGCTGGCTGCAGCGAAGGCTATTGCTTCCGTGGTGCAACCGGACGAATTGAATGAGCATTATATCATTCCAAGTATTTTTAATGACAAGGTGGTAGAGCATGTTCGTTCAGCTGTGATTAAGGCGGCGATTGCAACGGATACAGCACGACGGATTCCCCCGGACTTCTCTGCAGAAGCGAAGGAAGAGTAGCGCTAAGGGCTTGAATGATGCGAAGGGCAGCTGGTTTGGCTGTCCTTCTTTGCTATGCATACAGAGCTTATAAGCTGGCAGGAGAGCTTTCACGCAATGGCGAGTTCAGATGGAAGTAAACGAGTTGATCTACGAGTTCTTGATGTCGTACAAAGCCTAACCGGTTCAGCAGTTGGATAGATCGCTCGTTCTGGGGTTCCACTGTGGCTTCAATCATCGTTAGCCCCATTTTTTCAAAACCAAATGAAATCACGGGGGGCATGACTTCTGTCATAAATCCGTGACCCCAGTATGCTTTTGACAGGTCATATCCGACTTCTGCTTTGGCTTCGCCGTTGCTCTGGGTTACCCAACAATGATAACCGCAAGTGCCAATAAGCGTGCCAGTGATCGTCTCAAATATTCCCCAGCGGCACCCCGGGTGATCTATGCCAAATTGGATGATTTCTTCAGCTTCTTCGACGCTCTTGCAGGGCGAAATATCCATGAACCTCGTGACGTCCTCATCCGCAAAATGTTTATATACCTCCTGGCTGTCTTCAAGTGTTAGCAATCTTAAGGTCAATCTGGCAGTTTGCAAGGATGGGAATTCAAAGTCAGACATCTTATCGATCCTTTCGTGAGGAAAATAATAGTATTTTCTAAGTTTACTCCTGCGGACGATAGAACTGGAAGGTAAAGTTCTTTTTGTTGTAAAATTATACTAATCACTTGGCGATCTTGAGACCGTCTGACAGGTTGCCTTAATCAAAGGACAGGAGGTCTGGATGATGACGAAGGCACTTCGTGTTTTGCTGGTGAGTGCAATAATGTTGCTGCTTCTTGTATCCTGTAACTCGAAGACTTATAAGTATAATTATACGTTTAAAGGTGAGGGGGAGCAGTGGGCGGCGGAGTATGTGCAGAAAGCATCAACGACATTGACCGACAGGAAAGGCGTGAGACCGGAGTACAGCTCTTCGAATGAGCGTACCTTCCAGCTCAAGTACAAGGGCAAGCAAACCGATCTCGGTGATATAAAAGAGTTGAAGTACAGCTACAAAGGGACTACCGGAGAAGGTAGTAGCACTATTGAAGGTCCGGTTCACTTTAGTGATTTGAAATCAAGGTCTGTAAGTAACGGTTCTATCGAGCAAGAGGACGCCGTAATTCAAGTTTCGGTTGAATGGGATGGACAGAAGGAGCAATTTGAGCTGCAGGTTCCCAAAAAATAAATCGACGGAGGACAATCATGGTTATTCTTAAAGAAATTGAAACGGACGATCTGGACGCGTTAAACGATCTGTATCATGAACTGGTGGAGAGAGCGGCAGAGCGGAGTAAGCTGGAGGAAGTTTTTAAGCTGGTGAAGGCTGATAACCGGTACATTCTGCTGGGGGCTTTTATAGATGGTGAGCTGGTAGGTTCAGTAATGGGGATTCTGTGCTACGACCTGGTGGGGGATTGTCGGTCCTTTATGGTCATTGAGAATGTTGTGGTCTCATCGCGTGCCCGCCGGCAAGGCGTTGGCAAGAAACTGATGGTGCGGATGGAGGAAATAGCCCGTGAGCGGGACTGCTATTACATGATTCTGGTCTCAGGCGAACAGCGGAAGGAAGCACATATATTCTATGAAACGCTGGGCTTCCGCGATGAGAAGGTAGAGGGTTACAGGAAGCATTTAAGCTAGGGCTAACCAGAGTGGCTACATGGGAGCCTTGTGCGGTAAGAGACGAGGAGAGAATAAGGAGAACCTACGCGGGATCAATTTTTTAAAGCTATCTTTTCCATACTACGAGAGCTCCCGCCATATTATACTCAGGATATGATTATCATGGAGGCGTTCTATTTGGAGACTTTTTTTCGTTATAACTGGATGGTTCGCGAGCAGTGGTACCGCTGGTGTGAGGATGTGCCGGAGGAGGATCTTCTCAAAGTACGTACAGGTGGTGTAGGGAGCATTCTGAAGACGCTATTCCATGTTGCTGATGTCGAGTGGAGCTGGATTCAGTCCATTCAGGGCAAGCCGGATTTTCTGGAGGATTTCAATTTGTATCAAAGCCTGGCACAGGTGAGGGCGCTAGATGCACGTTTCCGGCATGATGTAGAGGGATTCGTATTAGGTTGGCGGGAAGAGCTGGAACGGAAAATGTTTGATGATCTGCTGCCGGATGGGCGGGTGCGCTCCCTAGCTTGGGGTGAGGTGCTCCGGCATGTGATTGCTCACGAGATTCATCATATGGGACAGCTATCCGTATGGGCTAGGGAGATCGGCAAGGCGCCGGTGTCGGCTAACCTAATAGAAAAAGGGTTGGTATTTAGTCTGCCTGGCAGAGAATAGACCGCTAAAATTAACCGTTGAAGAAGCCCGGTAACTGTGGAGTTACCGGGCTTTCAAGTCTTCCGGAGGAAACCAGATACGACGCAGATCGACCCAGCCTTGGCTATTGAAGGTGACGCCGCGAACCGAAGGGAGGTAGGCGGTTTGGGTCGGTTTTTCATATAAAATATGCAGATGATGCTCGTCCGTCAGACGCTTCTCAATCCGCTGAAAGATCTCGGCTCTGACGTGCGGATCGGGTTCGCGGGAGATTCTGTGAAGCATACCTTCGATATCGACCCGCGTGTGTGCGTCCAGATGTCGTGACAAGGTCTGATAAAGGTCGAACAGCCGCAGCTGCTCATCCTGATCGCGGAATAGGGAGAAGACAATGAGGTCTGATTCCAGACGGATGGACCCTTTGAATTCCTCCGGGGAGACGGTGACGACCCTGCAGGAATAGCCGGCTGCAGTCAGTTTGAGTGCAATCTCCTCGGCATCGTTCCCATATTGGGGAATAGTGGCAATCTGCAGTGGGCTCACGTGGGGGGCGGAATCTTCCGGGATATTGCCAGCTGCTGCCCCTTTCAAACAGGCGATCAAATGACCTCGGACCAATGGATCGCTCAGCGGTCCTTTTTTGTGTGTATTGCAGGTCACGAATTTGCGCGTGGAGGACTCGGAGTGCATTCGGCTCCAGCTCGAAGACTCAGGGGTGGATGGGTTCTGGATCACATGGAATGCCGCGCCGGAATCGGCAGAAGCTGCATCAAGCTCCCACGGTACATAGATGATCTCTACACGATCCAGATGGGCCCGTCCCTGAAAATAATACGGGAACACTTCCAGCACACATAGATGCTCATGCATCTCTGTGACCTTGAACGGTCCTGTCCCGGCAGGCCGCCGCCCGAGATCTGCACCACGCGCGCCTTCTGAGTCCCGGGGCACAATCGCCGCCCGGCTGGTGCATAGGAAGGGAAGGAAGAGCTCATTGGGTTTCTTGAGCTGTATCTGAACAGTAGTGTGATTAAGAGCGGTAACCGCCTGAATTTCCTTGAAAATATAGCTATAGAGCGTTCGTTGAGAAGTTTGCATCAGCCGCTCAAAGGAATAGACGACATCCTCGGCACCGAGCACCTTGCCATGATGGAACAGGACCTCTTTACGCAGAAAAAAAGTCCAAGTCGTCCGGCTCTCATCGACCTCCCATGCATGGGCGAGCCCGGGTCCGATCACATTTTGTTCTCCGCTCTGGCGCAGCAGACCATCAAAGACATGACTGGACACAAAAGACTCTGCCAGCAAATTCATATACAGCGGATCAAAGGTATGCAGTTGTTGTGTGATGGGCAGCCGCAATGTATCAATCTGCTTGTCGCTGCGCATCTCGGAATGATGGCCGAAATAGGTCAACAGCCAGCCCTGAAGGGTGTCCTGAAGCGACGAAGACCGGGCATGGTCCCGAATACCCTCGATGGAGCTAAGGATATCCTTGCGGCTGATCGCCTGTTTCATCGATTGCAGGGCGATCTCCTCGGAAGGCAGCAGAAAGCGCAGTGTAGAGCGTCGCCCCCGGCCGCGACTGGATGTCCAGACGATCCAGCTTTGCTGGACCATTTTATTCACGACATGCAGGGCGTTACGGTGGGTGCAGCCCAAGGTCTGTGCCAGCTCGTCCAGGGTGACGGTTACTTCGGCGGCGCTTCCGTAGCGGGAGTGGAGCTTCAAATATTGGCTATGCAGCTTCACGAAAGAGGGTCCTCCTTGGAAAATAAGAAATAATAATTTCGTTTTTTCTATTTATCTTCTTATTTTAACATTTAAAATAAGGATTAGAAAGCAATAAACTGGAGGTATTTACCATGTCTGAAAACGAAGTAAGTCGGGTCCGCCCTCTTGTAATATTGGGTGCTGCATTTCTGCTGGCTATTATTCACCAGTATCTGTTCTCTGGCGCGCAACCTGGCATATCGTATCCGATCTTTGTGACCTTATTTTACGTCTTTATGTTGTACTATGCCCGGGAGCAAAGACGTCCGTTCTCATGGTTCAGCTACCTATGGTTAGCTTCTATCAGCTTACTCTCACTAACGTTTGTGTTGTTCCAGGATATGCTATTCTTCGGACTAAATTTGCTGGTGATTCCGATTCTGATTCTTTTACATATGACGTATATGCTGGGAGCAGACAGACTCTCATGGAGCGAGGGAAAGCTGATCGGAAAGACGCTGGAACATTTTTTCCCGCAGAATTTTCGGCATTGGGGTACAGCCTTTGCCCAGTTGCGCAGCAAACAGGGTGGCAAAATCAAAGATGAGCGTAAGCAGGTTCTGATTAAGGTGTTGATTGGTTTGACCATTTCATGCCCGATCCTGCTGGTTGTAGTCTCCCTTCTTTCCTCTGCCGACGGTGTTTTCCTTCATCTGGTGCAGGAGTTTCCCAATATTTTGGGCAACTTGTCTCTGGGCGAGGGGTTTGGACGGGTGTTGTGGGTACTGTTGTTCGGACTTGGCTTTTTCGGCTTTGTCTGGGGCTTTGTTGATCCCAAGGATTACAGTTGGAATGCCCAGAATCCTGCACTGAAGCAGCTAAACATGGAGACACCGGAACTGCCGGTGTTCAGAATAGATCCTGTGATCATGGCGACGATTCTAATTTCGATTAATACGGTCTATGTACTGTTTGTGTTCGTACAGTTCTCCTATCTGTTCGGTGCGTGGGAGGGGATTCTGCCAACGGGCAGCACGTATGCTGATTATGCACGGAGCGGTTTTTTCGAGCTGGTGATGGTGACAGGGATCAATTTCATACTGCTCATGCTGTGCCTTCTGCCTTCAGGTGAAGGAAAAGGTATACTGCGAAGAATTACTCGTGTCCTGCTATACATCCTGGTAGCCTGTTCCGGCGTCATGTTATATTCCGCCTTTACCCGGCTGACGTTATATGAGGAAGCATACGGCTATACCTACACGCGTTTTCTGGTGCATGCTTTTATGATTTTCCTGGGCCTGCTGCTTGGTCTGGCAGCACTACGGATTGGAAGCAAGAAGATTTCGTTGGCAAAATGTTATATCGTGCTGGGTCTGGTGTCGTACGTCGTGATGAACTATATCTGCTTGGACGTAATTGTTGCGAACAAGAATATTGAACGGTATGTCACCAGTGGACAACTGGATGCCAGCTATTTGGTTTCATTATCGCCACAAGCGGTTCCGACCCTAATAGATTTCAGCCGTAGTCAGAACGGTATACTCGATCATGATTTGCGCAGGGAATGGGAGGTCAGTCAGACGGCTGAAAAATGGCAGTCTTTTAATGTATCACGGTACAGGGCAGAACAAGAACTGAGACAGTATTTTAAGGCAGAGACGAAATAAATCGCCAAAAAGGACATAAGTCCTTTTTTTACGGGGCATTCTACATTACACTGAAACATCGGAGGGATGGCGAATGCAAATGATATATGACCGGGAGGCCGTTCGCCATCTGGCGGAAAAAAACGGTCTGGTCGAAATTTTTGGCAGTCCGATGATCGAATCTATGGAGCTGCGGTTGTACGGGGATGGTGAGGCGGTCTGCTCGGTTGGTGACAAGCTGGAATATCTGTTCATCCTGGTACAGGGGAACCTTAAGATTCACACGCTGCTGCCTAACGGGAAGTCCATGCTGGTACGTTTCGCGCGGCCGATGTCGATTATCGGAGATGTAGAGCTGCTACGCGAGTATCCCGTGAAGAACCAGGTAGAATCGGTGGGAGACAGCCTGATCCTGCTTGCCAGCCGAAGACGACTGCTAAAAGAAATGGAGCATAATGCGGTGCTACTGCGTTTTCTATATGGAGAACTGAGCCATAAGCTCTACACGCTGGGACAGACTTCTGCGCTGAATCTCTTGTATCCGGTCGAGAACCGGTTTGCGAGCTATCTTTTGTCACTGTTCACGGATAATGAGGGCAGACGATACGTCGACGAGATTCGCACCTCCACATTGACCGAAACAGCGGAACTGCTGGGTACCAGCTACCGACATCTGAACCGGATTGTTCGCAGATTTATTGAACAGGGCATCATCGAACGCAAGCATGGTCGCCTTAGCATCCTGGATGAAGGGAAGCTGGCTGAACTGGCAAGCGGCAGTCTGTACGAATAGAGTGGCACAAGTGGCTATCAAAGATCGCTTTAACAGGCTGCGGCCGGAAGAAGCGGTCTTTTTGCTGTTTCTATAGGCCAAGGGTCAGTCTTTTGAAGTAAGACTATTGGCATATTTTATCGAAATCGTAAGATACCACACACAAATCATAGAAATTGCCATCGACTGGAAGATTACTATATCTTATATTATTACCATTATTAGTTAGTTAATAGTCATCCTCCGAGATTCGATCTTCTTATATTGCGTGTTGAGCTGCAGTTATGCATATTTACGCAAGCAAGGGGATCGTTCTTTTTTATGCGAAGCGGCTGCTTTCTGCGCCTAAGGGGATCACTATGGGCTTACTACTAGTAATAGAACGCTGCTTCACAAGGTTTCTCTACGATTTCAGTATCCTGGAGGAGGCGGTAGATGATTAAGGACCGATTTTGAAAGCGTATACGAAATGGGAGTTTGCAAGATTTCGAGACTTGGTGTCCAAGACGTGTTTGTTTTCGAAAGATGTGTGCAGTCCAGAAGGTTGCAGAGGGTTCAAGCTTCATCATAAAAAATATGGAGGTTGGCTGTTAATGATAACAGGTCGCAAAGCTTCAACGGGAAGGTCCGTCCTGATGTACTGCCTGATTGCTGCATTATTTGTAGGCCAGTTAGCCTTTTTCCCATCTGTGAGTTCAGCAGCCGGAAATTTGGCCCAGGGTAAGACGATTACAGCTAGCTCTGTTGGTGATGTATATGTGGCTTCCAACGCCAATGATAGCAACCAGGGAACGTATTGGGAGAGTAGCAGCAATGCTTTTCCACAGTGGCTTAAAGTAGATCTGGGTGAAGCCAGCAATGTTAACCAGGTCGTGCTGAAGCTGCCCTCCAATTGGGGGGCAAGAAATCAGACACTGTCTGTAGAGGGTAGCAGCAACGATTCCAGTTACAGCAATCTGGCATCTTCTAGCAGCTATGCTTTTAATCCATCTAATGGAAATACGGTAACCATCAATTTTGCAGCGGCAAGCGTAAGATATGTGCGATTGAACATTACTGCTAATACAGGATGGGCGGCCGCACAAATCTCCGAGTTTGAAGTCTATGGTACGACTGCGACACCTTCTGGAGCGTATGAAGCCGAAGCGGCTGCCCTGTCCGGTGGTGCGAAGGTGAACACTGATCACACTGGATACACTGGATCAGGATTTGTGGATGGATACCTGACGCAAGGTGCCTCAACTACCTTCACAGTGAACGTACCTACAGCCGGCAGCTATGACGCTGCGCTTCGCTATGCCAATGCCAGCGGCGGCACCAAGACGATCAGCGTGTATGTCAACGGGACGAAGATAAAGCAGACTTCTCTGCCGAATCTGGCAAACTGGGACACTTGGTCTTCAAAAGTAGAGACTCTGGCCTTGAATGCCGGAACGAACACGATTGCATACAAGTACGATGCCGGGGACACTGGTAATGTAAATCTGGACAACCTTAATCTAACACCGGGCGTGGTGCCGACGGCAACAGTAGCACCAACACCGTCACCAACCGTAGCGCCAACACCGTCGCCGACCGTAGCACCAACACCGTCGCCGACCGTAGCGCCAACACCATCGCCGACAGTGGCACCAACGCCGTCGCCAACAGTGGCGCCAACACCGTCGCCGACCGTAGCGCCAACACCGTCACCAACCGTAACACCAACACCGACAACCGGACCAGGGGCCAACCTGGCACTGAACAAGCCAGTCACCGCTTCTTCTTCTGTATTTACTTTCGTAGCCACCAATGCTAATGACGGGAATGTAAATACTTACTGGGAAGGCGCAGGCGGAAGTTATCCGAATACACTCAGTGTGAATTTGGGTGCGAATGCCAACCTTAGCTCTGTTGTACTGAAGCTGAACCCGTCTTCGTCCTGGTCTACGCGCACACAAACGATTCAGGTGCTCGGACGGGACCAGAACGGAACTACGTTCTCCAGCCTTGTACCAGCAACCGTCTACACTTTTAATCCGGCCACTGGCAATTCAGTGACCATACCGGTTAATGCTACAGCCAGCGAAGTTCAGCTCAGAATTACGACAAACTCCGGCTCCAGCGCTGGGCAAATTGCCGAATTCCAAATCTTCGGCACGCCAGCTCCTAACCCGGACCTGACGATCACAGGGATATCCTGGACACCGGCAGCTCCGATAGAGACCACTGCTATCACACTTAATGCCACTGTGAAGAATATCGGTACGGCTGCTTCTGGAGCCACAAGTGTTAACTTCTACCTGGGTGCGACGCTTGTCGGCACTGCTCCAGTTGGAGCCATTGCTGCAGGAGCCTCCACGAATGTCTCTGTGAACATCGGAGCCAAGGATGCGGCAGCTTATACAGTAACTGCCAAGGTGGATGAGAACAACAGCATTATTGAGTTGGACAAATCCAACAACAACTACACCAATCCGTCCCAGTTGACGGTTGCGGCAGTATCCAGCTCCGACCTGATCGCGGACTCCGTCAGCTGGTCGCCGAGCAATCCATCGCCAGGCAGCACGGTAAACTTCACGATTGCAATCAAGAACCAGGGCACAGCGGCTTCCGCCGCAGGGGCCCATGCGGTTACCCTGACGATTACGGATGCCACAACCAATGCAGTAGTGAAGATCCTGAGCGGTTCTTACACTGGCGTGATTGCCAGCGGACAAACGACAGCTCCAATCAGTCTTGGTTCTTGGACAGCCGGTAACGGCAAGTACAACATCAAGAGCGAGATTGCTGTCGATGCCAATGAGCTTCCTGTAAAGCAAGGAAACAACATTCAGAATCAATCCCTCTTCGTAGGACGTGGGGCTAATATGCCTTACGATATGTACGAAGCTGAGGATGCTGTCGTTGGCGGCGGTGCCGTCAAGCTTGCACCGAACCGCAACATTGGCGACCTTGCCGGTGAAGCATCCGGCCGCAGAGCGGTAACCCTGAATACCACAGGCAGCTACGTGGAATTCACTACCAAAGCCAGCACAAACACGCTGGTGACCCGTTTCTCTATTCCGGATTCCCCAAGCGGTGGCGGAACAGATGCTACACTTAATATTTATGTAAACGGTGTCTTCACGAAGGCGATCAACCTGACTTCCAAGTATGCCTGGTTGTATGGCTCGGAGACTAACCCGGGCAACTCGCCAAGCGAAGGTTCACCGCGTCATATTTATGACGAAGCCAATATCATGTTCGACAGCACCATCCCGGCGGGAAGCAAGATTCGCCTGCAAAAGGATGCTGCTAATACGTCGCAATATGCCATCGACTTTATCAACCTGGAGCAAGTGTCACCGATTTCAAATCCTGACCCGGCCAAATATGTAGTACCTACCGGATTTACTCATCAGGACGTACAGAACGCACTGGACAAATTCCGCATGGATACTACCGGCAACCTCGTCGGTGTCTACCTGCCTGCCGGTTCGTACGAGACTTCGAACAAGTTCCAAGTATACGGCAAGCCTGTAAAAATCATTGGCGCAGGTCCATGGTATACACGTTTCGTGGCCCCAGCCAATCAGAGCAATACAGATATCGGATTTAGAGCTTCCGATACGGCGAATGGCTCCACTTTTGCCAATTTCGCTTACTTCGGTAACTATACTTCCCGTATCGACGGTCCGGGTAAAGTCTTTGATTTCGCCAATGTGGCCAACATCACCATCGACAACATCTGGACCGAGCACCAGGTCTGCATGTACTGGGGTGCTAACACGGACTACATGGTCATCAAGAACTCCCGTATCCGCAACACCTTTGCCGACGGTATCAATATGACAAACGGCAGTACGAACAACCTGGTCTCCAACATTGAAGCACGCGCGACCGGGGATGACAGCTTCGCCTTGTTCTCGGCCATCGATGCAGGCGGATCAGACATGAGGGACAATGTATATGAGAATTTGACCTCGCTCCTGACCTGGCGTGCAGCAGGGCTCGCGGTATACGGCGGTTATGCTAATACCTTCCGCAACATCTACATCGCCGATACGCTGGTTTACTCTGGAGTTACGATCAGTTCGCTTGACTTTGGATATCCGATGAATGGTTTCGGGGCTTCCCCAACAACGAATTTCGAGAACATTACGATTGAGCGTGCGGGCGGACATTTCTGGGGCTCCCAGACCTTCCCGGCCATCTGGGTATTCTCGGCCTCCAAGGTGTTCCAGGGAATCCGGGTCAGCGATGTGGATATCATTGATCCAACGTACCACGGCATTATGTTCCAGACGAACTATGTCGGCAATACAGCGCAATTCCCGGTAAAAGACACTATCTTCAATAACATCACGATTTCCGGCGCGCGAAAGAGCGGTGACGCGTTTGACGCAAAATCCGGCGTCGGCATCTGGGTCAATGAATCCGCTGAGCCGGGTCAAGGTCCGGCAGTCGGTTCTGTGACCTTCAACAACCTGAAGATTACGAACACCGTAACACCAATCAAGAACAACACCTCGACATTCACCATTAATGTGAATCCGTAAAGCATTATGACTTAACGGGCTCTGTAGCTGGTTGCAACAAGCCGTCTCCCGCTTTTATAGGGGAGCGGCTTTTTGTCGTGAGGCCATTTCGTAGATGTTTTTGGATTCGACAGTAGCCTTATTCACAGTTACAATGTAGGAATAGCATGTTTAGGAAAAGAAATGAAATGGAATGAGGAGGCTGCACCATGTCCCCAAAAATAGTCAATAATATCACTGAACTGATCGGAGATACGCCGGTTGTGCGTCTGAACCGTCTTACTGGTCCCGGGGATGCGGAAGTTTATGTCAAGCTGGAAATGTTCAATCCCAGCGGAAGTGTCAAGGACCGGGCCGCGTACAACCTGATTCTGCAGGCGGAGCAAGAAGGGCTGCTGAAGCCCGGCGGAACCATTATTGAGCCGACCAGCGGAAATACTGGCATTGGGCTCGCTATGAATGCAGCCGCGAAGGGCTATAAGGCCATACTGATTATGCCGGACAACATGACCAAGGAACGTATTAATATTCTAAAAGCCTATGGGGCCGAGGTTGTATTGACTCCCGCTGCGGAGCGTATGCCGGGCGCTATTGCCAAAGCGCTGGAGCTTGGCCGAAGTATAGAGAACAGCTTCATTCCACAGCAATTTGAGAATAAGGCTAATCCCGATATTCACCGGATCACGACAGCGCCGGAAATTCTGGAGCAGATGGAAGGGCGACTGGATGTGTTCGTAGCTACTTCAGGTACAGGTGGAACGATCACCGGCACTGGGGAAGTGCTGCGCCGGGAACTACCGGACATCCGCATTCTTGTGGTGGAGCCACAAGGCTCACCGGTTTTGTCGGGTGGAATCCCGGGGCCGCATAAGCTAGTAGGCACCAGCCCCGGCTTTGTTCCTGCGATTCTCAACACCAAGGTGTACGATGAAATTGTGCAGGTAGCGGATGAAGATGCTCTGGATATCGTAAGATCACTGGCGGCACAGGAGGGCATTCTAATCGGTCCGTCTGGTGGCGCGGCGGTATGGACTGCTCTGCGGGAGGCCCGGCGGCTCGGCCCAGGCAAGCGTGTGCTGTGTATTGCTCCGGATACCGGTGAGCGTTACCTGAGCATGGGGATTTTCTAATCCAACTAACGGCGGAGGTACAGGAATGAAAAAATATGCGGGGATGACTGTTCCTGCTGTGCTGACTATAATTCTGGCGGGATGCTCTGTTGTGAACCATACAGGAAACACGCAGAGCAGTGGGAACGCTGCTCAGCAAGCGACTTCCAATCCAGCCGGTCCAGCCGCTGTAGAGACAGCTTCGCCGGAGCCTGTGGCAGAGGCTTCCCCGACTGCGGAGAACGCCGAAGCCGCAGAGGTTCTGGACACTGGGAAGTTGTCCGGGAATTTCGGGTTTGCCGACGCGGAGGGCAAGCAGATTCTGATCACCGCACAGGAAGAGGGACAGGACAAGGCACTATCACTGCTAGATCGGGCTATCGGCAATAATGGACAAGTGCTGACCGTGAAGTTCGTGAAATGGCAGTCCGGCAGTGAGGACGGGACTGGACGGGAGATGGCGCATAATTTTGCGCATTTGCCAGGGTATCTATTCACAGTTGAAGAAGGAAGTGCGGTCCCCGATGCCACCTATTATTTGACCAAGGATGCGGATTTCAACGCTAAGTTTCTACTAGACGTTAAGCCAGCCAATGAAGATTTGGCACACCCTTCAGTAGTTGGTGAAGACGTGCAGAAGGCGATTACCACGGTCAAAAAGCGGGAGATTCAGAGTATCGGAAAGATTGCCGATCTGTCACCGGAGCGTGAGTTATTTGTTGTCCAGTTTGTGCGGCAGGATAAGGATATGCTGTTCAGCCTTGTACTGAAGGAAGGGGATTCCCTTGCTTTTATGGACTATCCCGCGGTCGCTCAGGATGACGACTACTCCGTATGGCGGGTGGATGATGGTGGAGAGGTGATTCCCGGCATGTTCTCGGTGCTGTTTGCCGCCCAAAAAGCGGACGGTGTCCTGCTCGGGATCAACTGGTGGGGCGCAGAAGGGGTTAATACCTTTTTCCTGGATCAGCATGCAGCAACGTTCAAGGAACTGGACATTCAGTACGGGCGTTATACCTCTCCTTTATAAGATCGCAATGAAATTTGGCGGGAGTTTTTTTATTTTCCTAAAAATGATAAGCTCCCCTAAAGCAGGCAGGTTTAAATAAAATCCTGCAGCCGAGGGGAGCTTTCTTTATGCTTCTATTTTGGAGCGCTGTCATGTGTTAGCAGGTAGGGTTAACAGGTTTTAGCTTTTCCAATATTTCTTCTGATCTTCTTCAGTGATGGCTCTAATCACTTTGCATGGATTCCCGGCAGCAATCACCCCTGATGGGATATCGCGGTTAATCACACTACCTGCTCCGATAACGCTATTATCACCTATGGTGACTCCCGGCAAAACAACGACATTACCACCAAACCATACATTGTTGCCGACGGTAATCGGGTAGGCGTATTCTAAGCCTTGGTTACGTTGCTGGACATCGAGCGGATGACCGGCGGTGTAAAAGCCACAGTTTGGAGCAATAAATACATTATCGCCAAACGTTACTTTGGCGCAATCCAAGATCACGCAATTATGGTTAGCATAGAAGTTATCACCCAGCTCAATGTTATATCCGTAGTCACACCAGAACGGTTGTTCAATATGGAAGTTCTTGCTGGTTTTCCCGACCAATTGTTTAATTACTGCTTTACGTTCATTGATGCTAGAGGGACGTAATTGATTGTAATCGTGACAGAGATCCTTAGCATAGGTTCTTTCTCTAATCAGTAAGGGGTCATTGTTGTTATCATATAACAACCCTTTGCTGGCTTTCTCTTTTTCGTTCATAATTATTCCTCGACCTCCAAGACGAATCTATGGTTATAATTTGGTAGTATCCAGTGTCTGTAATTCCCTAATGCATGCTTGACATTTGATAAGGGGATTATTATGTTCTATTATTAAAATTGTTATCAAAAGTAATTTAGTGAAAAGGTTTTGTTATCATGATACCTAGATTTTCTCATACAAGCAAGTAGACAAGCTCAATGCCGGATATTTAGCCTGGCTATATAAGACGAACAAAAGAAGTATCAAAAAGCGAGGATTTTAAGATAATAGCCATGAAAGAGGTGGATAAAATCAGTCAGATCACGAACAATTCTATTCGCGTAAAAAAAATTAACCAGGAACTGATCAAGCAAGCTTTAAAAATGATGAAGCAAGGCACAAAATCGATGATTGCTAGCGCAACCGGCTTAAGTGTTGCTACCTGTGGAAATATTTTGAATGAATTTCTTGAGACCGGTGAAGTGATTGAAACTGAAATGGAGCAGCCGAATGGGGGAAGGCCAGCGAAGCGCTTCGTCTATAATTCCAATTTTGCCTACATCGCTTGCATATTTATTAATGCTGAAGGGGATCAGCACTCTTTAACTTATATGGTAGCGAACTTGTCGGGTGAGCAGATCCATGCTGGTTTTCATGCCGTGGAGTTGGCTGACATTACTGTCATTGAGCATGTAATCGAATTACTGATCATCAAGCATCCTGAGATTAAGGCCCTTGGGATTGGGATTCCAGGTCTTGTCCATCAAGGGGTTATTAATGTTTGTGACATTGCAGAGTTAATTAATGTACCTTTAGAGTCACTTTTAAAAGAGAAGTATGAGATTGAGGTTACCGTTGATAATGATATGAACCTGACGGTTTATGGTTTTTATAAAAAGCAGGATTATGAAGAAGACAAAACCATTGTAGTGGTGACCTTCCCGCGGAATAACTTTCCCGGATCAGGCATGATGATTGATGGATATATTCATCGCGGCACAACCCAGTTTGCGGGGGAGGTGTCCTTTCTGCCCTTTGGGATCTCGCGTCAAGAGCAGTTTGCCAGGCTGCACCAACAAGGTACATTTGCGACCTTGGCAGCAACGACGATTATGTCGCTCATTGCGGTTATCAACCCTGAGACGATAGCTCTAACTGGGGAACTCGCGAAAGAAGAGCATATTAATGAAATCTACCAGCTCTGCTCCGGCGTCATTCCTGATGAGCATATGCCACAAATCATCGTGTTAGATCATCCGCATGACCATTACATGAATGGATTAATTGCTGTCACGCTGGAAAGCTTGAGCTATAATCTGCAGTTGGTTGAGAGACGA
The DNA here is from genome assembly GCF_001682855.1 of Bacillus sp. FJAT-27264. Taxonomy (GTDB): domain Bacteria; phylum Bacillota; class Bacilli; order Paenibacillales; family Paenibacillaceae; genus Paenibacillus_AQ. Next base: position 813,741 of record NZ_MAQW01000012.1, on the reverse strand, counting down.
CGGTAGAGGTTTTTGAAGAAGAGTATGTATTGGAAAACGCCTAATAAGGCGTTTTTTTTATTATATCAGCTAATCATTAGTACGATTATTTTAAGCAGACTGATCCTAAAAGTTATTGGAATTTAAAAGTAATCTGAGAAATAAGGCGTCCGCTGCTCAATAGCATCTTCAAGCATATCTACGATTTCCGAAGTGCAGGCTATACGGCCGATTTTGTGTAGATAGTTTGGACGTTTGTAGCCCAATAGCATAGTCACCATAGTCTGGATGTCAATTTTATCGCTGCATTCCTCTGATACTCGAACAACTTCGCCTTTGCCTTCGGCAGAGATCTTAAGTTTGAACACACCTTGATTCCAAGACAGCATAGGGTCATCTAGCATAAAAGTCCATTCTCGGTCAACGGTATCTGGTTGAAGTTTATTTGTAAGTATTGACATTAAAGGGAGCCGGAGTTAGTATATAAACGTGCACAACATATGTGCAGATGTTCATATAATAATATGAGGAGGGTTAGGGATTAAGCTCAACGTATTTCGTTTTCAATGTAGTGTACCTAGATCTACTATGAGAGCTTATGTAAAGGAAAGATCTCGTGCTCAGGGACATTTTTGGGTATCCAGATCGTATTCATCCAATTACGGTGCTTTGTTAAAGACGGATTGTCCGGGGGCCGTAGATATTGAGAAAAAGCGTTTTTTTATGCCAAAAGAACGCGAACGGATCATTCACTTTGCATGCAACCAAGAAGATTTAAAGCTGATGAGTTCAGGCGTGGAATTACTCCAAATCTGGACGATGAAGGAGGCCTACAGCAAGTATTTCCAGATAGGATTAGGTATTCATTTACATAACATTCTTATTCATCCAGCAGGAAACCAAAGTTTTATCGGAAAGCATAGGAATTACCATGCTCTACAGATTCGAACTTTGAAATACGAAGCATTGGCCATAGCAGTAGCTATGGGTTTGGAATCAACTTATACCCATATTCCGATAAGTGAGGTTGTTGTAAATGAAGCTCAAAATGACTGAAGTGCAAAAGGCTTATCTACTTGGAAGAAATGAGACTTTCCAGGGGAAAACCGGTACACACTTTTATCTCGAACTTGATTTTCACGGAGACATGAAGAGACTAAATGACGCACTCAATCAATTGATTGAGAAACAACCAATGTTACGGGCTTCCGTCTTGGACCTGGAACATTTCCAGATTGAACCGCCTTTTCACTATGATATTCATGTGGAAAATGTCATCGATAATGACAAGGAAGCCATCATGGCTTGCATTGAGGAAAAAAGAAATCGCTTATCCCACAAGCTGTATGAGTCACAAAGCTTTCCATTTTTTACGATTGAGTGTATCGAAACCAAGAAGGATAAATATTATTTGTTCTTCAGTCTGGATCTTCTAATTGCGGACGGTTTAAGCGTCTTCCAGCTATTTGATCAATGGCGAGACATTTATTACGATAACAAATCCCAATTGGATGATATGACCGATAACCTTCTGATCATCAACAAGAGCTATCATGAAGAAAAATGCTCACGAAGGTATGACAAAGCTAAGGCATTCTGGCTAAGAGAGATTGAGCAACTGCCGGATGCACCGGATCTTGTACTCCATACAGAAAGGCAGGCATACAGCAAATTCAAACGCTTGGAGCATTATTTCTCGGAAAAAGATTATAACAAGATGCTGGCGTTCGCAGATGGACTAGATTTATCGATGAATACAGTATTCATGACACTTTATGCCGCTGTCCTCCAGCGTTGGTCGGCTAACCCATCCTTCACTATCAATATGACTACCTTTAAAAGACCACGAAGGCCGGAATACATGAGTGTTATCGGCGACTTTACAAGTACTTGCCTCGTAAGAACAGACATCAACCCAATGGCAACATTAACTGAAAATGTTCAGGCATTGCAGCGAACCATCAAGGATTGTTTTCGTTATTCCGCTTTTGAGGGAATTGAAGTTCTCCGGGAACTCTCCAAAATGAGCGGTCGTTCCAATTCTATGCCATTCGTATTCACCTCCATGTTGTTTGACATCAAGAACTATGACTCCTTTATGAAAATGAACTATTGGATATCAGAAACACCTCAAGTGTACCTGGACTGTCAAATCAAACTATTTAACGGCCAGTTGCATATAAGCTGGGATTATCTTGATCAGCTGTTTGAACCATCGCAGATCAGGGAAATGTTTCATGCATATATTGATTTAGTTGGTTTACTTCTAACCGCTGGTGATCAGACATTAATCTCATTCCAGCGGGAGAGGATCGCTTTAGCTGAACAAAGATATCAGGATTATAATCTTCAGGCGATACAACCTGTGGAAGAGCATTTAATTTTAGATTTATATAAGAAGATCGTGGATGTCTATCCCGATAATATTGCATTTCAGGAAATGCTTCACAGCATATCTTTCAAAGAAATGGAGGAGAGAAGTGGAATTATTTGTGACAAAATTCACAAACTTAAACAGAAATATGGATTGGGCAAAGTCCGTATAACGATTTTGACGAAAAAGAGTATTCAAGGCATGGTTGAAATGCTGGCAGTCGTCAAAACAGGCGACTCTTTCTGCTTCGTAGATCCCAAACTTCCGGAAGACCGAATTAATTACATCATGTCCGAGATAAATACGGAGATCATTATAGAAGCTGGCATGGTATCTGTTGTGAAAGACAACATAGGGGATAGCTTCATCCCGATGGATGAGTTATATGTGATCTTCACTTCCGGGACAACAGGCAGGCCAAAGGGGATCAGCATTAATCAACAAGCTGCGCTAAACACCATCTTTGATCTTCATCATAAGCTTCATGCCAGTGTTAAGGATGTCATTTTTAATATCTCGGAACTGTCATTTGATTTATCGGTATTTGATACCCTATCGCCGTTATTGATCGGTTGCAAAACAATACTTTGCAAGAACGTCCATGAAATGAGCAGCTATCGTACTTATCTTCCAGAGGTCACCATTTGGAACTCAACCCCTGGACTTGTACAGCGGGCATTGGCGGAATACACCAATCAGAGTGAGAACATGCGTTGCATATTAATGAGCGGAGACTTTATCCCTGTGCAAATTGTAAAAGATATTAAGGAGACATTTCATCGCCAGGATCTACATGTCCTCAGTCTTGGCGGAGCAACTGAAGTCTCCATTTGGTCTATCTATTATCCTTTGTCCGATATCTTTGATAAAAAAAGAATTCCTTATGGATATCCGCTGGCCAATCAATATATTTATGTTCTGGATTCAGATGATAAGCCAACAGAACCAGAAGTTTTTGGAGAAATATGCATTGGTGGTAAGGGTCTGGCTAACGGATATATGGATGAGATAAAAACGAAGGAAGCTTTCTTCCACCATGATAGGTTGGGCAGACTGTATCGTACAGGCGATAAAGGCTATATGTCACACGAAGGACATATTGAAATCGTTGGCAGAATGCAACATGAATTGAAAGTGAACGGTTATCGCATTGATTTGGTGGAGATCGGCAACGCGCTAAATCAATTAAATGCTATCGAACAATCCAAAGTCTTCGTTAAAACGAACAAAAATAAAAGCGAACTAGTGGCAGTCTATACAATGAAGAACTGCGGGCAGCTTCAAGCATCTTATTTGAGAAACAATCTTCGCCGGGTTCTGCCAGATTATATGATTCCCACGACCTTTTTCAAGGTAGACTGTATTCCCCTGAATACGAACGGTAAGGTAGATACCGTCCAGCTGCAGCAATGGCTTAGTGAAATGCGTGAAGCCGAATTGACTATTGAAGAGAGCACACTGCTTGATTTATGGATGAAAGTAATCGGTCCCGAGGGAGAAGAGCTTAAGCAAAGCTACGGTAATTTCTTTGATGCCGGGGGAGATTCGATCAAATTGCCAGAGCTACTTCACGCAATTCAAGAGCAGTACCAAATACAACTTACAATTGATGATCTGTTGAATCATTTCTCTCTGATGGATCAAGCCATCATGGTGACGAGTAAATCCAAAACAAAAACAGGTATGAATCAAAAGCTCCATAAGCAGGTTGTTAAATTAACAAACGGCAAAACAGAAAAGAACATTGTTCTCATTCATGCGGGTAGCGGAGAAACGGCAATCTATAATCATTTAGCACGATTACTGGATCCTGATTACAGTGTCTATGCGGTTAAATTCAACAAGCAATACAGTGATGTTGCAGCTAGGACTATCGATTTAAGTGAACTGGCAGGGCATTATAACGAAGCGCTTAAGATGAGCGGAATTGATAGATTAGACTATGTTGGCGGTTGGTGTATAGGCGGAGCAATTGCATTTGAAATGGCGAAGAAGAACCCGGCTATTGAGAAGCTTCTCCTGATTAATTCCATGCCTCCTGTAACCGAGAGCATCCTTAAGTTTGATCACTCCCTGGAAGCAGAGCTTCAGTTTGTTGAGTCTTCGATAGGGCTAACTCTCCCTGGAGGAATTACAAATACATTTACATTATGGAATGGAATCATAGCTGTTATGGAGGAGCGCCCAGAACTAATGCCTCAGCTGATATCCATCGTTCCGCCGGAATTATCCAGATTGATTCCTTATTTCGGTAACAACAAACCGCGTGAACTTATTTACTATATAAATCTGTTCAGAAGTTTCGAGAATGCCAGATTCTGCTACGAGAATATCGAACAGTTGTCGATTCCCGTTCTCTACGTCGGTGCGCAGGATGAGATGGTAGACAATTATCAGCATTGGGCTCAGCATACTTCAGGAAACTGGCAGGAGTCTCATGTAAAGGGCGACCATACGACGATCTTCAGTGAACAATATGTAGATGGACTGGCTGAAATAATCAACCACTTGATGACTTCCTCATGCGAACTAGCCATACATTAAAAAAAAGAGGGTGTAAGCATGTCTTATATCAAATTTGAACATGTTGCCAAAACGTATCAAACCGGCGAGGTTCTGGTGAAAGCTGCGAATGATGTTAATTTATCGATTCAAAAGGGAGAGTTCACAGTCATTCTTGGACCAAGCGGTGCAGGTAAGACTACGATATTGAACCTGCTGGGGGGAATGGATAGCTTAACCGAGGGCAGTATTACAGTCGACAACGTCTGTATATCAAGCTTTACAAAATCACAGCTGACAAACTACCGGAGAAACCAAGTCGGCTTCGTCTTTCAATTTTATAATTTGGTTCCGAACCTGACCGCGCTGGAAAATGTGGCTCTTGCATCCCAGGTATGCGAAAACCCGCTCGATGCAGGGGAAATGCTAATGAAAGTAGGCTTGCAGCATAGAATGCACAATTTTCCAAGTCAACTATCTGGAGGGGAACAACAGCGCGTAGCCATTGCCAGGGCACTTGCGAAGAATCCTAAGCTTATATTGTGCGATGAACCAACCGGAGCTCTTGATTCCGTTACAGGAAAGCAGGTCATGCAAGTGCTTTGGGACGTATCCAAGCAGTTGGGTCAGACACTAGTCATCGTGACACACAACGCGGAAATTGCCAAGGCAGCGCAAAAAATGATTCATATGCATAACGGTTCTGTAAAAGAAATGGTCATACAATCCCGGCCTCTGGGGCTGGAGGAACTGGTATGGTAAAGTCGAGTTTAAAGCGAAAGCTGCTGCGAGATATTCGCGGGACAATGCCTCAATTTCTGTCGATCATTATTATGTTAACTTTGGGTGTTGCCGTATATGTCGGATTGGACAGCACCTGGAGAAGTCTGAATGACTACACATCTCAAATCAGCTCTAAGAACAATCTAGCTGATATCCAAGTCATGGCTAACTCCATTACCGAAGAAGATGTTCGTACCGTGGCAGCATTGGATGGTGTGGAGAGAGCCGAACGCAGGCTAAGGCTGCAAGCGATCGTTACGGATCATCCGGAAGGGATTTTAGAAACCGTCGGGCTAGAGAACAATGATTTAAATACGGTTACTATTCATGAGGGACGCAGCCAGCTGAGTCAAGGTGAAGCCATTCTTGATCTTAGCTTTGCCCAGGCACACGGGATCAGAATCAACGATAAAGTCACGATTCAAATCCAGCGTCAGAAGGCGACCTTTCAGGTAGTCGGACTGGCGACTAGTGCTGCATATATCTACGCTACTTCCGATACAACGGATGTTATACCGGATCACAGCCGGTATGGCTTCATGATGGTACATGCTGAGGATATGTCAGGGCTCGTTGGAAGTAAGACCAGTTTCAATGAAATGTTAGTTAAAACAAAAGTAGGTACAGATGCAGAGCAATTGAAAAATACGATCAGTTCGGCGCTGGACAGCAAGCTTATAGCCAGTGTAACAAGGGAAGAGACAAGAAATGATCTATCTATCAAGCAAAAAATTGCTCAGTATCAATCCATCGGCAATCTGTTTCCATTTGTATTCTTTGCCGTCGTCATCCTCATGACCTTTACGACGATGATTCGGCTAATGAATACACAACGCAAGCAGATCGGACTGTTAAAAGCGGTGGGGTATACTCGAAGACAAATCGCCATTCATTATATGGCATACGGAGTTTGGATTAGTGTAATTGGTTCTTGCTTCGGCATTTTGATCGGGTATTATCTAATTCCGCGAAAGATATGGAACTTCTTCGATCAATTGTTCGTGCTTCCGGATGCTCCTATCGTCCTCTATTGGCCAAAAGTAGTTCTTATAATCATCCTGTCCATATGCAGTACTGTATTGGCAACTCTGTACGTGTGTCTGAGAACGGAGGCAGAGCAACCTGCAGAACTTATGAGGCTGAAGCCTTCACAATACGGCAGGAAAATTCTGATGGAGCGCATCTCCCCATGGTGGAGACATCTTAACTCCTCTCGAAGATTGATTATTAGACAAATTTTTCGCAACAAGATCCGTTTGTTTATGACTGTGATCGGTGTTATGGGCTGCACTGCTCTTCTCTTAACCGCGCTGGGCATGCGTGATACGATCAAGAACGTAGCAGATACGGTATACGAGAAGACTTATTTATACAAGGCCAAATATTATTTAGAGGAAGGCGTCTCTATCGACACCGTAACAAGTTTCTTGCGGGAAGATGAGATGGAATCCATTTCGGAAGCTCCTTTGGTTATTTCCTCGGAAGAAAGAACAAAAATGGGCACGATTCACGTATTAAGCAAGGATTCTAAATTTATTCAATTCTATGATGAAAAAGGTCAACGGTTGGAACTGGATGACAATTCCGTTCTAATTACCGAAAAAACCGCAGACATTTATAATGTAGCTATAGGCGATGAGCTTCAGGTTCGTCTATCTTCCGATAATAGAGTCAGTTTCACCGTCGGAGCGATCTCTAAAGTTAATATTGGGCAAGGTCTATATTTAAGCAAGGAAGCCTGGAATGCCAAAGGCTTGACTTACCAACCAACTGCGATAATAGCAGGTTCGGAGCATACGTCATTTCCTGACGGGATGATCTCTAGAATCGTTGAGACCGAGCGTCAATCTAAAGATTTCATGACCAGTATGGACAGCACATTATCACTATCTGTCATGATGGTTGCTGCGGCCGGTGTGCTAGCTTTTATCGTGCTTTATAATTTGGGCATATTAAACTTTACCGAGAGGGAGAGAGATTTGGCAACTTTGCTTGTCCTCGGATTTAGGCAAAGAGAATTACGAAGCTTTGTTGTATTCGAGAATATTCTTTTTACTGCTCTGGGAATTATCATTGGTATTCCGGCGGGCTTTACGCTTCATGAAATTATTTTTGCCAAATCAGGAATGGGGGATGAGCTGGACTTCAGTGCCGTCATTAACAATCAAAGCATTGCCATATCCGTTCTCTTTACCGCGGCAATTGCGTTAGCCGTAAATATAGCGCTGCTATACAAAGTAGGGAAAATCAAAATGGTTGAAGCGTTAAAAAGTGTTGAATAGGTAAGACAAGAAGGCAAAACGGTATTTTACGCTGCAGCATATAAAAAATGGATAAAATTTGATATGCTCCCACTATGTGAACCTGACGGAATCATGCATTTCGTCAGGTTTTTTCTGCGTTCTGGCTTTTGTTGAATCAAAGCAATCTGGCCGTCCGATATAAAAAGGATTTTTCATAAGGAAAGGTCGAGGGGTGAGGTTAAGTCATAGATTTATGATTTACGATTTTAAGAAGCTACCAATCACCGTGTTTCGATGATGATTGGCAGCTTTTTTATATGCTCTGGTGCAATCGGATGGAAATATTCACTAACGTCTAATTCCATGGAATTCAAAAATTACCCGATAAATTAGTCAAGGAAACATCGTCCTATCGACAACAAGTCCACTTCTTATCGATAGGGTATAGCTAGTTGTTGAACACGAATCTGTCATTGATGAGATGTTCGCGTGAATCAATTTTTAGAAGCTTCTGCTGAAGGAATTGGCGGAGGCTTTTTTTTGAAAGTATAGGATTAGTGATCGTCATATTCTTCCATTCAATAGTATAATAAAAACATGTTTCAAAAAGGCTATTTAGACACGATGAGTTCGTTTAATCAATTGTATTTCTTATATTTATGAACTTCGTGAATATTACGTTATATGAAAGATCGGCAATTTAAAAGCTTGACTAGAAAATAAATAATAACAAAGGAATTAATCGATGAAAGTATACTTAATTATCATTCAAGGCTTTTATTTATTGACTCTACTTCCTTGGTTTTTTATTTGGGGATTATCCTTTATGGTATTTGATAATGGAATCTCATTATGGGGTATATCGATAATGATTGTAGTTTCTTTGTATCCTGTTGCTGTTATAACATGTTCAATTTTGTCTTGGATATTAAAGGAAAAGGTGAAATCACTAAATATTTTTCTTATTAGCGCAATTCCATTACTGTGGGTGATCTCTTTGGTGGCAGTAATAATAGGGTATTAGTTTTGTTCTCAATCATGCGTTCGTTAGTTAGAACTAATAAAATTATGGATCTAGATAAGTTGGAAAATGAATTGCAAGAGGAAATTTGATAGTTATTTCGAAGATGGCCGATCCATCATATAACACCATATTCACGCATCGCGCCATCCGGCCCTCGGTCCGGCAGAGGGATTTCGAGGAAGCGGGGTAGCAGCCGGACAACCCTGCACTGGCTAAGTCCGTTGGACCCGGGCTGGCGCCCCTAAGCCAGTGGGGGTTCGTGAATACAAAGACGTTATCTGAAACTAATTGAGAGGAATGAATAAAATGAATAACCTACCATCAATTGAAGAAGGCGAAAAGATGGTTGCAGAGCAACTAAAAGATGAATTGGAATTCTACATAAATAGTGGTAGAAATTGCTGTAATGTTATCGCAAAATCTATTGAGGCATTTCCAGACATAGATTTAAATAGTGCAACAAGTTCAATTAAAGTTGTAACGACTTTACAAGCAAAAGTTCTAAATGATTTAAGAACTGCTTCAATATTGTCAGCTACAGGATATTCATCTCAGGCCGCAACTATCATCTCATCATTATACGAATCTGCCTTTTAAGATTTTCGTAAGAATCGGATAAGAAAAATGAAAGTTCCGTTATGTACATTACGAAATGAGAGACAATAACCGTTTTAAGGACACATAAGTCCGATGCATGTTATTTGATTTGCCGAGAAATTGACCGTTGATTTCCACGGCCAGCGTGTCCAACCCTTCGCAACACATCTCCAGCCTATCGTTGCCAAGTAAGTCAGGATCGACCGTGAAGGTGCGCACATATTCGTAATCGTTCAATGCGAGCGGGAAATAGCTGTCCTCGTTATCCCTGTAGAACGGTTTCTTCAATTGCTTTCGCATTCAAATGGTCATTGATAACGGAACCGGGTACAGAAGCTTCAAGCCAACTCGTCTCCGTAAGGTCTTTCATTCTCCATTCTCCATTCGTCAACCAAGGCTATATCGTCCGTTATCGCAGCGCGAATACTGCATTCGTGCACGCGGGAAACATGCTCGCAGAGTTGCCGTACCAGCTCGGCCAAAGAAATGGGGGATAAGAAAAGTTGGGAAAAGAACGAGGTCAAAAATCCGGACAGGATAAAGAAAAGAACTGTGTCAATAAAATGGGTGCTTAACCACCTGAACTAGGGCGGTAAGCCTGTCGATGGACTTACGAAAATCGGTATTTCCGCTGAGTGATAGTCCGCAATGCTCAGAGTCCATTCCTGCTGGGATTGTTCACATGTGCTAAAATAATAACGGCTGCCCACTGACAGCCGTTTCTAGTATAGTTTCCGTTAGTCCCGTAAAATGTATCATCATGATGGTTGTCTTCCCGGGAAAGGCATATGGGATGGATTACGAATGGTTCAAAATGATGGAAGCGATGGTTTCTACATCTTTTTGGGTCATTTCCAAATGCAAAGGTAAAGAGATAATGGTATGACTTAATCTTCCTGCATTTGGACAAGTGTTGGCCGACGAAGCAAAGATATTGTATTCCCTATTGTCGCGGTAATGAACGCCCGGATAGATTCCCTCATGATTCAATTGTTCAAACAGTTCATCTCTATGATTCACTTCAATAACATACAAGTGTCTTGAGGAAAGGCAGCCGTCTGCCACCGGAATGGGTTTCACCTTGTCCTTGGCTTGCTCAAAACAGGCATCGTACCAGTCGGAAACTTTTCTTCTATAAGCATTGTCTTCATCCAGATATTTGAGTTGAACCAAACCTATTGCAGCCATAATCGAGTTCCCGTGATACTTGTACCCCACATCTCCGATTTCGTACATCCATTTATAGTTCCCCTGAGATCTGCTGTAAGTATCTTTATCGATTCCCATCCATGAAAGCTTTCTGCATAAGAGATCATGTTCAGGCTCACGCAAACAAATCATGCCGGAATCTGCGGTTGGCAGGTTCTTTACCGCTTGAAAGGAGTAGACTACGGCATCCGCTTCTTTTCCAGGAACGACTCCGTCAAGCAGAGTGCCCGCCATATGGGCGGCATCAAGAATTAAGCTCAACCTATATTTAGCACAAAGTTCCACAATCCTTTTATATTGGCCAGTGTTCCCGCCCAAACCAACAAACATAACTGCCCGGGTTCGGGCTGTGATCTTCTTTTCCACATCATCGGGATCTAGGCATAAATACTGATCCACATCTGCAAAAATGACATTTAGATGTTCATACAATATGCTTTGGTTGGTCGAAATAAAGGTCAATGGTGTCGAAATGATTTCATCTCCGTCTTTCCAACCATAATTCTCTTTCAATACTTTGATAGCCAAGTGAAGTCCGGAGGTCGCCGAATTTACATAGTGAGCTTGCGGTAATCCTGTATACTTTTTCCACTGCTCTTCAAACTCGACCGTTTTGTATCCCAATCCCGTCCAACCTTTTTGGAGGCACTCCCGTATCCCGTCCAAACACTCTTCCACCCGGTATACCGGTTTAAATAGTTGGATTCTACCCATTATGAAAGAGCCCCTTTCCAAACCCAATACTTTGTCGTTGATCTATCTTATGTTTATCTTTAAATACATGGCACGGCGGTTGTCCTCTTAGGATGAATTACAATGAGACAAGTGAATAGAAACCAATATTTTCTCGTGGGCATTTCTTGTGTTCTCATCCCGAAATGTTATTATCTTAACCGTTCCTTGATATGCCACCGTTAACTAATAGTGCTGCTGTAAATAATCAGACAACAGCACCTTTTATATGCCGGATAGTAGCGGTCATGAAAGAGAATGGTGGGGCAAAAATGAACCTGGTCTAACCAATGAAGTATCCAAATATTTTAGTGAGGCAGGAATTAAAGCAATTGGGGCAGATACCCCAGGTGAGATTGCCTATGGCAATTGGATTACACATGGTGCTCAAGTGGATAATGATACAGCTCATGCTTGTGTGCACGCTGCACTGAACAGATTGCAGACCGATTACATTGATATCTATTATGCGCATCGCTTTGATGCAACAGTATCACTTGAAGAGACCTTTTTGGCTTTTTCAGATCTGGTTCGTCAAGGTAAGGTTCTCTATGTCGGGATAAGTGAATGGACGGCGGATCAGATAGCAGAAGGTGCTGTTTTGGCGAGGGAATTGAAGGTGCCATTGGCGACTAGTCAACCTCAATATTCGATGTTATGGCGTGTTATGGAGACGGAGATAGTTCAAGCTTGTGAGCGGGAGGGTATTGGACAGGTTGTCTGGTCACCACTTGCTCAAGGGATTCTTTCAGGAAAATATATGCCTGGGCAACCGCTGCCAGAGGGCTCACGTGCTTCGACAGTTGCAGGCTCATCATTTATGAACAGATTGCCCAGTCAGTGGATGCGGACAGAAGTGCTTGCGGCGATCTCGTTGAACGTGATCCTGAAAAAACGGGCTGAATATTATATTATTCAGGATTAATAACTTCTGAACTCATATGTTCTATGATCTCAAGTAACGCAGATAAGGAGGCACGATCGGAATCGGTTCTCCAAGCTGCATAAAGGGGAATCGATGGTGTGCTTTCTTCAAAGGAACGAAATACGACACCTTTCCGCTGAAAAATAGCAACTGAAGAGGGCACAATGGAAACGCCAAGATTAGCAGCTACCAAGTTTACAATGGTGTACATCTGAATGGCTTCCTGTACAATATTCGGATACACGTCGTGCTGGGCGCAAAAGCTCATAATGAGGTCATGAAAAGGAGCTCCTAAATGACGTGGGAACGATATGAACGGCTCTGAAGTTAAAGCACGAATGGACAACGCCGGTAAATGAGCGAGGTGATGCTGCTCAGGCAAAACGGCAACAAGGGATTCATTTACTAGGGGACGATGGTTGATATGTTTGCTGGACTCTGTATAACGTACAAATCCAATGTGAATCGTTCCTTCATGTAAAGCCTGCCACTGCTGAGCAGACGTCATCTCATGTAATGTGAGTTGGATTTGCGGAAAACGCTCCCGAAACACCTTCAACATATCAACCAATACTCCACCTGCTGCAGAATCAATAAACCCGATATTCAAATGTCCAATAATTCCTTGATCGGCTAGTTGCGTGTTTTTAATAGAGCGCTCTAGTTGAGACAGGATTAGTTTGGCTTCCTCTAGAAAAACTGCCCCCGCTGGCGTGATCCGAACTTGCCTCTTGTTCCGTTCTAATAATTTCACACCAATCTCATTCTCCAGAGCTTGAATTTGCTGGCTTAGAGGAGGCTGTGTCATATTAAGCTTCTCTGCTGCACGGTTAAAATGCAGTTCCTCTGCTACTGCGATAAAGTATTGCAATTTTTTTATGTCCATACTGTTCATTCTCCCTTGAAAGGCTTTTTCAAGCAAGTATAAGGATTTTTGTAGGGGAATGAAAGGAATGGGTGGGGCTGTTTGATATTACCCTTTAATTAATGGAATTACGCTAGGTGTTATTTTAACTAATTTATGAATGTTGTGCAGGGAGGTAAGAAATAGATTTGAAAGCCTAGGATGGGTTATCAATGAGTAGGAGGCTGTGATGTGTGATCTTTCCAACTCGGCTTAAAACTGTATCAAGTTTCGCTTAGTTTGTAAAAGCTTTTGAAAAATCTAAATGCTCTATTTAGGTAGTAACTAGTGGTGACTCACATGTACCTGTCATTGATGGGATGTTAGCGTGAATCAATTGTTAAGAAGCTTCTGCTGATATTTTGGCGGGAGTTTTTTTGTTGTAAGTATAGGATTAGTGTTCGTAATATTTTTCCATTTCATTGTATAATAAGAGCATAGTCTATAGGTACAATTTGAGTCTCGGTAGTTCGTTTAATTAATTGTATTCTGTAGATTGACGAACTTCGTGAATATAACGTTAGGCGAAATTCTTAATCTAAGATGTATATAAAGATTAAATAAGAACGGAGAATGATCATGAGTACTACTGCAGTAAAGCAAAATAAAGAAACAAAAAAAACTATTAAAACAGAAAAAGAAAATATTCAGCACGGAATTGCTATCGCTCTTTCATTTTTAGTGTCATCATTTTTGTTGTTTTTATTACCCGTATACTTATTCAATAATGCCATTACATATTTTGTGAGTATTCTATTCGCAATAATTGGTGTTGGAGGATTGGGAATTGAACTCAATAAATTAAGTTCTAACCCCAAAGGATTAGGATTGGATAATTTAGGAATAGGACTGGTTTTGGGTACTATTTGGACAATATTCTATTATTACTTTAATTTGTGGTGGATTAACTTAATTATTTTGCCGTTAATGTTATTGGGCTGTTATGGAATTATTCTAGGAATAATAAATATTTTCGATAACTTATTTTCTTCTTTTTCTTCTCCAGAGAAATCGAAAGGTAAATTTTTTATTAAGTTGCCTGTGGTCATTGCTCAATTAGCAGGATTTATTTTAACAATAATGCAGATTTTACAGATTTTCAAAATATTCAAGTAACATTATCTGAAAGAACAAACCTCGGCTAACATTACATTCCTGCATCGTCGCATTTGCTCCTTGGTCACCATGGGGGATATCAGAGAAGCAAATTCAGGCGATACATTCAATCGGCTAAGTCTAACGACCCGGCAACTTTGATGCCTAATTTGTTTGAACATCAGGAATGCCAACGCTATAGGAAATTCATGCAAATCAAATTTGAAAGTAGGAACTACAATGGAAGACAGTCCATTTTTTACAGAAGAATTATTAACGAATATGAATAAATTCTTTGCTGGAGAAGTAGCGCTTTTAGGAAATTTGAACAATGTAGAAGAAAAACGAATTAAACAATACTATCCTTTGTTAGTTTCAATAATTGATAACTCTAAATCTATGTCTCTATTAGGTGAATGCAATTTAATAAATGATATGTACATGATAGCCAGATCTTATGTTGAAAGAATGATTAATTTTATGTATTTACAGGTTTGCGATGAAGATGAATTTAATTCATTTCAATTACATACAATCCAGAAGGCATACAGAAGGCTGGATCGTTCAATTGAAACAACTAGGGGCAAGGTTAAATTCGCCTACACAGGCAAGGATAGTGTAACTCTTCCGAATTTAGATGAAGCATTAAATCGATTTACAAGTAAATCTGGTAAAGAAATAACACACTGGACACCAGTTCCTTTAGATAAACGAATTGAAATTATTAGCGAAAGAACAAATATAAATTCCAGTATCATGATGATGTGTAAGCTAAACATTTATGAGGATGCTTCGGAAGCATTGCACGGCACATTGTATGGTTCTCTATTTCACTTAGGAGTTTTCTCACCAGGGACAAAGTTATCCCATCCTAATGATTTAGTACAATACTATACTTCCTTAAAGACTACAATTTATTGGACTTGTGGATTACTAACCGATGATTTATTTGCTTTACTTAACGAAAAGTACTCAAATTTAGAGGGAATGTACATTAAATCGAAAGAATATACAAATAAAGCTGTAGATGTAATGAAGAAGGCAGCGAAATACAACGAAGAAACTAAAAGATTTGACTGATATTTCTTTGGCATGAACATCCCTTAACACCTAATTCACGCTGCAGGGCTGAAGCCCTCGATTTAAGAAAAGTGAATTGTATCTTTTACATAATTTACTCCCACAGCTAATGGAGTGGGAGTTTTACTATCCTTCTATTGATATTTTGTTGCTTTAATTACTTCATTTGTTACAAATGCTCCAATCGACTATACCTCAAATACAAATCCCCAATTTGCTTCAACATCTCTTCATTATCCGGTTGAAAATGAACTGCCCATTTCATATATTCAATGGCCTTGCTTAATTGCTCTGACTGCAAGCAGACCTCAGACATGAACTGACTAAGCGCACAAAGTTTTTCTTCCCATTTATCACGTTCTCTTAATATCCAATCATCGGACAATGTTCTAAATGAGTTCTTATGAAGCTGCTCAAACAATTGCGTACAAAGTTGCTGTTTATGTATGGAATCCTGTTCAATCCAAGCTTCATCTAGCAGCTTGCTAAATGTGGTTAAGTCACATTCAATATCCCCACTTAAGTAGATATGTTCCTTGTCCAACCTCAGAAAATTATATTCATCATTCTTGATGAGCTTTCGGAGATGCGTTAAATACATCCGTAAATTATGTCGTGCTTTTCCTGCTGCGACCTCACCCCATAGATCATCACATAGTTGTTCTCTTGTTACAGAAGGGTTCATGACTAAATAGATGAGAATTTGCTTAGCGTAACGCTGATTCCAGCCTTCAACAATTTGCTCTCCATTAACGAATACTTGGAAATGATTCAATAAATCGACTCTTAATATGTTCTCAGATATAACTTGGTTTTGTTCATCCAACCTTTCAAATAGTTCACTATGGAGTGCTTGAAGAAACGCATCTTCACTTTTGGGTGATGCATTGCCATTCTGAAAAAAGTGATGGATCTGCTTGTAGGTTTCTTCAGGCTGGTCATAAAACGTCATATTCGATGAATTGAGAATCGTCATGCATTGCGAATTCGGAATATAAGCGGTCTGTAAACCGGATAAATAGGTCGGATAAATGGGGTCAAGATCACCGGAAACGATGACTACAGGCTTGGTATTTCCTTTAAGCTGGGCAAAAATTTCATCATGAATGTCTACAAAAGCTTCCCAAAGCTCAAAATAGGTTTCAAGTGAAACCTTATAGAATTCCTCATACAATTTTTGTATCTCAGGACTATTGGAAGCATAGAGAGAAATGTTTGGAATGAGATGATCAGCTAGACCTTGAATGGACTCATTTTGAACCAAGGATTTACGATGCTCTGTGAATTTAGTTGCTGTGCTTTTTGGAAAAAATAATGGAATAGAGTGCAGGCTGCAACCTAAAACCATTTCCGGTTTGAAAATTCCGAGCAGTACGGCACATATGCTTCCTGCTCCATGACCAACGGCGAAAAAAGAAGAAATATTGAGCTGTTCTACGAGAAAAAGTGTGTCCTCAAATAGCAGTCTCCAAACTAATTTGTCTGGCCCTTTATCGCTTAACCCATGTCCACGCAAATCATAACGAAGAATATGATAGTGTTGCTGCAAATAAGGAACAATCAAATCCCAGGAACGTAAACTCATACCCGCTCCGTGGATAATCAGGATAGTGTCTGTTTGTTGGTTAAGAGAGCTAGACTTAAGATATTCATAATAAATGTCCATACCATTTCGATCAATGTAAGGCATATGCAGTTCATTTTCCTCTCATCATCAAATCGTAAGATTAATCGCTATTACATCTTATAACAGGTTTAAAGGAAAATACATACAGCTTCATAACTATAGGACTATCTTTTAGTGTGGCGATAGCGTAACACTCCTTTTTGTAGAATGAAGGAAGATAATGTCGAAAGCAAAAGCGACCATGCTCAGTATGCATGATCGCTTTTGTATGAACTTAGTTATTAGGTTTTAAATTGTTGAGCTCATTTTCAACCAGTTCCACTAACTCAGCAGCCTTCATATCCAGCGCCGCAGCAATAGCAAGCAATGAATTCAATGTAGGCTGATGAATACCACGTTCTAGCATGGATATGTAAGTCCGATCAAGGTTGCTACGAAAAGCGAGTTCTTCCTGATTCAGCTTTCTTTCTTTACGAATGGACTTCAAAACTTGTCCAAAAATCTCTTCTGAGTTCAAAGCAATACCTCTTTTTAAACTCATTATCCTTGTGTGTTCATATAAAACTCCACGGAGTATACTCTACAAAATGATGTAAATCTCTATTTTTTTATGATATGATCTGACTGGAAGTAGTAACATATACCAATCGAAGAGGAGCATGAATGAAATGAAAAACTGTCCTAATTGTGGAGATCAAAAACAACATCTGGATTCTTTGTACAAATGTACGAATTGTTTTAAGGTATATTGTTCTCGTTGTGGTAACAATAGCTGCCCACAATGTGGTAGCGGTGGGGTTACCTTAGAAATCGTGACGGATAATTAATCTGTATTTGAAATGGAGAGTTAATGATTGATGAACAAGAAAGCAAGAACTATAACAGGAATCATAATTTTAGCAATTGCTCTTACAGCTTGTGGTAATTCTACTAATGATGAAGCTACCTCTTTCTCATCAGAGTTCCAGAACAATGGAAGCCAAATAGAGACAATTCAAGAAGAACCTGCTGTTACTTCAATTCCAGCTAAAAATCCAGAAAGTGTAGAACTTACTCATTTGAATTATGCGTTGACTTTTTCCCAGTTTGAGATTAGTAGAAGTGGCAATCAGCTGATAGTGACACTTCACATAAAGAATACGGGGAAGTATGAAGATATGCTAGACAGTGCCAAATTAGTTATCAAGCAAGGGAACGGTAATGCCATTCCTCCTGTGCTAGGAATTGTGGGTGATTCTTCCATGGGACAAGAGGAACTAAAGGATTGGAAGAATGTATTACATGGTGATTCTACGTATATCTATGCATAGTATAATATAGAACAAAATCAGAATGCCCAATATGACTTGTATTATGTTTATATGGACGAATTGAAATGGTTGCACAGTTTCAACGAAAGTGATGTCAAAACCACTGTGCTGAATACTAATGAGGCTAATGGTTCGGAGATGAAGAGTGAAATTGCTCTACAAGATGTATCCGTGCAACTAGATCAGCTTACAGAGCGGATGAACCGGGTTTTTAGCACAATGCCTCAACTCATTAATATTGGAGGCTGGAGGGAACTGAAGTATGCACCGCAAAGCTATGAGATCAAGCATAATCAAATTACCTTGGGTGTACATATCGGGGACAAAGGTATTGATACGGTGAACGTACTGGAAGCTTCAAATGAGCAAATTTCAGAGGATTTCTTTGAGTTTATGTCTTCCACGATATTGGGTATAAACTCGTTAGCTAGTGTGGAAGAAATCTCAACTTATCTTTCTCAACATTTCAATGAAACCGAAAATGTGAAGACGGCTACATATAGCAAGGACGGATATACCTATACGCTTATGCTGTCAAACTTTGAAGGTTTGGGAATGCAAACAGATTATGCGTACAACTTTATCATTGTGAAAAACAAGTCTTAGAGGATATTGTAATTACTATATTTGAAGGAGAGAATGTTGTATGTTAAAAATGCCTAGGTTGCTATGGATGGTTGGATTGGCAATGGTGTTAATTGCTCTTTTTCCAACAGCTTCATTTGCAGCCAGCAATGACATCAAAGTTACAATCAACGGCAAACAGCTGTATTTCGATGTGAATCCGCAATCTATCGATGGCAGGACATTTGTTCCTATGAGAGGTATCTTTGAAGCTCTTGGCGCAGACATTAAATGGGATGGGAAGACACAGACTGTTACAGGCTCTAAAGGGGAAACGACGGTTAAGTTAACGATAAATCAAAAGCAAGCATACATAAACGGCAAAACGGTTAATTTGGATGCTCCGGCTACAATCGTCAAAGGCAGTACTTTGGTTCCAGTACGGTTTATTGCAGAAAGTCTTGGAGCTGATGTGAAATGGGATGCTTCGACTAGCACGGTGATTATTTTGCAAGGGGAAGTTACAGCAAGCGATTACTACTACTTCCTATATAATAGCAAAAGTGTTTCTGCTAGTGATTTGATGGCGATTAAAAGCTATATTGGTAAATTTCGCAGCTCAAACAACATATTGATGGATGTGACAGAGGCAAAGGATGCAGTTGAAATCTACAAGAGGCTACAATCTGATTCTACTCTGCAATCAGGTAAGCTATTGGGTATTCAAATCTTTGGAGCTTCTGAAGATGTTCCGGCATTCAATTATTTGAGTAAAACAGCCACTATTTTTCCAGATCGGAGTATGAGCAGATTTGATTTAGTTTTAAATGGAGAGCCGTTCCTTACAGATTATTTCTATTCAAATTTCAACAATGATTCTGCTCAGCTAAAAAAAGAAATAAGCCCTTATGCGGTATTTGATGAAAAGACAGTTAAAATTGATTTTGAACCTCAATGGAAAGTAGTTAGACTTCCCCTTTCTAAGGGTGAAATTGAAGGTTACTTCAAACGATTTAATGAATACACCACAAAACGTAACGCTCAAAAATCTATTCCAGTTGTAAACTTCTCAAGTCCAACTTATGGGAATATCCCTGGAACGCCTGAGGATGGAGAAGATTTCCGAGATCCAAATGATGAACGTAGACTTCTTTACCAAAAAGATGATTACAGCTATGTCCTTCAACGTCTGGATAAAGAATTTAACATTCTAAAGAATTATCGTTTGTATGGCAACCAACAAGGCGACATTAAAGTCAAAACAAATGTATCTGGAGACTACACAAAGGATAACGTTGCTAAAGAAAATGGAACTGGAATTGTTGACTTTATCTTTAATGGAGCAGGTAATTTCACTAAGACAAAATTCAAGGTAGTTGAAAGAGGGGACGAAGCGCCTTCTATTGGTTCAGACTCATCTGAAAAGATTATGACACCTGATACCGTAAACAAAGTGCTATCAAAGAACTATTACACCATGATTATGATGCAGCCGGAAGATGCTAAAAACCTTAGCAACAAGAGTTTGGTCCATGAAATGATGGCAAATGGTAAAGCAATTAGCGTATTTGCAGGAAGCAATAAGCTTTTACCAGGTGGATTAAATAATATTGCTTCTTTGGAAGATATGAAACCAACTTTGTATTACTTCACATACAATTTCTACAAAAACCAAAGTGAAGGTTTAAATAGAACGGATAGTTATTTCAATGCTTCAAGAGCATTTGTAACTGAACTATTGAATCATCAGGATTTGAAGTGGGACCCTAATTTTGAGTTTGGGATTACAAATATTACTTCACTTCATAGTCTTGGGGTTATCGAATACAACTAAAGGTAGCAAGTGTTCAAGCCGGCTCTTAATGGAGGAGTCGGTTTTTTCTATACAGTACCCAAATAAGTGTATTTGTGTCTAAAAAGTGAACAGGAATGAAAGTGTTTTTTGAATGAAATCGCTTTCATTTTAGAGTACTCATTTTTTTAAAAAATTTAATCAATGTAATTTCAAAATCTCTCATGCATAATACATTTATAAGTTAATGACACGGAGTTGATATTATGAATTGAAGAAGATAAAAATGAAATTAATGAATCGATAAATTATCTGATCTTTGACAACAGGATAGTATGAATCGTTATGACCGCACAATACTGCCATTGGCTTGCGGTTATTTGTCATGTTTGTTTTAGGTAAACGAGATAAGTACCAGTCATCCAGCAACAAATGATGACCAAATACACACTAAGGAGATGCGAAAAATATGAATATTGATAATGTGAAAAATCTTGATTGGAGTAATGATTTTACTTACGGAGCTGAGTTTGAATTTAAGAAAAATGAAATGTATGAAACGGCAGAAGGTGAGTATGAACGTGATGAGGAAAAATACGTGCATGAAGAAGATTATGGATTTAATGATGAGGGATCGGCAATGTCTATGTCGATGAAGCAGAATAATGATCTTAATTTGTATAACAGGGATCAATGCCGAATTAATGCACTATTGTATTACGCTGCTATCCATGGATTAGGAATTAGATTACATGAATCAGGTACGAAGCAAGGTATGTTTGAGTGCACTATTCACCTGACCTCCCAATGTGTTGAAGCAGAACTATCTGCGATATTCTTATGTGAAGAAGTCTGGGGAGCGATATTTGAATCTGGTAGAAGCAGGGTTGAAATAACTACAGAGATTGCAGGGGATATGGAATGTGAAGATTACAGCTTTTCAGAAGCGTTTAAACTGATTATGAAGTTTGTTGATTTTGCAGTGGCTGCTCAAATCAAATAGTAAAGGATGAATAATAATGAATATAATTACGCCGTTTAGGAATGCTTCCTTATTAACTACACCGAACGATCATAAGTTTGAACTTATTCAAGATTTTTTGATGAATGACCCGTCAATGGTAGAACGCCTAGGTATCATGACCTCTTTAGGGATAGGCACTATAGTCGTATGTAATAACATGATTAGCTCAAGACTTTGTTATGTTGAAGGAGAGTTGTATTTTCGTAATGTAAGGTGTAAGAAATCTAATCCATGGATAAAGGATTCAAAGCATTTTGCAGGTTTACTTACATGGTTTAGAAAGAATTGTCAGTTTTATGACATGACAACTAATGATGTCAGAAAGGTTATTCAATTTTGCTTGTATTCTAGCTTAATACCTGAACAAACAAAGTATGAGTTTGAAGCTATGCTGAAAGCTCGATTTAGCAGTTCTCAGGATACCCTCAGATGAATTAAATCTCTAAGGTTAATAGTTATCCATATTATGTTTAACGCTCGTCTGAATGGATTCCGTCACAATCAAGCTAAAAATGAAATAAAAATACAGGGAAATGGTCTGGGCGCTGGAAGGTTGCCTCTCACATCGCGAGTGCTTGCCAGAACGTTTATGTGAAGAATATATATTGAAGGAAGAGAAGAACGAAGGATGAAGCAGTACATTAAAGTTCCATATGCCATATTAGATTTGAATGTATCCATACAGTGTAAGTGTGTGTACCTAGCTCTCATGAGGACCCGTAGTGGCAGTAGTAAGCAAATCAAAGTGAAGTTGGGTACTATAGCCCGAAATGCAGAGCTCCAAATTAGGCAAACTGGGATGCATTTAGCCACGTTGTGCGATCAAAATGTGCTTTCTAAAAAACAGGTAAGTTATAAAGGTTATTATGGTTGTAATACTTATCATATTTTATGTGATGAAAGTAAGTTTGCACAGCTTCCATACCCGATTGCATGGCATGAGGAATTAACCGCCTATGATAAAATCGCTTACTGTGTGATGAAGAGATATACCGACTTGAATAAAGGAAACTATACAAGCTATTTAAGTAAGGAGCAATTGGCAGGGCTGTTAAAATGCTCACCAAATCAAGTAGATAAAATCAAAGTACGATTGCGGAAAGCTGGATTCATCAGCTATGCGCGTAACAGCAAGGAAATTATCTTGATATACGAAAAAGAACTGGATAACCAGTAGTTTAGAAAAGAGAGAGATGATTTGCAATGTATGCAGCGAGCATTAGCTCGCTGCTACTATTTCGAACTTACGTGAGAAATAGTAGATATATAGAATAAGATATATAGAAATGAGTGCAATGTGGGATTATTTAAAGTGCAGTCAGGAATTATTACGAAGTAAAATTGATTTTAAGTCACTTAAAACGGGTGCTGTTAATCGAATGTTACACAACTAAATAGTGTTACATAGGCCAAATGACCATGAGGGTAGGCGGGGTAAGACATCCGGGTTCTTTTTGGTTCTCAGGAGCTTTGCCGTTTACGTCGAAAGTAACACAATATATAATTATTATATAGTTAGTTACATATAGTTAGAGAGGTGTTTGGTGTGGAATTTGTAGAACCTATCCGTAGTAAGAAACAGATTGATGCTCTGAAGAAGTATTTGCGAGGGCAGAATATCCGAGACTATTTATTGTTTGTGCTTGGCATTAACTCAGGATTGCGAATATCTGATTTGCTCAAGCTTCAGGTGGAAGAGGTGTACAATCAAGATCGGATCAGCCTTCGAGAGCAGAAGACAGGTAAGAGAAAAGATTTCCCCTTGTCGGATACCTGTAAAAAGGCAATCCAGGAATACGTAAAAGCAACAGGTCATAAGTCAGGAGCACTGTTTGCTAGCCGCAAAGGTGGGAACCCAATTAGCCGAGTACATGCTTACCGGATACTGAGTGAAGGGGCAAGCCGTGTTGGCATTAAAGAAGCCGTTGGAACGCATACCTTGAGAAAGTCGTTCGCCTTCCATGCTTACCAAAGTGGTGTAGATATTACTCGTATTCAAAAGCTGCTCAACCATTCAGCCCCGAGTGTCACTCTGGCGTACATAGGAATTACTCGACAAGAGCTGGATAATGTTTATTTCAATCTTAACCTATAAAGACGTTAACGGATGTTATACATCTGGTTAACGTCTTTTTCATTTTCAATAGCATATGAAGGAGGCGCATATTAATGAAGCAAATCATCAATGCCAAAGGAATGAACATTTATCCGGGACAAGTAAAGTATCTATGGGTTGCAACTTGCTCTTGTGGGAATAAGCTTGTACGAGCAATGAAAGAATCTGGTTTAAATATTTATGTTGGTAAAGAACGTTTTTCCTGCAAACAATGTGGAGAACGATTACATAAACAAGGTCAACAGTATTTTAAAGGAGATCAGATGATTAGTCGGGAGCAGGTATGGGCAGTAACTGATTTTGATGAATAGCTTTTTTTCTGAGAATAGTCTCGAAGTGGTCAAACTGTTAATTCTTTGTCCGATGAATATTTACACTTTCAATGTGAACTTACCTCATCAGGTTATGTCCTGTCCAACAAGATATATGTTTAAACTGAGCCGCAGAAGTGGAAATAACGTGTTCAGGAAGTGTCAATTATGGACAAACAAATGCTGCTGATATTTGCAGATGCCATTCAGCGAAAAAGGTTACTACGAGTTACATTTACAACCAGAAGTGGAGAGGAACAGAGTAGACGGTGTGCGCCGTTAGATTTGGCACCTAGTGAACGAGCAAAGATCAAATTATACAAATATCATATGTGGGACTTGGATAGCGAGCCAAAACCACATTTACTGAGTTTGAGTCCAGAACAACTCATCCAATTTGAGGTAACCGCCGAGTCATTTATGCCGGAGCAAATTGTAACATGGACAAAGAAGAACCCTTGGACAATCGTTAGGGATTGGGGAAACCTGTCGTAAAGTTTCATTATAACTTCATTTAAACCAAGCCTTATGAGTCTGTAGTGTAGAAATTCACTATGGGCTTTGTTTTACCTTTTAAATGAAGATACATAGCAAAATAGTTACTATATTAAGTGGAAGAAACGGTGTACGAGAGTCAAGCATGTTGATAAGATCGACTCAAGAAAAAGTACCAATTTATAGGAGTTAAGGCGATGGTAAATAAGAATAGGGTTTCAGGCAGAAATAGCCGTGGAAGTAATAAGGTTAGACTGGAAGGTGAACAAACGATGTCAGAACAGCTTCAAAGTGAAAATGAGCAGACAAGTATTGAGGCAGAAGAATTTCAAGTTCATGAAGAGACAGGGCAAGAGCAACTCCGACAAGATGAACAATTCTCTGCCCAGGAAGAATCAACTTCACCTGAGGTAGTTGCTAATGAGAATTTAAATGAAGAGCCGATTATTCAAGAAGAACAGGATATCGTCCCTAAACAAGTAGATGGCGAACAGCGGCATGAAGATTCGCCACAGCAGGAAGTAATATTAAATGAAGAAAATACACAAGAGTTGCAGCAAGAACTAAATGATGGCAAAGAAGAGCGGCCACTTGCCATTGAAGATATTGTAAAGCCGGGAAAATTCGGAGTAACGAACAGCCAAATGATCCCTGCCATTAAGCAAGTGATTGCGGATAGCTCAGTCGAAAAGCTGAGGATGCTTCGCTCCATGTACCTGTATTCCTTTGAGAATTCGCTAAGGTATCTGAAAAAGTCGGAACGGGAATTCATTCAAAATAACCTGAAATAGAACAAGTCGGAGCATGGATTGGTCATGTGCTCCGGCTTGTTTTTATTTTGTTAATTTTTCTGACTGTCTTGCGTAGAATGATGCACTTTGGGGAGAGGTATGTCTATCTCGGCCTCGGTTTGGATAGTTTGGCTCAATATCTCGACCACATGCTCATGAAATTGCCGCAACGCTTTGTCGGATGGCTGATTAACTTCTTTGATTACATATTCACATTTCTTCATAAATTATTCCTCCAAAATTTAACAGTTGTCATATTCGATGATGTGTCATCAAAAATGCTCAACATTCTACTTGGATGGAGGCAAAAATTTAACAAGTTTGGAGTAGAAGCTATTATGGAAAGCAAAACAATTAAACACGTAGCCGTTTATTTAAGAAAATCACGGGACGATGGTGAGTTTGAAGACGTTCTCTCGAAGCATAGGGATACCCTTCTGGCCTTGGTCGAGAATCGAAATTGGACCTATAGGCTATATGAAGAAGTGGCCTCTGGTGAAAAGATAGAGTCCCGTAAGGAAATGCAGAAGTTACTTCGGCATGTTGAAGACAAACTCTATGATGGAGTAGTGGTCATGGATATTGACCGTTTAGGGCGTGGAGAAAACAAGGATTGGGCACTCATTAAAGACACATTCTTAAACTCAGAAACGGTCATTATCACACCAAACAAGATATACGATCTGGAAATAGACAATGACGATGTATCCTTTGATTTCATGTCCATTTTTGCCAGAATAGAATACAAAACGATTAAGCGAAGAATGAAGCAGGGCAAAGAGGCTGGGGCGAAGAAAGGCATGTGGACAAACGGAAAACCACCGTTTCCTTACTACTACGATAAGAACACAAGGTCGGTACTGGTCGATGAGACGAAGCGTGCGATTTACCGAGCGATTGTAGAGAAATATCTTAATGGAACAAACCTTGGACATATCGCCATTTGGTTGACGGATAACAAGATACCTACGCCATACAACATTAAGCCGGATGGAAAGAACAAGGGCTGGTCAAATATTACGGTTCAAAGATTGCTGGCAAGCGAAATCCATTTGGGTTACATTACTTATGGTAAAACCCGTTCCAAACGTGGACAGGTGGAATTGGTTCCCGAAGAAGAGCGAATTAAAGTCATGGGAACGCATGAAAAGCTGAAAACACCAGAAGAACATGAAGCGATTATGGAGCGGCTGCTTAAGAATCGCATGTTGAATCCAAATTCAAGACGTAACATTTTTCCTTTGTCAGGCTTGCTGTATTGTGAGAAGTGCGGCTCCCGGATGAGATTTAGAGTAGGTGAGAACAAGAAGCAGGGACAGCATTGGAGTGCACTATGCTATCACCAGTATAAAGATGGCAGCAAATGTGAGCAGCGTGGCAAAGTAATGGATGCTGATTTTTTCAATGCTCTGTATGATCGGATTATTCATGTAGACCCAAACATTTTACGGGAGATTGAATTGCATGGAAGTCGTTATAATGATACGCAGACGATCATTGAGGTCAAAGAGCAGGAGTTGAAAAAGCAGAAACGGGCATTGGACAAGCTGTATGAATCGTATGAAGAGGATATGCTTACGAAGCAAGTGTTTTTGGAGCGAAAAGCTATCCGGTCAAGGCAGATACAGAAGCTGGAGGAAGAGTTGAAGGATTTGCGGAAGGTAGTAGTAGATGAAGGGAATTACCCGACTGTGGAGCAGATATATGAGCGGATAGGTGAGTTTAGGGAGTTGTGGAGCGGTTCAGTGACAAGTGAAGAGAAGAATCGAGCGTTGAAGAAGTTGGTGGAGCGGCTTGTGTATAATCGGGAAGGGAATCGGGTGGAGTTGGTGGTTTGTTATAAGTGAGGATTGATATATTCTTTCTTATTACTGTCTCCTCACATGTGGAGTGCTGTGTATCGCCTGAGAGAAGGCATTCACTTGAAGCCACATTTACCTTGAAATTTCGGAACAAGTCCGTATTGGGACTTTTATTAACTTTTGAAACCAGATTGA
The DNA here is from genome assembly GCF_001682855.1 of Bacillus sp. FJAT-27264. Lineage (GTDB taxonomy): Bacteria > Bacillota > Bacilli > Paenibacillales > Paenibacillaceae > Paenibacillus_AQ. Next base: position 786,267 of record NZ_MAQW01000012.1, on the reverse strand, counting down.
TCAAATGTAGTGGAGAAGTCACAGAAGTATATTCCAAAATGACGCAAGAAGTACAACGAGTCTTTTAACCAGTAGCAGGCGCTAAGAAAGATAATCGAAAGGTTTATTTTCACCTGCGGATCAGTCAGTTTCATTGGTGCAATGGGTGTCGAGGTAGACGGTCTAGTAGATTCGAATAAGGTGCTTGAGTAGAGTATATAGAACTAGATAAAAATGAGACTCCTGACGCTTGAAGGGGTCTTTTTCTTGTCGAAATTGGGAAAAATTTCTGGATTTTAAACTGGAAATAGGCTATCATTAATTATGAGCAGTATGTCTCTTAAGCTCGGAATTTGGGGAGGAAAACGCGAAATGTCGGAACAAAGTATCAGAATATATTCTTTTTATAACAATAAAGGTGGGGTAGGGAAGACTACATTAAGTTTTAACGCTGCTACCCTATATGCACAACAAAATCCTAAAACACAAGTGCTAGTAATAGACATGTGCCCTCAAGCTAACATTTCACAGTATTTATTAGGTGGGGGGAGAACAGGTTATCTAACTAATCAAAAAATACAGGCTGCAGCTACAAGAAAGAACGTAGTGGGCTTCATTGACTGGTTACTGAAAGGAAACTCAAATTTTAGTTCTATTAATACAAGATACAGTATACCGGTATCTCGGCATAATAAAAATATCGCAAGTAATTTGTTTTTAGTAGCAGGAGATTCATTTCTGGAATCGTTATCTTTAGCATTAAATTATGCAGTAATTAATCCGGCCAACACAAGAGCGTGGTTGGAATATATGACAGCAATAAAGAGGTTGTGTTCCCATGAGTTTATGCAGGAAGAATATGAGAATCTGGTTGTTTTTATAGATTGCAATCCAAGTTTCTCGATTTATACTCAAATGGCACTGGCATCTTCTGATTTTATAGTTATTCCTATGATGGCAGATTTTAGTTCAATTGACGGAATCAAGGGAATGTTCACTATGCTTTATGATGAGTATCCTACACCTGCATTGAAAACTTATGCAGAGAACATCATTACTTTTAATAAGCAGGTAAAGCAATTTGGCATAAAACTTCCGAAAATATATGAGTTTGTGTTCAATAACTTTACCTCTCACTTAGGCATATCTAGTGCTTTCCAAGCTTTGAAAAATGAACTGAATGACTTTTGTTTTGGACAATTCAATAAGTTTAATCAGCTCTTTGCACTACCCAATGACCCAATCACAACTAAGGAAGCATGGTCTAATTTATATGTTTCTGACGTTAAGGACTTTCATACTGCTGGTAAAGTATCGGCATCGAAAGGTATTCCAATTCATATGTTGCCTTATTCCTCCAAGTACAACATGCCTGATGGTACTGAAATATCCTTACCTAAAAACAACTATGCGCAAGCCGTAGATGATATTTACTATTTTGTTGGTAAGTTAAAATAAATTTAGATATGATCTTTTAATAAGGTACATCGGACTAGAGTGAGATTAGCTCCTGCTTTTAATAGGGGATCTTACTCTTGTGAGATTTTTGGTTAAATATTGAAAAAATGATATTCTTATAAAAGAATGTTGGTATTACTGAAATAGTTATTTTCAAGAGTCGTATTACATAGTAATTGCAATTAAAATTAATGGGGAGTGAGTTAAATGGATAAGAAGAAGTTAGAGCAGAACATAGACAAGGTGAATGGTAAGCAACAAGGATTAGAGGTAATTAACGAGATAGCAAATAGTAATGCTTCGGATGAAGAAAAGAAACAACTACTTAATTCGTTACAAAAGAAAGTAAGTAAACTACAACTGGTTCAAGAATCCCAAGATAATAAGGAATTACTGGCATTGGTAGCTAAAGCGGATGCTGCTTTGAAAAATAAAGGTGAGAAAAAGTAATGGTTGCAATTATTGTTACTATATTAGGTGTCATTATTGCAGCAGCATCACTTGTCGTGTCTATATTAGCTATGAAAAAGGCTAATAAGGCAAGCGAAGAAAGTAATCGGCTGACAGAGCGCAATAATCAATTTGCGTCTGGCCAGATAGAAATTCAACTTAGCCAACGTATTGATGAGGCAAAACAAGTTTTAGTTGATGCTTCTTTAAAATTAAATGAGCTTCCTAACAATACAAACGATAGTTCTAGATCTTTTTTTGATAGCAATCTTAAAACGGCTAAGGAAAGGTATGTTAACTCTTACGAACATGCTTGTGGATTATACAATGATAATAAGATTGACAGGGATCGCTTTAAAAAACAATACTATATTGAAATAAGGGGATTGTTTGAAAGCAATTCATTCAACGATTTTCTTCACCCAGAGGGGACATCAAGATTTGAAGCAGTTTGGAGAGTTTATAAGGAATGGAATAAACTGGAGAATGTTTAGGGTGTGTTAATGACCATCTGTGGGATAGTGCATCGCTGCCAGCAATGCAGTTATCGTTTCGATCCTGTTATTTTCTCCATAAGAGTAAGGAAAAAAATGGCAGAGATGCCGTTTTTCTATTTATTGCAAAAGAAGTCTAAGTGCTCACCTCGCTTGGTCTTCTTTTGCGCTGATGGGAGGAAACGACTAAGGTATTTGCTTTTGCTATTTGACAGGGCGGTATCGGCAAGCCAACAAAGGCAGTGGATTTGAGACTTATCTCGGTTAAGGTGCAAGAGAGTTCTATTGGTAAATGCAGGTGGGTAAAAGAATTTGACTGATTCTCTAGGCCAACAGGTCAGACAGTATTCCTGTTCATTAGCTACGCTGCCTCTAAAAGCGATAATGGAGGAATCCTGCTAGACACAGGATTCCTCCACCTTTTTGGGTAAACTAACCCTAAGCAAATACTTTACCCAAATCCAACCGAAAAGAGGTGATGTCCCATGACATCTCACAAAGTACAATAGATTATCCAAGGAAAAATCACCTTATTTGTTGCAACACGTTCATAATAATAACAGTTAACTGGTTCCTTACATGAAAAAGCGTTTGTTGTGGACAAAACACCTTAGAATATGATATGTTTCAAATAAATAGGAAAATTCGGTCATAGTAGTCTCTGTACGAAAGAATCGCAGGGACTTTTTTTATTTATCACCTGTTTCTAATAATGATAGGGCTATTAATTCATATTGGTGGTTATGATTTCAAGGGCATTTCGAAGGAGAGTAAAAATGAAAAAGGGAGACCTTTATCAAGAAAGATATAAAATTCTCAATCTCATTGGTCAAGGAGGTTTATCAGAAGTATTTCTTGCTTTTGATGAATTTACTAAACGGAAAGTTGCCTTAAAGATTTATAGTGATAATAATCATAGCTTTTCTACTGCAAGAATTCAAAGAGAAGTTGAAATAATTTCTAATTTAAGGCACCCTAATATTATTACATTATTTGATGTAGGTTATTTTCAAAATTCATACTATTTAGTTCAAGAGTTCATAGAAGGTAACACACTCGAATATGAAATAGAATCAAGCGAGCTAACTATAAAAAATGCCTTTAAATATTCAAAAGATATATTAACAGCGTTGTTATACTTACATGAAAATGATGTTATACATAGAGATTTAAAACCTTATAATATTCTAATTGATAAGAGAAATAGTAGAGCTGTATTGTCTGATTTTGGAATTAGCATTACTGAATCAGAGTTACATCGGACAACTCAATTGACTCTTCCTGGGGGGTTCATAGGAACTCCAGCATATATGGCACCGGAACAAATGGGTAGTAATAACATTACACCGAGGGCAGACATATACTCTTTTGGCCTTGTAATATACAGAATGTTTTCAGGAAATCTTCCATTTAATTATAAAGCACTGAATGAAATATATAACCGAGCTGTGAAGAGTTATACTGTAACTGTAGATAATAACGCATTGATAGGAAAAGATGAACTTGAAAAACTTATTAATAGAATGCTCGCCCTAGAGCCAGATCAACGTCCTGAAATAAATGAAGTATTAGAAGCTATTACTGTATTAGAAAATCGTAATAATAATAATACAGAAAAAATTCATAATGGAACCTTTGAGAAAGAAAAGGAACAAAATAGTGAAAAAGTTAGTGCATTTGAACTGAAAGTTGAAGATGTTAAAAAGAAGAGTGGGACAGGTTTTTTTTCAGATGAAAACTTGAGACAACAAGAAATAATAGCAAGTAGAGAGTTTTATAGAAATCATTTGGACTTAGATTATAAAACGTTGCTTCATCAAGCTAAAATATCATTTTGGTTATGGTTTTCCACATTGATTTTAGGATTTATAGTAATATCATGTCTAGTTATTCTACTGTTTATGGGGAAGTACATTGAAAGTATTGGAATGGGTATAGGAGAAGTATTTGTGTATATAGTACAAAATATCTTTAAAATTAGAGAAGATCATTATAGAGAACAGGCTAACAAAAAGACAAAACATTTAGAAATAGGTAATTACTGGAATCTTATTACACAGAGTATCGATGCTATAGAGGAACAAGAAGTTAAATCAACCAAATTGACTCAGCTTATAGATAATCTAAATGAACATATAAAAAGCTCTTAATAGTTTCACTTTACTATAATATTTCGCACATTCAAAATGCGCACCAATGGTACGTTTTTTTTCATTCTTAAGGTATGATAAGCTTGAAAAAATAACAAAAATTCCGGATGAACAAGTAGGTGATGTCCATGACAATGAATCACTCCCCCAATGGACTGACTAACCGCTGAGAAATCGTCTTACTTGCTTCAACATGCGCATAAATCAAGTCATCAGGTACACGTATACTTACGAAGCGTTGGTACTGCGAGAAGAGAAAAAGCTAATTCTTCTATTTTAGTGGATATAGTTAGTGTTATTGACCCACACGTACCTGTCATTGATGAGATGTTCGCGTAAATCAATTAATATAGAAGCTCCTACTGATGTTTTGGTATGGTATTATCCCTTTCAAGTAGATACTCAAATAAACCTTATGTGCTAACATGAGGAAACGAGTAAACTTGGAGGGGATTTTTGTATGGCAATAAAGGGGCAGATATTTCAAACGTATCTGACTGGAACGAAGAGTTATAAAGTCGTTGCAGAAAAACTAGGGATAGAAACTGTACCTAACGTAAAATATGGGTTGGAAAGTATCGAAAGGGAGAACTCCTCGATACTTGCAAGGGCGCATCAAACCCAATAAAGGGAAGTCCCCGTAAGGGGGTTTCCAGTATCGAGGAAGACGGGGATTATTTGAAAGTACAGGTTGACAACCTTAAAAAGATATATCCAAATCTGGTAACGGAGCGAAGCTTAATTGAAGAGCTGCTTGACCTACAAGGCATTACGCGACTGTTGGCCATTGCAGGGTTACCTCATCATCCATAAGAAAGTAAGGCTGCTCATGAAAGAACTGTCTATTCAATCGGTGATTCGCTAAAAAAGGAATCGTTCTAACTATACACTTTCTGTAGTGTATCCTAACGACTGAAAAGGCTCGTCACAGATATTACGTATATCTCAGACGGTAACCTCTTTTATTACCTGTCCGTCATCCAGGGTCTCTTTAACAATGGGATTGTCGCTTGGCAATTTTCCAAGTGTATGGATGTACAGTTAGTCCTCGATACGATTGAGCAGTGGACACGAAAAATAGACTTGTCAGAATCCGCGCTCCATTCAGATCAAGGTTTCCAATACATGTCTCAGACGTACAACATGCCATTAGAAGCATTCAGTGTCAAAGGTAGCTACTTTCGCAAAGCAACCGACCTGAATAACGCAAGCATCGAATCCTTTCTTGCATCTCAAAACAGAGAAGTTATACCTTCACTAGTGTAAATCAGAAGCAGAGATTCATCAAGCCGTGGAGGATTATATTTATTTTTATACTACTAACGGTTTCAGGAAAAACTCAAACAGCGCACTGATTGAGTATCGACACGCTCTGGCAGAGCTTTTTTCATCTGTCTACTTGACAGGAGGATGAGCAACCAGACCAAGGAGGGAGTTTTTTTGTTTGAAAGTATAGGGTAGTGATCGTCATATTCTTCCATTTAGTAGTATAATAAAAACATGTTTCAAAAAGTTATAAAACACGATGTGTTCGTTTAATCAATGGTATTTCTTTTTTTACGAACTTCGTAAATAATACGTTATCGGAAACTGAGCAGGTTATTGAGGAGGATTCAAGTTGGACTTGAAAGTTGAGTATTTAGTCATAGTTGAAACGAAAAACTCTTTTTGTTCTAGTATTGGAGCATTTAACAATCTATTGAAATCTCATACAGATATCACCATTTCAAATGGAACGCTAAAGTATAAAGAAATCGAAATTAATTATAACGTTATAACTGAAGAACTGCCTGGAAAAAACGAACGTTATTTTCATCTTTATTTAAGTTCTAACTCAGAGAATATAAGTGATTTTGAAACAATTTTAAAAGTATTGAGAGGGATTTTATTTAAAGCGTGCAGTAATCATGTTCAAACACTATGGGACGACATCAGCTTTTATTACGCAAATAAAGCATATCCTTTAATTTATCAAATAGAGAACCTTATGCGAAAGTTAATTACTAAATTCATGTTAACTAATGTTGGATTAGGTTGGGTAAAAGAGAACATACCTGATGAAGTAAGGACATCAATAAGAAGTGAAAAAAAAGAAGATACTCCTGACTATTTGTACAAAACAGATTTTATTCAATTAGCAAACTTTCTTTTCAAAAAATACTCTCCTTATTCACAACAAGCACTTTTAGAAATTATTACAAAACTTGTAGAGGAAGAGGAAGGTCTAGAAACGCAAGACCTGAAGAAATACCTACCTCAATCAAACTGGGAAAGATATTTTTCTAATATTGTTGATTGCGAGCACGAGTATTTAAATAAACGTTGGTCGCAACTTTATGATCTTAGATGTAAAATCGCTCATAATAACACACTAAATTTAAAAGATTATACCGATATTATATTGCTTGTATCGGAAATAAAAGAAAAACTTGAGAAGGCTATAGAAAGTCTCGATAAGGTTGAAGTTCCTGAAGAGGATAGGGAAACAGTGGTCGAAAATATTGTAAGTAACTCGAATGATATAACAATGGAATTTTTTAATTCGTACAAGCTTTTAGATGAAATCATATTTATGTTGGCTCAGAGACTACTACCAAATAACGAATTGGAAGACAGACGACAAAATAACCTTAGGTCAATATTAAGAAAGTTGTCAGAGCATGAGATGTTAAATGAAGGTTTAATTCAAGAAATTCTACATATAAACAAGTTTAGAAATGAATTAGTGCATACCAATAGGGACTTTAAAGTTCAAGAAGTTGACTATGAACTTAGATCTATAAGAACAGTTATTTCTGAGGTCGAAAGATGTTTTTAAGTTTCTCAATTCAGCCTCTGATAATAGTGTTTTCACGCTTGGCGGACAATACGCCTCGGTTCCGGACGATAATTCTAAGAAGTGATTGCAGGGGCACATCCGCACCACCTAACCGCATTGCGGCCGCTCACTAACGTTCGTTTAAGGTGGTGGGACGTCGTGAACATGGAAACGTTGTGTGCAATTGCTAAATAGAAATTTGGAGTGAATATCAATGGAGTTTAGACCTTCTAATTATTTGTTAGATAATTTTATCTCTGCGGATCTATCTGGCTTAACTGAAAATAATACTATTCCATATAAAAAAAGAAATACAGTGGGTCAATGCGTTTTTGTTAAATGCTACTCTTAGATATCGATATGAAGAAAAGCAAAGAATATATTTGATGAATCTTTTCAGAAGAATAGAATCTACATTCCATCAGTATAATACTGGAAGTTATTTGCTAGATGAATTCCTAAGTCATGATAAAGTAAGTATATCTACATATTTATCAGCAGTTGTTTGTATTGAGACTTCGGTTTCCCATTTGTATCAGGCATATATGCTAGATAATAAAATGATTGATGGAGATAATAAGTTGTTTATAAAAAATGATAGTTCTTCTATTGATAGACTCAATAAACTTTATAATGCATCGAAACATTATGATAGCACTATAAGTAGTGGCATCATAGAGGAATGAAAGTATACCTATTTGGATAACGAATCAAGGAATAAAATTCAATAAGGCCTTTCTAGATTTTAATGAGTTGCACGCAATGATGAGTGAAATGGAGTTTATAGCAAATGAATTAACAAAATAATTAAAATTGTATATTCAAGGAGCTGGAAACAGCAATTAACAACGTATCTAAGATTCAATCTTCATCCTGGTTCACGAGAAGTGGAAGACAAGGATGTGTATTCAGCCCTCAACCTTGCGATGCTAAATCCGTTAGACCTGGCACAATGTGATGAACCGTACCTTAAGTCTTTTGGGTTTGTGAACACACGAGACGTTAAAAGAAATCGACCAAACATATAAAACCTAAGGGAGAAATAATCCATGATAATCGGAGATATTTTGCTTGGAATTTTAGGTAATGGGGCATATGATGTATTAACAAAAATTATAAAAAAGCAATTTGGTCAAGAAGATAAAGACATAATTGATACATTTATCTCTTCAATTAATGTAGCTTCAAATAGATTTTTTGATACCTTTGGTGATAAATATGGTACTCCTGATAGTAGTTTTCTATCAATTCAACATAACTGGGATGTTTTGTTACGAAGTATTTACTATGGGGTTGATGATATCCAAGTTGAGGACTTTATTTTAGAGGGATTAGGGATTAATAAAGAACAGTTACTGTTTGGAGCAAGATATTCATGGAGTTCTTAGATACTGAAATGAAGAAAAATTGGAAACTGGATAAACTTCTAGCCGAAAAAAGGCATATTATTGAATCTACTAAGCATATTAAGGAATCAAATGAAAAGTTAGACACTCTAGTTAATATTATTTCAGGATTAGCCTCAGCGAATCAAATCACTAATTCGAATAATTTAACTACTGAGATTTTAACTGATGAGGGTAAGAAGACGATAGAATATGGAGAGAAATATAGTTTCGATTTTAACAACGGTTGTTCAATTAATTATATGTTAGATAAAGATCTTATCTATGTAGAGTATGTATTTGAGGATGGCGCGACAGCATATTATGAAGTTGATTATACTGGTTCAATTAGAAACTCAAAGTTTCCTTATTCACTAAATGAATATCAGATAGATGTTCCAGAAGAGTCATTAGTAGATAGGAAAGTAACTAATTTTCCTAATGGGAATGTTCAAGAAACATTGATATTTCGCTGGGGGAAGCAATTCACTTTAATTAAAGACTTACACGGAAATATTTTAACAATACATTTTGAGGGTGAAACAGAGGTTGATCATAGAAACAAGAGAATCACCTTAAAATAAGTATTAATCAATCAAGAACTAAACCGTGATGATAGCTAAATCAAAGAAGACGTGGACATCTTCTATCATCGTATTCAAGTTTATGCTGTGAGCCTAACAGTTCTTGGTCTGAAGAAACTTTTTGACAAATATTATCAGGATAATAGATCTATCTTTCTTTCTATTGGGTATAGCTTGTAATTGACCCACACGCACCTGTCTTTAATTAAATAATGCCAGCATGTATCACTTATTGTATAAACTCCTGCTGTTTAAGCAGGAGTTTTTGTTTTTAACTATATTACACCTACGTAACTTCCGCCCCTTAGATGATACAATATACATATTCTATTATCCGATAACCCCACTTCATTTTTCAATTAATTTCTAAGGAGCCAAAAATGGAACAATCCCATGCCTTACAAACGAAAAATTCAATTATTAACGATCTAAAACAAATCGGTATTCAAGAGGGAATGACGCTGATCGTTCATTCCTCCCTGAAAGCTTTAGGAAAAGTTGTGGGGGGGCCTGTCACCGTTATATTAGCGCTGGAAGAAACGGTGGGGCTGAATGGAAATATTGTTATGCCGACACAGACTGAACATTTGTGTGAACCGATGGAGTATAATGATGGTTTGACTGAACAAGAAATACAAATAATAAAAGATAATATGCCTATCTATTACCCTGATCTTACGCCAACTTCATATATGGGATTCATTCCTGAAACGTTTAGAAAACAAAATGGAGTGCTCCGAAGTTCACATCCTCATGTTTCATTTGCTGCGTGGGGGAAGAATGCTAAGCGCATAACGGACAATCATAGCTTGGACTATGGGTTAAGCGAGACCTCTCCCCTGGGTAAGATCTATGAATTAGAGGGATATATTCTATTCCTTGGCGTTCCAGCGGATACGAATACTTCATTACATCTAGCGGAGTACAGACAGAAGAACACTTTTATTCAACCGAAAGTCTGGGGAGTGAAAATGTCAGTGGATGGAGTTGAACAGTGGACTACATATGATGATATCAATAATGAGTCTGATGATTTTGGCCTGATTTTTGATGATTTCAAGTCCAATAGTAACTTGGTAAAAGAGGGACTAGTAGGAGAAGCTAAGAGTTATCTGATACCGCAGAGAGAAATGGTTGATTACGCCTTAGAATGGATGAATCGGAATAGAAGATAAATCCCTCAGAATTAGCTTACTTATAAAAAGCCCCAATTATTAAGGCTCTATTTAATATCATTTTAAGATGCACGGACTAGAGCGGAGGGTCGGGGGGATTCTGGAGAAGCGAAGCGTTCGCCTTTAAAGCCCGATTACAACCTTTAATTCCTTGTACAATCCAGTAATCGGGCTTTAACAGCGATCGTAAGAACTCCCTGAACCCGTAGCGGCCTCACCTAGCGCCAACAGCTGATTTTAACTTTGATCCATTTTCAAATACTTAAAATTGTAACAATTATAGAGGCCGTATAGCCCTTTCGAGTCATGCCGATGACATCCCTGCGGTGATATGGTAGATATTAAGGTTTTTGGGAGGGGACAGCCACGTATAAACGAATCAAGCTGATGATCTTGCTGCTTCCGACGCTCATGGTCGGGGTCTGGGAGATTGTCCGCCATCAATTTCTGATGGAATATATCTCTATGGATATGGGGAATTACTTGACACCAGTGCTTGTGTTTCTGCTAAGCATCGTGCTGCTTGTACCGCTGTTCTCAATCATGGAGCGGGGGCAGCAGGAGCTGGAGCAGGAGCGTGCGGTCAAGAACGCCATGGAGGCGCGGGAAAGATTGGCCAAGGAGCTGCATGACGGAATGGCACAATCGTTGTTTCTGCTGTCGGTCAAAATCGACCGGTTGGAAAACAACCGCAAGAATGGTGAGGTCAGCGAAGACAGTGTGCGTCAGATTACGAAGACGGTACATGAAGTGGACCGCTACGTTCGTCAGGCGATAGCCAATCTTAAAATTCCAGTATCAGACCAGATTCCCTTCTCGCTGGAGCAATCTGTCAAAGGCCAGCTGGAGCAAATTGCAGGCGAGGTCATGATCGACGTCTCTCTGGATTGGAGGCTGCCGGATCAGGCGTTCACTGCCAAAGAAAAAGCCGAGCTGCTGTCATGCATCCGCGAAGCCATCATTAATGTGAGGAAGCATACGCGGGCAGCCAGGGTGTCGATCTCCGGCGAGGGCGACAAGGACCATTGGCGAGTGACGGTGATCGACGACGGCGAAGGCTTCTGGCATAACCCGTTTGAGGTGAGCGGCAGCTATGGTCTCCAGATCATGAAGGAACGTGCGGAAGGCATGGGCTGGGGACTGCGGGTAGATTCTGGAGACGGGGGAACTGTGGTGGAGATTACCAAAGGAGGCGTTCCGGCATGAAGCGATTCCGGGTTCTGATCGTAGATGACCATGCTCATGCGCGTGAAGCGATGAGTGAGATCTTATCCATGGATGATAGCTTTGAAGTCATAGGGGTGGTGGCGAGCGGGGCGGAAGCCATAGCTTTTACAGAGCAGTGGATGCCTGACCTCATCCTGATTGATATTCAGATGCCAGAGATGGACGGGCTGGAGACTACCCGGCGTATTAAACAGGGATATCCTTATGTGAAAATCGTGATTGTCACCGTCTCGGATGAAATCTCCTATCTGTTCGAAGCCTTGAAGCAGGGCGCACAGGGATATTTGCTGAAAAACCTTGCTCCGTCGACCTGGATTCAGTATTTGCAGTCCATCATGCATGAAGAGGTCCCGCTCAGCCGGGAGCTGGCCGTGCAGATCCTTAAGGAATTTGCTGTTCCCTCTGTGATAGAGGAGAGAGAGGCATTAACCGCACGGGAGAAGGAGATACTAGACTGTGTATCGTCCGGTTCCACGAACAGGGAGATCGGTGTCATTCTGGGCATTTCGGAGCATACGGTGAAGAACCATTTGAAGAATATTTTGCAAAAGCTTCAGCTTCAGAACCGGACCCAGTTGACCAGATACGCATTGGAACAGGGACTGGCTTCGCGTTCCTTGCAATTTCCCAAAGAAAAATTATAAATATCACACGATTTAGAAGAGGGGCTACTATGAAAAATCTTTATCGCAAACTAATGACTCTGATCGCACCATCCGTCGCACTTGTACTGCTCTTCGCAGCTGTAGCGAGCGCTCATGTTACCGTTTCCCCATCCCAATCGAGCGTAGGCGCATGGGAGACATACACCTTAAAGGTACCTGTTGAGAAGGATTCACCCACTGTGCAGATAGATCTACGTATGCCGGCAGGCGTAGAATTTAAGCAATACGAGACCACTCCGGGCTGGAAAGTAACGATAGACGGCAATAAAGTGAGCTGGATCGCTACAGGAGACGGCATTCAGTCTGGACAGTTCCAGCGCTTCACGTTTACCGCCAAAAATCCGGATCAGGCCGGTAAAGTAGCTTGGGATGCTTATCAGCATTATGCAGATGGTTCCCTTGTACAATGGTCTGGTGAAGAAGGTAGCGAGAGTCCACATTCCATTACGGAAATCTCCGGTACTGCTTCGGCAGGCGGCCATTCCCACGGGATGGACATGGATATGGGAGCGGATACTGATACGGCTACATCGTCTTCTACTTCTCCGGTCGGCTATATTGCGCTAATCGCTTCTATTTTGGCCTTGATCCTGGCAGTCATTGGACTGTTTAGACGCCGCCAAGTATAAGCATACGCTTTCAATAACAATCTTTGTATACCCTATAAACCCTGATGCCTTAGATGGCGTCAGGGTTTATTTTAATTTTGTGTATTAAATAAAAACTCCTCTTAAATTATGATCAATTTCTTCCGATAAAAATGAAAGAAAAAGCATAAAAATGTATGCATAATTGAACAAGAGGGAGTTTAACCAAGTGAAACAGTTAAAAAAAGGGGTCTTCACTATCAGAAACATGTCTCTTCGGATCAAACTTCCTGCACTGATCACTGGGCTGGTCATCATAGCCATGTTCGCACTGGCGATGGCCGTGTACAGCTTGGGATCGAACTTACTGCTGAAGAAAAGCAAGGATGAAATTGTTGCCAGCGCCGATCGCATCGGTGAAGGACTGTGGACAGCTGCTCAATTGCAAAAGCAGGCTGCGTACCTGATCTCAACGGATAGTCTCTTTCATGATCTTCTGAAACTTAGAGCATCGGGCACCCTGTCAGACACGGAGTTTTTTTCTGACAAAAACACGCTGCTGACTCCTGCCAAGGAGAAGATGATCAAGATCCAGAAGGAGACTACGGGCACTCAGTCCCTGATTCTGCTGGATACCAAAGGAATTATGGTCGCTGGGAACAACACGGAATTGATTGGCAGCAACTTATCCGAGCGGGAGTATTACCAGAAGGCTATCGCAGGAGAGGCATTTATCAGTGATGCGATCAAGTCTAAGAGCTCGGGCCAGATCGTGATTGTCTTCTCCCAGCCGGTTAAGGGACCAGACGGGAAGGTGATTGGTGTCTATGCATCCACGATAGCCTCTGATTTCTTCACCGAGAAGCTCGGCAAAATTCAAATCAACGGGGAAGGCCGGATTGAAATTGTTAGCCGCAGCGGTATAGAGCTATATAACTCCAAGGATGAGTCACTGGTCGGAACCAAGATCGAAGGTATTGAGGATCTGTTGAAAATCAAGACTGAAGGCGATATTGCTACAGGTATAATTGATGACGATAATGGTGAATATGTCCGCTATAACAAAATTCCGGATTCGGATTGGATAGTAGCCGTTATCGACACTTATAAAGATATTAAGAAACCGATTGAATTGATGTTGAATCAGCTCATTGTGGTAACGGCGCTTGCGATTATACTAACTATAGTTTGCGGACTCCTGATTTCCCGCGCGATCACGAAACCGATTTTCCAACTCACCAAGCTGTTCCGTCAGCTGTCTTCCGGCGACTTGTCGGTAACGGCAACGGGGCGCTACGATAGTGAATTCAGAGAACTCGCGGACAGCTTCAATGAAATGGTGCGGCAAAACAAGGAATTGATCTCCAATATGAACATTTCGATAAATGTATTGAATGAAAGTACCGAGGATCTGGACAATGCCTCCAGACAGGCGGCGCAATCCATTTCCGAGACGACTTCTACATCGACGGAAATTGCCAAGGCGATGGAATCGCAAGCCAATGATACCGAGTTGATCGTGGATAAGTTTGTCAGCTTCGGTGACAAATTCGTCTCTATGAATGTAAAAGCTCAATCGGCTAAAGACCGGGCAGATGAAATCGTGGAGGTCTTCCATACTAGCAATCAGGTGGTAGAGGAGCTAGGCAAGATCAGCGAGAAGAATGGAACGGAAGTGCAAAAAATCTCGGTCATCACCCTGAAGCTGCAGGAAAGCTCTAATAACATCAGTAAAATTACCGGTGCGATCAATAATATCGCCAAACAGACCAATCTGCTTGCTTTGAATGCGTCCATCGAGGCTGCCAGAGCCGGAGAGTTCGGCCGAGGGTTCTCCGTCGTGGCTGCCGAGATTCGCAAGCTCGCGGAACAGAGTACCAGACAGGCAAGCGAAATTAACGAAATTATCGGGCAGAACCTGGCGTTCGTGGAAGAGAATCATCAAAGTGTACAAGAAATTAAAGACATTACTGCCCTGCAAGATGAATATGTAGGCAGAACCAGGGAAGCTTTCCATACCGTGTATAAGAATGTACAAGATATCAATGAACAGATTATTGGAATGGCGGATGAAGTAACCCGTATGCAGCAGGATAAAGAAGAAATGCTGGAATCCTCGCAGAACCTGTCTGCTTCCGGTGAAGAGGTTTCTGCTTCTGTCCAGGAAGTGACAGCGACGATGCATGATCAGTCCGCGATGGTGCAGCAGCTTGCCGAAATGGTGGAAACCATTGACCTGCTGACCAAGGATCTGGCGAAGTCGTCCGCCAGGTTCAAGACGGAATAAGATAATAGGAGCAAGCTAAAGGTCGAGTCTATAGGCTGTTTAACAAGCATGGCATGAAATAGATTGAAATTGAATTCTGCGAAGGGAGATCGCTGAATCCCCCTTTTCGTGGGAATACAAACAAACAAAGGACCCTTAAGGGTCCTTTTGTCATACATATACCTATTTCAGCACAAACTGTGCGGTCACCGGATTGTGGTCACTATTCGCAAAATTCAGCTCCTGGCCATGGACTGCCGTTACCTCTACGTTCGGCGAGACGAGGAAACCGTCAATAACGGCCCGGAAGTTCACGCCTTCGCTGTAAGGTACATCAAGGGTGCGGACAGAAGGGATTGCCGGATCAAGCGCCCAATGAAACCCTTCAGGAAGGAAGTCTGCTGGAAAAGGCTGAAGCCATGCCGGCCATCCCTGGGTGGTCTCGAACAGTTTTGAATCCGTGCCGGGTAAGGTATGATTCCAGTCCCCGCCGATGATAAGATAATTGCCGTGTTGGCTTTCTTTTTCGATATAAGCACTAAGATATTCCAACTGTTGCTTACGGATGTGGCCACCCTTGTCATAAGCGGACAGATGAACATTGAGTAGTACTAATTCTTTGCCATTGTCCACTGGGAACCTGCTCTCGATGAACGCACGATCCAGCTCAAATAGCTGATAAGGCCAGCTTTCTTTGCCTGGCAGATCATAACGGAGTTGGCTGTTACTTTTGGGCTTGGCTAAAGTTACTAATCCGCTCTGCACGGAACCCATAGGATGAAGGACAGGAAGCGGAACCCACGGCGTTAAATAATTCAAGGCGAAAACATGGCTGTAATCCGGCATTTCCGAGGTAATATAGGAGACTTCATCCACTTTGTAGCTTCTGGAAGACTTCACGTCTACTTCTTGCAGCAGGTAGATATCCGAAGTCGAAGTCTTCAGAAAAGATGTGATTTCTTCAAGATTATTCACCGTTTGGGTCTTACTGCTGGAGCGGGCCATGCTGCCGCCGTCCATAAAGAAATCCTGACCTGCGTCCAGTCCGGCGTAACCGATATTAAAGGTAGTTACCTGTAAAGGCTGGCCTTGCTGTAGCACAGATCCATTGTTGTTGTAAACTGTGAGCGGTGTAACTTCGGCGGGCTTGTAATCGGTCACTGTAACATAGATCAGAAAACAGCCAAGCGCCAACACGAGGGCAAGACAGAGCCCTCCTATGATTTTTAATATACTGATCCCCATATCATCTCTCCCTTTACCTTTGAATGTAACATACAGGGAGTGGCGGGGGCCAGATGAATGTAATCTTTACAAGGTTTGGCCGCTGTCGACGGTAATGATCTGCCCGGTCATCGCTTCCTGCTCCAGAGCGGCGCAGATCAAGGTGGCTATATCCCCGGGTTCCGCGATACGCTGCAGGAGGAGATTGGGAGCTAGCTTCTGCATTTGGTCTTCCCGCCCATTCCACCACCGTGTTGCAACAGCTCCCGGCACGACACAGTTGACGCGAATATGAGGGGAGAGGGCCCGGGCCAGAGATTTGGTCAGTCCATGCACGGCCGCCTTAGATACGGCATAGGGCAGAGAGGACCCCAACCCGGTCTGCCCGGCGATGCTGCCGAGATTGATGATGGCGCCCTGGCCATTTTGTCGCATATAAGTGGCCACCGCTCTTGCACAGAAGAACATGCTTTTGACATTGGTGTCGTAGAGCTCGTCCCATACCTCCTCGGTAGCGGCTTCCAGATCAGCAAATGGAATATGTCTGGTGATCCCGGCGTTATTAACCAGAAGATCAACGGTGCCGAACCGGTTCACGACATCTGCTACCATGTTCCGTACTTCCTGATCACTCGCGACATTGGCTTGTACGGCATAAGCCTGACCGCCCTGGTCGGTAATCAATTGTACAGTCTCCCCGGCTTCAGCCTTGGAGCGGCTATAATTGACGGCAACCGTTGCACCACGTCGTGCCAGTTCAAGGCAGGTGGCCCTGCCGATCCCCGTCCCGCCTCCGGTTACAATGGCTATTTTATGTTTTAATTCCATGTTGGGTTCTCTCCTTGTTATTGTTCTGGATACATATTATTTTATAACTCTGATCAGATTATGTATAATTGAATGATATGAATAGTTCGTTCATTTTTTTTGAATTCATTACTGTGCAATAGCGAGGGAGCCGGATGGATCTTAAAGCATACAAAACCTTTCAAGCTATAGTCAGCACCGGGAGCTTCAATCGTGCAGCTGAGGAGCTGAATTATGCCCAATCGACGGTCACTATGCAAATACAGAAGCTGGAGGCGGAGCTCGGTGTACAGCTGCTTGAACGCGGCAAACAGATTGTGTTGACCGAGGCTGGGCGGCTATTCCATGAACAAGGACGGCAGATTCTTAAGGATATAGAGCGGCTGGAAAGCGACTTGGCGGAGCTGCATACCGGCGATGCCGGGAGCGTACGCATCGGTGTTACAGACCCGACGGCCACCTATCGGCTGCCGGGCCTGCTGAAGACTTTTCTTAACAGCTACCCAAGGGTGGGGGTAGAGGTGGAAATCGCCGGAACGCTGGCGCTCAGTGAGCGACTGCTGCGAGGGGAGCTGGATTGGGCGTTGTGTTCTGCCCCGGAGCTGGGAACCGGACTTTATTTTGAGCCGCTGTTCACAGAGCGATTCTTGCTGCTCCTGCCGGAAGGCCATCCTTTGGCTGCCAGTCAGCGCATTACCCCGGAAGACCTCCGGGAACACCGTATTCTGATTACCGCAACCCATTGCCCTTACCGCAAAAAGCTGGAAAGCGTCCTGCAGGAATTCGGAGGCTCCCCACTGAATACGATGGTCATCGGCAGCATGGTCGCACTTAAAGATTATGTTGCTGCTGGTCTTGGCATCGCCCTCGTGCCGGCGGTAATGCTCAATCCGGTGCCGCCTGGGACGGTGTCCCGGCAACTTGCAGGAACCCCCATCGATATGAGCTGCGGAATTCTGTGTAAGACCGCAGAATATCCATTGATACGGTCCAGCGCCAAGCTATACCATTTTATACGTGAAGAGCTGATGGAGCAGCCTGCATCTTCTTAATTGGTGGAAGATCGTAGCTGGTTTTTATTTACATATAGTTCCCAATGCTCTATTGTTCAGATAGGAGGGATGAATATGAGCGAGTTTGATCGGCCTTACACGGGAAGAAGCACCAAAAGAGGCGGGGCGGGAAGATTTTTTTTATTCCTTATTGTGTTGTTAGTTGCTTTGCTTGCTACAAATCCTGGTAAAGAGGATTTTGTGGATTATGCCATCAAGAATGTAAGCGAAGAGAGCGGCGGCAAACTGGGAGCGGGAATCGCCAATATGATCGGCAAGCCTGTGCTTAACTCGGTTACAGAACGGGAG
Organism: Bacillus sp. FJAT-27264; assembly: GCF_001682855.1. Classification (GTDB taxonomy): domain Bacteria; phylum Bacillota; class Bacilli; order Paenibacillales; family Paenibacillaceae; genus Paenibacillus_AQ. The sequence continues at coordinate 767,637 of NZ_MAQW01000012.1, read as the reverse complement.
AACTACATTTTGTTTTCTATTTTCAAGCTGCCTGTCTTGGATGGATCTAATAACTATTTGGGAATATTCAAATTAATCTTCATTAAGCTGTAACGATGCCCCTGGATACTATTAAGGAGAACAGAGAGGGGAGGAACGGGGATGAATTTATTCCAGCTGAAGTCAAGAGAAGCAGAGTTGCTGAAGGCATTTTTGGAAGATCATTATGTATGCATTGGCTATCCGGGTCTTGGTGACCTGGAGGGAATGGATCGGGATGAGCTAGATGAAAGACTACAGCAGGCCTACGGATATCAGGGGCAGGCGCTGGCAGGGCATGCAGAGGTCGTCAACCTATTTGTCCATACGATGCAAGATGGCGATTATCTACTCGTTGCCGACGGAGACTGGGTACATCTCGGCGATCTCGGCGACTATTTTTATGATGAACGTTTTGATATAGAGGGAGATGGGAGATGCCACCGGCGCGGGGTGACCTGGCTGACGAGCATTCCATATGCGGCTTTGAATTCTGTTGTAAAAGCACTGCTTGCTGAAGAGGCAATAGTCTCGATGTTCCAAGAACCAATTGCCGCAGCGCGTCTGGATCTTTGGATCAGGGACACTGAGGCGTCCGGAAATTTCCCGAATAAAGGTGTTCTTGTGGAGGAAGAGACAGTGGCTGAAGCACTTGATATCCTAAAAAAAGCATTGAAAAGTCCAGATGCGGACCGGCGTGAGCGGGCAGCCATTGCAATATTACAATATGCCAAGTGAAATATTACTATATCGTAAATGAAGCGATTTCATAATATAATGAAGGTTGATTTATTACTAGCGTAACACCTACGGAGGGTATAATGGGAATTCAATATCTTGCAGAAGAACGTATTTTTCATCTCCAAAGTAAAGAAACCAGCTATGTCATTCAACTTCTCCACACCGGAATTCCGGCACATGTATATTGGGGCCGCAAGATTCGTTCCGGTGCGTTGTCATCCATTCTGAAGCGCACAGAGCGTTGTTCTTTCTCACCAAGTCCGTTCCCGGACGATATGACGCTTTCTTATGATACGCTTGCTCAGGAATATCCGTCATACGGTGTAGGCGATTTCCGCAATCCGGCCTATCAGATTCAGGCTGAGAATGGAACCACTGCCTCTGAGGCTCTGTATGATAAACACCGTATTTATAAAGGCAAGCCTGCCCTGGAAGGACTCCCGGCTACGTATACAGAACATGAAGATGAAGCCGAGACCTTGGAGCTTGAATTGGTAGACACTGTTGCAGGGCTCCGCATTATTTTATCCTATACAGTATTTGAGGAATTGAACGCGGTTACTCGTTCTGTTCGATTTGTGAATGAAGGACAAGCCTCTCTCAAGCTGCTACGTGGATATAGTATGAGCGTAGATTTCCGTACATCGGACTACGAACTGCTGCATTTGTCCGGCACATGGACACGTGAGCGGTATATAGAGCGCAGAGCGCTTGCTTCCGGCATGCAGGCAGTAGAGAGCCGCAGAGGATCGAGCAGTCATAACCAAAATCCATTCGTAGCCTTGCTGTCCCATGGCGCAGATGAAGACCACGGTGAAGTGTACGGTGTCAGCCTGGTATACAGTGGAAGCTTCTCCGCACAGGTAGAGGTGGACTCTTACAAGACTGCCCGCTTGTCTATGGGGATTAATTCATTCGATTTCAACTGGTTGCTGGAAGCCGGACAGTCGTTCCAGACCCCGGAAGCCGTACTGGTATTTTCTCCAGATGGCATCGGAGCGATGTCCAGAACCTATCATAAATTGTATCGCACCCGCTTGGCCCGCGGCATTTACCGTGATCGCACCCGTCCGGTGCTGGTTAACAACTGGGAAGCAACTTATTTCGACTTCAATGCAGAGAAAATCGAGAACATCGCGCGTGCTGGTGCTGAACTGGGAATCGAGTTGTTCGTATTGGATGACGGCTGGTTTGGACACCGTGATAATGACCGCAGCTCGCTCGGTGACTGGTTCGTTGACCGGAAGAAGCTGCCGGAAGGTCTCGGAGATCTGGCAGAGCGCGTGAATAAGCTGGACATGCAATTCGGCCTCTGGTTCGAGCCGGAGATGATCTCCCCGGACAGCGAACTGTACCGTGAGCATCCAGACTGGTGTCTGCATGTGCCGGATCGCCGTCGTACCCTGGGCCGTACCCAATTGGTGCTGGACTTCTCCCGTGAGGATGTTTGCCAGGCCATTGGCGACCAGATCGTGGAAGTGCTGCGCAGCGCACCGATCACCTATGTTAAATGGGATATGAACCGCAATATGACCGAGATTGGCTCTGCACTACTGCCACCGGAAAGACAACGTGAGACAGCGCACCGTTATATGCTGGGTCTGTACGGAATGCTGGAGCGGATTACTTCTGAATTCCCGAATATCCTGTTCGAGAGCTGCTCCGGCGGTGGCGGACGTTTTGACCCAGGGATGCTGTATTACATGCCGCAAACCTGGACAAGCGACAATACAGATGCCGTCAGCAGACTCAAAATCCAGTATGGAACCAGCATCGTCTACCCGATTAGCTCCATGGGCAGCCACGTCTCTGCGGTTCCGAACCATCAGGTGCACCGCTCTACTTCGCTGGAAATGCGCGGGCATATCGCGATGTCCGGAAACTTCGGGTATGAACTGGATCTGACCCAATTTACTGAAGAAGAGAAGGCTGCTGTGAAGGAACAAGTGGCGCTCTACAAAGAGCTGCGTTCCCTGGTTCAATTCGGCGAGCAGTACAGACTGCTGAGTCCTTTTGAAGGCAATGAGACGGCCTGGATGATTACTGCCGAGGATAAATCCGAAGCTGTAGTAGTGTATGCGCGTGTACTTGCCGAGCCGAATGATCCGCTTCACTATCTGCGCCTGAAGGGACTTGATCCTGAAGCTGATTATGAGTGGGTTGAAGGCGGAGGCGTATATGGCGGGGATCTGCTTATGTATGCCGGATTGCCACTGCCTGATCTTCACGGAGATTTCCAAAGCTTGCTCTGGCGTTTTAGAAAAGTGCAAGGGTAATTTGATATAGCCAAACTTTAGGTGAGGCTCAAAAAGATGACTTCCGATATTTTGGGAGTCATCTTTTTATATTTGCCGGACCTTCCCCGGTACGGTTTCCGCTTGAAGGTATAGGATTTACCCTTCTGGTGTCAGTTCAGATGAAGATACTTCAGAATAATTGAAGTAAAAGTAGGCTAAAGCTGTTATTATTTTTATAAACCTTAAAGTTGAAGTTAGGCGAGTTGGCTTTAAAAGCGGTCGTAAGAACTATTTGAACCTATAGAGTGGTGCAAGGAACAGAAAGGATGCATGGAATTGGGGAAAAGAGAAGATATCACCGACGCCACGCTCGATTTGATTGACGAGCTTGGATTGCAGTCGGTTACCATTGCCCAGATCTTGAAAAAGGCGAAGGTTGGCTCGGGCACGCTATTTAATTATTTTCGAACCAAGGACGAGCTGGTTCACGAAGTATACAGGTTGGCAAGAAATAAGATGGGCTACAGTCTGCTGGAGGGCTATGACTCCACTGCCAGTCTGTATGAGCGGTTTACCAGTCTTCATCGGAATCGAATACGTTTTGGAATGAAAAACCGTAAGGAATTTCTGTTCAGTGACAGCTATTCCTTTTCGCCATATATACCACCGGAATTGCGTAATATGGATGAATCCGGTGAGATTCAGGAGATCATGTCCGTCTTGTCCGAAGGACAGAAACAAGGTCTGATCCGGGATATGGATGCCAAGTTGTGCCATCAGATTACCTATGGAATTGTTGCTTCGGTATTAAAGGGCTATTATATTCAAAAATACGACCTGGATGAAAAGAGAGAGAAGGAGACGCTGGAAGCTTGCTGGAAAGCGATTAAGCTGTAACCCAGCGTCTGAAGTCAATAAAACCCGCAGAACAGAGGACTTTGTAAGAGCCTCTCCGTCTGCGGGTCTTTTTTAATTACTAAAGCTAATCCCATTACCTCAAGCTATCGGCTCAAAAAAATTCAACAAACTCATTGACCGGCTTACGGTATCCGCGGGGTCTGATCTTGTGCTGGTTGTCCTTACCGATGGTAATGAGCATCACCGGAACGAGGTTGTCCGGCAGATTCAGGACTTGTGCCACAGCGGCAGGATCGAACCCGATCATGGGGCAGGTATCCCAGCCTTTGTCTTTGGCAATCAACATGAACTGCATGGCGGATAGGGAGGCATTACGGATTGCTTCGTCGCGCTGGAATGCGTCATTGCCGATGTAAGCTCCGTTAATGGCCTCAATTTGCTCATTATATTCCTCTTCTGACATCGCACCGAGAAGCTTAAGACCGCCATAGATTTCCGGAGCCTGGAGATACGCGTGTTTATCGCCCAGCACGACGATGACGGCGGATGCCGTATGGGTCTTGTACTGACCGTAGGCTGCCTCGCGAATCTCTTCTTTTATCTTTTCGCTGGCAACGACTTTGTAGTGGGTGTGTTGCAGGTTATAAGCAGACGGGGCCAGGCGGGCTAGAGAGAACATTTCCTCCAGCTCATGCTGGGGAATCTTGATGCCTTCCACAAAATTGTTAGCCGATCTGCGGGATTGAACCAAATCTGTAAATGTACTCATATTGAACGCCTCCAAAAATATATGTAGTGGTTAATAATTAACAGCTAGTATTAAATAATGAACTTACTATTAGTTACTCACTTAAAGTATCACACCTTTTGTCGGCCGTCAATGATGAAATATACTTTTTTTTCTTGAAAAATAGATCTATATAGATAGAACACTTAACACAATGCGAAAGGAATGGAGGGGAATTTTGGAACTGTAGGAGCGATAGCGACGCCTTTGTCTCCAGATTTTATCCGCGAAGAGCGGTACAATCCCAAGAAATCTGGAGACAACAGCGGCCGGAAGTCCAAACATTTTCCGCAATGACGACCTTAGCCTATGAGAAAATCCTAAGTTCAATATATACATCTTGAATTCAAGATTTCCACTATGAAAGCGTATGACATTTTTGATTAGGGTCTGCTATAATAGACTTCGTTAGAGGTGATCGGCTGGCAGAGACGGACGGGTTCGGTCACGCTACGCTACAGATACAGTCAGAGGAGGATTCTATTCATGTCTTTTAAGAAAAATGACGTCATCCTATTCCAGGGCGACAGTATTACAGACGCAGGACGCAATTATGAAGACGCTTTATCGCTGGGCTACGGCTATCCTTTATTGATCGCCAGTCGGCTTGGACATCTCTATCCAGAGAAGAACCTCACCTTCCTTAACCGGGGCATTAGCGGCCACCGTGCGGTGGATTTGCAGGGACGTTGGGACAAGGATTGTCTTGAACTGAAGCCAACCTGGGTCTCCATTTATATCGGGATTAACGACACTTGGCGCCGCTATGATTCTGGAGATGCAACCTCGGCGGAGAAGTTCGAAGCTTCCTATCGTGATTTGATTGAACGTACGAAGAAGACGCTTGACGCAAAGCTTGTGCTGGTTGAGCCGTTTGTACTGCCTGTGCCGGAAGACCGCAAGGGCTGGCGCGAGGACCTGGATCCTAAAATTCATGTGGTGCGTGAGCTTGCCCGTGAATATGGAGCGCTGCTGGTGCCGCTTGATGGCCTGTTCGCTGCGGCATCCGCCACAGCTGAGCCTGCATACTGGGCGCCGGATGGCGTTCACCCGTCTTCCGCAGGTCATGGACTGATTGCCGATGCCTGGTTGAAGACAGTTGGCGCGGAATAATTACAGACCAGACGTGTTGTGCATCCGAACTACATATGAACTCATAAACGAAAGACTGAATTCGGCCCAAGTGACCGATTCAGTCTTTTTTTTGAAGCAGGTGAAAACATTTCGCTGTACAAAATTTCATTCATGGAGTGTTATCGTTTATAATGGATTGTACAGTTTTTTGGAGGTGATTTTCCATTCGTCGTTTCTTACTGATCGTATCCCTTCTTGCAATGATGGTGTTAAGCGGGTGCCAGAATGCTTTTGGATATATTAATGCGAGGTGGATTGATGAGATCAGCCTGACCTATCATCAACTGGACCAACAAACGGAGCAGCAAGCAGCGAATGTTGAGCCGAAGTCTATTTCTGATGCTGCCCTGATCAAGACGGTAGCGGAGGCGATGAACAAGAGCAAGCGGATTCAGGGGGAGCTTGATTACGCTCCTGATTTTATAATGAAGCTGGTTTACGGGGACGGATACACTGAAGAATATGCCCTCGGCCTTGGGAAAGAGAAGGGACATAACGGGCTGCTCGTTGCTAGCGTTAACAGCGGTAAAGGCTATTCCATACCGGCGAAGCATGCTGACAAACTCAGGGACATGATATACGGGGCGGCCAGTACGGATGGTGAACAGCCGGCTGCGAAATCCGTTCAAGCTGCTGCTCCCATTAACGGACGGTAGGAGTACCTGAATGGGACTGAATTTCAGCGGGTCGATCCATAACGCAGACTGTAGGATTCTTTTCTCCATACATAAGGTGAAATGGAAGGGTTCGCACAAGTAGAGGGCAAACATGGAGTATTGCCGCATATGATGAGGTAAACATAAAGAGATTTATTGGGCGAGAGGAATGTGAACTAATGATATGTAATACAGCGAAAGACCTGGAAGGCCTGAAGGCAGCAGGCAAAGTGGTGGGCTACACCATTGCCGAGATGAAAAAGAGTGTTGTACCGGGAATGACCACACGTGAGCTTGATGAGATTGGCGCGAAAATTCTGAAAGAGGCCGGGGCGGCTTCTGCTCCCCAAGTGACTTACAATTTTCCAGGAGCGACCTGCATCAGTGTTAATGAGGAGGTAGCTCATGGTATTCCTGGCTCCAGAGTGATTCAGGCCGGGGATCTCATCAACATTGATGTGTCCGCAGAATTGAAAGGGTACTATGGAGATGCTGGGGTGTCCTTCCAACTCCCGCCTTATAATGAGAAGCTTCAGCATTTGTGCCGCAGCACCGAAGAAACGATGATGAGCGTAATCAACCACCTCCGGGCCGGCATGAAGGTCAATGAGATCGGCAGAGTTATGGAGAGCGAGGCGCGCAAGCGTGGATACAGAGTGATCCGTAATCTTTGCAGCCATGGAATTGGGAAATCCCTGCATGATAAGCCGAATGAAATTCTGCCATATTATGAGCCTCGTATAACCACCGTTCTAAAAGAAGGGCAAGTTCTTACTGTGGAACCGTTCCTCTCTACAGGTGTAGAGTATGTAGATCCACAAGCGGATGGATGGACACTCAGTGTCGCAGATGACAGCCGGGTGGCGCAGTATGAACATACGATTATTGTAACCAAGGGTGAGCCGGTGATCCTGACGCATGCTTAACAGCCATGGGCGTCTCTTCTCATAAGGTTAACAATGGAGTAGAATGTAACTATTACTGTTGCATTGAAAATGACGCCCTTATCTGAGAATGCTACTGTGAGGAGAGATCAACATGAACATCAGCACCCGGTTTGCGGTTGCTATTCATATTCTGACTTTGATTGACAGCAACAAGGATGGCAAAAGCACTTCAGAGTGGATTGCCAGCAGTGTTAACACGAATCCCGTGGTGATCCGGCGGATCACAGGGATGCTAAATAAAGCAGGCCTTGTGGATGTGCGCCCGGGAGTGGCCGGTGCCAAGCTGGCGCGCGATCCTGAGCAGATTACCCTGCTTGAGATTTATAAAGCGGTAAATGCCGTGGAGGAAGGTTCTCTTTTTGCCGTCCATGAGCATCCGAACCCTGACTGTCCAGTTGGAAAGAACATCGCCGGAGCGATTGTGCCGGTCTTTGGCCGTGCGCAAACAGCGATGGAGAGTGTGCTGCAGGGCGTCACGCTCGCCGAGATTGCCAATGAAATGCCTGTTATCTGAGCATTGGAATAGAAAAAGGTACGCGTAAGACCAGCGATATGTGGTGACACAAGCGCTGGTCTTTTTTTACGCTGGGGGATTGATGTAAGAAGCTTGCGGCAAGTGGGGAGTATTTTCAGAACAGAAAGGTTTGAGCGTAATGAGTGGAAGCCATACCTTTCGGCAGAAGATTATCCGTTGAACCCTTTGTTCGTCCAAATCAAGGAAATGCCTCTGTTTATTTTAACGACCTTGACGGGAACAGTTTAGAATTAATGTGTTTTGTGCAAGTTCCAGATAAGTTGAAGCATATAATGGATAAGCTGTCTTTACAGGAATGGGATGAATTCATTCGCAATCATAATTCTACAACATCTTAATAAACATGGAGGGATCAAGGATTGACGAACATATCACATATCCGGTACGAACCTTACAGTGAACAAGATTTCAACGCCGTCAAAGAGTTATTAAGCTGTGATGACGATGCGGGTGAAAACATCCTTCGGGTGCTTGCAGAAGAACCAGAGTTGTTTATCACTGCGTTTATTGAGGACAAGCTTGTTGCGCTAGCCCAAGTGAATGAGCCTGTAGTTCAGTCTTATTTAACTGTGTTTGTTGCTCCACGATTTCGCAGGCAGGGAATCGGTTCTGCAATGGTAAGGTATGCGGAAAACAAATTGCGGGCGGGTGGAACCCAAAAGGTTAGGAGTTCTTTTCGTTCCGGTTCCGATCATCCATCATCGGTTGCGTTTGCGCGCAAGCTTGGCTATGATACATACTTCTCATCGGCTTAGAAAAGGATGCAAATGATCGCTTTGTCTACATTATGAATGGGGAAATCTTCGCTTACAGCCATATCAGCGGTAATGAAATTAGCAGTATTTCCGTCCGTACAGACTTACAGGGGTTAGGGATAGGAAGAAGGTTTGTCATGTACTTATGCAATGAGATCTATCGTCGTGGTAACGCAACCGTTACCCTCTGGTGTGTCGTCGGTAATGATGCCAGAAATCTGTATGACAGCCTTGGCTTCAAGGAAAAGTATACGATGGAATTTGTGCGGAAAACGCTGTGATTTCTATTGTATTTTCTTGAGGAAGTGTAGATAAATTCTAATGGAATCAGGGCATTCCCAAAAGTCATGCGATGGCTGTTTGGGGATGTCTTTTTTAAAAAATATAAAAATTAATACGTTTTCCGCTATAAATCATCCTTATATTTCTCGCTGAAACGGATACCGTACCTTAGAGGATGGCAAAGCCGGGTTTACTTGTATCTTTTCGTGGAGGTAATTGACAAACTTATGGAATGTTACTATACTAATTATAGTTAATGTGTAACTTCAGTGGTTACAAATGTGTATGTGAAGCGAGTAAGCTGAGAAAACTGGACAGAATACTTATGGAGATGGACTTCGTACCGTACCTTTAGGAGGAATTGATATGACTGCTACAGCAATATTGCATCAGGATACCAAAATTGGACTTGTACAGATTAGGGTCAGCAATTTGGAGCGTTCCCTTGCATTTTATCAAAATGTTGTCGGATTCAAGGTGCTGCGGCAGACAGCGCGTGAGGCTGAACTGACGGCTGACGGGGAGACCGTGCTGGTTATTCTACGGGAGATTGAGAATGCCAAGGTGCTTCGCCGTAATTCAGCGGCAGGACTGTATCACTTTGCAATTCTGGTGCCAGACCGTCCGAGCCTGGGCCTTGTCTTACGCAACCTGATTGCATCCGACATTCATGTAGGACAGGGAGATCATCTGGTCAGTGAGGCGCTATATATTCAGGATCCTGATAACAATGGCATTGAGCTGTACCGGGATCGTCCTCGCGAGACTTGGCAACGGGATCCGCAAGGGAACTACATCATGACCACTGATGCTGTTGATGTGGATGGCCTGCTGGCTGCTTCGGAAGGTCTGACCTGGGAAGGACTTCCTGCAGGTACGGTCATTGGCCATGTGCACTTTCACGTGGGAAATCTGAATGAGGCGCGGAAATTCTATATTGATCTGCTTGGATTCGAACAGGTGGCTCACTATGGCGATGCGGCATTGTTCATCTCGGCCGGAGGCTACCATCACCATATTGGGCTGAATATTTGGGCTGGAGAAGGCGCGCCGGCAGCGCCGGCAGATGCACCGAACATTGATTATTTCACCTTGTTGCTGCCTAACGAAGAGGAGCGGGCTGCTGTCGTGGAACGTGTCCGTCAGGCAGGATATGCCGTGGAAGAGCAAGATGGCGTACCAGCGATCAAGGACCCTTGGAATATCGGGATCAGATTGATCGTGAAGCAATAAGACGAATAGTTTTGAAAAAAAGGCAGGACCGGCTAATTCCGGTCCTGCCTTTTTGCTGACCCTGTGATTACTGTTGCTGATCCTGCGTTTACTGTTGTCCTTCGGACAATTCAGCAATTCGCCGGTTGGCGTCCCCGCGATATATCCCGCCGTGGTAGCAGATCACCGTGTCTATGGGATAGTCGGCCAGCTTGGATAAAGAAGCCACCGCTGTTGCCATGTCAGGGGTAGACGAGCTATCCGGTCCATGAAGCTCACCCTCCCGGACGATCAGTGCATCCCCCGCAATAAGTGTCCGGCTGGCCTGATGGTATAGGCAAAGATGTCCGGGACTGTGCCCTGGTGTGTGAATGACAGTGATGATTCCGCCTGCTAGAAGAAGCTGTTCACCGTCTGTAAGCGTGCCATCTACTTTCCCCTTCGGTGGGTTCTTCAACACGGATAGAAAGGCCTGCCGCCATTCCGCGGGCACATGGGGCGGGAGCATCGCTTCGGCGGCAGCGAGTGCCTCCGGCGTATGCTTGAGCAGCATTTTTTCACCCTCGATATGGGGCTTCTCTAGGGCGTGGGCCAGAACAGTTGGTGCATCTCCGAGGCTGGTCAGAATGGCGGGTAGACTTCCGATATGATCCAGATCCTGATGGGTAATTAAGATAGTGCCAAGCTTGGACCAAGGAACGCCAGCCTTGTGGAAGGCCTTCTGGAAATTCTCCAGTAGACCCGGGTATCCGGTATCGATCAATACCGCAGTGTTCTCGTCATGGAGCAGGACAGGGTAGAGTGTATCACTTCCGCCCATAACCTGTGCCGTGATCTCCAGCATGTCTATTCCTTTGGCAATATGCATGGTATCCCTCCGTTTATGGATAAGAGTACTGCCGTGTGGCTAATGCATATCATAGCATTTTGAATATTATTTTCAATACGTAAATATTTTATTATACCACAAATAAATATTTTTGTCAATATACAATAAATTCACTCTAAATCCATAAATGGAAAATTAACTGTACGTAGTCGAGAGGTGCCCCGTAAGTATTTGCGGAGGCTCTGATCTTAAGAGGGGGAGAACTTTCACTCTAAAATGAATCTGCTTCGTCCTGTGATTTTGCCAGAAGTTAAGTTTACGCTATAATAATGGGATTACTTGGAGGAGATGATCAACTTGGAGACTTTGCTTGCTGTACTGGTGCTGCTGGGGTTAATTGCAGTATCCAATATTGTGAACCGGTTTATACCGTTCGTACCTATTCCCTTAATACAAATTGGCCTCGGGGTACTTGTTGTATTAATCCCACCGGGGATACATATGGAATTGGAACCTGAATTGTTCTTCGTATTATTCATTGCACCGCTATTGTTCAATGACGGAAGTCGCACGCCGCGGGCCGAACTGTGGAATCTGCGGGCGCCGATATTGATGCTTGCGCTGGGTCTGGTATTTGCAACCGTTCTGGTAGCGGGCTATGCGATCCACTGGATGATTCCGAGCATTCCACTGGCAGCGGCTTTTGCCCTGGCAGCCATTCTGTCGCCTACCGATGCGGTGGCGGTCAGTGCTATTGCCGGACGTGTTCACCTGCCGAAGAGCATTCATAGGGTGCTTGAAGGGGAGTCGCTGATGAACGATGCTTCTGGTCTGGTGGCGTTCAAATTTGCGATTGCGGCAGCGGTAACCGGTGTGTTTTCCCTGCGCCAAGCAACATTTAGCTTCATTCTGATTGCGGTTGGCGGTCTGGTGGCGGGTGCCGTGCTGGCGTTCCTGCTTATTCGTCTGAGTGTGTTTATTCGTAAACTTGGTATGGAAGATGTAACGGTACATACATTGCTACAAATTTTGACTCCTTTTATTATTTATCTCGTGAGTGAGGAGCTGGGTCTGTCTGGTATCCTTGCCGTTGTTGCGGGTGGTGTTATCCATGCAATTGAGAAAGACCGGGCGGTATCGCCGCAGTATAAGCTTCAGCTCGTGTCGGCCAGTACCTGGTCTGTCCTGCTGTTTATCCTGAACGGGATGGTATTTCTTATTCTCGGGGTATCCATTCCAGATGTGATCAGCGTAGTCTACCGTGACAGCGCCGTAGATAACTGGATGGTCTTTGGTTATGTACTTGCCATTACTGTGTTGCTCATTGTTCTGCGGTTCCTATGGGTGTATGGATTTACGCTATGGATGCATCGTGGGGAAAAGGCTGAAAAAAGATCTCTCAAAGAGGTGTTGATCACCTCGATTTCAGGAGTGCGCGGGGCGGTTACGCTGGCGGGTGCCTTCTCGATTCCGCTGGTGCTGGGTGATGGATCGCCGTTCCCCGAACGGAACCTGATGATTTTCCTGGCGGCAGGCTGTATTCTGATGTCGCTGCTGATCGCTAGCATCTTTTTGCCGGCTCTGGCTGGTAAAGGAGAAGAGGGTGCTGGCTCGGAAGAAGGATCGGAACAGGCTGCGAAGTCAGTCGTTATTGATGCCGGAATGGCGATGATGCGCAGTATGATGGATGGGGATTCGCGGGATTCGGCTCAGCCTGCTTTGAACGAATTCAGGGAGAAAATTCAGAAAATGAGTCTGCCGGGGCAGGATGATGATCCTGCAGCGGAACGACTCCGTCAACTGGGTATGGAGGCGCGAATCGTCGGGCTGCATGCTGAGCGCAAGGCGCTGAATATTTTGATAGAGAAGGAAGAGATTCCGGCGGGTGTAGCGGAGAAAATGACGGAGATGCTTGATTATACGGAAGCGTTCTTCGCCAAGCATCTGAACTCGCAGATCCGGCTGTCCTTGTCTGAGGTAGGGCGGGTGTTCTCTGGCATGTTCGCAGGGCAGCGTGGTCAAGTGGAAGGCTGGCAGGCTGCCGCCGCGCAGTATAAGGAAGTCTCCTGCAAAGCCAAACTGGTCATGTCGCAGGCTGCCGTTGCAGCGATCCGGGACCACATGAATGAGGAGAACCGTGAAGCCTCCCAGCATGTGATCGACAGGTATGAGATGCTGATGGCAAGGCTCAGTGGAGACAGCGGATGGACCCCGGATGGTGTGATGGATGCCCGGAAGCTGGAAGTGAAGCTGAAAGCCATTCAGGAGCAGCGCGACAAGGTGCAGCAGATGTATCAGGAGGGCGCGATTAACCGGAAGGTGGCGGGCAGGCTACGTCATTTTGTCGACCATTTGGAAGCTTCGATATGGGAGGATTAATGTAAAACACAAAGAGCCGCCGGGACAGCCCGCGCGGCTCTTTGTGTATGTTGCTGCCTACAGTCCTTGCTTTCTTTTTCGGCGGAACATCTGTCCCAGCACCTCGCTCAGCACAAGGCCTGTAGCAATGGCTCCCGAGAGCAGCAATACTTGCGTAGCAATTTGCACGGCATCAATGTAGTCCTTCTCCACAAATTTGCGCATCGCATCATAAGCCATGCCACCGGGCACCATCGTGATGACCCCTCCGACACTAAAGATAATGACAGGCATCTTGAAGGAACGGGCAAAAATCTGGCTGACCACGCCGACCACTACGGTCGCGAAGAAGGTGGCAATCACCGTATCCCATTGTTTGTCCAATAATAAGTACACCAGCCAACCCACCATACCGGAAGCTCCGCATTGCAGCAGCGCACGCCGTGGCGCATTGAACAGGATGCAGAAGGTGGCGGCGGCAATAAAGCTGGTAATCAGTTGCAAAATCATGAGTCGCTAACCTCTTTCAAAGGGTGATTATAGCATCGATAGTACAAGTCCGATGCCTGTCCCGATCGCAAACGCAGTCAAAAAGGCGTCCGCACCCTTGGACAGTCCGGAGACCAGATGGCCGGCCATAAGGTCGCGGACTGCATTGGTAATGAGCAGACCCGGAACCAGTGGCATGACAGAGCCGATAATGATCTTGTCCATTTCGCGTCCCACGCCATATTTGACCGAAAAGAAGGTCGATAAACCGATCAGGAAGGCCGCGCCAAATTCTGCGAAGAATTTGACCTGGACGAGCCGATGCAGGTAGATGACTGCCGCATAACCAAGGCCCGAGACGAACAGGGCGGGGAGTGCGTCCCAGAGACTGCCCTTGAACATTACGGTGAAGCTCGCGCCTGTCAGTGCCGCGGCAATGATCTGCATCCATATGGGATAGGCATGGGCAGCATTGTCTACTTCCCCAAGACGCGCACGGGCTTCCTCTGCCGTGATTTGCCGTTCGCAGAGGCGGCGCGAGATGTCATTGACCTCCGATACCTTCTGCAAATCGGTGGTCCGCTCGGCAATGCGGAACAGCTTGGCCGGTTCTGTCCGGCTGGTTGCGAATACAATCACGGTCGGTGTCACATAACTGTGCGCATTCGGAAACCCGAGCGCATCGGCTATGCGGATCATCGTATCCTCGACACGGTAGGTTTCTGCGCCGCTTTGCAGCATGATTTTGCCAGCTAACAGACAAAGGTCGATAATTTCATGGGTGGAACTGTTGCTGATGATGCCTGTACTTTCCAACTTTCTGTGATCCTCCCCTGGAATGATATATATCCGATTGTCGCCTCATCGCCGGAAAATATCAACCCTAAAAATACGTATTCACGAATTTTAATTTCTGGCATATCTCCGAGGCAGAGGGATCACTTGTAATGTCCGCCAATTTTGCCCGCTCGGTCCTTGATCAGTCCGGAATCCGTGAAGGAAGCCGCCCGCCCGATAATCGTATCCCCATACTTATTCTTCAGGTTGTCGGTGGCCCGCTCCAGCTCCCGGTACCGGGGGCGGGACTCAAATAGCGTCAGCTGGTACTGGTTCTCATCGCTAAGCTCAGACAGACTGAGGTTCACCCGGCGTACAGGCTGGCCGTCCCAATGTCGCCGGAAGAGCGCCACGGCCGCTTCGTATACAAGGCTTGTGGCGTTGGTGGGGTCACTCATTTTGCTTTGCCTGGAAAAGCCGGTCGGGGCTTCGAAGCTGGCACCTTGGCAGCCAACGGATACAACGGCGCCATTCACCGCAAGGCGGCGGCAACGTCTGCATACCAGCTCCGCGAGTTCCAAGAGCACGGTCTTGATCTCTGCTAGCGTGTGATAATCGCGAGGCAGTGTCATCTGATGACCGACACTCTTGGGCGGAGCCTCGTAGGTCGCCGGATGCACCGGGCTGTCGTCCACCCCACTGGCGATTCGCCAGTACAATTCTGCGTCAATATCGCAGTTCTTGTGGAACTTCTCGCGCATGCGCCATTTCAGCTCGGCCAGAGGCATTTGGGCAAGATGCCCGATCGTCGTAAGGCCCATGCTGTGAAAATGGGCTGACATGCGGCGGCCCACCATGAACAGATTGCCGATAGGCTGCGGCCAGAGCAGTTCCGGGAGCTGCTCCCGGGCCAGGGTGAAGAGGCCGCCCTTGATCTTCTTGGCCCACAAATCACAGGCCATCTTGGCCGTGACCTTGGAGTAACTGATGCCGATCCGCGCATATACGCCGGTTTCTTTGGAGATTTGGTCCTGAATAGCAGCGGCAATCTGCTGCGGACTGCCGAACAGGGAGGTGCTGCCTGTAATATCTATAAACTGTTCGTCGATGGAGTAGGGCTCCACGAGGTCGCTGAAGGTGCGCAGAATACCAGTGATTTGGGCGGAGACATCAATGTAATGCTGCATGCGGGGCCGGACCACGATGAGTTCAGGGCATTTGGCCAAGGCTTCCTTCAGAGTCTCAGCAGTGCTTACACCCTGTTGCTTGGCGAGGGGGCAGGCGGCGAGAATAATACCGCTGCGTCTGGCCGGGTCTCCGGCAACGGCGAGGGGTTTGCCGTTGTATTGGGGATTGGCGGCCTTTTCCACCGAGGCATAGAAGCTTTGACAGTCGGACAGCATAATGATGCGTTCTTTATTCATATTCGTCACTCTCCAGGTAAAGGCAGTAGAAGCAGATACATAGAGGCGTTATTTTGACGGGGGGCGATAGTTGATTGTTATTATAATACGAACATATGATCGTGTATATGCATATTTATTTCCATTCGTTTCAGTCTTGCAGGGTACAAAGTCCGGTAGCCACTGCGCCGGAGGCGATGGTGAAGAGGGAGTGAACAAAGGTCTCCTTGGAGATCAGCAGCCCGCCAGCGCCAATAATCATAGCGTCCGTCACAAAGATGATGACTCCGACGTTCAGTGGTACATAGCGGGTAATATACTGGGCGAGCAGATCCGTGCCCCCGGTGCTGGCTTCAAAGTGCAGCATCAGCCCGAGGCCGAGTCCCATCAGGAATCCGCCGATAATCGCACTTGAGATGGGTCCAAGTTCTATGTAATAGAGGAAGTGGTACTGGAAAGGGGCCACGAGTTCAATGAGCAGGGATGAGCATAACAGGCCAATCAGGCTATTGAGGAAGACATCACGATTCTTGAGCCAGGCCAGCAGAAACACGGGCAGGCTGCAGACCACAATGGCGATTCCGATATTGATGCCATACAAATAGTTGATAATGAGAGCTATGCCGATAATTCCGCCATCCAGAACTTTATAAGGGACGAGGAAAAAGTTGGTCCCAGTGGCAATAAGCAAACTTCCCAACAAAATGATGGCGTATTTGGACCATGACCTCATATTCAACATCTCCACATTTAGGCATGTCTTATGAATATGCTTGTCATTGGTAAAAAATTGCTTCTGAAAGAAGAAAAACTCTTACCATGAACCTGCCATTACCATGAGGGCGAATAAGCAGCGAACACCTTCCAATATGGAAAAAGACCCTGCTTGCGCAGGATCAGAAGAAAGGAATTAGACCGGCACGGGTTCCGGCCGTTTAATCTGCAGTGGGGGCGGGATGAGCCAGCCCTTCTGCTTGTTGATCCTTAGGAGTGCCAGTCCAAGGGAAGCCATGGCGGCATGGATCTTCATGAACAGAGCGCCGACGTCTTCACGGATAGACATGCCCATAATCTGGCTGCATTCGACGAGGCTCATGGCCACCCCGGCAGACAGTGCAGCGGCAATCTCGGGATCGGAGAATCGGGCTCCGGTTGGAATGTCCGCCAGCTTGGTGGAAGGCCGATCCGGCAATGTAGGGGTAGGGAAGACGCCGCTGGCTTTAAGGAGCTTGTCACATTCCTTGATCTCCCTCTGGGCCTGATCCATCAGGTCATCAATAATTTTCTTCAAATCCTGATCGCCTGCATGATAATGGTAAGCCTGGAGGGCGGATAACGTCATTTTTGCTTTGGCGGAAAATTGCCACACACCGAATATTTCGCCGTAGTGCATGGGTTCGTCTTTAGGATTGCCACTTAGAATGCCCATTGCGTATTGCTCCTTTATAAATAGTTTATGATCGTGTAAATAGCTTGTCCGGCAACAACTGTTTTATTCCGCTATTGCTGCGGGAGGGAATTTAAGGCTTGCAGCAGTTCTTAAATGCAGTTATATTATTAATAGTAATCATTACTATTAAGTGAATATTAAGATCAAGGAGCGAATAGAAGAAGATGGATTTTACATATAAAGTGCTGGAAAGTGATATCGATCTCTTGGCCTCGGCGCTGTCCGAAACGCTTGTAGCAGTGGCTGTCAAAGGCGGAGAAGCAGAGGATATTCTGGAGCTTGGCGGACGGATTTGCGAGTATACCCCCAATTGTGTTCGTATCCGTGGGCTGTCTTATAGCCGGGAGCTGTATGAATTTCGTGTTCTGACAGGCGGTTGAGGCTGGCAGAAGACGAGAATGTAGCTCACCTACAAACATAATGGACTCCGCCGTCGTCAAGCGGGAGCAATCGTTTGTATAAGAAATCGGGAGAAAAAGTGCATTGAACAAAGGATCAGCTGTAGGTTACCATTGTTCTTGTCATCATATGAGAATGATAATCAATTACAGTTGAGGTGGAGAAAGATGCTTAGATGGGGTCAAAAGGCTGCATGGACAGCTTTGTTAATGGTAGCAGTACTTGGAGTGACAGCTTGCGGGGCCAATAATACGCCTAAAGAAGCAGCTGCAACGAATAATACAAAGAAGACTCAGCCAAGTGCTGAGACAACTGGCAAGGCCGAGAACACAACTGAAGACAATGCAACACGGAAAGTAACCGATGAATTCGGGGAGGTGGAAATTCCGGTTCATCCGAAGCGCGTAGTGGGTCTATATGTTGAAGATTATCTAAAAGCACTGGGTGTCACACCGGTGGTCCAATGGTATCATCCGACCTGGGGCAAACAGGATTATCTTCATCTGGATGTTCCATTGTTTGATTTTAGCGGCAACTTGGAAGCATTGCTGGACCAGGACCCTGACCTGATCATCGTAGATGGGGGCGTGGACAAGGAGAAGTACGATCAGTATTCCAAAATAGCACCAACCTACCGGTTGAAAGAAGCAGCTCTGCAGGACTCTACTGAGATATTGAAGGCTGTTGCGGATGTACTGGGCATCCCAGAGAAAGCGGAGACTGTGTTGGCCGAATACAAACAGAAGGTGGAAGATGGAAAGGCTAAACTGCAACAGGCGGTTGGAAAAGAAACCGTTGCGGTAATCAGGCTGAATGTTGCCGACAAGACACTGGCTCTGTTCGGGGTTAAGAACCGGTTTACTGGCGTGATTTACAAGGAATTTGGACTTAATCCTATACCTATGGTAGCCAATATGACGGATTATCAAGCAATTATCTCTGAAGAGGTTATTCCTGAGCTGGGAGCAGATCATCTCATCGTATTCCCTGCCAATGGCACCTGGGAAGACCCGGAGAATCAGGAAGCTTACAAGACATTGGAAGGTCCGCTGTGGAAAAACATCCCGGCGATCAAAAATGGCAAGGTGTATAAAATGGAGCGTTCCCACTGGCAAACGGGCGCCATCACCGCTAACTCTATGAAATTGGACGACCTGTTGAAATACATGGTGAAGTAAGACAAATATCAGAAGAAAGCTCTCGATTCCGGTTGAAGAGCTTTCTTTTTTGTTTTACACTGAATTAGTGAAAATCATTCTCAATTAAGAAGGGCGGAAGAACGCCGTGGATCATAGAGAGCCACCGAACAAGGAGGCGTTGTTATACGCTTTGAACCAAATAGAACTGCTAAACAGACCTGCACATTCCAAAGATATGCCTAAATTCTTTCAGGAATGGACCCTAGTGGTGGCAGTAGAAGGACAGGGAAGGCTGGTTGCAGATGGGACGGGATTTTCTCTAAAGCAAGGTACCGGATTTCTGCTTTCTCCTGGTATGGCGGGGGGATTGGAATGCGGGGCGCGGGGACTCCGCTATTATCAGATTGGTTTTGAAGTGATTGGGCAAAGCGAGGTGGGATATAGGCGGGTTAGCTTGGCGGAAGCTGGAGAACTGGTGGTGCCTGGACCCGTGGATTGCCAACCGTTCTCTAAGTGTCTCTTGCTGCTGGAGACCCTTCATCAAGATCAGGCCAGCAGCGGGGAGGCTGCCCGTCTTATGGGTCACATTCACTTTTTGGAGCTATTGCTGCTGCTCTATCGGCAGAGGACAACGGACAAGCATGAGCATACCGTTCGAAGTGCTGTAGAGCAGTCTATTGAACATTTAAAACAGCACTATAACGAGGTCTGGACGGTAGACCGTTTGGCAGATATAGCCAAGATTGGGCGTTCCCGCTACACTCAAATGTTCAAGGAGATTACGGGGCAATTCCCCCTGGATCACCTGAATGACCTGCGCATTGATCGTGCACAACAATTATTGTTGATGACGAATGACCGTCTTTACGACATTGCCCAGACGGTAGGCTACAGTAATGAGTATTATTTTAACCGGCGCTTTAAAGGGGCAGTAGGGGTTACACCAGGACAATACCGCCGCACCCATCAGGAGAATATTCGTGTGTTTGCTCCATTTATGGAGGACTATCTGCTGGCACTTGGCATCATTCCCGTCGCCCAGTATGCACACGCCCAGTGGGGCGTGCAAGACTATCTCGGCCTGCACCAGGTTCCGCCGTTTGAGATTTCGTCCGGGAACTGGGAGTCGCTCTCCCGTTATGAGCCCGAGTTGATCCTGTTGAATGACGGGTATCAACGCTGGAGCCTGGAGCAATGCCGCACCGTAGCCCCACTATTTAAGGTGCCAATGATGAGCAGTGAGGACTGGCGATCGACCCTGATGACTGTGGCCTCCGTGTTCGGAAGAACCGGCCAAGTAGACGAAATCATCAGCAGCTATGAGCACAAAGCCCGGGAAGCCAGACATCTGCTTACCCGTTCCGTTCGCGATCAGACCGTAGCTTTTCTTCGGCTTTCGGCTTGCGGGATTACGCTGTATGGCAGCGAAGATCTGGGCTATACGGCAGGTGTATTGCACCAAGATTTGGGCCTCGAGCCGCACCCGCTGGTGCAGCAGTTAGCCCGGGGAGAACGACGCATCAACCTCCCACCAGACTTGTTGGCCCGGCTGGATGCTGATCACCTGTTCATTACCTTCGACAAAGGCGAAGGAGAGGGCAGGGAACTGCTCCAGACGGAGCTCTGGCAAAGCTTGCCCGCGGTCCGTAATAACCACGTATACGAGGTGGATTTTCTCAGCTGGATGAATTATGGGGTGCTGTCGCATAGAAGGAAGATTGATGACGTGCTGCGGGTGTTGGCTTGAGGGGATTTATAGGGAACAGAGAGTAGCTATGAAATATGGGAGATGATGTGGAGTGCAATTAGGATGTACCTATTTAGTCGTTAAGGATATGAACCGGTCTATCGCCTTTTATGAGGCATTGCTGAATATGAAAGCCGTATCCCAAAATCTCGAAAGATGGGCGCAATTTCATTGCGGAAATACCATTGCCCTGTGGAATCCGGAGTATGACCAGCGGCTCATCAGGGATAGTGAAGATATATCCGCTCATTTTAATGAAGCGTATTCGAAATTTAAAGAAGATCGTGCCACCCAACCTTGGTACTTCCAACAGGACATTTGAATAAAGGTAATGCTACTGCAAAGTTAAGAGAATGGATGAGGTCACAGGTAGCGTTAAAGGCTGTTATTCCTTTAGACTCAGGTACATTTGCAGAGGCGGGAGTGCAGGGGACCAGAGTGGGAACAGTTTTGTGTATCTGGAAAAAAGAAGCGAAACAAGGAAAGGTATTTATAGATGAAATGTATGATAAAAAGGATTTAGTTACAAATATTAATGAATTAATTTATCAATATCGACTATTTGAGAATGAAGAATATGAAGTTGAATGTACTAGTTGTGAGAAGGGGGATATGGGAAGCTCAAGCTAACCGTAAGGCGGTGGAGAAAGGAGATTGTCATTTGTTATTATTAAAAAAAAAGAAATCAATCACAAAGATGAAAAACTAATTCTTGTGATGAACAAAGATAATATTACTATATCTTCAAACGTCGAAGGTCTTCAACTTGTAGAATCATTTTATCATTCGATAAATGTGGAAATTCAAAAGAGAAAGAAAAAATTGTTCAAGTGGCATTATGAGGATGTATTTAGGAAGCAATATGCTGTTGAATCTTTTAAGAGTGATGTAATAGAGCAGGTAAAAGAGATTGCATTGAGTGACTTTAGAACAGAAATTAATTTATAAAAGGTCTATTTCATTGAGAATCCTCGAAGATACATTTTTCTTCAATATATTGTATAATTAGAATATAATCGACAAGAGGGGGATTTAGATGATAGCACCTGGAGTCACTGTTTTTGATGAACTTGAAGAAGAGTACGAAGTCACTGAGATGATAGGCAACGGCAGCTTTGGATTTGTTTATAAAATCATAAAGAAGTCAGACGAGAGCATTTTCGCTTTGAAAACTCTCCCAACGAATTTTCAGTCGCAAGAGGCACATCTTACCTTTGTAAACGAGTGTAAGTTGGCTATGAACATTTCGCACAAGAATACTATAAAATATCTGTTTGTACATAATGGGGATAAATACCCAGATCTTCCCCCATATTTAATAATGGAATATGCAAATCAAGGGACTTTATTAAGATGTTTAGACAAACAGAAAGCAGAAGGTGCATTTTTTAACAATGATATACTTAAAGAGTTTTTTTCTCAGCTTATAGAAGGTATGAAGCACATTAATAATACTTTGGTACATAGAGACATAAAAGCAGAATACATGATGGCACACTAAAAATCGCAGATTTTGGATTAGCGAAAGTCGCTACTGAAAATACAAGATTAATAACCTTCAAAGGTATTGGACACATAAAGTATATGGCACCTGAAAGATGGAGAAATGATAAAAACACTTTACAAAATGATATTTATTCAATGTGAGGAGGTTTTACCTCCTTTCTTTTAAATAAGAAAATATATGTAAAAAGTTCGTTTTGTTATAAAAAACGGACATATCTCAAAAATAGAGAATGTCCGCCCAAAGTAAATTTATCGTTTTTTCTTAAATGCAATACCTATAATCTGCACAATTACCAAGAATAAAATCAAATAGAAAAGTTCAAGCCAATCAATACTGGATAAGTCTCGACCACGTATTAAATGGTAACTCGTAAATCCGATAAACAATAGGAATACGCTAAGAGTTATTTGATACGCTGCTGATCTTATTTATATCCCTCCAGCCAAAATTCAGATTCAATAGGACTGCCCTTCATGTGCTGAGTTCTACTGGAGTCTGAATAAAAAGTATGAGTTGTTTTTTCAGCCACTTTCATTCTGAACATATTAGGGTCTGGTGGAACCAAAGTTTTATAATACACTTTGTCAGTATACCATATTTTAAATGTTGAGCAGAGGAAAAAGAATTATGTTATTTTTCATGCCTCCCAAAAAGCCCCCCAATAGAAATCTTAGATGAGGATAAAGTTGCTGACAAAATAAGACAAACAACCCCCCTATACATAAGGGGGGTTAAGCTGAGATATGAGTAAATTCAATATAGGACGGATGGGGTTCGAACCCATGACCCCTACCCTGTCAAGATAGTGCTCTCCCGCTGAGCTACCGTCCTGCAACGAAATATAATATACCATAGATTGTATAGTAAATGCAATTGTTTTTTTTTGCGATAAGGTTTCCCTACAAAGACCGAAACTTAAACGCATCAGAAAAAACTAGATGTGAAAGTCCTTGTGATCGCGGCTGGAATTTTGACTAAGGTAAGCTCAAAATGTAAAAAGAAACCCAAGATTTTTAAATAGCCTGGGTTTCTCCACACTCTGAAGGAACCAACACATCGTATTGGTTCTTTGTGCTGATTCCGGCTTTACCATTGTTCATTCGAATAAAAGAATAAGCCGCCCCAAGTCACAACCACAAGATTGTGGCTTGGAACAGCCTCAAATAAATTATCTGTTATTTAATCTTGCATATCTAACATTTTCACAATAACTGTTGCCGCTTCGGCCCGGCTTACCGGCTTATCGGGACGGAATGAACCGTCTTTGTAGCCTTGGATTATTCCTCTGCTTGCAAGAGCCTTCAACGAATCAACAGCCCATGAAGAAATGTTTGCCTTGTCTTTGAAGTTTAATGCTCCTTCATCGCCTGTTGTCATATTTAATGCCCGTGCGATAATTACCGCCATTTGCTCCCGGGTAATCTTAAGCTCCGGAGCAAATGATGATGCGCTCACGCCTTCAATGATACCGGCTTTAGCTGCTGTTCTAACCATGGCATCAGCCCAATGTCCATTCATATCCTGGAACGATGGACCATTATCTTCCTTGAGCTTGAGTGCCTTTACGATAAGGGCAGCAAATTCAGCACGCGTCATTTCCCGTTCCGGCTTGAAGCTTCCGTCTGGATACCCGCTGACGATATCCAACTTGCTTAATTTGTCAACCGCTTCTTTTGCCCAATGCTTGGACAAGTCATTAAACTTGACAGATCCGGTTGTCGGTACATTGCCCTCGGCTGACGTTTGCGGCGAAGGAGTTGGCTTCGGCTGCTCAACAGACGGAGTTGGAGTTGCAGTTGGTTTTGGTGTTACTGCTGGTGTTGGCGTTGGAGCCGGAGTTATACCGCCGCCGCTACTATTACCATTGTTGGAAGGCGGAGTGCTGACATCAATGTTGACTACAGCAATATTAGAGTCGGACACACCGTCATTCGCTTGGTAAGTAAATGTATCTGTTCCTGTAAAACCACTGTTCGGCACGTACTTAAATGCTCCATAGGTTGCATCCGTGACAGTTAGCAAACCGTATTTTGGTTGGTCAATGATCCGGTAAACGAGAGCGTCCGATTCCATATCACGAGCATTCAGGTGCCCTACCACTGCGTTATCCACCGTCGTTTGAAGCTGTACATTGCTTGCCACTGGTGCGCTGTTCGGTTCAATATGAACAAACACATAAGCTTCATTGGTTGTTCTGTTTTCATCGCTGATTTGGAAAGTGAACACGTCTATTCCGCTCTTTCCGGCATCCGGCTTGTACTCAAAAGCTCCGTTGCTTCTCTCTGTCACTGTCACGTGCCCTTTTTCAGGGAGCTTTAACAATTTAACATTTTTGACTTTATCACGATCTTCCTTATACACGGCGTCGGAAACGGTCGCGGTTAATGTTTGACCTTGCCGTACTGAGTATTCAAGATTCGAAGCTTTCCAGTCCCCTGAACCGACTGAAGAATCTTCAATCTGTACAATGACGGCAGCTTCCGCGGATTCGTTTTTACCATCTGTAGCGTTATAAACGAAATAATCTGGACCCGTTTGCCCATTGTCCGGCACATATTGGAAGGCACCTGTGGACGGATCAATGAACTGAATCGTTCCTTTGCTTGGCTGCTTCAGTAATTTAAATGTTAGCATATCGCCGTCTGCATCATCGGCTTTTAACATCCCGTTTAACGGTTTGCCAGGTGCCGTGATTAGGCTAATATCATGTGCCACAGGGGGATTATTCTTGATAACCGTTATGCTGACACGGGCAATGTTAGAATACGCTTTGCCATCATAAGCACGGTAAGTAAATTGGTCAGATCCGTTATAATCGCGGTTAGGAGTATAAACGAATTTCCCCGTCTGCTGATCAACCGTTACCGAACCATTCGCTGGTTTATCCATCATTTCATACGATAGCGGGTTCATGTCTGCATCAGTGGCGGGCAGTATTCCATTATATTCCTTGTTCTGATTGGTCTTCACGGTCATATCATTACTGACTGGTATTTCGTTCTCATTCAAGAGGAACTCCGAATGATCCAATGCATGATCTGTAATGCGAATTTCATTAATCTCGCCATTGAATCCTTTTTCGAACACATTATCGTAAGCATATGCGCCGACGATCCACGGTATATATTTTCCATTTCTCATAGCTGTAGCTAATCCTAGAGGCTCCCCGGACTCACCTTCATCGTTGCGGAGCACTGGAGATCCGTTAATGTACATTTTTGTCGAATGGGTATCGTTGACGACGGCTACGTGAACCCAATCGAAGAACGTTTCCCCGGACCAGTTTGTTTTAAGACCGTTAAGATTTGTCGGGTAGGCTGCCCATTGCACCTCTCTAATCGTAGAGATAGACAGTGTTGCAATAGGCTCTTCCTTGTCCCCGTCTGTTTTCCCGGCTTCTGCTCCTGTAGCTCCGCGTCCCAGGATACCCATCCAGCCGTTCTTCGATGCTTCAAAGTTTTTGGCTATCTTGAAATATGCTTCGATCGTATAACCATTTTGAAAGGTCATTTTATTCAACATTGCATCGTCACTTGTCCGAAGATAGGATAGTTCCTCCGGCTTTTTACCGTAAGAGGAAATTTCAAGACTCCCGTTGCTTTTGGAAAAAGGAGACTTGTCATCAGACCACTTCATATCGATATCCGGAACATCTCTCGTCATAAGGTCTACTCGGTACAGATCGTTGCCGTTGCCGGAAATATCCTTAACATTAAAGGAACCGTCAGCCGGCTTTTCGAATCTCCAGTGAGCTACCTCACCATTGCCGGCAGATGCATCACGAATATTGATTGTTGCTGTTCCAACGTTGGAATCAACGAAGCCATCATTGACTTTAAATGTGAATGTATCTGTCCCCGTCATGCCGGCTGTTGGTTTATAAAGAAAAGATCCAGTAGCAGCGTCTGTCAGATTCACAGTACCTTTTGTCGGAGGAGAGACGATGGAGTACGTTAACGCGTCTGCATCCTTATCCGTTGCCTTAAGCTTGGAGCTCAACGTCTTTCCATCGGCGGTGTTATAGAAGACGTCTGTTGCCTGCGGTGCATTATTTTGTTCATCCCAAATCCCTTTGAAACGCTCATTGAAGTTCATGTTCACAGTAAACTTGTTGTTGGGATCGGTTAATTCTTCAACGTCATAGGTTGCATCACGTTGATCTACAGGTAAATTCATAACCCAAGGAGAGAACGTCTTGGCGGAAATTGTGCCGGCATCAAGATTGAACTCTAATGTTCGCATAATTCCGTCCCCGCCCATGTAGTACCCCTGGTAATCAATAACCGACATCAGCACGTCATGCCCAAAATCATTCTTTTTGATCATATCGGCGGATCCGTGATGATGGCCATTAAGTGTCAGGAAAATCTGATCGTTGCCTTTTATCAATTGATCCCACAAAAATTGGCCGTTATCAGTCATCACGGCTGTTTTTCCATCGCTATCAATATTCAAAAGTTGGTGTGTCACTAAAATGGTTGGGTAATTCGGGTGGTCATGCAGGACTTGATTCGCCCACTTTAGAGTGTCTGAACCAGCTCTCCAGTCAATGAATAGTACGAGGAATGTCTTACCAGCCCCTTGAAATGTATAATAAGAGCTGTAGCCTTTAGGTGAGGTGGCGCCAAATCCAGGTTTGCTGCCCATGCGGTTGGCAGGCTTGAAGTATTGATTGAAAAATTGATTATATCTGTCATTATCGTCACGGCTATCGTCATCCAGCCAATCAGCAATATCGTGATTCCCTGCCGTATAGCCATAAGGAATCTTCGCATCATCCAATGTCTTCATTGATTTGTCTGCATTTTTCCACTCATATTCCTGTGTGCTTCGATCGACAATGTCACCCAAATGAGTGGTGAATACGATATTTTCGCTATACTGGAATTTTTTGATCCAGTCTGTCTGGGCATCAAATATTTCTGGTTTATATCTCGAATACATTTGGGTATCAGGCAATAAAGCAATTTTGAACGTTCTCTCGGTAGCTGCTTGCGCCTTCTGAACAGTTGATCCCGCTAATGGGGATAATGTGATGGGCAGCAAAATTGCAAGAGAGCATAAAACCATGGTTGCTTTTTTTAACAGTGACATCATGATGTCTATTCCCACCTTTTTGGTTTTGTATTCGATTTTGAGTCCTTCAGAGGTATAATTTACGGAGCTCTCTACATGGTGCGTCACCTCCTTAACGAATGGATTAAATCTGCAGTATCGATTAGAGAAACAACCGCTCAATCGACCAGAAAGCACCGATCAATGCTATAATGCTTGAAGCAATGATGACACCTTGTCTTTGATAACGCGTGCGTTGGCTCCAAGTAAGTAAAGGAAGAAGCAGTGCTACTAGCGTAAGCTGTATGACCTCAATGCCGGCATTAAAGCTGACTAAGGAAACCGCCAAGTGAGATTTTGGAATATCCATCTCGCTTAAAATACCTGCGAAACCTAAACCATGAATAAGTCCGAATAAAAAAGTAATGATCGTCCGGTGTGAGATTTTTTTAAGAAAGAGATTTTCAATCGCAACATAACATATGCTGAGCGCAATTGTGGCTTCAACAAAGCGTGAAGGTACGCTTACGATTCCTGTTACAGCGAGGGTGAGGGTGATGCTATGCGCAATGGTGAATGCAGTAATGATTGACGCATATTGTTTAAGGGTCTGTTTTCTAAGCAGCAGTGCTAACAAAAATAAAAGGTGATCATATCCCGTTAGAATATGCTCGGCTCCCAGTAGCAAAAAATCAATCCAACCGCCGGGTAGGGCAGACTGATGTGCCCCCTCCTGAACTTCTCCCAAGACGGCTTGCCAATGCCTGTCGCTCCCTTTCAGCACAGCTTCAGTAACGGAATCTCCCTCTTTAAAAACAAGAAGATTCGTATAGTTAGAGCTATTCCCCATATACATGGCATCGTCCAGGCTTATGGTTTGTCCGTTCTTGGCGTTTGGAAAGATATAAACGACTCGTACCAAAGTCAGTCCTAACTCCCGCTTGTTCTCTAACTCCATTGTTTGTAATTGTCCTGTCTGTACAGCGTTATCGATCTTCACCGAGACCATTTTGCGTATCCATTTGTCGATTGTTTCATGTGATTCCTGTAGTTTCTTTTTATCGATCAACCCCACATTTGTGGATTCGGTAACGGATAAAAGATCTATGGAATAAACAAACTCAACACCATTTCCGGTATTCGTTACAGTACTGTAACTCACACTTAACGGGTGAGCTGACACAGAAAGCGGAGGTACAATGCATAGGGATAGAAAAAATAACAAACAACCGATTGTAATGCCCTTAAAAAATCGTTTCATTGATTTCCCATCGCCCCTCTGAGTTGTCCAATCTACTTTATAGAGATTAATCGGCTAATGTTAATTTTGTTCTATATGATTTGAAAATCAATGTAAACGAAGCCTTACAACGCAGTTCATTATAAAAACTACATAATAGTCCAAAGGCTGCTGCATCAAACTTTTCTTCTTCCCGATGAGTCACATGACCCGTTTCGTAGTCGATGGCAGCAAACAGTTTCGCGCCTTTATGCTCGCCATGAGTCAGGATTTTACGTTGTTGTCCCTTCGGAAACCAGTTGTAGATATGCCTACTGAGTTTTCAGTGAATTTAAGAGGGGGGTTAAAAATGCAGATTTATTTTGAGGCTGCAGAAGCAAATTATAATAAGTGAATAGATTTAGTAGCAGCAGATGCTAAGTTATTTTTATAAATAATTTCTTGTAAAATAAACCGAAAGAAGGCTGGCCCCTATTCATGGTTTAAGGGGCCAGCCTTCTTGTATTTACTAACTATTAAAATTATATCAGTATTTTATGTCTCCATCCTCATACCGATCACCAGGAAAATCACCGTTAACACTCTTCAGATATCCTGCGATGGCGAAGGAAGCGATGAGTCCGCCGATAATCCCAGTGATGACTATGAAGAGGGAGAAACCGTAGATACCGCCCAGCGCAAGAACAGATAATACGGTGATAATTAAGCTAACCCATTTCATAGGACAACCTCCTTGGAGTTTTTTATAATTATAGTATTAAAATGGAAGTTAAACAATCATTTAGTTCTCATAACAATTTACCTTATCGCAAAAAAACACCGTGTTTAGCGCATGATGAAACTCTTTCGCCATTTGCCCCGTATTACCCGCTACGAATATACCCCCCTTATATAGAAGGAATTTTTCTAATAGGTATGGTAAAATACGTAAAACTAATAACGAACAATGAAGGAGCTCGAGACTTTTGCCGCAAAATGTGCCGAACAAAAAATCTTCCACTCCGCTGAAATGGCTGGGCGGTGGGGCAGCAATGCTCCTGTTGAAGGGAAAGGCGATTCTATCGCTGTTAAAAATAAGCAAGATCGCAGGTCCGCTAATTTCGATGATGGTGTCCATTTGGGCGTATGCGTTCATTTATCCGTGGAGCTTCTCGATTGGTATCGTCCTGCTATTACTCGTCCATGAGCTGGGTCACGTATTCGCGGCTAAGCGGATGGGACTCCCCGTCAGCGCACCGTTGTTTATCCCGTTTATGGGTGCTCTGATCGCGTTGAAACGGCAGCCGCTGGATGCCAAGAGTGAAGCGTACATTGCCTTCGGCGGTCCTATACTGGGTAGCATTGGGGCGACAGCCGTGTTCGGGGCCGCGTATTACTTGGACAGCCCCTTGCTGTACTCCTTGGCTTACGTGGGATTTTTGCTGAATCTGATTAATTTGCTGCCGATTCATCCGCTGGATGGCGGGCGAATTGTTACGGCGGTTACACGTTGGTTATGGCTGGTTGGACTTGTGGGTGGATTAGCGGTCATTATTTATCTGAAATCCGTTTTGTTTTTGATTATCTGGGGCTTGTTCGCCTACGACTTGTATACCAAATACGTTAAACGGCGCAAGCAGAGCAAGAGACAGTTCGTAACGCGTAGCTTCATGATTCCTGTGGAGCGTCTTATCCAGGAAGGGTATATGATCCCGGGGCCAGAGCACAAGCGGGAACTGCCTTTTACAACGTATAGCGATTTGAACCACCAGCAATATATCGGGGTGAAGTGGGATAGTCTGGATTATTATGGTACAGCTATGCTGCCGCAGCAGGTTATCCTTGAGAAGGTGAAGGTCACTCAGTTGGAGCGGGTCGAACTGGAGAATGGGCTGCATCTGAAGATGAGCTGCGAGATTGAGTGTATTCCGTTTGAAAACGATAAATATTATGATGTTCCTGCCCCAACTCGTTGGAAGTACGGAATAGCTTATTTTGCGCTAGCGGGCTTCCTGGGCGGCATGATGTATATGGTACACCTGGTGGGGAATGTGAATTTTTAATGGAGCGGTAAGGGAAGCCAAAGGTTTGAAAATCTTCAGAGTGGTTAATAGATTATATTCGACAATGATTAACGTCTGGAGATGATTTTTGTTGAAAAAGACATGGGGTATCGCTTCCGCCGTTGTCGGCATGCTCGCTACAGGTTCGGCAGGCGTATATGCTGGCAGCAATCTGCAGCAGATTAAAGCCTTCCTTAATTATGGCATCGCGATTCAGGTCAATGGGACTGCTTATGCGCCAGTAGATGGCAGCGGCAAGCAGCTCACGCCAATTACGTATGACGGTTTGACCTATCTGCCAACGCGTGCTATTGCCGGAGCACTTGGGGTTCCCGTGTCTTATGATGCACTAGCCAACAAGGTGATCATTGGCAGTGACTCGGGGAGTCCAGGCAGTTCACCGACCAGCGGTGTCAAGAAATCGAAGAATCTGCCCGCAGATTTTCCGGTAGCCGGGGATGCCATCATTACGGATTTGACGGACAGTGTAGTGGATGGTAAGAAAAAGGCTGTGCTGGTTTATTTGACGAAGGACAGTATTGAGACTATGGGGAAAAAGTATACCGATTACGTGGATGGCAAGAACATTACCCAAGCCTCGAAGGTTATAGACAAAAGTTCGATGGTGATTACCGGTAAGTTGGGTGGGAAAAGCCCAGTGTCTATCATTGGGGGATTATCTGCATCCAAAGCAGGATACACTGAGATCACGATTACATGGTCAGAAGGATAGAGGAAACCGAACTGCAGATATACATATATATACATACATTAGAAATGCAATATGAGCTGAACCCCATTTTCCGATTCCAAGCGGAGAGTGGGGTTTTGTTTTAGACTGGACCTAACGGTGATTTGTCTTTATTTTTCCCTATTGAGAAGTTATAGCACGTTTTACTGGTAACACATACGAACCCGCTAATCAATTATATAGAACGGGCAGCAATAAGGACTCCCGGAATGCAATTAA
The DNA here is from genome assembly GCF_001682855.1 of Bacillus sp. FJAT-27264. GTDB lineage: Bacteria > Bacillota > Bacilli > Paenibacillales > Paenibacillaceae > Paenibacillus_AQ. The sequence continues at coordinate 736,070 of NZ_MAQW01000012.1, read as the reverse complement.
CGGCATTTTTGTACCCTAAATACTCTGCAACTAAGGGTTAGTGGGAATTAAGTGCAATATTGTATGTTAAATCCTCCGTAATACCTCTTTTAGCTCGATTTCCGGAAAATAAGATACAATAATGCTTTTATTTTCTTTATTTACCTCTATTTAAGAAATATAAGGTGCAAAAATGTTCTTAGTTGGGAAGATGGACCATTTTCCACTACTAAGAAGACGGGTACAGGAGATTTGGAACAACAGCAATCGGAAGTCCAAATGTTCACAGTCGTGACGACCAAGCTTAGAGTGAGAATCGTAAGTTCGTCTTATATGATCTTCTGTTTGAATTTTAATGTCACTTCACAGAGCCTTGTTATAAAAACCTCTGAATCGTCAAAACTGTAGAGAAAGAGCTACAGAAAGGGCGAAAGGAGAATACCAATGAATGCACAATCATATGGACGTAGGGGATTGTCAGCATGGTGCTTGGGTCTATGCGCTGCTGCGCTTATTGGATTAACCGGGTGCAGTACGGATGCGCCAGCTTCGAGATACCAAGAGGTCAACAAGCTATCAACTCTGGATGGAGAGCTGGAGCACTCCCCGGAACCTTCGCCGGTGCTGATAGATGTCTACGACCGCTCGATCCCGCAGGAGGTTTATTCGGGCGATTAACCTATACCGCTGCCAATGCTGCAAGCTAGGCCTTAACTATACAGAAAAACGAATATTCTGTATAATAGACCGACTATATAGATAGAACTGAAAATAACATGAGGGTAAGAAATGGAGGGAAAGTTTGGAACTGAAGGAGCATTAGCGACCGCCTTTGTCTTCGGATTTTATCCGCGAGTAGCGGTATAATTAAAAAAATCTGGAGACAACAGCGGCCGGAAGTCCAAACATTTTCCGTAATGACGACTAGATCCTACGTGAAATTTTAAGTTCAATCTATATGTTGTCTTTTACATAGAGAGGAGTTTTAAGGTCATGGCGGCAGAAATCGTACGTGTAACGAATGAGGAACAGCTCCGGCAGGGGTTTGATATTCGCATGAAAGTGTTCGTGGAAGAACAGAAGGTACCGCAAGAAGAAGAGATCGATGAGTACGATGTGATCAGTCCGGATGTGCACCATATCCTATTGATAGATGACGGGATTCCGGTGGCGACAGGCCGATTGATCTATTATAAAGCAGCTACGGCCAAAATGCAGCGAGTCGCTGTGATGAAGGATTACCGCTCCAAGGGATACGGACGGGTGCTTTTGCTGGCGCTGGAAGAATTGGCGCGTGAGCTGGGACTCCAATACTCCATTTTGGACGGACAATGCCAAGCGGAGAATTTCTATCGCAAGCTGGGATATGAAGTGATCTCGACAGAGCCGTTCTATGATGCAGGCATTCTGCATGTGCGGATGCAAAAAACGCTCTAGTGTCAGCCTAGCCAAGCGCATATTTCAATGCTTTTGCGGACATGCTAAGGGTTGCCTGATGATGGCAAATCCATGTCCAAGGAGTTGGTCTTGCGTGACGATCAGCGATGAACGCGAACGTTTTATAGCGACCCAGAAGAATGGGGATGGGGATCTGACGAGCTTTCAGACCTCTTCCGGGCGGGTGCTTGGTTACGAGCAGGCCCTGCAGGAAGTACAGGCTGGCAAAATTGCCGGAGTCAATGTATTTAAAGGCAAGGACGGTACGCTGCATATCCGCGGAGATGCAGATGGTGACCCGACCAACAATCTGGATCAGCTCCCGTTATTTTAGCGGTGATATCACATGGCCGGACAGACGTCTTCTCTAAAGACGTTGCTGTTCGGCCTTTTTATATACATAGGACTATGACTTATAGGGTGTACATCACATGCTGCTCCAGAAACTGCATCTCTCCGGTATGGCCTACAAAATCCGGCTTCTCATCCCCATAGTGCATGAGGTAGATCAACTGCCGGACATCTTCCGGTAAGGATAACAATTCTTCCAGCGTCGTGTGAACATGTCCAGTTCCGACAAGCTGACAGTCGTGCAGAATCTGGCGGATGCCCTGTTCCCGTACCAGATCGATCAGCAGTTCCGGTTGAAATATGATATCAGCGCTATAGAAAATATCGCCATTCACGATCAGGGAATAGCTGTCTTTGCCCGGCACATGTGGGGTTTGTAGCAACTCCAGCACAAGGCCTTCGGACAGACGGTGGGGAACACCGGGAGATATCGGTCTAACCTCGAAGATATCCTCCAGTGAGGACACAACGCCTTGCTGATACATGCCGCCCATTAGCGTATGGTCCCACAAGGGCTCCACCAGAGCTTCCGGCACGAGTAGGGTCATTTTGCGATTATATTTATGCTTGAGTGTAAGGGCCTGTTCTTCCAGTCCTCCGACATGGTCGGCGTGGATATGGGTAATCAGGGTGGCGTTGACATCCCGGAAGGATCTGTTCAGCTCGTGCATCGCCAGCGGGGCTGTAACGCCGCAGTCAATCATTAAGGTATAATTCTTGTCCAGGAGAAGCCCGTTATTGTTGAAATAATTTTTGGCTAAGGCGTTGCCGGTGCCAAGCATCTGCAGGCTTATACTCATCGGAAGAACCTCCAATAGTAAGGGATAGACATACTATATCATGGGTTTGTTTGCGTGATGTTATCTAGATGAAGGACAGGAATGAAACTTTTTCCTGCCATAAGCGCAACTTGCAGGAAAGAAGCTAGTATACATTAACAGTATGAATTACTTGGGGGTTTCTAGCGATGAGATGGAAAAAAATTGCTTTATGTGTGCTCGTCTTTTCCCTGATGGGCGGCTCGTTACTATTCGCTGATTCGGTGAGCCAGAAGATCAAGGTCTGGAGCAACGGAAAAGAAATTACGGACGGCGGATATCTGATTGACGGGAAGACGTACATTCCTGCACGGGAGGCAGGCGGAGTTGTAATCTGGGATGGCTCCGGTAAAGTAACCATTCTCAAACCGAATGTGCATATTGTCCTCTTCAAGGGAGACACAGTGTTCGGCAATGTGAATTTGGGCAAGCTTAAGTTTAAGGTGCTCTCGCAGGTAGATAGTCTGACAGACGAGATTTCCTCGGTCAAGGTGACGATCACAGACCCATCAGGAAATAGCAAAGACATCGACTCTCGCAACATGGAAGGAACGAAAAAAGAGGATTTCTGGTTCTCCAGCTCCGAGATTACGTATGATTTCAAGGAAACGGGAAAATACCGGGTAGGTTTCTATATCAGACCAACCAAGAATGGAGACTATGTTCTTGTGTCGGAGAAAGTCATAACTGCGCTTAATTAGTAATGTTTGACTACTCCCAAAATTGACCTGAAGTTGTTCTACGTGTTACGATACGATTTGTAGGCTAATACAATTCAAAGTGAGGTATTTCAATGAGCGATCACAAACATGAGCATGGCCATGAACATGGGGAAGCATGCGGTTGCGGACATGATCACGACCATGAGCACGAGGAGTTTGTGCTGACCTTGACGAACGAGCAGGGCGAAGATGTAGAGATGGTACTAGTAGAGACGTTCGACGTAGGCGAGAAGTTGTACGCGCTGCTGTTGGAACGCGAAAACCCTGAGGCGGATGGTATTATTCTGCGTCTGGAAGAAGAGAATGAAGAAACGGTGCTTTACAATATCGAAGATGAAGCTGAATGGAAAGCTGTTGAAGAAGCATACAACGAGCTGCTTGCCCAGCAAGAATAGATTTTCGGTGATAGAAAAGGACTGTTCTAGGATTGATTTTCCTGGCAGTTGATTCTCATAAGCAAAAACCCGATACTTTGCAGTATCGGGTTTTTGTATGGTTGTCAGCGGGCCCAGGGAGAGAGGAAACCGATCAGGAGATCGGATCAGCCTCCACGATGACCTTGACGAAGTTGATGTTGCGATCCTCGGGACCTTTAACCGGCAGACCGATTTCTACGTGGTCGATGATATAATCGATGTTATCCTGGGTAATTACTTCACCAGGGAGCAGAATAGGAATACCCGGCGGGTATACATAAATAAATTCAGCGATGATATATCCGGCTGATTCCCGGAATGGAACAATCTGAGTATCTGCGTAGAACGCATCTCTCGGAAGCAAGGCAAGCTGCGGAATTTCAGGCACCTGCACCTTGAGTTCGTAAATTTCACCTTTGCTGTAATGAATGGCGGACAATACCCGGAGGGCAGCAATGAGCTTGTCCACGGATTCTTGGGTATCACCAGGGGTAATCAGGCAAAGAATATTATACATGTCGCTAAGCTCGACTTCGATGTTGTACTTATCGCGCAGCCAGTTCTCCGCTTCATAACCGGTAATTCCGAGATGGCGGACATGAATGCTTAATTTAGTGGGGTCAATATCAAAGGTTGCTTCCGTCCCGAGAATTTCTTTGCCAAAGCTGTACAGACCATCAATGCCGTTGACAGCATCGCGGGCATAATTGGACAAACGAATGGCTTCCGCTGCGATCTTGTGCCCGTGCAGGGCAAGATTTCGTCTGGACGTGTCCAGAGAGGCGAGCAGAATGTAGGAAGTTGATGTCGTAGTCAGCATGCTGAAAATGGTCTGTACCCGTTGAGGGTTAATGAGACCAGTCTTCGCATTGACATTCAGCACTGAGCTCTGTGTCATGGAGCCGCCCAGCTTGTGTACGCTGGTTGCTGCCATATCCGCACCGGCCTGCATGGCCGAGATCGGCAGATCTTCATGAAAATGAATCAGTACTCCGTGCGCCTCGTCCACAAGTACGGGTATTCCGTGACTGTGGGCCAGATTCACAATGGAACGTAGATCGGCACATACGCCAAAATACGTTGGATTGATGACCAGAACAGCTTTGGCGTCCGAGTGACGCTTCAAGGCCCGTTCCAGGGCGCTGGTGGTTATGCCGTGATCTATCCCTAGATTCTCATCCTGAACAGGAGAGATGAACACAGGCTTGGCTCCGGATAAAATAATGGCCGACATAATAGACTTGTGAATGTTACGTGGCACAATGATTTTATCACCGGGCGAGCATACAGAGAGGATCATCGTCATGATGGCGCTGCTCGTGCCTTGTACGCTGTAGAACGTGTAATCAGCGCCAAAAGCTTGTGCAGCCAGCTTTTGAGCTTCCTCTATCACGCCTTTGGGCTGATGAAGATCATCAAGTGGCGCAATATTGATCAGGTCTATGGATAGAGCATTATCGCCGATAAACTCACGGAATTCGGCATCGGTTCCTTGCCCCTTCTTATGCCCCGGAATATGGAATTGAACGGGATTGCCGGCGGCATGCTTTTTTAGAGCGCTGAAGAGGGGAGTACGGTGTTGATTCATTTAATGCTGTCACAACCTTTCGTGAAGAGTAATTTTTCAAGCAGACATCAGTATAACAAATCAATGACCATAATACTAGGATGTGATAGAATGTCCGGCAAAGCACAGCAAATGCATATTAATTTGACTTCACCGTTTATCGTGAAAATGTGGGTTATCATCTTTTTAGTGGAGTTTGTAAAAGGATCTCTGCTGGTTGCCCTGCTCCCTGTCTATATGGAGCATATTCTGGGATTATCGGTCACCGTCGTTGGTTTTTCCTTCGCGCTGCAATATCTGGGGGATAACTTGTTCCGCAGTCCTTCAGGCTGGGTGATGGAGCGGATCGGGTACCGCTGGACGATGACCGGTGCGCTACTCTTGATTCTGCTTGCGTTAACCTTGATTATCGTTGCTAAAAATGCGGCGTTGCTGTCTCTGGCCTGCCTCATTCTGGGGATCGGCACATCCCCGCTCTGGCCCTGTGTCATGACTGGTGTAACGGAGCTGGCCGGCTCTACGAAGAGTGGCAGCAGCGGCGCAGCTATGGGCGCCGTGGAGATGGCCTCCCTGGCCGGGACCGGCATCGGTCCTATTACTGTGAACTTTCTCATGGATCATGGCGGATACAGTTACCGTACGACCTTTTTCGTTCTGTTGGCCTGTGCAGTGGCTGTCGTTGCAGTGGCTCTTCTATTGCCTAAGCGGATCGATCCAGCTCATCCGGCACCCGTCAAGGTTGCCAATGCAGTGGACGGCGCAGGATCATCTTCCAAACAGATGAACCCGCTGCAGAGCCTGAAACGTACGTTTACGCAGCTCAAAACCACGCTCAAGGTGAGCAGGCTGCTCTACCCGGCGCTCTTTCTGCAGGCGTTCGCCATCGGACTCATGACACCGGTAGTCACGCTGTTCGCACGCACAGAGCTGCATGTTTCGCCAAATCAGTTCAGCCTTCTGCTCATTGCCGGGGGCGGGATCACGGTGCTGACGCTTATTCCGGCAGGACGCCTTGTGGACCGTATCGGTACTACGTTGTTTCTCAACATCGGCTTCTTGCTGGCTGCGTTCTCCATGACACTGTTCTCGATGGTACGCTGGCTGCCCTTTGTATTTGGTGCCGTGGCTCTGGTCGGTATCAGCTATGCGCTGATCCTCCCGGCCTGGAACGCCTTCCTCGCCAAGCAGGTGCCTAAGGGGGAACGCGGAACGGTGTGGGGATTGTTCCTGACCCTCCAAGGTTCCGGAATGGTCGCCGGCCCGGTGTTATCGGGCAAGCTCTGGGATTCGGTGGGCCACGGAGTACCCTTCCTGGTCAGCGCTTTTGTGATGCTGCTGTTGTTCGGCTTACACCTGCTTATCGTTCGTAGAACGGGTAGGAAGGTTCAGGCGCTCTAACAAGCTGCCGGATCAAGCAGGTTATAAAACATAAATAAGCCGCTTGTTGCACGGATGAATTTCGTACAACAGGCGGCTTTTTATACAAATTGAAGAGGAAGAAGTTGAAAGGACATCTAAATTGTACGAAAAAACGTTTGGAGCAGGGTCGTTGCGGGTAAAAATAGTCAATAAACCAAGTTACCGCTACATAAACTGAAGTATAAAATAAGTGTAAGACGAACGCAAAACGTATTTTGTCGCCAGTGGAGGTTCTGCGGTCATTGTTGCTTCCGCATCAACGTAGCTTAGGCTTGCGAAGCTGGCTTTGCCGGAGCAAAGCAGTCAGGGGGGAGTGCCATGAACAAAAACGACGAGGTGGAATATTGCAATCTGGAGCTGAGGTTTGAGAGAGAGCATATCCAGGACCTAATTAAGGATTTGATTCAAGAAGGCTATTCCCTGTATTGGAGCGAGAACGAGAATGTCTTTGTTATATCGGTCCGTACGGGACGCAAGCTGGTGAAGCTGCGCTTTCAGCGGATCAAGGAGGGTTACAAACTGGTCGGAGACTATATGATCCGCGATGCCCGCCTGTCCGAGTGGATGGAGAAGCTGATCGGGGACAAGAGGGGCCACGCCATCGTCAAGCGGTTCCGCGACCGGCAGATTATCATTGAGAATATTTTATTCGGTGAAGTGATTCGGCTTGTAGAGATCTCCGGGTATCAACAGCGGGTGCTGTACCAGAAGGGGCCGCTGCTGTCCGATCAGGAGCTGACGAAGCTGTTCTACTCGGTGGAAGGGGAGGAGCGAATTCGTTCTTGCCGGATTGAGGTTGACGAGCAGTTGGATTTGCTGAATGAGGCATTGGCTGCCGGAGATGCGGTGCAGGCTGCAAAGTGCAAAGAGAAACTTGCCTTATTAAACAAGGAATTGAACATGCTGGAATGGTGAATACGGACACCAAGAGCAGATCCAGAGGCACCCTGTGGTTGGGGGTGTCTTCTGTTTGTGCTGAATTTATACGTTCAGGGGGTTCACTTCTGTGCGTAAAAACGTTAAAATAGTCATTGTGAATCTATTCCTGCCGAGAGCATGAGAATAAAACGCTTCTCTATTTCGCCATGCGCTTTGCAGTCTCTGGCAAAGGGTGGTATTCTTACATATAGGCAAGTCAAGCTTGTCTATATTTCGACAGGAACGGACAGGCAGTACCTACAATGGGAGACAATGCCGTTTCTTCTCGATTCTGCGAGAAAATGGATTTCACAAAAATATAGGGTGCAAAGGGTGGAGGACCAGATGGCAAAACAACAAATCGGCGTTATTGGCTTGGCGGTAATGGGTAAGAACTTGGCTCTAAACATCGAGAGCAAAGGCTTTTCCGTATCGGTATTCAACCGTTCGCCTGAGAAGACTCATGAGCTTCTGAAAGAGGCGGAAGGCAAGAATTTGACAGGTGCCTTCTCCGTTGAGGAGTTTGTAGCTTCCTTAGAAACGCCGCGCAAAATTTTGATCATGGTACAAGCTGGTAAAGCAACTGACGCGACAATTGAGTCCTTGCTGCCACATCTTGATCAAGGCGATATCATCATCGACGGAGGTAATGCTTACTTCCCTGATACTGTTCGTCGCAGCAAAGATCTGGAAGAAAAAGGTTTCCGCTTCATCGGCGCAGGGGTATCCGGTGGTGAAGAAGGCGCACTTAAAGGACCTTCCATCATGCCAGGTGGACAAGAGAGCGCGTATAAGCTCGTAGAACCAATCTTGACAGCTATTTCCGCCAAAGTGGACGGAGAGGCTTGCTCTACATATATCGGACCGGACGGTGCTGGTCACTATGTGAAAATGGTGCATAACGGTATCGAGTACGGCGACATGCAGCTGATCTGTGAAGCTTACCAACTGCTTAAAGATGTACTTGGTGTGGATGCAAAAGAACTGCACAGCATCTTCAAGGACTGGAACAGCGGTGAGCTGGACAGCTACCTGATCGAAATCACTACCGACATCTTCGCACAATATGATGCAGAAACCGGCAAGCCAATGGTGGACGTTATTCTTGACTCCGCTGGCCAAAAGGGTACTGGTAAATGGACAAGCCAAAGCTCGCTGGATCTTGGCGTGCCATTGTCCATGATCACTGAATCGGTATTCTCCCGCTTCTTGTCTGCTATGAAGGATGAGCGTGTTGAAGCCAGCAAAGTGCTGAGCGGACCTGAGACCACTCCATTCCAAGGCGACAAAGCTGAGTTCATCGAGAACGTGCGTAAAGCATTGTTCGCAAGTAAAATCGTATCTTACGCTCAAGGTTTTGCTCAACTGCGCGTAGCTTCCGATGAATACGGTTGGGATCTGAAATACGGCGAGCTGGCTAAAATCTGGCGCGGCGGTTGTATCATCCGTTCCCGTTTCCTTCAAAACATCACCGATGCTTACCAAAACAATGCGGATCTGAAGAACCTGTTGCTTGATCCATTCTTCAAGGACATCATGAGCTCTTACCAAGATGCTTGGCGTAAAGTTATCGCATCTGCGGTTACTCTTGGCGTTCCGGTTCCTGGTTTCTCCAGCGCGCTGGCTTACTACGACAGCTACCGCACAGAGCGTTTGCCTGCGAACCTGCTTCAAGCACAACGCGATTACTTCGGCGCTCACACCTTCAAACGTGTGGACAAAGAAGGCGTGTTCCACCACAACTGGTTGTCTGCTGAATAAGACAATTGGCATAGCCGTAACGGGTGGCCCGGAAGGCCCTGCAACAAGGGGAGCCTTCCGGGCTTTTTTAAAATATAAGGATTTATATGTTTCGCTATAAATCATCCTTATATTTCTCGCTGAAACGGATACCGTCCCTTAACGGATAGTAAAGCCGTTTCTACTTATGGAAAGCCGATTGTCTAATCTTTTAACCCTGTGTTATGATATGACAAATGTCGCGGCTTGGAGGAACGCAATGACTTCAAATAACATTATTCTAGTAGGCATGATGGCCACAGGAAAGTCTACGGTTGGAGCTATTTTAGCAGAGGAACTGGGCTATGAACTGGTCGACCTCGACCATGTCATTGCCGAGAGCGAAGACCGGAGTATCCCAGAGATATTCGCAGAAGAAGGCGAAGGCTACTTCAGAAGACTTGAATCAGAAACGCTGGAGCGTATGCTGCAAGGGGAAAAACGAGTGATTTCCACAGGCGGAGGCGCTGTACTGGCTGCTGGAAATGCCGAACTAATGCTGGCTAACGGCTTGGTAGTGGCACTCACAGCTGAAGAGGAAGAGATTCTGGCGCGGGTCAGTGAAAATCTGGATCGTCCGCTGCTCGCCGGCAACGCGAAGGAACGGATCGCACGCATCATGGAAGAACGCCGGGATGCTTACCGTTTTGCACATTGCACGGTCGATACAACGGGCCTTACTGCTGTAGAAGTGTCTCAGCATATTTTAATACATCACCGCGGCTGAGCTTTTAAGTATATTGGTGAGGCTTAGCCCTCCGCGGTTTCATTCCAATCAATCATGCCACCGCTCAGGTTGGCAACCGAGTTATAACCGAACTGCTGCAGGTATTCGCAGACACGCTGGCTGCGGGCACCGGAACGGCAAATGAAGACGACTTCAGCATCGGCGGGAATTTCCTCTGTCCGCTGCGGAATCTCGCCCATCGGGATATGCTGTGCGCCGGAAATCATGCCGAAGGCAACCTCATCATCTTCACGCACGTCGATAAGGACAAGCTCTTCGCCCGTGGCTAGACGCTGCCGCAATTCCTGTGCTGTAATTTGGGGTATAGGATTCATGGATGTGACCTCTTTTCGTCAGAAGAATGGTTTAATGATAACACAAGCATGGAATACCGTGTCAAACGGAGCCATACATAGACTTATTATAATAAAAGGAGCGCTAATTACTATGGACGTTATTGTCAGACCTACGCCAAACTTGCAAGGTGAAATCGGAGCCCTCTCTTCTAAAAACTACACGACCCGTTACCTGCTGGTTGCTGCTCTTTCCGAAGGAATCAGCACGATCTATCATCCGGCTCATAGTGAGGACAGTGATGCCATCCGCCGTTGTATCGCCGATCTCGGCGCAGTGCTGACGGAAGATGACGAGAAAATTGTAGTGCAAGGCTTCGGTGCACGCCCGAGTAACGTTAAGGAACTGAATGTAGGCAATGCCGGAGCGGTGCTGCGTTTCCTGATGGCTGTCGCTGCGCTTAGCCCTGAAGTGACATTCGTGAACATGTATCCAGACTCTCTGGGCAAGCGCCCGCATGACGATCTCATTACCGCTCTCGGCCAGATTGGCGTAGAGGTAGAGCATAATGAAGGTAAACTGCCAATTACCATTCGCGGCGGCAAGCCAAAAGGTGGGAAAATCACCGTTTCCGGTGCGGTCAGCTCCCAGTATCTCAGCGCACTGCTCTTCCTGACACCTTTACTGGAAGAGGATAGCGAGATTATCGTGCTGGATGACCTGAAATCGAAAGTGGTTGTAGGACAGACGCTGGAAGTTCTGGAGCAAGCGGGCATTGTGGTGCATGCTGCTGACGACTACATGTCGTTCAAGGTACCAGGCGGTCAGAAATATGCTGCCAAGACTTACACGGTACAGGGAGATTATCCGGGTTCTGCAGCTGTGCTTGCTGCTGCCGCAGTTACGAAATCCGATGTGACGATTCAGCGTCTTGCGGAGAAGAGTAAGCAGGGAGAGAGAGCTATTGTCGATGTGTTGCGGATGATGGAAGTTCCTCTTACCCATGAGAATGACGTTGTACATGTACAGGGTAACGGCATCCTGAAAGCCGTGGAGTTCGACGGAGATGCGGCGACGGATGCTGTACTGGCTATGGTAGCTGCTGCGGTATTTGCGGAGGGGACTTCACGTTTCTACAATGTAGAGAACCTGCGCTACAAAGAATGCGACCGGATCACCGACTATCTGGCAGAGCTTACTCGCGCTGGAGCGAAGGTTGAGGAGCGCCGCGACGAGATTATTGTACACGGACAGCCGGACGGAGTTGAAGGTGGAGTGACGATCAACGCTCATTACGATCACCGGGTAATCATGGCATTGACCGTTGTAGGCTTGCGGGCACGTCAGCCGCTGCGAATCAAGGATGCGCATCATGTGGCCAAGTCGTACCCGCAATATTTTGACCATCTGAAGGCGCTTGGCGCCGATGTGGAATGGGTAAAGTAACTAGATAGGGAGCTGTACTTCCCAAGATTTGATGATGCGCCATAAGATGAAAATCAACCTTACTTAGAAACGGGGTTATGAACATGGGCTTCGAGAATCCTTCCCGGGAGCAGATTGGAGATATTCTGGCATCCGCAGGGAACATTGCAGTGGTAGGGCTGTCAGATAAAACTGATCGCACCTCCTATATGGTGGCAGGGGCGATGCAGAGCAGAGGATACCGGATTATTCCGGTAAATCCTACGGTAGATGGAGAAATCCTCGGCGAGAAGTGTTACCACACGCTGGCGGAGATTCCTGAACCGGTAGATATCGTCAATGTCTTCCGTCGCAGCGAGTTTTGTGCAGAGGTCGCGCAGGAAGCGGCTGACATCGGCGCACGAGTGCTCTGGCTGCAGCAAGGCATCATCAACCAGGAAGCGGCCGATATCGCAGCAGCAAGCGGTATGACGGCCATTATGGATCGTTGTATCAAGGTGGAGGAAGCTATCACGATGCACGGGCGCAGCCGCGCGTAAGCACTGCATCAAGTTCAATGGAATCTGAGTAGGCCTGAAAACGTCCTTCACCGCAAGCGAATTGTGGTGAAGGACGTTTTTTGATAAATAAACGCTGCACAAACAGGCGGACATTCAGTATAATAGATGTCTGTGAGCAATCTAGGAAATGCTAAGTGTATCCTTTTGACAAAACCTGCCACAACGCGTACCATTTATTATAGTAAGAAAGGAGAGGGTCGCCTTGAATTGGCTCGGATCACTGCAGCAATTGGGCAGAGCCATAATGCTTCCTACCATGGTACTTCCGGCAGCAGCTATACTGCTGAGTCTGGGCAGCCTGCCATGGTCTGCATGGGGACTTTCTTCAGTATCCGAAGTGGCTACATATGCTGGGCAAGGGGTATTCTACTTTATGCCCTATCTGTTCGCAGTAGGGGTGGCTTGGGGACTATCTAACCAGGCAGGGCCGGCAGGGCTGGCCGCTCTCGCAGGCATGTTCACCTACGACCGGATCGTGTCGGGGATGGGGGATGGACATGTTCAGCCTGCAACACTTATCGGAATTCTGCTCGGGATTGTCGCCGGAGTAGCACATAACCGGTTCAAAAATATTAAGCTTCCAGAGGCGATTCAGTTTTTTGGCGGGTCGCGTTTTGTTTTGTTATTCATGGGGTTGTTCTCGGCTCTGTTCGCTTGGGTGATGCTCGGTGTTGCTCCGTTGCTCCAAAGCGGGCTGGATCAGCTGTTTCAGGGAATTCTAAGGACCGGAGGCTATGGCGTATTTCTGTATGGGGTGCTATATAGGGTGCTGACAGCCTTTGGGCTACATCATATCCTGAACAATGTGTTCTGGTTCCAGATGGGCACGTATACGACGCCTGACGGAAGTGCTGTTGTACAGGGCGATCTGCCGCGCTTTTTCGCAGGTGACCCCACAGCGGGGATTTTTATGGCGGGATTGTTCCCGATCATGATGTTTGCGCTCCCGGCTATTGCATTTGCAATCATTCAAGAAGCGCGTGAGGACTTGAAGCCGAAGATTAAGAAGACTTTTTTGCGTGCCGCACTGGTGTGCTTTCTGACCGGGGTGTCGGAGCAGATCGAATTTGCTTTTCTGTTCGCTTCGCCGTATCTGTTCGCCATACATACCGTAATGTCGGGTCTCGCTATGGTGTTGACTTATTCACTTGGTATTCATCACGGATTCTCATACTCTGCCGGGGCCATAGATTTCTTCCTTAACCTGCACCTATCCCAACGGGCGTGGCTGTTGATCCCGATCGGAATCGGCTATGGCATTGTGTATTATAATTTGTTCCGCTGGGCCATCCGCCGCTTTCAGATCCCGACACCAGGCCGTGAGGAAGGCTCGGAGCTTGGCGATTGGGCGGGTAATATACCTTATCAGGCTCCTCTCATTCTGGAGGCGCTTGGGGGCAAGGAGAACATCGTACAGGTACAGGCCTGCATTACCAGACTGCGCCTGACCGTCCATAATGACCGTTATGTGGATGCCGGGGCACTCAAAGGCCTTGGGTCTGCCGGGATCATCAAGCTTGGTGGCGGCAATGTGCAGGTGGTATTTGGTACCTATTCGGAGCTGATCCGCGAGGAGATCAATAAGCTGCTGCTGCGCGATCTGCCGCAGGTACTGTTCAGTGCCCCGATGCAGGGCCGGATGCTGCCGATCGAGGAAGTGCCGGATCATATTTTTGCGGCCAAGCTGGTTGGCGACGGGGTGGCTTTTTTCCCGGAAAAGGGCGAGCTGGTCTCTCCGGTCTTCGGGAAGGTCATGCACGTGTACCCAACCATGCATGCCGTGGGCATCTCAACACCGGAAGGGCTGGAGGTGCTTATGCACATCGGTATAGATACCTCGCAGCTAAAAGGTCCGTTCGAGGCGGTTGTGCAAGAGGGAGACAGCGTGGAGCCGGGTCAGCTGCTGGTCAAATTTGACCTCGGCTATTTGCGGGAGCATGCAGCTTCACTCGCTACACCGATGGTAATCACGAACCCTGACCGTGTTAAATCCTGGAGCTATGCTCCATTCAAAAATGTGAAAAAGGGGCAAACTTCTGTAATGTCCGTTGTATTACACGAAAGTAATGTTGGAGGGATTGAAGCATGATACAAGGCATAGCCGCCGCAGCAGGTGTTGCCATCGGGAAGGCTTTTGTCCTGCCCAATTGGGAATGGAGCCTGCCGGACACGCAGGTCAATCCGGTAGATCTCGCTAAAGAATTTGAGCGTTTATACGAAGGTATCCGCACCTCCAAGGATGAAATTGAGTTTATCAAGAGAGAGTTCAGGGAAGTCGTCGGACCGGAAGAATCCAGTATTTTCGACGCTCACTTGGCCATCCTCGATGATCCAGTGTTCATGAGTGAGATCCGGGGGATTATTGAACGTCAGTACAAGGCAGCGGAAGTGGCGGTTAAGGAAGCCATTGACCATTTTGTAGCTATGTTTGACTTGCTTGACGATGAATATATGAAGGAGCGGGCGGTGGACATCAAGGATGTCGGCAATCGTCTTCTGAAGCATTTGCTAGGTGCACCTGAGGTTACCCTCCCGTCTGACACCCAGCCGTATATTCTCGTCGCCAAGGAGTTGTCTCCCTCCCAGCTGGCTCATTTGAATCCTACCTATGTCCTTGGCATTGTGACGATGATGGGCGGCAAGACGTCGCATTCCTCGATCATGGCCCGGGCCTTGGGGATTCCGCTAGTTGCGGGGCTCGAGAACAAACTTTCAAACCCAATTCAGACGGGAGACATGCTGGTCATTGACGGAGATAACGGATCGGTACAACTGCATCCAGACGAGGCTATGGTGATCGATTACACTTCTATCCGGGATAAACAGCATAAAAAGCGGGAGCAGCTAGAACTGCTGGCGACGGTGGAAGCCGTGACGAGAGACGGGGTAAACCTGCGTCTGGCTGGTAATATCAGTTCGGTGAAAGAGCTGAATCTGGCGCTGAAATACGGTGCAGAAGGTGTTGGATTATTCCGCACGGAATTCCTCTACATGGATCGCGATTCCTTCCCGAGTGAAGAAGAGCAGTTCGAGGTATACAAACTGGTGGCGGAGAAGGTGGGCAATCATCCGGTGGTGATCCGTACCCTTGATATCGGAGGCGACAAGCATCTGGATTACTTCCAGCTGCCGGAGGAGCAGAATCCGTTTCTGGGGTATCGCGCGATCCGTATTAGCCTAGATCGGAAGGACATGTTCAAGACCCAGTTGACCGCGATTTTGCGGGCTAGCGTGTATGGGAAGGTCAAGATGATGTTCCCGATGATTTCTTCCCTGGAAGAGGTGCAGGCAGCCAAAGCTGTGCTGGCCGAAGTCATGGAGGAGCTGGAACAGCGAGGCGTGCCGTTTGATCGGAATATTCCGGTCGGGATTATGGTCGAAGTACCGGCGGCAGTCATGATCGTGGATATCTTGGCCGAGGAAGTGGATTTCTTCAGTATTGGCACGAATGATCTGGTACAGTATGTACTGGCGGTAGACCGTATGAACGAGCAAATCGCCCATATGTATCATCCTTACCATCCCGCGGTTCTCCGCTTGATCCGTATGACGGTAGAAGCGGCGAAACATGCCGGGATTGAAGTTAGCGTATGCGGGGAAATGGCTGCGGACGAGCGTTCGCTGCCGCTATGGCTGGAGCTTGGCATTAACAATCTCAGCATGTCTCCACAGGCGCTGCTGAAGGTGAAGCACCGCACGCTGAACACCGTCGCCGCAGAGGCCCGGGAAGTGGCGAAGGCTTGCTTCCGGATGCGTACAAGCTCGGAGACGGAAGCGAAACTCAGCGCATATGCCAAGGTTAGCGGCATTGCATTAGGCAGTTCAGAAGCGAAGGAGAAGACCTCGTGAGGCTGCCGAATCCCCTTTGCAAGCGTTTAGCAGCAAATAGAATGAATGATTAAAGGGACTCCCCTAGAACAGGGATATTCCTTGATGAGAAGCCCCTTTGCTTAAAAATAATGCGAAAATAGAACATGGCGGTGCTCAGGAGAATTCCTGAACCCGCCATGTTCTATTTGTGTTCGACACCACCTTCTGGAGCAAGGGATAGGCAAAGCAAAAGCAAAACCAAAGCCAGACCACTCGGTCATCAGGCGTGCAGATCAGGTAAAATAAAAGTGAATGTCATGCAGTGTTTAAACAACTGGAAATACTCCCGTTATTGATTCGAAAAAAGAAGTGTTTCCAAAAATAACTGGAAAAACACCCGTTAATCTATTGGATGCCCCTCGATTTTCTTATAAAGAGGAAGAATAACTGGAGAAATTCCCTTTAATTCGAACAAAACCTTTGAAAGAGGAGAATTAACGGTATATTTTCCTGTTAAATCAGAGCAAAGCTGCTCTACCGCATCCACTTTTTGAATTAGTATGATAAAGTTCCCCTTGGCGTAGTGTTGTTTATGATTATATCTGTCTACGATGAGAGGAGCATCTTTGTTAGGCTATCCTAACGCCATTAAGGACGTACAGAGCATTCCGCTGCGCTGATAGAGGCTGAAAAAAACAGCAGGCCCTGTTCCTCAAGACGAGCTTGAGGGCAGGGCCTGCTATGTATTCTTTTAAGGACTGCTGTTCGGCCTTATTCCCCGGCCAGTGCGTCGCAAAAGGCTTTACCGTATGGCGGCAAATCAGGTGGACGGCGGGCGGAAATAATATGTCCGTCCGTCACCACAGGCTCATCCTTCCAGATGGCGCCTGCATTTTCCATATCATCGCGGATTCCGGGAGTGGAAGTAACGGTCACACCCTCCAGAATTTTTGCCGAAATGAGCACCCAGCCGGCGTGGCAAATCTGCCCGATCGGTTTCTTGGCTGCATGGAAATCCTGCACGAGCTTCAGCACTTTGCTGTAGCGGCGGATTTTATCGGGCGCCCAGCCGCCCGGAACCAGAATGCCGTCATAATCGGCGGCGTCAAGCTCGTCCCAGGAATATTCGGCTTTGGCGGGAACGCCATATTTGCCGATGTAAGTCTTGTCTTTTTCAAGTCCGGCCAGATGAACCTCCGCGCCTTCCTCCCGCACCCGGTAGACCGGGTACCAAAGCTCCAAATCCTCAAATTCGTCATCCACTAACGCAATGACCTTCTTGCCGTCGAGTCTCATTATTGGGTCTCCTTCCTGCATCCATCATTTATTCTCATTCATTCTATCAAATTTAAAATTTTAAGTCACATAAAGAGTGGATATGTCTAGTTCGATTTCCAAATAAATCATTATATGCAAATGAGAAGGATTATGGAGAGCGAAGTCGAATATAGAAATAAAAAGTCGGAAACTGCGTGCTTTTTAATTTAGGCTTGAGGTGTGGCAGATGTGGAAAGATGACGTATTGGAAAAAGCATGCAGTTGCGGCGGTGACATGAATATACATATGCACACGCTAGTGTACAACACAAAGATCAAAATCACAGATGTCCCCGTATATACCTGTGAGGGCTGTTCACGTTATGAACCGCTATTGGTCATTAAGCCGGCTTTGGGCGAACTTGTGCAGCAATTGGGTAGAGAAGGGATTGCGGGCAGTAAGGTTTCCTTGGCGGATTGCAGTGAGTGGGCCTTTGTGCTGAAAGAAACATTCTCTAAATTTACTGGCGAGAGTCTGCCGGAACTTGAAGCGGAGATCCGCAAAGCGGTCCAGAGCCGAATTGATCTTTTGCTGGATACTTACAGGTTCGCCGGGGACTCCGGGGATGGTGAGTGGATGCGGGAAATAGGTGACCGTTTATCACAATTGACCTTGCGATCGACACAAATTGCCAAATAAGTTACAGGAAAAGGATGCTCAGTGGATGTTTTCTTGTTTTCAAGAAATTTTTCTGCAAAATCAATGAAAATATTTCACGAAAGTTGGATTTTTCATGCACTTTTTGTTACGATAGAAAGAGGTTACATGATTGCACCAATAGGGATGCAGATTGTATGTATTCCGGGGTAACGCTTCCACTATGAAAAGATTTTTGAAAGGAAAATGAAGCGTTATCATTGCACAAATGTACAAAGTGTCGTATCATAATTTTAATTAGTCGAACGATAAAATTTATCGCAATGGAGAGAGTAATTTGACGGTAACCATTTACGATGTAGCGCGAGAAGCAGGCGTATCTATGGCTACGGTATCACGGGTTGTGAACAATAACCCCAACGTGAAACCGCAGACCCGGAAGAAAGTGTTTGAAGCGATTGAACGTTTGGGCTATCGTCCAAATGCCGTGGCAAGAGGACTTGCCAGTAAGAAAACGACAACTGTCGGCGTCGTCATTCCTGATATTTCCAACTCGATATTTGCAGAAATTGCACGCGGGATTGAAGATATTGCCAACATGTATCACTACAATATCATTCTCTGTAACGCGGATAAGCGTAAAGAGAAGGAAATTCGTGTTATTAACACGTTGCTTGAGAAACAAGTGGACGGGCTACTTTTCATGGGCGGTACGGTAACGGACGAGCATATTCAGGCATTCCAGACTTCTGCTGTGCCGATTGTACTCTGCGCAACCCGTGACGAGAAGGGCACATATCCATCTGTGGATATCGACCACGAAACGGCAGCTTTCGACGCAGTGAACACCTTGATCCGCCACGGACACCGTGAGATTGCCATGATTAGTGGCACTCTGCAGGACCCGGCGAACGGTTATGCTCGATTCCAGGGATACAAGAAAGCCTTGGAAGCAGCGGGCATTGAGTATCAGGAGGACCTGGTGCGTATCGGTAACTATCGCTACGAATCCGGTGTCGAGGCCATGAAGTACTTCCTCGGCCTTAAGAAGAAGCCAACTGCAATCTTTGCCGCAACGGATGAAATGGCGATCGGTGCCATTCATAGTATTCAGGACGAAGGTCTGAAAGTCCCGGATGATTTCTCAATCATCAGTGTCGACAACATTCGGATGGCCTCCATGGTTCGTCCGCTGCTGACAACTGTAGCTCAGCCAATGTACGACCTGGGCGCTGTAGCAATGAGACTTTTAACGAAGCTTATGAAGAAAGAGACTGTAGAGAACGCCCGTGTTATTTTGCCGCATGAGACGATTCTCCGGTTGTCTGTTAATCATCTGAATAAGTAATTATGGATTTGGATATGCATAGCATGGAAAGCTCCTTATGGAGCTTTTTATGCTTTATACACTATAAAATTTATAGAACTATGGGAGGAATCTACATATGAGTGAAGTAATCGGAATTATCGGGGCTATGGATGAAGAAATTGAGTTGATGCTGAAAGAAATTAAAGACAGTAAAACAGTAGTCAAAGCAGGCATCAGCTACCACGTGGGTACTATTTTCGACAAATCTGTAGTTCTGTGCAGATCGGGAATCGGTAAAGTCAATGCGGCGGTAACCACACAAATCCTGCATGATTCCTTCGGGGTATCCAAGGTGTTGTTCACAGGCGTAGCCGGTGCAGTACACCCAGATCTGAACATTGGAGATATCGTGATCTCTTCGGAATGTATGCAGCATGACATGGATGTCACACCGCTAGGTTATCAAAAAGGGATCATTCCGGATCAGGAAGTATCCTCATTCCCTGCGGATGCTGGCTTGATTGCACTGGCTGAAAAATCCTGCCGTGAGCTGAAATGCCACTACGAGATCGGCAAAGTATTGTCTGGAGATCAATTTATTGCTAGCAGAGAGGTAGTAGCTTCGCTGAGACAAGAAATGGATGGTGCTTGTGTAGAAATGGAAGGAGCGGCGGTTGCTCAGGTGTGCTTCATGAACAATACACCTTTTGTTGTTATCCGCTCCATGTCTGACCGTGCTGATGGCTCTGCAGAGGTTAACTATAAAGAGTTTACCATTGAAGCTTCACAGCGCTCCCATGCTATTCTGGCACAAATGCTGCAAGCCCTGTAATTTCTGTTAGCCCTTAATACATGAATCGCTGCCTGAAACGGACGCGGTCAAAGGTTTCCTGTGAGGACATCTGTACCTCCCGGCCAATGCGCACCATGAGGCAATTGGCCGGATGGGAACAAATCTCTGGATCATCTGTCGCATACCATACCATATCTACGGTTTTCATCAGCCTTTCCATCATCTGCCGGTAGCCCCACACATCCAGCCCGCTGCCCTTCAAATCCCAATGCCAATAATATTCTGTAGTAAATACAATGCAGTTCTCCAGCTGTTCCCCTTCAAAGGCGGTGGAAATCATCAGCCTGCCAAGACCGGCTCCGCGATATTCGTCGGCAACCTCTATTGCCCCTAGTTCGACAAGATCTTTCATACCGCCCTGAGACCACAATTCCATTTCGTCAGGATAATGAAAAGTTACATACCCTATGATAATTCCTTGATCTACTGCAGCAATAATACGTCCTTCAGGCAGTCCGGCAATCTCGATTAATGCTTCTAGCTGCTCCGAAGGCTTGCGAAAGGCATCCAGATCACGGTGAATGTCCAGCTCTTTGATGTCTTCAGGTGACAGAGGACCGTTAACTGAGAGTGTTCTGCCGTTATAACTGAGGGAGTGGCTAACCGGAATCTTGCGGTGCTCCATAACAGACTCCTTTCAAAAACATTATAAAATATGGAATGTAACCGTTTGCTGTGATATACTGATTCAGACATAAAATATTCACAAATGCTGCATTGACATCATTAATTATGAAAGAAGTCTTACCCTTAAAGCTTAATTCAAAGAAGTGAGGGAGGCAAGAGTGATGGGTCAAGTCCACAGCGAAATTTTGCCGGGGCGTGTACAAAGCTCCAATATGCCGGATTATGCCCGGGCAGTAGCCGATTTTCGCTGGGAGGATGTGCACAGACATTTCTCCTGGTTTGAGACCGGCAAGGTCAACATGGCCCATGAAGCGGTGGATCGGCATGTACAGGAAGGACGGGGAAACGCCACAGCGCTGCTCTATAGTGATGCTGTACGCGCGGAAAGGTATACCTTTGCTGATCTACGGGAGCGGTCTAACCGGTTTGGAAATGTGCTACGGAAGTACGGAATTGGCAAAGGGGACAGGGTGTTTATTTTTATGCCACGTCAGCCGGAGCTGTACTTTAGTCTGCTGGGTATTTTAAAAGTCGGAGCCGTGGTGGGTCCGCTCTTTGAAGCGTTCATGGAGACGGCCGTCAAGGACCGGCTTGAGGACAGCGGGGCCGTAGCACTGGTAACAACTCCCGGTCTGCTTCACCGGGTGAAACGGGAGGAACTTCCGGGCTTGCGTCATATTATTCTGGTGGGAGACGGCCCGGATGCTTATGAGGGCACCTTGCGCTACGAGGAAGAAATGTCCCAGGCATCACCGGAGCTGGAACCGGAATGGCTTACGCTGGATGATGGCTTGATTATGCACTATACTTCAGGCTCTACGGGCAAGCCCAAAGGGGTCTACCATGTACAACGAGCAATGATACAACATTATTATACAGGTCAGGTAGTGCTAGATTTGCGTCCGGACGACATCTATTGGTGTACTGCAGACCCCGGGTGGGTCACAGGCACGTCTTACGGGATTTTTGCTCCATGGCTGAACGGAGTAACGAATGTGGTCCGGGGCGGCCGTTTCAGTCCGCAGGACTGGTATAAAACGATTGAACGCAATGCTGTCACGGTATGGTACAGTGCGCCTACGGCCTTCCGCATGCTGATGGGAGCTGGAGAGAGCCTCCTGCAGGACATTGATCTAAGCAGTCTGCGCCATGTTCTGTCAGTTGGGGAGCCGCTGAATCCAGAAGTGGTACGCTGGGGCGACAAGTTCTACAATCAGCGCATTCACGACACCTGGTGGATGACGGAGACCGGCGCACAGCTGATTTGCAACTACCCGGCCATGGACATCAAGCCAGGCTCGATGGGCCGTCCATTGCCAGGCGTAGAGGCTGCTATCCTGGACGACAAAGGCAATGTGCTGCCGCCGTATTCTATGGGGAATTTGGCGATCAAGACGTCCTGGCCGTCCATGATGAGTACCATCTGGAACAACCAGGCCAAGTATGAGGAATACTTCCGTATTCCGGGCTGGTACATCTCGGGGGACTCGGCTTACATGGACGAGGAGGGCTACTTCTGGTTTCAGGGTCGGATTGACGATGTCATCAACTCGTCGGGTGAGCGGATCGGCCCGTTCGAAGTGGAGAGCAAGCTGGTGGAGCATCCGGCGGTAGCGGAAGCTGGTGTCATCGGCAAGCCGGATGTGACACGAGGCGAGATTATCAAGGCCTTCATCTCCCTGCGCGAAGGCTACGAGCCTACAGCGGCGCTGAAGGAGGAAATCGCGGCTTTCGTCAAAGCAGGGCTCTCCGCCCACGCAGCGCCGCGTGAGATCGAGTTCAGGGAGAAGCTGCCGAAGACTCGCTCCGGTAAAATCATGCGGCGGGTGCTCAAGGCCTGGGAGCTACATCTTCCTACAGGTGACTTGTCGACGATTGAGGATTAGAACATATCGGCTGCACATAAAAACACCGTTCCTTTGGAAATCAGGAACGGTGTTTTTGGTGTGCTTTGAAAGGCTAGCCGTAATTAAGCCATTTACATAAGCAGTGAGGGTTTTAGTGGGTGGTCACGCTACCCGTATTGGCGCCGGTTCCGCCCGCGGAGTTGGCTCCGCCGTTATTCCCCGGATTGTTGCCTCCCGCAGGTGGAATATCCGTACTGCCCGGTGGCTGTAAAATCACACCGGGGTCATCCGGACTGCCTACCTCCGGATTATCGGAGCCTGGAGTAGGCTCACTGCCGTTATCCGTGGATTCAGGCAGATTCGTCGGTTCCGGTGTAGCGATCGGACCGCCAGCAATAGTACCGGAAGCTGTCTCATGTCCGCCTACGTCTACTGCAGTGACATAGAAGGAAGCATTGGCACCAGCCGGTGTGCTTGACTGGAATACGGTGCCTTCACCTACTGACAGTACCGCTTGCTTCTGGAAGGAGCCGCCGTTCAAGGAACGGTACAGGCGATAGCCTACAACATCCGGTGAACCGCTTGGTGTGAAGGAAATTACCGCTTTGCCAGTGCTGTAAGACACATTGACATTACCCGGAGGGGTTGGCGAATTGCCATCATCTACACGCGGATCTACCTCAGATGGCACATCGCTCTTCGCATCCGCTGGCATGTAATAGGACAGCGATTCGTGATCTTTCATTTTTGTGAAAGCTGCCAGCAGTTCTTTAACCAAATCTTGAATTGGCTTTTCGCGTTTCACAACAATTTTTTCTTTCAGGAAATCATCAGGCGTCCCATCATGCGGAATATAGTTGACGCCATTATAGGTGATATATCTGGCTTTGGAAATGCCGTCATCACTGGTGGTTGGCACATATTTGGCATTGAATAAATCGGTGTTGAACCGATCAGTCAGGCTGGTCGGCAGCTTGCCGCTGTATGCAGACACTGTTTTCTTCACAATGCCTTCCGGCTGTGTAAATTTATCGGTGACGAACAGATCGGGCTGTTTGTCAATGACCGCATTCATGACCTTAGCCCACAAGGATTGCGCCTGACGTCTCTGAGTGTCGCCTTGCAGTGTGTTGATCTGCTCTTTGTAGCCGACCCACATTCCGAGTGTTACATCGGGCGTGTAGCCCATAAACCAAACATCCGCATAATTTTGCGTGGAGCCGGTTTTGCCGACGATCGGAATATCTTTGAAATGCTTGTATTTGCTTTTGACAGTGCTGGCCGTTCCGTCTGTAATTACAGTACGCAGCATATCCGTCATGAGATAAGCAGTCTGCTCGGAAAATACCTGTTCGGGATTAACCTTGTGCTGATAGACGATTTTGCCTTCCGAATCGACGATTTTATCGATCATATAGGCATCATTAAAAGCACCCTTGTTGCCGATTGCCGAATAGGCATTAGTCAATTCTTCGACGGATACACCGTAGCGCAATCCGCCGAGAACCCCTGTTTTGGCACTGTAATCCTGTTCCTGAATCGTTGTAATGCCAAGCTTCTTCGCAAAAGCCCAGGCATTATCAATTCCGACCTTGTCATTGAAGAGCTTCAGAGCCGGCAGGTTGAGCGATTTGTTCAGTGCATATCGGGCGGTGACAAGACCTTGGTAGCGGTTATTGGCATTCTTGGGAATGTGGAAGCCTTTCCCTCCATCTTTCAAAATAATCGGAGCATCATCCAGTATCCCCGCTGGCTGAATCAAACCGGCATCCAGGGCTGGCAGATAAGCTGCGATAGGCTTCATGGTGGACCCTGGTTGACGAACCATCTGTGTCGCATAATTCATCTGCTCGATGTTGAAATCGCGTCCTTCGATCATCCCGAGGATGGCTCCGGTCTTGTTATCAATCATCATGCCCGCGGTTTGTTCGACTCCCTTGGTTTTGCTGTCCTTGGTGAAGTTGGAACTATCCTCGGAGATGCTGTGCATCGCGCTGTATACCTTCTTGTCAATGGTAGTGTAGACGCGGTACCCACCAGTCATCAGCTGCTGCCTTGCTGCTTCCAGAAGCTGTTTGTTGTCTGTTGGGGTTTTGCTTGTGCCTTTGCCTGTGTTATCCGTCTTGTTCTGATTTAGTGACAGAAGGATCTCCGAAGCTTTGCGTTCGGTTTCAAGCATCAGGTACGGGTAAGTAGCATAAGCTTTCTTGGTGTACGGAGCCAGTGAGCCTTTGATGTCAAAGGTCAGCGCTTCATTATACTGGGATTGTGTAATTTTGTTCTCTTCGAGCATCCGGCGCAGTACAAGCCGCTGACGGTCCATGGCCCGGTTAAATGCAGTTTCGTTGAACTCGCCAGTGCCGCTGAATGCGGAATAGGCAGAAGGAAGCTGCGGAAGTCCCGCCAAATAAGCTGCCTGGGCTATATTCAGCTTATCCAGATTATCCTGACCGAATATTCCCTTGGCTGCGGCTTTGATCCCGTATACGTTGTATCCGTTGGACCCGTTACCAAATGGTACCTTATTAAGATAAGCTGTTATAATTTCTTGTTTGGACAGGAAACGCTCCAAGCGCAGCGAGAGCAGAATTTCCTTAACTTTGCGATCTTCTGTTTTGTCCAGATTAAGGAATACGCGTCTGGCCAGCTGCTGGGTCAGCGTACTGCCCCCAGTCTGCACGGATTCGTTCAGCAGCTTCTGCTTGATGGCACGTAGAGTACCGTTGAGATCTATCCCTTTATGTTGGTAGAAATTATTATCCTCGATCGCGAGGACCGCATCAATCACAATCTGGGGAATATTATTGTACTCAACCAGCCTTCGGTCTTCTTCTGTGCGAAGCTGGCCGATCGGTGAGCCATCACGGAAATAGGCAAATCCAGTGATAGCGTTCTGGCTGACTTGCTGCTGAATAAACTGTTCGGAGCGAACCGGGTCACTTTTCACGATAGATGTAATATAACCGGCCATCGCACCCCCGGCAAACAGAATACCCAATACGCCGAGAATGAACATCCATTTCACAACAGAACCAAATCTACGAAGCCAGGATCTGCGGGCGGGACGTTTCTTAGCGTTTTTTTTCTTGTTCTCCTCAACCATCGACGATAATCCTCCTTTTAACGGAACTATTATAGCACAAATTGACGATTTTGAATGCGTTCCCGTTGTAACCTGTTTTCGGAAGCTGAACAAAGCGAAGCTATAGGATCCGGAATTTGATGTTACGGCGCAGGAGGGTGGTGTAATAAAAGTGGGGGAGATGGAAATTTGCGAAACTGACACTGGTTTAAGAAGAGGAGAGAAGACGGGAGAAAAGACAGAAGTAAAGACAGGTGAAGAAGGAAGAAAAGGTTACAAAACACGGCACGCTCAAATTACAGGGCTCGCCGGGTTCCCTAAGATAACAAAAAGCCCCCGGATAAATCCGGAGGCTTTCAGCATACTCGCCGTAAGCGAAATATTAACGGTTGTAGAACTCGACGATTTGTTTCTCATCGATATCCTGGGACAGTTCAGCACGCTCTGGCAAACGAATGAATTTACCTTCGAAAGAAGCGTCAGAATATTCCAGGTAACCAGGAAGGTGGGAACGGTTAGCAAGAGCTTCCTTGATGGAAGTCAAGCCTTGGCTTCTTTCACGAAGACCGATTACGTCGCCCAGTTCCAAACGGTAAGAAGCGATGTCAACTTTTTTGCCGTTAACAGTTACGTGACCGTGGGATACCAACTGACGTGCACCAGCACGGGAGTTAGCAAAACCAAGACGGTAAACGAGGTTGTCCAGGCGGCTTTCAAGCAAGAACATGAAGTTTTCGCCCGCGATACCTGGAAGCTTTTGTGCTTTAGTGAAAAGAGTTTTAAACTGCTTTTCGCCCAAGCCGTACATGTGACGCAGTTTTTGTTTTTCCAAAAGCTGCATTCCGTAGTTACTTACTTTTCTGCGTTGGTTAGCGCCGTGTTGTCCTGGTGGGAATGGGCGTTTCAGGTCTTTGCCTGTACCGCTAAGGGAAATGCCCAGACGGCGGCTGAGTTTGAATTTAGGTCCGGTGTAACGTGCCATGTTATAGTAGACTCCTTTATAATTGAAATTTCAGGTTAGGGCCTATTTGCGCCGCTTAACGTATGTAGTGGAGGTTTAATAGGTCCACACTGTCGGGGAAGTTCAGCCGCTGCCCTGACAGTAACGAAAAGCGTGAGGGTGACACAACGTTACGCCCAAGTAAAAGACCATTACGGTCTTGTTCAACAATAAATATTATATGAAAATAACAGGTAAAGTCAAGTAGAGATTAAAAGTGAATTTGTCAATCTTTGTCGATAGTTCTTTGGTCCTAAAAAAAATCCCGGAAATCTGGAAAATATAATGCATTACCGAGAAAAAGAGAGTAAAATATAACCACTTAGAAGTTACCGGAAAGTACGTATTTTAATTGATTTGCAAAGGGGATTCTCTTTATGTCAGAACAAGAAGCATGCGGTCACCGCAGCAATCGTATGCTCTTACAGGATAATGTGCAATCAGGTGGAGATTCGCAAGATCCTGCCGCCTGGCTAAGGGACACAGATATCGTATCCCACGATCTCCCTTATGCAGCCGATCTGATTATAGGCAGCTTCCATGAGTGGCAGGGAGGACAAGCTATCTTGCCATTTACCGCTGAGTGGGAATGGTGTGTCCTGAATTTTGAAGCCAAATGGATAGAAAATATAAATGAAGAACAGGAACGTCTGAGAATGGTATGGGAGGAGACGGGGGGGCACAGTCTTGCCTCCGGACACCCAGAGGTCCTCTCCATCCAGGAGGATGGGGAAGAAAAGATCATCCTGACGATACCGGTTGTCACGCGCACTCGAGGGGAGATTTTCGCCCTGCTCGGCTGTATAATGCCGACAGCGCAATATGAAGCCGGAGGCAGGCATATTGCTGAAGCCATGGCGCAGCATTACCGGACATGCTTTTACCACCAATTTGAGCATGTATTTGTCTCCGATTTGGCAGGAGTTCACTTGCATGCGGAGCGGGAGAGCAACCGGCGTTCCCTGTTGTTCCAGATCGTCCAGCGGATGCATGACAATATTGATGTGGATGCAGTGCTGAGCGAGGTGATCAACAGCATCTCTGCTATGTACCCGGGTGCACGTCTGGACTTGTTCATGTCACAGGATCACCGCAGCAGCCACCCGCAGGTAAAGCCGCTGCCGCTGCTCTGGACGAGCGATGATGTATGTGCAATCGCTTTTAAAGACGGCAGGGTGGCTATTCATACAAGCGGAGAAGGCGGGCGTTATGTAGAGATTGGACTTCCGCTCGGTGGAAAACAGGGGGTATATGGCGTATTTCATATGGTGCTGGATAACCCGGATTTTCCCGATGTTGACGTGCGGTTTCTCTCCATGGTGGCAGATACGGCCGGAACGGCTTTTGAGAATGCCAAGCTGTATGAGCGCTCGAACCAGCTCATTCGCGAGCTGCGCATGAGCAATGAACTTACTCAGCGGTTGAACCAGAGCCTGCGGCTCGGGGACATTTTCCAATTTGCATTCGAGGAATTGCTGGAGATGTTCGAGGCGGATTACTGCTGCATCATGCATCTAAATGAAGAGAAAGGCGGTCTTGAGGTGATCGCCTGCAACTATACACCGCTGCTGAATGAGATTTTGGAGGTAGGGGGAGGACTCGGCGGCCAAGTGTATGCTACCGGGGAGTCTCTGATCCTCTCGGATTATCTGGAGAATCCGAAGGTCAACTCTAAACTGATGGAGGCCACCTGCTCACAGTCTCTGATTGCGACACCGCTATATGTAGGCGGAGAGATCCGTGGTGCCATCATGCTGGCGCATCGGGAGACTCACTATTTTTCTTATGACAACTACAGATTGCTGCAAGCAATGGCGGGTCATATTGGACTTGCAGTGGGCAACGCCCGGCTGCATGCCGAGGTACGACGTTTAGCGAACCGCGATAGCTTGACCGGTCTGTATGCCCGGCATTATCTGGACGAAGTGATTCAAGAGAGGCAGACTACCGACTTTTGCGGAACGCTGATCGTGGTAGATATCGACCAGTTCAAAATGGTGAATGATACCTATGGCCATCAGCAAGGGGACAAGATTCTGAAGCAGGTCAGTGAAATTGTGAAATCCTCGATCCGCCAAGGCGATATAGCTGCCCGGTGGGGCGGTGAAGAGTTGGCGGTCTATCTCCCCCAGCTTGGCGTGCAGCAGGCGGCTTTTGTGGCCGAGCGTATCCGTAAACGGGTGCAGGAAGAGACTGAACCAGCCGTCACCGTCTCCTGTGGCATCGCTGAATGGAGCTGGACGGATGACCGTGTCAGTGTGGAGTCGCTGTTCTACCGGGCCGACATGGCCCTGTATGATGCGAAGAACAGTGGTCGTAACCGAGTAATGATGGATAAGAAGAAATCGGAAGAACGACTGAAGAATCCTTGAGGCGCTGCCTCAAGGATTCTTTTTGCATCAGGAACAATTCCGGATATATAAGGTGAACAAAAGAAATTAACAAAGAGCCAGAAGGAACGAAGGGGAAGGTTTGGAACTGGAGGAGCGATAGCGCACGCCTTTGTCTCCGGATTTTATCCGCGAATAGCGGTACAATCCCAAGAAATCTGGAGACAACAGCGGCCGGAAGTCCAAACATTCACCGCAGTGACGACCGAGCCTTACGTTCAGATCTTAAGTTCGTCTTATATAGATGGCATAAGTCCGCGGGGCAGAGAGAACCCTAACTACTGATAACAATCAACTTTCAAATATGAAAGGATACAAGACCATGAGGAAAAGCATAGCTCATAGCGGAATGATCGCAGTAATGGTAGTTGGTATTCTAAGCAGTGGCTGCACGGAAGTGAACGATAAACCGGCACCAAAGGATTTGTCTCTGGCGTTGGCCGGGATGGCAGGAAGTGATGGGGTTAGCTTTGAAGGATCAGCTGCGCTGCTTCGAGAGGGAGAGGCGACGCCTGCGCTGAGTCAGTATTATGGAGGTAAGATGGAGAACCATAATCAGCTTAGACTGTACACACTGCTGCCAGACAAAGGAACTTCCAAAACGGCCGCGACAGAAGGCCTTCAGAAGCTGGAGAAGAATGGTGCGACAACCCATATCCATTCCGGGGAGAAGTCTTATTCCAGTAAGCTTGAGAAGCGTGAGGGCCAGTGGCAAGAGCTGTCCAAGGCCTCCGGCAACAACGAAGACAATCCGCTTCCCCGATTGAATCCGCTGCTTCAGCTGGAGCAGTTGAGAGATGTCGACAAGACGGTTACAGAAGAGACGGGTGCGGCCAGGGGCACTAGGGTTTTGCGAATACAATTGACCCCGGAAGCGGCGCGGGCGCTACTGTCCAGAGAGCTGGAACAGGAAATGAATTCGCTCCGACCTGCGAACAGCGGTGTGAAGGCGAAGAATAGAAATCAGGCCAAAGCAGATAAGGCAATTGAGGCGCTATGGCAGAAGAAGAACAATGAGATGAAGCAGCAGCTTGCCAAGGCTAACGTAAAGGCTGTGTATCATTTGACGGTGGACAAGAAGCAGAATCTGCCCCGCAAGCTGGACTGGACCAGAACAGTTAGCTATGACGGCGGGAAGAAACCAGGAGATCAAGAGTCTTTGGTAGTCCAGGTCAATTTCTATGGATATCGTTAACGCAGCAAATGACATGAGGCCTTGCGCTCTATAACGGTCGTGCTACAATAGTAAAGCTTGCTTATTTACGTTGAAAGAGGAAGGAAGAGAGAAAGAATGAAAGATCCCAGAATTCAAAAGCTGGCGGAAAACCTGGTAGGCTATTCCGTAAACGTCCAGCCGGGCGAGAACGTGCTCGTCGAAATGATTGGCAACGAAAGAGATTTGATCAAAGCAGTTGTGGAGGAGGTCGGCAAAGCCGGAGGTCATGCTTTCGTACAATTGACTGACCGTACCGTTCTGCGCAGCATGCTGAAATATGCAACCCGTGAAAGTCTTCAAATCTGGGCCGAGATTGATCTGAACCGCATGAAGCAAATGGATTGCTATATTGGCATCCGTGCCGGTGAGAATGTTAATGACTTGGCGGATGTGCCTGAAGAAAATATGAAGCTGTACAATTCCCTGTATTCGCACCCGGTACATAGCGAGCAGCGCGTTAAGCACACCAAATGGGTGGTTCTGCGTTATCCGAATGCCAGCATGGCTCAGCTTGCTAATACGAGCACAGAAGCATTCGAGGACTTCTATTTCGAAGTGTGTAATCTCGATTATGCCAAGATGGACAGAGCGCAGGACGCGCTGGCTGATCTTATGAAAAAAACTGACAAGGTACGCATTGCTGGTCCGGGAACGGATCTTACCTTCTCAATCAAAGGCATCGGCGGAGAGAAATGCTCTGGACAGAAGAATATTCCTGACGGAGAGGTCTATACAGCCCCGGTTCGCGATTCCGTCAACGGAACAATAAGCTACAATGCAGCTTCCATCTACAATGGAGTCACATTTGAGAATGTGAAGTTCACCTTTGAGAATGGCAAAATTGTAGAAGCTACCAGTAACGATACAGCCCGGTTGAACGAAATTCTCGATTCCGATGAGGGCGCGCGTTATATTGGTGAGTTCGCTATCGGCTTCAATCCGTACATTCTGCACCCGATGAAGGATATCCTGTTCGACGAGAAGATCGCAGGCAGTCTGCACTTCACGCCAGGTCAGGCCTATGACGTTACTGATAACGGCAACCGTTCCTCGATTCATTGGGATCTGGTGCTAATTCAACGTCCAGATTACGGCGGCGGAGAAATTTACTTTGATGATGTTCTGATCCGCAAGGATGGCATCTTTGTTATTCCGGAGCTGGAAGGTCTGAATCCAGAAAACTTGAAATAAAATGTAATAACAAGAAAATCCCTTGCGCGAGTAAGCGGATTCAAGGTATCATGGAATGGATTAGTAACTACTTAGTTTATAATAAGTTTCGGAGGGATTCGTATGTCCAATAACAATGCTGCAATCGTGGAAATTGCCCAAACGGCGAGCCAATTTAACTCTTCCATCGTTCTTCAAGCGGACAACAAGTACATTGATGTTAAAAGTATCCTTGGTTTGTTCACTACTTTGGTTTCAAGCCAAAGCTATGAGCTTCATGTCCATGGAACGGACGCAGAAGAAGCTAAGAAGGCGATGAGCGAAGTATTCGCGAAGCACGGTCTGAACTTTTCTGTAGTCGCGGAGTAAAATAATGGATGGTTGAAGACGTCCTGCCGTTAGCGGCGGGGCGTTTTTTTATATGTATATAGAACGAACTATAAAATTTAACTAAAGGGAAGAGGAGTGGAGTGGAGGGGGATTTTGGAACTGTAGGAGCGACTGCGCCCGGAAGTCCAAACATTTTCCGCAATGACGACCTAAACCCATGTGAGAATCCTAAGTTCAATCTATATATATTCTTATATTGCAATAACAAAGGCTCCACTTTACGGAGCTATTTTGATATAATAGGGCTGATTTTCGAATATACCAAACTGAATTCTTGTATTGGAATCCGATTTCGACTAATATTAAATAAAATGGCAAAAGCAGCAGTAACTTTTGGACATGGGGGGGAAGAAGCATGACTTCATCAGATTTGCAGGAACAGCTTAACCTTAAAGCGATCACTCTTCTACAAGAAGATGCCGATAAAATTCAGAAGCTCATCGAAGTGCAGATGGAGAATCTGGCCACACGGTACTGCCCTCTCTATGAGGAAGTGCTGGATACCCAAATGTATGGTTTCTCCAAAGAGGTCGATTTCGCTGTCCGTGCAGGACTGGTGCCTGAACTTACCGGCAAGCAGCTGGTGAGCAAACTGGAGCGTAATCTGGCCGTATTGTATGAAGCTCTGAACAATAAGGCTAACTAGGGTCATAGGTTGCAGCCGTTCTATCGGACAAGATCATTATCCGAAAATGATAAAGCGCACACGAGGGAAAGGGGATTCCTCCTGTGCGCTTTTTTGTTGCATAAGTGAAGCTAAAGTGTTTGTCTCTACACCAGATAGAAGGAAACCCCAAGAATCAGGTATACCGCCAGGAGGAGTAAGCCCTCATACCAGTTGGTGGCTCCATCCTGTGTAATGGACTTGGCTATGAATACAGCGACAGCGATAGCCACAATCTCAATGGTTGTGAACACAATATCCATGGTGTTGCCCATGAAATAACTCGCGAAAATCAGCACTGGTGCAACAAAAAGTGAAATCTGCAGACTGCTGCCGACGGCGATCTCGACAGCCGCACCGATCTTGTTCTTCATGGCAAGCAGAATGGCTGCACTATGTTCCGCAGCATTTCCGATAATTGCGACCAGGAAGGCGCCTACGAACAGCTCACTGAAGCCGAAGCGCTCGGTCAAGGTCTCTAATGTGCCAACGAGCCATTCACTGACAAAAGCGACCATGACGGTAGCAAGAATCAGATACATAATGGATTTGCGTTTGGACCAAGCAGGAGCATGCTCATTGGGCAGTTCCTCTGCTTTATCTTCCGTGACATCCGCCAAATACTTCTTATGTGTGATCATCGAGAAGAGGAGCCAGGCGATGTAGGAAACGATCAAGATTCCAGCAACCACTAGACTAAGGACATCCGTATCTTTTGCCGTAATAGAATGTGTGTTGAAGAACATGGCGGGTACGAACAGGGCGATGACGGCGACAATCATCAAGGAGCCGTTCATACCGGCGAGGGTGACATTGAAGTTCTGCACTTTAAACTTCATGCCCCCGGCAAAAATGCTGAGGCCCAGCACAAGCAGCAGATTCCCGATGATGGAACCTGTGAGGCTAGCCTTAACCATGTCGAACAGACCTTCTTTCACGAGGAAAAATGCGATGATCAACTCTGCGGCATTGCCGAAGGTGGCGTTGAGGAAGCCTCCGAGCCGTTGTCCCGCATAATGGGCTACACTTTCGGTAGCCCGGCCTAGAAAACCGGCCACGAATACGACTGCGACCGCCGACAGAATAAACTGCAGCGTATGGTCCCAGCCCGCATAATGTCCGATGGCGCTGAGGACAAAAGTGACCACCAGCAGCACCGGGGATATCCATTTTTTCAACTTTGGCACTCTCCAGTCTAGGTATGTATGTTGATTTCATAATCAATATACCCAAAATGTTCCACTCTGTAAACGGAGATGCGAGAAAGTCATTTGCTTTTTAGCCTGTTTTGGAATTACAATAATTGATATTGAGTGTAGGGGGGATATGGCATGGCAGAACAACTTCAACTGGAAAATGGGAATATACGGATTTCAAACGACGTCGTCTCGAAAATTGCCGGGCTGGCAGCCTTGGAGACTCCTGGGATTGCGGCCATGTCCGGCGGTTTGTCGGAAGGCTGGGGAAAGCGCCTGAGCGGCAAGAACGTGCAGAAGGGTGTTACCGTTGAAGTCGGACAGCTCGAAGCGGCAGTCGACTTGCGGATTATCGTCCTCTATGAAACTCCGATTCACGAAGTGTGCCGGATGCTGCAGCAGAACGTACGCGAAGCTGTGGAGAGCATGACAGGCCTCCACATTGTTGAAGTAAACGTCAAGGTTGAAGGCGTAGCGTTCAAGAATGACGAAATCTCTTGAGAATGCCGTAAATCATTAATTGGTTTGGGTATTCAGGGCGTAATTGCCCAAGGAAGGAAGAGGGTCTTCCGAGCCGAATGGCTTGGGGGCCCTTTTTCTTATGTTTATGTCGATGGATGAAAAAAAAAGTGTCCCGCCAGCTTGTCCTGAGCTGCGGAACACTTTTATATCTGTTGATAAGTTTGCTTGATAGTTCATCCATAATCACGCAATCAGCGACCACGGACTTCTCTGAGTTTTCTTACTGTTGTTACAGACTTGGTGACTTCCTCTTTGGCCGGCCGGTTGGTCTCACGGGAGATGTTGAGCATGATACCCATGGACATCATAGTCATCAGCAGTGAGGAGCCCCCGTAGCTGATGAATGGTAGTGTTACACCGGTAAGCGGAATGGCCTTGGTGACCCCGCCGATGTTGATGAAGGCCTGAATCGCAATCATCCCCATGACGCCGATGCCGACAAGCGTCCCGAACGGATCGGTACACCTGAGGGCAATCATAATCCCTCGCCAAATGAAGAAGAGGTAAATAAGCAGGAACACGAGTGTCCCGATAAAACCTAGCTCTTCGCCCATGACGGCAAAGATAAAGTCCGTCTGCGGGTTGATAAGGTAATGGAGCTTCTGCACGCCTTTACCCAGTCCAGCTCCGCTAATACCACCTTCACCAATAGCTGTAAGGGATTGAATAATGTTATATCCGTCTTTGGTTGGGTCCTGGAACGGATCTATGAAGGCAGTGATACGGCCCATTTTATAATTCGTCGCCAATTTTGTTTCAGGTGCAGGCGGGGACAGCGAATCGATGGCCGCCTTGGCTCCGAGTACAATTCCCACACCCAGCACAAGAAGGGCAATCGAACCCATAATATGCTTCATACTGGCGCCGCCTGCATAGATGACAAGTCCGCTGGTAGCAACGAGGATCATACATGAACCGAAATCGGGCTGCATCATGATCAGACCGGCTACAATTCCAACGATCACCATAACCGGGATGTAACCAGTCCGGAGATCCCGAAGACGTTCTCCTTTTTTGGTAATCAAGGCAGCAAGATAGAGAATGATCGTTATTTTGGCTAACTCGGTAGGCTGAATTCCTAGTCCCATGATGCTAAGCCAGCTACTCGCGCCGTTGATTCGTTCGGTAGAGGCTACGAATAGAAGCAGAATGAGAGTTACCAGGAACATAGGTGCATACCATTTTTTAAATTTGCTGTAGTGGATATTCATTGTCACGAACATGGCGAATAATCCCAAGACAACCCATATGATCTGACGTTTAACGAAGTAGAGCGGATCATTTTTGAAGAATAGACTGGAGCTTGCGCTGAAGACCATGATTAGTCCGAAGCCGACAAGCAGCAGGGTCAGAATCAATAACAGGAAGTCGGGTGTTCCTCTTTTGGGCAGGTTGACTTTGGCATTCGTCTTTCCCTTACGGTTACTCAAGCCTCAAGCAACTGCTTCAGTTCAAGGATCCGTTCAGCAGCAATGTCCAGTACAGGCTGCGGTACCGGTGATTCGTATTCCAGTCCATGAGGGAAGGTTGCTTTGCCAAGGTATACAGCCTCAATGGCGAGAACTGAATCGGGCTTCTCTAACTTGCCCTCCACTGCGCGTGTGTTGACACGTAGGAAGTATTCTCCGCCGTTATTCCGGTCTTCAATCTTGCAGTCGTATGTAGCCCGGTAATATTCCCATTGCCAGCGAATGAAACCGGCCTTTTCTGCACTCTCGTCCAGATAAAGAAGATCGCTTTTTAAGCCTACGAGACCCGTGTTCTCAAATATCATAGCGCACTTTTCCCCCTTATGAAGTATAATGATTAATTCGTTTATCCGCTTACAGACGTTCATTCTCATGATAGTATGTTTCCCGAGGTTCTGCAAGACAGGGTTTAGCCATACATACCCAGTTTTTTTGGTTTCTGCTACAATAGAAGAAATATAGCCGCTTAGGCAAGGTGGCAGCAATGCAGTATGCTGTCATCTCTTGCCAGGCCCGGTTGTTTAGGAAGGGAATGGAGCAGGCATGAAGCAGCCAACAGTTGAAGCATTGATGAACGATATGGTGGAGTGGCGCCGTCATCTGCACAGCCATCCTGAGCTGTCATATCAGGAGAAGGAAACATCGTCTTACGTTGCGGCGAAGCTGGAAGGCTTCGGCATTGAAGTTAGAAGAAGTACTTCGAGTTACGGCTTGATAGGGATTTTAAAAGGGGATCAGGCCGGTAAGACTGTTGTACTCCGTGCGGATATGGATGCATTGCCGATACAGGAAGAGAACCAAGTGGAATATGCCTCGACCAAGAGCGGGGTTATGCATGCCTGTGGTCATGATGGGCATACAGCAATATTGCTAGGAGCGGCAGCCTACTACAGCAGCCGACGCAGTGAACTGGCAGGGGAGATCCGCTTCCTCTTTCAGCCTGCCGAAGAAGTGTGTCCCGGCGGCGCGGTTGGCATGATTGCTGAAGGTGTGCTGGAAGGGGCAGATGCTGTCTATGGCCTTCATCTGTGGACACCACTGCCTGTGGGAACCGTTGGTAGCGCCCCGGGACCTTTGATGGCGTCAACCGATGAGTTCTTCATCAACATCATTGGTAAGGGCGGTCATGGCGGCATTCCGCACCGCGCTGTAGACAGCATTGTTGCGGCTGCAGCCCTGGTGACACAGCTCCAGAGCATCGTTAGCCGATCCGTTGATCCGCTGCGCCCTGCGGTGGTCACTGTGGGCACCATTCAAGGCGGGACCGCTCAAAATATTATTGCGGAGCAGTGCCGGATAACAGGGACGGTTCGAACCTTCGACGATGAGAGTCGTCAGCTGATTCGGCGCAGAATTGAAGAGATAGCGTTGGCCGTCGCCGCTACATATGGAGCCGAAGCGAAAATTGAGTACATGACGGGTTACCCGCCGCTAGTGAATGACGAACAGGAATTCAGCCGCTTTAAGTCAACAGCACCTGGAGCGCTGGGCGATGAGGTTCAGGTTGTGACGCTGGAGAAATTGATGCCAGCGGAGGATTTTGCCTACTATTTGCACCATGTGCCTGGCTGCTTTATGTTCGTGGGAGCAGGTAATCCCAACAAGGATGCCATATATCCGCATCATCACAGCCGATTTGATTTTGACGAGGATGCTATGCTGCATGGCATCAAGCTACTCATTGCCATGACGGATTCCCGGCTTAAAGAAACAACTGAAGAATAATGCTGTCCTCAGCTGGACAACCTAATCGCGAAACATGCGAGATTGTAGGAGGGATTCCAGTTGAAGACAATCAAGGAAGTCATGACGGCGGGACCAGTGACAGTTACGCTGAAGGATAATATTTATGAGGTTGCTGTCAAAATGAGAGACCATGGTACCGGCTTTATTCCTGTGGTCGACTCAGAGGGCAGTAATCAATTGATCGGTGTAGTTACAGACCGTGATCTTGTCATCCGGGGGTATGCAGCTAAGCATTCAGGCTCCACTACTGTAGAGACGGTGATGAGCAAGGAGCTGCGCACGGTGACAGAGGAAACTTCGGTAGATGAAGCTGCGGAAATTATGGCTGCGGGACAGGTTCGACGTCTGCCTGTAGTCAGCGGCAAGAAGCTGATCGGCATCGTGTCGATCGGCGACCTGGCCGTACGGAATATCTTTGCCAATGAAGCGGGAGAAGCGCTTAGCAGCATCTCGCAGCAGACCTTGCATTAAATACTCATACAGGAAGCTCATGTCCGTGTTCGCGGAGGTGGGCTTTTTCCTGTTAATCAGACAGCAGAGTGCGTACATACTGACCATAGAATAGTTAAATGCGAGGAGGGAAGGTCATGAATGAGACAGGGGCCTGTATTGTACGTAGGGACCGAACGGTGTTGTTGGATTGCGCTCATCCAAGCTCTCAGGCAGCAGGACGGAAATTGGGAGTGTTCGCCGAGTTGGTCAAGAGTCCGCCAGCTTATCATACTTACCAAATCACACCTTTGACCCTGTGGAATGCAGCGGCGCTTGGGGCTACCGCCGATAACATTATTGAACAATTGCATAAGCTCTCCAGATGGGATATTCCGGCGGGATTAGAGGAGGAGATCAGGCTTCTTCTGTCCCGATATGGAAAATTGACGCTACATAGCTCGGCCCGAGATCCGGGGGATATCGTCCTTAGAAGCGAAGATTCGTTGCTGCTTGATGAGCTGATGGAGCGCGAAGGGCTGGAAGGTATGGGGCTATGGAGAACGGGACCGCTGGACTTATCCTGTAAGGCAGTGTTTCGGGGTGAATTGAAGCAGGAGTTGACCCGGCTCGGATATCCTGTTCTCGATTATGCCGGATACCATGAAGGACAGGCGCTGAAGGTGAAATGGCGAGATGGGGGAGAGCACGGCATCCCATTCCGGCTGCGGAATTATCAGCAAGAAGCGGTGAAACAATTTCAGGGAACGGTCGGCAGTGGGGGAAGCGGTGTGGTGGTACTACCCTGTGGAGCTGGCAAAACGGTCGTGGGCATGGCAGTGCTGGAGGCGCTCCAGTGTGAGACGCTGATTCTTACCTCCAATACCACCTCTGTCAGGCAGTGGATAGAGGAGCTGGAGCGGTGTACGAATTTGAAGGAAGAGGAAATCGGTGAATATTCGGGGGAAAAGCGTCAGGTGCGCCCGGTAACGGTCGCTACCTATCAGATTCTCACCCACCGCCGTTCCAAAGGCGGACCGTTCCTGCATATGAACCTGTTCAATGAACGGAACTGGGGACTGATTATTTACGACGAGGTTCACCTTTTGCCAGCCCCGGTGTTCCGGGCGACTGCAGATATTCAGGCTACGCGTCGTCTGGGTCTGACTGCAACTCTTGTCCGGGAAGATGGGCGGGAGGGGGATGTATTCTCCCTGATCGGTCCGAAGCGTTATGAACTTCCCTGGAAGGTGCTGGAGCAGCAGGGCTGGATCGCCTCTGTGGAGTGTACGGAAATGCTGGTCCCGATGAACCCGGAATGGAGGAAGGAGTATACCTATGCGGGAAAAAGGGAGAAGTTCCGGCTTGCGGCTGTGAATCCAGCCAAGATAGATGCGGCCTCCCGGCTACTTGAGGCGCATCAGGGGGCAGGTGTACTGGTCATCGGACAGTATTTGGAGCAGTTGACTCAGCTCTCGGCTGCTCTGGGAGCGCCGCTCATTACGGGGAAGACCCCGCAGCGGGAGCGGGGGGAACTGTATGCCGCATTCAACGAAGGCACCCTCCCTGTGCTGATCGTGTCCAAAGTGGCGAATTTTGCTGTGAATCTGCCAGATGCTTCCGTAGCTATTGAAGTGTCCGGTGCTTTTGGGTCCCGACAGGAGGAGGCGCAGCGACTGGGGCGTATCTTGCGGCCAAAGGCAGGGGAGAACAAGGCGTATTTCTATACGCTGGTGTCCGGTGACAGCCGGGAGCAGGAATTTGCCCGGCAACGCCGGATGTTCCTGACGGAGCAGGGGTACGAGTATCAGGTGCGGGTCGCACAACAGTACGGGGAGGAGATAACATGAAGGATTTGACTTCTGACGCGCTGGAGCTTCTCGGCAGAATCAGCGCCGTGTATGGTGGTCAGCCTTTCGAAGAGGGGAAAGAAGAGCAACTGCGGCCGGCATATCTTAGCCGGGCGGAGCAGCGGCTGGCGCTCTCCGAGCTGCGCCGGGCAGGTCTGCTTATGGCCCGGCAGAAGCTATGGGGGGAGAAGCTGTATCATATCCCGGCAGAGGTTCTGGATGCCGTGTCCCTCCACTTCTACCCCTATAGCCCGGCTCCGCTTGCGGCCGGTGATGTAAGCTTGTCGATGGAAGCTGGACCGGGACTGTCCGGCGAGCTGTTCCGGGCGCTCTTGTTCACCGCCCGGGAAGGACTGCCTGTGACAGCCAAGGGCAGTATTCACAAGAAGCAAGCCAGCCGGCTTGCTGCACAGCTGTCATTTGGAGACGAGCATCTGCAAGGCCTGACAGCGTTTAGTTCGGACCAGGGTCAAGACCTTGGGCATGAGCAACTGCAACGGCCAGGACAACGGTCAGGATTAGCACGAGAGCAAGGACGAGCATTAGGTCTAGGGCGAGTTGAAGAAAAGAGAGGTGGGCGAGACCAAGGTTTAGGTAAAGACCAAGTAATCAGTCAAGCTATAGACCAAGTCACAGGTCAAGTTAAAGGTCAGGCTATGGGTAAAGCGATAGGCCAAGGCAAAGGCCGGACCGCAGGCCAAATCAGTGGTCCCTATCCTCATGCTGTGACGGTAATAATGGACCTCATGCTGAGCCTCGGGCTGATCAGCCATCAGGAGCAGGGGTATATACTGGAGCCGGAAGCACTGAGGAACTGGCTGCAACTGCCGGAGCCGCAGATGGTCAGCATCCTGTACGAAACGGCAGCCGAACGTTACGGCAGCCGGGAGCCGGTCCAGCAGCATTTCCGGCTGCTGATTTCCCGCCAGGACTTCTTGCCCGGCCAGTGGTATGCTCTGGCCGGGCTGCTGGACTGGCTGGCGGCGATGAATCCCGCCGCCT
Organism: Bacillus sp. FJAT-27264; assembly: GCF_001682855.1. Taxonomy (GTDB): domain Bacteria; phylum Bacillota; class Bacilli; order Paenibacillales; family Paenibacillaceae; genus Paenibacillus_AQ. The sequence goes on along the minus strand of NZ_MAQW01000012.1, from coordinate 695,171 downwards.
TGCTTGAGCGGCCAGCCCTGGAAGCAGCCTGCCTCACTTGGCTGCGCGCCCTGGCCGGCTTCGGCTGGGCCGAGCTGGGCAGCTTGCGGACCGGGGAGCTTTGCTTCCGCTGGACGGCCGCCAAGCCCCAGCTCCAAGGCGACCGGCCAGCTCCTACGGGTGCTGCGGAAGATGAGCCTCTGGAGGCTGCCTCTATTGTCCAGCCCCAGCGCCAAGGCGCCCAGCCAGTTCCGGCGGATGCTGCGGAAGAACAGCCTCCGGCGGCTTCCTCAATTGTCCAGGCTCCGCTACAAGGCGTCCGGCCCGCTCCTACGGATGCTGCGGCAGAAGAGCCCCTGGCTGCCGCCTTTATCGTCCAGCCCGACTTCGAGGTGCTGGTGCCCCCCGAAGTTCCTTATGCTATGCGCTGGACGCTGGCAGCCTGTGCAGAGCTGCTCCAGTGCGATGTGCTCTGGAGCTTCCGCCTGACCCGGGCGATGCTGGAGCATGCTGCGGTTCAGGGGATGCCGCCCGGAGAGGTTATCTCCTGGCTGCAGGACCATACGCCCGGTGGGCTCCCCGAGCAGGTGGAGTATTCACTGGAGCAGTGGGGCCGGGAGATTGGCCGTACAGTCATTGAGGATGTCCGGCTCCTGTCCTGCTTCAGTGAAGTAGAGGCCGAGATGATCGCCGCCCACCCGCGGTTGCAAGACAAGCTCACCCGCCTTGGCCCGCTGCACTTTCTGGTGCGGCGAGTGCGGGAGGAGGATGTACGTCAGGAGCTAGCGGAAGCAGGCCTCGCGCCGCAGGGAACGATCAATGGGCGGGAACCGGAGCAGGCTGCGGAGATGCCGCTGTATCACCGGGAAAGGGAAAACACCCCTGCGGCCTATGCCGTGCCGCCCTGGGAGCAGGGACTGTTGCCGGCAGCGACGGGAAATCTGCTTCGCCATCTACCGCTCGCTGATCCAGAGCCGGAGGCGTCATTCCTCATGGATGAGGGGCGGGTGCCACCGATGTGGAGCCGGGAATGGCGGGCCTATCATGTCACGACAGCAGAGAAGGTGATGGAGCAGGGATTGCGCTGGGGCGTGAAGGTGCGGATATCATTTCAGGGGCAGGAATGTCACTTCATTCCTCGCCGTATCCAGCGTAATCCGTGGCGCGTGACCGGTCATCTGCTACGGAACTCGGGTTGTGAAGTGGAAGAAGTGGAGCTCACGGCTGCAGCGTGGAAGGAAATACAGCTTATTCTCCCGGCAGCTGCTAGAAATTCCTCTTCTGCTGGAGCAACCGGTTATGTTATGATAGAAAAGTCTACTGCTGATGGTAGAACATTAACATAGAAGTGAGTTGAAGTTCATGAGCGTAGCGGAGATTAACACGGTTGACATGGCCGAAGTGCTGACATACGCCTATGAATTGGGCGATATGATTAATCAATCCGCCGAAGTGTCGGATTATCTATACTGGAAGGGCCGGGTTGATGCCAACCCGCAGATCCAGGTTATGGTTAGAAAGCTCCAGAGCAAGAAGGATTTATTCGAAGAAACCCAGCGGTTCGGGCATTTTCATCCCAATTATCATTCTGCCAAGGATGAGGTGCTGATTGTGGAAACCGAGCTGGAACAATTCGAGGAGGTTGTCCGCTTCAAGACAGCGGAGAAAACGCTGGATGACATGCTGCATTCCATGTCGGAAGCGATTGCTTTTTCCGTATCGGAGAGCATCAAGGTTCCAAGCAATGATCCGGCGCCGAAGGGCGGCGGCTGTGGCAGCGGCGGGAAGTGCTCCTGCGGATAGCGTCAACAGAAGAGAGAGAAAGGTTGGATGAGACTATGTTTCCGGAACGTACAGGATATATTGTTTGGGTCAGCGACGTTAAGGCGGCGCGCAATCTGGAGAAATACGGCACATTGCATTATGTGTCCCGGAAGATGCATTATGCAGTAATGTATGTCAATTCGGATCGGGCCGAGGAAGTGATGAAGAACGTCCGCAGACTTTCCTACGTACGGAAGATCGAACGTTCTTACCGTAACGAGCTGAAGACCGAATATACCAGCAACGGACCGGACAAGAGCCGTTATTACGGGCTGTAATTGTTGTGATATGGACAGGCGCTTTGCGCCTGTTTTTTTATACAGCGATAGAGGTTTATCCGGGCGTCAAGCCGAAATTTTTATAGGGAACAGTAACCTGCCTCTTTTGGAGACAACGAGTTGTTTCTTTTACATAGTTTATCTCGGGTTAATATATCCTGTGTATGCTGGGGGAAAGTCACCCTAGGGAGGAGGTTTTGAATATATGCTGCTCCAGATAGGGGATATTGCGGAGCATATCACGCAGATTTCTCCTGCCAGCAAATGCGAGACGGTGGATCATATTTTCAAAAGTGATCCCCAGCTTCAGGGAGTGGTCGTAATCGACAACGATTATCCGGTAGCCCTGATTATGAGAATTCGATTCTATCAGCAGATCGGTACCTTATACGGGTATACATTGTATATGGGAAGACCGGTATCCCTGGTCATGGATAGGGACCCGCTGATCGTGGAATATAAGACACCGATCACCGAGGTGAGCAAGCTGGCCATGAACCGGCAGGTGGAGAATCTGTACGACTATGTCATCGTCACCCATGAAGGAAGGATGTTTGGCGCCGTGAGCGTCAGGGATCTGCTGCTGAATTTTGCCGAAATCCAGGCAATGGCGGCGAGCTTTCTTAATCCGTTAACAGGCCTGCCTGGCAACATGAGCATCAATGAATGTCTGGTCAAATGCCTGCATCAGGAGCGGTTCAGTGTACTCTATATTGACCTTGACCACTTTAAGGCCTATAACGATACATATGGTTTCAAGGAAGGCGATCGGATGATTCAGGCAACCGCCGAGATTGCGAAGCACTGCGCGCTGCGTCTGGAGGGTTTTCTGGGTCATATCGGCGGGGACGATTTTATCGTTATCATAGACAACCATCACTATACCGAAGCTTGTAGAATCCTCATAGAAGAGTTCGATTTAGCGATTAAGGATTTCTATCATTCTCAGCATTTGGCTCAGAAATTCGTTCTGACAGAGGATCGTTCGGGGGTTGCCGGGGAAATCCCGCTGGTGTCCATATCAGTTGCGGTGGTAACTAACCGGTTCCGGCAGTTTGATTCCATTGAGGATATTGCCGGGGAAGCCGCACGGATCAAGAAAAAATGCAAACTCGTGCCGGGCAGCTGCTATGTTGATGATGCGGAGCCTGTACATTTAAAGTAGTCTCAGCGTAAGGAACAGCACTGGTCACAGTAAAGTTGTATCAGAGGGCGTAAGTTATTCTCCACACAGAGGTCAAGGACGCTTGTACAAGCTACAGCAAATGAGGTAAGATGACAACAATAAGTGCATGCCTAGACGGTGGAGTGTGATGATGATGCGCGACAAGGGTACGGAACGGTGGGGCACCTATGAGCCCTTCCACATCATGCTGAATGACTACAGGGTCGCAGATATTGTGATCACGAATCATGCAAGAAGCCGTTACCTGGACCGGATTAGCGAAGAGGCTGCCGACCCTGGTCAGATTTCTGCCTGGTTATGGCAGTGTCTGAAGCAGAAGCGGATGAGAGCCTATTCCGGCAGTGAGCAGAGCGCGTACCTCATTGATGACGACGTGGTGATCATTGCCGAATTCACGGCGCTGGAGGGTGAACGAACCGTCTCCGGACATCCGTTGTATATCATGAACGTCATTTCGTTTCTCGGCGCTCTCTCCAAGGCTCCCGAGCTGCGGGACTTGCAGCAGTACTATTCATGGCTGCGTCATTCCCGCCGCATGCAGCTGGCCAGAAAAAACCGTAAACGAAAATAGCGGGTACAGAAAGAAGCAGGGGGCATGCGGTGTAAGCCGCATGTCTTTTTTATAACCTGCTAGCCGGGCAGAATTAGGATGGACGAAGGAGTTGCAAGCATGAACTTTCATCAGCTGCATATTTTTTATACCGTGTCCGAACGGGGCAGCTTCTCAGCGGCTGCACAGACGCTGCATATGACACAGCCTGCGGTCACTATGCAGGTGCAGGCGCTCGAGGACTATTTTGGCGCGAAGCTGTTCAATCGTTCTACCAAAAAAATAATGCTGACCGAGGCGGGGCAGACGCTTATGCCCTATGCGCTACGTAGCCTTGAACTTATGCGCGAGACCGATCAGGCGATGTCGGCATTCACCCATATGCTGGAGGGACGACTCCAACTTGGCGCCAGTCTAACTATCGGGGAGTATGTCCTGCCCCGGTTACTGGGTCCTTTTGCCAAGGAATATCCCCACATCTCCATCATGATGAAAGTGATGAACACCACGCAGATCATAGAGGAGATTACGAAGCATCAGTTGAATTTTGGTTTGATTGAAGCTCCTGTGACCCATCCAGATATGGTGATCGAGCCAGTCTTGGGTGATGAGCTGAAGCTGATTGTACATCGTGACCATCCGCTGGCTGTGAGGGAGGAGGTCACACTTGCGGAAGCACTGGCCTATCCATTCGTATTGCGCGAGCAGGGCTCCGGTACACGGCGTGTGATGGAAGAACAGCTTCTAGCCAGAGGTCTCGAACCTTCATCGATGAAAATTGTAATGGAGCTGGGCAGTACTGGAGCTGTGAAATCAGCAGTGGAAGCGGGACTCGGTATAACGATGATCTCCACCTCCTCGGTGAAGCATGAAGTTACGCTGGGTTTGTTGAAAATTGTGAATATCTCGGACGCTTCTTTCAAAAGGCAGTTCTATGCGATCCATCTCAAATCAACGTTATTGCCAATCTCGGCAGTCACGTTCCTGACTTTTTTGCGGGAGCATGCCGGCGAACATTGACGGGAATGCTAGATTAGCAGGCACCTATAAACCTGGGAACGGAGTGGCAGTATGGGAAATGATACAAGGCATAAGGAAGACAAGGCAGCAGAGCGTTCGGCCCTTGCGGGGCGCTGTGATCTGCATACACATACACAGGCTTCGGACGGCATGCAGCCGCCGACAGAGAATGTTAGACTGGCGTGGGAGAAAGGGCTTGGTGCGGTAGCGATCACGGATCATGATACCGTGGCAGGCATTACGGAAGCGCTTCAGGCAGGGAACAAGTACGGTATTACGGTGGTTCCGGGCGTGGAAATCAGCACTCGTTCCGGTGGCAAGGATATCCACGTATTGGGTTATTATGTTGATCCGGGCGATGAAAGGTTCCTCTCTCGTCTGGCTGGACTTAGAGAGACCCGTGACCGGCGTAATGAACAGATTGTAGGCAAGCTGCAAGCGCTGGGAATCGAGATTACTTTGGAAAAAGTAGTGGCGGGAATTGGGAGGGAGCTGCGTCCAGATGAGAGTGTCGGGCGACCGCATATTGCCGATGAACTGGTACGGCTGGGCGTTGTGCAGAATATGCGGGAGGCTTTTGACAAGTATTTGGCCGAAGGGGCCGCGGCTTTTGTCTCACCACCGCGCATTTCTCCGGAAGAGGCCTGCTCGTGGATTGGTGAAGCCGGCGGTAAGGCAGTGCTGGCCCATCCGGGACTCTATGGTGATGATGAACTAGTACGCAGCATTTTACTGCAAGGGGCCTTTACCGGCATCGAAGTCTATCATTCGGATCATGGACGTGAGGAAGAAGCGCGCTATTTGACGATGGCACAGGACTATAATCTAGCTGTGACCGGGGGCTCAGACTTTCACGGCGAGCGTCAGGGTGTTGTTTTTCACGGTGAACTCGGTAGTGTGAACGTCCCTGTGGATGTACTGGATCTGCTAGCTAGAAGGTAGAACCTGAGCATGTTTATGTAAAAGAATTCCCTGAATGCTATAGCAACCAGACTCATACGCAATAAATAGAAGAGCCTCCGGCCCATCCACATATTGATGGAGATGACCGGAGGCTCTATTTTATGACAAGCGCTGTCTCTTACAATCTTGACATGTGCTGTCTCTTACATTAGCTTCTGAGGGTATTCGGCAGGCCCTTGATCGTATCTTCTACCGGGGTCACAAACAGTGTCTTCTGATGATCATAGATGACATATCCCGGCTTGGAGCCGCTCGGCTTGCGCACATGGCGGATCAGGGTGCAATCTACAGGGACACTGCTCGATTGCTTGGCCTGGCTAAAGTACGCAGCCAATTGAGCAGCCTCCTCCAGCGTGGCATCCCCGAAGCTCTCACTGCGGATAACGACGTGCGAACCCGGTATATCCTTGGTGTGTAGCCAAGTATCGTTCGATGAGGCCAAACGGTTCGTGAGGTACTCGTTCTGCAGATTGTTTTTGCCGACATAGATGTCAATACCCTCTGAAGAAGTAAACACCTGAAGAGTGGGGCGAGTCGCTTTTTTCTTCTTCTTGCCCTTCTTGCTTCTATCCCGCAGATATCCCTGCCCCACCAACTCATCGCGGATCTCTTCGATATCATTTAGCGAAGCATGGTCGAGCTGCTGCAGCAGGCTCTCCATGTAGGCGATCTCTTCGTGTGTTTTGATCAATTGCTCGTCAATGACGAGCAAACTGTTCTTGTACTTGTTGTACTTCTTGAAGAAGCGCTGTGCATTGTCCGAAGGGTTCAGGAGCGGGTCAAGCGGTATCGTAATCTCTGCCTGATTCTCGTCATAGTAGTTGACCAGCACCGCCTGCTTATCACCCTTGGATACCGCATGCAGTGAAGCGAATAGCAGCTCGCCCCAAATCCGGTACCGATCGGCTTCCTGGGCTTCCTCCAGATCCTCCTGCAGCTTTGCCAGCTTCTTGACATTCTTCGTCCGTTCATTGCCCAGGAAGCGGATGAGGTCGCTGACCCGTTGTTTGACGGTATCCCGTTCGGCCTTATCCCCATAATAATCTTCCATGCACTGGCTGATGGATTCATAGTGCTTCGCTTGTTCATCAGAGAGAGTGAGCGGAATTGCTGAGAAGATCAGCTTGCCTTTTGCATTGGCCCCGGAGATCGGCGAGAACGAAAAATTCCGTACCGGCTCCATGACCGAATGAAAGGCGTCCCATAAGCGCTCTGCCTCTGTTGTACCCGCTGCCGCTGTTTCAGCGGCTTGACGATAGCGCTGCACGATCTCGCCTGCGACAAGTGGGCTGAGGCCGCTAAAGGCATGCACAATCCACCCGATGGGGTCAGCGGAAGGTGCGGGTCCGCCCGATCCGTCTTTTTGCGGGGCTTGGGAGAGCTCGTCAGACTCGGCTTCATCACTATCAGTGACTTGAAGGGCGGCGTCTCTCTCAGCAGAAGCAACGAGCTCCAGGAACTCCTCACGTCCAAGTTCCAGAGGATTTAGCTTGTACTGCTGGGGCGGCTCAGTGTAAGCGAAGCCAGGCATAATGATCCGGTAGCTACTGATGGAAGGTGTAACATGATGTATGCCGTCAACAATTGTGCCATTCATATCTGTGAGAATGATGTTACTGTGTCTGCCCATCAGCTCGATGATGATTTTTTTGGCGGAAACATCGCCAAGCTCATCCCTCTGCTTAATGTGGATATGGATAATCCGCTCCATGCCGACTTGGGTGATACTTTCTATAGTTCCGCCCTCGCAATGTTTACGCATTAGCATGCAGAACATCGGCGCTTCGGGTGGATTTATGCTGTTTCTCTCCGTGAGATGCAGACGGGGATAGGTGGGGTTCGCAGATAGAAGCAGCTTTCCGCCGCCTCCCTGTCCTCTCAGGATAAAGATGAGGTCATGAGTGGTGGGTTGATATATTTTGCCTATGCGTGCACCTGTAAAGGCTTGCAATTCCTGCACGATAGCCCGGGTAACGATGCCGTCCAATGCCATGATATAGATCTCCTGTCGCCATAAAATTGAAATTGTTATCCCTCTATGATGCCACACTTCGCGGTCTTCGTGCAAAAGGAGAAGTTCGCAGGGTGATATTTTGGGACGACCCCGAATAGACTTGGTCATGAACAGGTGGAAAAGCTGTGCGCCGCCGGAAGTCAAGAAACGACCGGGAGGGGAAAGAAAAGACATGGAACAAAACAGTTGGCACCGGCTCGGTGCAGAGGAACTGCAGAAAATCTTCGGTGTTCAGCCACAGACCGGACTCCGAGAGGAGGAGGCCACAGAAAGGCGTAAGGAGAACGGCTTCAACGAGTTGACCGAAGGTAAGGCCATCTCTCCGCTGACATTGCTGCTGAATCAATTTAAAGACTTCATGGTGCTTGTTCTGATGGGGGCAACGTTTATCTCGGGCCTGCTCGGCGAGTATCTGGATGCGATCACTATTATTGCGATTATTCTGCTTAACGGGGTGCTGGGCTTCGTGCAGGAATTCAGGGCTGAACGCTCCTTGCGGGCGCTGAAGCAATTGTCAGCGCCCACAGCGAAGGTCATTCGCGATGGGAAAAGTCAGACCCTTCCCGCCAAAATGCTGTTACCAGGTGATATCCTCCTGCTAGAAAGCGGGGACCGGATCCCGGCAGATGTCCGTTGGCTGGAATGCAGCGCGCTCTATGCGGAGGAATCTGCACTTACCGGGGAATCCCTGCCGGTGTCCAAGCATTCGCAGCCGATCCATGCTGAAGAGATCCCATTAGGTGATCAGAAGAATATCGGCTTCATGGGAACCATGGTCACGCGCGGGACAGGCAAGGCCATCGTAGTGCGCACCGGGATGGATACGGAGATGGGCAAGATCGCTGATCTGATCCAGAACACGGACGCTCAGGAAACACCTCTCCAGCATCGGCTGGAGCAGCTCGGCAAGATTCTGATCTATGTTGCGCTAGGTCTGACCATTGTGGTGGTGCTGGCCGGCATTATGCACGGACAACCCGCCACGGCGATGTTCCTGGCTGGCGTCAGTCTTGCGGTTGCAGCCATTCCCGAAGGCTTGCCGGCTATCGTCACGATCGCGCTGGCGCTGGGCGTTCAGCGTATGATCAAGCGCAAGGCTATTGTGCGTAAGCTGCCATCGGTGGAGACACTGGGCTGCGCCTCAGTGATCTGTTCCGATAAGACCGGTACGCTGACCCAGAATAAGATGACCGTGACCCAGGTTTGGAGCGGCGGCCGCAGTCTGGAGGTCACAGGTGAGGGATATTCACCTACCGGTCAGATTCTCCTGAAGGGCCGTGCTGTTGAGCTTAAAAATGATCAGAGTCTGCGCCGTCTCCTTCAAGTAAGTGCGCTCTGCAATAACGCGGAAATCGTAGAAACTTTCCCCGAAGACCAGGGTAAGCGTAAAAAAGGCAAGGACAGCGATGGCGATAAGGAACAGCAAGGCCAGGCGGTATGGGAGCTAAAGGGCGACCCGACGGAAGGGGCTTTAGTTGCGCTGTCCGCGAAGATGGGGTTAACTCCGCAGTTTCTGGCAGGCACATATACCCGCGAGAAGGAGTTTCCATTTGATTCGGAGCGCAAACTGATGTCCGTTGTTGTAGAGCATCCCGGTGGTCGTATGGTTTGCACCAAAGGCGCGCCTGATGTGCTGCTTAGCCGCTGCTCCTACTTGCTCTGGGAGGGTGCGGTTGTTCCTTGCACGCCAACACTGCGCCAGAAAGTGATGGATGCCAATGAAGCGATGGCTTCAGGTGCACTTCGAGTACTGGCCATGGCGTACCGTGATCTGCGTGCGAATGAGGTCGTGGGCGAGGACAAGGAAGCGGAATCCCAGCTAATCTTCGTCGGACTTGCGGGAATGATCGATCCGCCGCGCCGCGAGGTGCGCGATGCGATCAGTATTACACGCCGGGCAGGGATTAAGACGGTTATGATTACCGGGGATCACGGGACGACGGCGGAAGCTATTGCCCATCAGCTCGGTATTCTACAGCGGGGCGGTACGGTGCTGACTGGCACGCAGCTCAGCCGGATGGATGATGATGAGCTGGATAAGGTGTCAGATAACGTATTTGTGTACGCCCGTGTATCGCCGGAACACAAGCTGCGGATCGTCAAATCGCTGCAGCGCCGTGGCCATGTGGTAGCGATGACAGGTGACGGCGTCAACGACGCCCCTGCTATCAAAGCGGCAGATATCGGGATTTCAATGGGAATAACCGGAACGGACGTGACCAAGGAAGCCTCCTCGCTGATTCTTGGCGATGATAACTTCTCTACGATTGTGGCGGCCATTGAAGAAGGCCGGAACATCTATGAGAACATCCGCAAGTTTATCCGCTATCTGCTGGCTTCCAATGTCGGGGAGATTTTGACGATGTTCTTCGCTATGATGTTAGGACTGCCGCTGCCGCTCGTGCCGATTCAGATCCTGTGGGTCAATCTCGTCACGGACGGATTACCAGCCATGGCACTGGGTGTCGATCAGCCGGAGAAGGATCTCATGGAGCACAAACCACGTGGCGCCAAAGAAAATATCTTTGCCCGCCGCCTCGGCTGGAAGATTATCAGCCGTGGCTTGCTGATTGGCCTGTGCACGTTGGGAGCCTTCTGGCTGACACTGCGTATCGCGCCGGAGAATCCGGATCAACTGATTCTGGCGCAGTCGGTTGCTTTTGCTACATTGGTTATGGCCCAACTGTTCCATGTGTTCGACTGCCGCAGTTCCCGTTCGGTGTTCCACCGCAATCCGTTCCAGAACAAGTACCTTGTGTTGGCCGTATTGTCTTCCATTATTCTGATGCTGGTCGTCATGTACATGCCAGTGCTGCAACCGGTCTTCAAGACAGTGCCGCTGAACTTCCGCGAATGGTGCCTGGTGCTGGTAGCCGCCGGCATTCCTACCTTCCTCATGGGAGCAGGCAGCGTATGGGGTGGCAGACGCAACCGTCACAGTATGAACAGAGGCGGTCGCTCGGTGATAAAAAGTACAAAAATTTCGGCATAAAGTCAATAGCATAAGCTCATTCCTTACGGTATGCTTGTTGCAGCTAAGGCCTGTATGCTTCTGTGCTGGACATCGGCAGAAGTCAAATATGGCCCAATATGACCAGCCTATCTCTCAAGGAGTGACCTGAATATGGAATTTACTAAAATGCACGGACTAGGCAACGACTTTATTATCGTCTATGGGGAACAAGAGCTTCCTAGCAATGCTTCTGAGCTGGCTGTAACGCTCTGCAACCGGTTCTTCGGGATCGGGGCGGACGGACTGGTGTTCATCCTGCCCTCCCAGCGCGGGGACTATATGATGCGTATTATGAACTCGGATGGATCTGAAGCAGAACAGTGTGGGAACGCGATCCGCTGCGTCTCCAAATATGTGTATGATCATGGCCTCGTGAACTCGGAGGAAATCGTCATTGAGACCATTGGTGCAGGTGAGCAGAAAGTTACATTGAAGGTTAAGGACGGCATAGTCGAGACCGTAACTGTGGATATGGGCGAGCCGGTACTCTCTGGCCTCCAAATTCCGGTTGCGATCGATGCGGAGCCTGTGTTGAACCAGCCGATTGAAACCGAAGGAGCGGCATTCAAATTCACCGCGGTATCCATGGGTAATCCACACTGTGTAATTTATGTGGAGGATGCGGTATCCTTTGATCTTGCGACATGGGGGCCGAAGCTGGAAGTGCATCCCCTCTTTCCGCGAAAGGTCAATGTGGAGTTCGCGACGGTACTCGATCGGGGCCGGGTGGATATGCGCGTCTGGGAACGTGGTGCCGGACCGACACTGGCCTGTGGAACCGGAGCCTGTGCGACACTTGTATCGTCCGTACTGAATGGTCTGACCGACAGATCAGCCTGGATCAGCCTCAAGGGCGGGGATCTCTTTATTGAATGGAATGAAGAAGACAATCATGTCTATATGACAGGTCCCGCTGAAGTGGTATACACAGGTACTGTTGAAGTATAAGTGAACCGCTAATCGTCCATATGAGCTAAGTTGTAAGCCAAGCCGTCACGTATTGTGACGGCTTTTTTTGTCATGTTACATCCAGAAATCAGCCGAATAATGGAAGAGCCCGCCGTGAATAATAAGCTCCAGTGTGAGAAAGGGGGGAGTATGTGAACAGAAACGGCAGGTTCTGGCGTAGCGGTGAGGGTGTGGGAAAGTCGTCGACAGGTTCTTCGAATGCAGGAAATGGGAACGGCGGTGGAACGTCTGGGCTTAGCAATGTACTTGAGGAGATGTTGGACAATATTAAAAGCGAGCTCGGCAACAGCCCGGATCTTAAAATCCGTCATGTCCTTCTTGCCGGAGCGGTACCTGTCAAAGCGGCGGCTGTTCATTTCAGTGAACTGGCGAATGCGGACAGCGTTAACCAATTTGTAGTCGGGTCGCTGCTGGAAGTTTCTGTTGAGACTTTCAAGGATGGTGAAGGAGGGAGCGCGAATCTACCGGACTACATACTGAATCGAGCCTTGGAGATCGGTCAGGCAAGCAGAAAGGAAGTGTGGAACGAGGTACTGCTGGCCCTTCTCTCGGGAGAGACGCTGATCCTGCTTGACGGATACTCTGCAGTGATTTCCTGTGAGACAACGGGCGGAGAATGGCGAGCAGTCGGCGAGCCTAGTTCCCAGCTGGTGGTGAGGGGTCCAAAAGACAGTTTTGTAGAGTCGGTTGCCACAAATGTATCGCTCATCCGGCGGAGAATCAAATCGCCTAAGCTTAGGCTGGAGTATATGAAGATCGGTAGTGTTACTCAAACCTATGTGGCTCTGATGTTCATACAGGACACAGTGGATGATAAGCTGCTGGCTGAGGTCAAATTGCGGTTAAACCGGATCAAGATCGACGCAGTGCTGGAATCAGGCTATATCGAAGAGCTTATCCAGGACAAGACTTTTACGCCATTTCCGACTGTCTACAATACGGAGCGGCCCGATTCCGCAGTTGCAAATTTGCTGGAGGGACGAGTGGTGCTGATCGTGGACGGCACGCCATTTATCCTGGTACTGCCAGCTGTTTTTACCCAGTTCTTTCAATCCTCTGACGATTATGCCCAGCGGTTTGATATTTCCCTGTTGATGCGCATTATCCGGTATATCAGTTTTATCGTGCTGATGCTTGGACCGGCCGTATACATCGCCCTTACTACCTATCACTATGAAATGATTCCCACCACGCTATTGATCAGCCTTCTGGCACAGCGAGAGAACGTTCCCTTTCCAGCTTTTGTAGAGGCACTGTTGATGGAAGGAGCCATTGAAATTTTGCGGGAAGCGGGGGTGCGCATGCCTCGTGCAGTAGGGCAGACGGTGTCTGTTGTCGGAGCCTTGATTCTTGGCCAGGCCGTGGTGGAGGCTGGAATCATTACACCGGTAATGGTTATCGTGGTTGCCTTGACGGGGATCGCAAGCTTCGCTATTCCCGCTTACAATATGTCGATTGCGGGTAGGTTAATTCGCTTTGTCTTTCTGTTTCTTGCCGGGATGTTCGGTTTCTTCGGAATCACACTGGGCATGATTGTCCTGGTTGCACATATGAACAGCCTGCGTTCTTTTGGTATTCCTTATCTGTCGCCTATCGTTCCGCCTTCTTTGAAATCCCGTAAAGACACTATTTTAAGACTGCCCCTATGGGCTAAGGGAGCTAGCAAATCAAGGCATACGACGGGGGCATCCGTTCCACAAGGCAAGATGATCAACAGTGGACATGAAGAGAATCTCTCGCCCAAGATCCCGGAGGAACATGCCGAAACAACCGGTCCCATGGAAGGAAAAGAGCAGCATGAATAGACGATTTTTGAGTGTAGCAATGACAACGCTGTGTTGCATCACACTACTCGGGCTGACGGGCTGCTGGGACAGTGTGGAGCTGAACCGGAGGGCTGTAGTCACCGGAGTAGCTATTGACAGGGGGCCATCAGAGGAGGAGAAATACGAGCTTTCCTTCCAGGTTGTCGTTGCGGATGAGATTTCCGGCAAAAACGCCCGGGGCACCTCGCCCGTTGCCGTATACACCGGCAGGGGCCGCTCCATGTTCGAAGCCCTTGCTGATGCTTCGCGTCAGACTGCTCGATTTCTGTCGCTTGGCCATGTCCGGGTACTGGTAATCTCCGAGAAATTCGGGAGAGAAGGCATCAAAGACATTATGGACGTACTGGAAAGGGAGAGTGAGACACGGCTGACGAGTTTTATGTTCATCTCCAAAGGGCAGACGGCTAAGGATAGTATGACCACCATGACGGTGTTCAGCAAGATTCCTGCCAATGATCTGGTGGAGAAGCTGGAGACCACCTCCAGGCAGTTTGGCTACAATTTCAAGATGGAAGTGGACGATGTGGTCCGGGGGCTTCAAATTCCGGGCGGAGGTCCACTGATCAATGGTGTACTGGTCTCCGGGGAGGAGAAGAAGTCTGATACCAATGACAATCTAAAAAGCATTGCTCCTAAAGCAACACTAAAGGTGACGGGCATAGCCGCTTTTAAAGCAGATAAACTGGTGGGTTGGCTCGAAGGCAGCGAAGCAGTCGGCACAGCGTTGATAAAGAACAAAATCACACAGATGCCACTGCTTGTCAAAAGCGGGAAGGGAAACTACGTGGCATTTAACGTCTATCTCTCACAAGTCAAGGTGGAGGCAGAGGCAGACAATCCCGAAGATCCCCTGATCACGATTAAAATCACCCAGCAGGCAGGTCTAAAGGAATCTCCCAATAATCTAGATCTCACGAATCCCAAGGTGCTGAACGACCTCTCAGGGTTAGTGGAGCAAGAAACTGAGAAACAACTGACCGCGGCGCTGACAGCAGCCCGTAGGATGAATAGTGATTTTCTGGGCTTTGGGCAAGCCGTGGAAAGAGACAACAAGAAGGGTTGGAAGGTGGTCGAGAATCATTGGGAGCAGATATTCAAAAAATGCCGGGTCAATTATGAGATTGACGCAGTGATCAGGCATACAGATATGCGCGGTAGCTCTTTTCAGGCCAATTAGTGCAAGGTTAAGGGGGGGAGATTATGAATAAAGGCAGTATCAGGATTGGATTATTTGAGATTTTCACATTGACCCTGCTGTTCGAGCTTGGGACCGCACTGGTAGTGAATCTTGGCTTGGAGTCGGGAAAAGATGCCTGGCTCTCCATACTGATTGGGGATTGCATCGGTCTGTTTGTTTTTGCGGGGTATGCTTTTCTCTACAGGCGCTATCCAAAGCTGCCTTTGACGGGCTACACCAGGAAGCTGCTCGGAAAATATATCGGCGCGGTGGTATCCGTGCTGTACATTATTCTGTTCATGAATCTGGCAGGACGCGATTTGCGGGATGGGAGTACAATGCTCGTTATGGCGACCATGCACCGGACACCGTTATTTATTATTTCTGTGCTCATGATTCTGTCCTGCGCCTATGTGCTGCACAAGGGCGTGGAGGTGCTGGCACGGACATCGCTGATATTCGGGGTGATCGTTCTGTTTATCGGGATCTTCTGTACGATTTTACTGGTCCTGTCGGGTTCGATCGATATCAACCGCCTGCTACCCGTGCTGGAGAACGGAATTCAGCCTGTCCTGTCTGCGGTTGTGCATCAGAATTTCATGTTTCCTTTTGGGGAGATGATCAGCTTCACCATGCTAATGCCGTACTTAAGTAACAGCAAAAAAGGCCCTTGGGTCATCGGCGCAACCATGTTTATATCCGGGCTGCTGCTGAGTTTTACCATGGCCTTGAATATTTCGGTGCTTGGTGCCGATATCGCGAAGCGGTCTCCACTCCCGCTGATGCCCACCATCAGCAAAATTTCCATTTCGGATTTTATCCAGCGGGTCGATATCCTGGTTGTGATGGTGCTTATTATCGGCGTATTCTTCAAAATGGCGGTTTTTTTCGCGGCAGCGTTGGTGGGGCTTTCCGAGCTGTTCAACTTGCCCTACAGGAAAATGGTCTACCCTGTCTCCCTGATCATCCTGTTCAGCTCCATGCTGGACGCCCGCAGCTTTACTGAGCATTTGCAGGAGGGCGGGAAGCTGCTATATACGATATATCCATTCTTTATGCTGCTGTTCCCTGCGATTCTGATTCTGATCTCCTTCATAAGAGGTCACCGTTCGCCGCCCCGCTCAGGCTGATGTCCCGTGATCCACTGCTTGATATCGGGAATTACTAGACATAGCAGCATAATGGCAGCCGTCAACTTCTCGGAAGTCGTGTAGAGCAAATAGTTCAGGATATACGAAATATTATCCAGGCCATAGCCGAACATCCAGTCTCCTAAATACAGATAGAGCAGACTCAGCCCACACAGTAGCAGAAGGATTGCGTATTTCCGAAGTAGAAGTTTTCTTGTTTTGTTCTTCATAGGTACATCTCCCTTGTTCTGGCTTCAGATAGTATGAAGCATTTGCTGCAGGGACATGCATCTTCAGCGGCGATGGGAAATTGCTTTACTGCGAAAGCTTATCATTCATCCCGATTTATGTTACATTAGTATGAAACTAATGTCAGGGGAGGGCTTGCGGTGAAGCCGGATTTACGTTCCGCATGGGGAAACAAAGTGCTTGTCGGCGATGGTGCGATGGGTACATTTTTATATCAGAAAGGCTTCCCTGTAGGGATCTCTTATGAAGAATTGAACTTGACCTCTCCGGAGGTTATTGAGGAAGTACATCGTAGCTATATTCAGGCTGGAGCGGTGCTGCTGGAGAGCAATACCTACTCGGCTAACTATGATAAACTGTCTAAATTTGGCTTGGAATCCAAGGTCGAAGAAATTAACCGGACAGGTGTGAGGATTGCCCGGCGTGCCGCTGGAGAGGCTGGCTATGTTGTTGGGGCCGTTGGCTCTATCCGTGCCGGGAAGCGGGCCAATCTGTCCTCTTCGGAGCTTAAGAAATATTTCACACAGCAGATTACCGCATTATTGGAAGAGGATGTAGACGGCATTATGCTGGAAACGTTCTACGATGTCGAGGAAATGCATTTAGCGCTCAAGACGATCCGCAAACACAGCTCGGTGCCGGTGATCTGCCAGTTCGCCATGGATGATACCGCGCGGACGCTGGACGGGCTGACGCTGCCGGAGGCGTTCCGGATTCTGGAGCAAGACGGTGCCGATATTATCGGCTTCAATTGCCGTACCGGCCCGATGGGGATCAAGCGTGCTCTGGGCACACTCCAGGGAAGCCTGACGCTGCCGGTCTCCATATACCCGAATGCGGGCATAGCGGATTATGTGGATGGACAGTACAAATATGGGGCGTCGCCGGAGTATTTTGGCCAGATGGCGATGACCTTTGCAGAGATGGGCAGCCGAATTATCGGAGGCTGCTGTGGAACGACTCCGCAGCATATTGCGGAAATCTCGAAGGCGCTGGCGGGTTACGAGCCAGAGGCGCTGCCAGAGCCGACAGTGAAGCCTGTTGAGCGTATTACAATTACAGAGCATTTGAGCGACGAGACAGGACGCGATGGAGGAGAGCCGACGCTGGTTGACCTCGTTAAGGAACGCCATACTGTTATAGTTGAGCTTGATCCGCCGCGAGATCTGGATATTAACAAGTTCATGAGAGGCGCAGAAGCGCTGCGCCGCGCCGGTGCAGACGCACTGACGCTAGCCGACAACTCGCTGGCGGTTACACGTATGAGTAATATGGCCCTCGGACATCTGGTCCAGGCTAAGACGGGGCTGCGCCCGCTGGTGCACATTGCTTGCCGGGACCGCAACCTGATCGGCACACAGTCCCATCTGATGGGCTTCGATGCACTGGGCGTCAACCACGTTCTGGCTGTAACCGGTGATCCGGCTCGCTTCGGCGATCTGCCGGGATCAAGCTCGGTGTATGACCTGACCTCATTTGAAATTATAAGAATGATCAAGCAGTTGAATGATGGCATTGCATTCTCAGGCAAGCCGCTAAAACAGAAGGCCAATTTCGTAATCGGGGCTGCATTTAACCCCAACGTCAAGCATCTGGATAAAGCGGTTCAGCGTTTGGAGAAAAAAATCGCATCCGGTGCGGATTATATCATGACTCAGCCGGTCTATGATCCAGAGCTGATTGCCAATATAGGCAAAGCTACTGCACATCTCAGTGTGCCTGTATTCCTCGGCATTATGCCGCTTGCGAGCGGCCGTAACGCTGAATATTTGCACAACGAGGTACCGGGTATTCAGCTATCCGAAGAGGTTCGTAACCGGATGAGTGGGCTGGAAGGGGAAGCCGGACGGGCAGAGGGTGTGGCCATTGCCAAAGAGCTGCTAGACGCGGCTACGGAGCATTTTAACGGAATATACCTGATGACGCCGTTCATGTTCTACGATATGAGCGTACAGCTGCTGGAGTATGTATGGCAGAAGTCCGGGCGCAAATTGTCCCCCTTGTTTCGTTAAGTATAATCAATTACAATAGTGTAATGGATGTGATTCCGTTGTCATTTAGCATGACCGGATACGGTCAGTCGTCCCTGCAATTCGGCGGTTACAAGATTACGTTCGAAGTCAAATCGGTGAATCACCGGTACTGCGAAGTTGTGCTGCGGATGCCCCGGGATTGGATGGTTTATGAGGATGTACTGAAGCGCAAGGTGCAGCAGCACATCAAACGGGGACGGGTGGATGTAGTTATTAACAGGGAGCGCGACGAGGAAGCCGCTGTAGGACTGGTGCTGAACCAGGCTGCAGTGAAGTCCTATCTTCAAGCCGCAGATACGCTGAAAGAGGCGTTCGGGCTTGGCGGAGAACTCAGTCTGCGCGACCTGCTCTCATTGCCTGGCGTAATGGAAAGCAGGGAGGGAGCTGCGGGTCTTGACCCGGTATCCCCCGAGGATCTGTCTGAAATGCTTGAGCAGGGCTTGGATCAGAGTCTGCAGTCCCTCATGGAGATGCGTGCCCGTGAGGGGAGTTATCTGGGTGCAGATCTGGAACAGCGGCTAAGCCATTTGGAGAAGCTTCATGCCGATATGGTGGGGCTGGCTCCAACGGTTGTAAGTGAATATCGGGACAAGCTGCGTCAGCGACTTGGCGAACTGAATGACGGAACCTTCCCTTTTGATGAGCATAAGTTCGGAATGGAGATCGCCATCTTTGCCGACCGCTGCAATATTGATGAAGAGCTGACCCGACTCCACAGTCATTTCGAACAATGCAGAAGCCTATTAATAGCGAATGAACCGGTAGGGCGTAAACTGGATTTTCTCATTCAGGAGATGAACCGGGAGACGAACACCATCGGTTCCAAATGTAACCACTTGACATTGGCTGGCTGTGCGCTGGAAATGAAAGCGGAGCTGGAGAAAATTCGGGAACAGGCGGCGAATTTAGAGTAACCGAAGCCTTGATCCACAAGCAAAGATGTAACTTATTGGGGGGAACAAACGGAACATGGCCATTAAACTTATCAACATCGGCTTTGGAAATATCGTGTCGGCAAACCGTATCATTTCCATTGTCAGCCCGGAATCGGCGCCGATCAAACGCATCATCCAGGAGGCCAGAGACAGGCATATGCTGATTGATGCCACCTACGGCCGCCGTACCCGTGCCGTCATCATTACGGACAGTGATCATGTCATCCTGTCTGCGGTTCAGCCGGAGACTGTGGCGCACCGCTTGTCCAGCAAAGACGACGATAACGACGAATAACGATTAAATGGAGTGTACTATGTCAAAAGGATTGCTGATCATATTATCCGGCCCATCCGGTGTTGGTAAAGGAACTGTCTGTACTGCGCTGCGGCCAAAGATGCCTGAATTGATTTATTCCGTATCGGCTACAACCCGTAGCCCGCGTGCAGGTGAAGAAGACGGTGTCAATTATTTTTTCAAAAGCAGAGAGCAGTTTTTGTCCATGATCGAAGCCGATCAATTGCTCGAATACGCAGAATACGTGGGTAATTATTATGGTACTCCGCGTGATTTTGTGGAACGGACACTCGAGAGTGGAAAGGATATTATCCTGGAGATCGAGGTGCAAGGCGCCTTGAAGGTAAAGGAGAAGTTCCCGGAAGGCATCTTTGTGTTCCTGCTTCCGCCGTCCATGGATGAACTCAAGGACCGCATTCGCGGCCGTGGCACGGAACATCCCGATGTCATCAATCACCGTATGTCGGTGGCAGAGGATGAGATCAGCCTGATGCAGCATTATGACTATGCTGTCGTTAATGACGAGATCGATCTGGCCTGCAAGCGAATAGAAAGTATCATTATCGCCGAACATTGTAAGATTAGGGAACTGTAGGTCGGTTCTATCCACAGTAAATTATAAAGAGGTGCTCACGTGTTATATCCATCCATTGATGAAATGATGAACAAAGTGGACAGCAAGTATTCGCTCGTTGTCGCTGCATCCCGCCGTGCCAGACAACTGCGCGAAGGCGGAAAGACTGATATCAAAGCTCCTAAATCCCATAAGTTCGTTGGGGTTGCCCTTGAAGAAGTCTATGAGGACCGTATTATCGTAACAAAAGGGGAAGAAAACTAGTCCCCAATAGCTTCAGCATAAACGGACGCCGCCTTCCCAAGAGGCGGGCGCTGCCGTTTTTTTTCTGACTGAAGAAGCTAAAGGTTGAAGTGACAATTTAGCGATAATAGCCCGGACCGGGCTGTTCCTGACAACCGGAAGGTTGTTATTTTTTTAAATATAAGGATGTATATGTTCTACGCTAAAAATCATCCTTATATTTCTCGCAGAAACGGATACCGTCCCTTAAAGGACGGCAAAGCCGTTTCTACTTGCTCACATGATCGTTCAATTGCAGGATGAGTATGAGGAGGAGGATCATTTTGAATAGCTTGAAGGGGAAAAGGATTATACTTGGCGTAACCGGAGGAATTGCTGCTTTCAAGGCAGCTGCTTTAACTAGCAAGCTGGCCCAGAAAGGGGCCGATGTACATGTTATTATGACAGATTCGGCCAAACAGTTTATTACAGAGCTGACGATGCAGTCATTATCCAAGAACCTGGTGTACAGCGATACATTTCAGGAACGTGACCCGTCTCTCTTTGCGCATATAGATCTTGCCGGCAGCGCAGATTTGGTGCTGGTTGCGCCGGCTACGGCCAATATTATTGCTAAAATGGCCCATGGCCTGGCAGATGATATGCTGTCTACTACACTTCTGGCAACAACTGCCCCCATCATGGTGGCCCCGGCCATGAATGTGCATATGTATCAGCATCCTGCCGTTATGAACAATCTTGATATTCTCGCCCGTCGGGGTGTTGGGTTCATTGAACCGGGTGAGGGTATGCTGGCCTGTGGTTATGTGGGTAAAGGAAGACTGGAAGAGCCGGAAACAATTGTGCAATGCGTTGAACGTTTTTTTGCTAAGCAGGAGACGGTGACATCAGGACCTCTAACCGGCAAAAAAGTGGTTATCACTGCTGGCGGAACCGTGGAACGGATCGATCCGGTCCGTTATATTTCCAACGATTCATCCGGGAAAATGGGCTTTGCGCTGGCCCGTGCAGCAAGGCTTATGGGGGCTGAAGTCACTTTGATCGCGGCTCGTACGGATGAAGCACTGCCGCAAGAAGCCGGTATTCATGTGGTGCGGGTGCAATCTGCCGAGGACATGTACGACGCTGTGATGGCGCATTGGGAAGATTGCGATATTCTGATCAAGGCTGCAGCCGTCTCAGACTATCGTCCAAAGTTCAGTGCGGATACCAAAATCAAGAAGAGCGGAGACACGATGACGCTTGAGCTTGTAAAAACAACGGATATTTTGGAAACACTGGGCATGAAGAAAGACAAACAGTTCCTGATCGGCTTTGCGGCCGAGACGGGTAATGCGGAGATGTATGCGAAGGACAAGTTAGTCCGTAAGAACTGTGATCTGATTGTTGCTAATGATGTAGCTGTTCCAGGGGCCGGTTTTGGGACGGATACGAATATAGTATCTATTTATGATCGGAACGGACTGGTAAAAGAGCTGCCACTACTGTCCAAGGACGAGGTTGCTAAGCAACTGCTTATTCTGGCGGCAGAACGAACCTCTGGAGCCTCTTTATAATGGATATAGCCAAGGTCATTGTCGATGTACCTGTACGCAGCACTGACCGGCCTTTTGACTATAGTATCCCGGAATCGCTGAAGCTCTGGATTGAAATCGGCAGCCGTGTTGCTGTTCCCTTCGGGCATCGTACGGTGCAGGGGTTCGTTGTATCCCTGGAATCCGGAGAAACGGGCTCACTGCAAGGATTGAAGCCGATTCAGGAGGTGCTGGACCTCATCCCTCCGCTGTCGCCGGAACTGGTTGAACTGGCAGATTGGATGAGCCGGAAGTATGCATGCAGGAGGATATCCTCTCTGCAGGCGATGCTGCCTACCGCATTGAAAGGTAAAGCCGAACGGCTGATCTCGCTGGGTGAATCTGCAGATGACCTGTCCGCAGTGGATGGGACTGATGGGATTTTCCCTGAAGAAGAGCTGTTCTCGATGTTTAGCGATACAGGAAGCGAAGAGCGGGAGATTACCGAATTTGTGCGGCGGGCCGGAGAAGTGTCAATGAAGCAGTTGACTCGCTCCTTCCCGGATGCTGCGGAAACAGTGAAGTTCATGCTGCGTAGGGGTGTCCTATCGGAAAGTCAGAGCATTAAGGACAAGATGGGCAAGAAGAAGATAAAAGTCGTAGACCTGACTATGGATGCAGATTCGGCTCGTGAGTCATTAGCCGGATTTCCGGCAAGGTCTGCTCGGCAGAAGGAAGTATTGACCTTCCTGATTGAGATGGCTGCTATGCTACCGTTGCCTCTCAAGGAAGTGCTAGCAGTCTTGCAGGTGACGGCAGGCACAGTGAAGGGACTGGAGGAAAAGGGATATATCGAGATCGGTGAGATTGAGGTGTACCGTGATCCTTACCAGGGACGTGACTTCAAGCCAAGTACGCCTTTGCCGCTTACGCTGGAGCAGCAAATTGTATACTCGCGCATTGCGGCCACAGTAGATGAAGGGCAGCATGAGGTGTTCCTGCTGCATGGTGTAACCGGCAGTGGTAAGACAGAAATCTATCTCCAGTCGATACAGCGCTGTCTGGATCAAGGTCGACAGGCTGTGGTGCTAGTACCGGAAATTTCCCTGACCCCGCAAATGGTGGAGCGGTTCAAGGGCCGTTTTGGCAGCGGTGTGGCGGTGATGCACAGCCGCTTGTCGGCCGGGGAACGGTACGATGAATGGCGCAAGATTCGCGAGGGGAAAGCAACAGTAGCTGTCGGAGCGCGTTCGGCGGTGTTTGCACCGTTTACTAATCTGGGACTGATTATTATGGACGAGGAGCACGAGACTTCCTACAAGCAGGAAGAGAATCCGAAGTACCATGCCCGTGATGTCGCGGTACGTAGGGCGGAGCAATGCGGGGCTGCGGTTATTCTGGGCTCTGCGACACCGTCGCTGGAGAGCTACCATGCCGCACGATCGCAAAGTGACATTCACTTCTCGCCAGTGCTGCTTGAAATGCCGAGTCGTGCACTTGGCAACCCCTTGCCAAAAGTACAGGTAGTGGACATGCGTGAGGAGCTTAAGGATGGCAACCGTTCGATGTTTAGCCGTAGTCTGCATGCAGCGCTAGCCGAACGTCTGGAACGGGGAGAGCAAACGGTGCTGCTACTGAACCGCCGGGGCTTTTCCACCTTCGTCATGTGCCGGAGCTGCGGCTATGTAGCTACCTGTCCGGAATGCGATATTTCGTTAACCTTCCACAGTCGCAGTAACAATCTACGCTGTCATTACTGCGGTCACGCCGAGCCGGCGCCACAGCTCTGCCCGGAATGCGGAAGCGAGCATATTCGTTTCTTTGGGACCGGCACGCAGCGTGTCGAGGAAGAACTGGGCAAGCTTTTTCCTGGGATTCGGGTCATTCGGATGGACGTGGATACCACCACCGAAAAGGGTTCGCATGAGAAGCTTCTGGGCCAGTTCCGGGATAAGAAAGCCGATGTGCTGCTGGGAACGCAGATGGTAGCCAAAGGTCTTGATTTTCCGGATGTGACCCTTGTTGGTGTCATCACAGCGGATTCGGCGCTAAATCTGCCGGACTTCCGCGCAGCCGAGAAAACGTTCCAGTTGCTCACACAGGTGGCTGGTCGGGCGGGACGCCATCAGCTGCCGGGCGAAGTGGTAGTTCAGTCGTATACGCCGGAGCATTATTCCATTATCCATGCCAGCGGGCATGACTATCATGCCTTCGTCCGCGACGAACTGAAGCATCGCAGAGGCTTGCATTATCCTCCATACTGCCGTCTTATTCTGGTGACGCTGTCCCATGAGCAGTTTCCGCTGCTACTGCGGCTAGCCGAGAATTACGCGCTGAACATTCAGGGCAAAGCCAAGCAGCTGCGATGGTACGGTAGTCTGGACAAGCTGTCTGCGGATGCACTCGATCTGCTGGGTCCGGTGGCTTCGCCGCTGCCGCGCCTGAAGGGCAGATACCGGTTCCAGTGTATGATCAAATGGCGCGGGAGTATTGATGCAGTGGGATTGGTGCGGCAGGTAGCGGCTGAGCTGGAGGATTCCGCGCGGGACACAGGGCTTCAAATCAGTATTGATGTAGACCCGCAAATGTTGATGTAAGGCGGGATCGTGTTACAATAGGCAAAAGAATGATTGTAGGGTTATCTAATGTGAACTTGAAAATCTAAGGTTCTGGATCGGTGATGGGTGGATTCCTTTGTGGTCAAGGGTGTAGCTTGAGATAACCCAGGTAACTCAGGTGACCCAGGTAACTTAGGTAACTCAGGTGTCTCAAGTAACACCAAGTGACTCAGGTGACTCAGGTGACTCAAGTGACTCAAGTAACTCCAAGTGACTTAAGTAACTCAAGTGACTCAAGTGACTCAAGTGACTCAGGTGACTCAGGTGACTCAGGTAACTCAGGTAACTCAGGTACTCAGGTGACTGAAGTAACTCAAGTAACTTAAGCGTCTCCAGCATCTCAGGCGTCTTGGAATCTTAGGTTCTTAGGTATCTTGCGTATCTTGTGGTTCATGTGTGCCTTGTATAACACTTCCATAGCTGTTCATTCTTAAGCTCGGCGAATAGAGTGGGTTTAACCTTGATGAATTTGGGGAGCAAGAACGACCGCAGTTCACACTTCACGGGAATACCCGCCTGAGCCCATGTTCGAGCTTAACAGGGACTTTAAT
This sequence comes from Bacillus sp. FJAT-27264, assembly GCF_001682855.1. GTDB lineage: Bacteria > Bacillota > Bacilli > Paenibacillales > Paenibacillaceae > Paenibacillus_AQ. Next base: position 670,230 of record NZ_MAQW01000012.1, on the reverse strand, counting down.
AACAGGAAAATATACCGTTAATTCTCTTCTTTCTCCTTATTTGTCTTGAATAACGGGAATTTCTCCCGTTAAAAATCTCTTTTTACCGTAATTGTATAGTTATGAGGTGATTAACGGGAGTTTTTCCAGCTATTTTTAGAAAAGAAGAGAATGGAATCATAATAACAGGAGTTATTCCCGTTATTCTTACTATTCCTAGACCCTTTTCGAGTGAAGTTGAGTTTTTCGGCGCATTAGTCGCCTGAATGAGTGAAATCCTTTTGAGTCAAGGATTCATTTTGTCACTTAGGCTGCAAAAGGGCCTTCCAGTAACAAAATGGCCCTCCAGCTACAAAGTGACCCGTAGGATTCTAGAAGTCTGTTATTTAGACGTCGGCGTCATTTTCGAAATGACGTTGTGTTCTAAATGCTTTTTCTATATCTTTATAAAATTAAAAATACAAACATGTATCAGAACAGGGATGGTGTTGTTGAAATGGCAATACGTTTAATTGTAAAAGAACCGGATGAAGTGCTTCACAAAATAGCAAAAGAAGTAAAGGCTGTAACGCCAAATGTGCAAAAGTTGCTTGATGATATGGCAGACACGATGTATGACGCGGAGGGCGTTGGTCTTGCTGCGCCGCAGGTCGGCATTTTGAAACGCCTGATTGTGGTGGATGCTGATGAAGAGCATGGTCTGATCAAAATGATCAATCCGGAAATTGTTTCTACTGAAGGCGAGCAGCTCGGACCGGAAGGATGCCTCAGCATCCCTGGTCTTAATGGTGATGTCCGCCGTGCGGAGACAGTCACCGTACGTGGTCTTGACCGTGAAGGCAAAGAAATTACAATTACCGGCAGCGGCTTGCTTGCCCGGGCCTTTCAACATGAGATTGACCATCTGAACGGCGTATTGTTCACTGACATTGCCGAGAAGGTATACGAATATACGGCTGAACACAGCGAATCCGAGGAGTGATCTGATGAAGATAGTATTCATGGGAACCCCGGCTTTTGCCGTGCCTAGTCTACAAATGCTGGTGGAAGAGGGCTACGAGGTTGTAGCTGTTCTCACCCAGCCGGATCGGCCTCAGGGCCGAAAAAAAACGCTGACCCCTTCTCCGGTCAAAGAAGCGGCGCTGGCACTGGGTCTTCCAGTGCTTCAACCGGAACGTTTGCGCCGTCCGGAAGCGGTGGCTGAATTGGCGACTTACGCGCCGGATTTGATTGTTACCGCAGCTTATGGGCAGATTCTGCCCAAATCCGTTCTGGATCTGCCGCAGAACGGCTGTGTGAACGTACACGGCTCACTTTTGCCGAAGTATCGTGGTGGTGCTCCGATCCAGCGCTCGATTATTAATGGTGAAAAGGTCACAGGTGTAACTCTGATGTATATGGCAGAAGGACTCGATACCGGCGATATGATCTCTCGTGTTGAGGTGCCGATCGAAGACGGGGACACCTCTGGAGATCTGTTCGAGAAGCTGAGCGTGGCTGGACGTGATCTGCTAAAGGCTGAAATGCCTCGCCTTGCGGCCGGTCGTGTGGACGCGGTGGTGCAGGAGGAGAGCGAAGCTACCTATGCGCCGAACCTGAGCCGCGAGGATGAGCGCATAGACTGGAACGTGTCTTCACGTGACATCTATAACCGTATTCGTGGGCTCGTGCCGTTCTCCGGCGCGTTTACCCTCTGGAACGGGGAGACGTTCAAGGTATGGGCAGCGACTAATCCTTCGCTGGCTTCTACCGGGAACGGCGGTCAGGCCGCACCAGGCACGGTGCTGGCGGTGGAAGCACAAGGCGTCGAGGTGAAGACCGGCGACGGCAGCTTGCTTTTGACGACGGTGCAGCCGGCAGGCAAAAAGGCCATGAGTGCCGCTGACTTCAGCCGCGGGGCAGCAATGAAGCCTGGCACGGTGCTAGGATGAGCGGCGGGAGTAATGGCGCAGGCCGGAATGGTCAGCGCGGACCCCGCCAGGGCGGAAGCCGTCCGCCGGGCGCAGGGAAAGTGGCCGCAGCAGGGAAAGTGGTAGCCGCAGGGAAAGTAGCTACCGCAGCGAACGCCGCTGCTGGCAAAGCCAGCGGTGCAGGCAGCAGCAAGGGCGGCGGTAAACCAGCCTCGGCCCGCGAAGTGGCCTTGGATGTGCTGGTAAGAGTGGAGCAGCAGGGCGCTTACAGCAATCTGCTGCTGAACAGCAGCTTGCAGAAATCTTCACTGAGCCGGGAAGATACAGGGCTGGCTACCGAACTGGTCTACGGCACCATCTCCAGAATGAACACGCTGGATGAAGTGCTGGAAGGGTTCGTCAGCAAGGGAATCGCCAAGCTACAGCCATGGGTACGGAATCTGCTTCGCCTGAGTCTGTATCAGATTATGTATCTTGACCGTGTTCCATCGCATGCAGCCGTGAACGAAGCTGTGAATATCGCCAAGAAGCGTGGACATCAGGGCATCTCCGGGATGGTCAACGGGGTTCTGCGCAGCGTGCTGCGCGCTGGTGACCTCCCTGTGTTGCCGGAGAATCTGGGTCCGGCGAAGCGTATTTCTATTCAGCACTCGCATCCACTGTGGCTAGTACAGCGCTGGATTGCCGAGTATGGTGTGGAGACGGCAGAGGCGATGTGTGCCTCCAATAATGAGCCTCCCGCCATCAGCGTTCGTGTCAACACAACGATGATCAGCCGTGAACGTCTGCTGGAGAAGATGGCGGCAGAGGGGCTGGAGGTTTCGCCTTCGAAGGTCAGTCCTTACGGGATTGTCATCAAGGGTGGCGGCAATCCGGCGCTAACCTCATGGTACCGGGACGGCTATCTGTCCGTTCAGGATGAAAGCTCCATGCTGGTGGCTGAGGTCGTGGCTCCGGAACCTGGCATGAAAGTGCTGGACTGCTGTGCCGCTCCAGGGGGTAAAACCTCGCATATGGGCGAGCTGATGAAAGACGAAGGCACGATTCATGCCAATGATCTGCATCCGCATAAAGCTGCATTGATTGCGGATCAGGCCAGGCGGCTTGGGCTGGAATGTGTCGTGACGGGAAGTGCCGATGCTCTGGATCTAGAGCAGAGGTTCGAGCCCGGCTCCTTCGACAGAATCCTGCTCGATGCTCCTTGCTCCGGCCTTGGCGTGATTCGCCGCAAGCCGGATTTGAAATGGCGCAAGCAACCGGAGGATATCGAGAGCGTATCTGCGCTTCAGCGGCAGCTGCTCCAGTCGGTCTCCCGACTGCTTAAACCGGGAGGTGTGCTGGTGTACAGTACCTGCACGACAGAGAAAGCCGAGAACGGGGAAGTCGTGGCCTCCTTCCTGGAGCACAACCCTGATTTTGTGCCGTTAACCTTCTCCTCGGAGGTCTGGAACCGCCTGGAGGGAACGGCGCTTGCTGCAGGGCAGGGAATCCAGCTACTGCCTCATCATTATGGCAGTGACGGGTTCTATATTGCCCGACTGCAGCGAATCTTGTAATATAATAAAGGCGAAGGTAAAACCTTTACTACCCCGCCCGCCGGGCCCGGTGTGGCGGGTTTTCTTTTGAAATATAAGAATGTATATGTTTTACGCTATGAATCATCCTTATATTTCTCGCTGAAACGGATACCTTCCCTATAAAGGACGGCAAAGCCGTTTCTACTTGCCCCCTTTGAAATTTGTGTTAAACTAGAAAGAATGAGAAATAATAAGCATATCCTTATGAAAGAACAGGTGCCAATACGAATGAAACCTTTAATATATGATTTTTCTTTAGAAGAGTTGCAACAATGGGCGAAAGACAACGGAGAGCCTGCTTTTAGGGGCGGACAGATCTTTGATTGGCTGTATGTAAAGCGTGTGAATGATTTTGAATCCATGAGTAATTTATCCAAGGCGTTGCGGACCAAGCTAAGTGAGCAGTTCTCGATTGACGTCCTTACTGAAATTACGAAGCTGGAATCGAAGGATGGTACTGTGAAGTTCCTGTTCGGTCTCCATGATGATCATGCCATCGAGACCGTTATTATGAAGCACAACTACGGTAATAGCGTCTGTGTTACTACACAGGTAGGCTGCCGAGTTGGCTGTACCTTCTGCGCCTCGACACTTGGCGGATTGAAGCGGGATTTGACGGCGGGTGAGATCGTAGCACAAGTGGTTCGCTCCCAGCAGATTCTTGACACTCGTGGAGAACGGGTAAGCAGTATTGTGATTATGGGCACAGGTGAACCTTTCGAGAATTATGATGCAACCATGAGATTCCTGCGTCTCATGATTCATGAGAAGGGCCTGAACATCGGCCAGCGTCACATCACGGTCTCAACAAGCGGTATTGTGCCCAACATCTACAAGTTTGCCGAGGAGGATACGCAGATCAATCTGGCGATCTCCATCCATGCACCGAACGATGCGCTCCGCTCCAAGCTGATGCCGGTTAACCGCCGCTTCCCCTTTGACGATGTGATCGAATCCCTGCGTTACTACCAAGCCAAGACAGGACGTCGTATTAGTTTTGAGTATGCCCTGATCGGCGGAGTGAATGATCAGCCTGAGCATGCTGCGGAATTGGCGGGCGTACTGAAGAACATGCTGTGCCACGTCAATCTGATCCCGATCAACCATGTGCCTGAGCGCAAGTATGTGCGTACATCCCGTAAGGATATCTTTGAGTTTCAACGTGTATTGTCCGATCATGGTGTGAATGTTACCATTCGTCGTGAACAGGGCCATGATATTGCGGCTGCATGTGGACAATTGCGCGCTAAACATATGGATCTGAGGTGAGGATATTTGATCAGGACAGTTCATGTCAGCGACATTGGCCGGGTGCGCTCTGTCAATGAAGATTCAGTCTGGATCGGCGTTACGCGTTACGGCTACACACTTGGCATCATAGCAGACGGAATGGGGGGGCATTTGGCGGGCGACACGGCAAGCAGGCTCGCTTTGGAATCGATAAAGGACACCCTGAATAATCTGGGACCTGATGTTTCCGGCGAAGAACTGAGTGCGACGCTCTCTTCAGCCATTCTGAAAGCCAATGATACTGTTTTCAAAGAGGCTTCCAGTGACGAGAAGTACCATAATATGGGGACTACCGTCGTTGCTGTTTTGCTGAACGGGTCAAACGGTTTTATTGGCCATATTGGAGACAGCAGAGCCTATATGATAAGAGACGGTAACGCAGTCCAACTAACAGAGGATCACACGCTGGTCAATGAGCTGTTCAAGAACGGCCAGATCAGCCTGGAGGAGCTAGACAACCATCCGCGGAAGAATGTGCTGACCAGAGCGCTGGGCACGGATGCGGAGACCTCCGTCGATTTGGCCCCTATCAAGCTGGAGGCAGGGGAAGTGCTGTTACTGTGTAGTGACGGTTTGAGTAATTTCGTCAGCACAGAGCATTTGGCGAAGGTAGCGGGAATCCAAGAAATCTCGCTGGAAGAACGGGCGGATCGCCTGCTGCAGTTGGCCCTGCTTGCCGGTGGCGGCGATAATATAAGCGTCGCTATGTTAGAACATCAAGGAGAGGCCGCAGTGCCCGAAACAAAGGAGTGGGGTAGATGATCGGTCACGAGTTGGGAGGCCGTTACCAAGTCATCGAACGAATCGGTGGAGGCGGCATGGCGCTTGTATACAGGGCCCATGATATTTTATTGAACCGTAACGTCGCCATCAAAGTGCTGCGCAGTCAGTTTGTGCATGATGAGGAATTTATCCGTCGGTTTAGGCGGGAGGCGCAATCTGCCGCATCGCTGTCTCATCCAAATGTGGTCAGCATTTATGATGTTGGGCAGGAAGATGAAATTCATTATATCGTTATGGAGTATGTAGAAGGCAAGAACCTGAATGAGATTATTAAGGAGCGGGCTCCGCTGCAGGTGGACGAGGCCGTGCGCATTGCCTCCCAAATCTGCGATGCGCTTGACCACGCCCATCAGAATCAGATCATACACAGGGACATCAAACCTCATAATATACTTATTGGGCGCAACGGGCGTGTCAAGGTTACGGATTTTGGTATCGCGCGTGCGGTTACATCTACAACAATCACCCAGACAGGCTCTGTGGTAGGCTCGGTGCATTATTTCTCGCCAGAGCATGCTAAGGGAGTAGCAACAGGGGAAAAGTCGGATCTGTACTCTCTGGGTATTGTACTCTATCAAATGCTGACAGGCAGTCTGCCGTTCCTGGGAGAAAGCCCGATCAGCGTAGCTCTGAAGCACCTTCAAGAGGAATTCGAGGAGCCAAGACTGCTCAACCCGCTGATTCCGCAAAGTGTGGAGAACGTGATCTTGCGGTCCATGCGCAAGAACCCCGAGGAGCGCTACCAGTCAGCCAAACAAATGCTGCAGGATCTGGAGGGCTGTCTGTTGCCTGAACGGCGCAGCGAGCCAAAGGCCGAGTTTCAGGATGATGATGATGAGGACAAGACGCGCATTATTCCCGCCATCAAGCCGATTCAGAGAACACAGGGGAACCGGGGTGGGAACGCAGAGAGAATGCGTCATTCCGACGAGCCGGAGGTTCCGGTATCCAGCGGCAAGAAGAAGTGGGGCCGTCCGGCACTCTGGATCGGATTAACACTTCTGATTCTACTCGCGATGGCGAGTGTAGTATGGTATGTGAATGCGAAGCTGGTTATCCCTGAGGTGGCGGTACCAAACGTCATAAACCTGTCACTGAATGATGCCAAGGCGAAGCTGACCGAGGTGGGAATCGAGGTCGAAGAACCGGTCACCGAGATTTATAACCCTAACTACGGGGAAGGCATTGTCTACAAGCAGAGCAAACTGGAGAATACGAAGGTCAAGAAGAATACATCGATTCAACTCACGGTCAGTACGGCCAAGCCGTTGACTAAAATGCCGGACCTCTCGAACAATACATTTGATGAGGCTGTCAAAAAGTTGCTTGATCTGGGTGTGGCACAGAATCGCATTTCCCAGGATACGCGTACGAGCTCTGATGTAGCAGCTGGCAAGGTTATTACCCAAGATCCGTTGCCTACAAGTGACTTTGACCCGGAGGCGGTGCAGGTTACACTGATTCTCAGTAAAGGTGAGGAAAGCGTCACGATGCCAGATCTCATCAACTTGACGGAGAAGGAAGCCAGAGCGAAGCTAGAGGCAGTAAAGCTTGTTCTGGAGGAAGTCAAGGAAGAGGCGAGCTTCTCTGTTGACAAAGGTAAGGTCGTTAAACAGTGGCCGTATGATAAGGGAGTTCCGACTCCCCCAGGCACGAAGATTACCATTACTTTGAGTACAGGATACCCGCCGGAAGCCTTGAATTACACGTATAATCTTCCGGTTGCGCCGACTCAGGAGGGTAAGAAGACCAAAATCCGTATTGAGTATGCGGATGCCCGCAACAACGGTGAGAAGCAGGAGTGGGGTACCCGGACGATTACTAAGAATCAAGTACTCTCCATTAACATGTTACTCGCTCCGAACAAAGATGGTGTAGTCTTGATTTATCGCGATGGTGAACTTTACGATACGTATCCTGTGTCCTATGTGGATGCTAAGAACGGTACGGTTCCTGTTCCGACGTTGCCAGAGCCGACTCGTACACCAGACCCGACCCAGACGCCTACGGAACCACCGCCATCTGAACAGCCGACGAGTGATCCGGCTATCGCTCCCGAGCAGGGGGGCAACAGTACCGGCAACGGCACTGGTAACAACGGTAGCGAGAACGGTTCGAACGGAACTGGGAATGTCGATCAGACGGGCTTCGTGCCAGGCAATGGGCAGCAGGGAATCACTGGAAAACATGTTGCTAGCAACAACGATAAGAACAAAGATAAGTCTTGGAAACATAAAGAGAATAGAGGCCATTAGTAGCTGACCAACGGTCAGTAGCCAGTGGCAGAGCGAGATGACCCGGGGGATAACAACTTGGGTCATCTTCGTAAATTCAGGAGAGGAAGGCTCACTATGTATGCCTGAAGGTGTAATTGTTAAGGCTTTAAGCGGTTATTATTATGTAAAGCCGCTTTGTGACGGACTCATCGTCTCTGAGGAGACTTCGGTGCAGTGTAGAGCTAGAGGAATCTTCAAGAAAAAAGGGGTATCTCCTCTGGTAGGCGATCGTGTGATTTATGGTTTGACTGAGAATGGCGAGGGCATGGTAGATCAAATTCTTCCCCGGGATTCAGAGCTAATCCGGCCGCCTGTGGCTAATGTTAAGCTTGCTGTGCTATTATTCTCTTTGCGTGAGCCTGATATGAACCTAAACCTGCTCGACAAATTCCTGGTGCATATAGAGCATTCTGGTTTGGATACGCTAATTGTGCTGACTAAGCAGGATTTGGCGGCAGGTGACGATGAAGCTACAGCCACGGTGAAGGCCCTGTATGAAGAAATCGGTTATGAAGTATTGGTAACGAGTTCGCTAACAGGTGCGGGCAGCGAGGAGGTTCACAGACGGCTTGCAGGAGGAATCAGCGTGTTCGCCGGACAATCGGGTGTGGGTAAGTCTACCCTGCTTAACCGGATTGTTCCCGGCCTCCTTCTGGAGACTGGAGAGATCAGCCTGCGGTTGGGCCGTGGCCGCCACACTACCCGTCATGTCGAGCTAATGGACATTGGAGACGGAGGCTTTGTAGCGGATACCCCTGGTTTCAGTCAGCTCGATTTCCTGGAGCTTGGTGTGGAGGAATTGTCCACCTGTTTCCGGGAATTCGCTCCATATGCGGAAGCTTGCAAGTTCCGCGGCTGCAGCCATCTGCATGAACCGGGCTGCAAGGTAGTTGAAGCGCTGGAACAAGGTGAGATTGCCCCGAGTCGCTATGAGCATTACAAGCTGTTCTTTAATGAAATGAAAGATAAAAAGCGGAGGTACTGATCATGATTATTTTAGCCCCATCGTTGTTATCCGCGGATTTTGCCGCACTTGGAGCAGAAGTGAAGGAAGTACAGGACAGCGGTGCTGACTGGCTGCACGTAGACGTGATGGACGGACGTTTTGTCCCCAATATCACCTTGGGACCGCCAATTGTCGATGCTGTTTCCAAGCATACTTCATTGCCGCTGGATGTACATCTTATGATTGAGAATCCTGAACGTTATATCGGGGATTTTGCCAAAGCCGGAGCCGCTGTTATTACTGTACATGTTGAGGCTTGCGTGCATCTTCACCGTGTGATTCATCAGATTAAGGAGCTGGGTCTTAAAGCGGGTGTTGCCATTAACCCGGGCACACCAGCATCTGCCGTGCGTGAAGTGCTGGAGGATGTAGATTTAGTGCTGGTGATGACTGTGAATCCAGGTTTTGGTGGACAGGCCTTTATACCGAGTACACTACGTAAAATTCGCCAAATCCGCGAATGGGCCAATGAAGTTCATCCGGATCTGCTAATTGAAGTGGATGGGGGCGTTGCCGAAGCTACTGCGCCACTGGTTGTGGAAGCTGGCGCCAACGTACTGGTCGCAGGCAATGCAGTCTTCGGTCGAAGTGACCGTGCAGCGGCTATCGAGTCGATTCGAAGTGCGGCAACACAGGCCAAGCAATAGAATACACTGTTCAGACTGCTGGTATAGGCCAAGTCTGCAGCGCATAAATATGGTTACATGAGCAGAAATCTCATGTAGCTTTTTTTTTCGTCGTCTGCGGGGGGACCTGAAGCAGTTCAAGGAAGGGTCCCGGGCTAGCGGAGATATTCTGGCGATTGGGAGAGGTCTGCAAGATGTAACCGTCAGCGAAAGAGAACATAAAGTCTCCTACCGTAAGGCATGAATTGATGGGAGGGTAAACCATGAAATTTTACACGTTCAAGCTGCCAAAGTTTTTAGGAGGTTTCGTTAAGGCGATTTTGAATACTTTTCAGAAGAGTTGAGGCTGTAAAAGAAAAAAAGACATGAAAAAAAGCACCTTACATATGTAAAGGGTGCTTTTTGCTTGATATGAGATATCGCTCGTTCTAAATTGCTAAAGACTAGACGCGCTCAACTTTACCGGACTTCAAAGCACGGGTGCTGACATAGACGCGTTTCGGCTTGCCGTTCACGAGGATACGGACCTTTTGAACGTTAACTCCCCAAGTGCGACGGTTGTGGTTGTTCGCGTGAGACACGTGGTTACCACTGCCCGGCTTCTTGCCTGTTACGATACATTTACGGGACACAGATTACACCTCCTTGTTACTTACACCTGCATAAAACAATACTTAAATATAATATCACAGTAAAAAATGCTTCGTCAACCGCTCAAAAACATTTATTTCTTTAGTCTCTTATAGTACAATATAAATTAGTGTATTATGTCCAGTTGATCCTAGTGTTGATTAGGCATGAAGTTAGGAAGGGGAATTCTCATTGAGTAAGCGTTCTATCAACGGAACAGATTTTACCGCAATGGTACTCACCGGAGCGGAGAAGCTGCAGCAGCATGCAGAGCACGTCAATTCGTTGAATGTTTTTCCGGTTCCAGATGGTGATACGGGAACAAACATGAATTTGACGATGACCGCAGGCGCGAATGAATTGAAAAGGAATAATACGGCTTCTGTTGGCCAATGTGCAGGTGTACTCTCGAAGGGCTTGTTAATGGGTGCCAGAGGGAACTCAGGCGTTATTCTCTCCCAGTTGTTCAGGGGGTTCAGTCGCTATGCGGCGCAGTATGAAGAGCTGAACACACAGCAGTTTGCAGCGGCGCTGCAGACCGGAGTGGATACAGCATACAAGGCAGTTGTAAAACCTGTAGAGGGGACAATACTTACAGTTGCCAAGGAAGCTGCGCGGCATGCGGTTTATTTTGCACGGCGCACCAATGATGTGACAGAGCTGATGACGGAGGTATTGACCAAAGCGAAGGAAGCGCTGGCGAACACGCCTGAACTTCTGCCTGTATTGAAACAAGTCGGAGTAGTAGACTCCGGTGGACAGGGGCTTGTCTATATCTACGAAGGTTTTCATCAGCACCTGACCAGTGGAATCACAGGTATAGCTGCTCAAGGACAGGCTACCATTCCTGCACCAGTTGCAGTGACAGCAGGTCTGATCAAACCAGAGCCTAATTTGGCCTCGGTACAGACATCTGCTCAATCGCAGCTTTCCACAGAAGATATTGAATTCTTATATGATATGGAATTTTTTATAAACCGTCAGTTGGGCGGTTCCGCGAGAGCAATTTTTGATGAGGATGCATTTCGGAAAGCGTTATCAGTGAATGGCGATTCCATCATCGTTATTTCGGACGACGAAACGATCAAAGTACATGTTCACTCCAAGGCACCTGGCGAAGTGTTGAATCTTGCTTTACTTTATGGGGAGATCACCCAGATTCATATTCTTAACATGCGTGAGCAGCACCGGGATTTGCTGACAGCGGGTATGGACATTGCTCCGATGCCGGACGTGTTCGCCGATATTCCGAAGGAAGAGGTCAGCATACAGGCCCCAGCTGTACCACCAGCCGATGATTTGGCTCCATACGGATTCATCGCCGTCTCTTCGGGTGCGGGAATTGCTGATATTTTCAAAAGTCTTGGTGTCGATGTTGTGCTGGCAGGCGGACAGACGATGAATCCAAGCACCGAGGATTTCGTAAATGCCATTTCTTCGATTTCTGCGAAGCATGTATATATATTGCCTAATAACTCCAACATTGTATTGGCCGCGCAACAGGCCAAAGAGCTGCTTGATGGTGAGCGGGAGATCACTGTAATTCCGAGCAAGAGTATTCCGCAGGGGATTTCCGCAGCTTTTGCATTCCAAGAGGATGATGCGGTAGAAAGCAACACAAGCAATATGCTTGAAGCTATCGCACAAGTGAAGTCAGGTCAGGTTACACATGCCGTTCGAGATACGCTCTATGATGAGCTGGAGATCAAATCCGGTCAGTTTATAGGGATATCCAACTCCAAAATCGTGGCCGCAGCCGATGATTTGCTAGCTACGAGTCAGGCGCTCCTAACCAACATGCTGGAGAACGGTGACGAGATCGTAACGATCCTGAGCGGTGAAGATGCGCAGGAGGAAATCACTGAAGCGCTTAGCGAGTGGATTAGCTCGGCGTACCCTAATGCAGAAGTAGAAATTCATGAAGGCGGACAGCCGCTATACTATTACTTGTTCTCTGTGGAGCCTTAGGCTGAACCGATTCCGATGGATAAAGTGAAGTAGGATGTTCTGATTGATTGCTTTGAGGGCTGACCAACTATAGTTTGGGGAGGAAATTCATGAACCGTACCATAATCGTCACTGACAGCACATCCGATATTCCACCGGCCTTGGCCGAGAAGTATGGCATTGAGGTTGTGCCATTGACATTAATGTTCGGAGATCAATCCTACCGGGACAATGTGGATATGACACCGGAGCAGTTTTATGAGCGTCTTCCCAGCTCACAGAAGCTGCCGACTACTTCGCAGCCGTCGCCGGTTGAATATATGAATGTTTACCGCAGTATCTTGGACCGGTACCCGGATAGCCCTATTCTGTCTTTTCATATTTCATCCGGTCTCAGTGGTACCTTTCAATCGGCTACGCTGGCCAAATCCATGCTAGAGGAGGACGGGGAAGAGATCACGGTCGTAGATTCGCTGTCTGCCTCTTATGGGTTCGGAGTAATGGTAGTACATGCGGCTAGACTGGCGGCAGAAGGGAAAGAGCCGCAGGAGATCCTTGAGGCAGTAGAAACACTTCGCCAGTCCCGCAAGCTATACTTCCTTGTCGATACGCTGGAGTATCTGCAAAAGGGAGGCAGAATCGGCAAAGCATCGGCCATTCTTGGTACGCTGCTCAACATTAAGCCGATTCTGTCCATTGATGCTGAAGGCATTATCTACGCAGTGGAGAAAGTAAGGGGCCGCAAGAAGGCCGTTGCTCGCATGATCGAGCTGTTCAAGAACGATCTGCCGGGCGTGGACAAAATCAATGTGGCCGTGGGACATACCGCAGAACCGGCTTCTGGTGAAGAGTTCCTGAGTGAACTCGACCGGCATTTTACGCTTGAGGAGAAAGTGCTGACCAATATTGGCCCTGTGGTAGGCAGCCATGTTGGGAACGGAACGCTGGCTGTATTTATTTGGCCTGCATAATGAGGGATGAACATGACACTTTCTTTGAATGAAATTGAAGTGAAAAAAGTAACTGGCGTGAGTGCTCAAAAGCAAGGCGAGCTTCACGCCTTTGGCATCTTTACAGTGAAGGATCTATTGGAGTATTATCCATTCCGTTATGAAGATTACCGGCCACGCTCACTTAGCGAGGTTAAGCATGGGGACAAGGTCACGGTGGAAGCCAAGGTGATTGGTGTTCCGGTACTTCAGCGCTTTGGTGGCAAGTCCAGGCTAAGCTGCAAAATGGTCTCGGAACCGTTTATGTTCACCGCTACCTGGTTCAATCAGCATTATATCCGTGAGCAGCTAACCGCAGGCCGCGGCATCGTGCTATCCGGCAAATGGGATCAGAAGCGCAGCCAAATTACTGTGACGGATTATGAATTTCCGGACCGCGGAGAAGGCAAGACGGGAACCTTGCAGCCAGTCTATTCTGTGGGGGGCAAAATTACACAATCCTGGATACGGAAGTCGATTAGTCAGGGACTGCAGCAATTTGGAGAGTTGATCCCGGAAATTTTGCCGCGGGTGATTTTACAAAAATATGATTTTATGCCTCGTAAACGGGCAATTGCGACCATCCATCAGCCGGAAGACAGCCGGGAAGGACAGCAGGGACGGCGCCGCATGGTCTATGAGGAGCTTTTCCTGTTCCAGTTGAAGGTCCAAGCCTTCCGTGTGTTAAATCGCGGGCGAATGGACGGCGTAGTGCATACGATGGACAACGCGACGGTTCGGCAATTTGTCCGCAGCCTGCCTTTTGAGCTTACTGACGCCCAGAAGCAGGTGGAGCTGGAGATATTGCATGACATGCGCGCTGCTTATTGTATGAACCGTCTTCTTCAAGGGGATGTGGGCTCCGGAAAAACAGTGCTTGCAGCTATTGCGCTGTACGCCACGGTGAAGTCCGGTTTTCAGGGTGCGCTAATGGTGCCTACTGAGATTCTCGCGGAGCAGCATATGCGTTCTCTAACGAGAATGTTTGAACCGTTTGGCCTTACTGTAGCGCTGCTGACAGGAAGTGTGAACGGACGCAAGCGTAAAGATCTGCTGGCTTCCTTACAGATGGGAATGATTGATGTGGTGGTAGGAACCCATGCACTGATCCAGGAGGATGTTTTCTTCAAAAATCTTGGTATGGTAGTCACTGATGAGCAGCACCGATTCGGGGTCAACCAGCGCAGTGTATTGCGCCGAAAAGGCTACAACCCGGATGTGCTTACAATGACGGCTACTCCCATACCGCGTACACTGGCCATTACTGTTTTTGGCGATATGGATGTGTCCACGTTGTCAGAGCGGCCAAAAGGACGCGTACCAATCACGACTTACTGGGTTAAACATGATCTGATGGAGCGGGTCTTGAATTTGATTCGCCGTGAAATCGACCAGGGCCGGCAGGCGTATTTGATCTGTCCGCTGATTGAGGAGTCGGAGAAGCTGGATGTGCAGAATGCGATAGATCTTCATATCCAGATGTCCCAAGCCTTTCCAGACTATAAGGTTGGACTGCTGCACGGCCGGATGACACCGGGGGAAAAGGATGAAGTGATGCGCGCGTTCTACAGCAACGAACTGCAGCTGCTAGTCTCTACCACAGTCGTGGAGGTCGGCGTCGATGTACCGAATGCCACTCTGATGGTTATTATGGATGCAGACCGCTTCGGCCTCTCCCAGTTGCATCAGCTGCGGGGCCGTGTGGGCCGGGGCCAACATGCTTCTTACTGCGTGTTGGTGGCTGATCCGAAGTCGGAGATTGGACGCGAGCGGATGACGGCTATGACGGATACTGATGACGGCTTCGAGGTGTCGCGTCGCGATCTCGAGCTGCGCGGGCCGGGGGATTTCTTCGGCACCAAGCAAAGTGGACTGCCGGAATTCCGTTTGGCGGATATGACAGCTGATTTTGAAGTACTGGAGCAAGCCCGTGACGATGCTGCCAGCTTGCTGCGAGATGCTTCCTTCTGGACTTCTCCAGACTATGCGCCGCTACGAAATTATTTGCAGAGTGAGCAAATTTTTCAGGGGGATTTAATTGACTAATTAGGCACATGGGACAAGGCTCCCTCATATACTTTGAAAGACTGGATATGACGGGAGGTGCTGCACTTGGGTTACCAGCAATATGGAATCAGTCCCCAACTCGTTGATCGCATCAAGGTCAAGATGAAGAATAAGGCGGTCAAGGAACGCATCAAAACTATGATTACCGGAGTTTCAAAGAAAGAGCTGCAGGAAACGGCAACTGTCCGCAAGTTGGTACGGAATTCATCTGCTGTGCTCAATGAGAAACTGACTTCTGCGCAGGAAGAGCAGATTGTAAAATTTGTGATTGCGCAGAAAATAGACCCAAACAATACGTTTCACCTGATCCGGCTTTGGGGGATGTTCCGTTAAGGCACCTTGATTCAGGTCAGCTCTTCTTCACAGCAAAAAAAGCGTTCCCTGTCAGCCTGACGGGGAACGCTTTTTTTGACTTGCAAAATCTGAAATGCTTTTATTGTATAAAACCTAAATTCTATCTTGTTATTTGAAAATAATTCTGCGTCTACGGGCGCTCTCGGAGGATTTGAAAACAATCCGTGAGTCCGGATCGACCTTATGGATCAATTCAGTTAACACTTTCTCCTCTGTCCTGTCTGCGAGGCAGAACAAGGTGCCTGGCTGGCCGTCATGCCCACCCTCGCCAATAAGTGCCGCCTCCCGGTCGAGCTGCTCCTTGAGGGCCCGCTGGATGTCTTCATAGCGGCTGCTGGTAATCCAGGCGGACCTGGAGGGCGAGAGCCCGCGGAGAGAGAGGCGCACGCCTTCAAAGGCCAGCAGGTAGGCGATGATGGAATACATCGCCTGATCCCAGCCAAAGAGGGCTCCTGCTGCAAACAGGATTGCGCAATTCAGCACCATGATTACAATCTCATATGATCGGGGCGGTCCGCCGCTCAGCAGAGAGTAGCCCTGATCGCTGGCGCTGGCCTCCTGATTCATTCCACCAAAGCGAACGGAGATGCCGACTCCAAGGCCAAGACAGATGCCTCCGGCGATCGCGGCGGGCAGTGGATCGCCGATAATGGCCGGGAACTGGTGTAATGCCAGAGAACCTATCGTAAGGCAGGCCAGCCCCAGTACCGTATAGAGAGCAAACCGCAAATTGAGTTGTTTGCGGGACATAAAGATAAAGGGCAGATTAAACAAGAACAAAAACAGTCCAAGCCGCATTTCAGTAGTATGGGCAAATAGGGCAGACAGCCCAGTGATTCCCCCAACGACCAGGCCGTGGGGCATCAGAAACAATTCGAGGCCAACTGCGGCCAGAAGCGCGCCTGCCATGACAGCGAGAATGCGAAATCCTTTGCTGCCCGGGCGCCTCCGAATGCCGGCGAAGCCGGTCTTCATAAGTATTCCTCCCTTCAGCAGGGAACATTTTATTTTAAATAGTTCATCATATAAGTCTAGTAGGGTCCACGAATTTTGAAGTGAATTTTAGCGGGTCCAGCCATTGTCGCAGCAACCATTTATAGATTAGGGGACAGAAAAGTATACAGAGCACAGGCAGTATAACAAATTCAGGGTCTGGGACGGTGTTCCCTGATGGCTTTGTTTTTAACACAGGTGTAACCACGTCGTTATGGGGCTTCAGGCGGGCATGAGGCATGCTTCTGCGTTCATAACGTTCGGACTCGTAATTCTCTGCTTCCTGTTCGCTGCTGCTAAAAGTCTCGAAAGACCAAGCTGGTGGAAGGGTCAGAGAGAGCACGACACTGAGTGTAATATTCAACAGCCAAACTAATGCAAAACGGCTTGCAGATCGTACCAAGGGAACACCTCCTTTCCTGCATTTATTACTAAAAGCATAACATACGTTCTGAGGTTGCTCCAAACCCGATTACGAAAAAACAGGCCTTTCGAACGATGAACAAACGAAACCCAGCCCCAGAAACCGCGTAAGCTGTAGTAAAGAACGCCTTAATGATAATTTTATGAACAGGAGGGGTGAATTTGAACGGATGGAACGATTTTGGGGCTTTTCACAAGCAAAGTTTTTTTGAAGGGTTTCTAAGGGATGTCCCTACATTCTTCAAGATTTTTTTCGTGATCTTTTTGTTTGTGTTTATTTTTATAATTTATAAAATGCTACAGAACTGGTTAGCATATAAAGCCAGCCCGTTGAACACGGGGTATTATCAAGCCATTGCTAAACGCAGCGAGGTATGGGGAGGTTCTGGGGATCACAGCGCCAGCACTAGTTACTATGTGACCTTTGAGGATGAGGGTGGTAACCGTGTAGAGCTGCAGGTTCCGAATTCGGCATACGGATATATTATTGAAGGAGATATCGGAGAGTTAACCTATCAGGGTACAAGATTCAAGGATTTTCAACGGCAAGGAAGCAGATCTGGTTCACGGCTATAGAGCGAGTGGAGATTACGAAGCGCTTCGGCTTATGAAGTGGAAAAGGGAAGACCAGAGGGGAAATCTCCCCAGGTCTTCCCTTTTTGTGATCTAACCAGACTGGCTACAGCACCCGCTGCATATGCAGAATCACATGGCTCCAATAGCCTGTATCTAGTTCGCTGATCTGGACACCGGGATCGCCCCAGGTGTGGATGAACTTTCCGTCGCCGATGTAAATGCCGACATGGCCTGGAATGGCATTATTTTCGAACCTTCCGGGGACGGTGAAGAAGACCAGATCGCCACTCTTCAGCTCGTTCCGATTCACACGAGACCCCAGATTATCCTGATCCTTGGCTAGACGGGGCAGATTTACCCCGAATTTCTTGAAGACATACTGTGTAAAGGAGGAGCAATCGAACTTTTTACTTTCTTCATAAGGGGCAGCACCAAAATCATAAGGAACACCCAGAAAGGATTTGGCGTATGCTACAAGCTCATTGCTCTGCGAAGGAGAGAGACTTTGAATCTTTAATGGCTTGGCTAGCTGGTTCTGACCTTGTTCAACCGCGGTATCTTTTACCGTTGGGGTTGCGATATTAATCTCCCCGGTGTATGGGTTCCAGGCCACCTTCGTCTGGAGTAGCTTGGATAGCGCCTTGGGCGTAATATAGAGCTGGCCATTGCGTAGCTGAGGGGCATCGCTCAAGGAGACTTTTTCACCCAATGACAAGACTTCGGTTGAACCAGGACGAAGCTTGTACATCACATCAGTGTAACCTATGCTGGTATATCCGTCCGGCTTCTTCTCGTCCTTCATCTGGTAGCCGATGGAGGCAATAGCAGGGGAGAGGGGGATCCAGAACTTTCCGTTGGCGTCAGTGATCTTGGCTTTCTCATAATAGCTGGTAGCAGGCGATCCGTCGGGAGTCAGTGATCTTACTTTTGCGGTTTCCTTGGGCTTATAATAGCCGCAGGCTGTACAAGCCAAGACAGTGCACAATATAAGGGTGGCTACAGCCTTAGTTTTTTTAAAATTTCTCATCATATCACACGCTCCATATCTTAAGCTTTAGTGTTAAGTTTGCACAGGAAGCTCTTTTTTATGTGAGCTCAAGTTAGTTAATCCATTCCAACCTGCTGAATGAGTGTCAGCTATTCTCCATATTGGATGCGATTTTGTTAGGATATTGTTAAATATGAGCGTGTTATATGTGATTGACGGATATACAACCTCCATATAATATAAGTTTAATAGATTCGCCTGCATCTTTGTGAGATTGGTGTAAGCTTTCGCTTTAGTGCATTCATCTATAAAAGCGATAATGCTGTACCACTACTTTCGATGCACGCGCTGATACTGTACAAGAAAAGGGGTCATTTTAATGAAGAAAAAGAATATTTTGCTAAGTTTGAGCATGTGTATGCTGCTACTTGTGGCAGCTGGTTGTGGCTCTAACAGCAACAATGCAGGCGTTAATTCGGGAACTGGTGGTAATTCCGCGGGAAGTTCTGCAACCACGGAAGCTACCGGCAGCGGGGATGCCAAAACCTACAAGATTGCCATTTCGCAATATGTTGAGCATCCATCGCTTGATGCTACACGTGAAGGCATTTTAGCTGCACTTAAGGATGCTGGAATTGTTGAAGGCGAGAACCTGAAAGTGGATTTTGAAAATGCCCAGGCAGATCAGGCCAATAACTTGTCCATTGCTCAAAAGATCGCAGGGGATAACAATGATCTTGTACTGGCGATTGCGACACCTTCTGCACAAGCAGTAGTACAGTCCATCAAGAATGACACACCGATTCTGTTCGCGGCAGTAACGGACCCGCTTGATGCGAAAATTGTCAAGGATCTCGATCATCCGGGAGGGAATGTCTCCGGGGCATCCGATACAAATCCGGCAGCAATCACTGAGCTAATGGATTTCATCGCGGCACAATTTCCGAACGTGAAGAAGCTGGGTCTTGTTATTAATGAAGGAGAACCTAACGCAGTAACGATGGCGGGAATAGCCAAGAAAGCGCTCGACCAGCATGGAATAGAGCTGGTGAAAGCAGCGATTACAAATACTTCCGAAGTGAAGCAGGCTGCTGAATCGCTCGTTGGCCGTGTTGATGCGTTGTATGTCACACTGGACAACACCGTGGTAGCGGGGATTGAGCCAATCATCCAAACGGCTAATGCCAACAAGCTTCCGTTCTTCTCCAGTGATCGGGATACAGTGGAGAAGGGTGCTTTTGCCACAGTAGGTTTCAAATACTATGACCATGGCTACCAGGTTGGACAGATGGCTGCTGAAGTGCTGAAGGATGGCAAAAAACCGGGAGACATGAAGGTCAGCATGCAGGAGAAGCTTGATGTTATTCTGAACCTGAAAGCGGCGGCAGCACAGGGCATCGAGGTTACCGACGCGATGAAGAGTGCAGTCAAAGACCCGGCTAACAGCATTATTCAATAAGACAAGATATACGGGGTGGTTCTGAAGAACGCCCTTGCCGCTTAGGGAGGAAGTCAGCGATGATGAATTCGATGCTTGGTGCTACAGAACTGGGCTTACTTTATGCTTTTATGGCTTTGGGGGTATATATTACTTTTCGCATATTAGATTTTCCGGATCTAACGGTGGATGGAAGCTACACTACCGGTGGCGCGATAGCCGCTGTTATGATCTCGCACGGGTATTCGCCTTGGTTGGCAACGCTGGCCGCATTGGCCGGAGGGATGGCCGCAGGCATGTGTACGGGACTGCTGCATACCAAGGGTAAGATTAACGGTCTTCTATCGGGTATCCTCATGATGATTGCCTTATACTCGATTAACTTGCGTATTATGGGCAAACCCAACGTGTCGTTAATGGGTGAGGATCTGATATTTGGCTCCGTGAATCCGTTGTATGTCATGCCGTTTGTGGTTCTTGCCGTAAAGCTGCTAATGGACCTGTTCCTGCGCACTGATCTCGGCCTGGCCCTGCGGGCCACCGGAGATAACGCGCGGATGATTCGCAGTTTTGGGGTTAATACAGACAATACTACGATTCTGGGCATTAGCTTATCAAACGGACTGGTGGCACTTTCAGGTGCCTTGATCGCTCAATACTCCACCTTTGCTGATTCCTCCATGGGGATTGGGATGATTGTCATCGGTCTGGCTTCAGTAATTATTGGCGAAGCGATTTTCGGCTCGGGGAGTGTATTCCGGGCAACACTGGCGGTTGTTCTAGGGTCCATCGTCTACCGGATCGTGGTCGCACTGGCCTTGCGGGTGCCGTGGCTGAATGCCTCGGATCTTAAGCTCATTACAGCTGTTATCGTCATCGTTGCGCTGGTATTCCCTTCGATTCAGCGTTACTTGAAGCAGAAGAATGTTGGGCGCAAGCGGACAGAAGAGTTGGCTGAGCAAGCACTCCGCAGCAAGAAAGGGGGCGCTCTCGATGCTTAAACTGGACAATGTATCGAAGCTGTTCAATCCCGGCACATCTGACGAGAAGATTGCTTTGCTTGGTATTGATTTGGAGCTTCACCCTGGTGATTTTGTTACGATCATCGGGAGTAATGGGGCCGGTAAGTCCACGCTAATGAATATTATTTCCGGGGTAATGAAGCCTGATCTTGGCGAAGTATTGATTGAGGGTAGTTCAATCAGTGGCCTGCCTGAGTTTCAGCGTAGCCGCTGGGTGGGGCGGGTCTTCCAGGACCCGATGGCAGGCACAGCCCCGCATATGACGATTGAAGAGAATTTGGCGATGGCTTATAAACGAGGTAAGAACAGAGGAATGAGCTTCGGGGTTAATGCGGCGAGACGGACGATGTTCCGCGAGCAGCTAGAGCGTCTGGGCATTGGCCTGGAGAATCGGCTACGGGCCAAGGTAGGGCTGTTGTCGGGCGGGGAGCGGCAGGCGCTCAGCCTCCTGATGGCGACCTTCACGCAGCCGCAGATTCTGTTGCTGGACGAGCATACAGCAGCGCTTGATCCTTCCCGTGCAGAGCTGATCACGAAGCTGACGGAGTCCATTGTCCGCGAAATGAAGCTGACCACCTTGATGGTCACCCATAACATGGAGCAGGCGATCCGCCTGGGGAACCGGCTGATTATGATGGATAAAGGATCGATTATTCTCGATATCGATGCCAGCCGGAAGCAGGATCTGACCGTAGAGCGCCTGCTGGGAGAATTCGAGGCAATTAGCGGGCACAAGCTGGCAGATGACCGGATTGTGCTTGGATAATGATGATTACAATATGTATATCATAAGCAATTAACTACAGACAAATAGGCAGGGATATAAGGTCCGCCAAGGACTTTATATTCAGGCCTTTTTGTTTTTCAGAAGATACTCTGCCGATTCATGCACTCGTATGCGAGGTAAAGGTTAAGGAAAGAACTGATCTTGAAGCATGCAATACGATAAGGAGGATGGACATCTATGGCAGAGAACCAGTTGAAAGGTAAAGTAGCGATAGTGACAGGTGGGGGATCGGGTATAGGCCGAGCGGCAGTGCTTGAATTCGCTAGACAAGGAGCAAAGGTCGCTCTGTTAGACCGGACAGTGGATAAGGCGGAGAAGGTGAAACGGCAAGTGGAACAGGAGGGTGGTCAGGTTCTAGTCATTGGATGTGACATTGCTGATCCTAAGCAGGTGGAGGCAGCAGTCAAGCAAGCGGCTGAGGCTTGGGGACAACTGGATATTGTCTTCGCCAACGCCGGTATCAATGGCGCCTTGGCGCCGATTGAGACGATGGATATCGAGAGCTGGGATCAGACGATTCAAATTAACCTTCGCGGAACATTCGCTACTGTGAAATATGCGATTCCCTACTTGAAAGAAAAGGGAGGCAGCATCGTAATTACCAGTTCGATCAACGGAAACAGGGTCTTCTCCAATATTGGATTTTCTGCATATAGTACGACGAAAGCTGGTCAGGTAGCCTTTATGAAGATGGCAGCGCTGGAGCTGGCCCAATTCAAGATTCGCGTTAATGCAATCTGCCCTGGAGCCATCCAAACCAACATTGATAAGAATACCTTTCCTTCAGATGATTTAGGAGAGGTACAAATTCCTGTGGAGTTCCCCGAAGGGGATCAGCCGCTGGAAGAGGGTCCAGGAAGTTCAGAACAAGTCGCCAAGCTCGCATTGTTTCTGGCCTCTGACAACTCAGATCATATCACGGGCACTGAAATTTACTGTGACGGGGCAGAGTCACTGCTACACGGCTAGTCCCGACTAATTCGAGCCGACCTTGCATATGATGAACCGAATATCTTTTTGTATCTAAAACGGATTTCCGCCCCGTAGCAGACTAACGGTGTACCAGGCCGTGCCTGTCAGGGGTTGAAATACCGTTTTTGCTTATAGAAAGGGGGAGGGGTTTCAGTTATAATGGATTATCTGTGAGGAGAGGAGGATACAGGATGGAATTACATATTGAATCGATTATTAAACTCTGCGTGGCCATGCTGTTCGGGCTGTTCATCGGTATCGACAGACAGATTAAACAGAAACCGCTGGGAATTCGGACCAGTATGGTCATCAGTATTGCGAGCTGTCTGGTTACGCTCGTCTCTATTCATGCGTTCGATAAGTTCGCCGGACCCGATCATCCCAATATGGACCCGATGCGGCTAGCTGCGCAAATTGTGAGCGGGATTGGTTTTCTGGGGGCGGGCGTGATTCTGCGCAGAGGAGGAGATGCGATCTCCGGCCTGACCTCTGCGGCGCTGATCTGGACGGCTTCTGGCATCGGGATCGCAGTTGGTGCAGGATTCTATGAGGAAGCTGCTTATGCGGTTGCACTGCTGATGTTTGCTGTGAACGCTGTTCCCCACCTGATTAAGGCGATCGGGCCACAGGTGCTTAACAAGCATGAGGTTTCTGTCAAAATCATCATGGAACCCAATTACGTGTTGACCGACGTCATTCTTAAAATTGAGAAGCCTGAAGGGGTCTCGCAGAAGCGACCGAAAGGCTATGTCAGAACCATTCGCCGCATAAAAATCAAGGATTTGGATGATGGCAGACAATTGATTGATATGGTATTGTCTACACCAGACCGGGATTATGCCACGGAAATTTATTACGATATCAAGAAGATTGAGCATGTTATGAGTGTGGAAGTGGAGCAGTTATAAAAGGTCATGTTAACGCTTGCGAAGTTGTGGTAATCTAACAAGTGGAGAGTATTTCTGAAGGTACTGAAGGGAGACTGTACACAATCATGACGATTACAGCATTTGAAGGGCAATATGAAGGCGAATTCGCCATTTGGCTTAAAGCCGGGCGTTATGAAGCGGCTCTATTGCCGGGGATCGGCGGCAATCTGATTTGCTTCCGTGATACCGAAAACGGTTACCGTTTCCTGCATGAGCCAGGAGCGGAAGAGATGGAAGCGTTTAAAGCCAGTCCTGGCATTCATGGCATTCCGGTACTATTTCCGCCGAACCGCTACGAGGATGGTAAATTCCCATGGAAGGGACAAACTTATCAGTTCCCTGTGAATGAAGTGGCAACCGGCAATCACCTGCATGGGTTCCTTCATACGGCAGCCTGGGAGGTTGAGGAGTTCGGCAGCAGCAAGACTGAAAGCTTTGTGACTGTCAAAATAAAAGTGGATGAGAATCATCCCTCCTATCAATATTTACCGTTCAACTATACGATCAAGCTGCGCTACAGCCTCGGAGAAGGCGGTTTGTCTCAGCAACTGCTGGTACATAATGACGGCACAAAGGAAATGCCTTGCCTCTTGGCTTTCCATACGGCGATCAATGCACCGTTCGCTCAGGGAAGCACCCCACAGGATTACCGGGTGAAGCTTACGCTGGGACAACGTTGGGAGCTGAATGAACGGATGCTGCCTACCGGTTCCTTCCAGGAACTACAGCCCGAAGAGCTTCAATTGCGCGATGAAGGCGTAAATCCGTTCTATGCTTCAATGGACAACCATTACACAGCTGTGGCTCAGAATGGACGTAATCGGATGGAACTGACAGATCGTCAAGCCGGCGTTACGCTAGTCTATGATGTAGGCACCTCCTACAAGCAATGGATGATTTGGAACAATGGTGCGACAGAGGGCTTCTTCTGCCCTGAACCGCAGATTAACCTTGTAAATGCTCCAAATGTGGATCTTCCGGCGGAAGAGATCGGCTTATTCAGCTTAAAGGCGGGCGAATATTGGGAAGAGACCAGTCGTTTATATGTAAAATAACAAAGATTGTTTCATCATAATAGTATTTGGCAGATAGGTCTTAAGGTCCTGTGGTGAAATGGGAACCGCTCTTTTGAAAATGGGAACAGAGACCCTGTGCCATTAAGAGAGCGGTTTTTTATGTTTCTATATCCCACCTATAATGGGTTCTTCACCGCGTTTGTATTTCACTGCTTTAAACTATTATTGTACATGTCGTATTTGCGTTATTGCGTAAGGTCTAGTTAGTATGAATTTTACATATTAGTAGAAGGGACAGGCTTGCGGTTGATGATAAACCATTGGATAATAGGGTGAAAATCAATCTGTCCCTTCCCGAGCCCGAGGAGGAGTGGAATGCAGATTCTTGCAATGGTGACCATGCTGATCGATCATATCGGCGCCATCTTTTTTCCGGGCGAAATGACCTGGAGATATATAGGGAGAATTGCTTTTCCAATCTATTGCTATGCACTTGCACAAGGGTACATCTATACCTCATCCCGTTCCAAATATGTATTGCGGCTGCTCTTTATTGCCCTGCTTGCTCAGATACCATACAATCTGGCCTTGAATCCGGGTGGATGGAACGTCGTATTTACACTATTGCTTTCGGTGCTTGTGCTGATCGTATTAGACAAACTGCCCAGTCCCTGGCTGGGTGTACCGGTCGTTGCCACTGCGGTTCTTTTGATGGAATATTACCCGCTGGATTATAACGCTTACGGTCTGCTGCTGGTTCTCATTTTTCGTTATACGAGATCGCATGGGCTGGTGCTGGCACATCTGGCACTTAATATATTCTATCTATTCTACTACGGCTGGCTTATACAAATGGCGAGTCTTGTTCCGACCCTGGCCATTGTATACGCACCAGCTATATGGACAACCCTGCAGCGTCGTCGTGTGCCGCGCTGGGTATGGTGGTCTTTCTATCCGGTACATCTCGCACTGTTGGCTATGGTAAGAGCGCTAATGAATGGTCAGTGGATGTCTATAGACTGGATGCAACTACTTAAGCTGTAGTGGGACATCATCAACAAGAATAGCGTTTACAAATCTTGGCCTGGTTGAGATAATGAATTGATTTCACAAAATTCGGAAGAGGAGACATGCTATGAGAAAAATCAAATCGAGAGCTCTATGGTTTATGCCATTCATTGCGCTAGTGCTGGTTCTGGCAGGTTGTCAATCTGTTGGCGGATTCGATGTTAACAAGGCGCTGCTTGGAGATTTGGATGTAAAGTCGTCCGAATATAGCACGAAGTTATCCCTGGCTGCTGTGCCTTCTAGTGACAAACTTAGTGAAGAGGATCAACAGATTGTAGATCTCATTAATTCTTTATCTTTGAATGTTAGCAACTTGAAGCTGCAGGATAATGGTGATATTTCCGCAAAAGGAACTGTGGGCTACAAGAAGTTGAACTTGCCGTTCGCATTCTTCATGGATAAGGAAGCGATTGTATTCAATGTAGAGGGTGCTAAGCAGTCGTTCTACTTCCCGATTACTTCTTATGAGAAGGAGCTTGGGGTCGCGGGTCTGGATCCAGTCAAGGCACAGGATCTGTCCAAGCTGATTACACAATTTGTTGTTAAAAATCTGCCGAATCCGGGTGTAATTAACGTCTCGAACGTTAGTGAGGCAGTCTATGGCGAGCAGCTTAATCTGACTAAGCTGCATGCAGAGGTGACTGGCCAAGAATTGCCTGCGCTTCTGAAAACGTTCCTCAAATCGATATCTAAGGATACTGAGGGCTTCACTACTTTGATCAGCGGTCTCTATGACTACCTGTATCCAATTATTAAGGACTCGGGTGTTAACGCAGATGACTACCTCAATCTGGGTCTCGGCGATCTTCCGCTGGATGACAAAGAGGGTGTTGTAACCGTCTTGCATGATGCCGCGAAGCTGGCTGTAGATTCCTTGCTGCTTGTCTATGACAAGGAGCTTGATAATCTGTATGAATACGAACCTGAATTGAAAACGGTGCTGAGCAAGGATACTAAGCTTCAAGTCGACCTCTATGTCGACAGCAGCCTGCATATCCGCAAGCAGAATATCGATCTGAAGATCGCGCTTCCGCAAGTGGATGGTATTCCGCTGAAAAGCATTTCTCTGAAGGCAGAGTCGCAAGCCTGGAACATTGGCGGCAAAGTAACGGCTGATCATATCAGTACGGACGGTGCCCTGGATGTGACTAAGGTGCAATTGACACCAGGAGAGACGCTAAGAAGCTTTGAACCAGGGTCTGATGCTTACCGTCTGCTTAAGGACGAAATCGGCATCACCAAAAAGTCACTGGTGATTGGTCCGGATGATGATTATTACTATCCGGTTGTGATTGATAATACAACTTATGTACCGCTGCGCTACTTGGCAGAGGATTTGGATGCGACCATTAAGTGGGATGGAGCAACAAGAACAATTACTGTCACTGACGATTTGCAGGGTGACCAGTTGGTCTTTAAAGTCGGTTCTGCTCAAGCTACATTGAATGGAACCAAGATCAATCTTGGTAAGGCTGTATTCATTGACGAGTACGGCGATGCCAATGTGCCACTCCGTGTTCTGGCGGAAGCCCTGCATGGCAAGGTAACTAGAGACCAAGAGGGCTGGATTTACATTAATCGCGATTAGTACACATAATGAATTATAGGTAAGAGAAGAGCCGTCCTCTCCGCAAAGAACTTGCAGGGAGGGCGGCTTTTTGCGTGTCCAGGTGGTTGTTGTCCATGCGGTTTACAAGCTATCCTCCTAATGGTGAATAATAAAGCACGAGGACAGCGAAAATAAGCAATGAAAAGAATTTATATCCGATAAAAAAAGTAGAGTATTACTGTTGCAAATCTCGAAAAAAAGTGCTATGATGTAAAAAAGTAAGCAACTAAAATTAATGGAGGTAGTTATTTTATGTCCAAGAATTTTTTTGAAGCCGTTAAAGGTAGACGTTCCGTATATGCTATCAGCAAAGAATCCACGATTTCCGACGAGAAAATCAAGGAAATTGTTGAAGAGGCTGTATTACATAGCCCATCTTCTTTCAACTCCCAAAGCGCTCGAGCTGTAGTTCTGCTCGGTGAAAATCATGATAAACTTTGGAATATTGCGGAAGACGCTCTTCGTAAAATCGTTCCGGCTGATCAGTTTGAAGCGACTGCACAAAGACTGGGTGCTTTCAAAGCTGGTTACGGTTCCGTCTTGTTCTTTGAAGACCAAAATGTTATTAAACAACTTCAAGAAAAGTTTGCCACTTATGCTGACAACTTCCCGCTCTGGTCTAACCAATCCTCCGGTATTCTGCAATTCGTAGTATGGACTGCATTTGCTGAAGAAGGTTTAGGTGCATCCTTGCAGCACTACAACCCACTGATCGATGATGAAGTGAAGAAGGAATGGGGCATTCCGCAAGAATGGAAGCTGATTGCGCAGTTGCCGTTCGGCAAGACAGTAGCTGCACCTGGAGAGAAAGAATTCCAACCGATTGAAGAACGCGTGAAATTCGTTAAATAAGCATGACTCAACAATAAAAAGCCTCCATTCCCTGATAGGGCATGGAGGCTTTTTGTGATTGCAGGTACGCTGTAGCAAGTAACGCCTGCACAGATATTTTTATTTACTTTGTAGGTGCTTCTGTTGCTGCCGGTGCTTCAGATGGAGTAGCTTCTTTCTTGGCATCTGTCAAAGTGTTGGTGATTTTGGCCTTCTCAGTTTGTTCTTGCAGCCAAGTTGAAGACAGTTCAGAGATCTTCTGGGACACGAGAGTTTTGCGAATCTCATCCTTTTTCTCATCCAGCGTATAGTTCTTGGCTTCCTTGCGGTCGGTTACCTTGATGATGTGATATCCGTATTGAGATTTCACCGCACCGCTAGTTTCCCCGACTTTCAGTTTAAATGCTACATCGGCGAATTCAGGCACCATATCGCCGCGTTTGAAGAAGTTCAGGTCTCCGCCGTGATCCTTGGAACCAGTGTCCGTGGATTTTTCCTTGGCAACCGTGGCAAAGTCTTTGCCATCTTTCAATTCTTTGAGGACGGCATCCGCTTCTTCTTTGGTTTTCACCAGAATATGGGATGCTCGTACTTCTTCTTCGGTATTGAAGTGTGCTTTATTTTCATCATAATACTTCTTGATTTCATCGTCGGTAATTTTCACTTGTGGCTCAAGAATTTTACGCAGCTCCACCTGAAGCGGCATTTGCTTCTTGAGGTCATCCAGGGTCATTCCACTTTGGGCCAAAGCGCTGTTGAAAGCCTCTTCGCCTCCGAATTGGGCCTTCAGATCTGTAAGCTCTTCAGCAATATCAGCATCGGTTACAGTGATGTTGGCTTTCTTAGCTTCCTGTGACACCAGTGTAGTAGTGATCAGGGATTGCAGAGTAGATGGGCCACCGGCTTCCACCATTTTGTCGTAAAGCTGGGATTTTGTAATATTCTCACCGTTAACTGTTGCTACAGCTGTATTGTCGTCTCCCTTTTGGAAGGGGGGCTTGATCAGAACAATAATGAGCGCGGCAGCCAATACGATAGAGGCGATCATCCAGCCTTTTCCGTTTTTAGGGGCTGCAGGTGCTGGTGGAACGTTTTCGCCGATTTTGTTCATAACGGGAACGCTTTCTTCATTTTCCAGTCTGACCGGTTCAGCAAGCTTGTCCTCTTGAACGGTCTCAGAAGGGGTGCTGCCCTCGATAACTGTCTCGTTTACAGCTTCGGGAGAATCCAGTTCTTCCGTCTTACCGTTGTTGTCCAGGTGTTCATTTTCATTCAAATCTTTTTTGTCCATTAGAATTAATGACTCCCTTCAATATAGGTGTTGCCTGTCTTTCTACAACTTTACCAGAAATCGTGTTCCCAAACCTTAAGAAAGTATAAAAATGCACAATTTCTTTTTAAGTTTTCATTAAGATATGGAAAAAAGCCGGAAGACTCATGTAATCATGAGCTTCCGGCTTTTTGGGAAAAGACAGATCAATGTCTCTCTAAGCGTGCCGTTTGTTGAGCAAATGGCGGATGCTTTCCTGTTTGCGTCTAGGCACACGGACATTTTTGGCGTAAGCACCCATTTCTCCGAAGTAGATGCAATCATCTGTGATGGAGCTAATCTTGTTAAGATTGACGTAACAGCCTCCATAGACCTGATAATAATTCGGATTGGATAACAAGCGCTTTAGTTGCTCGGCAGTCATTCTTTTTTTAATGTTATAGTTTCTGCCGTGAAAGATGACCAAATCATGGTCTCCGACCTTAAAGAACAGAATGTCCGTCTCCACCTCGAAGTCCTCATATACGTTTCTGGCTTCCAGCAGGATGCTACTCATTCATGTTCCCCCTTTATAAGGATTAAAAATTAGATGTTAGCGCTTTCATTATATCATAACAATTTAATCGTGAAAAGCCTTATTTTTAAAATAATTTATGACATTTTTAACGTTGTATTTGTCATGGACGCTGAAAAACTGTAAATTAATAAGGATAGCTACTTGTCCATCAGCGGACAAAAGCCTTAATGAGAACTACAATGGAGGAGGAACACGAAATGAGTGAGCATAACAGACTTTTATTGTATACAGGTGCCTATGCTAGCGCAGAGGAGAACGGTGTTCAGGTGTTTGAGTTTGACGGTGAGGCTGGAGGGACGCTTAAGCTGCTGGATACAGCTCAAGGTATCACCAACCCAACGTTTGTCAATGTAGACCCGGTAAGGTCACGGCTCTATGCTATCGGTGAGCAGCCAGACGGTAAAGGTAGTAAAGAAGGGGAGATCGTGACTTTTGCGATAGATCCGCAGACCGGTGGGCTGAATCGTCTAGGTGTTATCCCCACTATGCCTGCAGAAGGTGGGAAGCAAGCGACAACCTGCCATATTAACCGTGAGCCAAAGAATGAATTCTTGGTGGTATGCAGTTATCATGGAGGGACTGTTGGCTTGATCTCGTTGGATGAACAAGGGCTGCCAGTTGCCTTAACAGACACAGCTGTACATAGCGGACATGGAGCTCATCCGGAGCGTCAGGACCGTCCACACCCGCATTCGGCTATTTTTAGCCCTGACGGTCGCTTCCTGTTCGTATGTGATCTCGGACTTGATCTTATCCGCACTTATGTGATCAACCGGGATAAGAAGACTCTGGAGGCGCAAGGCGATACCGTGCTGCATCCAGGATCGGGTCCACGTCACCTGGCCTTCCATCCAGACGGTAAATCCGCTTATGTGATCAACGAAGTGGATTCTACCATCACTTCATTTACATATGACAGTGAGACAGGTACGCTGAAGGCGGTTGTTACAGTTCCTACGCTGCCCGCAGATTTCACGGAAGAAAATACTTGCGCCGAAATCGCCTTGACGACGGATGGCCGTTATTTATACGGTTCCAACCGTGGACACGACAGTCTTGTCGTATTTGCAGTTGATGCTGCAACAGCAGGTCTGACACTGGTCGAGCATGTTTCTACGCACGGCGGACATCCTCGCCATTTCACGTTAACTCCTGACGGCGCATATCTAATTGCTGCTAACCGGGACGCGAGCAATCTTGTCGTTTTCTCCGTGGATAGTAGCAGTGGCAAGCTGATCTTCACAGGGAACACAGCGGAGTTGTCCAAGCCGGTTTGTGTGAAGCCTGCCTTCCTTCCATCTGTGACTGCTGCGCTGTAATGCTGGATTGAACCCTTTACATCCCAGGGAAAAACAAAGGGAACACCGGAATACCGGTGTTCCCTTTGAATTGAGTAGGGTGAAACATTGGATGGAGATTACTTTTAATGGAGACCTTATTTAAGAGAGACAGGCTTGAGCGGAACAATGGTGGAAATCGCCGATTTGAAGAGGATATTCTGCCTTCCATCACCCTGGCCTTGCAAGGAAATGGTGTAAGCGTCATATGCGGTAACAAGACCCTGCATTTTGACCCCGTTAGTTGTAAAAATCGTTACCGGCACTTTTGTTGAGATCACCTGGTTCAACAAACGTTCCTGCAGTTTTAGACTTTCCACTTGGCAGCACTCCATCTTCTTTAGATTCATTTTCTCTAGCAAGTATACCACGGGAAGACCTCCATGGAAATGTGGTTTGCTGCTTCATGTACAGACAGGGGGATTCACACTGAATTACCGACAATGGCCCAGAGGGTATCGTCTTTTTATATGGTTTGCGCTAGTTTTCGGTCTGATCGCTGCATGGGTGACACTCGGCAATGTCTCTTCTTTTGACAACCCTATCATTCATACCGTGCAGTCTATGGAATCACCAACCTTAACAGCCTTGGCTAAAATGCTATCCCTGGTTGGTTCCTCCAGACTCGCAATTGGCATATCTGTGTTGACTATAATTCTGCTCTACTTCTTGCTCAAGCACCGGATGGAGCTGCTCTTGTTCATATGGGTTGGCCTGGGATCACAACTGCTCAACTCGTTAATGAAGCAATGGTTTCACAGAGAGCGCCCCAACATTCACCGGATTATCCAAGAAGTAGGATACAGCTTTCCAAGCGGACATTCTATGGCAGCTTTCTCTTTGTACGGGGTAATTGCCTATCTGCTGTGGAGGCACTTGAATAGACGCCGAGAACGGGCTATACTGGTTATTCTTGCCGTATTGATGACGGGAGGCATTGGCTGGAGCCGCATTTATCTCGGGGTACATTATCCTAGTGATGTTATCGGCGGTTATGCAGCAAGCGGGGCTTGGCTGATGTTGTCCATCGGGTGGTTTGAATCTTATCGTTTCAGAATAAAGCGTACAACCGCAGCATGACAGACAACAGGCGGGTGACCCGAGAACAGGGTACCCGCCTGTAGATATTCTTAGATGTTGTTTCGGTGAGGATCAACCGAACGGTCCTGGAATTGTCCGACTTGGCCGATTCGTTGTTTGAGGATAGCAGGCAAGCCGGCTTTCAGCTTCTGGGCTTCGGCACCGGTGATCCGGCCCTCCGTAACAGCTTTGTCCAGCCGCTTACCGGCAGCTTCACTTAGCTTCTGCACATATTGCTTCTCGTTCCAGCCCTTCTTTTCCTGGGCGATAGTATACAGTGACTTGCCGCCCTTCAGGTTCTGGACAAGCTCTGACCGATCCATTTCCAGCAGCTTGGCGGTTTCGGTAATGATGAAGTGGCCGCCGCCAGTGCGGAATTTCCCTTCCCTGCTCTGGTGCTGATGAGGCTCACGTTGAATTTGGGGAGCGTGGGACGGTGTCGCACTCTCAGCTTGGACGCTGTTTGGGAGCGTTAGCGTGGAGGCAGCAGTGAATAGCAGTACAGCGGCGCATGCCGCTATTTTTGAGACAGAGTTGTTCATGGAATCACCTCTTGTAGATTTTTAAATGGTCAGGCTCTTGAACTAGTATCCCCGAAAAGCTGAAATGATCCTGAGTAGAGGATTAAAAGAGTCTAAATTTCGTCAGCTTGCTCAAGGGGTAATAATGTTTGTACTATAATGAGAATGAAGACTAATAAAGGAGGGATGGATTTGGCTTTTGGAGCCCGCATTCTTAAAACAGGGATGGCAGTTACCCTGGCCTTGTACCTGTCCGTGCTGCTGCAATTTTCATCTCCAGTCGGCGCGGCGATCGCTGCTATTTTCGCCATGCAGCCTTCCATTTACCGGTCTTGGCGTTATTTCCTGGACCAGATTCAGACGAGTACAATGGGGGCGGTGCTGGCCTTGCTGGGCGGCATGCTACTGTCGAATGAACCGATTGCAGTAGGACTGGTGTGTATTCTGGTGATTATGATAAGTATGAAAATGAAACGGGCCGACACCATTGGTCTGACTCTGGTTACTGTAATTTCCGTAATGGAAGCATCGGGACAATGGGAATTCGCCCTGACCCGGTTTCTGCTTACGCTGACGGGGATCGTCTCGGCCTTCTTAATTAAT
This sequence comes from Bacillus sp. FJAT-27264, assembly GCF_001682855.1. Taxonomy (GTDB): domain Bacteria; phylum Bacillota; class Bacilli; order Paenibacillales; family Paenibacillaceae; genus Paenibacillus_AQ. Next base: position 636,756 of record NZ_MAQW01000012.1, on the reverse strand, counting down.
ATAACTGTATTTCCACCGAAGCCTCGCAAGCAGTATATCCAGCAAATTGAGAGTGTCTTCGCGAGTCTGTCCCTGTTGCTAAGAACTTGTGTGTCGCATGAGATGAAGGAAAGCGTATTTCGTGATGAGAAGCACGCACTGGAAGGCTCGATCAAATCACTGTCGGACAAATACAGCCTACTCGAAGAGGAGCAGAAGCAGCTTAGACGGGCTAAGTACAGTCAGACCAGGCAAATGGTCGTGTACAAGAACCTGTTGGCTTCTCTGCTGAAGGGATATGCGGTACTGGAGGCCGTGGATCGCCATTATTTTCAGGCGGAGCGTACGGAGGAGACGGATCGGTTGTTTGACCGTCATCTGGAACTGCTGATCAAATATCATGAGCATATTCTGCTGAAGTTTGAAGACAAGCTGAAGCCGGGAGCTGCCGAGTGCAAGACGCTTTCGGAAGAGAATGACAAGTTCTTGGAGGCGGCGATCGAGGGGTATAACGGTGAGAAATTCGGACAACTGCGTCTTTCTGTCGTAGCTGGCGCTATCTATGATTACGGATATCAGCTGGAGCGTCTCGATAAAGTGGCGGATCAGATCCATCGAATGTCGGAGGAGAAGGAATAGCTTTTTAAGAAAAATTGATTTGATTTAAAAAAAGGGCCAGTCTGACTCTGAGAAGGAGCGGACTGGTTTTTATTACGTTAAGAGACGGGAAAGTATTAATTTTATTAATGGTAAATATTGTTTTGAAAGTTTAATAAAGCATTGTTATCATGAAAAATATGACATTTCAATTGATTAAAGGTAATACTTTTAAATAAATTATCTTTAGTGAATGGCAGGAATATTTATAAAAGCTGTCTCAGGATTTGTCTGAATTGATATGGGGGGAAACATTCAATGCAAATCAAAAAATCAGTATTTGTAAGTTCGTTAGTAGTGAGTGGATTGGTCTTTGGTGCAATCGGAGTAGGGGCTTCGAATGGTATCCAGAAAATTCAGGCTGCGCTAAACTCAAACATCAAGTTTATTGTCAACGGTTCATCCTGGACTCCCAAAGATAATAATGGCCAGAAGCTCTCGGCACTCGTCTACAATGGCACGACTTATCTGCCATTAAGATCAACAGCAGAAGCACTTGGCGTAGAGCTGGGCTGGAACAACGCAACCCAAACGATTACACTTACGAGCGGTGACGGGGGCAATGATGGAATCCCTTATAATGATGCTTTGGGATCGTCATCAGGGTCGACATCGAGTCCAGTGGCTTCAGGATCGGCATCAACGCCAGCGCCAGCGGCTTCAAGTTCCTCTTCATCAGGGGCTGCAACATCGACCGGCGTCATCAAGCTTAGTGGAAGCACAGAGCAAATGACGGCTACTATGAAAGAACAGGCTGCTGTTCTTGTGAGGGCTTATGGAGATGCACTAAAAACCGGGAAAATGGACAAGTATAATGATTATTTGGACAAATATACTTCTGAGAAAGAAAGTACTTCAACCGGCCGCACTTATTATAAAGAGAAATTTAAAAAAATGGTTAATTCCACAGTGTCTGCCAATAAGCCAGATGTCATTAAGGAATATGCTAACGTATTGCTAAATGTTAAGGCTTCTGACATTGAGAAGAGTTGGGTTAGCGACAAGGACGAATATGGGCAGTATTTCGACTATTCTTTTTACCCTGAAGGCTGGAATGCTTTGGGATCAGGGGTTCATATCTACTTTAACTTCGCTCCCGTGCAAAAAGGTAGCTCGAATTTAGTTTTGGTTGAGGCTTACATAAGCTAAAACTGAATTTCAATTCTGCATGTATTCTTGAAGCAACACGAAAGAGGCTGTCCCAAACGTAGTTTTTCTAACGATCGGACACAGCTTCTTTCATTCTAACGACAAAAAAGTAAGCAGAGCAGCGATTCTCCCGCTATTGAAGAATCGCTGCTCTGCTTTTTTGGTCCTCTGTGGCTTGCTTCAACACGTTATGGGCAAGTGAAAGCCATCCGACCGGGGGGCACTTTCTCTATGCCGTGAAGCAGAAATCGCTGGAAACCACGTCGCACTTCCATTTTACCAAAAGAGAGATTTTTTTGTGTATTTTAAAGATTGAAGATATTCTCCCACTTAAACTGTTCGTTCGCGGAGCGTCCACCCAAGCTAAGACATACATCTTACTCAAAACCAAGGGGTGTCCCAAGCAGCTATTTCATAGCTTTTGGGACACCCCTTCATCATCAGTGCTTGCCAAAACGATTGCGTCAGAAGGTAAAACTCATGTATGGGGGCTAACGGACCCTATCGTCGTTATTTGCATATGAAGATCCATAAATTTAATGATGTATTTTCTCAAAAAACTACGTTCTCAACAGTCTGACATTTCCCAGCAAAAACAGAGCCCAGCTTCCCAAGTTAGGGCGTGAAGACCTGAACCGGGCCCTGACTTGTTCACTATACAGGGTGTCATGAGCGCAGTGTGCAAGGCCCCTTTTTGCTATCTTCCACTTGAGCGCACTCAACAAAAAAATCCAGTCCCAAGGGGACCGGATTAATTATAATGTATTTGTTATTGCTGCATGTAAGAGAATAAAGTTACTATTCAACTTGAAAAAAAGAGATGAAATTGATACAATGAAAAAACGCCAGATAAGAAAATATTGTGTAAAAACACAATTATTCAATATAATTTTACCATGTATAATTTGAAATGTCAACCTTCAAAAGGGGATGAAATGAAGTGGAGAATCAGCAAGAGGAATGGAAAGAAGAGCAGGAGCGGGTAACCCGGGTCACCCAGATCTTGTCGGGTCATATCCGGCAGTTATCTGAGGAATTGGGACTGCACCGGACCGATGTGGTGGATATGCGTAAAGAATTCTGGGAAGAGGTAACAGTCAACTTCAGTAGTCCCGATGATTTGGGCGAGACCTCGACCAGTTTGCGTCAGCAAGCGCAGATTCTTAACGAACGGGAACGCCATCATTTGCAGTCCAGTAAAGCTCTTAAAAAATATAAAAAGCTGGTGGTCTCCCCCTATTTTGGCCGTATAGATTTCTCAGAGGGCCCAAGTGGTATAGCGGAGCAGATTTATCTAGGAATTGGATCACTTATGGAGGATGACGGACATTTCCTGATTTATGACTGGCGTGCGCCAATTTCAAGCCTTTACTATGACGGAGCGCCGGGCCCAGCCTCCTATGATACCCCTAGCGGGATCATTTCGGGTAATATGGAGCTGAAACGCCAGTTTGTGATTGACAGCGGGAAGATCGAGGTCATGTTCGATACCGGGGTGACCATCGGGGATGAACTGCTCCAACAAGTGCTCAGTCACAGTGCGGATGACAAGATGAAGAGCATTGTTGCTACGATCCAGAAGGAGCAAAATGGCATTATTCGCAATGATAAAAGCCGAATGCTGGTCGTTCAGGGAGCGGCCGGCAGTGGTAAGACTTCGGCAGCACTTCAGCGGGTGGCGTACTTGCTCTACAAATACAGAGCAGTACTGCAGGCTGACCAAATGCTGCTGTTCTCACCCAACCCCCTGTTTAACAGCTATGTCTCCACCGTTCTACCTGAATTGGGCGAGGAAAATATGCAGCAAACTACGTTCCAGATGTATTTGGAGCATCGGTTAGCCCAAGAGTTTCAACTAGAAGATGTCTTTAGCCAGACGGAAAGTCTGCTGAACGCGCCGGACGGTCCTGAAGCCCGTGTCCGCAGGGAAGGTATTCAATATAAGTCCTCAGTAGCTTTCCTGGATGCTATTCGCCGGTATGCCACCATGCTGGAGAAGGAAGGTATGCAGTTCAAGCCGGTCGTATTCATGGGCCGTATCGTGGTCACCAAGGAAGAGATGGCGGCTCAGTTCTATAGCTATGATTCTGCGATCCGGCTGGCAAACCGGGTGGAGCTGATGACTGGATGGCTGCTCAAGAAGCTGGCGGCTTACAGCCACGAGGAACGGGGCTCAGAATGGGTGGAGAACCAGATTGAGTTATTGGATTCCAGCGATTATCACCGGGCTTACCAGATGATGCGGCGCAAGAAGCGGGGGACTGAGAGCAGCTTTGACGATTTTGACACGGAAAAAGAGGTGCTGGCCCGCTATGTGGTCAGTCAGCGACTCAAACCGCTTCGCGGTTGGATCAAGCGCGGACGCTTTGTGGATGTCAAAGCGCTGTACAGCAAGCTGTTCAGCGACCGCCAGCTGATGGTAAGTTTGAACGACGGACCTCTTCCAGCTGAATGGGATGAGATTAGCCAACAAACCGTGTCTGCCCTCGCAGAGAATCAGCTCTATTATGAGGATGCTACGCCATTCCTTTATCTAAAGGAACTGAGCCAGGGCTTCCGGACCAATACTCTGATTCGGCATGTCATTGTCGATGAAGTGCAGGATTATTCACCGTTTCAGCTGGAATTCCTGCGGCGGTTGTTCCCGCGGGCGAAAATGACGGTGCTTGGGGATCTCAATCAGGCGATTTATGCTCAAGGCGAAGTGCTTGGTGAGCTCGGCAACCTTGTGAGCATTTATGGGGAAGAGAATACGGAAGTCATCTCGCTAACGCGCAGCTACCGCTCAACCTATGAGATTGTCGAGTTCACGAGATCGATGATACCCGGCGGGGAGAGAATCATGCCATTCAACCGTCGTGGTGAAGAACCACAGGTACAAGTTGTGGCAACTAGCGGAGAACTGATGAGCGCGGTGGAACAGGATATTCTACAGCTGCATGCCCAGGGCTATCATTATGTGGCGGTCATCTGTAAAACAGCGGAAGAGAGCGCTCGTGTTCATTCCGCACTTGAGGACAAATTACCAGCCAGGCTGGTGACGAAGGATACTCCGAACTTCCAAAAGGGCACGTTGGTGCTGCCGGCTTACTTGGCGAAGGGTGTGGAATTCGATGCCGTTATTATTTATGATGGATCGGATCAGCAGTATAATCGGGAAAGCGAACGCAAATTGTTCTATACAGCCTGTACCCGGGCGATGCATTTGCTGCATATTTATTGTCTGGGACATCCCAGCCGTTTTATGCCGGCATCGAAGACTGAGTCACTTACAGTGGGCAGCGTGTAATATAAAAAAATTCAATTTTTTCAAATCACAAAAAACCGTCTTCGCCTCGCGAAGTACGGTTTTACTTTTTTTCACAGTCTACAAAAGGCTATTTATTTGGATCACAGTGTATAAAGAGAGGGGAACAAACCACAATAAAGGGTAATGTCAACTAAGATAAAAGGTGGTCAGTCCATGAGGGATAAAAAATGGGATCTGGTTGCACTGGCTTCCATTCCGCTAATAATGACGCTAGGGAACTCCATGCTACTGCCAACTTTACCGCAGATTGAACATGCCTTGGGGATCAATTCTTTTCAGGTTAGCATGATCATCACGGTTTATGGTCTGATTGCCATTTTAATGATCCCGGTTGCCGGTTTTTTCTCCGACCGCTATGGACGGAAAATTGTGATACTGCCCAGCCTTATGTTAGCCGCTATAGGTGGGGTGGTTTGTGTAATCGCCGCCTGGTTCATGAAAGGGTATAGCGCATATTGGGTAATTCTTGCCGGGCGACTGCTTCAGGGAATCGGTGCGGCAGGCGCTTTTCCAATTGTGTTGCCGTTTGTGGGGGATTTGTTCAAGGATGAGAAGGAGGTCAGCAAAAGCTTGGGGTTGATTGAGACCTCTAATACCTTCGGCAAGGTGCTTAGCCCGATTCTGGGCGCATACCTGGGAACGCTGCTCTGGTACGCTCCATTTATCGCGATTCCGTTTCTCTGCATCCTATCATTTGTGCTGGTGCTGTTTCTGGTCAAGCCGCCGAAAAAGGAAGATCAGGCTGCGGAGGAGAAACCGACACTGCGCAAGTTCTTATCCGAGATTAAGGACATTCTCCGCAAAAGAGGGCGCTGGCTCTATGCGATATTTGCGATCGGTGGCATTTGCATGTTTGTGACCTTTGGAGTGCTTTTTTATCTATCCGAGATCCTGGAAACCAAACATAAGCTGCATGGAGCGATGAAAGGGCTGGTGCTGGCGATCCCGTTGGCACTGCTATGTCTTGCATCCTACGGGTGCGGGAAGATCATCGGTCAGAACAAGGCCCTAATGAAATGGCTGGGCTTTGGCGGAATGGTGTTGCTGACTGGGGCGATGGTGGTTACTGGCTTCAACAAGGGAATTTATATGATGGTAGCGTTCCTGACGGTGAGTGGCATCGGTATTGGGGTGGTCCTCCCCTGCATGGATGCACTGATCACCGAGGCTTTTGAAAAGGAGAACCGTGGAACGATTACTTCGCTATATAGTAGTATGCGGTTCATCGGGGTGGCGCTGGGGCCTCCGGTCGTCTCGCTGCTAATGACCCGGGGCCATTGGGTGCTATTCGGAACCATGGCCGCATTGGGTGCTGTGGGTGGTTTGTTGAGTTTGTTTGCTGTAACGCCAAGCAAAGAAGAAGGTGGAGAGGATGGAGTCAAAAAGACAGCGAAGTCTTTCTCGATCCGGACTCAGCGGGCCCGGGCCCGCTGAACTACCGAAAAGAGCTGGGCTAGCACACTCTTTAGCATTTATTTTAGGCTCTGTCTTTATGATGAAAGCCAAGTAATTAAATAACGATATTAAAAAGCCCTTGTCCGGATATTCGGACAAGGGCTTGGTGTTCACTATCAAAGTAAACTATATTAAGCTTTTGGAACGGTCTCCCAGTCCTTGAGGAAACGCTCGATACCGTTATCGGTCAGCGGGTGCTTCCAGAGTGAAGGCAAGAGGGAACCAGGAATTGTAGCGATATGTGCACCTGCTAAGGCAGCTTGCTCCACATGGGCAATGTTACGGATACTGGCTGCAATAATTTCGGAAGTCAGGCCGTAGTTGGTCAGGATAGTCTTGAGATCTCGAATCAGTTGCAACCCGTCCACGCCGATATCATCCAGGCGTCCTACGAATGGGCTGATATAGGTGGCGCCGGCCTTAGCGGCCATCAGGCCTTGGGCAGCGGAGAAGATAAGCGTCACATTGGTTTTGATGCCTTTTTTCGTGAGCTCGTAACAGGCTTCCAGACCATCCTCGGTCATAGGCAGCTTAATTACCACATTTGGAGCCCACTCAGCAATTTCATAAGCTTCCTTAAGCATTTCATCAGCCTTCAGGCCGATGACTTCAGCACTGACAGGTCCTGGCACGATCTCGACGATTTCTTTGATAACGTCTTTGAACAGTCGGCCTTCTTTGGCGATCAGTGAAGGATTTGTCGTTACGCCATCCACCAAACCGAGGCGGGTGATACGTTTGATCTCTTCAATATTCCCTGTGTCCAAGAAAAATTTCATTGCTGATATCCTCCCTTGATTTCCTAATGGATTGGCTAGCCGCTTTCATGTTTTATTATGGGACATGGCCGAAAAAGTTTCAACTGTTATTTTGAATATTTTAAAATGACTTTATAGGATTTATCCCGTAGTCCCTGTTATTATGGTTCACTGGAAGGCGGGACATACAGAAGATGGATTACAAAATGATATGTCTGCAAAATCCCCATTCCCGTCCGTCTTACTACCGTGATAAGATAAAGGAAGTGTTGTTAATTAGGAATGGACGGTGAGGATGGATGATCCTGGCGGTATTGGCTGCTGCACTCCTGTTGCTGCTGGCTTCGGGATGGCTTGCCTATCAAAACAGCCGGCTGATTGCCGGACGCAAGGCGAACGGAGCAGCAGTGCATATGCCGCCCCGGCGTTATTCTGTGTTTAGCCAAGCTACACCGAGCCAGATGGCGGATTCTCTAGGAGGATCTTTATTCAGCTTGAGGTTGCCTATGGAATCAGCTGCATCAGTGACTGAAGGACAGGAGTACTCTTGGGTTACATTATGCAGGGATGACACAGGGCAAGGAGAAATGTTATTGCCGGATGCACAGCGCTATATGTTGAACAGGATCAGGCAATTGGCTAGTCAGGAACAGCCGATCGAATATGTTGCCTTTGTGGAGGCGGGAGTCAGTGACCTTGAGCAGGAACTGATCCTGAATCTGGAGAAGGCGGTAAAAGAAGCAGTCTAGCTTGCCGATCAGTGCGGATGGAATGCAGATCATTATGAGTGCAGAAAGAGGGAGAACATATGCTGCCTGTTACAGATGTGGAATTTGTAGTTGTAGCTCCGGATAACAAGGATTTGCGGGAGCTTATTGTCACTCTGGATGAGGAACTGCTGGCGCGGTATCCGCATGAGACGATTTATGTAGTGGATTTTAGCGATCCCAAGGTTCAGGAGATGACATTCGTAGTGGCTTATGTGAATGGACAGGCCGTGGGTTGCGGTGGATTGCGTCCCCTGGATTATCTGGATCCTGAGAGAAGGGCCATGGAGTTGAAACGCTTCTATGTAGATTCCAGCTGCCGCAAAATGGGGATTGCGACTAAAATGCTGCTGTTCCTCGAAGGAAAGGCTTTGGCCGCCGGGTATCGGGAAATCCTGCTGGAGACCGGGATCAAGCAGCCGGAAGCCATTGGCCTGTATGTCAAGCACGGCTACCGGCCGATAGATCTGTTTGGTCCTTATGTTGGAGATCCTGACAGTCTATGTTACGGCAAAACGCTGATAGAAAAATAAGCGTCAGGCGTGATATTTACCGACGGGCGCGTTAAGTACCCATTCCAGCATTAGAATCATATCTTCGAGTCGCACAAGCTGGGCCTGCAATGAACTCCGCTGGGTATCTTCCTCTGCCAAGGGGGCGAGGCGTGATTCCAGCGATCTGCGCTGCAGGGTTAGCTCATTGATTTTGGATTGGATTTGGTTTTCAGTTCTCATCTTGCTCCTCCTGGAGTTTGGTTAGTCTTCATTTGCACCATAATATTATAACGGAAATGTGGAGGGAATAAAATGAGTGTTAATGTAAAGCAGTTAGCCGCTGAGAAAGCAGTAGAATATGTGCAGGATGGTATGAAGGTAGGTCTTGGTACCGGTTCGACGGCTTATTGGGCGATCCGCAAGCTTGGCGAACGGGTGGCTGAAGGGTTGAAGATTACGGCAGTTGCCACATCACAGGCTTCTGAGGATCAGGCGCGTGAGCTGGGAATTCCGCTCGTGGGCTTCGGTGACATTGACCGCCTGGACCTCACGATTGACGGCGCGGACGAGCTGGATGGCAAGCTGCAATTAGTGAAGGGTGGCGGTGGTGCCCTGCTGCGCGAGAAGATTGTCGCTATGGGGAGCGAGCGTATGATCGTGGTTGCCGATGAGAGTAAGGCAGTGGAGACACTGGGCAAGTTTCCGTTGCCTGTAGAGATTGTTCCATTCGCTTATGAATGGACGCTAAGTGATCTCGCCAAGCTCGGTTGTGAGCCGATACTACGTCGCACCGGAGATGAGCTGTATAAGAGCGACAACGGCAATTACATTGCTGACTGCCATTTCGGAGCAATCTCTTCGGCGCCGGAGCTGGCTAAGGCACTGCAAGGCATACCAGGCGTAGTTGAACACGGTCTCTTCATTGGCATTGCAGACTTTGCAATTATCGGCAAAAGCGATGGAAGCATTGAGGTTATCGAAGGAGATAAGCATCGTTGATCTTCCTTCCAGGATCCGGACCCAGGCGTAGACGCAGGCGCGGGGTGCAGGCCGTTCTTATTTTATACAGCGCGCTGCTGCTCTACTGGATGTTTCTTGGTTTCGGTCGTGAAGCCCATATGGGTGGACCGTGGCAGTATAATCTGGTACCATGGAAGACCGTCTCTCTTTATCTGGACATGGGGAACCGCCTTTCCATTTGGAATCGGGCGGTGAACCTGCTGGGGAATGTGGCTGTATTTGTTCCGTTCGGGTTGTTGTTGCCCCTAATTTGGAACAAGCTGTCTTCTGCGGCCAGACTGGCGCTAGTCATGATCCCTGTTATTCTGCTGCTAGAATGTCTGCAGATGCTTCTGCACGTTGGAAGCTTCGATGTGGACGACCTGCTGCTGAACATGCTGGGGGTATGGGCTGGCTATGCTGTAATTCGGCTGGGGAGAACTGGAAGGAATTCATAAGATGGAGGGATTACATACATGCTGATTGATTTGACACCACGCATTGGAACACCTGAGGTGAATGAACTGCTGGAGTATGCGGTGGTTGAGGAAACCGAGACCCTTCAGCAGACTTCGGAGGAATACCGCAATTCATCCGGGCTGCAGTTGTTTGGCTGGGAAGAAGAGGAATTGCTCCTTGGTCTGGTAGGATTCGAGGAAACAGAAGATGGTTCGCTGGATATCCGCCACATTGCCGTACTGCCGGAGAATCGGGGCAAAGGGTATGCGCGTGGGATGATTCTGGAGCTGCTTACTGCTAGAGAGCCGCGTTACTTACTGGCAGAGACCGAAGATGAGGTAGCGGCCGATTTCTACCGGGCGCTGGGCTTTATGGTCTATAGTCTCGGCGTGAATGCAGCCGGAATCGAGATGTTTCGCTGTGTATATGAGATTGAAGAGTTTGAGGATGAGGAATAACCTCACCCTGAACGACATAGAATGGCAGGCCAAGGAGTTTTGTTGGCCTGTCATTTTTTTTCATGCAAATACAAGCACTACGTCAATACATTTGACTTTTGAGTGCTGAAGTCATATAGTTCTAAAGTGAAACTATTCTACACGTGAACTATTGTGGGGTTGTAAGGAGGATTAAGCTTTGGATGAAGTGGCAGAACAGTGGATAAACCGTTATCTGGATGCCTATCTGGCGGTATCAAGAAATATCAGTGCCCAAATCAGGGATAGTATCGCTGGCGGACTTACGACAGACCAATACCTGATCTTGCGGCTGATTAACGGGAAGGAGCGCTGCACCTCCACATATCTGGCCGAATCGTTCGCTGTAGGTAAAAGCTCGATTACAGCAATCAGCAACCGGCTGGTCGATGCGGGGCTTTTGGTGCGTACGCGTGACGAGAATGACCGGAGGCAGGTCTACCTCTCAATGACGGAACAGGGGCGTGAAGTATTTGAAGTGGCGGGTAAGCATGTCATGGATACGGTGTCGCCGTACTTCTCCCATTTTGGAGAGAAAGAGATTGAGAATTTCATTATGATGTTCGAAAGGTTGGCAAGAATGATGCAGGACTCAGGAGGGAAAGACGATTGAAGACCATACTTAAGGCCAGATGGGCCATCATTGTGATCTGGATTGCAGCGGCTGTTGTAATGATGTTGACAGCACCGGGAATGTCCGATCTAGTCCGCGAGAAGGGGCAGATTGCGGTTCCGGCCGGATATTCTTCATCCAGAGCAGCCGAAATTATGAAAGAAGCTGCTGAGGCCAAAGGCGGGGAGACGCTCCATCAAGTTGCGCTTGTGTTCAACAAGCCGCAAGGCATTGGGGCCAAGGAAATGGAGAGCATTAAGCAAGGCGTTGAGAAGCTGAACCAGAATAAAGCCGATCTCAAGCTGGACTCCATTACCGACCCGTTCTCGCAAAGTGAGCTGAAAGACACGTTGATTGCCAAAGATGGCAAAACGATTATGGTGGCGTTGTTTGTCGCTGGTAGTGATGAAGACGTCAAGGTGCTTCCAGGTAAAGTAGACGCGCTACTGAAAGATGTGGACGCTGATCATTATCTGACGAGTGAAGGTTTGATTACTGAAGACACGATTGCCAGCTCCGAAGCGGGGCTGAAGAAATCGGAATATATAACCGTAGTATTCATTCTTCTAATTCTATTCTTAGTGTTCCGGTCATTCGTAGCTCCATTTGTTCCGCTGCTAACTGTGGGATTGAGTTATGTGGTCGCCCAGTCAGTTGTAGCGTTTCTGGTCGATCGTTATGATTTCCCGTTATCCACATTCACCCAGATTTTTATGGTGGCCGTATTGTTCGGGATCGGGACGGATTACTGTATCCTGCTGATTAGCCGATTCAAGGAAGAACTGGCTACTTCCGCGGATACCAAAACTGCAATTATTGAGACTTATCGTAAAGCAGGCGGTACGGTGTTCTACTCCGGCCTTGCTGTATTTGTAGGTTTTGTAGCCATCGGCTTCTCCAAGTTCATGTTGTATCGCTCGGCGGTGGCCGTGGCTGTCGGCATTGCGGTGATGCTGCTTGCACTAGTGACGGTTGTACCTTTCTTTATGGCTGTCCTGGGCAAAAAGATGTTCTGGCCGTCGCGCGGCAAGCTGGAACACAGCGAAAGCCGAATCTGGGGGGCGGCAGGCTCCTTCTCCCTGAAAAGACCATGGGCGGCGCTGCTAATTGTAGCAGCCATCGTTGTGCCTTTCCTGGTCACCTACGATGGGAAGCTGTCCTATAACAGCATGGATGAGATTGGCTCGAACTATGCCTCGGTTAAAGGCTTTAATATTATATCCGAAAGCTTTGGTCCGGGTGAATCTATGCCAGGCAAGATCGTGATCAAGAATGACGACCGAATGGACAATTCGGAGTATATCGGGCTTGCGGAGAAGATCAGCCGTGAGCTGGAAAAGGTGGAAGGGATCAAGACCGTTCGCAGTATGTCGCGTCCGGCAGGTGAAGCGATCAATGACTTCCTGATTCCTACACAGGTCAAGACGCTATCAGAGGGTCTGGACAAGACGAATGACGGCTTGTCCAAGATTCAGAGCGGCTTGTCCGAAGCCAGCAAGCAGCTTAGTGACAATGCGCCCAAGCTGGCTGAAGCTGTGTCCGGCAGCGAGAAGCTGACGGAGGGAACGGCCGACTTGAAAGCCGGGATTGTCGCTCTTGGCGATGGTTTATCCCGGATTGAGAGCGGCATTAAGAGCGGCTCTGCCGGGGCAGGCCAGATCAAAGCCGGACTTCAGCAGGCTGCAACAAGCGCACAGCAGTTGGCGGACGCCAATCAGGCGCTGCTTGCCGGCTACAAAAAAATCGGCGCAGGTCTGACGGCGCTAGATGGCGGACTTGGCCAGATTCAAGGCCAGCTGCAAGGCGTAGCTACGGCATTGAACGGCCTGAGCACTTCCTTCGCTGGGCTTGAGACCAGCTATCCGGATCTGCTGCAGGATGTCAATTACCAGACCATTAAAGGCACAGTGACTCAGTCCGGGACCGGTGCTGCTGGACTGGCGGCAGGCCTCGGCCAGATTTCGCAGAACTTGAAGGGTGCGGCTGGTGGCCTAACGGAAGCCAATGCCGGTTATGCCAAAGCTGCGGCCGGACAGACTGCACTGGCACAAGGCTTGCAGAAGCTTGTGGCGGGGATTGGTCAGCTTCAATCGGGACTTAACCAGGCTGCTGATGGTCAAGGTCAGATCGTTGGGAAAATTCCATCGATTACGGGCGGTCTGGATCAGCTGCAAGGTGGACAGAAGCAACTGGCGGACGGCTTCGGTCAGCTAACCGGCCAGATCGGTCAGTTAACTGCCGGTCTAAGCGATAGTGCTGATGGACTGAAGCAGATCTCCGGTGGCCTCGGCTCAGCACAGGATTTCCTGAACCAGATTCATAACGCCAAGGATGATGAACTGAGCGGGTTCTTTGTGCCGGATGAGGCTCTCAAGGCCGACGGCATCCAGCAGGTGTTCGACAACTACCTGACACATGACCGCAAGATTATGACCCTTGATATTGTGTTCGCACAGAACCCTTACAGCAAGGAAGCCATCGACAGTGTTAGCAATATTCAATCTGCTGTTGAACGTGCGGTGAAAGGAACGAAGCTGGAGAATGCGGAAATTGCCATCAGTGGCGTTACCAGCACCTACAATGACTTGCAGAACATCTCCAATGCGGACTATAGCCGGACAGTGATCTTGATGCTGGGCGGTATATTCATCATTCTGGTCTTACTGCTCCGTTCCTTCATCATGCCGCTCTACCTGATCCTGTCGCTCGTGATTACTTACTTTACGGCGCTGGCGATGACGGAAGCGATCTTCGTGAACATGCTCGGCTATTCCGGAATCACCTGGTCCACGCCATTCTTCAGCTTCGTTATGCTGGTAGCGCTTGGCGTTGACTATAGTATCTTCCTTATGGCCCGGTTCAACGAGAACAAGTCATGGGATGTGAAAGAAGCTATCCTGCATGCCATGCGCAACATGGGAACTGTTATTTTGTCAGCTGTAGTTATTCTGGGCGGTACCTTTGCCTCAATGTATCCATCGGGCGTGCTCTCGATGATGCAGATCGCTACAGTAGTGCTTGCCGGCTTAGCCTTGTATGCCTTCATCTTCCTGCCGTTCTTCGTGCCGGTGATGGTGAAGATGTTCGGGCGGGCCAACTGGTGGCCATTCCCTGACAGCTCTAGTGCTGCTGAGGAGAAATCAAATACACTAGATGTGTAGAGTATTGTCACTGAAGGTCCAGATTGTAGCCTTGTGAGAATGTTACACTTCCTTGCAAAGAGAGTGTCCCGCAGCAATTGCTGTTTACTGGGACACTCTCTTTTTTTTGCTTTTTTACAAATAAAGAGAAACCTTTTTCCCTTCCCGGGCATCTAATCAGCATAAAGAGCAGGAAATGAGTGGAAAAGGAATGGGGGCTTTACAGTTGGAAACAGATGTGACAGAAGAGGTCAGGCGTGCCCAAGCCGGGGATAAAGATGCTTTCATCCATCTTGTGAAAGAGCTGGAGCTGCAAATGTACACAGTGGCGAAAGCTATTGTGAAAAAGGATGAGGACTGTGCGGACGCCATGCAGGAGACGGTGCTCAAGGCCTATAAGTCGATTGGCGGTCTGAAGGAGCCGTTATTTTTCAAAACATGGCTGCTACGCATACTGATTAATGAATGCAATCTACTCTTGCGCAAGAGTGCAAAAAGTGTCGCGATGGCTGAGCTGCCCAGCCTGCATAGAGAGAGTCCTGACTATGAACATATCGATCTGCGCGAAGCCGTTTATCAATTAGAGGAGATCTCGCGAAATATTATTATCCTGCATTATTTTCAGGATCTGCCACTTAGCCAAATTGCGGACATCCTGGAGCTGTCTGAAGGTGCGATCAAGACAAGGCTGCATAGGGCTAGAAAGACATTATACCAGTGGCTGGCAGATCCAACTGAAAGGAAGGTCAACGTATGAACAATCCTGATTTCGAGGCTGAACTGGTTGGTTTGAAGATTGCTTCCATTGAAGAAGTGCCAGAGCCTGTGCGTAGCAGAATGGATATCACCTATCAAATGCTAGGTAGTAGTACCCAAAACCATGGTCTAGCAAGGAAGAAGCAACGGTGGTTGCGCCGAATGATCCTTATAACAGGGAGTGTGGCTGTAGCGGGCTTGCTTTTTATTGTTCTGGGTTTCTTCTCGCCAGCTATGGCGGAGACCCTTAAGCAGATTCCTTTTGTGAAGAGTGTGTTCCAGTTGGCGGGAGATCTTGGTCTTCGTAATGCATCAGAGCGTGGATTGATTCACAGCGTGGATCAGATGGTTACTCATCAAGGAGTGACGCTGGGGGTGTCAGAGCTGATGTATGATGGCAGTCGCTTGTCCCTGGTCCTTAGCCGTGAGTCACCGGATACCTCTGGTGCAACATTTATGGAGACGTGGCGAGGGATTATTGGAAGCGTAGTGAATAATATCGACTTTTATGTGAATGGGGAGCTGGTGAATACAAGCTGGGGATTGTCCCCCGGCGGCGACGAGTCTCCGAATTCGGTAATCGTGACCACCTTTGAAGAGGTGCAGGTGCCGGATCAATTTGAGTTCAAGATGGTGGTAAGATTGGCCGAGCTGAAGCAGGACTTTACGTTCACGATTCCTGTTACAAAGAATACTGCGGATAGTATTGTCCTCACCCCGGCCGAAGTTAAAAGTGATGATCCTATTCATATGAGCATCAAGCGGTTAGAGCTAAGCCAGACGACTACCCTATTGGTGGTAGAGTTCAAGAATGAGCCGGAAGAAGCTAAGAGTGACACAATAAGAAGAATGCGGGAGAAATATAAAATTCACGGGCTCTTTAATATTAATTTTGAGCTTAACGATGAGCAGGGGCGAAGTCCCGTCTATATCGGGGCGAGTCTATACGGACATGAAGGCCTGACAACGTATACCACTACATTCGAACCTTTTGACTCGATGCCCAGGACGCTCATAGTGAAGCCCTTCATATGGCGGGACGAACAGAAAGAGTATATCTCCGAGCTTGAATTTATAGTACCTGTGAAATAACGATATCAGCAAAGAACCTCCGGGGGCCACGTGAAATGTGGATTCCGGAGGCTTTCTTTTTTTCGCATAAGGATGTAAGAAGATCGTCATCTATCGCATTTTGGCAAAAAAGCTGCGCAGCGCCCAGCCGCGTTCCTGGCGTTTCTTATATTTTGGAAGCGAGCGGTAAATGGCTGTGGACTCAGCAAAAGCACCCTTCGCTTCTTCTTCTCTTCCCAACGCCCGGTACATCGAGCCAGCCAGATAATAAGCTTCACTGGAGGAAGATTGAATCTCTTGGAACTCGCTGACATAGTGAAGCGCCTTGTCGCGGTCTGTATGACGGAAAATCTCAGCCAGTCGCAGATAGGGTTGACCGTATTGGGCTCTGCGGTTAATGTCCAGTCCCTTCAGGACTTGAGCTTCGCCTTCTTCCATCTGTCCCAGCTTCAAATTCACGTGTCCAAGCTCGACCCAATATTCGGCGGACTGCTCATAGCGATCTTCAATTTCCTGCAGTAATTTCTTAGCTTCATTAAATTTTTTGCGTTCCGACAAATACCGGGCCAGTTCAAATTTGGATGATACATCATTGGGATTAAGCGAAATAGTAGTTCTCAGTTTGGAGATTTGCCGGGATCTGCGGAAGGGTTTTGCTATGCTAGGCAAGATGCCGACAAAACGGCGATCCAGTACATACAGAATAATTAGCAGAATGAGCAGAGCAAGAAAAGGATTGCCGATAAATCGAAATAACAGGATGAATCCGAGAATTTTGAACATATTGTCCTCCTAGATGAGTGAAATTAAGATTATTATGAAAAACAGCTCTACCTCCCTAAGTAACCGCATTTTGTATCTTATATTTTTAAAATAGAGACAAATAAAGGGGATAAGAGCGTTGTTATAGCTGATTTTTTTAAAAAAAGTACGATAAAAGTCCTGATGTGGGAATTTCGTTGTGAATCATTGTACATAAGAAGGATCGAAGTGTAATTAACGGCATTTTCGTACCTTAATTCCTCTGCCGCTGCCGGCTATTAGAGATTAAGTGCAATATTGTACCTTAAACCTTCCAGAATATCCATCCAGTGTGGTTTTTTTGAAAAATAATATACAATAATACCCTTATTTACCTCATTTGCCTATATTAAAGAAAAAAAGGTGCAAAATTGCTCTTATATAAAGTGAACTTAAGTATAGCACCTTGCCTAATTCTTAAGTTCAGCTTATATAGTTGGGGAAGATGCCCCTCTTTTTCATTTCTTAAGCTGACTGGTGAAGGGGAATATACCGCTTCTGGTGGTTGAAATCAGTCGACAGACTATGTTCTGGTGCTAGCTTTTCTATGGAAAGCTTTCATGCGAACGCTTTGCGCCCACAATTTCCAACTTCCCCATTTGATCATCTTTGTTGTTTGTGAATTTCTTTTGTCCGGCTTATATAGGATAGGTTATATTGGTTATTTTAATGTGTTCTATATCATTTGTCTTCTTATGTATTACGGTGCTACGGTATTTCGTTATAATAGGATGTGTTCGGCCAGGATAATTATACCATAATCTGAATAAGAAGGAGATCAGGTGATGAAGTTATCTCGATCCAAGTTCCTTATGCTTAGTGTTGTTTTATGTGTAGCTTTACTGTGGGTGCCCATACCTCATCAAGCTGCTGGGGCAGCGGAAGTGCCGTCTGCGGCAAAACTTTCAAATATCAAGAAGGTGGTTGCCTCTCCAGGCTTCTGGGGTGGAAACGCCTTCGCGCTTGGCCAAGATGGTACCGTGTGGGCTTGGGGCAGCAATGTCTACGGACAATTTGCTAATGGAGTCGCCAGTCCTGAAGGTTGGACGATCACGCCTCATCGTCTAGCATTCTTGGATCATACCAAAGATCTTGTCCTTGGAAGAGGATATTATCTGGCGCTTAAGCAAGATGGAACCGTTACGGCTTGGGGACGATTTAAAAAGAAGGACAGCGCTACTCTGACAGGAACATCTGTAGAGGTACTGTTACCCCAGAACGTGTCCGGCTTGACGGATGTAGTCGCTCTGAGCAGTGGAGTAGATCGTGCGCTAGCGGTGAAAAAAGACGGTACCGTCTGGGAATGGAAATCCCCGGCTGATTCAGAAACTGGCTATACCACTCTGCCTGCAGCTGTAAAGGTGCCGGGCTTAAGTGGAATCAAATGGGTTGGCAGTGAAAGATACCACGCCGCGCTCAAGGATAATGGTACCTTATGGGTATGGGGAACCGGGGCGCAGGATGATAACACAGGTCTCCCAAAGACCCCGACTCCGGTCAGCGGTCTCTACAATGTCAAGTCAGTGGTAATTAATGGTGACAGCCTAGTCGCCCTGACGAACAGTGGAGCAGTATGGTCATCGGTCGGCGGCTGGAACAGTAGTGACTCTGGGGTTCCCGGCTATCCAATCAAGCTTCAGAAGATGTCTTCGCTTTCTGGTATAACTTCTATAGAGACGGATGGCTCCTTCAACCTCGTGCAGAACCAGAAGGGTGAATACTGGATATGGGGAGCAGGGAGTAATCAAAGGTCGCTTCAAAAAATTACAACATTGAGCAATATCGCCAGATTGGAGCTGAATCTGAACGGTTTTGCCGCTGTCCGGAAGGATGGCACAGTCTGGACGTGGGGTCATATGTATGCTGCGGGCGGCCAGCTTAGTTTTACAATGCCGAGGCAGATTAAAGGGCTGCAAGCGCCGGTGTCTTTTGCCATAGGAGAAAACAGCAAATACGCGGTTCTGAAAGATGGAACGGTTGCTGCCTGGGGCACGAACATGTTTGGTCAATTGGGCATTAGTGCTCTTGATTCCCGTCCTTTTACGGTTTCACCCCTATTGAAGCCTGTAACGTTGATTATTGACGGTCAGACGGTGGAACCTCTCCAGCCGCCGATTTTGCAGGAGGGCAGAGTACTGGTGCCGCTGCGAGATGTGGCCCAAAGTTTGGGTTATGCCATCGGGTCTGTGGGCGGAATCATGACATTGACCAAGGATGGCAACGCAGTTGCGCTTCAGGATGGGAATTACAAGCTGGGAAATGGCAGAATCATCTCCATGGGCGAGGGCATTAAGGTGAGCTACACCTCGATGGTTTCCGCATCCCAACTAGCACAGGCGCTGGGTTTTACAGCAAAGTGGGAGGGCAGTTCATACTGCCTCACCTTGCAGAGTAAGCAAGAAAATGGGATTAAACTGATCCAGCAATAAAGTTATCTTCTAATTACAGGAAATAAATGATATGTTAGGCGTAATCATATTCATGGATTTTATTCAAAGCCGGGAAAGAAGGATGAGTGATGGAGCAGAACTTGACAACGGTGAAGCTGCGCCCCCTGGGTCAGTCTTCGCTTTCCGTCTCGCCACTGGGTCTGGGCTGCTGGCAGTTCAGCCGGGGAAAAGGGCTGGTGGGCAGCTATTGGAGCAACCTGAATGAAGGCGATATTCTCGAGATTGTACGGGTTAGCCTTGAGGGCGGTATGAACTGGGTGGATACGGCAGAGGTTTACGGCGGAGGTAAATCAGAAGAAGCGCTGGCCCAGGTTCTCGACCAGCTGCGGCAGGAGGGAAGTCCCCAGGCGGCTCCGCTGATCGCGACCAAGTGGTGGCCACTTTTCCGCACCGCGGGTTCGATTACCTCCACGATTGAGGAGCGGATAGGGTGCCTGGGTGGACGAACCATTGACCTGTACCAAATTCACCAGCCGTTCTCCTTGTCTACGATCGCGCAGGAAATGAAGGCGATGGCGGGGTTGGTTAAAGCGGGTAAAATCCGTTATGTCGGTGTCAGCAACTATTCAGCGAAGCAGATGGTAGCGGCTCATCGCCTGTTGCAGGAGCAGGGACTGTCGTTGGTCTCCAATCAGGTTAAATACAATCTGCTCGATCGAGCGATTGACCGAAACGGAATTCTGGAGGCTGCGAAGGAGCACGGCATTTCAATCATTGCCTATTCTCCGCTACAGCAAGGATTGCTCACGGGCCGTTTCCATCATGATCCAGCGCAGATTCAAGCTCTGGCCCGCAGCCGCCGATTAATGTCCGGTCTGAATGAGAAGAGCCTGGCCCGCAGTCGGCCATTAATAGAAGCTTTAGATAGCCTTGGAAGAAAATACAGTGCGACCTCAGGACAGATCGCGCTGAATTGGCTGATTCATTATCACGGCGATACGGTCGTGGCAATTCCAGGTGCATCGAAGGTGCGGCATGCCAAGGAAAACATCGGTGCGATGACCTTCCAGCTTACGGTCGATGAATTGGAACAACTCAATGAAGCCTCCTGGGCCGCAGTCAAATAACATAGCAAGCTATATACAAAGAGCCTCCAAAGGACCCTTGGTCACTTGGAGGCTCTTTGTTTGTCTACCCATGCTGAAGTCGTTATACCTCAATAATAATCGGCAGGATCATCGGTCGCCGTTTGGTTTTCTCATACAGGAATTTACCCAGGACATCCTTGATCGTCTGCTTCATGATATTCCATTGGCCAAGATCGGCTTTGTGCATTTTATGCAGAGTGTCCGTGACCAATTGATTGATTTCGTCCATTAGTGTCTCCGAGTTACGGATATAGATGAACCCTCTGGAAATGGTATCGGGGCTATTTAGCAGCCGGCCATCGGTCAGACTAAGTGTAATGACTGTGATCAGGATACCGTCAGCCGAGAGCTGTCGCCGGTCTCGCAGCACCACATTGCCAATATCCCCGATGCCCAGACCGTCGACGAGGATCTGCCCTGCGGTTAGTTTTTTGCCGGACTGTCTGACAGTCCCCCCAGCAGCTTCAACAATGTCGCCATTTTTGAGAATGAAAATATTCTCAGGATTTACACCTACCGCCTCGGCCAACAGGCTGTGATGATGAAGCATACGGTACTCTCCGTGCACCGGAATAAAGTATTCCGGTTTCATAAGGGTCAGCATCAGTTTCAGTTCTTCCTGGCTGCCATGCCCGGATACATGAAGCTCGCTGCGGGAGCCGTAGATGACCCGTGCACCCAGAATATACAAGTTGTCTACAATTCGGGCGACATTCCGTTCATTACCGGGGATTGGATTGGCAGCGATCAGTACGGTATCACCGGCTTGAATCTCCATTAGCCGATTACTGGAGTTCGCGAGACGGGATAAAGCGGCCAGGGGTTCACCCTGACTACCTGTACATAACACGGCACATTGTTCAGGCGGCAGGTCGGCGGCCTCCGCAGGCTCTACCAACATGCCACCCGGAATATCCAGATACCCTAATTCCTGGGCTACGCCTACCACAGCGATCATGCTCCTGCCCAGCAGAGCGAGCTTACGCCCAGTATGATGAGCGGCATCCACAACCTGTTGCAGACGGTGCACATTGGAAGCAAAGGTGGAGACAAAGATTCTTTGTTCAGCATTCTTAAACGCTTCTTCCATATGTGATCCTACCAGTCGTTCGGACGGAGTGAAGCCAGGGCGCTCAGCATTGGTGCTTTCTGAAAGTAGGATTTTAACACCCTTTTTGCCGATTTCAGCCATTCTGTGCAGATCAGGGTATTGCTTGTTGACCGGTGTCATATCAAATTTGAAGTCCCCTGTATGTACGACGGTTCCTTCGGGAGTATCGAATACAACCCCGAGGCAATCCGGGATGCTGTGATTGGTGTTGAAAAAGGTGGTGGTGATGGTGCCAAAGTCTAGTGTCGAATCCGCATCAATGCAGTGCAGGCTCGTCTGCCGCAGAAGGCCATGCTCCTTCAGCTTGTTTTCTATCAGGCCTAGTGTCAAGCGGGAAGCATATATCGGAATGTTCAGTTGTTTCAGCAGATAAGGGATGCCGCCAATATGATCTTCATGTCCGTGAGTCACGACCAGTCCGCGTACCTTATCGATATTGTTCAGCAAGTAGCTGACATCAGGAATGATCAGGTCGATGCCTAGCAGACTTTCATCCGGAAATTTGGCACCGCAATCGATAACAATAATATCATCGGCATACTGTACGAGGTACATGTTCTTGCCGATCTCATTGACGCCGCCTAATGCAGCGATCCAGAGCTGTGCTCCTGACATTTTCACTGGCAGTCCCCCCCAACTGAATTTACCTATATTATGGATGAAAATCCCGGAGATTATCCTGCTATGAAAAAAACCATCTTTTTCGCATGGAAATGCATTTAAGCTGTTTAAGAGTAAGGCATACGGGTTAATAAAGAAGAAAGCAGTCAATGCATGGACATGTTGACAGGGAAAAGATTACGGAAGGGAGGATGAATCCAGCATGAATATGACAGTACATAGTATTATGGCTTTCAATCATCAGTATTTCAGGCCTCAACCCGTGGCCAATTCCAAGCAGAAGAGAGCGGACGAGAAGATGGTCGTCTTCCGTGATGTACTGAAGGAGAAGATGAGATCGGGCAGCGGTCTCAAAAAGTGACATTCAGGTAACTCAACATAGCGCTACATAGAAAAGCCGGACGAAAGACCCTCTGAGGTCATGTCGCCCGGCTTTTTAACGTTTACTTTTATCGGATATTGGCGGCCTGCTGCAACCTGGCGGCAATCGCTTTGAAATCCTCCTCCGAGATGCCGGGAGCGAATTCTTCCGGCACTTCAGGTGCCTCAGCAATCGGATACCCCTTAGGTGAGCCTTCTATAACTTCAAGCGGTTGTCCATCTTCGGGATGAGTTCCCTTCCAGATCTGCTTGATCGCTGTGAAATCCCCGTCGCTGTTCGTATACAGCTTGGTATGAAGACTTTTCTCCTCATACTTTCGTGTTTCGTTGAATGCCTTGTTGCTGAGGGAGGGGATCGGCACCAGCTTGCTGACATCCACACCGGTAGCTACCTCTAGCGCTTTGGCATAGGCCACGACATGCACCCCGCCGCGGACGAGCAAGTATCCGACAACTTCCCGTGCAGCAGGGTGATCGGTCATTTCATAGACCTTCATTTTGTGAGTACGTGCACCGCACTCCAGGAAGAAGTTATGCAGCAGATCGAGAATCAGATTCCCGCTATTGAAGACATTTTCTCCACTCCAGGGTCGGCCCATGGAATCAATGGGAAGCGCGGACTGTGCGCCGGCTAGTCCAAAGTAAGTATTGCGAATATCTTTTAACGGATTCAGTGGTGTTTGGTCTGGTTCTTTGTATTTCGTGGAGCCGTGCAGACATTTATTAACCGCATGGGCAACCAGTTCGACATGGCCCAGTTCTTCTGCAGTGATGCTCGTAACCAAATCGTAGAAGGGTTTAAGCTTTTTTTTGCTGCGGAAGTTGAAGGATTGGAACAGGTAGTTGTTCAAGGTCGACATTTCGCCGAATTTCCCGCCCATCAGTTCCTGAACCGCAGCAGCGGCATTGGGATCGGGGCGTTCTACCTCCGGAATCTCAATGGCAATCTCGTCAAAACGTTTGAACATAGGCTAGCACCTCATTATCGGTTGAATTTGCCAAAAGCGGCATTCATCGCTCTTAGTGTCTCCAACCGTGGGAAACTATACCCAGTTTCTCCTTATAAATGCCTTGCGCCACTTTTTTGTACAACGCTTATTCCAGACGCAATTGCAGTCAGTCACTAAGGTCTGACCTCAAAGAACTGGCAGTTCGAACGGGAATAATAGGTCAAGTCGCTGACCCGGGATTGAATGACTACATCGGAATCCGTGAAGCGGACGATGAAGCCGCCGGAATTCACCAGATGATCATCTTGGAAGACGCGCACAGGGTACTGCCGATCTACGGCTTCCTGCAGGTCAATGTCCGTAAATAGAGGACGATTAATAGGCATGTTGAAACTCTCCTTTATTGATAAACATAAATATAATTCAATACCCTCATAGAAGTAAAAATAGTATACCTGTCATCTGGCCATAAATCCAATAGAACACCACCATCGGTTAATGATTTGAGCTTAGCGAGTTGGGTTGGTCGCGATACGTCCCGGGCTAGAGTATGACATATGTCATACTGCCTACTTGATGTTTGTGTCTTAAAGGATGACATTCTCTTCTCTATACTTAGAAGCAGAAGAGTGTTTCCCCAGGGGGATACATCAAGGAGGAACGACGACCATGCGCAAAGATCAGTCAGCCCAGCTCGCCAGCCTAAAAAAAAGTGTAGCCCCTTATGAGAAAACGGACCGTACACGAAGTATAAAGCAGCTTATAAATACGCTGTTGCCGCTTGTAGTATTATGGTGTAGCGCCTACTTCAGCCTATCCGTATCCTATTGGCTTACACTATTGTTCGCGATCCCAGCCGCAGGCTTCGTGATTCGAACATTTATCATTTTTCATGACTGCTGCCATGGCTCGTTCTTCAAAAGCCGCCGGGCCAACGATATCGTGGGCACCATTACCGGCATTCTGACACTGGTTCCTTATCGGCAGTGGAAGCATAGTCACTCTATCCACCATGCAACCAGCAGCAACCTCGATAAAAGAGGGATTGGCGACATCTGGATCATGACCGTGAATGAATATACGGAGGCCTCTTCTTGGAAGCGGCTGTACTACCGGATTTACCGTAACCCGATTGTTATGTTCGGCATTGGGCCGATCGCTGTGTTTTTGCTTCAATACCGCTTTAATGCCAAGGGAGCAAAGCGCAAAGAGCGGATGAACACGTACCTTACCAATGTTTCGCTTGTTGTGCTGTACGGTGTGCTAATTTGGGCTATTGGCTGGCCAGCCTTCCTGCTGGTGCAACTGCCTATCGTCTTTGTATCCGGCTTCCTCGGAATCTGGTTGTTCTATGTACAGCATCAGTTCGAGGATTCCTACTTCGAGAACGAAGACGAGTGGAGCTATGTGAAAGCTGCGGTAGAAGGAAGCTCTTACTACAAGCTGCCGAAGCTGCTGCAATGGATTACCGGCAATATCGGCTTCCATCATGTGCATCATTTAAGCCCGAAGGTGCCTAACTATAATCTGGAACAAGTGCATAACTCGACCCCGCCATTGCAAAAGGCGACTACGATTACGATCGGCACCAGTCTCAAAGCTATCCATTTCCGTCTGTGGGATGAAGAGAATAAAGGCTTCGTGAGCTTCAAAGAGATGAAGGCCAGACTGCGTAATCCCAAGCGTGTGGCAGAAGTCCTGACAGTGCATAAACCAACTCTTCAGGGAGATTGAACCATATACCTAAGGAAGTACAGAGCCGAAGATCATTGTTCGGTGCTGTTCTTCCTTTTGTTTTCTCTTAGAAGCGATACTTGTCAAGTTTGTGCTAATATAAGGATGAACAACTTTGAACAAAAGGATGGCAGACATGCAGAAATGGTATTCTATTTTTCATAAAAGCACCGGACTCAGCCCTTATGTGTGGGTCGTCTTTTACATTCTTCCGTTCTATTTCATTTTCCGGTCTTCTTCCACCTATCAAGTGGTATCCGGCATCGTCATGATCATGCTGTTCTTTGTGTGCTATGTACTATCCTTTATATCCAAAGGCTGGCTGGTGTACTTCTGGACAAGCGTGCAAATTGTGGTTTCCATTACGATGACGCTTTTGTTTGGCTATGTGTATTTTGCGCTGTTTCTGGCTTTCTTTATCGGAAATATCCAGAACAGGGTTGGCTTCTTCACACTATATTCCATTCATCTGTTAACCACAATCGTGTCCATCAACTACGTGCTGCTCTCACGCAACCCCGTGTTTATTAGCCAATTGCCATTTGTGCTGGTTAGTATGATCGCGGTCGTGCTGCTGCCCGTTACCACCTATAACCGCAATAATCAGGACAAGCTGCAGGGCCAACTGGAGGATGCCAACAAGCGTATCTCCGAACTGGTGAAGCTTGAGGAGCGGCAGCGGATTGCCCGTGATCTGCATGACACCCTGGGACAAAAGCTTTCCCTGATCGGGCTCAAGAGCGATCTCGCCGGCAAGCTGATCCACAAGAATCCTGCGCAAGCAGTCGTTGAGATAGGCGATGTACGCAGAACGGCGCGCAGCGCCTTGAAGGAAGTGCGGGAGATGGTGACAGAGATGCGGGGGATTCGACTGGAGGAAGAGCTGGTACGCATCCGGCAGTTTCTTCAGGCGGCAGAGATCGATTTTCTACTGGAGGGTAATCCTAAGCTTACCAATACCTCTCTTATTACGGAAAATGTACTCAGCATGTGCATTAAAGAAGCGGTCACCAATGTGGTGAAGCACAGCAATGCCATGGCATGCTGGATAATGATCCATCCTTCCCGTACAGATCTGACAATTACTGTGAAGGACAATGGAACGGGGATTTCTGGGGATAACATTTATTCTAAAGGACACGGCCTGCAAGGCATGAGAGAACGACTTGAATTTGTCAACGGCACCATGGATATTGTGAAGGACGGAGGAACCACCCTTGTGATTAGAGTTCCCAATGCATTCAAACAACCGGTGAAGGAGGAGACGACATGATAAAGATTGTAATTGCCGAGGATCAGCGTATGCTGCTCGGAGCGCTGGCTTCGCTGCTGGATCTGGAAGAGGATATGAAGGTGGTGGGGAGAGCGAGTAACGGCGAGGAAGCGGTATCGCTGGTGCAGCTACATAAACCGGATATTTGTATCATGGACATTGAGATGCCGGCGATGAGCGGCCTGGAAGCAGCGGAAGCGCTGAAGAATTCCGGCTGCAAGACAATGATACTGACCACCTTTGCGCGGGCAGGTTATTTTGAGCGTGCTGTGAAGGCTGGAGTCCATGCCTATCTGCTTAAGGATAGTCCAAGTGAAGAACTAGCCTCCTCCATCCGAAGTGTGATGGCCGGACGGCGGATGTATGCTCCTGAACTGATGGATCAGGCCTACGGCGGAGAGGTGAATCCCTTGACGGAACGGGAAAAAGAAGTGCTGGGTCTGATCGCTGATGGTAAGAACACCAAAGAAATAGCAAGTCAGTTGTATATTACCACCGGTACGGTTCGAAATTATATTTCTGTCATTCTGGATAAGCTTGACGTGGGTAACCGGATCGAGGCGATTACCCGTTTCAAGGAAAAAGGCTGGTTTAAATAAAAACAAAAAACAAAGACCATTCCGCCCATTGAGGCAGGAATGGTCTTTGTTTTGATCATTTTTTTAAGACTGCTGATCCGGTGCCGGATGTGCTGCTACATATTCCAGTGCATTGTAGACCAGTTCTGCGGCTGCTCCGCGCGAAATTTCTTGCTTCGGATTGAATTTACGGTCTGCATCAAGCTTGGCGATACCGAGCACAAGGGCACGCTGAACATCTCCGTCCAGTGTGATACTCACTTGATCTTTATCATCAAAATCCATGGGCTGGAGCTTGATCATCGGAAGATTGCTGTTCTTCTCCATCGCCAGCATCAAGTAATGCGTGAATTCTTCCTTCGTCCAGGTCTTATTCGGGTCGAGATCCTTCGGCAATCCAAGATCGTGAACCCCTGCAATAATCAGCGCCTGTGCGTACCAGGCCTTATCATCCGCCTTAGTGAAATAATCGGTAGCCTGCGGCTCCTTGAAGAAGCGGATCGTATCCAGGTTGAGGCCGAAGGCATTTACGATCAGCTGAACGCCCTGGGCAGCGGTCAAAGTCGCATTAATCTCCAGATTTCCTTTGTGATCTCCCTTAAGGATGCCTTTTTTTTGCAGCCCAGAGACTGCGATTTGGATTCTGGCATTATTGTTTTCTTGAAATCCCGGTCCGGCAGCGGCGAAGCCTTGCCCTGCGATGGAAAGGGAAAGGATGGCGGTGGCGGTTACTGCAAGCATTTTGTATTTGTTCTTCATGTCTGATCACCTCGTCGTATGTTTAGAACGTTCTGTCTTTCAGACGGACAGGACTGGATAATGTTGCATGAAGAAAATAAAAAATGTTGCTCTCAGCGGATTGATAAGAAGAAACATAAAGCAGATGGATAGATATTAGTTAGAAGCCATTCTAGCGCTTAGCGCTACGCTGCATCTAGAAGTAGCCTAAGCGCAAAACCATTTATACCGTCGGGATTGTGCCTCCATCAATTACGTACTCGCTGCCTGTGATAGAGGCCGCACGATCTGACACCAGGAATGCAGCAAGCTCAGCGACTTCAGCCGGAAGTCCCGGACGGCCTAACGGTATACCGCCCAGTGAATCCATCAATTGCTGCAATGCATTTTCCCTGCTGCCGGCAACGGTCGCGATTCGCTCAATCATGGCGTCAGCGGCCTCGGTCTGAATAAAGCCGGGGGATAGTGTATTCACACGAATGCCACGCGGGGAAAATTCGTTAGATAAGCCTTTACTATAGTTAACCAGAGCTGCCTTAGAAGCGGCATAAGCCAAGGTTGTTTCATACAGTGGAAGCCGTCTTTGAATGGAAGCGAAGTGGAGAATAACACCTGCTCCCTTGTCTACCATTAAAGGCAACAACCCTCTATCCAGGCGAACGGCAGACAGCAGATTCCAGCTTAACTCACGAAGCCAATCTTCATCACTCAGAACCAGTGCGCCTCCAGGTGGTGTAGTTGAACCTCCAACACAATGAATCAGGATGTCAATCTCTCCAAGCTGCTCTTTTACCCCTTGAATTACTTTTCCAACGCCTTCCTCTGTAGCCAGGTCAGCTTGAACAAATTTCAGTGCTGCCGGCAGTTCGCCAGGTATTGAACGGGCAGCGGTCATTACCGTTGCACCAGTACTCATCAGCCGCTGGACAATGGCCTGTCCCATCCCTTTGGTTCCTCCGGTCACCAGCACCTTTTTCCCTGCGAACTCTGTGGTCGGATCATACAATGTATTCATGATATCTTCCTCCTGCATTAGCTGATTTATTGTATAACCTCATTCTATATTTGAATTTATATAACATCCAATTTATTATAATAATAAAATTAATAAATAATATTCATGAAGAACGGAGTAAATCATGGAACTGACACAGTTGGAATATTTCATGACGGTCGCCAAGCTGGAACATATGACTATGGCCTCCAGAGAGCTGCGTATAACGCAACCGGCACTCAGTCATGCCATTGCCAAACTTGAAAGGGAGATCGGGGTACCGCTATTTGAGCGGAATGGACGCAATGTCAAGCTGAACCGTTTTGGCGCAATGTTCGCCGGGCGTATCGGACAAGCCCTTCAGCAGATTGAAGAGGGACTTCAGGAGATTGGGGAATGGTCCAATCCTGAGACAGGCCTTATCTCCCTCTCCTATCTCAACATCCTTGGTGTAGATTTGATTCCAGTCCTTGTGAGGAACTATCAATCCACGTATCCCAACGTTCGTTTTGAACTGCATCAAGGGGATTTAGGTGACATTGATCAGCAATTGGACCAAGGTCAATGCGATATTGTCATCACCTCTAGAGAATCCGGTACCGAACAATATGAGTGGCTGCCAATCAGTGAAATCCCGCTTTATGTTGTCGTCTCCCGGCAGCATCGGTTTGCAGCTCGTGCTGCGCTAAGTGTGGCGGAATTGTCCGGCGAGCCGTTCATCGGTCTCAAAAACAACTGCGGCCTAAAAGCGACCATTTTGTCGCGCTTCCAGCATACTGGCTTTTCACTGGCTTCTACCTATGATGCCGAAGATCTTATTACTGTCGCCGGTTTTATCAAAGCAGGCTTAGGTGTATCTGTTCTCCCTCAGACCTTGGGGTTAATGCTGGAAGGATTAGTATGGCTGCCGATATCAGATGAAGGCTGGATGTGGGAAGTGGGGGTAAAATGGCGGAGTAATCACTATATGCCTCCCGCAGCAACCCGCTTCATAGATCACATCAAGTCCACTAACGGATTGACTTCTTGTCCATGATTAAACTATCAATAACTGATCAATCGTGATAAGATAATCGAAACATTGGATGTGATAATTATAGAAAAAAAGCGTCAAACATAGCAGTCCAAATGAATTCTATTGGATTAGATATCGGAGGAAGATTAGCCGTGTTAAAAATAAACCGCGAGGATGAGAGACCCATCTGGCAGCAGTTGCTGGATCAGGCGATCTACAACATCACCTCAGGCAACTGGGCGCCGGGTGAACTGTTAGTACCGTCACGGGAGCTGGCACAGATGGTGGGCGTGTCGCGATCCACGATTCAGATTGTCTATGAGGAATTATTCAGCCGGGGATATACGATAACGTCACGCCGTGGTGGAACACGAGTGAGTGATTGGAGCCAGACGCTGCCTGCTTCCAAGGATGAATCTAATCAAGCCGTGATGACGCCGGAGCTGCCCCCGTTAAACGCCGCGCTGAGACAACAGAATGAGCACTTTGAAACGTGTGAGATCCCGAAGATTAGTGTTGATTTTAACCCGCATGAGCCTTACCTGGATGAGCATTTTCAGAAAAACTGGCGTCATTCCTTCCTGCAAGCCTCCTCGGAGAGTAGCCTGAATGATTGGACTTACGGCAATGCTTACGGCTTCATTCCGCTTCGGGAGCAAATTCAGCGGTATCTGTCCCTTGAACGGGGCATTCATGTGGGGATCGACCAAATCCTGCTGACATCCGGTGCACAGCACAGTATGGATTTGATTGCACAGGGGCTTTTAAGAGAGGGCGAGACGGTGTCTGTGGAAGACCCGGGCTTCCAAGCGGCATCGCTCACCATGAAATATCGCGGCATGAATGTAGCGCCGGTTCCGATAGATGAATTCGGACTTCAGGTGGAGCATATCCATCCCGATACCAAGCTAGCTTTTGTCACCCCTTCTCACCAATGCGTGGTCGGTGTCATTATGTCGGAGCCGCGCAGGCAACAGCTGCTGCATACGGCTGCCCAGCGTCGTTTCTGGATTGTCGAGGATGATTATGACAGTGAATTTCGCTACCGCGGCGGACCGCTTCCGACCCTGTTCAGCCAGCAGCCCCAGAACACCCTCTATATGATGAGTTTTTCCAAAATGGTAGCACCCGGTATCCGCCTTTCCGCGATCATTGGCTCCAAAGAAGCGATCCGCCAGCTGGCCCGGGTACAGCGCCTGATCTACCGCCAGCTCCCGATTATGGAACAGCTAACCTTGGCTCACTTTATTGAGCACGGTCATTTCATGCGGCATATGCGGAGAGTCCGCAATGTCTACCGCCGCAGACACGAAGCGATGACACGGGCAATTACTGCTACAGGCCTCGGGGAACGGTTCAAACTGAGCGGCGTGGAGACGGGACTGCATATGCTGCTGGAGGCCGAGGCGACATTTGATGAAGAAGCAGCAACGGATAGAGCGCTGCAGGCCGGCCTGCGCGTCTATCCGCTGAGTTCTTATTGTTTGAATACGCCTAGAAAAGGGTGGGTGCTAGGCTTTGCCAAAATAGACGAAGAGACCATTGAGCAGGGTGTTCATCGTCTTGCGGAATTGCTGCTGAAGTAGCAATTCCGGGCAGCAAAGCATTTGACGAGGATCACTCCCCTAAGAGGGTTCCGGGGGCGAGTCGCTTAATGGCTGCGGTCCTGCATCCGATCCTGCTGACGAAGACTGGACATTTCGATGCCCTTCATCGGAGTGCCGAGGTTCTTGGAGACTTCTGCAATTAGTGCATAATCCGTGTAGTGGGTCGTAGCTTCCACGATGGCGCGCGCGAACTTCTCTGGTGAATCAGATTTGAAAACACCGGAGCCTACGAACACGCCGTCGGCACCGAGGTGCATCATCAGGGCAGCATCGGCAGGGGTTGCTACACCCCCGGCGGCAAAATTCACAACAGGCAGCTTCCCGGTTTCCGCTACGTTCAAAAGTAACTCGTATGGTGCACCGAGTACCTTCGCTTCGTTCATCAGCTCGTCCTTATGCATGCCCTGTACCCGGCGGATTTGACCCAGCAGCATCCGCATATGGCTTACCGCTTCCACGATATTACCAGTCCCCGGCTCTCCTTTGGTGCGAATCATCGATGCGCCTTCCCCGATCCGGCGAAGCGCTTCGCCGAGATTCCTCGCTCCGCAGACGAACGGGATCGTGAATTCATTTTTATCGATATGGTATACATCATCAGCCGGCGTCAGCACTTCACTCTCATCTATGTAGTCAACACCAAGTGATTCCAGTACCTTAGCTTCTACATAATGCCCGATCCGAGCTTTGGCCATGACCGGAATAGTTACCGCCTTCATCACCTGCTCTACAATTGTAGGGTCAGCCATTCTCGCTACTCCCCCTGCTGCGCGGATATCTGCTGGTACTCTCTCCAGCGCCATAACGGCAGTGGCTCCAGCAGCTTCAGCAATCTTAGCCTGCTCGGCATTCATGACATCCATGATTACTCCGCCTTTTTGCATTTCGGCCATCCCTCTTTTAACCCGACTAGTTCCTGTATCCACCATTTTGTATTCCTCCCAAATTTGTCTTGTTAGATTAGCTTTGTCTCAGTATAGCAATCAATGGCATGGTAGAAACCGTCCAAAAATATAATTTTGAGCAATCCAATGAAAACACTAATCCCTAAAGAGGATATTAATTCCAAAAGAACACATCGGAATCTCGATCTATCCCAATCGATCCCGATGTGTTCTGATCCATGAATAATTTCAATAACCGCTCAAATAGACTGAGTAAAGATTATATAAACTAAACAGTGGAAGGAAGCCAGACGAGAAGAGGGGAATGAATTAGACGGAGGCTCCCAGTTGTACATGTCACTTAAGGTTCCGGTTAAGTCCTGAGCTAAGCTTTCAGCGTAACGCCTCAGTCCAGTTATCCGTTAATTTCTCAGCATAAATCTGCAATTTGGTTTATTTTATATAGTGTTCGTGTATAGGTTATACAGTGTTCATGTATAGGATACATGGGGCAAGCACTGCTTTGGTAATATAGCCATATATTATATGAAGGATCTCCGTGTTTCATTTCACATATTGTTAAACTTGCATATATCATTTATAATCGGCCTAATGCATGATAGGGAAGTAACTTAAAAGGAAGTGTATGATTTCATGACAACGAAGCTCAGAGCCGGCATTGTCGGCGGTACAGGAATGGTAGGCCAACGCTTTATCGCTTTACTAGAGAATCACCCTTGGTTTGAAGTTACTGCAATTTCTGCAAGCAGCAGATCTGCAGGCAAGACCTTTGAAGAATCCATTGCCGGCAGATGGAAGCTGGAGACAGCGCTTCCTGATAGCGTGAAGAATATTATGGTTCAGGATGCATCCCAGGTAGAAGAATTCGCCAAAGATGTGGACCTGATCTTCTGTGCAGTAGATATGAAGAAGGAAGAAATCAAGAAGCTGGAAGAAGACTACGCACGTACCGGAACGCCGGTTATCTCCAATAACTCCGCTCACCGCTGGACGCCGGACGTTCCGATGGTGATCCCGGAACTCAACCCCGATCATATCAAGGTGATCGAGCAGCAACGTAAGCGTCTTGGTACGGCAACAGGCTTTATCGCCGTGAAGCCGAATTGTTCTATTCAGAGCTATGTGCCTGCATTGCATGCGCTGGCTGCATTTGAACCGGAGAAGGTTGTCGTAAGCACCTACCAAGCGATCTCGGGGGCAGGTAAGACGTTCGCGGATTGGCCGGAAATGATCGACAACGTGATTCCTTACATTGGCGGCGAAGAAGAGAAGAGTGAGCAGGAGCCGCTGCGGATCTGGGGCGAGCTGACCGATGAGGGTATTGTGAAAGCTTCCACGCCTGTGGTAACTTCCCAGTGTATCCGTGTGCCTGTGGCTGACGGTCATATGGCATCGGTATTCGTATCCTTCAAGAAGACACCATCCAAGGAAGAGATCCTGGAGCTGTGGAAGAACTTTAAGGGCCGTCCGCAGGAGCTTGAGCTGCCAAGCGCTCCGAAGCAATTCATCACCTATTTCGAAGAAGAGAACCGTCCACAGACGAAGCTGGACCGGGATATCGAGAACGGTATGGGTGTTTCAACTGGACGTTTGCGCGAAGATTCACTGCATGACTTCAAGTTCGTTGGGCTGTCCCACAACACGCTGCGCGGTGCAGCTGGCGGTGCGGTACTGATTGCCGAACTGCTTAAAGCAGAAGGCTATATTCAGCCTAAAGCCTAATAAATGATGCCATAATCACCCGTCTTCCTTCTGGATGGCGGGTGATTTGTGTTTTTTTTCGGATTTTTGGCGAAGGTAATGGTATGATAGTCAGGTGCACAACAGTGAAAAGTGCTAAAGAGATACTAATGGAGTGATCATATGGGTGCAAAGAGTAAGGGTGGCGGCACAGGTCGTGGAACAGGCAGCAAGGGATGGACACGCTGGAATAAGACAGCAAAGCCAGTAAAGCCCAAGTTCTTGAAGGGCGGTGCCTCAGGTGCTCCTGACGCCAAAGGAGCCGCTGGTGCCAAGAGTGGTGCGGTTAAACCAAGCGCGAATAAGAGCGGAGGAAGCCGGTAAGACGGCTTCTGGCATTGCACATAGCAGGGAGAGCAGGTTTAGTATGAGAATCAATAAGTACATAAGCCTGTCCGGCGTCTATTCCAGAAGGGAGACCAACCGTTTGATTGCCGCTGGGCGGATCAGCATTAACGGTATGGTCTGCGTAGAAGGTGCAGAAGTAGAGCCGGGCGATACAGTGCTTGTGGACGGTCAAGCCCTTCTGGAAGAGCGTTCTGAACCGGTGTATTTAGCCTTGAACAAACCAGTCGGCATTATTTGCACGGCAGCTAGAGAGGTTCAGGGCAACATTATAGATTTCGTTAACTATCCTGCGCGGATTTTTGCAGTCGGCAGACTGGACAAAGCGTCGGAGGGACTTATTCTATTGACGAACAACGGGGACATCGTGAATAAAATGATGTCTTCGGAGTATGGGCATGAGAAGGAATATGTAGTGGATGTAGACCATCACGTTACAGACGAATTTCTGCAAGCCATGGCGAGCGGTGTGGGTATTCTAGGGGTTATCACCAAGCCCTGCCGGATCTACCGGGAGAGTGAATGTAGATTTCGGATTATCCTTACCCAAGGGCTCAATCTCCAGATTCGCAGAATGTGCAAAGCGTTAGGGTACAGGGTATTGAAGCTGGAGCGCATTCGAATCATGAACATTACGCTGGACGGTCTGGAACGTGGGCAATGGCGCCACCTGGCAGATGAAGAGCTCCAGAACCTGCTGACAAGGCTGGATGAAGCGGCAAAATAGTATGAAAAAAGGTGGTGTCCCGCTGATTAGCGGACAACACCTTTTTATTAAGTTTAGAACGGATTGACTGTGCACTATGTCAATACAGGGTTACGGCCTTATATGCGCGCGTTCTATAGCCTGTACAAACTCTATCGCGGCAGCAGTAGCGTCGGCGGCTCCGGCAATAGCGGAGATCACTGAAATGCCGTCAGCGCCGGCAGCAATGACCGGTGCGGTATTGGCGGCCGTAATCCCACCAATACCTACAAGCGGGATGCCTATGCCCGCCTCCCTAATCTCCGTGATGAGTCTGGTGCCTTGAACAGCACGTGCGTCATCTTTGGAAGGGGTAGGGTAGATCGGGCCAATACCAAGATAGTCTGCACCATCGGAGATGGCTTGCTGCACTTCCGCTTGATTGTGAGCGGATACGCCGATGATTTTACCAGACCCGAGACGCTGCCGGATCGATGCCGCAGGCTCATCCTCCTGGCCGATATGTACCCCGTCAGCATCGAGCTGAATAGCCAGTTCAATATCGTCGTTGATGATAAAAGGAACGCCCTCGGCCCGGCACAGAGTCTGGAGCGAGCTTGCCAGCTCGAGAAGGTCATGCCCATGGAGGGCGGCGGGACCCTTTTCCCGGAACTGAAACATCGTAGCGCCACCCTTGATCGCTGCTTTCAGCGTCTCTTCTGGTGACTTACGGCAATTAGCGGTACCCATAATAAAGTATAAGCTCAACTGCTTTCGCAGCTTATGACTGTCCACAACACTCATCCCCGATCACCCCGCATTCTGTTCTGATAGGCAAAATGGTTCGTCGGCCCATGTCCCGCGCCAATGGCCAGCTCATCTTCAATAGCAGCCTGAATAAAGGCTCTGGCCGTATGAATCGCTTCCTGCACAGACTGTCCTTTGGCGAGCTCCGCAGCCAATGCTGCAGAGTACGTGCAGCCCGTTCCATGCGTATGAGGGGTGTTCACGCGTTTATTTTCCATATAAAAGAACGAATGTCCATCGTAGAGCAGATCAATTACTTGCTCTGTCGACTCGTCATGCCCACCCTTTAGAATTACATAGCGTGAGCCCATGCCAGCAATAATACGTGCGGCTTGCTCGCGGTCTTGCAAGCTGGTGATACTGTGGCCCGTAATTAGCTCTGCTTCCGGAATGTTGGGTGTCGTTACGAATGCCAAGGGCAGCAGCCTTGTGATCAGTGCGGCAACTGCTTCCTGCTGAAGCAAGGGCGAGCCGCCTTTGGCAACCATTACTGGATCAACGACAAGTCGGTTCCAGCTATACTGTGCTACCTTGTCGGCGACAATACCGATGATTTCGCTGCTGAACAGCATACCGGTCTTAACGGCTCCTGGCTGCAAATCCTCTCCAATGGAATCCAATTGTCTTGTCACTGCTTCCAGGTCAAGAGGATACACGCCTTGCACACCAAGTGTGTTCTGAGCGGTTATTGCCGTCAGTGCGGACATTCCGTATACGCCCAGCTCCTGAAAGGTTTTTAGATCCGCTTGAATCCCTGCGCCGCCACCGCTGTCTGAACCGGCTATCGTCAGAGCTTGATAGACGCTCATATAAATTCTCCTTCCGCAAAAACGTTGCTTGATGTATTTGAAGCTTTAGTTACAGAATTAGACTTTTTTAATCAGCGATCTCTTCTGATAAATATCTGGTGTAACCAGCGAAAGCTGGTTCAGGAACTCGATTTGAAAGCTGCCTGGACCCTGTCCACGCGTCCGCTCCTCGGCGATTTCCGCAGCTACGCCATAGAAAGAAATCGCTTCGGCTACGGCCTCCAGCGGTGAATCGTCACTGACAGCCAGGAAAGCTCCGGTTACGGCGCTGAGCAGGCATCCGGTCCCGGTGACTTTGGTCAGAATGGGGTGACCGTTGGCTGCGATATAGGTTGTATTGCCATCGGTAATAATGTCCTCTTTGCCGGTGACGATCACGATGCAGCCCAGCTTACGTGCAGCTTTTTGTGCCAGCCCTACCGCATCACCGTCACCTGCGCCAGCATCTACGCCCTTAATGGCCCACTGCTCCCCGGCGACATTAGCCACCTCGGCGACATTGCCGCGCAGCGCCGTCAGGGAGATTGCACCGACCAGCTTCTGGACGGTCTCCGTCCGGTAAGACGTAGCCCCGGCGCCGACCGGGTCAAGCACTACAGGCGTACCATGGACATTGGCGGACTGTCCTGCCAGAATCATCGACCGGATAACCTGTTCGTTCAGTGTGCCGATATTCAGTACGACAGATGATGCCATTTGGGCCACATCGGCAACTTCTTCCTGAGAGTCCGCCATGAACGGGGATGCGCCGAGAGCCAACAGGCCATTGGCTGTAAAATTGGTTACGACAATATTGGTGATATTGTGAATCAGCGGATTCTGCTCCCTTACCTTGTACAAATAAGTCATTAGATTGCCTCCCGAGAATATTGGATTTGTAACGCGGTACTACATAATCTACCTATTGGTCATCTGGCCTTACAGATTGATAAATGCCTCTTCCGGCGCTGTCTCAGCCGTCAGCAGACCGTTTTCCTTTAGCCATTGTTGTACCTTGTTCCACGAAGCCGGGTCTTGATAGCCAAACGGCTCTTTCCCCGCATCCATTAGCGGAAGCAGAACTTCCAGACTTTTCTTCTCGATATCTTTGTCGAGCGGGGAAGTCTGATCCTCATGTTTGAACAGAAGGGCCAACGCTTCCTCGGGATGTTCCTTGACGAACTTTTGACCTTTGGCGGCAGCGGTCAGGAATTTTTTGAAATAAGCCTGAGAGTTTTGCATTCCTTCTTGGCTGGCCACTAGCACAAGCTCATAATAATCCGGAACTCCATAATCCGTTGGGTTAAGGGAGGTCACTGGATGCCCCTCTTTTTCCAGAATCAGCTGCTCATGATTGATAAAACCTCCAATGATGGCATCAGTCTGCCCTGTGGAGAGGGCCGGAACGAGGTTGAAGCCAATATCCACGAGCTTTAAGGATTCTGGATCACCGCCGCTGCTACGGACCATCGTTTTCACCATGGCTTCATAGAGCGGGATGGAGGAATAGCCTACGGTTTTGCCAGCCAGGTCAGCAGGCGTCTTCACAGCGGAATCGGCTGGAACCATCAGATGGTTCAAGGGATGTCTAACAATCGCCGCGATGGAGAGGACAGGGATCTGTTCCCCGCGTGCCATCAGCACCTGTGGCTGGTAACTCAGCGCGAGATCAATCTTGCCCGCAGCTACGAGCTTCAGCGCATCATTGCTGTCAGCAGGCATTTGAATGTCCACATCAAGCCCCTCTTCGGCAAAATACCCGTTCTCCTGAGCGGCGTAAAGGAAGGAGTGAACAGCATTCGGATACCAGTCCAGCATCAGCGTAAGCTTATGCGGCTTGCCGGACGCTTCTCCGGTTTTGCTTCCTGAGCCTCCAGACTTTACAGCCTCGCCGCAACCACTTGCAAGCAACACTGTCATTGCAAGCAACAGCAGCGGAACAATCTTTTTGAATCTGTGATGTCTAGTAATCATTTGTGAAAGCCTCTTTTCTTGAAAATAATCTTTTCGATCATAGTGATAATCAGAAATAAACCAACGCCCATCGCGGAAAGCAGGACCACTGCGGCAAACATTTCTTTACTCTGCAAATTCCCTGCCATCCTGCGGCTAAAATATCCAAGTCCCTTGCTGCCGCCTAGCCATTCGCCAATCGTCGCCCCGATCACGCAGTAGACCATCGACAGCTTGAGACCGGAGAAGAAAGAAGGCAGAGCCAGTGGAATCCGTGTCTTGAGCAGGATTTGGCGGGTGTTGGCGCCCATGGTGCGGAGCAGATCCTCGTAAGCGGGACTCTTCTGCTGCAGCCCGTCATAAGTACCCACTACCACTGGGAAAAAAGCGGTCAGGAAGACCACGGCCACCTTACTCCACAGCGTGTATCCGAACCACATAATAAAGACGGGAGACAGCGCGATGAGTGGAATAGTCTGGCTGATGATAATAAAGGGATAAAGTGCCTTTTCCAGCGGACGCCAAGTATGCATGCCAAGTCCCAGCAAGGTGCCACAGGTAACGGATAAGGCGTAGCCGATCAGTACCTCTTGCAACGTGGCGGGCAAATGCAGCCCGAACAAGATTTTCCTGTTCTCATACAGAGCTGTCCCTATCGACAGAGGACCTGGAAGAATGAATGGTGGAAGGAATCCTGTCCGCGCCAGCATCTCCCATAGACCGAGAATAAAGAGCAGCAGAAGAAGGAACGGCCCGTAATTCTGCAAGTTTTTTCTAAACAGCCGGGTTATCATACAATTTGCGCTCCAATTCAGCCCGCAGCTCTATAAACCGCGGTTCGTAATTCATCTTTCTATGCCGGGGTCTAGGGAGATCCACAAGTATTTCTTCAACGCACCCACCGGCCTGTCCAGGTAAGAGGAAGATGCGGTCACTGAGCAGCAGAGCCTCTTCCAGATCATGCGTAATAAAGAGAATCGTCTTGTCCAGCTCGTCTAATATCTCTAGCAACCAGCTATGCATTTCCCGCTTGGTCATGTGATCCAGTGCCCCAAAAGGTTCGTCTAGCAGCAACAGGTCGCCCCCCGTAATTAGCGTTCGCAGAAAAGCTACCCGCTGCCGCATTCCGCCTGACAGTTCATGCGGGAACGATCCTTCAATCCCGGCCAGACCTAAGCGCTGCAGCAGCTCACTTATTTGACTGGTAACCTCGGCTTTGCTGCGGCTCCGCTTGATTTCCCATGGTAGCAGGCAGTTCTCCAGCACAGTCCTCCAAGGTAGCAACAGATCCTGCTGAGGCATGTAAGCGATCTGGCCCAGCCGTTCGTTGGTAGCGGAAATCCCATGAAGACGCAGATCACCGCTGCTCGGCTCCAGCAATCCGGCGATAATTTTAAAAAGCGTACTTTTTCCGCATCCGCTGGTCCCAACAACGGAAACGAACTCACCTTGAGAAACCGTAAGCGAAATGTCTGACAATACTGGTGGCAATGCGGATTTAGTGTAGGCATAGGATAAATTGTGTACAGAGATGATTTCTGTAATCCACGTAACCTCCTTAGCACGATAAAAAGACCCCTTCATCTCCCGGCGGAAATAAAGGGGCCTAAAATTTAAGTTTGCAAAAAGAAGTGCCATGCAATACCCGAATTTCAGTTCCACTTCCCTCCGCTGGTATGATCCAGATCAGGTTCCAAGGGTCCGAAGCTTACCGCTTTCGTCTCAGCCAATTCAGGCTCCCCTAGTGAAAAAATACTTTTATCGCTATCAAGTTTCATAATTCGGTTATAAATATACCATATTTTATAGTATTGTAAATAGCAGGGCATATTAAATTCATTTAACTAGGGTGATCTGATTGGAAATTTGATGATGATGTTGAAACAATGGAATTCATTGAAATTACATTAACATTTAATGATCGAGTAAAACGTTGGTGCATCATTACGACACCTGATAAGTTAAAGCAGTATTTTGCTAGACTAGCAGCACCAGAATTACCAGGGATTCATATAGGACACATGATAATAGTGCAAAGGATAGATGTTGACACTGTTAATGCATTTTTGCGACAAATGGATAACCAAGGCGAATTACTTAAAGCATCATTACCACTAGGTGAAGGATCAGAAGACGAAGATATCTCGGGGCCACTCTAAACTGCTAGTAGTATCTGATAACAACGCTGTAATGAAAGGAGGGTCAAGATGAAAGAAAGGACTGCGAAGTCAACTTTACAAGTATTTTTGTTTATCTCGATAGTGTTTATCATAACTTCATCG
The DNA here is from genome assembly GCF_001682855.1 of Bacillus sp. FJAT-27264. Lineage (GTDB taxonomy): Bacteria > Bacillota > Bacilli > Paenibacillales > Paenibacillaceae > Paenibacillus_AQ. Next base: position 595,827 of record NZ_MAQW01000012.1, on the reverse strand, counting down.
ATACAATTGTTGCTAAATATCGTGCAAGAGCGCCCCACTTGGTTGTTAACTTTAGTGTCCCTACCCATACCAATGTTTGTGTTTCTTGCGGTTGTGATAATCTTAGATTTAGCGAAGCAGGACTTTATGGTATTAAAAGGTCGATTGACCACTGTAAATGGTAATAAAGTTGTTTTAAAAATATCAAATGGTAGGGTGAAAAAGTTTAATATAACTAGCAGACAAATAAGAGAACTTGAGAAGGATAAGGATATTGAAATAACGTACTATAAGAGAACAAAAACAGTAATAAATGTAACAAATATTTAGAGGGAATAAGAGGTGTTTGACCTTCAAAAGGAGTAATAAAGTGCAAAGAGCATCTGAAGCAGAAAAGTTAAATATCCTTGATTTATTCGGAGTAACATAAAATATTTAATCAAATAGCAAGAGAGGTAAACTTATACATAAGAACTGATTAGAGCATCAAGAAGGACTAATAACCCTAGAAAAGCTGAGCAAACTGGAAATAATGATCGTACGTCAACAAAAAAGATGCTTTTATAAGCAATATTTTTGGTGTTTTAAGATGAATAACTGGTGATATTGTAATCAACCTCCAGCTTCGCGTACATGTGCGGAGCCGGAGGTTTTTTTAGCGTTAGCTGCTCTTATTCAGTAACTGAGGCTTCGCGGGACTTCAGGAGATAAAAAAGCAGCTTACATAGAACGCATTAAAGTAACACGCAAAGCTCAGAAATTATTAAACCGATGTGCAATTAACGGCATTTTTGTACCCTAAATCTTACGCAACTATAGGATCGACGGTAATTAAGGGCAATTTTATATGTTAATTCTTCCAGAATAGGCCGTTCAGCGTATTTTTTTAAAAATAAGGTACAAAAATGCTCTTATTTCCCTAATTCACCTCTATTTAAGGAAAATAAGGTACAAAAATGCTGTTAGTTGAGTAGGCAGATCCATTTTTCTTTGTTAAGAAGTATGGTACAGAAAATAGGAGAGTTGCGACCTAAGCTAAGCCTTAACTTCGCTAGAATAACGCCTGATCCCCAGTATGAATCTTAGTTTCACTTCATATATCACTCTTTTTTCTCGCAAGCCCGTCAATGAACAGTCGGAGTATCCCCTGAGTAATATCCTCTTTGGTAGATTGATGCGCCTTCTGCTGATAGAGATAAAGATCGGGGCTCAGCACGGACAGGAGCGCAGTCACGGTAAAATGCGGGTCAATGTCCACGATCTCACCGTTCTCGGCAGCTTGCGATAGCAATTCTGTGAAGATAACATTTACCCGCCGGAAAAAAGGGTGCTCGAATTGGGTGAGCTGCTTCTTGCCCACAAACTCAGATTTGATCAGGTGTAGCAGCTCCGCATGCTGATCAATGAAATCGACCACCTGCTCGATGCTGTTCTGAAGACGCTGAAGTGCCGGATCGTCTGCGTTAGAGCTCTGTGCTTCCCTCTCCAGTTCGGTCAAGAAACGACCCGTGCTGTCCCGCAGAAGGGCTGAGCAAATCTCACCTTTGTCAGTAAAACGGCGGTATAGGGAGCCTTGGCCGATGCCGGCCTGCTTGGCAATGCTGTACATGCTGACATTTTCCAGGCCTGACGCTTTGAAAAGTTCTCGGGCTGCATTCAATATGCGTTCATGATAAGGATCGATTGTTTGTTGGTTTGCAGGGTCTATTGGGGCAAGCGAAGCTTTCTCTGTTTTTTTCATACGGGGCTCCTTTTGGTTGCAGCGTATATTTTTTGAAAAATAAAAGTAGGGAATTGACAATGCGGACAATTGTCCGTAGACTAATTAATGCCAACACGGACAATTGTCCGTTCACTAATTATAATTTAGATCCATTTCAAAGGTCAATGATTCCTGAGATGGCGATAAAGGAGGAGAAGAGAATGGAACATACGGTACAACCGGAACGTGAATTTCGCATATCGAGCATCCTGATCCCGCTGATTGCGATTATTGCCGGGGTATTCATGGTAGCGCTAGACTCCACGGCTATGAACGTTGCATTACCCACACTGTTGAAGGACTTCGATACAAACCTGACTACACTGCAATGGGTAGTTACCGGCTATATGCTGGCGCAGGCTTCAGTCATCCCGCTGTCGGGCTGGCTTTCCGACCGGTTCGGGGCCAAGAGAGTGTTCTTAAGTGCTGTTGTTTTGTTTACGATAGGATCCATTTTGTGCGCGCTGCCCAATAGTGCGGAATGGTTGATTACATTTCGGGTCATTCAAGGACTTGGGGGAGGTAGCGTAATTCCGATAGCTATGGCGTACGTCTACCGACTTAGCCCACCTGGTAAGGTTGGCGTTGTGATGGGTCTTATGGGCATTCCTGTTCTGTTTGCCCCGGCAATTGGCCCTGTACTGTCTGGCTGGCTTGTTGAATTCCATTCCTGGCGTTGGATTTTTCTAATCAATATTCCAATTGGTATCATCTGTCTGATAATCGGCATGCGAAAGTTGCCCAAAGTGGAGCGAACTGAGGTCCCGGGGATGGATAAGTTGGGTATGATTCTTGGTCCGCTGGCTTTTGCCGCATTAACCTACGGAGTTAGCCAGGGAGCTGAGAGCTGGACGTCCAGCAAAACGCTGTTTGGTCTGGGTCTTGGTGCCGCTGCCCTGATTCTGTTTGTTATCGTGGAATTAAGAGCACGAACACCGCTATTAGAACTGCGTGTGATGGGTTCCATAGACTTCAGTCTAGGCATCATCGTCCAGTGGATCGGGCAGTTCGGGCTGTACGGCGCGTTGTTCCTAATGCCGCAATTCTTGCAGCAGGCACGTGGTTTCGGTGCTTTTGATACCGGCTTGACGATGCTACCGCAGGCCATTGCTTCAGGACTGGTGATGCCGATTGCCGGGATGCTGTTCGATAAAATCGGAGTACGTTGGCTCATCGTTGGCGGTCTCGGCTTGATCTCCGGGGCGCTGTATCAGTACTCCCACGTGGATTTGACCATAACATCACGGGATGTAATCTTGCCGCTGCTGATGTGTGGTGCGGGTATGGGGCTGATGATCATGCCGATGAATACGCATCTCCTTAATAAAGCGCCACGCCATCTGGTGAACCGGGTGACTTCGTTGACCAATTCCATGCAGCAGGTAATCAATTCCCTGGCGATTTCGACACTTGTGACGATTCTGACCTCCAGAACAGCAACGCATGCACTTGAAATGAAGGAGGCGGCAGCTGCCGCGGGAGTCAGTTCTGCAGCAACTTCGCCGGAAGCAGTGAAGCTGGCAACCCAGAATCTACTTGTAAAAGGCTTTGACGACACCTTCCATATTATGATGTTCGTCGCCATTGGTGGTGCAGTACTGGGTCTTCTGCTCCGCAGAGGCAGCAAAAAGGCGGAGGAAGCGCCGCATACCGAGATGATGCACGGCTAAAGGACCGAGGGAGGAGAAGCTCAAAATGACTATCGCGTTATGGATTGTCCAGATTTTATTAGCACTTGTCTTTTTTTGGGCTGGTGGCATGAAATTGTTTCGAGAGAACAAGGCAATGGAAATGATGGTCTGGGCTAGAGAGGCTTCAAGAAGCTTTTTAATATTTGTTGGAGCGGCTGAAATATTAGGAGGAATCGGTTTAATTTTACCTGGAGCATTGGGGATTTTACCAGTCTTAACCCTTCTAGCAGCCATTGGCACAGCCATTATTCTGATCTTAGCAGCATTATTACATGCAAGAAGAAAAGAAAAAGGTGTAGGTATTAATATTGTATTTTTATTATTAGCTTTATTTGTGGTCATTGGTCATATCCTTGTCAAGTAGACAAATAAAGAAGAACCTCTAGCTTCGCATATACCGCGAAAATAGAGGTTCTTTTTCATGATAGAAAGGGAAATACTGCGGATAATGAGCTGATTATTCAGCAGCTGCAGCTTCGCGGGACTTCAGGTAGTCCACTGCATTGTAGACCATGATGGCGGCTTCGGCACGGGTGATTTCACCTTTTGGATTGAACTTACCGTTACTGTCCAGCGTGTTAATCTTGTAGACAAGCGAGCGTTGAACCGCACCTTGGTAGGAAGGGTCAAGCTGGCTGTCATCCGCGATGTCGGCAGGCTTGATATTGATCATTGGCAGATTGCCGATGGCTTCCACACCCTGAACCAGCATGCTGGTGAATTGCTCTCTGGTCAAAATTTGGGAAGGCTTCACATCTTTCGGTATGTCCACCCGATTGTAGTGCGCATTAATGAATGCTTCTGCATACCAGGCATTGTCCTTCACGTTGGTGAACAGGCCGCTGGCTGTAGGGGCAATATTGAAATCAATCGCGGCCAGGCTGAGCTGAAGTCCTCCAGCAATGAATTGTACGCCTTGGGCTACCGTCACTTTCGAAGCAGGCAGGAAGGAGGTCTCTGTAACTCCTTTGATCAGGCCCTGATCTTTAAGGGAAATAATCTTTTCTTTACCAGCTACGGAATCAAGATCCTTGAAGCTAGTCTCTGCGGCAAATACTTGACTCCCAAGGGAGAAAGAGAGAAGAGTTACTGTAGCCATCGCTGCAAATGCGCTTTTTTTAAAATTCATGTTCATGTTTATTCCACCTTGTCATTGGATTGGCCGCTTGGCCATTGCTTGTTCCCTTTGACGAGGCAATGATTGGAAAGGTTGCAGGTCATTTAATAGGTTTCACGAAAAAGCAGATTGCGGTAAGGATACTTACTAAAGGGCGTCCTGAATAAGAGGGCTATACCGCTGTCTTCGATGATTACAGAGCGTAGGGCAGAGCTCTTCACGAGTCTTCGTACCATACAATTCACCGTTCTCTGATCTTTACGGCGGATTGCGTAAGCCAAAGCCTTGGCATAACGGCAGCTAGTGGTCAGCTTTCGATAGAATGGCAGTAAGGCACGGGCAATGTAACGGTGAGCTTTTGTATTAAAAGTAAATTGGACCAGACCCGGTGGGATCGTGGTTCCATTCGTATAGTAGCCGACAGGCGGCGTGAAGGGAAAAGAAATAAAGTATCCGATGGCATTCGTTCCATAATTCTGATTTCCGGCCAGTGAGGGGATTCTTGCCAAGAGCTCACCCATAAGGTTGAGATTCGCTGTAACTACTGCTTTTGACCACTCCCTGGCGAACTTATCGTCCTTGGCGATTTTTGTATAGAACGGCAGCATGGTTCTGGCAGTTTTGCGCAAAACAAAAGCGGTGACATGAGGCCGGGATTTCTTTTGTACCAATTGCGACATCTTCACCATCCTCCTTTATATAGAGTACACCCGTCTATATAAAGTATGGGGGATGGGCTTATATCTGATTGGGCGATTGCTCCATATGCGGAAAAATATTTTTGATCTGGATGATGTTTTGGAACACTGGACAAGGATGTTATAATAGATTTAGACTCTTTTCAAGTGATGGTAAATTTGTTATGCTCATATCGTAATGATTACTATTTAAGGTTTGATTGTTTGGGAACAGCATCGTCTCAAGGGAGTGCAGGTGCTGATTCGTTTCGGAAAGGCGGGAGACTTATGAATCCAATTGAAAATATTAGCCAGCAGTTTGCAGCACACAAGTATAAATTAACGCGTCAACGCGAAGCCATAGTTCAGGTCTTGCTGGATAACGAGAAGGAACATCTCAGTGTGGAGGAAGTGTACATGCTGGTCAAGAACAGCTATCCGCATTTGGGGCTGGCAACGGTATATCGTACGTTGGAACTGTTGTCGGAGCTGCATATCGTTGAGAAAATGAACTTCGGTGACGGCGTGGCCCGTTACGATCTGCGTGATGACACGCATGCTCATATGCACCATCATATGATCTGTCATGTCTGCGGCAGACTCGAAGAGATCAAGGACGATTGGCTCTTGGATCTGGAGAAGAGGCTGGAGCGTGAATATGGCTTCACCGTTACCGATCATCGCCTGGATTTCAAGGGTACGTACGGGACCTGCAAGCAGACGGGCTGCAAGCGGGACAAGGAGAAGAAGGCGGTTTAAGGTCAAGTTTAAAGCCAGTCCAGTCTGGGTGAATCCAGACAATAACTGGAACGATAAGTCAGGAGCGGGGGCAACCCCGCTTTTTTTAGTGGACAACAAGATGGTCTTAAATGTCCTTTTTGAGATAGTAATGGGTGTGTCTGCCTGCATTTTCAAGGGTGCCGAACACTTCAAATCCTAGTTTTTTGTAAAAATCTACGGCTTGGAAGCTCAAGGTATCTACTTTTAGGAACTCGCATTCCTTCTCTTTGGCGATTCTTTCGGCTTCTAACATTAGTGTCTTGCCATAACCCGATTTTCTAAGCTCCTCGTCAACAAAAAGATATTCGATTTCTAGCCAATTCCAGCATATTTCGCCAATCAGTCCCCCATAGATTTGATCATCTTCATCCTTCAGGAATAGATTGACCACTTGATATCTGCCTTTTAAGTCATCGGGAAAATGTAACATATTGAGTTCGAACATTTTATTCTCAATATAAGACTGGTGCTCACTATTCGTTTCACTGTGAATATGAAGATTCATTTAGCTGTCACTCCTGTTTAATTGTTTTAAGGTATTTCTGGAGCTGTTCAACTATATTTTATCCGTCACACAAGGTAGATAGAGTGAAGAAAATAACTATAATTAAAATATACTTGAAGGGACAAACTAGGTGAGTGGATCTTGGGGACAAGCGCTGTTTGCTTTAGAATCTTATTTTATAAACACAATATTATGATGATGAAGGGTGTTACTTGATGACAACTAGTAGAATGAATCCTAAGGTTGATGAATTTTTAGGTAAAGCTAAAAAGTGGAAAGAAGAATATGAGAAATTGAGAGATATTGTTCTTGGCTGCGGATTGACCGAAGAATATAAGTGGATGCATCCATGTTATACGCATGAGAATAAAAACATAGTTTTAATACATGGATTCAAAGATTATTGTGCACTGCTCTTTCACAAGGGGGCCTTGTTAAAGGATGCGCATGGCATTCTAATCCAACAAACGGAGAATGTACAGGCAGCGCGCCAGATTCGGTTCACCAATATTCAAGAAATAGTTGAAATGGAAACCATCATAAAAGCTTATGTGAATGAAGCCATCGAAGTTGAAAAGTCCGGTTTGGAAGTGGAGTTGAAAAAGAACACAGAATACACTATTCCTGAAGAGCTGCAAAATAAATTCGATGAAATCCCTGCCTTGAAGGATGCTTTTGAAGCATTGACGCCTGGAAGGCAAAGAGCATACATTCTTCATTTCTCTGAAGCTAAACAATCCAAGACCCGAACGGCTCGGGTTGAAAAATATATGCAGCAAATTCTTATCGGTAAGGGATTGAATGATTAGTATAGTTGTCATACACCCACGATATAAACAAGCCTTATAAGGTGTTTATGACAATATACAAGGTGAAAAGCCTAGTAATTTATTCGCGGTATATTAGTATTTATTGGGGGGATTTGGAATGTCTCGTGAAGCTTTTGAGCCAATCGTTAATGGTTTGGGGACTTGTATCAATAAAATTAAGTATCTTATAAAATACTATTCTTGGGTTAGTGAGTTCAAGGATAGCTTGGTACCATTATTGAAACAAAATAACAATTGGAACGAGCAGGCAATATCAAATTTTTTAAAAGAACGAGAGGCAAATGTTAAAGAATTAGAGCTAACTCTAGAAATTGCAGATAATATATTAAGAGAAATAGAAAATAAAAATATTGATAATCCTCAATATATAACATATTTGAATAATGAGCTAATAAACTTCAATTGGAATCAGATATTTTATCTTAATTACCATGATATAGAATCGATCAATAATTTTGAACAATCACTGAAAGATAATATCCCTCTAACCCAGCAGGAATTTTCAACTTTAAGTGTTATTGCCTACATGGTTCAAAATTCCAATACATATAAAATTATGCTTGTCCAAAAGATATCATCTATAAATGTGTTCAATAAAATACATCATATTGATTCTAACATAGTGATGATTGGACCTAATGGTTCAGGGAAAAGTACTTTTGCTAGAAATTTCAACGGAAAGTTAAGTAATAACAATTTCACAATTATTTCTTCTCAGCGACTACTTGTATACAATAGTCCAGAAAATATAAATCTTAAACAAAATAGTATTGAAACTGTAAGATATTTTCAAAAGCAAAGTAAGCTTGGAAGTGATATGGGTTTTGCAGATAATATTAGAGATGACTTTTCAAATCTGATCTTGGCTTTATTCGAAGAGGAAGCAGAAAGAGAACGAAATTATTATAACGGAACTGAGAGTAAGAAAGAATCTATTTTAATGTCTACCATAGGTATTTGGGAGAACTTAATTAGCCATAGGAAGATAGAGAAAAAAGGAAGATATGACCTTATAGTTAAGGCTAACGATAATGTAGAGTATCATTTCAATTTTTTAAGTGATGGAGAAAAAGCAATATTTTATTATATTGGTCACGTTCTATTAGCTGAGCCAAATAGTTATATCATTATTGATGAACCTGAGAACCATTTACATTTGTCTATATGTATAGCACTTTGGGATACTCTTGAGAGAAAACGGCAAGACTGTACATTTATCTATATAACACATAATTTAGATTTTGCGGTATCAAGAAATAATAAAACCATACTATGGAATAAACATTTCAATCCTCCATTTGAATGGGATGTAGAAGAAATTAATTCAGAGCAAGCCATACCTGAGATTCTTTTGCTTGAAGTCCTGGGTAGCAGAAGAAATATTATTTTTTGTGAAGGTGATAGCAGGAATAGCTTAGACTATAAAATTTATACTAAATTATTTCCTGAGTATAACGTTATACCTGTAAATGGCCATGATAATGTAATCACATATTGTAAGTCGTTCAATCAAAATAAAGAATTAAGCAGACTTGAGGCTTTTGGGATTGTTGATGGAGATGCGTGGTCCGAAGAAGAAATCGAAAGTTTGCGTAAAAATAATATCATGGTGCTGCCTTTTAATGAAATTGAAAATTTAATATGCAGTAAAGGTATATTAGAACAAGTTTCTAGTATATTCGCATCCGATCCGAATGCAGTGGAGCAGTTCATAGAAGCGTTTTATAGATTGGTGCATTCTGGAAAAGAAAAGCTTGCAAGTTGGTATGCCAACAATCGGATCAATAACTTTCTTAAGCATAATTTGTTTCATGAAGATAAAGATATTGAAAAGCTAAAACAAGAAGTATCGGTTATAGTGACTGAAAATAAAATTCAACAATTTTATGAAAGTATGTTGGGCAGGGTTAACGATGATTTAGCGGTAAATGATTACGACAATTTAATTAGATATGTGAATTTCAAGAAGGAACTTAGTAAAGGGCTGGCAAATAAACACATCGTAAGTAATTATGAGGAGCGGTTTATAATTTTATTGGGCTCTAATGAACAATTTGCCGAGTTTATTAGGAAAGAGTACGCGGAAAAGCTGTTTCCATTACTGTTTACTGGAGTACCAAACTAGCTGCAAGAAGACGCAGAGACATGGTCCTGCGTCTTTTGTCTTCTATTCAGTCTGCATCAATTACCGTTTATGTGTTTTAACTCTTGGTAGGTACAAAAGATTTGATCCAATTTCCAAAGCTGCTGGGATTTCTGCTCTGTACGAAAATCACACCTTCCCCGCGGAAGCGGCAGACGAAGGCCTCCCCACTGGTGATGCTGTTCAGCCAGCCGGATGCGGCTTTTTCAATTTTGTAATCCATATAATCCGGCCAGGCCACGAGGTGTCCGTTGTCTATGATTATTTCTTCTCCAGGTCCCAGATGGATGGGATGAATGGCGCCGAAGGAAGAGAGGAAGACGGTGCCCCTGCCGCTGATTTCAACAATAAAAAAGCCTTCACCGGAAAAGAGACCGCGGGTCAGATTTTGCATCTTGGTGCTGACCTGGATACCTTGCGTTCCAGCAAGGAATCCGTCCTTTTGCACGAGCAATCGGTACGAGCCATCCAGTTCAAAAGCTTGCACATTTCCGATTGACCTCGGCGAGAGCAGCACTTCACTGTGTCCCCGTGTAGCTGTCAGCTCTTGAAAGAAGAACTTTTCTCCGCTCAGCATTCGCCCTAGCCCTTTCATAAGTCCGCCGTCCACGGTCCCCCGCAGCTCCACGTTTGGTGACATCGCTACCATCGCACCCATCTCAGCCTTGACACTTTCACCCGGGTCCAGATCCACCTTCAGCATAGCGAATGCACCTTCATGCACAACCTCGTATTTCATCTTTGTTCCTCCGATTCTATGGATTAATTGCTGCCTGCCATTTGTTCTAAGTATACCGGAAATCCTGCTGGCACTTATGGCCGCCTACGACAAAGGCTCCCAATACTCAACGTTCTTGCCATGCCGCATGGCGTATTCTATTTCTTTCTGCGTGCTTAAACCAATATAACCCCCATGATTTATAACAAGAATACCGTAAGACATGTCTATTTTTTGAAAATGAAGGTTTTCGAATAGCTGTATTTGTTCGTCTGTAAGCGTGATTCCTTCACTTTGCTCGAAAAATCCAACACTAAGCACAATATAGCCTTTCAAGGTAAGCGCTGCATTTGCTTCTTCAAATTGACGTTTGAATTTGGTGGAACCACATAGAGTTATGATTCTAGGAGGGGCTGTATTTTTTATAGTAAATCTCTCCTCATTTTGGTATAAAAGCCCATTCTAAATACTATAATATACTAAGCAGTAGACACGAGAAAGCTTGTCCCTTCGTTTGAAAAATGGCTATTACGGTTATATGAAAGATACAGTGCACTGAAATTCCTGTTCATCCAAGCTTACAATACGCCATACAGAAGAGGTGCAGCTATGAATCCAAAGAATATTAAGAAGTTTGCCGGAAGCAAGCGCAGTTCAAAACATATTGTGGCAATCCCGTTGATCCTGTTTACCCTGCTGGTGACCTTGTTAGGACAATCCGTCTATGCTCATCCGGTTCAGGGTAGTGAATTAGTAAACAGTCAGGAGAAAAGCGCTGCGCGAGAGCGAACGCCATTGATTAAAAAGACAGTACATGCTATCTACGAGGGGCAAGCAGACGGCCATACGGTTGAAGTTTCGGTATACGGCGAACCGGTAGCCTTGCAATTCAAGCAAGGTCTACAGCCAAAGGTTAGCTCTCTGGAGACTGGAGATGCTGTGGTCATCACCTACACCGTACAGAAATTCGTCGATGATCCGGTAGTTCTGCTATGCAATCTGCTGTCCATCTGGAAACTTGAGTCCGGTGAGGTTAAGTATAGAACTTTTTAAACTATTTATTACCATGTCTGCAATCTGCTATCCTGCTGTGTATTCCCTAACAGTGTGTTAAACTTAAGGAGTACCGGAAATCACATGATTATATTGAACAGGAGAGTGGCGACGCATGGCACGCACAAAAACAAAAAAAGCATTATTGAAAGCAGAGCGCTCAGGAATCTGGAGCAATGTCAACCAACGCAGAACCAATGAAGACTACAGCGCAATTTCACAGCACGAACGGGTGACCCCGACCAAACGTCAGCAATTGAACAAAATAAAACACAAGGAGCGGATCTTCCATGATGGCGCTCCTTTTTTGTTGGGTAAAATTGGGATAGCACAATACGATCCCTTGGTTACAAGGATTTCCCCCCCAGGAGAACCACAAGCCGTAAGACTCAAACTTCACTCGATAGAGCATGTGAATAACGGGAATGGTTCCTGTTATTTTTATTAAATCCTCTACTTTATTAAGAATAAATGGAAAAAATCCAGTTAATTTCTTCATCGTTGAACCATTACGGCATAAAGGAGGTTTTTAACGGGAGAAATTCCTTTTATTGATGAAAAATAAGATGAGCGTCAACATTTAACGGTATTTTTTCCTGCTATCAAGTTCCTCTTAAGCTCGAACCTCTAAGATACCCCAAGTTACACCCTTGTATATTAAGGATTTAGCCCATTCAGGACGTTAGATTTTTAAGTTCACACCGTATAGACGCCGCAGCTTAAATCTGAGATCTGCTGTGAGCCCGGTACTCTTTCGGAGACATGCCGAATCGGCTCCGGAAAATCCGGTGAAAATAAGTATAGTTGGCAAAGCCACAGGTCTCCGCTACATGCTCCAGTGGCATCGGACTGAACGTAATGCGCTCCCGCGCCATTTCCAGTCTGACGTCGTTCAGGTATTTGACAATACTCGTCCCGAAGGCTTCCTTGAACAGGTGGACGGCCCGTGAGACAGAGATATCGACATGACTGGCTACATCTTCTAGTTTGAACGGCAAGGCGGCATGCTCTTCTACATATTGCTTCATACGGTACGCCAGAAATCCCTTGGGGCTAACGGCCGGCTGCTCGGTTGTCAGCCTATCAATTTCCATACATACGATTTGCAGATAGCAAGATGAAATTTCCGGTGAAAAATCCGATTGGCGGCGTTGCTCCAGCACGAGCTGGCGGAATAACCCCAGGAAGTTGTCGCTCAGCGGCACACTGACCTTATCCGGACGTTTTCTGCTGTACCACCATTCCTCAATCCAACTCCCTCCGCAATAAATGTGATAATCTCCACTTTCGATACGCGGTTTGCCCGGAGAAAATTCCTCTTCGTCGATGATGAGATTGTAGGGAGCGGTAGGCGTGAACAGCATAATATCGCCCGGCTCCACCGGAGAGATTACTCCATCGATCAAAGCACGGCACCGGCCTTCGCTCTGGAGACGAATAAGGTAATACTGAATCCCCTGGCTTAACGACATACGGAACGGTTTACGGTGAAAAGAAAATCCCGCGGATAGTACATGACAGTCAGCTGCTTGTATCATTAGTCCTCCAATGTTTTTTAAATGATAACCAAATTGTTCATGTTCAAATCATATTATTCATTTTATTATAAACGCTCTCATATTACCATGTAGCTAGGTTCAAGAGAAAGAAATTGAACACAGAAGGCTGAATTAGGGCGCTGTAGCCTGAAAAAGGGCATTTCGTATTTTTAGTTCAAAAATATGGTAATAATGTCCTCATTTTATACATGACCCTATTGTTCATGTCGTTAATTCGGATACTCTCCATAATTTGGTATCCTGAATGAAGATTGCAGCAGAAGTTAACCCTAACCCAATTGGAGTGATTAGACTATGTTGAAGATTGGTCTTCAGCTGTATACGCTGAGAGAAGAACTGGAGCAGGATTTCGAAGGTACCGTTCGTAAAGTGGCAGCCCTGGGCTACCGTGGCGTGGAGTTTTACAATTACTTTGGACGTACGGCTGAACAAGTGAAGCAACTGCTGGATGAGACCGGACTGGTTGCATTAGGGGCACATCGCCCATACGATGCCATGATTAAAGATGCTAAAGAGGAAGTAGCTTTCAATCTGCATATCGGTAATCCGAACCTCATTGTTCCGTACCTTAATGAAGAAGACCGAAAGTGGGAAGATGTTGCGGCTAACCTGCGGGTGATCGGTGAGCAATGTAAAGAACACGGCGCTGTTCTTTCTTATCATAATCATGATTTTGAATTTACCGAGCAAGTGGGAGGCCGTACGGCTTGGGATTATCTATTTGATGAAGTTCCGGCTGATCTGCTTCAGGCTGAACTCGATACTTGTTGGGTGCATTTTGCCGGCTACGATCCGGTAGAGTACATTAACAAATATGCAGGTCGTCTGCCGATCATCCATCTCAAGGATGTGAAGAAACGTGAAGACGGTTCACCGGAAACGGTTGTACTGGGCGAAGGCGAAGTGAACCTGACTGCGATCTTGAAAGCAGCAGAGCAAGCGGGTGTGGAATGGGCCGTTGTAGAACAGGATTACTGCAGCCGTCCAGCGTTTGAAAGTGTAACTGACAGTTTGAACTGGGTAAAAGCATACGCAAATCAAGGGGGAAATATAAATGTCTAACAAGTTGAAAATTGCAATTATCGGGTGCGGAGGCATCTCGAACGGTAAACATATGCCAAGCTTGTCGCGTCAGGCTGACGCTGAAATGGTAGCTTTTTGCGATATTATTGAAGAACGTGCTCAGGAAGCTGCTACCAAGTACGGTGCTGAAGGTGCTGCTGTTTATACAGATTTCCGTGAAATGCTGAAGGACGGCGGGTTCGATGTTGTTCATGTTTGTACACCAAATGATAGCCACTCCGAAATTACGGTAGCTGCCCTGGAAGCTGGCAACCATGTTATGTGTGAAAAGCCTATGGCCAAGACTACTGCCCAAGCGCAGGAAATGCTGGATGCAGCCAAACGTACAGGCAAGAAGCTGTCTATCGCTTACCAGAATCGTTACCGCTCTGATAGCGAATATCTGAAGGCGATGTGTGAGAACGGTGAACTGGGCGATATTTATTTCGCCAAAGCGATCGCGCTGCGTCGTCGTGCGGTTCCAACATGGGGCGTATTCCTTGATGAAGAGAAACAAGGTGGCGGACCTCTTATTGACATCGGTACCCATGCCCTTGACCTTACGCTATGGATGATGGATAACTACAAACCACGCAGCGTAGTTGGCTCTACCTTCCATAAGCTGGGTGACCGTAAGAATGCCGGGAACGCTTTTGGCGAGTGGGACCCTGAAGAATTCAAGGTTGAAGACTCTGCCTTTGGTTTCATTACGATGGAGAATGGTGCAACCATTGTGCTGGAGTCCAGCTGGGCACTGAATGTTGCCGAGTACGGAGAGGCTAAGACTTTGCTGGCCGGTACAGAAGCTGGTGCGGATATGACGAATGGATTGCGTATCAACGGTGACCGTGGCGGACGTCTGTACGAGACCAAGGTAGACTTGTCCTCTGGCGGCGTTGCCTTTTACAGTGGTGGCCAAGAGGATGCATCCGATCGTGAAGCGCGTCTGTGGCTGGAAGCGATTAGAGAAGATAAAGAGCCAGTGGTGAAACCAGAGCAGGCATTTGTAGTTACGCAAATCCTGGAGGCTGTTTATGAATCGGCCCGTACTGGCCGTGCGGTATATTTTGACGGAACATCCGATAACTAATAAATATTAAAAGTAACACTACTTCAAATAAAAGCAGGTGGAAACGATGAGCGCAAACAAACATTCTCTGGTTATTGTTGGCTTCGGAGGCATGGGCAGTTATCACAGTAAATTGATCAAGGACAACAGCCGTCTGGAAGTTACGGGAACTTTCGATCTGCTGGAAGATCGCCGCAAAGCCTCCGTTGAAGCAGGCTATACCTCTTATTCGAGCTTTGATCAAGTACTGGCCGATCCGTCGGTTGAGGTGATCTTGATTGCTACACCTAACGACGTACACAAAGACATTGCTATCTCTGCATTGCGGGCAGGCAAGCATGTCATCTGTGAGAAGCCGGTGGCGATGAACAGTCAGGAATTTGAGGAAATGATCGCGGTTTCCAAGGAAACCGGACGTACACTGATGGTGAATCAGAACAGACGCTGGGATGAAGACTTCCTGGTTATTAAGGAAATGCATGCCAAGGGCACAATTGGGGAGCTGTTCCAGATCGAATCCCGTGTTCATGGAGCCAACGGTATTCCGGGCGACTGGCGTCATCTGGAAGCTCACGGCGGTGGAATGCTGCTGGACTGGGGTGTGCATTTGCTGGACCAGCTGCTCTTTCTCATCGATAGTAAAATCAGTAGTGTATCCAGCCGCTTGAGCTTTATCCTCGGCGACGAGGTGGATGATGGCTTTGAAGCGTACCTGCAATTCGAGAACGGCGTAACTGCAACGGTAGAAGTGGGGACGACGAACTTCATCCAGCTGCCAAGATGGTATGTTAAAGGAATTGAAGGAACCGCCATCATCGAGGATTGGTCATTGGCTGGAAAAGTCGTGACCAGAAACCATGATTCGGTTAAAGTTGAACCTAAACCTATTAAGGCAGGCGTAGGTCTGACCAAGACGATGGCACCTCCTTCCGAAGGTGCGACCATAACCGAAGCATTGCCGGCACCATACAAGATGTCATCTGGCTTCTACGATAACTTTGCAGATGTTATTGAAGGAACTGCAGAGCCAATCGTCAAGAATACGGAAGCTCTGCGTGTGTTGAAGCTGATTGAAGCGATTTTTGAATCCAGCCGGAGTAAGCAAGCGGTGACGGATTTTGATACGTATGAATCTTTGGTACTAAACTAAAATTTCTCCCAAATAGAGAGGTGGCATATCATGAAACTTGGCGTATTTATGGTTCTTTTCGGCGGCCGTAAGCTGGAAGACGCATTGGATTACGTAGCATCCAAAGGATTGAAGGCTGTGGAAATTGGTACCGGGGGTAACCCGGGTAAAAGCCACTGCGATCCGGCACTGCTGCTTGAGAACGAGACAGCTTTAAAAGAATTTAAGCACGCGGTAGAGTCACGCGGACTGACGATCAGCGCTCTGAGCTGTCACGGCAACCCGTTGCACCCGCAAAAAGAACTGGCTCGTAAGGATCACGAGGATTTCGTGAACTCTGTGAAGCTGGCTCAAAAGCTGGGCGTTCCAGTGGTTAACACCTTCTCCGGCTGTCCTGGCGACCATGAGGATGCAAAATATCCGAACTGGCCGGTAGCACCATGGCCGAACGACTATCAGGAGATTCTGACTTGGCAGTGGGAGAACAAGGTAATCCCTTACTGGAAAGAAACGGGCGCTTTTGCTGCTCAGCATGATGTGAAGATCGGTCTGGAGCTGCACGGCGGATTCTCCGTACATACTCCGGCTACACTGCTTCGTCTTAGAGAAGCGGCAGGCGAAGTCATCGGAGCCAATCTGGACCCAAGCCATATGTGGTGGCAGGGCATCGACCCTGTACAAGCGATTCACATTCTTGGACGTCAAGGGGCGATTCATCACTTCCACGCCAAGGATACCGTCATTGATCCGGTGAACGTGAACATGCACGGACTAACCGACATGCAGCCGTACACCAATATGCTTGACCGCGCTTGGCAATTCCGTTCCGTTGGATTCGGTCATGATGTGAAGACTTGGGCGGATATCATCAGCGCGCTGCGTCTTGTAGGTTACGATTATGTCGTGAGTATTGAACACGAAGACGGTCTGATGTCGGTAGAAGAAGGCTTCTCTAAAGCCGTTGACAACCTTCGTCAAGTTCTGATTGAGGAACCATTGGCTGATATGTGGTGGGTATAATCACCAATAACTGTAGTATATAGAAATCTGTAGTATATAAAAGATAGCAAGTTTCCTTCAAGAAGCCGCCAGCTGCTGGCGGCTTTCTGCTGTAGCCGAAAGCATTTTTCCGTAGATGTCTGCAGTATGATCGATAATAAGGGTGGTTATTTCATGGAGAGTGTAATAAAGCCTAAATTAAGTGATGGGCAGCTGGATCTGCTCGTCAAGTCAGCATTTGGTACGGCGATAGTAATCACCCGGTGTACAGAGCTGACCGCAGGTATGTTCAATACAGGATATGATCTGGAATTAAACGACGGCAGAACCGTTATTCTGAAGGTTGCGCCTGCGGCAGAAGTAGAGACTTTAAGCTGTGAAAAAGATATTATGCGCACCGAAGTTGAAGCCCTCAAGCTGATCCGTGCCACTGGACTTGTGCCGGTGCCTGAGGTGTTCAGCTATGATCTGAGTCTGAATCTTATCCCTTATCCTTATTTTTTTATGGAGAAGGTTGAGGGTCATCCTTACAATGAGATCAAGGAAGGTCTCTCTCCGCAGGAGAGGGAGGCGATAGAAACACAGATTGGGCGATATAACAGACTCATTAACGAGGTCAAGGGAGAACACTTTGGCTATTTTCATCAGGAGAAGAGCAGTCTGACATCCTCATGGCGTGCAACTTTTGGAGTGATGATGGAGAATCTGCTGCAAGATGGCGAGCGAATAGGGGTGAGGCTGCCTGTTGCTTACGCAGAGATTAGGGAGAGAATAGATACACAGCTTCCGGCTCTTGATGAAGTAACTCAGCCCAGGCTCGTGCACTGGGATCTGTGGAACGGCAATGTCTTCGTGAAAGACGGGATGATTACAGCGATCATTGACTGGGAGCGGGCATTGTGGGGGGATGAACTGATGGAGTACTACTTCAGACATCACGAGAATTCTCCAGCCTTTTATCAAGGGTATGGGATGACAACGGATAGTCCAAACCAACGGGCACGCAAAAAGCTCTATGATCTCTACTTTGATCTCATTATGGTCATCGAATGCTATTCACGGAAATATGAGGATCAAGGCCATGTGAAATGGACACATGATAATTTCATTCAGGGTTGGGGAAGGTTTTGCGGTGAAGATTAGGCGGATTCAGTGGTCTAGGGCGCATAGTAGTATATGGTGACCCCAGATAAGCCGGAACCCTCAGAGGTGAGGATTCCGTCCTGTTGATGTATTTTAAAGGGAACTTGTGCAAAGATTAGCGGACGTTGGGAACACTGACAATAGGATTAGATTCAGCTTCATAATCTATGCCCTCTGTCTCGAAACCGAACAACTGGAAGAATTCACGCCGGTACCCTTGAAGGTCTGACAGTTCGTAGATATTATCTGTAGTGATCTCGTCCCAGAGCTTGGCTATGGTCTCCTGGACCGCAGGAAGCATCTCCAGGTCGTCCAAGCGGATACGGCCTTCTGTATCCACTGGTGTACCTTCCGGAGCATACAGACGTTCTGAGAGCAGTCGATAGGCCTGCTGAATGCAGCCTTCGTGTAGGCCTTGTTCTTTCATAACCTTATAAAGTAAGGAAATGTACAGCGGGACGATTGGAATTGCGGAGCTAGACTGAGTGACCAATGCTTTGGTAATGGCTACATAAGCTCTTCCACCACGTGTAGATAGACGGGCATTCAGTTCTTTGGCTGTCGCTTCCAGGTGATCCTTGGCTTTTCCGATAGAGCCGGCGCGGTAAATTTCCGGGGTCAGCTCTGATCCAATGGAAGAAAAAGCAACCGTAACGGTATGGTCTGCCAGCACGCCAGCTTCGTCAAGGGCATCGATCCACAGCTTCCAATCCTCGCCGCCCATCACTTTTACAGTAGCGTCAATTTCTTCCTCAGTAGCGGGGTCTAAGGTAACATAGTTGACTTCTCCGGTGTGAAAATTGACTGTTTTGTTGGTATATACATTGCCAATAGGTTTGATAACGGAAGTATAGCTGATACCTGTGGCTGGATCAGTTCGGCGTGCCGTGGCTACACTATATACTACAAGATCAACCTCACCCAGTTCGCTGCGGATCAGCTCGATCGTACGAGCCTTTGTCTCATCGGTAAAGGCATCCCCGGTAATACTATAGGATTGCAGGCCCGCTTCTGTGGCAAGTTTCTCAAAAGCTGCGGAGTTATACCAGCCGGTGGATGCTGTGCGGCTATCGCTGGCCGTGCTGGGGCGGTAGACGCCGATTGTAGCTGCTTGTGACCCGAAAGCTGCAGCAATGCGTGAAGCAAGCCCATATCCGGCTGAGGCTCCAATCACAAGGACTTTTTTCGGTCCGCTGATCGGCGGCTGTGAGGTGATATATTCCACTTGCTCCGCCACCTGGGCGGCGCAGCCTTCGGGATGGGCCGTTGTACAAATAAAGCCGCGCGTTCTCGGTTTGATCATCATTATGACGTTACCTCATTTCAATGATAGAATTGGGGAATAGCTATTGACATAGCTCGTTCTTATCTTAACAAGGACTTCTCCAAAGGAGAAGCTGAAATAAAAATTGAACACCTGTTAATTTCAGAAAACGCTTGACGTAGAGCTATAAAACTAGATAAAATTATACTTATTGCTCATCGTGGAATGAGATTTTTTATTATAATTTTCGGGAAATTGAGAGGGTGACGTGATAAGATGGAGCGCCTATTAGAGGTTAAAGACTTAGCGATTTCATTCAACACACGTGGTGGAGAAGTACAAGCCATCCGGGGTGTTAGCTTCCATGTAGATAAAGGTGAGACACTTGCGATTGTTGGTGAATCCGGTTCCGGTAAGAGTGTAACTTCACAAGCGGTAATGAAGCTCGTACCTGAACCACAAGGTACTTATAAGCGCGGACAAATTCTGTTTGAAGGACAGGATTTAATCGGCAAGACTCAGAAGCAAATGCAGAAGATTCGTGGTAAGGAGATCGGTATGATCTTCCAGGACCCGATGACCTCGCTGAACCCGATGATGAAGGTCGGTAAGCAGATTACAGAAGTGCTGTTCAAGCACGAGGAAATCACCAAGGAGGCCGCCGTCAAACGTGGTATTGAACTGCTCTCACTTGTGGGAATTCCTTCTCCTGAGAAACGGTTCCAGCAGTATCCACATGAATTCAGTGGCGGGATGCGTCAACGTGTCGTTATTGCGATGGCACTGGCAGCTAACCCGAAATTGCTGATTGCGGACGAGCCGACGACTGCACTCGACGTAACGATCCAGGCGCAAATTCTGGATTTGATGAAGGATTTGCAGAAGAAGATCGGTACTTCGATTATCTTTATCACCCATGATCTCGGGGTTGTTGCCAGAATGGCTGACCGGGTTGCCGTAATGTATGCTGGACAGATTGTTGAGACCGGTACCGCGGAAGAGATTTTCTATGATCCGAGACATCCGTACACTTGGGGTCTGCTGGCTTCCATGCCAAGTCTGGAGAGCAAAGGCTCCCTGCTTACCGCAATTCCAGGAACGCCTCCCGATCTGATCAAACCGCCTAAGGGCGATGCATTTGCCCTGCGTAGTACGTATGCTATGCAGATTGACATGGAGAAAGAGCCGCCACTTTACAAAGTATCAGATACGCATTTCGTGAAGTCCTGGCTGCTGCACCCGATGGCGCCTGCTGTAGAACCGCCTGAAGTGGTAAAGAAGAGACAACGCGTTCTGAAGAACACGTATGAGCAGCCTGTCTTGGTCGAAGGCGTAGTCCTGTAACAATAGATGTACAAGTTAACTTTAATAGCAATGCTTAAGTCCTGCAAGGGGCTTCTATAGTAATCGGGTCGCAGCAGCGGCCCGGTTTTTTGTGTTTTATAGAAAATTATCTCAACATCAAAATCAGTGCTTGCCAAAAGGGATTGTTAAATCTGCTTCATGAAAACAATTCTTTTAGCTGGTTGAAATTCAATAATAGGTCTAACGGACTGTATATCCGTTATTTCCAATATGAAGTTGTCCTGTGATAAGGAGCCGACTCAGATGACGTTATTTCCTACCAACAAAGGTTTCATGAGTCCGCTACTTGACGGAGCAAGCACTGATTTTGAGGTAGGCCCATCAAAATTTTATGTTTTTAGAATGAAATTCTGTGTGGTTAAGGATGCAGTTAGCTTTAGTCCTGTAGTTCTCTATAGTGGCAGCCTGTGGTACACTTTATTTATAAAATTTTACCAATAGAATTTATTCTAGGTGAGGTGATTCTTTGAAGATTGATCACTTGGTCGTGAATGTAGACGCTTACATACAAGAAGATAAAGAGAGAATAGCCGATATCGAGTCTATAGGATTGCCTTACATGCCCAAATGGGGCAAGGGGACAAAAGGGTTCAAAGTATCCAATCTCTGGATTGGGCAGGAATACTTCGAGTTCGTCAGAATTAAAGCTAAGGACGGTGGGGGATGGGTTCAGGAATGGACTACAAAATATCTTGCCGGGCATAGAGGGCTGATTGGTTTCGCCTTGGAAGTCGAGAACATTGAAGACATCTATCATAAACTTCGCAGCCAGAGCGTTGATGCAACCCCGCCGGAGCCGCTTAGGTTCCGCTGGTTCTTCAATCTTTTAACCAAGTCGATGCCTTGGCGTAACGCATACCTGCCTGAATTCACCGGCGTGCCTTTTCAATTCTTTCTCCAGCAGATGAATGATGAGAAAGCTCGAAAGTTTATGGAGCAATATATGGTGCCGAACAGTCGGGATCAAGGGGTTGAGGGGATTGCAGAGGTAATCATTCACGGTGAACTAACTGAAGATGACATTCGGATCATATGCGCATTATTCGATGATTACGAGCAGAAGGATGGTAGCATAACCATTCATTTGGGTGCGCAGCGGATTTGTTTTGTAAATGCAGGTGACTATAAAGTAGAAGTTCTTCTCGCATGCAGCAATCCGCTTTATGCTGGCAAGGAGATAGATATGCATAATCTCCATATACGCAACACTTAGACACTTTAGAAAAACGTACAAATTGGGCAATTCAGGACAGCCGTGCTACAATGGCTTGTGAAGGAGAGTGGTACCATGTCTATTCAAATCAATGTTCAGAACACACCTAATCCCAATGCGGTCAAAATCAACACCAACCAAACTATCTTTGAGGGACCCTCAAGCACATCCCTAAAAAGCGGAGATGCGACAGAGCATCCTTTGGCACAAGCGCTGCTGGCCATTGAAGGTATCGATAACATCTTTGGTATCCGTGATTTCGTAACGGTGAGTAAACTCCCGGATGCGGAGTGGGATCAAATCTTGCCTCAAGTGGAGCAAGCCTTTACAACAGTATACGAATAGGACAACAACAGCAAAACCCCCAGTTATCGCGAGTACGCGAATCTGGGGGTTTTTATATAAGACGAATTTAAGATTCTCCCATTTAAGGCTCGCTCGTCTCTACAATCAAAGGTTCATCTGACCAGTTACTCTTCGTACTTACGAACCACAATGACGGCGTTGTGACCGCCAAATCCGAAGGAGTTCGAGATTCCGATGTTAAGATCCGCTTTGCGGGCTGTATTTGGTACATAATCTAAATCGCACACTTCATCAGGTGTTTCCTGATTAATGGTGGGAGGGATGATTCCATCCTGAAGGCTCTTGATCAGAGCGATCGCTTCCAGGCCACCCGCGGCCCCGAGAGCATGTCCAGTCATGGATTTGTTCGCCGTGATCGGGATACGGTAAGCGGCCTCGCCGAACAGCTTCTTGATCGCCATGGTCTCGGAGCGGTCGCCGACAAGGGTGCTGGTGGCATGTGCACTAATCACGTCCACCTCCTCTGGCTGTACCCCTGCTTCGGTAAGGGCCAGCTTCATGGCTTGGTAGGCGCCGATGCCTTCTGGATGGGTCGCAACCATATGATAGGCATCCGAGCTAGCACCGTAGCCAATGACCTCGCCGTAGATGACGGCGTTTCTGCGCAGGGCGTGCGAGAGAGATTCCAGAATGACTATCGCTCCGCCTTCACCGATGACAAAGCCATCCCGGCTGCCATCAAAGGGGCGACTGGCCTTGGCCGGTTCGTCATTGCGCGTGGAGAGCGAAGTGGCATTGCCGAAGCTTGCCAGTGCGATTTCTGTAATCGCGGCCTCGGAACCTCCGGAAATGACGACATCGGCGCCGCCGTAACGAATCAGGCGGAACGCCTCTCCGATCGCGGTATTGCCGATAGAGCATGCTGTGACCGGGGATAATGTAGGTCCCAATGCACCGAGCTTGATGCTGATCGTTGCTGCCGCCATATTAGAGATCAGCATCGGAATCAGTGTTGGGCTGACCTTTTGCGGGCCGCGTGTTTTCAGCACAGCTTCCTGCTCCATCAGGGTCTGGATGCCTCCGACACCTGAGCCGACATACACGCCTAGCCGTTCGCGGTCAATTTGGTCAAGCTCAAGCCCGGAATGCTTCCAGGCATCTTCTGCGGCGGCCAGTGCAAACTGAGTGAAACGGTCCATTCGCCGGGCTTCCTTACGGCCGAATCTGGTTTCTGCATCGAAGTCATGTACCACCCCCGCGATTTTGCTCTTAAATGCTGATGTATCAAAAGAAGTAATCTGCGTGATGCCAGATTGCCCCTGAACCAATCCATTCCAGAATTCCTCCACCGAATTTCCCAGCGGCGAGATTAATCCCATGCCTGTTATAACTACGCGTTCCATAATGCAACCTCCCAAATAAGTGTAGGTTTATTTTTTCATTTTCAATATCCTATTACAAGTTGTAGTTTATCCTAGTATAATCAGTGATATAATAAATTCAGCGTTAAGGAGGGGATTAACAGTATGTCCAATCAGACGAGACTTCAGGCGTTGTCCGATTTTCTAAAGGCACGCCGGGCGGCCATTTCGCCGTCTTCCGTGGGATTACCAGAGGGATCAAGGCGGCGTACGCCGGGCCTGCGGAGAGAAGAGGTCGCGCAACTGGCAGGCGTCAGCAGTACCTGGTATACCTGGCTGGAGCAAGGGAGGGATATCAAGGTCTCTTCGTCCGTCCTGGACTGTATAGCGGCAGCACTACAGATGACCAAGGATGAACGAAAGTATCTGTTCGCGCTGGCTTTGGAGACGGGCGCCGGAAACCCGGTGCTTCCGCAAGAGGAGCCTTCGGCCATCAGCCCGTCCCTACAGAAGATTTTGCAGGAGCTGAAGTATTGCCCGACGATTATTTCGGACCGGCGTTGCGGGATTGTCGGCTGGAATGAGGCAGCGGCGCATGTATTTCTCAATTTTTCCAAGCTGCCTGTTGAAGAAAGAAACATGATCCGACTGTTGTTTGTACGCAAGGAGTTCCAGCGTCTCGCTGTGAATTGGGAGCAATTCGTGAGCGGTTACTTGTCCATTTTCCGTGCCTATTACGGTCAGTACGTTGAGGACCAATGGTACGATGACTTTATTGCGGAGATGAGAGGAACCCATCCTGATTTTAATGAGCTTTGGGAGCAGAGCCGTGTCAGCACAGCGCCGGATGTGGTGCTTGAATTCAGGCATGCCAAGGCCGGGAAAATGCTTTTTCATCTCACCTCGCTTCAAGTGCACGGCACTACGGATCTACGTTGCAGTATCTATACGCCAGCAGGAGATTCTAATACAGAAGCGAAGCTGAAGCAATTGTTAGAACAGCACGAGCTAGGTCCTCATATTTAAAAGCATCACCAACCAAAGTACGGTCAGTGATGCCAAGGAGGAGGAATTCAATGGGCGAGTATGGGCGGATACTCTGTAAAGTGTTAGAAATCTGAGGTGGCGATTTCAATTGTGCCGAATACGGCTCCGGCAGCTGTACTTAACAGTCCGGCAACGAGTAGTCTATTCACGGAAAGAGTGAGACTGTTGAAAGCAGGAATTGTGTAAGTGATCACTGGTGCATTAACACGGGTAAGAACAAGGTCTACAGGATAAGCAGAGTTGTTCTGTACAGTAACAGCAGCATTAGTGCCTCCGGCCAGATTCTCGTAGTAGGATTTGCCGACGACAGGTTGCAGAGAAAAGGATTGTTGCGGTAATAGAATAGCTATTATAATGACCTCCTTTGCGCTTTGATAGAATATGATATGCTGGAAATCTATCAATGCTTTCTTATATGACTTAGGAGGTAAGCACATTTTAATAGGGCTAAGATAAAGTATCTCGGCCTCAGCTACGCAATATCTTCACTGCGGAGAGGTCGCTTTCCGTACACCCGGTACAGCAGAATTCCAACGATCATACCCAGGAAGGACATGATGGAAATCGTCAAGTATAGCGTCTGACCGCCAAAGGTATTGTACATCGCTCCACCTGCATAAGAGGCAAGAATACCAGAGACGCCGAAGAACAGCAGGGCAAGTACAGTCTGACCTGTAGCCCGCCATTCCACGGGGACAATTCGGTACAGATATTGGATCGCGGCAGAGTAGAAAACCGGGAATGTCAGGAGCTGCAGAATTTGCAGGTAGGCCAGCCAGTGAGGATCGGTAATCCACGCGGAGAGAAGAAAGCGAACACAATAAAAAGCAGCCGAGAAGGTGATGATAATCAGTTCCTTCCCCTTGCGTAGCCACCAGAAACTGAGGGCGAACACGGCAATTTCACTGGATGCCGCCAAGAACCATGCCTGTCCAACCAGTTCCGGGCTACCTCCCAGTTCTTTGATGTATACGCCCAGGAAGATGTCGTTCATTCGAGCGGGAACGGAGCAGATGAAGACCAGCACCAGGAACAACAAGGTTTCTTTATTGCTTAGGAATTGCTTGAGACTGCTCAGCGTGACAGGCTTGCTGGCAACTGGCGCATCAGGCATAATCCAGCTTATAGCAAAGCTGGCTACACCAATGGCTGCAAACAGCCAGGCGATGCTGTGCGCTCCCCAATAAGACATCACATAACCAGTCACCAGAGCCGTCACTCCATACCCTAGCGCACCATATGTACGGATAGACCCGTAACTGACCCCGGAAGCCTCAGCGATGCTGAAATTAAGGCTTTCAGTCAGCGGATCAATCGGCATGAGGAAGAAATATAACAACATGGCGAACAGGACGAGCAGAATGTAGCTGGTAGAGTCGTATAGCAGATAACCGATAACGCTGGAAAATAGCAGCAGAAGCAACAGTACCTTGCGGACCGTCTTTGTTTTATCGCTGATCATCCCCCACAACGGTTGAGCGATAAGCGTGACGAAGCCCCCGGTTCCGACTATAAATCCGATTTGGGCCGGGTTCAGACCCTGCTCGCCCAGATAAACGGGAAGAAAGGGAATAAACATCGCTAGTAGTGCAAAATACAAAAAATTAAAGCCTCTTAAAAGTCTTGGTGCGTTCATAGAAGTTCTGATCCCTCACGTATTCCATAGATTATGTTGACTCGTCCTTATATTGTAACATGAATAGTTAATCCGTTATGAATGAAACTGAGAAATAATGGATCAAAGTTAGAATCAGTGGTTGAGCCCAAAACAACAGAGATGGAGAAAATAAAATTATGAAGCTAGTATCATGGAATGTGAACGGCCTGCGGGCCTGTGTCACCAAAGGTTTTAATGATTTCTTTAAAGAGATGGATGCCGATATCTTCTGTATTCAGGAAACCAAACTGCAGGCGGGGCAAATCTCGCTGGAACAGCATGAGGAATATCACCAATACTGGAATTATGCGCAGAAAAAGGGCTATTCGGGGACGGCGGTATTCAGCAAAGTCGAGCCGCTTAGCGTGCGATATGGACTGGAGAGCGATGAAGAGGCAGAAGGGCGGATCCTTACCCTGGAGTACGAGGGTTTTTATCTAGTTAATGTATACACTCCTAACGCCAAGCGAGACCTTGCCCGGCTGGATTACCGGTTAGAGTGGGAGGATCGCTTCCGCAACTATCTGCAGGGACTGGATGCTATTAAGCCGGTCATTGTGTGCGGTGATCTTAATGTCGCTCATGAGAATATCGATCTTAAGAATGCCAAGTCTAATCGGGGTAATTCCGGGTTCACGGATGAGGAACGAGGCAAGATGACAGAACTGCTAAACGCTGGCTTTATAGATACGTTCAGAACCTTTTATCCTGAGCTTGAGGGGGCTTACACCTGGTGGTCCTATATGCCAAAAGTAAGAGAACGGAATGTCGGCTGGCGCATTGACTACTTTCTGGCCTCAGCCAGGCTGGCCCCACAACTAGTATCCGCAGGGATTGAATGTCATGTGCTGGGCAGTGATCATTGTCCGATTACACTGGTTGTTGAAGAGTTATAAGAAAAGGGCGTTCCGGCAGCCATGTACAATGGTGCGGAGCGCCCTGCCTGTAATTAAAAGAGTGGAAGATGGAGAACTATATTCTTCCGATAATTGCGTCACGGTTATCAATATCAGAAACCACGTTAACTTTTTCCTTCAGCGCAATGGTGTGCCCTTCCAACTTTACTTCCCCTGAGATAATGATAGCCGTTTCAATAAACCGGATCGTGTATTCAAACGTATCTGCGTCTTTCCAGGTGAAGGAGCTGACTATTTTAAGATCTGTTTCCTCTATCAAATTGCTTCTTCCCGCAAGCCAAGCACTTCGTCCCGCTTTGATGATGTATGAATTTTCCTTGTGGATCATTGTAATCACGGCTTCATTCCCGTTGAAGGTTACAGAAAATGATTGCCAGCCATGAGGGTCCTCCAGTCTATAAATTTGCCCGTTCATCACTTCCTCATTTTCCGAAAAATCCAGACCATGAGGTGGAAGAATGGCCAGCTTTCTTAATTGGCCAGCAACCCGTTCTGCTTCGGATTCATTTGGAGCTAACGGCTCAGGTTCCATCGCTGGGAGCAGATGATCCCAGATCGTGTTAAGAACAATCTGCATATCGCCTTGTGCGCCTGTAATGGCAATCACGGCTTGTTGCTCCGGCATAACCAGGCAAAACTGGCCAAAGAAGCCGTCACCACGGTAAGCTTGATGGCGACACTGCCAGAATTGATAGCCATAACCTTGGTTCCAGTCGCTATCTGGGTTATCCCCATTGTCAATTTGCTTCGTGGTTGCAGCCTGTATCCATTCTTCGTCCAGAAGGCGTTCTCCGTTCCATACTCCTTGTTGCAGGTACAGCAGGCCCAGCTTAGCGATGTCTTCTGTAATCACACTGAGGCCAAACGCTCCTGCACTGATTCCGCGTGGACAAGTGTCCCAAACCGGATTAACAATGCCAAGCGGGTCGAACAGTCTGGGTTTCAGATAGTCAAGCAGACTCTGTCCGCTCACCTTCTGGATAATGGCGGATAACATATAGGTAGCTCCGTTATTATAAAGAAAATGAGTGCCGGGTTCTTTCTCCAGAGGGACTCCGAAAAAAGCTTTGACCCAGTTGCCATCAGGCTGTTGGCTCATGGTCTCCGTAATGTCTTGCGTATGTCCGGAGGCCATCATCAGTAAGTGCTTGATAGCCAGCTGTTCCAAATAAGGGGAGATCTTCTCTGGCAAGTCTTCGGGAAAGAATGAAGTGACGAGATCATCTACCGTGAGAAGATTCTCTTTTACAGCAAAACCTACAGCGGTTGAGGTGAAACTCTTACTGACTGAATACAGCGCGTGTGGAAGATCTGCACTGTAGGGATTCCACCAGCCCTCGGCGGCAACCTGGCCGTGCCGGAGCAACATAAAGCTATGTAGATCCACTCCACTGCTGCTTATAGCGGCAAGAAAACGTTCAATCGCCCTAGAGTCTATACCAAGTGCTTCAGGATGGCTTCTTGGCAGGTTTACATTTATGTTAGATGACATTCTATTCTCTCCTCTGCTCTGATTACATTGCTTCATCTATTGTAATCAATTTCCATTGCACTGAACAATCCCTAGTTCACAGAAACTGGGGGTATATCCTCTGTTTGGGTCCCTATTTTCTCCGGCCAGGAAATGGCATGTATAGTTCCACTGATGCTCTCATAGAACAGCATGGAGTCTTTCTTGAAGACTTTGATCATCAGATGAATAAAGAATAGAAGATCAACGAGCAGAAACAACCCTTGCAACCGTAGATACCATGCAGAAGATAAGACATCTACTACCTTTGGTTCAAGGAGCAGTACTTGCAGACCAAAGAATACCCAATAAAGTACCCCGTACCGCTTAAGTAGCCCCCAGAGGGAGATTTTTGCTCCATTTAATCCTTGCAGATGAATTCGTACAACCCATTTGCCAACGGTTCGCCCGTTAGTCAGCCACGGCAGCAGGATATAGTAGACACCTGTTGCAATCCAATAGGCACCTGGTACGTAAAGGAAGCGAAGTGCCAGGTAGAAAAGGAAGACTACGCAAAGGTCCATCATAAACGCGATACTGCGCCGTAGGAAAGTTACCCTCTTGTCTACAAGATTGGCCTCCGCATCGAGCTGTTCAATCTTTGGAAGCAATCCGGATATCCAAGAAGCTGCCCGGAAGCCGAGAATTCCGCCGAGCGTGTTCGCCATGAGATCATCCACATCAAAGACACGGTAAGGATGGTCGTAGAACCCATAGATTCCTGTAATCTGTGTGACTTCGAAGAAGAGAGATAAGCTAAAGGACAGCATGAGACAGACCACCCAGCGAGTACGGAAATAATAATTCAGGAACATGCCAAAAGGCACCGTCAGAAGAACATTGAACAGGACCTGAAGAAAGGCCGGTTCACTCAGTACGGACCAGTAGGACTTCGGAGCATCCGCAGATCCCGCACGGAAACTTTGCATGATATCCTGAATAAACTGGAAAGGAATACTCTGAATCGAGTTGCCGGTGGGCGCCAGATTATGCCGGGAAGCCGGGAGCGGCAGAAGGACCAGATAGAAGGCATTCATCAAGTAGAGCAGGAGCAGATACAGCATTAATGCCCGGACCTTATGGATATAGCCATGTCTACGGTACTGGACGATCATAAACGGCAGCGTGAAGAGCAGTGCTGCTAGCGGAAACGTCATAAAAGCATAAGAAATAGGAAACAAATACGATTGAAACATGGTACACCTACCGTTTGATTATTTTGCATACTTATTTAATCGACTCTTCCGGCATAGATATGTCAGAGAGGAGCGTGATGCAATGGAGAAGAAGGTACAGCAGTACTATAAGCTCAAGCAGAAGCAGAAAGAGATTGAGAAGGAACTGGCGGGACTCCGTGAAGAGATTATCGCGTATTGTAGCAACCAGGATTCTAGTGATGCCGAGCTTGGGAGCTATAAGGTCAAGCTTGTTGTGCAGAACCGTAAAGAATACGATGATGCCAAACTCTATGAGACGCTGTCTGACCCCGAGGTGTGGCGTTTGCTCTCCAGAGCAGACCCGGCCAAAGTGGCAAGTCTTGTGAAGCTGAACGTGATCTCAGATGAGCGTATCCATCATACCTATACGTTAAAGACAGTAACTTTGCTTCAAGTGGATAAAAAATAGCTTAGAAAGGTCGCAGACTACTGCGGCCTTTTTTCATATACTTTTCTCATATTTTTCCCACAGAAATGCCGTAACCGCCTGCTAAGATGAAGATACTTTAAAGAAAGAGGTGTTCAAGATGAACAAATGGACAAAAAAAGTAATCTCGGTGATGGCAGTAGTGAGTGTACTGAGTGGAGCGACAAGCGCGTTTGCAGCAGCAGGACCGGTTAAACCGGCTACCCCAATTGTAAAAACTGTAACAACGCCTGCAACAACTACCACCAAGCCAGTCTCAAGCGTTAAAGTCACTCCGCCCCAAACGACTGCTGTCAAACCAGAAACAACCAAGACTGCTACTGCACCAAAAACCACTACACCTGAGAAGTCTACACCAGCAACAACACCTGTCAAGGCCACACCTGTCAAAGCCACACCAGCCAAAACTACAACAACTAAAGCTACACCAGCTAAAACTACAACAACTAAAGCGACTCCAGCCAAAACTACAACAGCTAAAGCAACGCCTGCAAAAGCTAAGACTACTAAAGCAGCTCCAGCTAAGGCTAAAGCAAAGACTGTGAAAAAAGCTGCCGCCAAATCTAAAACTACCAAAAAAGCTCCTGTGAAGAAAACTGTTGCTAAAAAAACAGTAGCTAAGAAACCGGTAGTGAAAAAAACGGTCGCTAAGAAACCAGTAGTGAAAAAAACGGTGGCCAAAAAACCAGTAGTGAAAAAATCAGTAGCGAAAGCTCCGGTAAAAAGCACGCCTAAAAAGGAAACTGCCGCGAATCCGGTAATTGTTCAACCTAAAAAGAAATAAGATTAGCAACCAGGTCACAATTATAAAATAAATAATAGAGCAATATTAGGCAATAGACGGGACCGTAAAAGGGATACCCGTCTATTGTCATTTATGATAACCTGAAAGAACAGATTTTTGAACAACGAACGGTGAAGGGGCTAGGTATTATGAGCAAAATAGTAGTCGTGGACGACGATCTTTTCATTCTGCAGTTGCTCTCCGAGTATTTACGTAAGGAAACCTATGATGTAACCTCCTTTTCCAGCGGCCACAAATTGGTGGAGCATGTCCGTGCTAACACTCCGGACTGTCTCATTCTGGATATTATGATGCCCGGAATTAACGGGCTCAGTCTGTTAACGGAGCTGCGCAGCTTTACCGAAATGCCGATTATTATGATCTCGGCGCGGGGTGAAGAGAATGATCGTATTCAGGGGCTGGAGCTAGGATGCAGTGATTTTCTAAGCAAGCCCTTCAACCCCCGCGAACTGGTAGGCCGGGTTAAGGCGATGCTTCGTCTGGCTAAGTCAGGAGGATCAGGGGGCATTGCTGCTGCTGAAGAAGCTTCCGTGCATGAGAACAGTGAAAGTATTTACAAATTCGGCAACGTTGAGATTCAACCGGAGTTTCGCAAAATAACCGTGGGTAATATCTCACTTAGCCTGACCTCGCGGGAATTCGAGCTGCTGATGTTCCTGGCTATGCATATTGAACGTCCCTTTGAACGTGAGCATCTGATTCAACAGGTGTGGAAATATGATTTTTTTGGTGATGTGAGAGTGGTGGATGATCTAGTGAAGCGGATCCGTAAAAAGCTGGGTGAACTGGATTCATTGCTGCAAATCGATACGGTATGGGGTTTTGGCTACAAAGCGATAGTGAGGAAGGTATAGCATGAGGACGATTCGGGCTAAAATGCTGCTCTCCCTCTTCATTGCCATGCTGGTCACAGTCGGGATCACCGTGTTACTGTTTGTACGCCTGATTGATGATATTCTAGTGAACCAAGTGAAGTCCCAATTACATGTCCAAGCGCTGAGGGCTTCGAGGATTCTGCACGAAGGGGATATTGATGGCCTGAGCAGCACTGAATTTCGTTTTGTCGTGAAAGGCCTGATGATGAATGCCGACTATCTTCTGCTCGACAGTCATAACAGGATTATCGACGCCAGCGATACCAGACAGGAAGGGAAGACGCTACATGATCAGGTGGTGGCTAGCGAAGGAATCACTACGCTTCACGGCAAAAAAGTGCTTTACAATGAGGAGTCGGTAAGAGGGCTGCCTTATCGTATTTTCGTTTATTCTCCGCTCTCCTCGCTTAGAGCTTTGTATGGATCACTGATGCGGACTACGCTGCTGTCGATTGCTGCGAGCTTTTTTGGTATACTGGTCATCGGACTTCTGACCGTATCACGGGTTATTCGTCCGTTGAACCGTTTGAAAGAGGCGGTCAGGAGCTATGAGCCGAATCGCGCCCAGAGCCAGGATTTCCCCGAAGGAGATCGGACAGAGATTGGCGAACTGATCACCACCTTTCATTCCATGTCTGGCCGTATCCGGCTGCATCAACGCAACCAGATTGAATTTTTGCAGAATGTGTCCCATGAATTGAAGACACCGCTGATGTCCATTCACGGCTTTGTATATGCTATTCAAGATCAGGTCGTCTCCCAGGAAGAGGGGCTGAACATTATTACCGTTCAGTCCCAACGGCTTATGGATATGGTCGATAAGCTGCTTCAGCTCTCGCGGCTGGAAGCAGTCGACGAGCACTGGCCCGCCGAAGCACTGGACCTTAGAGACATTGCGGAGGAAGCGGTACAGCTTCTCCTGCCTGCTGCGGCAGAGCGGAATGTCAGACTGGAACTCGAAGGGACTGGACTACAGGTGATGATTCCCGGCGAGCAGCTATTCCGCATTCTTCTCAACCTGCTGCAGAATGCCGTCAGACATACGTCAAGCCGGGTTAAAGTGCGGATTGAAGGTCCTGGAACTGGAACCGCCTGGGCTATCCATGTTGAAGATGACGGCTCGGGTCTGAATGACGAGGAGCAAGAGGCTGTATTTCAACGCTTTTATACTGGTTCCAATGGTGTAACCGGATTGGGACTCGCGATAAGTCGGGGAATCGCGGCAAGGTTAAACGGAGAATTGAGCTATACTCGTTCATCACTTGGAGGGGCCTGCTTTAGCTTCCTGAAGTATGAGGATGATTTTCCTCCGAGCGGATAGATCCGGTATATCATTTGATAGTTAGAGTCCGAAGATTAGAGAGATGGAGGCAAATACGATGGATAACTTTGAACACATGCTCAACAAATATGCAGAGCTAGTAGTGAAGGTTGGGGTGAATGTGCAGCCCGGACAAGTGCTGATGGTGCATGCTCCAATGGAAACAGTAGAGCTGACCCGCCTGATTGTAGGCAAGGCTTATGAAGCGGGTGCAAAATATGTAATTGTGGATTGGGAAGATGAAGCTACAACACGTATCCGTTACGAGAAAGCGTCAGAGGATTCCTTCGATTATTATCCGCAGTGGCAGGCCGATATGATGGAGAAATTTGCTGAAGAGAACGGCGCCATTTTACATATTAAAGTGCCTGATCCGGAATTGTTCAATGGAATTGATTCTTCCAAGGTATCAAGAGCTGTTAAAGCGGCAGCTGTTGCACGTAAGAACTATTCTAAATATACACGTAACAGTAAGATTAGCTGGTCACTTGTTAAAGCTCCAACCCGTGCTTGGGCGAATAAAGTGTTTGCTGATCTTCCTGAAGAAGAGCGGATTAATGCAATGTGGGAAGCCGTATTCCAGATGACCCGCGTGGGCAGCGATGATCCTGTAGCAGCCTGGAGAGAGCATATTGCCGGGTTGAAAGAAAGTCAGGATAGAATGAATGCTAAACGTTATAAAAGCCTGCACTACCGTGCTCCGGGAACGGATCTGCGTGTAGAGCTTCCAGAAGGGCATCTGTGGCGTGGAGGTGGCGGTGAGAACGATAATGGCGTATATTTTGTTGCGAATATGCCAACCGAAGAGATTTATTCCATGCCGCATCGTACAGGAGTAAATGGTACGGTTGCTAGTACACTTCCTTTAAATCTGAATGGGCGTTTGGTTGAAGGACTTTCGTTCACCTTTAAGGATGGTAAGGTTGTGGCCTATGAAGCTGAATCAGGTCGTGAGCATTTGACGTCGTTGCTTGAGACAGATGAAGGTGCGTCTTATCTTGGAGAAGTGGCACTGGTGCAGCACGATTCTCCAATTTCTCGATTGAACCGAATCTTCTATAATACAGGAATTGATGAGAATGCCTCATGTCATTTTGCGCTCGGAAGCGCCTATCCGGTGAATATCGAAGGGGGCACGAAGCTTAGCAATGAAGAGCTGTTGGCCAGAGGTGCGAACGTCAGCTTGACGCATGTCGACTTCATGATCGGCTCCGCAGAGCTGGACATTGATGGTGAACTAGCGGATGGAACAGTTGAACCTGTATTCCGTAAAGGGAATTGGGTACTGTAAGTTGGTTTGAAAATAAACGTTAAAAAAGATATGGCCGTAAACCTCACCAATGAAGTGGGTTTACGGCCTTTTTGCTGTTGAGCAGGGCATGCATACCGTCCAGCTGCCATTCCAGGGCAATGGTGCTGTCCAGCGTCCAATGCTCATTGACATAGTATGCATGTCCTGATCGAACCGCTTCCAGAGCCTGCCAAGCTTTACTTTGCACGATCTTTTGAAAGGTTTCACGAGCTCCGGGCATATGGCCACAGACGATAAAGATCCGATCGGCTTCGTAGTGGGCAAAGCGGTCTACCGGGATGAACATCCTTGAGGGGGAGACTGAGATCAGTTGCTGAAGCGAGATAGGCACCTCCATCCCCAGTACGTCATACAGCACAGGGCATTCTTCCGGTCGGTACAAATAGATATTGTCATGAACAACATGGAAAAAAACAGCACTTTCCCCTCTGCGGATGCTTGTCCGTGTGCGTTCCTTGAGCTGTCTAGCCTTCAGCCTGTATCGCGCCAGCCAAGCACGGGCCTCCGACTGCCTTCCCAAAAGCTCAGAGACGTCTCTTAATCCAGCGAAGAGATCTACGCGTTGGGTATTTAATTGAACTGTGGGTGCAATCTGCTTCAGGGCATCCTTAAACCGGGGATCGGTGTAGTTATTTACAAGAATTAAATCAGGCTGAAGCCGGGCGATTTCATCCAGACCAGAGGAGGAGGTATCAATGCCTTGAATCCCTTCAGTGCAGCCATTATCCAGCCATTCGAGCAGATGCTTTTCTACAGCCAGGGGTTTGGTACCCAGGGAGAGAATATCACCCAAATGGGTAAAAGCAACGGTTTTCAATTTCGTCTTGTAGTTACGTATATACTGCCGGGGGGAGGTACCGACAATTTCTTTGAATCGGCGGTTAAAATAGTACTCATCCTTGTAGCCCACATTATGAGCGACATCAATCAGCGGAGCATCGGACACTAGCAGAATTTCTTTGGCTCGGTTGATTCTGAGCTGTGTAATATATTCGGTCGGATTCAGACCTGTCAGCTGCTTGAACAATTGCCGATATTGCCAGATACCGATATTGGCTTTCTGCGCCAACTGTTCCACTGTGATATCATCGCCGTAATCTTGCAGCAGTTGATCAATAGTTTCTTGAACGGCCAGCAAGGAGTTTGGCACGGGCTGAACGTTGTCGTTCTGTTTGAACAGGAAGTATAGCAGTTCCTGAAAATCCAGATGGGCGCGCAGGGCGTTCAGACCAATACTGCTGGCCTGAGGTTCTGATATTTTGTGGAGATAATCCAGTAATTGAAAGAACGGAGACGCATTAAGCTTTCCCTCGTAAGGAAGTAGAGCTGAAGACTTTTGTCCTTGAATTTCCAAACAAAGAGGGGTGAAGATCAATTCATAATAGCTTAATTGCGCTTTAGTATCATTGGTGATGCCCACCATCGTATTCGGGAGAAGTAAATAACAATCGCCCCTCTGGAGCTTACGGTGCTGCCCTTTGAGCTGAAGACTACCTGTACCCTCGGTAACGGTAATTAGCGTATAGGTGTTGTCTGGGCAGGTGTTGAATGACTTCCAGTTAGCATCACGCTGCTGTAAGGTCAGTGACTGCTGAATAAACAGCAGGTCATTTAGAGGGGAGGATTCGGAAGCACTCATGCAGCAGCCTTCTTTCTAATTGAGAATAATTATCACAATAGTAAAGCAAAAAAAGGAATCCTTCAACCATCCGGTTGAAAGATTCCTTCACGGTAATGCTATATTAGTTTATTTTACAATTTGCGCCTGTGCTTCTTCCAATTGGGCATATAGAGAAGTAGCGTCACCGAGACCCCATTTGTTGGTTACGGTGTAAACCTTGTTGTTTTTTACAGCATTCAAAGATTTCCAGACGCCACTTTCTTTCAACTGCTCAAAGGTAGAACTGGTTAGCTCGCTGTCGTCATCCATCTCCACGAACAGGTTGTCGGGGCTATACTTGGGCAGAACTTCAAGCGATAGGGTCTCAAAGCCGAAGTTCTCGTTCTTATCCAGCAGGGGCTTCATTTCTGGAGTTGGCGTGAAGCCTAACTGGCGGTAAAGAGTATACCCGCCATTGCGGATGCCGGATATGCCCATATCTTTGCCGGAGATAATGAGCAGCAGCGCTGTTTCACCTTCTTTTACCTTCGGTTCAATAGCTTGCTTCACCTCGCTGACTTTCGTGTGATACTGTTCCAGCCAGCTTTGTGCTTCCGCTTGTTTGCCCAAAATCTCTGCAAGCTGATTAAAATGGAGGAAAGGGTCTTCCGTCCAGAATGGTAGAGTTATTGTTGGTCCAACTTTGGCTAACTGCTCTCCCTCGCTGGCATCGCCTGTATCATCGGTCAAGATTAAGTCAGGCGCAGCGGCGAGGACATTCTCAAGGCTCACCGGACGGTTGCCAATACTTTTAACTCCGTCCAAGGCCGCGCCGTAAGTATGCTTAGCATAGTCCGTCACATAGGCGGGCTTCACGCCAAGCGCTAACAAATCACCGGCATATTGGATCGCTACGATATTTTTGGGCGCGACAGGGATGGTAATCTCTTTGCCGCTATAATCCGTATACTGGCGGGTACCACCGGCAGTCTCGGCGGGAGCTTGGGGAGTTGTTGCAGTCTCAGCAGAGGCTGTTGGCGCGGCGGTTGCCGTAATTTCTTGTGTTCCTGCTGTGTTGTTGCCTCCCTGACAAGCTGTTGCAAGCATAGTAAGAAGAAGGAGCCCGGCAAGTAGGGCCATTCTTGATTTTCTGAATATTCTCATCGTCATTTACCCTCCAGTAATGATAATCATTCTCATGAATGACTCTGAATAACTATATTACATCATTACACAGAGGGAAATGGATAGAAATGAGTTTATTTTGGGATTAAAGTGTGGCGCCATGTCTATGGATTAACGGTGACGGTCATTCCTTTTTTCGGATCAAGATTATTTTTCCATTGAATATTGATGGCATGGGATTTGAAAAGATCTGCGCCGTCCGATACCTGAAAGTGCAGATGCGGTTCACTGGAATTGCCTGAGTTGCCGAGCAGTCCGATGACATCACCTGTTTTCACCTTGTCGCCGGGTTTTACGGTAGCAGAGCCCTTTTTGAGATGGGCCAAATAACTGTATTCGCCACCATGGTCAATGATTACCACATTGCCTTCAGGATGCTTTTCATTCATCACTCCGACAGGTACATTGTCGGCGATATCATTCACTACGGAGACTACAGTTCCGTCGGCTGGAGCCAGTACATTTTGTCCAAAAGCGTAGTAGCTTTCATTCTTCAGCGGATCGCCTTTGAAGGAGTAATGGTCAACTGCTCGGATAATGTCATAGGCGTAACGCTGGGCGGCTAAGGAGTAGTGAGCATTTTCCATTTGATTGTTCCCGCCCCAGAAGATATACCAGTCTCCGTGCAGGGGTAGCTCATACGCGATCTTTGTTTGGATCTTGTCGGTATCAGGATGAGTCTCCAGGTGGGTGATGGCCATCTGAAAGATGGTCCCGGTTGGATCGAAAAGGGCCGTAATTCCTTTGTCCCCGCCATCGCTTTTCCAGAAGCGCTGATCTCCGCCATTTAGAAGACTCGCGTAGCCGGGAGTGAAGGACTTAACGTCTGCTAAGAAGGAGGCGGACATCTCGCTGAATTCTTTTTCCGTAATATCTTCTTTAAAAGGGTCGCTGAAACGCTGGTAGATACCGCTGAAATTACCTTTCAACATTTCCTGTGCCAGCGCTTCGGGTTGAACCTTGGATGTGGTTGTGTTTCCCGGCTGCTGCTCTGCAGAAGTGTTCGTACTCGCCGTTGCCTGTTGCTGATCTGTTGCACCTGTCTTCTCCTTATTCTCCACTGCCTTTCCTCCTCCACAAGCGGTGAGCAGAACGGCTAACGCTGCTGTTCCCGCTATCATTTTGGTATACCTTATCGTTCGCCTGCCATATCTCTTGTGCTTTTTGTTCATTTCTGTTCCTCCTTGGCTTGTTACTTGCCATCTGTTCTTCTCACATCTTTATTGTAACAACGTAACTTTTCGGCTTATGTAACGGGGGCTTAGCAGTAGCTTAACTTTTAACAGATTATGCCTAGAAGAATTAAGCTTCTGTTAAGGTGCGAGTCAACACTTCTATGGAATGAATTCATGTTAAGATGAGGGAAGACAAGAAGTGTGGAGGAGGACCCGGGATGAAAGATGCTTCCATTCTGCTCGTGGATGATGAGGATTCCATTATAGAGCTGATGAAGACCGTATTACGTAAGGAAGGATATACCCACGTTGATTCTGCCGGAAGCGGAGAAGAGGCCATTGCGGCCTGTTCCGTGACTACGTATGATTTGATCGTGCTGGATGTAATGCTGCCGGGACGAAGCGGGATTGAGATCTGTCCTTTTCTTAGGCAAAAAACGAATGCACCGATCTTATTCGTATCAGCCCGCGTATCCGACTTTGACAAGCTGACCGGCTTCGCGGTTGGGGGCGATGATTACATAACGAAACCATTCAATCCGTTGGAACTGGTTGCGAGGATCAGATCGCAATTGCGTCGTTATCTGGAGAAAGAAGCCACTACCGGTAGACCAATAGAGCCAGGCAAGGACAGCAACAGCCAGTCGGCCAACGTGTATGATTTCGGAAGATTTCAGGTTGATGAAGCCGCCGGGGAGCTGAGGGTAGAGGGGCAAACGGTTGCCTGTCCCGCGTTAGTGTTTCAGCTATTGCTGTTTATGTGCAAGCATCCCAACCGGCTATTCACCAAAACGGAGCTGTACGAAAGTGTCTGGGGCGAGGAAGCCTTTTGCGACGACAATACAGTTATGGTTCATATTCATCGAATCAGAGAACGTATTGAACGGGAGCCGTCTAACCCAGTTTTTTTGGTGAATGTAAGAGGAATGGGGTATAAGCTCGTCCAGGAGAACCAGAGGAGACCCTTGTAGACATGAACATTAAGCGACAATTAACATTGAGATTCGTTCTGCATGCCGTCATTGCCGGCCTGGTCGTGCTATTGGTCGCCGCTTGTACCATTTGGTGGGTGATGGAGCGCATGAATGATGTTAGACTGCAGAACAATTTTTATTCCGTAGGGCTGGAGCGGCTCGTGGAGTCTTCCCAGTTCGGGGAGGATGGCGTTATCTTCGATCCCGAACTGCTGGAGCAGGTAAAGAAGAATCACGGCTGGCTGCAAAGCCTCAACGAAGAGGGGGAGGTGGAGAAATCCTACAATACGCCAAGCGATGTGCCCAAACAATATGCGCCGGGAGAGCTGATTGCTTACTGGCAAGGACAAAAGGAGTTTCCTTATGGCCTGTATTTGTGGATTCAGGAGAAAAACGGGGTTCTCTACACACTACTGTACGGCGTTCCCAAAACCTTGGAGCCTTTGCTGAAAACGCTCACGGAAAGCAGACCATCATATTCGGGTGAAAGGTTACTGCTCCCGGAAGGCTTAGCCGATCGTATATATGCCAAAAAAGGATATGTGCAGCTGATCGATAGCTCAGGCGCGGAAGTAGCCTCTTTCAACCGCCCCTCATCGGTCCCGGACCATTATAATGTTCAAGAACTAGCGCTGCGCTCAGAGTATGGTGACAGATATGGTTATGACATCTCATCTGCTTTTGATGAAGAGACTAGCTTGACCTGGGTGATGGGATTACCCCTTAACTCCAACATTTATTCGGCACAAGAGTTTTTTATTTCGGCAGAGACTCGCATCATCTGGACCGGCGCAGCAATTATGCTTATTGCAACTCTGATCATCTTTGCTCTGCTTTCTTTTCTCAACGCCCACCGATTTGGCGGCCCCATGCTGCATATGCTGGCCTGGCTGGATTCGCTTGGGAAATCGTCCTTTAAAGAACCTGCTGACCGGAAAGGGCAGCCACGCAGCCGGATGAAGTCTGGCAAATGGAGACGACGTTATCGCGTGTTCGGAGACGTCATGTTATCCATCGACAAATTGTCGGACAGTCTGCAGCGCGAGCAGGAGACCCGCCGTCAGACGGAAATCTTGCGTGAGGAATGGATTAGCGGGATCACCCATGATTTGAAAACCCCGCTGTCCTCTATCAAGGGGTACGCCCATTTGCTAGCGGAAGAGGAATATGAGTGGACCTCACTTGAAGTACGCAAGTTCTCTGCGATAATGCTGGAGAAATCCGCGCATATGGATACATTGATCAGTGATCTGGCGATCTCTTATCGTATCCGCAATGGCATCACGCCGCCGCTGACCGAAGAGATCGAGCTGAACGGATGGTTGGCCAATGCGCTGGATCAAGCCGCAGCGAATCCCGCATACGGGGAAGAGAGGATTATCTATCAAGCTGCTTCGAAAGAGATTAGGGTCCATCTATATACACCTTGGCTGGAGCGGGTAGTGAATAATCTGACAGCCAATGCCTTGCTCCACAATTCTCCCGACACCAAGCTTACAGTTACCCTTACCGGTGACACGGGGAAAGGAATGATGATTCATTTTAACGATAATGGGCAAGGGATGGATCAGCGAACGGTCAATAATCTGTTCGAGCGTTACTATCGTGGAGGTAATACGAGTGCCTCAACCGATGGGTCCGGGCTCGGACTTGCTGTCTCCAAAGGGCTCACAGAAGCGATGGGCGGCCGGATTGTTGTGAAGTCCAATCTTGGTAAAGGGACGTCGATTTGGTTAATTTGGAGTTGAAGGTGAGAACCATTATCACTTATAATGAAGCAGGCATGAACGGAAATTTACTATTAGGGGCAATTATAGGGGATTTTGAATAACTAGGTCGAATAGGGACTCTTCATTAAAGAGCGAAAAGGGCTGGAATGGAGATGATTGCATATTGAATTTGGATGAGCATATTACGCTATGGAACCATGCTGCTCTGAAAATATTGGACATCAGGCATAATGTGATGAATCCTAGCGAGCTGTTGGAAGCCTATTTGCTACCTGCAAGCGGGTTTCTTTATAGCATCCGCGGCTCAGCCAGCCTAAAGCTGGATGGTATAGTGCATGAAGTGAGGCAATTTCATGTGCTGCACGGGGGCAAGGGGATGCGCCTGGATATAACAGTGAAGGAGGAGTTTGAATATTACTTATTGTTCTACAGGGCAGTACATGCTCTTCCAAGGGGGGAAAAGCTTGCACTACTTATGGAGCTGAACAAGCCGTTCTCGCTTCAATATGGCTTCAAACCTCAAGAACCGTTGTCACTGCTTCGCTACCTCGCAGAGATGGAGAAGGTGTGGATGCATGCGAGAGATCTGGAGCGCTTTAAGGTCAAGGGACTCTTTTACCAATTCGTCCACGAGCTACTGTGGCAGTTGGATTCGCAGGGTGTAGAGACACACAAGCCGAATCTCGTCTCCCAGGCGATTCGTTATATCCAACAGCATTATCAGGAAAGCATATCACTGGATTCCATCGCAGAACAGCTTAACTACAGTCCCCGCCATCTATCGATGACTTTCAAGGCACAGACTGGGGCAAGCCCGATTGACTATTTAATTCAAGTCAGGTTGAGCCATGCTAAGGAACTATTGCTCAGAACTGACGCCACCTTACGGGATATTGCGGCAGAAGTAGGATATTCGGATGTGTATTATTTTAGTCGAGTATTCAAAAAGCACACCAGTCTATCACCAGTTCGTTTCCGGACGATGGTAAGGCAGCGCGGCTTAGCAGAAGATCGTCCATTTATTTTATCGGGATTATCTATTGGCACCGGTAGGCGGCCACGTTATATTGTTAATGATGATGATAATCATTATCGATTAAAACGTGGAGGGTCTATACAAATGAAAAGAAATTCCAAATCAAGCATGGCCTTGGTCTTGTTGTTCACCTTGACGCTGTTACTGAGCGCGTGCTCGACAGGTGCAGGGAATACAGTGGTTGGAGGAGCTGGTTCACCATCAGGAAATACAGGATCGACCACGTCCTCTAATGCGACCGACAACAGTGGTATAGTGGCCAAGACGAGAACGGTATCAACGATCAATGGAGAGATTGAAATTCCGGCTGAGTCCAAGCGTATTATAGTTGATTTGTATTTGGGAAGCATGATTGCTCTCGGAATAACGCCGGTCGGGACGCCGGAACTGAATTTGAAAAATCCCTATTACAAAGAATTTCTTCAAGGTGTAGAGAATATTGGGGAATATGAAACTATCTCGCTAGAGAAAGTACTGGCATTGGATCCGGATCTGATTATTACTGGCAATGAACAATTGTACGAGTCATTTAGCAAGATTGCTCCTACAGTCGTTGTTCCATTTGGAGAGTTAAAGAATGCGCATGAAGAAATCACTTATTTTGGTAAGGCGCTTGGCAAAGAGGCTGAGGCTAATAAGTGGCTTGAGGAGTATGATCGGCGAATTTCAAGTGCCAAAGAACGTGTA
The DNA here is from genome assembly GCF_001682855.1 of Bacillus sp. FJAT-27264. Taxonomy (GTDB): domain Bacteria; phylum Bacillota; class Bacilli; order Paenibacillales; family Paenibacillaceae; genus Paenibacillus_AQ. The sequence continues at coordinate 552,627 of NZ_MAQW01000012.1, read as the reverse complement.
GCTAAGGCGATTCCTGCCAACAGTGAATTTTCAATTATGCAATACAATAAAAAAGGCACATTGGCTTTTGGAGACAATTTTGGCCGCGGAGGACAAGCTGTGTACACTGCGCTTGGACTGAAGCCTCCTGCAGCTAAGAAAGATCTGCTCATGAAGGAGCAGCTGGTGGAGATATCAGAGGAGGCGCTGCCTGATTTTGCAGGAGATTATATTGTAATTACAACGAATGAGCGTACTATAGAAGATTTCAAGGCTGATCCTGTATGGGGCTCACTGGAAGCGGTTAAAAATGATCGAATATATGTCTGGAGTCAGGATAAATCTTGGTACTTTGATCCCATCGCAACGCTCTCTCAGACGGAGGAGCTAGCTGACTGGTTAGCGGGTAAAGATTCCAACTAACTGTGCTGGTTCTGCACTTTTTCCCGCAGAGAGCCATTCTTTTTTTGGGAATCTGCGCGGTGGTGTCTCCTATTTGTGCCTATTTTATGTGGTATGCGCGTGGAAATCTTAATGTCTTTGGACGGATTTTTGGTGGAATGAACGGTTTTTTGTAGGAGCACTTCAATGTGAGTTGAGTGCTCCTTTTTTCCTGTTCGACGATAAATTTTAGCCGGAAGCAAGACGCTGCCTGGCTGCTTTTGACGCAAGATCTGTTACCTATGATCTATGATCTTTGGGCACGGGGCCACAGTAATACCGGTACAAGCAGCAGGGCAAGAATTCCCCCAGCTAGGGAAAGGATGCTATAGCTGGAGTGGGCTACCACCATGCCGGATAAGGCTCCGCCAGAGGCACCAGCCAGTGCGATTAAGACATCCACAGAACCTTGGACTTTGGCCCGATTGGATGGAGTGGTGGCATCGACTACGTACGCTGTTCCGCTGATTAAGCCGAAGTTCCAGCCCAGTCCAAGCAAGGCTAAAGCAATAATCAGTAAGATCATAGATTGTGCTGGTGCGATGGCTGCCACGATCCCGGAAAGAAGCAGGGTAACACCCGCGGCAATCGCCATTGCTCTGCGACCAATTTTATCGACTAGCAAGCCTGTTACGAGCGAAGGCAGGTACATAGCTCCTACATGAATGCCAATAACAAGCCCTATTTGCCCTAACGCATGTCCATGATGCTTCATATGTACAGGCGTCATGGTCATAATCGCAACCATCACAATTTGCGTTAGGATCATGATGATTGCCCCAATAGTGATCCCATGTTTATTCACGGCTGTAGCACTCAGATTTTCTTGAGACTGCTGCAGCTTATTTACACTTTGATGTTCTGCGATGGCTTTAGCTACCAGTAAAGGATCAGGACGCAGGAATATTAAAAATACCAAACCGGCTACAATATAGGCTGCGGCGGCAAGAATAAATGGACCAGCCAGAGCTGGGACTCCAAGCATCGCAGCAAACCGGCCCATTGGTTCAACGAGGTTGGGACCTGCAACCGCACCAAATGTGGTAGCAACCATGGCTATACTTACCGCTGTAGCCCGTTTCTTGGAATCGGCCAAATCGGTTCCTGCATAACGAGCCTGTAAATTCGTAGCTGTTCCGGCACCATAGATGAATAAGGAAATGAAAAGTAGTGGAAGATTAGTGGTTAGAGCTGCCAGCACAACGCCAATGGCACCCAGTCCGCCAGTCAGAAAACCTGCAGCCAGTCCGAGCCGCCGTCCAAAGCGTTGCGAAAGTCTGCCAACGATCCAAGCCGCAGCAGCAGAACCGAATGTAAAGAGAGCCGTAGGGACGCCTGTGAAGCTATCAGCACCCAGCATTTCCTGGGCGAGCAGCGCTCCGACGGTAATACCAGCAGCTAGTCCCGCGCCCCCAAACATTTGTGATAGTACTACAACGAACAACGACCTTCGATATAATCGCTGCTGCTCTTCCGGAGACTGAACATATTGTTCCAGTCTGGATGAGATTCCTTTGTTCGATGCATTAGCATCCATTTTTGAATTCATTGTAACGTTTTCCCCCTGAAATTAATGGAATAGAGGATTAGCATCCTCTATAATTCAATTAAATAATTGAATAAAGATTATTATAGGAGGGGTGATTTTTATTGTCAATTTATTTTCCTCTATTTTCATCCTCCATTATGGTTTAAAATCGCTATAGGATCTTGTGGGACAAAACATACTAAGGTAGTTGGGGTGACCATGGACATTGAAAAGCAACGTTTGAGCATACAAGCAGCGAGACTCTATTATCAGTCTGACTATAGCCAGCAGCAGATTGCCGTTAAAATGGGCTTATCCCGCCCGACCGTCTCCAGACTGCTGCAATACGCCAAGGACCAAGGCTACGTGAATATTACTATTATCGATCCCAGTGAGGATCTGGACCTGCTCGCCAGCGATCTGAAAAGAAAATATGGGCTGGATACCGTTGTCCTTTGCGATTCACCCACCAATGACGCGGAAGAGATCAAGAAGCATATCAGTAAAAAAGCAGCGGACTATATCCATGAGACTGTGCAGGACGGCGATATTATCGGTGTAACCTGGGGCACCACCATGCATGCGGTAGCGCTTCAACTGCAATCCAAGCCCGTCAAGGGTGTGGAAGTGGTTCAATTGAAGGGCGGCGTAAGCCATTCCCAAGTCAACACTTATGCCGCGGAGATTGTCAATCTGTTCGCGGAAGCTTTTCGGACGATTGCGCGCTATTTGCCGTTGCCTGTGATATTTGACAGTGTTGCGGTGAAGACCATGGTGGAGGAGGACCGGCATATTCGGCGGATTATTGAGCTTGGAAGGCAGGCGAACATTGCAGCCTTTACGGTGGGAACGGTGGAGGAGGATACACTGCTGTTTCGTCTCGGGTACTTCAATAAGGAAGAGCAGGAATTGCTGCGCAGGACAGGGGCGGGTGATATATGCTCACGCTTTTTCGATAAAGATGGAACGATCTGCAGTGAAGAGCTAAACAACCGTACGGTTGGTATTGATCTTGCTGAATTGGGCAAAAAAGAGAAGTCCATTCTGGTCGCCGGCGGTCAGCGCAAAACCGAATCAATCCGCGCTGCGCTCACGGGCAGATATGCCAATATACTGATCACGGACCAGTTCACAGCACAAGCGTTGTTGCGCTAAGAGGACGTTCTTTTTTAGCAAAAGGATCTAGGTGCTATACTTGATAAGAACTGTGGATCAACCTATGAACGTAATTTCATGCGTGTGTTTACAAGTGTTCAAACGCATGATATGGTAGCATAGACTCAAGAATTGTTCACGGGAAAGGTGATGGCGTAAATGTTGAATTTAGCAGGAATGATTGATCATACGCTTCTGCGTGCAGACGCAACGAAAGCGGAGATTTCGAAGTTGATAGAGGAAGCTAAGAAATATGAATTTGCATCTGTGTGTGTTAACCCTACATGGGTAAGCTATGCTGCTGAAGGGCTGACGGGTACCAAAGTCAAAGTCTGTACTGTAATCGGATTCCCGCTGGGAGCAAGCACTAGTGCTACGAAGGCTTTTGAAGCGCAAAATGCGATTGCATCCGGAGCCACTGAGGTGGATATGGTCATCAATATCGGTGCACTGAAAGATGTCGACCATTCTTATGTAGAACAGGACATCAAGGCTGTAGTCGATGCGGCTGCTGGCAAAGCGATCGTAAAGGTTATTATTGAAACCAGCCTGCTGACGAATGAAGAAAAAGTGATCGCTTCTCAATTGTCTGTTAAGGCAGGCGCAGATTTCGTGAAGACATCGACTGGCTTCTCCACTGGTGGTGCTACTGCCGAGGACGTTGCGTTGATGCGCAAGACTGTAGGCGGGAATGTTGGCGTTAAGGCATCCGGCGGCGTACGTAACCTTCAGGACATGCAGAACATGATCGAAGCGGGCGCTTCCAGAATCGGAGCCAGCTCCGGCGTGAAAATCATGGAAGGCGAGCAGTCCAACTCTTCCTACTAAAACGTTGCAATCACAGGTCTGTTCCTTTAAGGGACAGGCCTTCTCAGGAGGGAATCATGATGAAAGAACAGTTAATCAAGGAAGCCATTGAAGCACGTAATGCTGCTTATGTACCCTATTCTAAATTTGCAGTTGGAGCGGCGATACTTACTGGTGGCAAGAAGATTTACAAGGGTTGCAACATTGAGAATGCATCCTATGGGCTGACCAATTGTGCTGAACGCACAGCCATTTTCAAAGCGGTCTCCGAAGGAGAGCATGTAATTGAAGCCATTGCTGTCGTGGCGGATACTGAAGGTCCAGTGTCGCCATGTGGAGCCTGTCGTCAAGTGCTGGCCGAATTCTGCGACGAGAATACCAAGATTTATCTGACCAATCTACACGGAAATACCGAGGAGTGGACCATGGCCAAGCTTTTGCCGGGTGCTTTCCAAGCGGATGATATGAGTAAATAGAGAAGGGGTCTTCACGAATGAAGCCATTTAAACGAATCCATCTAATTGTTATGGACTCTGTCGGGATAGGAGAAGCGCCTGACGCAGCCCAGTTTGATGATTTTGATGTAGATACACTGGGACATATAGCCCGTGAGCGCGGGGGCCTGAACATGCCGAATCTCGCAGCACTCGGTTTATCCAACATCGCAGAAATTCAGGGCGTACCTGCTGCGGATCAGCCATTGGCCTATTATACGAAGATGCAGGAAGCTTCACGCGGTAAGGACACGATGACCGGACACTGGGAAATCATGGGGTTGTATATTGATACGCCTTTCCGCGTCTTTGAGCATGGCTTCCCGGAAGCGCTAATTGCCCAAATTGAGCAAAAGACCGGGCGCAAAGTCATCGGCAATAAGCCGGCCAGCGGAACTGAAATTATGGATGAGCTTGGTGAGGAGCATGTGAAGACAGGGGCATTGATCGTATATACCTCGGCGGACTCCGTGCTACAAATCGCAGCCCACGAGGACGTTGTGCCATTGAAAGAGCTGTACGAGATTTGTGAATACTGCCGGGAAATTACACTCGAAGATCCTTACATGCTGGGTAGAATTATTGCCAGACCGTTCGTTGGTGAAGTGGGTAACTTCAAACGTACCGCGAACCGTCATGATTATGCGCTGAAGCCATTCAGTCCGACGGTGATGAATGCATTGAAGGATGCTGACTATGATGTCATTGCTTTGGGGAAAATAGCGGATATTTACGATGGTGAAGGTGTTACACAGAGCATCCGTACAGTGTCCAATTCGGACGGTATGGATAAGATCATTACCACGCTGGATGAACCTTTCCATGGACTCAGCTTCTTAAATCTGGTAGACTTTGATGCGTTGTACGGCCACCGCCGGGACCCGCAGGGCTATGCCGATGCTCTGGAGGATTTCGATACCAGGCTGCCTGAAGTGTTCGCCAAAATGACCAGTGACGATCTTCTGATCATCACAGCGGATCACGGCAATGATCCAACCTACCGTGGAACGGATCATACTCGTGAATATGTACCGCTTCTGGTCTATTCGCCGCGTTTTGCGGGAGGCGGACAAGCTTTGCCGATCCGGAAGACCTTTGCAGATATCGGAGCAACCGTGGCTGAGAACTTTAACGTCACCATGCCGGAGTATGGTACGAGCTTTTTAGCGGATCTGAAATAATTAACCAGCCTAAAGGAGAAATGACCATGAGTGTTCATATTGGAGCCAAAGCAGGCGAGATTGCCGAAACGGTACTATTGCCGGGAGATCCGCTTCGTGCGAAGTTTATCGCCGAGACTTATCTTGAGGATGTTACCTGCTATAACCAGGTCCGCGGTATGCTCGGATTTACCGGAACCTATAAAGGACAGAAGATTTCTGTACAAGGTACAGGAATGGGTGTACCTTCCATCAGTATCTATGTTAATGAATTGATTCGCGAGTACGGCGTGAAGAACTTGGTTCGCGTTGGCACATGTGGTGCGATGCAGGAAAGCGTTCGTGTTCGCGAGGTCATTCTTGCGCAAGCTTCCTGTACGGATTCCAGTGTGAACCGTCACGTATTCGGGGGCTATGACTTCTCGCCGATCGCAAATTTCCAAATGCTCAAGTCTGCTTATGAGCGTGGTACTGCAAAAGGTCTGAAAATGCATGTCGGTAACGTCTTCTGTTCGGACACGTTCTACCGGGATGACAAAGCCATTGTGCAAAAGCTGATGGATCATGGTGTACTGGGTGTTGAGATGGAGAGCACTGCACTTTACACATTGGCCGCAAAATATGGCGTAAACGCTCTTACGATTCTGACTGTAAGCGACCACCTGCTGACCGGAGAAGAAACGACCTCTGAAGAACGTCAAAGCACGTTCAACGACATGATGGAAGTAGCGCTGGATACAGTGCATTCCCTGTAATCGCCATAACGCAAGCAAAGACATCCTTGTACCGGAAACGGTCGACAAGGGTGTCTTTTTTATGCAGAATACATTATTCATATGGGTGCACTGAGGCTGTAGTAAGCTCTTTATTCATGTCTTTTCATAAAATATGTTCACTACTCATGGAGTCTTTATTGTGAACGGCAATCGCTACGAATTTCTCGACAAGCGGCTCGACATGCTCCTGCTGCCTTGTGCACATGACTATGGTGTTCTTCAAATTCACATCAGTTACATTCACTTTGGCAAGCTTACCATGGGTTACATAAGAGTTGGCGACTAGTAATGAAATGAAGCTCGCTCCATAACCGGCACTAACCGCATGAATGGACCCGCTCATTCCAGTGAATTGCAGTTCAATATTAGGAGGGGGGAGGTGGTGCTCCTCACATAACTGTGTGAGCCGCTCCCTGGCTACACTGCCTGCCTCCCGCATGATAAAGGGTTCAGCCATCATGTCGCGCAGCGAGATTACCTGGTTGGCATATTTATGCTCTGGAGACACCACGAACAAGAACTCGTCAGCATACAATTCAGTCCAGTGGAGTCCTGGCTCAGCCGGCAGAGGCATGTCCCCAAGACCGTAGACCGCAACATCTGCTTCAAAATTTATTAATTTCTCAAGCGCTTCCCGGGAAGTAGTGGTGCTGATATGGACCTCCACCTCCGGATATTTCTTCTTGAACAAGGCAGCCCAAGAGGGAATCAGGATGCTGCTAGAGAGGTAATTGCCGGCAATACGCAGCTTGCCCTTGGGATGGTTGTGATGGTCTTCTATGCGGAGCTGTACTTGTTCTTCAAGTGCAAATAGCTTTTGCAGCGGCTGAATCAATTGCTCTCCAAGCGGTGTAAGCACAAGCTGCCTGCCTTGTATCTCAAACAATACAATATTGTGTTCCTTTTCAAACTTGTGAATTTGTGCCGAAATGGCAGGCTGGCTGATATTCAGCTTCTGTGAGGCTCGAGTTACGCTGCCTGTAGTGGCAACTGTGTAGAACAGTCTCAAAACATGAAGATTTAACATAGATTACGCCGCACCTCTTTATATACTGAAGTTATATATTATAGATATTATATAATTTTAATCTATAGATATACATAGTATACTCCAATTACATTCACAGCGAAGGAGAGATACAACATGACTGAGACTACATTGTATTTGACGAGACACGGTCAGACGGAGTGGAATTTGCAGGGGCGGATGCAGGGCCATCAGGATTCTCCGCTAACCATCACAGGGAAACAGCAGGCGAAGTGGCTTCAAGAACGATTGCAGAACGTGCCATTTGAGGCCATCTACAGCAGTACTAGTCCAAGGGCGATAAGCACGGCAAATATTATTCAGGGAGACAGACCTTGGGAGCTGCGGACCAAAGCTGAGCTAAGAGAGATCAACATGGGTCTGTGGGAAGGACAGCTTATTGAAGACAATCGGGTGAAGGATGCAGAGCAGTTTCATAATTTCTGGGAGGCTCCGCACCTGTATCAGCCATCCGGCGAGGGAGAGAGCTACGCGACACTATTGGAACGGGTGATTCCTGCTGTGAAGGATATCATGGGTGAACATACTGGAGGCAATGTACTTCTGGTGACGCATCGTATTACCTTGAAGGTCATTTTGGGGTATTATCTGGGCAAAGAGCTGCACGAGCTAAGAGAGCTGCCCGACATTTTGTCGACCAGCCTTAGCAAAATCGTACTGCGCAACGGTGATGTTCACGTAGAGCTCTATGGTGACACCTCACATTACAAGGAATAGTAATTATCCCCAATAGGGTGTGCCGGTAAACAGGAAGGACTCTTCATTGATATAGCAACTGAATTCTCTATGTGCTAACTTGCCAATATGATCGGGGAACCAGTCCATTACATCGGGCAGTCCGAGCCAGAAATTCATCGTTTCAAGCTGTGTAGCTACGAAAAAGCCTTCTAGTAGTAGGATATGATCCTCGGGTAGTGGAAACTGCTTCGCATAGGCCGCAATCATTGGCTGTCTGAACGCCGGATGAATATAAGAGAACGCCCAGCCAAGATCGCCAAGGAAATATCCAAACCCACATGCTCCAAAGTCGATCGGGCAGGCTTCTCCGTTATTAAATATAAAATTACTTGGGATCAGATCGGCGTGAATCATCCCCCAGTTGTCCCTACTTCTCTCTAAACGATCTTTCATCAGTATTACTTTATTGCCAGCTTCCAGCAACACAGCCGTATCTGCTGGATCGAGTGTACCATTTGCCGTTAAGCTTTTGATTTTATCAAGAGCTTGCAAAATACGGTTTTGGTCAAAAGAAGGACGGGTGAATGAGGCAGGAATGTCCCAGGCTGCCGACTGCTTATGCAGCTTGCCAATCATATGTCCAACCTGCTCAGCATCTTCTACGGTAAGGATAACAGGCTTTTGCTCACCTTCTACCCAACTGATTAATGTACAATTGATACCTTTTATATCAGTTACGAAATCCCCTTGTTTATTTCGGTACGGCCTTGGAGTGATTAGATCTTCTTTTTCTGCTAAAGCTTCCAGCCATACCATTTCTGAAGCGAGGACATCTGGTACTGTCCAGATATCCTCTATAGTTTCACTTTTGGACTCGTGAAATCGCAGACTATAGCTATTCTCATGAATATCAGTCACCTTATAAATCAAATTTGCGCTTTGACCAACAAGCTGAACGGAATCTACCTGAATAGGATATTGCTGTAGTGCTGAAGCGGCTTTACCTATGATTTGATCCAAAATCATGCCCCCATCAATGAATTATTTGCTCCATTGTATCAGCTGAATAGTGGGGAGGTTAAGGGGAAAAATGGTTATAAGCGAACTATTCCGGACTACAGGATTGTTATCTCTCAGAACATGACTCAGTCCAGAGAATACAAAATAACGGCCTGTTGCAGAAATAATAGATTCTTTTTGAATCCATACCCGACGAAATACCTTGACGAGATCACATCTTCGCTGAGCTCTTCATTTCTGAAGAATGGCGGGCATGGATTGAACATGGCATCTTTCCTCGTTAACTGCATGCGCTCCAGCGTGATTTGATATTTGCTAATGTACTCTTCCGTAAGAAATTCAGGTCTTAACGAATCGGTCAAAATCACATCACTGAGAGGGAGTATGGCTTCCAGATCAGTATGAAAAGTATAATTCCTTGAGGATTCACCGATTTCATTGCCCTCAGTACAGACATGATAGAACGTAAGATCCATAATCTTGGCTATGGATGCCCACGATCTGGAAATGTTAGTTGCGGGGCCTACGAATGTATAGACCAGATCCCGATAGTTTTCTCTTAAGGTATGGATAGAATATAAGTCAGACAAAATCTCGCAAGGGTGGTTATCCGCTGTCATTGCGTTGATGACTGGAATCGAAGCGTGCGCTGACAATTCTACTAATTTTGAAAAGCTTGCATGCCTCACAATGACTCCGTCTGCCCAGTTCTGCAAGTATTGGATGACGTCCGATAATGCTTCCGGTCGATCAAGGGTTTCAGGTGGAAATAGCAGGCTTTGCCCACCGAGCCTATATATACCTTTCTCAAAGGTAATTCGAGTGCGCAGACTGGTTTCCGGAAAAAATAAAGCAAAGGTTTTGCCATGCAGTGGATCTCCCGGCTGTTCCAGTCGCAGTTGATCGGTCAGTGCAAAAATTTCGTTGATTTGCTCTGGCGTCAGGCTTTCAAGGTCTAGTAGATGATGCACACATGCACCGCCTTTCGGTGATTTTCAAACCCCACTGTATAGTCATCTTATCCTATTGGATGTACATATATCTTCGTTTTATCACCATTGAAAATAAACCCCTCAGCTAAATAACTCCAGCCATATTTCTCGTAGTAGTGCTCAAGATCGGTACAGAGATAGAGAGCATTATGTCCCATTTTAAGAGTCTCATCAAGAGCGTGTTGAAGGAGGGCGGCTCCGAATCTATTGCCTCTGAACTCAGGAGCAACATACATACAAGCAAGCCAAGGGAATAGATCCTGACGGCTAATAAGATCATTCCTGAGTAAAGCGTATGTACCCACTATCGAAGAATCTTGTTGCAGTGCCAAATAAAATTTGGGCAGATTCTGTTCCGGCTGACAGGAATGCTTCATGCAATTATAATAAAATGGGTAATTGGTCTCGCTTCTCCATTCCATAAACTATTGTATTTCCGCGCATGCCCAAGCAAGAGGCGAATGAACTACATATGTTGTGGTGTACTCAATTAAGAGGCTTCATGACGAAGGAGGAATAAAATTATGAGTGAAAAAGTTGCAGGAGCAGCATGGGGTCACCACCATAATCACCCTCACGTAGGGTTTACATCCACAGGTGCCATTCTTGTACTGTACATCTTGCTGGTTATTATTCTTAGTGCATGCTTTATCTAAATCATACTTTATTTTGTAAAGGAACGTAAGTATTCCAGTGATGACCTCTGAATGTTGGGGGTCATTTTTCATTCGAAAAATATTTTAATTTTGATTTATTTCTCATTCACCCAAGCGGAAAGGTCAGATATGCATATTCTAAGCTGTACTCAAAAATAAAGGAGGAATTACAAATGAGTGAAGTTGGCGGAATTGGCGGATACGGTGGTTTTACATCTACGACAGCAATTCTTGTTTTGTTTATTTTGCTGGTCATCATCTCTAAAGCATTCGTTATCTAATCTCTAATTTTTCCCGGTTTACGGTTCTGCGCCCCTGTGATAATCGCCAGTATTCGTACTGGCGATTTTTGATGTACATACAATCCTTTACGGGATCAAATGATCTGAGGCTCAAGAAAGATTGACAATCCGGCGACGCTTGATGTAACCTACCTAAACCCGTACAGCGGAGCGTTAAAGTATCATTTGAACTTATGGATAAGAGTGAAGACAGAGGGGAAGAGATGCTTTTGAAATGGCCACGCTGTATCTATCGTTGGCTGTCAGAGCCGTTTAAACGGACTATTCGCAGCAAGCTTATCTTGATTATGCTTTGTATTTCTGTCATTCCAATTATTGTGGTGACCTTGCTTGCGAAAGACAATACCCGCAAGGTGATGGAGCAGGAGGTTATTCAGTCCAATCTGACGCGAATTGCCTGGTCCGGGGATGCTGTCGACAAAAATTTAACACAGATCAACAATCTCATTTATACCATTTTGATCAGTCCGGCGTTCAATGATTATGTGAGCGAAGATGAAGGCAATCTGTCGGATAGCTTTATCCTCCAGCGCAACGTTATCAATACGATTACTTCAATTTTTTATTCCGGTTATTACAGTCTGGTGGAGATTCAGCTCTATTTCAAGGATAAGGACAAGCTGTTTACCATTAACGATATGCGCAACACCATTCAGACTCCGATACCAGAGGCGCCAATGTGGCGTGACCTCGTGGATCAGAAAGCGGACATTATTATCAAGGATAGCCCGGGTTCTGAGTCTGATTTTCGTCTGATCCGCAGTATCAATCGGTTCGAGAATAAAGAGAAGATCGGCAGCATCCAGTTTGATGCGAAGTGGAGAATGATGGATAACGCCCTGGAGCTGCTGAACTCCGAGCAGGAATCGGGTGTGTACATTGTCGGTGACGGCGGCAAGGTGATGTATCAGTTAAAACAAGGCACTCCGCCATCAATGAAGTCAATCGACACGTCAAAGCAGGAAACGGGTTATGTGCGTACGGATGACCATTACTTTTTCTATCACTATCTGGAGCCCTGGGGTTTAACCTTGATTAAGGTGCTTCCGGCGAGTTATGTGAATCATAGTGCTTCTGTGACACAAAAGTATGGCCTGATTGTCGGCGTGCTGTCTGCATTGTTATCAGCGGTTATTGCCGCCTTTGTAGCTTACAGAGTCTCGGGACCTATCATTCGCTTGTCCAGGTCTATGAGCGGTCTGAATCTGCTGAAGGGGGAGAGTATCCCCATCTCCAATCGTGAGGATGAAATCGGGATGCTGGAGAAGAGATTCCAGACGATGTCCAGTCGAATCCGTGAGCATATCCGCAACGAATATACCATCAATCTGGAGAGGCAGACAGCCCAATTGAAAGCGTTGCAAGCACAGATCAATCCGCATTTTCTGCAAAACACATTACAGATGATCGGTAGCATGGCCTATTCCAAAAAACCGAGTGATATCTACAGCATCATTCAATCGCTCAGCGATATGTTCCGTTATACGATCCGTGATCCGGGGGAACTGACTACCCTCGGCAAGGAAATCAAGCATCTGAACAATTATATGAACATTCAACAGCAGCGTTATGCCGATAAGCTGAATTATGAAGTGGAGATTCCTCCGCTGTGGGAGGATGTTCTTGTTCCGAAGCTATCGCTTCATCCCTTGGTGGAGAACGCGTTCATGCACGGTTTTGATCGTAAAAAAGGGGTTTGGAATCTCAGCCTCCGTCTGGTCCCATATCAGAACGGGCTGCTGATTCAGGTCGAGGATAATGGAATGGGGATCTCGCCGGCCCGATTAGAAGAAGTTCGTGCCAGGCTGGCCGAGCCGCTTGACCCTTACTGGACCAGTGGGAATTCGATAGGTCTGTATAATGTAAGTGCCCGGATCAAGCTTTATTTTGGTGAAAAGTACGGAGTGATGATTAGCAATCAACCTGATGGCGGTGCCCGGGTGAGTATGTATATCCCTATAGTGAAGGTTGGTGATCAGCATGAATATTAACGCTATGATCGTGGATGACGAGCAATGGAACCGAGAAATTATTAAAACCTTTGGGAATTGGGAACAGTATGGTATACACCTTGCAGCTGAAGCAGAAGATGGGGAGGAAGCGATCAAGGCAATAGAGACGGGGGATATTCATATCGTCATCACAGACATGAACATGCCCGGTGTGGATGGAGTCAGGCTGCTGCAATATTTGAATGATCACCATCCAGACATTCGGATCATTGTGATCAGTGGGTATGATGATTTCATGTATACTCGCCAAGCCATTCGTTGCAGGGCGGACGAATATTTGTTGAAGCCCGTCGATCCCCAGGAGCTGAATCAGGTGCTGCTGCAGTGCCGGCAAAAGGCAGAAGATACCCTGCTTAAGAAGTCTGGTGATGGCATGGGTCTAAGATTGGATCTGCTTCAGGCGATTCTGACATTTAGGCCAGCATTGGCCGCTCATTATAATGACTTGAATGCGGATAGTCTGCAGGACAGTCTCAATGAGCTGCAGGACAAGCTGATTATGCTTGGGGTCACGCCTTCGACGCTCCCGCGTATTGGAGAGGAACTGCTGCTGCTGTTGCGGGATTTGATGCACAGTAATTCTCAAGAGATGGAGAATGAATACGCACAGGAGAACCTGGAAGCCCTTCAAACGGTGGACGAACTTATGCAGCAAGTGTCAGGGATGTATCTTTCTGCGCTGAAACAGCTTGTGCAGCATAGAAAAAATAAGAACCGCTTGAATTTGGAAGAAATTAAGCGTTTTGTGGATCAGAATTTTACAGAGAATATAAAACTGGAAGCCCTGGCGAGATCCTTTTTTGTCAGCAAGGAGTATTTGAGCAAGGTGTTTAAACAGGAATTTGGGCTGAATCTGACCGATTATATGACCAAATTGCGGATGGAGCGAGCACGGCATCTGCTGCTTCATGATCATCTCTCCATCAAGTCCGTGGCTGAGCTGTGCGGGTATGAGGAGCTGGGTTATTTTTACAGGGTTTTCAAGAAGCAATTTGGCTTGGCACCCGGTGAAATGCGAAAAGGAGAAGGTGAGGTTCAAAATAGTACAAGCTAAGAGACTAATTTCGTCTAATTAACCGCTTTCATTTTGGATGTACAATGAAAGCGTAAACAAGAACGAGACAACATTTGAGGGGGTTTACAGAATGAAGAAGTCATGGAAAGTAACGGCAAGCGCAATGATGACTGTTTTGCTTCTGGCTGGTTGTGGTTCTAATAGTGGTGCCAACAACGGAAGCAGCGATGCCGGAACTGGCGGAAAAGGTTCGGAAAAAACAGTTACGCTGAAAATGTTTATCGGATTGCCGCGTTTCAAGGATCAGTTTGACCAATACATCGATAAATTTGTTGCCAAAGAAAAAGCAGAGAAAAACATAGATGTGAAAGTCCAATTGGAAATGCCTAACTCGGACAACGCATCCCAGATCCTTAAAACAAGACTTGCATCCAACGACGCGCCGGACATTTTCTCCATTCACGCGATCAACGAAATTCCATCGTTCTACAAAGCAGGCTATCTTGAAGACCTCACCAGCCAGCCATTTGTAGGCAAGTTGCTGGAAAGCGTGAAGCCTTCGGTAACTATCGACAATAAAGTCGTAGCAGTGCCGCTGGAAAGCGTATCTTGGGGTTACTTGTACAACAAGAAAATTTTCTCTGACCTCAAGGTAACACCGCCAACTACATTGTCTGAAATGAAGACGCTTGTAGAGACACTGAAGAAAAACAATATCACACCGTTTGAATTGTCTTACAAAGAGTCATGGATTCCACAGTTGTTCCTGCCATTGTCAGTAGGGGCACAAATTCAAACAGGAAATAAAGATTTCATCGAACGGATGAACAAAGACCAAGGTTCCTTCGCAGAAATGAAATCCATGTTCGATATCATTGACTTGGTTAACGCAAACGGAACTAACAAGGCGCTTGAAGTCGGTGGTGACGATGGTGCAGCTGCCTTCGCTAACGGTAAAGCAGCAATGTGGGTACAAGGTCCATGGTATGCTGAAACCATTCAAAAAGCTAACCCGGACGTCGACTTTGGTGTAGCACCACTGCCACTCAGTGACAACCCTGATCAGACACTGATTAACCTGGGTGCGTCCACTTCCCTGGTTGTATCGCCAACAAGCAAGAACAAAGATGTTGCTCTGGATTTCATCAACTTCGTACTGGATGACAAAGAGTCCAGCGGGTTCTACGAAAGTCTGAAATTTAACCCTGTAGCCACTATTCATAACTATAAGAGCTACCCATGGGTTGACGACGCTACAGTGTATGTAAAAGAAGGAAAAGCTTACCGTGATCCATCCATCCCGCAATCTGTAAAAGATGAAGTAGGTAAGGGTCTGCAAAGTTACTTCTCGAAACAGCTGTCGCAGGATGATGTTATTAAAGCACTTGATAAAGCTTGGAAAGACTACAACAAAGTAAATAAATAAAGACAAAAAATAATGGATAGGGAGGGCAGAAAGGCCGTTTCACCCGAAATTGCCTTTCTCCCTCTGGTATTTTAAACCTAAAGAGGTGAGTGCCATCATGTTAAAGAAATCCCGCAACCTGCGCTCGATGTTATACTTCGTCGGCCCAGCCTTACTGTTCTATACGCTGTTTATGCTCATTCCAACCATTGGCGGGATGTTCTACAGTATTACAGACTGGAACGGGCTGAACAGAAATTATAGTTTTGTCGGCTTTGCCAACTTTGTAGAAGCGCTGACCGATGACCCGGATTTTATCAATGCCTTACTGTTTACCCTGAAGTACGTTGTAGTAATGGTAGTTCTGCAAAATGTGCTGGCTTTGCTGCTAGCTGTATTTATTGAATCACGGACGCGTTTCAAAGGCTTCTTCCGAACCATCTTTTTCATGCCAAACATGATCAGTGTGATCATTAGTGCGTTCATGTGGACGTTCGTCTTCACTCAGGTGCTCCCACAGCTCGCTGAAAAAACAGCATTGTTGTTCTTGGATCAATCCTGGATCGGCGATCCTAAATTCTCCTTCTACTCGATTGTCATCGTGTCGTTATGGAATGGTGTAGGATACATGATGATTATTTACTTAGCCGGCCTGCAAGGTGTTCCACAGAGCTTGAAGGAAGCGGCAGTTATTGACGGTGCCAATCCGGTGCAAACCTTTAGACATATTACACTGCCAATGATTTCTCATGCAATTACGATCTGTTTCTTCCTCACCCTTAACGGTGCGTTTAAAGTATTTGAAGTGGTATTCGGTTTGACAGGCGGCGGCCCTGGCCGCAGCACACAGGTTATTACGATGAATATTTATGAAGAAGCATTCTCTAATAACTTCCGTTATGGATACGCGAGCGCCAAATCAGTTGTTCTATTCATCATTATCCTGCTTGTCACCCTGATCCAGATTCGCGTAACGAAAAGAAATGAGGTGGAGGCATAATGAAAAGTAGCAAACTGTCCTCTACAATCATCCTGATTGTCCTAATCATCGGAGCTGCGCTAGCCTTTTTCCCGATCTATATGGCGATCATCAACTCCTTCAAGACACAAGGAGAGATCTTCAAATCCATTTTGTCCTTGCCGACTCAGCTTCATTTTGAGAACTACAGCCAGGCCTTCGCTAAGATTCACCTGTTCAATAGCGTGAAGAACTCTGTGATTGTCTCGGTTGTCGGTATTGGGGGCATCCTGTTGTTCGCTTCCATGGCCGGATACAAGCTGTCCAGAACATCAGGCAAACTGAGCAGTGCGTTGTTCTTCTTGTTCATCGCTTCGATGCTGGTGCCATTCCACTCGATCATGATCTCGCTGTCCCGTGTCACCAGAACATTGGATGTACAAGGTAGCGTGTTCGGTCTGGGTCTGATCTATATCGGACTTGGCGTGAACATGGCGGTGTTCCTCTATCATGGATTTGTAAAAGGGATTCCTAAGGAGCTTGAGGAGTCGGCTCACATGGACGGATGTGGTGAGTTCCAGACCTTCTTCCGGATCATTCTGCCGCTGCTGCTTCCGATCACCGTTACCATTGGTATCCTGGACTTCCTATGGATCTGGAATGACTTCCTGCTTCCACTCCTTATGCTGACAGACGTGAACAAGTACACTCTGATCTTGTCCACGAACATGCTGTTCGGCGAGTACAACAAAGAATGGTCGCTGATTCTGGCCGCTCTGGTACTGACCGCGATTCCAGTTGTTATCATCTACGCTTTCTTCCAACGCTTCATCATGGAAGGAATTACAGAGGGTGCGGTTAAGGGTTAATACGAGTTATACTGAAGCGACAACTATACTTAATGCACGACAAGCTGGCAAACACTCGAAAGAGAGGTTGCCGGCTTGTTCTTTATTTGATTAAGGTATCATTAATTGAACAATTTATAGAAGTGGATAGTCGCTTGGTTCGGCCCCGATTTGCTTCCATCCGCGCGTATACGTAAATAAGTGCATTTTTGTATGTTAATTCTTTGGGAAGGCCGTGTTTTTTAGGATATGTAGGAATATAAGGTACAATAATGCGCTTAATTTCCTTTTTCACGCTAAAATCATCAATTTAAGGTACGAAAATGCCTTTATTTAAACACTGAGTAGTTTTTGGGTAATTTTGGAAAAAATAAATGTTACACGCAGGAAAACGACGGGATAGTAACTTTAGCAGCACAGGAAATGAAGTGAAAGCTTGGGTGTTCAGATTGACTAACCTTGCACCCGGTTAATCTCAAGATGGATTGCGATTTCTTAAGATGGACTTTTCAATGTCCAGCATATTATCAAGGCAATAAAAAACAGACCGGAGAACTCTAAGTGAAAGAGCCTCAGTCTGTTTTTTAATTACTGGTCGGAATCATTCTAAGGAATGGAAATGGATTTCAGGGCTTCGTTGCGTTCGATTTTAGGTAGATCAAAACTCCAGTCCACATCGGTAAACCGTTTATCTGTGATGGTGCGTACCAGTGTCAGCTCCTTAGGTAAGACAGTGAGTCCTTTGGCGATAAAGTAAGAAGGGCTAGTGTCACTACTTTCTTTTCTAATGACGGCCTGCTCTTCAAGACTAACCGCTCCTCTAAAAACAGTCTTATATTCTGTACCATCTTGATCATAGGCGACCCACTGATCGGCCGAGAACTGGTTGGCAAAGCTTCCACTGACGGTCATCCAGCCGGAAACACCGGGTTCATCTTTTGTTTCAGTTATTTTCATATTATGGATTTCCAGATGATCGCCTTGTTTATCGAAAATGGCCGGTCTCTGCTTCAGCTCTCCGGGTTGGAATGTAATACTATCATTGGATTTCACGGGAAGGGTATAGCCATCCAGTACAAAACGGATGTTCATGGTATCATACGGGAGTGACTGGAAGTAATAGATCCAATGCAGGGTGCTGGAGCCATCTTCTTCCTTCCAAATGTAGGTGAAAGAAGTATTGTTAGCCCCCCCGTCCTTATAACTGTTAATTCTGGACAGCTCCTGTCCTTTCGCGTTCTCCAGATGGAACATCACCGTCAGCTTATTCCTCAGCTCCATTGGAGTGAGGGCTGCCGCAGCTTCGGAGAGCGAGGTCGTGAACTTTAGCTGCACACCTGCAGGGGAGTGGACAAGCTGATCCATCTTTACATGAAGTCCTTCCGGGGTAGTGTAGGACTCGTTCAGATCTGACGTCACGACTAGACTGTTCGCCTTTTCCATGTCAGCAGTGTAGCTGAAATTCCAGTTTCCCTTCAGCGATTTCTTTCCGTCTTTGCTAGTCTTTAGTTCGTTCACATTGCTCTGTATGAGAACTTTGTCTTTGGGCTGCTTATCTGGGAAAATGTAGATTAACATAACATACTTCTGTTTGGAATGGTCCGAACCAATGCGGGTTTCCATAGGCATAATTCCCCGAAGTTGTCCGATATCTTCGCCTTGCTGATCTTTGAGATGCAGTTGTTCAAAATCAAAACGGTCCATCGCTTGTTCTGCTGGCTGTCCCTTCTCGTCAACAATCTGCAAAGATAAGACCATTCGAGTAGGGTCTGCCACGACATCACGTAGCATAAGTGTATAGCCTTTGTCAGTAGCCTGAACATCAGCCTGTTGTACCACCCCAAGCGCTTGCGCCTCCATGAGACCGATATCGAAATCCGGTTTGTTCTCACCAAACATCAGGCTGGGCAGTGGTGCTGAGTAAGTGTAAGTCTGAACGATTTGTAGAGAATTTCGCACATAAGCCGAGTAAGATGCGACCAGCAGAAAGGCCATAAAGGCCGTTCCCATGGCGACAGCACTGCCCCATTGCAGCTTTTTAATGACTCTGTTTCTGCGCATTCCGGATAATTTCCTTAAGTTCGTTCCGGTTGGGGCTTCCATCTCTGTGTGACGTACTTGTTCCATGACCTGTTCTGTGAAAAAATCAGGAAGCGTTGCCGGTATCCGCTGCATTTGGCGTGACATCAGCTCATCTGCATCACGATCATCGCGATTGGTAAAGCTCCATTTGCTCACTGGAATCCTCCTTTGCTTGAGACCATTGTTTCTTCAACTTCTGCCGGGAACGATGAAGACGGTTCTTGACCTGATGCATGGACAATCCTGTAATTTCGCAAATTTCCTCGTAGGTTAATTCATTGGCATAACGAAGCAGGAGGATGATGCGATAACGCTCCGGCAGCCTGACTAATCTTCCCTGCCATTCCAGTTCCTCTTCCTTACGCATATACTGTTCCTCTGGTGTAAGGGGGGGACTTGCCTCTCTCAGCAAGGGGAGAGCTGCAAGGCTGACTTTTTTGCGCCGCTTCAAATCTCTTAAACGATTGATAGCAATCGCGTATAACCAGGCGGCAAAGCTGCTCTGGCTGTTATGATCCGGGAGCTTCTGGTAGGCTTTAATAAAAGATTCCTGTGCCAGATCCTGCGCATCCTGAGCATTTGCGCCCATGCCTAGCAGCAGGCGGTATAAACCGGATTTGTATTTATCTACCAGTAACGCATAGGCTTCCCGATTTCCGCTCAGTACCTCCCTAATCACCAGCTTGTCGTCTATTCCTTCATTCACTTGGATGCCTCCAGACAAAATCGATTTATATATAAGACGTTGCAGACTTGGAAACTTCTCACTTTATGGAAATAATAAAAGCCTGCGACACGCGCAGACCAAGAGAGAGAAGAGTATTTACTTTAATAATCTCTTTCTATGTACACTTAGATTTGTTTATTGCAGTCTGCCTTGCGGCTGTCTTCTCATGAATTTACCGTCTTCCTTCTCGAATCCGTACTGACTATACAGCCCATGAGCGTCTTTGGTAGCCAGGATACCGGACATCCATTCCAGCTCAGGCGTATTCGTGATCACTTCGATCAGTTTTTTCGAGATGCCTTGCCCGCGGTAATCTTCCAGCACGAACACATCGCACAAATAATAGGTTGTGACGCTATCCGTGATCAGCCTTGCGAAAGCAATCATTTTATCCTCATCATACACACCATAGCAGACAGAGTTTTGAATCGATTTCTTGATCTTCTCAGGAGAGCGTTTATTGGCCCAGTAGCTGGTAGCCAAAAAATCGATTACTGTGGGGACGTGAACACGCTCTTGATCATCACTAATCACATATTCTTTAAATGGATACTCCATAAGACACCTCCGACATACTATCTGCAGTCCTTATTTGTATTATTAAGGTATCTGGTATAAAAATCAATAACGGATGGAGGAAGTATATTCTCTTTTTCCTTTACGGTGAGAATCGTTATCAATATAATGATAGGACAGAGTCGTCATTGTGTTGGGAGGATTGAAAAGGGCGATGAAGCTATACGATCACATTGCGTTATGGAATCATGCTTCCCTAAAAGTGCTGGATATCCGTCATGGCCTGCTGGAGACAGGCATGGAGATGCAAAGCTACCGTTTGCCGGCCAGTGCTTTTTTGTATGTTCAACGTGGGAATGCAAGCGTACGTTTGGACGATGTGCTGCACACCATGAGCCGTAACCATGTACTGCATGGTGGTCGCGGTGCGCGTCTGAATATTTTAGCAGAGGAAGCCTTCGAATATTATCTGGTCTTGTACAAGGCTGTTCTGATGCTGCCTACATCTAAGAAGTTAATGCTGCAACTGGAGAAGGATAATCCGTTTCTTCATCAATATAGCTTCGTTCCGCTGTATCCGCTTCCTCTGCGGGGCAGGTTGGAGGAGATGATGGCGAATTGGATGGGGCAAGACCCGCTGAATTCTTTTCATGCACGGTCGTTGTTTTATCAATTTGTTCATGAGCTTTTAAGCCAGATCAACACCCAAGGGATTAACCCTGTTCATCCAGATCTGCTGGCGCAGGTTGTTCGTTACATTCAGGATCATTATATGGAGCCTATAACACTGGATATTTTGGCTGAACAGTTCGACTGCAGCGTTAGTTATTTGAGCAAGCTTTTTAAACAGCGAATGAACGAAAGTCCCATCCGGTTTCTGACACGTATTCGTATGGAACGGGCTGTGAATGATCTGCTTTACACCGACATATCATTACAAGAGATTGCTGAACGGGTAGGCTATCCAGATGCCCATACGTTAAGCCGCAGCTTTAAGAAAATCTATGGTTTACCTCCAATGCAATTCAGAACGAGAGTTCATGCAGGAGCTCCTGTACCAGAATTACCCGTGTCTAGTACGAAATCTGCCCTTGTTGCCGATGATTCCCGATGCTATAGTTTCAATGGTTACGAGAATGATTATCATTTAGACAAAAGAGGGGGATATCCATTGTACAAAGTCACCAAGTCAACTTCTATGGCTACAGCGGCGCTGTTGTTATGCTTCATGCTGTTCATTAGTGCTTGCTCCAGCACATCAAATACCGTAAATAACAATACCGCTGCAAATCGTGCGCAATCCACAGAGACAAGCCAGGAAACAACCAAAAAGAATTCGAGTACAGGGAATGCAGTTGCAATAACTAAAACTTATACGGATGCGAAGGGAACAGTTACGATCCCCACTGATCCTAAACGGATTGTGGACTTAACTGGAAGTGCGATTGGTAATTTGCTGGCGCTGGGCGTTAAGCCTGTGGCTGCGACCCAAGATTCGTTAGCTAACCCTTACCACGAAGGAAAGCTGGACGGTATCATTAATATTGGTGAAGAGCCTAATATAGAAGCAATCCTCGCATTGGAACCGGATCTGATTATTACATTTGATTACATTGAAGAAGCGCAATATGAACAACTCGCGCAAGTAGCCCCGGTAATAAGACTTAAATATGGAGCAGGAACCCCGTCGGAACTCTTGATGGAGTTCGGTAAAATCACGGGCAAGGAAGATCTAGCGCAGGAATGGGCAGAGAAATGGAAAACCAAAATTGCTGAAGTGAAGCCGAAAATAACAGAGGTCGTTGGAGACAAGACGGTGTCGATTCTTCAGCCGTTCGCCAAAGGCATCTACGCTTGGGGAAATAAGGGCGGCCGAGGCGGCGAAATTCTATATGATGACCTTGGTCTAAAAGCTCCGGAGACCATCCAGAAAGCGCTCATTGACGGTCCTGGGTTTGGAACGGATTTATCGCTTGAATTACTGCCTCAGTATGCTGGCGACTACATTTTTACAAGCAATTGGGGGTGGGACGACGGTAATGCGAATGTGGTGTACGACAGCAAGCTGTGGAAATCACTCCCTGCGGTGAAGAATAACCAGGTATATTTTATTAGTGAAAAGGGTTCCTATTACAACGATCCGATTTCATTGGAAGCGCAGTTGGATTTGATTGTTAAGAGCTTTTTGGGCAAATAAGGGAGGGCGGTATCCTTCCCGTTCTCTAATCGAATACAATAGACAAAAACGGCCACCTTGTAGAGGTAGCTGTTTTTCTATATGGACCTTTTCCCTAAGGAGCAAACGAAACATTCTGGATAATATACCTAACCACAAAGAAAGCTATGATGATCGAAAAGGCTGTTCCGAGCAGGACCGAAACAATAGCTTTATCAGAGCATGTAGATTTACTCATATCATCACCTCGGGGGTTTTCCTAAATTATACAATAAAGAGTGGGATTTATTCATCGGTAAAAGTAAATAAAACGGAAGTATCCTAAAGAAGTGAAGAAAATGCTTGACCCTCCAGTTACATGGAGGGTTATTATTTTCTCTATACCATTGTAAATACATCGGAATAGGATTTATTTACTTGAGAGAGCTATTGGAGAGGAATGATTCTATATGAAATCAAGTTTATTCACCATACTGGGGATTACCGCATTATCGGCCATGCTCTTGTCTGGATGTGCGAGTAGTGGAAAAGAGCAAGCGCAAGGTACCAAGCTGGAACCTACCAGCGTAATTCTGGACTGGACGCCCAATACGAATCATACAGGTCTATATGTTGCTTTAGAGAAGGGTTATTACAAGGATGAAGGATTGGACGTACAAATTGTGCAGCCGTCAGAAGGAACGACTTCGACGTTGATCGCTGCTGGAAAAGGTGACTTTGGCGTCAGCTACCAGGAGGATGTAACTTATGCGCTAACCGGCAAGGAACCGCTGCCGATCAAGGCGGTCGCTACGATCATCCAGCATAATACTTCAGGGTTTGCTGCACCGAAGAGCAAGAACATTCAAGGTGTAAAGGACTTTGAGGGGAAAGTATATGGCGGCTGGGGTTCCCCATCGGAGGAAGCGATTCTTCAAGCGGTTATGGAGAAGAACGGAGCCGACTTCAGCAAGCTGAAGCTTGTGGATATTGGTAATGATGATTTCTTCGCTGCTACCCAGAAAAACGTTGATTTTGCCTGGATTTTTGAAGGCTGGACCGGCGTACAAGCTAAACTCAAAGGTGTTGAACTGAATTATATTCCGGCAAGAGAACTTGATCCGGCATTGGATTACTACACACCGATTCTGATCACTGGAACCAAAACGATCGCCGAGAATCCTGACAAGGTACGCAAGTTCTTAAAGGCAACCGAAGAGGGCTACCAATATGCCATCGATCATCCAGAGGAAAGTGCGGAACTTTTATTGAAGCATGCGCCGGAGATCGATAAAACACTCGCTGTGGAAAGTCAGAAATTTTTGGCGACACAATACATTGCCGACGCACCAGCATGGGGGCAGATGAAGACCGAGGTATGGAGCGGTTATGCGAAATTTCTCAAGGATAAAGGGCTAATTCCAACTGATTTGAAACCGGAAGAAGCTTTTACTAACGAATTCCTCCCGAAAAAATAATGAAAAGGATGTTAACTCGATGACACACTTAAAGGTTATGCTTGAATATTTCTACCCTTGGACCAATTCAGCCGGGTTCTATTATGCGCGTGAGCAAGGATGGTATAAAGATGCCGGACTTGATGTGGAGTTTACGGTGTACGATCCGCAGCGGGGCGACACGTTAGCCTATCTAGCGAGAGGAGAAGCGGACTTCGGGATTTTCCCTAGTAATCGGCTATTGGTACAAAGGGAGAGACAGCCGGTGGTTGTGGGCGTAGCAGCCATTAACCATAGGGGGATGGAAACCGTGCAGACGGTTCGAAGTACCGGAATTCGCCGTCCGGCAGATCTCAGCGGTAAGCGGGTGGCCTTGAATCCGACGCCGCGGGGAATGGCGATGATCCGGCAGTTGGTTAGTGCGGATGGCGGGAACCCGGACGCTATTATCGTTGTAGACAGCGGTGCTAGAGAGTTAACCCCGGATGACATTGCCGCCGGTGAGGCGGATGCAACCTTCGGGAGCTACTGGGCCTGGGAGATTCTCATGGACACCGGAGTTCCGGAAGAAGAGAGAATCGTATGGCCTGTGGATGAGATCGGTGCGCCGCCCTATCACAGTTATCTTCTAGGGACACAGGTGGAAAAGACTATTCAAGATCCTGAGACCGTCCGCGCTTTTTTGGCGGCTACGGAGAGAGGTTATCAGGCCTTGGTTGCTGATCCGCTGTTGGCTGCGCCAATCTATGAACGGATTATTCCATTTTTCCCTGCCCACCTTGTGGAGCGCTCATTGCCGCTGATAGCTAGCACCTGGCTGCATAACGGCATCTGGGGCGTGCAACGTACGGAATTGATCGAGCCTTATTCCGAGTGGCTTGCTGAACATGGCATTTTGCAGGATCGGAAGGGCTGGAAGACGGCTTACAGCAATGATTTTCTGCCTAAGGAGAATGAACGATGAGCCGGGAAGGAAGCGGTCCGGATCTACTGTCACATGGCATGGGAACAACCCTTGTCCGGCCGGATTGGGCGCCGATTACGCTAGAAGAAGTTAATCAACTGTTAAGCTATTATCCTGATTTAGAAGAAGCTTCGGAGCTGACTTGGCACAGCCCGAGGCCATTCTCCAGTGCGACGATTGTGATCACCGCTACGGAGCGTCTGTTTGTTAAAAGGCATCATCATACGGTACGTGATGTAGCGGGGCTTCTGGAGGAGCATCGTTTTATCCGCCACTTGCGAACCCAAGGAATTCCGGTGAGCAATATCGTCGCAGGGAGGGATGATCTGACAGCCTTTGCGCTCGACGAATGGACGTATGAGGTGCATCGCTTGGCAAAAGGGGAGGATTTGTACCGGGATGCAGTTTCATGGAGTCCTTTTCTGACAGAGGATCACGCCTATGCGGCAGGTGAAGCGCTGGCCCTACTACATGATGCGGCGGAGGGCTTTGAAGCCCCGGCAAGACCAGTCCGTGCCCTGGTATCAAGCTTCTCAATCTTTGGTTCAGCGGACCCGCGCCAGGAAATGGCAGCTTTTATTGCACCGCGCGAAGCCTTGGGCAAGTATCTTGAGAACCGATCCTGGGAGCAGGATTTGGAAACGGTCTTTATGCCTTTTTACGCCAAGCTTGTGCCTCTACTCGACGTGTTGAATCCGCTCTGGACACATAATGACTGGCATGCCTCTAATTTACTGTGGAGTGACAGCGATGAACGGTCGGGTGTTGAATCGATTTTGGATTTCGGTCTCGCAGACCGTACGAATGCTATCTATGATCTGGCTACGGCAATTGAGCGCAATACTATAGAATGGCTGGCTTTAGATGATAAGGAACAGGATGACATTGTACATTACGCTCAACTCGAAGCTTTGCTGTCAGGATATGAGTCGATTCGGCCTTTGAGCAGTAAGGAGACCGCTGCACTTGTGGCCATTCTTCCCCTGGTTCATGCGGAGTTTGCACTGAGCGAGATGGATTACTTTATGGGGATTGTGAAGTCCAAGTCCAACACGGATTTGGCTTACGACAGCTTCTGGCTTGGTCATGCGAAGTGGTTTCAAGGACAGCAGGGCCAAGACTTACTGACCTATCTGGAACAGAGGGCTGATGAGGGACCGGGCGTTAATAGTTAAAGATTAACATTGACAGAATGTTATGTGGTTGTTAATTTATAATAAACACATAGGAATTATATGAATTTAAAAAATAGCGATAAAGGACCATATTGCCCATGATCCCGGGATATGGTCTCTTTACTAATCGCGGGAGATAACTACCATGGACAAACTTAAAAAGATAGACGAACGGATCTATCCGATTGCTACCCTTCTCATTGCCGTCATTGTGTGGCAGCTAATCGTGACATTGAACCATGTTCCACTCTATATTCTACCCTCGCCTTTGGCTACGGTCAGTGCCTTGATCAGCGACTTTGGCACCATTGCGGGTCATGTCGGAACAACGCTGTATGAATCTGTGCTTGGATTTGCATTATCGATCGCATTAGCTTTCGTGCTCGGTATATTGATGGACAGCTTTGTCGTTATCAAAAAATCGCTCTATCCCATTCTAATCGTCTCACAGACCATTCCGACCATTGCGCTTACACCGCTGTTAATCGTCTGGTTCGGTTTTGGCATACTGCCGAAAATCCTCATTATTGTGATGGTCTGCTTTTTCCCGATTTGTATTAGTCTGGTGGACGGGTTTGAGAAGGTGGACAAAGACTATTTGAATCTTTTCCATTCTTACAAGGCCTCCAAGCTGCAAACCTTCATCCACTTAAAGCTGCCATATGCGATGGTGAATTTTTTCTCCGGACTCAAAATTGCGGCGACGTATATGATTATGGCGGCGATTATCGGGGAATGGCAAGGCGGAACGAAGGGGATCGGGGTGTATATGGTTCGGACCAAGAATGCTTATGCGCTAGATAAAGTGTTTGCCTCGATTCTGGTTATCGTAATCATCAGTGTGGGCTTTATTTACCTTATCAATTATATATCCAAAAAAACGACGCATTGGAAATAGTGGAGGTTACGATGCAAAATAAAGCACTATTGGAGAAGACTGTCCCTAATTCCGGCGAGAACAATACCTTAATTACACTTGATGGTATCAGCAAATCATATGGTTCTGCGGAGATATTGAAAGATGTTTCTCTGCATATCCGTAAAGGTGAATTCGTATCTATTCTGGGACCGAGTGGTTCTGGTAAAAGCACCTTGTTTAACATCATTACCGGCTTATTGCCGGCAGATGGGGGAACGCTGGACGTTCATGGGGAGATCGGCTATATGCAGCAGAAGGATTTGCTTCTGCCGTGGAAGACGGTTCTGGACAATATTGTTTTGCCGCTGGATCTGAAAGGTTCTAATAAGGAAGCTTCACGGTCAAAGGCGGTATCATTAATGGACCGGATCGGGTTAAAAGGCTATGAGCACCGCTACCCGAGTGAGCTGTCCGGGGGAATGAAGCAACGCGCCAGCTTTCTTCGCACCTTTCTGGCCTCTGGAGAGATTATGCTGCTGGACGAGCCCTTTGGTGCTCTGGATTCCATTACGAAAGGCAGTATGCAGGCTTGGCTGCTGGAGGTTCAGGAAGCTTTTAACGTTACCATCCTGTTCATTACCCATGACATTGAAGAAGCAATCTTTCTGTCGGACCGGATCTACGTACTGTCTTCGAGACCAGGAGTGGTGAAAGAAGAACTCACTGTTGGCTTTGACCAGAAGAATAAGAGAGATCGGCTCATTAATCCTGAGCTATTAGTATTGAAGGAAACCATTAAAGGTCTTTTGTAAGAGCAAGGCTCTGAAAAGGGGGAGACGAATTGGAATGGTACACCATTGGAGAAGTGGCAAAGACATGCAATGTTCCGATTCGGACACTTCGTTATTATGACGATATCGGGTTGCTGACACCTGACCGCATCGCTCCTGAAAGTAACTATCGGTATTATTCTGTGGAAAGCATACGGAAGATTCCGCTGATTAAATATTACAAGCAACTGGGCTTTAAGCTCGATGATATTCGTCAGATGCTGGAGCGCTCTAACTTTGAAGTGCTGGAAGACTATATGGCTAAAGAGCTGCTGATGGTCGAGCGGCAGATGGCGGAGCTGCAGAAGAAGCATTTTGCAATTCAGGAATGGCAGCGGCTGCTGAAGCAAGGGGAGACACTGCTGGCGAAACCCCGGAAGGAGAGGGACATTGAGATTGCTCCTTTTCCACAATATCGTACGTTGAAGTTCCATTATGAGATTTCAGACCCTCAAGCCGCCAATATTGAAGTGCTTTATAGCAATGTGCTCGTCGGGCTCTGCAACCAGCATAATGTATTCGCGTATGGGCCGTTTATGCTGTTCTTCGAAGATTTTGATCAGCGTATCAATCATACCTTCACATCCGTAGATTGCTACACAGCGGTGATTGAGGATGAAGCCAATGCGGCGTTGACGACAGGAGTGGGAGGATTTCAGGCCATAAGTGTAGTTCACAAAGGAGATTACAGCACCCTTTCTGATACGTACCGGAAAGTGCAGCATTGGGCACAAGAGCAGGCGATTCCGCTCCAAGGGGCTTCTTACGAAAGATATATCATTGATCCATGGAGTACCGCGGTTAGCGATAACTATGTAACTGAACTGATTTTGCCTATTGGAGGAACTGACTATGTCTAATTTGATTCATTCATCTGAGGCTGTATTACGGCTGAATGATCCTAACACGGTATTTGCGGACGTTCGCTTTGTATTGGGTGAGCCATCAGAGGGTTACGGGGCCTATTTGCAAGGGCATATTCCCGGCGCTGTATTTTTTGATCTGAATACGGATCTCTCGGGTCCAAAAGAGATTCATGGAGGCGGTCACCCGTTGCCCGATCCTGCTGTATTTGCGGAGAAGCTGGGGCAAGCCGGGATTGATGAGGGAAAAGAAGTGATTGTCTATGATGATCAGGGAGGTAGTATTGCGTCACGGCTGTGGTGGATGCTAAAGCATGCCGGCCATGAGAAGGTGAAACTGCTGTCCGACGGTTTTTCTAGCTGGAGTCAAGCAGGTTATCCGGTAACGAATGAGCCGTCACGGCCTGTGCATACCAAATTTTCATCCCGTATTAACGACAGTCTACAGGCGACGATTACTGAGGTTAAGGCTGGTATCGGTCAGGAACAAAGAGTATTAATTGATTCACGGATACATGATCGCTATACCGGTGTGGATACATCGAAATATCAGAAGGCAGGTCATATTCCTGGTGCTATTAATCACTACTGGGAGGATGGTTCTCCGAGCGGCGTGTTCCTTGATGGCATACAGCAACGTGAACGCTTTAAGGATATCCCGGTTGACCGGGAAATTATCGTGTACTGTGGCGCAGGAGTCACAGCTTGCCCTAACGTGCTGGCTTTAACGGAAGCAGGATACACAGATGTGAAGCTATATGTGGGAAGCTGGAGTGATTGGGTTAGCTATGATAAGAACCCGGTTGCGACTGGGGAAGAGTAAGCATCGAAAGGCATATAATAGAATTTTAACGTTGAATACATCGCCAAACGGTTTGAATACCTTGGCGGTGTATTTTTAATATCAACACGGTGATAAATTGAATCAACAAATGATAGTGCTTAAGGAAAATTTAATAAAAGTTCAACATCTAGAGTTGAAGATTAATTACGGTGAACCGTACCATAAGTAGCGGCAAGTTTTTTTGGCGGGGATCGGGCAGAATTGTTGCTGGACAAGGATTTTCGCAGGTGCATCCAAGTACCTCCCTTCGGAATTTGACTTGGGGGTTGTTTGCTGGGAAGGCTGCACCCGTATCACAACCCACGCAAACACAGTTTTTTAGTGTCAAAAGTGTCAGGACTTACAACGCTGCAATTGACGTAACTGATGCTTTGTAAAGGAGTTTGTGGGGGCAGGGAATTTACAAAACAAGCGTGATCTTTGCAGTAGGCTTTTGCTTGGAAAAAGCAAAAGTCCCTCCCGTTGGCTTAGCGGGAGGGCTACTCAAAAAAAAGGTTTTGGAGGGTAGAGTCTAGCTCAAGTTCAATGCCTTGGACCTTGCGACTATTTTGGACGTGAATTTGCTCTATGGTTGTTTGTAACAGTGTTTTCTCACCAAATTAAAGACGAGGCTACCCATTGGTTTGTATCCCCATATATTTTTATATTTGTCATTATCAACTTCGTACTGTAGTGTAAAGTTATACAAATACATTAAATGGAAGAGTGGTTTTATGCGATTGAATGAGTTTCGAAAGTGGAAAGATGATACGGAAGATGTATCTTTGTTCGTAAAATTTGTTGGTTCCCAGCACTTAGAGGACTTATTAAGTGGCAATTTATTTATGAATCCTCTAAAGGTCTTCGTAGAACAAGAACTACAGGAGCAGAAGCGTGGGCAGGGTGACAAATTTGAAGGTGGTCTTGTCGGTTCTGTAACCAATATTAGAATGTACAATTATGAAACCGACGAATTAGTTCACCAGTTCAACGGTCCTTCAATATTTAATTTACAGCATCCAAATATACAGGAAATTCCTGTATTTTGTTTCACTGCATTTAAAAAAGAGGATTTTGAGGTATTAGAAGTGTATGAGAATTATGCAATTTGCGGATTGAGAATTCCAAATTCAGACAAAGAAAACTTTATAGCGAATTTTGGTGATAAGGCGGTATTACTCCCAAAAGACTTTCCTCAACTTATCTGTAAAACAATACCCAATGACCATTTTGGCATGGTCAAAGATGTAAATTATGTCGATTACTCTATTGGTATGTTTAAGGAGCAAATACAAGATTTTAACGAAGGAAATTTAGGAATCGCATATTGGAAAGACAAGTTTTTTGAATACCAGCGCGAAGCGAGATTTGCTTTCTCAACTATGCCGAAAGAGAGAGCTTTTAAGTATAATGTTGGAAGTATCCTTCAAGGGTGTAATGTACTGGATACAAAAGATTTTTTTGATCAAGCAGGTTTTATTCTCAAATTTGATTGAGTATACTTTTGCGACAGTCTCATTTATTTGCTGTTAGAAAATCACAAGGCGATGTTGAAATACATAAAGCATACGTTACAGCGCAGATATTGACGGTGTAGGAAACCTTTAGAGTGTAATTACTAGTCAATTAGCCAGTTGTTCTGTATTCAATTGTAGTGGGTAAAATAGGAATTTTAACTTTTCTTCTCATAAAAAGAGGTCGCCCCAAAATAAATATCGGGCAACCTCCTGAGAAAATAAGTACATTTATAAATTCATTAGTCCATGAACCCGACCAAATACTCTATCATTTCCGAATAATCCGCATCTGTTGGTTGTCTATGATAGTCTTTGTCTGGGTGTTCATTTTTTTGAAGTAACCGAACATTAGCGGTTTCTAAGGAAAACTCAAACTTCGCTATACGATAGCCATCGGAGAGTTTCTTTATCAGCTTCATACTCTCAACTTTCTGTTCACCTTGTAGTATAGGAAGATTTAGCCAGTAAGGATTGTGAGTTGAAATACATTTGTATCCCTTATCAGAGATATGCACTTCCGCAAACTCTTTTGTCCCCTCTTCTCTAGTGCTTCTGAATTTAATACCCACTACATCACCTTGTTCATTATTGGGTAATGTAGCTGCTATAGTTGATAAAACAGCATAGGAAATATACTGTCTTGCACTAATAGAACCGTTAACTTGTGCTTCCAGACCCGCTGCTATTTCTTCAACAAACGATTCGATTATTTTATCAAAGCTTTGAAGTTTATCTTCAGCCAGTTTGCGTTTCTCCGACAGAATGTCCTCTTCTATTTTGTAGAGATATTTTCCGAACTTGGAGATACTACTTGTTCGAATCTCTGGAGATAGAGAAGAAATAAACTTCTGTGTTCGTTCTATTCTTTTACTCATTGTTCCAACCTCTTCAATATCTGTTTCGAGGTTGTTTACATCTTTCAGACGAATATGCACTAGGTTACGTCGAAAATCAAAATCAATTAGCGTTGGGTAAGCAACCATTACTTCTTCTTTGTTTTTACCTCCCAAGGGTACTAATTCTTTGTCCAAAAGAAGCAATCTTATAGCTTCTACTTGACCATCCGTCTCATACAAACGGTATGAACAAGTCACAAAATCTAGCCCCTTTGCATCCCTCGAAATGTTTCCTACTATTGATTTTTTTAAAGATACCGACCAATTTTTCAATACACCAGGGATAGAGCCGGAGTCTGTTAGGACGATATCATGAGATTCAATTTTGTAGAGGTAAGAATTTAGTAAACTGTCTTCAAGTACTCTGAATAGTACTTCGTCAAGTTCCGATTCAGTAATTTTACCTTGGTCAACTCCTAAAGCTAAAGCTTCACAAGTTATAAACTTCGAGTCACTTTTTAATGATTCGGGAAGTTCAGAGCGAATTGACATATAAACTTCATCAAAATCATCGAATTTACCTTCACCTGTATACCCAGCTTGTCTTAATTGTTTTTTTATTTTTTCCTTACCAATATACTGCTGAAAATACATTAAGTTATCAGATATTTCTTTTTTCTTCATAGACTAATCATAAACCCTTCAATTTTTTAGTTTAGGTCGAATAAGATATCTATCACAGCTTCTATTGAGAAATATCATCCTTTTTTGAAGGGAGAACCACTAGTTCTGAGGTAACGATTAAGCCATTTTGAACTCTAACCACACAAAAAGTCTTGATTAAAGAGAAAATATCTGCTATCATCTGAGACGTAGATATTAGTCAGCTGGTAGCTAAAACGTTAAGTTAATGGTGTTACAGCACCATTGAAGAAGTGGAATCTCTGATTTGTGAATATTTTCTATTGACCTTGATTTTAATATATCATGGTCTATTTCTATTTGTCAAACTTTTGTTTTTTTGTCCTCTCAGATCGACAGAAACGTCTTTTCTTGCAATTCTAAGTGATAAAGTGTTAAGAAGTTGTCTTTCTAACCACAAAGGTCTTAAAATTGATTCTAGAGCGTCTCAGTGGCGAAACAAATGTTCTCCCTTTATTTATTATACAACATAATCTATACAACTGTTACTTATATAGAGAAGCCACTCAAACGGGGGGCTTCTCTTCTTTTAGATTGTTCTCCGGGAAAGACTAAGGCATGGATAGTTTCAGCCACACTAATTAGGCGCGGTCACCTGCGACATGAATATAGGGGTAACGGCAATCTTTTAATGCGGAGAACCGTACCATAAGTGACTGCGAAAAATCCGGTTGTGGGGGGTCTTTAGGGTATTAGTGGGAGTTTAGAATAGTATGATGAAGAGCCTCTAAGACTTTTGGTATTAGAGGCTCTTCTTATTAGAAGCATCGACAAATTAGTCCATCATTTTCCATTATGTGATATGATGAGGAATAAGTAGTGATTTTCCAATACAGGACTACATCAGGATACTCATGAAGTCTAGTGAGTAAGATGTCAAATGAAAGTTAACCATTAAAAGGAGATTGTTTCTATGCCCTCATATTCATGGCGTGACTATAGGAGAAGAACTTTAGATGTGCAGAGACTATCAAGGGATTATAAAACATTGCGAGAAATATTCAACAAGAGAGGACGAGTGGCATTAGATCATCTAACTAGAAGTGGGATTTTGATGCTATGTGGAGCTTGGGAAACCTATATTGAAGATATATTAAGAGAATTGGCTACCCATTTTGCGACATTAAATAAGATAGATGAAATGCCTAGAGATGTTAAAAAAACTATAGCTCAATATGTGAGGAATCATAAAAATGATAACAAAGTGTTGGAGCTAGCAGACGGAGGGTGGAAAACATTATACCTTAATGAAATTGTTGAAGAGACAATTTCTGGATTCAATACACCTAAAGTACTTAATATAAAAGAGATTAGTAAAAAGCTAGTAGGTTATAAAGAAATATTAGATTGCTTAACACCGGCAGACATAGAATTGATAAATGAATTTGTGAAATACCGAGGACATATTGCCCATAATGTCAGACGTAGAGGCGAGCAATATCTAACTGTAGAAAAGCTAGATGAATATGTTGATGATTTTCAAGTGATTGTAAACACTATTGATAACCATTTACTGAATTATCTGAGACCATATATTACTTCAAGACCATGGAATCGAGTGAGTGAATAAATCGAAGAAGCGTGACTTGACAAGAAGCTCAGCATGCCCTTACCGCACCATATGATACATGTGCTTTGCTGGAGCAGTGTCTCGAACGATTAGTTTAATCAGGTAAATAATGTCATAATAATGATACTGTTTAAAAATGACAAAGGAGTCGGAAAGCATGGATGAAAAAAAAGATGAATTGGCCCTTGTTGACATTAAAAAAAGTGAGCAAATTCAGGATGAAATCTCAAAAGGTAAGGCGATAATGGATTATTTGGAAGATTTGGGGATAAAGATTGCAGAGTTTGAAAATGGTACATACTTCTCAAAAAAGAAAAAATCACGGAGTTTATCTACAAGGAACATAATTTTAACGGAAACTGAAGATGAACTCATTGTTAGAATGGTAAAGTCAGGGACTGATATGAAAAAACTGAATCTAAATGAGCCTCCAAAAGCTACTCAAAAAATGTTGGGTGCATATAATGGAGTCAGCCAATCAACGGTTTCGAAAAATAAAGATGGTAAGAAAGAAAAGGCAAAGAAGAAGAAAAAGAAATAGCACATTATTTTTAACACACTCCACCAAGCCAAAACAAGCCAAAACAAAGGAGAACGTCCATCACAGGCGTTCTCCTTCACTTTAAGCTTGATCTTCAATTGCCTCCTTGGCTTCTATCTGCGCATACGCTTCACCCAGGCCAATGGATTGGTAATACTCTCGGGTCACATTATCCATAAGGCGGACAGCTGCCTCACGCTGCTCCTCCGGGATGAACTCCATGAGGCACGCAATGATAGCTTGTTCACGCGCTGCCTCATGCACCTTGATCTCTTCCAGGCCGTAGAGCGTATGGCCACCTGTGCCCCCATTGAACAGCTTGTGCTTCATCTCTATAGCCTTGATAGCCGTTACAGGGCTGACCACTTCCATCATGTTCAGCGTCTTGAAACCCTTTTGGATAACCTCATCCAGCAGCTCCAGGTCATGTTTGATCTGCTTGGGGCTGACCTGGTCCATAGCTTCCGCCATGATCTGCTTGGCCTTCGCCCGATCTTCAGCACGATTCTCCTTATACTTTGCGTTGCCTTTTTCTCCTGCCTTCTTCCGCGTTGAATCTTTCAGCGCTTTCTTGAACGTGTCTTCCTTCGAGTGGATCAATTCCATCGTGAACCCGTTAATAATTGCTTCCCTGCGCTGCTTGATGTAAGAGTACATGGTGGGAATACTGATCTGGAAGCCGTTATCATTACACCATGCCACCATTTCTTTCACAGGTGTATCGTCATCAATCATCTCGTCCAGAAGCGGCTTGTTATTCCATTTCACCAGTTCCGCTACCTTGCCGGGCATGAATTTGTTCGTTCTATCTTTGAGTCGATCTTGCCTTTTGCTCATCATGCTCACCCCGTGGCTGAACACGTCGATCAGGAGGAGCTACCCGAAGAAGTGGCCGCATCCACCGTAGAAGCGGCTGCTCGGCTGGAGCAATCCGTTGCGAACTTGTATTTGGCAAGGAGATCGATATCGAGTGGGCATTCGATCAGCAAAAGCCCTACTTGCTCCAGTGCAGGCCCATAACCTTTTGAGTGTTTTTCGAAGATACACATCAAGCTCTATTGATAGTAGAATAGTGCTAAATCAAAGAAAAGGCTAACCGCAAAGGATGGCATTAAAACTTGCCGTTATAGACAGCGCGGTGAATCGTATCACAAGTAGTGGTAAAGCGTAGAGTGGAATTAATGGTGAGCATTAATAGTAAATAACAGAGATAAGACCGGAGTGAATTACACTAAATCCGGTCTTATTTTGTACAATCATTCAGCTAACGCGAAGTTTAGTTATACTTGTTATTTACCGTAACCAATAGTACTTTTATGTGGTAAAATTGAAGCTACTTATCATAAATACGGTAGGGGGTATGCTTGTGTTTTTAAATAAAAGTATAGAAGTTGGAATAGACCTAGTTTCCGATTACAAAGATAATAAGGCTTACAGAGATAGTTTTAATAAACTAACGACTTTAGCTTTTGATATTAACTTTGAAGTTTGGTATCAGAAAGGTTTCTGGGATGATCGTTATATCTGCTATTCATTTCTTAGAGATAGTGAAGTCATCGCTAATGTTTCTGTCAGCAAAATGGACGTAGTGATTAATGGGTTAAACAAGAAAGCCATTTAAATTGGAACAGTGATTACTCACCCTGATTTCAGGGGCAAAGGGCTTTCTAGAGCATTGATGAATCATGTTCTTGATATTTACGAGCAAGAATGTGATATCTTCTTCTTATTCGCTAACAGTACTGCGATTAACTTTTATCCGAAATTCGGATTTGAATCCTTTGATGAATCGCAATTCAAACTGAAATTTAATCCCGCTCCAAATGAGGATTCCACCATTCGCAAGCTGAATTTGTCCAATGAAGAAGACTTGGAATTTATCAAACGAATGGTTTTGTCCCGCAAACCTATTTCAGGACAATTTGGTGTTAGCAATAACCAAGGACTTTTTATGTTTTACGCTTTAAATGTGTTTCCTGAATCAATTTATTACTCGCGAGAGGACGAAGCTATTATAGTCTATCAACAAGAAGGTCATACGCTTCAT
Source organism: Bacillus sp. FJAT-27264 (assembly GCF_001682855.1). Classification (GTDB taxonomy): domain Bacteria; phylum Bacillota; class Bacilli; order Paenibacillales; family Paenibacillaceae; genus Paenibacillus_AQ. Next base: position 515,689 of record NZ_MAQW01000012.1, on the reverse strand, counting down.
CTATATGATGTAGTTAGTCAAAGTGACGTTCATATAAATAGTTTACTTAATCGAATTGCTAATGAGCAGACAGAGAGTATTCAATTTCATTTCACACCAGATCAATTCACTGAGAAAGCTCAGTATGAGCCGATGGATAATAATGACGATATGCTATTTATTAAGGCTAACTTTGCCTTAGATAAAAATTCAAAGTTCTGTGTACCTGTACTAGCGCATGCTTAGCGTTATAAATTTATTTTTTTTCAATTAAGCTAACAGGAAACATTAGTTTAATGCGACTGGGGTAGAGTAGAAGGCATAAGCAGATATACAGTATGTAATTGGGAGTACATCGCTTATGTGGCGATGTACTCTTTTGCGTTGTGCTCAGGAGTATCGAGGTCAACAGCGGGACATTCCTCAAGTGGTCTTAAAATCGCGAGAGTCGACAATGATCTAATTCACCTCTTGGTTCCCGCTCGATGATTTCACTTGCGGCCAGACGTGCAATCAGGGGCGCCAGCGTAATAGCAGAATGCATCACCGCCAGATAAAGTCCCTTTATGTGACCTTGAAAGCCCACGATCGGGTAGCCGTCTTCAGGCATTGGTCTCATCCCGACCTTTATGCTCTCCAGTTCCAGTTGATTCCCGTTCTTCAGACTGCGACGCAACGTGTCGAACGCCCGCTTACCGACCGCCTCTGGTCCGTTTTCCTCCGACTCGTCGATATAATCTTCCGCAGCTAGTAGCGTATGATCTGTCAGTTGACGCGCTTCAAATTGCGCATTTGAGATTAATGTGCGTATCCGTTTATTCGGTGTTTTCATTTGAATCAGAATGGAAGGCGAAGAGGTTACCGGGACGGGACAACCTAACGGGTTACAAAGCTCGGGTATGCTTGTTCCTGCGGCCAATACCAAGACATCCGATTCCAGAAAACCCTTGGATGTGTGGACGCCAACCAGGCGGGAATCTTTTTGCTGCAGCTGTGTAACGTTGGTATCGAACTGAACCTTTGCTCCGTACTCCCGCGCTTTGCTCAACAACAGCTCCGTAACCTCAATAGGGTCCACCGCACCTTCTTCGCTGACAAACATCGCTTCATCCGGATATTCCTGCAGATTCGGCTCCAATGCCTCAAGTTGCTCCCGGTTTAATTTTTGAAAGTGGGGTTGCTCCCTTAGGGGCGGAGTGCCCCAAGTCAGCGCTCCATGCCAATGAATTTTCAGTTCGGGCAGCTCTTGCTGAAGCGCATGATACTCTTCCAAAGCTGCATCGTACAAATGCCAGTATTCGGGAGCCACCTTATGAGTCGTATGTATCCAGGCAAAAGATTTATCCGTGACTTCACGCGCCGCGGCGGGGTGTCGTTCAATTACGGTTACATCTTGATTTCGTTTGGCTAGATGATAGGCCACGGATGCCCCGACAATTCCTGCGCCAATAATCACGATTTTTTGTTTGTTCAATAATGACTCCTCCTTTGCACCCCATTGTAACATGAGCGTTTGAGGAGGGGAGTTAACCAAGAGAGGATTCTTTAGCTTTAATTATTTTCTACGCCTGGAATGAATCATGAATATGGTATAATTTCCTAATTATTATGTAGAGATTTCTATTGGAGGTAGGGGCAAGGATATTAATTTATATCTCAAAGACGACTCAGGCGATGTCATCGGTGGGTTGTTTTGTGAAACCTGGTTATGTGGTCTGTATATAGATGTGTTGTGGATTGCCGATGAATACCGGAGTAAAGGTTATGGTAAGATCATGGTCACTGAAGCTGAGCGGCTAGGAAAAGAGTTGGGCTGCATATTCGCTCATACTTGCACGTTTACTTATCAAGCACCGGAGTTTTATTAATTAATTCCACACTACAAAAGACAAGAATGCCATCTAACAGTTTGCTCCTTTCATCTTTTATACTGGGTAAATATTGCGTGAGGAGGGCGGGCCATGCCACTGATTCAAGTAGAACATCTGCGGAAAGAATTCAAACGGCAAAAGCGCAAGGACGGGTTCTGGCCATTGATGAAAAGTCTTGTGTACCGGGAGTATGAGCAGAAAGTTGCCGTCGAGGACATTTCATTTACGATTGATCAGGGAGAGATTGTCGGTTATATCGGGCCCAATGGGGCCGGGAAGTCGACAACGATCAAAATGATGGTAGGCATCCTCGTCCCGACCAGCGGTAATGTGCGTGTGAACGGACTCGTACCGTTCGAGAACCGCATTGAAAATGCGCGGAGAATCGGTGCCGTTTTCGGCCAGAAAAGCCAACTATGGTGGGATACGCCAGTTATCGAATCACTTCGGCTCACGAAGTATATGTATGATATCCCGGAGGATCGTTATCTGCAGAACATGGCGTTATTCAGCGATATCTTAGGGTTAGAAGAATTCAAAAATGTTGCTGTTCGTTCGCTAAGCCTTGGCCAACGGATGCGCGCAGATCTGTGTGCGGCGCTGTTGCATGATCCGCAAATCGTCTATCTCGACGAACCCACGATCGGGCTTGATGTTGTGGTAAAGGAACGCATCCGCGAATTCATCCGTCAGATTAACCGGGAGAGAGGTACCACAGTTATCTTGACGACCCATGATATGGCCGACATCGAGAAGTTATGCAGCCGCGTGATGGTCGTTGATCACGGCAGGCTAATGTATGACGGCAACCTGCAAACGCTCAAGAATGATTACGGCAACATGGAGAGCATGGAACTGGATACGGAAGAGGATTTTGTTATGGATGATGCTCTTTTGCGAATGGGAGTTTCGTTCAACCGGACTGAAGAGGCCAAGACCCAGCTTGTCTATGATAAGAATAAAATTAATTCATCCGCGGTGATCAAATGGATTATGGATCGCTATTCCGTTCGTGATTTCAAGGTCAAGGAAACGGAGATTGAAGAAATCATTCGCAATCTGTATGCCGGCTTTAGCCAGGAAGAGCCCCAGCGGCAGGAAGTGACCGTATGAGAATTGCACTTTATCGGGAAATGACGCTGAACGCTTTCCGGTCGTTGCTTGCATTTCGGGCTGAGGTATTACTCTACCTGTTCGGGCAGCTATTTAAAGTCCTTGTGCAGATTTATATTTGGTACGCTTTGTTTGGAGATAACAACCTTTTGAGCTCACAAGCCGGTACAGTTAGTCTACAGGAAATGATCACCTATGTTGTGGTCAGCTCAGTGATCTCGGTGTTTGCCACAAATGACGTGATTTTTAGTGTAAGCTCGAAAGTATCGTCGGGCGAAATCGCGATGGATCTCATAAAGCCGATGAGCTTTCGCTCCGTCATTTTCTGTCAGGCTTTGGGCACGAACATGTACCGTATCTTATTTGAATTAATCCCGTTAGTCATGATCAGCATGTCATTCTTCCACGTACAGCTCCCCTCGCTGGCTAACGGCCTCATCTTTCTAATTCTCGTCTTCAACGGTTTAATTCTTAATTTCCTGATTACGTATACGATTGGGCTAATCGCTTTCTGGTATATTCTCGTTTGGCAGGTGAATACGGTGCTGGGCGGACTAATCCGGCTATTTTCGGGCGCTTTTATTCCAATCTGGTTTTTCTCGGATTCGCTTGTGCAGATTTCTTACATCCTTCCGTTTCGTCTCATCTACTATGAACCAATCTCTGTATACTTGGGAAAAGTCACAGGCTGGTACGATCTGCTCGTCATCGTTCTCCAACAATTAGCCTGGATGGCTGGTTTTTTGTTATTGCAAAAATGGATGTGGTCGCGAGCTGTTCACAAGCTTGTCGTCCAGGGAGGCTAAGATGAGATACCTGAAGCTCTACGCGCGGTTTATCCCTATTTATTTCAAAAGCAAAACAGAGCACGGCTTCGGCTTTTACATGGACTTTATCGGATTTGCGCTCACGCATGTGGTCAGCTATACCGTGATTTGGGCGTTAATGAGCCGGTTTCAGACCATAAACGGTTGGAATATGTATGAAGTCATGCTCCTGTACACCCTTAATATGCTTACCTATGCGGTAGCGGCTGTTTTTTTCTTTTTTCAAATGAATGATGTTGAAGATGATGTGCATAAAGGCTCTTTCGATAGCCTTCTCGTCAAGCCGATCAATCCTTTCATCCATATGATCATTCGCAGCTTCGGTCATTTCTTTCTCGGCGACATTGCCATCGCGGTGATCATGCTGGGTGTCTGCTTCAATCGCCTGGATATCCATCTTCATTGGAGTTCTTATCTTAGCTTTGCCGTCATGCTGCTGGGAGCGGTGCTCGTTCAAGCTTCTTTTATTATCATTACTGGTTCGATGTGCTTCTGGATTGTTCGCGCAAGGTCGGTTAAGAATATTGTGATTTTTGGAATTCGCGGCTTTGTCGATTATCCTATTTCAATCTATAGCAAAATTATGCGGATCCTATTAACCTTTGTCATTCCTTACGGCTTCGTCAATTTCTATCCATCGCACGTAATCCTGAACAAGGAGGGGGGCTTACTGTTCGCATCGTGGCTTCCTTATACTACACCGGTCATCGGTCTTCTCCTGTTCTTCATCGCTTATCGGGTATGGAATGCGGGACTGAATCAATATCAGGGCACAGGTAGCTAAGAGAGGGGCGTATTTATTGCGCATTAATGAACAAAATGAGATATTTAAAGTTTCGTATCCTATTCCATTTTACACGCAGCTAGTTGATTTTAATGATGTTAATCTACAAGGATTCAAAAGTAAACAGGATGCTGAACATTGGCAAGTACGTGGTTGCGGGATTGCATCTATTAAAATGATCATCGACGGATTTCAGATTTATCGAGGCAATAAACTAAGTGAGACCTATGGGGAGTTCGTATATAGGGGAGTAGAAATCGGAGCCCATTGTGATCGAGGATGGATACATAAAGGGTTAGTTGAACTTGCAAAAGAATATAAAGTTTCGGGTCAGACATTTAGACAAAGCAATGTTAATGATGTGCTCTCTGAGATAGAAAAGGATAGACCTTGTATTACATCCGTAACTGCCGGTTTTCATGGCGGAAAAATGGATAGTAACGGCGAGATCATTAAAGCAGGCGGTCATTTGATAGTTGTTGTCGGAGCTGTTAGAGAAAATGGGGAGCTGCACGGTTTTATTGTAAATCATCCATCATCTAGTACAGAGCTAAATTGGAAAAATCATTCTATACCCATTGATGATTTTAAAAGATCATTTTCTGGTGCCTTTATGTCCTTTTGGATGAACGAATAATACGCAAGAACCGCCCAACCCGAAAGGGGAGAGGCGGTTTTTCGCATCCGCTATTTTACAACATAATGAAGCTCAACGAATTGCCCCAGTGATTTTGACCCTTTAAGCGTGAGTTTCTGTTCCGGGTTATCACCTTTGAAGAGTGGAATGCCATTGCCAAGTACAATGGGAGTGATGGTGACTATGAATTCATCTACGAGCTTGTCTTTCATAAGCACATCGAGCACCTCAGCTCCGCCAACGATCCAAATCTTAGCACCGTCCTGTTCTTTTAGCGTGCGCACGAAGCCGGCCATATCTTCATGAATGAAGGTAACATGCGGGCTAGGCGGTTGCTCGGAACGGGAGAATACATAACACTGTTTATCAGCATAGGGGAATTCATCTGTTAACTCAAAGGTTTGATCATAGGTTTTCTTGCCAATCAGGACCGTATCAATGGTGTTATAAAAATCGCTATATCCATTGTCGCCTTCCCCCTCGACATCATTGAGCCAATCCACTCCGCCATCTTCTCTAGCAATGTAACCGTCCAGTGAGGCTGCGATGTATAGTACAACTGGTCGTTTCATAAATTTCATTTCTCCCCTCAGACATTAGATTCAACTTCATCATAGCAGTGATATACGTCATCTTCTGTCATATTAAAAAGAGTGAAAGGAGATTACTTGGAAGTATAGTAATTCGCTGTTACGCTGGACTCCCTGACAATGATTCGTGGTTCAAATTCGACCCGCTCATATTCCGTCACGCTTGCGGATTGAATCCGCTTCAGCAGCAGTTCCGCCGCCAGCCGACCTACTTCACTCCCCATAATGGAAACCGAGGTGATTTGCGGTGTGGTCACTGTCGCCCACAGGTTATTGTCGATCCCGGCAATCGCCACATCCTCAGGCACTCGAACACCCAGCTCTTTGAACCGATTAACAATTCCGATAGCGATCATATCATTGACAGCATAAATCGCATCCGGCATGTGCTTGAGGCTATAAAAGTAATTCGCCGCCATTCTACCTGTCTCAAATGAAAAATCCTCACCAAAATAGACAAGGGAAGCATCCAACTGCGGCAAAGACTGTTCATAGGCAAAATAACGCTCTTCTATTTTGTCCTTCGGAGCGCCGGCGTAAGCAATCCTTGTTCTCCCGATCCCCTTCAAATGCTCCATGACGAGGCGACCTTCCTGACGAGATAGACCAACTACATCAGCTTTCAGGTCTGAGCTGAGTTTTTTACTATAATTGATTACGGATATCGGCAGATTGGCATGATTAATTAGGCTCTCCAGCTGTTTAGGATAGGCCAGGGGCATAATGACTAATCCATCTACATGAAGCTTCTTAATCTCGCGCAGCGTCTCTAGCTCCAGTCTTGCATTACCAAGCGTATTAATCTGCACTACCCGGTAGCCATGCTGTTTGGCAGCTTGTTCTACGGCCCACGCTATATCCGGAATGATTGCGTTGCGGATATCCGGAACCGCCAGTGCGATCTGAGAGGTCTGACGGATTTTGAGGCTTTGGGCCGAGGTGTTCGGACTAAAACCCATCTCTTTAATGATCTCAAGGATCCGCTCCTTCGTCGCTGCGCTGATTCCTTCCTGATTGTTAAGTGCACGGGAGACGGTGGCAATGCCTACGCCTGCTTTCTTCGCGACATCTGCGATCGTCACTTTTTTTGGATCAGTCATATTTATTCCTTCCAATTCGGAATCGTTTCCGAATCTATAATGTTTATTGCATTTCTTATTTTTATTATAGCATAGCTGGCAGTACCGAGGATTATGACTTGTATACAGAAATTTCAATTACAGTATAAGACGAATAAAAGAAATTAACAAAAAGGCGACAACAGTGACCGGAAGTCCAAATATCTCCGCAATGACGATCGGTATTTACGTTCGGATCTTTAGTTTGTCTTTTATGGATAGGTTGACACTTTGAACAATTTGTGACATGATATTTATCGGAAACGTTTCCGGTTTTGTTAAGAATTTTACTTAACTCATTCATTAAACAAGTGTATAGGAGATGACTCACATGCAAGCGCTCAGATGGCATGGTGTGAAGGACTTACGCGTAGAAACGATTCGTGAGCCCGAGGTTCAGAAAGATCAAGTTAAAATCAAAGTGGAAGCCTGCGGCATTTGCGGTAGTGATTTGCATGAATACGCGGCAGGGCCGATCTTCATCCCGGAAGGAGCGCCTCATCCGTTAACGAATGAACAAGCTCCAATCGTCATGGGACATGAGTTTTCGGGTCAGATTGTCGAAGTTGGAGAAGGGGTATCATCCTTACAGATCGGTGATCGGGTAGTGGTTGAGCCTATCTTTGCGTGCGGCAAATGTGCTGCCTGCAAACAGGGTAAATACAATCTGTGCAATAAAATGGGGTTCCTCGGCTTGGCCGGTGGCGGTGGCGGCTTCTCTGAGTACGTGGCTGTTGATGTAAATATGGTGCACAAGATTCCGAGTAGCTTATCCTATGAACAGGGCGCGCTAGTCGAACCTTCTGCTGTTGCGCTGTATGCGGTTCGTTCTAGTCAATTCAAAGTTGGAGATCGTGCAGCCGTATTCGGTACAGGACCAATCGGGCTGCTTGTTATAGAGGCACTTAAAGCATCGGGCGCTGCCGAGATTTATGCTGTCGAGCTGTCGGAAGAACGCCGTAATAAGGCGGAGGAGCTTGGTGCTATAGGTATTAACCCTGCTGAGAAGGATGCTGTTCAGGAAATTATCAAGCTGACTAACGGTGGAGTAGATGTGGCTTATGAGGTTACAGGGGTTCCGGTCGTACTGACACAAGCGATTCAATCTACCGGTATCGGTGGCCAAATTATGATTGTCAGTATCTTCGAGCGGGAAGCATCCATTCATCCGAACCAGATCGTCATGCAGGAGAGAAACATTGCGGGCATTATCGGATACCGGGATGTATTCCCGGCGGTAATTAGCTTGATGGGGCAAGGCTATTTCCCAGCGGAAAAGCTGATTACCAAACGTATTGCGCTGGGTGATATTGTGGAGGAAGGTTTTGAGACCTTGTTAAAAGAGAAAAACCAAGTGAAAATCATGGTTTCTCCGAGACCTTAACGGAAAGTTATTCTATAACAAAGCGCCGCCTTAGTGAGACTAAGGGCGGCGTTTTTGCGTGGACTGCTCGTACTTTGAGAAACGTTGACCCGAAGTGGATAATCCGGGCCACCAATAATTTAAAGGAATAAAATCGAAATGGATTTTAAATAATGAATATGAAACCACAGGCAGCCAGGCTCTAGTAGGAGTGGGCTGCATTTTTTATCAACGCTTATTTGTTGACAAGGAAACAAAAATGAAATACGATATATATGTTTCCTGGGAATCAAAATATTCAACTCTTGAGGGGAGAATTACATGTTCAAATCTAGATCACACAATGAGCAGAATGTAGAACCAACCGTGGATAAACACGCTTTAATATTCGGTCTTATCTCTGTGTTTCTTTGCGGAGTAGGCTTCAGTATCATAGCTCCTGTCGTTCCATTCTTAGTGCAACCTTATATTAGTAATCCAGGACAACAAGCTATTGTTGTTACGTTGCTGACCTCTGCTTATGCATTTTGCGTGTTTTTTGCAGCCCCCGTACTTGGAGCTTTGAGCGATAGATATGGCCGTCGTCCATTACTTTTACTATGCCTATTGGGTTCCGCAATCGGGTACATCGTTTTTGGTATAGGAGGAGCGCTATGGGTGCTATTTGTCGGGCGTATCATAGAGGGGATAACAGGCGGGAGCATAAGCACAATCTTCGCCTATTTTGCAGACATCATTCCTCCGCAGCAGAGAACCAAATATTTTGGATGGGTGAGTGCGGTAGTAGGTGTAGGCACTGTCATTGGCCCAACGCTAGGCGGCTTTCTGGCCAAGTTTGGTTATTCTGTACCCATGTATTTTGGGGCAGTCATAACTTTATTGAATGTTGCTTATGGATTCTTTTTTATGCCTGAGAGCCTTGATAAGCGTAATAGACTGAAAAAGATAACCTTTGTAAGACTGAATCCATTTGCTCAGCTTGCAAACCTGCTTTCCATGAAAAACTTAAACAGGCTACTTATCTCAGCGTTCTTACTTTGGATACCGAACGGATCTTTACAGGCAGTTTTTTCACAATTTTCAATGGATACATTCAGTTGGAAGCCAGCAATAATCGGACTTATGTTCTCAATTATGGGCGTTCAAGACATCGTTTCACAAGGCCTGGTAATGCCGCAGCTTTTGAAGAAATTTAATGATAAACAGATAGCCATTCTTGGAATGGTTTCGGAGATTATAGGCTACTGTCTAATTGCAGCATCTGCCCTGTTCTCATTCTATCCTCTCTTTATCGTTGGAATGTTTGTATTCGGTTTTGGTGATTCGATCTTTGGGCCTTCGTTCAATGGAATGCTCTCCAAGTCTGTCGATTCTAGTGAACAAGGAAGGGTTCAAGGGGGGAGCCAATCTATTCAGGCCTTAGCAAGAATGATTGGGCCGATCATTGGAGGTCAGATCTATGTATTACTTGGTCATGCCGCGCCCGCTTTTATGGGGATGATCCTAATAGCAGCAGCAATACCGGTTTTATATAAGAGAACCCAAGTAAGTGTGTAGATTAGCTAATGTAATTGGTGTGCATGTCAAAAGTTCGCGTCTTCCGATGCGGGCTTTTTTACAAATATGATAATACGGTGTCTAAAGGGTTTCAACCTGTCCATAAGCAGAGGAACTAGATTATAATGGTAAAAACAGACAAGGGGATGAATTCAAGATGAGATGGAAAACCTTGGCGGTTGCTGGTGTGATTGTTGTCGCATTGGGGACTTACTTATTTGCGAGCAATGCTGGGAACAAAGGTAATGATGAGACTGTAGATATTAAGCAATTGGTGCAGGACTTTAGTACGCGTAAAGCAACGGCGACATCGGCTTCAATCACTTCCAAGCAACTGGTTGTAACGAACGAAGGCGCTAAGGATGTGGCCTACGATCTGCCGGACAACGAATTCTTTCTATCGATTGCACCCTATATCGAACAAACGCATCCTTGTGCGATTCATAGCTTGACCGGCTGCCAAGGTGAATTGACGGATCAAGAGTTCAATGTGACCATCAACGACTCAGAAGGAAATTCAGTGATTGAGAAGACTGCAATGAAGTCCCAGTCTAACGGATTTATTGATTTGTGGCTGCCGCGTGATCAATCATACCATATCATCGTGGAGCGTGAGGGGAAGATTGCGGAGTCGGTAATTTCTACATTTGAGAACGACAATACTTGTGTTACAACGCTGCAATTAAGTTAAAGGCGATCAATTTGAAAGCGACATGAACTTAGCTCCGTTTTATCAGTTAATATCTTGTTCAGGACACATTGCGAATACTGCAGTGTGTCTCTTTTTTATTTATATAGTTAAAAATATACAAAATTCACGTATGAATTATTACGTCATTATGTTACTATTGACTACACGAACGCATTAATTCATTAAAGCGGACGATTTAAGCTTCCTCATTCTTTATTTTACAAAGAAATAGAGATTTAAAGTGATGAAAACTCACATCGGGAGCGGTGATTTTGGAGGAGGGGATGTCATGTTTAGTTGGCTGGGATGGAAAACAGGTTTACCGCTATGGTGGTCAAATCGGCTGAACCGGAACTTGGAGTCTGATATTGCCGATATTTTTGAAGGAATTGCAGAAACAAGGAAAGAGATATTACATAATTGGGCTGAATTGTATTGGGGTTACTTAAGCCGGTTGCATGAGCAGTTACGGATGCTTCAAGGAGAGTCTCGTTTTCCTGAAGGGCATGACTATTCGACATGGGAATCCTTATTTGTTGCTACACGTGGCAGAGCCGCAGACTTTTCGGAGATTTTTGTACTGAGCAAAGAGGGTGTGGTAATCTCGACCACCTTTCCCGCACATCGTGGAATGCAGTATGCAGAAGAGAGTGTTATTCGCAAGGGATTGCAATATGCCTCCGAGGGTGCGGAGGGACAAAAATGCTTATTCGGGCCGTATGCTGATCCAGTTACCCTGCAAGCGGGACCAAGCACCTCATCCTTTTTTGATGAGATGACCTTATTATTTATTTTACCAATTGAAAGACAGGGGCAAATCGAAGGTTTCTTGTGTGGACGCGTGCCTAATGATGTGATTGGGGATCTGATTCAGCGGGAGTCGGGACATATCTATCCTGATTCTGGCGACCATTATCTTTTTATGGCCGGGCCGCGCCTGCAAAGTGAGATTAAACCAGGTACTGCGTTATCCCGCAGCAGATTTGAGGACCGCACGTTCACACATGGCGAGAATCTGAAAGATGGCGTGACGACTCGGTGGGGTACGGTCAAGGTGGACAAGCATACGGAATTGGAGCTGGTGTTCACCGATCCTGCTTCAGGCGAGCTTCATCCCGGTGTGGCGAATACGATTGACAGCGGCAGCAATTTATTTGTTTCTTTTCCCGGATATTCGGATTACCGGCACATTCCTGTCATTGGAAAAGGGGTAACGCTACAGCTTCCCCATTGCCCCGATATATGGGGGATGATGTGCGAGGCTGACTTTGAGGAGGTCTATCGTACCCGCAGTCTTGGCTGGAATGTCACCAAGACGATGCTGCCTCTGCTGCTCGGGATGACTGTTCTGGTTGCAGTGATTGCTGGATTTTTGACAGGGAGTACTGAAGTCGGCGCGGTGGGGAGTGCTTTAATCATTGGTGCAGCAGTGCTGGTATATGGGCTGATTAGCTGGCAGATTATTCTCCGCAGAAGCCTTCTTCCGGAAACGGGACGTATACGACAGCTTAATCGCTTCATACGGCGTAGCACTGAAGGCAGCAGTGATCTAACGCAAAGAATCCCACTTGAGGATTTCGGGAGAGACGAGCTGTTGGATACAGCCAAATGGATTAACAGTATGATTGACTCGCAGGAAGGAATTCTGGTGAAGGTCAAGCATGCGGCAGATGATGTGATGGTGAGCCAGCGGCAGCTGAGCACTTCAACTTCGGAGACAGAACAATCAACGGAACGTGTGAATGAGCGAATTGAAATCATGGTGGAAAGCATCCTTCGTCAATTACAGGATCTTGATGCTGTAAGCGATGCCGTTGGAGACATGCGCGTAACCCTGCAGGAGCTTGAACAACAGGCTGCGGATCAGATCCGAGTAGCTCGCCAAGAGGTGGAGAACATTGGAGATAAGATGGCTAACATCACCCAGCAGGTATCGGCGACGCATGAGACCATGGACTCTTTCGTAGGCACAACGCGCAGTATTGAGGATGTTCTGCAGATTATTGAGAGAATCTCTTCACAGACGAATCTGCTCGCCTTGAATGCTTCGATCGAAGCGGCAAGAGTAGGGGAGCATGGAAGAGGGTTTGCAGTTGTGGCTTCGGAAATTCGTAAATTGGCGGAGACAACCGGTCAATCTGTAGCGGAGATCCAGGGGACCATCGGTCAAATCTATGCCGGTTCTGAGCGTGCGCAGCAATCTATGGCAGAGGTTACACAGGTGGTGGAAGAGGGCAGTGTCAGGGTTGCAGCAGCAACCGAACTGCTGATTCAGGCTAATGATCGGGAGGCTACCAAATCCGAGGTCGTTGAACGGGTAGTGCGACTGATGGAGGAGATCACAGCCGTCAGCATGGATAACCGGAATATTTCCGCCGAGGTTGAACAGAAGCTGGCAGCGCTTAGGAACGATTATGTACATGTACAGCAAAGCGCTCAATATGTAGAGGTTATCGGTGAATTTTTGCAACAACTCATTGGGCAGTTCAGGTTAAAGGAAATCAGAAGAAATTAGATGATGCAGGGATTGTAATTTAGGCAATGGCAACTGATTTATAGTATAGTGGTTAGGATGGACAACAAGAAAAGAGGGAACGAATGCCTACTATACTGGTTGCTGACGATGATGCGAACATTCGCGAACTTGTCTGTTTATTTCTTCGTAATGACGGATTTGAAACAGCCGAAGCGGCGGACGGTAAGGAGGCACTGAGTGTCTATGCTTCAATGCCTATCGATCTTGTCGTGCTAGATATTATGATGCCGATTATGGATGGTTGGGCGTTATGCAAGGAGCTTCGTAGAGCCAATCCTGACCTTCCGTTACTTATGCTAACTGCACGTGGTGAAACATGGGAGAAAGTGAAAGGCTTCGAGCTTGGTACGGATGATTATTTGACAAAACCCTTCGATCCGCTAGAGCTCACGGTTCGCGTCAGGTCATTGCTGAAACGATACCGGATTGGTTCCACACAGACGATCCAGTTCGGCGAAGTCACCCTTGACCGGCAGACTTATAAGGTAATGAAAGGGTCGGAGACGCTTGCGTTGCCGCTCAAGGAGTTCGAATTGCTGTATAAGCTGGCTGGAACACCCGGACAAGTGTATACGCGCGAACAGTTGATCGATCAAATCTGGGGTCTCGATTACACTGGCGATGATCGAACGATAGATGTACATATCAAACGCCTGCGTGAACGGTTTGCGAATACGCATGAGTTTCGAATCGAGACAGTGCGGGGTCTTGGCTATCGCCTTGAGGTGTATGAATGATCAGATCCATCTATACAAGAGTTGTCCTGACATTTCTAGTCTCTGTGGTCGGAGGCTCACTCATTGCTTTGTTGGTGGCAACCTGGGTATTTAAAGGTGAAGTGAACGAAAACGCGCAGATCCCCTTGCGTAACTTTGCGCAAGATATCGTTCGACTCTACAATACATTTCCGTTACATGAAGCCGACCTTTTTGTAAGTGGAATGAAGCAGCTCAATTCCTATCATATTCGAATTTACGATGAAGCAGGACAGTTCAAGTCTTACGGGGCGCGAGAAGGACACAATCCTGTCCATGTGACAAGGGAACAAGTGAAAAAAGTGCTTAACGGAGAAGAAGTGCAACTTACTTTTTTTGGTTCTACTACTAATCTATTGGGAATGCCATTGCAAACGGAAATAGGAACGAAAGCGATGTTTGTGGAGATGCTCACTCCCCCTTCTATTTCTTTTAACAGAAAGCTGATATTGAATTTGTTGACCTATGCTTTGATCGCAGGTAGCCTACTGATTCTGGTTGCTGCCATGTTCCTGGTCAGACCAATCAAGAAGCTGACAAAAGCGACCAGGCGTGTAGCAACCGGAGATTTCAACGTGAAGCTGAAAATTAAGCAGACAGATGAGTTGGGTACCTTGGCTCGCAGCTTTGAAGATATGATGCATGATCTACAGCAACTTGAGCAGATGCGCAGGGAGTTCGTAACGAACGTCTCACACGAGGTACAATCGCCGCTCACCTCGATATCCGGCTATGCTATTGCACTCAAGCAAGTTGACATCCCAGAGCACGAGCGACGCCGGTATCTTGATATTATCATCGCTGAGGCTGCCCGAATGTCCAAAATGAGCGATAGCCTGCTAAAGCTGAGTGTGCTTGAATCACAGTCACAGCAACTGCGGCTGTCCACGTTCAGCCTGGATGAACAGATCAGACGGGTTATTGTGGCGATCCAGCCCCAATGGTCGGCCCGCAACATCACTTTCGATCTTCAATTGAAGGTAGTGAACCTGTCGGCGGACTATGACCTGTTAAATCAGGTATGGACGAACATACTCGGTAACGGCATCAAATTCTCCGAGGATAACGGTGTTATTCATGTCAGCATTCAAACAGATAGCCATAACGTAACCGTCCGAATATCAGACCATGGTATTGGAATTCCACTGGAGGATCAGCAGCGTATATTCGAGCGTTTTTTCAAGGCCGATCGTTCGCATAGCCGTAAGTATGACGGTAGCGGCATGGGGCTTGCCATCGTTAAGCAGATCGTAACCCTTCATCAAGGCGACATCCGGGTAGAAAGCGAACCTGGTCAAGGAACGACCTTCATTGTTACCTTGCCAATCGCAACCTCAGAAGATTAGTCAGACTTATAGGGGGAAACCAACGTATATTCTACAATAGGTGCTCTCTAGATCCCTCATGCTACGGCATTATGTGCAAGCTTGCTTGCAGATGACGCTGTAGCATTTTTTTGTTTGTTCATGCTCCGTTCATAATGTCGTCACGGGGAGTACATTTTCGTCATATAAGCTGTTCTTAAGGGTTGGACGAGCACCCAATACACAGTGTAGGACAGGAGAAAATACAGTGAAACAAGGGGAGAAGATGAAAATGAAGATGGGCCCGAAAATGAAAAAAGCGCTCCATATTTTTCTTAAAACAGTAGGCGTTATAGCAGTAGCAATTGTGCTTTTTCTAGTTGTTACATCTACAGTTAACGTTATTAGTACAAAGTCGGAGGCTGCAAAAATACAATCCTATGGTCAGTTAGTACCTGTAGACGGGAAAAAGATGAATGTAATGATTCAAGGAGATGGCGAGGAAACAGTTGTACTGCTGCCGGGTTACGGAACAGCATCGCCAGCGCTTGATTTCAAGCTGCTGATCGATGAGCTATCCTCACATTACAGAGTTGTAGCGGTTGAGCCTTTCGGTTATGGATTAAGTGATGGAACTAAAAAAGAGCGGACCACCGAGAACATTATTAGCGAAGTTCATGAAGCGTTGCAGCAGCTTAATATTGACCGCTATGTACTAGGAGGCCATTCTATTGCAGGTATTTACGGGATAGCTTATGTGAACAAATATCCAAACGAAGTAACTGGATTTGTCGGGGTCGATACCAGTGTTCCAACACAAGCTGGAATGGATGCTAAATTGCCAATTAAAGGGTTCGCATTTCTTGAAAAAGCAGGTCTGGTAAGATTGATCAAGAAAGTAGGCAGTGATCCATATACTGGATTAGCATATGATGAGCAAACCAAAGAACAAATGAGATTGATTTCGAATAAAAACTCGAATAATTCCACTAACTTAGACGAAATGCAGCATATCGCTTCTAACTTTGAAGGAGCTAAGGGTTTAACATTCCCTAAAGAGCTGCCCCTAATCTTCTTTATCGATGCGAATAATACCGCTAACCAAGGCTGGCAACAGCTGCATGAAGACCAAATCAAAGACTCTGTACATGGAAAAGTAGTTCCATTGCCTGGAAGTCATTACTTGCACCATACGAAATCTAAGGAAATCGCCGAGGGCTTTAAGGAATTCATGGAACAAGCGAAATAAGCAGAATGAATAGAATATTCATCTTGTCAAAAGGGTTCGTGTCCGCACGAATCCTTTTTTGTATAGAATACATTTATTTATACTATACCTTGATAACAAATGGGGCATGTTCCAGAATATTACATGGGGGAAGCAATACATATGTTTTTCATGAATCCCTACTAGAACTAGAAGGAGTGATGGTGTTTTGAAAACAATGAATCCAACAAAAGAACCTGTGAGAGGTTGTTATTGGTGAAATAAGAACCTCTCGTTAGGCGACGGGAGGCAGATATTAAATGATGTTGCTAAAAAATATGGTCCGGGGAATAGCAGATGATTCCGTGGCTAAACAATTGATTCAGCGCTGGGAACATGATACGGATACGTTGAAGTTCTGGAGAGCAAGCAGCAATTTTATCTATGAGTTTAAAAGAAACGCTGTATCGTATTTTCTTCGTTTCGTCATGAAGAGGACAACAATATCGATAATATTCAAGCTGAGCTTGATTTTATGAATTACCTAAGATCTGAAGATTACTCGACGGTTGCTCCAATCCTTTCTGTCAACGGACACTATATCGAAACGATAAAGGTAACTGGTGAGGGTAGCTACTTCGGCGTTGTGTTTGAACAAGCGAGCGGAATCCATCTCCCGCTTGAGCAAATGACGAATCAGCAGGTCGAAGAGTGGGGGAGGTCGCTAGCTACTTTGCATATTTTATCGCAATCCTATTCTTCTAAAGAGGTATCCCGGAGAAGCTGGGACGATGCACTGACATTTGTCTCCGCTGTGTTAGAACGTGATCCCGGGGAACAGGCAGCCCTTCAAGAGCTTGAATATTTGCGCCGTCAGCTCTCGGAGCTTCCAACCGATGCAGAACATATGGGATTAATCCATTATGACTTTGAGACGGATAATATCTTCTACGAGGCCGAGAAATCACGGTACTGTGTCATCGACTTTGATGATGCAATGGTGCACTGGTACGCAATGGATATTGTATCGGCCATTTCAGATCTGCTGGATGAAGAAGATGATGATAGTCAGCGGAAAATAGAGCATTTTCTAACTGGCTATCGCTGCATTAAGCCGTTAGAGGAATCTTTTATACAATCGTTTCCGCTCTTCAGAAGCTAGAGAGCGCGCGCCATGGGCTGCGTGACCGATTATACAGTGGAGTGCAACTCAGTCCAATCAATCATAGTAATTGGTATGCCTGCACCCAGCTTGAGGTAACAGCAGAACAGAAGGAAGTGTTTCCAGTACCCGCGGTCTATTGGCTCGCAGAATCAGCTTATTGTGGCTTTACACCGCTGGCTATTTACTCTGACGCACAATTAGTGGGGTTGGCAGTCTATGCTGTCGATCCCGAGGATGGAGCTTATTGGATTATAGCCTATATGATCCATCATAAGTTTCAACACCGGGGGTTGGGAACAGCAGGTATGAGAGCGCTTCTACGAACGATCCAAGAAAAGCACGCTTGTGACAAAATAATTCTGGGTCATCGCGCTGAGAATGAGGTAGCCTCTAGGATGTATGTCTCACTGGGTTTTGCAGAAATAAGCCGTAACGAAGGTGAGGTTATACGTGAATTACGATTTATGGCGGACAGTCGATAGACTGTAGATAGCTTGAGGGTATTGTATATAAAAGAATCCACCGTCAAATGAGGAATCTCATCAAGCGGTGGATTGTTTATTTTTGCATAGAGACATTCTTACTCTTCAGTCACATAGTCGAAGCTTATCTCATCATATTGATCGGCAGCATCCTCGAAAACCTCAATCACCGCGGAATAACGTTCACCGTGCTCGGAATCTGCAATCCATATGATCTTCAGGGGGAAGGGGAGATGTCCGGTGACACAATCCCACAACGCATCTAAATTACGACCGTACCACTCAGGCAGCTCAAGACTTTGCTGTAGCCATTCATGTATGTTCTCGTAAGGGTCTCCCTCAGACTGTCGTAGTTCCATAACGTTACTCATTCGGGGACACTGCCTTCCTTGGTAATATCCGTAAACGACTTATAATGATCGGAAGTCATGTAGATCAATCCGTCATTGGAGTAGAGAATACGATCTGCTCCGCGTGAACCCTTCTTATAGTTAATGTCTGCTTCGTACCAAATCCGGTTTTTCGCTTTGGGCAAGAGTCCTTCCCGGTTGCCAAAACGGTCCCCGCCGATGCTTTTACCAGGCGCTATTTGATTCAGATTCCCTTTGGCAGCTACCCAGCCGAGCCCTTCGGCTTCCTTCTTTGTAATAAAATTATCCGGAAGAGCATGATGCTGCCGGATATAATCCGAAACCTCCTTGAAGCCGGTAAGCGGAGCCTGGGACTTGTCCGGTGCCTTGGAAGTATTGGACTCTTTCGGGGCAAGGGTGGATTTGGGCGCTACCGCTTGACTGGATGACGTTGGACTTGGTTCATGGACTGCTGAAGAGTTGTTGTTGCTGATCTCTCCGCAGCCGGTCAGTGCAATGACTAGAATAACCGCCATCGCGGCGAGCCAGGAACGTGACCAGCGGCTCAGTTGTTGCATTAATCCTTCAAACATGGTGTTACCTCACTTCTATTCATCTTTTTGTCCAAGTGTACCAAATTCATCAGGAATTAAAAAGTGCGGTATACGCTGTTGGTTCGGAAGGTGATGTTGTTATCTCCAGCAGGACTCCCGTTGACATCCCGATATTGAAAAGTTAAAATTAGAATGATCATTCTGTTCAAGATGATGACTGTTTAATTTTCAATGGGGGATATATGCGGTATGTTTGAAAAATATAAGAAATCTAAAAAAGCTGTACTGGAAACAACACTCAGGCTTCTCAGTAAGCATGATCTTCAGGCGACCTCCATGTCCTTGATCTCCAGTGAATCCGGAGTATCGATGGGCAGCATTTACAACAGCTTTTCGGGAAAAGAAGAGATTATTAACGAGCTGTACACCAGTATCGTGGAGTACCAGACGGAATATGTGCTTCAAGGCTTCAATGACAGCGCGGATCTTTTCGAACGTTTCCAAAGAACTTGGCAGAGGGTTGTCCAGTCTAGTGTCGACAATCCCGAGGCGTTTCAGTTCATGGAGCAGTATTCGCTGTCGTCGTACATTTATGATGAATCTAAGAGGTTTGCTTATGAGAAGAACTGGTGCGGCCCATTGGCTGTGATGTATGCCGATGCAATGGAGCAACAAATCTTCAAGCAGAGCGATGCCCGGTTGATGGTTCAGATGCATTGGGGGACGTTTGTATTTCTGGTAAAAGGGCATTTGCAAGGCAACCTGAAGCTTACGTCTGAAGTGTTGGATATGGCGGTTTCTTCGAGCTGGAACTCTGTAAGTACAGTGAAGGCTTTCTTGCCGTAGATTACGGCAATTTTTTAATGGAACTAGAATGAACGTTCACTACAAAAAAGGAGGTCTTTACATGACACTCAGCAAAACAGTAATTATTACCGGCGGCAATGCCGGACTAGGTTACGCTTGTGCCAAGCATATTGCACTTCTTGAACCGAATTGTCAGATTGTTATCGCCGGACGTAGTCAGGAGCGTATAGCCTCAGCTGCTCATCAGCTGTCTAGGGAAACTGGGCGAGATGTATTCATTCCACTGCAGTTGGATCTAGGTTCATTAGATTCCGTACAGGAGTTTGCCGGGAGCTTATTCACGTTGAATTTACCGCCTTTGTATGGTCTTATCTGCAACGCCGGGGTTCAGTATACGAAGGGGATCGAAGTGTCGAGTGAAGGCTATGAAGCTACCTTCGCAATTAATTATCTAGGGCATTTCGCACTGACCTTGTCTCTTCTGGACCAGATGATGCCGAGTGCCAGAATTATATTCCTCTCCAGCATCAGCCATGATGACAAAGCCACAACACCTTTGCCTAAGCCGGTTCTGAGAAGTGCTGAAGCGCTGGCAAGTCCCAATCTGCCGGAAGGTGTGACTATCGCGGGCTTTCTTGGGAGAGCCTATACCACATCCAAGCTATGCATTCAGATGCTGTCCTATGAGCTGGATCGAAAGTTAAAGGCAGCAGGCAGAAGTGACATTACCGTGAATTCGTTCGATCCTGGCGGTATGCTGACAGGGATGACTGGGGAATGGAGTTTGTCTAAACAGCGTGTAATGAAGATACTGTGGCCGATCCTGCGATTGGCACCGGGAACAAGTACGCCCGAGGACTCGGGAAGGGCGCTAGCTGAGCTCATGATTTCGAATAGGTATACGGGAGTTTCAGGTAAAAACTTCAGTATGCCGGGTACTTATCGTCGAAGAGCCAGGGAAAAGCACACCTCGGCTACCTCTTATGACGTTACCAAAGCACAGGAGCTATGGCATGGAAGTGAAGTGTTAACAAGTATTCAGTTTGCATTACAGTCGTCGTCTAAACCGAGGGCATAAGATACAGGAAACAGTGACTTGACAAGAAAGAGAGAAGCGCATAATATCTAGAGTGAACGTTCATTCTAATTTTTAATATCAAACCATCGAGGGAGAGATTCAGATGTCAAAGACCATTTTTATCACCGGAACAAGCAGTGGTTTGGGAAAATTAACAGCGATTCATTTCGCGAAACTGGGCTGGAATGTGGCAGCAACGATGCGTTCCCCAGAGAAAGAGACTGAGCTGACGACTTACAGCAACATTAAAATATTCAAATTGGATGTAACAGATGTGGAGCAAGTGCGTAGCGTAGTTCAGGAGGCAACCGAAGCTTTTGGTAAAATTGATGTAGTAGTCAATAACGCGGGAATGGGCGCTTACGGCGCACTTGAGCTTGCTGATGAAGAGACCATCGACTGGCAATTCGCCGTGAATGTTCGGGGTCCGATCAATGTCATTCGCGGATTCCTGCCGCATTTTCGGGAAAATGGGGTCGGCAAGTTCATTAACATCAGTTCGCTCATGGGTGTGACCTCAGCTGTACCAATTGGATCGCTGTACAACATGTCTAAGTTTGCTTTGGAGGGGCTGACAGAAGGATTGTACTATGAGTTGAAGCCGCTCAACATTGGGCTGCACTTGATCGAACAAGGCGGTTCGGCAGGTAACAATTTCTTGAACAACATCGTGTGGAGCAAGAGTGAAGACATTCGAGCCTATGATGACATTATCGCTAAAGTAAAACAAAGCTTTGAGCGTTCAGCTGAAAGTCCAGCCGATGATCCGCAAGAAATCGTAAATGCAATTGCCAAGCTGGCGACAGGCGAAAGCAACCAGTTCCGCACACTTGTCGGTAAGTCCACCGAAGATCTGGTAGCCTTCAGAAAGTCTGTTCCGATCGAGCAGTACTTGGAAACAGTGGCATCCAACTATAACTTGTAATCCACGGAAAGATTAATGCACCGTCATTTAGCCGAGTGGCTGTGGCGGTGTATTTTGTGTGATAAGTCCTATATATAATTCCTATTAAGTATATAGCTCTTATATATTTCCATTATTAACCTTGAGTGGATAGAATGATATTAACATCATCCCTTGAGAGAAAAGGCGGAGATTATATGAACGATTTGCTCAAAGCACAATTCGATGCGGTAGCTCAAAGCTATGATCTGCAGCGGCGTCAATTGATTCCCTGCTTTGATGATTTCTATGGTGCAGCTATTTCTTGGATGAACACCGAGATAGACAAGCCACGTATACTGGATCTAGGAGCAGGAACAGGGCTTTTCTCTTCATTTGCGAAACAGTGCTACCCGAATGCTAAGTTTACCTTGGTGGATATAAGCGAAGAGATGCTTAAGGTGGCTCGTCAAAGATTCGGAAATGATCCGAATGTTCAGTACATAGCAGCCGATTACTGTAATTATCCTTTCACGGAGCAATATGATATTATTCTCTCTTCCTTATCCATTCACCATTTAACTCACCCTGATAAAAGCACTCTTTTTCAAAAGATATTTAATCACCTCGCGAGTGGCGGTATCTTCATCAATGCAGATCAGGCAGCTGGTTCATCCTCTTACTTCGACAATCGGTATAAAGAACAGTGGGAAGAGGACGTGCGCAAGTCAGGATTAGCAGAACAAGCTATTGTAGCTTCCATCCAACGAAGAAAGCAAGACATCAACGCTACCGTAGAAGATCAACTTAATTGGCTGCGTGCTGCCGGATTTGCAGAGGTGAATGTTGTATATAGCTATAACGAGTTCACGGTATTCTTCGCCTTGAAGTAATTGAATTTCAACTGTTAAAGCACAAGGGACTGCAAAAGGCTCTCCATCAGCAACCTGTCGCAGTCCCCGAAATAACATCTGATGCGGCTTCTTTAGCTCTAACTTAAGAAATTTAAGGAATCCGTGACACGATCACACGCGAGACGTTAGCGCCGCCCATCCCACCGCTCAGCTTAATCACGTTGTTCGTACCTGGTTGCAGATCGATCAGCCGGTTAGTCCGGCCGGTGTAATTACCCCAGCCTCCTGTACCCGGAAGGGAGAGGAAGTAACCATCTCCAGCCGTATCACCACTGCTGTCTACCTTGAAGGCAGCGCCACTATCGCCGGAAGCATAAAGCACGGTAAGCAATGCCTTGCCGCCGTTCGTTCCCCCATTGATGCCAGACAACTGGAGGTAGGAACCGCTGATATGCATATTTTCAACATTGTTACCGGATAGAACAGCCCCGCCTCCGATGGATACGTTGCTGCTGGTTACCGGATATTCTGTCTTCTGAGTGTATTGATCAAAATTTTCGTTGATCAAGTCATAATACTTTATCTCTGTAGCATTGGAACGAGGGCCGACGGCGGAGACTCCATCGGTCGTCTGAATGACCTTCTGAATCGTTCCGTCTGGATTAAAGAATAACTGATCTACACAGACAGAACGGAGCGTGCCGTTTGAGGAGATTTTGGAGTTATGGTAGAACAGATACCAATTCCCTTTGTACTCTACGATCGAGCCATGCGAAGTTTCACTGCTGGTAACCGGGTCCAGCATCACGCCGCGATTGACCCATGGTCCAAGGGGACTGCTACTTGTAGCATAACGCATCCGGTTGGCACCGGGATTGTTATCAGAGTACATCAAGTAATAGATACCGTTCCGTTTGAAGACCCATGAAGCCTCGTGAAAGTCTTGCAGCTCGGTGAATTGCTTGACCGGGCCGTCGATCGACACCATGTCCGTTCCCAGCTTGACGCCATAGCTTGTCCCGCCACCGCCAGCGTACAGATAATAGCTGCCATCGTCATCACGGAACACCGCAGGGTCAATCAGATTGCTGCCGGGAAGTCCCTGAATATAGCCCTGGACGGTGAAATCTGCGGCTGGCTTATCGCTAGTAGCCACACCGATCTTCCAGGAATTGTTCCAATTCGTATCACTAGGGTGAGGGAAGTAGAAATAATAGGTGCCGTCCTTGTAAGCCGCATCAGGCGCCCACATAAAACCGCCCTCCGGGCGTCCCCATGGCACATCATCAGAACGCAAAATCTCTCCTTCATCCACCCAATCCACCATGTTGTCTGATGAGAAGACGTGATATTTATCCATTAAGTCGCTGCCCCTGGAAGGGAAGATATCATGTGACGCATACACATAAATTCGTCCGTCAGCCCAGACATGCGCAGAGGGATCAGCGGTGAAAATACTAGTGAAAATAGGATTTCCAGATTTGGTGATTTCCTCAGCCGAGGCGGAAGAAGAGGCGCTGAACCCAGGCAAAACGGACAACAGCATGGTTCCTGTCAAAAGCAGACGCAAAAATTTTTTCCTCATAAGTGTTACCTCCTCGTTACATGTATTGGTAATACATTCCCGATCTGCAGTTTCGAATATTTACCCTAAGCCTGCTTGGTAACCACAAAACGATAATTTTGTAATTTCCACCCCCTTGGATTTTTACATGGGAAATACTGTAAACTATGATCCAACATCAGTTTACAGTATGTGTAAGCGCTTTTATAATGAGGGATTCTTAAACTAACAATGTCATTCTTAGCTTGATGAAAGATTATTAAATCTAAAGATTAATTTATGCCCATCCCAAGTGTCGCCGTGTTTTTCTACAAAGTTACCTTGGGTATAATTCGAGACTGTTCTTCTCCAAAATTTGTGTCCAACTATATTACGCTCAGACGGATTGGTAAAAAGCTCCCACTGACCTTTGAAATGGTCAAACACTTGAATTGCAACATGCTCGGCAATACCGTTTCCTCGGAAGGGTTGCATCAGAAAAAAATCGTTCACAAAATAGTCCGTTCCTTCAGAACAGTGGGGCGGAGTAGCAATAAGTGCAAATCCTGCGGGAACTCCATCGACTCTAATTAAAAAAGGATACAGACATCCTGGTTTTTCCCACCAAATGTTCTGGACATCATATTGATCCATTAATGTTCTGAACTCCAGACCCTCGTCAAAGATCCCGTGTACATTGGGGATATGCCCCTCAGTCAGACCATAATGTCCCGATAAGTCATATAAGTAGAGAGGATATAAATTTTTGATAATGTAAGCTTCGTCTTGATCTGTCAGGGTTACTTCTATTTTCATCACAAGCCCTCCTTCATGTAAGTGTACGAGCAAATCGTTGATGTGCTCACCTCATTTTAAATTAGAAAGGCCAGTTGGTATGGATACATTTTCGATATAGTTAATCTTTATACTCGAAACTATCTAGCGATGTAATGATCACCTACACACAGATTGACAGCGGAAGATTACTATACTACAATCCGTAGTATGATGGAGCGTGATGGTCATGAAGATTAAGAAAATGAATGTGGGCGGGGAGGGGCTGAATCGGTTTTTTGGGCCGCTCGAGGCTAAGATTATGGACATTCTTTGGTCCTCCGAGGGACTCAAGATCAAGGAAGTACAGTCGATCCTGAATCAGGAAAGCCCCATTTCGGTAAATGCGGTGATGACAGTGATGAACCGTTTGGAGAGTAAAGGACATCTGAAGAAAATACTAGTCGGAACCGGCAGAACTCAAGCGGCACAGTTCAGTACCGTACAGTCGCGAGAACAGTTTCTGTCTGAACAGACGAAAGCTGTATCGCATGGGCTAATCAAAGAATACGGCAGTCTTGTCGTAAGCCACATGATTGATGCACTGGACGAGGTAGATCCAGAGACTATCGCCAAGCTGGAACGCAAATTGGGTGAGATTAAACGAGGTCGAAAAGAATGAGTTCCCGTGTGAAATTAAGATGGATCTTTACACTAATGGTGGTCTTTATAGCAGTGTTTAGCGTGCAGATGGGGATCTTCATAACCAGACAAGTGGGAGAGAGTGGGCTTAAAGCCTGCATCATGCTGTACTGGGTATTTGACGTGATTATTGGCTATACGCTTGTACGGGCGATTTGGCGGATTACTGCGCAAGCGTATTTATCGCGAAAATGGAACAAGCGGTTCGGCTCCATGAAGCACGATAAATTAACTAAGACGCTAAGTTACAAATACCGCAGCCTGGAAACAGAAATTTTGGTTGTGCAGGACGAAGCCTTCGTAGCGCTGGTGCTAGGTCTTTTTAAACCGAAAATAATCATCTCTACCCATGTCCTCGAACGGTTCAGTGACAAAGAGGTGAAGGCCATTCTGCTGCATGAGTGGCATCATTGCCGCAACCGCGATAATGTGAAGCTATTTCTGGTGACCCTGCTGACGGAGGCTTTCGGCTATTGGCCGATCATGAAGCCGATCTTTCGCTATTACGAGACTTTGACTGAGCTGTTTGCCGACCGCTTTGTCATGACCCGGATGGGAACCGAGCTGCATCTGGCAAAAGTTCTGCTGAAGCTATCCAAATGGGGGAAGATTCAGCCTGCTGTAGCCGTACATTTTGCAGCATCCGCTATGAATTATCGTATGATGCAGGTTCTGGAGCCGGATCAGACGGTCAAGGTCAAGATAGCGTTGCTTAGACCATTGCTCGCTTCGATATCAATACTGCTATTGCTCATGTTGAGCGGGGATGCCTAAATCCCCTTTTTTTAATCAATTGTACTACATATTGTAGTTTAATTAACGGGAGGGTAATCTAATGAGAGTTGTTCTATTTACGATCGGGAATTACCAAGTTCATTCTTATGGAGTCATTGTGGCGTTGGCTGTTTTATTGGCACTGGGGATGGCACATTATTTGGCTAAAGGGACCATATACCGGGAGCATATCTTTAATATAGTGCCCTATGTGGCTGTGGGTGCGATTGTGTCTGCACGCATTTGGCATGTGTTCTTTTTCCAATGGGGGTATTACTCGCAGCATGTAATGGAGATTTTGTACATTTGGCAGGGCGGCATTGCTATTCAAGGCGCACTAGTCGGCGGTTTTCTTGCTATCATCTATTATACGAAAAAGCATCGGTTATCCTTCTGGGAATTTGCAGATATTCTCGCTCCAGCTATTATTTTAGGCCAGTCACTCGGCAGAATCGCTTGCTTCCTTAACGGAGATGCGTATGGTTCACCGACCGGATCGGGCTTTGGTCTTGTTTACCCTTCGGGTTCGATGGCTTATGATGCTTATGGCTCGCAGCCGCTTTGGCCGGCAGAAATATGGGAAGGACAATGGGATTTGATTGTATTCGTCCTTCTGATTCTGCTGAAGAATAGAAAATGGCCGACGGGCGTATTGTTCCTGGCCTACAATATTCTGTATTCGTTCGGGCGGTTTAACCTGGAATGGCTGCGGGGAGATTCACCGAGGTACATGTTCCATTGGACAGCAGGGCAGTGGACCAGCTTCAGCGTGATTATAGTTAGCGTAGGCATGATCTTGTATCTTGTGCTGCGAGACAGGGGTAAATTGCATTTTTCCGGTGCAGAGAAGGGAATGTGACGAATAACAAAACAACGAGCCCTAGATTAATTCTAGTGGCCCGTTGTTAAAGATCTTTTAAAGAGGATAAACGCCCCTTATTTTACTTCATCCATGAACTTTCTGAAATCTTCAGCAATCACTTTGGACTGGGTGTGATGCAGATAATGATCCCCATCAAGTTTGATCAGCTTACCGTGCACTGAATCTTTAATTTGCTCTTCGTGCAGAGCCGTCCAGTCTTTCACACCTGTATTATTAGATTGGATAAAGAGGATCAGAGGCAAATCTGGTGGGAAGCTTAACTTGCGGGCATCCACGAAATTCTTATAAAGATTCTTCAATTCATTCAAGGTCGTGTCTTCGTTGCTGTTCCTGTTCGAAAGCAGTTTTAATTGTTCTCTAGTATGTTCATCATAGCCTAAAGAGGCATAAGGATCGCTGCCCACCTTCAATATTAATCTGAGCAGACCAGACTTATTAAGAAGTCTAAATTCTTGGATTGGTAATTTAGCGTCCATTCCGCCTTGTGTAGGTACACTGGTATCAATTCCGGCGAAGGCAGTGACCTCGCCAGGATATTTGTTCACATAGTCCAATCCGTAAATGCCTGTGATAGAGTGCCCCATGAGAATGAAGCGATCAATACCGAGCTGCTGCAAGGCTTCATGAATTTCACTCACAATATTATCTGTAGTGCGTTCCTTATCCGTCTGGTCACTCAATCCATAACCGAAAGGCTCTACGGCGACTACTTTATAGTATGGGGAGAGTTCAGCAATCAGCGGCTTGAAATCAAGAGCTGGTCCTGCAGTTCCATAGCCGGGAAGGAGCACAATGGTTTCTTTGCCTGTTCCCTCAATGTATACACTCATTTTTTTTCCGTCTACAGGTACTAGCTGGCCATAAGCTTCTATTTTCTTTTCATCTGTTTTACTGCCAATTTTATCTGCAATAAAAGTGATTGCTAGAAAAAGTATGACGGCAGCAATAATCCCGCCTATTACTATAAGTGTGATTCTCCCTATTTTTTTTGCTCTTGATCTATTCTTCGTTTTCACTACCTCTGTCTGTGCCACGGTCATCTTCTCCTGTCCTGATCTGTATATTCAGCTGCTTGTATAGAAGCCATTGCAACAAGTCTAACCAACGAATATGTACTCTTCATGACTCTAATATGAACTGAATATGAACAGGCGAAAAAAAGCTTCGGAACGGATAACCCATTTTCGATTTGGGTAACTTAGTGAAAAATCGAATGCTTTATACAAGTAAACTAAGGGGGGATAAGGTGCGATTCATTCATATAATGATACTCGCTATTTCGATGGGAATAACGCAGACTTCATATTGTTACGCGGTGGGGAAACAGCGACAAGAGGACTCAAGAGAACTGCAGCTGCAAGATATGCTGGTCCTGCAGTTGTTACCGCATATGGACGAAAAGCTTTCAGAGGTCTATTCGAATGTATTAACGGTTCCGCCTGTTTTATACCCTTATTTTGTTGATGTTAAGCATACTGAAAGAGTTAATGGATTTCGCGGGTTTGATTTTCTAATTACTCTTGATGCAACACCTACGGTGGGTCCCCATATCCCTGTCGGTGAGGATCTTTTTACATATCAGATCTCACCTTTCGGGGTTAAGCTTAAGAAGTTTGAACATGTGAAAGGGCCGAATCCCAATGACTTCCCTCCAAATTACAAGGATTTATTAAAGTAATGGGAGATGGATATTAAAAAAGGAACGTACACTTAAATCACGAATCTCTAGTGTAATAGATCCCTATAAATTCATAACAGACAGGAGCTAGATCCAATGATAAAAGTTTTGGAGGAGTATTTTGGAGAACCAACCTAATTGAGCTTTGGGAAAAATAGTTGTAGTTCATTTGCTATTCTAACGGGACATGTATTTTTTTAAAAAAAAGCAGCAGTCTAGGCTTTTTTCTCGACCAGGACTGCCGTTGTTTTATTTTTCATAATTTGATCAAGTATTAATTAAATGAATTAGTACAAACTTTTTTAAGAACGAGTCTGAGTACCAATCACTTCATAGGATGATTCGTCATAGCGGCTAGCAGGAATGGACAGGCCCAGATGCTCACGCAAAGTATTACCCTCATATTCGGTACGAACCAGTCCTCTTGCTTGCAGAATCGGAACGACCAGGTTAACGAAATCCTCTAGTCCGTCCGGTAAAGACGGAGCCATTAGCATAAAGCCGTCAGCGGCTTCTTCCTGGAACCATCGTTCCAGAGTATCCGCGATTTTCTCAGGCGTACCGACCAGATCGTTGCTGCTGAAAGCACCTGTAAGTAAGGAATACAGCTCTCGTAGCGTCGGATTATCACGGGCGATGATCGGCTGATGCTTTTTGAAATCGGATTTGGATAGCTGAACCGTATGTAGTCCAAGCTCATGAGCTCTCGCAGCCAGAGTGTAGCCGCTAAAGTCTATATTCGGAAAATAATCGGACAAGAAGCGAAGGCCAGCCTCTTCCGTGATGAGTGATTCAAGCTGCCGCCGTTTCTGCTCGGCTTCTTTTTCCGTTGTCCCAATAATAGGGGAGATCCCTTGTAAAATGTATACCTTCTCAGGATCCCGCCCATGCTGCGCCAATTGGCTCTTATAAGAGCGGTAAAATTCCTGTGCATCTTCAAGATGATGTTTGATGGAGAAAATAACTTCAGCCAGCTGGAGAGAGAAGCTCTGTCCTGCATCTGAAGTTCCGGCCTGAACGAGCACCGGATGGCCTTGTGGTGACCGGGCAATATTAAGCGGCCCCTCTACTGAAAAGAACTCCTCTTTGTGATTCAGACGATGAAGCTTGGCCGTGTCAAAAAACTCGCCCTTCTCTTTGTCGTATGCAAAAGCATCATCCTCCCAGGAATCCCACAACCCCTGCACCACTTCCAGAAATTCCGATGCCCGCTTATATCGATGGCTGTGCTCCAAATGTTCTTCTGCACTAAAATTCCGGGCAGTATTGCCGGACAAATCCCGGGTAGTGACAATGTTCCAGCCTGCACGTCCCTTACTGATATGATCAACCGACATCAACAGGCGAGCCAGATTAAACGGCTCAATGTAAGAAGTGGAGGCGGTGGCGACAAGCCCAATTTTAGAGGTAGCCCCAGCCAAAGCTGCAATAAGTGTGATCGGTTCAAAACGATTCAATATATTAGGATGAGAGACTTCGTTGATGGCCAGACTGTCCGCCAAGAACGCGATGTCAAATTTGCCGCGCTCTGCGGTCTGGGCCAGTTTCTTATAGTAGTCGATATCAATACTGGAGTTTGCCTGTGCTTGCGGCAATCTCCAGGAAGCGGTATGCATCCCGGTGCCGACCAGGTAGGCAGAAAGCTTGATTTGTCGTTTATCGGTCATCTTATTCATCCTCCGTACTTAAGTATAAAATAATTCAATAAGAATAGTTGGATTTAATTTAGCGCTTTATGAATGCTGTGTCAATTTAAACTTTACATAGAATTTTATTTTAAAACTATTGACGTTTGGAAGATGTGCTCCTATACTTTGGGAATAAGCACACTAAAACACTAGGAATAGTTATTATTGGGTCATGAACGAACAGTTGGCTTCGTCTAAGAACTAATGCAGTGTAGGTCCATACCATATGTATTGTTGAGTGACAGCCAAGATTAAGCGAGAGGGAGGTTGCAGCATTGATTACCGTTGAGGGACTTAGCAAGAGCTATAACACGGTGCAGGGCTCTATCCAGGTGTTAGACAATATTCAGTTGAATGTTAGAAAAGGGGATATTTTCGGAATTATCGGATTTAGTGGCGCCGGCAAATCTACGCTGATCCGCTGTTTGAATCGGCTTGAAGAACCGGACACCGGTCGTATTTTGATCGGAGACGAGGAGATCACGGCACTGAAGGGCGCGGCGCTTCGCAAGGCAAGGCAGAAGATTGGGATGATCTTTCAACAGTTCAACCTTCTAGATGCCAAAACAGTGTACCAGAATGTGGCCTTCCCGCTAGAGGTGGGGGGATACGATAAGGCGCATATTCGCACACGGGTGAGAGAAATTCTGGATTTGGTTCAGCTGTCTGAAAAGGAGAATAGTTATCCGTCACAGCTTAGCGGCGGACAGAAGCAGCGTGTCGGCATTGCCCGAGCACTTGCTAATGACCCGACTGTGCTACTGAGTGATGAAGCGACTTCGGCGCTTGATCCGGAGACAACCTATTCCATATTGGAACTGCTGAAGGACATTAACCGTCAGTTGGGGTTGACGATCTTGCTCATCACACATGAGCTGGATGTGCTGCAGCATATCTGCAATCAGATGGCGGTTATCGAGAAAGGGAGAATCGTCGAGACAGGTACGGTCGACAAGCTCTTCTTCAATCCGGAGAGTCAGACGGCCCAGCGCTTTATAAACATTATCCATCAGTATCAGAGCAGGCGATTCGCCATGGAGGGAGTAGGGGCAGGCATATGAAGGACGATCTGTATGAGTTGCTATTGGAGGGTCTGGGACAAACGTTATATATGGTGTTCTGGTCTTCGATCTTTGCGATATTATTGGGGCTTGCCTTGGGCATTAGTGTAGTTGTGACGGAAAGAGGAGGAATTTTGCCGGCTCCAGCGGTACATAAAGTCATCGGAACCTTCATTAATACAGTACGATCGTTGCCATTCATCATACTGATTGTTCTACTGCTTCCGTTATCCAGACTTATCGTTGGTACATCGCTTGGACCGACTGCGGCAATTGTCTCGTTGTCCATCGCTGCAGCGCCATTCCTGGCACGAATTATTGAGAATTCTCTCAAGGAGGTTGATACAGGCAAGATTGAAGCAGCCAAAGCGATTGGCGCCTCGCCATTTACGATCATTTTTCGGGTACTTATTCCTGAAGCGCTGCCTGCACTCATACGCGGGCTGACCATCGCTGTCATTGCTATTACAGAGTTTACAGCTGTCGCCGGAGCGATCGGGGCAGGGGGACTGGGAAGTCTGGCCATTCGCTTTGGTTACCAGCGGTTCCGGGAGGATATCTTATTCGCCACCGTCCTCATTATTATCTTACTTGTGCAGAGTATCCAGTGGACCGGGGATTATACGGCCAAGCGGATTGAACGCAAGCGTTTCAAAATGGACTAGAGAACAGTTTTCATGAAATGAACCTATACTTTAGACGAAAGCAGGGATTTATAATGAAAATGAAAAAATCGTATGTAGTGACATCTGCACTTATTCTCTTGTTCACGCTGGCTTTGACCGCTTGCGGTTCTGGCTCAAACAATGGCGGCTCTAAGGAGAGCAAAGCTAACACCCCGGCCAAAGCGGAAGAACCAGCTAAGAAGACAGTACTCAAGATTGGATCGGCTGCTGTACCGCATGCTGAAATCCTGAACTTCATTAAGCCAAAGCTGGCGGAGGAAGGCATTGATCTGGATGTCGTTGTCTTTGATGATGAAGGACAGCTTAACCCAGCGCTGAAGGAAAAGCAGATCGATGCGAACTTCTTCCAGCATGTACCGTACCTTGATTCCGTGAAGGGCGAGCAAGGTTATGATTTTGCCGTGACGACAAAGGTCCATGTGGAGCCGATCGGATTCTACTCGGAGAAGATCAAATCGATCGATGAGCTGAAAGACGGCGCACAAATTGGTATCCCGAACAACCCTTCCAACGAATACCGCACGCTAGTATTGCTTCAACAAAAAGGTCTGATTAAACTGAAAGACGGACTTACTACATATGAAGCTACTCCAAAGGATATTGTAGAAAATCCGAAAAACTTGAAGTTTGTTGAGGCTGATGTTCCTACACTCCCGCGGGCGCTGAAGGACTTGGATGGCGCGTTGATTAACACGAATATTGTTCTGGAGTCGGGTCTGGATCCGGCGTCAGCACTTTTCCGTGAAGACGCCAATTCTCCGTATGCCAACGTGATCGTTGTGCGCAGTGGTGATGAAAACCGTGATGACATCAAAAAACTCGACGCGGCTCTAACCTCGCCTGAAGTGAAGAAGTTTATTGAAGATAAGTACGGTGTAGCGGTTGTCCCTGCATTCTAATAAAAGCTTGCGCCCCGTGCGTTCAGTACATTTAAGAGCCGGCTCGTTCTGCCTGATGGCAGAGCG
Organism: Bacillus sp. FJAT-27264; assembly: GCF_001682855.1. Classification (GTDB taxonomy): domain Bacteria; phylum Bacillota; class Bacilli; order Paenibacillales; family Paenibacillaceae; genus Paenibacillus_AQ. The sequence continues at coordinate 482,430 of NZ_MAQW01000012.1, read as the reverse complement.
GCCGGTTTTTTTGCGTTGTGGGGAGTTAAGCGAGGTTTGATCAAGAACGGATATAAGTATTTTTTACCAATACATTTAGTGCGTGGATTGGTAAAATTAAGCAATAGATGTTATGAGGGGGATATTCCATGGAACAACATTTGGATGCGTTATTTAACGTGTATGCGAAGGAGCATCATTTTGCAGGGGCAGCTTTGATTCAAGGCAAAGAACAAACTTTGTTCGCACGTGCATATGGTTTCGCACATAGAGGCTTCAAAATTCCGAATACAATTAGCACGATGTTCGATACAGCGTCTGTCACGAAGCTGTTTACGGCAGTAGCAATTCTACAGCTTGTAGATCAGGGTAGGCTAGGGCTTAACGATCGAATTACGAATATTATCGATTTAACGGGAACCCAAATTCCAACAGATGTTACGATCAGGCATTTGCTTACCCATACTTCTGGCATTGCCGACGACGCAGACGAGGAACTGGGGGAGAGCTATGAAGAGCTATTCATAGATAAACCTAACTATGCGATAAGAGAGTGCGAGAATTTCATCCCGCAGTTCGCGTACAAAGAGCCGAAGTTCAAAGCGGGAACGGATGTCAGCTATAACAACTGTGCGTATATCCTGCTTGGTCTTGCTATCGAAAAAGTAAGCACTACGAGCTATCGGGACTATGTTGAGCAGTACATTTTTCGGGTTTGTGGCATGAAAAGTACATCTTTTGCCTCTAAAGATGAGGGCGACAGCGCGGTGGCGGAAGGCTATGCTGCGATTTTTAACAAGAATAACGAAATTACATGGAAAAAGAATATCTATTCATTTCCTCCGATAGGCACCTCTGACGGGGGAGCCTTTACAACCGTAGGTGATCTGGATCTCTTCATGCGGGCATTGGTGAATGGGCAGTTGCTATCTGCTGAGATGACAGAAGAAATCATGAAGCCGCAAACGGAGCACGTACGGAGATATGAATGGGGAAGCATCATCAACGGCTATGGTTTTCATTTTGTCTACGATCAAGCAGGAAAGCTTATGCGCATCTACAAGGACGGTTCTAATGCGGGAGTAGCCGCAATGTTGGCCTACTATCCAGAGACCGAGACGACAAGTGTCATACTGGGGAACCAGACCTGCAATATATGGGAGCTTCATTGGAAGGCGGAACAGGTGATAGGATCACAATTTTTTTAAAAATAAAAAGGGGGTGGGCATAATGAACTGGCAATCATCATCAACGGATATAATGTTCATTTTGTCTTTGTGCAAGGAGCTCAGACCTGCAAGGTATGGAGCAACACTCGTATGGGAAAAGACTAATAAAAGCGATGAAAGGATCTACTTCGGTGCAAAAGAAAAACACTTGGCCGATATCAAGTCCAGAAAAGCATAACATGGATCAGGAGTATCTGGACAAACTCGATAAAGCTGTGAAGAAAACGCAAGTGAAAAGCTGTCTGGTTCTAAAAGAAGGGGCGTTAGTCTACCAGTATTACAAAAACAATAAGATTAGAGATAATCTGCAGCGGACTAACTCTTGTACGAAAAGTATCATCTCCATTCTAATCGGGATCGCGATCGAGAAAGGATTCATACCTTCGGTTCATATGACGTTGGAGAATTATTTTCCGAAAATCTTAGATAAACAGGTAGACACTCGCAAGAAAGATATCACTATCGAACACCTGCTACAGATGAGCGTAGGTTTGGACTGGCCGGAATTTGGCGAATGGAACTACATGCCGCCTATGTTTGTCCACGATATCGTAAAGTTTGTATTCGATAGGCCGCTGGTGGATGATCCGGGCAGTCGAATGAATTATAACTCGGGTTGTTCTCATGTTCTTTCTGCGATTTTGACGCAAGCTACGGGCATGAAAACGTCCGCTTTTGCCGAACAATATTTATTCGGGCCGTTAGGAATTGAGGATTACCACTGGTTTGAGGATGCAAAAGGCATCAGTTATGGCTCAGATGGACTTCGGCTGCTCCCAAATGATTTGGCCAAGGTTGGTCAGTTGTATTTGCAGGAAGGAATGTGGAAGGGGAAGCAGATTGTGTCTGAAGAGTGGGTCAGGGAGTCTACGGAGCCCCGCCTTTTGACTTATGATTATATTGGCCATTACGCTTCTCATTGGTGGGTAGCACAGCTGGACCCTGGTCAGCAAGATTTTTCTATGAACAACAGAATGATTTTTGCGATGGGAAGAAGCGGGCAATTTATTATTGTCATTCCAAGTCTGCAAACGGTAATTGTATTTACAAGCACGCTGGAGAATACCATTAAACCTTTGGCGTTCGTGCGAGATTACATTGTGAAGTCGATGGTCTAGTGAACGAAAGCAATACTGGATATCCCTTCATCGCGCTTCAGCAGCATTAATATGGAATAGAACATGCTTATTTAAAGGACTGTCTAGCTCAACTTTCGGGTGATTGAAGGTTGAGCTAAAATTCATGCCGATTTTTTGCTGCTCATTTCACTTGGATAAATCAAAGTAAAATAATATGAATTTAAGGCTATTCAAATTTTAAGGTTCATGTTATAGTAATTTTGTAATTTAAATTACATGTAAGCGATGAGGAGAATCATGCCAAAGAAGAAAAGTACCGCAGTGCTCTCCATCAGACTAGACGAAGAGGCTATCAAAGCTGTGGATCTGCTTGTTGAGTCAGGGCTCGAATCCAATCGTTCGAGAGCGGTCGCCCACTTTGTGAATATGGGAGTGCGCGCTTCCCATGACCTGTTGGTGCGGGCAAGGGAACAGGCTGACAACCTGCAGCGACTGCGCAATGAGATGTTCGAAGCGGTTAAGCTTCGAGACATCGACAAGGTTGCTGAACTGATTCACAAGGATGCAAGTCTAGTGAACGCTAGTAATAAAAAGGGGGAAACTCCTGTCCTGCTGGCTACGTTCATGAGGGCAAATGACATTAAAGAGCTGCTGCTTCAGAACGGAGCGGGCAAGCTGAACGTATTCGAAGCCGCAGCCGTTGGGTATAGCTCACGGGTAAAAGAGCTGCTAGATCGTTCCCCGGAGCTGCTGAACAGCTACAGTCACGACGGATTTCCGCTACTCTCTCTGGCCGCACACTTTGGAAATACCGAGACAGTTGAGCTATTGCTTAGTCACGGTGTTGACATTCATGCTCGCAGTCGTGATGGCAGTCTTAACAATATGGCAATCCACGCCACCATATTCGGTGGATACGGGCATCTCGTGGACTTGCTGATAGAGGCTGGAGCCGATATTCATGCCAAGTGTGAAGGCGAACTGAGAAAAGGCTTCAATGTTTTGCATGTCGCGGCTTATTTTGATAACGTGCCGCTTATTGAGAAATTCCTCAGCTATGGAGCCGATAAGACAGAGAAGAACGCTAGTGGTGAAACGCCTTATGAACTAGCAATCTCTCTTGGTCATACAGCTTCTGCGAATTTACTGCAAATTTGATTAGGGACTACCATTCATTTACATACGACAACTCGACCGAACAGACGGAGAGACGCTGAAATTGTGAAGCGCGCTCGATGTCTGTTCTTTTTGTTATATCCAAAGGAGAGAGAATACGAAAATGCTGTATCGAAAATTAGGCAGAACGGGTGTGAAGGTATCCGAAGTCAGCCTGGGAACAATGGCGTTCGGGAGATGGATTGATGAGGAAGCATCTGGAGCGGTACTAGATACGGCTCTGGAAGCAGGGATTAACCTGATTGACACTGCGGATGTGTACGGAAGCGGGATGGATACGCTCGACTATTCAAGACTTGGCGAATCCGAAGCCATTCTGGGCCGCCTCTTGCGCGGTCGCCGCGATGATATTCTGCTTGCCACGAAGTTCACTGCTCCTGTGGGACCGGGTGTTAATGATGGCGGACAGAGCCGGTACCACATTTATCGAGCGCTGGAGAACAGCCTGCGCCGGCTGCAGACTGACCATATTGATCTCTATCAGGTGCACTCGTTTGATCCCGAGACACCGGTCGAAGAGACGCTCCGGGCACTTGACGATCTGGTTAAGCAGGGCAAGATCCGCTATCTGGGCTGCTCCAACTATGCGGCTTGGCAATTGGCGAAGGCTCACGGAGTTAGCTCGCTTCATGGGTTGCATCGGTTCGAGAGTGTCCAACCAGAGTATAGTCTTATTACGAGAGGAATTGAACGGGAGCTCGTACCGTTCGCTCAATCCGAGAACGTTGGCATTATTAGTTACAGCCCGCTGGGCAGGGGGATTCTGAGCGGCAAGTACCGCCAAGGTGAAGCGCCTCCGAATGACTCCAGGCTCGCGCTGGGCGAGAAAAGGCTGGAGCTGCTGCTCGAATCCAATCCAGCATATGAGCTGGTGGACAAGATCGCACCGCTGGCTGAGGCGAGAGGGTGGACGCTGGCTCAATTCGCACTCTCCTGGGTACTAAGTCATTCTTATGTAACCTCTGCTATTCTTGGAGCGTCGAAGCCGGAACAGATTCGGGACGCATTGCAGCATGTCGAAGAGAAGCTGACGCTGGAGGAACTTGCAGAGCTCGACCGTATCTCCCGCAGTATTGGCCTCTTTTCGATCTAAAACATACTATTCATATAGAAAAAATAAATTCAGGAGGATGAACATCATGACTCAAACCAAGCGACAACTCCATCTCGGCTTGTTTCTGTTCTCAACGGGCTACCATCCAGCAGGCTGGCGGCTGCCGGAAGCGGTAACGGATGGAGCGTTCGATCCCAAGTTCTTGCATCGGGTCGCACAGCGACTGGAGGAAGCGAAGTTCGACTTCTTCTTTCTAGGGGATGCTCTGGCGACAAGCCCGGATATGCAGCATACTTTTCCTTCACAGATGGTTCGTCTCGAGCCGTTCACAATGATAGCCAGCATTGCGGCGGTAACAGAAAAAATCGGTCTTATCGTCACGGCAAACACGACTTACTCGGAGCCTTATACGATTGCACGCCTGACAGCCTCGCTTGATTACCTAAGCGGTGGTCGGCTGGCATGGAATGTTGTCACTGGCGCAGATGGGCGTGCTGCGCAGAATTATAGCCGTGAGAAGCACTGGGACAACTCCAAGCGTTACGATTATGCGGAAGAATTCGTGGGAATTGTGCAGGAGCTGTGGGATTCCTGGGAAGATGACGCGTTTGTCCGTAACAAGGAGAGCGGTGTGTTCGTAGACGGAAGCAAGGTGCACCGAATCAATCACGTAGGGGAACACTTCTCCGTCGCTGGTCCATTGAACGTGGCCCGGCCCCCGCAAGGACAAATTCCACTCCTGAACGCTGGAACATCGGAGCGCAGCCGCGATCTTGGCGCCAAGCTCTCAAGTGCTGTCTTCTCGGGACAAATTCTGTTTGAGGTGTCCAAGCAGTTCTATGCTGAGGTCAAATCAAAGGCCGTAAAGTATGGCAGAAATCCCGATGAGGTATTCATTCTCCCGGGCCTTGTTCCTCTCGTTGGACATACCAAGGAAGAAGCGCATGCCAAGTACCGGGAGCTTAATAATCTGCTCGTGACGAACTACGATTTAGCACCTCTGTCGGCAAGAATTGGCATCGATTTATCCCCTTATCCGTTGGATGGACCGTTGCCGGATTTATCATTATCGACCCTCTCAGGCGACGAAACTAAGTGGCTTGTCGAATTGGCACAACGAGCGGAAGGCCGTGAGGACATCACTGTGCGTGAATTGTTCCACTACTTCGCCGCTACATCAAGAGGTCATCTGCTTATTGTCGGTGATCCAGAGGAAATCGCGGATCAGATGGAAGAATGGTTTCTTCAAAAAGCGGCCGACGGTTTCAATATTTGCCCTCCATATATGCCGGGTGGAATAGATCTCTTCATTGATTTAGTTATACCGATTCTTCAGGACCGCGGACTTTTCCGTACGGAATATGAAGGTGATACGTTCCAAGGACACTTCGGCCTTTCCCGCCCGGAGAACCGCTTTTCCCGAAAGGCAGCGCTGGAAGGTGCAAGCGAGTAACGGAAGAAGCTACTGCAAGGCGGCGGGCTGGAAGAAGGAGAGAATGATATGAGCAACCAGAATCATAGGAATCGCTATAGATGGCGTATTTTAATTGGACAAATCGTGCTCTTGATCGCTTGTCTGGGCATTATTGAATACCTCGTACGGGCGGAAATTGTCGGCAGTCTGTATCTGTCGAAACCAACACAAGTGATCGAAGAGATCTACAAACTGTTTTCGAATGGTGAAATCTTTCATCATTTAGCTATTACGCTTAAGGAATTCGCTGCGGGCTATCTGCTTAGTGCGTTTGCTGGAGTCGCAACGGGACTGCTTCTCGTACTTATCCCGCACGCGGAAGTGTTTTTCCGGCCGTTCCTCTCGGCGCTTCTTGCCATCCCGAAGGTAACGATTATTCCGCTGCTGATGCTTTGGCTCGGTATTGGGTTGTCGCACAAAATCGCAATTGTATTTCTCTTCTGCTTTTTCACGATTGCGTTCAATACCATTACTGGGATCAAGCAGACCGCAGAAGCTCATCTCAAGGTTGCCAGAGTGTTCGAGGCTTCCAAGCTGCAGACGATTATGAAGGTTATTCTCCCGTCAGCAGCGCCAACCATTTTCGTCTCCCTTCGGGTATCGGCGGCAACGGGGCTTGTCGGGGCGTTGTTCGGTGAGATGGTGGCCTCGAAGGACGGACTCGGCAATCTGCTGGTGCAAGCGACGTCTCTGTATGATACGGCGAAGGCCTTTGCGATTATAACGATCGTGACAGTGATCTCCGTGCTTATTATTGCTGTAATCGATCTGCTGGAAAAGCGGATTGTGCTTAAATGGAAATCTTCATAAAGAAGCTTTAATTATAGGAGGAGAAAGAAAACCATGTTAAAGAGAAAATGGATAGGAACTGGAATTTTGACGTTTACGCTTGCACTCGTTGTTGCAGGCTGCGGCAGCAGTAATACCTCACAAGGAGCTGCTTCTGAAGCTTCGAGTGAACCAACATCGACAAATTCAGCGTCGGATAACACTTCAGCCGGACTTCAGAAGATTAAATACGCACCTTTTAACGGAGTGAGCGGCTTAGCCGTACGGTTCGGAATCGAGAAGGGATTTTTCAAGGATGAAGGGCTGGATGTTGAACTGATCTCTACACAGAATCCGATTGAGGCTCTAACAAGCAATGATGTTGATATCGCCGACAGCGCGACGACGAACGTTATTGTGGCAGCTGGTAAGGGAGCACCGCTCAAAATCGTTTCGTCGATGTTTCGTACAAAGGGACCGTTCTATCTGGTTGCGAAGCCAGGCATTGAGAGTATTGAGGATTTGAAAGGTAAGAAGGTCGGAGCGGCAGCACTCGGCAGCGGTCTTGACGTATACACCCAAACGATTCTAAAAAAACACGGCTTAAGCAAGAACGACGTTACGTATCTGGCCAACGGCGTAAATGATGCGGCATATGCGAGCCTTACATCAGGACAAGTGGATGCGACTATCATTCATGAGCCGTTCGCTTCTCTTGCAGAGAGTGAGGGAAAGGGCAAGATCCTCGCAAGAGGTTGGGATTATCTGCCGACCTTCCATACTGGCGTGCTAGTTTCAAGCGACAATTTTATCAAGGAGCACCCGGACCTCGTAGAGAAGCTGCTGAGCGGATACTTTAAGTCCCAGGAATATGCGAAGAGTCATCTGGATGAATACAAGAAGTATTTCCTTGAAAATGTGAAGGTAGATGCGGCTGTAGCTGATAAGGCGTTCGCACGCGAGGACGTGCTCTGGGAGAACAACCCGGACGTAGATTTGCAGGCGCTGCAGGATACTCAGGAGATCCAAGTCGAGCTTGGCTTTCAGGATAAAATTTATGATATTAAGAATTTGTTGGATCTAAGATTTATTCCGAAAAAATAAATGGAGCGAGGTGATCGTATGGAGGGATTCTCAATCCGTGGCGTATCTAAGGTATACGGGGGGGCGACTCCGACGGAGACGCTCTCGGATATTAATCTAACGATCGAAGACGGGGAGTTTCTCAGTATTCTTGGTCCAAGCGGTTGCGGTAAAAGCACGCTTCTTGAAATTCTGGCCGGACTCCAGCTGCCTACTTCGGGAGAGGTATGGTTCGGGGGGAAGAAGCTTAAGGGACCGGGGATTGAACGTGGTGTTGTTTTTCAAGATCCATCACTGTATCCGTGGAGAACGGTATATAAGAACGTCGAGCTGGGTCTGGAATTCCGAGGGGTTGCCAAGAGTGAGCGTAGAGAGGCAGTCCAGCGGTATCTCGATCTGGTTGGGCTGTCGGGATTTGAGCACAAGTATCCCCATCATTTATCAGGTGGTATGAAACAGAGGGCGGGTATTGCCCGGGCGCTGGCGAACAATCCTGAGGTACTGCTGATGGATGAGCCCTTTGGCGCGGTCGACCATCTGACGAGGCTGCAACTGCAGGACGATCTGTTAAACATCTGGGAAGCAGAAAAGAAGACGGTCGTGTTCGTCACACATGACGTTTCAGAGGCAGTGTTTCTGGGGGACAGGGTGGTGCTGCTATCACCGAGACCGGGGCGGATCAATCAGATCTTTCAAGTGCCGAAGCATCGTCCGCGTAAGAGAGACGACATTGAGCTACTGAAAATTCAGAACGATATCTATGCGGCTATTCATGAAGTGAAGTCTTCGGACAGTCTTGAATTCACCATTTAAGAAATCAATGCAGAGGAGCGTATGAACTTATGTCATCTAACATAGTAAGCGTGGAGCAATTGAAAGCTAGACTGGAAAATGGAGAGCGGATTGTGCTGCTGGATGTGCGATTTGATCCGAAGGAGTCGTCGTATGGTCGTGAGGCTTACGCCAAGGGACATATTCCTGGAGCATTATTTATCGACTTCAAGGCCGATCTGACCGATCCAGCAGAAAAGCACGGAGGACGCAGCCCGCTCCCTTCGCCAGAGCGTCTTGCTACATTGTTCGGGTCGCTTGGTATCGAGCGTGATACGGCTGTTGTCGCGTATGAAGATGGTAATGGACCGGCTGCTTCAAGGCTGTGGTGGGTGCTTCGCTACTTGGGTGCGGAGCAAGTGCAGGTACTGAATGGCGGTTATTCCGCCTGGACTGACGCGGGTGAAGCTGTTTCAGCCGAGCAGGTAATCGTCACAGAGCCGCGTGAATTCGTGCCAGCACCACAAGCCGATTGGCTCGTCGGCGTAGAAGAGGTACGCGAAGTGGCTGGTGACCAAAGGCAAGGCGGCGCGAGACTTGTTGACTCGCGTGATGCCGCGCAGTACGCAGGACTTGAGGCGCCGTTCGATCATATCTCGGGCCATATTCCTGGAGCGGCGAATTACTTCTGGAAGGACGCGCTTCAAGGGGACGGCTTCTGGAAGTCGCCGGAGCAGCTTCGCGAGCAATTTGCCAATCTGCCGAAGGAAGACGAGATCATCGTCTATTGCGGCTCCGGCATCTCGGCAACTCCGAACGTGCTGGCACTACGCGAGGCGGGTTATGAGAATGTGAAGTTGTATGCGGGAAGCTGGAGTGATTGGATTTCTTATGACGAGAATCCGATTGCGACAGGGGACGAGTAAGAGTCTTAAATAGATATACAGGATATGATTAAGAGTACATCGTTCAAGTGGCGATGTACTTTTTCGCGTTTTGCAGGGATGTGTCGAAATCCACAGAAAGTCAACGCTTGCTTCTTGAAAACATTTTCTTCAAGTCCCGAAGTGCTACCGTGGCATAGTCATGTCTAAACTACACGATATATTCAATTTATCTCGCTTACCTAAGCATAAATACAACGTCCTCTAAGAACGGTAGCTGAAGCGATGCATTGCCTTGGTGCATTCATATGGCTTTTTTAAAAATCAACAAGTATCCGGGATGGTCAACAACGAGTAAACAAAGCTTTGTTGAGATTAGATGTTGTCTGCTGTAAATATTGAGTTTCTGAGATATCACCTTCTGATTACAATTACAATTATACATGTTATCGTTAGCAATTCTTTTCAAGATGTGAGGCGATAGTTACTAATATTGACTTGACCTTAGGTCAAACCTAAGGTGTATGCTTCTTTATATAACAATGATTATTTAGAAGGAGGTTATCTGGATGAAAAAAGAACTCACCATCAGCGAGTTAGCAAAACTGATGAACGTGTCTGTTCATCAAATTCGTTATTTTGAGGAAAAAGGCGTATTGTATCCTGCCTACTTAGATGAAAATAAATATCGTATGTACGGTATTGACCAGATTTATCGACTGGCACATATATTACTCCTGCGAAAGCTGGGGTTGTCTGTACAAGCGATTGCAACTTGGAGTGAAGATGGGACTCCAGACGAAATGCAGGATTTGCTTCTACAATCTGTCTCTAGAATAGAGTCTCAAATGGACCAATTGCAAGCATTAAATGGCCTTATTCACAAAGTGTTGGATGAGCACAAACGCTTTGGACATGATACTTCTTCTATTAAAATCATTCAACGTGAGGCATTAGTTCTATCGTCATGGTTCGAAACTGAGTTTGAAGCGGAACTTGATGCACGTATGTTCGCCCAACAGGATAATGTGCTGACAGAGTTGTTTGAAGCGGATATCCATTACGTGTATGAGGAGGAATCTCGAGTAACAATTTGTACGGAAGTGAATGGTGTGGAAGGAAATATCATTTTGCCAGGAGGAGAATATTTGTCTTTTATGTTCTCCATTCAGAGTGAGGCAGACCTGGAGAGACACTTCGAGTTATTTCAAACCTTTGCCGATAAATCTTCCTTTATTCTAACAGGTCCAAAAATTCTTGTGGAGAAATCGTATCTGTCTCTATTTGCTCAGGAAAGTATACATTATGAGTTGCTTGCGTGTGTTGATCGTAGTTCCGAAGTAGCTATTAAACAGGAGAAGAAACGATGAACATTCATATTGAGTGTATGAAAGAGGAGTATGGCGTACCAGTGAGCCAATTGCTTATACAAGGATTTCGTAGCAAATTTCAGTTTGGTACGAAGATAAATGACATGAAACTGCAGTTGCTATTGGGAAAAATGCTTGTGTTGGATAAACAACCAGGCAAAGGCAAACGTTTTGTTGCTGTACAGGAATCTTCTGTAATTGGCAGCTTCTCTATAAAATTTCAGGAACAAGTTAGAAACCAACATCCAAATATGACGATCACAGAGCTGTTATCTTTCTGGAAAGGAATTAAAGAAGTTGGTTTGGGAAATGCGCTTGGATTTTCTGTACGATTAATATGCTTGAATCATCGTCCAAGACGTGGTGAAGTGTACATTTCTGATCTAGTTGTTCATGAAAGGTTCCAGGGATCTGGTGTGGGCAAAACCATGTTGGAGTGGGCGATTGGAGAAGCAGCGTTGCAGCCAGGAAACCAATTTGTAAGTCTGCATGTTTCTAATAGCAACGTAGGAGCCAAACGCTTATATGAACGAATGGGATTTAGGACGTTGGAAATTCAGAATAGCACACTTTTAGCATGGTTGATTGGCGAAAAAAAATGGAGTTACATGATTTACGAGGGCTAAGACTATTATTAGAAAAGGAATTTAATAGAAGCATGAAAAAGAAATGGGGAATAATTCTATTAATCATCCTACTTTTTTTGGGAGGTACAGGTGCGTATGTTTTGCACCAAAATACCTTTGCTATGGATGAAAAAACGGTGGTAATCGAGTCACCACAAGGTAAGTTGACGGGTATTCTCACGCTACCTAAGACATATGAAGACAAGGTTGGTCTAGTGTTGTTCATTCACGGAGATGGTCCAATTGATGCTACCCATAATGATGGATATAAACCGCTTTGGGAGCGTCTTGCCTCACTTGGCTATGCATCACTCTCATTGGACAAGCGAGGCATCGGAGGTTCAGAAGGCAACTGGCTAGATCAGAGTATTGATGATCGAGTGCAAGAAGCACAGCAGGCTTTGGTCTGGGCAAGACAGCAACCAATAATCGATACATCTCGTATTGGCATATGGGGAGCAAGTCAGGCAGGATGGGTTGTCCCCAAACTGGCAGATAAAGAGTCACTTGCTTTCAGCATTCTTGTATCTCCTGCAATCAACTGGTTGAGGCAGGGTGAATACAATACACGCAGTCAAATGGCAAAGGAAGGACGATCCTCAGATGAGATAGAGCAGCAGGTGAAAGTAGATAACAAAGTCAAAGAACTCCTAAAATCAGGCGTCTCATATAATGAATACGTGAGCTTTGTAGGTAAGAAAGATGCCATGTCCAGAGAACGCTGGACGTTTGTTAGTCAGAACTATACAGCGGATGCAACAGAAGATATTGCAAATTTTAACTCCCCAGTACTGCTTATGCTTGGTGATCATGATGTTAATATAGATGTGAAGGAAACGGAGAAGGTATATCTGGAAAGTGTACGACCGTACGAATTATTGCGCGTCAAAGTGTTGCCCGATACAGAGCACTCCATGCTTCCTATCAAGACAGCCGACTCGCCGCTACGTACGTTGTTGATCAGCTTATTTGCGCCAAGGGGTATTACCAAGAAGGGCTACATGGATGAAATCACAGATTTCCTACAAAATGTTTATGCTAACCAAGGGATACAGTAGATAAAATAAATTGAAATCCTCTGTGTTAAGGTATATTCTATGCGAAAATGTATGCAGGTAGCTGGAGTGATTGGATTTCTTATGACGAGAATCCGGTGGCGACAGGGGAAGAGTAAGAGCCGAAAGTCCGCGTTGGGCGCGGGTTTGGGGGCTGCGACAGGTTAGGAGCAAGTGACCTGTTGTGGTCCTCTTTGGGCTTTTCTGTAAACAGCTTGCAAACAAGAATCTGACGAAAGTAGTTACAAGAACCCCGGAGCCAGCCACAGTGAGGCAGTGGGGACAGGTTGTTGTTGAACTCTCATCGGCTTTGCTTCTGCTCCTTCGTGAACAGGCGTGGTGCAACCTTTCGTGCGGAGCAAGTGTACAATCACCTTGGGAGCAATTCGCTTGGTTTTCCTTGACGTTCCGGGTATCTCCCGGTTCGGTAGCATCGGCCGAAGCTATGGCAGCATTAATCCTCTTCATTTATAATGATTGTAAATTATGAAAACCTAAGCGGACAAGGCATATGCGTAGTATTTAAAGAAAGGCCGTTACGCTAACTGGCAGTTATGCGTAACTTCCAGGAATGTAAACATCTAAATAACGTAAGGAACGAGGAGGCAGACAATTCATGGGAGGAACGAATGTATGGGATGCGGAGTGGGAGGTTAACGAAGAGCAGGCGCGGACGCTGATCGGCAGACAATTCCCTCAGCTGTCATCGAAGCAAGTGAAGCGATTGGGCTGGGGCTGGGACAATACGGTTTTTCTCATCGGTGACGAGTACGTGTTCCGGTTTCCAAGAAGAACGATTGCAGTTGGCTCGATTCGTATGGAAGGGAAGCTGCTCCCGCAGCTGGAGGCATATATGACCATCCCCTATCCTAAACCGTTGTTATATGGCGAAGCAAGTGACGAATACCCGGCACCATTTCTTGGCTATGCCTACGTGCCAGGAGATTTCCCAATCGGTTTGACGGAAGAACGCCGGGCTTTATCGGCAGAGACGCTGGCGAAATTTTTGCGGAGATTGCATGAGTTTCCGGTGCAGGCGGCGCTGAAGTGCGGAGTTCAGCAAGATCATCGAAACTTGACGGACATAGCATCGCGCAAAGTGAAATTGAAGGGCTTTCTATCGAAGCTGGTTGAACACTTGTCGTCGGAGGAGTCCGGTGTGATCGAAGCGTATATTAGCAGACTGCAAAAGGACCGTGTCGAGGCGGTGAATGCACTGCTACATGGCGATCTTCATTTCAAAAATATGCTTGTGAATGAGAACGGGATCGTTTCCGGCATCATTGATTGGGGCGATCTGAGCGTAGGCCATCCAGCTTGCGATTTGAGCGTTGCTTATAGCTTTTTACCACCTTACGCTCGCGGCGTGTTTTTCGAAACGTACGGAGGAGCGGACGAGGAAACGAAGCTGCTGGCGCGGCTGATCGCGGTATATATCCCCATACTAATCTTAATGCAAGCGGTCGACGACGGGAATGAAGCGATTGCGGCAGAGGCGAAATTCAACATCATGCGGGCACTGTCGGATTAGGCTCATTATTCCGTTGCGGCTATGGGGCTACGGCTATCGGCACTATTTTGTCGTTTAGAGGCCGTGATAAGGTACGATCCGCCTTCTCTGATGCCGCTTTATGTTGAGGAACACGAAATCACGAAATTCAACAGAGTAAGTCGTTGCGCTAACGGGACACGATAGTTTAGTGTGTGCCGATTTGCCAACAACATGCCAATAATCTGACAACGACCATCCAACAACTTGCAAACAGCCCCCGTCCTCCACGGGCTTCTTGCTCTACAAGTCCTCCCAAGGTCGCCAAGGGAGGTTGTTGCACTTGGGCAATGGCATATCCTCCGAGACATTCCCGCCGCGCTGATCGTAACCCCATTTTTAGTTTCGGAACCATGGGAGTATAGAGGTTCGTGGGGGATAAAGAGCTGAAGTCATTGGATTAGTTATGAGGGATGGCAGTAGGAGAAGAAGAGAAGGTGTAAGCAGATATACAGGTTGTGGCTAGAAGTACATCGCATATGTGGCGATGTACTTTTTTACGTGGTGCTGGGAGGTGTTGAAGAGAGTCTTGAAGCTACTGGATTACGTTCGATGATAACAAGAATGGCGGAGCAATTATTAACAATGGAACATTTTTGTATCCATTTTAATATCAGGGCGTTGTGTATTGTCGATATCCTATAGAGCAACTATTTTACCTTCGGGTCGACTTGATAGCGCCACAAAAAGTAAATATCTAAATGCAACTGTAACGGAAGCTACATACGATCCAACGCTGGATAGTAACACTCTTACTATTACCATTGCTAAAGGCGGCTTTGATAATAAAGCTTCGATATTGAAATTGGTCTTGATTTTACATTGAATCAAACTGTAGAAGATCTATTTAAGATACCGCCAGCGGTACCTGCAAATAATATACAGACCTTAGGTGCAGTCACAGTTAATGTATTAGATTTGCACAAAAAAGAACTTGTGAATTTTAGTATTCCTGCATCGCCACCGGATGGAGGCACAACGCCAACTACGCCGGAGCAGAATGAAGGCATATCGCCATCTGCGCCGGAGCAGAATAAAGGACCCCAATTAAGCATGCTTCCAAAGACGGGTGAAGATAGCAGAGCTTTGTATTATATTTCAAGAGTAGCATTCATTATTGTTGGATTGTGGATGCACAGAAAAATGAAGCCATCCCAACAGTAGTTTATCTCTGTAATGTTATTGCCGTTTTATTCTAGGAAAGTCGACGAAATTCAGGTTTGTCCTGATCTTCGCTCGGCTTTTTTATCTATATAGAGGGTCGCACCGAAACATTTGGACGATCGTTCGATTAAGAGGGAAGTTTCAAATTTTGCGTTGTGAGCACTGAGGATCGGGTGGTGTTGCGTGTTAACGATAATGGAATTGGAATGAATATTCAAGATCTAAGTAAAGAGAAGGAACAGGGTTTGATGAACATTAAAAATGTTAAATGATCGGCGCGCACTAAATGAATCTAAGGTCAGTTTGTAACAGAAACACCTTCAAGTCCCTGACTAGATCAGTGGGTTCTTGAAGGTGTTTTTGAATTTTATTAGAGGTACCATATGCTGCTTCTAGCCGCATCTTACCCCGTTGTCCGATATACTTCACGGATTGCGTCTTCAATGTCCGGCTCTTGAACGCTAAGGTCTCGAATTGGCAGCTTGCCTGACAGGTCAGCAATCAGCTCAGCTGCCGTAATTCCAGCCTTATCAAACTGATACCAGAGCTTTAGCCCTTCCTGCCGGACAAGCTGTGCCCGCGAATGTTCCGGTGCCTGGGCTTCCTCTGACAATTCAATAACAAGCAGGCGGCTCGGAGCGAGCTTATTAACGATCGTGTCCAGTGGACCCTCTTCTACGATGTGGCCATGATTGACGACAAGAAGGCGTGAGCATAATTGCTCGACATCGTCTAAGTCGTGTGTTGTGAGGAAGACAGTCATGCGACGTTCCCGGTTCATTGTCTTAATAAACTGCCTGATCGCATGCTTCGCATCAGCATCAAGTCCAATGGTTGGCTCATCGAGGAAGAGTACGGAAGGCTCGTGGATCATCGAGGCAGCCAAATCGCCGCGCATACGTTGTCCAAGTGACAGCTGACGTACCGGTGTATCAATGAAATCCTGAATGCGGAGTACATCGTTTAACATGTCCAGCGTATGTTTGAACTTTTTATCTTCAATTCTATAGATCCGTTTTAGCAACTCGAATGTTTCCCCAAGGCGCAGATCCCAGTACAGCTGTGTACGCTGGCCGAATACGACACCGAGCTGTCGTACGACCGCTTTGCGTTCTTTTTGCGGAGACAATCCGCAGACCTGGATGCTACCCGAGGTTGGGTGGAGAATGCCCGTTAGCATCTTGATCGTTGTGCTTTTTCCAGCCCCATTAGGGCCGATATATCCTACAATGTCGCCTTGCTCGATATTAAAAGATAGGCCATCTACACCTCTTACTATCTTCTTATCGGGCATAACTAGACTGCGTACAGCACCTGCTAGCCCTGTTTTTTTGCGGACAACAACAAATTCTTTAACTAAATCTTTGACTTCTATAATCGACATCATCAAGCCTCCTATGAACCAGCACTTTCATACCTGCGCAATCCTTGGCGAAAAACTAAGTAAGCGACAGCCATACAAACAAGCCCCACAATCAATGTTCCGATGGTCATATCAAACGGCAGCTCAAGCGATGCTTTTTTCTCCAGAAAGCTCTCTGCCGGGTAGAAGCTAATGAACCCGATAGGTAGCAAGAAAGTCAGCACTACTTGCACTACATAAGGGTATAGAGTGAGAGGATACATGGTTGTTCGTTCTAATGTTGCAATGGTCATACCAATGAGGTTGCCGCTGCGTTTGGTCCAGAACGCCACTGCCCCGACGATCGTGTAGATGCCTCCCCGAATCAGTACTCCACCGATAATGGTAATGACAAGCTTAAGAATGCTGAGAAGCCCCCAGTTGAAGCCCACTGCATGTGCAGCATACAAGAAGATGACGATGCCTGGAATAAGATCGATCAGACCGATAAAGTTAAAGTAACCGGTGATGAATTGGAAAAATACGTTCAGCGGACGCAGCAGAAGTCTATCGAACTCTCCGCGAAGTACCGCCGACTCAGTTCCCCAGGTGGGAATGAAGAATACAACAACAAGCCCGTGGCTTAATAGGCCAAGACCATATAAGAACGCCAAATCATTGAAAGTCCACCCTTCTAAGGGCTGGAACTTGTCAACAATAATACGAAGCATCCATATACCGGCAAAATACTGCGTCGGGATCATCAGCAGCCAACTGACGAGAAATAACGGATATTCAAGCTGCCGCTGAATCGCAAGCTTCGCATAGTAGCCAAATACAGTGAAATAATGTTTGACGCCACTCATAACGGTATCATCCTCCTTGCACCATGACTTTGCCGCGCGCTCTTGACCATATCCAGCTGAGCAAACCACCGAGCAGAACAATCCAGATCAACTGTACGCCCATTCCGCGTAATGCTGCCTCTGGCTTCATGAGTCCGATGTATACACTGAGCGGCAGCTGGTAGGTATACTGGAACGGCAGCCAAGCCGATACTTGCTGGAGCCATTCCGGGAATAACCATAGCGGAATAAGGCTTCCGGATAGTATACGGACAAAGGCATCCTTCACCATTCCGAGATTACCAAGCTCTGACACCCAGAATGCCACAAGCCCGACCATGGCACTCATCAGCCATAGAATCAGAAAACTGAGTATGCAGCTGATAATGAACAACACTGCTGCTATCGTACTATCAGGCATCGGAAAGCCAAATAGCAGGGTAGCCACCAGTACGAGCGGAATGGCTTTATTCATCACTGAGCTGACAATGTTGCCTAAATCCTCGGACAAGTAGATGGCAAGCAGGTTCAAAGGACGCATGAAATCAAGAGCGATGTTGCCATCGCGCACTTGGTGGTAGATAGTATCCTGTACACCGGTACTAAATACTGAAGCCATTAGCGTAGAGACCACCGTATACGTAATCATACCGTTCAGTCCGATAACGGAAGCGCCTGAGCCGAGAATGTCACCACCGTAAGCTGCTTTCCAGATGAATACTGACGCTGCAAGCAGAATAATATCGCCGATCATACCGATCCACACATCGAAACGATAGGCGAGTGCAGTCAGCATTCGCATTTTCATCAAATAACCGTAAGCTCTCATTTGCAACCTCTCCATAATTAGAAAAATAAGGATAGCAAAAAAACAATATCAGAGAAAGAGAGATTGGTCACGGTAAATTTTACTTTAATGGGTTTTTTACCAAATCATAAATGATCTTGTGTTCCATAAAGCTGAAAACGGAAAAAGCGGCTCTTGTGTATGCAAGGCCGCTACTTGGATATTTTTGAATCGACGACTCTATATGTTAGAGAGCGAATCTGTTTTTAATGATTTCGGCAACTTCATCAGCGTTTAGCTTCGTGTTGTTAATCCTGATATAATTTTCCCGCTTAATTTCGCCTTCGAATGAGTTCAATCGATGATGCTCCATCGTTTGTTTCAGATCGTGTTCAGAGCGAGCAATATCCCTCTTTGTGGGTTTATGTTCAAGTCTGTGAGGGGTTTTGTTACGCTCAATTCTCTCTTCAAGATCGGCTTCAAGTTCAACAAAGTAAACTTCTCCGCCCTTGTCTCCGAATATTTTACAAACGTTATCTAGATAGTCCCAGTCGTCCTGAATATCGAATGCCCACACATAAGTGAAAATCATTCCATACATACCGCTTGTAGCAGTGGCTTCAAAAATGTCTTGCCGAAACTTACTAACTAATGTCCACATTTCAGGGCTAAAGTTAAAGTAGGGAGCTAACAATTCAATAGTCATATGGTTGTGGAATAACTTTAACTCAGTGATCTTTTCAAGCTCATGTCCGACTGTCATTTTCCCTACTGCCTGCGGACCAAATATTACAACAAATTTCATGAGGTCACCTCTTTGGAATATATTTCAATATAATAGCAACCCCATATCTGTATGTAAACATATAAATATTCGGAGTCCCCTAGTAGTCTCCGTTTCAATTACTGGTGTTTACAGCTACCAACAAACCGAAATGCTTCGTCTTTGGCTGATCTTATACTTTTTTAAAATTAAGATCTGTTGTATAATACCAAGTAAGTATATATGTATTATACAATATGGCGTATTGGAGGTTGAGGACATGAGTAAAAAACTAGCGGTAATTGTAGGTGCAGGACCAGGGGTAAGTCTGCATGTAGCACATAAATTTGGTCAAAATGGTTTTCATGTTGTATTGGCAGCACGCAATAAAGTCGCTCTTGAGGAGTTTACATCACAATTGCGAGATGAAGGTATTGCTGCTGACTATATCATCGTGGATGCGGGTAGCACTGCTTCTATTGAAGCTGGCTTCCAAACGATCAAAGAGCAATATGGTTCACCAGATCTATTAATTTATAACGCAGCAGTTATTGCTGGTGGTAATCCGTCTTCCTTGACAAGCGAAGTGCTCACTCAGCATTTGCAGGTGGATGTTGTCGGAGCGCTGGAAAGCACACGTCAAGTTTTGCCTGATTTACTTGCCAAGAAATCCGGCACCATTTTATTTACCGGAGGCGGACTATCTCTGTTCCCTTCAGCCCAGAATGCTTCTTTATCGATCGGCAAAGCCGCAGTGCGCAATTTCGCGCTAACACTTGCTGAGGAATTGAAGCCAGAAGGTATATTTGTCGGTACAGTAACCATTGCCGGTACAGTGAAGCCTGATACATATTATGATCCGGCGATCATAGCCGATGCTTATTGGAAGTTGTATACCGAGCGCGAGGAACATGAAATTCTGTTTAAGCAGCCGTAATAACTAATCTTTTATAGAATAGATCAGGATTTAAGCCAGTCATTCTCATGTAGAGTGAACTGGCTTTTTTGCTGTATATCTGATCAATGACTCACATAGGCCTTGTTCACATGATATTAAACGACGATTGACAAAATAGAGGATCTCCCTAATACTAATTGATAATGATTATCAATAATTTGAGATAAAAACCTTAAATAGATTGTGGAGCAGAACGGAGTGAAAGGCAAAAATGAAGCTGGAAGATCATATTGTCGCATGGAATCATGCTGCTGTTAAAGTATTGGACATTCGACACACTGTGATGGAGCCTGGTGACAAGTTGCAAGGCTATATATTACCTGCATGTGGATTTATTTATACTGTGAAGGGCAAGGCCAGCATGAATCTGGGCGGCATAGATTACGACATAGACAGTTACTTTATTATGCATGGTGGCAAAGGAATGAGACTCAGCATAGAACCAGAGGAGATTTTTGAATATTACCTCTTATTCTATAGAGCTTCGTTGCCAGGGAGAAAGGATTTAGCAAGACTTTTGGAACGCAGCAATCCATTTCGGATGCAGTATGGCTTCGAGTTATTGGAGCCATTGCCATTGCACTATCAACTAATGGCAATGGAACAACTCTGGGCCCAAGGAAGTCTATTGGATAGAATCCAAGTTAAGGGCTTCTTCTATCAGTTCGTGCATGAATTAATGAAGCAGTTTACAAAGGATGGAATTAATCTCAGGCAACCGGATGTCATTGGGCAGGTTGTTCGCTATATCGAGGAGCATTATCGTCACAATTTATCACTAGAATCTATAGCCGAGCAATTTAATTACAGCCCGCGTCATTTATCGACGCGCTTTAAGGGAGAGACGGGCTTCAGCTTGATCGAATATTTGATCCGATTCCGGCTTCAACAAGCAGAAGAACTATTACGATTTACCGATGCTCCACTTCGCGCTATTGCAGAAGAAGTTGGATATAACGATGTATATTATTTCAGTCGTATGTTCCGTAAATATAATGGTCAATCTCCTATCCGATTCCGCAAGGAAAGCAGGCAGATGATCCCATCGGAGAATTCTCCATTTACCGCCGCCGGATTGTCCATTGGCGAGAACATATCATCCCGCTATAATGTGTTTGAATATGATAATCATTATCAACACAAAAATATCGGAGGGTCTTCACCTATGCGAGTAACAAAGACATCAAGTTTTATTGTAGTGATGCTACTTAGCTTTACCTTGCTTTTAAGTGCATGTGGATCTGCAAACGTGGGTTCGAATGCCGCGAATTCTAATGGATCTAAAGCTTCAGAAGTCACAACATCAGCAGCTAATCATGCAACTGACAATACCAATAAGGAGGCACAGACAAGAACCATCTCTACGCTGAAGGGAGATATTGTCGTGCCAGCTAATCCCGAGCGGGTTGTCGTGTTATATCTTCAAGGGGATCTTATTGCACTTGGCATTAAGCCGGTAGGTACTTCGGATGTCTTCGAAGGAGCGCCCTTTGCAGAAATGATGGAGGGTGTTAAAAATCTAGGTGCATGGTATGAGCCTAATCCAGAGGCTATTATGGCACTAAAGCCGGATTTGATCTTAGTTCCTTCTGAAGAAACTTACGATAGGGTTAAGGATATAGCACCGACTGTTTATATTCCTCAAGATACAATGGCGACGGATGAACGTGTAATGAAGATTGGCGAGGTGTTTGGTAAGGAGCAGGAGGCACAAGCTCTATTAGATCATTTCCACGAGAAAGTGGAGAAGAGCAAGCAGAAGCTTGATGAACTGGGAATTTTGGATAAGACAGTAACCATTATCGAAGGCGGCAAAAAAGAGATGGCGGTGATCGATAGCAAGCTTTACGGAAGGGGCTCTCAGATCATCTATGAATATTTAGGGCTAAAAGCGCCAGAAATTATTCAGAAGAAGATTGATGGAAGGGAGAAGGCGACTGGAGGGTTTGTTTCCTTAGAAGTGTTACCTGAGTACATAGGAGACTTTGTGTTCCGTTCTGTATGGGATGGGGCTGATGATTTGACGGACAATCCAATTTGGAACAGCATTCCAGCTATCAAAGAAGGTAGATTGATCGAAATTGGATTTGATTTTTCATATTATTCCGATATTTACTCTCTTGATAAACAGCTTGATTTTGTAGTTGAGAAGCTAGTGTCAGCGTATGAAAAAAAATAGAAAGCTAGATGATAGAACAACCGTAATACCTCATCTTGAGCGGAAATCGTATTTTGGTTTCTTTTTACTCATAGGGATACTGCTGCTGCTGCTTTCGGCAGCAGCTTCTATCTCTTTTGGCTCTGCTTCCATGAGCCTGACAACGGCATGGACAGCGATTTTTAATTTTGATCCAGAATTGACTGAACATCAGATTATTCATGCCCTGCGTATTCCGCGTACGGCGGCTGATATTATTGCAGGCATGTGTCTCGCAGTAGCAGGAGCGGTTATGCAAGGCTATACGCGAAATCCGCTGGCTGATTCGGGATTAATGGGAGTAAATGCAGGAGCAGCTTTTGCAATGGCCGTTACATTAGCTTTCCTTCCAGGGCAACTGCAGACAACTACACTGCTAGTTAGCTTTATTGGCGCAGGGCTTGGTGCAGGATTAACGTATCTTGCCTCTTCATTGAATCGTTCAGGAATGACGCCGCAACGACTGGTGCTAGCTGGAATGTCAATTACTATGCTATTTGGCGCTATAGGATCATTTATCTCATTAAACTATGGAATTGGTTATGCCCTTGCTTATTGGACATCAGGTAGTGTGGCAGGAGCGACATGGATGGAGATAAAACTAGTCATTCCCTGGTTCTTGGGTGGGCTGGCTTTATCACTATTCATTTCACGCTCCATTACTGTTTTAAACTTGGGAGAAGAGATCGCGAAAGGATTCGGGCAACGGATCGGTTTCGTTAAGCTGCTAGCTACGCTTGCAGTTCTTTTACTTGCTGGTGTATCTGTTGCACTTGTAGGGCCAATCGGCTTTGTAGGGTTGATTGTACCGCATATCATGCGTTTTTTTGTAGGCGTAGATTATCGTTACATTATTCCGACGTCAGCCATTTATGGGGGCGTACTTATGGTTGTAGCGGATATTGCGGGAAGATTGATTAATCGTCCGGCAGAGACAGCGCTGGGAATTATTTTTGCAATAATTGGTGTGCCTTTCTTCTTGCTAATTGCGAGTAAAGAGAGGAGAGCTGTCAAATGAGTGTTGTTAAATCTTATAAGGCGACAATATGGGTTCTATCTCTCTTAATACTGCTTATTGTAGGTGCTATTCTTAGTCTTAATATGGGGAAAATGTCTCTCAATCCACTTGAAGTATTCCAAGTATTGATTGGACAGGGTCCTGAAGAGCATCATCTCGTTGTTTATAAGTTTCGTCTTCCGCGAATTGTATTAGCGATACTTGTTGGATTTGGGATGGCCCTGGCAGGCGCTGTTATGCAGGCGCTGTTGCGCAATGATCTAGCTGATCCCGGCATGCTGGGTATTAGCTCAGGTTCAGGTCTTATGGTGCTATTAATTATCTCGACTGTAGGCATTCAAGGTGCCACTACAGCATTTTTATTGCCGTCTATGGCATTCGTGGGTGGTCTGCTCGCCGCAGCGCTGATTTATGTTCTAGCTTATAGAAAACATCGTATGATTTCATCTACACGACTTGTTCTGACTGGCGTTGCGATTAATGTGGGTTTAAGTGCCCTAACGTTATTTCTGACGTTAAAGCTGGATGACCAAAAGTATGAGTTTGCACAGCGTTGGCAAGCGGGATATTTATGGGGAGACAAGTGGCCCTATATTAGTTTGTTGTTACCATGGGTGTTGTTATTATTCATATACATTGTGGCCAATGCACGAATATTAAATGTTTTGGTGTTAGGCAATGAAACATCGATAGGACTAGGAGTTGCTTTAAAGCGGAAATTTCTATGGCTGTCGATTGCGGCTGTCGCCATTGCTTCTGGTTGTGTAGCGCTGGGGGGCTCCATTTTCTTTATTGGCTTGATTAGTCCGCATGTGGCTCGCAAGCTGGTAGGTCACGATTACAAAGTACTTCTACCAGCTTCAGCGCTAATTGGTGCGATATTGCTGCTTGCAGCGGATACGATTGCCCGAACGGTCAGCTTTAAGACGGATATTCCTGCAGGGATTATTGTTACGATGCTGAGTGTGCCTTACTTCCTATATCTATTAATGCGTTCCAAATGAATATGGATTATGTTAAAAGTCTTTGAGCATGCTCGAAGGCTTTTTGGCATACGAAAATGATACGAAGCTGTTTGAAAGTGAGCTGTAAGCTAGTAATGCATAAATACATAGCTTATCTTTCCTGTTTCTGTTTTTTAACGTATAATACCAAGTAAACATATGAGTTTTAATTTGTTGGAGGATGAAGAGGCGAGAGTTAGCGGTTAGCTCCGGCTCGTAACTGCGAGAAATGAAGTGAACGGAGCAGTGGAATCCGTTAGTTAGAAAGGTCGTTAGATAACAAATTATGAGAGTGGCAAAGCCGCTCGCTACAGGAGGGTATACTTATGAGTACACAACAAACAGCAATTTCAGCTGAGAGATTGCAAATGGCTTTTGCAGATGGTCTTACATTTGAACAGTTTGTCGCTCAGGCTGAAGTGAATCAGGAAAGCTTACAAACGAATTTTGAAGGATTTGAGCTAAACGATGAAGATCGGGCTTATTTCGCAGCATGGACTGAACCTGTAAATGTACTGGTGTTGGCTCACGATTGGTGCGGCGATGTTGTGTCCAATTTGCCGCTCTTCGCAAAAATTGAGCAGGAAACCGGCAAGCTGAAGCTGCATATTTTGAACCGCGATCCTGATAATCTTGATATCGCAGAATTATACCCACATCCAGATGGCAAAAGCCATATTCCTACGTATGTGTTTTTTAATGCTAAGGGAGAAGAGCAGGGTATCTTTATTGAAAGACCGGAACAAATTACAGCCTTGTTCCCTGAGTGGGGAGCGCAGTTCTGGGACCTGAATCCGGAATTGGAAGGAAAGAACCAAGCGATCGCTGAATTAGACCCGGCAGTGAAACAGGCTTATTATAAATATTTGCTTTCGCAGCGTGCAAATACTAAGGATATCGAAAAACAAGGAATCATCGGCATCATTCAATCGATTGTAAAATAAAGCTCTCTTCGATCGTGAACCCAAAGAAGTTATAGTAAGATGTGTCAAGCTAGGGGAGAGTAACAGCGAGTCGTCATAATCTATATATGTTTTTTTAGTACACCGCATTCGAGGCTAAATACCTCAGGCGATGTACTTTTTTTTATTTGAAATCAACAAGATTATCAATGAGAATTACTCTTGCTGAATATGCCCCATCTGCTATCTGAGCTTTACGAATCATTTTTACAGGAAGCACTTGTACCTCCACCCACTGGAGAATGTAAGCTGTGTTTTAGCTAGCGGCTAGCAGTCAACTATACACGGGGGTTCAATGCATATGAGGTTTTTTGAAGTTTTGATTGTTGTTTTCAATATATTGTTGATCGGATGGATTCTATTATTCAAGAACAAATCGCAACGAGGACTGCTTATTGGCTTCGGTGTTTCCGCCATTATTATGCTGGTGCATGGGGTCATAGAAGGGATGCGTTGGCAGATGATTCCGGCTTATGCGATGATGGCGATGCCACTCGTGATCTTCGCTGTCAGATTGAAGTCGAAGTCTGGGAAAGCGGAGGGACAGATTGTTCGAAAAAGATCCAAGGTCAAGTTCATCTTCGTGACAACACTGGCAGTTATTTATTCATCCGTAGCCGTAGTGTTGCCGATCTTGTTTCCGATATTCACCTTTAACAAGCCGGCAGGTCCTTACAAAATCGGTACGGTCACTTATGATTGGAAAGATGATCAGCGGGACGAAGTCCTCACGTCAGATACGAGCGACAAGCGCGAGTTAATGGTCCAAGTCTGGTACCCTGCTGATGCAAAAGCGAAAGGAAAAACGGAGTTCTATCATGCTGAGCCTGATATTTTTGCGGAAGGATATAGTAAAGTTTTTAAGATGCCCAAGCTATTGTTTACGGCTTTCGGTAAGGTCCGTACACATGCCATAGAAAATGCGGAGATTTCCAATGCGGAGTCGTCTTACCCGGTGCTTATTTTTTCGCATGGCTTGAGCGGAACTAAAATGCAGAACACCTTTCAAATTGAACAATTAGTTAGTCAGGGTTACATTGTAGTGGGCATAGATCATACCTACAGCAGTACAGCTTCCATTTTCCCGGATGGGCGTGTGGCGTATTATCAACCGATAGACATGACTTCCACTGGCCCTATGGATGAATTGAATGATCAATGGGTAGAGGATGCCGGATTTGTGCTGGATCAAGTGGAGAAGCTGGCAGCGAATGACCCCGAACATCGTTTTACAGGCCGAATGGATATGAATAATGTGGGGATGTTTGGCCATTCCTTTGGCGGGGCAACAAGCGTTCAAATGGTAATGAAGGATTCAAGAGTGAAGGCCGCTATTAATATGGATGGAGTGCTATATGGTAAACTGCGTATTCCAGAAGAAGGACTGAACAAGCCGTTTCTGATGATGAGTGCGGATAGCAGCCTGGAGGCTTTACAAAGCACGGATAATAGTGAGCTCTCTGATCTTGGGAAGAAACTCATGGAACGCTTTGATCATATAGCTGACGGTGGTAATTACTGGATGACCCTAAAGAACATGACACACATGGGCTTTACCGATATTTATCTGCTCTCACCATTGTTTCAATTCCTTCAAAAGGGTAATATTCGCGAGGCGCACAGCCTTATTAATGAGTACTCATTGGATTTCTTCGATCATTTTTTAAAAAACAAACCACTTCGTCTACTTGAACAAAATATCGGTGAGCACCAGACGTTCAATCTTCAAAAAGACTGATATGAAAAAAAGACTTGAATCTCCACCTACTGGAGATTGTAAGCTGTATATTAGCTAGTGCTAGCAACTTACTATCAACATGGAGGTTCAATGCTTATGAGGTTTTTTGAAATTGTGTTGCTTGTTTTCAATATTTTGCTGATGGGCTGGATTCTATTTTTCAAGAACAAGACACAGCGTAGTTTTCTAATTGGATCCGGGATTTCCGTCATCCTCTTGCTGTTGCAAGGGGTCATCGAAGGCATGCGCTGGGCGATGGTTCCAGCGTATGTGTTGACGGTAGTGACATTATTGTTGTTCGTTGTCAGATTGAGATCCAAGTCTCGCCAAGCGGGGGAACAGCCTGCTCGAAAAAGATCCATTGTAAAGCTCATCTTGCTGACCTTGCTGACTGTTATTTATTCAGCTGTAGCGGTAGCCTTGCCGATATTACTTCCCGTATTCACCTTTGATAAACCAACGGGTTCTTACAAAATCGGGACGGTTACTTATGATTGGAAAGATGATAGTCGGGATGAGGTCCTTACGCCAGATCCAAATGACAAACGCGAGCTAATGGTACAAATCTGGTATCCTGCTGACGCAAAAGCAAAAGGGAAGACTGCGGCCTATCATTCGGATGCCAATGCATTTGCTGAGGGATATAGTAAGATGTTCAACTTCCCTAAACTATTATTTTCATCTATAGGTTATGTCAAGACGCATGCCATAGAGAACGCAGAAATTGCAAATGCGGAACCGTCCTACCCGGTGCTTCTGTTTTCGCATGGTCTGACCGGAAATAAAATGCAGAACACTTTCCAAGTTGAACAATTGGTTAGTCATGGTTACATTGTGGTCGGCATAGACCATACCTATAGCAGTACCACTTCTGTTTTCCCGGATGGACGGGTAGCCCCATTAATTATGCAAGACATAAAGTCTATTACCGATCTGGATCATGCCAATGAACAATGGGTAGAAGATGCCAAGTTTGTATTGGATGAGGTCGAGAAGCTGGCAGCGAATGATCCAGACCAACGTTTTACCGGCCGGATGGATATGAATCATGTGGGGATGTTCGGCCATTCCTATGGCGGAGCGACAAGTACGCAAGTGTTGATGGCGGATTCCAGAATCAAGGCAGCCATTAACATGGATGGTGTATTATATGGCCAGCGGCTTATTCCGGAAGCAGGGCTTGGCAAGCCGTTTATGATGATGAGTGCGGATTCCAGTGTAGATAATATTAACTCCACTACAGAAGGCAGCCCGATCGATATGAAGAAGGAAGTCCTGCCGCGGTTCGCTAATATTACTAAGGGCGGCAACTACTGGATGATCCTGAACAAGACAACGCATATCAGCTTCACTGATTTTGTTCGGTTCTCACCACTTTTCCAATTGATGCAAGGACGAAATATTGGGGAGGCTTATAGCCTAATTAACGATTATTCGCAGGATTTCTTCGATCATTATTTGAAAAATCAGCCTTTCCGGCTATTGGAGCAAAATATTGGAGAGCATCCGGATTTTACGATTTTACATGACTAATTATAACAATGAACAGCCCAAAGGTCTTAGTCTTTGGGCTGTTCGTTGTTACAAGTCATGTTACAAATTCATCTTGCGCTGCAAGTTTTGAAAGAACACTAGATTCCCTTCTGAGAATAAATTTAGTTGAGGGCTCATGATGGAACATAACCTGTTGAATCGTTCAATAAGAGGCGTGCGAGCCTGCCGGGCATGTTCGATATAGGATTTAAGGAAATCCTCGTTATAGATGGTTTGTTCTACATTGCCGTATAGCGAGAACGACTCTTTAATGATCGCCTGAACTTCAGGACTGTCAGCTGGCTTTTTGGTCTCCACCGCCTGGGACAATCGAAGATAAAAATGATCCAGTTTCTTGATCCATGTAGCTGCATCATAGCGGGGCTGAAGTTCTTTAATGAAGAATGTGTAATTAGTGTTTTTCACATCTTCGAAATATTGAGGATCATTTAAAATTTCTTGCAGCTCATTCCAGGCGGCTATTTGTTTCGCTGTTGTCTTCTCTTGATTCACAATATATTTATTGAAATAATGCAGCATAGGATCCTGCCATTCTGGAGGAACTCCATCAAAGAGATCAGAAGATTCCACTTTCTCGCCAATAAATTGTTTGCGTTTATCAGTATTTGATGCTTTAGCTTGAACAAGATCGTAAATGTAATGTATGGATGAATCCCCTTGTTGCTGCTTTGCTTGTTGTAAAATAGAGATCATATTCGTAAGCGCGCTAACCTGAATGGACAATGATTCAATCTGCCAATCGAGTGCTTTATCAACCGATAATGCACCAGATAAGAGCTGACTGATGTCTTCGATACCAAAATCCAAATAGCGTAGCGTTGTAGTAAGCTCCAAACGCCGTATATCTTCCATCGTATATAACCGGTGCCTTCCCTCCGTATGAGTAGAGGGCTTAACCAATCCAATCTCATCGTAATATCGTATGGTTCTGACCTTAGAGCCAATCATTTTGGCAACTTCCCCGATCGAAAAGGTCTGTAGTTCTGTATCGCTGTCTGAATACAAATGATGCGCCTCCAATGCTAGAACTTCTGTCAACATGACTAAAGGTTTAATGCAATTATACTGCGCACTGCTTATTGAATTCCAGCCGTATTTCCTGCATTAAGATAGCATCAAAAGGACTCGAATCTCACCTATTGGAGATAATAAGGTGTATTAGCTAGTGCTAGCAACTTTTTATCGAAATGGAGGTTCATTTGCATATGAGGGTTTTTGAAATTTTGTTAGTGGTTTTTAATATCTTACTATTGGGCTGGATTCTATTCGCTAAGAATAAGACACAGCGCGGCCTGTTCACTCTATTCGGGATTTCCACCATCATCATGTTGATGCATGGAATCATAGAAGGCATGCGCTGGCCGATGATCCCGGCATATGTGTTGACGGCTGTGCCGCTTGTGTTTTTCGTTATCAGGTTGAGGCCGAAGTCTCACAAAGCTGGAGTACAAACATCTCGAAAAAAATCAACTGCAAAGCTCATTGTGGTGACCTTGCTGACTGTTATTTATTCAGCCGTAGTAGTAGCCTTACCGCTCATGCTTCCGGTATTCACCTTTGAGAAGCCGAGAGGTCCTTACAAAATCGGTACGGTTACTTATGATTGGAAAGATGATAGCCGGGACGAGGTCCTCACGCCTGATCCTAATGACAAACGCGAATTAATGGTACAAGTCTGGTATCCTGCTGATGCTCAAGCGAAAGGGAAGGTTGGGGCTTATCATTCGGACATCAAAGCCTTTGCTGAGGGATATAGCAAGATGTTTCATGTCCCTAAGATGTTGTTTACTTCTATAGGTTATGTTAAGACACATGCTATAGAAAATGCAGAGATTTCTAATGCAGAGGTTACCTACCCGGTGCTTCTATTTTCACATGGTCTAACTGGGAATAAAATGCAGAATACCTACCAGGTCGAACAATTGGTCAGTCATGGTTACATCGTGGTCGGCATAGATCATACCTATAGCAGTACCGCTTCTGTGTTCCCGGATGGACGGGTGGCACCATTAATCCAGGAAGAGAACAAATCCATCGCTGATCTGGATCATGCCAATGAACAATGGGTAGGGGATGCCAAATTTGTTCTGAATCAGGTGGAGAGGCTGGCGGCGAATGATCCAGACCAACGTTTTACCGGCCGGATGGATATGAATCATGTGGGGATGTTCGGTCATTCCTTCGGCGGAGCGACCAGTGTGCAAATGTTAATGACGGATTCCAGAATCAAGGCAGGGCTTAACATGGATGGCATATTATATGGACAGCTGCGTATTCCGGAAGAAGGGCTGAGTAAACCGTTTCTGATGATGAGTGCGGATTCCACTGTAGAGTTTATTCACACAACGACAGATGGCCCGATTGATATGAAAAAGGAGGTCCTGCCGCGGTTCGCTAATATCACTAAGGGCGGAAACTACTGGATGATCCTGAACAAAACGAGGCATGGCAGCTTCACGGATTTTGTTCTGTTCACACCGGTTTTTCAATGGATGCAGGGTAGTGATATTCGAGAGACCCATGATCTCATTAGCGATTATTCGCAGGATTTCTTTGATCATTACTTGAAAAAGAAGCCTTTCCGGCTATTGGAGCAAAATATTGGAGAACATCCGGCTTTTACGATTTTACATGACTAAATATAACTACGAACAACCCAAAGGCCTTAGCTTTTGGACTGATCGCTTGTCTGGTTACGTAATTCCAGCTTCCGTTGCAAGTTTTGAATAAACACAAGATTTGCTTCTGCGAGCAAGTTTAATTGGGGGCTCATAATCGCACATAACCTGTCTATGCGTTCAATAAGAGGTGTACGAGTCTGCTCGGCCCGGTCGAGATAGGATTTAAGGAAATCCTCGTTATAGAATGTTTCCTCAGTATTCGCATATAGCGAGATTGTCTCTTCTATAATGGCCTGAACCTCAGGACTGTCAGCAGATTTCTTTTTCTCCACCGCTTGCGTCAATTGGACATAGAATAAATCCAGCTTCTTGATCCAGGTATCTGCGTCATAGCGGGGCTGAAGTTCTTTGGTAGAAGAGGCAAAGCCCGTATTTTTCACATCTTTTATAAACTCGGGATCGTTGATGATTTCTTGCAGCTCATTCCAGGCGGCTATTTGTTTTGGTGTGGTTTTTTCTTGTTGAACAATGCATTTATTGAAAAAATACAGCATGGGATCCTGCCATTCCAAGGGAACTCCGTCAAAGAGTTCAGTAGCGGCTACCTTTTCGGCAATAAACTGTTTTCGTTTTTCAACATTTGAGGCTTTGGCTTGAACAAGATCGTACAGATAACGCATGGAATCCCCTTGCTGCTGCTTCGCTTGCTGTAAAATAGAAATCATATGAGTAAGCGCATTAACCTGGATGGAGAGGGATTCCATCTGCCAATCGAGTGCTTTATCGACCGATAAGGACCCTGATAGGAGCTGGCTGATATCTTCAATGCCAAAATCCAGATAGCGCAGCGTTGCTGTAAGTTCTAGACGCCATATATCTTCCATTGTATATAAGCGATGTTTACCCTCAGTATGGCTAGTGGACTTCACTAATCCAATTTCATCGTAGTAGCGAATGGTTCTGATTTTAGATCCAATCATCTTGGCCACTTCCCCAATGGTAAAGGTCTGTGCCATATCTCCTGAATGCATATCCTCTTGATCCTGCAGTTCGGTCTCGTTGTTCGAATACAAATGATTTCCCCCTAATGATGTCACTCTCTATCACTATCAACTATAGGTTTAGTAATCATTATACTGCTCAGAGCACTCATCTTCTACTTGGGGGAATATTCCAGACTGTTTAAAGCCTTTGAAAACCTCTGGGATATCTCTTGTTCTTAAATCGTCAAAATCTAATCCAATAATATTTTTGCATCCTAACGTATTAAAATTTTTAAGTTCGATTTATATAGCTGTAATTTCTAGAAATATACTTAAATCTACGTAGGATTACCTTAAGAATAACTCCTTGCGATGACTACTAGAGATGATATAATACAGTCACCACAAATTATGGAAGTGAGGTATCCTGTTGAGAAAAACTGTAAGTATCTTACTTGGGATAGCCTGTCTTACCTTTATAGTTCTTACTGTCATATCATCCAGCCGCCTATTCTCGCTTGACCGTAAGCTTGTTCAATCCTCGGATCAAACGGAAGAAAGTGACAGGCAGGAGCAATATCGGCTGGTTCTGATCACGAGGGATCAGGACACACCATTCTGGGACCAGGTGAGCTACGGAGCCAAAAAGGAAGCTAAGAAGGATGGGGCGAATATTGAAGTCTGGGGGAGCTACGGCGAGGACGAGGATAACTTCCTTAAAGGGATTGAAATTGCGATTGAATCACGGGTAGACGGCATTATTGTTCAAGGTCTGGATAGCGATGATTTCAAGAACTTGACCAAGATTAAGGCGGCTTTCTATGGTATTCCCATTATTACAGTTGCAAATGATGTGCCTATGGGCGAAAGTCTCCGTAAGACATATGTTGGCTCTGATCAGTATTTAGCTGGACAGATGATTGCTAAGCAACTGATCGCTGATATAGATAAACAGGGGATCGTTGTAGTCATAGGGGATAGCCGTAACGAATACTATCAGCAGCAACGGCTCCGGGGGATTCAGGATGTTCTTCGTGGGTATCCCAAGATTGTATCGGAATATGTGTCAACAGGAGCTGCAAGAGAACAGGTGATATCCGCTATACGCGAAACGATGAACATGCAGCCTGATGTAAACGCGTTCATCTCAGTGAATGCTAATATTACGGGTTCTATGATTCAAGAGATCAGCAGAAGGTCCCGTATTGAACCCTATGCGATCTATTCGTTCGACGATAGTCCAGATGCCATGACTTTACTCAAGCAGGGTAAACTTGACGGAATACTCAAGCAATCTCCGGAGGAGATGGGGAAGATTAGCGTGGAAATGATGATGAAATGGCTGAAGGGTGAAGTCGTTCCCTTGAATACTACCGGATACTTAACGGATATAGAAATACTGAAAGAAGCAGGCACCCCATGATTAGTATCCAGCGTAAAATATGGACACTTGTTGCCGTTATCATTTTTTTTATGGCTGCGATCTGGATTGCCTTAACCTATTATAATCAGAAGACGCAAGACCAATATAACAATATTCTGCAGCGATATTTAAGAATGAATGAGGTAACCACTGAGAGCCAGAAGACGATAGCTGCCCTAAATAATTTCCTGCTGGACCCTTCAGACAAAAATCTGCAGCAATTACATTGGAGTGAGGAACAGCTTCGGAGCGCAAAGGTCAGTGTGAGCAGTTTAAAAAACAATGAGAACGTTTACATTCTGATGAATTATATGAATTTGATTGACAGTCTACTGGAGACTACAGATAGAGCGGTCCTATTTCAGGCTGAGAAGGAGACAGAGGACTCAACCAAGGCATTTTCGGAAGCAACACGTATCTCGAAGTATATATCGGAGATGACGCTATCTCTACTTAATTCGGAGCTCAAAACCTACGACCGTTTCTATCGCGGCATTATTGAACAATCTACAGAGCTGAAGAAGCTCGGCATCTGGCTGTTGCTCTCGATCACTTTCTTTCTCCTGTTATTCACTTATTGGTTCTCGTTAGGCATTACCCGGCCGATTCTTAAGCTGACACAAGCGGCCAAGGAGCTGTCCAGAGGGCGCTTTGATCTGAACGTAGAGGTATCCTCAAGGGATGAAATTGCCTTTCTAGCCAGAATGTTCGAGCAAATGAGAGTTAACATTAACAATTTGTTTCAGGAAATCAAGGACAAAGCACAATTAGAGCAGGAATTGCAGCAGAGTAAGCTGCTGCTCCAAGAAAGTCAGTTACGTAGTCTGCAAAGCCAGATTAATCCGCATTTCTTGTTCAATATGCTGGATACCATATCCAAGAAGGCATATCTGGAAGGCTCTGAGGAGATTAGCGATCTGCTTGTCAGCATAGCCGGACTACTTCGTTATAACTTGAAGCAACTGGACCGTTCGGTGACGCTTTATGACGAAGTAAAAGTATTCAAGCAGTACATGGAAATTCAGTCCGCTCGGTTTACTGATCGACTCAGGCTGCTTATAGACATAGAGGAAGATTGTCTACATATTCAAATTCCAGCGCTTACCTTACAGCCTATTGTTGAAAATGCCGTAATTCATGCGATTGAGCCTAGTGTAGACGGTGGCATCATTACCTTTGTCATTCGTGATGAGGGAGAGTGCGTAACAATTGTTATTAGTGATGATGGTCCTGGTATGGCTGAGCATAAAATAAAACAGATATTAGAGGGAGAACCTTCGCCTGAGAATGAGGGACATTCCACCGGGATAGGGTTCAGTAACGTTGTACGCAGACTGAGATTATATTACGGCCTGGAGAATGTTATTGATATAGACAGCCGTTTAAACGAAGGAACCAAGGTGATATTGCGCATACCGAAGCTAAAGGGGATTGGCGGACATGGTTAAGCTAATGATTGTGGATGATGAGCAGGTGGTACGTGAGGGTTTGGTAGCAATATTGGGTAGAGGGTTTCCGGAGCTTGATTTGGAGATCTGGCAAGCAAGAAACGGAAAGATGGCACTTGAGATGGCTCGGTTGCACCAGCCGGAGTTGATCCTAATGGACATCAAAATGCCAGGAATGGATGGTCTTGAAGCGACAGAAGAGATAAGCAAAGAGCACCCTGCCATCAAATTCATTATGGTATCTGCTTATGACACCTTTGATTATGCAAGAAAGGCAATTCGCCTTGGCGTGAAGGATTACTTGCTCAAGCCTAGTAAGGCAAGTGAGATTATAGCGACCGTAGGAGCGGTATTGGCACAGATTGAAGAGGAACAACTACTTTACTCGGTGAATCAGCGTGAACGAGAAGCATTACAGAAGGTATTGCCTGTTGTGGAGACGGATATCGTAACCCAACTGTTATTCGATCATGTCCATGAGGTTCATTCCAATGAGTTAATGGCGCTTCTTGGAGTAACGACGGCTGATGCTATGTTTACTCTGAATGTGCTGTTGCCCCCTGCGTCAGAGGGATTGTACCCGTTAGTGAAGAGCAGGATCAGAAGCATGGGCAGTGGTTGGGTAGGCGCCTTGTTTGGCCGTCAAATTGCTGTCATTGTATTCCGTGAACAAGGGAAGACCTATCGAAGCCAAGCCATAGCTACAGTGCAAGAATTGTTAGGATTGGCGGGACGTGCCAACCCTCAAGGGGGTTGGTTCGTTGGCATTGGCGGAGAATGCCGGTCGCTGGATTATATTCGCCAGTCCTATCAGGAGGCCATGCTGGCTTCAATGGACCATACGCT
Source organism: Bacillus sp. FJAT-27264 (assembly GCF_001682855.1). GTDB lineage: Bacteria > Bacillota > Bacilli > Paenibacillales > Paenibacillaceae > Paenibacillus_AQ. The sequence continues at coordinate 446,680 of NZ_MAQW01000012.1, read as the reverse complement.
TCCAGGCAGGTATCGTTTCTATGAGGATATGCCCACACTAGGCGTCATCCCTGCTGGGTATTCTGCTATACAGTGGGAGCGTACAATCGCGGAACGGATTCGGCTGGGAGAATGGGAGCGGATTCAGGAGATGGTACTGGAGATGCTTCGTCGTTATGAGAGTGAAGGTGCAAGTCTGCTACAAACGCAGCAGCGAATACTGGAGCTGGTATGGATAGCTACCAGGGGAATCATGGAGATGGGAATTGAAATTGAGACACCGTTATATTCATTCCAAGCTCAGGACTACCGCCAGCTACGGAGTGAAGCAAGGGCACTGCTTGAGGCCATGGAGCGGACTTGTGCTGGACACTTAGAACGTATGAATCCTGATACAGTTCAACAGCTCAGGCAATTTATTGTAGAACATTCGCACGAAGACATTACGCTGGAGAGTATGGGGCAGATGGTAGGTCTAAGTCCATTTTACATTAGCAAGATGTTCAAGGAGCAACTCGGCATTAATTATATTGATTTTTTAACGGAATGCAGAATTGAGCATGCCAAGCGAATGATGAGTGACCCCGGTAAAAGTTTGAAGGAGATTACCTTTGAGATCGGTTATCATGATCCCAATTACTTCAGTAAAGTGTTCAAGAAGATGTGTGGGAAGTCTCCAACAGAATATCGTAAGCAACTGCTTGGGGGTAGAGGGTGAGATACAGGAGCATTTCCACAGCAGAAGCAGCGAATAATCGAAGGAGGCCGTGTAGATGAAAGCAAACTGGAGATGGGGAATTGCAATATGTGGTGTGCTGCTAGTGCTGCTGGTTATTTCGTATTTCCCTGCCCCAAGCCATCCAGAAGATCCCGAGGATAAGTCTGATTTGGTAGAGACCTCCAAGCCGAGAGAGCACAGAATCAAGGTGGGTTTTGCGATGGATACACTGATCGAGGAGCGGTGGTTAAAGGATCGGGATTTATTCTGTGCAGCAGTTGAAGCTCTAGGAGCTGAGGTAATGGTCTTGGCGGCAAGTGGTGATGATGCTTTGCAGATCGCTCAGGTAGAGACAATGATTAGTGAAGGTGTAGATGTGCTCGTTATTGTGCCGCATAACGCCGAGGCCATGGCAACGATTGTTAAGAAGGCGCATACCGCTGGAATTAAGGTATTGTCTTACGACCGGCTGGTGAAGAATGCTGACCTTGATTTGTATGTATCATTTGATAACGAACAAGTTGGGCGCTTACAGGCTTTAGCTATGACAAGCTGGGTACCCAGAGGCAAATATGCCTACATTGGCGGGGCTGATACCGATAACAATGCACTCATGTTCAAAAAAGGAGTTTTTGAGGTACTGCAGCCGTTCATTGATAAGGGGGAGATCGTAGTGGTCTACGATCAATGGTCCAAGGATTGGAGACCTGCGAATGCGCTGGAGAATATGCGGCAGGCGCTTAGGGCGAACCATAACGATATTGATGCTGTAATTGCAGCTAATGATGCTACCGCTGGTGCAGCCGTTACAGCACTCGCGTCTCAAGGGTTGGCAGGAAGAGTTCCGGTTGTAGGAATGGATGCAGATCTTGCAGCCGCCCAGCGAATCGTAGCAGGAACACAGGCGATGACCGTCTACAAACCGATTAAGCAGCTGGCTGACAAGGCGGCTGAGCTTGCCGTACAAATGGCACAAGGAATGAAGATCGAAGCGAACAGCAAAGTGAATAACGGCAAAATCGAGGTGCCTTCCGTTCTGTTGTCACCGATAGTGGTTGATAAAACGAATCTGAGGGAGACCCTCATTAAGGACGGATTTCATCGGCAGGAAGACGTTTTCAGTGAGGCAGATAAGAAGGACTAGCCTAGCATAAAAAAGTGAAGATGTTTACAAAATATTGCTAACGATAAGCGCTTTCATGCCCCGGAAGAGATGATATAGTTGGTTTTGTCAGAACAACTGATCATTTCGAAAGGGGCTTATTTAATGAAGAGTCGGTTCAAAGTGATTTCCCTGTTGTTGATTATTACGGTGCTCGGCGCCATGCTGTCGGCTTGTAACAGTGGCGGCGGTAAAGTGGATGTGGGGATCGTATTACCAACGAAGGATGAACCAAGATGGGTGCAAGATGAGCAACGCTTCAAGGATGCGTTGTCGAGTACGAAGTACTCAACAGATATTTTATTCAGCCAGGGCTCATCTGCTAAAGAGAAAGAGAATGTGCAGACTTTAATTAACAAAGGCATCAAAGTATTGATTATTTGTCCTCAAGATGGAGATGCTGCCGCCGCCGCTGTAGAAGAAGCTAAGAAAGAAGGTATTACTGTAATCGCCTATGACCGTCTGATTACGAAGACAGATGCTGTTGATTACTATGTAACTTTCGACAGTAAGGCCGTAGGCGCGGCGCAAGCACAATATTTGGTGGATCACATCAAAGGAAACGGTCAGCCGCTCTACCTGTACGCTGGAGCTTCATCTGACAACAATGCTTTCTTATTCTTCGAAGGTGCTTGGTCCGTATTGCAACCTAAAATTGCTGACGGAACGTTTAAAATTGCTAATTCCAGTGAAGCAGTGGCCCTGCAAGGTTCTCAGGAGCTATCCCGTGACCAGCTTGGCAAAATTATCGGTCAGGTAACAACCAACTGGGATGCGAATGAAGCCAAGAACAAAGCACAGACTCACCTGACTTCTGCCTCAGCCGATCTTAAGGGAGATGTCTCGATTCTTGCACCTAATGATGGCACCGCTCGTTCTATCGCCGATGTATTCGCTTCTGATTCTGCGATTACCAGCTTTATTGTAACCGGGCAAGATGCTGAGAAGGCTTCCATTCAATACATCATTGATGGCAAGCAATCCATGACCGTGTTCAAGGATGTGCGTACACTCGTTAAGGATGCCATTAATATGGCTGTGAGCATTCTGGATGGCAATACACCAGAGACAACCGGCGAATACGATAACGGAAAGAAAAGTGTTAAGGCGAAGCAAACAAATGTTATCAGCGTGGATAAAGACAATGTGAAGAAGGAAATTATAAGTTCCGGTTATTACAAAGAGGATGAATTCACAGGACTGTAAGATTTGCTAACCATCATATAGTCAATAGGAACGAATAGTGATAGCGGCTTCCTTGCTCTATCACTATTCGCTATCGAAGTTGTTCAGTAAGGAGAGCAGAGCTATGAGCGACTACATTCTAGAAATGAATAATATTTCAAAGGAGTTTACCGGGGTCAAGGCACTGACCGATGTGAATTTCAAGGTCGGCAAAGGAGAGATTCATTGTCTGATCGGTGAGAATGGTGCCGGGAAATCGACGCTAATGAAGGTGCTTAGCGGGGTCTATCCTTATGGAACCTATAAGGGTGACATTATCTTTGAAGGCCAGGTGCAAAACTTCGCCAAAATCAGCGACAGCGTCAAGGCCGGGATCGCGATAATCTATCAAGAGCTGGCGTTATTCCCGGATTTGTCGGTGTACGAGAATATATTTGCCGGCAACGAAATTGCTAGACGTTCGGTTGTGAATTGGAACCAGACCATTATTCAAGCGAAGACTTTGCTGGGCAAGGTGAAGCTGAATGTGAACCCCGAGACACTGATTAAGGATTTGGGGGTTGGGAAGCAGCAGCTTGTGGAGATTGCGAAGGCACTTAGTAAAAATGTTAAATTGTTAATTCTTGATGAACCAACCGCTGCACTCAACGAGAATGACAGCGAGAATCTGCTAGATTTACTGAGGGAACTGAAGGAGCAAGGTATTACTTGCATTATGATCTCTCACAAGCTGAAGGAAGTTATCTCGATTGCCGATAAGGTCACTGTGCTGCGTGACGGGAGAACCATTTGCACGTTAGATGCTGCTCAAGGAGAAATATCGGAGAACGTTATCATCAAGCATATGGTCGGCCGCGAGATTGAGGATATTTATCCGAAAAGGGAGCATAAGCGTTTCGGAGGTAAGCTCCTGGAGATTCGAGGCTGGAGTGCGTATGACAGCAAGCTGGGAAGACATGTTGCTGCTGATGTTAATCTTCATGTAAGAAAAGGTGAGATCGTAGGAATTGCGGGTCTCATGGGGTCGGGGCGAACAGAGCTGGCCTTGAGCATCTTTGGTAATCCGAAGCATTATAGGCTGAGCGGTGAACTGCTCGTAGATGGAGAAGCGCAGGTATTCCGTCATACGAGTGATGCAATCGCGAAAGGAATCGCTTATGTTACGGAGGATCGTAAGGGAGATGGGCTGTTCCTGATTCAGGATATCAAGAGCAATTTGACCGCTGCAAATCACGGAGGAATCTCCAGTAAAGGTGTTATTAATGACAATGAAGAGGTAAACGTAGGGAATCATTATAAGACATCACTGAATATAAAAGCCCCCACGATTGAACAACTGGTAGGTAATCTGAGCGGGGGGAACCAGCAAAAGGTGTCACTAGGCAAATGGATGTTCGTTGGGCCTAAGCTGTTAATTTTGGATGAACCAACCCGGGGGATTGATGTCGGAGCGAAATTTGAAATCTACACCCTAATGAATCGGCTCATTGATGAAGGGATGAGTATTATTATGATCTCGTCCGAATTGGGCGAGGTACTCGGCATGAGCGATCGTATTTATGTGATGGCTGAGGGACGAATTAAGGGTGAACTGCCTGTAGAAGAGGCGAATCAGGAAAAAATCATGAAGTTTGCTACGCAATAGGAGGAAACACACCATGGATTTTTTGAAGGAAACGAAGTCATTGTTGAAGGTTAATATTCGAGAATATGGGATGTATATTGCATTGCTGGTCATTATTCTCATCTTCTCAGTCATGACCAATGGTCTGTTCATCTCATCCCGTAACCTTAGTAATTTGCTTGATGCTACTGGTTATACTGCGGTACTCGCGGTAGGTATGACCTTGGTTATTGTGATTCGGCATATTGACCTATCGGTCGGATTCGCAGCAGGCTTCATGGGAGCGATTTGTGCGATTATGCTGACACAGTGGGGCGTTCCGGTTATTGTAACTGTCCCCGTCATTTTGATTCTGGGTATCGTCATTGGGATGTTCAACGGGGTGCTCGTTGCTTCAATCGGGATCCCATCCTTTGTTGCTTCATTAGCGGGGATGTTGATTTTCCGGGGTGCTCTGCTACAGGTAACGGAGAAATCAGGTACGATAAGTATTAAGAATGAAGCTTTTAATGCGATCGGAACAGGATATATCCCTTCGATTACCAAGGTTGGGGGACTAACGTTACTCTCTTTGCTGCTGGGAATCGCTGTTATTCTGTTGTACATTTATTTAGAAGTCGCCAAGCGCAGAGATAAAATAAAATACAACTTCGAGGTCGTATCAAAAGGTATATTTACGCTGAAGCTTATCTTCGTATCCGCTATTATTGCTTATATTACCTGGATTATATCTGGTTATAACGGATTCTCCTGGACGGTCGTCATTATGTTGCTTGTCGTTGTGATCTATCAATTCTTGACGACAAAGACGGTTCTGGGAAGGCATATCTATGCAGTTGGTAGCAACCCAGAAGCTGCTCATTTGAGCGGTATCAGTGTGAAAAAGATTACGTACATCGTATTTGGATCGATGGGTATGCTGTCAGCACTATCCGGTATTATGTACACAGCACGGCTGCAATCGGCTACAACAACGGCAGGTACGTTGTTCGAGCTTGATGCAATTGCTGCTGCTTATGTCGGTGGTGTATCTGCAGCCGGCGGTGTCGGTAAAGTGACTGGCTCCATCATTGGTGCCATAGTCATGGTGTCGTTATCCAATGGGATGAACCTGATCGGGGTAGGCATTTCGTATCAATACATTATTCGTGGTGCAGTATTAGCTTTGGCGGTAATCTTCGACGTCATGACCCGGAAGCAAAGAGCATAATATGTAGATTCAAAATTCGTTGATTGTGCTGTTGACAGTGTAATTTGATCAAGTGTAAGGGGCTGTCCCAAAAGCCATGAAATGGCTGCTTGGGACAGCCCCTTTTTTCTTTCCTTGAGGCCATTGAATTCTCCTCTTAAGAGATAAAACGCAAGAATGAACTTACTTGGTGACATTTGCTTCCTCATAGAGGAGGCAACGAAGCGTCTTATCCGGGTAGCGCAACTCTGCAGTATAACTGCTGCCGTCTTCGAGCAAAATTTTGACCGCTACCATGCCACGTTTATTATTGACTTCGGTGTCTGTCAGGAAAGCCATAGTGATTTTTCGGGTCTCACCTTGTTTGTCAGTTACTATTTTTGTAGCCTCGTGAATCCAGGTCGCGTCCTTTTGGATGGCACGGGCAGCTTCAGCGCTGATCGGAGTTCTTTTCAGAGTGAAATTTGCGGCAGTGGTGTCCACTACCGTCCGGGTCGAAGAATCAAGCAGCACGGTATATTGCCAGAATTCCTTACCCTGTGCTCTTAAACTGTCGGCTTTATAAGGAGCGAATGTAATCATCCATGTTTTGTGTTTTGTGTTATCGAAGTCTGAAAAGTTAGCGAATACTTCCAACTTGGAGACGTCAGCACCGAATATTTTTCGCACACTTGAAGCGGCGAGGGCGACGGCTTCTGTTTGACTCCAATCTTTGGGATCCGGCAGAGTTACAATATTCCGCTTGGACATGGCATAGGCCTCCCGGTAGAACCAGTCAATGGTTTGTAGCAGCTCTTCGTCAGTCAATGGTCGATCAGGATAATAGATCTTGTTCCTGTCCAAGTCCCAATAATACTCCGCTTGTCCGGGCTTTAGCGCGAGTGGCTTTTTGGGACGGAGACCGTCATATAAATATTGGTCTTGCAATATCAGCCTCCGGTTCACCTCATCCTCGGACATCGGCCTGCTCTCGCTAATTTCATTGTCAGGCTTGTCCGCAAAATCATAAATTTGCTGAAATTCTTCTTGAGTCATCAACTGCTGTAGTTCTTTGTTCACATCGGATAACGTAGTTTTAGCTTTTTCTGCTTCTACCTTTAATACGGGCGTCCTGCTGCTGGTCAAGGTCTGCTTGCCCGTGTCTTGCACCACAGGAATGCTCTTGGCAACGGTGGTATTCACAGATTCTGGGACAATCATTGCGCTGACTACGAGCACGCTCCCAGAGAACAAAAGCACGGTGAGTGTAGTGGGAATCTTCTTGTTGTTCATTAACTTAACCTCCATTGGGATTGGATGATGAATCTTCCTAACCTTAATCCAAAGATGTTATAGAGTAGGAGGGCAGTTGTTATGAAGTTGTAAAAAGATACGCACGCATGTCCCCTTGCCAAGGTCAGAGTCTAATGTTAACCTGGCCTGAAGTGCTTCGGCAATTTGCCGGCATAAGGACAGTCCCAGGCCTGCGCCGCCATATTCGCGTGAACGCGCCTGATCTCCCCGGTAGAATGGTTCAAATACACGTTTGGTCTGTTCTGCCGAGAGTCCCGTTCCCGTATCTCGGATCTCCAGCACGGCTTCTCCATTCAGCTCATAGGCTAGCATATGAATCTCGCTACCTTGCTTGGAGGCGTGAATCGCATTTTCAACAAGATTGACTAAAAAAGAACCCAGCAAATCTGCGTCTCCCCAAACAGTAGTGATCTTATAGTGAACATGAAGTCGTATGTCAGCATTCGTTAATTTTGGGCGTTCCGTCTGTTGGACAGTTTGAAACAGTTCCGGAATGTCCACCTGCCGGAGTGTCAGCGGTTGATGCCGGAGGACAGACAAATCCAGCAGTTTGAAGGCAAGGTTCTTGAGACGGAGGGTTTCGCTAAGAATATAGCCGCCCGCAGTTTGCTGCTCTTCCTGTCCAATGTTGGCCGTGGTCAGAAACTCGGCGAATCCCTGCATGCTCGTCAACGGCGTGCGCAATTCATGGGCCAAATTATCCACCATCCGCTGTTTCTCTTCAGCCATCTCCGAGAGTTCGGTGACCCGCTGCTCCACGGCCTCTGCCATCCTGTTGAAGTTCAGGGCCAGTTCGCCAAATTCATCCCTACTGCGCAGCTGTACCCTTCTTGTATAGTCGCCTTCGGCGATCGTTTTGCTGGTCTCTGACAGGAGCTTCAGCGGCTTACTTAACTGCCGGATCAGCAGATAAAGCAGTAGTAGCAGAACTGGACCCGCGATCCAGTTAATCATTACAAAAAAGCGGTTCAGCTCCTGCTGCTTGGTGAAGAGCTCACTGATATCACGCTGATAGACAAACAGCAAATGCTGATAAGGGGCAGGAAGCGGGGTGGAGAGCTGAATAGACCGAGCGTCTAAGGCTTCAGGCTCGCCGCCATTTCCCGAACTTTGCTCCGCGAAGTTTCCATTTTGGGGAGGATAAATCATCAAGTCGTTCTCCCAGAGCTGCAAATAGATTCCCTGATTACGGTAGTAATCACCATAGGATTGAGCGACGCTGGCCAGCAGAATGGGAGTCAACGGGTTGCCCCGCGCTTGAATAGAATTAAGGTTCTCATAGATATTGTTGGCGATTAACAATTGCTCACTAGAGGCCCTCTGCGTCTCACTATCCATGTTGAGCTGCCAGCTTTTTTTCATCACCATAATTACACTTACATCCAGGGTGATTATGAAGAGGGGAAGTACCGACAGTAGAATTTTATGCCAGAATCTCATGATTAACTCTGAACTTCCAGGCGGTAGCCTAGTTTGAAAATGGTTTTGATCCGTTCTTCCCAGCCCAATTTTTTGCGTAGCTGCCGGATGTGGACATCCACAGTGCGGGTGTCGCCCTCAAAATCATAGCCCCAGGCCAATTCCAGTAATTTTTCCCTCGATAATGCAATATTCCGATTACGGATTAACACCTCAAGCAGTTCGAATTCCCTGACAGTCAAATCAACCGGCGTCTGCTCTACCAAAACCTGCCGTTCCAGGTAACGCACCTCGACGTCATCACAAATGAAACTGGAGGTGCCTTTTTCCCCTCTACGCAGTACTACATTGATTCTTGCCAGCAATTCAAGGATTTCAAATGGTTTGATGATATAATCATCCGCGCCCAGTTCGAAGCCTTTGATGCGGTCAGCTAAAGAATTTTTGGCGGTGATCAAAATCACTGGAATTTGCAAAGGTGCAATCCGTTGCATAACTTCAAAACCATCTAACTCTGGAAGCATAACATCCAGCAGAATCAAATCAATTTTCTCAAGCTCCAGAATTTCAAAAACCTCCGGTCCACGGTAGGCCTTGCTATATGTATGTCCAACCAGCTTCAGATTCATTGTAATTAAATCACTGATTGCTTGTTCATCTTCTACTACCAATATATTTGCCATTCCGTATTTCGCCTCCTGATCCCTTACTGACGAAGTGCTTCTTCCCGTTATACACTATATACAACTAGAGGAAGGATTGTCCAGAAAGTTGGTAGTTTCATCAGGCGATGTTACCTATTAGAATAGAAAAGTATGTTAAAGAGAGAGGGGCATAAGTCTATTAATAGTATAGTCAGTAAGGTATGGCCGGAGTGGAATGGGGAACTGCGGAAGCAGCCCGGGGGCTGGAACAATACAACCTATATAGTGGAAAAGGAAGGACGGCGCGCAGTGCTGCGCATTTATAATACGCACAGGGACAGACATAAAATCGATTTTGAACATGACGTGCTGCAAAAGCTGGGAACCATGAGTTTGCCTTTTCAAGTGCCTTTACCGATCCTTACCTCAGCAGGAGAAACCTTGATTCAGCTAGAGGAGGGTAACGGGAAATTTGCCTGTTTATTCAAATATATCGAAGGAGCTTCACCCTCAGAGGGGGATGCTGACTTTTATGAATCGTTTGGTGAAGCGGCAGGAACGTTGTCTGTTTTGCTAGCTGATGTTAATCCGGAACTTCCTGCGGCATATCTTCCGTATTATGAGTTGGGACAGTCCTATCCGCTATGCACCAGAGAAACGATCAGGGAATTATACTTGAACCCGCCAGAACGCTTCATAGACCTCGCCCAGGAATTGAAGATTCTCTGTGAGAGCGTTGAAAAGATAGAGGATTCGCTATGGGAATTAAAGAGGCTGCCACATCAGTTAGTACATGGGGATTTGAATGCTTCCAATTTGCTAGTGACGACAACCGATCACCGGCAAGTGGCTGCGCTGCTTGATTTTGAATTTTGTACATACGACGTGCGTGCAATGGAAGCGGCAGTTATCCTATCTGGATTGCTCGGCAATGCGGAGAAAGATGTTGTGCTCCGGGATTTTTGGCGGGGATATAGTCGCCAGGTTCGTCTCTCTAGTGATGAAATCGAGGCCATTCCAATACTGATATTGCTGAGAAAAATGGATGTATTCCTCCATTTTCTTACCCGCTATCTGGAAGGAACGGATGAGGCTGACGTCCTACGCGAACATGTGAAGGGGTTGGCAGTAGAGGTACCGAAGTTGGCGGTAGATACTGCTGGGCTTCAGGGGATTTTAATGGAGGATGAATAGCATATGCGGGTATCGCAGAGCAACTATTGGTTTTTATAGTTAATAATAGGAGTTATATACTAAAGAGGTCTTTACTAACTAACATTCGTTAGTTATAATGATGAAACGAACATTCGTTAGTTTGTCAAAAAGGAGCCACTCTGATATGGAAATCAAACATGAGACCGGATCATTTTTAGATTTAAATGGAAACCTGATCCAGAATAACAACAAGAATCTCATACTTCATGTTGCTATTGATCTTTTCTCTAAAAGTGGATTTAACGGTGTCTCGATTCGGGATATCACGAGGGAGGTGGGTATTAAGGAGAGTTCTTTGTACAATCATTTTCAAAGCAAAGCAGTGATACTGGAAACGATTTACTATAATTTTCGAATGGATATATCTAAAATAATTCCACCATTAGAAGGTCTTGATGCCATCGTGTCGGCTATGGATGTAGAAATGTTTTTGATGCGAGGTTTTCAAAACTTCATGGAGCATATTCAAAATCCAAAGATGGAGAAGATCTGGCGAATTATCTATTTGGAACAGGTTAGGAATCAGGAAGCTAGAGCTATTTACTTAAACGATATAGTTGCAGGCATGTCTAATTATATGGCGATCGTTTTTGAAAAGTATATTGCGTTAGGACAAATTCAACCGCATGATCCCAGAATACTTTCAGTTAATTATCAATATTCATTGCTCCAAATGTCCTCCTTATATGTATTGAGAAGGCTGGATGGAGAGGAGACAACAGAAATTGAGCAAACGATGATAGCACATATTCGTTTTTTTACAAGTATGGTTCGTGTTCAATCATGAGTAGTAATCGATAGAGGAGAGGATCACCTAATGAATGGGGAAATGATTTCGATTTATCGAAAGAAAGGAAATCCGGATCTTGTCATGAAGGCTTATCAAGATACACTTCACTTATGGAAGGTACCCGTTCAGTCTGCATATGTAACTACCTCTTTTGGCCTCGTACATGTCCTTGTTGCCGGACCAGAATATGCTGAGCCATTGGTTTTACTACATGGTTTCGGATTCAGTTCAACAATGTGGTTAGAAAATATTGATGCTCTTAGTAGTCGTTATCGAGTATATGCCATTGATTTCCCAGGTGATATAAATAAGAGTGGTTCAATCCGGCCGATTAAAAATAAAACGGACTGTGTGACTTGGTTTACTGAGATACTGGATGGACTTGACATCGATAAGGTACATGTCTGTGGGCATTCTTATGGTGGATTCATTACTATGGTTCTTGCTACTCGTTTATCAGCACGTATTCGCAAGGTTATCATTTTGAGCCCTGGTGCAGGCATACAGCCACAGAACAAAGGTTTTTTCACCCGCTGTTTGCTTGCGGGAATGATGCCCACGACCCAAAGGATTCAAAATCTGATGGATTATATGACAGGTAAAGGAAACGTCATCAATCAGACGCTTAAAGACCAGTTCACCATCGCCATGCAAAACGCGCTTCCGCGAACGAAGCTCTTCGTCTCATACATAAAAGATAATGAGTTACAGCAGATTACTGCCCCTACATTACTGCTCATCGGGGATCAGGATATTCAGTATGATGTGGAGCAAGCAATGGAACGAGCCAGAAGGGTAATACATAACATTGAAGCCACCGTCATTCCCCGGGCTGGGCACGGGCTTCCATTAGAAAAACCGGAAATCGTGAACACATATATGCTGGATTTTTTGGGACGTTAGTTATGATCTATATTTCAAATCAAATGACAATCCAATAAGCCGAGATGGATGCAATATTTCCACATCTCCGCTACTAACTCTAGGCATACCCTAGTAGATCGCTATAGCAAATTCCTTTATGTAAATTAATAGGTCAGCGGACCAATATTTTGCCTTCGCCAGCCAGCTTACGAAGTACCCCTGGGAGAAGATCACGGTCAGATTCAGGAATGTCCAATTGGATGCCGTAATGGAAACTGCCGTCCTGTTCTTTATTCCACTTCATTGTACCTTCTATGTACGTAGGTTCTGCTGTAAGCTCTATCTCCATGCCAACGCGCACTAGATTGTTTTCCAGATTTACATTAATGGGAAGTGATAGGTGGCAACCCGAACGGCTGATGTCAAATAGTATAGCTCTAACAGGCTTGGAAGGAACCGGGAGCCCGTTAATAGTAAGGATATGAAGATCAAATGTAAAAGGTTCTTTAAGGGTATATCGAAAAGGTTCGGTTCTACGATTAGTATTCATATTATCCTCCATACTTTTCCATGTGTATTCTAAATTTATCGACATGAAGTCGTAATAAGTGAAGAGATGGTATTTAAGGTTGACATATGCTTACTTGCCGTGTAGCATATGAAAAGTCGTCATGATGATAATAATCACATATTTCTCGTATAACTCCGCATTCAAGAAAGGCCACAAGGGCGGAGGTTTCTACAGGAAGCCTATTCTTCCTAACTACGATGATAAGGAAATGCTTCAGTTCCCTTATTACGAAGTTAGGTTTATTTGCGTTATGTCAGGCGGTTTGGAATATTGTGGAGGTGCAAAATGAAAGATTTGAAGTATTTAATATCCGTCCTAGTGGGGGCTATGAGCTACGGTATATTGTCAACAATTGTTGTATTGGCTTACGATAAGGGGTACCAGTTGGGTGAAGTGGTTGGCACGCAGCTCTTGACGGGCTGTATACTTGCCTGGCTGTTGGCACTTTACACAAAGGTTAGAGAAAAGCGTACATCGGGTGGACAAGGTACAGTAGGTGGTAATTCAGCTGTAGTTAGAAGTACATTATCTTGGAAAAATAGAATAGTGCTGATGTTGGCTGGAGCGCCAACGGTCGTAACCGGTCTGATGTACTATCAATCCCTGCGTTACATCCCGGCGTCCCTCGCAATCATTCTACTGTTTCAGTTCACTTGGATCAGCGTACTGATTCAAGCGGTCAGCAAACGCAAATGGCCTGATAAGGTCACACTGCTAACCTTGTTACTGCTGTTCGGGGGAACGCTGCTGGCAGCGGGGATTATGGATCAGGGCGAAGCTCGTTTCAATGTCCTGGGACTTACGCTTGGGCTTCTGTCTGCAGTAAGCTATTCTATGTTTATTATTTTCAGTGGTAAAGCTGTTCCTGACGTTCATCCCGCGTACCGAAGTGCATGGATGGTTACCGGAGGAATGCTGCTGCTATTCATTTTATTCCCACCATACTTCCTGTTTAATGGGTTGCTATGGAGTCAGTTACTGCTATTTGGTTTCTTGCTTGGTTTGTTCGGAGCGTTTATCCCACCCGTGTTATTTGCGATAGGTGTTCCTCATATCGGAGGTGGTATGGCGGGAATTCTGGGCGCTGCCGAGCTGCCGGTTGCCGTATTGCTGTCTTCATTCGTGTTACATGAGCAAGTCAGCGGACTTCAGTGGGCTGGAGTTATCGTAGTGCTGTTGGGTGTTGTGCTTCCTGAGCTAAGCAAGCTGCGCTGGAATAGCGTTGACGTAAAGTAATCATAATCCATCCTTGTTCGCTTAAACGTGAAGCCCTTAGCACATCGATGCAGATGATGGTTGCTGCAATGCTGTGTTTGGAGATAAGGAGGGACTGGATACTTGCTCATATCTCAAAAAAACCAGCAGCCATCGCAGCCGAGCGGGGTTCATTGAATCGCTAAATATCCTAACCAAGAGTCCCAAGTATAATAGTATTCAAAAAGGAGCACTCTGGCGCACTAAGCACCAGGTTGCTCCTTTTTCATTAGAAACTTCATTCTTTTGTTGAGCCAGTCCGAGTGTCTTGAGGGGCAATAAACTCGTGAATGATTTGACGGAAGTATTTGTGATTATCATAGCTGTGGTACATACGCCAGGCCAACGTTTGGGAGTTTCCGAAAAATAACCGCTCAAACTGGGTTTGCCGACCACCAAACGCACCTGCTCCCAATTCCCAGGCAAGCCGGAATAAGGCATTTCGATACCAAGCATCCGAGACATTGCCCTTCAAATACTGACTGAGGTACGAACCGGCACTTGAAATGAAGTCCGATTCGGAGGGGATCATGATGAGACTGCTTGAACTGAGCTTTTGAACCATTTCAACCATCTCCGGATAAAACTCTGAAAAGTGAATGGTTGATGCCAGAAGTGGAGCTTTATCTGGAACGAGATATCCAAATTTATCTTGGGATGCCCCTATTTCAGAAGCCAGTCTTAACGCTTTGAATGTTTCTAAAAATGTTATTATTCTGGAGATCGGCTGAAGACTGTAGGACTCATAGACAGCGTTTTGTTCTTCCGCCAAAGATTCTAGTACGCCGAGAAAAAATTCGGTCTTTGCAATGTAGCGGGTGATGATTTGGTGAGCCATATGAGTATGAAAGTGACTCTCGTCGAACAATCGGGAACAGTACACTTCATCTCCGTAATAAAATATACGATCATGAGGAATAAGTACACGGTCAAATATAACAAGCGTATCCATTTCTTCATATCTTGAACTTAACGGATGGTCGTAGAGGGATGCTGCTGCGTAGCTTTCACGGCAAAAAAATGTCATCCCAGGCAGATCATTGGGCACTGCAAAAGCAAATGCGAATGGATTATCATCATCCACAAATGATGGTGAAGGAGTGGGGAATACAAGCATTTCATCGCATGTAGCACCTTGTGTTGCCATCATAAAAGCACCAGTTACAATTATCCCTTCATTATTGACTTCTACGACTTTAGCAGCGATAGAGTCTTCTGTAGCATCAATCTGACCGGATATTTTGCTTGCTTGAGACTGGATGAATGCATGAGATAAGGTAATGTCATGATCTCGGCAGTAGGCATAGTATTTCCTGAGGTTCTCAGCATACTTAGGATTTAGGTCTTCAAGAATATCGGCAGCTGTGAACAGAGACATGATGGCCGTATTCATATAATCGGGGGAACGCCCTAAGAACCCGTGATGTTTGTTGGACCAGAGTTCAATCATTTTTCGTCGGCGTTGTAGATCTTCAGCATTTTTGGGAGGCAGAAAAGATAAACCAACAGGCTCTCCTGTTTCTGGTGAAGGATAGGTCATCTGTGCTAAATATTGCTCATCACACTGCATGTTGTACATTTCGGCTTGTGTTTGTATGAGACCTTGAAATGCAGGGTGCTTCGATAATGGGCCCTCGATCTGCACACCTTTGTACCAAATATTAATGTTTTGCCGGTCGATTCGTTCGATGTATTGATCACCCGTTTTAATGGGCACACGTTTTCACCTCTTTGGAGAGTATCTTTTACTAAAAAAGCTGTGTTATTGCTTATAATGTACGTAAGCATGATCATCCTTGTACATTGTCCACACAACGTGTGAGTGGAGGGGTAAGGTATAATGAAAATGCTATAAAAAGAGGACACTCCATTCGCCTCTAGGCTGTGGAATACCCTATTATTCATTCTTTATAAAGTGAACTATTTTTAGCTGCCCATATCTTTCGGCGATGCCTGAAAGTCCTTTATTTCTCTTAAGTGACTACACGTTGTACGCGCTTGTTTCCTGTACGCAGAATAAGACCGAAGCTCAGGAACAGTATGGTTCCAGCAACCACATAAGGGAAGTTAACATTTATATCAAACAATAGCCCAGCTGCTATCGGACCGACAATATTGCCAAGGCTGGTAAAAGCGGAGTTAAGTCCAGCATCTACGATACCACTGGACGGATTTTTCCAGGTCGCTAACGCCTAGTCCAATCCAATTTGAGTTAGCGAAGTAAATGACACTTGTTTTGTTGATTAGATAGACTCCCAGAGTAGCATCGATTATTCTAGATGAATGGAAACCGGAGTTTGCTTGAATCGTGGACTTGAAACTCATGGTGTAAAGAAGAAAGGAGGCTGGCTATGACGTATTCACAGATGTGGAACAACTCAGGAAATCAAGCGGAGATTCTCTATTTGGAAGAGCAGATTGAGGCAGTCAAAAAAGAAATAAAACGGGCAGAAGCCGCAGAGCTTCAGGAAATATTAGATCAAGCGAATCGCAAGTTGGCTGAACTGGAAGCGAAGCTGGATGAGCTAGAGGAGTAGGGGCTAGCCGCCCCTTGTACTCGATTATTGCTCCCCACATAAAACCTCACATTTTTGTACCAGGCTCTCCCCAGTGCGAGCTCTCTGTTATCTGGAGGGAACCGATGAACCCCGGGTACTGTATGAGCAGACAAAACTGCTGTCCGCAGATTTAATCCAGCTGTCTGCAGGAATAGCAGAAATTTTGGTATATTGCAGGAAGTGAGGGGAAGCGCAAGCAGACTATAGCTCATTTCCGCTATTAGATTGTACCGGTGCTCCTTTGCTGTTCAGGATTTTTTTATACACCTCAATCGCCAACGCCCGTGATTGTTTAAGATCAACGATAGCATAGGGTCTAGGCAGATGGATATCTTTATCGGACAAATCTGCCATCTCCGGCAGCCAGGTGCGTATATAATCTCCACTTGGGTCATGAGTCTGGGACTGGGTTACCGGATTCATGATCCTGAAGTAAGGGGAGGCATCGAATCCGAGCGAGGAGCTCCATAGCCAGCCGCCACGGTTCAGAACATTATCATAATCGCTCAGCTTTATCCGGAAGTAACGTTCCCCGTAAATAAATGGACAGCCCAGATTTTTGGTAAGAAACATTGCGGTAATCATTCGCAGCCGGTTCGGCATCCAGCCGGTTGTGTTCAGTTGGGTCATGGCGGCATCGATTACCGGAATGCCAGTTCTTCCCGAAGCCCAGGCCTCAAAGTATTTCGTGCCCAGAATGCTCAAATCATACACCTTCTCATAGCTGAAGAAATCAGAATCGAGCCGGGCCTGATACAGATAGAAATCCCGCCAGGCCAGCTGTCGCAGCCATTCTTCCCCACCGGTTTCTTCATCCGCCAGCAGAGTATATACAGTACGTGCAGAAATGGTACCCGTATTGAGGTGTCGGCTGATCCGGCTGGTGCCTTCCTGTGCATATCTGTCACGGCTCACATGATAATCCCGTAAATGCAAGTCTATAAATTGTTCAAGCGTATCGTTTACATCCATGTTCTTTCCTGAAGGCGCTAGCTCTTCCAACTGAAGTGTAATCTCCTCAGGAATCTTGAAATCTTCGGTAATTCTCTCGTCCAGCGTGGATGTTGACAATTCAGCCAAGGTCGAAGAATAAGGCGGACGAAACCGCTCTGCCAAGTAGCTACGCCAGCGGCGGTAGAACGGTGTGAATATCTTGAAGGGCTCTCGCCGCCCGCACCAGTTCATGAAATCTTCCAGATCACAGAGCATGCTGTCGTGATAAATTTTGAAAGGGATGCCGAGTGCAGCCGATGTATCGCGCAGGCCCATGTCTCTTTGTAATGCATAAGGGGTGTAATCGGCATGAACCATCAATTCCTGAATGGGGTAGGTTTCGCTAAGCCTCTTGACAATATTATCAGGCTCGCCATAAAGAACATGTAGCTGTTTACCCTCAGTGGCGTACTTCTGCTGAAGTCTTGAGACCTGCGTCAGGAAGTTAATCCCGCTATGCTCAAGATAGCGTTGTTTGCGTAGTAGAAAAGGCTCCAGAATCAACACATGAAGGCTGCGAGATCCAGAAGAACGTATGGCCTCAAAGGCTGGAAGATCGCTAGTCCGCAGATCCTTGCGGTGAATGAAGAGAATCATTAGAAGTATTTCCTTTCTGTTATCTGAGGGAATAAGACGCCTGTCCATAATACGATAGATTTGAAGTTTTGGCGATGAGCTGTTGCTGCTGGATATGTGCCGTTCAGATTGGCTTGACCGAAGTTCACTATTCCTGCTTTTCAGGCAAAGCAGCAGATGTATCGTGTGCTGTTTCAAGTAACGGTGCATCTGCTCATCCGCAAATGCAACCGTGAAACTCTGCGGAAACTGACCTGCATGACGCAAAAAAAGTACATCGCCACATGAGCGATGTACTTTAATACATAACCTGTATACCTACTTAACGCTACTATTCGTCCCCTGTCGCAATCGGATTCTCCTCATAAGAGATCCAGTCACTCCAGCTCCCCGCATACAACCTCACATTCTTGTACCCAGCCTTTTCAAGTGCCAGCACGTTCGGGCAGGCGGTCACGCCGGAGCCACAGTAGACGATGATTTCTGCATCTTTGTCCAGCTCAGCGAAATGTTCTTGCAACTCTTCGGCACTCTTGAGGCTGCCATCTTCATTCTGAGTGTCTTTCCAGAAGAAGTTAACGGCACCAGGTATGTGGCCGGCCTTCTTGTCCAAGGTTTCTTCAAGTCCCAGATAACGTTCCCGCGCACGGGAGTCGATAAGAACGGGAAGAACATAAGGAGCAGTGGATGCGCTATCTCTAACTTTAGACAAAGCCTCAATCGTATTCACGGACACCTGGCGTACCTCATCGACACCCACCAGCATCTGTGATTGTACGTTTGGCTCGAATGAGCTTGGTATTCTTATTGGCTGATGATCCGTAACAGGGAAGCGTTCGGCTTTCCAAGCGCTGAAGCCACCTTCCAGGATGAATACTTGCTCATGGCCCAAATAACGCAGCAGCCACCAGAGCCGAGCGGCGTTCATACCACTCTCATCGTCATAAGCGACTACGCGCGTCGTGTTGCCGATACCAAGTTTCGCTAGACGTGCAGCTAATGCTTGTGGGTCGGGGAGAGGGTGGCGACCGCCATGATCGGCTACAGGGGCCGACAAGTCCAGCTCCAGATCTAGATAGATCGCACCAGGAATATGCTCCTGCTCAAAAATTTCTTTGCCTGCCTGCGGTTTCCCTAGTGTGAAGCGGCAATCTACAATGGTCTGCTCAGGTTCATAGAGTCGTGCCAGCAGCCAGCGTTTGGAAACGGTAGCTTCCATAAGTATCCCATCCTTTATTTGAATCAGTATAAAAATCATTATAGCAAAATATGATTGTTCGTGGAGTTGTAGTCAACGCAAAAAATCCTAACTGCAGAGGACAGGGGAAGTTGCCCTTGCAGTTAGGAAATATAGGCTAGAAACTAAGAATTTAAAGCAGGGTCTTTTGTGGTATCGACCACGTTCTCCGACTTTAAACTAAGCTTACAGCCCCAGCCGGTTACCCTTCTCCAACCGCAGAATTTGCTTCTCACCATTGTCAGCCAGTTCCCGGAACTGGACGATGGTATCACGCATCTTAGGGAGAGCGTCCTGCTTGTAGGTGCTGATAGAGTCCAGGGCAGAGAGTACGTCTGTGAACGCCTGCTTAAGCGTGTCGGCAGAAACGCTGGTCTCTAGCGCCTGCTTGTGAATGGCTGCACCTTGCTCTTTAAGCATTCTGGAAGTGCCACTGATCAGCGTGTCAGTGGTCTGGTTAAGCAGTTCAATTTTTTTCAGGACAATTCTTTGATTATAAAGGGCGCTGGCGACCGTAACCGAGATTTTCAGCGCAGATACGGTAACGTTTCTGGCTCTGTCCACACCGCGGATTAGCTCTTTGTTATTGCGGATCACCACTTCGATGGCCATAATGCCTTGCTGGTTGACCACCAGCATTTGCTGCAGATCCATCACCCGTTGACGGAGAGGGAAGAGGACTTCTTCCGTAATGAAACGGATTTTGTCTTCGGACTCCCCACGCACCTTGGCAGCTTCGATCTGTGTTTCAATCTCCTGGTCCATTAAGATGCCGAGCTGAATTTCTTTTTGCAGCCTTTTCGTTAGCTCCCGTAAGGTCTGCTGTTCAATCTCCAGTGTGGTATTGTCGTTACGCAAAACGGTTTTGCCTTTATCCAGAGAGATAATAATATCGGAAATGACGGCATCGGCCTTCTGGAATTTGGCAAAGTAAGAGCGTAGCGGATTGAACAGCTTGCCTAGCAGCCCGCTTTTGGCAAAATCGACAGCGCTCGGGTCCAGATCCTTGAGCTGCAATTGCAGCTCAGTTAAGCCTTTGGCAACATCGCCGCCTTCATCGCCTGTTTTGGACAAATTGCCTACGGTTACTTGCAGCAAAGCATTCTTATCGGAAGAGGAGCGCATTGTTCCCATGCCGAAGCTGTCAATGGACTGCAGAACGGCTCTTCGCTTCTCCAGTGAATCAATGTCCAGTTCCAGAATGGAAGAGACGTTGTTGATCGCGAGTTCCTTCAGCTGTGTGACCTCTTCCGGCTCCGGTTTTACCTGTTCTTCAATAACCGACTTCAATTTCTCTGCACTTGGCACTTCCATAGTGAATGACATGGCAATCCTCCTATAAGTGAATGATTAATAACAAAATTACATTTGTACATTGAGCAGATTGCCGATTTTGTACACGACGTCATCTGTATCTGCATTGATATTGGCAGCTTCATTAATGCTGGATATGCTCTCCAGAGCTTTAATATTCGCATTGTAACCAATGGTATAGATCGGAATTTTATAGGTTTGAATAAGTCCTCTGATATCATCCAGAGAATGCCCCTCGTTGGTCTCCCCGTCACTTAGTACAAAGATCAGCGGCTTGATCTCCGGATTAACCTTGATTTGATCTTGTAGCATCTTTATAGCCACGACCATGGCGTCGAACGTAGCGGTGCCTCCCGAAGCTTGCAGACTGTTAATCGCACCTACGAACATGGATTGCTGATTGGTATCATATTTTGCAATGGGAAGATTGACGGTTACGTCACTGGAGTAAGAGACAAAGCCGATGCTGTTGTCTTTTCCTAAATATTTCTGCCCCTTAAGCAAGGATTCTTTCAGACGATTGAGTGGTTCGCCAGCCATGCTTCCCGATACATCGGCAACAAATACTGCTGCAATTGGTGTATTCCCGTCTTTCTTTTCCTTCCAGAGCTTCTGGGCGGACGAGAGTACACTGCCATCTACTGGGTCAAGCTCGGCAACATAATCATTCAGACCGTTAAATCCATTGTCTGCTCCAGATTTTTGGTATTTAGCCTGTTCAACAAAGGCAGCGAATTTCTTAATGATCTCCCGCTTCTCCTTAGGTAAATTACCAAGCGCGTACAGCGGGCTGTCATGTCTTACGCCAAATGGAGTAAATACATAACCGCTCTTTAAATCAGGTGTGTTGACATAAGTCTGATATTCCAGCACGAATGCGTCGAGTCTGCCAGTTTTTGCGGCTTCACGCATTTGCAGGGTGGTGGAGGCAATGAAGGGAACGTTGGCCTGGAACTTCTCAAAGCCTTGCACTGCCTTATCCCCCAGCAGATCAGAACTGTCAAAAGTGGATAGGGCCGTTACCAGAAAGTTCAATCCGGTGGAACTGGCAAAGGGATCGGTGTATCCCATCGCCAACTCGTTGTCAGCGATTGCATCTGTTATGGTTTTAACATTGAGGGAACCGTACTTATTCACCAGTTCATCATACTTCTTCTTGTTGGTCACAACGCCGGTTACATTCCCGATTAATCGTTTGGCAACAAGCTCAGTTTGAACGCCGCTGGCTTTGACCATTTCTCCCCACAACTCATTAGAAGGGGTATAGGCGTCCGGTACATATTTACCGGATCTTATGTAGTCGGCCGCTGTACCTGAAGCGATATTGCGGATTTTGACCGAAACGGGTTTTCCGTCTACCAGTGCATTAGAATCATTGAAGTCTTTAGCCACACCATTCAACCATCCATCTTTGCCGGTTCCGGATTTCTCTATAGAAGAGAAGATTTCAACGAAGTTGTCGGTTGTAGGCTCAACGGAAATCGTGAACTTGGAGATATCAGGTAGGGAGTCGCCGACCGCTACAGGATCAAGATCGATTTGACCTTTGACCAGCGGCGCAGTGGTTACTTTAATATCTTTATAGAGCTTCTCCAGTCGTTTCGTGGCATCCTCTGCCGAAATTTCGGTCTTGGATTTACCCAAGTTAGAGGTAAGGGTGATCCCAAAGTATACAAGTGCAAAGACCGATACCGCAATAATTGCTAATACCGCAAATGTTTTTCCTTTCCTCGCCATCGTCATCATCCTTTCTATTGCTGGTAGAGTTTTGTTTGTTTGATTAAGTCATTGATTTCTCTCATGCAGGGCATTTCTTCGATCGTTTTATAGTCTGTACTGTCTAACAGGGAGATTTCCAGCAACAGCTGATCAAGCTTCAGTAGAATTTCTTCGTTGGCACCTAAATACCCGGCCACATAGGCAAAGTATTCGTTGAAAAGATTCCTTTTCTGCTGTACCAGTTTATCGGAGAACTGTCCAGGGTTATGAGAATCCGTAAAAAGCGAGAATTCTTCGGCATCGAATACGCTTAGCTTGTTAAGAATCCCTTTGATATTCAGATAAAAGAGTTTTTCAACGGACCCGATCACCGCAATAAATTTTTGATAACTCAGTTCTGTTTGCTCAAAACGTTGCGACAGGACATTCAGCAAAGTATCCTTCTTTTTATCGATTCGCTCGAGCTGATCCAGAGCAAGGACAACATCTTTTTTAAGTACTTTAACATTACGGTATTTATGCAGCTCGGCTATATAATCCACTTGGGTCTCCAGCTTTCGAATGGATTTCACAGGTGAAGGTTTGAATAGCAAGATATAACTTCCGTAAAGGACAACCAGCAAACTTAGGACTAACAGAGTTACGCCGGAGGCGGTCTCAAGGGCACTTCCGCTGACAATGTCCACGCCCAGCAGCCCCGGTGACAATACCGCGATGTTCAGTAACACAATGCCTGCAATTAGGCCGAGCAGTTTGAAAAGTCTTGAGCTGTTCAGGGTTTACACCTCCTCCAAGAGTATATTTTGACAAGGGTCATTCTGATTCATTTTATCAGAGAATGGCGAGATTGGCTTTCAAATCTTTCCAATAAAACAGGAACTATACGGAAAAGTGTTGACTGATTAGTGGTTATTACGTGAAATCAACGATATTTGTTTCAAAATAAAATATAAAATAGGCTTTACACGGTTATAATGTTAGTGTACTATTCAACTATAACACCGACACAATAAATCGTTTACCATAACAATCTGTCTAAGAGGGAGGCATATACATGAGCCAAAGAGATCGGCAGCAAGCGCAACACGAACGGGAAGACATCGTCCTACAGATGAATGAAGTCAGCAAGATCATTAAGGGAAAAGCTATTGTTGATAAGCTTTCTTTTCAAATTCGTAAGGGGGAGATCGTAGGGCTGCTAGGACCAAACGGTGCGGGGAAGACGACTACAATCCGCATGATGACTGGGCTGATCCGAATGAGTGAAGGAGACATTGAAGTACAGGGCCACAGTATCAAGAAGAATTTCAAATCGGCCATTGCCCACATCGGCGCCATTATTGAGAACCCGGAGTTCTATCCCTACATGACCGGACTCGATAATCTCCGGCAGTATGAGCGGATGACTGATGATGTGGATGATGACCGGATTGAGGAAGTGGTTCAACTGGTGGGACTTCAGGAGGCGATGAACAAGAAAGTCAAATCCTATTCGCTCGGTATGCGCCAACGATTGGGGATTGCCCAGGCTCTGCTGCAGCGGCCCAAGTTGTTGATCCTGGATGAGCCCACGAACGGACTTGATCCGGCGGGTATTCGGGAAATGCGCGACTACATGCGAACCATTGCTGAAGTAGAAGGCATCTCCATTCTGATCTCTAGTCACATGCTGTCTGAGGTGGAGCAGATCTGTCACCGTGCGGTTGTGATTCAGAACGGCAAGCTCGTGACGGTAACAGAACTTGGAGCAGAGAACAACGTTTCAGAAGAGGTTACATTAACGTTCCGAGTAGATGCTATAGAACCGGCAATTGCGGTTGCCCATGGAACAGAAGGTATACAGGTGGTGCGCACCGACTTTATTAGGGACCAGTTAACGGTCACGATGAACAATAAGAATGTACCGGAACTGGTGGCGGCTCTAGGCGCAGCAGGCGTGGGTCTGTATCGGATTGAGGAGAACAGGCAGAGCCTTGAAGAAGATTTCTTGAAATGGACAGGAGGGAACCGTATTGCATAACCTGAACCGTTTGGTCGTCAACGAATGGTTGAAATTGTTCAAGAAACGCTCGTTTTTTGTACCATATGCCTTGTTAATAGGAGTTTCTTTATTGGCAAGCTACATGATACATTCTTTCGCTGAAGGGATGTTTGGATCGGTTTATGATTTTATGGGGACTATGCTCTACCCTAAAGGGATGGGTCAAATCATAACCATTATGGCCATTATCGGTTCCTCGGGGATAGTTGCCAAGGAATACAGTCAAGGAACCATTAAATTTCTGCTGATTCGCGCCCGCAGCCGGAGTGCTATACTGACTTCCAAATATATAACAGCATTGATCTACGGATTGTCATTGACGCTTGCAACAGCGGTAGCGCTATTCGTTTCCGGGTCAATCTGGTTTGGCTTTAGCGGTGCTGAAGAAAGATGGCTCGACGTTCTTGGTTCACTTGGGTATAGCTATATCTATACCGTGGTCTATATAACGCTTGCTTTTATGATTGGGATACTAACGACCTCGGGAGGGGCAACGATAGGGATTACGATGCTCATGCTTATGCTCGACAAGACGATTATTCAGAAGGGATTTTATAAATATCTGCTATTCCCCAACCTGGATCTATCTGTGTATACCGATGGAGGGGCTCCGCTACCGGGAATGACATTATCCTTCTCGATCGTGATGCTTGCCGTGTATGTGCTTCTATTCCTCCTTGCCGGGTTTGTGGTGTTCAGACGAAGGGATGTTGCATAACTATGACGATAGAATTTGATAACAACTTGCCTATTTACATCCAGATTATGAATTATATCAAAGGTGAGATTGTGACTGGAAAGCTGAAGCCGGGCGATAAAATTCCTTCCGTACGTGAGCTGGCCAGTGATTTACAGATCAACCCGAATACGGTGCAACGGACCTTTCAGGAACTGGAGCGTGAGACAATCGTGGAGACAAGGCGCGGGATGGGACGATATGTGACAAGTGAGGAAGGTAGAATTATGACCATCAAGAAAGAAATGGCCAAGGATGTGCTGGACCGGTTTATCCGCGGGATGAGAGAGCTCGGTTTTCAAGGAGACGATATTGTTGCTGCCGTAGCAGAGAGTGTGGGCCACGAAGATGGAGAATAAGGGGATGTATAGTGTGGAGGATATCCTTCAGGTACAGCAAGTCAGCAAGAAGTATTGGTCCAAGCAGGCCGTTCGTGATATTTCTTTTACATTGAGACCTGGGAAAATCATCGGTCTGCTGGGCAGCAACGGTAGCGGTAAAACTACGATTATGAAAATGATCGCCGGTCTGGCCCAGCCTACCTCTGGCAAAATTGCCGTTTATGGCAATCCTGTTGGTGTTGAGAGCAAATCCTTAATCTCATTTATGCCAGACCAGCCACTAACCGAGTCGTGGATGTCTGTGGGGGATGCACTGCGCTTTTACAGTGATTTCTTCCCGGATTTCGACCAAGAGAAGGCCGAGCGGATGTTGGACTTTATGAAGCTGTCGCTTGGCGACAAGGTCAGATCACTGTCCAAAGGTATGAGTGAACGCCTGCAGCTGACATTGGCGCTATCACGCAAGGCCAGTCTCTATCTGCTGGACGAACCGCTGGGAGGAGTGGACCCCGTAGCAAGAACCCGAATCCTGAATGCATTGGTAGAGTTCTATGAAGAGGACAGTAGCATTCTGATCTCAACGCATCTGGTGTCTGATATTGAGCGGATCTTTGATGAAGTCATAATGGTCAAGAACGGGGAGATGGTCATGCAAGGGAATGTGGAAGAACTCCGGCTCCAGCATGGGAAAAGTATGGATGAACTGTTCAGAGAGGTGTTTGCCGAATGCTAAAGCTGATGAAATATGATTTCAGACGTAATCGTGATCAGATCCTAGGGTTATATACAGTCACACTGCTGCTTGAGGCTGTGATTTGGATTTTGGCGGAGGTCTACCATTGGGAGAAGCTTAGCATGTTTGTGCTTCAAGCCGTTACTTATGTCTCTGCGGCTGTCTTCCTGGTAGTTCTGGCTTGCCGAACTTATAGCACTAATCTGAAGTCCTATAGTCGGAAGTTGATTCCCGTAAAAACTCTATTTACCGTGCTGTCCCCACTGCTGTTGAATCTGATTCTCTTGATAGCCTTAATTGCACTAGCAATGCTGCATGCGGCAATCTATGGCTGGGTCTATCCAGACATCCTGCCAGTAGACTTCTGGTATATTTTTTTCATTAGCGTACTGAATTCGCTAGGCGCAGCCATGGTCTTTTTGATCGCGCTGACGTTCTCTATTACGGTTTCCCACAGTCTGCCTTTCCGCAGCAAAGTCTGGATCGGGATTCTCACACTGTTTGTTCTGAATCTGATTCTGGGACTGGTCGAAGGGAAGCTATTTCCAGATTCAGGGGGATGGATGGAGCTTGCTTTCCGGTATAATTTCACTTCAGGTGAGTATTTGAACCCTAACGGAATTGAAGCGGCCGGTAAAGCTTTTGACATCGGTCCGGCTCTAATTGAAACTGTATTTTGCCTGATTCTATTATACGCATCCACCTGGCTTGTTAAAAAGAAAGTAGAGATCTGATTTCTTCGCTTTCTACTAATAGAGTATAATAAACAGACGCCTCTCCAAGCGGAGCGGCGTCTGTTCTATGTTTATCTACATTCCCTCCGCGCTGTGGCCATAGGTCCATGACTCCAGCTCCCGGATCAGCATTTCTTCTTCAGCTTCACTCAAATCCAGTCGAACACCATATTTGTACTGTCCGAGGCCGAACATCCAGCCCCAACGCACACTGCCTTCGAATCTGAGTTTGTTCTCATTTAACTGGAAATGAATAATCAGCTTCGTATCACCAGCTGTGAAGCGAAGGTTCAAGGAAGACCGCACCTTACATCCGGAACGGCTGAGATCGAGCATTACGCCCTCAGTTAGCTTCCCAGCACCGGGTCCGGTATTGCCGACAGGTACTTCAAGCCAGCATTCAATCGGTTGGTTCATGACATACCGGAATGGTTCTTTTCTGCTCGGCCCGTCCATAATTTACCTCCGCTAGTTTATTTGCTATTATATCGAAATGAAGAGAATGCGACAATCTACTAAAGTGTTATTTTTCAGATTTTGTAGTAAAAATTTACATTCATATCGAATAAGGGTGGGTCAGACATGTATCAATACGATAATGAAACTTTTCACCATCATAATTTTGACCAAAGTAATTTAAAGGATGGTGAACTGAACGGCTGTATCTTCGAACAATGCTCGTTCAAGGGCGCATCTATGGAAGAAATGACCTCTACAGGATGTCAGTTTATTGATTGCGATTTTACGGGAGCCTATCTGAATGCATCTCTGCACAGGGGCTCTGCGTTTACGAATTGTAAGTTCAGTGGGACTAATCTGTTCGTCGTAAAATTTGAGGATTGCAAAATGGTCGGTTCGGATTTCTCCAATGCAGCGCTCGATGGCCTGACGATTACAGGTGGTGATTGGTCATACACCAACCTGAGACATGCGAATTTGAGTAAGCAGAATCTGCGCGGGATAAGATTTTTAGAGGCGGATCTGTTTGGCTGTGATTTGCAGAAAAGTGACCTCCGTGGAGCAGATTTAAGCAGGGTGCAGCTAGGTCAGTGCAAGCTGAAGGGGGCGGATCTCCGGGACGCGAAGCTGGAAGGCATTGATCTGAAAGGCCTCGATTGGCAAGGGGTGCGGATGGATGTAGAGCAAGCTGTACTTCTGGCACGCTCGCTTGGAGCAAAGGTGGGCTAAACCGGGGAAACAGACTGTTGAAAACAGAAGAGGAATCCGATGATAGAAGAGTAGCGTCTTCACGCAAGTAGGAACGGATAAGGGTAAGGATGCAGGAAGTGGGCAGGACATACGCGAGACGATGCGCCCCGCGGATGAAGCCCTTTATCTACCCAAACGTATCGGCAAACCCGGATTACGTTCGAAGCTAATTCATAATCAAACCCCAAAAGGCTGGTTGAGCACTAAGTGCACAGTATCCCTAGTATAAAGGATAAGGTGCAATGCTGCTTAACGCAGCCTTTTTCTCGGTTTGGACCACCATTTGATCCAGAGATAACCTTCATCATCCCGGAAATATTTGATCCCAATCCAACGAAGAGGCGTCCAAATTTCCTTGAAATAATATGACGGCATAGTCTTTTAGACCCTCCTTATTAGTCATATAATACTATATTTTACGCTATAATTATGAAAATCTCAACTTTTATTTGCTTAAAATTTCCACAATATGAATAAAAACGCCTAAATAAATCTACTAAACTATCCTCCTAACAATACGATTAATCATATAGTTCTTTAGCACCTTATTTTTATTATATTTCTCCTCAATGACGGGAAAATGACAAATTATAGATTTATAGATTTTTGTGTGATCTTTAACCTGAAAATAGAGTGAGGCAGGGGGAGAAGCACAAACATTTTGTACGGACTGGCATTAAATAGTAGTAGAAAGGATGTGATGGTATGAAAGAGGCGGATTTCATCGCAAAAATTGCACCTTTTGCGGTGGACAGTATGCGAAGCAGTAGGGTGGCAGCTTCCTTGACGATTGCGCAGGCCGCTCTTGAATCCGGCTGGGGCAGCAGCGGACTTACAGTGAAAGCCAATAATTTATTTGGTATAAAGGGCAGTGGGCCGGCTGGAAGTATCACCATGCTAACTACGGAATATGTCAATGGAAAGCCGGTCCAGGTTCAGGCAGCCTTTCGTGCCTATAACAATTGGGGCGAATCCGTCACCGACCATTCCAGATTGTTGGTAAACGGAGTGTCCTGGAATCCTAAAATTTACAGCAAAGTTATCGGGACTACTGGCAAAGCAGCAGCCCAAGCCATTGCAGCAGCCGGATATGCCACCGATCCGGGTTATGCGGCCAAGTTGATTTCAATGATGGACACCTATAATCTTTACCCATTCGATGAGCAAGGAAAGGGGGACGACGAGATGTCGGCTGAAGATAAGCAGAAGCTCGCAAGTCTGGAGGAGCAAGTCAAGACGCTTAATGGATTGATAGCCAGTCTTAACGTCAGCAGGGATACGCTGAAGACTGGCGTGCAGGAGCAGGGCCAGGCGATCAAAAATGTGACTGACCGAATAGCTGCTGTCGAGAATCGGGCAGTCATGAATGTACCGGAATGGGCCGAGCCAGCGGTAAAGGCCGCATCCGCAGCTGGACTGCTGGATACCCCGTCCGGGGGAAGCTATGATTTTTACCGCATTTTGACGGTATTGAATCGTGCAGGTCTTTTGATAACTAAGAAAGGATGATCTGAGATGAACGCTGCGCTCAACACCGTACTGGCTTTTGCTTCGATGCTCGCGGTATTTGTTATGGCTCTTGTGCAACTGGTGAAGAACAGCTTCAATCTGCCACGCAATCTGGTGCCTGTGGTGGGTCTGGCGCTTGGCCTGGTGGTGGGGGTTGTTTCCTACCCGTTTACGAATATGGATTTGATTATGCGTCTTTGGGCAGGCGGACTGGCGGGGTTATCTGCCACAGGGCTATTTGAATTGGCTTTTAACAAACGGGATGGTACTACCAAAGAGTGATTGAAGTAGGGAACACAGCTCGTGTATACAGCCTTCGTCTCCTCTTCTCTGATGGGAACAGTTCGTGTCGGTCCAGAAAGCTTTGACGGTATTCTCGTTTCGGATTAATGCATTCCTAGCACAATTAATCAAATCTTTATATTCTTTTCAGGTAGATTTAAGCTGGAATGAGTATAGTAATCACATGACCCCCTTATAATATAGACTTTGACCCTGCCGGATCGCGGTGGGGTCCTTTTTTTTATATGACGGATTCTATTCTTCTAAAAAAGACCTATTCTTCGTTATGGGCACCCGGTACAATAAAATCATCATATTACATACGGAGAGTCAGGTGGTGTCATGGTTGTGGATATCAGGAAGATGGGACCGCATGAAGCTCCCCCGATGGAGCTGCTGCTGTTGGCCGATCCCTCGGTGTCAGTAATTGAAGGGTACATAGAAAGAGGAGAGTGTTACATCGCGTTAGTCGAGCTCGAAATCGTTGGCGTGTATGTACTGCTTCCAACCCGGCCGGGTACGGCAGAATTGGTCAATATTGCGGTGGTGGAACATCTTCATGGCCAGGGCATAGGTAAGCAATTGGTACAGCATGCCATAGCGACAGCCAAGGCGCAGGGGTACAAAATTATAGAGATCGGCACGGGAAATTCAAGCTTGCATCAGCTGGGCCTTTATCAAAAATGCGGTTTCAGAATCATTGGTGTCGACCGGGACTATTTTATCAGACATTATCCTGAAGTAATCTTCGAGAATGGTCTGCAGTGCATCGACATGATCCGGCTGGCGCAAGATCTCACAATAAATTCAGTATGCCTCCCGCCAGTAGGATTGAACCCGAAATAATGGATACTATACCTCTGAATTTGTTCATGCCTTTATAGGCATATATCCCCAAATACGAATGCCCACTGTAAGCAGAACAAAAATAATAATAAAGGATATAAATTGAGACATATGTACTCACCTCCAATGCAATTGTAAACGATTGGAAGGTGGGGATCTGTGAAAAAATCCAAGGGGATGATAAAGTGTCGGATACTCCTGAACAACACTATATGAACATACATGGCGTAAAAGTATACGGGGTCCAAATGGATTCCCAAACCCGCTGCAGGCATTACCATTCGCCAATAGATATTATAGCGATTCGTTTTGCATGCTGCGATGCTTACTATCCTTGTTACGAGTGCCACGAAGAAGTTGGATGTCATTCTGCAGCGAGGTGGGGAAAGCATCAGAGGGATGAGAAAGCAATTCTGTGCGGGGCCTGCGGTTACCAGTTAACCATTCATGAATATATGACCTGCGGCTCATTATGCCCTGCCTGTAAGACTGCATTCAATCCAGGTTGTCAAAATCATTATCATTTATATTTTGAAATGTAGATTTGATATTTCTTGAGCTGTAGCTCGTAACTGTAGTGTTCTACTTTCAACCGTTTCCTGCAACGGCAATGCCGACCATTTCATATTTGGTCTCCGTGTTAGAGGTGGAACAAGGGTAGACTGTACTGAAAATCAGCGTACCATTGCGGGAGATATTGAAGGTCACATCGTTCGCGTAAATTACACTCGGCAAAACACTCAGGCGAGCATAAGCGTTAAGGGTAACTCTTACTAGATTTTCATAGCAGGGAGCCACACTACCAGTCTGCAGACTGATGTCGCCAAACATATTAACTGTAGCGAACTAAATCAACGCCGGGTGAACCCGTCGCGCTGTCCTGCGAAATCCTCATATCGAGAAACTGAATGCTCATAGAATATCGCCTCATCTCTCAATTTAATACAATATATGAGAGGAATGCTAGAGTGCTTGTGTAGAAGATGGAATGGTCAGATCGTCAACAGGAATTTTTATGGGAGCAATATCGTGGGGATATTTATCATACATTTGTTTCAACTTTTTAACGAAGGGCCTTGTACGATTTACTTGTGATCATCGTATTCCTCAACAGGCGTTGCAGTTTTATCAACATGATCTCAATGGACCTGCACTCCTCTCAACACTTTATCATATGCTGATTTCAAAATAGGTTAGGGTGGTGAAAATCAAAAATGATGTCATACAATTCATCAGTTTTTATTAGTGGTATTACAGCATTTTCCGGTGGGGTAAGAGCGACGTAATCAGATAACATTCAAATTACCCAATCTGAAGGTCACAACCAAACCGCACGAGCTAATCAAGCTAACGAGAAGAAAACAACACTTTCTAACGATAACCAAACCACATAGAGGGATAAGCAAAGTTAGGTGGATCTGAATACTCAACGTATATAGAATAGCAGGGATAGTGTCCAACACCCACGGAATATAGGTTTGAACTATTTTATAAGAAGAGGTGATTATGTATGTATTATTGCATCGTTTGTTCACAAATACATGGAGAAAGAAATAGTCAAGGAAATGTTTTTAAGAAAGGACTTTACGTAGACCCGGGAACTGGAGCAATGATTCACTTGGGGATGTGCGAAGAAGAGCACAGAGGAACAGAAGATAATATACAATTAACAATCGATAATGATTATGTGAAATTAAAAACCATTAATAGTTGGTTACCGATTCATCAATCTGTTATAGAAAATTCGGAATTCAGTGAGTATCATTAGACAGCAACCGTTAAGTAATAATATTATTATAGGTACAAATTGTCTTATTTCTAATCTGAGAGAGTAATCTCGAAAAAACGGGTGATATCCTCAATTGAGGACAGCATCCGTTTTTGTGTTCATTTATTTTCATCTATATCATCGTAAAATTGCTCTAGCTCGCTGTGTTCCTATATTAAGGGCAATTTTGTACCTTATTTCAGCCGTTTTAAGTGGAATTGAGGAAATAAGGGCATTTTTGTATGCTATTTTACGGAGAATCCTATTTAAAGCATGATATCAGAAAATTTAAGGTACAAAAATGTCCTTAATTTAGGTTGGACATCATCTGCATGCAATTTAAGGTACAAGAATGTCCTTATTTACACTCTGTTGAGGTTGAGGCGATCTCCGTTTTATTCGAGTGGCACATTTTGCAGTTAGAATGCTTTGTATTGCTTTCTTTTGTCCATCGTACAAAGTTAACATTCTTTTGGAAAAACGTAAATGGTGTTTTATAAAGAAGGGTTTAAGTAAATTGATACAGGTGAATTGATTCATGTGAATAAAAAAATCGAGACCCTATTTCTAGGGTCTCTTTCATGGGAGAGGAGAAACCGGACGAAGAGCT
The DNA here is from genome assembly GCF_001682855.1 of Bacillus sp. FJAT-27264. Taxonomy (GTDB): domain Bacteria; phylum Bacillota; class Bacilli; order Paenibacillales; family Paenibacillaceae; genus Paenibacillus_AQ. The sequence continues at coordinate 413,567 of NZ_MAQW01000012.1, read as the reverse complement.
TATGGGGAAACGTAAGCCTGCTCCGCGGTTGTCTACGACATTTTGTGATGTCGATAACTACATGATGTCCCGGCTTGCTCGATCTTATACATACGGCTTTAGAAATTACTCGGAAAAGGTGGGATACCGCTAGATCCGACATAAAGATACAAACTTTTTATTTCGGCGGGCGAATGTGGTACGATAGGCGTGAACTTGTGCCCTTTTTGGCATAATAAACAGAGATATAAGCAGGTGAGCAAAGTCGTGAGAGTGGTATCGGGAAGTGCAAAGGGGAGGCCCCTAAAAAGTGTTCCGGGAAGTGGGACAAGGCCAACAACGGACAAGGTCAAGGAAGCGCTATTCAGCATGATTGGCCCTTATTTTGACGGGGGTTCGGCGCTTGATTTGTTTGCCGGGACAGGCGGATTGGGGATAGAAGCCCTGAGTAGAGGGATGGACAAGGCCGTATTTGTAGACATGGAGCCTAAAAGCATCGACACGGTGCGTGCCAACCTGAAGGCAACCAAGCTTGAGGGCCAGGCAGAAGTATACCGGAACGATGCGGGCAGAGCGATCAGCGCTTTGGAAAAACGGGGGAGACGGTTCGATCTAGTGTTTTTGGACCCGCCTTACAAGCTGAAGCACGGGGATGAACTGATGCTGGCTCTGGCCGAAAAAGGGCTGCTGCAAGAAGATGCGACGATTGTCCTTGAACATGAATCAGGATATGACTACCCTGAGGATATCAAGGGATTCTACAGAGTGCGGCAGGCTGTGTACGGAGAAACGACAGTCTCGATCTATCAGTATGAAGCCGCTGGACCGGATGAAACCGGAAGTGGTGGGGAGGAACAGGATGAGTCAGCCAATTAGAAAAGAACGCATTGCCATATATCCGGGAACGTTTGATCCGGTCACCATGGGGCATATGGATATTATTCATCGTGCGGCCAAGCAGTTTGACCGTCTGATCGTGGCGGTGCTGAACAATTTAAGTAAAAATCCACTGTTCACCGTGGAGGAACGTACTGACCTGCTGCGCCAGGCTACAGTGGACATCCCTAACGTGGAGATCGACAGCTTCAGGGATCTGCTAGTTAACTATGTCCGGCAAAAAGATGCACAGGTCATCGTACGTGGTATACGCACCGTAACGGATTTTGAATACGAACTGCAGAATGCTTCCATTAACCATAGTCTTAGCCCGACTGCGGAGACTATTTTTATGATGACTAACCCGAAATATTCTTATCTAAGTTCCAGTGTGGTGAAGGAAATTGCTCATTTCGGCGGCAATGTCACCGAGTTTGTCACACCAGAGGTAGAGCAGGCGATGAAGCTGAAGTTCAACCGGAATGCCGACGAATTAAAGTAAAGAGGTACACTGCACCAGAAAGCAGCATGAGCAGGGCTAGCAGGGAGATTTGCACACCCAGCAGCTGTGGAAATGCGCTCCATAATGTAGAAGTCTGTACGTCTCCGGCGGGCAGAATTTGTGTTCCCGTGAAAGTCGGCAGGGTTTTCTCTTGCAATGACATCAGCGGCTTCCAGAGCAGCAGAGTTAATACAAAAGCGTAACTGCCGTGCAGCAAACGGACTGCTGCGAAGGGCAGGAATCGCATGCCTGCTGATTTTAGCAGTGTCAGCACCTGAAGCTGCGCACAGATGCCGCTCCAGCCCAGTGCCGCTGATATTAGGGCGAAACCCAGGATACTGGTTACTCCGTTCAGTGATGTAGCGGCAGTAGCTCCGACTGTGGAAGTCATACCGGTCAAAGCCTGGGCGCCCAGGTGAAGTTCCAGCAGACTGGCCGGCAGGGCTGCGGGCAGCTGCGGGAACAAGCGGACCAGGATGTTAATGATCACGGCGAACATAATAATGTAACCACCTACGATCATCAGGTTCTGTACCGCATTGCCTACAGCTTCGCCCAGCAGCTTGCCAAAGCTCCGGCCATCCTGTGCCCGGGCATGAGCAGCAGCATTCGTGACCCGATGGTACAGGGAGTCTCGCTTGGTGTGTGATACGGTCATCGAGGCAGGTGGCTTTGAGGGCTGCCGCCCCAGCCGGGAGGCAGTGAAGCCTGCCAGTAGGCCCGCAAGCCAATGCAAGACCAGCAGGCTATAGCCTGCTGCAGGATGGTGCAGCAGCGCTGCTCCGATAACGATTAGCAGCGTTACAGGACTTGCAAAATGAACCAGCGAGGCGAGCCTTCCCGCTTCCTTATCGGTAAGGCTGCCCTGCTTGTGAAGCTGGAGGACGCCTCCAGCACCGCCGGGGAAGCCGGCTGTGGCCCCCAAGGCAAGCGTCCAGCCACCGGCCCCGGGCAGCCGGAAGACTCGGGTCATCAGCGGTTCAAGGAGCACGCCGATGCCATGTACAAAGCCTGATGCGGTCAGCATCTCTGACAGCATCAGGAATGGCAGCAGCGCCGGGAAGACGAGGCTCCACCAGAGCTTCAGCCCTTGCAGAGAGGCTGCAAAGGACGACTCTGGCGAAGCCACGATGGCTGCGGCGAGCAGAATGGCCAGCATCCCGGAGAGAAACGGGATGGACCGGACTCCGAGCCTGCGTATTTTAGTGTTCATTTCTGGGATCACCTCTTCATAACTTAGGACAGGGTGGTAATGTTATCAATTTATGCAGGGGAGACAACCGTCATGCCAAAGGCTGATGGCAGTGTTTTTTGAAAATATAAGGATTTATATGTTTTACGCTATAGTCAGGGGAAAGAAGGGAACAACCGTGAAACAACTGAAGCGCCGGGCAGGACTTCGCTCTATAGTCTACCTTTGCACGTTTATAGTGGTCGTTTATGTATTTGTATTTATGAGTACGCCATACATCATGTACCAGCCGGGCAGCGCTTCGGAGGTCGCTCCGATGATTAAGGTGGAGAATGGTGATCCCGCCGAACAAGGAACCTTCATGATGACGACGGTTTCGGCCAGTTATGCGAATGTGGCGCTGCTGGTGGCCAACATGTTCAACAGCAATGCAGAGATTGCCCGTAAGGATACGCGGCTTGGAGATAAGTCTGAAGAGGAATATGCAGCAGAGCAGGTCTACTATATGAACAGCTCGCAGTCTCTGGCAGTGCAGGCAGCCTATCATGCGGCAGGCATTCCTTATAAGGATATTACGGATTATCTCTACGTGTTCTCTGTTCCTAATCAGAGTAATAAGAGTCAGTTCCAGCCGGGAGACAAGATCTTGAATGTGGATGGTAATCCGGTAACGGATCCGGCGGCCCTCTCTACCCTGTTATCTGCGCGAAGCATTGGCGATAAGGTGAAAGTAACATTGCAGCGTGCGGATCAGAAGCTGGAAGAAGAAGTTACGCTTGTGGAAGTGAAGGATAAAGACGCGGCAGCCGGACGTCCGGGCCTTGGTGTGGTCATTGGTGTGGTTCAGAGAGTAGAGCCTCAGGAACCTGGGAAAAGCGTAAGCTTTGTCAACACAGATGTTGGCGGTCCCTCAGCAGGTTTGATGTTTACTATGGAAATTTACAATCGTTTGACGCCAGGTGATCTTACCAAAGGACATCGGGTAGCCGGAACCGGCACCATTGATGCAGATGGCGTGGTAGGACCGATTGGCGGGGTGAAACACAAAATTGTAGCCGCCGACCGGGCTGGAGCGGAGTTTTTCTTCGTGCCTGTCAAAAATTACGATGAGGCTAAGGCTAAGGCGGATAAGATCGGTACAGCCATGAAGCTGGTACCCGTATCTACGCTGGCAGAGGCACTGGATTATATGAAAAAGCTTCCGGTCAAACCCTGACCGGAGGCTCCAGATAATCGCGGTACAGGTCCGCACGCAGGGGGTGCTGGAAGGCACCGGCATAAGCAGCGGCGGCCTGAATATCACGGGTAAGCTGTGTATGGGGGCAAAGCGCAGGCCGCAAGACGACGGGCAGGGAAGCGCTTTGCTTCATTTTTTTGAGCAGAGGCCGGCCACTTTCCCTAAATCCGAGGACCCGGATATATCCGGGTCCCTCTGCCAGTACGGAAGAAGCCAGTTCCTCCTTGCTATGTCCCAGCAAAAGATGGAGCAATAGCCGCTGGAGGCGAGTGCGGGTGTAGCGTTTGCTCTTCACTGACTGGAGCAAGCTCTCTATCGTGAACTGCTCCAGCTCGGGCATGACGCGCAGCAGCCGGTTCTCCAGGCCTTCATTCATGTCATGGAAGGCCCGCAGCTCGTCTGCGGTGCGGGTAGAGAGCAGATGACGCAGAGGAGTGCGGAAGCTCTCCCAGTCCAGTGGGCCGCGGCCAGCCGCGCGCTCGCGCTCAAGGATGGACAGGCTATATTCCGGCATATATGGTGCCGGAGAACCGCCCTCCCCCAGCAGCCGGCGGATAGCCGTCGCGCTGGCGATCGAGGAGCCGGGCTGGAGCGGATCATGGAAGCCTGCGCCGGTCCGCGGCACAGTAAGCGGAGTAATCTTGCTCTTTAGCCGCTGGAGTGCGATGAGGTAATGCAAGCCGAGGCTGTTGTTCGGCTGGCGCAGAAGCTCAGCCGCGCCGCCGTCCGGTTTCTCCTCTCCCAGGAGAAACCCTTCCCAGGCGACCGCCGCCGCTGCGCTGTAGGCGGCGGGGAAGCTCTCTCCGAGCGCCATGCGGCGGCGGATTTCGCCCTGAAGCTCGCTGCTCTCTTCGGCAAGGTATGCCGCAAGGGGCAGCAGCGAGCCCAAAGTGCCGGCTTCGGAGCCGAAGCACAGGCTGTCCACGACCCCGGTCGCTTCCAGCAAGGCCACGGCCCCGTGGGCGAACCATTCTGCCGGTTGGACGGCATAGGCCACCGGCAGCTCAATCACGAGATCGGCGCCCATATGGAGCGCCATCTCCGTCCGGGCTTGCTTGCTCACCGCCGCCGGCTCGCCGCGCTGGGTGAAGGGGCCGCTCATCACTACAATTGTGTGCTCGGCCCCAGAGATTTTTTTCGCCTCTGTGTAATGATGAACATGCCCGTTATGTAAAGGATTATATTCTGCAATAATACCTACCGTTGTCACCGATATCTCACTCCTGTATTGTTATAATAGTCGGCTTTTGGCTACTGCCAATAGTTATATCATAATTCTCCGTCTTTTCCGAAACAATATAAAGGGAAAATGGTTGACAAAGCTAACCAATGCTAGGTATAATAAATTTTGTTTGTTTGGGAGTGATACTGATGAAGATTCACTTTCGCAAAATTGCGAATGCCGACGAGCCTCTGAAGCTCCATGAATCTGTGGACGTTAGTGAGGTTGTCAAAGGGCGCAAGGATATTCTGACTGTTGGACCACTCTCAGTGAACCTTAATGCGCTGCCCGCGGGTACCGATTGTGTGAACGTGGTGGGAACGCTGAGTGGAGATGTGGACATGTTATGTGGCCGCTGTCTTGAAGAGGCTCACAGTCATCTGGAGATTCCTTTTGCCGAGACTTTCAAGTGGCTGAAGCAGCCGGAACTTCCAGAAGACGAAGATGATGAACTCATCTACGTCAAGGATGAGAGTGTGGATCTTATCCCGTATGTGGAAGAACATTTCGTACTGCACTTACCGGATTCGGTAATGTGCAAGGCAGACTGTCTTGGTCTTTGTCATAATTGCGGACAGAACTTGAACGAAGGCACCTGCAGTTGCGACAACACAGTAGTCGATCCTCGGCTTGCTGGGTTGAAAAACTTTTTCAAATGAAACATTGAATGAGACCTATCTCCCGCAGTTTACGCGGGTTAAATCGAATTAGGAGGTGGAAACACATGGCAGTACCTCAACGTAGAACGTCTAAGACACGCCGTGACAAACGTCGCACTCACTTTAAATTGGCTGTGCCGGGCATGGTTAAATGTGAACAATGTGGAGAATTGAAGCTTGCTCACCACGTATGTAAAGTGTGCGGAACGTACAAAGCAAGAGAAATCATCAAGCAATAGTTTTTGGCGAGATGACGAGCGCTCTCCTTTTATTATAAGAGGAGGGCGTTTCTTTTAATCATCAAATTACATAGTTTTGGATACAAATGAGAAGCCGCTTTGGAAGTCAATGCTTTATTTTTCCGGCGGCATGCTTTATACTACATATTAGTACCTGGTTCTAAAATGAGCTTATAAGATTTCATATCCATATGGACAGCGGCCATTGTGTGGCCGGATGCTTTTGTTTTCAGCACGTGCCAGGAGGTGAGCCGCCATCGAGCGGATGTCTAAAAAGGATCGTCAGCAGCATATGCTTCAGATTATCGGAAGCAATCCTTTCATGACTGACCGGGAATTGACCCGGCAGTTGAAGGTTAGCATCCAGACGATTCGTCTGGATCGGATGGAGCTCGGGATTCCGGAGCTGCGTGAGCGTATGAAGCAGATGGCTGAGCATTCCTATGATCAGGTGCGCTCGCTGCCTGCGGATGAAGTGGTAGGGGATATAGTAGACTTGCAGCTCGACAGGAGCGGCATTTCAATATTTGAGATTAGTGAGGATCATGTCTTCTCCAGAAATGGCATTGCACGCGGACATTACGTATTCGCTCAGGCCAATTCGCTTGCAGTTGCTGTGATTGACGATGAGATTGCCCTGACGGCTTCAGCTGATATCCGTTTCTTGCGTATGATTCATCTGGGTGAGAAATGCATTGCCAAAGCACAAGTGCGCTCTCTCGCGGGGCGTGGCGGCAAGGCTGAGGTGGATGTGTTCACATATGTTGGTGAGGAAATGGTGTTTCAAGGCCATTTTATCGTGTACCGGTCTGCAGTTGAAGAAAACAGCGAAGGGGGAAACCGCAGTGCGGATCGCCATTGATGCCATGGGCGGGGACAATGCTCCTGAATGTAACGTAGAGGGTGCATTGTCCGCGGCCGCGGAGTGGCAGGATACACAGCTTGTGCTCGTCGGAGACGAAGCTAGACTGTTACCACTGCTGAAGAATATGCCGTCTAACGTGACGGTGCGCCATGCAGGAGAGGTTATTGAGGCGGACGAAGAGCCTGTAAGAGCGGTGCGCCGCAAAAAGGACTCATCGATGGTCGTTGCCGGACGTATGGTGCGTGAAGGCGAAGCGGATGCCATGATCTCGTCCGGTAATACGGGAGCGCTCATGACGACCGGTCTGCTGGTTGTTGGCCGGATGGAAGGCATTGAGCGTCCTGCATTGGCACCGATGATTCCGACGCTGGATGATGTCGGTGTGCTTGCGCTGGATCTGGGTGCCAATATGGACGCTAAGCCTCAGCATTTGGCACAGTATGCCCTGATGGGCAGCATCTACCGCAACAAGGTGCATGGAATTGCCAAGCCGCGCGTTGGGTTACTTAACGTAGGTACAGAGCCAGGGAAGGGCAATGAACTGACGAAGGAAGCCTATCCGCTGTTGGAGAATGTACCGGGTATTCATTTTATCGGGAACGTTGAAGCTCGTGATGTACTAACAGGCAATTGCGACGTACTGGTTTGTGACGGCTTTGCCGGTAATATTTTGCTGAAATCGCTGGAAGGTACAGCCGGAGCGATCTTCTCGCTTTTGAGAGAGCAATTCAGCAAGTCGCTCAAGACCAAGCTCGGTGCAGCGATGCTGATGCCTGAACTGCGGAGTCTGAAAGGCAAGATGGACTACAAGGAACATGGCGGTGCGCCGCTGCTCGGTCTTGGCGGGTTGGTCGTGAAAGGGCATGGCTCTTCCGACGGCAACGCGGTCAAGAATGCGGTCCGTCAGGCACGCATAGCCCTACAGGCCGGTCTTGTGCCAAGCATATCGAAGGAAATTAGCGGGAAGTGAGTGACAATATGAAGAATTTGCGGCCGGTTGGAATTATTGGGACAGGAAAGTATGTGCCTGAGAAGATCCTAACCAACAGTGATCTGGAAAAAATCGTGGACACCAATGATGAATGGATTGTGAGCCGGACAGGGATTCGGGAACGCCATATTGCAGCTCCACATGAAGCAACCTCAGATCTGGCGTATGAAGCTTCGCTGAAAGCGCTGGAATCCGCTGGAATGAAGGCGGAAGATCTGGATCTGATTATCGTAGCAACGATTACTCCGGATAGTGCATTTCCTTCCACAGCCTGCATTTTGCAGGATAAGCTTGGAGCGAAAGGCGCGGCGGCCTTCGATTTGTCCGCCGCCTGTTCAGGATTCGTATACAGTTTGGCAACTGCTGTGGGCTTTATTCAGAACGGAATGTACAATAACGCACTGATTATCGGCGCCGACACGCTTTCTCGCATTACAGATTATACTGATCGTAATACTTGCGTGCTGTTCGGTGATGGTGCGGGTGCCGTAATTATCGGTGAAGTGCCTGAAGGTCGTGGCTTCCAGTCCTTTGATCTCGGTGCTGAAGGTTCCGGCGGCGATCTGCTCAAGCAAGAAGCGGGTGGATCCCGTCTCCCAGCCTCGCAGAGCACTGTGGAAGACAAGAAGCACTACATCTACATGAACGGGCGTGAAGTGTTCAAGTTCGCAGTCCGCATCATGGGGACGGCTACGGAACGCGTGCTTACCAAAGCTGGTCTGGCTAAAGAAGATGTAGATCTGTTCGTACCACATCAGGCGAATATCCGTATCATTCAGTCGGCGATGCAGCGGTTGGATTTGCCACCAGAGAAATGTGTAATCAATGTAGATAGATATGCCAATACCTCGGCCGCTTCTATCCCGCTGGCACTGGTTGAAGCGGCGGAAGAAGGCCGGATGAAGGAAGGCGACAAAGTCCTTATGGTCGGCTTCGGCGGAGGCCTTACATGGGGCGCATCCGTTCTGGTATGGTAATATAACGTTGAACTGAAGAAGATAAAGGTAGACCGCTCGGAGTTTGGCTGCTACCTTTTGCGGGAAGGGGATCAAGATTATGGGTAAAATTGCATTTGTCTTTCCCGGGCAAGGTGCGCAGGCAGTTGGCATGGGTAAAGATGTATATGATGCGCTTCCGGACAGTCGTGCAGTATTCGACAAGGGAGACGAAGTACTTGAATTTCCACTGAGCAAGCTGGTGTTCGAAGGCCCAGACAGTGATTTGAAGCAGACAGTTAACACTCAACCTGCGCTGCTGACAGCAAGTGTGGCGTATCTTGAAGCGCTACGCAGCCTTGGTGTGAAGCCAGATTATGTAGCTGGTCACAGTCTTGGGGAATACAGCGCGCTTGTAGCGGCTGGTGTTCTGTCCTACGAGGATGCAGTTAGACTTGTGCGCCTGCGTGGTCGCTTCATGGAAGAGGCTGTGCCGGGTGGACAAGGGGCTATGGCCGCAGTGCTTGGCGCAGAGCGTGAGGCACTGGCAGAGCTGTGCCGCAGTATTTCCGAAGAGAGTGGTCTGGTAGAGCTGGCGAATGTGAATTGTCCTGGACAGATCGTTGTATCTGGCTCTCAGGCCGGCGTAGAGGGTGTTGTGCAACGCGTCAAGGAAGCTGGTGGCAAGCGGGCTATTCCACTTGAAGTCAGCGGACCGTTCCATTCTTCTTTAATGAAAGAAGCAGCGGATCGTCTGGCTGCTGAATTGAAGAACATTACTTTCAATGCTCCATCCGTCCCTGTCGTTGTCAACGTCACAGCAGCACCGGTTAGTGATCCTGAAGAAATTCGTGAATTGCTGGTTCGTCAGGTGTATTCGCCTGTGTTGTGGCATGATAGTGTAGAGTGGATGATTAGCGAAGGTGTAGACACTTTTGTAGAGATTGGTTCCGGCAGCGTACTAACAGGTTTGATCCGTAAAATTGACAAGAGCGTTAAGCTCGTCAACATCAACAGCCTTGAGAGTGCGCAAACATCCTGGTAAGCAGTTGGCTAATCAGGTGTGATAATAGCAGGAAGTATATCGAATGAAAGGGGATAAAACTATGTTCTCAGCATTACGGGGCCAGACAGCCCTCGTTACCGGCGCTTCGCGCGGCATTGGCCGCAGCATCGCGCTGGCGCTGGCGGAGCAAGGCGTGAAGGTGGCCGTGAACTTCGCCGGCAGTGAAGAAGCGGCACAGGAGACTGTGGCGCGGATTGTCGAGCTGGGCTCAGAGGGTATTGCCCTCCGAGGCAATGTCGGCAATGCTCAGCAGGCAGACCAGCTCGTGAAAGAGGTGCTGGACACTTGGGGGCGAATTGACATTCTTGTCAATAACGCTGGCATTACCCGGGATAATCTGATTATGCGTATGAAAGAGGAAGAGTTCGATCAGGTCATCGAAACGAATCTCAAAGGCGTGTTCAACTGTCTGAAGGCAGCTACACGTCCGATGATGAAACAACGTTACGGACGGATCATTAACATTTCCTCGGTCGTAGGTGTGACAGGGAATCCTGGTCAAAGTAACTATTCGGCAGCCAAAGCAGGTATTATCGGTCTGACGAAGTCTGCGGCGCGTGAACTGTCCTCACGGGGAATTACCGTGAACTGTATCGCACCGGGCTTCATCGATACCGATATGACCCGTGAGTTGTCCGATGAAGTCCGCAGCGGGCTGGTGGAAGGTATTCCGCTGGCACGCCTGGGACGGCCGGAAGACATCGCTAATGCGACAGTATTCCTGGCTTCCGAAGGGGCTGCTTACATGACAGGCCAGACACTCCACGTGGATGGCGGTATGTACATGTAAGCCCCGAAATGGGTCCAAAGCCTTGCTGGACAAGGGATTTGAGGAAGCCGGAAAGCGTTTATATCCGTCTATGGCATTTTGACTTCATATCTCGTATAATACCAAAAGAGGAGGTGAACCGGATGTCCGATGTATTGGAGCGTGTAACACGCATTGTCATCGACCGCTTAGGTGCCGATGAAGCTGAGGTAACATTAGAAGCGTCTTTCAAAGATGATTTAGGTGCTGATTCTCTTGATGTAGTAGAATTGGTTATGGAATTGGAAGATGAATTCGATATGGAAATCTCTGATGAAGATGCAGAGAAGATTACGACCGTGGGTGAAGTTGTGAAGTACATACAATCTCATACCTAGAGTCATATGATTGAGAGTCCCGATCCTGCTAAGGCGGGACTTCTCCTCATTTTTGCATCGTAATGGGCTTTGCTGGTGCTTGTAGAGCGCCACTTATGGGGATAATTACTGAACCGCAGATCGTTTGTCCTGCTGCGGAAATTGCAGTTTATATAGGTTTGATCTTACAGTTAACAGATGAGGTGATTGCGTTTGAGTCATAGAGTGGTTATTACTGGAATGGGCGTAGTGACGTCATTGGGCAAGGATCTGAATACGTTCTGGGATAGTCTGATGAATGGCAAATCCGGAGTATCCTTGGTAGAAGCATTTGATGTTAGTGAATACCCGACGAGAATTGCAGCTTCTGTAAAAGATTTCGATCCAGAAGAGCTTTTTGGCCGTAAAGAAGCCCGCAAGATGGACCGCTTTGTACAGTTTGCGGTGGCAGCTGGCGAGGAGGCACTAAAGGATAGTGGTCTGAAGATTGGTGAGGATATCGACGCTGAGCGTATTGGCGTAGCTGTTGGTTCAGGAATTGGTGGACTTGGTACATGGGAAGATCAGCATAACCTTCTGCTTGAGAAGGGACCTAAACGTGTTAGCCCGTTCTTCATCCCGATGATGATCGCCAACATGGGATCTGGACAAGTGTCCATCAACCTTGGAGCCAAAGGCCCGAACACAACAACAGTAACTGCCTGTGCAACGGGTAGCCATTCTATTGGGGAGTCCTTACGGCTCATCCAACGCGGAGATGCGGATGCTATGATTTGTGGCGGTGCTGAAGCGACGATTCGCCCAACTGGCATGGCCGGTTTCTGTGCAATGAGAGCGATGTCGACGCGCAACGACGAGCCGGAGAAGGCGAGCCGTCCGTTTGACACTGACCGTGACGGTTTTATCATGGGTGAGGGTGCAGGAATTCTGATTCTTGAATCGTTGGAGCATGCACAAAAACGCGGCGCGAAGATTTACGCTGAAGTCATTGGCTACGGTCTCAGTGGTGATGCGCATCACATGACAGAGCCGGATCCGGACGGAGCGGCACGCTGCATGAAGATGGCTATCCGCGATGCTGGTATTAAGCCAGAGGACATTGATTACATCAATGCTCATGGTACATCGACTCCGGTAGGGGATAAGTCGGAGACTGCTGCTGTCAAGATGGCACTGGGCGATCATGCTTACAAGGTAGCTATCAGCTCCACTAAATCGATGACAGGCCACCTGCTCGGCGCAGCCGGCGGTGTGGAAGCAATTATCTGTGGGCTTTCCCTGCAGAACGGTATGATTGCACCGACCATCAACCTCGACAATCAAGACCCGGAATGTGATCTTGATTATGTGCCGAATGTTCCGCGTAAAGCAGACTTGAACATTGTAATGTCGAATTCATTCGGCTTTGGTGGACATAACGCAACCGTTATTTTGAAAAAATTCAATCAGTAAGGGGACAGTGCGGTGAAAGGAGACCTGAAGCAGTTACAGCATCAACTTCAAATCCAATTTCACGATTCTGTGCTTCTGAAGCAGGCCTTTACCCATGCGTCATACGTGAATGAACACCGATTTAATCAGCATCAGGACAACGAACGTCTGGAGTTTCTAGGCGACGCTGTCCTGGAGCTGACAGTCTCCGAGTATCTGTATAATCTGCTGCCGGACAGGCCAGAAGGAGAGCTGACCAAGCTGCGGGCCGCAATTGTATGCGAGCCGTCACTGGTCAAGTTCGCCGAGAGTTTGGGCTTTGGACGGTATGTACTCCTGGGAAAAGGGGAAGAACTTACGGGTGGACGTACTCGCCCCGCCCTGCTTGCAGATGTGTTCGAATCTTTCGTGGGAGCGCTTTACCTGGATCAGGGGTTGGAGGCAGCACGTTCCTTCCTGGATAACCATGTATTCCCGCTTGTGGAAACGGACGGCAAGCTTCAGATGCAGATTAGCGATTTCAAGACGGAACTGCAGGAACTGATTCAGCATCACAACATGGGTACGCTGGAGTATCGGATCATTGAAGAACGGGGACCCGCGCATGAGCGCGAATTTGTCTCCGAGGTATACATGGCCAGCCGTTCACTTGGCCGGGGAAGCGGACGCTCCAAGAAAGAAGCGGAGCAGCAAGCAGCAGCAGCGGCGCTGTTGCGTCTCAAGGAAGACGGTGCCTGATAATGCACCCGCTGCCCTAAAAAGGGGTGGCCGATGGGAGAGAGCAGCAATGGTCTGAATGCCGGCGTACAGGCGGAAGTCAGACCGTTGCTGCTCTTTTTTGAAAATATAAGAATTTATATGTTCTACGCTATAAATCATCCTTATATTTCTCGCTGAAACGGATGCCGTCCTTTAGAGGACGGCAAAAGTCGTTTCTACTTGTGAGACTTAAAGTTTGAGGTAATGTCTGAGTTCGGTAAGTAGTTATAAAGCCTTGTCATGCACGGGGATTCTTGCAGGGCGAGGTTGTTTTAGGGTGCTGGACGCTATGGTATAATGGGTCAGAGGTGATTGGCGAGTCATGTTTTTGAAACGGATTGAATTAGCGGGTTTTAAATCATTTGCCGACAAGACGGAAATGGAGTTTGTACGCGGGATTACGGCTGTAGTAGGGCCTAACGGTAGCGGCAAAAGTAACATCTCCGACGGCATCCGCTGGGTGCTTGGTGAACAAAGCGCCAAATCGCTGCGCGGTGGCAAGATGGAGGATATCATTTTTGCCGGAAGCGATGCGCGCAAAGCAGTGAATTACGGTGAAGTCTCGCTGACGCTGGACAATGAAGACCATACGCTGCCGCTTGATTTCAGCGAGGTGACAGTGACCCGGCGTGTTCACCGCAGCGGAGAAAGTGAATATTTAATCAATAAGCAGTCCTGCCGCCTGAAGGACATCACAGAATTGTTCATGGATACAGGAATTGGACGGGAAGCCTATTCCATTATTGGACAAGGCCGGATTGAGGAGATTCTCAGTACCCGTTCCGAGGACCGGCGGGGAATCTTCGAAGAAGCTTCAGGTATTGTTAAATACAAGTCGCGCAAGAAGGATGCTGGCCGAAAGCTGGACGAGACTGAGCAGAACCTGCTCCGTATCCACGACCTGCTCAGTGAGCTGGAAGATCAGGTAGGTCCGCTGAAGGAGCAATCTGAGAAGGCGATCCGCTACAAGGAACTGCGTGAGCAGTTGAAGCAGCTGGAAATTTCGGTCTATGTGCATCAGATTGAAGGCATTCATACGTCCTGGCAGGAAGGCAATGCCAAGCTTGAAACGCTGCGTGATGAGCAATTGGAGCTGGCGACGGTAGTCTCCGCCCATGACGCAAAGCTGGAGAGTGGCCGATCCGCCCTACGTGCGCTTGAAACACAGGTTGAGGAGCAGCAGGGGCAGTTACTGCGCTACAGTGAAGCCTATGAGAAAAGCGAAGGCTTGGGTGAGGTGCTCAAGGAACGCCACCGGAACTTGGAGAACAACCGTGAACAACTGATGCTGACGTTGGGCTCTGTAGGTGAACGTTCAGCGGATCGTCAGCGTGAGCTGGCTGCCCTGGAGCAGAAGCTGGAACAGTCTAGGCTCGCACTGGCTGAGCTGCGCGGTCAACTGAGTGATGAGGAAGCCAAGCTGGAGGGTGTTGCAGATGGTATCAGCCAAAGTAAGGAAGAGAAGCTCAAAAGCGCACTGCTAGAGCTAATGAACCTTATGGCTCAGGCTCGCAACGAAATCCGTTATGCGGATCAGCAGAAGGAGAACCTGGAACGGCGGATGAGTCGCAGCGAGGAAGAAGGCGACAAGTGGAATGTTCGCCATGAAGAGTTGATTTCTGCCCAGAAGGGGCTGAAGGACAAGATTACTCTTCTCGGTAAGGAGCTTGGCGAGCTGCGCAATGCCTATATTTCTGAGAGCGAGCAGCTGAGCAAACGGCAGAAGCTGATCGAGGAGACCGGGGCGGGCTTGCGCAAGTGGGAGCAGAAGCGGGAAGCTCAGGTCTCCCGCCATGAGACCATGAAGGAAATGCAGGATGACTTCGATGGCTTCATGCTTGGGGTCAAAGAAGTGCTCAAGGGTGCACGTAAAGGCCAGCTGAGCGGGGTACACGGTGCCGTTGCCGAGCTAATCTCGGTTCCCGAAAACTTGGAACTGGCAGTGGAGACAGCCATGGGGGCGTCTCTACAACATGTCGTGATGGAGAATGAGGCAGTCTCCCGGCAAGCGATTGCTTTTCTAAAGCAACGCCAGCTTGGACGGGCAACATTCCTGCCACTCGACGTCATCCGCCCACGGCAAATTACGGGCAGTGACCGTAATTTGGTCGAAGGCGCAGAAGGTTTTGTTGGAATCGGTTCGGAGCTTGTTGGCTTTGACGACAAATATGCCAGCATCGTGGGTAGTTTGCTAGGGAATGTGGTCATTGCTGAGAGTCTGGAGCAGGCTAACCGAATTGCGGCGAAATGTCAGTATCGCTATCGGGTCGTGACCCTAGAAGGCGATGTTGTCAATGCCGGCGGTTCGATGACCGGGGGTAGCCAGCACAAGAAGAACAACAGCCTACTGAGCCGCAAACGCCAGCTGGATCAGCTGAGCGGTGAGATTGAAGAGACAGAACGGCAGATTGCCAAGCTGAAGCAGGGCATTGATCGACTTCGTGAGGAGCAGGAGAAGGCCAGCGTGAAGCTGGAGGATCTGCGCCATGCCGGAGACGAGAAGCGGCTGGAAGAACAGCGAGTGTCCGGTGATCTGAAACAGCTGGAGCAAGAACTGCGTCATGTGCTGGAACAGGTCGAAAGTGCCGGCGCACAGCGTAGTGGCTTTGAGAGTGAAGCTCGCAACCTCGAAGAGTCGCGCAAGCAGGCTTCGGCCGAGCTGGAGCGGCTGGAGAAGGAAGAGAAGGATGCTCATGAGGCTATTCGCAGTGCTGAATCTGCCCGCAAAGCGAACGAATCAGCCAAGGAAGAGCTGCAGAGCAAACTGACAAGTATGAAGGTCGCGGAAGGGAAGCTTGATCAGGAGATTTTCTCCCTGGAAGAACAGCTCCGCCGGATGAGACAGGATGTCGGCTCACAGGATAAAGAACTGCGTCAGAATCGGAATTTGCTGAATACGATTGAACAGGATCTTGCCGACAATGAGCTCAAAGCCGTCAAGCAGAAGGAAGACATGAACAGCTACCGGATCAAGAAGGAAGAAACGGCCGGTAAACTGGATTTCTCTCGTGCTGAGCGGGCTGCGTTGACCCGTAAGCTAGAGCTGGAGGAAGGCGAGACCAAGGATCAGCGGCAGGCGCTGAAGGTCGTGGATGACAAACTGCGCTCTACAGAGGTCGCTGTCGGTAGACTCGATGTGGAACTGGACAACATTCTGCGCAAGTTGAGCGATGACTACGAGTTGAGCTATGAACTGGCGAAGCAACGTTATCCGGTTCCAGAGGATGTCCCTGCCACGCAGATGGAAGTACAACGTCTGAAGCGCAGCATTTCTACACTCGGCGAAGTCAATCTAGGTGCTATTGAGGAGTATCAGCGTGTACATGTACGCTTCACGTTCCTGAGTGGCCAGAAGGATGATTTGGTGGAAGCCAAGACAACCTTATATCACGTGATCCGCGAGATGGAAGAGGAAATGTCGAAGCGCTTCAAGCAGACCTTTGATGCTATCCGCAAGGAGTTCGGGACTGTGTTCACGAAGCTATTTGGCGGGGGCCGAGCCGATCTGCAGCTGCTGGACCCGGATCATATGCTGGATACGGGAATCGACATTGTCGCGCAGCCGCCAGGGAAGAAGCTGCAGAACCTGCAGCTGCTCTCCGGTGGAGAGCGCGCACTTACAGCCATGGCGCTGCTTTTCGCCATCCTGCAGGTCAAGCCGGTACCGTTCTGTGTACTGGATGAGGTCGAAGCCGCACTGGATGAAGCCAATGTGGTACGTTTCGCCCAGTATTTGCGTGAGTTCTCTGAGCAGACGCAGTTCATTGTCGTTACCCACCGGAAAGGGACGATGGAGGAAGCGGATGTGCTATACGGGGTCACGATGGAAGAAGGCGGCGTATCCAAGCTGGTGTCAGTGAAGCTGGAGGATGAGGAAGCCGAGATTGCTTGATGCAAGATAGTTGCGGTTGAGCGCGACTAGATGTAGCCGGACACGACAGAGAAAATAATGAACAAGCTTTGTAATATGAGCGGAGTGGGGGAAGACAATGAGCTTTTTCAGAAAACTAAAAGAAAGCATCGCAAGCAAAACGGAGAGTGTAACCAAGCAATTCCGTGACGGTCTGGAGAAGACCCGCCAAGGGTTCGTCGAGAAGGTAGCAGACCTGATTACTCGCCGTAAAAAAATTGATGAGGAGTTCTACGAAGAACTTGAAGAAATCCTGATCGGTGCCGACGTTGGCGTCAATACGGTTATGACACTGGTAGAAGAGCTGCGTACTGAGGTCAAGAAGCAACGGATTGAAGACGCCGCAGAGCTGCGGCCGATTCTGTCAGGCAAGCTGATGGATCTACTGCGTGGAGATGATGACAACAGCCTGAAAGAGAATCCAGACGGTATCACCGTCATTCTCTTCGTCGGCGTTAACGGTGTTGGTAAAACTACGACGATTGGTAAGCTGGCTCACCGCTATAAGCAGGAGGGTAAAAAGGTTCTGCTTGCAGCAGGCGATACCTTCCGTGCAGGGGCGATTGAGCAGTTGGAAGTCTGGGGCCAACGAGCTGGTGTGGATGTTATCAAGCAGAATCCAGGCTCTGATCCGGCAGCAGTGATGTTTGATGCCGTGCAGGCAGCTAAGCAGCGTAATGTGGATATTCTGATCTGCGATACCGCAGGCCGACTGCAGAACAAGAGCAACCTGATGGAAGAGCTGAACAAAATCTTCCGCGTCATCCAACGTGAGATCCCAAGTGCACCGCATGAAGTGCTAATGGTGCTCGATGCGACCACTGGACAAAATGCTTTGACCCAGGCCAAGCTCTTTGGTGAGAAGAGTGGCGTAACGGGTCTGGTCCTGACCAAGCTGGACGGAACAGCCAAAGGTGGTATCGTTGTAGCGATCCGTCAGGAGATGAACCTTCCGGTGAAGCTCGTTGGACTGGGTGAGAAAATGGAAGATCTTCAGCCATTCGACTCCCAACAGTTCGTACATGCCCTATTCGCAGGTATGATCGACGAGGAAGAGAAGGCTGAATAGTAAGTCTGCATGACAGACGAACCACTACAACGAGACTTGCATTACAAAATTGAAAATAGAAAAGTGCGGAGTAGAGGAATGGGTCCTCATGCTCCGCACTTTTTTTAATCTCACGTATTGTAGTTGATAACATGTTGTACAGCCGTTTTATTCGATGTGGACATTTTCTTTATTTTGCGAAAAACCAGCAAGCTGACGATTCATCTCATCGATCGTTTGCTCGACACTCTGTACACCGTTCAACATTTTTTCAAGGGATAACCCGATTACCAGTTCGAGCTTCTTAGTGTTGATTCCCGTGCCGTTCAGTGTTTTGGTTTCTCTGATCCCCTGAGCGCTCCATTTGCCCGCATCCTGAAGCCAAGGGTACAGCGTGCGGATGGTATAATTGTCGTTGATCTCCGTCTTGCCAGTCGTTCCCCCAAGTAAGCTGATCTGCTCCGCAATTTCAGTTTGATTCACCCATTTCATGAACTGAATGGCCGCCTCAATCTTGTTGCTGCTTTTCGAAATCCCGATCACCCCACCACCAAGCAGCGGAGCATTCCCCGGAACAGGTGCCGAGCCGATAAACGAGCCGACATCACTGTGCGCGATTCGCGAGACATGGTTCATAAAGCCGATAACCATCGCCGTTTCTCCTCTGGCAAAACTATTGACCGACTCTCCCCACCAGGATTCATCTAATTTCTGAGCTACGTTTAACGTTTCTATAAAGTTGTGCAGCGCTTGTGTAGCCTTCGGCAAGTCCAACGTCATCCCATTACCGGTTATTAATCGTCCGCCCTCTGCGTAATAACGGGTTAAGAACTCAAGCGCGATAATTTCCGGTCTGCCCAGCGTCACGCTTGTACCATACGGTGTCGGAGACTGACTGAAGCAGGACTGTGTGAAGAAGGTCACCAGTTTGGTGTACGCTTCGTAGTCTGCGGGCTCCGTCAACTGCTCTTTATATTTCTCAAAGTACATCCGCTTGATCATCTGATCTTCAAATAAATCTTTTCGGTAAAAGAGCATCTGAACGCTGGGGTCAAAAGGAAACGTATATGCAACCCCTTCGACATTCATATAATTGTCTTGGATATGAAGCGGGAGGGCATGAATAATCTTATCGAACTCCCTGTCGAGTCCCTGGAGCGGATGAAAGGACGTCTTACCGAACCAGGACAGCCATGCCATATCCATCCGGACGATGTCATAAGCTGGATTGCCTGAAGCCTCCGACAGAACCTGATAAATTTCCTCATAGGTATGAATGGCCAGCGATACATGGATGCCTGTTTTCTTGGTGAAATGAGGGAGCAGCTTCTTCAGCGCATCTGTCGTCGGACTGGGAATCGTTAGCATCGTCAGGCTTGTCCCGCTTTGATCGTTCACTGATGGCGTATTTACCGCCTCTAATCCGCTGTTCGAAAAAATCGTATGCTTCGCAATTTTTTCCTGTCCATTCACTTGTTTCATTAAAGAGTCGGCGATATGATGCCCGAATAGCTGATAATTTTGCTGATATTTGATGAACTGGTCGTCAAAAGCCGCTTCGGTTGGCGCAAGGCATAGGATCGGCGGCTGCTGATCATCGGAACCGTAATAATGAGCGTTTTTGAGAAGCTGGGCCCGGCTCAGGCTGGAAGTCACAATAATGTCTGGCGTTCCATTTTCCCAAAATTCAAAGGCTCTGCTGTAAGACTGCCCAAGGGGAGAGGTGATCATTTTGACCGAAGCTTGTTTCATTTCCACTGCAATAGTCTCCGCGAACTGCTGCTCGCTTGAATACTTCTGCTCATCCACGAAAATCCCGATCGACTGATACCGTTTCTCCGCTAGATAGCTTGAAACATCTTTCCCGGCCTGCACGAAGTCAAAAGCAGCAAATGCTTTGCTGTTCTTGATTTTCCGATTCACAAATAAGATATTCTCTTTCGGAATATTGAGTTCATTGTAATAGATAGAGGCGTCGTCCAAGCAAGAGATGGTGATAATTCCGGTAACGCGCTCTTCTGCAATTTCTTTTAATATGTTTTGTTCGTTCAGCTGCAGATCATAGGTTATGTAGAGATGGGTGCGGTAGCCCCATTCGGTGAGTGTCTTATCGAGACCCTTGTACAGCTGGGCATACTCCTCTGATTCTATGCTCGGAATGATAATAGAGATCGATTTAGTTACGCCAGAACGCAGGGACTGCGCCTTATAGTTGATTTTATATCCAAGCTGCCGGGCAGCCTCTTCCACCAGCCGGATCTTCTTGGCACTGACGTTGCCTCTTCCGTTCAATACATTGGACACCGTTCCATGCGAGACACCGGCTGCTTTTGCAATATCCTTGATTGTAGCCATGTTACAATCCTCCTACTTTTTTGGCTCAAATAAAATCAGTGCTTGAACTACTATGTGCTAGCAGCCGCTACGGGTGCGAAGGGTTCTTCCGATCGCTGTTAAAGCCCGATTTCTGGAATGAAGCATAAATGGGTTGAAATCGGTCTTTAAAGGCGAACGCTACGCTTCTCCAGAATCCCTTAGCCCCTCCGCTCCGCTTCGACGTTCAGTCAAGCACTGATATTCTGCTGAGCCATATTCCTTCATCATACTCATAATAATTTTTACGTTCAATAAGAGATTTGTAAAAAGATGAAGGGATGTCTCTAGTATGACCAAATCATCCGAAATTGACACGTTCCAATTATTTTGATAAGATGAATTTGATCCAGTACACTCATGAGCAGGAGGCACATTTAGATGTTTGGAAAAGCTAAATTCAGCAAGATCAATGGGCTACTTAATCAACGATTTAATGAGCGGGGAATATTGATTGCCGTACATAGAGGTAGTTTCGGCGGTAATATTATTGAAAATACGCTCCCCGCGTTTAAGGTCGCACTGCAGCAGGGCGGCGATATGATCGAAATTGATTTGGCCAAATCGACAGATGGCGCGATCTACCTGTTTCATGATGGAGGAGAGCCGCGGCTGCTGAACGAGACTGATAATATTACCACAATGGATTCTACTCGCATTGACGGATTATCTTACTACAATAGTCTGTTTTGTCGGACGAACACGAAGCTGGATCGTCTGGAGCAGGTACTGCCCCACTTAAAAGGCGACACGTTGATTAACATCGACCGCGCCTGGGATTTCTGGCCTGAGCTGGTGGAGATTCTGGATCAACATGACATGCTGAATCAGCTGGTTTTAAAAGGACCTGTGAACAAGGAAACATTGGAATTTTTCGATACTTACGAGAAAAAGTATATGTTTATGCCAATTATTCATTCTGTTCAGGAGATCGAGACCGTGTTGTCTTACTCCAATATTAATCTGGTGGGTATGGAACTGATCGTGAAGACCGACAGTGATCCGCTGTTCCAGGACGACGTTATAGAAAGACTTCATGAGCAAAATCTCTTTGTATGGGCCAACGCGATTACACTGGACGATTACACTTTCCTATACGGAGGCTTGGACGATGATACGTCAATTATTCAGAGTCCTGATCTCGGCTGGGGGAAAATAATCGAGAAGAAGGTCGATGTTATTCAAACGGATTGGCCTTCGCTGCTATCTCCTTACCGGAATGAAAGGTTGAAAGAGACAGAACTTCATCGTTCATAAAATAACAATAAGTAACCCGCCCTGGATGCAACCGGAGGCGGGTTTTGTTTTGTGTGAGGAAGGAAATGTGATTTGAAAAACACTAACCAAACTGCAAGTTTGATCTAGATAATATTGTTAGTGGTATTGAAGGATTTATTTCAAGGATTATTTTAAGGTCTGTTGAAGATGGCCAGTATCCCTGTCTAAAAATAAAGAATAACTGATACAATAGTAAATGTGAAAATAAAAAAAGTAATATTATTGAATATATTTAATTTAATTATAATAAAAATATAAATTGTTTATTGGAATGAATAATACAGGTAAAACTAATATTATGAAAATTATTATTTTTTTATAAAAATCTTACCCAAACATATTGATGAAAAAATGTTTAGTAAGACAAATCCATATAATGACGAAATAGAAATCTCAGTAATTTATGAGTTAAGCGAACTTCTTGAAAGAAAGGAAGCATCAGAAAGTCGAATGTTTTTAAGCATCTTTGATCTAACTAATGACCTGTGCAAAGATGTTGCTTTATGAAAAATACAAGCAAAAAGATGATATTGAAGAGATATTAAAAGAGATTCTGAAATATAGCAGTATTTAACTTAGAACAAACTCTTCTTTGGCGATTGTTTTTGCAAGTGAAATTTTAAAGAGTAAAGATACGTAGTACTTCTTAGGAGAAACTTTGACCCGTATGATGGAAATTTTGAAAGAAATGACCCTCTTACAATTCATTTGTGTTTAATGAATTATTGAAAAAGCGGAGGATGCCTTTATGAATAACAAAACAAGAGAAAGTTCAAGGAAGAGATTCTTGCGAAATCATTAAAATTACAATATATTAGTAAAAATGGATATAGTTTTTTTCGGAAATCATGTATCTGTCCTTTTGAGGTGAAAAAGTTTTGTTTTATTAGCGAGAAGGAGTCAGATCTTAAATAAGATTATAAGAGAGAATGCTTACAAATAACTAAAATTTATTATTTGTGATTTTATTAGGAATATCTATAAATTAGAAAAAGGAGTGCATTACTGTAAAATTAAGTTCACTTCAAACATCACTGAAAGAAGGGTTCTAATAATGTATATGTATGACCTGGAAAAAATTAAAAATGAAAACAAATTTATAGACTTAATTTTAAAAACATGTAATGAGCAGGGCTTAGATAATGCGATAAGATTGGTGAAAAAGTCAGGATATTGTATTAACTTTTTTGGTACTGGAAAACCTGTAAAAGAAGATATGTTTAATAAGTTAATTGATTTACTAAATGATCTAGTACCAAATGAAAAAGAAGAAATTACAAAATTTCAAAATGAAGTCCTTTCTATAAATAATCTCTATAAATATTTGAATAACAATTTTTTGCAAGCGATAGAACAATTAATACATAATGATATTCACATAAATTCTTATATTATTGCATTAGAACTGTTTTTATCAAATGATATTTATAAAATGAAACACAAATCTGGTTTGAATGACAATAGATCAGATTATTTTGAAAATGTAGCTGAATCTTCTGGGAACGTTTTGCAGTATTTAATTAAATTCAAAAAGTTTCCTTTGGAAAGTTCATCGTTGAAGATTTCATTTGAAAACGTTCAAAATGCATCTTTACATATAAAGGGCGCTGAATATCGTGCTGTTTTGGATGTTTTTCGAGAGCTTTGGAATTACTTTGAAGTAGACATCACTGTTGATGGGGGATCTGTTAAAGCAATATCTAAAGGTGAAAGAACATTAGGTAAAACAATTTCACATATGAAGTTTATGGATGTTCGTAACGCTAAACAAGTAAGATATGGATATCAGCAACTCCAGTTATATGGAAATGCCTCGACAATTTCTAAAACTAGAAAGCTAGCTCCCAATGATTTTATTTCCTACAATGAGCGAATGGCTTGCGAATTTGTAGAAGAATATTTTTCAACAGACAATTTAGAATTGAAATTCATTGATGTTACCATTGCTGAATTTATAAGAGCGTACATAATTATCTCAAATGAATGTGAGAAATTTATTAAGAAACGAAAATTACGAACTAAATATGAAGAAATTTCTATTAATGATGTTTGTATATGTAAAACTAAAAATAAATGGATTTATTTGTTTGTTGAATGGGGAATTAAGCAAAAAAGTGCAGAAAAAATATTTGATTTTTTAGTTTTTAACAAACATTCAAATGATCTCTTTGATTGTCCTTTATTAAAGGTAGGGGAAGAGTATATTGTGGTTCCGTCTATTTCTTCTATGACAGATGCTTCTCGTGCTTTACTCTCAAATTTGAAAAGTAAGGAAATAGAGGTAGATATAAAGGGAACCCTGTTCGAGGAGGAAATCAGAAAAAACCTAAAAAAAGCTGGAGTAGAACTTATCCATTTGGAAAAGAAAGATTATGAATGTGATGCAGTGTTCTCTTTAGATAATTCTTTATTCTTTGTAGAGGCAAAGCATTTAAATGATCCGACATCCTATAGAAGTTATATAAGGAATTTAGATGAAATTCATGCTGCTGCAGTTCAACTGAACAGAATCGTGGATTATTATATAAAAGAAGAAAACCTTGAGAACATAAAGAAAAGACTTGGATTAAGTTTAATAACCAATATATATAGAGTAGTTGTAACCAATACTTCCCAAGGAGAAAGTCTTAAAATTAATGGTGTTTATACTATTGACGATATCGGCTTTTCAGGTTATTTTTTGAGAAACCCTCCACAAAGCCATGAAATGAATAAAGAAAGCATTAAGTCTAATCCTATATTTTACAAACATTATACTGGTCCTATATCAACACAGCAGTTTATTGATTTTATGGATAACAATCCTTTTATTGAACATTACAAACAAAGAATTGAGTATGAGACTTATAATTATAGTGAGCAGCTTGGTTTGACACTAAAGGATTACGGTGTCGGAATTAATTCTGTAATTAACACTGATAAATTAACAATTGATGAACTAAAAAAACTGAATGAATTGCTTTAAATGTTTAAAGGAAGCAAATCACAGAATAGTGGTTCTGAAACAGATTATCTGATGATATTCAACTACATATGCAAACTATCCAAATGAACCACAATACAAAGCCCCTATGACTACAACAATCATAGGGGCTTTATTTTACCTCAACCGAACCTCAAGCTTTTGACTTCCTCCCATAGACCAAATAGAGTGCAACAGACGAGATCACCATTAACATGACCGAATACACAAGTCCGAGCGCCCGGGTATCGGAAGCGGTTTGTCCGCTGGTCGCATTTTGAATAGCGATGCCCAGCGGTTTGAACAGCGGGTGGTACAGGAAGACTGTCAGATCGTAGTCTGCTAATTGACTGTTGAAGTTGAGCGCAAGCACCGCCAGTGTTGAAGGAAGAACGATGGGGAGCAGGACTCTTCTGAACGTATAGAAAGCACTAGCCCCGAGACTCCGGCCGGCATCCTCCAGGGAGGCATCGATGCTGAAGAATGCGGCTTTGAGCATTCGCAGCGTAAACGGGATCAGCACAATGATATAAGCGATCATTAAGATCCACATCGAACCGGTCAGCACCTGGTTGGCCATAATCCATTTTGGCGCGTCATAAGTAAGAATCAATCCCAGCGCAATTAGCGTAGAAGGCAATAGCCAAGGGATTAGCATTGCGTACTCCAGTGCTGTAGTAAAGAGATTGCTGTACTTATGGAGAATGCGAGATACAAGGAGTGACAGGGCTACGACGATTACGGCAGCTCCAGCAGCGTAAACAATACTGATCAGATAAGGTTGATACGCATCCGAGTTGGTAAAGAGCAGCTTATAGTTGCTGATCGTAAAATGATTCCAGGACAAGCTGGAAGTAGAGATGCTATAAGCATCCGTAAAGGAAAAGATGACTGTCAATAGAACCGGCACGGTATAGATTATAAATAGAAGGTAGGCAACGACGTGAACCACTGCGTTCAGCGTCTTATTCGTTATTTTCTGCTTTACGATTTCCGATTTCACCTTGGAGACTGAGATAAAGTTTCCTTTTTTCTCCGCCTTACGAAGAAAGGTCAACAAAATCAGTGTAGCAACCCCCAAGATGATCGCCAGCACGGAAGCCATGTCCCGGGAGGTTGGGCTTTTTGAAAAGGCTAGAATTAACGGGGTAATCGTCTGGAATTCAGTTCCCCCTACAATTAGCGGCGCGGAAGTTGCGCCAAGACCAGTCAGAAACAGCAAGATCGTAATCGCGAACAAAGAGGGCTGCAGCACGGGCAGTACAACTCTGCGTAAAATATAAAAGGGGGAAGCGCCCATATTGCGTGCGGCCTCCACAGTCTGGTAATCGATTTTGCGAATGGCATTCGACAAGAACAACACATGATTGGACGTACAGGCAAACGTCATGACGAACAGCACGGCCCAGTATCCATGGAACCAGTCCGCCGGAAAAGAAGGGAAGAGCAGGAGCAGAAATTTCGTAATAAAGCCCTGCTCGCCATACAGAAATTTGTAGCCTGACACCAGCACGATGCCGCTGTATACAAGTGTAGTATAATAGCCGATCCGCAGCAGCTTAGAGCCTTTAATGTCAAAATAGTCCGTAACGAAGACTAGAAAGATACCGACGATATTCACGGTAATGACCATCGAAACGGCCAGAATAAAGCTATTTAGCAGGCCTTTCAGTGCTCTTTTGGAGTGCAGCAGTTTTTGAAAAGGTTCAATCGAGAAGCTTCCGTTCGCCCAAAATACGCTTTTCAGCAAATTAAGATTGGGATAAACCAAGAAAGCAACAATAAACCAGGTCAAGAACAAACCAGCAATAAGTAGGGAGAGTCTCCCCGGCGTTACGTATCTTT
This sequence comes from Bacillus sp. FJAT-27264, assembly GCF_001682855.1. Taxonomy (GTDB): domain Bacteria; phylum Bacillota; class Bacilli; order Paenibacillales; family Paenibacillaceae; genus Paenibacillus_AQ. Next base: position 387,073 of record NZ_MAQW01000012.1, on the reverse strand, counting down.
TAATGCGCTCTATTGTCATGGGGAAAGCCTCCTAATATTGCAAAATATCGTCCGGGCGAATATAAATATCTATTTCATTTCCGATGATGCAGCGGCTTCGTCCGTCCTCAATCTCCACCTTTTTCAGGAGGGCCCCACCTATTTCAAACGTATATTTCGTGTATAAACCGTAGTATTCAGCGTCGATCACGCGTGCTGACAGTGTAGTAAACGCCTCGGCGTTTCCCTCCGGCAGGGAGGTGTAGATTTTCTCAGTTCTTAGATAGGCGGCTTTCGCCGTGTCAAATGACTGGCCTGATGTTGCGTTAACTTTTTCGATGATAGAACGTTCCAATGTATTGATGTCTCCGATAAAATTGCATACAAACTCGGTCGCAGACTGACTGTAAATTTCGTACGGTGTGCCGACCTGCTCCACAGCCCCATGATTGAACACAGCGATGCGGTCCGATAAGGTCAAGGCTTCCTCCTGGTCATGGGTTACATAGATCGTAGTGATACCAAACTTCTTTTGCAGACTTTTCAACTCGTTACGCAGTTGGACCCGCAAGCTGGCATCGAGATTAGAGAGGGGCTCGTCCAGTACTAGAATGCTGGGCTTCAGCACCAGCGCTCTGGCGATAGCTACACGCTGCTGTTGTCCGCCTGACAGCTCGGATACTTTTTTACGTAATTGCGCTTGACTCAGGTCCACTTTCTGGGCGATTTCTGCCACTTCGGCTTCAATTTGTTCTTTGGACATTTTTTTGACCTTCAGGCCGAAGGCGATGTTCTCATATACATTAAGAGTCGGGAACAGGGCGTAACTTTGAAAAACCATACTGATATCCCGTTTCTCTACAGGTAATTGCGTGATGTCCTTGCCATTCACGTGAATGGAGCCATGCGTCGGGCTGACAAATCCAACGAGGCTTCGTAACGTAGTCGTTTTGCCACAGCCGGAAGGGCCAAGCATGGTGAAGAATTCGCCTTCTGCAATGTTCAAATTCAAGTTCTTCACTGCGATAAAATCGTTGTATTTAATTTCTATCTCTCTAAATTCGATCATGATTCCCCGGCTCCTCACTTGTTGTATAAAAATAAAGCCACCCGGCAGTGGGGGCTGGCGCGCCATAAATGAGGCGTCCTGTACTCCTGCTGCCGGGATGGTCATGATGCTGAATTACGGCAAAAGCTCAAGCTGGATTTTCTCAACCCAGTTGTTGATGTTCTTGTTCACAAACTCCCAATCGATCGGCTGTTGTTTAAGGGAAGCATCCAGATCTTTAAGATCCTGCGCGGCGTTCTCAAGCGCTTTGCTGTTAGCTGGCATAGTGGAGAACTGCTTGGACCATTCTGTCTGTACCTCGCTGCTACCGAACCAATCGACAAAGGCTTTGGCAGTATCGAGGTTCTTCGTACCTTTGACAATCGCTACTTGCTCAACAATATAAGGAACACCAATGGCTGGTTTTACGATTCCGGCTTTGACGTTGTACTGCTTCTCTCTCGAAGCGATACCGCTAGAGAACATCGGGCCAAAAGGAGACTTCCCACTAGCCAGGTTGGCATAGAAATCTTCGCCTTCGGCTTTATAGAAACCGTATTTCAAATAGTTCTTCATGGCATCCCAACCCTGCTGGGAGATTCCGTACTCACCATTCGGGTCCTGATAGCGAACGAGAATACCGGCCAAAACCGCACGAACGGTAGCGCCGCCGAGATCGTTCGTTCCCGGTGCGTCGTATTTATTATGGAACTGCGGGTTGGTCCACAGATCTGACCAGTCTTTAGGAGCGGTGTTTTCGTTGTAAAGCTTAGAGTTGTATATCAGCAGGATCGCTTGCTTAACAATCCCATGGTAATAATCGTCTTTATCACTTAAGCCCTCAGGAACTTCGCTTGCCCACGCGGGTTTGTACTGCTCCAGCATGTCCTGCGACTTGAATTCCACATAGTTCACCGTACTTAAACCATAAATAATGTCGGCTACCGGTTTGTTCTTTTCAGCAATCAGACGGTTGGCAATATCGCCGCCGCCACCCTCCACGATTTGCAGGTCGAAGCCTTTTTCTTTGGCTTTCTCTTTCAGCCAATCGCCTCTGCCGTCAGAAGCGGAGTTAGTGTAGACAACGAGTGGAGCCTTGGCAGAACTAGCAGCCTCAGTCGGGCTTACGGCATTGGTTGCATTTGTGGTGGAAGATTGATTTCCACATGCAGCGAGCGTGCTGGTGAGTACAAGACCGAGTAGAGGCAGGACCATCCGTTTGAATTTGGTGTTCATAAAAGTCTCCCTTTTTCATTATTTTTGGAACGTGTCAATTTCAAATTGATTATAGCAACATCCGAAAATCACCGTCAATCGAATTGATGTTATTTAACATAGCCTTAATAAAGTTAACAAAACTTCTGAAAAGAGCTGAACACGATATATAAGCCGAACAAAAGAAAATAACAAAAAGCGAAGATGAGCGAACGCGGAAGTTTGGAACTGTAGGGGCAAAGCGTTCGCCTGAAAGCTTTCCATAGGACAGCAAGCGCCGGAACGTGACTGTTGACTGATTTCAACCACTAGAAAGGGTAAATTCTCCTTCACCAATCGTCTTAAGATTGGCGAAGAGGGGACGCTGCCTCAACTAACGGCATTTCTGCACCTTATTTTTCTTCAATACAATAAAATAAGGGAAATAAGGGAATTATTGTATCTTGTTTTTCGGTAAATTATGCTAAACGGGGTGTTCTGGAAGTTTTAAGGTACAATATTGCACTTAATCTCTACTAACCCTTAGCTGCAGAGGATTTAAGGTACAGAAATGCCGTTAATTACACTTCGAGTTCGATCCTTCTTATATAAACTCTCTTTTTCTTGGCTATCTTTGTTTTTTAATGCGTTCTATATAGTCGGTGAGCTGTGCCCATTCACACCGCTATTATGCCTTGATCTCCTGGTTATATCCGGGGAACCTGCCATGGATGATGAAGGGACTGAAGATATAGGCTAAAAGTTCAATGAGTAAAAAATACATCATATGAAAAATTCACAATAATAGAAATATCCATTACATCGAACCTACAATTGCTGTGAAATTTGCATAAACACTCTTACTATACACGGAAAGGTTATAAGGAAGCGATTACACAATACCTGTCAGGGTGAAAACAACATTTTGTTGTCATATATATTGACATGAAAGCTTGTGAATACGTAGAATGAAAATAAAAACAGCGTAAATTCACATTTTATTCTAGATTTAATGAATTTATTGTGAGGAAACATTACATTAATCCGAAAGGAGAGTCGGGCTCATGTCCAAACTCGATCCATTGCTCGGCCTATCCCCGTATCCGCTATTTCATTACTATGATGAGATGTATGCCGATGCGCGGAGTGTTAGGCCCCACTATCAACATGTGAGCCGCATGTTTGCCGGAATGAGTCCCGAAGAGCTGCAGGGGAAGCAGAACCTCATGCAGCGTCGGATGATGGAAGAAGGCATTACATTTACACTATACAATCCGGCTCAGGATCATCCAATGGAACGGACGATTCCCTTTGATATGGTGCCGCGGATTATCCCCAAGGGGGAATGGGAGCGGCTGGAGGCCGGGATCATACAGCGCATTACGGCGCTCAATTTGTTCATTCATGACATTTATCATGAGCAGAACATTGTGAAGGATGGAATTGTGCCGCGTCGAATGATCCTCTCCAATTGTTATTTCCGGCCAGAGATGGCGGGACTGCGTGTTCCAGGCGGGGCCTACGTCACTACCTCCGGTATTGATCTTATCCGCCATCATGATGGAAGGTATTATGTGCTGGAGGATAACCTGCGTACACCATCAGGGTTTTCCTATTTGTTCAAAGGGAGGTCGCTGATGAATCAGCTGTTCCCTGAACTTTCCTTTACCAGCTCGATTCGAGATGTAGATCACAGCCTCAACTGCTTTTTATCCGTGCTACGCAGCTTGTCTCCTTCACGGACGCGGGACCCGGTCATCGCACTGCTGACACCAGGTGAATATAACTCGGCGTATTACGAGCATGCTTTCCTCGCACAACAGATGGGAATTCATCTGGTCGAGGGACGTGATCTGGTCGCCCGTGATCATAAAATCTATTTAAAATCCATGGATGGTCTGCGCCGTGTGGATGTACTGTACCGAAGATTGGATGATGATTATATTGATCCACTGGCCTTTCAGCCCGATTCGTTACTCGGTGTAGCCGGACTCATGAATGCCTACAGGGCTGGCAATATTGCGATTGCCAATGCTCCTGGAACGGGGGTGGCTGACGACAAGGCAATTTACGTGTATGTACCGGACATGATTCGATATTACCTTAAGGAAGAACCGATCCTGGACAACGTGCCCACCTATTTGCTGTCCAAAGCGGAGGAGCGCCAGTATGTGCTGGATCATTTGGAGGATATGGTTGTCAAAGAAACATCGCTATCTGGCGGATACGGCATGCTGATTGGTAGTGAGGCGACCCGGGAAGAACAAAACGAGTTCCGTCTGAAGATTCTGGCGGAGCCGGATCGTTATATTGCCCAGCCCATCATGTCCTTGTCTAGAGCGCCGGTACTGTCGGAGTCCGGGGGGATGACGCCACGGCACATCGACCTTAGAGCATTTGTCCTGATGGGGGCGGACTGCAAGCCGCATGTGATTCCCGGCGGACTAACTCGCGTGGCCATGAAAGAAGGTTCGCTTGTAGTCAACTCCTCACAGGGTGGAGGGGTTAAGGATACCTGGGTGATGGCCTGATATTTTATATTAGAAAAAGGGGTGGCTGACGATGCTGAATCGCAATGCAGAGGCGTTATTTTGGATAGGCCGGTATATTGAACGGGCAGAGAACCATGCACGGCTGATCGACGTCCATTATCATATTCAGCAAGAGGCGGATTTTCAGGAGGAAGGTCATAAATGGTCACGGCTGATCGATGCGCTTGGGGTACGAAGTGAATATAGTCAACAGTTCGAAACCTTCTCCGAACAGGATGTGTTGTCCTTCATTACGCTGGATCTCGGCAACCCCAATTCCTTATTCTCCTGTGTTCATCATGCAAGAAATAATCTGCGCACCCTGCGCCAGCATCTGCCCAGTGAGCTATGGGATATTGTGAATAGCTTTAATCTCTGGCTGGGAGAACGTTCAGTGGCGGATATTATGCGCGGACCGCATCAGTTCTATCGTCACGTTAAGGAGCGGACGGCCATGTTCCTTGGCGCAGAACAGTCGGTGATGGTGCGGGGAAATGAGTGGCATTTTATTGAGAGCGGTCGTTTCCTGGAACGTGCGGAGAATACGACACGGATCCTTCAGTCGGTCACGGCATCATGCAAGGACAAGGACATCAATGCGATGTACACTCAGCTTCAGGCGGTACTCAAATCCGTGAGCGGATACCAAGCCTTCCGGCGGTATTATGCCGATGCTGTCTCACCGGAGAGTATTCTGGAGTTTCTGATTGGAAGTGCGCAATTTCCGAGGTCGATCTGTTTTTCCTTTCATAAGCTGGGAGAACATCTGGCAGCACTAGAGCTTGACGGATCTGACAAAGGGTCAGGGTATGAGCGAGTGATCCGGCAAGCGGGTAGAATCCAGGCGGAGCTGGATTATATGGAGAAGGAGGAGATGTCCGGCGACATGGTAGATCATGTGCTGCAAGCGCTGGTACAATCCTGCGAGCGGCTGGGTAAAACGATGGAAGGCGCCTTTTTTCGGCGGGAAGGCATCTCAGCATGAAAATCCAAATCCATCATACAACGACATATACTTACCCCGAGCCGGTTACGGACAGTGTCAATGAAATTCGCCTCACGCCGCGCACCAACTATCGTCAGTCCTGTTATCACCATGAGGTGGAGGTGCATCCGCCGGCGAATCTGCTGACATACGAGGATTTTTTCGGCAACCGCGTTCACGCTTATTCGGTCAATAAGCCGCATACCGAGATGGTTATTCATACCAAGGCCACGGTGGTGACGCTCGATAAAGCGCAGGGCGCTGGTTTGCCGTCCATCCCCCTGGCGGAGCAGGTGAAGCTTCTGGAGGATTCCAGGTTCCAGAACCGGTATATCGAATTTATTTTGCCAACTAGCTATACGGAAGTGACGCCTGAACTGGTTGAGTTTGCTTCACAGTATCCTTTTGCCGCTGCCGAAGGGATGTATGAATGGGTCAAACAGCTATCTTCGACGATCTTTGAGCAGTTCACGTATGACCCGGAGGCAACGAGCGTGAATACAACGGTTAAAAAAGCATTAAAGCTCAAACGCGGCGTCTGTCAGGATTATGCGCATCTGATGATCGCGGTCTGCCGTAGCGTCGGGTTGCCATCAAGGTATGTGAGCGGATATCATTTTGTTGGGGATTTGCAGGGAGGAAATGCGGATTTTGAACAGGCTTCGCATGCATGGGTAGAGACCCACATTCCGGGTACGGGCTGGCTGGGCTTCGATCCTACTAACGACACTGAAGTGAACTGGCGATACATTAAGCTGGGACACGGAAGAGACTACAAGGATATTGTACCTGTCAAAGGGGTATACCGGGGCAACGCGGGATCTCTAACGGTGAAGGTGGATGTAACTCGCCTGGATAAATAGAAGTAGAGGGGCTGGCCTGATTGTGAAAATCAGGTTAGTCCCAATTTATGTTTGGGATAGATTAGAAGGGGGCACAAATTGTCATTGATGATGCAGAATTACTGTTATCTTAAGAAAGCTAATGTAGATCCGCTAAAAAACATACATGTTCCACCCGGGATACGTTCGTTCAATCCCTGGTCTGACCTGTACATAGCATTTATAATTATATCAACGGGCTATACCCAGTGCTGCGCCCCTTGCTTCCGAAACAGACTATCTCTCTCTGGAGGAGATTGGCCAAGCCTTGAACAACAGTGTTAATAGAGGCCCTGAGCGAAACGTTCTGAAGTATGCTAATATTGCAGCTGTAACCCCCAAAGGATAAGGATAAAATAACAGAATAACACAAACATTGGAGGTGTAATATGATTATTAAAGAAGTAACGCTTTGGACTGGGAATTTAGAAAAGACTCGCAGCTACTATAGAGACAAGATGGAACTTGAGATCTCCGCGGAAGCTCCAGGACAGTTTGCCGTAAAGATTGGCACTACGAAAGTAACCTTTCATGCAGTAGACACGCCAGAGAAACCCTACTATCATCTGGCATTTAATATACCGGCGCAGCAATTTGCCGAAGCTAAAGCATGGGCCAAGTCAAGGCTTGCGCTGAACGAGGTGAAGGGGGAGGATGAGGTGTTCTTTGAAAGCTGGAACGCACATGCCTTTTACTTTGAAGACCCTTCAGGAAACTTGCTGGAATTCATCGCCCGTCATAATCTGGACCATCCTGCGGAGGTGCCTTTCTCAGCCAGTGCGCTCCTTGGCGTCAGCGAAGTTGGAATAGTTACCGATGAAGTTCTTCCACTTGTGAGACAGTTGAATGATTGGGGAATTCCAGGCTGGGGAGAGGGTAACGAAGGCTTCACCCCGGTTGGGGATGAAACGGGCTTGGGCATCGTAGTGAAAAGAGGCCGACAGTGGTTCTTCTCTAATCTGATTGCGGAGTTTTATCCGCTGGAGATACAGGTGGAGGGCATCGGAAGAATTTCGTTTCCGGAATTGAATAAAGTAAAAAAGATTTAAGCAATCATCCGCCATTCTTGCCTTCAGAGGTTTAGAATAGCGGATTTTTATATTTGAAGAGCAAATCCACTTCCAGTAAACTGCTGAACTCATGTCTCAATAAAGGCTTTTCCTATATAATGATGTAAAGCAGTGTTTGAGGTTTGGTCCTAGAATGACCCACGTTTACATAAAAGGAGGTTATGGAAATGGAGATTTTCTCCTGGCTGGCGGAGCAGCGCATTCAGGAGGCCATGACCCGGGGTGAATTTCAGAATTTGCCGGGGCATGGCAAACCGCTGGAGATCGAAGATTTGTCTGGTGTACCGGAAGATCTGAGAGTGTCCTACAAGCTGATGAAGAATGCCGGCGTGTTGCCAGAAGAACTTACACTTCGTGCTGAATGTGTAACCCTTGAGGAATTACTGGCAGTCTGCCGCCGAAGCGGTAATGACGATTCAGAGGAGGAGAGGTCACTTGAGCGCAGATTGTCCCTCAAAAGAATACGTCTGCAAGAACTTCTACGGCAGCGTGGAATGGATAATAGCGCAGCGTTTCAGCAATATGGTGACCAGATTCGGGACCAGATGCTCCGGGAAGATGAGCAATAACGATATTAACAGATAACGGAGAGATACGATGGAACAACTTCCAATACACCAGGTGCTTCCTGACCTGAAAAATATACTGACTTCTAGTACAAACGCTATTCTCGTGGCAGAGCCGGGAGCGGGAAAAACTACTGGAACGCCCCCGGCTTTTCTGGACGAGCCATGGATGAAGGGCAAGACCATCCTGATGCTGGAGCCCCGCAGACTCGCGGCTCGTTCTGCTGCGACCTACATTGCTTCCCAATTGGGTGAAAGTGTAGGACAAACGGTAGGTTACCGAATGCGTATAGACACTAAAGTCGGCCCTCAGACACGAATCGTTGTCGTCACCGAAGGCGTGCTGACCCGGATGCTACAAAGCGATCCTACCCTCGGCGATGTGGGTCTTGTGATCTTCGATGAATTCCACGAACGCAGCCTGCATGCCGATCTGGGGCTGGCTCTGACGCTGGAAGCTCAGACGGTGCTTCGGGAGGATCTTCGCATCCTGATCATGTCGGCGACACTGGAGACGGAGCGGGTATCAGCTCTCCTAGGGGGCGCCCCTGTAGTGGATTGTCCCGGACGGACTTATCCGGTAGAAACGGTCTATTCGCCTGTTTCTACGGCTTCCCACATCGAGAAATCCGCGGCTGCGGCTGTGCGGAGGGCCTTAGCTGAGCAGCCGGGGGATGTTCTCGTGTTCCTGCCAGGGGAACGGGAAATCCGCCGGACCCAGCGGGAGCTGGAAGCCGCTATTCTGCCGCAAGGAACGGTCCTGCGGCCGCTTTATGGACAGCTGCCGCAGACTGCACAAGACGCTGCGGTTGCTCCAGCGGTGCCGGGACAACGTAAGGTCGTGCTGGCCACTTCTATCGCCGAGACGAGTTTGACGATTCAAGGCGTACGCACGGTCATTGATACCGGACTGCGGCGCACACAGGTGTTCTCGCCGCGTTCGGGAATGCCGCGCCTGGAGACGGTGCCGGTGTCGAAGGCTTCAGCCGACCAGCGGCGCGGCCGGGCGGGCCGTACAGCTCCCGGCGTCTGCTACAGGCTGTGGAGCCAGGAGGAGCATTACCGACTCCCGGATGAGAACGTGCCGGAGATCATGGAAGCCGATCTGACGCAGCTCGCCCTTGAACTGGCCGTGTGGGGCGTGCCGGACCCGGCAGCCCTGCCGTGGCTGGACGCGCCGCCCGCCGCGCCTTACGCGCAGGGCGCGGCGCTGCTGCGCCAGCTTGGCGCGCTGGACGCCAGCGGCGCCATCACCCCGCACGGCCGCAGCATGGCCGCGCTGGGTGCGCACCCGCGCATCGCGCACATGCTGCTGCGCGCGCAAGGGCTTGGCGCTGCCCCGCTGGCCTGCCGGCTGGCAGCGCTACTGCAGGAGCGGGACCTGCTGCGCGGTCCCGCCGGGGGCGATTGCGACCTCACGCTGCGCGTAGAGGCGCTGCTCCGGTTCGAGCGCTCCGCCGGTGCTGATGGCGGCGGAGCTGATCTTGCGGCGCTGCGCACGGTGCAGCGCGAGAGCCGGAACTACCTGGCGCAGCTGAAGGCCTCGCCAGGGGAAGAGCCAGACAGCAGCCTATGTGGACTGCTGCTGTCGTTCGCCTACCCCGACCGGATCGGGCAGAGACGCGGCGAAGGCGCGTTTCTGCTGTCAGGAGGCCGGGGGGCGGCGATGAGAGAAGGGCAGCCGTTGGAACGCTCTGCGTATATTGTGGCTGCCTCTGTGGATGATCAGGGCCCGCAAAGCCGGATTTTGCTGGCCGCGGAACTGAGTGAAATGCAACTGCTGTCCCATCATGGAGACAGCATAGTGGAAGAAGCCGAAGTCTATTGGGACAAGGATAGCGGGAGCGTCAAGGCGCGGCGATGCACGCGACTGGGTGCACTTATCCTCAAGGAGACGACCCATGAGCGTCCTTCGGCAGAAGAGGCAGCAGAGGGACTGCTGGCGGCCATTGTCTCTGAAGGATTGGATGTATTGCCTTGGGAGAAGGGACCGCAGCAGCTTCGCCAGCGGATGATGTTCATGCATGGTTTGCGTGAGGATTGGCCGGATGTATCTGATTCCGTACTTATGGAGTCACTCGCTGACTGGCTAGGTCCTTATCTGCACGGGATGCGTAGCCTACGTGATCTTCAGCGGCTGCCTCTGGCCCGAGCGCTGGAGGATCTGCTCGATTGGAAGCAGCGTCAGACGCTGGATCAGGAAGCGCCCACCCATATTACTGTGCCAAGCGGCTCGCGGCTGCCTATAGATTACGGCAATCCGGCAGCTCCTGTGCTCGCGGTGCGACTACAGGAAATGTTCGGTCAGCAGGATACACCGAGACTTGGCGGAGGACGGGTACCGGTTTTGCTGCACCTGTTGTCGCCGGCGAGAAGGCCGATGCAGGTCACATCGGATCTTGCTAGCTTTTGGCGTAATACATATTTCGAGGTGAAAAAAGATTTGAAGGGCCGATATCCTAAGCATTATTGGCCGGATGATCCGCTCCAGGCGGCTCCAACCAGCCGCACACGGCCAGTAAAATAGCCCCCTAAAGACTGCATTTCCTACGAACAACAGTAGATATGCAGTCTTTTTTCAACGACTACCACCCACCTTTCAACATATGAAAAATTCACAATAGAAAAGGCCTAAAACCTGCTGTACTCCTCTCATAACTTCTCCAAAATCAAACAACTACTCTCCTCAAATACTAATCTCTTGGAAAAAGTAGACCCTTGCCTTTATTTCAGGTTGTGAAAGTTGGAAAATAGTGCTTATACTAGATTCATAGCAGGAATAAATAGGATTGGGTATTTACACATCAGGAGGTGTATCTTGGCATGGCTTTTATGATTGCCCAACGGGCTTTTATTAAGGTGTATCTGATAACAATGGTGGAGCAGCATCGCGGATATGGCTATCAGATGCTGGAGGATATGCGACGGGAATTTAAATCGCACGGATACGCTCCTCCGCAGAGCGAGATTTACCGTGCGCTGCACGAGCTGGTGCAGCAGGGCATTCTATACCGTACCAAGCAGTTGAAGGGGAATGATCCCAAGGTTGATTTTCAGGAAATCGTCCTCTATCACTTCACCTCGGATGGCGAAGAGAAAGCCAAACTTTATAAAAAACAGGTAAAGACCGACCTGGACCGTTGTCTCGGAATTCTGAACAAAGCGGTCAACGACAATTTTTAATAGGCGGGTCTCGGATCTGAGTTATTAGGCTGTATTATCCCTGGATTTGGAAATGCTTCGACTGCGGGGGGATATTAGCAACTTTAGTGATATTTTCAGGGGGGCCGCGCCCTGTTATAATGAGTACTGCCAGAATTATTGCAGTATATACTTGGAGGTATTACAGATGGACGAACATATGAAACGTCGATTGGACAAACAAAGAAAACTATTCAGCCAGTTAGGCATAACGCTTGATGCCCTTACGATACATGAGAAGGAATTCGGCATGAAGCTTCGTGGATATGATGCGGAGGAAGTAGATACATTTTTGGACAGTGTGATTAAGGACTATGAACGTTTCTATGCTACCATCGCCGATCTGATGGACAAATGGCAGGAACAGCAGCTGGAGCTGCGCGAACTCAAAGCCGAAGCGAAAGCCGCCGTTGCTCCGCCAACCATTGTCCGTGGAATTGACCCGATGGATCTGGAGGATGTCATTCTGAAACTGGAAGCCAACATCCGTCAGCTTAAGGACAGAATTCCGCGCACCGAGAGCTTCCTCTAATTTCATAATCCACGCTCACCGGAATTCACTAATGTCAGATGCTGATGGGGGTTAAGCCTTTGGTCGATAGACGGGTATGGAACCTGAAGATTCGCGGCAAGATCGCACTGGGGTATTTCATGATCCTGTTAATGCTTGGACTTTTTCTGCTCGTTGTATCTGCAAGGATCAGCAAGCTGGAGGCCGAGACGGTTTTTCTTAGTGATCACGATATGAAGGTTCATGAGCTAACCTATCAGATTGAGAAGAATGTGTTGGATATGGAGACAGGTCAGAGAGGGTATGCACTCACCGGCAAAATGGAGTATCTGCCTCCATATAATAACGGACTTGCCGAGTGGCGCATTAATTATGCTAAGCTGAACGGCCTGATTACCGACAATCCCGCTCAAGTTAAGAATCTGCAGACGATCATGGTCAATATTGAAAAATGGATCGAGGATGCCGGACAATACGTCATTGATCTTAAGCGGAATGGCCAGAATGAAGCCGTGAACCGCTTTTTTCAAGACGATACCGGTAAATCCATTGTGGATTCCATCCGATCCCAGTCTGAATATTTTCTCGACAATGAACGGGCCCTGACCAATGCACGGATCAACACTCTGAAAGAAGGAAACCACAGATTACTGCTGACGATGTACATTTTATGGGGTCTGGTGGCTGTTTTTGCTGCGGTCATTACCGTATTGATTGCAAGAAGTATCGTGAGCCCGCTTAGCCGTGTTATTCTTGCCATTAACAACATTGCCAGCGGAGGTAATTTGTCTGAACGGGTCAGGGTTAGGACACACGATGAGCTGTATGACCTCGGAGATGCCACTAACCGTCTGCTCGAGACCGTGGAACGGGATCAATGGGGCAGTGAGCAATTAAGTGTGATGTCTATTCTACTTCAGGAAACTACAGATTTGACCGTTTTGTGCAGAACCTTTCTGAACAAGCTCGCATCTATTCTGGAACTGCAATACGGTGCTGTGTATGTACTGAATGCGGATGATAGCTTTGAGCGGATCTATTCCTACGCGGGTAGCGATGAGAGTGAGAATTCCGTTGGTGTGAACAAGATTAAGTCCGGGGAAGGTCTGGTCGGTCAATGTGCACAGGATATGAAACTTAGGGTCCTGGAGGATCTGCCAGTGGATTACATCAGTATTAACTCCGGTCTAGGCAGAACCGCCCCGCGTTATCTCACCTTGGCCCCGGTCATTTTTGAGAACAAGACGTTAGCCGTAGTGGAGATTGCCTCGTTGACCAAGTGGGCTCCCTTCCATTTTGAACTCCTATCCAAGCTTGTAAATATGCTGGGTGTCACGTTGAATTCGGTCACGACACGAATGGAGATTCAGAAGCTGTACGGAGAATCACAGGTTATGAATGAAGAGCTTCAGGTACAGTCCGAGGAGCTTCAGGTACAAGCGGAAGAACTACAGAGCTACACCAAGGAATTGCTGGCATTAAATGGCGAGCTGGAGATTCAGAAGTCGATGGCGGAGCGATCCGCGGTTGAGCTGGAGAAATATAACGAACAGCTCGAGCAGAGTTCTCGATATAAGTCGGAGTTTCTTGCCAATATGTCGCATGAGCTGCGTACACCGCTGAACAGTATGCTTATTCTTTCCCAACTGCTGTCAGAGAATCGCAACGAATCACTAAATGAGGAAGAACAGAATTATGCAGCGGTGATTCATTCCTCCGGAAGTGAACTGCTCAGCATGATCAACGATATTCTGGACTTGTCCAAGGTGGAAGCGGGCAAAATGATGGTTGAGGTGGATGCTGTCAATCTAACGGAGTTGCCTGCCCTCCTGCAGTCCTATTTTGGAAAAATAGCTGAGCAGCAAAATCTGGAGTTCACAGTAGTTCTGGATGAAAGTGTGCCGGATTTATTTTACACGGATGAGCTGCGACTTCATCAGATCCTGCGCAATCTACTGTCCAATGCCTTTAAGTTCACCGAGCAAGGCAGTGTCAAAGTAGAAGTGTCCAGGCTGGAAGCTTTTCAATCCCTGAGCTATACACCAGAGGAACCGGTGCTAGCCTTTGCAGTAACCGACAGCGGCATCGGCATCTCCGATAAGAATAGCCAGTTGATTTTCGAAGCCTTCCGTCAAGCTGACGGTTCAACAGCCCGCAAATTTGGCGGTACAGGACTTGGACTTTCAATTTCCCTTCAGCTCGCCAGACTGTTAGGCGGCCATATTGCGCTGAACAGTACACCTGGGGAGGGAAGCACCTTTACGCTCTATCTGCCTTGCCGGGAAGAGGAGACCGGGGAGGGTTACATTCCGTTAGCTCAATGGTCCGAAACGGCAGCATCAGGTGCAGATGACCGCATCTCAGCGGAGAACCCTACATATAGGCAGAACTCAGATCAGTTTGACAAGCAATATGAACAACTGCATGGCCGGACCGTGCTTATCGTCGATGATGATGTGCGTAATATTTTTGCTCTTGAAAAGGGACTGGAAGCGTATGACATGGGGATATTAACCGCTCAAACCGGCTTTGAGTGCCTACAAATGGTGAGAGAGCGTGACGACATTGATATTGTTCTGCTGGATATCATGATGCCGAATCTGGATGGCTATGATACGCTAAGCATTATTCGGGAAGAGCTGCTTCTGACGAAGCTGCCAATCCTGGCGATCTCGGCCAAGACGATGAAGGAGGACCGGGAGAAGTGCCTGGCAGCAGGGGCTTCCGGTTTTATGAGCAAGCCAGTAGTGCTGCAGGAGGTAGTCTCTCAGATGTGCAGACTGCTGGAGGATCGTGAAAGCTGAGACTTACGCCCGACTTGACAATTTGAAAATTACCATTGACGCCTGCGCGGGTATGATTTATTATGAACCTATAAATGATCATTTATAGTTTAGTGGCGTGTTACCGTAAAGGGCATGAGCCAAGGATTGTCTTATTTATTGAGACTATTCTTGGCTCTTTTTTATTACCTTTCACCTGACAATCACTGGAAAGAGGGGAGAACTTGATACGGGAGCACGAGCAATTTCAAGTACAACGCGTAATCGGCAATAATGTGGTTATGGTGCAGGGGAGCAAGAACGGCAAAGAATATGTCATCATCGGCAAAGGGATTGGCTTTGCGGTGAAGGGCACGGGGGTCATTGAAGGCAACGATCACCGGATCGAGAAGCTTTTTCGTCTGGAGGACCGGGACGAATGGAGTCAGTATCAAATTTTGCTGGAAGATATCGACCCTAAGGTTATGAAGATCACAGATGAGATCATCAGCGATATCGGGGAGCAGTTTGCCGGGAAGCTGAATGACAAAATCTACTTGGCGCTCCCAAGCCATATCCAGTTCACCATCTACCGTCTGCGCAACGGGATGGATATTGTCAACCCATTTTTACAAGAAACGAAAATGACCTTCCCGAAAGAATATGAGATCGCTTTCAAAGCGGCGGAAAAGATCAATGCCGAATTTCAGGTGCAGATTCCTGAAGACGAGGTTGGATTTCTAACCTACCATGTCTACTCTGCTGTTAGCAACGTACCGGTAGGTCAGTTGGTGAAAGCCTCCAACATCGTGAGCGAGCTAATGGACCTCATTCGGGAAGAACGAAACATTACCTTCGAGTACGGAAGCATGAAACATGTCCGGCTGATGATTCATCTACGCTTTTCTATTGAACGCATTTTACAGGGCTCATTAATCGACAATCCCTTTGTGAAGCATATCAAAAAAGAGTATAAGCGGGAGTACATGCTTGCAAAGAAGCTCGGAAAAGCAATGCAGGACTCACTGAGTGTAGAGGTCCCGGAAGAAGAATTATGTTTCTTGGCAATGCATTTGTACCGTCTGTTTCAAACGCTTGAGAAAAACAAATAGCAGCATAAGAGGGAGTGGCATCATATGTTTTCCAAATGGAAATCTAAAAAAGAAGAGAAACGTACTGGACATACTGTAACAATTAAGGCTCCTATGAGCGGGCAAGCGGTTCCATTGGAACAAGTTCCGGATGATACTTTTGCCGGTGGTCATATGGGCGGCGGAATCGCCATACAACCTATAGAAGGGAAATTGATCGCTCCTTTCGATGGGAAAGTTGCTCATATTGTGAAGTCGAGCCACGCCGTCATTCTGGAACATTCCTCCGGCATGCAGCTACTGCTACATATTGGAATAGAGACTGTCAGCCTGAAGGGGAACGGGTTCACTAGTTATGTAGCAACCGGGGATACTGTGAAGGCCGGACAGACGTTGATTGAATTTGATCTGGAGGCTATTCGTGCAGCCGGCTGTGAGACCATCTCTCCGGTCATAGTAACGAACAATGGTGAGACCGTACCACAGGTAGAAGGTCACTTTGGCCCTGTTACCGCAGGTGAAGACAGTATCCTTACCGTGGTTTTAACGCAATAAGCAAATAGCTTTACTATCTTGCCATTGAAAGGATGAGAGAATATGTTGGCTTTTCTTCAGAAACTGGGCAAGTCACTGATGCTGCCAGTAGCAACGATGCCGGCGGCGGCAATACTTCAAGGGTTTGGATTGATTGACTATGAAAAAGATTTGCATTTGGGCAGCGCGGTAGGAGGCTTCCTGAACCAGTATGTCGCCCCATTCTTGAATGCAGGAGCAGGTGCCATTTTTGGAAACTTGGCCCTAATCTTCGCTATTGGTGTAGCGATTGGATTCGCTGGTGATGCGGTTGCGGCGTTGTCGGCACTGATTGCTTACATGGTATTAACAAAGATCCTTGCCATAGTTCCATTGCAATTTTCCTTTATTAATGACGATGTCGTCCTGAATATGGGCGTTCTTGGCGGTATTTTCGCCGGTGCGTGGGCTGCATTCCTATACAAAAAATATCATAATATTAAAATGCCGGATTGGCTCGGCTTCTTCGCCGGCAAACGTTTTGTACCGATTATCACTGCTGTCAGCACCATGGTGCTTGCCGTTTTGGTAGGTATGATTTGGAGCCCAATTCAAGATGTTATCAGCGAGTTCGGTAACTGGGTTGTTGGTCTTGGTGCTTTCGGCGCCTTCTTGTTCGGTACGGCGAACCGTCTCCTGATTCCTATCGGTCTGCATCACGTGATCAATACGATAGCCTGGTTCCAGATTGGCGATTTCACTAATGCCGCTGGCGAACTAGTACACGGTGACCTGACTCGCTTCTTCGCTGGGGACAAAACGGCAGGGATGTTCATGACCGGATTCTTCCCGATTATGATGTTCGCTTTGCCTGGTGCAGCGCTTGCTTTCATTCATACAGCCAAACCAGAGAAACGTAAAATGGTAGCTTCTATCTTCATCGGGTCTGCCATCGCATCATTCCTGACGGGTATCACTGAACCGCTTGAATTTTCTTTCATGTTCGTTGCGCCGCTCTTGTACCTTGTGCATGCTTTATTGACAGGTTTGTCAATGGCGGTCATGTATATTCTAGACGTCAAGCTGGGCTTTGGCTTCTCTGCCGGCCTAATTGATTACCTGGTTAATCTGAAAATATCTACCCATCCGTGGATCTTGATTCCGGTTGGTCTTGCATTCTTCGTACTCTACTATGTGCTGTTCCGCGCCATCATTACCATCTTCAAACTCAAAACACCTGGACGCGAAGATGATATAGAGGATGAGGTTCAGGAAATTTCAGTAGGTAACGGTAATAGCATCTCTGCCTCCTCCAGAGCATCCAAGATTCTGGAGAACATCGGAGGTCCAGACAACATTAAGAACATTGATGCGTGTATTACGCGACTGCGTCTCGTAGTGAATGACGAGAAGGCAGTGAAAGATGCGGCACTCAAGCAGCTTGGTGCTTCCGGCGTGATGAGACTCGGTCAAGGGACCGTGCAAATTGTATTTGGTCCACAGTCTGAGCAAATTAAGGATGAGATACAGAAGTTGCTGTAAAATGAAAGATTGATTCACTAGAAAATCACATTTAATTTACTTCAAGGACGAAATTTATAAATTTCGTCCTTGTTTAATGGCTATTTTTAGGATGCCTCTCTAAAAAGTTCGGCCCTTTCGTCCGATATAATAGTGCAGATATAATGCGCTAACATGAAAGGGCGAGTGAGAATGTCGATTTGGATGAAGACAAAAAGTCGAATTATGAATGAATCAAGAACAAATAAGACCAAAAGTTATACGGATTATGAGCAAGAGTTGACTCATCAGCGCAACAAGATTATGAGATTTATCTTATTATTTATTACATTAACGGTCATTCCATTGATTGTGTTCAGTCAGGAAATGTCGCAAGCTATAACTACGCTCGTTGTAGCGATTATCGCGAACGTAGTCTTTTTTGTTCTGGTACGCAAAAAAGTTGCTGTGCAATTGCTGTCTTACATAGTTGTTTTAATAATAAGTGGATTTATGTTTTTTATTAATTATTTGCAACCTAACTTATTTTCGTATTTGAGTCTCGGGATTCTTCTTGTATTTTACCCTACGTACAAACCTGTTTTAACCTATGCCGTCATTAGCTTTATTCAGGTTAATTATTTTATTCTCTATCCAGCTACTACAGAGTTTGCAAACTATGAATGGGCAGATAACATTAAGTTATTCATCGCGTTTGCACTCCTGATTATCTTGTCGATCCTTTCACGGCAAATGATGATGAATGCCTATGAAGGTAGGCTTAATTCCGAGCAGGCTAAGAAGAACGTTGAAGAGCTTCTGGATCAAATGAAGACATCGATCACCGAAATGGCAACATTCAATCGTCAATTGCAGAAGAATGTAATGGTTACTGGCGATATTACGGGCGAATTGACCATTGGGTTTACTGAAATGACTAAAGGCATCGAGAGTCAGACGGTCAGTGTCAGCGATATTTCTATGGCGCTTGGCGACGCCAATACTGCGATTCAACTGGTTGCCGATAATTCAGTAGTTATGCGGGAATTGTCCAATACTACTGCTGAGTCAGCGGGACGCGGAAATGAGCAGATCGGAGAATTGTCACGCAGCATCACTGATATCAGCTCTGTAATGGACGATATCACAGCAGCGATGCAGGAGCTGAATGAGCAGAATCATAGTATTGGTACGATTGTAACAACCATTCAGTCTATCGCGTCCGAGACTAATCTTCTTGCCCTCAATGCGGCGATCGAAGCCGCACGGGCCGGAGAGCAAGGACGTGGCTTCGCGGTCGTTTCGACACAGGTCAGAAAGCTTGCCGAGAACTCCCATCAGTCTGCTGTAGAGATCTCTGGTCGCCTGGATGGGCTTAGAGTCAAGGTGGAGCAGTTGTCCTCCCAATTAGAACGAGGCAAATCGATGATCGAAACCAGCGAATCAACGGTCAAGCATTCTGAGCGCGTATTCCGCGAATTGTCTGAAATTGCGACTCAGGTCATGAAGCAAGCCGAAGAAGTCGAAGAGAAGTCAATTGAAGTTCGCAATTCATCCGAGGTTATTGTCGCTGAGGTGGATTCCATCTCTGCAATAACCGAACAATCTAGTGCGGCATCTGAAGAGATTCTGGCCAGTGTCGAAGAGCAGAAGATGATGGTTGATGAAGTGGTATCCGGCTTCGAGCGCTTGGATCAACTGATCGGTGATCTGGAGAAGCTGTCGGAGAATAAAGCAACAGAGTAATTAGTTAGGCAAAAGCGTTCGTGCCATACACTCGGTGAGTGAGAGGTACGAACGCTTTTTTTTTTATTATATAAGCCAACTAAAGAAATTAATAAAAAGCGAAGATGAGCGAACGAGAAGTTTGGAACTGATGGAACTGTAGGCGCAAAGTGCTCGCCTGAAGGCTTTCCATAGGAAAGGTTTCAGCGGAATATAGACTGTTCACATATTTTAACAATTAGAAGCGCTATATTCACCTTTACTGAGTGTCGACAAATTTTAACCACCGCAAAAGGTACATTCCCAGCAACGTCTGTCGACAGATTTCAACCACTAGGGGCGTATTCCCCTTCACCAGTCGTCTTGCTAGTGGAAAATAGGGGCTACCTCCCCAACTAACTGCAATTTTGTACCTTAATTTTCTTCAATATAGGAAAATGAGGGAATTAGGAGCATTATTGTATCTTATTTTTCGAAAAAACATGCTGAAAGGGGTATACTGGAAAATTTAAGGTACAATATTGCACTTAATCTCCATTTAGCCTTAGCTGCAGAGGAATTAAGGTACGAAAATGCTGTTAATTTCACTTCGACTTCGTTCCTTTCTATATAAACTCTCTTTTTCTTGGTTATGTTTTGGTTATGTTCGTTATTTTTAATGCGTTCTATATAGACACTGTATTTTTTTGGTATAATCACAGTATTATTGATTCATTTAACTGGAGGGTTAAACCAAATGAGCAGAGATACGGCATTGTTAATTATTGATGTTCAGGAAGCGATGTTTTCGTACCCGGGACAAGAGCTATATGACGGACCGCGCGTTATGGACCGGATCAGCTCCTTGCTCGGTAAAGCGCGACGGTCAGGCACGCCGGTAGTTTATATCCAGCATACAGAAGATGAAGAATTCACAAGGGATTCTCCGACTTGGCAAATCAGCACCCGCATTAAGCCACAGGAGGGAGAGGCGATTATCGAGAAGCCGACCTGGGATGCTTTTCACCGTACAATTCTGCATGAAACACTACAGCAGATGGGGATCACTCGACTGATTATTGTCGGCATGCAGAGCCAATTTTGTGTAGACACCACAACCAGACGTGCTTATAGCTTGGGCTATGAGAGTGTGCTAGTTCAAGATGCCCATAGTACATTTGATACAGAACAATTGAGCGGGAAAGATATCGTCAGTCACCATAATGACATTCTGGGAGGGAGATTTGCAGAATTGAAGCTGGAGAGTGAGGTTGAATTTTAACATGAATAGTATGAAGGCATCGATGAAGCCAATCCGCCGTTCCAGTATAATAAAATAACGAATCTGCGCCTCGCGGTGGCAAAACTGGATAGGCTGGTGATCCGGCCGGGGGAGACTTTTCGTACGCCGCTTACAGTCAAAGAACGGCATCGGCACAGCTATGATGTCTTTCCGGATGAACAGCGGACACAACCTTCTGGCAGCGGTGCAACTTGCTCTTATAATTATTTGGACCTGCAGCTTACCAGATCAACCGCCGGGTGATGACCCGCAGCGGTGAAATTGCCGGTGATGAGCATATTATCGACAATCATGCGCTTATGATGTATTCACCGTTACTGCATGAAACCTCCTCATCATCATGAAAATTTATGAAAAGGGCTGTATTTTTTCGTGTTTTGCGATACATTAACATATGTGACTTTACAGTAACGGAAAGGATACTCTCACAATATGACTACCAAGAAGCCACCGATTCCTATTCCGTTGTTAATGGTGATCGGAATTATGGCCATTTCTTTTTCATCCATCTTTATTAAATGGTCTGATGCCCCGGCTTCAGTGCAAGGGATGTATCGACTGCTGTTCACCTCGCTGTTGATGCTGCCTTTTGCTCGCCCGCATAGTGGTGCTGTTCATAAGCTGCGCAGAGCGGACTGGGTGCTGCTTATTTTCTCCGGTGTAATGCTGGCACTGCATTTTTTACTCTGGATGGGGTCGTTGTCGTATACTTCTGTAGCGAGCTCAACGATGATTATGGCCTTGGAGCCAGTATTTATCATGCTGGGTGCATATATGCTTTATAAAGAAAAGACAGCAGCTTCCGCTATGCTGGGTGTAGCTATTGCCATCGGCGGAGTGTGCTTCATCGGCTGGGGTGACATTGGAGTCTCTGCCGATAACCTGAAGGGGGATCTACTCTCCGTCGGGGGAACGGCTGCAGTTGCAGTACATATGTTGATTAGTCAGAAGCTTGTAGCCCAGATGCCGTCCTATTTGTACAGCCTGATTGTTTTCAGCGTAGCGGCAGTTGTATTTGGTATCTATAATCTGGTGATGGGGATTCCTTTCTTCGATTATCCGCCCAAGGAGTGGGGAATCTTCTTACTATTAGCCATAGTTCCCACAGTGTTCGGACATCTCCTCTTTAACTGGATGATGCAATATCTCTCCGCAACCACAGTATCTATGAGCATTTTGGCTGAACCGGTTGTAGCTAGTATTCTGGCTTACCTGCTGCTGAGCGAAAATTTGAGTAAGCTACAGTGGGCGGGAGGACTGCTCGTAATGATCGGCATGGCTGTTTATTTATGGTCTGAACGAAAGAAAGCAGACCCGGTGCCATCTGCACTGGAGAATGCATCTTAATATATATAAGACGAACAAAAGAAAGAAACAAAAAGCGAGAAGGAGCGAAGGGGGAAGTTTGGAACTGTAGGAGCGAAGCGCTCGCCTAAAAGCTTTCCGCAGGAAAGCTCGCACCCGTAAGCATAAGCTCGCCAGATTTCAACCGCTAGAAGCGGTTTAATCAAAGAAATCTGGGGACAACAGCGACCGGAAGTCCAAACATTCCACCGTAGTGACGACCGAGCCTTATGTTCGGATCTTTAGTTTGTCGTATATAGAAGCTTTTTTAACATTAGACAAAAGGAGTCACAACTTAATGAATAACCAGCATCAAGAATCGGAACCGACAGCAGGCGTGCAGGCTGGATCGGTTAGCGAAGAATCCTGGAATGAGGATACCTATGCCGCCTGGACAAGCCGGTTCGGAACCCCAGCGGAAGCTGCAGCCAAACTGGCGAAAGATCCATTAGCCAAGCTGTATCCAATCTCATCGTATTTTGGAGAGATTAGCGGGAAGAAAATAATGAATCTTATGGGCTCCAACGGTATGAAGGCAGTCGCGCTCGCGTTGCTTGGTGCAGAGGTGACGGTGGCCGACTTCTCCGAAGCCAACGCCCGTTATGCCCAGGATCTCGCTTTGGCGGCCGAAGTACAGTTAACCTATCAGGTGTCGGATGTACTGAATCTTCCGGCGGAAGTCGCAGAGTCTTCTTATGATATTGTGTTTGCTGAGCAGGGAATCGTCCACTATTTCACGGATCTTGCGCCTTTTATGGACACGGCCTATCGTCTGCTTTCTCCGGGCGGTCGGTTCGTTCTGCGTGATTTTCATCCAATAACTACGAAGCTGATTTCTTCCAAAGGGTCTACGGCAAAAGTCCGCAAGCATAAGGTGAGCGGTGATTATTTTGATACAGGGCTGGAGGAAAAAATCGTATCATACTCCAAATACCTGCCTGCCTCAGCGAGCGGAATGGGTGAGAAGAAGAGTGTGGTGCATTGGCGTCGCTGGACACTTGGTGAAATCGTCACGGCAGCAGCAGCCAGCGGACTTGTTATCACCATGCTGGTGGAGGAGCCTAATTTATCTTCGGATGTTTATGATAAAGGAATTCCGAAGACTTTCACATTGGTTGCGGAAAAAGTAGGGCGGGCATAAACCTGCTTCTATATAAATATAAGAAAGGGTCTGGTACATGGCTTTCCATGTGCCGGACCCTTTTTTTTGTATTATTGCGCTGACCTCTGTGCAAAATAGTCCAGAACCGCTTCTTCCAACGGAGTTAGCAAGTGATCCTTGCGCCAAGCAATGAAAAAACCGCCTTTGTCTGGCTGAATGCCCGGCAGGGGAGCGTATCGCAAGCGGTTCTGTGCGACTTCTCTTTGAATCCCCTTTTTGGAATAGATCGCGACACCACCTGCTTCGCTGACCAGGCTTTTGATAAGCTCCGGTGAATCCAGTACGGTGCGATTCCACAGACGGACGCTATTGAGCTGTGCCCACTTGTCAGCGATCCCGCGCAAAGCAGAACCGGCTGCATGCTGTACCCAAGGTTCGCGCACGGCTAGTTCTGCGGTCAGCTCAGGAGTTTCTTCGAAGGGATGACCTGGCGCAAATATCAACACAGGCTCGTCTTGTTCGATCTGCTGAAAATGAAAGGTATCATCATTCGATTCGCTGGTGTGCAGCAGCGCCAATGGAGTTTCGCGAACCCGCAGCCGCTCTCTCAGTTCCCGGTCTGCATGTACAGACATAGATAGCTCTATACCGGGAAAGTCCAGCATGAGCTGTGACATCGCCTTCGGAAGTACATAGCTGCCAGCAATATAGCTGGATTCCAGCTTCAGTTGTCCTTGCGAGGGCGAAGAGAACTGTTTGACGCTGCGCTCGGCATCAGCTGCAAGAGCCACGATTTTTACAGCGTATTGATACAAGGTCCGGCCTGCTTCTGTCAGCAGCACTCGACCACTGCGATATTGAAATAATGGAGTACCAAGTTCGGTTTCGAGATTCTTCATATGGAAGGAAACAGTCGGCTGTTTGACCCCAAGTTCGGCGGCAACCTCTGTAACCTTTTTGTATTTTTCAATTAACACTACAATGTGGAGTTTCATAATATTCATGATGTTCCCCCGGGAAAATGTTGTTAAAAACGGTGTATATTAAGCAGTTGTTTCTTTATTATAGATTATATCTATGTTGCTATACAAATTATGTTGTTATTTTTATCTTTCATTTTACACAACGAGGACCTTTCTCTAACGAACGAGCCCTAGAATAGGAAGAGTCAAAGGCGACACAATGCTGCCAAGGCAATACAACATGACGTCAGCTTTCACTGCATTTTGTGGTGGTCAAGCGTGTGGGAGCAACTGCTCCACAACAACTTTAGGGGGAGACAAACAATAATGCAATTTAGAAAATCTTGGATCATGACACTGGCTTTAACTAGCGTACTGGCACTTTCGGCTTGCGGAGCAAATAATGCAACAACCAATAATAGTGGAGGTAACACTTCAGCAACAAACGCACCAACAGAAACAAGCGGTGCCGAATTAAAAGGTTCGGTTCTGGCATCGGGCTCCACAGCATTGCAGCCACTCGTTGAGCAAGTTGCAGAGAAGTTCATGGAGAGCAACAAAGGCGTAGACATTCAAGTACAAGGCGGCGGTAGCGGTACAGGCTTGACTCAAGTTGCTGAGAAGCAAGTAGATATCGGCAACTCTGATGTATTCGCAGAAGAGAAGCTGAAGGACGCTGACGCTGATAAAGCAGCAGCACTTGTTGACCACCAAGTAGCTGTAGTTGCAATTGCTGCAGTTACAAACAAAGAAGTTGGTGTTAAAGATTTGACCAAGCAACAATTGGTTGATATCTTCACTGGCAAAGTAACGAACTGGAAAGACGTTGGCGGTAAAGACGAGAAGATCCAAATCATCAACCGTCCAGGCAGCTCCGGAACACGTGCGACTTTCGAGAACTTCGCGCTTGGTACGAAGACTGAAGACCTTCAAGGTTCAATTCAAGAAGATTCTTCCGGTACAGTTAAGAAGCTTGTTAGCGAAACACCAGGAGCTATCGGTTACCTTGCACTGTCCTACCTCGATGACTCTTTGACAACACTTAGCTATGACGGTGTAGAACCATCTGTAGACAACGTTATTGCTGGTAAATATCCAGTATGGGCTTACGAGCACATGTACACAAATGGTGAGCCAAACGAAACGGTTAAAGCTTTCCTTGATTACTTCTTGACTGACGAAGTGCAAAGCGGCGATGTAGTAGAGCTTGGATACATCCCGGCTTCCAAAATGCAGGTTGCTCGTGATGTCAAAGGTAATGTAACGACTAAATAAACATCACGAACAAGCATTCTTCAGTAGAAATTCAATGTGATTAGAGGCGGAATCCTTCTGCCTCTCTTTTCACTTTAGAAAGAGGGAGCATTTCAGGGTGAAAGCAAACAAATCTCGTATTGAAAAACATCATATAGAAGATTTCATCGGTCGCACTTATATGTCCTTTTGCGTAACGCTATTAATTGTCATCATTGTATCAATGGTGTATTTTGTGGCGTCCAAAGGCCTGTCCACCTTTATTAGTGGGACTACAAGCGTATCCGAGTTCTTCTTCGGTACCAAATGGTCGCCGGACGGGGATACACCATCCTTCGGTGCACTTCCGTTTATTTCGGGGTCCTTCCTGGTTACTTTGCTCGCAGCACTGATTGCTAGCCCGCTCAGCATCTGTGCAGCATTGTTTATGACCGAAATCGTTCCAGGTTGGGGAAAAAAGCTGCTTCAGCCAGTTATTGAACTGTTATCCGGTATTCCTTCCGTGGTATACGGCTTTGTAGGCTTAAGCGTGATTGTGCCACTGCTTCGCAATATCTTTCCGGGCCAGGGCATCGGGGTGGCTGCAGGCGCACTTGTCTTATCGGTTATGATTCTACCGACGATTACGAGCGTGGCTGCAGATGCATTGTCTTCTTTGCCGCAAAATTTGAAGGAATCTTCGTTTGCGCTTGGGGCTACCCGGTGGCAGACGATCTCTCGCGTCATCATTCCTACAACCCTGCCCGCGATTATGACAGGGGTCGTATTGGGGATGGCCCGCGCCTTTGGCGAGGCCCTTGCTGTACAAATGGTTATTGGTAACGCGCCGTTCGTACCGCGCTCGCTGTTCGAATCGGCTTCTACCCTGACAAGTGTCATTACACTGGGAATGGGCAATACCACTATGGGCTCGCCGCACAATAATGCGCTGTGGAGCATGGCACTGGTTCTTATGTTGATGACATTTGTATTCGTCTTCCTCGTAAGACTGCTTGAAAGGAGAAATAAAATTTGAAGCCGAGAACCGCTGACAAAATCGCTACCACGCTTATTGTGTTTTTCGCTCTACTTATTGTAGGCATCCTGGTTGCATTGTTAGGTTACATTCTAATGCGCGGGATTAGTCATATCAGTTGGGACTTCCTGACCTCCGCACCTCAGAAGATCCGGGCAGGCGGAGGCGTCGGGCCGCAGCTGTTCAACTCGATATTCTTGCTGTTCCTGACCCTTCTGATTACAGTACCACTGGGTCTGGGTGCAGGGATTTTCATGGCGGAGTATGCACGTCCCGGCAAGCTTACCGCATTCATTCGCTTGATCGTAGAGGTTCTGTCCTCATTCCCGTCGATCGTAGTGGGTCTGTTCGGGCTCTTGCTGATCGTGAACTATTTCAATCTAGGATTCTCTCTGATATCGGGTGCTCTGGCATTGACGGTATTCAATCTGCCGCTAATGGTGCGGATCACGGAGCAGGCCTTCCGAACGGTTCCGAAGCAGCAGAAAGAGGCAGGGTTTGCACTTGGATTGTCTAAATGGAAAATCGTAACCTCAGTCCTGTTCCCTGTAGCGTTGCCAACGATCATTACAGGAACGATCCTGTCGGCAGGCCGGGTATTCGGGGAAGCTGCAGCACTGATGTTCACCGCAGGGATGAGCAGTCCACGTCTTGATTTCGGGAACTGGAATCCACTCAGCACGTCTTCGCCGCTGAATCCGTTCCGGCCCGCAGAGACGCTTGCGGTACACATCTGGAAAATAAATAGTGAAGGCTTGGCTCCCGATGCGGTTCAAATCGCTGCCGGAGCTTCGGCTGTGCTGGTCATTACAGTGTTGATCTTTAACCTGGCCGCGCGTTACTTCGGCCGCTTTATTTACCGTAAACTCACAGCTTCTAAGCGTATGAACTAGCAGGTACACCAATTAGATCAGAGAATAGTAGGAGGAGTAAGCGATGGGAGCAACAGCAACCGCTAGCAAAAATTCTTTTCAGACCGAACAATTGAGTATTTTTTATGGGTCTTATGAAGCCGTTAAAGGAATCAGCCTACCTTTCCCGGAAAACACGGTAACTGCACTCATCGGTCCTTCGGGCTGCGGTAAATCCACCTTTCTTCGTTCGCTCAACCGGATGAATGACGAGATTTCGGGTTCCACATCCAAAGGCAGCATTTGGATTGACGGCGTAGATATTAACGCTCCGGGTACAGATGTAATCAAGCTGCGGCAAAAAATCGGGATGGTGTGGCAGAAGCCAAATCCATTCTACAAATCCATCTATGACAACATTGCCTTCGGACCAAAGTATCATGGCATCAAAGGTAAACAGGCATTGGATGAGATCGTGGAGAGCAGTCTTCGCCGCGCCGCCCTGTGGGACGAAGTAAAGGATCGTCTGAAGGATTCGGCACTGGCACTATCAGGCGGTCAACAGCAGCGTCTGTGCATCGCTCGCGCATTGTCTGTAAACCCACAAATTCTGCTGCTGGATGAGCCAGCTTCTGCACTGGACCCTGTATCGACAGGTAAGGTTGAGGAATTGATCAAAGAGTTGAGAGAGGATCTGCGGATTGTTATCGTTACGCACAACATGCAGCAGGCTGCACGTATTTCGGATTATACGGCTTACTTCTACCTCGGTTCTTTGGTGGAGCATGATAAGACGGAGAAAGTCTTCTCCAACCCTGAGAATCAAATGACACAGGAATACATTATGGGCCGTTTTGGCTGATTATTATGAAGTGGAAAACACTGCTCTATCGGGGCGGTGTTTTTTTTGTTATTAGGCTAATGGAGACCATCATGAAAGCAAGGCTATTTGCAAAGCAAGCAAAGATCATGTATGATTATTGATAATCATTCTCAACTACTAAGTTCGACCAGGAGGAACTATCTATGACGGAATCACAATCGACATCTGCAAATAGCATTGCTGCCATAATCAAGGAACGCCGCTCTGTTAAACAATTCAAATCCGACCCACTTCCGGAAGGGCTGCTCGAAGAACTTCTGAATGTTGCAGTATGGGCTCCAAACCACGGATTGCGTGAGCCATGGCGCTTTATCGCGTTTAAGGGAGAAGGGGCGAAGTTTCTCGGCGATGCAGCTTTTTCTTTGATTAAGCGTGGGGCGGCTGATCCTGACTTTGCGGCTAAACGTAAAGAATACCTCTCGAATATACCGCTCACTCTAATTGTGGTCATGCCTGAAGATCCGCGCCAGCGGGAATGGGATGATGATTATGGTGCAGTCTCTGCCTTAGTACAGAACTTCCAGCTGGCAGCGTGGGAGAAGGGCGTGGGCACGATCTGGAAGACGGACCCTTACATCTACGCACCTGAATTCCGGAGCAAGCTCGGCGTGAAGCCGGGTGAGAAGATCGTAGCAATGGTTCACGCCGGTTACCCTGAAGTCGTGCCAGCCAGCCGACCACGGACCGAAGCAGTAGAGCTGCTGCAGGTGGTTGACAGCTATCCTGAGAGTGGAAGCCTGTAGTAGAAGAAACCTGGACTAGAATTGTATTAAGAGAAGAGAATTAATCGTCTGAGTCCACGTTCGAAACTTAGGAGGTTCCCGTTATTCGGATGCCTATAGAGTGAAGTAGAGCGAACGGAGAAGTTTTGAACTGTAGGCGCAAATTGCTAGGCAGTGCTTGGCTGAAAGCTTTCCATACGAAAGCTAGCACCGAACATTGGCTATCGACAGATTTCAACCACGAGAAACGGGATGCTCCCCCTCACCAGTCATCTTAATAGTGGAAAAGAAGGGCACCTCCCCAACTAACGGCATTTTTGTACCTTATTTTTCTTCAATATAGGCAAATGAGGTAAATAAGGGCATTATTGTATCTTATTTTTCGGAAAAGTACGCCGAATGGGCTATTCTGGAAGATTTAAGGTGCAAAATTGCACTTAATCTCCAATAACCCTTAGCTGCAGAGGAATTAAGGTACGAAAATGCCGTTAATTTCCACTTCGATCCTTCTTATATAAGGACTCTCTTTTTTGGGAATGTTTATTATTTTATCGCGTTCTATATATACGATCCAAGCCACTTTCAACCCCCTGAAAAACAGGGGGTTTTTATTTTCTATTTTGCCTAGGCCATATGAATGTGGGAGTTCTAGTGGACTATAAGTTTATAGTTTTCTAACGTTACTAGTTTTTCTAATGTTACTAGTATTTATAAATTTTCTAGTTTTCGATTATCACAAATTCTTGAGGGTTGAGGCGAATATATGCGCTAATTTGTTGCAGACTACTCTGAGACAACGTCAGGAAGCGCTCAAATAAAAGAGTAACAGTGGCTAAGAGTTCATGATCTTGATCCAAGTCTTTAAAAGTAGCGTCACTCCAGTGAACACCTAATCTGTGGTTTCTTGCTTCAAGAACTTCTTTGGTTTCGTCAAGCAGGGAGATCATGGAAGTATCGCTGAAGAAACGCAAGCCACCTGTCGCACCAGACCAATAACCCGGCGTATCTAGCAAAATGGATATCCAGGCATAATACTCACTGACCGAGTGTTTAGCATGATCGTACAATACTCTAAACATGCACAAGGCCTGTTGTCCCTTGGTTAGTTGAGATATTACTTTTGTTTTTACAGACATCTCTTTTCCGCGAATTTGCAGGAAGGTGGGTTCCATGCATATCCATCCAAGTCTTTCATCATCCAATGAATCGAAATCATGTTGTTTCACTGCTACTAATGTCATTTAATCGCTCCTTCTTTTCACTATCATGAGTGTCAATCATAAGGGTAAAAAAATTACTGAGGTTTTACTACCGCTACAGCCGACTCAATTACTTGCTCTAAAAGTATCTCTAGCTGTTCTTTCATCGTAATCTCCAAGACTCCTTGTGCGAAGAGATCCTGCTGCAGCTTGTCTAAATAATTCATCCCTTGTGAAACAGCGCCCCAGAATTGCATAGCCATAAGGCTGGCATTCCCTTGACGAATCGTCTTTTTGACGATGCCTTGCTCAACGGCTTGGGTTATCGGCTGTAGGAAGCTTTTCATCCATTCAAACGGAGAGAACGGTTCATCTGTGTAGAAGTAGTGCACATCCATGCTGACTCGCATGTAAAAGCGTGAGACCGCAGGTTCATCCAGTACTTGCTTACAGACTATCCGCGCATATTGACTGAACAGTTCAAGTGATGAGCCGTCTTGCTCGAAATGGGAATTTGTAAAACGTTGCGTCTTGTCCATCATGTACTCGTAGAGTTCACGAAACAAGTTTTGTTTGCTTTTGAAATAGTGGTAAACCAGTCCGCGCGCCAAACCCGCCTGTTCTGCTACTTCACCGATCTCAGCAGCTACATAACCTTTTTCTGCATAAACAAGAATGGCTGCCTGCAAAATCTCTTGTGACCGCTGCTTACGAATCTCTTCATTTTGTTCTTTCGTGCGTGGTGACATGTTGTGTATCCCTCATTTTCGTTGACATTCATGACAATCAAAAACATAAAGGATATTCAAAATATTGTCAATAAAAATCATCGAATGACACGCAATGACACTCAACGAAGCCCAATGTAGCCCGATTTATCCCAATGTAGAACAATATATCTAAATATATCTCAATTTACTCAATGTAGCTCAATGTAGCTCAATGAAGATCAATGAAGATCAACAAAGCCAACAAAGCCGGTTAGCTTGGCGAAAGTGAAAAATTCCTGACCGTTATCCAGGGATTTATGTTTGTTCTTGATAAACTAATCACATTAGTTTATATTATAACTAATCATATTAGTTTCAGGGAGGAATACACATGAGAGTGTTACAAGAAGGACATTTGATACAGTTGACCTGGATGCCATCCTTTTTCCCGGTGAATTGTTATTTAATCGAAGAAGAAGACGGATTGACACTGATTGATGCAGCAATGCCGTTTAGTGCTAAAGGGATTATTGGTACAGCGGAGAAGCTGGGGAAGAAGATTAGCCGTATTATATTGACTCATGCCCATGGCGACCATGTCGGGGCGCTGGATGAGGTAGCGAAGCATTATGCAGACGCTAAGGTATATATTTCCGAGCGGGATGCGGCCTTGCTTCGAGGGGACCGCTCACTCCGAGCAGATGAGCCACAGACCCCGATCAAAGGTAGTGTGCCTAAGAAGATCACCACCAAACCGGATGTACTGCTGCGGGAAGGGGATACGATTGGCTCGCTAAAAGCAATTAGCACACCCGGTCATACCCCGGGTTCGATGTCTTTCATTGATCAGCGCAGTGGTGCCGTTATCGTCGGTGATGCGATCCAGATGTTCAGAGGGTTTGTCGTATCAGGAACAATAGTGCCCCTATTTCCGTTCCCGGCGCTGGCTACCTGGCACAAGGAGATAGCACTCTCGAGTGCCCGCAAGCTGTTACAGCTCAAGCCCTCTATCATTGCTGCTGGACATGGTAACTGGATGAAAGATCCAGTCAATGAGCTGCAACGGGCAATCCTCCGGGCAGAGAAAGCTTTAGGGAAGGGGTGAACGTATGTCTCCAAGAGCAGGATTAGATGTCGATATACTTGTCCGGGCCGCAGCAGAGATTGCTGACGAGGAGGGCATAGAAGAGGTAACGCTGGCACGGCTGGCAGCCAGACTGGGTGTCCGGTCGCCTTCGTTGTATAATCATATCCATGGTTTACAGGGTCTACGCACTCAGTTAGCCATCTATGGACTGGGGGAGCTATCTACAGCGGTAGCCTCCGCAGCGGAGGGATTAAGCGGTGATGAAGCGATTCAGGCGATGGGCCGCGCCTATGTCGAGTTTGCAAGAAGCCGTCCGGGTCTGTATAAAACGACGCTGTCCTCCCCAGATCCGAATAACGCTGAGCTTGTGGCGGCCAGCGAGCGTATTTTATCCCTGATTATTAATCTGTTGCAGGGTTATAATCTGGGTAAGGAAGGCGAGATACATGCCGTACGTGGCCTTCGTAGCATTCTGCATGGTTTTGCCTCCATTGAGCAGGAGGGCGGCTTTGGGATGCCGCTGGATTCTAGCGTCAGTCTGTCCCGCCTCATTACTGCGTTCATCACGGGGATCGGACAGATGAACATTCCAGGCAAGCATGAATCTAGATAACGAGTCCCTATCAGTTATGTACATGTAAAAGGAGCCTATGAAATGGATAACACTGATGTTCAATCCATCATTACAACATTTGAAGATGCGGCAGATTTGCTGGAAAAAGTCGGGATCTTGCCCCTAGCTACCTTGATCCCCGAACATCCTTCTTTGAATGGTGTTACTAAGACGGAGAACTGGCATAGCGACACTGAGCTGGACCCCTGGAAGTGGAGAGTGAAATTTCCGGGCGAAGGATTAGCAGGCTATGGCAAGTTCATCAAGAAGAAAGCTGTGTTGGTCTCTCGGGAGTGGTTCCCTGCTTATGTGACTGCCGCCGGCAGTAGTTTGCCGCTAGAAGAACGTTATAATAATGGATTAGCCAGCAGAGAGGCGCTGAAGCTGCTCCAGATTATACGAGAGGAGCAGGGTATAGAGACACGTAAACTGCGTGCTGATGCGGGAATGAAGGCCAAGGAGAACAAAACAACATTTGACAATGCGGTTAATGAGCTGCAGGGCGCTCTGGAGATTGTTATTTCAGGGGTGAAACCTCGTCTTAATGCACTAGGGGAGCAGAACGGCTGGAACAGCACTTCTTTTGAAACGGCTGCACATTGGATGGAGGAGAATGGAATTACTCCTTTTAAGGGTAATCGAGAAGAGGCTATCCAGTGGCTGCATTCCAGAATGGCAGAGGTCTGGACACCGTCGGCAATAGCCTGGATGAACAAGACAATGTCTTGGTAAGACATAACGGAATATACACTATATACGTAAAAAACGGCTAGTAACGCTCCATTTCGGAAGCATTATTAGCCGTAAGCGCTTTCTATAGAAAAACGTATAGGCTGCTTCATTACAGCATAGGGCCCAGATAAGCTGCAAGGAAATACAGTAATCCGAACAACAGCATGACATAAGCCGTGTACTTGATGGCATTGGAGGCAGTGATGCGTGGATCGACAGATTCTTGAACCAGGGCCTGTTCTTGTTCCTTCGCTTCGAAGTCTTCAGACAGCGGGTCTCTCATCATGATAATCTCCTCCTTGGTAGTTGAAGCCTTAACTGTATTGTGACATATCTGTGAACTAATTTCAACAAATATGTGGCTATAATTTGAACAAATATTTAAATTTAAGTTATTTATGGGCTTTTGACCAAAAATAATACTTGACACTGGACGATTCGCCATCATTTGGGGGGATTTTCCAGCACGCTCAAGACCGACCTTTGACCCTAAGATTGAACCCATTCAATAATCTGAAATTTACATTACACGAGTGAAAAAGCACAATAAAAAGCCAGCCGGACACAAATTTGTGTCTGACTGGCTTTTGTTATCCTGTGCAACAAGCGATCTGTGCAAAAAGCGATTATGCCCAGTTGCCGTTGCGGAAAATTGGCTCGGCCTTGCCGTCATCCGTAATTCCGTCAATATTCATTTCCGGTGAACCCATCATGAAATCGACGTGGGTAAGACTTTGGTTCATGCCTTTGCCGGCCAGTTCTTCCTTCGTCATCTTGATTCCATCTTGTAAGGTAAAGGCATAAGCAGCGCCCAAAGCCAGATGGCAGGAAGCATTCTCATCATAGAGAGTTGTGTAATATAGAATACCGCTCTCTGAGATCGGGGAATGGAAGGGTACCAGTGCCACTTCACCGAGGTAGGAGGCACCTTCATCCATTGCCAATAGCGCAGCGAGCGTTTCTTGACCTTTTTCGGCCGTGAAATCAATGACCTTGCCATTCTCAAGTGTCAGCGTAAAGTTGTCGATAATATTGCCGCCGTAGCTAAGTGGCTTGGTGCTGCTCACTGTACCATTGACGCCTGTCTTCAAAGGCGCGGTGAACACCTCTTCTGTAGGAATATTGGCCAGGAACGGTACTCCGCGTCCATTTACTGCGCCGGCTTGACACCAGATATGGCCTTCCGGCAGTTCGATGGTTAGATCTGTTCCTGGCGCAGTGTAGTGCAGCTTGCGGAACTTGCGATCATTGAGGAACGTACAACGCTCTTTCAAGCCGTCCAGATGCAGGGTCCATGCTTCAACCGGATTTTCCTGATCGGCACGCACGGCTTTGAAGAATGCTTCCCATAATAAGTCGACTTGCTGATCTGCAGGCGCTTCAGGGAACACCTTCGCTGCCCAAGTAGGGGAAGGGAAAGCAACTATGCTCCAGCTTGCAAAATTGTTCATCAGCATTTCACGGTACGCCGCCATCGCTTGCCCGCTCGTCCGCTGGTTGTTGGCAATACGCTCAGAATCTACTCCGGCCAACAAGTCAGGGTCTACAGAGACGATATTCAGGAACGCTGCACCGTTCTTGGCCAGGTCCTCCAGCTCATCAGCCTGCCACTTCGGCGGTACGAGGAAAGATTCCGATGGTGCCAGATCATAACGGGTACGAGTAACTACCTCGTCGCTGTAATTGACCTTTACCAGCTGGGCTCCAGCTTCATAAGCATTGCGTACGACGAGGCGTACCAATTCTGCTGAGGTGATGTCAGCATTGACGACCAGCGTTTGTCCCGGCTGAATATTCACTCCGATTTTTACAGCTAGCAGTGCGTAATTCTCCAGTTTTTGCTTAAAACTCAACATGACATCCTGTCCCCTTATCCTTTAATTTCTTTTAAAAAGCCCAGTTACCTTTGAGGAATACAGGTTCCCGGGTGCCATCTTCTGATATTCCATAAATGTCCATCTCGGCAGAGCCGATCATGAAGTCGACATGTGTAACACTAGAGTTCAGTCCATGTGCAATTTGCTGTTCTTCGTCCATCTCTTTGCCGCCCTCCAGACAGAAGGCATAGGCCATGCCGATAGCCAAGTGGTTAGAGGCATTCTCGTCAAACAAAGTATTGTAGTAGAGGATGTTGGATTCAGAAATGGGAGAGTGATGTGGAACCAATGCCACTTCCCCGAGATATTTGGCACCTTCATCCATGCTGATTAGATGTTCCAGGGACTCTTGACCCTTCTCCGCGCTTACGCTAACAATCTTGCCATTCTCAAAAGTCAGGGAGAAGTTGTCAATAATGTTACCCCCGTGACTAAGCGGCTTGGTACTGCTAACGACTCCGTTCACACCGGTCTTAAGTGGGGCGGTAAAGACCTCTTCGGTAGGCAGATTGGCGACGAAGCTATGACCTTTCGCGTTGATGCTGTCACCTTGCGCCCACAGATGACCTTTTGGAAGCTCGATGGTCAGGTCGGTACCAGGTGCTATGTAATGCAGTTTCTTATATTTTTTGGCGTTTAGCACATTTGCTTTGTTCTCCAGATTGTCCAGATGCACATGCCAAGCGGCAATCGGATCTTCCTGATCGATGCGTACAGTATGGAAAATAGCTTCCCACAGCTGTGCTACGCGTTCTTCTGCTGGCAGTTCAGGAAACACTTTGTCTGCCCATGGCTGAGAAGGAACAGCAATGACATTCCAGCTAATCTTATCCGACATCTGGTAAGCACGGTATTTGGCCAGTGCAGCGCCGCGTGTTTTCTGGAAATTAGCAATACGTTCCGGATCAATGCCTTTCAGCGCGTCCGGGTTCTCGGAGATGACTGCCATTACAGCTGCGCCATTCTCAGCGAACTCGGTCATTTCACCGGCATACCAGGTTGGAGCTTTGGTAAATGTCTCAGGTGCAGCATGCTCAAAAGTCTGACGGGTAATGCTCTCATCACTCCAGTTAACCTTGACCAGACTTGCACCTACGCCATAGGCCTTCTCAGTCACCAGACGGACGAATTCCGCCGCGGTGATGGGAGCGTTAATAACCAAGGCCTGCCCTGGTTGAATGTTGACGCCAATCTTAACTGCAAGCTCGGCATATTTGTTAAGCTTTGTTTGAAAATCGCTCATGTAGATTTCCTCCATTTACCTTTAATCTAATGCTTTACAAGGGTTGTCTTAAATTATTAACCGCCGGATGAAAAAAGTCAATTATGCTAAGCGAAGGCGGGATTTGCTTGCATTTCAATGCTATACTGGTGTAGTGAAGCAACAATCATTGGAAAGGGTGTTTATTAGGATGACAGCTGAGATTGTAAGCGCGGAAATGCGCCGCAGCGAGGATGGAAGTTTTGTAGGGAGAACTGTATTTACATTGGAGAACCATACTGCTCCGTACGAGATTACGTTTTATAGTAAGAAGGGGAGCGAGTGGGATTATAGTCTCAGCTTTGCCGGAGAGCCGGGAAGCGAGGAGCAATTCCTTCAGACGGACACCTTGCTGGAAGAGAACGATGAAATCTTTAACCAGCTGTTAGATGCTGCCATCGAAGTCCAGGAATTATAGGAAGGATAAACAATAACTTGGATGCAGGCGCAGTTATATATTCTTACCTGCGCCGCATCTGCAAGTAAAGCACTTATATTTTTTAACCAATAGTAATATTGCCTTCAGGATAACGGTACAACTCTTTGCTCTTCTTCGGCTTCAAGGCATAGGCGAGTGTGAGTGGCCCGATCCGTCCAACGAACATCAGGATGATGACGAGCGCTTTGCCGATCGTGGTTAGCTCAGGGGTAAGGCCCATCGTGATGCCAGAGGTGCCAAAAGCCGATACCGCCTCAAAGAGCACAGCCAGGAAGCTTGCTTGTTCTGTTACAGACAGTAGCATCGTCGCCATTACCACAAGCATCAGAGACAGCAGGGTCATGGTAATCGCACGGTAGACATTGTCTTTGGAGATACGGTGGCGGAACATAACGATATCCTCTCTTCCCCGCAAGCGGGCATATACGGCACTGGCAAGAATCGCAAATGTCGTAATTTTGATCCCTCCCCCTGTTGACCCCGGAGCCGCGCCGATAAACATCAGGAGAATCAGCAGAAAATGCGTGGACTCCCGCAGCAGCGGAATATCGATGGTGGTCACCCCGCCTGAACGTGGTGTAATGGCTTGAAGAAATGAGGCCATCACCTTCCCGCCCGCATGAAGTGGCTTCAAGGTATGGTTCAGTTCCAGCCCGAAAAAGATAACTGCCCCGAGCCCAATTAACACAGCAGAAGTGGTCAATACAACCTTGGAGTGCAGCGTAAGACGTCTGCGCTTGCGGAAGTCTATCACATCAGCCATGACAATAAATCCAATCCCGCCCAGGAAAATGAGCAGCATCGAGATAATATTGACTATAGGATCTTCTACATATCGGGTTAGCCCACTGAACGGACCGTGGATATCCCCGAAGAGATCAAAGCCTGCATTGTTAAAGATCGAAATGCTATGGAAAATTCCGTAATATACAGCTTTTCCTATGGGCATATCCAGCATAAATCGAGCAGCCAGTAGAACAGCACCAGACAACTGAATTACGAGTGAGTAGAGCAGGACTCTGCGAATGAGCAGGACAATGCCCTGCATGGAGTTTTGGTTCATAGATTCTTGCAGCAACAGTCGTTCCTTCAGAGATATGCGCTTATTCAGCACCAGCGTAATGAGAGTTGCCATGGTGACGAATCCCAATCCACCGAATTGAAACAGCACTAGTAGAACAATCTGTCCGAATGTGGTCAGTTGCGTTCCCGTATCGATAACAGCTAGTCCTGTTACACAGGTAGCAGAAGTAGCCATGAAAAGGGCATCGATGAAGTGAATTCTTCCTGTTGTCGATGAAGCTGGCAAGCATAGCAGGGTGGTCCCAACTGCGATCAGCAGCAGAAAGCCGAGTGATAATATTTTGGGTGGTGTAAGTTTAGGACTGCCTAAGTTTAAATTGGCCAATGTGATTCTCCTGACGATTCATAATGGAAAGTTGCTGACCAGATTATAACACAACTCCTTAGAGCTTCACTAAGCGCGGGAGGAAAAAGGTGTGTTTTATCGAATTGGTAATATAAAAAATTTGTGAAATCCAGCGAAGCGGAAATATCGACGGACTTTGAGAAGACCACTGGTTTAACTTTAAAGATCCTGATGGAAATTTCTTGATGATCTGTCGATGTTGACTATACGATCAAGGGGGAGTAAAAATGATGGTTACACTTAGAGTGCTGCATCCTGGCGATGCCGAAGAACTGCTGAACCTGCAACACCGTCTGGATGAGGAATCTTCATTTATGCTGCTTGAGCCGGACGAACGAAGGACCACGGTAGATCAACTGACAGAGATGCTCACAAGTGTGGGGGCTTCAGATACCTCGGTGCTGATCGGAGCCGAAGCAGAAGGTAATTTGGTTGGCTATCTATCTGTACGAGGGGGGAATGTCCGGCGGAACAGACATAGTGCCTATATTGTCATCGGTATTCTCCGGCAGTATCAGGGTCTTGGTATTGGGAGCGGATTATTCCGGGAAGTGGACTCTTGGGCTGTGGAGAACGAGATTGTCCGACTGGAGCTGACTGTAATGACCCATAATGATAAAGCCGTGGCGTTGTATCAAAAGAGTGGTTATTCCATTGAGGGAACCAAGCTGAAATCGCTTAAAGTGGACGGGCAGTGGGTAGATGAATACTATATGAGCAAACTTTTAATTAATGATGTGAATTAATAATGAAAATTAATTGAAAAAGGGTTGGACAGATCATTCCTCTGCCCAACCCTTTTTATATCATTAATAGTTAATTGCATAAATTATAAGATCTCTTGTTCCTCAGACGATGGTGTCTCAATGACGATCTCCACCTTGCGAATCCGGTGTCTGTTCATCTCCCTAACAATCAGGGTCGCATGTTCTAAGGACACACTTTTGCCAACAGCGGGATCGTTCAAGTGACTGTAGAGCCAGCCTCCGATGGTAGTAACTTCTTCATAACCGAAGTCGAGACCCGTAATCTCTTTTACTTCCAGGAGAGAGACTTTACCGTCGAACAGATAGTCATTGTCAGACAGCTTTTCCACATTCTTGCGTTCGTCACCGTCGAATTCATCGCGAATCTCCCCGACTATTTCCTCAAGAATATCCTCGATCGTGATAAGACCAGATGTGCCGCCGTATTCATCAAGCAGAAGAGCAATATGCACACGCTCGACCTGCATACGAGTCAGAAGCGTCTTGACTGGAGTAACTTCAGACACAGTCAGCACGGGCTGAATTAGGCCCTTAAAGTCAAAGTCAGGATTATTATCGTATTGCAAGAAAAGCTGCTTCGTATTGATCATACCGATGATATTATCTTTATTGCCTTCCGCCACTGGAAAACGGGTATACTGTTCCTTACGGATGATATCCAAATTCTCCAGCAGAGAATGATTGGTGAACAAGCACACCATATCTGTCCGGGGAACCATGATCTCACGGGCTAACATTTCGTCAAAAGCGAAGATCCGGTTAACATAACCGTATTCCGCTTTGTTGATCTTGCCACTTTCGTAGCTCTCCGACAGGATAAGACGAATCTCTTCCTCCGAGTGGGCGTCGCCATGTTCACTGGCCGGCTTCATACCGAACAAACGGACCAGAAGATTAGCGGAACCGTTCATGAGCCAAATCAACGGGTACAAAATTCTGTAGAACCAAATAATCAGTGGGGCTGTAATTTGTGCAATTTTCTCCGGAACATTAATAGCAGCAGTCTTTGGCGCAAGTTCGCCGACAACGACGTGCAGGAATGTCGCCACCAAGAAGGCGAGTGCAAAGGCAAGCGGTTTACTCACACTCTCACTGAGACCGAGCCAGTGGAATATCGGGAACAGCAGATGCTCGAAAGCAGGCTCTGCGAGTGCCCCGATGCCGAGTGCGGTGATTGTAATCCCGAGCTGACAGGCGGACAAATATCCGTCAAGATTGGCAGCGACCTTTTGTACGGCGATAGCGTTCTTGCGTCCCTCAATCACCATTTGGCTGATCTGGCTGCCTCTCAGTCTTACCATTGCAAATTCCGTTGCTACAAAAAAAGCGGTGAAAATAATCAAAATAGCCACCAACGTCAAACTAAGTCCTATACCCATATAATCTTTACCATCCCTTTCGTTCCTTAAATAGGTTATACTCATATTATGAGTTCTTATGAACCAATTTTACGAACTTTTCGCTGAAATATCAAATGTAAGTGATTTACATTATTTCTGAAGGGAAACAAGGAGGGGTACTGACATGGAGTCATTCACATTGACCCGTATCGAAATGTCCTGTCTTCTGCTCTCGCTCACCGGTGTTTCGCCGCAGAAACCGCTGAATATCCTGCAGGAAGCCTGGACTAAATTTCATCATGATGAGGTCCGGAGTGGTACGACGCTGCCGGCTTTTTTGTCTACCGACATTCCGCCTATCCTGCACAAGATCATCAAAGGAGGGACCGTGAAGGGCCTATCCCTTGGAGAGATCGCAGCACTGGGTCATCTGATTGAGTATTCTAACCTTTCGGTTACAGCGATGCAGAACTGGGTAAAGCGTGACTTCAAGGAATATTTGGGTTCTCCAAAAGCAGGGAAAAAATATTCATTTAACCAGGCAGCCTTGCTGTTTATGATAGATGATCTGAAGTCGGCACTTGATTTTGAGAGCATTCGTCAGCTCTTCCAGCTGCTGTTTCTAATGCCTGAGCGTGACGACGATGATCTCATTGAACCTGCACAGATGTATTCCTCCTACGCAGGTCTTTTTGAGGAAATCAAGAGCAACCCTGTGCTGCATACCCAAAGAATCGGGGGACGGGATCTGCACAAGAATACCTGGAAGGACAGCTCGTTCGCCAGAGCAACGGAAGGCATCCTGACCCGGCTAAATCATCTGAGCAAAACCCAGCGGGAAATGGTGCAGAATGCGCTGCTCGTAGCCGCCATCTCTGTACAGACCTGTTACTTCCAGTCGCT
Source organism: Bacillus sp. FJAT-27264 (assembly GCF_001682855.1). Classification (GTDB taxonomy): domain Bacteria; phylum Bacillota; class Bacilli; order Paenibacillales; family Paenibacillaceae; genus Paenibacillus_AQ. The sequence goes on along the minus strand of NZ_MAQW01000012.1, from coordinate 345,744 downwards.
GGCCAAACAGTATTTTAATGCGGTGTTATTCCTTGATTTTTGAACACTTCGATTCTAAAATGTGTATGAGCAATAATCAGGGTAAGATTTAACAGTCGAGAGGCTTAGAAAGTGGGGGCTTGAAAGTGAATCAAATGACGCTGCTGCGGAATCCGAAGCAACGAAAGCTGCTGTTCAGCGCGGGACTAAGCTGGATGTTCGACGCGATGGACGTGGGAATGATTTCTTTTGTTGTTGCGGCATTGGCCAAGGAATGGAAGCTCGGGCCGGAGCAGATTGGACTATTAACAAGTATTAACTCTATCGGAATGGCTGTCGGAGCAGCGGCTGCGGGTATCTTGGCGGACCGCTTTGGGCGCAAATCGGTGCTGCTGTGGACGTTGTTGATTTTCTCTGCAGCGAGTGGCCTGTCTGCTTTTGCCTCAGGCTTTGCCATCCTGTGTGTTCTCCGGTTCGTAGCCGGATTTGGGCTTGGCGGGGAGCTGCCGGTAGCCTCTACTTTGGTATCAGAGAGCATGCCTGCGAAGGAGAGAGGCCGTGCCGTAGTGCTGCTGGAGAGCTTCTGGGCACTAGGCTGGATTCTTTCTGCACTGATTGCCTTCTTCGTAATTCCTGATTACGGTTGGCGTGTAGCCTTTGCAATTGGGGCCGTTCCAGCGCTATATGCTCTTTATCTTCGCCGTGCAATTGACGACTCTCCCCGGTTTGCAGAAATCAAGAAAGCGCCGGTCTCTCTGAAGAGCCGTATCGCTACAGTCTGGTCATCGGAATATCGTCGTTCGACGATCATGCTCTGGATCTTGTGGTTCACGGTCGTTTTCTCTTATTACGGTATGTTCCTGTGGCTGCCTACAGTTATGGTGCTTAAGGGCTTCAGTCTGGTCAAAAGCTTTGAGTATGTCCTGATCATGACCTTGGCCCAATTACCAGGCTACTTCACTGCCGCTTACTTTATAGAGAAGTTCGGCCGCAAGTTCGTGCTGGTGATTTATCTGCTGTTCACGGCAGTCAGCGCTGCCTGGTTCGGCAACGCCACGACGGAAGGGATGTTGATGGCAGCGGGTATTTGCCTTTCGTTCTTTAACCTTGGTGCTTGGGGCGGTATGTATGCCTACACGCCGGAATTGTATCCAACGTCTATTCGTTCGACGGGAGCAGGCTTAGCTACATCCTTTGGACGAATCGGGGGGATTATCGCCCCGCTGCTGGTCGGGATGCTGGTAGCACGATCTGTGGAGATCAGCTCTATCTTTATGCTGTTCTTCGCAACGATCATCGTAGGTGCTGTTGCGGTGTTGTTGCTAGGTAAAGAAACCAAAGGAATAGAGCTGGAATAAAGCAGGCTGCGCTACGCGCATTTCAAGAAGACCTTGAGTAAGCATGGAGACGGTTCTTTCACGATAGTGAATAGGGCCGTTTTTTCTAATATTAGCCAAGGCAAGAGGAGGGAGGAGAATATATGAGCAATGGAAAGAAGCCGCACTTCTCGGAATGGATATGGGAAAGCACGGAGCAGAATATAGCGATCCCGCCACGGGATACTTCAGCGGCAGCGGCCTCTGTACCGGAACGATCTGCCGTGACGAAGCCGCAGCGTTCTACCTCGACGGGGAAGAAACAGAAATTGCCTGAGACTGCCGAACAACTGCAGCTTTGGGATGCAGAAACGCAGGAGCCAGTGACCACGTCAGAGAGTGAATTCGTGCAGCGGGCACGGCAACTTGTAGAGGTTAAGGGAGACGCGGCACTCTTCGTGCCGTTCAAGAGTTACTGGCCGAACTATGGTCATATGACGGGGGCACAGAGCACATGGTATTTCTTCTGGCGTGGTGAGGTTCGTGAGGGAAGATATCCGGCTACGGATTTGTCTTATGTTTTTCTGCATGTATATGAATTGATTAATGGTGTTGGCTGGGATGACCCGCAGGATGGTTATACGCAGTTATGCCGAATATGGGAAGCATATAGGGACAAATTTAAGCGACTGGATCAGTATATGGGCGGCTGGATTGCTGATTTTTCCTTCGTACATAAACTGGAAGTTCCATTGTCGCTGATTGTAGCCCGTTCCCGGGGACTCGCAGGAGACCTTGCTGAACTGGAATTAATGCGCTGTCTGTCTTCGGCCAGAGAACAGCTGACCTTCGCCGTGCTAACCTTTATGTCGGACTATGACATCAGCAAGTCCAAGTTCTTCATCGGCGAAGGTCAGGAAGCTGCTGAATTATACATTCCCAAGGTTGTATCATTGATCGATGCTTATGTGATGCGTAAGCATGGACAATCGCTGATGGAAATGTTCCCGCCTGGAGCGCCAGTGCTAAGAGAACGCTATCTGTTCCGCAGTGCGGTATACGATATTTCACTGTATGGTTACTCCGTGCTTGTGCCGGTTGTTCGGATCAGCAAGTCTCTTCCGCTGCGTAGTCTTGTAACACGTTTGTTCCGTTTGACAGAGAACAAATTGCGAGAGCTGATGGGCTTCCGCGGCAGGTTAAAGGGTGTCAAGCTGGATGCTGACATGGAAGAGTTGGTCTCCCAGTACCTTCAACGGGAGTTTCATAGAGCTCAGCAAGAGGATAAAGGCCCCGCAGTTGTTATAGACACGGAGAAGCTGGAACGGCTTCAGGCAGACTCTGACGTTGTGCGCACCCTGCTCACCGTCCAGGATTTGGGGTATACTGAAGAGGTAGAGGCTACAGCCTGGTCTGAACCGGAGGCAGTGGATGCTCGCGACTCAGACGTGGAAGGCAGCGAGAAGAACAATGACGGGTCGAAGATCATTAAGACGTATGAGGACGAGAGTTATGACCAGAGTGCTAAGTTACATGAATGCGAGAGCAAAGATCTGAGTGATAAGACCGGGAACGATCATGCAGCTTCGGTCACTGCTGGTTTTACTGCACCCGATCACATAATAAATCCTGTAAGGAAGGTCGCCCCGGAAGAGGGAGACTCGCGGATTGAAGAGACAGCGGAAGGTTCGGAATGGGTGTCTTTTGCTGCAGCATTGACCCCTCTCCAGCGGAATGCCGTGCTGGCCCTAACCGAGGAAGAAGGTTGGCATGAGGTGCAAAAATTGGCCGCGGCGAATGGCACAATGGCTGAGCTGCTGATGGACGAAATTAACGATATCGCGATGGACATGCTTGGCGATCTACTGATCGATGGAGAAGAGGTTATGGCTGAGTATGTGCCTATGCTTTCATATTTGAAGAGGTGAATTACTGGATGAATGAGCTGAAAATACCGAAACGGATGACGACGGCACTCGTCAACTCTCTTACCGCAGGCGTCGTGCCACGGATCGGGCTGGAGCATATTGCCGTTGGTCGCAGGCCGGAGATCGAAGCGATCTTGCGTGATATGGACAATATTGCCGAGGGCGGAGCGTCCTTCAAGCTAATCACGGGCAAGTTTGGTAGCGGTAAAAGCTTTTTACTGCAAATGATCCGCAATTATGCTATGGATCGGGATTTTGTTGTAGCAGATGCTGACCTTTCCCCGGAACGGCGGCTGGTCGGAACGAAAGGACAGGGCCTGGCTACCTATCGTGAGCTGATGAGCCATTTATCGACCCGTACCCGGCCGGATGGTGGCGCGCTGGAGATTGTGCTGCAGAAATGGATTCTCTCGCTTCAGCAGACCGTGATGCGGGAACAGGGCTACGGCCCGGAGCATGCCGGTCTTGGCGAAGCTGTGGAGAAACAGATCTACGCTGTGGCTTCGGAGATGAGGGGACTGGTCCACGGCTTTGATTTTGCCAAGATACTGGCTTCCTATTGGAATGGCCATAAGCTGGCCGATGATGATCTGAAGCAGGATGCACTCCGCTGGCTGCGCGGTGAATTCGCCACCAAGACCGAAGCACGAAAAGCGCTCGGTGTTGGTGTCATCATCGACGATGACAACTGGTACGATTACATGAAGCTGTGGGCGGAATTTACAGCGGCTATCGGGTACAAGGGGCTGCTGCTGTTTATTGACGAAGGTGTCAACTTGTACAAGATTACGAATAGTATTTCACGGCAGAGCAATTATGAGAAGTTGTTGACCATGTTCAATGATACGATGCAGGGGAAGGCAGAGCATCTGGGGATTTTCCTTGGCGGGACTCCACAATTCGTTGAGGACGGCCGGCGGGGCTTGTTCAGCTATGAGGCTCTGCGTTCCCGGCTCGTGGCAGGGCGGTATGCTGCAACCGGGCTGAACACCTTTACCGGGCCGATCATCGGACTAGAGATGCTTTCACCAGAAGAAATACTTGTTCTACTGGAGAGATTGCGCGATATTCATGCCCTGCATTACGGATATGCGTCGACGCTGAGCCGGGAACAACTTGTACACTTCATGGAGGAAGCCGTCGGCAGACTAGGTGCGGACGAGCTGCTGACAGCACGGGAGATCGTACGTGACTTTATGGATCTGCTGCATTCGCTGCACCAGCACCCGGAATTGTCTTTTGAGAAGCTGGTGGGTGAAACGAAGGCTAAGGGTGATGAGACCGAACAAAGCGAGATGGATTCGTTATTAGCGGAGTTTGAGCTATGAGTGAGAACCCCTTTTACCGATTAGCTCCATTTATTAAGGAATTTATATATAAAAATCGTTGGGAGACCCTGCGCGAGGCTCAGGTTGACGCTTGCCGGGTACTGTTCGAAACGCCGAATCATTTGCTGATTGCTTCTGGTACAGCATCGGGCAAAACGGAGGCGGCTTTCTTCCCGGCACTGACCGAGTTGTACGAGCGGCCCTCTGATTCTGTAGGGATATTATATATCGCGCCGCTCAAAGCGTTGATCAACGATCAGTTTACGCGGCTGAACGACCTGCTTCGTGAGGGCGGCATCCCGGTGTGGCATTGGCATGGAGATGTTCCCCAGGCAGAGAAGACGAAGCTGATGCAAAAGCCCTCTGGTGTGCTCCAGATTACCCCCGAATCGCTGGAAGGGCTGTTGATGAACCGGCCGAATGCCATTCCGGCCCTGTTCAATGATCTGCGCTTCATCGTGATTGATGAAGTGCATGCGTTTATGGGCGGCGATCGCGGCATCCAGGTCCTCAGCCAGCTGTCGCGAATCTCGCGAATGGCAGGCTGTTCGCCGCGGAGGATCGGACTGTCGGCGACGCTTAGCGACTACGACTCCGTGACGAAGTGGCTGGCGGCGGGAACCCGCCAGCCCGTCGAGATTTCGGCGCCGCAGGGCGGGCGGAAGCTCCGCCTAAGCGTCGAGCATTTCTCGTTCCCGGACGCCAGGGACGAGAAGGGGGCCGAGCAGCTTGAGCTGGCGCGGCAGTCGTATTTTGATTACATCTACGACTACACCCACCTGAAGAAAGCGCTGATCTTCACCAACAGCCGTACCGATGCTGAATCGGCAATTCTGGAGATGCGGCGGATCGCCGCGAAGCGGGGGGAACGGGATGTTTTTCACGTTCACCATGGCAGTATTTCGGCGCTGCTTCGGGAGGAGACCGAGGCAGCGCTCAGACAGGGTCCGGGCCCGGCGGTGGCCGCCGCAACGTTGACCCTGGAGCTTGGTATTGATCTGGGCGAGCTGGAGCGGGTAATTCAGCTCGGCGCGCCTTACAGCTGCGCGAGCTTCGTGCAGCGGCTGGGACGTTCCGGCCGGAGGGGAGACGCCGCCTCCGAGATGATTTTCGTCACCCCCGAGGAAGAGGACGAAGAGGCACAGCTGCCCGCTCGCATGCCCTGGAGCCTGCTGCGGGCCATTGCTGTAATCGAGCTGTACGTGCGGGAGAAATGGGTGGAGCCGCTGGCCGTGCGGAAGCTACCGGTAGGGCTGTTATACCATCAGACGATGAGCATTTTGAAGAGTATGGGGGAGGCCGAGCCGGACGATCTTAAAGAAGCGGTGCTGAGTCTGCCATCCTTCCGGGAAGTTGCTCCAGAGGATTATGATGACTTCCTGACCTACTTGCTGGGTATGGGACAGATCGAAAGGATGGAAGAGGGCAGTCTGCTGATTGGGCTGGCTGGAGAGAAAATTGTTAACAACTTCCGCTTCTATGCAGTGTTCAAGGATGACGAAGAGCATGTCGTCTATAACGGAACAGAAGAGATTGGCTCCATTACGACGGTGCCGCCGCCAGGGTACTGCTTCACGCTCGCTGGCAAGCTGTGGAAGGTGGAGGAGGTAGACAACCGGCACAAGGCGGTGTATGTCAAAACTTCACGCGGCAAGGTGGACACGCTCTGGCTCGGTGCCGGAGGTGATGTGCATACCAGGATCATGACCAAGATCCGGGAGGTGCTAGGGGACACGGCGCTGTATCCATATTTGGCGCCTAGTGCGGCAGCCAGACTGGAACGAGCACGCCGTCTGGCCAAGGAAAGCGGCCTGCTGGAGCGTTCGGTGCTCCCGGCTGGCGGGGATTCGATGTTCATCCTGCCATGGGCCGGCAGCCGGCAGTTCCGTACCCTTGAACGGCTGTTGAAGAACAACCTCAAAGGCCCGCTTAACCTTCGTTCCATAGTGCCGATGGAGCCGTATTACATGGTGGTTGCCGGAAAGACGGATGCCGAAACCTTGGAAGCAGAAATCCTTGCTGAAAGCGCCGCTACAGCAGACCCGCTCGGACTGTTAGCTCCGGACGAGGCTCCGTATCTGGGTAAGTATGACGAGTTCATTCCGCATGATCTGCTGCGCAAAGCATTTTCGCTGGATGGTCTCGATCTCCCGGGTCTGCTTGAGGTCCTGAAGCAGTGGCGGCGGCCTCGATAAGTGTATTAGTGAGACTTTGTCCGAGATAAAGGCAAGGAAAACAGGAGCAGTCCCATGCTGGGACTGCTCCTGTTTATGTATGACTAAATTTTGTAAAAGCGGCCGGAAAGAATACTACGAAGATTAGTTGGTCCAGTGTACCAAGGTGACACAGCGCACTAGTCCGAGCGATTCGGCCAGCCGGATAGAGGTATGGTTGGTTTCAAGCACATGATATCGCGGGATTCGTCCGTCCCGGTGAAGATAGAAGAGTGCTGTTTGCACGACCTTCTTCGCTAATCCTTTGCCTCTCGCAGATTCTACTGTATAGACCGCGCCGATTTCCCAGACTTGGTCTTCATTACGGAAGGCTAGACAAGTGCTTAGCGGCGTCTCTCCCTCAAAAATAGATACAGAGAACGCTCCACTTCGGAAATACTCTTGTATTTCCTCCAGGCTGTAGTGATTTCCCTCCCATAACGGCAAGAGGCGGTTATCCGGCAGTTCTATCCGCACAGCCTCCTGTGCTGGAACCATATGCAGATTGGCAGGGGTAGTGTACGTGATATACCCCCGGGCTTTAGTCAATGAAAAATGCTTGGACAATGCATCGTAGTAAGCCTCGTCCTGAAGCTTGAACACAAGCTTGGCGTCTTTTGGCACCAAGGCAAGAAGATGGGGGAACACTGCGGGACTGCTGTATTCCATAAACACAATAAGCTCAGCTTCCGGGTATGTTCGATGATCGTAAGCATAGGCTTCGGCTGGCAACAGCAGCAGGACTCCCCGTCCCTCCAGACCCTCCACGTAGTGGCATTTCATCACATGGCTGAAATACGTCACCATTTTCAGCAGGGTGATGTTCCTGAGCGGCTGCTCACGCAAATAGTTTAGAATAGTATCCCTCTGGTCCATTGTTGTCAGGCTCCCCTCTTCATATATGGCTGCCTGTATAGTTACTTCTTGACATAATCTCCGGCATATTTCCCTTCGTAGTAAAAGCCGTCCAATTCCGCAGCAATGGCAACATCGGTCTCAACATTTCTGACTTTGTACACCTTTGTTCCTACTTCAAAGTGATTGGAAAAGGTATCCGAAGTGAATTTGTGCGACTTTTCATTAGAGATCTCCTCCACTGTTCCGAGTTCTTTTTCAATCTCGGCAGTTGTCTTGAGATCAAAGGAATACAGCTTGCCGTCCCATACAATAAATCTGGAAGTCCAGTCGGGGCTGCCTACGTATTGTTTTTTTGTCGCCGAGGAACAGCCAACCACCGTAATTATAAGCAGTGCTGTTACAAGTACCAAAAATATTTTTTTCATGTCTATTTCCTCCTCAGCAGTATTTTGAAATTTATCTTTAATTTTATGCTTCTTTTTTTCAGAAAGCTACTGAAAATTCTCCTTCTGCTTTTTTCAGCCTCCCTCATTGCGCTTTTCCGTCCGGTATTCACTTGGCGACATCCCGCTCCATTTGCGGAATTGCTTGGAGAAATACAGTGCATCGTTAAAACCGACAGAAGAAGCCACTTGATCAATGGTCAGATGTCCGCGAAGCAGTTCTTCGGCTTTGTTCATCCGTACTTTCATCAAATATTGCTTAGGTGACATCCCGGTTCTGACTTTGAAGGCTTTGGACAGGTGAGCCCGGTGATAGCCAAGAGAGGAGGCCATATGATCAATGTTCACCTGCTGATGATACTCAAAGGTAATCCAGCGTATAGCCTGATCGATCTGCCGGTCGATAATGCTGGGCATCGCTTGAGACGGAACAGACAGTGTACTGCGGTTGTCATAACCAAACTGATGAAGGAGGAGGCGCAGCCAGCCGGAAGCCTCCAGACTTTCCAATTGCGGATACGGCGATTGTTGAAAGGAAAGCCGCGTCTTCTCGTACAGATAACTTAATTCCGACAAATGTTCGGAGTGAATGACTGGCTGCTCTTTGGTAATCCCGACTCTGCTGAGCAGTGACGGGACAGCATCGCCCCTAAGACCGACCCATGCGTAAGACCATGGTTTGAGCGTGTCGGCCTGATAGCAGAACAAAGCGCCTGGAAAGATAATAAAAGTATCTCCTGAACTGCAGGGATGAATCTTCCCGCTTCCGCTCTGAAAGGTGCCTTCTCCGTCAAAGACCGTATGAATCAGATAATAGTCGTGGACAGACGGACCGACCTTATGACCGGGAACCGGTGAAGCTTCACCACTGAACAGTACGGTCAAATCTGGTTCGTCCGGTATCAGGTTAAAGCCGGATGTATAAAATGAATGTTCTGGACTCATAACGTAAAGCCGCCTCCTGGACAATTGAAAATAGAACCAGAGACCATTATAACAAATTTAGATACATGCAACAAAAATCCATATGTCTCTTGTATTTCTCCATATTCAATCGAAGCATGCTAATTTATAGTGGATATTGAAAAGAGCGACGCTGAATGCTTGCTATTAGTGCATTTTAAGGCGAATTACTCCTTGTGATGCAACAGGATTTATAATTAATGCAGTCTTCAGTGTATACATTCGAAGGAGGATTTCACATGTCCAAAATTACATTTATCGGTGCAGGCAGCACCGTGTTTGCCAAGAACGTACTGGGTGACTGCATGAGAACACCTGCCTTGCAAGGTTTTGAGTTGGCTTTGTTTGATATTGATCCGGTTCGTCTTGCCGATTCGGAGAACATGCTCAATAATATTAAATCTTCCCATGGTTCGACTTGTGTAGTCAAAGCTTACAATGATCGCAAAGAAGCACTGCGCGGCGCCAAATATGTAATCAATGCAATTCAGGTTGGCGGTTACGATCCTTGTACAATTACTGATTTCGAAATTCCGAAGAAGTATGGTCTTCGCCAGACCATTGCAGATACGGTCGGCATCGGCGGGATTTTCCGCAACCTCCGCACCATTCCTGTCATGCTGGATTTTGCCGCAGATATCCGGGAAGTCTGTCCGGATGCTCTGTTCATGAACTATACGAACCCGATGGCGGTGCTGACGAATGTCATGAGTACGTACGGTGGCGTGAAGACGGTTGGTCTATGTCACAGCGTGCAACATTGCGTTCAGGATTTGCTCAGAGATCTTGGCATGGATCATAAAGGTGTTCAGGGCAAAATTGCCGGTATTAACCATATGGCCTGGCTGCTGGAAGTGACCAAGGACGGGGAAGACCTGTATCCGGAAATTAAACGCCGGGCGGCTGAGAAGCAGAAGGAGCATCACCATGACATGGTACGTTATGAGATGATGCTTAAATTCGGATACTATATCACCGAATCTTCCGAGCACAATGCAGAATATCACCCGTATTTTATCAAGCGTAACTATCCTGAACTGATCGAGCGCTTCCAGATTCCACTGGACGAGTATCCGCGCCGGTGCGTGGAACAGATTGGCAACTGGAAGAATATGCGCGAAGATCTGGTCAATAACCCTGGCCTTCAACATGAACGCTCCGCGGAATATGCATCTTACATCATGGAGGCTATTGAGACGAATGTGCCGTTCAAAATCGGCGGCAACGTCATGAATACTGGCCTAATTACCAACTTGCCTAGAGAAGCCTGTGTTGAGGTGTCATGTCTGGTTGATGCCAGCGGCATTACACCAACATTTGTAGGCGATCTTCCGCCACAATGCGCAGCACTGAACCGTACCAATATCAATACCCAATTGCTGACGATTGAAGCAGCCATCACACGCAAGAAGGAACATATTTATCATGCTGCAATGCTGGATCCACATACATCTGCAGAGCTGTCGATGGATGATATCGTCGCGATGTGTGATGAGCTGATCGAAGCCCATGGAGATTGGTTGCCGAAGTATAACTAATATTCAGGAATAAGAATGGAAGAAGGACAGGATACTATTCCCAAAAGGGAAATATCCTGTCCTTTTTGTATACTGCATTATTCATATTCCATGTGAAGGAGGCATTGCCATGAGTAAATCAGTTCTGGTGATTGATGACGAGGAGCGGATATCTAGGCTGCTTCAACTGGAGCTATCCCACGAAGGTTATGAGGTTGAGATTGCCCATGATGGAAGAGAAGGGCTGGAACTGGCACTCGGGCAGTCCTGGGATATCATCATTCTGGACATTATGATGCCAGGTCTGAATGGGGTTGAAGTCCTGCGAAGATTGCGCAAAGCGGATGAGACTACGCCGGTTATTCTCGTTACCGCTCGAAATACGACACCTGATATTGTATCTGGATTAGACCAGGGAGCTAATGACTACATTACGAAACCTTTTGAGATTGAGGAACTGCTGGCAAGAATCAGGGCGCATATTCGCACGCCTGCCGGGAATTCTCAGCTGCAGGGAGAAGAGAGTCCTGTTATCGAAGCGGATAATTTGACTATCAATAAACAGACCAGGGACGTCACTAGAGGAGAGCAGCGAATCGAGCTGACGCCCAAGGAGTTCGACCTGCTGGTGTATATGATCGAACATAAGAATCATGTCTTGAGCAGAGAGCAGATCATCAAGGATGTCTGGGATTTTGAGTTCGTGGGAGATACGAATGTAGTGGATGTGTATATCCGTTACTTGCGGCAAAAGATCGACAAGGGTCACAAGAAGAAGCTGATCAAGACCAGCCGCGGTATAGGATATAGTATTCGGGAGGAAGACGATTGAAGATCGGTACCCGAATTAATCTTCTCACTTCCTTGGTCCTCATTGGTATTCTCCTGTTTGTCGATATCACTGTATACTGCCTATACATTACAAATGCTACCCGCAACGCCAATGAACTGCTCCTGAGCAAATGGGTGCCGATTGTGAACGAAGCAGCCTCTCTCCCGGAGTCAGAACAGGAGCTCCTGCTCCGAAGTTCCCTGACACAGAGCACCTATATCCGCATATCCGATTTTCTTAACAATAAAGTCTATGAAATCACACATGGCAAAGATATGAATTTGAGCGGTATTTCCTTCAAGTATGCCAGGCACCGGAAGTGGCTCCTTCTGGAGCGGGAAGATGAGTTAGTTATGGTCGTACATATTCCGGTCATGGTTCAGAATAAAGTGATCAGCGGTTATGAGATCGCTGCGAAGCTGGATGGTCTGAAGGCAAGCATTCAAAATCTCCTAACCATCCTTAGCATATCGTCATTGATCGCTGTCCTCTTATGTCTGGCAGCAGGCAAACTGGTGTCCCGGACCATTTTGAAGCCCATTACCAAAAGCATCCAGACGATGCGGAAGAATGAAGAGAGTCTGACCTTTAACACCATCCCTCTACAGGGTTCTGCCCGTGATGAGCTCTATGATCTGACAGAGACCTTCAACCGCATGATTGGACGATTGGAAGAAAGCTTCTGGAAGCAGCAGCAATTTGTATCCGATGCCTCTCATGAACTGAATACGATGTTGACGATTATTGAGGGCTATGCCAATATGCTGAAGCGATGGGGGAACGAGGATCAGGCGGTGCAGGAAGAGGCGATTCAGTCGATCTATGAGGAAACTAAGCGGATGCGCAAGATGACCCGGCAGCTACTTATGCTGGCCTCTTCGCAGCAAAGCACAAAGTTGAATTTGGAGCCAGTGAATATGGTGGAGGTCTGCCAGCAAGTGATTGCCCGCTTTCATTTGGTTAACGAGCGTACAATTCGGCTACATGCCAGTCCCGAGGCGAAGGATATTGAAGCAGACCGCAATAAAATTGAGCAACTGCTGATTATCTTGGTGGACAATGCGCAGAAATACAGTTCTCAAGTGGTAGATATTTTTATTTCCGAAAAAGATGGAGAAGTTACGGTTGCTGTGAAGGATCAAGGAATCGGAATTCCGCAGCACGAGATCAAACACGTCTTCGAGCGGTTCTATCGCGTGGACAATTCACGGCACCGCAAGACGGGAGGGACCGGTCTGGGTCTTCCGATTGCTAAATCTATTGTGCAGGAGCATGACGGCTTAATCTGGATTGAAAGCGTGGAGGGCGAGGGAACCACTGTAAGTGTCAGGCTGCCTGTAAGACCAGCTCCGGGTCCGGCAAAGAAATCGGGAGAGATCAAGTGTTGATCATCTATAGACGAGCCGCGGCAAAGCCACATCCAGAGTTATCGGATGTGGCTTTAGTATTATAGTGGTCTATTTTTCAAAATTAAAGTATCCAAAAAGATCTTGTGACGCATTATCGCCGTTATTGCTATTACTGCTGCTACTGCTGTTATCGTCGTTAGTGCTGTTATCCATCACTGAATGGGAGACAGATTGTCCGCTTGATGGCAGAACACGACGCGCTGTTGTGTAATGCGAATCCCACCAGCCGGAATTCAGATTCGTGACGGTGACACCGCCTTTGCCGTAGGTATGCAGTATCTTGCCGTCGCCCATATAAATAGCTACATGGTGAATAGGGGAGTAGAAGAAGACGAGATCACCCGGTTGCAGCTGACTTCTTGATACATAAGTGCCCGCAGTAGATTGCTGGGTTGATGTACGTGGAAGGGTAACGCCGTTCTGCTTGAATACGTATTGAGTGAAGGACGAGCAGTCGAAGGAACTTGTATTTCCTGCCTTAGCTCCAAATTTATAAGGAGTCCCTTGGAATTTCAAGCCGGTTGCAATGATGTTATCTGCTACAGAAGTCTGACTTGTTGCGGCATAGGCTGTACTGGAGCCGTCCAAGACGGCAACACCTGAAGTCATCAGGGCAAGCCCTAAGCTGACACCGACACAAAGCTTGCGGATACGTTGTTTGTTATGGATACTCATACATTACCTCCTATGGTTTTGTGCGGGCTGATTACCCTGAGAACACCATAGCATAGATAAAATAGCCATAACTTACCATGCAACCTTGGATCTCGCTTGTGCCAATCGGTGTGGAGAGTTTATTAGAGTACGCTGAGAAATTTCACATCTTTTTCTTATTGACACACTTATAGAAAGGAGAATTGGGGACTTCATAGCTGCGGCGGTGGGGTCTTTTTGCTGTTTTGTCCAACCCTCTGCAAAGAAACAAGCATAAAAATATAGTGTTATTCCTGCATCACAGCGGGGCGAAATCATCAGGAGGTGGGAAACGGTGATCGTGAAAAAGCATAGCTTAGCACCGGGTTCAGCCTATAACACGCCTTATCATGTTATCAGAGGAAGCCAGCGGGGACCGGTCTTTATGATTGTCGCGGGGATACACGGAAATGAAACGGCCAGCATGAAGGCAGCGCAGAGGATTGTGGATCAACTCCGTCATGGAAGTAGGAGCATTCAGCGGGGAACCCTGATTATCGTACCGATTCTGAATAAACAAGCTTATCGCAAACGGATTCGCGGTGTCCCTGACTTAAACCGCAGATTCCCCAGATACAACAATGAAGCAGCGAGCCATCCGCTGGCCTCATCTTTGTGTCGTTTGATGCGCAGCTATCGCCCATCCTGGTATCTGGACCTTCACGAAGCCAACGGGTTGTCCCAACTGAGCAAACGGGTGCTGGGTCAAAGCCTGGTGGTCAGCCCAGGGAATCCGGCAGTGCCTGCTGTCCGCCATGTTCTTAGAGGCATCAACGGGACTATAGGGGTAAAATCCCTGCGTTTCAACATTCGTCTGCGCTCCCGGTCCGGCACTTCAAGGATGGCGGTCTCACGGTTATTTGGAGCGAAGGCAGTGACCGTAGAGACCTGCTGGAGTCTAAATCATGCGGACCGGGTGCATTATCAAATGGATATCATTTATCGATTCTTGCGATACGCGGGCTTAATGTCTTGATTATTTGTCTAAAAAAGAAAATACACTCCCGTATCTTCCCTTATACACGGGTTGTCCGAAGTCCTTGACCCACTCATTGTAAAGCTTGCGGGAGACGCCGTCATGGACAATGACATAATCAGGATGATCGGCTTTGACAATCTCCGGCAAATATTCAGAGAACCCGTACATCGAACGTTCAAAGGCCGTCCAGCCCAACGCACCTATAGATTCTTTGGTGATAAAAGGGTCCTGTCTTCCGTCACAGAGGATATCCCCGCCGCGGAACATCACGTAGCCGGATGAGCCGTAGCGGGAGAATACCCGTGGGCGCACACCGTCAGGTGTTTTATCAAGAATATAGGTCATTTCATCGACCGGATAGCTTTTGGCATCTACCACGGGCGGAACGAGAAAGATGTAGGCCGTATTGATCGTCAGGCCCAGCGTTAAGCAGAGCAGGATCGTTTTTCGTGTCGGCAAATATGCGAACTTGCGTAGCCTGGATACCTTCGGAAGCGCCTCGAAGAACACTGCGGCAAAGTAAGGGATGAACAGCCACATGAATAGATTTTGCTTGAAATTGGACACACCGAGATACAGAATCCCGAGCATCATAAAGAACCGAAACGGCTTGCGCTGCAAGGCGAAAGGCAATGTAGCTGCAAAAAATAGCAGAAGCAGCAGAATCGGAAGATTCACTAGCTTGTTAAATTGAAGCGGCTGCCATTCGTTAATCAGCAGATTGAAGTTCTTCTGGGTGACGGCCAGGATGAACAGAAGACTTTTTAGCCCACCAGGGTTGGCTAGGCCAGCAAGCCAAGTAAGCACATAAACGATGATATGGCGTCTGGTCCATGTTTTGGCAATCAGTGCTTCCAGGAACGTCATTCCCGTAAACACAGCGATGACCAGCCACACACCCGCGTGAAAGTTGGCGATAGCACAGGACAGGAGGATCATCGCGGCTGCGTATCTTTTTTTGGTAACCATCTGAAATTCACGCATGTAAACAAAAAACCACACAATCATGAACGCAGAGATCATTTGTGGCCGGCCTTTGAAGTAATTATAGTAAACCCAGCAACTGATCAGCAGCACAAAGGGCAACAGCAGCGGATGGTTCTCTGATAGACCCAGCTCTTTGCGTGAAACCCGTCCTAACCGAAGCAACCCTAGAATAAGTAACAATAGACACACAGCAGTCAATATGTATATCCCCGGCCAGCCGAACGCTTGATATAGCGGTGCAACGAGCAGCTGGAATCCGAATTCATGGGGTACATAAGGCAGTTTATCCCCGTAAAATGTATGTATAGCGTGATGCAGCACCTGACCGTGCTCAATCATATAACGCCCCACTTCGATATGCCAAAAAGTATCCGGATCATTATACGAATATTTGGGTATCATTACCAAGACGAATCCTATAATTAGTACACAATATAAGATATGGACAGCTTTTGGCTTCATCAGATCAGTTCCTTCTCCAGTTTTCTCCTACTATACAGTGACTTCCCTAAGGAATGGTTAATATTCTGACATTTTACATACGGTATTTATTGTCCGTTTATGATTAAGGTTTACAGTGGAGAGGAGCCTATACCAAAAAGGAGACTTCTTATGAAAATAAATCCGGTTGTCCTTATCGTATCCTCCGCTTTTGGAGACGGTCATGCCAAGACAGCGCAGGCGCTGCAACAGTCTTTTATGGCGCGTGGGGTAGAGCAGGTGTATATTGTTGATTTGTTTGCGGAAGTTCACCCTTTTCTGAATGCAGTCTCTCGTACCTTTTATTTGAAAAGCACGGCTTACGCTCCCGGTCTGTACGGCATGCTGTACGATATGACAAGTCGAATGAAGCCAGGCCAGCCGCTCAGCCGTTTTTTACATTCTATGGGAAAGCGTAAGGTCGAAGAGGTTCTGAAGCGGCTGAAACCGGATGTTATTATTCATACGTTTCCTTATTTGGCTGCCTCCGAGCTTAGTGAGAAAGTCGGTATGCAAGTGCCGATATTTACCGTGTTGACAGATTATGTCCTGCATGGGCGGTGGATTCATCCTTCGACTTGGAAATACTTTGCACCTTCGGATAGTGTAAAAGATGCGCTTTTGGCATCAGGAGTACCTCCACAGGCGATCACAGTTAGCGGCATCCCGATTCGTGAAGCATTCCAGAAGATTCCGGATCGAACAGAGCTGCTGCGCAAGCACGGGTTAAACGCAAGCAGACGTTATATTCTTCTCTCTGCAGGAGCTTACGGTGTTTTGGGTAATGTCCAGCGGATTATCCGAACCATCTTGGAGCAATCCGAGTTCAATGTGATCGTACTGTGCGGAAATAACCATAAGCTGCGTCTGAATCTCGAACGTCGTCATCAGTGGAATGATCGGGTGCATATTCAGGGGTACACCGATCAGATTCATGAGCTGATGTCACTCTCGTCCGGGCTCTTGACCAAAGCAGGAGCAATCACCTTGACAGAGGCCTTTTCCCAGTCCTTGCCGGTGATCGTCTACCGTCCGTTACCGGGGCAGGAGAAGGGCAATGCCCGCAGTCTGTCTGGACAAAAGGCCATCTACACCGCGTATAACGAGAAGCAACTGGCCGATTATCTCCACCAGATTCAGATTAAAACTGGTCAGGAAGAAGTGGAACTGTCTATGCATGCCCTCTCCCGCAAGGAATCCTCCCAAGTCATCGTCTCAGAAGTGCTGGATGCACTGGAAGCGGCTTTTGTACAACAAACCGTGCATCGTTGACATGAGTGTATTTAATGTATATATTAAATATATACATTAAATACAGACCTCAAGAAACGTTGGTGACCTAAAACGATGAATATTGTGATATCCGGCACTTCCGGAGAGCCCATCTATGCACAAATTGTTCGGCAAATCCGTCAGATGATCCTGCAAGGAGATCTCTCGTCGGGAACACCGTTGCCTTCCATTCGTCTTCTCGCCAAAGACTTGCAAATCAGCGTGATTACTACAAAGCGGGCATACGAAGAATTGGAGCGGGAAGGACTCGTTAATTCCATTGTTGGCAAAGGTTCTTTTGTATCCGGAGCAGACCAGGAGTACATACGGGAACAGCGCTTGCGGATGATAGAGAACAAGATGAAGGAAATTATCGAGGAGAGCAAAGGGCTCGGGATTGAATTTGCCGAAATCACAGAGATGATGAAGTTGCTCTATGAGGAGGAGAACGGATGAGGGATGTCATTCAGTTAAGCAATGTGAGCAAATACTACGATCGCTATGCCATGAAGGAGCTTAGTGTCTCTGTCAAACAGGGATACATCACTGGTTTAATCGGACCAAACGGCGCAGGTAAGACCACACTGATTCAGATGATCATGGGGATGATCCACCCGGATGGGGGAGAGATATCTCTATTCGGGCAACGCAACTCGCTGGATACGCCTGAGGTGAAGGATAGGATCGGGTATGTCTCTGATGAGAATTATTTTTACGAAGCTTTAACGGTCAAGCAGATGAAGAAGATCATTGCCCCGTTCTACAGCCAGTGGGATGAGGAGGTCTGCCGGAAGTATCTGGAGCTTTTCAAGCTTGCATCTGGCAAGAAGATCAAGGATTTATCCAAGGGGATGAAAATAAAATTCTCTTTAGCCATGGCACTTTCGCACGGAGCCGATCTGCTAATCATGGACGAACCGACTTCAGGACTGGACCCGGTAATCCGGAGAGAACTGCTGGATCTACTAGGAGAACATCTTCAGGATGAGAGGAAGTCCATTTTGTTCTCCACCCATAATACCGCCGATCTTGATAAGGTTGCAGATTACATCGTTTTTATCAATGACGGCCGATTGGTGTTTCATGAGAGCAAGGAAAGCTTGCCGGAGAAATACCTGCTGGTCAAAGGTGAGAGGGAACTGCTGGACCGTGATACCCGCAACTGGTTCCTGGGAATTCGGGAGACACCATACGGTTTTGAAGGGTTACTAAGTAACCGTGCTGAAGGGGAAAAGCATTTTGGGAATATTGCCATCTGTGAAACGCCGAGCCTGGAGGAGATCATGTATTTTACCGTAAAAGGCGGTGGGGTACATGTATAAATCTATTCACTTGATCCGTAAGGATTTTGTGTTAATCCGCAGATTCTTGCTATTCCTGGTGCCTTACTATATCTGGATGGCAACGATGAGTCTACATCTTTACAGCTTACTAGCGACGTTGCCGCCCTTAATGCTTCTGATCAATTCCTGTACACAGGATAGCCAGTTGCGAATCCAGCGTCTCTTGGTCAGCCTGCCTGTTCGTAGGAAGGAACTGGTATTTTCTAAGTATTTAGCGCTCCTGCCCTATACCCTGTTCGGTGCTATCAGTATTCTGTTGTTCTACTTGGTGACCACTGTATCCGGACATGTCATTTCATCTACCTCTTGGCAGGAAATTGGTATAACCCTGGCAATCTTTCCACTTTTGGCTTCCATCTATTTGCCGATTAACTACTGGCTTGGGGCTAAGGGAGCACAGGTCGTGAACATCGTCTTTATGTTGGCTGTTATGCTTCTCTCCGATAGTGTTCAAAATCTGGTCAACCTGTTGTCTACTCTGACTAGAGTGTCAGAGGGACTATTTTCCAACCTCATGCTATTTTACCTCTTCGCTGGATTACTCTATATAGGCCTGATTGGCTGCTCTTATTTCATTTCCTTGCGTATTTTCCAACAAAAAGATCTGTAACTGCCGCATATTTATCGTTTGACTTCCAGGATATACTTAATTAATATGGTTGTAGATGAATCGGGCGATGGAGTTCGCCATTAACCGTCTTTTGCAGACTAATGACTCCTACCAGTGAGGTTTTGGCTGGTAGGAGTCTGTTTTATTATGGGTTAAATCTGGGTTATGGGAGTATGGGCGCGATGAACAATGGGCGAGAACGATGGAGGGCTTATGCGGGAGAGAGGAGCCACTTGGCCATTTGGACCACGGTTGTAAAATGGATCATCCTGGGAAGCTGTGTCGGCATAATTACCGGGACGGCCTCGGCACTGTTCCTGAAAAGTCTGGATTATGTAACGACGCTGCGCATGGAGCATCCATGGCTGCTGTTTTTGCTGCCACTGGGTGGCGCGCTGGTCAGCTATTTATATTTTCGATATGGGAAGGATAGTGCCAAGGGCAATAATCTGATCATAGAAAATATTCAGAGCGGAGGAGCGCCGATTCCACTGCGTATGGCACCACTTGTGCTATTTGGAACGCTCGTCACCCATCTGTTCGGCGGTTCTGCCGGGAGAGAGGGGACTGCGGTGCAGATGGGTGGCAGTCTCGCCGACAGCTTCGGCAGATGGATTCGGATCAGCCCGCTGGATCGTAAAATCCTGTTAATGTGCGGGATCAGCGGGGGCTTTGGTTCTATTTTTGGCACACCGCTGGCCGGTACATTGTTTGGGCTTGAAGTGATTGCGCTTGGATTGATCAGCCACCAGGCACTGCTACCTTGCTTCGCAGCCAGCTTCGTTGGTGATCTGGTCGCCACCAAGCTGTGGAAGGTGCATCATATTCATTATGCCGTCAGCGAGTTTCCTGCACTGGGTTTCTTGGTTGTGTTAAAGGTGCTGCTGGCATCCGTGATCTTCGGGCTGGTCGGTATGCTTTTCAGTCAGCTTACTCATTTTTTGAAAGTGCATTTTACATTGTTGATCAAGAATCCGATGGTAAAAAGTGCGCTGGGCGGGTTCATTATTATTGCGTTGGTGTACCTCGTGGGGACTAGGGAGTATCTGGGTCTTGGCCTCCCGCTAATCGCGGATTCTTTTCAAGGAGAGGTCTCTCCATTCGCATTTCTTTGGAAAGTGATCTTCACCTCGTTTACTCTGGGTACGGGGTTCCAGGGGGGAGAGGTAACGCCGCTGTTCGCCATTGGCGCAACACTAGGTCATACCTTGGCCGGACTACTGCATATGTATGGTCCTTTTCTGGCTTCGCTCGGCTTTATCGCAGTGTTCTGCGGTGCGACGAATACACCGATCGCTTGCTTCCTGATGGGGATTGAGTTGTTTGGATCTGGCGGAGCCATCTATATGTTTATGGCTTGTGTCGTGAGTTACTTGTTCTCTGGGCACACGGGGATTTACACCTCGCAGCTGATTGGGGTTTCGAAGAGTCATTTGATTTCAATACCGGAAGGGACTACTCTAGCTTCGATTAAAGAATTGCGTAAGGTGAAGCGCGAAAAGCGGGATGAAAATTAGTCTGCAATCCTTTTTCCGATAAGGGAAAAAATGTTATGATTGTGAAGAGGGCGGTGATGATAATCATGAGTTTTCTTCTAGTGATTGGTGTTATCATTGCATTTGTTGGTCCGTTAGCCTGGTCCTTTGTTGCTGTTGGAAAACGTATATCTGCTGAAGAGAAGAAGGAAGGGAGAGATCTTACGAATGAGATCAACCCTTTTACAGGCGGAAAATAACTTGCAAGCCCCTGCTTAAGTAGCGGAGGTTTTATTATGGAGAAAATGGAGGGAATATGAAGAAAACATTAGAAAATGCCTGACACTAGGTGATGTGGGAAGAATAAGCGGAATTGTGAGGGAGGAATTAGCTGCTCTACGATCTGATGTGGTAACATTTGTTGGAGATTCTCAAAAGATCGGCAGAGCAGCCATCAAAATAATTAATGGAATAGAGCTTCAGTTAGGTAAGGCAAAGCCTGAATATTAGTCCGTATCGAGCAACTCGAGCTTTTCAAGAATTTTAATCGTTGTTAGAGCGGACAACCTAACCGCTAGTTCTACATTACCAGTTAGTACGCCTTCATTTTCCAAAGCTTCTTTATTCTTTGAAAATACCTCTTCAGTTACCTCATTCACAAGATTAACTACGATATCTTTATTCAATTGAATACCTTCCTTCTTGATATTTTACCGACACTTTATATTTCGTCAGAATAGAGGAATTTTATTTAGGTCTATAGGTTCAAAATTAAGGAGGATTGTCTGACTTTTCAAGATGAATAAAAACTAGATAGAGAAAGGAAGGAATTTTTGGAGACCGAGAGATTGAATGAGGGCAATCATACCGAAAGATAACATCACCAATCCGGACAGTCTGTTGAACAAAATCTGCTTTGTGTACCCTGCCGTCATTTTGGTTCTGAACAAAGCAGTGCTCCCTATCAAACAGATCCACCATAACGTGGAGCCCAGAAAGACACCGACGATCAAAAACGGCATATCGGAGCTGCTATGCGACAGATGGATACCGGAAGCGCTGAAAACGCCAAGAAAGAAAATAATCGTCATGGGATTAGATAACGTCAGCAGCAGCGACACCGCATATGAATTTAGTGAGCTTTTTGGGGAATAAGGTTCCACGCTAGTTCTTGCCCCGGAAGTAGATAGTAGCGACCTCATGCCAAGATAACAAATAAATAGTCCACCTAAGGCTTGTAGCACGGTTTTGTAATCAACTAGAAAAGCAGTCAGGGTAGATAAGCCTAATCCGGCGATACAACCATAGATTGCGTCCGCTGTGGCCGCTCCCAAACCACAGAACAAGCCGGTTTTGAAACCTGAGTTTATAGTCATTTTAATGCATAATATGCTTATAGGACCTACAGGAGCCGCAATAGATAACCCTAGCAAAATTCCTCTTGCCATCCACTCCCATGACATAGGGATTACACTCCTTTCTCTACTCTTCTTTTAGTGTTGATAATGTGAAAATTGTATTTGATCTCACAACATTATGATGGGCCTTTAGGGTATGCGTTATAAACCCCTCCATTTCGGATAAATCCGGTAGACCAACTTTCAGAAGATAGTCGTATTCTCCCGAGATATGGTGACATTCCAGTACTAACGAAGACTGAATTATGGTCTTGCGGAATTGCTCTGTTTCGGCTGAGCCTTGCAGTTGCACAAAAATATAAACCACGAGATTTTGCCCTATTGCTTTCCGGTTCAACTTGATTGTAAATTGATCGATCACTCCGTTTTTCTCGAGTTTGCGGATTCTTTCAGTGATGGCAGGCACGGATAAATGAATGACTTTACTAATTTCGGAACTGGTCATGCGGCCATTGTTCTTCAGCATTTCCAAGATTTGAAGATCGATGTCGTCCATTATGCTTCACTCCTTTAAGTTAATTATACAAAAATACGAAAAAATGAAAACATAAGTGCTGAAATTAACGATTTTTTTAAGTGTTTTTTCGATTTAACTTAAATTATTTAAATTAAGTATCATCGTAGCGAATTAGACTTAAAAAATTAAACCGAAAAAATAGTACAGCAACGAAAAAAAGCCGTCCCATAGGCAAAACTTTCTGCCAATGAGACGACCTTGTTCAATTCCGGGGGATAAAGGGGTCAGATCGATTTAACCATACCGCCGTCTACAACGACTGTTTGACCTGTTGTGTATGTGTTTGCTTGAGAGCATAGAAAAACAACCATTTTAGCAAGCTCATCAGGCTGACCATACCGACTAAGAGGGATTGCTTTCTCAGACTGGGTCCGAATATCTTCAACATTTGTATTCAGAATATCCGATTTGAGTCGATCCAGATAAAGTGTCCGGTCGGTCGCAATCCGGCCTGGGGCTACAGTATTGATAAGGATACCATAGGGAGCCAGTTCATTTGATAAGGTCTTAGCCAAACCTGCAATTCCAGCTCGAAAGGTGTTGGAAAGGATCAGGCCGTCAATGGGCTGCTTCACGGAAGTAGAGGCAATATTGACGATGCGGGCGCTGTCCGACTCTCTTAGAAATGGGAGCGTACATCGGATTAGTCTGATCACGCTCATTAGATTTTGATTGAATGCCTGTTCCCATAGTGCGTCGTCAGTATCCTCAAAAGTTCCGCTTGGAGGTCCCCCGGCATTGGTGACGACAACATCGATTCCTCCGAATGCTGCAACTGCTGCTTGAACTAATTCCTCAATATCTTCCTTTCGGCTCAAATCCGCCTTTTTATCATAAATATTCGTGTCGAACCGTTGGCGCAAATCTTCCGCCGCCGTAATTAGAGTATCAGTGTTACGCGAACAAATCATTACATTTGCACCTTCACTCGCAAATTGTTCTGCCACGGCTTTTCCAATGCCTTTGCTTGAGGCGGCCACTAGCACATTTTTGCCTTTGAGATTTAAGTCCATGAGATCATACTCCTTTAGAAACTTGTAATAAATTGCACTATACTCAAAGCTTACGGATCGGTGTCACTAGCGCGATTACGATTTCAAGCATTTTGGCGCCTGCCGCTACGGCGAAAACCACGCGCGGATCTGTCCATTCCGAGAGGGCAGCTCCGGTTAGGGCTCCTAAGGGCATGGCTAAACGGGTCAGTACTCTAGAAAAGCCAAGAACGCGTCCGATCATATCCGATGGAATGATCTCTTGGCGTACGGAGGTGACAATCGTATTCCACGCGACATTGCAGACTGTGACTGCGAAAAAGGCGATCCCAGGAGCAAGCCAAAAATGGCTGACCGAAGCATACAGAAACCCGATCGTTCCCACCCCAAGTAGCATGGGTATTAATACGCCGCGACGGAATCGCTTCTCCAATGGAACGGCCAGAATACTGCCAACGATGCCTCCAAATCCCAGCAAGGTATAGTTGATGCTGCTCTCTTGAGTGTTCAGATGGAGAGTGTTCATCAGATAGAACATCAAAACACCGAAAGCTGCGCTGAAGCCGAAGTTGCCGATCATCGCCTGAAAAGAGAAGGACAGATTGATCTTGGAACGGATAAGCCACTTGAACCCCTCGCCAATATCCTTGAAAATCTGTAATAGATTAGACGACGGCTTTGGTTTTCCGAAGCTGGGAATTAACAGTAAAACAAAAAGTGTTCCCGTAAATGACAGCGCATCGAGCCAAAGTGTGTTGAATCCTCCAATAGCTATAATAATCACACCGGCGAGAAGCGGTCCTAGCATCTCTGCGATTTGATTGGTCAACTGATACGAGGCGTTAGCTCGCGTCAGTTGTTTAGGTGCTAGCGATGGAATGATAGCGACGATGGAAACATCGAACATCAATGATAATATAGTGAGTACGAAGGTAATCGCGTATAGATGCCACAACTGTAGAACGCCTAGAAAGTGTAGCAAAGGGATCAACGCGACAATCAATGCCCTAGCACTGTCGGTAATAATCATCAGCCTTTTTCGCTCCCAGCGGTCGACCATACTACCCACAATAGGTCCAAACAAAACGATAGGCAGAACGCTTACCGCATACATTGACCCCATCACAATGCTAGATTGGGTTAATTTGTAGGAGATCCAGGGAATAGCGAATGTAAACAAAGAATCCCCAAGTCTTGAAATGAACATTCCCATTAGAAACCTGATGTAGGAGAGAGGCAATTTTAGTGGCTTGGTCTGCTCATCCGTCCCAGACTGTAGGGTTGAAGCCGTGCTTGAATTTGTCATAGACTATCCTCTTTCACCTCAGAAACGTATTTCAATATTTGCTTCGCGATGTGCTCAACATGGGGCTCTTGAATAAATGAATAATGGTCTCCCGGAATGATTAGCGCTTTGAGATTGGTAGCAAGCCTGTTCCAGCCCAATGCAGGATCAATAAATTTTTGCGCTGTATCCTCTGCGGAAACAACAAGAAGGCTGCCGTCATATGGCTGAGGTGCGTAGGTCCAGAGCAAATGGATATGGTTTAGCAAAAGCTCTAAGCGCTGCTTAACAAATGTAGAATCGTTATTTCCGTATCGCTTTCTGACCTCTTCACAGGTTATCAGCCGATCTAGCCTACTAGAAACATCCATCTGCAGGAATTCCTCTTGCCAAGCAGGGATTTCTTCTTCGAATAGGTATGCCAGTATGTGTTCAGCTTCATTTGCGAACTTCGGCTGGTACGCATCTTTATCCATAATGACTAGGCATTTTACTTCTTCCCTTCGAATTCGGAGCAGGCGTGCCATTTCAAAGGCGATCATACCTCCCATGGACCATCCGCTCAAATAATAGGGGCCATGAGGCTGTATGGTTTGAATTGCCTCGATATAATACTGTGCCATGTCGGTCATACTCTCAAATAGAAGTCCAGGTTCATCAAGTGATGGTGCCTGGATGCCAACGAAACGATAACCAGATTGGATCTTTCGTGCCAGTTCAAAGTAGCTATGGATACTTCCGGTAATAGGATGAACACAGAAGAAAATAGGGTTTCGGCCGTCATCACTGTTGAATGGAACGAGAATTGGATGTCTGCTTTCCATTAAGGGAGTTAATTTGACTTTTTCCTCAGACAATAAACGAACAGTCTCCGAATGTCTGTTGTGTTCCGACTGATGTTCAAAAAACCAAGCCTGCATCGGACTAAGTGGTATCTCTGTATCTATTTCTGACTCCTGCATTACTGGTTCTGTCTGCACTATAAATCTGGCTAATTCCGCAATAGTTTGATACTGAAACAAATGCTTCAGTGTCAAATGCCATCCTCGACTGTGAGCTTGTGCAATCATCTGCATGCTTAATATGGAATCACCACCGAGGCCAAAAAAATTATCATGGATTCCGATTTCAGTTTGACCAAGAATATGCGACCAAATGTCAACCAATACTTCTTCCATTTCATTCCTTGGGGCGTGATAATTCACTGATAAAGACCGCATCACTGGCTCAGGAAGTGCATTTCGGTTGATCTTACCCTGCAGAGTACGCGGAAGTTCATCCATCCAAATATATGCGTAGGGAAGAAAAAAGGAAGGCAGAGCATGCAAAATATAATCGTTCATTTCTTCATGTGACGGTTTGCCAGCGCCTGTCTGAACCAGATAAGTAATCAAATGCTTTGATCCATCCTGTAAAGACTTCGGTAATACAGCGACGTCCTTTACGTCTGCATGTCCCGCCAATACCCTCACTAATTCGGCAGGTTCTACCCGGTATCCGTTGATTTTAACCTGATCATCCAGCCTTCCCAGAAATTCAATGGCTCCGTTAGAGAGCATGCGAACTCGGTCTCCAGTTCTGTAAACCCGTTCCTTAGACAAACCTTCAAAAGAGACATAGACATATTTATCTTGTGTAAGACCTTCTTGGTTTTGGTATTCTCTGGTAACGGCAGCTCCACCGACCCAGAGCTCGCCCACGACTCCTTTGGGAACCAGACTGCCACTTGAGTCAACGATATAAAAACGAATATTGGGTAGAGGAAACCCGATTGGAACGCAAGTTCCTAGCACATCACCTTCCGATTGAACGTGGAATATGGCAACTCCCACCGTGGTTTCGGTTGGGCCGTAATGATTGTATATCTGACACGTTCCCTTCTTTTTTAGCAGCTCTCGAATCCATTCAGGATTCGACGTTTCTCCGCCCAGAATCAGCCGTTTACGAGGCATGAAGACCTGTATGCCTGACAGATTTTGTAGCGCCCGCAAATGGGAGGGAGCGATTTTGAGACAGTCGATCGGATGACGACTGAAATAGTCAGCAAGAGCGGGAGCGTTTAGCGAAAGATCTCGGGTGATCAGGTGAAGCGTTCCGCCTGCGCATAAGGCTGGAAACAGAACCGTTTGGCTAGAATCCACAGAAAGTGGCTGCACCATAGCGAAGCTAGAGCATTCAAACAGCTGCAGTGTTTCAGAGATGCCAAGAACGTAATTTACAATCTGTCTATGCTCAACTACTACACCTTTCGGTTTTCCTGTCGATCCCGTGGTGTAAAGAACATATGCGGCCGAGGTGGGCGGCATGTTGGGCAGGTTGCTTTCCGGAGACCCGTCTGCCCCGAATGCCCCGTCTGCAATCGCGCTCCAATCTAAATCCATATTGACGATAGGACAAAAACAATCAAGCTTATCGGACAAGTCGCCTTGACTCAAAACTAGTGAAACGGCGGAATTCTCAAGAATGTAATGAATCCGTTCAATAGGTATAGAGGGATCGAGAGGAACAAAGGCACCTCCCGCCTTGAGAATGCCCAAAAGCCCAATGATCATTTCTACAGAGCTTTCCATGTACAATCCAACAAAGGTTTCTGTGCTGATTCCCATCCGCCTCAGAAAGAGAGCCATTTGGTCAGACCTTTTGTTGAGATCCTCGTAAGTTAGAAGGACGCCCTCTGATACGCATGCGATGTTTTCCGGAGTTTGAAGCGCCTGTCGAATGAACAAATCATGCAATCGAAGATTCGTTTCATAGCTACGGGGCTCTCCAGTTCCCAGTCGAATGGAGTCTGCAACCTGGGACGGCTCGATGAAAGTCTGCCCAAGAAGGAACGCTTCCGGCGACTCTGCGATACTGTGAAGCACAATCTTGAAATTGCCCAACATGTTCAAAATGGAGGACGGAAGGAATAAGTCAGGATCATACGTGATCGTCGCAGTCAAGCAATCGGAATGATGGCTTATGGAAAGCGTCATATCGCATTTCGATGCTACGGCATCCTGTGGCATCCGTTCTGTCTTTAAGCCATTAAACTCTGGCAGATCGGTGGGCTGTTCCATTAGGAACATTGTTTGGAATAAAGGGGTCAAACTCAGTTTTCTTTCCGGATTTAGAACCGATACCAAATGCTCAAAAGGAACGTCCGAGTTACTTACAGCTTCTAGCAGGGAATTTTTCACCTGGGTAATCAGCTCTAAGAAGGTTAGTTTGTCGGACATAATGGAGCGGATAGCCAGCGTGTTGACGAACATTCCGACCAAATGCTCAAGCTCTTCATGACTACGATTCGTAACCGGAGTGCCTACAACAATATTCTCCTGTCCGGTATAACGGTTGAGTAGAACAAAATAAGCTGACAACAAAATAATGAAAAGAGTCGATTCCTGCTCCCGCGCAAGATTTTGTAGAGGAGCTATTAAGTCAAGCGGAAGTTCCAGTGTTTCCGATGCTCCCCGATAGATTTTTTCCATCGGTCGCGGGAAGTCAAGAGGAAGCTGTAAAATCTCGTTGCTATCTCCGAGCTTCTCTATCCAGTATTCAAGTTGAGAGTGAATATCGCCACTCTCGATCACTTTTCTCTGCCAAGTAGCGAAATCAGCATACGTAAACGTCAGTTCGGGCAGACATGGGGCTTTCTTTACTAATCCATTATTATACAACTGTGCTAGCTCACGGGTGAGAATGTCGATGGACCATCCATCCGTAATCATATGATGCATTGTTATAACGAGTAGATTCGTTTCGGAATTTATACTTATCAATTCGGCACGAAACAATGCTTCTTCATTTAGACGGAAAGGACGCTTCACGCTCTCAACCAAGCTTAGTCTCAAATGCTTATCCGAATCCTGTTCAATGTCATTTTCCAGATATTTCTTCTTTAATTTGAAATCTGCCTGTTCAGCGGTCTGAATAGGTTGTCCGTTAATCAACTGGAATTTGGTTCTCAGGGCATCATGTCTGTTAAATAATGTACACAAACTGTTTTCGAGGACAGCAATATCAAGTGGACCAGTAAATTTTAGAATAACGGGCACATGATAGGTTCCGGTCTCGGGCTGCAAGGATTCAAAAAACCATATACGCTGCTGCGCGTACGACAAGGGTGCGTAAGGTTTGGAATCTGTCCGCTCCAGCATTAAAGGGGATGCTGCTGGCATAAAATCTGAGATTTCCCTTGCTAGTTCGGAAATAGTAGGATTCGCAAAGATTGTTTTTAAGGTCAACTCGATTCGCAAGCTGGTACGTATTCTTGCTAGTATTTTGAGTGCAGCCAGTGAATCAGCCCCAACATCAAAGATGTTGTCTAGTACGCTAATCCGCTCGACACCGAGTATTCCTGTAAAGATTGAAGTCAGGAGAAGCTCTGTTTTATTTCTGGCTGGGATATGCAGAACCTCAGTCTTGATCGGAAGACTTTCAGATGCCGCGATCCGGTTTCTGTCTATCTTGCCGTTGGGATTTAAAGGGGTTTCATCCAGCAGAAAATAGGCGCTTGGCATCATATAATCTGGGAGTTTTCGCTTGAGTTCTTTTTTGACCTGTTGAATATACTTACTCTCGCTGTCGGCAAACACGAGATAGGCCTGAAGTTGAATGGAGGATTGTTCGTTTTCAGCAGCGATGACGATAGCGTCCTTCACTCCGGGCACGGATCGGATTACGGATTCGATTTCGCCCAGTTCAATACGATATCCCCTAATTTTTAACTGATGATCCCTGCGTCCGATAAACTCGATGTTTCCGTCAGGCCAGTATCTTCCCAGATCACCAGTTCTGTACAGGCGCTCCCCAGATACAAACGGACTATCTAAAAATTTCTCTTCCGTCAAGTCGGGACGATTGATGTACCCCCGACCTACACAGCCACCACCGATATACAATTCGCCAATCATTCCCGGATAGAGTGGCTTAAGATCGGGACTAAGAATATAAGAGGACATATTAGCAAAAGGTTTGCCGATCGGGATGTTACCTTCCTTAGGGATACGGCTACCATCCCCTT
Source organism: Bacillus sp. FJAT-27264 (assembly GCF_001682855.1). Lineage (GTDB taxonomy): Bacteria > Bacillota > Bacilli > Paenibacillales > Paenibacillaceae > Paenibacillus_AQ. The sequence goes on along the minus strand of NZ_MAQW01000012.1, from coordinate 315,902 downwards.
CAAAGAATATGCTGTCGACTGTTGCTTCAGCGACTCCGTATGAATTAATGATCCTGGTTGTCGGCTCACACACTTGCTGGAGCCTATTGTATTCATGAACGAACCAGTAATCCGCGCCGACAATAATGATTTTCACACCTAACAGCTTCAGACGTACGTCTTCAAGATACCAGACCAGGTTCCTCATGATAGCAGGGAGGAAAAAGCCGAAATCAACCTGTTCCCGCAACATTAGAGCGTACATATCCGGCGCGTTCATAAGACATTCCTGAGGGCAGAGCAACAGCTTGCCACCGGAACACAGTGTCCGGAAAACGTCGGCCGTAAAAACATCGAATGCGAAGCTTGTCATCTGTAGATTGCAAACAATATTCTTTAAATCATATGCCTTATTCCAAGCGTCATAAGCCTTAGAAAGCCCTCCTTGCGTGTTCATGGCTCCCTTAGGCTTGCCCGTCGAACCGGAGGTGAAAATGACATATGCCAACTGATCCTCAACCGTCGGATGAAATAGATTTTCATAATCCTCGCATGAAAGGGCTTCTTTAAACGATAGTATCTGTATGTCTGATTTGTCCGCTAGGCTTGAGGACTCATCCGTGATCAGGACTTTAATACCCGATTCCCTAATCATATGATCAAGACGTTCCTGAGGATAATCAGGATCAAGAGGCACATAGGCTCCACCGGCTTTTAGAACCCCGAGGATTGCTGCCACCGCCTCCCATGATTTATACAACATGATTCCAACAAGGGAGCTGGCTCCGGTTCCAGACCGGTTAAGGCTATGTGCGATTCGGTTAGCCCTTTGATTTAGGTCTATATACGATATCCTCACATTTCCGTCGACGATCGCTATTTTCTCAGGGGACTCAGCGGCCTGCATCTCAAATAGACGATGAACCGGAGTGAATTCACTTGATAGTCCAGCATGTCGGTTCCATTCGTAAATAATTGTCTGCTGTTCGTCGTCTGTCAGTCTCGGAACCGACAGGCTGGGCAGGTGGGGTGTGCGAACAATCTCCGTTAATGTCCGCATATACAGCTTCAGCATCGATTCGATCTGAATCCGTTCGAATTCTTGAGGGTTCCAAATCAGAGCAAGTCGAAGGGAATCGGATGCTATATCCCGGAAGAAATCAACAACCAAAGGATAAATGGATACCGAAGAAAAGTCAATGTTATCCAAAAAAGTGATATCTTCACTTTTGTCAAATTCATTGTAAACATGGAAATGGGTATAGTTAAATAAAATCTCAAAAAAATGAGTTCCGCCATGATCTTGCATGATTTTGGACAGTGGATACCTGCGGTACGGAAGAAGCCTGTTCTCCTCAGTCCATAGATTTTGAACAAAATCTATCCAGTTTGTATGTTCTAATTTGTAACGAAACGGAAGGGTATTCAAAAACAATCCAAGCACCTTGTCGCCATCTGTGCTTTCTGGTCTTCCGTTGTATACAACACCTGTAGTCACATCATGCTCACCGGTCAACAAAGACATAATCTTAAGATGTGCAGCCAGCAGAACGCTGCGGAGGGGAACATTGAATGACCGACAGAAGTGATCCAAACCATTCAAAAGCGATTTTGGGAGATCCTGGACCAGGCTATCACTTAAAACCGAACCAGTTACTGATTTCAAGGCGAGTCGAGGAACTTTAGCGTTCGACCAGTCTTTCAACCAATCATGCCAAAAATCTTGGCACTCCTGAGATTGAAGCAGCGCTTGTTCCATGCATGTGTATTCTGCGAAGCGGACGGATAAAGGCCCCTGTACGATTGGAGACACATCGGTATTGCTAATTATGGAAGCGTAGGTATGCAGCAATTCCGTGAAAAACGAAGCAACGCTCCAACCGTCGATCAGTGCATGGTGTGTGCACAGACTCAGCTGGAAGTTTTTGTCGCTTCGGAGATGCGCAGTCATTGTGAAGGCTGGACCGCACGACAAATCAATTTTTTTCTCTTCCTGTTTCGACCATTTTTGAATATAACTTTCTTGCTCAGTTGGTTCTAGCCCCCGGATGTCATTTTCATTTAAGGTAACTGATTTATAAGGGTTGACGATTTGCAAAGGCTCCTTGAACTCTTCAATTAAGAAAGTAGTTCGCAATATATCATGGCGTTTCACCAACATATTGAGAGCCTTCTCCAGCGCCTGCCTATTGTAAACTGCGCATACCAGAACAGAGTTAATGATGAAATACATGTCATTTTCAGGACTATACTCGCTGTGAAAAAGCATACCCTGCTGAAGCATGGTTAGGGGGTAAGCATCCATCGTTTCTTCAGGCAGCATGGCTCGATCTTCCCTAGAAATTAGTGAGAAAGGCTCATAGGCCTGTTCCGCACCATTCGTGCTCTTCTCCGTTAAGAGTAGAGAGGCCAATTCTCTGATCGTAGGGAATCGGAAAATTTGATCTACTTTCAGTGTAATACCTCTTTTTTGTGCTAAGGAAACCAATTGAATACAGCGGATAGAGTCTCCGCCTATTTGAAAAAAGTTATGTTCCACACCTACCGCGTGCACTCCCAGCACTTGTGACCAAATCTCAACTAATTGCTGTTCGAGCGATGACGATGCTGCAACATAAGTAGCTTCAGACTCCAGATCCAGAACGGGTAAGGGGAGCTTAGATTTGTCGACCTTTCCGTTGGGAGTAACCGGAATGGCGGGTACTTTGATAAAAACGGCCGGCGTCATAAAAGAAGGCAGTGTCTTCCTAATTTCCTCGCGCATTTCTGAGATTGAAATCTTTGAATCAATTGTAACCACATAAGCGATTAGACGCGGAGGAGCTTCTTTATCGGCGTGGGCTATAACGACGGCGGCTTTAACTCCGGCCAGCCCTCTAATTAACGCTTCAATTTCACTGAGTTCGATACGATAACCTCTTATTTTTACTTGTTCATCAAGTCTGCCCCAGTACTCGTAATCCTTCTCTGACACCTGACGAACTTGATCGCCGGTTCGGTATAAACGTCCGTGCTCTCCTTCATGAAAAGGGTTCGGCAAAAATCTTTCCTCTGTGAGCTCAGGTCGGTGGAGATATCCCACTGCTACCCCTGGACCTGACACATACAGCTCTCCAGGAATTCCTTCTGGAACAGGATTCAAATGCTTGTCGAGCACATACAATTTGAGATCAGGAAGCGGTTCTCCTATACGGCTTATGCTGCCCAGAGCTGTGTCGGATTTTTTAACTTTGCGGATAGTATTGTGCACGGCCGTTTCCGTGATTCCGTACATGTTGATCAACTGGGGCGCATTTTCTTCAAAATGGTGGTACCAGGGAGCGAGACGCTCAAATTCTAATTGCTCCCCTCCGAATACGATTGTCCGCAGGCTTAACCAGTTCTTTGATTCGGAGGAAAGAATAGCGTCCATCAGCGGCCAGAAGGCGGACGGTGTCTGATTCAGAACGGTTACTTTCTTTTGAACGATAAGATTCAAGAACTCAACCGGAGAACGTGCGATGTTTGAAGGAACGATTACAAGCCGCCCACCGTACAAGAGAGCTCCCCAGAATTCCCAAACCGAAAAATCAAAAGAGTAGGAATGGAATAGCGTCCAGGCATCTCCTGGATCAAATTGAAACCATGACTGCGTGGATTCGAACAAACGAATTACATTCCGGTGTCGAATCAGACAGCCTTTGGGTTTGCCTGTGGAACCGGAGGTATAGATGACATAAGCAGAATCTTCTGGCGAACATTCTAGCTCAGGATTCCCTGGGTCGTTTCCCGTGTCCAACATAAAGGAGTTGATAGATACGTGTTTTGTATCATTACAGGGGGAATTTTCCAATGTTTCATCTTGAACGACGAGAAACGACACACCGGAGTCTTCCATCAAGTATTGCAGCCTGTCTGTGGGATAATTTGGGTCCATCGGCACGTAAGCTGCTCCCGCCTTGAGAATGCCAAGAATGCCTACGGCGAGTGCTGGAGAGCGATCTGTGCCTAGACCCACTAAGGAGTTCCTATCCACCCCAAGTTCTATCAAATGCTTGGCTAGACGATTAGCCATCATGTTAAGTTGACCATAAGTTAATGATTCATGGTTGTATTCAACTGCGATAGCTTGCGGTGAGCGTTCAACCTGCACTTCGAAAAGCTTGTGGAGAACAGTTGACGGGCCGGCGAAACGAATCATCGGTACTGTATTAACCGGTTTTGTATCCGTCGATCTCGTGTCTGTCAATTGCAAAGAGGCTAGAGAAATGTCTGGATAGCTGGTCGCGTTCTTTGCAAGAACCGCAAATTGTCGAACCAACCGCTCAATCGAATTCGCTGTAAAAAGCTCACAATCATACTCAACAATAATGCGGATAGAGTCACCCATATCGCAGACATTGAAGACCAACTCAAACTGGGGAGCTCCGTTCGAAAACTCTTCAACCTCCATAGTAACTTTGGGAAGTTCATACAACGATTGCATGTATTCTCTTTGGTTAAACATAATTTGGATCAGTGGACTGACAATGCCTTCGCGTTCAGGCTGCACGGCTTTGACAACCGCATCAAAGGGCAGGTCAGAGTGGTTATAGGCTTCCATGGCAGCGGAATGTACTTGGGCTAGATATTCGCTGAACCCAGATGATTCGCATACGGTGGTACGAATAACGAGCGTATTGACCAAAAAACCGATAAGATCAGAGACCAATTCGTGATTGCGGTTGGCGAAGGGAACACCGATCAGAATATCATTCTGCTGAGTATAGCGGTAAAGGAGCGTTTTGAAACAGGTCAGCAGAGTGATAAATAAGGAGGTTTTCTGCTGTTTTGCGAAAGACTTGATCGTCCCACTAAGCTGTGGCGGTAGGTCATATGTATAGACGCTACCTTTCTGCCCCGTGTGTACTGCAGACCTGTGTCTATCAGGAGGAAGCAGTAGTTTGGGCAGTTCGCCACTTAGCCGATTTTTCCAGTATTCTTTCTGATCATCTAGGGAACCGTCCATCCTTCTGTTATTCTCTTCTCTAAAATAATCCTTATATTTCCAATCTAGAGCAGTTAGCTCATTAGATAATCCCTCCGTCAAGGCTGCATAAGTCCTAGTCAATTCCTCGAAAAAGACGGATGCTGACCATCCGTCAAAAATACTATGATGAAAAGTTAGAACAAGGCAGTGCAGATCTGGGGCTTGAACGAATAACCGGAAACGCCATAGAGGAGGTTGATCCATGACGAACGGCTCCCCGATCTCTAGTTCTATTTTTGATCGAAGCTCTGCTTCATTCTGGACGATTTCCGTCTTTATTTCCGCAGTTCCTTGTTCGATGACTTGAAATAGCTCTGCACCAACCAGGCGGAAAGAGGAGCGAAGAATACAGTGACGCTGTGCAATTAAGTGAAGAGATTGCTCCAAGGAATTTACGTCAAGATTCCCTCTGAATGTGGCTGTAAAAGGGACATTGTAGGCTTTACTGCCGGGGTCCAACTGCTGAATGGTCCACAATCGTTGCTGGGAAGACGAAGTGGGAAGTGTCAAGAGAGTATCTTGTCCCTCCGCAAACTCTAATCCTATTTTTTCCATGCAGTAACATCCCTTACATTATGATTTGTGATGATTTCTCCCAGAATATGAATTCCCTCGGCAATCTCAGACTCGCTTGGATAGGAGAAAGTAATTCGACAAGCGGAAGGTGATCCGTCTCCATCCTGATAGAACATGGGAGACGCCGCGATCAGAACTCCTCGTTTACTCGCTTCTTCTTGAAGGACTTCAGCAGATATTTCTGTTCCTAGTTCAAGCCAAGCAAAAAATCCGCCTTGTGGATTCTGAAATTGTAGCTTGTCAGAAGGAATTTGTTTCAGGGCTTCCGTCAGAGCATTCCGTTTGGAACGGTACAACTTTTGAGCGTGCTTAATATTGGTTTGAAGAAAGCTGTTCATGTGAAGACCGTGGACGACTCTTTGTATGAAACCGTTGGAACAGGTATCCGCAATATGTTTAAAATGCAAACATTTCGATATGATCTCTTCGGAAGCAGCTAACCAACCTACACGGAAGGAGGGACAAAGCGTCTTAGAAAACGTGCCTAGATGGAGAATCTGATCAGTGCCTGCCAAGTCAAGCAGTGTAGGTGGCGGTTCTGAGTCAAACCAAAGATCATTGTAGGGAGCGTCTTCCAATATTGGGATGCCATAGGCCTCTGATATGCGTATTAGTTCAAGCCGTCTCTCAAGCGTCATTGTGACACCGGTTGGATTATGAAAAGTAGGAATGGTATAGATTAACTTTGGTCGATTAACGCCAGAATGTGAACTCAAAAACTCCTCCAAAGCAATCATATTCATACCTTGGGAATCAACAGGTATACCTACCACCTTGGCTTCAGCGGATTCGAACACCCATAAAGCTCCGTGAAAGGTCGGAGCTTCCACAATGACTGTATCACCCGGATTTAGTAGTACCTTAGCCAGAAGATCTAAACCCTGCTGTGATCCCTGGGTGAGAAGAATATTGGAGCTGGCGGTTTTTTCAGATTTTTCGGCAATGACCTCTTTGAGAGGTTCAAATCCACCAGGAGAGTTGTATTGAAGTACGGATAAGTCGTTCATACCTGAATATGCCGAAACAGCTGCGTGCAATTCCTGAAGAGGAAATAGCGAAGGGTCGGGATAGCCAGCTGACAACTGAATACTGGCGCCACCGGATCCGGAAACCAGATTGGGATGAATAAAGCGACTACGATTTGAATAGAGGCTACTCCACGGAATCATGGGCAAGTTCCTTTACTTCGAAGATATAATCTTCGCGAGCGGGGGCGAAGAAGTCTAGGGCGACTGATTCCTCCAAAGCTATAACTTGGTGTACCACATTTCCCGGAACAGCAAAGCTGTCCCCAGCTTCTACGATATATTCCTGCTCATTGCACAGAACTTTCAACTTGCCTTTGGTTATGTAGGCAAGCTGCTCGTGGGGATGGCTGTGGGCCGGAAACACTGATCCTGCTGCCATGACATGCTCGACCAGCATTATCTTCTCATTATAGGCTAGCACACGACGTTCTAAATTTTCGAAGGGGACGGTAAAAGGAACCTGATTGCGTTTAATGATCATCTTGTAAACCTCCAGTTTTTTTCTAACCTTTATGGTTAGATATGGTATTTAAGGAATCTATACTTATACAAACATAATCAAACCGAAAAAAAAGTGATTTTTTATACAATAAAAGTAAATAAAATATATTATTTAGATAATTAACTATATAAAAACATAATATGACATTTATCGCTGTAATAATAAGGAATATATTTAATTAATTATACTATCTGATAGATTAAATTCAGATATGGAAGAGTTAGTTTTCGATTGAAAACCATTTTCACATGTATTCTAAAATATGGAGGGATTTTCATGAGTAATGCGTACAGTAAAGATGTAAAAAGATTCAATCTACACAAAGAGTGGAAGGACCGAACAAAGGAAGCTTATTTGTACACAAAATTGGAAAACAACAAGGTACAATGCGGCTTATGCCCCAGAGGTTGTGTCATTCCAGAGAATGGAGTAGGATTCTGTAAGGTTCGAAAGAATTTGGAAGGTACGCTATATGCCCAGTCCTATGGAAAGGCTACACATGTCACGGTGGAGAGGATCGAAACGGAGGCGTTATTCCACTACAGTCCAGGAGCCAAAATATTATCGTTGGGCAATTTTGGCTGCAACCTGGATTGCGATTACTGCCAAAATTGGAAATACTCTCAATTCCAATATACGAGCCCGGAGCATATCCATGAATATACGAGCCAGGATGTCATACAAATGGCTTTAGACAATAATGTGGATATATTATCTTGGACGTATAATGATCCGGCTGTCTGGTTTGAATTTGTCATTGACACGGCGAAAGAAGCAAAAAAATACGGTATTAGAAGTCTATTCAAATCAGCTTTTTTCCTTAGTAAGGATGCCGTGGAGCAGCTCTGTGAGGTTATGGATGTGTTTGCAATCTCTATCAAAGCCATTGACGAGAAGTATTATCACAAATTCACGAAAGGTTGGCTTCAACCTGTCCTTGATAATACTAAATTGGTTCATGGTAAAGGCATACACTTCGAGATTAGTAATCTAGTTGTAACCGGGCTGACGAATACAACCAAAGATTATGATAAAATGATCGATTTTGTTCTGAACGACCTTTCTCCTGACATCCCTGTTCATTTCACGAGATTCCATCCGGACTATAAGTATATGCAGTATGATAAAACTCCGATCGAAGATGTGGTCGCTGCTAGAAACCGCGCTCTGGAAAGAGGACTGAACTATGCCTACATCGGTAATGCGTTTGAAGGAGATTCTTTGAATTCCTATTGTCCTGAGTGTAACGAGACCCTGATTGAACGTTACGGACTGCACACATTTATTAAGGATTCTCTACATGAATCCGGAACCTGCGCCAAATGTGGATATCAGACAACCATTAAGCATATCGACAAATCCATTAACCAAGAAATTTGGGCTGAAGAAGAGGAGAAGAATTATGAAAAAATTTGAGCATTTATGGACAGGCGATTTTTTTCTTCTTCATGTCCAAGCTAATAATCCGACAGGGGAAGGGGGTACCTTAGAAATTATCCGGAACATGCAAAACGGGAGAAAAAGCAAGGGACATGAAGAACTGAAGCAGGGTGCTGACAGTCACCGTTTTATCATCTCGCGTTCCCATCCAGCCGAATCCAAGGTATGTATTGAATATCCAAGTCATCTCATTCTCGAAGTTTATAAAGTAGATGATCGGGCGTATTATCCGACAGAATCATTTTTTGTATTGTGATGTCTCCACAAGTTTGATAAGGAGGAGTGAAATGCAATTAAGCATTGAGAATGCCTCGAAAGTTGATTTTTAAAATTTAAGAGGTAAACCCTCAAGTTATAATACAACAAGCAGGTTGACCAAGGACTTCATCCTAGGATGGCCTGCTTTGTTTTTTGTTCAATGGCAAGCGTATTCAAGTTTAAGAAAGTTATAAGTATGCAAATGCGAGTAGTTAAGTTTTACTAAAAGGTAGGAAGGTGAAGTATGAAGGTCGGTAATGAACGGTCCGTAATTACATATTTAATAGGTTGTATACTGTTTTCTTTAGGGGCAAAATCGTTTATTGATTCACAACTAGGAACAGACCCTCTTGATGTGCTTGTACTTGGTATTGTCAAACACACCGGTCTAACAATTGGAATTGTATCAGGTTTAATTGCTGTAGCATTTTTAGTGATTTGGAGTATATGGAACCGAAGAAGACCTCTTGTAACACCTTTCTTGACAATGTTTTTTGTGGGGAATCTGATAGATCTATGGAATTATTTGAAAATTGAAGATAATTTTCAATCGACGGCATTTGTTTTACTCTTAATTGGGCTTCTATTAGCTTCAATAGGATCATCTCTTATTTTAATGAGTGGGATTGGAATCAGAACTATTGATTTGGTTGCAATCACAATGGTACAGAAATGGCGGATTAAATTCTTATATGCAAAATTAAGTATCGAGATATTTATGGTTGTTTCTGGGTCATTGCTAGGAGGGCCAGTAGGTATTGGCACTCTAGCGTTTCTTTTAGCTGTAAGTCCTGGTATCGTATTTTTTGTCTATCTTTTCGAACGTATGTTTGGGACGGAATGTTACGGACTGCATCCAAGTGTAGAACCGATCAGTGATTCTATGTCAAATAAATAGACATAGAAGAAAGACTCTGCAAAAAATCATGAAGGAATTTCAAAGGGATAAAGGAAAAAACAAGTAAGCATCTAAGAAGCTGGAAGTTCTGATCAAAGGCGTTTGGACAAACACTGTGTCACAGGATGAACTATGATCATATTTATTGAGAATTAAAAAAGAAAACCACTGTGCGGTTAATAGATGATTTCTGAACTTCATCAGGAGTCATCTTTTTTAATGCTTACTTTTTGGTTTCAAGCAATTACTCCACCATAACAACGATTTACAATAGGAGTTCTCCAACTGACCTGTTCAGTACCATAGATGAAATCTATTTTAATGATAGAATTGATAAACATTGATAAATGATTAGTGTAACCTTTACAATCGAAGAGTAGCAAAACGTATACGAGGAGGAGATTCATCATGTCGACAAGTATCGCAGATATTAAAATTCCGGATAGTAAATTGGCTCTAGGAGCCGCAGAATTGTTGCGTGATCATGGGGATGAGCTGCTGTGGAATCACTCTCATCGCGTCTTTTTATTCGGGGCCTTGCAAGGAAAGAATGCGGGACTGAAATTTGATTCTGAATTACTATACATTAGCGCTTTGTTTCATGATCTGGGGCTGACCAAGCAGTATAGCAGCCCGGACAAGCGTTTTGAGGTCGATGGTGCGAATGCCGCTCGCAGCTACCTACAGCAGAATGGCGTACCGAACGAATCGATCCGGCTCGTCTGGGATGCGATTGCGCTGCATACCACCATCGGGGTGGCTCAGTATAAGGAACCGGAAGTAGCTTTAATTTATTCCGGAGTTGGTTATGATGTGATGGGCGAGAATTTTGAGGCCCTGACTGAAGAAGTACGGAATCAGGTGACGACAGCTTATCCGCGTAACAACTTCAAGAACCGGATTCTACCGGCCTTCTTGGAAGGGTTCAAGCATAAGCCGGAGACAACCTTCGGCAATATCAAGGCCGATGTGTGCGGTTTGCTGTTACCCGGCTTCAAGCGGACGAACTTCTGCGATTGTGTGCTGCATTCGCCTTGGCAGGAATAATACAACAGGGGTGCCTCACCCAGCCAGTATGCGGCTGGGTGAGACACCCCTGTTAAGTTACATTCTTCTGAAAAATAAATTCATTATTGTTCATTTGAGTTTAGTCGCTAAACAATTGCTCATAAATAATAGTTCCTTATTCAGCGAAATAAAGACTCAAACCTAAAGCGTAAACCTAAAACGCAAACCTAACACGTAAACCCAAACCCAAACCCAAACCCAAACCCAAACCCAAACCCAAACCCAAACCCAAACCCAAACCCAAACCCAAACCCAAACCCAGATTCAATCCCAAGCCTCACCGTCACTGGCGAAACCAGGGGCTTTCGGTCGCATCATCACATATTCCAGGCTTCCTAACGATGAAAAACAGCACTATATTCCCAATTAGGTGCATTTTTGTATCTTATTTTCCCCGTCAGAAGAGAAAAATGGAATATAAGAGCATTTTTGCACCTTATTTTTGCGGAAATAAGCCATAGAGCATATTTCGAAGGATTTAACATACAAAAATGAACTTATTTAACTTATATCTCTATCTGCAGCTGAATTAAGGTACAAAATGCTGCTATTTACATTTTTGGCGCGGTTAAAACAATGTTACTCTTCAATCGGCGTTGTTTGTTACTACATTACGTCAAGCTATTGTTACTTATGATTTTAACGCTGGTGCCCCAACACAAAAATGCCCGGACGCGAACACCACGTACCGGGCGCAAGAAAAGTTACTTGTTTACAGATTGAAAGGCCGAATCGCCAAAGCCCTTTTCCAGAAACAAACTCCCGCAGCGTCGAAAGATTCGCCCTGGTTACTTGTTTGCAGACTGTACGAACGAATCCCCAACGCCTTTTTCCAGAACAAATTCCTGCAGCATCGAGAGATACGCCTTAACCGGTTGGCTCAAGAACTTCCCGCGGTTATGAATAATCGCTACCTGCCGGTTCAGCACGGGATGAATGATAGGAATGGCGCGAATACTACCGTCATTGTACAGATGGATCAGCGATTTGGATAAGACACTAACACCTGCTCCCGATTTGATGAGGCTGAAAATGGAGTCTATGGTGTTCGTCTCGATGAATGGTTCCAGCGAGAAGCCGGAGGTACTACAAGAAGCGTCTATTAACTGACGGCATCTATGCTCCTTCGGGAACATAATGATCGGCAGCTTCTGTACCTCAGCAAACTCAACAGAAGGCGAGTCGGCTAAGGGATGTCCGGCTGGCACGGTTAAATAGAATTTTTCCTCATAAAGTGGGATCTGCTCTAACCGGTCGTCTTCGACGGGAAGGATGGTCACAGCGATATCCATCTCATTAAGCAGGATCGGGTCTACGACATTTTCAGCGGCTACGATTCTGATCTTGATCTTTGGAAATCGGCGATTAAACTCCACCAATAGCAGTGACACAAGATGATTCAGTTCGCCTGGAAGGGAGCCAATCGTAATGGTGCCGCGTTCGCCATCCTGCAATTCTTCCAATTGTTCCTTGGCGCTATGCATTACATTGAAGATGGTGCACGCATGATTATAGAGTATAGATCCAGCTGCTGTGATGGCAATTTTCTTACCAATCCGGTCAAAAAGCGGTATGCCAAGCTCGTCTTCCAGCGCTTTGATCTGATGACTAAGTGTAGGCTGGGTAACACCCAGCTTGTCTGCCGCACGCGTAAAATGTAGCTCATCGCAAATGGTTTTAAAATATTCGAGTTGTCGCAGTTCCATGTGTCCGTCTCTCCCTGTTACATTATCGCTGCCTACTATAGCAGAAGCCCTCTTGACAGGCAAATGATTTAATACTTTATAGACACAATCCGTTATAATAAGCAATGCGGAATGTCAGCAAGAGAGAGGGAGAGATGAAGATTAAGCGGATAATCTGGAAATGGTTCAGTGGAATGACGTTCAAGAGCAAGCTACTGACTGTCTTTATACCTTTAATTGTTGTATCGCTTAGCATTTTGGGAGTGGTGTCCAGCGAGATTTTTAGCCGTTCCCTCATCAACCGTAGCGTCAATGACGTCATTGATCAATCGAGTCTGATTATCAATAAGCTGGATTCCATTACGAAAAATATGGAGATTTGCTCCAATATGCTGGTCACGGATGTGAATCGGTTGTACGATAACTTTCCCATTGAACGAACAGCCGTAGAGGAGAATCAATTCCGGTTGACCATACAGAGCCGCTTGGCGATTGATCTGTCATTGTTCGCGGAAACAGATGCAGCCGTTTTCATTGACAGTAACGGAAAAATTTATACTTCCTATCCAGCACGAAATGATGAAAGCGAAGCCATTCGCAGTGGCATTCCTGAGGAACTACTGAAACAAGGCAACTATGGATCAGCTTACTGGTTTCCGATGCAGAAAAGGAATTACATGACACCAAATCCTGATGTCCCTGTCCTAACACTAGGAAAGGTAGTTATTAATATCAACACTGGGGAACGCTTTGGCACGTTATTCTTAATTATTAAAGAGCCTACCCTGTCAGCTTCTCTTGTAAGCGGGAACAATATTAATCAGAAGAATTATTTTCTCGTGGACGAGCGCCGGATCATCGTGGCCAGCCCGGACAAGGAGCAAGTACTGACCCCGATTACGAATCCAACAGAGCTTGCGCTGCTCAAATCAACATCAGTTCAAACAGAGACGGCTACCCGTAATACAGACGGTAAGAGACTGATTACGGTTACGGATTATCCGGGGATGCAGTGGAAGCTGCTTAATGTAGCGGACCTGGATGTTCTGACGAAGGATGTTGGCAAAAACACAAAGCTCACAATTCTGATCGGCTTCACCTGTCTTCTGCTGTCTCTGCTCGGGGCCCATTTTCTCTCCAAGGTGGTCTTGAATCCGCTGCAGGATTTGACGAAAAGAATGCGGCGGGTCATGGACGGCAACCTGTATGTAGAAGCACCAGTTCACACCAATGATGAAATCGGTTTGATTTCCCGTGTGTTTAACTCCATGATCAAGCAGATTCAGGAGCTGCTGCAGAATAAGGAGAAGGAACAGAAGCGGAAGCGAGAGTATGAGCTAGCACTGATTACTTCGCAGGTGAAGCCGCACTTTTTGTACAATACGCTGGATACTATTTATATTCTGAATGATATGGATCGTAATCAGGAGGCTCGGGATACGACGAAGGCCTTGGCGGATTTTTATCGGGTGGTGCTTAGCAAGGGGCGTGAGCTCATTATTCTGGATCAGGAAATCAAGATGACCATTGACTATTTGTCCATCATGCAGATGAGATACCCCGATGTGTTCCAATATGAGATTCGTATCCCGGACGAACTGCGGAATGCACCGATTCCGAAGCTATCACTCCAGCCGTTGGTGGAGAACGCTATCTATCATGGCCTGAAGACCAAGGGGGAGCGTGGACTCATTGTTATTTCTGCTGTGAGTGAGAAAGGCAAGATCATCATCCGGGTAGAGGACGACGGAGTGGGGATGAGTGAGGAGCAGTTGAAGGAGGCTTGTTTCTTCCAAGAGGAGGACAAGCAGGTTAAATCCATCGGGGTTTATAGTGTTCAGGAGCGAATCAAATTGTATTTTGGAGCAAAATACGGCTTAACCATCTTCAGTGAAGAGGGAAAAGGAACAAGGGTAGATATTACGGTTCCAGGCGGAAAAACAGGAGGTCAAGCGGATGTACCGGATCATGATCGTGGATGATGAACCCTTGTTTCGAGATTATTTACGGATGAAAATGGATTGGGAAGATTACGGCTACGTCGTATGCTGTGAAGCCCGCAATGGTAAAGAAGCGCTGGAGGAGGCAGAGATTCATCGCCCTCATCTGGCCTTGATTGATATCAATATGCCGTTCATGAACGGATTTGAGCTTGCAGAGCAATTGAAGATACGTTTCTCGGAGATGACGATTGTTTTCGTGACAGGCCACAATGAATTTGAGTATGTCCAGCAAGCGGTTCGTCTGGGCGTCCATGATTATTTGTTGAAACCATTTAATCGGGAGGAGCTCGCAGACATGCTGGAACGGATTCAACCGAAGCTGCCGAAGCTCCAAGAACCGCCCGAAGAAGAGCAGGCTGCTCTGCAGAGTGCTGATGCGACGAACAAGCAATATCCCGCGGCCGCGATTCAGGAGAGTATCCTGATCTCGCTGCGACTGAGTGACCAGGACACATTAAGTGAGGTGAAGCGCGCCATTCAATCGCTACGGTCCCATGATTTGAACAGCGAATACGTCTACACGATGCTTATGGGACTGGTCTCGATCGGGCTGTCCTTTGCCGGAGAGCGGGGAGTGGCTTCAGAGCGTCTGCTGGAGAATCTGACTGGGTCGTCTGCTGACAAGAACCTGCGCGGGTGTGTGACCTGGGACGAGATCGAGGATTGGCTGCTGAACTTTTTTGAACGGCTGATTGGTTTGACGGAAAGCACAAGACAAACCAAGTCTTATAAGCTTTATACGGATGCAAAGGCATATATTGAACAGCATTATACCGAAGAAGAGCTATCTGTTGAGGCTGTTGCCGCCATCTTATTCGTGGACCCCAGCTATTTGCGGCGCGTGTTCCGTAAGGAATCCGGTTATTCGGTGCTGGATCACATTACCCATATCCGGATGAAAAAGGCGAAGGAACTGATTCAGAAGGGGAACATGAAGCTGTCGACGATTGCATACGAAGTAGGCTACAGTGATCCGAATTATTTTAGCAAAAGCTTCAAAAAGAACTTTGGCATGACGCCAACAGAGTTTGAACAACTGAGGTAAAAGAGAGCCGGGTTCTGTCCGGCTCTTTTGCTTAAATATAAGAATTTATATGTTCTACGCTATAAATTATCCTTATATTTCTCGCTGAAACGGGTACCGTCCCCTAGAGGACGGCAATGCTGTTTCTACTTGTTGTCCCGTTTTTTACTTATCCGGCCCGTTTTGCTCATTCTGCAAGAGGCACGAGTCATTCTATAATGAAAGCGCAAACAAGAAAGCGCTAACTAAATTAAGCTACAGGGGGAAATAAAGATGAAGAGCACATGGAATAAAACGTGGGCTGGAGTACTTGCATTGACACTGGTTGCGTCCCTGACCGCCTGTGGCGGCGGATCTTCTTCAAACAAACCGACTAACACAGGCACTTCAGGAGGAAGTGAAGCCGGAGCGAATGAGAAAGTCAAACTGAAAGTGTACGCACAACATTTTGATGATGATACCGCCAAGCCGTTTGATTACGCAGTTGAAGAACTGAAGAAGGAAATGCCAAATGTGGAGATTGAGCTTGATCCTGCAGTTCAAGACGGATTCCAGAAGCTGAAAACTTATGCGGCAACAGGAAATCTGCCTGATATCTACTATACAGATTGGAACACACTACAAACCTTCTCCAAATCCCAAAATGTACAGGTGCTCGACGATTATGATACGACCAAAGAATACAAGGCAAATCTTAATCCAGGCGTCGAATCCCGTATGGTTGCTCCAGATGGTCACGTCTATGCCTTCCCGGATACAGGTGTAGAGTTTGAGCTCCTGTATTACAACAAGAAGATTTTCCAAGAAGCTGGCATTCCGGTGCCAATCAAAACGATTGACGAACTCGCCGCAGCAGCCCAGAAATTAAAAGCTAAGGGTCTTGTACCACTCTCTATTTTTGCCAAAGAAAAATGGATCACTACAGCGTTCTACAATGCCTTCTTGACACGTGAGGATGGTATCGGAACAGGCGTATTCGAAAAGGGTAACCCTACGGAAACTCCGCAAAGTGCTGTGACTGCTGCTGAGCAAGTGAAAAAGCTGCAACAAGCCGGATTGCTTGATGTCAATGCAACCAATACGAACTATGACCAGGCCTCTTCCATGTTTTATACCGGAAAATCCGCTATGATGATTAACGGCCAATGGGAAATTTACAGTGCACAAGAGAAGATGGGCGACAATGTAGACTTCATGTACTGGCCGGCCAAAGACGAGCAAACCTATGAGAACATGAAATTCCAAATGAACGGCTCCGGTGGACCTCAAGGATATGCTGTATCCTCCAAGAGCAAAAATATTGATGTGGCTGTTAAAGTAGCGGCTTTCATCGCCAAGAAATCGGCTGAGTATAAATTCACAGTACTGGGTAACCCAATTGTTGCACCGAAAATTGATAAGCCTGTTACAGCTACAGATATTCCGGCAATGATGAAGCGCCTGACTACGGATGTACTCCCTAACGCTAAGGGCTACGCTGTAGCGGTCAGCAAGTTGAGCATCAGCACAGCGATTGATGATAATACGCAAAACCTGCTGGTCGATGGATTTAGTGTAGACGATTTTGTTAAAAATATGAATCGCGCTTTGGGCAAATAAAGAGAGCGCTACAGAGAAATGTTTAAGAACCCTGGACTTCAAGCTTCGGCTTGGGGCTTCCGGGGTTCTAAACCAGAGAATATTTATTTTGGAAAGGAGCTGTGGAGGGTTATGAGACAGTATCTGGGCAATAAAAAAGCGATTCTATTCTTCCTTCTGCCCGCCATGCTAATCTACACCATAATTATCATTTATCCGGTGCTGCAAACCGTTTACCGCAGTTTTTACAACTGGGACGGTCTCAGTGATGCAACCTTCAACGGGCTGGGGAATTTCCGCGATTTATTCACGGACCCGCTCCTGAAGACATCGCTGAAAAACGGCGGGATTTTTGCTTTAGTGCTTGTTGTATTTCAAATCGGCTTGGGTACAATTCTGGCTTTGGTCTGTGCAGACGTTACGGTTAAGGGACGGAAGCTGCTCAAGACGGCTTACTTTATTCCGGTCGTATTGTCCGTGACCGTTGTCTGCCAACTCTGGATCGCGATCTATGATCCGACCAACGGGCTTATTAATCGCCTGCTGCAAATGCTGGGTATTCCTTATCAGCAGCATTGGTTAACTTCACCGACCAAATCGATTATTGCAATTGCATTCGTCAATGCATGGCAGTTCATGGGCTATCAATTCGCACTCCTATATGCAGGCGTCAAGTCTATTCCTGAACAGTACATGGAGGCCGCGACGATCGATGGCTGCAGCAAATGGAAGGCCCACTGGAAAGTGACACTACCGCTAATGAAAGAAACGTACAAGTTCTGCTTTACGATCGCTATCACCGGCGGAATTAGCGCCTTTACACAAATGCTGATCATGACCAACGGTGGACCGGGAACGAGCAATTATACGATGACCTTCATGGTATACCGTTACGCTTTCTTGGAAAGCAACTATGGTTATGCTTGCGCCGTAGCGGTAGTTCTGGTAATCATTTCGCTCATTGCAACGGTGGTTATCAACAAAGTATTTGATCGTAACGAGGCGGTCTAGGCAGAAAGGGGAACGTGACATGAAAAAGGCGTTAGGCGTACTTTACCAGGTTCCGCTGTGGATCTATTTTATCGTTTCGGTATATCCGCTAGTCTGGATGATTTCATATTCATTGAAAAATAACGATGAAATTTTCTCGACCAATCCATTTGGCTTACCGACACACTTCCGCTTTGAGAACTATGTGACTGCATGGTCACAATTCAATATTCCAAAATATTTTATCAACAGTATTGTAGTTTCATCGATTGCTACAGTCTTCATTCTGCTCTTTGCGTTGATGTTCGCCTTTGCCGTAGCCCGGCTGACCTGGAAGTTCAGAAATGCGGTTCGGATCTATATGCTGGTAGGGATGTTTATCCCGCTCCAGGTAATTATGATTCCACTTGCGATTCTGGTTCGGGACTTCCATTTATCCAATACGTATGGTGCATTGATTGTTCCTTATGTTGCCTTGGGGCTTCCTTTCTCAACCATGATTTTCTACGGATTTATGCGTGGAATTCCAACTGAAATTGAAGAAGCAGCTTGTATGGATGGCGCGAATATCTACCGGATGTTTATGCAAGTGATTATGCCGATGGTTATGCCGGCTATCGCAACCGTTGCAATCTTCCAGTTCCTTACGAATTGGAACGAATTCACCCTTGCGTATATCCTGATCTCCAATGAAGCGATGAAAACTCTGCCGCTCGGTCTGTTGTTCTTCCAAGGACAATACAGCACGGACTGGGGCGGAATGGGGGCCGTCATGACGATGGCTTCGCTGCCTATGATCATCGTGTATCTGTTCTTCAGTGAGCAGGTGGAACGAGCAATGACGGTGGGGTCCGCGGTTAAGGGATAGGCGAAACATACTGAAACTTAGTAAGGCTAAAAACTTTCTGTCATTTGAGACAGAGAGTTTTTTTATTGTTTTTTTGAAACGAAGCGACCCCATGCTATAATGTTCAGAAAAACAAATGCAGGAGACTGGAATGACTACATTGATTGATAAAATAGCTTTGGTTCATATCGTTGAAGGTCGTGTGCTGGCTGCCCGCTCCACCGGAAAAGATACCTACTATCTGCCTGGAGGGAAACGTGAGCCCGGCGAGACTGATGAAGAGACACTTGTTCGTGAGATACAGGAAGAGCTGTCCGTACAGATTAAACCAGAGACAATCTCCCCTTTAGGGACCTTTGAAGCAGGGGCACATGGCAAAGCAGAAGGTGTGACTGTGCGAATGATCTGCTATTCTGCGGAATTTGAAGGGGAGTTAGCCGCCGCCTCGGAAATTGAGGAACTGGCATGGTTAACTTACAGCGATCGGGATCGCGTATCTGCCGTCAGCCAATTGATTTTCGACAAGCTGCATGAGTTGAAGCAGCTATTCTAAATGAAGTCTTGAATGAAATTCCAAACGAAATTCTGAGTAAAAGTCCGTTTACAGCCTATAATAGGCGTGAAGCGGGCTTTTTTTTGTTCAAATATAAGAATTTATATGTTTCACTTTATAAATCATCCTTATATTTCTCGCTGAAACGGATACCGTCCCTTAGAGGACGGCAAAGCTGTTTCTACTTGCTGAAAGCGGAATTTACGAATAAAGGACAGATGTCCTTCCCTGAATGGGCCGTAATGTCTTTTAATTAGTAGGAGAGTTAGATGAAGGAGAGAGACATGAGATGAGAGGAATTATTTTTGCATTTTTGGGTGGGGCCTGCATTACGCTGCAAGGTGTTGCTAACGCGAGAATCAGTCAGGATATTGGCACCTGGCAGGCTGCGACAATCACTCAGCTGACCGGATTTTTGATGGCATTACTGATCCTGCTCTTCGTGCGGGACGGCAAGCGGCAGGGCTTTAAGAAAGTGAAGCCTTTATATTTGCTGGGAGGCTCCTTTGGTGCTGTTATTATTTTCACCGAGGTTACAGCGATTCGGATGATGGGTGTGACCTATACGATCTCTGCGCTGCTAATTGCCCAGTTATGCCTGACATTCTTAACTGATGTTCGTGGATGGTTTGGGGTCAAAAAATTGAAGCTGCGGGTACCGCATTTTATTGGCATCGGGATGATGATCGCTGGTGTCGTAATCATGAAATTCTAAAATTGTAATACACAAATGGGGGAAACACATATGCTAGCGGGAATACTACTGGCGCTTATCGCCGGTTCACTTGTCGGCCTGCAAAATATTTTCAACAGCAAAGTTAATCAACATACGGGTTCATGGTCAACCACTACATTGGTGCTCGGTATGGGCTTCATCGCTTCTCTGATCATCAGCCTGATTGTTGAAGGGAAAAACACCTTTGCGCTGCAAAATATGCAGCCATGGTATTGGATCAGCGGAATGATCGGCGTTGGCGTTGTGATCTGTCTCGTTCAGGGAGTGAAACTGCTGGGACCTACCTACGCGATCTCGATCGTGATGACTTCACAACTCGCTTTTGCCTTGCTATGGGATTCTATGGGGTGGCTTGGACTGGAAAAGGTTCCGTTTAACTTTAATCAGTTTCTTGGAGTACTGGTCATTGTCGGCGGAATTATTGTGTTTAAATTTGACGGTAAAGCGAAAGGGAAGGAAGCAGCACAAGCATCTGTCCTTGGTAGAACGGGTACACAGGAGTAAATCTTACTGCATAGAAATGCAGAATAAGTCAAAATCCTCGTTACTGCGTGGCACCTGATGACGCAGACAAGAGGTTTGAGCACCACCTTAGACTTCGCACCGCGCGCCGGGAGGCGCACGCGCTGCGGGGGAACTCTTACAGTACTTCGTGCAAATTGTATCCATTGACTTTAACCGAACGATCATTTATGGTGAGGTCATGAGACATAAAGACGAGAAAAAGAGTGAAGCCATCTTTGAAGCAACGATTAAACTATTGAATGAAATTGGATTTTCGGATATTTCCATGTCCAAAATTGCCAAGGTGGCGAACGTCTCCTCGGCAACCATCTATGTGTATTTTGAAAATAAGGAGGATATGTTAGCCAAGCTTTACGTGAAGGTTAAGGAAAAAATGAGTCAGCAGATGAGCAGGGGGCTGGATGAATCCCTGTCTTCCCAACAATTGTGTGAGCAGCTTATGCGAAATTCACTGGATTTTATCATGAACAACAAGGATTACTTCCTGTTGCTGGAGCAGTATCAGCACTCTCCCTATGTTGAACGGCTATGCCTGGACGATACGTCATCGATGTTTGTTGGGCTGTATGAATTATTCGAGAAAGGGAAGCAGAAGGGAGAGCTTAAAGCGCTGAACACTATGCTGCTCTTGTCCTACTGTTATCTGCCAGTCACGCATTTCGCCAAAACGGTATTCAAAGGGCAACTGGAGGGCAGCGAAGAGAATTTCCAGCAGATTATTCGTATGAGTTGGGATGCGGTTAGGGGTTAGTGGTTGGAGTAACCATCTGTGTGGATGAGTTAGCTCAGGACTTAAAATCCTGCGGTAGGTGACTACCGTACGGGTTCGATCCCGGTCCTCGGCACTAGTAAAACAAGGGTTTCAGCTCATTTGGGCTGGAACCCTTATTTTTGTAATGCAAACATCACTTTGACACTTAAATAATATACCCCCTCCGGCAGTTACTCCTCTTGGTATGGGGTGCTGTGGTAGTGGGTGGTGGGAAGGTTGATGTTTGTATGACTATTGATAAGATGTATATTGCCTATGAAATGACAGAAACGGAGTATCAAGACACATTTATGAAACTGAAGAGTTACTTTGAGGGTTCCCGACGTGGACTGAGGCCGGATAGATGGGATAAGACTGTGTACGTGACGAATGGGTTGTCCGAATATGGTCTTCAAGAAATACGGTTACGCCGATTATGGAAATATCGCTCTATTGAAGTGCGACTACGCCCGGAATTAATTGATGAAATTGATGGTTCAAATTATTATGGGCTGACACGCATCCGTGATTTTGGAGAGGTTAGTTTGAAGTTCGACTATATTATGAAAAATATCATTGGCCTTAATGTACCCTTTTTCTTTGAATGGATTGCTAAAAGAGTCGAATATACCATTGATTTATGTGTTGGAGAAGCACTGATTCCTAAATTATTGTTTCTTTATAAAAAAGGAAACATACCCCTTTATATGTTGCAAAATGAAATCACACAAAAATACTTCGACTCCGAAACAAATCTGTATCTGAATGCTACTACAGTAACAGTACATTGGTACGATAGATTCAAGACGCTACAAGAGAAGGAGAAGAAGTCGAAGAAAATATATAGGGACTACAGTATAACGGAGGGAGTAATACGGTTTGAAGTTCAATGTAAAGATTGTAATGAGAAAGTCCGCGATGTGTTGTCCGTAGATCGCTGTCAACAGCGGCTGTACTACTTTTACGATTTAATTATCGGTTCCGGCGACTTCTATACACTCGGCAAAGCAAAAGAGATCATCAAGGAGAAAGTTAGGAATGCTGAAAAAAGAGCGACTCTAATGCGACTCCTTGAATTAATAAATCAATGTGGCAGCGTGTGGGCGGCTAAATTACAGTTTGCAGAGCAGTCAGAGTTTTCGAGCGGAACACAGAATCAGAAGCAAATCATGGACAGGTTCAGCAGTAGGCTTTGCAAATTGCGGAAGCTAGGCATCAATCCGGTATGTCTTCCTTCTGAATGGGGTGTTAGTATGCTACCGAATTTGGATGGAATGATGCACGAATACTTTGAAGACCAGTACTGAAGACAGAAATAGAAAAAATAATTAGACAATAACCATAATTAGTTGTCATCTACACTTCTTGAATAAAATGAAGCCCGTCATAAATTGATTTACGGGCTTCATGTAGTTAATTCTTGTTAATCTTCTTTATACTTATCGTACAAGTCCTTTGCCGTTTCCACCACATCAAACTTATTTTCTATTGTTTGGCTTACTGCATCTACAGCAGATTCCACTATACGTTCCCAAAATTCACTCATCTTGTATTCCTCCAAATTATTGTATTATGAATGATGCTTCCATGCTTTAAGGCCACTTAGTGTACCATAGCCAATACCAAATAAATAACCAACGGCTGTTCCTGCACCGGGAAATACTGCTGTGCCAAGTGCTGCTCCAACTCCTCCTCCAAATAGCGCACCCGCTGCGGTCAGCGCTGACTTTCCTGCAGTTTCTATTACTTTATCCATGATTCTCACCTCTCTCAGGGGTTAACACAAAATAAACGGGAAGAGCTGATGCTCTCCCCGTTGTACTATTGATTCTATTTTGTATGCTGCTTAGTACTTGAAGATGGATTAAATGCTCGAATTAACTTAAAGAGATACCCAACCAAGTAAAACGGCGTTACTGCCCAGCCAACAAATGCAGACAAGATGATTTTGTAAACGATATAGTTATTCCTCTGTAGCAGTAACTTGGATGTACCCGATCTTGTTGCTACTATCGACACTCAATACAACCGTTGTCGGAACTGCACCGTCTTTATAGTTATAAGAATATTGAGTGGTATCCCGTACCCCAGCAGATGTACTTACAGGTTCACCAAACACTTGATGTGCTTTGTCCAAGCTGCCAGAGGTTCGAATACCATGAATGTTGAAAATAGAATTTGAAGAAATAACAAGCTGCCTCACTAAATTGTTATTATCAACGATCACTTCAAATCCTTCTTCCAAGGCATACATTGTTTCTCCTTGAGAATTGCTTTTATCCTTAATGGTATAAAGTGACTTTAATTCGTCTTCAGTGGCCGATAAACCAAGAAGGTTTGAGAGGTCGAGTGAAGATGCCTCCTTACTAGAATCATAAGCAGAATACTGAATGGTGTTGATCACGTCATTGTTTGGTTTGGTGGAGAATACAAGCAGATAATTTTCTTTGGTTAGGTACATGACGTGTTTCGTACCGTCTTTTTCTTGAGTAAGATTTGGTTTGCCTAAACGAGCAACATTATCAGCGAAGGATGAGCCTAAGGTAACATCAAAGATTTTGTATGTATCTGTTGATTTTTTCTTAACCGCGTCCTCTTGTAAAGTTATTTCTTTTGCTCCTTGAGCGTTACCACTCACTATGAATCCAGCATTGTATGCGATGATATAGCCATCTGAATCATCTCGGACAACCTCATTTGGTTTTCCGAATTTTTCAAAAATTTCGTCTTTGCTCATGATCTGCATTTTTGATAGCTCATACGCTGTGGAGTCTCCTCCTGAAGATAATGCACTGGCGGCAATGATTACAATGAAGCCGAAAGAATCCAGAACCACCAACGTTTAAAAATAGGCTTTTTGATTTTCTTGGTCTTTGTGACTTGTATCGCTTCAGTTGTGGACATGAGTAATAGCTCCTCTATTCTTCTTTTATATTCAGTGATTTTTGCTTATCGACAATCATATTAGTATTGTCAATCAAGACTTCCAGCAAGCATTGCTTAATCTGATCAGGGGTAAGAACGGCAGATGATTGATTGCAAAGAGTTGTTGAACCTCCTCCCTTAGAATCAACAAATAATAACAAGTCGATTAGAGCGATTCCTAAAGCCTCGGATACTTTGTCCAAAGTCTTTATAGTAGGATTCTTTTCTCCTCGCTCAATCTGACCGATGTAAGATGTGTTAACTCCTGCATTGAGTGCAAGCTGCTCCTGGCTGAGACCATTTTTCAACCGTAAAATTCTGATGTTTTCCCCAATAGATTCGATGCTGTTCATTTCCCTTCACCCCTAATCAAACGATAGAATTTTTTGGTAGGAGGCTCATCAGGATATAGTGTGGATTTCAATGCCTATAGTAGAGAATTGATACGGAGTGTGGTTAAACCGTGGATAAAAGTATTTAAGAGGGCGTTTTTTTACATTTTGATTATGTGAGGAACATACAAATCGAAGTTAGGGAATTTAGAAATGACCATGCTCTTTCAAGCTGTAGAAGCGATTTCCACCAATAATTACGTGATCAAGGACTTCTATTCCTATGATTTCCCCAGCGGCTATGAGTCGTTTTGTCAGATTCACATCCTCTATTGACGGCTCCGGGTCACCACTCGGGTGGTTGTGAGCGCAAATGAGCGAGGCGCTACAGCGTCTAATCGGCTGCATGGAATACTTCTCTAGGATGAACGATAGCGGCGTTTAAAGAGCCTATGGAGATGACTTCTTTGAAGATGAGACGGTTCTTGGTATTGAGGAAAAGGCAGATGAAGTGTTCTTTCTGTTCAAACCGTAGTTCGGATTCGAGGAGATTATAAACGTCTTTTGGACTACGAATCACATGTTGATTCTCATTAGGCAAGGCCAAAACTTTTGTAAGTTTTAACATAGAGATGATTTAACGGGCTTTTCCTTTGCCGATTCCTTTTATTGACACCAATTGTTGTTCCGACACATCCATTAATTCTGTAGCTGTAGGAAAACGCTGGAAAAGCTCTTGAATTGTGTAGCTATCAGTGCTTTCCCTTAATGATTCAGATACTAATTGTCTCAAATCATTCTCCTTAACCTGTCCCATAATCTTTATCCTCCCAAGTAATTTCTGATTATCGTATGTATAATATAGATTTCAATTTTTTTAATTTGCTGTATATTTACATAATTCCCTTAAATAGAGCTCGAGTTTGGAAGGATATGGTATATTATTGACGAATTATGTATTTTGACTTAGTTCTAAAGTCTAGTTTTAGAAAAAGATTCAAATTACTACTAACAGAAATCATTTTCAGAACTCATTTAAAAGGAGAAAAAAGATGATAGTAGACTTAACTTCCATATCATTGGAAAAAACTGTAGTTCATAAAGTGGGAAATAAAGTGCGGAATGAGGGAACTCATACTTCTAAAGAACTGTTAAGTGTTAATGATGATAATTTAAAAGAACTCCTATTGAAATATTTTTAATCTTCTTTAGCAAAAGCAATCGCCGCCGCCGCCATTCCGCTATCCCCGCCCGTGATCAGAGCTACCTTATTCAGCAGTTTGCAGCTGCCCTTATAATTGGTTTTTTCACAATTGGCATCGGCACCATAAGCTGCTCAATACCCGGTTGGCGCAGCTGCCGCTGCTCTGGCATATTGATCGGTATCTCTTCATATTGCGTGATTTTTCCGTAGTTGGGGTAGAGCGGGTAAGGATCATTCTTCAAGTGATTGGCAAAATACTGCTGGTACTGCTCTAACTGTTCCATCTTCTTTTTGTTATCCATAATGGCCTCCCGAGTGTAGTCATACGCCCATATTATGAGCACTGGGGAGTGGTGGTGCCCTCTGAATGAGAAATTAATCTTATCGGTACTGGCTCAGGCCGGGCAGATTAACGTACATTGGTAACAAAAATCTTGTCAGGAGGCCCTATGATTCCTTTTTACTTTAGCCCGCAGATTTGTTATTTACTTAAGACGCACGACTCATCGTATGTCCAGATGCATTATACAAACCATGCATGGCGTGCACCTGTAATTGAAATGAGACCGCCATATTACACCAACCCGCAAACCGTTCGTAGTTATCCATTGATTTGAATCTCAAATTATAAATAAAACCAACCTGATTTTGCGCTACTATGCAAACAGGTTGGTTTTATTTCCTGAAAAGTAATTAATACTATTATTAATTAAATTATGTTAATATAATGTTTGTCTTACATATAATCGAGATTATTTTGAAAGGAATGGATCATTATGAATAATAAAACTCTACTTATGGCTGACCCAGTTTTACGATCATACCCAATGTATGCGCATACTTTGTCTATTGTGGCTAATAATCCAAGTTACTTGGGTTGGTTTTATTCTAATTACATACAAATTAGCTGTTCAAAATTTAGAGGAGAAAGCAATTCTTTTCAAGTTAATTATCATAACCAACATGAACGTTATTTCTGCCCATGGATTCATTACAATCGATTAAATAAAGAATTTGTTACATCCAAGTGGAATGGGGATATCGTACAGTTTTTAATAGATATTATTGATCAAAGCTTCTATGTTTACTTTGTAGTTGATAACTATTACATTCCAGCTTCTTGGAGTTATCACAAAGTATCACATCCTCATGATTTGCTTGTATATGGCTATGATTTAAAAGAAAAAACCTTTAATATTGCAGATGCATTTGTTGACGGTAAGTACTCTCATGCCACTTGTACTTTTTCCGAGATGGAAGCAGCATATACTGCTTATGACCAACCATCCGACATTTATCGAGCTTTTAATAATAATATTGAACTTCTAAGACTGAATACTACTGATGAAGTTGATCCTTATCTCGCTTTATTTAATCTGCCTTTCGTAGAGGATAGTCTACGCAACTTTTTAACAGGAAATGATTTATCTCCAGGAATGAAACCAATCTTCGAAAACTATTCAATGGGTATTCATGTATATGACGATTTAATGAAGTATCTAGATTATGTTAAAGATAATGAAGCTACATATATCGACTTAAGAGGAATTTATGTTATAAGTGAACATAAAAAAATAATGTTATCTAGAATTGAATATATGCTTGAACATAAATATATCCATTTTGATAAAAAACTTTTAACTGATTATAAAGATGTATTGAAAGAAGCGATACTCACTTTAAATGTCGCCATTAAATATAATATTAAGCCAGACCAAATTTTATTAAGTAAGATTCACACTGGAGTAGAAAAAATGAGAAATAGGGAAATGGACGTTTTAAGCGAATTTCTTACAAAGTGAAAATGTAATTAAGTGCTATGATTAGTTTTTAAGTAAATAGTTATATTTTTGAAAAGCCGCGAAGCCGCGGCTTTTTTTACGTAAATGTACTTCTTCGCGCGACTTAAACACTGCTGAGTAAGACCTCAAATCTTGAGGTAAAGCCTGAAAAAGACAATAGGATGCCCGGGACTTATTGAATTTTTTAAAAAAGTCTATCAACAAGGGATTGATTAAGAGACTTCCGGCTGCGAGTCAAGCTGCACAGTGTAGCATAAAAGTTGCTAATTGTTTGACTAACCGTCGGGCTCTGACCTGCTGATTCAGATGATCCAAGTAATCTACATCAAGTTCTATATAAGGTTGCTGTCGAAGGAGCATGTGATAGATCATGGTGAGCATCTTGTGTGCCGTTGCAATCAGAGCTTTTTTCTTCTCTCGACGGGAAGCTAACTTCCAGTACTTTGAGGCTAAATATGTCTTTTTCGTCCGGGATGCGGCCCACGCGGACTCGGCTAGGATCGATTTCAGGTGGGGATTACCTTGGAGGATGCGTGAGGACTTTTTTTTCCAGCACTTTCGTAGTTACCTGGAGATAAACCAGCCCAAGAAGCCAGGTGGCGCTCGGAATGAAACTGAAGCATATCCGCACCGATCTCAGTTAAAATGGCAGACGCGGCAATCCCATCTACGCCTGAAAGCGTTCGAAGAATCTCGATTTTGACACGATAGGGGGCTAAATGGACATCTATCGTGTCATCGAACGCCTGAATAAATTGCTCCAGGTGAGTAAGATGTTGCCAGGATTGGGCGAGAAGAAAGCGATGATGGGAGGAAAGTTTTGCCTTGAAGTGCATCCAGGAGTTGGGGGACTTTGTTTTTGATTTGTCCCTTGACGAGGGAACGAACGGATTCCTCATCCAGCCTGCCGTTATCCATGAGTTGGCGGAGCAAGGCACGTCTCGTCACACCAAAGGCGTCGGAGATTACGGAAGCAAGTTTGATGCCCGCCGATTCAAGGACCTTTTGAATACGGTTTTTTCTGCGGTCATGTGGTGAACTAACTTCTTCCGATGGCGTGTGAGATCGCGAAGTTCCCGGATGTCTTGAGGTGGGACAAAACTGCCCTCGATCAGCCCCGAGCGAAGGAGCTTAGCGATCCATTCCGCGTCTGAAATATCTGTTTTGCGCCCGGGGACATTCTTGATACGCTGAGCGTTGGCCAGTCTGATTTCACAAGATTCTTCGAGCACATGGTAAACAGGTTTCCAATAACCCCCTGTACTTTCCATAGCCACATGGGTGCAAGAGGCGGCTTGAAGCCAAGCCTCAAGCTCATGTAAGCCTTTGGACATTGTTGAAAAGGTGCGAATTTCTTTGTGGGGACGATCTTCGAGGTTGCCAGTCAAGAGACAAGCCACGACCGTATCCCGGTGGACGTCGAGTCCACAGCAGTGTTCTAAAATAGCTTCCATGAAAGAATGGACCTACGTCAAGAAAAAAGACACTCTTTAACTAGCTTTTCTCTTACGAAATTTAGCCGCGAAACAAACGGGTGACAGGTACCCTAGTGCACCATGAATTCGTTTGCGGTTATAAAAAAACTCGATGTACTGATATATTTCAGTGTATGCTTGTTCCTTGGTTCGAAATCGTCTGCAGTAAACCAGTTCCTTTTTCAAAAGGCTGGGATTTTCCCGCTAAACCATAGCCAAGCTTCAAAGCAAGAGCTGATGGAGAGGTTATGCCCTTTCGGCACAGCTCCTCTGCATACCAGCTATTCATCGGCGATTGTTTACACTGGGTTCCAACTCCTTAAGCGTCAGCCATTGCAGCCCTTTTTCAAAATCTTCTTAAAACGCAGTTTCCAATACAACCTCAGGTTCTGCCGGCATATAAATGCTTGGCCTTGTAGTATTCCTTCCAATAGGCTTCCCACTCCGCCAGATCCATTTGCTGCTGATAAATAACCACTTTATCTGGAGCGAGAATGGCATTGGTCATATAAACTTTTTGATGTTCTTTTCATAAAGACCAGCAAACCGCTCATATTAAAACATCTCTTCTTATAGATTATCATCAGTACCGCACATAGGACACTTAGGTAAATTCTTATCAATAAATTTTTGCGGAACTGACCCACCTAAAATTATCCAGTCAGCGCCAGTTTGATCGTGCGGATTTTTTCAATGTTCTTGATCCATTTTATTGACTGTAAGCTCATGGTAATCACGAAATCGGATCATTAAATAGACTAATCTTGGTTAAGAGGAATATATAGACGTGTAAAAGCTTCTAGTTAGAGCAAATTAAGTTGCATCTATTTAGAAGGTTTTAAGGAGATTGCTTTTTAGCAGTCTTGGTAGACTATCTAGAAAATCTTATCGAGAAATTAGAATGACTTCAATAGACAAAAAAATACTTTTATAATATGATTAAGGAAAAGGAGGGTTAAATAAGAAAAAAAATTCAATTAAAAGTTTTTTTGTAAATATATATAATAAACCATAAGTTCATGGATTTGAAAAGGGTTACAACCATTGGTTACCAATTTTTGTTTGATTTATTATCGACTAGCTGTTCAATGAATGATATTTTCGTTGTATCCATCTTAAATTTATTAAATGGATAAAATAGAAAAACATAGAATAAAGAGGTGTTTATTTTATGACTAAGACGACATTATTGGCAATGTCATTTGAAGGTTTAGAGAACGTAGAGGTTGGGAGATTACAAGCTTTTTTGTCGGAAAATGGATATGAATCTGAAAGTATACAATTAGATGGAAACAAAGATATTGACCAAAATTACACTCTGTTAGATCTGAATAGCAGGGTATATGCCATGTACGAATATGCTGAATCCTCTGTATATCCTGAAAGCATTTTATGTTTTGCCCAGTTGGCTAAGAAGATAAAAGCTGAAATAGCAGATAGTATCATTGTGCTAGGTAGCAAATTCCCTTCTATTTATTATAAGGAAATACTTGGCGATGAACGTTTTTCGGGTATAGATTACATTATTTTAGGAGAGAGTGAATATACTTTAGCTTCACTGATAGATTGTGTTGAGAAAAATGATGACATATCTGAATTTGTTGCGACACATAAGAACATCGCCTCAAAGGCGAGCATGGATAACAAAGAAATTTTGAACATTAATATAAATGAGTTGCCACTTCCAGATAGATCTTTTTTATATAATAAAAACTTTGGAAACTATTATGCATTCATCTATGACAGTCATGGATGCACTATGAAATGTTCATTTTGTACGCGGGGACAATTCTATAAATTCACAGGACGGTCAGCTGAAAGTTTATTTACAGAGATTGAAAAAATAACTACTGAATCACCAATCAAATGCTTTTGGTTTACTGGAGGAAGTGGAGGGAGTTTTGAAGATCCAGGTGGCGAATTAGGCGTAAAGAAAATCAGAGATTTGTGTAATCTTATCATTGAAGACAACCTGAAAGTTAGTATGCGAGTCTACTTACGTAGCAATTTTGTTGCTAAAGTTGACATTGATTTGTTGAAGTTAATGAAAAAGGCCGGTATCCACGTAGCGTTGGTGGGAGTTGAATCGGGAAATGAGTATGATTTGAATCTACTCAAAAAGGGAACGAATGTTCAAAATAACAGGATAACTTTAAAAATGTTAAAGGAAGCTGGTATTTATTCGGACCATTTCGGATTTATGATGATTAACCCATACTCAACACCGGAAAGACTACAGGATAATTTCCGCTTTTTAGATGAGCATCAGCCTCATGACCTAGATAATTATGTTCATCACTTGGTTGTTGATCCAGGTACAGCAATTATGAAAAGGATTGAAAACGATGGATTACTAATTCCTAAAGATGATTTTTTAAAGCAAGGCCCTTCATATCGCTTTATGGATCCTTTTGCTGCAGAGGTATCCGAGTTTCTACATAAATATTTTTTGATATATGATACAGAGACCGCCGGTATCTCTACATTTGTTTTTAATTTGGCTCCTTTTCTTCCTCATGGGAAAATATTTGAGGAACGTACAACATCAATAATGCAGAAACGTGCTCGAGTTTATAGTGAATATTTTCGCATGCTTTATCTTGATATGGATATTGGCTCATGCGAAAGGAAATATGATGAGTTTAGATCAATATTACACAGCTTCGATAAAGAATTAGCGCTCCTAAAAAATGCACTCGTAAAAGATTTGATTAAATTTAAAATCATGTAATTTTTTTAAAAACCATAATTAGGAGGAATATTTAGTGAAAACAAGTAAAGCAGATATTTATGAGATGATAGCAAGCCTTTTAAATGTTGATGTCGAATATGTGAAAAACATTAATGAAGATGAGGACCTTATGTTGCATGGTATGACATCAATATCCTGCATAAAGCTGGTCGTAATGCTTGAAGAAAAGTATAACTTTGATTTAAAAGACGAAGATTTATTAATAGAGAAGTATAATACCTTCAATAAATTATTTGCTTTATTAGACAATTATTGAGTCAAAGTCAGAATATCTATTTTTCATTTATCATGAAGCCTTAATTTGAATGACAGCCCTCTCAGTGTGGTTTTACCTTAACAATACTATACTATTACGGGCTGTCTGTATCTTATTTTCATAGTGACAACACGAACTCGTTACGACACGAAATTTGCATAATTTCTGTTCTCGAGAGTTTGGCTGTATAGCTTAGTTAAGGGGTGGACATATTGTGACACAAGATTTACTTTTGGAAATGTTAAGAGCAAGCTTTTGTAATGAAAGCTCATCTATGTTATCTCAGTATCCTCAAAACGAATCATTATTAGAACTTGCCTATCAACATGATGTAGGTCTGCTTATCGGGGATAGAATGCAACTTAATAGGAGTCAACGTTTAGCTAATAACATATTGAAACAAAAAAACTTGAAAAGGTATCATGAAAATTTCGTCCATTTCGATCCAGTTGCGGTTGAATTTGAAAACTCCAACGTAGAATACGTTACTACAAAGGGTGTTTATGCAGCCAAAACGGCTTATATTGACGAGGGTTACAGACGCTCTGACGATCTAGATGTAATTATAAAACGTGAGGATTATTCAAAAGTAAGAGAGATTCTTCATGCTCAGGGCTATATACAAGGTATTTACAATTCAACAACAAAGACAGTAAAAGAATTTTCTAGACAACAAGAATTGTTTTATCTCTCATATACTCAACAATCAGCCCCTTTCTTAAAGGAGACTGGGGATGACTTGGTGCCAGTAGTGAATCTGGACTTGAATTTTCACATCTTTTGGGATGAAAGTGAGGCCTGGGATATATCAAAACTGCTCAGCAACTCACAAATACTTAACTATAAAGGCTTTAAAGTTAGGACATTTCAGGATGAGTATATGCTATTACATATGTGCATTCATGCGTATTTTGATATGAATTCTGTATATATACTTTATAAGAGTTACGCTTACAGGTTGAAGTATTTTGCAGATATTTATGGATTTATTAAGCGGTCAAAAGTATCTTGGAGCAGATTTCGATCAGTTTGTATCGATAATAAAGTTGAAAAGTATATTATGTACATTTTGTACTATACCGCTTTGGTTTTTCAAGATGATTCCTTATTAACCATTACAGGTTTGGAAATGCCAAGCGAAGTTTTTTTGAACCGATTTGGTTTAGAGAATGAGGGTTCATTTATTTGGGAAGAAAGCTTCTTGGAAAGACTTTTTAACACGGATAGGGATATTCTGCTTGATAAATATTTTAATGAAGAGATGAAACTAAAAATTAGCCAGGGTAGATCCTTTGAAGGGATGTAATTCCGCTAAGAATATAAGAGGTATTAACTGTGATGTTTGAACACATTGAGAATGTAAATTCTTACAACTGCCTCCTTGCATCTGTTGCTACTTTAGCTAAATATTACGGCCGGGACTACCATATGATATCAGGAAGTGACTGGAAATTAAGTTATGATGGATGCACAGGTAGTAAAAGATTAGGTGAACAGATCGATGTTATTAGTCAAGTAGACCCTACTTACAGGGCCAAGCAGTTTCATGGATTTATTTGGGAGATGGAAGCGTTTGAAGAGTGCCAAATTAATGAGGAGACTGGATGTTATAAAGATTACACATATCCGTTTTTAGTGAGTGTTGATTTGTATTGCTCCAAATGGTCAAAAGTATATCAGAGGCATCATTTTTTACATTGTATTATTGTTTGCGATTATAACTCTAAGGATCAAACCTATAGCTGTATCGATCCTTATTTTCAGTATGCTCATTACAACGTGTCAAGAGAAGACTTATATCTAAGTATAGACAAATGCGGCAAGCTAATGCTTCTGGAATTGCCCGAAAAAAATAGTGTGGAAGATTACATCAAAGCCATTCGAGAAGATATTGTAATGGTGAATAATGATAACGAAAATTACACAAATCTCAAGCGGTTGGCCAATGATATCTTGACTAAAATGGATATACATTATGAATTTGATGAATACAAGAATGATCTGAATGCTGTACCAATTATGGACAGAATTAGAAAGGTGACCATGTACCGGGACGCTTATAGCTGCATGCTGGATTACGTGTACAAGTTGTTTGAATTAAAATACTTAAACGATGCTTCAAGTTTAATCAAGCAAAGTGTAGTTCTATGGAAGACTATACAAGGAAAACTATTAAAAACCTATCTTACAGGATCAATAAATAGTGACAGGGAAATAATAGCCCAAATGATTAATCAAATCGCTGATATTGAAAAACAAGCAGTCGATCTAATACTAATCAATGAATAGAAGGTGCATGGATATTATGACAGAGGCAATTTTTGATTTAATAAAACGAAAAACAGGGAATTCTTCTGGTGTTAATGATGATAGCTCTCTTATGGAGATTGGGATTGATTCAGTTGAGTTTATCACAATGATAATTGAATTAGAGGAAGAATTTAATATTAGATTTGAAGACATGCAGTTGATTTATGACAGCTATAGTACTGTAGGTCAGTTGGTTTCTGTAGTACAGCAAGTGATTGAAAAACAAAAAAACATGTAATAGAGAATGTGAGGATAATATGGTTAATTCATCTAGTAATCTATCTGATCTTTTGGTTCGCGGCATTAAAAATATAGGGGATGTAAATTCAGAGTTTATGCAGGTTTTAGAACGAGAGTATGAAAGACAAAAATCCGTCTTGATGATGGTGGCATCCTCCAGCTATGCTTCCCCAAGCGTTCTTGCATGTATGGGCATGCCTACAGTAAATATAACAGCTGAAGGATATCCTCATGCTAGATACCACGCAGGATGCGTTGAGGTCGATAAAATTGAAGAGGCTGCAATTACAAATGCCAAACAAATATTTAAAGCTGCTTATGCAAACGTCCAGCCTCATTCAGCAACCACAGCAAATGAAATAGTAACATATTCCTTAGTAAAGCCAGGCGGCTTAATAATGGGAATGAACTTGAGCTCTGGAGGGCATTTATCTCATGGTGCCTCCGTATCTTATTCTGGGGCTGATTTTCAAGTTGTGCGGTATGGATTGGATGAAAACTATCTTATTGATTATGACAAAGTCGAAGAATTAGCATTACAACATCATCCGAAGATGATTATATGTGGTACAACGGCTTATTGCAGAAAAATTGACTTTAAACGTTTCAGAGAAATTGCTGATAAGGTAGGAGCCTACTTATTAGCTGATATATCACATATATCCGGTTTGGTGATTGCAGGGTTGCATGAGTCACCTATTGATTATGCACATGTAACAACTACTTGCACACACAAACAGCTTTTTGGACCACGAGGTGGTCTGATTTTATCTGGAAAAGATGCGAAAAGTAAGGTGTTTGGTGAAAATATTACATTAGAGGATAAATTGCAAAGTGCAGTATTTCCATTTTTCCAAGGAGCGCCCATGATCAATCAAATCGCGGCTAAAGCAATTGCGTTGGAGTTGGCAGGCTCCTTGGAATATACACAAACAATGCAGCGGGTAGTGGATAATGCCAAGATACTTTCCAATCATTTGCAGAGTAAGGGATTTGATATTATTTCTAGCGGCACGGAGAACCATATAGTACTAGTAGATCTATCCAATAAGTGCATCGGCGGCGATGTGGCTGAAAAAGCACTTGAAGAATGCGGAATTATTGTTAATAAAAATGGTGTGCCAAATAAAAAGATTAACGGTAATAATACATCAAAGCGTCCAGCAGGTATTCGGATTGGTACAAATGGTATATCACAAAGGAATATGACAGCAGAGGCTGTACAAAAATGCGCCTCCATGATCGCTGATGTTTTGAATCATACACATGGGGCCAGCTTGGAAACCTGCAAAGTTGATGATGCTGTTAAGTTTGATGTATTGCGAAAGGTCGAGGAATTATGCCAGGAATTCCCGATACCTGGATATTAAACGAATATTTTTTGATCGAGGCGGTGATTCATCGTGAGCGAAGGTAGCAGTGCTATTATTGAAAGACTGGGGCACAAACTTGACAAGTGTTTGGATGGAAACTTTGAGCTCTACAAGAATGGAACAGTGAATTCTAACTGTAAAAGATATGCAAACTATCAGCAGATTCTAAACCTAAATTCTAAGAATAACATCAGTGAACATGTAAACCCTCCAACGTTTTTTTTCGGTGTATTTATGTCCTTGATGATACGTTATACGCAAAATGAGTTATTAACCGGTATTTTCCTGCGGAATTTTACTGATAACTTATCTGTTCTCGTCGCAACTGTGCAGTATGACGATCAATTAACTATGAATGATGTCATAAAACAGATATCGAGAGAGGAAGAAGCGCTTCTTTTTAAGCACAATTCTTTAGATGCTGTTTTGTTAAAAACCGCGAGCTATGCTAATGCTGTTTTCTCATACACTGATTCTTTAGATTCTAGTGTGAACGTCGATCAGAGAAATGTTCAAACCGATATATGTTTTCAAGTTGCAGTTGCAGATGAAAAAACCATTCTCAATATTATATATAACGAAAATACATATGATAAGGATCTTATTTTCCGCATGGCTTTGCATTATGACCAGTTGTTATCCTGTGTATTAGCGGATTCTGAGTTGCCAATCTGCAAAGTAACCTATTTAAGTACGACTGAAGAAAAACTTCTGGTCGATGTTTGGAATCGAACTGACTATCCTTTTCCGAGTGGATATTGCATCCATCAGTTGTTTGAACAACGAGTGATGGAGGCTCCTGACGTTATTGCTGTATACCATGAAGGTAAAACTATGACTAGGGGAATACTAAATAAGCGCGCTAATCAACTGGCACACCAGTTGCTTCAGCTAGGGGTAAACACGGGTGATATCATCAGTCTATATACTAATAAATCCATTAATTTTGTGATTGGAATTATGGGTATATTAAAAGCTGGGTGCGCTTACTTACCGATTGACGCATCTTATCCACAGTCTCGTGTTGAATATATTCTTGCCAACTCTAAGTCATCTGTTGCGGTAACCACGATAGATCTAGGGAGCAATCCTGCGGTAATGTCTGGCCTTAGAATAGTGAAGATGGATTCTGAAGACGATACGCTTGCAGATTATCCAGATACTAATCCTAATATTAGCGTTGGTCCACATGATCCCTGTTATTTAATCTATACTTCTGGATCAACAGGTCAACCCAAAGGCGTGCTCTTGAACCACGAAGGCCGTGTTAATAATTTTTATGATTTTAATTCGCGTTTTTCTATCACTAGTAAAGATAAAGTACTGGCAGTTTCCTCAGTCAGTTTTGATATGAGCGCGTATGACATCCTAGGTAGCATGATTATAGGAAGTAGCATTGTCTTGCCGGATCCTTTACTAGAGAAGCAGCCATTTCATTGGCTTGACTTAATTCAAAAGTATAATGTTACGATTTGGCATTCTGTTCCAGTTCTGTTGCATCTTCTTTGCAAATGCTGCCAGCACAGAGAATCGCATAAGCTTGATTCAATTAGACTTGTCTTATTAGGAGGTGACTGGATACCTTTATCTTTACCTGACAGCTTTCGCTCGATAAATAACCAGGTAGTATTAGTTAGCCTTGGGGGAGCCACTGAAGTATCGATGGATTCAACAATCTATCCCATTGACAATGTTAATCCGGATTGGAAAAGCATACCTTACGGGAAACCTATGCGTAATCAAAAAGCATATGTATTAGACAAGAACAGGCAGTTGCTGCCAATTGGTTTTCCGGGAGAATTGTACCTGGGTGGAATAGGTGTTGGTGATGGTTATTATCTAAATCCTGAGGCTACAAGAGAGCATTTCTTTGAGAACCCATGGGTTGATGATCCTAAACAACGGATATACAAAACAGGAGACTTGGCTCTTTTTGAACCAGATGGAACTCTCATTTTATTAGGAAGAATTGATTTTCAAGTCAAAATAAATGGCACAAGAATAGAACTTGGGGAAATAGAGCACTGCCTATTACATTACGAAGGCATAAGCCGCTCTGTTGCTGTTGCCCCAAAAGTTGGATCAAATAGGAAGATAGTCGTGCATGTTGAGTATAAATCGAAACTTAGAATGCCTAAGGAAAGTGAAATATTCGATTATCTTTCAACAATGTTGCCAAAAAGTCATATTCCGGCTCATATCATATTAACAAACGCTATTCCTATAACTCCTAATGGAAAAATAGACAGAAAAGCGCTTGAAAAGCTAACAGATAATTTTTTGAGTCAATCTAAAGTATAACAAAAAGGAAGTAATTCTAACTATGGTCCGTGATCTTTTGGCTAGACTCAAGGAATCTAACAAAACTGGTATTGTATG
Organism: Bacillus sp. FJAT-27264; assembly: GCF_001682855.1. Lineage (GTDB taxonomy): Bacteria > Bacillota > Bacilli > Paenibacillales > Paenibacillaceae > Paenibacillus_AQ. The sequence goes on along the minus strand of NZ_MAQW01000012.1, from coordinate 277,405 downwards.
TGGAGAAACGGCGTTAAGTTATAAGCAATGGCATCAGCTCTCTGAGGAGCTAAGTAATGAAGGGTTAAGAAATCAGCGTGGGAAAATAGTGGGACTCTTTTTACCTAATAGCATCGCATATGCAGCCAGTTATTTTGCTTGTCTTTATGCAGATAAGGTTATAGCCCCTATTCATACGGGGAGTACGATGAATGAGTTGTTATATACGATAAAGCATTGTAGCATTTCTATCCTGATAACAACCGAGTCTCATTTTTCCCAAATTGAAACACTGTTGCATGCACATGCTATCCCTATGAGTATTATCGTAGTAAATGATAATGCTAAGATTCAAAAAAAGGTTTCATTATATACGAGCAATGTATCCTTGGATATTTCTATTGAAGATGAGCTGATTGATGTTGCTGTTTTATTACATACATCGGGGACAACTTCAAAGCCAAAACGGGTTATGCTTACCAACCAAGGATTACTGAATAACATCGAGTCTCATTGCAAATCGTTAAATTATGATGACAATGAAGTTTGCTTGATTCAACTTCCTATGATGTTTGGATATTGCAATACGGCACAGTTTTTAGCACACGTATACTTAGGAGCCTGTATTGTGATTAACCCGAATCCGTTCATGGTAGCTGATTTTTATAGGATAATAGAAAAGTGGGACATTACAAATTTTACCGCAGTACCTTCGATCTTGATCGCTCTTAACCACAGTAACTTATTATCCTATGATATTTCATCATTGAAAGTGATATGTTTTGGGGGCAACCCTATTCCAAAACCTCATTTGCTAGATATTATAAGGAAGTTTCCTGCGATTGCATTTGTACAAACATATGGATTAACGGAGGCTGGGCCCCGGGTTACAACATTGCATCCTTCTCGCTATAACGAAAAAATCGGATCTGTTGGCCGCGCAATTCCTGGTGTGGAATTAAGAGTGGTTGATACTCTTGGTCAGCCTCTTGAAAAGGGCGCGGTAGGAGAAGTGATTGTAAAGAGCAATGGCATCATGAAGGGGTATTTTAGATGTGCAGAGGAAACCATGGCAATTATACATGGTGAGTGGCTACATACAGGAGATATGGGATATCTTTCAGAAGATGGATACTTATATATAGTGGGTAGGAAGAAGAATATTATTATTTCTGGTGGGCAGAACATTTCTCCAGAAGAAGTAGAAGAAGTAATTGCGACTTGCCCGGGTATCATTGATGCGAAAGTATATGGAGTATATGATGATTTGCTCGGTGAAATAGTTTATGCGGATATTGTAGCTGACTCTGATAACAATGAAATTCTTCAACAGCTGAAGCTGGTTTGTGAGGAAAGCCTAAGTAAATACAAAATTCCCCGACGCTTCTGTCTCGTGGACAATATTAGTCGAACATATAACGGCAAGATTAAACGATCTGCAAAAGAGTAGACGAATGCTTTGATCAAACTGATGATAATGACAACAAATTTGGAAGGGAGCGTATGGTTTAGTTTGTGACTATATCATACAAATAGAATGATGATTTTTAAAAATGTAAATGAAGCATTCACATATTATATCAAGCAGTTACAATCCGCATCAGAGTCTAAGCCGCGTGGGATGAGAATAAAAGAATGCCTGGGTGTTTCTTTTTCCGTTGAAAATCCTAGAGACCGAATTACGAATAATACTTCCCGACAAATGAGTTTGTCATTCGCTTTCGGTGAGTTCCTTTGGTATCTCAGAGGAAGCGATAAGTTGGATATTATTGAGTATTATAGCAAAATGTATCCCAACTTTTCTGATGATAAGGTCTCTGTAAATGGTGCGTATGGTGCCAGAATATTCGGAGGCGAATTGTCTCAATGGGAACAAGTCAAGAATATTTTATCAAGGGATCCCGATTCAAGGCAGGCCGTAATATCAATATATCAACCGCGTGACTTGTTTTCATGCTCGTTAGATATACCATGTACATGCGTGCTACAATATTTCATTCGTGACGGGAAGCTGAATGGAATCACATATATGCGTTCTAATGACATCTATCTTGGCATGCCTTATGACATTTTCAGTTTTACTATGCTTCAAGAAATACTGGCATTGGAGTTAAATGTTGATTTAGGGTCATACACCCATATGGTAGGCAGTTTACATATATATGAGAAACACTTTGATATTTTCAATAGTCTTTCAGAAATAGAAAATCAAACTGACCAAAGTATGCTCAGCATGACAAAGGAGGCTGTCACAAGTGAACAGATGGCGCTCATACTACAGGCAGAGCAGGCACTCAGGAAAAATGAAGTCATTGGCGATATTAATTTAGATCCATATTGGAAACCATTCATTGATGTTTTAAGGAATAAAAGTAAACAAGTGCAAAATTGGAATAAAAGGGATATTATATGATTATGAAGCAGGAATTGCTAGAAAACCTTCATAAATATTATGGGTTAAAAATTGTCGATGTAAAAGTAATTAATAGACTGATGTTTCGCCAAAGCTTTTTAGTATATGCTTCTGACGGTAATCAATATGTTGTTAAAGATTACGCAGACGCCTTCTCATTACAAGAGATGTCTCCAATATGGCAGTACTATTGGATACTGCGGAAATTCGGTATTAGGGTCGGGTGCCCGTTACGGCAATTAGACTCAGATGAATTTCATATCTATTTAGGAAATAGATATTATGTCGTTTTTGAGTATGTACAAGGCGATCATCCAGTTATAGATCAATACAAGGATATAGCAATTTGTCTGAGAAAATACCACGAAGTTGCTACTTCCGAGATATTCCCTAATTTAATTAGTACAGGACAAAAATTGTGTGAGGCAAAAGAGCTTTTTTCGCATTTCAATCAAGGTTCTTATTCAATTAAAGAAGAAATTCTATCGTGTAAAACGAACTTGTACAGAATTGTTGATGAATATTCCAACTCCAGCCAGACGATTATACATGGCGACAGTATATTGGAAAACATGATATCAAACTTTGGAGAGGTAAGTTTGATTGACTTTGATAGTATGCGCCGCGGAGATGCTATAGAGGATGTGGCAAATACAGTATTGTCGTTTATGTACCACGGATCAAAGAAATTTGAAATACATCCGGAAAGATCCAAACAGGTTAAAGCATTTATTGGTAGCTATCATGGAGATATGCCTTCGACGGATATTGAAGAAAAAATACACTATTACATGCAGGTGCACTGCGCTATTGATTTAATTCGTCATGCTGAGAATATTAGATTTCTAGTCAGGATGCCGGGAATGAAGGATTATTTACTATTGCTTGTATATGTAATACGTTCTAAAGATTTAAACACACTAATGCAGAAGGATGATTGAAATGAATAATACAGAAAAAGTTGTCAAAATTATTGAAGAAGTTATTGATATAAAAGTGCTTGATTATTCCATCAATCCATTTAATCATGGTTTGGACTCTTTGGGTGTACTAAAACTTATTACAATTCTTGAAGAAGAGTTAAGTATCGAGATTGATGATAATGACCTGACTGTAGAAAATATGTCTTCGGTAAACTCGATTATAAGCATGGTTTATAAGTATGTTAATGAATGAACATGTAAATGAAGTAAATCTAGCTTTTAAATACAAATCTGAGACGATAAATGCGGTTTTACATACTTCGTTCAATTTATCAAATTCGTACGTCACGATTATTGTACCTGGATTATTCGGTGATCGTGGTGATTCTCGTGCGATGTTTACACGCATTGCCAGGAATTTAAGCATTAATGGATTTTCTGTCTTACGTTTTGATTTTTTTGGTGGGGGCAGCAATTTTGGTAACTATTCCGAAAATGATTTTGATTCATTTATTGACCAACTAAATGAAATCACGAGTCAGCTCCTGAGCGCATTTGGGTTTATAAACAAAGCAATTTATATAGGTTTTAGTGAAGGGCTGAAATTTGCTTTTCACGCGGCAGCCAAACGAAATGATGTGGTTGCTATATTATCATGCAATGGATTATGCGTTGAGGAGTCCTATCTTGAGAAAATAAATCGACCCAAGATAAAAAAAGGGAAAATGGTTTATGACAGTAATTTTGGAGCATGGATTAACTGGAATATAGTCGAGAAGTACAAGGAATATTTTGTTGATAATTGCCGCCTAGACCAGCAAGTTGACTTTTTTGGGGTGTACTCTACGAGCGATAATTTATCAGAAAACAGCAGAGCTTTTTGGATGCAAAAAAAATGGCCATTAGAACTAATACCCCAGGCGGATCATTTGTACACCAAGAATTTATGGGTTCAAGATCTTATTGATATTTTAGTCCAATGGCATTATAGAAAAATCAGATATATATCTGCAGAGGAATCTGAGTTTTTCTTACATACGAGGCAGAACCGGATTTGCTTAAAACTAGTGGAGAATGAACAGTCATTCGATTATATCCTTTTTCTGCACGGGTTATTTCAAAATAAATCAGGTCCAGGATTTTTGTTTACTCAGATGGCTAATATTTTTCATAAACATCACAATATCTGTATGTTTGATTTTCCTTCATCGGGAGATAGTGATGGGAAGAGTGAAGACCTTACGTATGATCTTATGAAAGAAGTATTATTATTTGTCGTCAATTATCTTAAGCAAAGAAAGCCGAACGTGAGAATAATTGGTATAGCTTCTGGTTCTAGCAATTATTTGCTCTTTGATAATCAAGATATTTTTGATCATACAATCATGCTCTTTCCGGAAAACAGCAATATGTGGAACAATTTGGGATGTGATGAGAAGTTGCTTCCAGTGATTGACACAAGTGATCTTTATAATAAGTACATTTGGACTGAGGAAGAGTGTTGTATCCTTGGAAACGTACGAAATAGGAGCAAAGGGATTAGCTTATCAACTAATTTTTTGAAAAGACTATCTGAGTTTGACTCCTGCCAGATGCTTAATGAATATGATGGATTTGTATTTGTCAATCGTAAAGAATATCTTATCAGAGAGAATTTTATATATGTAAATGATAAGCAAGGGTTGGCGATGTCAGCACAGACTCGCGACAAGTTAATTGCCGATGTTACCAATATTATTGACAATATTACTTCAGAGAAAGAGGATTATGATGATTAGTGTAATTATTCCTGTATACAATCAATATTCATCCTTAGATGTGGTATTGTGGCATTTTTGCAGGCAAACTATATCAGAACCATTTGAAATTATTATTGTAGATGACGGATCATCAGACTATGATCCGTCTGTTCTTGAACGTTATACTTCCCTACAAATTACGCACATACGAAACAAAATAAACAAGGGACGGTCACATACTAGAAATGCTGCTATCGATAGCGCTAAAGGCGAATACCTTGTTTTTTGTGATTGTGATCGTTTTCCTGTTCCCGAATTCATTGAATCACATATGAATTTGATTGATTCACCTGATGCAATCCTGAGCATAGGGTATTCAACTGAAACTTATAACAGTGTTGACAAGCTTAAAGTAGAAGCTGAAACGATTATTAGGCGCAAAGCGATTTATTACAAAGTAATTTCCCAAATCTATAATGAATCTGGGATAACAGACAGTCATTTGTGTTGGCTATCTACCTTATCAGGAAATATGGCACTAAAAAAATCCACATTAGCTGGCCACCGCTTTGATTGTGACTTTAAGAATTGGGGATTTGAACATTTTGAATTAGGTTATCGGCTATGGAAGGATAAAACACTTTTTATGAGCAATGCAAAAGCTGAAAATATACATATTGCTCATGCAAGAAGTAAAGGGTTTTATAATGAAAGTATTATTAACAGCCATGATACCTTTTTAAGTAAGCATCCAGTTGACGAAGTATCTCTACTTAAAGGATTTGTGTTGGGGGAAATTTCCCTTCAAGAATATGAAACTAAAATTAACGGCGGATTAAAATGGATTGAAAACAAACAAAAGCCTATATTGGTCAATAATATCAACATGTAGAAGTATTTTATTATAGCAGATTGGAGCTTCAACATGATAATAGCATTCGTTGGGATTGACGGAACTGGGAAAACCACTTTATTATCCCGATTTGCAGAATATGTAGAGAAAAAAGGAAAGTCTGTGCAAGTTATAAAAGCATTACGGCCCAACTCTACTTTCATGAAAAACTATAACATGATACGAAAAGAGTTTTTAATTCAACATCCGGATAAAAATCACCAATTGAATATTATCGGTTCATACATTATGAGCTTTGATTTGTTACAAATTTCTGAAGTGATCAAGGGATTAGATTCTCCTGATACAGTGATAATCCTAGATCGATGGGCAATATGCCAACAGTTATATGCAAAAATTTGGATGGCTCAGAATGATTTTACTAATATTTCTTATGACATGTGCCTTGAGCCGGATATAACTTTTGTAATTGATTCAGATATGAATTTAATTTTGGAACGATTGGAAAACAGGGGAGGAGCTAATGAGTTTGAAAATACTCTTAGCTTACGCCGCTTGAAAAAACTTTATTTAAAATATGCAGATGAGCATAAAAAAGCTGTTCTCATTGAAAACAATAATGAGCTATACAAAGCTTATAGGAACATTATTCGAGAGTATAAGAAGAGGAACGAGGGCTAGCTAGCGAACTGTTTCAATTATGAATCACCTTTTAAGAGAGGGGGAAAATCGTGATTAGTGAACCGTCAATAAATAGGTGTTGGGAAGAGGCAATGAAATACTTTCTTACTAATGCGTATTCAAGGAATATATGCGGGAAAGAGTACTTGATATTGGATAATTTCACTGTACATGCATGTGACTATATATTGGAACCAAAGTTAAGCACCTTTTGTCCCTGGAAATCTAAGAGCCTTGAGTACTATCTAGACCAAATTATTTCTCCTGGAAAGCATTCTGAAATAAATCGTATGTACTCCTTCGGGCCCAACGAAATTAATCAGTATGAATATGCCGTCAAAGTTATGAAAAATAGAAAAAATATAAAGCCAGTCGTGATACCTATATATGATCCATACAAGGATAACAGAGAACATGTACCAACTCCTTGTATAAGCAATATCATTCTCGATGCATATGATGGCGTTATTAACATGCACGTGAACTATTCAACAATGAATTTATTCCGAATGGGATTACTAGATTACCATCAAATGGCATATCTTCATCGCACTATTGCACACGATTCATGTAATGAGGTTGGGAATTTACGAATATTTTCAGTTCAAGTTCATATGCCTGTATTTGATTTCATTGCAAGCAAAAAAATTTTTTCCAATGGTGATAATATATGAGTAAAACATTATTTATTGGAAATATGGAGTCTCCATTAATTAAAGAAGTTTTGGAGACTCTTGTTCTATCAGGTAAGGAATTAATTATGAGTGTAGACAGTTATCAAGTGTTAGGGGAGTGTACGTTTGATAATGAAATGATTAGGAATAGGGTTCAAACATGGTCTTGGAATGATTCAGCTGCTGATTTTCATATTCAAGATGCGATTATGGATCTATTCCCATATCTATATCCTGACACATTTAACCCCATTAAATTGGAAAAGCTATTAAACGTTTCACAGCAGTACAAAAGGTCATATAGTAGCTTCAGACTCGGATTCGGTGTACAGGAAGAATTATTTGACCTTTTTCTTGCGCAGTTCTTTGAAGTAACCGAACTTGCATATTTCGACGTTCTTTCCTCACTTCAGCTTCTAAATCCAGCAAGCCAGCTTGAATACAGGAAGAGGGCTTATGGGTTTTTACGCTTTAAAGACAAGGAACAATTTATACTTTCGGAACAAAGTCCTCTGCTATCTAAAAGGTATGAAATAACTAGGTCAATCCCATTTTATGAAAGCTTTTCAGAGAAATTCGGACACCCTGCTTTTATCTCCCATTATGTTATTGAGAAATAAAAAGAGAGATGAGGGATATGGTCGTGAAAAAAATGTTGGTACTAGATATAGATGGAACAAGTATAACGGATACCTATAATGTGACAGACGAGCTGCAGCAAGTGATTCATTTTATCAAAAAAGAACACATGGTTTATATTGCTACAGGACGATCTGTATCTGATGCGTATAGGTACTATCAGGCGTTTAATCTAAAAAATGACTTGATTTGCCACAATGGGGGACTTATTTATAATCCTAATAGTGGCGTTGTAAGATATAAGAATAACATTTGTAATGCGGAGAATATCATAGAGTTCCTACTTAAATACCAACATGAGTATAACATTAATAATGTGGTTTTATCTCGATGTAATGAAACATATCTGCTTACAAATGAAAACGAGTATCTTCATGAGATTATAATTAATCAGGATTTACCCCATTTTCATATCGGACATAACCTAGCTCAGATTCATGATGTTCAAAGAATCATCATCAGTATTTCTTCTGATTTCCGTGAGGCTCTGCAAAATGAAGTCGTACGATTATTTGAAAACATTATTGTCTGTGGATGGCGAGGTCGCGACGATATTATCGATATATCTGTTGGATCTGTTAACAAATGGACTGCAGTTAAGGGTATTGCAGAAGAAAATGAGGTAATGGATCAAAATATCATCTCTTTTGGAGATGCCTTCAACGATATTGAATTATTAAAAAACTCTGGAATAGGGATATGCATGATCAATGGCGTGGACGAGGCCAAAGATGTAGCAGATTATATAACAGAGTTTGATAATAATGAAAATGGTGTTTATCATTTTTTAATGAATCAGTTGTCTACAATATTTAATATTACGCAAAATGAATGGAGAAGGGGAAAAGAGGTGAATCATGGATCGTATTGACAAGATCAACTATTATTTGGACATCGCCCAGACGATAATGGACCGCGGTACCTGCCTGCACGCCAACTATGGTGCAATTATTGTCAAGGATGATGTAATAGTTTCAACGGGATGCAGTAATAAGGTACGGCAGGACGATGCGTCCCTGAACCAGGTTAACAGCACCGATCCGACGTGCTGCAAAGAACACGCGGAGGCCACCGCTATCTTCGCCGTCCCCCGAGAACTGATGCTGGGCGCGACACTCTATCTAATGGGCCGGGACATGCAAACGGGTGAAATTCTCACTGAAGGACCTTGTATGATGTGCTACCGTCTCATCCTCAAAGCCAGAATCGCCTGGGTGGTTAATCGCATCTCCCCTGTAGATTACAATGTCGTCCAAGTAGGCTGGACTGAATCAAAATAGAAGTTTAGCCGCTCACGAAAGAATAAGTACCTGTTTTATACTTGTCAGAAGTTTGAACGTTTCATTGACATGAAATGTTGCATCAAGTTGAGGAGCTAACAGTTTTAAAATAATGAAACGATTGTGAAAGGAATGGTTATATGAACAAGTATGCAATGGATACGCTCACTGATGTGAAGAAATATCGCAGCTGTACGTTTATCGAGCGTTTTTATTTGAATTTCCATGGATTAAACGGACATCAATTTAATAGCAACGTTAAAGGTTGTTTAGAGTTTTGTTGTCTTACTTCATCGCCGGGCATCACGCTTAGCGATAAAGGAGAGGAATCCATAAAGAGTATCATAAAAAAACGTGATGAAATAATTACGGAAAGTAAGATGTTTAGCCTGCTAGACAAGGGTGACCACGAACGAAATTATACATCTGAATGCGCAAAGTGTCCCCACTTCAACGAAATGACGGGGGAGGGAGATGGACTTATCCATTATGTTAACATAAATATGTATCCTGCACCTTGCCAAGCTAAGTGTACCTATTGTAGCGTTCATAATAGTAATTTTGGAATCTTGAATAAGCGGCTGCATGAGGAGCGTTATGAAAATATGTTCAACGCGATAGAATGGGCGCATGATAACGGTATGATTGCCACGGACGCGGTATGGCAGGCTGCAAGCGGGGAGATTACAATTCATCCGTATAGGGAGAAGATTTACGATTTAATGAAAGATAAAGCTGCCCAATTTTTAACAAACTGCTTTATTTTCGATAAAAAAATAGCGGCTATTCTTGGGACAAACCCGAGGTCGTCCATCAATTTGTCTATAGACGCTGGAACTTCGGAAACATGGTATAAGGTCAAAGGCGTGAATAACTTCGACAAGGTTATGAATAATCTGGATAAATATTCAGCGAGCACCGTTCACCCAGAGCAAATAACTTTGAAGTATATAATCCTGACGGGTATAAATGACAACTTAGAAGACTATCAGGGAGTTATAAACATAATGAAACGATTGAAAATCGAAAAGTTAGTTATTTCTCGTGATAATCGAACCAAAACTGAAAAATTAATTGTTTCTCATAATAACCGAATCAAGGATAAATGTCACACGGAGCAATACAGTCCTACTGATAAAGCGACAGATGATCTTACAGCAATGCTAAAAGAGAATGGTATAACAGCAGAAATTGCTTCATTTGGGCCATTAGCAAATGATAAAGAGGCTTGAGCCCTATCCATATTTCTATAGGTAAAAGAGGTGTGTTTATGACAAAAAGAAAATGGATCGCGAAATTTGTTTTTATGCATAAATGGGTATTTTTATTTGGATTCTTCGTCACTACATTAATGACATTGATTAATTTGATTTATCCGTTCCTCAACGGGAAGATAATCAATATCGCTTTTTATGATAAGGATATAACTGCCTTTTTGAATCTGTGCTTTATTTATGCCGGAATACTCGTTTTTAATCAGTTTATCATTGCGACTTTAAACAATCTCATTTCCTCGCATTTAATGACAGGTTTTGTATTTGATATACGGCGGGCTATATTTAAAAAGATATTGCATAAAAAAGGGAAGGACCTCTCCGGAATGTATAGTGGAGATATGATCAGCCGGATGAACAATGACGCCACGGATATTATGAATCTCATATTCTGGAGCGGCCTTTGGGGATATTCCAACCTATTGCATATCATTTTCGCTGTCGGCTTCATGTTTTATTACAATATATTTTTGGGGGCTTTTACTGTCGTTCTGGTTCCTACCGTGTTTTTCACCTCAAAGTATTTCAAGAAAAAATCTCAAAATGTCAACAAGGATATTTCAAAGGAACAGGGCAAATTATCATCTTACTTGTTTGAAATCGTGAAAAACCTGCAGGAGCTAAAAATCCTTAATGCATGTAAAAAAGTAACGAGGATTTATTTAAGAAATACAACATCAATCAATAAAATGAATGTGGAGAGCGGTAAAATTGACGTGACGGCAGAAAGGGTTAATGCTTTTATCACTCTTATCGCACAACTGTTGATTTTTATAATATGCGCCTATTTCATTGTTAAAGACCAAATGCAGCTCGGCGTTTTTGTAGCTGCTGTAAGCTATTTCAATATGGCAGTGAACTTCTTCAGCTCCATAAACGGCAAAATTGTTGATGTCGGGAGACAAAACGTCTCATTACAACGTGTCGTAGATATTTTGAATGAAAATGAAGAAGATTACAGAGAAAACCATCCTCTTAAAGAAATAAAGGAAGGCACGATTGAATTTAATAATGTCACATTTGGGTACTCCGAAGATAATCTTATCTTGAACGGATTCAATCTCCGCATTGATGCAGGAAGCACAATTGGCATTGTCGGAAAGAGCGGCGCGGGTAAAACTACGATGGCGAACCTGCTCTACAATTTATATAACGTTGACGGCGGCAAGCTTTTGATCGATGGCATGAATGTTAATGAATATAACCTGCATAGCTTACGGAGACAGGTGGGTATTGTCCATCAGGAGACCATTCTTTATGACAATACCTTGCGTTACAATCTTTCATTTACAAACAACAAGGATAATGATGATGCATTGATAGAAGCTCTTAAAAAGGCTGCCCTTTTTGATGTTTACCTGACGCTCCCGAACGGCCTGGACACTCTGCTTGGAACTGATGGGCAAGAGCTATCCGGCGGGCAAAAGCAGCGTCTGGCTATAGCAAGAATATTAGTAAAGAATCCTAAGATTTTGATCTTTGACGAAGCCACATCGTTCCTCGACAGCCAGAACGAAATGCTTATTCGGAAAGTAATGAGTGATATGTCAAAAGATCGGACGCTTATTATAATTGCCCACCGTTTTTCTACCATCAAAAGCTGTGACAAAATTGCGGTTTTAGCCAACGGCACTGTCATAGGCTTTGATACTCACGACGTGCTGATCAAAAATAATGAAACGTATATAGATTTATTCAGCGAACAGTGCATAGGAGATGAAGCCGTATGAAGCGATTGGAGTTTTTTAGGGCATTAACTCGAGATATAGACGGTATTAAAAAGCCTTTGTTTGCGCTCGGTTTTTTCAAGGTGTGGAACCTAGTATTTGGGCTAATCCCTTTGTTCTTGTACTCATTTTTGGTAAACCGTGTCTTAATGGATAAGAATATGAGCGAGCTTTTGCCAGTTATCATCGGTTATCTGGCTGTTTTCTTGTTCGCGACAATCGGGATCGCAGTCAGTAAGAAATTTTCAAATCGGTTAACGTTGAAATATGATCTGAGAATAAAGAACAAATTGCTGAAAAAGTATACCCGTCTTGAGAACGATGTATATAGCAAATATAGCATTGGTGACGTTAAAAGCCGGATTGAAAACGATTCTATTGTTGCCGAGAATTTTTTTACGACCCATATTTTAGATTTTATCTACGCTGTCGTTTACGCTACTGTCCTGGCTGTTATTTTGTTATGGTACGACTGGCGAATTGCAGTCATCAGTTTTGTTTTTGTTCCGATATCACTATTAACGGTTAATTTTTTGGGGGGCAAAACGAAGAAGGCTGGAGAAGAATTATGGAAACTACAAACTAAATATGAAACATTTTTACATTCAAGCTTTCAAAACTGGAAAGATGTCAAGAGCAATAACCTTGAAGGCGTGCAGTTTGATGAATTAAACGGGCATTATAAGAAGATTAGGGGCATTTATTTTCTAAATCAGCTCTATTTGCATCTAGGAATTACATATTCATTCTTCACGAAAAACTTCATTACCCAGCTGTTTATATATTTTATTGGCGGATTATTTGTCATTAAGGGTTATTCGCAAGTTGGTGTGCTTCTCATTTTTATTAGCTTTTATGGGCAGTTTTTCGGGTATATAGAGAACATTGGTAATTCTATCATGAATTTCAATAATGATTCGGTGAAGATCGAAAAAGTTATCGAGATATTGAAACTAGAAGTGGGTAAGAGACCCTATAAGAAAATTGAAGGAACAGATATTAATGTTGAAAATCTGAAGTTCACATATGAGGGAATCGATTCCTTTGTTCTTGATGGCATTTCGTTCTCCGTAAGTAAGGGCGAACATCTAGCAATCGTCGGAAAAAGCGGAAGCGGCAAGTCTACAATCGCTAAACTGTTGACAGGGCAGATTAGACCGCAGGATGGTGCAGTACGCATTGGCGGCATTGATATATATACTGTGAACAGCGAGTGTGTGTCAGAAAAAGTTAGTATCGTTATGCAGGAACCTGTTCTCTTCAATATGACGATCAGAGAAAATCTATTGCTTGCAAAGGCAGACGCAACTGATGCGGAATTGATAGATTGCTGTAAGAGAGCGAGTATTTACGATCTCATTGAAACATTGGAGAATAAACTGGATACGGTAATCGGTGAAAAAGGTGTGAAACTTTCAGGAGGGCAGAGACAGCGCTTATCTATTGCTCGAGCCTTTTTACAGAACAGGGATATCATTATTTTTGACGAGAGTACAAGCGCTCTTGACAACGAAAATGAGAATGACATCATTACAGAACTCAAGAACCTTTCGTCAGGAAAAACCATGATTTCCATTGCACACCGTTTATCCACTATTTTGGACTGTGATAAAGTGCTGGTTTTAAAAGATGGGGCTATGGTAGCTTTAGATACCCATGAAAATCTGCGTAGCAGAAACGAAACTTATGATTGGCTATTCCAAAATCAGTATTTAGCAGGGGAAAAAGCAGTTGAAAAAAATAGAAAGGATATACAACCATCAATCGTTGGGAGCTAATATTTGTGAGAGAGGGAATATTATGAGTAATCATATTTCTGTAAAACGGTATCCAACACATAATTGCGTAGAAAATTGTATAGCAAATATAAGTGATCATTATGAGATTGACTTTAGACCTCTATTCTTATTTTCATGGGATTTTGGTTTCAAAACAACTGAGCCATTGTTAGAAAATAATATACACTTTAACTCGGGATTCAAATCATGCATTAATAATTATTTTCAAATATCAAAGTCATACTTCGATATGCACTTTACTTCTACTAATAATGATATAAATAACGTAATGAATTACTTAACTGATGGGAATATTATGTTAATAAACTCAGATGCATTTAACTTACCGTGGAATTTAGCATATCAAAAGCATCATGTTTCCCATTCTTTTTTAGTAATGTATGATTCTTTGAAAAAGTCAATAAATATCATTGATTCGTTTAGTTCAAATCGTATTTTGGAGGTAGATAATTTAAAGGAATTTAAGATTAATGAGTGCCGTTCTGTACAAGTATTGGGAAATAGTCAAAATCAAAATGATCTTATTTTGTTAAAGAACAGGTATCTAACTTTTTTAGAATCAAATATTAACAATGAAGTTTATAGCTCAATTAGAAATTTCAGTGATTATTTGGAAATTATAGATGCAATAGATAAACTTACAAAATATCCGGATGATTTATCAAATGCTCTTCTTATAAGAAGATTAAGTAATGTTGCAAATGCAAGATATAATACAAAATGTTTTTTTGAGTACTTACAATGGCCAAATAAATATATTAGTGCAATGGATGTTATCCATTCTAAATGGGAATCCATTAAAAATATGTTTATTAAGATTATTCTATCTAAAAAGCTTAAACTAATTTCGCAGATACAACAAGAATTGCTTGTTATTGCTAGTTTAGAAAACGATTTATGCTATACAATAATTAAAGAGGAGAAACGCTAATATGCAGATGCTCGATGACCAAAAGACCTACAATTGTTGTAGGGTTGATATTTCAAATAACAACTTAGTTGGTATTTTGCTTAAAAGAAATGTAAGCTTAATTTCAACTATACATAGTTGTTATAAAAATGGAATAACATACATACCACTCGACTCAGATTGGCCCGACGAACAAATTAATACAATAATTTCAGCTAATGACTTAAATGTCGTTATTACTGTACAAGAATATACTGATAGAGTGAGTTGCCCCAAAACAATCATTGTAGATGATGACAGTATCATAGAATTTACTCAACAATTCAAGGAGAACGACACTTCATATATCCTTTATACATCAGGGTCAACTGGTCAACCAAAAGGAGTAGAAGTAAAGCGTGAAGCATTACTTAATTTCATTGACGGTATATCGGAAATTATTGATTTTTCTCCGTCAAAACGAATTGCCTGTCTAACTACAGTTTCCTTTGACATCTTCTTTCTCGAAAGCATAATGGCTTTAGAAAAAGGATTGACCGTTGTTTTAGCTAACGAAGATGAACAAAGCAACCCCAGACTTATGGCAAAACTAATTCAAGAAAACAATGTTGACATGATTCAAATGACACCATCAAGAATGCAGCTACTTTTAAATTACGATAAAGAACTTTCTTGTTTGAAGCAGGTTGAAGAGATTATGATAGGCGGCGAGCCTTTTCCACTTAGTCTACTACGGACATTGCAGAATAAGACAACTGCGAAGATATATAACATGTTCGGTCCAACTGAAACAACTATATGGTCTACTGTGAGCGAGCTTACTCATAAAGATCGGATCGATATTGGTCGCCCTATTAAAAATACGGAGGTTTACATAGTTGACGAAAACTTGTTCATCTTGCCAAATGGACAAACCGGGGAGATCTGCATTTCAGGAATAGGACTTGCAAAAGGATACATTGGAAGAGATGATCTAACCGATGAAAAGTTTCTAAATTTACCACAAAAGCCAGATGTTAAAGTATATCGGACAGGGGACTTAGGAAGATATTTGCCTGATAATGATTTGGAGTATTTAGGACGTATAGATAATCAGGTTAAAATAAGAGGGCATCGAATTGAACTAGAAGGAATTGAAGCTACTATAAATCAATTTGACGGTATAAAGCAATCAGTTGTTATCACGTCAGAAGCGAGCGAAACGGATAAAGATTTGCATGCTTTTTATACAAGCGATGAGCACATAGAACCTGGAGAACTGTTAAATTACTTGTCTTTAAAACTTCCTAAATATATGGTTCCCGTTATATTTAAACGGGTTGAAGGATTTATCCAAACGGTGAACGGGAAAATTGATAGAAAAAGAGTGTTGGAGTGTGTAGAGATAAAGGTAGAAAATTCTGCGCTGGAGAACTGGAAGTTTGAAGAATTAAGTGACATTCAAAAGAGAGCTTTCGAAGCTATAGTTTCAAAATTTGATTCCGAAATAGCTGGAGATATTACTTTAGAAACTGATTTTACTGCTATTGGTCTTAATTCAATTACATTTATCAAAATTGTTGTCGATTTAGAGAGCGAGTTCAGTTTTGAGTTTGACGATGAAAAATTACTAAGCAAAGAGTTCCCTACCATCAAGTCGATGATAGAATATTTAGAATCAAAAATATCGGACAACTGTGATTGATAGAGGTATCATCATTACTCGGCTAATTGGTGAGAGATGAAGGATAATGATCATTTTAATACGTGATCTTGTAATCAACTAGAACGGACGGTGAACAGAATTGATTGTAGATGTGTCTAATAAGGTAATAGTTATTACTGGCTCATCTAGAGGTATCGGAAGCGAATTAGCAAAGACATTTGCAAAAGAAAAGTCAAAAGTTGTAATTAATTATTTTAAAAGTAAAGATAAGGCCCAAAAATTGTTTCGTGAAATTTCCCAATACAATCAAGATTGCATGCTTATAAAAGCGGACGTTACAAATCCATCGGATGTAGCAAGAATGTATGATACCGTAATTAATAAGTATGGTTGTGTAGACGTGCTTATTAATAATGCCGGTGTTTGTGACGATAATCTAATTCATATGATGCCTATTGAACAATGGCAAAAAGTTATTGATGTAAATCTTACTGGAACCTTTCTTTGCTGCAGAGAATTTTCAAAAATAATGATTAAACAAAAGTTCGGCAAAATTTTTAATATGGCTTCTCTGAAGGGAGAAGAAGGAGCGGTAGGTCAAATTAATTATACTGCTTCAAAGGCTGGAATAATCTCGTTAACAAAAACGCTTGCGAAGGAGCTAGGTCAATATAATATTGCTGTGAATGCAGTTTGTCCAGGCTTTATTGTTACAGATTTAAACAGGAATGACAAAAACAAAAGAAAAATTGCAGAAAACAAGAGTATATTACCAATTAATGATGATTTGAACTATTTAACGAATTTTTTGATATACATATCATCAAATTTGTTTACAGGAATTAGTGGTAGAGTTTTTAATTTAGATTCAAGGCTTTAAAATGGGTTGAATAAGCTGTAAATGTCAGGGAATAATCGCTGATGAGGCAGCCGTACAAAATATGGTGCTTTAGATAAACGGGCCCCCCCCTTTTTTTAGTTCTGTAAAACGTGACAGAAACCCAAAAGCATTAATTAACCTGGGTTTTACGACACTTTGAGCCCACTTCAATTATGAAGTGGGCTTTTCTCTAGCAAGCTTTAGCTAGTACTAATATGTGATTACATTATCAATCAATTATGCAGAATTATAAGAGTGTAAAAAAAGACATATATAAAGTATAAATACACATATGTAATATTATTTATTTTAATTATACTTATAGGAAGAATTTGTATATAAAACATAATAACATAATCAGGAGATGTGCCAATGGACATAAAATTACAAATTCAATTTCCTATTATCACCACTTACCCCCAACAGACAAATGTCATTTCCATTGCTTCACCTCATGAAGAGTTTTACCCCTGGTTCCACAGCAATCTGATTCAACTGAAATGTAATAATATACTCAACCGATTAGATCTGTTAATATACCCCGATAATATCCAGAGAGTTTGCCCGTTGTTGGATTATCAAGTGTTAACAAGAAAAACCCTGCAGAACTGGTTTCCAGATATTGTGGGGTTTGTGATGAAGTGTGTGGATGACGAATTGTTTTTTCATGCAACTTTAAATAGTTACTACATCTCTAGTTATAGTAAATTTTATAATCAATATCACAGATTCCATGAAATATTAATATATGGTTATAATTCTGAATTGGAAGTGTTTTACGGTGCAGATTTTTTTAATTATGGCAAATACGAGTTCCATAAAATTCCTTTTTTTGAATTCGAAATGGCTTATAAGACGATTGACTTAAGAAATGATGGAGAATTTAGTCTTGAGCATGGAAGTACAAATTTGAACTTTCACTTAAGTGAAATAGAATTGCTCCGATTTAAACCTCGTTCACATTTTCACAAAAAGGAACCTTATCAATTGGATGTGGGTAATATAATCGATCTGTTGGGCGATTATTTACAATCTTCCAACACATCTAGAAAGTACACAGTATTTGAGAATGTTTCAAACGGAATTTATGGTTTTCGAATTTATGATTGTTTACTTGATCATACTGAAGGAGTCTATACTGGAGAATTGAAATACATGGACATCCGCTCTTTTCATATACTGTATGAGCATAAAAAATGTATGTCGCTTCGGTTTAAGTATTTATCCACTAACTCAAAATTAAGTCATTTAGAGCGTTATTTAGAAAGACTTGGAGAAATAGAAAAGCAATCAATGGTCCTTAGTAACCTTACGCTAAGATATCTTGTTTCGCTTGATAAGCAGATTGTCAAAAAAATCAGTTCAGGATTAAAGCAGATGGCAGCTAAAGAAGAAGCCGTTCTAAATGAAATCTATGAAGATTTGTCAAATATGGCTTTGTAGTATGGGAGGTTCGTAATGAAAGCTATTTTAATGGCTGCGGGATTAGGTATTAGGTTGAGGCCGATTACAACTGATGTACCTAAATGTATGGTTAAGATCAAAGGCGTACCACTTCTCGGTTGGTGGCTTAAAAAGTTGGAAAGGACTGGTATAGAGGAGGTTGTCATCAATATGCATTATTTGCCCCACATCGTTGCGGATTACATAAACTCGGAGATATGGGGCCTCAAGATTCATCTCGTATACGAAGAACACCTTTTAGGAAGTTTGAGCACTTTAAACACAAACAGGCATATGTTTTTAGGCGATACCTCATTTCTGGTTATATACGCCGATAATTTAACGGATATCGCCTTAGAAGAATTTATCAGCTATCACGAGCAGCATGATTTACCAGCAACCATTGCGCTTTTTAGTAGCGATTGTCCAGAGTCTTGCGGGATCGTTGGCTTAGGAGCCGATAATGTAGTTGTAGATTTTGAAGAGAAGCCTGCAAAACCAAAAAGTAATCTCTCCAATGCTGGTATCTATATTTTCAGAGATTCAGTATGGGACATTGCTGGTTCGGCGCACCCTCCAAGCGATATTGCTTATGATTTGCTGCCACGCTTAGTCGGGCGAATGTCTGGATACCGAATTCCAGGCTTCTTTATGGACATCGGAACAATGGAATCATTGAATGAAGCGAACAGGAGATGGATGTATGATCATTAGTAGAACCCCCCTTCGAATTAGTTTCGCGGGAGGAGGAACCGATATTAAAGGGTTTTACGAGAAAGAGGGAGGAGCGGTCTTAAACACAACAATAGACAAGTACATTTATGTTGTAGTGAAAAGAAATTACATAAATAAAATTCACTTGAGTGCGTCTGCGATTGAAGAAGTTGACCATACCGAAGAAATCCAACATGATCTGGTACGTGAAGCTTTAAAGAAAGTGGGAATACAAACGGGTATCGATATTTGTATTATGACCGATGTTCCATCACAAGGTACAGGTCTGGGATCGTCCAGTTCTTTAACCGTCGGACTATTGAACGCACTCCACACATATCAAGGAGATAACGTTAATGCAATGGTACTGGCAAAGGAAGCTTGTGAAATCGAAATAGACATCCTTAAATCCCCAATAGGTAAACAGGATCAATATGCTGTTGCGTTAGGCGGGTTAAGACATGTTCAATTTCATCCGGACGAGGAGGTTTATACGGAACATATAAAACTCTCAGAAGATCAGAAAATAGAAGTTGAAGACAGACTCATGCTGTTTTATACAGGCATTAATCGATCCGCCTCCACTATTTTAACTCAACAGGTTAAAAGGATGGAGCAAAATATGACGATGCTACAGAAATTAAAAGTACAAAGTTTTGAGTTGAAAGAACAGCTTGAAAGAGGTAATTACGCTTATATAGGAAATTTGTTGGCTGAAAGCTGGAAAATAAAAAAGACCCTTACGAAAGAAATTTCAAATTCTCTAATTGATATATGGTTTGAACAAGCACTGGAAGCGGGAGCAGAAGGTGGGAAAATCGCTGGAGCAGGCGGAGGAGGATTTTTGTTGATTTATGCGGAAAAAAAGTTCCACCAAGCCATTCGGCTATCATTGCCTTTGCCGGAATTGACATTTAAATTTGAAAACCAAGGCTCTATGATTGTAATGAAATCTTAAATGAGGTATTAGAATGCCAACAGTGTTTATGGATCGTGATGGTGTAATCAATCGGAATATTGAAAATGGTTATGTTACTTCTTGGGACCAATTCGTATGGCTTCCGGGAGCAGTGGAGAGCATTGCCTTTTTATACAAACAAAGCTGGAATATCTTCATCACAACAAACCAGGCGTGCATTGGAAAAGGCATCGTTGATCAAAGGGAGATTTCAGGAATTCACAATTGTATGCAAGATGAGCTACGAAGAAGCGGCTCTAAAATCACTCAATTTTATGTTTGTCCTCATACATCGGAAATGAAATGCAATTGTCGTAAACCGAAGCCAGGAATGCTTTTGGAGGCTAAAGAGGAGCATAGCTTGGACTTAAGCAGCTGCTACTTTATTGGCGACTCTATAAACGATATGATTGCAGCCAATTCTGTTGGATGTACGACTGTTTTGGTAAGGACGGGCCTGGGAAAATCGCATGAAAAAAACATCAGGTTATTGCAACTGGCTGATTATTATTGCAACAATATTACAGAAGCTGTTCACATTATTATATGGAAAGAGAGTGTGTCTTCCGGTGAGTCATTACATTGAAACGTATTTTCGCACCTTTGTTTCTTCCTTTACTTCAATCGATTCTAAAACCGTCAGTGAGCTGTCTAAAGAGATTTTTCGAACTTGGAGACAAGACGGTACCATTTATATAATGGGGAATGGTGGAAGTGCATCGACTTCATCCCATTTTGCTTGCGATCTTAGCAAATTAACAGTCTCCGGCCAAAGAAAACGCTTGAAGGTCATGGCCCTAACTGACAATGTGCCGGTTATCACTGCTTGGGCAAACGACACTCATTTTGAAAATATTTTCGTGGAACAATTGATTCCGTTTCTTGAGAAAAAAGATCTTGTAATTGTTATCTCAGCAAGTGGTAATTCAAAAAACATTGTTAAAGCTCTCAATTATGCAAATTCACTCGGCGCTAAAACTGCTGTTTTCAGCGGGTTCGAAGGAGGACGTGCTGGTCAAATAGCCGATTATCCTCTTATTACTTTAAGTGACAATATGCAAGTAATTGAGGATAGCCATTCCTTGTTATGCCATGGGATCGCACTTGAGGTATGTTTGCTGTTAGACAAACATCAACCGCAAATTATTATGGAAAGGGAGTCTTCTGAGATACTATGAAAATATTACTTCTACAAGCCATGGGATACTTTGTTTCATACAGCGGAGCCTGCAAGGCAAATCGATTTCTAATGGAGGATATTTCAAATTGCGGACATAACTGTTGTGTGATTACGGTTGCTCCAAATGATAACGGTTTAAACGATGCGGCGATGCTAAAGGATTTATTAGATTCAGGAGAAGTAAAGCTTATTAAATCGGATGATATCTCCAAAGTCTATGAATCAAATGGCGTTGAGATTCACTCAATTCATAATTATTCTAAGTTAAGCGCTTACGTACAAAAATTTGTGAAAATATTCACTCCGGATTGGGTGCTGGTGACAGAAGATAGGGTACCAGAACTGCTTCAAATTGCACTAGAGACTGCCCCTGGTAGGGTGGTCGAACTTGCTCATAGTCAAGCCGCTTTGCCTTTTGGTCCAGAATGCTATGAACAAAATTCTGAACACACAGGGCTATTAAAGAGAACCACCGGTATTATCGCTTCGAGTAATTATGTGAAAAATTATCTATTGAAATGGGGATCACTTGAATCGATAACTCTTCCATTTCCGGTTCATGGACGCGGGCCATTTCATTATTACGACAACTTCGATGAAGGCTTTATAACAATGATTAATCCTTCTGATATTAAGGGACTTTCTATTTTTTTGGAATTGGTAAGACGATTCCCAGAGTATCCATTTGCGGCCGTTCCAACATGGGCAACGACTTCCGAAAATATAAGAGTCTTAGAAAGTTATCCAAACGTTACACTGTTGCCTAGAGCGAACGATATTGATGATATTTTAAGAGTGACCAAAATATTGCTCGTTCCTTCCTTATGGGGGGAGGCTTTCGGGGCGATAATAGTCGATGGTATGCTTAGAGGCATACCTGTCCTAGCCAGTCATGTAGGAGGCACTTCGGAGGCAAAGTTGGAGACCGAATATTTAATTCCCGTAAATCCGATAATGGAGTATACATCTGAATTGGATGAAAGACTCATTCCGATACCGATCATTCCTCAGCAAGATTTGACCCCATGGTTCACTGCAGTAGAGAAACTTATTTCAAATAGAGAGCATTACAAAGCTGTCTCTGAGGAAGCAAAAAAAGCATCAGACTTATATCTTTCCAGAATAGATTCTAATATGCTTTTATCCTGTTTTGAGATTTTCACTGGATAACATTATTGTCCTTATATCCATAGGTCAGATCGTTCTAATGATTCAAAGTTAGTCACCTTTTAATTTTGAAAAAAGCCTGATTTATAAGGCTTTTTTTCTTTTTGTAAAGTAAAATTATTTTACAGTAAATTGTACAAGGTGTCGGCATTCGTGGCGGGGATATTGGAAAACCAGATACTTATTGCAGATCGAGACACAAGATGTACATCCCAAAACAGAAGATAATAAATCCATTGTCCTTTTCATAGTTTTAAGGGTTCAATCTAAAAATTATATACTGGACAGTGAAAAGTATTGCACCTCTAAGAAACCAGCGAATCGCGCTCCACATCAGCGTTTTCCTGCTTGGATTTAATTATTTTTGTTATAGATAAGTGAGGATTTTGAGCAAACAGGCAAAAAATAGACTTACGTAAATAAGCGGCAACGCTGGCCTCTGAGACTACGGCATGGGAGGGCGTTCGCAGATAGCGGAAAAACAGCCCCGAGGTTCGACCTGAAAACTGCAAGGCGACGAGTTGCAGGAGTCCCATCGCAATGCATTGGCACATTACGAATCCCTCGGTCGCTTGGATCGTTTTCTGGATGCGCTGCCGATTTTGCTCGTTCGTTACGACTTCTAGCGGATGAGCTTCCTCTTTTCTCAAAAACCGGTTCAGCTTCGGCATGGACTTGCTCCAGAAGCGGTAACCGAAGGCGTGGATGACCTGCTTCATTTCCCGAAACATACTCTCTATTTTGAAGCGATAACTGTACAAGCGGATGATGTCTGGGGCCTCCAGGCTCAAATCCGTACTGACCAAAATGGAGTAGCAGCCCTCATGCACGACCAGCACAAAGCGCAGTTCCTGATACAAGCCCTGGCCCCAAAGCAGATCCAGACACAGAAACTGAACCGTCTCTTCTTTGCCGTACAATTGAAGGGTTGTGGGTTGAAAGTCGGCAGCGCGAGTCGCGAATAGCTCCTTCAATTTGACCGCTTGGCCCTTTTTCGGCGGTCGGCCCCGTCCCGGCTTTTTTGCAGGGGGACGTTCGTAGGCGACCACTTTCGACTTGGCTTTGGTCACCAGGTGCATGCGAGTTTCGAAAGCGAGGTGACACGCATTTAGCCGCTCTAAGGCCGGAACCGACAAGAAATATCGATCCAAAAGCAGCAGCGCTTGACCGAAACCTTTCGCGACCTCGAAGCCCTGTTCAATCATCTGTACGACATGAGAAGGCGTTTCTACTTCGCTCTCGGATTTCTTCCAGCCTAGAATGGTTTGGACACCGTACCACTTCCGGGAATCGCCGACCAGAATGCCAATGGCGCCGAACAAATGACCAAAGATATACTCACCCTTGGCGACATTTTCGGATTCCTGATGGAGTTTCTTGACCCCTGGCATCCGCCGACCTTCCTTCGCCTGCTTCATGCCGTCGCCGACGAGGACCACCCGATTCTGAATCATCAGCAGTGGTGCATGCTGGCGCACGACCTGAAGCCACCTCTGCCGCAACGAGGAGGTGGACCAGCCGGACGAACGAAAAAAGTGAATCAGCGTCTCGTAACAGCGGCCATTCAAGGAGAGATCCCGAATCACAGAAGTCACGCCTAGATGGTCAGAGCGCAGCATGAAGCCAACGACCAGAATAATAAACCACTCGAACGTGGCTTGTCTGGAAAAGCAGGAACGGAAGGGTTGTAAAAGGTCATTTAAGTATTTAAGCATAGGTATGGTCAATCGCTCGCGTATGGGTTAAAATGCTACTTGTAACCCATTTGGCGATTATTCCTTTCGTGTGAGAACTAAAGGATACCATAATTCGCTCGATTGGGTTATTTTTCTATGCGTCGATTTTTTGACAAGAACTTTTCACTGTCCAGTTATATAGATATATATTAAATCTTTGTAACCTGCTAGAAGTAATGCCAAGTAATCGTTTGACCACAGATTTGTTTAATAAATGGATCGCAATTGAGAAGGAATATACACAAATTCACAGAAGAGGTATTCTAGATAAAATAACACTCCCTCCTTTAGATGATTCTAGTAATTCAGGGGTTTTAGAGAAGGATATTTCTGTCTTAGCCAAATCTAAAGCATACCCCTATGGGTTAACACCACATAGAATGGCAAGATTACAACTAGGTAATTTTTCAACTGTAGAGGCTGTAGCAGAAGCTAAAGATGAAGAATTATTAGAGTTACAAGATATAGGTGATCACTGGTTAAATAGGATAAGGAGTGTAGTAGGTCAAGCAATTTGGATGTAAGAATTTTAAAAAATTTGGGGGAGTATCTGACAAATGTTATATGGACAAGACAATTTCCAATTTCATAGTGAAAGTGGTCACATTTTTTCATATCTATGTAGCACGGTGCATTCGAACGTAGATATGTAAGACTTTAAAAACTTGTCCCCCAGACTTTACTTCGGTTTATCTCTAACTTACAAACCCCCTTCTTTCCACTGGTAGCGAAGGGTTCGCTTTCATACACAAAGGGCAGTAACGCAAAGCTTCTGCCCTTCATTTTGCTAACATTTTTGCTAACATGGCTGCATATCCAATTCTCTGAACGAAGAGAGTATAGAACGAAAAAAAGCACCCTTAGCCCTTATGGTTAAAGGTTTTATGCTCGACCTTCCCGTAGTGTAGAAAAGGCACAAAGAGGCCTGTTTCAAGACTTAAAATCCTGCGGTAGGTAACTATCGTACCGGTTCGATTCCGGTTCTCGGAATCCATGATTTATAAGGGTTTATGACTATAACCCTTGAATAAAACTTCCGTCAAAAGCTAAAGGTTCTGAGTGTCTAGGATTCACATTCTAACACATGGATCAAGGCGATAATACTCCTTTTCAGTGCTTGTCTAATCACAAGTTCTGGAGAGGAGTTTTTTTTATGGCTAGAATTACAAAAACATTAAGTTATGCACCTATAAAAATCGTCAGGTTAACTTGAGGATGTTTTTAAAGAAAGCAGTTTGCAGCCGCAGCAACTGCTTTTTCTGTTGTTAAGATATGGATGTTTTCTGCTAAATAAAAAACAATTATAGTGATTTTACCCTCGCAATAGATTTACTTAAAGAGATATTATAGACATTAGTACAGTTTATAGAGGGAGATGTATTTTGAACACAAATGCTCGTTCTGATTCTAAAGAAAACATTTTTACGATTGAGTGTAAGGATGTAATTCTACGAGAATTTTTAGTTACTGATTTAGATGATTTTTATACACTCACCTGGCAACCTGAAGTACATGTTTTTTTGCCAGGATTTAACGTATCTAAAGAGCAACGGAAAGATTGGTTTATGAACTATGAAATTCCAGAGAATAGACAGTTTCTTCATGCGGTTTTGAAGGGTGAAGACATTGGTGAGCACCGTCTTCGTTTAGGAATTGTTTTGAAACAGACAGGAGAATTTATCGGCTGGTGTTACTCAGGGATGAAAGACGAATTATCGCCGCCGAACCGAGAAATCTCATATGCAATTTCGAAGGATCATAGAGATAAAGGCTATACAACCCAAGCTGCACAAGGAATGATTAATTATTTATTTGGGAATACGAACGTTGAGGTGGTTAGTGCAAAAAGGATTGGGCCGGCTGACGTTAAAGAAGTCGCAGAATATATTCATTTCCAGTTCACGCCTGATCAAATAATAGAGAATGCACAGTATGAGTGGATAGACATTATTGGTGATAGGCTCTTTATAAAGTCTAACTTTGCTATAGATAAAAATTCAAATTCTGTGTGCCTGCATTAGCACATGCTTAGAGTTATATTCAACACGAAAAGTCACGTGGAATATAGAAATCCAGTTAATGATTTATTGTAGGCGTTTAACTTGCCCAAATTGGCTTCAATGATAAGAAAAGGAGTCCCAGCAGCCTATTTGAAGGCTATTGTGACTCCTTTTGAATATTTAGTGTGAACCGAACCATTCTTTAGCTTCGGTCTTATTGAGTCTCCATACAACGAGGATGGGCAGGATGATACCCACTAAAAAACCGAAGTTGTGCCAGACAAAATATTCAACGATTCTAAGCACGATTAATATAGAGGCTAGCAGGATTGCGTTCTGGCGACGGGCAGGTGTAGGGTATCCCAAACGACTGGCGACCCACAAGGCTACAATTCCAAAGATGATCATCACGGCTGCAAGCACAACCTTCATGGTCTGCTGGCTGCCGATGGAGTAAAAACCGTTGAATAGATTCACTGCCGCAGCGAGATATAAAAGGATCTGGGTCAACATTACAGCTGACGGTTTCTTGGTTCCTGTGCGTACATTACTTGACATAAGGATCACTCCTCTTTTGTATTAGAATCTGTGTGGGTTGCTGTTGTTAATGCGGCTTCGGCCTGGTCACACCAAGCTAAGACGGTTCGGGCGAAGTCCATCCCATATTGCTTCAATAGCAAAGGACCGGTAAGTGGAGAAGGGTCGTCTGAAGGATCCCAGGTTGCTCCCGGCTGTACATCCTTAATGGTATCCAGGAACCATTGAAAGCTATCACGCCGTTCCTTGATCAGGTTCAGCAGCAGTTCAGGTTCTTCTTGACTGGCAAATAAAAATTTAACCAGATTCTCGTCCCTAATGTGAAGAGGGGCAGAGGAAGTGGATAACCAGGCCCGCAGTGCTGCGCGGCCTTTTTCGGTTAGCTGCCACCGCTGGCGGGATCGGGGCCCTTCGACTCCACTCGAAGGTTGAATCAACTCCTGCTTCTCCAGCACTTTCAATTGCGGATATAGCTGCCCGTCACTGATGCCCCAGAAGAAACCTGCGGATCGTTTAGCAGCTTCACGAATTTCGTAACCGCTGCGCGGTTGCAGGGATAAGAAACCCAAGATCGTCCATGCGGTTGGCGTCTGTTCCATATGCGCCGATTCCGGCGACATTGTTGGCTGCGCAGATTCTTGTTCATGTTCCTCAGGAAGGTCATTATTCATCTATTTATTCACCTCGTTATATACCTCTGCCAGAGATATAATCGCATAAAAAAGTGATGGTGTCAATTTGCTTCTTTTTAGAATTCCTGATCAGGGCTGCATTATGCATCGACAAAGAGAGCAAGCCAATCCTTTGGCTGCAGGGTATGAAGCCGCTTGTGATTTAACCAGACTTCACCGGAATATTCACCTTAGCCCATGTTCGAGCCTAAGAGGACTTTGATAGCGGGAAAATATACCGTTAATTGTTTCCGTTCACCTTATTAGTCATAAATAAAAGGAATTTATCCCGTTAAAAAACCTCTTTTATCCGTAATTGTCTAGTGACGAGGTAATTAACGGGATATTTTCCAGTTATCTTTCGAAAAGAAGAGAATTTAATGAAAATAACAGGAGCCATTCCCGTTATTCCAATGCCCTATCGAGTGAAGTGGACGTAGAAGTCATTTTCGAAATTACGTTGTGTTTTTAAAATGCGTTTAATATAGCGATTTATTTATCATCAAAATAGTTCATGCCCATCGCTTCGCGTACCTCAAGCATCGTTTCTTTGGCGGTCAAGCGTGCTGTTTCCGTACCCGATATCAGAATCTCATCCACACGCTTGGGGTGATTCTGATACGTTACCCGTCGTTCCCGCATTGGCTCCAGCAGCTCATTGATGGAACCATAAATCTTTCTTTTACACTCCGAGCAACCGATCTGCCCTTTAGTACAGTCTTCATGGATTTCCTGTGCGCCTTGCGGGCGGAAGGCCTGATGATATGCATAGATTGGACAGATATCAGGGTGACCGGGGTCAGATTTGCGGATACGGGCAGGGTCCGTAGTCGCTTTTTGAATCTGTTGGCTGATTTCCTCCGGTGTGGAGTCCAAATAGATCGCATTTCCAAGACTTTTGCTCATTTTGCTGTTTCCATCCAGACCGATGAGACGAGGGATCTCGCCTACAAGGGCTTTGGGTTCGATTAGCACGGGTTTATATAACTGATTGAAGCGGCGGACGATTTTGCGGGACTGCTCAATATGAGGAAGCTGGTCTTCACCCACCGGCACCAATGACGCTTTGCAAAAGGTAATATCTGCGGTCTGACTCACTGGATACCCCAAGAATCCATAATACATATCCTGAAATCCGCGTTCTGTTGCCTCTGCCTTGATTGTGGGGTTATGGCGCAAAGCGTTCACCGTTACGAACATGGAGAAATAAGCTGTTAATTCGGCAATCTCCGGGATCAAAGACTGCACCAGGATAGTAGCCTTCTCAGGATCAATTCCCACCGCCAAATAATCCATAGCCACCTGACGCAGATTGCGCTGAATCAGCTCCGGCTGTTCGAAGTGGGTCGTGAGGGCCTGCACATCTGCAAGCAGTAAAAAGGTGTCATATTGATGCTGCAATTCGACCCGGTTCTTAAGACTTCCGACGTAATGTCCAAGATGGAGCTTTCCTGTAATCCGGTCTCCGGTTAATATACGTTCTTTCATAAATAATCCTCCTCAATAATAGGCTTGTGCGACTAGAATTACGGAACCACCAACCATCGTCCATGGACATCACCCCCTTTAAAAAATACAAAAAAACCCCGTCCGCAAAGGACGAGGTTATCGTGGTACCACCTTTTTAACCGCTAAATAAGCTGAACTTAAGAATTTAGCTCCGTTAGATTCTTAAGTTCACTTTCTATATAAGCGGTTCACTAAAAGTACAGGAAGACGCCATGAATAGCGGTCTTGCGATACTCCTCTCTTGGTAACGGGGAGAGACTCCCGGCAGCGCCTACTTAGGGTTCAGCGTAGCGACTCAGAAGCCCATTCGGCATCAGGTGAGGATCGGTTCACAGCGGCCACCGACTCTCTGGACCTCAATATCTGATGCGTACTTACTCTTCTTCAACGTCGTTTATCCGTTTCACATTTCTGTTAGTATAATCTACTTTATGTTAGAAATCAAAGCCTCAGGCTTTAAAATCTTCAATTCGTTCAGGACTGGCGTCTGCCAGGGCTTGGCGGAGACTATCTGCTCCATGCTCCCTGTAGCTCGGTGTACCCGGCTGCTGACGCCAGGACTCGTCCAGTCCGCCAGCATCTATAGCGTCAAAACCGAGCTCTTCGACAAGCTGAAGTACAATGGTCTTGGCAGCAGGATCATCTCCGGCTACCGGCAGGGCAATGCGGTTGGGTGAACCAGCGGGCACTCCGCGTTCAAGCAGATTAGCAGCGGTAATCCCATTGAATACTTTATTGACGGGGCGTTTCAAGTACTGCTCGACCCACCGGCTTTCCGGCAAGCCAGCCTCGATCTCCGCAATCAAACCGTCACGTTGACGGGGATAATAATTCCCGGTGTCAATAATGACAGTGTCTGGTGCAGTGTGATCTAAGATCCCCTCGGGAAGATCAGGAATATTCTTTTGCGGAATCGTGACAATGACTAACTCCGCTCCACGGGCGACTTCTGTAACTTCTTGAGGCGTGGCACCGGTCTCAGCAGCGAGGTCAGTCAAGGTGTGGGGACCGCGGGAATTGGCAATTGAGACTTCATGTCCAAGCTTGGTAAGACGACGGGCAAGATTTCCGCCGATATGTCCGGCTCCAATAATGGCAATTTTCATATATTCCGACTTCCTTTCCCGATTTAATATGGTATAACATCTTCACTGTAACAGAGAACTATGACACTGTAAACAACTTCTTGACTGAACGTTACAAATTACCTATACTGTGATTTATCATTACTTGGAAAGGGGGATATTGTCATGACCAGAGGTGGGCGACCACGAGAATTTAAAGATACAGCGGTGATCGATGCAGCTATGGAAGCCTTCTGGATAAACGGATATGAAGGCTGCTCTACTGAGGATTTGTGCAGACAGACCGGCCTTGGAAAAGGCAGCTTGTATAATGCATTTGGCAGCAAGCATGAATTATACGAACAAGCCCTTCAGCGGTATCATGAGCAGGGCATTCAGGAGCAGAGCGAGCTTTTACAGCGTCCATTGCCATTGAAAGAAAAGCTTAGGGGGCTGCTGGACTGGGCCGTTCAGGAGGATTTCTCTGAAACAGGGCGCCGGGGCTGTCTCTTGATTAACGCAGCCATGGAACGGGCAGGGGTTGATCCGATGGTGGAGCAGGTGGCAACGCGGCATATCGGGTTTTTAGAGGAGATGCTTTCTGGGCTGATGGAGCAGGGGATTGAGACTGGTGAAATCACTTCAGGAAGAGCAGCCAAAGAACTGGCGGGTATGTTTCTCAGCAGTTATTACGGACTTCGTGTACTTAACAGTTCCGCACAGAATCGTGATTTGGCCAACACCATTGTGGAAGGGACATTGGCAGCCATTCACTAGCCGGGTATCCGGCACTTTTTTTTGCGCTAGAATTGTACCGATCATTACAATACTTAGATTTTACAATAAATTATGAAAAGAGGAGATTGACATGCCATTTGCAATCTATGTACTTAGTTTGGCTATTTTTTGTATGACCACCTCAGAATTTATGGTAGCTGGAATGATGAATACACTTGCCGCAGAATTCGGAGTAACCGTATGGGCGGTGGGGTATCTTATTACCGCTTTTTCCGCAGGGATGGTTGTGGGTGGGCCGTTGCTCACGGCAGCTTTACTGAATACACCAAGGAAAAAAGCATTTATTACCCTAATTGCAGTCTTCTTCGTCGGACAACTGCTTGGCGCGGTGGCGGGGAACTATGAGCTGATGATGGTCTCACGCATTATTACCGGTATAGCCTCATCGGCAGCCTTCGGTGTATCGATCTCTATCTCTGCTTCGCTCGTGGATGAGAATACCCGCGGACGCGCGGTGTCAATTATCTTCGGCGGTCTTATGATCGCTACCGTTCTCGGTACTCCAGCGGCGACTTGGGCCGCAGAAGCTTATGGATGGCGATTCAGCTTCTGGGCAGTCGCGGTTCTTGTCTTGCTGTCAGGATTGACCGCCTTGCGGATGATTCCGGTATTGTCTACGCCCGAACGGACAAGTTTGCGGCATGAGCTGAAATCCTTTCGTAATCGTGGTCTCTGGGCAGCTTATCTGACCAGTTTTCTCATTATTGGGGCAACATTTGCAGCGTTCAGCTATTTTGCGCCTATTTTCACCGATTTGACAGGCTTTTCTGCAGCCTCGGTTCCACTGCTCTTTGTCGTTTATGGAGCTGCGACTGTGGTTGGGAATTTAATTACGGGCAGACTGGCCGATCGATATATGATGCCACTGCTGACCATAGGTCTGATTCTCCTGTCGGTAGCACTCTTGATATTTGCCATTGGTGCACATAAGCCTGCTGTGGTTATAGCGGCGGTTATCGTCATTGGACTTGCCGGGGTTCCCATGAACCCGCCTATGGTGACTAGGGTTATCCGAGCGGGAGGAAGTGGTCTTATGGTTAACACCATTCATACTGCGATCGTTACTTTTGGTGTAGTAGTAGGTTCTTCGGTTGGAGGGCTGGCCATTAGCGCCGGTTATGGTTTGGTCGCTCCGCTCTGGATAGGACTTATCCTCGCTCTGGCGGGTGTAATCTCCCTGCTGCCATTTTTGTTCGGGTTCTCCCGTAGTAAAGTGGTGGAAATAAAGTGATCATTGGCAGGCTATGCTAAGCCACAGGAATATTTTTTAAAAGGGGATGTCTTGACATGGAGTGAACTCCATGGGATAAGCTGCAGAAGAAATGACAAGCTTGGGTGATAAGCTGCCCAGTGGAAAGGAGAGAGAGATGGAGTCTGTGTACAGTATTGCAGACATTGCCAGGGAGACGGGACTGACTTATGATACTATCCGTTATTATGAGAAAATCGGGCTGGTGCCGCCTTCAGAGCGGACGGAGAATGGTCAACGCCAATACGGGAAATTGGATCTGGAACGGTTCATATTCATCGTGCGGCTGAGACGAACCCGTATGCCGATAAAATCGATTGAACGCTACATGCAACTGGCGATGGATCAGCAGTATGAGAGCTGTTATAACGTCTTGCTTGAGCATAAGCAGCAGATTGACCAGCAACTGACAGAAATACAGTCTACGCTTGAGGTTATGAATTTCAAGCTAGAGCATTATCAGGATATGATGAGGCTCTCAGAATTAGGAGGAGAAAACTTTATGAACAATTATTCTTATTATACGGCTACACCGCAAGAGCCGCTTCCTTCCGGATTTGGAGTGACTACTACAGCCGAAGAAGCGCTCGGAGGCCGTGATCTGACCGGGAAAATCGCTATTGTCACTGGTGGCTATTCCGGGATCGGTCTGGAAACGACCCGAGTACTGGCGGAAGCTGGCGCTACAGTAATTGTGCCTGCAAGAACGCTAGAGAAAGCCCGGGAAGCACTGGCTGCCATTCCACGAGTAGAGTTGGAGGAACTGGATCTGATCGATCCGGCATCCATCGATGCCTTTGCGCAGCGGTTCTTAGATTCCGGACGTCCGTTGGATATCCTCATCAACAATGCAGGAATTATGGGACCGAAAGTCACTCACGATGCGAGAGGGTATGAGGCTCAGTTTGCCACTAATCACTTAGGTCACTTTCAATTGACGGCACGCTTGTGGCCAGCGCTCAAGCAATCAGGCAACGCCCGGGTAGTCTCGTTGTCTTCTATCGGGATTCATATTTCTGGTATTGACTTCGATGATCTGAACTTTGAGAACCGGCCGTATGACAAATATGAGGCTTACGGTCAATCCAAGACGGCGAACTCTCTGTTTGCTGTTGGGCTGGACCGTCGTGGGCAGCCACATGGTATTCGTGCATTTGCTGTTCATCCCGGCTCGATTGAGACAGACTTGGCACGGGATGTATCGGAGGAAGAACTGACTGCTACTAGCAGCCAATATACTTTCATCACCACAGAACAAGGGGCCGCGACCAGTGTCTGGTGTGCTTCCAATCTACAGCTTGAAGGAAAAGGCGGAGTATATTGTGAGAGTGTGGATATCTCAACACTTGTTCCAGACGATGCTCCTTTTGGGCCTGGCGTGCTTCAGCGGGCGATTGATCC
This sequence comes from Bacillus sp. FJAT-27264, assembly GCF_001682855.1. GTDB lineage: Bacteria > Bacillota > Bacilli > Paenibacillales > Paenibacillaceae > Paenibacillus_AQ. The sequence goes on along the minus strand of NZ_MAQW01000012.1, from coordinate 243,562 downwards.
CGGCTTGGCAGAGCGTCTATGGCTGCTGAGTCAGAAAATGACTGGCGTGACCTTCGACAGCTAATATTATCTTTAGAATTTGAATGGAATGGTTCCTGATTGTAATATGAGGGCAAAGAGCAGGTCGGAGAGAAGGGTCTCTGGTCTGTTTTTTGCTGTGAACCTAAGTAGTGTATATATAGATGGAACACCTTGGAAGTAGGACAGAAGCATCACGCACAGGAAATTGGACAGGGGTTTTAATTCCTACTTATGGATTATTTGTATTGATTATCATGGAATTGCCTATATTTACCGTAGAATTGCCACTTATTGCTGGGCTGTGATGCCTCTATAATGAGTGTGTATTGTCATAGAAGGGAGGATCGCCTGCTATACCAGATTGTCCAAGAAAGACAGGGCCGGACAAGAAATAGTAAGCGCTTAAATGGATAGATGTGCTATTTTGTAACCGCTAACAAATCGTCCATTTATGGGAGTTACAGCTTTTTACGTACTTACACATCACCTGAGGAGGAAAATAATGCGCAACAAGTATGTCGTATGGTCACTCGTATTAACCATGCTGATCTCGAACTTATTCCTGACCGTTGGATCTCCTGCACCGGTATCGGCTGCCGGTGGACCAAACCTGGCACTGGGCAAAAATGTCTCCGCAAGCGGCTATACTCAAACCTATAGTCCGAACAATGTGAATGATAGCAATCAAGGGACATACTGGGAAAGTACGAATAATGCGTTCCCGCAATGGATTCAAGTGGATCTTGGTGCTAACACCAATGTTGACCAAATCGTATTGAAGCTGCCGACGGCCTGGGGCACACGGACACAAACGCTGGCCGTGCAAGGCAGCACGAACGGTTCAACGTTCACGGACATTGTCGGCTCTGCGGATTATGAATTCAATCCATCCGTTGCTGGTAATTCCGTTACCATCAATTTTACTGCGACCAACACACGTTATGTTCGTTTGAACGTGACGGCCAATACTGGCTGGCCAGCGGCCCAATTGTCTGAATTTGAAGTTTACGGTGCCAGCGGCCCAACGCCGACTCCGTCGCCGTCCGCAACGGCAACTCCAGTGCCGACTACATCTCCAACCGCTGTGCCTACAGCGACGCCAACAGTAACACCGTCGCCAACAGCCACACCGACAGCCACGCCAATAGTAACACCATCACCTACGCCTACACCGACTGCAACTCCTGTACCTACAGCAACGGTGACCCCGTCACCAACGGCTAGTCCGACCGCAACGCCTACCCCTCCAACAGGAAGTAACATTGCGATCGGTAAGGCGATCACCGCCTCCTCCAGTACTTTATCCTTTGTAGCTGCGAATGCTAATGATAACGATACCAATACGTATTGGGAAGGCGGCAGCAACCCTAGTTCGCTGACGTTGGATCTTGGTGCGAATCATAACATCACTTCTATTGTACTGAAGCTGAATCCTGGTTCTGCTTGGAGCACACGGACACAAACCATTCAAGTGCTAGGCCATAATCAAGACACTACAACCTTCAGCAATCTGGTTGCTGCACAATCCTACACATTTAATCCCGCTTCTGGTAATACAGTAACGATTCCGGTTACTGCAACGGTTAAACGTCTGCAATTGAACATTACAGCCAACTCCGGCGCGCCTGCCGGGCAAATTGCTGAATTCCAGGTATTCGGAACACCAGCCCCGAATCCGGATTTGACAATTACCGGTATTTCCTGGACACCGACTTCTGTGGTTGAGAATAATGCAATCACATTGAACGCAACCGTTAAGAATATCGGTTCCGCCGGTTCCCCGGCAGCTAAGGTGAACTTCTATTTGAACAATGAGTTGGCCGGTTCTGCAACGATAGCTGCTTTGACAACAGGATCATCGGCAACAGTATCCGTGAATGCGGGTACCAAGACTGCCGGAACTTACACGGTCAGCGCTAAGGTAGATGAGAATAACGAGATCATCGAAGAGAATAAAGCAAACAACAGCTACACACATCCATCTCCACTAGTTGTTGCGCCAATCACAAGCTCTGACTTGGTCGGCACGGTTTCTTGGACTCCAGGTAATCCAACAGTCAACAATCCAGTAGCATTCACTGTTAACCTGAAGAATCAAGGAAATCTGACTTCTGCCGGGGGAGCTCATGGTGTTACAGTCGTTCTGAAGAACGCTGCCGGAGCAACCGTTCAGACTTACAATGGTAGTTATAGTGGCACACTGGCGCCGGGAGCATCGGTGAATGTCAGTGTAGGTACCTGGACAGCAGCAATTGGGAACTACACGGTGACGACTACCGTTGCGGTAGATGCCAATGAAGCTCCAGTTAAACAAACCAACAACGTTAGCACAACTGATCTGACCGTATACTCTGCCCGTGGTGCAAGCATGCCTTATACCCGGTATGATACGGAAGATGCTACTCGTGGCGGTGGAGCAACACTGCAAACCGCTCCGACCTTTGATCAAGCACTAATCGCATCGGAAGCGTCCGGGCAGAGTTACATTGCTCTTCCTTCCAACGGTTCTTACGCTCAATGGACCGTAAGACAAGGTGAAGGCGGCGCAGGGGTAACCATGAGATTCACTATGCCGGATTCGGCAAATGGTATGGGCCTTAACGGCGCACTGGATGTATACGTGAATGGTACTAAGGCCAAGACGGTTCCGTTGACCTCATACTACAACTGGCAGTATTTCTCCAGTGACCAGCCAGGAGATACACCGGGTGCAGGACGTCCGCTGTTCCGTTTTGATGAGGTTCACTGGAAGCTCGATACAGCCCTTAAGGCCGGAGACACCATTCGTATTCAGAAGAACAACGGCGACAGCCTGGAATATGGTGTGGATTTCCTCGAAATCGAGCCTGTTCCTACGGCTATTGCCCGTCCGGCCAATTCGGTATCCGTAACCGATTTCGGTGCGGTTGCGAATGATGGCCAGGATGATCTTGCAGCCTTTGAAGCAGCGGTTCAATCCGCGGTTGCAACCGGCAAGACATTGTACATTCCTGAAGGTACATTCCATCTGAGCAGCATGTGGAAGATTGGTACGCCAACCAATAAGATTAATGATATTAAGATTCTGGGAGCAGGAATTTGGCATACGAATATCCAGTTCACTAACCCGAATATTTCAGGCGGTGGAATCTCCTTCCGTGTTCAGGGTAAGCTTGATTTCAGCAATATCTACATGAATTCCAATCTTCGTTCACGTTATCACGAAGGCGCGATCTACAAAGCGTTCATGGACAATTTCGGCAAGAACTCCATAGTCAGTAATGTCTGGGTAGAGCATTTTGAGTGCGGCTTCTGGGTGGGCGACTATGCCCATACACCAGCCATCATCGCTGATGGTCTGGTCATTGAGAACAGCCGGATTCGCAACAATCTTGCTGATGGTGTGAACTTTGCTCAAGGTACCAGCAATTCCACGGTACGTAACAGTAGTATTCGTAACAACGGTGATGATGGTCTGGCTGTGTGGACCAGTAACGTGAATGGGGCACCTGCGGGTGTGAACAACACGTTCTCCTTCAATACGATTGAGAACAACTGGCGTGCAGCAGCTATTGCCTTCTTCGGCGGTAGTGGTCACAAAGCCACCAACAACCTGATCGTTGACACTGTTGGTGGTTCTGCATTCCGCATGAACACCGTATTCCCAGGGTATCATTTCCAAAACAATACGGGTATTTTGTTCTCCGATACAACGATTATCAACAGTGGTACGAGTAAAGACCTATACAATGGTGAACGTGGAGCAATAGATCTTGAAGCCTCTAATGACTCCATTAAGAACGTAACGTTTACCAACATCGATATTCAAAGAACACAGCGTAGTGCCATTCAGTTTGGATATGGCGGCGGATTCGAGAATATTGTGTTCAACAACATCAAGATTAATGGCACAGGTCTAGATGGAATTGAGACATCGCGTTTCACATCGCCACATAAAGGTGCAGCAATTTACACCTATACCGGCAATGGCTCAGCCACATTCAACAACCTGACAACCAGCAACATTGCGAATCCTAATATTAACTTGATTCAAAATGGTTTTAACCTTACGATCAACAACTAATGGTTAAAATCCAAGGCAGGGTGCTCTTCGGAGTACCCTGCTTTTTTACATTGGTTTATTCCAGTTATAGAGGAAAGAGGCGGTGTCTACTGTCTGAATGTCGATATTGCTGAGTTTGTGTCAGTATAAATATAGACGAAAGTATCGAATTATAAGCACAAAATATAGAAAAATAAGATCAAATTACAACTAATTTCCTCTATTATCATGAAGATGCATACATAATTCGTAGAATTACCACTTATTTCTTTGGCAATGAGTCATCTATAATTGGATTATATGTCATTGAAGGGGGGATCGTTCGACAGTAATTCCGATTTGTAGACAGAGAGGCGGGGAAAAAGAAGAATAGAATTTTATAAAATGAATTGTAACCGTTATCAATTAACCATTTTATGATATCTATGATTTATCGTACTCACATTTGCCTTAGGAGGAATAGTATGCGTAAAAAATATATCGCGTGGTCTCTAGTATTGACCATGCTAATTTCAAACTTATTTCTGACAGTCGAATCTCCTGCTCCAGTATCTGCTGCCGGCGGACCGAATCTGGCGTTAGGGAAGAATGTAAGCGCTAGCAGTTACACTCAAAATTACGGACCAGGCAATGTGAATGACAGCAATCAGGGAACTTACTGGGAGAGCAACAACAATGCTTTTCCACAATGGATTCAAGTAGATCTTGGTGCGAGCACGAATATTGATCAAATCGTGTTGAAGTTGCCGGCATCTTGGGGAACACGGACACAGACACTGGCTGTACAGGGAAGCACGAATGGTTCGTCATTCAACAATATTGTGGGCTCTGCCAACTATGCGTTCAATCCTAACATTGCTGGCAATTCCGTTACCATTAATTTCGCGGCCGTAAGCACTCGCTATGTTCGTCTGAACATCACGGCTAACACGGAATGGCCTGCAGGACAATTATCTGAATTTGAAATTTATGGTGCGGGCGGTACGACCCCTACACCAACGCCAGCACCAACGTCAACACCAGCACCTACAGCCACTCCAGCTCCAACGCCACCAGTAAATTCTAACCGTGGAGCAACCATGCCGTATACTCGTTATAACACTGAAGATGCGACTCGTGGTGGCGGAGCAACGCTAAAATCCGCGCCGAATTTCGACCAGTCGCAGACAGCTTCGGAAGCTTCTGGCCAGCGCTACATTGCCCTTCCTTCCAACGGTTCCAGCGTACAATGGACTGTAAGACCAGGTGAAGGCGGCGCAGGTGTAACCATGCGCTTCACGATGCCAGACTCTGCTAACGGTATGGGTCTTAACGGAGCGCTGGATGTCTACGTGAACGGAACCAAAGCTAAGACCGTTCCATTGACCTCTTACTATAGCTGGCAGTACTTCTCCAGCGATCATCCGGGAGATACGCCAGCGGACGGACGTCCGTTGTTCCGCTTCGACGAAGTGCACTGGAAGCTGGATACTCCGCTCAAAGCGGGCGATACCATTCGCATTCAGAAGAACAATGGCGACAACCTGGAATACGGTGTAGACTTCCTTGAAATCGAGCCTGTTCCAGCAGCCATTACCCGTCCGGCGAATTCCGTATCCGTAACGGATTTCGGCGCCGTAGCCAATGACGGCGGGGACGATATCGCTGCCTTCGAAGCAGCTGTTCAATCGGCAGTATCTACAGGCAGAACGCTCTATATTCCAGAAGGCACCTTCCATCTGAGCAGAATGTGGAAGATCGGAACAGAGAGCAATATGATTAACAATATTACCATCTTGGGTGCGGGCATCTGGCATACCAATATCCAGTTCACGAACCCTAACGTTGCAGGCGGAGGAATTTCCTTCCGCGTTTCAGGCAAACTTGATTTCAGCAACGTCTACATGAACTCCAATCTTCGTTCACGTTATGGTGAACAGGCCATCTACAAAGCTATGATGGATAATTTCGGCAAAAACTCCAGAGTCAGCAACGTTTGGGTAGAGCACTTTGAATGTGGTATCTGGGTGGGCGATTATGCTCATACACCGGCTATGATTGCTGATGGTCTGGTGGTTGAGAACAGCCGTATTCGCAACAACCTTGCAGACGGCGTTAACTTCTCGCAAGGCACCAGTAATTCTACTGTGCGTAACAGCAGCATCCGCAACAACGGTGACGATGGTCTGGCAGTATGGCCTAGTAGTATCAATGGTGCGCCTCAAGGTGTGAACAACACCTTCTCCTTTAACACCATCGAGCATAACTGGCGTGCTGCGGGTATTGCCTTCTTCGGCGGCAGTGGTCACAAGGCGACGAACAACCTGATCGTTGATACAGTGGGTGGTTCCGGTATTCGTATGAATACGGTATTCCCTGGTTACCATTTCCAAAACAACACCGGAATTACTTTTTCGGATACTACCATTATCAACAGTGGTACAAGCAAGGATCTGTACAACGGTGAACGCGGAGCGATTGACCTGGAAGCATCCAGTGATCCGATTCGTAACGTAACCTTTACGAATATCGATATCATCAACACTCAGCGTAGTGCCGTTCAGTTCGGATACGGCGGCGGATTCCAGAACATCGTATTCAACAACATCAACATTAATGGCACAGGTCGGGATGGTATTGAGACTTCGCGTTTCACTTCCCCGCACAAAGGGGCAGCAATCTATACCTACACCGGCAACGGTTCGGCAACCTTCAATAACTTGAGTACCAGCAATATTGCCAACCCGAATACCAACTTTATTCAAAACGGCTTTAACCTGATCATCAATTAATGGTTAAAGTTCAAGGCAGGGTGCCGATAGATAAACGAGTATATTAATGAAGAAATTGAAGCCAGAGGGGTTGGTGAGGATCACCAATCTCTCTGGCTTTTTAATATGAGCTATCCATTTACACTTTAATCAAGCTGTTGATGCTTTAATACGAAATCCAGAATATCATCAGGAGACTTGTCACCTTTTCCAAATCTCATGTGAATAGCTTTGGTCGCTTTAGCCTCGTTCCATCCGCTCGTTTCTGCAAGTAGCTGGCAGGCTTTGAAGTACTTCTCATAAAATGCGCTCTGCTGCTCATACGCAGCTTGTACCATTTCCTTGCTTAAGTGAAGGGTTTTGGATTCAGGTCCCCGTTCTGGGTTCGCAGCTGCCAGGGCTTGTATTACCCCCTGAACATCAAGGTCTACACAATATACCGGCGTCCCCGGCTGTTGACGCCAGGATTCGTCCAAACCGCCGGCATCGACAGGGTCAAAGCCGACCTGATGGACCAGTTCGAAGACAATAGCTTTTGCCGTTGGATCATCGCCGCTTACAGGCATAGCAAGTCGGTCTGGCGTTCCTTCCGGCGTCCCCCAAGTCATGTTATACCAAGGTGTTGCGTTAAATGTTTTGATGACTGGATGCTTGAGTTGTTGTTCTACCCAGCGGCTTTCGGGAAGACCTTCCTCAATGGCTTCAATCACACCGTCATAATACATAAATGGATAATAATTGTTCGTGTCGATTACAACTGCTTTAGGCGCAGCTTTATCTAGAAAGCCTGATGGAAGAGTCGAAATTCGTTTTATCGGAATAGAGATAATTACTACCTCAGCACCGTCCGCGACGTGGTCAATTGTTGAAGGCTTCGCCCCGATCTCTTGGGCCAATTCCTGAAGAACTTGTGCATTACTGAAGTTGCTAATGGCAACGTCATGTCCCTTTTTTGCAAAAACTCTGGCAAGATTTCCCCCGATACGTCCTGTTCCAATAATAGCAATCTTCATAATTATCCAACCTTCCTTTCATTTTCTGAGAATTTATGATGCCAATCACTAAAAGTGACTACGGTCAGTATACTGCGGTCATATTTATGTGTCAAGCTCTTCACTTTGAATAGACTTGCTTTGACTTCAAGAAAAAATATGTATTATAGTTATAGATATCGATTAGGACGAAGATCAAATGGAATTGGAATCCGGGGCGTTCTAATTTCATAGAGAGAAGAGGGGGAGGCGAGAACGTGGCTGAAACGAAACGTTATGTCAAGGGGAAACAAACCAAAAAAAAAATATTTGCTGTAGCTAAGGAACTCATTTTGACCCATGGTTACAATCAGGTAACTGTAGATCAAATATGTGCAGACTCCAGCATCTCCAAAGGCACATTCTACATTCACTACAAGTCCAAAGAGGATATCGTCCGGCAATTGTACCGGGACGATATCAGCGAATATATGAGTGATCAATTCAGTAAGTATGAGGAAGAACATCCAGCAGCTACACCAATGGACAAGCTAAAGGCCTTTATTGTTATCTCTTTGAGCTTTACTGCGGTTGCAGGGGAGGAGTTAACGAAGATGGCTTATATTGTGAACTTATCTTCAGCATCATCTGAGGGCTCCTCTTACTTGTCAGACTGTTTGAAGGAGGAGCTGCTTTATGGAATTGTAGATGAAGGACGCTCCCAAGCGCTGTTCACATGTGAATTGACGAGTGAAGAAATCGTGAATTATGTATACACTTTTATCACGGGCTCTCTGATCGCCTGGTGTCAGTCTAATTTTGCTTACGATATCGTGCAAACCTCTGAGAAATCCGTTGATTTTATTATCAAAGGTCTCCGGTGATCTTTGACTTAATTGATTAGACGTTTTTTGGGCAAGTGAAGAAGCGGGGGGATTATGGGGTAAAACATTCATTTAGATGGGGGAAGGACATGATGTCCTTCCCTTTTTTGTTCGCTCAGGCTATTCATCGGCGATTGTAATACTCGGTTCCAGCTCTTTAAGTGTTAGCCATTTCATCCCTATTTCATAATCCTCCTGGAATGTCGTTTCCAATAAAACTTCAGGTTCTACAGGCATGTTGTGCTTGGCTCTGTACGCCTTCCAGTATTGCTCCCAATCCGCTGGGTTCATCAGTTGCTGATAAATGACAATTTTATGCGGAGCGAGAATGGCATTGGTAATATGAACAGTTTGGCTAACCAACTCGGCAAACGCCTGAAAGTCCAGGGAGCTTCCCCAATCTACATATAGCGGGAGAAATTTAATTTCACCGGCCATGCCGTCTTTTCCTTTGACAATTCTACCATCCAGATAGATGCCCATACCGGGAGGGGCCTTGTCTGGAAAATAGATGCCGACCACCGTTTGCTCTTCTTCTGGCTCTCTCTCTACACAATATCCAACCACAGCGGCGTTGACGTCATTTTCAAGTACGACAGGTAGACCAAACGCTTGTTGCAAATCATCAATGATTCGAATCCCGTTGAGCCGTTCATGACTGCTGACGGTAATCTCACCACGAACAGACTGCCCTGGAATACCAAGTCCGATGACATTAATGGAAGGATACTGTTCAAGAAAGTGGTTGATAATTGCAAAGAAACGTTCTTTTTCGAAAAATGCCATTACATAGTCTTCCCGTGCCAATACATCCCCTTGCAGATTGATTACTGTCGCAACAACGTTATCCTGACCTTGATATTCTTTCATATAGAGGACTAATGCCAGATGGTAGTTGAAATTATAGCGGTAATTTAAAGCGGGTCTTCCTCCGCTCGATGAGACTAATTCATCCTCCAATAACTCTCCATACTTCACAAGATCTTTGACGAGCGAATTAATGGTCACCACACTTAACTTCGTTAACGCCGATAGCTGAGGTTTTGTTGCTGTGTGCACTTGCTTCATTACTCTTCTTACGTGGTTCAGGTTAATTTCTTTGATAAGGTTCTTACTAGGCTGATTCATCGGGAGCCTCCATTATTTTTAATGAAGATTTTTATTCACTATGCAGCAAAATGGATTCTAAAGTCAAGTGTAGCTAGAGCCCGCAAATTAGTGAAGCTAATTGTAACAGCATTACTATATAGATTGAACTAGTGATTTTTCTGCTTTGCGATTAACCGTGATTCCAGAGAATGTTTGGGCTTCCGGCCGCTGTTGTCTGCATTATAGCTAAATCGAATTTATAAAGTTTATTTAATAGTTAATCAGTCAAAGAGAGTGACACCCGTTCATTCAATAGATAAACTATCGAACGGATTCGTCTTATTTGCGGGACTATCTGTCTATAGGAAGAAAAACTTTGAATAGGTCACTACTTATTTCTGGCTTTACAGCTGATTTGCCGCAGTGACTTTCTTAAAACTGTATCTAAATACCGTTGTTCTCAAGGCAATCATAAGGAAGGCCAGGATCATAAAGATTATACCACTCCAAACGACGCTTGATGTTCCTAAACGGGAGATGAAGGCCCCTCCAACCGTACTGCCGATGGTCACGCCTAGATTGGCAAAAGCTACGAATAGTCCGTTAGCGAAATCTGGTGCTTCTAAGGCGGATGAAGTAATCCAATACTGAGCAATATTGATTCCCATTGTAAATAGGATGCCCCACACAAGGATAATAGCGATCATAGGAATGGTCAGGCTGCCCATGAAGTAGATCAGCACATAGACAATGCCTAACGTGAATGGGAACAGCAGGGCGGTTTTTACTGCATTGTTGGTCAGCCATTTTCCTGCTAATACATTCCCTATAATTCCGGTTACTCCGAAGAGCACTAACATCAAGCTGATCGAATTACTGGACATATGAGTTACTTTCGTCAAATATTCAGTGAAGAAGCTGAATACTGCGTATACTCCTGAGACGATAAAGGCGGCAGCCGCCATGCTTATCCATAGAACGGGCTTCTTCAATACACTTAGCTGTGCGCCATAAGAAATCTTCTGTAACACCGGCATAGATGGAACAAAAATGAGGATGGCCAAGAAAGTCATCACATTTATCACAGCAAAGAAGAGCATAGCCATCTCAATGGATGAGATATTGGCAATAAATGATGTGATCGGGATGCCGATAATCATCCCTGCAGTCATACCCATGAAAATTTTAGATACGACTTTGGGGACTTGGTCTTCATTTACTAGCGTTGCTGCGAACGTAAAGGCTACCGAAAAATATACTGGATGGAAGAAGGCAGGAATGATGCGGGCAATAAGGACTACTGTGAAGGATGAGGCAAAGACTGAAATGATATTAGACAGAATGAACAAACCAAAAACGATTAGCATCATAGATTTTCGATTAACTCTTGAGAATGCCAGCGGTAGAATTGGACCGGCAATTGCAACGGCAAGGGCGAAAAGACTAACAAGTAGGCCGGCATGAGACACAGAAACACCAAATTTCTCGGCAATTTGCGGCAAAATACCGATAATGCCCATCTCTGTATTTATAATTCCAAACGTTCCTAACGCCAGAATAAAAATAATAAATGATTTCGCTCTAGACATGAATTTATCAACTCCAGATCAGATTTTGTCAATTAGACAGTTGTAAAAGTATCATATTGATTTTTAGCCGTCAATATATTTAATTGCAAGAGATTTTTTGGGCAAAATAAAACCACCCTCTTCAAGTAAGTTGAAGGGGTGGCACCGTATAGAATACAATTATAGGATTTCAGAGAGTTGATGCAAATAAGCACGCAGCACGTCTTCTTGCAGAATGTAGCTCATAAATTTACCGTCTCGTATACCTTGAATCAAGCCTGCTGTCTCCAGTTCCTTAAGATGATGGGAGATCGTGGGCGGGCTAACGGAATGGTTTTCTTGTAGTATGCTACAGGCCAATGGCTGTTCAGAAGCTCCAATTTCTTTAAGCATCTGAAAGCGTCTTGGTTCCGCCAATGCACGTGCAATTCTTGAAAATTGCTGATCTGATAAAGTAGCCATGTGTGACCTCCTATTCCTCTGACAGGCTAGTTCGTTCGGTGAACTCCATTTATATCGTAGCTTACATCATAACACAATCTACTTATCTCTAGTAATGAAAAGGAAATTCATTAACACGAATATCAAAATAACAAAATCTTTACTTCGGCATTTTCAAGTGATATTCTGTTCTAGAATGGTTGTTCTCATAATGTGGAGGTGTGAATAATGAGTAATCTACAGCAAAGACACTCTACAGATCTTTTGTTTCAGCCGTACACAATGAACAAGCTTGAATTAGCTAACAGGGTTGTTATGGCACCAAAGACAAGTGGTTTTTCACCCAGTGGAATACCGGGGCAAAGGCTATGCCAGCCAAGCTATGAAGTTTCTTGTGCAATTATGCAAAGACAAAGGGATCGGCACGATTTGGCTGATGGTTAAAAAGTACAATACGGATGCGATTGCCATCTACGAGAAAAAAGGATTTCGAACAGTCCGAACGCAAGTGGCAGATATCGGCAACGGCTTTGTGATGGACAATTTTATTATGGAAAATAAATTACATGCACCAGGCGAGGAGTAGACTCTAATGCAATCCGTAAAATTGAAACTAGCCGCTTATATTCGCAGTTATCTGGAATTATGGGAATTCTATGGGGTTATTCAAGTAGTCAGCAAAGGTGAAGTGTTGTTTGAAAGCGCATACGGATATGCAAATCTTGAGTTTGGGATCAAAAATAATATCCATTCATGCTTTTCTCTCGCTTCCGTTTCGAAGCAGTTTACGGCTTTTGCAATGATGTTGTTGCATGATCAGAACAAGCTGGATATCGATCAGTCTGCGCAGGTTTATCTTCCTGACGGCATGAAGATTGATGAGTCTATTACTGTACATCATTTACTGTCGCATACATCCGGGTTATATAATTTTTATAATTTTGAAAATGACTTTTTTGCTGGATACAACAGAAACGAGTATTCGCGAGACGACTTCTTTAAAACATATATTAACCAACAGCCTACAACACCCCCAGGTATCACCTTTGACTACAATAATTCCAACTATAATTTACTGGCCTGGATCATTGAGAATGTCTCTGGAGAGCGTTATGAGGACTTTATCCGCAACAACATTTTTCAGCCCATGAAAATGATGAACAGTGATATAGATGATGGCTGCAAACCTATTCTCAACAAATCTACTCCGTATACAAAAGATTTTAATACACTCATTAAGAGCCCTTACCATAATGAAAAATTCAGCATCGGTGCCGGGGCCATGGTCTCAAATTGCGAAGACTTGTTTAAATGGTATACCTGTTTGCGGGATCGGAAGCTCTTATCCCCAGAAGCCTATTCCAGGTTCTTCAACGAAAACCAAAATAACTACTGCTACGGACTGGAACATCATCATGTACATGGGGCACACAGATATGCTCATGGGGGAGATCATCTGGGGGTCAGCACGTATATGCAGAATTACTTCGATGAGGATCTTTGTATCATCATTCTTTCGAATAACGAAGCCATCGACCAGTACAGACTGGGTCAAGCCATTGCAGATATACTGCATCATGCAGAGGTCAAAGCTCCGACAAAACATGAAGAATGGACCATCAGCGAGGACATGCTTACAGAATTCTGCGGAACCTATCTGAAGGACAAGATCGAAATCGAACTCATTCAGGGAAAACTATACTTTACGAGATTTTCAGGGAATCTTCATATAGAGATTTATCCGGTAGGTGAAGGGAGATTTGTGCGCAGACATTCGGACCAGGTTGCCCCCTATCGTATTGAAATGAACGAACAAGGGAAGAGGACATTTTTCGGGTATCCGAAGAATGGATAACCACTACCCGAATTGAAGTCCGCGACCGTCGCGGGCTTTTTTTCGTTAAAAGACAGTGATTACCAGCTGCGCTGCGTCAAACATATATAGACGCTAGGGAGGAGAGAACAAAGTGACTTTTAAAATACGAAAAACGGCCGTACAGTCCCTCTGGATGATGTGGGAAAAAGCGTTCGCGCTGCTGTCTCATTTTCGCGGATCGCACAAATCTCGGTTTGGTATATGTACAGTGTTGCTTAAAAAACACCGGGGGGAGTCCATTGTTTGTCAGGATGCCACGGTTATTCAGCGCGGGGAGTGGATAGGGGAAATCCATCTCGATAATGAAATGATCCTGAAGCTCATTCAAGCCGAAGGTTCGGACCGGGCCGCGCTGCAAACCGCCCGTATGCTACGTAAATCCATGCAGCAAATCAACGATGCTTTCGAATCGCATTCCGAGTTCAAACAGGCCAAAGCTTTAATGGGGATCACTCTGCTTCACCGGGGATTAGTTCACGGTCTGGGTTTTGAACAACAAAGCCTGAAATCCGGACTTTTCGAGTGGTTCACGACGATCTATCTTCGAATGCTGCTCTCAGCCATGCACCCGGAGGGAAGACAGCGAATTCGTAGGCGGACAGAACTGCTGGTACCTATACGACTCATTCATTCGCGGAATTCCTTGCAGAAACGCTTCTCCCCCTTACAGAAAACTACGGGTTAACATAGTTTATGATGAAATAGACAAACGAGCTATTCTCCCCTGACATTAAAAGCATATATTTAATTTACCATCATTATTTTTCATATGGAGGAGAGTCATGCTCAAATACCTGGCAGGCGGAATATTGTGTGCAGCCTCTTGTTACATGTTTGTTCCCAGCTTGATCAGCCGAATGACCGGTCTTGGTGTTTTCCGTAAGGGAAGAGCTCAAAAGCAGGTGGCTTTTACTTTTGATGATGGCCCGCATCCGAAATATACTCCAGTATTATTAGATTTATTGGAATTGTATCAAGTTAAAGCAACCTTTTTTGTGCTTGGCGCGCAAGCAGAGCAGTATCCGGAGCTCATCCGCAGGATGGATCGGGAAGGCCATCAGATCGGCATTCATAATTATTATCATAAGACTAACTGGCTGATGCTGCCCGGTACGATCCGGCGTGAGCATCTGGAACGTTCTGCCGATATTATAGAATCGATTGTTGGAATTCGGCCGAACCATTACCGCCCGCCTTGGGGCTTGATCAACCTGTTTGATTTTTTCCATTACAGACATTACCGCATTGTTCTTTGGTCGCTAAAAGGCGGCGATTGGAGCAGCAGGGTCTGCCGCACCCGCTTACAGTCCACCCTCTTAGGCCGAATTACCGACGGTTCTGTTGTCCTGTTACACGACAGCGGAGAGACCATGGGTGCAGACCCGAATGCGCCATACTATATGATGCAAGCACTGGAGGAGGTACTGGGAGAGCTGAAGACCCGGAACCTGCAATTCGTGCGACTGGATGAGATGGCTTAGGAAAAAGTGAGAGCTGGGATCCGGGTTACGGACCTCAGCTTTTTTGCCTTTTATCAAAAGTAATTCGGGCGACCGCATCATGCTGATGAATTGATTCCTCATTACGGCATTCCACCGTGAACTTCTCCACAAAGTCATATTCGTAAAGATCAGCCGCAATTAGCCGAGTGAGATCCTCCACAAAACGGGGATTCTCGTAGGCTCGCTCGGTGACCATTTTCTCATCAGGACGTTTTAGCACAGGGTGAAGCGCAGCACTGGCATTCGACTCAGCCGCTTCCAGCAGCATTACCTTCCAATTGTCGTCCTGAAGCTGTGGGTCAACATTGACCCGAATCGTGACCAATCCCCGCTGATTGTGCGCGCTGTATTCACTGATTTCTTTGGAACACGGGCAAAGTGTAGTTACAGCAACAGTAATACCCACCGTAATTTCAAACTTCCGGTATTTAGACTCGTCATACGCTATTTCAATATACAACTCGGAATGCCCTAACCCGATTAGATTAGAGGCAGGTGCTGAACGCTCATAGAACCAAGGGAACTCCATCACCAGCTTCGAACCAGTCTGATTCATAACAACGGCTAGTTCTTTTGTCAATTTACATAATTGAGCTAGATCTGTAGACAACCCTTCCTGCCGATAAGATTCCAAAGTTTCTGTTAAGCGGCTCATATTGATTCCCTTACTCTTTTGACCCAGTTTTGTGGTGAGTTCTATGCTGGCTATGGTCGTTTGAACATGGGGGGCCATAGTTGAATGGATGGTGAGCGGATGCTTGACGCTTGTGATACCCACCTCTTCAATTGCAAACAAATAATCTTCTCTATGATTCTGGAGGTCGGTCATCTGTTCTTTAAGGGTGGGCTTGTTTCCGGTAACGGGCGGGACAGACCCGAACAGCACATGCCGTTCTTTTTTGGCTGGAAAAGAGGATTTAGTCATCTATATTAACGCTCCTTATTGTAAAGTAAGTGAATTGTTATATTAATAGTAAACATTACTAATAACAAGTCAATAGTTTTATGTGAGTAGGTCTTATATTTTCTCTCATAATTCGACAAAAAAGTTTGAATAGTTGGTTTATAATGGCTGGGCAAAGGAAGTTAGTCATGCTTAGAGAATGAAGGGGATTAGTCGATGAAAAAATTGCTGTATGTGTGTTTGTGCTTTAGTTTACTGATGAGTCTCGGTGTATCTAAGGGACCTGTAGCTTCTGCTGCAAAGGCGCAGCAGGTGTTTCGAATTGGGGTTGAACAGCTGCCAGAATCGCTCGATCCAGCAGTAGCTGAGGCGGGTAGTTCTTATACGATCGTAAAAGGGTTATTTGAGGGCTTGTTTCGTCTGAATAACGGGGGACAAGCTGTTCCGGGCATGGCTGAAAAATGGACGCTTTCGGATGATGGCAGAACGTATACCTTTACCCTTCGATCTGGTGCCAAGTGGAGTAACCAGCAGCCGGTGAAGGCGTCGGACTTCGAGTACGCATGGAAACGGGTCCTTGCACCGAATGCTGATAATCTTTATGCGCCCAACTTCTTCGTGATTGCTGGCGCAGAGGACTATAACAACGGGAATTTGAAAGATCCTGCGAAGATCGGTATCAAAGCATTAAATCAAAATACGCTGCAAGTGAAGTTGAAGCAAAAAACTCCTGAGTTCCTCCAAATTCTTGCACATCCAATCTATCTGCCGGTTCATGCAGACACGGTCAAGGCGAATAAGAATTGGGGTAATGCAGACAAAACCATGGTCACTAATGGTCCATTCAAGCTTAAATCGTGGGATGACAATGAGGCCGTATTGGTCAAAAATCCCGACTACTACTTGGCAAAAGAGATTTCTTTCTCAGAGGTTCGTGTAGTGGTTCCAAGAATTAGTCTGGATGGGATCAACACTGTGACATCAGCTTATCTTATGAATAATGTAGATTGGGTAGGTGGAGAAGAGAATATAGATTACGAAGGTTTGGATGACAAGACTTTCGGTGGTTTGATCCACTTGCCATACGGCAGCACGTATTTCTACCAATTTAATCTTAACAAAGCGCCGTTCAAAAATGTAAAGATACGTAAAGCGTTAGCGATGGCTATTGATCGGAAGGCCTTATCTTATGGCACGCCAGCGTATGGTTTTGTGGCTCGGGGGATTCGGGGAACGAAAACGGATTTTCGCTCGGAAATATCGGATACGGCATACTTTAAAGAGGATTTGAAACAGGCTGGGCAGCTGCTAAAAGAGGGTCTGAAGGAAGAGGGACTGAAGGCACTCCCAAGCTTCTCTATTATTATTAACGAAGGTGACGGTCATAAGACTATAGCACAAGCAGTGATTGGAGATTGGAAGAAGAACCTTGGAATTAATGCAAGTATTGAAGTGAAGAGCTTTGGAGAACTGATCGATAAGCGGCATAAGGGGAACTATAGCATAGCCAGAGCCGGATGGGGGGCGGACTTCAATGATCCAGCAACCTTTTTGGAGTATTTCACCTCTTGGAGTGCCACGAATGATTCAGGCTGGAAAAGCTCTCAGTATGATAATTATATCAAACAAGCGCAACAGACCTCCGATAATCGCAAGCGCATGCAACTGTTAGCCAATGCAGAAAAGGTCCTGATCGACCAAATGGTCATTATACCGCTATATTATTATGTGGTTGATGTTTTACGTAAGCCCGATATCAGTAATGTGTATATTGATAATGATAGATCCGTTATATTCAGCAGAGGATATTTTCAGTGAAATTTAACGCGAAATTTTGAAGAGCACCACATAAGGCCCGCGTTTGCGGGCTTTTTTAGATGTCAGCCTGTGAAATATTAGGTAGATGTGTCCGTTTCTAGAGAAACATAACTTTATAGTGGGAGTGTGAAATATGAAAAAAATATTAGGGGTTTGTATTATGATAATGTTGATACTAGCATCGGCTTGTGGAAATACTGAAATGACATCAAATCCAAATACTTCTAGTGAGCTTAAACCTGCAACGGATGAGTCTATTATTCCAAAAAACACATCCGAATATTGTGATTTAGAAAGTTTAAATTTGGATAGTGAAGCTGAAAAATATTTCTATGGAACTTGGAAAGTTGAGAAGCATTTAGGATTTGCAAATTCATATAATGATGCTTCTGAATATCCAACAGGGCAAAAATTTATTGGAGATGAAATTATCATTAAACAAGACTTTTTTTCATCAAAAGGACTTAAAAACTATAGTGTATATCAATATGAACTAAAAAACCCATTATATGAGATTACAGCGACATGCTATAACTCTGACTCTTTTTATAGATTATATAAAATAGATATCCCCGACTTAAATATAAATGATGAAGTAAAAGTGATAAATATAAGTGATCCTTCTACAAAACTTAGAGTACCTTTAAGTTTTTTTGTTGTTAATACCGATAGGCTTATCTTGTTATCAGAGGCAACTATTTTTGAGCTTAAAAAAACTACTGATTAAATGAATTAAGGTTATGTAATTGAATCTTTGAGTGGGAAATTAAATATACAGGACCCATTATTTCTATTTTGCCGTCCTTTACACGTATAGCGCTCTCCTGTTCTGCCGCATAAACATCAATCTCTTCAGACAAAGGGAACAGGTAGCCTTGAACAAAGGTGGCGTAGTCGCGTTTAGAATGAGATTCATAGGCAAAATGATCAAAGCCAATACCATCATAAATAGTACTTGTGTCAACTTCATCAGTGTTATTCAAGCTTAACCATTTTGCAGCCATGTTTAACGCACCGGCGCTGGCACCCATTATAACGGCATTGCTGTTCTTAATAACATCCGATAATTCATATTCCGCCAAAAAATTGTTCTGAAAAACAGGATCTCCACCGCATAAAAAAATGACAGAAGCGTTTTGAATGAATCGCTTGGCATCTTCCTTCTGCATGCGGTAATCAATGAAATGATATTCATTAAAAATAATGTTAGCCTGATTCAACCATGTCCATTCAGAAATATCTTCAATGTTAATTATCTCACCTGTACAATCAGACGGTGTAGCGCTAATCATAACAAGCGATTTTCTGTCTTGTATATCCTCATGCAAACGTTGGACCAGCTTCTCTGGAAAAAAATCATTAAACCAACTGAAATAGTAGTGAGTACTCAAACTTAATTACCTCCATATGTATTATTTAAATGGAGGCCGCCGGTATTCGGCAGCCTCGTTTTTGAGCCAGGTATCCGTTAGTTGAGTGACGATCTCTTTTCTAACTTATTTCGCATTTCAAATGCTGATAAATGGTTATTGGATTGACTTCAACAACTTTATCTCGGAGGAGGGTAAAACTAAACGCTCAACCTCCACATCAAGTGGCATGAATCCTAAATTATAATAAAGAGATTCGGCATATGTTCCTTGCAACACACCAATCCTTAATATTGGATAATCCCCGTACAAATGTGTCAATGCTCTCTTTAGCATTTTGGAAGCTAATCCCTTGTTCCTGTATGTGGGGAGGACACCGATGTTAAATACACCAGGAGAAAATATTCGCTGGTGCTGGTAGTTACACATGAATAACAAACATGCTCCGACTAATTGATTAGTATTATTATCATATACCAGCGTAGATGCATTAAGCATTGAACTGGTAAAATGATTTAAATTCAAGTTAAACATAAAGTTTTCATTCGAGGAATGACCTCTTCGAGCTGCATTAATTCCCCCTTTAAAGCTCTCAAATAACATTTCCGCTATTTCTAATTCGTTTGCATACTTTCCGTTCTCGATAACAGGCGTTTCAATTCTAACACAGTCATCCCATATGATATCAAGGACTTCGGTTGGCCGTTGCATCCAACGGGAACGATTAATGTCTACCCAAAAGCCTGCTCTGGAAAATAAATCAACTTGATGCGGAAGTATATCAATCACCGTTATATCTTTAGAGCCGTCAGAAAAATCCACAAGAAGTTGCTTTATTAATTTCACTACATTTAATTCGTCATTAAAAGGCGGAATAAAAAACAAGTTATACATACTACTTCCGGATAGAATTACCCCGCCAATTTTTGCCTCATCTTTAAAAACCCAAAATGAATTATCGCCATCATATACATCAAAGGCAGATTCTTTAAAAAATCCGTTATGCGCTTGATTATAATAAACACTGTAATAAATACTCCAGGCTTTAGCATCAGCTTTGCGTAAAGAGAATTGATCTGACAATGCATAGAAAGTCAGATCCGTCGACCATGTTCGGGTGTTTGTGAACATCTAATTTCCTCCGTTTTAATTGATTTAACGTGCAAAGATTAGATAATTGATAGCTGTTCGTCTTTACCATTTCACATCACCCTTTCAAAACATTATAATTACATTTTAATCCAACAATAAGCCGAAATTGTGATATAAAACAAATAAAATAAAAAAATACTATAAGAGTATGATCCTGCTGATGGAGAACTATGAGAAGAACACTAAGGCTCTTCAGCCTGTGAAATATAAATATTAGGTGGATGTGTCCGTTTCTAGTGACTTGCATTGTTATATAAGTATTCATAAAGAGAGAGGGGGACTACACATCGATACCACAGGGATCGAAGATTGTATTCAACAGGTGCAGAAGGGCAGGGCGGAAGCATTCATCCCGATTGTAGAGGCGTACCAGCGGCAGTTATTTATCTACTGCTGTCGTCTGCTAGGTGACGAGCAGGATGCTGAGGATGCAGTGCAGGATATTTTTCTGAAAGCCTATAAGTCAATCTACAGCTATGCGCAAGCCGTGAGCTTCAGCGCCTGGCTTTACAAGATTTCCTACCATCATTGTCTGAATCTGCTTCGCAAACGCCAACTTTACGATAAGCTGAGCCGGATCTGGAAAGGGCATCTTGTTGCAGAGAGCGCCGAACAGGAATATCTGAGAGGGATCTTTAATGAACCGCTTTCTAAAGCACTAGTCAAACTTTCTGTGGAGGAAAGAAGCTTGCTGATTCTGTATGTTTTTCATGATAAGAGCTATACAGAGATCGGAGAAATTGCAGGCAAAAGCCCGGAAGCTGTTCGTAAAAAGATAACTCGGGTTCGCAGAAAGGTTAAGGAAGACATCAATATCTATCAGGAGGAAGGTCAATGGGAGCAAACATGGATTCAGACGAAAGTTTAAGAAGGTACTCCGTTTCTGACGATCATTTTCGAGAGATAGACCTCACATCCAGCATACGACAGGAGATTGAGAAGATGGAGCATACCAATGCTACAAGATCCCGGCCCGTTAAAAGAAAAACAGTTCTATCCATTGCTGTAAGCTGTGTTTTTCTGCTCTCATTTACCGCTTATGCGGCCTCTGGACACCTTCAAATTTTTAATAGTACAGGGGAGGTTGTGGTTAAAACGACCGATCCATCGCCTTCGTTGCCTGATAAGCTGAGCAATGGATTGGAGATGTATGGGAGACAAGTACTGAGTCTTTTAAAACCCGGCGAATTGGCGGCTTATTACATCAAAGATGATTATATCAACAAGCTGAACGGCTACGACACGGTAAATGAACTTAAATTTGAGCAACTACCTATAAACTATCGATCCTATAAAGAGTTCTTGGCTGAGCAGGCCCGGACTTCGGCACCGAGACTTCAGCAGCCCGGGTATCTTCCCAAAGGGTTAAGCTTCTCATATGGTAAAGTATTTCTCGAGATGCCTCTTGGTAAGGAGAGCGAACCGTTAAAACAAAAGCTAATCGATCGGGCGAATGCTTCCAATAATAATGACAAGTTATTTATCGAGAAACTGCAGGGTTCCAAAGCTTCCTCGTCAGTCCTCCATTTAACAGATGGGAAGAATGATACTGCTGTAGGCATTACGGCCAGTTATGGCCTGGGAATCAGTTTGACTAAATCGCCGGATGCCACGTCCGAGATCATCCAGTTAAAGCAAGTGGAGGCCGTCTATCTCAATCAGCCTATTCTTGGCGAAACGATCACCTGGTATGATAGCAAGCAAGGGGTTGCTTACTCGATAATGGTGAATAAACCTGAGCTTGTGAGTAAAAAGGAGCTTATAAAGATGGCAGAGAGTATGGTTACGGAGTGATTTCTGCCGTTGCGCTAGCGACGGATGATTAAGAAGGAAGCTGTCATGTGGCCGAGGGCTCATAAAGTGAAGCACAGCAAAGGAGGCTGATCCCCAAGATATATCTTCTTATGGGACAGCCTCTTCTTTTTGTAACAAATCTAAATTGTTGTGATTCTAAGCGGGAAATGTAGCTGTTAATTCATCTACAGGATTGCCTTCTTGTTCTGAAGCGTTAAATTGAATGTTATATAACTGTGCGTAAAGTCCATTTCTTTCTAACAAAGAATCATGTGTGCCTTCCTCAACAATAGCACCTTGATCTAAGACGATGATTCTAGACGCTTCACGAACGGTTGAAAGTCTGTGTGCAATTACTAGTGTTGTTCGATCCTTCATTAACAAATCAAGAGATTCCTGAACCATACGTTCGGACTCATTATCGAGAGCGGAGGTAGCTTCATCCAGAAGAAGGAGTGGAGCATTACGTAGAAAAGCTCTGGCAATAGCTATACGTTGTCTTTGTCCTCCGGATAGAGTGGATCCATGCTCACCCAGCAAAGTGTCATAACCGTTAGGCAGCTTCGATATAAATTCCTCTGCACCTGCTAGACGGGCAGCTTGATGAATTTCTTCATCCGTTGCTGTATTAGAACTGTAAGCAATATTATCCCGTATAGTTCCTGAGAACAAATAAGGAGTTTGTGGGACATAGGTTATCATTGCCCGGGCCTCTTCAAGCTGATCAGGAATAGATTTTCCATAAACAGAGATGCTGCCTGCACTTGGCTCATAAAGTCCACAGCATAATCGAACGAGCGTTGTTTTCCCCGACCCGCTCGGTCCCACAACAGCGACGGTTTCACCATGCTGGATGTGGATATTAACACCAGCAAAAAGTGGGGATCCATTGTCTTTTGCAGATGAATAGTTGTAATGGACATTCTGTACATGCAGTGCAGCCACTTTATCAGAAATTACAGGTAATGAGTTAGGTTCTAGTGAAGCGTGATGACTTCCTTCATCAGGTGAATCTAGTATAGCGAATACGCGGTCAGCGGCTCCTAAAGATTCCTGTACACTGCCCCATGTTTGGGACATATGGACAAATGGCCATTGGACTCTTCCCATCAGAATAATAAAGGCGAGAACTTCTCCTGCAGACGTCCCGCCTTTTACAGCAGATAAAGCTATTAAAGCCGCACAGGTTATCATAATGATATTGTTGATAGAAGCAGAAGATTGCCATAGCAGCCCATTTAAAAGAGATCTTCTCAGCTGCATTCTTCTTAGCTTCTCACGTTCTAACGCATATTTGTCTAAGAGAATTTCTTCTAGCGAGAAGGCTCTGACGACGGCCATGCCTTGCAGTGTTTCTTGCAGAATCCCGCGTAATTCCGCCTCTTTAGCATAGATTTCAGTAGATAATTTACGTAGCCTGCGATCAAAGAAGCGGCCAGAAAGAAATACAAGGGGGCCCGATCCGAGCGCAAGCAGTGCGATCCAGACATCCGTTTTGGCCAAGTATAGAAAGGAAATAAAACATAAAAGAAGGTTATAGCCTAAATCATATACAATGCTGTTAATCATACCAATGGCTATACCTGCATCCTTATTATTACGTGAAGTCAAATCACCCGAATGCATGGACTGTACTTGCGGGAAAGGGATTCGGTTGCTCTTACCAAATAGCTTTGCCCGGATATCCCACGCCATCCGACTCTGTATAACGTAGCGGAAGTAATGCTGTAGCATGAGACAACAAATGATGATCACAGAAGCAATGGCACATATAACGGTTATTCTTGTAAGCGCGTCCATATTGGTACTGTTGATCGTATCAATAAATACTTGCTGTATAGCTGCAATTCCTACGTCCATTACTAGCCTGGCTGAGAGTAGGAGTAAAGCAGCAATAAATCCAATACGATAGAGCCAAGCATAAGACATCAATCGACGAACTACATATCCCAGTTTAAGATCCTTGGATTCATTTATATTCATTGCGCTTCCTCCATGACCGCTGCAGAAGTATCATCCTTTTTCAATGTTGTCTCCACCATGGTGTAATACTTTCCTTTCAAATCCATTAGTTCTAGATGAGTTCCCTCCTCAACAATAGAGCCCGCTTCCATATAATAAATATGATCTGCATTTCTAATGGTAGAGAGTCTGTGGGCAACAACAACGGTTGTACGATCATGCATGAGTTCTTGCAGTGCTTGCCCGACAATTTCTTCGTTGTGGCTATCAAGTGCTGCAGTGGGCTCATCAAGAAGCAGAAGCTTAGGCTTTCGGACAAACGCCCTGGCAATGGAAAGCCGCTGCCTTTCGCCCCCGGAAAAGGAAAGACCTCGTTCACCTATAAAAGTCTCATATTGATGAGGGGTTGTCATAATGAATTCATGGATACCAGCGTGTTGTGCAGCTGAAATAATCTCTTCAAAAGTAGCATCAGGTCTTCCCCATGCAATATTCTCATAGAGTGTTCCGGAGAATAGATAGGATTCCTGAGATACGTACGCCAAATGACTACGCCAGGATCGAGGGGAGATGCTGCTTAACAGTACATTACCGGAGTGAATTGTACCTTCATTAGGCTCATAAGATGACAGTATTAATTGAAGAAGAGTGCTTTTTCCACTGCCGCTAGGACCAGCAAGTGCGGTTACCTTACCAGGTTGAATCGTCAGATTGACATTAGTTAATACTTGATCATCACCATAGCCAAAACCGACGTTGTTAAAAGAAATGGGATATAATCCGCTAACTGCCTGTTTAGTGTTCATAGAAGTTCCCAAATGAAGATCTTTCACATGGGGATCACTGCGTACGCCTTCTTCTTGTAAATCCAGGACCTCAAATAACCGCTTACCTTGCGCCAAAGAGCCTTGTAATTCAGTCCATAGATTCGCAAGCTTCGACACTGGGTTTGCAATTTGCTCGAAGCATACAAGAAAGGCTGCCACGGCGCCCACATCCAAACGCCCTTGAATAACCAGATATCCACCATAGGAGAGAACATAGAGCAAACCACCAAGAATAACCGCAAGAGGCATATTATAAGCTACAGCTTCTAAGCGTGAGACCGGTAAATGAATTTTCAAATATTTCATAACCCGCCCTGTGAATTGCTCCTGAAGCTTGGGCGCAAGGGAGAAGGTACGAACAACCTCTGCACCCTGTACCGTATCCTGTATAAACATTTGTTGAGTAGTTTCAATGTGCTGTCTTTGCTCATGCATGGAACGCAGGCGAGAAGTGAAGGGCAGCATCACAAGAGGTACCAATGAGCAAATCAATAACATTCCCAAGGTTAAGGCATATTGGAGAGAGAATAGATAGGTCAGAAGAAATATAATTTGCATCAGATTACTGAAGAGATCAATCGTCTTCTGGTTAATGCCTTGCTGGGCAGCAGTAGCAGAATCATTAATACGGCTGATAAGATCACCAGAATGATAACGGTCTAAATCTTTCATTCGAACATTTAATAATCGGGATAGAACAGATACTTGCAGCTTGGAGGTAGATTTGAACTCAAGTACACCTGATAAGTAAGTTTTTAGAAAATTAGCCGCAGCATCCACAATAACGATGATTAGGGCAATAATTGCGCCGGACATCAAACTAGACATATCCTTATTCGTAGCAGCATTGATCATACGCCGTAAGGATTCAGCGATCCCAACCGATGCAAGAGAAACGATTGCTGCCAAGAAACACAATAGGAGATACCACCCTAAATAGGGTCTTCCAAGTTTCAGTAAACGCTTAAATGTATTCGAAATCGCTCGTGATTTCTTTGTTGGCTCCGCTTGAGCATTCATCGGTTTGTTCAAATTAAACCCTCCCTGGTTCCTCGTCGAGCATGACCTTCGTAGTGATAGCTAGCAGCTCCCGCAATTTATCCACTTGAAGATGGTAATATAATCGATGATCCTCTCTTTTGATCTGGATAAGGTCTAAGAAGAATAAGAAGTTGGCATGATACGTTACTGCAGCGGGTGTGATGCCAAGTGCTGTTGCAATCTCTTGCCCATAGTGAGGGCGTTTCCGTAATAGTAACAAGAAGTCTAATCGCCTTTTATCCGAAAATGCCTTCAAGAATAGCTCTGTCTTCTCCCGCTCAGCAGCAGGTCCGAAAGCAAGAGCATTATGTATTCCGAAGATTACCGTTCCTACACGTTCAGAATCTGCTGTGCTAAAAAAGAGACAATGGTTTCCAAGTTGAGCTATGAAGCTAACATGAAAATTAGTAGGGACGTCATACATGGCAGGTTCATTTTTGTTAACCTCACGAATAAATCTCTCAGGATTATCTAGGAACATTTCTTCATATCGCTGGGAGGCTTCATCAGATGCTTGTCTTAGTGGCTCTTTGAAAAGTGAAAACACATCTCGATAGAATTGGTTGAAGAGCTGCATATAACGTTGCTTCGTGTCCTCGGGATAAGTGAGGCATTCGAGCAATGGTCCATGGGCATGAATAACCTCTTGATGTGGTTTGGTTCTAGTCACAAGCTCGGTCATTAAGCGAATATCCTTTTTAACGACCTCCCAATCGTTTCCTTCAAGTAGTTCTTCTAATTTATCGTAATATACGCCATATACCATCTCTGAGACTACCTTGTCGGCAGGGCTGTTCTCTAGACGAGTGATCCATGCTTCAGCTGTTTGTGGTTCTGCACAGGTACAGATGGACTCATAGAAAGCAAAATCCAGTGCTTTATGAAAAAAGTTATATTGAAAGAAAAAATGGAGTTCCCGGTTTGCATGAGGAGACAAAAGTGACCGTGCTTCTTCATGATAGGACAATGCAAGAGAATCCATTTCAAGCTTATAATCGGCTGCCCACGTGCGCAGCTGCTTCTCATTAGCAATCATTCCCATGAAAACAATTAACTCTAAAGCCTCGTTGTAAGCAAACTTAATATTCCTTAGTAAGGTATTCTTCAGCGTATCTTCCATCGAAACCTCCAGTTTTGAATGAAGTGAATTTTGAATGTTGTATCCGTTCAGTCAATATTCAATGAATACTTAATGTTAAAATAAACCATATCCTA
Organism: Bacillus sp. FJAT-27264; assembly: GCF_001682855.1. Classification (GTDB taxonomy): domain Bacteria; phylum Bacillota; class Bacilli; order Paenibacillales; family Paenibacillaceae; genus Paenibacillus_AQ. Next base: position 216,335 of record NZ_MAQW01000012.1, on the reverse strand, counting down.
TTTTTTGTAAAGATAATTATTTTATTATGTATTTGACGGTCTGTTGAAGCAAGTATAGAGGAGGAAATGATATGGAAGCTGGAAAAATCCGGAAGATGGATGGATTTCCTGCTCAAAAAAAGGAGCAGTTCAGAAACTAATAAATAGTTCTGGACTGCTCCTATGTGTTTGAAGTGTCGCCCCGGTCCACTTCTTCTTGGCGTTTTATTTTTTTAAGAAAATCATTCCAAAAAAACTATTCCGCAGTAATAAATCTTCTGCTAAGCCACCACATTACACTGCTGATCGTCAGGAAGTATAAAGGCAGCGTCAGCAATGAACCATTATGGAGCAAGCTCATTCCCCACGTTGTCAGACTCACCAGCAAGTAGTATCCCAAACTGAATATTGCCCCCGCTGTGCCAATTACATCATGAAACTGAACAAGGGCAAGACTCAGGCAGTTAGGCAATGCCATGCCGGCTCCAATCAACATCACGAACATAGACATTAACATGCAGATGACGACCAGGTTGTCCGGCATCCCGGACAGGCTGCTTCCCAGCGTTAAGAGTAACGACCCGCCGGTCATGACCAGGCAGCCGCGATGAATGATTTTTTCGGGTGCATAAAGCGGTAATAATCTTCTGGAGATCATAGCCCCGACAACGGAGGCCAGAGCCACAATAATGCCCATAAAACCGTACACTCCTGGGGATAGCCCAAAATGCTCGATGAAAATGAAGGGCGCTTCGGCATAATAACTGAATAATATCCCGTTAATCCCACCGATTAATCCTCCAAACACTAGCACACGAGGTATTGCAAGCATTCTTCGAACTACCGGCAGTATTGCGACCTTTGATCTTTGAGAGACACTCGTTGTCTCTGGCAGTTTCAAAAAGGCATACACAAACAACAACACACTCATCACTACAAGGACAAAGAATACTGCCCTGAAGCCAAAAACCTGGTCAACCCATCCGCCAATAAGCGGTCCGACTGCCGGGGTAAACGCAATAACCGCCGATATTTGGGCAAACATGACATGCCTTCGCTCTCCCGATACACTTTCACGGAGCATCGTTTGGGTGACGACTGAGCCTGTTGCAGCGCCAAAAGCCTGAATGAAACGGCTGACCAGAAGCCAATCGATGGATTCCGCATAAAAACACATCAAGCTCCCGATGCCATAGACGATTAGACCGCCCAGTATCGCAGGTCTGCGTCCGATCAAGTCAGACAACCAGCCCCAGCAGAAGACACCCAGAGCAAATCCGATAAAATAGATGCTTAGTGTAAACTGTACAGAACTATTAGATACCCCAAGTGCCGTTGCTAGATCCGGTAGAGATGGGGTATAGATGGTCTCACTAATTTGTGGAAAAGCCACAAGAACAATCATTAAAAGCAACGATGGTACTGCAAATTTCTTCATTATATTTTAGCCCTCCTACAAGCCTATACTCTGTTATGACAACAAGAATATGAGCCTAGCTAGGGAAAGGGGGGCATCATGATGGCAAGACGGCTATAAATCATCATTTGTTGAATTACCTTTCATTGTTATAAGTGTAGGAGGGTTTGTAAATCATTGTTAATGCTCGGCCTAGGTTAACATGCTTGATATGGCAAGTCAACCATCTTAGGCTATTATTACTATGAGCCCATGCTGTCTACAATTTCTTTAGTCGTCCGTGTTCGGCCTATACGTGGGAAAATGTAATCGCGAACATGGTTATGTTCAGCTTCACTGAACCCCGTCATTGCGTCCTCTGCGAAAATGAGATTGTAGCCGTGCATAAACGCTTCGCGCGCGGTCGTATCAACACCGAGTCCAGTAGCAATTCCGCATAGAACAATGGTATCAATTCCCCGTCGGCGTAATTGGAGATCAAGATCTGTTCCATAGAAAGCTCCCCATTGCTTCTTGGTCACAATATGATCGCTTTCCGTCACACCCAACTCTGGCAGAAGTTCATCCCACCCTGCAGATAAATTCATTGGAGGAGGGCTTTGGTCCAGTGTTGGACGAGGAAGATCCATCATATCTTTGCTTGATACATGTACAAGAACGACAAAGGATTCTTGCTGACGAAATGCCTGGGCTAACGAAGCGGCATTGGCTACAACCTGCTGGGAAGTATAGGGAGCATACTGGTTGCCCAGCCACTGTTGAAGATCGATGACAACCAATGCTGCTGTTGCGGGGTTAAATAAAGAATTCATATCTTATCCACTCCTCGATTAATTTATTGACTTGGTGTTCGTAATTATGTACGATGGGTCAAGAGAAGTCAAGAAGGGGTGTTATATATGGCGGTAACTAAGCAGGAGGTCTTGCGTTCGGCTTGCAGGTTATTTAAGGAACGAGGATTTCTGACTACGTCCATACAAGATATTGCCGACGATTGCCAAATCGCCAAAGGATCTGTATACAAGTATTTCTCTTCCAAAGAGGACCTATTCAGTGAAGTGTTCGATGCATGCCAGAATGATTACTTTGATATGGTGGAGAATTTACAATCCATTCGAGAACTCTCGCCTAAAGAAAAGCTTCTTCAGCAAATCGTCTTGCGATTTAGATACTTTATCGAATACAAACGTATCCTTGTAGATTTCACTGAGTTGCCCATCCAGCAAGACCCTACATTTGCTCCGCTTCGGGAACGGGTTCGGGGCCGGCTGATGATGCTGCATCGAGATTGTCTGATGCCTGTTTACGGTGAGCCAATAACACCTTTCCTAACGGATCTGGTTTTTATCTATAAAGCGATTCTTAAAGAATATTTATACTGGCTGATTGATGGATTTGAAGTTGCATCTATCGAAGAGACAGCCCAGTTTATTGTGCAAAAAGTAGACGTGCTTGCGGATTCCATGCTGAATACCAAAGCAGCACCATTAATGCCGGCTTCTATGCTTCAATCCCATCCTCATTGGGGATTCCAGGGGAAAGAAGAAAATAGGCAAGAGGCCATCCAAGACCTGATTGCACAGATTGGGCTTCTTATTGAGAAGATCCCTGCAGGCAATACGACTCGAAAGGAACTGCAGGAATTGCTGCATTTATTTGGCGAGGAAATGAGCAAAGCCGAGCCTTCCGTAGCTTTAGGAGTGGCCATCTTAACCTATTTAGAGAAAGAGAATGAAATTAAGAGCCGGGCGGTGCAGCTGAAGAATATGATTCAAGGAGCATTTTATTCGTAATAGCCCTCAGTAGATTTACGAAGTTGCTTGAATTGATTCGCATCATGGCCGAACCACACTTGCGAATTCGTTCGAGTAGCTAGCGTGCGGATCTTTTCTACTGTTTCCCGATAACCAAGCAGATCATAAATAATGCCTGGTGGCCGGACGGGTGGACCGTAGCTTTCTGCTGAATAGATTGCATCCGATGCGAGGATGATTCCTCCTGTCTCCGGCAGCTCTACATGCAAACCAATCATTCCCCAAGCATGTCCGCTGCCAAAATTGAGGATCTTAATGCCTTCAGCGAGTTCCAGGTTATCCTCCTGGCGTTTGATGGTTTTCCACTGCAGGTGATTTTTGATCCAGGCATCAATGTCGTCCCAGACATAAGCACCGTCCTTGATATTACGGGCATAACTCTGCAGTGCACCGTTCAGCTCATCCTCGTGCACGATAATGGTCGCGTTGGTGAACATCTCCAGACATCCCGCATGATCCAAATGCAAATGGGAAGCAATGACGTACCGAATATCTTCGGGCCGTACGTTTAGCTGTTCCAGCCGGTTATGCAGATAACATTCTTCACTGGCGACCCATGGAGAGGACAATTGGGTGGATTCGGCCCAACGTCCTTCAGGGCCCATCGAATTGGGATTACATGCAGTATCGAACAAAATCTTTCCTTCAGGATGGTCAATCAACACGGTATAGATCGGAAATTCAACGAATTGCGTTGCCGCATTAGGATTATTAATCGTAGCTGGATTATGCATGGCAATGATCCAATTCTTATCCATACTCATTACCCCATTATCCATTACATACAGTTTGGGCCGTGGTTTAATTATGTTCGACATACTCATTTCCTCCTGTTGAAGAGTTATTTTCATTCCATTGCACACTCCGCTCGTAACAGTTACGCTAGTGTGGCGGCAGGTATAGACATACCTTAATCTAAAATCTAAACTTACATAAGGAGGCACTTTAAAGTGCCCAGGTTACTTACAAGTTCATAAGGGGGAAAAGGTATGACATCTTCCAATAGAAAAAAACAACCCGACTTTACACTGGCAGGCTGTGGCTATAGCAGGGTCCTTGATATTATTTCCAACAAATGGACGGGGCTCGTCATTTATGCATTAGAGAACGGCCAGATCAGGTATGGGGAAATTTCCAGAAAAGTTGATGGCATTTCCAAAAAAATGCTGACAGAAACGCTGCGAAAGCTGGAGCGCGATGGAATCGTAAAACGCCATATCACACCGGTGGTACCACCAATCGTGGACTATTCGCTAACTGCATTAGGCGAAACCTTACTTCAACCCATGAAAGAACTAAGGCAGTGGGGCAGAACGAATTATTCAGAAGTCGAAGAGGCAAGGGCCAACTATGATCGGACATTACCAGAACGAGGCTAAGCAAGTAATAGCCTCTTTTTTGGCGATGCGAGGGTTATGTATGAATTAAGAATTCCTTAAGAATTGTTTCATAACCAGTTTATAGTTGGGCATTACATTGGTTTAGACGAATTTTTTAATTGAAACGGAGTGAATATTCGTGCACCAATTATTATCCTGGATATCTGAAACAGCCCTGCATCTGGTAAACACAATGGGAGTATGGGGGATATGGATAGGCATGATCCTGGAGAGCGCCTGCATTCCTATTCCGAGCGAGGTGATTATGCTCAGCGGTGGCTGGCTGGTTGCTCAAGGCTCACTTTCATTTATGGAAGTGGCTGTGGCAGGAATCATCGGGAATCTCTTAGGTTCAATCCTTGCATATTATGTGGGCCGAGCCGGGGGACGGCGCCTGCTCCAGAAGTATGGCAAATATATTTTGCTGAATGAGCATCATCTGGAGCAAGCGGAACGCTGGTTCGAGCGTTTTGGAGAGAGCACTGTGTTTTTCACCCGTATGCTACCCTTTGTCCGTACCTTTATCTCCTTGCCGGCAGGGATTGCAGGTATGAAGACCTGGAAGTTTGCTGCATTTACCTTACTTGGCTGTATTCCCTGGAATTTGGCCCTGCTATATTTAGGGTATCGTTTAGGAGGAAACTGGAGTATTGTAGAGCAGTATTTACGTCCGTTTAGTTATGCCATTTGCGGTGTGGTGCTGTTACTTCTCGTGTGGTGGTTGCTGCGCAGAAGGAAGGATCGAACAGTCTGACTTTACAACAACGGATGTTGTACTTTTAGATATCATGTGAAATGACGTATGATAAGTACATTCTGGAACAAATAGAGGTAGGGTGATTGGCGATATGTCCATTCGAATGAAATTTCTGCTGTCGTACGCGGCAATGTTGGTGGTACCGCTGCTTCTGATTCTGATAACAGCTATACTACTAACTATCGTCTATCATGGGGATGTGCAAAGCCTTAAAAGTGCCTATGGGAGTAAATTTGAAGGTATGGAAGAGAGGGATACCCGCGATCTGATCAAACACACCTTCATGCAAAACAAAGAATTACTTTCAGACCCTGTTTTTTTGAATGATTTATCCGCAGATATGCTCAAGAAGAACACTTCTATTTATATTCGTACAGACCATAAAGCATTGTATGCCTCAGACGATCTCCTCCTAAAGAAAGGGCTTATCGACAGCCTGCCGGATTTCAAACAAGCTGGAGCTCATAATGAGCCCTTTAGGGAGAAATATAACAATGACTCGTATCAGATTGTTCAGTTTGATTTATTATCCAAGGATGCAGAACCGGTAAGTATTTTTTTGGTGAGTAAAATCGACCCACTGGTTCAATTTGTGCGAACGTTTTTTCCGATTCTATTTCTATCCACCGTCGTTGTCCTCTTGCTGACACATACCTTGCTGACTACCTATATGTCGAGACGAATTATCCGTCCCTTGCTTGAACTGCGTAAAGCTGCGCGAATGGTGACCGACGGTGATCTGGATTTCAAGGTGGAGATCCGCGGCAAGGATGAGCTCGGACAGTTAGGCATGGCCTTTGAAGAGATGAGGTCCAGGCTTCAGGAGTCTATTCAAGTCCAGCAGCAATATGAGAACAACCGCAAAGAATTGATTACGAATATTTCCCATGATTTAAAAACACCGATTACTGCTATAAAAGGCTACGTGGACGGAATCTTGGAAGGTATTGCGGATTCACCTGAAAAAAACGAAAAATACATGCGCACTATTGCTACCAAGGCCGGTGAAATGGATCATCTGATTGATGAATTATTTTTGTACTCCAAGCTGGATATGCAGAAGCTGCCGTTTTCCTTTGAATCCGTACCGATCCTCGCTTTCCTAAATGACTGGGCGGACGAGCTGAAGGTGGAGCTGGAAAAACAGAAGGTAGATTTGCAAATTGATATGGACGGCGGGGAAGCAGCCAAGGTTGCTGTAGACCGGGACTCGTTTAAGCGAGTGCTCGGCAACATCATTCAGAACAGTCTGAAGTATATGGATAAGCCGAACAAGAAGATCACCGTCAGCACCCGCATAGAGGAGCAATTTCTTACGCTGGCTATCGGAGACAATGGTCCCGGTGTTCCATCGGAAGCCGCTGAGCATTTATTCGAACGGTTTTACCGTGCGGAGCAATCCAGAAATACGAAAACAGGCGGGAGTGGTCTCGGTCTTGCCATCGCTAAGCAGATCATAGTTGAGCATGGGGGGGCCATTTATGCGGACAGCCAGGAAGGTGAGGGAATGGTGATTCGAATTGTGTTACCGATAGAAGAGGAGGCGATGGTCCATGCAGAGAACGATACTGATCGTAGAAGATGAACCTTCCATTGCCGAGCTTCAGCGGGATTATTTGGAGATGAACGGATATCGAACGGAGATCGCTGTTGATGGAGAACAGGGGCTGGAGCTTGGTCTTAGCGGCAAATTTGAATTAATCGTGCTGGATGTGATGCTGCCCAAGCTGAATGGCTTTGAGGTGTGCAAAAAAATCCGTGACGTGCTGGATATTCCTATCCTAATGGTCACTGCACGACGGGAGGATATAGACATTGTGCGCGGGCTTGGGCTTGGCGCGGATGACTATATGACCAAGCCCTTCAAGCCCGCAGAACTGGTCGCCAGAGTCAAAGCCCATTTGTCACGTTATGACCGTCTGAAGGGAAGTGGACCATCCACAACAGAGCTTGAAATCAGGGGGCTACGTTTGAATCCCGACTCCCGCCGAGCTTTTGTCAGAGATGAAGAGGTCACGCTGACAACCAAGGAATTTGATCTGCTTTATTTTCTGGCGCAACATCCCAATCATGTATTCAGCAAGGATCAGCTCTTCGAGCGGTTATGGGGCATCGACTCGCTTGGTGATACACAGACGGTGACCGTGCATATCCGCAAGCTGCGGGAGAAAATCGAAGAGGATTCCGCCAATCCAGTATATATTGAGACGTTGTGGGGGGCTGGCTATCGATTCCGTCCCTAAAATGAATACAGCAAAGCCAAAGCTAATCTACGGATGATGCTTTGGCTTTTTTTGTTATCAAGGGAGTTAATAATTATTTAAGGGTCTGTTCATCGCCATTTTAGATTTACCCTGTAGTCTAATGTTGCGGGAAAGTTTCCGGGAACCAGACATTGTAGCTAAGGGGGAATAGACATGGAGGATATAGCGAAGTTAACAGAAGTAAGCAAGGAATTCCGAAACGGTAGAGGTATTAGCGGTGTGAATCTGGTGCTGCAAAAAGGGGATATCTACGGGTTGCTTGGACCTAATGGTGCCGGCAAAACGACTCTTCTAAAAATGCTGACCGGACTGATTTCTCCAAGCTTCGGAAGCATTTCATTATTCGGAGAAGATTTGGAGCATTCCTTCGCATCAGGGATGCGGAAGGTGGGCTGTATGATTGAATCCGCTGATTTTTACGATTACGTTACTGCGGTTCAATACTTGAAGCTGAATGCCAGCTTTTATCCGAATATCCGGGCGCAGCGAATTGATGAAGTACTTGAGGCGGTCGGTCTTACAGCGTTTGGTAAAGAAAAAATAAGACACTTTTCCACCGGCATGAAGCAGAAGCTTGCCATGGCCTCTTCGATTCTGCACTCCCCCGAACTTGTCATCTGGGATGAGCCGACGAATGGGCTGGATATTGAAGGGGTTGTTCACTTCCGCTTGCTAGTAAAACAACTATCTGCTGAACAAGGAATTACCTTCCTGATCTCCAGTCACATGATTCATGAATTGGAGCAGCTCTGTAACAGAGTGGGAATCTTGAATCAAGGCGTTCTGATCCGTGAAGGCAACGTACAGGAGCTGCTGACGGATAATCTCTCACTGGAGCAGTATTATATCGCGGAACTTCAAAAAGGAAAGGCGCTGATGAACGATGGACGGCTTGACAGCAGGACTTAAAAACGAACTACAGCTCATGATCTATCGTAAAAAGACAATCTTCTTCTTCGCATTATCCGTATTCATTCCGTTGCTGCTGATTGCACTATTCCATTCACTGCAGCCTGTTCTGGGACTGTTTACGGCCAGTCCAACCTATCCAGTCCAGATGCTGGAGATCTATACAATCTTCTTGATTCCGCTGTTTCTGTTTCTGGAGATTGCTGATTTATTTCCGCAGGAAGTCTCCTCCCGGACTTTGAAATTGGCCCTGCTGCGGCCCATTACGAGATTAGGTGCTTATACAGCTAAATTCCTTGCGCTCGGGGTAGCCATCGGAGCATTGCTGCTTCTTCTCGGAACTGTAAGCACCCTTTGTAATCTAATATTTGGAACCCCTGGAACAGGAAGCATAGACGCTTTCGGATTACTAAAAGCTTACGTAGCAGCGTTCCTGTCCATGTGGTCCCTAGCAGCATTGTTTGTATGCATGGCCCAATTTTTCCGAAGCGCTGGCGGATTTCTTGTGTTCTCAATTCTATTATACGCGGGGACCAAAGCCGCTCCTTACTTTCTGCAAGGCTTCTCTTCTTTCTCCATAACTTCATATACAGGCTGGTATTCCTTATGGCTTGGCCATTCCATCTCCGTTGCCAAACTGGCAACGGGTTCGGTTTTTGTCTTATCCAGCCTGGTTATGTTTCTGGCCCTGGGCTACATCTTCTTCGAGAGGAAGGAGGTCTAGCCTGGAATTTTGGCGCTAAGCAAATCATTCATGCTGTTATATGGAAGGGGAATGGGTCAATGAGTAGCACAAGCACTTTAGTAGAGAGAGAACAGCAATTATGGAACAAGGTTCCGCAGGTCACGATCTTTTTCTGGTTGATTAAAATCATGGCTACGACCGTGGGAGAAACGGCCGCAGATTATCTCAATTTTAATTTGAATTGGGGATTAACCATCACCACTCTCGCAATAACGGGTCTGCTGATTGTCGCCCTATTCTTCCAAATTTCGGCCAATAGATATATTCCTTCATTGTATTGGCTGGCAGTCGTACTGATCAGCGTTGTAGGGACACTAATTACTGACAACCTCGTTGACAATCTCGGGGTACCGCTGGAATCAACAACTCTATACTTCTCGTTGGCACTACTGGTTACCTTCGTGGCTTGGTACGCAAGCGAGAAGACGTTGTCGATCCATTCCATTACCACAAGAAAGCGGGAAGCATTCTACTGGCTGGCGATTCTCTTCACCTTTGCACTGGGAACGGCAGCCGGTGATCTTGTCGCCGAAAGTCTGAATCTGGGGTACCTGGTCTCAGCAGTGATCTTTGCTGCTATTATTGGATTGATCACTTTGGCCCACTTCCGTTTGAAGCTGAATGCTGTAGTCGCGTTTTGGATGGCGTATATCCTGACCCGCCCTATGGGGGCGTCACTGGGAGATTACTTGTCACAGCCCCGTAGTGAAGGTGGACTTGAACTGGGGACGACTGGCACCAGCATTATTTTTATCGTTATTATCTTGGGCTTGGTTCTATATTTGACCAAAACTAAGAAAGATCAGATTTCTCTGAACTAGAAGGCAAGCGAAACGAGGCGTTTTTCTATGAAGCAGAATCCAGTAGTACTTATTGTAACCTCCAAATTCGGAGACGGTCATGTGAAAGTCGCTGAGGCCATCGATCTCGCTTTTAAAAACAGAGGTATTCGCCGTGTCCACACCGTAGACATGCTTGCTGATGTATACCCTCGTGTGAATGAGATCTTCCGCAGATTCTATTTGAATGGCTCTGTCCTTTCACAAGAAATCTACGGATTGGTGTACGCGCTGACGAGCAGGATGAATCCGGGACACCCCTTGGGGAGATGGGTTCATTCCATGGGCAAGCGGCAGGTGCAGGAGATCCTTGATAAGATACGACCGGATATCATTATTCATACCTTTCCGTATTTAGCTGCCGCTCAGCTTATCAAGGAGACGGGGCGTCCAGTCCCGACTTTCACAGTCCTGACGGATTATGTATTGCATGGAAGATGGCTGCATCCCCATACTACCAAGTATTTTCTCGCCGCCGAAAGTGTGAAGCCAGCCTTCCTGGATGCGGGAATAGCGGAAGAAGCACTCATGGTTAGTGGAATTCCCATTCGTCCGGATTTTGAACAGCTTCAGGATCGTGAGGCCCTCCTCGATAAATATGGACTAAGCATTAACAGGCGTTATCTTCTTCTAGCGGCAGGCGCATACGGCGTGTTGTCTAATATTAGCGGTTTGATCCAGAGTGTGGTCGATAAATCTGATTTTGATGTCATCGTTGTGTGTGGGAATAATCACAAGCTTCGAACGGCGACTGAGGATTTATTTGAGCAGAACAATCGTGTCCATGTGCTGGGTTATACGGATAAAATGCACGAGTGGATGTCTATCGCAACTTGTCTGCTGACCAAAGCGGGCGGGATTACCTTGACGGAAGCGATTGCTCAATCCCTCCCGGTTATGGTTTATCGCCCGCTGCCAGGACAGGAAGCAGGCAATGCAGAGTCGTTGGCAAGCCAAGGAATCATTGATGTTGTTCACAATAAAGATCAGTTCATCCGTCAGCTTCAGCAGTTGGAACAAAGAAGCTATAGAGAAGAGAAGCAACAATTAATGAAGAGCTTTTCGCGAAAATCCTCTTCGGAGCTTATTGTCTCGGAAGTGCTTCAAGTGATAGAGGCGCGGCAACCGGTTGCCCGGCACGCCAAACCCAGAATCACCGAAGGGCAGGCGCTTTTGGAACTGTAGGAGGGAAAGCGAACGTAATTTTCTTCGGTATTTATCCGCTAATTCATGATTTAAGATTTATTTAATAGTCTCTTCACGATGAGTTTAGGATTATCACTTAGGCTTAGCATTGTGCAAGATAAAAACTAGCAATGAAGGGAAGGAAGAAACATGAAGAAGAAATGGCTTTTAACCGGAAGTGCAGTTGGGATTAGTGGTGCGCTGATGCTGGCCACTGGCTTTACGGCGTTTGCGGGAACCTCGGGGTATGAAGATTACAAGGCTGCGCTGAAAAATACGGTGCAAAATCTGCAAAGTGTCTCTGTTCAGGCCGATGCGGTTCTTAAGGATAACGGTTCTCTGCTTAGTCAGGCACAGAGTACATTGAAGGCAAACCTGGAGAATGAAGCGGTGAGTGGAACCGTCAAGATTAGCGGAACAGCAGGTTCGCAGAACCTCAACCTTTATAGTCAACCTGATGGACAAGTCTGGAAAAGTGATGCCTCCGACACCTACTTTGTGAAACAAGACAAAGCGGAGAAGGATGATCAGGAACAAGGCAAAGAGCACAAGGATGGAGCTTGGTTCAACAGTCAGGAAGAGACGGTCATTGATGCACTGATTGGTAACTTGAAGAATGAAATCACCTCTACCACAGCAAACGACGGGTCCAAGAATATCTCCCTGCAGCTGGATAGTGCGCAAATTCCGGCGGTTGTTCAAGCGCTCGCACCGGTTGCTTTCAAGCATTTGTCGGATCAATCACAGCGTGAGGATCTGAAGGACAGCGGGGCGAAAGCGCAGCTGAACGATCCGGAGAATCTGTTCAAGCACAGTCTGTTTAACGCTAAGGATATTGCGTTGACTGAGGGTGTGCAAATTCAAAATATCCATTTGAATGCAGTGGTCAATCCGGCGAATGAAATTCAGCGCCAGCAATTTGACATTACATTTACCGGCAAGGATGCCCGAGGTGTGTCTCATACCTTGACTGCAAGCCTGGACGTTCAATTGTCGGCTTTGAACAAAACAACTCCTGATACCATTGACTTGAGTGGGAAAAAGGTGCAGCAAGTACAGGATCATCATGAAGGTAGACATCACGACTAAATGTAGCTAAGAATAGTATCTGCACGGAACTAAAGACGGATAAGAACCTTGAGTTCTTATCCGTTCTTTTTAATAGTTGATTTAAATGCAATTGAATTCGTATCATAGAGAGGTGTTATACAATGAACGAGGAGTAATAACGAAGAATTATTAGTCCTTCGTTTTGGAGGAATAGACATGAATGCAATTTTTCAAATCCATAGCTTGGGTAAATTGAATTGGTCGACAGATGCTAACGTTCGAAGCAAGTATTTATTCTCACAGATCTCTGCGGAGATTACTGAACCGGCGAGGATTGCAATGGTTGGAGCTTCGGGCCAGGGGAAAAGTACGCTGCTGCGAATTATGGCGCTGCTGGACACGCCGGATGAAGGGAATCTGCTGGTCAATGGTAAGTCCTATCAACATATTCATGCCCGGCAATGGAGAATGGCTGTAACTTATGTGGCTCAGCAAGCGGTTATGCTTCCGGGTAGTATTGAGGATAATTTACGCACGGTAAGCAGGCTGCATGGGCAGCCTTACGATGATTCCCTTGCCACTGAACTGCTGAAACAGCTGGGTCTTGATTATCTGGATCTTGGTAAAGTAGCGGAGGATTGTTCAGGCGGAGAGAAGCAGCGGATTTCCCTAATTCGTTCGCTATTGCTTCGGCCTGAGATTCTTTTGCTGGACGAGATTACAGCTTCTCTGGATATCAACAGCACACAGAAGGTGGAGGCGCTGCTGCTGGATTGGCATAAGAAAGAAGGGACGACTTTCATCTGGGTTACTCATGATCTGGAGCAAGCACGCAGAATCAGTAACCGAACATGGATGATGGATAAGGGCGGACTGCACGAATACAGCAGTGATTCCTTTTTTAATGAACCTGTCGCGGATTTGGCCAGAAGATTTGTTGGGCCTACGGAAGGAAGTCTGCAACCATGACATTAACCGCACTTAGCTTCACACTGCTCTTTGTAATGGGCACCATGATGGTCTCGATCTGGCAAAAGCTAGGTCTGGAAAAGGACATTGCTGTTGGAACTGTACGATCAGCAGTTCAGCTTCTGGCCGTTGGTTATGCACTGCAGTTTATTTTTAATGCCGATCACATCATATACATAATTCTGATTATTCTCTTTATGGTTGCTGTTGCCTCTTGGAATGCGGCCAAGCGGGGGAAGGGCTTGCCGGGACTCTTCTGGAGGATTGCTCTGGCGATTTCAGCTTCGGAGGTGCTGATGATGGGGATACTTCTAGGTCTGCATATTATTAAGGCTACTCCGCAATATATTATTCCGATCAGCGGAATGACGATTGGGAGCGCTATGGTTGTCTCCGGACTGTTCATTAATCATATCAAGCAGGAGGTTCAGTCGAACAAGGGAGAGATCGAGACACTGTTATCACTTGGCGCAACCGCCCAACAGGCGATGCAGAAAGTTCGGGCAAGCTCCGTGAAATTCAGTATGATTCCAACGATCGATGGGATGAAGACGGTAGGCCTTGTACAACTGCCTGGAATGATGACCGGAATGATTATTGCCGGCGCTGATCCTATCATAGCCGTCCGCTATCAGATTTTAATCGTATTTTCCTTCACTGCCTCTGCTGCGATTACGAGCATGCTGCTCAGTGTGTTGATTTATCGGCTCTTCTTTACGACTGGTCTGCAGCTGAAGCGTTAGGGGAACTATATCCAGATTCGCCGCCACCGGAAACGAAGTTCTGAACAAGACTGTCATTGCATTTTTGAGTCGAATCACTTATCATGGACAATGAAGATCTATAATGATGATAATCATGAGAAGGGAGTAGGGAAACTTGCAATTTTCAAAAAGTACAGATTATGCCCTACACGCCTTGGTTCATCTGGGACACAGGGAACGTTGTAACAACGTTGGGATCAAGGAATTATCCGGGGCGCTTGGTGTTTCCGAAAGCTACTTATCCAAAATCATGTCCAAGTTGAGACAGGATGGAATCGTGCGTGCTGTGCCAGGAGTGAACGGCGGTTACGAGCTTGCACGACCGGCGGATCAGATTACGTTTCTTGATGTGATTCAAGTGATTGAAGGAAGACAGCAGCTATTCGAATGCTCGAATTCGAGTTCGCAGCAGCACCAGTTGTTAGCGGAAGAAGGGGCTGTGCAGCGAGATCAGAAGCAACCGGGAAAAGAATGCTTGGTTGAAAAAGTTATGCACGGCGCGGAACAACAGCTGCACCTATATTTGCGGGAGCATACGATTCAGTCTGTATTGGATGAAGCGTTCAAGCGTTGCAGTCACGAGGTAAACAAGAAGTGATGCACTTCTTGCACTTTAATTATGGATATTATAGATCCATATATATTTTGTTTTGGGATGGATATACAGTTTTTTGACGTGGGAACTTGGATCGGCGTTTTCATCGCGCTCATTGCTTTAGTACTCGGTCTTTTCCTTCGTAAAGAGAAGCCGCCGGAGCATGGACAAGTAGCAGGCTGAGAGTGACAGTCACTTCAGGAAAATCCATAAAATATAGAGAAAGAACGAGGAACAATCATGAACAATTTTTTTGATGCAGCTACCTGGGAAAAAGCGTGGAAAGACGATTCTGTTATAAAGAAGATGAAGCAGGCGGGAGTTAATCCTACCCGATCTTTTGACCATAAGGCCAAGATATTCAACGAACAATCGTTTAGCGAAGAAGGAAGAAAACGAACCAAACGGATCATGAACTGGCTAGAAGGGCAAGGGGTTCAATTCGAAAATGCCTCCATTCTGGATATTGGGGCTGCCTCGGGCGTGTTCTCAGTTCCGTTTGCGGAGCGAGGGGCTCGTGTAACTGCTGTAGAGACTTCTCCTCCACAGGTCGAATTGTTGAAAGAGAACATTTCGAAGTTTGCTGAAGACCAGGTGAAGATTGTACCCGAACCGTTTGAAGATATTGATGTGCAGACCAAAGGCTGGAAGGAGGCTTTCGATCTCGTCTTTGTCTCGATGTGCCCAGTGATTCACAATTGGGATAGCGTAGAGAAGATACTTCATTGCGCGCGGAAATTCTGTTATATCAGTATGCCGGCAAGTCCTTCAGAGCACAGCCTGGTGAATGAGATCTGGCCGCTTGTTACTGGTCAGCCCTTTCATACGAAACATATGGAAATGGGATATTTGCTGCACCTGTTGTATCTTAAAGGTTATGCATATGAATCACTAATCACACGGGAAACGAAAACGACGGAAGTCTCCAGAGAAGCGGCGTTGCAGGAAGTCCTGATTTGGCTTCGCAATCATCGTCTGCCTGTAGATGAACGGAATCGCAACATCATTGCTGACTATTTGGAGCAAGCCTATCCGTCCGGCAAAGTAGTTATCCATGAGGGAGGACGTTTTGGCAAAGTACTGATTCGACTGCAGGATCAGAACATGTATACAGGACTATTAAAATCCGCAGGGTTCCAAAGACGCTAGACAGGAAACTAAACATTAATTATAATTGATACTGATTATCATTATCTTTATGTGAAGACTATTACACAAACACTGCCCTGTCGGGTGGTGTTTTTTTCTAGCGAGAAGGGAGCGGACCATGCTAACACCAGTCAAGGCAAATCAATTTCTTACTGGTGTGCTCTATGAAATCGTGGAGGCACGCCAAGATTCTTCAGTACCGGCCTGGGCGAAGGGCGAACCTTTGGCTCATCATATGCTTTTATACATCGCACGCGGTAAGGGACAATTGTACGTTGATGTGCAACAGCATCAGTTGGAACGGAACACTCTGCACATGCATCGGCCGGGAACCCGATTACAGCTTACGGCCAGTAGCGCAGGGGAAGAACTGCAATTCTACTGGATTGCTTTTGATATCTATCGATTGATGGAAAAGGATTTAAGTCGCAGAGAATATATTCGAGAGCTTGAATTCCCGCTTCAAGGCCAGATTTCACTTGGCAGTAGCCAGTTTAAGAGACTCTTTTATCTCATGGTAGCGGAAGGTAAGCTTGTGAATGACCGAAATCCCTTCATTAGTCAACAGTATCTGCACGATATGCTGGATGGAATATTACGTTATGCTGAGCCTCATGCTCCCAATGATATGGATATCCGGTTGAAGCTAACGCTCGATTATTTGCAGAATCATTACCGAGAGGATATTCGGATTGATAAGCTGGCAGAGATGGCGGAGCTGCATCCGTCTTATTACTCCCAGGTATTCAAGCAGGCGATGGATAAATCCCCGGTAGTTTTCCTTACGCATCTGCGGATGAATAAAGCTAAAGAAATGCTGCTTCAATCTGACAAGGCCATTCGGGATATCGCTGCGGATGTCGGTTATAAAGATGAGTTCTATTTCAGTAGACGATTTAAAGAGTTCAGCGGCTATTCTCCAAGGATTTTCACGAAGAACAAGGATAAAAAAATCATTTCGCTCTCATCGCCTTATACAGATCATTTATTTACGCTCGGCCTAATCCCTAGTGCAGCTCAATTGCATCGTCACATCCCCTTGATTACGAAAGGTCTCACACTTCCTGAGCATGCCAGAGATCCATGGGGAATTAGCCGGGAAGTCTTTCTGTCCGATCAGCCGGACTTGATCTTGTGCAAGGATAATGTACTCTCCAAAGCCCGGGAACACATTAATGATGTCGCCCCGATTATCGCTATTCCATGGGTAAGCCAGGATGTGTACGCCCATCTAATGACCATCGCGGAGTTGGTGAATAGGAAGGATGAGGCTGTACGGTGGCTGCATAATCATGAACAGAAGGCTGAAAAAATTCGCAAATCGCTTCGTTCTACCGTTGGTGAGGGCACAGTAGCGATATGTGTCTGTCGTGAATCTGAGCTGCGTATGTATGGGGCAAGGAATATCGGGCATGTCTTCTACCGCTCGTTGCAGCTTACTCCTCCTGAGAAAATGCAGAAAGAGATGGAGAGACATCCAATCGGCACAGTACATAGTTGGACTGCGATAACCCCTGATGAGCTGGGGGAGTATGAAGCTGATTTCTTATTTTTTGCAGTGGAGACAGAAGGGGACAAGCGCCGGGTTCTTGATTTGCAGAAAAACAATGCTATCTGGAGGCGGCATGCCGCAATCAGAAGTAGACGGGTCTATTTTATCGACTGGGAGAAGTGGATGATCTATGCTCCTTTTGTTATTAACCAGCAGTTGGAGGAAGCCGCTTCATTACTTACCCAATCTGCAAGTCTTGCAGAAATCTAAAAAAAGTCCATGTTCCGATCTTGGATATTGGCATGTACCTATTCGGGAAGTCAGATATAATTAGAAAATGATAATGATTCTCATGATCATTAGATGAGGGGGAGCTTTCGAAGCGCAGTCCTATGAGATTAAATCGAAGTATCTGTACGTATCTATGGTTTATCACCGCGATAGCAGGATTATTGTTGACGATTTTCCTGGCGATTTCCTTTGGCGCCAAAGGAATGACACTGGGCTCCGTATGGTTGGCTGTCTTTCAATATGATCCTTCGATAACCAACCACCAAATTGTGCATGAACTGCGGCTTCCCCGGGTCCTTGGAGCAGCCGTAACGGGAATGGCTTTTGCTGTGGCGGGCGCAATAATGCAGGGTGTAACGCGCAATCCGCTGGCAGACAGTGGCATCCTCGGTGTCAACGCAGGCTCCGCCTTTGCGGTATGTCTATGTTTTGCTTTTATGCCGGGACTCTCCTATTGGGGACTCATTATCTTTTCATTCATGGGCGCAGCTTTAACGACTTCATTTATCGTGCTGCTCGGTTCCTCCACCCGGGGTGGACTGACTTCCATAAGATTAACCATTGCCGGGGCTGTCGTTGCAGCGATCCTTCATTCACTCAGCACAGGCGTTGCGATTTATTTCGAATTAAGTCAGGATTTAGCCTTTTGGTATGCGGGTGGCGTGGCGGGAGTGAATTGGGAGCATTTGCGGATCCTGACACCGATAGTCCTGATCACGATCCTATGGGCGATTAGTATGGGGCGGCCAATTACCTTTATGTCGCTTGGAGACGAAACCGCCGCTAATCTCGGAATACATACGAACAAAATCCGTATCCTGGGGCTGATTGCAGCAGTAATTCTTGCCGGTTCGTCCGTAGCTGTAGCAGGTTCTATAAGCTTCGTTGGTTTGGTTGTGCCGCATATCGCCCGTCGTGCAATGGGAGTGGATTATCGGCTATTGATTCCATTCTCCGCCCTACTCGGAGGGACATTGCTTGTCTGGGCTGATTTTGCCTCACGAATGGTCAATCCGCCGCAAGAGTTTGCAATTGGTGCAATGGTAGCGATGGTTGGGGTCCCGTTCTTCCTTTACCTGGCCCGTAAAGAAAGGAGAGATCTCTAACATGAAACCCAATATGGCGTCAATGGAGGCACAAAGGAACAGACGCGCGCTCATAGTGAGCAGTATCTTGATACTGCTTGCTGTAACCGTAATTATGATTAGTCTCAATACCGGAACAGTTTCTTTAACCCCGCTGACAGTGTGGAAGACGCTGCTAGGGTATGGCACCAGCGATGAACAAATGATTTTATTTGACTACCGCATGCCGCGGATTATCATAACGATGCTGGCCGGAATCGGACTGGGAATAGCGGGTGCGGTATTTCAGGGAACGACACGGAATACGCTTGCCGATCCAGGCATTCTCGGAATTAATACCGGGGCGGCGCTGGGGCTTATCATCTTCGTCTCCTTTTTTCGGACAATGGAAGGTCCTGTTGCCCTTCTGATTCCGCTGTTTACCTTTGTTGGGGGGACGCTGAGCGCACTAATTATCTTCATGTTCGCGTATGACCGCCACAGGGGGTTAATGCCGATTCGTTTAATCTTGGTTGGGATTGCCGTTGCTGCCGGGATTAGTGCGGTTACCCTTTTACTATCCTTGAAGTTGGACGAGAAGACCTATGCCTTCACAGCGCGCTGGTTAGCAGGAAGTGTCTGGGGAAGGGATTGGATACATGTAGGTGCGCTTTTGCCATGGATTATTGTACTTGTTCCGTTGATCTATAGCCGCTCCAAAACGCTGGATCTCTTCGTTCTGGGCGACGAGACCGCCCACAGTATAGGTAGTCATGTTACCCGAGAACGGCTATCCTTGCTGGGCATGGCTGTTGCACTCTCTTGCGCCAGTGTGTCGGTTGCAGGCGGGATCGGATTTATCGGTTTAGTCGCACCCCATATCGCCAAACGTCTGGCCGGCCCGCAGCACCGCTATTTTCTACCGGTAGCTGCACTTATCGGTCTGGTTATTCTGATCACAGCGGATACGATCGGCCGATCGATCTTTCGCCCCAATGCCATTCCGGCAGGTGTGGTGGTTGCAGCAATTGGCGGTCCTTATTTTCTATATTTATTGTTTAAGTCAAAATAAAAGATTGAACATTCTGGAGGAAATGAATCATCATGAAAAAAATCACCTCAGCTATAATCTCAATGATGCTGCTCGCAATATTGGCTGCCTGCGGGAAGTCTAACGAATCGACAAGCTCCACAACAGCAAATTCTGCAGCTGCTTCGGATTCAACGCAATCGGAATCGGCTTCACCGACCCATAGTGCGGACGCCAAAATCGCCTCTATGTCCATTCATATCACCAACAATCTGTTGGCTCTGGGCATTACTCCTGCTGGTTCTGTAATCGGCGGTGATCTGAAAGATTTCCTGCCTCATGTGGCTGACCGATTGGAAGGTGTGACCAAGCTCGGGGTGGTAACAGATCCGGATATGGAAGCGGTTCTAGGGTTAAAGCCGGATGTAATCTATATTGATAAGGTCTATTCCGGCGAGGATTTGCCCAAGTTCGAGAAAATCGCTCCAACCCTGACCATTGATATGGATAGCGGAACCTGGCGCGATCATCTCACACGGATTGCTGAGCATGTCGGACGCGAAAAGGAAGCCCAGGATTTCATTCAGGATTACGATACCAAGGCCGAGCGGGTCAGTGGCTTGATTAAGGAACAGTTGGGTGAGAATGCGAAGGTTATGGCCATCCGAATGACGGCGAAAGAACTTCGTGTAATGGGAACAAAACGCCCGCTGGGACCGATCATGTTCGAGGATTTGAAGCTGAACATGGCTGATGGAGTAGAGAAAATTCCAGCCAGTGATCCATACCAGGTGATTTCCAAGGAAGTACTGCCAGACTTTGATGCTGATGCGATCTTTGTGATCATTAGTAAAGGCAATGAGGCGAAGAGCAATTTTGAAGAGCTGGAGAAGAACCCGGTCTGGAAAAATTTAAAAGCAGTCAAAAACAATCATATCTATATGCTGGATGGGCAAAAGTGGCTGGATTATTCCTCCATCGGCCAAAGTATGGCACTAGATGATGCTGAGCAGCTGTTTCAAAAGTAATTTTTGAAAAAGAAAAGAAGAGACTGTCCTTTCAATTCATTGAAGGGGCAGTTTCTTTTGCATTGAGGAGAAAAGGTATAATTGAGAATAAATAAATCGTTTCTCGACAGAACTGCGTCTTACTTTTAGAACGAGGGGGAGTGATGGTGGAAAATACAATAGATGAGATCAGAGAAACAGATTTTGCACTGTCAGAAGAAGAAGCTTTTTTTAAACGTTTGTATGTTGAACATCGTAAACTTTATGCGATTGCCTACAGCTACCTAGGAAATGAAGCGGATGCGCTCGAAGTCGTACAGGAGGCCTCTTGCCGGGCCTGGATGAAGCGTAAGAAGCTGAAGGACGAGCAGGCTTTTACACCTTGGGTGATTCGGATTACCATCAATTGCTGTATGGACGAGCTCCGGCGTAAGAAACGCGTATTCCCAGCTGAGCAGCTGATAGAGAAGGCAGCGCAGGAAATGCAGAGCAACGAACGAATTGATCTGGAACGGGCGATGAATCGGATGAAGCCCAAATACCGGCATGCTGTGATCCTGAAATACTACCAGGACATGACTACAGTAGAAATTGCCAAGGTGCTTAAAAAACCCGAAGGTACCATCAAGACCTGGGTACGCGAAGGCCTCAAGCAGCTTCGGAGATATCTTTAGAGATGCAGGAGGTGAATGATAATGATCGATAAAGAGAAAGACATTCTGCTCCGGAATGCTCATGAGGTGAACCAGCATGCCGAAGCGTTCGAGGAAAAGCATCTATACAATGCCATGCGAGGTGGAATCATGACAGGGAGAAAACGAGAGCGAAGACGCAAGTATTCATTGGGTATCGGGATGGCGGCTGCAGCCGTAGCAATTATACTAATCCTTTCAATCGTGAAAGCCCCGGTGAAGGAGGTCGCCCAGGCTACGATACGCAGTGAAGTGAACAAGGAGTGGAGCGATTCTGAATTGTTCAGATCTGTACGCGTAGATGATCAGTCATACATAAGTATTTTGGACCGAAATCTTATAGATCCTGTTTATCATAGTGCAGAAAAAAACGGGCTGAAGGTAGAAGTAATGGGCGGAGCCACAGACGGACGAAAAGTATTTATCTTGTACAGTGTTGAGAATAAGACGGATAAATTGGGCATTCATACGGTTGCTACACTTCATTATGGAAACTTTGAAGCACCGTCTATAGGAACAAGTCTGACGAGCAGTAAGAACGAAGTCTGGGCGGGACAAACTGCATATTATGTATACTCAGCAAAACTTCCGTATTCGGTAACCTATCCTAAAGATGTGAAATTCGATGTTACACTAAATGATATTAATACCAACAGCAAGAAATATCGGACCGAGCTTGATATTCCTTTTGAGCTTGACCCCGACATGTTCAAAGACCAACAGCATACAGTGTCAACTAACCGCACTTTGATAGTGGATGGACAAAAAATTAATGTGAAGCAAGTTCTCTACACACCTCTCGGAACCTATGTTGATATCGAATATGATAAGGACAATGACAAACAAATATTCCAATTGTTAAATCCTGTATTAATGGTTAAAAAAGCAGGGCAAACCGAAAAAACATACTACCCTTCGTTCATTACATCTTCCAATTCTGAAGTTTACACAGATAGTTCCAAGGCTACGCTAGTGTTCAAAAGCAGTGAGTATAATGATCCGGACTCCATCTCGTTGAAGGCATTTGGAATTTCGGCAGTAGAGAAAGATCAGATGAAAATTGTCATTGATCTTAATAAGAATGAGATTATTGAAGCGCCGGGAAGTAATCTTGAACTTGTCGAGCCTAAGCCAGAAGATTACGCAGAACCGGGAGAGATCCTGTTGCGGCATAAGTTTGGTAATGCCCAATATCTAAGCAGCACATATAACAGCTTGGCAGATACCTTCACCGACGCGGAAGGTCAAGTGCATAAACAAGTCAGTGTAAATAAAACCACTCCAGGAGGGAACTTCGGTGGTTCTATAGGGTTTAGGGATGGTACGGCAGAAGATCAGCTTCGTTATCGGTTCGGAGAGAAAGCTAAGGATTATCCGCAACCGCTGACCATAACCATTGAGAGATATAAAAATCCGATTATGGATACGCAGGTTGTAGAGTTGTACTCGAAAAAGTAAGAGATCGCCAGTCTCTGGCCAGCCTCTAAAATTTAAAAAGCTGCTACCGATAACTTTTCGGAGCAGCTTTTACTTTTATAATAGAAGAAACGCAATCTAACACGCTTGCGATCAGGCAAAAACCAGTCGTTGCAGCAGCCAGACTCCGCCTAATAGAAAAGCAATCGACGAACCTGCGAGCACCGCACGCCTGGAGAATCTCCATTTATGTAGCAATCCTAGTACAGGAAGCAGAATTGCAATCAGGATCACCTGAACAGCCTCGATACCCAGGTTAAAACTGACTAAATCGACGGCCAGCTGACTTTTTGGCAATTGCATCTCGGTCAAAATATCGGCGAAGCCCATCCCATGGATGAGGCCGAACAGAAATGTCAGTACCCAGCGATAGCTGACTTCTTTACGAATCATATTATCTATTGCAACGAAACAAATGCTCAGCGCGATCGCAGGCTCGACAATTCTTGGCGAGAGACTGATAATCCCGAGTACCGTCAACGTCAGGGTAATGCTGTGCGCGATGGTAAAGGCGGTAATCATAGCCGCATACTGCTTGAATGTCTGCCTGGCTAGAAGCAGGGAGAAGAGAAAGAGTAAATGGTCATACCCGCTCAGAATATGGTTCATACCAAGTTTGAAGAAAGAGAACCAGCCAGAGAGAACTTCCGTCGAATCGGAAGCTTCGGAAGTAAGCTGTATATTTTGCGGCAAGCTTGCATAATCCTTGTCACTGAGCTGCATGGACCAATCACGATACTTCCCGGATAATGCCTGCGTAGTATTGGAACTGCCATAATGAATGGTTAACAAATTAACGTAGTTGGCAACGGAATCCTTTGAATACAGATAATCTGTTAACGATACGGATTGGGTAGCTTGTACGGGAGGAAAGGAGACCTTTAGAACGGCTTTCTCTGCATCCGATTCTTGTTCCAGTGTCAAACTGTGAACTTGAATCCACTCCTGAGGTTCACTGTTGATTAGGACAAGCAGATTTTCTTTAAGTAAAGATTCAAGACGGGCTTTCACGGCAGAAAATTCACTACCCTCAAGCTTGCCATTCTTGTTGGTATCCCCGCCGATAAGCTCGATTACCGATAAATCATCAAGCGCATAGGTCATTTCCAAAGCGGACTGAGTCAAAGTAATGGTGGTGTAACCGGCGCTGTAAGCATGAGCATCGACTTTCCGTTCGAACGGCATCAGAAGTATGACAAGTGATAACACCAGACAACAGGAAAACTTTAATGCGGTATGAATACGATTCATTGCTCGTCCTCCCTGTGAAGAGTAACAGGAATACCGTTCATATGAACGATATTCCCGTAAACCCTGTTGTCTGTCATTATTTGTTAAGCAAATTATAAATGACTTGAGCAGCTTCTCCGCGTGTAGTGATTCCCTTAGGCTCAAACACACCTTGGGCACGACCGTTGATCAACTGAAGTGCAGCGGCTTGTTTAACAAATTCTGCAGCCCAAGCTGAAATTTTTGCTTCATCGTTGAAGGTGACGCTGGAGCTTCCAGAAGACTTGCCATGCAGCTTCTCGTATCCACGCATCAGTATAGTGACCATTTCCTCACGGGTGATATTTGTTTTAGAACCAAATTGGGAAGCGCTAGTTCCTTGCACAATCCCTGATTTCACCGCTGCAGCAATGGCATCGGCATACCAATCACCATTTTTAACATCGGTGAATGTTATGGACGCTTTGTCTGTGAGTCCGAGAGCTCTGACGAGCATTGCCGTGAATTCTGCACGGGTTACGCTGCGACCTGGCTCAAAGGAAGAATCGCTTGTTCCATTCAGAATACCTTTAGAGACCAGATCACTTATTGCGGCAGCAGCCCAGTAGGATGCAGGAACATCCGTGAAGGTTTTGGTGTTTCCTTTTGCAGGCGCTGGTGTAGCAATTGGTGCTGCTGTAGCACTTGCTGCTGGTGCAGGTGTTGCAGTTGGCGAAGGCGAAGGTGTTTTGGTCGGTGAGGCGGTCGGTGAAGCCGTTGGTGAAGTATTCGACCCCGATCCCGTAGAAGGTGCTTGGGTTGGTGCAGGCGTAGGTGATGCAGTTGGTGCAGTTGTAGGTGCGGTTGTAGGTGCAGTTGTAGGTGCAGTAGTTGGTGTACCACCACCGCCTGAAGGTGCAGCTACGATGACTTTACTGATGTTACTGACAAGGTTAGATCCATCCAGCGCTTTTGCAGTGATTTCAACCGTTCCGGCGAGCTTAGCAGTCACTTTACCGTTGGCATCAACGGTTGCGATGGACTCGTTGCTGGAGATCCAAGTGATTGCCGGGTTCGTTGCATCTGCTGGTGTGACAACTGCACTCAGATTAGCTGTTTCGCCTACGTTTAAGTTAAGCGCTTCTTTACTTAGCGTAATTCCAGTAACTTGCGTACCCACTGTCACAGTTGCTGTTTCCACATCCCGGTTGGATGGGACAGCAGTGTGTTTATTTTGCGTAGTAAGGGCTGAAGCACTCAGCTTCACACTAGCTACTGCAGGGTTTTTCGGATCGACAAGCTTGAAGCTCAGCTTGAACAAATCTTCGTACTTGCCATAAGTCTCGGAACGGAAAGGCGTTTCGGGATTGGCTTTGATATTAACCTCACCCGGCTTTTCAGAGATGGTCAGTGCACCCAGGTTTGGAGAAAGTGCTGAAGCACTATCGAACTTGATTGTGGAACTGTCATACGTAAACGTAGTATCTAGATTCTTCACGGCATTGGCGTTGCTGATCGCATAATTGAAATCAATTGCTGCCGAAGGATCTTTCTGCTGTGTCGTATTGGAGTAGACTTTTACACTTTCCGGTTCTTTCACGAATCCGTAAGTATCGAGCTTCTCCAGTGTGTCTGAACGGAATGTATCTACAGTAATGCTGGATGGTGTTACTTTGATCGTGGAGAACGTTGGGGTATGGAGCTGGCTCCGGCTGGCCGAATATCTTTCCGGGGTTGTGTTCAATTCGTAGTATTTACTTCCGCTCGCCGAGTTGGCAGTAACGTAAGTGGAGCCGTTAGGATTGACGTCTCTGCCTTGGCTATCTACCAGCTGTCTGCCCTGAACATTATCTCCGTTCATGACATAAGTTCTGACATAAGAGTGGTCATGACCCATGAAGATCATATCCACATCCAAAGCATCAAGCGTAGGGAAGAGGGCTGCACGCAGATTGAGGATTACTTGCTCGGTAGAGTGGGCTTGTCCACCGCCATATATGTCGTGATGAAACGTAACGATTCTCCATTTGGTATTGGGAACAGCCTGCACGGTATCCTGCATGAATTTGGCATGTTCAGCACCATTGGAATTGTTGGTATCAAGTACCATAAACAAGGTGTCACCGTAGGTGTAGTAGTAGTCACCACCATAGGTGTTATCGGTTAGAACATCTTTATTGCGGTTATCCTTCATCATGCCAAGGGTTGATTCGTTGGGCACGTTGAAATGATATTTGTAATTAACATTGACATCATGATTACCGACGACAGTTGCCATAGGCAAGTTTCTGAGCACATCCGGACTCTCAAAGGCATCATATTCTGTTTCAAGAGATGTGCTGGATTTATTCTCGATTTGGTCGCCTGCGGACATGATAAAGCTAAAGTTGGGGAAATTGCTGACGGCTTGGTTTAATGTTTTCGTCCATCCGTAAGTGTCATTGGTTACGCTGCCTGAGGAGCCGATCTGCGGATCGCCGACGAACATGAGGGTGTAGTTGGTAGGATCTTGGGTGGTGTAATTGTAGATTGGACTCCAGTGGTCTTCATTGCCATCTCCGACACGGTAAACATATTCCGTTTGGTTGGCCAGACCTGTGGCTGTTGCTTTGTTGGAATAGTAGACCGAATCAGTAACTGTAGTGGCGGGTATTGCTGTACCTGTAAAGGTCACTACCTTTGCTGCTTCCGGAAAAGCATTACCGTTCAAATCCGATTTTTTGGCCATCTGTACAATGCTTGCTGCCGGTTGACCTGGGGTTAGCCAAGCAAAGTTCAATTTGCTCTCATCTGCCCCGGGGTTAAGTGCAATATCCCTGATCGAATAAGGGAAGGAGGCGGCTCTGGCCACATTGAGTGGGCTGATCTTGGAGCCCCAGCCTAAGATTCCTGGAGGCAACAATGCGATGATCAGGAGCATGGATAAAGCCAAGATACTGACGGTATATACACGGCGCTGCTTTTGACTGAACCTCTTCAACATCTAACAACCACCCCTTGGACAATTTTGGACGCTCTTACGGTGTTTTCCCTAAGAGTACCTGTACCAATATAACTTGCAGTTGTTAAAAGTGATGCTCGACTCTATTAATTCCATGTGAAAGTGCGAGTTCTCGGATCGGAATTTTCATTACGGCTTCCAGCCTAAGGATTTAGAAGAAAACCTTTATGGTAAAAGAGAACAGTCCGACAAGCGCGGCTACACTCAGAATCAAGGGAGTGGCATATTTTACCTTCCGAAAATAATTGATGATCATTAATAAACTTAACGAAATAAGGACTACTAAAGCTTCAAGACCGACATAAAAAGCTGTCACAGAAACGGCGAAATGCCCACCGTCTTCCCTAAGTCCTATTAGCTGTCTGGCATACCAGAAGCCATGAATAATACCAAGCCCGCCGGCAATCCAGGGTAGCTGTTTTATAGCTGCTTTATAATAAATACTTAACGCCAGAAAGACAACACTTAACGGAATCAGGGCATTCATCAAATGATCAGGCAGGGCTATGACATGCAGTCCGCTAAGAAGTAAGGTTAAGGACTGAGTAACGGCAAATATAGCGAGTGTTCTGAGTGTCTGCTTGGTGCTTTGAAATCCAAGAATCAGGATGGCAAGTATAAGGATCGTTTCGTAGCTGTGGAAGAATTGTTCGAAGCCTAGCAGGATAAAATGTATGAGTACATCAGGCAGCTTCAGCTCGCCGACTTGCAGTTCCGTAATCTGTGCAATCAGCACAGCCTCTTTCTTCAGCTCCCCTAGCGTGAGATTGACATAATTCACATGCCATTGATCCCGGTCAAAGACGAGATTGTAATCGAGCGTGAACTGCTGGGGATTCCTTTTGACAGGATACTCAATCACGGCTTCGGCAAAAGGCTGCACCTCGTTCTCTTTCTCCATGTAGTGAAACTGAGTCACTTTTCCTTCCAGCGGTAGACTATCCGCATACAGTTGTATCTTTGTAAGCAGCAGGTGCTCCACCTCTGCCTGATGATTGCTGAAGAATTTATTTAAGACTTCTGGAGTAGTCAAGGCAAGGTCAGGATCATCTGGATTCACCTCGGCCATCATGTCATACATATCTAGCTGGAGTACATATTTGATCGTATTATGCTCCAGTGTAATATCCGAATAGGCTACACTCACATTGCCGTGGGCTAGCGAGACCGGTATGCCTGTGCTTAACCAAACTCCACAAATGAGAAATGATAGTACCACCAGCCTGAGCCACTTTTTCATACGGATTGATGTCCTCCCGCAACCAATTTTGTTAGATTCGCCGACGCACACATATTATCATCAAATTATCTTGAAATGAAAGTATATAAAATATTTCTTGTTAATCCTGAAATGATAGGATAGATTATTTGTGTAATCTGAGCGGAGCTTATGGACAACAAATGGGGGTAGAGTATGCTGGCATCAAAGAAATTAAGAGTCACGCTATTCATCGGGCTTATTCTGTGTATCTCTTTAGGCATGTATCTGTTCAACCAGTCCTCCGAAATTAAGCATAACGAGCATGGGAGCAGTACCGCTTCCAAAACTTTCGAGAAAGCAAAGGTCTTGCGCGTCATCAGCGAGAATTTATCAAGAGATTCTGAACGAGGCGATTTATACAACGGTTCACAAGAGCTTGAGATCAAAATTTTGAGCGGAGAACATCAGGGTGAAGTCCACCAGATTACTAACAACGTCAGTGTGTATCTAAATGTGATTGCCAAAGAAGGGCAGACCGTTATCGTTAATATCGATTCTGCCGACGCGACCTATTACATAATCTCTGTGTACAGTTATTATAGAGTTCCGTATATAGCAGCAATGATTTTGCTGTTCTTTGGGGTGCTGTGGTGGATTGGCGGCAAAAAAGGCTTGAAATCAGTATTGGGCATTATATTTACCTTTGCCTGCATTATCTACTTGTTCATCCCAATGCTGTACAGGGGCTATTCTCCCATACTCGCTTCTGTGCTAATTGTCATTCTTACGACCTGTGTCACTTTATTGCTGTTGAACGGATGGACCGCCAGGTCCTGGGCTGCAATTTTGGGGACGATTTGCGGTGTGATAATTTCAGGGGCGCTTGCCTATATTTTCGGTTCTCTAGTTCATATCTCCGGTTATAATACGGCAGAGGTAGACGTGCTTATCACGATCTCTGATGAGACGGGCTTACAGCTTGGCGGGATGTTGTTTGCAGGGATTTTGATATCCTCACTGGGTGCCATTATTGACGTAGCGATCTCTATTGCGGCATCGGTGCATGAGGTCTATAGTACCAACCCTAATCTTTCGCAAAAAGAGCTGTTCAAATCCGGTATCAACGTTGGCCGGGATATGATGGGGACGATGGCCAATACGCTGATCCTGGCGATCACTGGGACGACACTTGCCTCGCTTATGATCCTGTATGCCATCAAAACTTCGTTTAACCAGCTGGCTAATATGAATATGGTGACGATCGAAGTGATTCAGGGCATAGCAGGTTGTTTTGGGGTCGTTCTGACCGTACCGATTGTTGCGTTTATTTCTTCAAAAATTATTCCCAGCTTCGAGAAAAAGATCGCTATGGGGAAAATTGCAGAGGAAACGAATTTGAAAGTTGAAATTTAACGACATGCATGTTAAAATTACCCTACTTATTGATGATAGGGGTTGAAAGGAATATGTAGAATTCTTGCGAAGCGATAAAACAAAAAAGCGATGATTTTTCGCATGTTTTATTTCTGATGCAAGAAAGTTACGTATTCTTTTCACTCAAACGATATCTCTTATCTATGCCCTTGAGGGGTTAGATTTGTTGTGTTTATTTGAGCTACGAGAAAGTAACTTTCTTGTAGCTCTTATTTTTTTTACACAAGGAGATGGTTGTATGTCATTGATTAATGTTATGAACCTCACGTTTGCCCATGAGGGCAGCTACGATAATATATTTGAGAATGTAAGCTTTCAGCTTGATAGCGACTGGAAGTTAGGATTTACGGGCAGGAACGGCAGAGGGAAGACAACTTTTATGAATCTCTTGCTTGGTAAATACGAATACAGCGGTCATATTTCTGCTAAAGTCAACTTTGATTATTTTCCGTTCCATGTTGAACAC
This sequence comes from Bacillus sp. FJAT-27264, assembly GCF_001682855.1. Taxonomy (GTDB): domain Bacteria; phylum Bacillota; class Bacilli; order Paenibacillales; family Paenibacillaceae; genus Paenibacillus_AQ. The sequence goes on along the minus strand of NZ_MAQW01000012.1, from coordinate 186,157 downwards.
AAGGAGTACCATACGATTGATGTCGTAGAGGAGATCTACCCGGACTATCAGCATTGGGAGTTGATGCGTGAGCTTTCATTGCTGGAGGTGTCCGAGGATGTGTTATACCGGCCCTTTAATTCCTTATCGAACGGTGAACAAACCAAGGTGTTGCTGGCTGCTTTATTTCTCAAAGAGAATAACTTCCTGCTCATTGACGAGCCAACCAACCATTTGGATATGAAGGCAAGACGACTCGTTAGCAACTATCTGAACGGCAAAAGCGGATTTATCCTCGTGTCGCACGACCGTTCCTTTCTGGATCACTGCGTGGATCATATCCTCTCGATCAACAAGACCAATATAGAGATTCAAAAAGGAAATTTCTCGGATTGGTGGGAGAACAAACAGCGTCAGGATCAATCGGAGCTGGCTGAGAATGAGCATCTGCGGAAAGATATCCGGCGTTTGGCGGAAGCAGCGAAACGAACTAGTGATTGGTCGGATAAGGTGGAAAAATCGAAAAATGGTACCCGGAATTCCGGCTCCAAATTAGATAAAGGGTATGTGGGCCATAAGGCGGCCAAAATGATGAAACGCTCTAAAGGCATTGAGCAAAGACAGCAAACGTCCATTGACGACCGCTCCAAGCTGCTCAAAAATATTGAAAGCGCCGAGAATCTGAAGATCGCACAGCTGGCCTATCACAAAAACCAGCTTGCCGAGCTGATTGGAGTTTCGATCCAATATGGGGAGAAGACGGTGTGTGAGGATGTCAGTTTCACCATTGAGCAGGGCGAGCGGATTGCACTTTCTGGGAAGAACGGTTCCGGCAAATCGAGCATTATTAAATTAATCTGTGGGGAGGAGCTTAGTTATACCGGTACTTTTAGAAAAGGAAGCCAGCTTAAGATCTCCTATGTATCCCAGGATACTTCGCATCTAGAGGGGAATTTAACAGATTACGCGAGGCGGAATGACATAGATGAGAGCCTGTTTAAAGCGATTCTAAGAAAACTGGATTTCTCCAGAGTGCAATTCGAAAAGAACATCGAGGATTACAGCGGTGGACAAAAGAAAAAGGTGCTGATTGCCAAAAGTCTGTGTGAGAAGGTCCATCTGCATATTTGGGACGAGCCGCTTAATTTTATTGATGTGATTTCCCGGATGCAGATTGAAGAGCTGCTGCATGAATACGCACCGACGATTCTTTTTGTAGAGCATGATAGTGAGTTCTGCAACAATATTGCCACTAAAGTAATTGAGCTGTGATGAAGCGCACAAGGGAATGAGCTTAAAGCCGCGTATATCGCGGCTTTTTTAATGCAACAATGTACATTTTTACGGAAATCAGGTAGGACGATCTCTTGGATTATACAATTTAAATTGTTAATTAACAAAATATATATTCTTTTTCAAGTTAATAATACTCCTTATACTCTGTATGTAATCCAACAAAAACAGTGCAAGGGGGCAAAAAGATGATCACAGGAAGCAACACATCATCCAAAGTAGATTTAAGCACGATTAAACGTGGACCGATCATTACGGCTCTGATCATCGGTGCTTTTGTAGCGATTTTGAATGAGACGCTAATCGGCATCGCTTTTCCGGATTTAATGAAGCAGTTCAGCGTAGAAACTTCGACCATACAGTGGCTGTCTACGGTCTATATGTTGGTTATCGGCATATTGGTGCCCGTAACGGCATTGCTGCAACAATGGTTTAGCACGCGCCAGATGTTCTTATCTGCCATGATGCTTTTTCTGGTCGGTACTATAATCTGCGGATTCTCTGGTTCCTTTGAGCTTCTCCTAATGGGGAGAATTGTACAGGCTGCGGGCACAGGACTCTTAATTCCGGTGATGATGAATACGATCCTGATTATTTATCCGCCGGATAACCGGGGAGCGGCTATGGGGATGATTGGGCTCGTGCTTATGTTCGGTCCAGCTATCGGTCCCACTTTATCCGGACTCATTATTGACTCTTTGTCTTGGCATTGGTTATTTTTCCTGGTCATTCCGCTAGTTGTGGTATCGCTTGTTTTTGGCTTTATTTATTTGAAGAATGTATCGGATATTACGAAACCGAAAGTAGATTTTCTGTCTATTCTGCTGTCCACTATAGGCTTCGGCGGGATTGTGTATGGCTTCAGCAAGGCGGGAGAGGCCTCCTGGTCGGAGCATGAGGTGATCTGGACCATTGCCGCAGGCGGGGTGTCCATCTTGCTATTCGTCTGGCGCCAACTGGTCGTCAAAGAGCCGATGATGGACATGCGGGTATTCAAATATCCGATGTTCGCACTAACGACTGTGCTCATGCTTGTGATGACGATGACCTTATTCTCAACGACGATCATTTTACCGCTATACATGCAAAAAGCTTTGCTGATGACAGCATTCGCCGCTGGGTTAACGCTCATGCCAGGTGGTATCGTCAACGGAATTATGTCACCAATCTCCGGCAAGCTCTTTGATAAATTTGGTCCAAAGGTGCTTATCGTACCGGGTCTCATTATCACGGCGATTTCACTCTTTCTCATTACAGGCATGGATCTAGAGACATCCAAAGGAACATTAATCACGCTGCATGTCATTCTGATGATTGGTATCTCCATGATCATGATGCCAGCGCAGACAACGGGGCTGAATCAGCTGCCAAGAAATCTGTATCCGCACGGAACGGCGATTATGAATACGCTGCAACAGGTGTCAGGTGCGATCGGAACAGCACTGTTCATCAGTATTTTCTCAAATGGAACGAAGAAATATTTGGAATCGTCGGCAAATCCAACAGGACTTGAGGAGGCGACTAAGGGGCTGGTATCGGGTATGCAGGGCGCTTTTCAGGTTGCTTTTTACATCTGTCTCATTGCACTCGTGCTAGGGCTTTTTGTTAAACGGACCCGGGCGCCGGAAGAGATTGAATCGAATGGATAAGAAGCAGCGCTTAAGAAAATGATTGCGGTATAAAAATGAAAGAATCCCAGCCATTCGCGGAATCGGTGGGATTCTTTTTTTTGATTGTTTTCCATGACCCTTATTCAAGGGACTCTATTTAAGGGATAAAGCTTTTTACGACTTCTGCGAATTGTTCTACCTGTGCCGTCTCGTTGCTGTGGAGCCAACAAATCGCTAGCGGAATGTTAAACATCGACTCCGCCATCGGAACATAGGTAATATCATTCTCGAACAGCTTGCTCATGCAGCCCAGCACCAGAGCAGTGCCCACACCAGCGGCCACTAAGCCAATCACGGCCTGATCACTGGCAGCTTCCTGCACTATATTAGGACTGAAGCCCGTCTGACGACAGAAGAGGACGAAAATATCAAACAACACGGGTGAATCGTTCCGGTTCAGCATAACAAAGGGCTCTTTTTCCAAATCCGCTAGGGAAAGTTCTTTTTTCGTGGCTAAAGGATGATGCTTCGGCAGGGCAAAGACAATGGACTCCGTTGAAAATGGAAGCCAATTCATACTCAGTTCGCTATGCTTATCGTTGAGATACACTGAGAAACCAATATCAATTTCTCCTTGGAGCAGCTTTTCCTCCAATTGGTGGGAGGGCAGCTCCTGCATAACAATCTCAACCTCGGGATAACGTTCCCGGTACAGTCGAACGGCGCTTGGCAAAATACTGTAGAGCATAATGCCAAAATAACCGATCGTAAGCCGGCCTCTGCGGCCATGCTCTGCCCGTACGGCCTCGTCAATTCCCCGATGTAAATGCTTGAAGACGAGATGAACCTGCTCAAGCAGCGCTTCCCCAGACTGTGTCAGCTCCACCTTACGCGTTGTACGCTTAAAGAGTTGAACGCCTAGCTCGCTTTCCAACTGTGCGATTTGATGGCTGACGGACTGCTGAGAAGCATGCAACCGCTCGGCCGCACGCCCAAAATGCAATTGATTGGCTACCTCTACAAAGTACTTAAGCTGCTGTAGCTCCATAATGTAATCTCCTTGTATGGTGGTTCTGTACGCCTATTATGAAATTATACCGTTACGCTTGTTAATCGACAAATTATCCGCTCTTTTTCCAGTCCATGGTTATCACTATACTTTGTCTATGCACCAAGCAACAACAAAAAAACCTGAGGTGATAACATGAGGAAATTAGAGAATAAGGTAGCGATTATTACGGGTGGGGCGTCAGGCGTAGGGAATGGAATTGCCAAAGCTTTTGTAAAAGAAGGAGCAAAGGTAGTAATCGTGGACTACAACGAGGAGGTAGGCAATCAAGCCATTGAGGATCTGAAGCTGATTGGGCCGGAGTCTATTTTCATTCATGCAGATCTGGCGGATTTTAGTAAACATTCCAAAATTGTTAGTCGGACAATCGACGTATTTGGACAGCTGGATATCCTGGTTAACAATGCCCAAGCTTCGCGTGTGAAGCCTTTCATGGAGATCACTCCAGCTGACCTGGAGCTGCCGTTCAAAACCGGATTCTTTCCCACATTCTTTCTCATGCAGCAAGCCTTTCCTTATCTGAAGGAAACTCAGGGTCACATCATTAACTTTGCTTCAGGAGCGGGAATTAATGGGGATCTGAACCAAGCAGCCTACGCGGCATCCAAAGAAGCTGTACGGGGGTTATCCCGTGTCGTAGCTAATGAATTTGGACCGTATGGCATCAAAGTCAATGTGATCTGTCCATTCGCCAATTCTCCAGGTGTTCAGCAATGGGCGCAGCACATGCCGGAGCATTTTGAAGAAACGTTATCCAAGATCCCGATGCGAAGAGTAGGGGATGTAGAGACCGATATTGGACGTGCCGTTGTCTTCTTTGCCAGTCAAGATTCTGATTATATTACGGGTCAAACGTTGATGGTGGATGGCGGAGGCTGTAGACTTTAAGCGGGATCACATAAGTAAAACAAACAAGTGCCCAAAGCCTGGCCGTTTAGCCCGATTTTGGACACTTGTTTTACTCTGCGAATTTACACCCTATGATTGTTCACCCTAGGATGTAGTTCAATACAGGATCACGCTCGGATGGCAGTTTTCTTAGCGCTTAAGTTCGTCTTATCTAGCCTTAGTATTATGAAATTTAATGAAGCTAGCCATTCGCCAAATGGCAATATAGGTTAGGGTAAATACATTATTCAAGAATCCTAGTGTCTTCGGATCGATGCCAGAAATGAACAAGAAGTCGAGTAATCGGAGCGAGAAGATAACAATAATTAATACATAAAGAGATACATTTCTTTTATAATACATCTTGCTATCTGATCTCCGCTCAAATTTCGTTACCAGAATTAATGGGATCGATAGAATCGCACCTATAGCAATCGAGCTAATAATTCTGCCAGATGTAAGTACCAACGCAGGGTCGAACAATTCAAATAAAGATGAAGAGATATAGAGAACCGGAATCAAAAGTCTCCGACCAGATTCGTGCAATGGCTTCTTACTGCCCTGGATAACGCCCCTCAAAATAAGTACGATAATTAGTAATGAGATTGTTAAAGATAATGGATTCATGTGAAACACCTCGTCTGTTTTTTGTGTAACCTAAGTATCGCGGATATTTAAAATTTTTATAAGTGTACAAAGTAATTCGTTAAGGTGACTTTTGTCATTTTCCCGCAAAAAAACAGCGTCAGACCAGGATGTGAAATTACATCCTATCTGACGCTGTTTTAAGATTAAGAACTTCTACCACACAAAAATGAACAACAGGTTAGCCAGTGAAAAGGTGAAGACGGCATAATCACTGAGCCGGAATCGATAGATGCGGATCGGTGTACGGCCTTCGTCACCCTGGTAACAGCGGGATTCCATCGCCACTGCCAGATCCTTGGCACGGAGGATGGACATCACGAACAAAGGCATCAGCATTGGCAGCACGCCGCTGAAGCGGGAGGTGATCCCTTTTCGGTGGAAACCTCCCCCGCGGGCCAGCTGCGCCTTGCGGATTTTGTCGAACTCCTCCATGAGGATGGGCAGGAAACGCAGAGCGATGGAGAACATCATCACGGCTTCATGTACGGGAAGCCGCCATTTTTTCAAAGGCTTCAGTAAGATCTCTAGCCCCTCTGCGAGCAGAATGGGGGAAGTCGTCCGCACCAGCAGAGAGAGCAACAGCACAATTCCGGCAATCTGCTCACACATCATGATCCCTTTGATGGCCCCTGGCCTAGAGAAGTGAAGCGGTCCCCAGGTGATCATTGCATCCCCTGCGCTCGTCACCAGCAATGCTTGATAAATCATTGTCGAAGCGAAGAAGAGCGACAGCGACAAGAGGGTAAAGACCAATACCCGCCAGGATAGCTTGGCAACTCCCCACAGGACAATAAGAATCAGAAGCTGCGACGTCTTCAGCTCCGGGCTATGGGTCAGCAGAAGCGCTGTCCCGAACAGCAGAACTGCCAATATTTTCATCCGCGGGTCCCAGCGCTCCAGCCAGGAGTTGCGTTTCTGATAAAGTAAGAAGCTTTTTCCGGACATACTATTCCCTCATTTTCTTTAGACTGATAATTGCCGGCTGCTTAGCAGCTTGGTGATGATATCTGCTGCTTCCTGCGTGGAGAGGATTTCATTGCTGGAGACGGCCCCCAGCTCCCGCAGCAACCGCGTTACAGCTAAAGCGGGCGGTTCGTCCCATCCAAAGGATTCCAGTAGCAACGGATCTGACAAAAGGTCGGAGGGGTGCCCGTCGGCCAGAAATTGTCCTTCCTTCAGGGCGATGAGGCGTGAAGCATGCTCCAGAATTTCCTCCAGCTGATGGCTGACCCACATCACTGTCATTCCTCGTTGCCTGTTCATCGAATGCAATAGATCGAAGAGGGCGGTCCGAGACTGAAGATCCAGTCCAGCTGTTGGTTCGTCAAGGATCAACACTTCTGGCTCCAGCACAACTACACCCGCGATGGCTACCCGACGTTTTTCACCACCACTAAGCTCGAACGGACTGCGGTCCTTGAATTGCTCGTAATCCAGCTGCACGGCTTCCATGGCTGCGCGCACTTTGACTTCTTTCTCTTCCGTTGTGAGCTTGGCACTTTGGAGGCCAAAGGCGATGTCCTCAAACACGGTGGTAGAGAAGAGCTGGTGCTCTGGATACTGAAAAATAAATCCGACCCGGTCAAACACCTCAGGTCGGCGGCTAAGCTGCGGATCTGTGGCGTCCAGTTCTACCGTACCCTCTGAAGGAGCCAGGAATCCTTTTAGAAGCTGGAGAAAGGTAGACTTGCCTGATCCGGATTTGCCGGCAATGGCGAGCATCTCTCCGCTTTCCACGCTCAGACCCAGATGCTGCAGTACAAATGGACCCACCAGCGGCTTATTTCTGCGGCGTTTGCTGTACGTATAGGTAACGTCATTCAGCTTTATCTGCATAATAAATCCCTCAATTTCTGTTCGTTCAAATCTGCCGGAACAGAGATGTCCTGCTGGCGCAGCAGTCCGGCGAGCCTATGGTAGTAAGGCAACTCTAGTCCGCAATTCTCCAGTAGCACGGTGTCTTGCTCTAGTTCGGCGGGAGTACCTTCAGCTACGATCTCGCCGCTGCGGAACAGCACCCAGCGGTCCGCTCCGGTGACCTCTTCCAGATGGTGCGTAATGTAGATAAGGGTGAAGGGGACCTGCTTTCTAACTTCGTGCAGGGTCTCAACGAATTGGCGGCGGGCTACAGGATCGAGCATAGAAGTAGCTTCATCCAGGATAAGGCACCGCGGGGCCAGAGCGAGAACCGAGGCTAGAGCCAGCTTTTGCTTTTCGCCACCGGACAAGTTGCTGACAGGACGTTCTTCATCTGCTTCCAGCCCAACCAACTGAATGGCCCAAGCGATACGGCTTGCGATATCCTCCTGCGGCCAGCCGATATTAGAGAGCCCAAAGGCGATGTCTTCACCAACAGTGATACCCACCTGCTGATTCTCGGGATTCTGGAACACGATCTGGACGGCCCGGCGAATCGCTGGAAGAGAGGGGCGCTCAGACGTGCTTTGGCCTTCTACCAGTACCGTTCCTTCCGTTGGCAACTCTATGCCATTTAACAACCTGGACAAAGAAGATTTGCCGGAGCCATTGCGTCCCAGAAAAGCGACAAATTCACCAAAGGGAATTTTAAGGGATACATGAGATAATGCCGGCTTGTGGCCGGCATCCTCTTCTTCATCATCAGGTTCATTGTAATAGAAGGTGGCGTTCCGGATATCAATCATTGATGGTCGCCGCCTTCCCTTCAGGTTTGCCTTGATTTACAGGTCCAAATACGCTTTTGGCATCATCAGGATTGAAGGTGCCGTCAGCCGTGTTCGGGATTTGCCAGAAGAAATCAATCTCCACACCGCCCTCGGCGGCCAGCTCCAGAAAGTCGCGCATGAACACACCTTTTCCGGGATCGCAGGAAGGACTGCCTGAAATTCCAAGACCGCCTACAATCGTATATCCGTGATCCTGATAAGTCTTGAGCTGTTCGACCACGGGCAGCAGAATTTTGCGGTTGTGTGCGCGAAACTCTGGTGTATCATATTCTTCTACGGTCATTGGAGGCCGTTCAGGCCCGAGAAATGTGAATTCGGGACAAGGCAATTGGAACATTCCGTATCCTTGCTCGTAGGTCCAGTCGACTGCCGCTTTCATGACGCCTGGACTCCGGGCTTCGCCTTCCACAACGGCATTTTGATTAATGACGCAGTGGGAGGCGACAACGATACGTTTACTACGCTGCACGGGCAGCCTTCTTTTTCTGGGATGGACGTTTGATCAGGGATTGCGGCAGATTTTTAACTACATAGTAGACAAGCAATGCAGACAGAATTTTATCGATCAGATTCTCGCCAAGCCGAGGCAGGAAGGCTGCCGCGAAGAGACTGGAACCCGCTTGTTTCAACCAAAGTACAGCAACATCCTGTACGCCTCCGGTCAAGCCGCCGAACAAGCCAATGGCGATTACGGAGCCGACTGCGGGGCAGAGAATACCAAGTAAGATACCGGAGATTAATGCGGAAGAGAAACGGAAGCCGTTCTTGCGCGCAGCGTATCCTACCACGAGTCCCACAATGATATTAACTAGTGCAAAGGGGATGGCGGTATAGCCGGAAGTTACGCCAAGAACAAGGTTAGTTAACAGGCCGACCAGCCCGCCCCATAACGGTCCAAATATAGCAGCAATAAAGATAGTACCTACAGTATCAAGGAAAAGAAAAGGAATTTTCAGATTACTGACGACGGTGCCTGCAATAACGTTGATCGCAATCGCGAGCGCGCCCAAGGTGATTACTAGAGTCTTTTGATTCATGCGGTTGTTCCTCCTAGGGATTCATAATTTGTCTTATGACTTTACAGCTAGATGAGCAATGAAAATATGAACCCTACTCCCCCTTTGTACATAGCGAGCTGTTGAAGGAAAGACCCTAAGTAGAAACAACAGCTACAGACGAATCATTAAATCCAAGTGTCTATATAGGATTAATAAATTATATTCTAAGTCGAAATCCCTAGATGTCAATGGTATTATTATTCATTTTTAAGAGATAAATCGCTTTATTCGCATATAATCCGATAATAATACTAGTTGTTAATATTAGGGAGTCATGATATTATCGTGAAAAAATAAAGGCTTCTCTAATAGTGATAACAAAGGAGATGAATTTTTTAAAACAGATCGAACTGTAATTTTTCCGCAAAATAGGCTAAAATCACAATATTACAAGTCTTCTATTGGATAAAAGAGGAGTCGTTGGCTAGTGCAAAAAATGAACGGAACGCAGACGTTAAGCCGTGCGCTGGATATCTTATTCGCTTTATCGGAAGAGAGCGGGACACTGACGGTGAGTGAAATCGCCCAGAAAGTGTCCATTCCGGAGAGTACGACCTATCGTTTTCTGCAGACCTTAGAACAGAATGGAATTATCGAAAGGAGGGGGAAAAACCAGATTGGCCTTGGCTTGCGCATCCTTGATTTGGCGCGCAGTCTGAACATGCAGTTCCAACGCGATTTACTGCCGCTGGCCCTCCCCATTATGGAGGAATTGACGGAGACGGTACAGGAAACTTCGATTCTGTTTGTCCGAACGGGCAACAATGCGGTATGCATACAGAATGTGAAAAGCCGTGGCCTGATTCAATTCTCCATCGACAACGGACGGATTCTGCCACTACATATGGGGGCATCGGGCAAATGCATTCTGGCTTTCGAAAGCGCCAAAGTAACAGAGCGGATCTTGCAGCTGCTTAACAGCGACAAGGAGCGAGAAGGGCTCATAGCTGAGCTTGCGACCATTCGTGAACAGAACTACAGCATTACCAAAGGTGAGGTTGACCCTGATGTTTATGCCATTGCGGCACCGATTACGGACGGTCAAGGTCCTGTTATTGCAAGCCTCGCCGTGGCTGGACCCAGCTTCCGTTGCAGCAACGAGCAGGATAAGACAAACATCGAAGCGGTAACCAAAGCGGCAGCGGAGCTGTCACGGCGGATGGGTGGCGGAAATTAATTTTTAATTCCGATTTGAATAGTTTAATTTATGATTGACAAAAGGGTATTGCAACAATATTATTGTTTTACGGTATCTAATTATCACATGACAATAATATGACTGACCATACCTATGGAGGTCTTGTTTTTCGCTCAGACGAAGAATAAGGCCTCTTTTGCTATTTGGAGGTAAATGTTTACACAAAAACCAAGTTTACAAATGAGAATAATACATTTTGAAGGGAGAGGAAGCAGTATGGCTGAAGCAGTAGCGGTTGAGTTCAGGAATGTAAGCAAGGATTACGGTTCGGGAAAAGTACTGCGTGATTTTAACCTCACGGTACCAAAAGGGCAGATAGTAACGATTATCGGACCTTCCGGCTGCGGTAAGACTACGCTGCTTAAAATGATTAACCGGCTGGAGGAGCCTAGTGAGGGACAAGTTCTTGTTGAAGGAAGGGATATCGGCTCTGTGGACGCTGTGAGTCTGAGACGGGATATTGGATATGTCATTCAACAGATAGGTCTCTTTCCCCATATGACTATCGAAGAGAATATAGGAATTGTTCCGAGACTCAAAGGCGCAGGAAAGGGGGAGCGCAAAGAACAGGTAACCAAGCTTCTTCAACTGATCGGTCTTCCGCCGGAGCAGTACCGCAAACGTTATCCCCATGAGCTGAGTGGTGGACAACAGCAGCGGATCGGAGTGGCCCGGGCTTTGGCATCCGATCCCTCGATCATCTTGATGGATGAACCATTTAGTGCGCTCGATCCTATCAGCCGGGTCCAGCTCCAGAAAGAACTGATTAACCTCAACCAACGACTGCACAAGACGATTGTCTTCGTGACACATGACATTGATGAAGCGCTGAAGATCGCTGACCGGGTTATTCTGCTGAGCGAAGGCGAAGTGGTGCAGAGTAGTACGCCCGCTGAACTACTAGCTCACCCAGCCAATGAATTTGTGGTTGAATTTCTGGGCCCGGAGCGTTTCCAGAACGACTTGTCGCCAGGGACAGCTCACCATATCATGATCGACGGTCTGTCTATTGATCATCAGGCTCCAATCGAAGAAGCCCTTGAACTTCTGAGAGTAAACAGTGCCGAAGCTTTGGCTGTAACCGGGACATGGGGGGAGCTGCTAGGGATTGTCGGAATTGAAGAAATCAGCCAACATCTACTGCATGACAGCACGCTAAAGGTTGGTGCGATCGTCCAAAGTGATACCAGTTCTCTTCTGGCACACACACCGTTGTCCGAAGTTTTCGAGCAGATTCGTAATCACCGGATCCTGCCTGTCGTAGATGACAGCAACCGGTTGATTGGCACCGTAACCCGTTCCAGCGTCATAGAAGCACTGGGACGACATCTTCACAGAGAGGAGCATAGCGCATGAATCATATATGGGATACGTTAGCCGCCGACTGGCCGATGATACTGAGCAAAACGGGAGAGCACATGTATCTATCACTAATTTCCGTTCTTATTGCCGGATTTATTGCGGTTCCCCTCGGGATTTTTCTGACCAGCCACAAGAGGATGGCGAACACGATCATTACCGTTGTTTCAGCCATTCAGACCATTCCGAGCCTGGCGCTGTTCGGGTTCATGATTCCACTGGTAGGAATCGGCACCACCCCTGCCATTATCGCGTTGACCTTATATGCTGTGCTTCCAATGCTTCAGAACACCTACGTTGGCATCAATGGGGTTCAGCCTGCTCTCCTTGAGGCAGGGACCGGAATGGGCATGACCAAATGGCAAATGATGAGTATGGTTCAGCTCCCAATTGCACGCAGTGTCATCATGGCTGGTGTAAGACTGGTCGCTGTACAGACCATCAGTCTTGCTACTATTGCTACTTACATTGCCGCCGGAGGGCTTGGAGACATCATCACCAGAGGAATTGCCATGATCAACACAGTTACCATTATGGAAGGGGCCATTCCGGTCTCACTGCTGGTAATTTGCGTCAACTTCATATTGCTGCTGCTGAACCGGGCGCTTACCCCGAAAGGCCTGCGGCAATTGAATAAATTTTAAGAATTTACCTAGGGAGAGTGGCATGGATCATGACAACTGTAAACTCAAAAAGATGGACGGTAACAAAAGGAAGCAAGCTGCTTATTACCCTAGGGTTAGTACTCACCACTGTGCTTTCTGCAGCGGGCTGCTCCAATTCCAAGGCTTCCGAGGGCAAGGATACGATTATTCTGGCCACGAAAGGATTTGCTGAGTCGGATATTTTGGCTAATGCCTTCAAACTCCTGATCGAGAATGATACGAAGCTGAAGACAGAGGTTAAGACACTGGATAATACGCTGCTCTGGAATGCCATTGACTCAGGAGATGTGGATGCGTATGTGGAGTACAGCGGGACGGCACTGATCAATATTTTGAAGCAGCAGCCCGAATTTGATCCAGATAAAGCATTTAAAACTGTCGTAACCCAGCTCAAGGAAAAAAACAAGCTGATCGCACTCGATCCGCTGGGCTTTAACAATACCTATGTCTTTTCCGTACGCAAGGACACCGCTGAGAAGTACGGGTTAAAGACCACATCACAGCTTGCCGAGAAATCGGGCGAACTGGTCTTTGGGGCGAGTGAAGAGTTCCTGAAGCGTCCGGATGCCTGGCCATACGTAGAAAGTATTTATAAGCCAAAGTTCAAGGAAACGAAGTCCATTCAAAATAGTTCCTTGCAGTACCAGGCGATCAAGCAAAAACTCATTGATGTGATGCTCGCATATTCCACAGACAGCCAAATCTTGGCGAATGATCTCGTAGCCCTCGAAGACGACAAGCATGTGTTTGTGCCTTATGACGCTTTCCCGGTTGTACGCGAGCAGACGCTGGATGAGCATCCCGAACTGAAAGAAACGCTCAACAAGCTGGCAGGAAAATTGGACGAGAGTGCTATGCAGAAGCTGAATGCAGAGGTGGAGCAGGATCAGAAGCCGGCTATTGATGTCGCTCGTGAATGGCTGAAGTCACAGGGACTGATCAAGTAAGCTTCCTCATTATCGATTGACGGCCTGACAATGACATGATCCAACAATTAACGGATGAGAGGGGATAACACGTTATGAGTAACAGTACACGGCAGCTTGCGCTAGGGGCAATGATGTTTTTTCCGGCGGGAGAGCATATTTCAAGCTGGAGGCACCCGAGGTCTGAGGCCGAAGGACTTCTGAGTTTCGATTATTACAAAAGAATTGTGCAAACGGCGGAGCGTGGGCGATTCGACATGTTCTTCTACGCAGATGAGCTCTACGTCTGGGACCGTTTTGAGTCGGGGATCAGCCATTCCAACAGTGTTCGGCCTGAGCCGTTCACCCTGCTGTCCGCGCTTGCAGCGGTAACCAGCCATATTGGTCTGGCAGCAACGATCTCTACGACCTATAACGATCCGTATCATATTGCGCGTAAGCTCGCAACGCTGGATCATTTCAGCAGCGGGCGGGCCGCGTGGAATATTGTGACCTCTCAGACGGACGAGGAGGCCCGGAATTTCGGGAAGGAAAGTCATTTGCAGCATGAACTGCGATATGAACGGGCCAAGGAGTTTGTAGATGTTACTCAGGGACTCTGGGATAGTTGGGATGAGGATGCGCTTCTATTTGACAAGGAAAGCGGCTTTTTCGCAGATAAAGATAAGCTTCATAATCTGGATCATGAGGGCAAGCACTTTAAAGTCAAAGGTCCACTGAATGTTACTCGTCCGCCGCAAGGATATCCGGTACTGATTCAGGCCGGAGCCTCTGAGACGGGAAAAGAAGTGGCTGCCGCAACAGCCGAAGTTGTGTTCGCTCCTGGCGGCACGCTGGCTGAAGGCCAGGCGTTGTACGCAGATATTAAGGGAAGATTGGCGAAATATGGACGTTCGCCGGATGATCTCAAAATCTTGCCCGCTCTGATGCCAATTCTTGGCGACACCGAGGAGGAGGCTGCAGAGCGCTTGGCGGAAGTAGAAAACCTGACTCCGGATCGGCTGGCACTGGATCTGTTGTCCCATTACATCGGGGTGGACGTGTCGGGTTATCCGCTGGATGAACCGCTGCCGTTTCTGCCGGAGGAAGAGGGATTCAATCAGAGTAAATCCAGACTGCAAAGCATTCGCGAGCTTCTCATCAATGAGAATCTAACACTCATCCAAGTCGCGAAGCGGGTCACCACAAAGCGAGTTTTTGCTGGAACACCTGAGCAGGTTGCCGATTACATTGAAGCCTGGTTCAATGGTGGTGCTGCCGACGGCTTCAATATCGCTTTTACTCATTTGCCGGGAGCACTCGACGATTTTGTGGAGAAGGTAGTACCGATTCTTCAGCAGAGAGGTCTGCTGCGCCGGGAATATGAAGGTACTACACTGCGGGAGCATCTGGGCTTCAGCAAGCCGGAAAGCAGGTATGCTAAAACGCCGGAGACTGTCACACCACAATGACAGAACAGCGAACAGAAAGCGGGGGAAGGCAGTGACAAGAATTACTGCGAAGAGAGGCGGAACACTGCGCTGCAAGGGCTGGAGACAGGAAGCGCTCTTGCGTATGCTGGAAAATGTGCTGGAGAACGGGGAGAACCAAAAGGAACTGATTGTGTACGCTTCGCTGGGAAAAGCGGCACGGAACTGGCCTTCGTACCGGGCAATCGTGGAGACATTGAAGCAGCTAGAAGAGGATGAGACACTCGTTATCCAGTCTGGCAAGCCAATTGGTATCTTCAAGACGCACCGCCAGGCACCGCTGGTGGTTATGGCGAACTGCAATCTCGTAGGACGATGGGCGACCAGCGAGAACTTCTACGAGCTGCAGGACAAGGGGTTGATCATTTGGGGCGGGCTGACCGCAGCCGCCTGGCAGTACATAGGTTCACAGGGTGTCATCCAGGGAACCTATGAGATCTTTCAGAGTATTGCCCGGCTGCATTTTGGCGGCGATCTGCGTGGACGCTTCATTCTGACTGCCGGACTTGGCGGCATGGGTGGCGCGCAGCCGTTGGCCGGCAATATGGCGAATGCCGCCATTCTTTGTGTAGAGGTGGCGGAGGAGCGAATCGACAAGCGGATCGCGGCCGGTTACCTGCAGCGGAAGACAGACAGCCTCGATGAGGCGCTGTTCTGGATTAAGGAGGCGGTAACCCATGGCACGAGTGTATCGGTCGGCCTGCTGGGCAATGCCGCCGATGTCTATCCGGAGCTGCTGCGACGGGGTGTACAGCCTGATGTTGTGACGGATCAGACGTCCGCACATGACCTGCTGTACGGATATATTCCGAGCGGCTATACACCAGCTTCAGCTGCCGCGGCTCGCAAGGACCGGCCGGCTGAGCTGCAAGCCGCTGCCGGAGCGTCCATCGCCAAGGAGGTCAAGGCGATGCTGGCGTTCAAGGAACGGGGGGCGGTTGTCTTCGACAACGGCAATAACATCCGTTCCCAGGCGGTGCAATACGGCGTAGATAACGCGTTTGATATTGATATCTTTACAGAGGCTTTTCTGCGTCCGTTGTTTGCAAGAGCAATTGGGCCTTTCCGCTGGGTCGCGCTCAGCGGTGAAGCAGAGGACATTCGAATCATTGATGAATATATTTTGAAGGAATTCAGCGACAATGAGATCGTCTCTAACTGGATCAAGCTAGCCAATACTTACGTTCCGTTCGAAGGCCTGCCTGCCCGGATCGGCTGGTTCGGGCACCAGGATCGCAGCAAGCTGGCACTCGCGGTTAACAAGTTGGTTCGCGAAGGTAAGCTTGCTGGTCCAGTAGCCTTCTCGCGTGACCATCTGGATGCCGGAGCCATGACTCATCCCAACATCATGACGGAGCGGATGAAGGATGGTAGCGATGCTATCTCTGATTGGCCGCTACTGAATGCGATGCTAAACTGCTCGTCGATGGCTGATCTAGTGGCCATCCATTCTGGCGGCGGAGGATATTCAGGCTATATGACCAGCGCAGGGGTTACGATTGTCGCCGACGGCACAGAGGCAAGTGATCTGCGTCTTCGTACCGCGCTTGACAACGATACAGGGATTGGTGTTCTTCGCTATGCAGACGCCGGTTACGACGAATCGCTAGAAGAAGTGCAGGAGAAAGGCATCGCTCGGATTGATACGGCGCGCTATGAGGTCATTCCAGCGGAATAACGTAGTGCGTAGCCTAATGTCTCGGCACAGAAATTGCATAATTGACACAAGGGGGAAATACACATGCGTGAATTAACGAGAGATGATGTGGAAGCAGCGGTTAAAGGAGGCTCCGTGTTCGCCAGCGGCGGAGGCGGGTGGGTCGATCACGGACTGGAGATCGGCCATGCCGCTCTTGGTCTTGGCCGGCCCAAGCTGTTGTCTATAGATGAATTGGCGGATGATGCGATCATTTTGACCTGTACGGCCATAGGTGCTCCGGCAGGCCGGGACTGGCAGATGCTCGGCAAAGATTACATCAAGGCGGTCCAGCTGGTGATTGACGAATATGACGGTAAGATTGCCGGGGTCATGACACCGCAAAATGGGATGTCCAGTACGATTAACGGCTGGTTGCCAGCGGCTGCGCTTGGTCTTGCAGTCATTGATGCCACTGGGGATATCCGCGCGCATCCTACAGGCAAAATGGGCTCGCTCGGTCTTGCATCCTCCATTGATTACGAGACTATACAGGCTGTGGCCGGGGGCAATCCGGAGAATGGCAGCTATATCGAACTGGTGGTCAAAGGAACACCGGCCCGAACCTCCAATATTCTGCGGACGGCCTCGGACATGGCAGGTGGATTCATTGCCGCCGCGAGGCATCCACTACCGGCCAAGTATATCAAGGAGCATGCCGCAATCGGGGGCATTTCCATTGCTCTGGAGCTGGGCAGAACGATCTTGAAGGCAGAGCCGGATGGACCAGAGGCCGTGCTTAAGGCGATTGTTCGCAAGACGAAGGGCAAAATTCTCGGCAGAGGCACGGTGAGTGCCAAGAAAGTACGTTATTCGGGCGCTTTTGACATCGGCACGATTGAAGTCGAAATTCCTAAGAAAACGCTCGTCCTTCATGTCATGAATGAATATATGGCTGTGGACGATCAAAAGGGCAAACGTCTGACAACCTTCCCGGATGTTATTACTACGTTCGATTTGCAGACGGGATTGCCGGTCAGTGTAGGTGATATAAGAGAGGGGATGGCGGTTGCTGTATTCTCCATCGATAAATCCAAGGTACCGCTCAGTTCCAGCGTCAAAGACCCTAGCGTATATCCTGAGGTCGAAGAAGCACTCGGTATTGATCTGCAGACTTATTCTTTCGATAAAGAGAAAAAGGCAAGTAAAGTGAAAAAGGAGAGCAAGGAGATAGAGGTTTATGCCTGAGGACACAGCAGTCTTTGGAACAGTAGCTACGGGTGATAACGGAGTGGGCAATCATTCAGTTAATGGTATTGAGCACTTGATTCTGGATGGTGGCAGTTTGAGTATTGAAGATGTTGACCGGGTAGCAAGGCAGCGCAGACCTGTAGTGATTGCGGCAGAGGCCCGGGAGCGGCTGGAAGCAGCTCGTAAGGTGATTTTCGAACTCGCTGCTGAAGGCGTGCCGGTCTATGGATTGAATCGGGGAGTGGGCTGGAACAAGGACAAGGTAATTGACTCTGATTATTTTGAAGCCTATAACCGCAAATTGCTGCTATCGCACAGTGCGGGCGTACAGCCGGATGCGCCTGAGGAAGTGGTTCGGGCAGTCATGCTGGCGAGACTCAACGGCCTGTTGGCGGGCGCTACAGGTGCCCAGCCAGAAATTGCCGAGCGTTATGCTGAATTTCTGAACCTTGGTATTCATCCGGTTCTGCCGCTGCGCGGGTCTGTGGGCGCAGCGGATATCACCACCATCTCGCATATTGGCCTGGCCATGATCGGTGAAGGGGAAGTGGATGTCGCCGGGCGCCGATTACCTGCTCTTGAAGCACTTGCGGCAGCGGGTCTGGCACCGCTAAGTCTCGGTCCAAAGGACGGGCTGGCTATTGTCAGCTCCAACGCACTCTCCGCAGGAAATGGGGCCTTAGCGCTGGTAGAAATTCGTAATCTGCTGGAGTCTGCCGATTACGTCTACGCGTTGTCCCTGGAAGCCATTCGCGGGAATATCAGCCCGCTGGATGAATCGGTGCACCGTAAGCGACCGTTCCCGGGTCAGCTGGGAAGTCTGTCCCGAGTCCGGGAAGCACTGGAGAATAGCGATCTGTGGAGCGGATTCAATCCGGAATCACTGCAAGACCCGCTTAGCTTCCGGGATGCCTGCCAGATCCACGGAGCCGCCCGGGACGCTCTGGATTACACGCGGCAGCAATTGGAGATTCATCTGAACAGCTCCGACGATAATCCATGTGTCCTGACGGAAGAACGGCGCATCTTGTCCTGTGCCAACTATGATCCAGTGACATGGACGTTGGGGTTTGAGATGCTCGGCAGTGCCCTGCATCATGTCTCCAAAAGCTCCTGCTACCGGATGATCAAGCTTGGCGATCCTGGATTTACTGGCCTCAGCCGGTTTCTGACTGCTGATCCAAGCCGCTCGATCGGCTTTTGCACAGTACAGAAAACAGCCGCCTCACTGGATGCGGAGATCCGTCATCTCAGCAACCCGGTCTCTGCCGATTATATGTCGCTCGCAGGAGACATTGAAGACCACGCAGCTAACTCGCCCTATGTCGTCTCCAAGCTCCGGGAGATCGCTGACCGCTTAGCTTACATCCTGGCGATCGAAGCACTTCATGCTGCCCAGGCCATTGACCTTCGAGGCGATCTGCGCTTGGGTGAGGGTACAGGAGCGGGTTATGAAGTGCTGCGCTCTGAAATACCTTTCTTGTCGGAAGATCGTAATCAGACTGTGGATATCGAACGGGCTTACCGCCTGTTCAAGGATGGCAGATGGCTCAATGCAGTGAGAAATAAAACCAGTAATCATATTAATAATTAATTATATTAAAGGATTAATCTAAAATTTGGTGGTTAAATAGTTATTTACACGTCAGAGTCATTTGCAAGAAAAGACAAACAGCCGGAGTTTCCCTTAGCGGGGAAGCACTGGTTTTTTCGTTTATCTCCGCAAACTGCTTAGGGTTTTGAGTGATGCTATTTGTATTGGAAATTTGTAGTTTTGGTAGCATTTCAAAGTTGAAATTACTAAAAAGTAAATTCACCACATGTACACAAATGCCGTCATTTTCGACAGGATTCATCATTTTCTATCAATGAATCTTGCAGAAAAGAGGATGTATACTAATGACATTCCTGAAAGGAGTTGATTACATTAAAAGGTAAAATTATACTATTTAAATTATTGTAAAGGATGAGGAAATTCAAAAGGTTTTTGTACATGGATAGGCCTAATTTTGAAAAGTTGGGCGGAATTTCGGCAGTGAAATACATCGTAGTATAACTGGATCGCACTCTGAGACACCCGCTTTAACCCAAAGGAGAATGATCGTGAGCAGCATTATTCAAGAATTAAGCACCGTTGTGGAGCTTCTCAACGAAAGAAGCCTTCTGACCCCGAACCGGATTGCGTTCACTTACAGGGAAGGTGACCATGAAAGCATGCTGACCTATCACGATTTAGCAGTCCGCTCCAAGCGGGTGGCTGCGTCTATTGCTCTGGTGTCCAAGCCAGGGGACCGGGTAGGGCTGTTGCACGCTTCGGGATTTGAATTTGTCGTGTCTTTCTTCGCTTGTCTGTATAGCCGGACTGTGGTAGTCCCGCTTGAAATCCCCAAGCCGTCGGAGAATCTGTTCAAAATGCAGAGCGCCGTGGCGATGGCAGGCATTAGTGTGATTGTGACATCCAGTCCTGTTCTTGAGCATGTCACGAATCTGATGGATGAGGAAGAAGGGCTCTCCTCACTACACTGGCTGTCTATTGATGAAATGGACGACATTCCGTTTGTTGCTATGGAGGCCAATCCGCATGAAGCGGCCTTTGTCCAATTTACTTCAGGCACGACCTCCACGTCCAAGGGGGTGGTGCTAAGTCATGATAATCTCCTGCATAATGTCCGGAATGTCAGCCGCAAGCATGGACTGACGGAGAATGACAGCGCGGTGATCTGGCTTCCTCTGTATCATAATCTGGGGTTGATCGGTGGTGTGTTGGCCCCGCTATATGCTGGATTGCCGGTTCACCTGATCAGTCCCCAGGAAGTGCTGCGCCGTCCAGCCCTTTGGTTAGAGATCATTTCGGAGAAGCGGGCTACCGTAAGTGGCGGGCCTAATTTCGCTTTTGATCTATGCTTGGCCCATGTTACATCAGAGGAGCTACAGAGGCTCGATCTGAGCAGTTGGGAAATTGCTTTTTCCGGCGCTGAGCCGGTGCGCAGCCGTACTATAGAGGGCTTTGCACAGAAATTCGCTGCTGCTGGATTCCGGCGCAATGCCTTTTATCCCTGCTACGGACTGGCGGAGTCCACGCTGATTGTTTCCGGTGGGACCCGAGAGGATAATCCAAAGCTCCTCCACTGTGATCCAGCCGCGCTAGAGCAAAACCGGGTGGAGGAGGCTACAGTCGACCTGGAAGAAGCTCGAACCCTTGTGGGCTGCGGGCAGCCCGTTGATGAGCAGGACCTGGTAATTGTCGATGCGAAGACAAACAATGTGCTGCCGGAGAATGCTATTGGTGAGATTTGGCTACGCAGCCGCTCTGTCGCGCTTGGCTACCTGAATGATGAACAACGTACGTCAGAGACTTTTGATCAGATCCTCGCAAGTGGCGAAGGGGATTATATGCGCACTGGGGATACCGGTTTCTTGCGAGACGGTGAGCTGTATATTGTTGGAAGACTTAAAAATCTACTGATTGTTCGCGGCAAAAATTTCTACGCTAATGATCTTGAGGCGTATGTTCAAAGCCTTCATCCCGCATTTCATGCAGGTGCAGCTTTTTCTGTGGAGGCTGAGGAAGAAGAAAGAATCGTTATTTTGCAGGAAATAGAAGGCGAACTGGAAGGTCAAGCGCGGGAAACGATCCTGCGGAGTATAAAACAGGGTCTGGTAAGCCAATATGGGATAGCACCGCATGACATTGTGCTTGTCGCATCCGGTACATTGCCCCGAACAGTCAGTGGTAAGATCAAACATTATGATTGCAAAGCCCGGTATTTAGGCGGAGAGCTGGAAGTTCTTGGCGGTCAGCAAGCCATAGGGGGAACGACAAGATGAATTTGGCTGAAATCAGACTATGGCTAGTAGAACAAATTGCAGAAGCCACCTCTGTGTCACTAGAAGATGTGCCGATGGATGAGCCCTTTCTTCATTTGGGACTGGATTCTCTTAAGGCAGTGCGGATCACCGGGAAAATCGAGGAGAAGCTGCAGAGGGCTTGTTCTCCAACGTTGTTCTATGATTACCCTACTATCGAACAATTAGCACACTATCTGCATGAAGGAATCCATTCAGCCGGTCCGACTCTCCAGGTTAAGGGGGCGGCTTTGGGTAATGCTGGGGAGGCAGAGGATATCGCCATTGTTGGCATCTCGTGCCGGCTTCCGGGTGCGGAGTCTCCGGCACTATTCTGGGAGAACCTGCTGCACGGCAGACAATCCATTTCAGAAATTCCGGATAGCCGCTGGAAACTCGCCGAGTATTATAGCGACAATCCGGATGAAAAAGGAAAGATGTATGCACGGTGGGGAGGATTTCTGGAACGCGTCCGGGAATTTGATGCCGGATTCTTCGGTATCTCTCCGCTGGAGGCAGAGGCCATGGACCCGCAGCAGCGGCTGTTGATGGAACAGAGCTGGCTGGCCTTCGAGGATGCCGGCATTAGGCCGTCAGAGCTTGAAAACAGCGATGTCGGCGTGTTCGTAGGCATCAGCACGAATGATTATTCGAAGCTGAAACAGTTGCCGGAACAAATCACTGCCTACCACGGAACGGGCAATGCATCCAGCATCTCCGCTAACAGGCTATCTTATTTCTACAATTTTACCGGACCCAGTCTTTCGCTGGATACCGCCTGCTCTTCATCCCTGGTGGCACTTCATCATGCCTGCCGTAGTCTGAAGGAGGGGGAGAGCAGCATGGCCTTGGTTGGGGGAGTGAATTTCATTTTGGACCCTGACCTGTATATTAATTTTTCCAAAGCCCGGATGATGTCGGAGAGCGGGCGCTGCCATACCTTTGATGAGCGGGCAGACGGCTATGTGCGCGGTGAAGGTTGCGGTATGGTTGTTCTGAGGAAGTTGAGTGAGGCGGTGGCAAACGGCGACCGGATCTATGCCGTAGTCAAAGGTTCCGCCGTGAATCAGGACGGTCGCAGCAACGGATTGACGGCGCCGCGTGGTACTTCACAGAAGAGCGTGGTGGAACGCGCGTTATCAAAGGCCGGACTTAGCGTGAACGAAATTGGTTATGTTGAGGCCCATGGTACGGGAACAAAGCTTGGTGACCCCATCGAAATTAATGCGCTTAAGGAAGTGTTTGCTAATAAGCAAGAAGGCATCACCCGGGTTGGAGCGGTGAAGGCCAATATCGGCCACCTGGAAGCGGGAGCCGGAATCGCCAGTGTGATCAAAGTCTGTCTGATGTTCAGGCATGGAATCATTCCGCGTCATCCGGATTTGCAGAAGATGAATGAGCACATCAACTTGGAGGGAACAGCACTGACTATACCTGTGGAGACGGAGGAATGGAAGGATAAGACGAAGAATGCGGGAATCAGCTCGTTTGGCTTTGGTGGGACCAATGCCCATGTGATTCTGCAATCCTATCGTGCACCGAAAAGGCTGGGCGCGCGCCGCCAGCCGTATCCGGGTCATATCCTTACTCTTTCTGCTAAAAGCGAGCCCTCTCTCCGTCGTATGCAGGATGCCTATGTTCATCTTCTGGAGAATGCTCCCAGCCCTCTTGATCTGCACAATCTTTGTTATACAGCGCATTGCCGCCGAGAGGTATTTCCGTACCGGATTTATGTTGGTGGACGATCACGTGAAGAGCTTGCGGGTAAGCTGAAAGCAGCCGCAGGCCAAGCGGTCAGCCGGATACCCGGCAAAATCGCCTTCGTCTATGGCGGGCAGGGCTCGCAGTATGCGGGAATGGCCAGAGAGCTGTTTCACACCTCACCGGTGTTTCGGCAGGCGCTATCCGATGGTTTATCCTGCCTGGATGGAGCAACCTCTGATAAGGTGATGCAAATTCTATATGGAAGTGACGGGGCTTTAAATGAGGCTATCCATGAGACGGAATTTACACAGCTTACGCTTTTTCTCATTCAATATGCTCTTAGCCAGCTGTGGAGCAGCTTCGGCATCACGCCTGATTATGTGGCTGGACATAGCATCGGAGAATATGCGGCGGCTTGCCAGGCCGGAATGTTGGAACTGCACGAAGCAGTGGAACTGGTACGCATCCGCGGGAAACTGATGGGTTCTACTCTGCTTCAAGGTGAGATGGCGACCGTACAGAGCAATGAGTCCGCAGTTCGCCACTGGATTGAGCAGAGTGGACTCGGGTTGTCTGTGGCGGCAGTCAATTCTCCGGAGCAGACAGTGGTGTCGGGGACGGCCGAGGATATGGCAGAATTCACTGCGATTTTGCTGGAACAGAATATTCCTTATAAGAAGCTGGCGGTCTCCAACGCTTTTCACTCCAGCTTAATGGAGCCTGTTCTGCACGAATTCCATCAGGCCGCGAGCGCGGTTCATTACCATGAAGGTCATATTCCGCTGATTTCCAATTTGGATGGCCAGCCCCGCCGTGCGATATCAGCCGGTTATTTGCGGGATCATCTGCGCGGAACGGTTCGTTTTCACGACTGCATGGCATACTTTAGGGAAATGAAGGTTACGGTGATTGAGCTGGGCCCCGGCGGACTGATCAAGATGGCTCGGAGGTATGTGAACGGGGATCTCGCCTGGGGGGCAAGTCTGAACAAGGATGGCGCGGACTGGGAGGTCATTCATCATAGCCTCATCTTGCTGGCTGAGCGCGGATCGGACGTGGACTGGAAGGGCTATTATGCTCCGCTGAAGCCGGAAATTGCCGAGCTGCCATCGTATGAGTTCAACCGGCGAGAGTATTGGCTTAAGGAAGCGCCGCCAGCTGAAGAATATGCCAGCACTGTGGATGATTTCAATCTGCCTGTTGTCCTGGAGATTATTGAGCATCAACTGGAGACCATTAATAATCAGAGCACATATATGCTGAAAAGGGGATAAATGCTGATGGAAGATACTTTATTGAATCAGCTTCTGGAAATTGTTAAGAAACAGTCGAATGCTTTGGAACTGCAAAGTCAGGTCATGTTGTCGAACGGAACGGGACGGACGGAGCTGCGAGAGCAATCGGCGACTGTTCTACATCGTGACCTGGCAGAGCCTGCCGGAACACGTGAAATCATTCACGTCACGTCGACTGCTACACCAGGGGGGATCGCGCAACCGGATAGCATAGAACAGGAAGTGCTGCTCTTAGTGAGTCGCATCGCAGCCTATCCAGCTACGGAATTAAAGCCATCGGATGCACTGAAAAATGAGCTCGGCTTCGACTCCTTGATGATGATGGAGCTACAAAGCGAGCTTAAGAAGCGCTATCCTGATCGAGAAGTTATCATCCCGCTGGAAGTAGTCGATCTTACTATCCGTGAGCTTGTCGGAATCGTGAGCGGCACGGGAGATCCATCGCTAGCCCCGGCAGCAGACATGGCTATGCCGGTGGAAGAAGATCACAATCTTCCGCGAGTTCAGCCTCAGCTCGGGGTAGAACAGTTCCCGGAATATGCAGCTTTGAAGCTGCGGATTGAAAATGCGGGAACAGTGAATCCCTATTACAGACTGCGGGGCGGGATTAATAAGGATACTGTTGTCATCAATGGCGAGCCGTACATCAACTATTCCTCTTATAATTATCTCGGATATGCAGGCAATCCCGATATCATTACGTTTGTGCAGGAAGCTGTGGCCGAGTATGGGACATCGGTATCTGCCAGCCGTATGCTGTCCGGTGAAATTCCGCTGCACGGAGAGCTGGAGGATGCTGTATCCAGGTTCGTGGGAACGGAGGCTTCTCTGATCTACACAGCCGGTCATGCGACCAATGTCTCAACCATTGCCAAGCTTGTAGGTAAAGAAGATATTGTGCTGCACGATGAGCTTTCTCATAACAGTCTGATTCAAGGCTGCCTGCTATCGGGTGCGCAGCGGGTGTCTTTTCCCCATAACGACTGGGAGGCGCTCGACCGGATTCTGAGCCGGATGCGTCATCACCGCCGCCGGGCCTTGATTGTCATCGAAGGCGTGTATAGTATGGACGGGGACATCCCGGATTTGCCTAAATTTATTGAGATCAAGAAGAAGCATCAGGCCATGCTTTATATTGACGAAGCCCATTCCATCGGGACGATTGGAGCTACGGGCAGAGGGATCTGTGAGTATCACGGTGTATCTCCGGCTGAAGTTGATCTGTTAATGGGCACTCTCAGCAAAGCGTTCGCAAGCTGCGGCGGTTATGCAGCCGGTTCCGCTCCCATGATTGAATATTTAAAGTATCTATCGGACGGGTTTATCTTCAGCGCAGGGATTACTCCGGCGAATGCGGCGGCGTCGCTGGCTGTAATCCGCGCTCTGGAGCAAGACCCGACGCCAGTGCATCGACTGCAGCAGAACGCCAGACAGTTCCTGGAGCAATCCAAGCTGCTGGGATTACAGACAGGACTCAGCGGCGACACCCCGATTATTCCAATTATTGTCGGCGACTCCGATGCTACTTTGCAGCTCACAGAAATATTGTATCAGAAAGGGATTAACGTCTATCCCATCCTGTATCCTGCTGTGTCTGAGGAAGGGGCGTGTGTCCGCTTTTTCATCACAGCCAATCATACAGCAGAGCAAATCGAGTGGACCGTCCATCAGGTAGCTGAAGGTATTCAATCACTGAAAAAGGAGTCTGTAACCATATGAACCTCGTTATTGGCGGCAACGGCGGACTTGGACTGGCGATTACGGAGGAGCTGATCTCGCAAGGAAAGACAGTAACGGCCACTTACCATCGCTTGAGTGATGCTTTGCAAAGTCTGAGCGGCCCTCTGTTAACGACGAGGCCATTGGATATTCGGGATCAAGGTACTTTGGAAGAGTTGTTAAAAGAGGTGAATACGGTTTACTTTTGCCTAAACGTTCCCTACCAGGACTGGTACACGGTGATGCCGCAAGCGCTTGAAAGAGTGACAAGTCAGCTGAATTCCAGTCAAAAGCTGATTTTCCCGGGCAATGTGTACGGATACGGCAAATTTCAATATGTGCCTGCGGATGAGAAGCATCCTAAAGCAGCCGAGACCCGTAAGGGGCGGCTTCGCAACCGATTGGAAGAGACTTTGAAGGAGCAGGCGGCAAAACAGGGTTTCCACTATGTGATTCCCAGGTATCCTGATTATTTTGGCCCCAATGTGACCAACCGGGTCTTCGGGCCGATTTTTACAGGGGCACTAAAATCCAAGGCGCTCAGTTGGCCGGGCAAGCTCGATGCTCTCCATGATCTGGTGTATATCCGCGATGCCGCCAAGGCAGCCGTACTGCTCGCAGAGAGCGGGGAGAAGGGAGAATGGCATGTAGCGGGTGCCGGGGCAATTGCCGGAGAACAATTCCTGAACATCGTTCAGGATGAGGCAGGAAGTCCGCGAAAATGCCGCAGTCTGCCGGGCTGGGCTGTTGGGCTAGCTGGCCTGTTCGATAAGGAAGCCAAGGAATTCCATGAGCTGCTGTATGAATTCGAGGATCCGCTGATTCTGGATGAGAACAAATTTAAAAAGCGGTTCCCGACCTATGCCGCCACACCTCATACGAAAGCCGTCAAGGAGACGTTAAGATGGTTCCGGGACAGCCAGCCGCAGAAATAGCCGTAAGAATGTGAGTATGCTTGAAACAGACAGCTTGTTCCACGGATTTTCGGTTTCCGGGAGAATTGTACGATTTATCCTGTCACATGATATGCTATAGATATGATGAAACAGGAGGAAAATGATGACAAGAGATATAGTTCATGTCCCTTACGGCTACGAGCCTCCGGTCGAGCAGCGTAAAGGCACTCTAATTTTCTACGATTCTTTTGAGCGTATCCATGATTCGGAGCTTGCAGCTGCGGCCAAGACCGCTACTGAACGTAAGTTCACCAAACTGGTGCTCTACCCGCTGCATGAAGAGACTATGCGTCGTTTGTCCAAAGAGCCAGTTCAGGCTTTTTACAAGCGAGAGGATCGTCTACATGAATGGAAAAGAGAGCAGGGAGTGTCCTTCATAACGGTTGAAGGCTGGGAAGGAAAGAGGAAGAAATATACGCCGCTAGATACCGCGCTTCGTCATTTGGCGGAGAGATATCCTGCTCCGTATTTTTTATATCTGACACCGGATATGGCGAACCAGTTCGCCTCGTTCTCCTCTTTTGAAGAGTGGATTGTGAAGATTCGCCTGCTCTTGTCGGAAACGCCGACATTCCTCCACCCGCGTCTTGAGAAGTATAGTCACCGCTGGGACGTAATCGAATAATAATGCTGTAGTTGCATCAAATAAACCCCGGTCAGAATTATGGATTTGTGTCCATAACTCCAGGCCGGGGTTCTTGTTGTGACTTAATGCGTGCTGCTTTGCTTGCGCCGGTAGGTATACATTCTCCATTGATAATGGATGAAGCAGCCGATGCAGAAGCCGAGAATGGCTACAGTTGCAGCAACGGCAACCAGTGCAGTGAAAATGTAGGCGGCTAGGGTCCAGCCCACAAGGAAACTGAGCAATCCGGCAGCAAGGCAGCTCACAGCGATGCTTTGGTTGAACTGCTGCTGCTCCCAATCCTCAAGGATATAGGCAGACCGTTCTTTTCTGAGAAAACGGGCAGCCAGCTTGATGACAGGGTTATATCCGAAGATCAGACCGGATAATCCGGCTGCGAGCGGTAGTGCAAGAATCCAGTATTGCCCGGTAAACCAGGTTAACAGGACAGAAAGGACGATAAAGCTCTGGTTGGTTTTCACGAGTGGACGCGGAATACCTTTGGTACCATTGCTCACACTAATCACACCTATCATATTGGAATAATTATAGTATAGCGGTGGCTTAGATGTTTGGGAAGACATCTTCTATTTTTAATTCATGTATTGCGCTTCAACCTAATCATAAGATAGGATAGAAAACATAAATAAGAATATAACGTTATAATGTTTAAAACTGAATTCTGGATAGCGGATAGGGCGCAGGGAAGGTTATTAATGGGAGTATTGAGGAGGATGACAAAATGAAGTTAAGATTCGAGGGTGAGATACTGACACTGATGCCTGGCATCGAGATGCTGGCTGGTGAGCTTGGAATTCAGCTTGAGGAGGACGGAATGGCCGTCCGGGTAGAGATTTCCGGCGAAGGCATTGAGGTCGGCTGTGAGGATGGCCGGGGATATATAAGGTATGGGCAACCCCACCAGTTCTTCCGCGGACTTGGTTTGCTGGTTCAACACGCACGAAAGAACACGATCTTCCATATCACCGAACAGCAACAATTTGATCTCGTTGGCCCCATGTTCGACTTGTCCCGCAACGCGGTGCTGACCACGGACAGCTTCAAGGTTATGCTGAACAAGATGGCCTTGATGGGACTGAATACGGTCATGCTCTATATGGAGGATACATACGAAATCGAGGGTGAGCCTTATTTCGGATATATGCGGGGCCGTTATTCGCAGCAGGAGCTTCGTGAGATCGACGATTATGCCGCGCAGTTTGGCATCGAGGCGTTCCCGAGCATTCAGACGCTGGCGCATCTGGAGGAGTTCCTGAAATGGGAGCCGGTGTCCCATTACAAGGATACGAAAGGCGCACTGCTGGTAGGCCAGGATCGCACGCTAAGTCTAGTCGAGCGGATGATTGAGTCGGCCAGCGCACCATTCCGTAGCCGTAAAATCCATATTGGAATGGATGAGGCTGAGGAGCTTGGCCGGGGCAAATACCTCGACCGGAACGGGTACAGCAGCCGATTCGATATCATGACCTCGCATCTGGAAAAGGTGTTGGAGATTGTGCGAAGACGCGGACTTGAGCCGATGATGTGGAGCGATATGTTCTTGAAGCTCGCTTCCGAGAACGGCAGTGAATACTATGACGCGGAAACGTCGATACCAGAAGAGATGCAGCGCCGCATCCCTAAAGACGTAGACATGGTGTATTGGGATTACGTGCATACAGAAGCTGAGGAGTATGAACAGCTTGTCGCGAAGCACCGCCCTCTCGGCTCGAAGCTCGCTTTTGCCGGAGCTGTGTGGATCTTTAATACGTTCGGAGTTAACTACGGCTTGTCTCTCAAGGCGTCAGATACGGCACTACAGGTGTGTAAAAGAGAAGGCATCAACGAGGTGTATGCGACGATGTGGGGGGATGACGGCAATGAAGGTAATCCGTTCGCCGCGCTGCTTGGCCTGCAGTTGTATGCAGAGCATGCTTATTCACCGGAACGTCCAGAGTGGAAGTATCTTGCGGAGCGGGTGAAATTCTGCACCGGTATTGAAGCAGACAGCTACCTTATGATGAAGGATCTGGACGAAACACCTGGAGCCGAGCCGGACAACCGTGTGCAGAGCAATCCTTCAAAATTCTTGCTGTATCAGGATGTGTTGCTTGGACTATTCGATCATCAGATTGAGGGTCTGGAGCTGGCCTCCCATTACGAAGCACTTGAGCGCAGCTTTGCAGAGCGCCGCGCCACTGACCACGCCGCTGTCCAGATGCTGGAGGTTCCGGAGAAGCTGTGCGCAGTACTGAAGCGCAAAAGTCTGCTCGGTATTGAATTGAAGCGGGCATATGACACCGGTGACAAGACTGCACTGGCCCTAATCGCGGAGCGTGAGTTACCGGAAATTGCACAGGCGGTTAGAGAGCTTCGGGCTGCGCACCGCAGCGCCTGGTACCGTATGTTCAAGCCGTTTGGCTGGGAGGTGCTGGATATCCGGTACGGAGGTCTTGTGAACCGGCTCGATTCCGCTGCCCTGCGGTTGCTGGATTACGCGGAGGGGCGAATCGATAGTGTCGAAGAGCTGGAGCAAGAAAGGCTGCCGTACAGTTCGGCCAACCGATTCAACCATAAAGGCACCGGATGGTGCAGCTATTATTACCGCATGGCATCGCCGAATGTATTTTTCCACGTCCTGAACCCCTTTTGATTTTTGGATATAATACGGCATCTCAAGCTGTTCCGACCGGCTAGACCGGGTTACCGGAGCAGCTTCTTTACTACTATTCGCAAGAAATTTGAGTATGACGGGAACCTTTTTTGCGAAACTGGTGACTCATACGGCGCATGGTGTTGTACAATGATGAGCAATCGAAACAAGGAAGGGGGAGAGGAAGATGTGGTTCAAGCGTTCTTTAAAAAGGAAGCTATCGCTGCTGCTCCTCATAGCGATCATATTCCCGCTGCTCGGTGCCGGAGTCGTCACTTACCGGATCGCCTCTAATCTAACGGAAAAAATCGAAAAGCAGTCCGGTATGAATACACTCCGGCAGCTTTCGGACAAATTGGATTTTATCATCAATGATATTGAGACCATGTCGGTGTTCATTATTGGACAGCGTAACATACAATCCTATCTCGGCAGCGACAAGGAGGACATTTCCCTATACTCGCAAAGCGTGGCCTTTCTGCTCAATCTGGCTTCATCCAAACCCTACATTTCCAATATTACTATTACCTCCGACAACGGGTATCCAGCGCTATCCAATACGACGTTGCTCTACTCCGGGCTACACAATCTATTGGAGAACTCAGCCGATTATAATCCCACCCAAAAGTGGTGGACTCCGCTCTATGAGAACCAGACGACCGACGACGGTATCAAGCGCGTGTTCTCGCTGGTTCGTCCGATTCGCAGTACCGATAAGTTCCAGCCGCTCGGAGAGATGGCGATCAGTGTCGATGTAGATGAGATACAAGAGATGCTTGGAGACGCAGCCTGGAATGAAACTGGCCGGCTGTGGCTCATTAATCAGGATAACCGGATCATGTCTTCCCAGACCGGTGAAGGGCTGAATCTGCCGCTTGCACAATTGCTTCCGGGGCTGGGCAATCTGAGGGGAACCGACGGTGTCCTGAAATTGGATCAGGGTGGAGAGAGCAATACACTGCTCTATTACACGCTGCCAAGCCTAAACTGGAGGCTGGTCGGCGTCATCCCGACCCGGATGTATACCGCGCAGAACGAATACGTGCTTACACTTACAGCGGTCGCCATGGGCGTAGCGGCGGTGCTTGCGGGTGGACTGGTACTGTATTTTACCGCATGGGTTACGCGCCCATTGACCAAGCTCTCTAAAAAACTGAAATCTTTAAGTCCTGGTGATCCAGTCAAACAATTTGAGGTCCGTTCCACGGATGAAATCGGAATGGTCCTGCATAGCTATAATAAGCTCGGTCAACGGATTGAGCGCCTGAAAAGTCAACTACAAGTGAATGAGGCGAAAAAGAAAGAAGCGGATATTCAGGCCCTTCAGGCCCAGATCCATCCGCATTTTCTTTATAACACGTTGTCTTCGATCCACTGGATCGCGCTTATGAACAAGGACAAGCAGGTCGCGGAAATGGTCGGGGCACTCGGCGATTTTCTGCGGTTCAGTCTCAACGATGGTAAAGAATTCTGTTCTGTAGGACAGGAGGTGGCGCATGCACAGAACTATGTTCACATTATGTCAAAGCGCTTCCAAGACAAATTCGACGCTACCTTCCTGATCGATCCGGAAATACAGGAGAGAACGATGCTGAAGCTATTGCTGCAGCCGTTGATCGAGAACAGCATTATGCACGGTCTGAAGAAAAAACAGGGCAAAGGCGCGATCTTCGTCCATGCAGAGCTTCGGGGTGAAGGCATGTCCTTTGTTGTTGAGGACACCGGAGTTGGCATGGATGAGGAGAAGCTAATTCTTCTGCGAAACCTGCTGTTGGTTGGGGAAAGCCACGAACAGTCGCGGTCCGACGCCTTGAGCTCAGGATACGGCCTGAGCAGTGTCCACCGCCGTCTTAAACTGCATTACGGCAACGGAGCAGGTCTTCATATCCAGAGTACGCCGGGAGGCGGCACTCGAATCTCATTTACCATACCTGTATTGGAGGGCTAGCTATGAATATACTGATCGTTGACGATGAGGCTATCATTCGCATGGGGCTATGCACGGTTATTAATTGGGAGGCGCTCGGTATGACGCTGCTTCCTCCGGCGGAGTCAGCTGAGGAGGTGTTAGAGCGCATCCCTAATGAACATCCTGATGTCGTGTTAACTGACATAAGAATGTCAGGAATGGACGGGATTGAGCTGGCTAAGGAGATCAAGCGACGGCTACCGGACGCCGAGATTATTATTCTGACCGGCTACGATGATTTTCGTTACGCCCAGCAGGCGCTGCGTGAGGGAGTGACTGATTATCTGCTCAAGACCAGCGGTCCCGAGGAAGTCATCAAGGCGGTAATGAAAGCCCAGCAGAATCTGAACGTTAAGCGTGAAGCGGCAGAGCATGGGGCGGCTTCCGCTGCGGCGCTGCGTAGCCGTCTGCTTGAAGAATGGCTGACAGGCGGGAGCAGACGTTCTTCGGACACGGCAGGCTTTAAGCCGGTAAGAGACTGGCTCCAGCAGAGTGGTGTCCTCTCGAATGAGGAAAGTAGCGGCGCTCAGCCGATGCGGGTGCTGCTGGTCGGTGCTTCTGGCTGGGGAGACGAACGGTTCAGTGAGCTGATCTTGGGAAGCGCGGAGAACCGTCTACAAGAGCTTTTGCCATGCGTTACGTTGGTTCGCAACCATACAATCATCGTTGCGCTCCGTGCTGAAGAAGGCTGGCCCTGTATACGGATGATAGAGAAGGCGCTAAACCAGGTGCGGGAAATGCTCAAATGTGATCTCTTTGCCGCGGCTGGAGAAATTGTTCATTCGCTTGGCGGGCTGCCCCAGTCCTACGAGGAGGCCGCTAAGGTCTATGCCTACCGGGTATTGTTCGGAGATCAAGGTCTGTACGAGATGAAGGATATTGAGCGGCGCAGAGGCGGCAGGACGGTATGCTCGGAAAAGGAAGAGCGGGAGCTTCTGGGGCTGTTGATCCAGAATTATGCGACCCAGCTACATGCCTGGACCCACCGGATAATAGAAGAACAGCTGAAGGACTCTGATGCAACACCCACAGCGCTACAGGCTTATCTGCAGTCGATCGTGATCGTCGCACACCGCTGGCTGGACCGTAACCGGGAGATCGGCGTCAGCGAGCCTACGGCGGTCCCGATCTTTGCCTTTGAGGCCGGCGTCCGGCTGGAGGACGAACTTTTCCGTCAACTACTGACCGTCATGAACGAATTTCATCAGGGAGCGAGCGACAGCCGATACTCTTACATCCAGCGTGCCATCGCCTATATACGAAACCATCTTAATCAACAGCTGAGCCTGCAGCAAGTCGCCGGATTCGTCCATCTGAATCCCAATCACTTCAGCGAGGTCTTCAAGCGGGAGACCGGCCAGGGCTATATGGAGTTTGTGACCGGGGAAAGAATGCTCCGTGCTGGCCGCATGCTTCTTACCACACAGAAGAAAATCGGCGAAATCGCGGGTGAGGTCGGTTATGAGGATATGAAATATTTCAGTCAGCAGTTCAAAAAAATAATGGGCTGTACTCCATCTGACTATCGTTTAACAAATGTTAAGTAATATTACTTAATAGTGTCATGTATGACGTGGTTTTAGGGCTAAATCCGAATATTATGTTCGGTTTCATGCCATAAACCGAATTTTGTCTACCCTGTTCCTGTAGAATGTCTCCTGTTGGCTCTGCCCTTACGCACCTATACTAAATGTATAAATAGAACTTAAGGAGGGCATGGCAATGAAAAAGAAAACGCTGGCCATTACGGCCTGTACAACAGCAATGTCGTTACTGCTTGCAGCATGCGGAGGGGGCAATACAGGAAACTCAAGTGCAGCGGAGGGTAGTAAAGCCGGAACGGCCTCCCCAAAAATCAAGCTATCCATCTGGCACAACTTCTCCGGTGACGACCTCCGGGCGAAGGCTGTACGTGCACAGATCGATAAGTTCAAAGCCGAACATCCCGAAATCCAGTTGGACGCCCAAGCTATTCCTCCCGACGGTTACCGCCAGCGTCTGAAAACTGTGGCAGCGGCCGATGAGATGCCGGACGTCTTCTTCACCCAATCGGGTACGTCCATCAAAGAGTTCTATGATGGTGGGCTGATCCAACCGATTACGTCCTTACTTAATGAGCACCCTGAATGGAAGGACAATTTTATTCCAGGTTCGCTCGATACGTTGTCTTTTGACGGAGAAGTGTACGCGACGCCGCTTAGCGGCTCTGCAACCTCATTCCTGTTCTATAACAAATCTCTTTTTGAAAAATACAACGTTAAGGTTCCTACCACATGGGATGAGATGATGACGGCGGTTAAGACGTTCAACGACAATAAAATCACCCCGATTTCACTGGGGAACAAGGCTTCGTGGCTGGCACAGTCCAGTATCATCTCGTCCCTGGCAGATCGCGTGACTGGAACTGACTGGTTCAAGAAGGCGGTTAATCAGGACGGTGCTAAATTCACCGACCCGGAGTTTGTACAGGCCCTGACTTATTTTAAACAATTATCCGATGCAAAAGCGTTCCAACCCGGCTTCAACAGCCTGGACAACACGCAGATGGAACAGTACTTCATCGGAGGCAAAGCAGCAATGATGATCGATGGCGCATGGGCGCTGACGAATATGGCGGCATCCGGTACGGAAGAGCAGCTGAAGCAAGTGGACGTGACGGTCCTACCTTCCGTTCCTGGGGGCAAAGGTGATCCGAAATCCATGTCCGGCGGCTCGGGCGGCGGTCTTGCGCTCAGCAAGCGTGCAACAGGCGATCAACTGAAGGCGGCGCTGGAGCTGATTTATACCGTCAGCGGACCGGATGCCATGAAAGCAATTGCAGGCAGCAACTCGATCGTGACGTACAATGTGGATCTGGATGAGTCAAAGGTTATGCCGCTGTTCTATAAAGCGTATAACCTGTACAAATCAGTGAAGCTGACGCCAGTCTATGATGCTTATCTAACCTCCTCGGCTACGGAAGCGGTGAATAACGGATTGCAGGAGCTCTCTATGGGCGGCAAACCGGAAGACATTGCGAAGAAGATTCAGGATGCCCAGGCTCGCGATCTCGGCAAATAAGTTTATCTCAAGCCCTGTTAAGCTACCTGGAAATTCTTATATGAACAGCGTTCGTCTTCCGAGCGGAGACGGACGCCCGTTCACTTCTTTTATCACAGTAACCAAAGGAGGCCGCCTATGGCATTCACGAACCGACTCAGAAGCTTTATTATCATTGGGCTGCTGCCTGCCTTGACGATCTATTTACTCTTCGTTATTGTTCCTATTCTCTGGTCCGCGTACTATGGTTTTTTTGACTGGAAAGGCATCGGTGCCGCCCGTTTTATCGGGCTGGACAACTACGCCGAGGCGCTCAAGGACCCTATTTTCTGGCGGGCACTCAAGAACAACATGATCATCGTCGTCGCCTCGATTCTGGGGCAACTGCCGATCGCTCTTTTACTGTCCCTTATTCTTAGAAAAAGCACGCTGTTTCACCGGTTTGTCCGCTCGGCAGTTTTTATGCCAATGGTGGTATCGAGCATCGTGATCGGATTGATCTGGGGGTATATCTACCACCCGCAGATCGGGATACTGAATGTACTGCTGGAGCAGATTGGGCTTAGCTCCTGGATTCGCGATTGGCTCGGCGACCCGAGCATCAATATGTATTCGGTCAGTGCGCCGGTGATCTGGGCGAACATCGGACCATACCTGATTATTTTCCTCTCCGCGATCCAGAACATCTCTTCGGATGTGGAGGAGGCGGCCAAGATCGACGGGGCTATCAAGGGGAAGTGGTTGTATCTCATAGTCATACCGATGATTTGGGATACGATTAAGGTCGCTATCGTGTTATGTATATCAGGAAGTCTTAAAGCGTTTGACCTGATTTTTGTCATGACAGGTGGGGGACCTGCGCAGTCCACTGAACTTCTGGCCACGTATATGTACAACAATACCTTTGAAATTTTCCGCTATGGCTACGGGTCGGCGGTTTCTACCTTAATTATTATTATCAGCATGATTCTGGTGCTTGGCAGCCAGGTACTGATGCGGAAGAGGGGGATGTAATGAAAACGATGGCTTCCGGCAATCTGCCGCAAACTACTGCGAACCCTTCGTCCAGGGTCCTGAAATTCAGTGCTTCCTGGGTCCTTCATCTCTTTCTTCTGGTTTATGCGCTGGTTACGCTATATCCGCTGTTTTGGCTGTTTATCAGTTCGTTTAAATCGAATCAGGAATTCTTCGGGAGTCCATTCGCGCTCCCGTCCGTCTGGCAGTTCGAAAACTATACCCGGGCTTGGGAAATTGGTGGCATTGGCACAGCATTTATGAATTCGGTTGTCGTCTCGGTCTTATCGCTCGCGTTAACACTGTTTCTGGGAACACTCACGGCCTTTATTGTATCCCGCCTGGAGTTTCGCTTCAAAGGATTCATTATGATGCTGTTCGTGCTTGGGATGTTAATTCCCATTCATAGTACTTTGGTGCCGCTGTTTATTCTGATGAAGAGTCTCGGCATTCTGGATACGCACGCTTCGCTGATCCTGCCGTATACAGCCTTTGAGCTGCCAATCGCGGTATTCGTCATTGCCGCCTATCTGACTTCCGTGCCCAAAGAGCTAGAAGAAGCGGCCATGATCGATGGTAACGGGTATTGGGGAATTTTCTTCCGGATTATCGTTCCGCTGTCAGTTCCCGCCATGGCTACCGTGTCCATTCTCGGCTTTCTCAGATTCTGGAATGATTTTGCGTTCGCACTCGTCTTTATCAATAAACAGGCGCTGAAGACACTGCCGCTCAGCCTGTCGATGTTCTCCGATGGCTACGGTACGGACTACAGCCTGACGATGGCTGCTATGTCGATCGCCGTCATTCCGACCATCATCATTTATCTGCTATTCCAGAATCAAATTATGAAAGGGATGGTAGCAGGAGCTGTGAAAGGCTGATCCTCATCATATCCATACCATAAAATAAACATCCATTAAGGCTTGCTCATAACGTGTTGAAGCAAGCCGCAGTGGACCAAGTAAGCAGAGCAGCGATTCTCCAATAACGGGAGAATCGCTGCTCTGCTTACTTTTTTGCCGTTAAAATGAAAGAAACGGTGTCCGATCGTTAGAAAAACTACTCTTGGGACAGCCCCTTTATTTGCTAATCGCTAGTTGTGTAAAATGTCTTAATCTTAAGAAAATAAAAATTGACACATTTCCTGGGCTGTGGTTTTATTATATAGACCAATTGTTATAATGCAAAGGAAGTGTCGGGTTGTCTAATAAGCCGAATGCACGTGAAGCCATATTGGATACTGCTTCACGGCTATTTTTCACGCAAGGCTATCATGCAACGGGTCTGAGCCAGATAATCAAAGACAGCGAATCGCCGAAGGGATCTCTCTATTATTATTTTCCCCACGGAAAAGAGGAGCTGGCACTAACTTGTATCAACCGCACCAGCGAGATTGTAGCCTGCAAACTTAGACATTGTATGGAGACAAGCGAATCTGCTGCGAAGGGGATACAGGATTTTATTCTGGACATGGCCAAGGAGGCTGTGGATTCTTCATTCGAAGGCGTAGTGCCGTTCAGCTTCTGGCTGGCGGTAGAAACGTCCTGTATCAGCGAAGAGCTGCGAGCCGCATGTCAATCTGTATTTAAAGACTGGCAGGAGGTGATCAAAGAACGTCTGCTGACAGAAGGTACTGAAGAAGAAATAGCGACGACTCAGGCGTCCGCAGCGGTATCCTTGCTAGAGGGATCACTGCTTCAAGCGCTGACTTACCGGGATGAGCAACCGCTGCTTGCTGCGGTCAAGATTGTTCCGGCTTTGCTTAGCATAACAGAGAGAGAATAATAGATTTTCAGGAGGATAAGAGAGTGGATACAACTTTACACAAACAGCAACAGTCAGAAGAAAGAAAAATCAGGACAATGCCGATCCTAATTTCCCTGTTGCTTAGCGGTTTTATCGGGATGTTCAGTGAGACGGCACTCAATGTCGCGTTAAGCGATCTGATGAATGTACTGCAAATCACACCGTCAACCGCACAATGGCTGACAACAGCGTACTTGCTAACACTAGGTATTCTCGTACCGATTTCCGGTTTGTTGCTACAGTGGTTTACAACGAGACAGTTGTTTGTGGCCGCATTAATCTTTTCGATCTTAGGTACTTTCTTGGCTGCTATCGCACCGAACTTTGAGTTTCTGTTGACGGCGAGAGTGGTACAGGCGATGGGAACGTCGCTGCTGCTGCCGCTAATGTTCAATACGATCCTTGTGATCATTCCGGCTGAAAAGAGAGGCGCTGCAATGGGGATGATCGGTCTGGTCATCATGGTTGCCCCAGCGATTGGGCCTACGATTGCCGGTCTGTTGATCGAAAGCCTCAGCTGGCACTGGATTTTCTGGTTGTCGTTGCCGTTCCTGGTGATTGCTCTGCTGTTCGGAATCGTGTACATGCAGAACGTAACCGAAGTTACTAAGCCGAAAATCGACGTGCTGTCCATCATCCTGTCATCACTTGGATTTGGCGGAATCGTCTTCGGGTTCAGCAGTGCTGGTGAAGCCGATGGATGGGGCAGTCCAAAAGTAATCTTTTCAATCGTTGTAGGTGTGGTTGCCTTGGTGCTCTTCGTGATTCGTCAAAACACAATGAAGAAGCCAATGATCAACCTGCGTGCCTTCAAATATCCGATGTTCGTAGTCGGTGTGGCCATGGTCTTCATCTGTATGATGGTTATTCTGTCATCCATGTTGATTCTGCCAATGTATTTGCAGCAAGGTCAAGGTTATTCGGCCTTCAAAGCAGGCTTGCTGTTGTTGCCAGGTGGTCTGATCAATGGTCTGATGTCACCAATTATGGGTCGTCTGTTCGATAAGTATGGTCCCAAATGGCTGGTTATTCCAGGCCTGGTGATTATCGGTGTGACGCTCTGGTTCTTCTCAAGTATCAACGCAGCTTCCACGGTAGCCTTCATTATTGTTCTGCACAGCGCACTGATGATCGGCGTCGCCATGATCTTCATGCCTGCACAGACGAATGGGATCAACCAGCTTCCAATGGAGCTGTATCCGGACGGTACGGCGATCATGAACACACTCCAGCAAGTGGCCGGTGCCATTGGTACTGCGCTTGCGGTGAGCATCATGACGGCCGGTTCGAAGAACTATCTGAAGACGGTGGACAACCCGGCCGATCCGGCTAACCTGCTTCCGGCGTTTACGCAAGGGGTACAGAACGCTTTCATCTTCGGTCTAATTATGTCTCTGGTAGGTCTGGTATTGGCCTTCTTCATCAAACGGGTAATCGTGCA
The DNA here is from genome assembly GCF_001682855.1 of Bacillus sp. FJAT-27264. GTDB lineage: Bacteria > Bacillota > Bacilli > Paenibacillales > Paenibacillaceae > Paenibacillus_AQ. The sequence goes on along the minus strand of NZ_MAQW01000012.1, from coordinate 146,336 downwards.
GCATAAAGCGCAAGCTCCAATGCACTAATAGTTATTAAAAATAAAGCACACTCGCTACGGCGGGTGTGTTTTTTCATGTTTACGACTTACATATATTGGTGTATTGTATACATAGTAAATCTATGTATAGTGATTCTAGGTATTATTTTCAGACCATTTAGTTACGGAAAGGAGTGCTAGCATTTGAAAGTCAGTAAAGAAATGCTGAAGGGCAGCACGGCAACCTTGATCCTGACCCTACTGTTGGACAAGCCTCTATACGGATATGAATTGATCAAAGAGCTGGAGAGCAGATCCCAGGGCGTATTTTCGCTCAAAGAAGGCACACTGTATCCCATTCTGCACACGATGGAGAGTGAGCGCTGGGTGGAGGCTTACTGGCTGGAGGTAGAAGGGCGCAAGCGCAAGTATTATCGGATACTGGATGAAGGCAAAGCGAAGCTGAAGGAAAAAAGAGCGGAGTGGCTACTATTCCGACGGGCCGTGGACGATGTGTTGGGGGAGGGCGGGGCATGACGAATGAACAGGGTCACCGTAAGCTTTTTCTCGATCAGGTGTGTCTAGAGGTAAGAGCTAAAGACATGCATGGCGATATCCGGGAGGAGCTTTCCGTTCATCTGGAAGAGTTAATTCAGGACCGGCAAGCACAAGGCTATCTTCAGGCGGAGTCAGAGGCTTGGGCCGTTGCCCAGATGGGAGATCCTCGGTCGCTCGGCAAAACGCTGAACCGTGTACATAAGCCGCGGATGAATTGGGGGCTACTGGGGGCCGTGCTGTTTTTTGCGGCAATAAGCCTTGTAATGATGCTGTCCGTGGATTCGAATCCTGCAGGTGAAATGCAGGGCTGGAGCTTTTTTAGAAATCAGACCTATTACATGATCATCGGACTTATATTAATGCTCGGACTGTACTTTGTTGATTTTCGGAAATTGCAAAAGCTTGCCTGGCCGTTGTACTTCGTCACCTTGATAGGCATAATAGCATTGTACGCGGGTGGGATAACTATCAACGGTGTAGCCTTCCTGATTTTGAGAGTGGTGCATTTCCCGATTACGCTGAGTTTCTTGACTCCATTTCTGTGTATCGCGTTAGCTGGCATCTTGACGGGTTCAAAAGAATCCTTTATCGCCTCGGTGCGATATCGTCGATGGATTGAATTGCTGATCGTTGCTTTTCCACTTCCACTACTTGCAATGTTCCATGCCTTACCGGAGTTGATCAGTTATTCATTAATTGCATTGACTGTCTATGTTTGGTGTACTCGTCAATGGCAATGGGGGCTGGCGCTTGCTTCGGTTTTAATAGCTATAACTGCCGTTAAAGCTTGGAATACAGCCTCCTACATTCAGATTCGAGATGTGGTCAGATCCGCCGGATGGTGGGGTCATGGATTTGCCAATCTCCCGGAATATTTGCCTTATCCTCATACAGACATGCTTCCCGTATACCTGGTCTATTGCTTTGGCTGGGCTGGCGGTCTGCTGCTATTGGGCATGGTGTTATGGTTTACAGCCAGACTGGTCAAGGCTTTGCACCTGATTCGAGACCCTTTTGGCAAAGCGCTAGTTTTGACACTCGGTAGTACGCTAGTCATTCGTTTGCTTTATGGATTGTCTATTATGAGTGGAAAGATGGTACTGAGTAGTATTGCTTTTCCATTTCTAAGTTATGGCAGCCATGTCATTATGGAATTCGCTGCGGTTGGGCTGCTTTTGGGTATCTATCGGAGAAAAGATATGATGCCAACAGCTTCGCTTCGTCCAATAAAGTAAGTGTAACTTGCCCCTTAACGGAAGTTAGGGGGTTATTTTATTGTATTTTTCTAGTAAAATAATCGACAGAGTAGATACATCTGATGATAGGAAAGAGGAGACTGTAACCATGAAGCAGCATACAAGGGCGCTGAGGAGATTTTCATGCATAGGCGCCGCTCTCATGCTATTAATGACAGCTTTGGATTTGGGGGATTATGCCTCAGCTGCGAACACTGGAGTAAGTTCTGAAAGTGTTGACAATTTGGAGAATTCCGGTCAATCCAAGTCATTGTCGACGCCTGAGAAGCAATATAAACTACCCCAAGGTTTTGCTTATCTGGACGAAATCATCCCTTCCGCACAATATGAGATCCGCTATTACAGCAGCAACAACTTTGTGGGGAAACGTATCAACGGCTATAAAGCACCGCTTGCGATTATGTCACAGCCCGCAGCTAATGCGCTTAAGGCAGTCAGCGATAACCTGGCACGCCAAGGCTATATTCTGAGAATCTATGACACCTACCGTCCGCAAAAGGCGGTTAATCATTTTATCCGATGGTCGAAGGATGCTAGCGACATCAAGATGAAACAGCAGTATTATCCCGCATTAGATAAAAAGAACTTGTTCAAGCTCGGCTTTATCTCCAGTAAATCCGGTCATTCGCGGGGCAGTACGGTCGACCTGACACTGGCGTACCTAAAAAACGGTACGGTGGTAGACATGGGCAGTCCTTATGATTTCTTCGGTCCCATTTCATATTACGACACGAAGCTGATCAGTAAGACGCAAATGGCGAACCGAAAAATCCTTAAGGATGCCATGATGAAGGAGGGTTTCCAGCCCTACAGCAAAGAATGGTGGCATTTTACATTGAAGAAGGAACCATATCCCGGGAAATATTTTGATTTTGACGTGGAGTAGTATTCACTATTAAAAATGAAAAGGAGCATGAGCATGGGCCTACCCGTAGTAAACAAGGAACTAGCCAAGCGGCTGCAGCAGGCAGAGATTAATTTCTTCACCTCTAGAATAACTTCCATCGGTGAACGGTCTGGTAACCCCATGGGTGTGGAGATTCAGCGTTTCGGGACAGCTACAGCGTATTACATACAGGAGATGCCATGGGCGCTTTTTAACTCAGTCAAAGGCATCACGGACACTGAGAAAGATCAGCTTGGAGAGATCGCAGATTTCTACCGGGCCAGGGACCGGCATTTTCAAATCGAGATTGACCCCTCTGAGAGCAGTCCGGCGTTGTTGGGAACATTAGCGTCACTCGGGTTGTACCAGCACAGTTTTCAATCCGTGTTATATGGACTGCCGCTTGCGCAGCCAGCTCAGCTTCCCGTGAATATCGCCGTTACCGAGGTGGTGGATGAGGTTCTCTTTGACATGTATGCGGAGGTGCATTGTCTGGCTTCAGGCATGTCGTTGGATGCTAAAGGACACTTTATCAGCAACAATATCGGGCTTCTTCATCGTGAAGGCTGGAAGCTATTCCTTGGTCTCTGGGAAGGGCAGGCAGCAGCCGTGGCGGCTATGCATATTCATGAAGGTATTGCTTCCTGTGCACTCGCCGCGACACTGCCTGCTTTCCGGGGACGCGGGCTACAGAGCGCTTTGTTACAAAGACGTTTGCACGAAGCCTATAAGGCGGGCTGTGAACTGGTAGCTGGGCAGGCCGCATACGGCAGTGTCAGCCAGAATAATATGGAGCGTGCCGAATTGCAGATCGCCTGGACCCGAGCGTTATGGGAGCCGTACCCTGAGAAGGGGTATGCGCTCACAACTGTCTGAAAGGATGAAAGCGGTGTTTTCTAATTAGGAAAACGCTGCTTTTTTTTATAGATGGAAGTGCCTAATCTTGACTCTTGACAAGAGGAGGTATTCAGGAGTACATTAGTGTTCGGTTAAACAGTGTTTAAAACAGTGATTACATGAAGAGTGAAGATTGTACGGATGAATTATTTAGTACGTCTCCAGGGAAAGTATAACGTGTGATGACCAAACTGCCGGATAGAAGGAACAGAGTACACCCGTTACCTGATGTTGACTATTGACAAGAGCAGGCGTTCGGGAGTACATTAGTGTTCGATTAAACAGTGTTTAAAACAATGATTACATAAGAAAGGAGGTTGTAACGGTAGCGATGAACACACTGGACCAGAGCGCAGACCATTCAGAGAAAGATACAAAGCAGACGATTTTGGATGCTACGGTGATGTTGATCAAAGAGGAAGGATTCCAATGCGCGACACTGCGTAAAATTGCCGCCAGAGCCGAAACTAATCTTGCGTTGGTGAATTATTATTATGGCTCCAAGGAAAGTCTAATGACTGATGCCGTTCGTGTATTGCTTTCAACGTTCGATGATGCCTTCCAGGCACTTGAAGATGTCTCCTTACTGCCGCAGGAGCGGCTCAAGCAATTTTTAAGTCGGTATGTTGTGAATCTTCTCCGATATCCCGGGTTGGCCAGACAGGTGCTGGAGCAGGGACCCCAGATCATGTGCTCACCTACAGAATATGATCGTTATGCTAAAATCCTGAGGGTTAAGAAAATGCACAATACATTGAAAGAGATCACTCATGTAGAGGACGATAACCGTCTGCAACTGATGATGCTTCAGTTGTATGGAGCCGTTGTGATTCCAGCGCTAATTACAAACATGTCTGGCAAGAGGGAACAGATCACGCCGGTGTTTAACCTTCCGGCTCTCGATGAGCAGATTGATACTCTGTTTGAGCATTATTTCAGCAAATATAATTTATAGAGAAAAGAGTGGAGAAAAGCATGTCAAATAGTGTGAATGGAAATACGGCAGGAGGGCAGGCTTTCTCATTGAAAGCAATTATTCCTCCATTACTCGCGATTATCGTGGGTATGATTATGGTTATTCTGGATGGTACGGTCGTCAATGTCGCCGTTCCTAAACTTGTCGAATACTTCTCGACAGACCTCAAGACAGTGCAATGGGCTATTACAGGCTATACGCTAGCCTTGGCTGCGGTTATTCCGCTGGCCGGCTGGATGACTGACCGTTTTGGTTCAAAGCAGGTCTTTCTGGCGACGGTAATCATGTTCGTACTGGGCTCTGTACTGTGCTCCATTGCCCAAACTTCGGGCCAACTTGTTCTTTTCCGCGTAATTCAAGGTCTGGGCGGCGGGATGGTTGCCCCAATCGGGATGGCAATGGTCTTCAAACTGGCTCCGCCAGAACGTAGAGGTTCTATTATGGGGATGCTCGGGATTCCGATGCTGCTTGCCCCAGCCCTTGGACCGATTCTCTCCGGTTGGCTGGTGGAGTACGTTAGCTGGCACTGGATCTTCCTGATCAACCTGCCAATTGGTATCGTAGCTGTTATTCTGGGCATTAAATACCTGCCGGCTTCCGAGAAAAAAGGCAGAACACATCTTGATCTGCTGGGCATGATCCTGGCGCCGATCGCCTTCTCCATGCTGGCTTATGGCGTTAACGAAGGCGGTGGCGGCAGTTGGTCGTCCACATCGGCAATCGTAGGGTTGTCCGTGGGTGGCGTAGCTCTGGTCTTGTTCGTTATCGTCGAGCTGCTGCATAAGCATCCGCTGTTGGAGCTGCGCGTTTTCCGTTCTTCCGATTTTACCCGCGGCATTATCCTGACCTGGGTAACACAAGCGGCACTATTCGGCACTATGTTGTTCGTTCCGCTCTACCTACAGCAAATCCGCAATTTCTCACCGCTTGAGACTGGCTTGATTTTGTTGCCGCAGGCGCTGGCTGCCGGATTCGGAATGCCGATTGGAGGTCGCCTGTTCGACAAGATCGGGGCACGTCCGCTGGCCTTTGTCGGCCTGACGATTATCTCAGTAGCTCTGTTCCTGTTGTCGGGTATCACAATGGACACCGCGCTTCCGCAGATTATGGTGTACCTGTTCATGATGGGTCTTGGTATGGGCTTGACCATGATGCCGCTGAACACACATGTACTCAATTCCGCGCCGCGTGAATGGGTTGGCCGTGTAACGCCTCTTACTGCAGCTGCACAACAAGTTATTGTTTCCTTCGCTGTAGCAGGTATGACCGGATATCTAACCAGTCAAATCACAACCCATATGGGTGAGATGGCCAAAGGCGGCAACCCGCTGGCAGCCTCTGTATTAGCTTTCAATGATGTTTTCTTCCTGGCAGGCTGTATCGCCGTGGCCGGTGTAGTCATCAGCATCATCCTGCGCAAGCCCAAGGTAGCAACTGCAGGCCCTGAAGAGGGCAATAAGACGGATGCAGCTATGATGATGGGGCACTAAGCCACTGATCCTAAGATTGCTTAACGCATAGTAATAGCACAAAAAACCGCAAGTCTCTGTTAGATGGAGACTTGCGGTTTTTTTGCTGTGCAGGAATTCTGGGGAGGCGGGGACAAGCGTGGTTGCCCCGGCCACTTAAGACTGCGCCATCAACTGGCGCCGCGTTTCCCCTGCATCCAAGCTGGCGCGAAGGATGCTTTACCCAGCAGCTCGGAAGCAACAATTCCGAGCAGAACAAGCGCCGCCCCGGCATACCCCTGGTTCGTCAGCTTCTCTCCGACGAACCAGTAGCCGAACAAGGCGGCGAAGACCGGCTCTAACGAGAAGATGAGTCCGGTGCGTGCAGGCGAGGTGTATTTCTGTGCCACCGGCTGCAGAATGAAGCCGCAAGCACTGCACAGAATGCCCAGTGCCAGAATGGCGGTCCAGCCAGGCAAGGTAGAGGGCAGATGAGGCGTCTCGAACAGCAGGGACAGCACTAGCGCATAGCCGCCGGCAAAGCCGAGCTGCAGGATGCCGATGCTTAGTGTGTCGTGCTCTTTGACAGCTTTGCCGGTAACGATGATCTGTACTGCATAGAATACTGCGGACAGCGTACAGAGCAGATCGCCGGGCTGCACGGTCAGCGAAGAACTCAGCGTAAGCAGACCGATTCCGCCGATGGCAAGCAGGGAGCCGAAGACTTGCGGGAAACCGACTTTATTTTTAAAGAACAGCATCTGAAGCAATGGAACGAAAATGACGGTCAACGCGACCAGAAACCCGGCATTTGAAGTGGTGGTCGTCTTTAGCCCGAATGTAATACATGTGAACACACCCAACAGCAGGAATCCGAGCAAGGCCCCATACTTCAAGGTCTTGGCATTGATCCTGCGCAGGCGCTTGTGGAAAATCGCGGCAGACAATATAAAAGCAAGTCCGAATCGGAGCGCAATCAGATTAAATTCGCCGAGGCTATCCAGTCCCATTTTCATAAACAGATAAGAGGAGCCCCAAAATACAGTTACAACCAGCAGCAAGAGATCAGCCTTAAACGGCTTCATCAGTTCATCATCCTTTTAATCATCAAAGTTAGTATAGTATAATATGCCTGATTATATAAGTTAACTGAATGTTTATCATGTCATACATGAATAAAACTAATGCATATGAACGAGGGGGACACTGGCTTGAGTCTCAGTAAATACGAAGTGTTTTTAAAAGTAGTGGAGCTAGGCAGCCTCACCAAAGCAGCAGAGGTTCTGGGGTTCACGCAATCGGGTATCAGTCATACCATTAATAGTCTGGAGACGGAATTTGGCTTCTCACTGCTGATCCGCAATCGTTCGGGGGTCAGACTCACGGTTAACGGGGAACAGGTGCTAAAGCCGATCCGCGAGATTCTGAACTGGAATGAGCAATTGAAGCAGAAGGTAACGCATATTCATGGGCTGGAGACGGGAACGATTACCATCGGCACATTCACCAGTGTATCAGTCCATTGGCTCCCTGGGATGATCAAGCAATTCCGCAGTCAGTATCCCTATATCGAGTTCAAGCTTATGGAGGGAGATTACCTGGAGATTGAACAATGGATCGAGGCCGGGGTGATTGACTGCGGCTTTATTTCGCTGCCCACGCGTGATAAGTTCGAAGTTTTTCCTTTGAAAAAAGACCGTATGCTCGCCATTGTGTCGCAGGAGCATCCCATTAGCGGGGCGCCTTATTTTCCCCTGCCGCAAATAGCGCATGAGGAATTCATTATCCCCAAGGCCGGCTCGGACTATGATGTTCGGCGGGTACTGGAGAAGGCTGGCATTGAACCTAACGTCAAATTCTCAGCAGGGGATGATTATGCGATTATTGCCATGGTGGATAAAGGACTGGGCATGAGCATCCTGCCGGAGCTGGTGCTCAAGCGCCAGAATCATAACGTGGTGATGCTGGAACTTGAGGAGCCGAGCTTCAGATCACTGGGAATCGCCGTCCATTCGATGAAACACGCTTCCCCTGCAACTAAGAAGTTCGTCCGGCATGTGCAGGAATGGGTGGAGCTTCATGCAGAAAAGAATTGACGAAGCGGGCTTTGCATGAGAGAATGTACGCGTGTACATTTTGTAAAGGAGTTGATTCCTATCGCCAGCCGAAAAGAGGTGGCCGAACTGGCCGGCGTATCTGAAGCCACCGTATCCCGTGTGCTGAATGATGTCGGTCCGCTCAAGGAAGAGACGAAACAACGGGTGCTGGAAGCGGCCCGGCAGCTGGGCTATACGCCAAGCTCGCTGGCTCGAAGCTTTGCCCGTAAACGCAGCGGCAATTTGGGTGTAGTTATGCCGTATTTGCCCAAAGCGCGCTTGTTCTCTGCTTATTATTTCTCGGAGATTTTAAGCGGCATTGGAAACAAAGCCCGGGACGAAGGATATGATCTGCTGATGCTTTTTCGCAATTCGGACGGAACCATGGATTACAGCGGACTGTTTCGGATGCGTAAGGTGGATGCCTGCATTGTATTGGGTGCCAAGGAGGAACAGGGAGAGCTTGAGGCGCTGCGTCGCTTGAAGAAGGAAGGATACCCCTTTTGTCTCATTAATCAGCATTTTGAAGGAGAGGACTTCCCCGAGGTAGATGCAGATCATGTTCAAGGCAGTACGCTGGCTGTACAGCATCTGCTTCAGCAGGGCTTTACGCGAATTGCCTTTCTGAATGGACCTCATGTCTATTCGAACAGCCGTGATCGGATGGAAGGATACTCCAGCGCACTTCGTGAAGCCGGGTTATCCGTGGACCCTTCTTTACTATTTGAAGGGAACTTCAGCCGCAGAAGCGGTGTCCAGGCGGCTACGGAAATTGCAGCCGTACTGGGAGAGATTGATGCCGTGTTTGCCGCCAATGACCGAATGGCGATCGGTCTGCAGCAAGGCTTATACGAACTGGGTATTACACGGGAACGCATGCCTGCTATTCTCGGTTATGACGATTCCGATGCGGCCGAATTGACAACACCTGCCTTGAGCAGTGTGCGTGTACCATTTTATCAGCTGGGCGAGCTGGCCGCAGCTCGTGTGCTGGAAACGCCGGAGGACGGGGCGGCAGAAGATAGCCCGCTTCGGATCAAGCTTCCGACAGAGCTTGTTGTACGTGCTTCAACTCTCAACTGAAACCACTAGGAGGCATTACATGAAACAGCTGCGCATTGGAATGATCGGGTATAAATTTATGGGCAAGGCCCACAGTAATGCCTACAAGACGCTGCCGATGTTTTTTCCGCAGGCACTTAAACCGGAAATGTCCGTGCTTTGCGGACGTAATGCCGAAGATCTGCAGGAAGCGGCAACACGGCTCGGATGGCAGGATACCGTGACAGACTGGCATGAACTGGTGACCCGCGACGATATTGACCTGGTAGATATCAATGCGCCAAGTAATGTGCATAAGGAGATTGCGCTGGCTGCAGCCAAAGCTGGCAAGCATCTGTTCTGCGAGAAGCCGCTAGCGTTGTCGCTTGCGGATTCCAGAGAGATGCTTCAGGCGGCCGAGGAGGCCGGTGTCGCCCATATGGTAGGCTTCAATTACCGCTTTTCCCCTGCGGTACGACTGGCGAAGAAGCTGGTGGAGAGTGGACGCCTCGGTAAGATCCATCACTTCCGGGCCTGGTTCCTGCAGGACTGGATTCTCGATCCGGAATTCCCGCTGGTCTGGAGACTCCAGAAGGAGATTGCCGGTTCCGGTTCTCTTGGAGATCTGGGGGCGCACCTCATTGACTTAGCGCATTTCCTTGTAGGCGATGTTCAGGAAGTGATCGGTATGAGCGAGACCTTTATCAAGGAGCGCCCGCTAGCTGCTGAGATGACAGGCCTTACTGCCAAAGGAGGCGGAGAGGGACCAAGGGGTGAAGTCACCGTGGATGATGCCACGCTGTTTATGGCTCGTTTTGCAAACGGTGCCATTGGCAGCTTCGAGGCTACACGCTTTGCTGCGGGTCACCGCTCCACCAATTCTTTTGAGATCAACGGAAGTCTTGGCAGTGTAAGGTTCGACTTTGAGCGCATGAATGAACTGGAAGTCTTCCTGACTTCGGATGATGAGGATATACAGGGCTTCCGCCGCGTGCTGGCCACCGATCCTGTTCATGAATATGCAGCGGCCTGGTGGCCGACCGGGCATACCATCGGCTTTGAGCATACATTCATTCATGAAGTGTTGGAATTGTCTAATGCCATCGAAGAAGGCCGTCAGCCGGAACCCAATTTCCGGGACGGTGTGAAATGCCAGGTTGTGCTTGAAGCCGTGGAACGTTCGATTGAAGAGCGACGCTGGGTCAGCCTGTCCGAAATGTAGTTAACAGACCTGGAGAGGAGATTTCTAATGAGCGCAAAAAAAGCATTGATCGTATGGGGTGGCTGGGACGGCCATGAACCGGAGCAAGTGAGTGAAGTATTCGCAGGTGTCCTACGTCAGGAAGGATTCGAAGTGGAAGTGTCGGCTACTTTGGAGGCGTTTGCAGACCGTGAGAAGCTGCTGGGGCTGGATCTGATCGTTCCAGTGTGGACGATGGGCGAGATTTCGCAGGAGCTTGTAGATAATGTGTCTGCGGCGGTGCAGAATGGCACTGGACTGGCGGGCTGTCACGGCGGCATGTGTGATTCCTTCCGTAACAATGTGGATTGGCAGTTCATGACCGGCGGGCAATGGGTTGCTCATCCTGGCAATGACGGGGTGGAATATACGGTGAACATTCGTCAAAGCTCCAGCCCGCTAGTGCAGGACATCGCAGATTTCAGTGTTACTTCTGAGCAATATTATTTGCATGTTGATCCGGCTATCGAAGTTCTGGCGACTACCCGCTTCCCTGTAGCAGAAGGGCCTCACGCTGCCAACGGAGCGGTGGATATGCCAGTGGTATGGACCAAGCGCTGGGGAGCAGGACGTGTGTACTACAATTCGCTCGGTCATCATGCGGATATCGTGGAGCTAGCTCCGGTGAAGGAACTGATGAGAAGAGGGCTGTTGTGGGCAGCCGAAGGAAAGCAGGATGGCGGGCAAACCACGGCAGGTGCAGGGAACAGTTATAGCGGCATGGCAGACAGTCAACTATAATTCGGGGGAGAAGACCAATGGATAAAGTAAAAGTTGGCATCATCGGCTGCGGGAAAATCAGCGGCATTTATATGGAAAACTGCAACAAGTTCGAGATTCTGGAGTTAGTTGCCTGTGCAGATGTAGATCTTGAGAGAGCACGGGAGCAGGCACAGAAATATAATATCCCACGTGTATATACAACAGCGGAGCTGCTTGCAGATCCTGAAATCGAGATTGTGATCAACCTCACGATCCCGGCAGCCCATGCCGACATTTGCCTGCTGGCTCTGGAAGCCGGAAAGCATGTCTATGTCGAAAAGCCCCTCGCGGTCACCAGGGAAGAGGGGCGCAAGGTGCTGGAAACAGCCAAAGCCAAGGGGCTGCTGGTGGGCAGTGCACCGGAAACATTCTTCGGCTCAGGCATCCAGACCTCGCTTAAGTTAATAGAGGATGGAGTAATTGGCCGACCTATGGCAGCCACTTCGTTCATGATGTCGAGAGGTCACGAGAACTGGCATCCCGATCCGGAATTCTATTATGCCGCAGGTGGCGGACCGATGTTCGACATGGGCCCTTATTACCTTACAGCGCTAATTCAGTTGCTAGGTCCAATCTCTGCTGTAGCCGGGATGACAGGCAAAGCACTCGCGGAACGGACGATCACCAGTGAGAAAAAAGCCGGCCAGAAGATTCCGGTGGATATCCCGACCCATGTGGCCGGAACCTTGCAATTTGCAGAGGGAGCCATTGCTACCCTCATCACCAGCTTCGATGTCTTTGGGGGCAGTGATCTGCCTCATATTGAAATATACGGGACCGAGGGAACGATTCAGGTTCCCGATCCTAATAACTTTGGCGGACCGGTTAAATTCCGGCGCACTGGTGAAAGTGAATGGACGGAGCAGCCGCTGCTGCCGGGCTATGACCAGAATACGCGTGGTATCGGTCCAGCCGATATGGCGTACGCCATCCGCACTGGCCGAGTTCACCGGGCAAGCGGAGAACTGGCCTATCATGTGCTAGAAGCGATGTGGGCATTCCACGACTCCTCTGATTCCCGCAGTTTCTATACCATGGAGAGCACCTGCAATCGTCCTGCAGCCCTTCCAGTTGGTTTGGCACCATTTACACTGGACTAAATGTTGATTCAGTCATACTAAAAGAAGCCCGCCCCTAGGAATGTTTGTTCATGACTTCCATTCTTATGAGGGCGGGCTTTTTTGAGCAATCCAGGTGACAACATCGCTCTCTAGACGTACTTTTCTCTCGTCCCTCGTGATTTCCAAAGCGTATCTGCTTACATTCTCGCGCAGGATTGACCAATTTGCGTATTTGTTCCGCAGAGTGGAAAGTAGGGAATCTGTCTTAAACAGAATTTCGAACATAGGGGGCAGCGGTAATCCTGTATCGACCACTGTCTCCTGAATATTCGAGTTAATTATAAAGCAATGGATGCCACACGCCTTTGTACCAAGCTGTAAGTTCTCCAATACCCTTTGGAATGTTGCAACCGTGTCCAAATGTTCTAAAGCGGAAACGCTAAATATATAGTCGTAATTATCAGCTCTGACATTGAACTCGCCGATGTCGGATTGAATCAGTTCAAGCTTATCAGAGACGCCGTATTCCCGACTATACTTATCGAGTCCACTAATGGCCGACTCCAGAAAATCCACACATACGACTTTACTTTTTCCGTCATCCTTAAGTCTTTGTGCAAGAGGGATACTATTCCTTCCCACTCCACACCCCAAATCAAGCAACTGCAGATCATTCTGATTCGGCAATAAATCAAAGGCATCCATGACGGATTTTACTGGAGATTGCAGCCACGAACCCTCGCTAAATAGTTTTACATTTGTATAATATTCATCGTGATAACGTTGTTCTTTCAAGCGGATTTGTTCTAGTCGGCTTAATGACATCAGCATCGCTCCTTTTTATGGAAACAGTTATCAAGATAGTATCACACTTTTTATTCAAACCGCTTGATATCGTTCTCAAACAGGGTTGTCAATGATCAAACTTTCCGTACTCCTGACGGAGTCATGCCCTTATACTGTTTGAACAGCTTCGTAAAATAATTGGGATTATCACAGCCGACCCGCCCGGCGATCTCGGTAATGCTAAGATTGCTCTCCAGCAACAGCCGCTCGGCTTCATTAACCCGGCACAGGTTCACATAATCAATGAAGGTACGACCGGTCAGCTTCTTGAAGGTTTTGCAGAAATGATAAGGATTAAGATTGACGGTTTTGGCTGCCTGCTCAATGGTGATTTTATCAGCAAAGTGTTCCTCCACATGGGTCAACAGCGGCTTAAATCGTTCCCGGTTGAACGAGTGATGCTCTTTGGAACTGCCAACAAGCTGTTGGGGCAAAAAATTACGTGACAGCAGGGTAAACAGCAGGTGAAGGTAATTCTTAATCGCCAGCTGATAAGCCGGACCCTTGGTCTGATCCTCTTCAATAACCGATTGAAGCAGTGCCGATTGTGCGGCAAAAGACGGCATATGCTCAGCAGGCCTCACCGGGAACTGATATCGGTTACTTACATAAGGTTCAACGAATTGCTCATGCTGCGGGTCCTGCTTCCAGTCTTCGAAGAGCGACCCGTGGAACACGATAGAGGTATAGCGAATCGGCCCATCCTTGAGGCAGTAGCCGACATGCAGCCCGCCCGATGGAACAAACAGGACCTCGCCCGCTTCAACTTCATAAGGATGACTGTCCACATGGAAAATAGCGCTGCCGCGCTGCATCACAATGATCTCGAAATGCTCATGCCAGTGTATAAAGAGAATATTCTGACCCGCCTTTTCCTCCTGGCGGTCGTTGATGAACAAGCGGAACGGATACGTCTTTTGTTCCAGTTGCGGGTATTCTTTAAGCTCCTTCGGATATGTCAATGCACTCCAGCCTCCACCACAAGATTGAACTATAATAACACAATATAATCAGAGATTTAGGTATTAATCACGAATATACTTGAAGTGTTGAATTTAATATAAACCAATATTGGAGTGGTACACAAGATGCAAGATACACTTAGAATCGGTACTTTAGTAGGCTGCGGCGATGCCGTTCGTGTGATTCCGCAAATCGTAGGACATGGCTTCGAATCCTTTAGCTTGACCTTTTGGCAAACAACCGGAGAGACCGATCTGGTAGAGACGGCTAAGCGCGTGCGTGAATTAGCGGATCAACATAACTTTGTTATTTCTTCGGTTGGTATTTTCGGCAATCCGCTCACGAATGCTAACGGCAACGAAGATACATTGGCAAGCTGGGAGCGCCTGATCGACACAGCCCACTTGTTCGGAACGGATATGGTATCCGGCTTCACCGGACGTCTACCGGGTCAATCCATTGATGACTCCCTGCCAAAGTTCGCTGAAGTATTCGGTGAACTATCGAAGAAAGCGGCTGACCGTGGCCTGCGCATTGCCTTTGAGAACTGCTCCATGGGTGGCAATTGGCACTCTGGAGATTGGAACATTGCTCACAACCCGCAAGCTTGGGAGAAAATGTTCAACGCCGTGCCTGCCGACAACCTGGGACTGGAATGGGAACCCTGTCACCAAATGGTGGCTCTGATTGATCCAATCCCGCAGCTGCGCAAATGGACGGATAAAGTATTCCATGTGCACGGCAAGGACGCAACGATCGCTTGGGATATTGTTAAGGAATATGGTATTCACGGCTCCAAGGAGTATGTATGGCACCGTACGCCAGGCTTTGGGGATACGAATTGGGCAGATATTATCACCATCCTGCGCCAAGCGGGTTATAAAGGAACGATTGATATTGAAGGCTGGCATGATCCGGTCTACAAAGATGAGCTGGAGATGACCGGGCAAGTTCATGCTCTGAACTACCTTAAGCATTGCCGCGGCGGAAGCTTCGTGCCGAATCCGACCTAATCAAAGGAGGTGCACCATGACAGTATCATATCGTATTGCTTTAGCGGGCTGCGGGGGAATGGCGAATGCCTGGGTGGAATATGCACTCGGGCGGGAGGACGCGGAAATTGTTGCACTGGTTGATCTGTATCCCTCGGCTGCACAAGCGATGGCTGCGCGGTACAATCTAACTTGTCCGACATTTACGGATCTGAAGCAAGCCATTGCCGAGACCGGTGCAAACCTTGTATTTGACGTGACGATTCCGGAAAGCCATTTCACAATTGCCTGCACGGCACTGGAAATGGGTTGTCAGGTCTTCGGAGAGAAACCACTGGCTGGCACAATGGCCGAGTGTAATGAGATTGTGGCCTTAACGGAGCGGACGGGGAAGACGCATGCTGTGATGCAGAACCGTCGCTTTGATCAGCGGATTCGTTCACTACGGACCTTGGTGGAACAGGGAACTATCGGCAGAACTGGTTATATCGGCGCAAGCTTCTTCCTGGCGCCCCACTTCGGTGGCTTTCGTGATGCGATGGAGAGCCCATTGCTGCTGGATATGGCGGTACATACCTTTGATCAGGCCCGGTACATCAGCGGAGCCAATCCGGTGACGGTCTACTGCCAGGAATTTAATCCTCCGGGATCATGGTATGCCGGTAATGCTGCGGCGATCTGCATTTTTGAGATGTCCGACGGTTCTGTGTTTAACTACCAAGGTTCATGGTGTGCGGAAGGTGCGCCGACGTCATGGGAAGCCTCCTGGCGGATTATTGGAGAGAAGGGGACTGCGCTTTGGGACGGCAATGGTATGCCTTATGCCGAGGTGGTGTCATCCGGTGATCAGAGCGGAAAATTCCTCTATGATTATGAAACCGTTCAAGGCCCGGAAGTGGAAATGAAGAATACATTCCATCCTGGTTGCCTGGATGAAATGTTCTTGTCACTGGAAGAGCAACGTCCGGCAGAGACAGACTGCAGGGATAATCGTTATAGCATGGCCATGGTGTTCGGAGCACTGGAGAGTGCTCGAACCGGGCAGAAGATCGTTATTGCAGATCTAATCAACGTTTAAAGAAATTTAAAGGGGCCAGCAAAGCGGTTACAGCCGTATTTGCTGGCTTTTTTGTATATATTGATAAAAAAGTTCTCCCGAGTAGCAATTTTATATTGACCTACAAACCGTCCAGACGGTACACTAAATATAAAGAGGTGATGTTATTGACAGCTCATAATGTCAATTCCAAACGGGAAGCGATTCTGAATGCAGCCTCAACCATAGTGCAGCGGGACGGAATGGGTCAGCTGACGCTGGATGCGGTTGCAAAGGAAGCGGGAGTCAGCAAGGGCGGGCTGTTGTATCATTTTGCCAGTAAAGATGCCCTGATTACCGGCATGGTGGATAAGAGCAATGAAGAATACGGACAGAATGTTCAGCTGAAGGCAGAGGCAGATCCTACTGTGCAAGGGTCTTGGAGTCGTGCATATGTGGGAACCGCCTTTGAGGAGGTGGAGCAGGGCCTCGACAGGAGTTCAGCGTTGTTCGCTGCTGCTTTTGCAAATCCTAAGCTGCTGGACGGAATGAGGGAGCAGTTCAAGAACTGGCAGAATAACATTATCCATGATGGTATCGATCCCGTACTAGCTACCATCATCAGGCTGGCCGCCGATGGGCTATGGTTTACGGAGCTGTTCGGAATGGCTCAACTGGACGAGAAGCTGCGGGATCAAGTGTTTGAACAATTAATTTCATGGTCTGGAGGAAATAAAGAATAATGGGTTACTTGTATCTAGCTTTATCTATCGTATTCGAGCTGTTCGGGACGTCGATGCTCAAGGCATCACAAGGATTCAGCAAGCCACTGCCAGTTATCGGGGTTGTTGTGGGTTTTGTGGTGGCCTTTTTCTTCTTATCGCTTACATTGAAAACAATTCCACTAAATGCCGCCTATGCTATCTGGTCAGGAGTCGGGTCGGTGGCTACCGTCATTATTTCGGTACTGATCTGGAAGGAAAAAATATCGACCGGCAGTCTTGTCGGCATCGCTCTGATCGTAATTGGTGTAGTCGTCCTGAATCTATTTGGTCCGGGTCACGGGGATTCAACGAATTCCGCACAAACCGAAGTGGTCTCCGCTAAATAAAGAATGCCCTGCTCCTCTAAAGGAACAGGGCATTTCTTATTTAGAAGCCTTTATATTGAGGCTCTTCTTTTTCCAATTCTTGAACCCGGCTCTCTACTTGCTGTACGATTTGCTGTGTTTGTGCTGCAGCGTTGGTAAACAGTGTTTTGGCATCCTGATTTTGTGTTGAAAGAGCGAATTGTTCCAAGCTAGCCTGAGCGCCTTTTAGAGAAGAGAGACATGTTTTTACCTGCGAAGCTACCGTCATTTGTAAGTTCCTCCTTCGGGTGATTGATACTGATTAACGTTGAATATGATTCACTCCGGTTTGCGTCATTATTCAGGGGAAAAAATCCCTGTTTTCTTCCGGTTCAATTAACAAATAATGAATGTGTTAAGCAACATGGACACTTAAATCAAAGGAGGAGTTACAGTTGCCGTTATGGTTGGAGGTTATTGTGCGGACACTATGTGCCGTCGTGGTTCTTTTCTTTTTAACCAAATTGCTCGGGAAGAGACAGGTGTCTCAGCTCTCGTTATTCGAATACATTACAGGCATTACCATCGGGAGCTTGGCGGCCTATATATCCATGGATACAGAGAAGAATTGGTTTCTTGGCCTCATTGCCCTTGCGGTCTGGGTTGCCGTCTCGCTTGGCACTGAATGGTTGCAGATCAAGAGTAAGAAAGCAAGAGATTTCATGGACTTCAAATCTGCGGTCCTTGTTAAGGATGGTAAAATTCTCGAAGAAAATCTGAAGAAGGAGCGCTTGTCTTCGGATGAATTGCTGGCTGAACTGCGTAAGAAGGATGTCTTCAGGCTCGCTGATGTTGAATTTGCGATCATGGAATCCTCCGGTACAATTAACGTCCTGCTGAAAAAGGAGAACCAGCCGTTAACTGCCAAGGATCTTGGGGTTATCGTTCCTCAGCAAAAAGAACCGCTGGCTGTCATCATGGACGGGAAGGTGCTGGATGAGCCGCTGGATAATCTGGGTCAGACTCGGGGCTGGCTGCAAGGCAAGCTCGAACTGATGGGATTGAATACCGAAGATGTGTTTCTGGGGCAGGTGGATTCCTACGGTGATCTGACAGTGGATCTCTATGCGGACAAAATCAAGGTGCCGGAATTGCAGGAGAAGCCGCAGCTCTACGCCACCCTCAAAAAAGCCGAAGCAGACATGGAGATGTTCAGCCTCTCTACACAGAACAAGGAAGCTAAACAGATGTATGAGGACGCCTCTAAGCAACTGCTGGAGATGGTGCAGACCTTAAAGCCTTATCTTCGGGGCTAGAGAAGCGTCGCTCGTTAGTTTTCGATATTTATTTGCGCTATTGAAACACCTCTCGGTCCCAACAGCGGATCTCGTCAATAGTAAAGGACTGCCCACTCTCAGCGGAATTTGTCAGCCTTAGTGAGAGGCGATCGCTGGCAAGTTCCATAGTAAACAGCTCCTCAATATGAAAAATACCGGGAGGCAGTGTTGCGTTATAGATCGTCCCCGCCACAGCGGCGGCAGCCCGGGCCGTTATCTGGGCCTCCTTGCTCCCTTGAAGTCCATATTCCACAGTAAAGGGAAGACCGTTCTTCATGCCACAAGCATCTACCTTAATAGCAAATTGATCACTGCCGTAACGGAGTTTCCCAAAAGACCATACTGCCGCTTTCCGCATACGTTCGCTACGGAGCATTTTTTTCAGCCCGAATTTCTGTAGCCAAGCTACAGCACCGGTAGCGATTCGGGAATCAAAGCACAGACGAGTGGAGACGGAAGGGATACCAAGTGTCCGAGGCAGGGTCTGCTGATCGGAAAAAGGAAATCGGTAGGCTATGCGACGCCCCAGACCCTCACCAAGATCACTTATCTTACCGCTTGTAAAGCTGGCCGCGGCCACAAGGCTTCCGTTCTCTACAATATTGAAGTCTGCCCTTAGACTGTCCACGGTCCATTCAATGGCCGCTTGTCCATGACTATCACCAAGGCCCAGCATAATGGTAATGTCTGCGCGATCCGTATGATCCATGGCTTCACTAGCATGGCGAGCCAACATGTTGGTCAAGCCGGGGGCTAGTCCCACACTCAATACAGCCGTTCCAGGGAATGGTCTGGAGGGGGATGCCAGAGCATCAAGGCGAGTAAGAAAAGCGCCGTTAGCTGAAACATCCACATAATACACTCCGTTTTGTAAGCAAGCTTCTGCGAAAGCAGTATCTTTCTGATCCATACACATCACTACAAGTTTCGCCCGTTTTAGCAGCTTCGGGTCTGCTTTTTCTGTGAGGTCCAGGCGCAGCGGTTTCACCTTGCCTCCTGTGGTATTGCAGAACTGCTCAGCACGTTCCAAGCTGCGGCCTGCGGCATAGACATGCCCAGGATAGTGTTCGCTGAGCAGGATGCAGATTTGTGAGCCGACATGGCCGTAACCGCCGATGACAATAATATCCTTGTTCATCAGACGTTCCCCCGATCATTTTTGAAGGCAAACCATGCGTCAACCAGATAGGAGCCGAAATAACGCGAGATGGTACTAAAGCCGGCTTTCTGCAGAAGCAGCTCCACTTCCTCTGATGGAAGAGGGTGAGAGTTGACTCCAATAGAATCTTCGAATTTCTGCCAATCCGTGTTACTGATGCCTTGGTCCAGCATATGACTTTGCCAAGCTTTCATCATGTGGGACCATGATTCTGACCCAACTGCTCCGTTAATGGATGCCAGGAAGAAGGGGGCTCCAGGCTTAAGGTGATCGGCAATCTGTGCTAGCAGTTGCTGTTTCTGTTCCCGTTCCTTGACAAAATGAAGCACCAACATACAGGTGGCAGCATCATATGGACCCTGTGGTGGGAAGCCATCCAGTCCGGTTTGCAGCAGGGTAACCTGCTGCTGAAGACCAGCTTCCTCGATCCGCCGAGAAGCTATTTCCAGCATGCGTTTGGAAGGGTCAATTCCAGTGAAATGCCAGTTCTTGTGTCTGGCACCCGCCGTAATGATTTCCTGGCCGCCGCCTGCGCCAATGATTAGTACGTTCGTTGAGCTCTGGTTCCCGCATTGGGCGGCCAGCAGCCGTTCTAACATATCGTACATTGTATGGTATCCGGGGATTTTCAAGGCAATGGTCTCTTCGTATTTATAGATATCGGGATGCTCCCAGTTTCTGCTCCTGAGGTTATTTTTCGAGTGTTGATCTTTCATGAGTAGCCTCTCCTGACTTGATGATATAATGTGCTGCTATATAATTAGTAATTATCATTGTGAAGTCAGAATGACACCATCCCACATTTGTGGGATTCAGAAGGAGAAGGGCATGTCACAGAGTCTGGAAGCGTTCAAGAAAGAGCTGGAGCGACTGGAGCGAAGAACGTCATCCTCGCATGAATATAGAGAGGCGATGATCAGCAGGCTGAAAGACTGGATTCCGTTCGATGCTGCTTGCTGCACAACGGTTGACCCATACACTCTCTTGTCCACGGGAGCCGTTGCGGGGGAAGGGATTGAAGCCATCCATGCCCGGCTGTTTGAATATGAATATTTGCATGAAGATTTCAACAAATACGATGATTTGATCCACCGGCCGGTCCCTGTGGCAACACTTAGTGGTGCTACGGAACAAGAACTGGAGCGAAGCGGACGTTATCTTGCCGTGCTGAAGCCCGCGGGACTCAGGGATGAAATCCGTGCAGCCTTGCTGTGCGGAGGGGCATGCTGGGGATATCTCACCTTGTTCAGGGCAGCGGAAGCGTCTTTCTTCCAGGCAGAGGAGGAAGTCTTTCTGGCGGCTGTCGCGCCATGGATCGCCCGTATCTTGCGAGGGTATACATTAAGCACGCCGCCGGAGGATATTCAAGGACTGCAGGAGGAAGTCGGCATCCTGGTGTTGTCGCATGAGCTGAACCCGCTTGCTTCCAATGACCAAGCCAGGAAATGGCTGGATATGCTTAGGGAGTGGGAACAGCTTGAACCGGAGATCCTGCCAAGTCCGGTGCGGGCAGTATGTTCACGTGCGCTAGCAGAACTGGCCGCTGCTGAGGAGCATCAGCCCTCTAAGGCCAAGATTTGTCTGCGATTGCCATCAGGCCATTATTTGGCTATTGCTGCTAGCAAGCTGGACGGGGTTTTTGGCCAGATACAGCTGGCTGTTACCTTTGAGCCAGCCCGAACCGCCGACATCTTGCCGCTAATTGCCGAGTCATATGGATTATCGTCCCGGGAGAAAGAAATCGTGGAGCAAATCTCCAAGGGGCTATCCACCAAGGAACTAGCCCACAATCTGCATATCTCTACGTACACCGTTCAGGATCATCTCAAGTCGATTTTCATCAAGACGAGTGTCACGAGTCGCAGAGAATTAATCTGGCGTTTGTTCTCTCGCTACAGTAGTAATAAGAAAGCGTAAGATGACAATCCAGATAAATTGGCTTTTCCCAAATTGGGGTTTATGTAGTAGTTTGATATTATTTGACGGCTAATGAGCGCAAAGGCGAAGGACTTTCGCTGTACAGGAATCTTGTTGCATTTTTAATTCCCCACTTGGGGAGCTATACTAGTAACGTAAGCGTTCGTCATAACTTCTGGTTGAGAGGATGATGTTCAATGGATTATGCAAAGCTGGGTTCCACAGGACTTGAAGTTTCACGTATTTGCCTCGGCTGCATGAGCTACGGGATACCCGAGCGGGGAAGCCATGCCTGGACACTGGGAGAAGAAGAGAGCCGGCCGTTCATCCGCCGCGCGCTTGAGCTGGGCATTAATTTCTTTGATACAGCCAATGTGTACTCCGACGGGACAAGCGAAGAGATTGTTGGACGGGCACTTAAAGACTTTGCGGCCCGTGATGATGTGGTCATCGCAACGAAGGTTCATGGCCGGATGCGACCGGGTCCCAATGGCGGCGGACTTTCGCGCAAAGTCATTATGAGTGAAATCGACCACAGTCTGAAGCGGCTGGGCACAGATTATGTTGACCTGTACCAGATTCACCGCTGGGACAGTGAGACACCTATTGAAGAGACCATGGAGGCGCTCCATGATGTGGTCAAAGCGGGTAAAGCCCGCTATATCGGAGCTTCCTCCATGTATGCCTGGCAGTTTCTTAAAGCGCTGCATGTAGCGGAAAGCCATGGCTGGACCCGCTTTGTCTCCATGCAGAACTATCTTAACTTGTTGTACCGTGAAGAAGAACGGGAGATGCTTCCGCTCTGCGAAGCTGAGGGCATTGGTGTCATCCCGTGGAGTCCGCTGGCCCGCGGCCGACTGACACGGGACTTCGAAGAGTCGAGTGCGCGTTCCCTGACCGATGAATTCGGGAAGCAATTATACGCCAAGACCGACGAAGCCGATCACCGAGTGACTACACAGGTGAAGGAGATTGCCGAAGAGCGCGGTATTCCACGCGCGCAGGTGGCTCTGGCCTGGGTGCTGCAGAAGAAACCGGTCACTGCGCCAATCATCGGCGCGACCAAGATGCAGCACCTGGAGGATGCGGTAGCAGCCGTTGATATCCGGCTGACTCCGGATGAAGTGCAGCGGCTGGAATCCGCCTATGTGCCGCACGAAGTCAGCGGTGGACTCGGCCGCACTTTTTAGCAGTACTTATAGCTACAGCTACAAATTACACATACTTAAAGCCAGTCTCGCACAAGCGAGGCTGGCTTTTTTGCATATCTTCTTAATCAGTGGCCTTGTCTCATATCGCATAAACTATTGTTAAATTGGCAAACTAAAGCAGATTTCCATCGACTTATGACCGGAGGCGAAGATCGTGGATGCACAGATGCTTGAGACTATCAAGAAGCAGTTAGCTGGAAGCAGCGACATCGTCTATCAGGTCTTCCAGGTACATGGACATGCTTGTACGCTAATCTATATTCCCTCTATTGTAGACCTGAGGAGTCTTCAGGTAGGCATTAGTGAAATATTAAAAAAGGAGAGCAATTCCGGACTGGATTGGCCGCAATTTCTCGAACGATTGGAACGAGGCTCAGCTTTCTCCATCCCCAGCCTGAAGTGCTTTGATATCACCGCAGCAGCTGATCTGGTCGTCATGGGAAATGTGGTGCTGGGAATGGAGGGCTTTCCGTTCCTTTACTATTTTGATATCACCAAATATCAGAAGCGTGCAGTAAGTGAATCACAGAATGAGCTGGTGGTTATCGGCCCCCAGGAAGCCTTCATTGAGGATATAGAGACGAATTTATCCTTGCTGCGCCATAAAATCAAGCATCCTGACTTGAAAATGAAGCATTATAGCATCGGTAAATATACGAAGACCGACGTGTATGTACTGTACATAGAGGGACTCCATAAACCAGAAGTGCTGGAGGAGATTGACCGTAAGCTCCAGGACTTGTCCATCGATGGCGTCCTGGGCATCAGCTATCTGTCGGAGCACATCACATATGATGTGCTAACTCCATTTCCACTATTTCAGTATACGGAACGCCCGGATTCCGTAGCGGCTTCCCTCATGGAGGGCCGGATCGGCCTGCTGCAGGATGGAACACCATCTGCTTTGCTGACCCCAGTGACCCTATTTTCCCTGCTGCAATCTTCCGAGGATTATTATCAGAGCTATTTCGCGGGCAGCTGGATTCGGATTGTAAGATTCGTATTCTCCATTATCGCCTTGTTGCTTCCTTCACTGTATGTCGCAATCACTACCTTTCATGCCCAGATCATTCCTTCCAATCTACTGCTTACGATTGCAGCGGCGCGGGAGAACATTCCTTTCTCTGCGTTGACGGAGGCCCTGATCATGGAGCTGACCTTTGAAGCGCTGCGTGAAGCGGGAACGCGTATTCCGAAGCCTGTCGGGCAGACAGTATCGATTATTGGGGCGATCGTCATTGGGCAGGCGGCGGTAATGGCGGGTATTGTATCGGCTCCAATGGTCATTGTCGTCTCCATAACAGGCATTGCTTCATATATCATTCCGCATCTGGAGCTTGGATTAACGTTCAGACTCCTGCGTTTTCCGCTACTGATTCTCGGAGGTACCATGGGCTTGATCGGTGTGTTCACGGCAGCCTTTGTCCTGTATGGTCACCTGGCCAATCTTCGTTCCTTCGGAACGCCATATATGCAGCCGATTGCTCCCTTTGTGTTTCAGGATTGGAAGGATACGTTGCTGCGGGTGCCCTCTACTAAGATGAACAAGCGCAGTGATGCCTTTAGCAAGCGGGACCAAAGGAGGCAGCGGAAAAAATGAACCTGCTGAAGCTGGGGATCGCCCTAATGCTGATGCTGAATCTGACGGGCTGCTGGTCCAAGGTGGAACTGGATGAATTGAGTTTTGTCTACGCTGTTTACCTCGATACGGGCAAGAAGCCAGGTACGGTCGAGCTGTCGATTAGTTCACCCCTGACCAACCGTTTAATGAATGGACAGCAGTCAGGCGGCGGGGATGGCAGCGGCAGCAACAAGACTTATGCGAAAGTCACCAAAACGGGGGAGACTGTCACTGACGCGCTGATGCTGATCCAGAAGGATTTGACGAGAACCATCAGTCTGGCAAAGATCAAAGCAGTAGTAGTTGGTAAGGAATATGCCAGCACCCGGATGGCCGAACTTCTGGAATGGATGAGAAGAGAGCCAAGCCTGCCACTTGGAACCTACATTTTCGCCGCACCAGAAAGGGCGCAGATGATTTCAAAGCTAACCCCTACCTTCGAGACTCTTCCGGGTGAGGTACTGATGAAGTTTGGGCAAAACAACTACGTACTGGGCACCACCATCAAGCAGTGTCTGATTGCGGAGGCTAGCGGGATGGGCTATGCCATCAATTACCTGTCCTTTGGTAATAATCCGGATGATACGGTCCCAGCTATGCCTGAATATTGGGTCGGGATGCAGGGAGCAATGCTTTTCCAAAAGGATAAAATGAGAGGCACGGTTGGCCTGCAGGACGCCAGGTCACTGGCTTGGGCACTGGGGCATTCTCAGGATCCGGTGATGACGGTAACCTGGGATGAGGGGAAAAGCCGCGCGAGTGCCGTTTTCTTCACTTCTAAAGGGTCCAGAACCGTACGAATGACGGAGAAAGGACCTGTGTTCTATGTCACGCTCAAAGGGCGGGCTAGTCTGGTCTACAAGAAAGACATGGAGAGCCGAAGCAAGACTGTCTTCAGTCGCATCGTAATAGAGGCGCTGGAAAAGAAGGCTGTCCAAGATTTGAACGAAGCCATGAAAAAGACAAAGGAAGCTGGAGCGGATGTGCTGGAACTGGGCCTGCTCATGGAATGGAATTATCCAAAGGAATGGCGGGAGTTACGTGAACGTTGGGAAGACTACTACAAGAATCATGCTGAAATCCGGGTGAAGGCGAACTTCCAGATTGCCGATTTTGGCACCGAGGTATGATTCAAAGTGAAAGGAGTACCGCATGCGCACAACAAAATGGCAGCTTACCCGGTTCGCGTTTATTTATCTGAATTCACAAGCTTCCATTTTCCTCGTGCCCACTCTGATTTCAAGTCCCACCTATCAATCCTGGATGGCGGTGATGGGTGGCACGTTGCTTAGTATTGGAATGATGTTCTGTGCGGTTTATGTAGGGCGACTGAAGCCGGGACAGGCTTGGGTGGAGTTTGGGAGCAGTATTGTCGGCAAATGGATTCATAAGGTTGTCATTGTGCTGCTGTTGTGCTGGTGCATATACTATGTGTCTTTGGATCTGGAGAATTTCGTGTTGTTCTTCGGCTCCAATTATCTGCGGGGAACCCCTCCATGGTTTATTCAGCTTCTCATAGGGCTGGTCATTATGTACACAGCGAAGCTTCGGCTCTCAAGCTTGATCTATATGACGGACGGGTTGTTTTTGCTAATAGTTTCAGCATCGCTCTTCACTGTATTTTTGTTCGTGCAGGAAGTAGATCTTAATATGCTGCCCGCGCTGGTGCATTATCATGACCCGATCATCGCCGCTAAAGATTCCTGGATTGTGACCTCCTGGGTCTCGGAGTGGGTCGTCTTTCTATTCATTGTGCCGGAACTCAAACTAGAGAAACATGTCTATAAAAAGCTGACTGTGGCCTCTCTGTTGGTTATGGTATCGATACTTACAGGGTGGCTGCTCACTCTGCTGAGCCTGGGTGCCTATCTTGGTCCCCAAATTCAGTATCCTTTTCTGGAAATGATCCGCAGTTCTACACACGACAATATTATAGGAAATATAGACCCGCTTCTAATCGGAATATGGTCTTCCTCGTTGTTTATCCACAGTGCATTTCTCATTTATGTCGCGGTCCGGTGCTTGTCAAATCTGACCAAAAACAAGGGGGAGAAGTACATGGCCCAGGTCCTGACGCTGATTGCCTTAGTAATCGCCTTCCTCTATTCGCAAAATGTTGCGGTATATGACCGGGATTACAACTCTGCGGTTGCCATTTGGATTTGGTTCGGAATAGACTGCCTTCCAGTGTTTTATTTTATCGTTGCCCTTATCCGTTTCCGAAAAAGACCGCTGAAATAGACACGATCCGCACATTTATAATGTATACGCTTTCTGGTATGATTATCCTATAGTAGATACCTTTAATCAGATAGGAAGTGTTATCCATGATAGATATCCTTGAAGGTAAGAGACTTATCGGTGATATTCGCGAGAATCTGTCCAAAGTTATCGTTGGGAAAATAGACGGAGTGGATCTGCTGCTGACCGCATTGCTGGCTAATGGCCATGTGCTGCTGGAGGATGTACCCGGAACGGGCAAAACCCTGCTCGCCAAGGCCCTGGCAAAGTCACTGGACTGTCACTTCAAACGAATCCAGTTCACACCGGATCTTTTGCCCTCCGATTTGAGCGGCATTAATTATTATAATCAGAAGACCGGAGAATTTCAGTTCCGTCCAGGTCCTGTATTCGCCAGTATCTTGCTGGCGGACGAAATCAACCGCGCTACGCCGCGGACACAATCCAGTCTGCTGGAATGTATGGAGGAGCGCCAAATCACTATTGACGGGGTTACGCATGGGCTGGAGTCACCATTTCTTGTAATTGCGACCCAGAATCCTGTAGACAATCAGGGCACTTTTCCACTGCCGGAAGCGCAACTCGACCGGTTTCTGATGCGGATCAAGACCGGCTATCCCTCCTTGGAAGAAGGAGTACATATTCTTCAAAGGTTCCGGCTCGGCAATCCGCTTGAGAACCTGACAGCGGTGGCGTCAGGGGAGGAGATCCGTGCAGTACAGCAGCTGGCAGCAGAGATTAGCGTCAGTGATGATCTTCTGACTTATATCGTCCGTATCACTGAAGCTACCCGCAGGTCTACTGCTGTCAGACTGGGGGCGAGTCCGCGGGCCAGCGGTGCGCTGCTAAGATCAGCTCAAGGGTATGCGCTCATTCAGGGGCGTTCATTCGTAACACCGGATGATATCAAGGCCGTGGCTGTGCCTGTACTGGCACACCGTCTGCTTTTGCATCAGGGCATGAAGGCTCGGGAGGGGCAGGCTGCAGAGGTTGTAGAACAGGTTCTGCGCGAAGTAGAAGTACCTGCTGAACCGTTTCTGGCAGCCAAAGGCGGAAGGGCGGACTAAGCCATGGCTTTAGTGTGGTTCATCCTCTTCGTTGCAGCGTTACTGCTAATCATATCCTTCATTTATCAGAAGAATGCCCTGAAGGCTATAAGCTACGACCGTTATTTCTCCAGAAAAGCCGTATATGAAGGCGAAGAGCTGGAAATGGTTGAAGAGATAGTGAATGCCAAGCTGCTGCCACTCCCTTGGTTGCGTATGGAATCCAGTATTGCTACAGGGCTGGAATTCGGCAGACAGGAGAATCTGGGTATCAGCTCTGGTGACATCTACCAGAATCATGTCAGCCTGTTCTATTTGCGCTCCTACCGCCACATCAAACGTCGCCATACCTTGGTAGGTGAACGGCGGGGCTTCTATACACTGGAATCGGTGACCATGACTACTGGAGACCTGTTCGGCTTTAGTCGGGTCGTTAAAACCTTTCCCCTTCAGTTGGAACTGCTAGTCTACCCGGAACTTATCAGCTTTGATGAGGTTCCTCTGCCGGTACACAGCTGGCTGGGTGAATTGGCGATCAAGCGCTGGATCGTAGAAGATCCATTCCTGACTGCAGGTATTCGTGAGTACAGCGCGGGAGATTCCATGGGCATGGTCAATTGGAAGGCTACGGCGCGTACCGGAGTGATGCAGGTTCACAAGAATGATTATTCAGCTGATTCCCGGCTGATGATCTGTCTCAATGTAGAGGTTAGCGAATCTATGTGGAGGAATATAACGGATGTGGAACGAATAGAGCTTGGCATCCGTTATGCAGCGACTGTTGCCGGATATGCGCTGGACCATGGCATTGAGACCGGGTTCATCTGCAACGGGAGACTAGTAGATGGCGATGCCCGTGAGCCGGTCCTATCCGGCCCCATAGCTCAGCAAGAGGAGATGCTGGAACTTCTCGCGCGATTGACGCTTGACAGGACACTGCCAATGAACCGTCTATTGGAGCTGCAGGCCGAGAACGGGACCAGAGATACAGACTATCTGATCATAACCTGTCACCAGGGCGCGGATCTGCTGGAAGCGGCCGTCCAGCTTATGCAGGAAGGCAATGGTGTGGAATGGCTGACCATTCCGGAACAAGGGAGGGAGAGCGCATGAAGCAGCCGTCCCGGCGATTTTTGCAAGATTCGTTGATATTTTGGGCTCATGTGCTGATGGAGCTGCTGTTATTTTTGCCCCTTCTGATGCTGTATACCACATACCTTCTTCCTGAGCATATGACACCGTTATGGATGATCTTATTTGCACTGTTGTCATTAGCTGGCGTGCTGCTGCGATCTCTTTGCAATATCAGGTGGAAACAGTTAGTAGTGTCACTACTGCTAGGAGCAGTGGTCGGACTACTGTTTTCTGGAGTATCACTATCAGGTATTTCTGTGTCCATTGCTTGCCTTATCTGTACCTACCTAGGTCTGACTACCGAGTCCAGAATTGGCCGGAATACAACGTATTATAGCGGGATCGGTCTCTATTTTATAGCCGCTATAGTGTTTCCGAAAGTCTCACAGCTTGAGCCATGGATGACACTACTTACCTGGTGCGGTAGTCTGAGCGTCATTATTGTTCTCCTAGCATCGAATAGCGATCATTTGCGTTATACATCTCTTTCTGGCCAGACCTCATCCTTTCCACCAGGCTTGCGACTCCATAACCGCATATCTGTACTCCTCGTAGTGGTTGCAGCGGTAGCTCTGGCAGCAGGAGCAGGGCGGATAATCGGTGGTCTGCTCTTCAGTGGACTTCGCCAGCTATTGTCATGGATCGCTCGATTGTTATCGGGCTCGGAAGAAACTCCGCTGCAGCCGAATGAACCGGCGCGTGCTACACCGGAAATGCCAGCGGCGGAAGCCAATGACCCCGGTCTTATCGCACATATTTTCAACATTCTGTCCTATGTTATCGTAGCAGCCGTAATCGCTATAGTTGTCTTCTTTATCTTGCGCTGGCTCTACAGAAATACTGGCGGTCTGCTGCACAAGGCCATTGCCGCTGTACTAGCCATGTTAATGCGCAAGCAGCCAAGCCGTGGCAATGAGACTTATCAGGATGAAGAGAGTAGTGTCTTTGCCTGGGAGAAAACGTTGCAGAATTTCAGACAATTCTGGACCACGGCTGTTAGCGGGGGCCGGCGGGATCGCTGGGAGCATATGCAGGGCAATCGGGAGCGGGTGAGATGGCTATACCGCCAGTGGCTGCGCTCTAAACAGGAGAATGGCTATGAGATCAAGAAGCATCTCACCCCGCATGAGACGGGGGCCGACGCAGCGGTGTGGAGTGCCGGCCGAAACCGGAAACGCAAGGAAGGCAGGGACGCTGGCACTATGCCTGAAGAGAGGTTGCTCGATCTGTATGACCAGGCCAGGTACGGTCAGGAAGAGCTTACCGATGCCGATGTGGCACAGATCACGGTGTTTCAGAAATCGAAATCCTGAATTTTCTATAGCTAGTTTCAAAAAACAGCAGCCCGATCACTGATGGAACGTCAGAGGATGGATGCTGTTTTTTACTCGTAAATTAATTTCCAATTGAAACCCAATTAGAAGAAGAAGCGTAAAACCATAAGTGAGAGAATTCCAGCAATGACGGTGCCGAGCAAACTGCGTGTTCTGATAGCAATCCAGAAGGTTGGCAGACAATCCATGACTCCTTGAATAAAGCTATCTTCGGGGTCTTGACCCGTTCTTGGTTCCGGTGAAGCCGTCTCCGGCATCATAGATATGACTTCCTTATCTATGCTTCTGTATCAATTCATGTTCCCAGAGTTTCACAAGGCGTTCTGACACATGACGGTAAATAACAGAGAAATTACAACTCTATTATAAGGGTTACAACTTGGACACAATTCCCATAGGGTTAGCCTCTATAATAATCTTTGTAAATACGTTTGGAGGGAAATCAATGAGAAAACATAGACGTACATATGTAGCCATGCTGCTCAGCACTTTTATCATCAGTCAACTATCGGCTTACTCAGCGTCTGCAGCACCGGTCAAAACTACTAATAATGTCAATTCACCGACCAAAGTAGCGGCTCTGGAACCAAGTACAACAACCCATTTAGGAAGTGTTCAGCTGGGAGCAGGGGTCAATGCTACCCTTGAGGATATCCGGCTGTGGCCACAAGCGGGGGGGAATATCCTCACGTATACCCTGAATTATGCCAACGGGGGCAGCAGCAAAGCCGGTCTGATCAACTATTTTTCACGGGTGGTCACATCTGGTGGCACGGTTATCCCCGGCACTCCGGTAACGGCAGATGCACTGAAGAAAAATATCGATTCGAAGCAAAATCTGCGTGTAACCTATTATGTTAACGTTGGTAAAACCAACTCTCTCAACGGCATCAAGATCGCTATGTATGTCTGGGATGCCAAAGCTAAGGGCTATCTGCGACAAGCGGGATCGATAGGCGTTCCTGTAAGATATTCCCAGTCGACACTTCATGGAAAAATCCTGAACACCACGATGAGCGACATTCCCGTTGCTGCGTCTTCAGAATCCTTCCAAATCTATAAATATAGCAGTAAAGTCTACGCCAAGATTGGCCTGAATGTAACCAATAAAGGGAACAAAGTACTCAGCGATCCCGGGTATAAGGCTTACTTAGTAACGGCAAGCGGAACCGCCTTTGAGTTGGCATTAGACAGTTCGCAGGCCGGGTACAAGATACAACCACAAGAGAAGAAAACTATCTATTATTTGACCGAAATTCCATCCTACCTCAAGACCGATAATATGAGACTACAATTCGTGCAAAGAGACGAGACACTGAAGGTGGACCTTCCACAGTCCGCTTACAAGCTTCCGGCTGCTACAACACCTGATTTGACGGTCGCCAAGGGTGTTACCAAAAAAATCATCATTAACAATAACTCTGTAGAAACCCAATTGAGTAATGCAGCCGTCTATGCAGAGAATGAAACCGGTATGTGGACCTTCCAGCTCCGTTTCAAAAATACCGGGAACAAGGCTGTCACCTTGCCGAATTATGAGCTGGCGGTGAAATCGGCCAAAGGAACCTCTTTCCCTGTAAACGCAAATGGAATTAACGGACTTCTCTTAAAGCCACTTGAGGAGAAAGTGATCTCGCTTAAGGCCCAGATTCCGCTGGCGGTTGAACAGAACACGCTGCAACTGCAAATGATTGAATCCGTTGCTTCTGCACCAGATAAGTCCATCTCACCGGACAATACCGGGAGTGGTGGCAGCGATGCCGGCACAGGCTCGGGAACGGGCAGTAATACGGCCAAGCTGACTATTCCAGTGGCGTATTTCTCCATCCCCTATACCTTAAGACCGGATACCCAGAAGGGGCAGGACTATAGAACAACGAATGATTACGGGACTTTCAATTATCGTCTGCTATCTGTGCAACGTTTTCCGTGGAAAGACGACGATATCATCGTTGCGAAGCTGAACATTAATAACACTCAGTCTGTAAACCTGTCTCTGCCTGATCTAAAAGGCGCTGTCAAACTGGACAACAACGATCTTACCGGTTCGACCGAACTATTCATGGACAAGGAATTCCAATCACTTGCACCGGGTAAATCTGCCGACGTCTATGTGATGGCCAAAGTTCCATATACACAGAAGTTCGACAAACTAAGTGTTAACCTGTATACAACCGTCAAAGAAGAAAATGTGTCGTTCCTATCGTTCACCACTGACAGTATGATCAATGCTGTGGCGCAGATTGAGCGTGGAGGAAGCTACGATATCATTGCTAAAGGCAAGAATGCCAAGGTTCAGGAGAACAAGACCACGATCTATGAAGGCGTTAACTCCAACATTGTATACTCCGAATTGCTGCTGAGCAGCGAAGAGAAGAGGCAGAGTAAGATGGCCCGTATACAAGGCTACTTTGCAACGCCGAACGGTGATCTTTTTGAAGCGGTATCCAACCAGCCCGACACTTCTGCAACACCAGGTGGTAAGCAGTTGGTCACGTTCTGGGCGAAGGTTCCTAAGTCGGTGAATTTGTCCGATGTTGCGCTGTACCTGGGACCTGGCATCACTGGCAATAAGCTAAGTGAACCGGGACAGGAGCCAACCGGATTTATTAACATTGCCTCACTGGATCTCAATCCAGTAGCGACTCCGCCAGAGAACAATTTGTCGAAAGTCACGCTATACCCGTACACCTTGTCTATGCTTAGATCCGATGGCCGGAATCTGCTGGGTACAGATACAATCAATATCATAATGAACTATGATCTGCTACGTGATGTTAGCTATGACTTGGGAACCTTTAACCACAAGCTGGTCCTCAAAATGACAGATCCTTTTGGTCAATCCCAGGAAAAGAGTCTGGCTATCGGCACAGATCTGACGGAGGGTAATAATAATACGTTCAGTCTCTCCTTCAGCAACCCGGCTTACAAGAAGCTGGTTAATGGAGGAGCATACCGAATCACCCTTTACGATGAATTCCAGGGGGAACGGATTGAGTTGGCCAGCCAGGCATACACCCTGTTCATTGACAGAGCGCCGACGCCAGACAAATAAGACCCTCTATTAAAGTACAGAAGGAGCAGCTTGTATGTTGCGAGTGGAAAAAGTAACCCATTCTTTCAAGAACGGCAATGAAACAACCGCTGTGCTGCATGATATCAACTTCTCGGTTCAGAAGGGCGAGATGGTCGCGCTGCTGGGCAGCTCAGGCTCCGGGAAGTCGACCATGCTCAACCTGATGGCGGGGCTGATGAAGCCTACGGAAGGACATATTTACATTGCCGACCATGATATTGTGAAAATGAGCGAGAACAAACTGTCTGAATTCAGACGAAAAAACATCGGATTCATTTTTCAGGCGTATGAGCTTATCACTAGCCTGACGGTACGTGAGAACGTGGAGCTGCCGCTGGTCTTCCAGTCTGTGGCTCCATCCGTGCGCAAGAAGAAGGCGCTGGAGCTGTTGGAAGCGGTAGGCATTCCAGATAAAGCCAATCTATTCCCTGCACAGTTATCCGGTGGTCAGCAGCAGCGTGTAAGTATCGCGCGGTCCCTGATCACGGAGCCATCCGTTATATTCGCAGATGAACCGACCGGGAACCTGGATTCCAAGACAGAGGAAGAGATCATTACAATTCTGCTTGATTTGAACAAGAAAATGAACACAACCTTTATAGTTGTTACGCATGAGATTGAGGTCGCAGAACAGATGCAGCGCATCTTCACACTGCGGGACGGATTTATGATCACCGGAGAACAGCCTCCTGCCGAAGTGGAGTCCAAAGGAGGAGAGCAGGATGAGAGTTAGAGATATTTCGCGTCTGGCCTGGGATCAGATCAAACGACGTAAGGTAGTTACGGGGCTTTGTATGGCGGGGATTTCTATCGGATGTGCTGCCATTATCGTTGCACTCAGTCTCGGAGATTCGGCGCAGGCATACACAGAGAAAGAGATCAACAGCCGATTCAAAATGGATGAGATCACCGTAACCCCCAACAGTGGCGTACCCAACCAAGGGAAGAATGGGAGCCAGGGGGAAGGGGATAACGAGAAGCTCGATCCCGGTAAGCTGACCCGCCAGAAGCTGGAGATCATCTCTGGACTGAAGCATGTGAATGCGGCAGCCCCTTTCCAGGAAATTGGCTGGCTTCAGATGCTTACTATTGATAATAAAATATCTGATATTCAGGTCATAGGTACCAATCTTAGCCTGCTAACAAAGTACGATAATACCTTCAAGCAGGGAGGACCTTCTGAGCTAGCAGGAATGGCCGTGCTGAATTACGGGGCGACACTGGGTCTGATTGATAATGAGACAAGGCAAAGTCTGTACGAGGCGATGGGGAATGATCCTTATAACAATGATCTCAGGCAACAGTACGATAACCTTAGCCGCCTGCCAGCGGATCTATACCAGCAGCAGATTCAGTTCCAGTCAACCGACTTTAGCAACGGCAAGACCATGGTAAGTTCCTCTATTCGAGTCATGGGGATTCTTGCCAAGCCTAAGGGCATGGATGACAATATGGCGATGTATGACAAGAAGATCTACGTGTCACTAGAAACGGCTGATCGTCTGCGGGATGAACTCAATCTGAACAATGATTCCAATGGACAAGCAGGTGTCTATAACAACGCGATTATCAAGGTTGATAGCATCGATAACATTGTAGCGTTGGAGAAGCTCATTCAGAAGCTTACCCTGAACACCAGCACGAATCTGTACCAGAAGGAAATGCTTGCAGAGCAGTTTAGTATGATCAAAAAAGTAGCACTCGGGGTCGGGATATTCATTCTGATTATTGCCTCCATCTCCATTATTGTTGCCATGACCATGTCTTCGCATCAACGCCGTCGACAAATTGGAATCATGAAGGTACTGGGCGCCAACATGCGGCAAATACGCAATATGTTCATTACGGAAGCTGCATTGCTAGGTTTTCTGGGCGGACTGCTGGGCGTGGTATTCTCGTATTTGATCGTTACTGGTATGAACAAAATAATCGGCTCGGCCGGCGGTATGGGTGGAAGTGAGGGCGGTCTTGTTATCGCTATTCCGCTTATGACGATTCCGATCGGCATCGCATTCGCCATTATGACAGGTATTTTATCAGGGATTTATCCGGCCATCAGTGCATCGAGAACCAATGCGCTCACGGCTATCAAACGGGATTAGTATTTTGTGGCAGAAAGGAAGCCGAGGGAATGAAAAGGATTATAAAGTGGGTCATCATCCTAGCGATTGTAGCCGTAGCCGGTTATTTCGCTTATGACAAAATGTTCAAGCCGCAGGAAGCACCGCCGATGGAGGAGCCTGTGCAAAGTATCACCTTCCCGGTCACCCAGGAGACGATTAACAAGACGATTCAGGTTAAAGGGAAATCTCAGTATGAACATGAAACTCTCGTCTATGCGCCTTTTGCTTCTAAAGTGACTGCATGGAAAGTGGAGAATGGCGGACAGGTTAAGAAAGGTGATATCCTGTATACTCTGGATCAGGAGACGCTGAAGAACGATATTGCGACACAGGAAGCGACTATCCGTAAAGGCAAGCTGGAAGCGGAGTTGAATGCTTTCGTGAGCCAACAGGACGAGGAGAGTGCCGCGCTGGGTGCAACCGAAGCAGATCGATTGAAGGTACTGGCTTCCCAGGAAACTAAGCGGATCGGCGATGAGCTGAACGAGGTGACTTCGGAGATTCAGGCCCGGGAGCTTGCCAGCAAGAAGGAAAGGCTGAATACAGCGATTTACCGTGCTCCGGCAAGTGGGATTTTCCTCTTCGACAGCACCAGCGAACGTCCACAGACGGTGTCTGACAACCAGTACATCGGCAAGATTGTCGATCTTAGCAAGGTTGAATTTGTCGCACTGGTGGGAGAGCAGGATGTGTTCCGGATTAAAACCGGTATGAAGGTAGACGTGAAAATGACTGCACTCAAAGAAGAGAAGTTGTCTGGTGAAGTGACCAAGGTGGCCAAGTTTGCCACTACCACCTCAGGACAGACTAATAACACCAGTCAAGTGCCGCAATTTGAAGTCATTATTAAGCTTGATGCCAATGAGCATCTCATCGGCGGTCTGAGTCTAAATGGCGAGATTGAAGCTATCCGAAAAGAAAAAGCAACTGTAGTCTCCAGCATGGCTGTAATCCATGATGGCGATGCTGCTTATGTCAATCTCGACAAGGGCAATGGTGAGGTTGAGCGGAGAGATATCAAGATTGGACTGGAGACAACCGACAAGACAGAGATCCTGACCGGACTTAAGCCCGGTGATACGGTTGTTCTCCAGTAGCAACACAGTTACTTAGCAATTGTTGAGCGCCAGGCTTTAATATCTTTATTGAGGGCGGTAAGATCAGGAACGGGGACAGAGTTGTCAGTCAGGCCGTATTTATGCTTCAACGCTAAAATACGGTAGACACTCTCGTCAATCCGCGATTCCTTGAGCTTACCGTTCTTTACGTTCTGCAGAATCGCCTCGCGGACACGTTTCTCATTCTCATATTCATGGGCGACCAGCAGAATATCGCTGCCGGCATTGACACTGTCAAGCGCGGCTTGGCCCAGATCGAAATGCTTCATAATCGCTCCCATGGTCAGGTCATCGGTAATAACGACACCCTTGTATCCCATCTCTTCCCGAAGCAAGTCGCCGATGATCGTGCGCGATAAGGAAGCGGGTTTGTCGGGGTCTAGCTTGGGAAACAGAATGTGGGCTACCATGACCGCATCAGCATTCTCCTTAATGGCAGCCTGGAAGGGGAGCCATTCTAGCCCGGCCAGCTGATCCCTTGTTTTATTCACAACAGGCAGCTCCAGATGAGAGTCTACGGAGGTATCCCCATGCCCGGGGAAATGCTTCACTACCGGAATAACGCTTTCACTCTCGATGCCTTTCATCTCAGCAATGCCTAGTTTCACAACGGTGTCCGCCGAATTGCCGAAAGAACGGTCGCCGATGACAGGGTTCTTGGGATTGCTGTTAATGTCCAGTACCGGAGCGAAGTTCATATTGAACCCTGCGGAGCGCACCTCCCGAGCCAGCAACGTGCCCATGGTTCGTGCAGCATTCACGTCATTGCGGATACCCACCTTCGCGTTAGACGGGATTGTGGCGTACTCCGCAGGCATACGGCTGACTTTGCCGCCTTCCTGATCGACACTCATGAACAGGGGAGCAGCATTGGCTGCATTGCTTTTCTTCATGGCATTAACCAATTTGACCATCGCTTGCAAATTATCGATGTTGTTGCCATAGAGGATAATACCGCCTACTTTATCCTCTGTGATCATCCGTTTGGCCCCTGAATCCAGGGTTGTACCGTTAATACCGACCAGCAGCATTTGTCCGATCTTCTCCTCCAGGGTCAGGGACTGAAGCTGAAGGACTAAAGGATCAGGCTCTGCCGTAGGCGTTGAGAGGTTAGCTTCTGTTGTGGACGGCCCTGATGCTGACACGGTGGGTGCTGCGGCAGGCGCCCGTGTGGATGCTGTGGATGAGGACGTGCCGCTGCCACAGCCGCTGAGAAGCGGAATCAGGAGCAGAATAGAGGCAATGGGAGCAAAGCGTTTTTTATATATCGTCAGGCGATCTACTACTTTCATCAATTAGAATCTTCCTTTCCTCTATGCAAAGTAATGTCGGGTGGTATCATTCAGACCCGCTTTAGTGTATCCACCTTTAAATTCCATAATACCATTATCCGTCTATCTCTCCCAAGGAGAAGCGATTGCGGGGAGTAGCTTTGAGAAGTGATATTGAGCAGTAGCCGTGAGGCGGACTTGCCCCATTATCAGTCTGAGTGATAAGATATACAGGAATCAATACATATTTGTAAATTAAAAATTGAGGTGACGTGTCCATGAAAGACGAATTATTTAATGCACTTAATGAACAGATGAACTTTGAGTTCTATTCCGCTCACGTTTACCTTGCTATGGCAGCATACTGTTCCGGTGAGAGTCTTGACGGATTTGCTAATTTCTTCTTGGTTCAGGCCGAAGAGGAAAGATTTCATGCAATGAAAATATACAGATTCCTCAATGACCGTGACAAACGGGCAACACTGGCTGCGCTCAAAGAGCCGAAAAATGAATACAGTTCGATGCTGGATGCGTTTGAACATGCGTATGCTCATGAGCAACAAAACACCAAGAAGTTCTACCATCTTGCTGACATTGCTTTGGACGAGCGCGAGCATGCGACCATCTACTTCCTGAAATGGTTCATTGACGAGCAAGTAGAAGAAGAAGCATTGTTCAGCAACATTATCGCCAAGCTGAAACGCATCGAAAAAGACAGCAATGCTTTCTATATGCTAGATGCAGAGTTTGCTACTCGTAGCTTTACTGCTCCAGCAGAGTAACATCAGATAGCACATCCTAATCCCTGCAGCCCTTTGGCTGCGGGGATTTTTTGTGCTAGTTAGCGCCCGCCCAGGCAAAAAGTTGAACAGAGTCAAATAATGTTGCATACGACAACAAAATTCATGTGTCCCAACTCTATTTGGCAGGGGTAACTCTTGCGCCATTCGGCAACACTGTTTCTCTAGACCCACCCGATTAGCTGCGTGTAATATAGAACAATACTATTGCTTGGGGGTTACTGGTTTTGGATAATTACAAAGACATCAAACAGGGTGAAAGAGGTGCCTGGCTAAGCATAGCAACGTATATTTTGTTATCCGCCGTCAAGCTGTTCATAGGAACCATCTCGGGTTCCCAGGCGCTGCTTGCCGACGGATTGAACAATACTACGGATATTATAGCGTCTATAGCTGTCCTGACGGGGTTGAAAATATCACGCAGACCTCCGGATTCCAATCACCGGTACGGACATTTCCGTGCAGAGACGATTGCAGCAATGATAGCCTCTTTTATTATGATTGCGGTCGGACTTCAGGTCTTGTACCAGGGTGTGAACAAATTTATGGAGCCGTCACTTGCGACACCGGATCTGATCGCTGCCTGGACAGCGGCGGGAAGTGCAGTCATCATGATGGCAGTCTACATGTACAACATAAAGCTGGCGCGGCGCATCAACAGTAATGCCATCGAAGCTGTGGCGCAGGACAACCGCTCAGATGCGCTAGTCAGCATAGGCGCTTTTATCGGGATCATCGGCTCCCAATTCGGGATTCCCTGGCTGGACCCGCTTACAGCGACCATCGTCGGCCTGATGATCTGCAAGACGGCCTTCGATATTTTCCGCAAGGCCACTCATGACCTTACAGACGGGTTTGACGCGGCAGAACTTGAACGGATGAAGAATACGGTGGCCGAAATTGACGGTGTGCAATCGATCAAGGATATTAAGGCTCGTGTGCACGGCAATAACGTCCTGGTGGATACAACCGTGCTGGTGGATGCCAAGCTGAATGTGGTTCAGAGTCACGACATTACCGAAGAAATTGAAGACCAATTGAAGGACCTCCACCAGGTTTCTTACGTGCTTGTCCATATTGAACCTGTTTAATGGAACCGGGGATTGTCCTCTTATGAGGATGTTCCCGGTTTTTCTGTGTTGTTGACTGGGCCCAGGGAGATGTGTGTATAATTACAATGTGATACTAACAACTGGATAATATTAATGTTTTTATAGAAAAGGAGTATTGTAACCTATGTCTGATCACCCTCTTACAGATGCAAGTGGTTTAACTGAAGCACAATTTCTGACGACTTATAATGCTGATGCGTATGAACATCCTTCGCTGACAGTGGATATGCTGATTTTTACCGTGATGGACCTGGAACAAAACAATTACCGCAAGCTTCCCCAGAAATCTCTGCAGCTACTGTTGATCAAACGGGGCGAGCATCCGTACCTGGGCCAGTGGGCGCTGCCAGGCGGTTTCGTAGCTGTAGATGAAAGCATTGAGGATGCGGCACGACGAGAGCTATACAGCGAAACGAATATAGAGGATTTGTACATGGAGCAGCTGTTTACATGGGGAGCTGTGCACCGTGACCCGCGTACACGGGTTATTAGCTGTTCGTACATGGCGCTCGTTGACCGGACTACGCTGGATGTGCAGGCCGGGGACGATGCGGTGGAGGCGGCCTGGTTCGATGTGTCTTATGCGTTAGAGGATGAACACACAATAACCACCGAACAGGGGACGGAGACAGAGAAGCGGGTTCGCATCAAGCTTCAGAGTGAGCACGAGGCCCTATCAGCTGTTGTGCGGATTGTGGAGTCCGTACAGGGACGTGTCAAAAAGCTGTCACGTGAGATTGTAGAGAGCGAGGGAATAGCGTTTGACCATTCCATCATGATTGAGTATGCGATCGAGCGTCTGAGAGGCAAGGCTGAATATACCGATATTGTTTTCAACCTGATGCCACCATTGTTCACATTGTCTGAATTACAGCGGGTGTATGAGATTATTCTCGGAAAAGAGCTGCTGGCCGCGGCTTTCCGCCGGAAAATGGCCGATGCCGTTACCGAAACCGAAGAGTACACCAAAGACGCTGGACATCGTCCATCGAAGCTGTACCGGTATAATCCTGAGTGGAGCCGTAGATAGTTCCTATTGATATTATTTTATGTAGAAAATTGTCGTGTGATGTTGTTAACTGAACTTTCATGCAAAATGGTGCAGAATATACCTTATTTCCCATTCGAATGGTTTGGGATAACGAAGGGATGAGGCCATGATTGCCTGGAAAGATTCTTACGATATTGGGGTAGAAAAGATTGACTGTCAGCACCGACAGCTGCTGGCGAAGCTCAATGAGTTTTTCGAAGCTTGCTCGAATCAGCAGGGCCGGGATAAGATTATGGAAACACTGAAATTCCTGAAAGAGTACACACTCGAGCATTTCGGCGACGAAGAAGAGCTGATGGGAGAGATTGATTTTCCGGAGCTGACGGAGCACCGCAAGACCCATGCGGATTTTGTGAAAACAGTGCTTGAGCTTGAAGAAATGATCAATGCCAAGGGCGTATCCGTTCTCTCTACGATCAAATTGAACCGCACTTTGACGGATTGGCTTGTTAATCACATTAACAAATGTGACAAGCTCATTGGTGAATACATGGCTAGCCGCGGTAAGGCTGTATAACATGACTTAAAGCCAGCAAGCTTCCTAGCCGGAGTTTGCTGGCTTTTTGCATACAGAAATTATATTTCAATAGTTGATATGAATGGATCAATATTTGATCTACTGCTGCCTTTGATTTATTATGGCTACACCACAGACAAGAGGTGAGTAACTTGAAGCAATATGAATCGGCCACTTTAAAAAAAGGGCTTCTGATCCTGGATACGCTGCAGCAGACAGAGTCTATGAAACTAAGCGAGATCATCCAGATCGTTAATCTGAATAAATCTACCGTATATCGCTTGCTGTATACCCTGGAGCTTGCAGGCTATGTGAAAAAGACAGATTTTGCTTATAGTGTGACGGAGAAAATAGGCGGAGCCGTGAGTCACCCTTCCCCTAGACTGGAGTGGGTGGCTGTCCCACCGTTGTATCATTTGAGCCGTGTGGTCGGTGAGACCCTGTACATTGGGATTCTTAACGGTATCCATGTCGTGACAACCCAAGTGATAGAAGGAACACATACGATGCGGATTCATTCCAAGGTGGGCGACCAGGCTTACGCACATCTGAGCGCCTTCGGCAAAGCCATTCTTGCTCATCTGGATGAACGCAAGCTGGAAGCTATACTGAAGAACGTTATCCAGCACAAAAATACCCCAAATACCTTTGACGATTTCCACTTGCTGAGAGAGCATCTTAAAGTGATTCGCCAGCAAGGGTATGCCATTGATGATGAAGAGACGGAAATCGGCCTCCGCTGTATTGCGGCTCCTGTTTTTTATAAAGAGACTGCTATAGCTGCTGTTGCCATCTCAGGTCCTTCTGCGCGGATGACCAAAAAGAAAGACCGGGCGCTGAGCAGACAATTGCTGGAATGCAGCATGCAGATATCGAAACTGCTGGAGAATGAATAACAATGCCGGCCGGGATGGCCCCGCTTTTTATCATTGAAGATTAATCTTAATAGCGGGGCGCACGCCGTAACAAGCTAAGTTGACAAGACCATAACTGCGGATACTGCTTCGAGGACCAACAAAATACGCGCGGGAAGAAATACCAAGTTGAGTTCTCAGCCACCACCATGAGCAGCCAAGCGCTTCATCATTCTCGAGGATATAGTCAGCTCTGACTGTTTTATCATACACATACAAGCGGCATCCATCGTTCTTTTGTATTCTGGACAATTCCGTTCCTACTGCACGACGTCTGACACCTAAAGAATCTTCGTCAAGTTTATAGGTCAGCTCTTTCACTTCTGCAACGCTGAGCAGAAATACCTTGTCCTCCGTATCTGAACTTCCGTCCCCGTTGTCAGCGCAAAGTGTTGGCTTGATGAACTTCATCTCAGCATCATTGAACGCGGCATGATAAAACTCTTCGTTCAGCCACCTTCGCAGATCAGAGTCACGCCAAGTAATATCGACATTTTCATGATGATATCGTTTGCAGTCCAAAATGTACTGGCTCAAAACGAATAGCTCTCCACCTGAATTTTGCAGCACCCGCCACTTTATCGGCGTTCTGTCCGTGCCATGGAGCATTTGCGGGTAAGTGCCAAAAGTTATGATGTCGCCGGGCGCTGCGCTACGGTTCTGTGTGAAGGCAAGACTGTTTTTTTCCAATCAGATTCACTCCTTATCGTGTCTAGTTCAATTGTACAACATTCATGCAAGTGCTAAAGATTAAGCCGTCAAATCCTTGATTTAGTGCAATAGTAATCATAAAGAGCTTCTCATTGTTCTTGAATGTTCTTGTCTAAGATGTCACTAATACCAGCAAGTTGGAAAAACAGTGGGGAAACGTCCTGGAGATTGGCTTGGCATTGTGCAGCCGCATTTTCCCGACGTTTCCCCTGAATTAATAACTATCTATAAATCGCTTAAGACCCTCTACTGCATAATCATGGTCAAGTTGACCTGTTAGTCCGGCTACTGTAACGGAGCCAATTACACCAACGTTTTTGATGCGAAGCGGAAAGGTGCCGCCTACCGCCTGATATTCAACCGGTGATAGAAGAGAGCTCTCTGTATGCGTAGTTCCACTCTGGGCGAAACGTTCGGCAATGTAAGCGGAGCTACGGTTGTAGTGGTCGGTTACCCGCTTTTTACGGAAGAGCCAGTGGTAATTCTCATCAGAGGTGCCTTCCATCAGATGGGTGAACAATGGGACACGGTTCCGCTCAATATGAACGGCAATTGAGGTGCCTTGTTCTTTGGCATAGTTGATAATGGTAAATCCGAGCTCCAGGGCATCCTCGTTAGTAAAATGATCTAATTGGAGTTGGTTCTCCAGTTGTTCCAGCGATTGAAGATTCATCATAATTTCACTCCTCAAAAAGTTGTTGTTGTCTGTCTAGACGATAGTTCAGCATGGCCAAAAGCATAGCTCCGCACACCATGATGGCTCCAAGCCAAGCAGTGTCCAAGTAACCCAGATGGTCCACGGCATAGCCTCCTATGGTAGAGCCAGCCGCAATGCCGA
Organism: Bacillus sp. FJAT-27264; assembly: GCF_001682855.1. Lineage (GTDB taxonomy): Bacteria > Bacillota > Bacilli > Paenibacillales > Paenibacillaceae > Paenibacillus_AQ. Next base: position 102,699 of record NZ_MAQW01000012.1, on the reverse strand, counting down.
TATTAAAGGCGGAAATATTCAGTGCTGATGCCAGATTTTTAGCTGACGGGGCGAACTTTTCAGCGAGTGTCAGGATGTAGGCCTGTACTCCCGGAGACATCATGAAGGCGAAGAAGCCCATTAAGATAAGCCCAAGAATGGTCAGTTGCTTGCTCGGCAGCAGTACGATTTGCAGCAGCAATACAATGCTTTGGCACAAAAATACAAGCCGCAGCGATTTTACAGGGTGCGCATTGGCGAGTTTTCCGCCGATTAGGTTGCCTATCGCAACAGCAACTCCATAGACTAGCAGCAGAAGCGTAATGGAGCCGGGCGAATAGCCGCTGATATTTTCCAGAATAGGAGTAAGGTAGGTGAATAAGGTAAACGTTCCCCCGAAGCCGAGTACGGTCATCAGTAAGGCCAGCAGGATGCGGTTGTTAAAGACCAGCTTTCTGATATCGCTTAAGCGAAGCTTGCTCAAATCCTGATTAACCTTACCGATCGTCAGACCATTGGAGACCAAAGCTACGAAACCAAGTGTGGCTACAACGCCAAAGGTAGCACGCCAGCCGAAATGCTGGCCGATATACGTTCCCATGGGAACGCCGACAATGGTGGCTACGGTTAGTCCGGTGAACATGATCGAGACAGCGGTACCTTTATGACTGGCGGGAACCATGTCCACAGCAACGGTAGCTGCTACTGCAAAATACACACCGTGGGCGATGGCTGTAATGACCCGTGACAACATTAGCAGACCATACGAATGCGAGAATGCTGCCAGCAAGTTGCCTAAGGTAAATATGGCCATCAAAAGGAGCAGAAGCTGCTTTTTGGGAAAACGCCCTGAAAAGGTCGCGATGAGCGGAGTTCCTACGGCAATTGCGACGGCATAGCCGGAAATAAGTGTTCCTGCTCGTGTGATACTGATGGAAAGATCATCTGCTACTGTTTGCAGCAGCCCTACCAGGACAAACTCTGTTGTTCCGATAGCAAACGCGCTAATGGCAAGGGAGAGTAGAGCGATATAAATCTTGGCTGACATTAGGGATCAAGTCACTTCCTCTCTTAAAGCTCTGTTGCTCAAGTTCCTTCTCCGGAGAAGTCTTGCAGTTAAAGCTGTCTTTATAATAACGGAAGTTAAAAATAACCCTCAAAAAATGCGTAAAAGTTTCAAAAATAGAAACGAGCGAGGGCCATTACAGCAGGAATAAATCTGCGGTCTTTGACGATTCCCTGCCTGGATTTTATACTGTGTTAACGGTTTGTGTTATGATTTGAGTTAGATACAGAAGAACGCGGTGAAGGGGAGAAACATAATGAAGACTTTGCAAAGAATAGCCTCAGGAGTATTGATGCTGCTTGGGTTGGTTCTAGTGAATTATTACATCGGCTATCACCTGTGGCTGTTGGTACAGGAATGGCTGCCAGGATCGTCTCCGGCCTGGTTTTGGAGTCTCTTTACAGTTGTAGCGCTGGCATACGTCATCGGAATGATCCCATGGCCGCAGGTGCTTAAACCAGCTGGAAGACTGTTTAAAGTCGTAGGCTCATATTACTTGGCTTGTATGGAATTTGCTATTCTCCTGCTGCCTTTGACAGATTTGGTTTACCTACTGCTCTACTGGAGCGGTAAGGTGCCTGATTCCTTTGTCACTGATGCTGGCGGGGTGCTGTTGGTGCTGTTGGCTCTGTTCCTGATTTGGGGTTCCAGAAATGCTTGGAGTACGGTTGTGCGCAATCATTCGCTGCCCATCGCCAAAACGCGTGGAACCCGGAAGCCGCTGACCGTTGCCGTAGCATCTGACCTGCATTTGGGGAACATCGTCGGGAATCGGCATCTGAAAAAAATGGTGGCAGAGATCAACCGCATGCAGCCGGATATTGTCCTGCTCGCCGGGGACGTGCTGGATGATAGCATTGAGCCGTTCGTTCGTAATAAGATGAGTGAGCAGTTAAAACTGCTTAAAGCACGTTATGGCGTATATGCTGTGCTGGGGAACCATGAATACTATGGCGGCTCCATCGAGGAATATACCCAAGTGATGAAGAGCATCGGGATCAGAGTGCTACAGGACGAAGTTGTGGAGACAGCCGGCGTTTATATCGTAGGTCGTAAGGACAAAACTGCGGAAACGATGGAGGCCGGTGGCAGATTGAGCGTACCTGCACTGCTTGAGGGAATTGACCATTCCAAGCCTGTCATCATGATGGACCACCAGCCGACCGGCTTTGGAGCTGCGGCTCAGGCAGGTGTGGACGTTCTGCTCTCGGGTCATACGCACCGTGGCCAGATCGCACCCAATCATTGGATAACTAAACGATTGTTTGAGCTTGACTGGGGATACCTGAAAAAAGAAAACCTGCATGTAGTCGTATCCTCCGGCTACGGCACTTGGGGACCACCGATCCGCCTCGCGAGCCGCTCGGAGTTGATTAAGTTGGAAGTACTGCCGGAAGGCAGAACGAGATACAGTGAAGAGCCGGTAATTACGAAGACTGTACTGGTCTAATAGGCGTAAAGCTATCACCGAAAATACTTTCTATGCAACGAATTGTGTGCCCTGAAGCCTTGGCTTCGGGGCTTTTTTATGGCGGCGTTGGTGAGGGTAGGCAAATACTATTTTGACAAGTCTGAGGTAGTAGTGTATTTTGAATATAGTTAAGTTATTAACTAATTGGAGCTGACAACGAAGTTATGGATGATTTGCAGAAATATGTACTGAACCAGCCACTGCCTACAGAGGCGTTCTTTACCCTGGTGGAGACGACTGCTAAGCTGGTGGCTGTTTCCGAGAAATACTGGCAATCCAAGGGCCTGAATGGAGCGAGAATTCGCATCCTGGTAGAGATCGCCAAACAGGGCGGCAGCATCCTGCCCTCCGAGCTGGCGTCGATCATCGGGGTTACCAAGGCAAATATTAGCCTGCTGCTGACCCCAATCGAAAAGGACGGCTATATCAGCCGGGCCAGTGATGCAGCCGATGGCAGGAAGACGGTGATTTCTTTGACTGGTAAAGGTGAAGCGTTGCTGGAGGAGCATTTACCAGAGAACCGGCAAGCGGTGGGCGAGCGGATGCAGCGGCTGGAGCCGCAGGAAATCCATCAGCTGATGGGATTGTTGCGGAAGTTGACCAGAGAGTAGCTGATTGGATCAGCGTACTCTTTTTAATCATATAGTTAATAACTTAACTAAATTCATGAAATTGAAAGGACGTTATTTATGTCGATACTTATTACTGGAGCAACCGGACAGCTTGGCACTAAAATTATCGAAAGACTCGCAGAGATTTTTCCCCTGGAACAGTTGATTGCAGGTGTCCGGGACCCGCAGAAGGGAGAGCATTTGCAGTCCCTGGGAGTACAGATCCGAATTGTGGATTATGATCGTCCGGAGACCCTTGAGGAAGCCTTCGCCGGGGTTTCCAGGCTACTGCTCATCTCCAGCTCAAATACGGATGATGGTATCCGCTATGTTCAGCATAGTCATGTTATCGAGGCAGCAAAGAAAGCGAAGGTCGAACATTTCTTGTACACAAGCTTTGCCTTTCCAAAACCCGGTGCCGATTCGCAGCATAATGTACATCTGCGTACCGAGCAGGCAATTCTCGAATCCGGCCTAAACTATACTTTTCTGCGCAATGCCTTATATACGGATTTTGTCGGGGTGCTTGGCTTAACTGAAGCACTTTCCAGTGGAGAACTAATTACCGCCCCGGGAGACTGGGCATTCAACACCGTCACGCGTCGCGATCTTGCCCTTGGAACGGCCAGCATATTGGCTTCATCCGATCATGAGAATGCCATTTATGAATTGACTGCCTCAGAGACATGGAATTTCGATCAACTAGCCGCGGTACTGTCGGAGATGGCTGGTCAGCCTGTGGTTCATAAGCCGGACGCAGGGGCGCAGCACTGGATCTACCCATTTCTGTCCAGACTCGACACCGCATCCACTTCACAGGATCTGGAGCGTTTTGTTGGAGGGCCGTTGCTTTCTCTAAAAGAGAGCATTATTCCCTTCATCCGTTCCACAGCCGATTAAGTCTACCTACTATCGAATAGATAAAGTTGTTGAATCGCTCTAATGTTGATACTATGGGAGCATTATAAGATGTCCAGGTATGGCAGAGAGTGAGTGAGAAGCAATGAAGAAGATTCTAGTGACCGATGATGATATGAACATCCGCACCTTATTGAAGCATGTGCTGACAAGAGAAGGGTATCAGGTGCTGGAGGCGGGGGATGGCCGGGAAGGGATTACGGTGTTAAAAGAGCACACGGTGGACATGGCGATTGTCGATGTGATGATGCCACATGTCGATGGGCTGGAGCTGTGCCAATATATCCGTGAGACGTATGATATCCCGATCATTCTCCTGACGGCACGGCAGCAGCTCAGTGACAAAGAGCAGGGGTACTTGCGGGGAACTGACGATTATTTGACCAAGCCTTTTGAGCCGGAGGAGCTGATCTTTCGGATGAAGGCGTTGTTCCGGCGTTATTCGGTGGCTTCCAACGATAAGATTCGCCTGAATTCCCTTGTCATTGACCGCAAAAATTATGAGATTAACGATGGGGATGATGTCCTGCTGCTTCCTGTAAAGGAATTCGAGCTGCTGGCACAGCTGGCTCAATATCCGGGCCGGCTGTTCTCTCGCTCTGAACTGATTGAGCTGGTCTGGGGAGCCGGGTACGAGGGGGATGAGCGGACGGTCGATGTACATATTAAGCGGCTGCGGCAGCGGTTTGCCGGGTATCAAGATGATTTTGTAATCCGGACGGTGCGCGGCATCGGCTACAAGGTGGAGATGATCAACGCATGAAGTCCTTGTATGTTCGGATGTGTATTGTCTTTTGTTCTGTCATTATTGTGAGCAGTCTGCTCGGCTTCCTGATCTCTAACCTCTATTATCAGTCCCAGGTGAAACCGGAGAACGATGCCAAGCTGACCGGGATGGCTGTACAAATCCAGCAGTTTATTGCCTCGCACCCGGAGTCGCAGGAGGATTATCTGCAAAGTACGGCAGCCCTTGGCTACCGGCTCTATCTGACGAATGGGAAAGGCGACGAGCGGACTTATGGCGAGCCATTCCGTGTCAAGGATCTGGAGAAAGAGCAGATTGACACGGTGCTGGGAGGACAGGTATACCACGGAATTGCCGAGTTTCCAAGCAAGCCGTTTATCACCGGTTTTTTTGACAACCAGCTGCGGAATTCGATAGGCGTGCCGATCAACACGGCGGAAGGCACTTATGCACTGTTCCTGCGGCCGGATGCTCAGGTTCAGTTCGGAGAGCTGCGGATCTTTTTTGCGATGATTATCGGGTTCACGATTCTAATCAGCTTGGGCTTTGTGATGATCAGTGTATTTCATATTGTCCGGCCGATCACCCGGCTGACTACAGCCACGAAGCGGATCTCCAAGGGCCGGTACGATATCCGGTTGAACACGTGGCGGAAGGACGAGATCGGTCAGCTGGCTTCTCATTTTATGGTGATGAGCCGGGAGCTGGAACGGACGAACCGGGCACGGCAGGAGTTTGTCGCCAATGTCTCGCATGAGATTGAATCGCCGCTTACGTCGATTCAGGGCTTTGCACATGCGCTGAGGGAAACCTCGCTGCCGGAGGAGCAGCGGCTGGAGTATCTCACCATCATTGATGGAGAAAGCCGCCGTCTATCCCTGCTTAGCAAGCAATTACTTACGTTGTCTTCCCTGGATTATGATGCCGAAGCGCTGACTAAGAAAGACTTCGATCTCAAGGCCCAATTGCGTCAAGTTGTGCAGATTATGGAGTGGAGACTGACGGAGAAGCAGCTCGCTGTGCGTCTGAATCTGGCGGACATCAGTATCCATGCTGATTCTAATTTGCTCTATCAGGTGTGGATGAATCTGGTGTCCAATGCCATAAAATACACGCCTGTCGGCGGTTCCATTGCCATCACCTCCAAGATAGCCGGAGGAAATTGTATCGTATCGGTCAAAGATACTGGCGAAGGCATCGCCGAAGAAGAATTGCCGATGATCTTCGACCGTTTCTATAAAGTCGACCGGGCGCGTACCCATGAGACGCATAGCAGCGGCCTGGGACTTGCCATTGTGCAAAAGATTGTTGAAGCACATGCCGGAACCGTGGAGGTCTCCAGCCGCGTAGGTGAAGGGACGATATTCACCGTGACCCTCCCACTATTGTAAATAGTGGGTTTTTGTAATTCTTTATTCATACTCCGTTCATTTTCACTTTCTACACTGTAGCTATACAGAGTAGAAGGAGTGGTACTATGTTTTTAGCCCTGAGAGAGATGAGGCATTCCAAAGCCAGATATTCGTTGATTATGGTGATTATGCTCTTGGTCTCTTTTCTGGTCCTGTTTGTCACTGGACTAGCAAGAGGCCTGGCTTATGCCAATATTTCCGCCGTAGAGAACATGCCCGCGAATTATTTCGCGGTTCAAAGCGATGCGGAGCATACGTTCAGACGTTCCGTCCTGGGCGGTACAGAGCTTGAAGCGCTTCGGGCCGTCACCGGAGAGGATAACGCGACCCCGCTTGCGGTTCAGATGAGCACGGTTACCGCAGGAACTGGTAACGCCGATGACGTGAAGGCTGACATTACTTATTTTGCAGTGGATATGAACGGAATGTTGGCTCCTAAGGTGGTACAGGGCGATAAGCTCACCAATGACACCACAGGCAGCGTGCTCGTAGATAAGAAGCTGGAGCAGTCGGGCATTACCATCGGGAGCACGCTCCGTGATCAGGCGACTGGCAAAAGTTTTACCGTTGCCGGATTCGTGAAGGATAACTCCTATAGCCATACCCCTGTGGTCTATATCAATCAACAAGAGTGGCAGGAGATGAAGCAAGGTACCAGCCAAGGAGGAGTTTCTCCGCAAGAGGCATCCTATAATGTTATTGCACTGAACATCAACGCTGATCAGGCCGCCGAGCTTAATGGCAAGCTGGATCATGTGGAGATCATTACCCAGAAGCAGGCTATTGAGAGCATTCCGGGATATTCCGCGGAGCAAGGCTCTCTGCTCATGATGATCGTCTTCTTGTTTGTTATTGCCGCCTTCGTGCTGGCCGTCTTCTTCTATGTCATTACCATTCAGAAAACAAGCCAGTTCGGTATTCTCAAAGCCATGGGCACCAAGATGTCTTATCTCGCTTGGAGTGTCGTAGGCCAAGTCATGATTTTGTCCATAGCGAGCTTGGTTGTCAGTTTGGCACTGACCTTTGGGATGAACATGGCGCTGCCGGATTCGATGCCGTTTCAGCTTGAACCGATGACGATTCTGTGGACCAGCTTATTATTCGTAGGCATGTCCTTGTGTGGATCGCTCATATCGGTGGTACGGGTAGCGAAGGTCGATGCATTGGAAGCGATAGGGAGGGCTTACGCATGAGTGCGAAACTAACAATGAAGCAAGTGACCAAAACTTATGGTGACGGGGATACGACCATTTCGGTGCTGCACAACCTGAACCTGGAAGTTCAGGCGGGGGAATTCGTAGCGGTGCTGGGACCCTCGGGTTCCGGGAAAAGCACCTTTTTGTCCACAGCAGGTGCGCTGCTCTCGCCAACTAGCGGAGAAGTTCTGATTGACGGGGAATCGTTAAAAGACAAGGATAAAGGCGCGCTGACCCAGCTGCGGCTGGAGAAGATCGGCTTTATGTTCCAAAGCGCTCAGCTCCTCCCATACCTGAAGGTTGAAGAGCAACTCCTATACGTAGCCAAGCTGGCGAAGCTTGGAACGAAGGAGTCCAAACAGCGGGCGGATTACTTGCTGAAACGCCTGGGGATCTGGGAACGGCGGAATCAATACCCTGAGGCACTCTCTGGCGGGGAGAAGCAGCGGGTCGCCATCGCCAGAGCGTGGATGAACAAGCCGGCGATTCTGTTCGCGGATGAGCCGACGGCAAGCCTTGACTTTAAGCGAGGCAAAGAGGTCGTCAGCATGATTGCCGACGAGGTGAAGCGAGAAGGTAAGGCAGCAGTGATGGTCACGCATGACGAGCGAATGCTGGAATGGTGTGACCGTGTGCTGCATTTGGAAGAGGGTGTACTGGTTGAAGGCGTTTAGCCTTCAGCCTTCTTTTTTGCCAAAAAGCAGCTTTTGCAGGAACACATCCACCGCCATGGAGCGGGAATGCTCCTTATGACGGATGATCGAGAAGCTTCGCTCTAATTGGAGCTGCCGGATGCGCAGCTCGGTAATTTCACCCGCAGCCAGTTCTTTCCGTACCACCCATCTTGATAAAAGAGCGATCCCAAGCCCGGCGGCGACGGCTTCCTTCACACCCTGGCTGCTGGTGAAGACATGGGATCGCTTTGCTTCAATCCCCGTCTCCTGTATAAAATGATCACTGAAGGCGCGTGTGCCGGAGCCTAGTTCGCGGAGCACCCAGACCTGATTCTGTAGCATGGCCTGCTCCACAACGACAGATTGAGATAGCGGATGGTCGGAGGGAGCTACAACAATCATTTCATCCTTCATATAAGGGATAATCTCAAGGTCAGCAGAGGCCTGTACCTCGCCTTCAACAAAACCGATATCCAGCTGATTTCCCCGAATAGCCCCGATAATCTCTTGTGTGTTGCCGATCGTGACCTGAATATTGACCTGCGGATACTGCCCGGCGAACGCCGCAAGCTTCCCCGGCAAAATATACTCACCAATTGTAAAGCTGGCCCCGATCAAAATACTACCGGTCACCTCATCCCGAAGCAGTTGAATCTCCTGGCGCGCGTCCTCATAGTGGGACAAGATCCGCTTGGCATGTCTATAGAGAATGGACCCGGCTTCAGTCAGCGACACTTGCTTCGGCGAACGATGCAATAGCTTGGCTCCAAGCTCATTCTCCAGATTTTTGATATGCAGACTAACGCCCGGCTGAGACAGGTTCAGCAGCTCAGCGGCTTTGGAGAAGTGACGTTGTTCCGCAACGGTTACAAACACGCGTAGTGCATCAGTAATCATTATAATCCCTCATTTTAAAATAGTCTATTCGGCTTTTTGGGCTTGTTACAGCCATTTTAGCACAGGTGATTCTCTCAATCATAAGTTTTTATAATGATTAGCATCGCAAAGTCATATTTCACTTTCGGCTTCGTTCCTTCTATAGTGAGAATATAATTTATCACATTAAGGAAGTGCAACGAAGATGATGGGACTTATACACCGAATGCCTTTAAGGGGCATGAAGTACGGCGGATTTTTGCAGGGGATAGGCTTGACGATACTGCTATCTATCATAGCTAAGCTGCTGGCGTACTTGCCTTTTCTGAGTATTATGGGCCAATTGGTCATTGCGATTCTGTTAGGTATTCTGTACAGGGCGGTCAGGGGTGTACCTGCGCAGGCTCAGACCGGAATAGCCTTCTCTAGTAAAAAACTCTTAAGATTCGGTATCATACTGCTTGGATTGAAGCTGAATGTACTGGATATCGCTCATGCGGGCTATAAAGTGGTGGCGATTGCCGCCATCAATATTGTATTCACGATTGTGGTGGTCTATGGATTGGCAAAATGGCTCAAGGTCGACAAGCGGCTGGGGCTGCTGACCGCATGCGGAACGGCCATCTGTGGCGCTGCGGCAGTGGTTGCCATTGCACCGCAAATCAAGGCGAAGGACGAAGAGACGGCAGTAGGCGCGGCTACGGTAGCCATTCTTGGCACTATTTTCACCCTAGCTTATACACTGCTGTACCCGCTGCTCGGTCTAAGCGTGACTGGCTACGGGATATTCACAGGGGCAACACTTCACGAGGTAGCGCATGTTATCGCAGCCGCGGCACCAGGAGGGCAGGGAGCGCTGGATATGGCGGTGATTGTGAAGCTGACACGTGTGGCGATGCTGGTGCCGATTGCTTTGGTTATTGGCCTTTGGGATGCGCGGCAAGCGCGCAAGGAACAATCGCAGGAACAACAAGGACAGAAACAGCAAGGCCATACATTTAAGTGGCGTGAGTTGCCGGTGCCCTGGTTTATTTTCGGCTTCCTGCTCATGAGTGGAGTGAACACGCTGGGAATCATCCCAGGCGAGGTAATATCGGCACTTCTCGTACTGTCCTACATGCTGTTGGCGATGGCGATGGCGGGCCTCGGATTGGGCGTAGATGTCGCCACCTTCCGGCGCCTGGGCAAGAAGCCGTTCTACGCCGGGCTGATCGGGTCCTTATTACTTTCCATCTTAGGATTTCTGCTCATTCATGCCTTTGGGCTGAATTAAGCAAGACCCTATTGAAATAACACTTCATGTACACCTGTTGTACACATGCGGGTACTATACTTGGTTTATCAAATGACCGCTGGAGGTAATAAATAATGAAAAAAATCGCATTCTTGTTAGGACTCACAGTAGCTACAACCGCGTTGACAGGGCCGGTATGGGCCGATCAAAAGGCTAGTTCCAGCAAAGCTGTTTCCACCACAGTAGCAGCTCCGGCAGCTCCGCAAAGCGCCAATAATCCTTACTACAACGCCGGGTTCGATGATCCCAAGGAATTCACAACGTTCTTGGCCAAACTACAGAAAGCAGTCTCTGAAGGTAAAAGCAAAGATGTGGCCGAGCTGATATCCTACCCGCTTAATCTGAACAAGGGCGGCAAAACCTTTCCGATCTACACCAAAGAAGAATTCGTGCAAAAATATGACCGGATCATGACCGCCAATGTGCGCGCCAAGCTGCTGGCTCAAAAGCCGGATCAAGCCTTTTCCAATGCCAATGGCATTATGATCGGGGATGGGGAGCTGTGGATCAGCAAAATCAATAATCGTGTGGTTGTGTATACGGTCAATGTGATAGAGAATCCATATGAAGTTGCGGGTATAGAAAATCCTGTAGCGTTTGCACACTTCTTTAACAAGCTGCAAAAGGATGTAGCCGCCAATAACAAAGCAGCAGTAGCCGACAGCATATCCTATCCGCTGCGCGTGAACACTAAAGGGAAAAGTGTGCAAATTAAAACGAAGAAAGATTTTATCGCCAAATATAATGACATCATGACTGCCAAGGTGAAGAAGAAGCTACTGGCTCAGAAAGAAGACAAACTATTCGTGAACTGGCAGGGTGTTATGGTGGGTGACGGTGAGCTATGGATTGGACAAGTTGATAAGAAGATCAGCGTGATCGCAGTGAATCGGTAAAGCAAGTCTTTTTGACAGGCATTCACGTCTCCTGTTAAATGGACTGATGAATTTCTGGTAGATGTGGAGTGTGCAAGACATGAAGAGAAGTATTTTGCTGGTGGAAGACGATGCGCTGATGCGGGAGTTTATCACGGACTATTTCAAGAAGGAACAATGGGAAGTCTATGAAGCGGAGAACGGACGGCAGGCGCTGGAGATTTTTGCACAGTCGATGGTTGATCTCGTTGTGCTCGACATTATGATGCCGGAAATGGATGGTTGGTCGGTGTGCAGACGTATTCGCCAGAAGTCGGATGTCCCGATCATTATCATCACGGCGAGGACAGAGGATGATGATCAGCTGATGGGCTTTGAGCTTGGTGCGGATGAATATGTGACCAAGCCATTCAGCCCGAAGGTGCTGGTGGCCCGTGCCACAGCTTTGATGAAGCGAACCGAAGGGACGATTGGCCGGGAAGGTGACACGTTGGTCTACGGAGAATTGTCGGTGAATCAGAAAGCCCATGCGGTAACAGTAAGCGGTGAACTGCTGAGCCTGTCGCCCAAAGAATACGATCTGCTGCTGGTGATGATCAAAAATTATGGCATCGTCCTGTCCCGGGACCATATTCTGAATGCGGTGTGGGGCTTGGACTACTTTGGCGATCATCGGGCCGTGGATACCCATATCAAAAAGCTGCGGGCCAAGCTGGGCAGTGAAGGCTCCTTAATACGGACGGTCATCCGTTCAGGCTATAAATTCGAGCTGGAGCCATGAAGAAGAACGGGGTAGTTCTGAAGCTGTTTGTTGTGACCTCCGTGATGATTGTGATTGTTTTTTCTATTGCTATGCTGGTGGAAGGGCTATTCTTTGAGCGCTTTTACCGCACGACCAAGATCAGTAGGCTGGAACAGAATGTGCAGGAGTTTGGCCGGCAGTATGCGGCAGTGCATTCAGGTGGGGATCAAGCCGCGCATCTTCTTGGTGACTTTATGAATCAGCATGATGTCAGTATCGCGATATTTAATCATCAGTTTGAGCGTATAAGTGTAGAGCCGTACTATATTCGGATAGCGTCTCCTGTCAAAAGCATTACAATTCGCATATCATCGGACGGAACGATGCTGAACGATATTCCTGTCGGTCTCCACATCGGTGATCCACTGGTTGTAGACGGGCTGTATATGGATGAAAAAGATACGATTATGCAGCCTGCAAAGCTACAGCCATCCGGCGCACAGCCAGAGGAAGGATTGTCCCGTGTCACGGGCACAATCACAGATTTGTTACTGCCGGAAGACCGCTCATTTAACCCTTATTATCAAGACACACTAATTCAGAACGCGCTTGGTGATTGGATGAACAAGATGGACACCGATAGAGATCGTCTGACAAAAGGGCTTCCTGTTCAGATGGAGTGGACCGACAAATGGAGCGGCATTGTGTACGCGGTGGTTGTTCTTTCGCTTCCTGAAGCTGGGGAGGGAGGTCGTTATGTCTTTGCGATGACTTCGCTTCAGCCGGTAGGGGAAGCGGTTAGCATCCTGACACAATACTTTCTTTATCTGGCCCCGGTGATCCTGATTCTGGTGACGCTGCTATCGTTAATCTATTCCAGAATCGTATCGTTTCCGTTAGTGAAGCTCAGTAAGGCGGCTACGCGCATGGCAGAGCTGGATTTCAGCCAGCAGCCTGCAATTACTTCCAAGGACGAGTTCGGCGATTTGTCACGGAGCATGAATACATTATCTCAGAACCTCGACGCAACCTTGAAACAGCTCACTGAAGCCAACCAGGAACTACAGGAGGAAGTGGCCAAGAAGGAGCGCTCTGAGCAGCTACGCAAGGAATTGATTGCGAACATCTCTCATGAGCTGAAGACCCCGCTGGGGATTGTCAAAGGCTTCGCAGAAGGACTGCAAGACGATGTAGCCATCGATAAAAGAGAGCGTTACCTCCATCTGATTGTGAACGAGACCGACCGGATGAACGCATTGATTATGGACATGCTGGAGCTTTCCAAATTTGAGGCCAAGGCCATTCGCCTGCATCCCAAGGAGATTTATCTGGGGCGTCTTGTACGAAATGTAGCCTCATCGTTTGATCATCAGCTAGCAAGTAAGAATCTTCATATCGACATCCTGGAGACAGAAGAATGGGCTGTGCAGGCGGACCCTAGACGACTGGAGCAGGTGGTTCTGAACCTGTTGAGCAATGCCGTCAGGTATGCGGAGGAACATAGCACGATCCGAATTCAAATACAGCAGGCTTCACCCGGCATTATTATGACCCGCATCGACAATGTAGGTCCGTCTATCCCTGAGGACGATCTGGAACGGATCTGGGATCAGTTCTACCGGGCTGAGCGCTCCCGGGATAGGAAGTTCGGAGGGACGGGCCTCGGCCTGGCCATTGTGAAGAATATCCTGGACCTGCACGGAAGCCGGCGCGGTGCCGAGAACACGCAGCAGGGCGTCGCCTTTTATTTTACGCTGGAACAAGCAGAGCCAATGATAATAACGGAAGAAAGTTGAGGATGTATCACATGAACAAAATGGCAACGATGAATGTGCTCGCGGTACTTGCAGCAACGCTGCTGCTTAGTGCTTGCGGGGCAAAACCGGATTCCACAGCCAATGGTGGTACGCCTTCCGCGTCACCAAGTGCTACGGCACAGGCCGAGCCTACAGTGGCACCTACAGCAGTGTCAACAGAGCAACCTACAGCAATACCGACAGAAGAGACAGAACAACAAATTCTGATTGTGATTGACCAGACACCTAAGCCCATCGAGGGGAACAGTTTTGATTTTGCCGTCAAACAGCGCCCTGAAGGGTACGCACTGTCGCAGATCGAGTGGAAGTCGGATAAGAACGATATCGTAAATACACTGCAAGAGGCTGTGGAGCATGGTCAGAGCGGAGGCGATGGCTTCTACATTAGTGGTGACGGCCAGTTTATGGGTTTCATTTACCCGGATGACATGAAGAAGGAGAAAGGCGAGGTGAAGTTCACCTTCGAAAACGATCAAGGCCAGAAACTGACGTGGAAAAAGACGATTACGCTAAAGTAACGGATATAATAGTTTAGCTATATAGAGAGATAAGTATAGAGAGATAAGTATAGAGATATGAGGTTAGTGAGATACGTACAGAGATATAAGGTTAGAACGAAAGCCGCGTAAGCGGCTTTTAGTCTGTGAATGCAAACATAATTTCTACTTCACAAACTAACTCATCGTTAACTTTAGCGACACCTTTTCCTTTGACAATCTTCCCTTTGATCCGTGTTACATCGAATTCGAGAAGGAGCTGGTCTCCTGGCTTCACTTGCCGTTTGAAACGACAATTATCAATACCCGTTAATAAGCCTATTGTTTGATCACTGCTTGCTCCATCCGACATAACGATCCCACCGACTTGTGCTAAGGCCTCTACGATTAAGACTCCAGGCATAACATGAATTGCCTCCTCTGAACAGTGCTCACCAGTGATTTATGTTCTGAGTCAATCTATAACAGTTATTTTGCGAAAAAATTGTTTTATAAATCTGCCTGATTAAGCAAATCCTATCCTGAAAGAAAACTGCGCCCAAATTCTAACAGGAGTTGATAACCGTATGGCGAAGAAGCAATGCTTATTCTGTGATGAAATCGTTCCACTGGAAACCAGTGGGGATTATGATAAATTTATCGACTGCCATTGTGCTCCGGGTGATTCCTACCGACTGCTTCGTGGCAGCTATGAAACCATTAATGCGTTGAGCCATCAGGACAAACGGCAGCTTTTCCCCATTCTATCCGCATATATCCGGGAACAGCTCGATCGGGGAAATCAGGTGGTGCTGGCCGCCAGCGAATTGGAGTCCATCGCCAACTCACCGGACATTCCGGCCACCATTGAGGAAAAGGGTGCGCGCTTCCTGCAATATCTGTACCGTCATTCAGAGGTGGCAGGAGAAGCGGTGGTTATTCAGCCGCTGGCCAACAGCTATAATCTGACCTACTCACCTAATCTACAGGAATTGGTCTATATCATAGATAAACTCGCAGGTGACGAACTTCTTGTGCGTGAAGGGATGAGCTTCAGGCTAACGGATAAAGGCTGGGCGGAAGCTGCTGCAAGGGCCGGAGGAAAAAAGCTCAAGTCATGCTGTGTGCTGTTATCCGCCGATCTGGAGCTGCTCGGAGAATGGTCAGCCCATGTACTGCCCCGAATTGAACAATGCGGGTACAGTCCCCAAGTATTCAATGCTGCGGACCCAGACCGCCAAGCAAGTTATGCCCTGGACACCATCGCTGCAAGCAAGCTGCTAATTGCCGATGTGACTACTCATGCGCCAGAGGTCTATTTTGGAGCAGGATATGCCCTTGGACAGGACATACCAGTTCTCTGGACAATGAAGAGTGTTCATCAGGATCATGGGCCTATTTTGCCAAGCGAGATACGTCCATTGCTCTGGGACACAGCAGAGGAATTGGCAGCCGTTCTGCTTCAGCGATTGAGCCACTAATTATTCCATCTAGACACCTGAATACGCCATGAACCCGCCGTCGACAGGAACCGTAATCCCCGTAATGAAGCCCGAGGTCTCTTCATCGGCGAGCCAGAGGAGTGTGCCGAGCAGATCTTCCGGTTGGCCGAAGCGGCGCATTGGGGTATGGGCAATAATCTTCTGAGAACGCTCTGTCAGCTCCCCATCTTCCCGGATAAGCAGCTTCTCATTCTGTTTGGTCAGAAAAAAACCTGGGGCGATGGCGTTCACGCGGATACCCGCGTCTGCCAGATGGACAGCCAGCCAACTTGTGAAATTGTTGATGCCCGCCTTGGCGGCGCTATAAGCCGGTATCTTGGTCAACGAGGATTCGGCGCTCATCGATGAGATATTGATGACAGCCGCACCCTGACGTCCAAGCATTTGAGCGGCAAAAATCTGGGTAGGAATCAGAGTGCCGATTAGATTGAGATCGAGCACCTGGCGAAAGCCTGGAACACTGAGATCGAAGAACGAATGAATGTCAGGATTGTCCAGATCTCCCGGCTCATAGCTTTCTTTCGTAGTATTGGCCGAAGCATCATTGCCACCGGCGCCGTTGATCAGCAGATCGCAAGGACCCCAGTGTTGCTGCACCTTACTAGCGGCACTTGCTACGCTATTCTTGTCCGTTACATCACAGGCAATTGCACAAGCCTGCCCGCCTGCACTTTCAATCTCGGCCTGCAAAGCCTCGCCTTTCTCCAAAGTACGGTTAAGAATAGCCACCTTAGCGCCTTGGCGTGCCAGTTCAAGTGCCATTGCACGACACAAGACGCCCGCCCCGCCTGTAATGACCACCACTTTTCCTGCCAGTGTAGGATGTATTGCCAGATTGCCCATAAGAATCGCTCCTTGTCATGTTATAGGATTTATAAATTATTTGGTACTGATTCGGTAAGCGGAGGGAGAGACTCCCGTATTTTTCTTGAAGCTTTTGGAGAAGTGCGCCAGCTCCATCCCGACCTGCTCGGCGACGCTGGAGATGCTGGAATCTGAATAGGAGAGAAGCCGCTTGGCATACTCCATCCGTTTGAGCTGGACATACTGCATGGGAGGGACCCCCACGAATTTTTTGAAATAAGGAATAAAGTAATTCGGATGCAAATGCACAATCTCGGCGAGATCTTCAACCTCCAGCGGCCAGTTCAGACGTTCATCAATGAAATTGAGGACACTCGCTAGCTTACCCTGATCCCCAGTCATGATAAATTCTTTCATGAAGTCCTGATATCCGCCAGATTCGAGACAAAGGGCCAAGAGATTCATTAGCGAAGCCTGGGTACGCATTTTGGAGAAAAAATCATTACGGTGGAAATTGGCAATCATCTCGGTAAAAATCTTCCGTACAGCATCCCGGTCCGGCGCATCGCTAATGTACAGCTTACCTGCGGCATGGAACAGCGGCCATTCCCCGATACGGGCATCGAAATGACAGTAATAGCGGGTGTATGGATTTTCACGAGACGTATCCGTGGTCTGTGTTGTACCTGCCGGCATAATCATCAGTTGCCCGGGTTTAGGATAGTAAGTCATGCCGTTAAGCACGACCTTGCCCTCGCCCTTGTCTATGTAATAGAACCGGCCAAAGGAGGGAGTCTCATTGGTCCGGTTCCAGCCGGGATATTTGGTACTGACCTGGGCATAGGATACGTTGACACTCAAATTCTCCAGCATACCGCTTGTAAGATTGGGAGGGGTATTCATCATCAGGCTCCTTGTGAAAGCGTTCTAAATCCATTATAGCGATTATTGTTGATTTATCTAATGTATCTTATTTATTTACAAAAGAATCTTAATTCCTGGCATGTTCACTTTCCGTTGTCCGGTATATTCTCAAGTCATACTTATGAACAGGGAAGTGATCCATTATGACAACCGTACGTTATGGGATTATTGGAGTAGGGAACATGGGCCGGGCTCATGCAATCAATCTATTGAGTGAGATCAAAGGCGCGGAGCTGGCGGCAGTCTGTGATATCAGTCCGGAACGTCTGGAGTGGGCCGGAGAACATTTACCGGAAACGGTGAAGCATTATAGCACCCCAGCAGAGCTGTTTGCAGCGAAGACTGTGGATGCTGTACTCATCGCCACACCGCATTACGACCACCCGACGCTGGCGATTGAGGCGCTGAACGCAGGGTACCATACCTTGATTGAGAAGCCGGCAGGCGTCTACACCAAGGCTGTGCAAGAAATGAATGAAACGGCTGCGGCTCATCCCGAGCTGAAGTTCGGAATTATGTATAACCAGCGTACGAACCCGCTCTACCAGAAGCTAAGAGACCTGATCCAATCCGGTGAGCTTGGTGAAATCCGCCGTACCAACTGGATCATTACGGACTGGTATAGAACGCAGAGTTACTATAACTCCGGCGGCTGGCGGGCGACTTGGGGCGGGGAAGGCGGCGGTGTGCTGCTGAATCAGGACCCGCATCAGCTCGATTTGTGGCAATGGACGACCGGCATGATGCCGAAGCGTGTGCGTGCCTTCTGTCATTTCGGCAAGTACCGGAACATTGAGGTCGAAGATGATGTAACCGCTTATGTTGAATATGAGAACGGGGCGACTGGCCTGTTCATTACGACAACAGGAGAAGCGCCGGGAACGAACCGTTTCGAGATCACAGGCGACAATGGGAAAATAGTGGTCGAGAACGGCAGCCTGACCTTTTGGCGGCTACGCACCCCTGAGCCGAAATTTAATGCTGAATTCGAAGAAGGCTTCGGCGCGCCGGAAAGCTGGAAATGCGAGATTCCGGTGGAGCCGGGCGGCGGTGATCAGCATAATGGCATTCTGCGGAATTTCACCCGTGCGATCCTGCACGATGAGCCGCTGCTGGCTCCGGGAGAGGAAGGCATCCGTGGTCTGACGCTATCCAATGCAATGTATTTATCTTCTTGGACCGACAATTGGGTGGAGCTTCCTATCGATGCTGAGCTATTCCATGAGAAGCTGACCGAGAAGATCGAAAGTTCTACTTTTCAAAAAGCAGCAGCCGGGAACAAGACACTCGATGTCAAAGGAACGCACTAATCAACTAACATTCAGGAGATGATTTCCCTATGCAACATTCCAATATAGCATTGCAGATGTACACCTTAAGAGATTTTACCCAAACACCGGATGAACTCAGAACAACTTTTCAGAAGGTGGCGGCCATCGGTTATACTGCTGTCCAAGTGTCTGGGATCGGACCGATTGATCCGGTAAAAGTGAAGGAATACGCCGACGAGAGCGGCCTCAAAATCTGTGCTACTCATGTTTCTTGGGACCGCTTGGAAAATGATCTGGACGCTCTGGCCCGCGAGCATCAGCTATGGGACTGTAAGTATATCGGTCTTGGCGGGCTGCCGGATCATTATCGTACCAGCCAGGAAGGGTACCGGACGTTTACGCGGCAGGCTTCGGAGATTGCCCGTCGTCTGAAGGAAGAATATGGACTGCAATTTATCTATCATAATCATGATTTTGAATTTGAACGGGTGGATGGAGTAACGGGAATGGAGATCCTCCTGAACGATTCCGCGCCGGACTTCGGCCTGGAGCTGGACTTGTACTGGGTGCAAGCGGGTGGCGGTGATCCTATCGAATGGACCCATAAGGTAAAGGGACGGATGGGAGTCGTTCACCTTAAGGATATGGCCATCGTGGAGAGAAGGCAGACCTTTGCCGAGCTGGGCGAAGGAAACATGAACTATAAGGGGATTATTGAGGCCTGCCGTGCGACGGGTGTGGAGTGGTATGTAGTCGAGCAGGATGCATGTCGCCGTGATCCATTCGAGAGTGTGAGCATCAGTCTTAAGTATTTGCAGAGCTATCTTCAGGGAGGATCCCAATGAATCGCAAGGATGGGATGAATTACGCCCCTCGCCACGAAGCCAAGCCGGTGGTGGGGGCAGGAGAATTCGTTATTGCAGCAATAGCACTGGACCACGGTCATATCTACGGGATGTGCAACGGTTTGATCGAAGCAGGGGCACAGCTGAAATGGGTGTATGATCCTGATCCCGCTAAAGTGAAGGTCTTCTTGGACACCTATCCAGGCGTAAAGGCTGCCCGATCAGCGGAAGAAATTCTGGAGGATGCTGCGGTTCATCTCGTTGCCGCCGCTGCGATCCCTTCGGAGCGTGCAGCGCTCGGGATGAAGGTCATGGCGCATGGCAAGGACTACTTCACAGATAAGACACCGTTCACAACCCTGGAGCAACTGGCAGCTGCCCGCGTTCAGGCGGAACGGACCCGGCAGAAGTACATGGTCTACTTCAGCGAACGGCTGCATGTGGAAAGTGCAGTCTATGCCGGGCAACTGATCCGTGATGGTCGCATTGGACGGGTGCTTCAAGTTATCGGTATGGGACCTCATCGTCTTAACGCGCCTAGTCGTCCGGACTGGTTCTTCAAACGACAGCAGTATGGGGGGATTCTCTGTGACATCGGCAGCCACCAAATTGAGCAATTTCTTTATTATGCTGGCTGCCAAACTGCCAAAGTGCTGCACAGCAAAGTAGCCAATTACAATCATGCCGATTATCCGGAGCTGGAAGACTTCGGTGATGCGACGCTTGTCGGCGATAACGGTGCTACCCAGTATTTCCGTGTAGACTGGTTCACCCCGGAGGGCCTAGGCACATGGGGCGATGGACGAACGATGATCCTCGGGACGGAAGGGTATATTGAATTGCGCAAATACACTGATCTGGGCCGTTCTAACAGCGGGGATCACGTCTTCTGGGCCGATGCGGAGGGTGAGCATTACGAGCATGTCGCAGGCAAGGTTGGTTTTCCATTCTTCGGTGAGCTGATCCTGGATGTTCTGAACCGGACCGAGCTGGCCATGACTCAGGAGCATGCCTTCAAGGCAGCAGAGCTGTGTCTCACAGCCCAGGCTCAGGCAGTCAATCTGACGCCGGACCAATTACGTTAGCGCTGGCAGCGCGGAAGGACGAGCGAACCATGCAAAATACGAAAAAGCTTGGCGCAGCGATTATTGGCTGTGGTGCAATTTTCCCGCTGCATGCCCAGGCACTGGTTGAGCTTCAGGGCGTGGAGCTGCTTGCTGTTGTGGACAGTGATCCCTTCAAGGCCGAACAGGCAGGTCGGGAATACGGCTGTATGTCCACTACTGATTATCGAACCATCATCGATAGAGATGATATTGATGTGGTTCATTTATGTACCCCGCACTACTTGCATGCGGATATGGCCATAGAACTGCTGCGAGCTGGCAAGCATGTACTGACCGAAAAGCCGCTGGCTGCACTGCTGGATGCTGCTCAGCGCATGCTGGAGGCAGCGGCCAGCAGTAAAGGGCAGCTAGGCGTAGTGTTTCAGAATCGCTACAATGACCCGTCCGTGCGCATCAAGCAAACCATCGAATCCGGCGAGCTGGGCCGGCTGCTCTGCCTGAAAGGCGTAGTCACTTGGCACAGGGACGAAGCCTATTATCAGTCCAGCAACTGGAGAGGCCGCTGGGCGACGGAGGGCGGAGGAGTCCTCATGAATCAGACGATTCATACGCTGGATCTCCTGCAATGGTTCGGGGGAGAGATTCGCTCGGTACGGGGAAGTGTAACGACGGATGTCCTGGACGGCGTCATTGAGGTTGAGGACACCGCACATGCGTGCATAGATTTCAGTAATGAAGCTAGGGGGCTTTTCTACGGAACGAACGCTTATCTGGTCAATTCACCAGTAGAGCTGGAAGTGGTGTTCGAGCAAGGGACACTCCTGCAGCGCCGGGATTGTCTGTATCTCTGGAAGGACGATCAAGAGACACTCTTATGTGAACCGGCCACCAAAGCCGCTGGAGCTAAATCCTACTGGGGCACTGGACACTTCCGATTGATTGAGGACTTCTATAGCCATATCCGTGAGGATCGTAAATTCTGGATTGACGGTGAAGAGGGCTTCAAGGCGATGCGGCTGGCGAAGGATATTTACAGCTCATCTAACGCCAGATCATAGAAGGATACATGATTTTATAACTATATCGACACGTATGAAGCAGGCCGCGATATTTCGCGGCCTGCTTCATTGTATAAGCCCAGTAACCGAAACCACCCTATAGGAATAAGATAACAGATGGAGAACCAGCATATTACATTCATTAAAGAGGCGGGAGGATTACTATGGCTTCCCCTGGAAGGAACAAAAAAACAACGGTTTCATCTAGCAGATCGAAGAATGGAGCAAGCGCGGACCGTTCCATTCAGGCACTCCTTAATGGTGGAAAGAACTTGGAGATCATTGTTGCAGCCTTACTTTTAACCGGGAAGCTGAATGTAGATTCGGTAACTATATTCAAGCAAGCCACGCTGCTTGTCGGGCTGACTGGTAAATATAAAACGCTGATTAAGAACACCAATGTGGACAACATGGTGAAGTTTCTTAACGACAATGGCGATATGACGATCGACGAGGTACTTCAAGCCTTTACGCAGAAGAGCCAAAAAGGCTAGAAGGGATGAAGACACAGGCAAGCTAATTACAAGCTAAGGAGCAGATGAGTAATGAGCGAATCTGTTGGGCCGGATTTTGGGATGTGGGTTATTTTTTTTATATTGTTTGGATTATTTTTCTTTGGCTCCACCGACATCGAGACACTTTCTACTCAACCGACAGATTCCTAGTCTACGTAAACCATCCAGCATGTAGCTTGATCCATATTGACCTCAGCTGTTAAATGTGTCTTTAATATTAAGTAGATACATGACTGTATAGAGAGAGGAATTATAATTATGGAACAAGCTATGTTTGCTGGAGGATGTTTTTGGTGCATGGTAACCCCTTTTGAAGAGCTGCCGGGCATTCACGGTATCGTCTCGGGATACGCTGGCGGACAGACGGTTAATCCTACTTACGAAGAGGTCAAGACAGGAGAGACAGGCCATTACGAGGTTGTACAGATTACGTTCGACCCCGCGCTATTCCCATATGAAAGGCTGCTTGAGCTGTTCTGGCCACAGATCGATCCAACGGATGACGGAGGTCAATTTCAGGACCGTGGCTCCCAGTACCGGACAGCGGTTTTCTATTATAATGAGGAACAACGTCTGGCGGCAGAAGCTTCCAAGGTTGATGTGGCTGCCAGCGGCCGATTTGAAGGACCTATTGTGACAGAGATTCTGCCGGCCCCCGTCTTCTACCGTGCGGAGGAGTACCACCAGGATTATCATAAGAAGAACCCTAAGCATTACAAGGAGGACCGGGAGCAGTCTGGTCGGGACACCTTCATCGAGAAGCACTGGTAATCAAATAGTTGTAGTATACGTTGTCTATTTCGGAAGGAGTTTGAAGGTGTGAGCAGAACATTGCAAAGTATTTTGTTTGATCTGGACGGTACGTTAACCGATCCGAAAGAGGGAATTACGAAGAGTGTGGCTTACGCCCTGAACCAGCTGGACAATCAAATCGATGATCTGGATACGCTGCTTCCCTATATCGGACCGCCATTATACGATTCATTTATCGAATTGAATGGATTCTCAGAGGACAAGGCCCGCCGGGCCGTTGAGCTCTACCGTGAGCGCTACAGCACGATTGGTAAGTTCGAGAACGCCGTTATTCCAGGGATTCCTGAACTACTAGAAGGTTTGAAAGAGCAAGGATATAGTCTTTATGTGGCTACCTCCAAGCCGACCGTGTTTGCCGAGCAGATTATCGAGCATTACGGATTAGCCTCTTATTTCAAGCATGTCGTGGGCAGCAACCTGGACGGAACACGTTCCAAGAAGCAGGAAGTGATCCAATACGTTCTGGATCAGAACGATATCGCTCCAGAGCAAGCGGTGATGATCGGTGACCGGAAGCATGATATTATCGGGGCTATCGGTTGCGGCGTGGAATCTATTGGCGTTCTGTTCGGATATGGTCAAGAAGAAGAGCTGAGAAGTGCCGGAGCAGATCATATCGCCAGCCGGGTGGAAGAGGTTGGGGAGATTATTGCTCGGATTCGTGAGGCTCAGACCGTTAGCGGAGCCTAACCCGTATATTGTGTAGAGAAGCGAGAAGCCCGACATGGGCTTCTTTTTCTTTTACCTGGCTACGTGCTGGACTTCTTCAACAAGGAAATAAAAGGGGCGGACGGAGCGTTGATCGACGGAAGAAATGGATCATTTCCCGAGATGAAATTCCAGCCTTCTGACAGGGAATTTGTAGAATAAAAAACTAGTTGATTTCATGCCCATTGGTAAAGCATACTTGGTCTTGGAAGACCATTTTCTCAAGTTCTATCATCTTACCAAAGGGAGCGTTGGATTCACATGTGGCCTACACATCTTGATGAACTGTCAGGCGAAGCTATACGGCTTGTTCCAATGGAAAAAAGTCACACTGCCGGGCTGACTGCTGTATTGGCAAGCCCTTCAATCTGGGAGTATACCTGGAGGCAAGTCACTACGCCTGAGCAGATTGACCAATTACTTTTAACCGCACTCGCGAACAAAGAAAATGGCACAGAGGCTCCTTATACTATCTTCGATAGGGCTACCGATCAAATCATCGGCACCACCCGTATTCATCACCTGGAAGTGAATCACCGGAACGCGGAAATTGGCTGCACCTGGATCGCCCCGGAATACTGGCGAACGAGGGTCAACACCGAGTCCAAATCCCTGCTTCTTCACTACTGCTTCGAAGAACTGGAACTCGTCCGCGTACAGTTCTCAGTGATCGGCAATAATCAAAGGTCCCAGCGGGCTGTTGAACGGATCGGTGGGGTCAGGGAAGGCGTACTGCGTAATCACCGTCTGAGGTCCAACGGCACCGTGCTGGATAATGTTATCTATAGCATTCTCGATTCAGAATGGCCTACCGTCAAAGACAACTTGCATTACTTGTTAAATCATAAATACTAATTAGGGTACAGTCAACAAAATGCGAAAAAGGTACGCTAAGGAAAAATAAAGTCGGCAGCGCATGAAAATGCGTACGCTAAGACACCTTGAAATAAATTAGCTCAATGATCCATCTAAAAAGAAGCAATCCCCCTGCTTTGTAAGGGCCGGGGGATTGCTTCTTTTTTCGCCTTCCCCGTTAGGCCCTTTTCGAAGTATCCACAGCGATTACACATTTGAGTTTGCGTAGAATTTTCCTAAATGACCTACTTTGGGCCTGAAACAGATCCATGATTCATTTTAGAATCATTTCAATATATTCTTCCACAAATCACATTCCAGATCATGATTTTCTAGACGGTCGTTGACTCGATTGTAGTTATATAATATAATTCACTAACATATATAAAGTAAATAACGGTATGTAATTTTGCCTGCTATTAGTTAGTTAATAGTCCATCACTTAAGTTCGAGACAGGTTCGCACCGCTTAAACACTAAACCGAGGAAATAAAAATAACAAGGAGTGAAATCTATGTTACAACCAAAAGAGCAATTATCGATGTACTCATATCCGGGAATCGTCGCTTCGATTACTTCCCGTCATGATGGTAAACAAAATTTGATGGCAGCAGGATGGCACACATTGATCTCGTATCAACCGGCGATTTATGGGATTTCAATTCGGAAAGAAACGTATTCTTACAACTTAATCGTAGAAAGCGGATCTTTCGGAATCAATTTCCTTCCTGCAAGCCGTTCTAACTGGATTCAAGCCGCAGGTACGTTTTCTGGTAACCAGAAGAATAAATTTAAAGAGTTCGATATTTCATATCGTGATGGACATAAATTGGATATCCCTATTCTCACAGACGCGTACGGTGCATATGAATGCAAAATCCTAGATATTCACTCCTATGGTAGCCACGAATTTATTACAGGCGAAATTGTGCAGGCTCATCGCGATGACTCTCTTTTCCAAGAGGATGGAATTCCCGATTTTACCAAGTTGCAAATTCCGCTGTACTTGGGCCGATCAACTTATTTAACGGTTGACGATACATTAAAAACCACAGATCATCTTTTTTATCTAGAGAAAAATGAATAACGAAGCTTAGAATTCATTATGGACGGAAAAGATTGAAAAGCGGTTGCTGCAGATTGTTGTGGCCATTCCAGGTGGCGTCACTTCAGTGAATGTTTGGACTTCCGGTCGCTGTTGTACCCAGATTTCTTCTTTATATGCCGCCTTTAGCGGTTGAAGTCTGGGTCCAGCTTAAGCTTCCGACCGAACTTTCCTGCGGATGCTTTCAGGCGAGCGTTTCGCTCCTACAGTTCCTAGCCTTCCTCTTCGTTCTTCGGAACCCCCCTCATTAATCAGCTCCCATTTAATCTAATCCTCGTTAACTCCACTTCGGGAATTCCTTGTTATAAACTCTCTTTTTTTCTAGTCTTTGTTTGTTATTTTAATGCATTCTATATAGCGTACATTTTTCGCGTTTTGTGGCGGTACTCTAATTAGCAAAAATACTCAACTATGCTATAATAGAAACATATATTCCCGTATGTTAAGAGGTAATGCTGAAATCTCCAACCCATATGTATCCCCATCGAGGGGCGGATATGGGTTTATGTTATTTTTATGGAGGATGATGGATTGAGAATGCTAGTTTTAGATATTGAAGGGTTGGTTGAAAGATGAACTGGTCTGATTTTGGTGAGCGGAATAAACGGTTGAATCCCTTATGGAATCTGGGTGCTGGTATGAACCTTGGGGAGATTCATCCTTATAAAGAGATGCTGGCGTTAAGCGTTCTGCTGCAAGTCTATTATCTGGAACTGGAATCTAATGAAAGACGCTCGAAGGAAGATATCATTGCGTTAGTCTGGACGGCGCTGGAGCGATTTAATATAGCGCTGTTAGGCACAACCGAGTCGGTGGAACGTTTGGTAGACGGTTTGTTGTGGAGCGGGAACGGCGGGGATTTTGAATCCTGGTATTATGATGATGCCACACGGCAGATGGCGCTGCAGAAGTATAAATATTTTACGGTAGACGAAGACGCGACGCGGAGTAGCTGGGAGGAGAACGGCAAGACAATCTACCGGCTTTCGGAGTATGCCATGGAGCTGATCTTCATGAGCCACGAGATTATCGAGGAATTCCAGATCAGCATCAAGCTGCTGGAAATTCAGATGCATATCAAGCATGGCCGAGTGACCCGGGCGCTGCAGGATGTCAATGAACTGATCTCCAGGGTGCGCAAAATGACGCAGCAGCAACAGGAATACCGAAACGCGCTGCGCCGCAATCCAAAGCATATTTTCAGCGAATACGGAGTGTCGCGTCACCAGCGGCTGGAGGAGATCCATCAACAGTTCGACGAAGAGCGCAGGCACTTTGATAATATTCATCGTTCTCTGGCCCGGCTCGCCAATGATGAGAAGGATGTTATCGACTTTAACGAGATTCGACTGCTGTCGGAACGGGTGGAGTTGTCCAGACGGGTGCATGATGAGCTGGCCGAGATGGTTCTTAATATTTTCGAGGTGGAGACGAATCTGCGGCTGAATTTTCCGGAATTGTTCTGGGGGGCGACGGGCTTCAACTTCCGTACACATGTATGGGAGGAATGGGTCAAGGAAGAGGGGTTACCTGCCGGGGACAGTCTGGATCTGCTGATCGGTGGTCTGTTCGCGCCGAATCAGGATTTTGTCTATCCGCTGCCTTGGGCTTGGGAAGAACAGGACGTTGGTTTTATGCCTGAACTATTGCCGGATGAATTGGAAGAAGAGGAGCAGGACCCTTCGCCACCCTATATTGCCAAAGGCATTCCGTGGGCAGAGGTGCTCGAACTGTGGATGCCGGTGTTTCATACCTTGGCAGAACAGGGGATGTTTACATTCACTGCGGAGACTTTTACAGCAGAAGAGCAGTACAAATGGGCTGCCACTCCTAATGCGGTCGATTTGTGGATTCAATTCTTCCAGACCGAAATTACGGTGCAGGAGCAGGAGGATAACAGCGGCAGTGGGAGTGATGAATGTCAGCAGCTGATCGCGCGTTTGTTAACAGGTAATCCTCACCTGGAGGTACTGCGTGGTAAAAAGCTGCGGACGTCCATCGCTGTGGAAGGGCCGCAGCGTGTGGCCTGGGCAGGCCTTGATATCAGTCCATATACGATTACGATTGTAGAATAGAAAGGTGAGAAGCATATCATGAGTTATTCGCTGGAACAAGTGCAGCAGGCATCACGGCTGTTTTTTGAACTGCTCCGCAAAAAGGTGCTGCCCCTCGATGATCCCGCCGCTGCTGAATGCCTGCAGGATACCGCTTCATATGACGCACTTCAATATGTGGCAAGAGAAGCGGGCTGTCGGGTGATGAATTCCGGGCATCGGCTCCACCTGCTGGTGAATCCGCTGGGCTCGGTTTTCGCTACGAATTTTACGCAGCTGAAGAACAAATACTCGCGCATCGAGCGCAAAACCCATTTACATACGATTAATATCATTATTCTAGTCTTCCTGGCAGAAATGGATCAGGACGAGACGAATTTCAAACCTGGCCAGGACAGCATGTCCTATATTCAGATCGCCGATCAGGTGTCCTCGCTATTCCAGGCCTGGATTCAGATGGATGAGGACGGCCGGTTCAGCCGCCAGTGGCAGCTCGATATTCAGGCCATGCACAAGGTATGGTCCAGTCTGTACATGCAGACCAAGAGCCAGGAGGAGAGCGATCTTTTGTCCAGAGGTGCCAACTCGCGGATCGGCCTGATTCATGAAGGGATGAAGCTGCTGGAAGAGGAGAAGCTGGTCTTTATCTCCGAACAAGAGAAACGGATCTTCCCGCGTGAAGAACTCTATGAGAGAATGCGCTACCTGTATCATGATGTCGACCGTTATCAGGAATTAAGAGGCTTGATCGGCCGGACTTTGGCGGAAAAGGAAGGTGAAGTCCATGCCGCGGATTGAACGCATTCGGATAGCCGGACTCAAATATGAGAAAATGCTCAAGAAATATGACGATATGGTGCTGGATCTCTGCAATGAGGAGGGACCTGCCAATACGTTGATCACGCTGATGAACGGGGGCGGGAAAGGGGTGCTGCTGCAATCCATTTTCCAACTCCTGATTCCGAAGACACCATGGGGAAAAGATAGCGAGAACCAGGTCGAGGCTTTTTTCCATAATCATAAAAAACAGCTCAAGCCTTACACCTTCCACGTGGCGATAGAATGGCGATTGGATAATAGCGAGCGCAACGAATATATCACGACTGGCATTGCTATGACGGCACATAACTCGCTGGACCAGCAGGATATCAAGGTGGATTATTTGCTATATGCGCTGCTGGAATACGGCGAAGGCGCAGAGCTGAATCTCTCCACCCTACCTCTCTATGATGAGACCACCCGCGAACCGGCGGACTTTGAGACTATTCAGCAATATGTTCGTGAACATCGCAATGAGATCATGCCATTCGGCAGCCACAGCTCGGACATGAAGAGATATTATGATTTCCTGGCAGTCAGGGATATACATATCGCCGAATGGCGCAATATGCGCAGAATCAACGGGGAAGAAGGCGGGATCAAGGGTTATTTCAAAAAGCATGATGCCTTCACGAACCACAACGTGTTTGAGAAGCTGATCATTCCCGAGATCGGTGCCAGCCTGAACGAAGGGCTGAAGGAGGACGATAACTCTCTACAGCGGATGTTCATTGATGCGGCAACGGTAGCTCAGCGCCTGCCTATGCTGGAGCAGCGGGAACAGGCGTATACCGAGTTTCTAGGCATGGCAGGTCCGCTGTATGAGTTGGTTGGTGAAGGATCGGCAGCAGATGAAGCTGTGCAGGAGACGGAGTTGCTAGGTCGGCAGATGTACACTGTGATCCATGAAGAACTGAACAGTGCCGAGACCGAACGCCGCCGGATCGCAGACGAACTTGCAGGGCATCATCAGGAAGCAGAACAGCTTCGCTTCGAAGGAGATAATCTCAAGTATCTGCGCAGCAAGGATGAGCTGGAGACCAAGCAAGCGGAATTCAACACGTTGAGTGATCATCAGAATCGTGCGCGCAGCCGGCTTACGGACTCCAAAGAAATGGAGAAGAAACTGGAGATCGCTCACTCTCTTGCCAAGCGTAAGCTTCAGATATCGCAAATAGAGCAGTGGCAGAAGGAAATTCAGGCCATTGAAGGCTCAATGGAAATGAAAGAGCGCCAAGAGGTGATTCAGGAGACGAAGGAGAATCTGCGGCAGCAGTGGGATGTCGTTACCACTTTGTGGAAGCAGACTCTTAGTGGCTTTACAGCTTCTCTACATACTCTCACTGGGGAAGAAGAAACGCTGCGGAAGCAGCGGGATGAATCCCTGCGGGAATTGGCTACTCTTGATGTCATGATCAATGATCTGACGTCGACCATTCGCAAGTATAGTGAGGACATGGGTACCTTTGCCGCCAAGCATGGATCGGAAGCTGCTCATGCGCCTGCCCCCGCGCTTCAGCGATCGCTTGCCTCCATACAGGAACTGGAAGAGACATCCGCATTGTTGAAGGAGCGAGTCAGAACGGCGGAAGAACAACGTTTGACACTGCACAAGGCACATACAAGGCTAGCCGAACAACTCGCTGCCAATGAACGAGACACTGCCGAGCTGAGTGCCCTGCTGGATACGCAGAACCAGCGGGAATCACAGCTGTGGTCACAGCTTGTTGTGTTGCTGGAGTTGTATGACGAGCATAGTCGGCTTGGAACTACAGCGCTATATGAAGTGAAGGAAGAGATAACCGCGAGGTTCCTGCATCGAATCGAGGAGACTGGGCAGCAGAACAAGCGGCTGCGCCGGGATTATTATCATCAGCTACTGGATGTGGAGCTTCAGAATCAACCCTATTGGGTCCCCAATGGGGATATTCTGACCGTCAAGGATATGCTGGATAATCTGAAAATCCAGTCGGTAGCGGGCAGCTCTTACCTGAATGATCTCCCTTATCTCGCCCGGGAAGAGGAGCTGGAGCGATACCCGCTCCTGCCTTATGCTCTGATTCTCACCAAGCGCGAAGCAGAGAAGATCCAGCCGGATATGCTGAAAGAGGTGCTGTTGAAATCCCCTGTACCGCTATTTATCCGTGAGGATATGGCAGCTGCGGGTTCTCCAGCCTTAATGTTCCTTGCTAGCGAAGGGCTGCAAATGGTGCTACAGCCGGAACGGTTTATGAACTGGAAGAATGGCATCACCGCCAAGCTCAAAGATCAGGAGCAGGAGCTGCAGGACGGTGAAGCGTATTTGTCCAAGTTGAAATCCGCTCGTCAGGAGTATGAACGGCTGTTCCATCTGGACAATACGTCGGTCCTGCGCGCCAAGCTGGATGCTTGGAGACTGCTGGAACAAGAGCTGCGCCAGAAGACGGGTCAGCTGAATGCGGAGTTACAGGACCATGAGGACCTTATAGTTCAGCTCGGCAGAGAGCTTGCAGAAAGCTCCGCTGCTATCCTCGAACAGCAGCAACGACAGCTCGCGCTACAGAGCTGGATTGAGCGGACCCGGGCGCATGAAGAGGCGCGTCAGGAGAAGCAGAGAGCGGTAGAACGGAAAGGCCTGCTGGTCAGAGAGCTCGCCGTCAGAGATCAGCAGCTTCTCCAGCTTGCTGGACAAAGAGAAAACATGGCTGGCCAGCGTGAGAAATGGATGGGCGATACGCGGTATTCGCTTTTCCCAAGGCTTCAGCACTGGTTCCCGGAGCTTGTGTTCCCGGCTGATCAACAAGCGCCTGTAATGGAAGAGGAAGTAGCCGCAGCTTCTGAATTTGTGGACCCTGCGGAACAGAACACGCTGCTGCAACTGCTTAGCACTGTGGAAGCTCTCCAGCAATCGCTCTCCCGCAGCGAGCTGGATATCCGCACTCGGGGGGCGCAGATCACTGCTGCCCGGGAGAATCTGAACGAGCTGGAAGCAACGCTCGGCGGGATCGATGCCGGGTGGCGTAACGCGCCCGAGCCGTCCGATGCCGCCGATTCCATCATGGCGGCCAGAATACGTCAAAAGGATGAAACGGCGAGGCTGGAGGAGGACTATCAGCAGGTCCATGATGACTATATTCGCTGCCAGACCGTAACGGACAATCTGCAGAAAGAATTGAGCAAGGCCGAGAAAGCTATCAAGATGAAGCATGAGCGTCCGGTAGAAATCTGGACGGAGGGGCTGGATTACAAAGAGCAAGAGATTAACCAGCGCTTCCAGGACAACGAGCGTCTGCTTGGTCAATGTAAACGAGGTCTGGAGCGTATAGACCGGCTGATCCAGACTTTATCCAATCAGCGGCAAATTATGAACGCCCATATCGAAGAGCGTGCGAACCTCCGCGATATTCCGGAAGAGGTGAAGCAGCGAGTTCAGGAGAGCTGTGAGGCATTCGTGTCACAATGGCTTCTTCAGATCAAACAGCGGAGAGAGAAACGGGCGGAGCTCTCTAAGAAAGTCAAAGAGGAGAAGAACGTGCTAAGCAGCAGACTCTCCAAGAGCGGCTGGAATGCAGATCTGGAGACCAAAATTCAGGATCGTCTGAACACCGTTCACTGGGACGATTTCCATATTGCCCGCCAGGTGCTGGATTCCATGCTGAGTAGCTCCCGTGACCAGATCGAGAGCATCCAGAGCGACAAGGAAGGGATGGAGCTGTCCCGCAAGCTGTGGGTCGGCCGGGCTTCCAAACGTGTCATTCAGATTGTGGATATCATGAAGCGGATGGAGCGCCGGATGATCATTCATAATGAGAATCAGCATGCTTTTCCACTGGTTAAGTTGAGCTATAAGAATATCAACGTGCCACGTGCCACTGACGATGTGGAGCCGCTGGTCACAAACTATTTCAATCACTGTATCCAGGATCTGTTGAAGAAATATCCGAGAATGGAGCAGGTACCTGCTCCTGCAATCAAAGAAATCATTAACGACGGCCGGATCGTCTACGCCGCCTTCCAGAACCGCTTCCCGGTTCTCCAGGTGTACAAGCCGGTTACAGAGAACTACTTCCTGTATGCTGCTCCTGAGGAATATCATTATTCCGATTGGGAAGTCATTAACAGAGGGGCCTTGGATGAAGCTGTCGGCAGTGGTGGTCAGCGGCAGTCCGTTCAGCTGCTGGTAGCGATGATGATTATGACTCACAAGCGGGTGAACCGTGAGAACAAGGGCTGGACTGTCTTCTTGTATGATAATCCATTTGGTGAGATGGTCTCGAACAACGTGCTGGACCCGGTGTTTGAAATCTCCAAGGCACTCCGGTTCCAGTGGCTGATTGTTACTCCGCCGGAGCTGGTTAAGAATGATGTTAGTATTAGGTTCGGCGTATAC
Source organism: Bacillus sp. FJAT-27264 (assembly GCF_001682855.1). Taxonomy (GTDB): domain Bacteria; phylum Bacillota; class Bacilli; order Paenibacillales; family Paenibacillaceae; genus Paenibacillus_AQ. Next base: position 69,839 of record NZ_MAQW01000012.1, on the reverse strand, counting down.
TGGCAGCTCTACTTTGGTGGAACCAAAGGGGATATGCTGGAATCCACGCTGGTTAAGGGCGGCAGGAAGCTTCTGCCTTCGGCACTGTTCTGATCTTGTATACCAACTGAATCATTGAAATGAGGGTCCTTTCCCTTCACTGAAGGAGGGACCCTGTTTTAGATTAAGAATGAAGGTTGAAATGTTGAAATCCGTGTGATCACGGTTGAAAAAAATCAAATATCTGCTACTATTAATACATAGTAATCAGATGGGAAAAATTGATAATAGGAGTGGGAATATGGGTAATATCTATCAAAGCTTAACCGAGCTTATCGGGAACACCCCGCTACTTGAGATCTCCAGATACAGTGCCAGTCAGAATTTAGAGGCAAGAATCTTGGCCAAACTCGAATACTTTAATCCTGCGGGCAGCGTGAAGGATCGAACTGGTTATGCCATGATCAAGGATGCCGAGGAAAAAGGCTATATTAACAAGGATTCTGTCATTATTGAGCCTACGAGCGGGAATACAGGGATCGGGCTGGCCTTTGCGGCCTCCAGTCTGGGATACAGGCTGATTATTGTGCTTCCCGAGACATTCAGTGTTGAACGCCGCAAGCTCATGCTTGCCCTTGGCGCCGAGATCGTGCTGACTTCAGGTGCGGAGGGCATGAGCGGTGCTGTCAGAAGAGCGGAGCAGCTAGCCGAAAGGACGCCTGGCGCGTTCATTCCGCAGCAGTTCAGTAATCCGGCAAATCGGCAGATTCATCGGACGACAACAGCTGAAGAAATCTGGCGGGACACCGATGGACAGGTGGATGTTTTTATTGCCGGGGTTGGTACCGGCGGAACGGTTTCTGGTGTGGGCCAGTTATTGAAGGAGCGCAATCCAGACGTACATATCGTTGCTCTTGAGCCGTATGATTCTCCGGTTCTTTCCGGCGGCGCTCCCGGCGGTCATCGCATCCAAGGAATCGGTGCCAACTTCATCCCCGATAACTATCGTCCAGAGTTTGTAGATGAAATTCTTCAGGTGAAAAGCGATGATGCCTTTGCTACTGCAAGGGCGCTGGCCAGAACAGAAGGACTGCTGGTCGGTATCTCCTCAGGTGCGGCGGTATACGCGGCAGCAGAGCTATCCAAACGTCCGGAGTTTAAGGGGAAAACAATCGTAACGATTTTGCCGGACACTGGGGAACGTTATCTGTCTACGCCCCTGTTTAACTACGGAGAGTAATTCTTTTTTAGATATAATTCATTAATTATTAGCGAACGGCAGGCATCCTACGAGCGGATTGCCTGCCGTTCTTTGTGATGCCACTATAGAGTAGGAAGTGCTGCCCGAATGAAGGATAGCTGGAAACCTTTGTAGAATTTCTAAACGTAAGCTTCGTTAATCAGGCGAAACTATTCCCAGAGCTCACCGTATCCGATAAAGAGAATAGAAACATACAGGAGGTGCACTTATGAAACATAAATCACTAAAAATCGCTTGGATTGCCATTATACTTACGATGCTATTTCCCGGTCTAAGCTTCGCCAAGGGTACATTGCCAGAGCATACCGGAGCATTCTACGTGAATGATTTTGCCAATGTGTTGAATGACAAGACCGAGAATTATATGGTGAATTACGGAATTAAGTTACATAGGAAAAATGAAGCGCAGGTCGTGGTGGTGACCGTTGATTCTACCAAGGGGATGCCGATCAAGGAGTATGCTACATCCTTGTTCAACAAATGGGGCATCGGCTCCAAGGAGAAGAACAATGGGGTGCTGCTGCTCCTTTCCATCAAGGATGATGATTACTGGGCGGTGCAGGGCAAGGGGATTGTGAATACGTTACCGGATAGCAAGATTTCGGAGATTCTGTCCCGGCAGCTGGAGCCTGATTTTGCAGCCAAGAATTATAGCAACGGTGTCTATAAAACATACGGGTCTTTCATTCAAGCTTTGGGCGGTACTTGGACTGAAAATGTAGGCAACAAAACCTATGTTTCGGACAATGCCGGGGTGTTCAAGCAAGTCACGAAGGATTACCTCAATCAGTCCAGCAACAGGTATAAGGACACTACCGGGAACGGGATTTATGTCGTCACAGTCAAGAACACAGGCGGCAAGACCTTACAGGATTACACGTATATGAAGTTCGCATCGGTAGGAGCGGGATCGAAGGATACGATGCTCGTGCTGGACATTGGGGGAGATAACTACCACGTGCTGCAGGGTAAAGATGTGGACCAAGTGCTCACCAGTGAAATAATCAAAGGCATTTTGAATAGTGCCCTAGAGCCTTCCTTTGCCAAAAAGGATTATGCGGGTGGAGCCACAGCAACAGCGAACGCTTTCTATAATTTCTTCCTGTCTAGAGCGGAGGCCGCGCCAAATACGGTAGTCGGTGATAAGGGAGCAACTCCGGCATCTGCCACCCAAGCTGACGGTACCAGTGAGAAATCAGGTGATTCTGGTGTGACTTCTGGCATGTTTAAAGTCTTTTTGGGAATCATAGGACTTTTCATCTTTTCTTCCTGGCGGCGAAGCCGGAATCTCTCGAAGTATGGTGTACGATATAATCCCAACAGCTGGCGCAATAAACGTCAGTATAACCGTTGGGACAGGGATGACTATCGTCATCATCGTTCCTCCTCTTCGAGTGGCAGCTCTTCCAGCGGGCGTCGTTCCTCTGGGGGCAGCAATTGGGGCGGTGGCGGTTCATCCAGTGGAGGTGGTGCTGGACGTCGTTCCTCTGGAGGTAGTTCTTCGGGAAATAGCGGTGGCGGTGGTTCCAGTAGTGGCGGCGGATCGGGTAGACAAAGCAGTTCTGGAGGAGGTTCTTCCGGCGGCGGCGGTGCAAGTAGCGGTGGCGGCGTAGGGCGGCATTAGAGCAGATCCTTAGAGAGGCGGAAGTATAATGAATGTAAACAATATTCCATGGAACAGCGGAACCTGGACGGTTCCACCTAAATCGGTAAATATAGAAGCTGACACTCTCAATGTTGAGGCAGTGGAAGGTAGCGATTATTGGGAGAAAACATTCTATGAATTCCAGCATGACAATGGCCATGCGCTTCTGGCTCCCTGGGAGGACGATCAGGGTGTCGAGATAACCTTTCGGCTAGACAGCTTCACCGAGCTATACGATCAGGCGGGGCTGATGCTCTGGCATAGCAAGGCGCAGTGGATCAAAGCAGGTATTGAGCTTAATGACGGGGTTCCCCACATCGGTGCCGTCGTTACCGACGATTACTCCGACTGGTCACTATCGCCGGTAGCAGAATGGGCGGGGGAGACCGTTACAATCCGTGCTTCACGGTTCAATGATGCGGTAATCATTCGCGCCCGGACGGAGCACCATCCGTGGCGAACGATCCGCGTCGCTCGCTTCCCGCATTTGACAGGTAAGCAGGCTGGGCCCTTCCTGTGTGCTCCTACGCGTGCAGGGTTCCATGTTATCTTTACAGCATGGCGGCATACCCTGCCTGACGAGGCGCTTCACACTGATCCACCAATATTTTCCGACAAATAATGTTTAATAGGTTGTTATATGAAGTCGAAGAGGCTCTAAAAATTGAAGAAATTGAAACCTTTACTCTCTCATTTTCGTCTATGATTAAAAGATACGTAATGTATTCTTTTTATTCGTGGCAAGAATCAGGGAGGAAAGAAAAGAGTGAAATCATCATCATTACCGGAGCGCTCGACCATGCGCAAGAAGAAGCCGGTCAAGAAGCGCAAGAAAAAGAGCTTTTTTCGTAAACTGTCCAGGGTATTGCTGTTCTTGTTAATTCTGCTCCTTGCCGGAGGAGGCTGGCTGTATTTTGCACCGTCGGCCAAAAATCTACGCTATACGATCGCGGATACGCTGATCACCACCCAACATCGGCAGTGGGCCCAATATATTATTGGTGAGGAAGAATTGAAGGCACGTGTAGCCGAGTACACCAAACAATTCGAGAATATGGGTGATGAGAAAGATACCCATGCGATCCATACACCTCCACCGGATGTGAAAGAGAAGCAGCTGGTGGAGATCGAGCCTGTCTCCGGTACCGGCTACTCCGGATATGTCATGATCGTCAATGATCCGACAAAGATCCGGTTAGGCATTCCGAACAAAACTGGCTCCGGGGAAAAGGTCACCAGTATGGTGAAGCGACTCGGGGCGATCGCCGGAGTAAATGGCGGAGGATTCGCCGATCCGAACTGGAGCGGGAATGGCTTCAAGCCGATCGGCATCGTCATCTCCCAAGGAAAGCTCTATTACAACGGGCTTGGTGGGAAGAAATCAACGCAGATCGTGGGCCTCGATAAGCAAGGTAAGATGATCGCGGGGAACTACACACTGGATGAACTCAGTAAAATGGGGGTTCAGGAGGCCGTATCGTTCCAGCCACGTATCATTGTCAATGGCAAGGGGCTGGTCAAGAACGCAGCCGATGGCTGGGGGATTGCGCCCAGAACCGCTATGGGTCAGCGTGAAGACGGCGCTATCATCTTCGTGGTAATTGACGGCAGACAACCAAGCTACAGTTTAGGCGCGAACCTTTACGATGTACAGCAAATCATGCTCAAGCACGGTGCCGTAATCGCAGCGAATCTGGATGGCGGGTCCTCGACAGTTCTCGTCAAGGACAACGAGATTATCAACAAACCTTCTTCGCAGTACGGTGAACGTTATCTGCCGACCGCGTTTCTGGTCTTTGATCATCCGGATCAGGTAGATATTCCGAATATCTGGAAAGGTCTGGACCCTTCCAAAATCGACGCGGCGAAGAAGCGGACAAAATAGTAGGGTTACAAGAATATTAGATTACGCTCCCGCATGGGGTGTGACAAGAGATCGGAGGGATGCCTCCGGTCTTTTTGCAGTGCGAACCCCAAGCTCACATGAAATCCCTGGGGGATTCGCACCAGAAATATTACATTTTATGTATAAAATATTGTCTCTAAAGTAATTGACGCTATGAGTTTTGCGTATTAAAGTAATTTTAGAGATGTTCCAAAAGAGATTATGCTCTATTTAAGTGTTTATTCGCTGTCGCTCCTTACGCGGGAGCGTGGATTGAAATCTCCAGCATACAAATTATTTCCAGACGGTATTGTCGCTCCTTACGCGGGAGCGTGGATTGAAATCGTTATTAAGGTATGAATCTAAATATGATTTAGTCGCTCCTTACGCGGGAGCGTGGATTGAAATATTCCAGATGGCATTCTTTTGTGTTTGCATCTTGTCGCTCCTTACGCGGGAGCGTGGATTGAAATCTCTCCTGCTCTGCTTGGTAGTACGCTACGACATCGTCGCTCCCTACGGGGGAGCGTGGATTGAAATTTCTGCTCCTTTGTCTGAATGTATTTAGCGTCGATGTCGCTCCCTACGCGGGAGCGTGGATTGAAATCGTCAGGATTTGCGCATTTGCTGAGTCTGACTCCGTCGCTCCCTGCGTGGGAGCAACGATTGAAATGATTAGGATGCAGATGCATCTCCACTCATTGTGTTGCTCTACCGGGGTTCAACTACTTTCATACTTGCCCCATAAACAACTATACAGAACGCATTAAAAAACAAACTTAGCCAAGAAAAAAGAGAGCTTGTATAAGAGAGATCGAAGTGTAATTAACAGCATTTTTGTACCTTAAATCCTCTGAAGCTAAGGGTTAGTGGAGATTAAGTGCAAAATTGCACCTTAAATCTTCCAGAATCCCCCTTCTAGCGCGCTTTTTAGAAAAATAAGATACAATAATGTCCTTAATTCCCTCATTTGCCTATATTAAAGAAATATAAGGTACAAAATTGCTCTTAGTTGGGGAGGTTGACGATTTCTGCTGTTAAGTTTACTGCTTTTTATCACATACAGCATCCTATTTCACATGTATCAGTGCAGCACGATTAAAAAAGTATTAAACTGGTAACGTCCCATTAGGCAAACGGGCAGTATTGCGACAAACAACGCATCTGCAACATAAAGCAAACCATAGCCCTCAACAGCGCGGTCCTCTTAGGTCGCGTTTTTTTTGCATTTATTACCTTCATAAGGAACGAAAAAATATATTATACCCGGGTAATATTGATTATTTAATTTTATCCGGGTATAATTAGGCAATCAGAGAGGAGGTCAACATGAGTAATGACATAACGCACTTTTACTGCACGGCATTTTTGGGTGTCGGAGTTGTTGCCAGTGGTTCGTTACAACACGTTGTTTCTACAGTGAAGGATGCTCTGGATGACAAAGACCTCACAGAGCTGCTTATATTTGACGATTCCACGGGGAAGCCAATAGATGTTGATTTTCGTGGGAAGACAGATGAAGTGCTCAAACGATTGGGAGTACAGTTTGGTGACTTACCCAGTACGGAAGTGGATCAGCAGCCTACACGGCGGGTTGGTCGACCTAAGCTGGGGGTTGTATCCGGAGAGGTTACGTTATTGCCACGGCAATGGGAATGGCTCAAGAGTCAACCTGGAGGGGCGTCGGTAACCTTACGAAAACTCATTGATGAGGCTCGACGTGCTGGAGAAAAACAAAGTAATATCCGAGAGTCACAAGAAGCAACATATAACTTTATGACAGCTATGGCTGGAAACTTCCATCAATACGAAGAGGCTCTGCGGGCATTGTATGCTGGTGATTTGGATCGTTTTAACCACTTCATTGATGATTGGGCACCTGGTATCAGAAACCATGTCAAAAAATTAGCTGCTAATGCATTCCCCGAAGGGGACAGTACTTCCAATACCAAATTAATTGAAGGAGAACATAATCATGAACATTATAAAAGTTAACGGTGTTGAGTTGGCCTATGATAGTTTCGGTAACGAGAATGACGAGGCTATTATTCTAATCGCCGGGCTTGGAACCCAGATGATTCGATGGACAGTTCCGTTTTGTGAGATACTGGCAGCACGGGGCTTTCGCGTCATCCGCTTTGACAATCGCGACGTAGGCTGCTCAACACATTTTAGCCATTATAAGGCGCTGGATTTTGAAGCACTTGCGACTTCTCTTATGTCGGGGAAGCGACCTGACATCCCATACACTCTGGATGACATGTCCAAAGACGTTATCGGACTGCTCGACGCGCTTTCAATTGATCGGGCACATATTGTTGGCAGATCGATGGGGGGGATGATCGCCCAGATAGTAGCCAGTGATTACCCTGAACGGTTGTTATCACTCACCTCTATTATGTCTAGTTCGGGTAATCCCGCTCTTCCGCAAGCTTCCCAAGAAGTCATGGCATTGATGACTAAACCGGCACCAAATCCGTTTGAGGATGAAGCAGGATTTTTGGCGCACAGTCTTTCTTTTGCCAAGCGCATCGCCGGCACCGGTTATCCGTTTGAAGAGGGCGCTTACCGGGCACTTATTCTGGAGGAAGTCCGGAGAGCCTACGACCCAGGCAGTGTCGGACGACAAATTGCTGCGATTGCTGTCTCCGGTGACCGTCGTCCGCGGCTGGCGACCCTAAAAGTACCAGCACTTGTCATTCATGGAGTGGACGATCCCTTATTCGTCCCTGCGTGTGGCGAGGATACAGCTGCTTCCATCCCTGGCGCCGAGCTAATGATGATTGACGGCATGGGACACGACCTGCCGCACCAACTGTACAAAGTAACTGCTGATGGGATAGAGCGAACAGCTCGTCACAAAGGAAATGCGCTTCCTGAATAGCAAGCAGCTCCATTTCATCAATTAACGGGATTTCTAACAGAGACTCCATTTGAATGTATATATGGAAACAATCGAACAAGCGCTGGTTTCGTGATAACATCGTGAGCCGGCGCTTGTTCGATTGGTATTTTTACAAACAGGTGATGGTCAGATTCAAAAATGAATTATTCAAGTTACAGGCATACTGTCCCATATAACATGCCCCGGACCTGGAGAAATCTCCGTGAATCCTGCCATTTGACGGGACACAAACCCAATAGGAGCATAGCTGCCGATCATCACGATGTTCAGCACATCACTAGCGTTGTCAGAAGAGAGTGCAAAAGCCCTCGTATAAGCAAATGTACGGCTCAGTGTAGTATGAATAGCGTTAATCATCCAGTCTTGTTCGCCTCTGCCCATCAGATTCAGAATCACGGCGCCGCGTTCATCCAGCTTCTCGGCTGCCAGTGTGAAGAATCCCTCCGAGGTCAGATGGGAGGGTGTACCCTTGTCTGTGAAGGCGTCGACGATTATGTAATCGTAAGTTTGCGGCGCTTCGCCGCCGAGAACAGAACGTCCATCTCCAACGACGACGTTGTCTCTATCATACCCGAACCACCGTCTGCTGATCTCCAGCACCTGTTTGTTGTGTTCGGCCACTTTCATTCTGCGGTCTGCAAAATAACTGGCTATTGTCCCAATCCCATGTCCGATTAGAAATGCAGCTTCAAACTCCGGAGCGTTATGCTCCATCAAGTGGATGATCGCTCTGGGATATTCAAACATTACCCGGTCTGGGCGGTTCAAATCCATCGCACCTTGGATTGCCTCGTTTGAGAATTCCAGCACCCGAAAAGCCCCTTTTTCTCCATACAGTTCTGCCGTATCGTAGACCAAAATCTCGTAGTTACCGCCAGAACCTTCGTCTATTTCCTTGTGCAGCAAGTTCAAATGCCCAATCTCCTTTTCACTATGTTGCCCGGCCAGTTCCCAAGCCACCGTTATGTATTTTCTAAATATATCTTCAATTATGGATAGAGGCAATGCTATCGATTAAAACACCAGTATCAAAAGTAATAAGCCGACATTGCGCCTCATAATCTGTAAAAGGGGAACGAAGCAATGTCTCTTTGGGAGAGGAGATGCATGTCCGAGGAGCCATCCTTTGTGAAGGAATGGAGGCGGACGCAGATGAGTATCGATCAGCTCATTGCATTGCTCGTTCTTGTCATCATGATCATACAGTTGGCAAACAACAACAAAGGCAAGTCTTAATTACGGCGCAGCCGGATGGCTTCCGAAGCTCAAGAACACTTGAGTCTCGGAAGTTTTTTTGAATCACATATTAACGATTTTGAACTTCATAATCCCCGCCCGGCATACGCTTCTTTTGCGAAAATTCTGTTTCACTATACACTAATCTCCCAATGCACGCCTGAATCACTCCGATGAGCCCGACAGCGAATTTCCGCTCCTGATATCCTAGCAGTGGGAGAACGCCTGTTGAGGCCAGCCCTCTGTTGTTTTTCTCCATCACAGGGAACTGCGTACTTATCTTCACCCGACCATTAGAGGCGTCAGTCTGAATGCCCTTGGCTGGATCGATTTCAAGGATATTTGGCTGGAAAAACTGGACTGATACCGGCCATCATCCGACCTTTCGTCTAATGAACATGAGCTTACCTCTACGTATATTCAGCTCCTCGCTCGGAGATAATGGAACAATGATTCCAGTCTACAATTGAGGAGTTTTTGGTATGCCGATTCAAGACTCGAACCCAGCGCAAGACTCATCTGCTGTGAACAATCCAGTGTACAACCAAGATGAACCGCTGTCTTTTGTGAATCAAATCAGGGATTATTTGCACAGCCCGCCTGACCTTATCATTCATTCGCTAGTCATTTCGCCAGACATTCCTTGTAACTGTTTGTTTCTGGATACCTTAACCGACAAGGATAAGATAGAGCATGAATTGCTTTCTTTTCTCTCGGAAAAGGTTTGCTTCGAGGATGTCACCCGCGCTGATGAAATGATTAGTGTCCTCAAGGAACGGATTCCCTTCAGTTCTATTTCCTCTTCCGATGATTTCACACTTTGTGTTAACAGTTTATTAAAAGGCGTCTGCCTGATTGTGGTTGCCGGCGCACCTGAAGTGTTATGGATCAACGTTTCCCAGACTAGTAAACGAAGCGTAGCGGAGCCCATGACAGAGTCCACCGTACGGGGACCCCAGGTAGGGTTTACGGAGGATATTACAGTCAACCTGTCGCTGCTTCGCAAGCGAGTCCGCAACGTACATTTGGTTATCGAGCAGGTCACTGCTGGTACAGAAACGGAGACCAGCATGGCTTTGCTCTATCTGGACAATTTGGCCTCCGGTCCGGTCATTGAGGAATTCCGCAAACGACTCGCCGCGATCCATACAGACAGTATTCTGGATAGTGCCTATGTGGAAGAATGGTTACGAGAGCCTACCTATTCGCCGTTCTCCACGATCCTTAGTACGGAGCGTCCAGATATCCTGACTTCGCATCTGCTGGAGGGGGCGGTAGGGGTGATCGTAGATGGAAGTCCTATTGCGCTGGTTGGACCGATTACTTTTTTTCAATTTTTCATTGCCCCCGAGGACTATTACCAAAGTGCTGATATTGCTACGCTTCTGCGCTGGGTTCGCTTCCTGTCGTTCATGCTGTCCGTATTCGTACCGGCGCTGTATGTAGCAGTCGTATCCTTTCAACAGGAGCTTCTCCCTCATTCTCTCTTGATTAGCATTGCAGGTCAGAGAGAGGGCGTTCCTTTTCCCGCATTTGTTGAGGCTGCGCTGATGATGGTGACCTTTGAAGTGCTACGAGAGGCGGGTCTTCGAATGCCACGGATCGCCGGGCAAGCCATCTCGATTGTCGGTGCGCTGGTGCTGGGACAAGCGGCAGTTACGGCCGGGCTCGTCTCGACTGCGATGGTTATTGTGGTGGCGATAACGGCGATCTCCAATTTCGTATCCCCTTCTTACAGCTTCGGCATCACACAGCGACTGCTGCAGTTTTTCTACCTGATGATGGCCGGTGCGATGGGATTGTTTGGTCTGTTGTGTGGGGTCCTGATAACGGTCGTACACCTTGCTTCTCTAAAATCATTCAACGTTCCGTATCTGTCGCCGGTGGCTCCCACTGTGCTGTCCGATTGGAAGGATATTCTTGTCCGTGTGCCCCGGCCATGGATGAACACTTATCCCAAGATGAACGGAACAAGGAAAAGAAGCAGGAAAAGGCTATGAATGCGGCCTTTCAAAAGCTTGCAGTCACCGGAATCATACTGTGCTGTCTGACCGGCTGCTGGGATCGGGTGGAGATCAATGAATTGGCTGTTGCCGGACTCGTGGGATCGGAGATTGATCCACAAACCCATGAGCAAATCGTATATTACCAAATTGTCAATCCCGGAGCCTACTCTTCGGAATCAAGCGGTCGCAGTAAGGCTCCCGTATACACGTACAAAGTGCAAGGGAAAACCAAGGGCGAGCTGGCTCAATTATCCAGCGACACGTTGCCGCGCAAGCTTTTTACAGATCATTATCAGTCCCACATCGTGACCGAGCAGTATGCAAGGGAAGGCATGCGCACCTTTTTGAATTATTATGAACGGCAGTTTAACAGGCGCTCGAGCCTCTATTTGTTCGTTACAGACTCTCCACTCTCGGATGTGATGATGACATTTACGCCGCTGGAGCAACTGCCCGGGCGGCTTTTGCGGTCACTCGTTTCCAATACGAACAAGGCCACAGGCCGAATCAGCCTGAAATCGCGGGTGAAGGACCTGGTTGAGAATATGGAATCCTCCACGCTTACTGTGCTGCCGATCGTTAGTCTGAACGGAGAGAAGCCGATCCTTTCCGCCAACCGCTTTGATGACATTAACGGCAACCAGAGTAATTTAGTGCTAACGGGAGCAGCCGTGTTCAAACAGGATCGGATGATCGGGAAAGTCTCGCTTTGGGAGAATGGGTATTACAATTTACTGAAGGGTGAAGCAGGAAACTTCTTCGAATCGATCGTACTGGACGATCGGGTTGTTGATTTATATGCCCATAAAATAAAAACGAAACAGCAGCTATCACTTAAGAATGGTACACCTGTCTGGAATGTAGAGATCACTGCCCATTTGGCTTTGCGAAATGATGAGCAGACAGAGAAGCTGACATGGGACAACTTAGCCAAGATTACAGATCAATTTGATCTAAAGATCATCAAGACTTCAGAGAAGCTCTATGCACAAGCGATAGACAAGAAGTGGGATTTGTTCGGTCTGGAGGACGAGATCAAGTATAAGCGGGGGAGTGCATGGAAGAAGCTGCAACAACAAGAGAATGCCTGGACTGGGACCAAACTGCACGTAACCATCAAAAGCAAAGTTGAAGATATCGGGGAGATTGTTGATCCGTATAAAGGAGGGGCAGGAAATGGAAAAGAGTAGGCTAACGGTCTGGCAGTTCTTTGTGCTGACCCTTTCCTTCCTGATTGGCACCTCCTTTTTCTTCACTCCTGGTGGCTTAATTGCCGTTGCCAAGCAGGATGCGTGGATTATTCCATTATGGGCGGGAACAGCAGGTATTCTTGCTGCGCTCATCTGGCTGCATCTATCCAAGCTGCATGCAGGATTGTCAATCGTGCAGATTTGTATTAAGGTCGCCGGCAAGCCAATAGGCGGTCTCTTTGCGCTTTTGTATATCTTCTATTTCATCCAACTCGCGGCCTTTATCACCCGGAATCTGGGTGACTTTATGAAACAAGCGCTAATGCAGTTAACGCCATTAACTGTATTCCATGTAATGTTCCTCTTTGTTATCGGTTACGCTGTATTCAAAGGGATCGAGACCATCGCCAGGTCGTCAGAATTGTTGTTCCTGATTATGGCGGCCACCTTAATTTTTGTGCTCTGCCTGGCCTTACTTGAGTGGGATTGGGGACGATTTCAAGGAATATTCCGCATGGATGTCTGGAAGACAATGAAGGAGACAAGTTCTATCTTTGGATTTCCGTTTATGGAGGGGTTGGTCTTTCTCATGCTGTTTCCATTTGTCCAGAGCAACAAAGTGAAGAGCAGTTTTATCCTGGCGTATGGTGTCGCAACGATCCTGCTAAGTTTTGCTACCTTTATTACTATAGGGGTACTTGGCGTAACTCGCGCTTCCCATGATACCTATCCGTTCTTTGTGATTGTCCAGGAGATACATATCGGCACCTTCTTCGAGCATTTGGAATCTACAATGGCGCTGATTTTGCTGGTCGCGATTTTTATCAAACTCTCCATTGCCTACTATTGCTCTGTCCTGGGCATATGCCAATTGTTCGAGATCAAGAACAGATTTTGGATAACCTTTGCACTCATTCTGCTAATTTCCGGCCTCGCTATGGGCTATGATAACGTGGTCGAGAATATTGAATTCAGCAAAAAATATGATTTTGAATACACGCTATTGTACAGTGTGGTTATACCGTGCCTACTCCTGCTGGTCACCTGGATTCGGAGAATCCGAAAGAAGCGAACGGAGGAGCCTGCGTCATGATCTGGTTTATTCTTTTTATGGCAGTAGCGATAGGGCTGTGTCTTAGGGTCATGATACGGGTGCGTACGCAAACCAAAGAAATTCTGGTGTTTCTGGTGATTGTTCTGCTCGGTTTGGCGGATTGGATTACTATTTTTACTGACCACAAGTTCAAACCAACCCAGCTGATTTCAATGCTGCTAGACCTCGTGGGATTATGATAGTGGATTTCATCTAAGAGAAGATCAGTGATGCTCCGATATAGTTAATGCTGACATTGAGCGGATACATACGAAGTTCGCGTTTATTTTAATCCGCATTCTTGTTTAACAGAACATTAACTCCATCCAAAAAGCTGCTAAAGAGTTAAGGTTCCGTTTAACTTATGTTTTACAAGAGCTAATCCTGACTTGTTAGAATAAGGGGGAGATAAGCGGGGGATCTAAAAAAATAAAGCACCCAGAGAGGAACTCATTTATGAAGAAAATACTGTCTTTTTTGCTTAAAACAATAGGTGTTCTAGTCTTGGCAATTATTCTGTTTGTAGTTGGTGTGTTCGTGGTCAATAAAATCAGCAACAAAACCGAGCTAGGAAAGATAGAACCTTATGGCCAGAAAGTGTCGGTGGATGGAAAGAACATGAATGTCTTGATTGAAGGGAAGGGCGACGAAACCGTCGTGCTACTTCCAGGCTTTGCAACAGCAGCTCCAGGCCTTGATTTTAAGCCACTGATAGATCAGCTAGCCCCCTTTTATAAAGTGGTAGTGGTAGAGCCGTTCGGCTATGGACTAAGTGATGTAACGGACAAAGAACGCACCGTTGATAATATCGTAGCTGAAACGCATGAAGCTCTGCAAAAGTTAAATATTAACCGCTACACGCTGATGGGGCACTCCATTGCCGGTATCTACGGACTGGAATATGTGAATAAATACGAAAATGAAGTGAAAGCATTTGTAGGGATTGATAGCAGTTTTCCAACGCAAATGAACGGGGAAGATGAAGAGTTTCCAACAGGCGTGTATAAGTTCCTTCGGGATTCCGGGTTCAACAGATTGCTCATGAAATTAAGTCCAGACCAAGTGTTTGCACCAGACGGTGATGAGGCAATCAAAGAACAAGTAAGAATGATTTCGCTCAAAAATGCGTTTAATCCCAATATGCTGAATGAAGGGGAGAACTTCACGCGTAACTTTAAAGCTGCGGAGAGCTATAGTTTCCCTAAGGACCTTCCGGTACTCTTCTTCTTAGTCAAAGTTAATACAGATGTTGAAGGCTGGAAAAAAGGACATGAAGAGCAAATCAAAGACTCTGCATATGGAAAAATAATCGAACTTGAAGGGGAGCATTATCTGCACCATACCCACTCCAAAGAAATCGCTCAAGATTTCAGAAGCTTTATGGCAGAAGTTAAATAAAATGAAGGGCCGAATGAATCCATAATCCTATGGGTCGTTCGGCTTTTCTATTACTTTGGTAACATTTTGAAATAAATATGAATTTAATTGTTGCAATTATTCCCAGTAAAGTGTATAACTATTAATGGTTACGCTTACATTAAGTTTTTAAATAAAGCTGGTTTCATTAAACTTGTCTTGTTAAGAGGAGGTGTAAAACGAAGAGAACTATAATAACTAGAAACTACACTATTCTTTGCGGCAAAATGAAATCGATTTCATTTTATGCTGGTTTGCTTCATACCTTACAAATCCAAAAGGAGTTGAGTTCATGAAAGTATGGAAAAAGAGTGCTCTTGTACTGCTGTCCGGTCTTTTGATCTCTGCAGGTTCAACAGTTCCTAATGCGGCCCACGCTGCTGGAGAACAGGTGGAGGTATGGATTTCGACCTCGGACCCTAATTCTGACCCGGCTGTTGGTCTGAGTCCGAGTGCCCGGCTGAGCCGGATCGCGGATAAGAATTTCAGTAGCAATTCTGGAAATGCTGATGTTACGATTACAGTGAACGAGAACCAAAGGTATCAACAAATGGATGGTTTCGGTGTCTCTATGACGGATGCGTCCGCATGGCTCATGAACTACAAACTGGATAACAATAATCGTGCAGAAGTGATGGAGCGGCTGTTCGGATCTTCAGGAATTGGACTGAGCCTGCTGAGGCAACCTATCGGGAGTTCGGATTTTGCCTGGGCAGCCTATACGTATGCCGATGCGCCAAACGATACGTCGCTGAGTCAATTTTCGATTGACCGGGACAAGGCTTATATTCTTCCAATGGTGAAAGCTGCGATGGCTAAGAATCCTAATATCAAAGTTATGGGCTCCCCGTGGAGTGCACCTGCCTGGATGAAATATTCCAATACGCTGAATGGTGGCAAGCTGAGAGCAGAGCATTACGGAACGTATGCGAACTATTTCAAAAAATACATCGAAGCTTATCAAGCTGAAGGCGTACCTATCTATGCAGTAACCTTGCAAAATGAACCTATGTATGAACCATCCCACTATCCTTCCATGGGCATGAATATTCAAGATCAGACAGGCTTTATCGGCGACTATCTGGGTCCTACACTGCGTAATGCAGGGATGAATACGAAAATTATCGCATTTGACCATAACTATCTAGACTGGAATTTCCCTAATCAGGTCATTACCAATCTCAAGAATGCGGGCAAAGGCAGCTACGTTTCTGGTAGCGCTTTCCACCACTATGACAGCGGGGACGGCTCGCAAATGACCTCGATTCACAATAATCATCCAGACAAGGAAGTCTGGTTCACCGAGGGCGGCTTCGGTAACTGGAATGATCCGCAGAACGGAACATCGAGCGGGTTCGATAATATGATCAACGAGTTCATCAATATTACGAGAAACTGGTCCAAGTCGATCATTACCTGGAACGCTGCCCTGGATCAAAAAGACGGTCCGGCACTGCTTGCACCGAACAACAGTAATAAAGGGATGCTCACGATTCGCAATTCGGATAACCGTAATGACGCACCTGAGAACAATGTAACGTATCATAAGCAATACTATTTGCTCGGTCACTTCAGTAAATTTGTTGTACCAAATGCTTACCGCATTGACAGTAACACCGGTTCAGAAGTTAAAAACGTAGCATTCCGTAATCCGGACGGCTCCAAAGTCGTAGTTGCTTATAACTCTTCAAGCGCACAGCGTAATGTGAAGATCCAGTGGGGCAGCCAAAGCTTCACCGTGACCATTCCAGGCAAGTCGGTTATGACTTACAAATGGAACGGAACCGTTTCATAAAATCGTATTATCAGGCCTTCGATACTTGGTATCGAGGGCCCTTTTTATGGAAGAGCAAGGAATCTTGACAGGACACCAAATGGTGTCCTATAATCAATTCGACACTAAATGGTGTCCTATTAAGTGCTAATGAAGTATACTCAGTGGCACTACAGGAAATATTACGGAAAAGGTGGGGGTGATTTTGAACGAAGGAAGTCAAGTGAGAGATGTTTATGACGCTGTTGCTGATCCAACAAGGCGACAACTAATTCAAATATTGGCAGATGTTGATGAGATCCCACTGCATGAGATTACGGTTCATTTTCAGATGGGGCGTACCGCCGTTTCTAAGCATTTGTCTATCCTTAAAGATTCTGGTCTCGTCATTGCTCGAAAAGTTGGTAGAGAAACGAGATACCGATTAAATGCCGCTCCCCTTAAAGAAATTCAGGACTGGGTATCGTTTTACGAAGGGTTCTGGAAAGAAAGATTCGACAAACTAAAACTATTATTGGAGGAAGAACAATGAAACCAGATGTATCCTTAGATTATCAATTTACAAGTTCAATCGAAAAGGTGTGGAACGCTTTGACGGATTCGGACACCCTTGCAAAATGGATCTGGAGCAATGACTTTAAACCGGTTGTGGGACATAAATTCCAGTTCCGCGCTGAGCCGAATGAATGGTGGAATGGAATTGTCGATTGCGAGGTGCTCGTAGTGGATGAACCGCACACGTTATCGTATACTTGGCAGAGTGCTGGAGAAAGCACTACCGTTACTTGGACGTTGAAAGAAGGTTTTGATGGAACCGTTCATCTGCATCTTGATCAATTCGGATTTAGTGAAGCTACCAAGTCTCGCCCAGGCGCCATTGAGGGAGCTAAATATGCTTGGACGAATAATGGCGTTCAACTTGAAAAAGTGCTAGCAGAGCTGTAACAATAACTTTTCTATTTTCTATCAATCGGACGCTTTTCCGTAACAGGGAAGGCGTCATTTTTGGCTCAGAACATGGCAATACTAGATGGAGAGAATGGAGATGAGAGGATATCACTATGAAGATTAAACAATTAATTGCGAACAACATTAACAAACTGGATGCCGTGCTGCCAGTGGATGAATCGTTAGGCATAGCTGGCTTGTCTGGGTCCGGTAAAACAACTTTTTGTCAAACCATTGGTGAAGAATCCAAGAAACGTCTCGTTTCCTTATTGCCAAAGGCCGAATACCAGTATTTATTCCCCGATATTATGGAGACTAATTTCAGTGCCATCAAGATGGAAGAAATGCCACTGGTGCTGTTTCTAGGCAGATCATCGATATCTTCTAATCCACGTTCAACCATTGGTACACATACCGGTGTGTTTACAGAGATTCGTGTGACGCTGGCGGAGCAATTCAATCTTTCTCCAGAAGTTTTTTCATTTAACAATGAGTTAGGCTGGTGTCCGGATTGTAAGGGTCGCGGAACTACTAAAAATCTCGAATGTAAGAAGTGTAAGGGTAGACGTTATAGTCAAGAAGTTGAACAGCATACCATTGAATTACTGGATCGGCCACATAGCATTTCCGATATCAACAACTTAAGCATTGAGACCATTCTATCGCTGGCAGAAGTCCTAAAGATTAGTGAAGGCAAACAGCTCATTCTGCAAAATATAATCAATATGAACATTGGCTATTTAACATTAAATCGGATCATGGGAACATTGTCAGGTGGAGAATTAACACGACTTTACTTGGCAGAATTCATGGCCACTAGTGAAAATACAGTTATTATCATTGATGAAATCTCCGTGGGTCTTGATCATCAAACCCTGTTACGAATTTTGGAACAGATTGAACAATTAGGATATAAGAATCAAATCTGGCTCATTGACCATTCCGACACGGTGCTCGACACAGCGGACAAGCACTTGTTCTTTGGACCTGGTAGTGGTAAATATGGCGGCAAAATTGTTGAAGAGTCCCCACGACCTGAGCCTATCACTTGGGAACGAAATGAGGCAGCCCCAACAGGATATTATCAGTTTCATGATCTGTATTGCCGTAATGTTCAAATCGCTGAAATAGAGATTCCCCAGAATAGACTTGTAACTTTTACAGGTGAGTCTGGATGCGGTAAATCTACACTGGTCAATGAATGTATGGCCAAAGATTTTGTGAAGCGATATCCCAAGGATAAGCTAGTCATGGTCGGGCAAGATCGAAATCAATCGATTACCAGCCGGTCAACCGTAGCGACTTTTCTGGATATTAAAAAGAAGCTTACGAAGTATAGTGAGGATATCGATGAACTTTTTCAGCGCTCGATTGAAGATATTATTGAGGAACTGCCAAATGAAGACATCGCTCATAAACGCTTGAGTCTATTGATCAAGCTTGGACTTGGTTATTTGACGTTGGAAAGAAAAACTCAGACCCTATCGACGGGTGAGTTCCAATGTGTCCATTTAGTTTCCGAACTGTTCGCGGGATCGAGGAACCCACATACGCTATTTATTTTCGACGAGCCTTCCAAAGGTCTATCCCAGAACATTCTAAATCAATTCATTGATAGCACCAGGGTTATTCTGCAGGATGAATCTGTATCCATGATCATGATTGAACATAACGCGTATATGCTGGAGAACTCTGATTTTATCGTCGATTTTGGGAAAAGACAGCTTGCTCCTGTGGAGCATCTTGATGTTGTCAGTCATGATGATTATTATCTCGGGCAAAACAGTGCAGATACTGGCGCTCCAGCGCATATTTCTTCAACACTGCATGAACATAATGGCATTAACTATTTAAAAGAAGATCAGCTTGCCTATTTTAAAAATGCAGAAAACGTCTATAAGGGCGGCATCTTAAAAAGCTTATCTTCCATGGCTCGTTTGATCTACGGTGAATACGAATCGGAACGAATTGCACCGGTCGTTGCCATTGATCTGGAACGGCACTTGTATAGCCAATATACATTTCTTTATGAAATTGGCGGCTTGATCAACCATATTGTAGCGGCACATCCCACCAATAAAGATACGAATAGCTTCGATTTCTATCATCAAGATAATCATTGTCCAAGCTGCAAAGGACGCCGGGTGATTGAAGAATTTGATTTCGATATTGTGGTTCAGGACAAAACCGTACCCTTCTGGGATGGCATGTTGCATCCGGATGCAATGGAGATATTAAAATTCTATCAATTCTCCAAAATTGAATTCATCTTTGGGGAGATTAAGAATGAGCTCGGTCAGGATCTAAGCAAAAGTTATAATGAGTTAACGGAAGCTGAGAAGCACACCTTTTTATACGGGTATTGGGAAAAGTCATTTTATGATAAAGCAAGCAAAGCATCGAGGACTTGGGAAGGCTTTAATACCATCATTGGCAACTATATGGTGATCTCGAAATCGATCATTAAAGAGCATATCAAAGCGTCCAAAAAAATGATTACATGCCCAATCTGCCAAGGGACCGTATTAAATCATCATAAGAAGCTGAAGTTTGGCGACACAGATATTCGTGAGATCATTGGACAGCCAGTCGATCAAGCCATTAGAACCGTGGGTGATTTGCAGGTGCTAGATAAAATACAAACCATTGTCGGTGGCGAGACGCTGTTGACAGAAGATGTCTCGCTATTGCCTAGGGAAACACAGGTCGCTCTGAAAATGCTTGAATTAGAGCAGGCAAGCTTCGCCCACTATGAAATGGTTCTACAGAATGTCCTGCCATTCTGGGACCGTATTAGCGGTAGTGTGGAATCTATCAGCCGGAACAATCGGGTCACGATCTGTGATTTTGCCGATATCACCGAGACGAGAGAGACCATCATTGATAAGTATTTCACGAATGGAAAATACAAAAAACTGACCTATGTCTATGAAGCGTTTGGCTACAAAAAAATTGTCACCTTAATTAATAAGGTTAAAGCCAGTCAGCCATGTCCATTCTGTAAGGGGAAGAAGGTCATATCTGAAGATGGACTCCATGATGGTGTATATAAATTAACAATTCCTTGTGTGAGCTGTTATGCAAGTGGTATCAATGATGAAGGGCGGAAGGAGATCGTCGAAGGCATCGACGTGCAGACCTGGCTAACGGGCAAAGTCAGTGATGTTATTGCTGAAGGGTCGAATCTTGAAGCGGTTGGAGATATTCCAATTTTCAATCGTATTCGTGAGCTCAATAAACGGGATATGATGGCAGTACATCAATTCCTTGAGCACAATAATTAAATTAAAGAAAAGAAACGCACCCGGTCCAATGATCGGATGCGTTTCTTTGTGTAGATTACTTCATTTTAGAAATACCGCCGCTAATCAGGTTCACTTTGACATCGATCTTGTCAATACTGTTCGAATCGAGTGGTAATTGCCCCTTATCATTTAACTTGTTCCACTCCTTTACATTGTCACGATAGAATATGTTGGATAGTCCATATACATCGGCACCGATTTCTAAACCTTTGGTGTAAGTCTTCATAATTTGCTCATTAATCTCTTCTATAGCTTTCAGTTCAAGCTTTTTCTTACTTAGATTTGTGCTGATCTCGGGAAGAGTGGCCTGCATAGACACTTTTATCGCGAAGACAGGTTTGCCATTTTTTAGCTTGGGACGAATGGAGTGTTTAATTTTGTTCATGACCAACAAAGCGAGTACGTCGTTTTGTTCATCCTTGATAACCAGGGGCGTTCTTTCCGTATTTTTTTCAAGCCATCTATTCCCTAAAATATCGTTATTCTTCAAGCAGCCCCGAAATTGCTGGTTCTGCAAAAAACAAATTCCCTTCATGCTAATATTGGGTGAGGACTCTTTGTTATTCGTCCAGGACGGTATAATTTCCAGATAAGGCAATTGAACCGTCTCAGCTTTTTCTCTCCACTTCCAAATAAACTTGTAGAGATACACCGGAGCGATGACGGAACTCTGTTCATACGTTCGCATCGGACTGTTAAGCTGGGAGTAGATCACCGATAAATCGGCGATTGAAGTCGTACTCAGCACTTTATCCATGGAATCGCTAGTCCCCATTGTCCAAACGGTATAACGAAATTCATAATATCGGTCCCATACTTCCAATACCTGGTTTACAACATCTCTCTGCTTTAACGCTGCTTCACTAAAAACGATCGTCTTCACATTACTCCAGATAATTCTTTGCGGGCTGGTAGCATACAAATTGAAAATCGCAGTATCAAAGGATTCTCCGTCAGCTTTTCCTATGAATGTTTTCTGTTCCTGGGCTTGACCCGCTTCTTTCTTGGCGATGCCACTAAAGTTAACCATCTGGATATAAACAACGACCTTGTTATCTACATAATCGACCCCGAGTGTATTCACATAGATCATGTGCTCAATTTCCTTTGCTCCCCAACAACCTGTAAGGAGTGTGGAAAGCAGTGCAGTAATAAGAATGCATCGGATCATTTTCATTATCGTTCTCGTCCTTTAATCCCCGTATTGTCAGTTAATCTTCTCTTCCCCCACGGCATTCTGAAAATAACCTTATACCATTCCTTAAACTTCGGCGGGGATAAAGGAGAAAGATAGTAGGTCCCGAAAGAACGTAAATTGACCAAAAAGAGGATCAGTACAAGCAGACAGATCATCGTTCCAAATAACCCAAGAAACCCGCTAATGATGAGCACGGCAATTCGAAACAAGCTAACAACGCTAACTAATGACTGATTTACTAATGTAAAGGTGGCAAGTACTGAAATGGCTATAACCACAATAGTACCTGGACCTGCAATTCCAGCAGAAATGGCCGCCTGACCAATAATTAGACCGCCCACCACCGACAAAGTCTGGCCAAAAGCGGAAGGCAATCGCATGCCCGCTTCCCGGAAGATTTCAAACAAAATAAGCATGACAATGGCCTCTAAAGGAGCGGGAAGAGGCACTCCCTGTCTCGAGTTGACTAAGGTTGCAAGCAATGTAAAAGGGATTTGATCCTGGTGAAACGTAGTGATTGCGATCCAAAAACCCGGTAAAAATAAGGAAAACAACACTCCGAATACTCTTAATAACCTCGAAAAAGCAACAAAGATATTCACCATATGTGCATCTTCCGAAGAATTCAACAAAAAGTTAAAGGTCACCGGCGCCATGATTACTGTAGGTGAACCATTAGTTAAAAGTACAAATTTACCATGAAGAAGCGAATTCGCTGCGTAGTCAGGTCTTCCTGTGTAAGAGAATAATGGAAATAGCGAAAATCTGGACAGACTCTCTTCAAGCTGGGTACTGCTAATCAGTCCTTTAACTTGAACATTAGCCAGCTTTGTCTGTATTAAATGTAAAACATGAGGCTTGATCGTGTCCTTGAGATATAAGAGATGAACTTTAGTAGCGGTTTTGGTTCCAATCGTGAATTCTTCAACCGCTAATAATTCGGTTTGGAGTCTTTTTCGAATAAGGGCAATATTGGTAAAGGATTCTTCTGTAAATCCATCTTTCGGCCCCCTGGTGGACACTTCCGTATTCGGCTCCTCAGGCTGACGTTTAGGTGGATCAGCTAATTTCACAGTGTATAACTGATTCGAAGGTGTAAATATCAGAAGAAGATCGCCGCCTAGCACTGTTTCTTTTATCGATTGTACGATCCCATCCATTGGCAGGGCAGTCATATGAAACGGAACCTTCTGCTGAAGATCAAGCTCATTCGATGAAAGGATAGGTTCTGGAATATTTTTTAATTCGGGTATGATGGATTGCTCCACTTTGACTACATCACACAATCCCTGACAATAAACGAGTTGTACGGCATAATCTGAATTAGACAAAGTGAGATTTATTCTCAAGATATCTGAACTTGTCCCAAATAATGTTGTAACTACATCCTCGATTCTTTGGGAATCCTTTTGCGCTTGCTCCATCATGATGTTGCTTTCCCCTTTCGATGAGCCAGGCTAATCAACCCGGCAATAACTACAGAAAAAATCAACACCCCCCATAAAGAAAAGGGAAGTACATAGGAAGATAACAATTTCAGAAAAAAACGATCACTAAAAGGGATAGCCGTGAACACTACAATCGTTAAAAAAATGCATCCAAGTATCCACATTTTCATTTTTCTGCTTTGAATTTGGAAAACGTCGAGAATAAGGAACATGGTCAGCGAAATTCTCAGAAAAGCACCGCTGAACCATTGGTAAACACTAAAAAAATCCAAATGCTCAATGTAACTGCCAATTGTCAATAATCTCCATTCTTCATATGCAGGAAATCTGAGTTTACCTGCCTCATCCGGACCGAATTCAACAATGGCTCCAATAATCGGACCCATGGTGAGACCCAAAATAAGCAGGGTCATGATCAGAAATGAAATATAGGAGAGCCGAGATTTGATGTGATGCTGCATAAATACGAGCATGATAACCTCAACAAAACCTGCTCCAACGTAGAGAGTCCCGTTCCAGACGGGTTGTATGCCATGCTCAAGGATAGGTTTTAACAAGGAATAATCTTTATGGGTTGTGTTAGAGAACATTATAAAAAAGCCCAATATAACAACAAAAGGCAATAAAATACTGGCGGTATTAGCGAGGGAATGAATGCCTAAATAAGCATTTATAGCAGAAATAATAAGCAAGATGAAAGTAAGTACGAGTATGGGGGTCTCTGGGGAGAACGTGAGATGCACCCAATATACGGTGTCCCTAGTTGTAAGCATGCATATCACAAACAAATATACGCTAGCGAACACGGCAAGAATACGGCCGACGATGGGATGATACGCTTTTCCCAGCCATTCGAAAAGATGCTGTTTCTTAATTTTGGTACTGCCAATGTGCAGAATAAAAATCCAGACTAGCGCACATGCGCCTGCCAATAGCACGGAGATCCAAGCGTCCCGTTTTGCCGCATCCAGTAGAATAGGAATGATGATGACATGATTTAGAAGGCCGGTGCTCAGCATAATAATCATGGTGGATTGAATAAACGAAATATTTGTTTTTATGTTCCCCATCCTCCTAAATAAACCGGCTCATCTTCACCTTATAGTGTCATTATTTTTAGTGAAATATTCCGCTAAACATCAAGAACTGGAATAATGGATCACTTATTGGTGCCTATAGGTACTTAAAAGTGCGTAATTTTCTTTTTACTTTATATGCATCATAATGAGTCTTGTCAGAGGATCAAACACTGCTTGTTCAGGAGTGAACGGGTATTTTCTCTAAATCTAATAACTCAGGAGGGTTTATGAATATAAGAACTGTGCTGCAAGGTAAGATTGGATTCGGGAGTGCGCCATTAGGCAATATGTTCCGTAATATTCCGGAAGAAGAGGCCATGGCGACAGTAGATGCTGCCTGGGAGCAGGGGATTCGTTATTTCGATACAGCACCATTCTACGGAGCGGGGCTGGCAGAAATCCGACTTGGGGAAGCACTGTCCACGCGCCGTCGTGAGGACTATTTGTTAAGTACCAAAGTGGGCCGCTTGATTATGGACGAGCTGGAAGATCCGGCTGCCCGTAACTTGGGAGAGAAGGGCGGACTGTTTGAATTCGGTCGTAAGAACAAGTTGGTCAACGACTATAGTGCAGACGCTACACTAAGATCTATTGAGCAAAGTCTGAACCGGTTAAAAACCGATCACCTGGATATCGTTTACGTGCATGATATTGCACAGGACTTTTATGGTGATGAATGGCTAGCGCAATTTGAAATTGCTCGTACTGGAGCGTTCCGTGTGTTGACACGTTTACGTGAAGAGGGCGTGATCAAGTCTTGGGGTCTTGGCGTGAACCGCGTAGAGCCGATTGAGATCGCTTTGGAACTGGAAGAAGCGCAGCCAGACGTATGCTTGCTTGCAGGTCGCTATACATTGTTAGATCATGAACGCGCGTTGCAACGAGTGATGAACGACGCGGCCAAAAAGGAGACTAACATTATTGTCGGCGGTCCATACAGTTCGGGCATTCTTGCTGGAGGCACCCACTTCGAATATCAACAAGCATCGCCGGACATCATTGCGAAGGTCGAACAGATGAAAAGCATTGCAGCGCGGCATCAGATCAGCATTAAAGCCGCTGCCCTGCAGTTTTCCCTGGCTCATCCGGCAGTGGCTGCCGTAATCCCCGGGGCCAGCCGTCCTGAACGGATTGCTGAGGATCAGGCTGCGCTGAATGAAGTGATCCCGAATGCATTTTGGCAAGAATTGCGTGAACAGAAGCTGGTAACCCATGACGCACCGCTTCCGGTCAATAACTAAAGTGATGGTTTGAAGGCGTTGCGAGAAGCCTTTATGAAATAAGCAATACAACACAAAAAAACCGTAGTCATTGCACTTCTTGTGCAGAAGCTACGGTTTTTTCACTGTGGGACGCTTGGTTCAGTTCTTTCGAGGTTTAACTTTTGCCAATAGCTTAATGTTGCCTGATAAGAATAGCCCAATCACTACAACGACAGTTGCTACGATATCGAAGGAGGTCACTTGTTCATGGAGAACAACCGCGGCGAGAATGAAGCCGAAGATGGGCGTCATAAACAACCAGTTGTTAGCTCTTACAGGATCTTGCTTCAGCAGGAAGAACCACAGCAGCATGGTCCCTATCGAGATGACGAAGACCAACCATATCAGCGAGCCAAGGAGATGCATATCTGGCTTGAAGAAAAAGGTATCCTTTTCGAGAAAATAGGCAATGGGCAGTGATACGATACCGCCGATACATAACTGCCACGTGTTGATCACGATGCTGGGTAAATCCAGATTGACCTTTTTGAAATATACACTCCCCACTGCCATCGAAAGCATCCCAATTCCTAAAATGATCAACCCGCTTATACTGGCCTCGCCACCTGCGATAGACGGCCAGGTCGCGATCAACAATCCGATGGCTGCGACCAGCATCCCCAGCCACTCTTTTATCGAAATGTTCCGCTTCAGCCAAAGATAGGAGAGGAAGGCGACGAGAAAAGGATTGGTGGCCACGAACAAGTTAAACAACCCCGCGGACACATAGGTTAACGCCCAGAAGGTGGCACCCAAGTAAATTGTTGTATTCAAGAGGCCCAGCATGATTAACGGTAGCCATTGCCGGGGCTTCGGCCAGGAAAATTTCCTGTTCAATCCATACACATACAGAAAAAGTAGTAGTCCGGCGGAAAGAAAGCGAAACGTTGCCAATGCCAGAGGTGTTGTAGATTCCAACCCGAACTTCGTGGCTATGGCCGCAGAAGACCATAAGAATGTGAATAGTAAACCCAATGCTGTTGACATGATTCTGCTCCTTCAAATGAAATGCCCAAAAACCGCGATTCAGAGACCATCACAGTTATAAGGGGAACTTGCCATGTATTTGTATGGGTCAAGTTCATATTCATTTTACAGGCTCAGAAGTGGGCATTTTTGTCTGGATTTCAGGTTGATTTTACACCGTGCCAGATGTGGTATGCTGTTTGCGGTATTGGCTTGGGGTTATCTGTTCGAATTGCTGGAACAAACGCGTTAAGGAGGATTGATGCTCCAAGCCTACTTGAATGGCGATTTGCAAAATGGAGTAGTTAGTCTCGCACAGTAATTGCTTCGCTTTATTCAACCGGACTTCTTGCAGATAACTGGACGGCGTTGACCCCGTTTCTCTAACAAACCAGTCTGAATAATATGACCGGTTGTAATGCTCCAGCTCCGCCAACTGTTGCACCGATATATTCTCGTGATAATGCTCATGAATATACTGGATGGATCTAGGCTGTCGCTGACTGATTAAATTATGCGAAATATACGGAAACAGCTCCTTAAGTGCAGAGGGAGAGGCCGATTCTTGGTGCAATTCATTCAGGATGAGATACCGGATGCCTTTCCACTTGTTGTTTAACGCGTATGTGGTGCCTTTATGGTCCAGCCTGCTGGATGGAATCATCACATCTGGAATATCCAACACCAGAAACTCATTGCGTACATTAGAATGAAAAGAATGATCACATTTAGGAGGGACGTAAAATAATAGCTCGTCACCGAGCACATGATTTTCAGCGCCTGCCTCAATAGCCATTTCACCTTGCAATGGTATTATTAATTGCGCATACGGGTGGGAGTGTGTCACCCGAGAGGCGGTATAGGTTCGGCGTTCTGCTATAAGTTCTCTATGGATGTTCATGGTAAGTTCCCCCTCGAAAATTCAACAACATTCATAATATCCTTACTATTACTGTGGCATAATTCTACGATGAATTCATTGATCTAGCAATCCCCGTATTTCTTTCTATAATGACTCAGCGCGAGCAGCGGCCAGATATAGCGGTAGCTATGATAGTGGATGTAAAAGTTGCCCGGGAGGCCAGCGCCTGTTGGATAGGTAGTCTTCCAATTGTCTTCATGCATGGAGGTAATCAGTCTGCGGATGCCTTGATCTATCGCAGGTGTTGGTTTTGGCTGCGTGGCGATCAGAGCATCTAAAGCCCAAGCAGTCTGTGAGGGGGTGCTTTCCCCTAAGGGCACATAATGCAGAAGCCGGTCGCTATAGCAGGATTCTCCCCATCCACCGTCCGGGTTCTGGATGCTTAGGAGCCACTGTGCTCCTTTTTGCACGGAATCATGATCTGTCGCCACGCCGACAGCCATCAAACCGGTTAATGCAGCCCATGTTCCATAGATATAACAAACACCCCATCTTCCGTACCATGAACCATCCTTCTCCTGATTGCGGATCAACCATTTACTTCCCCGTTTGATGAACTCATATCGCATATCTAGCCCAGCAAAATTCCCGAGATACTCTAAGGTACGACCTGTAAGGTCCGCCTCGGAGGGATCTGTGGCAGCCGATTTGGCACCGTCGATAGCGAGCCATGTGAGCATTTCTTTGTTGGTGTTCTTTTCAAAAGCAGGCCAGCCGCCGTCTTTATTCTGCATAGACAGTACCCAATTCAGTCCGCGATTCCAAGACTCCTGGTATGGCCCGGATGTTCTCGACAAGCTATGAATTGCCCGTAGAGCCGCTGTCGTATCATCCACATCTGGATTAATTGTATTGGACTCGGAAAATCCCCATCCTCCCGGTTCTATGTTGTCATTATGGATGGTCCAATCTCCCCGTTTATGATGCTGTCTGGGCAGCAAATAGGATGCAGCTTGCGTAATCGCTTTGTGCTCACCGCCTATTCGGGACTCTTGCAAAGCGTAGGCAATTAGAGCGGTATCCCACACGGTGGAGGGGGAGTTTTGGATCGTTGTTTTGCCTGGGGAACGGTATTGCATCGCGGTAAGTCCTTCAATAGCCTTCGTAATCAGAGGGTGTTGTTGATCGTATTTCAGGGCCAGCAGGGCAAACACCATCAGAATTGTACTGGTAGCGTAGCTGTAAAGGGTACCGTCAGATTCGATGCGCTGGAGCATGAACTGCTCTGCCTTCGTCCTGGCGGCTTCATGGATAGAGCGGGGTGTGCCAATAAGTCTGCTTAGACCGGAATGAATGTCATCCTGCATCTCCTGATATCCGCGTGAAATTGGCTCCTCAGCATCTACTCGTGTGTCCATGAGATCTGACAGGTCAGGTGCTTCAGTGGTTGTAATCGAGAAACGCCGATCGGCCATGATCAGCATTGGGGTGAGGTGAACTCTTGAATAACCGGAGAACTCGTAGTAGTTAATCGGAAAATAGTTAGGGAACATTAGAACTTCCAGCGGAATAAGGGAGATCGACAAGGGCCATTTGCTTTGGCCGGTAGCAGCAAGGATGGCTTTGGTCAAAATGCTGGTGACTTTCCCAAGACCCCCTTTAGATTGGATATAACGCTTGGCCCGCTCTATGGGCTCGTCTGTGGTTTTGCTGTATCCGGAATAGAGCAGGGCGTAATAGGCCTCTACGGTAGCGGATAAATTCCCTTCCTCTTCATCAGGATACAATCTCCAGAAACCCCCTGGCTGCTGTTCGTTAAGAATACGGTCATACAGCTGCCGGATCAGCTCCTCATTCTGCACATTCAATATCCGAAACAGAATAATGACATAGGCATCGATGACGATCCCGTTCTCAAAACAATAATGCCACGAGCCGTCTTCCCGCTGCTGCTGCAACAGGAATGCGGTTAGCTGATCAATTTCCTTATCTATTGCGCTAAGTACATCGCTCATTCTTGAGTTACCTCCGAAATACATCATTTTTAGCATTATATGATGTGAAGAAGGGGGAAATGAAGGAGCTTTAGCTTAATCATATGGGGATGTCTTAAAGAGGGTAACAAAAAAAGAGCTGCAAAGTTGCTAGGATGCAACCTTACAGCTCTTTTAGTATTCTACGTATGAATTCGTTTCTTAATTTTCAATCACGATGCGATTCAACTTGAGATTCACCGGAGCGGCAAGGGTATCGCCTACAGGGCATTTACTCTCCAGAAATTGCACGAATTGCTCGATCCTTTCGGCAGGCGATGAGGACTTTATGTAGAAGGTGTATCGAATATCGGAGTAGCCAGGCCGGACTTCAGATCGGTTGAAAAATCCATCGAGATCCAGATCACCTTCAACCTCGACTCTGAAATCTTCCAGCTCTACTTCAAACTTGGGAGCATAGACCCGGGCTACAATGGATTGGCAGGCTCCCAAAGAGGCAAGTAAAGCCTCGACAGGATTCATTCCCGTATCCGTACCTCCAAGGCTTTGAGGTTCGTCGATGATGAGTTCGAATTGTCTTGCCTTTGTTACGACTCTGACGCCGTCTTGCAAATGGGCAGAGGCTTTGAACGTTTGAACATTTGGCATGAGGTAGGCTCCTTTTTCTGGACAATCCATAGTGTGATTGGATGCTTTGCGATATTTTAATTCCAAGTATTTAACTTTGATTAATATTGATTATAGTTCTATTGATTACATTCTGTCAATCTTTGAGAGATTAGCACCTGGTTAAGGCCGCATTCAAAACAAGCTATTTAAACGGTTAGGGTTTACTTATGGGGGTTAACGGATCGTAAAGCCGTTATATCCATTTGAAGTTGCTCTTGGAACATGTAGTGGACGCATACATTTTTAGTTGACTATATCACATATATAGTTGACTATGGCATATTAATGATTGACTAAGTCAAATAAATTATTTAAACTATGTTCGTACAACAAGTTTGGGAGGATTTTAAACATGAATTCTGTAGATACATCAGTTGTCCCTATCGTCAGAAGTTTCAATCGCTTCTATACGAATGTTCTCGGGTTACTAGATCAACACATATTGAATAGTGAGTTTTCGCTGTCAGAAGCGCGGGTGCTTTATGAAATCGAGAACACAGAAAACTGCACCGCTAAAATGCTCATTGACCAGCTAAAGCTTGATGCCGGGTATTTAAGCCGGATTTTAAAACGATTTGAAAAGCAAGGGATCTCCTATCGGATTAAGTCCAAGGATGATGGTCGATCTTATCATCTTTTCTTGACAGATCAAGGGAAGGATATTTTCTCAAAATTGGATACCATGTCTGAGGAACAGGTTCGCCAATTGGTTAACAACTTACCAGAACAACACAAAAGAAGTATTGGTAAACATATGATGGCGATTGAAGATATTCTGTCGGACAATTCGCATAAAGTCCAGAATGTTCACATTCGATCTGATTTGAAGTCTGGGGATATAGGCTATTTGATCCATTTGCATGGCTGGGTTTATGCGAAAGAATGCGGCTATAATCATGTGTTTGAAGGATATGTTTGCAAAACTTTCTACAAATTTTTTGAAAAATACAGCCCTGATAAGGATCGATTCTGGTTTGCAGAAGTGGGTGGCGAAATCGTCGGCGCTATTGCGATAGTGGGTCATTCGCCTGATAAAGCGCAACTAAGATGGTTTATTCTACATCCTGAATTTAGAGGAATAGGCCTTGGAAGAACATTACTTCAGGAAGCACTAGATTACTGTAAAGAAAGAAAATATCAAACCGTATTTCTGGAAACAACAGAAGATCAGACGAAGGCGATACAAATGTATCAAAATGTAGGCTTCAAAAAAACTGCAGAACGTGAAGATCATTCCTGGGGTGTGAGTCATACTGAGGAGGTCTACGAGCTTAGTCTGATATAAGAAGTGTGAACAAATGGAATTCTCAACCACTGCTCTGAAGAACTAATTCAGGTCAGTGGTATTTTTGTAATATAAAATTTTCGCTATAATAGTTACAGGGATTGAAGAAAGGAATGTTATTGTGAAGAAAGTTATCGTCATTGGATCAGGAATTCTTGGGGCTTCGACAGCTTATCAGCTAGCAAAAATGGGTGCAGAGGTCCTTATAATAGATCGTCAGGATAGAGGACAAGCTACGGACGCGGCTGCGGGCATTATCTGCCCCTGGCTCTCTCAAAGGCGTAATCAGGCGTGGTACCAGCTGGCAAAATCCGGCGCACGTTTCTACCCGGGGTTGATTGAGGAACTCTTAAACGAAGGAGAAACCGAAACGGGTTATGCTCAAGTAGGCGCGCTTAGTATTCATCACGATCTAGAGAAAATCGGGAAGATGGAAGAGCGGGCACAGATACGCAAAATAGAGGCACCCGAGCTCGGTGAAATTACCCGGCTTGATGAACAAGAGACCCATAAGCTATTCCCGCTATTAGAAGAAGGTTATCATTCTGTTCAAATTAACGGGGGCGCTCGTGTCGATGGCCGTGCGCTGCGGGATGCGCTGCTTCGATCCGCGCAAAGGAACGGGGCTTTCCTTGTAAATGGGGATGCCAAACTGCAATTTCAGGAGAACCAAGTAACAGGTGCCGTTGTCGGTGACCAGAGCTTCCCGGCGGACGAGGTTATTGTCTGTGCAGGGGCATGGGCCCCTCAGCTGCTGCAACCTTTAGGAATTCAGTTCGAGGTTCGTTTTCAAAAAGCACAAATTATGCATCTACAGGTCGAGTACCGTCAAGATACAGGGGGCTGGCCGGTAGTCATGCCGCCATCTGACCAATACTTGCTCGCTTTTGATGGGCAGAAGATTGTGATTGGAGCGACTCATGAGAATGAGGTGGATGGGTACGATACAAGGATAACCCCAGGGGGGATGCAGGAAATCCTGAATAAAGGGTTAGAACTGGCCCCTGGTTTAGCTAACAGTACATTTCAGGAGGTACGAGTGGGTTTCCGCCCGTTTACACCCGGTTTTCTTCCGGTGATGGGCCCCATTCCTGGCTGGAAGGGACTTATTGCGGCCAACGGACTAGGATCGTCAGGGTTGACGATGGGGCCCTTTATCGGTAGCCAATTGGCGAAGATGGCACTGGGATTGGATATGGATATTGATATCCTTGATTATGATATTGGCAAAGCTTTGAGTTAAGTATGTCTTAAAATCACTACCTAATTTTACGAAAGCCTCCTTAACTGTACAACATACGGGTAAGGAGGTTTTTTGCGTTGCATTCTACGTGAACATAATATATGCATGTAAACCCAAAACAAGGTAATAATACAACTGTTATCGGTAACAAATGGAGGACTCAATTTGAAACTTACCCGAACTCAGTTGATGTGGCTCATCTTTTGCATAAATGTTGGACTTCCGATCTACCTGTCCGGGACAATGAAAGTCACGAAGCAGGACGCCTGGTTCAGTGTGATTCTGGCGGGTTCAGCTGGTTTAATCGTGCTGGCACTGGCCATCCGTAATGCAAAATATTTCCCGGGTCAGACCTTTATAGAATTCAGCCAAGAAGTGCTCGGCAAATGGGTGGGCCGGTTTTGGGTGCTTCCTTATTTAGCCTTTTGGATGATTTCACTGGGGAATATTCTACGATCCGTCGTTGATTTTATCATCATGGCTTTATTCCGGGAAACGCCGCTCACAGCCGTAGTTATTGCTTTGTTCGTCGTTGTTGCCTTTGCTGTCGCCACTAATGGAATCAACACCATCGGCCGCTGTGCCGAACTGATGGGACCACTCATCGTGTTGATGTTTTTGTGTATTTATACACTGAATTTGAGTAATCTTGATTTAACATTCCTTTTTCCTATCGCTGTGGATACAAGTCCTTTAAACATGGCAAGAGGTACCTTCACGATGATGGAGATGTACGGAGACTCTTATCTGCTTGTGCTGGTCTATGGGTTCTTGAACAAACAGAAGGGGGTCACTCCGAAGATTTATGTCGGATTTGGACTAGCTGTCGGCTTGATGGTCCTTACCACGACCTTTATCCTGTTAACCTTCGGACCGGGACTGGCCGCTAAAATGCAATATCCGCTCTACGAACTGGTCCGCTATATTGAAGTCGGCGAATTTCTGCAGCGGATTGAGGTGGTGATGATCGCGCTATGGGTCTGTAGCGCATTCATTAAGCTGGGGTTTTATTTATTTTGCCTCAGTTACGGGACTGCTCAATGGCTTGGTATTCAGAAATGGAAGCTGCTCATTGTCCCCATTTCGGTTCTTGCCGTATGGGCAGCGGGTCTTACGTCCAGTCTATTAACGACCCGAGCGCTTCTCCTGAGGTACATCGATCCGGTGATGATTCCGCTACTTTATTTGATCCTCCCGGTAATCCTCTGGATCTTGATTCTGCTTCACAGACGAAAGAAACAAAAAGCACAAGCTGGAGGAGTTCCCAAAATCCCCAAGGTGAGCCTGGTGTGGAGATGGTCCGGGGTTACACTCCTGATCCTTATGCTAAGTATGTATTACTATATGTACATTCGTTATTTCAAAGTCTAGCCACATGAATAAATCAGGATAAAGCGAGGGATGGTCTTGAGTAACCTGCCACGAAACCCGTCACGGTCAGATCAAACTCCATACCGCGAGCCGCATTCTATCCATTTGACGGAAGACCTGGATCAGACTGAACATGCCATACGGGATATTTTTGAGGACTGCACGGACGTTATCTTCAGACACCTTGAGTTTGAGGGACCCTCACGGCTCCTCTTCGTCTATCTTCAGGGATTTACTAATCCTCATTTATTGAATCTCGATATTATTAAGCCCTTGAGTGAGCTTCATAGTAACGAACCCTTTACTGCCAACATCCTCAGAACTTTCGTATCCTCGATCTCTGAACCCATCACTGATGTCAAACAGGTGGCGGCCGAGATTGCCTGCGGTGCCATTGTCTGCTTCAGTCAAGGGGAAGCCGCAGCGTACAGTATGGAAATCAGCCAGCCTCCCAAGCGAAGTATTGAGGAGCCGAGCAATGAGGTCGTGGTTCGGGGACCCCGGGAGGGGTTCATCGAGGATTTGAACACCAATATTACGATGCTCCGCAGAGCACTGCCCAATCCATCGCTTAAGACCGAGGCTTTTCGAGTAGGTGAGAACGCCAAACGGAAAGTTGTCATCGCCTACCTTAAGCATATAGCGCCTGTCGATATCGTGAATGAAGTCAGAGAACGGATTCAGAATATAAAGGCTGACCAGGTATCGAATTATATGGAAGAGTTCATTGAAGAATCCGCGTTCACTCTGTTTCCACAGATCCAGAACACGGAGCGGCCAGACATCGTGGGCTCCAGTCTGCTGGAGGGGAAGGTGGCCATTCTTATCGATGGCAATCCGTTCGTATTGATTCTGCCGATGACCCTTCTATCAGGGCTTCAGGCGGCAGATGATTATTACGAACGGTTCATCTATACATCGGCGATTCGAGTGGTCCGGCTAATCTTGTTTCTCATCTCCATTTATCTACCGTCCCTGTACATTTCAATCACCTCCTATCATCCCCAAATGCTGCCGACCAATCTGCTCTTGAGCATATTGACTGCACGTGAAGGGATTCCGCTGCCCGTTGTGTTCGAGGTTCTTATTATGGAGTTTATGTTCGAAGGACTTAGAGAAGCGGGTCTCAGACTTCCGAAGCAGATTGGCTCCGCTGTCAGCATTGTAGGGGCGCTGGTCATTGGACAAGCCGCTGTTCAAGCTGGAATTGTATCGGCTCCCATGGTAATCGTTGTAGCGGCCACCGGGATTTCCTCGTTTGCAGCTCCACGTTACAATGTCGGTACAGCTGCGCGCATGCTGCGGTTTCCGATGCTGATTCTCGCTGCGTTGTTCGGCCTGTTCGGGATTATTATGGGATCGATCCTCTTGCTTGTTCACCTGACGAACCTGTCTTCATATGGTACACCATATCTGAGTCCGCTCGTTGACAGAGAGGGCCAGTCCCTGCGTGATACCTTCATTCGCGCACCGCGCTGGATGATGCACCGCAGACCGCGTCCGGCCGTGCAGAAATCACCTCCAATGTCCGGCACACCACGATCAAATCCGCGTGAGGAGAGGAATTCATGAGATGGATGCTTCATAGGCTGCTTCCCTTGGTTGTCATTTCGTGTCTGCTCACTAGCTGCTGGGATCGGGTGGAGCTTAATGATCGTGCAGTGATTCTTGGATGGGGGATGGATAAAGAGAAGGATGGGCAATATTTGGCCAGTGCGATGATTTTCATCCCACAATCGAATAACAACAACAGTGATGGGAATTTAGCTTCCCTGAGTAAGCACTTTGAGGTATTTACCGGAAAAGGCAGATCCATTATGGAGGCGGCGAATCAGATCCAGCCCAAGCTGTCACGAACCATCTTTGCCGGTAACCGTCGAATGATAGTCATTGGCGAGAGTATGGCCAGAGACGGGCTGTCCAATATTTTGGATGAATACAGCCGGAATAAAGATGTTCGCCTTAGAACGGATATGGTCATTGTAGAGAAGGGGACCGCTTTAAGTTTACTGGAGATGGTGTATCCGCTTGAGGATTCTCCGGCGACGGGAGCCCTAAAAATACATGAAAATACAGGCGGACTGGCGGACAAGGCCATGATATATTTTCTGCAGGCAATTAATGATCCCGGCAAAAGCCCTACACTTCCGCAACTCTCCTTGTCCAGCAAAGAGCAAGAGCACAAACAGGAAATGCAAATGACAGGTATTGCGGTCTTTGATAACAACCTAAAAATGAAATATAAATTGAATGTGGATGAGTCTCATTCCTTTTTTTGGCTCACTAAAAAAATCAATAAATTTAGTATCACGGTCCCCATCAAAGGAAAAGGGGTGATCAATATGGATATGCACCGATTGTCAAGCAAAATTGCCGTGAAACTGGTTCAGGGAAAACCGCAATTTGAAGTGAAACTTAAAGGTGACGTTATGATCGTAGAGAACGAAACTGCGCTGCATCTAGATCAAATGGAGGTTTTTAAGAAGGTCAAAGAAGCACTTGATCTGAAATGCAAAACAGATATGGAAGCATTCCTCAACCATATTCAGCAAGAGAAGACGGACGTCGTTGGATTCAACGGTTATATTCATCGCAAATACCCTCGTACCTGGCACAAGATGGAGCCTACCTGGGACCCTGATTTTGCCCGTGTATCTATTAATGTCCAGGCGAATATGACTCTAAGGCAGATCGGACTCACTGGAACCTCTATCGAAAATGAGGAGGACCCGGACTAGAGCAGAGCCCATTGTATAAAAGTTCATTGATTATGTACCTTATACCGCCTACACTACACGTAAATCAAAGCGGGAAAGGTTATGCCACAGAGGCTTGCCAAGCTGTATTGAATTATGGTTTTGAAGAATTAGGGGCACACCGGATCATGGCATTATGTAACCCTGACAACGCACCGTCCTGGAGATTATTAGAGCGTCTGTCGATGCGTCGAGAAGGGCACTTCAAGAAAGAAGCTTGTTATAGACTTTCATTAACTTTCTTCAACAACGCCTTGAAGGTCTGCCGCTCATCCTCGGAGAGGGATTGAATGATTTCTGCCTCTACCTGTTGAAAAGACTGCTCGAAGGCTTCGATTAGTGCAACGCCTTTGGGCAGTACATAAATATTCTTTTGCCGTTCGTTATGGGCAGGGATTTTACGTTCGATGTATCCCTTTTTCTCAAGACCTTGAAGCATGCTGGTGATGCTCGCGCCGCGTACATGGAAACGATCGGAAAGATCCTTTTGAATCAAACCCTTGTCTTGATGTTCATAGATATAACCAATCATCTTGCCTTGCTGAGAATTTAATCCCAGTTCTTTGATGCTCTCGTCGGCTCGTTTCTTTATCTTGAGTCCGATGAGCTGTAGTAAATCCAGGTAGAGTGTGTCTTGCTTGGTATCCATTAAGGTTTCCTCCTTTGGATCTTGAACGATTATACTTCTAACTGTCAGTAATTGAACTATATAAGGGTTTTCTATGGTTTGTCAACAAACGCCATCGACAGATGCTATCAACAAACGCCGATCAGAAAGCTTCTTGACAGATAGATTGTATTAAAGCTATCATAGATACATTAGATCTCTAATTGAAATGATGAATGATCTTGTTACTTAATATGCGCTGTCCTTATAACTGTGAAGGGTAGTGCTAAATTTTGATCAATTATAGATATAATATATCTGTAAAATATCTAATTTATCTTATGGAGGGTTTAAACTTATGCATATCTATGATTGTGCCATTGTCGGCGGTGGGCCGGCAGGATTAAATGCTGCGCTGGTACTAGGCAGAGCGAGAAAAAGTGTGGTGCTTCTCGACAATAGCCAGCCCAGAAACGGCGTGACACATGCCTCTCACGGATACCTTACACAGGATGGGGTTACGCCCGCCGAGTTTCGTCTTATAGCCTATGAAGAAGTGCTGCGTTACCCATCTGTCCAGCATTTGCCGACCGAGGTGATTGATATTCGCAGGGCGGATTCTGGTTTTTCTCTGTCTACCTCGGCGGGTGAGCCAGTGCTGGCCCGCAAGCTGATTCTGGCTGCCGGGCTGAAAGAGGAGCTTCCCGAAATCGAGGGACTTCAAGACTTTTACGGAAAAAGCCTATTCAACTGTCCATTCTGCGACGGATGGGAGCTGCGGGATCAGCCGCTTGTTGTCGTCTCGGACAATCCTGCCGTACTCCATAAGGTTAAACTAGTCATGGGCTACAGCCAGGACATCGTGGTGTGCACGAACGGCTACGATATTCTGAATACCGAACAGCGGGAGAAGCTTGCTTCCAGAGGGATATCCATCGTGGACACACCTGTCGCATCCTTTTTCGGTCAAAATGGCTTGCTGGAACGGGTACATTTCACAGATGGCACCTCTGTAGAGCGGAGTGGAGGATTCATTGATCCCAAGCTGCTGCCCAATGCCCGATTTAATGAAGCACTGGATTATCAAATAGCAGAGAACTGCACGGTTATTACCGACGAAATGGGCCGGACCACCGCAACCGGAGTATACGCAGCTGGAGATTCGTCCTATGTGATGCCTTCTCAATTAATTTACGCTGCGGCCTCCGGCAGTAAAGCAGCGGTGGCTGTTGTAGCGGATCTGTTGGAAGAGGATTGGGCGTAGACGCAGTACAGCGAATGTATTTGCTGATGATCTCTTCCCTGAGCAACTTTTTCCGAACGTTAAAAAAAGCTCCTCAAGGTTCGATTGAACCCATGAGGAGCCTTTTTGTATTGTAAGCCTTCATTTATGCAAATGCATTATATGAATTCATTGTGCGAATGTATCGATCATCCATTGCGAGAATTTATCTTTTTCTTCAAATTGAGGGTAATGAGCGGATTGATCGTATTGTATCAGTTCCTTATAAGGTGCCTCTAGCTTCTCCAAATAATTATTGGCTGAATTCGCAGTTGTCATATAGTCGTATTTCCCCATAATAAAGTACACAGGTAAATCTAGCTTGGTGACTAGGGTGGGTAGAGATTTACTTATAGCCGGCTTTAATAAAGAATCTACAGAGTAAGACATACCTTGATAAAAACGGATGATATCTAGTAAGTTGTACTCCGGTCCGAACAAAAAACCATTCCTCAAATCCACACTATTATCGGTCAGTCTTTGTGCACCACCATATTTCTGAAGATACTCTCGTGGAACTATCTGCTCGCCACTCTGGATTCTATCGGTTAATTCTTGCAGCTGCCGAGCATCGATCGTATTGCCGCTTGATTTGGCTTGATCAATCATGTAATTCAAAGCATCCAGTTCACTCTCTACGCTATCCGCCATCTGACCAATTCCTATGTAGGCTTCATATTTTTCAGGAGCTTGATGTGCTGCCTGCGTAGCGATATAGGTACCAAAAGAATGTCCCATCAGAAAAACCTTCTTTTTATCA
Organism: Bacillus sp. FJAT-27264; assembly: GCF_001682855.1. GTDB lineage: Bacteria > Bacillota > Bacilli > Paenibacillales > Paenibacillaceae > Paenibacillus_AQ. The sequence goes on along the minus strand of NZ_MAQW01000012.1, from coordinate 30,414 downwards.
AAACGATTACTTATGTACTCTGTCAAAGCTAACAAATCCTTCACTAATAGATCATTCGTGAGGTTCGAATAGTCTTCTCCAAAATGATACGATTTTCCGGTGGCCCGCTCGTCATAATGAACCATCGTAAAGTGCTTCTCTAACTGATCTTGGTATTTGGTCACGTAAGGGATTCATATTCCAAGGTCGCTCATTAATGGGCGGCTTTTTTTGTTTGGAGGAATTGTTTTGAAGAAGAGAAAGCAACAGCAGCGGTTAAAAGGCCCGCCCGAGCAGCCGTTGAAGTGCAAAGGCTGTATGTGGGGCCAGTGGACAGGAACGAAGCAGTTTTGTTCCAGGTTGAAGTGCCAGAAGGAAAAACTTTCTTGAACGTCGAAATATGATGTCGAAGGGAGAGGATGCTTGTGATAAAAACAAAAATATTTTCTCAGTCCGATCAAAAAAAACTTGAGAACGAGGTAAACCAATTTATCCATAGGATTAGTAGAAAGGATCTTATAGATATCAAATTCAGTGCTTCCACCACAAAAGGTTCATTAACAGGCGAATTATATACAGTTTTAATAATTTATGAAGAATAGTAACGGGCACCTTCGGGTGCTTTTTTTATGCCTATAAATGACCTTTTGTGAACCGATTCAAGGCATTGTTCTGTTGGACGTCCGTTTTGAGGACAAGTCAGGAGAAGGGCAAGACGGCACAAGCCATGCATCGTGTTGACGGATCACAGTCTAACCCTACAGCAAAACCGACATAACATAATAATCCTGTATAATACAGTACATTCGTTCGCTTGACCGAGGTCGAATGTTGTCTGATACTGGAAGATGATACATATCTTTTGGTAAAGGAGAAAATGAATTATGGGCGGACAATTAGATCCTGAATTGCTGAAAGCAGGAGTTAATGTACTTGGAGGTATAGTAAAGGATAGTGTTTCTTCAATAACCACAAAAATATCTTCAGCTAAAGCAAATAAGGACAAGGACAAGACAATTACAGCGCTCGAAGAAATTATTACAGATTTAATCTCTGATAGAAATCAGCTTATCCAAGCTGTTCAAGCATACGAAGAAGTATTAATAACGCAGAGAATTGCAGATACGGATATCGAATATATTACCGGAAACATTCTCCCTTTATTGGAAGAACTATTGGAACGGACTCAAGGTGACAATGCCCAGAAAACAAAAGAAGCTTTGGAATTATTCAAACCTATCTTATCCAAGGAGTTGTTTAATATTGTTCAGCTCCTAGGATTTAATTTCAAACAGGCGATAGGAGATCCATTAACCAAGTTGGTTAATTCTTCAATTATGTCTAAGGTCCCACCTACAACTGAGGCCGCTATTGCATTAAAGCAAACTGAATATCAAAGAGAAGTTGAGTATTTTAAGATTATGCAGGATGAGGAATCGTTTAGACGATATTTAAAGGCTCAAGGCAGGGAATAATCTACTCGACATATCATTAGCGCCCTAAACGGCGCTTTTCTTTTGCTCAAAAATCTCATCCCGGAGGTGGTGATAATGTAGCTTGATATTGGATGATGATACAGGAGGTTGGTTATTATGTTGCCCGTACATTTGAGGTTAGCCGAAATCTTTCATATAAATATGAAGGGAGCACTCACGCTGGAGGAAGCGAAGGAGCTGAAGTACTGCTTGCGGGAGAATGCTAGGTATTGCTGGGACTGCTTGATGATAGAGAACCAGTCTAGGCTGGCGAGTACGACGAAGAATCATGAATGGCAGCTGGAGTGGAGAGAAAGTTGGAGGTTCTGAGTTGACTGGGAGAGTACCGAAGATTTAAATACTATAATAGACCGGATTGAGATAAACGAAATTGCGAGTGTGACTTTTTAAAAAAGATCACGTAAAAGATCACATATTTGATAACAACACACAACAAATAATAAGCTAAATTAGTCAAGATATATCCATGAGCACTGAAAGTAATAGTAAAAAGCAATGGCCAAGAAATTCGGTACTCATATGGATACCCTGACTTTTGTGGGCGGTGGAGGAGAGGAATCAGACGGTATTCTCTACAGCTATCGTTCCGGTCCCCGCGATATGGTTCTCAAGATTCTGGCCATTTCGAAGGGAAATGCCGCTAGGGCGTTTAAAGAAATGGATGAACGCACCCGGTTTATCAACTATTTAGGAAGGCATGGGATGGACATCGCTTATCCGGTGCTGAACACGAACAATAATATCATTGAGACACTGGACACAGGTGATTATATCCTGGTTGCGTATGCGATGGATCAAATCCGCGGGAGAGTTCCGGGAGGCAATGATTATACTAAGGATTTCTACATCAGATACGGAACAATGATAGGAAAGCTACACCGACTGACAAAGAATTATCCCACTTGGACAGGAAGCGCGCCGGATGGCGGCAGCGACGTACTGAACTGGGAGGGGGAATGGAGCTCCTTTTATTCATGGTGCAAGGATACGGAGGTTAAGCAAGCTTGGAAAAGTCTTAAGCGTGAACTGTCTGAACTTCCGGTAACGCGGGATACCTTTGGTTTCATCCGCAACGATTCGCATATAATATGGATGGTTTGAAATCCTTCTATACGCATTTTATGAATGGTTACGAAATGGAAAATCATCTGGACACTTTGTTTCTAAATAAGCTGGAATTATTTATAAATTACCGCAGAATGCTGATGTACACTGTTTCTCAGAGTTGGCTGGAATCGAATCCGGAGGACAACGAATCGTGGAAGCGGATGATCCTGAACAGCCCGCAGCTTCATCTATTCAATTAAATCAAGTGCAGGCGGGGATCAAAGATCACCCGTCTTTTTAATGCAGTAAAACCAAACAAATTATCGGTATTCTGTCGATAAATAAGTTTGTAGTTATTAATTGCCAAATCAACACGCTGGAGGGATACTATTGAACTACGCAACGTTAGGAAAACAATTTATTGCTGGGGAATGGAGAGATGGCAAGAGCGGTAAAATGCTGGCCGATATCAATCCATATAATGATGAGGTAATTAGTGATTTTCAAATCGCGAGCGTGGCAGACATTGATGATGCTTATCAAGCTGCCTATAAAGCTAAGCTCGAATGGGACAAGGTTAATCCGTATCATAAACGTGATATCCTTGAAAATGCGGTTAAATATATTGAAGCGAATGAAGAAGAAATTTCGTCCATTATCGTACAGGAGCTGGGCGGAACACGACTGAAAGCTGCTTTTGAAATCGGACTTGTGAAAAATATGGTGAAGGAAGCGGCGACGTTCCCACTTCGAATGGAAGGTAAGATCTTACCTTCTACAGAAGACGGTAAAGAGAATCGCCTGTACCGCATCCCGGCTGGCGTAGTTGGAGTGATCAGTCCATTTAACTTCCCGTTCTTCTTGTCGATGAAGTCAGTTGCTCCAGCGCTGGGCGCCGGAAATGGCGTAGTGCTAAAGCCGCATGAGGATTCGCCTATTACAGGTGGAACGCTGATTGGTAAGATTTTCGAAGAGGCGGGTATACCGAAAGGCCTATTGAATGTTGTAGTCACAGACATTAACGAGATTGGCGATGCGTTCGTTGAGCACCCCATTCCAAGAATCATTTCTTTCACTGGCTCGACAAAGGTCGGAAGCTATATTGGCCAACTGGCCGTCAAGAACTTCAAAAAACCGCTGCTGGAGCTCGGAGGAAATAGCGCGTTCATAGTTCTGGAGGATGCGGATATCGACTATGCGGTACAAGCGGCGACTTTCAGCAGATTCACGCACCAAGGCCAGATCTGCATGTCGGCCAACCGTATTCTAGTACATAAGAACATCTATCAGGATTTTGTCGACAAATTCAGTGCTAAGGTCTCTACGCTGACAACAGGTGATCCGAGCGAGCCGGGGACCATTATTGGACCTGTTATCAACGACCGTCAGGCAGATACGCTGCAGAAGCTAATTAATAGGGGGATTGAGCAGGGAGCGGTTCCGCTGGTGCATGGTAAAATTACCGGTAGACTGGTGGAACCTACAGTCCTCGCCAATGTCACACCGGATATGGATGTAGCCCAAGAGGAACTATTCGGCCCGGTTCTATGCATCATTCCATTCGAGACGGAAGAAGAAGCTATTAACATTGCCAACGATACACGTTTTGGGCTTAGCGGGGCCATTCACACCTCCAATCTGGAGCGTGGTGTAGAGATGGCGAAGAAGGTCCATACAGGTATGATCCATGTGAACGATGTCACAATTAACGACGAGCCCATTGTAGCTTTTGGCGGAGAGAAGCAGTCTGGCCTGGGCCGGTTGAACGGGGAATGGAGCTTGGATGAATTCACTACGTTGAAATGGATTTCCGTTAATTATGGACAAAGGACATTCCCGTACTAAGAACTGGAGGATAACGTATGCGCACAGTAACTGAAGAGCAATCACAGCATGAGTTGATCAGATCTTTTGTAAAAGTAGCCCCACTGCTGAATAGTCTTACTAATGACGACATAACCATTGGCATTTATGACACCGAGAAGCTGATCATCAACATTCCAGGCAAAACCTTCTCTCTGAATGTCACCCCCGGGGACCCGCTTCGGGAAGGGGATATTGTAACAAATGCAATCAAGGCTAATAAGTCTTTGTCTGCTGTCGTTCCCAAAGAGTTGTTCGGATTTCCACTTGCTGCACACGCGATCCCGCTGCATGATGAACAGGGCAGAGTTATCGGTGGTGTAGGTATGGGGACAAGTCTTGAGAAAGCGAATAAGCTGTTTGAGATGGCCGAGAGTTTCTCGGCAATTGTCGAACAGACCACTGCCTCTATTGAAGAGATCAGCGAAGCTGTAACTCATCTAACCGACCGGGTGACTGACGTTACCACTCAAGTGAAGGACGTTAGCATAAGTGCGCAGCAGATCGGTAAAATTTCGACTGTTGTGAAGGAGATTTCGGATCAGAGCAACATGCTGGGTCTTAATGCTGCCATTGAAGCGGCACGAGCAGGGGAAGTGGGAAGAGGCTTCTCCGTTGTTGCAGATGAGATTCGGAAGCTGGCGACAAGCTCGAAGGAGAACGTGGACCAGATCAATGGTATTACCAATAATATCCAGGAACTTTTACTACGCTTAAATAATACGTTCACTGATATTCACAAGCTAGCCGATGGTCAGTCAGGGGCGATTCAGGAATTCACAGCAACAATCCAGGAGATCAGTGCGAAAGCAGAGGAATTAGCGCAGGTAGCGGAAGAATCGCTTTTCTCCAAAGATAACGGGTAATAAGGCATTAAATATAAGAATCCCAATTTCTCATAATTAAATGAGAGGTTGGGATTTTTTGTTGCACTATTAAGGGTGAAATCAATCTCATTCGACCAAAACAACATTAAACCTAGGGGACACTTTAGTTCAAACCATTTTTTCTATATCATGTAAACCTAGCAAATGATACGGTGAATTCATAAAAATCAAATGCTGTATCTTTGGGAGGACACAATGTACAACTATCGGGAAAATGGGAGTCCATTGCACGCAATGTTGAGTGATTTTGCCCAAAATGGCTACATTCCGGCATTGGCCGTTGGAATCGTGAAGGACAATCATATTTTCTTTACTGGAGAATATGGAACAGCCAATTTATCGACTGGTGATCCTGCGGTTACCAGCACTTTGTTCCACCAAGCTTCCGTCTCCAAAACATTCGTTGTTACAGCCATTATGCAATTGGTTGAGCGTGGGCAAGTAGATCTGGATTCACCGATTTCGAAATATCTCTCTTACTTTAAGATGGAGGATGATCGGCATCCATATATCACAGTTAGGCAGCTTCTGAATCATACCTCTGGCATGCCGGACGAGGAAGATTATGCGTGGGACCGGCCTGAGTACGACGAGCAAAGTCTTGAAAGATACGTTAAGAGTATCCGCTGTCACAAGCTACTGAGCGAACCAGGTCTTAATTTCGCTTATAGTAATATAGGCTACGAGATTTTGGGCGACTTGATAGCAAAGGTTAGCGGAATGAGCTTCGAGCAGTATATGAAAAAATATATTCTTGAACCCGTAGGGATGCAGTCCAGTTCCTTTTTGAAGCAGGAGGTGGAAGCTCATCTTGCTGCACCTCATGTGCTCAGAACTTCAGCTGGGTACGGCGGCTATGTCAGCGATGTTTTTCCTTACAACAGAGCGCATGCGCCTAGCTCTACACTATATACCAATATTGAAGATATGTGCCAATATATGCTGATGCATCTTAATCAGGGATTTGCAAAGAATGGGTATCATTCCTTGCAAGTAGGCAGCTATGATGAGATGTGGAAGCCTCATGCAGCAACCGGATATGGGCAAGAGAAGGCGCAAATCGGTCTGGGGTGGTTTTTGGGAGAATATAAGGGGCGCCGAATCCTTTCACATTCCGGATGGGATACTGGTTTTCTAAGTGATCTGATTCTACTTCCTGATGAGAACATTGCCATTACTGTGATGACTAATTGCGACTATATCTGGCTTGGTAGTGTAACCTTTCATATACTTGATTTAATGCTTGGCTCGAACATTCAGCAAATAAAGAAATCAATGGCAAACAAAGTGGCAGAGTTGGTTGTATCACATGGAGTGGAGAAGGCGATGGAAGAGTATCACCAACTCAATACCATGGAACCTGATCAGTATTATTTAGCGGATTTTGAATTTTTGCGAATTGCCGAAGCATTAACGTGGAATGGCCACGAAGAAGACGCTTTACGTATTCTGATGTGTGCTACCGCAATATTGCCTGATAGTGAGTCGATTTCTAGAAGGTTGCAGTTATAGAAACTAAACGTTGGGTATATTTCAAGATCTCTATGGCCTTTAGGAATGAGAGAAATGGATTATGCGCTGTAGTATAGAAGAACCCACCTCGGTTATTCCCGAAGTGGGTTCTTCTCCGAATAAGTTAAAGCTTTCAGCGATAAGGCGAGTGGATCATCGTATTATCGGGCGGGCAAGCTGGGTTGGGAGGGATGACGGAGGAGTGGAAATTGTCAAAAAGGCGATGAATATGAGCAGCAGATTATAAGCATCTTGACTTGTCACACTAATCGTTGGCGTTATATTCGGTATGGATGGCAATGACAAACATTTCTCCTTAAGTTAAGTTTTTTGTTTAGATGGTATACATAGCATGGAGTGACTTCACCTCATCCAATCACATCCTTACAAAACGACGGGGTGATTTACTCCTCGCAATAATCTTCCAGCCCGTAGAACTCTCCACTGCAATCCTCTTCCCCTTTATCACAGTTCTCTTCCTCTTCGTAATGATCGTCTGGGTGACTCGGACTCTTCGTCCAAGCCTTCAGCCCCTGAGCCGAGGACGGCTCAGAAACCGACGTTATTTTTCAAGAAATAACTACACAGGTAATATCATAACCATATGATGGACAAGACCCTCTGCTGAATTAACGGCCTAGGGTCTTCCTAGTGTGGAAGGATACATATATCTAATAGGATTCAACTTTAACATTCAAGCGTTTCAATCCGTTGCAGTAAATCTGGTGCATATTGTTCCGTCTGTCTAAAAGATTTGGAAAGTTCAGTGATGATCGTTCCCATCTCTACAGCAGAAAGCGGCATGCCGTTCATTAGCCAATCAATCATGATCCCGAATGCTCCGCTCAATTGGTATTTCACCGAATATCGATAATAGAGCTGTTTACTGAATTCCTTCTCATCTCCGCACAGCTCATCACTGTAGGCGCGTTCCAAACGATCGAAATGCTTCATCCATAAATGTTCAATATTGGCCTTCATCAGTCTCGTCGTGATTTGGCTCTCCCGCTCCAATCGCTCGAACAAAAGCCGTGGGATAGCATCCTCATTATTCTCACAGTCTATCTTCTTGATATCCATAATGAATTCATTGAAGAACGTCTCGAGATACGTCTCAATGATGTCATCCTTGCTCTTATAATTCCTGTAAAAGGTCTGTCTTGCAACACCCGCTTTGTTCGTAATGGCGGCAATCTTGATCTTCTCATAAGGGACGGTCTCTAAGAGGATCAGCAAGGCTTCTAATATCCATTCTCTGGTGCGTTGAACTTGTATATTGATCTCGCGTTGTGCTTGCAACACTTTCACCTCTTTTGTCCATTTTCGCCCATCAGGCGGGGAATACGTTTGAACTCCACTATTATTCAAATTATAATATACTCGCATTAGTCGTAACAAATGTTGCCCTTACAACCAACCTACAGGTGCGAAAGGAATGAACATTATGGGACAAAAATTAGAATGTGGTAAAGCTCTGGTCATCGGAGCAGGCATTGCTGGCTTAATGACCGCGCGTGTTCTGTCTGATTATTATGAGGAAGTCCTGATTGTCGAACGAGACGAATTTCCCACAGAACCTGAGAGTCGTTCAGGAGTACCCCAGTCGTTCCATCCCCACCGTGTGCTCCCTCGTGGCAGAATCATTCTAGAACGCTATTTCCCCGGCTATGTAGATACTTTAATAGAGTTGGGCGCTCAAGCTACCCAAGGCGAGTCTACGATAACGGTTAATAAGTATGGGAGCTTGGTCAACCAACCCGCGGATAAAGATGCTTCGAGTAGCAGAGTGCTGCTGGAGTGGGTCCTGTATCAGCGTGTTCGGGAGATTTCAAATGTACGTTTTCTAGCAAACACAGAGGTTAAGGGGTTAGTCACTTCAGATGACCTGCAGACAGTCACAGGGATTTATACAAAATCTCGTGATGAGCTAAAAACTGAATCATCATTGACCGCGGATCTGGTGGTAGATGCAGCCGGACGTTCATCTAAAGTGATCAAATGGCTTGAAGCCCTTGGACAACAAGTTCCTGAACCAGAAATTCTGAAGGTTCCACTAGGCTACAGCACCCGTTATTATAAAATCCCTTCACACGTTGATCAGAATTGGAAGTCTTTCTTCTATGATACTCAGGCAGGCGAGGGCGTAAGTGCCGTCATGGTGCACCGTATTGAAGATCACATTGCGGGGGCAACCATCGCCAGCACAGGAGGGGAGCATTACCCTTCAACCAACGTTACCGAATTTGAGGAGGAGCTCAAGCAGCTAGTGCCTTTGGAGATCGCAGAGGCTCTCGAACAATTAGAGCCGTATCAAGGACCACGGGGCTACCGTTTGGCGGAATCGGTTCGTCAGCATTTTGAGAAGCTGGAGAGCTGGCCCTCAGGGTTGTTAGTGCTTGGAGATGCCTTATGCAGCTTCGATCCGATCTATGGGCAAGGCATGACCGTAGCTTCGATTGAAGCGGAGACTCTGGCTACATGCCTGGAAGAGCAGCTTAGCAATCCTCAGCCGGAGTTCGAACTCTCTGTGCTAAACAGAATGCAGCAAGCCCTTGAACCCGCATGGTGGCTCAGCTCGGTGTCGGATTTACGTTGGAAAGGTGTCGAGTATGTCTATTCACAGCCTTTGAAAGGCATTACCTTTGCTCAGAAATATATTGATTTGTATACGAAAAAGGCTACTGCCTTGGCTCTTGAAGAGGGGAATCGAGCACTCTTTTTCACCCTGTTCATGATGAATGGATTAGTTCTTCCGCCGCGTGAGTTCTTTAATGCTCATTTATTGACCCTGCTGTTGAATGATAATGGATCCGTGGAAGAGCAGCAATTAAGAGCAGAACTGGGAGAAGAAGATCCGCAGAAGTTCCAAGCCCGGATAGATGAACTCATTCCTTCCTTTGAGGCAGCATATGATGACCGTCTAAAGGAGATGCTGGCCGCAAATTACCAACACGCAGCAGCAGAGTAAGTACTATATTTACTAAAAGAACGATCGCGATGAATTGCGATCGTTCTTTTTTGACTATGACAAGGTTTGTCACTATTAATGGTTATACTTTAGCCTGTAAGTTCAACTAGAATTCTATTTTGGAAGGGGAAAGATTACAGGTGTCGGATGCTCATCATGGAATTACAGCAGTGCGGAAATATTTTAAATCCGGGGATCTTCAGCTATCTTACTTAGACTTTGGCGGGGAAAGTGAACAAATACTGTTGATGCTCCATGGGGCTATGGCCAATGCTAGAACATTCTCGGAATTAGGTGCTAAATTCAGTAACTGGCGGGTGATTTGTTTAGATCAACGCGGTCATGGTTGGAGTGAGCACGCTCTACAGGACGAATACTCCAGGGATCATTATGTAACAGATGTTCTGAACCTGATTCAAACGGAGCTTGGAGGGCAACCGGTATCGATCCTGGGTCATTCCTTAGGTGGGGTAAATGCTTATCAGTTCGCCGCCCGTTACCCCGAATTAGTTAAGGCCGTGATTGTGGAAGATATCGGTGCAGAGATTCAATCTGACTTCTCTTTTGCGAACAAACTACCTTACCGATCAGCATCCTTAAAAGAATTGAGAGATTCGCTTATAAACGTTGGCCTTCGGGCGATCGATTATTTCTCAGAAAGTGTGTTAGAGGATGAACAGGGCTGGGGGTTCCGCACCGACTTGGAAGGGCTGCAAACTACCATAGCGCAAGTAAATGGGGATTGGCGGGAAGACTGGCTATCGTCCAGTTGTCCTATTCTACTGATTCATGGCAGAAAAAGCAACTTTTTCGACTTACCCCAAGCGGAACTGATGGAGGCAAGAAGGCCAAACACAAAACTTGCTGTTTTCGAAGAGTGCGGACACGGCGTCCATTCCGATGACTTAAACGGGTTTTATCAGGTGATGAATGCATTTCTTGAAGATCTAACGCATTAGCATTTACGCCGAACGTGGCGCATGTCAGGCTGTCGAGACTTTCTCGACAACCTGACACTGTCTTATAAAACTTTATCAAAATGAAGTAGAGCAATTAACTCTATTGTGTCTCGAAAGAAAAATGCAAGTAGCAAGTACTGTAGTGCTAAATTAAGAGATATTGTAAATGGAGTATCAACAAATGATGTAATAGCAAATCCAATGCAAATTAAGAAACCAAGTAAACTATTGTAGTGCATTGCCACATGGCTCGCCTTATTCTGAACGAGTTGCCAGCGTTCATCATTTTTGTATTTAGTTACTTTTATAGCTTTAAAGCATTGAAGAAAGATAACACATATTCCTAATACAACCGCCACTGCTAACAGTACCATTTGATAACTCATTATTCTTCATCCTCCTCAGGTACAAATACTTCATTAATGGATACATTAAATGCCTTCGCAATGTTGAAAGCCAACTCTAACGATGGTGTGTACTTATACTTCTCAATGGAGATGACTGCTTGTCGTGAAATCCCAACACGTTCTGCCAAATCAGCTTGTGTCCAGTCGCGTTCAGCTCGCAAAACTTTAAGACGATTCTTGATCAATGTAACGGGTTCCTTTCTAAATGTAATGAGGTGGTTACGCATAGATTGTAATCACCACATTACATTTTGTCAATAAAAGGATGCCGCTACATAAAAAATGGTTCATTAGAACAGGGGGAATTGTTATAATTAAAGGATTACATAAGCCGAACAATATAAATTAACAAAAAGCGAGTATGAGTGGGAAGTTGGGAACTGTAGGCACGAAGCGCTCACCTATAAGCTTACTATAGGAAAGCTATCACCGGAACGTGCACCTCCGGCGCGCAGTGCATGACCCAAGGCGCTGGTCAAACCTCTGTCGACAGATTTTAACCATTAGAAGCGGCATATTCCCCTTTACCAGTCGTCTTAACAGTGAAAAAGAGAGAGCACCTCTCCAACTAACGGCATTTTTGTACCTTATTTTCCTTTTAATTAAGTGAATGAGGTAAATAAAGGCAATATTGTATCTTATTTTTCGAAAAAGCAGGCTGTACGGGGTATTCTGGAATATTTAAGGTACATTATTGCACTTAATCTCCACTAAAGCTCAGCTGCAGAGGATTTAAGGTACAAAAATGCCGCTAATTACAGCTCCTATATATAAGCTCACGAAAGTTCTTTAATAAAGGGGAGTCCCGCATATGAATCACACCTATCTACCCGTTGATAAGCATGATTTTAAAAGTGTTGAAGCCCTTGCTAGCATGGAAAGAGAAATAGTTATCCCCTTGTTACCAGAACTTTTGGTATGGATACAGGATAGGAACTGGCCTATCTCTTCAGCAATGGCTGACTTATTACTCCAGTATAAGATTGAAATCATCCCGCATCTCAGAACCATTTTTTCTCAAACCGACAGCAGCTGGACATACAATATTCTTGCCTATTTAATCAAAGAATGGAACACAGAGCTTATTTCAGAATTGTCCTCAAGTCTACGAGAGCTGGCACAAACGATGGATCACTATGAAGATACAGATCTGCTGTCCATCCAAATTTTGTATAGCCATCGTTTGATAGAAACGGAGGAGGCAACCGAGCTATTAGTAAGGAAAGCAGGCGAAATAGAAGCGACCCTCCATAACTTTACAAAAGAACAAAAAGTCACATTCACGAAGTTAGAGCATGAAAGGTTACATATTCTAAACACGGATGCCAGGGGAATCTTAAATTACATAGAGGTTAACCGCAAATCCTTGAATGAAAAAGATCAGTACGAAAACTTGCTTCGCCGTTATCAGGAAATTGAGACAATGATAAATACGAATGGAGGCAGGCTCAATCGTGAATAGTGAAATGCTGAAGATTTTTGATGATTATCGAAATCCAATCGGGGTATCCACACGCGAGGAAGTACACAGATTTGGACATTGGCACGAAACGTTTCACTGTTGGTTTATAAGCAGAGAAGGGGATAAAGATTATATCTACCTGCAACTCCGGAGTGATCAGAAGAAGGATTATCCGAATCTACTGGACATTACAGCCGCCGGACATATATTAGCTCATGAAACTGTGCTAGATGGAATAAGAGAAGTGCACGAAGAAATAGGTATTGAGGTTACCATTGATGAATTAGAGTCATTAGGAGTTATTGATTATACTACCAAGCAGCCTAGCCTTATTGATAAAGAGCTGGCGAATGTATTTCTTTATAGATACACAAAAACACTTGAAGATTTTACACTACAAGAAGAAGAGGTAGCTGGGATTTTCAAGGCCGAATTTGATGATTTTTACGATATTTGGCACGGGGAGAAGGAGCAAATTCAAGCCAGTGGATTTATTATAGAATGCGGTGTGGTAAAGGTTCCGGTGAACAAGATGTTTGATAAAAATCATTTCGTTCCCCATGAGGAATCTTTTTATCAACATATTGCGAGACTAATAAGAGAGTGTTTAATCAAGAAACCTTTTATCGGATAAAAGGACTGAAAGACGAGCTGAGAAGCCCGTCTTTTTGTGTTGCTTTTTTAGCAATAACCACTTTTTTATTTGAAAATGGGTATGTTCATCACTTTTTGACGTCCTGGTGATCCTAGACTGCTTTATCCACCTCTATCATTGGTAATGGAGCTGATTTCAAGCTTCTCAAAGTGTAATACATAAATCCTACAACAAGCCACCCAGAACCCAGCAGCAACGAGGAGATATCCAACAGCGTGATGAGATAAAATACAAATCCTGCGCCGATAAGCGGGCAGAAAAAACGTAAGAACAGATCTTTCGGAGAACGTTGCTTTTGACGAATGATGTAATGAAAAATGACGGAGAGATTCACGAACAGAAATGCGGTTAAAGCGCCGAAGTTAACAAATTTAATAGCGGTTTCGAGGCTGATGAAGATTGCAGACAACGAGATTACGCTTGCCAAAATAATGTTGAATACAGGGGTTCGTAATGTAGGGTGGACAGATGCGAATTTTCGCGGCAATAGAGAAGTTCTGCCCATCACGAACAATAGGCGGGTTACGGTCGTCATAGAAGACATCCCTTGGGACAATACGGAGAAAATAATGACAAAGGTGAAGATGGATGCAAGCAGACTGCCTCCGATGGATTGCATCAGTTCAAATCCTGCGGAATCCACATTGGTGGAGGTGAAGGAAGGGTACATTTGCTGAATGAGATAGGCCGTGCCGAAATACATGAAGCCAGCTAGCAAAACAATAATAAGAATGGCACGGGGAATGGTTTTCTTCGGATTTTTGGTTTCTTCGGCCATCGTAGTAATGGAATCAAAACCAAGGAAAGAGAAGCAGACAAGCGAAGCACCGGCAAGGATGGATGAGAAAGATACACCTTCTTTAGCTGCAAAAGGGTTCAATCCGGCAGTTATACCGCCTTGCAGCGCTCTATACACAAGCAAGGAGCAGAACCCGGCAATGAAAATGATCTGCATCAGCACAAAGATTTTGCTAACGTTGGCTGAAGTCTTAATCCCGATGATATTAATGATCATGACTACAAGGGTACATCCAATAATCCAGACGGAGGAAGGAATAGAAGTGAACTGCGCATGCAGATTAATACCGAACATGAGCACTGCAATAATACAAGAGAAAAGATAATCCAGTAGAATGGCCCAGCCCACCAGAAAGCCAATGAAAGGATTCATGGACTTGGTGACATACGTATACGCGGAACCTGACACAGGGAAGGCACGCGCCATTTGACCATAACTTAAAGCCGTGAATAAGATCGCTACAAAAGCCAGCAGATATGCGGCCAGAAGCATACCACCAGATCCTGCATACAACACACCGAAGCTGGTGAAAAAAATCATAGGCGACATCCAGGACAACCCCATGGTCACGACATGTACTAGAGATAAATTTCTTTTCAAGGTCAGATTATCTGACATAAAATCTCCTCCTTCAGTTGGCGATGAACTCGTTGCTGTTTTAAACCAATGTCATGACACCTCACATTAAATCAAGGTTTTTCGTAAAAAACAAGCTTTTTTTCTTCGATTTTCAAAAATTCAAGCAATAATCTAACACCGAAATCGTTGCTATTATTGAAATGACTAAAAATTCGAAATATTTTGTTGTCATGAATTTTATTGTATGTTAGGATTGTTTACATAAATCGAATAACAAATGTTTTCTAGGGTTCCGAACTGCTTTGACGGTTGGCTGGTCCGAGAGAAAACGCATGGATGCAACTTCGCAACCGTGTACACGGCGGGAAAAAAGCCCGGGAGAATTTACCAAGTCTTATCTTTGGTATTTCTCCCGGGCTTTTTTATTTTTTTTACTAACAGGAGGGAATGACATGAGTTCAATCCGTATTCAAGCAGGCGGCAAATGGTCCGGTTATATTCGCAGAGGGAAAAACATTGTAATAACAGCAGCTGGCGAACGCGCCAATCTGACAACTCTGCTATTCCATGCATCTGATCCTTCCGAGCGTTATAACATGCCGGACACCTTAAAGGCTCAACATACCGCTTATTTGACAGCGGGCCATGTACTCATGAGTGACCAGGGCCGGGTGCTTGCATCGATTACCGGTGACACGGCAGGCTGGCACGACACTTTAGCCGGGTATACAACACGAGCCATGACGGATCGGAAATATGGTTACAGCCGGTATCAGGATGAACGTAATGCCTGGCTCCGCAGCGGTTATGAGAATCTGATCGTTGAAATGTACCGGCATGGGCTTGCCCCCCGCGATCTCAGTATTCCGGTGAACTTTTTTTCCAAAGTGGTATGTGAGCTGGACGGTACAATGCGATATGAGCAGCAACCAACGGCAGAAAAGTCCATTACGCTTCGCACAGAAATGGATGTTCTTCTCGTGTTGTCTAACACCCCTAATCCGCTGGATCCGCAAGAAAGCTACCCCGATACCGCCATTGAACTCCTGTTCAGTGATGCTGAGACCGTAAGACCTGATGACCGCTGCGTGGTCCACTGTAATGAGAACCGGAGAGCTTTTGAGAATACATGGAATGCCTATTCGTTGTTAATGAAGGGAGCGAACTAATATGAGCACTTATTCATTCGAACCTATACACAGCACGCTCGACCCGGCCAAAGCTGTTTATGACAAAATCATTCCGGCAGGTGAAGGATGGATTCATGACCTTGCCGCTGGGCAGGTGCTCCGAATCCTTGATCTGGAAGGAAATCAAGCGGTTGATACGTTGTTTTACGCGGCTGAAGATCCTGCAGATCACTACAGTGCTATTCAGACGATTACCAGACAGCAGAATCTGTATTTGACGACAGGCTCAGTGCTGGTGGCTGAATCCGGACGGGAGCTGCTGCGTATCACCGCAGATACTTGCGGACGGCACGATACGATTGGAGGGGCCTGCTCGGCCCAGAGCAATACCGTCCGTTATTCTCACGATACGCTTCCCATGCATAATTGCCGGGATACGTTTATGTTGATGCTCTCGGGCCGGAGTGAATTTTCCAAAAGGGATCTCGTGCCCAATGTGAACTTTTTTATGAATGTCCCTGTAACGCCGGAAGGCGAGCTAACCTTCGCAGATGGCGTGTCCGGGCCGGGACGTTATGTGGAGCTGGTCGCGCTTGTTCCCGTAACCGTGCTGATCAGTAACTGTCCGCAGCTCAATAACCCATGCAATGCATACAACCCAACACCTGCACAAGTGCTGATCTGGGATGCAGAAGGGAGTGAGACTCATGTTTAAAAAAGTGCTCATTGCCAATCGCGGTGCCATCGCAGTCAGAATTATTCGTACACTGCGCAGCATGGGGATTGCCTCCGTTGCAGTGTATACCAAAGCAGACCGGGACAGCCTTCATGTTGAACTAGCGGACGAATCTATCCTGATCGGAGAAGGTCCGGCTAAAGAAAGCTATGTGAACGCAGAGCTTATTTTGCAGACAGCAGTAGCAGCCGGAGCGGATGCCATCCATCCGGGTTATGGATTCCTGAGTGAGAATGCTTCTTTTGCCAAGGCCTGCGGAGAACACGGTATTACTTTTATTGGACCCTCCCCGGAGCATATTGAGATGTTTGGACTAAAACATACCGCTCGTTCCATTGCTGAGCAGGCTGGTGTTCCCATGCTGCCCGGTACGGGTCTGGTTCCATCCATGGAGCTGGCTCCCGAACAGGCTGCTGCGATCGGCTATCCGGTCATGCTCAAAAGCACAGCTGGTGGCGGTGGGATTGGGATGAGAATATGCGCCGATGAATCCGCGCTGCGGGAAGCCTATGATTCCGTGACACGTCTGGCAACGGCGAACTTTAATGATGGCGGTGTTTTTCTGGAGAAATACATTGCACGGGCACGTCATGTGGAGGTTCAAATCTTCGGAAATGCCTTCGGCGAAGCTGTTGCTCTTGGTGAGCGGGACTGTTCAGTGCAACGGCGGAATCAGAAGATCATAGAGGAGACCCCTGCTCCGAATCTGCCGGATAGCACGCGGCATGAAATGCACGAAAGCGCCCGGCGCCTGGCGGCGACAGCCGGGTACCGCAGTGCGGGGACCGTGGAATTTTTATACGATCCTGAATCAACGGAATTTTATTTTCTGGAGGTGAACACTCGTCTTCAGGTGGAGCATGGTGTAACAGAGGAGGTACTGGGGTTAGATCTAGTGGAGTGGATGATCTTAGAGGCTGCCGGAGATCTTACGAATCTCGCCGAACGCATCCAGCCTTCGCAAGGTCACAGTCTTCAAGTCCGATTGTACGCCGAGGATTGCTTCCATGATTTCCGCCCTAGTGATGGCCGCATTGATAACATTGTATGGCCAGAGGGAGCAAGGATCGAAACGTGGATTCAAAGCGGGCTTGAGGTGACTACACTGTATGATCCGATGCTTGCCAAAATCATTGTTCATGGGGATTCAAGACCAGCGGCTATTGAGAAAATGAGGATAGCTCTAGATCAATTACGTGTGTATGGCATAACGACGAATCAGACTTACATTCATGCTTTTCTGGCAACCGACCTGTTTCAAGAAGGACTCGTCTATACGAATATGCTAAATGGATTCCATCCCATTGAACATGCACTTGAAGTGCTTGATGGGGGAGTCCAGACAACCGTGCAAGACTATCCCGGACGAAAAGGTTATTGGGATATCGGGGTTCCACCTTCCGGACCGATGGATGCTCTATCCTTTAGAATAGGGAATCGTTTGCTCGGAAATGCCGATAATGCAGCAGGGCTGGAAATGACCTTACGTGGCGGGTCCTACCGTTTCAGGGATGAGATGGTATTTTGCCTCACCGGATCAGATATGGCGGCTACGCTCGACGGCAAGTCTGTTCCTTTATATACACCTACGCTGGCAGCTGCAGGCTCGACGCTGCTTTTGAATGAATCTGTCAGCGGCATGCGCAGCTACTTGCTCGTAGGCGGCGGATTGGATATGCCGCTAACCCTCGGCAGCGCATCTACCTTTACACTGGGCGGATTCGGGGGCCACATGGGCAGTGCACTTCGTCCCGGCGCGGTCTTAAAGGTGCATTCACATCGGGGTACAGTTCAGCAGCCACTCCCGCTGCAAGCAATTCCTGAATTTACACACGAGTGGACGATTGGTGTGATTCCGGGACCCCATTGCACGGAGGAGTATTTGCTAACCGAATATTTGGAGCAATTGACGGAGACGGAGTGGGAAGTTCATTTTAACAGCTCGCGGACAGGAGTACGCCTGATTGGACCTGCGCCGCTATGGGCAAGGGAAGACGGTGGAGACGCCGGACTTCATCCGTCTAATATACACGATAATGCTTATGCTGTCGGTGCGCTGGATTTGACCGGAGACATGCCTATACTGCTTGGGCCGGATGGGCCGAGCCTGGGAGGATTCGTCTGCCCGGTTACGACCGCTTCCGCTGAATTCTGGAAGGTGGGCCAGCTGCGTCCGGGAGATAAACTCACTTTTAAATTGATTACAGTAGAAGAAGCAGAGCGGCTTAGAGAAGAGCAAAATACCTTCCTGGACGCCATGGTGAACGGTCAAACCGACCCATCTCTGCCGCAATTGCAGGACATTTCTACGGGAGATTATATGCCACTGCTTGCTTATGAAGAGGATGGACGCCGGTTCAAAATCGGGATTCGTTGTTCTGGTGACGAGAACATTCTGATTGAGTATGGTGACCGTGAGCTGGATCTGCTCTACCGCTTTCAGGTGTATGTCTTAATGCAGGCTGTGAAGGATAGCGGCAGCATTCCTTTTATTGAAATGACGCCGGGAATCCGTTCGCTCCAGATTCATCTGGATACGGCCCGGATTACTGTGAAGGAAGCAGCTGCGATCATTCTGGATCTGGACCTGCAACTGCCGTCTCTGGAGTCGATTGAAGTCCCTTCGCGGATTGTGAAGCTGCCGTTGTCATGGGATGATCCCGCAACACAGCTTGCCATTGAACGTTATCAGCAAAATGTACGTCCTGATGCTCCTTGGTGTCCGAGCAATCTGGAGTTTATTCGTCGAATGAACGGACTAGGTTCATTGGAAGAAGTTGCAGAGGTGGTATTCAACGCTTCCTATCTCGTAATGGGGCTTGGAGATGTATATCTCGGCGCACCTGTAGCTGTACCGCTTGATCCGCGGCATCGTCTCGTTACCACCAAATATAACCCTGCACGCACCTGGACACCGGAGAATGCCGTAGGTATTGGTGGAGCTTATCTCTGTGTCTACGGAATGGAAGGACCGGGAGGATATCAGTTTGTAGGCCGAACGGTGCAAATGTGGAACAAGTTCAGGTCTACGGCGAATTTTGAGCAAGGGAAACCTTGGCTGCTGCGATTTTTTGATCAAATTCAATTTTATCCCGTGTCCCAGGAAGAATTGCTGCGGATGAGAGAGGACTTTCCACGTGGGGAATTCGTTGTGGAGGTAGAAGAGACTACATTTAACCTGGGGGATTATCTTCGTTGGCTGGAGCAGATCCAGGAGCAGTCATTCACATTCCGTCAATCTCAACAAGCTGCGTTCCAGCAGGAGAGAGCCTATTGGAAGGAGCTTGGCATTGCCGAGCATGTGTCTGAACCGGAAAGTGTAGAAGCCTTGGAAGAGCAAGACCTGCCAGAAGGAAGTATGGGCCTCAGCAGCTCTATGTCCGGAAGTGTATGGCGGGTGCTGGTGGAAGTGGGTCAGAGGGTTCGGAAAGGCGAAGATCTTATAATAGAAGAAAGTATGAAAATGGAGTTCCCGCAAAAGGCACCTTATGACGGAATTATCGCTTCGCTCTATGTATCGTCGGGTGACCAGGTGCGAGCGGGGGACTGCATCGCAGCTTTGTATCCTGCTGAGGAGGTGAATGTATCATGACGATGAAATCTGTACCTGCACTGTTGTCCATTGAAGTTCTACAAAAGGGATACCGTAACCGTCAGTTTACGCCTCAGGATGTCATAGCGGCAATTATTCACCGGGCCGGGCAAACTCAAGAGAAAAACATCTGGATTCTGGCGCCATCCTTAGAGCGAATTCAACCTTACTTGGATCAGCTGATGCAAAAGAACCCGGAAGACTGCCCACTCTGGGGAATACCGTTTGCGGTCAAAGACAATATCGAGGTGGCTGGCTGGCCGCTGAGTGCGGCCTGTCCTGACTTTAGTTATATTCCGGAGCATCACGCGACTGTAGTAGAACGCTTAATTATGGCAGGCGCCATCCCTGTCGGTAAAAGCAATCTGGATCAGTTCGCTACGGGACTGGTCGGCACCAGAAGTCCCTATGGTGATACGCATAACGCACTCCGTGCAGAGTTGATTAGCGGAGGTTCGAGTTCCGGTTCGGCAGTGTCTGTAGCCTGCGGTCAGGCTGCTTTTGCGCTGGGTACTGATACTGCAGGATCCGGGCGCGTCCCCGCAGCTTTAAATCATCTGATCGGTTATAAACCAGCCGTAGGCGCATGGCCTACCAAGGGTGTACTCCCTGCTTGCCGTTCTATTGATTGTGTGACTGTATTTACACATGTGCTGGACGATGCGGAGCGGGTGGACCTGGCAGTTCGCGGAGTAGACCGCGAAGATCCTTATTCGATAGATCGTCCCCTGCGGCGGGGAGTTAAGCCCAGCACCTTTTTGCTTCCGCGAGGATCGCTACAGTTCTACGGGCCTTATGCGGAGCAATACGAAGACGCTTGGAATCGCAAGAAAAAAGCAATAGCAGAGATGGGCGTGCGTGTGAAGGAAGTTGACATTTCCTTGTTGGAGGAAGCCGCGGCACTCTTATATGAAGGTCCTTTGGTTGCAGAACGTTGGGCGGATCTTGAGGATTTTGTGGAGAAGCATCAAGGTTCCGTCTTCCCGGTGACTGAAACGGTTCTACGCTCGGGAAACAAGCCGGAGTTCACGGCAGCCGCTCTGTTCAAGGCACAGCATAGATTAGCTGAGATTCGCCGTAGCATTGCTGCAATGCTTGAAGGTAACGTGCTCGTGTTGCCCACTTGCGGCGGGACCTGGACAAGGGAACAAGTAAAGGCGAATCCGATCGAGACGAATAGTAAAATGGGACTCTACACCAATCATTGTAATTTGCTCGATCTCAGTGCCCTTGCGCTTCCTGCTGGGTGGGCTGAAGCCGGGCTTCCCTTTGGGATAACCCTGTTCGCACTCCCAGAAGAAGAAGCTAACCTAGTTGTTGCCTCCAAAATCCTGCTTCAGCAGGAAGATAGGATTACGGTTGCGGTGTGTGGATTGCATATGCGGGATATGCCGCTTACGCATCAAATGACGGGACTGGGAGCTGTTTTTCTGGAGGAAGCCGTAACCGCACCGAGATATGAACTGTATAAACTCCAGACGGAGCCACCTAAACCGGGTCTCATCCGCGCAGACCAAGGAGGATCGTCTATCCTTGTAGAGTTGTGGGAAATGCCAAGTGCTTCCTTTGGTGCATTTACGGCCTCCATTCCTGCTCCGCTCGGAATAGGGCGAATCGAGGTAAGCGATGGCCGGCAAGTTAGCGGCTTTCTATGTGAGTCCTATGCTGCTCTGAATGCAGAGAATATTAGCTCATTTGGAGGATGGAGAGAGGCGATTTTGTTCGGATGATGTTTTGTCTGGTAAAAGTAGTTACACAACGTAATCCACGCAGCCTGTTCTGATGTTGAACTCAGATCTGAGAGCTGGCGGACAAAAAACATAGACAACACGAAACAGACAGCCAGACTATAACCCGGCTGTCTGTTTCATCTGCTTCAGCTAACAATAAAAATATTGCAGAATAAAAAAGCATAAATTATAAAAAAATAAAAACAGTTGACGAATCTGAAAACGTTTTGATATATTTTGATTATCAACTAGAGCATCATTGAAAAACATAATCATCGCAAAGAAGTGGAGGGAAACGTTCTGTCTGTCAACATTAAAGATGTCGCGAAGAAGGCCGGCGTTTCCATCTCGACCGTATCCAGGGTGCTGAATAATGGGAAGTATGTGAAGCCAGAGGTTAGACTGATTGTGCAACAAGCGATAGAAGACCTCAACTTCGTTCCTAACAGCATTGCCCGCAGTTTGGTTAGCAAGAAGACGAATCTGATTGGTGTGATCGCTTCCGATATTTCAACCAGTTTCTTCTCTTCCACGCTTAGTTATATTGAAGAAGCTGCAAGCCAGAATCGTTACAACATTCTTGTTGGTAACATCAAAGACAATCTAGACAAGGAATTGAAGTATCTGCAGGTCTTTAAGGAGATGCAGGTGGACGGCATTATCATTATGCATGAGATGATGGATAAGCATATTGAGCGGTTTCTCCAAGCGTTGACGACACCTACTGTGTTCTGTAGCGCCAAACCGAATTCATCAGTGA
Source organism: Bacillus sp. FJAT-27264 (assembly GCF_001682855.1). Taxonomy (GTDB): domain Bacteria; phylum Bacillota; class Bacilli; order Paenibacillales; family Paenibacillaceae; genus Paenibacillus_AQ. The sequence continues at coordinate 7,853 of NZ_MAQW01000012.1, read as the reverse complement.
ATTGTCCCTCGGTTAACATAGATGATATGCAGGCGTCGTATGACACTGTGAAACATCTGATCTCGCTGGGACATCGGCGTATCGCTTTTATCGGAGGAGATACGAAGGAGCTCTCGACAGGGCGCTACCGTTATGATGGCTACTTGAAAGCACTCGTGGAAGCGGGGATCTCGGTAAATCCGGATTGGGTTCGTTTCGGTAATTTCAAGCAGCAGGATGGCTATGACATTATGCAGACCTTCCTTCAAAGCGAACAACTGCCGACGGTTGTCTTCGCAGTCAGTGACGATATGGCCGTAGGGGCACTCAATTGTATTGTGGACCATGATCTAAAGGTGCCAGATGATATTTCGCTTGTTGGATTCGATGATTCGAGCATTACAGAAACGGTCCGTCCGAAGCTGACTTCATTGCATCAACCGATTCAGCAGATTGGGCAAATGAGCGTCGATATCCTGATCAAAATGATCGAAGGGCAATCGCCCGGAGTCAAGGAAGTTGTACTTAGCCACAAGCTGGTGGAAAGAAACAGTCTGAGAAGCTTGCTGTAAGAGTCTCAGGCGTCTTTTTTACTCAAATCTGATAACGTTACCAGATAATCATACGATAAAACACTTACAACTCTTTTATTTACAACTGGTAACGTTACCAGAATAATTATTCGAGATTGATAGGAGGGAAGTCTTGTGGAATTTGAAAAATCATACGATGTGCTGCTCGTAGGAGCAGGGAACATTGATATCGTCGTAAGCGGCTGCAACGCCATTCCGGATGCCGGACAAGAGATTCGGGTGCCGAATATCTCTTTTCACATCGGGGGCGGGACTGCACTCAGCGGGTTAGGCATGGCCAAGCTTGGAATGCGTCCGATGATTACTGGACTTGTGGGCGACGACTATTGCGGAAGGTTCATCATCGATGAACTTCAGCGTTATGGGGTAGCGACGGACATTGCTTTTAGCCGAACACAAAGTACAGGGATCAGCATCGCATTTAATCCGGAAACGGACAGGAGCTTTATCACCCACGATGGCACCGTCACCGCGTTTACGCTGAATGATGTCAAGGGGCAGCTGTTGTCCGAAGTCCGGCACGTCCATATCACTGGATATAACGGGCGCTCCAACCATGAGGAATATATGACTTTCGTCAAGAAGGCCAAGCAAGCCAATTTGACGGTGTCCATGGACGTTGGGTGGGATGAATCTGGTGAGTGGTACGACGGTATTTTTGAGGTCATCCCATTTGTTGACGTGTTTTTTTGCAACGAGCTGGAAGCTCTCCATTATACACGCAAATCCGATGTCAAGGAGGCTCTCTCTGTATTCGCTGCTCATGTACCTGTTGCTGTCATCAAGCTTGGAGAGCAGGGAGCCATTGCTGCCAGTGGAGGGACGATGCTGCATCAACCTGCTTACCGTGTAACGGTTGTGGATACAACTGGAGCTGGAGATTCATTTAATGCCGGATATCTCTACGGTTATCTGAATGGTCATGATTTGAAAAGCTGCTTGAACTTTGGTACCGCCTGTGGCTCGTTCTCAGTTACGAATCGTGGAGGCAACGCAGGATTTCCTACGTTACCTGAGTTGACCGCGTTTTTGGCCAAAAACTAGTCACAGTTTCTATAGCTTCATTCTTAATTCCATATTACATTTGAGGAGGATTTACAATGAAATTGGCATTAATCGGGGGCGCGGGTGTTCGCGCGGTATTTTTCACTAAGAGCTTAACAATGTTGGCCCAAGAGATTGGAATCACGAAATTCGTCATGTATGACATTAACCGTGAGAAATTAGAAATCATCGGCAAGCTGTGCAAGCATGTCGTTGCGGAAAGCGGCATTCCGATGGAGCTGGAATTTAGCGATGATATCGAATATGCTCTCACCGATGCGGATTACGTTATCACGACCATTCGGGTGGGAAATGACCGCTCCCGTGTTATCGACGAGCAAATTGCCCTGAAGTATGGCGTAATTGGACAAGAAACAACGGGTCCTGGGGGCTTTTCCATGGCAATTCGTACGATTCCTGTACTGCTGGATTATTGTGAGAAAATCAAACGTCTTGCGCCAAACGCTTGGGTGTTCAACTTTACCAATCCATCCGGGCTTGTCACGCAAGCCATGCATACCGCCGGTTATGACCGTGTGATCGGTATTTGCGATACACCAAGTTCGACCAAAATCCGCATTGCCGAAGCGATTAACGCTAACCCAGACGAGCTTTATGTGGAGTTTGTTGGACTTAACCATCTTTCCTGGATTACGAGCGTTGTACAGGACGGTGAAGAATTGCTGCAAGACCTTGTATCGGATAAAGCCTTTATTGCCAAGGTTGGCGAGTTCAAAATGTTCGATCCCGATTTGATCGACACCCTTAAATTACTGCCTAATGAGTACCTGTATTACTACTATAACCGGGAGCAAGCAGTTGAGAACATCATGAAGAGTGGCGATACCCGCGCTAAGTTTGTAGAAGCGAATAATGCAGAGATGTTAAGGGTGCTGGGAGACATGGACATTGATAGCAACCCGGAAGAAGCGCTGCAAACCTACCTGCGTTTCATGCACAAGCGTGAGTCTTCCTATATGGCTATCGAAACAAGCAAAGGCCCGATTGAGCAGCCTGCAGAGGATGAGAAGTTGGAAATGCCGAATACACTCGGTTATGCCGGCGTCATGCTGGACTTCGCAAGAGCGATGAATCAAGGTATTGAGAAGCATATTGTACTGAACATTCCAGCCGGTGACTATGTCGAAGGTTTTGAGAAAAATGATGTTCTGGAAATTACCTGCCGCATGACAGCCGAAGGCGCGGTTCCGGTTACACCGAAGAAGCTGCCTGAGCATGCCTATCAACTGATGAAGAATGTCAAGTTATTTGAAAGATATACGGTAGAAGCTGTGCTGAACAAATCCAAAGATTCCGCAATCAAGGCACTGATGGTGCATCCGCTTGTTAATTCCTATTCCATGGCCAAAAGCTTGGTGAACGATTACCTTGAGGCTTACGCAGATATTCTCGGAGAATGGGAATAAGAGAAGCGGACTATAGGAGGTACCTGTATGAACTCAAGAGGGATTGGAATCAGTCTGAACGCAGAGCTTGTGAATGGAGATTTAGAGGCGCTGGAACGCCACCTGGGGTATATTGCAGACGCCGGGTGCGATTACGCCGAGCTCATCTTGCATGGACTTGACGTAGTGATCGGGGGCCGTGTTCACCAGAAACGGCTGGAGAGAGTGCGCCAGGTGCTGGATAAATACGAGCTTGGATATACGATGCATTTACCCTATGAATTGAATTTATTGTCGTGCAGCAAAGGCGATGATTACGAAAGGGTCTTCGAAGCAGGGATTGAGTTGTCAGCAGCGATTGGCGCGGACACCATCGTGTATCATAGCTCCTATGCGGAGTTGACGGATCATAATCTTATGCAGCATTATTTTCCGACGTATGGCCGATTGCCAAGGGAAGAGCTATTTCAGATCTTGCTTGAAGAGGATGCTACGAAGCTGCGTAGATTGGGGAGCATCGCCAAGGACGCTGGCATTACGATTGGAGTAGAGAACAACATCTGGTACGATATTAAGAATGATTACACCTACGGCATGAATCCGCAGACGTTGGTGGAGCATGTTCGCTACGTCGGACTGGACAATGTAGGTATTACGCTAGATGTTGGACATTGTTATCTGACTTCCATTGCTTACGGCTATGATTTCAAAAAAGCCATTGAAGCCGCGCTGCCTTATGTGAAGCACCTGCATGTACATGATAACTTCGGGGAGCTGTACGATGCCAAGGCATTCATGAGCAATCTTCCATATGGATATGGTGATTTGCATTTGCCTGTGGGCTGGGGCGATATTCCTTATGAGGAAGTTTTCCAGTGGATAGAACCGTATCAAGGTATCGTAAACATGGAGATTGAATTCCGGCTGTATCCTCATTTTCAGGAAGCTGTTGAAGACATGAGGAAACTTTTGGCCAAATAAGTGTATATGTGCAGATACATTGATTATCGAATGAACAAAGGTCCGCGAAATAGCGGACCTTTGTTTTTTTGGACGGATGAAATTTATTTTTTGTGATAAGGCCCTAATTGTTGTTGTGAAAAAATATGGATGGAGTTTTTGTTTTCTAGCCACGTATTTCCTTTCACTATTAAAATATAGACAGCTACGGCAAAATAAATCGCGCTCCAAATCCAGTCTGTTACGGTTATTAAATGATGCGCATACACGTAGTTGATATACCAGATTCCAATTGGCAGATGTACAAAGATTGCGGTGAATACGCCTGGATGGTATATCCTTTTTGCTTTTATATTTGCGACGATTCCATGGAAAATGATCTGGAAAAAACCCATCAAAACAGGTCCCATCCCCAGCCATACGACAGATGGGAAGAATAGAGGGAGCAAGTAAAACACATAAGCGATAACCACATTAATAATCATAGCGGACTGTTTATTTAAAGGGTATCTCTCAGGGGCGTCACTCTTAAACAGAACCGTGTTGAATATGCCTGGAAAGTAACCTGGCCAACGATATTCCTCAAACTGATGCAGTAGGATCGCTACGAAACTCAACCACAAAATGCTGTTAATCCGCGGAATCGTGTCCCAATTCATTGCAACATAAATGCATACAACAATTCCAATGATAAGCCCTAAATCCTGCCAATACTTTTTCAAGAAATTCATTTGAATCACCCCAATCCAAGGTTTTTAGTGAAAGTATCTGTCAAAGAGCAAATCAATTTGTTCCTCTATCGGTGCAATCTTCACGGAAGCACCTGTTTCCAGAATAGGACTCATAAGTGCCGGAAGAAAAAGTGCCCCGAAGATCTGTGTCGTCATTGTCATTAGGCGTTCTGGTTGCTGTTCGTTAGTTAACTCTCGCAGGGTACTTTGAACCTTGGGAAACCCTAATAAGTTGAGAAATGATCCATATTCATGCTGGGATGAGAAAACGGTCTTGCCCATTAAGATGATTCTAGAGAGCAACTCGGGATATTGACGGATGACTTGCAAATAATCAAGTAAGAATTGCCTCAATCTAGCTCGTGCTGGGAGGGAAGAATCATCAAGGATATCAAAGGTATGCTGAAAGCTATTCAAAATCAACTTCACAGACTCGTTAATCAAGTTATCTTTGGACCCAAAGTAATAGTTCACTAAAGCGACATTTGTGTTTGAGGCTTCTGCAATTTTTTTGATGGTGATACTCTCAAAGCCTTCTTGTTTGGTTAACTCCAGTGTGGCGCGCATAATCTTCTCTTTTGTTTCCAGTTTTTTGTCTGTTTCCATCGTGTAACCTCCAAAGTATGCTTCTTTAAATTAAACGATTCGCACTAATTTAAATGATGATTTAAATCATATTTTAAATTTCATTTAAATTCAGGTTTGAATTCAGTATAGCAATTATTTTCCTGATTGCAAGCTTGATTTTGACAGCGGGCTCCCGGAATGAGAAAATATTATTTCATAGAATTACAAAACAATAGTGGAGGCCTAGCAATGAATCAACGTTTTCGGATAACAAGATCGATGCAAGAAAATAATGTGGAGCAAACCATCTCCTTGGAAGAGTGCAAGGACTACTTCTCCTCTCAACCCGACTTTACATACTCACAAGTTCTGATTGTTAAAGGACCTGAAAGTACCATGTCTATAGATGGTGATTTTTTCAAATGGAAGCTGATGGACGTGGAAATTCCCTTCCGTCTTTACATGGGGGATCTATACGTAGCTATTTCGCACGAAGCAATTGTTCCCAAAATGATTGAGATTGCAACGGATTTGCGTGCAGATGTGGTTGAAGGGTAAGACAAAGAAGCACCAATGTAGCGAATCTCAATAGAAGGGGGATACGAGAAATGGTGACCGTTGGCATATTAGGGGTTGTTCACGATGACGAATTACGGGTTAACAACAACTTACCACTTGAGTTTATCAAGGAGTTGATTCTAGAGTTTAATCCAGATGTAATCTGCGGTGAGGTGCTTCCGGCTAGCTGGGAGAAATATAAAGAAGACCCTACGAATAGAGGCTACTGGGGTGAACCACCTAGCGAATATTGGAACCTGATTTTCCCCTTATGTGAGGAGAAGCAATTCAAGTTCGTTCCAATAGATTGGGTAGAACTGGATGTGTGGCTGGATTTTGATCCTTTTAAAGACTTAGAGTCATCCCAACTAGAGTTATTAGAAGATCAGTCAGAGCAATGGTGGCAACAACAGCTTGCAGCAGCCAGAACGAGTGTTATACCATTTAATTCGTTGGAATTCGATCAAGTAACGAAGCAGAAATATCAATGGTTAGAGACAATCAATCCCGAATCACATGCTGTTCGCTGGGTATGCAGACACCATATTATGATTCAACGCATTAGAAACGCAATCAGCGATAATCCAGACGCTCGAATCCTATGTATTGTAGGTGCTGACCATAACCATGCGCTGTACGAGGGATTGATCGCACAAGAGAATGTTCAACTTATCTATCCGCTAAAATAATATAAATTAAACATAGGGATGGTGCAGATGGTAGAGCCGCAAGTATACGTCCGTTTCCCGGAAGAGGCGGATGCCGCAGAATTGGCAGCATTGTACAAGCGTAATCGGGTGTTCTTTGAGGAGTTTTCACCAAGCATCCCAGAGGAGTTCTATACAGAGGAATATCAGCTTGAGAAGATTATTAAGACTAAGGCCGATAGAGAAGAGGACCAGCGATATGACTTCTTGGTATGCCACAGGGAGGACGATCGCATTATTGGTAGCGTAGGGCTGACCTTTGTGTTGCGTAGCTCGCTTCAAAGCTGCATGATCGGATACAACCTGGACCGGGATTATAACGGCAAAGGTTATATGACCGAGGCTGTGAAGCAAGTGGTACGCTATGCATTCGAAGAGCTGAAGTTCCACCGGATTACAGGGGAAGCCTCTCCTCGAAATCCTGGGTCTATACGTGTACTAGAGAATGCAGGGTTCCATAAAGAAGGGATCTCCAGAAGCAATGTGAAGATCAACGGGGTGTGGGAAGATCATCAGGTTCTGGCCATCATCAATCCTTCAGATTGAATCTAGGACAACATTTAAATCCATATAACGTAAAAAGGGTCGATATTTCTGACAACAGAAACATCGTAATCAAGAGTAAACACGGAAAATATTTGATGTAATCGGATATGATCATGCAACAAAAGAAGGAGCAGCTTGCCAACGGCAACTGCTTCTTCTTTTGTATGCTAACAGACAGCGTACGGTACGCTTAGCGTTATCTATCTACTGAAATTGCAATTGCAAAGCATGGGAGAGGGCCATGTGATAAAATAAGGGTTAAGTATTACACTAGTGGAGAGATTATAGTCGATAGGGAGTGGGTTTGAGGACACCTCTAACGACATTTAGGAGGAGGTTAACATGGAAGTTTTTGCAGAATATTTAGCGAGTATTGATAACCCGGAGCATCGGGTCCGAACGGAAGAAGTGTTGAATTGGGTGAACCAAACATTTCCTAATTTAGTGCCAAAAGTGGCGTGGAAGCAACCGATGTTTACCGATCACGACACGTATATTATAGGCTTTAGCGTATCCAAACAACATTTGGCTGTGGCTCCTGAAATTGCAGGGATTACTCACTTTTCTGCTGATATTGTGCAGGCAGGCTATGATCACACCAAACAGTTAGTACGTATCAAGTGGGAGCATCCGGTAAACTACTCATTACTTGAGCGAATGATACGCTTCAATATTTTGGATAAAGCAGAATGCTCAACATTTTGGCGGAAATAGAATAATTAAGATTGACCCTTAAAGGTGGTCATACCCCTGTCAAGTAGA
>NZ_MAQW01000011.1 GCF_001682855.1 Bacillus sp. FJAT-27264 | reverse complement strand
GGGAGTGTCTGTCTTAGTTCTTCTTGGTGATGTAGCCGCTTTCGACTATCTGCTTTTAGTTGTACTATGTCATTAATTATAAATAAGACGAGATACCACTCATGTAATTGGAGAAGGACATAGGAGAAGTAGAAACACATTCTATCCCAAACGGGCTCAGCTTGCATTAAACGGCTGATCCCCGTCTGAAATAGAACTCTTCTGGGTTGTAACTTTATTTTTAAAGCTGAATGGAACCAATCAACTCATTCAATTCGGACTGTAATTGCAGATGGAGGTTCTCTACGATCGAAAAATCTGTGGCCGCAACATAGTAGGCCTTAATTTTAGAATCGATGGCTTCGGCCTCCGCCAGATGTGAGGTGGCCTCTTTCATTTTTGCCGAGTAGCGTGCTTTGATACCAGCTATTTCGGCAGCATGGGCTTCATCTGTTCCAGGAGCTATTGTCCATGCATACATATCTAGGATCTCATCCCCATCCTGATCTGGAAAGTATTCATGAGGAGCTGTACTGTCAAAGATAGCTGTTCCAAGTCTCGGGAATATCAGCATATCAAGACTGTTCGGATCAAAGCCGCAATGAAACACTTGGACTTCGATTCCTTTCGTTTCGGCAGCGGAGGCGAGCTTTTTCAGCAGAGTAGATTTGCCAGAGCCTGCCCTTCCTTTGATGAAAATCCGTCTTTCCAGCTGAGCGGTCAAGCTTTGAATAAAATCGAAAGCCCCCCTCGGAGTCGCTGCTCCGAAAAACAAGTGACGCGGAGCCGTTGGCGAATCGCTCTCATGATCGGCGTATAATTCTTGAATCAAATCCTGCGCAATCTGATCGGCCTTTGAGAAATCCATGTTTTCGATATAAATTTTTTCCCATTCGTCATGAATCCGCAATGCTGTTGCGAACGTTTCATATGTTTTTGAATAGGTCCTCTCAAGCTTGCCTCTAAGATCTTCTATCGTTATGTTGTGTTCCGGTAAAATAAGACTATGATCAAACGCTTCCCCGAAATGGATATAGATGATTTCACAGGCCCCGATACCAGAAATCCCCTTACAGACTTGCCCGTCGACAATACCAACCTTCAATTCCGTTAAAATAATGCCATCGAGTTCTTCGGGACGGAGAGGAGAGTGGAAGCATTGCACATGCAAGCCTTTATCCAGCAGACTATCCGCCAGACTTTGAATGACCATCGATTTCCCCGTACCTTGGGGCCCCGTAAGGACGAATATCTTGTTTAGCCCATCAAATGCGGATGTATACAAGTAATGAGCTCCGTGCGCAGTGTTGCCTTGGGCAAAATAATGAGATGATTTTAATGCCATCTTGAAACACTCCTTTGTGCCTATTCCGATTCGCAAAGATTACAGAATAAGCATGATTGGGATAAGTGCCTATTCAATTGTATATTCTGCATTTTAAAAAATGGTGTTCGTCCTCCCCCATTTTTTCGTTAACATAATTCCGTCTCAATTGAAATAAAATCTTCGTCGTCCACGGCTTGGGGCTTATAAGTAACCAGAGCGATCCCGGATGCGGAATTAGAGGGATTTGTAGACAACTTGGCTCAGAGAATATCGACAATCTTTGGTTTTGATTAATTATTTCACATCAACCAAAATGTTCTCTTATTCATCCACAATATGGTATAGTAACAAATAGTGACATAGGTCTATTAACCTACATGCTTCGAGTAAGAGCCAGCTATTAAATAGATTTGTGCATAGTAAGAAAAAGAATTGCGGGGGGAGCAAGGTGTTTTGTCATCAGTGTGGGGCTAAGAATGCCTCGGATCAGAAAATATGCGAAAATTGCGGGGCCAGATTATTAACGAAAGAAATGAGATTGGCCGTTCTGGAGATGGCTGCAGATACAGAGTTGCTTCGGCAGCCGAACACTTCGGCAGGAAAACAAGAAGAGATTGCGCTGCAAGGGACGTCAACTTCCACTCCTAAGAAAGGTAGCAGCAGGGTATTCCAGTGGGTCATTCCGTTATTGCTTGCAGGGGTCATTGGTACGGGACTTATGCTTTACTACAATCATGAATTGTCCGTGAATCAGGAGGTAATGGCTCTACAGCAGCATGGGAAGAAGGAGGCTTTGGCTGGACGTTATTCGGATGCGGTTCAACTGCTGGAGCAGGCTATTGAAAAAAGACCCAGCTACGCAGCTCTGACTCGGGACCGGGAACTGGCGGTCAAGGCCGCTCAAATTAAGACTCGGTTGGATATTGTCCCTAATCAGTTAAAATCACAGAAACTAAATGAAGGCGAGAAATCGCTGAAAGATATTGCGAACATGATCGGCAAGCGGGAAGAACCGCTATTCGCTCCCCTTCAGAAGGGACTTGCAGAACAGCAAACGATGCTGAAAGTGCTTCGCATCAAGGGCGAACTGGATAAACTGAGTACAATCAGTGCATTGGCGGACAAGTTGGATAGTATTCGCAGTCTTAATGGCCAGGAAGCTGCAGCAGTCAAAGCACAGATTATAAACAAAATTACCGGGATTAGTTATTCATCCGCTGAGGCCAAGCTGCGAAAGAAAGACTTTGCAGGAGCGCTGGCAGAAGTGGATAATGGATTGTTTTATAACTCGGATAATGAGAAGCTGACGGCATATCGAAAGCAAATTACTGAAGCAAAACGGGAATTCGAGAAGGCTCAGACGAAGCGTATACAACTTGCCGAGCAGAAAGCAGCGGAAGAAGATTTGAAGAACCGCACGGCAGCGGTCAATGTGTCAGATCTCCAAGTGATTCTTGATGATTACGGCGATCTCTCAATCACTGGGACGGTCACGAACACCGCCACTCGCCCAATCTATTCCATTAGCCTCAATCTGGAGATTTATAGCAGCTATTCGGGAAGCTATATTGGAAGTACATATGCTGACGTTTCACCGTATAAGCTGAATCCTGGAGAATCAGGATCGTTTTCAACCTCATACTATGGGGTGTATCAACAGGTACAGGTCTCGGCTGCCAATGCATCTTGGTATCTAGAATAGGAGTATCAAAGAACATGAGTAAAGGAATTTGGATAAGCACATTGACATGTCTGGTTCTTGTTGGTTTGGGAGGCGGGGGCGCCTACATGATTCATCGGACGGCCGAGAACCAGTTGACTGGGCAACCGCTACTTGCGGTACAAGCCCCAGTGAAGACGACTACAGAGACTACCAAGACACAGCCGGCAAAGACTCGGAAAGCCATCATTGATGACAGTCAGAAGCTGGTGGTCACTATCGAAAGTGGGACCGGACTCGGATCAGGTTTTCTATATAACGATCAAGGCGACCTGTTGACGAATGCCCACGTCGTAGCTGGTTCGTCCCAAGTGACGATTCGAACACTGAATCATGAAGAATATAAAGGGAAAGTCATTGGAATCGGCACGGACACGGATATTGCTGTGGTTCGTGTACAGGAGCTTAAGAAGCTCAAGCCGCTCCCTTTGGCAGAGGGTTACAAGGCAGCAGTAGGGGACGAAATTCTCGCACTTGGCAGCCCGCTGGGACTGGAGAACACGGTGACAACGGGTATTATTAGCGGACTTGGTCGCAGTTTTGATATTGATCCTTATACATACAGCAATTTGTACCAAATCTCTGCGCCAATTACTCACGGGAATAGCGGAGGACCACTGGTTAGCGCTGAAACGGGAGAGGTGCTGGGCATTAATTCGGCTTCCGTTACCGAGGAATCAGGATTCGGATTCAGTATACCGATCGCAAGCATTCTACAGCAGGCCAGAGAGTGGTCTAAGACACCGATGAGCAAACTTCCAGATGTGACTGGTACGGATGATTATGGTACGGATAACGATGGGGCCATAGTGGACGAGCGGGATATTGTCTCGTTTTTCTATCAATGTCTGAACAATGGTGATTATGTTACAGCCTATTCTCTTTTGGGCAGCGAATGGCAGGGTGGAACAAGCTACGAGAAATTTCGGGAGGGATACCTAAATACCGGTTACATTACACTCGGACGCCCCTCCATTGAAAAGCAAGCGGACAGTACTTTGGTTAAGGTGGATATTACTGCCGAAGAGCGGCGGAAGAGTGGTACCGTCTATCAAAATTACCGGGTGAGTTACACGGTGGGTTATGAAAACGGAGAGATGAAGATTCTTCACGGTAAGGGTAAGAAATTTTAGTAAGTTTAACTCATACTTTTATGAACAATCTTCATTAAACTCTTACTTTAGCAATTTGGACATGAAGGTTGAGGTAAGACCACCCAATAATCGAAGCTATCGTATGAGGCGTAGCCCCATCCTTTAAGGATGGGGCTTTTTATGTATATGGTGGGGTATTATTGAGTCTCGTAAACCCGTAGCGTCTCCTCTGCATTGAAGTCAAAACTTTCAGCAAACATTCAGTTGGCACTCATGGAGAATTAAGCCAAGAATCTTATGATACCTGTGTAATTCAAAAAAACAACACCACGGGAGGAACTAAGCATGAAGAAGAGATTTATTGTAGCAAGCGCATTGGCTCTATCAGTAACGTTAGGTGGAGCCACATTTCTAACCGGAAATGTTCAAGCAGCCACAGTCGTCCAACCCACTAAGACCCAAAAGGTAGCTGCACAAGGTTCGGCATCCGAAAATGTAAAAGGTAAAGGCTTCGAATGGCGTGGCTTCCGTGGTAATCAGGGAAGACTGGATCAAGCAGCGATCGCGACACTTCTTGGAATAACGGAAACGGATCTGAAGACAGCAGAGCGTGACGGGAAATCACTCGCGGTGATTGCTGGAGAAAAAGGAGTAGCTGTGCAATCCGTTGTTGATCTTGTGACAAAAGAACTCACAACGGCACTGGACAAGCAGTTGGCTGACGGCAAGATTACACAAGCTCAGTATGATACGAAAAAAGCTGAAATCTCCACAAAAGCTTCCGAGCTTATAAATCGTACGTTTACAGCCAAAGGTGACCATGAGAATCACGGAAAACTGGATCAGGCAGCAATCGCGACACTTCTAGGACTGTCAGAAACAGATTTGAAGACAGCTTTGCACGGAGGTAAATCGCTCGCAGCGATTGCTGGAGAGAAGGGTGTATCGGTGCAAGCAGTGGTCGACCTCCTCAGCAAGCAATTTACTACGGCCCTGGATAAACGCTTAGCTGACGGGAAGATTACCCAAGCACAGTATGATAAAGAAAAAGCTAATATTACTGTAAAAGTTACAGAGATCGTAAACCGCACGCATACGGATAAAGACGGGCACGGCAAATTTGACCACAACAGAGGGTAATTGATTTTTCATAGTGCTACAAGGTCTTGTCCTTCGCTAAGGGCAGGACCTTGTTTTGTTATTCGCTTTACCAAATCGTTGTGAAACCAAGAATAGGCTGCTCGTAACATGGCAATATAATAAAAAACAGAAAGGAGAGATTCCT
>NZ_MAQW01000010.1 GCF_001682855.1 Bacillus sp. FJAT-27264 | reverse complement strand
GGCTCTGCCGTCATGATCGGATCACGTTGCTGTTTAGGCTGAGTCGTCATGACCGGATCACGCTGCTGCTGAGGCGTAGCCGTCATAGCTGGGGCTTGCGTCTGTTTGGGTGCCGGGACCATCTCGGCATCTTGATTAATGACCATACCTTCATACGTCCAATTTTTTGGCTCCGGTGCCACAGGCATTGCACCTGGTGTAGCAGCATCCCCAGAATCGGTAAAGTAGACGTTGTTATCATAAAATGGCTGATTTGCAACATCAGGAGGTCTGTAATAGTTAGGCACCGATACGGGCGGCGGTACACTATAATCCTGAGTCGGAGTCAACTGACGTATCAGTTCAGAGGTCAAACCCTTAATGTCATTAAGATCATCATGTAATGGCGCGGTGTTACCGTTGATCTGCCGCAACTGATTATCTATGCCGTTAAGATCGTCCCGAACTCCAAAAAGTTGGTCCTGCACTATCGCCAGATCGTTATGCAACGGAGCCAGCGAGTTTTTAATGCTATCTAATTTGTTACCAAACCCAGACAAAATATCCGGAAGGACCTCACAAAGCTCTTCACACAAACATGTTCCGCCGGAACCACCACCCGGATTAGGATTACTGGGTCCACTCGTAGCAGTAGGGCTAGGATTTGACGTTGGGCTTACGGTAGCCCCGGCGGACGGATTTGGGGTTGTTGGAGGCGACGACGGTGGAGTCACAGTTGCAGACGGGGCTACCGTTGGCACTGGTGTTGGCGCTGGTGTTGGCGCTGCACTCGACGTTGGTGCCGGACCGTTATAATTCTTAAGACCATAAAAATAAACATAAGCTTTATAATCCCTACGACCATCTGACTCAAATTGCAAGGTCACCCCTTTGCTGGGATGATCAATAAGCCACGCTGGAGGTATACGATTGTTGGTATCAGACAATAGCATGGACTCTGTTGCACCGTCGCTAAAGGTGACATACAGCCTTATATTGGATGCCAATGATCTATTTGTCTTAACCCATATAACATCAAAAGTACCGTTCTGAGGATTGATAAACTTGGAAGCACCTGACTTAGTTCGAAAACCGAACTTCCCAGTGCTATCCTCCGGGACCGTCACGACATATTCGTCATCCGTAACATCAAATCCATCGGAAACGTTATTCCACGTAATATCTGCAAACGCCGAAGGGACAAGCACCAGATACAATACCGCGCTGCATATCAGCAGACGAAGACTCCGCATCAATCATCACCTTTGGCATTTTTGATGACCTTGCGGATCAGCCACCCAGCGAACAATGTTCCGAAAAGTATCCAAAGGGCAGGGCCGATAGTGTCCCAATTATGAGACGTATTACCGAACAAATCGCTCATGTCAAAGCTTCCAGCATTCATCCGAGGATGCTGATCCATACGATCCCCGGCAATTCCACCTAACATAAACTCACCTCACTAATTAAAAAAAACCGGAAACAATGTCCCGGCTTTTTATGAATCTTTTTTACCGCGAACACGGTCAATTACAGTAAACAATATATACAACGCGACTCCAGCGCCAAGGTACAGATACGCCATCGGCAGGAAACTGCCGAACAAGTTAAAGGCATACTGCAATACGCTCGACATATCCAAGGTGAAACTCACTTTAACGCCCCCAATGGGCCAAAATGTGCAGGATCGAGACGATACACGCCAACAGCGTGATTCCCGCGACCAGCGACACATTGACAAAATGCTGGTTAAACACGAAGGCGAAGGCCTCAGCGATCAGTTGATTCACCGCCGGACCACCTCCGCAAACCTAGCAACGACCACGCCTAGCACAATAATGACAAGGGAGAGTCCGAGATAGCTATAGTTATGTATCAGATCATCCATACCGGACCACCTCCCAAATCCACTTAATGCACATGACCAGCAGTATCGCTGCAAGTAAGACAGCAATCATGATCTCGCCAAGAGTTAACGAATGGAAGATTTGGAGAGAGCCTTCGACATGCGAATGATAGAAATCGCTAAGCGCTGATACAACCTCAGCCTTGACATCGTACACGACAGGGGAAGGCGCATTGGACATTGTGCCGGGCTCAACGCTTGATTCTACATTCATACCAAAAGCCCTCTCAATCTACCATTAGTTGAACAGGCCTTTGACCTGATGTGCGATAAAGAACGACAAAGGAATTGCCACCGCGAACGCGAGGATCAGCCATGTGCTGCTGAACCAGTTGCTCACACCTGTGGACACATCGCTAAGCGAGTAGACCAGGGACACTGTAGGGATACCACTACCCATTAATATCACCTCCTTTCGTGGAGTCTACGAACTCTATCTAGCCAGCCTTACTAGCCGTGGACGCCGCAGCCGGAACGATGGACGCGAACGTGATGCTTGCTCTGCCTTGGTACATAGACGGTTTAGTGTACACGTCGACGACATCGCCTTGTCGCGGAGGCAGCTCTACCCGATCCTCAGGCATGTACATATACTGACCGCTTGTTTCATACGTCGACGGGTCAACCAGATCAACGAAAACCAGATTGCTTTTACCTTCACGTGGGACATTGCGAACTTCCTTGACAACAACATTCCGCCAAACGAATTTTGACTTCAACATATACTCAACCTCACTTTTTCACATAATATATATTTGAACTGGGTTAACCCGTTGTTCACAACTTTGTCACAATTTTATTTATATGAATATCATGCATAAAATTGTGAATAGACATTGATTCGGCTGGCAGAATAATTATGCATATTTTTGAATAAAAACTGCATAAAAAAAGCCCGCCGATTGGCGAGCTTTAGAATACGAACGGACGTTCCCTTTAACTGGAACACACGTACGGCTATAATACAAGTAAGGAGACACCCTGAGCCTAATCAGGATGCCTCAAGGGGCGTCTACTGACTCGCCAAAGTTACAGTAGATCGTCCCGTTATTTAATTAATTTCATTCTACCTTATATAGGTAGGCTTGCCAAGTAAAATTTATCACATTTTGGGGTTTTGTGCCTAGATATTATCTGGGCCTTTAGGAGGCGTTACCGCGCCTTCTTTTATTTTGCCCAAATAGTCTTGCGCAACCTCATTTAATAGGACTTCTGACCGCTCATTTTGTCGAGCGATATACTCAGCGTAACGGACTTCTTTCAGATCAGCAGCCGTTTCTCTCTCGGATAGAATCATGGATCGGTAGGCATCGGCCCGGGTCCATTGCTCCTCAGTCATTTTTTCTAATCCGGCTTCCATCATTGCGACGAAGTAATCTTCGCCTGGAGATCCGAGAGCCCACCAGACCTCTGCTTGCGTGGCACTAACCTGATTGTCCAGCCAATTCTTTTTACTAGGAATGGTCTTATCAGGTGCCCGACCGGAGAGCCTAAGCTTGGCAGCGTCATTCAAAAATTCTAGCCACCATTCGGAGATAGGCCAACGAGCCTTGTTACTATCCGGTGTTCGGTCAACATAGTTAATGTAGTTACTCAGCAAGCCGAAGATGATTTCACCGGATGGGATACCGGAAAGCATATGCCGGACCGTAGCCATGGCGCGGTCATTACGCAACTGGATTTCAATCCGGTTCCATGCGGTGAGATCTTCCTCCAGTTCCATTTCTGCGGCTTCACGTTCATGGTCCTTTTCATAGATGCGGAGCATGATGTCTGATTGTTTGCTTCCATAGTAAATGGTGTGGCCCTTGCTCTCACCATCGGAGAGTTGGACCGTAGACATCGGCTGAGCTTTTCTCCATTTGGATCGGCAGAGACCAGCGCGGTTCCGACTGTCCAGATCGGCAACGTCAAAATACGGTGGATCGTCATTGTGCCGGATATCATCGACAGCCAAGTCAAGACGGGCGAACTCAGCGTCTGCATCGTAGAGACGTTCGAAAAATGCTTCCCAGCCTAGACTCCAGTAGGATTCGTATTGACGGCATCCTTGACCGGACATCTGCACATGGAAGCCCATATCAGACTTGCCAGCATAAAGGATTCGAATATCGCCGCAGGCCATTTGTTTACTGTAGCCCAACAGGCCGCGAGGCATTTCCCTAAATTCAGATTCCGGGATAGCCAGTAGATTATAGATATCTTCCAACCGGATATCGCGCCTGGAATGCATCTCCCGGTCACCATCAACGCCAGTGATTGGTATAGTCTTAAGAGTAACGCCGACCCAGTCGACGAGGGATATAAGTTCATGAGGGCGATCTGCCATGTTGCAATCTCCTAATTAAATAATTTTTTCGAAAATTCAAGAATACTCATAGCTATAAATCCAGCAAGATTGACAACTAAAATTTTTAACGAGAAATCAATATTAATACCGTCACGATAATAAAAGAAAAAAAGATAAATATTTGCAGATACGACCATCAAAACAACGATAGCAGCACAAACGACAAGGAACTTAGGTATAAACGCAAACAAACGATCATCAAAACTTTTCTTTTCCTTCATATAATAGTCTCCTTGTTAACAAAGTTGCTGCAGCTGCAGCTCGATTTGGATCCGATCGGCGAAACGTCTGTTAACAAAAAGCGAAGCCAGGGAAAGCCGGCAGCTGACGATTTGTTAACGAATCTTATTAAGGACATCAACCCAAACTCTAGTAATACTTAAAATTGCAAAAACGGCGAATCCACCAATTATGAAGAAAGTGGTAATTCCACTGTAATCAAACTCAGCCTGAACAGGGCCAACGACTACCGGATCACTAATACCTGAGTAAGACTGAGTTTCTGGAGTGTCATAGACACCAGCGCCAGAATTGATAATCGTTTGATAGAGAACAGAATTCGGATTCATAAACACACCGTCCTAACGTGATTTGAACTTTTGATTAACAGAATCCCAAACGTAATTTCCCGGCTGAATGAAGTTAGAAACAGGCTCGATATCTGGATCATCAGGATACAGATCGCTCTTACCCACAAGGATTTTCGATCCATCAGCCATGGTTACCCAATAACCATTAGCGCGAGGATCAAAGTAAGTTTCCGTAGACACTTTCTTTGGCGATTCAGATTTCTTAGTCTTTTCCGAAGATTCAAAAGCGCCAGTATAAAAAAGGATTTCTTTAATGCGAGAAAACAAAGCATAAGCTAATGGAAGTGCCAACATAAAAGCCATGATAAAGAGGATAGGCTGCATCGAATCAAGCATTACATCAATAAAATGAGTGATATTTATCTCAGGTGCAACAGGTGAAAAATCCATAGTACCAACTCCTTAACGACTGGATACAGCAAACGCGAGAGCACAAGTAAAGAGGAAAGCCAGCGCAATTGACACAGCAGTCAAATATTCATTCATCAGTTATCATCCTCCGCATGAAACGGACCAAAGGCAAAGCCAAGAGTTAACCCCGCCACTACTGCCGCAACAGCAACAGCCAGTAAAACGTTCCATTCTTCCATGTAGTAGCACTCCTTCAAATGATTGCAGTTGCAAAAATGTAATATACTCGTAAT
>NZ_MAQW01000009.1 GCF_001682855.1 Bacillus sp. FJAT-27264 | reverse complement strand
GATCCGATCATGACGGCAGAGCCGAAACAGCAAACTGATCCGGTTATGACGGCAGAGCCCCAGCAGCAGCGTGATCCTATGGTGACTAAGCAGCCAGATATGATTATGGACAAGACGCAGTATCCTGTGCGATGGGATTCATCGCAGTTTCCATGAGGAGGTGTGTGAAGGTGAAAAAAAGTTATTTTTTGAGTTTTTTATTAGTAATTGTATTATCGTTTTTTGCTTTAGATAGGGGTTATGCTGCAGATGTTAACCTAATTAGTGGTAAGTTCGGAAACATGACAGACGGCGATTTAGATACGTATACGGTTTTGCCAGCCGTACAATATGTTTCATTTCCCTTACCAGCACCTGTTAAAGCGACAAGTTTTAAAATTACTTATAGTTATACCGGAAATTATAATACAGCGTTTAGAACCTACGGCGGTAATGGAGGCAATGCGTGGAAAAATCATGCTATGCCTAAATCATCTGCGATTACCTCTATTACTGGCACGTTTACTGGTAGTAGTGATGTCACTGAATTTCAGTTTTTTGTTTATAACAGTGGTGTTCGTATTTACGAAGTTGAATTTTTTGGAGAACCTGATTTAACGCCTCCTGCTGTTCCTGTTGATATACAAGGGTCTGGTTATAAGTCTTATGTAAATCTTAAATGGAGACAAAATGTAGAGTCTGATTTTGATCATTATAAAATTTATCTTGATGATGTCTATAAGCAAAAGGTATCTACTTCTAGCGCGACTCTATCCGGTCTTACAGATGCAAGGGCTTATAAAATACAAATAAGCTCTGTTGACTTTACCGGAAATGAGTCTGCTAAATCAATTCCGTTTATGATTAATCCGTCTTTGGCGGCTCCTTTTGAAGTTACAGGTCTTTATAAGACAATTGATAGTCCGCAATCGGTACTACTTCGGTGGAATGGTATTTTTAGTCCTTTTTTCCAAAACTACAATGTTTATAAAAACTCTGAACTTATTGCGTCTATCAACCAATCGTCTTTGTCGGTATCAGGCCTTGATTTTGGAGGTAAATATAACTTCCGAGTTACTGCGGTAGATATTTATGGAAATGAATCACCGGGTGCGTTGTTGGAATATATGATACCTTTGCCGGATACGACTCCGCCTGAGATACCTAAAAATCTGAGGGTGGTGCCAGATCGTTATACTGCTATGTTGAGTTGGGATGCTCCACCTGATCCAGACCTGCTAGGCTACTATATCTATCTGGATGGTACTCGCGTTAATCCTACACCTGTTTTGATTAATAGCTTTCATTTGACGGGCCTTAAGATCGATAGCCAGTACGCATATACGGTTTCGGCTGTTGATACATCAGGCAATATATCTGCACAGTCTAGTCCCTTAAGTTTTAGGACGTTAACTTTACAAACAGCCCCAGCACCGCCGGGTAGCTTTACTGTTAATAGTTTTTATAAAGGAGCTAACTTATCTTGGCTTCCGTCATCCAGCGCGAAGGAGTACATCGTGTACATGGATGATACTCAGTTATTTAAGACAGTTAATACCAATGCTAAAGTAACTAATTTGGTTAATGGTCAAGATTATAAATTCGCGGTGTCTGCGGTTAATGAAATCGGCGAGTCGGAAAAAACAGAACCGATTACGGTTAAACCTGTGGAATCAAGTCCGGTTGACGTAACCCTCGGCTATAGCCTTAAGGACTTATCAGACGGCACAACCAATATGTTTTCATCTTACTGGCTAATTCTAGCCTTTGTAATCGCGATACCGTTAGGATTCTACGTTGGCAATCGTGTTAAGGGGTTGATCGTCGAATGACAATGAATGAGCTTATGGAAGGTGTTCAGACGCTTGTATCTGCGTTTCAACACCCAATGTTTCTATCGTTCGTGCTGCTTCTGACCTTCACTGTTATGATCGGCGTGAAAAGGATCTTCCTCGAATGACTTTTGTTCATACGCTGCTGAGTTTCTTGTCGCGCAGTATGTCCTTCCTTGGCGACTTTTTCGGCAAGCTGCTGTCTTTCTTGGCTTACCCATTGGGGTGGTTGATAGCATTTTTGGATGGTATCTGGTACTTTCTGACGGTTTTGTTCCGTATCGTTGTCGCTGTGATTACGATTTTCGTGGCCCTGTTTCAGTTCCTGGGGGCAATGGCGTTTGGCTTCTTACGGACAATACGGTCGTTTCTGTGGGTCGATTTTGGATCTACGCCTATCAATTATCCCAGCAGCAGTTATACGGGCTTGAAGTTAGTCAGTGATGTCTTGGGGCCAACAGGATTAATGACAGTGGTACCAATGGTCTTGCTGGCGATATTATGGCTGCTCTTTGTTCTGAGGGTCTTCGCCTTATTTTCGGATGGCGGTGATGTTGATGCGTAATCTGATTGATACGATCTTTGGTCCTGTCCTTGGCTGGCTTACAGGTATCTCAACGAGGCTTTTTGAGTTAAGTGTACCTATGGCTCGTCCACTCAATTTTTCGCGATATTTCGGGTATTTCGCATGGCTTGGCCCTACATGGATGACCTTGATTACAACCTGTTGCACGTTGGCCTTTATCTACTTGATTATGTATCTCGTTCGCACACAGTCCGGCTTATTTATACGATTTAAAGATTTTATTAAGTGGTGGTGAGTCTATGACGGTCTTCAAGACCTTTTTCGAACTTTCGTCCGGTGTGGCTATAGCATTGTTTCTGTTTTTGGTTATCCCTACTCTGCTGTTTTGGCGAAAGGTTAAGTGATCTGTTGACGAAAACGCGGCAGCTGCGCACCTGATCGGAACTTATCGGATGCAATGCTGTTAACAAAAAGTTGACCAGGCTAAAGCCGGCTGCCGTTGTTTTGTTAACAAAAATCGTTCCTGAAGAGCTGCTGCAGCAATCAAATTGTTAACGAAGGTGAGTGTTCAAAATGGTTGTTAAAAAGGATAAGTTGATTATTTTTCATGAAGGTACAATGGAGTGCGAAATCGTTCAGGTCGAAGATTTGTCTGAAGAGACCATTCAGAGTAAAAGAGGTATGTATGCTTTGGATGATGTGACAAAGCATCTGGACATACGTAACGGCAACTTGGTTTACATGGTTAAGGCTGATATACCTGCCCGTGTTGAGGCTCAGAAGCTTCGTGATCTTCGCCGGAGTGTTGCCCTTAAACGGATGTTTGAGTTTAACACTAAGGATGGCACAGATTTTAAAGGATTCATTCCGTGGATCGTTATCATTTTGCTAATCCTGTTCAAATAAGGAGGGTAATCATGGATATTCAAAAAGATATAGATACGAACGATGCTCAGGAGTTCATGAAGAATCTGAAGAACATGCAGCACACTCCGGTTCAGGAAGTGATGATAAAGGAACTGCTGGAGGTCAGCGAAGAAAATGAAATGGTACAAGCATTGGAATTCATCCGGCAAAATGGTGTTCCTCTGACATCAGATCAGGTTGCTGGAACCTTCCAACTCATTGATGCAGGGATTACCGATGTTTTTACGTACGTAAATTCTGCTCGTAAACTCATGACTCCGGTTAATAAGCTGTTTAGGCTGATCGATAAGCTTACTCTTGCGGATCGCATCAAGGGTAATGCCAAGCTATCTAATTTGCTCAAGGCTAACGCAAATCCGGCCAATAGTATTTCGGGCGTTCCGATGAGCATCGAGAAAGGAAGTAGATCCTAATGCACCTACTTGGATTGGATGCGGCTATGGGGTCCGGGAAGACGTTAGGCATGTCTTTATTTGCCCAGCACTTCCGGCAGCAGTCCGGCTGCACTCTTTGGAGTAACTATGGTCTAGCTAATGCTAAGTTGTTTACTAACTTCGATCAGTTTTTGGAAGTTGCTCAGGAACCCAGTAACATTATTTGTTTGGACGAGGTACATACGGATTTAGATAGCCGATCTGGCAATACCAACAGCAGTAAGTATCTAACGCACATGCTCTATTATCTCCGTAAGATCAGGGCGACTATATATTACGCTACCCCTGATATTATGGCCGTAGACGTTCGGGTTCGGGGAATCACTAATGTGTACTGTCGGGTGAGTAAGACAAAAACGAAGTTCCGATATCAAATGTGGGATTTACAATCTCAACGGTACCTCCGTACTATCGCGATTCGAAAGGACAAAGTGTTCCCGATCGCTCATCAGATTTACGATACTCACAAAATGGTCGTACCTATGGAGTTTCCAGAAAAGAAAGAGGATTATGTGAGACTGATTAACATGCTGAAAGATATATCTGATCAATACTATGTGCGACAGGATCAGGACGCGCCGAGACTGTAAGTCTCGGAAGCCTGAGCCGGATAGGAGGTAAAACGGCATGAATAAAATTGCCCAAATCAAGTTGGTTCAAAATCTTAAGGGTATGAAAACTGCATCCGAACAGTCTGGTGAGTTGCTTAAATATATTGAACAAGAGATTTCCATGACTGATGAATTGCGGGAGGCATTTTCCAACGTTGTTAAGCACAATAACAACATGATCCGGTTCTTGGGAGTTCTCCAGGACCAACTTCAAAAAAAATAGCCTACCGGATCGGCAGGCTACATGCTGGCTTGATTTATTATTTTTTCGATTCCTTCTTTGATCTCTCGGTGTTCTTCAAGGCTTAAGGACTTCTTCCGGTTTAAATAGAACTGGTACAAATAGGCGATTACTTCGCTCTCGTTACTCAGTTCCATTTCTTTTTTGAAGTCCTTAACCACATTTTTTATCGGGGTGTAAACTTGCATGGATTTAAATGTCACTTCAATCCCTCCTTATATTTATAGATTATAGCAAATATCTACAGAAAAAAGAAGTCTATCTATAGATTATCTGTAGATATCATGGTATAATGTATACATAAGAGGTACTATTCTACAGAAAAGCGGTGGTCTTATGTCATTGGATTTGATAAAAGTATCCGATAACGGCCAATTGGAGTTTGATTTTGAGGCATTAGAAGCAATCACTTCTGATGTGTTCGTGAATTATCTTAAAAATCAATATTTGCATAAGCGCGAGATTAAGGGGGCTAAAATCGTAGAACTTGAATATGGCATTAGTTTGTACTTTTCGCTTGCTGGTCATAGGGAGATTGTCCCGGATATGGTTTTGTCTTGCTATTTCAGCAGGTCAACTCGATCTTTTGATGTTTCTTTTTTGACTCCTTTTGATGTGGCTCAGTTGTCTTATCTTTTATCTCGTTAACAAAATGGGTTGAGCTGCCACGACGTCCAGGAGTTATGTGTTAACGGAAACTTGTCCTGGCTGCGCGGATCTCGCACCTGTTCGTTAACAAAATATCTCTTCCGGATCTTCTGCAGGAAACTTCTGCAGAAAAAAATGTTAACAGGGGGGGGGAATACATATGTCGTCTGTAACTGGTAGTACACAGGTTCGAATTGGAACTGGCGTGAAGCTCGAACTTGAATCTTATCGGGACAATTTTTTGGGTCCTAAAAGCACTCATAGCGATGCCGTTGAGCGTTTGCTGTCTTATTATGCATCGTCTGAAAAAGAGAAGGCTGCGGATCATAAGGCTGCGGATCTCGAAAAAAAACGTCGTGGTTATGAAGATGTCACATTGGGTCGTGACCGCAAGGAACTCCTTACGGTTTTCCAAGAGAAATACGGGCTTCCTGATCTCAACGCGATGCTGGATGTGATGCTGCATCACTTTGAGACGTCTGATAGTTTGAGCAAAGTCACCGTTGATTTGCTTTTATCCCTGCGGAAATAGCTTTTTGTTAACAAAAAGCATTGAGCTGCGTGCCGATCTGTCGTTGGCCACAGCTCTACCTGTTAACAATATCTTGTGCCGGTTCTTCGCCAGGACAAGTTTTTTGTTAACGTTGGATTGTAATGGTATGGTCGCCGATGTTTGTCTAAGCATGGATTTACTAAGGCTGCCCCCCCATTCCCTTTTTCCAATGGTCGTCTATTTTGATAAGTGTAGTCTAGCCTGTCCTACTGGAGTTCAAATTATCTAAGGAGGTTTTTCTTATGAAGAAGTGTCGTGTTTGCAAAGGTATCGGTAGAGTGCCTCTTTCTTATCCTTGGCTTGATAATGTTGTTTTTGTTGTATGTAAAAACTGCTTTGGAAAGGGGATTAAATGATGATTTGCTCTATGTGCAAGGTTGAAATGATTCATATCGAATTTCCGGATCGTAAACAGGAAGTTCTCGGCCGCAATGGAAGACCTCTTAGTGACGCTGTAGAGCGCTGCCCTTCCTGCATGACAGATATCCCTTCCACTCGCCGTGTGGCGCCCCTTAAGGCTACACGGGAGGCAGAGCAGCCAGATCAGTTGAGTTTCTTCACTCCTACGATTGGCGGTTTGCACTAAATGTCTGTTTTTGTTCTGGAGCGCCGATAGGTGCTCTGGAACCCTCGTATTCTAACAGGGGGGTTCCCAATACATAGAACTTCCCAAAGTACCGTCGAATCAAGGTTTTTAACAAATTACGCTTTTAATCTCTTAACCTACTAATCTTTGTACTAACTGTACTGTCGAATCGGAGTGAACACCATGGGACGCATCATGCAGCCGATACGGGATCTGGCCCTGCTGGAGCAAATAAAGGATTATCTCGCCAAAAGGGACATGCGTAATTGGATGCTGTTCGTTCTTGGGATCAACACTGGATTGAGAATCTCTGACCTGTTGCCATTGCGCGTTAGAGACGCCCAGCAGCCGTTTATAACGCTTCGAGAGCAAAAGACAGGCAAACACCGCCGGATAGTGGTTAACGACACTCTGAGGGCTTATGTAAATTATTACTTGGAGTATTGCGATTGGCTGAAACCGCAGGATTATATGTTTGAGTCTCAGATCAAAGGTCGTCCGATAAGCACAGTGCAGGCGTATAGGATTATTCGTGAAGCTGGGGAAGCTTTTGGACTCGAATCTATTGGTACTCACACCATGCGCAAGACCTTTGGATATCACTTTTATAAGCGTACTAAGGATGTTGCAACTTTGCAGTTGATCTTAAATCATAGCACGCCAAATATAACGATGAGGTATATTGGGATAATCCAAGATGAGATAGACGATGCTATGATGGGTCATTCGTTGTAGTATTAACTATATACCAATAGGCCGGAGAAACCGGATGAGGCGGAAGGGTGATAATTGTGAAGGTGTGGACAGTGGGATTCAAATCTTTTAATCGTGAAAATTATTGCGAGACTGTCTCAGGTAGAGATGAAAAAGAAGCTTATAAAAATGCTTTGCGCTTGACTGTGAAACATGATGATCGTGATACAATCGCTTGAATCAAAGAAGATACAGAATCTAATAAATTATAGTGTAAGTTTCCGGGCTGGCTTCGGTTGGCCCTTGATCCTCAAATCTAATTAGGAGTTGATAGTTTTGTCTACTGTTCTTGCTTATGTCGCTACTGCTTGCACCATTTTTATCGTTGGTGGCATAGTCGTATCTTTTGCTCTTGCTGTGTTTGTTTTTGGAAGGACTATTATTAGAAACTCATTGAAAAAACATTAGGTGAGGAGGGCTAAGGATTATGAAGCCTAGTGAATATGCAAAAGATGAAATGAAGTATTACAAGAATCTTGGTCTTAGTGATCAACATTTGGCTTTGATTCAAATGGGGTTGATGGAAGCTTTTAGTAGAGGTTATGAGTTAGCTATAGAAAAAATGCGGAATGGGAGGTGATTCAAATGTGGGTTGTGACGACTGATCAACATGATGCTATTACACAGGTTTTGGAAACTGAAGATATGGCCTTGGCTGCTTACGAAGAATTTGTCACAGAAAGAGAATTCGCAGGTGAAACGTATCGTGTATTCATGGCTAAAGTTCAGAAAGTGTCTGATACTCCTGAACCATGGAGAACGGATGGAATGATTTAAAAAGACCTATTGGAATAGTAATTACGAGTA
>NZ_MAQW01000008.1:0-45000 GCF_001682855.1 Bacillus sp. FJAT-27264 | reverse complement strand
ATTATTTTCAAACCCAATAGCATCAGTACTCCCGGCAGCCCCAAAACCGTTACTGCGCCTACAGTTGCCGGGTTAAGGGGAATATGCACATCTGTTACAAAGCCCGAAAAATTCACTAAGTAAATACCCACCGCTGCCAAGATTAAATGGGTGCCGAATAAACTTAGCCAGCCGAAGCCCAACTTTTTGCGGAAAACAATCAGAAACAATAAAAGAACAGATATAGCCAATACTCCAATAGCTACTAATCTTAACAATGTCACCCCTCCTTTATCAACTCTGTTCCATTTCCTTATAGCTGTGTCCGGTTAAGTCCCAAACTTTTGGCATGTTTCAAATGAATCTGATATTTGCGTTCTGCCGCCTCCAAGATATAAATAGCGTAATCTATCTGATCCTGCCCCACAGCCTCGTCGAACATCAGATAAGCCCGCTCCCATTCCATTTGCGCCTTGCGCACTTCCATAAACGTACTCCAACCCTCATCATACTCACGTTCTTTATCTGCGTCCCCCCGCCATGCAGCCCACCAACCCATACTCAGCTCCCCTTCCGAATAAGTGTAAACAACAAGAACGCTTTCTCTCATTCGTTCATTCTCATTCATATAAGGAACGGGACAAACTTAGAACCAAAAGACTATCACAAATCTCCAGTCTCCCATGATGAGATACCCTGTATTAGCTCTGAACGCAAAAAAAGAAGCCCCAGAGCTTCCTTGGGACTTCTCTACGTACCTAATGTACCTTACGAACTAAAACAGCTCACGACGGCCTTCCAAGGCCTTAGACAGCGTGACCTCGTCCGCATACTCCAGATCGCCGCCTACAGGCAAGCCATGGGCTATTCTGGTGATTTTAATATCAAAAGGGCGCGTTAACCGCGAAATATACATAGCTGTCGCCTCCCCTTCAATATTGGGATTTGTCGCCATAATCAATTCCTTCACCCGCTCGTCGCTGAGCCGCACCAACAGTTCTTTCAGACGGATATCATCCGGTCCAATACCCTCCATTGGTGAAATCGCTCCCTGGAGGACATGGTAATAACCATTGAATTCCTTAGTCCGCTCAATGGCCACCAAATCCTTGGCGTCCTGAACCACACAGATTACGGATGCATCGCGTGTCTTATCCTGACAGACCCGGCACGGATCCGTATCGGTAATGTTACAGCACACCGAGCAATAGTGAAGATTGCGTTTGACGCTTACCAGCGCTTTGGCAAAATCAATGACTTCATCCTCTTTCATATTCAGCACATGAAACGCAAGACGGGCAGCCGTCTTTGGACCGACCCCCGGCAAACGCGTAAAAGCATCGATCAGCTTAGCTAGCGGTTCGGGATAATGCAAAGTAATGTTTCTCCTTTAGGGCTAAATGGAGTAATGGTCTAGAACAAACCAGGAATCTTCATTCCGCCAGTAAATTTACCCATGTCGTTGTTTGCCAGATCTTCGGCTTGTGTCAAAGCATCATTCACAGCCGTAATCACAAGATCCTGCAGCATTTCTACATCATCCGGATCCACTGCTTCCGGTTTAATCTGAATGGACAGCAATTTCTTGTGTCCGTTCACTTGCACGGTTACCACGCCGCCACCAGATGAACCTTCAATTGTTTTGCTGCCAAGCTCCTCTTGGGCTTTGAGCATTTGCTCCTGCATTTTCTTAACCTGTTTCATCATTTGGTTCATATTGTTCATAATCGATCTCTCCTTTGGAATGCGCTGTTTAGCGCTAATCTGCTGAAAGCATTACTCTTTTATGACAACAAGGTCTTCTCCAAAAAGCTGGATCGCCTCATCAATCCAAGGTTCTTGTTTTGTCGCTCCCGCCTCGTGTTCATGTTCCAGGCGCAATTCTTCCTTGCCTGGCTGTTCGGCAGACTTCATAGCAGCCTCGTTCCAGTCACGAAGCATAATAGTTACAAGTCGGTACGGCTTACCCAGGCGGGCAGCCAGAACGCCCTCAATCACCTGCCGGTTAGCAGGCTTCTCAGTAGTATCCCGATGAATGGTGTTCTTGAAGGCGACCAGCACAGCGTCTTCCATAACCGATACCGGCTCTCCGTCTACGAACCAGGCATGAACGGTGATTTTCTCTTCCTTCACACCTTGTAGCACTAGGCTCCACTGCTTATAAATAGACGCAAAGTCTGCGCTGTCCTTACCAGCGATGAATTTATCCACCTGCGGCGGCATCTTGGAAGCCGTGGTGATCCGCGGAGCAGCACTAGGCACAGAGGCAGGCCTCGCCTGTGCACCCTCGCGTCCTCCCGCAATGCCACCTGACTGTAGGGCCTGCTCCAACTTCTTCTCCAGCGACGCGATCTGTTTCTTAAGCACGCCTAGTTCACCAGAGTCAGTAGCGGCATTCCCCCCTACGGCAGCTCCTTGGAAGCCGCCAGGCGAAACAGCTGTATCAGCCGAAACTGAGGCACTCTCCTGCAAGCTGCAGAGCTTCATGAGAGCTACTTCAAACAGTGTCTGCGGATGAGTGGCATATTTCATCTCACCCAGATAGCGGTTAAGCGTCTCCACAATACCGAACAGCTGCTCACGGCTGAAGGCGGTAGCCATATCCTTAAAATCCGCCGGGTTCAGAACACGGTCGGTTAAGTGGTCGGCGCTGGGCACCATTTTGATCATAAGCAAGTCCCGGAAGTAATACAATAAATTTTCGAGACATTTATCGGCACTTTTGCCCTCATGCATAAGCTGTTCGACAAGCTCCAGAAGAAGTCCCATGTCACCTTCCAAAATCGCTCTGGCCAGACGCGCGAACTGTTCTGAAGGGATCCCTCCAGTCATTCCCAGCACTTGTTGGTAGGTAACCTGGCCCTCTGTAAAAGAAGATATCTGATCGAGAATACTAAGCGCATCGCGCATCCCCCCATCGGATAGACGTGCAATGTATTGCAGCGCGTCATCATCTGCGGTGATGCCTTCCTTCTCACAGATTTGCTTCAGGTGGCCCGTCTGCTCCTCCAAGGATACCCGGCGGAAATCAAACCGCTGACAACGGGAAATAATCGTCGCTGGCAGCTTATGAGGCTCTGTCGTCGCCAATATGAACATTACATGGGGCGGCGGCTCCTCTAGCGTCTTCAGCAGCGCATTGAACGCTTCTGTTGTCAGCATATGCACTTCATCAATAATATACACTTTACGACGCACTTCGGTAGGCGCGTACTTCACCTTATCCCGCAGGTCACGAATCTCTTCCACACCCCGGTTGGACGCCGCATCAATCTCCTGCACATCCATGACATTGCCAGCAGTAATCCGCAGGCAGGATGGACACTCGTTGCAAGGCTCCGGCCCCTGGCCGCGCTCACAGTTGACCGCCTTAGCCAGCACCTTGGCAGCACTGGTCTTACCAGTTCCCCGAGGACCACTGAACAAATAAGCGTGTGAGACCCTGTCTTCCCGTATAGCATTCTGCAGCGTTTGGATAATGTGCTGTTGTCCTACCATGTCCTGAAACGACTGCGGCCGCCAAGCACGGTACAGCGCGATATGTTCCACTATGCATTACCCTCTCTCAAGTGCCACTTTCTTGGCATTTGTCGCTAACTCATTATACTATATTCTCCAGACTTTGACCAAAAACAAAAAGCATCCTCGCTTGTCGCAAAGATGCTGTCATTTATTCATATAAACCGTGCACCTGTTATTGATGGCTGCGATCCAAGCGGCAACCCTACTGACTGCTCGGGCTAGGCCACCCTCCGGCACAAGAGCAAACTTGCTTATGGCTGCTTCCTTCCGGACCTGACCAGGTTCACAAGCACTCATTGCGGAGGACCCAACCGTCAACACAGCCCATAGGGACCAAGGCCTCACATCGACAGCACCTCTAACAGGAATTCAACCTCGCTACAGCGGATTGCGAGTTACAGGGCACCGCTACCTCCCCGTCTAGCACGGCGAAGTTAAGTATATCCTACGCTCGGACAAAAATCAACCTCAGGGAAATTAACAACCCCGATTACATGCCTTGCAGGAATAAAACAGCTCAATATCTGGGAGCATTGAAAAAACCCCCGGCACTAGGCCGGGGGCTAGATCTAATAATTATGCCGCAAACGGGCCAATTGAATTAGATACCATATTTCTTCTTAAATCTATCAACGCGACCGCCGGCATCCAGGAACTTCTGCTTGCCAGTGAAGAACGGGTGGCAGTTGGAGCAAATTTCGACGCGCAGCTCTTGTTTAACAGAACCGGATTCGAAAGTGTTGCCACATGCGCAGGTTACCTTAGTAATGTTGTACTTTGGTTGAATTGCTTCTTGCATTTGAATTTCACCTCTCTTGCCCTAAGCCTCATGCGGACTCAGAGTTATATAGACACATGAGCATAGTTTAGCACGAAACATGCAAATGGGCAATATGTTTCAAATTTACATTTCTAATGCTACACGTGTATACGGCCAGACTTGGCGCGTCTCAAATTAGCAGGCGGTACATGGGTAAACGAACCGATAACCACATCAGGAAGCTCTTCCCGAAAAATGTCCAGCATGGTCTTCATGCCGAGGATTTCTCCCTGAGCTGGAGGAATCAGTTCCAGATAACTCTCCGGGTCAATATTCAAATTCCGCATCTGAATTAGCTTGAGATCAGTACGTCTCACGAATTCCACCATGGCTTCGATCTCTTCTTCACGATCAGTCACACCAGGGAAGATCAGATAGTTGATCGACGTGTATACACCCTGGGAGGCTGCATATTTCAGAGATTTCTCAACATTGGCCAAGGTGTAACCCCGCGGCTTGTAATAGGCATTGTAGTGATCATCCAACGCACTGATAGTGCTGACACGCATCAAATCAAGCCCAGCATCGACGATTCCGCGAATATGGTCACTTAAGCCCGCGTTCGTATTGATATTAATGTAACCCATGTCGGTAGTAGCACGCACTTCTCGCATAGCCTCGATAATAATCTTAGCTTGTGTCGACGGCTCCCCTTCACAACCTTGTCCAAAGCTAACAATGGATTCTGGCGTCTTCAGGTGCTCCAACATCACTTCTACCAGTTCGTCTACACGCGGGCGGAAGTTCATCCGAGTCTGCGGGGAGACAAAACCACTGTCATCAGGCTGCTCTGAAATACAGCCGAAGCAGCCTGCATTGCAAGAATAGGAAACAGGCACAGCACCCTCCCAACGTCCCAGGAAGGTGTTGGAGGAGGTAAGGCATTCATAGCCGAGTGCACAATTGGACAAGTGTCCGAAGAGACGGTTCTCCGGGTACTTAGCTGTCAGATTGCCCACACCCTTCTTCACAAGATCCCGGTCGCAATTGAGCGGGTTCCATTGTTCAGGATCATCTGTAAGCTCTGCACCTACATAGAAACGTCCGTCCTTCCATACCACTGCCGAATAACCGAACAGGGGCAGCTTGTAAGACTTATCTGTCTTGACATAGCCGGGAAGGCATAACCGTGTATAACCTTGTGGCATCAATGCCCCAACCGCTTGAGAACCTTCAGGCAGCGGCAGCATTTCACCGGTTGCCGGATTCATGCCCACGGCCCGCGTGTTAGGCAGACCGACCAGTGTAGCACCCTCAGGCAGTGGAATCAGCTCTTCCTCCAGCATTTCAACAATCAAATCCCCGCTACGGGCTAGCCCGTACAGCTCGGGGTGATCATATACGTTACCTTTCTCATCGGCATATACCAAATACATGTTAGTCTCCTCTTATTCTCGTTCTAGGTTGTGGATGCGGTGGGTGCCTTCGGGCGGGTCGTACGACGTGCGGATGCTCCGCTGTTCGATGTACCGCCACTGCTGGCCGTGCCACTGGCAGACTCTTTACCTGCAACATCAAATGATGCCAGGAACTCGGCATTCGTCTTGCTGTCACGCAGCTTTTTGAGGAATCCTTCCACAAAATCATAGGACTCATTCATATTTTTACGGATAGCCCAAATGGTATCCAGTTCTTCCTTACTCAGCAGCACCTCTTCACGACGAGTACCTGAACGACGAATATCAATCGCAGGGAAAATACGGCGTTCAGCAAGCTTGCGGTCCAGATGTAGCTCCATATTGCCTGTACCTTTAAACTCTTCATAAATAATGTCATCCATACGTGAACCTGTATCGATCAATGCTGTAGCCAAAATTGTTAAGCTGCCGCCTTCTTCTACATTACGCGCCGATCCGAAAAACCGTTTAGGGCGATGGAAAGCAGCAGGATCAATACCTCCGCTTAGCGTCCGTCCGGATGGAGGCACGACAAGGTTATATGCACGCGCCAGACGCGTAATACTATCCAGCAGAATAACAACATCTTTCTTATGCTCTACCAAACGAAGCGCACGTTGAAGCACAAGCTCAGCTACTTTGATATGATTCTCCGGCAATTCGTCAAAAGTTGAGGCCACAACTTCACCCTTCACAGAGCGCTGCATATCAGTTACTTCCTCGGGACGTTCATCGATTAGAAGCACAAACAGTTCTATCTCAGGATTATTAGTGGAAATGCTATTGGCAATTTCTTTTAGGAGGAGCGTCTTCCCTGCTTTGGGAGGCGCTACAATCAAACCGCGTTGCCCCAGACCTACAGGAGCGAGCAAATCCATTATTCGGGTAGATAAATGAGTAGGGGATGTTTCAAGCGGCAGCTTGTCTTGCGGATAAAGAGGTGTTAACGCCGGGAAATGCAGGCGTTCCGCTGCGCTGGCAGGGTTCTCGCCATTAACGGCATTGACCTGAAGCAATCCAAAATAACGTTCATTTTCTTTGGGGGTCCGACATTTCCCCGATACTAGGTCTCCGCTTCGAAGATCAAACTTGCGAATCTGGGAGGCTGAGATATAAATATCCTCCGCACTTGGCAAGTAGTTGATCGGCCTTAGGAACCCGTATCCCTCCGGCAGAATCTCCAGTACACCTTCCATAAACATGAGCCCGCTTTGCTCCGCCTGCGCCCGAAGGATAGCAAAGATCAGCTCCCGTTTCTTCATCTGCCCGTAGTAAGGAATCTGGTATTTCTTGGCCAGCTTGTACAAGTCGGTCAGCTTCATTTCTTCCAGATCGGAAATTTGAAGATCCATGTAATAACCACCTATTCAATTTTTATAATGAGTCCGTGAATAGTTCTATATAAACTGAACTATATCAACAAAAAATAAGAGTCCGTCAAAATCCTCATTAGAATAGGATTACCCGAATCGGAAGGAGATATGCATTATTCCTGCAAAATAAACTCCTTCCAGTCACCGGGAAATCCCCATAAATTCATTCTATTCGTTCTCGCGCCAAACGTCAGCCCCCAGATTACGGAGATTAGTCACCAAATGATCGTAGCCGCGATCGATATACTCCACACCCGTTACTTCGGTGATGCCTTCCTCAACTGTAAGACCGGCGATTACAAGAGCCGCACCAGCCCGCAGATCGGCAGCCTTAACCTTGGCTGCATTAAGCTTGCTGCCTTCCACGATTGCCGAGCGACCCTCGACACGAATCTTAGCCCCCATGCGAACCAGTTCCGGCACATGTTTGAAACGGCTGCTATATACGAAGTCACTCAATACACTAACACCTTCAGCCTGCGTCAGCATGCTGGTCATCGGGGATTGCAGATCGGTGGGAAAGCCTGGGTAAATCAGCGCTTTAACATCAGCATGCTCATACTTGGCTCTGCCAATTACGCGAATGCTCTCATCAAGCTCTTCAATATCTACGCCCATCTCCAATAGCTTGGCGGTTAATGCCTCCAGATGCTTAGGGATGACGTTATCTATAAGGACGTTGCCACGCGTCGCCGCAGCAGCAATCATATATGTTCCAGCTTGAATCCGGTCAGGAATAATGGAGTGACGGCAGCCGTGCATTTCCGTAACGCCTTCGATCCGGATGGTTTCCGTACCGGCACCTTTAATGATGGCACCCATTGAATTAAGGAGTGTAGCTACATCTATAATCTCAGGCTCTTTAGCCGCATTTTCAATAATAGTAGAGCCCTTGGCTCTTGAAGCCGCCAACATGATATTAATCGTGGCCCCGACACTGGATACATCCAGATAAATCTTGGCCCCGCGCAATTCCTTGGCATACAGGTGGATAGAGCCGTGTTCATTAGTCACTGTTGCGCCCAGCGCTTCAAATCCCTTGATGTGCTGGTCAATCGGACGGGGCTCAAAATTGCAGCCACCGGGAAGCCCTATTGTCGCTTCCTTGAATCTTCCAAGGAGCGCTCCCATCATATAGTAAGACGCCCGCAATTTCTTCACAGGCCCATTCGGCATAGGGATGGACACAATACGGGAGGGGTCAATTCTCATTTGGTTGCCTGACCAGGATACATTCGCGCCAAGCTCTTCCAGTATTTCGGAGTAAACTGCAACATCGCTAAGGGACGGTAGATTATCCAGCACAACTTCAGATTCGGCTAAAATCGCCGCAGGAATAAGCGCAATCGCGCTGTTCTTGGCTCCGCTGATCGTGACAACACCTTGCAGCGGACGTCCACCGCCAATCATTAATTTTTCCATAAATTAACAGGTTCCCCCTACGTGTATTGCGGTTGGTCGACAATACGTGCTATGGCTTTTCTGATGGTAAAGGTGATGAAAATGGAAAGACACCGGCTATGCGGTGTACTCTCCACATCATCATATTCAACTGAATAGGACAGTATAACCTGTCCTATATGCTTATTCAAAACTTCAAGGACTGCTGTCCTTCGAAACTTAGGAAAAAGATCTTACGCTTTGTTGTTGGAACCAAACTCACGGATTTTACCGATAACGGTTTGTTTGATAGCATCGCGACCTGGTACGATGAATGTACGTGGGTCGTAAGCATCTGGTTTAGCAGCCAAAACTTCGCGAACCACTTTTGCAAATGCAATTTGGTTCTCAGTGTTCACGTTGATCTTGGAAGTACCCAGGGAAATCGCTTTGTCGATGTCATGTACAGGGATACCAGTACCGCCATGAAGAACGAGTGGCAATTTAACAGCGTCACGGATTTCTTCCATTTCTTTGAATCCGAGGTTAGGCTCGCCATGGTAAGGACCGTGTACGGAACCAAGTGCTGGAGCCAAAGTGTCGATACCAGTTTCTTTAACGATGCGTACGCACTCGTTAAGATCAGCATATTGGATGCCGCCGATAACGTCGTCTTCTTGTCCACCAACAGTACCTACTTCTGCTTCTACAGAAACACCTTTAGCGTGAGCATATTCAACAACTTTCTTAGTCATTTCAATGTTCTCGTCGATTGGGTGGTGGGATCCGTCGATCATTACGGAAGTAAAGCCAGCATCGATGGCTTCTTTACATTTATCAAAGCTGGAGCCATGGTCCAGGTGAATCGCTACAGGAACAGTGATTTTCAGGTCGTGGATAAGTCCTTCCACCATCTTAACAACAGTGGTGAAACCGCCCATGTGACGGGCTGCGCCTTCGGATACACCAAGAATTACCGGAGATTTCTCTTCTTCGGCTGCACCCAAAATAGCTTGAGTCCATTCAAGGTTATTGATGTTGTACTGACCTACTGCGTACTTTCCTTCAAGTGCTTTGTTCAACATGTCTGTCATAGATACTAATGGC
Organism: Bacillus sp. FJAT-27264; assembly: GCF_001682855.1. Taxonomy (GTDB): domain Bacteria; phylum Bacillota; class Bacilli; order Paenibacillales; family Paenibacillaceae; genus Paenibacillus_AQ. Next base: position 35,422 of record NZ_MAQW01000008.1, on the reverse strand, counting down.
ATGGTTCATCCTCCTAAAGATGTTTTTCGCTATAATTTATTGAACCGACATCACATACAGGCTTATTATAGCACATCCTGTGTCAAATACTAAATAGCACTAACAAAAAAATGTCCCGGTGGGACGATATTTATCCACCCCTGTTGTTATCCGCCCTTTTCCAAGTTTTCCCCTCCGAAAAAAGGATTCTGCTATTTAGCAGAATCCTTGCTTCAGCTGCACTGATCGACTGATTTATTGCGAAGATGCATATTTACCGCCACACGCATCTCGTCAATGTCGAAAGGTTTGGTAAAGTGCATAAGCGCGCCCAATTTCGTAGCTTCTTTAATCATATCCAGCTCTCCATACGCTGTCATCATGATCACCTTGATCTCCGGATTGATCTCCTTCAGATGCTTGAGAATCTCAAGTCCATCCATTCCCGGAATTTTCATATCGAGCAAGACCAAGTCTGGGGATTCGGTACGAACAATTTCCAGTGCAAGTTTACCATTCGCCGCCTGAAATGTAGTGTAACCCTCGCTGTTGAACACTTCCATGAGAAGAATCCTGATCCCGTTCTGATCGTCGACAATCAACACTTTATTTTTCTCCATTATCAATACCCTCCCAGAATTTAAGGCAGATTGACCATACCGCGCTCTCCACAGCTAACGGCCCCTTTATAACTTAGTCCATACGAAACCTATAATTCGTGGTGTAGATTCAAAATCCTGCTAAATGGATAAAATGCGTAAATCTATGCCATAAAATGGGGTATTGCCATAGACCTTTTCTGATGGGAAATGTAAAAATATATCGTAAGACGAACATACACTTAGAAGCAAAACCATTCTGGAGGTCGGTCGGGCGGGCTTCTGGCATAAGCAAAAGAGCCTCCAAATGGAGGCTCCTACGAACACCTGTAAGGCGCTGTATATACTATTTATTGAGCACTGTAGTGAGTAAGAGAAGCTTTGACAAACTCGCGGAACAGTGGTTGCGGACGGTTCGGACGGGAAATGAATTCCGGATGGAATTGTACCGAAAGGAACCACGGATGACCCGGAAGCTCCACGATTTCTACCAGACGTCCGTCTGGGGATGTACCAGAAATCACTAGACCCGCTTTTTCGATCTCATCGCGGTAAGCATTGTTAAACTCATACCGGTGACGGTGACGCTCGTACACTAACTCATCATCATAGCAAGACATCGCCAGGGAACCCGGCAAAAGCTTACAAGGATAAAGGCCAAGACGCATTGTACCGCCCATATCTTCGATATCTTTCTGTTCAGGAAGCAGATCGATCAGAGGATAATTCGTAGATGGATCAATCTCTGAGCTGTTCGCTCCTTCCAGACCCAATACGGAACGTCCGTATTCAATGACGGACACCTGCATACCCAGGCAAATGCCGAAGAAAGGAATTTGTTTTTCCCGTGCATAACGGATAGCAGAGATTTTACCTTCAATGCCACGATCGCCGAAGCCGCCTGGAACCAGAATGCCGCCAACACCGCGCAGCTGCTCGTCCACGTTCTCATCGGTAACCAGTTCCGCATCCACCCAGCGAAGCTTAACTTCTGCGTTAGATGCAAAGCCTGCATGCGAAAGGGATTCAACTACACTTAAATAAGCATCGTGCAGAGCAACGTATTTGCCGACAATGGCGATTTCAACGGTATGCTCCAGTTTGTTGATTCGGTCCAACATGCCTTCCCATTCCCGCATATCCGGTGCGGGCGTAGTCAGCTTCAAATGGTTAACTACGATCTCGTCCAAGCCCTCGTCACGCAGGTTCAGCGGAACCTCGTACAGGGTGGAAGCGTCGCGGCATTCCACTACAGCATTAGCGTCGATATCGCAGAACAGGGCAATCTTCGCCTTCATGTCCGAAGACAGCTCATGCTCCGTACGACAAACAATTACATTCGGCTGAATTCCGATGCTGCGCAGCTCTTTTACACTATGCTGGGTCGGCTTGGTCTTCACTTCGCCTGCAGCCTTGATATAAGGAATCAGCGTTACGTGAACGTACATTACATTCTCCCGGCCGATATCGCTCTTGATCTGACGAATCGCTTCCAGGAACGGAAGACTCTCGATATCGCCCACTGTACCGCCGATCTCTGTGATCACGACGTCCGAACCGGCTTCGCGGCCTGCACGGAAGACACGTTCCTTGATTTCGTTCGTAATATGCGGGATAACCTGAACCGTTCCTCCCAAGTACTCACCGCGGCGTTCCTTGCTGATTACTGAAGAATACACTTTACCTGTCGTTACATTACTGTTCTTGGACAGGTTAATGTCAATAAACCGTTCATAGTGTCCAAGGTCAAGGTCCGTTTCCGCGCCATCATCTGTCACGAATACTTCACCGTGCTGATAAGGACTCATTGTTCCAGGGTCCACATTAAGATACGGATCAAATTTCTGAATCGTCACCTTTAGACCTCTGTTCTTAAGCAGCCTACCCAGCGAAGCAGCGGTAATGCCTTTGCCAAGGGAAGACACAACCCCACCCGTTACAAAAATATACTTTGTCACTGTAAAACCCTCCTAAATAAAGTCCAGAAATTCAGGCGACGCATGATGTTTATCGTAACCCGTTTTTCTATCGTCAAACGGGGGAAATCAAAAGTTACTTTAGCCGGCACAAAAGACCTTCCTCCGCCCCTTTAAAATCGCGGAAATTCCGGCTCCTTGGCATCTAAAAAAACAAAAAAGTGACACCCGTAGCACCGGGGCACTTTTTATTTTAGAAAACACATATTAACTTTCATCATAAGCCCATGCAATAGTTTACTCTGACGGTTCTCCACTGTCAAGGGCAGAATTATGCTACCTCAAAGAACGGGATTAATATTTATCGTCCTCGTCCTCATCGTCTGAATCTTCTTCACTTTCCGCGTCGGAATCGTCATCGTCCACGTCATCTTCGTCGATGTCTTCTTCGTCAATAACCACATCGTCGTCAACTTCTTCTTCGCTGTCGTCGTCGGAATAGAGGTCGTCGCGATCTTCGTCGATAGCGTCGAAATCCTCTTCTTCAGATGCGTAGTTATCATCTTCTTCAGTGAAATCATCGTCTTCCAAATCGTCATCCTCATCGTTGATGATACGCGGACGTTTGGAATTACCGACTGGATCATCCGAGCGCTCCAGCGGATACCAGCGTTTCAGCCCCCACAGATTCGTTCCTACACAGGCAAAACGTCCGTCGATGTTAATCTCAGTATATAACTGGGCAATGGTATCGTTGGTTTGTTCTTCGGTCATCCCGCGCAGCTTGGCCACCTCGACCATCAGGTCACGGTAATAAAACGGCGTATTAGCCGCCTTCAGCACCAGGAAAGCCAGGTCTACCATCGGCATTTCTTTTACTTTCTCGGGGTCCAACTTTAAATTGAGTGGCGTACTCATTAAAGGACACTTCCTCTCACGCATTGTTCACTATTCACGGCTTTAATTCAATAATATCCAGTAACAAACCTAAGTAAAACCTATTTAGCAACAAAATGCAAGTCAAAAGGGGCAAGCCTTGGACGCAAAAAAACCGTCAGCATTTTCCGACAGGGAAACGTTTTTTTCGCAGGTAACGATCAATATGTATTTTTATGAATAACTAAGCCGGCATTTATAGGCAAAGAGCCTTTCTAAAAAAGGCGGAGGAAACTCCTCCGCGCATGACTGTATCCACGCCAAGGAATGGCTCCTTACGGGATGTTGCAAAGAGAGTGTTAGATCTCTTCTGTTTATTTTATGTGAAGCGCCGTCTTTTGACACGATGGGCAGCCCATTTCCTTAAAAAAGGGCAAGTTCCCATTCGGCTACCCTCCTCCGCTCATACAATATTTCAGTACGGCACCGAGGAGGGGACGGCAAAACACATGGACTATTACGGATTTTGGCAGATGCTGCTTGATGAGATATCGGCTGCCCCCAAGGATGACGAACGGCGTATTGTTACCTTTTATGATGCCCGCCATTACGCCGGAGCCTTATCTGAGTGGAAGACCCTACGTACGAAAAAAACGAGACTGCGGCAGGTACAGGTCGCCCCGCTGATTCGCGCTTTTTTTGTGCCTGCCGCAGGTGCGGCAAAGCTGATGCATAAATTCGCAGACACGCTGAGTGTAGAAGAGGATTACCGCATACAGCTCCATGCTCTGCCCAGTGAGAAAACCGGGACCGCCGTGATGCCCTGGGGCGTGAAAGCGATTCATGCCCCTCAGGCCTGGTCGAAGTCAACCGGTGTGCAAGTCAAGATTGGCGTCATTGATACAGGTGCCGACTATCGTCACCCTGATCTGCGTCATTCGCTGGCTACAGGTGTGAACCTGCTGCGGCGGGGGATGCTGCCGCTGGATGACAATGGCCACGGCACCCATATCGCTGGCACATTAGCCGCCGCTGGCGGCACGCGCGGCATGATGGGGGTCGCACCAAGAGCCACCCTTTATCCCGTCAAAGCCTTTGATCACAACGGCTCTGCTTATGTGTCCGACATTGTGCTGGGGATCGACTGGTGTGTCCAGAACCGGATCGACATCATCAATATGAGCTTCGGCATGAAGACGAGAAGCAAGGCGCTTCATAATGTTGTCATGAAGGCCTACCGAGCTGGCATTGCGATTATCGCTTCCTCTGGCAATGATGGCAAGCGCGGCGGGGATTACCCGGCGCGCTATCCGGAGACCATAGCTGTGGGCGCCATAGATAAGAAGCGCCGGGTCGCCAGCTTCAGTAACCGTGGTTCGTACATCGATGTATACGGACCTGGCGAAAGCGTGCCATCCTGCTGGCTGAAGGAGGGCTACAAGGAAATGAGCGGCACGTCCATGGCGACGTCACATGTGACGGGATCCGCTGCCCTGCTGCTCGCTCTCCGGCCAGGGCTCACCCCCCGGGAGCTGAAGCTCCTGCTGCGCCGCACCGCTTCCCCGGTGCGGCTGCGTAAAGGGCAGCGCAGAGCCTCCCTCGGAGGCGGCGCTGCCGATGCCCTTCGCCTGCTACGCGCAGGCATCAGGGCCAAGCGGGGCCCATCCGCGAATGCCGCCAGCCGGCGCGCGGATTGACGAGGGCCAGTGGGCGCAGCGCCACTGGCCCAAAACGGCTGCCATCCTGTAACCAAGGATGGCAGCCGCCCTGCAAAGCACATGAAGCTAACCATGTGCCGTTATCTTCTTTGTGTAGACACAAGCACACCGCCTCCTAAAGTCACCGGAGGCGGTGTGCTGACCATCCCTTGCCCCGCTCAAACGGGGGCTTGAGGATGGATGAATTACATGCGGTCCGGTGCGGATACCGCTAGAAGACGCAGTACATTAGCAATTGTGGTACGCGTTGCTCCAAGCAGAGCAAGACGGGCCAACGTTTGGGCCGGATCTTCAGTAATGACGCGCTCAGCCTTGTAATAGCTGTGGAAGAGTGCCGCCAAATCATAGACATAACGCACCAAGCGATGCGGCGCGTAAGCGTCAGCTGCAGAACCAATCTCTGCTGGCAGCTCACCAATTTTGCGCAACAGGTCATATTCATGAGGAGCATTAAGCTTGCTGAAATCAAGCTCAGCATAATCTGGCAGTGCGATTCCTTGTTCCTCAGCTTGACGGAAGATGCTGCAAATCCGCGCATGAGCATATTGTACATAGAATACCGGGTTCTCGTTGGACGTAGAGATCGCTAGGTCCATATCGAAGTCCAGATGAGAGTCCATGCTGCGCATGGTGAAGAAATAACGGATGGCGTCGATGCCAACCTCTTCCATCAGATCCTCCATCGTTACCGCTTTACCGGTACGCTTGGACATTTTCACTTTCTCGCCGTTCTGGAACAAGCTGACCATCTGGGCAATCAGGACAACCAATTTGCCCGGGTCATTGCCGAGTGCAGACATTGCTGCCTTCATCCGCGGAATATAGCCGTGGTGATCGGCGCCCCAGATGTTGATCATTTTGTCATAGCCGCGCCCGTATTTATCGTTATGGTAGGCAATATCCGGTGTCAGATACGTATAGGTACCGTCGTTCTTGATCAGCACGCGATCCTTGTCGTCGCCATACTTGGTCGTCTGCAGCCAGGTTGCGCCTTCCTCTTCATATACCTCGCCACGCTCACGCAGATCATCCAGCGAACGCAAGACTGCTCCATTCTCATAGAGAGAGGTCTCGCTAAACCAGATATCAAACGGAACGCGGAAACGTCCCAGATCGCGTTTGATTTTATCCAATTCCTTATTCAAGCCATAGGTACGGAAGAACGCTGCACGGTCCCCCGGCGTCAGCTCCAGCAGAGAATCTCCCTTCTCAGCTACAAGTTCCTTGGCAAATCCCTTGATATCTTCACCATGATAGCCATCCTCCGGCATTTCTGCCGGTTGTCCCAGCTCCTGCAGGTAGCGGGTCTCGATAGATTTGCACAGATTGGCAACCTGATTTCCGGCATCATTAATATAGTACTCACGGGTTACCTGATAACCGGCATAATCCAACACGTTACAGAGTGCATCGCCGACAGCTGCGCCGCGGGCATGCCCCAAGTGTAGGCTTCCCGTAGGGTTCGCGCTGACGAACTCAACCTCTACCTTTTGACCCTGTCCTAAATCAATGCGGCCGTAGTTGTCTCCCTGTGCGGCAACCTGAGTGATGACATCATAAAGATAGTGCTTGGACAATGTAAAGTTAATGAAGCCCGGTCCGGCAATCTCTGCCTTCTCAATGGAAGCGCCGCTCTTGTCCAAGTGTTCTAGAATGGCCTCAGCAATCTGGCGCGGGTTGCGCTTAGCGATCTTAGTGAGCTGCATAGCAGCATTGGTCGCCAAATCACCGTGCTCCTTGTCTCTTGGCACTTCCAGCACGATGGCTGGAAGTTCTTCACGTGTAACCAGCCCCGCAGCAACAACTGCATCGGCAATGGCTTCTTTTACCCGTTCATTAATAAGTTCGAGCGGATTTTGACTCTGTGTCATGATTTTGGTTCCTCCTGTATATGCAAACTGAGTACGAACTGCCCTGACAACTCCTCGTATACGTATAAATCATACTCCCACGTTACGTTCAGAGAGCGCCCGTCTCGGGAAATCTCCAGCTTCCGGGTCTCCGTGGACAGATTAAAGTTCGTATAGGGAGAGCGGTAAAAGCCCGGCAAACGCTGTCCCTCTTGGAAGCTCTGCTCGGACTCAACCGCGCCATGGCGGATCAGCTTCAGTTCGCTGCCTGCAATCTTTATCATTGTACGAACAACTGTCTCCTCACCCTGAGGGCCCTGCCCGGGCTCTACATATCGGATGAACAGCTGCTGTCCCTTGGCTATAACTTCTCCGGTGGTATTCAGCACAGTACGCTCACCTTCATGCTGGCTTACGAGTGTAACTGAAACGACGTATTTGTGATTCTGAATTTCCGGCACCTGCATTCCTCCATTCTGCAAGCCTCTGCAGACCAAAGGCGAATTCGCTTTCCCATTGTACTACTATATCCAGTTCAAGGGTGCAATTCAATTCCTTATTCGGGGAAGATTCCACGGAATCTAATTTTACCATAGCGGCACTAAAAAGACACTTGCCCCGCCATTACAAAGACGATGATCTATTGCTTCATTGGGACAGTCAGTTTTTCTTTTTGTCGATATATCCTAAAGAGCCAGGGTTAATCTCACGAAGAGCCTGCTCCGGCACATCTGTGAAGCAGTCATTACGGCGAGGGTAATCCCCTGAAAACCAGGAGTTGTTCGAATCTGGATTCATAGAGACCTCCGTTCACCTTGTGTACGATTCGCTTTTTTTCAGCATAAATACTACAAACCTCTTCCTTCTATAAATACTTCTTAAAATAACCGGAAAACGGTCACTAATTAGACGATGGACGCCAAACACAAAAAGAAGCGGCCCCAGCCAGCCATATAGTAGGACTGGAGCCGCCTCTTCCTCTTAAGTTAACGGGCCGGAACTACCTTCCGGCAATTTTGAAGGCGAATCGTTGCTCCCATGTTGAACCGCCATCCGCAGTGGCGTACACGGCTGATTGATCCTGTTCCCTAACGGCGAGCCAGCCATGCTTGCTGTCCGGGAAAGAGATAGTACCCTCGAATCCCTGTATAGGCTTCAAGTTGCTCCACATCTTGCCACCATTCACGGTGCGCCCTACGGCAACCTGCTCTCCGGCTGGAGAATAGCCGACCATAAAAGCGGTGCTGTTACCCACTAACTGCATGTTGCCAGGCTTTCCAGATGCCGGCCCAGATTTGAGCTGTGCCGCTCCACTGCCCGGTGCAGGCCCGCCGCCGGCTGTCGCCTGGGCAATCACCCGTTTCCAGGTCCCACCCTTGTCTGAGCTGGCGTACAGGGAATACGAGGTCTGCGACATCCCTGAGTCTCCATACAGCAGGGCATATACCTGGTTGCCCTTTGCATAGAGTTGGCCGCCTGTCGGATAGGCGAAGCTGGATTGGAGGGAGAGTCTCCATGTAGAGCCGCCGTCGGTCGTATTCATCACCCGGTACCCAGTGCCGGGTGCCACGACAACCGCCCAACCGCTATTGCGGGTGCTGAAATAGGCACCCCGTGTATTCGCGGGTGTCGGAATCTCGGTCCAGCTCTGACCGCTATCCTTGGTGAAGAATACTGCATTCCGGCTGTAAGCAAAGCCGTTCTTGCTGTCCGCAAAGTCAATCCGGTCGAAGGCTGTGGCCTTCCCGGAGAGATTTTTCCAGGTAGAACCGCCGTCTGTGCTAGTAATCAGATAGTTGGCCTGGCCTTCTCCAATAGAAGCAATTGCCCAGCCGTGCACATTATCGGGAAATGAAATTCCTTTGAAGTTCCACTGTCCATGATAAATCTCTTGAAAATGACAGCCACCGTCCGAGGTACCAATCATAAAGCCGTTACCTGTAACTCGGCCAGTCTCACTATTCAGAAATGCAATGTCTGAGAAGGCGAGAGGCATTTCTTCCAGCTGGGCATGTTTCTTTTGCAAATCCTCCAGTAAACCATGATCTCCCGTTTCACAAACCGGTGTACCTGCTGCAGTTGATTGGGCCGCTTGTGCGGAAGAAACAATCGTTCCCCAGCCTGAAAGCGCCAGAAGTCCTGCTGAAAAGAGTGTCAATACTGCTCTGCGCCAATGATGTGTGTGATTCATAGGGATAACACCTCCTTTTAATATATACCCCAGGGTTGCAATCGTTACTCTGTCAGAACCCCGGCAGCCCCAGTGAATATCCTGCCACTTCCTTTCCCATAATGAGGATGAGAGCAAGAAAGGAGCCTGGTGCAATGCCAAGCAATTCCGCCAACCCACCTAAACGCAAAAGTCCGCTCCGCCGGGCTTTTCGGCTACTGTCAGCCCTGACAATCTTGTGCTTGCTGGCTGCAGGAGCCCTGCTGGGATACCTATATCAGAAAGATCTGCCGCCTACCCTGGACGATGTCCGCTCCAGGCTACTCGATGTCCGGGGAAATGTGCTGGCCACCTTCACCTCAGACGGGCGCAGTCGTGATCCAGTGGAGCTGAGTCATATTTCGCCGTTGCTTGTTCAGGCTACCCTGGCGGTGGAAGACCGCAAATTCTACAAGCATACCGGCTTTGACCTCAAGGGCATGGCCCGGGCCATCCTCGTCAATCTGGAGGAAGGGGGCCGCTCGCAAGGCGCCAGTACGCTAACCCAGCAGCTTGCACGTAATCTCTATCTATCTCATGAGAAGACCTGGACCCGCAAAATTAAAGAAGCCTTCTATACGATGCAACTCGAGATGAAATATAGCAAAGACGAAATCCTGAACATGTATTTGAATGAAATCTACTATGGTCACGGAGCCTACGGTATTGAAGCTGCGGCCAAAATGTATTTCGGCAAGTCTGCTGCGAATCTTGACCTCGCTGAGAGTGCAATGCTAGCCGGGGTACCCAAGGGACCCACTTACTATTCTCCTTACAACCACATGGATAACGCCAAGAATCGCCAGCAGCTTATCTTGTCAGTTATGGCCGAGCTAGGTGACATTACAGAGGCTGAAGCCAAGCAGGCGGCGCAGGAGAAACTAAATTTCAAGCCGCAAGGGGAGAAAGACACCACCGTAGCCGCGCCCTACTTTCGCGATTATGTGCGGGGCTTGGCGATAGACCTGCTGCATATCGACAGCGATGAATTCGAACAGGGTGGGCTGAATGTCTACACCACTCTAGACCCGGTTATGCAGCAAGCAGCGGAGGATGCCGTCGGCAAAGGAATGGACCCGGCCAGTGAATTGGAGACAGGCCTGGTATCCATTGATCCGCGTACCGGTTACATTAAAGCCATGGTGGGAGGCAAAAACTACCGGACCAACCAGTTCAATCACGCACTGGCAACCACCCGGCAGCCCGGATCTTCTTTCAAGCCGATTATGTATCTTGCGGCCCTGTCCTCCAAAACGATGAACGGACTCTCCGTCTTCAATAGCCAGCCGACACTATTCCATTATGACAATAACCGTAAAACCTATCAGCCCCGTAATTTTGGTGACAAGTACCTGGGGGAAATTAATATGCGCCAAGCGATTGCTGCCTCGGACAATATTTACGCCGTGAATACGATTATGAAGATCGGAGCGGACAAGGTTGCAAATATGGCTGAGGAGATGGGGATTAAAAGCCCACTCCAACACGTGCCTTCCCTTGCGCTAGGCACTTCACCGGTCAGTCCGCTGGAAATGGCCTCAGCCTTCGCCGTGATCGGCAGCGGCGGGGTCCGGATGCCCGTAACAGCCATCCTGAAGATCACAGATGCCAAAGGGATCGTCCTGTACGAAGCGCCTCCGCCTCAGGGGGAGGCAGTGGTAGAGCCGGCAGCGGCTTATGTGTTGACCCGGCTGATGGAGGGCGTCTTCGAGACAGGGGGCACGGGGAACCGCGTGGCCTCCATCATCAAACGCCCTGTTGCCGGCAAGACCGGCACAACCGATACTGATGGCTGGATGGTTGGCTTCACCCCCGAATTATCGACGGCTGTCTGGGTCGGATACGACAAAGGCCGAGATATTGCAACGACCGATGGCAGGCGCGCTGCCCCGATTTTCGCACAGTATACAGAGAAAGCACTGGAGAACGTGCCGCCTAAGATTTTTCCAATTCCAGACGGGGTAGTCAGTGTCTATATTGATAAGCAATCCGGCAAGCTGGCTACAGCCGAATGTCCGGACAAGGTGCTGGAGACCTTCATCAGCGGCACAGAGCCCACCGCATATTGCGATCAGCACGGGGCAGGAGAAAAGGCCCATCAAGCGGAAGAACCAGCCCCCGGAAAGGATGATTCTGGTGACGGGCACTCCCTATGGCAGGATATCAAGCGCTGGTGGATGAATTAGGCCTACTTGGGTATAAAGAATTGGATTTTAGCGTTTCGCCGGCCCAAAATTGGGTATAAAAGAATAGAACCCCAAACAACCTCTCCTTTTGGAATTCTGAATCGGAGAGGTTTTTATTTAAGAACCTATAACCGGGTATTGGGATGTAAGGCATGGATAACCCCCGCAACCAACCTCTACGTACAGACAGAAGATATCTGCCTATTATTCCGTATCCTTATAAAGGAGGTCTGTCCATGGTCCCCTCAAAGCTGGCAGTCTATGGGGCCGCAATCATCTTTTTTGCAAGCGTGGATTGCTCGTTGGTATTAGGCTCTGCTCTAGCAGCTTCGGCTGGCACAGAATCCGCTACTGTCTCTCCGGCTATACCAACAGAACAAACCCGGCGCTCGCTGGAACATGCCGGCTTCCGTCAGCAAGGCGCCATCTACCTACCTTTAAAGGAAATGGCACCGCTGCTTGATCTCCACGTGCTGTGGAACTCAGAAAAATCCAGTATTGAGGTTACCGGTCTTTATCAAGCGCTTAGCTTAAAGGTTGGACAATCAAAGGCCTATACGGCGGACAATAAAGTGATCAGTCTAGGTGCACCCACACTCATTAGAGATGGCATCACCTATGTACCGGCCACCCTGTTCTCCAAAGCCTTTAGCCTTCCTGTTGGCTGGGACGGTAAGCTAGATGTTACTGTTCCATACACCGAACGGTATCTCAAAGCGGTATCTGAGCGGGAATTGTTCTGGCTACATAAGGAGAAGGGGGTTGTCTACAGCGGATCAAGTGGGCAGCGGCCTGTCCGGGCAGGAATCGCTAATGTTCGTCAGCTGGATTGGGCCACTCTCAACGTGCATACAGTGAACAGCACAAGCTATGTGCTTGATCTTAATAATGCCTCTGGTGAGCCACATATTCATGTCAGCAACTATCGTATTCTGCTACACAATGAACGTCTGGTTCGCCAGACCGTGAGCAGCTACGGAGGAATACGCAATCTCGGGATGAAGGAGAATGTCTCCGCCTATCAAGGAAATCTGATCATGATGAACAAAAGCATGCTGTACCTGGTCAATCCGGACGGTCATATTTTCAAAACATACAATTTGGCAGAGCTCACCGGCATTGACGATACTTTTGCCCTCGAAGCCATCGAAGAGGACTTCCTGCTGGTGCGTCCGTACCAGAAAGGAACACTGTTCCTAATTGATCGCAAGAGCGGAGAAAGTACGGCACTCTATACACAGCTTCTAGGGTCAGAGGACCAGGACTGGTTGGAGCAGTACCCGAACTGGGACTTCGATTATCCGGGAGACCGGCTCCAATACACTGGACGTCTGGGCAATACGCTGTCCTTTGCATGGACGTCTTATGAGGATAATCGGCAGGTTCACTTCACATACACGCTTTCTTAACTCTAATAATTTACATTTCTGTTATAATAAAAGAAACACCAAATCTAAACATGTGAATGAGGGACATGGTATGAAAGATACGGGTATGATTCGGAATTTGGACAGTCTGGGAAGAATTGTGGTTCCCGTGGAAATCCGTATGACACGCAATATCGACATTGGGGATCCTATCGAATTTTTCATTATGAATGATGATGTTATTGTACTTAGAAAGTACACCTCTACGGAATGCACCTTTTGCCGAAGTTTGGACCACGTGAGCTATTACAAGGATCAATTCATCTGCAATAGTTGCCTGAAGGAGCTCGGTGATCCGGAGCGACTCCCGCAGGAGCCGGAACCTTCTCCGCTCCTTCCTCAGGCTACCGCTGACCCTGGCAGCAGTGTCAAACGGAAGAAGACTGAAGAGATGACACAGCGGCTGGAGCGGGCCATCGAAGAGCATCCATTCGCCAATCAGAAGGAACTCGCCGAGATCCTGGGAATCAGCCAAGCGCGAGTGAGCCAATTAAAACGTAAGCTTAATGCTCCGAGGCAATCCAAGATCGGCTGACCTATTGTTCCAAAAGGAATCACAGTGGTTCGATTTGTCTAAATCGCTGCACTCCGCTATATTAGCATTTATAGAATACTAAAAAGGCTGCATCCCCATATTACAGGAGATGCAGCCTTTTGCTGGGATGTCCGCTTAATGGACGGATAGATCCAGCAAAATTCTGAAGATTATTCCTACAGTGCTGCCTTCAGCTCTTCCCTCGAAGCTTCCCACCACTCTTCATTATGTGAAATAAGCAATGACTTCAGCGCCGCTTTTTCCGCTTCGCCAAGCCCCTCCACAATAACCTTCCGTTTTAAAGCCGAATCGAGCTTGTTCACATGTTCGGCTAAAATTTTCCAACCGCGACGGGCTTCGGTGTCAATCCACATCTCACAAGCCGTAATTCCGGCGTAGTGCTGACCCTCGGATGTCCGGTCTACAGCTACCCATACGACCCAAACTTGCCTCCCGTTCGGAACATCCTCACGGTTCACGGAGAACTTAATGCCCTTCTCCACCTTGCTCTTGGCATGCATGGCCCCGATATCAATGATCGCTTCGCCATTATCAATAATGACGGGGGACACATTGTTCAAATCAATTGAGCCTGCTCCAAATCCTTTATGTTTGCTCTTCGCGTTGACAATATTCAAGGCAATCTGTTTCTTGCCTTCCGGTTGCTTGTTATCCACAGATGCACGTCCTTCCTCTTACGAATAATTTAATTTTAGCTAATAATCTCGCGATTGCAAACATATACATCCCGTAGATGCTTGTCAACGGGAGGGAATCACAGTATGAAGCCACCAACATTTCGAACCAAAATAAGCATTCTGGCTCTGGCCGCCCTAACGCTGCTGGGCGGGAGCTTGTGGAGCTACCCAGGTGCAAGCCCTGCCTTGGCAGGCATGTCTGCCCAAAAAGCGGCCAAGTCCCCCGCAGCCTCGCCCGGCAAGGGCACTGCGCAGCAGGCGTTCCCGGAGAGCGCACCTGTCCCCGTGTCCGAGGCGCTAAGCCAAAGAGTCGCCGAGTACCATCTCGACGTGAAGCTTGACCCGGAGACAGCTACTTTAAAAGGCGCGGAGACGGTAACCTGGAACCATCCCGGCCGTAAGCCGGTCAGCGATCTGTATTTCCATCTCTACCCCAATGCCTTTGAATCCCGCAATACGACTTTTATGAAAGAATCTGGCGGTGAGCTCCGAAGTGACAAGATGCCCGAGAACGGGTTCGGCAGCATGACCCTGACGGATGTACGAACTACAGAAGGCACCTCTCTTATCCAGAGAGTGCAGTATGTTCAACCCGATGACGGAAATATCAATGACCACACATTAGTGAAGGTACATCTACCTGAACCCGTGAACGGCGGGGAAAGTGTGACCCTCAAGCTGCAATTTGAGGTCAAGCTACCCAAAGTATTCGCCCGGATGGGGATCTCGGGGAACTTCGTTATGGCCGGACAATGGTTTCCCAAGATTAGCGTCTATGAACCCGCCGGAACCCGCGGAGTAACCCAGGAAGGCTGGAATCTGCATCAATACCACGGGACATCGGAATTTTACAGCGATTTTGGCATATACAACGTGACGATAACTGTGCCTCCTGAGTATACCGTGGCTGCCACCGGATTCCCTGTGAAGACAGCTAAACTGAAGCAGAATCAGAAAATTTATCAATTCTACGCTGATGACGTCCATGATTTCGCCTGGGCCGCCTCCCCTGATTTTGTGGTCGCTGAAGAGGCTTTCTCCACGCCAGAGGTTCCAGGCGTGCGGATCAAGCTATACCTGGACCCGCTGCATAAAGACCTCAAGGAGCGTTATTTCCAAGCTGCGAAGGCTGCCCTAAGCGCGTTTAGTAAATGGTACGGGCCGTATCCTTATTCCACACTTTCAATCGTGGTTCCGCCCAAGGATGCCAATGGGGCTGGAGGGATGGAATATCCCACATTGATTACAGCCTTCGGTGCATCTGAGCTTTCTCCAGACACCTCATTGGAACGAACTGTGGTCCACGAAATAGGCCATCAATATTTCTATGGTATGTTAGCCAGCAACGAATTCGAGGAAGCCTGGTTAGATGAGAGCTTCACCTCCTATGCCGAAGACCGTCTAATGGAGCAAGAGTATGGTGTGATGGCCAATCTGCCCATTCAGGCCAGCCTGGTGACCTCTCCTCAGGCTCTCACACTGGAAACCTGGAAATATAGCGGAGCAGGTGCTTATACACAGAATGTGTACCTCCGTGGCAAATTGGTGCTGAAAGACATCGAACGGCAGGTCGGCACTAAAACTATGGATGCCATCCTGTCCACCTATGCGAATAAATATCGGTTCCGCCACCCCTCTACCCGTGATTTTCAGAAGGTCGTAGAGAACGTGACCAAGAAATCATGGCAGAACTATTTCGATCTTTATATCTATGACGGCGGAGCCCCTGATTTCTCGATCGACGATATCCAGATGCGTACCAAAGAAAATGCCGGCACCGGCCAAGGCTACGAATCCATCGTAAAGGTGAGCAACAGAGGTAGCCACTACGGGAATGTCCCCATTAGATTTACCTTCTCTGATGGTCACACTGTGGAGCGAGTCTGGAATGGGGACAACAAGAATACAGCGTTCCAGTTGATCTCCAGCTCCCCACTATTGTCCGCAGAGATCGATCCCCAGCACACCCTTCTGCTGGAGAACAAACATATCAACAATTTCAGGCGGGCGGAGATCAAGCCGGATACCCTCTCCCGCTGGACGCTATCCTTGTCGAAACTGCTTGAAACTGTGCTTGGAACTCTGGTCTGGTGAGGTGAATGGGCTTGAAAACATCAATTATTCGCGGTTGGCAAAGTTTGAAGGAGCAAACTTATATTCTGATCCTGCTATTCATCTACCGGCTGCTCTGGGGTTACTTTATGTATGGTTTCGTACGGGAGGCCGTAGTATCAGTCCTCCTGCGTTATCCTGAACAGAACGCGGGGGGCAGCGGTATGTCCAGGCTGCTGTTCTACATCGAGGGTCAGCATAGTCTTACCTCGGACCCTGACGTACAGCGCTGGCTATGCATGCTGCTGGGGTTGACCGTGCTGCGACTGCTCATTTCCCCGTTCATTCGGGCGGGTCTGCTGCATGAGCTGCACCAGGAGCGTTCAGGAGAACGCGGTCTGTTCTTTTTTCCCGGCATGAAAAAGCATGGTCTGTCCGTGCTGGTCTTCAGCCTGGTAGAGTGGTTACTCGCCATTCTACCCGTTTACTGGTTCGCACCCAAGATATATACACTGCTGCTGTCGTCTTTAATGGACTATAAGCTGCTGCTGAATGGCATTCCCTATATTCTGGTCTGGTGCGCCTATGTGTATGTTATCCGCTTGCTGTTGTTGTACATGCAGTTCGGCTATACGGCCGGGACTGGTATGTTCTCCTCCCTGCTAATCGCCCTACGGTGCTTCCTCACCGCGATAGGGGTATCGCTCGTACTGGGAGCAGGCAGTCTGCTTCTCTTGATGATCTACACTTTGGGGATTATTTACTTCCCAGGCTTGCCTGCACTCCTGATCCGCCAACTCCTTCCGCTTCCGTCCACACTGCTCAAATTATGGAGCATTGCGGCTCAATATGACCTTTGGAGGAGCAAAGCATTCCCACAATAAATCCGCCCTCTTAGGGCATATTTAGAAGAGTCATTGTTCCTGGTTAACAGGAGCTGCGACTCTTTTTTGTTATCCTCAGCAGAGCGATTTGCAAAATGGTAACGGGTTTGATACAATGTGTTCTGTACTACTAGTAACAACTTTGTAATCTTTTGAAGGCATTTCTTAATAACTTCATTTATGTCATGTATGCAATTGTCGATACGTCACACTTTAGGTGCATAAAACGCCGAATTCCTTGCACCGGGAAGTGGGGGAACCATATTTTGGGTGAATTGATCTCGTAAGAGAGGGATCATAGGGGACCTTCTACCGAACCCTTAAGCTAACCTCGCAGGCCTTGGAAGGAGTACATCTTTTGAACAGACAGAATTTTAAGAAAATCATTGTTACAGCTACACTGGGCTTGGCACTCGCCATCGGTATCGGAACCAATAGCGCTTCAGCAGACTCCAAAATGGACTCGGTTATTACAAAAACCCTCGGAACCTCCTATAAAACTGGAGGGACAAGCACTGCCGGCTTTGATTGTTCTGGATTCACTACATATGTATACAAAAGCATCGGCATTTCGTTGCCGCGCACATCCCAATCGCAATATAGCGCAGGTACCTCCATCTCTCGCAGTCAAATGCGGCCCGGAGACCTGGTATTCTTCAACACACTTGGTAACGGTGTATCTCATGTCGGCATTTTCGTCGGAAATGGTAAATTCGCTCAATCATCGTCTTCACGGGGCGTCATTATTAGCTCACTCAGTGAGAAATACTGGGCTGATCGCTACATTGGTGCCAAACGGATCATGAGCACGACTGCTTATAAAGCAGTTGCCTACGACTAAACAAACCTCCAAACTACGATCATTCCATTTTAACTTCATATTAATAATGTACCCGGAGACTGATTATCATCACAGTCAATTTCCGGGTTTTTCCTATTTTATAGTATACGTATACACCTCAGGGGAGCAGATGAATCATTTTTGTGCCAAAAAAACGCAATAAATTTTGGAAATTTCAGTTTGTCCTCTATTTTCAACGTTAATAGTGAGAATCCGCTCTTAAAATCCCATTTTTTGCGTACAAATATGCTATAAATGATTGCCAAGCGACGCTGTGTTTGTTACAATTAGCGCAGTGAGTTTTTAGTAACATTTTTGTAATTATTGAGTCACCTTTTTATAAGGTTTTGTCATGTATTCATATAGCAGTCTAATTCTAATCAACAGTATATGCCGAGTTCCCTAATCATTAGGGAAACGGGGGAACCACTTTGGGTGAATTGACCTCCTGTTCGAAGAGGGGTCATAGGGGACCTTCAACCGAACCCTTAAGCTAACCTCGTAGGCATTGGAAGGGGTTTACACTTTTGAAGAAGAAATTAGCAGCAGCAGTGCTTGGCTTTTCTATGATGCTTACCGCTATTGGAGCAGGAAGCGCTTTCGCCGATTCCAAGATGGATAAGGTGATTGACAAGGCTATCGGCACCAAGTACGTAGCTGGTGGCACGTCTACAAGTGGATTTGATTGCTCTGGTTTTACAATGTATGTCTTCAACAAGATCGGTATTGACCTGCCACACCAATCTGGTTCCCAATATCAGATGGGCTCCACAGTGTCCCGTGACGAACTTAGAGCGGGCGACCTGGTATTCTTCAATACCAGTGGCAAAGGTATCTCACATGTTGGCGTTTATGTTGGCGAAGGAAAATTTGCCCATGCTTCATCTTCTCGTGGTGTAACGATCAGTTCATTAAGCGAGAGCTATTATGTTAGTCGTTATGTGGGTGCTAAACGCGTGATGAGTACGGATGCTTATCAGGCGCTTGCAACGGATACTCAAGATTTTGACGATGTACAATAATTTATAAGTTATACACCAGTCCTTTTCCCGATTTTATCGAAATCTGGAGAAGGGCTTTTTTTGTCGTTTCTGTTACTCTTCATTACCCTTCCTGAAATTCACCAAACAACATTTTCCCGACTTTCTGCGTCGGATCTTATGCTTTTTGTATATAATTAAATTATAGAGCTTTATCCTATGGAAAGGAGGACTCACGATCCTATGATTCATTTACCTGTTACGTTCCATGTGGTACCTATGGAGACCAGCCATGCCGAAGACATCTGCCAATGGAGCTACGAGCCTCCTTACAATATATATGGCTGGATGCCCTGGCAACAGATGGAGGAGCTCGGCATCGAGTTCGGCGATCCCCAGCTGCGTAGTGAGCAGTATGTATCTGTGCTGAACGATGAGGGCGATCTCTGCGGCTTCGCACAGCTGTTCCCGATGGAAGGTGTAGTACGTCTGGGAATCGGTATGCGTCCAGAGCTTTGCGGTCACGGTATGGGTCAACACTTTGTCCGCGCCATTGTCCAGGCTGCAGTTCTGCGCTATCCTGGGCGGGAGGTTGATTTGGAGGTGCTGACCTGGAATCAGCGAGCCATTCGGACTTACCAAAAGAGTGGTTTTACGATTTCAGACACTTATGAACGAATGACACCTACTGGAAGTAAACCATTTTATTGTATGGTCTATGAGAAATGATGCTTTGTTATAGGAACTTTAGAGAAGTAGCGCTTGGCCGTTCATTTTTTTGCCACAAATGCTATGATAACGCTTCACCTTCCGCTATAATGTAGGAAGCAGCTTACATAGAAGGGACGATTGGGGATGCAAAAATGGATCATGAGCGGATTGTTTTTTGCCGCCTGTGCCTTTGCGGTAGTTCTAATGTTCACACTTCCAGGTAAAGAAGAAGTAGCGGAACAGAACAAGCCTACTATGCCTGAAATTCAGCTTGATGCCGCTAAGGCAGAAGCAACTGTGAAAGCCAATTGTATCACCTGCCATGGCGATCAGCTTCAAGGCGGGGTAGGACCTAGCTTGAAAAACGAAGGCGGCCAGCACGACGCTGCCGGGATTTACAGTATAGTAACCAAAGGACGGGGCCAAATGCCTTCCTTCAAGGAGAAGCTGGCGCCGGAGGAAATTGCGAACGTGGCCACATGGCTGGCTGAGAAGAAGTAAAGCACCGCTGAGAGACAACACAAATACGCCCGTGCCAGGATGTACATCCTGTGCACGGGCTTTTTCGCATGTATGAGTATTTTTCTACCAGTGCTATGTTAAAAGACTACACGACACGTTAGCGGGCCTTCTCGAAGGCTTCATTAAACTCTTGTGCACCACGAATGTCCAGCGGCGTAATTCCGCCCTCTTCATGTGTCGTCAAGCGAAGCGTGACCGCTTTATAATCAATCGTAATATGCGGATGGTGGTCAAAAGCCTCAGCAATGGCGGCCACCGCATCGACGAAAGCAATTCCCTTCATATAATCGCTGAACATATATTTGCGCGTAATCGTATTTTTCACCAGTTTCCAGCCTTCCAGCTTGCCGATCTGCTCGATCAGTTCTTCCTCTGTAAGTAGCACATTGTTACCTCCCTTACTTAATTAGTAGCAAAGTTCCGATCGTCTTGTCTCTTTGCTTTTTTAAACAAAACATCCCTTAGCTTCTGAGGTCCAAGGGATGTGCCAGGATAAAGACAATTTTCGGTTTAATTGTATTCTTCAATCCCGGTAAATAGTACTTCGCTCCGTCAATTTTAACACGGGCGGCAGACTGCGGCAAATTCCGCTCTGCTGTATTCCGGTCAAACCAGGACAACAGAGGCCAAATCTTCTTCTCCAAGCAAAATATTGATCCGGTGTGTAGCCTTGTCGTAGATCACAACCCCGCTCCCCACCTCAATGACCGGTTCATTGCCCAGTGCATAGAACAGGTCCTCAGCAAGCGCTTCCCATACCTCAAGCTTCGACTCCTGTGGCAGCTCCTGCCATTCCTCCGGGTCCATTTCAAAAAATAAAAATCCGTCGGTAATACGTCCGACCCCTTCGGTCAGTTCGTTCAGGATTTCTGCATAATCTCTGCCATGTTTAACGCCCATGTGTATCACTCCGTTTTCTTCACTGATGAATAATAACTTACCTTATCCATTATAGCCGAAAAAATGACTTCACAAAAAAGGGAATGATGTCGATAAATAAGAATATAAGTTATTCCGTTTGGGTTAAGATGCCCCGCCGCGCTTCAAGGATGATTAACGCGGCTAAGTCGGATCACTTCTTAAATCTCATGGACGAGGTGCATAATGGAAATCTCAACAATATTGGGTCTAATCTTTGGTCTAGTCTCTGTTCTTTTCGGAATGGTGCTGAAGGGCGCCCCCATCCAGAGTTTGGCCACTCCCGCTGCATACTTAATTATTTTCTTGGGTACCGCCGCTTCAATCTTTATGGCTTTTCCATTTTCAGAAATCAAAAAGGTACCAAGCTTGTTCAAAATGATCTTTGTTAAAAAGAAAATGGTCAGCAAAGCGGAACTAATTACTACATTTATGGAATGGGCATCCATCACACGCCGCGAAGGTCTGCTGGCGCTGGAGTCCAAGGTTGATGAAATAGAGGATGGTTTCCTCCGAAACGGTATGCGGATGATTATCGACGGCAACGATCAGGAGTTTGTCCGCGATGTGCTTATGGAGGATATCCGTGCTACTGAAGATCGTCATAAAGCCGGGGCGCTGATCTTCTCCCAGGCTGGTATGTACGCACCTACGCTGGGGGTACTCGGAGCCGTAATTGGACTTATCGCCGCACTTGCCGACATGACCGAGATGGAAAAGCTCGCCCATGCGATCGGCGGGGCGTTTATTGCTACCGTACTCGGTATTTTCACAGGATATGTGCTGTGGCACCCGATTGCCAACAAGCTCAAACGACTCTCTAAGCAGGAGATTGAAATCCGCCTAATGATGGTAGAAGGTCTGCTGTCCATTCAATCCGGGGTCTCCACCATTGCTATCAATCAGAAGCTGGCAGTCTTCCTAACACCTACGGAACGCGCTAAGCTGCTGGACAAGGAGGCCGGTTCGAGTGAGCAAAAAGACTAGACACGAGGAACATGAGGAGCATGCCGATGAATCCTGGCTGCTGCCGTATTCCGACCTCATGACCCTGCTTGTCGCCTTGTTCCTCGTTATGTATGCCATGAGCGCCACCGATGCCAAGAAGTTCGAAGAGATGGCCCAGGCCTTCAGTTCCGTTCTGAACGGCGGAACCGGCGTGCTGACAGAACGGGCAGCAACCCCATCCGAGAGTAATCTGGACCAGGGTAAAGGCGAGAAGATGAACAATGTCATCTCCAAGAATACGGGAGAAGCAGAAATGGCCAAGCTGCGCCAGAAGGAACAGGAAGATCTTGAGAAGCTCAAGAAGCAATTCGATCAATATATTAAGAACAATGGGCTGACTGATCTGCTCAGTACGAAGCTAAACCAGTCCCAGCTTATGATTACGATCAGTGACAATGCCCTGTTCGCTTCTGGACAGGCCGTAGTCAAAGATGAATCCAGACAGCTGGCCAAGTCCATCTCAACGATGCTGCAGCAATTCCCCGACTATGATGTAGTTGTTCAGGGACATACAGACAATATCCCGATTTCCAACACTAGCTATTCCTCCAACTGGGATCTCAGTGTGGATCGGGCCTTGCACTTTATGAAGATTCTGCTGCTTAACCCTAATCTCGATCCGAAGAAATTCAGTCCCATCGGATACGGTGAATACCATCCTATCGCGGATAACTCCACAACTGTAGGACGTGCGAAGAACCGCCGGGTTGAAGTCTCCATCATTCGGAAATATCAGGAGTTCAAGCAATTCACAGGGATTCCTCCATCCGATAATTAACTATCCGTCGTGGACAAGCAAAGAGCGGCTCCTAAAGGTCTGACCTTAGGAGCCGCTCTTATTTGTTATCCTTTTATACGGTGCTAATGAGCCTATAGCAGTTCATAGTTCAACATAGCCCCTAGCTCGGATCTTTCGTCAGGTGACAAATCACGCCATTGTCCGACCGGCAAACTCCCCAAATTGATGTTCATGATACGGATGCGCTGAAGACGTCTGACCTCATACCCGAAGGCGCTGCACATACGGCGGATCTGCCGGTTCTTACCTTCAGTGAGAATAATCCGGAAGACCCGCTCTGTGATGCGTGTAACGGTGCAAGGGAGCGTCTTCTCCCCGAGAATCTTGACGCCGCTCGACATCCCTGTAATAAAGGATGGTGTGATCGGCCGATCAACTGTCACTATATATTCCTTTTCATGTCGACCCTCTGACCGCAATATCTTGTTGACAATATCTCCATCATTGGTCAGCAGAATCAGACCTTCAGAATCCTTGTCGAGCCGCCCAATCGGAAAGATGCGCTCTGAATGCCCTACAAAATCAACAATGTTGCCTTTAATATGTTCCTCTGTTGTTGAGGTGATGCCCACCGGCTTGTTCAATGCGATGTAAACGATAGTATTGCCCGTCTCCAGCAAATTACCATCAATCCTTACTTCATCACCCTGCTCGGCCTGACTACCAAGCACTGCTTCTTCTCCGTTGATCGTTACTCTGCCGCTTTCAACCAGCTTGTCAGCTTCACGGCGTGAGCAGTAGCCTGTCTCACTGATGAATTTATTAATTCTCACCTTGCTATTCACTCCGTTCCTCATTCATGCTCTTGCGGGGGAGAACAGCTTCCGCGGCAGGCATAGTAATCGTAACCTTTGCTCCGCTGCCTACCTCACTTGTTATCTCCATAGTACCCTTATGGGCCTGTATAATACGCTGGCTAACCATAAGTCCCAATCCTGTACCGGTTTCCTTATTGGTGAAAAAGGGCTCTCCCAGCTTGGGCAGCATCTCTTCTGGAATTCCGTCGCCCTCGTCGGCAATTACAATGACAACGCTATGATCAGCGGTATACTGTTCCAGCGTAATTGTACCGCCTTGCGGCATGGCCTCGATGGCATTTTTGACAATATTGATAAAGACCTGCTTCAACTGATTCTCCTCACAATGGACCGTTGCAGGCTCGTCGGAGAACCGGGCTGCGAATTCAATGTCGAACAGATGGGCCTGGCTATCCAACAGGGAAATGACATCACTGAGAATAAACCGGACATCCTTCTGCTGGAAATGAACCGCTTGCGGCTTGGACAGAATCAGAAACTCGCTGACAATAAGATTGATCCGCTCCAGTTCGGACAGCATCAGCTCAATATGCAGCGGGATTAGGACCTTCTTCTCCTGCTGAAGCTGCAGGAAGCCCCGGAGCGTGGTCAGTGGGTTGCGGATCTCATGCGCTACCCCTGCCGCAAGCTGACCGACTGTAGTCAGCTTCTCTGAGCGTCTCAGTAGTTCTTCTATCCGGTTCCGCTCGGTCATATCACGTGAGACGTGGACAAAAGACAGCGGCTTGCCTTCCTCATCCCGGATCACCGAGGTACTGACACTGACCTCAACGATAGAACCATCCTTCTTCAATCTCAAGGTCTCAACAGGCGGAAGTACCTTCCCTTTCTTTAGTTCCTCCAGCCGCTCTGCCTCCAGCTTGAAGGCGGTTGCGGGAACAAGATACGGAGTTTTCTCTGTTGACTCATTAACGCTCCAGCCATACAGCTCCTCAAATGCACGATTCGTGCTAAGAATCTGTCCGTTCATGTCCATCGTGTGTATCGCATCGGACGTTCCGTTAATCACCGATTCCAAGTGCTCCTTGACCGCACGATTCTCTTCCAGCGTCTGGCCGAGACGGCTTGTATGCTGCATGAGATGATCAGACATTGCATTAATCCGCTGCGCCAACTGCCCCAGTTCGTCCCGGCTGCCGACCTTGAGCGTAGGCTCAAATTTGCCCCTAGCGACGTCATTGACTTTGGCCAGGATCGCCTTGATTGGACGTGTAACATAGCCGGACAAAATATAGCTGCCCAAAAAGAAGATCACCAGCAACAGAAGGGTAGTTGAGCTATTGTTGACCAGCTGTTTGCGGATTACCGAGGAAATGACCGAGTAATCCATAACCACACTGATGACATAGGAGCCTCTCCCTGGCTGCATAATGGGGATGAAGCTTTTCAGCACCCGTTTGCCCTGAGCCTCCATGTCAAGTAGCACTGGCTGCTGCCGGCTTATGGCTGCTGCCACAGCCGCCTTGTCCTGTTGTACATTGCCATAATTATAGCTACCATACTTAATGGGACGATTACGCAGCTTCAGATTCAGTGTATCGCTTCCATTTGCTGACATGCTGGTTAGAGCAAAGGTCTCTGGGTTAATACCCGTAATTTCCAGAATCCCTGGATTGACCTCTTGTGTCTGCTTCACAATTTCGTCTGGGCTCATAATCTTGACATAATCGCTCACGGAAGTACTACGAACATAAGGATCAATGATATAATTGCTTGTCCCATCATAATAATATCCCCACTTCTCGATAAATTCGGGATTGGAAGTGGAGTATTCGAAGGGCCCCGACCAGAAATGGTCCAGCGCCTGTCCTTGGTCGATGGTGACCTGGTGGTTAAGGAACAGCTCCAGGAAGGCAATATACCAAAAACCCCAGCCCCTGGTGGACAAACCCACCTCTTTGGGGTCAGAAGATTTGGCAATCACTATATCATCATTAGTTTTGACGAGCAGCGAAATATTAGACACGCCCAGCTTGTGGGATAGCTCTCGCAACTGGCGGTTGTCCACATTCTTAATGTCAGGGTCCAACTCATGTGACGCCAGGATCGCTACCATCCGCAAATTGTTGGCAATCTGACCTTCGACATAATTGGAACTATAGCTACTCTGTTCAACAGAAACGGCGATCTGCATGGCGGTCATTCTCATGTTTCTTTCCGTTTCATTTCGTAAATTATTTCGCACATCATAGAGGTTAAGTGTCAGGTTCAGTACCAGAACAAGCAGCACTGAACCAAATAAAATGGCTGATAATTTCGTTTTTATGGACAAGCTCCCTTTTCACCTCTTACCGCTGGTAAATCCTAGCGGAGTGTTCATCATTATCATACCTTTTGCCCCTCCATTTGAAAAGAACATTATAATGTAGCAATCCGCACAGGGATTGAAATACAGATCTACTTTCACTACAATGGGTATGAAACCATCCACACCTTATGCACATATAAACAGATTATGAGAGCGCATTGTGTACAAAATTGTGTACAAGTTGGCGGTTATCCACAGAGTTATACACAATTTGTTCAGAACGAATATTTGTTCGTTGAACAATAGGAACAAAAATCCGAAGGGAAGATGTACTTTTGAGTAAGATAGAATATGAACCGCCTGTCGATGCACAAGCCGCTCATGAGTATTGGATGAGGTATGCAATCGAAGAAGCACGTAAGGCGGAAGCGATTGGTGAAGTTCCCATTGGTGCAATTATTGTGCATGATGATAAAATCATCGGACGCGGATACAATCTTCGGGAGACCACACTGGATTCAACTGCACACGCCGAAATGGTAGCCATTCGGGAAGCCAGTCAGGCTCTGAATTCTTGGCGACTCCTGGATTGCAAACTTTATGTTACGCTAGAGCCCTGTCCCATGTGTGCAGGCGCGATGGTACAATCCAGAGTACCGCTGGCTGTATACGGCACAACGGACCCTAAGGCGGGCTGTGCAGGGACTCTGATGAATCTGCTGGAGGAACCGCGATTTAATCATCGTACAGAGGTCATACAGGATATTCTGCAAGAGGAATGCGCTGAACTGTTGACCTCCTTCTTCCGTCGTTTGCGCCGCAAGCCGGCCACAGCCGACAAATTAGAAATTCCGTTAGCAAGTCAAGATATTAGAAGGGAATAGAACAATGACACTCACTTTGTATAGCACATCCAAAGGAATCTATCTCTCCCCTCTAGCCCTTAAGGATGCCGAGGAATTGCTTGCTCTACGCCTGCGCAACCGAATCGCACATCAGCCGTTTGAGCCGAAGCGGGACGATGATTTCTTCACACTTGAAGCCCAGCAGCAGCATATAAGCCTACGGACTGCCGATGCAGAACAAGATCGGGCTTATATGTTCGGAATTTATGCGCTGGATGGCAAACTCATTGGCCAAATTACTTTGTCTAATGTAGCACGTGGAGTAGCTCAATATGCAGACCTCGGCTATTTCATTGATAAGGACACTGAAGGTAAAGGCTATATGACTGCAGCTGTCAGGCTTGTATTGGAATATGCCTTCCGCGCACTGGGTCTGCACAGAGTACAGGCAGGTATCCTGCTACACAATGAAGGATCCCGACGGGTTCTTAAGAAGAACGGCTTTCAAGCCGAAGGCGTGGCCCGTAAGTACCTTAAAATCAACGGAGAATACCAGGATCACCAGACCTTTTCCATCCTGGCCGATGAATTGAAGTAGAGCCAAGTAGAAATATAAAGATGATTTATAGCGTAAAACATATAAATTATTATATTTTTAAAAAATCCCGCACATGCCTTTAAAGGGCACGTGCGGGATTTTTATATTTTACCGATTAAAATGTATCAGAGCTACCGCCAAACTGCTTCTGCAACTCATCCAATGTTACAACAGCATCGCCTTGCGGAATACCGATTTTGAAATCAGCTTTTTCGTTGATTTTGCTATACTGATTGCTGCCAGTTACCGACAATCCAATGTTTGTGCTATCTTCCGGAATGTTCACTTTAAAGTCCATCAGAAGATTCTGATACACCGGGAAATCATCCTTATTGATCGCAGTATTGAACTGGAACTGGTTGATGGTTAAGTATTTGTCGAGATCGGCCAGATCTTTGTCAATTTCTTCTTTATTCTTTCCGGCCAGTATCTCCTCTTTAGCTTTAGCTAGATCCGCAGGATCTACTTGCAACAAATCCTTGTATTCTTCCTTGCTGATTACGTCGAAGAGTTTGGGAAGCGCATTATTGATGAAGATCGTGATCGCTTCTTTAATGTTGTCATTGTTCAGCCCAAACTGAATGACCTGTTTCGCATCTACACCTTCGGGAAGTCCTGCATCCTTAGGTTTGATGTCTTTGAAGTATTTAGCTTCGTCGTACTGAGCCAGAACAGCGTCCAGAACTTCGCTCTGAAGCTTGCGTGCTTTCTCAGTATCCAGTGCTGCAGTGTTGATCTCTTGACCTGATTTTTCAGCCAGTTCTTTGAGATCCAGCTCTACAAATTTGCCGACAATGTTCTCTGGAATCGGGAAGAACGGTATAGATGGAACCTTAATATACACTTTTTCTTTAGTGGCAACGATAGGAATAGTAAAGCTCATAGCCATATCGCCCTTCAGGTTAAGCACCAGCGTGGCTTCGGTTTGCATCGGATCCGCTTGATATACACTGTCCACGGAAATCTCTGCGTTCTTCAGCATACTGATTACCTGCGTAGCCATCGCACTCGATGGATCATCCGTAGGTGCATCAATAGATAAATTATTGACCACAAATTTGGTGTTCAGCTCATAAGAGCTGAGTGTTACCGCTTTAGCTGCGGCATTCTTTAGTGCTTCTTTCGGTGGTTCTTGCTTACTTGCACATCCTGGCAGAATTACAGCTGTTGCAACCAGCAACGCTGCCGCGGATAGCCCCCATTTTTTAAACATTATATATCTCCTCTCCCATGCAAAGAAATGTTTCCCTCCCCTAATGATATACCATTTGACAATTTTGAGAAACATTACTCAAGAACTAAAGTCGGTTTAATTTTTATCCTTGTGGATTATGATGATCCACATGGTTGGCCTGCTTCACTTTTTTCGAACCGGAAAGTGGCTCCTGTCCATTAGATTTAGGCTCCTCTTTGCGACTTCTTCCCGAATTCTGCGTTCCTGGAACCTGAATCGTTTTAGGTTTGCTCATGCGCTCTCCTCCTAAGGGTTAGTAATATCTTTCAAAGCCTGTGCGCATTCATGTATCTGCCGCGCATACTGCTGTGCCAGGCCCTGTACGGCATCCGTATGCTCATCTATATGCCGTCCTGCTTGTTCCACATCAATCAGGTTCACAGCTACCTCCCTGCTGTCTACATACGTGCAGCGAAAATCCAGTGAGTAATCCTGATGTCCTGCTGCATTAAAATGAATTAGCAGGCTGGTGCGGTCTGCGGCGTCTCCTTGCACGGTGAAGCTGTCGCCATCCTCCATAAGCGCTGGCAAACGTTCCTGCCAAGCAGAGACCAATTGCTGTTGATCCAATTGCATATCTCGGTTCATTGTTATAATCACCCTCCTTCTCTAATACATTGCCGAGAAACCCATCTTTTTATTCTCGAATGAAAACGAACAAAAAAAGCTGCCTCCATGAGGAGACAGCTTCGATTCGTTATATTAATGATGTTCTTGAAAATAAATGGCGGAGAGGATGGGATTCGAACCCATGTGGGCTTGCACCCTAACGGTTTTCAAGACCGCCCCGTTATGACCGCTTCGGTACCTCTCCAATAAAACTAAAATCACATGCAATAGGAATTATATCACACAACCCAAAGGTTACGCAACTATATTATTATTGAGCCGATTTTGGAGTAATGGATTTCACATTCCGCATGTACGGCTGCAGGCATTCTGGAATTTGTACACTACCATCTTCCTGCTGATAGTTCTCCAAAATAGCGGCAACCGTCCGTCCGATAGCCAGTGCCGATCCGTTCAGCGTATGTACGAATTCCGGTTTAGCTTTAGGCTCCTTGCGGTAACGAATATTGGCACGGCGGGCCTGGAAGTCCTCTGTATTGGAACAGGAAGATATCTCACGGTACATTCCGCTTTCAGGTAGCCAAACCTCCAAATCGTATGTTTTAGCCGCGGTGAAGCCCATATCGCCTGTACAGAGTCCTAGTACACGATAAGGGAGACCCAGCAGTTGCAAGACACGTTCAGCGTCAGCCGTCATTTTCTCAAGCTCTTCATAGGAAGTCTCGGCAGAGGTGATTTTGACCAGTTCTACCTTGTTAAATTGATGCTGGCGAATCAAGCCGCGCGTATCACGTCCAGCAGATCCGGCTTCAGAACGGAAGCAAGAGCTGTAAGCCACGTGGTATTTGGGCAGGTCAGCAGCTGTCAAGATTTCTTCACGGTAGTAGTTAGTAACTGGAACTTCAGCTGTCGGAATCAGGTAATACTCTGTATCCCGCAGCTTGAAGAGATCTTCCTCGAACTTAGGCAGTTGTCCTGTTCCATAAAGGCTGTCCTTATTGACAATGTAAGGTGGCAGCATTTCTTCATATTGATGTTCTCCGCTGTGCAGATCCATCATAAAGTTGATCAACGCGCG
Source organism: Bacillus sp. FJAT-27264 (assembly GCF_001682855.1). Taxonomy (GTDB): domain Bacteria; phylum Bacillota; class Bacilli; order Paenibacillales; family Paenibacillaceae; genus Paenibacillus_AQ. The sequence continues at coordinate 5,323 of NZ_MAQW01000008.1, read as the reverse complement.
CTCCAGACGAGCTCCAAGGCCTTTGTAGAAAACAAAACGCGAACCTGTGACTTTCGCTGCCGCTTCAAAATCAATAATATCCAGCTGCTGTGCCAGCTCCCAGTGGGATTTTGGCGTGAACCCGAATTCCTTCGGTTGTGACCACCGGCGAATTTCGACATTCTCTTCCTCAGACTTTCCAACCGGTACGGATTCATGGGGAATATTCGGTATATTCATCGTCAGCTCGGAGATTTTGACTTCCAGCTCACGTACCTCATCATCCAATTCTTTAATACGGTCAGCTACCGTACGCATTTCAGTTATCAGATCCTCTGCAGGTTCACCGTTCTTCTTCTTCTTGGCTACCTCTGCAGATACCGTATTCCGACGGTTTTTAAGACCTTCCGTCTCTTGCAGTACCTCACGGCGGCGCAAATCAAGCGCCGGGAATTCTGTAATCAAATCTTGTGATTTCCCACGTTTCTCAAGAGCTTCTTCTACGCGGGCATAATCACTGCGCAATATTTTTACATCCAACACAAAGTTTCCCTCCTGAAAACAGCCTTAACTCTTTCAATGGCCTGTTAGAGCATTGAAAGAGTCAAGATGTTCTTATATGCAACTCTATTTATTAGCTATACCGACGATATGAACCATATCTGTAAAATATTGATGCAGCCTGTAATCGTCAGTTAATTCCGGGTGAAAAGAGGAGACCAGCAGGTTGCCCTCGCGTGCAGTTACAATTTCATTGTTATAGACAGTAAGAACCTCGACCTTAGGCCCCACCTCAGTAATAAGAGGGGCACGGATGAATACAGCACGAACCGCTTCATTAATCCCTTTGACCTCGAGATCACATTCAAAGCTTTCCCGTTGGCGGCCAAATGCATTCCGAGCTACGGTAATATCCATCAGCTCCAAATGCCTAGGCTCACCACCGGCAATGCGTTTTGCGAGTACGATCAGACCGGCACAGGTTCCAAATATGGGCTTGCCTTGGCTAGAAAAGTCACGGATCGCTTCAATGAAGCCGTACTTGCGCATCAGCTTGCCGATCGTAGTACTCTCACCGCCAGGGATGATAAGCCCCTCAACCTCTTCCAGCTGCTCTACCCGCTTAATCGGTAAGCCTACAGCACCGGTCTTCTCAATAGCGACGATATGTTCTGTTACTGCGCCCTGTAGCGCCAGCACTCCTATCTTCATCCTGAACCCTCTCTCTATTAACGGCCACGCTCCGACATACGCTCAGCCGGTGTGGCTACACCGCCTGCGGCAAAGTTAACCACCGGAAGCTTACCCAGCTCATGAACTTCAAGCAGCAGCTCATAAGGAACACCAAGTGTTTTTGCTTCATTATAAAGCACATCTTTGGAAAGGTTAGTCACTTTACGGATTTGGCTATTGATAAAGTGCATATGACGTACCGCTTCAACAATATTACCTGTTCCTGGTTCGCCCTTAGTCCGAATCATGGATGCTTCTTCATTAATACGTAGGAGAGCTTCACCCAGATCCTTCACACCACAAACGAATAGAACGGTAAATTCACGTTTATCAATATGGAATACTTCATCAGCCAGAGTCAACACTTCACTCTCGTCAAGATAGTCCACACCCAAGGACTTCAGGACCTTCCCTTCAACGTAATGACCGATCCGCGCTACGTCACCTGCTGCACAAATATCGGAAGGTACGCGTTCCAGAACCATAACGGCAACTGCATCCGCAGCCTCGGCAATCTTTGCTTGTTCTGCATTCATGGCGTCCATAATAAAGCCGCCTTTTTGCATTTCTGCCATGCCTCAGTTCACTCGCGATGTTCCTGTTTGCAGTCCATGCCTCCCGATTGACTATCATTAATCTAACTTGTAATTTTACTGCATGAAGCGTAAATATACAACCCGTTAACTCGGATTATCTACTTCATTAGACAAAAAATTCCTTAGAACAAGTTCTTGATTCCGCTAAATAGATCACCGAAAAATTCGCCTATTGCTCTAAGCAATAACTTGAACCAGCCCGCTTTTTCAGCTTCTTCTGCCGTAATCAAATTCACAGTCTTTTGTTGAACGAGATCCATGCCGTCTACTTTGTAAGTATACGTCACCTTGCCGACCTTGGAGGAGGTAGCAATAGGAGCAACCAGAGTCGCCGGATCATTGGTCTGAACAGTGGTCTCAATTTTTGGAGCAGTCGTTCCTTTAGGTACGATAAATGTTACGCCTTGATCTGTAACTACCGGTACTTCTTTATTCTTCCCTTTTAACACTGGCACTGTTTCAGTACCTTGAATCACGGCCTTTGGTGCAATAACCTGCTTAATCTCAAAGTTGTTAAATCCATAGTCAAGAACCTTTTTCGTCTCGGTGAAACGATGCGCTTCGGTGTTTGCTCCCATAACCACACTGATCAAGCGCATGCCATCGCGGACAGCCGTACCTGTAAAGCAGTTCCCAGCGCTGGCAGTATGACCTGTCTTAAGTCCGTCAAGACCGGGATAAGCGTAAGCCTTAAAGTTGGCGATATCCTTATTCGATTCTAGCATCCAATTGTAGTTAACGATCGGTTTCTTATCACGTTCACGGAATTTATAAGATTGAATAGTTGTGAACTTATTAAAGTCCGGGTGATCGGTAACAATATATCTAGCAAGAATCGCAGCATCCATAGCAGACATTACGGTCTCACGGTCACTTTCTGGACGGAATTTCGCTGGCATATCCGCCCGGCTAAGGCCTGTAGAGTTAATAAAATACGCCGTCTTCATTCCCATTTTTTGTGCCGTCTGATTCATGAGCTCTACAAATTGCTGCTCCGAACCGGATACCAGCTCAGCCAAAGCCACGGTAGCATCGTTGGCCGAACCAACTGCCATCGCTATATACAGCTCTTCTACTGTATGCTCATCACCTTGAGCGAGGAAAATGCGGGAACCCACTTGTTTGGATGCGTTCTCCTGCACGACAACCTTTTGATCCCAGGACAGTTGCCCATTCTTCACAGCATCAGCAACCAAATACTCCGTCATCATCTTAGTCATACTTGCCGGAGGAAGTGGAACATCCGCATTTAGAGACATTAGGATTTCACCTGTAGTAGGTTCCATTAGAACGGCCGACCGTACATTCAGACCTAGGGAATCTACAGAAGGAATTTTGGAGGCTGTACTCGTTACAGCTTTCGTGGTGGGCGTTTTACCCGAATCTGTTGTAGCTGGCGTCTTCACCGCTTCGGCCAAAGCGGCCGGAATCGAAGGTGCCAAAAGCATATTTAAAAGCAAACCTACCGTTGCTGTCTTAATCACGAATTGTTTACCGCTGAATTGTTTTTTCTTGTGCTTCAATGATTACTACTCTCCTTTGAAACTCATTTCAATGCTTGTTCTATTCTAACACAGGGGTACCTGCAAAAAAAGACAGACCCGGCGAAAATCGCCCGGTCTGTCCATTATTTAGTCATTCTATTCCATTATAAGGAATAGTTCGGCGCTTCTTTTGTAATCTGTACATCATGTGGATGGCTTTCCCGCAATCCAGCACCTGTGATCCGGATGAATGCCGTGTCATTACGAAGCTCATCGAGATTCTTCGTTCCGCAGTAGCCCATACCTGAGCGCAGACCGCCAATCAATTGGTGAATAGTGTCAGAAAGAGGTCCCTTAAAAGCAACACGGCCTTCGATGCCCTCTGGAACGAGCTTCTTATCGTCATCTTGGAAGTAACGATCCTTACTGCCTTGTTTCATAGCGCTCATACTGCCCATCCCACGATATACTTTGAACTTGCGTCCTTGATAGAGCTCCGATTCGCCAGGACTTTCTTCTGTTCCTGCGAAAAGACTACCCATCATAACAGCGTGAGCACCAGAGGAAATCGCCTTGGTAATCTCTCCGGAGTACTTGATACCTCCATCAGCAATGATTGGAATTCCATACTCACGGGCAACTGTCGCACAGTCATAGATCGCTGTAATTTGCGGAACGCCGATACCGGCGATAACCCGCGTCGTACAGATCGAACCTGGACCAATACCGACCTTAACCACAGAAGCCCCAGCTTCGATCAACTCACGGGTTGCATCGCCTGTAGCCACGTTACCTGCAACAATGGTCAGTTCAGGATACAATTCACGCAATTTGCGAACTGCATCAATAATGTTGATGTGATGGCCATGTGCAGAATCAACCGTAATCAGATCGACACCAACATTGACCAGTGCTTCAGCACGCTCGAAAGTATCTTTGGAAATTCCGATTGCCGCCCCTACCAATAAACGGCCCTGCGCATCTTTCGCACCGTTAGGGAACTGAATCGCTTTCTCAATATCCTTGATAGTGATTAGACCTTTAAGGATATTGTTCTCATCGACAAGCGGCAGCTTCTCGATCTTATGACGCTGGAGAATGCCTTCAGCTTCCTGAAGCGTTGTGCCCACAGAAGCGGTCACAAGATTCTCACGAGTCATTACTTCTTTAATCTGAATGTTATAATCATGGATAAAGCGCAGATCCCGGTTGGTAAGGATACCTACCAGTTTTTTGTTCTCATCGACGATAGGTACACCGGAAATGCGGTATTTACCCATCAGATGCTCTGCGTCAGAGACCCAGTGGTCCGGAGTAAGCGAGAACGGGTTAGTAATAACTCCACTCTCAGAGCGCTTTACACGGTCTACTTCTTCCGCTTGTTGCTCTACGGACATATTCTTGTGAATGATACCGATACCGCCCTCACGTGCGATAGCGATCGCCATAGCCGCTTCAGTAACTGTATCCATTCCTGCACTGATAAGCGGTATATTCAGCTTTACATTCTTGCTCAGAACAGTCGTCAAGTCTACTTCCTTAGGTAGCACCTCGGATTTACGCGGAACCAGCAGCACATCATCAAACGTCAAGCCCTCTTTACCAAACTTGTCTTCCCACACCTGGGTCATTCCTCCTTGATAGTTGTATTTATTCTCCCCGCCCGCAAACTTTATAAATGAAGAAAAACTCGATCGAGTCCATTCACGACAGACAAAAGTACAGCAACAAAAGTTGTACGAAATCGTATCTTCAGTATAGGTTTGAGATGCATGTCCAAAAATATATTATTGCCTATCTTAGCAAAGGGCATTTGCACTGTCAAGAATATTACATCATCAAATATAGGATTAAAATTTGCCTGTACGGGTAAGCGAATTCTTGGACAAAAGTCCACAGTAGGCGGACAAAGATAGCGGTTCTATCCACCCTTCAAACACGTCGAAAAGGTAATACAACCTGTATTTAACAAAAATAACCTTTATCACTTTTTATTTATTTTATTCTTAAAACACAAAAAAGCCCTTGTTG
>NZ_MAQW01000007.1 GCF_001682855.1 Bacillus sp. FJAT-27264 | reverse complement strand
GAGTAGGACGCCGCCAAGCACTAAAACCATTGTTGAGTGTTCAGCAATGGTTTTTTTGCTTTATATATAAATTGAAATGGGGGCTAAATTGTCTCCAATAGGATGACATTTTTGTTACCGACACTTTGGACGATACAAGTATAATAGAAAAGTGCAAATAGTAAGAATAGCCTTGATACGAATGAACTACTCATAAATTCATAAACCGAATTTTCTTGTGTCTTTAGATGCATGGTAGAGGTAAGGAGGATTTAAGGTATGAGGCCAACCAAACCTTTCTGGATGCTGCTTGTTTTTTGTATAGTTGGTATAACGCTGGTGGGCTGCGGAACGAAGCAACCTTCCTGGGATATATTTGAGGGTGCACTGAATGAAAAGAGTTTTCCGGTTCCGAAAGAAGCTAATTCTCCTGACCGGACAACCACAAATGTAGCAATGGACTATGTACGTTATTCTTTACCTGGACTAAAGGAGAAGGATAGTATACCAGATCCTTACTTGAACACCATCAAGGAATGGGGCTGGGTAGAACAGGACGAAGAAGAGAAGACGGGATCGAGAGTCTTTCAGAAGGACGGACTGACCGTGCATTTATCTGTTCATGATGATTACTTTATCGTGATGGTTCCGAAGGAAAAGAAGACTTCTGTTAAGAGTCTGGGAGGAAAATAGATAAAGGCCATCCTTAATCGGATGGCCTTTTTTTGTTAGGGTTTATTTTTGCCGAAGCCTATGTAGAAGCCGTTATTGCGCTAAATGGTCATTGTGAGTAGTAGGAGGCATCCGCTGGGTTGAATTTGAGCATGCCTTCCTTGCTTTCACGTCGCAGCCGGAGCAAAATATATAGTCGCGGTAGTAGCAGCCAAAGGTGGCATACCACCAGTGAGGCTGTAAAGGCAGGCGGGGACCAGACAATAAAAAGTGCTGCGATGCAAAGGCCGATCCAAAAATTGTGCAACTGGACTTTGCGGAACAGACGATAGCTGATGTATTGATCAGGCATGTAGCCGAGCCACGGGAGCTTTAATGAGATGCCCCATCTTTTGGCGATAGGGTGGCCCATAATAACCAGGACGGATCGTGAGATCACATATTGTATCCAAAAGACGACAGGTGCGGCGATAATCATGAAGAATATACTCCACCAAGAGAGGAATACCGTCTCTAGTACCAGACATACCATGGGAATTGTAATATAAATACTCAGAAGCGATTGGGTCAGGTTAATTTTTCGGATTAGTTTATATTGATAGAATGTAGCTGCACTTTTCGTGTTGGGTTCCATAAAAAAGGACGGACCTCCTCGTAAGTTCTCAATGCTTTTAATATCGGCTGATGAAGGCTTTTTCTTAACCGAACTGTGAAGAACCTTGAGGGCAGGACCTGAATATAGATGAATTACAATCATATAGATATGAAAATACTATGAAAAGGTTTAAAATGATAGAAGGTGTATCATACTGTTCTTAAAAGAGTCAAGGTGGGATGCTAAATGGATCAACAACCGGAACAAGCTTGTATCATTTGTGGACAGATGAAAGAGGAAGGTATTGTGATTGTCTCACATTTTATCTGTGAGGATTGTGAGGCTGAGATGGTGCGCACTGAGGCAGAGGATGCTAAATATCGTTTTTTTATCGGTCAGATGAAGAAAATCCAACTTCAAAAAAACGCTTGATATTAAAATCGCATGTGCAGGATTAGAAATAGAATTAAGGTTGGGCGGTGGATCGGTGTCACGTTGGTTGCAGAATAAGTTGTATATACGGCTTCACCGTTCTTTTGACGGCGGAGCCGTTTTGTTGTGCTTCTATAAAGAGAAACTGCGGCATAGGCGTTTGCGCGTATTTGCGATACAATAGAGGTTAACCCTACCGGAAGGAATGGATAATGGATAAGGACAAGCGCAGTAGTGCGCCTATATATGAGATGTTAGAGCAATACAAAGCTCAGGGTAATACTTCTTATCATGTTCCTGGGCATAAGAATGGTAAAGCGTATGAAGACGCACCTAAGAATGCTGGGTTTCTGGCTGAGATTATGGAGTATGATGTAACGGAAATTACAGGGACTGATGATCTCCATCACCCAGAGGGCGTGATCAGGGAAGCGCAGGAGCTGGCGGCAGATTGCTTTGGGGCAGAGGAGAGTTTTTTTCTGGTGGGAGGCAGTACAGCCGGTAATCTGGCGTTGATCCTAACAGTATGTCCTGAACCTGGTATGATTTTGATTGTGCAGCGCAATGTGCACAAATCGGTTATTCACGGGTTAATGCTCGCAGGGGTACGGGCGGTGTTCCTGGAGCCTGAGATGGACCCCTTAAGCGGACTTGCAGTGGCTCCAGCGGCGGAGACCGTGCAGGCTGCCCTTGCAGCGTATCCTGAAGCTGTCGCTGTACTAGTAACCATGCCGAACTATTATGGCATGGGCAGCGATCTTGCGCCCCTAGCGCAGGCCTGCCACGATAGCGGGGTACCGCTATTGGTGGATGAGGCGCATGGCGCGCATTATGGGCAGCACCCGGCTTTACCTGCCGGAGCGCTGATGTGTGGTGCGGACGGTGTCGTACAGTCCACGCACAAAATGCTGTCCGCGCTCACCATGGGCGCTATGCTGCATGTACAGGGACCGCGGATTGACCGGGCCCTGCTGCGGCAGCGGCTTGCCATGGTGCAGAGCTCGAGCCCATCGTATCCGCTGATGGGCTCGCTGGATCTGGCCCGGCGGCTGCTGCACAGCCGGGGCCCCGAAGCCTTCACGGCGGGACTCGCCGCCGTGGACGTTCTGCGGCGCGGCCTCGCGGAGCTGCCGCGCTACAGGCTGCTGCAGCCGGCTGCGCTGCTGCAGTACACCGGCGGTGGCTATGCCACCACCGCCGGAAGGGACACGCCGCCGCTACGCGAGGCGGCGTACACCACACAGGACCCCTTCAAGGCCGTCCTCTATGACGGCGCCGGGGTCCTGGGCGGGTTCGAGCTGCAGCGGCGGCTCGAAGCTAAGGGCTGTGTGCCGGAGATGAGCGATGCCCGGCACGTAGTGCTGTTGTTCAGCCTCGGCTCCTCGGCTGAGGACGCGCAGCGGCTTTTGCAAGCGCTGCGTGAGATTGACGAAGAAGAGCGCGCGTCAAGAGAAGCGCAGTGGGGGGCAACGGATGAACCATACGTGAGTATGGATGGTCAAGCGCTGGGCATATCTGCGGAGACTTCCTATCTGATGCAGGAACACCAGGCCACTGATAAGAAAGACGTCCAAGCAGAATCTATCGTCAACGCCGATGTTTCCACGTGGAACATTTTTAACAGGGAATTATTTTCAGATCCGGTACCTTTCTCGCTCAAGCCGGTGTCATCCGGAGATATGAAGCCGATGAGGCTTGCAGATAGCGCTGGGGAAATAGCAGCTGAAATGGTTATTCCTTATCCGCCAGGCATTCCGCTGCTTTATCCGGGGGAGAAGATCACAGAGTCTGTATGTCAAAGGCTAATGGACTTGGCTAACGGCGGTGCGAAATTTCAGGCGTGTGCGGATTCCGCATTGCAGCATATAATGGTATACAACAAGAAGAAGGGCGGAGAGGATTAAGTGGAACGACAAGGTTTCTTTATCACACTGGAAGGGGGGGAAGGGTCCGGAAAGACTACCATTATAGGGAGGCTGGCGGCTTACCTGCAGAACCGTTCTATTCCGTACCTGATTACCCGGGAACCCGGCGGAATTGAGATTGCCGAGAAGATCCGTTCCATTATTCTTGATCCGGCGCATACCGCAATGGACTCACGTACGGAAGCATTACTATATGCAGCAGCCCGCAGCCAGCATTTGGCGGAGGTTGTCGAGCCAGCTTTAGAGAAAGGGCTTACCGTATTGTGTGATCGCTTTGTTGACAGCAGTCTAGTGTATCAAGGATATGCCAGAGGTCTTGGCATGGAAGCGATATGGGACATCAATCGTTTTGCTATCGGTAGCCGCATGCCGGATCTAACCTTCTATCTCGATATTGAGCCCGAGGTCGGTCTGTCACGAATCGCTGCCAACCAGGACAGGGAAGTGAACAGACTGGACATGGAGAGCCTGGCTTTTCACGAGAAAGTGCGCGAGGGTTACCAGCTGGTGGTGAATAACAATCCGGACCGAATTGTCGTGCTGGATGCCGGACGTCCGCTTCATATGGTGGAGCAGGATATTGTACGAACACTGGAAGAGAGAGTATTAAAGGATTTTTGATGGGTTTTGTCAAATATAATAGGATAGCTGATCTGTATCCAGACAGCTCCATATTCTTTAAGGAGGGAATGCGAAGATGAAGTTGATCGTAGCGATTATCCAGGATAAGGACAGTAACCGGTTGTCCAGTGAATTGGTCAAAGCTAATTTTCGTGCAACCAAGCTTGCCAGTACAGGAGGATTCCTGCGAGCGGGCAATACTACCTTCATGATTGGGGTGGAGGACGTTCAGGTTGAATCCGTGCTGAGTGTCATCCGCAACAGTTGCAAGGTACGTGAGCAGCTAGTCACTCCAGTAACGCCGATGAGTGGTACGACAGATTCATATTTGCCGCTTCCTGTAGAGGTTCAAGTCGGTGGTGCGACTGTATTTGTACTTCCTGTTGACCGTTTTGAACATTATTAAGCATTTCTGCAGAACACATTATTCTTGCAATATCAGGAAGAACATCTCAAACTATGGTCCTTCTGATATTATTGATAAAGGCGGTAGATGAACCTTGAAGATCAACCCGGGTTACAGACCTCTGAAGAGCGAGCTTTCCAACGCGGAGGGGCTGAACAAGCCTGTTCAGCAAAAAACATTCTCCGATGTGTTCCAGCAGCAGGGAGAACAAAAGACGAAGGATGAGCTAAATCGGCAGATTCGGGAAATCCAGCTTCAAGGAGACCGTTTGTCGAAATCCATGACGGTTCGAGAACTGTCTATCTACCGGACGTTGATCAAACGGTTTCTGGAGGAAACGGCACGGCGCGGCGTAATTCTGAAGGAAACAAGGGGTTGGGATCGTCGGGGCCGCAGCAAACGCTACAAATTGCTAGAAGAGATTGATACTGCGCTGCTGTCGATGGCAGATGATCTGCTAAGCAGTGAGCAAGGCCGCATAGATTTGTTGGGCAAGGTGGGAGAAATCCGAGGGTTATTGCTAAACCTTGCTTTTTAAGAGTGATTTGGGAGGAATTTATGTCTTTTCATGATATATTGGGTCAGGAGGATGCCAAAAGGCTGCTTCAGAACGCACTGCGCAACAATACCGTGAGCCATGCCTATCTGTTCAGTGGGCCATCTGGTAGCGGACAGATGAGTACGGCAGTAACGTTCGCCCAGGCTATATTTTGTACAGTGTCAGACGACGATGCATGCGGGGAATGCCTAGAATGCCGAAAGGTAGAGCATGGCAACCACCCGGATCTGACGATCCTGCGGCCTGATGGAGCCAGCATCAAGATTGATCAGATTCGTCAGCTGCAGCGGATGTTCTCCTATCGGTCTGAAGGTGTTAATCCGAAGATCTACATTATAGATGAAGCCGACAAAATGACGGTGCAAGCCGGCAATAGTCTGCTGAAATTTCTTGAGGAGCCTTCGGCACCGGCAGTGGGGATTCTGATCTCGGACAACAGCCGGGCGTTGCTACCTACTATACAATCACGAACTCAGCGCATCCCATTCAGTCCTGTTCATCCGGATCTAATGCTGCAGGCGCTTGCTTCTGACGGAGTTCCGCTTCCTTTGGCCCGCTGCGCCGTATCCTTGACCTCGGGACTTGAGGGGTGCAGGCAACTTTTGGAACAGAATTGGTTTGCAGAAATGAGAAATCTAGTGTTACAATTAGCAAAGGAGTCTTTGGGCAAAGGCAGCTCCGCGCTTGCAACTGCGGGGGTGAAGCTGTTCAAGACCGGGCTCGGTGAACATTTGGATACTCTATTCAGCATGTTCCATCTATGGTTCAAAGATATGCTCTACTTCCTGTACCGAAAGCACGAAAGTATCGTTTTCATAGATCAGTTAGACTTTATTTCCAGACATGCCCGTCAGCGGACTACGGAACAGTGGGTGGGTTACATGGAGTTTGCTGCAGAGAGCAAAAGAAAGCTGCGCTCCAATGCCAATGCCCAGCTTTGTCTGGAGCAGTTCTTAATCCGTCTGGAAAGCTAAAGGATAATTATGAATATCCTCCATATGTCGCTTCAGCCTGGAAGTATTGGTGTAACCGATGAGGAAGGACAAGCATGCATTACCAGGGAGCGGACTTGCCCTTAGGTTCCTTTTACCGGCAAACAAGGGGGTTAATTTTTGTACAGCGTAGTAGGTGTCCGCTTTAAAAAAGCGGGTAAAATATATTACTTCGATCCGCTGGATTTTCCGATTGAACGGGATCAGTGCGTGATTGTTGAGACGGCACGTGGGGTTGAATACGGCAAAGTCGTCATTGGCAAAAAAGAGGTGCAGGAGTCTGACGTTGTACTGCCTCTAAAGAAAGTCATGCGCATTGCCGGTGAAACCGACGCTCGCGTGGTGGAGGAGAACAAAGGTGCGGCGAAGGATGCCTTTACCACCTGTTTAAATAAAATTCGTGATCATGGCCTTAAAATGAAGTTGGTGGACGTCGAATTCACGTTTGACCGCAACAAAATCATCTTCTATTTCACGGCTGAGGGACGTGTCGATTTCCGTGAATTGGTCAAGGATCTGGCTAGTATCTTCCGCACCCGGATTGAGCTTCGGCAGATTGGTGTGCGCGATGAGGCCAAAATGCTGGGTGGACTGGGTCCCTGCGGGCGGGTTCTCTGCTGTTCATCCTGGCTGGGCGATTTCGAGCCGGTATCCATAAAAATGGCCAAGGATCAGAACCTTTCGCTCAACCCGACCAAAATTTCCGGATTATGCGGACGTCTCATGTGTTGCTTGAAATTTGAGCATGATAATTATGAAAGTGTGAAGGAAGAAATGCCGGCAGTTGGTAAAATGGTCATTACCTCTTTAGGGGAAGGCAAGGTTGTAGGCATTAATGCCGGAAATCGTACGATTCATGTGCAGCTATTTGAAGTGGGCAAAGTGAAGGAACTTCCAATGGATGATGTTGTCGTCAAGTAAACCATATAAGGTTACTTTCGGGGTGGAAACTTGGAGAAGAAAAATATATTTGCACACATGCAGGATATGGAAGCGCAGATGGAAACAATGCGCGCCAATCTTGGCGAATGGAAACAGACGGTAAAAGAACTGATGGAAGCCAATCAAAGGCTCAGTCTCGAAAATGAACAACTTAGAAAAATATTAAAGAGGGAAGCACCCCTAGACCCTAACGTGGATTCGGCGGAAGCAGAAGCGCTTCTGGCGGCAAGCGAAGGGACAGAAGAGGTTGTCGGGGAAGGTTATGATAACCTGGCCCGTCTATACCATGAGGGCTTCCACATCTGCAATGTTTACTTTGGACATTTGCGTACAGAGGGTGATTGTCTGTTCTGTCTTTCTTTTCTTAATAAATGAGGATATCCAGCCGTAGGGGATTTGCGCCTACGGTTTTTTTGTAATATAGAAGAGATGTACAGTATTTCAATTTTTTAAAGGTAAGGAGAGCTACAAGATGAATTCGTTCAAAGATTCAGCCATTCCTCTGCTTCCGTCGGAGCGAGTGGATGATTTATTAACCCATGATCTGCATATTATCCAAAGCGATGAGGTGTTCAGCTTCTCGATGGATGCTGTGCTGCTGGCCCGATTCGCAGGTATTCCGCCGCGTGGAAGAGTGCTTGACCTCTGCACCGGTAATGGCGTTATTCCCATGCTGCTGACTACACGTACTAGTGCTTCTATAGAAGGAATCGAGATTCAACCTCGTCTGGCTGACATGGCCCGCCGCAGTGTGGCTATGAATGGTCTGGAGGATCGGATTGTTATCCATGAGGGCGACTTGCGGGAGCTGCATACAGTGGCAGGTTATGGCGTATATGACGCAATCACTGTCAACCCGCCCTACATGCCGCTGAACGGGAGCGATCTCAAAATGAATACACACCAGGCGATGGCCCGGCATGAGCTGGGCTGTACACTGGAGGAGGTCATCCAGGCCTGTGTCCGCCTTGTCCGTACTGGTGGTAAGGTGAGTATGGTACACAAGCCGCAGCGTTTGGCCGACATTATTAGCCTGATGCGGCAGTACAGACTAGAGCCGAAAAGTATCCGTTTTGTACATCCCCGTGCGCATCTTGAAGCGAACATGGTGCTAATCGAAGCAGCACGTGACGGGAAGCCGGAGGTGCGTTTGCAGCCGCCGCTGATCGTTTATAATGAGAACAATGAATATTGTCCGGAGATCATGGACATCTATTTTGGAGCCGGAGAGGGTAGATCATGACAATATCTTGCCAGAGCAGTTTTCAAAACAGCAAAGATGGAGGGCGTCCAGAAGGGTGCGGCTCTCTTTATCTTGTGGCTACACCTATAGGAAACCTGGAGGATATGACTTATCGTGCAGTGCGCACCCTCCAGGAGTGCGATATTATCGCTGCTGAGGATACACGAAATACACGAAAGCTGCTGAGTCATTTTGAAATTTCTCCATCCATGCTGTTCAGCTATCACGAGCATAATAAGGCGGCAAGTGGGCCGGAGCTGATACGCTATATAATAGAAGGTAAAAATTTGGCGCTTGTCAGTGACGCCGGTTTGCCGGCCATTTCTGACCCCGGTTCTGACCTTGTTGCGCTTGCTATTAGCCATGGTATACCGGTTATTCCGGTACCGGGTGCAAACGCTGCGTTGTCGGCATTGATTGCTTCCGGCTTGCCGACGACAACTTTCACATTTGCTGGTTTCCTTCCCCGTGAGCGTAAAGATATTCGTGCCGTCTTATCCCCTCTGCGTTCTGCTCAGGGAACATTGTTGTTTTACGAGTCTCCTCATCGGGTACTTAAGACCTTGGAGCATTTGCAGGAGGCGTTCGGCAACCGCCGTGTCGTTCTGGCCCGTGAGCTGACCAAGCGGTACGAGGAATTTCTGCGCGGAACGATTGAAGAGTGTAGCGCTTGGCTAGCAGAGCATCCTCCGCTTGGGGAATATGTTATTGTCGTTGAGGGTGAGAGTAAAGAAGAGGCAGCTGCTGCCGAGTCCGCTTGGTGGCGTGAGCTGAGCATTGAAGAACACGTCGCCCACTACGAAGCCAACGACATCCCCCGCAAAGAAGCTATGAAGAAAGCCGCTTCCGATCGTGGTGTGGCCAAACGAGATATTTATAACGCACTGCTGGAGCGGGAGTAGCATTCCAAAAGAATAATTCATTAATATGGATCTAAGTGTATAAATTGGATTGAGTAAATGATGTTTGATAATGCTGAGGGAATATTGGGAAAACATTAGGCGGTTATTTTGAAGAAGTAATGCTTACGCCGAAGTAAGGCATTTCCCGAAGGGAGAGCCACCACAGTCCGCACGACGTAACTCATCGGCCCAATCAACTGTCCGCGAACCGCCGAGACCAGCCGATTCCTGAAGTCAGATCGATGAAGCTCCGCCGACGGTAGCACGCCCGGATTTAGACGTATCACCCGGCGCTAACGTAAGGAAATTCCCGAAGGGAGAGCCGCCGCAATCCGCAGGACGTAACTCATCCGCCGAATCAGCTGTACGCCAACCACCAACGTGAGTCGATTCCCGAAGGGAGAGCGATGAAACCCCACCAACGGTAGCACACCCGGGGTTAGACGTATCACCCAGCGCTAACGTAAGGCAATTCCCGAAGGGAGAGCCGCCCCAGTCCGCACGCCGTAACTCACCCGCCCGCGACGCATGACGAGGCCTAGAGGGCCGGGCCTACCACCACTGCCTGCTTCTGTCCGCGATTGCCGCACAGTCTGCGGGTGTACCCTTCCANGAAGGGAGAGCGATGAAACCCCACCAACGGTAGCACACCCGGGGTTAGACGTATCACCCAGCGCTAACGTAAGGCAATTCCCGAAGGGAGAGCCGCTGCAGTCCGCAGGACGTAACTCATCTGCCGAATCAACTGTAGGTCAACCGTCGACGCCAGTCGATTCCCGAAGGGAGAGCGATGAAACCCCACGCCCTTGGGTTAGACGTATCACCCAGCGCTAACGTAAGGCAATTCCCGAAGGGAGAGCCGCCCCAGTCCGCACGCCGTAACTCACCCGCCCGCGACGCATGACGAGGCCTAGAGGGCCGGGCCTACCACCACTGCCTGCTTCTGTCCGCGATTGCCGCACAGTCTGCGGGTGTACCCTTCCAGGTGTCCAGAGGGCTGGCAGCCCTTTGGGGCCCTCCCTACAGGGAGGGTTTGGGAGGGTGCCCCATCAAAAAAAGTGCCCCCCGCATACACGGAGGGCCAAGGAGATATAAAAAGGTTAGAATTAACAATTTGATTTATTCTTATTATATACTATTTGTTTTAGTTTGTCACAGGGGTAGGGATAGTAGAAATGCATTCATGACAAACAATTTTTCCTTTGAAATAAGTTACGTTCTCGGCATTACCACAGAAGATGCAGGCAGGCTCATATTTTTTAAGCATGATCCGCTCACCGTCCACGTAAATTTCGAGCGCATCCTTTTCACCAATGCCAAGCGTACGGCGCAATTCAATTGGAATAACAACCCGTCCCAGTTCGTCTACTTTTCTTACAATTCCTGTTGATTTCATCATAGTCATCGTTGCCCCTTTCAAATATCTAAAGCGTCATTATTCGACATTCTTCACTGTTTTATGATATCCATAATACCAACGATTCCCAAAACAGTCAACCTTTTTTCTAGCGAATTTTAGGGTAATTTTATGGAAATGTACAGTGCTGTTAGGTTTGATGCGTAACCACCCAAAAATTACATAAATAAATTTTGTCGATTCAACCACTCATTTTGTGTCATAATTCGACAAAGTGCGACATTATTACCCATTATATACCGCCAAGCGCGAAATGACTAATTAAAATTATATGAAGGAGTTGATCTCATGAAGAAGCCGCTCACAGAAGAGAAGGTTTTCAAAGATCCGGTTCACAACTACATTCACGTACAGGATGTAATCATCTGGCGTTTGATTAATACCAGGGAATTCCAACGCCTGCGCCGGATTCGGCAACTAGGTACCTCTTATCTGACTTTCCATGGTGCAGAACACAGCCGATTCTCGCATTCTCTTGGTGTCTATGAAATTACACGTCGAATTATTTCCCAGTTTGAACGAAGTGGATATAAAGGCTGGATTCCGGAAGAACGATTGCTGACGCTCTGTGCAGCACTGCTTCATGATTTGGGGCACGGCCCATTCTCGCATTCTATAGAAGAAGCTTTTGAAATGAACCATGAGGACTGGACGTGCCGGATCATTCTAGAGAACACAGAAATCACCAATATTCTGCGGGATGTAGAGGAAGATTTTCCTCAGAAAGTCGCTTCAGTTATCGCCAAAACCTATGAGCACGAAATTGTTGTCAATTTGGTGTCCAGTCCGCTCGATGCTGACCGGATGGATTATCTGCTGCGGGATGCATATTATACTGGCGTGAATTACGGTACGATTGATATCGATCGAATTCTGCGGGTGCTTCGTCCCTATAATGGAAGAGTGGTAGTTAAGGAATCAGGAATGCATGCGATAGAGGACTATTTGATGTCGCGGTATCAAATGTACTGGCAGGTATACTTCCACCCGGTAACCCGGAGTTCTGAAATTATTTTAAGACAGATTTTTCGCAGGGCTAAAGAGCTGTACTTAGAGGGATATCATTTTAAATTTATGATTCATCCACTGGGTGACTTGCTTCAGGGAGAAGTGACAGTGCAGCAGTATTTGCTGCTAGATGAAGCGCTAGTTCAAACAGCCTTCATGCAATGGACACTGGAGGAGGATGGACTGCTGAGTGACTTGTGCAGCCGGTTTATTCATCGTAAACTGTATAAATATGTGGAGACAGAGAGTCTAGATCCGGAGACGATTGACGAAATCCGCCGCAGTTTTGCGGGAGCGGGACTGAACCCGGAATATGATCTGGAAATTGATTTTCCGTCAGACCTTCCGTATGATGTGTTTCGTCCGGGAGAGGGTTTTGACAGCAATCAAATATTGCTGCTTGACCGGAAGGATCGGCTGCGTGAAATCTCGGAAGTTTCAGATATTGTACGTTCCATCAGCGGCATACACCGTGGGAGATATCACCTATATTTTCCCCAAGACAAGCTGAATAAGGCGCTTTCACAACTGCCTGACTCCGTTGCTGAAATATTCGCAAAATAAAGACGAAATAGTTATCGTTAAACATAGAAACCAAGATCAGGAGGACAACAGTACATGTACTTATTCGACACACATACTCATCTGGATGCTCCGCAATTCGACGAGGACCGCGAACAGGTCATTGCTCGTGCGGTGGAGGCCGGTGTTAGCAAAATGATCAATATCGGATTTAACCGGGAGACGATCCCTACCACGATGCAGCTCGCGGAATCGTATGATTATATTTATGCAGCAGTGGGATGGCATCCGCAGGATGCGATTGACATGAAGGAGGGGGACCTCGATTGGATTGCCTCGCTGTGCAGTCACAAGAAGGTCGTCGCCATTGGTGAGATCGGCCTCGATTATTACTGGGATACCTCTCCAAAGGACGTGCAGCACGAGGTCTTCCGCAAGCAGATCGGACTAGCCCGCGAGCTGAAAATGCCAATCTGTATCCATGATCGAGATGCTCATGAGGACGTAGTGAGAATTCTCCGCGAGGAGAAGGCTAATGAGATTGGCGGTGTAATGCATTCCTTCTCCGGCAGCTGGGAGACAGCGAAAATGTGCCTCGATTTGGGATTCCATTTATCCTTCGGAGGACCGATAACGTTCAAGAATGCAAGGGTTCCCAAAGAGGTGCTTGCGCAGACGCCGCTCGACCGTTTATTGATCGAAACAGACTCCCCGTATTTGACGCCACACCCCTTCCGAGGGAAGCGAAATGAGAGCGCTCATGTCAAGTTAGTGGCAGAAGCTGCGGCAGAAATTAAAGGGATAACTTGGGAGGAATTGGCTGAAATTACGTATGCGAACGCACTGGAACGATTTGGCATTGAGTGAAATCGGGAGAAAACACGGTGAAAAATAGAGTATAGCCGATGTATTAAACTTTTTTAACAAAAAAACAGCCGAATATTACAATATTTTAACCATATATTTGCGTAAACGTGGTTGAATCGTCCTTTACAACATGCATCAAAAAAGGATATCATCTTTTCAGTGCAGTGAGCTGTTGTTACAGTGACAGCCCACGCTATCATGGATCGTCTCGCTGAGTCTCCGTATGGAGAACGGGGGAACCAATATTGTTTTGCCGCATGCAGAGTACTTCAAGCACAGCATAGAATGCCGCAGACACTATTTGATTTCTTCACGTGGTCTTTGGGGTGAATTTAAGGGCAACCGCCGTGAGCGGGTGACCCGAGATAGGGCGTCTCTCTTTCGTCCGAACCCGACAGCTAACCCCGTAAGCGAAAGTAAGAGAGGAAACCTCGTGCATAAGCCGCGTATTCTGACATCGGAGAAGCCACGAAAGAGTCCTCATAGAACTCTTTTAGGCTTCTTTTATTTTGAATAATGCGAATGTACCCTGCATACTGTTATATAACAGATGTGGGGGGAGCACTATGCCGGGCAGGCGATCCATGAGCAGGAGACGCAAAGGTATTGCAAATAGCGTGTCCTGTGACAATCTCGAATAGTTTCGTCCGAATGATGACAGTCATCTTGGTATACAGCTGACGACGGGGCTATGTAAGGAGGATGGAGAGAATGGGCGTATTCCAACCAGAAGTATCCCATGATTCGCAATCATCCAGCAGGTCTTACGCTTTACGGTGGGAACAAGTGAATTTTCGCGTACTTTCACTTGCCGGCGTGTTATCAATTTTGATCACGCTGATCATTCTGCTGTACGTTCACGGTCAAAGCAGCAAGCAGATCACTTTAGTAATAGACGGGAAAACGCAGTCTCTGGAAACGCGTGAAGCGATTCTCAGTGATGCACTAGCAAAAGAGCAAATTTCGCTGCAGCCGCATGATCAACTATCTATAGGCCTTAGTGATGAAATAAAAGACGGCGACCGTGTCGTGATTAACCGTGCGCAGCCATTCAGTCTTTCTGCGGATGGTGCAAAAAAGATTTTTTATACGACCGAGAAAACAATCGGTCAGGCCATCAAGAAGCTGGGTATTGCCCTCGAAGGCCATGATAAGATTTTCCCTTCGCTAGATACCACTATCTCTGCCAATATGGATATCAAGATTGTCCGCATTAACAAACAAACCGTACAGCGGACAACGAACTTGCCATATCGAGTCATCAAGACGGCAGACCCCTCCCTTACCAAGGGAACAGTCAGAGTGGCACAGGCGGGCGCACCAGGCGTCATGATCCAGCACATCGAAAAGATTTATCAAGATGGTGAACTGGCTTCCATGCGTATGGTTGGGAAGGAAGTACAGACGGTGACCAAAGACAAGATTATCGCCGTTGGCACAAAGCCTCTCCCAAAACCTGTTACAGTGGCCCAAACAACAACAACTTCCAAAACAGCTAATGCAGCTAATACAACCAAATCAACAAAAACCAGTGCCAAGAGCAGTAATGTCGCCACTAAATCGGGCGTCAATTTTGAATACAAGAAATTAATCAAGAACGTCTCGATGACTGCTTATTCTTCAGAGGAACCAGGCATTGGAACTCGTACCGCCTCCGGCACACGCGTAACGGAAGGACGTACGATTGCAGTGGACCCTAATGTAATTCCTATCGGTTGGTGGGTATATATCGAAGGCCTGGGCTTCCGCCGTGCAGAAGATACTGGTGGCGCTATCAAAGGCAACAAGGTGGATGTCTACTACGATTCGCTGAACCATGCACGTAATTTCGGACGCAAGTCGCGTACGGTGTATGTGATCGGACCTGTAAAACCAGAGCTTAACTAAGTCTGGGGCTTTTGCAAAATTAGGTTGAATCAGCTATAGTGAGGGTAGCAATTAAGAATAACTTGTGCTCATGAAATGATCGCAGAGCTATCGCTCATCACTTATACATTCTTTAGCCAAAAAGAAGGGGAGCGAATCCTCTTCTTTTTGCGTTTACGAGAAGGAGTAAACACTATGATCAAGGAAGTAATCGTTGTCGAAGGTAAGAGCGACACGATAGCCATCAAGCGGGCGGTACAGGCGGATACCATAGAGACTGGCGGCTCTGCAGTGGATAAGAAGGTGATTGCCAAAATCGCGCTCGCCATGGAGCGGCGGGGCGTGATTATCCTAACGGATCCGGACCACGCGGGGGAGCGTATCCGCAAGATCGTTTCAAGCAAGGTGCCGGGCTGCAAGCATGCCTTCATCCCCGAGAAGGATGCGACTCGTAAGGGTGACATTGGCATCGAAAATGCTGCACCCGAGGCGATCCGCCACGCGCTGGCGCATGTACATACGTCCTTTGAGGGCGCACCGGCCCTGATCGGGCTGGACGACTTGATGGCGGCAGGTATGCTCGTGCACCCCCAGGCGGCTCAGAGACGGATGCTGCTAGGCAATCTGCTTGGCATTGGGTACTGCAACGGCAAGCAGCTCTTCAAGCGGCTTGCAATGTTTGGCATTACGCGGGAGGAGTTTGCCGGAGCCCTCGCCCAAATTGAACAGGGAGGCATAACTTCATGACTGGCAAAGAGAGCGTTTCAACCCCTAAACGGACAAAGGAAATCATTCAACGGTACGGATTCTCATTCAAAAAAAGTCTGGGTCAGAACTTTCTGATTGACCAGAATATTCTCGATAAAATTGTAAATGCCGCCGAGCTTAGCGATACGGCTGGCGCATTGGAGATCGGTCCTGGAATCGGGGCGCTGACAGAGCGCCTGGCACAAACAGCGGGTGCGGTAACGGCGGTGGAAATCGACAAACGGCTGATCCCGATCCTGAAGGATGTGCTGTCACCATATGACCATGTGAAGGTTCGTAATGATGATGTACTGAAGGTGGACTTACAGCAACTCTTCAAGGAGGACTTTGCCTCCGTAGATCGAGTAAGCGTAGTAGCTAACTTGCCTTATTATGTTACGACGCCAATCCTTATGAAGCTGCTAGAAGAGAAGCTACCGCTTGATAATATCGTTGTTATGATCCAGAAGGAGGTTGCCGAACGGATGGCAGCTTCCCCGGGCGGCAAAGAGTATGGCAGTCTGAGTATCGCCGTACAGTATTACAGTGAGCCGGAGCTGGTCTGCATTGTGCCGCACACCGTATTCATCCCGCAGCCGAATGTAGAGTCGGCTGTGATCCGACTGAAGGTACGGGAGCGTCCACCAGTAGAGGTTGCCGATGAGAAGCACTTCTTCGATGTGGTACAGGCTTCCTTTACCCAGCGGCGCAAGACGATCGCCAATAACCTCAAGGCTCGTTTCTTCCCAGGGGAGGGACGCGAGCGCCTGGAGGCGCTGCTGAGCCAAGCAGGAATCGAGCCGACAAGACGCGGAGAGACACTGAGCCTGGAGGAATACGCCCGGCTTAGCGGAGTTCTTTTGGCCGCAGGAGTCGTCTGAGTCAAACAGAACGGCTGCCGTCCTTAAATGGGGGGCAGATATTTTAAAAACATGCTGGAATACGAACCAACCGCGGCTTTTGCCCATAGGATGGGGTAAAGGTGGTGTTTTGATGAATTCAGGAGACTTGGTCGTTCGCAAATCTTATGGCGGTGACGTGACTTTTCGAGTAGAGCGCATCGTGCAGACCGGAGCCGTTATCAAGGGGACAGAATTCCGTCTGCTGGCGGATTCCCCACTGGACGACTTGGTACAGGTGCCTTCTACCCGGATCACAGAGCTGGGGCAGCGAGCGCAGATAAAGGCAAAGGAATCGTTGACGCAACTGCATAAGGACCGTCAGGACCAAACACAGCGCAGCGGAAACAGTACGGGCGGGCTGTGGAATCAATCCTCTACAGAAGCGGCTTATTTTGATGTGCCAGGCAAAGTGCTGCATTTGGACGGCGATGCGTCCTATTTGAATAAAAGCCTTAGCTTGTATGAGCAATTGCGGATTCCTGCCGAGGGTCATCATGTTCGTGAGTCCTCTATGGCGGATACACTCTACCGTCTGCTGCCCCGTGTCCGTCCGGATATTGTGGTGATTACCGGTCATGACGGGGTGCTCAAGCAGCAGCATACTTATGACCTCTACAGCCTGAACAGCTACAAGAATTCACAGAATTTTGTGGCTGCAGTTCAGGTTGCCCGGGAGTATGAACGAAATTTTGACTCCCTCACCATCATTGCAGGTGCGTGCCAATCGCATTTTGAGGCGCTGCTGGGCGCCGGGGCCAACTTCGCCAGCTCGCCGGGGCGGATTCTGATTCACGCACTGGACCCTGTCTATGTGGCAGCCAAGGCGTCATTCACGTCCGTCAGGGATACGGTTAATTTGAATGACGTGCTGGGCAACACCATCAGCGGCAGCCAAGGTATGGGAGGCATTGAGACACGCGGTAGCTTCCGGGTCGGGATGCCACGCTTGCAGAACCTCTCTGCGCTAAAGGTTACCCCTTCGGTGGTTTAACGGACATTTACGCGCCTTAGAGGAAGAGAGAGCCGTTCTCGCGGCTATATAAGTAGCAGGAGAGAGCCGGGCGGAAGCCCGGTTCTTTCTTTTTCAGGAAAAAAGGGTCTATTACTCATAATCTGACGGGAACAGGACACACTCCCTATAAGGACAGTTCAAGACCAGTCGGGCCAGACAAATACTTATTACCGATAACAAGGCAAATATTGCAGCCAATCTTTCCTCCGAAAAAAATCCATTGACATCCCTTTTGGCATAATTTATAATTATTTATTTACTTTGACAAGGTCTGTAAAATGATGTATAATGGACAAGGAAAGAGGTGGTCGTCAGGCAATGGCTAATAACGCGCTGTTGGAAATCAAACGCAGTCTCGAAGCTCACGTCGGTCATAAGATTACGCTACGTGCAAATGGTGGTCGCCGTAAAACCGTCGAACGCACCGGTGTCCTGGAAGAAACGTACCCTTCTGTTTTTATTGTCAAACTAGATCAGGAGCAGCAAACGTTCAAACGAGTCTCCTACAGCTATGCCGATATACTTACCGAATCTGTGGAAATCACAGTGTGTGAAGATGACGGGCAGATGCGGATCATGTATATTAAATCTTAACGATTCATGGGCAGCCTCCTTTTGGGGGCTGTTTTTTGTTGGATGAATGATCTCTTCCCCTGGCAAGCATACTAGTAAGGCAAGTTGCTCATCATCAAATACGCATTAAGGGAGGAACCTTAAGTGAGCCGAAGAAGACGTAGCACGATGTCGGAGGAACTGAAGACCGAGCTGGCCAAGGAACTGGGGTTCTATGATACTGTGGAGCGCGAAGGCTGGGGCGGAATCAGAGCGAAGGATGCCGGGAATATGGTCAAGCGGGCCATTCAGCTCGCTGAGCAGGCTGCACGCAGATCGGATTGAGGCTTAGGGTGTATGAACCTGAAGAGGACGCTGCCACAATGGGGCGTCTTTTGTGCTGTCTTGGGGCCCATTACATTTGAAGAATGGACTTCGATACCAGTTTCTCATATAATATGTTAAGTTGTTTTTAGGGGAAAAGCTGAAGGTGGGTGAACGCCTTGAAAATGTACGAAAAAGCGCCGGCCAAAATCAATTTGATGCTGGACGTATTGAATAAGCGCGCTGACGGTTTTCATGAGGTGGAAATGATAATGACGATGGTGGATCTGGCAGACCGTTTGGAGCTATCAGAGACGCCGAGGGATTCGATTATAATATCCAGCCAGGCGGGATACATCCCCCTGGATGAGAAGAATTTGGCCTTTCAGGCAGCAAGGCTGATTAAAGACCGCTACAATGTGCGGAGCGGCGTACATATCCATCTGGATAAAAGAATTCCAGTCGCTGCCGGACTCGCCGGCGGCAGCAGTGATGCCGCAGCTACGCTGCGCGGCCTTAATCGGCTCTGGCGCCTCGGGATCCCTGCGCAGGAGCTGCAAGAGCTCGGCGCCGAGCTGGGCTCGGACGTGCCTTTCTGCGTGACGGGCGGCACTGCCCTTGCGACGGGCCGTGGGGAGCAGCTGACGCCGATTGCTAGTCCGCCGCAGTGCTGGGTAGTGCTGGCGAAGCCGCCGATCAATGTATCGACGGCTGAGGTGTACGGCCGCGTGCGTGCCGGGAATATCGCCGTACATCCGTCCGCTAGCGAAATGCGCGCAGCGATTGAGGCTGGCGATTTTCACGGCGTGTGTGGCAGGCTAGGCAATGTCCTGGAGGACGTGACGCTGAAGCTGCACCCGGAGGTGCAGCAGCTCAAGGATGCGATGATCAAGCTCGGAGCTGATGGCGTCCTGATGTCGGGCAGCGGGCCTACCGTGTTTGGACTTGTGTCCAAGCAGTCCAAAGTAGCGCGCATCTATAACGGACTGCGCGGATTTTGTAAGGAAGTATATGCAGTACGGTCGCTGACTTAGCAGGCTTCTCTTGTATAAACCCGTACAAAAGTGATATATTTTTCTATAATATTCGGTTTTGGCGAGGAGTATTCTGTGAAGAAACTAAAACGAAGTCAGCGTTTGGTTGACATGACCCAATTTTTGCTGGAGAAGCCGCATGACCTGTTGCCGCTGTCCATTTTTGCGGAGCGTTATGGTGCGGCGAAGTCATCCGTAAGTGAAGATCTGGCTATTATAAAAGAGGTATTTGAAGGTGAAGGCATGGGCGAGCTTCAGACCCTGGCCGGTGCAGCAGGCGGAGTACGCTATATTCCAAAGATTCCGAAGGAAATGGCGCTTTCCTTTGCTAAGCGTCTGTGCGAGCAGCTCGAACACAGCGATCGTATTCTTCCGGGTGGATATTTGTACATGTCTGATCTGCTCGGGCTTCCTTCCTTGATGGAGCAGGCTGGCAAGATCATTGCCACCGCCTACAGCAATCAGGACATCGACGTGGTTATGACGGTAGAGACCAAGGGGATTCCCCTTGCTTATGCCACGGCAGCCCAGCTGGGATTGCCTGTAGTGATTGTGCGTCGTGACCATCAGGTGACGGAAGGTTCGGCGGTGAGCATTAATTATGTATCCGGATCGCATAAGAGCATTCACACAATGTCTCTGTCCAGACGGGCCCTGAAGGAGAAATCCAGGGTACTGATCGTGGATGACTTCATGAAAGCAGGAGGAACCATTCGCGGAATGGTGGATCTGCTCGGCGAGTTCAATGCCGAAGTGGCGGGTGTTGGTGTGCTGGTGGAATCTGGAGCGGTAGAATCAGAAGAGCGGCTGCTGCACGAGTATGTGTCGCTTGTGAAGCTAAGCGAAGTGGACGCCAAGGAGCGGAAAATTTCCGCACACCCTGGGAATTACTTTTTTTGACGGAAATGTGAATTGAGATACGCGGGTCGGCTGGAATGCCAGGTCCGCGTATTTTTTCAAATACGGAGTAATTTGTCGAAATTATGAGGAATAAACAGTAAACAGCCCGAAACGTGTCGAAAACAATGGATGTTCAAAAATAATCTTCTTAAACAGTCATTTTTTGGTATGGAAAAGAAGGATTTAGCATTGTTGTGTGGAATTATACACCAAGTCTCTGATGGAAAAAGGTGGTGAACACACACATGCAAATTACGGATGTCAGACTCCGCCGAGTTAATTCTGAGGGGAGAATGAAAGCAATTGCATCCATTACCATCGACAACGAGTTTGTTGTTCATGACATTCGCGTCATCGACGGGAACAATGGGATGTTCGTTGCTATGCCGAGCAAGCGTACACCGGACGGAGAATTCCGCGATATCGCACACCCGATCTCTTCGGGCACACGCGAGAAGATTCAATCTGCGGTTCTGGCCGAGTACGATCGCGCCGCTACAGAAGAAGAAGAAGTCATCGAAGAGGGAGCTTAGGATGCGCTTTCTACTCGCTGACAGCTGCCCTTCGGGGCGGCGCCAGGCCATGCCGTTATTTATAATATCAGAAAGTATGAGCATCCCTTTGAAGTGACTTCCTGATATTGCAAAATGGGCCGCCTTTACTGATGGTTTTCAATACATTATTTAAGGTCCAGCATGAACGGTCTTTCTCATTGGGGTTCGGAGAAAAGGGAACCATGCCTACATGGTTCTCTTTTCTTTTTGCCCGGAATGAGATATATTCAGTAGTGAGTTCAAGAGTAGGAGGTTGGCATTCTTGAAAAGAATGGCTGTAGTACTTGCCGCAGGCCAGGGCAAGCGGATGAAATCTAAATTATACAAGGTGCTGCACCCCGTTTGCGGAAAGCCGATGGTTGGGCACGTGCTTGATACAGTAAAAGCGACCGGATGCCAGCGGAGTATTGTCATCGTCGGACACGGCGCGGAAGCGGTTCAGGCTTATTTGGGCGACACGGCGGAATATGTGCTGCAGGAACAGCAGCTCGGAACCGGTCATGCCGTGAAACAGGCCAAGGATTTGCTGGGCGGCGAAGAAGGAACGACAATTGTGATCTGCGGGGATACCCCACTGGTTACAACTGAGACGCTTAACGGGCTGATGACACTGCATGAAGAGAATCGTGCCGCAGCAACCGTATTGAGCGCTGTTATGGATGATCCTACAGGGTACGGACGCATCATCCGCGGGGAAGACGGCGGAGTACAGAAGATTGTTGAGCAGAAGGATTGCACTGCCGAGGAAGCTGCTGTACAGGAGATTAATACAGGCACTTATTGTTTTGATAATGCAAAATTGTTTGCTGCTCTGGAGAAAGTTACGAACAGCAACAACCAGCAGGAGTATTATTTGACCGATGTGATCGGTATACTGCGGGCTTCGGGCGAGATTGTACTGGGTTACCAGACAAAGGATGCCGCGGAGTCTATTGGTGTGAATGACCGATTGGCGTTGTCAGAGGCTGAAGGGCATATGCGTAACCGCATCAACCGTTACCATATGCTTAATGGAGTAACCATTATCGACCCTGCCTCAACCTATATTGGAGCAGAGGTAGTGATTGGCGCAGACACTGTTCTGTATCCGGGGACAATCCTGAAGGGCTCAACCGTTATCGGAGAGAACTGCGTGATCGGTCCGGCAACGGAAATCGAGGATTCCCGTGTGCTTGACGGAGCCGAGATCAAGCAATCTGTATTGAACCAGGCAGAAGTTGGCGCACGGACCACCGTTGGGCCTTTTGCGTATTTGCGTCCTGGTGCAGTACTTGGTCAAGAAGTCAAAGTTGGCGATTTCGTAGAAATCAAGAATGCCACAATCGGCGATGGTTCCAAGGTATCGCACCTTAGTTACATTGGTGACGCATCTGTCGGCTCCAATGTCAATGTGGGCTGCGGTGCAATCACCGTCAACTACGATGGTTATAATAAAGCCAAGACAGAGATTGGCGATGATGCCTTTATCGGCAGCAACGTGAATCTCATCGCTCCCGTTAATGTGGGCAAAGGGGCCTATGTTGTTGCCGGGTCAACGATTACCCGTTCCGTTCCGGATCATGATCTTGCCATTGCCAGAGCGCGGCAGGAGAATAAAGAGGGCTATGCGGTCAAGATCCGCGCCCGTGCGAAAGCAAAGAAAGATAAGTCCAGTCCATCGTAAAGTCCTGCTGTAAACGCCGGACGGATTGAACATCTCCGCTCCGGCGCCTTTGGAAAGCTAAATTCCGTCACGGAGGGTTTATATTTTATGACTTATTGTGATTCCAAGCTAAAAATCTTCACCTGTAATTCTAATCCCAAGCTGGCCAGTCAAATTGCGGACTATATCGGTATTCCGATGGGTGAATCGCATACTACCAGCTTCAGCGATGGCGAGATTCAGGTGAAGCTGTCGGAAAGCGTACGGGGCTGCCATGTATATGTAGTACAGTCGACCTGTGGTCCGGTTAATGACAACCTGATGGAGCTTCTCGTCATGGTAGACGCACTTAAACGCGCTTCCGCGAAGAGCATCAACGTTGTTATTCCTTACTATGGATATGCGCGTCAGGACCGTAAAGCGCGTTCACGCGATCCGATTACGGCCAAGCTGGTGGCGAACCTGATTGAGAAGGCAGGAGCACACCGCGTCATTACGATGGACCTTCACGCAATGCAGATTCAAGGCTTCTTTGATATTCCGGTGGATCATTTGCTCGGCGTGCCGATTCTGGCTCAGTATTTCCGCTCGAAACAAATCGAGAACCCTGTCGTTGTGTCTCCTGACCACGGCGGTGTGGTTCGCGCCAGAAAATTGGCTGATTTCCTGAATGCTCCGCTGGCCATTATCGACAAACGTCGTCCGGAGCCAAATGTCAGTGAAGTTATGAACATCATTGGTAACATTGAAGGCAAAACGGCGATTCTGATTGACGACATCATTGATACAGCCGGAACGATTGTACTGGGCGCTAATGCCCTGATGGAAGGCGGCGTGAAGGAAGTATACGCTTGCTGTACCCACCCGGTTTTGTCCGGACCTGCGCATGAGCGTCTGGAGAACTCGCCAATTAAGGAGATTATCGTGACGGACACCATTCCAATCCGTAGCGAGAACCCAACTTCGAAGCTGAAAGTGCTGTCCGTTGCCCCATTGATGGGCGAAGCCATCATCCGTGTGCACGAAGAGCTGTCGATTAGCAAGCTGTTCGAGATTGAATAAGGTAGATAGAGCAGAAGCAACTGTATAATAAATAAAGGGTTACACCTCTCCTATTCGGAAGATGTAACCCTTCTCGGCGTGATGCCGGGGGAAACGTATGGTTTCTAGTACCCGGGACGGGAGATGAAGGTATAGCGGCTACGGTTGTACAGCGTACCCTGTAACTCTACAAAGCCTTCATCTACTGCCGTCAGTATACCGATGTCTATGTGCACATTGTCCAGGTAAATCTCGACAGGCACAGCATACTGGATGTGATACTGGAAATGGCGGTGAAGTATCAATTTCTCGCCCTGGCGTAACATAGAATAATCACCTGTCTTCGAAAGTGTAATGTCGGTCCAAGAAGCTCTAATGCTTCCATTGTACCAAAAACAGTAATCACTTGCGCAAAAGAGCCGAAGGGAAAGGAACGTTCAGCAATGAAATGGATAGTTGGACTCGGGAATCCCGGTCCGCAATATGCGAAGACCAAGCATAATGTCGGATTCATGGCGCTGGATGAACTGGCAGCCAGACACGGAATTTCTTTTAATCAGAACAAATGCAAATCGGTTATTGGTGAAGGCGTGATCGGCGGCGTCAAGATTGTACTGATCAAGCCAATGACCTTCATGAACCTTTCCGGTGAAGCCGTACGTGCATATATGGACTACTACAAGGTTCAGCTTGAAGATATGATCGTAGTCTACGATGACCTGGATACGGAGCTAGGTAAGGTGCGGCTGCGTTATCAAGGAAGTGCAGGTGGGCATAACGGAATTAAATCCATCATACAGCACACAGGAACCCAGAACTTTAATCGGGTAAGAATGGGTATCTCCCGCCCTGAGCCCGGTTATGCGATAGTGGATTATGTCCTGTCCACGTTTGCCAAAAAGGACGGGGATAAGCTGCAGGACACGATTACGAGTACCTGTGATGCACTCGAGTTCAGTCTCAAGAATACGTTTGAGCAGACCATGGCCAAATTCAATGGTTAATATGTTGCAATGGTCTTTCTATCGGGCTAAATACAGTGTCAGTGGGGCATACTGAAGGTATATACTACCTTCAGGAGGCATATAGATGGCAATAAACTATGTATGCAGGCACTGCAGAACCTTTCTGGGCAGCATTCACAGAAGCGATGCGACAGAAGTGCAGCTCGGCCTACATTCCTTGACCCCTGCGGAGCGCAGAGATATCATAGCGTATGATTCAGAAGGCGAGATTACGGTAAAGGTTACTTGCGATTACTGCAAGCAAGCCTTGGATAACAATCCCGAGCTTAGCCTGCTGGCCAGTCCGCTTCAGTAAGTGGAAGCGCCTGTCTCTATCGTCATCCGCAAGCCTTGGCGTTACAGCTGAGGCTTGTTTTTCGATTCCAATCATAACAGGTGAGGCGGTATCAGCCGCTTTCAGCCTGTTTAGTAAGAGAGGTGCGCCTGTTGTTACAAGGTCTTATAGAAGCTTTTTCCCAAGATCCCGATTTTCAATCTATCACCCGCGGTGTTGCAGCAGGTATGAAGGAACAGCTCATATCCGGCTTGTCCGGATCTGCCCGGCAGATTATGCTGGCGGCGCTGCATGAAGAGACAGCACGCCCGCTGCTGGTGGTGACACATAATATGTTCTCGGCTCAGAAGATGGCCGATGATTTGCAGGAAGCGCTTTCTCCGGATCGCGTATTGCTTTACCCTGCCAATGAACTGGTAGCGGCTGAGGCGGCGGTCTCCAGTCCAGAGACGCTGGCTCAGCGGATTGATGTGCTGACACGATGCGCGCAGGGCTTCAGGGGCATTGTAATCGCCCCTTATTCAGGTGTGCGCCGTTTGCTGCCGTCCCCTCATGTTATGGCTGGAGCACAGGTGACCATCTCGCAGGAAGGTACGCTCAACCTTGAAGAATTCCTGCTGTCCATGATCGAAATGGGCTATGAGCGGGTAGAACGGGTAGAGAACCGTGGCGAGCTAAGCGTAAGAGGGGGTATTGTTGACTTTTATCCAATGACCTCTGCCTTGGCTTACCGGGTCGAGCTGTTCGACGAAGAAGTTGATTCTATCAGAACTTTCGATCCAGCCGATCAACGTTCGATTGACAAGGTACGTAGTGTGAAGATTACACCCGCCAAGGAGATCATCGCGGACAAGTCCCGTCAGGAAGCGGCAGCTTCGGAGGCGGCGGTTCTACTGGAACGCCAGCTAGAGAAGATGACGGACCGCCAGGCGAAGCTGCGTCTGCGGGAGGAAATGGGCCGTGAGCTGGAGATGCTACGCCAGGGCACTTATTTTCCGGAAATCTATAAATATATCAGTCTGCTTTATCCTGAACGTTCCCATCTGTATGACTATATGGTCGAGGATACATTGCTTGTATTCGACGAGCCAGCACGGCTTTTGGAAACGGCGAAGCAGCTGGAACGGGATGAATCGGAATGGAACCTTCACCTGATGCAGAACGGCAAGACACTGCCGGACCTACAGCTCTCCGTTGAGAGTGACACGGTAATGTATCACCGTCCATTCCAGAGTCTGTTTATGTCGATCTTTCTCCGCCAAGTTCCACATGTTCAGCCCCAGAACATCCTAGGGTTCATCAGCCGTGGGATGCAGGATTTCCATGGACAGATGAATGTGCTCAAATCGGAGATGGAGCGCTGGCACAAGTCCGGCGTCAAAGTCATCATGCTGGCGAACGGCGAGGAACGTATTGAGCGTGTGCGCAGAGTTCTTTATGACTACGGCATTGAGGAGCCAACCATTGTTCAGGGAAATCTGGGTTCCGGTTTTGAGCTCCCGTCTATTCACCTTGCGGTCATTACCGAAGGAGAGATGTTCTCCCAGAAGCAGCGCAAGGCGCGCAAAGTGTCGAAGGGTATAGACAATGCTGAGCGAATCAAGAGTTATACGGAATTGAAAATCGGCGATTATGTCGTTCACCAGAATCACGGGATTGGTAAATACATGGGGATCGGTACACTGGAAGTCAGTGGAATCCACCGTGACTATATGCATATTATGTATGCTGGCGGCGACAAGCTGTCTGTACCGATCGAACAGATTGACCTAATTCAGAAATATGTCGGTTCCGAAGACAAAGAGCCTAAGGTATACAAGCTAGGCGGCAATGAATGGACCCGTGTCACCAATAAGGTGCGTTCTTCGGTACAGGATATCGCCGACGATCTGATCAAGCTTTATGCCGAACGTCAAAGCGCGATGGGATACGGGTTTGAGAAGGATACCCAGGAGCAGCAAGAGTTCGAAGAGGTATTCCCTTACGAGGAGACACGCGATCAGTTGCGGGCGATTGAAGAAATCAAAAAGGACATGGAGCAGAACCGTCCGATGGACCGTCTGTTGTGTGGCGATGTCGGATACGGCAAGACCGAGGTAGCCATTCGTGCCGCTTTCAAAGCGGCTATTGAAGGCAAGCAAGTGGCTGTATTGGTCCCAACAACGATTCTAGCCCAGCAGCACTACGAGACTTTCCGTGAGCGGTTTTCCAATTACCCGCTGAATATCCAAGTGCTGAGCCGGTTCCGTAGCCGCAAAGAGCAGAATGATACGATCAAGGGTGTCAAACAGGGAACTGTCGATGTAGTCATCGGGACACACCGGCTGCTCTCACAGGATCTGGTCTTCAAAGATTTGGGTCTGTTGATTGTGGATGAGGAGCAGCGTTTCGGCGTGACGCATAAAGAAAAGCTGAAGAAGCTGAAGACGAACGTGGACGTACTGACACTGACCGCAACACCGATTCCCCGCACACTGCACATGTCGATGCTTGGGGTACGGGATTTGTCTGTTATTGAGACACCACCGGAGAACCGCTTTCCCGTACAGACGTATGTCGTAGAACATAGCCAGACTCTGACCCGCGAGGCAGTGGAGCGGGAGCTGGCACGCGGCGGTCAGGTCTACTATCTGTATAACCGTGTCCAAGGTATTCAGGAAATGGCTGCGCAAATCTCCATGCTGGTGCCGGAAGCACGCGTTGGTATCGGTCATGGCCA
Organism: Bacillus sp. FJAT-27264; assembly: GCF_001682855.1. Taxonomy (GTDB): domain Bacteria; phylum Bacillota; class Bacilli; order Paenibacillales; family Paenibacillaceae; genus Paenibacillus_AQ. The sequence goes on along the minus strand of NZ_MAQW01000007.1, from coordinate 35,393 downwards.
GATGTCAGAACAAGAGCTGGAGAAAACTATCCTGGACTTCCTTGATGGCGAATATGACGTGCTCGTCAGCACAAGTATTATCGAGACAGGGGTAGATATTCCTAACGTCAATACGCTCATTGTACATGATGCCGATAAAATGGGGCTGTCTCAGCTCTATCAGCTGCGGGGACGGGTAGGCCGGTCCAACCGGATCGCTTACGCCTATTTTACGTATCAGCGGGATAAGGTTCTGACTGAAGTGGCGGAGAAGCGGCTGCAGTCGATCAAGGAGTTCACGGAGCTTGGTTCCGGGTTCAAAATCGCTATGCGCGACCTTTCCATCCGTGGCGCGGGGAACTTGCTGGGGGCAGAGCAGCACGGTTTTATCGCCTCAGTGGGCTTTGATCTATATTCGCAGATGCTGGCAGAGGAGATCCGCAAACGCAAAGTGACTGTGCTTGGCGAGGAAGATACCTCGCTGAAGGAAGGTAATACCGTCATTGATTTGTCGATTGACGCCTATCTCCCGTCAGAGTATATTTACGACAGTATCCAAAAAATTGAAATTTATAAAAAAGTAGCGGCTATTTCCGCCTTTGACGATGCTTCCGAGCTTGAAGACGAGCTGCTTGACCGCTTTGGCGAATTGCCTGAGGCAGTCGTTAACCTCTTGTCTGTAGCAAGGCTGAAGGTCTATGGCAAGATGTATGGCATTGACTCCATGGTGCGGCGAGGAGACGAGGTCTCGCTTAATTTCTATGAAGACCGGATCGGGGCTTTCGATACGGCAAAGCTCGCTAAAGTTGGAAATCGTTTCGAAAGACGTGTACAATTTGAAAAGGATGCAAAAGCGGTCATCCGGGTCAAGTCGAAAGGACTCGGGGACAAAGAGCTGCTTGACTTACTTGAGCAATTTCTGGAGGAAGTCAAACAGGCTTTCAAATCGAAGGGAGAACTTCACAATGTCGTTAAATAAAACAAAAACCTGGAAAGTGCTGCTTGTATCACTAGCAGCAGCTCTTTCCTTCTCTGTACTATCCGCTTGCAGCAGCAAAGGAGGCAATGCCGCGGATAATAGTACGGCAGTTGCTACTTATAAAGGTGGTACAATAACAGAAAAAGCATTTGATCTGGATCAGAAGATCATGAAATTCCTGTCGCCGGATCAGGCGCAGTATTTGCAAATTGATGCCTTCAAGGAATCCATCCTCAAGCAAGAGGTAGCCTTTGAATATTTGGCTGGCAAAGCTACGGATGATGCTAAGAAAGAAGCCAAGAAGGAAGCCGATGCCCAGGTTGAGGCTATGAAGAAAGGTCTTGGCAAAACGTATAAAGATACTTTGAAGCAGCAAGGGATCACGGAAGAAGATATCCATGCGTACATGGTGCGTGTACTGACTGTGTATCAGGATATGCTGCTCAAAGTCACGGATGAAGATGTGAAGAAAGAATTTGAAGCGACAAAGGGCGACTTTACCGTAGCTAATCTGCGTCATGTCCTGATTGGCTTTACAGATGCCGACAAGAAGGAACGCAGCAAAGAGGATGCTTTGAAACTCGCGAAGCAAGTAAAGGCAGAGCTTGACGGGGGAGCCGATTTTGCAGAAGTTGTGAAGAAATACACCGACGACACGGCTTCCAAGGAAACGGGTGGCGAGTACAAGGATAAACCACTTGGCACCTATGTAGAGTCGTTTAAGAAGGCTGCGCAGACCCTGCCGCTGAACACGATCAGTGAACCGGTAGAAAGCCAATTCGGATATCACATTATCAAGGTAGAATCCCGTACGGAGAAGACCTTCGACCAACTGACCGACGAGCAGAAGCAAAACATTAAGCAATCACTGGCTTCCAAGAGCCTGGAGAACTTCATGGAGAAGGAACTCGACGGCATCATTGAGAAGATCAACCTGCCGAAGAGCTCTGCCCCTGCTGATGAAAAAGGCACAGAGCCAAGTGCGTCTCCTGAGGCCACAAAGGCCGCTGAATAAGCCGGGACAAGCTCCCCTTTATAATTCATTACACACTACAGAAAGCATCTTTGCTTTCTGTTTCAAGTACCGCCCCTGTGGGCGGTATTTTTTTGTTTTATTCAGACTTTCACAGCAATTGTCGAAGTTTGCCCGAGTTTTTTTATACAGGCAATGATATGTATAAGGAACTGGGAAGAGATGAATACTATGGGCAGATATTACGATAAATCACTGGGATTATCCATTCCCATAATGGACAGTAGTTGAACAATACTTCTTAAGAAAGCGGGGCAACATGTGAATGAAAGCTACTGGAATTGTACGACGTATTGACGACCTCGGACGAGTGGTGATTCCCAAAGAAATTAGACGGACGCTTCGGATCCGGGAAGGAGACCCTCTGGAAATCTTCGTTGACCGCGATGGTGAAGTCATCCTCAAGAAATACTCTCCAATTGGAGAGCTTGGTGATTTTGCCAAAGAATATGCCGAGTCGCTGTATGAAAGCACAGGTCATATCACCATAATCGCAGACCGAGATACCTTCATTGCACTTGCTGGCGGCTCCAAGAAGGAGTATCTGGAGAAGCAAGTTGGCGTGCTGTTGGAAAAGGTAATGGATGGCCGCAAAACGGTGCTGGAAACGAACGGTGGCAATTATGAGATAGGCAAAGACCATTCAGAACTGCTGTCCACTTATGTAGCATCACCGATTATTTCAGGAGGCGATCCGATCGGCTGTGTAGTGATGCTGAATAAGGATGATTCGGTGAAAATGTCCCAGATGGAAGTCAAAATGGCTGAAACGGCTGCCGCATTTTTGGGCAAGCAGATGGAACAGTAATATCTACGGTACTATGGCTCCTGCTCTCCTTTTGGTATGATGTACAAAGGAAAGCGGGAGTTTTGTCGTTCAGGGCATACATACGTTATAATTAAGTTTGTTTTGACTACGGTTGTTTGACTGAGTGGCAGTTGCGTTTCTTTCCAAATTCAGCGTTAGAAGCAGGTAATCTCATGAACTCGACAACACAAGCTTCCCGGTTGCTCCAGGGAGCCTTTATTCTTAGTGCGGCGGCGATTATCTCGAAGCTGATTGGCACTTTGCAGAAAATTCCGCTGCAAAATCTGGGCGGCGATGCCGTCTTCGGCATCTACAATACGGTTTATCCGCTATATACCATGCTCATAACCATCGCCATGCTGGGCTTGCCTTCAGCCATATCCAAATTTGTGGCAGAGGCATCCGCTAGTAGGCGGGAAGATGAGAGCCGAAGGATTCTTCTTTTGTCTACGCTGATAACTGGCATCTGTGGTTTGGCGCTTGGTCTCCTTACCTATGCTGGCGCGCCGCTTATTGCTGAATGGGTCGGCAGTTCCCATGTCATTCCGGCGCTACGCAGCGCATCGTGGGGGCTTGTATTCGTTCCGGTCATGGCGGCATTAAGGGGTTATTTCCAGGGTCTGCACAATATGACCCCCACTGCGGTATCGCAAATTGTGGAGCAGTCGGTCCGCGTAGCGGTAATGATTGCCCTGCTGCTCTATCTGACTTCACACGGGGCGGGAGTGGAGAGTATTGCGGCTGGCGCTTTGCTTGGCTCTGCCGGAGGCGGGGCCGCCGGCTTGCTGGTGATGCTGCTGTATTGGCGGAGGCACCGCCGCAATACGGGGCTTCCCGCTGCGGCAGAAGTAGCGGCTACCGCAGAAGTAACCGGGTCGCAGGGGAGAGCTAAGCCCCTGCAAGGACAAGCTTCTGGGATCAAGGCGAGCAGTCTGCTGGCCTATGGGGTTCCTGTAATGCTGGGTGCGCTGGCTCTTCCACTGATCGGGCTGGTCGATGTATTTACCGTGCCTCGCCTGCTCTCGGAGGGTCTTAGCGAAAGTGCAGCTATGGCGCAGTTTGGCATTTATAATCGCGGCCTGCCGCTTGTGCAGATTGTGACTATGCTTGCGACATCCCTGTCTGTCGTGTTTATTCCCGCACTGGCAGAAGCCAAGTACAACGGCGATCTGAAGCTGGTCGAGACCCGCTGTAGTCTGTCGCTGCGCTGGTTCTGGCTCTTGGGTCTCGCTGCAGCTGTGGGGCTGGCGGTGCTGGCTGAGCCGATCAACATCGCGCTCTACGGCGATACTGCCGGCAGCAGCACGATGATCTGGCTGGCCTTCACCGCCGCCGGCGGCACGGTCAGCATCATCTCGGCCGCACTGCTGCAGGGGCTGGGGCATGTGCGCGCCCCAGCTATACATCTCTTGGCCGCCGCGGGGCTCAAGGCGGCCCTTAACCTGCTGCTTGTCCCGCAGCAGGGCATTACCGGCGCGGCCATCGCCAGTGTGGCCGCGCACCTGCTGGCAGCAGCACTGAACGTGCTGCTGCTGCACCGCCAGGGCTATCTGCGGCTTCGCCTCGCAGATGCCCTGGTGAAGCCCGCGGTGCTACTCGCGGGCCTGGCCGCCGCCGCTGCGGCCGTCAGCTATGTAGCTGACGTACTGTTCGCGGCGGCAGGGCTGGCTGGCGGGCGAACCGCCAGCCTGGCCCAAAGCTTGCTCGGCGTGACGGCGGGCTGCGCCGTCTTCGCCGTAGGCGCGATCGCCCTGCGGCTGCTCAGCGAGAGCGAGTTGCGCCAGCTTCCGGGCATCGGCCCGTCCCTGGCGAAGGGCTTTAGCAAGCTGGGCCTGTTCCGCTAGCCGAGCATAAATGAACCATTCACTGTCTTCTGGCTTCCATAGCAAGCCCGGGAAAACATTCAAGGATAGAGTGCCCTCTGCCTATTGTTAGGCTAGAGAGGGTCAATAAGGAGATGAACAGGCATGAGCGCATCATTAACGATTGTCGGACTGGGTTCCGGCAACCCTGACCGGCTGACGCTGGGTATTATTAAAAAGCTAAAGGCCGCTTCGACCGTGTACGTACGCACCAAGGAACACCCGGTAATGGCCGCGCTTGCGGAGCTGGAGATTGAGTGGCAATCATTCGACGGATTGTACGAGTCACTGTCCTCTTTCCCCGAGGTCTATGAGGCAATTGCGTCCCGTCTAATTCAAGAGGCCTCTGCTGCCGAGCAAGGCACAGAAATCGTCTACGCGGTGCCAGGTCATCCCATGGTTGCCGAATCGGCGGTTTCTTTACTGCGGCAACGCTGTCCTGAATGGGGAATAGAGCTGCAGATTCTGGGCGGCGAGAGCTTCCTGGACGAGGCCTTTGTGCGGCTCGGCTTTGACCCTATCGATGGGTTCCAGCTGCTGGATGCTTCCGGTATTCGCCGCTCACATCTTCAGCCCGAGCTGCACACCTTGATCGGTCAGGTGTATGATACCTTCACCGCTTCGGAGACCAAGCTATGCCTGATGGAGCTGTATCCGCCTGAATATGAGGTTGTGGTTGGGCATGCGCTTGGCGTGGAGAACGAGGAGCAAATTCTGAAGGTGCCTCTCTACGAGTTGGACCGTCTGGATGGGTATGGTAACTTGTCGCTGATTTATATCCCGGCGAATCGTTCGGAAGATGTGCGGAATCGCACCTTTGCCCGGTTGCATGAAATTGTCGATATTCTCCGCAGCCCGGAAGGCTGTCCTTGGGACCAGGAACAGACCCATGAATCGCTGCGCAAGAACCTGATCGAAGAAACCTACGAAGTGCTGGAAACCATTGATGAGGATGACCCGGACCACATGAAGGAGGAACTGGGTGACCTGCTGCTGCAGATCATGTTGCACGCTCAGATGGAAGAAGAAGTGGGAACGTTCAATGTGTTTGACGTTATCGAGGGACTGAACAACAAGCTGGTGTTCCGTCATCCCCATGTATTCGGCGACCGGGAGGCCGGCAATGCGGACGAGGCGCTTCAGAACTGGGAAGGCATGAAAGCAGAGGAGAAACGGCGTAAGGGTATGAAGCCGGAGGAGCAATCTGTCCTTGATGGCGTTCCCCGGGATTTGCCGGCTTTGATGAAGGCCTATAAGCTGCAGAAGAAAGCTTCCAAGGTAGGCTTTGACTGGGATAATGCACTGGACTGCCTGGTGAAGGTTCGCGAGGAGGCTGACGAGCTGCAGGAGGCTATTGCCAGTGGAGCCCCTACGGAAGAACAGATCCTGGAGCTTGGTGATCTGCTCTTTGCAGCCACTAATGTAGCCCGGTTTATCGGAGCTGATCCGGAAGATGCGCTGACCCGCACTAACCGCAAATTTGTCCAGCGGTTCCAATACATCGAACAAAACCTGCGCAGCAAGGGAAAGAGTGTGCAGGAGAGCAATCTTGATGAGATGGAGGCGCTTTGGCAGGAGGCTAAGGTCCAGGAGCGCAAGTAACGGCAGAAGCTGCAGAAGGGCCTGCTGAAGCTACTTTACGTTGGTAGATCAATCGAAAGATACTTAGCCGTATATATACGCGAAGAAGCGGCTATGCTGTGAATATAGCGGCTATGAATCTTTGATTTGAAGCAGGGATTGCAGTTTATAATGTAATAGTGCTATACTCTGCTAACCCTCTTCTTGCCGGGAAGAAAGAAGCCCGCTTTTAAAAAAAACGGCGAGTCATGGCAGGATTTTCGGGTGGCATCCAGAATATCATAAAGACGAAATGGTGATTTGTGGCCGATAATGGCGGTAAATCTCGTTTCATTTATTTTTTCGTATCCTAGGAGGAACCTTAAACTATGAACAAGACAGATTTGGTTAACAACATTTCCGAGAAAAACGGATTGGCAAAGAAAGACGTAGAAGCAGTACTGAATGGATTCCTGGGCGAGATCACCGAAGCTCTGGCTAAAGGCGATAAAGTCCAATTGATCGGTTTCGGCACTTTCGAAACCCGCAAACGTTCCGGTCGTACAGGCCGTAACCCGCAAACGGGCACAACTATTGAAATTCCTGAATCCACTGTACCGGCCTTCAAGGCAGGTAACAAGCTTAAAGAAGCCGTCAACTAATGCGTCTCGACAAATTTTTGAAAGTCTCCCGTTTGATTAAGCGCCGTACGGTGGCCAAGGATGTGTCCGAACAAGGTCGGGTGCTGATTAACGGACGGGAATCCAAACCTAGCAGCACAGTAAAGCTCGGCGATGAGATTACAGTGCAGTTCGGTCAGAAGCTGGTGACGGTCAAGGTAGAAAAACTGGTGGAGACGACCCGCAAGGACGAAGCCGCTGGGATGTATACCCTGCTCCGGGAAGAGCCGGTTGCGAAGAGCAACGGGCTGGAGTGGTAAGTACCGGTAACTTAGCTTATGCGGATGCCTGATGTAAGAAAGCGTAACTTTACATTAACGTAGAGTTGCGCTTTTTTTGCGTTGATAAGGCGGCTTCAGAGAAGTTAAGTATATTTTTAAAACAAGCTCCCGTTCTATCTTGAATTCCCTCACCATAGATTAGAGGTAAGAAGGAGGGGTACATGCTATGATCGAACCAGTAAAAGCCAATAAGCAGCATGATCTGCATATGCACGACCGCAAGCAGCTCGAACTTACGGGCGTGCAGAATGTGGAAAGTTTCGACAGCGAGGAGTTTCTGCTTCGTACAGAACTCGGCCATCTCACCATTCGCGGGAGCCATTTACATATCAAGAATCTCAGCCTGGAAAACGGACTCCTGTCGCTGGAAGGCAACGTTCATTCATTGATTTATCTCGATCCCGGTTCGCAGGGCAAAAACAAGGGAATTATCGGCAAGCTCTTCAAATGAACCCCGGGGTCCAATGGGTAACCCTGCTCTACATGATGCTGGCCGGGGCGGCAATGGGACTCGCCTATGACGGCTACCGGGTGCTGTCGTTCAAGTTAAGGTTTCCCAACTGGCTGTGCGCCGCACTGGATTTGCTGTACTGGCTATGGGCTGCCCTGCTTGTGTTTCGTCTGCTGTATGCCGGCAATCAGGGGCAATTGCGGTTCTACGCGTTCCTTGGTCTTTTTCTAGGTGTATGGATCTATTTTTTGATCTTCAGTGTTACGGTGCGGCGTTTTGTGGTAATGTTAATTCAGTTGGTTCATTCTGTGTTCAAATTCCTTTGGAAGCTTGTAACGATCCTGATCGGGATGCCGCTTCTGTGGCTCTGGCGTCTTCTCAAAGCGGTGCTGATACTGCTTGGGCGTATCGTGCTGTTTGTTCTCAAGCTGCTCCTGCGTCTGACGAAGCCGCTTTGGGTACTGCCTGTCAGATGGCTTTCTCCCTACTGGACACGGCTCGTTCATAGCACATGGATGACAACAATTACTACTTGGCTGACTAGGCGATGGAAACGCTGACCTTGAAGAGGGGGACGCAGCATGAACAGATTTTCTGCAGAAGAGAAGAACGCGAAAAAAGCTTCGGCTGCCGGCGCGAAGAGAAGGAAATTCATCTGGCTAGTACTTGTGACTGTTTTTTTCGGCTGGGCAGGTTATATTTTCTTTTCCCAACATGCGCTGATCGCGGACAAGAGTGCCGATCTGGCCAAGAAGCAGGAAACCAAAGATAGTATTACCAAATCTCTGGATCAACTGAAATACGATGTATCCAGGCTGAATGATGATGAGTATATCGGCCAATTGGCGCGTAAATGGTATAATATCTACCCTCAGGGGGAGACTCCGATCCGAACAGAGCAATCAGGGAAATAAAGCAGGTCAAAAGAGGCTTTTCGCTCTGTTGCCTTGCTCTTCTCTTTACTGTATAATCAAATCACCGCAGACAGGATAACCTTAATATTCGTCTGTATATTTTTAAGGGAGGATCATTTTATTCTATGGCAATTGAAGTGGGCACCAAGTTAGAAGGCAAGGTGACAGGCATCACGCATTTCGGAGCATTTGTGGATCTGTCAGGAGGTGTCACAGGTCTCGTTCACATCTCGGAAATCGCCGATAATTACGTCAAGGATGTTAACGATCATCTGAAGATTAGTGATGTAGTAACAGTCAAGGTGATCAACGTCGACAAGGACGGTAAGATCGGACTTTCCATCAAGCAGGCCGTAGATAAGCCGGCATCGGAAGTACGTCCCCCAAGAGCACCAAGACCTGAACGTCCAAGCGGTGGAGACCGTTTTGGCGGCGGTGGAGGCAGCGGTGGTGGAGGCGGTGGATTTAATCGTGAACGGGGAGGGCGTCCATTCAAGCCTGCAGCCGGTAAACCTTCATTCGAGGATAAAATGTCACGCTTCCTGAAAGATAGCGAAGAACGGATATCTTCGATTAAGAAGAACACAGAAGGAAAGCGCGGAGGCCGTGGCGCCAAACGCGTATAATCCTAATCTTGAACATCATAAATAACCGCGAGGGCTTCGGCCCTTTGCGGTTTTTTTGTTTTTTCTGTAGTGTGCAGACAAGGTTTCACGACCCTTAACTTTTTTTGTCGGGGACCGCCAAATCAGCGACAGCATCCTCGTCAATCTCACATTAGTTTAGGGCAATCGCTGGCGAATGCCTGCCGTCTTTCACTGAGGGAAGCCGGGCATTGCTTCTGCTCAGGCAGAGTAAGTCGCTGTCCCATAAGGCATAGAGGGCCTTTTTCCGAGGTTTGTCGGGACAGGCTTTTTTGTCGGAAATTTCTTATGACTTACCTTCCGTTTCTGACAAACTTTCTCAGAACCGCCACTATATAATGAGAACCATAAATTTGGAAACGGGTGGTGTAGAGTAATGAGTAAAAGCAATGTGGTTAATTTGCCGGAGTGGACAAGAACAGGAAACAAAGACAAAGCACAAAAAGAAGGCTTGGGATCGCGTCTGAAGACATGGGCTCAGAACCAGCGGGCCCTTCAGCTTCTGGCAGCTAAGAAATGGATGCTGCTTCTTAGCGTCATGGGTTTTCTGCTTGGACGAGCTACCATTCTGAATGAGCTATCCCCGTTCGCTGTCGCTTATTTTGCCGTCATTATGTTTATGCGCAGAGACTCTATGCTTCCCGTGGCCGTAGCGATTATCGCAGGCAGTCTCTTCACGCCTTTCCCTGGGGGATTGGTGATTGCCGCAGAGCTAGTTATATTTATGCTGGTCTACAAGGGAATGGAAAGCTTCCAGCGCATTGATCTCTCCTATGCCCCGCTCATGGTCTTCGTATCCGCTTTTATGGTCGGTCTGTTCCAAATCGTGATTGGCCCTTCATTCACCTGGTATCCATTGATGATGATGTCCCTCGATGCAGGGCTTGGGTTCGTACTGACGCTCGTATTCGTGCAGGCGCTTCCGCTATTGACCTTTAGGCAGAAGAGCCGATCGCTGCGCAATGAAGAAATTCTCTGCCTGATTATATTGCTCGCCTCCGTAATGACTGGTCTGGTCGGCTGGGCTGTAGGAGGGCTGTCTCTGGAGCATATTCTTTCTCGATACCTTATCCTATTGTTTGCAATGGCTGGCGGTGCCCCGCTAGGGGCTGCTGTCGGGGTCGTTACCGGGCTAATTCTGAGCCTGGCCGATATTGGAGCGATCTATCAGATGAGCCTGCTAGCTTTTTCCGGGATGCTGGCGGGCATGATGCAGGGTGGCCGGAAAGGTGCTGTTTCTATCGGAATGCTGCTGGGTTCCAGCATTCTGTCCGTCTATTTCACGGGTCCGGGCGATATGATGGCCTCAACATGGGAGACTTGTGTAGCGGTGGTGTTATTTCTTCTGACTCCGCGCAGCATAATTTCGGCAATTGCCAAATATGTACCGGGAACAGCCGACCATAGTCGATCTCAACATGAATATGCCCGCAGGGTAAGGGACATTACGGCAGAAAGGGTGACACAGTTCTCGCAGGTATTCCGCCAGCTGTCCAGCAGCTTCGGGCAAATTTCACGCGCCGGAGAAGCGGGAACAGCCGAACGTGAAATGGAGGATTTCATGAGTACGGTGACGGACAACGTCTGCTCAGGTTGCGTGCGCCGTGGTCATTGCTGGGATGCGAAATTCTATCAGACCTATCGTTATATGACGGATATGATGACTACCGTGGAAGAGTGCCCGGATGTGACGGCCGCTCAACTCCCTCCTGAGTGGAACCGGATTTGCGGCAAGACAGGTGAGGTTTTGGAGTTCATGAAGGGTCAATACGGCCTTTACCAGCATGATATGCGGTGGAAAAGACAAATATACGACAGCCGGCAATTTGTTGCCGAGCAGCTGTCCGGCGTCTCCCAGGTGATGGAGGACCTGGCCAAAGAAATCAAGCGGGAAGGACAGGCGATGTATCGCCAGGAAAGTCAGATTCGTGAAGCCTTGGAGAAGCTGGGCTTGTCCATCCATAGCATTGATATATTAAGCCTTGATCCCGGACGCGTAGAAATCGAGGTTATTCATGCCTATACTCGAGGGTTCGATGAATGCCGCAAAATGATTGCCCCACTGCTCTCGGACATTCTTAATGAGAACATAGCTGTCATGAGCGAGACGGCAGTCCATCCCCGTGAAGGGCTTTCAATGGTTACGTTCGGATCGGCAAAAGCTTATGAGGTGAATACCGGGGTAGCCAATGCGGCCAAAGGGGGCGATTTATTGTCCGGCGACAGCTTCAGTACCGTCGAACTGGGCAACGGAACATTTGCTGTATCGATCAGCGATGGAATGGGCAACGGCGAGCGTGCACGAATGGAAAGTAGCGCGGCGCTGGGAATGCTGGAGAAGCTGCTCCAATCCGGCATGGATGAGAAGCTGGCGGTCAAATCCGTCAATTCGGTGCTGATGCTCCGTTCCCCTGACGAGTTCTATGCTACCGTGGATATGGCGCTGATTGATCAATATTCTGCACAGACTACTTTTATGAAAATCGCCTCCGCGCCGAGCTTTATCCGGCGGGGCAGTGAAGTGATCCCTGTGACAGCTAGCAATTTGCCCATCGGCATTATACAGGATATGGAGGTGGATCTGATCACTTTGCAGCTCCATCCGGGAGATATTCTCATTATGATGACTGACGGTATTTATGATGCGCCGGGATATGCCGTTAATAAAGAGATATGGATGAAACGAATGATACAGGAGCTTGAGGGCGATGATCCGCAGGATATGGCTGACACGCTTCTAGAGAAGGTCATTCGTTATCAAGGCAATGAAATCCATGATGATATGACCATCGTCGTCAGCCGGATCGACCATTATCATCCGGAATGGTCCAGCTTGCAGCTGCCTGGAATTGGGCGAATGGAGCGCCCGCGTACGGTGAGCTAGAGTGCAACTGCTCTGTTCTTTTGTTGTCTAAACTTTTATAGCATCGGCCTTCTAATGCTAGTGCTTATGGCACTTGTTACACTTGTTGCACTTCAAGCACTTGCCTTGGCCTGCCGAGTCGAATGAAATGATGACTCGCCACCACTTGTTCCCCCCACCCAAACACCGCAATTTGTGGTAGGGTTAGGCTTTTGAAAAAGTGAAAGGTATGGAACGGAGAGGAATTTGGAGCTGTAGAAGCGAAGCGTTCGCCTTTGTCACCGGATTTTCACTTATAAATCACTATTGAATAAATCCGGGGACAACAGCGATCGAAAGCCCAACATTTCTCGCAGTTCCCCTTCATTCACAGTCTTTCTAAAAGCCTTTCACCTCACAAAATGCGAGTTTGAAATCTCTCATTTCTGGACATGCTAGAAACAGAGGTTTCAGACAAAAGGGGAGTGAATGGTTATGAAGCAGATCTTGCTCATTACAGACGGATGTTCGAACGTGGGGGAAAGTCCGGTGATGGCAGCGGCGCATGCCCTGCAGGAGGGAATCACTGTGAACGTGGTCGGTGTGATTGATCATGGAACCATTGGGGATCTTGGCAGCCGGGAGATTGCCGATATTGCGAAAGCCGGAGGGGGGCTTAGCCGTATAGTCGGAACACCACAATTGGCCCAAACGATGCAGATGATGACGCGTAAGACTGTAGTGCAGACCATTCAGCAGGCTGTTAATAAAGAGGTGAAAAAAATACTCGGCGATGGCTCGCTGGAAGAATTGCCACCGCTACAGCGTTCTCAGGTCGTCAATGTCGTAGATGAGCTGACGGAAACATCCCCGCTGCGTATTGCTCTGCTTATTGATGCTAGCGCCAGCATGAAGCCCAAGCTTGCTGCAGTAGAGGAAGCTATCCGAGATCTGGCGCTTAGTCTGGAGGCAAGGGAAGGTACAAGCGAGATCGCTGTTTTTCATTTTCCCGGACGCAACAGCAGTGAGAATGCAGAGCTTGATATGGACTGGACCAGCAATGTGTCTGGTGTCCGCTCCTTATTCTCCAAGCTGCGGATGAGAGGCGCAACTCCTACAGGACCGGCGATTTTCAAGGTGCTTGAGCATTACCGTTATGATACACTGGATGGACATCATGGACGCCGGATGATTGAAGATCCAGACGAAAGAGAAGGGATGATTGGTGGGTATGTCGTCTAATCCGCCTTATCCTCTCGGCACCGTTATCACCGGGAAATGGCGGGGAAACCGTTATGTGATACAGCGATTGCTGGGCAGGGGTGCGAATGGAACCGTATATCTCGTGCAGCGACAAGGGAGACGGGAATACTATGCGCTTAAAATAGGTTACGATGCGCTTGATCTGCAATCTGAGATCAATGTGCTCACTTCCTTGCAGTCCCGCCGGAAGCGCAATGAATACCGCGCCCAGCGGGAATCGCCTTTGTCGTCTTATCTACTGGAAGCTGATGATTACAGGGAGGACGATAATAAGCCGTTCTATGTGATGAGATATGTGCAGGGCAGGCCGCTGCATCATTTTCTTTCTAAGAACGGACCAGACTGGCTTGGACTTGTGGGCCTGAAGCTGCTTGATAAGTTGCGCAGGCTGCATGAATGCGGCTTTGTATTTGGTGATCTGAAGCCGGAGAATGTTATGGTTTCTGACGTCGGTGAAGCGGAACTAATTGACTTTGGCGGCGCAAGTCCAATGGGCCGCAGTGTGAAGCAATTCACCGAGTGGCATGATCGTGGCTTCTGGAATGCCGGCAGCCGGACAGGGGATGAGGCCTATGATCTGTTTGCCTTTGCTGTTCTCTGTCTTCGCCTGCTCAATGAATCTGGTCTGAAGAGTGCGGCTCTACAGCTACCGCAGACGAGAAGTGTGGATGAACTGTTGAAGCTGGCCCGCAGCCTGCCGGACAAGAAGTTGTCCTCCTGGATTTGCCATGCGCTGAAAGGTGGATTCAACAGCTCGGCTGAGGCTATGGAGATTTGGAAGAATCATATATACGGCTCACGTAAGGCCAGGCCGGAGCATATGGCCACGCCCCGCTGGTTGAAGAATGCGTTTGGCTTGTCTTTATTCATGCTGGCCTTTACAATTTATTGGCTACTGCGATTTTGAAATTATACATACTGCCGGTTAAGGACCAAGGATTGCCGGTATACGAACCTGTGCAAACGGCCGGGCGGGAAGGGAGCCGCATATGGAGCAAATGAACGGACTCGTGGATGCTGTACTGGAGTCTGCAGCTGAACATGGGCTGTGGTCGCCTCATGACACCATTGTAGTCGCAGTATCCGGAGGCTCGGATTCTGTGGCTCTTTTGCATGTGCTGCATGAAATCGCGGCAAATCGGACACCTTTAAAATTAATATGTGCCCACGTGAACCATGGATTTAGGGGGGAGTCGGTAGAAGAGGCAGAGCTTGTCCGCCAGTTGGCAGCAGAACTCAACATTCCTTTCGAAATGGCGGAGTTCGATATTCCCTCACTGGCAAAGGACAGTGGCCTTGGGCCGGAGGGAACAGCCCGGGAGAAGCGTTATCAGTTTCTTATTGATACTGCTCACCGGTATGGAGCTCAAGCTGTCGCGCTGGCCCATCATGCCGATGATCAGGCTGAGACCGTACTAATGCGGCTGTTGCGTGGGAGCGGGCTCTCGGGACTGGCCGGCATGCGCTGGAAGCGGACCGAAAAAAAGGTGCAACTCATCCGTCCCTTCCTCCGTATTAACAAAACGGCCCTTGTGGGCCTGTGCCAGGAGAATGGTTATCCCTATGCGGAAGATGCCAGCAATCTGCTGACGCAATATACGAGGAATGCTGTGCGGCTGGAGGTGCTGCCTTTTCTGGAAAGATACAATGGACGCTTGGGACATTCCTTGCTGCAACTGGCAGAGATTGCTGGAGCCGAGGATGATTATATGGAGGAAGCTGCTGCCAGATGCTTTGATGAACTGGTTTCCGTAAATAGCGGGAAATATACATTTGAAAGGGTATCCTTTGCGGCCGTACCCTCCGCTTTACAACGGCGTTTGATTAAACTAATATTAAATTATCTGTCGGCGGATTCTTCCATTACGGATTTCTCCAAGATTGAATCTGTGCGGCGGCGGACATTACAGGAATATCCAACGACCTGGAGTCTTGATCTGGGCGGGGGACTTACCTGTATCCGGCAATATGACATGATGTTGTTCTCGTCCAAGCCTCCGAAGGTGCAGGCAAGCTATACATATCGGATTTCTTTGCCCCAGACCCGGCTTTTGCTCGGTGAGATTGGGAAAGTGATGACGATGACGGTGCTGGAGAGAGAAAGCTTTTTTTTACGCGGGGAGCAGTCTGAAGTGATGTCAGCATGGTTTGACCTGGATGAATTGGTCTTCCCATTGACCATCCGGTCCAGATTGCCTGGAGATACCATTAAGATTATGGGATTAAACGGAAGCAAAAAGGTAAAAGATATTTACATTGATGATAAAATACCTTCTTCCGAGCGATCTATAATTCCCCTCGTGTGCGATGGTTTGGGCAATATCGTCTGGATTCCGGGCGTAAGACGCTCGATGCATGCCGCAGTAGGGCGGCATACGGCCGCGGTCCTTCTCCTGTCGCTAGAAGACGGTGACAGGGTTGAAGAAACGTAATGGTCGAAGTAAGTCTTTCATAGTATAACTTAGGAGGTCTCGCAAGTTGCAAAATGATATTAAAGAAGTTTTAATCAGCGAAGAGGAAATTCAGCAGAGAATCAAGGAGCTTGGCACTGTGCTGAGCAAGGAATATGCAGGACGTAACCCTTTAGTGATCTGTGTTTTAAAAGGTGCGTTTATATTTATGGCAGATTTGGTTAAAGTCATTACAGTACCTCTGGAGATGGACTTTATGGCGGTATCAAGCTATGGAGCATCTACAAAGTCTTCCGGCGTTGTCAAAATCATCAAGGATCTTGATGTGTCGGTAGAGGGCCGCGATGTGCTGATCGTTGAGGATATCATCGACAGCGGTCTGACGCTCAGTTATCTGATTGAGCTGCTGCGTAATCGTAATGCCAAGTCAGTCTCAGTAGTTACCCTGTTCGACAAACCTGCGGGACGTACAGTCAACCTTGAAGCAGAGTACACAGGGTTTGTATTGCCCGATGAATTTATTGTGGGCTACGGATTGGATTATGCCGAGCGGTATCGGAACCTCCCTTACGTCGGCGTGCTGAAGCCTGAGATTTATTCCAACTGAACAATTGACAGCCATTCAGCTGGTGATCAGACTCCAGGACTTCCCTTATTTGAGGTGTCCCGATAGGCTATGGTACAATAACTTGAGTGTTGCGAGAGGAGGTAGGGGATGAATCGGTTCATCCGGAATTCTGGTTTTTATTTGATTTTATTTTTAGTCGTGGTGGGCATTGTCCAGTTTGTAAGCAATGGAAATGAATCCGCCGATTTCCCTAGATATGACCAGTTAAGACAGGAAATCAAGAGCGATAATGTGAAGAGCGTAACGGTTCAGTTTGAAGGCAACGCGTTCCTGGTTACAGGTGAGTATAAAGAGCTGCCGGCAGACAAAAAATCCAAAAGCTTCTCCACATATATCCCTCCTACAGATGCTGCTCTTAACGAATTGGTTAAGGCCAGTGATGAACACGGCGTAGAGTATGAGCAGAAGAAGATGCAAGGCGACAGCATTTGGCTGACGTTCCTCTCCTCCATTATCCCGCTGGTAATCATGTTCATCCTGTTCTTCTTCCTGTTCAATCAGGCGCAGGGTGGCGGCGGCAAGGTCATGAATTTCGGCAAGAGTAAAGCCCGGTTATATAATGAAGAGAAGAAGCGTATCAGCTTTGAGGATGTTGCAGGAGCCGACGAAGAGAAGCAAGAGCTTGTCGAGGTCGTGGAATTCCTGAAAGATCCGCGCAAATTCGCTGCTGTGGGTGCACGTATCCCTAAGGGCGTATTGCTCGTAGGTCCTCCGGGAACAGGTAAAACCTTGCTGGCCCGTGCGGTAGCTGGTGAAGCTGGTGTTCCATTCTTCAGTATCTCCGGTTCTGACTTTGTAGAAATGTTCGTCGGTGTCGGTGCTTCCCGTGTACGTGATTTGTTCGAGAATGCCAAGAAGAATGCGCCTTGTATCATCTTCATTGATGAGATTGACGCAGTTGGACGCCAACGTGGCGCTGGCCTCGGCGGTGGACACGATGAGCGTGAACAGACACTCAACCAATTGCTCGTTGAAATGGACGGCTTTGGTGGCAACGAAGGTATTATCATTGTAGCGGCAACTAACCGCGCAGACATTCTTGACCCAGCCTTGCTTCGTCCGGGACGTTTTGACCGTCAAATTACGGTTGACCGTCCAGATGTGAAAGGCCGTGAAGCAGTACTGAAAGTTCACTCCCGTAACAAACCGCTGACGAAGGATGTTAAGCTGGATGTAATCGCCAAGCGTACAACTGGATTCACCGGTGCAGATTTGGAGAACCTCTTGAACGAAGCGGCATTGCTCGCTGCACGCCGCAACCGCAAGGATATCTCCATGCGCGAAGTGGATGAAGCGATTGACCGCGTGATCGTGGGTACGGAGAAACGCAGCCGTGTTATCAGCGACCGCGAGAAACGTATCGTGGCTTACCACGAAGCAGGTCATACCATTGCTGGTTACTTCCTGGAGCATGCCGATATGGTGCATAAAGTAACGATTATCCCGCGCGGACGCGCAGGCGGATATGTCATTATGCTTCCTAAGGAAGACCGGATGCTTGCAACCAAGCAGGAATTGCTTGATAGAGTAACTGGATTGCTCGGTGGCCGTGTTGCTGAAGAAATGTTCATCGGCGAAATCGGTACAGGCGCATACAGTGACTTCCAACAGGCTACGTCTATTGTTCGTAGCATGATTATGGAGTACGGTATGTCTGATAAGCTGGGACCTCTACAGTTCGGAACATCCCAAGGTCAAGTATTCCTGGGCCGTGATATCGGGCATGAGCAGAACTACAGTGATTCCATCGCTTATGAGATTGATCAAGAAATGCAGAACTTTATCCGCACGTGCTACGAGCGTTGTAGAGAACTGTTGACCAAGTACTCCAAGGAAATGCACCTTATTGCTAACACCTTGCTTGAGAAGGAAACACTGGAACTGGATCAGATCAAAGAACTGATCGAGCAGGGTTACCTTTCTGAAGATGGCAAGCCCGAGGAATCTGAAGGGGTTGTCCATGAAGGTGGAGAGCCAGTAATCGATTCTATCGGAGATGTGCGTGTGCGTATTCAAGGCAAGCCTGAGGATACTCAGTCCACATCACCGGATATGGCTAAGGATATTCCGAACAATCCGGGATCCGAAGGCAATGATGGATCGGATGATAATAAAGGCGGCGGAAGTCTTTCCTAAGTTGTCTTTTAACTAGATGAACTGCTGCAAATCCGGAGAACGGTTATGTTCTCCGGATTTTTTGTGTCTGTACTCTAGAAAAGAAGTCGTTGACTGTCTTTCCGGTTACATTGACAGGGGCTGGAACGTTGTGTACATTAGTGATTAATATTACTTACTTTTTATTTGATCCAATTTGACATGAAAGTGCCGGCCTCAAGCCGCGAAGACATAAGGGGGAGTACAGACCATGGAAGCTTTGGCGCTGGAGCGCAAGCAGGAACAGAATCGTGAACTTCGTATACGTCTCGAACAGCTTAAGAAAGAACGAAATGCAATCATTTTGGCTCATTACTATCAACGGGATGAAATTCAGGAGGTTGCTGATTTCCGGGGTGACTCGTTTTTGCTGGCTCAAAAGGCAGCGGAGACGGATGCAGATGTGATTGTGTTCTGTGGTGTGCATTTCATGGGAGAAAGTGCTAAGATTTTGGCGCCTAACAAGACAGTAATTATTCCTGATGAACGCGCTGGCTGCCCAATGGCTGATATGGTCAATGTGGAAGGTCTTCGCAAGTTGAAGGCCCAACACCCCAATGCTAAAGTCGTTACTTATATCAATTCGTCCGCAGAAATCAAGGCAGAGACGGATATTTGCTGTACCTCCGCGAATGCGGTGAAGGTAATTGAATCGCTGGATGCCGAAGAAATCATCTGGGTACCGGATAAGAACCTTGGACAATATGTTCAAGATCAAACCGGCAAGAAGCTGATCATTTGGGAAGGCTACTGCAATACCCACGACATGTTGACCGTCAAGGATGTAGTGGAGATGAGAGCCAAATATCCTGATGCAGAGTTCGTGGTTCATCCAGAGTGCCGCCCTGAAGTTGTAGCCATGGGGGATTATGTTGGTAGCACCACCTCGATTCTGGAATACTGCCGCAAGTCGGATCGTAAGCAGTTTATTGTCGGCACCGAAGATGGTACCGGGTACCAGCTTCGTAAGGATAGCCCGGATAAAGAGTTCCATTTTGCCACAAAGTTCCTTGTGTGCCCTAATATGAAGGTTAATAATCTCAAAAAATTGGTGAAGGCCCTGGAAACGATGAAACCACAAATTTACGTTCCACCCGCTATCGCCGACAAAGCCAGAACTTCCTTAGAGCGCATGCTACTAGTCAAGTAGCATGCGCTACTCTTTCGTTGAAACAGGTGAGCGGTCATGATTCCACAATATTTGGTTGATTTTGATCTCCGGGATATTCCAACTGTAAAAACGGATTGCATCGTCATAGGTTCCGGAATTGCCGGATTATTCACAGCGATAAAAGCCAGTGAAGACCGGCGTGTCATTATGCTTACTAAGAAGTCGCTGATGGAGAGTAATACCCGCTATGCACAAGGTGGGATTGCTGCAGTTATTTCCGATGATGATTCTCCGGCCTACCACCGCCAAGACACCTTAATGGCGGGAGTAGGCCTCTGCTCTTCTGCTGCTGTGGATGTCCTCGTCAATGAGGGTCCAGAGGGTGTGCATGAGTTGATCAGACTGGGTACATTGTTCGATAAGGAAGATGGTGTTCTGGCGCTGACCCAGGAAGGGGCACACAGTCATCGACGTATTCTTCATGCCAACGGAGATGCTACCGGCTATGAGATCGTAAGGGCCTTGGGTCAGCAAGTGGAGGAGCATAACAATATTGAGGTATGGGATGATCATTATGTCATAGATCTCATTACAGAGGACGGGGAATGTGTCGGCGTACTGTTGCAGCGGCCAGATGGCGGAAAGTTATTTCTGCAAGGGGACGCAACAATATTGTGTTCCGGCGGGGCTGGTCAGTTATTCCGTTATACCACCAACCCTGAGGTTGCTACTGGAGACGGTGTGGCGATTGCATATCGGGCAGGTGCGCACATTCGTGATATGGAGTTCATCCAGTTTCATCCTACAGCGCTCAGTTACCCAGGCGCCCCACGGTTCCTAATCTCTGAGGCGGTACGCGGGGAAGGTGCGGTGCTGCGCAATATCAACGGTGAACGCTTTATGGAGCGATATCATGAATTGCTTGAGCTAGCACCACGTGATATAGTTGCCCGGGCGATTGTCAGTGAGATGGAGCTGACCAAATCGACTTTTGTCTATTTGGATATTACCCATGAATCGGCAGAGATGGTGAAGCATCGTTTTCCAACCATATATGAGACTTGCATGAGCTACGGACTGGATATTACCTCAGATTGGATTCCAGTGGCTCCAGCTGCGCATTATATGATGGGGGGCATTAAGACTGACCTGAACGGGGAAAGTAATATTTCACGCTTGTTTGCCTGTGGGGAAGTGTCTTCTACAGGTCTGCATGGAGCAAACCGCCTGGCAAGTAATTCTTTGTCCGAAGCTGTTGTATTCGGCCGACGGATTATTGATCGGGTTCGCGAATTGCCACCTCTGGGTCGTGATGTGAATGCCGTCAGCATTCAGGAAGGACGTACGGAGGCATCGACCCAGGCTATAGTGGAACGCCGTTTGAAGCTGCAAAAGGTGATGGTTCGCTATGCCGGACTTCGGCGTAATGAGGAGATGCTATCTAAAGGTTTGGAAGAGCTGAAGCGGCAGGTGCCGATCTTTGGGGCATCACTATCTAAGCGTGAAGAATACGAATTCGCCAACATGCTGACCTGCTGTCTGCTGATCACAGAGTCGGCGCTCGCTCGGCAAGAAAGCCGCGGGGCGCATTACCGTGAGGATTATCCGCAGCGCAATGATGAGGAGTGGCGGAAACACCTGCTCCAGACTCGTGAGCTGGGAATAGTGGAGGAATTAAGTGATGATGTTTAACGGATATAATGAAGAACTGGTACAATCCATCAAGTCATGGCTACGTGAGGATGTGGGCTCGGGTGATATTAGTACCCAGACTACAATTCCTGCCGGCCATGAGTCGAAGGCTATAATACATGCCAAGGAGAGCGGTGTCATTTGCGGCCTGCCTGTGGCGGAATTGGTATTCGAGGTAGTAGATCCGTCGCTGACGTTTACTGCGCATGTCCAGGAAGGTCAGAGGCTGGAGAAGGGCACTGTAATTGCCGAAGTAGAGGGTAGTACACACGCCATCCTGACGGGCGAACGACTCGCTCTTAACTTGATGCAGCGGTTATCTGGGGTGGCTACACGTACGTCTTCTTTTGTGCAGGAACTTGAAGGCCTGTCAACCCGACTTGTCGATACACGCAAGACGACTCCGGGCCACCGGATGTTGGAGAAATATGCAGTCCGTGTAGGCGGAGGAGCGAACCACCGTTTTGGACTGTATGATGCGGTAATGATCAAGGACAATCATATCAAAGGTGCGGGTGGAATTCGGCAGGCCATCGACCGTGCTAGGAAGAACATTCCGCATACTATGACCATCGAGGTCGAGACGGAGAACCTGGAGCAGGTGGAAGAAGCACTGGCTGCTGGAGCCGATATCATTATGTTGGATAATATGTCTACTGACATGATGAAGGAAGCCGTAGCCAGAATTAAAGCCAAAGCGCCACATGTGAGAACTGAAGCCTCAGGCAATGTCTCGCTGGAGACCGTACGGGGAATAGCTGAGACGGGTGTCGACGTAATTTCAGTTGGCCGCCTAACGTATTCTTTTTCCTCGCTGGATATTAGCCTGGACCTTAACGCCAAGAAGGAGGGTCCTGTCTCATGATGCTGGCAGTTGATATCGGTAACACTAATATTGTTCTCGGTGTGTATAAAAAGCGCGAGCTGTTGCACCATTTTCGGCTGAGCACCGCTCGTCAATCCACTGTGGACGAATATGGTGTGCTAATACACAATTTGTTTCATATGTCGGATATCTCGGTCAAAGATGTAGAGGGTGTCATTATATCCTCTGTAGTTCCTCCGTTGGTTCAGACAATCGTTGATATGTGTATAAAATATATCGGTAAAGACCCCTTGCTGGTGGGACCGGGGATTAAGACAGGACTTAATCTGCGGTATGAAAACCCTCGTGAGGTAGGTGCAGACCGGATCGTGAACGCTGTTGCAGCTATTGAACAGTATAAATGTCCGCTCGTGGTTGTCGATTTCGGGACTGCGACCACTTTTGATTGTATTGATGGCGATGCCAATTATCTTGGCGGTGCCATTGTCCCTGGTCTAGGCATTTCTACCGAAGCGCTGTATCAGCGGGCTTCCAAGCTGCCTCGCATCGAACTGGAGAAGCCGAAAAAGGTGATTGGCCGCAATACAGTTCATGCGATGCAGGCTGGAATCATTTTTGGGTACGCCGGTCAGGTTGAAGGGATTGTAAAACGTATAAAGATCGAAATGAATGCGCCGGAGCTGAAGGTTATTGCAACAGGTGGGCTAGCCCCGCTTATCGCCGGAGAGACAGAATGCATCGATGAGATTAATCCGCTGCTCACGCTTGAAGGACTGCGCATTGTTTACGAACGTAATAAATAAGATTGCCCAGAGAGGCTATATAGATTGGACTAAGAACAGTAACAAAAGGGGAATGGAATGGAGGGAAAGTTTGGAACTGAAGGAGCGAAAGCGACCGCCTAAAAGCTTTCTGAAGGAAAGCTAGCATCGGAAGCTTAAGCTCTCCGGATTTTATCCGCGAATAGCGGTACAATCTAAAGAAATCTGGAGACAACAGAGGNAACGTAATAAATAAGATTGCCCAGAGAGGCTATATAGATTGGACTAAGAACAGTAACAAAAGGGGAATGGAATGGAGGGAAAGTTTGGAACTGAAGGAGCGAAAGCGACCGCCTAAAAGCTTTCTGAAGGAAAGCTAGCATCGGAAGCTTAAGCTCTCCGGATTTTATCCGCGAATAGCGGTACAATCTAAAGAAATCTGGAGACAACAGAGGCCGAAAGTCCAAACGTTTTCCGCAATGACGATCTAACCCCGTGTAAGTATCCTGTGTTCAATCTATATAGTTAGAATAAATGATAGGAGGAGTATGCACCCAATGGAAAATAAGAAGGATCGGCTTGTCCGGGGAACGGCATTTGACGGGAGAGTAAGAGCGTTTGCAGTCCGCACGACCGAATTGGTTGAAGAGCTGCGGCGTAGACACGATACATTTCCGGTGGCTACAGCCGCTCTGGGGCGCACCGTTACTGCTGCGTCCATGATGGGAGCCATGCTCAAGGGCCAGGAGAGAATTAATATTAATGTTAAGGGCAATGGACCATTAGGTCGAGTATTGGCAGAGTCCAACGCTCTGGGAGAAGTTCGGGGATATGTGCACAATCCTCACGTTCATCTGCCGAGCAATAGTTTGGGCAAACTCGATGTTGCGGGTGCTGTTGGCACTGAAGGATTCATTGAGGTCATCAAGGATTTGGGTATGAAGGAGCCATACCTGGGCAGTGTCCCGATTATCTCCGGAGAACTTGGTGATGATTTCACTTATTATTTCGCGGTTTCCGAGCAAACACCGGCGGCTGTAGGCTTGGGCGTACTAGTAGATACGGACAACTCCGTCATTGTTGCCGGAGGTTTTATCATTCAACTGCTGCCGGGTCTTACGGATGCGGAGATCACAGAGATTGAGCAAAAGCTGGGGGCTATGCCTTCCGTTACAGCACTGCTGGAGCAGGGCTTGGAACCAGAAGAGATGATGCGTTGGCTTTTGCCAGACGCTGTGGTGCTGGATGAACTGGATGTTCATTTCGCCTGCCAATGTTCGCGTGAACGGGTGGAACAGACCTTGATCAGTCTGGGTCAGCATGAACTGGAGCGTCTAATTGAAGAGGATGAGAAGGCTGAAGTAGTATGCCATTTCTGTAACGAAGCTTATCAATTTAATAAAGAAGAAATGCAGGCGATCCTGGATCAAGCGACATCGTAGGGCGGCAGATGATGACAAGACAGGAACGCGCTTTGCGCAATGCCGTTGTTCTATTAGCTGCTGCGACCTTGGTATGCGGAGGGCTGCTAATTTGGAGTCTGCGTGCCATGGCCGTTCTTGAAAGAAGCGATTCAGATCCAGAATCTCCAGATGTTGCGGCGGCGGGCGGACAAGAGATTACCGAGCAGCAATGGATTGCTGAGTTGAAAAAGAAACACGGCGACGAGGTGTTATTGGAAATGCTCAATCACATCGTTGTTGGCAAAGAAGCGCAGACCCTGGGGATCCGGGTGACTGATGCGGAAGTCAACCGAGAGCTGGAGCGCATCATTGCCGGTTATCCATCGGAAGAGCAGTACTACGCCCAGATGCAGTCTGAGCTGGGGCTATCCCGTAATGAAGTGCGCGAAGAGACTGTGTACCGGCTAACGCTTCAGGCCGTAGCTACCGTTGGAATAACGATTAATGATTCCGATATTGACAGCTATCTGGAGCAGAACGAAGATCGCTATCGCCCCAAGCGGGAAATGCAACTCTCTATGATTGAGGTGTCCACCTACAAGAAGGCACAGCGGGTCATGGACCGTTTGGAGAAGGGTGAGGATTTCGCCGTTTTGGCGAAGGAGCTGTCTATTGACGTAGAGAGCCGCTTGCAAGGCGGAAATCTGGGAACTGTAGAGGAAGATGATCCCTTCTGGCCGAAGGAACTGCTGAGTACAGCGGCAGGACTGGATATCGGGGACATTGCGGGTCCGCTTCAGACGGATGCAGGCTACGCTGTAATCCGATTGGAACAAAAACTTGAGCGCCCAGTACCGGATACAGAAGAGATACGATCACAGGTACGACAGGAACTGGCTTTGGAGCAGGCCCCGTCCCTCCACCAAGTTGAGAGCGATCTGCGTGTCAAATATGCAACTTTAATAAATATTGACAATAGTCTGGAACATTGATAATATGAGATTATTGAAAACCTACTGATTTAGTCGGAAATAATTCATTGTACTAATATTCATTTACCATTCCAAGGAGGTTTTTGCTCATGGCTAAAGTCGTCAACAATGTTACAGAACTTATCGGAGGAACTCCACTAGTTCGTTTGAACCGCATTGTACCGGAAGGATCAGCTGAAATCTATGTGAAGCTGGAATATCAGAACCCGGGCTCCAGCGTGAAGGACCGCATTGCAATCAGCATTGTGGAAGAGGCTGAGAAGGAAGGCCGTCTGAAACCAGGTGATACTATTGTGGAGGCGACCAGCGGTAACACCGGTATCGGTCTGGCTCTTGTGGCTGCTGCCAAAGGGTACAAGGTTGTTATTGTGATGCCTGAGACTATGAGCTTGGAGCGTCGGAATCTGCTGCGTGCTTACGGAGCGGAACTGGTGCTGACTCCGGGATCAGAAGGTATGAATGGTGCGGTTAAGAAGGCAGAAG
The DNA here is from genome assembly GCF_001682855.1 of Bacillus sp. FJAT-27264. Classification (GTDB taxonomy): domain Bacteria; phylum Bacillota; class Bacilli; order Paenibacillales; family Paenibacillaceae; genus Paenibacillus_AQ. The sequence goes on along the minus strand of NZ_MAQW01000007.1, from coordinate 9,636 downwards.
AGATTCTGGCCGAGAACCCAAGCTATTTCATTGCAGAGCAGTTCAAGAACAAGGCGAATGTGAAGATTCACCGCGAAACTACAGGACCTGAGATCGTGGAAGCGATTGAGTCCATCGGCGGACCGCTGGATGCATTCGTTGCAGGGATTGGAACTGGCGGTACGATCACTGGTGCTGGCGAAGTGTTGAAGAGCCAATATCCGGGTGTGAAAATCTATGCGGTAGAGCCTGCGGCTTCGCCGATCCTGGCTGGCGGCAAACCGGGCCCACACAAGATTCAAGGGATCGGTGCGAACTTCATCCCTGAAATCCTCAACCAGGATGTTTATGATGAAATCGTTCATGTTGAGAACGAAGAAGCCTTCGAAACAGCGCGTCGTGTAGCGAAGGAAGAAGGCATTCTGTCCGGTATTTCATCTGGTGCAGCAGTATTTGCTGCGATCAAGATCGCCAAGGAACTGGGTGCTGGTAAAAAGGTAGTCGCTGTGATCCCAAGTAACGGCGAACGTTACCTGAGCACACCGCTCTATAATTTCGAAGTTTAATTAACAGCGTCTGTTCAGACGCTTCAGAGCCTTCGTCCCACCATCTGGTGGAGGCGAAGGCTCTTTTTAATATTTTAATAGGATCATTTTCTTGTCATTTCTGCCTTGCACTAAGCAATTTCTTACCTATGGTGCCTATTTAGTGAAGTTATTTTGCTGTACGCTCTTTTCAAAAGGGCTGAATGTACAGTATACTGACAGGCAATATAAAGATAATTAATAATGACTATAAGAAGTATTACCAACAAAACTTAAGCGAATGCTTACGGAGTAAGCTTTGTTACGTAGTGACACTCAAGAAGCGTAGCTTCACAAAACTTAAGTAGATGCTTACGAAGCGAGTTTTGTTACGTAGAAAGTTCACCGAAGTAATGCTCAACAAAACTTTTAGGAGGATGGCTTTGGAAATCTTAACGACACGGCAGTGGTGGGAGCAGTGGGCGAATGAGGGCTGGAGCACCCTGCCATTACTTATACAATCACAACAAAAGTCCGGGAAGTTGCCTGCATCTTGGAAGGCCGCATGGGAATTGGCGTCTCCATACTCTGTTCTGCTGGAAAGTGGTAAAGGTGGCAGATACACATACCTCGCTCTCGCGCCTGCTTCCGTGCTGCAAGGAAAAGGTGATTCCGCTGAAGTGATCGACCCTTCGGCAGAAGCGACCGATCTGGGATCGGGCAGCTCAGCGCGACCAGGGGCCAGCCTACTGGAGGGTAAGCCACTGGAGGTGTTGCAGCGCTGGATGTCGGGCTACACCTCCCCGCGCCTGCCTCTTGAGGGCGTTCCGCCATTTACGGGAGGTTGCCTCGGGTTCCTCGGTTATGATGTGGTCCGTTCATTGGAACGTTTGCCATCTTTGGCGGAAGACGATCCAGGGTTTCCCGATTACCTCTTTATGAGAATGGAAGAAGTATGGATTTATGACCATGAAGCGGACATGCTTTACTGTGCAGTGCATGTGCCGCTGGTAGAGAAGGGCTCGCCTCAGTCAGATGAAGTGGAGCGGCTATACAATGATGCGCTGAGCCGTGCGGAGCGAATGCTGGCTCAGTGGGGGATGATCACATCCGCAGCGGGACTAATGGATGACAGCGCCGAAGTAGCCAAAATCTATGCCGGTGCTACAGGTGAATGGCCAGGTATGTCCTCGGCCTTTACCAACGAGCAGTTCCAGCAGGCTGTGCTGGACGTTCAGGAATACATCCGCAAGGGCGATGTATTCCAGGTGAACCTGTCGCTGCGTCAGGAAGCAGCGCTGAAATCGCAGCCAGAGGATATCTACGAATGGCTGCGCAGACTTAACCCGTCCCCGTACATGGGGCTGCTGCGCTCTCCTGGCTTCGCGCTGTCCAGCGCTTCGCCTGAGCTGCTCGTCAAGCTGCACGGGGACAGTGTCAGCGCACGCCCCATCGCCGGCACCCGGCGGCGTGGGCTCACTCCCGCTGAAGATGCCGCCATGGAGGCGGAGCTGCGCGGGAGCGAGAAAGAACGCGCCGAGCATATCATGCTCGTCGACCTGGAACGCAACGACATCGGACGTGTCGCTGCTTACGGCTCAGTCCATGTGCCCGAGCTGATGACTGTGGAGCGCTACTCCCATGTCATGCACCTGGTCTCGCAGGTAGAAGGCACCATCGCTCCTGGCAAGGACGCCTATGACGTCATCGCAGCCCTCTTTCCGGGCGGAACGATCACCGGCGCGCCCAAGGTGCGCACCATGGAGATCATCGAGGAGCTGGAGCCAGTCCGGCGTGGTCCATATACTGGGTCCATGGGCTGGATTGACTATAACGGCAATATGGAATTAAATATTATTATACGTACACTAGCTGTGCAGAACGGTATCGGATACATTCAGACGGGCGCGGGAATCGTGATCGACTCCGATCCGTACCGTGAATACCGGGAATGTCACAATAAAGCCAAAGCGATAGTCACAGCAGTTCTTTGTAGTGAACACACGCAAGAATTGCAGGCTTCCGGCGGCGCCGAAGGGGGAGCAACATTATGATCTTGGTCATCGACAATTATGATTCCTTTACGTATAACCTGGTACAGTATTTAGGAGAGCTGGGCGAAGAAGTGAAGGTATCCCGCAACGACGAGATTAGCATTGAGGAGATTGAAAAGCTGGCTCCGGACCATATCTTGATTTCTCCGGGACCCTGTACTCCAAATGAGGCAGGTATCAGCCTGGAAGTGCTGCAGCATTTCAAGGGAATCATTCCGATCTTCGGAGTGTGTCTGGGCCATCAGGCGATCGGACAAGCCTTCGGAGGCAACGTCATCCGTGCTGAACGTCTAATGCATGGAAAGACCTCTCCGATCCACCATCACGGTACCTCGGTGTTTGAAGGACTGGAATCACCCTTCACAGCAACACGCTACCACTCGCTGATCGTAGAGCGGGAGACCCTGCCGGACTGTCTGGAAATTACCGCGGAGACTGAAGAAGGCGAGATCATGGCTCTACGCCATAAAGAGTATCCGATAGAAGGTGTACAATTCCATCCGGAATCCATTATTACGAATCATGGTCACACCATGCTGCGCAATTTCCTGAAACGGAGAGCCGGAGAAACGGCATGAACTATATAGGGATCAATAATGGCGTAGTTGACGCCAAGGAAGCCGTGGTTTCTGCTCTGGATCACGGCTTTTTGTACGGTATGGGGTTGTTCGAGACCTTCCGCACCTATGGTGGAGTCCCTTTCTTGCTGGAGCGGCATTTGCAACGGCTGGCGTCAGGTTGCCGGGAACTTGGGATTCCTTTTGAACAGGAGCGGGGGCATTTATTGGATTGGATTAAGCGGGTAATGGACAAGAATGGTCTGCAAGAAGCTTATATCCGCTACACAGTAACTGCAGGTGAGGATATTCTGGGATTGCCTGCGGGAGACTACAGTCAGCCTAATCACCTCCTGTACATCAAGGAATTGCCCAAACTATCAGATAAGCTCTATACCGCAGGCAAGCCACTACAGTTATTGGCCCACCGCCGTAACACACCGGAAGGGGCGCTACGCTTCAAGTCTTTGCATTATATGAATAATATTTTGGCCAAGCGTGAGCTTTCGGGATATGCCTCTTCTAGTGAAGGGGCCGAAGGCCTGATGCTTACTGCTGATGGGTACCTGGCTGAGGGGATCGTCAGCAATCTATTTTTTGTTCATCATAATGTGCTATACACGCCTTCACTCTCTACAGGCATTCTTCCTGGCATTACCCGGGAAATGGTATTGGAGCTGGCTTCTGGTGCCGGATTGAGAATTGAGGAAGGACAATATGATTGGGAGTGTCTAAGGGTTGCGGATGAGGTGTTTCTAACCAACTCCGTGCAAGAGCTTGTCCCAGTCACTGCATTGTGGGAACAAAATGAGCGTCACACCGTCGGAAGTGGAAGCTGCGGTGTCATTACTAAAGAACTGATCTCTTTATACAAAGAGAGAACGGGGGCGAGACAATGAAGCCTGTGATTTACAAGCGGACCTACCGCTGTGGCGATACGGAACTGACCTTGGGGCAGCGGACACTGGTAATGGGGATTCTCAATATCACCCCTGATTCTTTCTCCGATGGTGGACTCTGGAATGAGCCGGAGAAGGCTGTTGAACATGCGCTACGAATGGCTGCCGATGGTGCAGATATTATCGATATCGGTGGAGAATCGACACGTCCCGGCCATAAACCGGTTAGTCTGGAAGAGGAATTGGAGCGGGTCCTTCCAGTCATCGAAAGCATCCACCGTGCCGCACCTCACCTGCCGTTGTCGATAGATACCTATAAGGCTGAAGTGGCACGCCAGGCACTCCTGGCAGGTGCGCACATCATTAATGATGTATGGGGAGGCAAAGCCGATCCAGCGATGGTCAGTGTGGCCGCAGAAGCAGACTGCCCGATAATTTTGATGCACAACCGTCATGATCGCAATTACACTGATTTTATTACGAATATGTGTGAGGATTTAAAAGAGAGCGTACATCTCGCTATTCATGCAGGTGTCAAACCGGAACGAATAATTCTTGATCCCGGAATCGGTTTTGCGAAAGATCATGATGAGAACCTGAAGGCAATGGCGGCTCTCGATACTTTGACCGGATTAGGTTACCCGCTGCTGCTGGGTACTTCACGCAAAAAATTCATCCGTACTGTGCTAGATTTGCCACCGGACGATGTCTTGGAGGGAACTGCTGCTACAGTAGCTTTCGGAATAGCTCAAGGCTGTCAGTTTGTGCGGGTGCATGACGTGGCTCTTATCAAGCGTACAGTCAAGATGTGCGATGCCATGCTATACGCTGCACCACCTGTGGTGCAGGAATAATTGATACTTGGAAGGGCGGCTGTCAGATGGATAAAATGAAACTGCACCGAATGGAGTACTATGGGTATCACGGAGTTTTTGAGGAAGAACGTAAGTTAGGTCAACGTTATTATATTGATCTGGAGTTCGATATGGATCTGCAGAATGCTGGTCTGAATGACGATCTCACACAAACAGTAAATTATGCCGAAGTGCATGATTTGGTTAAAAATATTGTCGAAACCAAGTCCTTTAAGCTGATTGAAGCTTTGGGTGAATGTATTGCATCACATGTATTGGACACTTATACTATTATCAATGCGGTAACGGTCAAAGTCACCAAGCCGCATCCGCCGTTCGACATTCATTTTCAGGGAGTGACCGTAGAGCTGCGCAGAACTAGAAAGTGAGAGTCGAACTATGAATAACCATTCCACCTCTGAGGAATCAGAGGCTTATATTGCTTTAGGGGCTAATTTGGGTGACCGTGAGGGAACCTTGAAGGAAGCCTTGCATCGGCTGGACAGTCATGATGGAGTTCAAGTCGTTCGTAGTTCGGGCGTGTATGAGACAGAGCCGGTCGGTTATCTCGATCAGCCGCAGTTTTTGAATATGGCAGCTGCGCTGCGCACGACCCTTGCACCGGAGATGTTGCTGGACGTCATGTTGGAGATTGAGAATCAGCTTGGCCGTACCCGCGATATCCTCAATGGTCCGAGAACGGTAGATCTTGATTTGTTGTGGGTAGAAGGAAAGACCTTCGATACCCGGAAGCTGACGCTGCCCCATCCGCGTATGCTGGAGCGCGCGTTTGTGCTTTTTCCGCTGAATGACATCGTTCCAGAGCAAGAGCCCTCCGGACTCCGTGCCAGGGTCACAGAAGCGCTCCAAGATGTAGACGGAAAGGAAGGAATTCGGCTGTGGACAACAAGCGTATGGGAAGGCGGGTCAGGGCATTCCGTAAGCTGAAGGGCTTTACTCAACAGGAATTGGCCGATAGTACGGGAATATCTTTGGCTGTGCTTGGTGCAGTCGAGCGTGGTAATAGACGATTAGAAGATCAAATTTTAAATAAAATTGCGGACGTTCTAGGAGTCACGGTTCAAGAACTGTCCGACCCAACGTAACTCCAAAGAATAAAGGAGTGAAAGAAATGTTGAAGATTGGCGGCATCGAGATGAAGAACCAGGTTGTTCTGGCACCTATGGCCGGCGTATGTAACCCTGCTTTTCGTCTGATCGCCAAGGAGTTTGGCACGGGACTGGTATGTGCGGAGATGGTAAGCGATAAGGCGATCATCCATGGCAATAAGCGGACGCGAGAAATGCTATTCGTAGACGAGCGTGAGAAACCGCTGAGCCTGCAGATTGTTGGGGGTGATCGCGCTTCATTGGTGGAAGCGGCTAAAGTAGTCGACAAGGAAACCAACGCCGATATTATCGACATTAACATGGGCTGCCCTGTTCCTAAAGTAACCAAGTGTGATGCAGGTGCCCGTTGGCTCTTGAATCCGGATAAAATCTATGAAATGGTGTCTGCGGTTGTAGATGTCGTGGAGAAGCCGGTCACAGTTAAAATGCGGATCGGCTGGGATAGCGAGCATATTTTTGTCGAAGAGAATGCGCGTGCAGTGGAACGGGCTGGAGGTCAAGCGGTCAGTGTGCATGGTCGTACTCGGGAGCAGCTCTACACCGGACGTGCAGACTGGAACTATATCAAAATGGCCAAGGAAGCTGTGTCGATTCCCGTGATCGGCAACGGCGACGTGAACACGCCAGAAGATGCGCGAGCCATGCTGGATCAAACCGGCTGTGACGGTGTCATGATCGGTCGTGGGGCGCTAGGTAATCCATGGATGCTGTACCGTACCATTCAATATTTGAGTACCGGTGAATTGATGCCTGAACCGGGAGCGGAAGAGAAGATCAAGGTGGCCATTCTGCATATGGACCGTCTGATCGCGCTCAAAGGTGAAGCTGTAGCCGTGCGTGAAATGCGTAAGCATCTTGCTTGGTATTTGAAAGGCTTGAAGGCTGCGGCGCGGGTGAAGGACGTCATTATGGAAGAGACGAAACGCGATGAAATGGTGAAGATTTTGAATGATTTTGTCGAACAGTTGAAATATGAGGGAGATAACAGCGACCCAGGCGTTGAAGCGACTCTTTCCGCAGTGTAACCTTTGTTTAGCGTGCATGATTTGAATACCCACAACATTATATGTGCCATCATTGACATTTTGTAGCGGTTCCAATATAATTTCTCAGTATAAAATCGCCGTTACAGTTAGATCAATGCAGCAAGGAGGGTTCTTAACCCTTCAGATTCGCATATAGTTATGGTGTTTTCAATAAATGTATACGACAGGAGAATCGGTTGAGATGAGCGATAAAGAAGTCATCCTTACCCCGGACGGACTGAAGCGTCTGGAAGAAGAGCTGGAGAACCTCAAATCCGTAAAACGCCGCGAAGTGGCCGAGCGGATCAAAGTGGCGATTGGCTACGGAGATATCAGCGAGAACTCGGAGTACGAAGACGCAAAGAACGAGCAGGCGTTTATCGAAGGACGCGTCATCACTTTGGAGAAAATGCTTCGTAACGCGCGTATTATCAATAGCGACGAGATCGTTACAGATGTTGTAAGCATTGGTGTTACCGTAAGTGTAGAGGATATGGAGTATGGCGATGTGATGGAATATACAATCGTCGGCACGGCTGAATCCGATCCACTCAATAACAAGATTTCCAACGAAAGCCCTGTGGGCAAAGCTATCATCGGCAAGAAGCAAGGCACCGTTGTAGATGTAAGTGTACCTGCAGGCGTTATTCAATATAAAATTCTTGATATCCGAATGAAGTAAGCACGGACGCTTGCCGTCTGACATAGCATTGCTGTGGCAAACACCGGTTTGGCTGAACCGGGCTGCAGACGCGGGAACATGTTTGGGAAAGCTTCCTTAGGGAAGCTTTTTTCAACATCAACCGGCAATACAGAACCACATATGGTCTGCTAAGCTGGAACGGGACTGTCCTCACAAAGGCTGAAGGGCGGCGCCGTTTCTTCTTGCGTATATGACATTAATGAGTTTAGAGGGGATGAAAGGCATGACTGAAGAATTGAACAACGATCAGATTCAGGAGAATGAGCTTAGCGAGCTGTTGCAGATCCGACGGGCCAAATTGGACGAGCTGCGGGGACTGGGAATCGATCCTTTCGGTAAAAAGTACGAGCGTAACGCCAATGCAGGTGATCTGCTGAAGGAGTACGATAGCTTCACACACGAAGAGCTGGAAGAGAAGGATATCCAGGTCAGCGTAGCGGGTCGTATTATGGGTAAACGCAAGATGGGGAAAGCCAGCTTTGCGCATATTCAGGACCTTTCCGGCAAAATCCAAATCTATGTACGTCAGGATAGCATTCCTGAGACCCAATATGCAGCATTCAATATTCTGGATCTGGGCGACATTATCGGTATAAAAGGTACCGTGTTCAAGACCAAAACAGGCGAGACCTCCATTAAGGTGAAGGATCTTGAAGTTTTGTCGAAGTCCCTGTTGCCGCTACCTGAGAAATATCATGGTCTGAAAGATGTAGAATTGCGTTATCGTCAGCGCTATGTCGATCTGATCATTAACCCGGAAGTTCAGCAGACCTTTATTGCCCGTTCTAAAATCATTCAATCTATGCGTCGTTATCTCGATTCTCTCGGCTATCTTGAAGTCGAAACGCCGACTCTTCATGCCATTGCCGGCGGTGCCGCTGCTCGTCCCTTCATTACTCACCATAATACGCTCGACATGCAGCTTTACATGCGGATCGCCATTGAACTGCACCTGAAGCGCCTAATTGTCGGTGGTTTGGAAAAAGTATATGAAATCGGCCGTGTCTATCGTAACGAGGGTATCTCTACGCGTCACAACCCGGAATTCACGATGATTGAGCTTTACGAAGCTTATGCGGACTACCAGGATATTATGAACCTGACGGAGAACCTGATTGCTCACATCGCCCAAGAGGTGCTTGGAACTCAGAAGGTTAACTACCAAGGGCAAGAAGTGGATCTGTCCCCTGGCTGGCGCCGTGTCTCCATGGTAGACGCTGTTAAAGAAGTAACTGGTGTTGACTTTGGTGTGCAAATGACTGACGAGGAAGCTCAGCAATTGGCGAAAGAGCACCGTGTGCCTGTCGAGAAGCATATGACCTTCGGACATATCCTTAATGCGTTCTTCGAGCAGTTTGTAGAAGAAACGCTGATTCAGCCTACTTTTGTTATGGGACATCCAGTAGAGATTTCTCCTCTGGCGAAGAAGAATGATGTTGATCCGCGGTTTACCGATCGTTTTGAGTTGTTCATCGTAGCTCGTGAGCATGCCAACGCCTTCAGTGAGCTGAATGACCCGATTGACCAGCGTCAGCGGTTTGAAGCGCAGCTTCACGAGAAGGAGCAAGGCAACGATGAGGCGCATGAGATGGACGATGACTTCATTCGTGCATTGGAACACGGGATGCCACCTACTGGTGGACTCGGCATCGGTGTAGACCGTCTGATTATGCTTCTAACCAACTCTGCATCCATTCGTGATGTGCTGTTGTTCCCACATATGCGCAACCGTACTACGGAGTAAGTACAGTCTTATAGGTAAAGCGACAAGAGCCAAGGGGACCTCAACAGAGGATTCTCGTTGGCTCTTGTTCTATTAGATCAATTAATTTTCAAAAAACACTTGCAATGGTCTTCTATCCATGGTATATTCTATTTCTGGCCGAGAAACAAACGATGCCGAGCTCGAAA
>NZ_MAQW01000006.1 GCF_001682855.1 Bacillus sp. FJAT-27264 | reverse complement strand
AGAGGCTGCGAAGCCGATTCCGAATACTTTCCGGGGGCCCCGTGAAAAGGGCGAACGCAAATTCAATTCGGATTCAGTTTTCAGGTGATTAAGCCTGCCTTAAGCTGCATGTCCTTTCTGAGGACTGATATTTTCTCGCAGCGATTTCGAGAAGCGAAAGCTTCGAAAAATCATGTTTGGTGGCGATGGCGGAGGGGTTCCACGCGTACCCATCCCGAACACGACCGTTAAGCCCTCCAGCGCCGATGGTACTTGGACCGAAGGGTCCTGGGAGAGTAGGACGCCGCCAAGCAATTTAAACCATTGTTGAGTATTTCAACAATGGTTTTTTGCGTTGTGCAGACCTGTGGAAATGTTGTGGATAATTTCAGGAAAAGACAGAAAACTTACGCACATGTGGACACAATATCGTAAGATAGAGCGTCACATTCTTGTGGATACAATGCACATTTATATAGGGTCGTCAAGTAAAAAGCGGAGTAATACACGGTTTTTGTGGATAAAAACTTGAATATGTGGATAAAATCCGGTAATTCGGGGATAACTCTTGCGATTGATGAGGTTTAATCGTTGGAGAGAAAACTTTGAGGTGTGCTTCTGTGGATAAGTTGTTAATATACTTTAATTTCTTTCTTTGAATTAGCAATGAAAGTCGGATGCCTGTATACTCACATTAGATCGATTATTGTACAGATGAGGTGAGTTAATGGAGATCAGGCAATTGAATTCCACTGAATTTGAGGATAGTGTAAGCTTATCCCAATATGCTTTTCAGTATAAACTTTCCACCGAAGACAAAGAAAAGGGACTAGAAAGATTCAAGCCGGAACGGATTTGGGGGATCTTTGAGGATGGGACGCTTAGTGCCATGCTGACGCTGCTCCCATTAGAGGTCAACTTACAAGGCCGTACCGTGCCTATGGGGGGAATTGCCGGTGTATCTACATGGCCGGAGAACCGTAGACAAGGACTTGTAGCCAAGCTGTTGTCCCATACGCTGGAGACCATGAATGAAGCTGGACAAACTTTGTCCTTCTTACATCCCTTCCTGATCCCGTTTTATCGTAAATTTGGCTGGGAGATTTATTGTGAGACCAAGAATTATACTATTCCAGTCTCGAAGTTTCCTCGAAAAATCGATGTTAAAGGAATTGTCCGCCGCGATGTGCGGGAGGATCTTGAGAAGCTTGAAGCATTATATGAGCGTTTTGCCTCCCAATATAACGGAACTCTCGTTCGCAGTAAAGACTGGTGGGAACACTCCGTTCTGAATGAGAATACACATCATGCAGTCTTTTATTCGCCAGAAGGTGATCCTGAAGGTTATATCTTATATAGGTTAGAGAGTAGAGAACTGGTCATCAGAGAGTTTGTTTATTTGAATGAAGCTTCGCGCCAAGCACTATGGACCTTCCTGGCTAATCATGACTCCATGGTGACTGGAGCAGCGCTAAAGTTTGTTCCAAGTGATGATATTCTGCCTTTCCTGCTGCCCGATCCCCGAATTACCCAGGAGAATCATCCTTATTTTATGGGCCGCATTGTGAATGCCAAGTCTTTTGTAGAGGAGTATTCTTTCAGTGGACTAGCTGCTTCCCGTCAGCTAAAGGTATTCATTGAGGATCAGCATGCGCCGTGGAACCATGGACTTTGGGAATGGCGGGTTACAGACCAAGGGATGGCGTCTCTGGAAAAGATCGAAGGCGAGCGCTCACAAGGAGATGTGGCCCTCGATATTGGAACTTTGACGATACTACTGCTAGGCTATAAACGTCCCGCGGAAATGGCCAAGGTAGGAAGGTTAACCGGAAGTGTGACAGGAGTACAGGGGCTGGAGGATATCATCCCGGCACAGAAGACGGCGTTGTTTGACTTTTTCTAATCCTAATCATTCATACTAGACTCAAGCTCTTTCATGGCAGTCGCTGTGAAGGAGCTTTTTACACCCCAAAAGGTGTGATTTAACGCTCAAGCTTCGAATACAATGAGCGCATTTTGTAAAAAATAAGAGTAGCCACTTGGCATTGCAAAAAAATATGTTATAATATTAAAAAAGTCAAAGAAAGTCAAAGTCAACACAAGCCAAAACAAGAGGTATTTTGAACTTCCCGCTGACTTACAAGGTATGTAATTTCGAACGCTAAGGTCACACTATAGTGTCTGTACCGTACCATGAAGTGGCTATGACGGCCAGGATTCGCCGTTTCTTAGTTGGGTAAGCTCTTTAAAGACCGCTTTGACCGGACTGTTGATATTCTTTCGAGTGGCAATATTGCAACATCAAGATTGGAATACTGGAGGATGAGTGATGCGTAATATCTCTGATATTATCGAACAATATCTGAAGAATATTTTGCATGAAAGTCCCGAAGGTACGGTGGAAATCCAGCGAAATGACCTGGCGGACCAGTTCTCATGCGTGCCGTCACAGATCAACTATGTCATCAGTACACGCTTTACTCTTCAAAAAGGGTACATCGTGGAGAGTAAGCGCGGAGGCGGCGGTTATATCCGGATTCAGCGTTTTGAGTTGCCTCAGAATGTGGCCTTGCATACCCATCTGAATCATACGATTGGGGCCGGAATTGATCAAAATACTGCCGAGGGGCTAATTTATCAGCTGGAGGAAGCCCGTTTTCTAACCCAGCGGGAAGCATGTCTTATGCGTGCTGCCATTTCCCGGGAATGCCTGACGGTTAAGCTTCCGTACCGGGATGAGATTCGTGCCAAGCTTATGAAGGCCATGCTAATCTCTTTATTGGGCAAATAAACGTCAATCCCAAGGGAGGGACTTTACCTTATGTTATGCCAGGAATGTGGCGCCAAGCCGGCAACGCTCCATTTTACCAAAATCGTGAATGGAGAGAAGACGGAATTCCATATTTGTGAGAGCTGTGCGCGGGAAAAGGGAGAACTGATTCCGGGGACAGCAGGAGGTTTCTCCATTCACAGTCTCCTTTCCGGTCTGCTTGATCTGGAGGGAGCCGGCAAAGAGAAAACCGCCGCTTCGCGAAACACACAGAGTCTGCAGTGTGAGAACTGTGGAATGACTTACTCCCAGTTCAGTAAACTTGGCCGCTTCGGCTGCAGCTCTTGTTACAAGTATTTCAACAGTGCCTTGGACCCGCTGTTCAAGCGTGTGCATGGCAGCACGGCGCATGTGGGCAAGATTCCGAAACGCGCCGGAGCACGGATCGTCTTCAGACGTCAAATCGACGAACTGAAGCTACAGCTGCAGCAGAGCATCACCCAGGAAGAGTTCGAAACCGCGGCTCATTTGCGGGATCAGATTCGTGAGCTTGAAAAAGAAATCGCACAAGAGTAAAGTCTTTGATATATAGGGGGGATATGACATGTCAAGTCTCCGTTTTACCGAAAAAGCACTTAGTGACTGGATGCGCAGCGACGGTGACCATTCCGAGATTGTCATCAGCAGTCGCATGCGAATCGCCCGCAATTTGCAGCATCTCCCTTTTCCTCTACTTGCATCGCTCGAGCAGTCGGAAGAGGTATTGGAACAGCTTAGTCCTGTGTTTCAAGGAGAGGCTGCAGCAGATTTTGGCACCTTTCAGCTATTGAGGCTGGATGATCTGGAGGAACTGGATAAGAAGGTACTTGTGGAGAAGCATCTCATTAGTCCCAATCTCGCCAATGATTCTCGAGGTGGGGCCGTGATTCTGAACGACGATGAGTCGGTCAGCATTATGATCAACGAAGAGGATCATCTGCGGATCCAGTGTCTTTTCCCCGGACTCCATGTCAAGGAAGCTTGGGAACGTGCCGCAGCCATTGATGATATCTTTGAGGCTTCAGTCAATTACGCTTTTGATGATAAAAGAGGATACCTCACTAGCTGTCCAACAAATGTTGGAACAGGTCTCAGGGCATCCGTGATGCTGCACTTGCCAGCTCTCGTCATGACGCATCAGATTAATCGTATTCTCTCGGCTGTGAATCAGGTGGGATTGACCGTAAGAGGAATTTATGGTGAAGGCAGCGAAGCAGTAGGGAACATCTTTCAGATCTCCAATCAAATTACCCTTGGACAAACTGAAAGTGAGATCATTGAGAACCTGCATAGCGTAGTGACTCAGATTATCGAGCATGAACGAAATGCCCGTGAGCGTTTGCTGGCCGATTCAGCGCTGCGGATTACCGACCGGGTGATGCGTTCTTACGGTATTTTATCCTATGCAGCAGTGATGGAACTCAAGGAATCCGCTCAACGTCTGTCGGATGTCCGGCTTGGTGTTGATTTAGGTATACTGGAAGGGCCATCGCTCTCCGTGCTTAACGAGCTGAACGTCAAGACACAGCCTGGATTTTTGCAGAAAATGTTTGGCGATGAGATGACATCTACCGAACGCGATATGTATCGGGCGAAGCTGCTCCGCGAAACATTGGGACCACAACATTAATTATAGATATTTAATATTCATGGAGGTGCAGGAGATATGATGTTTGGAAGATTTACGGAACGCGCACAAAAAGTGCTTGCTTTGGCTCAGGAAGAAGCCGTTCGTTTGGGACACAACAATATTGGGACAGAACATATTTTGCTTGGGCTTATTCGCGAAGGCGATGGAATTGCCGCAAAAGCATTAATCGGTTTGGGTCTGGGTCTTGAGAAGATTCAGGACGAAGTGGAAACACTGATTGGCAGAGGCCAAGAGCAGCCTACGAACATTGCTTATACTCCTCGCGCCAAGAAAGTTATCGAGCTGTCGATGGACGAAGCCCGCAAGCTGGGTCACACGTATGTCGGCACGGAGCATATCCTGCTCGGACTTATCCGTGAAGGAGAGGGCGTAGCTGCCCGCGTACTCAACAACTTGGGGATTAGCTTGAACAAGGCTCGCCAACAAGTACTGCAGCTTCTGGGCAGCAGTGAGGCGGCTTCCAGCCACACAGGTACTCCAGCCAATGTCAGCACACCAACGCTGGATGGTCTGGCCCGTGATTTGACGGCTTATGCCAAAGACGGCAACCTTGACCCGGTTATCGGCCGGAGCAAAGAGATTGAGCGCGTAATTCAGGTGCTCAGCCGTCGTACCAAGAACAACCCGGTGCTGATTGGTGAGCCAGGGGTTGGTAAGACAGCTATTGCCGAAGGCTTAGCGCAGAAGATCATTAACAATGAAATTCCCGAGACCCTGCGTGACAAACGTGTCATGACCCTGGATATGGGTTCCGTAGTGGCCGGTACAAAATACCGCGGTGAGTTCGAAGACCGACTGAAGAAAATTATGGACGAGATTCGCCAAGCGGGTAACATCGTGCTCTTCATCGACGAGTTGCATACTCTGATTGGTGCAGGTGGCGCGGAAGGTGCCATTGATGCCTCTAACATCTTGAAACCGGCCTTGGCCCGTGGAGAGCTGCAGTGCATCGGGGCAACGACGCTGGACGAATACCGCAAATATATTGAGAAAGATGCTGCCCTGGAGCGCCGCTTCCAACCGATTACAGTGGATCAGCCTTCTCCAGAGGAAGCTGTACAGATTCTGTTCGGACTTCGCGACCGTTATGAAGCTCACCACCGTGTGAAGATTACGGATCAAGCGATTGTAGAAGCTGTTAAGTTGTCTGACCGTTACATTCCAGACCGGTTCCTTCCGGACAAAGCGATCGACCTGATCGACGAAGCGGGCTCCAAGGTAAGACTCAATTCCTACACGATTCCGCCGAATCTGAAGGAACTGGAAAGTCGCCTGGATGATATCCGCAAAGAGAAGGATGCTGCGGTACAAAGCCAGGAGTTCGAGAAAGCGGCTGCGCTGCGTGACACTGAACAGAAAATCCGCGAGGAACTGGATACAACCAAGAACCAGTGGAAAGAGAAACAAGGCCGTACCGATTCCGAGGTTACGCCTGAGGATATCGCACAGGTTGTGGCTAGCTGGACCGGCATTCCGGTCAGCAAGCTGAAAGAAGAAGAGACTGACCGCTTGCTGAACATGGAAGCTCTGCTTCATGAACGTGTCATCGGTCAGGATGAAGCGGTTAAGGCTGTCAGCCGGGCACTCCGCCGGGCGCGTGCAGGTCTGAAAGATCCGAAGCGTCCAATGGGCTCCTTTATCTTCCTTGGACCAACCGGTGTAGGTAAGACAGAGTTGGCTCGTGCACTCGCTGAAGCGATGTTCGGCGATGAGAACGCGGTGATTCGGATCGACATGTCGGAGTACATGGAGAAGCATTCTACGTCCCGTCTGGTCGGAGCTCCTCCAGGGTATGTAGGATATGAAGAAGGTGGACAGCTGACCGAAAAAGTACGCCGTAAACCTTACTCTGTTGTCCTGCTGGATGAGATCGAGAAGGCGCATCCGGAAGTATTCAACATTCTGCTGCAAGTGCTTGAAGACGGTCGTCTGACCGACTCTAAGGGCCGGGTAGTCGACTTCCGCAACACACTGATCATTCTAACCTCCAACGTTGGAGCACAGGCGATCAAGAAGAATTCGACGCTGGGCTTCACCGCTGTACAAGATGCAGGAGCGGATTACAGCAATATGAAGGGTAAAGTTATGGAAGAGCTGAAGAAGAGCTTCCGCCCTGAATTCCTGAACCGGATTGACGAGATTATCGTCTTCCACTCTCTGGAAGAGAAGCATATTGCCGAGATCGTAACCTTAATGGCCGACGAGCTGCGTAAGCGGCTGCGTGAATATGACGTCGACTTTGTCCTTACGGATAAGGCCAAGGCGTTCCTGGCCAAAGAAGGATATGATCCTGCCTTTGGTGCTCGTCCACTTCGCCGGGCGATCCAGAAGCATATTGAAGACCGTTTGTCCGAGGAATTGCTGAAAGGCAATATCCAAAAAGGCGATTCGCTCACCATTGATGAGGTTGATAACGAGCTTGTAGTTAACCGGGAAGCCAAGCCGGAAAACCTGTCGGTGGAAAAAGAAGTAGAAGCTGAATAAGAATTGTTATACAAAAGCCCTCAATTCTCCGATAAGAGAATTGGGGGCTTTTTTAAAATATAAGGCTTTATATGTTTTACGCTCTCGCTGAAACGGATACCGTCCCTTAGAGGACGGCAAAGCAGGTTCTTCTTGCGCGGAAGCATTCTTTTTAGGAAAACCGCCCATCCTAACGGAAACAGGTGCAAATCGCTTCCGGAATGGCCTTTCGTTCAAGGGGCAGAAATGGTAAACTTTTATTGGCAGGAAATATTCTGTTTTTTACAAAAGTTCCGACAGTAAGGAGAAGTCATGGCCAAAGCGAAAACAAAGTTTTACTGCACCGAATGCGGGTATGAATCACCCAAATGGTTTGGAAAATGCCCGGGCTGCCAGGCATGGAACTCCATGGTGGAGGAAACAGAAAGCGTAGTCAAAACCCAGGGCATGAGCGCCCCTATTTTTCATAGTAAAGAAAAAGCGCAGTCGATCATAAATATAGAAAGTGACAAGGAGCCGCGTATCCTGACAGGCATTGGCGAACTCAACCGTGTCCTTGGGGGCGGCATTGTGCCCGGCTCACTGGTGCTGGTGGGCGGCGATCCCGGCATCGGGAAATCTACGTTACTGCTTCAGACCTCACATGCTTTAACGACGCAGGGGCTACGTGTGCTGTATATCTCTGGGGAGGAATCGGTGCGCCAGACCCGCCTGCGTGCGGATCGCCTCGGGGCGTTGTCAGGTGAGCTATACGTGTTGTGTGAGACCAACATGGAAAGCATCGAGGAAGCCATAGAGCAGATCCAGCCGCAGTTCCTTGTCATTGACTCCATTCAGACCGTATTTTTGCCTGAAGTCACGAGTGCCCCCGGTAGTGTTACACAGGTTCGGGAATGTACGACAAGATTCATGCGAATCGCCAAAATCCGCGGGATTGCCACAGTGCTTGTAGGGCATGTCACCAAGGAGGGCGCCATCGCCGGACCGCGAATGCTGGAACACATGGTGGATTGCGTGCTGTATTTCGAAGGGGAGCGCCATCATACGTACCGGCTACTGCGTGCGGTCAAGAACCGCTTTGGTTCTACCAATGAGATTGGCATCTTCGAAATGGGCGAAGGGGGACTCGTTGAGGTCGAGAATCCTTCCGAGCTTTTCCTGTCAGAACGTCCGCTTGGGGTAGCAGGATCGACAGTCGTGGCCAGCATGGAGGGCACCCGGCCGGTGCTTGTGGAGCTGCAGGCCCTGGTCGCAGCGACACATTTTCCGTCTCCGCGGCGAATGTGTACGGGAATGGATCACCAGCGGATGGCACTGATCATCGCCGTGCTGGAGAAACGGATGGGCATGTTCTTACAGAACCAGGATGCCTATCTCAATGTAGCCGGTGGCGTGAAGCTGGATGAACCAGCGATTGATCTCGCTGTGGCGGTCAGTATCGCTTCCAGCTTTCGGGATATTTCGACTAAACCGTATGATGTATTCTTCGGGGAAGTTGGTCTTACCGGTGAAGTGAGAGGCGTGTCGCGTGCGGAAACACGTGTTAAGGAAGCTGCGAAACTCGGCTTCCGGCGGGTCATCATGCCTGAGAAGAGCATGAAGGGCTGGAAGCACCCGCAAGATATTCAGATTATTGGCGTCAGCACCGTAGCAGAGGCACTATCGGTCGCGTTAGATTAGGGGGCACAGGGACATGAAAGAAAACCTATCAGATAATATGAATGATCTGCTCAGACTGGCGGCACCCGGTACACCTTTCCGGGAAGGGCTGGAGAACGTACTACGTGCCAAGACCGGCGCACTTATCGTTGTTGGATACAGTCCAGAGGTGATGGCAGTTGTAGACGGCGGATTCTCCATTAATTGCGATTTTTCGCCAAACTATTTGTATGAGCTGGCCAAGATGGACGGGGCCATTATCCTAAGCGAGGATCTTAAGCGGATACTGTATGCCAACACACAGCTAATCCCGGACTCCTCGATCTCCTCCATTGAGACAGGAATCCGCCACCGGACAGCTGAGCGCGTAGCCAAGCAAACGGGGAAACTGGTGGTCTCCATCTCCCAGCGCCGGAACATTATTACGCTGTACCAAGGCTCTATCCGTTATGCCCTGAAGGAAATCGGCGCTATTCTTGCGAAGGCTAATCAAGCCATTCAGACACTGGAGAAGTACAGAGCGGTACTGACCCAGGGTCTGACTAACCTGTCCGCCTCCGAATATGAGGGGATTGTAACAGTAGCGGAAGTGGTCGGGGTTATCCAACGGGTGGAAATGGTGCTCCGAATTAAAATGGAAATCAAACGCTACATCAACGAATTGGGCAATGAAGGCCGCTTGATTAGCATGCAGATGGAAGAACTGGTCGGAAATACAGAGGAAGAAGCATGGCTTTTGTACAGAGACTATGCAAGGGAAGAGCAAGAGGAAAAGATCCGCGAAATTATTGCCGGGCTTAAACGGGCGTCGGACGATGAACTGATGGACGATAACCATATCGCCCGCCTGTTGGGTTATTCTTCTACAGCCGTTGCTTCGGAAGAAGTGGTGACACCGCGCGGTTACCGCCTGCTTAACAAAATTCCGCGGCTGCCAAATGTGATCATTCACAATCTGGTGGAGCGCTTCGAGATGCTCCCTAATTTAATGACGGCCAGCATCGCAGAATTGGACGAAGTAGACGGAATTGGTGAGGTGCGAGCCCGCAATATTCAGGATGGTTTAAAACGTTTGCAGAAACAAGTGCTTATTGACAGGCAAATGTAAATATCATACAATCACGTAATATTAGTGATGCAGAGGCTCAAAGTTAAAATGTAGAGGTGAAGAATTTGATACAAAAATCAATTCCGAGTTTGTTTACCATTGGTAACCTGATGCTCGGAATGTTTGGGATCATGATGGCACTGGATGGCAAGGTTAGTATGGCTGCGATCATGGTTATTATTGCAATGTTACTTGACGGTCTGGATGGTCGTGTGGCTCGTGCCCTCAAGTGTGAGAGTGAATTCGGCAAGGAGCTCGATTCATTGTCGGATATTGTATCGTTCGGGGTTGCTCCCGCGTTGATTATGTATATGACGAGTTTGCAGGACCTCAATTCCGCATTAGGGTGGACGGTTACTGCTATTTTCCCGGTGTTCGGCGCACTCCGCCTAGCCCGTTTTAATGTACGCCCGGGGATTCCCGGTTATTTTATCGGTTTGCCAATACCTGCCGCTGGTGGCGTTGTCGCCACATTGGCGCTTTTCCATAAAGATGTATCCCCTGGATTCATGATTGTGGCGACTCTGCTCTTATCTTATTTGATGGTAAGTACGGTGAAATATCCGAATTTTAAAAAGATTGGTCTGCCTAAGAAAGCAATGATTGGCGCGCCACTGGTGATTGTTGTTGCCGTGGTCGTGGCTGTGATTTTCCCTGAACAAATTGCTAAACTGATCTTCGTGCTGCTGGGTCTTTATGCATTATACGGCTTCAAGCAGAATCTCGATCGGTTGACAGCAAGACGCCGCCACCGCCGCAGAAGACGTTCCGAAGATAAAGTGTACCATTCCAAGAACGGCTAACAGCGGAAGCTTACGGTTACTAAAGTAGAATATGTTGATATGAGAAAAGCGTCTGCCGTCCTTTGAGGACAGCAGACGCTTTTCTTTATTAATACAAAAAACGGATACCGTCCAATGAAGGCGGTACCCGTTTTCTTTTTATATGCGGAACCTTATAAAATGGCGATGTTACGAAACATGAATTACAAACAGAAGTGACAACGGCACACTTGCTTGAGCTTAGGAGAGATTGAACAATCCCAACGTAGCGCATTTCTGCGATTCCTTCTCTACAACCTCGTCCATGTTGATATCAAGTAAATTACAGAGGGCGGACATATAAAACAACTCACGGCCCAGTTCGGAGCCGATTACCTCCCGGCAATTCTCACACAACTGGCCCTCTACGTGAGTACCGGCGAGTTCTTTCGCATGTTCTAACCCGGCACCGGGCTCGAAAACCTGTTTCGTAGCATGCAACTGAATGCAGCCGCATTCTGTTATGGCTTTGACAACGGCGCGGTTGACGGATGCACTGCTCTGTCCGTTCTTGGACAGCACATCCAGCAGACTACGGTGACGGAGCAGCAGTTCGGAGACTTGATCCTGAAAGGCCTGTAAACTTAGTGCGCTCATTTCCATTCACCCCTGGGTTCGTAATTGAGTTCATTATATGACAGGGCATCCACTATTTTCAACCCGGAAGTGAGACATCCCGCTGCAATCCTCCTATAGATATCTATTGCGTAGAAAAAATAACGGCATCCACGATTATCGTCCTAAAAATTGGAACATACTGGTGAGGAATACATCATTTTAGGATGAATATAGAAGGAGGTGCGCGAGTTATGTGGAAAAAATTGATTTTGTCCTTCGTTGCAATCTGCGGAGGCTGGGGCGGTTATTCGTTATATCATGCGGCAGAAAAAAGTTTTCCTATAGGTGCAGGGAGATTGGCAGATAGCCTGCCGGTGGAGGGAAGCATTTTATTCGCGGTGCTGGGAGCCATTATTTTTCTGATTGCGGGAACATTAAGCGCAGAATGGGGAGGTGCAAAGCTACGGGAGGCGGTTCAGTTCTGCTCACGGGTACCCATGAATGAGCTGGCTGCAGGAGCCGCTGGTTTGACCGGAGGTCTGGTGCTGTCTATTCTGCTGCATCCGGCTATGGGCTGGCTGGGAAAGGCCGGACAGCTGCTTCAGGTAGCTGCTACGATTGCCTTGGGGTATATGGGAATGCGGATCGGACTGGAGAAAAAGCAGGAACTGGCCAAGCTATGGACCAGCGGTCGCTTCGGGCAAGCGGACGAGCCAGAGGGTCGCGGGCTGGAGGAACATAAAATTCTGGATACAAGCGTAATCATCGACGGACGGATTGCCGATATCTGCAAGACCGGATTTATCGAAGGAACAATTGTCATTCCTGAATTTGTCTTGGAGGAACTGCAGCATATTGCCGACTCTTCTGATCTGCTCAAGCGTAACCGCGGACGACGCGGACTAGACATTTTGAACAAAATCCAGAAAGAGCTGGATGTTAAAGTCCTGATCTATGAGGGCGACTTCGAAGAAATCTCCGAGGTGGACAGCAAGCTGGTCAAGCTAGCCAAGGTGCTGCGCGGCAAAGTTGTTACTAACGATTTTAACTTGAACAAAGTATGCGAGCTGCAGGGGGTATCCGTGCTTAATATCAATGATCTTGCCAACGCAGTGAAGCCAGTCGTGCTTCCCGGAGAAGAGATTATTGTACAAGTTATCAAGGATGGCAAGGAGCATGGTCAGGGAGTGGCTTATCTCGATGATGGAACGATGATCGTCGTAGAAGGCGGACGTGAATATATTGGCACGACGATGGAAGTTCTGGTGACCAGTGTTCTTCAGACTTCGGCCGGCCGGATGATCTTTGCCAAGCCGAAGCTGCTGGAGAAGGCACAATAAGCCTGAACATCACTTGTACAAGGTCTGAAATGGGTTGGAAATGCCGGTCAAACACGTTATGATGGGGGTATACGTGAAAGACAGGAGCTTAGGGAATGTCAAACAGTGTGGGCGTCGTGATTGTAGCGGCAGGCAAAGGAACACGGATGGGAACGGCAGAAAGCAAGCAGTACTTGCTGCTGGAGGGCAAACCGATTGCTGTACATACGCTGGAGGTGTTTCAGCGGCATGAGCGGATCTCGGAGATCGTCCTCGTTGCTGGAGCTGAGGATATGGAGCGATGCCGGGAATGGATAGCATCCTATAAGCTGGACAAGGTCAAGGCGATTGTTCCAGGCGGCTCCGAGCGACAGCACTCGGTGTACAGAGGACTACTTCAACTGAGCACCGAATGGGTAATGGTCCATGACGGTGTCCGGCCGTTCGTGCATCCCCGTGAGATTGAGGCCTGCTACCAGCAGGCGCTTCAGAGCGGAGCCGCTGTGTTGGCCGTTCCGGTCAAGGATACGATCAAGCAGGTGGACAGCGGGGGGACCGTGGTGTCTACACCGGATCGGCGAAGTCTGTGGGCGATTCAGACCCCGCAGACTTTTCGTCTGTCTGATTTGCTGATGGCCTATGAAACGGCGGAGAAGGATGGATTTCTCGGTACGGATGATTCCAGCCTGGCCGAGCGCGCCGGTATTGCTGTGTCTGTAGTGGAGGGCAGTTACCGGAATATTAAGATTACGACGCGTGAAGATCTTGAATTTGCGGAATTCACAGAAAGAACCAGGGGAGAGGGAGACAAATGATTGCTGTAGGACAAGGGTTTGATGTGCATCAGTTGGTGGAAGGCAG
The DNA here is from genome assembly GCF_001682855.1 of Bacillus sp. FJAT-27264. Classification (GTDB taxonomy): domain Bacteria; phylum Bacillota; class Bacilli; order Paenibacillales; family Paenibacillaceae; genus Paenibacillus_AQ. The sequence continues at coordinate 56,045 of NZ_MAQW01000006.1, read as the reverse complement.
GCCATGCATTATCGGTGGAGTGACCATTCCATATGAAAAGGGGCTGCTGGGCCACTCCGATGCCGACGTGTTGTTGCACGCGGTTAGTGACGCCATTCTGGGCGCACTGGGTCTGGGGGATATCGGCCGTCATTTTCCGGATACCGATCCGGCTTTCAAAGACGCTGATAGCTTGAAACTGTTGGAAGAGGTGTGGGCGCTTGCGCGGGAGCGGGGATACAAGCTTGGGAACATCGATTCCACTATCATTGCCCAAAAGCCGAAGATGGCACCGTATATTCCACAAATGACAGAAATTATCGCGCGTGCACTGGGAGCAGAGAGCACTCAGGTCAACGTCAAAGCAACCACGACTGAGCAGCTCGGCTTTGCCGGACGCGGCGAGGGGATAGCAGCCCAATCTATTGTCTGTCTGCTTAAAGATGTGATATCATCATGAGATGGCTGAACCAGAAAATTTAATTGTTAACAACATGAGCGGAGGGATTGAAATGGCGGATGAAATCCGGGTGCGCTACGCACCGAGCCCTACGGGACATTTACATATCGGAAACGCCAGAACGGCGTTATTTAATTATCTGTACGCCCGCAATAAGGGCGGGAAATTCATTATCCGGATCGAAGATACGGACGTGAAACGCAATATCGCCGGTGGCGAAGAAAGCCAGCTGAAATACTTGAAGTGGCTGGGCATTGAGTGGGATGAAAGTATTGATGTGGGCGGCGAATACGGGCCGTACCGGCAGACTGAGCGGCTGGATCTGTACCGTGTTCACTGGCAGGACCTGCTGGACCGTGGACTGGCTTATCGCTGCTACTGCACTGAAGAGGAATTGGAAGCAGAACGCGAAGAGCAGATGGCTCGGGGCGAGACTCCGCGTTATTCTGGTAAGCACCGTGATCTGACCGAGGAGCAGCGCCTTGCTTTTGAAGCTGAGGGTCGTGTGGCCAGTATCCGTTTCCGGGTGCCAGAAGACCGGACGTACACTTTTGATGATATTGTTAAAGGCAATATTTCTTTCAATACGAAGGAAATGGGCGACTTTGTTATTGTGAAAAAAGATGGAATTCCAACGTACAACTTCGCGGTTGCGGTGGACGACTATCTAATGAAAATCTCGCATGTGCTGCGCGGAGAAGACCATATCTCCAACACGCCACGCCAGCTGATGATCTATGAAGCACTGGGCTGGGAGCCGCCGTTATTCGGGCATATGACATTGATTGTTGGCGAGAACCACAAGAAGCTCAGCAAGCGTGATGAATCGGTTATTCAGTTCATTGAGCAGTATGATGGACTCGGATATTTGCCGGAAGCGATGTTCAATTTCATTTCTCTGCTCGGCTGGTCGCCGGAAGGGGAAGAGGAAATCTATAGCCAGGAAGAACTTATCCGTATCTTTACATCGGACAGACTGTCCAAGAGTCCAGCTGTGTTCGATACAAACAAGCTGGCCCACTTGAACAACCATTATATTAAAAATGCCGATCCAAAGCGGATTGCCGCGCTGGCCATTCCTCATCTGCAGCAAGCGGGAAGACTTCCTGCTGAGCTTAACGAAGAAGAGCAGGCCTGGGCAGAGAGCCTGGTAGCCCTCTATCAGGAACAACTAGTGTCGGCTTCCGATATTGTAGGCCTGTCAGAGTTGTTCTTCCGCAGTGACCTGGAGCTGGAAGCGGAAGCCGCTCAGGTACTGGCGGAAGATACGGTCCCTGTAGTGCTATCTGCATTCTTGGCGAAGATTGAGGGTGCCTCCGAGTTTGGTGCAGCTCATATCGCTGCTTTGATCAAGGAAGTACAGAAGGAGACCGGAAATAAGGGTAAAGCGCTGTTCATGCCGATCCGTGTCGCATTGACTGGACAAACACATGGCCGTGATCTCAATGCCACGATTGCCCTGCTGGGTCAAAATCGGGTCATTGAACGCTTGAAATTGCAGATTAAAGGAGCCTAAGCGTTGCTGGGCGATTGCGGACTGCCCCTTGTCAGTCCTTCATCTTTTCGCTAAGATAGAAGAATACTATAATAGCTGTGATCAGGAAAAGTACGTGCAATAAGGCAATTGCCAGAGAGAATAACCGCGAAAAGTTCAACCTTTTCAGGCTGAGAGTTATTCATTTGTCTGTCACGGAACATGCGCCTGTGAGCTGCACGGCTGAGCGTCCTTTTTGCAAGGGTTCGTTAGGTTGCGCCGGCACGTCCCCGTTATGGACGCCAAGGGGGACGGAGAACCTGCTGCTATGATATTCACGGCAGCCTGGAACTCGTCCAAGCAGAGTGGAACCGCGTCTTAACGTCTCTGCAGCATTATGCTGCAGGGGCGTTTTTTATTGATTCTCCATAATAGCAATAGGAAATGATTGTTTGCGTGCGGACAGTCAAAGCAGGTAATGCAGCATATGCTGGAGCAGAGGGTTATTGAAGGAATTGGGACATTTCCGCGTATGTCTTATAGAAGCTTTTTATAGAGAGAGACAGACAGGTTGTTGTTCCAGAAGACATTATCTTCCGCGCAGACCTGTAAGCAGGAGGCAAGGAAGTCAAGAGAAGGGGAGCGCGATGTTTAAGCATATCAAGTCGGACATTCGGGCTGTTTTTGACAATGATCCCGCGGCCCGAAGCTGGTTTGAGGTTGTCTTCACCTATGCAGGTCTGCACGCTATTTGGGGTCATCGGCTCGCTCATTATTTTTTTAAGCGTCATTTTTATACACTCGCGCGCATTGTGTCGCAATTTAGCAGATTTATGACCGGCGTGGAAATTCATCCCGGGGCTGTTATCGGCAACAGGCTGTTTATTGACCACGGCATGGGCATTGTAATCGGCGAGACCTGTGAGATTGGTGATGATGTCATCATTTATCAAGGGGTCACGCTGGGAGGAACAGGTAAGGAAAAGGGCAAACGCCATCCTACAATAGGTAATAATGTAGTCATTGGTTCCGGTGCGAAGGTATTAGGATCCTTCCGAATCGGCGACAATTCTAATATAGGCTCCAATGCGGTTGTCCTGCGTGAAGTGCCGAACAATAGCACGGTTGTAGGGAATCCGGGCCGTGTGGTCAAACGCAACGGGGAACGCGTATCGGATCGACTCGATCATACGAAGATGCCAGATCCGCTTGTCGATTCACTCCGCTTTTTGCAGAAGGAGATTGAAGAGATAAGGGAGCAGCTGGGCGGTACAGAAGACAAACAGAAGGCCGAGCAGCGGCGTCTCGAAAGCCAGCAGTACATTGGCGATTATGAAATTTAAGTTTACCGGTATTCAAAAGGGGAACCGGCGATAACAGAAGGGATTGGAATGAGATGGCTTTGCAAATTTACAACACTATGACGCGCAGTAAGGAACAGTTTGTACCGCAGGAACCGGGCAAGGTGAAAATGTACGTATGCGGTCCTACTGTATACGGATATATGCATATCGGTAATGCCCGTCCGGTTATCGTATTCGACACCGTTCGCAATTATCTGGAGCAGCTCGGCAACGAGGTTCGGTATGTTACGAACTTCACGGATGTCGATGACAAGATGATCCGTAAGGCAGAAGAGATGAACATTACGGTGGCCGAAGTGGCGGAAATGTTCATAGCAGCTTACTACGAGGATCTTAAAGGGCTGGATGTTAAGCCGGCCACATTGAATCCGCGAGTAACGGATAGCATGGGGATTATCATCGGCTTCATTAAGGACCTTGAGGATAAGGGCTATGCCTATGAAAGCGGCGGGGATGTGTTCTACCGGACGGCCAAGTTCAAGGACTACGGCAAGTTGTCGCGTCAGAACCTGGAGGAACTGCAGTTCGGGATTCGGGTGGAAGTGGATGTCCGCAAGGAGAAACCGGAGGATTTTGTACTCTGGAAAGCGGCGAAGCCTGGAGAAGTATATTGGGAGAGTCCATGGGGAGCAGGTCGCCCCGGCTGGCACATCGAGTGCTCGGCCATGGCGCGTGAGTTCCTTGGTGACACTATGGATATCCACGGTGGTGGACAGGATCTGCAGTTCCCGCACCATGAATGCGAATGCGCACAGACTGAGGCATTAACTGACAAGCCGCTGTCTAATTATTGGATGCATAATGGTTTCCTCAATATCGGAGACGAGAAAATGTCGAAATCACTAGGAAACGGCCTCTTGGTAAAGGATATCCGCGAGCGCTTCAAAGCGGGAGCGATCCGTTACTTTATGCTTTCGACACACTACCGCAACCCGCTGAACTTCACGACGGATGCGTTGGCCTCGGCAGAGAAGAGTGTGGAGCGGATTTCCGGTGCAGTAAGCAATGTGAAGCATCGCTTGGAACTAGCCGGAACTGCTGACGGAGCTGCCGCAAATAAAGAAATCAACGATAAAATTGACAGTATTCTGGCGGTATTCCACGCCAAGATGCAGGATGACTTCAATACGCCGGATGCTATTACGGCTGTATTCGATTGGGTGAGCCTGGCGAACCTGACCTTGGCGGATAATCACGCTTCTGCTGTCGATCTGGCTGCGCTATTGAAGGCTTTTGATGAGATGAACAAGGTGCTGATCTTGACGTCTGAAGTCGAAGAAGAAGTAGCAGGCGAGGAAGTGGAGCGTCTGATTGCAGAACGGGCAGAGGCGCGAACGAATAAGAATTGGGCTCGTTCTGATGAAATCCGCGATGAACTGAGCGCTATGGGAATTTTGCTTGAAGACACTCCGCAGGGAATGCGGTGGCGGCGTAAATGAGCAATGAAGAAACGTTGAACTTTGAAGGATGGTTTCCGTATGACCCATCCAAGCCGGCGCGGCTCCTCTCACCTGTCGTACTAGCGTACGTAGGTGATGCTATTTATGAGGTTGCCGTCCGGCAATATCTCGTATCTCTGCCGAATCTGCGGCCGAATCATTTGCATCGTACGGCAACGGGACTGGTGTCAGCCAAGGCGCAGTGTGCCATTCTTGCTCATCTGGAGCCGGTGCTGACTGAAGAAGAGCAGAATATTGCCCGCCAAGGGCGGAATGCAAAATCGGGAACGATCCCAAAGAACGCTAATGTGTTGGAATACCGTCATGCTACGGCTTTTGAATGTTTGATCGGGTATTTATACTATACGGGACAGCAGGCAAGATTACAGGAAATTGTGCACATCGGCATAGAGTTTATGCAGAACCGGCCATGATCTAATTAGGAATGACCACAAACAGGAGGCAACAAAAATGGAAGAATTGAAGACTGAAGAAGAAATATTGGCCGGAAAGCATTCTGTGCTAGAGGCGCTGCGTGCAGGCCGTACTTTGAATAAAATATGGATTTCCGAAACGGCGCAAAAGCATCTCACCGCGCCAATCGTGGCTGAAGCCCGCAAAGCGGGCATTGTGATTCAACATGTGGACAAGCGTAAGCTGGACCAATTGGCTCCGGGTGTGCAGCACCAGGGTGTAGTAGCACAAGCGGCACCGTTTGCATATGTAGAGGTTGATGACTTGCTGGCCGTGGCGGCTGCCAAAGGAGAAGCGCCTTTTCTTATTTTGCTAGACGAGATCGAAGATCCTCATAACCTGGGCTCTATTCTGCGTACTGCGGATTGCACCGGCGTTCATGGTGTTATTGTACCGAAGCGCCGTTCTGCGCAAATCACTGCGACGGTCTCCAAAACTTCAGCCGGTGCGGTGGAATATGTTCCAGTAGCGCGGGTTACTAATCTTGGACAGACCATCGATCGCCTGAAGGAACAGGGTATATGGGTAGTGGGTACTGATGTCGATACCGACCAGGATCTGTATGCTTCCGATATTTTCACAGGACCGGTAGCTGTTGTAATCGGTAATGAGAACAAGGGGATGGGTCGTCTGATTCGGGAAAAATGCGATGTGCTGCTCAAGCTACCGATGTCCGGAAAAATCAATTCTCTTAACGCTTCCGTTGCTGCGGGCGTAGTGATGTACGAAGCGCTGCGCCGCCGGCGTCAGCAGGGATAGCTATGGCCGACTGGCGCGATGTGCTACTTGTAGACGGATATAATATGATTGGCGGCTGGCCGGACCTTGCGGCATTGTCGAAGAAGGGTATGCAGGAAGCGCGCGACCGACTTCTGGATCTGCTGGCAGATTATCAGGCATATTCGGGCCGCCGGGTCATCGCCGTTTTTGATGCATACCGCGTTCCAGGCCTGGGAAGGTCGTTTGTGCAGGGCAAAGTTCAGGTCTATTTCACGAAGGAAAAGGAAACCGCCGATGAATGCATCGAACGGCTGGTAGGAGAATATAGTCATCGCCGCCGGCAGATTTATGTGGCCACCAGTGATTTTGTGGAACAGCATGTTATTTTTGCGCAAGGAGCACTGCGGATTTCGGCAAGGGAATTACGGATTGAAGTGGAAGATAATCAGAAGGAAGTCAAGAAAGCTATAGAGCCGGGAAGTACAGGTTCAATACGGCATTCGCTGGAGGATAAATTGCCCCCTGATGTACGCAGCAGGCTGGAGAATTGGCGGCGGCAATGAAAAAATACGGAAATTGACCCGGAAATGTCATTCAAAACCCATAATATGCTATTCATGATTGTTTTTGGGGAAACTTCGGTTGACGTTTTTAGGTAACATAATATATACTGATCGTATATTTTGCGAAGTAACGATGTGTCTTGCGTTGCAGCCGGGGGGATTCTTGGTGAGTGTCGACCTCAAGGAAATAATGCTGTCCGAGTATGATTTCATAAGCGATGAAGATATTGTCGAGGCTTTCCGTGGTGGCGACAGTGGCGCATTGGAGCATTTAATTAACAAATACCGTAATTTTGTACGTGCTAAAGCGCGTTCCTACTTTTTGATCGGGGCTGACCGTGAAGATATTGTCCAGGAAGGCATGATCGGCTTGTACAAGGCCATTCGTGATTTCAAGGGAGACAAGCTGTCTTCTTTCAAAGCTTTTGCAGAGCTGTGCATCACAAGACAGATTATTACTGCGATCAAGACGGCAACTCGTCAGAAGCATATTCCGCTCAATTCTTACGTATCTTTGGACAAGCCCATTTATGATGAGGATTCCGACCGGACGCTGATGGATGTGATCTGTGGGTCTCAGGTGCTTGATCCCGAAGAACTGATTATTAATCAGGAGGAATTCATCGGGCTGGAAGACAAGATGGCGGAGATCCTTAGTGATCTGGAGCGTAAAGTGCTGATGCTCTATCTGGATGGCCGTTCCTATCAGGAAATTGCCGAGGACTTGAAGCGGCATGTGAAGTCCATTGACAATGCTTTGCAGCGGGTGAAGCGTAAATTGGAAAGATATCTGGAAGTGCGTGACAATTGATGATATAATGGACAGGAGAGACTCGGGTAAACGAGTCTTTTTTTAGTGGATTCTTAATTTTCGGAAGATTATTCTGATATAGTTTCCGGAACGGAAGATTCTTAACTTTGCAGCAAAATGATAGAACGCCGTGCAGACAGGTTTATTCACAGTCGGAATGCTCCATAATGATAAGGATGACAGCGAAAACCAGTGAAAAAGACAAGACTAAAGGCAGGGTACAACACGTGACGATAACACCCGGAAATACCCAGTGCAGTAGGGCAATTCTTTCGTTGACACAGGCCTTGACATTATGCTAAAGTGTTTTAGGTAGGCCTAAATTCGCGGCATTTTTTAGGATCAATTTTGCGTCTTCTAATTTTACCATTAGAAGGACGTCTTCGGGAGGTGCACATCATGCGGGTAATTATCACTTTGGCTTGTACAAGTTGCAAACAAAGAAACTATGCGACAACCAAAAACAAGCGAAATCACCCCGACCGCATGGAGATGAAGAAATTTTGCAAGTATTGTAACTCGCAAACTCCTCATCGCGAAACCAGATAGTCTTTGGGAGGTGTAGTCGGCGTGAAACGTAGTTTCAAGTCGTTGTTTTCCTTTTTCACTGAGAGCTGGAGTGAACTCAAAAAAGTTCGCTGGCCTAGTCGTAAGGAATTGAAGAACTATACATTGATCGTTGTCGGTACAATTATAGTTGTCGCTGTTTACTTCTGGGTTCTGGACATCGGTATTTCCGCTGTGATTGAAGCGATTATTTAGAGAGGTTCCAGGTGGCTTGGTATGGAAAAAAGATGGTATGTCGTTCATACCTATTCTGGGTATGAGAATAAGGTCAAAGCCAATTTGGAAAAGCGCGTTGAGTCCATGGGCATGGAAGACAAAATATTCCGTGTTCTTGTTCCTATGGAAGAAGAACTGGTAAACAAGGATGGCAAGAAAAAAACTGTCATGCGTAAAGTTTACCCCGGATATGTTTTGGTGGAAATGGTTCAGACTGATGATTCCTGGTATGTTGTTCGCAATACACCGGGCGTTACTGGATTTGTTGGTTCGACAGGCTCGGGTTCCAAACCTACACCACTGCTTCCGGAAGAGGTAGAACAAATTCTGAAGCATATGGGCATGGTTGAACCTAAGACGAAGATTGATTTCGAAATCAAGGAATCCGTACGTATTATGGTTGGTCCCTTTGCGAATTTTGTGGGCTCCGTGGAAGAAATTTTGGCTGACAAGAGCAAGATCAAGGTACACGTTAACATGTTTGGACGGGAAACCCCGCTGGAGTTGGATTTCACTCAAGTGGAGAAAATATAACAAAACGCAAGGGTTTCTTGTGGGAGAGCGCTAAGTGCGTTCGAAGACCACTATTGACGCAAGGAGGTGTCACTCATGGCTAAAAAAGTTATTAAAATGGTGAAACTGCAAATTCCTGCAGGGAAAGCGAACCCTGCGCCACCAGTAGGTCCGGCGCTTGGTCAAGCGGGTGTCAACATCATGGCATTCTGTAAGGAATTCAACGCTCGTACTGCTGACCAGGCTGGCCTGATCATCCCGGTTGAAATTTCAGTATTTGAAGACCGTTCCTTTACATTCATCACCAAAACTCCTCCGGCTGCCGTTCTGCTTCGCATCGCTGCGAAAGTAGAAAAAGGATCCGGTGAACCAAACAAGAAAAAAGTTGCTAAGCTGAACCGCGCAGCGGTTCGTGGAATTGCTGAGCAAAAAATGCCTGACCTTAACGCTGCTACTGTAGAAGCTGCTATGCTTATGGTTGAAGGTACTGCCCGCAGTATGGGTATCACAATCGAAGACTAATAAGTATTCGATGCATTGGTCGAGTATGACCGCAATACGTGGGAGGAAATTCCGCTATTACCACAAAGGAGGAACATTTCATGGCTAAACATGGTAAGAAATACCAAGAAGCTGCTAAGCTGATTAACAGCGAAGCGACTTACGAGCCTTCAGAAGCTGTAGAGCTTGTGAAAAAGGCTGCGACTGCGAAATTCGACGAAACCGTTGAAGCAGCAGTACGTCTGGGCGTAGACCCGCGTAAACAAGACCAAGCTGTTCGTGGTGTTGTTGTCTTGCCTCACGGCACAGGTAAAACACAACGCGTGCTTGTATTTGCAAAAGGTGAAAAAGCGAAGGAAGCGGAAGCTGCTGGTGCTGATTTTGTAGGCGATCAAGATATGATCAACAAAATCCAACAAGGCTGGTTTGAATTCGATGTTTGCGTAGCTACACCTGACATGATGAGTGAAGTCGGTAAACTGGGACGTCTGCTCGGTGGTAAAGGCCTTATGCCTAACCCTAAAGCAGGTACAGTTACATTCGATGTTACCAAGGCTGTGCAAGAAATCAAAGCCGGTAAAATTGAATACCGTCTCGATAAAGCTGGTCAAATTCACGCGCCTATCGGTAAAGTGTCCTTTGACGAAGCTAAATTGAATGACAACCTTAAAGCTCTGATCGACGCTTTGAACCGTGCGAAACCGGCTGCTGCTAAAGGTGTATACCTGAAAGGCATCTCGATTTCTTCCACTATGGGACCAAGCGCTCGTGTAAACACTTCTGTTTTCAAATAATTAGGGATTGACTCTTACAGTCATCTTTGATATTCTATAACAGTTGTGACGAACTAAGGTATCATTTTTGAACTTGAATATGCTTACCGTAGACAGTAGGTGCCCTAAGGCTTAATTTCCTACCGAGGTGTTGTGATAGAAACAAGAGGTTGCCCGGCATGCCGTGTAGCTATCGTTTTATCAAGCCTTCGTGATTCTGCGGAGGCTTTTCTAATGCCTGCGTAGGAACGGCGCGGATTCTCCGGAGGAGCGCCGTCACATAAATTTTCAGGAGGTGTATACATTGGCAAATGCAAAAGTAATTCAAGCTAAACAAGATGCAGTAGATGTTGTTACTGCTAAGTTTAAAGGTAGCGTAACTACTGTTGTTGCGGACTACCGCGGTTTGAACGTTGCCCAAGTGACTGAACTGCGTAAGCAGCTTCGTGAAGCTGGCGTTGACTTTCAAGTCCTGAAGAACACATTGCTTCGCCGTGCAACTGCAGCGGCTGAATTGACTGAGTTGGACGAAGTTCTGACTGGTCCTACAGCGATCGCATTCAGTGAAACTGATGCAGTAGCTCCGGCTAAGATCTTGAACGATTTCGCCAAGAAAAACGACGCTTTGAAATTGAAAGGCGGCGTAGTAGAAGGACGTGTCATCGACGCGGACCAAATTAAGGCACTGGCAGAGCTTCCATCCCGCGATGGTTTGCTGTCCATGCTGCTTAGCGTGCTTCAAGCTCCAGTGCGTAACTTCGCACTTGCAGTTAAAGCTGTCGCTGAGAAAGAAGAACAAAGCGCGTAAGCCTTTGCTCTTTGCAATGTAATTCATTAACACAAACAAATTTAAATATAAAATGGAGGTTCAATCATGAGTAAAGAAGCAATCTTGGAAGCAATTAAAGGCATGAGCGTATTGGAACTGAACGACCTGGTTAAAGCAATTGAAGACGAATTCGGCGTAACTGCAGCAGCTCCAGTAGTTGTTGGTGGCGCAGCAGCGGCAGTTGTTGAAGAGCAAAGCGAATTCGACGTAATCTTGAATAGCGCTGGTGCTTCCAAAATCAACGTTATCAAAATCGTTCGCGAAATCACAGGCCTTGGCTTGAAAGAAGCTAAAGACCTTGTAGACAACGCACCAAAAGCAATCAAAGAAAAAGTAAGCAAAGAAGATGCAGAAGCTACCAAAGCAAAATTGGAAGAAGCTGGCGCAGTAGTAGAAGTAAAATAGTATTAAAGCAACAGGTACAGCAATCGGAAGTGGAGTTATTTCTTCCGACTTACAAAGACCCCTTGAACATGTTCAAGGGGTTTGCTGTATGAATAGGGAGTGTCTTTATATTCAGTGGTTTAAGGAAAAGGGAGGAGCGACATGTCGCAGCATTATTATTCGCAGCAGCCCGAAGTACGTCACAACAGACGTACGATTAATACCGTTCTCAGAGGGAAGAACCTCAGCTTTACTAGTGATGCCGGTGTTTTCTCCAAAGGCGATATTGATTATGGTAGCCGTGTACTGATAGAAATGATGGAGATCCCGGATGGTTCGGCTGTGCTTGATGTCGGCTGCGGGTATGGACCCATTGGAATCAGCGCAGCCCATCTTGCCCCGACGGGGCATGTAACAATGATCGATATTAACAGCCGTGCGGTTGAACTGGCGCGCGAGAATGCACAGCAGAACGGGATAAGGAATGTTACGGTAATGGAAAGCGACGTGCTCAGCGTATTGAAGGGCCAGGAATTCGATGTGATCCTTACCAATCCCCCGATTCGGGCGGGAAAAGCCGTAGTTCATCAAATCTTTGAAGAAGCTTGTGAGCACCTGAAGGTAGGCGGAAGCTTATGGGTGGTCATTCAGAAGAAACAAGGCTCACCGTCGGCAGTGGCCAAGCTGGAGAGTTTATTCTCACTCGTGGAAGAAGTGGGGAAAGAAAAGGGCTACCGAATTCTGCGAGCTCAAAAATAAAAGGCATTTAGTCGTTGACATGAGATACTGATAGTGGTATTATTATAAAATGTCAGTATTAAGATAGGCTCCATGTCTTTAGTTTGCTGAAATGTCAAGTGATATATTGTCGGCCGGCAAGCGCATGCCGTACGGCGTGTTTTTGCGAAAGTGTACTTCATTGTCTGTGGTAGTATTTCGAAGCCGAGAATGTGGAGGCAAAATGCATAAACTGTTGCTTGCTGACGTATAATATGTACGTTTTGGGCAAATCTACTGGATAAGGAGTATTTTCGCCGTAAATAAATGCGCTCTTTATTCGAAGATTTTCGATAAGGGCTTTTCTTTATTTAGGGCTGGATCCTGCTGGTATGGTTCCATTATACGGTTCCAAACAAGGGTTCGCAATCAATTTTTAAGTGAGTAGACATGAGGGGTGAGTAAAGTTGGCAGGACATCTTGTTCAGTATGGTCGACGCACTCGGCGAAGCTATGCGAGAATTAACGAGGTTCTCGAGGTCCCGAACCTGATCGAGATCCAACAAAAATCGTATGATTGGTTTTTGGAAGAGGGATTGCGGGAAATGTTTCAGGATATCTCGCCGATCCAGGATTTCACAGGTAATTTGGTGCTCGAGTTCATTGATTACAGCCTGGGTGAACCGAAATACACGGTTGATGACGCTAAAGAGCGGGACGTAACGTATGCGGCTCCTCTTCGGGTAAAGGTGCGTCTCATCAATAAGGAGACCGGTGAGGTCAAAGAGCAGGAAGTGTTCATGGGGGATTTCCCGCTGATGACGGAGACCGGCACTTTCATTATCAATGGTGCAGAACGGGTAATTGTCAGCCAGTTGGTTCGCTCTCCAAGCGTCTATTTCAGCACAAAAGTAGATAAGAACGCCAAAAAAACCTACACCGCTACAGTAATTCCTAACCGTGGTGCATGGCTGGAGCTTGAGACCGACGCTAAGGATATTATGTATGTCCGGATTGACCGGACTCGTAAGATTCCAGTTACCGTGCTTCTGCGTGCACTGGGTTTCGGCAGTGATGCTGAGATTCTGGAATTGCTTGGTAATGATGAATATATTCGCAATACGCTGGATAAAGACAATACGGATTCTACGGAAAAAGCGCTTATCGAGATTTACGAGCGTCTTCGTCCGGGCGAGCCGCCTACTCTTGATAATGCCAAGAGTTTGCTGGTTGCACGTTTCTTTGATCCAAAACGTTATGACCTAGCTAACGTAGGTCGTTACAAAATCAACAAAAAGCTGCACATTAAGAACCGTTTGTTCAATCAGCGTCTGGCACAGCCTTTGGTGGATGAGTCCACTGGCGAAATCCTAGCTGAAGCAGGGCAAATGGTAGACCGTCGTCTGCTTGATGAGCTGATTCCGCATTTTGAGAAAGATGTTGCCCACAAGAACTACCGCGTAACTGGCGGAGTGCTTGATAGTGAAGATATCCCACTTCAGACGATCGACGTATATTCGCCGATTGAAGAAGGTCGGGTAATCAAGCTGATTGCTAATGGTAACATTGATAAAGCGGTCAAGAATATTACTCCGGCTGATATTATCTCCTCAATCAGCTATTTTATTAATTTGCTGCATGGTATCGGCAATACGGATGATATCGACCACTTGGGTAACCGTCGTTTGCGTTCTGTGGGCGAGCTCTTGCAGAACCAGTTCCGTATCGGTTTGTCCCGTATGGAACGCGTAGTGCGTGAGAGAATGTCCATTCAAGATGCCAATGCGATTACGCCACAGGCGCTTATCAATATTCGCCCGGTTATCGCATCGATTAAAGAGTTCTTCGGTAGCTCCCAGCTGTCCCAGTTTATGGACCAGACCAACCCGCTTGCAGAGTTGACACACAAACGTCGTCTCTCCGCACTCGGACCCGGCGGTCTTACGCGGGAACGCGCGGGCTTTGAAGTTCGCGACGTCCATCACAGTCACTATGGCCGGATGTGTCCAATCGAAACGCCGGAAGGCCCGAACATCGGTTTGATCAACTCCTTGTCCACCTTCGCTCGTATCAACGAATACGGATTTATTGAAGCTCCGTACCGTTGGGTTGATCCGAAGACAGGTAAGGTTACTGAGCAAATTGATTATCTGACTGCGGACGAAGAGGACAACTACGTTGTCGCACAGGCCAATGTTCTGTTGGAAGAAGACGGTTCTTTCAAGGAAGATATGGTTATCGTTCGTTACAACAAGGATTCAGATAACATTACATCCATGCCTAGTGATCGCGTCGATTACATGGACGTATCTCCTAAGCAGGTTGTATCGGTCGCTACGGCGCTCATTCCGTTCCTTGAGAACGATGACTCCAACCGCGCACTGATGGGATCCAACATGCAACGTCAGGCAGTTCCGCTGCTTATTCCTAAGGCTCCACTCGTGGGTACAGGGATGGAGCATAAATCTGCCAAGGATTCTGGCGTATGTATCGTTTCCAAATATGACGGTATCATCGAACGTTCTTCTGCCAATGAAATTTGGCTGCGCCGTGTCGAGAGTGTCGAAGGCAAAGAAGTTAAAGGCGATATCGTTAAATATAAATTACACAAATTCATGCGTTCGAACCAAGGTACCTGCATTAATCAACGCCCGCTAGCTAAGAGAGGCGACGTTGTTAAGAAAGGTGACATCCTGGCAGACGGACCTTCCACAGAAATGGGCGAATTGGCTCTTGGCCGTAACGTAGTCGTTGCGTTCATGACTTGGGAAGGTTACAACTACGAGGATGCGATCTTGCTGAGTGAAAAACTGGTTAAAGAGGATGTATACACTTCGATTCATATCGAGGAATACGAATCAGAAGCCCGTGACACGAAGCTCGGACCTGAAGAAATTACTCGTGATATTCCAAACGTTGGGGAAGAAGCATTGCGCAATCTTGACGAGCGCGGCATCATCCGCATCGGTGCGGAAATCAGCGCTGGCGACATTCTCGTAGGTAAAGTAACACCTAAGGGTGTAACGGAGCTTACAGCTGAAGAACGCCTGCTACATGCAATCTTTGGTGAGAAAGCTCGTGAAGTGCGTGATACAAGCTTGCGTGTTCCTCACGGTAGTGATGGTATTATCGTTGACGTTAAAGTATTTACACGTGAGAACGGCGATGAGCTGCCACCGGGTGTAAATCAATTGGTTCGTGTGTACATCGCTCAGAAACGTAAGATTTCTGAAGGTGACAAGATGGCCGGACGTCACGGTAACAAGGGTGTCGTTGCCCGTATCCTGCCAGAAGAAGACATGCCGTTCCTGCCGGACGGTACGCCAGTACAGGTTGTGCTCAACCCGCTGGGCGTTCCATCACGGATGAACATCGGACAGGTGCTTGAAGTGCATATCGGTATGGCTGCTATGCGTCTTGGTATTCACATCGCTACACCGGTATTCGACGGTGCGCGTGAGAATGACGTCTTCGACACTATGGAAGAAGCAGGCATGCAACGTAATGGTAAGACCATCCTGTATGATGGCCGGACTGGTGAACGCTTTGAACGTGAAGTTACGGTTGGCGTCATGCACATGATCAAACTGGCGCACATGGTTGATGATAAGATTCACGCTCGTTCTACTGGACCTTACTCTCTCGTTACGCAACAGCCGCTGGGTGGTAAAGCTCAGTTCGGTGGTCAGCGCTTCGGGGAGATGGAAGTTTGGGCGCTTGAAGCTTATGGTGCCGCTTATACCTTGCAAGAAATTCTGACTGTGAAATCCGATGACGTGGTCGGCCGTGTGAAAACGTACGAATCCATCGTCAAAGGCGAGAACGTACCTGAACCGGGCGTTCCTGAGTCGTTCAAAGTATTGATCAAGGAACTGCAGTCATTGGGTATGGATGTCAAAATCCTGAGCGGTGATGAGCAGGAGATCGAGATGAAAGAACTGGATGATGAGGACGATACGTCAGGCGACAAGCTCAGCCTCAATTTGGAAGGCTCAGAAGTCGGAGTAGATTAATAGATCCCGAAACGTTGGAATTCCATTACAAAAGGACCGCGCCCTCTTTTGATTGTCATGATCAAGGGAGGGCCAGCGGTACTAAATCAGGATTAGGTTAAGGAGGGTTGCTCCTTGTTGGACGTTAACAATTTTGAATTTATGAAAATCGGACTCGCATCTCCGGAAAAAATTCGTTCTTGGTCCCGCGGAGAAGTTAAAAAACCGGAAACCATTAACTATCGTACATTGAAACCGGAAAAAGAGGGTCTTTTTTGTGAGCGTATCTTTGGACCACAAAAAGACTGGGAATGTCATTGCGGTAAATACAAACGCGTCCGTTATAAGGGTGTTGTCTGTGACCGCTGTGGCGTAGAAGTTACACGTGCGAAAGTACGTCGCGAACGTATGGGGCATATCGAATTAGCAGCTCCTGTATCGCATATCTGGTACTTCAAAGGTATTCCTAGCCGGATGGGTCTGGCACTGGACATGTCTCCAAGATCTCTGGAAGAGATTATCTATTTCGCTTCCTATGTTGTAACTGATCCAGGCGAAACTCCGCTTGAGAAGAAGCAACTGCTGTCTGAAAAAGAATACCGCAGCTACCGTGAAAAATACGGCTACGGGTTCCAAGCCGGTATGGGTGCAGAAGCTGTCAAAAAGCTTCTTCAAGATATCGACATCGACAAGGAACTGGAATTCCTCAAAGAAGAACTGCGTACGGCCCAAGGCCAACGCCGCAACCGGGCTATCAAACGCCTGGAAGTTATCGAGGCTTTCCGCAACTCCGGCAACAAACCTGATTGGATGATCATGGATGTGCTTCCGGTTATTCCACCGGAGCTTCGCCCAATGGTTCAATTGGATGGTGGCCGTTTTGCTACGTCTGACTTGAATGATTTGTACCGCCGTGTAATCAACCGGAACAACCGTCTGAAGAGACTGCTTGATCTCGGTGCTCCTGATATTATCGTGCAGAACGAAAAACGGATGCTACAGGAAGCTGTTGACGCATTGATCGACAATGGTCGTCGTGGCCGTCCGGTAACTGGTCCTGGTAACCGTCCACTTAAATCCCTCAGCCACATGCTGAAAGGTAAACAAGGACGTTTCCGTCAGAACTTGCTCGGTAAACGGGTTGACTACTCCGGACGTTCCGTTATCGTCGTAGGACCGTACCTCAAGATGTACCAATGCGGCCTGCCTAAGAAAATGGCGCTGGAACTGTTCAAGCCGTTTGTCATGAAAGAACTGGTTAATAAAGGGCTTGCCCACAACATAAAGAGCGCAAAACGTAAAGTTGAGCGCGTTAGTCCTGAAGTATGGGATGTGCTCGAAGAAGTAATCAGAGAGCACCCGGTTCTGCTTAACCGTGCCCCTACGCTTCACCGTCTCGGTATCCAGGCGTTTGAACCGATTCTGGTAGAAGGTCATGCTATCCGTCTTCACCCGCTCGTATGTACGGCTTATAACGCCGACTTCGACGGTGACCAAATGGCGGTACACGTGCCTCTGTCAGCGGAAGCTCAAGCTGAAGCCCGCATTCTCATGCTGGCATCCGGTAACATTCTTAACCCTAAAGACGGTAAACCGGTTGTTACCCCTTCCCAGGATATGGTCCTCGGTACTTATTACCTGACCATGGACAACAAGGAAGAAAAGGGTAGCGGTATGATTCTGCGTACCGTAAACGAAGCTGTTTCGGCTTACCAGCGTGGAACTGCAGGTCTGCATGCCCGTGTTGCTATTCCAGTTAAGGCGCTTAATAAAACATGCTTTACTGAAGAACAACAAAATGCGTTGATGATCACAACCGTCGGAAAGATTATCTTTAACGAAATCTATCCGAGCAGCTTCCCATATATTAACGAAGCAACCAAAACAAACTTGCTTCATGGTACACCTGAGAATTATTTCATCTATGAAAAAGGTGCCGACGTCCTCGAGCGCATCATGAATGCTCCAGATGCCGGTGCTGTAGGTAAAGAATATCTTGGGCTTATCATCGCTCGTTGTTTTGAGACTTATCATACGACCAAAACATCTGTGATTCTGGATAAGATCAAGCAGCTTGGCTTCACATACTCCACTCGTTCCGGTGTGACGGTTGCCGTGTCGGACGTTGTTGTACCTGAGGAAAAAGCACAAATCCTGAAGGAATCCGACGCGAAGGTTGATGTAGTTGCGAACCAATACCGTCGTGGTTTGATCACCAATGACGAACGGTATGACCGTGTCATTGAAATCTGGTCGAAGACTAAAGACGAGCTTACGAATATCCTCCTGAAATCAATGGACCGTTACAACTCCATTATGCTCATGGTTGATTCGAAAGCACGGGGTAACAAATCGCAGATCACCCAGCTTGGTGGTATGCGCGGACTGATGGCAACACCATCCGGACGAATTTTTGAACTCCCAATCAAGGCGAACTTCCGTGAAGGTCTTACCGTCTTGGAGTACTTTATCTCCACGCACGGAGCGCGTAAAGGTCTGGCCGATACAGCGTTGCGTACAGCGGACTCCGGTTACTTGACTCGTCGTCTCGTTGACGTAGCACAGGATGTTATCGTTCGCGAAGAAGATTGCGGTACAGATAAAGGGTTCACTGTTAGCCGCATTCAGGATGGTAAGGAAGTTATCGAGGACCTGTACGACCGTATTGAAGGTCGTTATTGCTTCGAGACTGTTCGTCATCCAGAAACTGGCGAAATCATTGTACACCGCAATGACCTGATTGATTCCGATAAAGCGGAAGCGATCGTTAATGCTGGTGTGACCAAACTGCAAATCCGTTCTGTTCTGAGCTGCCGTGCCCGTCATGGTGTCTGCAAGAAGTGTTACGGACGTAACCTGGCAACAGGCAAGCACGTGGAAATCGGGGAAGCAGTTGGTATCATCGCAGCACAATCCATCGGGGAACCAGGAACACAGCTTACCATGCGTACGTTCCATACCGGGGGCGTTGCGGGAGACGATATCACACAAGGTTTGCCGCGTATCCAGGAGCTGTTTGAAGCCCGTAACCCTAAAGGTCAGGCGACAATCAGTGAGATTGATGGTGTAATCAAGGAAATTCGTGAAACCAAAGACCGTCGTGAAATCGAAGTTCAAGGTGAAGCGGAATCCAAAACTTACTCCATTACTTACGGATCACGGCTGCGCGTGAGCGAAGGCCAGGAGATTGAAGCTGGCGATGAGCTGACAGACGGTTCGATTGACCCTAAAGAAATGCTGCGTATCAAAGGGATCCGCGGGGTACAGAACTACATTCTGCAAGAAGTACAGCGTGTATACCGTAACCAGGGCGTTGAGATCAACGATAAGCACATTGAAGTAATGATCAAACAAATGCTGCGCAAAATCCGCATCATTGATGCCGGGGATACCAATCTCCTGCCAGGTGCGTTTGCGGACATCCATGAATACGAAGCAGCGAACAAAGAAGCTATCCTGTCGGGTAATGAGCCTGCAGTTGCCAAACCGGTACTGCTCGGTATTACTAAGGCATCCCTTGAGACAGACTCCTTCCTGTCTGCCGCGTCTTTCCAAGAAACAACACGCGTGCTTACAGATGCAGCTATCAAAGGAAAAGTGGATAAACTCCTCGGCTTGAAAGAAAATGTTATCATCGGTAAGCTGATTCCTGCCGGTACAGGTATGAATCGTTACCGCAATGTACAACTTTCTGATCCAAATGCTAAGGAAGAACTAGAGTCTTTAGAGACAGTTCCTGCTGAGTAATAGAACAACCATTGTCAGTGTATTCGCGTCACTTCTACTTGGTTAGATTGTGACGCGATTGCCTGATATGGATTTATAAATTTATTGCTGATTTTCTTGACAGGGCCTTCTGATAATGCTAATATGTCTAAGGTGCGTGAGTAGCCTTGTTATTCTTGTTCATTGGAGGTAATGATCTTTCATGACTGAAGATAGAGGATTACAGGATGCTCAGGTCAAGATCGGTACCAAGCAAACCGTCAAAGCGGTGGAGATGGGCCAGGCCGCAGAAGTATATGTGGCAGAGGACGGAGATCAACGGCTTACTTCCAGGATTGTTATGCTTTGTAACAAACAAGGTGTCAAGGTCACTTATGTAGATACGATGCTAAATTTGGGCAAGGCCTGCGGAATAGAAGTGGGCGCTGCGATGGCAGCCGTCTTAAAACAATAGCAAGCATCTAGAAATGTTTTTGTACCGGGGTGTACTTCGGCAGCAAGGACTTTTCATTTGTCTTTTTATGAACCACCTGGGTCTGTGGACTTAAGTTCATAAGAAGGTTATCAATTCAGGAAGGGGGTGGCACAACATGCCAACAATTAATCAATTGGTTCGTAAAGGCCGTCAAGCCAAAATCGACAAATCCAAATCTCCTGCTCTTCAAAAAGGGTATAACGCCCTGAAGCGTGAGACTACAAATTTGAGCGCCCCGCAAAAACGCGGTGTGTGCACTCGTGTAGGCACAATGACTCCACGTAAACCAAACTCCGCACTTCGTAAGTATGCCCGTGTTCGTTTGACGAACCGTCTTGAGGTGACTGCTTACATTCCAGGTATCGGACACAACCTTCAAGAGCACAGCGTTGTATTGCTGCGCGGAGGTAAAGTTAAAGACCTTGCGGGAGTTCGTTATCACATCGTTCGTGGTGCACTGGATACAGCTGGCGTAGCTAACCGTATGCAAGCTCGCTCCAAGTATGGTGCAAAACGTCCTAAAGTGAAAAAATAAGACTACAACTTGAGTAAGAACCATTTAAGAAAGGGGGATATCCATGCCACGCAAAGGTCCAGTTACTAAGAGAGACGTACTGCCAGATCCATTGTATAATAGCAAGTTGGTTACTCGTTTGATCAACCGCATTATGCTGGATGGTAAAAGAGGTGTCGCTCAAAGCATTCTGTACAATTCGTTCAAGCTGATTCAAGAACGTACAGGTAAAGAGCCGATGGAAGTTTTCGAAGCTGCCATCAAGAATATCATGCCGGTTTTGGAAGTAAAAGCTCGTCGTGTCGGCGGTGCGAACTACCAAGTACCTATCGAGGTTAAGCCTGAAAGACGTACTGCTTTGGGATTACGTTGGCTCGTGAACTATTCACGTAACCGCGGTGAGAAGACTATGGAAGAGCGTTTGGCGGCTGAGATCATCGACGCTTCCAACAACACAGGCGCTTCTGTTAAGAAACGCGAAGACACGCACAAAATGGCTGAAGCGAACAAAGCGTTTGCTCACTACCGTTGGTAGGATTTTAGTCAATCAAATAACTTCTATTTTGGAAGGAGATCCATTCCATGGCAAGAGAGTTCTCCTTAAAAAATACACGTAATATCGGGATCATGGCGCATATTGATGCTGGTAAGACTACTACCACTGAGCGGATTCTTTTCTACACAGGCCGTACGCACAAAATCGGTGAAGTTCACGAGGGTGCAGCTACAATGGACTGGATGGAACAAGAACAAGAGCGCGGAATCACGATTACTTCCGCTGCTACGACTGCTGCGTGGAAAGGTCACCGCATCAATATCATTGATACCCCAGGGCACGTTGACTTCACTGTTGAAGTTGAACGTTCCCTGCGTGTATTAGATGGGGCAGTAGGCGTATTTAGTGCGAAAGAGGGCGTTGAGCCTCAGTCTGAAACCGTATGGAGACAGGCTGACCGTTATAACGTTCCACGGATCGCATATGTTAACAAAATGGACATTATCGGTGCGGACTTCCTTAACGTAATCGAAACTATGCGTGATCGCCTTCAAGCCAATGCAGTTGCTATTCAATTGCCAATTGGTGCAGAAAGTGATTTCATTGGTATTATCGACCTAGTTGAGCAAAAAGCACACATGTTCAAAGATGATCTGGGCCAAAACATCGAAGTAACGGATATTCCGGAAGAATATTTGGCTAAAGTTGAGGAACTGCGTACCGAGTTGATCGAGAAAGTTGCTGAACTTGATGAAGATCTGACTATGAAGTATCTGGAAGGCGAAGAAATTACAATTCCGGAAATCAAAGCTGCAATTCGCAAAGGCGTAGTTGAAGTTAAGATTTTCCCTGTAATCGCGGGTTCTTCCTACAGAAACAAAGGTATTCAGCTTATGCTGGATGCTGTTGTTGATTACTTGCCTTCTCCAGTTGATGTACCTGCTATCACAGGTCATCTTGAAGATGGAACTGAAGCTGTTCGTCATTCTTCGGATGAAGAGCCGTTCTCAGCTCTGGCATTTAAAATCATGACAGACCCTTATGTAGGTAAGCTTACATTCTTCCGCGTGTACTCCGGTGTTCTGGAGTCCGGTTCTTATGTAGTTAACGCTACTAAGGGCAAGCGCGAACGTATCGGCCGTATCTTGCAAATGCATGCGAACAGCCGCCAAGAAATCTCCATTGTATATTCCGGTGATATCGCGGCAGCCGTTGGTTTGAAAGACACAAGTACAGGTGATACACTATGTGATGAGAAACATCCGGTTATCTTGGAGTCCATGAACTTCCCTGATCCGGTTATCGAAATCGCAGTTGAACCAAAAACCAAAGCTGACCAAGATAAATTGGGTGTTGCTCTCGGTAAGTTGACAGAAGAGGATCCTACTCTTCGCGCTCACACTGACGAAGAAACAGGTCAAACTATCCTGGCAGGTATGGGTGAGCTTCACTTGGATATTATCATCGACCGTATGCGCCGCGAATTCAAGGTAGAAACCAACGTGGGTAAACCACAGGTTGCTTACCGTGAAACATTCAAAGCTCCAGCACGCGTTGAAGGTAAATTCGTTCGCCAATCCGGCGGTCGCGGTCAGTATGGTCACGTATGGGTTGAATTTGAACCTCTCGAGCCGGGTACTGGCAGCCAATTCGAAAGTAAAGTTGTCGGTGGTTCTGTACCAAGAGAATACATCGCTCCTGCACTTGCCGGTATTGAAGAGCAAATGAAAAACGGCGTACTTGCAGGCTTCCCGCTTGTAGACGTTAAGGCTACCATCGTAGATGGTTCTTATCATGATGTTGACTCCAACGAAATGGCATTTAAAATTGCCGGTTCGATGGCGCTTAAAGCAGCTAAAGAGAAGTGTAAACCTATCTTGCTTGAGCCAATCATGAAAGTGGAAGTAACTGTTCCTGAGGAATACATGGGCGACGTAATGGGTATGTTGAACTCCCGCCGTGGACGGATCGAAGGTATGGATTCCCGTGGTGGTGCTCAAATTATTCGTGCGAAGGTACCTCTTTCCGAAATGTTCGGATACTCCACAACTCTCCGTTCCGGTACTCAAGGACGCGGCGTATTCTCAATGGAGCTTTCTCACTATGAAGAAGTTCCTAAATCCATTGCGGAAGAGATCGTCGTTAAGAACAAAGGCGGAGAATAATTACCCGTTTTAACTTGCCGTCCGGTAAACTAATCAGTCATCCAGATATACTTGTGTAGGCGGACGGCTCTAATAAAAAGGAAACCATATTAAGGAGGAACTGTTCAAATGGCAAAGGCAAAGTTTGAACGTAACAAACCGCACGTTAACATCGGTACTATTGGTCACGTCGACCATGGTAAAACGACTCTGACTGCTGCAATCACTACTGTATTGTCCAAAACTTACGGTGGTGCTGCTGTAGCATTCGACCAAATCGACAAAGCTCCTGAAGAGCGCGAGCGTGGTATCACTATCTCCACAGCTCACGTTGAATATGAAACTCCTGCTCGTCACTACGCACACGTAGACTGCCCTGGTCACGCCGACTATGTTAAAAACATGATCACTGGCGCAGCGCAAATGGACGGAGCGATCCTGGTTGTATCCGCAGCTGATGGCCCTATGCCACAAACTCGCGAGCACATCCTGTTGTCCCGCCAAGTAGGCGTTCCTTACATCGTTGTCTTCTTGAACAAGTGTGATATGGTTGAAGACGAAGAGTTGTTGGAATTGGTTGAAATGGAAGTTCGCGACTTGCTGAGCGAGTATGACTTCCCAGGCGACGACACTCCAATCATCCGTGGTTCCGCTCGTGAAGCTCTGCAAAACCCAGAAGGCGAATGGGCTCAAAAAGTTGTTGAAATGTTCAACATCATCGATGAGTACATTCCACTTCCAGAGCGTCAAACTGACAAGCCTTTCTTGATGCCTGTCGAGGACGTATTCTCCATCACTGGCCGCGGTACTGTGGCAACTGGTCGCGTAGAACGCGGAACAGTTAAAGTGGGCGAAGAAATCGAAATCGTTGGTATTCACGAAGAAACTAAGAAATCCGTAGTTACGGGCGTTGAAATGTTCCGTAAATTGCTGGATTCCGCTCAAGCGGGCGACAACATCGGAGCATTGCTTCGTGGTGTAGACCGTAACAACATCGAGCGTGGCCAAGTATTGGCTAAACCGAACTCCGTTAAGCCACACACTGAGTTCACTGCTCAAATCTACGTTCTGACAAAAGAAGAAGGTGGCCGTCACAAGCCTTTCTTCACTGGTTACCGTCCACAGTTCTACTTCCGTACAACTGACGTAACTGGTATCATCAACCTGCCAGAAGGTACTGAAATGGTTATGCCTGGTGATAACATCACTGTAACGGTATCCCTGATCTCCCCAATCGCGATTGAAGAAGGTACTAAGTTCTCCATTCGTGAAGGCGGACGTACAGTTGGCGCCGGCGCTGTAGCATCCATTCAAAAATAATTCAGTACTATCCGTTAGGATAGGACCTGGATCATAAGGGCAGGGATTCTTCTCATGAAGAGTCCCTGTTTTTTTGTGGATACATAGATACATACAGAAAACCTCTGCTTCGCTCAAAGCGACAACAAAGGTTTCTTAGTGATAACATATTTATCTATACATTGAGGGCATAAGCTGCATTTGGAATTTTACATAATACAACATGTAGACTACTCGGTATTTCCCCGCTGTTATGAAAAGAAAATGTTTCCTCTCCACCGATGTGGATAACCTCGCCTTTGGTGACCTCCTTGTCGACTTCGTCCACAGTGACTGTCCCAGTACCATCAAGCACCAGAATGTAGACATCAGTTCCTGGATGCGTATGTGAGGGCAATTGTTGTCCAGGCAGGAAATTAAGTACGAACACGATACTTTCGCCTTCTTGAAAGAGAGTTCTTTTTGTAAAACGGCCCTCCTGGTATTGAATAGCTTCGGATAATAACAACTTCTGCATATATGATCTTCCTTTCTTTATAGGTTGGTTTGTTAAATTCTGATCTCATACTCACAGTGTTCATGACCGCTGACGTTACACTTGATCTCTCTGACTGTCGTTTTTCGCCCCATGATTTTGGACATAGCCCCCTCAAGGATTGCTCCTTCTAAATCACAGACCATTTTTTCCTCCATTACAGGTAGTCCTTTGCAAAAACAGTCATCCACAGCGATATTTATCTTGTGATTATCCTTGTAAACAATGCGCGGAATTCCAATTTTCAATTCCTCAAACAGCTGCAGCAGCTCGTCTAAATTTTGTACAGGCAAACTCTCACCGATTTTGCGACCAATCGTCAGTGTTGTTACCTTGCCTCCCATAGGAAGTCCCTGGTTTAGTCCGATCAGGCGTATTGTGCGAAAAAGCTCTAGTGGAACCATATTGCCTAGTTGGGCCCGCTTCATTCTCTTCATATCCTCAAAGGTGTATTGCAGCATAAGCATTCCCTCCTGATAATGTTTTTGCTATATGTCTATTGTGACAGCCTAAAGGAATGGAGTCCTTGATATAGATCAATTGTTCAAAATTACCGTGAGGAGGATCACATGGATGAAGATAACCCTTTGTTATGGTAGGAGTAGCACTATAAAGGAGGGGATTATATGTCCTGTTCTAGTTGTTCTTTATCTTCCTGTGTTCAGCTTGTGCCGGTATTTAAAGGTCTAAGGGATACAGAAGTCGCGCTTATAGAGGGAATTACTGAGTCGAAGCACTATAGAAAGGGGAGTCTGGTATGCGTTGAAGGTGAGCCATCGGATTCTTTATTTGTATTGCACTCGGGATTGATTAAACTTACTCAAAGCAGCCGGGATGGAAAGGAACATATTCTGCGGTTTTTGTTCCCAGGGGATTATTGTGGACAATTCTCGCTGCTGAGGAATACAGAGAGTTATGTGAACGCTGAGATGCTGGAAGAGGGTATGGTATGCTGCTTACGTAGAGAACAGTTTCTCCCTTTATTGGCGGGCAATGCGACACTAGCGTATAATTTCTTACTGTCTATGAGTGAGCAGCTTCAATATGCGGAAGATTGGGCTGGTGCTATGCATATGCTAGAAGTGGAACAGAGACTGGCCAAAATCCTCATGTACTTCTATTCAAAGGATGTAGCAGTTCGGGCGCATGGAAGTCATTCAAGGAGGATTCTTTTGCCGGCATCCAAAAAAGAAATCGCAGCAATGATTGGAACGACCGCTGAAACGCTAAGCCGAAAGCTCAACCAATTTGCTAAGTGGCAATGGATTACGGTGCGTAAACGTGTGATTGAGATTTTAGACTTGGATGCCCTAATTGGAATGAGCGAGATACGGACGAGTAGTAAATAATCTAGATACGCGAAATGAAAAAATAAGATATAATAATACATAATTCGACATAATATGAAATGTAATTCGCTTTAATTTGATTTATTTCAACAAATATCTACAAGAAAATTACTTAAAATTCTTTACAGTCTATTGATGGATAAGGTAATATGAGAGAATAAATCACTGTAAAAAGATAGGGATTTGGGGAGTGTTACTATGGGGAAATGTCCGTTTTCTTTTATGCACACTTTAGCTTCACGAAGCAATAATGCGAAACCTCCCGATATAAATTCTTTACATGATGCTACTCCCTTATTGCCTACTAATGGGGCTTTTCACAGTCTTGAAGGGCATGAGGAGCTTAATGAGCAGATGAGGATGATCCATCTTACGCAAGAAGATTTATCTCAGTTGCATAAGGTTAAGCCGATTCTCGAACGCAATATTGAGTACATCATTGATCATTTTTACAACTCAGTGTTAGGCGTCCGCAAGTTAGAGGCCATCATCAAGGAGCACAGTAGTATTGAGCGGCTGAAAAAGACGCTGAGCGACCACATCATCGAAATCTTCGACGGCAATGTTAATGATGAATATATTGCCAAACGCCTCCACATTGCAAACATCCACAAAAGAGTTGGGCTGGAGCCCAAATGGTACTTATCCGCTTTTCAAAACCTCCAAAATGTATTTATCACTGTTATCCACAATGAAGTAAGTAACGATCAGGAACGAGTGGCCTTTGTCCAGACTGTGACTAAGCTACTGAATCTAGAACAGCAGCTAGTGCTGGAAGCATACGAGAAAGAGAACATCCGTGAGAAAGAAATACAATATCAGACCGTTAAAAATGAATTGAAGCAGAAAATAGCTGAGTTCAGTGGTGAACTGGTAGATCTCAGCATTGATACTAACGCTGCTGTGGAGCAGCTGGTGGCCAGCAGTAATGAAGTTAATGATACATTCAAGCGTACAGCTGCTTCAGCCCAGGAGTCACAGGGGATGGCACAGGATGGACGAGAGCATTTGAGTGATCTCACAGAACGGATTAACTATATTTTTGAGCGGAGCCAGACGATGGAGCTGTCGGTGAATGAGCTGTCCAGTTCCTCTAAGCAGATCCAAAAGATTGTGGTTGCAGTACAGGAGATTGCCGATCAAACGAAGATTCTTTCTCTCAATGCTACTATAGAGGCGGCCAGGGCTGGTGAGCATGGTAGAGGCTTCGCTGTAGTCGCACAGGAGGTCAGCCGGCTTGCGGAAGATACCAAGAGCACAGTCGTATTGATTGGGGAGCTAACGAGCAAGTCAGGCCTTCTCAGTCAACAGGTGGTGGAGGAGATCCGTAAGGTACAGGAGCTCACTAAAAGTGGTAAGCAGAAATCTATGGAGACCAGTCGAATCTTCTCTGAAATTGTGGAAGCCATGCAGAGCAGTACTCAGGAGATTGTTACGGTGGAAGAGGAAATAAGAACTCTAATCCAGACGATTGAAGGAATCGGGTCCACAACGGCCCAGTCCGCGTCATCGGCAGTGTATTTTAGATCAGCTACGGAAAATCTTTAACATATATATAGAAGAAACAAGTTTTTTGACCAAAATTAACGCTGCATGAGAAATTTATGCGCGTTTTTTTATTTTCGCTTGCAAAGTATCCGCCTATTCTATATAATAATAAATGTTGTTCTGAGACGTTGCGATGATGTGAGAGGTTACTGACACACCCGGCCCCTTTGCCATGGGGACGAACGTCGGAAAATTTTCACGGAGTATGTCCGATACCAAATTGGGCGATAGAAGGAGGGACTAAAATGGCAAAGCAAAAAATTCGTATTCGCTTGAAAGCATACGACCACAGAATTCTTGATCAATCCGCAGAGAAGATCGTTGAAACAGCAAAACGTTCGGGTGCTGGTGTATCCGGGCCGATCCCGCTGCCAACTGAGAAGCAAATCATTACTATTCTCCGTGCGGTGCACAAGTACAAGGATTCCCGTGAACAGTTTGAACAACGGACTCACAAACGTTTGATCGATATTGTGAACCCAACACCACAAACTGTGGACGCCTTGATGCGCTTGGATCTGCCGTCCGGTGTAGATATCGAAATCAAATTGTAATACTATCATTACGAACTTAGGAAAAGAAATGAGGTGTCAACATGAAAGGTATCTTGGGAAAAAAACTCGGTATGACTCAAGTGTTTACTGCGGAAGGTAACGTAATTCCTGTTACTGTTATCGAAGCTGGACCTTGTGTGGTACTGCAAAAGAAAGACCTGAATATCGACGGATATGAAGCAGTGCAGTTGGGCTTTTCCGACAAAAAGGAAAGTCGCTCCAACAAGCCTGAACAAGGTCACGCCAAAAAGGCAAATGCAACACCTAAGCGCTACGTTCGCGAAATTCGCGGTGTTGATCTCGGGGCACTCGAGGTTGGACAAGAGCTTAAGGCTGACATTTTCGCAGAAGGCGAATTTGTTGACGTAACCGGTACAACCAAGGGTAAAGGTTTCCAAGGTGTTATCAAACGTTGGGGACAAAGCCGCGGACCAATGGCTCACGGTTCCCGTTACCACAGAAGACCAGGTTCCATGGGTTCGATCCAAGCTAACCGTGTTCCTAAGGGCAAACGCCTTCCAGGTCACATGGGCCACACAACTGTGACGGTTCAAAAGCTTGAAATCATCCGCGTGGATGTTGAACGTAACGTATTGCTGGTTAAAGGCGCGATTCCGGGCCCTAAAAACAGCTTTGTGAAAGTGAAACAAACTGTTAAGAAATAATTCCTGAAGAAAGGAGGAACATGAAATGCCAAAAGTAACACTTTTTAATATCAGTGGTAACGAAGTTGGCGAAGTTGAACTGAGCGAAACAGTATTCGGTATTGAGCCGAACGTGCACGTGCTGCATGAAGCTGTATTGCTGCAAAGAGCTTCCCTTCGTCGTGGTACACACAAAGTTAAAGGACGTTCTGAAGTACGTGGCGGCGGACGTAAACCTTGGAAACAAAAAGGTACAGGTCGTGCTCGTCAAGGCTCCATTCGTTCCCCACAATGGAAAGGCGGCGGCGTAGTCTTCGGACCAACTCCACGCAGCTATTCCTGGAAACTGCCTAAGAAAGTTCGCCGTTTGGCTATCAAATCCGCATTGTCTTCGAAAGTTCTCGATAAAGACATTATCGTATTGGATAGCTTGACATTGAATGCTCCGAAGACGAAAGAATTCGCTGCTATTCTGAACAACCTGAAAGTAGATCGCAAAGCGTTGATCGTAGCTGACAGCTACAACGATAACGTAGCACTTTCCGCTCGTAACATCCCTGGGGTGAAATTCGTAGCGGCTGATGGCATCAATGTTCTTGACGTACTGTCGTACGACAAACTGATCATCACCAAGGAAGCAGTTCTGAAGGTAGAGGAGGTGTTCGCGTAATGAAAGATCCTCGTGATATTATCAAACGTCCGGTGATTACGGAACGCACATCCGAATACATGAGCGAATTGAAATACGCTTTTGAAGTGGATATTCGTGCTAACAAGACCGAAATCAAAAAAGCCGTCGAGGCTATTTTCAAAGTTAAAGTAGTTAGTGTGAACACAATGCGTGTGCCTGGTAAACTGAAACGTTATGGTAAATACTCCGGATATACTCCAGAGTGGAAAAAAGCCATCGTTAAGCTGAGCCCGGACAGCAAGCCGCTCGAATTCTTTGAAGCGGTAGAATAATACTCTTAAAGTAAGGAGGGAAATATAGTGCCAATCAAAAAGTACAAACCGACCTCTCCGGCCAGACGCGCAATGTCCGTGTCTACGTTTGAAGAAATCACAACAAACCAGCCAGAGAAATCGTTGCTTGCGCCACTGAGCAAAAAAGCGGGCCGCAACAACCAAGGTAAAATTACGGTTCGTCACCACGGCGGCGGACACAAACGTAAATACCGTATTATCGACTTCAAACGTACGAAAGACGGCATACCTGGTAGCGTTGCTACAATCGAGTATGACCCGAACCGTACATCCAATATTGCTTTGATCCACTATGCTGATGGAGAGAAACGCTACATCATCGCTCCTAAAGGCCTTAAAGTTGGGGATAAGATTGAGTCCGGTCCTAAAGCCGACATCAAAATTGGTAACACCCTTCCACTGGAAAACATTCCGGTTGGTACAGTTATCCACAACATTGAGTTGAAACCAGGTAAAGGCGGACAATTGGTTCGTGCTGCTGGTACAGAAGCTCAATTGCTGGGTAAAGAAGAAAAATACGTATCCGTTCGCTTGAACTCCGGTGAAGTTCGTAAGATCCTGAGCGTTTGCCGCGCAACGATCGGTTCTGTAGGTAACGAAGATCACGAATTGATCAAAATCGGTAAAGCTGGACGTAGTCGCTGGCTTGGCCAACGTCCTGAAGTACGCGGTGTTGTAATGAACCCGAACGATCACCCACACGGTGGTGGTGAAGGCCGCGCTCCAATCGGACGGAAATCGCCTATGTCTCCTTGGGGTAAACCAACCCTTGGTTACAAAACGCGTAAGAAAAACAAGGCTTCTGATAAATATATCGTTCGCCGCCGCACGAAATAAGACGCTTCTGGCATCAAGATTAGCGCGAAGCGTCGTTTCGCGGTTTGAAGAACCGGATGAAGGGAGGATTCATACATGGGTCGCAGTTTAAAAAAGGGGCCATTCATCGATGGTTACCTGCTGAAAAAAGTTGAGGAACTGAACGCGGCAGACAAGAAAGTCGTAGTAAAAACCTGGTCCCGTCGCTCAACTATTTTCCCTCAGTTTATCGGACATACGTTTGGTGTATATGACGGCCGCAAACACGTGCCAGTATACGTAACGGAAGATATGGTAGGTCACAAATTGGGCGAGTTCGCGCCAACACGTACTTACAAAGGCCACGCGGGTGACGATAAGAAAACAAGAAGATAATTAAGTTCTTCGTTCGAGAGGAGGGAAAACAATGGAAGCAAAAGCACATGCTAGATCGGTGCGAATTTCTGCTCGTAAAGCGAAATTGGTTGTTGACTTGATTCGCGGTAAACAAGTTGGAGAAGCGATTGCAATTCTTCGCCACACTCCTAAGTCGGCTTCTCCAGTGGTTGAGAAGTTGCTTAACTCGGCAATTGCGAATGCTGAGCACAACTATTCTTTGGACGTGAACAGTTTGTTCGTTAGCGAAGTTTTCGTTAACCAGGGTCCTACTATGAAACGTTTCCGTCCACGCGCCATGGGTCGCGCTAGCCGGATCAATAAACGCACAAGCCACATTACTTTGGTGGTATCTGAGAAATAAGGGAGGGATAACGTGTGGGTCAAAAGGTAAATCCAGTCGGACTCCGGGTCGGTATTATTCGCGATTGGGAATCTAAATGGTATGCAGGCAAAGATTTCGGTACTCTTTTAATGGAAGACGTCAAAATCCGTGAATACCTTAAAGGCAAATTGAAAGATTCCGCTGTTTCCCGCATCGAGATTGAAAGAGCGGCAAACCGTGTGAATGTAACAATTCATACTGCTAAGCCAGGTATGGTTATCGGTAAGGGCGGCGCAGAAGTAGAAATTCTTCGTAGCGCAGTTACTACTATTGCCAGCGGTAAGAAAGTACACATCAACATCAATGAAATCAAACACCCTGAATTGGATGCAATTCTGGTTGCTGAAAGCATTGCACAACAATTGGAGCGTCGCGTATCGTTCCGTCGTGCTTTGAAACAAGCAATTCAAAGAACTATGCGTTCCGGTGCAAAAGGGATTAAAACACAAGTTGGCGGACGTCTTGGCGGCGCTGAGATTGCCCGTTCAGAAGGTTATAGCGAAGGAACAGTTCCACTTCATACGCTTCGTGCCGATATCGATTACGGAACGGCTGAAGCACATACAACTTACGGCCGTATCGGCGTAAAAGTATGGATCTACCGTGGAGAAGTTCTTCCCCCAGCTAAGAAACAAGCTGCTCAGGAAGGAGGCAACTAATCATGTTGGTACCAAAACGCGTTAAACACCGCAAGCAACAACGCGGTCACATGAAGGGTATGGCAAAAGGCGGCACCACGCTGAACTTCGGCGAATACGGTCTGCAAGCTCTGGAGCCATCTTGGATCACTAACCGTCAAATCGAAGCTGCACGTATCGCAATGACACGTTACATCAAACGTGGCGGTCAAGTGTGGATTAAGATTTTCCCGGATAAGCCAATTACTCAAAAGCCTCTTGAGGTTCGTATGGGTAGTGGTAAAGGTAACGTTGAGAAATGGGTAGCCGTAGTTAAACCGGGCAAGATTATGTTCGAACTCGGAGGCGTTTCGGAAGAAATCGCTCGTGAAGCTATGCGTCTTGCCGCTCACAAGCTGCCTGTTAAAACTAAGTTTGTGAAACGTGAAGAAGTGGGTGGTGAAGCAAATGAAAGCTAATGAACTTCGCAACTTAACCACTGCCGAGATTGAACAAAAGATCGCCGGATTCAAGGAAGAGCTTTTCAATCTCCGTTTTCAATTGGCAACTGGCCAACTGGACAACCCGACTCGGATTCGTGATGTGCGTAAGGAAATAGCTCGTGCTAAAACCATTATCCATCAAAGAGTACTTGGGATTAGTTAAGTGAGGGCGGATATAGTATCCGAATTCAGGAAGGAGGCTAACTATGAGTGAAGAGCGTAATGCACGTAAAGTGCTGGTTGGTAAAGTAGTCAGCGACAAAATGGATAAAACCATCGTAATTGCTGTTGAAACCTATAAGAAGCACAATTTGTATCACAAACGCATCAAGTCTACGAAGAAATTCAAAGCACATGATGAAGAGAATGTAGCTAAGATTGGTGATGTCGTTAAAGTCATGGAAACTCGTCCATTGTCTAAGGACAAACGTTGGAGACTGGTTGAAGTGGTAGAAAAAGCGATTATTATCTAAGATAGCTAACCAAGCCTTTCCGGAAGGAGGAAAATATAATGATTCAACCATTTACACGTTTGCATGTGGCTGACAACTCTGGTGCGAAGGAACTGATGTGTATCCGCGTACTGGGTGGTACTGGACGCCGTACAGCAGCAATTGGCGATCTGATCGTTTGCTCGGTAAAACAAGCAACACCAGGCGGCGTTGTCAAAAAGGGTGATGTAGTTAGAGCGGTAGTTGTTCGCACTAAACGTTCGGTACGTCGTAAAGACGGATCTTACATCTCTTTCGACGAAAACGCAGCTGTTGTTGTTAAAGACGACAGAAGCCCACGCGGAACGCGTATCTTCGGACCAGTTGCTCGCGAACTTCGCGATAAAGACTACATGAAGATCGTTTCCTTGGCACCGGAAGTTATCTAATACACACGGTTCTAATAAAACCGAAGGTTAGTCATAGGAGGTGTAATAAATGCCTAGAGTGAAAAAAGTTCTGGAATCCCATAACAATAAACTGCACGTGAAAAAAGACGACGTGGTGCTTGTGATCAGCGGGAAAGACAAAGGTAAAAAAGGCCGTGTCATCGCTGCTTATCCTCGCCAAAACAGAGTCCTGGTAGAAGGCGTGAACTTGGTGAAAAAACACCAAAAGCCGAACCAGTTGAATCCACAAGGTGGAATCATTGAGCAGGAAGCTTCGATCCATGTGTCCAACGTAATGCACATTGATCCGAAGAGTGGTAAAGTAACCCGCATCGGTTACAAAGTATTGGATAACGGTAAAAAGGTACGGGTTGCTAAGAGATCCGGAGAGATTATCGACTAATCACCCTTAAGGAAAGGAGGTTAAATCTTCATGGCAGCAAGAATGAAAGAACGTTTTCTGAACGAAATTACACCTGCTTTGATGCAGAAGTTTAACTATTCGACTGTTATGCAAGTACCTAAGATCGAGAAGATTGTCATCAACATGGGTGTGGGTGACGCTGTTCAAAACTCCAAAGTACTTGATGCAGCAGTTAACGATATGCAATTGATCGCTGGTCAAAAGCCAGTTATCACTAAAGCTAAAAAATCCATCGCCGGTTTCAAACTGCGCGAAAATATGCCGATTGGGGTTAAAGTAACACTTCGCGGTGAGCGTATGTATTACTTCCTGGACAAATTGTTCAACGTAACGCTTCCACGCGTACGTGACTTCCGTGGTATTTCGACCAAAGCTTTCGACGGTCGTGGTAACTACACGCTTGGTCTTAAAGAACAATTGATCTTCCCCGAGATCGAATATGACAAAGTGGATAAAGTCCGCGGTATGGACATCGTTATCGTAACGACGGCAAAGACGGATGAGGAATCCCGTGAGTTGCTTACGCAACTGGGAGCACCTTTCGCAAAATAAAGTCGGTTAATCCATTTCTCCGAAAATGTTTAGGAGGTGTCAGGCTAAGTGGCAAAAACTTCAATGAAAGTTAAACAACAACGTGAGCCTAAGTTTAAAGTGCGTGCATATACACGCTGCGAGCGTTGCGGTCGTCCACATTCGGTACTGCAAAAGTTTAAAATTTGCAGAATTTGTTTCCGTGAATTAGCTTATAAAGGCCAGATCCCTGGCGTGAAAAAAGCAAGTTGGTAAGAAGTTTATAAACGGGAAGGAGGTTTACACACATGACTATGTCTGATCCTATCGCAGATATGCTTACTCGTATTCGTAACGCTAACATTGTGCGTCACGAGACAGTAGAAATGCCTGCTTCTACAATGAAAAAACAAATCGCGGACATCTTGAAGCGTGAAGGCTTCATTCGTGATGCTGAATTCGTTGAGGATAGCAAACAAGGGATTATCCGTATCTTCTTGAAATACGGCCCTAACCAAGAGCGCGTTATTTCTGGTTTGAAAAGAATCAGTAAACCAGGCCTTCGCGTTTACACGAAGAGCAATGAAGTTCCTCGTGTACTCGGCGGCCTTGGAATCGCGATTATCTCCACATCCAAGGGAGTTATGACCGACAAAGAAGCTCGTCAATCTAAATCGGGCGGAGAAGTTGTCTGCTACGTTTGGTAATAAACGTCAC
Organism: Bacillus sp. FJAT-27264; assembly: GCF_001682855.1. Lineage (GTDB taxonomy): Bacteria > Bacillota > Bacilli > Paenibacillales > Paenibacillaceae > Paenibacillus_AQ. The sequence goes on along the minus strand of NZ_MAQW01000006.1, from coordinate 20,774 downwards.
AAGATAAGGAGGTGCAACACATGTCTCGTATTGGTCGCAAACCAATCGCAGTACCTAGCGGTGTAGATGTCACTTTGGACAACGCCGTTATTACAGTAAAAGGCCCTAAAGGCACTTTGACTCGTGAGCTTCATAAAGACATGAAGATTACGGTTGAAAATAACGAAATCACAGTTGTTCGCCCGTCGGATAACAAATTGCATCGTTCACTTCACGGCACAACCCGCTCCGTTGTCAACAACATGGTGAGTGGTGTAACTGAAGGTTTCTCGAAATCTCTGGAACTGGTTGGGGTCGGATATCGTGCAAGCAAATCCGGAGATAAAATCGTTCTGAACGTTGGTTACTCCCACCCGGTTGAAATTACACCGGAAGCGGGCATCGAGTTCGAAGTTCCTGCGAACACGAAGATCATCGTTAAAGGTATCGACAAAGAACGCGTAGGCGCTTATGCTGCCAAAATCCGTTCCGTACGTGAACCTGAGCCGTATAAAGGTAAAGGTATCAAATATGAAGGCGAGCGTATCATCCGCAAGGAAGGTAAAGCCGGTAAGAAGAAATAATCGGCCCAATCTTAATTGTAAGATACCCCGTGCATCTTAAAGTGAAGCTGTTTACGGCAAACTGAAGGGAGTGAAAGGGAAGCATGATTACAAAAGAGGACAAAAACAAGGCTCGTCTCAAAAGACACCTGCGTGTTCGTAAGAAAATTCAGGGTACTACTGAGCGTCCACGTTTGAATGTGTTCCGTTCTTCGAAACACATTTACGCTCAATTGATTGATGATGTTACAGGCGTTACTATCGTATCTGCCTCTACACTTGATAAAGAACTGAGCGGTAGCATCGGTAATGGCGGCAGTGTTGAAGCTGCAAGCAAAGTAGGCCAATTGGTCGCTGAGCGCGCTAAAGCTAAAGGTCATTCCGTGGTTGTATTTGACCGCGGTGGATACTTGTACCATGGACGGATTCAAGCATTGGCTGATGCAGCTCGCGAAGCTGGTCTTGAATTCTAGAATAATTCTTAAAAGGAGGTTAACGACTTGCGTGTAGATCCGAACAGTTTAGAGCTGACAGAAAGAGTTGTACACATTAACCGGGTTGCTAAAGTTGTAAAAGGCGGACGCCGTTTCAGCTTTAGTGCATTGGTTGTTGTGGGCGATGGCAACGGCTACGTCGGAGCGGGTATCGGTAAAGCCGGCGAAGTTCCGGAAGCCATCCGCAAAGGCATTGAAGATGCTAAGAAAAACCTGATTCACATTCCAATCGTAGGAACTTCGATTCCTCACTTGGTTACTGGTCACTTCGGCGCAGGACGCGTGTTGCTGAAACCAGCATCCGAAGGTACGGGCGTTATTGCTGGCGGACCAGTTCGTGCGGTATTGGAATTGGCAGGCGTTGGCGACATCTTGACAAAATCTTTGGGTTCTTCGAACTCCATGAATATGGTCAATGCAACTTTGGAGGGTCTTTCCCGTCTGAAGCGCATTGAAGAGGTCGCGAAACTTCGCGGCAAATCTGTCGAAGAACTGCGCGGTTAAGGAGGGGAACGTCAATGGCAAAATTGCAGATTACCCTCGTACGCAGCGTAATTGGACGTCCTGGAACACAACGTGTTACAGTTAAGACGCTCGGCCTGCGTAAACTCAATTCGACAGTGGTTCACAATGACAATCCCGCGATTCGCGGAATGATCAACAAAGTGAGCCATTTGGTATCTGTTACTGAAATCGAAGGTTAAATCCTTCGTAATAAATTAACAACAATAAGGAGGTGCAAACGATGAAGTTACATGAACTTGCTCCTGCTCCAGGGTCCCGTAAAGAACGCAACCGCGTTGGTCGCGGTCCTAGTAGCGGTAACGGTAAAACTTCCGGTCGCGGTCATAAGGGTCAAAACTCCCGTTCCGGCGGTGGTGTTCGTCCGGGCTTCGAGGGTGGTCAAAACCCACTCTACCGTCGTCTGCCTAAACGTGGTTTCATCAATCCTACCCGTAAAGAGTATGCGATTGTAAACCTTGAAGATCTGAACAACTTCGCAGAAGGAACAGAAGTAACTCCTGCGTTGTTGCTGGAAACAGGCGTTGTCAAGAACTCCAAGAGCGGTATTAAAATCCTCGGCAACGGTGAGCTATCCGTTAAATTGACTGTACAAGCAAATAAGTTCTCTCAATCTGCGGTAGAGAAAATCCAGGCTGCCGGCGGTAAAACCGAGGTGATCTAATGTTCAAGACGCTTAAGAATATATGGCATGTTGAAGATTTGCGCAAAAAGATCCTATTCACCCTGTTCGTTTTGATCATCTACCGTATTGGATCGTATGTACCGGTTCCAGGTGTAAACAAGGATGTCTTGCAGTCGGCTAATCAGACAGGCGAAGCTTTGATGAGTCTTTTGAACACCTTCTCCGGAGGAGCGCTCAAGAACTTCTCAATATTTGCGATCAGTATTTACCCGTACATCACAGCATCCATCATCGTGCAGTTATTGTCGATGGATGTTGTTCCTAAGTTTGCTGAGTGGGCAAAACAAGGGGAGCACGGGAAAAAGCAACTGGCACAAATTACGCGTTATGGTACTGTAGTGTTAGCTTTGATCCAAGGTTTTGCCACGTCTATCGGGTTTAACCGGATTTATAGTGCTGAGATGATGCCGAATGCAACGTTTGCCGATTACTTGCTGGTTGCCATCATACTGACGGCGGGTACTTCCTTCCTGATGTGGCTAGGTGAACAAATCACTGAAAAGGGTATCGGAAACGGGATCTCGATCCTGATTTTTGCGGGAATCGTCGCAGGCGTTCCGGGACATATAGCAGCTACGGCTCAGTCCAGCTTTATTCAGCCGGATCAGATGTTCCTGAATATTCTTAAAGTCGTGATTGTTGTGATCGTGCTTGTGGCTATTGTTGCAGGAGTAATCTTTGTACAACAAGGTATACGGAAAATTCCTGTACAATATGCCAAACGCGTAGTCGGCAACAAGATGTATGGTGGACAGAACACGCATATTCCGCTGAAGATTAACGCAGCGGGCGTTATCCCTGTCATTTTCGCTGTATCCCTACTGCAATTCCCAGTTGTACTCTCCAGCTTCTGGTCAACACATGAGTGGGCAAAATGGGTTGCTGGCAACCTGAAGTTTAATGAGCCCCTCGGTATGGTTCTGTATGTTGTGATGATCATCGGATTTACGTTCTTCTATACGTTCGTTCAGATGAACCCACAGCAGATGGCTGACAACATGAAGAAGAATGGTGGATACATTCCGGGAATTCGACCTGGTAAAGCTACGGAGAAATACTTGACCAAGGTAATGTCCCGTCTGACCATGTCAGGCGCGTTGTTCCTGGCTCTGATTTCCGTACTTCCTGTATTCTTCGGGAAGATCTCCGGTTTGCCTGATTCGGTTCAGATCGGTGGTACATCGATTCTAATCGTTATCGGGGTGGCATTGGATACAATGAAACAGATTGAGACCCATTTGATCAAACGCCATTACAAAGGCTTCATCAATAAATAGGCGATAGGTTCCGGTGAGGCTTAAGAAACGAAGACTTCCCGGCACCTATTGTGCTGTTTCTTGCTTGGTGGCGAACTTTGGAGGGAGAGAGAATTCGTGAACTTTTTATTCATGGGCCCTCCTGGGGCAGGCAAGGGAACACAAGCAGCAGTGGTCGTGAAGGAACTTGGTATTCCTCATATCTCAACTGGAGACGCCTTTCGCTTGGCAATCAAGCAGGAAACTCCGGTGGGACTTAAGGCGAAGTCCTATATCGATCAGGGTTTGCTTGTACCAGATGATGTGACCATTGGAATCGTGGAAGAACGACTTCAGCAGTCCGATTGCGAAAAAGGTTTTTTATTGGACGGCTTTCCAAGAACCCTTTCGCAAGCGGAAGCGCTGGATGGAATTCTGAGTCGTTTGAACACTTCCTTGGATCATGTGATCAACTTGAATGTTGACCGCGGCCTGCTTATGGCACGTCTTACGGGACGCCGAATTTGCAGTGTGTGTGGAGCATCCTATCATCTGATCTTCAACCCGCCAAAGCAAGAAGGCATTTGTGACATTGATGGCGGCGAGCTATATCAACGTCCGGATGACAACGAAGAGAGCGTAGGAAAGCGTCTGGATGAGTACGACAACAAGACAGCGCCTCTGCTCACGTTTTATGAGAATAAAGGTCTTTTGCGTCAGGTGAACGGGGAAAACGAAATCGATGTCGTTTCTTCCGAAATAGTGTCTTTACTGCGAGGTTAGTGTAATGATCATATGTAAGTCCGAACAGGAACTTGCCTTTATGAGGGAAGCTGGTCGAATTGTTGCCGAGAGTCACCGTTTGATATCACAGGCCATTGAGCCAGGGATCACAACCGGGGAGCTCGACAGAATCGCCGATCAATACATTCGCAGTCAAGGTGCTGTGCCGTCTTTCAAAGGTTACAACGGTTTTCCTGCCAGCATTTGCGCTTCAGTCAATGAACAATTGGTGCATGGATTTCCGGGTAAACGCAAGCTGATCGAAGGCGATATCATTACGCTGGATATTGGCGCAGAGTACCGCGGTTATCACGGTGATTCCGCCTGGACCTACGGGGTGGGCAGCATTTCCGAAGAGGCTCAGCGTTTGCTGGACGTTACGGAGGGCTCCCTGTACGCAGGACTGGCGTTAGTTAAGCCGGATGTGCGCTTGTTTACAATCTCCCACGCCATACAGAAATACATTGAAGAAGCCGGGTTTTCGGTGGTACGCGAGTATGTTGGTCATGGCATTGGGGCAGAACTGCATGAAGAACCGCAAATTCCGAATTATGGCGTAGCGGACCGCGGACCAAGGCTTAAACCTGGCATGGTGCTGGCGATTGAGCCGATGGTAAACGTGGGTGAACGGTATGTCAAAACGCTGGAAGATAACTGGACGGTCGTTACGGTAGACGGTTCATTGTGTGCTCATTTTGAGCATACAGTAGCAGTTACTCCGGACGGCATGGAAATTTTCACAAAACTGAATGCGTAGGTGATCTTCATTTGAGTACTGGGAGCAGCCCGCAGGTTGGTCAATTGGTGAGAATTCTCAAAGGCAAGGATGCCGGAGAGGCTGCCATTGTTATCGCAGTTGTTGACAGCAGATTTGTATACATTGCCGATGGGGACAAACGTAAGTTTGACGGGCCGAAGAAGAAGAATATTCTTCATCTGGAGCTCATACCTTTCATCAGCAGTGAGGTTGTGGACAGTTTGAAAGAGACCGGAAGGGTGACCAACGGAAAGCTGCGTTTTGCAGTGACGAAGTATGGTGATCCCGAAGGAATAAGCGCGAAAGAGAAAGGAGACTAACTGTGGCTAAGGAAGATGTCATTGAGGTGGAAGGTACGGTCATTGAGCCGTTGCCTAATGCAACATTTAAGGTTGAACTGGAAAACGGTCATCAAATACTTGCCCATGTGTCCGGTAAATTGCGGATGCACTTTATCCGTATCTTGACCGGAGACAAAGTGGTCGTGCAGTTATCGCCTTATGATTTAACTAAAGGTCGTATAACTTACCGTAAATAGATGGGAACTACGAAAAAAGTTTTGCTTCGCAAAACTTTGAGGAGGTAATTAGCATGAAGGTAAGACCTTCTGTAAAGCCCATTTGCGAGAAATGCAAAGTCATCCGCCGCAAAGGGACTGTTATGGTAATTTGCGAAAATCCGAAACACAAACAAAAACAAGGTTAAGAAGGGGGTGTAGCGTAAAATGGCTCGTATAGCTGGAGTGGATTTGCCACGTGACAAACGCGTTGAGATCGCCTTGACTTATATTTTCGGAATCGGTAAAACGACTTCCCAGAAAATTCTTAATGAAACAGGCATTAGCGCTAATACACGTGTCCGTGATTTGACGGAAGATGAAGTCAGCAAACTGCGTGAAACGATCGACAAGTCCGTTAAGGTTGAAGGTGACCTTCGTCGTGAAATTTCCTTAAATATTAAGCGTCTTACTGAGATCGGCTGTTACCGCGGTGTTCGTCACCGTCGTGGATTGCCTGTTCGCGGTCAACGCACTAAAACAAATGCCCGTACCCGGAAAGGCCCGCGTCGTACGGTAGCAAACAAAAAGAAATAATAAGGGGGGATAAGAGACAATGGCTAAACCGAAAAAAGTCGTACGTACCAAACGTCGCGACCGTAAAAATATCGAGAGTGGCGTGGCACACATTCGTTCCACGTTCAACAACACCATCGTTACCATCACGGATCCTCACGGTAATGCAATTTCCTGGGCTAGCTCCGGCGGCCAAGGATTCAGAGGTTCCCGTAAATCGACTCCATATGCAGCGCAAATGGCAGCCGAGACAGCAGCGAAAGCCGCTATGGAACACGGCATGAAATCCGTTGAAGTTATGGTTAAAGGACCGGGCGCGGGCCGCGAAGCAGCCATCCGTTCCCTTCAAGCCGCTGGTCTTGAAGTTAACCTCATTAAAGACGTTACTCCAGTTCCTCACAATGGATGCCGTCCGCCAAAACGCCGCCGCGTATAGTGAAATCAGTATCGTGATTGTGGTATAATTCTGACGCATCTGCTAATAATAGGTGTTTAGGCATACTACATGATGCACCTGATGGGTGACAGTTTCATATAGGAGCGACGTTTGAAGGAGGGGTACACTCGTGATAGAAATTGAAAAGCCGAAGATTGAGACCGTAGAAGCCAATGAAGAAGGAACCTATGGGAAATTCGTAGTTGAACCGCTGGAACGTGGATATGGCACGACTCTGGGGAACTCGCTTCGCCGGATACTGCTGTCCTCCCTACCGGGAGCCGCAGTGACTTCGGTCCAAATTGACGGTGTTCTGCATGAGTTCTCCACCATTCCTGGCGTAATGGAAGATGTGACGGAAATCATTTTGAACCTGAAAGCTCTCTCCCTGAAGATTCATTCAGATGAGGAGAAAGTGTTCGAGATTGATGCTGAAGGGGAAGGCGTCGTGACCGCAGGTGATATCCGTGCGGACAGCGACGTTGAGATCCTGAACCCGGATCTTCATATTGCAACGCTGGGACCTGGTGCGAGACTTCACATGCGAATTTTTGCAGGCCGTGGTCGTGGCTATGTCCAAGCGGACCGGAACAAACGCGAAGACCAGCCAATCGGTGTTATCCCGGTTGACTCTATCTACACACCTATCTCACGCGTTAACTACGTCATTGACAACACTCGTGTTGGGCAAGTAACCAACTATGACAAATTGACGCTTGAGATCTGGACAGATGGTAGCATCAGACCGGAAGAGGCTGTAAGCCTCGGAGCCAAAATTTTGAACGAGCACCTCGTATTGTTCGTAGGACTTACGGATGAAGCGAAAGACGCCGAAATTATGGTTGAAAAAGAAGAAGACAAAAAAGAAAAAGTGCTTGAGATGACAATCGAAGAGCTTGATCTTTCTGTCCGTTCCTACAACTGCCTCAAACGCGCCGGTATCAACACCGTGCAGGAGCTTACCACGAAGACGGAAGAAGATATGATGAAGGTGCGTAACCTTGGTCGCAAATCTTTAGAAGAAGTTCAGGAAAAGCTTGAGGAACTCGGTTTAGGACTCCGTACAGAAGAATAGCGATCAGATTGCTATAGTAAAGGAGGGAATATAATGGCATACCAAAAATTGGGCCGTGATTCCAGTGCGCGTAAAGCTTTGTTTCGTGACTTGGTAACGGATCTGTTCTTGTATGAGCGTATCCAAACAACGGAAGCCAAGGCGAAGGAAGTTCGTTCCATCGCTGAGAAACTAATCACTAAAGCGAAAAAGGGCGATCTTCATGCTCGCCGTCAAGTAGCTGCATTTGTACGTCGCGAGACTGTTGATGGCGAACAAGATGCAATCCAAAAATTGTTCTCTGATATTGCTCCTCGTTACACAGAGCGTCCAGGTGGATACACTCGTATCATGAAACTGGGACCTCGCCGTGGCGATGCTGCGCCTATGGTTTACCTTGAGCTGGTAGACCGCGCGTAGTAACGGAGGTTTTGATTTCCGGTAACTCCAGAGATCATTTTCCTCGGAAAATGGTTCATGGGAAAGATCAGTGTTATTGTGCAGCAGGGGCTTATAGGCCCTGCCGTACAACTAACCGCGGGAATCGCCTTGTTAGAGTAGAAGGAGCTCCCGCAGGGGCTCTTTTTTTTGTAAAGGAGAATGGAATGCGCAATCTATTGATGAAGGTCAATTATGACGGAACGACTTATGATGGCTTTCAGACCCAGCCACAGGGCAATACGATTCAAGACCGGTTGGAAGAGGCTATACTCCACTTGACGGGCGAAGACCTCAAGATACACGCTTCAGGACGCACGGATGCCGGAGTACATGCATACGGCCAGCCGTTCAATTTCATCACCTCCTCGAAAATCCCGCTGGAACGCTGGTGTCTGGCCCTGAATGCGAGATTACCTCAGGATATTGTGGTTACGGAAGCGAGAGAAGTCCCGCTGTCGTTCCATTCCCGGAGAAGCGCAAAGCGCAAGACCTACCGGTATACGATTAATGCCAATCAGTTCCCGGATCCTTTTCAGAGACGCTGGCAGCTACATCATCCAGGTATTCTGGACGTAACAGCCATGCAGCAGGGATTGGCCTATCTTCTGGGTACACATGACTTTACTTCATTTGCTTCACGGCATTCGACGAAGACATCACATGTCCGAACGATCTACGAGGCGCATATGGAGGTAGACAGAAGTATGTGCAGGCTGAATCCCCGGGATCAGGGAGTTATTCATGTATTTATTACCGGGAGTGGTTTCTTGCAGCATATGGTCCGTATTATTATGGGAACGCTGATTAATGTGGGACAAGGGAAATGCCCTGCAGATAAAGTAGCACATATTCTGGAAGCTTGTGATCGTGGTGCAGCAGGCCCTACGGCTGTGGCTAAAGGGCTTACGCTGTGGAGCGTAGAATATGAAGAGGCCGATTATAAAAAAGCTGATTGAAACCTAAGTTTCACTTGCACTTGTGATGCTTATACTGTAGAATAAAAGTTGTGTTTTCTTGATGGCTATCCCACAGCCCCGATCAAGATTACACCAACTAAGTCTCTTTACTCTAACATTCACAATTGTAATTCAATGAGAAACAAGATATACGAAACAGATGATTTTCGTACGAGAACAAGGAGGAAACATTCATGCGTACCACCTATATGGCGAAACCAAACGAAGTTGAACGCAATTGGCACATCATTGATGCCGAAGGCAAAACACTTGGTCGTTTGGCAAGCGAAGCCGCTGCTTTGATCCGTGGCAAACACAAACCGCAATTCACTCCACATGTTGATACAGGAGATTTCGTAGTTGTTATCAACGCTGAGAAAATTGAATTGACTGGTAAGAAATTGGAAAACAAAAAGTACTACCGTCACTCGATGCACCCGGGCGGCTTGAAAGTTACAACTGCTGGAGAGTTGCTTAAGACTAAACCTGAGCGTGTTCTTGAATCTGCTGTTCACGGTATGATTCCTAAGACTCGTCAAGGCAATCAAATGAAGTTGAGATTGAAAGTCTATGCAGGCGCTGAGCATCCACATGCAGCACAAAAACCTGAAGTTTACGAACTTCGCGGATAAGAATAAGGGAGGACAGTTTCATGGCACAAGTACAATACTATGGGACAGGTCGTCGTAAACATTCGGTAGCACGTGTTCGCCTTGTACCGGGTGAAGGACGCATTGTCATTAACAAACGCGATATCAACGAATATTTCGGTTTGGAAACACTCAAACTGATCGTAAAACAACCTTTGAACCTGACTGAAACCTTGAACAGCTACGATGTAATCGTACTGGCTCATGGTGGCGGTATGTCTGGTCAAGCTGGCGCAATCCGTCACGGAATTTCCCGTGCATTGCTGAAAGCTGATCCTGAGTTCCGTCCATCGCTGAAGAAAGCCGGCTTCCTGACTCGTGACCCACGTATGAAGGAACGTAAGAAATACGGCCTTAAAGCAGCTCGTCGTGCTCCTCAGTTCTCGAAACGTTAATTTTTATATAAGAAGACCCTTTTCCTTTGGAGATGGGTCTTCTTTTTATATTATTATTCGCTGGGCAAATGTTTATTTCATCCAATTTCATTGACATCTTCAGGGAAAGTTATATACTATTCCATATAAAAATAGTTGGGATTAATAAGGTTTTTCTATAAGGATGGGGGAATTAAATATGAATCTGCTTGAGAAGGAAGATTTGATCAAGATCAAGGCTGATGAATTGGAAAATGCCTCTCCCGAGGAAATTATTCGCTGGGCAGTAGACACCTTTCCTAATATAACGTTTGCCTGCAGCTTTGGCGCAGAAGATGTGGTTTTGGTGGATATGCTCCAAAAAGTCAGCCCTTCTACAGATGTGTTTTACCTCGATACCGATTTTCATTTCAAAGAAACTTATGAAACCAGAGACGTGATGTCAGAGAAATATGGCTTGGAGTTTGTCCGTGTAGCTCCACAAATCACTCCGCAGGAGCAAGCACTTCAGTACGGTGATGCGCTATGGAGTACAGATCCCAATCAATGTTGCGGTATCCGTAAAGTTGAACCGCTTACGCGAATTTTGTCTCAGTATGAGGCATGGATAACAGGAATTAGACGTGATCAGGCACCTACCCGTGCCAATGCCAAAAAAGTAGAATACGATTATAAGTTCGGCCTTGTCAAATTCAATCCAATTGCTGACTGGACAAGTGAAGATGTCTGGAACTACATCCGTGAGAATAATGTGGTCTATAATCCACTGCATGACCAGAATTATCCGAGTATAGGTTGTGAGTATTGCACAAGACAGGTTATGCCTGGTGAAGACCCGCGTGCGGGACGTTGGTCAGGGTCGGAGAAGACCGAATGCGGGTTGCACAAATGAGGCATACTGCCGAAACAACACAGAAGGGGAGAGTATAGATGACTTCAATACTTCCGCATGGCGGAACACTGGTCGGGCGTGTAGCAGAAGGTGCAGAGCGGGAGCGACTGCTGCAAGCCTCAGTGCATAACAAAACCATCGCTATTAACACTTGGACAATCTCTGATCTTGATCTTATAGCAGTGGGTGCTTTTTCACCGCTAACGGGCTTTCTGAATGAGCAGGACTACCATTCCGTTGTTCAGAATATGCGTCTGGCGAACGGTACAGTATGGAGCATTCCGATAACACTGGCTGTGGAGGAAGAAGTTGCGGCCGGCCTTACTGTAGGAGAGCAGGTCACGCTGGTAGGACAGGAAGATGGTGTGATTTACGGAGTGCTGGACGTTGAGAGCCTATATAACGTGGATCAGCTTGTAGAAGCACAGCATGTCTTTAAGACAACGGACCCTGAACATCCAGGTGTGAGCAAGCTTTTGGCGCGTCCCTCCACTTATGTTGGCGGACCCATTACTGTGTTGAACCGTCCACAACCAGCGAAGTTTGGAGAATTCTATTTCGACCCTTCGGAGACCCGTAAAATATTCGCGGATAAGGGCTGGAGAACGGTTGTAGGCTTTCAGACACGCAATCCGGTGCACCGAGCTCATGAGTACATCCAGAAGTGCGCTATGGAGGTTGTAGACGCGTTGTTCTTGAACCCGCTAGTTGGAGAGACCAAGTCGGATGATGTTCCGGCGAATGTACGGATGAAAAGTTATTTGGTTCTTTTGGAGAATTATTATCCGGAAGATCGTACTTTTCTCGGTGTGTTTCCGGCTGCCATGCGTTACGCAGGGCCACGGGAAGCGATTTTCCATGCCATGGTACGTAAAAATTACGGTTGCACCCATTTCATTGTTGGACGTGATCATGCGGGGGTTGGCGATTACTATGGCACCTACGAAGCACAGGAAATCTTCACGAACTTTACCGCTGATGAGCTTGGCATAACGCCATTATTCTTTGAACATAGCTTTTTCTGCAAAAAATGCGGCAATATGGCTTCGAACAAAACTTGCCCGCATCCAGGAGAAGATCATTTAACCTTGTCCGGTACCAAGGTACGTGGTTTGCTGCGTGAGGGTATTTGCCCGCCTCCAGAATTCACCCGTCCGGAAGTCGCTCAGGTGTTAATTGAAGGGATGTCACCGGAAGCCTCTGTTCGATAATCCAAAGCCAGTAATAATTGACCCTCTTGTCCCATATAGATGAGTAGAATCTATCGGGACGAGGGGGTCTTTGTTATGTCTGGCCGAAAGCAGAGTAAAGTCTCGGTCTGGATCTCATGGAGCAGTATTAAAAAAGGCATGCTCGGCATAGCCTTACTGGCATTGATGATCGGAATCATCGCTTATGACATGCCTACAGCTAAAACAACGAATTATTGGAGCCTGCCGCTGTCCGGTAAAGTCATCGCTATAGATGCCGGCCACGGGGGACCGGATGGCGGTGCTGTCAGCCGAGAAGGACTGATTGAGAAGGATATCAATCTGTCCGTTTCTCTCTATCTGCGGGATTATCTACAGCAGGCCGGTGCTATTGTGGTGATGACCCGAGACGGTGATTATGACTTGGCACAGAATGATACTAAGGGCTATGCGAAGCGCAAGACTGAGGACCTGAAGCGACGGGTCAGAACGATTGAAGAAAAGCGGGTGGACCTGTTTATCAGCGTTCATATGAATAGTATTCCCTCCAACCGCTGGAGCGGAGCACAAACCTTTTACTATCCCAATAACCAGGATAACAAGCCACTAGCGGATTTCGTACAGGCCGAGCTAAGGAATACGCTGGAAAATACGGATCGTGTGGCCAAGACAGTTAATACGGTGTATCTGCTTAAGGCGCTGAAGATGCCGTCTGTGCTGGTAGAAGTCGGGTTTCTATCGCATCCACAGGAGTCGTTGCTTCTTGGGGATGATGTTTATCAGCGCAAGGTAGCGACCAGTATATATCGGGGAATCCTCCGATACGCATCAGAGCAGCCAGGCAAGGACTACTCTTCCATAGAAAGGTAATGCTATAATAAGACAAAAAACACCGGAGCAATTCTGTCCGGAAGTGAAACTGAGGTGCTTTCCATGCTGACCAGGGAACAAATTCAGGAACTTTTGCAGAACATTAAAGACCCGGAAACCGGAAAAAGCCTTATCGAGCTGCAATTAATTCGCGATATTATAATTAAAGAGGATCGTGTCTCACTGTCCATTGTCTGTCTGGATTCAGAAGAGCAAAGACGCATAGAGTTGGAACAGCAGGTGCGTGATTTGCTGGAGAATGGCGGGGCCGGGAACGTGCACATCCGGCTTAGGGATGCCACAGACTATGAGCGCTCGCTCCATAGGGGGGGAAGTTCCGAGGAGTCCGAAGAGGAGCACGAGGTTAAGCTGAAAAAAGGCCATGCTGCCGGTCTTGATGATCATGAACTGATCAGTCCGGAATCAGGTGTGAAGTTTATTGCTGTTGCTAGTGGCAAAGGCGGTGTAGGGAAATCGACCGTCACTGTTAACTTGGCAGTAGCCCTGGCACGTAAAGGTAAGAAGGTGGGCCTGATCGACGCCGATATCTACGGCTTTAGTGTTCCAGATATGATGGGCATTGAGGAAGGGCCGGTGGTTGATGACGGGACTATTATTCCTGTGGAGCGTTTTGGCGTAAAAGTGATGTCCATGGGTTTCTTCATCCGTGAGAACAGTCCTGTCATTTGGCGTGGGCCGATGCTTGGCAAAATGCTGCGTCAATTCTTCAGTGATGTAGGCTGGGGAGAATTAGACTATATGCTGCTGGATCTTCCTCCAGGAACAGGTGATGTGGCCCTGGACGTGCATCAGATGCTTCCACAGAGCAAAGAGATCATCGTAACCACCCCACATGCCACTGCAGCCTTTGTAGCCGCCAGAGCGGGCGCTATGGCTTTGCAGACGGACCATGAGGTTATCGGGGTGATTGAGAATATGTCCTATTTCGAATGCTCGGGCTGTGGACAGAAGGAGTATATTTTCGGACGCGGTGGCGGTGCCAGACTGGCGGAGACTCTACATACTGAGCTTTTGGCTCAAATTCCACTTGGAGCACCGGATAATCATATCTCAGAGCCGGACTTCTCCCCTTCGGTATATAAAGAAGAAACAACGGCAGCCTTGTTGTTTGCTGAAGTAGCGGACAAGCTGATCGCTAAATATGAATAAGAATAAAGCTGCTTCACATTAAAGAAAGAAAAAGAGGCCCTTTCTCCGTTTAGCCGGGGAAAGGGCCTCTTTCTTGTGTATTATTTAAGAGCCAGAGTCGTCGCCTCCACCACCATCTTGCTTTCCACCTTCGCCTTGCCCTCTGCCTTCCTTCTTCTGGACCTTAGGCTGAAGCTCTTCCTGGACCACGGTCTTCAGAAGATTGAGCACTTCCATACGGAACAAGGGATTCTGCATGGCATCCTGCATAATGGTCATCGTTTGCTTGCGGTAGTCTGAGGTTTTGGTAAGATCCAGATACATCTTCGTCATTTCTGGAGACTTCATAATTTCCCCAACCGATTTCTGGTACGTGGGGTCCTTGATCAGCTGTTGATGAAGTTCTTTGCTTTGTGTGTTAATCGCTTTGGCGAACTCACCCGCGAACTTCGGATCTGTCATGATCTTCTCAAGTTCCTTTTTGTACTCCGGCGCCGTCAGTGTGTCCTTGACTGCCACGCGAATTTGTTCTGAGGTCTGAAGCGGTACCATTTTCATACTCATTCCGCTCCCGCCGCCCTCACCGCCTCCCGAGCTGGGACTTGAAAGAGCCTCTTCAACCGCCTTTTTCCCATCATCACTTTTTAATATATCAACAACCATGGTCTTCATTTCCTTGTATCCGCCTTGTCCTGAGGAAGAACTGCTTTGTTCGCCTCCACAGGCCGTCAAGGTCAGGACCAAGCTCAATGTTAAACTGGCGAAGCCCATCGTCCTCCATTTCATTGGCACTGCCCTCCTTTGTAGGATTTTGATATGTAGTATGCCGCTTGAGAATACATTTAATGTCACACAGTAATGGTTTTTTGACGGTAACCTTGGTAAAATAAATCTGACATGAGGGGGTGAATTGGCTGAGCATTAAAAAGTGGTTTTATTTATTTTGGACTACGCTGCTTATCGGAGCGGCCGGGGCTGTCATTACCGGTCTTGCACTGCAGGCAGTGAATGGCAAGATTGATTTTAAAAGTACGGCAGATTTTCTGCTGTACCCGCTTATTTTATTAGGGTATGGAATGCTGGTTAGCGTCTATTCCCAGCTTGGCTTTTTCGCCTATATGATTCTGAACTACATGGGCATTGGCGTATTTCCGCGAAAAGTCTGGCAGTACATACAACTGGTGCTCGCCGTACTCGCCTTGCTGGAACTCGTCTTCTTGCGCTCTGTCGTGGGTGGGGAGCGAAACGTAACCTCAGACCTGTTCTTGGGGATTCTGATTCTGCTATCCGCTGTTGTAGTGACTTACTTTAAGGTAAGGAGTACGAACTTCTCTGCCTGGATCCCCACGTTTTTCTTTATGACAGCGATTACTATCGTAGAAACCATCGGCGTGCTTCGTATTGGCGTGGACAGTGCCACCGTATTTATTATTGTTCCTTTGATCGCCTGCAATGCCTTCCAAATCTTGATGCTTCACCGTGTTTTGAAGCCCCAGGCTGCCTGAAGGAGAATGTGCTGAATTCCTCGTTTCCTTATCGTGCAAGGGGGCGGGGATTTTTATTTTATGGGGGAAGAACGGTTAAAAACAGACACTGGAGGGTAATCTCAGAAAGACGCTTTTATTGCGAATTCATCTTAATGGGGAGGGGAATATATGGGCATCAAGCGCTATATGATAAAAGACACAAACGAAATCTCGCTAAGTAAACTGGACCCGGGTGAGAAGGGAACGTTCAAGTCGAAGGAAGAGGCAAGCGTGGAGACGGAGCGGCTCAAAGAGCGGCTTGCGGAACTGCAGGACATTCTCTTTGCCCAAAAAAAACATTCATTGCTCGTGATCCTACAAGGCATGGATTCCAGCGGGAAGGACGGAACAGTCAAGCATATTTTCTCGGGACTCAATCCTCAGGGCTTCACAGTCACCAGCTTTAAGAAGCCTACTCTGGATGAGGCCGCGCATGATTTCTTGTGGAGAGTTCATCAGAAGACGCCGCCTAAGGGCTACATTTCTGCCTTCAATCGCTCGCATTATGAGGATGTGCTGGTTCCTCGTGTACACGGCGACCTGAGCAAAGAGGAGTTGAAGCGCCGTTTTCGCTATATCCGCCAGTTTGAGGAAATGCTCGCCGAAGAAGGGACGACTATCGTCAAGCTCTTTTTGCATATATCCAAGGAGAAGCAGATGGAGAAGATCCAGGAACGTCTCCATGATCCCAAGAAGCACTGGAAATTTGATGTTAGTGATCTGCAGGAGCGGGAGTATTGGGATAATTACCAGAAGGCGTATGAAGATGTTTTCCGGGAGAGCAGTATAGAGAAAGCACCGTGGTATTGGATTCCGGCCAATCACCGGTGGTACCGCAATTATTTGGCTCTATCCATTGTAGTGAAGACGCTGGAGGGGCTTGATCTGAGTTATCCGAAACTGGACACCCCCACACCCAATATCTCGGAGCTCATTTCTCCACATCGTTAAGATTTGAGGAATGGATAGGCCTTTTATACAATCAGCGGTACCACAGGGAAGGCGATTCAAGTATTACATGCCGGCTGCATCCTCCAGTCGGTCGTTCAGCCAAGCAGAATCCCGGACTTCCTTGCCTTCAGTGCTGCTTTGGCTCAGAAGCTCGGATACGGTAACGAATTCATAACCTTGGGCGCGCAGCTCATCAATAATTCTAGGGAGGGCCTCGTGAGTCTGCTTACAAGAGTCGCTGGCATGCAGAAGCACGATATCTCCCGGATGAGCTTTTGTCGTCACACGTTTAACGATATTATCCACGCCGATGTTTTTCCAGTCCAGGGAATCGGTGTCCCATTGAATTACTTTGTAACCGAGGTCGGTGGCCACCTGCAGCACTCTTTTGTCAAAGTCGCCATTGGGCATACGAATCAGATTGGGTTCTTTCCCTGTCAACTCGGTCAATACAGTGTGAGCGGTACTAATTTGTGTGCGAATTTCCTCGTTGCTAAGTTGACTGTAATTGACGTGCTTGTGTCCATGGCTGCCAATCTCATAGCCTGCATCCTTAATGTTTGTTACAATATCAGTGTGAGTCTTACTCCACGGCGAGGACAGGAAGAAGGTTGCCTTATCTACCTTTTTGTCTTCTAGCACCTTGAGAATTGGTCCAGGCCTTTTCTCTCCCCAGCTAATATCAAACGTCAGGGCAATCAGCTTCTTCTCCGTCGGTACACTGTAGATCGCGGAAGGGGGGGCGGCTTGTGAAAACACCGTAATATTCCCCCTCTCGACATACACTACACCGGCAGCAAGCAGCGCAGCAGCGAAGATGTAAAAGAACCTTTTGATCTTCTTGCCGCTAAATACATAAAATGAATTCATAAATGACAGCGCTCCTCTCCCCAGCAAATGCTTGTTTGTTCTAAATGTATGCTCGTACCGTCATGTTATGACCCTCGGGATAGGGAGATTACTAATATCAGGAGGTATCTATGCTATCGTTCTTCACTTTTGCCAAAGATCTTAAATCTATCCGAAAGGCATTGTTGTTCTCACTGCTGCTGTTCGCCTTGGGTATAGTGTTTGGCTGGATCGGCACAGAAGGTTTGGAAAAACTGCTTATGCAGCAACTGGAGGGGCTCAGAACAATTAGCGGAACACTAAAGGAGTCATCTAACCCCCAATGGAGCTTCTTTGTATTTATATTCTTAAACAACAGTATTAAAGGTGTCGTTATTATCTTTCTGGGAGCATTGTTTGGCATACTGCCGGCGTTATTCTTGCTAATCAATGGTGCGGTAATCGGCTATATTGTACATTTGTCGGCACTTCAAGGTCAGGATTTGTTCTCGTTGATTGTAAAAGGTTTGCTGCCGCACGGAATTATTGAGATCCCCGCCATTATTATTGCTTGTGCTTTTGGACTGCAGTTTGGGGCTAAGGTTGTCGCGAGTATGTTTAGAAGATCGGGGAGGAGCGGGACTAGAGAAGGAGAGTGGTCTTTCTTTATGAGACAGACATTAACGGCTTCCATATGGATCGTCATCCTTCTATTTGTTGCGGCTATCATTGAGAGCACAATTACATTTTCTCTTTTATCATAAAATATCTGGGAAATGAGCATAACATTAGAGTCATGTATTTGCGGAAAGTGGGTAAATAAAAGGTAAGCAACTTAAAGTGTGCCATACCGGGGAATGAACTACTTTTCCATAGCCATCAGTTTCTGTATTTGAGGCAATTGTAAAATGAAACCCTTGCGAAGGAGGCCAAGCATATGTTGGGGATGTTGTTCAACGAGAAGGAGTGCAAGGAACTGGATTATGTTTTGCGCAAAGAGCTTGATGAGATGCTGTTGGACTTAAGCGATCAACGCTTGGATCAGAATATCAGGCATGCTATCGCCAACCGATACAAAACAGTATTTCGTATGTATGCGCGTTTCGCTCCCCAGAAAGAGCTGTCCAAGTATGCTTGGGGCGGGAAGTCCTCTCAGTTCAAGCATTGAAAAAAGAAAGGTTATAGTAAGAATTCAAAGCAGGTAAAAAATTATAAAATAATAGCTTGACTAAAACGGGGGCGCCGTGATAAATTATATCTCGCGCCCCTTTTGGTTATCAAAAAGGAGAACGCAGGCAAGAAAAGCGAAAAAAACTTTTTCAAAAAAACACTTGCCAAAAAGCATAACAGCATGATATATTATAAAGGTCGCTGCTGAGACATTAAGCGGCGAACGAGCGAGAAATTGATCTTTGAAAACTGAACAACGAGTGAGTATTGAATTCACGAAAGTGAGTTCGAAAATGAGAATTTTTAATTCTCGTCAGATGTTTCAAAATGAGCAATCGCTCTTTCTAAATACCAATTTGGAGAGTTTGATCCTGGCTCAGGACGAACGCTGGCGGCGTGCCTAATACATGCAAGTCGAGCGGACTTGATGGAGTGCTTGCACTCCTGATGGTTAGCGGCGGACGGGTGAGTAACACGTAGGCAACCTGCCCCACAGACTGGGATAACTACCGGAAACGGTAGCTAATACCGGATAATTCCTTTTAGCTCCTGCTAAGAGGATGAAAGACGGAGCAATCTGTCACTGCGGGATGGGCCTGCGGCGCATTAGCTAGTTGGTGAGGTAACGGCTCACCAAGGCGACGATGCGTAGCCGACCTGAGAGGGTGAACGGCCACACTGGGACTGAGACACGGCCCAGACTCCTACGGGAGGCAGCAGTAGGGAATCTTCCGCAATGGGCGAAAGCCTGACGGAGCAACGCCGCGTGAGTGATGAAGGTTTTCGGATCGTAAAGCTCTGTTGCCAGGGAAGAACGTCCGGTAGAGTAACTGCTACCGGAGTGACGGTACCTGAGAAGAAAGCCCCGGCTAACTACGTGCCAGCAGCCGCGGTAATACGTAGGGGGCAAGCGTTGTCCGGAATTATTGGGCGTAAAGCGCGCGCAGGCGGCTATTTAAGTCTGGTGTTTAAACCATGGGCTCAACCTGTGGTCGCACTGGAAACTGGGTGGCTTGAGTACAGAAGAGGAAAGTGGAATTCCACGTGTAGCGGTGAAATGCGTAGAGATGTGGAGGAACACCAGTGGCGAAGGCGACTTTCTGGGCTGTAACTGACGCTGAGGCGCGAAAGCGTGGGGAGCAAACAGGATTAGATACCCTGGTAGTCCACGCCGTAAACGATGAGTGCTAGGTGTTAGGGGTTTCGATACCCTTGGTGCCGAAGTTAACACAGTAAGCACTCCGCCTGGGGAGTACGGTCGCAAGACTGAAACTCAAAGGAATTGACGGGGACCCGCACAAGCAGTGGAGTATGTGGTTTAATTCGAAGCAACGCGAAGAACCTTACCAGGTCTTGACATCCAACTAACGAAGCAGAGATGCATTAGGTGCCCTTCGGGGAAAGTTGAGACAGGTGGTGCATGGTTGTCGTCAGCTCGTGTCGTGAGATGTTGGGTTAAGTCCCGCAACGAGCGCAACCCTTGACTTTAGTTGCCAGCAGGTAAGGCTGGGCACTCTAGAGTGACTGCCGGTGACAAACCGGAGGAAGGTGGGGATGACGTCAAATCATCATGCCCCTTATGACCTGGGCTACACACGTACTACAATGGCCGGTACAACGGGAAGCGAAGCCGCGAGGTGGAGCCAATCCCAGCAAAGCCGGTCTCAGTTCGGATTGCAGGCTGCAACTCGCCTGCATGAAGTCGGAATTGCTAGTAATCGCGGATCAGCATGCCGCGGTGAATACGTTCCCGGGTCTTGTACACACCGCCCGTCACACCACGAGAGTTTACAACACCCGAAGTCGGTGGGGTAACCCGCAAGGGAGCCAGCCGCCGAAGGTGGGGTAGATGATTGGGGTGAAGTCGTAACAAGGTAGCCGTATCGGAAGGTGCGGCTGGATCACCTCCTTTCTATGGAGAATCGTTTCCTGCAACGGAAACATTCAAATCTAAGTCTTCAGGAAGCATGCTTCCGAAGCGAGCTTTACTTCGTAAAGCTTTCTACTCACTCGTTGCTCAGTTTTGAGAGAGTCAATCTCTTTCAAACGTTTGGTGGCGATGGCGGAGGGGTTCCACACGTACCCATCCCGAACACGACCGTTAAGCCCTCCAGCGCCGATGGTACTTGGACCGAAGGGTCCTGGGAGAGTAGGACGCCGCCAAGCGGACAACCGTTTCTTGGTTGCCAATGTGTTG
>NZ_MAQW01000005.1 GCF_001682855.1 Bacillus sp. FJAT-27264 | reverse complement strand
CCTTGACCAACGGGCCATGCTGTTCAGTTATGTTCTTTTCACAACAAAAATGAGTATATCAGACTCTAGCAACTTTGACAAGCTATTTTTCAAAAAAAGTGTAAGAGACGTTTTGCGACCGCCAAAAGTCCTCTCCTCCACTGCCTTTTCTCGCTGAAAAATACAGCCAAGCCTCCTCTTCCTTCCTTCGCAGAGACATACAATCACGCATCCTCTTCCTTCCTTCGCAGAGACATACAATCAAGCATCCGATTGATCAACTCAATCTTCGCCTTCAGTACAAAAAAGAAGAGTCCCGAAGGACTCCTCTATACGTTCATTATGTATGTTCGCTTCTTGAGCCACAATATNNNGAAGGACTCCTCTATACGTTCATTATGTATGTTCGCTTCTTGAGCCACAATATGTGGCGGAGAGAGAGGGATTCGAACCCTCGCACCGCTTACGCAGTCTAACCCCTTAGCAGAGGGTCCCCTTATAGCCACTTGGGTATCTCTCCATGAAAATGGCTCCCCGAACAGGGCTCGAACCTGTGACAACTCGATTAACAGTCGAGTGCTCTACCAACTGAGCTATCAGGGAACATTAAAAGATGTGAACAAAATATAATTTATCATGATTTTACGGTTCAGTCAAGCGGTGATTTAATTTTTTTGTGATCGTTTTCAATTGGGGCGGGGGCAGTGGTTTCTTAGCTAGGCCGCTCCGGGTTCGGGGAGTGTTATGATCAATAAAGCTGCTAGCGTCTGGATGTCCTAGAACAAGCCGCTACTAATTCGGAGGGTTCTTGCGATCGCTGTTAAAAACCGATTTTTTAAGTGTAGAAAGAGTTAGAGGTTGAAATCGGTCTTTTAAGGCGAACACTATCGTTTTTCCAGAATCATCCTTCCTTTTCGCTCTACTGCTGCGCAAGAAAACACTGGTTTTAATATTCTTTTATATAGAACACATTAAAATAACAAATAAAATCCGGAATTCGTTTCCAAAGTGTAATTAACGGCATTTTTGTACCTTAAATATTCTGTATCTAAGAATAAATGACAATTAAGTGCAATATTGTACGTTAATCCTTCCATAATTGGCCTTTCAGCGTACTTTTCCCGAAAATAAGATACAAAAATGCCGCTATTTCCCTCTTTTTTCTCTTTTCGATAAATTTAAGGTACAAAAATGCTGTTAATTTGGGGGCAGAGCCGTTTTTCATAGTTAAAAAGACTGGTACAGGGGATAGGAAGTTTGTAACTTAGTGACTTGAAGCCCTAACTTGACCAGAACAACGTCTGCTCTTTTGTTTGGATCTTAATTTACTTAAAATAGATTGGATATTAAATGCCGCTCTCGTATAGTGGAGCGACTAGTAACACGTTTGAACCATCCTGCTCCACATTCCAGATTTCAATCCATGCTCCCACGTGGGAGCAACTGCGACCGCTATAAAAAGGACTCGCTGAGTGCAAATTTCAATCCTTGCTCCCGCACAAGGAGCGACCAAATGCAATGCGGCGATCGAGGAGGGGATCGCTTATTTCAATCCATGCTCCCGCATAGGGAGCGACTTTATGTCTTCTACAGTCAGCTGCTTTACAGGGTTTCAATCCACACTTCCTTCGCAGGGGAGCGACACAATATTAAAGTCCAAATCCTCGACAGCATCAAATTTCAATCCACGCTCCCACGTAGGAGCGACAGCTACGCAACAGAGCCCTTGTTGCACAAGGTCTCTGTTGCGTGAAAGTGCGAACCTTCTTCTTCTCTCTCCATTTGAAAACTTCGACAATTGGGATCAATAAGCGGAAAAAGCCTATGGCAGAAAGGGGTGTGGATCTCCCCGCGATTTCATGTGAGCTCGGAGTTAGCATCTTTAGCACTCTTTGCACCTATTGAGCTTTTAGCACCTATTAAGCCTTTTGAGCCTTTTGAGCCTTTTGCACCTATTGCCCCTTTCGCCATATGGCGAGGATCTTGAATTACTGCCCGAGCCATTCTCCATCCTGCGGAATCGCCACTCTGTTAAGGAGTCCCTCTTGTTCCAGTCTGGTTTGCAGCTTCTCACGGGTCACCAGACAATGATTGATGGCATCCATGTGTACGGCAACGATGGAAGTCTGAGGTGCATACGCACACAGGTCGGCCACATCCTGGTCATCCATCGTGATATGCCCGCCGGTCAGGAAACGAGCGCCCCCGGCGTTGACGACGGTCCAGTCAGGCGTATACGTATCGAGGGCTTGGCGGACATCATCACACCAAATCGTATCTCCAGCAATGTACAATGTCGGCTCCCCTTCTGCCTGAAAAATAAAACCGGACACTCTCCCCATCAACTCCCCGATATCTCCGGTGCCGTGCTGGCCGCTGGTACGGGTAAGAGTTACCCCCCGAAACGTAAGGGAAGGCTCAATTACTGTCACCTGTTCAAAACCTTGTGCAGATATGGTATCCTGATTTCCATCCTGACATAATACAGGTATACTATGCGGGAGCAGCGACACCGCAGCCTCATCCCAATGATCAGGGTGAAGATGCGTTACAAGAATAGCATCCGGCTGAAGCCACTGCTGAACATTACCCGGCAACGGCACGAGCGGGTTTTTGCGGTCATTTTCCGTGTTGAAGATCGGTGGATTCACGCCTTGTTCACTAAGCATCGGGTCAACCAGAAAGGTCACGCCGCCATATTCAATCCATAGAGTCGCATTTCGGATTAGTTGTATTTTCATCATTTGACACCTCTTCATTAGAATATCTTCTTCTACAATTTAATTATAAATAAGCACCCAAAAAGAATACATTTGATGCAGAAAGAGATTGCCCCATTCTACTTTCATGCAGAAAGGATTACACGATAATGTCGCAACATTTGATAGATGATGTAGATTACCGCATTCTCCAGCAATTAATTCAAGACTCCACACTCAGCCATAAAGAGATTGGACAACAGGTCCATATGACCGGGCAAGCCGTTGGCGCACGTATCCGTCGAATGCGGGAGTTGGAGATTATCGAAGGCTATACTGTACGCTGGAATGCGGGAAAAATCGGACAGAACGTCCATGCTTTTGTGACGGTTTTTCTAGCTTCCAATGCGGCACATCCGGTGTTCCTTGCCTTTGCTAAAGAGGATCGCCGGGTGGAGGAGATTCACAAGGTCAGTGGTGAGGGCTGCTACTGGATGCGCGTGCGCGCGACCAGCCAGGAGGAACTAAGTACCTTTCTGGATGAACTGCTGGGGTATGGCAACTATAAGATCAGTCTGGTACTTTCACAGATTAAATAGACCTTTATGTAAAATAAAGCCGCCGAGAAGGAAGAAACTCCTTTTCGGCGGCTTTTGCGTTTAAAAGATTCAGTTATTCAGCAGTCCAGCCGCTCCCAGCACACGTGCCAGGATAACTGCTGCTTCTGCACGGCTCGTATTTCTGTCAGGTGCAAAGCTGTCTGCAGTTTGCCCCTTCATAATGCCAGTAGCAGTGAGGAGCTCCACGGCATCTGTGGCCCAGGAAGAAATGCTCGCGACATCCTTAAAGGAGGCTGCAGCCTTTCCAGTACCTTCAGCTGCATTCAGCAGTTTAAGAGCTCTTGCAGCCATCACAGCCATTTGCTCCCGGGTAATGGAAGCATTAGGACGGAAGCTGCCGTCCTCGTAGCCTTGAACAAGACCAAGCTGCGCTGCAATTTTAGCAGACTCTGCGTACCAAGCTGCGGCTGGCACGTCACTGAACGAAGCTCCGGCTGTTTTACCCGGCTGAAGATCCAGCGAACGAACCAGCATAGCTGCGAACTCGGCACGACTAACAGTTCCATTTGGTACGAATTGTCCGGCAGACTGTCCATTGACGATCAGTCTACTAGCCAAGCGCTCAATCTCAGCCTTTGCCCAGTGTCCTGTCACATCCGTGAAGGTAACCGGGTGCAGGGCAATTGCGATAATTCCGTTCGCACTGCTGCTCTTCACGGTAACCTTCGTGACTCCATTCTCTACAGTGAATACCGCCGGTACATAACTGAAGGTACCTTTCACAGGATCGTAGAGCAAGGCTACGGCTGTCTGTGGATTAAGCACCTCTTTGACGATGAGCGTACGGTCCACATGAGTCGTACCGAATCCAGACACTGGCACGGAAGTCTTGCCGTCCGATACACTAAGACCCAAGTTAGCCGGAATGCCCTTCACGGTAAAGCCTTGCTGTTTCGCTTTTGCAATCAATTGTTCAAGTGTGGTGCCGCTTTGCGGCTCCAGTTTGAACTCCAGCGTGCCGTCCGGATGGCCGGCACCCTTCAGCACATCTGCCACCAGGCTGAGCGGGAGGCGATATTCCAAGCCGCTGTTCTGTATCACAAGCACGGCATTAGGACTTGCCGTTGCCGCATCACGCAGAGCTTCTGCGCTGAAGCGGGCGGTGCCGTCAGCATTGGCTGGGATTTCGATCACAGCCAGCCCTGTGGCCGTCTTGGCTTTGAGCTGCGCATCATTATTGGCAGCAGCCGGAGTGGTCACGACCGGAACCGATGGGTTGCTTGAACCCGAGGTCGTTCCAGGATTTGTGCCAGGATCTGTTCCTGGGTTCGTTCCGGGATCGGTGCCTGGATTCGTCCCAGGATCGGTACCTGGGTTCGTTCCCGGATCTGTTCCCGGGTTAGTCCCAGGATCGGTACCTGGATCTGTTCCCGGATTGGTACCCGCATCTGGATCAATATAGCTGTTATCCATACCGTCATTGCCATCAGAAGAACCGTCATCCGGTTTGCCTACGACAGGCTTCACAATGATCGAATACTCTCTTTGCACATTTCCTGCTGCCACGGTGAAGAGAGCTGTTCCTTCACTAAGAGCTTTCAGCTTATGACCGTCAAAGGAAGCCACTTTATTGTCTGCTTTGACGAAGGTTAGCGTTGCTGAATCTGTCAGATCACTTCCGTCTTTGCCTTTGACCGTAAGTTCGGCGGAATCGCCAACGGTCAGCACCACAGGTCCGTTCTGTCCGTTTGCAAGTGAAATTGCGAACGGCTTGATCGCAGTCGCTACTCCCTGATTCAGCTCATTGATGATAAAGCCAGAGGTCGGATTAGATACCAGTGTCATCCGCTCCCCACGGATAATCACATTGTCCGCCAGGAGTGAACCTTGCAGATCTGGTGTCACATCAATGCCGTTCGTTCCAGCACCATCAATAACATGATTGATAATGCTGACACCGTTCATTTTCATGCTACCGTGAACGATTAGCCCGGAATACGTGCTGTCCAGTGCAATATTGTTCTCAATCTTAATATCGCCTTTAATATCATTCTCCCCGGCATACAGCCACAAAGCTCCCAAGTTCACGCCGTAACCGGAATCGTAGCTGCCAGTACGGATCATCGTGTTACGCTCTACCACAGTTGTGCCTTCAAAAGGCTCTGCCGAGAAGCGGGTGGATACCGCAATACCGGCACCGTTAGTAACGGTGTCCTTAACGATGTTATCCTGAATTTTGTTGTCCTTGCCGCCGAACACTACAATGTTGTCGGCCAGCCAAGGCAGGGTTACCGTATTGAAGCGTGCGGTGTTGTTCACGCTTGGTGTCCGCTCTGCCCCGTTCACATCCTTAAGCTTCTCATCCGTGAACGACCACATCGCGATACCGTCATCGCCTGGATAGCGAATGTCGGTCTGCTCCATCATGCTGTTTCCGGTGCCAACAGCGAAGTTGATACCGTCTGCCATCAGATTGCGGATGCGCAGGCCAACCATGTGCAGGCCGTTCGT
Organism: Bacillus sp. FJAT-27264; assembly: GCF_001682855.1. Classification (GTDB taxonomy): domain Bacteria; phylum Bacillota; class Bacilli; order Paenibacillales; family Paenibacillaceae; genus Paenibacillus_AQ. The sequence continues at coordinate 66,428 of NZ_MAQW01000005.1, read as the reverse complement.
GCGTGCTTTTTCACCGGATACCTGTGTCAGCCACAGTCCAGCCTTCGTATGCTCAATCCATACATTCTGGATCACCGATCCTTGCCCAAAAGCACCATGGAATGCGTTGGTGATGGCTTCATCATCCCGCTCATTGATGCCCCCTTCGATCAACAGATCATAGACGCCGATCTTGCCGCCATGACCCACAAATTTGGCTCCATTCAGCGTTGTGTACCACATGCCAGCACCACGGATTTGTATGGAATCCAAATCCAGCAGTCCATCGCCGACCTCAAATTCGCCGGCCGGGAACCAGACGCCCATGCCTTTGTTCTTGGCTGCTGCAAGTGTTGCCTTGAACGCAGCGGTGTCGTCCTTGCCGTCATTCGGCACAGCACCATACTCCGTTACCGACAGGAATCCGGCCGGCTGACGGAGAGCCGGGGCTACCTGCTCCATATCCGCAAGGTCGATGATATAGGAGGATGCGTGATCGTCCTTGTCTTTTTTCAACGTAATCTTCGCCCCAGCCGGAAGGTCTCCCGTCAGTGCATGAATCTCGTCAAAGAACCGGTGTGCGCTGCCTTGAGCGGGATCGTTAGACCACGGATAGCTTCCATACTCCCAAGCATACTTGGAAGTCAGCTTCAACTGCTGTTTGAAAGCACCGTTCACATACATGGACAGGGTCTCTTCGGCTCCCTTGCCGTCAGGACTGTCCGGAATAGAGTAGCGCAGCACAATGGAATTGGCTGGCTTCGCCAATGTGAACTCAACATAATCGCCCGTGTTATTCAGACTTACGGCCTCACGTCCGGAGGCTTCCGATGCAACATTACGATACTTACGGGAAGGTCCGATAAGCGTACCTTTCGTCACGGCATCTTCTGCTTCGTAAGTAATGTATGGCAGTGTCGCACCGCGATAGGTTTTGTTCACACTGTTATGAACAGTCAAACTGTCCACTTCAATACCGCCCCAGAATGTGCTGTCACTGCTCAGAGCGACGGTATTAATGCCCGCGCGCAGCTTCATCTTCACCTGCACCTTACGCCATGTGGAAGAAGCATTAAAGGACGGAGAACCTTGCTTAATCCCATTCACATCCAGCTGCGTGGCAGCTGCATTGTCAGTATTGTTCTTGTAGCGAAGTGTAGCAATATACTCGCCTGCTGTAGCCACATTAACAGCAAAACGAATCAATTGATCGCCATGGAAGGCATCTTTGCCCCAGTACACAACATCAGAAGATACGGGAGTAAAGCTCCATAGCGCCGCATCGTCTTTGGCCGCCCCAAGGATGACTTCACTCGAACTATGCGAAAGCACTTTGCCGTTCTTGGCATTAACCAGCAAGTGATAACCAAGCTTCTCCTCAAGGGTCCATTGGGCAGACACCAAAGTCACATTGGCAGTTAATATAATCTGATCATTGTCATCGATGGAAAGGTATTTCTTCGACGCTTGGTTCAAGACTAGCTTGCGCCCGTTGAAATCCTGTAATAACCATTGCGAGTGTGCTGTTGTATCTGTAGGTTCTGCATACACGACTGCCCCGTCTTTTTCCGCGAGTACTTTGCCGTTCGCTCCCATAGGAGCAATCGTAATCGTGTTGGTATCGTTCAGAATCGGTGTTGCCGTATCTTGATTACGCGGTTCGCCCGCAGGGGTGTTGAACTCGGCTGCCGCTGCTTCTAACGTCCAATGTACAGACTCTGAGGATTCCAGCAAAAGTCCGCGCTCCGCGTAGCCCGTTCGATTCTCCACATTAACGAACTCATCGTCATGCTCTCCGAACAAACTCCGGATGGTATAGTTAACCCCATCGGAAGAGAGCTTCACAGCCCAACCGGAGGCTCCGCCCGATGCTGGTTCAACACCCGCGCTCTCCAGGAACGAATATTCTTCGCTCAGGGTCAGATAGTGCCCGGTTGCCCGGTTCACAATGTACTGCTTGCCATCCTTGGCTGAGATGATCCAGTGCGAATAACCGTTATCCGCTGCCGGCTGCCCATACAGTACTACGCCGTGTTCATTCTCATAGAGATAATCCCCGCTACCCGCATTCTTAAAGCGAACCGGATAAGACGGAACTGGCGGTTCAGGGATGACTACCGGTTCAGCGGTGAATTGCGAGTTGTCCCTTGTCGCTGCATCCGCGGTTTTGCTGATTTTGATTACCGCATGCCCTTCCTGATCAGGTGCACCGTAAAGGTAATGACCTACCCAAGCACTCTTGAAAGTGGCTACTCCGGAGGACTTGATATCGACCAACCATTTAATGCTGCCCCATACGTCATAAACCGTCTTTAACGTCTGTACCGCCTCAGCCGGTTCATCTTGTTCAATAACACCGCCCATATGCTCCAGGGAAAGATAGCGGCCAGTGCCTCTGTTCTTGATTTTTACCGCGCCGTTGGCACCAGGAATCTCTTGCAGTTGCCATATAAAAGAATCATCGCCAGGCACAAGCGCACCGTAGGTAGCCTGACCAACCGTCATATCGTCTGCTAATGCCGCAGCCGATTTCGCGGAAGGTAATGACTCTGGTACATCCTTCACATCATTCTCAGGAATGACTGTTTGGTCTCCCTGCGGATCATAAGTGGCCTCTGTAACTGTTGCGTTCGCCGCTGCCAGATCCAGTGCAGGTTCAGGCAATGGCCCGTCTTTCAAATACTGGTCTTCTCCGTTCACACTGTTCAGTTTGAAACGGAACACATCATGCTTCTTCTCTGTCACCGGAACAAAACGCCATTTCGGGCTGCCCCAATCGGGGTTAATCGCACCATATTCAGCATATTTGGTCAGGTTCTGAAGCGAAATGTACTTGGTTGGACGCTCATTTGGATGCTTGTCAGCAACATTGGTGACAACGTAGGTGTTATCGCCTGTGTTTTTGCCAGTCCATATAAAACCAGGATCAACATTGACCTTATCGCCCAAAGCAGAAACCCGGATATGTCCTCCAGGCATACTTGCAATATTGATGTAATGGCCAGTCTTACGGTTCTTAAACAGCTTGCGGCCATTGTATTTCTCCACCAGCCATTGATCGGATTGATCCTCCTGCATATTGCCGTATTTCAGCAGCCCGTCGCTGCTCTCATACCAGTAGAAGGATTTCCAGCCGTTCTGGATGCGGATATAATGCTCCGATCCATCAATCGGCGCCGCCGGGTCCAGCAGCTGCCACTGGGCTTGCAAGGAAGCCGGATCTGAGGAAGAGCCAGCGTTGCCGCCATTCTCTATCGCTAAGAACACATTGGTATTGCTCACATTCCCGATCGTCAGATAATCATCCACATCATCGGATTCCTTGAAAATCCATTGGTCAGACAGCCCGCTCTCCGCGATCTGTACAGCCTTAACCGTGCCGTCACCATACATCAGATAGTGATCCGTTGCGGCATTGCGGATGCGCTTGTTACCGTCAAAATCCTCAACATACCACAAATAGTCTGCTCCACCACTCGCTGCGTCCGGAGCTATGGACCCATGCTTAAGTTGACCGTCAGTGGCTTCATACAAGAAGTCAGTTGCAGCCTGGGCGTCTGTATAGGTTGCCAGCCGGATCGGCTGCAGCTCAGAGACAGGAATTATTCTCCACTGGGCGCTATGTGTCGCCGCGCTTCCCGGCCAATTGTTGGAGCGAACGTTGTTGTCTCCAGGAAATTGTGAGTTCAGCCATTGTGGAGCGCCGTTATCAGTCATCCCGAAGTTGCGGAGGGTTATGTAGCCTGCTCCATCTACTGAAGGCGCATCCTCTTGTACCCATTGGCTTAATTTCACATTGTCCGGGTCAATGTCTGTCGAAAATACCCCCAACCAAAACTCTGTATTTTGTTTGACATAGTGTCCGGTTGCACGGTTACGAAGCATCAGTGTACCGCCTTCACTCCCCGGCTCTAGATACCACTGCGCTGTTTCGTCTTTGGCATCTTTGGCACCATGCATTACGTTACCGTCACTCTCATACATGACATGACCCGGATGTTCCCGGCTTTCTAGCCGGACAGGTGCAGAGTTCAGATCGACAAAAGCCCACTGCGGACTCTCAAATGTAACATTGATATCTCCGCTGACCTGAGCGTAACCAAGCTGGTTCTCCTGGTGGATGACCAGTTTGGTATCCGGTGCGGTCGCACTGCGAATGACCATATAACCGGCACGGTTCGAAGTATCGATCAGCCATTTGTCTGCTGTCGTTCCTCCGCCGGAGATGTTACCTGTCTTGAGCGAATCCTCCTTCCCTGCGTTACCTGCAAGTGTAATATAGTGACCTGTCTTCACATTCTTAATCTGTGAGAGACCGTTCTCCGTCACGACCAGCCAGTGTGAGGCTGTATCCGCCGGATTGGTCATTCCGTAACGGACGATGCCGCTAGAGGTCTCGTACAAAAAATTGTTCTTCCATTTGTTCTTGATTAGTACCGGACCTGCCGGGATTTGCGCTGCCCCGGTGCCTCCGCTTCCGGTAGAACCTCCATCGGCCGCGTAAACAGGGAAGCTGGAGAAAATCAGCAGCATTGCCAGCAGACCCGCCATGGCGGACCTGAATCGCTTCATAAGTGTACCCCCTCTAACAAAAATGGACTTCCTATCCATCTTAGGTTGGTAACGCTTACAAAACGATGTGCAATTTTATCCATAAAAAGGTGTATTTGTACGTATCTCCCGAGCTAGCTTCACCTATCCTCAAAAACATAGGACGCCTCCTAAGATTTTGACCACCTGTTAGGCAAAACCGGCTGCCGGTAGATGACCACGGCCGCCGGTACGGTCCTAGAGAAACTTATCCCTGAAATTGTTGAGGATGTCCTGAAGTTGTAGAATGGCCTGCGCCTGGTCAACAATTCCAAGCTTGCTGTACAAATTGCTAATATAAATGCGGGACGCGTTTTATTACATCTCATCTCATTGTAACTCCAGCGCCAGCAACTTCAGCTTACCTGCACATTTCCCGCAGCTGTAGCGCTTGGGATCTGCCTTACGTTTACGCGGATATTCCGTAGCACATGCCGTACACACCAGCTTGTACCGATATGGGAGCGGCTTGCGGGCCTTCGTGCCCGGCAAGGTCTGGCAAAAGCGGCTGCCGCCCACTTGCTTCAAGAGCGCTTTGAAATCCGCGTCACGGTGCATATATCCCCTTTTGGCCAGATGAAGATGGTAATGGCAGAGTTCATGCTTAATAATCCGCTCCGTCTCCTCGCGCCCGAAGGTCTCGAGCTGACGGGGATTAATCTCTATATTATGGCTTTTGATAAAATATCGTCCGCCGGTAGATGACAATCTACTATTAAAGGAAGCTTTGTGCCGGAACGGCAGTCCAAAACTGTCCCGCGACACCTGCTCAATCCACTGCTGCAGCTCTTCATTGCTCATACTTTCCATAGTGTTCTCTCCCAAGTCCTTTCCGCGGGTAATAATATCTCTACTTGAATTGTAACTTGTGCATAGGCTAAACTGTCAAGAAGGAAGACAAGTACGGAGGGAGAATGACTTATGCCGAAAATGCGGTATGTAATTTTGCAGCAACATCAAGAGCTTCAATTCGTGGAAATGCCAGAGGAATATGCATATCAGCTCAGTGCGCTGAATTTGCGTCTCAACAAGGAGATCGACAAGCTGACTGCCGACAATGTGCCGGACCTGCCGAAGGCGATTGCGGAATGCGATTCCCTGGAACTGCTGCGCGAGGATTACTCGCTGCAATCCGGGCTTGATTATATCAATGTACTGGAAAGCGCTTTTGCTTCGGTTCAGGAGAAGAAAGATTACCCGCTGATCTCCCTGCTGACCGAGATTCGGGCGCTGCAAGCGCAATTGGAGCAGTGGTACGAAGAGGAAGAAGAAGGCGTACATTAAGGTAATTCTTTTGTAAAAAAAGGGCATCATTTGGCTTATAACGGTCACCTTTGGGCCCCTTCCCCCATATGCTAACCTACGAAGCATGCCAGGGGAGGGATTACCGTGCCGCAGTGGCTCTGTCATCAGATGATGAAAGCCTTTTACAAAAAAGACCGCCGTCAGATCAAACTGCTGAACGAATGCTGGTTCTTTTACCGCAATGCCGATGAATTTCCGGGTGAAGCCCGTTATTAGCTATTGTTCTACTATTCAACGAAGCCTGTAGGTGCTGATATCACAAAAAAAGCGGTCGCCCCGATATCCTTGCGGATTATCGGGGGCCGCTTTTTTGCATGCAGACAGATTAACCTTGCTGTATTAGCTTACGAGCAATATCAATTGTATTAGTGATAGAGATTCAACTCCCTGATCGACCACCAGTTCGAAGCCGTACCCGTCTGTACCACCTTAATGTAGCGAGCCGTCTGGGCCGCCGCGAAGTTCACGGTAATCACCGGACCGCTACCGGTACCGCTGGCAATGGCACTGCCCCAGTTTGCGCCGTCCGCCGACACGTACACTTCATAGCCACGGGCATAGTCGTCATTACTCCCAGTGGAATCCATGACTAACTTACTGAAGACCCTAGGCGACTTCATGTCCACGGTCAGGAACTGACCTGGTACCATCGCCGTGCCGGCACTCCAGCGTGTATCCATGCTACCATCTAGCAGGTTGGCCGCAATGTCTCCGCTGGAAGGTTCCGAGCTCGCCGTCCAGCCGGTCCGGTCTAGCGCCGCGCCGGTTTCTCCGCCACTACCGCTGCCTGAGAATTCCGATACGGTCTGCCGCATCGCTTCTGCCGGGGAGTTGGCATAGACTGTACCCCCAGTGTTATTCACCACATGGGTAATTTCACTTCCAGGTACACCAGCCAGCCAAATAGAAGTGGCGTGGTGGATTTTGACACCCTGTACCTCAGGAACTTCAATACTGCTGTTCAGCTTCACTGCCGCATCCCTGAAGAAAGAATACACCCCAAGGCCCCAAGCTTCGTGATTGGTCACCGAATCTGCTACCTTATACGAAGCGAACCCGTTGATTGCGCCGCCAGAGCTCATCCACTCGGATTGGCTAGGAACATCATAAGGAATCTCGGATTGATAGAAATAAGTACGGCCATTATTGCCATTCCACAGCGTCTGATATTCATTGTGATGCTCGTTGAACAACCCATACAGTGTGACATCATTACCGTTCACAATGAGTCCATTCTTCGAAACATTCGTGTTCCAGCCAGCGCCCGCCCCGTGGTCTGCACGCCAGATCCAGAAGTGATCGCCAATGACATGGTTGCTATTAATCTTCATGCTGACATCGTTGCTGCCGACCGTTGCTCCACCCGTACGGATGGTGATGTCATGCAGCGAGGTCGGGTTGGTGGCATGGTTTGCCGTGCTGCCCGTAGGCCCAATCTCCATGAGCACCGGCGAATTCACCGGACCGGCATCAATGGTGAGCCCTGCGATTTTCACACCGTCTACATCAGCAACCGAAATCGCTGCTTTTCCCGTATCCGGTACCAGCGTAGGAATCCCAATACCCAGAACCACCGTGTTCGCATTGTCAATATGAATCGTGTCGTTCAGGTGATAAATACCAGGTGTAAAGATCAGATGCTTACCTTGAGTCAGTGCGTTATTAATGCTCGCTGCCGTCGAAGTCTCAGGACGTGCGATGTAGAATTGATCAATGGAGATGGATTGACCCGGCGTAGAACCGTTCAGCCAGCTAGCTCCCTGGGTATTGGTCTGTAGAGCAGGCACGAAAACCTGATACTGGCCAGAGCCGTTAATATAAAGATAAGGCTTCTCGCGGATGACCGGTGTCTTCTCCACAACTGTATAAGGCGGTTCCGGGAATTCACCAACAGGCGGATTGTTAGTCCCGACAAAAACCATGTTCCATACACCATTAGTCCAGTTGGACCACTGACTATTCCGGGAAAACCACTGCTGCTGCGATGCGGGAACAACCTGGCTATCCACTACCGAATCTGCGAGGAATCCGCCACTTGCCCAGCCGGCATTCCAACTATTATCAAAATCAAAGAGACTGAGCTGTCCCTTCACGTGCAGCCGTCTAAGCGGTGCAGCCTGGGAGACAGCAATCTTCGTCTCACCACTCGAAGGAGCAATTGTCAAATTCTCAATCGTACGCCAAAAATTCAGCGTCGCATTGCCGTTATGCCAAGCCGCATCCACATTAAGTCCCCCATTGATGCTCACATCACCGGGATTCTGCCCGAGCCCCGCCACATGCGTATAGAAACCTACCTGGAAATTAACATTATATGAACCTGGTTTGAAAAGAAAAGCGTCTCTTTCGCTGCCAAATTGATTACTTTCCTGACGGCTGAATACGGAGGAGGTAATGCCCTGAATATCAGTGGTCGACATGGTTGGGTCAAACACGTAGACATTCGGACCAAAGATCGTATTGTTCGCCTCACTGATCGGTGCCGCCGCTGTAGCGCCAGGATTAACTGTACATAGACCTGCAACTACAGCCACCATGGAAATCGCGGATATCATTCGTTTTAACATGATTGTCCCTCCCTTGATTGGACAGCATGGATCTCCCCTTGAACGCGCTCACTCATCTTGGGTGAACGTACAAGCCTATCCTCACCTACGTGCGGTGTGTTCCTCTCTGTATGATGGACAATGTTGAATGAATTCGATTACGTTTTGTTTGGTTTTGTTTTGTTTGGTTTTGTTTTGTTTGGTTTTGTTTGGCTTCATCCCATTTTATTGTAAGCGTTTTCCAGTTTTTCTCTAGCCACTCCTTTCCCTCGTGATGGGTCTGTTCCCGAACAGATTTGATTCGATATAAGGGAAGTTATACCAAAGATGTGATTTTAATGTATTATATTTCTTATTCGATTGTACTGTAGCAAAGTTGAGATGGAGCGTGGTATTTTTTAGAAAGATGTGAAAAAGGTGTACCCTATCATACGAGGAGGAACTACTACTGAACCACTCGAAATCTCCGCAAAGCCATGTTCCTTCAAAAGAAAAAGACGTACTAAACTGAGGTCAGTTCGTACGCCTTTTGTGGTTCTTTGTAATTTCACCTGAATAATGTAGAAAGCTTATTTCAGTTACAAAATTGCTTTCTAATTCTACAATGATTAAAAACTGCGCTGTGCGGGCCAAGAGCCCTGAAGCTTACGAAGCAACACAATCTGCCCGGTATGGTAGGCATCATGCAAAATGAGGCTCATCACCTCTTCACCAGGAGCATGCCCTGAGCCGCCCCAATCATAAGCGCCCTCTTCCAGCGCTTCAATCACTTCGCGTAGCTGGGCATGTACGCTTTTCAACTGTTCCACAGCCTTCTGCCAAGCCTCTTCCCCCGACTCCGTAACCGTGAAGGTATCATCGTTGTTTTCCAGCTCGGGCTGTTTCGGCAGCCCTTTCAGCTTGCGCAGCAAGCGATCCTTATAATACGTCAAATGGTTAACCGTCTCCCAGATCGAATTCCCCGCTTCACCTTGCGGATTCCAACTCGCTTGGGTACTGTTGACCCCATTAAGCGCATCGCTGAGCGGCGGAGACCAGTCTTCCACATCCATGGCATAATCCCAATTTTGCAGCAAAACATCACTGATCTTATTCTGCATGTTCTACCTCCAAACCGTAATATGTAACGACTTAAATCAGAAAATAAAAGTTACTGAAAAACTTTAGCATATTTCTATACTCTATTCAAGTAACTAGTAAAAGCGATTTTTAATTGTTACAATATGAGCAAAGCTATGAACGGAAATGAGGAATGACGCGTGCTTTGGGAGGATTTCATAAATAGTTACTGGCGGGATTGGCGGACCGGAGACCGGAGCAAGGATCGGGACATGCTGGAGGATTCAGAATGGGTCTCTGCATGGCTGCGGCAGCATTGTCTACAGACTGATGCTCTACCAGTTCAAGCCGAGACGGAACAATTAAAGCAGCTTAGGTCCCTCCTGTGGACTGCTGTGCAAAGTATAGTGCAAGGACAACCACGAGACCCAGCGCTGCTGGAACAGTTGAATCACTACATGGCGTCCGGGCCTGTGACCAGGCAAATTGTCTGGAGTGCAGAGCATCAACGTTATGAGATGACATTAGCGCCACTGCACAGACACTGGGATCAGGTGATGGCGGAGATTGCAGCTTCTTTTGCCACTGCATTATTCGAAAAAGAAACCTCGCGCTTCCGCATCTGCGAGAACGCCGATTGCCTCTGGGTCTACTATGATGATACCCGCAACCGCTCCAAACGATACTGCGACGACAAAGCCTGCGGTAACCTTATGAAGGTCCGCCGCTTTCGTGCGCGGAAGAAGGCAGAGATGGAGGGTGGAGAGTCATTGGATAGGTAGGTTCGGGTGCTGTGTAGGGTGTAGGGGATGTTTAAGAGGAAGTGTTGGGGAGAACCAAGTTAAAGTGATGTCGGCTAGCTCGTTACTAGCATTTAAGGACAATTGCCAAAGCCGGGCAACTGTAACACATAGCCTACCTTTGGCTTTATAAAGTGGTTTGTTGGAGTGAAAAAACTTTATTTAGATATTAACAGTATTTTCTCCAGTTAAATTTCACCTGCAGGCTGTTCAGAGGCAAAACGCTCAGAAATAACGGGTGTTTTTCCAGTTAATTCTGAGCATCAATCGTTTTGAGGAGATTTAACAGGTGTTTTTCCCTTTATTTCCCTGGTGGTCTCATAGAATGTTGATTCACACTCCTGCGTAGGGAGCGACGTGCCCCCAACCAATCGTTCAGTACCTTTCCCATGATTTCAATCCACGCTCCCGCGTAGGGAGCGACGTGCCCCCAACCAATCGTTCAGTACCTTTCCCATGATTTCAATCCACGCTCCCGCGTAGGGAGCGACGTGCCCCCAACCAATCGTTCAGTACCTTTCCCATGATTTCAATCCACGCTCCCGCGTAGGGAGCGACTACATAAGGTGATGCCTCCCTTAGCTTGGCGCATTTCAATCCACGCTCCCGCGTAGGGAGCGACAAGATATGAACATCACTTGCATTAGATCGAGTGTATTTCAATCCACGCTCCCGCGTAGGGAGCGACCCATAGGCAGCCCGGAAGGGTACGAGTACTTCGTAGAATTTCAATCCACGCTCCCGCGTAGGGAGCGACGTGCGGCAGACATCGGTTTTTACATCGGCATTCTATTTCAATCCACGCTCCCGCGTAGGGAGCGACCTTGTTCTGCATCAACTGTTAATACACCCGTTGAAATTTCAATCCACGCTCCCGCGTAAGGAGCGACTGATAGTTTAAAGAAGTTGAATTTCCCTGTAAAATTTCAATCCACGCTCCCGCGTAGGGAGCGACTGTTATAACCGCTGGAATACTCGGCTAGTGATCGACATTTCAATCCACGCTCCCGCGTAGGGAGCGACTCAACTGGCTGAAATGGTCAGAACAGAATTTAGATTTCAATCCACGCTCCCGCGTAGGGAGCGACGGACAATCTCTGGATTGAGGGGCTGACACCGGAAATTTCAATCCACGCTCCCGCGTAGGGAGCGACTGAGATTCAATTTCTTCCAATGTTACAGTTTCAATTTCAATCCACGCTCCCGCGTAGGGAGCGACGGCCCTTTTTCATCATCGAAATGTCACGGTCAAATTTCAATCCACGCTCCCGCGTAGGGAGCGACGACGTGCCAGCCTTACGCGCTCGATACTCCGCGAATTTCAATCCACGCTCCCGCGTAGGGAGCGACGTTACCCGCCATGTCCAACCGGAACGGTGCGCTGTTATTTCAATCCACGCTCCCGCGTAGGGAGCGACGGTTACCCATTCGTCGCCCGTGTCTTGTATCCAGAGATTTCAATCCACGCTCCCGCGTAGGGAGCGACCTGTCAGTACGGCACAGGCAACAGCTATTGAAGCAAAAATTTCAATCCACGCTCCCGCGTAGGGAGCGACAACGGTTTAATACAACTCATTCTGTTGTAATTATTTCAATCCACGCTCCCGCGTAGGGAGCGACGGAAAGACTCGTTTCTCTCTCGAGATCAACATCGATTTCAATCCACGCTCCCGCGTAGGGAGCGACCTGATTACCCATCATACCAGCATGGAGCGCGGTCTTATTTCAATCCACGCTCCCGCGTAGGGAGCGACTGGAGGTGATGTACATGGAGCAGTGGGAACTGATTTCAATCCACGCTCCCGCGTAGGGAGCGACTCTTGCTCTGAATGCCCCCAATGGCTGATACCTATTTCAATCCACGCTCCCGCGTAGGGAACGACGAGTACCCGCAGTTAAAGCAAGAGACGGTTGCGGAATTTCAATCCACGCTCCCGCGTAGGGAACGACAACTTCATAACCGATATAAAAGGACCGGANGCGACTCTTGCTCTGAATGCCCCCAATGGCTGATACCTATTTCAATCCACGCTCCCGCGTAGGGAACGACGTGAGCTTTTAAAACATACTGAGGAGTTGGAAATTTCAATCCACGCTCCCGCGTAGGGAACGACGAGTACCCGCAGTTAAAGCAAGAGACGGTTGCGGAATTTCAATCCACGCTCCCGCGTAGGGAACGACAACTTCATAACCGATATAAAAGGACCGGATCAATATTTCAATCCACGCTCCCGCGTAGGGAACGACGCGTTTACGGAGATCGCGGTCGTGTTCGAGGATATTTCAATCCACGCTCCCGCGTAGGGAACGACGATAAAGGTCGCTGATATCATAAGCGTTACATAGATTTCAATCCACGCTCCCGCGTAGGGAACGACAGCGATTTTTACCCATAAAAAGGGTAAATGACCTTTTTATGAACCAAAAATCCCTTGTTCCTCTCAAAAGAAACATCTTAAACTCAGTTTCTTCATTGTTTTTATACAAATAATGTAATAAATCTGGTGCGGAGGACCCGGGAATTTCATGGGAGCTTCACATTCGCACTACAGAATCAAGGGGCCTTCAAGATCGAGGGATTCCTTGATCCCGACATGTTCAACCTTGTTTTTGTGGTTATTCCCAAGTTGATAGAATCGCAAACTATCTTCCGTTTCATCGATGATATTTTTCAGCTTAATCTTCAGTTCAGCGAATTGCGTCGCATCGACAATACACTCAAATACGGAATGTTGGACTCGCTGCCCGTAATTCTGACAGACCTTGGCGACTCTTCGCAATCGGCTTTGGCCTCCACTACTGGATGTTTTCACATCATAAGTAATTAATACCAGCAAATCGCACACCTACTTCCAAAGAAATGGAGGATACTCGTCCAGGTCATTCCGCAGATGACGAGCCAGCAACAGTGCCTGCGCGTGCGGGACGAGCCCCCAGGTTATTTTCTCCCCCAGATAAGGATGAGTGAGACTCTCTTGTTTCTTGGTCTGCCACGCCGTGAGGAATTTCTTTCGAGCCTCATCGGTCATGATGACCGCTCCGTTCTCTTTTTTCACAAAACCCTCTTTACGCACCAGCTTCTTGTTAATCAGTGAAAGCACAAACTTATCTGCGACAATTCCTCGTAATTCCTCCATCAAATCCAGTGCTAGCGATGCCCTCCCCGGTCTGTCCCGGTGCAGAAAGCCTACATAAGCGTCCAGCCCGACAGCCTCCAGTGCGGAAGCAGTATCATGAGCCAGTAGAGTATAAGCCAAAGACAACATAGCATTCACTTTGTCCAGCGGCGGTCTCCGGGAGCGGGTATGGAAGTAGAAATCTTCTTTCTGCTGTAAAATCATCTGATCAAACAATCGGTTATAGCTAACCGCAGCCTGCCCTTCCAATCCCCGCAAACGATCGAGCTCTTCACAAGCCCTCACCTCAAGCATAATAGAAGATAAATGGCCGGAAATCTCCTTAAATTGCTCAACATCAATGCGCATCGGATAATCCCGTGTCATCCGCTCCAGCATCCATTTGTGATTGTAGATTTTACCTATAATAAAATTCCGGGCGATCCGCGCAGACGACTGCTCATCCTCTGAGAGAAGATACTGCTTTTTTCTCAGCACTACATTCCCTTTGCTTGGCCCAATCACTCTGGCAAGGAATCTTCCGTTCATCGTCAAGAACATCAGCGAAATGTTCCTCTCTGCGCAATAACCCATCAAGGCTGGACTAGCCCCGGTATAACCAAAAGCGACGATCGACTCCAAGTTGTGAAGAGGCATCCTGCCTAGTTTTTCCTCATCCTTCAGAAGGACAATGTTATCTCCATCCAATGATAAATAGACCGAAGGCTGGGTGATATATAACGTATTCTGAAGTTTTTTCATTCCTTGATTTTCCCTTCAACATAACTTTTTACGGTCTGTTTATTCATTAACTTGGGCAAACAAATATGCTGAAGAGAGCAGCTTTGGCAAAAAGGGCCCGTTTTAACTTTAGGAGTATGTCTACGGCGGTAGTAGTCTTGCATCTCCTCCACAATCACCTTAACCCTATATTTGAGATCTGTGGTAAGCTGCACTTCAATTCTGTGTTTGATTTCATTATAAAAAATATATCCTGTCGGTATATCACACAGCAGCATTTCTTCCAAACACATCGCTTGTGCGGCCAATTGCAAGATATCTTCTTCATTAACCTTGGGCTTGCCCCGTTTGTATTCTACCGGGAAGGCAAGGTATTTGCCGTCAGCACCATTAATAGGAACACCTGCGTCATCCTTTACGAACTCTACCACATCACATATACCGGAGATATTCAGTTCTCCTGACCTTACCGGCATCGCACGGACAACGAGCTTATCTCCACGCTTCTCCCTTGTAAAAGGCTGATCTGCATTGCGATGCAGATGCTGTCCTTCAACGGTCTTCACATTCTCTTCCCATTGTTGTTCGATATGAATTAATGCCCACTGGCGTTTGCAAAATTGAAAATGCTGTATCCCGGAGAGCATTAACGCTTCGTCATCGTTATAGTCCATTTAGCTCTTCTACCTTAAGTCCTTCAAGAGGGTAACGTTCGATAGCGTAGTCTTCGATAGACTTCGGCTCGTCTTTCTTTGCCTGGACCACAAGGGAACGATGAACCTTAGCCGATGAATACTGCCCAAGTCTGGAGCTATGCTCCCACCAGTACAGCTTATGTACCTCCATGCTGCCGTCTGGTCTAGCCGAAGATACGTCATTTTCAAAAAGCGTTCGTAACGCCTCCTTGATCTTGCCAGCATCTTCATTAGTAAAGCCCGTTTTTCCAGCTAATTGTGTATTGATGCTGCCGTAAAAAACATAAACTCCAAAATCCACACGGTGCTTCATTCCCATCGTATCTGATCCCCGGTCTTTACCCGGCTCGGAGTTCACACTTTTGGTAATTTGCAGACTAGTAATATCGATGGGGCTGACACTAGTTGCTGTATGAATGGATACTGGCCCTCTGACACCGACAGATACACTAGAGCCTTTACTATCTGCTTTAAATGCAAACACTTGGCCAAAGCTGCGCACATCAAGCCATTCCTGGCAGGCGATAGCGGCAAATTCATCATTAGAACTAGCTTTAGCCTTGAAGATTTTTTCCAATTCGGAATTAGCCTCTGCCCGCTCTCTCAAGCTATTAAAAGAGTCTGTCTTACGATCATTAGACTGTACGAAAATAGCTTCTCCCATATCTTGCAGCCGATTTCTAATTTTCCGCTTCAAGGCCACATCCGAAATCTCGCCATAGCCGTCATAGTTTTGGCGCGGACGGTTACCGTTCAGCGGATCGCCATTCGGGTTAGCCTTGGTTACAGAAAGCACAACAGCAAAATCAATTTTATGATCCAATGTAGTCATTATTCATTTCTCCTTTTTAGTTAGAAGTTTCTTCAGACTCTTTAGATTCTTTGTTCTTGTCCTTGCCTTTGTACAATTCATGCCGCTGGCTATAAAAACCGAGCAAATATTTACCCGATAACGCAGTATTATTGAAGGTCTCTGTTGTGAATTTTGATGCGACTTCATCTATCAAACTGGAATAATAGGTAGCTTTCGCTCCCAACCTTGCCTGATGCGGCTGTAATGCCGCCTGAATGATTCCCCATGTTCTTTCTGGATATCTGGAGAAGGAATTCATATACCGGATAGCATTCGTGGATCTTTTCTCATCCGCATCTAATGCCCTTCTTTCCAACACGTCAGCTATCGCCAACAATCGTCCGAACAAGTAACTGCGATCTGTATTTTCCGTTTCCAGTGCCATACCACATCTCTCCTTTTTGTTAATCAAGGCACAAGTAATACTTAGCGTCTTCTCCCATTCCCATTTCTCCAGCGCTACCGGATTGGAAGATCGGTGGGTAGCACTTCTGACAATATCCTCGGGGATGGAACGGCCATCTACGATACAAGGAAGCATACGCTCCATAAGTCCTTTGACTATCTTTTCGTTGGCGTTTGGTCCATAGGCGGCAAAAGCAATATCCTCGGTGGATGGTGCCCCGTAGAACTGAGCTGTCTCTCCCTGCTCATTTTTACGATAACGATGCATCCAGGCACAGGTAGAATGCCATTCGATAAGCTTGTCCAAATATAAATTTTTATCCATATTACGGTAATACAGAACAGCCAGGCGTCCAGTAGTCGCGGAATCAAGGACCAGGATATTCACATCCGATTTATCTTCCGGATGAAGACTGTTGCGGTATCCGCCCAATGCCTTTGCAACTTCTCGTGCAAATACCTCATTGGTATCGTTTATTCTTTTAGTGATAGCCTCAGCTTCCGGGTTGAGATTGAAGAAATCCTCTGTTGGATCGGGAATATTAAGGTCATTGTTACCCCAAACGAGGAACACGCGCTGGTCAACGATTTTCGCCTGACGGTTAATAAGCCATTTCAAGGCATTATGCGCTTTTTGCGAAACTTCGTAACTGATACTGGCTGCATCGCTGCTCTGAGTGAATCTTCCCCTGAAAGTAAAACCACTATTATCGTTAGCTGAAATAAGCTTAGCCTTATCTCCTGCATTTCGGATTTTATTGGCGTGTCTGTCTGTGCTAGGAAGCAGTTTTCCTGATACATAACAATAGTCGTCTTCTCCAAGCTGGTGACTGTAGAACCGTACAAAAGAATCATAGACCTCGGGATCTTTCCACACACTCTTCGTCGTCCGGTTAGGTGAATGAACATTAAACCGTATAAATGCACTTTCCTGTTCACCGGCGATCAGCGAGAAGAGTTTAGGCTTCTCTCCATGCTGGGCTTCATATTTCTTGTCCCACTTTTCAATGAGCCGCTTATTCTCATCTAGGAATATTACCTTTGCTTCTACCAGATCTTGAATTAATCTGCGCTTGCTCAGATAGTTGTAGATACTCTTGATCTTTGCACAGGCGTAATCGGAGTTTGCCCATTCTTCAAGATTTTTGATATAGGCAGCAAAAGGTTCTTCCTTCTTAATCTTTCCGCCATAGGCGACAAAATCGCCAGCTACATAGCTTAATTTATCATGCAGCGGATACGGAGCAACCTTAGATCCCGCGCGACTGGCGGATTCTTCTGTACAAGGAATCAGTGTACTAATATCCTCTTTAGCGATCACATCAGCTGAATGAAATTCGCCATCCTCAGTGATTTCCACAACGATATGCGCATTTTGAGTGGTGTGGGAGACAGGCAGCAGGGTGTATTCACGATCATTATTCTTCCGCTCTATAATACCTACACGGTCCAGATTGGACTCATAAGTCTCGTATAAGTTCAGCAACCAACTCATGCATTCCCCTCCAATTCCAGCTCTGCCAGAAGCTCATCTGCGGATTGGACATTAGTTTCGTTGAACAGCTTGGGCTGCATGTCTGAAATTGTACGCACCTGCGTACATTCCTCCGGCCGGATAAAACGGATAACGCCATCCTTCATCACCGGATTCCACAGCCGTATCTCCATCTTCGCCCTTCCCGTTTCATCTGGGTAATTGATGCCATGAACCATGTTGCCCAAGTGAATCTCACCGTAGTTATCATAAAATCCAGACTCCTCACCGAAGACACAAGGTTCTACATAGGCCTGGCATTCCCTCGCCCCCAGAAAAATATCTCTACGGCCTCCAGCCTGTAAAGAGCGCTTGAGTATGTTGTGGTGCTTATGTTCGTTCCGATCATGCTCAAGTTCTGGACGGTTCATATTAAATTCAAAGTGAGCGCGTACCTCGTAGCATACATCCTTAAGGTAGGTATAGTTGGCTAGCGTGTTGCCCCCGCCGTATTCAATCGGACGGATTCCTTTAGATTCCATTCGAATTGCGTTCACTATCCGAATCTCATCTACCACGAATAATAAGGTCGGCTTCCAATAGATAGCTTCAACAATTCCTTTTAGCGCCTGATATGTGGGCACACTGTACGTTAGCTTCTCTCCTCCCAACTTGGTTAGTGGATCTGTGAAAAGAGCATATTTCCCATAAACCTTAAATTCGATTCCGTTTCTCATCGTTTGTGCAGCCTCCTTTCCAATAATGCATCTCTTATTACGTCACCACATGCGCAGTTCAAACGGACTATCATTCTCCAGATTGAGCCCATAATTTTCATGGTAGGCCCCTTCTGTCAGAGCCAGAACTTTACCGTCCAAGTAGGCTACCAAAGCATTATTCTTACTTAGCTTCTCTTTCTCATGGGTAAAAATATTAATGGTATATTGCTGGGCATTGCGCAGTAAACGTGAGAGGTCTTCAATGCTCTGCTGCCCGTTCAATTCCGTAATGATTTCTTCCCCTTCTCTAAAGGGAACAATTACAGAGGTGGTATGACTATCAATGACCTCGAAATGCTCGGCAGCAGTCTTATAGCTATTAACTAAGAACAATGGCAATGCTTCTTGATGTCTCTGACGATATGCTTGGTAATATTTATTTTCCATCCGCGGGGACGACAATAGATCCGTCATATCCTCCCCAAGCTTGGGAATGAAATAATTCAGACTAGACTCAAACTCCGTATAAAATTCTTGAAAATACCTTTCCATGGCCTGTACAGACAAAAGGCTACCACCATGAGAAGACGGATCACGCTTCAAATCCACGAGAATCTTCGCTGAGATTTCCTTACCTCTCTTAATCTCTTTTAACCTGTCCAGCTTCTCCTCCGCATGATCAATAACATACACCTGCTGCACATCATCCTCACCATGCCGATTACATCGCCCTGCTGCCTGAGCGATAGAATCCAATCCTGCCAAGGAACGAATTACACACTTGAAGCTTACATCTACACCAGCTTCGATAAGCTGTGTACTGATGCAAATGACTGGACTTCGATCCTTAAGCTTTTCCTTCACTTCTGCCAATATTTCATTACGATGAGCTGCACACATGGAGGTGCTCAGATGATATACAGACACAGGCAAACTCTGCTCCTGCAGCTTCTGGTATAACGCTTTAACAACCGTTTTGGTATTCAGGATGACGAGTACACTCTGGACCTCTTCTACCTTTTCCATAACAAAATCAGCTAGCTTGTCGCTATCAAATTGTTCACCTGTTGCCCTATCTACAATATCCACCCGTTTGAATGCTTGGATGACATGATCCAGACCGCCTATCATTTCAGCTTCCGGCTCAATGTTCAGTTTGTGTTGAACATAATCCAACTCAGGTTGTGTAGCCGTACAAAGGACGATGCTGGAACGCGCGTGGGTTTTCAAAAAATTAACCGCTTGATTAAACAGAGAGATACACGACACCGGAACCTTCTGCACCTCGTCAAAAATAATCACCGATTCACTCAAATTATGCAGTCTCCGAATGTTCCGGCTTCCGTCGGCATAGAAGACATTCAGAAATTGCACCATGGTAGTAAAGATAATGGGAGAATCCCAGTTATCCTTAGCCAGCTTTAACTTTTGCCGCATATTGATCAGACCGTCTTCAAGTTCATCATCCTCTTTTTCTTCTTCAACTACATTAGAATGATGCTCCAGAATATGATCCTCATCTTGCAGAATATTGCGGACTTCCTTAGCGTTCTGTTCGATAATTGTTGTGTAGGGGACTACATAAATAATATGCTTTTTCTCAAAAGTCTTGGCATGCTTTAGCGCGTATCGCAAACTCGCCAGTGTCTTTCCACCGCCTGTTGGGATGGACAGTGTATAAATTCCGGATGCCTTGGCTGCAAACTCGTCACACTGATCTGACATCTCTCTTCTTAAGCAATTAATCGGTGAATCAGAGCCTTCTTGTTCCGCGAAAGAATCAATTTTAGTCATCAGTCTCTCGTAGAATACTCCGAATAACTCTTCATGATTGACTGGTTCATCTACCTTGTTCTCTTCAAAACGACGAGTGTTCGTCCGGTCTGCATCAATCAGTGCGCTGAATATAAATTTAGTCAGAAACATAAGTTGCTGCTCTCTGCTAGTCCCAGCATCTTTTTGCAGATACGAATTCAATTCCTTGACAGCCTGATCTACGTACTCGTGGAACTTCGTTTCATCCATAACCTGCTTAAAAAAGTTGGTTTCAGACCACTCGAATTCTTCAAGGTTCTTCTCTTTCACACGACGTAAGTAGTTGGATTCCAAATCTGGATTCAAAAAGTCTTGCAAATAAGAATGGTGAGAGATAATGGCATTGCCCACGATCTCAGCCAAAATCATTCTGTTCATAGTATCCACTTTATCGGAGCTATTCTTGGTATGATCATGAAACAACTTAAATAACAGTTTCCCTCCCGCTGTAGAATGATCTACGCTACCTCGCTTGGGAGGCATCTCCGGGTGGTACACAGCCATAAGTATGTATTCCTTAAATTCTTCAGTGTATTTCCCCATGTCATGAAGCACACCGGCAAGCCCGGCGATATGTTTCACGCCTAATTTATCCCCAAATTCCTCTGCCAGAGCTTTTACACCCGTTAAATGTTCAGCAACAGTCTGTATTTTCTTGTCACTTTCTCGGATATGAGCGATATATTCTTCCATTCGATCTCTCCTTTAAGGATTAATCACAACTCATGGGCATAAATTTAGTTCATTGTTCCCTCCTTTATAAGGATACAGAACTACTCATATTAAGATAATTCTCCAAAAAATATAAATATCCTTGCTTATTTCCTAAATTATCTAGGGTATTGGTGAACTTTTTGTAAAAATGTGTTTGAAGAGAGTTTGCATGAGGTTAGCTGTAGTCAAAAAGAGGGTTGGTTTACAAGATAGGAGATAACAAACAGGAGTATGGATTAAATGCCATACTCCTGTTTAGGGGGAAGTGTCAGTTTTTGTGGAGATGTTTACCGCTTGGTATTCGAATTACACACTCCCGGGGGGTCATATTTTTATTATCGTGCCGTAAAGAACGCTAGAACGCGAGTTTATCCCGGTTTGATTTCAATCTACTCTCCCGTGTAGGGAGTGACTCTGAAAATCGTCGAAAGAAATATTGCAGACGAAAATTTCAATCCACACTCCCGCATAGGGAGTGACTTTAACAGTAAAGGAATCAATGATGCCGATAGAGATTTCAATCCACACTCCCGTGTAGGGAGTGACTCTTGGGGTGCTGTACGATCCAGGGACGGACTATATTTCAATCCACACTCCCGTGTAGGGAGTGACGTAACTTCCCCAACAACATCGCACGATTCGCGATTTCAATCCACACTCCCGTGTAGGGAGTGACCAGGAAGAGACCGAACACCCACATCATAAATTTATTTCAATCCACACCCCCGTGTAGGGAGTGACCGGAATGGTGTACGAAGCAGAAAGCGCGCATCGAGCATTTCAATCCACACTCCCGTGTAGGGAGTGACTCTGATTAATGTATTCGACGGGAGGCGGGGGAAATTTCAATCCACACTCCCGTGTAGGGAGTGACATGCGGACATTAAAAAGGTGACGGCGGAGTTAGGATTTCAATCCACACTCCCGTGTAGGGAGTGACATGTGATTCTACTGATTGGTGGAATCTATATTGTTATTTCAATCCACACTCCCGTGTAGGGAGTGACGACGACACCGACGTTGACTACAACGCTGTTCCTGCGATTTCAATCCACACTCCCGTGTAGGGATGACCGAAGAGTGCATTTGGGGATGAGGTGGACACATCGATTTCAATCCACACTCCCGTGTAGGGAGTGACGTGATCGTGACTGGGACTTTATCGTTTAGGGAATTTCAATCCACACTCCCGTGTAGGGAGTGACACAACTATAGCCACTACGGATTTCACTTCCGGATTTCAATCCACACTCCCGTGTAGGGAGTGATGATAAATATGGATTTGAATGGCATGAGAAAACAATTTCAATCCACACTCCCGTGTAGGGAGTGACAATGGTTCGAACTATATCCCTGTTCGGCTGCTTAAAATTTCAATCCACACTCCCGTGTAGGGAGTGACCAAGTTTGTCGAATGAGTTTAAGTGCATTTGTACATTTCAATCCACACTCCCGTGTAGGGAGTGACGAAAGCTTACAATTGAAACTGCTCAAAAATGTGGTATTTCAATCCACACTCCCGTGTAGGGAGTGACAAATCAAGAATAATAGCAACCGACAGATTAAATTTAATTTCAATCCACACTCCCGTGTAGGGAGTGACATATGGCTACTGTCGGGTATAAATTGATAGACAAAATTTCAATCCACACTCCCGTGTAGGGAGTGACAAATTAATACTATTAAATCCCATTTAAGGATTATTTCAATCCACACTCCCGTGTAGGGAGTGACTGCGATTATAAACCATAAAAAGGGTTATTTCTCATATAATACATTAAAAATCACTTATATTCTTAATCAATTTAATAAAAAATAGAATACAGTCGTTCTAAATATACAATTAATGTAAAATATTCAGTGCGAAGGACCCGGGGTTTTTATGTGAGCATCACATTCGCACCATTAAAATCTCTTGATTCAAAGGTGCGAGTTCTTCTCTTAAGCGACGGTAATCTTTTGCTGGAGTATCTTATTGATAGTCTGACATTTCTCTTCTGAAGAGAGGACACTACCTCATATCTCACCCTCGATCAGAGGTACTTAATTGTGATAATTCCTTATTGAACATATCTGCGTAAGCTCGATGTGGGAATAGCAATGGATTATTAATCAGCATCAACAACTGGTTAAGTTGAAATGCTAAAGAAAGAAGAGATATATCTTCTCCGTCAGTACCTTGGACAACATACTTATCTAACCCAAATTTCTCCCCATCTTCAAAAGGTTCTCTGTTCGTGTATTCTGGATTAGCATGATTAAGACTAATGTACCAATCTTTCAGCGACGAAAGTTCACGTGTCGACACAATTTTCAAACGCCCTTTGTTAGAAGGATGCAGAATAAAATCAAAATTGTTCACTGCTCCATGATTCTCAGTAAAATCTTTTTCCCTGGTACAACACAGGATTCGGATAGGTCTTGTAGAGGACTGAGTCCTTGGTCTTCCTAAAAGATCCTCTCCAAAAGTCATATTGAATTGCATCCGAGCAATTGAATTCAACGATGTTTTCAATTTAGTAATACTCTTAACCCATACTTCTAGATCTCCACTTTTAATCTCCTTACTCTTACACTGAACTACAACCGCTACTGCTTCTATTGGAATGTACTTTAACTGCCCATAATTAAAAATATACGGCGTATATTGTTCATCGAAGATAGCAAGATCTACTTCGTTTGAAATTTCACCATTAGAATCTATTATGAATACAGACCGCTCAATAGAGAATTTCTTAGGGATAATCTGTTCGAACATCGACTGCCAGATGCCTTCCCGGAACCCCCCCATTGTCAAATTGTGCTGACTACTCATGGTCAACTGATTTACAATGCTCTTTTCCATTTGAATATAGTTGTCAGCGATCCTCTGTACTACACTCATCTCATTAGAATTATCTGCACTCATTTCTCCGCCAGCTCCTCCAATCGTCCATAACCTGCATTTGTCTTTCCCCCAATACCTTCGTTTAATAGCGCTTCCCTTATGAGCAAAGAAGCTAAATTCAGCCACTCCTCTGCTTCAGATTTCTCACCCTCACAGGTAATTGTAATAAGAAACGTTGCTTTAGCTGTTAAAAAAGGAATAGGCACTGGGCTATCATCATCACGTGGTGCTTGGCACTGAACATCCTTATCGCTATTTGATCTGAAGCTGTTATACTCCTGATGATGCGGAGTTAGTACATCCTGAACTAAAGCCTCGGCAACACTATCTATCGTAGGGAGAGCATCATAGAATCTGATATATCCTGCCTTTTCCGTCGAACCGAATAGAATCTGATAATCCTCGCCCCCATATCCCAGTGAAGCGGTCTTCTCATTCTTAGCAAATACCTTATGGCAATAGTGCGAGACAAGGCCTTTAATCGCAGTAGCGGGAAGATAGGGAACACCATAGATTCTATGGACGGCAAGACTCGTCTCTAGTACCGACATACTATGACCGATTACTATTGGTGATACAGAACGAACTTTCAGCTCTTTATAATTAAGAACATCGAAGTTTTCTTTATTATAATAGCGATTGAAGAACACCTTATAAGCTGCTTTCCAGTCACCATCCTTACACTGGCTCTGATAATCTTCTATAAATAAACTGTAGTACTTACTCTTCTTATCAGATTTCCCCGCCAAGTCCTCAAGCCCAACTTCATATTCTTTAATTTCTTTTTTCGTGTTGTCTTCATAGCTATACTTCTGTCTACTTTTAGTCAAAGCATAATAAGCATTCACTACAAGTCACCCGCTTCGCTTGTCATTTCGTTCGCTTGTGTGACATTCAGGAGCGCTTCTGCATACCGCTTGAACCAGACAGAAGCCTTGAGTGCTTTACGTGTCAAATGTAAATAATCAGCATTTTGTAGGGCTACAGCTTTACTCCAGTTATCAATTCCGAGCACTTCTTGCATATGCTGTAGATACTGATCAAATACTTTACTCTGCTTAAGCTGATTCTTAACCTTGGCTTGAAAAAAAATAATCGTCAACCGCAATCCATTCGTCTGCACCATGATGGGGAAACGATGACAAAGCTGACCATAACTCTCGGCATTTGAATCACCAATGAGGGACGAGACATGCTTAAACGCAATTTCTGCGTAATGATGATCTGCTGATCTCATCCTCTACACCTCCCAGAAGCGGCAGCTTACTCTACCTTTACCCGTAGTGGCATTGCCACCAATCTGCAAGATTTGTCGCTCATCAAGCGCCTTCAGAAGATCTTTCCGAGCCGTCAAATCAGAAGACCCACTTACTCGATCAGACCAGACGATTCCATAAAAGATCGCCTCTGTAGGTACATACTCCTCATACCAGAAGGCACCATCTTGCGTAGTCTTCGTCTCAGGCAGAATACGAATACGCGGCGCAACCTCACAGCACAGGGTCACAAAGTATTGAAAGGTATCATCCGAAACTAATACGAGACGTTGTTTGAAGACTACTACCTCTTGTTTGGAGTTGTCTGTTTCATCAGTTTTAAAAATTCTATCAGCTGCCCATTCTGCCCATAAATCTAAAGAGTCGTTAGAGACAGCATCCCCTTCAAATTCATCTAGATAGATTAGCTTATCTTCACTAACTACTGAGGATCCCTTACATGTGTACGCCTGACTCTCTTGAGGTTGCAACTTCAATAACTCTGCTAAACCCGGGATTTTAGCGCCACCTTTCCCAGCAGCTGCCGCATCACGAGAGAAGCGAGAGATCACGGAAGGACAAGTTACGTAAGCAAAAATCCCATATCTACTCGCTACTGGAAAGGCTAGTATTTTCGCATCCGATACAACCAGAGCGCCAGCTAGAGCTTCCTTGGACTCTGATTTACCAAAAGCTAGTTCAAGCCACGCATCACTTTTACGTATCGCCGTATAGTGATCCCGCTGCGCCCCCTTCATACTACTACCTGGAATAAACGGCCACTCTGTTACCTTTTCTCGCATAATCGGTAGATCAATAACCCCTACCCCTTCACCCGAACCAACATGCAAGGGAGATAGACAATGAACGGAGTATATTCTACATGCTTGTTCCATAACGATTCTCTCCTTCGGAATCCGTACTGTACGGACTTTATTTATTTCAATATTCTTTTGTTGGATTAAACATTTCTTCTGGATTGATGCAAGATGCTCATTTTGCTGAGCAGTCCCACACTCCCCATACTGCAAGTCCATACCCATCTTCCTTATCAAAAGCTTCCTTACGCCGATTCGTATCAGAGACAGACTGCAGCCAGCTTTGCTCCGCAAGTACACGTGGATTGCCACCATCTATCACTTCGAAAAAGTATACACTTCCAGCCGGAACCATTCGTCTGACCGCCTTCTCATTCAGACCTTCCTTACTCTTATCAGAGGAATAAGCCCATCCAGATATGGGCTGCCAGCGTGGAATACATGCCCAGCGGAGTTTTAAACGTACGCCCAAGGAATTATCTTTCGTCTCAAGCTCCTCGTTTAACCAGCCTGGAAGCCATCCTTTTCGGAAATATGCTGGCGTTACGAGCACCATCTTCACGTACTTTTTGCCATCCAGCGCAGTTATAATTTCAGGAGGACAATTCCACTGGGAATCCTCTTTCATTTCGCTAAAATGAGCGAGCCTGCGTTTCCCTCCTAATGGGTGCAGTAAGTCGATAGGGTCCGTGTCTCCCGATTCCTCTTGAGGCATCTCAAGACTAACCTGCATCGTAACATCGGGTGGAAGCGCCAGCGCTTCCGTTGAGAATAAATGCTCCTTGCGAGCTGAATATGTAGATTTATCAATCTCCGTATGTGTACGAACTTCCTTGGACCATGCCGCTAGAAAAGGAATGTCCCCCTCTACTTGCGAATGTTGCTTCTCCTTACTAACTCGCCATTCCCTAAGTGCCGCTGCCCATGCTTTAGAATCCAATTCTCCGCATAACCAGCGCTTCATCCAGCTAGCGGATACATACGAAGGTTTAACGAGTGAAGTCTTTGCTTGTCCAGCTCCGATCGGAGGCCATAACAAATCAACACCATTCAGCAGCCCTTCCTTACCGACTCCCCAGAAACCCTGCCCTGAGTCTGAAGGTTGGGTTGGTTTAACAAACCGCACTTTCTCAACCTTCTGCTCCTCGTGTAATTCAACATCCTGCGGCATAGGAAAATAAAGACTTCCACGCCATTCATATAACGGGCCACGTACAGGAACTTTGGCATAGTGAGCTATTTTCTCTACCCCAGTTGCCGCAGCAAGCCTTTTACCTAATAAAGTGCGGATTGCACCTGTAACTGTGCTTGGTGTGACATCATTCAGAGTATGCGCCCGAATGCCTGGGGTGATCGTGAACGGCCTTCCATCCCGAACCATAATCGGATCAATCGGCCTAATGCTCAGTAGCTTTCTCATATGCGCCCCCCATTTCCTGTAGATGAAGCAATAGAATCAACTGGTCTGCAAGCTGTCCCAAACGATCAATAGGTTTTCCAGTACGCTGATACGCCTTCATTAAGATTGCAATAACGATCTCTTTGGTTTTCTCTTGTTTTTCTCGTTCAGTTAATGTCGTGGATGAATCTTGAGGTTCCTTCAAGTCCCCATTTGGCTGTTGCTTCCGAACTAGCCGCTCAACCTCTTTCTGAATAAGCAAGTCTACTGCATCTGCCTTCAACCAGTCCGAAGTCTTCTCCATCTCACGATACTGACGATGTAATTGACGGAGAGCATAGATACACTGGGATGAAATGTATGTTTTTTCAATTAACAGCTGGAGCTCTGTAAGAGCATCTGTAGCTTCTTGATACAACGGAATACACACTTTCATCTGATCGGCTCCACTACGCTTCTGAATATGCACTGCCATTGCATTCCGATCTTGCTTCGCCTTCTTCTCTGCTTCAGCAGCTAATTGACGAACCTCTTCAAGTGGCTGCAGCATATGTACGATAGCGATTCCAACTGATAAAGTAGCCTTTCTCGTATCCGAAGCTATCACCTTACTCATCGTAGTAGTGAAAGATTCTGCGAGTTGTACTGCGGCAGCAAGACACTGATGAACAGGGAGATACGCCATCACATCATCGCCCCCACTGTAGATCAATTGCCCCTCATGCTTCGTTATGATTCCGTCAGCGCCCTTAGAGAATTCTGACAATGCTTGCGAGAACGCCTGATGACTTGCCATATCCTCAATCTTACGAAGATGATCCCCCATCCGGTCACCGTCAGCCAAGAGGAATGCATAGTACGGCGTTGGCTCGCTAAAATGCCCTTTATCTTGGTTCATCGCTTCCTTCATAGACTCATACATAGCGTACATTGCAGTGGTGATTTCCTGCTGCAATTCTTCTACTACAGCCTCTGAATCTTGAGTCGCCGAAATGAAGTTCTCTTCCAAGAAATCTTCAATGCGCCGTTCATAGAACAATCTAGCGTCGTATTTATCTGTATTGAAGTTGTCTTCTCTCCATTTCCCTCGACTTGCACCGAAATTCTGCACTTTTCCATAGTAGCTCTGGGCAATATTTCGAAGCTTAGTATTCTTTCTTAGGCTTTGATGGAATGGCAAGAATGCAATATCGCATACGGATGGGAATTCCTTTTCCTTACCAACTTCTATATGCTTGGACAGTCTTTTCACAAGGGAGATCGCATCAAGTGTTTCTCTCGGCTTGATCCCAAATGATGCTAGATTCTGCATAACCTTATCTTTTTTAAGTAGGACTGACTCTCTGCCTCCATCCAAGGAGGATTTGACTTCACCAAACATAACACCTGGATCATTTTGTCTAAAATCACGAAGCGTCTTACGTGCTGCAAGCAGTGCTTCTGTATTTTGCAGTACCTCCGCATACGGGGTTGTATCAACAATCGTCCATGCCGCATAGAACTCTACAAAATCACTAATTTGTCTTTTCCAAGTTCCTGGATTAATAGATTCTTGGATTACACCCTCTGCTTCATTTGCGAACGAATGCCAAGCACCACTTATGGCATATCTTACTTTCCAAGCAACTCGATTAGGATCATCCGTCTCGATGATTCCTAGAATTTTGTTAGGAGCGTGTATATTGGGTGCGTCCTCTTCAGTCACCTGCTTATCAAGAGCTGGGAAAATCAATTCCCCACCTAGCTTCTGAAACTCCATCGCTCCCGCAACGCCTAGTTGAGACAACAGGTGCGACCCAAACCATAAATCTCTAGTCTTACGAGCCTGTGCTATAAAGTCCTGTACAGGACCTATGGAGAATTGCATCATTACTTGTGGTTGCGCTTGGTTTGATTGTTGTTCATTCCGCAAAATCTGTTCACCTCCTCACTGTTCATAAAGGCATCTATGGCTGAGCAATATAAATTCCCATCTAAATCCTTCATTGGAGTGTCTAGGTAGTCAAGTTGAGAGTAAATATGCTTAGCATCGAACTTTCTCTCCCACCCTCTGCCTCCACCATTTTTAATTAATTCAATTTCCTTAAGTCTTGGTTGATTTAATACGAGAAAAATACCAAAACCTTTGTTTTCGGATATGGCTACAGCCTTCAAAATAAGAAGGGAAGCAAGTCGAGATTTGTCTTTTGGCTGTAATGTAGTTCTAAATGGTTCAGATCCATTGCCTTGATTATTATCCTTAGGATTAAATTGATATATAATCGGCAATCCGAATTCTGCTCTAGGAAATGCAATTAGATCCTTAGGTTTTTCGGGAAAGGGATCCTGATGTTTTTTTACAGTCATTTTCGTTAAATGTCTGATGGTATCAGCCTCCGGCCAAAAGCTCCGCTTCTTTCCACCTTTATTAGCTCTTGAGCGGAAATTTCGATAAGCTTCTATTGAATTACTCCAGCTCGTAATATTGCTACCGCTTGAATGGGCTACTTCGAATCTCTTACTCAATGTAGGCCACTCACGTGTATCAGGGCTCTCTAACAACTCTAATTTGTACTCGCCAACTTTGTTCTCAAACCATTGTACAAAGCTTTCCTTAGTACACTCTGACGGTGGAGAGAACTTCTCACAATACAAACTACCGCACCCTCTACGTGTTCTTGCTCCTATTCCTCCGAAGTTAATCCAAGCCCATAGAGCAGGTTCAATGTCGGAGACCAGCAGTCCTGATTCACCTACATCCAATTGAATATGTAGTTTGAATTTACGCATATATCCATCTTCAACTGATGTTTTCTTGGTTTCATTATTAAAAGGAAATAGTGCATAAGATGGGAGTTTATCAGAAGTTCTTTTAGGCTTATCCTTATAAGACTCTACCCATAATTTGATTTTGCTAGGTCTAGAGGTGTCACCAAAGATCTCTGCCTCTCTTTTTTTAAGATCCTGTGCATTAGCAGAAGTAGCTCCTCTTGTAGCCCTCCACCAAAATCTCAAATGCCCACGTACCGAAGAACTCCGTACAGGCTCAGCTGCATTAACCTTTCCAGGAAATATACCGCCACCAAAAATAGGGGTTATAATTGTAATTTCGTAACTTTTATGTAATTGACTCCTGTGATGTAGATCCTCTTGTCGCTTATCCTCTTCGATAGTTTTGAAGGTCTCTCTATTATGATACTTTTCAACTTGTAAAAGCGTATCTACACAAGTAACTTTTGGAATTGATCCTATCTTTCTAGGCACGATTCTTTCCTCCTCTGCTAGTCGAAATTTATTACTGTTAGTTTCTAGTATTTTAAGATCAAAAAAACTCAACTCAAAAATAGATTTTACTCATCAAGACATAAAAACTTATTTAACAAGATAAAATAATCCTGGATTATTACTTTTTTCGACTTTTTCCATCATTATCCTCTTTATTCAGTAAGTAATTTTATAAAAAGAAAATCCCTCACTTTAAATCAGTATCCAGAGTGAGAGATTATATATTGTTTGTACGTATATTTTCAAGACTATCTACTAACTATTTTATGTTAAAAAAATAGAGGAATAATGCTGCTGATACCATGTTCTAATTCGAATTAATTTACAAAACAACATTTTAAACCCCTCTTTTGGAACGTAATTCATATTACGCTTAGCTCACGCTTCTGCACAGGGAACGACGAGAGTCTGCAAAACGCAGATATCCCAGTTCTTATTTCAATCCACGCTCCCGCGTAGGGAGCGACGAACACGACTTCCAAACGAAGATTCGTAGCGTAGAATTTCAATCCACGCTCCCGCGTAGGGAGCGACGAGTACGTCGGCTATAACGCTTACTTCGCCATCAAATTTCAATCCATGCTCCCGCGTAGGGAGCGACAGCTTCTGCGTTTTATCAGCTCTTTCACTCATTTAATTTCAATCCACGCTCCCGCGTAGGGAGCGACTTATATCTGAATCCTCCGTTCATGGAGATTCGAGATTTCAATCCACGCTCCCGCGTAGGGAGCGACCAGAGAGTTCCTTTACAACTTTACAGGAAGAATTATTTCAATCCACGCTCCCGCGTAGGGAGCGACATGGTGGTGATGCCCATATAAAATCAAACTCTCGTAATTTCAATCCACGCTCCCGCGTAGGGAGCGACCTTTTGATTTCTTCTATCTGTTCCGGCGTTAAGATTTCAATCCACGCTCCCGCGTAGGGAGCGACATCAAGCAGCGCAAGGACGCGGCCCTTTTAAAGTATTTCAATCCACGCTCCCGCGTAGGGAGCGACACAACACCTATCGAAGATCAGCGTTTGATTGGTATTTCAATCCACGCTCCCGCGTAGGGAGCGACTACACATGTCTGCTTGTAGGATCATGATCTGTAATTTCAATCCACGCTCCCGCGTAGGGAGCGACACCTAATTTAAAACCAGTAGACCCATCCTCTTTTATTTCAATCCACGCTCCCGCGTAGGGAGCGACCGGAGCGACTTGCGTTATGAACAACTGGAGCATTAATTTCAATCCACGCTCCCGCGTAGGGAGCGACCGGAGCGACTTGCGTTATGAACAACTGGAGCATTAATTTCAATCCACGCTCCCGCGTAGGGAGCGACCGGAGCGACTTGCGTTATGAACAACTGGAGCATTAATTTCAATCCACGCTCCCGCGTAGGGAGCGACCGGAGCGACTTGCGTTATGAACAACTGGAGCATTAATTTCAATCCACGCTCCCGCGTAGGGAGCGACCGGAGCGACTTGCGTTATGAACAACTGGAGCATTAATTTCAATCCACGCTCCCGCGTAGGGAGCGACCGGAGCGACTTGCGTTATGAACAACTGGAGCATTAATTTCAATCCACGCTCCCGCGTAGGGAGCGACCGGAGCGACTTGCGTTATGAACAACTGGAGCATTAATTTCAATCCACGCTCCCGCGTAGGGAGCGACCGGAGCGACTTGCGTTATGAACAACTGGAGCATTAATTTCAATCCACGCTCCCGCGTAGGGAGCGACCGGAGCGACTTGCGTTATGAACAACTGGAGCATTAATTTCAATCCACGCTCCCGCGTAGGGAGCGACCGGAGCGACTTGCGTTATGAACAACTGGAGCATTAATTTCAATCCACGCTCCCGCGTAGGGAGCGACCAATTGCAACAGTCAGAGCAGAACAACGCTCAGGCAATTTCAATCCACGCTCCCGCGTAGGGAGCGACAGCGATTTTAAACCATAAAAAGGGTAAAAAACCTTTTTATACACCTAAATCGCACCAAATCTCTTCAATATAAACTCTCATATCAGCATCCTTGGTTTTTTTCACACAAATAATGTAAAAATATTGGTGCGGAGGACCCGGGATTTTCATGTGAGCTATACATTCGCACTCGGATTTTCCCCACTTGATAGCAGGATTATCTCCTTAATACTATTTCTTTTCCAATATGTAGAATCCCTCTTCATATCCCAAAAAAGTAAAGTTGGCTTAGCACTGCTATCTCCCTAAAGACTACTATCCTCTCTTCGTACCCTCTGATACCACCTCGCTGGTTCTTTATACACACGCTGTGACAACCGGCAAAGAATATCTTCTGTTTTATAGAGCAAACGCTGGACATCCTTAGAATTAGTGTGTGAATCAGCCGTAACATCAAGTTCTGTTGCAAGACACTTTAGTGTCTCCCAGAAAACAATAATATCGAGGCCAGGATCAGAGTCAGTTTGGAGCAGCTGTAACTGCTCAGTAATTGAAAGATTATTAAAGGTACCAGAACCTCTACCTCGATAGAGAGATTTAATCATATCTGACATTGCCCATTCGCATAAAATATAGCACACATTAAGTTGGCCGTGATCATGCATAATCCAGGCCATTGTCATATGGTGTTGGGGAGCATCTTGAAGGTAATATTTGCTTTCAATTGACTCAAAATCAGTATAACTGCTAGTGCAACTTCCACCTACATATTGTCCTCTCATTGGAACTCCCCTTTAATGGTTAGATCAAAATGTATAAAAATACTTTTCATAGTCAATGATTATACTAAAACATTACCATATAGTAGTTTTATTATCAATTTACTTACTAAGTGTTAGTTAAATCTAACTACCTCTTTGTCTAGACTTTAACGGAGAGAGGTGTAACGATGTCTGATATACTAAATTTGGTTGGTACACGTATTAGAGATTTACGCAAATCAAAAGGGTTGTCACAAGAAGTTCTTGCAGAAAAAGCTGGATTTAATACAAGTTACATTGGATTTGTAGAACGTGCTGAACGGAACATATCTCTAAGAAATTTAGAAAAAATCGCGAAGGCCCTTAATGTTGGAGTCCATCAATTTTTCACATACGTTGAGGAACATGAACAACTTACGAATGTAGATAAAAATATAAAAGCAATCACAAATATGTTAAGAGAACGGGATGTTAAAGACATTGAAATGGCAAAAAACATCCTTGCTGAGATTTTCAACCGTTACTAAGAGAAATTAAAAAAACAGTCTAGGCACTTAGTGTCAGACTGTTTTTTTGTTATATCTATCTTGAATTAGAATTTCATCATTACTTGTTCAATTGCATAACAAAAAAGGCACCCGTCACGTAGCAACGGGCACCGTCCATATTTATATAAGCTTAATCTAAATTACTATTTCACCGATCCCGTCATTCCCGCTACGAAATGCTTCTGCATTACGAAGAATACGATGGCTGTTGGCAAGGTGGCGATGACGATTGCCACCATGATCAGGCCGTAGTCCGGTGCATAACCCGATCCCAGGGTGGAGATCAGCAGCGGAATGGTCTTTTGGTTCGGAGATTGCAACACAATCAACGGCCACAGGTAGCTGTTCCAGCTCGACATGAAGGTGATAATACCTGCTGCCGCATAGGTTGTTTTCATGGTAGGCATGAAGATTTTGAAGAAGATGCCTAGCTCCGTCAGACCATCAATACGTCCGGCCTCCAGCATGTCTTTAGGGAACATCTTGGAATTCTGACGGAAGAAGAAGATCAAGAATGCTGTCGTGATGGTCGGGAGCATCACAGACGCCACCGTATCGATACCAATCCCAGGAATGGTATTAGAGATGCCCGCAAACATCTGGTACAGTGGAATCATCAGGGCGGCAAATGGGATCATCATCGACAGCAGCAAGATGTTAAATACGACATCCTTTGCTTTACTACGGAACATCTCGAAGCCGTAACCTGCAAGTGAGGCGATGAGAATAGCCAGGACTGTAGTCAGCACAGAGATTCTGGCCGAGTTCCAGAGCGCTGTCCATAGATCGGTCGTTTCGATCAGCTTCGTTAAGTTCTCGAATAGATAGTTGCCCGGCAGAAGTCTGCCTTTGGTCACATCTACGGATTTATTCGTTGCACTGATTAACATCCACAGGAACGGAAATACCGAAATGAAGGTAGCAATGCTCAGGAACACATAGGTGAATATACGTTTGGGATTTCTCATTTCTTATCACCTGCCACTTTAAATTGAAGGAACGACAGCAGAACGATAAGTATGACGACCACATAGGATACTGTCGCCGCATATCCAAAGTCAGCCGTGTATTTAAACGACAGGTTATAGATATAGTTTGAGATGGACATGGTGGAGTTACCCGGTCCGCCTTTGGTAATGTTCACGATCTCATCGAAAATTTGCAGTGTACCGATCGTCGATGTAACAGAAGTGAACAGGATAACCGGTTTGAGAAGCGGCACTGTAATTTGGGTGAATTGTTTAAAAGCAGAAGCACCGTCAATACGTGCAGCTTCATAAATGGAGCCATCGATATTTTGCAGGGCAGATAAATAGAAAATCATGTTATATCCGGTCCAGCGCCATGTAATAGCGATAATAATTGTAATTTTGGCCCAGAACGGGTCAGTAATCCACTCAACGGGAGCAGAAATAATCGACAGCTTCAGCAGCATCGCATTAATCAGGCCATCGGACCCAAACAAATATTTGAACACAACAGAGTAAGCGACGAGAGAAGTTACAGCAGGCAAGAAGATCGCCGTACGGAAGAACCCA
This sequence comes from Bacillus sp. FJAT-27264, assembly GCF_001682855.1. GTDB lineage: Bacteria > Bacillota > Bacilli > Paenibacillales > Paenibacillaceae > Paenibacillus_AQ. The sequence continues at coordinate 31,234 of NZ_MAQW01000005.1, read as the reverse complement.
CGGAATTTCAGCTTGGAGTCATTCAACAACACGGAGATAAACATTGCGAGCAGAATCATCAAAGGCACCTGAACAATTAGATATATAAAGGTGTTAAATAGCGCTGTTCTGAAGGTCGTATCCGAGAACAAACGCGTATAGTTGGATAACCCTGTATAAGTGAGGTTGGTGCCTGTTCCTGTTTTAAAAGACAAGAAAAGCGCCTGAATCATTGGATAGAAATAGAATGCACCAATCATAACTACAGAGATCAGGACAAAGCCCCATCCTGTCAAATTATACTTAGCGGTCATGCTTAGCCGGCGTTTCTCAGCATTCATCGTAGCAAGGTCTCCTCTCTGGCTGCAAAATAACCCGCTGGACGCTTTGGATCTCATGATGCCGCAGCGTCCAAGGGTTACATAATGCTCATATGCTCAATTACTTACGTGATTTATTTGATTTGTGTCTCTGCCTGAGCCTGAGCATCCTTCATGACCTGATCCAGGTTCTTGCCATTGAGATAGTTGTTCATTTCAACTACCAGAATATCTTCGATGGCATAGGTAGACACACCGTAGTTCACGTTAGGAATTTGCGCTGTCCATTCGGAGAAGTCTTTTACAATTTGCTGACCGCCAAAGAACTCATCGGTTTTCTTGTAGGCTTCACTTTCAGCAGCCGCTTTCAATGTACCAATAGCCCCGATTTTGTTGAGCAGTTCTTCGTACATTCCAACATCAGAACCAAACGTTTCTGCCAGGAAATCTTCCGCTAATTCAGCACCAGGAACATTCATGACATACCACGAGCTTCCGCCCAGGTTGGAGGCATGTGTTGCATTCGGTGTGTTAGGCAATTTTGGCAAAGGAAGTACGGCCCATTTACCAGATTGAGAAACTTCAGCTTTCACGGATGGCGTTAACCAGTTCCCCGAAGGTACAGTGACCACATCGCCATTGTTGATGAAGGAGATGAATTGACTCCAGTCGGCATTGATCTTCACAATCTTGGAATCCAGCATTTCTTTGTACAGAGAGAAGGCTTCTTTCAATGTACTGTTATCGGCCAAATCAGGCGTTTTGCCATCCTCTTTCATATACCAGGAATGTCCGGATTGAATCATGACACGCACGAAGCCCAGATCACTTGGAGAGAAGGTAATCATGTCTTTGCCTGTTTTTTCTTTGACCACTTTACCGATTTCAATGTATCTGTTCCAATCGATGTCTTTCAGATCGTCAACAGTGAATCCGGCTTGCTCGATAATATCTTTACGGACATACAGGCCGGTTACACCGGAGTCAAAAGGAACACCGTATTGCTTGCCGTCCATGCTGGTCGGTCCGACTTTGTAGTCTGCGTAATCGGTTGGCTTAATCTTGTTGCTCAAATCATAGAAGGACTCTGGATACGATTGCAGGAAACCTTTGGAACGATAGTCTTCGATCAATACGATGTTGGGGAGACCTTTCGTAGTTCCGGAGTTAAGTCCTGTATTCATTTTCTGAATAATGTCGCCTTGGGCGTATTCAACAATGTTAATTTTGACATCAGGATGTTTCTTATTGTAAGTCTCTTTGGCAATGTTCAATGCTGCGATGTTAAAGGCAGGGTCCCATGCCCAGATTGTAAGTTCTTTCTGACCATCCCCGGATGCAGCTTCTTTATTAGATCCACCGGAAGAGCAACCCACCAGCAATACCATACAAGCCAATACTAAGAGTAGTGCTTTTTTCATTTGTCCCGCCCCTTTGACTGATTATTATGTAAGATCCGCTTTAAAGCGATTTCATGAAAATTACTGAAAACGCTTACTAGGCATGAATTAATGATATCACCGGGCAACAATGTAACGTTAGAACATCCTTTATATAGATTTGTTCTTTTGTTGCCCGAATGCACATTACGCTTAATACCGGCATGTATTATTTTTGGATTATAGTAATTTCATTAGATTTTGTACCGCTTACATCACTTATTTTCCGTCTTTTCGATTAAAGGAAGCGTTATCTTCACTCTGGTCCCTTCACCAACGGCACTTGTAATGTTCACTTGGAACTCTTCACCATACAGTAATGTAATTCGATCATTCACATTGGCGACCCCGATGCCTGAGAACAGTTTACTGGAATGCTTGGGCACCTTGTTCTGAGCTGAATTCATGAGCATACCTTCCTCCCCACTCGTCAGTTCCATGCCATCTCCGTTGTCAATCACCTCGCAGACGAGCCTTTGCCCCTCTCTGGCAATCAAGACATGGATAACGCCTTCTGTTTTGCGGTTAAAAGCATGGAAGAATGCATTCTCGATGAATGGCTGAATAATCAGCTTGGGAACCTGATACTGCAAGCAATCCGGCGCAACAAAGAAATGAACCCGAATCCGCTCCCCATAACGGATATGATTGATGAACACATAACTTCTCAGATTCACAAGCTCCTGCTCTACGGACACCGTCTCGTACACGTTACTGATCGTATTTTGCAAAAGCGAGATTAACGCATGAATGGTCTGTTCAGCCTTATCCTTACTACCCTGCTGCACAAGGAATTTGACCGAAGCCAATGTGTTGTATAGAAAATGGGGATTAATCTGCTGCTGAAGGGCTGCGAGCTCCGCCTTTCGCTGGCCTTTTTGCGTCTCCACCAGCCTGTCCACATAATCATTGATCTCATCCAGCATATAATTGTATGCCCGCCCCAGCTCCCGAATCTCATAACCCCCGGAGACCTTGACATAGTTATGAAAATTGCGGCGCGTCACTTTGGACATCTGACGGGCCAGCAGCGTAATCGACCGGGTCATTCTCCGCGAGATCAGAAAGACGACAACCAGAGCTATAAGCACAATAAAGAGACAGATGAGTACCACACTCCGTGTGTTTACCATCTGCCCGAGCACCTTTTGCTGGTCAATCATGTTCACCAGATAAAAGTCATACGAAGGCAAATATTGCACGAGCATCAGCTTATCACGATCCATGATATGGACCTTCTTGGCTTGTTGTCCTTGCTCCTGAACCAACTTAGCCTGATGCAGCAGTTCGTCATTCTTCTGTCCCTCAAGGTCAGACAGGTTGCTTGTTACCACCGTTCCATTGGTATCAAGCACAATGAAGTCGTTGCCTTCACTGGAGAAATTATTATAGAACGGCTTGAAGCTGCTCTCATCAATAGCGATATACAACATGCCATATTGCTGTTCTGTCGTACGCTCCCGCAACACTTTGGTAGCGACAATGGCATGTTTCCCCTGCTCATCCTGATAATATTGATACATCATTCTGCCAGGCTGTGCTGCCGCATTGGTGGTTATAGCACTGCTGTTCAGCTCCCGCGCCGTCGGCTTATCATAATTCACTACGCCCGTATAATCCCGACCATTCTTACCGATTACCGACAGACCCACCGAATAGCTAGTGATCCCGGATTGAATTCGGTTCATTTGCTGGGTCATGTTGTAATAAGAGTTCATTACACGGTATAACTGGTCCGATTCCTTTTCAGTCAGATAGCTCTTTAGCGTCACACTCTGCTGCGCTTGATTGGCTGCGAGTACAACCGAATAGTGAAAGGACTCGAAGTTATTATGAATCTGATCCAGCACTTTAGAGTTGGTAATGCTGAAGGTCTTCAGAAATAGCTGCTGCGTCATACGCAGATTGGTCCATACCACGGATACCGCAATCGCAATGATACAACCCACCATGACCAAAAATATTTTAATAAACAATCCCTGAAATCGTAATCGTTCAAGTCGCTCCTTCATCCCTACTCCTTCTCCACTCGTGTATAATATTGTCGTCTGTATTGACTCGGAGAAATGCCTGTATTCTTCTTAAAGACTTTGCAGAAATAACTATGATCCGCGTAGCCGACCATGCTGCCGACCTCCGAGATCGGGTGATCACTACTCCGTAATAAATCAGCAGCCTTATCGATGCGAACCCGATTCAAATGCTCCTTGAAGCCCTCGTGATGATGGGCAGCGAAGAAGCTGGATAAATACGAAGGATTGAAATGAAATTGCTTAGCCATCTCCGTTAATGTGATCGGCTCTGTATAATTTTTGTCAATGTAATCAAGCAGCAGTTTCATATTGGGATTGCCATCATGGAAAGAAGACGTAGCTTCATGAATGCTGCGATCCAGTTGCGTCCGGAACTGCTCAAGCAGCGTAATGATATCTGTTACATGCCCTGCTTCTTCTATGGCTTTGAAATAGCTATATTTAGCCTCATTCAGCGAGTCTGAGCTCATGTTCATCGTGCCAAGCAACTGAATGACGTTAAAGATCAGATTACCGATTAAGGATTTGAATTCAAATACATCTGTATTATACGACTCAGATTGCTGCGCAATGAATTGGTAGAGCACCCCGAAGCCTTCCTCCAGCTGCAATCTACGAATATGCTCCATTAAAGCGTGCAACGTGGTGTCATTTAAGGCCGCTGATGTTTTGGTAACCTTTTCAAAGTTCGGCAGCTCAGACGGTGCAAGCACCACCGGCACTGGCAGGAAAAAGCGATATTGCAATAATGGCAGGAAGCTACTATGAAAGTTCTCCCCCAGTTGATCTAAAGAATGAAAAGGCCCGCTAAGCGCCCAAACAAAGTCTCCATTATCTGTAACGGAAGAAGGATACAGCAGCTTCAGCTTGGACAAAAGTGCCTCAGTATCTTGTCCGATATTCACAACATAAGCTCTCAGTTCCGGGTATCTTGGGATGGAATTCACCGGCAATGGATAGATGACCATCTCCGAAATAAGCGCTTGCAAAGATTCCTGCAGTTGCTCTCCCTCATCCACCGCAGTGCCCATTATGTAGTACTTCTGATAAGGGAACCATTCTGCCAACATGGTCTGGTCTATTTCCACCTCATAACGATCAATGAGCTTCTCCAGTACCTGGTTCAATGTGATCGTGTAGTCGGCTTGTGGTTTCCTTTGTAGACCGACCGGAAGTCTTTCTACCGTTTTTTCAAGCACACTCAGCAGCATCTTCGTCTCCAAATGGGGCTTGAGAATATAATCAGACACACCACTTTGGAAGGTGGAACGAACATAATCAAATTCACTGAAGCTGCTAAGTACGATCACTTCAATATCCGGCCAGCTATGCTTAATCAGACGAGTCAACTCTTCGCCGTCCATCACCGGCATGACGACATCGGTAAGCACGATATGCGGGGCCAGCTCCTCAATCATTTCCAAAGCTTCTTTGCCATTAGAAGCCTCGCCCACGATACAGAAGCCATGCTGTTCCCAATTCAGTATATGTTTGACGCCTTGTCTAACCAACAGTTCATCATCAACAACCAACACTCTGTATAGCTCACTCATGCTGTTCACCCCTTATTGAAGAGCCCATGCTCACTAATCACGAATACTATACTAAATTATCTTATAACCTTTTAAAAGACAACCAGCTCCATCCCACAACAAAAAAAGCAAGCTGATCCCGGTACCCCAAGATCCTCCTGCTTTCGGCCTGCTTCATATGTTATCGTGCAAAAAATGGCTTCTCATAATTGGCATCCATTTGGTACACCAAAATATAGTTCACGTCGTTATCGCTCGTTACGGAAGGTCCCTTGACGACTCTGCCCGACTCGTTACTCAGGGCTATTGTTCTTAGCCTGTCCCGATTCTTACGGGAGATGGATGAGACTTTATAGGCTTGCCCCGCTTTCTCAAGGCTGCCCTCATTACCGCGCGGTTTGCTCATTTCAAATCCCCTCCGAACAAATAATTGAGTACGTTCATAAATTCCTTGTTGTCCTCGGAGAGCTGCTCGAAGTGCTTCGCTGTCAGTTCCAGAGGGCCAATCAAATGGATCGTAATTACCAATTCCTTACCTAGAGGATAACACACAATATATTCAGCGGCAACATGCACCCGGTACAGAAAAAATTGAACCGTCCCCTGCAAAAAAGCGTCCAGCACCAGAATCCGATCCTTACCGTTACGGCCGTCGTTGTCCTCAAACGCATAGAATCGGTCTTTGCCGACATTGCCGGCCACCTGCCGGATTCCGTCATTACCTTCAGCACGCCAGATGGCCGCTCCCCGGATCCGGAACTGCTCCAGTGACGAGATGTCATAGCTGGTTCTGACAGCCTCATATAATTTATCATATTCCCCGCCAGCCGAGAGGTTCGAGGGCCGGACATAATTGATGAAGAACATCAACAGCATATCCTTCATCCGAATGTCCCGCTCCAGGCTGTGAATCTTGACATAGGGATCGGCAAAGTGCTGCTTTTCCTCGATTTGCCGGGTAATTTTCGCACAAGCCACACTTACAGCAGCTGTATAATTTTTATCATCGCGCAGCTCATAATACAGCAAAGTAAGTCCCAGCAAATCAGAAGGCAGACGGAAGCCATCTATCCCTTGTCCATTTACTTCTTGCGGCACGGAGCGCGGCAATATGAAGAAGACCCGTTCACGCTTTAATTTACCCCAGAACATTCCCAGTTCAAAAATGGTGTTGTCCCGCGGTGCTAGATAGACCTTCCCGCGCAAAGAGACAAGGTCATCTGGGGCCAACACAAAGACAGCAAAGCTGCTCTGCGTGAGCTGCTCGTCCAGATCTTCCATCGTGTAACGGTTTTCATTAAAAACGCCAGCAGTCCACGGCGTCACCGTAGCCACATAGCTTAAATTTTCGTTAATCGCATCCACGTAATGCTTTGCCTCAAGGGATGATCCTATAAATACTTTGGGTTTGTTCACGACAATGACCCTCTCTTTGTTATTTTTTGAAGATAACAAAAGATTGCTGGCCTTTAGTGCTGAGAATTCATCTTAATATGACAAATAACTAGAATTATATCACGCTCATATTTACATATATATACTTTTAATAAAGAAAGATTCCATATCCAATATAAATTTTAAGCTTTATCGATATAAATGGTTATATATGTAATGAATATAGTTTTAAGCATGGTTATTTATCTCATTCTTAAAATGCTTCATAAATCGCTTCATTAGGCCAATAGGCCATTCGAAGAACCCTTGATGAAGGATATCCCAGCATCACTGGATGCTACGGCTACAGAGTTATTTAACAGGAAAATATACCGTTAATCATGCTTTTTTAAGCGCCATATCTAGAATAACGGTAAATCCTCCCGTTAATTCTTCCATTCATACGAAATTGAAGCTAATCAGTGAAATTAACAGGAGTTTTTCCAGTTATTTCTGAGAGATGCCGCAATTCCGCCTAATTAACGCCCATTTTTCCAGTTATTCAACCGGGCAGTTACACTATGCTCACACCTAAAACTGCACATACAACTACAACTTACACTTACATTCACACTTACATCCACACTTACATCCACACCTCATCTTGCTTCACACTACCTTGCATTCACACCTACTTTTGCACTCTATATCTGCTCACTCACCACGCTTGAATCCAGAAAACACTCCCCTACCCTACCCCTGCAGCGCCTTGCGAACGCTGAGAATATACTTCGACTGATCCAGCGGGTTCACTCCGCGACGGGTGCGCTCGGCGGTAACGTCGGGTGGGCATTCTTCATATCCGGCAAAAAAAGAAGTGAACGTGCTGCGCCCCTTCGTGAAGGAGCTTAGTGTGACCGGATAATCGAGCGACGTCGCCAGCGGCAGACGACCTTCGATGACCATCCGGTCGCCCAGCAGTACCGGCGGCTCGAAGGTGCCTCGCATCTGCACAAGATCGTTCATGACTCGCCCTCCGTTCTCCTCAGGCACCACAATCCGCACCTGAAGCACCGGCTCCAGCAGTTTGGTACCGACGCGGGCCAGCCCGTCCATAATACCCATCGGCGTCGCCACGGCAAAATCCAGCGGATGGGTATGCCACACATGGTGCTGCCCCTCCACCAATGTCACCTTCAGGTCGGTGACCTCCCAACCGTACAAGCCCTGCTGCAAGGCCTCCGGCACCCGCCGGGCCGTCTCATTCTGGTATTGCGGCAGCAGGTCGGAGCTGCGCACGACCGAATCGTAGACCAGGCCGCTGCCCAGCGGCCCCGGTTCAATCTGGAAGCGCAGGATTGCCCAGCATGGCTTAGGCATCGTATAGGCGATGAAGCCTTCGCCCGCACGGGCAGGCGTCTCTTTATAGATCACGGACGGCTGGCCGAAGGTGACCGCCAGGCCGTACCGACTCTCCATCACGCTGCCGAGAATCTCCAGCTGGATTGGGCCCATCACCTTGATGTGCAGCTCGCGTTCCTCCGGGAGCCACTGCGCATCCAGCAGTGGGTCTTCGTCGGCCAGCTCCTGCATGGCGGCAATCACTTTGTGATCGTCCGCTGCTTCTGCCCAGTGCACCCGCACCGTCAGCAGCGGCACAGCCAGCTTGGCCTCTTGCGGAATCGCATCTGGCCGGCCTAATACATCGCCGATCCGTACCCCTGATAGGCCGTACACCACGCCGATATCTCCGGCCTCCAGAGCGCCGACATCCTCGGTACGTCCACCCTCAACCTTGCGGACCTGGGTAATCTTGCCCTGGATATCTTGCGAGTAGTTCTGAACAGCATCACGATTGCGAATCGTCCCTTCGTACAAGCGGACAAACGCCATTCGCCCCATACTCTTATCCCGCTGAATGTTATATACAATGCCGGATACGGGAAGCTCTGCATCTCCGCCCGCTCTTGGGAAATACTGAATCATAGCGTCTAGCAGGGCAGGAATTCCCATTCCCTTGGCAGCGGCGCCATAGACCAGCGGAAACAGCTCCGCAGCAGCTGCACGATCCGCAAGATGGTTCCGCCATATGGCAAGATCAAGTGAATCGCCAGCCATATAAGTCTCCAGCAAAGCCTCATCCCGCTCAGCCAAGGCTTCCAGCAGTTCAGTCTGTACAGCGGAATCCGCGCCCTGCTCCCATAGATCGGCAGTACCAGCATAATCCTGCTCCCTGCCAAGAGGCTGCTGAACCGGGATAATATCCCCGGATAGATAAGTATGGGCCTGAGCCAGCACCGCTTCCGGGTCCGCACCGGTCCGGTCCATTTTATTCATAAAGATAATTGTGGGAATCTTCAGCTTACGAAGTGCGCTCCAAATCATCTCGCTTTGCGCTTGCACGCCTTCGACTGCAGAGAGAATCAGCACCGCGCAGTCCATCACGCGAAGCGAGCGCTCTACCTCTGAGAGAAAATCGACGTGGCCGGGGGTATCGACCAGATTCACCTGTACCCCTTTCCAGGCAAAGGAAGCCAGCGCCGCCCGTACCGATATCCCCCGCTGACGTTCCACATCAAGCGAATCAGTCAGCGCCGTGCCAGTATCTACGCTGCCCAGCGAACGAATGCGACCGCTCTCATATAAAATATGCTCTGTCGTTGTCGTCTTTCCGGCATCAACATGGGCAAAAATTCCGACATTAATCCGTTCCATCTTCTGCTGCCCCATATCTATAGATCTCCTGTCACTCACTTAAAAGTTTTAAGTTTATTATAAGTTCCTGCAACATTTTGAGACAATCCCCCATCTAAGAAGATAAGAGGTGAGGCACAATGAAAAAAATGACATTCATCCATAGCGCTAAAAAAATGACGATAGCGTGCAGTATTCTGGCGGCAAGCGTGTCCTTCGGGGCATCGGCATTTGCATTCTCCGATCTGAAGGGCGATCCGGCGGAGACCAAGATCAATGCCCTGCATAAGGATGGCATTATTAACGGTGTTACGAGTGACAAGTTCGCACCGAAGAGCAGTGTAACCTTTGCACAAGGCATTCAATTCATCGTCAGCGGTCTGAAGCTATCGCCGAAGCCCGATGCCGGTAGCACGGGCACTGTGAGCAGTTATTTTCCCCATGTAAACGATAAAGCCTGGTATGCGTCTGCCTTCCTGACGGCGAAGCAGAACGGACTTCCACTCGACAAGAATGTGGACCCTAACGCAGCGATGTCGCGCGCACAGTTCGCACACCTGCTCGCTGAAGCGCTCAAGACAAAAGGCAATTTCCCAGTGACGATGATGTTTTTTAATATTACAGACGGGGACAAACTCTCCAAAGATGTTATGAATAACCTGCAAATTCTGCTCAACACGCATCTCGTACAGCTGGACAAGAACGGGAAATTCCGGCCAAATGATTCTGTAACCCGCTCAGAAGCCGCTGCCTGGATCTACGATACGGCCCAATTCGCCAAGAACATTGAAGCACCAGACGATAGCACTAATGCACCTGGCTACAACTACGAGACGGATATCAACGTGACCAAAGCTGCAGAGGGCGTCAATAAAGTGACGTTGACCGTGAACAACCTGCCTAACCCGGGGTATGGACTGGTTATTGAGAAGATCGAGTTTGGCAAAGACAAGACAGCTACGATCTATTTCAATGTAACAGACCCTGAGCCTGGAAAAATGTATCCGCAGGTCATTACCAAAGGTTCAGCAGTTACGTACCTTCCGGAAGGCTACACAGCCGTAGCAAAGTCCGTGAAAGGTACCAGTTCTCCAGCTCCAGGTATCAAGTAATACTTGTGGAAGACAAGTAACCACTAGCCAACAATACAAGCAGGCCATGATCCCCTACGGGAAGCATGGCCTGCTTTTTTTTCAACTTTTGCAAAGCATCGATTATATGAGTCCGTATTTCCTTAGCGCGTAATCAATTCCACCCTCGCTGGATGATCTCGTCACGAAGTCCGCAGATTGCTTAAGTCTATCCCCTGCATTGCCCATGGCAATGCCAAGGCCAGCCATCTCCAGCATGTCGATATCGTTCCCTCCATCTCCGAAGGCTACGATCTCGGATGCCTCTATCTCCAGATGCTGAAGCACTTTCAGTATGGCAACTGACTTAGAGACCTCCTCTTGCAGTACACTGAGCACATAAGGATGCCAGCGTCTGAAGCTCAGGTGTGGGAACGTCTCTATATATGTACTGACCATATCATCCGTCCCATACAGACACATTAAGTAGACTTCCTCGTTATAAATCAGCGGATTAACTGCAGGGTACTCACTAAGGAACAGCGTCTCCTTCAAGGCCCGCAATATTTCCGCATCCTGCACTCCGTTCATACAGAAATCCTCCGTGTAAAAGGACAAGCCATGATTCTGCATACTTGCGAACTCAAAAACCTCCCTGAGATAATCCGGCTTCATCGGCATCTTATGGATCACTTCATCCTTATGCTTCGCATACCCGCCGTTCGCGGTAATCACAGTATCGATTCCAAGCTGGCTAAGCTCCCGGCACATGGACAGCGGCCGGCCGGTGGCTGCCCCCACCTTGATGCCGTTCCTCTGCAAGGCCCGGATCGCTGCTCGGGTATCCTCTGGAATTCTGCCATCCTCATGGCTCGTAAGCGTTCCGTCTACGTCGAAGAAAACCATTTTACAATCCATATGTATCCCCCTGAACATGTCATAGCCTACACCTGATATTGTACTTAATTCCAATAATAAACAACAGTAGGCAAAGCAATGAAATGAGATGGTAGATGAATTATCCCTATTCCCTATTTCGAAATGATTGCAGATAATCATGGATCTCTTCCCTGGGCATCTCCAGCAGACTGGAGAGCAAGGTCTGAATGGACCGGAGCGTAGCGATCCTCTCGTCGATTTCCTGGATTTTATCACGTACCCGTTCCTTCAAAATCTCCTCACCAGACTCCAGCGAATATTTCCCTATACCCTGGTTGAGATCATGGAGAATTTCTTTGATTTGCTTTAGAGGATACCCCAGAGATTGGGCATCCTTAATGAACCGGATCTTCACCACATAATCCTCGGAGTATACCCGGTATCCATTAGCAATCCGTGCCGGAGGGGGCAGGATACCAGAATCCTCATAGTAACGGATCGTCGCCATGCTGACCCCTGTCTGCTTCGCCAGCTCCCCGCGTGTCATTCCTTCCATGTCAGTGCCCCCCTGTCTTGTGCCTCATGTCCAGCTTACATTCTTTTCTTCGTGTACAGGTCGTCGAACTTCACTTCCGGATAATCGGCAGAAGGCCCGTCCATTAATTGCTGTTCTTCTCCTTTTAAATATTGGTCGAAGAAGGCCCGAACGTAGGATCTGGTAATATCAACATTATGGACCGGATCTATGTCCTTCGCAAAAAGGGACGGGGCTAGCAGGGCAATATCTGTGAAGCTCTGGTGAAAGAAAGGCTCCACCGTCAAATAGTAGGTATCACTGGTGCTATGCGTCATCGCCGACTCCAGATCGCGAACGAACTCCTCATAGAACACTTGGTCCTTATTCGTTATCGTGGGGTCAAGCATCTTCGCCGTGCCGCCAGTCATCATGTACATGAAAGGCTGCTTCAGACCGGTATGGGCAACATCGCCCCAGAACCCGCCTTCCAGGCTGACCCCTGCCTTGAACCGGTCATCCTGCGCAAGCGCCTCTGCAGTCGTTGCCCCGCCGTAAGAATGCCCGAAGATGCCGATATGCTCCAAGTCCAGCTTGCCTTGCAGCAGCCCATCTGGATCTTGCTCATTCCACGCTTCAAGGGTATCCAGCACGAAACGGCTATCCTCCACACGAATTCCAACGCCTTTGATATTCTGCTGGTACACCTCTGCCGAGGTTGGGAATTCTGGATCTGGTTTATAAAGTGTAGCATGACCATCCGGGAACGTGACTTTGGCTGAGGTGTAGGGATGATCCATACCCACCACAATATATCCATTGCTTACGAGCTCCTCAATAGCAGTCAGGCTCTGAAAGCGGGTGGAGCGAACCCCCGGTGAGAATAACACCACTGGATAATGGTCTTGGTCCGATGAAACTGTGACTCCATCTACTACATGTGTAGGCACCAGGCCTACATAATCAAACAGCTGCTTCGGAAAGCCGAACACCAGACTGATGGCTTCTCCCAAGTCTCCTGGATAATGCGCCTTCGGCTTCCCTTTGGCCTGATCCGGGTCTACTGGATACCACACATTCACCATCAGTTCGCGCTTGCTGCCAGGCTGGTCCCCCAAAGTCTCTGTACGGGATTCATCCGTCAGCTGACGGGATACCGTCCCAATCGCATATTTTCCAGACGGCTCAGGCATGGTGAACACAGGCAGCAGTACGCTCAGATATACCGCCACACCCGATAATGCCAGAACCAGAACAGACAGCAGGCTCTTGCTCCACCAGGACCGGATACGCGCTTGGCCGATAGGTTTGATCTGTCTAACCAACAACACGATAATCAGCACCAGTGCTACGGCATAGGCGGGAACCATTTGTAACCGGACCTTATCTATAATGGCGTGCAACAGCACAATGAGTCCTAAGGACAACAACATCGCGGTGTTCCAGCGCCGCTCTCTTTTTCCAAAGAGCATTCCACTCGTAACGGCCAGAACCACCAGCACAACAACAACTTCCAGTAATCTCATGAGCAATACCCCCAACATCTCTAATATAGCTAAATCATAAAGGTTGAAGTATACTGCAAGGTCAAGCTTATCTTATTAAATTTAGTTAATAATTAGAAAAATAACGATAAATCTTGTTCAGCTTCGCCTTATGCCGTCCACGTGGACTCTCCATGCTGCCAAACTCGAAGAACTTCACCTTCTTGATACCGACATAATTGAATAATGCTTTGCGCATTAAAGCCTTGTGCGCGTTGTTCAGCAATAAAAGCATATAGTTCGCAGGCCCTTTCATAACCGAGATGCAGACGACCGATTTTCCCTTCAGCAGCCCCTCCGGCAACATCTTGCCTGTATCCTTATAAGCAAATCCCGAGGCAAACATTTGGTCAATATAGCCCATAAGCATCGCCGGCGGCCGTCCCCACCAGATCGGATACACGAATACAATCTTGTCTGCCCATAGAAGCTGTTCCCGGTATTCAGCAAGCGTGGGTTCTTTGTACATATCTCGTCTGCGCTTGTGCTCATTGAACACCAGAACGGGATCAAAACCTTCTTCATAAAGATCCAGTACCTTGATTTCCTCAATCCTGTCGTTCTCGTTGCCACCCTTAATAACTTCCTGTAAGAAGGCGTAGCTCAAGCTTCGATGGTTCGGATGCGTATAGATGACGAGCATTTTCATAATTCAAACTCCTTTACTTATCATTTGATAACAAAATGGTAGCATGGTCGTTATTTAGTTGTCAATTGATAATATTCATTTGATAATTGTTTTTTGATAATTAATTTGTTATGTTGTCAAAGGAGGGGATTCTGTGGACAAGAATGCTATTTTTCAAAAATTTTTGACTTTTACAGCTGCTGTACATCAAATCTCGAATGATTTGACCAAAGACGTCAGACCGGGTGATATTACCACCGTTCAATATAAAATCATGGAATACATTGCTGTTAGTCAGCCATCTACACTCAGCAGTATCAGTGAATGCATGCATATGTCCATGCCGAATACGAGCAGGGAACTTAAGAAGCTAGGCGAGAAGCAGTTCTGTGAGAAGGTTACTGATCCGGAGGACCGGCGCAAACAATACATCCGGCTGTCGGCCAAAGGGGAAGCGTTGATGAATGAAGTGTTCGGCCGAATTGAAGCCCAGTTCGATGAGCGCTTACAGAACATCTCCGAAGACGAGCTGAAGGAGTTAGAGCAGGCTATAGATCTGCTGCATACGAAAGTGTTTTATTGATTCATTGCCAGCTTGCCGTTTGGGCACCAAGGCATATATAAACATGAGAAAGAGGCGATCCTTTGAGGATGGCCTCTTTCTCATCCATATCCTTCCTCAAGGATAAATATAATCAACTAGAATAAGACTTATAATTCCTACTTGACAACTATGATTAATGGGACTATATTATTGTAAAAATCACCATTTTTTTGATAACGGATTATTGAATCTTGATAATCTACTACACACTACCCTATGAATGAAGGAAGGTTTTCCAATGAAAAAGCTCACCTCATTACTCTCTTTAACAATCGTACTGCTCGTCCTCTTGGCAGGCTGCAGCCAGAACTCCAGCGCACCTGCTAGCTCCGGCACAGAGCCTCAAACCTCCTCTGCGGAGCAAAACAACAGCAGCAAGGACGGAAGCACCGACGAAAATACATTAGACAAAATTAAAAAAGCCGGAAAAATCGTCATTGGTACCGGCGGCAATTATCGTCCTTTTAACTACATGAATGAGAAAAATGAGCTGGTCGGCTTCGATATTGAATGGGGCAAAATTATTGCCGAGGGATTGGGCGTAAAACCTGAATTCGTTACCGGACAATTCTCGGGATTAACGCCAGGGCTATTGGCAGGCAAATTCGATATTTTGCTGGCAGGAGTGAATGTGACGGATGAACGGAAGAAATCGGTAGATTTCACTGAGCCGTATGGCCGTGACGGTGTTGTAGCTGTGATCAATAAGGAAGGTAGCAACAACCCTGCAGATATTAAAGATCTTGAAGGCAAAGTAGTTGGAGTAATCGGAGGCGCTACCGCACAGGCCGTGGTTAAGAGTATTGGCGGCTACAAGGAGATTAAGGAATATCCGGGCGAAACGGAAGTCTTCAAGGATCTGGTCAACAAACGTGTGGATTTGGTCTCCATTGGCCGCGATGTTGCCGGGGATTATCTGAAGAACTCTCCTGACGGCTCTAAGCTGGAGATTGCCGGAGAGCCCTATACCATCGTGGATGTAGCCATTCCTTTACGCAAAAATAACGCCTCACTGAAGGAAGCGATCGATAAGATCATTCTGGAGAAGAAGCAGGACGGTACGTATCAGAAGCTTGCACAGGAACATTTTGGCCTTCAATTTGATAAATAAATAACTAACGCTTTCGGCCTCCGCATCGGTAATGTAAGCTGCCGGTACGGAGGCCGTTAACTTATGGGCATAAAGAAAGGAGCAGCACGATTGAATCTGGAAACAGTGGTTCAGGTTTTTCCCTTCCTGCTAAAAGGCGCTCTCGTTACCTTTGAAATTTCAATATTGGCCATTATTATCGGTACGGTGCTTGGTTTCTTTTTGGCGGTACTCCGCTTGTCGCATAATAAGCTGGTGCGCTTTCTGGCTACCACATATATATGGATATTCCGCGGCGTTCCGATCTTGATGGTTCTTGTATTCATCTACTATACGCCACCTTTCGGGATCACCTTATCCGCCTTCGCGGCCGGACTACTAGGTCTCTCCTTTAATGCTGCGGCCTATAAGGCTGAAATTATCCGGACTGGGTTATTAGCTATCCCCAAGGGACAGATTGAAGCTGCGGAAGCGATTGGGATGACCCCGTGGCAAATTCTGATTCGAATTCGGATTCCACAGATCATTCGCTTCATTCTCCCAACCTATATCAGCAACTCGGTGGCGTTACTCAAGGAATCCGCCCAGGTGTCGGTCATTACCGTCCCGGATCTTATGCTTAACGCACAGAGCCAATTCAGCAGTACCTATATGCCATTTGAAACGCTTGGTGTCGCAGCTGCACTGTACTTGTGCATGACCAGTGTGCTAATGACCCTGCAAATCTATACCGAACGGAAACTAAAATTGCATGCCGGCCGCAGATAAGCAGAAGCTGGCACACACCAATGAGGAGGTTACAGCCATGCCCGTTCTGGAACTGGTGGATATCAGCAAGACTTTCGGCACGAAGACCGTAGTTCAGAAGACAAACTTCTCCATTCAAAAAGGAGAGGTCGTCTCTATTATCGGACCCAGCGGAGCCGGGAAAAGTTCTCTGCTGCGCATGATTAATTTGCTTGAGGTTCCCACCTCCGGTCAGATCGTCATCGACCGCCAGCCTGTGGAATATAAGCTCAACCGTGCCAGTCAGCTCACTTTCCTGTCCAAGTTTAAGCTGAGCAAGGTTAGAAGCAAGGTCGGAATGGTCTTTCAGCATTTCAATCTGTGGGAGCATAAGACGGTACTGGAGAATATTATCGAAGGTCCGGTCAACGTTAATAAAAAATCAAAACGAGACGCCATCCGTCACGCCGAGAAGCTTCTGGCACAGGTAGGCTTGCTGGAGAAAAGAAGCGAATATCCCGGCAACCTGTCTGGGGGACAACAGCAGCGGGTGGCGATCACCCGGGCGCTCGCAATGGAGCCAAGCGTGCTGTTGTTTGACGAACCGACCTCGTCTTTGGACCCTGAATTGGTGGGCGAGGTGTTGCAAATGATGACCCAACTGGCTGAGGAAGGCATGACGATGATCGTCGTTACGCATGAAATGCGTTTTGCCCGGCAAGTATCTGATCGGGTCTTATACATGGAAGAAGGACGAATCGTTGTAGAGGGAACGCCGGAGGACATTTTTGATTCAAAAGATAACCCAAGGCTGACCCGATTCTTCAGCAGTCTGCATGGGTAGGACAGAACAGTATGGCTATCGGTGTTCACAATAGTTCGTTCAAAACAAAAATGACCCTCTTCCGGGGTCATTTTTTATATCAGGAAGAATAGCATAACCTCACTTACATGTCGGTCCCATTTTATGTATTCTCGTAGTGGCTGATGTCCCCATGCAATACAATTTCCGGGATGCCATCAGTAATATCAATACGGCAAAGGCTTGTCGGATGAATCTCGGGCAGCCCCCAAAGCTCCTTCATTGCCTTCCCTTCGAAATAAGCCATCAGCAGCTTAATCGTTATCGTATGCGTGACAATAAGTACAGATTGCCCTTCATGTTTCTCCAGAATTTCCTGCAATTTATGAAGTGCCCTTGCCTGCACCTGTCCATAAGTCTCACTTCCCTCAAGCTCGAACTTCTCAGGGTCCTTCCAGAAGTTATGCCACTGTTCAGGATAGCGGGGTGCTACCTCAGAATGCAAGCTTCCTTCCCATAAGCCGAAGCCCATCTCCATAAAATCTTCCGAGGTCTCCAACGGGATGCTGCGCTCCCCGCGTACAAGCTCTGCGGTCCGGACCGCCCGGGGACTAGGGCTTGAGTAGATGGCATCCAGCGGTACGGTGTGCATTCCCTTTCTAAGCCATTCCGCCTGTTGCAGGCCCCGTGGCGTCAGGGGAGAATCCTCAGATCCCTGCATCCGATGTACGAGATTCCATTCTGTCTCTCCATGCCGTGTCAAATATATTTTCGTACTTCCCATGACAAGATCCAGCTCCCATTCCTCTAGAATGAGCCAATATTAACATACTTACTCTTCCTTGTCTGTTCATTCATGCCTTTAGCCACTCAACATAATCTTCCCCATGTTCCTACCAGGAGAAGTCGCCGCATGAACAGCCTCCCTAATCTCTGTCAGCGGGTAGCACGCCGCCGGAGTCATCAGTGATAATTGCCCCTCCATGATTGTTGAGATGATGGCGTTAAAGGTTGACTGCCACGTCTGTACCGAGACCTGCTGATTCCAGTGCCGCAGGTGGAACAACTTGACATCAATGCTGCCCCTGCGGCTCAGTTCCGCCCCATTCAGCGGGATGCCTGACAGCAGTCCAAGCGTAACGAAGGTACCGCCACGGCGAAGGCACATGGATAATTCCATGCCTGAAGGTCCGCCGATCGAATCAATGGCAGCTGTAGCGCCTTCCCCCTTCGTCAGTTCCATCACCGTGTCATACAGTGGTGACGTTGCCGTATCAATCACATGAGACGCGCCCAGCCGGAGCAGCTCGTCTGTATAGTAATTATTGCGAGTTACGGCGATCAGGCGGAATCCGAGCATTTTGGAGAATTGGGCCAGGATACGTCCAAGCGCAGAACCAGCGGCATTGACCACTAGCGTATCTCCCGGACCCAGCTTCAATATTTCCGTACAAATGACCCATGCTGTAACCGGGTTTATGTAAAGTTGTGCCGCTGTATAATCATCCATTTCGTCAGGGACAGGAACCGCCCATTCTGCGGGAGCCGTCACATATTCCTGCCAAGTCCCTTCCCCGCGCAAAGGCAACACACGCTTGCCCATAAGTGCCGGAGAAACGTCCCGTCCCACAGCTATCACTATCCCTACACCTTCGTACCCGGGAATGGCAGGAAGTGAGGTGCGGTGAGCGTAAGCCCCGGTAATCGGTATCAGGTCAGAAGGATTGACTGGAGAAGCCAGCATCCGCACAAGAATCTTACCGGCACCCGGGAATCCAATCGGTTTACGCTCATATTGTACGCAATCCCTTGGGCTTCCAAAATCGTAGAATCTTACACATCCGGCTTCCATGGCAACCACTCCTATGCTTCATTTATCCAGAAATAGATACTCTGGCGCACTCCGGCGCTGCCGAGACCTCAGCGTCTCCACTCCCCGGTCAGCCTCACTGTCTGCTTTGCGGCGGGCAGGCCCGGAGAACATTTTATACAAAATATAACCTGCTAACCCGCCCAATGTATTCAGGAGCAAATCATCCACATCGAACGTTCCGATGGCCAGCAGAAGCTGGGTGGACTCGAAACACAGGCTAAGCAGCAGCGAACACATCAACACTTTGGCCACTGACCATTGAACGTTTCGGAAGACGATGGACAAGAACAGACCAAGCGGGATGAACGCCAGTACGTTGCCAGTCAGATTGATATTCAGAAAAGGGGTCGATAGCGACAGGTGGTGCAGGTCTCTCTTAATCTCATTAAAGGGTACCAGATTGTAAGGGCGAAGAAAAATCCGCCCCGGGTCCTGCAACGTACGCTGGAATTGCTGTAGTAGAATATGTACGTCCACATGCCCACCTTTGAACAGGATCACCTTAACCAATAGATACAGATATGCAGTGAATGATATGAGTGTAAGCATACCGGGTAATTTGGAATTCTTCATGTTGTCCTCGCCTCTCTCATCTCAGGTTGTCTTCACTTCTCGCTCGTCACGATGACGCCATCCACGTTATTTCCTGATATTTCATAACGCTGATTCACTGGAATTCTGATCATCACATTGTCCGTGACCGGGTAATAGGTTACTTCGTAAGTCCTGCCCTCAGCTTCAGCAGTAAAGCTTTTTTTCTCCCGAAGATAGTCCAGATACTGCTCCAGCACCATATCCTTCTCTTGCATTATTGCACTGTGCGGCAAGCCCACATAACGAAAATGCCAAGGCTCGTACTGAATTCCGGTAATCGCCGTCTTGTCCTCCGGGTAGCGAAGCACAAAGCCGTACTTCCAGGCATTTTTCTTCAACCATTTCCCTTCCGGCGCCCGTTTCATCTCCGCTTGGGAAGATCCGACGTCCAGCGACAAGCCCAGATTATGTTCACTGCGACCCGGCGGGAGCGCAATCTGCGATCCTTTTTCCCGGTATAGCGCCTCCTGTTCTGCAAAGTCACGGTAGCCACTGCTGATCAGAAAACGATTGACCCCATCTTCCTCCGCAGCCTGAACCATCTCCACAAAGGCCTGGGCTACCGACCTCGACAGACGGAGCTTCGTGTCCATCAGTACATATCCCTGTGTGAGCTCCGAATGCTCCGACAGCTTCACGATATCGGATTTGATGCTTGCCTCATGCAATGGATTATCCTTGTTAACGAGCAGCAGCTCCCCCTGATAAATCTGCGATGCCGCGACCATCTGGAACGCATTGCTGCCCGGATCAGTATCTCTGGCCTCCCTCTCTTCGGTAAGCCCCTTCGAAACATATTTAATGGCTATCCCGCCCAGCATAAGTACAACAACTACAAAAAAGCCCCACTTTTTCATGTACAGTAACCTCCCTGATTCCTCTTATCTTCAGAATAGAGACCACTGTTTAAAAAAAAGCGGGGCTAAATATAAAGTTTTCCTTAAACCTGGTGATTCTCCTGCGGTAATCTCACTTCAAAGCAGGTGCGGACCACGCTGCTCTCTACGGTGATGGTACCCTGATGCTGCTCAACGATATTTTTGGCAATAAACAGACCCAGACCTGTACCACCTTCTTGTTGGCTGCGCGACTGATCGCTGGTGTAATACATCTCGAAGATATGCGGCAATTTCTCGGGTGTGATATATCCGCCGTAATTCAACACCTGTATAACGATCTCGCTGCCTTCCGAGAAGCTGTTGATATCTACGAATTGTCCATCCTTCCCGTACCTGGCCGCATTGCTGAGCAGATTCTCGAACACACGGGCCAGCAACTCTCCATCGCCCTGAATCTGTAGCTTAGGCACGATGTTCAGCCTTGCGCTAAGCTGGTTCTTTTCGAATACCGGGTACATTTCCTCACTTAACTGCATCAACAGACCACTGAGATCCAGTTGGTTCTTCTGGAGGGGCAGCATCCCATAATTCATCCGGGTAATCTCGAACAGCTCATCGATAAGCTTCTCCAGGCGCTGGGATTTGGTATAAGCAATCTCGGTAAAATGTCTGGTCTGCTCCTCTGTCAGTTTGTCCCCCTTCAGAATCCAGTCCAGATAACCCAGGACCGAGGTAAGCGGTGTGCGCAGATCATGGGCCAAATTCACAATCAGCTGATCCTTGCTGCTCTCCGCAAACGCCCCCCGCTCCACCGCCTCCTGCAGCTTCTCGCTGGCGAGGTTCAGTTCTTTAGCAATCGCCCGAAACTCATCCTTGGAGGAAATATCCACCCGGTGCTTGAAATCGCCGCTCGCCAGATGGTGAATGCCCTTGGTAATTTCATTAAAGTAGGAGGCATAGGGCTTCGTGAAGAGATAGAAGAAGAAGATCGCAAGCGGGATAAAGATCAGCAGGAAAAAGTAAATATCCCCAATGTTGGACATAATGTGGCGGTAATGAGCCAAGGGATCTTCACGCTTCACTCCGGAATAATACATCTGCAGAAGCCTGTAAATGACATAAGTAATGCTGCCGGACAGAAGCATGCTGAGTCCCAGGAATATGATCATTCTCGTCCGAAAACTGAGCAGCCCTCTATCCATTGAACGTGTACCCCACGCCCCAGATCGTTTTAATAAATTTGGTCTTGTTCATATCCTCACCTAACTTCTTACGCAAAGTGCGGATATGCACCATCACGGTGTTGGCGCCTTCATAATATGCTTCTCCCCATACCTGCTGGAAAATATTTTCCGAGCTGAAGACCTGCTTCGGATGGCTGGCCAGCAAATACAGAATATCAAACTCCTTCGGCGTCAAATCGATGGCCTGTCCATATAGCAGCACCGTATGCTGGTCGGAATTAATAATAAGCCCCCCTGTCTCCAGCACAGCGCTGGCCGCAGCCGCTGGCTGGCTAAACTGCATGGACCGGCGTAGCTGTGAGTTCACCCGCGCCACCAGTTCCATCGGATTGAACGGTTTTGTCATATAGTCATCCGCCCCGATGACTAGTCCTGTGATTTTATCGAGATCAGAGGTTTTGGCACTCAGAAAAATAATCGGCATGTGGTGCTTCTCACGGATCTGCCGGGTGACCTCGTATCCGTTCAGCTCCGGCATCATAATATCCAGAATTGCCAAATCCACGGTCTGAGTCTGTACAGCTTGTACCGCCTCTCTGCCGTTAAAAGCCTTGATAATATGGTATCCCTCTTTGGTCAGATGCAGCTCGACCAGATCGGCAATTTCTGCTTCATCATCTGCTATCAGAATCGTTATTCGTTTCACTGTTTTCACTCCCACCCTATGTTCGCTCATCCTTGCTATCGTCGCTACCAGGATTCAATTCCTGATTGTATACCCTCATTATACAAAAAAGCTACCTGCATGTTGTAACCATGCAGATAGCTTTACTGTATTCATTATGCCGTGCCTAATTTTCTGTACGCGGCGGGCGCATCGTGAGGCTGACCCGGCCTTTCTTAAGGTCCACACCCATGACCCAGACCGTCACGTTATCCCCGACGGATACCACATCCATAGGATGCTTCACGAAGCTGCCGCTGAGCTGGGAGATATGGACCAGCCCATCGTTCTTGATCCCGATATCGACGAAAGCGCCGAAATCGATAACGTTGCGGACGGTGCCCTGCATCTCCATGCCGGGCGCCAGGTCCTCGATCTTCAGCACATCGGTGCGGAAGATCGGCAGTGGCAGCTCCTCGCGCGGGTCACGACCCGGACGCTGGAGACTCTCCAGGATGTCACGCAGGGTCGGCACGCCGACATCTAGCTTGACAGCCAGCTCCTCCGGCTTCTGCGCCGCCAGCTCAGAAGCCACTTCCTTGCTGCCGAGACTGGATACATCCAGTCCGAGCGTCTTGAACAACCGGTCCACCACCGTGTAGGACTCTGGGTGGATTGGTGTCCGGTCGAGGGTGTTGTCCCCGCCCGGAATCCGCAAGAATCCGATGCACTGCTCATAGGATTTCGCACCGAGGCGCGGCACCTTCTGCAGTTGCTTCCGCGCAGTGAACTTGCCGTTCTCCTCACGGTATTTGACGATGTTCTTCGCAATCGTCGCATTCACGCCGGAGACGTACGACAACAGCGACGGCGACGCTGTATTCACGTCAACGCCGACATGGTTAACGGCCGATTCCACGACGGCCTTGAGGCTCTCTTCCAGATGCTTCTGCGAGACATCATGCTGGTATTGCCCGACCCCGATCGCCTTGGGGTCGATCTTGACCAGCTCCGCGAGCGGGTCCTGCACGCGGCGGGCAATCGATGCGGCGCTACGCTCCGCCACATCCAGGTCCGGGAACTCCTCCTGCGCCAGCTTGGAGGCGGAGTAGACACTGGCTCCCGCTTCATTGACGATCAGGTAGGCCAGGTCGGGATTGCCGATCTCGGCAATCACCTCGGCCGTGAACTGCTCCGTCTCGCGGGAGCCGGTCCCGTTGCCGATCACGATGAGCTGGATGCCATACTTGGCGATCAACTCTTTGAACTTGGCAGCGGCTTCGCGCTTTTTGTTATTCGGCGGTGTCGGATAGGTCACCGCCACCTCCAGCAGCTTGCCGGTATCGTCTACGACGGCCAGCTTGCAGCCTGTGCGGTAGGCAGGGTCCACGCCGAGGACGCAGCGGCCCTTAACCGGCGGCTGCAGCAGCAGGCTCCGCAGATTGCCAGAGAAGATCGAGATCGCCTGATTCTCACCCTTCTCCGTCATTTCCCCGCGCACCTCACGCTCCACGGACGGAGCGATCAGACGCTTGTAAGCATCTTCGATGACACTTTCCAGTAGATCCTTGACCGGAGAAGGTCCCTTAATGACCTTGCGTCCGATGAAGGCATGAATCTTATCTGACACAATCTCAATGCCCACCTTGAGTACACTTTCCCGCTCCCCGCGGTTGATCGCGAGAATACGATGCGGCGGCATTTTATGTACCGGCTCACGATAGCTGTAGTAGTTCTCATATACCGATTCCTGCTCGGCATCCTTGGCTTCTGAGACCAGAATTCCCTGGCTGGCTGTATACTGACGCACCCAGGAACGGATGGCCGGATCATCGGCGATATTCTCGGCGATAATGTCCATCGCGCCCTGCAGCGCTGCCTCAGCCGTCTCTACGCCCTTGTCGGCGTCGATGTAGCGAGCTGCCTCACCTTCAGGATTGCCTTGTCTCGGCTGCCCGAAGATCCACTCTGCCAGCGGCTCCAGCCCCTTCTCCTTGGCTACACTGGCCCGGGTCTTCCGCTTCTGGCGGAATGGGCGGTACAGATCCTCCACCTCCTGGAGCTTAACCGCCTTGGCGATTTGCTCCTGCAGCTCCGGAGTCAGCTTCCCTTGCTCCTCAATACTGCGGAGCACATCTTTCTTCCGATCGCTCAGGTTGCGCAGATAACCGAGACGCTCTTCGATGTCGCGCAGCGCGTTCTCATCCAGCTCTCCCGTCATTTCCTTCCGGTATCTCGCAATAAAGGGAATCGTGTTGCCCTCATCCAATAATCCTACTGTGGTCCGCACTTGCTTGGGCGCAATGCTCAGTTCCTTGGCAATCGCCAGAATAATCGTTTCCTGCTCGCGCTGGGCAGCCGCTTCATCCGCCACGGCTTCAGCATTCATGTTCTCTGCAGTCAATACAATCCCTCTTTCCGCCTCGCAATTCTGTACAACCTTCATGCTAAAATAGTATCACAGATTCGGCCCGGTACCAAAATGCCCACGCCGGGCACTGCTCCGAAGTACACGGAGAAGTGCCAGCGTGGGCATTTTCATAAGGAAATTCTATGACGTCTGCTGACCTCTCCTGCTCCGTTTACTGGAGCTGAGTGACAGGATAAAGGATAAGGCGAGTACAAGCGCCGCCACAGCATATGGAAAATTAATGTTGATATCAAACAGATAACCGGCTACGATTGGTCCGGCAATATTGCCCAGACTCGTATATGCCGAGTTCATACCGGCGACAAACCCCTGTGAATCCCCGGCCATCTTGGACAATTGCGTGCTCACTGCAGGACGCAGGATATCCATGGCCAAGAATACGATAAAGGTAACTGTAATAATCGCCCAGTAGCTGCTCACAAATACCGTCAACAGTATAAATACGGCCGAGGCCAAGAGGCAAATAGCGATGACTCTGTTCTCTCCGAAGCGATTCAGAATCCAGCCAAAGGCCGATACCTGAACCACTGCACCGGCAATGGAGCCAAATGTAATAACGAAGGCAATATCCTTCGGCGTAAATCCGAATTTATGATCCACGAACAGTCCGAATACCGTCTCGTAATTGGCGAGACCGAAAGCGAGTACGAATACAATAACCAGACTGAAGAAATAAGGCTGGCGATAAGATTGCACAAGCTGTAACAACAGACTTTCCTGATTCTTTCCTGAGGCTTTAGCTTCTTTGCGCTGCTCCGCAGTAAGAGATTCAGGCAGAACCGCGAACGTCACCACAGCAATAAGTCCTGCCGCGATGGCAGCCACGAAGAACGGCGCGCGGATGCCGAACTCGGCAAGATAACCGCCAATCCCGGGTCCAATAATAAAACCAGTTGAGATGGCTGCATTGATCAGCCCCATTCCTCTGGCCCGTTCCTCCAGGGAGGTCGTATCTGCAACGTAGGCCATAACTGCGGGCATAATTAAGGCCGCTCCCGCTCCACCCAGCATTCTGGAGATGAACAGCATCCAAGACATATTCGCCAGACCAAACACTAGCTCTGACACGGCAAAAACAACCAGCCCGACGACGATTATATTCTTCCGTCCCATTGTATCGGACAGCCTGCCCGCGAGCGGAGATAAGAGCAGCTGGCTTAGTGAGAACGCCGCTACGAGTAGACCAACTGTACTTCCGCTAATATTTAGCTCATTCATAAAAGTAGGCATAATGGGTACAACAAGACCGATTCCGGTAAAAGTCAGAAAAATTGTCAACATGACAAGCAGTATAGCTCCCCGGTTTCTAAGCAGTAATGACATGATTTACCTCCGTGTGCTCCCTGCACAGTTTCGAATAATATTTTTAGGCATTCAGTGAAGCCTAATTTTCTCTGTTCTAAATATCTGCTGGTACGGGCAATCCCATACCTTAAAAATAAACAACCGAACAATAGAGACCGACCACCCGGTCTAATTTAAGACATGAGAAAGCTTACGCTTCTCACTAGGTACGTATTCCTTGAAGCAACAGTCTGAGCGATTTTCGATAATATTCTTTAATTTCCTCTATCCCCATCGGCGATCGCGAAATCTCCGACACCTTTCCGACACCTTCCAGCAGACCACTAAGAATAACGACAATATCCTCAGGCTCATCTGCCTTGAGATACTCAGTGTCTATCCCTTCCTTCACCAGATCACGGCAAGCCCGCAATGAATCATCATACATATGCCACAGCCGTTCCTCGATTTCAGCGGTATGATCTTTGATTCTTGCATACTCCTCCAGCGCCCGGATCAGCGGGTTCTGGAAATCATTAGCACAGTGCTCGGCATAGGCATAGAAGCGTTCTTCAAGATCTGCGATCCCGGCCCGCTTGATATCCCAATTCTGGAGCCATAACTCGGTATCCTCTTCCACCACGTACAAGAATAATTCATCCTTGCTGGGAAAATGGTGATACAGGCTGCCCTTGCTGACACCTGCCGCCACACATACCTCATTCATGGTTACCGCGCCGTAGCCCTTCTGGACAAACAACTTGGCCGCGTTCTGTACAATTCGTTTCTTCGTTTCTTCTCCATCTGAACGTCCTTTGATTACAAATCCCTCCTAAACCGACTGTCCGGTCCAATTATAGCAGATTTAAAATTTAAAGAGAACCCCGCTACCGCAAGTTTCATTGTCCCCTGCCGGATAAGGTCCCATTCCCTCGTTGCAGCCAATGCTAAAAAGGCGCCCGGGAGATATCCCGGGCGCCTTTGTTCAAATACAGTTAATATCCTTGCCCTGCTTAGAAATCAATCAGGCCAAGGCTGATTTGCAGCGAATCATCCACCTTTTTCATTGTATCATCATCCAGGTGGGTGATCTTATCCGTTAAGCGTTGTTTGTCAATCGTCCGAACCTGCTCCAGCAGAATGACCGAATCGCGATCAAACCCGTGAGCAGACGCATCAATCTCCACATGCGTCGGCAGCTTCGCCTTCTGAATCTGTGCTGTGATCGCCGCCACAATGACTGTGGGGCTAAAGCGATTGCCAATGTCGTTCTGAATGATCAAAACCGGCCGAACTCCGCCCTGTTCGGAACCTACTACAGGCGAAAGATCGGCAAAAAAAACGTCGCCGCGTTTCACGATCAATGTCTACACCCCGCTTACTAAGCGGCCAAGAGTGCTGTCTGCATCTTCCTCCGCGAGGAACGCCTCGCATGCCATGGTCAAGTTAATCTTGGCCATTTCCATGTAGCCACGCTGCATGGACTCCCGGATGGCACGTTTCCTCCGTTCACTCAGGTACAGTTTCATGGCCTGCCTGATCAATTCACTCCGGTTGGAATTCTCCAATTGAGCGATTCCATCCACTTCCTGCAAGAGATGATCGGGCAAGCTGATCATGATTCTTTTGGTGTTCTGCAAATTGGCCACCTTCTCTTCCACCCCCACAAACCTTCTGCCCTTGTCTTTCAGTTTAGCAATATACAAGGAATTTTATACAAGGAATATATGCTGTCAGTATATCAAGTATGCTGCATCCCATTATAAACTAGAAATGGTGGTTCGTATAGACTATACAAGACATAGTTGTTTACGATTTAATCCATTCCTAGAAATTACCTGTATATTGTTAACTTTCAGGGCATTACGGCTGCAGCAGAGCATTCACCAGGTATGGAGTGTTACCTTCGCGTATATACACGCGTGGTACACGGTGTGCCAGCATGCAAACAACTTCATAGTGAATGGTTCCCAGGTGGAGCGCCAACTCGTCTGCCGTGATCGACACGCCAGCCTGCCGGCCGATGAGTACAACTTCCTCGCCTGCTTTGATTTGTTCCGCTTCTTCAGCGAAAGATTTCAGTGATACCATACACTGGTCCATGCAGATTGTTCCGACGACGGGGACCCGGCGGCCGCGTATTAGCACCTCCGCTTTGCCGCTAAGCATGCGGGAATATCCATCTGCGTACCCCACAGGCAGTGTTGCGATTACTTCTTCACTGTCTGTGACGTAACGGGTGCCGTAGCTGATGCCCCAGTAGGGCGGCAGGCTCTTGACATAAACTACCTGCGTCTTCAGCGTCATAATCGGGTGCAGATCGATCAGTTGCCGGTTCACCTCGGTTGAGGGATAGAAGCCGTACAAGCTGATGCCTACACGCACCATGCCCGTGGATAAATAAGGTGTATCAATGGCCGTAGCACTGTTGCCCGTATGTATGATCGGGATATCAATCTCTTGTTCCCGAAGCGTTTCCGCCACGTCCGTGAATCGTCGGTACTGCTCCATTGTATAGCTTTTGTCTTCTTCATCTGCTTTGGCAAAATGGGTAAACATGCCTTCCAGCTCTGCTTGCGCCACAAGCTGCACTTCTGCGATAAAAGCAGGTACATCAGGCGGCAATAATCCCAGCCTGCCCATCCCGCTATCCATCTTGATGTGTACTTTCAGCCGATGTCCCGGATCTACAGGAAGCTGTCCAATAGCCTCCAGTACCTCTTTCGTGAACAGCGTCACGGTTATGTTATTCTCCCAGGCAGCAGCGATTCCATCCGGAGATGTATAGCCAAGCACCAGAATGGGGAGCTTGATTCCTGCTTGACGCAGTTGAAGCGCCTCATCCAAAAAGGCTACACTGACATAATCCGCACCCAGTGCCTCCAGCTCCCGGGTAATTTCCACTGCTCCATGGCCGTACGCATTAGCTTTGACGCACCCCATAAACTTGGTCTCCGCCGGCAAAGCGGTACGGAAAGCTTCGTAATTGGCGCGCAAAGCGTCCAGATTGATCTCGGCTGCTGTTGGTCGATAGCTTGCTTGCACTTCAAAGTCACCTTCTTACGTTGTAGTAAAACGTTATCTGTTAGTAATGTCTTACTGGTAATGGTAATGCTAACGGAAGGTGACTGTCAATGTAACACAAGCGAGTTAGGCGGCTTAAAAATAATATACCCAAATTAACCAGCGAATAAAGAAAAAACGGATACTGCGCTGTAGAGGAAAGGTTCCCACAATACGCAGTATCCGCCTACTCTTATTACTTACCCGATTGTTCCTGCATAGAAGCGGCAACTTTCACCATTTCATCAACTGGCAGATTTGCGCTTGTAATCCGGTACTCGATCCCTTCATTCGTCCAGGTCAGCGTCTGCAAATCGTCACCACTCCCACTCAGGACTCCGAAGGTGAAACCCATATCCCACAACCTACCAGGAGCAAGGGCCACTGCACGATCCAGCGGACGGGCTTCCATGATTGTATATTGATAAATCCCGTCGTAGCGGAGCAGCACCGCCTGATCCTTACTGCCTTCGATTTTATTGGAATCCTTCAGGCTCACACCCTCAGGAACGTAGTTCGGCTCCACAATACCGAAGTCGCCAAGCTCTGCAGCCACCGGCGGCTGGGTATTCTCTCCCTCTTCCGGTGCCGACACCGGATTGCCGTTCTCATCTACCTCGGCCACCGTACTTTTGGATGGCGTTCCGGTGGACATATTCTTTTGCATATCGAAAGAATCCTTCGTGAAGTCCGTGTCAAAGGTAAAGCTGTCGAACTTCACATTCACAACAACCTTGGCTTCCGAATCGGACACCTGCACCTGCTTCGGCGCATATGACTTCTTATCCAGCCAGATCTTCTGGCGCACCAGCGCACTGCTTTGATAATTCGCCGCCACCTCAAACACGAAGTTATCTCCGTCGGCTACGAACTGGCGGTTGTTATCGGAGACAATACCTTGCACAAGTGTCTGGTACAGGTAGACCTGCCCCTGATGATCCGGCCAGTCGCTCTGGAAGCGGAAGCTCTTGTTCAGACTCGGCGTCAGTACGAATACACCCTCATCATTGCGGAGTACAATCTGTGTGATATCCTTCTGGACATTGGACAAGCTGATTCGATAATAGGAAGGATTCTTGTACCATACCTCCACCTTGTATTCCTGCGGCTGTTCGCCGGTATACAGGGTCATCGTGCCCGAGCCTTGATATGTTCCCTGCTTGCTCTCCAACTTGTCAGCCACATCGTTCAAATCCTTGACTACGGACGCAGCATCCTTCTTCCCGCACCCCGTGAGCACCAGGGCTACGCTCATAATGATTGCGAGTACCCATGTTAACCGGCGCATGACATCATCCCCTTAACCTGTTTTGAATGCATTGATTAGTACATGTCTATGAGGGACTTGACCACAATATGCAGACGGGCATGACAAGCGTGGGTTTAGGAAGGTGCAAGAGAGTGATCATGGAAAGAACCCGCACTCATGGCGGGTTCTACAAGTAGTTAACTTGGGACAATAGATATTGTAAGTTTTTAGACGCTACATTGAGCGAATTAAAGATTCAAACCACTATTCCCAATTAAGGGCAATTTTGCACCTTATATTTTTCTTTTTGAGGATAAAAAGGGAATTAAGAGCATTATTGTATCCTATTTCTTGTGAAAAGTAGTGTATGACATGAAAACTGAAGATTTAACATACAAAATTGCCCTTAATCTACGCCAATCCTCAGTTTCATCCAATTTAGGGTACAAAAATGCCCTTATTTATATTTTGGAGCTTCTANAGACTAAAAAGTAGACACGGTAAATCCAACCCAAGATAATAGAATAAACACTAGAAGAGGTGGTAACCGTGGCGGAACGGAAGCGATACAACAAACAGTTTAAAGAAGAAACCGTAAAGTACATTCAAGAACAACGGAAGTCCATGGACGAAATTGCCTTGGAACTAAACATTCCGAAGGGTACACTCAAAAACTGGATGATGACGTACCGCCAGTTCCCCGATGAACCGTTTGTGGGGAGCGGCAAGCTGCGTACGCAAGAGAATCAAATTGCAGAACTGGAGCAGAAGAATAAGGATCTGGAAGAGGAAATCGCCATCTTAAAAAAAGCGATGCACATCTTC
>NZ_MAQW01000004.1 GCF_001682855.1 Bacillus sp. FJAT-27264 | reverse complement strand
GGATCTATAGAAGGAGGAACAAAATGAAATTTTCTAAAAAAATTGTCATGGTCATGGTGTTTATTCTCCTGACCTCTATGTTCCCCGAACATATGCCTGGGGGAAAGGAAGTGAATGCGACCGTCTCTGCGGCAGAAGGTGATGATATCATCAATTACAGGAACATTACTGTTTATCCAATATCTAATAGTGCGGGGGATTTTCGCGGTGCGATAAGTTATTACGCTCCAGCATTCACCCTCACTAATATACAGTTTAACAAAACTACCAAAAAGTTTACTTTTGATATTCCTGACAACCCTATCGTAACGGGAAATATCGGAATACCCATTACTACAAATACTGGAGAACGAGCTGTAAGAGCAAAGCTGTATTTAGGTTTTAATCTCCTGCAACGTCCTGAATCGCCAAACGATACTGGTGCGTGGTATGGTGCAAGGGAACTATCTTGGGAGAATTACGTGGGTTCAGTAGATAAATATGGATTTGAATGGCATGAGAAAACAGAATTCAATCTATCAAATCCGGATACAGAGAGCGTGTCTCCATATTCTGCATGGGGTGAACCTTTTGTTGAACCTAAAGCGATAACCTTTAATTATAATTTCAGTACCCAAATCAATCTTGATAATTATTCAAAATGGTTGGTAAATGGCTCACCCATTTATCCTCTAATTCCAAATCATCCACCTAATTTATCAGTCACGTCGCCCAATAACCAGCTTCTAATTAATGCAACGGGATTAAGTGGCACAACGATTGAAGGGTTTGTAAATGACCCAGACGGCGAAGATGTTACAGTAACTGCGGAGATCCCAAATTTATTCTACAAAAACACAGTTATTCCGCAGGCTTTGCTAGCTAAGCCGTTTTCAATACCAATTGATGCTATTGATGATTCTCTGCCACCAGGAAATTATACGATGAATATCACGGCATCAGATCCTTCCGGAATGAAGAAAACTGCAAATTTAACCATTAACGTTAAGCAGCAGATGCGTAATAAATCCTTTATTTTAGTAGATACACCAGTAGAGGTAAGGACGAAATTTTTTGACTCTGAAGGCGATCCTAAATACTCAGAGCGTTACAGATACGACCATGATCCTAACTTTTATGACAACTCTATGGGAATTATTGGAGACAGCGGACTTTGGAGAACAACTCCCTATCTCACATTTCCGTTGAGTGGGGTATACACGGTAACATTCCAAGGCCGCGATAACCCATTAAACGATGACCGCTTTGATATCTATCGGAAATGGAGCCGTGATAACTTATCCTCCATGACCTTCCATGTACACAGGAAACCGATTGCTTTATTCTCGGCCAAATTGGTGGGCGGCACACTACAAATCACAGATAGTAGTTACGATCTTGACCATATTAGTACCGCCAGCAAGGGGTTGGTTGATCGCCAATGGCAATACAAGAAAACAGAATCCGGGGTTTGGATTGATGGTCCGCCACCACCAAATCTTCCTTCTACTGATCAATATGACATTCGTTTGCGAGTGAGAGACATGGATGGGGAGAATGGATTAGGGGTTTGGAGCGACTGGTGCCAGCGTACGGTTGGAGCTGCTACAAATTTACCACCGGTGGCACTCTTTACAGTGGACCCGAATATCGTCTCTTATCGAAAAGCAACGACAATAACAGATAAGTCTTTCGATCCCGATAACGACCCATTGGATATATATCAATGGTCTGTGATTAAAAATGGTTGGCAGGAGTTATGGCCTTATTGGGGTGGACCTGCTACTCCACCAAATATTGCTCAATTTGGGGTGGGGACGTATCAGATCACTCTTAAGGTACACGATAATCGTGGGCTTTGGTCTGAACCATACAGCCAGATAGTGAATGTCATAAATCATCCACCGGTAGCCGCCTTTAACATGCCACCAGAAGTATATCGGGATACGTTANTTACTCTTACTGTAGTGGATAATGACGGTCTTACCGGCAGCACCAGCACCGAAGTGACCGTTATTGAGCCGATTCCGTCTGCCAGTCTCCAAATTTACGGATCTTTAAAGCAGAATCGAAAAACCACATTAACCAACACCAGCCAAAGTCCAACAAGATTCCCGATCATTAAGTCAAAGACTTGGGTAACCATCAGCGCAATCAGCGGTGGAACCAATACGGATATTAGATATAGCGGCAGCTTAGCAGAATTGGAGAGCAAAGATGTACTCTTTAAGAAGCCGGGCAAGTATAAAGCCACTATCCATGTAGAAAATACAGCAGGGTATGGAGCCGATGGGGAGATTACTTTTGATATCGCTCCGGATGAAGTCCCATTTGCATATTTTTCAGTGCCAGGTAAGACATATAGAGATCCGAGTAACTGGAATAAAGCAGTTGTTTCCATTGAAGATATGTCCTTTTCTCCAGATAAGGACAATATCGTTCGACGGATCTGGGAATATCGATATGATTCCAATAACAATGGGATTTTTACGGACGAAGTGTGGGTAACCTTCGACGAAGAAAACAAGACCCGTCTAAATTTGGAATTGTACAAAGTAGGGAAGTATGAGATTCGACTGACAGTCATTGAAGAGTTTGGACAGCCGACGATTGAGGAATTTGTTTCGGATAATGACAGACAGCGAATCAATTCTGAAAAAACTCAGAATGTGATTGAGCGGATTGTAGAAGTAAACAACCGCGCACCAGAAGTCGACTGGGATCTATAGAAGGAGGAACAAAATGAAATTTTCTAAAAAAATTGTCATGGTCATGGTGTTTATTCTCCTGACCTCTATGTTCCCCGAACATATGCCTGGGGGAAAGGAAGTGAATGCGACCGTCTCTGCGGCAGAAGGTGATGATATCATCAATTACAGGAACATTACTGTTTATCCAATATCTAATAGTGCGGGGGATTTTCGCGGTGCGATAAGTTATTACGCTCCAGCATTCACCCTCACTAATATACAGTTTAACAAAACTACCAAAAAGTTTACTTTTGATATTCCTGACAACCCTATCGTAACGGGAAATATCGGAATACCCATTACTACAAATACTGGAGAACGAGCTGTAAGAGCAAAGCTGTATTTAGGTTTTAATCTCCTGCAACGTCCTGAATCGCCAAACGATACTGGTGCGTGGTATGGTGCAAGGGAACTATCTTGGGAGAATTACGTGGGTTCAGTAGATAAATATGGATTTGAATGGCATGAGAAAACAGAATTCAATCTATCAAATCCGGATACAGAGAGCGTGTCTCCATATTCTGCATGGGGTGAACCTTTTGTTGAACCTAAAGCGATAACCTTTAATTATAATTTCAGTACCCAAATCAATCTTGATAATTATTCAAAATGGTTGGTAAATGGCTCACCCATTTATCCTCTAATTCCAAATCATCCACCTAATTTATCAGTCACGTCGCCCAATAACCAGCTTCTAATTAATGCAACGGGATTAAGTGGCACAACGATTGAAGGGTTTGTAAATGACCCAGACGGCGAAGATGTTACAGTAACTGCGGAGATCCCAAATTTATTCTACAAAAACACAGTTATTCCGCAGGCTTTGCTAGCTAAGCCGTTTTCAATACCAATTGATGCTATTGATGATTCTCTGCCACCAGGAAATTATACGATGAATATCACGGCATCAGATCCTTCCGGAATGAAGAAAACTGCAAATTTAACCATTAACGTTAAGCAGCAGATGCGTAATAAATCCTTTATTTTAGTAGATACACCAGTAGAGGTAAGGACGAAATTTTTTGACTCTGAAGGCGATCCTAAATACTCAGAGCGTTACAGATACGACCATGATCCTAACTTTTATGACAACTCTATGGGAATTATTGGAGACAGCGGACTTTGGAGAACAACTCCCTATCTCACATTTCCGTTGAGTGGGGTATACACGGTAACATTCCAAGGCCGCGATAACCCATTAAACGATGACCGCTTTGATATCTATCGGAAATGGAGCCGTGATAACTTATCCTCCATGACCTTCCATGTACACAGGAAACCGATTGCTTTATTCTCGGCCAAATTGGTGGGCGGCACACTACAAATCACAGATAGTAGTTACGATCTTGACCATATTAGTACCGCCAGCAAGGGGTTGGTTGATCGCCAATGGCAATACAAGAAAACAGAATCCGGGGTTTGGATTGATGGTCCGCCACCACCAAATCTTCCTTCTACTGATCAATATGACATTCGTTTGCGAGTGAGAGACATGGATGGGGAGAATGGATTAGGGGTTTGGAGCGACTGGTGCCAGCGTACGGTTGGAGCTGCTACAAATTTACCACCGGTGGCACTCTTTACAGTGGACCCGAATATCGTCTCTTATCGAAAAGCAACGACAATAACAGATAAGTCTTTCGATCCCGATAACGACCCATTGGATATATATCAATGGTCTGTGATTAAAAATGGTTGGCAGGAGTTATGGCCTTATTGGGGTGGACCTGCTACTCCACCAAATATTGCTCAATTTGGGGTGGGGACGTATCAGATCACTCTTAAGGTACACGATAATCGTGGGCTTTGGTCTGAACCATACAGCCAGATAGTGAATGTCATAAATCATCCACCGGTAGCCGCCTTTAACATGCCACCAGAAGTATATCGGGATACGTTAATTACGATGGAAAATATGACACCAGATCCGGATGAAGACGGAGATAACCTGTCCTATGTCTGGTACGCAAGAAACAATAGTAGTCCATATTATTGGGCAGGTAATAAACGGAACCAGAACATGACAATCCGAGATCTGATCGCTCAAAATGGCATTAGCCAGCAGCAAGCCATTTCAGATGGTTGGGAGATGCGATTGACCGCCTCAGACGGTTCGCTTAGTTCCAGTGCAACGAGATTGTTTAAGGTGTTAAATCACGTTCCGACTGCAGCGATTATAGGAACTGAATCTGCCTACCAATATGATAGTAAAACGTACAAGTCAGGTGCTAGTGATCTCGATTCTTCTGACGTAAGCAGTTTGCAATATTATTGGAAGCTTACGGATAGTGACGGTGAAATCACTTCTTACCGAACAAAGGATATTAATGTTAACTTCCCGACCCCCGGTATTTACAGCCTGGAGCATTGGTCGGTGGACCAGATCGGGGATAAGTCTAACATAGCTTCAATAAAAATAAATGTTGCTCCAAACTTACCACCTACGATGACATTAACATCCCCAACAGGTACGGTAGCAGCTCCTTCAATATTGGACAGTGAGAAACAAGGGGACCCATTAATTCAATGGACGTATTCCGACCCGGAAAATGATCCGCAAGAAAAGTACAGACTGGAGTTTTTCACCAAGCAGGGATTACTGGCTAAAAGCGTTGAGAATCCAGATAGTACCGGTTTCATCCGGCAATATCAGATTCCTAATGGAACTTTCGAACGGTTTGAATATTTCACGGTTCTAGGACGAGCCTATTCCAAAGGTTCATGGTCTGAGGTTTCCAATGAAAAATCGTTCATCATCGATAACCCACCGAGACCTGGGTTTACGCTGATTACGAATACCGGAAAGGATGCTACGAAAGTTCCGATTTATCGGACAGATATCTTGAGCATTAAAAGCACGGCAACAGATCCCGATGAACTAAAGGGTGATACTATTAGTTACAAGTATTTCCTCAAACCGGGGAATGGCACAGAAGGCTTAGCCAGCTCACAAAAGGATTTCACCAAGCAATTCACTACTAACGGTGCATTTACTTACCGACAAGTAGTTACAGATTCACTGGGGCTGTTTAGAGAGTTATCTCAAAGTATCACTGTAGTAAACCGGTTACCGAAGGTAAACATCACTTATCCAACCAGCGATAACCCGAATAAGCCGACCATTGCCAGCACACTCACTCCAATCATGAAGTGGGAGTACCAGGATGATGATGGAGATCTTCAGCAACAATTCCGGGTTAAAATCATCAATCTTGCAACAGGCGCGATTAAAGTACAGTCCGGGGATAAGATTTCTAATGCTACTCAGTGGCAGATTCCTGCAGATGCCCTGATTGAGAATGAGAAGTATGCAGTTGAAGTCCAGGTGTTTGACGGATTTGACTGGAGCGCTGTGTCAGCACGTAAATACTTTATGGTCAATCTTCTTAGTGTCAAAGGTGGGGTAAAGCATACGGACGAATGGAATATTAACCGAATGAATTACAATCTGCAACAGACCGGGGATCTGAATCTTCCGCGGGGGTATTCAATATTCTGGGCAGGGGAAAAATTCGTGTTAGTTGCGGACGCGACGGGCTTACCGGATACTATCACAGTAACAATGGACGGCGGGTTCACTACTCAGCTAACACCTATTGATTCGGACAAAACGTATTGGACCGGTTCCTTGTTTGATCCTTCATTCGAACATTTGCCAGACGGACCGATCACCTTCACTTTTGTGGCAACTAACGAATATCAGACGAAGACAGACAAAGTCACAATCACGGTACTTGGTAATTGGGGAGAATACTTCAGATTACATCGAACAAGTTAAACGGGGTGCCAATGTGAATAGTATTTTGATTAGCATTATTGTTGCAAGTTCTATAGGACTCGTCGTTTTCTGGTGGTTTGTATTTTGGTTAAGAGAGAATTGGTAATTATTTTCTCAGAATATCAAGTGTAATAGCAGGGAGAGAGAGCATACGGCTCTCTCTTTTTTATTAGGCAGGCACTTGAATATATCGTACATAATATCTTACTATTCTATCTTACAAAAAACACAAAGGAATACAAAATTTTATCTTCATATTGTCTACCTATTTGCCATACTTTATAATCAAAATATTAACAAAAAGCTTTGAATTTTTTGAAAGGAGTGAAAACTTGAAAACTCCCAAAAGTAAGAAGGAACAAACTGGACAAAGACAGAGGAGGGGGGGAGGGAGTATTAGGGCAGAGGGTTCAGGGTTAAAAGGACCAGGAAATAATCCCTCAAAAGGTAGCTTGGTGAAGGTCAACCTCTGGATCACAGATCAACAATCTTTAGGCTTAGATCGTCTGAAAGAGGAAATAGGCCTTAAAAAGTCAGAAATGCACCGAAGAGCGCTTGATCAATATCTAAGCTCTATGAAAGTTATCAATTAGTTATTATTATCACAAAGGAGAAACGACGATGAAACTGAAACAGATGTTAACAAGCGAAAATATTCAAAAACGCTACTGGCAAGTATCTACGATGGTTTTTCTAATGGCTGCACCTGCTCAAGCTTTTGCTACTACCGACATTAAAGACCCTGTAGCAAGTGCACCAACATGGCTCAATAAAATTTCAGGTATTTTGACTGAGCCTCTTGGCTGGCTGAAATGGATTGCGATCCTTTACGGTGTTTTGCGGATTGCACAGAATGGATTGAAGTACAAGGATGCCAACGGAGATCCAGGAGAAATGAAGAAGGCCAAAGATGGGATGAAAGCAGTGGCGATTGGATCGTTCATCGTCTTTTCCGCGGCTGGTATTGGTTCTTGGTTCTTCGGTAAGCTTGCCTAATTAAGATTTTAATTCTATTTTCAAAGTCACTATTCACTTTTCCCCTGTTAAAACAGGGGAAATTTTATTAAACAGGAGTGAAGCGAATGAAATCAAAGCTTAGGAAAAATAAGCGATGGATAGGGACGAGCTTAGTTTTTGGTTTCTTGTTTCTATTCCCTAACATGGTTCACGCCTCTTGGATGGGGGATAAAGTCAATGATGCGATTAGTGATGTGCTAGGGACGATATTTGAACCCATTTTCGAAGGGATGATGTACGTACTAAAAGCCATTTTAGTGCAGCCTGCCAATATGGACGGAATTCCATATGTTCATAACGCTATGATAGGTATGCAAATTATTGCATTCTCACTTCTGGCGACCACGCTTGGATTTAGAGGATTCATGCACATGGCCACAGGGGGTAGTGGGGGGGCACCCATGAGTGATATTTTAGGAAAAGTATGGATTTCTGCTATTTTGATTATTGCATTGCCTCATATGCTCACAGACATCTTGTTGCCGCTCAATTCAGCGTTGATATCCTGGATACAAGCGTTGGGGGTCGATTTCAAAAACGGGATTGCTTTGCTTGTATTTCCAATAGGTCAGGGATTAACTACGATCATTATGGCCGTAATCTGGTTGATTGCACTTCTGGTATTGGTTTGGTCCAATGCCGTTCGGAATGCTGAGCTTATTTTCATTTATATGATTTCCCCACTTCTGGCTGTTTCGAATGCCGGAAGAGGTGAAGCCCTGCAAGCTTGGATTGTCCAAGCCGTATCAGTCACCTTTACACAAGCAGCACAGTATGCTTTGGTCGGATTAAGTTTTAACCTTATGCTCAGCTCAACCTATGACTGGTGGACGTATGTAGCAGGCATTGGAGCGATTGCTGTGGCTGTCAGAGGTCCACAGGTCATTAAACAGTTCCTCTATTCATCGGGAACGGCTGGAGGAGTTGGTGGTGCCGCGCAGCAATTAGGCGGAACTGCTGTTTACCGGATGATGCTGAAAGGTGTGAAATAAATGGAAGAAAAGAAGATTTATCAAATCCCACGTAAGGTCGAAGCAGGACTTCAATTTTTGGGACTTGGCGTTAAAGAAATGGCGATTATGTTCATTCCTCTGATGATAACAATCGGCATATGGTTTCTGCCTCTGGATTTCAAATTTAAGATATTCATATCAATTTTTTTCATTTATGGGACGTATCTGATGCTGACAACAGACCTAAACGGTCAGACCGGGTTTCAGTTTTTATGGGGATTATTTCTTCATGTGTTTAAGCAAAAGAACTACAGCTTAACTACCTCAAACGACTTTAATGAGCCAGATCTGGATCTTGGAGAGTACCATCTGATTAAATTAGAACGCAAATCAAAAAAAGGAGACTTGTCTAATGTCAACGCTGCTCAAATCCAAAAGAATTCGTGATTATATCCCTTTCCTATCCAAAAAGGAGCCCGAGGATATACGCCAAGTGTTGCCTTTTTCAGGGTATACGGACTATTTACATATGAAAGATGGAACATTTCGTGCTGTGTTAAAGGTGACTC
Organism: Bacillus sp. FJAT-27264; assembly: GCF_001682855.1. GTDB lineage: Bacteria > Bacillota > Bacilli > Paenibacillales > Paenibacillaceae > Paenibacillus_AQ. The sequence continues at coordinate 90,439 of NZ_MAQW01000004.1, read as the reverse complement.
CTGTTAACTCTGAATTGCTTACTGAAGATGAGAACGAATATATTATTGAAGCATTACAAGAAGTGGTAAATACCATTCCTGGAATGCAACAGATTACCATATCCAGTGAACGGCTAAACGTCGATGAATACCTAGAATACCTCCAGCGAAAATATGACGAATCCCGAGACGTATTTTTTCTAGAACGTCTTAACCATACAATAAATCACGCGAAAAGGTACGCCCAAAATCAGCGAAATACCAAAAGCTTTTACCTGACGTTTTGCTCTACAAATAAAGAAATCCATCGCGCCCAGGAAGATTTTGAGGAAGTCATCAAGAGGATTGAAGAAAGTTTGCAATCAGCAGAAATCTACATCAAAGTTCTAAGCGAGGACGATGGCAAACAGATGCTTTATGAGAAGATGAACCCTGTCACAAGCTTGCTTCAGCCGTATACACCCGGAATGCCATTTCGTGCTCTTTCCCCTGCCCCGATTACTAACAATAATAACCATATGATCGTTGATGGTATGTATTATCGGTTCTATACGATTATTGATTATCCGCTTAAAGTTAAACCTGCATGGTTTTCGCGAATTTTTAATCTTCGAGGATCTACAGACACGAACATATTTCTGAATGCGACTGATAAGGGGAAGGTAATCAAATCGGTGTCTACCTCAGTGGGTGAATTGAATTTCCGTATGACGCAGAACCTGCCCGCTGATGAAAAGATCCGGACAAAACGGGACCGGGATGCATCGGAGAATTTGCTTGAAGAAATATCGTCTGAAAATGAGAATGTTTTTAACGTGACAGTTGTAATTTCTGTAAAAGAACGAAATTTGAAGGATCTGAATCTTTCTTGTGACCGTCTACAAACGGCTATAAGCTCAGCAAAAATGCGTTCCAGACAACTGGTTAATATGGGGAATGATCCGTTTTGGATGACGCTGCCGATTGCTTATTCTTCTCCATACTTAAAGCATAAAAATATGATTTGGCCGATGCAATCCTCCATTATTGGATCGATTCTCCCATTCTCCAGCTCAGACTTAATGATGAAGTCCGGGGTTGTAAAAGGGAAAAATCCGAGTACGGAAAGTCTAATCATTACAGATCGCCGGGATCGACATGCTGCGGATAACCCAAACGAGGTTGTTATCGCTCCGTCAGGACGAGGAAAGTCTTGGTACGGCAAAGCAGACATGCTTCGCGAATTACAGCAAGGGACTAAGATCGTTGTAATCGACCCTGACCGGGAATATATGTTCAATTATGGTGAACGAGTCATTTTCTCTATAGGTTCCAAGTATACAACGAATCCTTTTCATATCCGTTCTGCTATCGTCGATAGTGACGACGATAACGAGGAAATGTATAAAGAGAATGTCGGCCAATTTCTGATGCGGAAGATTGCAGATATTATTCCATTTTTCCGTTGGATTTATCCGGATATGACAAGTACCGAGGCAGCTCAGTTATCGGAAGCCATTCGCCTCATGTATGAAAAAATATCGGGGTTAACGTTTGAAAGTAAATCCATGCCAGAAAAATTCCCAACATTAAGTGATCTTCAAGACATCATGCAGGAGAAATTCGCTGAAAGCTTAAAAAATGTTCTGATTAACCTTCAGCCTTATGTTGATGGAATCTACTCTTCCATGTTTAATGGTCAAACGAATTGGACGATGGATAAGATGTTGACTATTCTCGACATTAATACGCTATCCGAAGAAGTCCAAAAGCCGATGATGCATCTTCTCTTAATGGACATTTGGGAGTATTGCAAACTGGACCGGAAAGAGAAAAAGGGACTATATGTGGATGAAGCTTGGAAATTGGCTTCCCCTGATAATCCACAAACCCTTAAATTCCTGTTCGAAATCGCCAAACGGATTCGAAAATACGGTGGTTTCTTGACGACAATAACCCAAAACGTTAATGACTTCTTTAACACTGGGGAAAGTAAACACGGTCAAGCTATTTTTGATAATGCGTTTTCTAAGATGTTCCTGGGCTTATCAGACAAAGATTATATCACTCTCGTGGAAGGTGGATTTTCATTTTCTGAGAAGGAAAAACGAATACTCACCAGACGGGTATCCAAAGGCCGCGGGATTTATATTTTCGGTTCGACGCGTGTTCAAATTCAAACCTCCCCAACCTTGGACGAACTACAATTTATTGATGTTGACGAATACAATAAATTGAATGGTGCGGAGGTGCTAGATCAACAAGATGAAGAATCAGTTTGGGATGATAGAGAGGATGAAGCGAGTTGATCTTAGCTGCAATTAATCCCGCAACGATCAAACTAGCCATTAAAGGTGCAGGATTTGTAAAAGAACACCTCTCTAAAATTATCATTATTCTCGTTACCTTGATTGGTTGTATCTTTATGCTATTCACAAGTGTGATAGCAGGGTTATTCTCATGGACATCATGGAGTGATGAAGATCCTATCAAGATAGAACCATATCAAACCTATGCTGCTAAGTACCAATTAGATTACCGTGAGGTTTTGGCCGTCGATCTTGGATATCATCGGCTGGAGTCTGACAATCTGGATATTAATCTGGTTAAAAAAGCGTTTGTATACGAGGTTAAAGTCCAAGTTCCAGTATACAAGGAAATAACAGAAACAAAGAAATATACAACACCAGACGGGAAAATCATTGAGAAAACGGAAACCAGAACTGTAATCGATCATTATGAGACAAAAACTGAGATTAAAACACGCTCATTTATTGAGGCAATGAATTACTTGAATATGGATCAGGAGCAGCAGGATTTGGCCCAAGAGGCGTTATCTCAAATGTTTGATAACCCAGGAGGGTATATTGGTGGCAGCGCTAAAGTCAATGGGAACGTAATGGCGTTTGAACCTCTTGTACGGCAACAGGCCATTAGACGGGGGATTGAAGATTACGTTAACATTATTTTGGCAATGATCCAGCAAGAAAGCTCGGGGTTACTGCTTGATGTTATGCAATGTTCAGAATCTCTCGGGTTACCCCGAAATTCAATTACAGACCCAGCTTACTCTATCGAAGTCGGAGTCGAAAAATTTGCAGATAGGCTTCGCGCTTCTAACTTTGATGTGAAGCTTGCACTTCAAGGTTATAACTTTGGGCCATACTTTATAACATGGGCGGAATCGCGCGGAGGATATAGCAAAGAAAATGCAGTTGCTTTCAGTAGAATGATGGCTGAAAAGTCTGGAAATAAGGGATATGGGGATGTGAATTACGTCGATAACGTCCTTCGATATGTTGCTGGGACAGGACAGCAAATCTTTGATGTACAGAAAGTAATCGACATCATCACTCCTCACCTGGGAGCACCTTATTTATTTGGAGGAAGATCTCCATATGGTGGAGTTGACTGTTCCGGGTTGTTTGAATGGGCATTTGCCCAAATGGGCATGAATTTCTCAGGAACGGCTGCGGATATGTACAATAGGACAGTACCTTTAGCTTCAGGAGAGTCACCGATTCCAGGCGATTTTGTATTTTATGAAACTTATAGGGCTGGTCCATCCCATCTTGGTATGTATGTAGGCAACGGACGCTTTCTCAATTCCAGTACCAGCCGTGGAGTCAGCTATGCAGAGGTGAAAATATGGAATAATCTTAAAGATGCTAAGTTCCTTGGCTATCGCCGGTGGAAAAACTAACGAAAGGATCGGTATAGGTGGAAGAATCTACTCAAAAAAAGGCGTGGATACAAGCATTAGGAATCATTTCCCTGGTTTTCATTTCTATATTTTATTACATGAAGTGGGAAACGGCTAATCAGCAGCTCAAAGAACTAAAGAAAGAGAACGCGGCTGCTATTAGTAGCATTGAGACCAAAGCCCGGGTAATCAATAGGGAATTCAATCAAAAGTTTTTTACCTTCGAGAATTCAAAGGAACGATATGATAATGTGAAGAGTCTTATGACTGAGCAAGGATACAAATCGACGTTCCCCTCCGGAAACGAAGTGCCAACACAGACTATTACGATGAAGTCAAAAATTGATCAGTACGTGGTTTATGAAAATCATGTGTCCGCAAAAACGGTGGAATACATCAATACCTTCAATTGGATGCTGCAAGTCCAGGATCGTAGCAGTGATCAAAAAGTGTTGACCAAAACCACACTGATTTATAAAGGGAATGAATGGAAAGTCGATGATTTCGAAATCATCGAGAACACGCAAGCGAGAAGTGATTAAAAATAATTATAAAAAGAGGGTATTAAAAGGCTGTTCTTCTCACACCATGAGAGGAACAGCTTTTTTAACGGGGTAGGGAAAAAATGAGTGGTTCATTTTAATATTGCATAATTATATAATACGTGTTATATTATTTATATTAGGGTAGGCTAAACTCAAACGAATACATTATGATGAACAAAGAATGTTCACCATATGATTTTGTCGTTACTAAAAAAACATCAAACGAATATTCATTATACACGATAAGGCGGAGGAAAAACATGACCAAAATGAAACTTGATTTTTTGGGACATCCGATTGAAGTCGATGTCCAAGCGACAACGGAAGGTATGACGATCCAGGCGGGGCCAGAAGCATTAGCCAGTTTGGAAATTTATCTCAGCCGTGCATTGCCTTATTTGAATCCGGAGTTTGACAAGAATCATCTTGGTGACCTACCGGCGCTTATCAATGAAGGCATTGAATGGGAACAGAAAACCGATAAAAAATTAGAGGAACCGTTGGTGAAACTCCCCTACGATATTCCAGTTACTTCAAAAACTAAGCTAGATCAAATAATAGTAAATGAAACTATTAAGGCCGGCAGTAGAGTTACACAGACTAAGGTATTAACAAACATGATCATTAAAAAGCATAAAGAGTTGTTTGGGGGAAAATAACAGAAAGGGGGGGATACAATGAATACAATAGGGAATAGACCTGGGAGAAAAAAGGTGTACCATACTAAACGGATAAAGATCCAGAACTTTTTCCCATTGTCGATCAAAGTCATGCTTGAGGAAATTGCTCAGTCTCAGAACAAAACTGCAACGGATGCTTTAATCGATCTAATTGCGGAAGAACATGATGGGATTCGTAAGGATCTTATAGGAGGTGACTTGGTTTGAAGGCTGAGCAGGTGGGAGAATTGAAGAGAGAGAAGGGCAGACCAAGCAGAACCGTTGAAACAACGCGTACCCATACGTATGTGCCTGTAACGATTAAAGATATGCTGGTTGAAATTGCGGCACATAACGGTACGAACCTCGTACAAGCGGTTTGTGATCTCATTGACGAAGCTCATAAAGAAATAGAGTAATGGAAAAATTTCTGGATATCTAAGCAATATATCCAATTTTTTGATATAATTAATTCAAAAAAATGGTGGTGCGAATTATGAAAAATCCTTCTTTGATTCAATCTGAAATTGAGGATCTGGGCAGAGCGTTTAGTTTGTTTGAAAAACGTTTAGGTGGCGTAAGTCTATCAGACTTGGAAAATGGGGACGAGGAAGCGATGGAAATTGCAACCCAATCTTTACGAGAAGAGTTCAATCAATTAATAAGCAAGGAACTCTGCGAGTCTTAACCCAGGGGGAATATCGTTCGTGATTAAAAATTTCGAAGGACTATATGGAATAAACGATTTTCGGCGTGGCGAAGTATACTGGTGTGAGTTTCCTCAAAAAGACTTGCTGACACCACAACCTCTTGCTGCGCCGGACTATAATTTGTACGGAAAACATATGGCCGTTATGCTAACGGATCACAACAATCCCAATGTACCCAAAGGACAAGCTCTAGTTGTCCCAATCTCCACTATCCAAAGCCTGAACGGTAAAGACCCATTCGTTACATACATTCCTTTAAAGATTCAGAACAATCCATACTTAGAGCATAATAGTTTCACTAAAACGAATCAGGTTCAACCCATTGATCGACGTTGGATCAAAGAAAAAATCGGGCGCGTAGATCAAAATGATATGACACAGATCAATATTGGCGTGATGGTTTCTACAGGTACTTATAAATATATGGAGCAATATATCGATCAGCATGTAACCAAGCGTGTCTTAGAGGCTCTAAGCGGTCGCAAGGAAGTAGCTGCTACAGTAGAGGAACCTTTACCCAGAACGGCGCTGGAAGGCGGTATACAGCAATTTAGAAGGGGTGATGTGGTCAAATGTCTTTTTCCACTAACGCGTAGGGCAAGAGCGATGCCATTGTCCGCTCATACCCTGCAAGGGGAGCATTTAGGAATCTGCCTGACTAACCATTTCAATAATACCGTTCCTAATGGTCAGGTTCTTATCGTTCCGCTTTTGAATGGTGCCACTAATCGAAGGGAAAACCCTAATAGTACGATTCCTATCACAGATGAAGAGAATCCCTTTCTTACAGGAACCTATTTTGCGCAAACCAGCATGATTCAACCAATAAACCGACATTGGATCACTGATCGGATTGGCAATATAAATCCGGCCAATATGAGGGATGTTAACTTAAGTGTCCTTGAATCGCTTGGGGTTAAAGATATTATTGAACGAATTATAGATATTCAAGCTACCGATAAGATATTGAAGCATACGCAAAAAAGGGACAAGGATATAGGGACGAAGATGTATCCGAGAAGAGGTCCAAGTACGGGGAGATAATCCCCGTTTTTTTTATGGATTATTATCTTACATACGACAAAAATATATATCTTACAGTATGCCCAAATGCCTTGTATTATAAAGAATTTTCCTGTAAGATATTTTTATTGACATATAAGATATGTATGTTGTATTATTATATACATAGTAATCAACCACCAATCTTTCTTAGGAGGAAGTAATTAAATGTCTACAAGCTCAGTATATACACGCCCTGTCGGAGCCGATCTTGGCAATGAGAATCTTAAATTGGTTATTGATCCGGAAAATCCGGTAACAGTTCGTAATGTGGTTTCCCGTCGTCAATTGGACGAGGTTCGAAAGGACTTGTCTTTTGAAAACGTCCTTAGAGTGAAGAAAGTTCGTGAAGTGGAAGGTCTGGATGTTGTTATCCAGCCAGTAGGTCAAGAGAAATCACGTTATTTCATAGGAAACCTAGCTGTCAAGGCTGGTGAAGCGAAGGTTGAGGTTGGGATGGCTAAAGCGGATAATCCTTACATCCATATTCCGCTACTAGCTATGCTGGCGAACTCAGTCCCGAAAGAAAACGACGAAGGGCGCTTTAAAATGGTAGTCGGTCTTCCGATCAGGCAATATACGAATAAAGAAATGGGATACCGGAAGAAAATGAAGCAGCGCTTGCTTGGTACATATGATGTAACCATATTGGGCGGGAACAAAGAAAGAACTGTTAAGGTAATCATTGAGGATGTAACGGTGGTACCGGAAGGTGTTACAGTTCTTACTAATCAAATGCTGAATAAAGACGCTACTGGTTTTGCTCGTGAGGAACTACGTACTGGTTCATTTGGCATTATGGATATCGGAGCGTTCACAACGGATTACCCAGTCATTGTAAACGGCACACCGGACTCAGACGCTTCGGATGGTGAAGATGTAGGAATTGCGACTTATTTAGATCGTATTGCCGAAGGACTCCGCAATAAATATAATGCAGATATTACACGTAACCAACTGGCAGAGCGGATCGAGGATGAAAATTACATTCTGAAGGTTCGAGGAAAAGAAGTGAATTTGAAATCGGAATTTGATGCGGTGTTCAATGAATTTGCAAGTTGGATCGTGCAAATCATTGACCGTGTATGGAGAAAAAATTATAACATAGACGAATGGATGGTCGTAGGTGGTGGAGCGAAAGCGCTGGAACCATATCTCAGGGAACAACTCAAAACCAGAGATTTCAATTTAACATTCATCTATCGCAAAGATAAAAACGACCATCAAAATGACCCACAACTACAAAACGCTTATGGCTATTGGAAAACCGCTAGAGCTAGATATGCGGTGGCCTAATGGGTAGAAAAAGCACAAGGCTGTTTGTAATAAATGATCTTGCGCAACTGAGATTGACCAAGGATCGTCAGGACATCATAACGATAATTAATGCAAAGAAAATGCAAGGTGAGGATGTCAGTGAATTTATAGCTAATGCTATACGTCAGGCGGTAGGGGGCGTGGTGGTTGAACAACCACCACAGTCCCAGCTTCATCCTCAACCTGTACCTCAACCAGAGACTCCTTCTTTGGATTTAAATCAATTGGTCGAAAAAGTCATCAGTGAGTTGTCTCGCAAGGGTATGGTGGTCGCCCAATCCGGCGGGACAGCGCAAGTTTCAACACCGGAAGAGTTGTCGGATGGTAATGGAGTCCAGGAAAAACAAGGTGTGATACAAGAGGGAGTTTTGGATGCAGTCAAGGGTCTTATGAACTTTAACGATGAAGATGAAGATGATTAATGAAGATAGGTCGAATCGACCTGTCTTTTTGTTTTATTTTCGATTGACATTCTCCTTACTTTTCCTTACTATTGGATGTAAGGAAAAGTAAGGAGTTGGTTATATGTTTAAGTCGACAATTACAAGTAAAGGTCAGCTAACTATTCCAAAGGAAATTCGTGAACGACTCAACCTCAAAGCAGGGGACGGGGTTCTGTTTAAGATTGACGACGAAAATAACACGGTTTTGTTTGAGAAAGACAAAGAACTCATTGAATGCCCTGTTTGTAAGGGATATGGGAAGTTTTCAACCGGACACCTTTGTTTCGTATGTGATCAAACTAAGGTCATTAATTCTCAATCAATATGGGAATTGATTCAGATGATTCAATCTAATGGCATGAAATATGGGGTCGGAATGTCTGTTATCTGGAGTGAGAAAGACCTCAATGAAGATGTTTTTATAAGAGAGATCCCTAAAATTGGATTGTACAGTAAAAAGTATTTTGAGCAGATACTTGATATTGCTCATGATTATCTTCAGCTTAGACTCATCCAGGAATATGCTACCCGAAGTGTGTCTGAGCCTGAAAAATTTATGCACCCGTCTGATGTAATATTGAACGAGACTCTTTCTTTGTTGAAAAGTGAGGCTGCAATAGAGACAGCTCGAAATTGGTTTAGAGGTGAAAAGAATATATTCCCAGTTACGGACCATCTTTAGGTTAATCTTGCAATGAGGAAACAAGCCAGGAGAGTATCCCTCTTCTTCCCTGCCCCGTCCAAGGAGTTTGATGGAATTCTGGAAAAGTGACCCTAGAAGTAAGGGAGGACTATAAATTCCATTCAAATGAGGGAAGGGGAGGATGGTAAGTAAGATATACTTGTAAGATATAATGTAAGATATATAATGAAGTTTATGTAAGATAAATTGTAAGATATTTAGTAAGATATAAAATGTGTATCAAGCGAATAAGGAGTATGCCATGGAAAAGAAATGGGTTACAGTGGACACTTTGTCTGGGTATGACGTACAAATTTTGAACGGAGCAGAACAAGACGATTGTATGGACTACCGTATTGCACCGGCTTTAAAAGAAGGTAAAAACTATCTGACGATTCATGATGCTCTGGTTGCCATAAGACAATATAATAACATTTCATGAAAAAAAAGGTTTGGAGGGAGTTTAATGAGGAGAATATATGGATATTTTTTGATTTTTAGCCCAGCATGGCTACTTGTTGTTATGATAGTCCCAGGTGTCTTGGTGCAGCTTTTAAAAGGAAGATCATGGGATATACTAACAGCTCCGATTACAAACATCATTTCATTTTTATTTTTCACAACTGATTTAAATGGCAGAATTCTAGAATCGGTAATTTGGTGGATTCGAGTTGTCTATTGGGCTGTTGTTTTAATTCTTATTACGGTGGGTTGTTTGAAAGTTAGAAGAAAACGGCCTGCGGGTTTAGCAGGATGAGTAATGAGATTAGTCTGGTGAATGATTTATTACCTATTGTAGCCGCAATGGTTGTTCTAAACCTCTTCGGTATTCTCCTGAATTCTGTTTTGCGTTTGCGGTAGCCTATTGGATGTTTTAAGTACATACTTTTCTTCTGCAACTGAAGATTAAAAAATTAGGACGTCAATATTTTGAAGAGTTATTTTTTTAGGGTATTCGGATTTTATGGTGGAATAGCTGGAAAGCAGAATGATCAAGGGGAGACAATAAAATGGAAACATCCTTAGTCCTAAGAACAGAGGCTTTTAGTGGCTGTTCGTTATTTTATGAAGACGAGACAGATCACTGTACATTCTTTACCTTTGGTGATTTATTAAATCATCTCATAAAAGATTATATAAGCCATAAAAATAACGGAACATCCCCACACGGAGAACCAATTTTTCTTGACTTAAAAAGCACTTCTAGTAAGAAGCTTGAAAAAGGCGTTGATTTCTTTGCAACATATGAAGTTTTTGGGATACAAAGTAGGAAATACATTGAAACCATTTCTATATCATGCAATGAATTGACGGGATATTTCATGACACGATCGGATTATATCTCTATACCAGACAGAATAACTCAGTTCCTTTTGACACTTACAAAAAACGGATGTTATGCAACACTTGAAGATGAATATAAGTTAAAAAGCTTTCTAGCAGAAATATCCGATCCTACACATTGGAAGAGCAATAGGCACGATGAATTTGGAAATTAAATTGCATCATTCCACCACATAATCCGAATAGCCTTTTTTTACAGGATAAGTCGGAACCTTAGAACTAACGTTTTCATTTAGCCATCAATTTAAAGTAATAACTATTCCGACCATAACAACGCATAAGGAGGTTGGAAAATGAGTATAAAAGAGCGTTGGAAACATGAAAAAGAGATTGAAATTTTTGCTTGTGAGCAAGGATTGTTTCCTGTCCGGACCTCATTCTTCTATCACTTTTGGTCAAAAGGAGTGTCCTTGTTAATTGGCTTATCGCTTCTCTTTTGCATAGCACTAACGTATGTTTTTTCAATAGCTGCTTGGGCTTCACTGATAATAACGATGGCTGTATCAATAATTGTTATGCTTCGATTTAAAGGTGAAATTCGTATTGTAACATTTGAACGTATGAAAGAAAATTATGAATCTACAAATTTAGACGAGAAACTTTAATGTCTATTTTTAAAAACTGAAGATTAGAAAATTAGCTAAAGACGCTTAACATATTAAGCGTCTTTTTACTTTCCCTTTATCGAGACTATATGTAGTCCATGCTTCTTTGCGGATTTTTTTGAAAGCCAAATTAGCTGCTGTGCCAATGCTTTATCTACTGTAGATGATTTTTCTCGTTTCATTCCCTGATCCCCCCGTTATAATCCTTCATGTTCTTAGTCTTACCAGAAGTTGTGGGATCTAAACCTCCTAGTTTTCTTTCTAGCATATTTTTTTCTATTGAAGCATAGACTGGACTAACAATTGGAAAAATGGCCCTAGAGCTAAAGAGGATGGTCCTATATGAACAATCTAAACCCGATCTTTGGTCAATCTTCAAAACCCACTGAAAAAAAGAATTCTAAACCTTCTAGAAAAGTCCGCTCAGATAAGATCCATGATGTGAAGTTCCCCGTCACCCCTGAAGAACGTTCCTGGATTAGACGACAGGCACGTATGAAGCAAATGACAGAGACGGATTTTGCAACTGAGTTACTGTATAAAGCAATGGCTCAAGCATCGTACAAACCTGTCCCAAATCTTACATATCGAGATACCCATCAATATATTCACTGCAAGCCTAAGATGTTTATATATGATCAAGTCTTTGAACTAAGTCTGAAATGGAACCTTTCTGTAAGGAGAACTGTACACCGGTTGATTATCAATTCAATTTTGGAGAGTCGATAAAATGGAATTAGAAAACCGATATCAGCAGCTCATAGGGAACTCTTCGATTTTCACAAGCATTTTCCGGAAAAAATCAATAGAGATCCGCATTACACTTGATTGGTATCAATATTTGAGGGCTGAAGCTTTTATTGAAGATATCCTTGAGTTAGCCGGAGCGAATATCGGCTTTACAATTACAGACTTGGTGGGCTTGCTGTTCGAAGATTTTCTTTATCAAGTGCGTAGTGGTGTGGACCTAAAGCTGCTGGGGCAAAAACTGATAGAAAAACGGAACCTTCTTGAAGCAAAACGGAGTACAGAAGATCTGATGCAAGTAGACGTTAACCATTGGTCGCTGCGATCCAGGCCGAATGATATTTCTGAGGTTGAAATCCGTATTCGATACGCCAGAAAATCAGTCCTTCGTGGTGAGATTCTGTTACAAGATATCGATCAGATTTTTAGAACAAAGATTATCACCTTTGAAGAGTTAAACATAATTTTACTGAATGATTTCGTTGATGAAATTAAAAAAGGGAATCAGGCAGCCGCTATTAAAAAAATTCTTCGTAGGCTGCGAGATCAACGAGCATAAATTATTCACGCATAGAATAATGCGTTTTTATATCAGTTAATTATGTAGGTAAAATATTGAATACATACCTATTTCGTGATAAACTAAATTTAGCGGATTAATCTAAATGATAGAGGTGAATAAACATGGAAACATTTGATACTGTGCTTATTATTGTTTGGGGACTTGCAGCCGTGACTGGTGTACTTTGGTTGGTTAACAACAACAAAAGAAAGAAAGAAAGCCGGAAAATCGGAAGCCAGAAAGTTGCGAATAAACGGTAATCCGATCAAGCAGGTGACGCGAATAGCGTCCCTTTTTGTTATCATAGATTTTTGAAAGTAGGTGGAGAAAATAAACCAGAATGTGAGAGGAAGAAAAAAGCGAATCCGTGGGCTTAAGGGTTATCTCTCCCTATGTATTCATTTATTTCCTCAAATCGTTTACACGATAGCAATTGCTAGTATTTCTGCTGTGTTGTCTGTCCTTGCTACCCATCTTTGGCCGGTTAAATTTTATCCATGGGGCCAATGGCTATCTCTACTGTTGTATTTGTTCCTTATATTTATTATCCAAGGTTTGGGGATCAAGTGGGCGCTCCGCAAAGTGGACTATCATAATAGACCCTTAACAGATAGCGAGTATGAGGAGTACAAGACCTTTAACTTGATTCATTATACAGATTATCTATCACTTGCAGATATTGAGGCGTATAAGGAGACAGGCAAAATTAGTTTAATTGCACAGTCTAATCAAGATGTAAATTATTCTGTGCAGTCAGAAGATGTGGGTAAAAGCTTTATCTGGTTTCACCTATCGGATGCTGAGAGATCAATTGAGCCTGAGTACCGCTCTTTCTGGTTTAGTCATTCTACAGAAGGAACACCCAGAGCGTTTAAGATAGTTGTTCCCTTTACAACGCTGGATCGCAGCAAACTACAGATCCGGCCGATGGACGGGGCAATAACATTTGAAGGAGATTTTAACGATTACGGAACTCTTTTTGATACGTTTGAGTGGGATCTCAAAACAAGGTATTTATTCAACCTTCAAGACTGGTCGCCAGCCAATTTTTTTCTACAAGCTTTCTCAGTCTATCGCCAAATTAAGTTTAAACTCTCTTTCACCAAAATAACGAAGGAGCTGCCCTGAAAAGGGAAGCTCCTTTTGTGTTAGAGATCCAAGAACGGGGCTGCGGAAACTTTTTATATTGCATAAATATATAATACGTGATATAATAATACTGTAATCAACCACCATCTTGCTAAAAGGAAGGGATACAGTATGTTGAAAAAATTTATTCATCCAATCTTCATCATCTTTTCGTTTTTGATAATTCTTGGCTTGTTTTCTCCAAGTCAAGACCAAAAGCAATACTGGGGAATTATAATGGTCCTCTTTGTTGTCTCCTATGTGGTAACGGCAGTCATTACCACCGTTAAGAAAGCAAAGACGGCTCAGCCCGATCATCCAGGTAATTTACCTGTTCAGGTTCGGGTTCGCTTTATTTATCCAAACGATTCAAATGAATCATAATATCTTATATTTTATCTTATTTAATATCTTACAAAACAAGCAAGGTGGGGGTTTACCAAAATGGAAGAAAAATTAATTCAGTTATTGCCATTCATCATTGTAGTAACTGCGGTTGTGTTTACGATCATTGGAATTGGCCTGTCTGGTTACAGCGCCAAAAATCCGGATGCGTCAAAACGGTGGTTTAACCGTTTGCAGAAAATGAAGTGGACGTTATTTGCTGTGGTTGCTGGATACATCGTGATCCGTTTCGTTTGGCTGTTTATTTAAGGGAGGAATAACATTGAATAAACCATTCACACTGGAATCGAGAATAGAAGTACATCCGGAATTTGAAAAGTCATTTGTTGTGTTCGCAGAATTAAAAGTAAGCGAACAAGTATTTAAAAAGAGACTTTTTGATTTAAGTCAACAATTTTTTGTTTGCAAAAGAAAGCCTGTAGGTTACTTTTGGAGTCGGGAAAAGTTTCTCATCATGCGGAGTGATCAGCGTCCGGGAGTAATGAATAGTCCTTATGGGTTTACTATAATGCAGTTACTAAAGGGAGAAGTATCTCGGAAATTTATTAATGAAGAAATGGCCAAAGTCTTCATCAGAGAAATAACGACTTTTTTAGAAAAAGAAATAGAAGAGGAATATCAAGTTTATCGGCAATTAGTTGAACTAGCAAAAGCCGATCGGTATCAGTATCAATAGTAGAACAGATGAAAATCTCTATTCAGTAAATGTTGTTGTCCCCCATCGGGTGAGAGTAGTATATTATGGGGGACAATACAATAATATATGGTCGAATCTGGTTCAAGAATTGAGTGAATATATTCCCATAAGGATGGAGTTGTAACGGATGGATAATGATGGATTTCTTCAAGATGCTATTGGTAAATCATATGAAGAGTATTTATCTGAGTTTCAGAAGTTCATAGAACCTTTGATTTCTGAAGCTAAAGAGAAAAAGCTATTTCTTCATAACACCCACTTCGGTGATTGGAAATCTCCGGATCAATTATTCAATAATCCAACAATGTTTGACATGGGTGGTCGACATTTCTGGGAATTGAAGCCCATCGAAAATGAAATACATGATTTAAAAGAAACAAGGGATGAATATTCGAAGAGAATCAATGAATTAGAGGAATTGCTCAAGCAGAGTTACTTTAAGGGAGAAGCTAAGAATGAATAACGTTACAGATCAATTACGTCAATTAGATTATGGCCCAACTAGCGCAGTTAAATCGTCAAGTTTGTTTATGCAAAACAATGGAGACGCAGAATTTAAATATTGGCTGGTGCAGCTTGGAAATTTATATTATGCGGGTGGGCTACCTCGCATGGGTCCAACAGATGATAGCTTTAGCCATGAGTTTACAAATGATGAGTCGGTAGCTTTTCCTTTTGGGTTCGAATTTGCAGCAAATAAAATTGCTGATAAATGTGGTGGAACAGTCGTTCCGCGGAGTACAAGTTTAAAGGAATTTTCTGATTTAGAAGATGAGCATAAGAAATACATTCATAGCGAAAAGGAATGGCATGAAGAGCAGCGAATTGCGCTGCTTCAAGTGTTGAGAAAGGATGCCCGGAATTGAGAAGTGATGCATTCATACAATCTATTATAGCTATGGCAACTGTAGCATATGTTGTGGTGATCGCACAGGCAATTATTTTAGCGATTCTCAATGGTAAACAAACGGGACATGGCTGGAAAAAAACACTAAAAAAATATCTGAAAGATGGTTCGATAATCTGGATTTTGTGCACAATTGGTATTATTGGAATGTGGATTATACCGTTTATTGAATAACTCAGATCCTTCAGTGAATAAAGAGGTGATCGGTAAGATGTATGGGAATTTCAGTGTTAAAAAGGGATACTTTGCTTCATTTGGTATGTTTCTGATCTCCATTTTTATCGTCAGCTACTTCCCTGGTAGGATCGAAGATGATATTTTTGGTAATATTTTAGGGTTGTTGTTAGCTGCACTTCTCTTAGTGAGCTTTATCTCATGCTTACTTATGCTAAGTATGACAATTTATGAGCATGTGCAAAAGAATAAAGCAACTAAATTAAATAGATGATAGGAGAGTGTTGGATTAGATGTATGGGTTCCCAGGGCAAAAAATTGATTACTACAGTATCACGATTCGAGTGAAGTGTTTTAATGATAGCTGTGATAACGAATTGGAACATACTTATCCTTCATATGACAATACGCCTCGTATAGATGGTGCTTGTACTAAGTGCAATAAGGGGTACTCCAGGAAGGTCAACAACATAGATGATCGTATTGTTCATAGACAAAGTGAGCCAGTTTATTTATAAGATACCAGTTTTATTAAGAATTAAAGGGATGTGTTAAGCAATGTACGAATTAATTCTTACGGAAAAAAGTTACTGTCCGCTATGTCATAAGCCTGTAAATCTAATTCAGGACAGAACGGAAACGAACCCCCAGTTTTATATTTGCTTTCCTTGTAACTTTGTGGAACAAATAGGAGTCGGACCACTAACTCCATTACCTGATGTAAGATTAAAAAATATAAATAAGCAATTCATAACGACCTTCCCAGCGCCCAAAATCCTTGATTAGTCTAATAACTATATTTTCTTCTAACTAAAAAACGATTTACATATTGCCGGTAACCTTCAGGTTGCCGGTTTTTTATGTCGGAAATTAAGGGAAGAATCTGCACGGCAGATTCTCTTAGATCAAAGGGACCCTTCCGTATGCACTCCAGGTATTTTGAAAACCTCAGCTCCGGGGGCCTTACGTTCCGACCTTACCACTTCACGCCTTAAACAATGCAAGGCCATGCCCCCTGCGGGGGTGGGCTAACGCCCAGCCTTGCATTGACGGCGTTACGTGGTGCGCTCTGCACGTAAGGCAAAGGCAAACCAAAACCTAAAGGAGTTGTTACTGAATGGCAGAAAATTATTACGGGTCTCTTTCTATGCCGAAACACCTGATCGATGCGGAAATAGAAAATCAAATACGAGTTGATTTTAATCTTGATCCGATAGATTACTCTTTATCGTGCAGTTTGTATTCTAGCTGCGAGACGTTTGAAGAAAATGGGGTTATCACATTCACGGATGCTATGGCCCAAAACGGATGCTTCGAGACCCTTGAAAGTTTGCTAATCGAAAAAAAGGTTCCGTATGATCGTTACTCCAGCAGCTTCTATGAATCGCCCCCATCCCGATCGTACTTTCGGCCTGACGCGACTGTCCCAGAAATAGATCTAACGCTTGATCACAACGAGGACACCTACATTAACACATGCGACTTGGAACCTCTCTTATCGCTGTCCGCAGATCAAATCGTGCCTGCACTAAAAGAATTACTGGAAGTACACGATCCTAAAGTACGACCGTTGTCTGCATATGTCCCCCAATAAAGCGATGCGGGATGTAAGATAATATATCTTACAATCAGTAAGATATATTATCGATAGCTTCGATAGGCTTAAAAATTAGCGGATATCTAAGATATCTAAGATATCCGCTATAAATATAATCAGATTGGATATTTTTTCTCAGAAGAGTTGTTACAGGGGATTTTGGCCGAGCCAGAGCAAAGGCGTGGAAGGGAATGGTAACCCTTCCCTTCGGATTGATTTCGGGAAAAACGAACGGGGCTGAAGAGAAGACGAGGCCGCAGAAAAGGGAGCATTCACGAAAAAATTGGTTTTTGCCCTCTACGCCTGGGAAAGAGCAAACATACCCATGCGGGATAGGGAAAAAAACGAGACTGCGGAAGTTCCTTTTTAATATTGCATAAATATTTAATACGTGATATTATAATAATGTAAGAACAACCACCACGCGAAGGGATGAAGAACTATGAGCATGTTTCACTCACGCTTGAACGCAGGACTCGAATTTAAGAAAATTATGAATGATGTTAATCTGGAGGCCGAACGGAAATTTGACATGACAGTTGGGGTGAATACCCTCCGGATGGGGCTGAATGGAAATATGTTCGCTACCAGCCGATTGAATGAACCGGGGTATCTCGGAAGCCCTATGACAGACCATGCCTTTTCACAGGTATGTGCCAGCTTGGACATTCCGGTGAAGTTCGCAAGACGCGTTCCGAATGACCTTCGAGCGCAGAACGTGAACTACTTCCTGGAGAAAGCCCAATCTGAACAGGAATGGTTGCTACGCTCATATACTCAGGCGGATAAGCCGGAACAAGGTCCACTACTTCGAGGAGTGTTATCGTCGGGTTACACCAAGTTTGATGATGATATGTTCCTTGAAATGGTTGGCAAGTGCATTGGATCGTCGGCAGACCACAAAGTTTTGATGTGGTATCGCGATGAGAAGGGAATGCACCTTAGAATTGGAATGCCGGATCTGACGGCGGCAGTCGGCAGGCTAAAAGACGGCAACCCAGACACACATATGGTCGGATTCCACGTAAGTAATTCGGAAGTCGGCGGGCGGGCGGTTACGATTCAGCCTATGGTGTTCCGCCTTGTGTGCAAGAATGGTTTAATGCGCTGGGAGTCTGATGGGGATGTTTTCCGTCAGCGTCATATCTACCTGAACGAAAGGGAAATGTACGGCCGTGTAGCTGAAGGGATTGTTTCTGCAATTTCGGGCGGGGATAAGATGGTCGAGGAATTGAAACAAGTCAAGGAGATTGAAGTTCCTGACCCGATGGCCACCATTAGAAAGTTGGCCGAATCCCGTAAATACACTAAAAAATTGACAGACAACATCGAAAAGGCGTTCGACGAAGAGCCGGGAGAAACCCAGTTCCATGTACTGCAAGCCTTCACCCGGGCCGCTCGGGATCTGGAAGGGGATGAACGGGTTGAGCTGGAACGGGACGCTAGTAGGCTCCTTAAAGCGCAAAAGGGAGCCGTTGAAGAAATCGCTTATGAAACTGTAGGATAAAATTCTGAAGGGCTGTGAGGCGCTTTTAGCGCCTCCTATGGCTTCTCTACATAGAAAGGGCAGGATCACATGGAACTGAATTTAACATTATCACAAGGCCAATGCTATGCAATTCTAGCGTTGGAGAAAATGCAGAAGGGCGGAGAGATCCGCAGAGCAAGTTTAGGAGACTTCCAGCGCGAGTTGGACCTCCAGATGGCTGAATTGTTTCGGACTGATTACATTACACCAAAAATGGCGGAGGTGCTAGTTAGAGAAAAGCAAATCCTTTCAGGGTTTTCGCCGTTAAAGATTTATAGATATCACTGTTTAATTCATGGAACTATTGAAAGAGATGTCTATATCATGGCTCCAAATCGCACGGCTGCTAATCGGGAGTTGCAAAGGTATCTCCCTGATGAACAGATTAATGAGGTCACGGAAATGACGCGAACTGAATACTTGGAATTCCTCAACATTTCCGGTACAGGGGCAGAGCAAACAATTAGCGAGTTGTTTTCAAAGCCGGGAATCCTTCCAACACTTTGATTGGCATCCCTTCATTTTTTCCCTACCCCGTTGCTTTGGTTTTACCCAAAGGGACGGGGGACTATTAAAGGCACATCGAAGGCCGGCAAACTTCGAGATACACGAAAAGGAGAGGATTTTTAATGTTGAACCGTATTATTCTGATTGGTAGGTTGACCCGTGATCCAGAACTTCGCTACACTCCGGCAGGAGTGGCCGTAACGCAATTCACGCTTGCCGTAGATCGTAATTTCACGGGTCAGAACGGTGAGCGCGAGGCGGATTTCATTCCAGTTGTAACTTGGAGACAACTTGCAGAGACTTGCGCTAATTATTTGCGTAAAGGCCGGTTGGCCGCAGTGGAGGGCCGCATTCAGGTCCGAAACTATGAGAATAATGAGGGCAAACGCGTATACGTCACTGAAGTCATTGCTGACAATGTCCGTTTCCTGGAATCATCACAGAACCGCGAAGTTGGAAATTCTTCGAGTCATTCGGGTAAGTCTGAAGAATCATCCAATGGCAGTGCTGGTAATGGTGGTTACAGTGGACGAGGAAACAATAATAGTCAAGATCCTTTTTCGGGGGATGGTAAGCCTATTGATATTTCGGATGATGATCTTCCCTTTTAGGGGAAGATCATCATCCATTAAACGGGATAGTTAACATAGGGGAGTGATAACTGGTGAATACACTGAAGTCAGTTGTAATGCGATATGCGGAGTGCATTTGTTCTCTGGTTCAGGATCTGGATGTTCAGAAGCCGCTATGGAATCAGCTTGTTTTACCAGACCAATTTTATATGGACGTGGAAAATAGTCGCGGTTGGATAAAAGAGCTGAAGAAACAGAAGCTTACGGGGCCGCAGGCAGAACGTGAGTGGATGGTGAGCCTTCTGGAGCATGAGCTTGCTCAGCAAGCAGCCAAGAACCCTGTTAGTGAAGTAAAGAAGCCCATGCAACAGTTTCTTAAGGTGAAGACCTGCTCGGTTTGTAAGGGAGAGAAGTTTGTCGGTAGAAATTTCGAAAATGATTGTCCGGCTTGTTGTGCTTTCGGCTTTGTTTATCCCAACGGAGAGAGCGTTCCTTATACATTGGCGCTTGGAACAATAAGGGGGTTGAACGGCCGTAAGCTTTTGTACATTGATCGTTATGAGATCGCAGAGACAGTTTCGGGGGCTGCTGGTTCATAAAGCTTAAACGGGACAGGGAAGGTGCGCAGGGCCGCAAGGAAAAGGTCTTATGCCCTTCCTGTTCTTATGTACAGCCGTTTAGGTTGTTTCCATAGGGCGGACGGGGCCGCAGCGTTGACTTGCCGGTCTCTTGTATAGCGCGTATTAATCCTGTTACTTTTCAAGCTCTGGCAAGAAGAACACTCGAATTCAGTAAGATATATTATCTTACTGAATGTAAGATAATGTTGAGTGGGATGAATTCTTCTGAGGTTGCCGGTCTACCCGCATAGTGTTAAGATGAATTATTTTGTAATTTTATTGAAAATATAAAATGGTTAAGGAGGATTTCTTTTTATGGGATCGTTTGGTAGCTCCATCTGGATGACGCTCGTAATACCATTTTTTATAGCTGTTTACTTGTTAACTTTTTTAGGAATGACGTGGGTAGATTTTCGAACGTATTTTTCAGAGGGTGTAACTGAAACTTCTCTTTATCAAATTCTCAAAGAAAAACAATACAAGGTTCATCACATTATTGAATTTGTATTCTTTTTGCCTGTTTGGATTTTTGAGCTGGTTTTATTATCTTTGTATTTAACGGTCTGTGTTCTGCCTGCTTTTCTTCTTAATTTGCCAATTAGTAGAAACAGAAATATTGCTACAAATGAAAGCGAAGGTGGGGAATGAAATGACGGATCATAAAAAGCTGAATGATTTAAAAAGAGAGATAAAATTGATTTTGATCGGTCTAAGTATTTTTATTTTTTTGTCGGGTTCGCTCACCGCATTGTCAGGCAAAACGTTGTATGCGTTCCCCTTGATTTTGATTTCATTATCCGGAATTCTGGCTCTCGTTTTCAAAGTATCAAAATTAAGTTCATTTAGCTTTGAGAAACCAGATTGGAAGCCACTGATCTTACAGAAACAAACCGATAACATTAAGGAGTATCTTAAAACTTGGGTTGTAAAGCATCCCTTTGTGATTACATTTAGTATAGGTTTTTTATTGTCATTGCAGCATAATCTTAACTCATTGACGCTAATTAAAAACGTATTACCTCAAATTCCAGTCACCTATCAAACAGCCTACATTTTATTGTCGGTGTTTATATTCTATGATTTATTCTATCTTGTCATTTCCAAAATAAAACATCCCACAATTACTATAATCAAGGTTGCTACAGGAATATTATATCTTCCTATTTATATTTACGTAGG
The DNA here is from genome assembly GCF_001682855.1 of Bacillus sp. FJAT-27264. GTDB lineage: Bacteria > Bacillota > Bacilli > Paenibacillales > Paenibacillaceae > Paenibacillus_AQ. The sequence goes on along the minus strand of NZ_MAQW01000004.1, from coordinate 68,788 downwards.
TACTATAGGTGCAGTCAATTTGATTAAATTCGTCTTTGGATTTCTTATTAGAACTATGATTGGTTTAGTTAAAAATGAGTTCTTACCACACCAAATAATGATAGGTACATTTATTATTATTCTTATATTATGGGTAGTCTCGTATTCTTTGATTAAAAGCAGTAAGTTATCAATCCAGGACATGGAACAATAAGAAATTGATTCTCTAACTTAGAAAATTGAATAATTGCCCAGAATTCAAATGATGTAAAGATTTTTGGGTTAAGTAAGCAGGCCACCCGTTAAAAGCCCAAGCGACCCGGAAGAAATTCACTTCCGGTTCCATTGGGCTTTTTCGCTTTGCGACCACGGGTCCCCGGCTCGAAGAAGCAAAACCTTAAAACATGAAGACCAGGACACGGGGTAGGGAAAAAATGGAGGGGACAAAAAGAAGAGAAAGAGAAAAAAAGATCGATAAAACGTATCAAAAATAAATAATACGTGATATAATAATGTTAGAAAGTGAAAGGGAGATAGGCCACATGGAACAGTCGGAATTATATTGTAAGGATTGCAATGCACCACTGGATTTAAGTCAGTTAGAAGAATCCGAGTGCTGCATGTGTCACTACTGCGAAACGATCTGGGATATCGATCCGGACGGTACGATGTTCCGAGCGGATATTGAAGAAGATTCCCTTTATATAACTGACTAAGAAGACTGGCTGGGGGTAGGGGTTATGCAAAGAAAAAAATTTAAGTCTGAATATCATTGGTATAAGGAGATTGTGTACAAGGTTGTGGAACACGGGCTTGGTATTCGCAACATCTATGACGCTATAGACGAAATCAAGGTTTGTGGAACTTCAACGCTGGGAGAAATTTTGGATCTTGCCGACGTAGCGATTGAAGGATATAGAGAGGACTGTGTGAACCTCTATATTTTCGAAATAGAACTCAGGCTGGGATCAGCCGAGTATCAACTTAAAAAAGCGAAAGAATATATGGAACGATCCCCTGCTTAATGCGGGGATCGTTCCATCCGGAAAATATAATCTGAAATTCGAAAGGATGTTTTGAATGATCAATCAATATAAAGTGCCGGAAAACATGGTCTTTTCGACGGATGATGACAAATGTTTTGCCCCGCTGGAGTCTTTCTTGGAATTGAATATGCCATCGGAGAAAGAATCGATACTAGCAATGATGATGTTTATGTATATGGAAGATAATGACTTCGTTTACAAGAATCGCTGCTCTAGAGGAACTATCGTAATCGATCGGTTCGGAAAGGTTACTAAGCTAGGATACTATGCTCTAATTCATTTTGATGATCATTTGCTAAATGATGAGATTGAAACGTATGTAACGAAGCGACTACCGGTTAATGGAATAAAAACGTGCGAATGTTGCGGAGTACATCCGGCGACCTTCTTTGAAAGACCACTTAAATATGATCAATCATTTGAAATCAATGCTTGCGACGATTGCTGGGAGTTGCATGATAAAACGAACAGTTTATCTGAAGATGGAGGTCTAAAATGAATCCAGTTACACTGGTCCGTAATCTAAGGACGGGTCACCATAAGAATAACACCCGGATATGGATCGAGGCAGTAGCGCTCGAAACAGCAGGTTTTAAACCGGGGGATGGGATAGTACAAACGGTAACCAAAGACGCGATCATTCTCAGTCGGTCCGAAGAAAAAATTCGGATTGTAAACAAACGGAAGGATCGCCCTTTGTTTGAATCTTGCAGCCAAGAGGTCAGTGCAGTGATCCGGGCAAGAGAGCGAATCGATTTGCTCATTAGTGATGGGCAGATTGTCATTCGTCACGAACGATCCTTTGATTTGTTTGTGATTGAAAAACCGCGCCTTGCGGGGCCGGATTTAAAAAAGCTTCGTCTCTATTCCGCACCGTGCGGTGGAGGGATGGCAACGGCAGCGCTGGTGGACACTGGTCTGTATGAGCCGGTGGGGGCCGTAGACTTCTGGCCTACGGCCATTGAAGCATATCTAAACAACTTCAACCGGGGATCAGCGTACCTGGGGGACTTGACGCGGAAAAATCCAGAATACGTTCCACGGGCTGACGTTTGCTGGCTCAGCCCTTCTTGTACGGAATATTCCGGCATAGGCGGGAGAGCCGGGGGAGTAACAGAAGGTCATGGGCCGCATTACGCTCGTCTGGTGCTGGCAACAGGAGCGCAAGTCTTGATGATTGAGCAAGTTCCGAGTTACTTCAAGTCTCGATCTTACCAGCATCTTAAAATGTTGCTGGCTCCCTTTTTCCCAGTGTTTCATGAAAGGGTTATGGATGCCTATGACTTTGGCAGCGTAGCCAGTCGCACCCGAGGTTATGCCGTAGCTTTTCGAGATAACGCTATGGAATTCAGTTGGCCGCAGCTCCCCAAAATACCGGAACACCGTAGGAAGACAGTTGGTCAACTGATTGGAAAGGGTTGGGAACGAGGAGAGTGGCGCAGCATCGAGGGCAGCGTTATGTATGGTCTGCTGCACAAAAAGGGAAACAATAACTTTAAAGCAAACAAAAATCATACGTTGGTGGATCTCAAAAGCAGCAAGATATCAGCCATAGTTGCCAGCTACCGAAAATATCAAGTGACTTCAAGTTACTTGCAGCGTGGTGATCAGTGGAGACCCTTCCGCAGTGATGAGCTGGCTGCGTTTTTAAACGTTCCGGAATTCTATGAATTCCCTGAATGGATGGAGGAAGGGAATCGGGTTAAGCTGCTTGGTCAAAGCGTAGATTGCGATGTTGTAAAGAGCATCGGAATTGAGGTGGGTGTGTCGATTATGTCAAGTCGGTACAAGGATCTGGCAAACAACTTCGTGAAAGATTCACTATCGATAGTGGAGGAAGACGGTCAGGGTGCATTTGCTTTTTGATTCAAAGGGACTCTTGATTTATTGATACATTATGGTATTATATGTATTGTCTTCCTCTACGCGAGGATGTTGATTGAAACTTACCGAATAGAGTTAACAAAAAACACCGTTCAGCATTTTGCTGGGCGGTGTTTTTTATGTTTTGGACATTCGGGTTCGATTGTTCATTTTATAATCACGAATAGGACTATTGTACTATATACAAGTGTATATATTAATTGTATTATTAAATCATAAGTTGATGCAGTAATAACGAATCAAGGTAAAAAGGGGGCCGAGAAACATGGAATATATTGATGAAAAGCTCGTGGTTGATGAACTCATTATTGACCCAGGCTTACCCAATCATGTAGTAGTCCGAATCGAAGGGAGCTTCTACATGATTCGGAACACCGTGACTAAGGTGGAAGAAAAAGACCTGAGTCCGTATAAAAAGCATCCATACAAGTCTTGGTATCGCCCAACATCGGCATTGGATTACTGGATGCGCGGACTTATCCCCCGCGCTGGGTATAGAATCGAGATAGGACGTCCAGCGACTGAAAAGGAATTCTCAGCAATTGTTGAGAATCATGGTCTGTCCGAAGATGATATCTCTGATGAATTCACCGATTCAGTAGGAGAAATTTATGGACAGAAGTACCGTTTGACGTTTCTGGCTCGGCAAATTAGGATTGAACCGGCAGGCAAAGCGTTAGCGATCGTTCAAGCATTACAGGCTAAGGGAATCCAGGCTTCGAACGGTTCTCCGGGGCGAATTAACATCCGGGTCGAACAATCGGGAAAGCAGTAATGCCCCTCAATCAATCAGAGTTAGCTCGACATATGGGTGTTACCCGAGGGCACATCAGTAACGCTTTAAAAGCCCAAGAAAGAGCCAAAGCAGCAGGACGCGCATACGAGGGGCGTGTGCCTTACCCAACTGGATTTCGAGAAGGAAAACCGTATTGGATCATCGACGATTCTGTATCTTAAAAAAAAAATCGTACATGCGACACCAATAAGCCGGATACACCGGATGAGGACAAAGGAGCGCTTAATATGGAATTTAAAGTACAAAGATTTGATCGTCGTAATGGAAATGACCACACAATCTCAATCGAAGGCCTCGACTTGAAAGAGGCAGTAACAAGAAATATAAAAAGAATTTCCGCTGTCACTCATTACTACGGAGAACCTGTTTTGTATCCTGCAACAGCTCGATTGATTTGGAAGCAGACATCTCCTGATGACACTAAGAAGTTTAAAGGATCTCCAGATGGAACACTAAGAGAATATACGGAGGAAGAATACAAAGCAAGCAGAGGGTATATCTTACTGAAATTGAAGTGGGAAGAAGACGGACAGGATAAAGTTAGAGAAGTGACAATTTACGGAGAAGAGAAAGACGTTCAAGGAATTGAACCGTGGGAATTAGAAGGGAAATAAGTACGCAGGATGCATTACTTCCGCAGACAAAATAAAACGCAGGGAAAAGACTTAAACAAAGAAGGAGATTGGGCCTAGCAGCATTCTAAAGGAGGGTGTACATATATGTTGAGTGTGAAAGAATGTGAAACAGAAATTATCAGACATCAGAATGAAGTGGAGCGCCTTAAAAGTGAATTGTCTGAACATCTGAAAGATGGCGGGGCAGAGTCCGATAAATACGCTATGAACTTAGTGGGTCGGATCAAAGAAATGAAGGATTGGGTTGAAAAATGGAATCTGTATAAGGAAGATGCAATAAGACGAAATGAATAAACGAAATCAGATGCTAGGCTCTTGAAAAGTACCAGGACGCTCGAAAATGAGCGTCTTTTTTTTGTTCAAAATGAAAGGGATATAGGTCGGAAAATGCACTATACTCTTATTTATATATTGCATAAATTATTAATACGTGATATTATATTAGTATAGTAATCTACCATCACATCAAAGGACACCGCTGGGATAGCGTAGGTGTCGCATTATAAACCAGCCGCAGGCGCAATAAGGCGCCGGGCAGAGGAGAATTTTTATGAATGAGGAAAACTCTTTGAAGCTAGTGTACGAGTTGTACTACCTAGAAGAATCGCTACAAGCGCTGGAGAACGTTTGCGCTATAGAAGATCAGAGCCTAAACATGGGGGCTATTTCTAAAGCTCTACTCGATCCTGGGGTATCTTATACACCCTATGAAGGGATTCTCAGATCATTTGGAGAGAATGGGGAAGTCCTTCTCAATGTTATAAGCCCCGAGACCCAAAGGTCTAGAAATCCTCAGATGTCAGACAATCTTATTACAACTGCTAAAGCAAAGCTTGCCGAACTTAAAGAGCGCTTAGAGCCTCTTAAGCTGAAGATTATGCAAAATCTTAGTATAAGCACACTAAAGGCAAAGCGTAAAGAGGATGTGCGTGTGCTTTATAATTCTTTGATTTTTGATATCCCAGAATTTGAACTGATAGAGGAAGAAAGGGACCAAGAGTTGGCAGCTCATGCACAGTCTGGTGGTTCTGAATGGCACGATCAAGTGTGTGAGATATCTAAAGATTTTGGTTCTGGGGTGTATACCATAACCACAATAACCTCTGAAAGAAAGATTTATGTACGTAAGGACAAACTAACCATAGATTTTCATGGCAGTGTAAGGGCTGCTGGGGAAGTATTAGAGAGGTATTTAAGTAATTATTCCAGCTTACTTTATCACTATTTGTATATCAACGATATACATGTCCACCTAGATGAGATAGGTTGGTACCTGGTGAAGCAACTGAAAGCGGCGGAAGAATACAGTTACGAACAAGAATAAAACATAACTAAAAAAGAAGCTACCTCACATGATAGAGGTAGCTTCTTTTTTTGGTGATAAATAAATCTCTGTTTCAATCCACGCCCCCACATGGGAGGCGGCAAATACATCGATGCTTCCAATGTAACAACAGTATATTACGAATAGGAAAATATGTAAACAAAAAAAACTCTCCAACCAGATCCAGTGTATCAATCACGCCAACTGCTATCTTTACACCGTCGTGTCAGTCCGGCCAGCCTTGTCACCGGTACAATTACCGGATCATTTACACATAAAGGAAGAGGAATAAAACCTCCGGCCCTCCGGTCCGGAAACGGGGCAGGGAAAAAAAGGGATATAAGGATGAAAAACGTACTATGACCCATTTTAATATTGCATAAAAGTTTAATACGTGATATTATAAAGGTGTAGCAATCAACCACCACATTTCTTTTAAAGGAGAGAGTCAGATGAAAAGAAATTTCCGAGTTCAAAGCGTAGAGGTTCCGAAAATGTCATTGATTGATCGGGCGTATGAAGCAATGCAACGCGGCATTATCAGCGTGTCGGAATACTGCGAAAAAGTTGAGTATCTGCTCAACTACTAGAACAAAGGAGATCGGAACCATGACAAAAAATACACTGGTATATATCCCGCTTGAAATCATTTGCGGGACAAATTCCGAGGGTGTCCAAAAGAAGGCTCGCGCTAACGCAGAACGGTTTTTCGCTCAATTCTACAAGGATTCCGATTTAGATACATTCTCTGCGGTTCTTCAGCTCTTCAGAGAGTTCGACCAAGGGAAGCTCAATGTATCAGCGATAACTAACGCTGATACATTGGATCTCAATCACCGAATTGAAGTTCTCCGATCTGAGTTGACTCATTTGGCTCAAACTCATAATTTCAATTTTCAGAACAGTGAAGTAATTGGTTGTTCACAGAAGCTCGATCTTCTAATCGCAGAAGCGCAAGAAGAAAAGCGAACAGAGAGACAACCGCAACAAAAAAACTAAAGAATATAACTCTATAATAGCTACGAAACGGGGAGGATAAGGGCGGCTGCTACTCCTTCCTGTTTTTAAAAAAGGGAAGTTCCTCCACGTAAAAAGATACTAAGGAAGAAGGTAATCATCATGACTAAACAATATATCCTAAATCTCGAAACTTCTAAAATTGAATTGCGGTTCTCTAAAGAGGAATATCAAGCTTTAACCACGGACGAGAAGAAAACGTTAAGAAGAGCCTATATTTTTGCTGGTTCGCGTTCTGCTTGGGTGTCCCGTTCAACCAAAAACCATTATTCAGCTATCCAGGCAGCTAAACAACTAGGCTTTTCAGATGCTGGTAAAACTGGAGAGCGCTTGTCTTATGCTGAAGAAGTAGAAAGACAAGTAGAAAAAGCAGAGGTAAGAACTGAGCGATACGAGAAGTATGCAGATAATGCTGAAAAGAGAGCAGAAGGTTTGCAGTCGGAATGGACGGAAGCACGAAAAGATTGGTCATTTGTAACACAACCAAACATTAATAGTAGCAGAGGAAGAGCGTTTACAAATCGGCGTCAACGAATACTGGATCGGTATACAAAAGGATTCGAAGAGTACCGTAAGAGTGCATACTTCCGTGATAAAGCCGAAACAGCAGAACAAACGGCAAGTATGGGTAAATTCAAGAATAGATCATATTTAAGCAACAGAATTGAAGAAAGCAATAAAATTATTCGTGAGTACGAGCGTCGAATTGTTCAAGCAGAAGAAACACAAAATGATTCTCATATAGAAACTTTATTGGAAAAAATGGAATATGAATTAGAGAAACTTGCCTACCTCCATAATAAATTAGATGAGATCGGCGGCGTTCAATTTAATAAAGATAATCTAAAGGTTGGTTTTCGTGTTAAGATTCGCGGCAGTTGGAAAACTGTTGTTAAAGCGAATCCAAAGACTGTGGAGGTTAAGTCTGATGTTGTTCCATATACGCTGAAGTATACATATGCAGAAATTCAGGATATGGAAATTCCTGGTGGATGGAAGGAAGAGGAAAGAGAAACAGTTAATCCGTTTGAGGTAAACGACATTGTGGTTCGTACTACTATTGGTAGCAATACAATTATTTACGCTTACCAAGTTGTTAAAAAGACAAACAAAAGCGTAACAATTAAACCAATATTTGTAGAAAACAATATACCTCAGATTAATAACTTTAAAATAGGATTACAAGAGAGACGAGCAGTTAAACAAGATAGAAATAATAGCTTTGTAGTAAATCATGACGATTGGTATCTGTATAAATATAACAGCGCGGTATAGTGGTCATCAAATTATAATGATTCATTAATAATAAGATACGGAACGGAAAGGATAAAGGCGGCTGCTGATCCTCTCCGTTCCGAAGGAGGGAAAGGAATGACCAGGGAGCAGATCACTTCTTTCATCGTTATGGAAATGAACCGTACTTTAAAAAATGTGCATGATGGTGTGATTCCTGCTAAGCAGGGGGTTGGTGCCCTTTCGACGTTGGGCCAGCTCGCAGCGAATATAAATGATCATGAGCTAATGCGTCAGATCATAAGTCAGATGAATGAAATGCGAAATAAGGTAGATTCAATATCATTTGAAGAGCTTCCACAGTTGCACTGAAAAAACCTCCCTGAAGTACGGGGATAAAAAAACGACGAAAAATGCCGGAAGGCTGGGGAAATCGCCCAGCCTTCCGGCATTTTTCGTAAGATAGTAGTCTTTTAATCGACTATCTTTCCTTAATCGTATCTATTAATCTACCGAATATCTTACAGATAAAATCGAAGTGTATCAAGGGTTTTAGGTCTTTTGTAAGATATTATAAAGTATTTTTGTATATATCTTATATTTATCTTACATGTAAGCCGTATTCCTTTTATAGTAAGGGTTTTAGCTGTAAGATATTTATCTTACTATCGATGTAGCAACTTCATTTTTTCCCGGCCCCGTTAGAGGCTTAATGCCAACTAATGTGGTAAAAAAAGGGATAATATTTTTGCTCTCGAATAAAGTATTTTCTGGATCGTCTGGGGGAAGGCGGGACGGCTGGGCCGCAGAAAAAGAAACTAACCGGCGCAGCCGGTTAGAAAAAGCCCCGGCCATTTGGCCGGGGCAACCGCCAGCCAAGGGGGTATTCCGGGGCTGGCGGTGGTGCGGGTGGCGGTCGGGACGACCGCAACGGGGCCGCGTCAAAAACAACAATACCCCGAGGGAACGAGGGGTAGTTGTTTAGGGCAGGATAAGGGTGTAGCACCGTTCGGTGCTACAGATATCAGGCAAAGCCTGCTACTATGGTTTTTATATGTAGCACTGTTCGTAGCTACATTTATGATTTTGTGGATATATTTGTAGATACATAAATATGATATAATAGTATTGATATATCTTTAATTGTGGCGTTAATTGTTGCTACATTTCAATGGGAGGGAAAGAAGATGCCAGAAATAGGTAATTATGACGATGTTATCCGTATTCGTTGTGATAAAAAATTCAAAGAAAATTTGCAGGGAATTGCGAAGAAACGAGGAGAAAGTCTTTCTGATTTCAGTCGCAAAGTTCTGGAAGCTGCTATTGATGAAAGTCATGCGAATGAAGGCGTAGATCATGTAGCAGCAGTTTTAGGGAGGGTTCTTCAATCTAAAACAACTGCTTTCGAGAATCGATTAGCAGCCATGGTTTATAAAGATACCGTTGCTAGTGCAACAGCTATGAACTTGCTGTTACTTATCGCAGAAAATTTGAAAATGGATGCCCCTACCATGTTTCAGCAAGCGAATGCGAAAGCGGTCAGCTTTTCAAACAACCCACTTCGTGATCAGAAGAGAAATTAAGATCTCTCTTAAACAAACATCAATTTAGACAGAGGTAGGAGAGTGATCCAAGATGCCAGATCCAAAAAGGGGTGGTGGCGGAGGGCGAAGACATGATGCTCCATTTGTTATGAAGGTTCGGTTTTATGATCCGAGCCGAGATCCTGAAGCAAGGGAAAAAAATGCAGCTCATGTTATGTACATTGGTTTTAGGCAGGGGGTAGATAAAGGGTCCTTGTCTCCGGAACAAGAAGTTACGTATGATCCTGAATCGCCGGCTGGTCATCTTGGATATATTCATCAGAGACCAAGAAGTCACGGACTGTTCGTTGACGATGAAGATCATCCAAATCCGGCAGACATCCAGAAGGAGCTTTTAGCTCATAAAGGAATTGTTTGGCGAATGGTTTTGTCTTTGAAAGAGACTGATGCAGTTCGTTTAGGAATGACTGATCGGTCAGCTTGGGAAACTGCACTTCGTGCCTCTATTAACGAGGCAGGGGAAAAAATGGGGATCGGTGTTTCTAATTTGAAATGGGCGGCTGCTTTTCATAATGAGCCAGGACACCCTCACGTACATTTGATTATGTGGGAAAAGAATCCCAAACGGAAGATTGGGAAAATGAGTGATTTTGAACGAAAAGCTGTAAAAAAGGCTTTCATGAAAGAAATATATGCAAAAGAACGTTTGCAACTTAATACGGAAAAAACGATGATGCGTGAGTTGATGCGTGAAATGACTACTGGCACTGTCTTGGATAAAGTTGATTTAATTCGGGATATTCGGAGAGAACAAGAAGGTATTGATCTTATGCTCTTAGCGAGTGGAGCGATGCCGGTTGAATATAATATTCCTCAGATCCATGATTTTCAAGCAGACAGATTTGCTATGGATTTAGAGCTGCTTAGAGGGATGCTGCCACAGCGTGGTCGCATGGCATATCAGTACATGTCTCCGGCAGTGAAGGATAAGCTGGATGAAATGGCAGGGTGGGTGATTAGCCAGCCACAGTTCAATGAAACAAGAGAACGATACTTTAAAGCTGTGGAAGACATGACACGGCAGTATTCTTTCAAACCTGAAGACATTGAAGCCTCTCATAAGAAGGCTGAAGCTGATTTGAAGAAAAGATTGGCTCAAATTATTTTACGCGGCGCTGTCGAGTCTGGGAAAGACAGGACTTTTCAAATTGATCCGGATAAAGCTGCTATTGTCGTGAGTAAATTTTCGGAGGCAATCAAACCCGTGATCGATCCGGTTCCTACCAAAGTCATGACTGAACAAATAAAAATATTACGGGGTTTTCGATTTAATGCAGAGGAACAGAAACGGGTTTTTGAGTCATGGAAAAACCATGCTTCATTGGGTCTTGATAAGTCGGAGATCGAAGCTTTGGTTGATCATCTGAACGATTTAGATGAAGATATTGAAAGCCCCAGAAATTCAGATCGATCCGGAAAAGAAGAGAGTGACCTGATACATATTCTGAAATTTTCAGGGGCTACCGATAAAGAGATAAAGCAGATCTTGTTGGACAAAGTTATTGCGGTTGAACCTACTGATCTTGATAATGCACTTAAGGCAGCGAATAAGGAAATCTTAAAGGCAGATCAAACGCTTGTAACTGAGCGTGACTTTAAAAAGATGATGGAAGGAGTAGGTCTTGACCCAGGCGAATACCCATGGACAATGAAGGAAACGCAGGAAGTTAACGCCGAGACATCTAAGGAAGTGATCGAAGCTTTCGCTGAATCCTCTTGCTCTAACCATGAAGATCGGAGTTGGACAGGATTTACAATGGCAGTAGCTTTGAGGCATCTTGGGTTTAGTACAGACCGAATGCGCGATTTTCTAGAAAAATGGGTAAGGCGTAATGGGTATGAAAATGAGGTAAACATCAAATCGATTTTGACGACCTTATCGGAAAATGAGAGCAAAGAGAAGGAGAACAGTGATCCTAAATACTTGCGAAAACCAACTTGGGGGCGATTGATGGACAACTTGGGATTGTCCTTTGATTACCCATGGAGTAGACAAGAGGAATTGATTATCGATCCGCAGCTATTCAAGGAAGCCAAAGAGAAACTGCTGGGGTCGGATAAGGCGACTGAAGATTCGAGTTTGCGAAAATGGTTGGCTGATATGTTTGTCCGATTCATGCGCAATGATCCGGAAGAGAAGCATGTGGTACCAAAATTGATTGACGAGTGGCAGGGTCGCCATGGAGTGCTTTCAGAGGGTATCCGTGAAGAGCTAATTCTGAAGTCTGAACAGCGAACCCAAGATGTTGAGGCATTCGCTAAATTCTATGGTATTAAAGATGAGGTGTATCAGTTTATAAGGGATATGGCGCTTGTCTTATATTCAGCGGGTTTGAAGACTGAAGAAGTCTTAAAATTGATTTTGGACTGGAAAGAACGATCTGGAACTCAGATTTCATTGGAAAAAATTGATCGAGCTGTGACGGCTGCTGAGAAGCACGTAAAGGATTTAAGAGATTGGCGGAGAGAACCGGTAATCAGTAAAAAACGATTTGCCGAGGTTTGCAGGATGCTTGGTCTTAAGGATGTTCCTTGGATGTGGAGACACGAAAAAGAATCTATGAAGATGAATCAATCCTTTGCTTCCAAGTTTTTACGTTCGCTGGGGAAAAATATCATCCGAGAAATGCGGAAGAATGAGGCGAAGAATGAATTGGAAAAACGTAAAATGCTTAAACGGATCGAGCATCAGATGGAAAGGGAAGAGCAACAAAATGAGAAGGGTAGTCGGGGGAGGTAGTTTAGTTAATGAGACAGGTATCATCTTTTATTTATTACTCTTCTCTTATATCATATCAAAGGAGGACAACCATGCAAGAAACCGTTTTACGTAAATTGGCCATCAAGAGTGGAATGAATAGTGATAATTTCTATTGCTATTCATTCCATAATTCATGTATATCAAGTATGAATACAAAATTTGCGCTATCTAATGTTGAGCCGTTAATGATGGATGTATTGGTATATGCTTTTCAGAATCAATATTCTGAGGTCTGCGATGGAGAGGGCGTTTTGCCTGTTTCAATTCTCTTAGACACGCTGAAGGCATTGAACTTGGCCGAAGAAGTTCGAGAAACACATATACCTGAGAATATCGCAGATTTCTTTGCATTTGATTTAACTGATAATTGGAGTATTTGGGATGGATATGCATCCGTTATTAAAGCTTTACCAGGGGTACTTTTGTTGGACTGGTCTGACATTCAAGAACGCTTTTACAAGGCTTTCGTTGACGATTCGAATACTCATTTTTGATAGGGGAGTGTGATGTCTTATGTCTAAGCGTTTAATTGTTATTTTGCTAAGTATGCTTTTATTATTACCGATTCATTTTTACGTAACAGGTTCAGCCATGGCTCTTTGGAAGATTACGGATGAAACTTCATGGAAGTCTCCTAGGGCGGGAGAGCCATCGCCGGTAAGGATTCGAGCTGAAAATTGGTTAACCTATTGGGTGAAACAGCCGTCTAACACCTTAGATAAAATGCTTCACCCTCAAAACGAATTTCAAAAAGATACTCAGAAGCGAATGCTTTGGGCCACGCCGTTTATATATTTAATCCTTTATTACAATCTTATATTTCGTAAATGGCGAAAACGAAAGTTTGACAATGCCAGTAAGTATGGGAGCCATGGTTCGTCAAGGTGGGCAAAGAAAAAAGAGATCTTCCGTTTAGGAGAAATGTCCAAGCGACCTGTCAATGAAAGAAACGGCCCTGGTGTAATCATTGGTTATTTAATCAATGAATCCCGTAGGAATTTTATCAATGACTTCCGTAGAAAATATGTCACACTACCTCCGGATAGCGAGTACAATCAAAACTTTATAGTCTATGGCGGATCGGGTATAGGTAAGAGCTACACTTGGGTTAAAACACAAATTTTGAATACGATCCTTAAGTTTGTTCCTAAAGACTCATTTAAAATGCTAATTCGTTTGTTCATTGTTCGAGCATTAGGACCTATCGGTAAAATCATTTCGAATCGGCTAAATTGGCCTGCTGTAAGTCGGAAGAAAGATTCTAGTCGGAGAAAGCTACCATCTGAATATAGTCTTGTTGTAGTTGACCCCAAGGGGGAGAACTACGAAGACACTGCGGGGATTTTGGAGAAAAATGGTTATGAGGTTGTCATGGTGAATCTGATCGACCTTTGGCTTTCTGCAAATTGGAACGCACTCGATTATGTCCGTGATCCTATTGAAGCAGAGAAATTGTCAGCGACGATCATATCAAACAGTTCGCTAGGGCATCGAGGTGGAGGCGACCCTTTTTGGGAACGTGCTGAGAATGCACTATTAGCTTCACTAATATTATTTGTAAAGTTTGAACTGCCCGAGGAAGACCAAAATCTTACTAATGTTTTGAGTCTAATTCTCACCGTTGGTAATGATGAATTACTTCTTAATGCAATGTTTGATAATCTTCCATTCAATCATCCATCAAAAATGAAATTCAAGATTTTTGCATTTGCAGAAGAAAAAACTCGGACTGGTATTTTGATTGGATTCTCCAGTCACCTGCAGCTATGGACCAACCAAAGTGTCCAAGACTTGACCAGTCATTCGAGTTTTAAGCTTGGCGATTTAGGCCAAAGGAAAATGGCTTTGTTTTTGGTTATTCCTGATGCTGATAAAACCTTTAAGTCAGTGACTTCTTTGCTGTTTGCGCAAATATTTCAGGAGTTGTGGACTGTTGCTCGTAAGTACGGAGATACGTTACCAGTGGGAGTTCGGTTGATTATGGATGAGTTCGCCAATATCGGATATGTTCCAGACTTTGCAGAGCGGATGTCTGTTATGCGTTCAAAAGGTATTTCAGCACAGATCATACTTCAAACTCGAAGTCAACTTGATAATCTTTATAAAGAGTCGGCAGATATCATTGCTGCCGCTTGCGACACAACTGTGTTCTTGGGAACAAATGATGATAAGACTGCCGAATCGATGTCGAAGACTTTGGGCGATATGACTATTAAAGTCCAGAGTGTATCCAACGATCCTGGAAAAATCACTTTGGGAGACAAGAACATAAGCGAGCAATATCAACAACGTAAACTGATGGACGCTTCTGAGATTAAGCGTAGCTCCCGGAAGATAAATATTATTGTGCAAAATGGTGCGTATCCGTTTAAAACGCAAAAGACTCCGTACACAGAACATGAATTGTATAAAGATTATGAAAAAAGGCCTGTTGCCAATTACAAAGCCCAGTCATATAAGCAGTATAGCTTTTTTGATTTTGAGGAATTCTTGGCGACTGCTGGAGTATATCAAAGTGCGATGGAAAAAGAAGAAAATCCTGAAATTGAAATTTCTGACTCAACTCATCAATCAGATGTGCTAAGCAAAATTTATGGGGACTCCGGTGAAGTTCAGCAACAGGTGGCTACAGAAATACAAACGAGTGAAGCCGTTCATGAGAATTTATCGAAGGTCTCTTCTCAAGATCAACACAAACAAATCTATGAACCTTTTGAAGTCCCATATGAAGAACGTCACGTTGCTCAAGATAAGCTTTTGAAATCTCTTGCAGAAACTGGCGTTTCATTGGAATATGCTGAACATAAAAAGGCATCTGAAGATGATATGCAGATCTTTGGAGAAGAACTCAATCTAACTATCACGAATCCTGAGACTTTACAGGAAGAGGCTATGAGGCTGATCCAGCAGCAGATGCAGGAACATGATGCTGAATTTGAAGCAGAACGTGAAGCTAGAAAACAACGAATGGCACAATATCAGCAACCAACCCCAAGTCCACAAGAGATAGTAAACATTTCTAATACTGGTAATGATGATGAATCAATTAGCTACGAGAGTTTGGTGGAAATTAATGAATCGGAATCCGATTCCGATTCAGACAATTCGAACCCCTCACCTACTATGAGTAGTCTGCTGGATGATCTCTATTGAGTTGGATTTTATGGGTGTACAAAGAAAATAAAGTTATAGACTGCCGGAGGAGAGGATTTTACTTTGAAAATTACAAGCTACACTTGGGATCAGTACATTTCACACAAAAAGATGGAGAAATATAAGGACAAATTTAGCACTTTATTCAAAATAAGAGATGCAATTATCGAGGCTAATCTAAACGAAAGAGAAAAGATGACGATTACAATCAACAAAACAAAAGATTATAAAGAGGTCTTAGGAATTGCAGGTAGCTTGCATTTTTGGTGGGTTATTGATTTTGTAATTGAATCAAATGGAACTTTTATACTCTTGTATAGAAATTGCAAAATTCATAATAAAAACACAGAACCCGACAAACTGTGGGAGGATACGTTAGTTCAATTGGAAACTGATTTGCTTAATCCAATAAAATATCATGATTAGTCTACAAAACTTCAGGCAATGGGGGTTCGGATTACCCAATTTTATTAAGGGAGTGTTTAAGGCATGATGATCAAAGCATATTCAATAAATTCAGATTCACCAATGATCCAACTATTTTCAGAACTCGTAAAGAACACACATTTAATAACAAAGTTCCTTCTCTTTATTGAAAGACAGTTTGGGATAGTTGATT
Organism: Bacillus sp. FJAT-27264; assembly: GCF_001682855.1. GTDB lineage: Bacteria > Bacillota > Bacilli > Paenibacillales > Paenibacillaceae > Paenibacillus_AQ. Next base: position 52,737 of record NZ_MAQW01000004.1, on the reverse strand, counting down.
TTTGCCTGGATTTAGAAATTCTTTATACAGATCAACGCAATTTTTACATGCTGGTAGGTGGAACTGATGAAGACTTTTCAAAATTCCAAACTACGGATCTGATTGAAACTAATCTGAAAAAGCTAAAAGCTTTTAGAGCCTTCCCAGGAACTGGATCGGGTGAAATCAAGCGGTTGCTTGATATTAAAGCTATTACATCTGATGGATGGCTGGCTATTGATGGTAAAGCTGCATCCGAATAACCGTATTGCTCAATGATGTGTCTAATTACTGCTTCCTTTAAGGGGGTGATTTACTGGGGAATTAGATCGGAATTTTATGGAACTAACTAGATTCTAAAGAGAAGAGAGGTTTAAGGACATGAGTCTCCCGTATAATAAGGAAGATATTCGACAAGCGCGTCAGACGGATATTATATCTTATCTGCAAAGCGTGAATGAAGCAGCAAGAGCGGAAGGCCGTATAGAACCGTATCTACTGAAGCCTGAAGGAAAGGAATTTCGGGTTGAAGGATACGGAGGGCTAATTGTTAACCAGAATTACTGGTCCGTACAGTCTCAGAAGGTAATGCGGGGGGACAAGCTGGTTACTAAGGGTGGTAATACCCTGGATTTCTTGACTCAGTTTGAAGGTAAGTCGTTTAAAGAAGCTATGTCTATCTTGACTGGAAAAGAGCTTAAAAATAAAACCCGAGAAACCGTTAACAGGGAATATAGACCAAGTGATAAAAGTAATTTTAAAGTGCCTGAGAAATTTGAAAATTCCAGACGAGTAATCGCCTATCTAACCAAGACGCGGAAGATTAGTCCGGAACTCGTTATTAGCGAAATTCGTAAGGGGAATATCTTTGAAGACCGGGATCATCACAATGCAGTCTTTATCGGGCGTAATCCTGACAAGGAACCTCGTTGGGCTAATAAGCGCTCTACACTAACAGATCGCTCCTGGAAAGGGGACGCAGAATTTAGTGATCCGCGTTATCCGTATGTTATGAGAAATGAGCTGAATCGAAACGATGGTTACCTAATCGCAACGGAAAGTGCAATTGAAGCTTTGAGCTATGCAACGCTTCTAAAAATTCATGGACAACAGCCCAAAAATGATTTGATGGGTATCGGTGGAGCGCATGGTGTAGGCATCATACAGTATTTGAAAGACAATCCAGAAACCCGAGGTGTTATTTTAGCATTAAACAATGACCGTCAAGGCCATGAATCAACCAAGCTTATTGAAAACGAACTTAAGGCTCATGGGTATTTAGATCGTCGTGATTTCACTCTTAAGATACTGCATCCAAAAGGCCATGAAGACTGGAATGATCTGCTGAAAGATGTTGTGCATAAAAAGGAGTTAGAGCGAAAGCAAAATGAGGAGAGAGGTGTGATCGGTGAAATTAAAATACCAATTAAAGCTAATGAAGAGCCGGTTCCTTTCCAAATCAGTAAGAACAAAATAGTTCGCAATGGATCAGATAACATTGTCTTGTACGGAAAAGATATAATCGCCACGTTAAACACCAGCACGATGACTTTTGGGATCTCCGAGAAAGGTGTAGCGCTAAAACATACTTATTTTGTTAAAAAAACAGAGATTCCTGATGTCATGAAAAGAGAGATTATTCATGCCGTGGATAAATCAATGGAACGGGCTATGGAAAATCCGAACACTGAAAAATCGGTAGATGCAACCGGTCGATTGAGTAACCAACAACTTCTTGCAAAAAATCCAAAAGAGTTATCTGTCGAGGATGCTATTCGGGCCTATAAACTTCGACAGAATGTTAAAAACCAGACTAAAAAGTCTTCGCCGGATCGGGCAGCCGTCCGTGAACGAGTTAAAATTAGATAATCATTACGGAACAGGGAAAAAAAACTCCTGTTCCTTTTTTTATTCTTTTTTTCAAATTTATATTTGTTATTATCTACTTTTAGTGAGATTCTTATCTTTATTTTGTGAAATTATGTTAATGTATATTCAAATATGAGTTTTTTTAAACGAACGCTATACGGATTTATGTTATATTAAAATGTGAAGCAGACCTTTTTCCGATTTTTAATGATGGATTTTAATTCTTCGGTGGAGTAATCTTTGATATTATATCCCATACTGTTAAGTATACTCTGCTAAACGCACTAGCCATACTATTAACGGGTTATGATGTGCAATGTCCATTGTGCGGATTTTTCCCTGTAAGATCGGGAGGTATTTTGTTTGAAAGAAGCCGAATTGAATCGGTTGAAAAGTGAGTTGAACAAAATTATATCCATGTGCAACACAGAGGAAGCTCGAATATTATTGTCCGATGTTGTAGTGGATATACCTCAGATTATGCAAATTTTAAACTTGTCTATTGGACGAGCGTACAAACAAATTGCAAAAAAATCATTAGAATCAGTTGTTGGAAATCACATTTACTTACGAAGAGATATTGAAAACTTGAAGAATGAACTGGAATCCGCGAGGGAGAAATTTGGAATTGGCTGGTCGGAGATTGAGCCTAATGAATGGGTGTTTAGTCAGGAGAATGTGCTGAAGGTTTTGCTGGACACATATAAGATGAAAGATTCTGATATGATACCTTTGCGCGATATCATTAATAATCTCACAGTCAATCGAACTATGGAGTACAGCGACAAGTCAGTTCGAGTTCTTTATACTTTGAAAAAGTTAATGAATCGAGGTTTAGTTAGTAAACCTAAAGCTGGTTTTTATAATCCGATTTATCCGGATCGTGATATAAAAGATCAGCTATCTATTGCCAAAGACTATTACGCAAATGATTTTGGAGAATTTTCAACAGAACAAGTGTACCAGGCTATGAAAAGGCTGGATCGAAACATATCCGTCAAGGAACTCAGCAAAGAACTAAATCAAGGCAAGACCGAAGAAAACAAAGCCAAGAACTTAATCCGTCGAGCATTAAATCGGCTGCTTCGAGACAATCGCATCGTCCGGGTTGATAGAGGGTACTATTCCATCAATGAAGACCAAGAATCCGGAAATAAAGAAGAATTATAGTAAGATACATGTAAGATATAATATCTTACTATAAGTGGTTTAAATATCTTACAAATTGCGTTTACCCTGTGAAAAGTAAGAGAAAAATTTGTAAGATATAATTCCTTTGCATTTAAGGAAAAGTGGACTCAGGTAACCTTGGGTCTGCTTTTTTTTGTCTGAATTTGAATGCTTAAAATGAACTTGCCTTAAAGAGAGTATAACTGATGATTTCGTTTGTGACTACATACCTACTACAAATGACACAATTTTTTGAAAGAAATAGATTGTTCCTATTTACGCATATATTCAATTTAAAGTAACAATTTTCCGAGGAATAAATTGACTAAATATCTGTAATCCTGCTATAATCCATAAGATAGGAGGGTTATTTTTTAGCTTCATATGTTGGGGGTTGTTTAATGTTCTTGGACCGATTATCAGAAAGTTTTTTTGAATCAGAGTTGAAAAAGTCCCACTCTCATTTAGAGAGTCATTTAGAAAATCAGATCGAATACAAATACACTTATTTAAACACTAAATTTAAAGGGGATATTGAATATCTCATTTCTTGTTTTGAGGAAAAATGTTTTTATGATGAAGAAAATTCTCGGAAAATCACAGAAAGGCTTTATCAAAATTATTTCAAAGACATTCCAGTTCGAGAATTAATTGATCATCCATTGTTCCAATTATTCATGGCGTACAAGATGGGATTCACCAAAATGAACTCTGTCATATCTTTCAAGGAAATATGTGATCGCGAAGGGATATCTAAGCAGCAGTTAGATCAGTCTACATATAATCTATTGGATAACCCTGGGGATAATATTCGCAAACATAAATTGCCGGCGATTAAGCTGCGGAGGTACTCTTTTGCCTTTATGAGAGACTATCAGTATTGGTCGGTCACGCGGATACGGAGGAAAAGATGATTCGAATAGCTTTAGTAGTAAAGAGCCAACAGCTTTTTAACAAAGTAAGAAAAATCTTTCCGGAACCCCGTTATGAGGTTTCTCGGAACATATCACATATTCAGGAACTGAAAGAGTTTTTAATTTCAGATGAAGCAGATATCGCAATTATCGACAACATGATCAACTGGAAAGAGAAGGGTATTAACTTATTTAAAGAGTACGACATTGATGTTTTTATATTCGAAGGCGATTTGGAAGAGCTGGAAAAACGGATTGCAGAAAAATCCGGAGTAGAAGATTCTCAACAGTTTACGAGCATTCCGGCTGACAGTTCAGACATTGTTATAACGCCGAGCATAGAAATACCTCTACCGTTGTCAGTCGAAGATCCGAATCCGGAAAAGGTTGTTTCTAGATCTGAAGTAACTCCTCTAGAACCGAAAAGGACTTCATATTCAACTCCTACTATTAGTTCTGAAGATAGTGCTGAAAAGAAGATTCTTGAAGCAGAGTTGAATCGATTACGAAGGGAACTATTGGAGGCGGGTAAAGAACGAGAACAGATCGCTCAGGAGATTCTACGAAAGAATCATGAAATTGAACGTTTGCTAGAGACTCAAAAACAAGAACCGGATCAGATTCAGGTTGAAGTGGAAGTCGAAGGGCCTGAACGGTATATTGCCATTCCTCAAAAGTTTATCATTGTGGGTGGACTGTATCAGGGAGTCGGGGTTACATTTCTAGGGATGATTCTTGCTCGTCTTCTGGACAGCATGAATATTGAAACGCTGTTCATGGAATTCCCGAGAAATGATCCCTATTTATTTTACAGATTGGGTGGGCAGAAAAAGGTTTCGTCGGATTACAGTTTTTATTACTCTCAAATGCTTGATCTCCCTAAAGGAACATCGGCAGCGCGTGAAGAGTGGGTTGAGCGAAACATTACTTGGATGCCTGCTGATCCAGAAAAAGGCCCTTTATTGACTTGGGGAAACGATGATATGAGAAAGGCTGTATATCGCTCGAAACAAACTATAACAATTCTGGATATTGGAACAGCTTGGATGGACCCCGCGCTTGAAGATGTACTTGCACAGGCCCATCATATTTTATTGTTATGTGGTCCAGACCCGGCGAAAATGGCTTCAGCCAAAGGACGAGAAATCGTTCAAATGCTTAGGTCCCAAAAGTATGAAGCTAAACTTATAGCTAACTATGTTCCTGATCCACCGATAGCTAAGACAAGAGAATGGTTAGCTCATGCTGAGGAATTTTCATTTCCGTTGTTGTGCAGTTATCCATGTCTGGATCATCAACTGAATATCCAGTCCATCTGGTCAGGACAAACGCCATTGGATCTGGACGAGGACTTGCTTTATGAGTCCTACAACCATTTAATGCCTATTCTTAAAACCATCATCCCACAGCAATTTATTATTGAACATAAACCACGAGGAGGAGGTTTTTTTCAAAGATTTAAAAAGAAAAATAAGAAAGTAACAGAATGAAGGGAGTAATTCGATTATGTCTTGGTTTTCAAACTTGCTGGCTACAATGCCACGGAAATTTAAGGTGGCCTTCGTCATTTTGGGCATCGTCCTGGTTGTTGGAGGGCAAGCTGCCGTAATGACGATCTACATGGATCATTTGCAAGAAAAAGTGAGCACTATTGAAGTTGTACGCGCGAAGATGGATCTTGAAGCTCATAAGATTCTAACCGAGGAGGATCTGGAAGTTAAAAATATCAAGGTTGAAGATGTTGTGGGGGATTTTGTTTCCGACATGGAGACGTTGATCGGAACAGAATTGCTGACAACCATGAAAGCCCGGGAGCAATTCACACCTCAAAAGGTTGGATTAGCAAGCAAAAAGCCTGGACAATTCACTGTTGAAATCCCGTCTTCTTGGGTCTTATCTTATCCGCAATCTCTTCGGAATTTTGACACCATAGCATTTTGGGATGTGCTGGACACTAGCAAGATAAATAGTGCAAACAACGCTTTATATCAAGCATTCCTACAAAGTCAGAACCAATCAAAAACTGATGGAAACCCTACTACAACCCAAGAACCTACTCCTGCGGCGACTCCAGTAGCAGAATTGAAAAAAAGCGATCCCTTTTTAGAGGGGGTTATCGTTGCATTCTTTAAAGATGCAACCTCAAATGAAGTCCAGGATGTAAGTACCAATCAAACACCACGTATTTCATCTACCGCAGTTGGGACCAAGATTGAAGTGAATCTCACCCCAAAACAGTTTGGAGAACTCCGAGCTAAAGCAGAAGCAGGATATAAATTCATTATTGGCTATAAATGATATCGAAAAGAGGTTAGCTTATGAAGATTTTATTTATTGGTAACTCAGAAGAATTGAATTTTGAGCTTACCGGAAAAATTTCGAACTTGGAGATTACGTCTACAACGTTAGAAATGCTAGATCATGTCGAAGAGACGTATGACGGTGCAGTGATCTTCGATAAAGAAATACCGTTTAGTGATCTCAGAAAAGTACATGAGAAAATTAGAATCACTCCTGCTTTTTATGTCATTTCCTATGAGGTTAGGCAAGCGGTTATCGATAACAAAACAAACCTCTGCCATGAACTTGGAATTATACCAATCAGCTCAAAACTGACCGCCGCTCAAAAGACTGAGCGTATTGTAGGCGAAATCACTGGGAACTTTACGAATGGAAAACCGAAGAAAATCGCTACTTTTTTCAGCACTCACTCTCAGACTGGACTTTCAAATACAGTCTTTGGTACAGCTGCGAAGCTGACAGAACTTTCTGAATATTCTGTTGTCGTTCTTTCCCTGACCAGTTCTAATCCCCCAGGACAGTTTTTTGAGCATAACGAAATTACGCTCAATGAGTTGTATACCCAAATCAGTAATAACCGTAATGTCATCAGATCTTCGGAACTGAAAAACCTTCTATACAAAGACTCTAGAGGATTTTACTTTCTAGCAGGCAATCAGGATTACACCAAGCGTAACCATTATCACATTAATGATATTGAATTTGTCATTGACATGTTGTACGACGAATTTGATATTGTGCTGATTGATGCAGGACATGATCCCGATACAGCACTAACAATTCAGGCGTTACTCAAAGCCGATATGAAATTTCTGAATGTAACGCAGCAACCGGTATCGTCAATGCTATGGAGAAAAATGGGTGAAGATATTTTGGAAAGACATCTGGACATATCACCAGAAGAATTCCAAATGATTGTAAATTTTTATTCCAATGATATTCCGAAGCGCGAAATTCGTACACTGGAGTCTGAGTTTGGTATCTATGAAATTGCAAGGATACCAGATTGCGGCATTGATGGTGTAATTGCTGAGGTCAATCAAACACTCCTATCCGAGCTTAAGACTTACAAAAAGGTGATGCATACGGCGTATCAGAAGTTAGCAATGGCGATTTTGCAACGCTTTAATTTACTTGATGAACCAGAACAGGGGGAGAGAAATTGGCTGCTGAAACGTCGAGCTTGATCCAAGAAACGGTTCGTGAATTCCATGGCTGGACCAAAGATCCTTTGAACATTCCTTTACATTTCAAAGGACAAGACAATAGTAAAACTGACCAAACAAATAACGTCCGAAATCGATTCGATGATGTTGATTTTCAAATAATTAAAAATGCTGTAACGAGCCACTTCAGAACGAAATATGATGACAATCCTAAAACTGAAGAACAAAACCGATGGATTGAGCTTCGGCATGGTGCAGTTACGGGTAATGTCTCTGCGATTGAGTGGTTTAAGAAGGAGATCGAAGATCTGCTGATTCGGCATAATTGGTTAAGTAATCCATTCCCATATCCGAAAGCCTATGGGGACATCGTTGAAGCAGTGTACCAAGAGACCTATGGGATCGGTGGTATATCCACATGGTGGAAACATCCGAAATTCCATGAATCCGAAGCAGCTTCGGTGATTGGGACACGAATATACTTTGAATTTCCTAATGATCCGGATAATGATCTTCAAGAAATCTGCTATGACAGCCTAATGGACGTTGAACGGGTTTGTATCCAACTCTCTTTGCGGAGTTCTACAGGCGTATTAAACAAGCATAATCCATCCCTTGAAATTGACATGGAAGATGGTACGCGGGTAACCATTTCGATTCCTCCACTGACAGTAGAGCCGCAAATTGTTTTCCGGCACTTTACGATGGATCGTCCGACGATTCAAGGAATTGCAGACAAGAATACTTATCCGCAAGAGATCGTTCCGGTTCTGGATGCGATTGCGGCAGGAAGGGCCACATCTGTTTTCCTTGGTCCGGTAAAATCAGGGAAATCCACTCTGATGAAAGCTTTTATCGCTAAACGAAAGCCTTCTGACCGAATTTTGGTCTTTCATAAGAACTTTGACGAAATTCGGTTAAATAAGCAACTTCCTAATCATAAGATCATGCAATATATCATTACGGAAGATAATATCAAAACAACTTTTCCGTTAGCTCTTCGATCTGACTATGAATATATCGTTGTTGCGGAATGTCGATCCATCGAAGCCGAAGTATTTCTAAAAAGTAGTGAGCGCGGCCGTCCCGGTGCGATGACCAACCTTCACTCAATGATTGTTAAAGATATTCCTGGACTAATAGCAGATCTAATTATTGAAGAATATCCGAGCAAAAATTATGACTCTCAATTCCGCCGTGCAGCCAAAAATATTCATATTGCATTTGTACTAGAAGAAATGCCAAGCCGATCTAAGCGACTGAATCAAATCACAGCATTTGACTGGAATGAAGAAACGCGGGAATTTTCAACCGTAGATATTATGCTGTGGGACGAAAATCACCAAACCTATCGTTACTCAAACCAAATCCCAAAAGGGACTCTGGAAATCATGCGTAAGTATGCGCCAAAAGAAACCAAACGAGCAATGGAAGTCTTGGATCAGCTAGTTAAGAAGCAGCAAACGTTGCAATAAAAGGGAGGGTGATTATGGAGAAGCAAGATAACTTTATCATTGCCGATGAAAATTGGAGGACGGCTCTTCCGCAGGTGCTTCGTTCTGATTATAAAGAAATTGTTATTGGGGAATGTCGCTCAAACGAAGCAGAGCTGTTCCTCGAAAGTAGTAACCGTGGGTATCAGGGTACTTTAACTATGGAAACATCGTTTCAATAAGGGGATGCAGAATGAAAAAAGTGAATGATATTCTCTTCAAGTTACATGTCCTAGTTGATCCGACAATTCGTATTTTGATCTTTGGGGCAGGGCTGATATTGGTCTTACTACTACTCAGCCGTATTTCTCCAAAAATTAGATTAGACTTCAATCCATTTATGCCTCTTAAGCGTGATGATGAAGTTCTTGACGAAGGGGAATATGAGAATAGTATTCTGAAATATATCGTCATGATGTACAGGGCAACGGATAAGAAAAAATCTCGGGTAGTACAGGAGCAACAAAGTATAATACGAAATTTCTTTCTATTCTCTGGAGGATTTTTCATAGCAGCATATATAGCGATGGGGATGTGGCTTGGGCTGTTTGCAGAGGGGCAATTTCACCCCCGGAACTTGATTGCACCGCAACTTCTCGGAATATCTTTATTCTTTGGATGCATCCCGTTCATTTACAGGTACATCAAGTTACACCGGATTCGAGTTCAAAATAGCTACGATCTCGTTCCAGCAATAAGTATGCTGCTAACGAGGTATCGGAAGCATCGCGGTAATCTTTACCGCGCTATCTACGATATGACGAAAAACGATTTAACAGGTGATATTAAAAGTGCCTTCATGATCTTGCTTCCGGCTCTTCAAGGTACAGGAGGCACAAGCATTGATAAGGTAATTGATGAATTTTATTTTCGTATTCCGTATGATCGAGCGATCCAACTAGGGGTTTGCTTAATGAAAAATGTACAACATGGCGATGATATTGAGCTATCTCTGAGCTTCATGGTTACCGATATGAGTGAGCAAAAAAAGATCAACACTAAGATAAAAACGGAAAACCGTGAAATGATCCAGTTGGCTTATCTTCCAGTATTTTTAATTCCTGGGGCAATGATATTCAACGTCAAAATGAACGGCTGGAACAAAACGTTTCACTATTATTTTGTGAATCCAGCAGGAGTTGCTTATCTGACCATGACCGTCATTGTCTGTGCGCTTTGCGCACTAATCGCGTATGTTGTGCAGAAACCCAAAAATGAGGTGTGAATATTGCAAAATCCAGATTTGTTCTTACGAATTATGATCATAGGAATCCCTTGTGTCATTGTCATGTGGCTCTTGAGATCCATCAGATCAATCGTTAGACCTGATCATCAGTCTGTATGGAATTCAGTCAAACATTTCTATACGGGCCGTGTAGAGGCTGTGCAAGGTTTCTATTCGAAGGAATCGGCAGTGGACAAGATGTTTAAAGATGCAGGGATTTACTTGGAGCCGTCAAAGATCCGGATCGCCCGGGATACGACTATCGTTGTTTTTCTTGCTTACTTAATCGTAAATTATTTCACCAAAGGGAAGGCAGAAACATTTCCATACGAGACTATTATTCTAACTTTTACGGTGTACTTTATGACGCTGCTCGTATCCAAACCACCGTTCCCGAGCTTCTATATACTAGGGTATTTAAAGAAAATGCAAGACAAGAAAAAAAACAAGGAAATCGCTTTTCTACAACAGATGGTCCTCAGCGAATATGCCGGGGGAGAAAATCAGACGCAGCAGCGTGTTTACTATCTGTTTATGTACCTAATCAAGCGAACAAAAGCAATTCACTCGGCCATGCTTGAATTCGTATCGAATTACAACGTAGATGGTAAGGATCTAAAAAAACCATTCGATGACTTTGCGGAATCCGTAGGGACTGAAGAAGCGAAAGACTTGGCCGAGGTATTATACAGTATCGACTCTTCCAGTGCCGATAATGTGAAGGAACTACTAAAAGCGCAGTATGACGAGCTAAAAACAGTCCGACAAGAAAACTATCGGTCCACAATGCAGGACCGAGGGAATTTCGGGTATTTTATGACCTTTGCCGGAGTAGCCATGGTAATCGGATTGGGACTGATCATCTATTATCTCGAAAACCAAGATCAGGTTCGATTCCTGGTTGTAAATTGATGACAAGAGCATTCGCTCTTGCTATATATACTCCAATGAGAAAGGGGAATGGAGAGAGAGTTTGCAGTTTTAAATAATACCACTAAAATCTCAGGAGGTTTTCTAAAATGAAAAACATCTTTATCACTATTCTATTGTTCGCAATTACGCTCACAGGATTCAAATTCTTTATTGCTGATGGTACTACTGGTCTTTGGGGCGATGGAAAAACCATTAAAACGCTGAAGGACACCACGGTAACTGGGACTCAAATTCCGAACAGCTAATTGGAGTGGGTAAACGTTGAAAACCATTTTCATTTCCATTCTTATGACGGCAATTGTTCTATCTGGATTTCGGTTCTTTCTCGCTTCAGATACTACCGGCCTCTATAAAGATACGAAGACAATCCGGGATCTGAGCCATGACACGATTCAAAAGAATCTGGCCCCGGCACCGTAGGGGGAACATATGAAGAAAATTTTTTCCATGGTTTTATTTTTTGCCTTTATCATTGTGTTCTTTAAAGTTATTGTGTTTCAGGATATTTATCCGAAAGCACAATCTTCCCAGGTTGTCACCCAAAACTATTTAACCAAGCGGAATGTTTCGGATGGGAGGTAACGTTCTTGCGTAATATTTTCATCACCATTCTGTCGGTTGCCCTTGTACTTACCGTTCTCACCAAAATTGCCCTACCTGCCATGATGTCGGATGGAAAAACGGTAAAGACAAGAGTTGAGTCCTTCTATGACAAATCGTTTTCAAATTAAGAAAAGATTAGGAGGGGGGAGGGAGTATTAACTCCCTCCCAATATTTATGAAAGAAGCTATTGCGATGTTTATTTTGTTTCCAATACTCTGCTTTATCGTATTTCAGCCCTTTTTGAATGATGTTGTATCTAAGCGAGGCGACATTTTAGAGATCACGGCGAAGAAAGCGACTCAATTGGCTGCTGAAGACGGGTATTTATCACCCCGAGTTATTGCTACGATCAAGCAAGATCTTGGTGATCTATATTGGGATAGTAATAAGTTAACAATTACCGGAACATCAAATGTTCAAATGAGAGGAAATGATGTAACGGTTGAAGTGAAATACCCAGTTGGATCTCTCTATATCTTCACTAATTTCTTCGGTTCGGACTCAGATCCGAAATTCTATCATTACAAATTTACCGAATATTCTGAGTACATGTAAAGGTTAGGACGGAGTGATCCTTTGAAAATTGCAATTTACGCATTTTTTGTTTTTCTGGTAACAGGGCTGCTTTGGACCGCGCAATCGGATAATCACATCACGATGACAGGGAAAAACCGACTGAAATACTCACTGGATCTTGCAACACATGATGCAGCCCAGATGGTAAATAAAGAGCAGCTTAGTGATGGATTTATTATTTTTGACGATGTGGAAGCTAAACGCGTGCTGGAAGAACGTTTGAAAATGTCACTCAAATTGAATGAAAACTTTAACCCTAAGGAAGACGGCCTCTTTCGGTCTACCGATCAAATGAGGCTGTTATTGTTTGAAACCGTGGACTCTGGAATGTTTCCGCGTGTGTACAAAGCTGATGTCGTAGATGCGGCTGGACAAAGTTTTCAATATATTGATTATTTATATGGTCCAAGTGTAGTGGCTGTCATTTCCATCCCGACACCTAGACCATACGGGATTTCAAAGAAATACACTTATTTTGTCGGGAGTTCTCATGAGTACAAAGCCAATAAGTAAATGTCCATTGTTCTCCCGTGTGATCTGGGCATCGAGATTTTCAAATTTATATAGTATGAATACAAAATATAATCCTACTATGTAACTTGGCTTCATCTTTCTAATTATCTTACTGTTTATCTTACAATATATATTACAAGAAAGAGGTCTTACATAATGAAAAAAAAGAGGATAAAACAAATTTTTTCAATGTTTTTAATTGCGATGTTGTTAGTTGTAAACTTGCCGTACCATCATGCTCCGGCTGCATATGCGGCTGGTGAAGAAGACGAAACTCCCGTTTATGATTTTACAGGTATGCAAAGTGGAGAGATTCAAGATTTTAATTTGTTCAATCGTTTCGAATGGGCTTTGGTTACTCCAACAAGTATGTTAATGATATATAATGCAACAACCGGGTACTCTTACACTTATAATGTAAAAGGTGACATTCCAAGGAACTTGTATGGTGGAACTACTCGAACTGAGCTTTATACGCTTTTAAGTCCGGGTACAGTTAATGAAATTGAAGTAGTTGCTACCAATACAATCACAAAGGCTACTACGAAGATGAAAATATTAATAGAAACACCTAAAAAAAATTCTTTGAAATTAGGAGACCGGTTAGTTAGTTTGGGTGAAACAGTGGATCTAAAAACCTCCGGAAAATGGTTAGTAGCTGACAATAATGTACTGATCGCTGCTAATACCACAGTCAATGCTTATATTTACAATGGAACTAAATGGAAGTTGAATTTGGAATCAACGGATGGAGACAATTTAGGGTACATCGCAGGGTTATTTGATGCTAAACTTGCAGCTAAGTCACCTGATGCGCCGTTTGTAAAAAAGACCTGGACAGTTAGGGATTATACAAAACGTGATATAGCTTACACCTATGATAATCCTGTGGGTATTATTGGAATTGAGGAGTTTGAAAAGTACAAGGGATTAAGTTTATACGCCTCGAATCTTATCGCTCGCGTAGTAGGTACTATGGGCCTTATTACACCAAACACAGTAAATGATACCTTGGGACTTTACTATATAGGTTCTGTATCAGGGTCAGGGATAACTCAAAATTACGTATTTGATAAAAAACAACCAGGATATGGAGCGGCCTTCAAATATATTGCAGAAGTTTTACCTGGAACTAAATTTGCTGGGAGTGGTACTGCTGCAAGTCCTTATATAGTAACATCCACTTCATACGATGAAGTAATAGTAAAACCTGAAGCACCTAATAAACCAACGGCTGTAAATAATAACGGTAAAATCACTTTGAATTGGAATCCTACACCAAAAGCATTACTTTATAGAGTGCTTAGAAATGGAGTGGAAATTGGTAGTGTTACCACTACATCTTATACGGACAGATCTGCGCAGGCCGGATCTGCTTATATTTATTCTATACAAGCCTTTGACGGTGCTGCATATAGCAATCCTTCCCCAGTTGTTATTGTCTCATTAGAAGAAAATGAACCGTCTTTAGATTCACCAAGTGATTTTAGAGTTACTTCTAGATCATATGACAAAGTAGACTTCACCTGGAAAGCAGTTGCAGGGGCAGAAGTTTATATCATCAAACGTGACAATAAGATCATTTATCAAAATAGTGGTACATCCTTTACGGATATTGGCTTGGACCAAGATACTGAATATAAATATACGCTTATTGCAAAGCGGGGGAATGTTGAAAGTACACCAGTTCAATTAACTGCAAAAACTGAAAAAGAAATATTGCCATCCCCTACTGATTTTATCGTATCTCATGTTGGATATAATTATCTGGATCTGAAATGGAACAGTGTAGCTGGTGCTACATCTTATAGTATCTTAAAAGACGGCCAACCAATATTTGAAGGTCCAGCAACCGCGTTTAGTGTAACAAATCTCTCTGAAGATACAATCTATGAATTTACGATTCAGGCTAAAAAGGGAACAATGATTAGTGAGCCGGTTTCGATTATTGCAAAGACGAAACAGGAAATAGAATTCACGCCTCATATTCCTTCGCCTGAATCGATTACGTTTGTAACATATAATGAGTCAGCCGATAGCATATCGATAAGCTGGAAAGAGATTTCGGATGCTAATCTTTATTTACTGACGAGAGATACCAAAGTGATTTACATGGGAACTGATTTGGCTTTCCATGATGTAGATCTCCGCTCTGATACAAGTTACACTTACTCTATAAGTGGTATTAACGATCGTGGTCAAGGTAACTCAGTTAGCATCACAGGCAAGACAAAAGGTGTAGCTCCCAAGGAACCTTCCAACTTTAAGTTAACAAGAGTTTATTCAGATGCAGCTTCTCTTCAGTGGTCAATGGTAGATGGGGCAGAGACCTACAGGGTGATCAGAGACAATGACGTAATTGTGTACGACGGTCCATTAACATCCTTTAAGGATATTGCCCTGGCCCCAGAAGAACAATATTCCTACACTGTTCAAGCTAAGAACACATGGGGAGTGTCTAGTCCTGTATCTCTTACTGTAAAAACAGCAGCAGAAGCTGCAACTATTGTAATTACACCAACGTTACCTTCTAGCGGTACAATTAGTTGGGAGTTTCAAACGATACCAGAAGTTACAGCCTATTATGTAAATCGAAATCCCGAAGTGAAATATGAAAAAAATTCAGACGGATCTTATCATGTAACGTATTTTAATGCTACAACTGGAGTATCTAAGGATCTGGGTAATGTTGCTGTTAAGGACGGTAAATTACCGTTCGAAGAAAATGACATTATTCCAGGGAACGACTATCATTATACGATAACGGCAGTCACAAAGAATTCTGATGGTGTTGAAACTGTTTTTGGTGTTACACCTGTTGATATTAAAGCACCATCTGATGGTTCCGGTGGAACCGTTGACTCACCAGCAGAAACACCAACGCCGACACCAACGCCAACGCCGACACCAACGCCGACACCGGGATCAGGAGGAACAGCACCGACACCGGGATCAGGAGGAACAGCACCGACACCGGGATCAGGAGGAACAGCACCGACACCGGGATCAGGAGGAACAGCACCGACACCGGGATCAGGAGGAACAGCACCGACACCGGGATCAGGAGGAACAGCACCGACACCGGGATCAGGAGGAACAGCACCGACACCGGGATCAGGAGGAACAGCACCGACACCGGGATCAGGAGGAACAGCACCGACACCGGGATCAGGAGGAACAGCACCGACACCGGGATCAGGAGGAACAGCACCGACACCGGGATCAGGAGGAACAGCACCGACACCGGGATCAGGAGGAACAGCACCGACACCGGGATCAGGAGGAACAGCACCGACACCGGGATCAGGAGGAACAGCACCGACACCGGGATCAGGAGGAACAGCACCGACACCGGGATCAGGAGGAACAGCACCGACACCGGGATCAGGAGGAACAGCACCGACACCGGGATCAGGAGGAACAGCACCGACACCGGGATCAGGAGGAACAGCACCGACACCGGGATCAGGAGGAACAGCACCGACACCGGGATCAGGAGGAACAGCACCGACACCGGGATCAGGAGGAACAGCACCGACTCCAGGATCAGGAGGAACAGCACCGACTCCAGGATCACCAACAGCAACACTGTTACCTTTTGAAGCTCAATATAAGGATTATTTAGCTCCATTTGCAAAGGATGCAGTGTTGTCTTTGACTAATAAAGGGATTTTAAAAGGTTATACTGATGGGTACTTTAACGGTGGAAAACAAATTAGTAGAGCCGAATTTGCAATTATGCTGAATCGGGCCATTGGCGAAAACTTACCTATTGTGGCAAACAACTATCAGTTTAATGATTTGTTCAAAACAGGCTGGTACTATGATGAGTTATTTGGCGCAATAGATAAAGGGATTACAAAAGGTTTTAACGACCACCTGTATAGACCGAATGATTTAATCACAAGGGAACAGGCAGCCGTAATGCTGAATAATATCGCAAGTCTATTAAAAATTACTTCACCATCTAAAGATCCAAGTCAGTCCAATTTGACGGATATTAACTCAACCACACCGTGGGCATTGCAATCAGTTAAATATGTGGTGAGTTTGGGCATAATGAGAGGCTATCAAGATCTCACGTTCAAACCAAAAAACTATGTAAGTAGATTTGAGGCAGCAGTGATGATTGATAATATTCTACAGGCAAGATAACAAAGCTGTTAAACAAAGAACCGCCAAGCATTTAGGCGGTTCTTTGCTATATATAACAGATGAGCGGGTCCGGGAAAAAAAGGGCAGGGAAATAACCGAATTTCGATTTAATATATATCATAATTGTATAATACGTGATATAATAAAGAGGAAGAATACAGAGCGAAAGGAATAATAAGATGACCGAAATTATGTTCCAATCCTATGAACCGAGCCTCTATTATAAAGACGAAGCGCGGGATTTTTTGAAAAAATGCAGAACCCACCAAGCTTTGTATATGCCCATAATGAAGCTGTTAAACGAAAATTATATAGTCGAGGGAATTGATGATCTCGATCTGCTAGAAGAAGGCACATTTTGTGTTATCCATGGTTGCGGCGGAGGTTGGGTTTACCGGACGAGATACGAATACATTGGCGGGAAAACTTCCAGCAAGTATGAGAAGATTGTTCCTTTTCGACTTGGAAACTCTGTAAGCTGCGGGAAATCGATACGGTACATACTTGATCAAGTGGTCAGATTGGATAGATGGAGCTGGCCGGAACAAGAAAGGGGAGTGTGATTTGATGCAATTAGTGCGTGAAGATTGGAAAATGTTTCGTAATATCGAGACGCTTTGTCAAAAAGCTGGAGTGCATCGGCAATTTATTCCTTTGTTGGTTGTAAAAGAATTAGTAGATAATGCGCTTGATGCTACTGGAGATTGTGATCTTGAGCTTGTTGATAGTCATTCGTTCCGGGTAACGGATAATGGTCCTGGTATTGAACCAGAATGGCTGCAGGAATACTTTTCAATCAATCGCCCAATGATCTCGTCCAAGCTGCTGCGCTTGCCCACTCGGGGAGCGCTGGGTAATGGCTTGCGCGTTGTAACGGGTGCGGTTATTGCCACTGGAGGAAGCCTTACCGTTTCTACAAGAGGAAGTGTTTACAGAATTGAGCCGCAGGATGATGGGACCAGTATAAAACGGTATATCGGATCTGACGACCATAAGGGGACATCAATCTTAGTCCGTCTTGGTAGTATGAATATTGATGATGATGCCCTTTATTGGGGAAGCCTTGCCATTCAATTTTCGAGGAAAGGGAGCATGTACCAGGGGGAATCTTCACCCTTCTGGTATTCTAGTGAAGCCTTTTATGAATTGGTGAACTCGGCTGACATGAATTTAGAGTATTTTGTTAACCTTTTTTGCGATGACAAAAAAACAGTAGAGATTCTGGCGGGAATGAGGGAGACTGGGGCCAAGTTTACCAATGAACTTGATTTTATTAATTCGGATCTTCTTCTTAAACTTATGCGGAAATCGCTCAAAGCCCCGATAGCTAAATCGCTAGGTGAGGTGGGAGACTCATTTTCGGACTTGGAACATTACAAAAAAACTGGAAAGATCCAAATTGAATCGGCAAGGGGTTCGCAAGAGGCCGAAATCCCGATTGTCGTTGAGGCATGGGTGGGAATAATAAAAGGCGATGCGGACAATTTGAGTTCTTCTTTGACGGTATGCGTGAATAAATCTCCAGTGACGGCAGACGTAAAGGTTTCAACGAAGCAGGCTTCATCAACTATTTGGGGTGGGGGCTTGTACGTTGATGTAAAGTCTAGACCGGCTAATTTTTACATCAACATTATTACCCCATACATGCCAATAACGAGTGATGGAAAAGCACCTGATTTTAGACCCATGGCTAGTCTGATCGAAGATGCAGTTAAACGAGCTGCGTCCAAAGCGAAAAAGAAGAATCAGAACGATCTTTCTAAGGGCAGGAACGAAAGGCAAGTTGTTTTGGATAATCTACCCGCAGCGATTGAGAAGACCAGTGGTAGTGGGAAATTCATTTTTAGTCAGCGGCAACTTTACTATGCGATTCGCCCCTACGTCATGGAAGCTTTCTCTGGGAAGCAGCCGGGGTACACGTACTTTTGCCATATCATCACTGATTATGAAGCGGAGTATGGTGACATTCCAGGTATGTATCGAGATCCGCGAGGGACATTGTATCATCCACACACCGGAGAGGAAATTCCTCTAGGAACAATTGCAGTCGAGAATTACAATCGACCAAAGTGGACATTCAACAAGATCATCTTTATCGAAAAAGAGGGGTATTTTGCAAGCCTAAGAGATGTAGGTTTTCCGGAACGCTATGACTGTGCGCTCTTGTCTTCGAAGGGATTTGCGTCTCGGGCAGTTAAAGACTTGTTCGATCTACTCGGTGAGACAGATGAAGAGATTCAATTTTTCTGTGTTCATGATGCGGATGCAGCCGGTACAAAAATTTTCGAAACGTTACAGGAAGCGACAGCAGCAAGACCAGGCCGGAAAGTGAGGGTTATCAATCTCGGACTTGAACCGGAAGAAGCCATCGATATGGGCTTGCAGATCGAGTCGTTCAATAGCGAACGGCACCGTCCAGTTGCTGATTATGTATCCTATTATTGGCAGGATTGGCTGCAATCGAATCGTGCCGAACTAAATGCTATGACTACTCCTGAATTCATTGAGTGGTTAGAAGGGAAAATGGAAGAGTATGGAGTTGGGAAGGTTATTCCAACTGAAGATGTGCTGTCCAGAACATTTGATGAAAGCGCTGAACGATTAATCCGGTCCCAGGTCATGGATACCATTCTGGAGCAAAGTAACTACGAAATGCGCGTTAAAGTCGAGCTGATGAAGGCGAGGAATGGGATTGAGCTTGCTAAGCTAGATATTCGTGACAAAGTTTACGATAAATTGGCCGTTAATCCTTTGTACCGATGGGATATGCCTGTCAGTGAATTGGCAAGTGAGCTTATCAATAGAGGAGAGTGAAGGAAATGCCAAACAAAGAGGGGCGGTTTAACCGCCAGGAAGTTAAGGACAGTGGATTACCGTATTTTATACCGCGTTCTGGAAAATGGAACGGTGAAACCTATTCATTCGCGGTGCTGTTGAGTAAAACACGTTGTAAAGAGTTGCATGTGCCGGTCATGGAGGAGGGTGAGCAGCCAGCAGCGTTTCTATACTCAGCCAATGCGGGAGCCGGTACAAATGACACTGGTCATCGATACCATGCCTTATATGACCGCACAGACGCTTATACGCTTATAAAAGATCGGCTGCTACCGCGTGAGATTATGGGTGGATTTACAGACCAAACATAGAACCTGTAACTGTACTCAAACTATGTTACATGAAACTATTGGATAATGGCCCATATAACGAAGGCAGGTGAACCTCTTGAAGAGGTGCAGTGAATGCGAATTTGGGCGGTGGGCGACCGTCTTGGACGCGTATACATGCAAACATGAAAAGGGCTTGGATATTATTTTCAAAGGTACGACAAGCCCGCATAAGTGCCCGCTGAAAGATAGTAAGTATATTCAACACGGAAATAGTAAAGGTCTATATGGGGTTAAGGTCAGAGGGTATCACAAGTAGTCGGAGAGTACAAAGCCGTGATGAAGCATAGTGAGGAGTTAGATGAATAAAAAAGGAGGTAGTGTAGGATCATTTACTCTCACTCAGTCATTAGATGATTTTATGAACACGGAAGAGAAAGAAGAGTTTTTAAATAAAGTAAAAAATTAATTGCGAGAGTTGAGTGATCATATGGTTGAGGAATGGAGAAGAGGGAATGAAGGGATCTGAGAGTCGGTTTGCGGATTTTTTCTTTTGCGATATCCTAAAATGTGAATGCGAACTATTAGAGTATGAGTCTGATGATATAGTATACAAAATTCACATTAAGAATTTGATTCAATGCATTAGTCGAATCGACAACAATCTCTTTGAGAGGATTTTGGATTCTGACGATGGCATAACATCAAATCCATGGGGTTTAGAGCTTCTCCCTCTGTGTAATTACGATCAGGCGATTATAATTTTCGTAACGAATCGGATCTTATTTGGCAGTAAATGGCTCTGATTGATTCAATAATTTAGTATTCTCTATCTGCCAGAGTTATTTTGCTGATTTAGAGCGGTTTACAATTTGCAAAACCATCAGCTTTTGAGAAATGAGTTTTAGACTGGCTCTTAATTCGGTAGGCTAACTAAGAAAAAAATAAAAATATAGTATTAGACTGAGGAGTTGAACTAGATGATTGATTGGTTTTCCCAGCTAGTTTCTATTGACAACTTTAATCTTCAAGATTACGAATCGAGCTGGTGGGAGATTGTTATTGGAATCATTTCATTAGGGGTATTATTCGTTTTTTTAGGGACAATGATTGTCGCATTGTTTCACTTGGTGATGATTCAGTTATCCGTATTTAAAATGCTCTTTGAGGGCTGGTTGAATCTTTTTAAGAACAAAAAAAAACATACCAACTAATTATAAGCTGCATCTTAGTCTAACACTTTATTTTTCAGTCTAATACTTTATTTTCTTCACACATATAGCGAAGTAAGGAGGCTCAGACAGTGCAGGATATAGATAAGAAAGGCATGATTTTTTCTGTCATTATGGCGGTGCTTATATTTGCTGGAATGCTATGCATGATATTTAACGATATAGCAACAAAGTAGAAACTTATTACGCAGTCCGAAATCACTGATCAGTAGACACATATAGCGAAGGAGTGAATGAATTATGAATATCAGTTTGGAGTTGGAAGACAAATTAACAAGAGTAGTGGTTTGCTTGCGCTTTGAACAATATGCTGAAGTGAATATCACAGAGCACATTGTCACTCGACAGTTTAGTGAAGACGGTTTTTGTATAGACAATACCTACTTTAAATTGTATGCAGGTGAAATAGGACAAATAAAAAACCATTATGTTAAGAATGGCTTTGGAGCTGGAATGTTTATCGTTGGTTCAAAAGATGATGATATTCGTGGATGTGAAGAGCTGTTGATTAATGAAATAAAATCAGAAGTTGAAGCGCAATTGACAAAAACAATGAAGTTTAAAGAGCTTGTATCAGATCCACAGAGAAATTATATTAACGAGGTTGATAGAACACCTTGGGGTAAAGATAATTGGAAGAGTTAAAGTGGTTTTCAGATGGAATTGGAGTATTCGCAGGCATTTACCTGTTTCTTTTATTGGTGTTTCATCCAGTGATTGCAACTTTTAATGGCGAAGGGTATTGGGAAACCGTAGAGGAAAATATATTCGGTTCTGCTCTCGATTTTTATGGGAGTGCCTTTCTTGCTTCGATGGTTGTAATGTCAATAGTAATTCATTACATTTAGTCCTCAACCCTAGTGAGAACCTATACTGCACAGCAATATTTGGAGCTGAGATTCCCCACCGGTTAAGGAATAAGAGGGCATAAGCCCTCACCCTACACAGTTAGACGCATATAGCGTAATAAAAAAAAGACCCTCATTTCTGAGAGTCTCTGTACTCTTCAATTTTGGTACGATTCCAAATGGGGCCACTTACTAACCGTTGAAGAGGTTGAGGGAATACGCCACGCTGCATGTATGTACTAACCTTGCGCTTATCCCAACCGAGAATTTCAGCAGCCTCAGCAAGCCCAACGAAAAACACAGGGGCATCGGCTCTCAGAAGACCATATTCATCATAGTTGCGCTTAAGATACTCAACTTCACTTTGACCAAATTTCTCAGCTATGTGACTGGCGGTAGGAATGTCGGTGCTCATTTTAATCTGCGATTTATAGTGAACGCCATCTTCTCGGCGGTGGAAACCTCCGTCCGTGCCTTTATAGTAAAGTCCTTCGCCGAGTCGGATGACATAATAAATTGATCCTTCAAAACCGCCCTTTTGTGGCAATAAGGTATATTCAGTAATCTTCATAATTGATCAACCTTTCTATTTTATATTTCGCATTCCTTTGTATGACTTTATCATACATTATCTGTATGATAAAGTCAACACTGTTTTTTAAACGTTTCATGCACAGTACGAAGAAGGGATGAATGGAAATTGAATATAACAACTTCTTTTAACATTGAGTATCCAGTAGGACTTGAATCTCGACGTATCAAGAGCCTTATGTTTCTTTTAACAAAGATGATGCTTAACAGTTTCGCAAAATATGAGCTTGTCGTAAAAGTGTATCTGACATGGGACAAAGTTTATGTTTTTGTCGATGATCATGTTAAGGAATATGGATTATATGGATCTGGATCAGAGGCCGAACTTATTTATCTGACTTCTCATAAAAAGGATTCATTTCTGGCTCCGTTGGAGTCAAGCAGCTGAACAGTACGAAGACACTGATCAATAATGCGAAATATAATAGGGAGCAAGTATTTTTAGAGATATATGAGGTGGAAGATGAAAGATTTATTCGAGAGAGCTTATGGTACATATTATACTGCTACAGGCAAAGTTGACCCAATGGGAGATTGGGCCTTGGAAGCGACAACTCCCCGAGAAATTCTCCTTCAGATAATTGCTGGAGAGAAAGCACCTCGAAAATTTTTGATTGAAAAAGAAAGCCAAGAAACCTATTTTGCTGAGGATCTTCCAGTATGCGACAAGGTAAGAATGCTTTTTGAGGAAAAGGGTATTATTCTTTCTCTTCTTCAGGTAATAGATATTTGGAATCAACACTCTGAAGATTTATTTGCTACTTGGCTAGGGTGGGATAGCACCTCTTTTAATGAATTGAATGCTATCTATTTAGAACTAATTTCAGGAGCTAGATCCTCTTGTTATAAGGACAGTCCATGGGAGGAAAAATAGAAGTGCTGATAAGACGCATATAGCGAACTAGAGAGGATGAGAGATTTGGAAAACTATTCATGGATGAAGACCTGAATGCTGCGGAAGGATGGCACAAACAGACGAAGCGACAACATATTGAATAAAAGTATTCATTCAGAAGGAGGAGATCACACTGATTGATTACACAATAAGCGCTGAGGAACTTTATAAACAAAGACAAAATCAATTTCAACATTTGGCAGACGACAACCCAAATATCTCTCTATCTCAAAAAACAATTATTCGTACATTACTGACAGGTCCATATTTTGTTCCCTTCTCATATGAAGGGGAGTGGGATTATACCTACTCGAATAGCAAAATAAAATTAGTCGAATTATTGCTGGATGGAAGATGGGGATTTGATCTTTCAGCAGCCTTTGCGGAGGATGATATTTATATCCTAATAATTTCTTTTGACCGTCCAGTAACTATTGAGAAATGCTCAAAAAATAGATATATATCCGATCAACGTGAAGAAGCGAAAGCAATTGAAATCTATCTGCCGTATTCTTGTTTGCTTCAATTATATAAAGCAGGAATACAACATGAGAGAACTTCATACTGGCAGGAGCTTATCAAAAATGAAGATAAATAATACATATTGAATAAGGAGGGTGTATTCATGAAGCCTCAATATAAACTTGCATTTGGAGAATAAAAGAACTTCAATGATCAAAATGGTGGGTACGGGATAGTAGACGCATATTGAGTGATTGCAAATACTAGCAACTTGGAATGGTTGTGCGCTTATTGGTACTACAGCCAAACTGCCGGTACCGATAGATCAGGTGACTGTAGAGTCAACGGTAAACCAAACTAATTATCTTACTATGTTACATAATGTATTATATATAAAGGAGAATACATGTAAGATAATATATCTTACATTTGCAAAACAGGTCTGTTTTTTCCCGGACCCGTTATTGGGGGTTATGCTGGTTTTTATCTTGAACGGAATTTTATAAATCAATTCAAAAATTAATGGAGGATGAAAATGCACAAGATATTGATAATAACTATTTTTATAGCTGCTTTATTTTCAATGATTGTTTATTTTGGGATGCGAAAATATGCTGTCAATAAAAAGAAAAGCAAGGAAAGAATGATTGAAGCTTATTCAGCTTTGGACTTGCTTGATGCTGCTTTTGTTCTTTATTTCCAGACTCAATCTGATGATAAATGTGCTTACTTTTCAATCGAACTTATCACACATGTCTCCAAGTTTTTACCATGGGAGCATGTGGACTTTCTTCATAATCTCACAAATAAATCAGATAAAGAAATGAAATCATTCCATGGAGATATTCGTAAGGAATTGAATGATTTACGAAGTGAATTTAGTGCGTGAGAAGAAGCTGAAAGACTCCCCGCCAATAACTGCTTTTATCCAACCTTCATATAAATGAAGGTTTTTTTGATGATAAAAATAGATTAGCGGGACAGGGAAAAAGTATAGTAAAATTCACCATTATATATATTAAAAATCATTAATACGTGATATAATATTGATAAATGGTTTACCAGGATATCGGAAATACAATCCGGAATTGCTTATCAATAGTCTCGTTAAAGAAGTAAAAGCTATTGTGATTAATTTGGATTCGTCTGAATCCAATCGTTGGAGTCCTTTGGAAGTAGAAGGACAACGAATCCGAATTAAAGATGTGATTGATTCAGAAGGAAATGTAGTTCCCTTTGAATCAATTCCGGAAGAAACCAATATTACTAAAGACCATTGGCTTCAAATTTCGAAGATCGTGGAATTTCTGGATAAAGAGACTTTAATGAAGCTTCGGAACGAATAATTGCCATAGACCCCAGGTCAGGTCTTGAAGATCCGGCTGCGGCCGTGGAGTCGATCAGTTGGACTTAGAAAGAGAGGGGTATGTTTAATGTTCATGTTTCCAGTGGGTAAATGTAAGCTATGTGGATGTACCGATAATAACGCATGCGTAAATGAGGATGGCCCTTGCTCTTGGATGAACGAAGAACATGATATATGTAGTGCTTGCGCCAGCGATAGTTTGGAATCTGATTATCTCGTATTCAATGAAGCGCAAATGCTCAGATTTGTAAATGTGGATGCATATCTCCAATGGATGTATAACGAACTTTTGAAAAAAGGACATGCTTCTGAAACAGCGCTAGAAGTCCTGTTTAACGCAAATGTATTGGGGGATTCTGGCATGACTCATGAATACGAGTCATATGCCCGAAAAGGAGAATGAACGGTAACGCATACGGTTCACCAAGGAGGGGAATGGACGATGCACTTACCAGATAAAATAAGAGACTTGATAGAGGCAGGGGCAATCTTCTTCTGTTCTCATTCAGGGGGAAAGGACAGTCAGGCAATGTATGCTTATCTTCGTACTGTTGTACCGGACCACCAGATTGTTGTGGTACACGCTGATCTTGGTGAGGTTGAATGGCAGGGTGTGCAGGATCATATATGGGCAACGATTAAACACGGCTTAAATGTTGTGGGAGCTAACAAAACGCTGTTAAGCATGGTTGAGCAGCGGGGGATGTGGCCATCAGCAAAACATCGTCAATGCACAAGTGATCTTAAACGCGGACCAATCTTCAAATTCATTCGCAAATACTTAAAGGATCGCGGACTGAAGATAGCTGTTAACTGCATGGGCATACGAGCAGCAGAATCCACAGCCAGAGCAAAAAAAGAGCCTTTTCGTTTCAACCAGGCTGAAAGTTGCGGCCACCGTGATGTATGGGACTGGATGCCAATATTCGACTGGTCTACAGCTCAAGTTTTTGACTACATCAGGCAAGTCGGGCAGGAACCATTCTGGGCATATGCAGATGGCAATGACCGTCTGAGCTGTGTGTTCTGCATCATGGGATCGGTTAATGACCTGCGGCATGGAGCAATCTGCAACCCTGAATTATACCGCAGATACGTTGAGCTGGAAAAACAGATTGGACACACCATGTTCATGAAAGGGAAAGTTCCGGTCAGTCTGGAGGATCATGTAGGAATCAAGATTAGTTAATTCGCAGTACGAGTGCTGAAAGACGCATTATGCGCAGGAGGGAGGTCACAAATGGACCCTAAAACAAAAGTCTATTTCTCGTTAAATATTGGCTTTGCTGGTGAAGGACATGAAGATGAATTCACCTTGGAGGAATTGGGATACAACCCTGAGAATGACACAGATATGGATAAGTTTTTAGAAGAGGCATATATCGAATGGCGTTTTAATTATTTGGATGGTGGCTGGAGATTTGAAAAATAGTAGTAGACGCATTACTGCACAGGAAGGAGGCGATTTAGATGATACATAGATTTGAGAAACTGAAGACTGATTGGGTTATTGCTGGTACAGATCATGTGGGTAGTCGGAAGATATTTTTCTTTAATCAAGCTAATCGTGATGGAGAAATCCAGATTCGCATCGCTGTTTCTAATTCTTTTCGTGATCCGGAACAGCAGGCGTGGTATCTCTTGGACGATATTGTTAAGTAGGGCAATCCTGAACAGTACGAGGGTGCCGGGCCATTGACGCAAACTATGAAGGTAAAGGAAGGTGAATCATGAAGGAATCGGAAATGTTTACACATGTTAAACGCATTCTTATAGAGCAAATAAAATGTGATAACGTCTATGCTGAAGTTGGAAATATTGATGTTGTAGCTGTCAAAGGTAGTTTTTCAATTATTGTTGAAATGAAAAAACAACTTAATTTCAAAGTAATAGAACAAGCTATTAGAGCAAAACATTGTGCTGATTACATCTTTATAGCTGTACCTAAACCTAAACAGCAACACTCAAAAATTGCGCTCAATTTATTGAAACAAGAAGGAATAGGATTGATTTATACAACGGATGAGTCTTCAAAATATGATAGTCGTATAAATGGATCAAACGTTGAGTTTTGGGGTAAACGTGTTAGAAAAAAATCCTATGATATAAAGAAACTTATAAAATCTGACTTCCATACACGAACTGTGGCTGGTGTTAAATCTGGCGAGGGCATTACTGAATATAGTGAAATGATAGATGCAATTAAACTGTTTTTGAAAAGAAAAGATTGGGTTACGATAGATCAAATTTTAGAAAATGTTCAGACTTATTACAACAATCCTAAACCATCATTGATACAAACATTAAAAGCAGAATGGAACCATGATTGGTTGGAATGGAAAGTTGAAAATCGCAAAACTCATTTTAGATTACGAAAAGCGGCTTAATGAAAAACTCGCCGATACTGAAGATCCGGCTGCGGCCGCGGCGCTGTTGTAGCTGAAGGTCCGGACGAAGCTGCGCCGGCTCTAAGATCGATCCGCCCTGGGCGATCCCGCCCACCTGTTGTCCCTATGGATCTAGATCTGAGGCTGAACTTATTTAAAAGAGAATCTATGAGCCAATGTACTTCTATGAATAAGGAGAGTGTATTAGCATGGATAAAAATTATCAAGAATTGATTAGTAAGCTCGGAGGCAAAGTTATTAAGATAGATCCACAGAATACATCTAAGATTAATCCTTTTGAAATTGTGGAATCGCGCAGATCTGTAAAAGATATGCTTGATCATCGTGGAGAGATAAAGCCATTTGAAGATGTATCGAAAGAAACTGGAATTACTTTAGAACAGTATCAACAAGCAGAATTTATCATTCGCACAATGCGTGGTGAAAATCCATCAAGACATCATATTGAATAGAGAGGGGGTATTTGATTTATGGGCTTCAGGGGATCTAGTGGAACGTCTCATAAGGTCAAAAAATTAAAGGGAAGGTTCATCTTTTGCACTTATGATTTTGGGGATAGTAATGGTGACTTATGATTTTTGGCTGAAATGATTTGTAATACTATAATGGGGGTTTTCTTATGCTTCAACTATCTAAATCGTATTTACATCCAATTCACTCTTATGCGTATAATCCAACGAAAGGCGTACCTGCTATTACAGGGCTTGTATATGTCATTCCGGAGCCGACATTACCGAGTAGACTTTGTTATGAAGTTACCTACTCGGATGGAGAAGTTGATTATGTGGCTGTTTCTGATGTAGAACAGGGGTCTTATAAGATATCGGCCAGCAACGCTCTTTGATGCGTAGTAGTACGAGGGTAGCGGGCCGGTGACGCAATGCTTGATTATTTTCACGTTTTTATACGGTTGCAGAGTTGATTAGCTGGACGAACAAATATAGTTGACACATACTGTGCTCTGCAATACTCAAATTAAAAGGAGAACTGAGTCAGGGTGAAAAGAAAATTGATTGGGTTGACTGTAATTTTTCTGCTCGGAGTTTTTGTAATTGTACTCTTAAGTTATCCGATCCCGATAGGGGTGCGTAGAAACTGGTAGAACATTATCGTACAAGGATACATAATATATTATGAATAAAGGGATTATGTTGTAATATAATATATCTTACATATACAAATCATGCCTCTTTTTCCCGGACCCGTGATAGTTTCAAATGCTGTTATTCAACCTTCATACGAATGAAGGTTTTTTGTTGATGATAATTAAAAATAAATTCGCAGGGTCAGGGGAAAAAGGTGGAGAATTTCGTCGGAGTATATATTAATAATGTGTAATACGTGATATAATAATAAAAGATACATATTACAAAAATAGCAGAGGTTATCTGTGAAATGGTTAAGGGTTATTGTATAAAATCGAAGAAGCGTGAGATGCATATTTCTAGTCTTTTCGTATATTAAGGAGGATAAGCTGGTGATTGAACTCCCACCTTGTAGATTCTGTGGATCGGAATACTATGATGATATTGATAAATATAATAAAGGGTTCTGGTGCGGAGATTGCGATTCTTACAACTATATACATGAAGAAGATGAAGATCGTAGATTCTACCTCATAATGGAGAGTAAGGATTCCAAGGATACTGCAAGACGGAGTATAGATCGCAAATTTAACAAGCGTCTATCTCCGTTGAGATATCCGGGTGGGAAAAGCAAAGTAACGGATTACTTGTATACAAAGTTAATTAGCGATAAATCAAAGTTATTGGTTTCTCCCTATGCAGGAGGGGCCAGTGTGGAATTGGCATTGCTCCACGCTGGAGTTATTGAAGAATTACATTTAAATGATGTGGATTATGGCGTATATGCTCTGTTTCAGATCATTAAAACTAATGTCAATGTGCTAGTTGATCAGATTCGTTCGACTGTTCCAACAAGACAAGACTACTTCAAATCTCAAAAAATTATATTATCTGGATACGCCAATTGCAGCCTGGAAGATGCAGCATGGCATATGCTTGTTAATAATCGTCTTGCTTTTTCAGGAATTTATGACGCGTACCCACTTGGAGGTAAGAATGGAGATTCTTCAAGGTTGCTTTCAAGATGGATTCCGGAAGGCCTAATTAAGCGAATACAGACGATCCATACTATGAGTGATCGGATCAAAGTGACCAATGAAGATGCCTGTGAAATTATTGAGGAAGCATATTGGGGTAATGATACAAGCATTCTGATAGATCCCCCCTACTATAAGAAGGGGCAACGCTTGTATCGCTGTTCATATAATGAAACAGATCATCTCAGATTAAACATGCTCTTAGAGAGTCTTTATAGTGGTTTTCCGGGAGCTGATATGATTCTATGTTATGATGACGAAAAGTACATTGAAGATCTGTATGTATTTCCACAAATTGAGAAGATCAGGCGTACATTTAGTGCTTGAGAGGAGGGAATGTTATGTTGTTGTTTATATTAATGATTCCAGCATGTTTAGTCATTTTGATGTTAGGTAGACTTAAAATGGCTGAATCCCAAGAAATTCAACCGAATCATCGGACAAGAAATATTCGTCGCCAGCCGTCAAGTGTTCGTAGGTTCAATGGAAAGAAGCAGCAAAATATTCTGCCTAAAAGGAGCCGTATTCGTAAATGATACCAGATGATAGAAATAAACCGACGATTGATTACGACTATGACGGACTTGATATAAACTATGAATATGACGATCCAGATGATAATCCGGTTTGTTCCGGCTGTACGAAAGATTTTATTGATCCGGAAAATGAGATTTTTTATATTGTACCTCGCTTGTCTCCAGATGGAGTAGTGAGATTAGGTGTGCGTTACTACTGTGAAAAATGCACTCCTGCAGCTAAAGAAAGGCGACCAGATGGTTGGGATGCCAGTAGACTGAATAAATAAATGGCTATTGGGATTATATAGTGGGATTAAACCAATTACATTCTAATAATGGAGGATGGGAAATGAAAAGAGGCAGTACACAAAAAACAGTTAAAACGCTTTTAGGATATCGTGAGAAGGGAATCATTCGTTATGATTTACCATTCCAGCGCAATAGTGTCTGGAAAAATGATAGACGTTCCTTTTTGATTGATTCAGTTATTAGGGATAAGTATGTTCCACCCCTTTTGGTATGGGATAACGGTGACGGGAATTTGTGGTTCTTTGATGGCAGGCAGCGCACCGAATCTGTATTTTTCTTTCATGATGATCTTTATAAGTTGTCTCAAGGAACACCTGATTTTGGTGATGAAGTGTTAGCGGGTAAGAAGCATAAGGACTTAGGGAAAACTTCAAGTTTTGAATTCCTCACCTACAATTTTACAGTGACAGAGTTCCGGGATTGCAGTTTGGAAGAGATCCAGGATCTTTATTATCGAGTTAACCAGTCTATGGCATTAACGGCTACTGAAAAAACCCGAGCTAGACTTGCACATGATGTAAAAGATGCCTTAGATGCAATTACAAAAGATAATCCGTTCTTTGATTTAATTGCTCTTACGAACGATGATAGAAATCGTTCAGTAGACGAGCAAATGCTTTGGCAGTTTCTTGCAGTAACTATGGGGGAAAATATTGATTTTGGCGGCCAATCGCTAAATAAATTTATTACCGGTTTAAATGAAGTTCCATCGGATGTTTCCTGTACAGTGGAAACACAACTTGAATACTTAACCAGTGCTTTTCAGAGCTGGGAAGAAAAAGAGCGGAAAGCATTGAGGAAGGTCCATGTGGGATCTCTTTATCAAGTTGTCAATTATGCACAATCCTTAAATTGGTCCGAAAGTCAGTTTGGATTATGGGCCAAGTCGTTCTTGATCGATAAATATTCACCGGATAATCAATATGGTCGTCTTTGCCAAAAAGGAGCTACCAGTAAGCAGATGATCGCAGATAGAGTGCAGCTTATGAGGTGTGACATGGAGGATTTCCCAGTTCAATTGGAATTTGAATGATAGTTGAAATGAAGGAAGGACAACACTTTGGAACAAATAAAACTATACCTGTTCGTTTCTTTACTCATATTGATAGTAATTTACTTTTTGCTAGACCGATTTTTATTTTACAAGGATAGTACATCAGTAGTGCTAGGAACGATGCATAAGGCTTTTAAAGACAGAAAAGAGAAGATCGTCGAGTTCCGTGGTGTTCGAGAAAAGGTCCAAGCGACCGTTCGGGAGTTTGAAGTGAAGACAATTCATCATAATTATTATGTGATCAAAATGAAAGGTAATAAAACCATTTCGATTTTATCTATCGAACATTTCACAATCGAAAATGATGCCAATTGTTTTGTTCGGGGGATCATAGATCCGGTGA
This sequence comes from Bacillus sp. FJAT-27264, assembly GCF_001682855.1. Classification (GTDB taxonomy): domain Bacteria; phylum Bacillota; class Bacilli; order Paenibacillales; family Paenibacillaceae; genus Paenibacillus_AQ. Next base: position 20,587 of record NZ_MAQW01000004.1, on the reverse strand, counting down.
ACCTAAATGAATACAAATTGGAGATTAAAGGGGGTCACCCGGGTTGATATTTTTCTTCTCATTTATTTTTATAGGGGGCGCGGTTTAATGATTAGTGAAAATGGTGGAAAAGGCGATGGATTCAATCTATTTCCTGAACCTACAGAAGAAATGAAAGAACATATGAAAAAATTCAGATTAATGTCAAACCAACATCGGCTAAATGACGATAAGACGGATCTCAAACCGTCAGCGATTATTACGCAGTCAGTCAAGGATTTTGGTTTAGATGAAAAAGAACTGGTGCAATTTAGAAATTTGTTCGGAGGGCAAGGTTCACCGGAAACTTAAGGGTTTTGGAATAAGAAGGGGAGTGCGTAGAATGATTGAGTGTAGCGACTATTGGTTTTCTAGCGGCTATGGTAGAAGCTGTTGTCTATCAAAAACCGGAATGAGATCGATATTATGAATATGGAGGTTCATAATGAGTAAGAGGAAATTAGCAATGCTTCATATTCTTCTTATGACAATCATGCTGATTTGTATTTGGGGGGTAATTATTATTCCAGCGCAGCCATGGAATAGTTATGGATGGATCGAGAAATTTTATGTTATCTGGATACTCTTTGGTTCTATTTATATATCGTGGTATTACGTCTATAAACCAAATCTAGAAATTATGAATGAGAAAGACCAATAAGGCTTTAGGAGAGAAAAAGATATGTCTTTGAAAGAAAAAATCATTTTGTATCAAGAAAATAAAATTCAGTTACAAGAGATTATAACTTTCCACGATCAATTGATCAGAATCACCGCGAAATATCCAGAAGTTGAATCAATAGAGTCCCTGCTAAATACGTTACATAGTGAAGCTGGCGAACTTCAGGATCTACTTAATGAATTATCAAACCAATACGAAAATGTTGATAGTGGAAGTCCGCGTATAGTTCTTCGTTCCATAATAAAAGATGAAGGAATAAATTTGGCTGAAATAGCTGAACAGTTGGAGATATCATTATTTGAATTAAACAATGCTATTGATAATTACTCGGGGAATCCAATTGTAAAACGATTATTACAACACTTTGGAATCCCATTAAAGCACTTTTCAAGATTTTTAGGACCATCAAATTAATGCAGTTAATTGCCATGCTTTCGATGCTGCTGGATCATTTGGGATATATCTTTTTTCCTCACGAAGACATTCTTAGAGGAATTGGGAGATTGGCTTTTCCTATATATTGCTACGGAATCGTTCAAGGTCATATTTATACATCTTCACATCGCAACTACTCGAAACGATTGTTAATTATTGCGTTGGCTTCTCAAATTCCTTTCAATCTCTCATTAAATCCATGGGGCCTTAACGTCATTTTCACGCTGCTGCTGGGTGCTTTGTTGCTTATCGTTATAGATAAAGTGTCAAATACCTGGATCTGGATTCCTATCATGATAATCTCCAGTGTAGCAGCGCAATTTTTACCATTAGACTATAATGCTTACGGGATCTTACTTATTCTGATTTACCGTTTTACAAGATCACATGCTATGGTGCTTTGTCATCTGTTACTGAATGTACTGTTTTTTCTTGTCATTGAGTTTTGGCCAATTCAAATGCTTAGTATTGTACCTACTTTATTTATCGCGTTTGCTCCTCAATGGGTTCAATTTCTTGGAAAGAAAAGAATGCCCCGGTGGTTGTGGATCTCTTTTTATCCTCTACATTTATTGGTTCTTGCTTATCTAAAATTGAAATTACTCTGATATCAAAGGGAAGTGCATATGAATTCAGATATTGATGGACAACAAGTTGAACCTGATAATTCTGAAGGTTAAGTCTAGGGGGGGAGTAGAATGATTAAAAGATTTATAAAACAAATGATACAAAACTTATTAGATTTCTTTATATTTATAACGCTGAACTTTTTCCACAAATTAGAGAAGGGAAGTGATGAATCATCTTTTGGGAAATATGCAAAAATGATTGTTATCATACCATTATTTCTAATAATGGTATTTGTACTTTCATTAGGTATACCTGGAGACGGGTCAGCGACCCCATTCAACCCTGCTGGTTTTTGGTCAGGAATTTGGCATGGATATTATGCTCTTTTTTTCTTTATATGGTCGTGGTTTAACGGGAAAATAGGAATCTATGAAACGTATAATAATGGTTTATGGTACAATCTTGGATATTTAATATCAATGGGAGCCATCACGTTCAATATATCTTCAACAATTAAAAAAAGATGAATTAGGTTATGGAACTGGGTTTATCCGTTACATGTATCTGTTTTTGCAGTTTTTAAAATGAAGTTGCTCTAATGCAGGGATACATGAAGTCTATGATTTGATAGTAGACAGTATGATATTATATCTTACACATCTGTAAGATAATCATATGCAATCCAAAACACTTTACAGAATGTCCCTTCTGTAAAGTGTTTTGTGCTATAATGGATAAAAAGAGCATACATTCGGGGGGATAATAAAGGACATTTCACTTTACGGATTTATGACTTTTGAAAGAAAGGGGAATTGTTGTGTGGTTAGTTAGTAGGTTGATAGGGAGAGGGCGTGTGCGCCGGTTAAAGAACATCTATTTTTCTAATCTGAAAGGACTCGGGGAAAAATTGGAAGGGTTTCTTTCAGATCCTTCAGACAGGGACAATTGGACTCGGAATCTTAAGGCTTTGTCGGCGTTAGAAATGAATTATACGGAACTAATGATGTATGGGGAATTCAGAGATATGTTTGATGACTTCCTGGTGTTTCATAAGATGAAGGGAAATGCCGAACGCGATATTTGGAGAGAGGAAACTGCGAGAGCTGCAAAACAAAAGTTAATTGTCGTGGTCATTTGGGAGGCATATTCGCTGCTCCAGAATTATGAGCCGCGATCATCAGAATGGATTTGGAAAGTCGAGTCATTCATAGATGATGAACGGAGCAATCAGGAAATCATATTTTTTAGGCTAGCAAATCCAACCCTTGAAGCAGAATTATCTGGTTTGTTAAAGGAAGCTGCAGCTCTTATGTTGGAATTGAAAGAACAGAAGAAACACGACTACCTTTGGCACCAACAATTTAAGCGGATATATCCTAAACTCGAAAGGGCAGCAAAGCAATAGGGGAGTTACAACATGATAATGAATTTTTTGAAAGGAGAACGAAGGTGTTTAAATATTGGAAAAAGAAGCGTGAAATGTATTTTGATCTTATCTATAGAAGATTCGAATTGCTATACCAATCTGTACGAGAACAGTCTCGTTTGAAAGAAGGTTTTGTTCAAAATGTGTTGATGAATCTTGAATTAATTGAAGAGGAGTTGAATTTACTCCCTTTCGAAATGACTGTTCCTTTAAGAAACGATATTGATAATTTAAGATTACAAATGGCTACATTTGTATGGGAGGAACCGGAAATAACAAACATGTGGGATCACATTCCGAATAAGTTTTACTATGCGGTCAGAGATAGCGATTTCGTAGAAGTATTTGCAGAAGTAATAAAGGATGATCCGGAAGGTGAAGGGGAAGCAAATCTCCTGGGTTTTGTTTATGGAGTCCGTACAAGAAAAGGAGAGGATAGACAGGAATTTATATTTCATACTTCCGATGATGGCATGCTTAAAAGTTTTCGCGCGAATGAACGACGAGTCAAAAATTTGAATGCAGTCATTGCATTTGTGGATCTTGTTATCGGCAGCTTAGCTCCAACAAGAAAATTATTTGTAGATATTGCAACTGATATTGAAATTGAAGGTTTCAATGTTCCAGCAGGATTTGCAGTCCTCAGAAGGCCATGGCATTCAACGGAGCCTCAATATTGGGTTACTGAAGAAAATGCTATCCATCATGTTTGTTGTTTTATAGAAATTAAAGAACTGAAAGATGTGATTGTCCATTCATTTGCTACAAAAAAGGAAGCTGAAACTGTTAAAGATGGACTGAATGACGGTTACTCTTACAGTAATGAATATGGGCTTGAATGCTATATGGAACAGATTGAGCGCTCTTACAATAGTTAAGATTAACGGAGGGATGCTACCTAGCCCTGATAACTATTAAATGAACAATATAGAGGAAAGGGATTCGTCATGACACCAAGAAAAGCAATGAAGCAAAATGAAAACTTGCATTCCGCGAGACCGTCTTTTTTTTCAGTCCCGGGTGACTCGTTGGCACAGTGGATGGAACTTTACCTCGAATTGGCCGTATATGGTGCATACGCTGATCCAGAGAAGATTCGGAGAAACCTTGGGCGCTTTGTTACCTATATTCAGGAGAAGTATGGTCAAGACCGACTTACCACTTTGACGATTAGAGATGTGAAAAGTTGGAGAGATGATCTTTACGACAAGGGTGAGGGTTACATGCCTTCCAGTGTGAATGGACATTTGGATGCTGTGTCCGGATTCTTTTCTTGGGTCTACGATAAATCCCCGCCACTTTTACCGCTAGGCGACCCTTCCAAGGGTGTTCGACGGATCGCCCATATGCCGTTAGTTGCCAGAGCCTTGTCAGAGCAGCAAGTTGCTTCTCTGAAGAATGCATGTGACCGTCTGGAATGGTTTTATGCCAAACATGACCGTAAGCGTTCTAAGGGCCAAGTAATCGAAGTGAGGAAGAACAGTCGGCCAAAGCGGGATCGAGCTATTGTCTTCACTTTACTCTCCACCGGCTTAAGGCGCGAAGAATTGAGAGAGTTGAATCTTAATCAGTTGGACCCGCGAGATCCGGATCGTTTGAAGGTGGCTAAAATTGCACGACTGCGGCGAGTAAGGGGGAAAGGGGACACGGAGCGAGAAGTATTTTTATCTTTGGATGCGAGACAAGCACTAGCGGCCTATATTGAAACGGAAAGAATTCAAGATGCGGAAGCAGACGCATTATTCTTGACGGCACGAGGTATCCCAGCCAGGAAGCCGGATGGTCGCTTGTCGTTGCAGGCGATCAACCAGTTGGTTAGGCGTATTGGAAACTTCCACGATCAATGTTTTCCGGAGCGTACCCTGTCACCTTTGCAGCCCCATTCCCTACGGCATACCTTCGCGTTTCAATTGGTTAATGAAATGATTCGGATAAAAGGTGGGGTGGATGAATCGGAGCTGGAGCGTAGACTTGGGCATCGATCTGACCAATATATAAAGATTTATGCGCATGGCCCTGAAGAAGTTTCCCAAAATTACGTTGAGAAATTATGAATAAAGGACACGAGGCTATGAAAACAATGGATAAATTCGTATACATCATCGCAAATGGCTTAAGCGGGATTTTGATTTTCAGGTCAATTTTAACTGCTTTTTTTGGGGTCTCACAAAGCCAGTTCATCAGTTTGTTTGTTGCAGCCCTTTGTATACTATACTCACTCATATTTAGATCAATGACCTACAAGCGCCAGAACTATCTATTTCTGTCCAATCTTTTTTCCGTAGCAGCCGTGCTATCCTATAGTTTCTTGTTTCTATTTATAAGTAGGGGGCCAGGATCAGAGCGTCCATACTTGCTGTTCTCCTTGTCTAATGAGTTAGCACAGAAGGTGGTTGTAGCTTTACTGCTGCTGATTCTTGGTGCCGGTATTCTGCTGATTAATCGTCGATGGTACGTATCCGGGGAAAATAAAGGGAACGCTAAATGATATATTAATATTTGTTAATACGTGATATAATAATATGCAAGACTTACAAAGTGAATAAGGAGCGTGCATGAATTGTTTAATAACTGGAAGAAAAAGCGGAAGGAACTAAACGCGCTAAAAGAACTTCAAAATAATCTGGATAGAGCAGAGGAAGAAAGCAGAAAAGCTTACTCAAAAGTAGCTGATCTTTTAGTTCGTAAAAACACACTGAAAATATTGGAAGCTGAATCCAAGGACGGACTTTCCATTTTGTGGGATGAATTTCACAAAGATACTAAACGATCCGGAAGACTGAACGGCATTTGGGAAATTAAAGATCGTCAATTTAGCACATCGAATGGTCGGTTTTATATGTCGATTGAGTATGTGTGTTTTGCCCTGGTAAATGAGAAGTATTTACCTGAATATTTAAATGCTCTTGAAGAATTTGAAATGTTAGAGAAAAGGTGTGAAAACTTAAAGCTAGAGAAGCGGCTTTATTATGTAACAATAGGTTGAAAATAAAGAACCTAAAAGAAATTCTACACAACTTTTTTACTTAATAATGAATATTACATTTCAGAAGACGGAGGACGTTTTGGTAATGGGATATAGTATTGATTGCTTTAAAAGTTTCAAAATAAATGAAAATGAGGTATATGGGGACTATATTTTTGAACAATTAGAATATGAAAATGGAGACTATATATATCCTTCTGTATTGTCTAAAATACACGAATTATTTTCGAGCCATGGAATCGAGGTCGATCTGGTTCCATTTTTTGGAGACGGATATTTTTTTGATTACCTAACAAAAGAACAAACGGAATTTATTGTTTCACAGTTGAAGAAACCTAACGAATGTCTGCGGATTGTAGAAGATCATAATCTATTGCAATTGGTGGAAAAGGAGTTGCCTGAATGCCTGTTTTCATTCGAGCATCTTATTAAAAGGTGGGAGACCGGATTCTACGTTATAAAAGTATTCTAAGAAAAAGGGGGATTCAAATGTGGCTTAATCTCTTAGGGATATTAGTAGCTGGGGTTATTTTTATCATTGGACAAAGAGAAGTTCGCGAAAAATATAAAGAAATAAATTTATGGCTGGCTGCATCTGTTCTCGTGGTGAATCTAGGGGCGATTGTAATAAGGGGCTTTACAAATTGGTGAGAAATAATGAAATGATGGATAGCAGAAGTGAAGGGGTGTGTTAATTGGTCGATCATGGTTTGATAGCGTATCATCAAGAGTTGGAAGTTCTCCGTAATCAAGATCCGGAAAAACTGTTGTTAATTCGTTTAATGGATATTGTGAAAACATATTTGGATGGTCAAATGTCTGCTGCTGACATTCTTAAGTATACAAATCTTGATCCGGAAGCGATTGACCTTTTTGGCCGTCAAGCTGTTTCAACCGGTGAAAAAGAAGTATTCCTCTCTTTAATTCGAAAGAATTGATAAACAGTGTATATCTATAAATTGAAATGAGAGAAGGAGAGTGTTTTATGAAAGATCCAGTGTTAAATTATGGTGAGAAAGCGGTCGGTTCTGGAAGTGATTTTAATATCGAAGTACCAGCAGGTGTAGAGGCTCCAATGCAATTATACATTGAAGAGAAGGGCTTAACTGTAGGGGAATATTTTTCAGAATATCGAAAGTTAGGCTTGCCTTTAAATCCTTCCCACTATGACCAATTATGTGAAATGAAGCCTGTGAAGATTTGCCAAGCGCAAGGCGTAGATTTACGAGTTGGAGAAAGTGTCGCCCTTTTCGAATTTGAAAATGGAAAAGTGTTGGGCATACCTACTCTAGTTAATGTTTTGGGAACTAAATTCCAGAAAGAAATGATAGGTTATCTGAATCAGCAACAAGGGGAACAATACAACGAACTGCTTAAAGTGGCGGATAGATGTATCCGCGGTTCTGACAGGACCCTTGGGGATGTACTTAAATACGCTACGGACGCTTTACCGAGTAATCCAAAAGGATACATGGCTATCAATAAACAAGTAAGTAGATTTAATGTCTATAGTTACCCGAATGGTGACGATGTTTTAAAAGTTGAATTTAAAAATAGTCGAAGGGAGTCAACGATTCCTTTAAAGAAAATAGATGTTACAAATGAACAAAGAAGAGGGTATATAGATAATCAGTCAAGAAAGAATATTTTGCAGAGATCATTCACAAGGTAGAAGCAGCATTTTCTAAGAGCATAAACATATGTATACAAAATAATGTCTTCATTTTACTTGACCTTGGAAACATATTTCTGCCTGGACGCACGAAACAGGGGGCCGACGAAAGTTTCGGCCTCTTTTTGCGTTATGTATCCTTTCGTTCGTGATTTTCACTGTAGTTCAAGTTATTCTAGATTCGTTTTAAGATATCTATTATTGCAAATTATATATAAGATATCCGTGGATATCCAAGATATCAACGTTTACTAATGATTGCAGATTGAGTATAATGGTAATATAAGGCATACAAAATCGAAGGAGGATTTCTAAATGAGTGAAAGAGCTGATAAAACGCAGAAGCTCTATAAGATTGATCAAGCGGCGCGTGAAAAGGCTGAGCGCTTGTACCGCGAATCTGGATTCGAGTTTGAAGGGGATTTCTTTGCTCATGTTATTTCGATACATGAGTTGCAACAGATGAAAGATGGACTTGGCGCGGGCTACCAGAAGATAATATCAAATGCCGAATTTCACGCGAAAAGCCTTGTTGATGCGATAACGTCGATAATCCAAGCAGAGAATATAGATAGGATTGCATTGGCCGAAACGCATGAAGAGAAAGTTGCTGGACTTGCATCTGAACTGTACGCCCAGCAGGATGAGATCACGCAGCTCAAACGGCTTCACCAGGATGCAACCGAGCAGGCTGCTCAGTCGATGGATGAAAACGCTGAACTGCGAAAGTACATCAACAACATTGAGAGTTTGAACGCTAAGAACGAAGAAATACTTGCTGAGAACAGAGAACGAATTGAAAGACTATCCAAAATGGTCACGGATGGACAAGATGCAATTAATCAAAAACAAGAGTTAGAATTTAAGATATCTGAAATATCTAGGATATCTGATCAGCAGAGCCGAGAATTGAAAGAGGCTCAAAAGGCAGCGGAGGAAGAAGTAAGACATTTTCACGACGATTTAACCCGTATGGAGAATCAATGTGCTGAAAAAATACAAAATATCACGGAACGTGCTGAGATTGCGCAAGAAAGAGCAGTTCTGGCTGTTCGTCGTGAACTGGAAGATCAGGCGAACAATGAGCGAGCTGAGCTAACGAAGCAACTTCAGACATCTCAGCGTGAGAGTAATGCAGAAGTTCGTAGACTTTATGAAGAAGTGGATAAACTCCGGCAGCAGCTATCAACTCTTTCTGAACAACAACATAAGAAGTAAAGATTTAACCACTGAACCGGGACCGGATTTCACCTTGGCTTTCCCATCGTGAAATCCGGGAAAACAATAATCCATTAAAGGGGTGGCTGTCTTGACATTTGACAGTGAGCAGGGTTTTTTTGAGAAGAAAATTGATGAAGGTATTGATCACTTAATTCAGCTTGGTTTGCCAAATTGGATTCTTATCATTTGGGTAGTTACAAGTTTTATTTTTCTTCTTGTGGATTACCTTGCTTTAGATCCGAGGGGGGGACGAGACACTTCGGATATGGTTGTTATGAAGTTGCTACGTCAGCGAGAATACAAAATAAAGGATCTTGTATTATTGGTATATTTCCTCCCTTCATATGCTTTGTACATCGTGGTTCAAATTGTAAACAAGATTGTGATGTTAGCTTACCGGCTTGTCAGAAAAATTTGGAATGGCTTCTTAAAAATCATAAATATCACAATCGTTCGTCGGTAATGAAACTAAGTGATAAGGAGGGGTTTGCTTTGGAAAGACGCAACTCCGGATTAAGTGCAGATGAAGAGCTATGGCAAAATATGTTTGATTTTTTATTTTCTATTGGGTGGTATTGGCTTTTTATTGTTTGGATTGTTATTAATATTATTCATTGGTATATGGATCTACCAGAAGTCAATGAGGAAAATTACCGAGAATTAGATTATTCCCGCATGCTCTATAAGCGTATTCTTCACAAGCAAGTATATAGAGTGAAGGATCTGCTGGTATTAATTTATTTACTGCCTATATACGCTCTGTATGTCGTGTATCGAATCATAAAGTTAATATTGATTTCGGTTTTTTGGTTTATTAAAATAATTTGGAAGGGGATCATGGGAGTTTTGGATATGAAAATCATCCATCGAAAAGAAGAACGCTAAGAATTGGAGGATCATAGAAATTGACTATAAATTCAAAGATGACAGTTTATTTTTTATCAGCTTTAATTTATGTTTTTACACCAGATATTTTCGCTGCTGTTCATGCGTCAAGATTTTTCGAACGTGGAGAAGTCAGTTTTGGGTTGAGAATCCCTACCATTGGCGGAGCTATCATATTAATAGTTATGGCTTTATGCGAACGATTTAAAGTTAAGGATAAGCTTGCTATGTTTCTATCGACGGGTATAGGCGTAGCGGCAGTAGGTGCGATCGTCTCAGGGGAGTTTTCAATTGGATCAAATATTAACATTGGACAGCTTTTGTGGTATATGGCTTCTAGCTTTATTCTAGGTCTTGTGTCCCTTTTATCATTGCTCGCTCTTACGGGCGTTTTGACAAAGGAACACTTTGAAAAGTGGTTGGGCTAAAGCGAAATAGTGTCTACGGTTATCATAAATGAATAGAAGGTGTTTTGAAATGGGTAAGCCCAAAGAAGGAAGGGAATTAGGAGCGAATCATGAGAAAACGACAAATTAAAAAAAATGAAAAGCAGCATGTGAAAATTTACCCAGATGAAGCTAATTTGTTGCTTATGACTCCTGAAGAAAGCCAAGCGGCCAAGCAGGGTTATATCGAAACTCGAAAGATGCTGGCAAAGAGAAGGTATAAGGAGCTTAAAAACTTGAAGGGATTTTACACATATCCTGTGGGAAAAAAGAGTCAGCAATTTATTGAGGAAATGGCAAGAAGAGCGCGGAAATCATAAATAGGGGGTGTTTTTTGATCGAAACGAACATACAGAATTGGTGGGAGGTGTGTGATGAAGTTGAAAAGGTTTTGGAATTGGTTAAATGAAGATCGAGAAAAGAAAAACCCGAGACTAGTAGCTTTCTTGTTTTTTATTATGATTGTCAGTGTGATTATCGCCCCCTTTGCTTTTTTTGCAGCACTATTTTCAGCGGTGATTGAAAGCGTCTTGAAATAACAAAAAAGAAGCTTTTGCTAAACGTAGTCCTTCATGGTGAGGAATGTTTTATATCTTACATAATATCTTACTAATGCCGAAAAACACTAATATTATCAGTGCTTTGGTTTGTATTATATGTTGTAAGATAATAATAAATTGAAGGTGGGAATTAGATGGATTACAGGTTTTGTTATCGATTGGAAAAAGAACTATTCCTAGCGAACGATCTGGAAAGTGGAGAACCGAGTGAACTCTTTGTGCAGATTAAAGTGAGTGGAGCAAAGAAAGAGATTACGGATCTTGACGCAGCTCAGTTGCGCTATCGGGACCAACTTGCTGAAGAACATGGTTGCGATCCAAATCTAATTACGCCGATCACGACTGAGGAATACGACGAAAATACTGATTCACAGCTTTGAGGGAGAAGAGGAGCCAGGAATGAAAAAGTATAGATTAGGATATGATTTTGTATTTATTACCGGAGGTTCTTTTCATTATAAAGATGATTTTATTGGAGCAATGTCCGTATATGTATTATTTAAGGTTTTTAATGCAAATGGAGAAGAACTTTTTTTTGAATCAGATGAATTGAAAGAGCAAAAACTATATTTTGAAGGTGGCTCTTGCTATGTAAGTAGTTTATTGTCTTGTTCTTTTGATACAAAGAACATACTTAATTTCAATCCTAATACTCCATTGCTAGAGAAATTTAAAGGTGAATTAAAGATTCAATGGGAAATTGATGGTTACACTAAGGATATAGATGAAGGCATTTTAGAACCTAAATTCATTTCAGAGTCTGAGTTTATGGATATTATGAAAAATAATATTAATGCCTTTAATATTAGTGATAATTATTCGGCCCAATCTACATCCTACTTCACGCAAGAAGCCGCAAACTAATTTTTCCCTACCCAGTATTCTTGGATTCTAAATTAAATATGTGAAAGAGGGGTTATCACTATGTTTGCACATGTCGCAACGACGATGAAAATGGATTTATCTGTAAGTGATCAGGAGGCAGTAAGTTCTCTGCTTGATTCCCTGCGGAAATTGAAAAACGAAGATTTTCGTTTGTCCGAGGTAGAAGTTTTCGATGAGACGTTTAATTTGCATGTTGTAACACTTCAGGATATTATCAAATGCCAAAAATTTAGTAATAAAGAACCGTTAGAAAAGTTATACAAGACACTATTAGTGGGAAGACAGAGTAAAGATTACGTTATCATATTTTGCGAGTCATTTGATCAAATTGAGCTATTAACTGTGCCTTTGAGAATCGCTATTGAAGGGAATTGCATTCGAATTAACGGTAAAGGTCAGCTCGAAGATTATGAAAGCTTGCATAATTTGTTGAGTTGACTAGTTATAGAGAGAGGCATGGGAATTTAGCCCATGTCTCTTTTAAACATATGTATGTATAATAAAATATACATACTATTATTTAAATAATAAAGAAAGCATGGTGATCGTCTTATGCGCGTTATAATCGCTGAAAAACCGCAGGCTGGCCGTGATATGGCCGATGTGCTTGGGGTCATTCGTAAGGAACGAGGGTTTGTTCAGTGTAAAGGGGATACCTATGTAACATGGGCTATTGGTCATTTGATACGACTAAAACCTGCAGATTCGTACCCAGAGTTTGCGGAGTGGAGTTTGGATACCCTGCCAGTAATTCCGGAACCAATGTTATATGAAGTTGATGTATCTGGAGAGCAAGATTCTGGATGGTCGAAGATGGACCAATTCAACTGTATTAAATCGTTAGTTTGCGACCCGAAATGTACAGAGGTCGTTATCGCTGGTGATGCAGGGCGAGAAGGTGAAGGTATTGTACGCCTGATCCTTAAACAAGCCTGGGGTAGTGAGAGTAGGGAAGGGGTAGCTATATCGAGGCTTTGGATCGACGACTTAACTCAAGCTACGATAGAGCGTGGTTTTCGAAACTTGATTCCTGGACATGAGAAAGAGCCTTTAGGATGGGCAGCGGAGCTGCGGGGGAAGGCTGATTATATTATCGGTATGACAGCTTCGAGGCTGTATACCCTCTATAACACCGAAGTGACTCAAAATAAGGTGATGATTCCAGCCGGAAGAGTACAAACCCCAACGCTTCATATCGTTTTTAAGCGGGAAATGGAGATTCGCAATTTTGTTTCCAAGCCATTCTATGAGATCCATGCTAAATTCACATCTTCAAGCGGGGAGTATGTGGGGAAATGGTATCGTCCTATAGGGGAAAAGGATGTATTATCCCGTTTTGAAGATCGTTCCCATGCAGAACGGCTGCTGCAAAAGGTATCCAGAGGCAAAGGTCGTGTTGTTCAATTTGAAGTGAAGACGGTTAAACGACACGCCCCTCATTTCCTGGAGCTGACAGCGCTGCAAACCGCAGCACGTAAGCAGCTTGGGTTTGGGGCGGAGAAGACAGCCCAAATCGCCCAAAAGCTGTATGACCAAAAGCTAATCAGCTATACGCGAACAGAATCTAAGCATCTAACTGAAGAGGTAGCTGATAAGCTTCAGCAACAGTTAGGCAAGTTGAAAAGTAGTAGCAAGTATGCAGCTTGGTTTCCGGAGGAAGTTCCATCGATCCGGAACATCGAGCGGTTTGTGAACAATGAGAAGGCCAAGGAGCATCACGCGATTGTTGTAACCGATGTTCAGCCAAGTCTGCTCAGTAGTGAGGAAGAAGCTGTATATGAAATTATATTGCAACGCACACTGGCAGCATTTTTGCCCCCAGGACAGGATGTAGAGATCAAGATCACAACCGAAATTGCCGGAGAATTATTCGCCAGCAAAAGTATACAAGTCAAAGAAGCTGGATGGCGCTCTATCATGAAGCCAGAGAGCGAATCAGAGGTCGATACAGAACGAGTTGAGAATCAGTCGATCAAACTTAACGGGCCGCTTGAAGAAGGCTCTGAGGCTATTGTAGGGGATGCCAAACTCCATAGCGGAAAGACCACTGCTCCTAAAAGATTGGCTGAAGATGAGTTAATACGAGCCATGGAGAATGCCGGTAAGATCCTGGAGCATGAAGATGAAGAAGACGAAGGGTTGGCGCTGCTGCGGGAGCGTGGAATTGGCACCAAGGCAACGCGGACACATATCATCAAAAACTTAATGACAAGTCAGTATATTGAAAGTAAGAAAAACCTTATATATCTTACCCCCAAGGGGGAATTCTTCATGGCAACGATTCGAACAAGTAAGCTAGCTTCTGTTGAGTTGACGGGCGAGTGGGAGTATAAGCTTAAGCTGGTTGAGGATCGAAAGGTTGCTCCGGAAGTTATTTGGGAGGATATTAAACAATTTGCGCGTGATATCCTGGATAGTGGTCCTGATTTCCAACGTAATGTAAAAATCTTGGCAACGAAAGGGTATTATATCGATAATCCATTGACAAAGGTCGGTGTATGTCCAATCTGTCAAAAGCCGGTTGTTGAACGGAAAAAATTCTATGGCTGCACGGGATTTAAAGATGGGTGCTCTTTCACGCTTCCGAAAGTTTACGGCAGTCTGAAGATTCCACCCAAAGCAGTGCCGGTTCTGATTGAGGGGAAAGACTTGCAAGTTAAAATGGAAGGTCAATTCGGCGCATATTTCATGATGCTCAGTCTACAAAAGGGTGTAGATAGTAATGAAGTAATTCAATACCGGATGGATCTGCGGAAGCCAGACGTTACAGAATTATCACTTGGCCCCTGCCCAAAGTGCAGGAAACCTGTAGTGGAAAAATCGAAATTCTATGGCTGCACGGGCTATACCCAAGGTTGCACATTCAGTCTGCCAAAGGTTTTTCTGAGTAAAAACCTGACTGCTACTCAGATTACGGCCATTTTGGAGAAAGGACAGACCGGGGTTATCAAGGGATTCAAAGGAAAGGAGGATAAGCCGTTTGATGCCAAGCTCTATTATGACAAAGGTGAGGATCGACTGAAGTTTCTTTTTGATAATCAGAAGAACAGTAAATCTAGTAAAAAAGCATTCAGTAAAAAGAAAATCTAAGTAAATAGGTTTTTTCTCCTAAAAATAAAACGGGTGATACCAGTAAACTGATATCACCCGTTTTTGTCCGTCCGATCCTAATCAACCACCACGTATCTCAGGACTGGAATCTATATCCTCATTATAGATGGATTGACCATGAATTGCAAGTGGCATTCATATTGATGCATACTTTTTTCGCAACGTAATTCAGGTATACTGAACTATATGCAATAGTGAATAAAATGTCTATGTTTGTCTAACAATGTCGAAGGGTGTCATATAATAGGAAACGTAGATCAGGCTTGAGTTTGCTCTATTTTTTATACTAAAAAAAATGTTGATAACTTGGCTATTCTTGCCTATAATTAAGCCTATAAATGACGAATTCCCGATCCTCTCCATAGGCCGCCAAGCATACGGGAGAAAATCAGGAATTCGTCTAACAAATAGTAGATGCTTTTATTATACTTGATGATTATTCGAATTATCAAGTAGGGAGAAGGTCTTATTTTTCCGGTAACAATGGAAAAATGTGCAAGGTGGTACTTGCGCATTTCCATTATGCCTTGAAAGACCTTCTCTGGCGAACCTGTTTATTAGGGGCCGAAGCATCTATCTATCGATAGAAGCTTCAGCCTTTTTTATATCTTCACAATGAGGGCTTTTAAAAAGAGTCTTATAAAAGCAAATAAGCCTAGCTGGGCAGCTAGGCGAGAATTAAAGACAACGCAATAAGATCTTCAGTCATAGAAGGTGGCACTTCAATGACTTGGAAGCGGAAGGTGGCACTTTCGCTTCATGCAGGGTTGACCAGAAAATATTAATTAAATCTCAGTCCCAATATAGAAAGGAACGGTGATATCAACCATATTTTCTCTTTTTAATTAAACTGTCCCAAGTGGGGAGTTAATAGGTCGTATAAAATCCCATTCTTTAGCTTTTTTGGAAGCTATAAAGGATGGTCTGCTTTCTTATTGCCTATTAATAGTATACCCCATTTTTGAAGAATCAGACAAGCTTTTTTATCTTACAAATTTGTCTTACAAAGGGGTATTTTTTATGTCGGAAGTCGCTCTACATATACAATCACAAATATCTTACGAACTTGCTAATAATAACATACAACGTCTATTCGCGATGATGTTTAGTCCATACATGAATGCCTATCCGATTCGCAGATCCAGCCGTAAAAAAGCGGTAAATAGTGTAAAATACGACACGGTTCGTCCGTGGGTGTTCATTGGACCTGTTGATTCGATGAAAGCTGTAGC
The DNA here is from genome assembly GCF_001682855.1 of Bacillus sp. FJAT-27264. Taxonomy (GTDB): domain Bacteria; phylum Bacillota; class Bacilli; order Paenibacillales; family Paenibacillaceae; genus Paenibacillus_AQ. The sequence continues at coordinate 4,458 of NZ_MAQW01000004.1, read as the reverse complement.
TACGCTCAGTTCACTCTTCGGATGCTTGGATGATCCTAATTTCGAATCCACCTATTTCACGCCAGTTTCCTTTTATCGCCGCAATCAAAGAATAGAAGTGGCAGCAAGGTGGATTCATGCGATCACACTGGACATCGATGTGAAGGGGAAATACGAACACCTTTCAGGAATCACTCTCCAAGATGTACTTGATCGCATCCAGGATGCCGGCTTACCTATTCCGACCTTTGTTGTGCAAACTCCAAGCGGTGGGTTTCAACCTTCTTGGATCTTAAGTAATCCAGTTCGTGCAACGGAAAAGGCAAGAACACTTTTTAAGATTGTCCAAAAACATATGGCCATGGATATCGAAGCTGATTTACAAGCTACGGGAGTTGCAAATGTATTCCGTACGCCCACGCTCGAATCTCTGGTCTATTTTGAGCATACACAAGTTTATGATTTTCAAACTTTCATAGATTGGCGTGAGATCAATCATCCAAGAGCTGCTGTAGCTACAAGCTGGGATGCAGAACGCGGATCTGATATTATGACACATCCAGCCATTCGGAAGCTTTTGACGCAGCCTGCTATGGCTGGAACGCGTGATAATACATGTTTTACCCTTGCCTTGGCTGCTAAGTTCTCTGGCTATTCGCAGGAGCTTGCTGAATCGGCTCTTGAAGAGTGGTTTTTTACTTGTGTGGAAAGAGGGGGGAAGACCCCATTAACGATCCGGAAGGTGTGCCAAATTGTTGAGCGCGTATATCAAAGTGAAAAGCTTCGTGGGCCTTCACCCTTGTACATAAAAATGTTGACTGATATGGAATTTCAGTACGATAACGTTCGCTACTATACAACGGCCAAAGATAGAAGCGATCGTGCGCGAAGCCATTTAACAGAGTCCAAGCAGGATCTTCTTAACCACCTAACAGAGCATACTAGTGTTTCCGGATCTCTCAAGCAACTTTCTATGCAGCTTGAAATTCCAGAATCGACACTTAAATTGGTCATGCGGCAATGTCAAGACGAAGGAACGCTCCGAATCGAAACGAAAAGAGGGCGTAATGGTTCAACTACACTCACTAAAGTCGATCCACCACAAGACAAAGAACCCGTCAAAAAGCCGGAAAAAGATAACGTTATTAGTTACGATTTCCGAAATAAGAAGAAGATGTCGGAGTGGAAAAGACAGCCGAACAGCGAGCAAGCAAGTCAGCCGTGTAGCTCTTCTAATCCGTCTATCATAAATAGCTATACTAGTAAAACAATAGATAGGGGGGTGGGCGGGCTTTCTTTTCTTCCGGAGTCTCCTGGATAGTGGGGTCAGACTTCCTGTTTCTCCGAGATCCTATGCTGTACAGCTATTGTGAATTAGTCATGTGGTGCGCATTTCATGGTGGTGGGCTCCCCCTGCTCCTGCGTAGCTGCGCTCTCTTGCGTGGATTTTCCGCTGCTGTTCTTTAACTTCCACGGTGCAGGGAGACGATATTGGCACTCTTTTTGTTCGTATCTTGCTTGGTATGTATGTCCATTTGTAGCTACGTATGTTATACTCAGTTTTAATCAAACCTATATTTTACAGGGAGGAATTTGTATGTTGAAAAAGTTTTTTGTTAGTGCTGTCTCTGCTGCTATTTTGCTGGTTGGGACCGTTGGAGGTTATGATTCTGCCCACGCTGCTGGTGCTGCACCCACTGCGATTGTTCGTGACAACTTATCGAAGTATGGGTTGAAGAAAGATGTAGAGCTGCCCGTAACGGTGACGTCTGGTGGGCTGAGTTATACTCTGGAGAAAATTATGATCTTTGATTCTACATCTTCAGAAGTTAAACAACTTAAAAAATTGTATGGTTTTCAAGACACAGGTTATCTGTACACTAATCCGAAATATTTTATTTGGACGAAAATGACTCTTTCAAATAATACTAAGCAGGTGTTGACGGGGAGTGGAAACACTATTGCAAATACAATTTATTTATCTTTTCAAGATGGTCAGATGTTGGACCCTATTTGGCCGATGAATAAGAGAACAAAAACTAATGATCCGGAAGCACTCTGGGGATACAGCTTGGCTCCAGGCCAGAAGGTTACTTCATATTTAGGGTATGGTTATAACGGTTCGTTCAATTACTTTGCTTTTCGTATGTTCTTTGGTGGTTACGTAGAAAAATATGTGGTGAAACAATAATGAAAAAATTATTTATTTCTTTGATCTGCATATTAATGCTTGTCTCTTTGGCACCTTCTTCAGAAATATTCGCTGCTGCTTCAATTTCAAAACAAGGGTCAATTTCAATACCAGTAAATACAGGATTAACGGGAGCCAATAATAGTGCTAAGAGCTTTACTTTGGATTTACCGAGTGGAGTTGCCGCATCTTCTATTAATGCGAGTTCTTTGAAATATAACGGTAATAATCAGGTTAGTAGTCTTCAAATTGTTAACGGAAAAATACAAGTTACATTACTAGGAACAGCTAATCAAAAGATTCTATCAAATGTGAAGGGTTATCGAGCCTCATATGAAGCTCTGTATTGGGCTAATCCATATAATTCAATATGGCGTTATTCAGATGGACAACGGTGGCAGATAAATGAGTATGATGAAAATACAAATGGTAATAAGACCTATGATTTGAAGAAGACGGATAGTGGGAACCCCTCAGCTAATCCACCAGATGTTACAGTATCTGCTGCTCCTTTTCAAGATATGGATTATATCAAGTGGTACAACGGATCTGTGACGGAAGTTGTAGATAATTCCAGTATCATACCTGGAACGATTAAGCCTCAAATTGGAACAGGAACTTCGGCTTATCTGAAAGATACACCAAAATTTAAAAACGGTAGGGTAATTATTACTTACTATATCCCTTCTTATATTGAAAAAGAGCATGGTAAAAAGGTTTTCCTACCTTATGTCAACCAAAGTGGAGATGCCACTCATCCTTTAACTGGAGATGCAGAAGGGCGAAAGTTCGATGTTAGTGTTTACTACTACTATACAGCCGATGCGAAGGTAACGACTTACAGCTATAGTGGAAATGTAACGTTTGATTATACCCCACCGTCCGAACCAACCCTAAATGGAACAGCTACATTAGAAAAACCAAGTCCCAATCCGGCCAAGTTGGAAGGGAAGAAGGTTGATGTGAAAATTAACGTCAAGGGAGATTTGCTCGGCTATTCGGACACCTCTAATATTGAGGAATGGGTCTTCTATGCAAAAGAAAAGGGGAAGACCTCTGCTGATATGAAAAAAGAGTACAACAAGGTGCTTGCAACTTCGAAGAGCTTCGACTTTGAGATCCCGGACATTCGAGTAACCAGCGATAATTTTAAGCAGGATTATTCACTTACTGTTGTCGTTCGTTTCAAGAAGCCGGTTCCTACGAAGGCAGGAAAGACAATAACTTCTTTGGAGCAGAGTATGGATTTGTCAGCAGGGGTGTACAGGAAAGACAACCCTATCAGTTATCCAAGCGTGCCAAGTAAGCCGACAAAACCAGAAGGGAAGCCACCGATTGCTCGAATCAGTGCACCAAAATACATCAAAGCTGGAGACGATATGATGGTATACGGGGGAGCTTCTAGCGATCCAGATGGATATATTACTGACTATGCTTGGGGGACACATGGAGCGCAAGGTGAGATTGGAAATACACCAAGAGGTTACGTATGGTATACCAGAGATCAGGTTGGACAGACCTTCCCAATTACTCTTACTGTAGTGGATAATGACGGTCTTACCGGCAGCACCAGCACCGAAGTGACCGTTATTGAGCCGATTCCGTCTGCCAGTCTCCAAATTTACGGATCTTTAAAGCAGAATCGAAAAACCACATTAACCAACACCAGCCAAAGTCCAACAAGATTCCCGATCATTAAGTCAAAGACTTGGGTAACCATCAGCGCAATCAGCGGTGGAACCAATACGGATATTAGATATAGCGGCAGCTTAGCAGAATTGGAGAGCAAAGATGTACTCTTTAAGAAGCCGGGCAAGTATAAAGCCACTATCCATGTAGAAAATACAGCAGGGTATGGAGCCGATGGGGAGATTACTTTTGATATCGCTCCGGATGAAGTCCCATTTGCATATTTTTCAGTGCCAGGTAAGACATATAGAGATCCGAGTAACTGGAATAAAGCAGTTGTTTCCATTGAAGATATGTCCTTTTCTCCAGATAAGGACAATATCGTTCGACGGATCTGGGAATATCGATATGATTCCAATAACAATGGGATTTTTACGGACGAAGTGTGGGTAACCTTCGACGAAGAAAACAAGACCCGTCTAAATTTGGAATTGTACAAAGTAGGGAAGTATGAGATTCGACTGACAGTCATTGAAGAGTTTGGACAGCCGACGATTGAGGAATTTGTTTCGGATAATGACAGACAGCGAATCAATTCTGAAAAAACTCAGAATGTGATTGAGCGGATTGTAGAAGTAAACAACCGCGCACCAGAAGTC
>NZ_MAQW01000003.1 GCF_001682855.1 Bacillus sp. FJAT-27264 | reverse complement strand
CATACAAAAATCCCCTCCAAGTTCACTCGTTTCCTCATGTTAACACAAGGTTTTTTTTGAGTGTCTACTTAAAGGGGATAATACCAAGGCTGCGTAAATCGCGGCTTTTTTTTATTTTTATACTTATAAGCAGGAACAGGAACTCCCTATAAGAGGATGTGTAATTCGAGGGTTTCTACTTGACAGCGGATAAAAGTTGCTTTATATTTAATCATGTGGTTAATTAACGAAATGGTTAAATAGTAAACTTAAACCTCAAGAGGCTGATTAATAGTCGATTAGTCTCAATGAAAAAGGATTGGAGGCATTGATGTTACTATTTTTCCAGGAGCAAACACAAATTAATTGAAGGTAGGTTATTTAATTATGGCGACAGTATTGTATATCACAGCAAACCCGAACGTTCTGGAAGCATCTTATAGCTTGACTGTAGGAGAAGAATTCGTAGAGGCTTATCGCTCCGCCAATCCGACTGATGAGGTTATTCGTCTGGATCTATTTAAATCGGATATTCCGCAACTGGATGCTGATGTTTTTAGTGGCTGGGGTAAGCTGGGAGCGGGAACTGCCTTCGCAGAATTGACCGATGCTGAAAAAGCGAAAGTAAGTCGTCTTGGGCAATTGGTGGATCAATTTGTGGCTGCTGATAAATATGTTTTTGTAAATCCAATCTGGAACTTTTCTATTCCACCTGTTTTGAAAGCATATATTGATGCGATCTGTGTTGCCGGCAAGACGTTCCGCTATACCGATAAAGGTCCGATTGGCCTGCTGACTGATAAAAAAGCTGTTCACATCCAAGCTAGCGGAAGCGTATTGTCTCCAGGCTCAGTGTATGCGGATTCTGAAATGGGTCACCGTTACTTGGACTCCATTATGAAGTTCATTGGCGTTCCTAGCTTTGAAGGCATCTTTGTGGAAGGCATGGCGAAGTCTCCAGATCAAGCGCCAGCGATTAAAGAAAAAGCGATCCAACAAGCGCGAGAAATCGCAACTAGCTTCTAACTTAGTCAATCAGCCTTTGCACAACCGAGCCGGGCGAGTATCAGGTCTTTAATCCTGAACCGCTCGGCTCTTTTTTTGTGCCTTCACTCTGTTTGCCTGATCGGAGTTCAGCAGATGTAACTTCTTGACAATAGCTAGAAATCCGAATAGACTTAAACACATGGTTAAATATGATGATGAACTATTGGATAATGTGTTCCACGTGCTCTCTGATCCGACGAGAAGAGAAATTCTAAGACGTCTGGGCGTTGGAGAGATGACCGTTATGAATTTGGCGAAACCTTTTGAAATGTCATTGCCAGCTATCTCTAAACATCTAAGGGTGTTAGAAAAGGCTGGTTTAGTTTCGATTCGGAAGGAAGGAACTTACCGATATTATTATTTGAATCCAAAGACTGTGGACAAAGCGCACGAGTGGTTAATGGAACTCAGGAACTTCTGGACTCCCCAATTATCTAACCTGGAGCTTTTTTTGGACAATCAATCAAAAGAAGACTGACGGAGGCACTTTTAATGATAACAATGCTTAATGGAAAATACGTGCTTACGCTTCAACATGTTTACAATGCGAGCAAGGAAAGAGTGTTCCTGGCTTGGACGAAGAAAGAACAGTTAGAGCAGTGGTGGGGGCTGGTAGGTTTTACGACGACCGTTGAACTAATGGACGTTACAGTCGGTGGGAAATACCGTTTTCATATGCAAGCTCCGAATGACGGTATGGTTTTCACTTTAGAAGGCCGGTATGTCGAGATCGTTCAGAATGACAAGCTATCGTTTACTTGGAAGTGGATGAATGAAGGAGACGAAGCAGAGGAAACACTGGTTACCATTGATTTTGTTGAAAAGGACAATAAAACGGAGCTTGTGATTACACATTCTGCATTCTCCAAGATGAACGTTGTGAAAAGACATAATAATAACTGGAACAACAATTTAGAAAACGGTTTGCTAAATTATGTGAACTAAAACCAAGATGGACGAAAAACACGTAAATCACAAAGAATTCTTGTAAAATGCCGATTCAGTTTCGAGAGAAGCCCTCGTTTTTAATAACGGGGCTTCTTTTTATTTTTAATACTGAGATAATGTTTCACATTTATATTTACATATGGAAGACAACAACATGAATTCCTTCCCTGGCTTGAAGGAGGTTATAGTCATCGGCCCTATGGCCGAAACAGCTCTCGATCTGGTGGCATCGCTCAAAACTGAGGGATTAGCAGATATCTTCATTGTTAGTGCCCATGCTGGAATGGTCGCGGAGTTCGATGAAGAAGGAGGCTCCGATTCCGCTGAGCGCATCGCCACACTCGTCCCGAATACGGATGTGCTGGTGGTCGGACATATGCACATTACCGTCAAGGATAGAATCGGGGATACGATCATCGGAGGTCCGCGTAACCTGGGCCGTGAAGTCGTTCATGAGGCACATGAAAAGACGATCCGTTTCATTGAAAATGGAGTAGGTGCTTCATCTTCGACCCGGAAGTACCGAGTTACAACTCGCGGTCAACAATTATCGGTACAGTAGCCTACTGTAAGCTTCTAAGTTAGTGAAAGCTAAGAAGCATTGGGAGTCGCCTTGCAGCATCCGCGATTACCTTGTGGACTATGTCCTAGAACGCCAAACGCTATCTCCCGAAGTCGACAATAATTGGTCAATCGTGGGATCGATTTAAGCAGCCCCTACCGGGACGAAGTCATTAGACTCATCAACGAAGGCAAGCTTGATTCTCCGCATGAAAGTCACTTAATGTTAATGAGTTGCTGGAAGCGGGATGGATCTCTTGATTTCTATAGAAAATGGTTTATAATGGAATAAAATATGTGATCGGTGGGATAAATACAGTGATGATGATGACAGTGTTCCTGACAGAAGTAAAAGGGTGATTTCAACCTAATAACGTGTGAGCAAGGCTAAAGCACTCTTTATTATTATGAAGGGTTCGTTTTCTGATGTCTTTGTTCATACACTCTGTTATGAATTCTCATCATTATCATCGCTTTCGTACTCTATGCTATATGGACAGTTATGTCCTATTTGGCATACGTGCGATTAAAAAGCTGTGGGATGAACGTTAGTTCATTCTGCGGCTTTTTGTGTTTTTCCAAAAGAATATGAAGTAAGGGAGAGGTTCAGAGATGGCTCATAGTAAACCGGAAGTCTCGATGGAAGAAGTGCAAAAGTTAATTAAAGCTCACTTGGGGAAATCTGCTGAGGATATACAGGCAATCGAAGGTGGTAATCTAAGCAGCGTTTTCTCATTTGCGATCGACCAAAGTGAATACGTTATTCGCTTTAGCGCGGACCAAGATGCTTTTGTAACAGAACAATATGTAGCGAATTTACTTACATCTAATCATGTGCTATTCCCACAGACATTGGGATCAGGTAAAGCGGGCACATTGAAATTTTGTATATCAGAGAAGATAAAGGGCAAGCCACTAGCTGAGTATGACACAGATCAGAGAACCCAACTACTCCCGGATCTGATTCATCAAATTACTAGGATGAACCAGGTGTCTTTGACAAGTAAACAAGGATTCGGGTATCTGAGACCAGATGGCTCTGGAAGCCATGAGAACTGGGAGGATGTTGTTACAGCAGTTTATGCAGAGGATCAAACGGGAACCTTTTGGGAGAATTGGTATGCGTTATTTGATACAAGTTGTCTGGAACGTGATGTCTTTAACGAATGTTATGCCCGGCTACTTGATTACAGTAAATATAATGCTCCGCATCGTTACTTCGTACACGGCGATTGTCATGAGTGGAATATCCTTTCCGATGGCTGCAAGATCACGGGGATTATTGACGGTAATTTTATGTATGGAGATTTTGTTATTGATATTGCTACAATTGAGCATATCGTTGCTAACAGAGATTTAGCCGTTGATTTTGGGAGTTATTATGAGGAAATGGGAGTGCCGATTCCTGATTTTACTAACCGATTGATCGGTGCTCGATATTTTAAAGGCTTAGACGGTCTACGATTCTTTGCAAAAATGGGCTGGGATCATGCATATATCGAATTGCGAGACAGCCTGTTGTCTTTGGCTAAATGACGGAGCTATATATCCTATATCACGAATGGATGTAGTGAAGATGAGGCTTAAATATCAAAACTGTACGCTATGTATAAGCTAGGTAAGCTTGGATAGAAAATGTTTAGAACTATTTATTACCAAGCGTTAGATCAAAAAAATAGTAAAATATCACTATTAGACCTCTAAGTATTAATAAAATGGTGGTGTTTGACATGAGCGAAATAGAAGTAAGGACATTTGCTAAAGAGGATATGCAGAGGTTAGGTGAGTTGTATCATGCCGTAACCGCTAATAATGACTCCGTTTTTTGGTGGGTTGGAGAAGAAGAGAATTGGCCGAACGTATTCGTAGCGATTGAGAATGAACGTATTATTGGTAAAGGACAAGTTAGTGTTATTTCCACGGTTCCGCCGGGCAGCCCGGAGGAGCGGTCGCATTATATTTATTTCAATTTGAAGGTACTTCCACTCAGAGAAGACGATTATCCACTTTATGATCTCCTATATGAACGTTTGTTAAATAGGGCGTACGAGTTAAAGGAAACACTTCCTAGTTCGAATCGGACTATTGTTGGAGTTGGGAATCAATCCACTGAAGAGTATAACAATAACTATTTGATCTCGAAGGGTTTTATCTATGCGAAGAGTCTGTATACAATGCGAAGAGACTTATGCGAGAAGATTGAAGAGACCATTCTCACAGACCCTTATCGATGCTTAGGAGAGTCAATGGACTCAGAAGAACATATCGAGGAATATTTAGCAGTTGACTTGGAAATCTGGCCGGATGCCCCCATTGGACATAAGCAATTGATTGATAAAAAGAAGAATTCTTCGTGGACTATTTTTATTGTCAGGGAAAATGAAACCTTAGTAGGGAGCATTATGGCTTGGATTGATGAAGATGGGGATGGAATTATTGAAGATCTACTTGTAAGAAATCCTTATCGTAAACAAGGCATTGCAAAGTATTTGCTATCTCAGGCATTAACGTATCTCAAAGACCATGCATGTACTTCCGCAGAACTGCAAGTCGAGACAGCCAATAGTTCCGCGCTATCTTTATATCACTCCGCAGGCTTCAAAGAAGTATCGGAAGAAGTTCGTTATCATCGAGAGCTCTAAAGTGTTAGACAAGGAGGAGCAACTTAGCAGCATTGAATGTCCATCACTCTTTATTACAGGGGAGCATGAACAATATGCCGGTGAGGAAAGAGTCAAATAAACTCCCAGCCAATTGGCTGGGGGTTCTTGATTAGTTTTCGGTTGAAAGTTTGCCAGATGATTCAGTATTATCCCTGCCAACCATGAATGTCATGATAAGCGCTAATGCGACCAGTATTACTCCCAGCCACATAGAGCTAGTTAAGTTAATGGCATTGACAGCAACGCCGCCTATAAGTGAACCAACGCTAATTGATAATTGAAATACTCCTGTAAATATGGCTTGTGCAGCCTCTGGTGCATTCCGGATAGAGGAGAAGATCCATAGTTGGGCACCTAAAGGAGCCATTCCCCAAGCGAATGCCCAAGTAATTAAAGCAATCGTTACGATGATCGAGCTATGTCCTAAAAGTGAGATGGCGGCAAGAGATACCAGATAAATAAATGCAGTCATTGCATTCATGCGCTGAAGTCCAATTTTAGAAATGAATCCCCCAATAAAATTACCCAAGCAAACAACAATACCATATATAAGCATCAAAATGCCTAATACATTCGAGCTGGTGCCCGTCACTTGTTGCAGATATGGAGTTACATACGTATACGCTGCGTATTGGCCTCCGACGAGGAATACAACGATGGCAAAAATCATTCTAATTTTCTTAAAACGAAACAGCTCCACGTAATCTTTAACGCGAACGCCTTGTTTCATTGGGATTTTTGGCAGTAGAATGAGTTGGATGATAAAAGTAACGATCGCAAATATACTGGCCGCTGTAAATGCGGCTCGCCAATCAAAATGCGCGGCAATGAATGTACCCGTAGGCACACTGACCACCGTTCCAATCGAAATTCCGCCTAGAACGATGGAAGATGCCCGTGCGATCTTATCTTGGGGGACTAGTCGAACAGCGCTCGCTACAGCGATTGCCCAAAAGCCTCCTACTCCGAGTCCAAGAATAATCCGTGCAATGATGAACACTCCAAAACTAGGGGCAAATACCGAGAGTACACTAGACACAATAAGCATGAACGTCAATACGAGCAACACGATTCGTCGATCTAATTGCCCAATAACTATGGTAGTAAGCGGAGCTGCAACAGCTCCTAATAGTGCGGTAGAAGTCACTGCAAGTCCGGCGGTACCTTCTAATACACCAAAGCTTCTGCAAATATCAGGAAGCAAGCCTACAGGTAAAAACTCCGTAATGACAAGCGCTATAGCGCCTAAAGCTATTGCAAAAACACTAAGCCATGGATTGCGCATGGTTTGGTTTGTATCATTGCTCTCCAATGAAATCCACTCCTTATCCTAAAGGGCGGCACTTTTGTACCGCCCGATCAACACATTCTCTAAATCAGCGAATCCAAGAACGTTGAAATTTTCGTCTTGAAATTCAAATTTTTACCAAGGCAGCGTATTTTCCAAAAAGAAGAAGGAACCAGTTGGGCCATCCTCAGGCAGTGTTGCCGCCAAAATGCTTGTCCGGCTACCTTCCACCTCATCAATATCCGCAGTACCTCCGCCAAGTCGAGTGCGAACCCAACCAGGGTGAATGGAGTTAACTTTAATCGATGTTCCTGCAAGTTCTGCAGCCAAATGGATTGTGAAGGCGTTTAATGCTGCTTTGGAAGCGTTATAAGCAAAAGTTTTCGCTGAATAAATAGGTGAGTTCGGATCTGCCTGGAGGGAGAGTGACCCCAGAATGCTGGAAAGATTGACGATACGCCCAGCATCAGATTTGCGAATCAGTGGTAAGAGAAGCTGCGTTAGATCCACTTGAGCAAAGAAGTTGGCATTAAAAGTGTCATGCAATACCTTTAATGGCAGGGTACTTGTTCGGTTGATGACTTCAACGGACACATTTTCTTGATCCAGCAAAACACCAGCATTGTTGATCAAGATATCCAGCTTTCCAAAATTCTCATTGAAGTAATCATAAGCAGCCACATTATCTTCGTGCAGATTGACATCTATTTTAATACTTTCTACGTTGAAACCCTCTTGTTTAAATTGTTGAGCGACTTCAATACCTTTTTGTGCATCGCGCGCACCGATCACTACCACGGCTCCTAAGTGAGCCAGACCACGTACAGTTTCCAATCCAATACCACGAGTTCCGCCAGTTACAAAGGCTACTTTACCAGTTAAATTCTGTGTTGTTGTCATTTCTAAATCGTCTCCTTTTATTGAAAAAAATGTGGGTGGGGTGAGATGTCAGGAACGAGAAAAGTTTATGGGAATGATCGTTCTCATTAAGGGCAAAAAAAATTCAATACTCTAAATACCTCAAAGATAGGGCGGCTAAACGATGAAGCTTATCCTTACTTGTCGATGTACGTCTCATTACTCTGAATCCCAATAGCGTATTATGCAAAGACTCTCCAAGTTCTTTGGCATCATAATCAGATGTGAATTCCTTGTTATGCTGACCCCACCGAATAATAGATGTGAGTAGCTGTTCTTGTTTTTCAAATCCTTCAATGGTCTTGGCATCGGCATCAGCATCATGCATTGCTAATTCCACTGCTGCATTTACAAATAGACAACCCGTAGGAACATCATCAATGTTATCAATCGTATACTTGAAAATGAAATGTAACGCTTGAGTAGCTGTTTCAGATTGTTCAATTCCTTCTTGAAGAGTGCTATCCGTTATTTCTCCGTAATGATCTAAGGCCTTAAGAAACAATGTATGCTTATCCTTGAAGGTATCATATAGGCTTCTTCTATGAACTCTCATATGCGCTACAAGATCAGACATGGATGTTTTTTCATAACCTTGTTCCCAGAAGAGTTGCATGGCCTTATGAAGAACTGCATTCTCGTCATATTCTTTGCTTCTTGTCATTCATGATCACCTCCCGAAGACATCTTATCATTATGGGAACGATCAGTAAAGAATAATTTTAAAATATACCTTTTGCTAGCCAGATGGATACGGTTCTTAAGCTCCTTGAGTACAACAAAACCCCAGCCAATTGGCTGGGGCTCTCTATCCATTAACTTTAATACTAACTTCTCCGCTTGAAAGATATTCCTCTTCGCCATTCTCATACCTGACTTTGAGGCGACAGTTGTCATCAATATCAATGGCTGTTGCCTGGCATTGTTTGTTCTCTTTCAGTACAGTTACCGCTTTGCCAAGAAAAAATATACGTTTCTTATACTCAGACAGAAATAGCCTGTCCGTCAAACGTGTATAGAAAATCATGAAATTATTGAGGATCTCTGCCGCTAGTCGGTTTCGAAGATCCCCACTGTTCTTGTCATCTGAAAATACGGACGTAGCAATATCTGTAATCTCTTCAGGAAATCCGTGAGAGGGCAGTGATACATTAATTCCAATGCCAAGCACAGCATAGTCTAGCAAGCCACTTTCCACTGAAAGAGCGGCTTCAGTAAGGATTCCGCAGACCTTTTTACCATCCATGAACACATCGTTAACCCATTTTATCTGCGTGTCCTTATGGGCTACACTCTCGATGGCCATCGAAACAGCGACTGCGGCGGATGTCGTGAGAAGAAAAGAATCTTGCGCTGAGATCTTCGGACGTAGGAGGATGCTCATATAGATCCCTGTTCCTGAGGGAGAAAAGAACTGCCGGCTTTTTCTACCGCGTCCGGCTGTCTGTTCCTCCGAAAGGATCACTATGCCTTCAGCCGCTCCGTTCAAGGCAAGTTTTTTAACGGATTCATTTGTTGACGGTACTGTTTTGAGGACTTCAATATGTAGATCTTTACACTCCATCTTTAAATAATTCGAAATTGCAACAGCGGATAGAATATCCGTATTAGGTGATAGAGAGTACCCTTTATTTGTTACAGCCGTTATGGAGTAACCTTCGTTCTGCAGCGATTTGATCGACTTCCAAACAGCACTGCGTGTAACGGATAGCTGTCCAGCTATCTCCTCGCCGGAGATATATTCGCCTCTGTTGCCGTCGAGTAAAGCTAGAATACGTTCTTTTACCGTCATGGCAATAAACCCCCACTAATATATGCCTAACAACCTTATCCCTATATTTTAACATGCTTAGCCAGTCAATAACCAGTTACAAAAGTTAAGCACATGAATGATCTGTTTAAGTGTTTGATTGTGAACCTTCAATAAATTTAGGTTTACAATTGAAATTCACTCTATTATAATTCAGCGTATGGAACAGGTCGTTAGCTTAATCAAATACATTTTACGTTCCCAATGGAGGTCTATTTCTTGAAAACAAAAGAATTTGTCTATGCTGCATTATTCGCCGCTCTAATCGCGGTTCTGGGCCTGATCCCGCCTATACCACTCGGCTTCATTCCCGTTCCAATCACAGCCCAGACACTGGGTGTCATGTTGGCTGGATGTTTTCTGGGTAGAAAAACCGGCGGCTTAAGTCTTGTTCTTTTCATCATTCTCGTTGCTATTGGTTTGCCTGTGTTGACAGGTGGACACGGTGGACTGGTGGCGTTGGTTGGACCGTCTGCAGGATACATATTCAGCTGGCCGATTTCGGCCTTCCTGATCGGATGGGCTTCCGAGAAAATCTGGTTGCAGGTCAAAACGTGGAAGCTGGTAGTCATCAATCTGATTTTTGGTGTAATAGTGGTGTATCTCATTGGTGCCCCTGTCATGGCTCTGATCACTAATACGTCTATTTGGGCTGCCTTAATAGGTTCGATAGCCTTTGTTCCAGGTGATATCATTAAAGCCGTCATTGCAGCCATCATTACGATGCAGCTTAGAGCGATTAGTCCTATTGAAGAAAAAGCACAGGCTTAGTACCATTACTTCAATAGTCCTCATTATTATGATTACACTTTGGCGAAAGCCAAAGCCTTCCAGACTGGTTACTACCGAGATGGAGGGCTTTTTCTCGGCTTCTAAGTAACGAAGGGAGCAGCACAAATGCTTGTTTTTGATCAAGTTAATTATCATTACCGCCGAGAGCATCCCATCATTCAAGATGTGAGCTTCGAAGTTCAAGAAGGAGAATTTGTCGCCATCGTCGGAGGGAACGGAAGCGGGAAATCCACACTTGCCAAGTTGATGAACGGATTACTACTGCCGAGAAAAGGGCAAGTAAGATTTAATCATTTGAATACCCTTCAGCATGTGGATTTGAAAAAGATTCGTGAGCAGATCGGACTGGTCTTTCAGAATCCTGAAGATCAATTTATTACGACAAACGTACTAGATGAAGTCGTGTTCGGATTGGAGAACCTTCGCATCCCAAGAGAAGAAATGATGCCTAGGGTACAAGAAGCTTTGCAAGCTGTCCGTATGGAAGAATACATGGACGCGATGCCACATCAGCTGTCAGGAGGCGAGAAACAACGGGTTGCGATTGCGGCCATTCTGGCCATGCGTCCGTCTATCCTGGTGTTCGATGAGGCTACTTCCATGCTCGATCCGCAGGAGAGGAAAGACATCCTTGAGGTGATGCGCACCCTTCATCAATCAGGGTTGACGATCATTCATATTACTCACCACATGGATGAGATTCTGTCAGCGGATCGGGTTCTACTGCTAAGTAATGGGAGTATCCGTTTTGATGGTACTCCGTCAGCCTTATTCAACAGCGTGTCCCTGACTGACCAGTTGGTTCCTCCTTTTGCTGTAAGGCTGCATCAGACACTGGGGTTAGAGGTTCCCTTGGGTTCTGATTGGAAGGAGACGATCACCAACTTATGGTCTATGCATTAAAGGATGTAAGTGTAAGTATGAACGGCAGAGAAGTTCTGCAATCGTTGAGTTGTACGCTTCAGGAAGGAAAGTGGATCTCTGTTATTGGTCACAACGGGGCCGGTAAGTCCACTTTTGCCAAGCTTATAAAAGGTCTGATCCCTTCATTCAGTGGTGAATATACGTTTAACCAACAGCCGCTTCCGCGAGACAGTAAAGGGAATATGAGGGTCGTTCCAAAGATTGGCTATGTGTTTCAGAATCCGGAACAGCAAATCTTTGAAACGACTGTTTATAAAGAGCTGGCCTTTGCTCAGAAAATAAAAAAAGGTCACACTGGGGATACGAAGGCTGAAATCGAATCTGTGATGCATCAAATGGGGCTCTCGTCAGACCTTCTGGACGCGTCTCCATACCAGCTCAGCGGGGGACAAAAGCGGCGTGTTGCCATTGCTTCGGTGCTTATTGCAGATCCCGAGTTGCTTATTCTGGATGAACCGACTGCTGGACTTGATCCCTTAAGCAGGATTGCGCTTCTCGAGCAGATCAAAGCATGGCAGCGGACAAAGAATCGAACGGTGATCTTCATCTCTCATCAGATGGAAGACGTTGCTGAATACTCGGATGAAGTTATGATCTTTAATAGTGGACGATTATTGGTACAAATGAATGCGAATGAGCTTTTTTTACAACATACAGAATTCATGAAGCAAGCAGGGCTGCCTTTGCCAGAGCCTGTACAGCTCCTCAAGCTGATCGAGGAATTGTCAGGCCGTATTATTGAACCAGCCAGTTGCAGAGAAGAGGACATTATGCAGCAGGTTAGATCAGTCTGGCAGGCAAGGAGTATTCAACATGATGGATAAAATCATACTGGGTCAATATGCAGATACTGGCTCAGTCATTCACCGGCTGGATCCCCGAACTAAACTATTGAGCATTCTTGCAATCATGATTAGTTTCCTTCTGCTTAAAACATTTACCGGATATATTACGACAACTGTCCTGGTGGCAGGGTTAATCCTGACCGCTAAATTGCCGGTTGTAATGGTCTTCAGAGGATTAAAGCCTATTCTCTTCATTCTTTCCTTCACCTTTTTGTATCATGTCTTGCTGACCGATGGAACGCCGCTCTGGCCTGGCTTCTTTCTAAAAGTGACCCTAGAAGGGATAAAGAACGGCAGCTTTATTGTTTGGAGAATGATATTGCTGATCTTACTTGCTTCGGTGCTCACATTAACAACCAAACCGCTGGACCTGGCGAAGGGTCTTGAAAAGCTGCTTAAACCGCTCTCCCGCATCGGTGTTCCAGTCGAAGCTTTTGCACTGATGATCGTGCTTGCCATCCGGTTTATTCCGACGATCATTCAAGAGCTTGATCGCATTATGCTCGCTCGAAAGGCTAGAGGATATGACACTACGTCTACCAAAGGCTACAAGAAGATCGTTGCTTATACTTCAATATTGATCCCGCTATTCGTTACAACGATTCAGCGGGCGGAGCAACTGTCTTTAGCGATCGATGCAAGAGCCTACGGGGATGGGAGAGGCCGGACATCCTATAAGGAGCTGAATTTCGCGCAGGTGGATTATGTCGCTGGCGGACTAACGCTTGCTTTTGTATTGCTTATCCTTTACCTGTGAGTTGCAAAAGAACAATAAAGCAAATCGTATTATAAAGTCACATTAGAATAATATCTGATGTGGCTTTTTTGTATAAAGAGTGGTGTTTAACTGTTCGTTGCTGGGTGTCAGGTGATTCTCGCGAACAGGATCAATCAGTTTTAATTGTTTTCCACTCTCCCATTTACAGGAATTTGTTAGTAAAATATAGATATAGTTCAAAAGGATTGGGTTTTAAACAAATGATTGGTTAAAGGGGAAATGTTATGACTTATGACGAAGTTGTTCAAATTGGTGATACCTATTTGCTTCCATTAGTATCAGAGCTATATGGCTTGGAGGGTTATGAGATCAGCCGGATTAACCCACATGACGGAGGGCGGAATATCGCTTATAACTATGAAAAAGACGGCGCTGATGCCAAAATACTCCGAATCGCCTTTTTGAATGACAGGAGCCGGGAAGATTTTCTGGCCGAAGTCCAGTACATCAGATATTTATTCGAGCATGGCGGCAGCGTATCGAATGTAGTCAATTCCCGGACGGGGAATCTGCTGGAAGAGATCACTCATCATAATCACACTTTTTTTGTCTGCCTGTTTGAAAAGGCCAAGGGTAAGCATCTGGTGGAAACGAATTATCAGTATCGGGAAGGCGTTCCCATTACCGAATATTATTATAACTGCGGTAAAACCCTGGGTAAGCTGCATCAGTTGTCGAAAGGATATACGCCAGTCCAGCGCCGATATAGCTTTTTAGATAAATATAACGCAGAATATATTGAAAAATTGATTCCCGATTCCTTATCTCGGTTGAAGGAAAAGCTGGTAGCGCTTCTTTCCACAGTGGAGGGATTGGAACGAAGCAATGAATCCTATGGTATGATTCATTTTGATTACGGGGATGGGAATTATCATATCGATTTTGATACCGGGCAAATCACTGTATATGACTTTGATAATACGTGTTTCTGTTGGTATATGTGTGACCTGGCGTCGATCTGGAGCAACGGAGTGGGCTGGATACAGTTTGAACCAGACGCCAACAAACGTAAAAAGTTTATGGATGATTATTTCAAAGTCTGCCTCGAGGGATATCGATCCGAGACCAATATCGGAGATGCGATGCTGGATCAGCTACCACTATTCATCCAAATAAATCTCATGGAAAATATAGTAGATGCATTCGAGTGTATGCGACACGCCGGTGAAGAGCCAGAGTGTGATGAGGCACTGTCCTATTTAATAAAATGTATGGAGGATGATATTCCGTACATGGGATTTTTTCATGAGATTTATTCGTGTGAAGAGCCCTTTGAGTATGCTTTGAAAGAAGCTGCAGGCGAGGTCCATGATTCTTGAATGCACTAAAGATAGCGAAAAAACAAAAAAAGAACCTGAATCTTTCATTCAGGTTCTTTCTATATTGCACATGACCAGACTAGATGATATAATCTGAACGCGACTTTTCAATTAGTAAACAGGCACAGAAAAACTATCATATATATTAATCTTACTATGCTGACCAAAGTCTTGTCAAATGTTTTTTCCTCAAATGAATGGTTAGGAGAGATGTGGAATGCGTTCGTTGGTTCTCGATTTTCAGGAAATGAACAACACACAGCTTATGCTTGTTGGCGGAAAAGGGCTGCATTTAGCGGAGCTATCCAAAATTGAGGGCATACAAGTACCAGAGGGATTTTGTGTGACAACCGTGGGATATCAAGCTGCCGTCGGACTGAATGAAACATATCATGCTTTGTTGGCTCAACTAGCCCTACTAACCTTAGAAGATCGAGATCAAATTGCTGAAGTCAGCGGGAAGCTTCGACAAATCATTTTGAAAGCAGAAATTCCATCCGATGTTGTGCAAGCAGTCACCCATTATCTCTCCAAGTTTGGTGATGAGCATGCTTATGCAGTGCGCTCTAGTGCGACTGCTGAAGATTTGCCCCATGCCTCTTTTGCCGGCCAACAAGACACCTATTTGAATATCATTGGCCAACAAGAAATTTTGCAGCATATCAGCAAATGTTGGGCATCCCTATTTACAGATCGTGCGGTCATCTACCGTATGCAGAATGGATTTGACCACAGTCAAGTTTATCTATCCGTTATCGTGCAAAGGATGGTGCTTCCACAAGCCTCCGGGATTTTATTTACCGCTGATCCGATGACCTCTAATCGGAAGCTGCTATCGATCGATGCCAGTTATGGCCTTGGAGAAGCGCTGGTTTCTGGCTTGGTTTCTGCGGATGGTTATAAAGTACGGGAAGATGAAATCATCGAGAAGAGCATAGCAACCAAGAAGTTGGCTATCTATGGTCGTCAAGAAGGCGGAACAGAGACTCGGCAGATCGATCCTGATGGGCAAAAATCTCAGACACTGACTGATCAACAAATTTTACAATTGTCACGTATCGGAAGGCAGATCGAAGCTTATTTTGGTTGCCCGCAAGATATTGAATGGTGTTTAGCGGAAGATGTCTTTTATATTGTTCAGAGCCGTCCGATCACGACGTTATACCCGATCCCTAAAGCGAACGATCAAGAGAATCATGTCTATATCTCTGTAGGCCACCAGCAAATGATGACGGATGCCATGAAGCCATTGGGATTATCGTTCTATCTGTTAGTAACTCGTGCACCTATGTGTACTGCTGGCGGAAGACTATTTGTTGATGTCACACCTCAGCTGTCTTCACCTGCTAGCAGAGACATGTTATTAAACATGTTGGGGCAATCCGAGCCGCTCGTCAAAGATGCACTCAAGACTGTTATAGCGCGAGAGGATTTTATAAAATTATTAACTAATGATACCGCAGCTCCGAACCCAGCCAAAAATTACGCAGGCATGCCAGCACCAACTGAAACCGATCCGTCAATTGTTTTCGAATTGATTAAGAATAGTGAAACATCATTAGCGGCATTAAAACAAAATATTAAAGGAAAATCAGGCATAGACTTATTTGATTTTATTCTGGAAGATCTGCAGGAATTAAAGAAGATTCTCTTTGACCCACAAAGCACGAAAGTCATTATGGCTGGTATGAACGCGTCCACTTGGATCAATGAGAAAATGCAAGAATGGCTAGGTGAAAAAAGTGCAGCTGACACCCTGTCCCAATCTGTATCGAATAATATTACTTCAGAGATGGGGCTGGCGCTCCTGGATGTTGCTGATGTCATTCGCCCTTATCCGGAAGTCATTGATTATCTACAGCAACTAAAAGAGGACAGCTTTGGGGCTGAACTGCTTAAGGTTCGCGGGGGACAGGCAGCGTATGAGGCGATTTCTGCTTTTCTGGACAAATACGGAATGCGGTGTGCCGGTGAAATTGATATCACGAGAACCCGCTGGAGCGAAAAACCATCCGCCCTTGTCCCGATCCTTCTAGGTAATATTAAGAACTTTAAGCCGAATGCTAGCCATCGGAAATTTGAGCAAGGGCAGCTTGAAGCTTTGAGCAAAGAGCAAGAACTATTAGAAAGCCTAAAGGCATTGCCAGACGGAGAGCAGAAAGCAACAGAAACCAAACACCGGATTGACTTGATCCGAAACTTCAGCGGCTATCGGGAGTATCCCAAATACGGCATGGTGAATCGCTACTTCGTTTATAAGCATGCTTTACTCCAGGAAGCTGAAGCACTTGTCCGGGAAGGAATTATTCATGAAAAAGAAGATATCTACTATCTTACTTTTGATGAACTTCACGAGGTCGTACGTACACAAAAATTAGATTACCAGATCATAGACACACGTAAAGACGAGTACAAACGATATGAAAAACTAACTCCGCCGCGTGTGCTCACGTCTGATGGAGAAATCATTACCGGGGAGTATAGACGAGAAAATCTTCCTACCGGAGCTATTGTGGGCCTGCCTGTTTCTTCCGGAGTGATTGAGGGACGGGCACGTGTTATTGTAAACATGGAAGATGCTGATTTAGATGATGGAGATATCTTAGTTACTGCTTTTACTGACCCTAGCTGGACTCCCTTGTTCGTATCCATCAAAGGCTTGGTTACTGAAGTGGGTGGACTGATGACCCATGGAGCCGTGATCGCACGTGAATATGGCTTGCCAGCAGTTGTTGGCGTGGAGAATGCTACCAAACTGATTAAAGATAGGCAGCGCATTCGCGTGCATGGAACGGAAGGGTATGTTGAAATATTGTAAGGGTGAATTTGTAATGCAAAAGAAAGAATCCCCGAATCAAATTTGATCCGGGGACTGCTGCCAATACCACAACTTCAATTTTTCCATCTAAAGAATGAAGGCTTCGTTTCATAGTAAGAATTTGTCAATGAAGTGGGTACATCGTAATTACTCCATTCATACAGACTTTTCGAGTTAAAACCAACCTTTAAATGTGGATATTTATACCACGACTCATAATATGAGCCTGTAAATTTAACGTTAGGATACAGAGCAGTCAGGGTTAATCCGATCTTTTCTTGATGGTCTTTTAGCTGTTGGAAAGTTAATTTACGCTGTTCCTCAGTAATAGAGTTTCCATATTGCAAATCATAATATTTTGCTGATTCAACTTTTGAATTTATGAAGTAATCATATGGAACGCTGCTTAAATCATTTTTTCTAACGTCATATTGCAAGGACAAATCACCCTGAGACGTGTTGTACACTGTGCTGAAATTTTGATTCAGAATCATATTCAGTTCATTTACAGTTGGAGTGGAACTTATCGTTGCAGGAAGCTGCACTTGACTAAGGTCGACTGTTTTATCGACTTCAGGTGTGATGCGCAGTCGGAAATAGACTGAATCCTTCGATTTTGCTTCTCTATAGCTCAATATTAAATTATCCAATGCCACATTTTCTGGCACACTATAGATGAGCCAACTGGTGGTATCTTTTTTATCGTCTAGACGAATATCAAACTGTGGAGAGGGAGTGGAATACAAGTTTGGTTGATAATATCCAACACCTTTATCATCCGCCAGATAGAAATCGTATTTACTCGGAACATCATATGTCGAAGTAAACTTTTTCGTGTCGTAATCCAAATCAATCCGAACTAATATGGCAAGATATTCTTTACCCTCAGTTGGGCGTGAATTAAAAGAGGAAGATTCAGCAACCTTTTTCCAAGCCTGCGACCCACTTAAAACCTTTTCTACAGTAATACCGATTGATTTTTTATTGTTGGAGCTTACTGTAATATTGGTAATTACCGTTTGCCCCACATCAGCAGGGGATTTCGATGATACATCTGAAGAGGATGTAGACGAGACATCTGCTGATAGACTGACCCCCATAACTTCCTCAAGATACGCAACAATGGACTCTGCCTGCTTTAGCGTATCTTCTCTTCCATATTTCTTCTTTGATTCCACTTCACTTTTAGCATAGTCGAGATAAGAATTATTCATAGGGGGGATTTTATAAGATAAATCTGTATATGGCGCAAGTAGTTTTACAACGTCTTCATTAGAAAATAGAATTGCTGGAATTAAGGGTGTAAAGTCATATTTGTCTAGTTGATTAACGGGCACACCACTCTCTAAAAGTAACCTATTTATTTGAACTGATGAGAATGAAGCGGCATGATGTAAATAATTTTTTTTATCTTTATCTACATACTTCAGATCTATTCCATCATCAATCAATTTTTTAACCATAGAGTAATCGTTATTTACCAACGCACGAATCATCTTCCCATGATCCGCATAAGAAATTACAAGGATCCTTGAAGAAGGATTGGAATCCCAAATTTGTACTTGAGCACCAAATGCACGTGCAACTGACACTACTGGAATGTAAATGTTTCCTTTTCTCAACTGAGGATTGGCGGCTAAAGTAAATGATTTTCCATTTAAGAGGGCTTTTGGGCTGCCGATATTTAGTCGGAGCTTGATTTTTTTATTTTCGATTGTCAGTGTCTGATCCTTAGCATCCCATTCATATTTTAAATTCATTTGCTTTAGAACGGGGGTGTAAGGCGACATGAATACTCCGTTCACTATTTCTGGTTTCTGACTGTTATAGGCGAGTGTAACATCATCAATTCTTATTTCCAATTCCTTAGTCTTTGCATTTGCATTTGTTAATCCTGGAAATAGTACAGTGAATATTAGTAAGAATATCAAACTGTTTTTCATAATGAGACTTTTCCTCACACTAAATCTCCTTTTCACATCGTTTTTTTATAAATATTAATTATATATACACTAAATGTTACCATATTACAATTAATATCTTTAATAATGTATTATTATGAGATCTCCCTAAAATAAGACTATTGCGTAAGCAAATTCACAACTAAAGCTAACTAGATAAAGGAGGACCATATGTATGAAGTCTAGTCCCTCTGACCGTATTAAGCTGCCGCAAGGATTTTGGACAGGATTACGTCAATTAGGGATTGCCGCCCAAGACGTAGCTCGCAAAGCGGGATTGCCGCTCACCATTATTACTGAAACAGTAGTCACTACCACCCAATATTTCGCGATCTGGCAAGCGTATTCTGACCTTATTGGTGACACTGCCAAAGGCATTATTGCACTGGCGACCGTATATGAAACAGCGAAGTACCCACCATCAGTCTTGGCGACTTACCACGCTCGTGACTATCGTGACGCTCTGAGTCGAATGGCTCGTTACAAGCAACTATGTCCGCCAGAAAGCTTGCGTATCACGGAGGAGGGAACAAGCTGTGCAATCGAATTGGAGTGGCTGTATACTGAGCAATCTGGTCCGCCTCTGCTGACAGGGATCACGCTAGCAAATCTTCTGGAGCTTGGTCGCCGGGGCACGGGTCAATCTTTGACGGCACAGTTGGTTGAATTTACGCAGGCAATGGGTGATGTGCAAGCCCTTGAGGCTTATTTTGGCTGCCCTGTTCGGATTGGTGCGAAGAGTAATCGGCTGACACTGCATCGAAAAGACTTGGACATCCCCTTTTTGTCATACAACGAAGAGCTGCTGGAGATCCTGACGCCAGTACTAGACGAATCGCTGGGCGAACATCAGGGCAGCCGCTCCATCACGGAAAAGGTCAAATGGATCATGAAACGCAGCCTAACCGGAGGACAACCAGACATTCATTCCGTCGCAAAAGAGCTCAATATGAGTGATCGGACTTTGCAACGCAGGCTTACTGATGAGAACGCGAGCTTCAAGCTTCTGTTGACACAAGCAAAACACGAGCAGGCACTGGAGTATTTGGCAGACCCCTCGCTCGATATTAAAGAAGTCGCTTTTCTAATTGGATATGAAGACCAGAACTCGTTCTACCGTGCTTTCCGCATTTGGGAAGATGACACTCCTTCCAATTGGCGAGCTAAGCACTTAGGTGCAAACTCGATGTCCGAAAGTGCTAATATGTACTGACTTATATCTTTTGGCGTGTTAAACAAGAACTTTGGCGTCCTATGCTAGTTACTGAATCCCTAAGACAACGTAATATAATCCCTATCCGGAGCGCAAGACTGTTGTAAATAAAACTACGGATTAGCTTGCCGTTATATAAGACGAACAAAAAGAAAATAACAAAAAACGAGAAGGAGCGAAGGGGGAAGTTTGGAACTGTAGGAGCGGTAGCGACCGCCTCCCTCCTTATGTTTCAGTTTTCTTGCGCTAGCTCGCTAATTCGCAGGATTTCATTCGAGCTGTGAAAACGAATGTGGTAACGAAGTAGCCAAGGAGGAGCAAAATGACGACGTAAGCATAGTGAAATAAAGGAATTCAGGGAATTCCCATTGTCTTCCTGTATTGGCATGCTTCATCTTCATCCTTGAGGTTTGCCCTCCCATGTCTCAACGGGTCTATGCCCTTTCATTCCTTCGTTACACCTATCAAGGAGATGAAGTCCGTCACTGCTTTGTCCACGGGTCTGAGCCCTTTAGGCGATCGTAGGCGGTACCTCATGCTTCATTGTGAATCCTGCGAATGAGCCAGCAGACAAGCTTTTGCTATCTTTATTAAGCAGCGACTCTGACTTTGTTTTCATCGTAATCGGAATCCGTTCTTGCCATAGCTACAAGTATTCGGGCGAGTTTACCACATAGCTTCATGATTGATTTCATGCCGTTCATTTTCTTTATTTGTTTGTTGTACTGATGGAGCGCCCTGAATTCTGGATGGACAGAGACCATATGTAAGACTGTCATAAAGAGAAGTTTTCGCAGTCGAGGTCGTCCTCGCTTCGTGATTTTCGCTTCACCTTTGTAGGTACCAGAGCTGTTCTCGGACAGGTGTAAGCCGGCTAAGCGAAGGAGTTGATTACCGTGCGAAAAGCGGCTTAAATCACCTGCTTCACTGTATAACGCAGCGAGCGTAATGTCGTTTATCCCTTTAACGGTACGTAGGATCTTCACGGTTGGAATACATTGAAGAAGTTGACTGATCTTTTCTTTGAGTTGATCCAGTTGGTCGTTATACATCTGTAGTTGCTGCAAGAGTAGCGATAGACTGATTTTTGCCTCCTCCACAAGATCCGGGGTGCCTACCGTTTGTTGTGCTGCATGGATGAGAGCAACGGCTGCCTTGCGGCTACCTGCACGTTTGAGTCGTTTTTTCCACCCTGCAATGACGTCTTGAACGGCTAAGTGACGAAGATCCGAGGGATGCGCAAATTCGGCCAGCGTCGCCAGAGCCGTCTTCGAAGTGATGTCTTTAAAGACCTGCTGAAACTCAGGGAAGTATATATCGGTCCACCGATAGATTTGGTTGACTACACTGGAGACTTGTTTGGTAATAAAGTCACGGGTGGTGACGATTTGCCGAAGCGCTCGATAGGGCTCAGCATGGAGATAAACGTCACTGTAGTAGCCATTCTTCACCATGTCGGCAATCACTAAGGCATCTTTAACGTCGTTTTTAGTTGGAGAGTTGTCCCGATTTTCTTTGTTTCGCTTCACATGAAGTGGATTCACAAGCACAAGTTCGAGTGGCTTCTCTTGAAGCCATAGGGCCAAGTTAAACCAGTAATGACCGGTGGGCTCAACACCGAAGATAACGTCAGTCTTGTTAAACTGGGCCATGAGGTCCTGCATCCACTGATATAACCTTGCGTAGCCCTCCAGATCGTTCGAGAAGGTAAGATAGGTTCCTCGTTCGATGCCTCTATAATCTGTCGCACGGGCGACATGTGTGAACTTAGCGATGTCGATGCCGATGATAAGATGATGACTCGTAATGCGTTCAATGCGTTGATTTTGTTTAGCGGATTGTTTAAACTTCATAGTAAGAGCACCTTCCTAGTGATGTAATGGTAGTCGTCGAGGACACCTTTTCATCATAAGGAGGTGCTCGTCTAATTTCAAAGCCGAAATTTAAGAGCATACAGGAATGCTTTGTCTCCAGATTTCAACCGCAACTGCGATACAATGGAAAGAAATATGGAGACAACAGCGGCCGGAAGTCCAAACATTCCACCGTAGTAACGACCGAGTCTTACGTTAGGATTTTAAGTTTGTCTTATATAGATGCAAATAAAAAGGAGTAGAGTAGAAATGGATATGGGATTACAGGGGAAAACAGCTTTAGTGACAGGATCGACCAAAGGAATAGGCAAAGCCATCGCCATTGAACTTGCCAAAGAAGGGGTCAATGTACTTATAAATGGACGAAATGCGGTAGAGGTAGAGCGAACTGTACAAGAAATAAAAACCAATTACCCGGCAACCTCGCCTCAGAATGCTACAGCCGATATTGTGGATGTAGAGCAAAGAGAAACGTTATTTGCAAAATACCCCGATATCGATATTTTAGTTAACAATGCGGGGATTTATGAAATTATGCAGTACGATGACGTCAACGATGAAGTATGGGAACACTATTTCCGGACGAATGTTCTTGCAGCAAATGCATTATCTAAATTTTATCTGCCTAAAATGTTGAAAAATAATGTTGGCCGCATTATCTTTATTGCGAGTGAAGAAGCGGTTATGCCTTCAGGTCAAATGCCGCAATACGGTATGACCAAATCAATGCTGCTATCTCTCTCCAAAAGCTTGTCCAAGCTAACTGTAGGCACAGAAGTTACCGTCAATACCATTATGCCAGGACCGACACTCTCTGAGAACGTACAGCAAATCATTGAGGGAATCTACCCTAATGAAGAGATGACTTTTGCGGAAAAAGAAAAAGACTTTATGACTAAAAACCTTCCTCAATCTGAGATACAACGATTTATAAGGCCTATTGAAATCGGCAGACTCACTACATTTGTATGCAGCCCTTATGCATCCGCCTTTAAAGGCTCTCCAATCCGCATGGATGGAGGAATGGTTCCGACGATTTTTTAACATTTTTCATAAAGACTTCAGTTCCTTTAATATAAGGTTACTTCATTAGTCGCATTTTTACATACTGGAATATATATACTACACGACTTTACAATAGATTTACGCTGTCTTCATTCTACGTTGATAAATCAGTGTTAACTTTACATAGTCAGGTAGTGATCAAGCCTCATCAAACTGAGGCAATATGAAGGCGTGGGGGACAACATGAAGAACACGAAGAAAAAACTAGCTTTAGCGTTAGCCATTACGATGTCTACAGTTACATTTGCAACAGCGTACGTAACGATGGCACCGCCAGTAAGAGCTGCAGAAGTAGAGACCTCCAATGCAAAGCCGATTAGAAATGATGAACCGACTTATGAAAGAATTAATCAATATAAGGACTTGGCCATGTATTACTACTGGCATGGCGGTGATATCCAACAGTCCGAGAAGGATATTTTCAAAGGCATTACGCTTAAAGGAAAATATGATGTTGTTGAGAATGCTTTTAAAGAAGCAACACTTCTTGACCCGTTCGATTTGGATTTGAAATTTTCACTTGCTTCTACACTAATTATTGAGAAGAAAGTTCCAGAAGCTCTCCATACTTATAGACAAATTTTGAATTTGGATCCTAGCAACTTTAATGCAAACCTGCTTAACGGAGTGTATTCTAAGGCATCTGGAGACGAGGCTACGTACAAAGCTTCTATTGCAAAGCTGAAACTGATCAATGCTCAGAAAGCCAATCAGTATCTGCAAAAAATAGAGCGTACAGAGAAGGTATTTAATGAAAAGCTGAGTACAACCCCTCCGGCAAATGTACAGTCAAAAAATCATGCGATTGTGATTCTGGGTTATGCACTTGCTGATGACGGAACGATGCAACCGACGTTGATTGAGCGTTTGAAAACAGGTCTGGCCGTAGCGAATAAATATCCGAACTCTAAAATTATTGTTACAGGCGGAGTACCAAAGCAAGGCGTTACAGAGTCCGATGCCATGAGTCAGTGGTTGATTGCTCAAGGCATTAATAAGGATAGAATTATTCTTGAAAATAAATCTACGGATACCGTTGAAAACGGTCTGTTCTCTACTGCCATTCTGGAAAGAGAAGGACTGAAAGACGTTACGATCGTGACCAGCGCAAGCCATATTCGTAGAGCACTCGCGGTCTTTAAAGAAGCAGATAGTTTCTATAGCAAAATGAACGGCAAAGCAGCAAGCAGAAACTTTACGAATGCTGTGTATTTGGATTACAAGTCTCTTGAAGAAGCACAGAAAGTAACAAATGATGAAAAGCTCGTTATTTACCGTGACCTGCTTAGAACTTCTGGCATTTGGCAATATCCTGGGTTGCAAAGATAACAGCTTGCAATGAAAAAATGAGTTTGAAGGCATTATCTATGGGCGTTCCTTTACAGGACAAGCTCAAGGTAATGCCTTTTCCTTTTGACTGATCCATGACAGGTATATTAGAAAAAGATAGTTGGCATCTTATTTTTGCATTATTCATGATTGCAAGAACGATGTATCATCATAGAAGAGATAGAATTTCTGCTATTAAATAGTGCATATCTGTCCAGAAGTGGGGAATAATGATTAGTAAAATTAGGAGGTTTATATGACGACTTATCATTCAGTAGAGGTTGAAGGGTTAGAGGTGTTCTATCGCAAAGCGGGTAATCCAAATAAACCAGTCATTGTATTGCTGCATGGCTTTCCGTCTGCTAGTCATATGTTCAGAGAACTAATCCCTGTGTTGGAGAAAGATTATTATGTCATTGCTCCTGATTATCCGGGGTTCGGGAAGACATCCTCACCTGACAGAGAAGAGTTCCGGTATACATTTGATCATATTACTGAAGTTATGGAGTCTTTTATCGATAAACTATTGCTGACTAAATATGCTCTATACGTCTTTGATTATGGAGCTCCGATTGGCTTTCGGATCGCCATGCATCGTCCAGAGCGCGTGACAGCAATAATAAGCCAAAATGGAAACATATATCGTGAAGGTCTAGGTGAAAAATGGGCAGCAAGAGAAGAGTATTGGAATAATCCGACGCTAGAAAAAAGAGAAAGTTATCGCACAGCATTTGCACCTGATACGATCAAGAATCAATACGTTCAAGGAACAGAAGACAACAGAGTTTCTCCTGATGGCTATACGCTTGATATTGCTTATATGTCTCGTGCGGGAAATGATGAAAAACAATCAGATCTAATTTTCGATTACCAAAGCAATGTAAGATTATACCCGCAATTTCAAAAGTATCTCCAAGAATATCAGCCGCCCTTACTGGCAGTATGGGGGAAAAATGACGTATCCTTTATTCCGGCCGGTGCTGAAGCTTTTAAACAGGATTTACCCGAAGCGGAGATTCATTTATTAGATACAGGACACTTTGCATTGGAGACACATGCACTTGAAATCGGTGAACGAACGCTGAATTTTTTAAAAAATAATGGAATATAAGAAAGTGGCCGGGGGCGCACCTCTATTAAAGTTCAGCATCACATATTCTCAACTGTATTTCCGTTAGAAATTGTTCAGTAATGATCGTATCACGGTTATCGATTTCATAAATTTCGAAAGGGTCTCCTAATATACGGAGGCCTTTTTCGTTGGCATGCGCAACGACCTCAAGCATTTTTTCGTGACTTTGGCGGTAATTTCCCCGGTAATAGAATGACAGATAATCGCCAGCCGGGAGGATGTAATCATAGTCGAAATTTCCAGCTTCAGCAGGATCAAAGATAAAGAAAACGGAGTTAAAAACATCCCTTACATCATGCTTTAATTCCTCAAGCGACACAGATGCACCATACAATTGATTGCCTAAATCCAAAATGTGACTTTTATGCTTCTGATGCAACTTCTTAATGGCATAATCCATTTCCTCGTCCCTTGTTATGCGCGTGTTGAGCTGTAGACAGGGGCGGCCCGGATATGTTTTGATGGAGAAGACCCCCGTCTGAATTTGCTGCGCGTCGGTCAATACTTTGATTCTGCTCTGAATGATACGCTGGGTTGTTTCAAGCTTTGCGACCTGTTCTTTAATCATTTCCTGTTCAGTGTGTAACAATTCAAGCGTATTCTCAACACTTTGCTGATCTAGATACGACTTGATCTGTGGTAACGTAAAATCCAGTTCGCGTAGGTCACGGATGATATTCAATTTATAGATATCCTGAAGGCTGTACAGACGATATCCGTTGTCGTCTCGACGGGGGATCAACAGGCCAAGTTTCTCATAATAACGTAAGGAATCAACGCCTATTCCGTAGAGCTTCGAGATTTCATTGATTTTATAATCGTTTTTCATCGGTTTCCTTCCTGTTTGCGCTTATCTATTCTATTCGTGGATGTGTGCCGCAGGCATGCTATATACTTCCTTATACAGTAATTCCCTCACCATTTCAAATTGCGTTATAGTCAAACCTACTGGATAGCTCATGATTTGTAGTGGCAGGGTTTGCTGCCTTGCTCGCAGCGGTGGTTGAACATAAGGATAGTCTAACAAACAAAATCCCAGTCGCTCATAAAATCCGATTCTTCTCCGCTTCAGCTCATCATCGGGCAATTCGACCTCCAATATTACTGGCAAGTTGGACTGCTTCATGAAACGCTCCATTAACCGCTTGCCTATGCCGCCTCCACGAATGTTAGGGGAGACAGCTACATTCTCAACGTACCTGAACGTCTCGAACTCCCAGCCTGCGAGAAAACCAATCACTTCATTCTGCTCGTTCACCTCAGTGAGCAGGCGATATCGTGAATTAGACAACAGCTTCTTTTGTTCCGAATAAGTCCGATACTCAGCTTCGGGGAAAGACTGCTTCATAATTTCGTACACTTGATCAAACCGTTCTGTATACATCAACTTAACCACCCTGATTCTTAAAAGTCATATTTGATATTCACCACGATAAACCCTAGTACAATACCAGAGTCAAGCGAGATGGACATATCTCTTCTAAAATGTTGGGTGGGGACATCTGTCGTCCTAATCCGGAATACTTCACACCATTCGACTCTGCTCCTCCAGCAATTTCTTTTTATTCACACTTAAGGGCGTCGAACCTTCGCGGTTCGGCGCCCTTAAGTTTAATTCAATAGCAAATGCTCGCGGTCACACTGTATCACTCATATTCTGTTGAGATGGTCACTTCATGCCAGCGCTGGGCATCAGCAGCACGCTGTTGTTCAGCTAACTGAGCGCCTTGTGCAGCATCTACACCAAGTAGCAAATGTGCAGGCAGCTCATCCGCATAAGCCAACTGAAGGACGACATCAGCC
The DNA here is from genome assembly GCF_001682855.1 of Bacillus sp. FJAT-27264. Lineage (GTDB taxonomy): Bacteria > Bacillota > Bacilli > Paenibacillales > Paenibacillaceae > Paenibacillus_AQ. The sequence continues at coordinate 72,725 of NZ_MAQW01000003.1, read as the reverse complement.
ACTTTTACCGGATCACCTTTTTCTTGCCCCTGTAGATCATCCATCATTTTGAGCAGCGCACCTACGGATGCTTCGTAGTCCGGAAGTAATGCAGGGCGATTATTGATCGCGCGACCTACCCAGTTCGTACGCATGCCCCCAGGTTCAAGTGCGCTGATTTTGACTCCGAAATGGGCTGTTTCCATAGCCACCGCTTCTGTGAAGCCACCCACTGCCCATTTGGCTGCATGGTAAGCAGCGCTTCCTGGAGTTGCCAAGCGCCCACCAACCGATGAAATATTAAGAATATGCCCGCTCCGCTGCTTGCGCATAATCGGCAATGCTGCGCGCGTCAGATATACTACCCCGTAAAAACAGGTATCCATCAGTCGCTTGAAATCCGCAGAGCTTGTTTCTTCAAAAGGGTGAATATCACCATACCCTGCATTGTTGACTAGGACATCAAGCCGTCCAAAGGCATCCAGCGCCACTTGAACCGCGGCTTGTGCCGCTTCTTCAACGGTCACATCCAGCGTAGCGACGCGGATCTGATCGCCATATTGCTTAACCAGATCATCGAGCTGTTCGATATTACGAGCAGTTGCAACAACACGTTCTCCCTTTGCAAGTGCAGCTTCAGTAATATTACGACCTAGCCCGCTTCCGCTTCCAGTAATCAACCATACTTTAGACATGTAATCCTCTCCCTGGTTCAAGTTTGTTGTATTTATAAGGCTTATATCCTGTTGCCTTGTGTATTTGATTATAGTGTGATTATAATGGGGGAAATAGTCGAATCGTGCCTCATTTTTGCCTAAAACTCCGATGAGCTTGATATAGGCAACCAAACTGGAACGTTGCTACATTGCGCGAACCTATAGAGAGGAGAATGCTTAATGTCCCGTAATAACGAGGAGCTTTCAGTTGTCGTACAGAGATTACTACACCTGTCCGCTGCTTATTCCGTTTCGAGCGGTATCTGTGAGACCGGCATTTCGTTTCTCTCGCTGCTAAAAGCAGATCGGCCGACCACGATCCAACAAGGACTTTTCAATCCAGGGATTTGTGTAGTTCTCCAAGGCCATAAAACACTAATTGTCCGCAATAATACCTACAACTATGGAGCTGGAGATTATATTGCATCCAACCTGGATATGCCGATCAAAGGCCAGATAGTCCAAGCAACGCAGGAAACGCCGTACATAGCGATCCGAATTGCCTTCACAACAGACGAGATAGCATCCGTTGCGCTGGATGCTAAGCTCAGAGTTTTTGGTGAGAACCAGCTCACAGAAGGAGCATTTATAGGCAAGGCTGGGGGTGAGGTTCTGAATGTGCTTGAGCGGCTGCTGCATCTGGCTACAGACCGTGAAGCTGCGGATTTTCTTGCTTCTGGCATGAAGCGTGAGCTGATTTACCGCCTGCTGACTGACGAGGGCGGCGCGCGCTTCTACAATAACATGCTGCTGCATCATGATGCGGCCGGCATTAGTAAGGCTATCCATTATGTTAAAACAAACTATGCACGCACTCTTACCGTAGAGGAAATTGCTCAGGCAGGCGGCATGAGTCCTTCTACTTTGCATCACAAATTCAAAGCGGTCACTACACTGAGCCCGATCCAGTATCAGAAACAACTTAGGCTTCAGGAAGCGCGCAGAATTATGCTTACTGATGATATTGATGTCACTTCAACTGCGCTGGAGGTTGGATACGAGAGTCTGACGCAGTTCAACCGTGAATACAAACGGTTTTTCGGCCTACCACCACTTAAAGACATCCGTACGATTGGCAATCAGACCAAGAAAAGCTCACATGAATCTGCTTATGCTGACAATATACTGATAGACCTGGGTTTATAGCTTAACTTATATTGGCTTCCTAACAAGCAAGCTATTCCATAAAACGAAACAGCACCTTTGATTGTTAGATAGTATCTAACAATCAAAGGTGCTGTTTTTTATTGCCTTAATCATCAAGGGACTGGGAGTGGCCCTGGTGAGTCGATTTTTCTCTTATTGCCATTAATTAAATTCAGCTAAGCACATCTGAGGTTGTCTTGGCGCTGCGAAGATTTTGAAGATCCAGCATCGGTGGTCGTCCGTACATGCGGGCATACTCCCGGCTGAACTGGGACGGGCTCTCGTAGCCTACACGAAAGGCAGCATCGGAGGCTTGAACGGTTTCCGTTAACATTAAGCGTCTTGCTTCTTGTAAACGTACCGTTTTCTGATATTGCAACGGACTCATCTCCGTGACGCGCTTAAAATGTTTATGGAACGCCGAGGTACTCATATTCACGGACTTAGCAAGCTGATCAACCACCAGAGGGCGGTCGAATTGCCGGTTAATTTGTTGGATCGCTTGGGCGATGTTGTGAGCTTGACTGCCGACAATAGCGAATTGATGGATTAGCTCGCCTTGTTCGCCTTGAAGTACCCGATATAGAATTTCGCGGATGACGAGTGGTGCCAGAATGGGAATGTCCTCGGGTTCGTCTAATAACTGCATCAGCCGCACGATGGCTTGAAGTAATGATGGAGACATATGATCCACGGTTATGCCCGGGCTAGCTGCCATGGGTGCGGAAGCGGGACGATTCGTTTCTTTGACGATGTCGAGTATTACGTCAGAGTCGAAGCCTAGCCGCAGACTTAAATGTGGGCTCTCGGGTGTAGCAATGAGAATTCTGCTGATTACCGGTAATTCAACGGATATGACCAGGTAAGTTGATGGGTCGTACCGATAGATTTCGTCAGCCAGTGTAGCCGTTTTCGCCCCTTGCGCGACGACGCAAATGGATGGCTTATAGACAGACTCAATCGGTTCAGACAACTGTGTAGCATGCATTAACGTTAGCGAAGGTACGGCCGTCTGATGTGTGCCGCCCGACGGAGCATGGCGCCGAATCAAGGGCGCTAACTGTTGCAAGGTTTCCTCTATGCGCTGTGATTCATGTTTGTGATTCATGTTTGCAGGCTCCTATCCAGGAAGGATGTACTTGGCTTTTATTATATGTAGTCAGAAGAGAATTAGGCAAGTATCGGACAGGATTGGTCTAACGGAAAAAGGCATGTACTTACTATAATGAATTAGCAAAGCCGAGTTACGGCTGATGACCGATAGTCTACATTCGAGGATAAGGGAGAGAGATACAATGAGTTTGAATGAAAAAGTTGCAATTGTTACAGGAGCTTCCCGGGGTATTGGACGGCAGGTGGCCATTCAATTAGCGCAATCTGGTGCGAAAGTAGTCGTCAACTATTCCTTGAATAAGGAGAAAGCGGACGAAGTTGTTCAGATGATTGAACAATTCGGTGGCCAAGCGATCGCCATTCGCGCAGATGTGAGCAAAGTAAGTGAAGTCGAAGTCTTGTTCACACAGACGATTAAGCAATTTGGACGCTTAGACATTCTAGCCAATAATGCTGGCATTATGGAATGCACGGCCATCGCAGAAGTGACAGAGGAGATATTTGACCGGCAGTTCGGTATCAACGTGAAAGGCACGTATTTCGCTTGCCAACAAGCGATGAAATACATGGAAAAGGGCGGGACGATCATCAATTTCTCGACCTCCGTGTCGGGTGCGATGCTTCCAACATATAGCGTCTACGCCGCAACGAAAGGTGCAGTTGAGCAGTTGACTCGCCAATTGGCTAAGGAATTCAGTCTCAAAGACATCGTCATCAATTGCATAGCTCCTGGTCAAGTATCGACCGAGCTGTTTTTAAATGGAAAATCACAAGAACTAATTGAATCATTCAGCCGGATGAACGCCTTTGGACGACTGGGGGAGCCGGAAGACATCGCTAATGCAGTTGATTTGCTCGTCAGTGACAAAGCCCGTTGGATAACGGGGCAGACAATCCGGGTAAACGGAGGGTTCAATTAAATCATCGGTAACAGGAAAGGAACAAACATTCATGTCCAGTACACTTAAAATATACATCTTGGCGATTCTCAGCTTTCTTGTCGGTACTTCGGAATATGTTATAGCTGGAATTCTGGATAAAATAGCTGCGTCAACAGGAGTTTCGCTCGTCACAGCCGGGCAGTTGATCACGGTCTTCTCGCTGGCCTATGCCTTCGGTACGCCGCTTGTGATGGTAATGACCGCACGTATGGAGCGCAAGAAGCTGCTTCTTTTCGCCATCGGATTCTTTGTCCTGAGCAATGCACTTGCTTATGTTCTGCCAGGGATTGCACTGCTGAATGCCTCCCGTATACTGATGGGGATCAGCGCCGGTGTTGTCGTTGTCGTATCCATGACGATCGCAACGAAGGTCGCCCGGCCGGGCAAGGAGGGTAGCGCACTGGCAGCAGTGCTGATGGGCTTTACAGCTTCCTTGATCTTCGGGGTCCCGCTTGGCAGGATAATGGCTACCGCTTACGAATGGAAAGCTGTATTCGGAGTCATTGCAGTGCTTGGACTCGCTGCTATTGTTCTGATTGCGCTGCTTATTCCGCGCACAGAGGGGGAAGAGGTGGTTTCGCTGCGCAAACAACTCGCCCTACTGAAGCAGCCGAGAGCGTTGACCGCTTTATCCGTGACGTTCTTCTGGATCATTGGGTATTCCATCTTTTATTCTTACATTACGCCATTCCTGTTGACGGCAGTAGGAATGAGTGATGGCACCCTTAACACGATACTGTTCGTAATCGGCATTGCCAGCCTGATCGGGTCTCGCTCCGGCGGCTATGCAACCGACAAATGGGGGCTTCATCGTGTACTCATAGCCGGACTTGCGCTGAACGGCCTTGCATTAGTTCTAATTGCGTTTGGTGTTCATGTACCGGTGCTGCTGATCGCCATGCTGATTCTCTGGTCGATTGCAGTATGGTCGCTGGGTCCGCCCCAACAATTGCATGTGATTACTATCGCTCCTGAATCGACGGGAGTTATGTTGAGCTTGAATAGTATGGTGCTTCAGCTAGCGATGGCTGCCGGTGCCGGTGTGGGCGGTCTGGTGGTTGAACAGATCTCGCTATCTGCGATCACTTGGGTTGCTGCCGCCGCTATCGTTGTAGCGTTCGGGGCTGTGCAATTATCACGACGAATGAGCAGTCGTTGATCGCTTTCAGTGTGTTGAGAACCCCAGGTTATTTATAACCTGGGGTTCTTTTATGTTTCTAAACTCGGGAGTACTTGGTGCTCCGTTCTTGCTATATCTGCTGCGTTCCGCAAAGAATATGTAGCGGGTTTACATAAGAAAGTCTTGAAGATATGATTTATAAACAGATATTTAAAAAAGGCGGAGACTGCATGAAGGAATTATTCACAATAGGTGAATTATCAAAATTATTTCAGGTCAAAATCTCCACGCTCAGATATTATGATGAGATTGGGCTTTTGAAACCAGAATATATAGATAAGAGCAATAACTATCGATATTATTCAACCCAGCATTTTGAAAGATTAAGTACGATTAAATACTTAAGAGCTTTGGGCGTGCCAATTAGCGACCTTTTGGATTTCTTCGACTACCGTGATACGGATAAACTGATCGAGATGTTAAACCGGCAACAGGCTGAAATTGCTAACAAAAAAAGAGAGCTAGAATTAATTGATAGAAAAATCAAACGACGCCTGACCCAGATCCATGATGCAATCAATCATCCATTAGGTACAATTATGGAGGTGAGGCTGCCTAAACTAAGAGTGGCCCATTTAACCCATGATTATAGACCTGGTGAAGATATTGAGTATCCAATTGCCGAACTCCGAAAAAATTTCAACATTGATGAAAGTATTTTTTTGGGGAAAATCGGAATATCAGTTGCGCTCCAGGATATTGAGGCCAACACATTTGACCGCTACAACAGTATTTTTATGATTTTAGAGGAAGGAGATAATATCCCCAAAGCGGAAGTCATATTTCCCGCTCGTGAATATTTAAGAGTTCGATTCAGTGGGACACATGTCCATGCAGCTGGGTTTTATGAAGAACTACTGAAGTATAGTGCAGAGCATGGTTATAGTATCGTAGATGATTCTATCGAGATAACATTGATTGACTATGGGATTACAAATAGCGTGGACAAGTACGTTACAGAAATTTTATTGCCTTTTAGCCGAAGATAAATGACTTGACCCTCTAGTTACTAGAGGGTTTATTTTTTTTATATGCTGATTCTGAAGGGAGAAAGAAACCATAATGTTGGGTACGGCTTTTAATGTAATAATGATTATTCTAGGTAGTATTATTGGAAGTGTTTTTAAAAAGGGGATCAAGAACGAGTACCAAGATATTTTGATGAACGCAATGGGATTAGCTGCGCTAGCACTTGGAATGAATACAATCGTGCAGCATATGCCTGATAGTAAATATCCAGTGTTGTTTATTGTTAGTCTAGCTCTTGGCGCTTTAATTGGGCAAAGGATTAACTTGGAAGTGAAATTCAATAATCTTGTTAGTAAGTTTTCGAAAGGAAATCTGGCCGAGGGATTATCAACTGCCATTTTATTATTTTGTATCGGTTCACTATCTATACTTGGCCCGGTTGAAGCAGCGCTAAAAGGTGATTACACTTATTTATTTGCTAACGGAATGTTGGATTTTATAACTTCTATCGTGTTAGCTTCAACATTTGGTCTCGGCATAGCTTTAGCTGCGCTAGTATTATTCTGCTGGCAAGGTTCAATCTATTTAATCGCGAAATTAATAGAGAATTCTTTAAATGCTGATCTGATGAATGAGATATCTATCATTGGCGGTATTTTAATATTATGTTCAGGCCTAAGTATTTTAGGGATTAAAAAAATGAAAACATTAAATCTTTTGCCCGCATTAGCTATACCACCCCTTATGTTTTTGATCATTTTTGTTTTTAATTTGTAGTACAACGAGAGGAGATAACTATGAATATGGGAAAAACCCTCCTGAGCTCGATGGAGTTTAGCCAGGAGTTAGATTTGCTTCACAAGCATATTACGAACAGGGAGCTGCCGGTGTCCAAAAGCGATTCCTTCGACAAGCAGTGCATGCTCACTTATGCGTATTAGCAATCAAGAACTGGTTGTAGCATCAGACTGGTGGTTTGTACATATGCCTCATAAGTAAAAAAGGATCAGCGTTTCCATATGGAGACACTGATCCTTTTTAATATATAGTAACCGTATCGTTGGATTTACATTCCGTTTAAAAACCCATGCTATATTAAGATTAATTCTTATTTGACACCGATTATAACGAAAAGCTGCGGATTGCAGATATGGAGGTAAGACACGTTTGGAATTGTTTGAATTTATTTTGCTGATGTTGGCAGCCGTCTCTTTATCCAATTTAGTGAACCGATTTATTCCTTCGGTCTCCGTGCCGATTATTCAAATCGTACTGGGGATGATCATTACTTGGCTACCCTTTCACTATGAACTGAAATTAAATCCGGAACTGTTCTTGCTTCTATTCATTGCCCCTTTGCTGTTCAATGATGGGAGGCATGCGGATAAAGAGGCGCTGTGGAAGCAGAAGAAACCGATCCTTTTACTAGCGCTGGGTCTAGTGTTTGTAACAGTAGGCGTGATGGGATATTTCCTGAATTGGCTACTTCCCGTCATCCCGCTGGCAGCATCCTTCGCACTGGCGGCTGCACTAGCGCCTACCGATGCTGTGGCCGTGGGTGCACTGGAGCAGAAAGTGAAGATCCCTCATCAGACGATGCAAATTCTCGAAGGAGAATCTCTAATCAATGACGCATCAGGGCTGGTCTCCTTTCAGTTTGCCGTAGCCGCTATGGTCACCGGTATGTTTTCTTTCAAAACTGCCAGTATCAGCTTTATCTCCATTTCACTTGGTGGTGTTGTACTCGGTCTTCTGCTCACGTTTGTAAAATATGGCGTAGTGAAGTGGCTGCGGAGACTGGGGATGGAAAATGTCACGCTTCACATGCTGATTGAGATTATGACTCCTTTTTTAATTTTCATAGCTGCCGAGGAATTGGGGGTCAACGGTATCCTTGCTGTTGTTGCTGCAGGAATCGCCCATTCTTTAGGTTACAAGAAAATGAATCCCGAGGTTGCCAAGCTGAGAGTTGTATCCAAAAGCACCTGGTCGGTCATTATCTTTGTATTGAACGGGCTGGTATTCCTACTGCTAGGGACACAGCTTCCTGAAATTATTCAGACGATTTGGAACAGCCCAGAAATAGGAAATGTTAAAGTCATTTTGTACACACTATTATTGACTGTAGCTGTACTCGGATTACGCCTCATTTGGGCGCTTCTGATGGATCTCTCTGAAAAGACCAGTCCGCGCGAACCATGGCCAAACAGATTCAAGAAGGCGCTGATCCTCAGTCTATCAGGAGTCCGGGGAACGATTACACTGGCTAGTACGTTGTCGCTGCCGTTTTTTCTTAATGATGGCACAGCCTTTCCGGCGAGAGATCTAATCATTTTCCTTGCGGCTGGAGTGATATTGTGGACCCTGCTAGCCTCCAACTATCTGTTGCCGCTTTTATTGGGGAAAGAGACGAAAAATGAGCAGGAAGAAGAGGATATTCAGGCCAAAATTGAGATTCTGCGGAATGTAGTTACCGGATTAAACGAACAGACCACGGACGAGAACCGGCTGGCAACGGTCCAGATTATCAATACGTATACTTCCAGAATTCGCACGCTCAGAAAAGATGACAATCAAGATAAGGTACAACGGTCCTTGGGCATATCTGTCCTGAAATGGGAAAGAGAGAACACGCTGCTTGCGCTTGAAAAGAAAGATGTGAATCCATACATTGCATATAGTTATCTTAACAAAACTAATAAACTGTTATTCATGCAAACAAGAGATTCCAGCTATAAAAAAGAGCTTTTCCCCATTAAGCATTGGATCGAAATGTTCGACAAGCTACCGCAAGCTCCGTTAAGCTTCCGAGAAAGACGTGCCGAATTGCTTAGGCTCAGAATTCAAAATATTGCTTATGTCATTAAGCAACTAAATGCTCTGCTTGCAGAAGGTGAACCAAATCATATGGAGGCCGTCAGCGCGCTGATTATGCATCAGGAACGTACACTACAGCATCTGAGCAAAAAAGAATCGGTCACCGACACGCGAAAAGAGTTCGACATCTTGCTGCAGGAGCTGGCTCGGATCGGAATTCAGCTGGAGAGAGACAACATCCAATCCATGTTCGAGACAGGGCGAATCTCTAGACAGGGCATGAAGGAAATGAAACGCGATATTCTCTTTATGGAGCATGATCTGCGGGAAGAAACGGCTTGAGCTTGAGCCTGGACTATTCCTAATGAAGAGAACTACTTAAAATGGGGAATTTGAGAAGTTCAATAACATATTCAATACAAAAAGGCAGCCCTTTATAGGCTGCTTTTGCTATGTTCAGGCTCTTTATCCCGCAAAATGAATGCAGGAACGATCCGTATGTAAATCAGTTCACCTACAAGTTCCACAATAGTCTGAGTTACAATTACTGCCGCTGCTATGGTAGCCCATTCTCCTGGTAAAGATAATGCCAAAGGGAGAACTACGAGCGAATTTCGAGTTCCTGAACTGAAAATAAGCGCTCTTCCAGCCCCGACATCCAGACGGAACCATGCCGCAATCATACGCGATAAAATTGGCATCACAATAAGAAATAAAATATAGATGGGGATGACATTTAGGATAACATCAAAATCGTTAACAACCTTTTCGATTTGAGAAGCAACTACAACAATTAAGGCTAGTGCCATGAACGGAACGGGTAACCAGGCTGATAAATTCAGTGCTCTTTCTCCACTTGTTTTATTTTTGGCCCACAGTTGCGTCATAATTGCCAGAAATAGAGGGATAACAATTAGAAACAAGAATGCTTCGACAAAAGGTCCAACCTTCACAATTTTAGCTGCTTCATCTCCAATAAATAACCACAAATAAAAAGGAAGCAAAATCATTTGGACAACGAATAAGATAGGAGTTGCCGCTAGCATAAGCTTCTCATTGCCACGTCCCAGTTGTGTAAATACGATTACGTAATCAATACATGGCGTTAACAATACCAAGTAAATTCCGACTAAAATTGGAGGGGACTGAGGGAAGATCTGGGTTAATATCCACACTACGATAGGGACGATCACAAAATTAGTGACTAATAAAGCCCCAATAAATCTTCCATTGGAAAGCGAATCTCGTAATTGAAGAAATGGGATTTGGGCAAACATGCTATACAGAAGAATCGCTAGAATTGGTGAGATCGTAAAATGAAGCAATGAACCAGCCTGAGGGCTAGTCAATCCTATAATGCCACCAATAATTAGAGCAATTACATACAGCCAAATTTGTTGATGTTCAAGTCTTTCTCTTGTTAACATGTCATTCTCCTTTCAACCATTAAGAAAATTATACTAACAAAGAGTGGAGGGGTAAACTTATTTTGTAATGCTCGATACATAGGTCAAAAGATTTATTTACATAAGTTTACATAAATCTATGTTCCTCCTAATTCTTGGGCGATAGGATAGTAGACGACAAGCAGGTGGTTAATTTTGGTAAGGCCTGCCGATCTATCACTTAAGGAGGATGGGGATGAAAAAACATTCAGATTGGAAAAAGAAGCTGATTAAGGGCATGTTTGCAGTGGCGGTAGCTGTTCCGATGCAGTTGTTCACATTCGGAGCCGGTCCGGCTGTATACGCTGAGGGACCCACCGACCCTGCGCCGTACATTGAAGCCAAAGTAGTCAATGAGAATGCGGGCAAAAAGATTTTGTTCGATAATACCCATGAGCAGACTGCGGGCGCAGCCGATTGGGTGATTGACGGCGCTTTTTCCGATTTCGGTAACGCACTTGCGCAAAATGGTTATTATGTTAAGGAGCTTCGCAAGACAACACCGATTACTTTAAGCGATCTAACCGCTTATGATGTCTTCATCACAGCCGAGGCCAACGTGCCTTACAAAGCCAGTGAACAGCAGGCGATGGCGCAATACGTGCAAAATGGCGGTAGCATTTTCTTCATCGCTGACCATTACAACGCAGACCGCAACAAAAACCGCTGGGACGGTTCTGAGGCGTTCAACGGATACCGCCGCGGAGCGTGGGAGAACCCCGCCAAAGGCATGAGCGCCGCAGAGGCCGCTTCCGATGCAATGCAGGGTGTGGTCAGTTCTGACTGGCTGGCCAATGAGTTCGGGGTTCGGTTCCGCTACAACGCCCTCGGCGACATCAATGCGACCAATATTGTCCCTCCTAATCAGGCCTTCGGCATCACAACAGGGGTATCGTCCGTAGCGATGCATGCGGGCTCCACACTGGCCATCCTGGACCCGAACCGGGCGAAGGGTATCGTGTACCTGCCACAAACTAATGCAGCCTGGCCCAACGCCGTAGACCAAGGCGTCTACAATGGCGGTGGCGTATTGGAAGGCCCTTATGTCGCAGTTGCGAAAAAAGGCGCTGGCAAAGCAGCCTTTATCGGCGACTCTTCCCCAGTAGAAGATGCAACCCCGAAATATCTGCGTGAGGATACCGGCGCTAAGAAAACAACTTACGACGGCTTCAAAGAAGTCGACGATGGCAAGCTGCTGGTGAATACTGTTAACTGGCTCGCCAAGAAAGAGAGCTATACAGATTTCACACAGGTCAGCGGCCTGACACTAGATCAGCCTACAGCGCTGCTGCCGTTTGAAGAGCCAGCACTGTCCACCGAGCCACAACCCGAGCCGTGGTCCCAGCCGAATGCAGGGTACAAATGGTATGATCGTAGTACGTTCAAGGCAGGCTCCTACGGCGGACCAACAACTAGCGCGAACGCGGTGTACAAATTCACACACCAGGCCGTATTGCCGAATGCGCAGAATTTTCAAATCCGCGTGAGCGCAGATAATCTGCCCGCCGGCACTACAGTATCCGGCTTCCAGGTGGGCATCTACCAGGTCAGCGGTGGCGCCCAGATCGCTAAGATCCAAAATAACGATGGTACCTGGCCGAGCAGCTATGGCTACAGCTCCTCCTTCAGCCTGACTGCTGATCTGAACGGCCATGCCTACAAAGATCTGACGGTGCAGATCAAGCCAGGCACGACTGCTGCTTCGAACCTGCGACTTCGCCTTAATAGCACCAACCTGACGACCGAAGCAGTGACGCTGGGTAACGTTCCGGCCGAACCGCTCCCGGCAGAGCAGGATCCGATTCCAGCTGCGATCTCTGTCAGCGAAGCTCGGAACAAGGCCACAGGTACACTCGTGACTGTGGAAGGGTCTGTTACGACTGAGCCGGGTATTTTCGGCGGTCAGAGTTTTTACTTGCAGGATGAGACTGGTGGACTGTATGTTTTTCAGAGCCAGAGCGGCTTTCATGCCGGTGATAAGGTTAAAGTGACGGCGCCTACTACGCTGTACAATACAGAGCTGGAGTTGTCCGACGTGGTGCAGATTGCGAAGACCGGAACGGCATCTCTCCCGCTGCCGATTTCGGCAACAGCGGTGAACAACGACAATCAAGGTCAATTGCTCAAGCTGTCAGGTGTGACGGTAAGCAACATCGTGAGCGCGGCTCCGAGTGGTTCGTTTGAATTCGACGCCATTGCCGCTGACGGGACAAGCAATCATGTGCGAGTAGATGCCCGGACGGGTATTACACAGAGCAGCTTCCCATATACGGAAGGGCAGGAGCTGGATATTACAGGTGTTGCCGCGATTTTTAAAGGCGCCTATCAGCTCAAGCCGAGAAATCTCGAGGACTTCATTATTGTAAAAGAGGAGAACGTTCCGGCGACGACAGCTACGCTGTCGTCCCAGCCGGGGTCTTCTGGCTGGCTGAATCAGCCCGTTGAGATTACCCTGAAGGCTGACCCTGTTACGGCCACCATCCATTACGCATTGAACGATAATACGGACAAGGTGTATAGCTCGCCAGTGGTTGTGAAGGAAGATGGCCGGCATACGCTGACTTATTATGCTTTGTTTGGCAAGGGTAAGGCGGAAGAAGCCAAGACACTCAACCTTAGTATCGACACGGTTCCGCCAACCGCAGAACTGACAGAATCCGGTCATGTAGTCGGGGATGTAGAAGAAGGAGCACAACTTCATTTTAAATTGACTGCGTCTGATATCCTGTCTGGTGTCGCATCCAAGCAGCTTCTGCTGGATGGACGGCCGATCGTCGAAGGCCAAACCGTGAACGCTGCCGATCTGGGCGCAGGAGCCCATACGGTTGGATACGTCGTAACCGACGCCGCTGGTAATACGGCTGAGAAGAGCTTTTCCTTTCAGGTTACGAGCGGTACGACGCTAGCTACAGGCAAACCCGGACAGCCGGTACTGTCCTCGAACAGTGGTTATGCCAGCGGACTCAGCGAGGGCAATTATGCTGTCACCATGAATCTCTGGTGGGGCAATAATGGCACCAGCTACAAGCTCTATGAGAACGACTTTCTGATCGACAGCAAGTCGCTGAAGGATGCTTCTCCATCGGCCCAGACCACAAGCACAGAGCTTAACGGTAAGCCGAACGGCACGTATGTGTACACCGCAGAGCTGACCAACAAATATGGCACGACCAAGAGCAATACGCTTACAGTCACAATTCGCGACGCCTCCCCGGGCAAACCAGTATTGTCCAATGACAATTGGGATGGGGATGGTGACTATAAGGTGACGATGAACCTGTGGTGGGGTACCAATGCTACGGAGTACCGTCTGTACGAGAACGGTAAGCTTATCGACACGCAGGCGCTGAAACCGAACGCGCAATCGGCGCAGAGCGCTGAGACGACCATCATCAGTCGTGAACCCGGATTGTACGAGTATCATGCCGAGCTCGTCAACGCAGCAGGAGTGACCGTTAGCGATACAATCAAGGTAACGGTCAACCGTTAAGTAGATGAACGTTAATCATGACATTAATAAAGAAGAGCAGCCACATCCGGCTGCTCTTCCTTTTACATTGGAAAATATTTATTGGTGAGTTCCACCGGCCCCCTACTAACGTAACGACTTGAATGCGGCGCGGAGTTCTGCAGTGAACAGTTCTGGCTGTTCCCAAGCCGCGAAGTGTCCGCCCTTGTCGAGCTTGTTGTAATACATGAGTTTGGGATATGCGCGCTGTGCCCAACTTCGCGGGTCCTGATAAAGCTCATCAGGAAAAACACTCACGGCAACCGGGATCTCGACACCCTTGACTCCAAAAAAGGAGAGCTTGTTCTCCCAGTAGAGTCGAGCCGAAGAAATCGCCGTGTTCGTCAGCCAGTAAAGGGTGATGTTGTCGAGAACATCATCGCGCGAAAGGCCACCGGGGTGTCCGGCAAAGGCCTGTGAGATCAGCTCCAGACTTTTTGCGTCATGGTCGAGCATAAAGGCGGCCAAGCCAACGGGCGAATCTGCCAGTCCGGTCAACGTCTGTGGGCGTGTTCCCATCATTTCAGCATAGCCGATGTGATTGTATACATACTCTAGCTGCTTGTACGCGCGCTTTTCGTCTTCTGAAAGACCGGAGGGCATCGGTCCGCCACACTTGAGTGCCTTTTCAATATCGGGTGGAACCGTGCCAGGCATGTTGGAGTGAATACCGATCAATCCTTTGGGCTTCTGTACAGCCATCATATCCGTGATAATCGCCCCCCAGTCGCCGCCCTGCGCCACATATTTCGTATATCCAAGGCGCTCCATCAGCTCCGCCCAGGCACTTGCGATGCGTTCGGGGTCCCAGCCGGTCGTGGTCGGCTTGCCCGAGAATCCGTATCCTGGAATTGATGGAATGACCACATGAAAAGCGTCCGATTCCTTGCCTCCATATGCCGTAGGATTGGTAAGCGGATCGATAACCTTTAGTAGCTCGATGATCGAACCAGGCCATCCGTGCGTGATGATGATCGGCAAAGCGTCTTTATGCTTCGACCGAACGTGGATGAAGTGAATGTCCTCACCATCGATCTCGGTCTTGAACTGCGGCAAAGCGTTCAGCTTCGCCTCGACCTTGCGCCAGTCGTAATCCGATGACCAATAGCGTGCGAGTTCTTGAATCGTCGACAGCTGCACGCCTTGCGATTGATAGGCTACGGTTTCCTTCTCAGGCCATTTTGTCGCAAGTATACGCTTGCGTAATTCGGTAAGATCTGATTCTGGGAACTTCACCTGAAACGGAATAATCGCGTTCTTATCTGTAGATTCCTTCATTAATTCCGTTTGATTAGCTATGTACTCTTGGGGAGTTATTTTCCCGGCGTTTGCTTTGACATTCGTAATACAGCCCATCAACCCAAGGGACAGAATCAGAGTCATTGTTAAACGAAACCAGTATCTGCTGCTCATAAGTAGAAACGCTCCATTCGGAAAGCTATATTGGTTAACCTTCCGTTAGGTTCCTCTGAATAGCAATTCTTATTCCATGTTCTCATAGGAAACAGATGAACAATTAGATCATCAAGGGAATGAGTAGAAATCAGAGCTGGCTTCGCGCCAGAAGACAATACCACTCGCTATTAGCGGGGCTCAAATCAGCTACATTCTACATAGAGTATGGAAAATTTAGGGGTGCAAATGAATTTCATCACTTTTTTGTACAACTAGTTGTCTAAAAAGTGGGATGTAAACGAATTCAACAATCAAATTTGTCATGTTATTATGAATCCACAGCAAGAACTTAGTTAATCCTGCTGGATACAAGGGATCATAAAGCAAGACAAAATAAAATTTGAATTGAAGGTGACAAGAGACAAAACAATAACCTGAAAGTTGCAATATAGCTGAAGAAGGATTTTATCAAACCACATTGGGATGGACTTAGAACTTATATTAATTTATCTGGAGGAATTAACATGTCAAACTCAAAAATTGAAATCGTCGTAGCTTGTGGGAGCGGGGTAGCCACTTCAACGATTGCAGCAGATGCAGTGAAAGTAGTACTACAGGAAGCAGGTATTGCAAACTACAATATCATTAAAACGAGTATGGCGGAGCTACCGAATATCATTGACAACGTAGATATTGTTCTAACCACAAATAACTTCAAAACTGATGAAAAGCCACATCTGAACATTATGGGATTTGTAACCGGAATTAATGAAGAAAACCTGAAAACTCAGTTGCTTGAAAAACTTACGGATCTAAAAAAATAGTTAAGGTGGTAAATCATAATGGATACTTTGCATAATATTATAAAATCTATCACCGATATGGGTGCCACTGCTATTTTGCCGTTAATAATAACCTTACTTGGCTTAGTCTTTCGAATGAAATTTGGGAACGCTATCAAATCTGGGTTATTAGTTGGGGTAGGTTTCTTAGGATTAACATTAGTAGTTGGCTTACTTAATTCTTCGTTAAAACCAGCAGTCGATTATTATGCGAAGATTGGTTCGGGATTTACGATCGCGGATATTGGATGGCCTGCTGTAGGCGCGGCCTCTTGGGTGCCCCCATTTGCAGCATTAGCAATTCCTCTTGGTTTAATTATTAATTTAGTATTAGTTCGACTTAAATGGACTAAAACATTAAATGTTGATATATGGAACTATATGCATTTCTTGATTCCAGGAGCTTTAGCCTACTTCCTTTTTGATAGTTTCTGGATCGGATTGGTAATCACATTGGTAATGTCTGTTATTGCTTTATTTGTAGGCGATTTGATTGCAGCAAAATGGCAAGAATACTTTGGTTTAGAAGGTACAACGAATACAACGCTCATTTATTCAGCTTGGGGATATCCGATTGCCTGGTTGGTAAATAAAATCATTGATTTCATTCCCGGTTTGAATAAATTGGAGTTTTCACTAAACAAAATTAATAAAAAAATGGGCGTTCTTGGCGATCCCGTTATTATTGGATTTATTGTTGGTGTAGTTCTAGGGGCGATCACTAAAAGACCAATTGCGGAGATCGTAACTATGGCTACGGGAATAGCCGGAGTAATGGTATTAATGCCTAAAGTTGTTGGAGTGATGATGGATGGACTGTCTCCAATCGGGAAATCAGCCAGAGACTTTATGGTTAAACGCATGGGAACAGACTCCAAGCTCAATGTAGGAATGGATATCTCATTAGGCTTGGGTGATCCAACTACGATTACAACTACAGTTGTGTCTATTCCACTTGTGATGTTGATGGCACTCATTCTGCCTGGCGTTCAATTCTTTCCAATAGGACTGTTAATGTCTGTAACCTATATCTCCGTAATGTGTACTCTAGCAAGCAAAGGAAATCTATTCCGTTCGATTGTATCGACAGTCGTATTTTGTATTATCACATTCTATCTGGCAGGATTGGTTGCACCAGGTGCAACACAAATGCTTACTAGTGCAGGAGTTAAGTTAGACGGTTTAGGGACAGATGTTACATTTACTGGATTTTGGAGCTTAATAATTTATTGGGTAAGCACTTTAGTTAACTAGGAACTAGGGAAGAGGAAACGATCATGACTTTAATTTTGCCTTCATTGTTTGCGGCAGATTTAATGAACTTGAAAAGTGAATGCGATGTGTTATATGAAGAAGGATTTCGAGTGCTTCATGTAGATATGATGGATGGGAATTTCGTTCCGCATATCGCATTTGGCCCAGAACAAATTAAAAACATAAAAAAACAAGTGAATATGAAATTGGATGTTCACATGATGGTGTCGACCCCAGAGCAGCACATAGCGAGCGTGTTAGAGACTGGAGCAGAAATGATATCGGTACATTATGAATCAACGCCTCATATTCGCTATGTCATTGATCAGATTAAGCAACATGGAAGGAAAGCAGGGATCGTTATTAATCCTGGGACTGACACTTCCTTACTGAAACCTTTCCTAAACATCATTGACTATATTCTAATTATGTCGATCAATCCTGGAAGACCTAATCAAGTTTTCATGGAAGAAACGATTGATAGAATAAGAGAACTGAAAGTACTGATAGGTGAACGGGGGATTCAGATTGAGGTTGATGGTGGAGTCGATGAGAGTATAGCTAGTCAATGTATTGAAGCAGGCGCATCCTTGATTGTCATCGGTTCTTACTTATTTGCTAATAACAAAGCGCATGTGAAGAATTTGAAGAGTCTAGAACATGTAGAGAGAAAGGAAGAGAGAAAATGAAATCATTGAAACTGTATGGAGTAAGAGATCTGCGTTTTGAAGAAGCGGAAAAACCTCAATTACTGGATGGAAAAGATGTCATTGTAAAAATAAAAGCATGTGGTATTTGTGGATCTGACATCTCTCGTTATAAAAAATTAGGTGCACACACACCTGGTCAAATATGGGGACATGAATTTGCAGGTGTAGTAGAACAAGTTGGCGATGAAGTAACAAATCTGAAAGTCGGAGATCATGTTGCTGGATGTCCAGCACTTATAGATGAAGACGATTATTATTACCGGGCAGGCCAACCAGCTAGAGCGAATTCATTGCATGCAATAGGTGCTAAGGAACCTGGTGGCTTTGCTGAATTCATCAAACTTCCAGAGAAGAATCTAGTTAAAGTACCTGATGATTTAGATTTCGATTCTGCTTCAATGGTAGAACCTTCTACTGTAGTTTTACATGGGTATTATCGGACCAATCTATCGGTTGGCGATGATGTGGTCATTGTTGGAGCGGGGGGAACCATTGGGTTGTTTGCAGTTCAATGGGCAAAAATTTTTGGCGCGAAAAAAGTAATTGCGGTTGATATTGATGATGAGAAACTTCAAATTGCCAAGGACTTAGGCGCTGATTATACAATTAACTCTCTAAATGAAGATGTTCTGATAAAAGTTGCTGAATATACGGATGGCATGAATGCAGATATTGTAGTTGAAGCAGCCGGAACGTCAAATACAGCAGCAACTGTGTTTGGTTACGCCAAAAAAGGCGGCGGCGTTGTATTTCTGGGTATCCCTTATGCAGATGTTGCGATGGAAAGATTTTATTTTGAAAAAATCCTAAGAAGTGAGCTAACCGTATGGGGATCATGGAGTTGTGTATCTGCACCATTCCCAGGTAAAGAATGGGCAACGACGGTTCACTTTATGCACAATAACAGATTAAATACTAAAAAAATGATTACACATCGAATACCACTTGAAGAGAGTCCGGAAATGTTCGAGCGATTAATGGAAAGAAAAGAACTTATCGGCAAAGTAATCATGTATCCAGAAAGCTGAAGGTGAATCTATGAATACTTTAGCGAAACAAATGGAAGTCATTTTGAGTGAATTGGAAACAGGCACTACCTTAATGAACGTTGCTGAGAGCGAGCAAGTCTTGAATGCCCTGTACCATACAAAGCGAATTTTCCTTGCTGGTTCAGGCAGATCTGGTTTAGCGATCCGTGCATTTGCCAACCGTCTGCTTCACTTGGGTAAGACTGTGTATATGGTTGGAGATATTACGACTCCAAGCATACAGGCAGGAGATGTTTTATTTATCGGTTCTGGTTCTGGAGAGACCGCAGGTATCATTGTAAATGCCAAGAAAGCAAAGCAATCCGGGGCAACGGTAATTCTTAATACAACAAATTCGCAGTCCACTTTGGGTAAACTTGCTGATTATCTGCTTGTGATTAAAGTTGACAATAAAGAAACGGACACCAATGCAATGGAATCATCTGTTCAGCCGATGGGATCGGCATTTGAACAATTAAGTCTCCTCTTGTACGATGCGATTGTATTAGAATGGGCAGCTTCATTTAATGTAACTCATGATGATATGAAATTAAGGCATGCCAATCTGGAATAAGCCTTTTATCAAATCCTCTGGATCTGTCAATATTATGATTAACAAGGAAGGAGGGAAGAGAGCCATGCAGCTTGATGATCGAAGCAGTAGCTTGTTGCAAGAATTGTTATCAAACCCAAGTGTGAAGAGTAAGAACCTGGAACTAAAGTATGGGTTAAGCCGAAGGCAAATTAGTTACAGCTTAGAAAAGATCAATGACTGGTTAGAGGGTCAACATCTGCCAAAAATCGAACGTAATCAACAAGGTGACTTTATTGTAGATGCCACTCTCTTCTCTGCTGTCCCTGATGAAGCGAACAAGCCTTCAACAAAAAAATACATTTTTTCTGAAGCAGAGCGAGTTGAACTTATTATTCTAATGCTCCTGAGTCGTTGTGAAGAACTATCATTGATTCATTTCACCAGTTCCATTTATGTAAGCAAAAATACCATACTCAATGATTTGAAAATGGCGCAAAACATAGTCGAACCGTATGATCTCAATATCCGTTACTCCCGACGTTTCGGATACTCCATTGAGGGTCTTGAATTTCAAAAAAGAAAGTTACTGATAGATGTCGTCAACAAAATTCATCACATGTACAACGGGGAAACATGGGTTCAACAATTAGCTGAGATCACTGAAGAAGAAGTACAACTGATTCATGAACGTCTTGAAAAGATTGAAACCCATCTGAACTTGAAATTTACAGATGATAAGATGACAACATTGCCACATATCCTACTGATCTTACTACGAAGAATCAAACTTGGAAAAACCATTAACTCCTTTCATATTAACTATGAGGAATTGTCGGATACCAAGGAATATCAAGCGGTTCAAGAATTACTAACCGACTTTGCGTATATACCGACCGAGGAAAGATTATTCATAACTCTCCAAATTCTTACCACAAATGTTTCCTCGTCGGAGCGATTAGGGGAAGATCTCGTAACGGATTTAAATCAGGCATTGGAAAAAACGCTCGAGCTATTTGAGCAAATGTCCTGTATTCTCTTGCAAGACAAAAAGCAATTATTGCATATGATGATGCAGCATATAAAGCCGGCATATTATCGCATTAAATACAAACTCACGATTACGAATCCACTGCAAGAAACCATTAACAGTGAATTCATTGAATTGCATCACCTGGTAAAAAAATCAGCATTGCCTTTAGCGGAATTCATTGGCTGTGATATTCCAGATAGTGAATGCACCTATTTAACGATGCTTATTGGCGGCTGGTTAACGAAGCAAGGAGACAGCATTCTAAGTAAAACAAAAGCAGTAGTCGTTTGTACGAATGGAGTATCCATTTCTAA
The DNA here is from genome assembly GCF_001682855.1 of Bacillus sp. FJAT-27264. Lineage (GTDB taxonomy): Bacteria > Bacillota > Bacilli > Paenibacillales > Paenibacillaceae > Paenibacillus_AQ. The sequence goes on along the minus strand of NZ_MAQW01000003.1, from coordinate 51,803 downwards.
ACTTTTGCTGATTACGTTGAATGATTTATTCCCTGAATTCATTTTTCTGGATTCCTTATCTGTGAGGGAGTTTAAGACGTATGATTTGGAATATGACATTGTTTTTTCTTCCGTATATCTGCAAACAAACAAACGATTATTTATTGTCAAACCCATACTTCAAAACGAAGAAAAAAGCTCTCTGCGTAAGCAAGTGATGGAATCGTTACACGGATTCACCCCATCAGAATTAAGCCTGAAAAATATTTTAGAGATCGTTGAGAAGTATGCAATCATCCAGAACCGTAAACTTCTTGCAAAAGAATTGCAACATTACTTTACCAACCAGCACTCGTTGTCGTTCAAATCACAACCGGAATTACAAAAAACAAATTTGCATGACCTAATTATGCCAGAGAATATTACATTGCTTCCTTCAGTATCTTCTTGGGAGGAGGCAGTACGATTAGGCGCACTACCGTTGCTACTTAATGGGAGCATTAAACCTTCTTATGTAGAAGCTATGATCCAACATTATGATGTGGAAGACCCGTATATCATTATTAGTCCATATGTGGCAATTCCTCATGATAAACCGGAAAGTGGTGTGAATGAAGTATCCATGAGTTTGCTTCGTTTAGAGCAAGGCGTTGAATTCGCCAAAAATCGACCAATTCAAATTGTTGTTATTATAGCCGCTGTTGATAAACAACAGCACTTAAGGGCATTAGTGCAATTAATGAAACTTGTTGAAAGTAGAGAAGATTGCGAAGCTATTATTCGTGCCCAAACCCCAAGCGATATCCATAACATCATCACAAAATATGGTTCGGATTAGGACTGGCTATTTAGATTCAATAAAAAGGGAGTAATTTTTATGAGCGAAAAAACGATAAACGGACTCATATTTGATCACGACTTGATCCAGTTGAACGCACGCTATGATTCGAAGGAAGAGCTTATCAAAAGCTTTGGAAAGAAGATCGAAGAGAAACAATATGCCAAACAAGGATATACAGAATCCTTACTTCAACGCGAAAGTGAGTATCCGACCGGAATCAATATGGGGACTATTGGAATAGCTATTCCTCATACCGATAAAAAATTCGTTAATGAAACTACGATTGGTGTGGCAGTTTTAGATCATAGCGTAGAGTTCCAAGATATGGGGGGCGATGAAACTGTCAACGCAGAAATCGTAATGGTACTTGTGGTTAAAAACCCTAAGATGCACATCTCATTTTTAAAGAATCTGACCAGATTGTTTCAAGAAGAAGAGTTTATAAATAGTTTTAAGAATGCAACTACTCCGTCTGAGATCGAGGCAATCCTCTTGAAGTTGCTCTAATAGAAACACATCGATAAAGCATACGACAAAACACCCGCAAACAGAAGGCGTTCCTTCGTGTTAGCGGGTGTTTTGTTATAGATCGCAAGCGTAATTTTCATATTATGAAAGAGGAGATCAACATATTGACGGTACCTGTAATAAAAACTTTGACAAGTTCAACAGGTACCGTTATAATACAAATCAACAGGTACCGTTACATCAATTAACAGGTACCGTAAATAAAATAACCAAACCCAATTAAGGAGGATTTATGATGGACATGAATACCGAACTATACGAAAAGCTGGCGAAACTGCAATGGCTGCTGCAAAGGAAACAATTTAAAACCCACGCCGCTGTTGGTCCTATGGCAGACACATCACGCGGGCAAGGCAGGATCCTGGCGTTTCTTCGAATGAAAGACGGGATCAGCACAAAGGATTTGTCTTATATGCTGGACATCCGCGTATCATCCCTCAATGAGCTACTTGCAAAATTGGAGAAAGCGGAATATATCACACGTAGACCTTCAGAAACAGACAAACGTATTATTTTGATTTACTTGACGGAAAAAGGACAAAAGGAAGAAGAGCAGGAGATAGACGGTGGCAACATCTTTTCTGGTCTGTCACCAGAAGAGCAGGTTACTTTCGGGGAATATCTCACCCGCGTCATAGCCGCCTTAGAGGAGGAGCTTGGAACCGAAGAAGAACGTGACATCATGGCGATATGGATGAAGGCTGCGCGGGAGCGTATGGGAACAGAGGAATTTGATCGATTAATGGCCATGCGCGAACAGATGAGCAGAGAGTGGAGAAATTCTGGGGACGAGCGCTTTGGCGGAAGATTCCCCGGGTTTGGACGGGAAGGGCATGGTAATGGCATGCGCGGGTTCGGCTGGCCCTCCAGAGACGAAAGAAACTCTTCTACTGACAACTCACAGGATCCGGAGGATAAGTAAGCAGAACATTTCCACCAACTCTAAAATAAATAAAGATAGTGGTGAACCCTATGGATGCAGAAAACCTCCATTACTTTGAAAAAGCCCCAGTCGCTAAAGCCGTCGCTCACTTCGCCATACCAATGATGCTTGGTACGTCAATGAGTGTCATATACTCCATCTTGAATGCCTATTTCCTTGGCACACTTGGGAATACTGCCATGTTAACCGCACTGGCGCTAACCTTACCGTTATTCGCGATCATTATGGCACTAGGTAACTTGATTGGTGTCGGTAGCGGTACATTCATCTCCCGTTTACTGGGAGAGAAGCGATATGATGATGTAAAGCATGTGTCTTCATTCGCTTTTTATAGCAGCTTGATCCTCGGTACGATCTTGATGGCCACCGGCCTCCCGTTAATCGATCCAATCGTTCATAGCCTGGGGGCAACACCTGACTCCTTTGGATTTACGAAGGACTATGTCACGATCATGCTAATAGGTTCACCATTCATCGTATTATTCTTCACACTGGAGAATATCGTGCGTTCGGAGGGTGCAGCCATCACGTCAATGATCGGTATGATCCTCAGTGTTGTTGTGAATATAATTCTTGATGCATTAGTTATCTTCGTGTTCCATTGGGACGTGATCGGCGTTGCTTCTGCTACAGTCATTTCCAACTTGATTGCGAGTGCATTTTACGCCTTCCATATCAGATATAAGAGCCAATTCTTTACCCTCTCCGTAAAATGGTTCAAGGCTACCAAGGAAATTCTCAGCAATGTATTAAAAATCGGAATTCCCATCTTCATTATGAGTGTCTTTATGGGAGCAATGTCACTAGTCTTTAACCATTATCTTATTGAATATGGGGATCAGGCCGTAGCAGCTTTCGGTATTTCGTCGCGTTTATTGCAATTTCCTGAGTTTATTCTGATGGGATTATGTGAGGGTGTCGTGCCGCTTATTGCCTTCACTTTTACAGCGAACAAATTGCGTATGAAGCATACCATCGGATTTACGATCAAAACGATGGTGGCGTTAGCCATTGTGTTCGGCATCATCGTCTATCTGATTTCCGACCACTTAATTGGTCAATTTACCAATGACCCAAAATTAATTGAAATGGGCAGCTACATTCTACATGTGACGTTCTTATCCTTGTTCATTACTGGAATGACGTCGTTGTTTACAGGGATCTTCCAAGCAACAGCACAAGGAACCGCCGCGTTTATTATGTCAATTATTCAAGGAGCTACGCTGATTCCTGTGCTCTATATCGCCAATCGTATGAACGGATTTCACGGGGTGGTCTGGTCGGTTGTTATTTCGGATGCTGCCGCATTCCTTGTTGGTGCCATCATGTTGTATGTTCTGCGAAACAAATTGCAGCCGGACTTGGAAGCTTTAGCACAATAGAAAACATATAAACAAACAAGAAGACAGGATAAGGGCACCCCTCGATCCTGCCTTTTTTAGTTACACGGACGTAAAATAGCTATTAAAATCTTCATAAGCAACTCAGTCCCGATCAGTAACTTCTTCTAGAGAATAAATAAGCGGCATATGTTCTATGGGTGATGACATGATGATCTGAATGGTATAGGTTCCGTATTTATCGCACTGATTGCCGAACTCTTCAATAGAGGACGTAGAGTCAGTCACTACTTTCAATAAATAATTATAATCACCACTAATACGATGGCACTCCTTTATATACGGGGATGAACGGGCAAAATCAAGAAAAGCAGAGCAATCTCTAGTTCGAAAAAGCATATATGCCGCAGAGTTCTTGCCTATTTTTTCAGGAGAAAGGACTGTCCGATAACCCGCAATAACCCCTTTTTCTTCCATTCGTCTGACTCTCTCCGTTACAGCAGGTTGGGACAGACCCACATATTTGCCCAGCTCTGTCATCGATATTCTCGCCTGTTCCTGAAGATAAAACAGAATTTGTTTATCTATTTGATCCATTATAGTTCACTCCTTTAAATTTAAAGTAAAGTACATATAATTCAAAGTATTCCTTAGTATATTAGCTATAATTCATCGGTTACACCGTGTAAATTATCGGCATTCATTATTATAATAAATTTGTACTCGAGTACACAAATAATTTAGCTAGGGGTAATAAATATTATGAAAGAGTCATTGTTAAAAGCACATCGTCTATTTAAAGATAATCTGCCAAGTTATTCAGCATCCCTTGATGAGGTTCGTAAAATTACAGAAGAACAGATGTGGGGCTCACTGCCGGTAGCAAGTGATCTGCTGACAGAGGAGGTAGACATTGATGGAATGCAAGGGGAATGGCAATTCTTCCCTGAGTCCAGCGAAGAACGTGTGCTTTTATATTTGCATGGCGGCGGGTATATGATGGGAAGTATTAATTCACATCGAAGTGAATCCAGCGAAATAGGAAGAGCGGCTCAGGCACGTACATTGACTATAAATTATCGTCTGGCCCCGGAACATCCTTTCCCTGCTCCGATTGAAGATGCGATGAAAGCTTACAGTTGGTTACTGGACCAAGGATATCATCCCAAAAATATTATTATTGCCGGTGAATCCGCAGGGGGGAACCTTACGGCAGCCCTTTTAATGTACATCCGTGATACCCAAACACCATTGCCGGCAGGTGGGATCATGATCTCACCATGGATTGATTTAGGACTAACCGGGGAGACTTATACCACCAGAGAGGGAGTAGACCCGATTAATACCAAGGCAGCCATTCAACAATTAGCTGATAATTATTTAAATGGTGTCTCACCGACAGTTCCGTATGCCTCGCCGATTCATGGCGATTTGAGAGGATTGCCCCCAATCTACGTCATGGTCGGAGAAGCTGAAGTTATGTTGAGCGAGTCCTTAACATTTGTGACACGAGCAGCATTGGCGGGCGTCGATATCCGCTTCAGATCTTGGCCCGCTATGATCCATAACTGGATCTTCTGTCACTCTTTCCTGGAAGAGGCAAGAGAAGGGGTAGATAGTGCAGGGGCTTTCATGGAAGAACTATATACTAAACAATAATTATTCCGGAACAAAATAAGAAGATAGCATTCTCCCCTCACGTTATTCAGCGAAATGAACTCATAATTAAATGAGCTCATAACTGAAAAACGGAGGGGATTTTTATTCTATGGAACAAGAATTGAAGCTTTCGAACAACTCGGGGTAATAACCATTGGTTAATAATGACATTGACATTCGCAGGTTTTTCCAGAATAATAGATTCTAATTGAATACTGGTACCTTTAATTCAGTCCAGAGAGGCTGGCAAGGGCAGCGGATTTTTATAATCACGCGTGAATCAGGGCATATTCCGTCAGGGCTGCTCTGTGTCTTCGCGCGGGTTATGATGCAAAAAGAGGCTACTTGTCAGTTTGAGACTTGACGAGTAGCCTCTTTTTTCTGCTTTTTTTGGTATCAGAACACTTTAACTTGGAGGTATTCTGATGAGCAAACAAGATCAAGAGTTTTCATGGCAAGCAGTGCCGAAAACGCAAAGAAACCATTTTTGGAAAACATTATCCGTGATGCTAGGGTTCACTTTCTTCTCGGCAAGCATGCTGGCAGGGGGGACGCTCGGAGTCAGCTTGACGTTCATGGAGTTCATTGGCATCGTGCTTGCGGGTAATTTGGTGCTTGGCATCTATACGGGGGCGCTGGCGCATATTGCTGCCAAAACGGGGCTATCCACACATTTGCTGGCAAAATATGCGTTTGGTCAGAAAGGATCGTACCTGCCTTCGTTCCTACTCGGCTTCACACAGGTCGGATGGTTTGGTGTCGGCGTGGCCATGTTCGCAATTCCGGTCGCTAAAGCGATGGATTGGAACGTGTACCTGTTGATCTTCCTGTTTGGTATCGCAATGACAGCATCTGCCATCTTCGGCATGAAGTCGCTCGTCATTCTGGGTTACATTGCGGTTCCGGCCATTGCGATTCTCGGCGGTTACTCCATGTTCCAAGGCGCAGGCACGCTCGGTGGTCTGCAAGGACTGTTCGATTACACACCGACACAAAGTCTCACTGCAGCAGCGGCATTAACCATTTGTATAGGGTCATTCATTAGCGGCGGAACGCTGACGCCTGATTTTGCCCGGTTTTCCCAGACGTCCAAGCAGGCGGTTACCGCAACGGTTATTGCCTTCTTCCTGGGGAATTCACTCATGTTCCTGTTCGGTGCAGTCGGTGCAATGGCATATAACCTGGCAGAAATCTCGGAGGTCATGTTCCTGCAAGGTTTGCTCATTCCGGCGATCATCGTTCTGGGGCTGAATATCTGGACGACCAACGATAACGCGCTTTACGCTTCCGGACTGGGCTTTGCCAACATCACTAAAATTTCGAAAAAGTTCTTCGTTATCGTTAACGGCATCGTGGGTACTGTATTCGCTATGTGGATGTACAACAATTTCGTAGGTTTCCTGAATGTACTGGGCGCGGCGGTACCGTCGATCGGGGCCATCATCATCGCGGATTACTTCTTCGTGAAGCGTAGAAACTATAAACCGTTTGCCGAAATGACTTTTAAGAATGTAAACTGGATAGCGATGGCCGCTTGGGCTATCGGCGTTGCGTTTGCTCAGCTGGCTCCGGGAGTAACGCCATTGAACGCACTGATTGGTACATCGGTGGCCTACATCGTGCTGATGCTGATCATTCCTGCGAAAGAATCTACAGAAAACAAAGAAATGGGGAAAATAAATGATTATACAGAACGCGAAATTGCGGGGTAAAGAAGGTCTATGGAATGTCGTCGTGAAGGACGGAAAGTTCCAACAAATCACGCAGACGCTTGAAGCAACTGCAAATGAGGAAGTAATTGATGTAAAAGGCTCTCTTGTACTGCCACCGTTCATTGAACCTCATATTCACTTGGATACCACGCTAACGGCGGGCGAGCCGGAATGGAATTTGAGCGGGACACTATTCGAAGGCATTCAGCGTTGGTCGCAGCGCAAAGCATTCCTGACACATGAAGATGTTAAAACGCGTTCCAAAACGGCACTGAAATGGCAAATAGCGCAGGGCATCCAGCATGTACGGACACATGTGGACGTTACGGATCCAAGTCTGACCGCAGTCAAAGCGCTGCTTGAAGTGAAAGAAGAAATGGCACCATTCGTCGATATTCAGCTGGTCGCTTTCCCGCAGGAGGGCATTCATTCTTACCCGAACGGCGCGGAACTACTGGAAGAGGCACTGAAAATGGGCGTTGACGTGGTCGGCGGTATTCCGCACTTTGAATTCACGCGCGAATACGGCGTTGATTCCATGAAGGTGGCATTTGATCTCGCTGAAAAATATGACCGTCTCATAGACATCCATTGCGATGAAATCGATGACGAACAATCCCGTTTCGTAGAAGTAGTCGCCAAGGAAGCCTACGAACGCGGATTGGGTTCCCGCACGACGGCAAGCCACACTACGGCGATGGGCTCCTACAATGACGCATATACGTATAAATTGTTCAGATTGCTGAAGATGGCTGACCTGAATTTCGTCTCCAATCCGCTGGTCAACATTCATCTGCAAGGACGTTTCGATACATATCCGAAAAGACGGGGACTAACCCGTGTCAAAGAATTGCAGGAAGCTGGTTTGAACGTGTGCTTCGGTCATGATGACATCTTTGATCCATGGTATCCGCTTGGTACGGGCAATATGCTTCAGGTGCTGCACATGGGCATCCACGCTTCGCAATTGCTCGGTTACGATCAAATCGTGAATTCAATCGATCTCATTACGAAAAATAGCGCAAGAACGTTGCAGATCGAAGATGTGTACGGCATTGAAGAAGGTAAGCCTGCAAACTTCATCGTTCTTGAAGCAGAGAACGAATATGAGGCAATTCGCAAACAAGTAGGAGTGCTTTATTCCTTCAAAGGCGGCCGCAAAATTGCAGAAACGAAACCGCGGGAAACGTCGATCATTCTTGAAGGCGGTTCGGAGAAGATCACTTTCAATAAATAATCAATCCCAAAAATCCCCTCATAGTAAACAGAGCAATAAGAGATCGCGTGATCGTGAACTCTTCCTGTAAACATGAGGGGATTTTTATATTCCGGCGGCGTGCTGCTGTAAGTCCTTTTTACATTTCTATTGAAATAAGGTATGACTGTTCGCCGCCTTGTTGTGGAACTGAATATTAACATTTGTTATACTAACCGAAAGCTTGTGTATGGAACTGCCATAAGATCGAAATGAGGATTTCAAATAATGATTACTTTACGGAATGTTCAGCTTAAGGATTTGGAGCAGTTGCTTTTCATTGAAAATGAAGGTTTTTCCAAAGAAGAAGCGGCCAGCAAAGAAGCTTTTGTGGAGAGAATTGGATTAATCGCTGACACGTTTATTGTTGCGGAAAAAGTTATATTAATGGACCTATTATTACTGAGCCTTATATAACAGACGATCTTTTTACGAAAATAAAAGAAAATCCAAAGAAAGGAGGCTATCAAAGTGTTTTAGGATTAGCAGTATCCAGACAGGCGAGAAATCAAGGGTTAGCGAAGTATCTAATTGATAAAATGGAGTCTATTTCTATAGAGAATGGACGATCAGGAATTACTTTAATGTGTAAAGAAGAACTTGTTCCTTTTTACGAAAAGTTAGGATTTGTGAACCACGGGCTTTCTGATTCCAAGCACGGTGGTATAAGCTGGTACAACTTGCTTAAAATCTTACAGTAAAAAGAATTTGTGAGACACCAGATTATTTATATAGCTTATCGGACCAGAGTATATCGAAATTGAACTTACAGTATAAATTAGGCCTCGGATAACATTTCCGAGGTTTTTTAATATTCCTTCCTTGACAAAATGGTGGAGATCGAACATTATGTATTTACTTTATAAAGCCTATTTATTAAATATTTAATAATTTCATCGGATACAAAGATAAATCAAACCTAAACCAGAGGGGTTATAACGATGACAGAAGAAGAGAGAATTTTTCGTGGCCTATTATTTAGTCCAGGTCACCCTGAGCTAAAAAAGATCAAACGGCGTGCTCACAACCTTAGCCAACAATATAGCAGTACGTTTGAGGAGCAGACTGAAGAACGCGAAGACATCCTTAAGCAATTGCTTGCTAGTAAGGGAGAGCATTGCTTTATGCAAGGTCCGATTTTTTTTCATTATGGAGTCCATACCGAGATCGGCGATCATTTCTTCGCCAATTATAACCTTACTGTGCAGGATGATGCCAAGGTTACCATCGGGAATCATACAATGTTTGGCCCCAATGTAACCATTGTTACCCCGAGTCACCCCTTTATTGCCGCAGAGCGTCAACAGATGATTGATCAACATGGAGATATCAAATCCTTATGCTATGCAAAGCCCGTAACTATCGGCAGCAATGTATGGCTCTCTGCCAATGTAACGGTTTGTGGAGGTGTAACGATCGGTGACGGCTGCGTGATTGGTGCAGGGAGCGTTGTAACACATGATATTCCAGAAAACTCCTTCGCTGCAGGCGTTCCGTGTAAAGTCATTCGTTCAATTACCGATGCAGATAGCATGCGCTATAAGCCGGAAATATTAGAGGATTGTCATATTCTTGAATAGAAGCTGTAATCGGTTTGCTGGTTTACTGTCACAGGCAGCACGGCCCATTGGGGTGACAGGAAAAACTCAGGATTTGAAATGATGGCTAGGAATAACAAAGGGATACCGATGTAGTCACTAGCAAAAGTAAGATAAATGCCCGTCCTTTCGGGGCAAGGTGAGATGCAAGGAGGCAATAAATCAGTTATACTAAAGCCTTGAAAAAAGAACTCTTTCATTTCTAAATTAAAAGAATCAAAGGATGAAGAACTCGTATGCATACCATTAACTTTTCCAAATATTTATTCTACGTCTTTTATCCTTTGCATTTATGGATATTATCAATACTGGAATTTATATTGAGGTAAGAATACCTGGAACAGAATGGACTTTGAGAATTTATCTTTAAAGAGCCCTCCAAAACGAGGGCTCTTTTTGTTTCACTCTCTCGTATAGAAGCAGACTTCTTCAGCGATTGATCAGCTTGAAGATAAAAAACCTTTTCAAAATTCCTCCAAAAGATTTTCTTATAAGTAATTTTGGAAAATATGACCTGTTAATCGATTATATAAAATAGTAATATATTACTAGGTAAAAAGTCTTGGTTAACCACATGTATAAACCATGATATCGAACTACCTAGATTATGCTTAAAAGGAGAATATTTAAATGAAAAAGCAAGTTGCAATCATCATCACACTGCTACTAACACTTATGTCTTCAAGTGTAAGTGCAGACGCTAGAAAGAACGTTGTTGTCGATGGACAAGCGGTTCTATTTGATCAGAGTCCTATCGTCGTTGACGGTACTACTTTAGTTCAATTCACACCTGTATTTAAGATGCTAGGAATAACATCTTCTTGGGATCAACAGAAAAAGCAAGTTGTTGCTACTAAAGGTGAGACTAAAATTATTCTTAATGTTGGTAATAAAACAGCATATGTAAACGGTGCACCAGTGAAACTCCAAGTCGCACCTACTGTTGTAGGAGGAAAAGTATTCGTTCCATTAAGATTCATCAGTGAAGCAACTGGCGCATCTTTAAATATCACAAACAATGGCAATATCATTGAGGTTTTTAGTGGCAATGGTAACACTCCATTCATCATGCCAGCGACCCAGGCTCCTAAACCTGGCACGTCAACGTCAACACCAACACCTCAACAAATCCAAAACTATCTAGATCAAAATTACTCAAAGTTATCCGCAGATGGCAGTCAATACAACGTATCGTACATTACAGTTGTTAAAGATAAATTACTTATTGGCGTAGAGTTTGACTTTGAAAATTTCAAAACCCTAATCAATAATGCATCAGATAGCACTCACATCTTCAGATTATTGAAGCCTGTCGCACAAGACCTCCAATCCAAATACGGCACATATGATGTAAGTTTTGTTGTGTATTTAGACTTTGATTCTCCGATCTATACGGATGCATTTGGCTCCCAGAACATTGAAGCTTTAAATAATGGGTATTACCACATTCGTAAATCTAATTTCTATTTAAGTTACAATGTAAAAACGAAAGTGTTTGATGGTTATTTGATTGACAACGATGGTGACTTGGTCCCTATGTACTATACTACCTACTAAACAACGGTAAATGAATAACGACCACATCCTAGGCGTAAGCCCCCGAGACAGGGAGGGCTTGCGCCTTTTTATTATAGAGATATGAGAGAGGCACATATAGAATTAATGACCAACATCAGACCTTCCTCTGTATTCACTCGGGGTTAGACCTACGAACTTTTTGAATTGCCGCATAAAGTGTACATCGTTCTCATAACCGCAAATGCCGGAAATATGGCTAATTGTATACGATGTGTTCTTCAGTAAATAGGAGGCATGTCCTAGCCTGTTAAGAATGATGTCATTAATTACCGATATGCCGAAGATTTGTTTGTACATATGCTGAAAATAAGACCGGCTCATATTCATCTTATCTGCCAAAAATTCGACGGTATAGCAAACAGAAGGAGAACTGAACACTTCATTTCTCAAATTCAGGAACGAATCGTAGTATTTACTAATTTGATTGTGAGGCTCCACATGATTCCGAATATCGCTAAGCTTCATGAACAGAGAGCGAATGGTATAATCGATGATTTCATTGCGGAAGGTTCCGTTCTGCAGATTCTCCCAATGAATCTCATTCACCTTTCTGGAAATATAAAAGGGGTCGTGTGCTTTGATTAAGGTATCCAGAGGGAGATTCAGCCGAGCGAAAAAGGACTCCGCTTCCTCCATCTCAAAATGGAACCAGTCATGGACCAGCGGTTGTTCGGCATCACGGTAGAAATACGGGCTATTTTTGTTAAAAATAATAAAGGAATTAGGTTCAGCAAACACAACGTTTGACTGAATCCTAAGCTCCATTCTACTCCGGAAGAAGACAAATACGTAATCGCCGGAGCCGTCCGGGCGGTCGATGGTAAAACCCTCTGGATGAATAACATTATATCCGCACCGCTTTAAATATATCAAAGGTTTTCGCTCCTTAAAAAGATAATAGATCAGTCATTAGATAGGATAAATCATTTTCTTTCTCTGAACAAGATAGTAATCTGTGATAAGAAATACAGAGAATACTTCAGCGATCAGAGAGGATAGGTGCTAAAGTGCCCGCAGCAACTACGAAATTTTATATGAAAAACTATCCGCGACCTCAATTTGTACGGAGCCTATGGCTGGATCTGAACGGGGAGTGGGATTTCAGCTTCGATGATGACAAAGCCGGCGTTGCAGAACGTTGGATGGACCATTTTCCGGACTCACAAAAAATAAACGTTCCGTTTACCTATGAAACAGGGGCGAGCGGGATTGGAGAGGAGAAGTTCCATCCGCAGATCTGGTACCGCAGACAACTGACGCTTTCTCCAGAGGCGGAAGGGAAACGGACGATATTGCATTTTGAAGGTGTGGATTATAAAGCTACCTGCTGGGTTAACGGCAGTTTTGCGGGGGAACATGAAGGGGCGTATGCCCGGTTTTCCTTTGATATTACCGATCTGCTGGCGCAAGGCGGGGAAAATGAGATTGTGCTGAAGGTCGAAGACAGTGACAGCTGTCTGCAACCCCGGGGCAAGCAGCGCTGGGCCGGCCGGAATCATGACTCGTTCTATGTGCAGACGACAGGCATTTGGAAAAGCGTCTGGCTCGAACATGTTCATGAAACCCGCCTGGATATGGTGAAAATGACGCCGGACATCGATCGTCAAATGATCCGGTTTGATTTTCGCATGCACGGTACAAAAGACAATAAGGATCTCCGGCTGGAGACAGAAATTACATTTAAGGGGGAAAAGGTAAGAAAGCTGAGCCTTTCGGTGGACAGAGACTGGCTATCGGTGGAAACCAGCATGATGAACGGCATTAACGGGCCTTGGCTGCAAAACCTGTGGTCGCCGGGTAATCCGAATTTGTTTGACGTGGAGTTTGTGCTGTACGAAGGAGAACGTGAGATCGACCGGGTAGGCTCTTATTTCGGTATGCGTAAAATTTCGATCAAAGACGGACAAATCCTATTGAACAATATTCCACTGTATCAAAGACTGATCCTGGATCAGGGTTACTGGACCGAAAGTCATCTGACGCCTCCGTCCGAAGAGGCGCTGATTGAAGATATCGAGGCGATCGCCGAGATGGGCTACAACGGTCTACGTAAGCATATGAAAATTGAAGACGCCCGGTTCCTATACTGGTGCGATGTAAAAGGTATGCTGGTCTGGTCCGAAATGGCAGCCGCTTATGAATATAACGATGAGGCCGTGGAGCGTTTTACTAAGGAATGGTTAGAGGTCGTGCAGCAGCAGTACAATCATCCTTGCATTATCACCTGGGTACCCTTTAACGAATCGTGGGGCATTCAGAATATTATTCATGATGTCCGGCAGCAAAAATTTACGGAAGGCATTTATCATCTAACCAAATCTATCGATCCCTATCGTCCGGTCATCACCAATGACGGATGGGAGCACACTGTTTCTGATATTTTGACCCTTCATGATTATGTGGAGCGGGGTGAAGATTTGTACGAAACTTACAAGGATAAAGACTCTATCACCGGTAATAGCGGTACGTACAACGAGTGGAAGTTTGCCTTCGCCCAAGGCTACAGTTATAAAGGCCAACCGATTATCATCAGCGAGTTTGGAGGAATTGCTTTCAAGAGCGAACAGGGCTGGGGGTACGGCAATCAGGTGGATAACGAAGAAGCTTTCCTGGAGCGGTTTGGCAGCATAACCAGAGCGATTAAAGCCATTCCGTTTATTTCCGGCTACTGTTATACACAGATTACGGACGTGCAAGATGAGGTAAACGGCCTGCTGACCGAAGACCGTAAACCGAAAGTGACGTTGGAGAAGGTCCGGGAGATTAATATGGCGTAAAGAAGTTCATCCCTTAATTAAGAGCAATCGCCCCTAAGGCGATTGCTCTATTTATGCACGAAGGGAATCGGAGTACATTCTTCTTATTTCATGGCTTGAGCTATCGCATACTATAGTTTTCTTGCTTTGATCACAAAAGTTACCGGGAGCATTTTTGCTTTTTTGGCAAAATCAATGTTTTCGTCATGTGTTTGCAAAAGATCATCATCAGATTCCTCTACCATTTCCTCTATAACAAATCCCGCTTTTGAGAGCGCATTCACATAGGTTGATAGTTTGCGATCCGATAAGGTGATTTCACCCTCACCAAGAGCTACCGAATACCAAGATTTATCGAAATAGCATTTTTTAAAAGCAAGTATATCATTTTCTGCAGCAACACATTTATGTATAGGGTGAGACCAGCTGAAAATAAACACACCGTCTTTTTTAAGATAAGAAGCAATCCGGCTAAAAGTACCCTCAAGCTCGGTGGTCCAGCCTATAGCATAAACAGAATAAACAAAGTCAAAATAATCCACGGGTATGCCACATTCTTCTTCCATGGGAGAACAGATGAATTTTGCTGAAAGGCCGTATGCCTCTAAATGTTGCGTTGCCTTTTCGATTTGTCGTTCTGAGATATCTGTACCCCATAATTCAGAGGCTCCGTTTTCCCCTTGATACTGCAAGGAATGGCCGCTTCCACAGCCGATCTCCAGCATTGTTTTCCCTGAAACATCGCCAAAAAGCTGAAGTTTCTCTTCTGAGACAAATGCTCCATAGAAAGGGAGTGCTGTTGCTCCTATGACGTCATTTCCTTGTGTGTCCCAAAAGATGCTATTTGTTTTGTGAATAGAATTCTTAGCCATCTCAACCGTAATAGCGCTACCAACCTCGCCAGCACCTATAATGTTTGTTCGATAAGCAGAGTTCTTTGACATGTCCGATATCCTCCCAAATATTAATAATATGAGACAAAACGTATATTCTGACTTGCGCGTGATCCCAATAACACACATCGAATACGAACACCTGTTCTATTTATCCCAAAATAATGTACCATTTATCGATGAATAAATCTACCTAAAATTATCCATTCGAGTATCTAGACACGTGTCATCCCATTGGGCATAGAAACTCGTCGATTTGCCTTGTCGATCCGCACTGTTGCAAGCCGGAAAGTAGTTAAGGTTGCATTTCTTAAGTAGGTTAGCTATAATCCTTGATATATCAATTGATGCATCAATGAATAATGAGGTGATCATATCGTTAAGAAATGCTCTGACCGGGAAAAGGTGTTTTATCGCTTGCATGTACTGAATAAAGAAATGAACCAAGCATTTAGTGCACATGTTAACACGAGCTGCACCAAGCTGGAAATACTAGATTACATTCATGATCGTGGCGAGCTTAGCCAGCCTGATTTGCAAGCGTCGATTGGACTGGATGCTGCTGCCATTACAAGGCATTTACAGCAGCTCAAGCAGCAGGAACTGATAACAACGCGCAAGAGTGAAGCCGACAAGCGCATTACGCTGCTTTCTCTGACCAAGCTTGGCGAAGCGGAGCTGAAAGAGCTGTGGCAGCGTAGTGAGGAATTTTATCAGAAGATGACTGATGATTTTTCAGACGCCGAAATTCAGGCACTGACTGACTTTATTGAGCGTATAGCACGCAATGTACACCAGAAATAAGGAGGCTCTACAACCTATGACAACCCGCAGCACACGTTTATCGATTCTTGATTTGGCGCCAGTAATGGAGGGCAAGACACCTGCCGATTCTTTTCGAAATTCCATTGATTTGGCACAGCATGCGGAGAAGTGGGGGTACCACCGCTATTGGCTGGCCGAGCATCACAATTCACTTGGTGTAGCCAGTTCGGCTACTTCATTGATTATTGGGCAGGTCGCTGCTAATACAACCAAAATTCGCGTAGGTTCGGGAGGTATCATGCTGCCGAACCATGCACCGCTCGCGATCGCTGAGCAATTTGGTACGCTGGAATCGATGTTCCCGGGACGGATTGATCTTGGGCTTGGCCGCGCGACAGGTGCTGACCCGTCGGCCATACGCGCGCTTCAGAGAGGCTTAACCAAAGACAGTGCCGATTTTCCTCTGCAGCTGAATGAGCTTCGTTCCTATTTTAATCCAGCGATTGGCGGCGCGGCACCTGGTGTCAGAGCCGTGCCCGGCGAAGGCTTGGATATTCCAATTATTTTGCTCGGCTCTAGTGACTTCAGCGCTCAGCTGGCAGGTCAGCTGGGCTTGCCGTTTGGGTTCGCGAGTCATTTTGCGCCCGACTATTTGCTGCAGGCACTAGAACTGTATCATCGGAAATTCCGTCCTTCAGCGGCGCTGGAAAGCCCGTATGTCATTGTTGGTGTCAATGTGGTAGTTGCCGCTACCGACCAGGAAGCGGAATGGCTGGCAACCTCGCAACAAATGCAATTTTTAAGCATCTTGCGCGGCAAGAACGGTCGCTTGCAGCCGCCGACTGACAAGCTGGATGAAATGTGGAATGCGCAGGAAAAGGCGGTAGTCCAAGGCAGAATGCTTCGCTATTCCGCGGTTGGCAGTCCGGAAACGGTGCGACGCAAGCTTGATGCTATCGTTGAACAGACAAGAGCGGATGAGTTGATTGCAGCAGGCATGATTTATGACGATCAGGCAAGATTGCGCTCGTTTGAGCTGCTTGCAGATCTATTCTAACCAAACAGTGAAAAGGAGGTAAGAGAGAATGGAAATGGATATTTTGATTAACAGAATTAACGAATTGTCACGAAAAAGCAAAGCCAGAGGCTTGAACGAGCAAGAAATTGTTGAACGCGATAGCTTGCGAAAACAATACTTGGCAATTTTCAAAAGTAACTTCCGACAGGAACTCAATCGGATCGAATTCGTCGACGACAACTCGCTCAAACACTAATAGACAATTTGTAGCGTATGATATAGGCGAAAGCTCGTAAGACAATAAAAGGATTTTTACGTTTCATCAATTTAATTGTGAGCGCAATATAGCTATTGTTTCAGTGATATTAGGTCCATGGCGTTAAACGCCATGGACCTTTTCTATTTCCGCTGATGATCTTTGAAGGTGCCTCATTTAATCTCAGTCTCGAACGTGGCCCACAACTACTGACTTAGTAGCAGCTGTTTCAAATGCTGGAGGTTTGGGCAATCTAGGAGCGGGATACTTAACGCCGGAGCAGCTCCGAAGTACGATTCAAAAGATCACAGAGCTGTCAAGCAAACCATCGAGCAAGCAATTAGCGTACACAAGAGTTTCTAATAAAGAAGGAGCTGACCCTTATGCCGTTACTTCGTTTTGATCTTATTGAAGGGCGCGATAAAGCAACTCTGAAAAAGCTTTTAGATGTTGCTCATGCTGTAGTCGTAGAGGTATTCGATGTTCCCGTGCGGGATCGTTATCAAATTGTTCATGAACACCCAGTAGAGCATATGATTATTGAAGATACGGGGTTAGGAATTAACCGTACAAATAATTTAGTTGTTCTATCCATTGTAAGTAAAGCCCGACCAAAGGAGAAGAAACAAAAACTCTATTCCCTACTATCCGAACGGCTAGAATTTGAATGTGGCATCGCGCCAAGCGATTTAATGGTTAATATCGTAGAAAATGCGGACGCTGATTGGAGTTTTGGTCTAGGCGAGGCGCAATTTTTAACTGGCAAGTTATAAGGTGATAGCTCCAATGTCAGAATCAAAGATGTCAGGAACATCGCCAATCAAACCTATAATCCTTTAAGAAACCACGCCCAGCGTGGTTTTTCCATTGTTTCTGAACTGAGAGCAATTCAAGTGCAATTTTACTCATGCCATTAAATTCGTATGTCAAGCACTTGAATTTTTCTGTGTAGCATTTATAATGATAATTACTTTATAAAGATCCTTTATTATGTTGGGATATTCCAAAAATTTCAGAAATAAATAAGGAGCGAATGAGATGAGAATAGAACACATCGCCATGTATGTGAACGATTTGGAGGTTTACAAACAATTCTTCATCAAATTCTTTAATGCCGAATCAAATGAGCTTTACTATAACTCCAAAACAGGTTTGAAAACGTATTTTCTTACATTCGATCATGGAACGAGACTAGAGATAATGAGTAGACCGAACATGACTGATGAGAACAAGGAGTTGCTGCGTACTGGATTTACCCATTTGGCGTTTAGTGCAGGCAGTAAAGAAAAAGTGGATATATTGACAAATCAGCTAGCAGAGGCTGGTTATTCTATCTTAAGTGGACCGCGCACAACAGGTGATGGTTATTACGAAAGTTGTATTTTAGGACCTGAAAATAATCAAATTGAAATTACTGAATAAATTCGTGAGATCACAGATCACGACAAAGTTATTGTATTAGGAGAGGATTTATCTATGGCAACCTGGTTTTTAATTGTGATCTACCTTGCTTTTGTTAGTCTCGGTCTTCCGGATTCTCTACTTGGCTCAGCATGGCCTGTTATATGGCCAGAAATCGGTTCTTCTCTGGGCTCCGCAGGACTGATATCTATGATTATTGCTGGAGGGACAATCGTTTCCAGTCTGGCAAGCGGGAGAATGATTCAACGTCTAGGAACTGGAAAGATCACTTTATTCAGTTGCCTCCTTACCGCAGTCGCATTACTTGGTTTTTCTATGGCCCCATCAATGTTTTGGTTTATCGTTTTAGCCATTCCACTTGGTCTTGGGGCAGGTTCGGTAGATGCAGCATTAAATCATTACGTTGCTGAGAACTACAAGGCTCACCACATGAACTGGCTACACTGCTTCTGGGGTGTAGGAGCAACCATGGGACCGATCATCATGGCCACTTATATGGCAGGTCAGCATTCATGGAGAGGCGGTTATGCTGCAGTAGCCATTATCCAGGCCATTCTTGTCATCATTCTTTTTGTAACTTTACCTTTGTGGAAGCGTGTGGCAGCAATACGGGATTTAGAGAATTCAGAGCACACAGTTCAAGACATACTTCGTGAAGAAAAGGCAGAATCCACTCTCCCAACAAAGGTACTTCAATTGAGGGGGGTTAAACCTTCACTGCTTGCATTTCTCATGTATTGTGGAGTCGAAACGACTGTTGGGTTATGGGGAGCAAGTTACCTGGTGGGGACAAAAAATGTTACAGCAGAAATGGCTGCTGGGTGGATTTCCTTGTACTACGGAGGCATTACCATTGGAAGGTTGATCACTGGTTTTATCACTTTGAAAGTACACAATCGACTGTTAATCCGTTACGGCCAACTCGTAACCATTGCAGGGGGAATCATTCTGCTGCTCCCTTTCTCCGCATCATTTTCTATGTTGGGGTTCATTCTAATCGGACTCGGACTCGCCCCAATCTATCCAGGACTTCTGCATGAAACACCTGCCCGGTTTGGAAAAGAGCATTCAGCAAAATTGATGGGATACCAGATGGCTGTCGCTTATAGTGGTACCACGCTTCTACCGCCTTTATTCGGACTCCTTGCAGCTAAAACGAGTACAGACTTGTTCCCGGTCGTGGTACTTATTCTATTAGTTCTCATGCTATTCAGTGTAGAGACTGTAAATCGTTTACTAAGTAAACCGGACAAAGTCAGTGGGTAAGAACCTATCATACATCTTTAATGTGAAAAATCCGATTGCGCCCTGTATGTAGGGCAATCGGATTTTTGTATTGAGCGATACGGCCGAATATATAGTCTTAAGGATTATCTTCTATAGATATTTTGATTATTTCAAAGCTTTTATATACCACGCATTCATAGCAGAATGCTCAGAACCTGACAATGGTTCATTTAGAAGGGTGAATCCAAATTTTTCATATAATTTGCATGCAGCTTGTAATTCATGCTGTGTTTCCAAATAGCACTTTGTATAATGTTCTGAGGCAAATAACAAAGCTGTTTCCATAAGTTTTTTTGCTAGTCCTAGGCCTTGTGCTTGGGGCGTTAAGTAAAGCTTTTGCAATTCGCAAACTTGTTCATGTTTGTTGAACGGAGCGATGCCAATACCGCCAACAACTTCGTTTTCCATTTCTACTACCCAGTAGTTTGCATGTTTACTGTTATTATAATAGTGATGAAGGTCGTTAAGTTGAGGGTCAAAGTAAGCTGTTCCAGGAATGGCTAGGCCAAGCGATTTTAATGAATCTTGTATCACTTTTTTGATTTTGGCATTGTCTTCATTTTTAATTTCTCGGATCTTCATATATTATCTCCTTCAATTAGATGTTAATACAATATGCATAATTACAATTTAAAAGTTGACTTAGTCCACGTTTAAGGGATACAGTTATGTTAATGCTAAATGTGGACTAAGTCAACAAAAGGTGTATGTAATGGATAATAAAATCATTTTATTACCAATAATCTCGTGCAAGAACTTAATATTTTAATAGAAAATATAAGTAGAATATTACGTACGCTCGATGGTGAAGATAGAAGAAAAATTAGACAGTGACATAGCTGCTCAAATAAAGGGCTGGTAATCTGAGATCATCAGTTGATGTAATATAAGCGCTTTGTTACACTATGAGGACAGTATTTTAGAGATTGGTAGGTGTTTGAATTGATGACATCACGTAAACCTGCGCGGGAGCGTATCCTAGAAGTGGCTTGCGATTTGTTTTATCGAAAAGGTATACGTTCGGTAGGTGTTGATACGATTGTTGAGCAATCTGGAGTTGGCAAGGCGACGCTTTATCGCCATTTTCCAACCAAAGATGATTTGATAGCTGCTTATCTCGTGGAATCGGATAGAAATGATTGGAAAAAATTTGACGAGATTATTGCGAAGCATGAGGGATCTCCTAAAGAGCAATTGTTGGCTTTTATCGATGTTATTACGGATACAATGATGAGTCCCGATTATCGTGGATGTGCTTTTTCCAACGCTCTTGCAGAATTCCCCGAAGAGAGCCATTTTGTCAAGCAATTGACTGTTGAATATAACGACTCAATGCATTTACGCTTGAACCGACTGACCCAGCTGGCCGGTGCTCAAGATGATAATTTGACGGATCAACTTATGATCGTGATCACTGGAGCACTGTCGTTAGCTCACGCACTAGGCTCGGCCGGTCCAGCATCCCAACTTAAAGCACTCGCAACACATTTGATCAACTTTCATGTGGCTTGAAACCTTGATGAAGAGAGCAAAATGTCTACACCTCTTAGAATAAACATTGAATCTAATGTTCACTCTAAGGGGTGTCTTTTTTATAATAAAATCTCGTGTCTCTTGACATAGAACAAGACGTACTGTATTCTAAAAACGGAACAGAACAGTTCTGTTCCTTTTAATGGTTTTTCAGCACCAATGTTCAAAAAACAATCAAAGGTAAAGGGGCTACAATGATGTCGAAAAATATTTCTGCAGCGCAGGCAGGCACTATTTCAATAGGTGATTTCACTGTCAATCGAATCGGCTTGGGCACCAACCGCATCACTGATACACCGGATGCACACAATTTACTGAAACGAGCCCTTGAACTTGGGACTAATTTTATTGACACAGCATATATCTATGCTGACGGAGAGAGCGAGAAGGGCATTGCCAGCGCACTTGCACCTTACGGAAACGGCCTATTGGTGGCCACCAAAGGTGGCGCGAATGGGAATGATCCCCAACAATTACGAGGCGAGTTGGAAGAGAGTTTGAAGAGACTCAATGTAGACAGAATTGACCTTTATCAACTCCACCGTGTAGACGCTAATATTCCACTGGAAGAAACCATCCAGTTGCTGAAAAGCTTCCAAGATGAAGGGCTTATTAAGCACATCGGCTTGTCAGAGGTAACGGTTGAGCAGCTTCAACTGGCACTGAAAATTGCACCAATAGTTAGCGTTCAGAACGAATACAATGTGTTCAATCGCAAATATGAGGATCTTGTGAACTTTTGTACCGAACATCAGATTGTCTTCATTCCTTGGTTTCCTTTGGGTGGCTTGTATGGCGACACTGCCAAAGTAGAAGAAAAGGTAGCAGATATCTCCCGCAAATTGAATGCTACAACGCAACAGGTGGCATTAAAGTGGCTACTTCAGCGCTCACCTATAATTCTGCCAATTCCAGGAACACTTTCTCCTGCTCACTTGGAAGATAATCTGCGTGCGGCCAATCTCGAACTAAGCGAAGAAGATTACGCAGCCCTAACAAACTAATATTAAGTACGGATAACATATATGTAAACATTGCAACATTGCACAGGTTGTGTATGGAGCTATCTACTACGCGCTATAACAAATTCGTAACTATCGGAGGTACGTATGAAAGTTGCTGCTATTATAGGAAGTATCCGTAAAGATTCTTATAACCTAAAGCTTGCTCAATTTATCAAGAAGCGTTACAGCGACAAGTTAGATCTTGAAATCTTAAGCCTTAGTCTACCGTTTTATGACCAAGATATTGAGAACGATCCTCCTGAAGCAGTCCGGAAATTTAAAAGCCAAGTGGCCGATGCAGACGCAGTATTGTGGGTGACGCCTGAATATAATGGTACGATTCCGGGAGTGTTAGGGAATGCCATCGATTGGTTGTCCCGCGTGGACAGAGTGATGAATGGTAAACCATCATGGATCGTTGGGGCCTCTATGGGTAATTTAGGAACGGTTAAAGCCCAATTGCATTTGCGAGAAATATTATTCTCCTTTGGTATTTCATCTCCTCTACTTCCAGGAAATGAAGTCTACGTAGGGGCCGTGCATGAAAAATTTGATGAAGAGGGCAATCTAACTCACGAACCGACGATTCAGTTTTTGGATTCCGTGGTGGATAACTTCGTGACTTGGTTTAATCAATATAATCGATAATTCAAATAAGATGATATTAGGAGTTGTCCAAAGGTCCAATAAGGGCTTAAGGGCAACTCCTTTTTATATTTATCGCTTATTTTGTCGCTGTAGCATTGAAGCAGTTTTTGGATAAGCGGCTCACTCATTCGATTCCGGATAGGATCTCGGTTGGGAACAGACAGGATGGACCGCTAGCTCAGCTGTCCATTTTCAATTTAGTCAGAGAACTCAACTTTAAAATGCATCAGTAAAGTCATGATCGAGTTCATCTATAGGATTTTCGAAAGAATAATCATTTGACTTTAAGTGAACGATCATTTATTATTCATTTGTGATAATAAGAAATGACCATAAAGTAGAGGCCATTTTTGATATAACGAACCTTTTCCAGAGTTGGTTGACTAATATTGTTTTTAAAGAAAGGGTGTCAGTATGAAAGTAATCTTATATGGTGCAACAGGTATGATAGGACAGCTAGCATTAAGAGAATGTCTACTAGATCCAGAGGTAGAGCAGGTCGTTGCAATAGTTCGTAAGTCAACGGGAAAACAGCACCCCAAATATCAAGAAGTTGTGTTACCGGATATTTCAGACCTTTCTTCCATAAAGAAAAAAGTGACGGGGTTTGATGCGTGTTTGTATTTAATTGGTGTTTCTTCAACAGGTATGTCAGAGGATGAATATACACGTATCACCAATGAAATGACAATAAAGGCTGCTACGCAATTAGTGCAACTCAATCCGAATATGAAAATAATCTATGTTTCTGGAATGGGCGCAGATAGTACAGAACAAGGGAAAGAGATGTGGGCACGGGTAGAGGGGAAGACGGAAAACACATTACTGGGTATGCCATTTGAAGCAGCGTACATGTTACGTCCAGGTGCAATTTTGCCCATGCATGGTGAACGTTCAAAAACAACACAGTATCGTATATTATACAATATAATGAAACCATTAAATCCGTTGTTAAAACGAATGAAGTCGGTAGTAACTTCTGAACAATTAGGTCAGGTCATTGTGCATTTAGCTAAAAAAGGAACAACAAAAGAAGTTCTGGAAAGAGAACAGTTAAAAGAACTAGCCTTATCGATTCAAGGGAAATAAAACCTCACTTTGGGGACATCTTGAGCTGAGAATCATCCAGAGCAGTTTACCAACGTAAGGATATACGGCTGCTCTTTTGTCCGCTCATCATTTATTTTCTGAGTACATTAGAATCCTTTTGTACATCGTTTTGTTCTTCAAAGTGTTAAAAATGCTCATATCAGGTTGGGTATTAATCTCCAAGACCCAGAGATTCATTTTATTATCAATTGCTATATCAACTCCAAATGCTCGTTTACTTTTATATATTTTACTAAGAACAGCGCTTGAATCTCTCCCTAATCTCTCCATTTTTTTAATGTATTGTTTCCTTGATTCATCATTCAGATGTGATTTCAGTAAGGTATCTATAGGTAAGGGAGTTCCTCCAGAATGAAAATTCGTAACTACTTTATTCCGCTTCGCTTGTCTTCCAATAATCCCGGTAACATCCAATGTTCCTTCTCCATTCTTTTGTACCATAACTCTGACATCGAACGAACGATTATTGTGCTTTAACAGTTCAATTCCTTCTTGAACAATGTATTTATCCCTAATTAGAATTCTTTGAATTGATGTATATAATTCATTTAATGAGCTATACATACGTGAATTCGAACCGACGCGTAAAATAAGGCTATTCTTGCTCTTAGTGAGTTTATATATCCCACGACCGCCTGTTCCCTCATCGGGTTTTAAGTAAACAGATCTATACAATTTCAGCATTATTTTAATGTTAGACAAAGTTGCTTTGCGAGTGTCTGGCAAGAATATGCTTATCATTTTATATTTCTTCATGAATTCGTACTTTCCCAATTTCCCCATTTTATATTTTACCTTCTTCAACACGATCTACCCCCAATTAAGCATTGATCTGTCTCCTTCATTCATATACATACGCTTCAGACTCTGTTCAGGACTGTACGGATACCTATTTGTTTGCATGCATAGGCTAAAGCCTTTTTCACGATCCCCCGCACAATAGTACGATACGCAAGCTCATTCCTCCTTCCTTAGGGAGCATCATCTTCATCCTCATGTCTAGGATCGAATAATCTCTTCAATCGCATTTTTCATTAACTTCCCCGCCCGATCCCAGGATAGCTTAAGCATATCCTTTCGCCCTTGTTGTCCTTTCCGTTTACAAAGATCGGGATTCGCGTACGCTTTCCTCATGAGCTTTTTGAGGCTGTGCAGATCCGGTTCAGCCCAGCGTTGTCCCTTTTGCGCAAACAAGCTGCTGAACTTTCTGGATATGGCTCTGTTCATGCTGCTTGAAGGGCTTCTCAGCTGATATGGAACCAGGAATGAGTTGTTGTGCGTAAGGAAATCCGTTTGCCCGCCCCAGCCTGTAGCGATGACCGGTACGCCGCTCGCCAGCGATTCTAAAAAAGGCAGTCCGACACCCTCGCCACGAGTGGGGAGGACGAAGGCATTGCCGAGCGTATACAAGCCTTTGAGACGGCTTTCACTGAGCTGACGGCCGATAATGACAACAGGGGCTGTATTTTTCTGAATCCCTAGTCTCTTTTTGTATTGCATGACTTTCTGCTGAATCCACTTTTCGTTCTCATTCGCCGCATATCCGTTCGTTTTGATCACCAGAATCACGTTATCTTTAGAAGAAAATTCCTCCCAGTATGCCCTTAGCAGACCCTCCGGATTTTTGCGATGCTGGAAGCCAAATACAGACACGAACGTAAACTTCCCTGCCGCCCCCGGCAAAGACATCTTCTTATTGTTCGGATGAAAATCCTTGGTGTTTACCCCATGAGGAACGACAAAAATCGGAACTTTCACTCCGCTGTGCCTTAGAACTCTCTTGTTATGCAGGGAGGGAACACACACCGCATCGAATTTGTTCATGTGTGAAAGCCAGCCTTTTGGGGTCTTGCTTGTTTCCCACACGGTATTTAAAATCATGGAATCATACACGCTTCGCTCTTTTTTCCATTGCATGTGACTGGGAATATGATGATAAATCAGTACTTTTTTGCCCTGGATGCCGTTATTACGATGGCTTGGCGCACCTAATCTAACGGTTACACCCTGCTGCTTCAATGATCTTGCATAGGCTCTGCTGGCACGGCCAAGTCCGCTTGTTTTGTGAATCGGTCCTTTCCAGACCACTTCATAGCGCTTCATTTGGCAACATCCTTGGAAAGTGAGATCGCTTGAATTAACTCATCAATTGGTGTTGTCATTTGCTCATCTCCATATATCAAATATATGGGATTATCATATGCCCCTAAGAATGAATGGGAATGGGTATAGGGAGGTAGCTTGATGTCTCGTATAAATAATCTCCGATTTCGCTTTTGCCTTTGATGAATTCCCTGTTTGGAAAGGGCGAAGTATTTTCAAGGGTCGATGAATGAGCTCACATTAGAATGTGGGCACGAGTAGAGGGGAAGACGGAAAACACATTACTGGGTATGCCATTTGAAGCAGCGTACATGTTACGTCCAGGTGCAATTTTGCCGATGCATGGTGAACGTTCAAAAACAACACAGTATCGTATACTATGCAATATAATGAAACCATTAAATCCGTTGTTAAAACGAATGAAGTCGGTAGTAACTTCTGAACAATTAGGTCAGGTCATTGTGCATTTAGCTAAAAAAGGAACAACAAAAGAAGTTCTGGAAAGAGAACAGTTAAAAGAACTAGCATTATCGATTCAAAGGAGATAGAATGTAACGGGATTTTCATCCCAGAAAAAAGGGGTTGCGAATGTTCGCACCCCTTTGAGATCTTTATTCAATAGAAATACGCTAAAATACCAATCCCCCCGACCAACAATGCAATGATAAAGAGTATACTCCCCGAAATCACCACTGATTTTCTTTTTTCCGGGTCATTCGTTGGGTTCTACTCTATAAATAGAAGGGAGCATTGAAACGCTGGAATCAGTCTAAAATGTAGGGATCAGTTCATTTCGCCAGCCTGGCTGCTGTATTCTTTTCTTTTTGGCTTACCAAGGAAGTTTTCCGTATTCATCGAAATAACCCCCGGTCGGCCCCTCTTCCGAAATTGTGGCTAGATCAACGATAACTTTGGCGGCTTGGTTCGCTGAACGAGAACCAGTATTTCCGGTTAGATCAGTGGATGTGGGACCAGGTTCGACCGCGTTGAATTTCAACGGCGTATTTTTAAATTCATTTGCAAACATTATTGTTAATGCATTCACCGCCGTTTTGGAGCTTGAGTAGGCAAGCAAATGAAAATTAGCAAATTCAGACTCAGAGTCGCTCAATAACGTCAATGAGCCGACGCCACTCGAAACATTGACCACTCTGCCAGCCAACGATTTAGTCAACAAAGGAATCATTGCTTTCGTTACAGCAAACATCCCGAAAAAGTTCGTCTCGAACGTTGCTTTCAGATCGATTAACTCAAGCTGGCTTGGAAAAGTTCCCTGTTCTAATAAAACACCCGCATTATTGATCAACACGTCTAGCGATCCGAATTGTTCATCTATTGTACGGAATGCAGCATCGATCGTCGCTTGATCCGTTACGTCCAATACAATATTGCGGGCGCCAATGCCTTCACTTGCCAGCTTTGCTGCCGCTTCCTTGCCTTTCTCCTCGCTGCGCGCACCAACCAAAATCGTGAAGCCTAACGCCCCCAACTGTTTTGCCGTTTCGAACCCTATCCCTTTATTTGCCCCAGTAATCAGAGCAGTCTTCTGCTGCATAATTTCCCTCTTTTCATTTTTCAATAGATTACCTCATATTGATCACGTTTTTCGAATAGCTCCCAGTATACATTTGCAATTTGTTCTGGATCAAAATCAGTTCCAGCTTGAACAACACCTGAAATCGTAACTGTACCTACAAATATGCCTTCCGGGGCCAATTCGGCTGCTAGAGTTAGGGCCAGGTTTCGCATGGCTGCTTTTCCGATAGATAAAGAAGAATACTCTGGAGATGGATGCAAAGCAATGCTGCCACCTGTAAATAAAATAGTTCCTTCTTTTCGTTTTCGTTGATCCGGAATGACTTGCAATGCACTTGTTAATGCACCACCTACATCAACACTTAGATTGTTCAACAGTACTTCTGGAGTCAACGTGGTTGGTTTACCTCCAACACGAGTAACAGCATTGTAGACCAGCACATCAGTAACACCGTAAGATTGTTTGATCTGATCAAACGCTTGTTCCAGGGATTCAGCACTTCCGGCATCGGCAGTTATTCCATATGCTTCAATACCTTCAGATCTTAAAGCATCAACGTATGTGTTCAAAGAGTTCAAGCTACGAGAGATAAGAACAAATTTAATTCTCATTCAAAAGAGATACATATCTTACCGAAATAATCTCCATTTTGTAAAAATTTAAAAGCATCAACTGCCTCTGCGAATGGGAATACACGATCAATAACAGGTCGAAGAACATTATGTTCAATAGCACGGTTCATCGCTTCAAACATTTCGCGACTGCCAGTCCTAACGCCATGAAGGCGTATTTTTCTTGTGAAAATAGGCAAAAGTGAGAGATTATCAACTACTATACCCGATAAAGCACCAATTAAATTAATTTGTCCATTGGGTCTCACCGCTTCAATTGAACGATTTAAGGTTGAACCGCTAACTTCTATAATAAGATCAGCGCCACGATTGTTTGTATACTCCAAAACGGCTTTCTCCCAATCAGGGTTTGTTTTATAGTTAATGGAATAATTTGCACCTAAAGCCTTCGCTTTCTCAAGTTTATCATCGCTGCTTGAAGTAATAATAACGTTAGCTCCTGATATTTTTGCAAATTGCATTGCAAATATGGATACACCACCGGTACCTTGAATAACGACAGTATCTCCAGCTTTAACTTTGCCATCTTCAACTACTGCATGCCAGGCTGTAATTGCGGCGCAAGGTAATGAGGCTGCCTCAACGTAAGATAAATGATCAGGGATGCGAACTAATCCTTCTTGTGGTAATACGACATATTCAGCAAGCAATCCGTCTAATGGTCCACCAAGTTCACCGTCGTTATAATCGGGTGACATTTCGCCTGAGATCCATTTTTGATTAAAAATTCCGGCAACGCGATCTCCGATTTGAAATTTGTCTGCTCCATCTCCTAAAGCGACAATCTCTCCGGCTCCATCTGATCCTGGGATGAAAGGAGCCATCGACTTATTATTGAAATATCCATTAAGTGCAGGGATATCTCTTGCATTAAGGGATACGGCTTTCATGCGGATAAGAGCTTCGCCTTTACCTGGAGTAGGGACCTGAAGTTCAACTTCTTTCAGAAAATCAACTCCATGTCCATCTTTTACAACATATGCTTTCATAGTAAGTTCTCCTTTTAGCTAGATTAATCTGCGCTTAACTTTATCATTGACGATTCATAACGTCTAATTAATAATTATGATATAAATAATAAATCCTAATTATGAATTTTGAAATTGCAGGGGGAGAAAATGGAGTTAACTCAACTGGAATATTTTCTTACAGTGGCACGTTATCAACACATGACAAGAGCAGCTCAGGCTCTATCCATTTCGCAACCGGCGCTTAGCCAAGCCATCTCTAAACTGGAGACTGAGCTTGGCGTTCAATTGTTTGAAAGAAAAGGCAGGAATGTTCAACTGAGTCGATATGGCAGTTTGTTTTCCCAGAATGTAGAGCGAGCTCTACGGGAGTTGGAGCACGGCAAAAAAACGTTGGAGGAATGGACGAATCCTGAGACGGGTCTTATTAGCATCGCCTTTCTCAATATTTTGGGAGCTGATCTTGTACCTAAACTTGTGCGAAATTATCAGAATATTTATCCCAAAATCAAATTTGAGTTGGAGCAGGGTAACCATGAACTTATTAATGACGCGTTAAACCAAGGGAGGTGCGATCTGAGCATCACTTCTTTGAGGCCGACGTCCGAGGAGTATAGCTGGATAACATTAGAAACCGCTCCGCTCTACATTATCGTTTCCAACAATCACAGACTTGCCAGCGAATCATCTCTCAGCATTCATGAGTTGAAGAATGAGAACTATATCGGACTGAAAAGCAGCTGCGGTCTAAAGCTTTTACTGGAATCTTGCATCATCCGATCTGATGCGGAGCTAACTCAAATTTATGAAGCAGAGGATTTAACCACTGTCACAGGTTTTGTTGCTGCAGGCCTCGGTGTTTCATTGGTACCTAGAACGGCAGGGATGCGGTTAGAGGGATTGTCCTGGATCCCCATTCAAGAGAATCATTGGAATTGGGAGGTAGGGCTACAGTGGCGAACTTCTCAACATCTATCACCAGCAGTTAAAAAGTTTATTGATTATGTAAAACAGTCATACGATATGAGTAACGAGTCGCTAGCTAACCAATCGATGGAACCGCCTCTTGGCTGATCCTGCTACCTTACGAATTGGTTAACGGAGACCACTAAAAAGGTAACCTTTAAAAAAACTAATATTATAGGGGTCAAATATGGCACCTGATACGCAAACGAGCCTTAGAATCAATTCTAAAGGCTCGTTTATATTGAGAGAGCTTCTTAAGTTGGAGCAAGTGAAGGATGAATTATGTTAATATCCGATTTAAAAACCTTGATTAGACGTCGATGTAGTAAAGTGCTAGATTGAATCTTGTATTTATTTTGACTAAACCTGTAGGAATATTCTTGAAGGAGGAATCACATTGGTTATTACTGTAAGCTGTCAGTTGTCCACTAGTTGAGGAGTACACTAAAAGACGTCTATCAAATGTAAGAATGCAGGACAAGTGTTGCCGATATGATCCTCATGAGTTGGTACATTTACCGCTTTAATTCTTACTATATCTATGTAATTTATTAGTTTAAAACAAAAGAATAAAGGGGTAATGAAATGAAAAAAAACTTAGTTTTGTCTATAGCTTTAGCGCTAGTGCTTATAATCTCCGGCTGCGGCAACACAAACAATGAGTCTTCCGATGTTGCAAAGGAATCGCCTTTAAGTGAATCTGCTCCGGCAACCTTGGAGAAGTCGATCAAAGTTAAAAAAGTTATTGTCGGTACGACAAGTAGTTTCCCACAAGTGCTCTTTTACGATAAGGATGGTAAGCTGACCGGCTATGACATCGAACTCGTCCGCGAGATCGACAAGCGTCTCCCGGAATATGAATTTGAATTCAATGTGCTCGATTCGCTACCAAGCCTGCTTCTCAGCCTGGATACGAAGAAGATTGACATGATCGCTCAAGAAATCGAGAAAACCCCGGAGCGTGAAGAGAAGTACTTGTTCAACAAAGTACCCTACGCTTATTGGCAAAATAAAATTGTCGTAGCAAAGGACAACAATGACCCCATCAAATCGCTGGATGACATCAAAGGCAAAAAGTTTCTTACATACCCTTCCAGTGCGGCTGAGCAAATTCTTCTAAAATACAATAAGGATCATAGCGATGCGATTAAACTCGTCTACGCGAACGGCGCGGCAAATGATACCGCAGAGCAAATCGCTTCGGGGCGGGTATATGGAACGCTCACTGCCGACTTCTCTCTGTCCCTAATTGACCCGCAAGGCAAATTAAAGGCGGTCGGAGAACCGCTTAGCAAGGCGGAAATCCTGTTCCTGTTCCGCAAGAATGATCCCGAAAAGCAGGCATTAGCCGATGCTATTGATAAAGCGCTACTTGAGATCAGAGGGGACGGTACGCTGAGTGCCCTAAGCAAGCAATGGCTCGGTCAAGACTTCACAACGGTGGACTGACACTCCCACAGCTAAAGTAGGGCAAGCCGGGATGGGATTTGTGGTCAGCTTTTGTAATATTTCCGCTTGCTTGAGAGGGTGAATTGTTTTGACTTTCGATATTTCGTTTGTGTTCGAATATGTAATTAAACTGCTTCCCTTTATTCGCATATCCTTGTTGATCGTTGCAGGTTCCTTGGTCGTAGGCTTGGGAGTCGGGTTTCTCGCCGCCCTCGCCCGAATTTATCACATTCCCATACTGCGGCAATTGTCTCAACTATATACCTCCTTTTTTCGAGGCACGCCCATACTGATTCAACTGTTTTTGTTTTACTACGGGCTGCCTGAAGTTTTGAAATTGCAAGGTATTGACCTTTCCCGGGCACCCGTGCTCTACTTTGTCATTGCGACATATGGCCTGAACGCCGGGGCATTTATTTCGGAGGCTATTCGAGCAGCGGTCACCTCCGTAGATCGGGGACAGATCGAAGCCGGATACACGATCGGAATGACGGGATTTCAGGCATTCTCGCGGATCGTGTTGCCGCAGGCGCTGGCTATCTCCTTACCGATCTTCGCAAACGTAACGATAGGAACGCTGAAGGATACGTCACTGGCATTTACACTCGGTGTCATGGAACTGACAGCGAAGGCGCAATCGCTCGGGAAGGTAGCCCAGCATTATATAGAGTCCTATATTGCGCTCGCAATCATCTATTTGATAATTAGCCTACTGCTTGAATGGGCGTTCCGGTACGTCGAGCGCCGCATGCTTCGATACGAGCGGCCGCTTTCAACTTCGCAGCCGGTCAAAGACGGCAAATCGTGGCTGATTCGTCTTTTTACGCCTAATGCTTCGCTTAACAAAGGAGGTACGGGCAAATGAATCTGGACCCTTCGTTTATTTGGACCGCATTCATTCAATTGCTGAGCGCAGTGCCAACAACGCTGAAACTGACGCTTGTGTCGATGATTTTCGGCTTGCTTATTGGCACGATCATCGCTTTAATTCGCATTTACCGGGTGCCAGTTTTGAATCAAGTCGCAAGTACGTACGTGACTGTTATTCGCAGCACGCCGATGTTGACGCATCTGCTACTGATTTATTACGGGCTGCCGATACTCGTTAATGGACTGTCAGAATCACTTGGCTTATCGTTCCGTGCAGCATCCATTCCGATGATCGGCTTTGCCTATCTTTCCTTTTCGATCACATTTAGTGCCTATCTATCTGAAGTCGTTCGCTCCGGTATGCTGGCTGTAGACCGTGGCCAGATCGAAGCGGCTTACGCGGTGGGTATGACGACATCCCAAGCATTACGTCGCATCGTACTCCCTCAGGCTTTCGTAGTGAGCTTGCCAAATTTGACGAATTCGTTGATCGGAGCGCTGCACGGCTCGACAATTGCCTTTACGGTTTCTGTTGTCGACATCAACGCTAAGGCTCAGATTATCGCTTCGAC
The DNA here is from genome assembly GCF_001682855.1 of Bacillus sp. FJAT-27264. Taxonomy (GTDB): domain Bacteria; phylum Bacillota; class Bacilli; order Paenibacillales; family Paenibacillaceae; genus Paenibacillus_AQ. Next base: position 18,581 of record NZ_MAQW01000003.1, on the reverse strand, counting down.
AAACTGGAATTTCTTAGAAGCTTTCTTAGGGGCGGCTATCTTGTTCTGGGGACTGACCGTGCTTATCGAACGGTTATCTGGTGTGCTTGAGAAACGGATCAACGTCTATAATCGCGGAGGTGTCGCATGATCAAGCTTGAAAACATAACGAAGTCATTCGGACGGCAAGCGGTGCTGAAAGGCGTAAATCTGGTCGTTGAGAAGGGCGATGTTGTGGCGATTCTCGGCCCGAGCGGCTCCGGGAAAACTACGCTGCTACGCTGTATTAATTATTTGGAACGGCCAAATGACGGTGAAATTACAATCGACGCGCTTACAGTGAACTGTAAAAGCCCGTCCAAGAAAGACATTCACACGTTACGCGGGAAAACAGCAATGGTGTTCCAGCAATACAATCTGTTCCGCCATAAGACTGCGCTCGAGAATGTGATGGAAGGACTTGTCGTTGTCCAGAAGGTGGAGAAGGAGGAGGCGCGGCGCCGGAGCATCGAACTATTGGAAAAGGTAGGTCTCGGCAACAAGCTCGATGCGTATCCGAGTCAATTATCTGGTGGTCAGCAGCAGCGCGTCGGCATAGCGAGAGCGCTTGCGCTGAACCCGGAAGTCATTCTCTTCGATGAGCCGACATCTGCGCTAGATCCTGAACTGGTTGGCGAAGTACTTGGCGTTATTCGGAAGATCGCGAAGGAAGGCATAACGATGATTATCGTCACCCATGAGATGGGATTTGCGCAAGAAGTTTCGAACCATGTCGTATTTATGGACGAGGGTGTAATTGTGGAGGAAGGCAAGCCGAACGATATATTTGTCTCGCCGAAGGAAGAGCGTACGAAGCAGTTCTTTAAGCGCATTACGCCGGAAGGCATATACTCTATTTAAAGATAGGAGCAAATTCACATGACACTCAAATTTGGAATATTGGATCAAAGTACTATATTTCCCGGGCAGACACCTAGGGAAGCGTTAGAGAACACAACTAGGTTGGCTCAATTAGCAGAACGTCTCGGCTATGAGCGGTTCTGGGTAGCGGAGCATCACGATACTGAAACGTTCGCGGGCTCTTCACCCGAGGTGTTAATCTCTCATTTGCTCGCACACACCGAGCATATTCGGATCGGCTCCGGCGGCGTGATGCTACAACATTACAGCCCATACAAAGTGGCTGAAAATTTCAACGTGCTGGCCCTGTTGGCACCAGGTCGGGTAGATCTTGGCATCGGCCGCGCACCAGGCGGCCTTCCACGATCGACCAAGGCGCTGCAAAAGGGGATCACCGAGGCTGACACGCTAGACGTTAAGCTGGCTGAGCTGGTGCAATTTTTACACGGTTCTGCCAGCGAGGAACATCCACTTGCTGGTCTGCAAGCGAGTCCGCTCCCGGATGTTCCAGCCGATGTCCATCTGCTCGGCGCGAGCCTGTCCAGTGCAGAGCTTGCAGCAGAACTTGGATTGCCGTACGTGTACGCACTATTCATCAATAGCGATCCAGAAGTAGCATTAAGAGCGTTCAGGACGTATCGAAGCAAGTTCAATCGAACAAGGGGAACGGAGCCAAAAACCATTCTTGCGTTATCCGTCATTGCTTCAGATACGGAAGAGGAGGCCGCCGAGCTCGCAGGCACGTTAAAGAGCATCCACGTCACGCTGGCAAGCGGCAAAACGGTTAATGTTACATCGCTTGAGCAAGCGGAAGAATTCGCAAGACAATCGGGTGAAACATATGAGACTGAAGAACGCGACGTCGAAGTTATAAAAGGAACGAAAGAAACGGTCCGCAAACGGTTGCTGGAATTGGCTGAGCGGTATGAAACAAATGAGATGATCTTCGCAACTGTCGTGCCTGATTTCGAGAAACGGGTCCGTTCGTTCACGCTGCTCAAGGAAGCGTTCGAAGAGCACACGGTATAACGCAATAGAGAAGGAGTGCCGTGATCCGGTTTGACTTCGCATCGATAGAGGGGAAATTGCTCGATCTGATCCAAGGAATCGTTGATGTGGGATTGTCAAATGTGATTAGAAAGCAGGTGGCAGGAATGTCGGAAAGCCGGATCGTTGTCCGCTCGGGAACGTCATTGGATAGTGAAGCGATCAAGCGAGTACTGCTTGAGGCTAACGGACATTTAGAGAACACTATTCCCCCGGAACAATGGGAAAATTACAAAGTGAGCATCGAAGCGGCGGCAGCCGGCAAAGGGAACACAACGCAAGCACGACTGGTTGCCGAACTGGATGAAGAAATCGTCGGAACCGCTTTCCTGTTCGAATCGTCGGAGATGGCCTATGGGTATGTGGGTATTCACACGCCGATTGTCCGTATGCTCGCAGTGGCCAAAGAAGCGCGCGGTCTGGGGATAGCGACAGAACTCATTCGGGTCGTCGCTGCGCTGGCGCGGGAGAGTGGAGCGGAATTCCTTCATCTTCACACATCAGAAATGATGGAATCGGCCGTTCGTCTGTATGTGCGGCTGGGGTTCGAGCGGGCTTACGAATATGACACGCTCAACGGTGAAGTCCTTGCAATGTGTTATCGACTGCCTTTGAAGGAGACGGAACTGCTGAAATATAGAAATTATAAATAGGGAGGAACTGAAATGGTTATTATTGTAAGTATTCTGGATAGTAGTCCACTACTCGAGGGAGAAACAACAGAGGATGCACTTGCACTCACGGTTAAGTTAGCCCAAAAAGCTGAGCAATTGGGATTCTATCGTTTTTGGGTGGCCGAGCATCACGGTATGGAGCATGCAACAGGCTCTTCGCCTGAAGTTTTAGTCTCCTACCTTCTGGCCAAAACAGATCGGATTCGAATTGGTGCGGGAGGAGTTATGCTTCAGCACTACAGTCCTTATAAAGTTGCAGAAAATTTTAATGTTTTGGCTGCACTTGCTCCAGGGAGAGTGGATCTTGGGATAGGTCGTGCTCCTGGAGGTCTTCCACGTAGTGCGAGAGCGTTACAGCGGGGGGCTGCAGCAGACCCCCTGACAGTTGAGGAAAAACTTAGTGATTTGAAGCATTTTGTACACGACAATCTTGCAGGTAACCATCCGCTTGCTGGTCTGAAAGTAATGCCAAGCCCAGCGGTCGTACCAGACATTTATCTTCTGGGAGCAAGTGTCGGAAGCGCTGAACTGGCTGCAAAGCTAGGCCTACCCTATGTGTTTTCTTACCTAATCAATAGTAATCATGAAGAAGTCCAAAAGGCCATTCATGTCTATCACAGCAGCTTTCGATCTGAGCAGGACACAAAGCCAGCGATAATTGTTAGCCTAACAGTTGAAATAGCGGAAACCGAGGAGGATGCCAAGTTGCTCACATCTGAGCAAAAGGCATTCAGAGTTAATCTATCCAGCGGAAAAGCAGCGACACTACTTACACGAGAATCTGCCGAGGAATTTGGTAATCAAAGTGGCGAAGACTTCACAATTATTGAGCGTAAATTCGGGATCATTCAAGGGACGAAAGAGTCTGTCAGAGAACAGCTTCTTTCGCTGCAGAAAGAATTTAGTGTGAGCGAGTTTATTATATCGAGTAATACAACTTCGTCCAGTAAACGATTACGCTGGATGGAGCTACTAAGCGAGACTTTGTCAGAAAATTGATAAATTCATCAAACTGAAGCAAATCCAATTCATAATAATTATTAATTAATTAAATTCATAAGATGAATTAGACGCTGATTAACGTCAATGATACAGTTAAGCCCAGATCAAACATTATAAATTCCCTAATAGAGCTTAATCGATAACAGGAGGCACAGATTCCTTATGACAGCACGTAAAAAAAACATATCGATTATGGATGCCACAGGGATAATCGATGGAGCAACACCGACAGATACGTTTCGGAATTCCGTTGATCTGGCGCAGCATGCAGAGCGCTGGGGATATCGTCGCTTCTGGCTTACCGAGCATCACAATATAGCATACATCGCCAGCGCGGCTACTTCGGTCGTGATCGGCCATATCGCCGCTAATACTAGCACCATTCGTGTCGGCTCTGGTGGTATTATGCTCCCGAATCATGCGCCGCTGGCGATAGCCGAACAATTCGGCACGCTGGAGTCGCTGTTCCCGGGCCGTATTGATCTCGGACTAGGCCGTGCACCCGGTGCCAATCAACCTGCCGCGCATGCACTGCGCCGAGGCGTGACCAGCGACGATTTTCCCGATCAGTTGAATGAACTCCGCTCCTACCTGAATCCAACGCTTGGTGGTGCGGCCCCCGGGGTGAGAGCTGTTCCCGGCGAGGGACTGAATATTCCGATTATTCTGCTAGGCTCCAGCAACTTCGGTGCCAAGCTTGCCGCACAACTCGGATTGCCGTTCTCATTTGGAGGCCATTTCTCCCCCGACTATTTGCTCCCGGCGCTGGAGCTCTATCACCGCAATTTCCATCCGTCGGCGATATTAGATAAACCTTATGTCATTCTGGCTATTAATGCCGTAGTGGCGCCTACCAATGAAGAGGCAGAATGGTTATTCACGACAGCAGAGCAGGAGTTTCTGAACGTTATGCGCGGTAATCAAGGAATTCTTCTACAGCCTCCTACGGATATGGATGTTCTGTGGAATCCACAGGAGAAGGCAGGCGGCCATCCGCGGTAGAATGCTCCCTTACGCAGCTATTGGTAGCCCAGATACTGTGCAGCGCAGGCTCAAATGGGTTCTAGAGCAGACGAAAGCGGATGAACTGATGATAAGTGGCATGGTGTATGATCATGAAGCTCGACTTCGCTCATTCGAGTTGCTAGCAGACCTAATATAAAACACCACAGAACCGAACACCATCATCATAATCCGTGGCAGTCACTTGGGCGTAAATTGCTCCAATTGACTGCCTCTTGCTGTTGGGATTTAATAGATGCAATAATTCATATCTGGAGGTTCTTAGTTGTATATTGAAAATATAGAAGTATTTGTTTATATCAATCACTATGGTAGCTTCAACAAAGCCGCCGAAGCTCTCTTTATCTCTCAACCCACCGTTACAACCCGTATACGCTCGCTAGAGCGGGAGTTAGGTTGCCAGTTGTTCAATCGAATAGGCAAACAAATTACACTCACTGATAAGGGCCGGCAATTTATGCCGTTTGCACAGCAGCTTGTCGAGACCTATCAAAAAGGGAGACAACGCCTTTTGAGCAAAAACACGATACCGAAGGAAATACGCATCGGAAGTACGATTTCGGTATCCAACTATCGGATGGCTCCCATACTGGTACATTTGACCGAACGATTTCCGCACATCATGTTCAATTTGACAACAGGGTCGACCCAAGTCCTGATCGACAAATTAATGGCTAAGGAGATCGATTTGGCTTTCGTTCGCAAAGTGGCTATTCCGGCTGTGTATAGCTATCGCTTTCTTGATGATCCGATAAATCTCTATGTATACGCTGACCACCCTCTAGCTAACGCTGGACAGGTTTCCATTCAAGATATCAGTCATGAAAGCCTGGTCTTTTTTGAGTGCGGATCACTGGACTGGGAGCGAATTCATCGCGTATTCGACAGTCTGGAACATCCCCCAAAAATCAAATTTACCGTTGATAATTCTGAAACCGCCAAAAAGCTGATCTTGAATAAGGTGGGGATCGCTTTCTTACCTGCTACTTGTGCCGAGAAAGAGGTTGAGGAGGGTAAGCTTGTACCCATAGAAATTGTAGAAACCGCAGGAGTCTCCGTGCAGACAGATCTCATCACGGTGGATGGCAACCATTTGAATATCATTGAAGCACTACTTGAGCTGAATACGAATTGTAATGAGTGATTTTTAAAAAAATAGGTGAAATGGATGAGTGTGTCCAATACTTATTTAGTAGAATACTAAGACGATATGCCACATGGGAGGCTACAACTCCACGTGGTTTTTTTGTATGGGGCTATTCCAAGTGCCTAATTTGTAGACTGATAAATGACTACACTTAATTAAGAACGATCGGTCAATATTTATCTTGACCGATCGTTCTTAATATGATAGATTTGCTTTGAAAGGAGAGATAAGGATGCCTAGGACAAAGGAGTTTGATGAAGATGCCGTTTTGCTTAAAGCCATGGGATTATTCTGGGAACAAGGATATGAGAAAACATCCATGCAGGAACTAGTATCACACATGGGAGTTCATAAAGGGAGCATGTATGATACTTTTGGCGATAAGAAAACACTCTATATCAAAGCATTAAAGCGATACAGCGAAAGGTTAGAGCAATCGTCTAAAATTCGAATAAATGGACTTTCTGCTAAGGAAGCCATTCGACTGTTGTTTGAAAGGGCTATTGATCCGGGAGAGGAGTTTCCTTCAGGCTGCTTTATAGTGAATACCGCGGTTGAGTTGGCAAAACATGATTCAGAGGCAAGAGATTGTGTTCATCAGTTTTGGGATTATACGGAACAGTTAATATGTAACCTTATAATAGAAGGTCAACAATCGGGGGAACTTTCCAAGACACTCAACGCGGAATGGCTTTCTCAATATTTTAACAATTCACTGATAGGACTTCGCGTTATGGTTAAAACTACAACGGACAGGGATAAATTACGACAAATCATTGAAATGAATATGTCGGTATTACAATGATGCAATAACAATAAAAAGGAGCGCATACTCATGACACACGTGTACGATAAAACAACAACAGGACTTCTTTTGGTAGATCCTTATAATGATTTTTTGTCAGAGGAAGGTAAACTTTATCCACGGACGAAAGAGGTCTCAGAATCCGTAAACATGATTGAGCATTTAAAGCAGACTGTTGAAGGAGCGCGTAAAGCGGGCATTCGTGTTTTTTACGTGCCTCATCACAGATCTGAGCCGAATGATTTTGATACTTGGTTGCATCCTACACCATATCAACTTAAAGCAAAAGAAGGTCAGGTGTTTGCTAAAGATTCATGGGGAGGGGAGTTCCATCCAGATTTCCAGCCTCAACAAGGCGATGTAATTATTAAAGAGCATTGGGGCAGCAGTGGATTCGCAAACACAGATTTAGATCATCAGTTAAAAATGCATGGTTTGCAAAAAATTATCGTTGTCGGTATGTTGGCTAATACTTGCATCGAAGCGACCGCGAGATTCGGTATGGAGCTCGGCTATAATGTTACGCTCGTTAGAGATGCGACATCAGCTTTTACAAAAGAAGCGCTGCATGCGGCACATGAAATTAACGGCCCGACATTTGCCCATGCCATCCTCACAACAGAAGAGCTTCTTGCCAAACTATAAGACAAATTTAAATCTTGCGATTCCAACTGACGTCATTGCAGCGATCATTCTTTCAACTGGTAGTCGTAAGAATGATCGCTATCTGTTCTGTTGTTCTTGAATAAACCCGTCCAAGCAGTCTGATAATAACGAAGGTTAAAAATTAAAGAAGGAGGCTTTTTGAATGGCAATTATACGTCAAGACCTTACGCTTACCCAATCCGTCTGTAGCCATGTTATCGACGTTCCTGTTGGGAATGTCGATATTGGGAAATGGTTGTTCTCGCTCTCCGATGCTGAATATCAACGATGCTGCCCCCCTGACCATATTGCAGTAGGTGTTACTCAAACAGAAGATGGTCGTCCAATGTCCATCAATGTTGAGACAATCGGCACCAGTCTCGCTGTACAGCATTATGTTGGAGAGATCGTCAATAAGGATTTTTGCCGACTGGTCTCTACATCCGACATCTTCCTTACAAACGGAAGAACCCAAATGCAAGTCATATGGGAGCTTAGCGCAAAACCCATTAATGACAATCAGACAGAATATACGAATTCTGTGAGATCACATCCTACCGAGGATTTTTTGAAAACCATCGAAAGTCAGGGGTTATCTTTCGAAGAGGTTGCGAAGGCTAGACAAAAAATCGTAGAGGATCATAACGAACGCGAAACGCCTCTTTTTGCAGAAAGCATCGCACGTGCTGCGCACAAGTGATTGTATCAGATAGATCGCAAGTACTTTAAATTAAGGGGGCTTGCTTATGTCCAAGATTCGCGAAGACCTAACGCTTGCACAATCAAGCTTTAGTCACATCATCGACGTTCCGGTGGAAGAAATCGATATCGGACAATGGTTGTTTTCCCTTTCTGAAGCCGAATATCAACGTTGCTGTCCCCCCGACCATATTGCTGTAGGAACGACCACGACGGAAGACGGACGTCCAATGTCGATTAACGTGGAGAAAATCGGCACTAGTCTCTCGATTCAGCATTATGTCGGAGAGGTCGTCGAGAAACACCAATGCCGGATGGTCTCCACCACCGATATCTTTATTACGAACGAGCAACGAACCCAAATGCAAGTCATATGGGAGCTTAGCGTAAAACCTGTCAACGCCGATCAAACCGAATTTACTAATTTCGTGGTAACTCATCCGTCGGAACATTTATTGAGTATTTTCGAGAGTCAGGGACTCACCTTTGAGGAGGCGTCCGCGTCACGTCAAAAAATATCGGAAGATCACAACAGACGAGAGGCTTCTCTTTTCGCAGAAAGTATTGCACGTGCTGCACGTAGGGGAAGGCATTAGATATCTGATTTTCAGCGTGCATTTCGTTAAAAAGAGCCTTCTCGATTGATAACTCCCCCCAAAAAACCATCGTCAAATTCCACTGACGATGGTTTTTTGGGGCTTAACCGAAGTAAGAATCCTATCAAAAACTAAAAATGTAGGCCGTATAAGTTGATAACCTCATCCATCATCTTAGAAATGAAACTATATGCTATACTAGCCATTACAAGAAATCACACCGCTATGAAGGGAAGGGAAACATCAATGCTTCAAGATGAACATTTCATAAAAAGAGGACCTCCTCCATGGAAGCTCTTTTTCGGGTTCAAGCTCTTATTGGGTCTACTCGTCTCCGGTATTTTTTATTTTGAGACCTCAATTGAAGCCTTTTGGCGCTTCAGCTTTCTTGTATTTTCGGTTGCTGTGTTTCTACTCGTTAATCTATTCTATTCTAGGGCAGAGAAGCGGAAAAAATGGATGTTTCATCTGCTCATCCTGGATTTTCTGGTATCCGCTGCTTATGGCTATATCTTTATTGGTGGACATTTTCCGAATCAGCTATTTGTCGGGGTTACGGCATTGGCGATTCTCATGTTTTTCAACAATTTCCGCATGCTTATCATAACTTGCATTTTTTTGCTAATCCTCTATCTGGTGACAATGGGTAGTGTGGACTGGTATTTATACAAACAGTTTGACAGCATGAGCTACTTCATTACCTGCTCATTCATTATATTCGCAGGCATTGTCAGTACACTGATCCATTTCTATCAGAAAGCGCGTAAGGATACGTTGAAGTTATACGAGCAGTTGATGGAGTCTCATGAGCATCTTCAGGAGTATGCAACCAAGGCGGAAGAATGGGCTGTCTCCAGGGAGCGAGTACGGATTGCCCGCGAAATTCATGATACGGTCGGCCATACGCTGACGAGTCTGATTGTGCAAATGCAAGCCGCCCGCAAATTGAGCCAGGTAGATACCAAGCGCAGCGAGAGTGTCTATCTGGAATGCGAGGATTTGGTACGTTCCGCTCTTCAGGACGTCCGCCTTGCAGTCCGGACGATCAGGGACGAACCGGTTGAACCGATGTTTTTGCATGAAAGCTTGGACAAACTGTCAGTTGAATTTACGAAATATGCGCAGGTTGCAACTTGCTTTGAGGTCGAGGGCAGCGCTGTGCTGCTGCCAGGCGAGCTACAGCTGACTGCATATCGCATCGTACAAGAATCGCTGACGAATGCCAAGAAGCACGCGGATGCAGAACATGCCCGCATTCGGATTGTTTACTCGGAGGGAGGCTTCTCGCTTTGCATCAGCAATGACGGTGACGTGCCAGACGAAGTGAAGCCGGGCTTCGGATTATTGAATCTGCAAGAGAGAGTAAAGGAATGGAATGGCCAGGTATCCTTTGGTAAGGATGACCAGATGCAGTTCGTGGTACAAGTAAACATTCCTTATCCAAATACAGAAAAAGGGGGACTGGTCCTTGAGAATACTGGTAGTTGACGATCAGCGGCTCATGCGGGAAGGTCTGGCGACCATCCTCAACTTGGAGCTAGGTATGGAAGTGGTTGGAACAGCCATTGACGGACGGGATGCGTATGCCAAAGTCACAGAACTTCGGCCTGATGTCGTTTTAATGGACATCCGTATGCCTGGTATGGACGGCGTGGAAGGCTCTGAGCTGATTTTAAGGCACTTCCCCGAGACTAAAGTATTGATTTTGACCACATTCGATGATGCAGAATTGATTCTTCAGGTACTGGAGAAGGGTGTACATGGCTATTTGCTGAAGGACATGCCTTCTGAGGCTATAGTCAGCGCTATTCAAACGATATACAATGGAGGAACAGTCCTTCAGCCTGATATTACGGCCATGCTGCTAAAGGAATTGAATAAAATACAGGCTGTCCCGTCCATGCAGCCCCCGCTGCTGAATGCAAATGCCAACAAGCTGCTGGAAAGTCTGACTGATCGGGAGAAAGAAATTCTGGCTTTATTGGGCCAGGGCCTGAATAATAAGGAAATTGCCGGCCAGCTGCTTATTTCGGAAGGGACTGTCAAGAACCATGTATCCAGCTTGATGGCCAAACTCGAGCTGCGTGACCGAACACAGGCGGCGGTATTTTCAGTGCGTCATTTTATGTAACTTTAAGTAACCGAACAACCATGACTTTTGGCAGGGGGTATGAAAATCCTCATATCAGATCGCTAAAAAGACGGTTTAAAATGCATAAAATTCATGACAACCCGCACATTTGCTGCGGGTTTTTTCTTGATAAAATTCAAATTAAGAAAAGGAGGTGGCTGGAATTGAAGTTCAAAAAAATTCGATTTTTCATACTGCCCGTTGCTTTTGTCGTCATGTCCTATTCCTTCTACAATGCACCTATCAAATCCTCAAACATGATGGAGGAACATAAGCCCGTGAATATCGCTCATGCCGATTCCGCAATGAAATATGAAACCGCAGTTTTTGCAGGAGGCTGCTTCTGGCAGCTCGAGCCGTATTTTGAGGACCTCGAAGGCGTTTTGAGTGTGTCCGCTGGTTATACCGGAGGGCGTACTCAGAATCCGACCTATAACGAAGTATCTTCAGGAGGAACCGGACATCTCGAATCTGTGGAAATCCGTTATAACCCGAGCCAGATTTCGTATAAGAAGCTACTTCAGGTTTTCTGGCATAGCATTGACCCTACAAATGCAGACGGCCAGTTTGATAACCTTGGTTCACAGTATCACACGGCTGTGTTCTACAATAGCGAGGAGCAAAAAGCCGCCGCTGAAGCATCTAGAGATGCACTTGCGGCCTCCGGAAAATTTGACAAGCCAATTGTAACCGAGATTGCGGCTGCATCTAAATTCTACATGGCGGAGGAAGAGCATCAGGACTATTATAAGAAAAATCCGATCAGCTATAGGATTACTCAGTTTGTTTCGGGCCGGGACGCCTATTTGGACCGTACCTGGGGAGCAGAACATACAATAGCGGTCGCTGATCAGGTCGGCAACGAGAAGGACTTCAACAAAGCGGAGAAGCTAAAAGCATTAACAAAGCTTCAATACGATGTGACTCAGAACGACGCAGATGAGCGGCCGTTCGAGAATGAATATTGGGATAACAAGCAAGAAGGCATTTACGTAGATATTGTTTCCGGTGAGCCATTATTCAGCTCTAAAGATAAATTCGACGCTGGAACAGGCTGGCCCAGCTTCACACAGCCGCTTGACAAGGAACATGTTCTGCTGAAAGAAAAACGCGGCTTGTTCTCGGCGGGTACCCAAGTCAGAAGCCGGGATGCCGATTCCTTCCTGGGTGATCTGTTTGAAGATGGTCCTGAGCCAACAGGGCTTAGATATTGTATTAACTCGGCAGCTTTGAAGTTTATTCCAAAGAATGAGCTTGAGGCCACAGGCTATGGCGCTTATGTCGAAAAATTCGAAGAATAGTAATATGAGGAGGCCCAAAACATGAGAGCAGATTTTATTTTCGACATTTTGAAGAATCGTCATCATCAATTCGTAGAGCTGGTTGCCCAGTGTCCGGAGGACAAGCGTAAACTTGTGCCGGAAGGCTTCAAGAACAGCATTCATTGGCATATTGGTCATGTGCTTACTGTGACAGAGTTTCATGTATTCGGTCTTTCAGAATTCATGCTGAATAAGAAGCTTCCTGTAAGCTACAAGGACTTTTTTGCTTATGGAACGAAGCCCGCAGACTGGCAGGGGGAACCACCCGGTTGGGATGTGCTGATTGACCAATTAAGAAAACAGCCGGACGAGATTCGGGAATTACTGGCGGACAAGCTCGACGTACCGGTAAAAGAAAGCTTTTTGAAGGCCGAGACGTTTGGCGAGCTGATAATTTCCACGGTATTGCATGCGACCGATCATATCGGCTTTGTCTCCGCTTTGCTGAAGGCATTGAAATAATCATCCGATTCTGAGCCATGACAGCAGTTCAAAGGGGACTTTGGACTGCTGTTTTTGATATCATCCAGTTTCATTCGACTACACATTATGCTGCCTTGCAGCTGTTACTTAAGAAGCTTTACAGGGGGGATAACCATGAAAACAAAGACAAAACCAAATCCAAGACAATGGCGGTTCACCATCCGGAATAAATTGCTGGTCATCGAATTCGCAATCCTGATCATTCCTGCATTGCTCATAGGAAGCATGAGTATCTGGATTTCAGCCCGTGAAAGCGATTTGGAAACGGAGACCAATCTCCGAAACACGGTTCATATGGCTGCACAGCTTATCGATTCGTTCGAGGATGCCACGAGGAAAGACACCTTAAGCAAGGAAGAGGCGCAAGAGAAAATGAAGCAACTGCTTCTTGGGCCAAAGCGGCCGGATGGTACACGAACCATCAATACAAATATAGATATTGGGAAACACGGGTATTTCTTTGTTCTAAACGACAAAGGTGATCTGGTTGCCCACCCGACACAGGAAGGGGAGAGCTTTTGAGACAAGCAAACAATAGACGGCTTCTATCATATCCGGGATATGCTCCATAAGGGGCAGCAGCCGGGTGGTGGAGTTACCCTATACAGGTGGCCACTACCCGATTCAGGAGTAAATGCTATGAAAATTGCCTATTCGTTAAGGGAACCAAACTGGGGTTGGACAATTGTAGCTGGCTCCTATACCACGGATTATAACGCAGGACAGCAACATATAGTTCAAGCCACTGTGTATTCGCTGCTGGGCTGTATTACAGTTGGCGGGATTATCGTTATCTTGCTTGCGAGGAATCTTACCAGGCCACTTATCCAGCTGACGCAACTGGCTAAACAAGTCGCCTCTGGCGATTTGTCACAACGTACGATTTCCATACATAGCCAGGATGAAATCGGTGACTTGTATGCTTCCTTTCAGACCATGCATAGCCGATTAAGAGAGCTGACGCAGGGGCTGCTGTCTAATGCTGATGCCTTGTCATCGGCTTCCCGCGACTTGTCCGTCACCTTCGGAGAAACGACATCCGCGACAGACCGAATTTCCGTATCTGCACAAGAAGTGGCCTTGAGCAATGAAACGCAGAAAACAAGTCTACAGGAGAGCACCTATGCGATGGAGCAGCTGTCTGCCAGCGCACAGCGTATCACATCCACCTCATCAACAGCTTTTGAGGCTTCACAAGTTACTTTAAGTCACGCTGAACATGGAAACGGGCTGATTACAAAGTCAGCGGATCAAATGCTTGCGGTATCCACAACGGTGGGTAAACTCTCATTGATCATCAATCAGTTGAACGAGCGGTCACATCAGATTGGCGAAATCATTGATGCGATGACGGCCATTTCGTCGCAAACCAATCTGCTCGCGCTGAATGCAGCGATTGAGGCTGCACGGGCCGGCGAACAGGGTAAAGGATTTGCAGTTGTTGCGGATGAGATCAGAAAGCTGGCGGAGCGCTCCAGGACATCCGCAATGGAGGTCACTGAACTGATTCAGGTCATTCTGATCGATATAAACAAAGCCGCGACTGCTATGGATCAAGGGGATCAGGAGGTGCAGATTGGCGTTGATTCCATCCGGCACTCGGGGGAGGCTTTCCAAAGAATTCTTCTCGCAACACGCAGCGCTGTGTATCACGTACAGGAGACCTCTGCTGCAGCTGAACAAATATCCGCAAGCTCTCAGGAGTTCAACGCTTCCCTGCAGGAAATCGATCGCATGGCGGTCTGGTCCAACGATCTGGCACAGACGATTTCCACCTCCACGGCGGAACAACTCACAACTATGGAAGAAATCTCTGCGTCGGCGGACTCGATGAGCCAAATATCTGAAGAAATGCTTCTGCTCGTGAAGCAGTTCAAGTTATAGGTCTAGCAACGTTCCAGTTAATTGGTATAAATAATTTAAGAACGATCAGTAAATATTATTCTTGACCGATCGTTCTTAATATGTTAAATTTGCTTTGAAAGGAGACGGAAGACCGTATACGAATTCGCGTGATGGTAAAAACTACATCGGACAGAGAACAATGACGTCAAAACTATTGAAATAAATCTGCCCGTATTTGATTAGGTTCATAATTCAGAAGGGAGTTTTAGTCCATGACAAATTTATACGATCAAACAACAACAGGGCTCCTTTTGGTTGACCCTTACAATGATTTCTTATCGACTGAAGGTAAGAGTTTCCCTCGTGCTAAAGAAGTAGCAGACTCCGTCAACTTGCTCGAACATTTAAAAGAAATTGTTAACGCTGTTCGAGAAGCCGGCATTCAAGTTTTCTTTGTTCCTCACCACAGATCTGAACCCGATGATTTTGAAAATTGGTTGTACCCAACGCCTTATCAGCTTGGTGTCAAAGAAAGACAGACATTTGCTAAAGGTTCATGGGGCGGGGAATTCCATCCGGATTTTCAACCTCAAAAGGGTGATGTAATTATTAAAGAGCACTGGGGCAGCAGCGGGTTCGCAAACACTGACCTGGATCATCAACTTAAAATGCACGGTGTACAAAAGATAATCGTTGTAGGTTTGTTGGCTAATACGTGCATCGAAGCAACAGCACGCTTTGGTATGGAGCTTGGTTACCATGTCACACTTGTAAAAGATGCAACAGCTGCTTTCAGTAAAGAGGCTATGCGTGTTGCGCATGAAATTAATGGCCCGACCTTTGCGCATGCCATTTTAACAACAAAAGAACTTCTTGCTGAGGTGTAAAAGCTTATAGAAGAAAGGGGAGAGACGTACTATGAAAACTGTTCAATTAAAGAACACCCATATCCCGGCTGTAGCCCTGGGTACCTGGTCTTGGGGAACCGGCGCCAACGGAGGGGATGCCATTTTTGGGAATAACCTGATGGACGAGGATCTAAAGCCTATATTTAATGAGGCAATGAATGCCGGATTGAATCTTTGGGACACGGCAGCAGTTTATGGCATGGGCGCTTCGGAAACGATTTTAGGAAAATTCATTCATGGGAGAGATGATGTTCTGCTCTCAACGAAATTCACGCCGATGGGAGAGCAGTCAGACGATGCTGTTGAAGAGTCCTTCGCAGGAAGCTTAAAGCGCCTTGGAAAGGATCATGTCGATATTTTATGGATTCACAATCCGAAAAACGTTCAGCGTTGGACTTCCAAACTGATCCCGTTAATGAAAAGCGGAAAAGTCAAATACGTAGGCGTTTCTAATCACAGCTTAGAGGAGATTAAGATCGCCGTGGACATATTGGCACAAGAGGGCCTTCAGCTATCAGCCGTCCAAAACCATTACAGTCTACTCTACCGGTCCTCAGAAGAAGCAGGCATCATTGAGTATTGCAAAGCCAATGACTTGCTATTTTTCTCCTATATGGTATTGGAACAAGGGGCATTAACCGGTAAGTATAATACGAAGAATCCTTTTAAGGCTGGAACCCGAAGAGGAGACGCCTTCAATGAAGAGGTATTTGCCAAACTTGAAAATCTGATCGAAGTGATGCGAGAAATCGGCTTCCGTCATCAAGTCAATCCTGCTGAGATCGCCATTGCCTGGGCAATTACTAAGGGAACGGTACCGATTATCGGCGTTACAAAACCATCGCATATCGCTAGCGCTATTTCTGCTATTGACGTCAAATTGACGAATAAGGAAATTGAAGATCTGGAACAAGCCGCGAAATCGAGCGATGTGGAAATTCGAGGTTCATGGGAAAATAGCATGATCTAAAGGAGGATATTAAATATGGATAAAATAGAAAAGAAATTGTACACAGCTACTGTGATGGTGGAAGGCGGAAGAGAAGGCAAAGCGGTCTCCAGCGATGGCATTCTTGATATTGACTTAAAAGTTCCTAAGGAAATGGGAGGCCCCGGCGGAGACGGAACCAACCCTGAGCAACTGTTCGCAGCGGGATTTGCCGCATGTTTTGAAGGTGCGCTAGGTGTTGTTCTGAGAAAACATAGAATCAAATCGGAAGGCATAAAAATAACGTCAAATGTTACGATCGGCAAGGATGCAAATGACGGGTTTGTCTTGTCAGTAAACATGGACATCGCTATTAAGGGTGTAGAGACGAGCATTGCGCAACAAATCGTCGAGGAAGCCCACGATGTTTGCCCTTATGCCCGAGCAACCCGCGGTAATATCGAAGTCATCACGAACGTGGTGAGTTGATCTTAGAACACGGATTGTAGAGTTTGTGGTGGTTACAAAAACATTGAGGTAGAATGATTTCAAATTTAAGAACGATCTTTCGAATACATTTTTGAATGATCGTTCTTAAATTGTTTGTTTTAGAAATGAAGCGATCCACTTGGTAACTAGAAGTATACACAACATGATAGGACGGTATTCACATGAAAGATAAGATTGTCATACTGGTATGGACAATAGGCACGTTCATCGTCATCATGAACACGACAATGTTTAATGTCTCCATTCCAAGCATCATTCGTGATATAGGCGTTTCAGCAGACCTCGGCTCTTGGATTGTTTCCAGCTACTCGATAGGCTACACCTTGTCAACGGTCATTTATAGCAGGCTTTCCGACACGCTGCCCATTCGAAGATTGTTGTCAGTCGGGCTCACGATACTCGGGCTTTCTTCCGTTTTCGGTATATTCGCGAGCAGTTTTCACACGTTGCTAATAGCGCGGATCGCGCAGTCCGCAGGCGCCGGTTCGATGGCGGGACTCGGTCTCATCATCGCCAGCCGGTATGTTCCTTATGAAAGACGCGGCAGCGCGATTTCTATGATCTCTGCGGGATCTGCTATGGCATTTGGGCTCGGGCCAATTATAGGTGGGCTGATCAGCGAATACATCGGTTGGAACGGATTGTTCGCCATCACTTGCCTCGTGCTTGTCCTTCTTCCGATTTTGCTGCGTTTACTTCCTAAAGAGCAGCCCAAGCCGTTTAAGTTTGACATCGCAGGCGCTCTTTTGACCGTCGTAAATGCTGTGACAATTTTGATTGCTGTATCGCAGCGCTCGATCATTTGGCTGGGAGTCGGACTGTTATCGATTGTGGTCCATGCTGTCTACCTCAAACGTGCCAAGGCATCCTTCATCAATCCAGCTGTATTTGCTTTACCCGCATATCGGAAATTGCTTGTAGTTGGATTCTGCATTTTGTTCATGTATCTTGGCAATCTGTTTTTAATGCCGCTTGCACTAGCGAACTTATTCAGCAGATCGCCGCTAGAAATTGGCTTTACGATCGCGCCGGGGGCCATTTTATCCGCCATGCTCACGAGTTTCGTAGGACGCTGGATCGACCGCTACGGAAATTTTCGGTTTCTGTTGATCGGTCAAGGCATGTTGGCTTTGGTATTGATCGCTTTTTGGTCGAACCTCGGCGTGTCATCGACTGTCATTCTCTTCGGGTATCTATTCTTCTCTCCGGCAGTCTCGACCTCATTATCGTCGTTAAATAACGAAACGTCACGTATTTTGCCTACTGAGCTAATCGGTTCGGGCATGGGCTTTATGCAGCTGATTCAATTTTTCGGCGGTTCAGTTTCCGTTGCGGTTTGCGGAATGCTGCTTGCTTTTCAAGATAAGGTTTCGCTGGTTCATGCCTATAAAAATGTGTACGTAGTCTTGACTGTGATCAGCATTTGCTCATTGATCGTGCTGATGCGTTACTATGTATCCGGTCGTCAACAAATCCAATCCAATTAATAAAAGGAGGATCGTTTCGTAAGCGATTGATGGAGTTCAAATCAGAGAAGGAAAGAAAGAGCCGAGTGACTACTGACAAAGAAATAACAGTGCGAGCAGGTATGCTTGAGAGGGAGTTTGACGCAGAGCTAAAGCAATGGTACGAAGCTTGGAGATGTTCGGGAATCTGAGTTTTAAATGTTAAGAATAGATAAGACCCTTAACCTGATGAACTTACAGCTACTTACAAGGAAAAAGGTGGGTGTAGATGCTTCCTCATTGTTCCCTGTGCGCGGCGTGGTTGATAGTAAATCAGAAAGTGGATTTCTTAAAAAATCGTGTATATATATTTGTCGAGGGACAAGAACATGGTCCGATAACCGAATTAATAAAAATCTAAAATTGTTGTGAAATCAAGAATAGGCTGCTCGTAATATGGCTATATAATAAAAACAGAAAGGAGAGATTCCT
>NZ_MAQW01000002.1:693-151189 GCF_001682855.1 Bacillus sp. FJAT-27264 | reverse complement strand
TCGAGCCCTGTTCGGGGAGCCATGCTCTCATAGCTCAGTAGGTAGAGTGCTTCCATGGTAAGGAAGAGGTCACCGGTTCGAATCCGGTTGAGAGCTCCACAAGTTTAAGGCCCGTTGGTCAAGGGGTTAAGACACCTCCCTTTCACGGAGGTAACAGGGGTTCGAATCCCCTACGGGTCACCAATTTTTACTTATCGTTGCCCATCAAGGGTTACTATACATATGGAGGCTTAGCTCAGCTGGGAGAGCATCTGCCTTACAAGCAGAGGGTCGGGGGTTCGATCCCCTCAGCCTCCACCATTATCGTCTTCATAACTGAGGAGATATTGGATAATATATAGGTATCCATTAATGGGGATTAGCCAAGCGGTAAGGCAACGGACTTTGACTCCGTCATGCATAGGTTCGAATCCTATATCCCCAGCCATTTCACTCTAAACAAGTGAAGTTAAGCTTTGGTGAGAATCCGATTATTTATGGGATACACCTAACTTATGAGCCATTAGCTCAGTTGGTAGAGCACCTGACTTTTAATCAGGGTGTCGAAGGTTCGAGTCCTTCATGGCTCACTTTTATTAGTATTGTGCGCGTGTGGCGGAATGGCAGACGCACCAGACTTAGGATCTGGCGTTTCACGACGTGGGGGTTCAAGTCCCTTCACGCGCACCACTTATATGCGGACGTGGCTCAGCGGTAGAGCATCGCCTTGCCAAGGCGAGGGTCGCGGGTTCGATTCCCGTCGTCCGCTCCATAATTTTGCGCCCTTAGCTCAGCTGGATAGAGCGTTTGACTACGAATCAAAAGGCCGGGAGTTCGAATCTCTCAGGGCGCGCCATTTTATATTATCGGGATGTAGCTCAGCTTGGTAGAGCACCTGGTTTGGGACCAGGGGGTCGCATGTTCAAATCGTGTCATCCCGATTTTAAATCTTTGCGGGTGTAGTTCAATGGTAGAACTTCAGCCTTCCAAGCTGATAGCGTGGGTTCGATTCCCATCACCCGCTCCATAATCTTATAGTTTCGGGATGTAGCTCAGCTTGGTAGAGCACCTGGTTTGGGACCAGGGGGTCGCATGTTCAAATCGTGTCATCCCGATACTTAGTTGTTAATTAACTCTTACTCTGGTAAGAGTTTTTTTGTTGTGTAACTTTTGCTAATCACGAGAGGTGTGCATAAGTACTACAACTTTGAAAAAGCCTACAGAAGTGAAAAACGAATCCTAAACAAGCCTAAAAAAGCCTAAAAAAGCCTAAAGAAGCCTAAAGAAGCTTAGGAGATTGCAAAGTTCTAGAGTTTAAGCTGAATTATCAAATCATCTGATAGACAGGACAGATCTATCTAACTGAGATCTATGTATGTGACTGATGATGGGGGACGTCGAAGTGTACATTCTAACATTCTAATTAATCCTGTAAAAAAAGTCGTACCTCCGGTGGAATGCCTAATCTCTGGTAGTAGCCTTGATGTGATTCGTCCTGTTCTGGCGCAGTATTGGCGGTCAGCAGTTGGATCGCAAAGGCATTCGCCTGCCTCTCCAGCTTACCAGGGGCGAAGTAAGAGTTCTCTTCCAGGAAAAAACGGTTGATCCCTTTGTGAAGTCGATCATGCCCCAGTTCATGGGCACAAACAAATCGCTGCCATTCTACAGGCAGTTCATTATGAATGACGATAAATCTTCTTCTTAATTTTCGATAATATAATCCCTTCGTGCCTGTCCCCAGATTCATAAAACGAATGTGAATACCAAGTGCTCTGGAAATTTCAAAGGGACAGTTGGTCTTATATTTTTTAATCAGATTATTAATCAATTCATCCATTGTCTTCACCTGCAGTACGTTTAGTGTATTTGTTATATTCCCCTATAGAGCGCCTCGAACACTTAATCCTGTTTGGGCTTTTTGCGCTTATTCATTTGTTTGGCCTCCCAGAACAACCCCGTGAGCACGTCTTTAATCCTCTGCTTGTCCTCCTTATCCAGCGGTATACCATCGAACATCAATTCACCGTCATCCTCCAGCATTTTGCGGAAGTCACGCTTGTCCTTGTTTGTGGCCCAATCAGGAATGATCTCGGCTTCAGCAGCACCTTGATCTTGTAAATACCCTGCCCGTTCCATTAGCTCCTCATAAGAACAACCTGTAGCCTCAGCGATCTTACGTAAGGTTGCCGGTTTTGGGATACCTCGCAGACCATTCTCGATCCGTGAGATTTGTGAACCACTGACACCTGCTGCGGATGCTAATTGATTGATGGTTAGTCCTCTTTGTTCGCGAAGCTCTTTTAGAAAACGGCCAAATTCTTGTTCCATCACTACCCACTCCTTCTGCACTGTTAGCTGTTGTAAATAATATAAGCCATTTTTGCCAAGAGGTAAACAACAAAGAATGGTTTATTGCCAAAAGGCAAGATAAGTGATGAAAAACAGCTGTTAACCGGCTCATACAGCCGTAAATCGGATTTTACGGAATTGGAAGGAAGGTGGTATATTATTGAAAAAGGCGAACAAGATACGAACAAGTAGAATTTTACCACAATTCTTGGAGAAATACTGCAAATATAATACAAAGGGAGTGTATACTGTGCTGAACCTATCTTCTTTACCTGAACTGGACCGTCGCCGGACACAGATCACTATAGAAAGCATGCTGGAGAAATACCGTATTTTCAAAACGGTTACCTTTGAGGTCAAGGAGGCAATTAGCACTTATTGTTATACTGGACATTTTCATGGACCTACGAATGCTACTACAGATCAGACGACAGCGCTCGCCACACATAATGTGGATGTGCCCGCAGCTCGTAGAGCTTATTGCGCGGCTATAGACACGGTGGTGGAGAGACTGGACACAAGAGAGCAGCAACTGGTACGGGAAAGGTATATGAGAAGAGATGAGATGTACGATTACACGATATACAATCATGTGTTTGATCCGCCGGTCAGCAAGGACACTTACGTGAAGATACGTTCCAAGGCTTTTTATAAAATGGCGCTGGCATTAACCGACCTTGGGCTGCTGTCACTAGACTCTCTTTTAAAAGGTACATCCAAGCCGCAGAAGCTAGAAATAGGTGGCTCCTCCTTAGAGAGTATCAGCCACTTCTAAATAACCCAGGAAGGGATCCGGGGTCACGGATTATTGAAGCTATTAAAACTAGTGAAATTATAGGAGCTGTATCATCCGCAATGTGGGTGATGCAGTTTTTTTATATGTTAGGTCTGCTTGCTTAATACTTCTATATACCAAAACAGAACGTACATTCTCTACTAAAAGCCACTCTATTCCATCCTTAGGCTCTGCTGAAATTCGCCGTATCACCGTCTCTGTGCACGAAATAAGCGGGTATGATTATAACATGGCAAATGAAGCAAAAGGACACCGCAGGAGCATGAATGCTCCACTACAGATCAGGCCAGCAAGGCTGAAACACTAAGAGTGCGGTGAAAAGTTTCTTGGCTCAGCTGCCATAGTCTTAAACGGATAGAGTTCCTGATATAAGGACTGTATCCGTTTTTGTTTATCCAGGAACGGGAGGGATGAAAGAGATTGTTCATAGGTATTTAAAAACGCTGACGGCCTTCTAGATAAGGGAGTAACCTATGTACTGGTACGAGTGCTTGTGGAAGCACTGGGCGCGAAGGTAACGGGCTACGATGCGCTAACCAAGACGGTGGAGATTACATGCAATCGTTAAAAAATGAATAATACACAAAGGGCTGATACAGGAATCGCAGGGTTCCGTTGTATCAGCCTTTTACATAGAAGTAGATTCAATTAGAAGTGCAATTGGTCTCCAGGCAAAAGAGCATGCAGTCCAGCAGTACCCTCCTCTTGAAGCAGGGTGACTGCCTGCCGATTATGATGATCGGGTGCGTGAACGAGTACATTCTGACGGCTGGGAATGCTGTGCAGCATGTCCCGGATATCCGGCAGGCCCTGATGGACCTTGTAGCGGATTAAGGAAATGGCAGGTCCGTCAGCAGGAGGAGAGGTCACCAGTCCCTGTGCAAAGCTGCCAGCCGGTAGGTGCCCGGTGAAGATAACCTGACTGCAGGGGCTGGTGGATAATTGATCGTAATACCAGCGGGCTGTAGAAGAGAGTAGCATGCCATCATCTGTAAAGATGATAGCTCCATGTGGATAATCCATAGCCTGCCTACGCTGATCCAGATCTGAGACGGTGCGTAGCTGGTCACTGTTCAGCAATGCTTGAATGCGTGAGATAGCTGTCTCCCTGAGCCAAAAGGAGCTTTGTTCAAGCCCACGAAGAGGTGCGAGCAATCTGTCTTCCGCGATTAACGTTGTATTAGGGAATCGTTCTCCGGTCCAGACGAGCAGTTCCTGACCCCGTCCGTACAGTGGAACAGGCAGAAGGACGGTTCCATTTGCCTCCAGTGTGCTGCGGATTGCGGACTCCAATTGTAGCAGCTTGTCCTGCTGAGTCTCAGGATCAGGGCCATAAGCTCCATCAATGATAGCGAGATCTATACAACGTGGGGATATCTTTTCAACGGATATGGTCAGTATGTCTGCTTCCCCAAGGTCCTCTTCGGCTATCTCTACATTTATCCCTACGTTTGTTTTATTAATTATCTCTTCAGTTGCCGTTTTCGATGTTGTTTCAGCTATTTCCTCTGTCTTCTTCCCGATTGTCATCTCTGCCGAGTGCTCCTCAGTCTTCTGCAAGGCAGAATGGAACAATGCCAATCCTGGATCATCCACCGCCAGCAACTGGGATTCCCCAGTAAAATCGCCAGAGAAGAAGATGGTTTTACCGTCCCACTCCAGAGCTACCCAAATCGATCCGATCATGTGACCGCTGCGGCCCCACATGACACGAAGACCTGGAGCCAGGCAATGCCATGTTAATGGGGGAGTGTGTTCCTCCAGATAGGCGAATTCAATAGCCTCACAATCTGCTTGTTCAAAAAAAAGTGAAGTCGGCCCAGCAGTCACGTAGTTGCGCCAAGCCGTAAAATAATCCGGCAGCTGCAGCGCCGTCTCCCGGGTCGTCCATACCTTCCCTTTATATCCGTACTTATAGAGAAGAGGAAGCGCAGCTGAGTGATCCTCGTGGGCATGGGAGAGAAAGACAGCTAGCAGTTCCGGAATTCGCTCTGCTTCCAGCAGCGGATATTCACTGCCGGCCTCTTTTTTGACTCCGCAATCCAGCAGAATGCCGGCTTGATCGTTCCTGATAAGATAAGAGGAGCGCCCATGCTCCCCAGCGCCCCCCCATATGGTTAGTGTAGTCATCGTTGTCTCCGCTTTCTGTCAGGGTTTAGATATTCGATCGCCAGTAGCAAGGCGGTAGTGATGCCGACAGAAACGACAGCCATGGCCATACCGAGTGCGACAGCACCCTGCTCAAACTGGGCGAAAATATAAGTTGCCGATGTCTGCATAGACGGGGGCAGGATCAGCAACGAGGCGACCAATTCCCGATTGGAAATGGTAAAGGTCATCATCCAACCCGCGGCCATGCCGGGCAGGATCAGCGGCAGCAGGATACGCCTAAAGACATAGATCCGGCTGCCGCCAAACACTTGGCCCGCCTGCATCAAGGCGGGGTCCAGCTGCCCATAGCTTGATTTTACATACTGCACGGTATAAGGAAGAAACAACACTACATAAGTCAGTACGACCATGCCGTACGTATTGTATAGCGGAATAGGCATCCAGCGAGCGTTCCAGAACAGAATCAAGCCCACGACAAGTACAATGCCTGGCACGGTATTCGGCAGTAAACTGAAGAGATCGGTGAGCTTCTGTCTCCATGACGTGGCTTTGCCAATGGTCAGTCCGAACCAGGTACCTAGAATTACTGCGATACACGAAGCGGCTACAGCCAGGCCCAAGCTATTGATTAGCGCATGCATTCCAGGAGAACCGGGGGACAGTAGCTCCCGATAATGATTCAGCGTCAAATTCCCCCAAGACAAGCCTTCTCCCCGCAGTTTGAGCAGCGAAGCAGTGATAATGGAGAAATAAGGTACTCCAATCGAAGCAATAAGCAGGAATACTAGATAACCCCAACTGGCCAAGCCTGCAAGTCCCCCTGAGGTTTTGCTTTTGCTACGCATTCCTTTACCGCCAACCAGACGGTAGGAGTAACGACTGCTAATCAAGGTCTGGATGTACCACATAACCAAACATACCCCCAGCAATACAGAAGCTAATGAGGTAGCTTTACCGAAATCAATCGGCCAACTGGCGATGTACCGGTGAATTTCGGAGGTAAGGACATAGAAGCCGATTTTGCGGCCAAAGGTTGCCGGCGTTCCGAATTCAGCAATCGTTTTGACAAAGATCAGCAGCGCGCCCAGCCCATAACTGGATAATAACAAGGGGAGGATTACTTTTCTGCTCTTATAAGCAAAGGATGCGCCATGAACCGCAGCGGCCTCTTCCAGACTGCCGCCGATCTGCAACAGTGAATTACGCAGCAGCAGATAGAGAAAAGGGAATAAATGCAGACTCATAATCAGAACCATGCCCCAGTAAGAGAAGAAATAGGGAGTAACCGCCGCCGAAGCGGGCAGCAACTGCTCCATATATCCACCGGACTGCATAAACAGCATCCAGCCCATAGAACCGATATAGGGAGGTGTCATGAAGGGAATCAACAGAACCACGTCCAGCCAGCGATGACGGCCGATGGACGTTTTCGCCATGATCCATGCCAGTGGAAGGGCAAAAACAGTAGTCAGGGCAATAACACTAACGCCGAGACCCAGCGAGTTTAACAGAACCTCTAGCAATCCCCTGTTGTTCACAATGGTCTTTAAGGGAGCAGTAATATCAAGCCTGCCGCCTGGAGAAATACTTGTCCAGAAAATCAGGAGCAGCGGCAGCAGCACCAGGATCGCCAATATCCCCAGTGCCAGACTGCCCCCTCTCCATTGAAAGGTACGTACAGAAGACTTTTTCATGATGCTTATTTGAACAGATCCGTAAAGGTAGTGGAGACTTCATCGCCGTGGTCATTCATCCAGTCCCATTTCACATCATAGGTCTTGATCTCATCCAGATTGGCGCGTCCTTCAGCCTTAACATCTGTGCGTCCTGGCAAGAGGTATGCCTTGGCGACCATGGCTTGGGCCTCATCAGAAAGCAGGTAGTCGATAAAAGCTTTGGCGTTGTCTACATTTGGGCTTGTTTTGATAATCGCAGCCGGACGTGGGCTGATTACAGTTCCTTCGGCAGGATAGACGATGTCAACCGGCTCACCGGAAGCTTTTGCCTTGTAAGCCATGTAATCTACACCTGCAGCAACTACGGACTTGGCACCTGTAATTACTGGATCAAGCGCTTCCTGGTTGGCACCAGCCATTGCTACTCCATTGGCCTTGTATTGCTTGAAGAGGTCCCAACCGGACTCGCCTTGAGCACTCAGATAGCCAGTCATGAAATCAAGCGCCGAGCCGGACAGCGATGGATCGGGGATGTTAACTTGTCCTTTCCACTCTGGCTTGCCGAGATCCGACCAGGAGGTTGGAGGTGTAGTTACTTTCTTCGTATTGTAGACAATGCCAAGTGCGGAGGCGCTGTAGCTAAAATAGCTGCCGTCTGGATCAGACCAGTCGCTCACCAGCTTGTCTGAATTGACAGCTTCCTTATATGGAAGCAGCAGATCGTCTTTTTTCATTCCTTGCATCGAAGGAAGAGAAGCCAGAACTACAACATCCACGGCCG
This sequence comes from Bacillus sp. FJAT-27264, assembly GCF_001682855.1. Lineage (GTDB taxonomy): Bacteria > Bacillota > Bacilli > Paenibacillales > Paenibacillaceae > Paenibacillus_AQ. The sequence goes on along the minus strand of NZ_MAQW01000002.1, from coordinate 143,496 downwards.
GATTTGATTTTTCCGCTTCCATGCGGGCGAGGATTTTACCAGTGGTACCTTGGAACATCTCGACCTTTACTCCAGTCTTTGCTTCAAAACCTTCCTTGATCTTGTTCGCCAGGCCTTCAGGGCCTGCGCTATATACCACGAGATTACCACTAAGGCTTGTCTGAGCGGGAGAGGCAGTTGGATCCACAGCTGTGTTCCCAGTCGCTCCATTATTGGCTGCATCCGCAGCAGGTGTGTTGGCGTTGCCGCAGCCTGCAAGGCTCAGCCCCAAGACTGTGGTGAGAAGAAGACTACCGATTCGTTTCTGATTGACCCGTTTTTTCATTGATAATACCTCCATATAATAGGTTGAAGTTCAGTGCAAAAGTTATCATCCGGATGAATTCAGATGTTGTGAATTTGCCCGGGAGCAGCATACAGGCATACGTTATCGCCGACGCGAAGCCGCTGTTCATGATAGGCAATCCATTGCCCCATTTCTTGCATGTCCAGAATCATTTCGTAACGATCGCCCATATAGCTGACATGCCGGATGGTGCCATGAAAGGACAGATTGGAATTGTCCTCTTGGAACCAGCGGAGCTGTTCTGGACGTAGCATTTGCTGATCCGGGATCACCCAGTTGGATTTACCAATGAAGCGTGCGACAAAAGGATGCCTTGGCGTACGGTAGATTTCCTCAGGTGCCCCGCTCTGAAGGATATGGCCGCCTTGCATGACTACGACTTCGTCTGACATCGACATGGCCTCGGATTGGTCATGGGTTACATATAAGGCCGTAATCCCAATGTTCTTGACCAGCGAGATCAGTTCGACCCGCATTTCATCGCGGAGTATGGCGTCCAAAGCGCTCAGTGGCTCATCGAAGAGGACAAGCCGTGGGCGGGTGACAACTGCTCTGGCAAAGGCTACCCGCTGCTGCTGTCCGCCTGATAGCTGATGAGGATATCGTTCTTCCAGCCCGTCCAGTCTGACCGTCCGCAGTGCTTCCAGTACACGTCCCCGCAAATCTTGCTTCTGCCTTGCTGCTCGCAGTCCAAATGCAACATTCTCGAAGACGCTCAGGTGCGGCCAGAGCGCGAAGTCCTGAAAGACCATCCCAAAGTTTCTGCGGTGAACCGGTTGATTCACTCTCCGGGACACTGAATAAATGGGCTCGCCATCCGCCAAAATCTCTCCTGCATCTGGCGTCTCAAGGCCTGCAAGCAGACGGAGCAATGTGGTTTTGCCACAGCCTGACGGTCCGAGCAGTGTCGTGAAGCTTCCAGTCTTGATGTGCAGATTAGCCGGCTTCAGGGCTTGAACATCTCCGAAGCTTTTGGCAAGATCGCGAATGATTAACTCGTTCATTTCTTTCTCCCTGTCATAAATATTTAATTTTTACTTTTTGATGAATGATCTTGGTATGTACTTAGTGTAAAGAAGAAGGGTTCCCGGTATGTTTGCCGAGTGTAACCTCGTTATTAACTTTTTCATGCAATTCCCTTAACACTCATAGAATTTTTCTATGCTAGGATGGATCTAGCACCATGAGGGAGAGGATAAGAGTGAACCTAAATTTAATTAAGCTGCAAATTGTAGAGCTATTGGATAAACATAAGAAAATCACACCTGTAGCTGAAGCGCTTGGGCTGAAGCAGCCAACCGTTACCTACCATTTGAAGAATCTGGAGGAACAGTTGGGTGAGAAGCTGTTTGAACCAAGAATGGACAAGATGATCCTAACGGAGAGCGGACGGGCATTCCTCCACTATGCGGTCAAAATCAATTCATTGGCGGCAGAAGCCCAGCGGGTGGTAAAAGAGTTCGGGAACGCCGGGCGCGGTACACTGAGAATTGGCGCAAGCTATGTACCAGCTACTTATCTGTTGCCAGGAATTTTGGGAGAGTTCAGTGAGAGGTATCCCAGAACGACAATTTCTTTGACGGTAAAACCGTTTCTTTCAATTAAGGAGATGCTGTTGAACCATGAGATTGACATCGGCATACTCTCCACCGAGCGCTTTGAACAGCCGGGGCTTCTTAGCACTGCCTTATGCGAAGATGAGCTAGTGCTTGTCTTTTCTCCCGAACATCCGCTGGCTTCCCAGAGTGTATTGCAGCCGGCTGAAATTGCATCTGCAAGCTTTATTCTTCATGATATGGAGTCGAGTACGCGACAGTTAACCAATAAATGGTTCGAGCAGGGAGGTTTCATACCCAGAACTTCGCTGCTTCTGGATTCGCTGGAAGCCATCAAGCAATCCCTGCTAGGGGGGAAACATGTGTCTTTTATCTCCAGAATGGCAGTAGAGGATGAGGTGGCCAGGGGGAAGCTAGTGATGCGAAGTATTCCCAATTATCCGTTCCAAAGACACATTTTCTGTTCTTATCACCGGGAACGTTTTTTCTCTCCATTAATGGGATTATTTATGGATCTTCTGCAGTCAAGAGAGCAGGGAAGAATACGCTATTGACGATATCCGGTATAATATGTAGAAATACATTATGATGAAATGACTGTAATAATGGAGAAATTCGTGTATAATCAAAATTACTGTATCGCTTTACCGCGTAATAAAGATGAAGATTTCCGGGCGGTTTTATTGTATGATATGAGGAAAGCTTCAAAGAGACAATGCTAAAGACATTGATCCGTGAGAGGATGGGGGGAGCAGCATGACCGAACTTACGACTACCGTTAGCAAGAGCAACTCGAACAATTTGCTGCGGCGGGACGTACGGTTCCTGGGGAACATTTTGGGCGAGGTCTTGGTTCACCAAGGCGGCAACGAACTTTTGGAAATCGTGGAGAAAATCCGCGAGACCAGTAAATCTTTGCGCTCATTGTATTTGCCAGAACTGCACAGTGAATTTAAGGAGTTAATTAATTCTCTGGATTCGGAGAATCGTCATCAGGTTATACGGGCATTCGCCATTTATTTTCAATTGGTGAATATTGCCGAACAGAATCATCGGATTCGCCGCAAACGTGATTATGAGCGGTCAGCCGGTGAAACTGTACAGCCTGGTTCTATAGAAAGTGCGATTCAAGGACTTCGAGAACGTGATTTCTCACATGAAGAGGTCCGGGAGATTATACAAGGCCTGTCTCTGGAGCTGGTCATTACAGCCCACCCGACGGAAGCAATGCGCCGGGCCATTCTCGATATTCATAAACGGATAGCCGACGATGTTATGTACCTTGATAATCCTACCCTAACCTTCCGGGAGCGGGAACAGCTTCGTGAGAAGCTGCTGAATGAAGTCATTACGCTGTGGCAGACGGATGAACTACGTGACCGCAAGCCTACAGTATTGGATGAAGTTCGTAATGGAATGTACTATTTCCATGAGACCATTTTCCATGTCTTGCCGGATGTATATGAAGAACTTGAACGATGTCTAAGTAAATATTATCCGGGTCAGAACTGGCATGTGCCTACGTACCTGCGTTTTGGCTCCTGGATCGGTGGCGACCGTGATGGTAACCCTTCCGTCAAGGCTTCCGTGACCCTGCAGACGCTACAAATGCAGCGCAAGCTGGCTATCCGGGAATACCAACGGATTATGCGGGAACTGATGAAGTATCTTAGCTTCAGTACCAGTATTGTGGACGTGACACAGGAGCTGCTGGATTCCATTGAAGAGGATCGGGAAATTATCAACTTGCACCGGGGCGATGCTTGGCGCAATGATAACGAGCCTTACCGGATCAAGCTAAGCTATATGATCTCTAAGACACAGAATGTGCTCGACGATGAGAAAAAAGGCACGCCTGAGCGTTATACCTCACCTGAGGCGTTCATCCATGACCTAAACGTCATCGACCGCAGTCTACGGCATCACTATGCCGATTATGTAGCCGATACCTATATTAAGAAACTGATCCGCCAAGTAGAACTTTTCGGATTCCATACAGCTACACTGGATGTTCGCCAGCATAGTCAGGAGCATGAGAATGCGATGACTGAGATTCTGGAGAAGATGAACATCACACCGGATTACTCCAAGTTACCAGAAGAAGAGAAGATCGCTCTTCTCGAAGGTTTGCTCAATGATCCGCGTCCGTTGACCTCTCCATACCAGAACTACAGTGAGAACACAGAAGAATGTCTGGAAGTTTACCGGACAATCTTCAAAGCACAGGATGAATATGGCAAGAAATGCATCACCAGCTATCTCATTAGTATGTCACAGGCAGCAAGTGATATTCTTGAGGTGATGGTCTTCGCCAAGGAAGTGGGCTTGTTCCGTAAAGACAACGACGGCACAGTTGTATGCACCCTCCAGGCTGTACCACTCTTCGAGACCATTGATGATCTGCATGAAGCACCACAAATCATGGAGACATTATTCAATCTGCCTGTATACCGTCAAGCGGTACTGGCGATGAACGATATGCAAGAAATTATGCTGGGTTATTCGGACAGCAACAAAGACGGCGGTGTGGTTACTGCGAACTGGGAACTGCGAGTGGCCCTGAATGAAATCACAGCTACTGCTGATAAATTCGGCATCAAGCTGAAGTTCTTCCATGGCCGCGGGGGCGCGCTTGGTCGCGGAGGCATGCCACTGAACCGCAGTATCTTGGCCCAACCGGCCTCTACAATCGGCGGTGGTATCAAGATTACAGAGCAGGGTGAAGTGATTTCATCACGTTACTCGATGAAGGGGATTGCTTACCGCAGTCTGGAGCAAGCCACTTCGGCGCTGGTAACGGCTGCAGTTAATGCCAGAATGCCGCAAACCGATCTGGACGAGTCTAAGTGGGAAGAGATTGTGAAGCAAATTTCGGAAGTCTCCCTGAACAAATATCAGGACCTGATCTTCCGTGATCCAGACTTCCTGACGTTCTTCAAAGAGTCGACTCCACTGCCTGAGGTGGGCGAGCTAAATATTGGTTCCCGCCCTTCCAAGCGCAAGAACAGCGACCGGTTTGAAGATTTGCGGGCCATCCCTTGGGTGTTCGCCTGGACGCAGAGCCGTTATCTGCTTCCAGCCTGGTACGCTGCCGGAACAGGTCTGCAAAGCTTCTATGACGGTAAAGAGGAGAACCTTAGCATCCTGAAAACGATGTATGAGAAATTCTCGTTCTTCACAACACTGATCGACACGCTGCAAATGGCCATTTCCAAGGCGGATCTCGTTATTGCGAAGGAATATGCCGGCATGGGTAAAAATGAAGAGGCTCGTCAGCGCATCTTTGGTCAGATTGATGCGGAATTCAAGCTGACCTCGGAGCTGATCCTGAAAATTACAGGTCAGCAGGATATTCTGGATAACGTTCCGGTTATTCAGGAGTCGATCCGCTTGCGGAATCCGTATGTCGATCCGCTTAGCTACCTGCAGGTACAGTTGTTGTCCGAGCTGAGAGAGCTGCGCGATCAGGATGGGGATGACGCTGAGTTGTTGCGCGAGGTGCTACTGACCATCAACGGCGTCGCTGCCGGACTTCGGAATACTGGCTGATGAATTAACACGTTATATTTTGCTTTTACGATGGATACCAAGCCGTTCGCCCTTTGCCTGGGCGAACGGCTTTTTTGTTTTCAATCCTTGATTTTTACACAAACTTGAATTACGATTTAAATGCTTGTACCGTGGATATTCAGTCATTTGGAATGCCAAGGGCGGCAAGTCTGGGGGAGTTGACAGGTGGAGAATTTGGAAGGCAGATTGACAAAGCTCGCCCTGAAGGGCGACCAAAGGGCATTTGCCGAGCTTGTGGAACTATATAAAGACAAAATATATCATTTGGCGTATCGGATGCTGAACAACCGCCATGAGGCGGAGGATATTGTTCAGGAGACGTTTTTGCGTGTCTACAGAAATCTCGATCGGTATGATGACAAACAGAAATTCTCGACATGGATCTACCGGATCGGCACGAACCTCTGTATAGATCGGCTGCGCAAGCGCAAACCGACCTATTCGCTGGATGCGGAGATGAACGATCAGGATGGCATTGACGGCTATTCCATGATCCCAAGCGATAATGTGACACCGGAGACGGAACTGTTGCTCTCTGAGACACAGAGGACCATCTATGAGGCGATTGACAGCCTGCCTGTGAAGTACAGATCCGTGATGATCCTAAGATATCTGCAGGACCTGTCACTTCAGGAGATTAGCGATGTACTGGATATGCCAGTGACTACGATTAAGACCCGTGTGCACCGTGGACGTGAATTTTTACGTAAAAAATTAGGCCCTAAAATGTAAAAATAACCAGAGAAATTATGAAACATCTTCAGATCAGGGACGTATGTATGATGAGCAAGTCTTATGACCCGACCCTGTGTCTTGGAAAAATTAAATAGCACTCACGAAAGGATTGGCTCCTATGGAATGCAAACTGGCCGTCTCTATGATGCATGATTACTTGGATGACGACTTGCCCGAACAGCAGCAGAGGGAATTGAAGGAGCATCTTCTATCCTGCCCGGAATGCCGTGCGAAGTTCAATGAATTGGAACAGACCGATATGTTGATGTTTTCCCTGATGCACCAAAGTCCTGTCGCGTCGGAAGATCTTGTAGGCCGGATAATGAATTCTTTACCGAAATCCAAGAAGGAGAAACGGTTTATTACCTGGATCAAGAGACATCCCGCCCTTACGGCGGCATCGATCTTTATTTTGGTGATGTTGATGAGCTCTGTTTCTTTTTGGAATCAGGATAGACAACTGGTGGTTCGGGGCACCAACCTGGATCAGGTTGTTATCCAGGGAGATACAGTTATTGTACCTTCCGGCAAAATCATTACCGGGGATCTTACGGTGGAGAATGGCAAAACCCAGGTGTACGGGGAAGTTAACGGCAATGTAACGGTCATCGACGGCTCTCTGTATCAGGCTTCAACAGCCCATATTTCCGGTCAAGTCAAAAGCATAGACCAAGCGGTAGGCTGGATCTGGTATAAAGTCACGAACATGTTCTCAGAAGTTGCCTACCGTTAAGCAGTGGTCCCTTGCAGGCATATCCTTTGCGCCTCTTTTTCCGGAAAGACGGCGCTTTTTTGTTGCCTTTTTGTCGTATCCTTAATTTGTGAGGGGAGCTAAACTTGCAACCTGGGCGTGAACGTTATAACCTAGATATATTATGGCACTGTTAGCCATTTACATAAATAAACCCAGCTAATTTGAATTGATGGGGGTTTGAGTAATGAGTTATTTCATGGACCTTACCTGGAAAGAGTCCTTTAAAGATATTATAGATGTTCTGATTGTCAGCTATATCATCTACAAAGTGCTGAATATGGTCCGGGGTACACGGGCGGTTCAGTTGTTAAAAGGAATTCTGGTGCTAGTGCTCATATGGGCATTCGCCACGATCCTTGATTTATATACGCTGAAATGGCTGATGAATCAGATTTATACATTTGGGGTGTTTGCCATCTTCATTATTTTCCAGCCGGAGCTGAGGCGTGGTCTAGAGCAGCTTGGACGAGGGAAGTTTTTCGGACGTGGTGCGGAGAGTGATGAGGAAGTCGGCAAGCTGGTCGGCGAAGTCATTAAAGCTGTGAACTATCTATCCCATAGAAAAATAGGGGCATTAATCGTGTTCGAACGAGCCACGGGGCTTAACGAGTACACGGAATCGGGCATAGCTATGCGATCGGCCGTCAGCTCCGAGCTGCTGATCAATATTTTCATTCCCAATACTCCACTGCATGATGGGGCGCTCATTATGCAGGGGAATCAGATTGCGGCTGCTGCCTGTTACTTGCCATTGTCCGAGAATCCGTTTATCAGCAAAGAGCTGGGTACGCGCCATCGGGCTGCAATCGGAATCAGTGAAGTGGCAGATTCTGTGTCGGTTGTAGTGTCGGAAGAGACGGGACAGATTTCTCTGGCGATCAATGGTCAGATTGTGAGGGATATCAAGGAAGAATCGCTAATTTCCAAGCTGTATCAAGAATTAAGCGCTAGTTCTCCGCTTAAGGAGAAGGGTTCTGCTTTCTGGAAACGGAAGGGGGACAAGCGTGATGAATAAATGGATGAACAACAATAACTTCAACAAGATTCTGGCACTGGCGCTCGGGATCATCCTGTGGGCTATGGTTCATGCCGATACGGCTCCCGTCTCCCAGACGACCCCGCGTATGGAAACGAAGACTATTGAGAATGTGAAGATCGAAATGACAGGTTTTGACGAGGATAAATATGTGATGGAACCTTTGGATGTCGATAGTGTGAGAATGGAGGTCCGGGGGAAGAAATCGGATCTGATTTATAAGTTCTCCGATTCTTATAAGGTGACCGTTGATCTTAGCAAGGTGAAGCCGGGAAATAACAGACTCCCGTTGTCCTATTCCCTTCCCAATGGTGTGACCCTAGAGTCCTTGACGCCGGATGAAGTGAATGTGCATGTGGAGCTGCGCAATACGAAGGCTTTTCCAATTACCCTATTAACCAAAGGAACGCCCGCTCAGGGCTATCAACTCGGCACACCGGTGATTCAGCCAACAGGGGAAGCAGAGGTCACTCTCGCCGCCAGTGAGCTGAGCAAGGTTGCTAAGGTGCAGGGGACCGTTGAGCTTGACAGTGATAGTGAGACCTTCAAGGAGAAGCGAATGAAGCTGTTCGCCTATGACAGCAATGGAAATGAAATTAAAGATGCGGTGATTAAGCCAGCCTACGTCTCGGTAGAAATTCCAATCACCCTGCCGTTTAAAAGCGTGCCGCTGGAGATCGGCTATACCGGCCAACTGCCTGATTCATTGGTGTTGTCCCAGGTGAAAGCGGATCAGACTTCGGTAACTGTATATGGTCAGAAAGAAGCGTTGGCAACATTGACAGCCTACGAGGCGACCGTCAATCTTAGCCAGATTAAATCGGCCGGCACAGAGCAGCTCAAAGTGGAGCTGGTACCACCAACTGGCATCGATAAAATCGAGCCGGGCAAGGTCAATGTGACAGTGACGACCTCTGAGAATGCGGAGCGCACCCTTGAAGGGGTACCCATTAAGCTGGAAGGCGCGCCTGCTGGGTTGAAAGCGATCATAACAGATCCCGCTGATCAGACCCTTTCGCTAACAGTATCGGGGGCACCCGATCTACTGAATCAGCTGAATGTGGACAAGATCAGCGTTGTTGCTGACGTAAGCAATTTAACAGCAGGCACGCATGATGTCACCCTTCAGGTCTCTCTGCCCAAGTTCATTGCCCTAAAGCAACCGGCAGGTCAGCAGCTTAAGGCGACTGTACAGTTGCAGGACTCCTCGACACCAGAAGTGTCCACAGAGCCTTCACAGAATTCGAGCACAGGGGGAGCCCCGAATACGCCTGAGCCAAGTGCTGAGCCAGTTATAGGGGAGGGCAAGGACCCGGTGGACCAACCGGCACATAGTGGAGATCCAGCTGGAACGCCGACGCCGACTCCTACAGAACAGCATTCTGAAAATAGTGGTTCAACTAACGGAAACGCAGGTACCGGGAGCAATGGAGAGGTTACGGGTACAGGCGGAACCTAACTTTTATGGGAACAAGATGTCTATACAGGTGTTTCTTGATGACACCGCAAGACAGTTTAAGCATACATTATACATTAAGCTATAGCAGCATAATCAAAGGAGAAAAGACATGGGGAAGTATTTTGGAACTGACGGTGTTCGCGGTGTAGCGAACCGCGAGTTGACAGCAGAAATGGCTTATAGCATTGGCCGCTGCGGTGGATATGTACTGACAGGAAATGTGGAGAAACCGAAGGTTGTTATTGGAATGGATACACGTATTTCCGGTCCTATGCTGGAATCAGCACTGGTAGCAGGTATGCTATCCATTGGGGCGGAAGTCATCCGGTTGGGTGTAGTTAGCACACCGGCGGTAGCGTATATTACGCGTCTGCTCAAGGCTGACGCAGGGGTTATGATCTCTGCTTCACACAACCCGGTAGAGGATAACGGTATCAAGTTTTTTGGCGGCGACGGCTTCAAGCTTACAGATGAGACTGAGCTGCAGATTGAAGAATTGATGGATGCGGAAAAAGACGAGCTGCCGCGCCCTGTAGGCTCCGGTCTAGGTAAAGTGACTATCGACCATGATTCCAAATATCTTTATTTGGAATACTTGAAAACAACCATTTCCCAGGATTTCAAAGGCATCAAAATTGTGCTGGACTGCGCACATGGCGCGGCATACGAGCTGGCTCCAAGATTGTTCCGCGAGCTGGGCGCTGAAGTTATCGCTATCGGAGCAGAGCCGGACGGGCTGAATATCAATGACGGATACGGTTCCACCCATCCGGAGAAATTGCGTGATGAAGTGCTGAAGCATGGTGCGGATTTGGGACTTGCTTTTGACGGAGATGCTGACCGCCTGATTGCCATTGATAATACAGGTGACGAAGTAGACGGTGACTTCATTCTGTGTATTTGCGGCGATGCGATGAACCGTGCAGGCAAGCTTAAAGATGGCACTATCGTGTCCACAGTGATGAGTAACATTGGTTTCTATAAGGCGACTGAGCAATTGTCCCTGAACACAGCCAAAACCGCTGTAGGCGACCGTTACGTGATGGAAGAAATGCGCCGGGGAGGATTCAATCTGGGCGGCGAACAGTCCGGCCATGTGATTTTCCTGGACTACAATACAACTGGTGACGGTATTCTCACAGCGATCCAATTGGTGGATACATTGAAGGCTTCGGGTCAGAAGCTGAGCCAATTGAAATCCATGATGACCAAATATCCGCAGGTGCTTGTGAATGTGCGTGTGCAGGATAAGACCAACTATCCGGATAATCCGGCGATTGAAGCGGCTATTGGTGAAGTTGAGGCCAAGCTGGGCAGCAACGGCCGTGTGCTTGTCCGTCCATCGGGTACAGAACCACTCATCCGCGTAATGGCAGAAGGTCCGGACAAGGATGAGCTGGATCGGTATGTAGGACAGATTGTAGAAGTTGTTCAACGTGAACTGGTGTAATTAATAAGCGTAATGAACGGTGAACCGGTGGGCGAACCGCTGCACCGGTTTAACGTTCTGCAATTATTTTTCAAATTAAGATGTCATTGTTTCAGAAAGAAAACATTGTCAGCAGCATTGCCAAAGTACGACAAGGTGCATATAATAGATAAAGTGTCATTCATTCAAGAAGGAAAGCGAGGATCGTGAGGTATCAGCAATAACAAGCGCCAGAGCTTGGTCTTGCGCGGGGGAGAAGGGAAAGCTGAGGATTAATTAGCTTGAACGGATCACGGCAGACGTAAGCTGACGAGGTGGAGGTGTTCGAAATGTTCGGCGGGGACCTCCCGGTGATGCACCAGAGCCGTAAATGTAAGCGGAAAATGCAAGGGCGACCTTACACACAACGCTTTCATGGGTGCATAAAATTAATAATTCATGGGTGTGCGCAAGAAGAGGGAAACACTATAGTTCTGCCACGGCAGAGGGGAAAGCTGTACATTTCATGATTTTGTGAAGTAGTGAAAGTTTATTTTGTTGCGTCTGAATTACAACAGAATATTGGCTAACTCTCATCAACATGCCGCATGGCACGTTTCTTTCCTATTGCCGCCCACATTACGATAACTTGGACGGAGGAAAATATAATGTGTGGTATTGTAGGATATATTGGTAATCAGAATTCGCAAGGAATCTTGGTCGAGGGTTTGAAGAAGCTGGAGTATCGTGGATATGATTCCGCTGGAATCGCTGTGTTCACTCAGGAAGGTCTGCAAGTAGTTAAGGCAAAAGGCCGTTTGGCGAACTTGCAATCCAAGCTGGAAACCAGCCCACTGGCAGGAAGTGCTGGCATCGGCCACACTCGCTGGGCAACTCACGGTAAACCTTCCGACGAGAATTCCCACCCACACACGGACAATAGCCACAAATTCTCCGTAGTGCACAACGGGATTGTTGAGAACTACCTGGATCTGAAAGAAGAGCTGATCGCCGGAGGCGCCCAGTTCACTTCCGAGACAGATACAGAAGTTATTTCCCACCTGATTGCCCGCGAGTATAACGGGGATATCGTGAAGGCTGTACAAAAAGCGATTACCTATATGCGCGGTGCTTTTGCACTGGGAGTTCTGACAGAGTATGAACCGGATAAATTGGTTGCTGTGCGTCAAGCCAGCCCGCTCATTATTGGTCTTGGAGAAGGCGAAAACTTTATCGGGTCTGACATTCCGGCACTGCTGGAATACACTCGTAACGTATATATTTTGAACGACGGCGAAATGGCTGTATTGACACGGGATGCTGTCGAATTGATGACGATTGAAGGTAACTTTATTTCTCGGGAAATGATTACTGTCGATTGGGATGCTGTAACCGCAGAAAAAGGCGGATTTGAGCATTTCATGCTGAAAGAAATTCACGAGCAGCCTAAAGCTTACCGTGACACTATGCGCGGTCGCATCAACGCAGAAGGCACCAAAGTGATTCTGCCTGAGCTGAACTTGACTGAAGAACAAATCAAGAACATTCGTAACATTCAAATCGTCGCTTGCGGTACCGCCTACAATGCGGGTCTCGTTGGGCGTAACCTGATTGAAACTCTGGTGCGCATTCCAGTAGAAAATGATATCGCTTCGGAATATCGCTACCGTGCGCCGATCGTAAGCCCAGAAACGCTGGTTATCGTAGTCAGCCAATCTGGTGAGACTGCTGATACCTTGGCAGCTCTACGTGAAGGCCATGCGAATGGTGCGCATGTACTGGCTATTACCAACGTGGTGGGCAGCTCCATCGCCCGTGAAGCAGACAGTGTACTAGTTACCCTGGCTGGACCGGAAATCGCAGTTGCTTCTACCAAAGCTTACACTTCGCAGCTGATCGCATTCACGTTGCTGGGTCTATACTTGGCAGAAGTTCGCGGTACACAGTCCGAAGCACAGGTGAAAGAAATCCTGGCAGCAATGGATTCCTTGCCGGAGCAAGTAGAAGAAATTCTGGCTCAAAAAGAAGCCATCAAGAACTATGCGGAGCAAATCTCCGAGCACAAGCACCTCTTCTTCATCGGCCGCGGCGTAGATTACGCAGTCGCTCAAGAAGGCTCGCTGAAGCTGAAAGAGATCTCCTACATTCATTCTGAAGCTTACGCTGCAGGTGAATTGAAACATGGTACCCTGGCACTGATCGAAGATGGTGTTCCAGTTATCGCTCTGGCTACCCAAGAGAGCGTTCTGGAGAAGACAGTTAGCAACATCAAGGAAGTGAAAGCCCGCGGCGCAGACGTGATGGCGATCACCCACCAAGAGCATGTCACCGACCTGCTTAAGTCTGTTGACCAGGCGTTTGTTATTCCACAGACCCTGCCGCTGCTGACACCTGCTCTGTCCGTAGTATCCCTGCAATTGCTGGCTTACTACGCATCTCTGGCTCTGGGCCACGATGTGGATAAACCACGGAATTTGGCGAAGAGTGTTACGGTGGAGTAAAGGATAGGGATTTTGTGAGAAATGTTGTCAGAAGAAAATAAAGTGTTAGACTGACGGATTCGGTAATACTACTACTAGAAGCTCTTCAACTGTCGACAGAACTGACATCCAGAATATACAACATGACTCTAAATGAGGCTGCCTTCGGGCAGTCTCATTTTTTTGATTAAGGGGTGATTCATAATGGCCAAGCGAAAACGGGAAATCACTGAAGCGAAAATAGATCGTTATATTAAAGAAGGAAGAGGTCAAGGAACAGGCAAAGACTATATTCCCTGGCTTCGGGTTCAAGATGTTCCCTCGGAAGGTAGAGCCATTCGTGGGGGGGGCTGGACAACTGGCCGAAGACATGAGCTTCTTTCTGATATTGAACGTGACTACTGCTATTTGCTAGATTACTCAGATGATGTATCGGATATTCGTGAGCAGTTCCCTCTTCTCCCCTTGGAAGAAACAAAATTGATAGCTGAAAGAATAGGTGTGAAGCATCCTGCTGATCCCACAACGGGCGTTGCTATTGTGATGATGACTGATTTTTTAGTCACCTGTCAGAAGAAAATAAAGATCTAGACTAAAAATAAAGTATTAGACTGGTGAGGTATTTAACTGACGGCAGGATAGTTTTGATATGTTATATTATAGAAATAAGCATCGCAAACTCGAGAGGAGTGTAGTGCAACGGAGTAATTAAATAATTACTTCTTGAGAGAATACAAAGTATTTTCATAAAAAATAAGAAACCACTAGAGCTTACTGAGTACTTACCTGAAATAATCTAGCATAGAAGTTTGATCTAAGTATTTTGAAAAATGACCAGAATAAAGGTACCCGATAGGGAAGCCCTTTATTCTGGTTCAATAATGAATTATTTATTCAAAGATGCGTACACGTCGGAGTTACCAATATATGTCTTATCTAGAGTGTACACTTTACCGTCAGGGGTAGCTACCCCTAATGGCCATTCTTCTGTTGTTACTTTACTACCTGATGTAAAGGCAATCCAAGTATCTGAGCTATTTTTATATTTCATTTCATAAGCCCTCACTTGATTGTGTTTAACATTCCATGGTGCTAGTGGTGGAGTGGCCCCTGTTGCTTGATAAGCAGCTAAGATTAGCCGCGCGGAGTTCGTATAAGAAGTGAGTGCTTTATCGAAAGTTTTCACAAGAGAATTATTCACCCTGAATTCCACTTTGTTCTGCGCGTTTCTTTCAAGTGAAATTGTGACAATAGCACCGTCAGAGTATTTATTTGGTCCATAAGATGTATTGCTTTCCCCATTCGCAAAAGCACGCCACTTTAATACGCCATTCTCTTTCCAATCAGGTTGGTCTTTACAAGATATACCGCATTCATAAGTACCAAGGCCAACATAGAAATTAATATAATCATATGATCCTGGCAAGGTCTTACTGCTGGGTAATTGTAATGTTGCTTTGAACCCTTTGTCACTAACATTATCAGTTTTTATTTTTACAAGCTTAGCATATTCCGCCATAATTTATTACTTCCTCTCATATTGGTTTCTATTGTAGTTTCGATGTTATTTTCACTAGTAAATAGTGTATAGGTAGGTTCGGGATACCACGTTGAACTGACTGTATCCCTCAGCAGTTTACGTGGGAACTTATACCTCAGCCTCATTTCTCGCTCTTTCAGATCAATTTGGCTTACACTGTATAAAGTGTTATGACTTGTAGAATTAACAACCATAGGTAAAATATTTTTAAAACAATTTTATTAAGTAAGTAATGTTTGATATGCTACGGTTTTACAAAGATCCTTGTATATATTCTTCGAAAAAGCAGTTAGGGTGCTTTTTCGTATTATTAGGTCAACCAGAGATTTCTGGTTGGCCTTTTTCTTTAGGCATTTTATGACGGCGGTTGCTAGGAGAGCGTACGGCTTTTAGGGACTTAATAGATCTCGTTACAAAAACTGTTCTCGCACTACCCCCAATCACTAATTCCTATTCAGAAAATGGAGTCTAGTGTGATCTTTTTAAAAAAAAGAGCTATCCGATGGATAGCCCTGCATGCGTATGCTTCTAAGCTCTTCTCGCTACTCGGCAGTACTTCAACCACAATCTCAGCCCATTTCTCTGATCCGTACGACGATGTCATTCCCCCTACGAACATCCGGATTAAGTATATTGATCAAATAAGTAGCCTTGTGTTGGCTTATTGAACACGATATTATTCGCATACGTATCATGGTTATATCGGACAGGAATCAAGGATGGATCCCTAATGATACGATTGACAATGATGTCTGCAGATGGATTGCTATTGGAATGAATCTGCAGCGGATTCGGTTCTGGACAGAGATCAATGGAAAACTCAACCCGACTAAATTCTCGATTTCCAATTTTGATGGACTTGCCGAGGGTCTTCTCAGTCCCTTTTAACGGTGGCAGAATCTTCTGCGCGTCATCGAGCACTGTAAGTTTGCCGTTAGATTCAATATATAGTTTGGGGCCGTCAGGCTTAAAATATTGTTTGAAAAAGAAGTCGGATGATCTGGACTAAATTCGATCCAATAACTATTTGTTTTGGTGCTTTTCATGATCCTTCCAACATGCACGAGCTCCAGCCACTTGATCGGTAAGTAAAGGTTGTACATTAAATGGAGAACGAATACGATGGATAGCCAATCCAAGTCGGAGAGTAAATTATGAATCTGATTTTATTAATCATGTAAATTCTAATGACTCAGAATAGAGAAATAGCAAGTGATAGAGGAAGATGTTTACTCATAATGTACGACATATCAAAGCACCTTAAAGGTGTTTTTTGCGTTGGCAACGAGACTGGAACTTCAAAATTTGAGATGAAAGCCATTGAAAGGTTGATTTCTTGTATCTAGAAATCACTTATAAAGTAGGAACAGAAATTGCAGCCCGGAAGAGTAGGGGCTCACCGATACTGCACCCCGCTTCTGCTCCAAAACAACACTCTGAGGAGGTAATTTTTATGGCTTACAATTATCATATTATGGCAAACTTCTCGTCAAACCGGGACAATAAGGGAACGCTTAAAATGTACAACAGCGCTGGTACTCTTGTTTTTGGACCAGTTCCTGCACTTGGCCGCGGTTCCAACGATCCAGCCAACGGAAACGATCATACCCAGTGGAAAAAGAAAAATTCCGATGTGCCAACAGGGGAATATGAAACTTCCGTCATCGCTGCCAATACCCCAGCATCCTCATATGGTCCGTATAAAAGAGTTTGGTTGAATCCAGCTCTTAGTGGTAATGCGAAAATTGCTGAGGATGCAGGAAGAGACGAAATTCTGATTCATGGTGGTGATCTCACTACAGATTCTTCTTTAACGTGGTATCCACTTCGCCCAACCTATGGTTGCATTCGTTTGGAGAATTCCAATCAAAAGGCTCTGATCGACGCGATTACAAAGGCGGGCGGTGGTAAAGGGAAAATCACAATCGCCAACATCTAAGCTTAAAAAACTTCCCTTGCCTCTATGGGCTAGGGAAGTTTTTTTCTCTATTCTCCTATATATTTTGGACTTAGATTTTCTAACTTTGAAATGTCATCTCTTGAGATGTCAACAACATCATGAACTTCATTATTTTGCAGATCAAACCGGTACAGCTTATATTGATCAGATGGTTTTTCGCTCACAAAATCTAAGGTACGACCCTCTTTGTTCCATAATACAAATGCTGTTGAAATAAAGGTTGATGGAGATGGGACAAAGGTAAAAGAGTTTTTGTCAGCGTTATAGATAGCAATTTTACTTGAGCTCGTATCTCCATATGCTATCGCTAGGTCATAACCGGTTGGAGACCAGTTATAGGCTGCAACAGTATCTATAGTTTCATTAGTGTTGGTTATAATTTCAGTTTTCAAGTCGATCGTATTTCCATTCGAGAGGTCAACTGTAAACAGATCTGATCCAGCTCCATTAAACAAACTAATGGCCAGTAACTTTTGATCTGCAGATAACGAAATGGACTGAAATTGTCGTTCATTATTCTTTGGATTAAATTTATACGAATGTTCTCCTTCCTTGATAAGGATCTCACCTAAGTACTCCGAATCTGGACCGACATCTTTAGATTTAATTTTTTCAGAGGTTACACTTATGCTTCCAGATACCCACTCAAACTGTTTGTCAGTATTCTTCACAGTGCCATTGTTTTCATTAGCAAAGTACTGTCCTGGATCTAACGCTTTAGACTCAGGTTGATTGGATTTTCCTGAATTGTCCGATGAGCTTTGAGGAGCTGAGGGGCTTTCCGTACTCGAATTGTTGCCGGGTAAATTACCGGTATTATTTTTAGCACAACCCGCAATTGAAAAAATAACAAACATAGCTAGAACAAGCAGTTTAAATTGTTTCACTTAAAAAGCCTCCGTTTCTCCTGTGTAAAATTTATTAGCCATTTCGAATGGATGTGAAGCAGCTAACATCAATAAAGACGCGTGAAATAAGGGAAAAGTTTCTATTATAAACAAAATTAATCTAATTATTCAAAGCTTAATCCTAGATGTTAGTTTTGCTGTTCGGATTTAATTCTGAACCATCAAATACGTCAGAAGAACCTTAAAACATTAATGAAATGGATTATATGTAATCCTATCACGGAAGATCTATCAAGTAAGATGTTAAATGTATTGATAGCTATAATTATTACAAAAAAAGGAGGTTTTCATAAAAAATAGGGTTGTTAGATTATATTAGGTTGTTTTTATTTCCCCTAAAAACACCTTAATAGTAGAAAGAATTAATCGTGGGGGTGATCCGATTGGCACTAACTGAGAGACAAAGAGAATTATTTCGCAGTTATTCTAGTACTCACCAATCAATTTTTTCGGAGCGAATCATCCAGGAATTTTTTAATAAGGATCAGAATATTGAGTTACTTCTGAAGTCGCTTGAGGGTGACTCAGAGAGTCAAGAACAGTTGGAGATTCGGTTTCGTAAGCATTTCTTCCAGATACGATTTATTAAATTTCTGTCGACAACGATCAATTATTGTACGCTCGGACAAATGCGATCAAACCAGAAAAATGATTCTAGAAATCCGCTGATTTTTGATCAACCAGTTGGGGGCGAAGAGGGGAATGGAATTCTTGGAGAATTATTGCTAACCAGTGGAACAAAACCAGATTCTGAACCGATCTATCATAATCCTTCTCAGTTTTTAGAAGCTATATCCAACGAGGGTCTGGAAAACGCTTTCGTTTCTCTCTCGAGTAAACAGCAACTGATTATCACACTTTCTTATGCTCTTGGCTATAAAGATAAGGAAATTGCGAAAATGATAGCTGTAACACCGCAGGCAGTATCTAAGGTTAGAAACCTTGCATTAAAAAAACTGCGATCTGCTATACAGGAAGGGGCGTGATGATATGGAGACCCAACCTCTAGCATATTTACTTACTGCAATAAGTCAAATTGGATTCCCGATTGTGTTGACTGGATATCTACTTGTGCGCTTTGAGAAAAAATTAGAGACATTAACGGAAAGTATATTAAAGCTTACAGAAGTTATTAATAAAAATATGAGTGGAGAACGCCATGGAGACTGAATTATTCGATTTAGTTTTACAAGTTCAGAATGGTGATAGTGACGCCATGCAGCAAATTATCTCCTGCTTTAAACCTATCATTCGCAGAGCAAGAAACAAATTTAAACTAGATCGGCAAGATGATCTTGAGCAGAATATTATTGAAACTATAATGGGAAAAATACTAACCTATGATATAAACAAAACACCTGGCTTTACCGAGTTTTGTTGCCAACTCCTTCAGAATGAACCGTAATTTATCTTACATATGTGATTTCAAAAATAATGTACATGCTGTTAATTAGATTAGTTTCCTTTGTATGCCGAATCAAAATCGTATGCACCGTTGGAACCTTCAGGTGTTCTCACATTACAGGATATTGATCTAACAGAAATCTTTAGTTCAGCAATCCAAAGAGCAGTTTGCCGCCACGGCAACTGCTCTTTCTGTTGTTAAGCTAAAGGGTAGTTTAGCCTAATGAAACAACTGACACAATCAGCATGATAAAAATACGCTCAGTGAGGGACAGACGGGAGTAAGGTTTGTGATCGGAAAAGGAAGGAAGCCTTTCACTCATTCTAAGGTCCAAAATTTAGCATAAGACAAGTGTAATGGAACTAAGAATTATGGGGATAATTTCACAAGCGGTTATTCCGCAACTGAGTTGCCATGAATACTTGGATAAAGGAGCTGTGCATTGTGTCCAGACAATTGGATCGGAAAGTGAGAGAGAAGGGGACCAGATTTTTGGTCTATCCCCAGTTTAGAGGTATTCAAGGATTTCAGAAGCCTGAGGTTATTTATTTAAATGCCGAACCAGGTTCTATCCAAGCTGGCCCGGAGGACGACAGGCAGTACGTCATCGACGCAGTCGGAAAGCGACCTTACCGAAATGGGGAGGGCCCTCCCTATACCGGAAAACGCAATCCGCCACTTCAGCCGGACGCGCAGGGGCATTTCGATCATGTGCAGCCCGGATCTCGTGAATTCTCCGCTGCCGCAATGTTTGCTACCATCAGAAGAACGCAGGATATATGGGAGGATTATTTTAAGATTAAAATTACTCCCCCACAGAAACTACTGCTTATTCCGCTAATTGATTGGAACAATGCACAGGCTGGCTCCAATTTTCTTGAGTTCGGTTACGCAGAGGATGCGGGAAAAAGATATCCATACTGTGAGAATTTTGATGTGCTTTCGCATGAAGAAGGCCACTTTATCAAGGACCAAATCATTGGATATCCAAGCAATGGGAATGATACGGAGGAATATCATGGCCATCATGAAGCCTTCGGGGATCTGGTCGCCATCGTGGCTTCGCTGCATTTCAACACTGTGCTCGACGAACTGCTTGAACATACAAGCGGCAACCTGTTTACAGAAAATGAATTATCCCGGCTGGGAGAATTTGGGTTGAATCGCTTTATCCGGCTGGCATTTAATGACCGCAAGCTGTCCGATGTTAGAGAGAGAAGTGGTGAAGAACCTTGGAGGCGGGAAGAGCATGCATTATCGGAACCTTTTACGGGAGGCGTATTTGACATTCTGGTTGAGGTCTTCCAAATTGCCCTGATCGAGCGGAATCTGATATCTACGGATTTGGGCAGACGAAGTTACGATACCCACCACAATCCAAGTGAAGCAGCGGTGATCCAGAAGGAATTTGAACAGCTGTATGCGGGCAACGAGGATCAATTCAGGGACTGCTTGATTGACGCGAGGGATTTCTTGGGCAACTTGATGGCCGAAGCCTGGAAGCAGACTAGACCGGATAAGTTGACCTATAGTAAAGTGCTGCAAAACATCCTTGATGCTGATCGGAAGATCAGCGGAGGCAAATACCAACAGACCATCATCGGCTGCTTCGATTGGCGGGAGATTCTGGCGCCTACAGTATCGGCTAATTCGCAGACCTGGACGAAGCCCCATATCATTGAAGAACTGGCTTACGATCCGGCCAAGGAGGGAGTTACATTTCAGTGACTCTAACAACTTCCTTATTAAGACTGTATGTCGTTAGACATGGCGAAAGTATCGCCAATGCCAACGGGATTTTGGAGTCTCGCAATGACTCTCCCCTAACTGACTTAGGCCGCAAGCAGGCAGATAAGCTTGCCGGGAAGCTTAGGGATGTACAGTGGCGTAAAGTATTTTCCAGCCCCAGTCTCAGAGCGCGATCAACGGCTGAAATTATCGCCGGACCTGTAGCCGTAGAGACCTTGACAGATCTTGCCGAAATGGATGTTCCGTTATGGGAGGGGTTTACCTGGGAGGATGTTCAAGATAAATTTCCGGCGGACTATGAGGCATTCCGTAATGATCCAGAACATTACAAGCCCGCCACAGGGGAGACCTTTCAAGCAGTTGCGGTCCGAACAGGCAGACTTTTAGCAAGGATACAGAGGGATTTCGCCGGAGAAGGGGGAGGCTTTCTGCTCGTTACACATTCTGTTATTGTGAACATGCTGCTGATTTCCGCCGCACAGAAACGGATAGACGATATCAAGTCAAGCGAGAAAGTAGGAAACGCCAGTATAAGAATCCTGCGCTGGAACGGAAAACAGTTTGAGCGAGAGCAGGAAGTTCAAATGGTCAACCGGATGTAGAGAACGAAATCCTGGCAGCTTTGACTTAAAGTGTACTTTAAACCGTAATACTAAGACGTCAATGATTTTGCTTGTATTAAACTTTAAACTTCATAGTAGAGCGACCTCCTAAATGGTGAGAATAAAAGGGCTGTAGACCCGTTATTCAACTCCCATGTTACAGAGGCGCTCTTTTTTGTTCAAACTTCAAATTATTCAGTTAACCGGAATTTTAACGGGAAACGTTAGCTCAATAGAACAGCGGTAGTCTACGACGCTTTCAGCGAGACACGAGCCATATTTTAACGATATCAAAAGACGAGCGGTTCAATCGTCTGACCTAATTTGTTTTGGCGAGAAACTTGGCGAATAGAACGAGGAGGGTCCATAATTCGAGATAATACTACAAATTTTAGAAAAATATTGAATTTGATAGATTTTGATGTTAATATGAGGAAGTGTTGTAAATATAAAACTATGTATACAACAAAATCAATAATTGGGAGGTAATTTTTTGATCAATCAGATTTATTCAGCGCCGAAGTTAGTCGCGTTCGGCAAGTCAAAGGATCTTATTCAGGGAAGTTGTGGTTGGGGAGCTGAGAACATTTATCTTGATAGAACAGACTATTATGAGTATCTTCAGAAAAATTGTGTAAGTGGTAATAATTGTAATTATGAGACTGTCTGTCAGATCAAAGATCCTCCGGATACATGTTATTCAAATGCCAATTGTTAAGATTTGATTGTAGAAGATAAGTACCTGTTAACATATGCAGGGATGATATCTCTGCATGTGTTAACGATACATAATGAATGTCAATTGATATTGTTCACTTGGGGTGAGTAAAAAACAGTGAAGATTAAATCATATGTTAGAACTGTCGACCAAGAGGGAGAGAAAGTATTGTTAGATACCAAACGAGGTCTATTCTATGGCATAGATGAGATAGGTGCTGATATATGGAGTGGTATTGAATCTGGTCTTAACATAGATGCTATTGTTATTCTGTTACAGCACAAATATGCTAATGTCTCGAAGCAACAGTTATATATAGATGTGGAGAATTTCATTACTGAACTGAAACGAAGTAAACTCATTAAGGTGAAAAGATTATGATGAGTAAGTGGGAATTTATCAAACTCTATTTCTCACTATTTAAAATTGATCTTGGATTACAGATAGTCGGATTTGAAAGATTGTTCAGAAGACATGTTAAACGTTATCCACTACCTTCATCAGTTGGTGTGCAAAAATTGCTGCTAACTCATCATGATGAAGAAGAGGTTAATAAGTTCTTGATGACAATTGATTACGTCTGCACTGTGTATCCACGTTCTGCGCAATGTATGCATCGTTCTTTTCTCGGCTACCAGTATTTACGGAAGAAATTTTATCTACCAGTAGAATTAGTTGTCGGCGTTCGTAAGATGCCATTTACTGCACATGCGTGGTTAGTACTTAACGGACACAACGTGAATGAGGATTCTCAATATACCGATCAATTTAAGATTATCCTTTCGACAGAAGAAGGATAATACTTTCACCTGCGTGGATTCAATACTCCTTTCTCATTCTGCTGACTTCGCCTACCTTCTTCTCGAAAAGGTCGAAGCGTGCGCAAGAACTCTGCTTTCCACCGATTAATCATCACTTGGCAGCGCTCGTATTTAGCCGAGATCTAGTTGACGGTCCGCTTCTCATGGAGTACACATCACGCTCCCGTGCCTCCACCTATGGGAGTATTATAGAGGGGAATCTAGATGAAGTGGTTTATAGTTGCTATTAATTTAGACGGAACTACAGTACCGCCCTTAAATGAACAGGCTCTCGTAGAATCGATAGGTATTACTAACAACCGGTTAAATACTAATCTTCACTATGAGTCAGCAATTTGTGCGCTTGCCATAGGAGCATTAGCGACAGATATTCCGCAGCATATGTGTGCCGTGAATCATCAACAGACCATCATTGGTGATATTCGTTTAGATAATAGAGATGTTCTGCGAACACGACTCACTGCATTACATTCTCACAAGACTGATTACGTCAATGATCTGGAGCTTGCTCTAGAACTTATAATGCTGCACGGTATTAATATAGTTTATGATTTCGTAGGTGAGTTTGCTTTTGTCATTTGGGATAAACGCGAACGTAAGGCGATAGCTGTACGAGATCATATTGGGATGCGCACGTTATTTTGGACACAGCAGCAACATACACTGTGGATATCCAGTGATCTCTGTCTGCTAAAGGATGTCATCTCTCTTGAACAGCTTAATACCAACTATTTAATGGATTTTTATTTATGTAATGGTCATGTAGATAATGTAAATACACCGTATAACAATGTGTATCGCTTATCAAGTGCATCTTGGGTAGAGGCAACTGCTGGTAGTGTATATACACATAAATACTGGAATTTATATGATCAATGTGAAGAATTGCGTTATCGTGATGTTGGTGAGTATGAGACGCATTTCCGTGAGTTAATGGTAAATGCCGTAAAACGAAGAATGATGCCTTCAGAAAAAAATGCGGTTATGATGAGTGGTGGCCTAGATTCAACATTACTGTATGGCATTGCAAAAACGGAGATGCCAACTGTTAACACAATTCCAGTAAGTGGTGTCTTTGACCGCTGGCATGAGTGTGACGAGCGTGAATATATTTACACTGTACTAGACCATTACAAAAGTCGAGATGATGTTGTCTTTGAAGTTTGTGATAATTACGGTACGTTTCATCAATTTCCGAATAATTACTTATGGACATATGAACCTGCTGTTACAGCGGCTACTGCAAGTTTTACAGATTCTTTAATCCGATGTGCCTCTATAGCAGGGGCTAAGCAAGTCTTCACGGGCTATGGCAGTGATCACTTGCTGACAGGTTCATTTCCAACGTTAGCTGATATGTTGCATTCAGGTAAAATAACCCTTGCTATTAAAGAAGCATCACAGTTAGCAAGCAGGTACAGACTTTCAACTCCGAAGCTACTTGTTCATTACGGTATAGGACCTTTAATAGGCAGAGGTTGGGCTAAAGAACTGCGTAAACAAAGTCAGTTGATAAAAGAGCTGAAACATATTCCATCATACAATCAGCAAGAGTACTACCGACAGTTTAAAGGCACGATGGCTCGCTTGTTTAGTGATCGAGTGTTAGCAGCTAAGTATGGGGTAACGATGCAACACCCATTTCTTGATCGCGAACTTGTTGAATTTTTATTTCGCGTTCCAGGGGAAGTGCGATTCCAAGGTAATATGACTAAGCCATTGTTACGTAAATCAATGGGTAAGTACTTACCTCAGCAAATTATTGAACGTAAAAATAAGACAGGACATCTTCCACTTACACATGAGGGACTGAAACAAGTCTGGAACGAGGTTATCAATGTAGCAACTAAGGGCAGGATCCGAATATTGAACATACTGCCCCATCAAGAATGGTTGCAAGCGCTATATAAATTTCGACATGGAATGATAGCGAGAGAAGATATTTGGGTCTTGCTTGCAATAGAATTGTGGCTGTATAAGCTGGAAGAGAAAACTGGAGTAGAACTAGTGCATTAAAATATTAATTATAGTACTAGGATGTGAGTAGTTGGTGATAGCGATTTCTATCATAGTAACGGGTGTATGTTCAGTTCTATTGTATATTGCTCTACTTCATAAGGTAAGGGAACATCATCTATATGTGGTAAGTTTGCCGTCAGCCGATGCTATTCAGACAAAGTTACAAACGGGATTTGTCGGGTTTGTATTTTGTTTGGACGTAATTGGTTATCCTCATTGTGCAAAGTGGATTGAGCCTCTGAAACAGATGATCGAACAACGAGGACTAGAAGTGATAGTATTTGACGGACAGATCATATTTAGTGAGCGGTTGGAGATTGCTCAAATGTTAAAAATTGAACAGTTTCCTTGTGTTGTAGCAGTCAGTATAGAAGATCAACATGATGAACAGATGTTTATACATCAAATGCATATAGATCAGGACATTACTGCTATTCAACGTTTTATAACGAATAAGCTAGGAGTTAGTGCATGATGATTATAAGTATTATTATATGGGCGGTATCAGTAATTATAGCAGCTTTATACTATAAAAGTTCATTGCAGAAATTGCGTACACCGTATACTTTCAGTTATATCGCGAGTGAGTATCAATTAGGCACATATCACATGCCACTATTTATAGCAACAAAACTGGCACCACTTCTTATAGTCGTTGAATTATTGTCAGCGGTGTGGATTGTATTGCCATGGACAAGACTGTACGGTTTCATTTTAGGAGCTAGTTTACAGTTGGTTTTTTTTGCGTTAATGTTTACCAATATGGGAAGGAGTTTTCCATATGGATGCGGTTGCTTTAAGATGAACGCGCCGAGCGTAGTTACAGCTCGTCATGCATGGGGGAATCTAGTGTTGTGTTTTGTACAGATAGCTGTAGTTATATGGATAGTTGTTGTAGGATAAAGTGCTTAAATGGAAAATTCATTAAATAATTTATAATAGGTAATTAAGCATATTATGAGCAATCAGAAATTTCTAGCGTCGAACTAAGGCTTTTTTGCAAACAATCAACTGCCTTTTGTACCTGCTTTTCATATGAAAAGATGATGGAAGCTACGAGAATGATTAATGGAATCGAATAAAGGAATTGCCAGTCCCGGAAAGGAAAACATAGGGTGGTCACCCAGCAAAGGACATTCGCCAGATAATGAACTCCATGCTGAGGATCATCAAGTCCGGAAAGCGATTTCCCGGACTGCTATAGCCTCTAGCAATCGGTATACGCCCGTTACGTCAATGGGAGAAGGCAGGCGTGTTTGATCGGATGCTCGATGCGATTGCTACCGAAGCAGATAGGCTTCTTGTATGATTTGATTGGTTTGAAGGTTTGCAAACACGCCTTAGTAAAGTACCGCAAATGTCTGTTCTACTAATGTCCTAGATTATTCATTTAGAAACAACTTGAGCCACTATTTACTACATTATATTTGTATTTTAAGGGGGGGAATGATGAAACGCTCTACATTTGGGATAGCCATGCGGATGTTATTTACTAAGAAACAGCGGCTCATCCTAACTTGCATCGGAATTGCTGTTAGCTTCGGTCTGATTATTGTTATAAGTACGCTGTACGTTTCTATGGAGCGATCTGTGCAAAAGACTATAGATAAGGAATATGGAACTTTTGATTTAATGGTAGGATATAACCCGTTTAAAGATAAAAATAGCAAGAAATTACTTACAGAAGATGAGATTTCCAAATTAAGAAAAATTGATGGTGTCATTGATTCAGGTGTAGCAATAGTATCCCCGGAGCTTGTTACAAATAGATATGATTATGCAGCTAGAGTTAAGGATGCTATTAACTATTTTGCGGTCGAGCCTAATGAATTAATACGGAACTACTATGGATTCACCACAACTTTACAGCCTGACGAGATGGTGATTACTGAAGAGGTAGCTAGACATTGGGGAGTAAAGAAGGGGGACACTAAGGAGTTCTCTATGAATAATGACATCGTCCTGAAAAAGGTAGTTGGCGAGATTATTCCTGAGTACACATCAGGTTCTGCAGTAATCATGAATATAGACTCCATTCGCAAAGAGTACTCATTGGGTGAGGCCGCCAATACCATATATCTTGTTTTAGCAGATGGCATGTCCGATAAGACTGTTGAAGCAACGATACGATCAGAAATTGATGAGGATATCGATATTTCACTGCGGTCACAGGACAATGATGTGATTAAGCAACGTACAATGTTAAGATTTATTGCTATCGGATTAGGAAGCATATTATTGCTAGTCAGTATATTGTTCTTATCAAGTAGCTTCAAACTTATGTTACTTGGGCGTGTACGCGAGTTATCGACATTTCGAATGATTGGAGCTAGTAGAAGAGTAATCTATAAAATGGTCATGATGGAAGCAGCAGTGTTAAATTTTCTAGGCGTTGCGTTAGGTGTTGGTGTAGGTATTCTATTCTGCAATATTTCAACGAAGTTTATTAATTCTATGATGGGGATTGCACTGAATAATGTGGAGATTGATTGGCGAGCAGTCGTTACGATTGCTGTACTCGGTTGGTTAGTATTGACCGTGTCTGTAATGAGGATTGCTGTCACTACTGCAGCTTCTGCCCCACTCGTCGCTGTTCGGTATAGCGAACAGGAGGGGTTAAACAGATCAATTGCATGGGTTGCAGGAAGTCTGGTAGTTATTGGATTTATAACATTATGCCTGGCTTGGTTAGATATGTTTAGCGGTAGTTCAGGTTTGCTATTTACTCTTATGGGTGGGTTGCTAGCAGCAGGAGGATGCATTCTTGGCACGGGATATATGATTCCTATCGTCTCTGGCATTAGTGGTTGGTTCATTCGTAAATTCGCCATTGCTGAAGCTTATTATGCAACGAAGCAATTTGTAGCATTACGCAGGCAAAATTCTTTTATCGTCATGCTATTAGCAAGTATCGTAACAGCCTTTATTGCTATTCCAACATTCATAGACAATCTCAACCGTACAAATACGGAACAAGTTCTGCGTAAGCACATCACGCCGATCGTGATTGAGAAGAAACTTGATGTAATGTCTACTAAAGTATTAGAGCAAGTGCGTCAAGTAAAAGGGGTCAGTCAGGCGTTACCGATGGGCTCATTTCAAAGTGTACTACTTGCGGATATTGATTATGAAAGAGCTGATTCGAAATGGTTGAAGCTTAACAGATATCATCCCGAGTATCTTAAAGGAATATCGTTATATGATACGTATGAGTATGAATGGTTAGGTGTAGCACAGACGGATTTAAAATTGATGCAGCAGATGGGATTAATGAAGTTAGATAAAAACAAATTATCATCAGGGATTGTAATACAATCTAAGTATGCTACTCATATGGGACTAGCATTAGGAAATACAGTGTCTTTGCAAAGAACTAGTCTAGGTGAAAGGTTAGAACAATATGAGTTGCCAGTAAGCGGAGTGACAGAGCTATCTTTTACTACAGAGGAAGCGCTAGCTTTGGTGGATATGAACAATTCAAAGACATCATGGATTGAAGGCGAAAATAACGACAGAAATAACGTAGTTTCGCCCAAAACTATATATGTGCAAGTTAGTGAAGGTGCGGATATTGCTAGTGTTAGGAGTGGATTGCAGAAATTACTCGAAGATGACCTGTCGATCAAGGTCACTGATCTAGATTCGGAGTTATTGCGCGTAGCAGATCAGTCAAGAGAGCAATACACCATTTTGTGGGCTATAATGGCAGTATTTGTCGTAGTTGGAATTGTAGGTGTTATGAATACACTTGGAGCAACATTCCATGCACATCGTAGGGAGTACGCCATACTGCGAGCGATTCGTTTAACCACAGCAAAGCTAAGATTAGTGATGGTCGTACAAGGACTCTTGTATGCAATTACAGCTATTGTTATAGGTATTATAGCCAGTGGCTGGATCATTGTCGGTTTATTTAGTGGGAGCGATGAATTTAATGGATGGAAAATAAGCTGGTTCACTTTGGCACTACCTATTTTCATTGTTGGAGTTATATCGCTCATTGTTTCGTTATTATATTCTAAACAGCTCGGACTGAAGTCCATTACTGAGGAATTACCAGTTGAGTAGTGGAGGGTGGCATATATGGATTACTTTGCACTTATTATGCAAATTACGCTTGGTCTGATTCTGTTACTATCAGCGATATTGAAACTATTATCGCTAGGAAGTTTGCTTAATATTATTAATTTACTAAAAGTGACCCCTACCAAATTAAATAAAGTGATTGCTGTTTTACTTGTAGGTGCAGAACTTGCAACGGGTAGTTTGATCTTAGTTGGATACATGGCTCGTATGGCAGCGCTTGTAGGTAGTTTGCTTTTTATTGGCTTTATTGGGTTGCATCTTTACGCACTATTACGAAATATAGATATGACTTGTGGTTGTCATGGGAAATGGATGAGTACAAGGTTGGGTAAGGCAGGGATCGTGCAGAATATCATTTATATTATCTATGCATTTCCAATTATGATCTGGTCAACACAGCCATCATTGTCTCTATTGATTACTATTTCTATCGAACAATTTGTTGTCTTGATTTTGTTACCTGTTCTTTTATTACTTGTTCTTAGTATGTGTACAAAAGTGTATTCATTTGAGAGGTTAACCAATTAGTATCAGTTGTATTGACGATACTATTGAATGGTAAATGAAAAGAATGGGGGGAATACGTTATGCCGATTTGGCAGCAATCAATGTTAGCGCTGTGGCTAGGGATTGCTATATTATTCATCTTGCTTATA
Source organism: Bacillus sp. FJAT-27264 (assembly GCF_001682855.1). Lineage (GTDB taxonomy): Bacteria > Bacillota > Bacilli > Paenibacillales > Paenibacillaceae > Paenibacillus_AQ. The sequence continues at coordinate 113,688 of NZ_MAQW01000002.1, read as the reverse complement.
CGGTTATCAAGGGTAGCCTATCGGGAATTTGCAGAAGACGGGTTACTTCCCGGACTCACTATGCCACCGCTACCTGTTCATTCGCTTACTACTGATGAGGAGGAGCCTTTTTCTACTATCTACGAAGCGGCAGAGGAGCGTCATACAATTTTGTTCGTTGTAGATTATGGATGTGCATTTTGCCGTGAAATGATGCCGATTGTACCGAAGCTAGCTGAGAGATATTCTAACATGCCTATTAAATTGATTATTATGGATAAGAATGTAGAACAAGCGAGAATGATGTGGACTTTGGCAAGAGGAGCATTGCCAGCTGTTAGAGTGGAATCAGATATTGAAGTCGTCAAGAAATGGCGTATACATCGCTTTCCATTTGCATATGTAATAAATGAAAAAGGGGTCATAGTAGCGCGTCAGTCGGTGAATAAAGAGAAGGTTGAACATTTCTTAGATCAACTATTAAAGCGAGAGAACAAGAACGTGCTGAGGCGTAGTCATTATGCAGCCGAAAATTGATCAAAATAATATAGATCTAAGAATATTTTTGCGTAACCTATGGAGAATTGTCCATGTCATGTGGCAAGTGAGACCTTTGGCTTTAACATGCTGGACACTACTATTACTATTCACTTCGGCAATACCTGCTATGCAAATCTGGTTACAGAAAACATCGGTTGATGCAATTAGCACAGTTGCCGCCCATACTGCGGAGCTGTTGCCTGTATTATTGCTCGTTGCTTCAATATACGGTCTTCATATTATAAATAGCATTTTATCGGAGACAAGTGAGTATCTGTTTAATATCGTAAAGGAAGATACGAACTTTCGCTTACAGCGTAGCATCTTACTCAAATCATTAAACATTCCTTATTACTATTATGAAGATGCTCGTTTTTATGATGAATTAAGTATGGTATCACAAGCGATAAGTCGGAGCGGGGCGGATGTTATTCGCAGTGTCATTACTTCTTTTAGTAACACTGTTTCCTTAATCTCAGTCATAGTGATGTTGAGTATGGTTCATTGGAGTCTGCCTCTATTACTCATTAGTTCTACTCTTCCTGGTATTATTATTTTACTGATAGCTAAGAAAAGACGATATCGTCTAGCAGTGGCAACGACACAACAAGGTAGAGAGATCGATTATACGTTTCGACTCATGCTGTCCAAACACGGGGCAAAAGAGGTTCGAATATTTCAGTTAGGAGATGTATTGATCGAACGTTGGACGCAATTATTTGTTAGCGTTCGTAGTAAATTATTGAAGCAGTATGCTAATGAAGGACGAGGGCGTATTGCAGGTGTCTTTATTCTGCAGTTATCAGCATTAACGGTAGCTATCGTGATTGTGATGCAAATCAATAAAGACGTGTTAACAATTGGGGATTACGTGGCGTTAATGAGTGCTGTTGTAATTGTACAAGGAACAATGGGAAGTATTGGTGCCAGTCTAGGTCAAGTTTTTGAAATGAGCTTATACATAAATCATTTGTATCAGTATTTAGCTCTTCCTGAAGCTTCTAGGTCAACAGGCGAATTAAAGTTTCCGAAGCACTATGAACAAATAAGTGTGAGCGGATTACATTTCACTTATCCGAATACCGAACGTAAAGTGTTGACGGATGTTTCTTTTACGATTAAGCGTGGGGAGACGATCGCCATTGTTGGAGAGAATGGTGCAGGTAAGACGACACTCATGAACTGTTTACTCGGGTTGTACGCGCCATCACAAGGAAATGTTTATATCGACCAAGAACCATTGCAAAGCTTCAATAAAGACAGCTATCTGAAACATGTATCAGCGGTTTTCCAACAGTTTGTACAGTATAACTATTCTGTTCATGATAATGTTGCTTTTGGAGCAATGCATAAAAAATTAAGTCAAGACGATACGTTAGATGCTTTGACAGCTGTAGGATTAACCGAGATGGTGCAGCGGTTGTCTGAAGGGATGAGTACACGTCTGGGCTCGGAGTTTATGGGCGGTTTGGAATTGTCTGGAGGACAGTGGCAACGAATAGCTATTGCTCGTGCTGCTGTTAGAGATGCTGAAATATTGATACTTGATGAGCCAACATCTGCCTTAGATCCATTGGCAGAACTGGAGATTTTCCGAACCTTTCAAAATTTAGCTGATGGTAGAACTGCATTTATGGTCTCTCATCGCTTAGGGCCAGCACGACTGGCAGATCGTATACTTGTACTGAAGAATGGAGTATTGGTTGAGCAAGGAAGTCATGATGAATTGATCCAATTAGGCGGTGAATATAAAGCGATGTTCCAGGCACAGGCGCAGTGGTACCAAGAGGAAAGAGTATATGATACTGTGGGATGAAAGTCATATCTGTTGAATAGTGGATACGATGGGGAGGGGTACTTGTGGTAGATTCAAGTTCAATATTAGCTGTAAAGAATCTTACGAAGATTTATGGGCAAGAGTTGAATCAAGTAGTGGCGCTAGACCATGTAGACTTAGACTTGGCATCAGGAGAGATTGTCATGTTAATGGGTCCAAGTGGATCAGGTAAGACGACGCTGTTACAGCTCTTAGGCGGACTAGAACCGCCTACGGAAGGTATGATAAAGGTTAAGGATGGTGAGTGGCAAAAGTTCTATCGAGAACCACAAGTCTCTCATTATCGCCGGGATATGATTGGTTTCGTATTTCAATTCTTCAATCTCATTAGTGCCTTAACAGCAGAAGAAAACGTAGCGCTACCGCTAATTCTAGCGGGTCAACCAAAGAAGAAGATTACGGCTCTGACAGAGGAGATGTTGCATTTAGTAGGTTTGTCAGAGCGAAGTAAGCACCGTCCAGCGGAGTTGTCTGGAGGTCAGCAACAGCGAGTTGCTATTGCGCGTGCGTTAATCCATAAACCAGCCATACTGCTTGCCGATGAACCAACGGGTAATCTTGACTCTCGTAATTCAATAGACATACTTGAATTATTTCTCAATATGCGTGATAAGCTTGGACAATCGATACTCATCGTTACTCATGATCCGTACGTTGCTACATATGGTGATCGTGTTATTTTATTTCGTGATGGACGAATTGTAGATGAGTACAGTGCTGAACATATTGTTGGAGAAGATCGAAACGAGCGTTCATTATACATTATGGAGCGATTGCAATCGATTAGTATTAAACCATACAGTAATCAGACGGCGAGTACTTGAAAAATAAATCGTAGGATGAAGTAGTAATATTATTGATGGAAGGGATATACTCATGAGGAAGGTTATGTTTTTTTACAATAAGGTACTCCAGTTATCTGTTGTTATTGCTGCTATAGTAATTGTTGGTTTTTTGTCGTCTTGCTCTAAGGGTCAAGTAGATGTTAATGAACAGGTTCATTCAAGTGTGAACAAAATTCAACAATCTATTATTAATCAAGCTTCATCGGAAATAAGTACTAGTTCTGACCCGTACGACTATGTAAAAAATAACAAAGATTACGAAGCAATTATTGCTTTAGGAGTCGCTGCATTACCTGAATTGAAGCAGTTGTTAGACAAATCAGAACAAGATGGCTTAATGGAGTATATATACGCAATAGCTCTTGAACAGATTTCTAAAGTGGATATGAGAAAAGAGACTAACTGGAGTACAGGAAAAGAATTTCTAAAGACATATACGACCTACCTTAAAGAAATTCCCAATAAGGTAAAATTTATAGCCAATGAACCGATCAGCGATACTGAGAAAGTCAATCAATTAAAGGAGTTAGGCACTCCGTCTATTCCATATATATTCGATGTCATTAGTAATGGACATCAAGAATTATCTCCAGCGCTCGATTATTTGACAGATAATAAGTCAAAGAGTGATACTAGAAAGTGGAGCGTTGAGAATGTAGAGCAGTTGAATTTGCTAATGAATTTTGTTGAAAAATAAAACGAATGGTTGCATAGGCTAAGAATAATAAATTCCAGAATAAGAGACGCTAAGAGGAGCGCTTCAAAGCGACCACAGTTTCTGTGAAACACGACTCAGTACCACGCCGGTACTGGGTCTGTTTTTTTGGTAGAAAAGGAAAACTGAATTAAGGCGAATTGCTTCAGTGTCTAAATCTAATATGAAATGAAGCGTCTTCATTCTATCGATTTGTTTGTCATGACTCAGATACTCCATTTGACGAGACTGGTAAAAGATACGTTTTTTCATTAGATGAAATTGCCCTTCAATTGGATGATGATGACCAAGATGAATTATTCGAACTCTCTTTTTAGCGAATTCCATTGCCGCATATTCTTTTCATGTGTACTTGTACATTCAATAAGTAGCGCTTATATAGGACTTATTTTAGTCACCAGCATTAATGTTGGTGTTTTGAGTTTAGAGTAGCGAAAACATAATACCTAAATGGCCCCGTTGATTTTTAATCAATTGGGACCATTTTTGCTTTTAAAGCGAATAGTGTTCGATGTCCATGTTCAGTGACATTATAGTTATTAGATGGTCTCGATGGTTCAGTGTGTTATTTATAATGTTAGTGGTTAGATTTCGTTGCATACTTAGCAGCAGTTTTTACTATTCTTGGATTTTGAAATCAAATATAGAAAAAGGACAAGAGGAACCTGCCTTGTTCTTTTTTTATAGCTGAGGATAAACATGTGATGAGTTAACGGTTCGATCAAGTTTACAGTTCCACTCCATGTATCCACTGAAGCGGGTACTGCAGAGGGAAATTCCACTCACAGCTCAGTTGCATTACAATGATCTTAGTACCTTCGTGTTACACGAAGGCAAGGGTCTTCAAATATTTCCAAGGAGGATTCACAATGCATACAGTCAAAGAAGCCGCCCTAATAACGGGACTAACCGAGCACGCTGTACGCTTTTACACGGATAAAGGTCTGGTGCCAAGCGTACAGCGCAACCATAATAATATTCGGATGTTCGACGAAGAATCGATCCACTGGCTAAATGGCATCAAATGCCTCAAGCAATCCGGTATGCCGATTGAAGTCATAAAAATATACGTCGATCTTTGTCTCAAAGGAGATTCGACCATTCCGCAGCGCTCCGCACTCATGATGGAGCACAAAAAAGTGGCGCTCGCTAAGCTCGAAGAAGCCAAACAGCACGTTGCCCATATGGAAGAAAAAACTGCCCTATATCAAGCCATTCTGGAGCACCGCTCTCCAGACACGACCAATCCTGGCAACTGGGACAAAATTCAGCATATGCATAGTGACGTATTTTACTCGCCCACTGTTCGGAAGGTATAAGAGATCTATGTGAAAAGGCCCGGTTGAATTCATCAACTGGGTCTTATTCAATTTATAGATTTCTATGAATTTAATGGAATTGGAATTAAACTTGAGATAGAATTTGAATATAGACTGGAATAAATTTGTGTAATCATGGAATAAAATGGACTCCCTTATAGGAATAAATGGATGGAGGACTTAATCATTTGAAGATTAGATCAGTTTCCTTAGGGATCATTAGAAGAGAAGAGGACATTTTAGTTCAAGTAATTAATTATCCTGGGAGAAGTACAACTTTCTACCGACCCATCGGTGGAACTATAGAGTTTGGTGAAATTAGCAAACAAGCATTGATAAGAGAAATTAGAGAAGAACTGAATCAAGAAATTGAAGAACCTATATTAATTTCCGTCATAGAAAACATTTTTGGTACTGAGGATGATATGGGACATGAGGTGGATTTCATTTATGAAGTGAAACTGAAAGAAAAGACGTTATATGATCTTGATGAAATTGAGGGAGTGGAAGGAGACATTAAATATAAAGCTCAATGGAAACCGTTGAACTTTTTCAAAACAGATTCAGATGTAAAATTGGTTCCAGACGGACTATTGGATGTACTTTTAAAACAAGATAACCCAAATATAAGCATCATTAAGCATGTAAGGGCCAACTAAATTTAATATGAAATGAGATAGGAGAACAGAATTGAGTAGAGTGTTAAGAAATTTAATGGATATCTTTCTAATTGAAACCAAGAAATTAAATAAGAATAGTACGGTGAGATTCTTAATCCAATATCTCTTATGCATTTCACCCACCATTATAGTGATCTCATTATTAATTCATTACTATCCAAACACAGGTTTAGGGAGGATTGTGGCATTACCAACGATTTATGTCATGAATACATCCATAATAGTAGTTGGAATGATCCTTCAAAAGAAATTTAAACCGTTTTTTAATTTTATGAAATGGATCATGTTGATAATTATCACGATTTTAATAGCTTTAAATATTTATCCTCAAGAATCAGGACCGCCGGTAATTGAACTGATTTTCAAAAAGTGAGTTAAGAACTTGAATAGAGGGGGTAACTCATGAACGATAGTCAAATAGTTAGTCTAATTAGCACCCTTTTAATAGGATTAATCATTTGTGTAACCGGACTCATTGTGAAGAAAAAACCTCCGAAAACGATAAATTCACTTTATGGATACAGAACCAGGAGATCAATGAAGAACCAGTTGTTATGGGATGAAGCCAACAGGTACAGTGCAGAATTAATGATCAGATATGGGCTGGCGTATGCATTAATTGGCTTAATATTAAACCTCCTATTTGAAGGGACTTATCTTTCACTCGTTATTACTGGTTTGATCTTTGTACCAGTCACACTCTTGATCGTAAAAACTGAAAATCGATTAAAAGAACTTGATGAAGAGTTAGAAAGGAAAAAATAATTTTGGGTAGATTTTTAGAAAAGCGAACATCGCAAGGAGGAATTGCATGAAAAACTATATAAATAACAATGAATATCAAATTAGGCTGCCATACATAGGTGCTAAATACGCAGCATTTTTTAGTATGATGGGTATTTTTTCAATATTGATTCATCAGATTTGGGATCTAGAGCAATGGAAAGAATTTTATATACCAATATTAATCGTATTAATAAGCGTCGTTGGAGTATCCATGATAAAAGAGATTAGGAAGGAACGAAGCATTGTTATAACAGATAACAACGTGATCATTGATGGTGTATCTCTTGAAGCTAATGAAATAAAATATACCAAAATCAATAAATATTTCATAGAATTTGAAACCAGTAAGAAAAGATGGTCCCAACGTGTAATCCGGTTTGATTTTAAGGGCATAGAAAAAGAAACTCAAAGAAATGAATTGAAGACATGGTTAAGGCGGAAAAACATAACTATTAAATAAAAAGAGGGTATAAGAATATGAGTTATCGAACCTCTAATAGCGTTATTAAAGCAATCCTTTTCGATTCAGGTAAGGTGTTAAATGGTCCTGTTACAGGGCATTGGTTTATTAGCCCCAACTTTTTTAACTTTATCAATGAGAAGATATTCCGATCAATAGACAAGCAGATTAGAAATAAGGCATTTCATAAAGCAAATACATACATATCAAAGCAGAACTTGATTAGAAATGAAGATGAAGAATTCCATCATTTCATTGAGTTCTATAGAATTTTCGCAGCTGAATTGCCTCAGTTAGGTTTAGATGAGGAACTGATCAAAGCTATCACGTCTGATTTAGTTTTTAATTATGATAAGTACAAGTTCTATAGTGATGCCTTAGAATTAATACCAGAGTTGAGCAAAACTTATAAGCTGGCTGTTGTTTCGGATGCTTGGCCATCTTTGGATAATGTATTTAAACAAGCCGGGTTAAGGGATTACTTTTCATCCTTTATTATTTCCTCAATAAAAGGGGTCAGCAAACCACATGAGTTAATGTACAAGGCTGCTCTTGAAGAGCTAGAAGTCTCTCCATCTGAGGCTATATTTGTTGACGATAACATTAGAAATTGTGATAGCGCTGAGCAGCTTGGAATTCACTCTATGGTATTGAGCCGGGATATAAAGCAGTATTTATATAACAAGATAACAAATCCCAGACGATCAATAGCGCGAAACTTAAATGACGTGATGAACAAATTAAAGTAATCTCGATAGAGACAACAAACGACCCGGCTTAAGATAAGAGTTATCTAAGGCTGGGTGTTTTGTGGAGAAGAGGTAGCTAAATTATGAAATCCAAAGAAAAGAAAATCTCAAAATAAAAATTGAGAAAGTTAAGAGGATTATTGTAATGAGTACGAAAATAAAAATTCTAATAATCATAGTAGGCATTCTAGTAACCGCATTAGTAATAACGCCTGTTGTTTACGTTCAGGTAAACAAAATCATATATGCGAATAGAGTAACGGATTATCTGATAGAAGAAAAGAAATACAGTAGAGAAGAAATAGCGTCCGTAAAAGGAGTATGGGGAATAAAATTACCGCCATTTTATGCGGTAGTCATTTTTAAAGATGAACCAGATGTTGAATATGTATATTTTGCACATAATGAAGTCCTGCAGTTTAGTCATAGATTGACACAAGAAGGCAGAGAAAAAGGCATTGCTGAATCGAAATTGAAACATTATGTTCCATTAGAATAAACAGGGGTGAGTTTCATGAATGAAAAAATTAAAATTAGAGAATTCACTAAAGAGGATAGTCAAAAAATCTCAACCATTATTCGAGACAATCTAGCACACGTTAACAGTAAAGATTATCCCGAGAAGATCATTACTAATATGTATAGTATTTTTACGCCGGAGTATCTCGTCAGTTTATCAGAGCGTAGGAAAGTGTTTGTAGCTGTTTTAGAAAATACGATTATCGGAACTATTAGTTTGGATAAGGATATTATCTATACTCTTTTTGTTGATAAAGACCATCATCATTTAGGCATTGGACGGATACTTATTAATTTCATTGAAGGAATTGCCCGTGATACTGGAATCACATCGCTTAAATTACCTAGTAGTATAACGGCACAAAGTTTCTATGAGAAGCTTGGGTATCATGAAATCGATGTAGTTGAATCTGAAGAATACGGTAGAGATATCATTATGATGAAGAATATAAGTGAGTGATTGATCGGGAGGATAATTTATGGATAAACGACTAACCTTTAATGAGGATGTGGAGAATTACGACCAATGGAGACCGACCTATTGTGAAGAATTATTCCAAGATATTATGGCGCACGCTCAAATTGAACAAGATAACAAATTAATTGAGATTGGTATTGGCACAGGTCAGGCTACAAGACCTTTTTTGGAAACAGGCTGTGAATTAACGGCAATTGAATTAGGAACAGGCCTCGCAGAATATTCAAGATTAAAGTTCCGAGAGTTTGAAAATTTTACGGTATGCAATACTACATTTGAAGAGTTTGAAAGCCCCGATAACAGCATAGATTTAATTTATTCAGCTACTGCATTTCATTGGATTCCAGAAGAAGTGAGCTATCCTAAAGTCTCGAAGTTATTAAAGAACGATGGGACACTAGCATTATTTTGGAACCGACCCTTTGTAGCACGAGAAAATGATGAGTTACATCAGAATATTCAAGCCATCTATCAAAAATATAGACCTTCTAATACCAGGATTATAGAAAATGACACTGCAAGATATAATAACATATCCAAAACTATTCAAGCTTATGGATTTAGAGATATTGTGTTTAAGCTATATCATTTAACCAGAAGCTTTTCTTCGACTGACTATATCGCATTATTGAATACATACTCAGACCATAGAACTATGCCATCCATTACAAAAGAAAGGTTTGAAGAGGAGATTAAAGAAGCCATTATAAAATTTGGTGATGTGTTAATTGTTTATGATACGATCGACTTGTATTTAGCCAGGAAATGATGCATTCTCGTTGTACTAACTTCCCGAATGTGGTAAAAAACATCAAAAGAAGATTCTCTCCCCAGTGTATATTCTGATTGTATAAACCATTAGTCCCTTCCGGAATGATCCAAAGAACAATACTTAGCTCAAAGTATGCCGTTTTCACGCATAAGGGTTCACTAAATAATCTAAAACATACATACAACTATATATATGGAGTTTGGTTGCCGGACTGTGGTTATGAATTGGATGAACTTGATACGATGGAGTATTATGATTTGACTTATCCAGCTTTGTAGCATATGATAATTACATCAAAAAAAATTGATGTATTAGGTGGTGAGAATACCCATGGAGCATTCGCTACTGTTTGCTAACTATGAACGAAAGTTCAAAGCGTTGGCAGATCAGAAGCGCTTGTCGATTCTATATGAGATCAATAAGCGTTCTGAGGTATGTGTGTGTGATTTGGAAGCGATCGTGGATCTGCCGCAATCTAAACTATCTTATCACCTCAAGTTGTTGCTCGATGCAGATTTATTGAAATGCCGGAAAGAGGGCCGCTGGAATTACTACAGGATCAATGAAGAGGCCATGCAGTATTTATTGTCCGACGACGTTTGTTGTATTTTTTACCCGCCGAAAGAATAAGCGGGTAAAATTTTTAAATAATACATCAAAAAAAATTGATGAATCGGAGGTTTTTTTAACATGATCAAAATAGAAGTGTTCGAATCCGGTGGATGCTGCTCAATAGGTGTCACTAACCCGGAAGAAAAACGGGCATCGATTCGCTTTGCGGTAGCCGTTAGTCAGTTATCTCAAGCAGGGTTCGATGTTAGTGGATATAACCTTCTGAGTGATACAACGAAGTTTGAAGAGAATGAGGCGGTTAAAGAAGCACTAGCGAGTGATCCCAGCAGCTTGCCTGTTACTTTACTCAATGGTGTTGTTGTGAAGACACGTTCATTACCTACCAATGAGGAACTATCGGAGTGGACGACAATGTCCCTTGAACGACTTGAAGGCAAAGGAGAATTGATATGATACCTTCATTTGATGTGAGCCAAATCCAAGTTACACCTTATTTATTTTTCACAGGAAAAGGAGGCGTAGGGAAAACTTCAACGGCATGTGCGACAGCAGTAGCCTTAGCGGATCAGGGAAAAAGAGTGCTGTTAGTCAGCACCGATCCAGCCTCTAATTTACAGGATGTTTTTCAGACGGATTTGGATATGAACTATAAGTCGATCCCGGAAGTTCCTAATTTGTTCGTCACTAACCTGGACCCGGAGGAGGCTGCGTCCCGTTATCGTGAGGATGTTGTGGGACCCTATCGCGGTAAGCTACCAGAGGTCGTGATTAATCAGATGGAGGAACAGCTATCCGGATCTTGTACAGTTGAGATTGCTTCTTTTAATGAATTTTCTCATTTGCTAACCGATCAGGCGTTAACAGAATCGTTTGATCATATTATTTTTGATACAGCGCCAACAGGACATACCTTGCGTCTTCTGCAACTCCCCAATGCCTGGAATGAATTTCTGCACAACAGTAAGGAAGGTACAACTCAGGGGGGCTTGCTAGCCGGATTGGATAAGCGTAAAGAGGTGTATAAGCAAACGGTCGATGTGCTCAGCGATCCACGGCAAACGTCTCTTGTGCTTGTAACACGGCCGGATGGCGCACCACTCAAGGAAGCTGCCCGTGCGTCCCGGGAATTGGCGGAGACAGGAATCAAGAATCAAATACTTATTGTCAACGGGCTATTAATGAAGCCACTAGCTGGTGATAGCACAGCGGTAGCTTATACGAAGCGGCAACAAGACGCATTAGCTCAACAATCTACTTTACTGCAATCTCTGCCAACCTATGCCGTACCATTGGTGTCGTTTAATGTGGCCGGGGTCGCCAATGTTCGTCGTTTATTCGCTGATGAGCAAGATGTTCCTAATCCTGAAATGAATACGACAGAATTAAAGGCTTCAGGTCTGGCGGCAATTTTGGACGACATTGAAGCTAAGGGGCAACGTGTTATTTTTACTATGGGAAAAGGTGGCGTCGGGAAAACCACGATTGCGAATGCTATCGCTGTTGGTTTGGCAGCACGCGGTCTAAAGGTGCATCTTACGACGACAGATCCTGCAACGCAGCTAGACCAAATCATGCACGACAACATTAAAGGCCTACTTAGCATGAGCAAAATTGATCAAAAAGTTGAAGTGGAACAGTATCGTCAAGAAGTCCTGGATAAAGCGCGAGAAACTATGGACGAACACAGCATTGCGTATGCCGAGGAAGAATTAAATTCTCCGTGTACAGAAGAAATTGCAGTGTTCCGTGCGTTTGCTGATCTGGTGGATAGAGCAGATAACGAAATCGTAGTGATTGATACTGCGCCCTCCGGTCATACGCTGTTACTGCTCGATGCGACAGAATCGTATCATAAGGAAATTGCGAACGCTTCCGGGGAAGTGCCGCCATCTGTGAAAAAATTATTGCCACGGTTGAGAAACGAAGAGGAGACGGCAGTCATCATCGTTACCCATGCAGAAGTTACGCCGGTGTTCGAAGCGGAAAGACTCACAGCTGATCTAAGACGAGCGGGGATTCATCCCAAGTGGTGGTTGATTAACCAAAGCATGGCCCTTACCGGAACCAAAGATGCCATTCTACAGCAACGCGCAGCAAGTGAGCGGACTTGGATCCAGCGAGTGGCAGAAATCTCGGGCGACCACTATGTTGTACTGCCTTGGCAATCCAACGAGGGAAACCGTGGTGAGCAGCAACATAAGATGAATACAGACGGAGTCTCGATACTGCCGGGATCACGCACCGATGAGGGCTGCTGTGGACCTAAGACTAGCTGTTGCTAAGCATTTTATTGGAGGATTAGAGTTAAACAACATAACTTCTACTAGAGAGGTTTCTCTGGTAGGAGTTTTTTTAATACGATTTGAAGAGTGAAAAGAATAGAAAACAATCTCACCTTGACATTCTACCTTCTAGTAGGTAATATAAACGTGTACTTCGGTGATCCGCACATCGCTCGACATTGGGAATACGAAGTAGCGATAAGAAGCAAGAAGCAAGAAAATGAATCATAGAGGGATCATTATAACAATAAACTACCTACTAGTAGGCAGTTAAAAGGAGGGGTGTTATCAAAATGAGTACAAACCGACAGCTCATCAACGGAATTGATGTAGATGCGCTCAAGCAATTTGCAGGAAGCGTTGCAGATGATTCGAGCAATGGCATGACACAATTTCAAGTTACCACCGATTGGTTGAGAGGTACCCAGTCCAGCTCATCCATTAAGCAGCTTAAGCTTGGGGAACAAACGCTGGAGAGGGACTTTGAGATTTTAATCGACGAACCGGCTGAACTGCTGGGTGAGAACTTGGCAGCTAATCCGCAAGAGTATCTCATGGCTGCACTAAATGCTTGTATGGTTGTTGGTTATGTGGCAGCAGCGTCGCTTGAGAATGTCCAGCTGGATCAGTTGCGAATTCAAACAGAAGGCACGTTGGATCTTCGCGGCTTTCTAGGTCTGGATGAGAATACTAAGCCTGGGTATGAAGAATTGCAGTATAAGGTGACTGTGTCTGGGAATGGAACGTCTGAGCAATGGCAACGAATTCATGAGACCGTGACGCGCACATCGCCGAACCGTTGGAATGTAGCCAATGCGATCCGGCTGAACAGCGAATTGATCATTGAAGAATAAATGAAACACTAGCTAATTTAATTAAACTAAACAATCAACTTGAGGAGTGAATCAAATGAAATTTGAAAATAAAACAGTTATCGTTACAGGTGGAGGAACAGGGATCGGTAAGACTACAGCTAAGCGTTTTTTTGAAGAAGGAGCGAATGTTGTCATTAACGGCCGCCGCGAAGATGTTTTGAAGCAAACGGCCCTTGAAATCGATCCATCTGGTAAAAGAATGCTGGCGGTATCCGGCGACATTAGCCTTCCTGAAACCTCAGCCAATCTTGTGAAAGCAGCCGCTGAGAACTTTGGCGGTATTGATGTGCTGGTTAATAACACTGGCAAGTTTAACCCTACGCCTTTCTTGGAGCATACACCTGAGGATCTGCAATCTTATCTGGATACCATTGTTAAAGGAACGTTCTATCCATCGCAAGCTGTGGTGCCTGAATTGAAGAAAAGAGGCGGCGGTGCCATCGTGAACACTGGCTCGATGTGGGCGATTCAAGCTGTAGAAGCTACGCCGTCTTCAGCGTACTCTGCTGCGATGGCAGGACGTCACGCTCTGACACGTAACCTGGCGATTGAATTGGCAGGGGATCAAATTCGGGTGAACGCGGTAGCACCAGCTGTGGTGGAAACGCCGATCTATAACACCTTTATGAGTGAAGAAGAGGTGGCAAAAGTACTGCCAAGCTTCAACGCGTTCCATCCGCTTGGACGCAACGGAAGTCCGCTGGATGTAGCGGAAGCTATTTTATTCTTGGCTAGTGATTCTGCGGCCTGGATTACAGGTGTCGTCATGCCACTTGACGGAGGGGTAACAGCCCGTCTGAGATAAATGTTATGTCAGGGTCAATCGCCATCGTGATTGGCCCTTCTTTTTTGGAGAGAAGAGGAAGGAAGTTGACAACATACTTACTGAATGGTAGATTTTTTGTATGAATACGAAAAAAAACACCCTGCAAAGTATTATGGATATTGGTCTGCAGCTGGTGCAGGAACGCGGATATAACGGCTTCAGCTATGCGGATATTGCCGAGGCTGTTGGCATTCGCAAAGCGAGCATTCACTACCATTTTCCTTCTAAACAGGACTTAGTACAGGCTGTGCTACTCCAGTATCGCAAGGATTTTATGGACCGGCTACAGGTGGTAAATGAGCAAGACCTTGATTCTCAAGGCAAGCTTACCGGCTTTTTTGGATTGTACCGGGAGACACTGGAGGATAACGCCAAGTTATGTCTGTGTTCGATGATGGCTGCGGAGCTTCATTCCTTTCCTGAGGAGATACGTGCTGAACTCAATCTTTTTTTCCGTGCGAATGAAAGCTGGGTTGAGGATGTACTGATACAAGGGCAAGAAGAGGGAGCCTTTAATTTCTCGATCAGTGCCGGGGAGCAGGCGAAGATTTTGGTGGCTTTTGTACAAGGCGCTCAATTATTGACCCGGTCGCTGGGCGATATTCATTATTTTGATACACTGGTAGCGAGTTGTATGTCGAGTCTGAAATAAAGATCGTGAGTCTGTTAGTTAAGTGACAGTAAGAGTCCATCTGAGGATGGGCTCTTTTGGTGTGCATGTTGATGTGCAATGTGTACAAAAAAAGATTACCCCTTGACGAAAAGTCGTCTTTTGTCTATAATTCAATTATTCAATTGAATATATTATATTCATATGCACAAGGAGGCTATTCCTATGGGAGCAACTGCACTGACTAAACAATCTTTTCAAAACGAAATTCAATCTGGTGTTACTTTGGTTGATTTTTGGGCCCCTTGGTGTGGGCCATGTAAAATCCAGCTTCCAATCGTTGAAGAGCTGGCAGACGAAATGAAAGACCAAGCAACTCTTGCCAAGGTTAATGTGGATGATGAGCCAGAATTGGCTTCACAGTTCGGAGTAAGAAGTATCCCGACACTGTTGCTGTTCAAAGATGGACAACTGGTCGACACAATGGTCGGCGTTAATCCGAAGAGTGTTTTGAAGGATAAAATCTTGAACCTGGTGTAATTGACAGGGTTAAAAAAATCCCGGCAGTGCTTAGTACAAGCGCTGTCGGGATTTTTGTATAGTGAAACCGTATAGTAGTAATGAAAAGAACGCCCTTCTTTTATCGGAAAAAGGACGCTCCACTTCTCACAGCGTTAACCGGAAATATGCAGCACAGGACGGAAGCGGGCTTCCGCGTTCATCACCCGGTCAAAGGCTTCGCTGGCACGATTCAAAGGGAACGTCTCAATCATCGGCCTTACATCTGTCAGTACACTGAATTTAATGGCTTGTTCTACCTCTGGAGCATGTCCGGTAAATGAGCCGCGAACGGTATGAGGGCCTTTCAAAAAGTCCATTGCTGACCATTCCAGTGGCTGTCCGGAGCCGGCTACAATAATGAGTTCGCTGTCAGAAGACAGTCCGCCCAGAAGCGCGGAAATGGCCTTGGCGTTCGGTGCTGTGGCTAGAATGACTTTGGCTCCGCCTAATGCCTGTAGTGCTTGAGCGGGATTTTCTGTGTACGAATTAATGTAGTGGTGTGCTCCAAGCCCACGCACTAAGGCCTCCTTATCGGTTCCGCGAGAGATGGCTACCGTATTGAAGCCTGCTTTGTGAGCGTATTGAACAGCTAGGTGCCCTAAACCGCCGATGCCGAGTATTGCTACGAGATCGCCAGGTCTGGCTTTACTATTTCTTAGAGCAGTGAATGTAGTTTCACCTGCGCACATTAGCGGTGCGGCTTCCAAGGCAGTTAACCCTTCTGGAATGCTGGACAACCCGTCTTCATAGGCAACCATATACTCAGCGTAGCCACCATCCATAGTCAACCCTGTGACCTGTGCATGTCCGCCATGCCACCCGATGCCGACTCTTTCCCCAATCTTCCACTTTGTTACATCGGTACCAAGAGACTCAACGACTCCGATCACCTCATGTCCGGGAATACGCGGGTACTGTGAAGCAGCGCCTCTAATAGCTAATGCGTCACCGTTGCATACGCCGCAGGCTTCGACACGCAGCAGCACTTGATCTGCTTCAGGTTGAGGGATCGGTACTTCGACATATTGCATTTTTTCACCTTTGGCTGGGATTTGCATGGCTTTCATCGTCTTCATGTATTTTCCTCCTTAGGGGTAATAATAAGTATGCATATCCATGTACATTAGGAACACTTGAAGTATAAATGAAAAAAAGTTATAATTCAATTATTCAATTGAATTAGGAAAGAGGGAATTTGTATGGATCCCATCAACAGTGATACATCTATCAAAGAGAGAGTCTATCAGCAATATGCTCGCATCGGGAAATGTTTATCCAGTGATAAAAGACTTGAGATTATGGATCTTCTCTCCAATGGCTCCAAAACCGTCGAGTGCTTGGCTGAGCGGACCGGCATGAGTGTGGCGAATGTATCGCGTCATCTGCAAATTTTATTGGAAGCAAGATTGGTGAAATTCAGCAAAAAAGGGACCTATGCCATCTATTCCTTGGGCGATCCTGCAGTTATAGATTTTCTAATGTCTTTATGGAACGTCTCTGAGAACCGGCTCTCTGATTTGCCGCGGATCAAAGAGGATCTGCTCAAGCAATATGAAGGGGTACAGACGATTTCAAAGCAGGAGCTGCTGCAAAAGATGGAGATGAATGCAGTAATTGTGCTGGATATCCGCCCAAGGGATGAATACGAAGCCGAGCATATTCAAGGGGCTCTATCCGTTCCTTTGGAGGAACTGGATGAGTATTTGCATACCGTACCGTGTCATATTGAGCTGGCTGCTTATTGCAGAGGGCCCTATTGTTCTTATACAACACAGGCTGTAGAGCACATGCAGAATAGAGGCTTCACAGCTTATCGCATAGATGAAGGCGTGCACGAATGGAATAGAGACTGATGAATTCAAGCGATGTGAGATCGAGAGCATTTACTACGCTTTTGTAATTATTATTGGAGGTTTATTGAGGGTGAAATTACAGAGAGAAAATAAGAGTAAGGAACCAGTGGTTATCGTCGGAGCTGGATTAAGCGGACTACGTGCGGCGTCTTTGCTTATTTCACAAGGAATTCCTTGCGTGGTTCTGGAATCACGGGAGCGGTTCGGCGGTAGAGTCTTAAGCCAAGTAGCCCCGGACAAGCCCGAACTCGGCAAGTTTGACCTTGGACCAACATGGTTCTGGCCGCAATATGAGCCGATGATTACCAGTCTGGTCCAAGAGCTAGGTTTAGATGTTTTTGCTCAGCATACCGAAGGAGCCATGTTATCCGAGCGATACAAGCATGAACCCGCACAGCGGTTTTTGCTGGCAGAAGGTGCAGTGGAACGGTCTATACGCCTCACCGGTGGGGTGTAGTGTCTTATTGATGCCGTTGCAGCTACACTTCCACCAGGTACAATCCGACTGAACACGCGGGTAACCACGATTCGGGCTGGCGAGGATCGGGCGATTACCCTTGAAGCGGAGTTTCCTAATGGTACACAGAGAAGCATAACCGCAAGTGCAGTAATCTTGGCGTTGCCACCTCGACTAGTGGCACGTCATATTGCATTCTCACCGGCTCTTCCATCTGAACTTATGACCAGCCTGATGAACAAACCGACCTGGATGGCAGGGCAGGCCAAGGTGGTTGCCGTCTATGACACTCCTTTTTGGCGGCAAGATGGTCTTTCCGGTCTTGTTTCCAGTTGGGTTGGACCGCTGCAGGAGATTCATGATGCCTCACCAGTCACAGGCTCCGGTGCGCTTTTTGGTTTCTTCGGAATGAAGGCAGAGCTGCGACGGGAACTGGGGGAGGACAAGGTCCTCAACCTTGTGATTGAGCAGTTGTCGCGTCTCTTCGGTCCTTCTGCTGAAGAGATGAGCGCGCTCCTTTACAAAGATTGGTCGATGGACCCCGAGACAGCTGTGGAAGAGGATTCCACACCACTCGCTGATTTCCCTAATTATGGGCGTTTGAGTGGATCGGGAACTTGGAACCGGAAAATCTTTTTTGCCGGAACCGAAACCTCACCTGAACACGGCGGGCATCTGGAAGGTGCGCTTCAGTCAGCTGAACAGGCGGTTTCTAAAGTCATTCAGTTGTACCAAACACATGCATGAGTCTGTACGAGTATAGAGTTAATTCGGAGCACGGCCGCTTGAGGCCGTGTTTTTGTTGTTGGTAAACGACGGTTAAGAAGCAATGAAGCGAAGAATGAAGCACTTAAAATTGTAATATTAACTTGTGCTTGACGAAGGAACCTATCAGGATTATAATTCAATTATTCAATTGAATAGTTATTTAAGGGTTGTAAGTGAGTAGCAAATTTAAAATGAAGCGTACCAGCATGATGATGAACATGGAGGGGTGCAAAATGTATAAATCCGTAATCGTAGGTACAGGTCCTGCCGGGCTGACCGCAGCGATCTATCTGGCTCGTGCCAATATGAATCCACTGGTGATCGAAGGACCCGAACCAGGAGGTCAATTAACCACTACAACTGAGATCGAGAATTTTCCCGGCTTCCCAGAAGGCATTATGGGGCCCGAGCTGATGGACAATATGCGTAAACAAGCCGAGCGCTTCGGCGCAGAGTTTTTTACAGGCTGGGTGAATCATGCAGACTTATCCGAACGCCCATTTAAGCTGCAAGTGGAGGGCAAAGGTGAGATTGTAACGGAAACATTGATTATCTCTACTGGGGCAAGCGCCAAGTACCTGGGAATTCCGGGCGAACAAGAAAATGTCGGACGTGGCGTAAGTACATGCGCTACCTGTGACGGATTCTTTTTCCGTGGTAAAGAGCTCATCGTAGTCGGCGGGGGAGATACTGCGCTGGAGGAAGCCAACTTCCTGACACGCTTTGCTTCCAAAGTCACGGTGGTTCACCGGCGTGAGGAATTGCGAGCTTCTAAAATCATGCAGGATCGTGCCCGTGCCAATGAAAAGATACAATGGGCGCTGGGTAAAACACCCGTAGAAGTTACTGCTGGTGAGCGGGGAGTCTCGGGACTGAGAGTCATCAACAATACTACTGGGGAAGAAGAAGTGATTCATGCGGACGGTGTATTCGTGGCGATTGGGCACAGACCTAACACAGGCTTTCTGAATGGACAGATCACAACAGATGACAACGGATATATCGTAACGGTGCCAGGCACTTCAGAGACGAATATCCCCGGGGTCTTCGCTTGTGGCGATGTGCAGGACAGCCGTTATCGGCAAGCCATTACCGCGGCAGGCAGCGGCAGTATGGCCGCCATTGACAGTGAGAAGTTTGTCGAAGCGCTAGGACATTAAGCGATAGTCAAAGACATGATTATTATATATACAGCACTTATTGTCGGTCTAATATGGATGGTGCTTCAGCTTTGGCCGGTTCCATCGTTATCGTGCTTGCGAATGAACTTACAGGACAGTCTGATGG
This sequence comes from Bacillus sp. FJAT-27264, assembly GCF_001682855.1. Taxonomy (GTDB): domain Bacteria; phylum Bacillota; class Bacilli; order Paenibacillales; family Paenibacillaceae; genus Paenibacillus_AQ. Next base: position 93,917 of record NZ_MAQW01000002.1, on the reverse strand, counting down.
CTTTGCCATCCTCTATTAAAGTACTCGATGTCAGGGATGCCGTTTTATACGACAAGGAACACATCCCTGACACGATTAACATATCGCTGGGCCGCTTACCTTTTGTGTGGAATCAGAGTTTATCGTCCGGGGATGCAGTGATGATTCTGGCGGATAATTATTGTAAAAGCAAAAAGGCCGCTCGGATTCTGCACAGAAGGGGATTTCGCCGATTGTATGCGGTCCACGGCCCGGTTCTAAGACACTTAAGCAGTGTTCAAGAACCTTTGAATGGAGGTTCCGTATGAAAGAAATTACAGAAATAACTTCAATCGAAATGGCTGATGATTTTCTTGAAAAGCATGAGCTGAGCTTCCTGTACGTGTCCAGACCAGAGTGCAGTGTATGCCATGCGATCTTGCCCAAGCTAAGGGAACTGCTGGACGCATACCCGGAAATTCACCTCGGACATATTGATGCTAATGTGGTGGAAGAGGTGGCGTCACAATTTTTGATTTTCACAGTGCCTGTGATGCTGCTAATGGCAGGCCAGAGGGAGTACATCAGAGCCGACCGGTTTGTAGTCTTCGACCGGCTGCGGGAGCAATTAGATCAGATCTATATGTTAGTAAATGAAGAGGAGTGATGGAAATGGCGGATACAACCATTAATATGAACGCTGTTTGGTATAAAGGAGCAAAGGGGGACGGCCGGATTTCAAGTGAGAATCTAAAGACGCAGATTGCAATCCCTGTTCTTAAAGGCGGCAGCGGGGAAGGGGCAGAACCCCAACAATTGCTGATGTCTTCGGCCGTTGCTTGTTATACGATGACCCTGTCTTATATGCTCGACCGAAGCCAACTGCCGGTCTCCGGGTTTATCATGGACACAGAAGGTACAGTATCTAAAGGAGAACAGCTCAGCATCAACCACCATCCGCATATTATTTTATCTTCCGATGCGACAGCTGAACACGTTACCGCAGCGGAAGCATTGATTTTACAAGCGGAAGAGAAGTGTCATGTTGGTCAATTGCTCATCAAAGCGGGCGTTCCAGTGGGAACAACAGGCAAAGTATCTATTGATAATGGGGAAGATGCAACCAGTAACTTTATTGAAGCGCATGGTTTGGATTGGTGATGATTGCAAAGGTCTAGCGTTCTACAATTGATTTATGAGAGGGGCTATGTACATTAAGCGGACGATAGAGCAGCTGACAGCGTTCATTAGCAATTAAATGTACACCTATCATTGAAAAGCCAGCGAGTCCCCTTGTTACTGGAGACCGGCTGGCTTTTACTGTGCTTGTAAAAATATCTCTGCTCATCGAGCAGATCACGCAGAGATTCTACCTTTCATTAAGGTGAAGGCCTGCTGCTCCCATGCCCCTCGATTAGTTGTTGCTCACCCGGAAAGCCTCCCAGGCTCCACCCACAGCAGTGCGGCTGGCAACCAGCTTGCCCCCGTTATTTAAGTCAGCGGTAACATACAAGTTATTGGCCAGCGCTTGCAGGGCAATCGTGCCATTTCCTAAATCTACACGATTAAACTTCTCCCACTGCTGGATGGTTGTTGCTTTGGCGATCAGTGCACCACCTGTATTGAGATCAGCGGTGACATACCTACTATTGATTTTGGACTTGAGGGACACTGTGCCATCCGAGTTCGTAACTAATTCAAAAAGCTCCCAGTCTCCTGCGGTTGCTCTGTTGGCGACCAATTGCTCATTACCGTAGTTTTCAGCAGAGACGATTTGCTGATTGGCTTGGGCAACCAGGTAGGAGTATCCAGTTGGATTGGGTGTCACATTACCAGTTACCTCTGAGTAAATGGCCTGAAGCAGTGCACCAGATCTGTCATTGCTGTATTCCCAGAACATAATGCCGCCCAGAGCATTGTTCTTCACATATTGTACCTTCAGAGTGAGAGATTGTGGATCGTCATAAGAGATAAAGGTATTTCCATTAAACAGGTAAGGGGCTTGTGCACTGCTGTCCCAATACCGTGTGTATCCGTTTTTATTCAAATATTGGCTGACAATCGTGTTGTAATCAGGTTCGAAGCCCCCGGAACCAGGCCTGTCGAGGCCATTATTGCTATTCTGCACACCTGTCCAGGACCGGCCGTAAAAGGCACCGCCAATGACCAGTTTGCTTGCGGGAACGCCGCCATTTCGGAACAAATTGACCGCGGAGGTTACACTAATATCTCTTCCGGACAAATTCGTATGGTGACCAGTGGTCGCATCCCAGCTTCCGTGGAAATCGTACGTCATCAGATTGATCCAGTCCAGCAGTGGCGTGATATTATTGATTTCTACGCCATTCAGATAGCTGCTGCTGGCTCCAGCGGCAATAGTCAGCAGGTACTGCTTGCCATTAATTTGCCCCTGCGCGTTCAGTTTGTCGCGAACCTTTGAGAGAAGCAAGGTGAAATTTTGTTTATCCTGCGGCCGTGCGGTTGTGCCTGCTGCAGGGTTAGTTGGATATTCCCAGTCCAGATCGACGCCATCCAAGTTATTGGCAGTCACCAGTTGCACAAGACTGTCGGCAAAGGTTGTACGGGAGGCGTCTGTCAGTGCAGCATCAGAAAAACCGTTCGCACCCCAGCCCCCGACAGATAATAGAACCTTTAAATCCGGATTTCTGGATTTCAGTCCTACCATAGTTTGCAGATTCGTACGGTCATTATTCGTAATAGTGGCTCTGCCGTTGGAGATCAGGGCAAAGGAGTAATTGATATGAGACAATTGCTCTGCTTTGATATCATTCGCGGTCAAGTTGGCCCAGCCGGCTACATAAGCGATGATTTTTTTAGGAAGAGGAGCGGCATCGGCCTGCTGTGCTGGCCCCACGACAAGGCTCGAAGCGACAAGAATGAAAGATAAGAAGAGGAGCGTAACTATTTTACTGATAGATGGGGTAGTGCTAACTCGATTTTTGTTCATCACAAATTCTCCTTTTTGGTTTGAATTTTAAAATCTAGTAGCCTATCCATACCCTCCTCTCCAGGCGGACCACGCCCTTTCATTTGTATTTCTTTGTCCCTCATCCATTTTGCTGCGCAGCCATGCCTATTCACGCCCATCACTCTCATCCTTTCTGTTCTACACAGAATTGCGACTATCGTGAGTGGTATATAACATAGTATGTAAGCGCTATCTATTATTTTTAGAAGATTAACGAGTCTAGCAAAATGGACAGGGGAAGACAACAAAATAGATTTATACGCAAATAAGTGTGGGTAGGTTGTAGGTCTAGAAGAGGGAAGCGTAAATCAGCGGAGTACAGTTATTTGGAAGTTATAGAGTGCGTCGGATATGGGGAGGTGCAAGGTAGATAACAGACGTTCATCTGTCACAATAATGTGAGTATTGTTGCGGTAGTATTAAAAATCTTTGGTATCTATGTAAAATTAAGGATAATACAAAAGTGAAATATTTGTCAACTAGATTTAGAAAATTGTATTTAAATGGGGGATTGGAACGAATTTAAATCGGGTTAAAAGAATAGAGTTTAGTTTATAACCATTTTTTCTAAATCAAATATAATCAATGATTGGTAGACTAAGGTTGATTGATTTTATTCAGAAAAGAGGGCGACATTTGCAACTCTTCTTGAGTGGATCGAAGGGTCGACACTTACGCTAGAGGAAGATAATATCACGCAGATCGTAGATAAATTAGGAGAAGATGTAGCCAGATTACATAAATTCTCTCAGACATTAGTTCCACAGGAGTTATATAGACCACTTTATGATGCTGCAAGGATTGAAGAAGCATTAACAGAGCTCTGGCAAGGGGTGGAACATGGTAGTCTCAATCAGGGAGACTATGATGTAATTACAAGCGTTCTACTCATTGTGAAAGAGCAAATCACCGAATTGGATGCAAGAGAAGATTCCTGGGGTGTTATTCATGCGGATTATCAATTGGGGAATATCGTAGTCTCTGAAGGAAACCCTTCGTTAATAGATTTTTGTTTGTTTGGATACGGATATTTTTTCTTTGACTTGGGCAGCGCCTCTTCCATGCTAAAAAGTGAGCTGCGAACACCCTTTTTGGAGGGTTATGCTTCAAAAGCGAACTTTTCTTTTGAGGATATCCGATATATCGAAGGACAAATATTTATGGATATTTTCATTAGTTATGCATTTTTCATTAATGATCCGGAGAAGAATGGGTGGATTAAAGAGGACGCTGCAAAAGTATGCAGTACGCATTGTCGAGATTTTCTAGATGGCAAAGAGGTGTACTACTCGTTCTGATGTGGGTTAAGGCTGCTTACGGGCATTATACCGAGCATCCAATGTATTGGTACAACGTGTAGTGTTCGGCGAGAATATTTAAATATAACAAGCTGTATGATCAAGTCGATATGCAGAAGGGAGCGATCTAAAGTGGGGATGAATATGCCAAAATATAGACTGGAACAAGCAGACAAAGAACGCTTTGCCGTGTACCAGGTGATCTATGCCGATACGGATATTGAGATGTGGTATGACTGGAATACACGTCTTCAAGATACTCAATTCAGTGATCAATGTTATTGGATTCTGTGTGACGAGGTGAGGATTGGCGGGTTAATAATCAATGATGGGACGGTAATGTACCCCTTTTTGATCTCACCTTTTGCTGACAGAACGGTTTTTTGGAGAGCGTTATTTAGTTGCAGTCATGATATTAAGCACATTAATGGAGTCTTACAACAAGATGTCAGTATTTTGCTAGCATTCGGGTATAAGCTGGGTGTGATTCGGCAAGTGATGTGCTGTCCGGCTGATGATAGTATAACAACGGTGTTGCCGGATAGATTTTCTATTCGTCCGCTAGATGAGGCAACGGATATTGTCACGGTAGCCAAGATCCTTATAGAGGGATATGCAGGGGGGATTGACTATGAAACTTATGGTATTCCCGACGAAGCTAAGGCCATAGCAGATGTTCAGCATCTGATGAAGGTCTATGAGCACCGCAATCTTTCGATGTATGTATTTGATGAGCAAAAGCAAGAAATTTCCGGGCTTTGTATAGCTGGTATCTATGAAAAGATGCCCCTCGGTTTTGCCGAAATAGGGGATTTATGCGTTCTTCCTAAATATAGAAACAAACGGCTCGCTGAAGCTATGCTCAACTATGTGAGAGCAACCGCCCACGAGTATTCACAGGTCGTTAAGCTTTGTGTGACTGTTGGCAATGAGGCAGAGAACCTGTATAGAAAAGTTGGCTTTTACCCGGGACCCCGATTTGCAAATATGAGCAGAAGATAGGCTTTGTCGGTTGATCCAATCCTTCTTCGGCTTCTCCAATCAAATAGCTGCTGCAATGCTCCCATTCTGCGCAACATAGCAGCAGCTCCAGCTCCTTAGCCTGCAAGGAATGCCTTGCCTTACTTGTTGAGAATACTATCTTCAAGCATCGCATGTTTGTCGCCATATTGCTTGATAATATGCTGCTCGCCCCAATTGCATAGCGAATCGAGGATATACTTCAGACTTTCACCATACTCACTCAGCTCGTACTCCACCTTTGGCGGAACCTGGTTATAGCTAATCCGGTTAATGATACCGTCACTTTCCAGCTCCCGTAGCTGCTGAGTCAGCATCTTTTGCGTAATAGCAGGCATGAGTTGCTTGAGCTCGGTAGTGCGTTTTTTGCCATGGGTCAAATGGCAGAGGATGACGCATTTCCATTTCCCGCCAATAACCTCCAGTGTGGCCTCCACCGAAATATTATATTTTTTCTTAACCAATGTCATGGTTATTCCTCCAGTTGTTGGGTTCTTGATATCCTCATAGGTACTTTTTAGTTACTATGGTACTTTGAAGTGCGTACTATTCATTTGGGATGTTTTAACCTATCATATCACTTGCAAGCATTGATGACTAGAGCTTGGCCGAATGGCATACTATAAGCTCAGCAATTAATCATAGATGGAGGAAGATAGAGAATGGCTAAGAATTTGCAAGATACAACAACCCTATCCAATGGGGTGAAAATGCCGTGGTTTGGTCTCGGAGTATTTCAAGTGGAGGAAGGCGCTGAACTGGAGAACGCGGTGAAAACAGCAATTGCCCACGGCTACCGTAGTGTGGATACCGCTGCGATCTATGGAAATGAAGAAGGAGTAGGTAACGGAATTCGCCAAGGGCTTGAAGCCGCTGGTATTTCCAGAGAAGAGCTATTCGTGACGTCCAAAGTGTGGAATGCAGATCTCGGTTATGAGTCCACCATTGCTGCATATGAACTGAGCCTGAAGAAGCTTGGTCTGGAATACCTCGATTTGTATCTGATCCATTGGCCTGTAAAAGGAAAATATAAGGAAGCCTGGAGAGCGCTGGAGACTCTTTATAAAGAGGGACGTGTCAAAGCGATTGGAGTCAGCAACTTCCTTGAGCATCAGTTAAAAGACCTGCTCGAAGATGCTGAAATCAAGCCGATGGTGAACCAGATGGAATATCACCCGCGCTTGACGCAAAAAGATCTGCAAGCCTTCTGCAAAGCGCAAGGCATTCAATACGAGGCCTGGTCTCCACTGATGCAGGGCCAACTGCTGGACAACCCTGAGCTGCAAGAAATTGCAGTTAAATACGGCAAGTCCATTGCCCAAATCATCTTGCGTTGGGATCTTCAAAACGGTGTTGTTACGATTCCTAAGTCGACCAAAGAACACCGTATTGTCGAGAACGCTTCGGTCTTTGACTTCGAGCTGTCCGCAGAAGATATGAAACGAATTGACGGATTGGATCAACACCTGCGTGTCGGCCCAGACCCGGACAACTTCGATTTTTAATAGTGCATGAACAAGATCACTCCCTCGTTCTATATGGAATGAGTGGAGTGATCTCTCTTGTATCAGGGTATGTGTATACAAAGGAGGAATCGGCATGAAGCTACATTTAGAAGGCAAAACCGCACTGGTGACTGGATCAACATCGGGAATTGGCAAAGCGATTGCCAAATCGTTGGTGCGGGAAGGTGCAACTGTCCTGATCAATGGACGGCATGAGGACAAGGTGAATCATACGATTCAAGAGATCAAGAAGGAGCAACCTGAAGCTGAGCTATACTCAGCGGTAGCGGATCTGGGAACAGAGGCGGGCTGCCAGCAGCTTGTGGGGGAATTCCCGAAAGTCGATATTCTTATCAACAATTTGGGGATCTTCGAGCCTGCTGAATATTTTGATATTCCGGATGAAGAATGGTTTAAGTTCTTTGAGGTTAACATCATGAGTGGAGTTCGGCTTAGCCGTCATTATTTGAAGGACATGCTGGAGAGCAATGAGGGTAGAATTATCTTCATCGCCAGTGAGGCTGCAGTGATGCCTTCTCAGGAAATGGCTCACTACAGCGCAACCAAAACGATGCAGCTATCGCTTTCCCGCAGCTTGGCTGAGCTGACCAAAGGGACAAAGGTGACGGTGAATACAGTCATGCCGGGCTCTACATTAACAGAAGGTGTAGAAACTATGCTGAGCACCTTGTATCCGCAGGAAAAGCTGACGATTGAGGAAGCGGAGACCCGATTTATGAAGGAGAATCGTCCAACCTCCATTATACAAAGGCTGATCCGGCCGGAAGAGATTGCGGATGTTGTCGTTTTTCTCAGCAGCCCGTTGGCTTCGGCGATTAATGGTTCTGCAATGCGAGTGGACGGCGGTTTGGTTCGCAGCGTGTTCTAAGTTTATTGATAAAGGATCACTTCATTGTTCCACTTTGGGACAGGGGTGATCCTTTTTTAGTGATGAGAGCCTGGAAAGTAAGTCATGCGGTAGAGAGCAAAGAGGGGTACACCAGGAGGAATGTGGAAACTATGTTTTGCGGTACGTTTGATATTGACAGTTACTAGATTGCAGAATATATTGGTATTGCGATTTGCAATCATTATTTAACAGATTAACCAATTTATTTATGTCATTTGTCTTTTAACGTGTATGGCTAGTGCCCCTGCTTGTTGATCACTAAATCAGCATTTAGAAGAGGAGACGATTAAATGATGAAAAGGACAGGAAAGCTTAGATTCAATTGGAAAATGCTTATGACGCTATGTTTGGCTATCGTTATACTTCCAGCGGGATCTGCATTCGCAGCAGTGAACAAGCCATTTCCACAGCATACGACCTATACAGCCGGTTCTATTAAGCCCGATAATGTTACTCAGACGAGTATGGATAATACAGTAAAAACCAAATGGGATGCATGGAAAGCAGCCTACCTTAAGCCAGCCGGTACCGGAAAGTATTATGTGAAATACAATTCGGCCGGGGAAACCGTATCCGAAGCCCATGGCTATGGCATGCTGTTCACCGTGCTGATGGCCGGGTATGACAGCAGTGCGCAGACTTATTTTGACGGCCTCTATAATTATTACAAAGCACATCCGAGTGCGAATAACCCGTACCTGTTGTCCTGGAAGCAGAATAGCAGTTTTCAAAACATTGATGGTCAGGATTCGGCCACAGACGGAGATATGGATATCGCGTTCTCGCTGCTGTTAGCAGATAAGCAGTGGGGAAGCAGCGGTACAATCAACTATTTGCAAGCGGCCAAGAATATTATTAATGCCATTATGGATAAAGAAATTAACCAGACCCAGTGGACCATCCGTCTCGGCGACTGGGCGAACAGTGGCTCCTATAATACGGCTACTCGGCCTTCGGATTTCATGCTGAATCATTTGAAGGCTTTCCAAAGTGCGACTGGAGATGCCCGCTGGAAGAACGTTACGGACAAGACGTACACGATTATCAACAGCCTGTATAGCGGATATAGCTCAAGCACCGGTCTGCAGCCTGACTTCGTGATCTACTCAGGTGGTGTGTACAAGCCCGCAGCGGCAAACTTCTTAGAAGATGCTAATGACGGTAATTACAATTATAACTCCTGTCGTACTCCATGGCGAATTGCTACAGACTACCTGATTACTGGCGATAACCGTGCCTTGTCGCAGCTTAATCAGATGAACGGCTGGATTCAAACTAAGGTAGGGGGCGCACCCGGAAGCATCAAGGACGGCTACAAACTGAATGGAACTGTGTTCGGCAGCTATAACAGTGGGGCCTTCTATGCACCGTTTGGTGTTAGTGCAATGACCTCTTCGACCTATCAAAGCTGGTTGAACTCCGTGTGGAGCCATACGGCAAGTAGTTCTGCCGAAGGCTACTACGAAGACAGCATCAAATTGTTCTCGCTGATTGTGATGTCAGGCAACTGGTGGACGTATTAATAACGCGACTCTGTGCTCATTCGATTTCCCAGGGATCCGGCTCTTTGCCGGATTCCTTTTTGTTTGTACATCGTCAGAGACCTATTCTGGATCAGCGAGCAGATTTGCTTTTTCAAGCGAGGGGATGAGAAATTTAGGATCAATAGGGGATGACATTACGATAAGAACGGTGTAAGTCCCATAGGGATCGCACTGGTTGCCGAATTCTTCAAGGGATTTGGTAGAATCGGTCATTACTTTCAGCAGGTAATTGTGTTCTCCGCTGATGCGATAGCATTCAACAACCTCGGGTGCAGAACGGCAAAAATCAAGGAATGGATAACATTCCTTTGTTCTAAACAGTACATAGGCCGCAGTACCTTTGCCGATTTTCTCCGGGGAGATCACTGTGCGATACGCCTCAATGACCCCATTCTCTTCCAGACGGCGGACTCTCTCTGTAACGGCTGGTTGCGATAGGCCGACACTTTTCCCCAATTCGGTCATTGAGATCCTCGCCTGATCTTGCAAATGAAATAGAATCTGCTTATCTATATGGTCCATGAAAACGCACTCCTTTAATTTATAAATTTTCCTTTCAAACTACCTCATTTTTCTTTGTCAAATGAAGAAACTAACTGGTTTGTCTTATGTATTCAAAGGGACTTGATTTATATAATAAACTCACCCTGGAAAACGAAGCAACATGATATTGTTCAGAGAGGATGAGTGTCACTTGGATAAATTATATTGGAACAAAGAGACGCAGGCGAATTTACAAGCACGTATAGATGAGGTCATCGATCACACGCTTGCCGATAAAAGGTTAGCCGGTGCCGTTGTTAAAGTGTCAATGGGTGGGGATTTGGTGTATAACCGCGCAGCGGGTTTTGCGGATCGGGAGAACAATCGTCCCATGCATGAGGAGGCGTTATTTCGGCTGGCTTCTGTGTCTAAGCCTATTGTTTCCACAGCTGCTTTGGCACTGGTATCACAAGGCCGTCTGCAACTGGATGACCGTGTAGATCGCTGGCTGCCAGAATTCCGTCCACGGCTACTGAATGGTGAAGCTGCGACATTGACGATTCGTCACCTGTTAACACACACCGCCGGACTGACGTACCGTTTTTTTCAAGAAGAGAAGGGTTCCTATGAGCTTGCGGGTGTATCTGATGGGATGGATCTGGCGGATATCACATTGGAAGAGAACCTGCGTCGGCTTGCTTCTGTGCCGCTCCTGTATGAACCTGGAACGCAGTGGAAATATTCTATTGCTACAGATGTACTAGGCGCAGTGATTGAAAAGGCAGCAAATGCACCGCTTGGGGAAGCTGTGCGTTCACTGGTAACAGATCCTCTCGGCATGAGTGATACCGGCTTTACTGCAGTCGATCCTGGCCGGCTGGCTGTTGCCTACGCTGATGATCCTGCTGAGCCACGTCGCTTGCGGGATTTTGATACCATACCATTCGTAGAGGGGACAGCGGGTTTCCGGCTTGCTCCTGGCCGGGCAACGGATGCTACAGCTTACCCTTCAGGTGGAGCGGGCATGGTCGGCAGTGCAGGTGACTTTTTGAAGCTGCTAGAAACCTTGCGCAAGGGGGGAGAACCACTGATGAAAGAGGCAGTGGTTCGTGAGATGACTACCAATCAGATCGGCGATCTTCCGATGGCCTTTTGGCGAGGCAGAGGGTTCGGCTTAGGTTTTGTTCTGCTCAAAGACCCGGTTGCTGCAGCTACCCCAGAATCACCGGGTACTTGGCGTATGGGAGGAACCTATGGTCATTCGTGGTTTGTGGACCCTTCGAAGCAGCTCAGCGTCGTAGCGTTCACCAATACCGCGCTGGAAGGCATGTCGGGCAAGTTCACTACAGATCTTACAGAAGCCGTCTATGCCGGGATCAGGGAATCATGAGAAGATTTAATCCCCTTTTCTTTATTGCTCTAGGTTTATTCGGGGTATACACCATTGAGTTTGGTGTTGTAGGTATACTGCCCGCTATTATGGAGCGTTACCATGTTGGCACTTCTGAGGCCGGCCTGCTCGTGGGTTTGTTCGCTCTGGTCATAGCACTGTGTGGTCCGTTTATGGTACTGTTCCTTTCAAAATATAATCGAAAAAAAGTGCTCATCGTGTCCCTTTTGATTTTTTCGGGGAGCAGTTTGATGTCAGCTTATGCGGCTAATTTTCAGATTTTAATGGTACTCCGGATTATTCCGGCATTGTTCCACCCGGTCTATTTTTCTTTGGCCTTTGTCGCAGCGACTTCGCTTTATCCGAAGGAGAAGTCAACGCAAGCTTCCGCTAAAGCTTTTGTGGGAACCAGCATGGGAATGGTACTTGGCGTACCGATTACAACCTATATCGCCGATCAATTTTCGTTCGAGGCGTCCTTTCTATTTTGTACCGTTGTAAATGTTATTGCTGCCATTGGCATAGCAATCATGCTCCCGGAAACTTCTTCCGTTGAAAAAGTATCGTACAAAGAGCAACTCGGCATTTTGCGTAAAACTCCCTTGTGGATCAATATTGCCGCAGCTGCCTTCATATTTGCCGCGATGTTCTCTGTATACAGCTATGCTGCAGAATATTTGGGACAAGTGATGGGATTGAGCGGAAAAGCCGTCAGCATCCTGCTGGTGGTGTTTGGCCTCGGTGGTGTTGCAGGCAATTTGTTTGCTGGAAAAATGCTTGGTAAGCATAAGGTAAAGACAACGTTTATTCAGCCGATCGTATTAGCACTTTCTTTCTTGCTGCTTTATTTAGGGGAAAGCTCGTTTATGCCGCTGCTTGTTATTATTGTGCTGTGGGGAGCTGCTCATACCAGCGGTTTAATCGTGACTCAGTTATGGATCACCGCTGAAGCTCCTGAAGCCCCCGAATTTGCGAATGCTCTCTATATTTCTTTTATCAACCTTGGTGTTTCCCTGGGTTCGGTAGCTGGAGGGTGGTTCATTGCGGCTGCGGGGATGAGAGGGACCATTGGGAGTGGATTACTGTTTATCCTGCTGGCAATGGTATGTATTTCTTTCAAGGTGCTTTACTTTGACCGGAAAAGCAAGCAAGGGAATCAGGCCAATCGTCCCGTATCCTCTAATCTGTAGGATAATACTAAACCTGGTTACCAGTTCATCACGTTAATTACGTGCTTGAGCTGGTTTTTTATTTAATTCTTGTCAAATTCGAGACAGAAGATTAGAATATAAGCATATGCTTATATAAGTGTGAAAGGAGGCGACAGATATGGAGCCGCTAGCCGATATTGCTGACGATATGAAACTGCTGGGAGACAAGACGCGTCTGGCGATGCTTTCGCTGTTGAAAGAGCGGGAGTGGTGCGTGTGCGAATTTGTGGACATCTTTGATATTTCACAGCCGGCGGTCAGCCAGCATCTAAGAAAGCTAAAAACACAGGGCATCGTTAAGGAGAGTAAACGTGGACAATGGGTACATTATTCCCTGAATGTCGAAGATAAGCCGCATATTCAGGCTGTTCTGAGTCAAATGCCGGATTCCAAGACGATATTAACCCTTTTGAATAAAAAAGAAATTGTTGCTTCTTGTGAGTGATAAACGCTTGAAGTAACAAAGCTATGTTTTATATATAAGTATATAGTTATATTATTATGTAGTGTGATGATGACCGAGTCGGCGTTTGTGTCGTAAGTTCATCTAATATGATCAGAAGCAACTGGAGGTTGTAGCAGTGGCCGCTTGGGCAATTATTATTTTTATAGTCACATTAGTATTTGTAATCTGGCAACCTAAGAACCTGTCCATTGGCTGGTCCGCCTGTGGCGGGGCGGTCTTGGCGTTACTGATAGGGGTAGTAAGTTTTAACGATGTGCTTGATGTTACCGGGATTGTGTGGAATGCGACATTAGCCTTCATTGCGATCATCCTGATTTCACTGATCCTGGACCATATCGGATTTTTCGAATGGGCCGCCCTACACATGGCACGCGCTGCCCGTGGGAGTGGGATTAGGCTGTTCGTCTACGTGACCATTCTGGGAGCAGTGGTGGCGGCGTTTTTTGCCAATGATGGTGCGGCGCTGATCCTCACTCCGATTGTGCTTGCGATGGTGCGTGCCTTGAAATTCGATGAGAAAAAAGTATTTCCGTTCATCATCGCCAGCGGGTTCATCGCCGATACAACTTCATTGCCTCTTATCGTCAGCAATCTGGTGAATATCGTGTCCGCCGATTTCTTCGGCATCACCTTCATGGAATATGCGGGCCGGATGATCATCCCAACCTTATTTTCGCTGGTGGCAAGTATTCTGGTCTTGTTCGTCTTCTTCCGCAGAAGCATCCCGGGAAGGTTCGACAGCGCTCAGCTAAAGAACCCACAAGAGGCGATCAAAGACAAAGGGATGTTCAAGCTGTCCTGGGTCGTGCTGGCGATTCTGCTTATCGGGTATTTCGTCAGCGAATTTTTGAACATCCCTGTTTCGGCGGTAGCCGGAGTGATTGCGATTTTCTTCCTGCTGATGGCAAAAAATAGTTTGTCCGTCAACACGAAGGAAGTGATCAAGGGAGCGCCTTGGGCGATTGTGTTTTTCTCCATTGGGATGTATGTCGTGGTGTACGGGCTGCGGAATGCCGGTCTTACTGATTTGCTGGCAGAGGTGCTGCGGGCGGCAACAGATCAGGGGTTATTCGTCGCCACGATGAGCATGGGCTTTATAGCCGCGATCCTCTCCTCAGTGATGAACAATATGCCTACTGTTCTAATTGACGCGCTCGCGATCGATGCTACACACACGACGGGAATCATGAAGGAAGCTTTGATTTACGCGAACGTTATTGGGTCAGATTTGGGGCCTAAGATTACACCGATCGGTTCGCTGGCGACCTTGCTTTGGCTACATGTACTTTCTACTAAAGGCGTGAAAATATCATGGGGAACGTATTTTAAAACAGGCATCATCCTGACGGTTCCCACACTGTTTATTACCCTGTTAGGACTCTATATATGGTTAATTATTCTGTAATGTAAAAGGAGATCGATGACAATGGATAAGAAGACTCTTTATTTTCTATGCACAGGCAATTCTTGCCGGAGCCAGATGGCCGAGGGGTGGGCGAAGCAATATTTGAGTAAGGACTGGAATGTCTACAGCGCCGGGATTGAAGCTCATGGACTGAACCCAAAAGCGGTACAAGCCATGAGCGAAGCCGGTATTGATATCTCGGGCCAAACCTCCGACATTATTGATTCCCATCTTTTGAATAACGCAGATCTGGTGGTTACCTTGTGTGGCGATGCCGCAGATAAATGCCCGATTACCCCGCCGAAGGTAAGACGTGAACACTGGGGGTTTGATGATCCAGCCAAGGCTCAGGGGACGGATGAGGAGAAATGGGCAGTATTTCAAAATGTTCGTGACCAGATCGGCGCACGTATTAAGCAATTTGCGGAGACGGGAGAATAAGGATGGCGGACTATCACGAACTTATTGAAGGTAAAGTGTATATCGGCGGGGAGAACGGTTTGCTGGAGGCGCTTCAGGAGCAGGAGATTTCAGATGTGTTTGATCTGAGGGACAACGGCACCAAAGCTGAGGGTTTTCCGGATAAGGTTAGCCGACATCATCATCCGATTGTGGAGCATGAAAGTGGGCAAGACGCCTCTGTACAACAGGCAGTCCTAGCCATCAGCGAAGCTGTAAACAGTGGGAAAACCGTCTACTTCCATTGCGCGGGTGGCCGCAACCGTACAGGAACCGTAGCCACGGGTTTGCTGCTGGAACTTGGGGTAGTCTCCACGGTAGAAGAAGCTGAAAACTTAGCTAAAGAAAAACGTCCGGATATCCAGATTAAAGGGGCAATGCGTGAAGTATTGAACCGATTGTATCCACAAGGAGTATAGGGAAGCAATCGAAGCATCCGTACTTTCCTTTTTGATCAGTCAAAATTATGTAGTTCACCCATAGATGATGCTTAGGCTTTGTAAGGTTCCTTTCACTTGTGTGAAGGGGACCTTTTGTTTTACGCTTGATGTATTTTAGAGGGGGCAAAATCCTTATGACAAGAATAGGCTGTTACCACGCGCATTACTCCAATATCGAGCACATTGAGAATGCTTTAACCGGCTTTGAGGTGGAACTGGTACATTTTGTAGATCCAGGCCTTGACCGCATAAAAATGGACACTGATTTTAATAATGAAACTGTTGAGAATAAGGTTAGAGAGACCCTATGTTGGATTTCAGGCTCTCATGTGGATGCCATTCTAATCACTTGCACTTTTTTTACTTCAGCATATCGGGAAAGTCTTCACCCATTGCCTATTCCCGTCATAAAGATAGATGACCCATTATTTCAGAACGCCTGCCGGTCTGATGAACCTGTCCTCTTCGTTTTCACCAATCCCAATACGATTAAAGGGACGATGGAACAGTTTCAACACTTTTGCCAGGCTGCTGGGCGTAAGGTGCTTGCAGAAGCCAGCGTGCTGGAGCATACGTTCAGTCTGATTATGCAGGGGAAAAAGGATGAGTATACCACGCTGGTGTCGTCTGGATTAAAGCGCGCGGCTCAGGAGAATCCTGGCGTCCGTATCGTTGCTGCCCAGCTTTCCATGGCTCCTGCGGCTCGGCAGGCAGAACAGGAAACAGGCGCCACCATTGGTAATCATCTGAATGCCTTGACCAGTTATATGATCGATAAGCTTTCTTTGCAGAAGAAGAAATAAATGAATTTAAAATGAAAACATTTGAAATGAAAATCTATTTACATTTTACATGGAAGGTACTATAATTCAACTATAAAGTTGCATCGAGGAAACTTTCGTGTATATAGACAACTTTCCCGGGCAAGAGGAGGGATAGACATGTTGGAGCAACAAGTTGCGGAACAAAAACTGATCAAAGAAAAGAAAGTCAAGATATCTGCCCAAGCTGTATTGGACGGAGAAGTCAAAGGCCTGAAACGGCTGTTGCCATTTCTCGGACCTGCTTTTATAGCAGCGGTTGCCTATCTCGATCCCGGTAATTTTGCTACCAATATTACAGCGGGGTCCAAGTATGGATATCTGCTGCTATGGGTGATTGTCGCCTCTAATCTGATGGCGGTACTGATCCAATCACTGTCAGCCAAACTGGGTATCGCTACCGGCAAGAATTTACCTGAAATTGCGCATGACCGATTCCCCAAAGGCGTTTCGATTTTTCTCTGGATACAAAGTGAACTTGTAATTATTGCTACAGACTTGGCTGAGTTTATAGGAGCGGCTTTAGGATTATATTTACTATTCGGCATCCCTATGCTGCCAGCCGCTTTGATTACCGCCGTTGGGTCGTTTGCCATACTGGAGCTACAGCGGCGCGGGTACCGTTCATTAGAAGCGGGAATAGGTGCCATGGTATTAATCGTCGTACTGGCGTTTACTTTCCAAGTGATTGTATCCAAGCCGGATATGGGCGCAGTAGCCGTGGGCATGTTTACTCCCAGATTCGATGGTGTGGACAGCATTCTTTTGGCCGCAGGTATTCTGGGCGCAACGGTAATGCCGCATGCGATCTATCTGCATTCCTCGCTGACGCAGGATCGTGTGGTCGGCCGGAATGAAGCGGAGAAGAAGAAAATCTTCAAGCTGGAACTGGCGGATATTATCATCGCCATGATCATTGCCGGAGCCGTCAATATGGCGATGATCGTCGTCTCTGCTGCACTGTTCTTCAAGAACGGTATGGTCGTGGAAGATCTGGGCGTAGCCTTTCATCAGTTCCGAGAACTAGCCGGACCTGTTACGGCCGTTTCCTTTGGACTCGGGCTGCTCATTGCCGGATTGTCCAGCTCTTCAGTGGGCACCATGGCCGGAGATGTTGTCATGCAGGGCTTCATCAATAAAAGAATCAATCTGTACCTGCGCCGGGCGATCACTACAATTCCACCACTTGCGATTATTATTGCGGGTGTGAACGCTACAGACGCCCTGATCATGAGTCAGGTGGTGCTGTCGTTCGGGATTGCCTTTGCACTCATTCCCTTGATTATTTTCACAAGCAACCGTCAAATTATGGGCGGACTGGTCAATCTGCGGATTACTTCTATCACAGGCTGGATTATCTCGGCTCTGGTAGTCCTCCTGAACTTGTTCTTAGTCTTTGAAATGTTGTATTAAAATAAAAAGCTCAAAAAAGCCCAGGTCTCTTATCCTTAGAATGGATAAGAGACCTGGGCTTTTGATATGCCGCGGCGCGAATGCCTTAGCGTCTGAAGTAATCGGCCAGCCCGTTGGCTATAGCCTGGGCGGCTTTTTTCTGATAGGAGGCTGTGCGGGCCAGCGCCTCATCAGAGGGGGTAGAGAGAAAGCCAAGCTCCATCAGGGCTGACGGTATCGAGTTCTCCCTGAGGATGTGATAATCGCCGAAGGATACGCCGTTGCTCTTCAGACCGATGCCTTGTCCCAGTCTGGCTTCAATCGCCCGAGCCAGCTTGAGGTCAGTGCTTTCGGAATAGAAGAAGGTCAACGTTCCGGATATCTTCTTCGGTGAGGAATTATAATGGATGCTCACAAATGCATCCGCCCCAAGTGTCTTGCCGAGCTGGGCACGCTGGGCCAGTGAAGGCTTCACGTCTTTCGTTCGGGTCATCTCGACCCGGGCGCCCGCCGCCTGCAGGTAGTCGCGGACATAGAAGGCAGTCTGCAGGTTCAAGTCCTTTTCGAGCGTGCCGTAGGTGGTGCCAAGCATGCCGGGATCACTTCCGCCATGGCCCGGGTCCACCACGATCAGCTTGCCCTTCAGGCCGCCGGAAGAAGGAGGCGGAGCGCTGTTTGTGGCGCTTGCACCACTGCGGATGTATTGATCCGAGACCCAACCGGTATCTCCGCTGGCTGTGCGGATTTTCAGCCATCCGTTCTGGCGCTGCAGGATGGTTACCGTATCCTGCGCTTTCAGTGAGCCCAGCGCGCTATAGCTAGTGCCTGGGCCACTCCTGATTCGCAGGGAGCTTGCGGTAACTGTTGCTTTGGCGTTCATGCTGTTTCCAGTGGACGTCTTAACCGCCGGCGTTGCCTTGACCTTTACGGTCGTTCCGGCAGTGGGCGTTCCGCTTGTCTTCTGAAGGTAGTAGCCAGCAACCCAACCGGAAGTTGAACCGGACTTGACCTTCAGCCAGCCATGTTGTTCGTCTGTGACACTTACCACCGTACCGTTCTTCAGTGACCCCGTGATGACTGCATTCTTGGCCGGCTCGCTGCGCACATTCAAGGAATCAGCATTTACCTTGGCGGTATAGCTGATTGCGGCAGCGGCTTTGGGAGGCTGCAGCCCTATGCTGAATATGCATAAGGCCAACATAGCAATGCCTAATAGTTTCTTCATAGGTACCTCGCTTCCGGGAAATATTCTGGGGCTGAATCTGAAAGAATCAGCCTTAGGCTCATTACCCCATTCATGAACCAAAGAATTGGATAATGCCCGTGAAGCTTTAGATTATACCATGGAGAAGCTACAAAAAAATCCGGCAGAAGACCCTTTTAAAGGGAGACTGAAGAGGTCTTTTTAGCAATTTCCCGTCGTACAACAGGGGCTACCTTGGTGGCCAGCAGTTCGATAGCTGATGCCACCTTAGCGTAAGGAAGTCCACCGATATCCAGCTGAGTCATAAAGCGGTTGTGTCCGAACAGCTCATGCTGGTAAAGGATTTTCTCAATAATTTGCTGAGGACTGCCTACAGCCAAGGTATTATCGAAGGCTGCAAACTGATCGAATTCGCTGCGCGATACTGTATATCGCTGGTCTCGGCTCGGACTGATGGAATTGCGGTAGCTGTAATAGTAAGGATAAAATTCATCAAGCGCCTGCTGTGTAGTTTCCGCAATATAGCCATGACTTGTAATGGCAACCTTCAGGGACTCAAGGGAATGACCGGCCTCCATGCCGGAGCGGCGATAGCTATCCGCAAGCTCTTTGAAAGGCGCTGGATTTCCGTTCAGGATGGCAATAGCTAACCCTGTGCCCAGTGCGCCAGCTTTCTTTGCACTCTCGGGCGAGCCGCCGACGCCAACCCAGAGCGGGAGCTTATGCTGTACGGGCCTAGGAGCAATCTCCGCATTTCTGAGGGGAGAGCGGAACGAGCCTTCCCAGTTAATAATTTCATGCTGATTCAGCTCCTGAAGGAGCTGGATGTTCTCCGCGAACAAGCGATGATAGTCTTCAAGATTATAGCCGAACAGGGGGAAAGATTCCAGGAAAGCACCGCGTCCAGCAATGATCTCAGCCCGTCCATTGGATAGCAGATCAAGTGTGGCAAAGTCCTCGAAGACCCGGACAGGATCAATTGTGCTAAGCACAGTAGTGGCGCTGGTCAGCTTGATGCGGCGCGTGACCTGGGACACAGCCGCCAGAACGACAGGCACCGAGGAGATAACAAAATCCAGCCGGTGATGTTCACCGACACCAAAGACATCAAGTCCCGCCTCATCGGCTAGCTTGGCGGCGGCAATCACCTCATCCAGCCGCTGCCGCGGGGTGATTGTTTTTCCAGTGAGACAGTCGGTCACAATATCCCCAAGTGTATAAATGCCAAACTCAAATTCTGGTGCAGCCTCTTGTTGTATATGATTACTCATACTTCCGAACCCCTTGCTATTCATAGATTAATTGGTTAAAGCATGTCCGTATGGATGGAATACATGCATTATATCATAATCACTTACGAATTGTAAGTTTGTGAGTTATTGTTTCTTTTTAATGGGATTATTATCGTACATTTGGAGTGTGATCACTAGCGTCTGCTCAGGAGCGATAAACTCCTCTATTCACATTGACTTTCCTACAGTTATACCAGATATTTATAATAAAGAATTTAACTATCAAATAGCTTGCTTAATGCTAGCCTTACTCCACGAAACGGCGGTGGGACAGATGTTGGGGCATCAGTCGGATAAAGAAAATTCCCGGTTGAAAGATGTGCAAGGCGGGGGAGCAGCAGGTGAGGCCTTTCTCTCCCCGGAAGAAACTTGGACAAGTGTTAATTCTGGTGTAACTGGATTGCTGGGTTATTCGGAAGAGCAACTACTGGGGCGGCCATTGAGCGAGTTTTTACACAGAGACTACAAGCAGCTTTACCATAATCAGATGGGAGCGCTGGCAGCAGGCGAAATCCCTTTTTTTGAGTGTACGTTAAAGCTGGTGCATCAGGCTATGATCCCTGTACCGTTAATCGCTCGGATCACGCGGATCATTGAACCGGCGACAGGGAAGCTGCTCTTTTATACAGTGCTGTTAATGGAATTATCTGAACCCGGGTGCAAGGAGAATCATTTAACGGATAACGCTGATTTGTTCCGGCTGATTGCGGATAATGTCAGGGATATTGTATACGTGGCGACACCGGACAGCCTCTGCCGGTACTGCTCCCCCTCAGTTTATGAAGTGCTGGGTTATGAACCAGAACAACTAGTGGGGCGGAATGTCAGCAGCTATATTCATCCGGATGATCTCATGACGCTCCAGATGCCAGGCGCGTTGGCTTATAGCAGCGTTCAGCTGCGTACCCGGCACGCGGAGGGGCATTATTTGTGGATTGAGTATACACTGCGGGTGCTGGAGGAAGAAGGCGTTGGTCGGGGCATTGTTGCGGTAGGCCGCGACATTACAGAACGTAAGATGGTAGAGCGGAAGCTACAGGAATCGGTGGAGCGCTATACCTCCCTTAAGAAGTACAACCATGATGCGGTTATTTCCCTGGGGCTGGAAGGCGATATCATCAACGGGAATGACAAGGTTTGTGAGTTGACGGGATATACGATCCCCGAGCTGACTGATCTGAATGTGTCGAGTATTGTGGGGGCAGAGCATCTGAACGACATCCTGGACCATTCTTCAGGAAATCACTGGGGAGAACGGAACATTGACCGGATCAGGCACAAGGATGGTCATATGGTCGAGGTGCTGACCAGTATTGCGCCCATTGTTATTAGTGGAAGCCGGGTAGGGTTCTATATTATCGTCAAGGATATTACCGAGCAGAAAAAGCTGATGATTGCCAAAGAGACAGCCGAGCATACGAACCGCGCCAAGAGTGATTTTCTGGCGATGATGAGTCATGAGATCCGCACTCCGATGAACGGGGTGATCGGGATGACGGATCTGCTGCTGGAGATGAGTGAGCCACATTCGGTACAGCATGAATACCTGGAGATCATCCGCCAGAGTGGAGATACGTTGTTGTCGATCATTAACGATATTTTGGACTTTTCCAAAATCGAAGCTGGTAAGACAGAGCTGCATGAGGATCGTTTCGATTTGCGGCTCTGCATTGCTTCTGTAATGAATGTGCTGAGTCATAAAGCGGAGATTAAAGGACTGTACATCGAGACCCAGGTCAATGCTGAGGTGCCGACACATTTGCTGGGGGATGGGGAGCGCCTTAAGCAGGTGTTACTCAATCTGGTTGGCAACGCGGTCAAGTTCACTTATACCGGCGGAATCATGCTGGAGGTAAGGGTTACAGAGCAAAAAGAAGGCAGAATTATGCTGGAATTCTCCGTTTCCGATACCGGAATTGGTATCCCGGAAGAGCTGCAGGGCCGCTTGTTTGAGCCTTTTTATCAACTGGATCATTTTATGAATCGAAGGCATGAGGGAACAGGACTTGGGCTGGCCATCACGAAGAAGCTGGTGGAGCTTATGGGCGGACAAATTACCTTGCACAGAAGAGCGGAGCCAGGGACCACATTCGTGTTCACCGCGGTTTTTCTGGATGACGAGAATGCCGATTTAGACGAAGTAGGGCAGGACGACGCACAATATATGACAAGAGCTGAGGACAGTCCTTTGCGGATTCTAGTCGCCGAAGATAACGAGATTAACCAGATTGTTCTGAAAAAAATGTTAGAGAAGCGCGGGCATTTCGTCGAGCTGGCATCTGACGGAACCGTCGTCATGCAGCGGATAACCTGTGAATCCTTCGATCTGGTCTTTATGGATATACAGATGCCGCGTATGAACGGTTTGGAGGCTACAAAGTATATTAAAGAGACGCTCCCGCCGGAGAAGCAGCCGATTATTGTTGCAGTGACAGCTAATGCTCTCAAAGGCGACCGGGAGCTGTGTCTTGCCACAGGCATGGATGAATATATTAGCAAGCCGGTCACGAGCGAGACCTTAACGGGAGTGATCCGAAAGTTTTTTTAAAAGCGAGCGTAGCACAGGAAGGATAGGAAAGTCCAAGGAATTGGCTTATCCTATCATGATCGAGTGAAGCGACAAAGCGTTAAATGAACTCCTTGCAACCGGCTTGATTTTTGATTAAGATAGCAGAAACCAGCACAAGGATGTGCTGATATACAGGCAAGGATAATGACGAAGAGAGTAAGCGCAAGAAGCGGATCTTAACAGGGAAGGCGTGCCGGAGACTGAGAGCACCCTCATGAGACGATATGCGCCGAAGTTCACTTCCGAGTCGGCCCCTGAAGTGTTTTGCCAAGCGGCATAAGCATGAGTAGGGTGGCCCGCGCCCCGCGTTACCGGGTGAAAGACAGAATGTTCTTTCGCGGCAGAAGCAACCGCCAGGTTTCTTGGGAATGCCGATTACCGGAGGTCATTCTAAATAAGGGTGGTACCACGGCTCCTCGTCCCTTGCGACGGGGGCCTTTTTTGCGTTCCAAATATATGATGAAGAAGAGGAGTGGAAGGTATGAGTAATGTGGAATTGGATGAGCTGAGAGAGCGTCTGGATGGAATTA
Source organism: Bacillus sp. FJAT-27264 (assembly GCF_001682855.1). Lineage (GTDB taxonomy): Bacteria > Bacillota > Bacilli > Paenibacillales > Paenibacillaceae > Paenibacillus_AQ. The sequence goes on along the minus strand of NZ_MAQW01000002.1, from coordinate 71,031 downwards.
ACGGTCAATTGTTGGAGCTGATTTCCGAGCGGGCAAAGATTGTTCAGGAAATCGGTACTTTGAAGGAAAAGCAGGGCGTGCCGAAGTTCGATCCCGAGCGGGAGAAGCAAATGTTGGAGAAGCTGGTAGCGAGCAATAAGGGACCGTTTACGGACAGTACGATCCGCAGCTTGTTCAAGCAAATATTCTCAGCCTCCCTTGACCTGCAATCAGCAGAACATAAGAAGACCCTTCTGGTCAGCCGGAAAAGCCAGCAGGAGGATACAGTCATATCGCTTCCTGGTGATGTAACTGTGGGTGGATTGTCTTCCCTGATGGTAGCCGGACCTTGTTCGGTAGAAAGTGAGCTTCAGACCCGTACCGTAGCAGCAGCCTTACAAAAAGCCGGAATCCGCGTTATGCGCGGCGGAGCGTTCAAGCCTCGGACCTCTCCGTATGATTTCCAGGGCCTTGGTATGGATGGCTTGCGGATTCTGCGAGAAGCGGCGAACGAATACGGCCTGCTGACGATCAGCGAGATTGTTGACCCGGCTCATCTGGAGCCAGCGCTGGATTATGTGGATATTATTCAGATCGGTGCCCGCAACATGCAGAACTTCGAGCTGTTGAAGGCGGCGGGAGAGCTGAATAAGCCGGTGCTGCTGAAGCGTGGACTTGCAGCGACCATGGAAGAATTCCTGCATGCAGCCGAATACATCATGTCCCGTGGCAACACACAGGTCATGCTGATTGAACGCGGCATCCGTACGTACGAGAAATGGACTCGCAACACACTGGATATTTCAGCTGTGCCGATCTTGAAGCAGGAGAGCCATTTGCCGGTGCTGGTGGACGTTACTCACTCCACAGGACGCAAGGACATTCTGGTGCCTTGTGCCAAGGCCGCGCTCGCTGCCGGTGCCGACGGCATCATGGTTGAGGTGCACCCCGATCCGGCCACAGCATTGTCCGATGCGGCGCAGCAGTTGAACATTGATGAGTTCAATACGTTCTTCGATCAAGTGAAGGCTTCGGGCCTGTACAAACAATAAATTATTTAGATAGCCGGAAGTCCATACATTTTCCGCAAGTACGAATTTACTAATTTTGAAAGACCAATCTAGATAACGTCAATAAATATATTGAATTTGAAATAAATCGGCAGAATACGGGAGAAAAGGAGAGTTATAAGCGCTTACAAGGTAGCAATTACTTTTTGTGAAGGTGACGGGTAGTCGGGTACAATAAGCAGCATCAGCGTTGCACCGGACCCGGACTTAGAGGATAAGTCCTTAATACCCTTAACAGCATAGGAGGATCACAGAAACTTGAAGCAGCTTACATTGAATAATGGGTGGTTCTCCAACACCCGCAGCGATATTCTTTCCGGAATGACGGTAGCCGTTGCGCTCATTCCGGAAGCGATCGCTTTCTCCATTCTGGCGGGAGTAAGTCCGATGGTGGGACTGTACGCTTCCGTTTGCATTGCAATGATTACAGCATTTGCAGGAGGAAGACCCGGGATGATCTCGGCAGCCACAGGAGCGATGGCGCTTCTGGTCGGTACTTTGGTGGCCCAGTACGGGATCGAGTACCTGTTCGCTGCCACTGTATTGGCAGGTCTGATCCAGATTTTGATGGGTACTCTGAAGCTGGGCCGGTTCATTACTTTTGTGCCACAGCCGGTGATGACCGGATTCGTAAATGCTTTGGCGATCCTGGTTTTTATGGCCCAACTCACGCATTTCAAAGGACAAGGCTGGATCATGTATGGTCTGGTAGCTCTGACATTGGTTATTATCTATGTGGTACCAAAGTTCACTAAAGTCATACCATCCGCTTTATTTGCAATTATCGCCGTTTCGGTCCTCAGCATCTCACTGCATTTAGATGTGAAAACCGTAGGGGATATGGGCAATATTACGGCGGCACTGCCGTTATTTCATATTCCGCAGGCGCCCTTTACACTGGATACTTTGCTGATTATATTGCCCTACTCTCTTTCGCTCGCGGTTGTTGGCTTGCTTGAATCGCTGATGACGGCGACGCTGATCGATGATATTACCGGCACTGGCAGCGACAAGAACCGGGAAGCGAAGGGCCAGGGGCTGGCGAATGTCGTAACCGGATTCTTCGGTGGCATGGCAGGCTGCGCGATGATTGGCCAATCCATGGTTAACATGAAGTCCGGCGGGCGCACCCGGCTGTCCACGTTCGTATCAGGTATTTTCTTGTTGTTCCTGATCCTCGTTCTCGGGGATGTCGTCAAGCAGATCCCGATGGCCGCACTCGTTGGTGTAATGTTTATGGTCTCGATCAGCACGTTTGAGTGGGGTGCACTCAAGACATTGGCCCGCGTACCTGTAAGCGATGCGCTGGTGATGATTGTAACAGTGGTAACGGTTGTAGCTACGGACAATTTATCCATTGGTGTGTTGTTCGGTGTATTGCTTAGTGCCTTGTCGTTTGCCTGGAAAATCGCCTCGATCCATGTTACCGTTCAGGAAGCCTCTTCTTCCAGAACCTATAGGGTATCCGGTCAATTATTCTTTGGCACAACAAGTCATTTCGTTCAGCATTTTCAATATGAAGCCGACCCGGCGGAGATCATCATCGACTTCTCGCATTCCCATGTTTGGGACCAGTCGGCAGTGAGTGCGATTGCGAAGATCATCGGCAAATATGCTCAGCATGACAAGAAGGTTATCATCACAGGACTGAATGAAGAAAGCTCACGCCTGCTTAAGCGGGTTGGCTTATCCTTAACTGGCAGTCATTAGACTATATGAACAACCAGGTGTTGATATTTTCAGACCTGAATGAAGCAGCTCTTTCCTTAGGAGGAAAGGGCTGTTTTTGTTGATAGCCAATTTATTGAAACTGATCGGTAACGACCACCGTATAGAGGGTTAAGCCAGCAGCTGGGCTACCGGCTGCTCATGATAAGCAGGAGGAGATTAAATGAATGTGGAGTTGAACCCAAAGACAAAGCAGTTCCACCCGGGCAAACTAATTGGTGGTATTGTCGCTGTACTGGTTGTAGCTGTGCTTGGAACTAATGCATACGCTTCGGTGGAATATGGTCATGTCGGTTTGTACAAAACCTTCGGGAAGCTAAATGATAATACCTTGGCGCCGGGTATTCATTTTAAAATTCCGTTTATCCAAACTGTCATTCAGGTCAATACACAAGTCACCAAATCCGAGACGGATACCTCTGCGTCTTCCAAAGATCTGCAGCCGGTATCAACTCATGTGGCGGTCAACTATTCGGTGAACAAAGCTTCTGTCTTTCACCTGATGAACAATATCGGGGGTAATTATGATACGGTCATCATCAATCCGGCCATTCAGGAGATTGTCAAAGAAGTCACTGCCAAATATCCTGCCGAGGATCTGATCACACGCCGTGATGTGGTGTCCGGAGAGGTTAGCGACCAGCTCAAGACCCGTTTGGCCAAATACGATCTGATCGTTAATGATATTAACATCGTTAACTTTAAATTCTCCGATGCTTTCAATCAGTCAATAGAAGCTAAGCAGGTCGCCCAGCAGCAAGCGCTCAAGGCCGAGAATGATCTGCGGCGGATTGAGATTGAGGCAAAGCAGAAAGTAGCTCAGGCACAGGCCGAAGCTGAATCGCTGCGGCTCAAGAAGCAGGAGGTTACTCCTGAACTGGTGCAGCTGAAGCAGATTGAGGTGCAGGAGAAGGCGCTGGATAAATGGAACGGTGTCCTGCCTACCGTGACAGGAGGGGCTACCCCGTTCGTGGATGTCCAGTCTCTCACGCAACAGAAGCCGTAAGGCATCTGAACCGGATCGCGATAGATTATATGGAAGGTTGTCCTGCATGCCTGAGAGGGGGCGGGGACAGCCTTTTCTCTTATCCATGAATTTAAGGGGGAATCATCCTCTAACATAAAGGTTGGACAAGCTCTGCAGCCTGTTGTAACATGTATTCAACCTCTTTAGTAATTATCTGCCATACAGGCCTGGAGTTCTCCTGTCAGCAGGACTTCTATAACCGGTTCATGATAACGGTTTCTTTTAGGTGGGAATTTATATTTTACAAAATTCAATAATTCACACCGGAATAATAAGATTTTTTTCTTTTCAAATGACAAGGTTTGTGAGAAAATAAGTCCAACCAATTATTTAAATTCATTACTTTTTAAATTATAAGGAGGAAATACCTATGTCAGAAGAACGCAAGCAGTCCTTTGAAACGTTGGCCGTTCATGCCGGCCAAGAGATCGATCCAACTACTTTGTCCCGTGCCGTACCGCTCTACCAGACAACCTCTTACGGCTTTCGCGATACGGAGCATGCTGCGAACCTGTTCGCACTGAAAGAGTTCGGCAACATCTATACCCGTATCATGAACCCGACTACTGACGTATTTGAGCAACGGATTGCGGCGCTTGAAGGCGGAGCGGGCGCGCTGGCGACAGCTTCTGGCTCGGCGGCTATTTCCTTCTCGATCTTGAATATTGCTGGCGCGGGAGATGAGATTGTCTCTTCTGCCAGTCTTTACGGCGGTACATATAATTTGTTCTCAACCACGCTTCCGAAGCTGGGCATTAAGGTGCACTTTGTAGATTCCGATAACCCTGAGAACTTCCGCAGTGCGATTAATGACAAGACCAAAGCGATCTTTGCGGAGACAATTGGTAATCCTCAGGGGAATGTCCTGGATATCGAAGCGGTTGCGGCGATTGCTCATGAACACGGTCTTCCGCTGATCGTTGACAACACCTTCCCGAGCCCGTATCTGTTGCGCCCAATTGAACATGGTGCGGATATCGTGGTTCATTCTGCTACCAAGTTTATCGGTGGTCACGGTACATCTATCGGTGGCGTCATTGTAGATGGCGGCAACTTCGACTGGAAGGCTAGCGGCAGATTCCCGGGTCTGACCGAGCCGGACCCAAGCTACCATGGCGTAGTCTATACGGAAGCCGTAGGTCCAATCGCTTATATTATCAAGGCGCGCGTTCAATTGCTGCGTGATTTGGGAGCATCGATCTCGCCGTTTAACTCTTGGTTGCTCGTGCAAGGCCTGGAGACTTTGCACCTGCGTCTGGAACGCCATAGTCAAAATGCATTGAAGGTGGCACAATATCTGGAAGCCCATGACGCTGTAGAATGGGTCAGCTATGCTGGTCTGCCGAGCCATCCTTCCTACGAGCTGGCGCAGAAGTATCTGCCGAAGGGCCAAGGTGCCATTCTTACGTTTGGGATCAAGGGCGGCAGCGATGCTGGACGCAAAGTGATCGAGAACGTGAAGCTGTTCTCGCACTTGGCGAATGTCGGCGATTCCAAGTCGCTCATTATCCATCCGGCCAGCACCACGCACCAGCAGTTGTCTGATGAGGAGCAAGCTTCGGCAGGAGTAACACCTGAACTGCTTCGTTTGTCGATTGGTACTGAATCTATTGACGATATTCTATATGATCTGGAACAGGCTATCGCTGCAAGTCAGCAGTAATCCTCTTCCATCAAGCATCCTGTGCTACTTGGTTATCAGCCTTTCTTCCAAGCAGCTGGCAGTCTTCGCCCCGGTTCCCCGGAGTGAAGACTGCCAGCTCTTCTCGAAGAAGGAAGATTCTTCGTAGTCCGGATGCTTTTTTTGGTTTTGTCCGCTCCGGGTGGATTTGGCAACGCTTGCATATTTCCAGCTGCATTCCAGTATTTATAAGTGAAGCATGAAACTGCCGGTAATCCGGAAGTTGTCCCTTGAGGAGCCGACAGGAATCAAAAGCTGAAAAGGTGGGTGCGGAAATGAAGGGTGAACGTCAGCAGCAGGATCAAATCCAAAAGAATGAGGAGCGCCCGTTAATGAATAGCGCAGATGAGCAGGTTCGAGAAGCGGACCTGACTCCAAAGGGTTCCGCAGTTCCATCACCTGCAGAACCTGAAGTAAGCAGTGTGCGCAGGGAAGCGGCGCTGCAGCTGAACCGCACGTATTTCAAGCGTACCGGCTTGCAGCCCTCTTTTCTGGTGCTGCGTGACGGTCGGAACGAGCGCCCGGCCCCGCGTCCGGAGGGCGGGACCATGCCTGCAGGGCCTTGCCTGATCCGCAGCGAGGAATGGCTGCTGGCCCCGGAGCTGGCCAGCCTATATGACAGCTGGCTGGTCAGTGACGATGGTCTAGCTGCGGATCGTGCGCTCCAGCGCATCTATTATCGGCTGCGGGCCGAAGCCGCCGAGCTGCTGGAGTCTCCGGACGGCGACTGGGCCGTCGTCACCCTGCTGTCCCCGCCGGAGCTTGCGGGACGGCGGTCCCGGCTGGCCGCGCTTCAGGATGCGCAGCTGGAAGCGCTGTTCGCTGCGGTGGCGGAGCGGCAGCGCCAGGGCGGCGAATGCCGCCTGGATCTGCTGGCGCCATCACCCGCCAGCGCGGCCGAATTCGCGGCACAGCGCGAATTCATCGAGGAAGTGGCCGATCAGACACTCGGCCACGCTTTTGCGGCGGCCTGCCGCATCGGGGCGCTAATCGCCCCCGATGCCGAGCGTGCCGCCGCCGGGGAAATCGCGCGTATCGCCGATTTCCTCGTGCTGGACGGCGCGGAGGGCGAAGCCGCGCCGGAGGAGAACGCCGCGCAAGACTTCGTCGCCGCGGCGGGCCAGGTCCTGGCCGCCGTGCGCCGCGTGCGGCCGGCGGCTGTGGTGTTCGCCGCCGGAGCTGCGGCGGCGCGCGCCTTGGCCGATCTGTATGAGATCGGCCTTAGCGGGATCTTTTGCAGCGCCGGTCAGCGGACCGAGGCGCTGCTGCGGGCGGCCTGCCTGACGTGGATCGCGCGGCAGGACAGCATGGATACAGCTGCCGGAGGCGGGCTGTAGTAGAGCAAAGGCAGGTCCGGGCACCGTGGACCTGCTTTTTTTGCGTTCAATAGTACAATAACGCCTACATAAAAATAGGCGCATCTATAGTAGAACGCATTAAAAAACAAACATAGCCAAGAAATAAGAGAGCCTACATAAGAAGAAGCATCGACGTGTAATTAACGGCATTTTTGTACCTTAAATCCTCCGCAGCTAAGGGTTATTGGAGATTAAGTGCAATATTGCACCTTAAATCTTCCAGAATACCCCATCCAGCGTGTTTTTCCGGAAAATAAGATACAATAATGCCTCTATTTTACTATTTTTCCTATATTGAAGAAAAATAAGGTGCAAAAATGCCATTAGTTGGGGAGGTAATTACTCTTTTCCATTGTTATGACGACTGGTGAAGGGGAATTACCGCTCCTATTGAAATCGTTGGATTTGAACAGCCATGGGTAATAGGTATTGATATCGATAGTCTATGACCCGGTGCTAGCTCTTCCATGGAAAGCTTCCAGGCGAGCCCTTTGCGCCTACAGCTCCACTTGCACGTTCGCCCACCTTCGCTTAACTTCCCTTTTGTGAATTTCTTTTGTTAGGCTTATCTAGCGCTTTACATATCTTGCGGAAAGGGGTATTATGACCTTAAGTTGCACCGAGGAAATATATTTGTACTGTTGCAACAATGATTATCGTTCTCAATGGCGTTCTCATCATGACTTACGGCAAATGACAACCTGAATACAATTTCATATTCTTTTTAACATGCTGTCCCGGCTAAGCCGGGGCAGCATGTGTCATTTTAGGGGTCATAAGAATGGCTCTCATTCTCAGTGAGAGGTAGGCGAAAGCTCCTGAAGCAAGTTTTGTTGCGAAGGAATACAGGAAGCTTATGCTTCACAAAACTTTACAGGAAGGTGATTACTATGCAAGCAACTAAACATTTACCCCGTGAAGGGGCCTTATCCCGAGGCGCTAAGCCACCGGGTGCACCACAACCCCGGAGGTTCGATCCCCGGGCGATGCTGAGCAACACAGAAATGCAAGCGGCGCTGGGCAGCGGGTTGATCATGCTGCTGGCTTGGGCAGTGGGTGGCTGGTCGCAGATTCTTTCCATTATTCTTTACGTAATCTCATATACGATCGGCGGCTGGATCAAGGCCAAGGAGGGCGTGGAGACACTGGTCAAGGAACGCGACCTCGACGTCAACTTGCTGATGATTGCCGCGGCGCTGGGTGCTGCGACCATTGGATACTGGAATGAAGGGGCTATGTTGATCTTCATCTTTGCTCTAAGCGGTGCGCTGGAGAGCTATACAATGGAGCGCAGCAAAAAGGACATTTCTTCACTCATGGCCTTGAAGCCAGCCACTGCGGTACGGATTGAGCAGGGCGCTATGAACGAGGTTGATATTGAGCAGCTTTCTATCGGAGACCTGCTGCTGGTCCGCCCTGGCGAACTGATCCCTGCCGATGGCTTGGTCTGCCGGGGGGAATCGGCTGTCGATCAATCCTCTATTACAGGAGAGTCACTGCCTGTAGAGAAGTCTTCCGGGCATGAAGTGTTCGCCGGTACGGTAAACGGGGAAGGCCCGCTGTATATTGAAGTGACCAAAGCTGCGGGGAACACTCTTTTTGCCAGAATCATCAAAATGGTAGAAGAAGCCGAGACCGAAGTGCCGGACTCGCAGCGTTTCATTAAACGTCTGGAGGCGGTGTATGCCCGGGTGGTTGTAGGAACAACCCTGGTTCTGATGCTGGCCCCTCCGTTTTTGCTTGATTGGAGCTGGAGCGATACTTTTTACAAGGCTATGGTGTTCCTGGTTGTGGCTTCACCATGTGCATTAGTATCCTCTATTATGCCTGCGATGCTGTCGGCCATTTCCAAGAGCGCACGCAAAGGTATCCTGTTCAAGGGCGGACTACATTTGGAGAATATGGCCCGGACCGCTGTCGTTGCTTTTGACAAGACGGGGACATTGACCGAAGGCGTGCCGCAGGTGACAGATTTTATTGCCGGAGAAGGATATGACGAGAGTGAGCTGCTGATGGTTAGTGCCTCGATCGAGAACATGTCCCGCCATCCGTTGGCGGAGGCGATTGTGCGTAAGGCCGAGGAAGAAGGGTTGGAGCTGCGGGGCGTGCAGGATAGTAAATCTTTGACGGGATGGGGTATTGAAGGGACAGTTGACGGAAAAAGCTGGCGAATCGGCAAGTCCAATCTGTTGGATGAGCTGTCTTCATCCCCGGTCAGTGCTGATCTGGAACAATGGATGTCTGCACGCCGCCAGCTGGAGGGTGAAGGCAAGACGGTGTCACTAATTATGGACGGGGAGCAGATCGCGGGAATGATCGCATTGCAAGATTCCTTGCGTCCACAAGCCGAGGCAGCGGTTCAGAAGTTGCAGCAGCTTGGGATCAAGGTGGCGATGCTCACCGGCGACCGGACCGCAACGGCTGAGGCTATCGGGGCGAAGACGGGGGTGGACCTGATTTTTGCGGATCTGCTGCCAGAGGATAAAGTGGCCCATGTTAAGGCATTGCGTGAACAATACGGACATGTGGTCATGGTCGGTGATGGTGTGAATGATGCGCCTGCACTGGCAACGGCAACGGTAGGTCTTGGGATGGGCATGAAGGGCAGCGGGGCTGCGCTGGAGATTGCCGATGTCGTTCTGATGAACGACAATATCGAAGAGATTGCCTCGACTATTGCGTTGGCCCGGCGTTCGCAGCGCATTGTGAAGCAGAACATGATTTTTGCTGTAACGGTAATCGCCACACTCGTGATCAGCAACTTGATTCAAGGCATCGCGCTTCCACTGGGTGTTGTGGGCCATGAAGGCAGCACCATTCTGGTGATTCTGAACGGATTGCGACTGCTGCGCTGATCTTAAGGGCGTGTCCGAAAACTCGTCATCATAGAATTATTTGAACAAAATCATGACAGACAGGACTCAATGAATACTTAGTTTTAAGACCCGCCCTAGTTAGATCAACCTATTTTTCAATGTTCCAATGCCTTCAATGGTGACTTCAACTTCATCGCCTGTCTTCAACCATTGCTGTTGGTCAGGCGAACAGCCCATAATAACTCCTTCGGGAGTTCCAGTGAAAATAACATCTCCCGGTTTTAAAGTCATGTATCGTGAAATATAGCTGATCAGAGCTGCACATCCAAATATCATTTTTGCGGTATGGCTCGATTGTTTCAGTTTCCCATTGACTCTGCATTCAATCGATAAGTTGGTAGTTTCCAACTCGTCACATGTAACAAGGTATGGTCCGATGGGTGCAAACGAATCAAGCGTTTTTCCAAGAAGCCATTGACTGTTTGTAAATTGCAAGTCGCGGGCGGTAATATCGTTTCCAATGCTGTACCCGTATACAAAGGACAGAGCATCTATTTCTGAAACGTTTCGTGCTTCTTTACCCATAATGATAACGAGCTCGGCTTCATAATCAAATTGAAAAGCTACATCAGGGAGGGGAATGGCTTGTTCGTGGCCTGTCAGAGCGTTGTTGAATTTGCTGAATAGGACTGGCGATTCCTGAATAGTCATGTTGGCCTCTTCAATGTGAAGCAAGTAGTTGAGTCCGACGCACACAATTTTTTCAGGCTCTCGTACGACAGGAGCAAATTCAATCTCAGTCTCGTTTACTAGCAGATAATTTTGCAGATTCTCCGACTGAATAGCTGCGAGCAGAATAGCAGTCTGGTTTGCGCCTTCCTTTTCTGCGCGGATAAGTGAATCAAGCGTTTCAGGAAAAGGTAAGTTTAACCTTGCAGCGGCTTCACTTAAATTTACTATTCCTTCTTCTATTTTTAATCCGATTGAGAGTGTGTTGCCCTTCATAAAATGGACTAGTTTCATCTTGATCCCTCCAGAAATAGCTAAAAAATTCTCCATCAAGCTGCGTTAATGCAGTTGCGGAATAAAGGTGTGCCGCTTCAATCATGCTTGTATGATCAAAGCGGCACAAATTAGCGAATGTAATAAGGTTTATTTAATCTCTGCAGTTGCCACGAGAACAGCTCTGCCCAGCGTATGATTTAACATGTTAAACCCTAGCATTGCAGGTGTAGCGTTGGGGTCGACGCCAATATTCTCTACATCAAGAGCATGCACGACAAAGTAGTAGCGGTGCGGGCCGTCTCCTGCAGGAGGAGCGGCACCGATGTACCGTGCGGCTCGCGCATCGTTTGGCAATTGGATGGCCCCTGTTGGTAGGCCGCTTCCTGCCTCATCGCCTGCTCCAGTAGGAAGCTCCGTTGCTTCCGCCGGGATATTCATGACAGCCCAGTGCCAGAAGCCCGATGCGGTCGGCGCATCCGGGTCGTAAACGGTCACCGCGAAGCTTCTGGTTCCCTCCGGAGCGCCTGACCATTTTAATTGAGGAGAAATATCTTGCCCGCCTTCTACACCGAAAAGTCCTGAATGTTGTTCGGACGGCAACGGTTCACCTTCAGCGATGTCCTTACTTGTCACCTGAAACACTGCCGCTTTGGGCAATCTTGCTAATGGATTAATACTCATGATTCTTGCCTCCCTTTATTGTTTTACATAATCGATTCTAAACTTTAAAATCGATTCTGTAAATATAAATCGATTATTAATTCATCGACTTTCTCAATTTCCTTCTTTATACTTAGGTAAAAGTTTATTTACAGAAAATAATTAATTCTCGATACATGAAGGAAGTGTAGATTCTCATGGCTAGAAGAAACGGGTCATCGACTCTAAGCGAGGCCGTATTAAAAAACCTGAAAACCGATATATTATCGGGCCGGTACGAGCCAGGTGCGCCATTGACGGTTTCAGAGCTGGCCCAAAAGTTCAACGTCTCGATTGCCGTTGTAAGAGAAGCGCTCACTCAATTGACGTCGCACGGCTTGGTCATTAAAACTCCAAATTACGGATTCACAGTTAAGACTGTTTCTGAAGTTGAACTGGATAACCTTATCGAGACCCGTTTAATTAATGAATCAGCAGCATTACGTCTCTCTATCGCAAATGGAGACTTGACCTGGGAAGCCAATGTGATTGCGGCTCATCACAAATTAGCACAAACCCCCGAATACACGGATTTTAATCAAAAATCGGTTATCAGTGAAGAATGGTCTGAAGCGCATGGTCAATTTCATTATTCGCTGATATCGGCTTGCAATAACCCAATTCTTCTGGATATGTGCAAAAGACTTTGGGATCTTAGCCAGTTATACCGACATTGGTCTATTCCTCAAATGCCGGACCGTGATTTTCATACGGAGCATAAGTTGTTATTGTCTACCGTTCTTGAACGTGACAGTGATCGTGCCGTTGAGTTATTTAAAGAACATATTCAACTTACTGCGGATATTCTGCTTAACAATAATGATTCTAAGGCTTGAACTCGGTATTGCTCAGATACGATGATTGATAAACTAAAGCAAATTGAGGATGATTAGGGCGTGTCCGGAAAACTCGTGGTCCTTGATTTCATGGCGTCTGTGCATCTTTTTACAGGGCTCCTTTGTGAGTTTACTCTTTAAAATTAAGCTACAGGTTTACTCTGGAAATAATACTTAGTTTTAAGATACGCTCTAGTTCAGCCTATTAATTTCAAGAAATTGAATTGTTCACAAAATAGTCCGCGAGGGAGGAGTCTGGCATATTGACAGATTCCTTTTCTTTTATCATAATAAGTACTACATTATAATTATTTTAAATAAGAACTGACGCTAATGCCGTCCGTCATAAGGAGGATATAGTCATGTATAAATCTATTATCGTGGGTACCGGACCTGCCGGATTGACTGCTGCAATTTATCTGGCCCGTGCCAACCTGAGCCCACTGGTTATCGAAGGACCGCAACCAGGCGGACAATTAACTACAACTACTGAAGTAGAGAACTTCCCGGGGTTCCCGGAAGGCATTATGGGTCCAGATCTTATGGACAATATGCGCAAGCAGGCTGAACGTTTCGGTGCAGAATTCCGCACGGGATGGGTGAACAGCGTGGAACTGGGCGAGCGTCCGTTCAAGCTGAACGTGGAAGGTATGGGCGTTCTGGAGACGGATACCCTGATTCTGTCCACCGGTGCAACAGCCAAATACCTCGGCATTCCTGGAGAACAGGATAATGTTGGACGCGGCGTGAGCACGTGCGCTACTTGCGACGGATTCTTTTTCCGTGGTAAAGAGATCGTGGTTGTCGGCGGCGGCGATTCCGCGCTGGAGGAAGCAGGCTTCCTAACCCGTTTTGCCTCGAAAGTAACTTTGGTGCATCGCCGGAATGAACTCCGTGCCTCCAAAATCATGCAGGACCGTGTCCGCGCTAACGCTAAAGTAGAGTGGGCATTGAACCGTAATCCGCTGGAAGTAACCTCTGGTGAGAATGGCGTGAACGGATTGAAGGTTTTGAACAATGAGACTGGAAAAGAAGAGATTATCGAAGCTAGCGGCGTGTTCGTGGCGATTGGCCACCACCCGAATACAGCATTCCTCGGCGGACAGATTACTACGGATAGCAACGGCTATATCGTGACTAATCCTGGTACCTCCGAAACAAACATTCCGGGCGTATTCGCTTGCGGCGATGTGCAGGATACTCGCTACAGACAAGCCATTACAGCAGCAGGCAGCGGTTGTATGGCAGCTATGGATGCTGAGAAATACATCGAGAGCTTGGAGCACAGCGCAGTAATTCTGTAACTTGGTACATTACGCACTGCGGTGCTACAATAGATGATGCTATATTGGGTATAAAAGAGGGCTGTCGCCCCATATTGAACAGGAGGAGATCATACGATGGAAAACGTAATTGTGTACACATCCACCAACTGTCCGCATTGCCGTCAGGTAAAAAGCTTCCTCGGCGAGAAGGGCATTTCCTATGAGGAGCGCAACATCGAGCAGAATGATGACTTTGCTCAGCAGGTCTGGGATATGGGGATGAGAGCCGTGCCTGTAACTGTAATTGGCGATTTCAAAATCGTAGGCATGAACAAGCTCCAATTTGACAAAGCTTTGGCAACTTTATAATAGACGGGCCATTTGGCCGGAGAAAAAGCCGCTTCCGTTATGGAGGCGGCTTTTTTGCGGGCAACGAAACGCCAGTCGGTGGAGCAGACGCAGCATATTTCTTTACCCTATTAAAAGTTAATGGGCGTCATTAATTCTTCTAGTTGTTAGACCAAAACCATAATCATCTGAAAAACCACGTATACGGCAACACCGCTGCCGATCAGCATGAATCCGGATTTTTTTCTGGACTGGAACAGGCGCAACACACCGAGACTGACTAAAGGCGCGATAATGAGCAAAAATAGCAGTACAGTGATGAACATTTGTGCCGAGATATCAGACGTATCCACATAGGTCATAGACGCTCTCTCCATTTCAGAAAAAAGGGTGATGGTGATAAATATCACACCGCGTACCCTTCATTATATAGGATTGAAATTGTTTTTACTGCACCTGAGACCAAAAAAAATAGGCGATTTTACGTCATTTTACAGCTATGATTTTCGTTCCGGCTCCCGTTCGCACTTCTTGCCTGTAAAGGTAGTAAAGGATCTCCTACAACGTTACACGTGTGTCTCCGAGAAAATGCATGACAGCGGCAAAAGCAGCGCCAATCATGGCTCCGCGGCTGCCCAGCTCAGAGAATACAATCTGGAGCTGCTGCTTGTGATAAGGCAGTGTTCGCTCCGCCACTACACGTTGCAACGGCTCGATCAGCCAGTCACGGGCCACAGATAGTGTTCCCCCGATAACAATCAGCTCCGGGTTGAAGCTGTTGATCACGTTGGTCAATCCAATGCCTAGCGCTTCGCCCATGACATTGAAATGACGCAGCGCATCTTCCTGGCCGATCTCCGCGTACCGGACCAGTTCCGGAGTAGTCCGCGCCGGAAGGCGGAGATCAGGCTGATCATAGGTTTTTTCCGAAGCGTATAATTCCCAGCAGCCGCGATTGCCGCAGCTGCACGGCTGGCCGTCCGCCTCGATGGACATATGTCCAGTCTCCCCGGCATAGCCTCGTGCACCCTTGTACAGCTCGCCGCCGATAATAATCCCGGACCCGATCCCCGCTCCGGCACTGATATAGAGCAGGTGCCGGATATCCCGTGCTACGCCGAAGTTCAGCTCTCCTTGTGCGCCTGCATTGGCTTCATTGTCGACAGTGACCGGAACGCCAAACTCCTCCTCCAGCAAAGCCCGCAGCTCTACCATTTCCCAACCCAGGTTAGGCGCAAACAGGACTACGCCATTCTCGTCAACCATACCGGGGACTCCGGCGCCGATGCCGACAATCCCGTAAGGGGTGTCAGGCGCCTTAGCAATTAGACAGGCGATCATCCTCTTCATCTCCCCAAGTACATGCGGCAGGTGGTGGTTGTCCAAGGGGGCATGGGTCTCCTCCAGAATACCTCCCCCCAGATCACAGAGTACAGCCGTGATCTGTTTGACACCCAGCTCAATACCAACAACGCTGCCAGCCATGCTGTTGAAGTGCAGGATCAGCGGTTTGCGTCCGCCGCTGGAGATCCCCGGTCCGGCTTCTGTGACTAGCTGCTCGTTGCATAGTTCAGCTACCAGATTGGATACGGTCGCTTTATTGAGTCCGGTCGTTTCCGAGACCTTGGCTCGGGAGATGGGGGAATGCTTGCGAATGGTATGAAGCACAATTGATTTATTTATCTTTTTGACCAACGCCTGGTCACCGGTTACCTTCACGAATCACACTTCCTCCTTAAGAACGTTCCCACGAATAACATGCCATTTAGTCTAAAACGATAGTCAGTAAAATGCAACTTCCACCACTTAACCCGGGGTAGAGGAAGCGATAAATGCAGTTCGAAAGGTTAGCGTAGGGTGGGATAAGCAGCAAAATAAAAACTTTGTTTAACCAATATACAAAGTCTTTAAGGTGTGTTAATATGGTGCTGTAAACGTTTGCGAGCGAGCATAATTGATGAGGAGGATTACACAATGGCCTATTTTGAAACCGTGAATAAGATCGCCTATGAAGGCAGCCGTTCCACCAACCCTTATGCATTCAAATTCTATAATCCTGAGGAAATCGTAGCCGGCAAAACGATGGAGGAGCACCTGCGGTTTGCCATGGCATACTGGCACACATTGACTGCTGGAGGTTCTGATCCGTTCGGCGCAGAGACTGCCGTGCGGAGCTGGGACAAATTGAACGGTCTGGATAAAGCGAAGGCACGCGTAGAGGCGGCATTTGAATTTTTGGAGAAGATGAACCTGCCGTACTTCTGTTTCCACGATGTGGACATTGCACCGGAAGGGGCTTCCTTGCGGGAATTCTATAGCAATCTGGATATCATTGTAGAGCAGATCGAGCAGGGCATGAAGTCTTCTGGTAAAAAGCTGCTCTGGAACACAGCTAATATGTTCACCAACCCACGCTATATGCACGGAGCAGGCTCCACCTGCAACGCAGATGTCTTTGCCCATGCGGCGGCACAAGTGAAGAAGGGGCTGGAGATCGGCAAGCAGCTCGGTGCTGAGAACTATGTCTTCTGGGGCGGACGTGAAGGCTACGAGACTTTGCTTAACACTGACCTCGGTCTTGAATTGGATAATATTGCGCGCTTGTTCGGTCTGGCTGTGGATTATGCCAAAGAGATTGGCTTTGACGCCCAGTTCCTGATTGAACCGAAACCGAAGGAGCCTACCAAGCATCAGTATGATTACGATGCTGCGACGAGTATTTCTTTCTTGCAGAAATATGGCCTCGACAAGCATTTCAAGCTCAACCTGGAAGCGAACCACGCTACCCTGGCCGGACATACCTTCGAGCATGAGCTGCGTGTAGCCCGCGTCAATGGTATGTTAGGATCGCTAGATGCCAACCAAGGCGATACCTTGCTGGGCTGGGATACCGATGAATTCCCGGTTAATATCTATGATGCTACGCTCACCCTATACGAAGTATTGAAGAATGGTGGCTTGGGCCGTGGCGGTATTAATTTTGATGCAAAGGTCCGCCGTCCTTCCTTTGAGCCGGAGGATCTGTTCCTGGCACATATTGCTGGCATGGACACCTATGCCAAGGGGCTGAAGGTAGCCGCCAAGCTGATCGAGGACCGCGTGTTTGATGACTTTATCGACAAGCGTTATAGTAGCTTTAAGGAAGGCGTCGGCGCTGATATTATTTCGGGCAAAGCTACTTTGGCTTCGCTGGCTGAATACGCGCTGAACAATGAGAACCCGCGTGGCAACGAGTCGGGCCGTCAGGAACTGCTTAAGGCAACCCTGAACCAATATATTTTGGCGGAGTAGGGAGTACGGACAAAGCTGAGCTGGGGAGTATTGAACTTGTCTTGTAAGTAAATGATGTCCTTCTGGTAGAAGGTAGCCATAAAGCACAGATAAGTTTGGGTAAAAAGGTGCAGATGTAACCGGATCTGCATTTTATGACACGGGTTGCACAAGCTAAATCGCAACGGAGGTTGCTGAAGAGGGCATTCTTCGGCAGCCTCTTTTTATACCGTGCTTTGGTAGAATAGACTTGCCTAATAGCAAACTAGGGGGATTATGATGAGATATGTAATTGGTGTCGACCTCGGGACCAGCGCAGTCAAGACCGTCCTGGTCAACCCGCAGGGGACGGTGGTTTGTGAGTATTCGGAAGCTTACCCACTAATCCGTCCTGAACCGGGTTGGAGTGAACAGAATCCCGAGGATTGGGTGCAGGGGACATTTAGTAGTCTACGCCGCTTAATGGAGAAGTCGGGGATAGACCCTTCTGCGGTAGATGGGCTTAGCTTTTCGGGACAAATGCATGGTCTGGTTCTGGTGGATGCTACAGGTCAGGTACTACGTCCGGCCATTCTGTGGAATGATACCCGGACTACGGCCGAGTGCCGCAAGATTGAAGCAACGCTGGGCGCGAAGCTGACCGAGATTGCGAGAAACCGCGCATTGGAAGGATTTACTCTGCCGAAGCTGCTCTGGGTACAGAGCCATGAACCGGAGGTGCTGTCACAGGCCAGCCTGTTCTTGCTGCCGAAGGACTATGTGCGGTACCGGCTGACGGGAAATTATGCGATGGACTATTCCGACGCTGCCGGAACGCTTCTGCTGGATGTGGGAGCTAAAGAATGGAGCGCCGACATCGCCGGAGCCTTCGGTCTGCCGCTGTCGCTCTGCCCTGAACTGGTCGAATCCTTCGACCTGACCGGTACTTTGCTGCCCGAGAGTGCTGCAGCCTCAGGACTCCTGCCCTCAACGAAAGTATTTGCCGGGGGCGCGGACAATGCCTGTGGTGCATTAGGGGCAGGCATTCTGGGCGAGGGAAAGACCATGTGCAGCATCGGGACCTCCGGGGTTGTTCTCTCTTATGAGAGCAACAAGGATTTGAATTTGGATGGCAAGGTACATTTCTTCAACCATGGGGAGAAGGATGCCTACTACATTATGGGCGTCACCCTCGCGGCCGGTCACAGCCTTACTTGGTTCAAGGAAACTTTTGCCGCGGATTTAAGCTTCGACGAATTACTGCAAGGGGTAGCCTCCATACCGGCAGGAAGCGGGGGGCTGCTGTTCACGCCTTACCTTGTCGGAGAACGGACTCCGCATCCCGATGCGACCATCCGAGGCAGCTTTATCGGAATGGATTCCGGGCATAGACTGGATCATTTTACTCGTGCAGTGCTTGAAGGCATTACCTTCTCGCTTCGTGAGTCCATTGAGATAGTCCGGGAGTCTGGTAAGGTAATTACCGAGGTTATTGCAATTGGCGGCGGAGCGAAGAATGAGACATGGCTGCAAATGCAGGCAGACATCTTCGGCGCGAACATCGTGAGGCTGGAGAGTGAGCAAGGCCCGGCGATGGGGGCAGCAATGCTGGCTGCTTACGGCAGCGGCTGGTTCGCTTCACTTGGTGAATGTGCTGATGCCTTTATCCGCCGGGCAGAGGTGTATACGCCACAGCCGCAGCAAGTCGAAGCATATAACGGGTTGTTCGGTCTTTATCAGGAAGTGTACGGCCAGACCCGCGAGTTGAACCGTAGCCTGGCTGCATACCGACAATAATGAGATCTAACAGGTAAGATAAAACGGTTATAAAAAAGGCCAATCAGTAAAAAGTTACTAACTAGATTTTGAGTTAATAAGAATGACAATTAGCATTTTAAGTAGTTTATGTTCGCTCTGGTTGACCAAATAAAACGAAGAGAATGTCCTAATAGCCACAGGCAGAGGGACATTCTCTTTTTGCATGATCAGCCCTAATGGGATGAATCGTGGTGGTTGATGGTTGATGGTTGGTGATTGATGGTTGGTGATTGGTGATTGGTGATTGGTGATTGGTGATTGGTGATTGGTGATTGGTGGTTGGTGGTTGGTGGTTGGTGGTTGATGGTTGATGATTAGGGTTGGTGGCTTGAACGTCGTGGCTGGTAACGAATCATTCGTAGCTCGAAATAAGCAGTTCGCAAATTAGATATTATTTCTGAAGTGTAATTAACGGCATATTTGTACCTTAAATTGTCAGTATTCAAGATGATATGGGAAATAAGTGCAATATTGTACGTTAATTTTCCACAAATAATCTCTCAGCGTACTTTTTACGAAAATAAGATACAATAATGCCGCTATTTTACTTATTTATATATATTTTAGAAATATAAGGTACAAAAATGCTCTTAATTGAGGAGGTAGAGGAAATAGAAGAGGTAGAGAGAGAAATAGAATAGGTAGAGAGAAATAGAGGAAATAGAGGAGGTAGAGGAGATAGAGCTATTTTTATTGAGGGAATGGCTATTCGGTTCACCCTTGCCTTGAAGTAGATGTACGTTAGCACTGGTGCGGAAGCTCCGTGAACAAACAGCCGGTGATTTCGGTATTCTCGTTAAGCGGTAGGGGCAAGGTGAAGCCCACAATCAACTGGCTTACGCTTGCACACACTTGACTGAAGCTCTTGTTACTTAATAAAATGTTTCATCCATATGCTTTCCATGCAAATTTGAGGTTTCAATGAGCAGGAAGGACCCTGCTTTTTTTTCATAAACATAATTCACGTCAGGTTCATCCTTATATCGTACCTCTGCTTGATAATCACCTGATTTAAAGCTATATACGCCTCTGATCTCCTGAATATCCTCCGCGGAATAAGCCCTTGTATGAGTGAGGTATGCCTTTACTTCGTTGGCTGCCTCGCTTTTCTTTTGTGGAAGTCCAGTCAACGAGTAATAGACAGCAGCACAGATAAGAATCATTAGCGTGAGTGTGAACACATGAATCCATTTTCTTCTGCCCAAGAGACACCTCCAAAAAAATAATTAGAATATTATGGTGATTATACCACGTACCCAACACTGCTGTTATCTCCTGATCGACGGTGCAATCCATGGGATTATGGACAAGTTTAACTTGTCTAAAACTATCCGCTTGATCCTTTGAACGCTTAAGTTGATAATGAGAAGCAAGGGTTGAATATTCTTTTGTGCACATCGTGAAGATTGCAGTCGTGGAAACGGTGTTTCCGGCATTTAATATATAATCAGGCTATTGAATTGCGTACGTGCTCTATTTAAGATTAAAGGTAGGCAAGTAATGAGGCGCGGGAGGCAGAAAAATAGTATGAGAAAGATTCGTTTTACATTAGGAAAGGCTGTTCTCGGCGGGATCATCATTGCTGCAGCCATACCTCCGGCGATTTATTGGGGCTGGGATTATGCCTACGCGGCTGACAAGCCCGCTGCGCTAGGGTCGATAGCTCAAATGTCCGAGAGACTAACAGGCGCAATGAACAATCGGAGAGAGACCATCACTTTTACTTACCAAGGCAAGACCTCGAATCTGAAAAATGGGA
Source organism: Bacillus sp. FJAT-27264 (assembly GCF_001682855.1). GTDB lineage: Bacteria > Bacillota > Bacilli > Paenibacillales > Paenibacillaceae > Paenibacillus_AQ. Next base: position 50,393 of record NZ_MAQW01000002.1, on the reverse strand, counting down.
TACAAACTGCACTGGATCAGGCGATGGGCAGCGATCCTTACCTATATTATATTGTGGACAGCTACGGCTTTACCTACCGGGGAACCAGCCATTCCGCCAATGTCACCGTACAGGTCAAATACCGTGAGACCCTACAGCAGACGGCCTATGTCAATAAGCAGGTAGCATCTGTGCTTAAGGAGATCATCAAACCGGGGATGAACAATCATGAGAAGGTGAAGGCGATCCATGACTGGGTGGTGCTGTACTTAAAATACGACACCTCCTATACCCGTTATACCGCCTATGAAGCACTCCAGAACCGTAGTGCAGTCTGCCAGGGTTATTCGCTTTTGACGTACAAGCTGCTGAAAGGGGCCGGTATTCCGAACAAAATTGTGGAGGGGACCGCCAAACCAGAGGGAGGCTCAACTCTGTCGCATGCTTGGAACCTGGTCCAGCTTGATGGACATTGGTACCACCTGGACACCACTTGGGATGATCCGACACCCGATCAGGCCGGTGTGGCTAGCCACACCTATTATATGAGGACAGATGCACAGATGCGTCGTGACCATACCTGGACCAAGCCTTATCCGGCAGCATCTAAGGGGTACCACAAGACACTTGCGGAGCTGGTCAGCCAGGGTGGACCGAAAGTCGCCGTATACGAAAAACTGCAGCAAGAGCTTCACTATGAACTGTATGATGAAGGACGAATCATCCGGTCGGTATCCGATCTGAAGGTACTGGCTGAGAAGGCAGTAGCATCCGGGGAGCAATCGTTGTTGTTCCGTTACCGAGGCAGTGCCAAATCGCTCACAAATGATCTTCAAGTGCTGTATGCATTGGGATTGAGTGATCCTTCCTACACTAGCAGCAAGTTCGACAATACCGGTGATCTTAGAGTGTATGTGGTTTGGAAGTAGACCTTATTTTAAGGGATCTGCCATCGTCGGCATTGGTCACGAAATTTAGAGTGAGCAGGGCTATGAAGAAGAGCGGGGTAGTTCTGAAGTATTTTTCATTCTAAAAAGAAAAGTGTACATGTGTTAGCTGCAAAAAAAGGAAGAGGCGCTTAAGCCTCTTCCTTTTTAATATGTTCTTATTCCTTTATGTTCTTATTCCCTTGCGCTGCTTGGGCTGACGCTTGGAATCTACTTGACTTCAGTGCTGAGGTCGCATTGATCCAGCGGCACGATGGAGCTCTTACGGAACCAGCGGTAGCCAACCCAGATCAACAGGAACAGCGGCAAGCTGATATAAGAGACGAGAATGCCGTACCAGTCGATATGTCCACCTGTGAAGGCGCCCATGTTCTGGCCCAGTATTGCGATCATGCACAGTACAAAGGCGAAGAGTGGTCCGAATGGGAACCATTTTGCCCGATAAGGCAGCTCATCGAGAGAATGCCCCTGCGCGACAAAGGCGCGACGGAAACGATAGTGGCAGACGGCAATGCCGAGCCAGTTGATGAATCCGCACATCCCGGAGGCGTTCAGCAGCCAGTTATAGACGGCGCCGTCACCGAAAAAGGAAGCAAGGAAGGCCAGCATCCCGACGGCTGTGGTTACCAACAGGGCACCTACAGGTACACCACGTCGGTTGAGCTTGCCCAGCGCACGCGGGGCCATACCATCTTTAGCCATGGCGTACAAGACGCGGGTGGAAGCGTACATGCCTGAGTTCCCTGCTGACAATACGGAGCTGAGGATGACAGCATTCATGACCGAGGCGGCAATGGCGAGACCTGCCTTGTTGAAGACAATCGTGAACGGGCTGACACCGATATCATCGATCCCGCCACGAAGCAGATCAGGATTCGTATACGGGATGAGCATTCCGATGACGAAGATGGCAAGGATATAGAAGATTAGGATACGCCAGAATACTTGACGGATCGCCAGCGGCACATTGCGGCGCGGATTTTCACTCTCACCTGCGGCAACGCCGACAAGCTCAGTCCCCTGAAAAGAGAATCCGGCTGCCATAAAGACCCCGACAAAGGCGAAGAATCCGCCATGGAAGGAGGTGCCTCCGAGTTGGAAGTTGCTGAACCCGACAACGGTTCCGTCACCGCCCATGATGCCGAAGATCATGAGTACGCCCACAGCCAGAAAGACAACGACGGTTATAATTTTAATAATAGCGAACCAGTATTCAGATTCTCCATAGCCCCTTGAGGACAGGAAGTTCAGACCGAACATCAGCATCAGAAATAGCAGGCTCCATAGTACGGACGGGCTGTCCGGGAACCAGTATTTGATGATGACGGTGGCGGCAGACAGCTCTGCGGCGATCGTCACGGCCCAGTTGTACCAGAAATTCCAGCCAACGGCGAAACCGAAGGCAGGACTGACAAAACGGGTGCCGTATGTGCTGAAGGACCCGGAAGCCGGCAGGTACGTAGCCAGCTCACCCAGGCTGGTCATAAGAAAATAAACCATGATCCCCACAGCACTATAGGCGAGCAGCGCACCGCCTGGACCCGAGGCAGCAATGGCGCCGCCGCTGGCGAGGAACAATCCTGTTCCGATGGACCCGCCCAGCGCAATCATTGTGAGATGTCTTGCCTTGAATGACTTCTTCAGTTCGGTTGCAGGGCCGCTCCCAGTCTGTGGATGACTTGTTTCTTGCATGAAATAAACACTCCTTTTATTCTCATGTTTCTGTTCATGAACGGGGAGTGTGAAGGCCATGCACCGGGTAACGGGGCATCTGCGTCAAATTATGGACGCAAAGAAACCGCAGACGGTGGCTGCGGTTTCTGGATAGACAGCTTCCGCATCATACTCCCTGAGAAGATAGCGCAACACAGTGCATTCCCTGTGACAAAAAGGAAAATGCCCCGTGACAGTTCCGTTCCTTTCGGAAACGGTCCCAGCCTGCACCGCAGTTAGAGCGGCGGTACAGGCTTCGGCGGGTAGTCCTTTCGGCGGCGTGTCATTGACGGCTCTTCAACGTCTCTACGCGCATACTCTTCCTATCCGCGACCTCTACCTCATCCTAGGTATGATGAGGCTATCTTTACTACTTCATTCGTTTATAAACACAACAGCAATCAGTATAGATCATCTTCCAGTAGCGGGCAATGACAAAATACGGAAGTCTGAACTTTAGGTGCGGCGACGTTCCGACATTTGCTGCCAGACCGTTCCGGCCGCCGCCTCGCCAGAAGCGATGCGCTCCAGCGCCATGCGCGCTTGCAAGCCCACCTCAAATTCAGGGTCCTCTGCCGCCAGAATCAGCGCATCCTGCGCTTCCGCGGTTCCGACCTCATAGAGGAACCGGGCAGCACGCCAGCGGACCAGCTTGCTGCTGTCAGTTAGCGCCGCCGTCATGACAGGCGTAGCGGCGGGGTCGCCGATGTCGGACAGGGTATCGCCCGCAGTACGCCTTACGGCTGGGGCGCTGTCCTTCATCGCTGCATAGAGCAGCTCCATCGCTTCTGGCGTGCGCAGGTCGCCTAAGTAGACAACCGCAAGCCTGCGGATATGCAGCTTGGGATCGTGCAGTGCTGCGCCCAGCTCGGGAAGCAGCTCCGGCGTTGGCGCCAGGGCCTCCAGCGCGGCGTAGCGGACGCGCCAGTCTTCGTCCTTCAGGTCTCGCAGCAGCTCGTCCCGGTCCTTGTCTACCCGCTGCTCGACGAACTCGCTGGCGGTCCCGTGCGCAATGGCCTGCTGCACGAGAGAGTCCAGGCGTTCCTGCGGGTACGCCGCTTCAAGTTCCTGCTCCACTTCGCGGGCAATGTCGTCAGGCTCTCCGTAGCGGACGCCGTAATCTGTGAGCTTGCGCTCCTTGATCATCACGGCGCTGGCGACATTGGTAACCGCCTCGGTGAAGCGGTTGGACAAGCCAATGCGGTGTTCGTTCACACCGGTCTTCACACGAATCTGTATTGGAATGCCGCGGAACATTTGCACGAATACTTGGGCTTCTCCGAAGTGGGCTCCGGCATTCTCGTCGGTCAGGCTCCAGTCCTCAGCCAAGCCTTCGCCGCTTCCAAAGCGGGACTGGACCTCCCGGAGAATGGCTGCCCAGTCGGCACTGCCCTTACGCTCCAGTGCGGCAAAGTCCGCGGCATGGTAGATGCTCGTTACACCGGGGATGGTTAGCATTTCCTTTGCCCAGGACGGGGCGGAACGCTGGCTTTCCGGCGTATAGGTTCTGCGGATGCCCGCTTCGAGACTTTCGTCCAGATGAAGCTTCATCGTATTTGGACTTGGCGTCGGTTCAATAAAAGTAATCTTCATACGTAGCTCCCCCTAAAACGGTTAGTGTCTTATCCGCATTTTACATCATTTCTCCTGTTGAACACAAAGCCTGTTAACCTGTCAGGGCAAGCTTAGTCTACAGCAGGAATGGGTAAAATGAGTAGAACCAGGCCTGAGGCAGGAAAAGCCTGACAAGCGATTCTTCCATAAAAGGGCGCACGCTTGCGCAGCGAACTGGATATTTTGCAAATATGTCTGTCAAAACCTATAGTTAATATATATTCGCTTGCCACGGAGTTTGCCCGGCAAACCTGTGAAGGAGAGAGATTACGATGGCTAAAAAAATTCGCTACAACAATATCGACAATGTCAGCACCGACAAGAAACTTAAAGAATTCCGTCAATGGCGGGAAGAACGCCGCCGGAAGATCAAGGATTACTCTTATGTAGTGCCGAACGTTCCCCCCAGATTGTCCTATCTGGCGGAGAACCGGCTGGAGACCACGATCACCTGGATTGGGCATTCTACCTTTTTTATTCAATATGAAGGCATGAACATTATTACCGATCCGATTTGGGCTCGGCGTCTGGGCTTTGAGAAACGGCTGGGAGAACCCGGCATGAGTCTGCAGGATGTGCCTCCGATCGACATGATCCTCATCTCGCATTCCCATTATGATCATCTGCATATCGCTTCTATCCGCAAACTCTACGGCGTCGGAACGACTATTGTTGTGCCCGTGGGATTAAAGCGGAAGATGGTCCGCAAGGGATTTCGTAGTTGTGTGGAGATGCATTGGTGGCAGGAACTCACCATTGGTAACATCAAGCTGTCCTTCGTGCCCACTCAGCATTGGACACGGCGCACTCCGTTTGACACGAACACCTCACATTGGGGAGGATTCATTCTGGAGCCAGCGCAGCCGGAGAAGCATCCTTCCGAAGGGGGCGCGAGGCGTGAACTGCCACCTAATCTGTATTTTGCCGGGGACAGCGGTTATTTTCCGGGCTTCAAGGAGATTGGCAGGCGCTTCAAGATCCATATTGCCCTTATGCCGATTGGGGCTTATGAGCCAGAGTGGTTCATGACTTCTCAGCATGTCAATCCGGAGGAAGCGATGCAGGCCTTTGTAGATGTAGGTGCGGAGACAATGATTCCGATGCATTATGGCACCTTCCGGCTCGCCGACGATACGGCTAGAGAGGCGCTGGATCGGATGGAAGAAGCAAGAAAGTCACATGGTATTTCGCAGGAGCGGGTGCGGGTCCTCAGCTACGGAGAGACGCTTGTAGTGAAGCCGGAGGCTCGGACAGTAGAGCAATGAGTACGAAAGTGCATTTTTGGTGTAAACTTCCCGCTTCATACGCCACTTTGACGGGTAATTATAATGGGTTTTATGCTATAATGAGCCGGAAGCCTATGTGAAAAGGATGGTAATGCTTAATGATTAGTACAAGCGGCGTAACACTCCGCTACGGAAAACGCGCACTATTTGAAGATGTAAACATAAAATTCACTCCTGGTAACTGCTATGGTCTGATCGGTGCGAACGGCGCCGGGAAATCTACCTTTCTGAAAATTTTGTCCGGTGAGATTGAATCGAACTCCGGGGATGTTCATATCACACCCGGTGAACGTCTGGCCGTACTGAAGCAGAACCATTTCGAGTATGATGAATTCCCTGTGCTTGAGACAGTAATTATGGGCCATACTCGTCTGTACGAGATTATGAAAGAGAAGGATGCTCTCTACGCGAAGGCAGAATTCACCGAGGCTGACGGTCTGCGCGCCGGTGAGCTGGAAGGCGAATTCGCTGAGCTGAACGGCTGGGATGCTGAACCGGATGCAGCAGCGATGCTGATCGGTCTGGGTATTATGCGTGAACTGCATGACAAGAACATGGCCGAACTTAGCGGCAATGAGAAGGTTCGCGTGCTCCTGGCGCAGGCCCTGTTCGGTCGTCCGAACAACCTGCTGCTCGATGAGCCTACCAACCACTTGGATCTGGAATCCATTGGCTGGTTAGAGAACTTCCTCATGGACTACGAAGGCACCGTTATCGTCGTATCCCATGACCGTCACTTCCTGAACAAAGTATGTACACATATCGCGGATATTGACTTCGGTAAAATCCAGATGTACGTCGGCAACTATGACTTCTGGTATGAATCCAGTCAGCTGGCACAGGCTTTGCAGCGCGACTCGAACAAGAAGAAGGAAGACAAGATCAAGGAGCTGCAAGCCTTTATTCAGCGCTTCTCGGCCAATGCTTCCAAGTCCAAGCAAGCCACATCGCGTAAGAAGCAACTCGAGAAAATTACGCTGGACGACATTCGTCCGTCCAACCGTAAATACCCGTTCCTCAACTTCAAGCCTGAACGTGAAGCCGGTAAGCAACTGCTGACCATCAGCGGATTGTCCAAAACGGTTGAAGGTGAGAAAGTGCTGGATGAGATTAGCTTCGTGGTTAATAAAGGCGACAAGATTGCTTTTGTCGGTCCTTATTCCCAGCCTAAATCGCTGCTGTTTGATGTAATCATGGGCGATAAAGAAGCGGATACAGGAGAATATGCATGGGGGGTTACAACCACTCAGGCTTATTTCCCGAAAGATAACTCCAGCTATTTTGACGGCGTAAACATGAATCTTGTGGAATGGCTGCGTCAGTATTCCAAGGATCAGGATGAGACGTTCCTGCGCGGATTCCTGGGCCGGATGCTGTTTGCCGGTGAGGAAGCGTTGAAGAAGGCAAGCGTACTGTCCGGAGGAGAGAAAGTTCGCTGTATGTTGGCGAAGATGATGCTGAACGGTGCGAACGTGCTGGTCTTCGATGAGCCTACGAATCACTTGGATCTCGAGTCTATCACGGCGCTGAACAACGGGCTGATCGACTTTGACGGCACGATCCTGTTCACTTCGCATGACCATCAGTTCATTCAGACGATTGCTAACCGGATCATTGAGATTACGCCGGCTGGCGTTATCGATCGCACGATGAGTTATGACGAGTACCTGGAGAGCGATGAAGTCAAGGAACTGCGCAAGCGCATGTATCCTGTCGAAGTTTAATTTCAAATGGTTGCTACCCTTGCGGGGAGTGCTAAAGACGAAGCAGCCTGTTTAATCCCTCGGGATTAAACAGGCTGCTTTTCCTTGAATTATGGGAAACAGCAAAAACGGCTGCATGCTCCCCGTAGGGAGGACGCAGCCGTTTGGCTGTAACCTAGTGGCTGTCCCTGAATCAGGCCGGGCTGTTTGACATTGCCCGTGAACCCTATAGGAATCAGGCCCCCCTAGGATCCGCCAGTGCGGCGGCGCTGATTGTTAGGCTTTTTGTTGTTCTGGCTTTTTAAGGGTTTGGCCGAACCTGCCTGGAATGAAGATCCCGGCTTGGCGGAAGATTGCTGCTTCTTCTGCTCAAGTTTATTGCGGATCGCATCGGCAAGATTGATTTTTCCTTTTTCGGTGTTTTCGCTCATTGTGTTAACCTCCTTGGGAACAAGTCCTTCACTTTATTCTAATGGTTTTTAAATGCTGCTACAAGGGCGAGAATAGTTGAAGGAATTCTCTACGTACGTTAATGGAGCAACTGGGAAGCGGCGGATTTGGCAGATATCTATGGCGGTTTACGTCAGGGTGAATGAGGGGAGTTTGCAGGTCACTTGGATCCTAAAGCCTAGGTGAGAATTCTCTTTACCTAATACATTCCATCTTTCACCAAATCCAAGGAGGAATCGCGACTATAGACCTGTATCTTACCATAAAGTGGCATACTTATTTATGAAATTTGGGGCATGTTCTTAATCCCGGTCAAGCCTATAATGAGGGCAGAAAGCAACAAATGTAGCGCGCACACTTGTTGGTTCTTACTTCAATTAACCGGAGGAACGGAATGATCAAGTCACACAAACAGCTTACATCTACATTATTGGTTTCTGCTGCACTTGCGTTGACGCTTGGGGTTGTCAGCCCTCAGCAGGCGTCCGCCCAATCCGAATCGCTTCATTCATCTATGGTTGTGGCTTCTGCCGGACAGTCTGCCAAAATTGAATCCAGTGTTCGTCTGCGTACCGCCCCGTCTGTAAACAGCAATGTGCTGAAGTATTTGCAGAAGGGTGAAATCGTCTCCATTTTGGAAGTGACGAACAGTTATTTCTATAAAGTACAGTCTGCTAGTGGTGATGTCGGGTATGTCAGCTCGGGAAGTCAGTATATCTCTCTGACCAGCGCGGGTAGTACGCCAGCTAAGCCTGCACCAACACCGACGCCAGCTCCTGTTGTTCCCAATCCGAGCAATGCAGTAGAACGGGTAATCAGTGCGGGTATGGGCTATTTGGGGACACCCTACGAGTTTGGTTCCAGCCGCAACAACACGGATACCTTCGATTGCTCTGATTTTATCCGCCAAATATTCATGGATGCAGGTGTTGTGAAACTGCCCGCAGATTCCCGTCAGCAAGGGGATTGGGTGAAGCAGAACAGCGCGGTGGTTAAGGATATATCTGGTTTAAAACGCGGGGATCTGATGTTCTTTATGAGTTACCGTGGGAATTCCGCATCGGCCTATGCCGGTGTTAACAAGTTGACTGAAAAGATTACACATGTTGCCATCTACTTGGGCGACAACAAAGTTCTGCACACCTACTCCATTGCTTCCGGCGGGGTTAGAGTGGATAATTTAAGCGCTTCTTGGATGAATCGTTTCCTATACGGAGGATCGGTCATCCGCTGATATAGATAAGTAAATCAAGGCACAGGAGCGGCAGCAAGAGTATGTGACGGGTGAACGACAAGCGGGTACAGGGAAGAGGCTATTCCTTCAGTAGATGATCTACTGTGGGGATAGCCTCTTCTTTTGATGGATTTTGCCGGGACTTCAACATCCTTCTGGAATAAAAACCATGGACAGGCACCATTTGCTGGGGCTATGGTAGAGTTATGATGTAAATACATACGTAAAAAGCAGGGATTTGAACCCGGGCTTTACCCAGTCAGGTATTGGTTTGGAGTTTTTTCATTATCGATGATTGCTACTATCCTAGTAAACCAAAAGGAGGCCGGGGAATCACAAGCAATATTTAATTTAATCTTCAAAAACAGGGACTTGGGAATAAGCGATGATTACATCGATCTTCCTCTGCGTCCGGTAAAGAGCGAGACGATGAAGAGCACAAGAAAGATGTAGAACAGGACTTTGGCAATGCCAGCAGCCGCAGCTACCAGATTGAAGAAACCGAAGATTCCGGCAATTAAGGCAATCACTAGCAGGATTACAGACCATTTTAGCATGATAAGTTCACCCTTTCGTTTTGTCGATAGTCATTGTATAAACGGTGGGGTAGGGCATTGAAACAAGGGGTCTGAGAATAGTCTTCGGGACGCTTGACCATTTGTTTCGGCTTTTTGGCGAAGGGGTAACTATGCAGTATTAAGGCAGGTTAGCCATCATTCATTTATGATTTTGGAAGGGGTTTTTGGATATGATTATTGAACTTAGCGTAGCCCTTGTGGCTGTCGCATTCGCGGTACTTGTTTTCTTTTTAATCAAAACCTTACGTTCGGCAAAAGATTCTCTCGATAATGTCAGCCAGACGCTGCAGGAAGTCCAGAAGACCATTGATGAACTTACGTACGAAGTGAAAACCACAGTCCGGCATGCCAACGATATTACTGTAGATGTACAGAATCAGCTTCAGAAGATCGATCCCATTATGGACTCGGTGAAGAACCTGGGCGAGGTCATGAATGAACTGACGCTAACCGCAAAGCAAGTATCTGTGACCGTCATTGAGAAATACCGCAAATCTCGTGAGCAGAAGGACAAGAGGAAAGAAGTATCCGTTGATGATACCCCGTTAACTCCATCTGAGGAACGTACGGTGAAGTCTTATGAAGAGACTTATGCCAAAAAAGAAGGGGGCAAAGTCTCCGCCGTCCTGAAGGGTGTGGATGTGGCGGCGACCCTCTGGAAGAAGTTCCGGCCGTAGGCAAGGTGTAGCGGGCAAGACGGAAGCAGATTAGAAAGGCGGAACAACAAGATGAATATGATCATTTTATTGCTTAGTCTCCTTTCTCCGATGTTGGATGTGAGTCCGCAGAAACCGGATTCCACAGCCGTCTTGGCGCCGCAGGCGCAGGTAGTTTCGTCGTTACTAGCTACCCGTCCCACAACTTACTTGGATAGCTTTGATTCCCTGGCGGGCGTTTCGCTGGATACCACACAGGAAGAACTGCTGCAGATCAAGGGGACACCGCTTCACATAGCCCAAGATCCCTGGCTTGATTGTCTGGAGTATCAATATGAAGATATGTCAGCAGGCGTGTATGCAGGACAAGTGACCTATGTTCATGTTGCCCCTCACCAGGCAAGGCTGTATGGTCTGTTAATTAACGGGGTGAAGATTGAACCGGAGAAGGATGTTTTGCGTGAGGTGCTGGGAACCCCTTATTTTATGGCCGAAGATGGTGACGTATATATGAGAGGAAATATAGCGCTCAAGATTTATCGGAATCCGGCGACCGGAACATGGGACGGCATTGATTTGTTCGATGGCAATTCTTCCTAACCGTTTCAATTGGGGGAATTGAGGTTAATGAAAGATCAGTTGTCCTTTTGTCACAGTAGCTCTTAACCCTTAACTAAAGGAGAGTGAGATCATGGATTCAATCGGTACTGGATCGTATGCTAAGGTGGTAGAGAACGGTGTTCAGGCGATAGAGGAAGTGAATCAACTACGGAGCAGCGGTTACAGCAAGGAAGACATTTATGTAATCAGTCATGATCAGGATCGTGAAGAACAAATTGCAGACATTGCTGACTCCAATGAAGTTGGCTTATCAGAAGAAGGACTGTTTGGTACAATGGCCAACCTGTTCCGCTCACGCGGGGACGAGCTTCGCTCCAAGATCACTTCGCTCGGATTCAGCGACGCCGAAGCTGATTTCTACGAGAAGGAGCTGGACCGGGGGAAAGTTCTAGTCATTGCCCGGAGAGCTCGCTTGATATGAAGCTTGCCTTGTAAAGAACCAATAGTCCAATAACGTAACCTCCAGAACCACTAGGTGTAGTGGGGCTGGAGGTTACTTTGTTGAATTCGGGAGGCAGACCCGCTGCCCCGTATGTTAAGGTTGTGAATGGAACCGTCTTAACAAGTATCGTATGATTATGAGGATACAGGTTGTACAGGATGTTACGGTCGATATACTACTCATGCGAGGTGACGATAATGAGAATTCTAATCGTGGACGATAATCCGACTAATGTGATCATTATCCGTGAGATCCTGAAAAAAGAAGACTATCGGAATTTCATCACGGCCTCTTCTGCCAAGGAGATGCTGGATCTTCTGGGCATAGACCAGAATAAACCGGAAGAACGTCCTCGGCAATCGGACATTGATCTGATCCTTCTGGACATGATGATGCCGGAGATGGATGGGATTGAAGCTTGTCGTGTAGTTCAGCAGTACGAGCATCTCAAGGATATTCCAATTATTATGGTTACTGCTGTAGGCGATTCCAAAAAACTGGCCGAAGCGCTGGACGCTGGAGCTGTAGACTATGTTACGAAGCCGATCAACAAGGTGGAACTGATGGCAAGAATCCGCTTGGCGTTACGGCTAAAGCAGGAGAAGGACTGGCATAAAGAGCGGGATCAGCGAATACAGGATGAGCTGAAGCTCGCGGCACTTGTGCAAAATGCGGTACTTAGCCTGCCGATTGAGGAGGAGGATTTTGAAGTCCATGCGATTTATCAGCCGTCCTTTGAACTAGCGGGGGATTTATATGCCTGGTATGCCTTAGGGGACGGTCGCTACGGCGTCATTCTTCTGGATATGATGGGTCACGGAATCTCTTCGTCCCTCTTCTGTATGTTCATTGCTTCCGTGCTGAAAGACACGGTCACGACCTATGTTGAGCCAGAGAAAGTCGTGCAAGAACTGAACCGGCGTTTTAACCAGCTCTATATTGAGAAATCGCTTGTGCAGTATTATTTCACAGCCATTTATATGGTTGTTGACACACGCATGCGCCGTATTGATTATGTCAATGCAGGGCATCCGCCAGCACTCTTCTTCGAAGGCGATAGCAAGGAGCCGGTGCTGTTGAAGAGTAACAGCCATCCAGTCGGTCTGTTTGATCGTATGGAGGCTCAGCCGCAAAGCCTCAGCTTTGAAGAGGACGGTCATCTGGTACTGTATACCGATGGGTTACTGGAGATGGCAGAGGGTGAACAGGAGGACCAGTTGGATTTTATGATCGGACATTTGCGGGGTGGACATGCGTGGCAGGAAGAAGCGATGCAAGCTGCATTCTTTAATGAAAAGCTGGACCGGGAACGCGATGATGACAAGTGCCTGGTCTGGATCTCACTGAAGAAGGGGACAGAGAAGGAATGAAGATTAAAGCCAAACTTCTTATCGGTTTCAGCGCACTGCTGGCGATTATGTTTGCCCTCACCATTATTGGATATGACCGGTTAAATTATATGAACCATCAGCTTGATAGCTATCAGGACCGGTATCAGAAGGGGCGAAACTCTTCCGGCATGCGCGGGGAAGTAAACGATATGGCGCGTATATTGACAACTTCGATGTTGAATTCAGATTCTATGGCTATCGAGTCGCAAAAGAGCGAGATTAACGGGAAACTTGCCAAAGTAGATCAATATTTGGAGAACATCAAGGAATCCATGACGAGTGCCGAAGAACTTCAGATTGTCAAAGGAATTGAGAACTCCTATTCCGCTTATAAGGATTATCAGGAACGGGCGATGGTGATGCTTGCCGCGGGCGACATCCAAAGCGCCAATGCTTACCGCAACGCTAAGGGGCAGGATGTACAGAATGAGGTGCTTGAGAGCCTGAACAGCTTGTCTGACTATAACTACTATAAGCAGAATGAACAAGCTGTCCAAGCGGAGAAGGCCTACCAGAGCTCCATCCAAATGGTTACCCTGATCATGATTACGGGTCTGCTGCTGGGGCTGGGAGTAATACTGTGGGTTATTCCAAGCATTACGCGTGGCCTGAATGTGATATCGATGATGATCAATAGCTTCGGCAACGGCAAGCTCAGGGCTATTCGCCGGATCAAAGTCACTTCCAAGGATGAAATCGGTGAAGTGGCCCGGGTGTTCAAGGAAATGGCTGAGGATATCGAGCAGAAGCAGGAGATGGAAAAAGCCTACGCTCAGGCACAGAACGATCAATCCTGGCTCAATGCCAATGTAGCCCAAGTTACGGAGCTGCTGCGTGGAGTTAGCTCGCTGGACGACATCGCCCAGACCTTTATTAATGAATTCACCCCTATACTGAGTGCTCAGTACGGAGCGCTTTATTTAAAAGACCCCAATAATCCAGAGTCTCTGCGTAGTAGCGGCCGTTACGCCGCCGACGGTGAGAAGGAGCCGAAGGGAAGCTTCGTTATCGGTCAGGGGCTAGTCGGACAGTGCGCTCTGGACAAGAAGCCCATCAAGCTCGAGCAGGCACCGGACGATTACATCAAGGTGGCTTCCGGTTTTGGTCATGCTCAGCCTGATCATATTTCCATTCATCCTGTGCTGTTCGAGGATGAACTGCTGGGCGTGATGGAGTTTGCTTCATTTGAACCGTTTTCCTCTTTGCAGACGGAACTATTGCATCAACTTGCGAACAACCTGGGCATTATTTTGAATAATGTTACACGTCGGATTGTAGTAGAGGAACTGCTTCGCGAATCGCAAGCGATGACAGAAGAACTGCAATGTCAGTCGGAGGAATTGCAGACCCAGCAAGAGGAGCTGCGTCGCTCCAATGAGAACCTGGAGGAGCAGACGGACGCGCTTAAACGTTCCGAAGAACTGCTACAGCGCCAGCAGGAAGAGCTGGAACATTACAATACGGAGCTTATAGCCAAGACTCGCGCCTTAGAGGAGCAGGTGCAGGAAGTCGAGGAGAAGAAGGACGAGATTGAGCATGCCCGTGGTCAACTGGAGAAGCAGGCGATGCAGCTGGCGGTGACCAGCAAATACAAGTCAGAATTCCTGGCGAACATGTCCCATGAACTGCGGACACCACTGAACAGTCTGCTGATTCTCTCGCAGCTGCTCACGGAGAACAAAGAAGGTAATCTTAACGATAAGCAAGTAGAATTTGCGCACACCATCTATATGTCAGGCGCCGATCTGCTGAAGATGATCGATGAGATTCTTGATTTGTCCAAGGTTGATGCTGGCAAAATGGAACTAAACCACGAAGAGATTCGACTGGCTGATTTGAACAGCTTTGTGAAGCAGAATTTCGGTCCGCAGGCACTCAAGAAAGGGTTGTCCCTGCGTACAAACTTCGACGAACCACTGCCGGAGATCATCATTGCTGACAGCCACCGCTTGAAGCAGATTCTGCGGAATCTGCTCTCCAATGCCTTCAAATTCACAAGTGAAGGATTTGTCGAGTTCTCTGTAAGCCCGGTAACAGGAAATATGCCTGTCTATTTGCCGCCTGAGGCCGAATATATTGCTTTGGCTGTGAAAGACAGCGGCATTGGCATTCCGGCGGACAAGACAGACCTCGTGTTCGAAGCGTTCCAGCAAGTGGACGGAACAACCAGCCGCAAATATGGCGGCACGGGTCTAGGCCTGTCTATCAGCCGCGAACTGGCCCGTCTAATGGGCGGGGCGATCGTGCTGGATTCGCGGGAAGGACAGGGCAGTACCTTCACCCTGTACCTGCCGGTTCAAGCGAATTACAGTCAGCTATTGGGAACCGCAGAGGCTGCCGCAACGAGTGAAGCGGTGAATCTGGCCGGCTATGTCCAAGAACTGCTGCCGGTCAAAACCACCAACGCCTTTACCGTTACAGAGATTCAAGAGCTGGTCGTTGTAGAGGATGACCGTGAGGATCTCAGCACCAGCGACAAGGTGCTGCTCATCATCGAAGATGATGAGAGCTTCGCGAAGATTCTGCTCGGTATGGCCCGTGGCCGCGGCTTTAAAGGGCTGGTGGCTCTACAGGGAGATACCGGGATGCAAATGGCCAAGTCCTATCTGCCGGATGCTATTATTCTAGATATTCAGCTGCCGGTCATGGACGGCTGGTCCATCCTGCGGGAACTGAAGGGTTCCTCGCAGACCCGCCATATCCCTGTTCATGTCATCTCTGTCAGCGACGAGGTGAAGCAGGGGCTCATGATGGGCGCAATGGCCTACTTGCGCAAGCCCTCTTCGCGCGAAGCGCTGGAGCGGGCGTTCTCGCAAATCGAGAACTATACGTCCAGCACGCTTAAGCATCTCCTGATCGTGGAGGATGATGAGATCCAGCGTCTTTCCATCATGGAACTGATAGGCCACGATGATGTCGCCATCACTGCGGTATCCAGTGGCGGTGAAGCACTGGCGGAGCTGCGCAAGCAGAAATATGACTGTATGGTACTGGATCTCATGCTTGAGGATATGAACGGCTTCGAGCTGCTGGATCAGATTCGCGACGATGAGGAACTGAATGATCTGCCTATCATCATCTACACTGGCAAGGATCTCGACACCAAGGAAGAGATGCGGCTGCGCAAATATGCGGAGTCGATCATCATTAAGGACGTTCGTTCCCCGGAGCGGCTACTGGATGAGACCACACTGTTCCTGCATCGGGTGGAGGCCAACTTGCCGGAAGATAAGCGTATGATCCTACAGAAGCTTCATAATAAAGAAGAGTTGTTTGACGGCAAAAAAATACTGCTCGTCGATGACGATATCCGGAATGTATTTGCTCTGTCCAGTGTACTGGAAGGCTACAATATGGAAGTGAAGTTCGCCGAGAACGGTCGTGAAGCACTGGATCTGCTCGTGGAGCAGGAGGATTTTGACCTGGTGCTGATGGATATGATGATGCCGGAGATGGACGGATATGAGGCCATGCGCCGGATTCGTGAGATGCCGCAGTACCAGAAGCTGCCGATTATCGCGCTTACAGCAAAGGCTATGAAAGAGGATCGAGCTAAATGCATAGAGGCTGGAGCCTCTGATTATATGAAGAAACCGATCGAGACCGATCAGCTTCTTTCATTAATGCGGGTGTGGTTGTATTCGTAGCCATGATTTTGGGGTAATAGTCTTAAAGATTAATAAACAGACCATCCCTGGGATGGTGTAGTAGCAAGGAGTCAGGATAATCATGACAGCAATGGATCACGGATATGAAAGTCAGCCTGCTTTGCCCGGGGGCAAGAACGAATTAGAGCAAATTGAGATTGAACTGCTCCTGGACGGGGTACATCGTTTATACGGATATGATTTTCGCAATTATGCGCTACCTTCCTTGAAGAGGCGAATTTGGCATCATGTCCATGCTGAAAATCTATCCAGCATCTCCGCATTGCAGGAGAAAGTGCTGCATGACCGGTCCTGTTTTGAACGTTTTGTCTACAGTCTTTCTATTCCTGTAACGGAAATGTTCAGGGACCCAGGGCTGTTCCTGACCTTCCGCCAAAAGGTCATTCCGCTGCTGCGGACGTACCCTTACATCCGCATTTGGCATGCTGGCTGCTCTACAGGCGAAGAAGTATACTCCATGGCGATTTTACTGCATGAAGAAGGGCTGTATGATAAGGCGCGCATCTACGCGACGGATATGAATGACCGGTCCTTGCAGCAGGCCAAGGAAGGCGTATACGAGATCAGCAAAATGCAGCAGTATACTAAGAATTATCTGGAGGCGGGCGGGACCCGCGCATTCTCAGAGTACTATACAGCGAAATACAATTCGGTGATTCTGCAGCCTTATTTGCGCAAAAATATTATTTTTGCCGAGCATAATCTGGCTACAGACACCTCGTTCAACGAATTCAATGTTATTTTCTGCCGAAATGTAATGATCTACTTCAATGATGACTTGAGAAACCATGTGCACGGGTTGTTCGATGAAAGCCTTGGCCGGTTCGGCGTGCTCGTGCTTGGTTCGAAGGAATCCATTCATTTCACCAGGTACAGTGATAGCTACGAACCCCTGGACAGAGTAGAGAAAATCTATCGGAAGATCAAATAGTGTGCTTAGGAGGGTCCCATGGGGTTTCAAGAGCCGATTCATATACTGTTGGTAGACGACCGTCCTGAAAATTTGCTGGCGCTGGAGGCAGTGCTTGAGAGTCAGCAATATAAGCTTGTCAAAGCCACCTCCGGCGAGGAAGCGCTGCGGTGCTTGTTGAAGTATGAATTCGCAGTTATTGTACTGGACGTACAGATGCCGGGTATGGATGGTATTGAGACCGCCAAATTGATCAAGGCCAGAGATAAGACTAAGGATATCCCGATTATTTTCATTTCAGCCAACAGCAGAGAGGCGGAGCATCTATTCGCCGGATACTCTGCCGGGGCCATTGATTATATGGTGAAGCCGTTCATTCCGCAGATTTTGAAATCCAAGATTGAGGGCTTTGTAGATATGTATTTGACGAGCAAGAAGCACCAGACCCAGACGATGCTGCTGCAGCAGAAGACGCAGGAGCTGGAGCGGATCAACGGGGAATTGATCAAGGCCAAGGAAGAGGCAGAGATTGCGGCCAAAGCCAAGACGGAATTCCTGGCGATGATGAGTCATGAGATTCGTACTCCGATGAACGGCGTTGTGGGTATGATCGATTTGCTGATGGAGACCGAGCTTGAGCCGGAGCAGAAGGAATATACCGAGATTATCCGAAAAAGTGCGGACACATTGATTACCGTTATTAACGATATTCTGGATTTCACGAAGATGGAGTCCGGCAAAATGGAGATGGAGGAGCAGCTCTTTGAGCTGCGAACCTGTATACAGGAGGTCTTTAACCTTTTTGCTATGGAAGCCGGGAAAAAGAACCTGGAGCTGGCCTATTTCATTGACCACAAGCTCCCGAGATTGCTGTACGGCGATATGGCGCGTCTTCGCCAGGTACTGATTAATTTGGTGGCGAATGCCGTCAAGTTCACCAATCAGGGTGGAGTGTATCTGGTTGCGTCTGCTGTGCAAAGCAAGGATAATAAAATCGTAGTAGAGTTTACGGTTAAGGACACGGGCATCGGGATTTCCCCGGAGAAATGCGACCGGCTATTCCAGCCGTTCTCGCAGCTTGATTCCTCTATGACACGTAAGTATGGGGGAACCGGTCTTGGACTCGCCATCTGCAAATCCCTTGTAGGGATGATGGGCGGGGATATTCGGGTCGAATCCATGGAGGAGAAAGGTGCTACGTTTGTCTTTACCATCCAGGCAACGCTGCCCGAAGGAGAACTGGTGGGCAGTGGAGAGAAGGAAGAAGCAGCTCATACCTTCCCGAGTGAAGAGGCACGCAGCAGGGTACTTATTGTGGATGACCATCCCATCAACCAGAGGCTGATGGTTAGCATGCTGCACAAGTTGGGCTATGAGGCAGATGTCGCCGAAGACGGCAGGCAGGCTGTAGCTCTGGCGCTGAGGCATGCTTATGAATTTATCTTTATGGACCTGCAAATGCCGGTGATGGACGGCCTGGAGGCTACTGCCGAGATCCGGCGTGGAAGTGGACCGTCTGCCGGAACAGCTATTATTATTGCGATGACGGCCAATGTCATGGAGGGCATTCAGAACCGCTGCCTGGCTTCAGGGATGAATGATTACATCAGTAAGCCGCTCAAGATGGGTAGCATCAAGCAAATCATTTCACGGTATTCCCGAAAGGATGCCATGATGAATGAGCGTGGGACGTCCATTCATCATGCGTAATTCAGCAAATACCAGAGTCTGAATAACCGTTTTTTGTTTCAAAAGTATGCCTTTAGGGTTATTGGTAAAGAAAACTTATATCAGGAGAGATTGTCTATGAATACACATAAAAGCGAAAAGTTTCATGCAAAGACTAAAACCGAAGGCAGTGTATGTACAGTTTTCCTAAGCGGGGAACTCGATTTGTCGGTTGCTCCTGATTTTCGTCTTGTCATGGAGCCGCTTGTGGGTGAAGCTGGGCTGGACCTCGTCATTAATCTTAAAGAATTAAGATACATCGACAGCACAGGCATCGGAATTCTGCTCTCGATCCTGAAAGCCAGACATGGCATGGATGTTAAATTCATTGTGGAAGAAGTGCCTCCGCAAATTCAGAAGCTGTTTGATATGACTGGTATTGCCAAGTTTTTTGCCCCCCAAGAGAATTCCCACTAGGAAAGGACCGAATAAAGAATGAGTGATGATGTGCAAAGAGTAGTTCTCCAATTGCCGGCCAGCGCGGAATATGTCGATATCGTCAGATTAAATCTATATGGTATTGCTTCAAAAATGGGCTTTACGTACGAAGACATTGAAGATATGAAGGTTGCCGTATCGGAAGCCTGTAACAATTCTGTACTGTATGCTTACGGGCAGGATGATGGATTGGTGGATGTGATCTTTGAGGTTGGCCCAGATGCATTGTCCATTATTGTCAAAGATGAGGGGGAGAGCTTTGACGGCGTGGACTCGGTTGCTGAGCGTACGACGCTGCATGACAAAGAGCTGAGTGACGTTCAGGTTGGAGGCTTGGGATTCTACCTGATGCAGGCACTGATGGACGATGTTAGTGTAGTAAGCGAGGCGGGGAGAGGGACGGTGGTTACCTTGACCAAGCGGCTTCATTATAGTGAGGAGAAAGTATGAACGAAAAAGCGACTCCCCCCGAGTCCATGAATGAAGCAGTGAGCCTGATCTGGGAATACCAGCAAAGTAAAGACAATGAAATTGCCACCACCTTAATTCAGAGATACGAGCCAATGGTCAAAATGGCTGCCGGTAAAATCGCCCGCAATCGTCCCGACCTCTATGAGGATCTGTACCAGGTCGGTCAAATGGCGCTAATCCGGTTGCTGCAGCAATATGATATCAGCTTGGGAATCCCTTTTGAACCTTATGCCATGAAAAGTATGATCGGGCATATGAAGAATTTCCTGCGCGATAAATCCTGGTACATACAAGTTCCGAGACGGATCAAGGAGAAGGGTGCCCTCGTTCAGCAGGCGATCGACGAACTGACGATCCGGCTGGAGCGTTCGCCCGCAGTGGATGAAATAGCCCACTATCTTGACCTATCTGTGGAGGAAACAGTAGAAGTACTGGCAGGCAGGGAATGTTATCACTATGTGTCACTGGATTCACCGCTCTCCCAAGAGGAGACTGGCGCAACACTTGGCGAACTGATCAGTTCGGAAGCCAATGATTTTGAAACGGTAGAGAAGCGCATGGACTTGCAGCAGGCGCTCGGTCAATTGAAGGAGCAAGAGCAGCAGGTGCTGCTACTAGCCTTTCAGGACGGGCAATCTCAGCGGGCCATCGCTCAGAAGCTGGGCGTTTCACAGATGAGTGTCTCGCGGATTCAGAAGCGGGCCACCGAGAAGCTGAAGCAGATCATGTCTAATTCTTCCTATTGAATGACGATCGGATATTACGAATGATGAACAGAATCGATGATGCCGTCTGCACGCTATTGCCTAAAGAACGATAGGGTATGCTATTCTCCGGAGCGGAGAGAAGCATACCCTTTGTTGTTTCAACCAACGAAAGCCCTCTGTGCACCCGGGTCCTCGTAGCAATTCTTAAGGGACGTGTCCGGGCGCAGGCAGCAGAGCGTGTTAATTGTTGGCATCAATATAGTTTTTAATCTCACCCAGGTATTCTCCGATGACTGGCACATTGATGAACAGACTGGCTACATAGCCGAGCAGACCAAGGATGATGAATGTCCCTAGTGAAAGTCCAAGTCCGCGAGAAATACCGGCCATTAGGTTAGTGACGATCCGTTTCTTCGGATTAGAATAATTTTCGAGAATATCTTTGAATTCTGCTTTTTCCAGTGAATTCGCAATTTGGTCGAGCCGCGCATTGAGCCTCTTGACCTCATGCCGCAGCTCAAAGGGATGCTCTTCCAATTCATAGGTTTTGCTTCTGTTCATCGAATCGCCCATATCGCTCCCCGCTTTCTTTAGCCGCAATATTTTAAATCAAGTTACCTTCAAGACATGGCAATAGCCAGCTACGGTGAGCTGGCTATTGGCCAAATGGAGCATAGCTGGTTTTCACCGTTGATCCATTAGGAGGATTTATAGGTAGACTCGACGTCTTCTTTGGCGCTCTTAGCTTCGTCTGCTACATCTTTAGATGCGTCTTTCACATCCGAGGCTACGCTGGCTGAAGCTTCGCTGACTGTATCGCCGATCTTTTTCCCGGTGTCTTGCAGGGTGGCCGCGATTTGCTGTTTACTGTCGCTGACGGTAGTATAAATGTCGGAGGCTTTGGTAGAGACCGTGCTAGCAAGGTCGGAGGCCTTTTCACCTACGGTAGTTGCCAGAGCTTTGGTCTTGTCCGTCACGGCCCCAGCGACCTCCTTGGTCTTGTCTGTGGCAAGTGACAGCTTGTCTGACAAGTCGCTGCGTATCTCGCGGCCAGGTTTGGGTGCGAACAGCAGGGCGGCTGCCGCACCGATCAATCCACCGATAAAGACACCTTTTAGGAAGTTGCTGCCGTTCTCTGTTCCATGCTCTACGTTACTCATCACCGATCACTCCTTATCAGAATAGGGTATTCCAGATCGGGAGGCGGGAATACCGCCCCCTTCATCGGGATTTCATGGGAACCTGAAGCTATCTTACTTGGTATATAAACGTTAGTGTATAGGCTGAAACAGCAAATGAGCAAGGGAACGATTAACGGAGAAATCTACAGATTGGACGCAACAGAACGGCATGTAAGCACATAAACGGCTGTTTTTGCGGCTTTACAAACACCCCCTGATAGCCGAAAGATTATATAGTTTCTTGGGATTACACATGAATTTATTTTATAGAAGTTTTTAGAAAAGAGGAGAGACATCATGGAAACAGTGTTGGTGCGAGAATACCGGTCGGATTTGCTGGAGTGTGTCCACAGTGGACATATCGCCATCGTCGGGGAGGGGGGGCAATTAAAGGGATACGCTGGGGATCCCGGCTTTGTTTCCTTTACTCGTTCAGCAGCAAAACCTATGCAGGCCATTCCTGGTATTCGTGGTGGAATCGCTGAGCATTATGGTCTCACACCGCCGGAAATTGCGCTCATGACTGCTTCCCACCGGGGCGAAAGCTATCATGTATCCACACTGGAGAGCATCTCAGCTAAGGTCGGCATTGAGGAATCAGCTATGATTTGTGCGACTAGCTACCCGCTGGATCGCAGCAGTCGGGAAGAAGCCATCCGTGGCTACAACAAGCGAAAAATTTATCACAACTGTGCCGGTAAGCATATGGGTATTCTGTCCTATAGCAAGCTGAAGGGCTTGCCGCTGGATGAATATGATCAGCCGAGTCATCCGGTTCAACGTGAAATTATAGATACGATTGCAGACTTGGCGAACATAGCTCCGGAGAGCATCGGGCTCGGAACGGATGGCTGCGGTTTGCCCGTATTTGCCCTCCCGCTAACGGCACTCGCTAATGCCTATCTGAAGATGGCCTGTCCCGATCTTATTGACGATGGACCAACCCGTGAAGCGGTTAAGGTCATTACTTCAGCCATGAATGCTCATCCAGAGATGGTGGCTGGTCATGGACGCCTGGATTCAATTCTGCTGGCGGATGATAACATCATCGCCAAGGGCGGCTTCAAGGGCGTCTATTGCTTCGCACTACGTCGGGAGCGGCTGGGAATCTCCTTCAAGATCCTCGACGGCTCTGAGGAAGAGTGGGGCCTGATTGTCTACAGCATTCTGGAACAACTAGGCTACAGTGAGCAGACTACGATGGAAAAGCTACGTGAAGCCTTCACAGGTGTTATCTATAATGACGGCGGTACGAGAGTAGGGCATGCAGAGACGGTGTTCAAACTACAGTCTAATCTCGACTAATGTATGATTGACAGCGGATGAGTGAGGGTAAGAGATATATAATTAAAGCGCCTATTTACCAGTATGGTTCCAAGATATCAACATCTATGGAGGTGCAACAATTATGATCAAAGTCATCACATCCGCAGAGAGGCATACATCGAATAGAGACTGGATACACAGTGAGTTCAGCTTTTCCTTTGCCGATTACGACGATCCCAGCAATGCACATTTCGGTGCGCTACTGGCCCATAACGACAACGAGTTGAAGCCGCAACAGGGTATGCATGAGCATCCGCATCACAATCTGGAGATTATAACATATGTGGTTTCAGGGGTACTGAGCCATGAAGATGACCTGGGCAATCAGATCGATCTTCATGCCGGTACTGTCCAGATTATGAGTGCGGGAACAGGCATTAATCACTCGGAAAAGAATCAATCGCAGAGCAGCAATGTACGTTTCCTACAGATTTGGCTACTTCCTAACCAGCGCGGGCTATCCCCCAGATGGGATGCGAAATTCTATCCCCGTGAGCACCGTCTGAACAAGCTGCTACCGGTGGCTTCTGGAACCGGTGAGGATGGTGCACTGAAGTTTAACGAGAATGCAACAATCTATTTGTCAGTGCTGGAGACGAACCGGGAGCTGCATTATCCACAGCAGGAGCACAGGAGAACTCATATCTTCGTGATTTCAGGGAATGTGGAGATTTCCTGTTCGGATGGCAGTTTTGACCTGAGAACGGGAGATGCTGCGCGCATCCGCAAGAGTTGTGAGATGACCATAAGAGGGACTGGCAGTGATGGTGCAGCGGAGCTGATTCTGATTGATCTTCCTTAAAAAGGGGATCGTCTACAGGTCAATGAGCTTTTCTTCCTTATAATTGAAAAAAAGCCCCTTGTCTTCATGGCTCATTCGCGGAATGGACCAAGACAAGGGGCTTTTACGTACGCTGTTACTTGCGGCGAAGACGACCGAGCTCGGACACCAGGGCCTCTACTTGGGAAATGCTGAGTCTGTCGCTACCCATAGCGACTTCATACACATCGAGAATATCCTCATAGTTATCTACCGAGAACGCGGAAGCTTGCATAGCGGCTGCGCTGGCCATTTTCAGCTTATCTTTAATGGCTTCAATCATATATTCAACATTTTCCTGGCTTGGCTGTGTCAAATCCATTGGGTTTATTACATCCTCTCTGACCATTGATCCATGTATTTTACCATGTTTACAGGATAGGCCACCATTTTTTTGTCCGGGAGGATGAAATCGTGTAGAATGATAAAAGAATTTTGGAAGCTCGGAGCAGGAGAACAAGGAGGTAGGGCGATGGGAATCAGGGAGCAGGAGAATGGACGCCGCTATAAAAAGGATGCAGAAGGGCTGACGGCGTTCTTCCGTGAAATTGCAGCTCTTCATGCCATCGAGCAGGTAACCTTTCTCTGTATTGGGACGGATCGCTCCACGGGTGATTCGCTTGGCCCGCTAACAGGGAGCAGGCTGCTGGACTATGGCTTTCCGCATGTAGTTGGCACATTGCCAAACCCCTGCGATGCAGATAATTTGGCCGTACGGGTGGCTTCGATCCCGCCAGGACAGATTATTATTGCTGTAGATGCCTGTCTGGGGACACTACTCACACGGGGCAGTTATCTCGCTGCGGTGGGACCTTTGCAGCCTGCACAGTCGGTTGGTCTGAAGTTTCCGGCTGTTGGGCACTACAGTATAGCGGCTATTGTAGATGTGAACGGACCCAAGCCTTATCATACTTTGCAGACAACACCGCTACACCGGGTGATGATCATGGCGGAGCAGATTGCTGGGGCGGCCGCCACAGGTTTCGGTTTGGAAGCTTATGGGCGTTTCAAGGGAAGCAGTTTGGCTTAAATATATATATCTAACGTGCTTCATAATCTTCTACATAGAAAGAAGGAGCAGCCATGGAAAAAGTTCGTTGTGAAGGAAGCACGATCTGCTACAGTGATCAGGGCAAGGGTGAAGTTATTGTACTGCTGCACGGATTTTGCGGCAGCGCTGAATATTGGGAGAAGGTGATTCCCCGTCTTAGCAGCAGCTATCGCGTCATCGCGCCTGATCTGCGCGGACACGGTGAATCGGATGCTCCGCTTGGGGCTTACACAATTGAGAGTATGTCGGGCGATGTGCTTGCACTTTTGGATTCTCTGGAATTGTCCAAGGTGACGCTGCTTGGCCATTCTCTGGGTGGCTATGTTGCGTTATCCTTCGCCCAAAGGTATGCTTCCCGTTTGACGGGCTTTGGATTGATCCATTCGACAGCCTATCCGGATACGGAAGAGGCGAAGGAGAAACGGCTGAAGAGTGTCAGTACCATTCAAAACGAAGGAATTAACGTGTTTGTGGATGGGCTTGTACCAGGTCTGTTCGCACCCGGTACAGTAGAGTCTTCGCCGCATCTGCTGGAGCGGGCGAAGGAAATCGGCTACAGAACACCTCCGCAGGGAGCAGCGGGAGTCGCTTTGGCGATGCGCGAGCGTCCGGACCGCCGGGATGTAATCTCAGCCAGCGTACTGCCTATTCTACTGGTGGCTGGTGCGCAGGATAGATTGGTTCCTGCTGAGCGAACCTTCACATCGGACAAGCCGAACGTTACTCAGGCCACCATTGCAGGCGTGGGTCACATGAGTATGATGGAGGACCCCGAACGGTTGTCGGAGATTATCGGGGACTTTGTGGACAAGGCTGTGGCTACAAATTAATGTCTGCTCTCCAAGAGAACAAAGAGGCAGCACCCGCAGGTTTGCGGGGCGCTGCCTCTTTGCCGTTCAACTGCGGAGGAACCCGTTTCGAGTGTTTTTTTGTCAAGTCGTTGTCCATCGTTTAAGATGGAAGCAGAAGACACAGCTGAACATGAAAGAGGCAGTGTGGCAGCAGGGAGTTTGTGTCTGCGGCCGCGGCAATAGAAGGGAGTGTAAGGTATGTTCCGAAGAGATTATATTGTCCGCATGATTGAGGATATGACAGCGATGGTGGCAAAGGTTCTTACACTGAAGCAGGAACGGAAGACGACGGAAGCCTTATGGGAAGTCGATGAATTACTGAACAGGCATTTCCGGCTCAATTCCCGCCTTTTAAATTCATTGTCTGTGGAGGATGTCATTGAGATGTTCCGTTTGGGCGGTATCATTGAATCCGATAAACTTCAGGGCGTAGCAAGGCTACTCAAAGAGGAGGGCGGAATCTACACGGCTGCAGGCAACAAGGAAGAAGCGATGTTCCGGTCTATGCGGGCTTTGCATCTGTACTTGTACGCCGATCTGCATGGGGCCGACCGGAGTCTTCTGTCAATGACAGAGGAAATCGATGAGCTTCTGCAGGAGGTCCAGGGATACCGGGTTCCGGCCAAAACAGAACGGCTACTGCTGCCCTATCTGGAATCACAGGGTCGTTATAGCAAAGCGGAGGACAGCCTGTACCGGCTGCGGGAGCAGGGGGAGGATGTAGCCGCTGAAGGGAAGGCATTTTATGAACGGCTGCTGCTAAAGACCCCCGAAGAACTGGACAAGGGACAACTGCCCCTTGATGAAGTCAAGCAGGGATTGCAGGAATGGAACCGGCTGGTTGCCCGGGAAAAGGAATGGGAGCTGCAATGAGCCTGCCTTTGCTCATTGTTGATGCGTTTGCAGATCGGGCATACTCCGGCAATTCTGCCACTGTATGTCTACTGGAGGGACTCGCCATAGAGAGCTTTATGCAACAAACCGCCGCGGAAATGAATCTGTCCGAGACAGCATTGTAAGTGGATTCGGTCTGTTTATAACTAGTATTGATATGACATGCTATAATAGATGAACTGTCAGGAGAACATGGTTCTCCATTTTTAATTCCGAAAGTGAGATGTGCCCTGTGGAATCTTTAAAAGCTCTTATTGAACAAGTAATCAGTGACCGCACATTAATTACGGCGACACTGAGTCAACTGCGAAGCAAAGGCGAAGTCGCCTACAACAAGGTGGTAATCAAACCTGTTGAGTTAAAAGGCAAGCTACATTATCAGTTCGCCTACTATATTGGACCCAAGGTGGAGCATCGCAACATCCCGGCCGAAGAGGCTGCCGAAGAGATGACTCTGCTGCTCAGAGACACCTTCCGCCAAGGGTTGGTCTGCACCATAGAAGCCGATTATCAAGTGCTGATCAGCAAGAAATACAAGGTCTCCATTCTGACGAAGTCCCCAACCAAGAAGGAAACGCCTGACCTGGCCCACAACCGCCGCAAGCGATATGTCCTGGAGGACGGAAAGCCGGTACCATTCCTGGTGGAGCTGGGAATCATGAACAGTGAAGGCAAGGTTTTGGCGAAAAAATACGACAAGTTCCGACAAATCAATCGTTTCTTGGAAATGGTGGAGGATGTTCTCGCTGATCTGCCAACCGGACGTCCGCTAACAATTGTGGATTTTGGATGCGGCAAATCATATTTGACCTTCGCGTTATATCATTATTTGAAGGTGCGTGAGAAGCGGGAGCTGAACATTGTCGGTCTGGATCTGAAAGTCGATGTTATCGCACATTGCAGCGAGCTTGCTGCGAAGCTGGGATACGACCAACTTCGTTTCCTTGTGGGAGATATCGCTAAGTACGACGAGTTGGAACAAGTCGATATGGTCGTCACACTCCATGCCTGTGATACTGCTACAGATGCTGCGCTTGAAAAAGCGGTCCGCTGGGGTGCTTCAGTCATCCTCTCCGTACCTTGCTGTCAACATGAGCTGTTCGCACAGGTCGAGAATGAAGTGCTGAATCCGCTGCTGTCGCACGGCATTCTGAAGGAGCGTTTCTCAGCGCTGGCGACAGATGCTATTCGTGCCAAGCTGTTGGACCTTCTCGGTTACCGGAGCCAGCTCTTGGAGTTTATCGATCTGGAGCATACGCCGAAGAACATTCTGATCCGTGCTGTCCGCAGCGCTGGAGGCGATAATGCGGCCAAATGGCGCGAGTATACCGCCTTCCGTGATTTCCTGGGCGCCAAGCCCTATCTGGAACGCGCTTGTGCGGATCTGTTGCCGACGGAAGCGTAAGGAGACGGCAGTCCCAAGTCCACAATATTTTGCATGACGGACTTGCCTCATCTCAACACCATAAGTTCCAACGATATCCTGTTGAAAATGACCTTAGAATCCACCCTTCAGTGGAGGAAGAGGTCATTTTTTTGTAGCCGAATTCCGGTTCTATCACAAAATCAGTGCTTGAGATGCGCCCAAATTCCTATTCGAAATACCACTTAAAGATTTACGGTGTCCCTTTTGTATACAGGCTGGGCTGGGAATACTGGTTATCATCATGTATTACAGGGGAAATCTAAATGATCAATCTTCAACACAAAATTTCGTTGCAAACTATTTTTTCGTATCTGTGCGCAGCTATGGTCGTAGCTGCCGTGACAGCAGCATGTCTGCTGCGGGGATTTTTTTTTACGCGCGAGATGTATTTCTTTATGACAGTATGGTTTACGTTGTGCGGGCTGCTTTTTTCACTGAAGGTAGTGCTATTAGGGGATCGGAGGAGCAGATCCGATAATCGGGCAATGATCTACATTGTGATTATCGCCCCTATTGTTATTCTGTGCCTGTACGTTATGCATTGGCTGCGCGGTCCGTTGTCGGCACAGGCCAACTTTGATGAAATATTGCGCTGGGCGCTATACGGTAGTTTTGCCCTGGTTGTCTATAGCAGCGCGGGTAGCAAAGGAGCTGCGTGGTTTTTAACTGCGAGCTGGCATGGACTTGGTGTGACTCTGTGCTTCAGCGCATTGCTCCCGCTTTGCACCAGTTTGACGCTACCCTTTAATGTAGCTTACACCAGCGCCGCCGATGTCAGTGTGACAGGCGCACGGCTAGCTGGACTGCTGCAATATCCCAACACCTTTGGTGCGGTCATGGCAGTGTTTCTGCTTGAGCGGCTGTTTGCAGTCGCGGGTGGTTATGGTAGTGCAGGGGGCGGAGTGGCGCTGAAGCGCCAGTTGCCGCTATTCTCGCACGCAGTTAGGCTGTTATGCCAGTTGCCGCTATTCTCGCACACAGTCAGGCTGTTACGCCAGTTGCCGCTATTTCCGTACGCCGCCGCGCTGCTGCTCAGCGAGTCGCGCGGCGCGTGGCTGGCGGCGGCCTGCGCCTGCGCCGCCGTCCTGGCGTTGAAGCGGCGGCTGATCGCGCCGCTTCTGCTTACAGGCGCCGCGCCCGTGGCCTGCGCGGCGCTGTTCTACCGCCAACTGGCCGCTGCCGGCCTGGCGGTAAAGCCCTTGCCCGGCCTGCTGTTGCTGGCCGGGTGCTGGGCCGGCGCTCTGCTAGCCGGCCTATGGCTGGAGCGCCGCTGGCACAGCACGGCGGGGCGCTCCCGGGCCGCGCTGCTGGCACTCGCGGCCGCAGGCTGGACGGCGGGGGGCACCGCCGTCCTGGTGTACATGAGCGCGCGTATCACTGGACCGTCGTCCACGGTCGCCGCGCGCGGCCTGTTGTACCGCGATGCCCTGCGACTCGCGGGGGAAGCGCCCTGGCTGGGGCGCGGGGGAGGGACCTGGCGGAATATGTACCTCGCCATTCAGTCCCGTCCCTATGTTGGCAGCCAGACCCATAACGGCTACCTTGATCTGCTGCTGAACCTGGGCGGGGTCGGTCTGGCAGTGGTTCTGGTCCTGCTGCTGGCAACGGCATGTTCTCTAAGAGCGACACCGCATCTGCTGGCACCGTTCCTGGTCCTCGTTCTGCACAGTGCCTTTGATTTTGACTGGAGCTATGGCTTGGTCTGGCTGCTGCTGTTCTGGTTGCCGGCGTTGGCTGTCTCCCCAAGAGAAGGGAGGGCAGTCTTGTTGCAGCCAATTCCATATAGCCTGATCCAAAGGCATTCCCGCTGGATAGCAGGAGGATTAGTATGTAGTCTGTTCTTGATGCTAGGGCTCAGTTCATTCCGTGCAGATCGGGGAGCATTATTATATCGTGCAGCGCTCTACGCACCTGGTCCTGCGGAGAAGCTAAGGTTGTTGGAACAATCTATGAGCTGGAATCCGCGCTCTACCGAGACACGGCTTGAGCTTTCAAGGCTAGTGCCAGACCGGCAGCGCGAAGCTGTATTGCGGACCGGCCTCCGGAAATCACCCTACGATGCAGGTCTGAACTGGGAAATGGCAGAGTTATATATGAAGAATAACCAGCCGGAAGCTGCGGTATATTGGATTCGCAAAGCCCTGGGGATGGATGCGTATAACTATTTCAAATGGACTAAAGCTGTAGAAGGAGTATGGGAGTTGGGCCGAAACAAATTTCAGACCGGGGATAATGAAGATGCTGTCCGGATCGCTGTCACGGGTATGGAATTGCTGCGTCAATACAGACTGCTTGAACTGCACAGTGCTGGGGAGGGGAATGATCGGCATTTCAGAATGACTGCACGAGCTGAAGTGGCAGGTCAGAAGCTGCAAGGGTTGGTGGCAAAAGGGCAGCAAGTTGCTCGCAAGAGTCCTCCCAACCGGTAGCCGCCGCTCAGTTTAGCACCGACGCGCTGCTTTTTTGGTAAGACGGATTGTAATATGAAGTGCGACAGATAAAAAACACCCATGGAAGATTCGTGTAAAATGGAGTCACCACAACAACCATTACACAGGAGAATCAAACCATGGCTACACACATCTTAACATAACGGAACGCAGTCAGCTAGAAATCTTACTTGCTTGGGATGGTCCGATCGAGCGATTGGCAAGGAACTAGGCAGACATCACTCCACCATTGCTAGAGAGCGAAACAGAGGGAGTCGCAGTGAGACGTACGCCGCAGAGAGTGCACAGGCTAGTTACATGGAGCGGCGAGCATCGTGTAAACCAAAGGGTCGGTTCTCCCTTGAGTTAGCCAGCGAACTGGAAGAAAATCTACAACAGACTTGGTCACCTGAGCAAATTGCCGAGCACAGAAGAATCAACGGTAAATCGTTCGTTTGCTTCAAGACCATCTACCGTTGGCTCTATGCTGGACGCCTTGCTGCAAATGAGCTAAAATCAGGAGCTGCTCGCTTTTTGATACTTTTTTGTTCATCATCTACAAGCCAATACTAGACCTTCAGCCGTTGTGCTATTATCCACGAATAAGCGACCGGAATGAGGGTGGTCAGCACCAAAGCTGTCACAATCACTACTGTGTTCCATATTCCCCCTGTAAATATTGCTCCAATCATTAGCAGTCCGCCAATTACCCAGAGGCCGCCTGCCAAACGATGCGTTTTGCGCCACACCTCGGGATTATGCAGGGTCCACGGGGTACGTAGGCCAATGAAGTAGTTGTCTTTGACCTGAGGCATATAATTTCCAATAATGATAAACAGAATTCCAATTGCACCAATCGCAATTTTGCCTACAGGAAGATTGATGTTGAGCCCATACATGATGACCAGGATAAAAATAAAGTCGAACAGCAGGGCCATGGCCAGACGTGTCATGGCATAGGCGTTTTCGAATTTTGCATAGTTTTCTCTTCGTGGATCAATGCTTCGTGTCAAATGCATTAGCAGTGGCATAAGTAAACCAAGCAACCCGAGGCAGGCAATCGCCGAATTCTTACTCCAATACCGGTTAACCTCTCCCGTAACCCCGAACTGGGCCGGAAGCTGGTCCGGCAGAGCATTGTAATTGAATAACGCAAAACCAAGTGAGGCTAGACCCAACACTACAATAAGCGTATCCTGCCATTTCCATTTGATCTTTCTCATCTTTCATCCTCCTTAGTTGCATGGTTACTTTCGCTTGCTTTCTGGAGTGTGCCTGAAGTTTGTGTACTATCCTGCTTGCCCGTGCCCGTCATCTCCAGCAGCCAGCCGACAACCTCATCGAGAACAGTGGTGTTCAGCGTGTATAGAATGAACTGGCCTTGGCGCTCATCCTGCACAAGCCCGGCATGTTTAAGGGCGTTCAGATGATGCGAGATACTTGGCTTCGAGACGTTAAAATAATCGGCTATCTCACCGGCGGTCCTGTTCTTCTCCCGCAACAGACGGATAATTTGGCGGCGGGTAGGATCGGCCAGTGCTTTAAAAGATTCATTCATGTCTATCCGACCCTTCGATATTTAAATAATTATCTAAATATATAATAGCGATATTTTCCCTGTTCTGTCAATGACCCTGTCGTCTATTTTGCGAGATGCGCTGGGGAGGTCCACAATGTGTTCTGGAGATTCATTTTCCTGTAAGTAGAAGTTGTATCCTTCCATATGCTAGAATAGGCTAAGAGAAGACTGGCTACATAGAGCATAGCGATGCAGTGAGCCCTGCCGCCTATGCAAATAAAGGGAGGAGGAGCGCCAACATGCATGTTATCTCTGATCTGATCTCGAATCTTTTTGAATGGATTCAGAGCCTTGGCTACTTCGGGATTATGATCGGATTAATGATGGAAGTAATTCCAAGTGAAATTGTTCTGGCTTATGGAGGCTATCTGGTTTGGACGGGAGATATTAATTACTTTGGTGCAGTAGTATTCGGAACCATCGGCGGCGTTATTGCCCAGATTTTCGTATACTGGATCGGCCGTTACGGCGGCAGACCTGTACTGGAGAAGTACGGAAAGTACATTTTCATCTCCAAAAAGCACATTGATCACTCCGAAGAGTGGTTCAACAAATATGGGACAGGCGTTATTTTCACAGCCCGGTTCATTCCGGTTGTACGCCATGCCATATCCGTACCTGCCGGAATCACCCGGATGCCACTGGGCAAGTTCACATTTCTGACCACACTGGCTGTTATCCCATGGAGTGCATTATTTGTATACTTGGGTATGACGCTAGGCGATAAGTGGAAGAACATTGATGAAGTCGCTGCGAAGTATACTCATGAAATTATTCTAGGTGCTATTGGCCTTATTGTTATTTATTTTGTATTCAAGTGGTACCAATCCAAGAAGAAGAGAGGGAATGCAGCATGAAGCAAAATGTAGCTCCTAAATTTGGTCAGGGTCTCACGCCCCGTCAATTCGTTGAGGGGATGACTCGCAATCAGCAGGATTTCGAAGCCTGGTATGAGAAGTTTGCCTGGGAAGACGAGAGCGACCGGGAATTTTTCGAGAGCCTGAATCACCGCGATGATTTGCGTGTAATCATTCTGGCAGCGGACTGGTGCGGCGATGTTGTGCGCAATGTTCCAGTTGTGTTCCGTATCCTTGAAACCGCGGGAATCAAGACCGAAGTACTCATTTTAGAGGAAAATCAGGACTTGATGGACAACTTCCTGACCATGGGCGGTCGTTCGGTGCCGATCGTTATTTTCGCCGATACAGGCGGTTATGTGCTTGGTCATTGGGGACCTCGTCCTGAGCATGTACAACGTCTGATGAGAGAGTTCAAACAGGAGAATCCTGATCGAGAAGCTGCTGATTATGACAGCAAAATCGGGGACGTTCGCAAGGCAATGGGTCAAGCCTACGGGGAAGGAACGGAATCCCACGCCATTATCGCCAAAGAGCTGCGTGGCTTGATTTCTGGTTTCTAAGAGACATGCTTAATATTCGTTCATTTACGCTTGGCCCGCTTCAGACCAATGCTTATCTGCTCACGGGGGCTGATCCAGCACGGGGCATCATTATCGATCCCGGTATGAATCCTGCTGCACTGGTGCGAAGCATCGAGGGGATGGAGATTGAGGCGATTTTGCTGACACATGCCCATTTTGACCATATGGGCGGTGTGGATGAAATCCGCAAGCTGAAGAATTGCCCTGTTTATCTGCACCCCTTGGAGAGTCAGTGGCTGGAGAATCCCAAGCTGAACGGTTCATTGATGTGGCCGGATCTGTCCTCGCCTTTAACCACAGCTCCTGCGGAATATGATCTTGGTGAAGGTCAGGTTCTGGACTTGATTGGACATACTTTCCGTGTCTTCCATACCCCAGGCCATTCTCCCGGTAGCGTAAGCTTCTTGTGTGGAGATGATCTGTTCTCCGGTGATGTGCTGTTCAAGCTCGGAGTAGGGCGTACGGATCTAACCGGTGGCCGGGAACGGGATTTGTTTGATTCCATTCGTGGCAAGCTGTACCGACTGGATGGAGAGGTCAAGGTATACCCGGGTCACGGCTCACGGACAACAATCGGGTTCGAACGTGAGAACAATCCCTACGTATCTTTATAAGTCTATCTTTCCAGAAGTACCGACAAAAATCGGGGAAATACAGATGGACAAGAGAATACAAATTTGCTACAATATTGTTAATTAAATGTAATATTTACCTCGCGAAGCACGCAGACTGTGGAATAATCCCGGTTTGCGTGCTTTTTTTGTCTACATATGGGTTTCAATTTGATTTACATAGTAGGGAGGGCTTGAATTGAAGGATGATATGTTGGGGCACTTGGACTACGGATCCCCCCGATCTCAAGGTACATACGAGCATTTTTGCAGCAAGAACTGCCGCTTTTTTTCGGAGTGTCCGGAGAAAGGCGGCTTTTGTTCATTCATGGAGTACAGACAGAACGTAGGGGGAGAAGAGGCTGCTGTTACGCCAGAGAATTTGGTTAGGGAGGCCTGTTTGAGCAGGGGCTACGAAAGCGCTCAGGGGGGAAGCATAACAGATTGTCATCGTGGGAGAGAAACGTTATTCTGGTGTTTTCCTGCCGGGAAAGGCTCCATTCAGCCTTGGCGGCGCAAGCTTTGGGAGTACCAGAATAAATTATGAGTCGTTGATTGAACGATCTATCCTCGCTAATCGTATTATATGTGCTAATAACTTTTATGGAGGAGGGGACCATGGACGATCTAATGAAGGAAAGGGTTCGGCAGGCTCAGCAGGGTGATGTTTCATCACTTGCGGTGCTTCTCCGTGAACATTATACCTTTCTGTACAAATATTTGATCAAAGTAACCATGGACCCTTTGCAGGCGGAGGAAATTGCTCAGGATACCATGGTCAGATGCATGGAGAAAATCCGGGCCTACAATGGCTCCTCATCTTTTTCCTCCTGGCTCATTACTATTGCGACCCGGCTTTATATTGATCGGAAACGACGCTGGAAACGTGAGGAGCGATGGAAGCAGCAGGAACAGGGTATCCGTTCCATCCGCTGGCAGTTTGAGAGCAAGGATGAAGAATGGAGCGACGTACTGGATGCATTATCAAGACTGCCCTCTGCTCAGAGAATAGCGGTCCTGCTGAAGCATTATTACGGTTACAGCTATGAGGAGATCGGAGAGATTTTGCAGATTCCTGCTGGCACAGTCAAATCACGGGTAGCCTATGGCCTGAATCAATTACGGAAGGAGCTGAGAGAAGACAATGAATAAGAATGACGAGCAGGAGGCGTTATTGCACAAACTTACTAGGGAGATGGATCGTCTGGATGCGCAGTATGATATTCCCCCTCCATCCCTCAGAGCGCTGGAATCTTTAATTGTGGCAGAGGAGCAGTCTAGACGAAAGAAGGCCCGTAAGGAGAGACTGCTATTCTGTATCGTCTCAGTGATTCTGCTCAGCTCTACATTAGCTTTACTTGGTTACGTGCCAGTAATCTATCTGACCCTTCAAGGAATTATACCGCTAGCCGCATTATTAGGTCTGACAGTATCACGCTTTCGGCGGTGGAAAGAAGGTGCCAGGGAATGAACGAACTGCAGGATGTGCCGCTATGGATATGGATCGTTGTGGCTGTTTGTTTATTTTTGCAAGGGAACTTGTTGTTTAGAGATGCAAAGCGAAGAGGGAAAATGGCCTGGTTCTGGGGGTTATGGGGTATTACCGGAGTTCCAACACCAACAGTTGTGTATCTGCTGTTCGTTGTTTTACCGGAATTCAGAAGACGAGGAGCCAATGGAAAGTAACAATGAAGGAGAGTGGCACTATGGAGAGAGTGAATTTGGGGCTCATATTACCACTTCTGGCACTGCAAGTATTACTTGCGGTAATCGGTTTAATTTCACTTTGGAAAGCGGAGAGTGTCCGGGGGCCCAAATGGCTCTGGATCATCATTATTGTAGCCGGGAATTTATTGGGAAGTGTAGCTTATTTCACGGTCGGTAGGAGGGAGGTGTGATGCAGCCGTTGCTTCAAGTCTCGAATTTGCGCAAAAGCTACGGCAGCCACCTCTCTGTGGGTGGGATCAGCTTTGAGATTACCCAAGGAAGCTGTGTCGCACTGCTCGGACCCAATGGTGCCGGGAAAACAACGACGCTGCGCATGATAGCCGGACTGCTCCCGCCTTCAGCGGGAAGTATCGTCTTTAAAGGGAGTAACCAAGGCCCGGATTTCCGGAGAGAACTGGGATATCTACCTCAATCACCAGCTTTTTACGGCTGGATGAGCGGTCAGGAATACGTCGTCTTTGCTGCCAGGCTCGGCGGAATGAACGGGAAGGAAGCTGTAGGCAAGGCTAAGGCCGCATTAGAACGGGTGGGGCTGAAAGCCGCCGCGCGCCGCCGCATCGCCGGGTACTCTGGCGGGATGAAGCAGCGTTTAGGTTTGGCACAGGCGCTCGTGCACCGTCCCCGCCTACTGCTGCTTGACGAGCCGGTATCGGCGCTTGACCCCATCGGTCGACGGGAGGTCATGCAACTGCTGCGTGAGATTCGGGAAGAGACAACCATCATTTTTTCCACCCATGTGCTTCACGATGCGGAAGAAGTATGTGACGAGATTATAGTGATGAAGAACGGGTTGATTGCCGAGCAGGGGGCATTGTCCACACTTCGTTCTAAGTACAGTCAACCAGTTATATCGGTTCGTACGGAGAAAAACGACGAGGCCATTCAGTGGTTAAACTCTATTGCCTCTATGCCCTTTATATTGGAGGCACGGATTAATGGAGAACATGCTGCGCTCAATGTGGACAATTTGGAGAAGGCACGTCATACCATCCTGAAGGAAGCCGCCGCTTTTAACATCCCTCTTCTGCAATTCGAAGCAGGTTCTTCCACGCTTGAGGATATGTTCATGAAGGTGGTTGGGGGATGAGAAATACCTGGATTGTTTATCAAAAAGAAATGCTGGAAGCAGCTCGAACTTATAAACTGATCTGGATACCTGTGGTCTTTATTTTGCTGGGAGCCATGCAGCCTATAATAACCTACTATATGCCGGAAATTTTGCAGGCAGCGAATAATGTTCCTCAAGGTATGCTGGAAGGGTATATCATGCCAAATGCAGCAGCAGTGATGTCCCAGGCGCTGGGGCAATACAGCTCGATCGGAATTTTGGTGCTGGTACTTGGGGCCATGAACAGCTTGTCAGGAGAGCGTTACAACGGTAGTGCTGAACTTGTGTTATCCAGACCTTTGTCACCTACTGAATTTGTTATTGCCAAGTGGGCCGGGTTGGTTACGCTACTGTTTCTTGCATTAGGTTTGGGAGTAGCTAGTGCACTCTATTATACGAAGCAGTTGATAGGTTCACTTCCCTGGATGGATGTCGTAGCTGCAGCCGCACTTTATGGAATATGGCTGTTATGTGCTCTTTCACTCACTTTGCTGTTCAGTGCTTTTTTGCGTGCGCCTGCCGCTGCATTCCTGTCACTTCTGTCGTCCGCGGGAATGGCACTTGCCGGCAGCCTGATGCCGTCATGGTTCCATTGGACACCAGCAGCCCTCCCCGGACTGTCTGCTAGGCTTCTTGCTGAAGGAAGGGGAGCTACTGGAGTGAACTTAAGTCCTTGTCTGTCGGCAGCGCTGCTCATACTCTTTTGCGTGGCCGGAGCTTCTACGTTAATGGGTAGGAATAAATTACCGAAATGAGAGGGACGACACTACAGCCGCGACTTTTTGCCAATCACGAAGCATACTCGAAGCATATTATGGAAAAATGCTTGTGTACTTCCGCCTTCCGCTAGACAGCTCTAGTATTTTTTAGTAGACTGTTGAAATAAGCAAAATCATCATAGATTTTGAGCCAGGAGGTAGGGCGATGCTGCGTTTAGGAGAGAAGATTGTCATTGTCGCGGACGCTTTCGAGCAGGGTCTTCCTATCGGGGACTACGGCTACCTGATTGCTTACGATCGCAATCCCGATAATGCGTTTGATTATGTCATTCGAGTTCCCCAGGCGAACAGGAATTTTTATGTTCCGGCAGATGATATTGAAGCAGAAGAAGTTTTGCTGACCGTCGAAGCCGAGCGGGCAACGCATGAAGCGTTGATCGATTATGCCTTGTCCACGCATAATGAGAAGCTGTTCCATTATTTAATGAACGGCGATGCAATCGATGCGGAAGAGATAGAGACCACAACCAAAGAGAGTCTGTCCCAGGCGGAATTCATTAAGCAAGTGAATCTCCGGGCTTGGATTTAAGAAGGGCCGGCGCAAGCCGGCTTTTTTAACATGCCTGAGGCATAGCACAAGCACATTGAATTGTCCAAGCTTCTACAATATAATTAAAAACGTTATCCGGGCGCTTTAGCCCTTTAATCAGGAGGGATGTTTGTTATGAGCATTACTGTCAAAGATGTGCAGCATGTGGCCAAGCTGGCTCGCCTGCAGTTAAGCCCGGAAGAAGAGGCAACCTTTACCGAACAAATGAATGCCATTTTACAATATGCAGAGAAACTTAATGAGCTTAACACTGAAAATGTAAAGCCAACCACTCACGTGCTCCAGGTAAGCAATGTCATGCGCGACGATGTTGTGAAGGAGAGCTTGTCTCAGGAAGAGGCGCTGCTTAACGCGCCAGATCAGGAAGACGGACAATTCAAAGTACCAGCGGTACTGGAATAACTACACCTATTTAAGAAGGAGGAAGAATCTTGAGCCTGTTTCAATATCGATTGCCAGAAGTACATAACATGCTTAACAACAAGGAGATTTCTGTCAGTGAGCTGACTGAAGAATCGTTGTCCGCCATCGCTGAGCGGGATGCGCGCGTGCATGCTTTTTTGACGTTAAATGAAGAGGGCGCACGTGCTGCGGCACGCTCTCTGGATGACAAACTTGCCTCGGGCGCGGCACGCGGTCTGTTGTTCGGCCTCCCTGCAGGAATTAAGGACAACATTTCTACCAAGGGATTGCGTACGACTTGTGCCAGCCAATTCCTGACCAATTTCCAACCGGTCTACGATGCTACAGTAGCCGACAAACTGCGTCAGGCTGACGCTGTAACGATCGGCAAGCTGAATATGGACGAGTTCGCTATGGGCGGCTCCAATGAGAACTCAAGCTTTGGTCCGGTGCGCAATCCGTGGGATCTTGAGCGTGTTCCCGGCGGCTCCAGTGGCGGTTCCGCTGCTGCTGTAGCAGCTGGCGAAGTTTTCTTCGCACTTGGCTCCGACACCGGTGGTTCCATTCGCCAACCCGCTTCATACTGCGGCGTAGTAGGTCTTAAACCGACCTATGGTCTAGTGTCCCGTTATGGCTTGGTGGCTTTCGCCTCCTCGCTGGATCAGATTGGTCCAATTACTCGCAATGTCGAGGATTCCGCATATGTACTGCAAGCTATTGCTGGCTATGATGCGAAGGATTCCACATCTGCCAAAGTGGATATTCCTGATTATTTGAGCTCGCTTACCGGCGATGTATCCGGATTGCGTATTGCAGTACCGAAGGAGTATCTGGGTGAAGGCGTTGATGCTTCCGTTCGCGAACCGGTTTTGGCAGCACTTAAAGTGCTGGAAAGCCTGGGAGCTACTTGGGATGAAGTATCTTTGCCGCATACCGAATATGCGGTTGCTACCTATTATTTGCTCGCCTCATCGGAGGCATCCTCTAACCTGGCCCGCTTTGATGGTGTCCGT
Source organism: Bacillus sp. FJAT-27264 (assembly GCF_001682855.1). Lineage (GTDB taxonomy): Bacteria > Bacillota > Bacilli > Paenibacillales > Paenibacillaceae > Paenibacillus_AQ. Next base: position 10,668 of record NZ_MAQW01000002.1, on the reverse strand, counting down.
TATGGTGTTCGTGCGGATGATGGCAGCGGCTTGCTTGACCTTTATCACAACTCCCGCAGTCTTGGCTTTGGACCAGAGGTGAAGCGCCGAATCATGCTGGGTACCTATGCGCTCAGTTCAGGTTACTACGATGCTTATTATCTGAAAGCTCAGAAGGTAAGAACTCTAATTAAGCAGGACTTCGATGAAATCTTCCAGAAATACGATGTTGTGATCGGGCCGACTGCGCCTACAACAGCCTTTAAGCTGGGTTCGCAGACCGAAGATCCACTGACTATGTACCTGAATGATATTTTGACGATTCCGGTAAGTTTGGCCGGTATTCCGGCTGTCAGCGTTCCATGCGGGTTTGCCGAAGGACTCCCGGTGGGTCTGCAAATTATCGGTAAGGAATTTGACGAAAGCACTGTACTGCGTGTCGCTCACGCATTTGAACAGAATACAGATCATCATAAGCAACGTCCACAGCTCTAATCCGGACTTTGAAGCTTTACGCTATGAAGCAAGTTTTGCACGAAGATACCCAGTGAAGAATAGGCTCACAAAACTTTTAAGGGAATGAGATAACTTATGTCTAAATATGAAACGGTTATCGGACTGGAAGTCCATGTGGAGCTTCATACAAAGTCCAAAATCTTTTGCGGCTGCTCCACCGAATTCGGCGCTCCGCCTAACACACACACTTGTCCAGTCTGTCTGGGCCATCCCGGCGTTCTGCCGGTACTGAACCGCCAAGCGGTGGATTATGCAATGAAGGCGGCAATGGCGCTGAATTGCACCATTGGCGACGTTAGCAAATTTGACCGTAAAAACTATTTTTATCCCGATTCGCCGAAGGCTTATCAGATTTCCCAGTTCGATCAGCCGATCGGTCTGAACGGTTGGATTGATATTGAAGTGAACGGGGAGACCAAGCGGATTGGCATTACCCGTCTACATCTGGAGGAAGACGCAGGTAAGCTGACACACGTGGACGGTGGCTATGCTTCGCTCGTCGATTTCAACCGGGTCGGTACGCCATTGATTGAAATTGTCTCTGAGCCGGAACTCAGATCCCCGGAAGAAGCGCGAGCTTACCTGGAAAAAATTCGGGCAATCATGCAATACTGCGATGTATCTGACGTGAAGATGGAAGAGGGCTCCATGCGTTGTGATGCGAATATCAGCTTGCGTCCGTATGGACAAGCTGAGTTTGGCATCCGGGCCGAGCTTAAGAACATGAACTCCTTCCGCGGTGTACTGCGCGGACTGGAGTATGAGGAATATCGTCAGGCTGAGATTCTCGACGACGGCGGTGTTGTTGTACAGGAGACGCGTCGCTGGGATGAAGCTCAAGGCAAGACCTTGTCCATGCGCGGTAAGGAAGAGGCACATGATTACCGCTACTTCCCGGACCCGGATCTAATTGTTCTGCATATTGATGAGGCATGGAGAGAATCCATCCGCGCGGGTATCCCTGAGCTTCCCGATGCACGAAAAGCTCGTTACAGCGAGGAATTCGGACTCCCGGCTTACGATGCTGGTGTAATTACTTCGTCCAAGCTGCTAGCTGATTTCTTTGAGGGAAGTCTGACCTATACACAGGACGCCAAGGCTGTAGCGAACTGGATCATGGGCGACTTGCTGGCTTATTTGAACAGCAACAATCTGGAGCTGTCCCAAGTGAAGATCACCCCTCAAGGCCTCGGCGAGATGATCGGCCTCATTGCAGGTGGAACTATCAGCAACAAGATTGCCAAGACTGTCTTCAAGGAAATGCTGGAATCCGGCAAACTGCCGGGAACTGTCGTTGAGGAGAAGGGGCTTGTGCAGATCAGCGATGAGGGAGCCATTAAAGGAATCGTTGAAGCCGTTGTTGCGGCCAATCCGCAGTCCGTAGAGGATTACAAAGCGGGCAAGCAAAAAGCGATTGGCTTCCTGGTTGGACAGGTAATGAAAGAAAGTAAAGGTAAAGCAAACCCGGGCCTTGTTAACAAATTACTGGCTGAGGTTTTAGATAACTGATTGTCTGGTTGTGGGTAATATACTTGTAGCGATATATAACTTGGGGCTTGTCGGCAACGGCAGGCCCTTCGCGGCATATAAGGGGACGGCGGGAATGAATATAACAAGAATTGATCTTCAGGATGAGATGACCGTTGATGATTTGTGGAGTCTTCAACACAAGGCATACCGTTTGGAAGCAGAGCTCATCGGCTTTAATGAGATTCCTCCACTAATGGAGACGAGGGAGATGCTAAGACAATCCCCGGAGATTTTTTACGGCTGTCATGATCACGCCAGTGAGTTGATGGGTGCAGTTGCTGTTGAAGAAGAATCACCTGGCAAGCTGACGATTACCCGGATGATGGTGAACCCGGGGCATTTCCGTAAGGGGGTTGCCGGTGCGCTCTTGGAGTACGTATTTGGAAAATACAGCGAGATGGAGCAGTTCATCGTCTCCACTGGCAAGCTGAATCTTCCTGCGGTTGCTTTGTACACCAAGCATGGGTTTGTTCAAGTGGGAGTAGAAGAAGTTGCACCTGGTGTTGAACTGGTCGAGTTTTACCGGAGGGGTCACCTTTGAGGCAGGACAAGGCAATCTTGGAGAGAGGAGGAGCCAGGAATGACAGACAAGCCGGAGTTCGTTCCCGAAGAAGAGCAAAGCGAAGTGGATGTGCAAGAGTCACTTCAGGATGAAGATCAGCCTGAACGTATTCCGCCCCGGCCCAAACGTCGCAGACGCAAACGTAAATTTGTTGCCGGCTTGCTGGCGGCGCTTATCCCCGGGTCCGGGCATATCTATTTCGGGCTGCTCCGCAAAGGGATTTCTTTTATTTTTGCTATTCTGTTAGATATCTCTGCACTAATATACTTCTCATCAATAGGCATGCAGATTAATGTGCCGCTGCTGATCCTCCTGGGGTTATTGATCCCTGTGCTTTATTTCTATAATGTATACGACGTGCTGCAATCTGCAGATCGGATCTTGCGATTTCCGGTGGAACAAGACCCTGGAATTGCTCCTGTACCCTCCAAACGCCGGACCTTTGTTACCGAGCCTGGTCTATCGTTTGGCCTGATGTTGTTATTCGGCGGGGGGCTGCTCTTTCTTTTCCGGCAAAAGCCACCATGGATGCAGTATTTCATTGAGCATTATGCGGAGGTTGCAATTGCAATAGCCTTGGTAGGGGCTGGCTTGCTACTTGGGATTAGGGAGATTGCCAATGGAGCTGCCCTGCGGAGACGGACGGAGCGTCGCAAGCGTCGTGTAGGAAGATATACAGCTGTTATTCTGCTTGTTAGTGTCGGCATCCTTCTTTTCTTCGACTGGAAAGAAGGGACCGACTGGATGCTGCTCCTGCTGAAGTGGTGGCCACTGGTTCCTGTGCTTTGGGGTGTGGAGTACTTGCTGATGTACGTCTTTGCCCGCCGCGTGAACACGGACCATGCTGCAAGAGCAAGGCTTGATCTTAGAGGTTTGTTGTCTGCCATTATACTGGCCGCGAGTGTCTTTCTTGTTGCGGAGCAAGAGCATTACCTGCATTTATGGAACCGTGTGAGCCTCAATTTGACCGCAGCCGCTGTTGATTACGGGGAAGCAGAGGGTAGGGAATTTAAGAAGCCAACGCTAATTGTCCCGGTTGAACTTAATACCGCGAAAATTTCAATAGACGGGATCAATGGAGATATCCTGATACACCGTGCCCCAGTTCAGAATATTGAGATCAATACTACCGTGTGGGTGGATCAATTAGAAGGCGCGGTGGCTGAGGCGATCTCCGAGCAGTCCTTTGTGGATGTAACCGAAGGCCCCAACATCAAAATCACCCCCAAAAGCAAAGCCTATGGCGATTCAGGCAAACGTCAACCGCGGATGAACCTGGATATTTCGCTGCCGGAGTACCGACGGTTTGATCTTGAGGTCCGCACCATGAATGGTGGCATAACACTCCAGAATGTAGAAGCGATCAAGGACATTTCCCTGGAGACGGGCAACGGCCAACTGATTCTTCACAGAATCTACGGCGATGTTAAAGGGAAGACGCTGAATGGTGCGGTCCGTGCCAGAGGAGTGCAGGGTAGCGTCGATTTGACGACGAACGGTGGAGATATGAACGCCTGGGATGTGAACGGGGCCTTGAAGCTGTCGACGGTAGTCGGCAATGTCAGCGCCATGAACAGCAATGACAACATTGATCTTTCCAGCAAGAATGGCAATCTGGAGATTGATGGTGCGCCTCTGAAGCTGCATGCAGAATCCTTGAATGGTGGTATTATTGTTCGTTCACCTTCCGTTGGCGGAGACTGGGATATTTACAGCGCAGTGGGTGATATCAGCTTGTACCTCCCCGAGACAGGAGATTACAAATTGAGCGGTTCCAGTGGATACGGAGACATCATCTCGGATTTGCCGGGAATGGTTATAGACAAAAAAACAGTCTCTGGACAGTCTGGCACGGCAGAATTTAAGCTGCATGTAGAAGGAAACAGTAATCTAAATGTGAGGAAATATTGAATAAAGTAATTTTTCTTATATAATAATAAATATAATGTACAGACCACATTGACAATATTGAAAGAGCGGTCTTACAATTGTAAATATACTTTTACTGAAGTTTTAATTTAAAGGCGGTGGCAATTATGGGTAGTGGCGTACAACATGCATTGGAACAATTAAAGACAACCGGTGTCCGTATTACACCCCAGCGACATGCAATACTTACGTATTTGATGGAAGCGATGAATCATCCGACGGCGGACGATATTTATCGGGCGCTGGAGCCTAAGTTTCCAAGCATGAGCGTGGCAACCGTATATAATAATCTCAAAATGTTCATGGAAGCCGGTATGGTTCGTGAATTGACTTACGGCGATAATTCCAGCAGGTTCGATGCCAATGTCTCGGATCATTATCATGTGATCTGCCAGACATGCGGCAAGATAGAGGATTTCAGTTATCCACCGCTTCATGATGTGGAGCATCGTGCAGCAGAGGAGACAGGATTCAGAATTACGGGACTGCGTATGGAGCTTTATGGAGTATGTGAAGAGTGCAATGATAAGAAGATCCAACAATAGAATCACAAGCAGCTGAATAGTATAAGGCGGGAAAGCAAGGCGCTTCGGATGATCCGGGAGACCTATGGCCTGTCTATCCATGACGTGCGGAATCCGGTCAACGGAAGCTGCACGTTTTATTTTTATAATTTTTTAAAAATAAAAGGATGTATATGTTTTCGCAATAAATCATCCTTAATATCTCTTTCTCGTTGAAACGAATATCGTCCCTTAGAGGATGACAAAACCGTTTCTACTTGCAGAATCAGGTATTTATACCAGCAGTTTTCGAAACAAAACAGACATTTAGCGCGTATACTTAAAGTCGGTGTTAGCCGTATTTAACCATAAATCAAAAATGATATAGTTGGAGGATACATCTTGGACAGAAGACATGGACAAAGACATGTTAAAAAACGCGGAAGCCTTTTTCGCCGCCTGCTTGGACTCTTGATTGTCGTCGCTGCAGCATATTGGGTGGTCTTTTATGTAATGCCGAACCGGCAGCATGTGGACCCTGACTGGAAGGGGTTGGAGAGGCCTGTATTCGTCAAAGGAGAGCTGACCGGCTACTCCGCCACAGGAACGGGAGATGGCCTTCTTTTACCGCTGCCGCTGCTTCAGGAGTATGTAGATCCGTCTATCCGCTATGAAGCGGCTACGAAATCGGTGATCCTTTCCACAGGTAATGAACTTCTTTATATGCAGGAGAATACAACGGATGCCAGTCTCAATAACAAGCCCCTGCAGCTTCGGCTCGCGCCGGAAGTGAAGGATGGTGTGACTTATCTGCCAACGGCAACGCTGGAGGATCTGTACGGGTTTGAAGTCCAGGAGGACAAGGATACCGGTGCGGTCTTGTTAATGAGTGCAGGAGAATCGGTTCCGCTTGGAAAAGTGAAGGGTGATGCAGGAGGTAAAACAGTTGCCTTGCGTACAGAAGCCACGGTTCATGCACCAATTGTAGCGGACATGCCTCCCGGAGCTCCGGTGAGAATCTGGAAGGAAGCCGAAGAGGGCTGGCTGTATGTGCAGCTGGACAGTGGCTATACGGGATACGCCAAGACGGGCGACATTATCCCTGACGGTGATAAAACCGTTGAGGTGAAGCCAGTGGCGCCTTCAAGGGCTGAACGTAGCTGGAAAGGAAAACCTGTTAACCTCATCTGGGAAGCCGTCTACGAACGCAAGCCAGACCCGAACGCAATCGGCAAGTTGCCGGGTGTCAATGTAGTCAGTCCAACCTGGTTCCGTATTGTGGATACCGATGGGAATGTTCGCAGCCAGGCTGACAGCGCTTATGTGCAGTGGGCTCATGCTCAGGGAATGGAAGTATGGGGACTGCTCAGCAACAGCTTTGAGGCGGATCTGACAACACAAGCTTTGTCCACTTATGAGAAGCGGATGAGGACGATCGTGCAGATGCTGGAATATGCAGATCTGTATAATCTTGATGGGATCAACATTGACTTTGAGAATGTGTATACGAAGGACGGAGAGAATGTTACGCAGTTCATGCGCGAACTCAAGCCGATGGCACAAGCCAAAAACCTCATCGTATCTATAGACGTCACCCCTAAGTCGAACAGTGAAATGTGGTCGTTGTTCCTTGATCGTCGTTCCCTGGGTCCGCTTACGGATTTTCTGATCGTTATGGCTTACGATGAACATTGGGCAGCTAGTCCTAAAGCGGGATCTGTAGCTTCACTGCCTTGGGTCAAGAAAGCGATGAATCGTATTATCAATGAAGATGAGGTACCTCCAGAGAAACTGATCCTTGGTGTGCCTCTGTATACACGTATATGGACCGAGACTCCAGTGGATGGCAAGACGAAGGTCAGCTCCAAGGCAGTGAGCATGAATGCAGTGGACAAGATCATCAATGAGAAGAAGCTGAAGCCAACTTTTGATGAGAGTGCAGGCCAGAATTATGTAGAGTACAAGGAAGAAGGCGTTCTTCGCAAAATATGGATCGAGGATAAGACGTCGTTGAAGGCTAGAGTGGAACTTGCCCAGTCCCTCGGACTTGGTGGCATTGGTTCTTGGAACCGTAGCTTTGCTAATCAGGCGGCCTGGGAAGCTTTACAGGGCATTCATAAGTAATGTTTTATAAAAATGATCTAAAAAAGGGACTCCGTCTAACCGGATGTCCCTTTTTCTATGCATATCTAGTTGGAGTATCATTCAGATGGGTCTGCACGCAGTTCTAATTCTGGTTAAGCTGCTGTTGCTTAAGCTGTTCTGCAGTAATATTCGCCTGGTTTGGGTCGAGCGTGAGAATGGTGTGACAGAACATGCAGCGGTCGGTTTTGCCGAGCATTTTGGTGAGCTTATGACATTCCGGGCATTCTAGCTGCACAGCGCTTGTAGAGAGCATGCCAGCCCAGAAATAGATGGCCATACTGGCCACCATCGCAATTAAACCGATTACAAGTCCAATTCCGGCAAATACTTTTCCGGCCGGGCCCCAGAATACAATTCCGGCAGTCCCCAAAATCATTAGTCCCATTCCAAGCATTGTGAGCAAAAGTCCCCATGTGCGGAAAGCGTTGATCTTGGCCGATTTGAATTTCATGAGTAATTAACTCCTAACTAAATATAGTTCGGTTGACCAGAAGGAACTAACATCGATATGTAGAATTACATTACTAAGTAAATTATACCTGAATTATAACTGAATTGACGCAAAATCGCCAAATTTGATGGAGGGAAGTATGGAACTGTCCAATTTGACTTTGTTAAGTGGAGAAACGTTTGATGATAGTGTTCTCGGCGCTGTGGCAATGCGGCGGAAGGGGAACGCTCCTTTTCAGAGTGCGCTGCTTCATGATTTTGATATGGTCGTACTTATGCTGCATGAAGGGCAGGACAAGGAACGTCTAATTAGCCAGACGATTGCCGGGGAAAGACGTACGCATTCTCTTCACGTAGGTTTGTCTGCTCTCGAACGGGCAGTTATGGCGGGGGATAACAATGAACTGCTTACTAGTCTAATGTCGGGAGAGGTAATTTGGGATCCGAAGGGCATCCTTGAGGACATGCGCCGGGAAATCACTCAATTTTCAGGGCCGCTTAAGGATCGGGTACTGTTTATGGAATTCGCCCGTTTTCTGCATATGTATGTGAAGGCCAAACGCTACCTTGATGCCGCGTGTATTATGGATGCTTACAATTGCATATTGATGGCACTTTATCATTGGGCACGCATAGAAGTGAGCGAGAGTGGTTGTTTTCCAGAGCCAGCTGTATGGGATCAGGTCAAAAAAATGAACACACCTGTCCATAAGCTGTATGAGGAACTCACTGTAAGCACAGAGACACTGGAACAAAGAGTGGAGCTGATCTTGTTAGCTTGTGATTTCTCAATCATGTCGAAGATGGTGGATTGTTGTAGTCTACTCCTCTCCATTCTGAAGAGTCGCAAAGAGCCGTGGGGTATTGCGGAACTCCTTCAGCATTCTGGCCTGAAGCCGCTGGAGGCTGAACTTCCGCTTGTTCTACGCAAACTAGTCTCCCGTTCACTCCTGCGAGAGATCACTTCCTGGGGTGAAGCTAATCCTGGGGAAGGTCATGCTGTTCGCTATACTGTATAGAGATAAGAAGAAGGACGCTGCAACAATATACTATAGATAAAAGCTGTGGGTAGGGAGAGGCGGAGCACTCTCTTTTTTTGTTTGCTGTAGCGTATGAATGGGAAATACGAAGTAAGGAAATATTTATAGTTGACTCATCGTATGAAGATGTGATAAATTATAACTCGTCCCTCTGAGACAGCGATTTGTTGAAAAACAATCGATGAACAACCTGAAAAAAAGAAATTAAAAAAAGGGTTGACGAAAACGAGGACAACGTGTTATAGTATAAGAGTTGCTGCTGAGACATTGAGCGGACAACGAGAACAGCTTGATCTTTGAAAACTGAACAACGAGTGAGTATTGAATTCACGAAAGTGAGTTCGAAAATGAGAATTTTTAATTCTCGTCAGATGTTTCAAAATGAGCAATCGCTCTTTCTAAATACCAATTTGGAGAGTTTGATCCTGGCTCAGGACGAACGCTGGCGGCGTGCCTAATACATGCAAGTCGAGCGGACTTGATGGAGTGCTTGCACTCCTGATGGTTAGCGGCGGACGGGTGAGTAACACGTAGGCAACCTGCCCCACAGACTGGGATAACTACCGGAAACGGTAGCTAATACCGGATAATTCCTTTTAGCTCCTGCTAAGAGGATGAAAGACGGAGCAATCTGTCACTGCGGGATGGGCCTGCGGCGCATTAGCTAGTTGGTGAGGTAACGGCTCACCAAGGCGACGATGCGTAGCCGACCTGAGAGGGTGAACGGCCACACTGGGACTGAGACACGGCCCAGACTCCTACGGGAGGCAGCAGTAGGGAATCTTCCGCAATGGGCGAAAGCCTGACGGAGCAACGCCGCGTGAGTGATGAAGGTTTTCGGATCGTAAAGCTCTGTTGCCAGGGAAGAACGTCCGGTAGAGTAACTGCTACCGGAGTGACGGTACCTGAGAAGAAAGCCCCGGCTAACTACGTGCCAGCAGCCGCGGTAATACGTAGGGGGCAAGCGTTGTCCGGAATTATTGGGCGTAAAGCGCGCGCAGGCGGCTATTTAAGTCTGGTGTTTAAACCATGGGCTCAACCTGTGGTCGCACTGGAAACTGGGTGGCTTGAGTACAGAAGAGGAAAGTGGAATTCCACGTGTAGCGGTGAAATGCGTAGAGATGTGGAGGAACACCAGTGGCGAAGGCGACTTTCTGGGCTGTAACTGACGCTGAGGCGCGAAAGCGTGGGGAGCAAACAGGATTAGATACCCTGGTAGTCCACGCCGTAAACGATGAGTGCTAGGTGTTAGGGGTTTCGATACCCTTGGTGCCGAAGTTAACACAGTAAGCACTCCGCCTGGGGAGTACGGTCGCAAGAC
>NZ_MAQW01000002.1:0-670 GCF_001682855.1 Bacillus sp. FJAT-27264 | reverse complement strand
CCTTCGGGGAAAGTTGAGACAGGTGGTGCATGGTTGTCGTCAGCTCGTGTCGTGAGATGTTGGGTTAAGTCCCGCAACGAGCGCAACCCTTGACTTTAGTTGCCAGCAGGTAAGGCTGGGCACTCTAGAGTGACTGCCGGTGACAAACCGGAGGAAGGTGGGGATGACGTCAAATCATCATGCCCCTTATGACCTGGGCTACACACGTACTACAATGGCCGGTACAACGGGAAGCGAAGCCGCGAGGTGGAGCCAATCCCAGCAAAGCCGGTCTCAGTTCGGATTGCAGGCTGCAACTCGCCTGCATGAAGTCGGAATTGCTAGTAATCGCGGATCAGCATGCCGCGGTGAATACGTTCCCGGGTCTTGTACACACCGCCCGTCACACCACGAGAGTTTACAACACCCGAAGTCGGTGGGGTAACCCGCAAGGGAGCCAGCCGCCGAAGGTGGGGTAGATGATTGGGGTGAAGTCGTAACAAGGTAGCCGTATCGGAAGGTGCGGCTGGATCACCTCCTTTCTATGGAGAATCGTTTCCTGCAACGGAAACATTCAAATCTAAAATCTAATCTTAGGATTAGTTACTCACTCGTTGCTCAGTTTTGAGAGTTTAAGCTCTCAGTTTATATCTTGTCTGTAATTCCGAACATCACAGTCGTGATTGTCACG
>NZ_MAQW01000001.1:726989-1832036 GCF_001682855.1 Bacillus sp. FJAT-27264 | reverse complement strand
CAGATTCGTTTCGGATTCAGTTTTCAGGCGATTAAGCCTGAGCATTTGTACCGCAAATGCCCGTTTGGTGGCGATGGCGGAGGGGTTCCACGCGTACCCATCCCGAACACGACCGTTAAGCCCTCCAGCGCCGATGGTACTTGGACCGAAGGGTCCTGGGAGAGTAGGACGCCGCCAAGCGGACAACCACAAAGCCTGTGGTTATTTTTTTGCCGCATTGCTTACATATGTAATAAAAAGGGCCTTTAGCTCAGCTGGTTAGAGCGCACCCCTGATAAGGGTGAGGTCGGTGGTTCGAGTCCACTAAGGCCCACCATTTTCCCTGATAGCTCAGTTGGTAGAGCACTCGACTGTTAATCGAGTTGTCACAGGTTCGAGTCCTGTTCGGGGAGCCATTTGGAGAGGTGTCCGAGTTTGGCCGAAGGAGCACGATTGGAAATCGTGTAGGCGCCACAAGCGTCTCGAGGGTTCGAATCCCTCTCTCTCCGTTCGCAGTTTTCATCCTTAGTGGGCGAGCGATGTAACGTTTCATTGATTGGTTTTGCAGCATGGCCCGTTGGTCAAGGGGTTAAGACACCTCCCTTTCACGGAGGTAACAGGGGTTCGAATCCCCTACGGGTCATATTTATGGAGGCTTAGCTCAGCTGGGAGAGCATCTGCCTTACAAGCAGAGGGTCGGGGGTTCGATCCCCTCAGCCTCCACCATGTAACCTCCTTCGGGAGGAAATAAGATATGCTTTTAATGACGCGGGGTGGAGCAGCCCGGTAGCTCGTCGGGCTCATAACCCGAAGGCCGCAGGTTCAAATCCTGCCCCCGCAACCAATTTGGAACCGTGGTGTAGTTGGCCTAACATGCCTGCCTGTCACGCAGGAGATCGCGGGTTCGAATCCCGTCGGTTCCGCCATTCTTACATGCTTCAGGGATGAGAACTCAAAATTGGGTTCGTTGGAGCATAGGCTTCGATAGGAATACTTCGCAATCTCGTAACGAAGTGAAGAGTATCCCGTCGGTTCCGCCATTCTTTACAAGTTTTAATTACCATTTCATGAACNGATCCCCTCAGCCTCCACCATGTAGCTTCCTTTTAGGAAACAAGTTAATACTTTTTACTGACGCGGGGTGGAGCAGCCCGGTAGCTCGTCGGGCTCATAACCCGAAGGCCGCAGGTTCAAATCCTGCCCCCGCAACCAATTTTCATTCATGCAAATATTCCTGGAACCGTGGTGTAGTTGGCCTAACATGCCTGCCTGTCACGCAGGAGATCGCGGGTTCGAATCCCGTCGGTTCCGCCATCTTTTCTGCTTTAAAGTTGAGAAGTTGTATTTTGCAAGTATGAGCCATTAGCTCAGTTGGTAGAGCACCTGACTTTTAATCAGGGTGTCGAAGGTTCGAGTCCTTCATGGCTCACTTTCTTTAAAGTGTGCCGAATGAAAATTTACCGTTTGCGGACGTGGCTCAGCGGTAGAGCATCGCCTTGCCAAGGCGAGGGTCGCGGGTTCGATTCCCGTCGTCCGCTCCAATTTGCGCCCTTAGCTCAGCTGGATAGAGCGTTTGACTACGAATCAAAAGGCCGGGAGTTCGAATCTCTCAGGGCGCGCCATCTTTTAACTAAATATGCCGGTGTGGCGGAATGGCAGACGCGCTCGACTCAAAATCGAGTGGGAAACCGTGGAGGTTCGAGTCCTCTCACCGGTATTAATAAAGCAATTAAAGGTTCATCAGATACTATATCTGATGAACCTTTTTTATTTAGACACAAAACCCTACTGCTAGCATTAGCCGATGATATCTTCAGCCTCTACTCAAAATGAGCATAAACATTGACTTAGGTTAAAATCAGACTTTAAAGTATTTTTCTATTCCCTTAGGTATGACGAAGGCATGTAAGGAATAGCCCCGTTGAGACATGGGATGGTAAGCCTCAAGGATTGCCTTGGAGCATGCAGATAAGGGAATATGATAGGAAATGACTCATTTCCTTTATTTCGCCTCGACTATACCTGAGCGAGATAAAGCAAGGGAACTGAAACAAAAGTAGGAAAATGATGAAAAGCACAACGTCCGTTGCCTGCTCCCCAATGTCACGTAATGATGATATACTTACCTTTTAAATGATATTGATAATCAAAATCAACTATGGATGATATATAAATTGAAAAAAAGTGAAATGAGGGAGCGCGGATAGATGCAAGACGAAGCAGAAGTAAGTCAGGTATTTACACCGGAGATGATCGATACGATGGCCCGCATTTGGACACGTTCGATCATTACATTAGTAGATGTACGTTTTCAGAATGTAGTGTCCCAATACCCGTTGGAGCAGTATAAAATGCCTAGTAGTATGTTTATCTATGTATGTGGAGGAGAAGCACAAATTCAACTAAATGAAACCACATTTGGAATGGAACGCTTTGGTTTAGTTCACGGAGGGAAGGGGAGCCTGCTCAGTATTTCGCCTAAAGGGGAGAATGTGAAGACCTTTATGGTGTTTTATAAAGCAGAAGTACCACTTTTTTTCAAGAGGCATCTGCAGCAATTACTGGAGGAAGTGAATCCATTTGTTCAACAGTTTGGTTATGCACCAAGTAATCCTATTTTGCTACTCGATTGGTTTCAACAGATGATGAATGGCTGGAACCGCGGCAAGGCGATGGATCAACTGCAGGCCAAAAGTTTTCTATATCAATTGATTCATGGGGTGTACAGAGATTTTGAGAGTGGTGAGATTCGGTATCTCCAGCCAGATCCAGCCTGTTCAGCCAAGATATATCTCGATAAACATTACAGGGAGCCGATTATGTTTCAAGAAATTGCCGATACGTTTGGGATCAGTGGTGGGCAATTGACGCGGCTCTTCAAAAAGAAGGAAGGGATGAGCTTACAGGAGTACCTCATTCAGAGAAGGATTGAAGCTGCCTGCCATGACTTAAAGCATACAGAAGCAACCATTAAAGAGATTGCAACAGGATCTGGTTTTGCAGATGAGAAGAATCTGTTTCGGATGTTTAAAAAGTATTACAAGATGACGCCAAGTGATTATCGGAAAATAAACGCACTATCCATGCAGGTTGATGGTATTGATAATGATTCTCATTTTCTTTACTATGAGAGGGAACTAGCAGGTCTAGTCCAGTCTTATAGAGAAGGGGAATCAACCATGTTTGGAAAAGTAAGAAGTAAAGAGATGATCTTGGCGGCGGCGATGAGCTTGATGCTGTTATTGTCGGCATGTGCGTCGGGTACGCCATCGAATAACGGGGGAAAGGTGAATCCAACTCCTGCGCAGACACAACAGACGACACAACAGGAAGTATCGGAGGAGCAAGCTTCAGAAGCAGTCTCGCAGACCAGAACGATATCCACAGTAAAGGGTGAGGTTAAGGTGCCTAACAACCCTCAGCGTGTTGTAGTCGATTATTTGGTTGGTGATGTGGTGGCCCTAGGTGTAACTCCTCTAGGTGTGGCAAGAGCGGCAAGGGACGGGAAAGAGGCTGTTTTTGCTAACCAGATTACGGACTCTGTAAAAATAGCTATGGAGCCGGAAGATGTCATGACTCTTGAACCTGATCTGATCATTTTAGCATGGGGCGATGAAAACTATGAAGATTTATCCAAAATCGCCCCGACAATTTATGTCCCTTATGGTGATATGACTACAGAAGAGCGGATACATTTTATTGGCGATGTTTTGAACAAGCAGGAAGAAGCTAAGGCTGTTTTGAATGCTTATGCCGAAAAAATTGAAGAAGCGAAGCTAGCCCTTCAGAACGCAGGTCTTTCCGACGTGACGATTACTATGGGAGAATTCAGTGATAAAAGTAACTACATCGCTGGAGCCAAGCATGCGGTTGGCGAGCTTATTTATAATGAACTTCAAATGAAGGCACCGTCAAAGGTTCAAACTGATATTATTGATGCAGATAAATATTGGGGAGATATCTCTATGGAGGTCTTGGCTGATTACATAGGGGATTATCTAATCGCTATAGGAGATACGGAAGTTCCTACTGATAATGCGGTTTGGAAATCGCTACCTGCTGTGCAACACAATCGGATCGTAACAGTGGGTACATCGCTATCTTGGTCCACGGATATAATGACTTCCAGTGCATTGATTGATCATATTGTAAATCAATTGCTGGCAATGAATAAATAAGGGTTTTGACGAGGTATAAAGGAATACTCCGATTTACAAACATGACTGTCAATAGGTGAGGAAAGGAAAACGTGATGAAAAACAAGCCTGAACAAAAACGCCGTGGGGCGATAAACTTCACCATTTACATGGTGGTAGGGCTTGGATTAACGGTTCTCATGTCGGCGGCATCGATTAGCTTCGGTGCCGCCGACATGAGGTTAGCGACTGCATGGGAGGCTATTTTCCGATTTGATCCAACGTTCACTGAGCATCAAATTATTCAAACGCTACGACTTCCGCGTACCGTAGCGGATCTGATCGTCGGGTGCAGCCTTGCGGTATGTGGAGCTATTATGCAGGGAACGACGCGCAATCCGCTTGCCGACTCCGGGCTGATGGGGATCAGCTCTGGGGCAGCATTCGCGATTGCACTTTGCCTGGCTTTTCTGCCAGGTTATTCGTATGGGCAGATGATGCTGTTTGCTTGTCTGGGAGCAGCGCTCGCGACCGGGATGACCTACTTCATCGCGTCACTGGGCAAGCGCGGGATGACGCCCCAACGGCTGGTACTGGCGGGACTGTCCATCTCCATGCTGTTTGGTGCGCTCAGTCAGTATTTGGCGATCAATTACAACCTGGGTCAAGCATTGACATTCTGGACGGCAGGCAGTACAGCGGGGGCCAAGTGGGGGGAATTACTGATTATCTCACCGCTATTTGTAGGTGGTGTACTGCTGGCGCTCGCGCTATCTCCTTCCGTTACACTGCTCAGTTTGGGGGACGATGTGGCAAGTGGACTCGGTATTCGTAGCGGACTGGTCAAGGGTTTATCGACGATTGTTGTGCTCGTACTGACTGGCCTTTCTGTTGTCGTGGTTGGCCCGGTCGGTTTTGTTGGTCTGATTACCCCGCATATTGTGCGAAACATGGTCGGTGTTGATTATCGGTACATTATTCCGGCGGCTGCGCTATATGGTGCGTTGCTGACCGTATCGGCCGATCTGGTTGGCCGCTTGATCAATAAGCCGTTCGAAACACCGATCGGCATTATATTTTCTATCATTGGTGTGCCGTACTTTCTCTTCCTGGCTCGCAGGCAAAGGAGGGAATTTGAATGATCAAGCAGCGTTATTCGGTGCAACGGGGTATCATCGTCAATGTAGTGTTTATGGTGCTCATCCTTATGTTTGCTGTCCTTAGCGTGAATTCAGGCAAGATGAATCTTTCACCGCTAGAAGTGCTGAACGTTCTTCTGGGAAAGGGTACTGATAAGCAAAATTTGATCGTGTTCGATTTTCGCCTGCCACGAATTGTACTGTCGATCTTGGTAGGTATGGGAATGGGGGCAGCTGGGGTTGTGATGCAGAGTTTGCTGCGCAATGACATGGCAAGTCCGGGGACACTAGGCATCAGTTCGGGATCGGGCCTGTTTGTCCTGTTTTTCGTTGTATTCATTGCATCGACAGGAAAGAGCTCCTTTATTGCCCTGCCACTGCTGGCCTTTGTTGGCGGACTGTTGGCGGCAGGATTGATCTTTTTATTATCGTATCGCCGTGGGCGAGACATCTCGCCAATTGGTTTGATCTTAACCGGAGTCGCGCTCGGAAGCGGGTATGGGGCGCTGACCACCTTCCTGACACTCAAGCTGGATAATTCGCAGATGAACTTCATGCTGCACTGGCTGGCGGGGAGCTTGTGGGGTGCTGACTGGCGCTACATTTCCATACTGGCACCATGGGTCTTGATTTTACTCGGCTATATTTTCTACAAGGCTCGTATACTGAACACTCTCCATTTGGGTAATCAGACGGCACAAGGGCTGGGTCTTGCCGTGAAGCGGCAGTTTTTGGGGTTGTCGATCGCAGCTGTTGCTTTATCCTCTGGCAGTGTGGCCGTGGGCGGAAGCTTCTTCTTCGTTGGCTTGATTGCTCCGCATATGGCAAGAAAACTGGTTGGGCCCGATCACAAATTGCTCGTTCCGGCTGCCAGCCTGGCCGGGGGATTAGTCGTGGTGCTGGCTGACACGATTACACGCACGGTTAGCCTGGGGGGAGATGTGCCGACGGGAATCGTCATTACTGTCATCAGTGTTCCGTATTTTCTCTATTTACTAGCGAAGGCTAATTAGGAGGACGCCATGGAAAGTATTAAAGCGCAACAAATTGATATTGCTTATAATGACACGCTTATCGTAAAAGAACTGGACTTGCAGATTCCGCGTGGACAGATTACCTCGATTATTGGTCCCAATGGATGCGGTAAATCAACCGTACTAAAGGCAATCGGTCGGCTACTTAAGACCAAGAATGGCACGGTCTATCTGAATGGTGCCGATATCAGCACATTGTCTACCCAGGAAGTGGCCAAGCAGATGGCGATCCTGCCGCAGACGCCGACCGCACCGAGCGGTTTGACGGTGAGTCAATTAGTCGCCTATGGGCGTTTTCCTCATCAAAAGGGCTTCGGCAAGCTCTCCAAGGAGGACAAGCAAGTAGTCGCCTGGGCCCTATCGGTTACACAGCTTACAGCGCTTGAGCATCGTGAGGTCGATACGCTCTCTGGCGGTCAGCGTCAGCGCGTATGGATTGCGATGGCGCTCGCCCAGCAGACCGATCTGATCCTGCTGGATGAACCCACCACCTATCTGGATCTGGCGCATCAGCTTGAAGTGCTGGAGCTGCTCTATGAACTGAACCGCAGTCAGCAGGTGACGATTGTGATGGTACTGCATGACCTCAATCTGGCAGCGCGCTTCTCCGACTATATGGTGGCGATTCGTGGGGGCCAGGTGATGGAGCACGGCTCTCCAGAGCGCGTAATGACGGTACGGACACTGCGTGAGGTGTTTGCCATTGATGCCGAGATTATGCTGGAACCACGAACGGGTCGACCGGTGTATGTGACGTACGAGCTAATGCGGGATAAGCGTAGAGAACAAGGGGCGGATCAAGGATTTCTAAGAGCTAAGGAACAGAAGGAGGCGGTTGCCACATGAAAACCGCATGGCGTGTCCTGCTGGGCGCACGGAAATACTGGCTGCAGTTAGGCATTGGATTTGCCGGTGCCGTGTTGGCCACAATTGCCGGGTTTTATTTGCCCTGGGCGCTCCGCTCGTTGACACAATTGGCGACCGAAGGTAGCAGTCAGTTTGCTTCAGAAGCGCTGAAGATTGGTTTGTTGCTACTTGGAGCTACCTGCCTGCAAGCCATCGGAACATCACTCGCAGGTTATATGAACCATTATGCCGCACTTCATTATGTGGCCGATCTACGTACAAGATTGTATAGCAAATATCAGCAGATGAGCTTGCGCTATTTCCATCGAAGCCGGACGGGTGACTTGACCGGACGCGTTGTGAATGATGCGATGGAAGCGGAAATTTTCATTGCTCATGCCATTCCTGACTTTATCATCAACGGACTGACCTTCATCGGAGTAGGTATCCTGCTCTTGACGATCAATGTGAAGCTGGCACTGATCAGCCTGATCACGATTCCGTTGTTGCTTGCAATCACGGTATGGCAAAGCAAGCGGTTGTCGCCGCTGTGGGGAGAGAGTTCCAAGGCGCGTGGAGAAATCGCTGGCAAGGTGCAGGAAAACTTGTCGGGCATGAAGGAAATCCAAATTTTCAATCGGCAAGAGGAGGAGCGGGGCAACGTTTCTCGTCTGGCTATGAAAAATACGAAGACCTATTTACGCGCCAGCCTGTTCTACGAAACTTCTTTGCCATTGCTGGCATTTGTGACCACGCTGGGGACCGTATTTGTCGTAATACTAGGTGGCAGATTGATGTCAACAGGCGAGGTAAGCATTGCCGATATCATCGGATTCATTGCCTACCTGGGGCTGTTTTATCAACCGGTAAAGTCTTTTTCCGGCTTGGTGGAAATGGCCGGGCGAGCCTCAGCTGGGCTTAAACGGGTATATGATGTGCTGGAAGAAGAGGAAGACATACAGGAGAAGCGAGACGCAGTCATTTTGCCGCGTGTACAAGGACAGATCTCCTTTCAAAATGTCACTTTCGCTTATCAAGATGGTGCACCTGTACTAGAAAGGCTGAACCTGGTTATTGATCCCGGAAAGACGGTGGCGCTTGTAGGCACAACCGGTGTAGGAAAGTCGACATTGGCCAGTCTTGTTAACCGATTCTACGACCCGCAGGCTGGTTCGATTGAAGTGGATGGCATCGATATTTGTGATGTGACGCTCTCAAGCCTGCGTGACAATATCTCGATGGTGCTGCAGGATACCTTCCTGTTTGATGGTTCGGTTTATAATAATATCGCTTATGGATGGAAGGACGCGACACAGAAAGATGTGATTGCCGCAGCGAAAGCGGCTAAAGCGCATGATTTTATAGCACAGATGGAGCAAGGCTACGATACGGTGATTGGTGAACGTGGTGTGCGTCTGTCCGGAGGGCAGAAACAGCGGCTCTCGATAGCACGGGCGATTCTGCGCAATGCACCGATCCTTATTCTGGATGAAGCGACCTCGGCGCTTGATACCACGACCGAGCAAGAGATCCAGCAGGCGCTGGACGAAATATCCAAGGATCGCACAACACTGGTGATTGCCCATCGGCTATCGACGATCCGTCATGCCGACCAGATCGTCGTGCTGGAGGGCACAGAGATTGCCGAGATGGGTACGCATGAGGAACTGCTGCGTAGCAGCGGCATTTATGCACGATTGTATGCGGCGCAAGCCTCTTGAACGTAATTAATACAAATAAGACTAAATAGGAGTAGGCCAGGCCCCTGATTGATATGATCTAATATTGGGGCAAAAGATAGTTCGATGTTACTTGGAATGAGATCAATATTGCCATACGTATAGATGAATTCTTCAGAAGCAGAAAGTGATCCGTCAGTCATGATCGCGTTCAGCGACAGCAAGACCACTTAAGGCCTTCTTCTCAATCCATTTAGCCATGACTGTTATAGCGGCTTTCAGTGGGTCAGGTAACGGTTTTAAATTGTAAGGTGGATGTTTCATCTTAGATGGAGAATTCCGGCTCCCGGTCCCGATAGTAATTAGCCAGAAGTTGCTTCGTTCGTTCCAATTTCGGATTTGAAAATATTTCTTCCTGCGTTCCGTCTTCCACAATAGCACCTTGATCGAGTACCAGTACTCTCGTGGCTACTCTACGAACAAAATTCATTTCATGGGAAACCAGCAGCATTGTGTTTCCTTCTTCAGCCGTCTTTTTAATCGTATCCAGCACTTCTCCGGCCAATTCGGGATCGAGCGCAGAGGTGGGTTCGTCGAGCAACAGAATTTTCGGCTGCATGGCCAAAGCACGGGCAATCGCTACACGCTGCTGTTGCCCTCCGGATAACTGTTTTGGATAGTGATGGATTCTATCTGATAAGCCGACTTTATCAAGCTGAACCATGGCAATTTTTTGCGCATCTTCCTTCGGTATTTTTTTGACGACAATTAATCCTTCCATTACATTTTCGAGGGCTGTTTTCTGGCGAAACAGATTAAATTGCTGAAATACCATGGCTGTACTTTTACGAAGCTCCAGCGTTTCCGATTTGGTTCGCTTAACGATATCAACTTCAAGGTCGTCAATCTTGATGATTCCTTCATCCGGAACTTCCAGAAGATTGATGGATCTTAGTAGCGTAGATTTTCCGGCCCCTGAAGAACCGATTACGGCAACGATTTCACCTTTTTGGATCGTTAAGTCAATATGGTTCAGTACGGTATGTTGATGAAACGACTTCGTTAAGCCCCGAATTTCAATCAAGAATGACATCTCCTTTTCTTTTCCTCAGGCTCCTGAAGTCGATATCAAGCCGTTTTTCCAGAAAAGCAATTGCTCGTTCGATCACTATCGTTAATGCCCAGTAGATTAAGGCCAACGCACAATAGGACTCAAAGAAACGGAGATTATTCCCTGCCAAGATCCTTGATTGTGCCGTGATTTCGACGACTGAACAGACAAAGGCAAGCGAGGTTCCCTTCATTAATCCAATCAGTGCATTACCCAGTGTAGGAAGAGCAACGATGAAGGCTTCCGGAAGGACGATTCGCCGTAGAACCTGTCCATACGTCATACCTAGCGATTGGGCGGCTTCTGTTTGACCTTTGTCAACGGATAACAAGGCAGCCCGAATGACTTCAGAGTTATATGCAGCCTCATTTAGCGATAAAGCAAGTAACACATAAAAGATGGCTGGGATGGAATTAACATTGTAACTTGTTTCATGATAATAATTGTAGTATTTCAAGATCAGCGGAATACCGGCATAGGACAAATAGAGCTGAACCAGAATGGGAGTTCCTCTGATAAATGAAATAAATACAACACTGATTTGATACAAGACGGGAATTTTCTTCATTTTGATAATAGCAAGCAGGAGCCCCAGCAGGAGCCCGGCGATCATGGAAATTACGGTAAGTTCAAGCGTTACCGGTAAGTATTTTAGCAGCTTCGGAATCAAAGTGAAGACAAGCTCAATGTCAAAAATATTAGGCATCATAAGATTTCCTTTATTGGGTTTTAGGTGCGAAGTCACCACTCAGATATTGTTCGCTAATTCTGGATACCGTACCGTCCTCAATTAATACCTTTAGCCTTTGGTTGACATCGTTCAATAGCTGTTCGCTATTCTTGCCCTTGCTAAGAATAAGATAGCTATAAGGGACGCCAATCCGGTCAGAATCCTCCTGCGATAGTGGTATTGAGGTCAGCTTCAGTTCGAACTCTTTGATATAAAGATTAAGCATGGCCGCATCCAATAGGATAAAATCTGCTACTCCGCTTTCCACATGCTGCAATGTGGACGCCAGCTCATCTTCCGTATATTTCAACACAATGGGTTGTTTAGCAATGCTTGTATTATAGTTTTCCAAAGCAACCGTATAGTTTCTGCCTGGACTGACTTCCGTTGTTTTACCTTCCAGATCGGCAAATGAGTGGATGTCATCTCGTCCTGCCTTTACGGCAATGACAAACTGATTTTTCAAAATCGGATCAGAATAAATATATTTCTCTCTTCTTTCCTTGTTGCTGGCGAAATTGTTGGCACCGATCTGATAACGATCACTATCCAATCCGGCAAAGATGGAAGAAAACTCCGTTTTTTCGATATTGGTTTTGTATTGCGGCAATCCTTTAAAAATAGCTTTTAGAATTTGAATATCGTATCCGTCGATTTCATTACTGTCATTTACAAAAGAAAAAGGCTTGGGTGCTCCGCCTGTAGCGATATTTACAGTTGTTTGCTCATCACTTTTCGAATTTCCTGCGGTTTCTTTACCTGAATTATTTCCGCAGGCTGTGACGATAATCAGAAGCAATGCGGACATCAGAACAATCGAAAGTTTACTCATTTTTCTCATAGTCTATAATCCCCCTATTTGTTCGGTGAAAATTTATTATCTGGATCAGTGCTTTTAGTTTGTCTGTCATGTGGGGTTGACCAAAGGCCATCATAATCCATCTGCTCCCAAAACCGGGAGTTAAAATCAATGAAAGTGCCTGATTTATTCTTCCCGTGTGATTTGGCCATGTCCTGCAGATAAGTATTGTTTTTAAACGCCGGAATCTCATACAAATCACGCGCATAACCCCAGATGTTCTTGAAATCGACGATACGGTTGCGAAGCGGTCCTAAATATTTGAAATAGTAGGTGTCAAAACGGGCCAGCGTAACAAACAAACGAACGTCGGAGTCAGTAACATAATCACCGAAGAGAAAGCGATTATAATCCAATCGGTCTTCAATGGAATCAAGCGCCGAATATAGATGGCTATAAGCGTCATTGTAAGCTTCTATTGACTGAGCGAACATCGCCTTGTATACACCATTGTTGACGTTATCATACAAGAAATCGTTGTACTTGTTGATCTCTTCCCTTAATTGAAGGGGGTACAAATCCGGTGCCCCAGACTTGTGAAAAGGAGCGAACTCGTTCTCAAGATAATTGGTTAACCATACGTAATCGTTATTGACGACCTTTCCTGTCGTAATGTCCACCAGGGCCGGCACTGTTGCTCTTCCAGCATAATTTGGATCTGCATTTGCATATAACTCGCTCAGAAACTGCACACCAAGCACGGAATCTATTCCGTTCTCATCGTAGACAAATTCCCAGCCCCAATGCTGTTCATGCTTGCCATGACCTACAAGATTAATACTGATCGCTTCTTCCAGCCCCAGTAATTCACGAACGATAGAGGCCCGGTTAGACCAATTGCAGCCTTTGGCCCAAATCAAACGATAACGTCCTGCTTCAACCGGAAGCTTGTTATCTCCAGCACCGAATGGAGTAGTGAAAAAATTCTTTTGACGAATAAAGGTTCCTTTTGCGTTGACCTCATGCTCAACTTCATTGGATTTTACACGAACGTTAGATTGCAAATTCTCTGTCGTCATCGTTTTATCTCCCTTGGTTATTTATGCATGTGAAGCTATTCAATAAACCCCATTTCCTCAACCTTGTCTACATTCCGATAAATAGCCATCCCTGTTTTCATTCGGCGAAACCCCAGACGTTTATAGAAATCGACCGTGTCAGGATGCGTATATAAGACGACATTGCAATGTTTGACGAATTTCAGCAGGTCCTGAATAATCAGCCGGCCGATTCCTTGATTATGATAATTTGGATCTACAGCGATATTATATATAGCCGCTTGGGACACACCGTCAGAGATAGCGCGCCCGAATCCGATCAATAGCTCGTCGTCATAAATGAAAGTTACGGCATAGCTATTCTCGAAGGCCTGCTGATGAGTTTTGCTTGGGGCGTCGGACAAATCGAAGTAGTTCATAAGGTGGGCTACACGATCCCAATCCCGGTTTAAACAGTCATTATAAATATTTAGTTTCATAGCGTACCCTTTCTTCTAAAATTCACGCGTCCATTCGCACTTCTTAACTATTATTCTGAGTAAACTCATTCGGTTTAACAGATTATAAGGCGATTTTGATAGAGAATTATAGTAAAAAACGGAACTATAAAAGACATTGACAACATTACTAGAAAGTAAATAATATAATATATTAACATTTGCCCATAGGAGTTCTTGGTATTTTTGTTGGCAGTATTATGTTTTTAAAGGAGGTCTTTCATGAGGCCAATTAATCGAAGAAAATATCCGTACCACCCGCACCAGCCCATTTTTGAAAATGTTCTGGACACCTATGCTGAATACCGTACGGATGCCTCGCTCCTCTTTCAAGGCGGAGTAATATTCTATGGATTCTATATGAATGATTTCAATTTTAACCGCATATTCGTAGTTCCGGACGGATGTCTGCATCTCGTAATTTGCTGTCATAAGGAGCATCCCTCGGCCAATATTTGCGGAAGTATCTTCAAAGGGAGACAAGGGGTATTTGTCCGCTCGGATTGCGAATATTTCGTCATATGCTTCATGCCTGGATATGCGGAATTTTTCTTGAAATATCCGATCGGCGAGTTCAGTGAGATGGAAATTCCGATTCAGGAAGTATTCCCTCATGCTGCCGAGCTGTTAGAGCGAGTCGCCGAGCAGACCAGCTTCGCGGGGAGAATCCGCGCATTCGAAGCCTTTTATCTGAAGCATTTTCGCGAGGGGTTAGAAGTCCCGCTTCTGGTCAAGTATCTGACGGAAAAGATCATTACACTCCGTGGAACATTGAACGTAAAGGAGCTAGCTCAGGATACTGGATACTCGAGCCGTTATATGTTGAAGACCTTTGAAAAATTTGTAGGCGTGTCGCCCAAGCTTCTCGGCCGCATCGTCCGGTTCCAGAATGTTATTTATTCGCTCGAACATAAGCATTACGACGAGACGCTTGACCGTATTTTCGAAATGGGTTATTTTGACCAGAATCATTTTATAAAAGAATTCAAAGAGTTCAGCTTCGTTACGCCAAAGAAGTATATCCAGCAGATTGATTCGGCTCATATGTTGATGAACGGAGATGGTACACCGATAGTACGGTAACCGTAACGGCGTAGTGATATTATTTAATTCGATATTTTTAGAAGTGGCGAAATGATAGTTTAGAAAAAAAACCCGCGAAAGACCCTTGATTTTACAAGGATTTTCGCGGGTTTTAGATTCCTCTTTCTGGACTTATTTCATCCCAGCGCTTTTTCCGCCTTGGGCAGAATGCCCAGTGCTGCAACCGCTCCAAACAGGGAGAGAACGAGGGCGATCCACCATCCATGACGGAAAGTCCCAAGGACGGGTGCTGATGAGGTACTCAGGGCGATGACCAGCAGCGTCGTTCCGAGAACAGAACCAATCTGACGGGACATGTTCACCACTGCACTGCCGGTCGATGCCTGCTCCCGGGGCAGGTCAGAGGTAGCTGAAGAGATCATAATAGGCAAAGCGAATCCATAGCCAATACCGATTACCAGCCACCCCGGCAAAATTTGTAGCCAGTAGTTCGGTGTGACCTGCGCGGACAAGATAAACAACAGCGGTCCTGCACCGATCAACAGGTTGCCGATTGCTGCGATTCTATTGATCTGAATATGCCTCGAAAGACGTTGAGCAAGTGTGGCAGAAGGCCATACTAAACAAGGACCGAGGGTAAGCGCAAGACCAGTAGCCAGTGTGGACCAGTGCCACACATTTTGCAGGTACATAATGACAGATAACAGCTCAAGCGCAAAAGCCGCATTAATCAGAGCGACACCTATGCTGGACCTGGTGAAAGGTCTGCTGCGAAATAAGGAAAACCCAATAATCGGAAAGGGATGCCGACGAGATTGTAGAATGAACCACAGTAGAGCCACTGCAAATACGATAAAGCTACCCCAGGTGTAGACATTGCCCCAGCCCCAATCTGGCCCTTTGTCGAGTCCGAGTGACAGTGAGCCGATAGCAACGATTAGCAGGAGACCTCCCCAAAGATCCGGAAGCCGCGAAGCCTGATTCGGCTTATCCTTTGGAATATAACGGAGCGCAGCCAGGAAAGCCAGAATGCCAATAGGGATGTTGACCACAAAAATCCACTCCCATGAGAGCTCCAGTAGAAAGCCTCCAACCGCCGGACCTGCTGCAGCTGCGAGTGAGCCACTGCTGGCCCAAATCCGGATAGCACGTTTTTTGTGTTCTTCGGGAATGTTTGTTAGTAGCAGACCCAGTCCGCTCGGCGTCAGCATTGCACCCCCGGCGGCCTGAAGGCACCGGAACATGACGAGGAGCCACAGATTGCCGCTTAGTGCTGCGCCCAGACTGGAAGCTGTGAATAGTGCTATGCCCCAGACGAACCCACGCTTTTGTCCGTATCGATCGGCTAATTTCCCGGCAGGAACCAGCAATGCAGCATAGAAAATGGCATAACCGTTAAGAACCCAGCTCAGATTGGACAGCGAGACCTGGCCGATGGATTGACCGATATTGTTTAAGGCTACATTGACTATAAAAACATCCAGACTAGCCATGAACACCGTGATACAAGTGATGAACAGTATGATTTTATGTGAACGATTGTACATTGTACCTAACACCCTTTTCTATAAAAATAAATTAAGAAAGATTACATCTTACGATTAATTATGGAATGCGTGGTCAATAAATCGGGATAAAAAAACCTCTGCTGGAGAGGTGAATTAAATTAAAAGCATTTCAATTGCCGTATCCAATTGGCTTTGCAACTGTTCATTGGTAGAGCCGGAACGCACCATAACTCTTATCCCTATGATGGTGTTTACCAGATGGGTAGAGATCTGTTCGCTGGAAAGCTTCAGAATAACTGATCCTTCTTGCTGGCCTTTTGAGATGACGACCTCAAGCATTTCTTTCATCTGCTGGAACATATGGTCAAACTCTATTTTGACACTACTGGATTCGGAGTTCTGCAACTCAAGCGTTGAATTTACAATCATACAGCCGTAATTGTGTTCGCAATGGGGGCGAAGAAAATGCAGCTGCCAATAGCGCAGTGTCTCCAGTGCGGTCGTACCATGACTCAGTAATTCCTCAAACCGTTCCAGAAACTCCGCGTTGTACAATGACAGCGACTTGCTGAACAGAGCTTTTTTATCGCCAAACGCGCCATAGAGGCTCTGTTTGTTTAGTTTGGTTCCTTTCGTTAGGATGTCATACGATGAAGCGTTATAGCCATGTTCCCTAAAAATGTCTATTGCGGCGTGTAACACGGTATCATAATCAAATTCTCTTGGTCTACTCATGGTTACATCATAATCATTATGGAATGCGTAGTCAATAACTTAGGCATTATAAATCTAAAAAACGCGAGCAAGGGGTGAAATGACCCTGTTACTCGCGCTTTTTTCAGTTATAGTGATACAGGTGCTGTCTCATACATAATCTCATGAATGCTCAGGAAGAAACAATGCCTCAAACTTTGCTTTTCCTTGCTTTTCCACCCAGGTATTGAAATCCGTAAGTTCCGGGTATGCCTTGCGTACAGCAGAAATATCGACCTCGTGGCCTTCTTCGTTTAACCATTGAAACACGCCGGCCAAGATTTCATTATGCTGGCGCAACGTGTCCAGCGGAATTTGAACGTAAGGAATGGTACGGTTAGTTATACGGCCTAAAGCATCGGCAATCTGCAAGGGTGTTAACTTGTCGCCGGCAATTTCAACAGTTTTGCCCAAATAGTCGTCTGGAGATCTAAGTGCTAACACAACGAAAGCGCCGATGTCGTCCACAGCTACGAGTGGGATCACCCCATCTGGCTTGAAGGGTTGTGCGATCGTACCATTCTGCACGCCAGCAGACATCGGGTCTGCGAAGTTTTCCATGAAGGTGGCGGGACGCAATATGGTAGCCGGTAAATCGAGTGATAGAATGTACTGCTCAATATCCCATTTCTGCATGTCGCGATATCGGGATTGCGCATCTGCACCCCCAACAGATGTATAAACGAAGTGCTGGATGTTCGCCTTTAGGGCAGCGTCCGCTACAGCCTTCCCAATACGTCTTTCATCGTCGTTGGATTCGAGAGTAGGGGTCCAGCCCGACGCTTGAACACTGAATACGCCATAAACCCCCTGCATAGCGGCATCAAGCGAAGCAAGATCGTTCATGTCACCGAGAAAAAGCTCGGCTCCCCATTGGGACAGTTGCAGGGCCTTATCGCTTGATAAATCGCGGACAAATGCACGAACCTTCCAGCCATCGGCGAGTAAATGCCTAACAGCCGCACCTCCTTGTTGTCCGGTTGCTCCCAAAACCAATATCTTTTTATCACTCATATCCTAATGCTCCTCTCTAAACTGTATAAGACTATCTCTGCTTAAACTAGACCATGGCAGTTAAATAAGCCCTGTTGTTATCTTAGATTATTAACTTTATAATTTAAAGGAGACACATTATTTATATATAACTTCAAAAAATAGACTACCTATATTTTAGTTAGGAGTGATATCTGTGGATGTACGTAAAGGGGACGAGCTATGCCTCATCTCTATTCGTGAAGCTTTGGAGGTTGTGCGCGGAAAATGGTCTTTTTTGGTGCTTTCCTTACTAAGTCTGGGGCCGCAACGATTTAATCAAATGCGAAGAAATTTAGATAACATCAGCATCAAGTCTTTAACGGATGTCCTGCGTCATTTGGAGCAGTATAAGGTCATCAATCGCGAAGTGTTTCCTACTGTACCTGTAACCGTTGAATACTCATTAACAGATAAAGGACGGGAGTATATCCCCGTGCTTGGGCAAATGCGTAAATGGGGTGAAAACTGGGGTGAACATCCGCAGCTTGTTGATGGTCGCGAGTATCGTTGTTGCACAAATAGGTGAGACCCGTGAAATGGTAAGCTTGTCTTTCATAAAGCGTGCAGTATACAATGGGAGCGAACAAAGGAGGGATGAACATGTCGATCCAATCCAGCTTCCGAAGGGCCAATGCTATATGTAACCGACATGCTACCAAAATTCAAGGAACCGGCTTGTCCATAACTATTTTATATTGGGGATTCATGCCGGCTCATTACGATAATTCCCTCCACCGCCATTCTTTTTTTGAAGCTTGTTATGTGATGGATGGAGAGGGGAGCTATTATGAACACGACCGGGAGTATGATCTAGTAAAGGGAACGGCGTTTCTATCGAAGCCTGGCGTATGGCACCAGATTCGAAGCACTTCCGGATTGACCCTATGCTATGTCGCATTTGAAATAGATGAATCGCTAACAGAGCCGTTGTATCTCGAAGCGTATCGACAGCTAGCTGAAAGAGGAAACAGTGTTGTTAGCGGGGCTGACTCCTCTTCTACAGGGTATTTGTGGCAGGCGTTAATAGCGTTGTGTGCAAGTTCAGTCTCAACAATCCCGCTATCGCTGGAAAAGGTCGCGCATTCGCTGCTGTTGTCCTTCCCGGATTTGCATGGTCTGACACTTACTGCGGGTGAAAGTGTTCAACAGCCGATTTCTCCAGGGCATGCTTTATTTAGCCAAGCCAAGCGTTTCATCGACGATAATTTAAGCAATGAGCTTACGCTTGCGACCGTCGCGAGTCATCTACATATCTCTTCCCGGCATTTGACCCGATTATTTCAGGAGCATCTCAGTCAGTCCTTCGTACATTATATTCAGGAGCGCCGGATGCAGCATGCAGCGCAGCTTCTGCTGAATGATTACATACCCATTAAGGACATTGCGTTACAATGCGGCTTTCAGTCCGTGCATTACTTTACCCGTGTTTTTACCCGTGCGCTTGGCGTATCCCCTGCCAAATTTCGCCGTTCGCAATTCTCCGAAGGTCGCTCCGGCAAAAATCATTATCCTCCGAACATGTCCTGATTGTACAAAAATAGTGCCCTTTCCTTTAAAGACGCTGTCCCCAACAATTTATACAATGTGAACATGCATTGATTACGAGTTGGGAGGCAGCAGCAATGGAAGTAAGTAAAGTTCGATCCTTTAATTCGGTTCCGGTTAATCCTGTAAGACTGCAAAGTCATGAGGAAGTGCAGTCTGATATCGGGACGGGCTATGAGGCATGGCTTCGGCTAATAGAGGACCATTTTAACCAACACCATTCCAAGACATATCATTTAGTCATTGATGGTACCCATGGCGCGGCATTTACGACAATCCTTGAGCAACTGCAAACGTTATGTAGTCAAGAGAACATTGCATATATTGAACTGGATAGTACGCGGTATATGAAAAGCAGCGCAGAGCTATTATCGGCGTTTGACCGTTATTTGACCGATAACCGCGCTTTTGGATTTATTGCTTCAGATATCGATTATAAAGATTACTTCAGAGCGCAGGCGCAAGCAGATTGGCAGAATGACGTTGCGAAAAAGCTTCATCCATCCTTGGAATCCTTAGAGGGGGATGGTTCACGTACGATGATTATTACGTATGGACCAGGCGCAGGCTACCTCTCTTCGGATGCCTCACTATCTATATTTTGTGACATTTCACGAGAGAACCAACAACGCCTTCACCGGCAAGGAATGGGTTCGCTGCAACTCGGGCAATGTGTAGATTCAGTAGAGACGTATAAACAAGCATTGTTCCTGGAATGGCCGGTATGGGAGCAATACCGTAAGCGCTATCTGAATGATTTTGACTATTACATGGATATGAATGATCCTGATCAGCCGACGTTTCTTACGCTTCCGCTGCTGCGTGCTCTCATGCAAACCGCTGCGGAGCAGCCGATTCGTGTGAAGCCTTTCTTTGCTCCGGGCATTTGGGGCGGGCAGTATTTGAAGAAGCTTTGTCAATTGCCAGAGGAGTGGGATAACTGTGCCTGGAGCTTTGAGCCGATCGCACCGGAAAATACGCTGCTGATTGAAGCCTACGGTCATACGTTGGAGTTGCCGTTCCCGCTGCTGCTGTCTGCTCATCCAGAGCAAATTATGGGAGAACGGAATGTCCAGCTGTTCGGAGATTATTTCCCGATCCGCTTCGATTATCTGGATACGATTGGGGGCGACAATCTATCTCTACAGGTTCATCCCCGCCAATCCTATATTGAGGAAACCTTCAATGAAAGGATGACCCAGCAGGAGTCCTATTACATCATGGAGCAAGAGGAAGGAACAACTCCCTTTGTAGCCCTTGGTTTTACCGAAGGAACAACCGGAGAGCAATTTCTGGAAGCAGTGGATAACGCTCATGCCTCGCGAGAGCCGCTAGAAGTAGGGCGGTATGTCAACGTGCTGGATGCTCAAAAAGGCGATTTGTTCCTTATTCCACCTGGAGCCGTTCATTACGCGGGCAGAGGCAACCTCGTGCTGGAAATCTCATCTACCACCTGGTGGTTTACCTTCAAGATCTACGACCACTTGCGTCTGGACAAAGACGGCTTGCCGCGGCCTATTAACCGCGACCATGCAAGCCGCAATATGAATGACAGCTTCGATACGGGTTATGTGAATAAGCATCTGGTGCCATCTCCTGTCATTACTCGCGTACAGGGCAATAGTAGCGAGGAATTGCTAGGAGAGCGTGAAGACTTGCTGTTCCAGGTCAAAAGATTAAAGCTGAATGGCGAATGGCATGGCGATACGAACGGTCAATTTCTCATGTTCAATCTGGTCGAAGGCAATCGTGTTCGTCTTACGCCGCTGAACAATGAAGAAGCCGCTGTGGAATGGGGATATGCGGAGTCCTACATTGTTCCCGCCGCAGTGGGGGAATTCCGGATTGAGTCCATAGGTGACACAACATGCAGCTTAATCGTTGCTCAGGTCTCCCCGGATTGGCATACTCCGTTGCTGCCTCATCATTGGCAGGGTGGTGAAGCGTAATGGAGCCTGGGGTCTTACTGCAGACCGGTTTAATGACGACCATTGCAATCGATGCTGGAGGAACGTATTTTAAGGCAGGTGTCCTTAAGAACGGCATTCTTCTGCCTGAGCTTTCTTTCATTCGGCCATCATATTCAAATGGAACTCCGGAACAGATCGTCGGCGGTCTGGCAGATCTTATTCTGGAACTGTCAACCGCCTATAGAGCGCAGCAAGGTATCGACGAACATCCGGCAGGATTTGTAATCGGACTTGCTTTTCCGGGACCTTTCGAATATGAGTCAGGTATTTCACGTATTCGTGGGCTCAATAAATATGAATCCATTTACGGCCTTAATTTGCAAGCACTGCTGCGGGATGAATTAACCCGGCGTGCGGAGCTTAATTCTTCAATGCCATGGTTGTCCGAACTGGCTGCGGCCCCTATCCGGCTGGGCAATGATGCCGTGCTGTTCTCCCTTGGCGTCAGCAGATTGTTCCCGGAGGACAAAATGCTATGTCTGACGCTGGGAACGGGGCTTGGATCTACCTTTATTGAGAAGCGAAAAGTGGTCACCGGCAGATCAGGCGTACCTGCCACAGGCATGCTGTATGAAGAGAAGTTTGACGGAGAACGAATTGATGATGTATTCGGCAGCAGAGGGATTTTGTCGCTGGGTGATAGCCTTCAGGTTCGTTCAAGCGAAGATAGTGTACAGAATCTGGCTGTTGCTGCCCAATCAGGTGATCCCTCCGCCATTCAGGTATGGAAAATATACGGCCAGCGGCTTGGTCTCATGCTGCGTCCGTATGTGGCATCCTTCGAACCCGACAAGATTGTTCTTGGCGGACAAATCGCCAAAAGCCGAGACTTATTTGCAGACAGTTTGCTGAGCGCGCTGATGCCGGAGCAGGTGGCGCTGTATTATGAGAACGACGTGCAGAGGCAAGTGTTTTATGGCATTCATCAATTATTTGACACCATTTATAAGATAAAGGAGTTCCCAGTATGAACCTTCAACAGCAACTTGAACAGAGCTCTATCCCGATGCCTTCACGCAAGTGGAAAATCTACGCGATTCACCATTCGCACACGGATCTGGGCTACACCGAGCGGCAGGAGAAAATTGAACAATACCATGTCGATTTTATTCGCCAGGCTCTGCGTATTGTCCAAGAAGCTCATAACGGAACTAATCCCGTTTGGCAAGGATTCCGTTGGACGTGTGAGACTTTCTGGGCTGTGGAGCAGTTTTTGCAGCAGGCCAGCGCTGCTGAGCAGCGGGATTTTGCCGAGGCCGTTCTGCGGGGCGACATTGAATTATCCGGCACCTACCTCAATATGACCGAGCTGCCGGATTACGGTCTGCTAAGCAAAATCCATAGCAAAGCGCAAGCATACGCCCGTTCGATCGGACATCAGGTGGATAGCGCGATGACGGCAGATATTAACGGTTATAGCTGGGGGTATGCCGATAGTCTGATGCAAAATGGTATCCAGCATTTATTCAGCTGCATTCATACTCATCACGGCATGTACCCGCTTGGACGCAAGCAGCTCCCGTTCTGGTGGGAGTCTCCCAGCGGCGAGCGGCTCTTGGTATGGAACGGTGAGCATTACATGTTTGGCAACGAGCTTGGGTTATGTCCGGGAGCGCTTGGCAAATATATGATCCGCGACGAGTTCAATCATAAGCTCGTTGAGCGGGGGGAGATTCACGATCAGATTGCTAATATCCGTATTCATCGCTATCTCACCCAATTGGAGGCGGAACAGTATCCGTATCCGTTCGTGCCTGTCATGCTATCTGGACTGCCAACGGACAATGGAGCGCCGAACAGTGCGATCATTGAATGGATTGGACAATGGAATCGTCAGCACGGTGAGCAGATTTCCATTGAAATGGTCAGCTTGAGTCAATTTTTCGAGCGATTGAAGCAGGAAGGTCTAGATGAGCTGCCTGTTCATGCAGGAGATTGGCCGGATTGGTGGACAGATGGCGTCAGCTCCACACCGATGCATACCCAGATTTACCGTGACGCGCAGCGCACGCTCCGCAAGGTAGAAAAGCTCGATCCGCAGCGGAAGCATGTCAGTAATCAAGAACTGGAGTCTGTCGAGCAGGCACTGGTTCTGTATGCCGAGCATACCTGGGGCTATCATTCCTCCATTTATGAACCCTGGCATAAAAATGTACAAATGCTGGAGGTGCGCAAGCAGGCCCATGCCGCAGAAGCAAGCCGTTTAGCTTATCGTGCACTGGATGCCGTGCTGCTGGCTGAGAATGGAGCGACATTATATGCTGGCCGTCCATATCGCTTCCGTGTAACGAATACGTCGGAGCTGGAAATCACTGAGCTGGTGCAGCTGAGGCTGGAGGGATGGGAGCCGGATGAGCTTCGCAGTGGCGTAGAAGTCATCCGTGAAGATACTGGAGAAGTATTGCCTATGCAATCATCCCAACCGCAGATCATCATCACAGAGCTGACGCTAAAAGGACTGCAGACCTGCATGCTAACCTTGCGTCCGCTACGGCCTAAGTCTGCAAGCACAGGGATAACGGTATCCAATACGAAGCTGGTCGGCAGTGACCGGATATACGATATGATCGATATGTATCCTGTTATGCCGGCTGGGGCAGCTGCATCACCAATCACATGGTCTCAGCATGGGCTGGAGTCTCCGTTCCTCTCTCTGAAATGGTCGGAAGCAGGCGGCATTACCTCATGGTACGATAAAGAGGCAGGAAAAGAATTGCTGCGGCCGGATGCACAATATGGTGCGTTTACACCGGTTTATGAGGTTACGGTTCCTGCTGCGGAATCTGCAGCCTCTGAGGTCTGGGGTATTCGTTCACGTATGGGACGTAACCGTAAAGGCCAGGGTGTGCAGCGGTCGATCGGCCGGCTTGCCTCTGTTCAAGAGCTGGATAACGGTCCGCTGTATGCTACGCTGGAGCTTCGCTACCAATTGCAGGGGATTTCCTATTTCTCCCTGTTCCTTAAGGTATACGCCAAGACCAGCCGTGTAGATATCTCCGTCCGCTTCCATAAGGACAGTGTCTGGAATCCGGAAAATGTGTATCTTGCGCTGCCGTTTACCGCTGGGGATAGTAAGCAAGAGACTTTATATGCGGATAAGTCCGGCGGGCTCGTACGACCTTGGAGAGACCAAATTCCGGGAAGCTGTCTGGACTACTCCGCCGTACAAGCAGGTATCGCGTGGCAGGATGAAGAGCGTTCCCTGATGCTGGCGACACCAGATACACCGCTTATCCAATTGGGATCGCTAGATTACGGCACGAGACAGGTTCATACCCAGCAGCAGCCTGACGCTAGTCCGGAAACCTATGCCTGGCTCATGACTAACTACTGGGAGACGAATTTCAAAGCAACCTTGGGCGGATTTTATGAGTTCCAATATTACGTTGCTATAGGCGATAAAATGCCTCCGGCTAGCATTGCCTCATCCCTGCAGGGTCTTATTGATCCATTCGTTGTAACCCGGTCTCGCGACTGACTGAGGTAATAATGCTCACCTTGCACATAACACACGAAGAAACAGCGCTTTCTCCTGTTCGTTCTGGAGGAGCGCTGTTTCTTCGTGTTGACTTGAATACCGTTTATAATCAAAGCGCCGAATGGCCAAAAGCAGACTCATGGCTAATATAAGAATACATGGCTGTTTAAACTGTTCGGGAATAAAGTATCTGTTCTGCTCACTCCCTCAGTTCATGTTCCGGCAATAACGCCTTAATTCGGAACGCCAGCCGCAAGCGAAGTGTTTCCTCTGGGTCCTTTAGGCTGCGCCCTAGCAGCTCTTCACATTTTTCCAATCGATATATCACCGTATTACGGTGAATATAGAGGCGCTTCGCCGTTTCGGCGAGCTGACAGTGAGTCTCCAAATAGACAGAGAGTGTCTGGAGCAGCAAGCGATGATCCTTAATCGTCTCGTCGATGAACGCTTGAAACGTCTCCAGATAGAACTTCTTAAGATGAGCATAGGGGATCAGGCGTAAAATTTCCGGTACCTCTTTTGGTTGATACAACTCGACAAAGCGGCAGCGACCCGCCATTCCACCGAAGTAGAGTGCTTCGCTGGCTTCCTTGTACGAGACCGGGATATGGATAAGTTGCTGGGCGTAACTACTTACGCCAAAGGACAGCGAAGCTTGATTATGCGTCTGAAGCCGGTCTTGTAGTCTCGACAGTCTTTGCAAGAAGGATGTTTCCACCTCTCGCCATTCGTCTGTCAGCAGCATCAGCAAGACGTAGTGCTTGTCGAGCAGGAATAGGCGAATGGTTTGGGGGAAGGTTCGTAGCTCGGACACTATATGATCGGCAATCCGATCTTGGTCTGATTTGTACTGTATAAAACTGAGAGACTTGTCTCCTCCATCAAGCTGTCCAACTGCACAAATGTAGC
The DNA here is from genome assembly GCF_001682855.1 of Bacillus sp. FJAT-27264. Classification (GTDB taxonomy): domain Bacteria; phylum Bacillota; class Bacilli; order Paenibacillales; family Paenibacillaceae; genus Paenibacillus_AQ. The sequence goes on along the minus strand of NZ_MAQW01000001.1, from coordinate 1,806,786 downwards.
GTTGACTCTCCGGCAGCCCCAGCTCTCGCGCACGGCTGATAATCTCGTCTGCACTGGAAAAAGAGCCGTTGATGAATTTGCCAAAGAATTCATTCTGGATACGACGACGGTTCTGATTGAGCGCTTGTTCTTTCATCAGATCGAAGGCGATAACGTTGGCAGCCTGTTCAATGGTCAGAATCGTCGAGCGATCTTTGGGGGACAGTTCAGCCTCTACACCAAGATAGTGGAGCTGCTGATAGGTATAGACAGGGAATAGAGTCAGAACATTTCGTTCTTCCTTTAGAAATGAAAAGCTGGAGAATGTTGAAGGAGGCGATAATACCAAACATCGTTCGGACATCAGTTGGTCTAGTTTTGCGGTCAAGGTCTGCCGCTGTGGCTTCCCTGCAAGAAGACGAAGGTGCGGATCAAGCAGAAAGACAGGAGTTTTAAGCAAGTCTGACAGGTCCAGCAGCACTTTAACCATACCCTCGCCCTTCATAATATCATGGGTGAATTGGCGGTGGGCTTGCATTGCATTGTGCAGCTCATGTGTACGTACATCGAGAATATGGCTAAGTGACTTGTTCACAATGTCACCGAGCGATGGTTCGACTGGAAGTTCCAGCAAGGGGACAGCCAGTTCGTTTGCGCGTTCGATCAGCACAGAAGGCAGAGTGCCAAGGAAGCGTTTTGTCTTGATTCCTAATCCCGAGCAGTTCTGACGCCCCATTTCCTCGATCAATAGCAGTAATGAAGGCAAGTCATCCTTGAAATGAAAGGCTGTTGTAATCAGCAGTTCATTGGGTTTGAGAAAGGTAATGATATCGGGGGCATCCATCATGTTGACCGTCAGTACTTCGCGTTCCAGCCCCGCGTTCCCTGCGACGATCTGCGTTCCGTTAAAAACAGGGATGTGTAACAATTCCTCTAATTTCATGACAATGCCTCCTGACAATCCTCTGTATTAGTTATTGTGTACAATTATTACACCGGTTCTTCTACACCTACGTGCATGTTTTTTAGGTTGATTTATTTTACAATGAAGACAATGAGTTTGCCAAGTCAACATTTTGTTATAAAATCTGACATGAATACAGAGTGGGATGTGAAGTACAGACACAGGCAGACGGGCAGGTAGTGAAAAATGGGGGAGTGCGAAATGAGGATCGAACAACAACCGTTGGTGGTCCCGCCACCTACTGACCTGCATCAGCAGGTGAGTGAGATGATCGACTGGCTCGCAACTTATGGTGGTCAAGGGGAACATGGGGATCACGGTGTGACCCGAACACTCTATTCTCCCGCATGGCAAGCGGCTCAGTCGGCCTTGGAGCATGGCATGCGAGAGGGCGGATTAATACCGCGCTATGATGATGTTGGCAATCTATTCGGAAGACTTTCCGGCACGGAACAGGACGGTCGGGTGATTCTTACTGGTTCACATCTGGATACGGTTGTCGATGGTGGTAAATATGATGGAGCTTACGGGATTATTGCCAGTTTTATCGCTGTCCGTTATCTAAAAGAGCACTACGGGACACCGCGCAGGAGCATTGAGGTTGTGTCGCTTTGCGAGGAGGAGGGTAGTCGTTTTCCAATGACATATTGGGGTTCTGGCAGTATGACTGGGATTCGTGACATGCAGCAGGTCGAAGGGATCGCAGATGCCGAGGGAATCTCATTCCGTGAAGCGATGGGGCAAGCAGGATTCGGGATGGGGATTCATCCTTCGCCGCGTCGCGATGATCTGGAGTGCTTCATCGAACTGCATGTTGAGCAGGGAGAGGTGCTGGAGCGAGAAGGCCAATCCATCGGGCTTGTCAGCCACATCGTCGGGCAACGTCGTTATGAAATTACGGTAAGCGGGGAAAGCAATCACGCGGGTACAACGCCAATGGAGTGGCGACGTGATGCGCTTCTGACTGCTGCTGAATTGATTCGGCTAGTGGGTCAGTGGGCGAAGCAACAGGGGGATGGATTAGTTGCTACCGTCGGACGGATGGAGATTCATCCGAATGTGGGCAATGTTATTGCGCGTGAAGTGACGTTTAGTCTTGATGTGCGGCACCCTGATGCTGAAGTGATCCGTCAGTTCTGTGAGGCCTTGTTTATCGAGTGGGAAAAGATCGCGGCGGCGCAAGGCACAACGCTTACGTATCACAAATGGATGGATGAAGACCCTGTGGCGATGTCAGAGTCACTGGCCTCCAAAGCGCAGATGATTCTGGCGCGTCAGGGAATCTCCCATCGCAGGATGACGAGTGGTGCGGGGCATGATTCACAAGTATTCGGCACCTATTGCCCGACTTCGCTGTTATTTGTACCCAGTCATTTGGGGATTAGTCATTCTCCACGTGAGTTTACTGGAACAGATGATCTGGTCTGCGGGGTTCGCTTGTTAATTGAACTGCTGTATGAGTTGGCGTATTAACATATATCATGATATGGATTTGAGGAGGCAGACCAAATGACGAACTATCGGGAAATTCAAGCACCCTTACGGACAATTATGACACCTGGGCCTGTGGAGGTAGATCCTCGTGTGCTGCGTGCGATGAGTACGCCGATATTGGGGCAGTTCGACCCGGCGTTTACCACGATGATGAACGAGACGATGGACATGCTCCGGCAAGTGTTCCAAACGAACAATAAGTGGGCATTCCCAATCGATGGTACATCGCGATCTGGTCTGGAGGCGGTGCTGTGCAGCGTGATCGAGCCAGGCGATAGGGTGCTAGTGCCGATCTTTGGTCGTTTCGGGCATCTGCTTACGGAGATCGCCGAGCGCTGCGGGGCGGATGTGCATCTGATGGAGTGTCCTTGGGGGCAGGTATTCGACCAGCAGGCGGTGATTGAAGAAGTGCGTCGTATTCAGCCCAAAGTGTTGGCTATCGTGCATGGTGAGACTTCGACGGGTTGTATGCAACCGCTCGATCTGATCGGTCCTGCGTGCCGGGAACTTGGGGTATTGACAGTTGTTGATGCGGTAGCGACGCTGGGTGGAACGCCGGTCAAGGTGGATGAGTGGCAGCTTGATGCTGTGATCGGCGGTACGCAAAAATGTCTGTCCGTCCCGTCCGGAATGGCACCGATTACGTATAACGAAGTGATTGAGAAGCTACTGTTGACGCGCAAAAAGGTTGAGCGCGGTGTCGCGCAGGAGCAGGATCGCCTTGAGGTGCGCGTGCCGATTCGAAGTAATTATTTTGACCTCAGTCAGCTTCAGGATTACTGGGGACCGCGTAGATTGAATCACCATACGGAAGCGACCTCGATGCTGTATGCGCTTCGTGAAGGTGTACGGATCGTGCTGGAGGAAGGGCTGGAAGCGAGATTCGAGCGGCATCGTCTGCATGAACGGGCGTTGATGGCGGGAATTCGTGGCATGGGCCTGGAGCTGTTCAATGATGTACCGTGGAAAGCGCCAATGGTGACTTGTGTAAAAATTCCGGCGGTCATCAACGGAGAATCGGTGCGGCAGATGCTACTGGAACAGTTCGGAATTGAGATCGCTAGTTCGTTTGGTCCGCTACATGGTCAAATCTGGCGGATTGGCACGATGGGCTATAGCTGTCGTAAGGAAAATGTATTGTTTGTGCTGTCTGCACTGGAAGCTGTATTGATTAGACATCAGGCGAAGATTGAGGTGGGACGTGGAATGCAGGCGGCGCTTGATGTGTACGGAGTGGAGCGGGCTGCAAACTGATGTAAGAGTGTCATGTGTTTTTCGGGGCACAGGGTTTGAATAGACTGAGGTCTTTGGGGTTAGGAGGAGGTTCAGTCAGTGAGTGGGAAGCGTAGCAATGTCGCGAATAAACAGTGGCTTGGGGCTTTGCGTTGGGCTGCTGGATTGCAGTGGTTTTTCTTTTTATTTACGAATACAGTTGTGATCCCGATTACGGTCGGGGCAGCATTTCGATTAGGGCATACCCAGATAGAGATGCTGGTTCAAATCTCGTTTGTGCTGACAGGCATTGCTAGTGTAATGCAGGCGGCAATCGGACATCGCAGGGCGATAATGGAAGGTCAGTCGGGGTTGTGGTGGGGAGTGATTCTCGGACTGTGCGCGGCTGCACCTTCCATCGGACGAAGTCTGCAGGAGGTTGGAGCGAGTCTGGCAGTGGGGGTGGTGCTGTCGGGAGTCGTGACGATTTTGCTTGGTGTTACGGGCTGGGGAGCCTGGCTGGCCCGGCTGTTCACGGCTCGGGTGATGGCGGTATTTATGTTTCTGCTCGGTTGTCGTCTGAACTTGATCTTCCTCGAAGGAATGATGGGCATATCTCCAGGCATGTCCGAGGCGCAGCGGGTGCTTCATCCAGCAGTATTTGGTTTAGCATCGGCGGTAGCCTTATTGACAATCTGGATTGTCATCAAGGGCGGACGCAGAGTGGCTCCTTATGCGCTGCTGATCGGAATCGTGGCGGGCTGGGCAGTGTATGCCGTGTTATTTGGAGCGGGTCATGAGTTGACTGGGGTCACACAATCAGTACCAGCAAGCGTGACAAGTGAAGGGGCAGGTATAGGGCGCTGGTTGTTTCCGGTAGGTATGCCGCAGAGCTGGAGCGGACTAGATATTGGTGTGATACTGATCGCGGTAATTGCAGGACTGGTGAATACATCCAATACGTTCGGGGCGATCAAGGGAACTGATGACATCTATGAACAGGAAGCAGACGACAAAACGTATCGGCGCTCATTTACAATTAGCGGTGTACTTACAGTGTTGTCCGGTGTACTGGGGACGGTCCCTTATGCACCTTATGTGTCATCCATCGGCTTTCTTCAACAGACACGCATTAGGGAGCGGTTGCCGTTTGTACTGGGGGCGCTGCTCTTTATGATCGTCGGATTGATTCCGGTGGTGAGTGACTGGATGACATTGTTACCGCTGAGTATAGGAAGCGCAGTGTTGCTGGTGACGTATGTGCGACTGTTATTTTCATCGCTTAATTATTTCCGGCAAGTCAGAATGGAGGATTCGGTCAATCTGTATGCAGCGGGTATACCGCTTTTCGTAGGAGTGATCCTGATGGGGTTGCCTGCGACGACCTTTGTCTCACTCCCTGCATTACTGCGACCGTTACTCGGTAATGGCTTGCTTGTCGGAATTCTGCTGGCGCTGCTGATGGAGCTGGTTCCGCATCGTCTGGAACGATTAGCATCAGAAGCTGATGTGAGAGCAGTGAAAGATGATTTTAACCAAGGAGGTGCGCCGGATGAGCTCTGATCAACATCATCGTGCTAACCAGACAAGCAGTAAGTTAGAACGGCAAGCTTATCAAGCCTATATTGCGCCCAATGTTATTGTGCCACCGTCTGGCGAGGGTAGATTAAATGGTACACGCTTCGCGCTCAAGGATGTCGTCGCGGTTGCGGGGCATACGAATGCAGCGGGCAATCCGGACTGGCTGCGCACCCATGAAGCGGCGCCCCGCCATGCGGAGGTTGTTCAGCGATTGCTGGCGGCGGGTGCGGCGCTTGATGGCATGACACATACCGACGAACTGATGTACAGCTTGAACGGAGAAAATGCCCACTACGGCACGCCGATCAACCCGGCGGATTCAACGAGAATCCCTGGAGGCTCCTCCAGTGGTTCAGCAGTTGCGGCGGCAGCTGATGATATTGAATTTGCAATCGGCACTGACACAGGTGGATCGGTGCGGATTCCCTCATCCTATTGCGGGGTGTACGGTTTCCGTCCAACACATGGCATGGTATCGCTGGATGGGGTGATTCCGCTGGCGCACAGTTTTGATACCGTGGGCTGGATGAGTCGGAAATTGCAATGGATCGTTGAGGTTGGCGAAGTATTGTTGGCTGACGAGAGTGACCCAGCTGTCACTTCATTTCATAAGATCTATATGGATGAAGAGACATGGGCTGTGCCGGAGGCGGTAGATCGGGACGAGTTGCTGGCACATGTGGGCAAGTTGCAGGGGGATTATCCCTTGCCTTTGGCATCTGTTCATCTGACTGACCAAGTGTGGAAGGTGTGGATGGAGCAAGCTCTTTACTCAGTGCCTGAGGAGTATGCATTGCTTGGTCAGGGGCTCACTTTGTGGTCGCAAGTTTTTCGTCTGGTGCAAGGAATGGAGATATGGCGGGAACATGGGACGTGGGTAACGCGGCATCAGCCTGTCTTCGGACCGGGAATTGCAGAGCGGCTGAAGTGGACAGGTACGCTACGGCAAGCGGACATCACTTGGGCGCAGGAGCTGCGAACGGTGATGCGTGCAGAGCTGTCGAGTCTGCTAGGTGTGGATGGGCTGTTGGTATTGCCGACTGCGCCGGGTGTCGCTCCGCTGTGTGGGCTCCAAGGGGAGGAAGCTGAGGCATATCGTGCAAAAGTCATGCAACTATCGTGCATAGCGGGTCTGGCAGGGCTGCCGCAATTAACAGTTCCAGTGTGGCGTGAGGACGGTCTGCCAATCGGGGTGTCATTCGTTGCCGCTCCGGGCCGGGATCGGGCGCTGCTGAATTGGGTGGCGGTAAGGTATGGTGATACAAAGGTGTCCACTGCTGAATAGATGAGGGTATAGTATCTTCATATCTTTTGAACTAAGTAACTGCCGAGTGTATGCCGGCAGTTTTTTTGTGCAGTTGAAGCTTGCTTTCAAAAATGTCTATAACCACCATTGGAATAAATATAACATTATATGTTACTTTATTTTGTGCATATTCACCAATAGATTGAAAGATAATCTACGATTTTGCTGATGATTTATAAAAAATAGATGATAAAATGAAGAATATAAAGATTGAGTAAGGAAATATAACATATTAAAGTTATGTTATATAACCTCTTAGATGACGAACCAGAAAAAAGGGAGTGAGCGGAGATGTCTATGGATTTGGCGGGTCACATTCAGAAGCAGTCCCAATTGAAAGAAGAGATGTATGTTGACGAGTCCCTTCGACCGAAGCAAGAAAAGGATCGGAAAGTAGGGGTTATCTCTTACATGTTTATGTGGATCGGTGATGGTGTCAATCTAGGGAATATGACACTTGGTGCGAGTCTTATTGCTGCCGGCGTTGCTAACTTGAATCTCGTGCAGACTTTTGTAGCTGCGATCATCGCCATCGGGCTCATCTCAGTCATCTTCGCACTCAATGATCGCTTCGGCTATCGTACAGGTGTTCCGTATGTCGTACAGCTTCGGATGTCGTTTGGTACCAAGGGAGCTATCATCTCCTCCTTCCTTCGAGGTATACCGGCGATTATTTGGTACGGTTTCCAGAGTTGGGTTGGTGCAACAGCGCTCAATGAGATTGTCAAGGTCGTCACAGGCGGCAGCTTTGACAGTATTCCAGTCTGCTTTGTCGCTTTGCAGCTTATCCAGATCGGCCTTTCGCTATATGGGTTTCATGCTATTAAGTGGGTGGAGACGCTCGCATCAATCGTAATCGTACTCGCACTAATCTATGTATTTGGACTGTTGGTGAATTCACACAGTGATGCTATCATGCATAACTGGGTCAATGCGAAGGGAACATGGGGCCTGCCATTCTTCTCCTTTATCATGGTTTTTCTGGGTAACTATGCGGCAATATTCCTGAGTGCAGCAGACTACTCCCGCGAACTGAAGCCAGGGATCAGTGATGGGAAACGAAGCTTCCTGTACTTCAGCCCGATTACGATCGCCTACGGCTTCGTACTGACAATCGGTGCAATGATGGCAGCGGCAACAGGGATCTCCAACCCGGTCAAGGCGTTCGCTATTATTGTCAACAATTCGTATATCACCGTTGCTGTATCCGCATTTATCGTGATCGGTGTTATTGCAGTTAACATGGTGGCGAATATTGTTCCTCCCGCATACGTTATCTCGTTTGTTACAAAGCTAAAGTACAAACCTGCAGTAGCGATAACGGGTTTGCTGGCACTTTGCTCCTTCCCGTGGGTACTGGTGAAGGACTCTTCAGCGCATGGTCTGAGCATGTTTGTCTTGATCTACTCAGCATTCTTAGGGCCAATCGTTGCCATTCTGCTGGTTGAATTCTATATCCTGCGTCGTCAGAAGGTGGATGTGGCTGAGTTGTATCGGGAGAACGGCAGCTTTGCTGGGTACAATCCAAGCGCAATCCTCGCCATGACGCTTGGTGCTGCTGCGGCATTCATAGAAGTAGACCTCGGCTGGATCGTTGGCTTTATCGTCGCAGGGTTCTCGTACTTCTTGCTGACGAAATATGCATTCAAAGGCTCGTCCTTCAAGCGCGGCACGATTTTCGAATAGATGGACAAAGGACAAGACAAAGGAGCGAATCACGATGGAACAGATGGATCTAATCGTCCGTAATGGAGTAGTTGTACTCCCGACAGGTGTAGAGCAGGTTGACATCGGCATCAAGGATGGCAAGATCAAAGTAATTACATCGGAGCTGGCTGCCTCAGCCCGTCAGGAGTGGAATGCAGCGGGTCAGGTCGTTATGCCAGGGATGGTTGATGTTCATGTTCATTTCAGTGAGCCGGGGCGTGAGCATTGGGAGGGGTTCTCTACTGGATCGTCGATGATGGCGGCAGGAGGATGTACAACCTTCTTCGACATGCCGCTGAACGGAATTCCTTCGACGGTTAACTGTGAAGCGCTGCTGGATAAAGCAAGGCTTGGCAATGAGAAGTCAATCGTGGACTTCGGTTTGTGGGGCGGGCTTGTGCCAGGGAATGAAGACGATCTTGCGCCGCTTGCGAAGTCTGGTGTTATCGGATTTAAGGCATTTCTGTCTACGACAGGTAACAAAGAGTTTGAAGCCGTAGATGAGATGACGCTGCTCAGTGGAATGAAGCAGATCGCCAAGCTGGGCAAAGTGCTGGCGTTGCATGCGGAGAGTGCGGCGATCACGAATTGGCTCAAGGCGGAGAAGGAACAGGCAGGCTGTGTAAGTGCCGATGATTATCTGGCGACACGACCGATTCTTGCTGAAGTCGAAGCGGTTGAGCGGGCGCTGTATTATGCAGAGATCACCGGTTGTGCACTGCACTTCGTGCATATCAGTTCTGAGGCAGCGGTGGGCAAGATAGAGGATGCGAAAAGCCGCGGAATGAATGTAACTGTAGAGACGTGTGCGCACTATCTGTTATTTAATCATGACGCTCTTCGCGAACGGGGCAGCATCGCCAAATGTGCACCCCCGCTGCGTGAAGCCTCTGAGCAGAAGAAGCTGATTGAACTGGTCGCTGCAGGCAAGTTCGACATGCTGACCTCGGACCACTCGCCATGTCCATATGACATGAAAGACCCTAAGGATTTCAATTTGTTTCAGGCATGGGGCGGCATTAGCGGCGGGCAGTTTACGCTGCTGGCTGCACTGGAATTGTCTCAGGCGAACCATATTCCACTGGAGCAGATCGCCCGTATGACCGCTTCCGCTCCTGCCGAGCGCTTTGACCTTGCGGATCGCAAAGGCAAGATTGCCGTGGGCATGGACGCCGATCTAGCGATTATCGACCTGGATACACCATTTACCGTAACTGAAGACAATTACTACGCCAAACATAAGCAAAGTCTGTACATGGGGCATACTTTCCCAAGTAGCATTGTCGGAACGATCGTGCGTGGTAAGGTCGTTGTACAAGATGGGCGTGTGCTGGAGAACGAGGGCGTAGGTAAGAACGGTCAATGGCAGAAACCGGAGGGGACGCAATTAGTAGATATAATGGGTTAATGATCGAATGGAGCTAGTTTTGGAGTTATATGTATAAAGCCTCCATTCATGCTCTTGAATTCGCTCCGGCGGCATATTCATCGCCTTCATATCCATCCACAACTTCAGACGAGGTTGTGGATTTTGTTTTCTTGTATCAAGAAACTTGACACAGATTGGGGCGAAGGGTACAGTGAATGATAAGATTACATGAGGAGAATGAAGCTGTGGCTAAGTATTCGGTTATCAAAGAAGATATCAAGCAAAGGCTGATAAGCGGAGAGTGGACTGAGGGCTATAGGCTACCATCCAGCCGCGAGTTCGCCCGATATTATGAGTCTAGTGTGAATACGATTGAAAAGGCGATCAAGGAGCTCACGGAGGAAGGGTGGCTTATCCGGGATAGCCGCAGAGGAACCTTCATGAATAAAGAGAAGGAGATTTTGCAAGGTGGTACGCGTCTGGTGGCTGCTTTTGTGTTCGGCATCGATAATCCGATCTGGGCGACTGCACTGCGAGGAGTGGAAGATGTCTTGTTTCTACGGGGCTATCAGCTGTTAAGTTCAAGTGATGACCGGAATCTTGAAAAGCTGGAATCCCTCGTACGAGGGGCAGTCGAAAGAAAGGTAGAAGGGGTGATCCTAAGTCCCTTTATGAGTGAAGGGCATGAAGAGATTAATAATCGGATCTTCTCCTTACTTCAGGATCACGGGATCAAATACATAAGCTTGGATCGGGTGGTCTACAACACAAGCATTCCGTATGTAACCAGCGATAATATTGCAGGCGCTTACAACCTGACCAAGCTGCTCATCGAACAAGGACATAGGCAAATGCTATTTATTAAAAATAGTAATATAAGCACGATCAATGAACGGCTTATGGGCTTCAAGCAGGCAATTGTTGACTCGGGACTGCCGTATTCGCATGAATTCGAAGTGTTTATTCCCACCAAGTATGAGGATTTCTCTGATGAATTTGACCATTATTGTGATGTTCTAGAGAGAAAAATGAAAGAAATGTCGTTCACGGCTGTATTTACTGCAAATGATCAAATTGCCGAGGCGGCCCTCCGTTCGTTACAAAGTATGAATGTTCGCGTACCTGAGGATGTATCGCTCGTCACCTATGATGCAGAAAATTTAAACCGCAGAATCAAATTAAATGTAACTGGAATCACACAGCCTTTTTATGAAATGGGACAATGTGCTGCCGGGTTATTGCTGAACATGATTGATGGCAACGAAGATCAGTTGTTTTACGGACAAGTATGCAAATCCAACATTTATATCGGGGAGACTGTTCGCCCGATAGGAACCTGAATGTTTTTTATAATCTTGAAAGGTCAGCTTGTATCCAAACATACATTTGGCACAAATTTGATAGCGGCTTTGTTGAAATTCCGTTGCGGACTTTCAATGAGGTCGCTTTTTTCGATTCTTACTAGGATAGAAATCGCTGAAATTAGAGTTTTTACATAGCTTCTGTATCATTTATTGTATCATTTATATTCTAATTATAAATCATATATTGACACAGATATTCAATGGTTGTATTCTTTGTTTGTAAGCGGTAACAATTACTTTTCTAGAGAAGCTTTAGGTGCCAAGTTTTTGAAGGGGGAAAGCAGAGATGGTAACTTCACACAAGTTTTTCAAACGATTTTGGAAGCAACGTTACTTATTTTTAATGGTATTGCCCGGATTTTTGGTTGTACTGGTGTTTAGTTACTTTCCGATGTACGGGATACAGATTGCTTTCAAAAAGTATAGTGCGGTTCGCGGGATGTGGGGCAGTGAATGGGTAGGGTTTAAGTACTTCATTTTATTCTTCCAAGATCCTATGGCGATGAGGGTGCTCAAGAACACCATATTGTTAGGTATCTATTCCTTGTTATGGGGATTTCCCGCCCCAATCATACTCGCCTTGTTATTCAACGAATTAAGGTTTCCTAAATTCAAAAAAGCGGTACAGACCATTTCCTACTTGCCGCACTTTATTTCCACGGTCATTATTGTGGGTATTCTTCGGACCTTTACTGAGAGAGAAGGGTTATTTAACAAAATTGCAGGTTGGTTCGGCGTCGATCCGATTGTGTTTCTGTCAGAGCCTGAATGGTTCAGGACCATATTTATCAGTTCAAACATATGGCAGGGAATCGGTTTCGGTACAATCTTGTACCTGGCGGCATTAAGCAGTGTTGATCCTACGCTATATGATGTTGCGAGTATTGACGGCGCAAATCGCTGGCAGAAGGTGCGAAATATTAACTGGCCGCACATCAAACCAACGACGATTATTTTGCTTATTTTGTCCCTTAGCGGGATTTTGGGTACGGATTTTCAGAAAATCCTTATGCTGTATAACCCGGACACCTATGAGGTTGCGGATGTTATTGGGACCTATCTTTATCGTGAAGGGATTATGGGGTCAAGGTTTGAATATACGACCGCCATTGGGCTCTTCCAGTCCTTAGTTGCATTTATTTTGCTCATAGGAGCAAACATGTTAAGCCGTAAAGTATCAGATACAAGTATTTGGTAGGGGGTGCAGGACGTGGTAGGTAAAGAAAGCGTTGGTTCAAAAATATTTGACGTGTTCAATATTTTGTTTATGCTGCTGCTATGTGTGGTCATGTTATATCCATTCTTGCACGTCATTGCAGTTTCTTTAAGTAGTTCTGAACCTATTCTTAGAGGCGATATTACGATTTTTCCGAAGGGCTTTAATGTAGGCGGTTACAAATATATCTTCCAGGACCCATTTCTGTATTCAGGCTACGCGCATTCCATCATATATGCACTGGGGTCCACCTTGTTCATGCTAACTTTTACCTCATTAATGGCGTATCCGCTGACGCTCCCGGACTTCATGGCCAAAAAATTTCTTTCGATCTTTCTGGTCATTACGATGTTCTTTAGTGGTGGCTTGATCCCTTCTTATTTGCTCGCACGGAGTCTTCATTTGCTTGATACCTATTGGATCATGATTATCCCCGGCTGTGTATCTGCGTTTAATGTATTTTTGTTCAGATCCTTTTATCAATCCATACCAGCCGACTTGCGCGAATCCGCTGTTATTGATGGGGCTAACGATATTCAAATATTAACCAAAATTTATTTGCCCCTCTCAAAGCCGCTTTTGGCAACATTTGCACTATTCGGCATTGTTGGCAGCTGGAATGGATGGTTTGAAGCACTGGTGTATCTTCAGGATGAGAATAAGTACCCTTTACAGCTGATCCTAAGAAAATATTTATTCTCCCTTTCCTTCGATTCCGGAACCGGAACAGAAGTCATGCAAGCGATGCTGGCACAAATGAATGTGAATGCGAAAAATATTCAAATGGCGATTGTTGTTATTGCGATGTTCCCAATCATGGTGATCTATCCGTTCCTCCAAAAATATTTTGTGAAAGGTGTCATGATTGGTGCTGTTAAAGGTTAATTTTCCGAGGCAGCTGAGAGGAGTGGTTGTTATTAGAAAAGAGACCTGAGCATAGCGGCATAGCACGTACCCTTTAATTGTTAATGAAAGACAAAAAGATGACTATGTTTTCAGGAGGGGTAATGATGAGACAACGCTTCAAATTATCTTCTTTATTGCTTGCAGGTGTATTAAGCATAGGAACCATCTTGGCAGGATGCAACTCTAACGCTACTTCCACAAATTCGGGAAACAGTGACACTGCGGAGCAAGCTGGGACGCTAAGCTTTTCTGTAACCTTGCCTTCCTTTGGCGCCAAAATAGAAGATTCTATGGTGCACAAGGAATGGCTTAAACAGATGGAAGCCCTAATGGGTAAGAAGTTGGACATTAAATATAATTACATCCCGATTGGCGAATACGAGGAGAAATCCAAGCTGCTGCTGGCGAGCGGTGATACGACAGATTTGTTCATGGTCATGAGCAAAGACCTCTTTAAGCAATATGAAACAGAGGGCACGTTCCTGGAGCTGAGCGAGTATAAAGACCTTCTGCCTAATTATATGAGTTTAATCGACCAAGCGACAGATGGGAAAATCAAGGCCATCCGCTCAGATGGGCAGTTCTACGGATTATGGAATATAGATCTTCCAAGGCAAGCCAAGGATAAAGGTATGGGTGTATACTCGCCGGTAACCTATCGATATGATATTTTTCAAAAGGAAGGCATCAATATCCCAAGCACGATAGATGAGCTGTATGCAGCCGCAAAAACGTTAAAAGAGAAATATCCAAATTCCTATCCGGTGAATACGCAAAGCGGTTCCTTTGATCCACTCTTTTATGCTAATCACAATGGAGGCACGTCCATCTATTGGAACGGAAAAAATTATGTTTACGGACCGTTCGAAGAATCGTATAAGGAAGCGCTGCAGTTTGCCAATAAGCTATATGCGGATAAGCTGCTAGACCCTGAGGTGTTCTCGGATAAAACCGATGCTATTAAGAAAAAAGCAATGAGTGGCACGAACTTCATTTTGCTGTCCAACTGGTTTACCTTCCCGGGTGACTGGAATCGCGCATCAACGGGAGGGGAGAAGTTCGTCATTTCGCTATTCCCCGATAATCCGAAATACGGGAAAGCATGGCAAAGTGTGAACGACTTCAGCTCCGTCGGAGTTAGCTCGGGTGCGGTGATGGTTGTCAGTCCTAAGGCAAAGCATGTGAAGGATTTAATGAAGTTGTTGGATTTGCAATATAAGCCGGAAATTATAAACCTGATTACTTGGGGGATCGAAGGTACGACCTATACTAAAGATGCCAGCGGCAAACCAACCTTTGTAGATTCGATCAAAAATGCGGAGAATCCATGGATTGAGGGCGATAAATACGGAACGAGATCAAGCAGTTCCTACCGGCCTGGTCTGCAAATGGCCATTGATACAAGAGCATTCGTCGATTTTGCACCTAAGGACTCCGGTATCGTAAATAGCAAACTCGTTGAACAGCCATGGGAGACCGCGTTCCAAGACATGCCGTACCCTAATGATTACGTGCCTCCAATGATTTTCGAGCCTAGCCTTGAATTTACAGATGATGAACGCGAGCAGATTACTTCAGTCATGTCGCCGGTAAATACGTATGTAGCAGAGATGCAAAACAAATTTGTGAATGGCAAAGAAAGCTTTGATAAATGGGCAGATTTCCAGGCTAAGATTAAGAAAACAGGCGATCTCGATAAAGTTCTTAAGATCTATGACGATGCGCTGAAGAGATATGAAGAAAGACGTGCAGCGAATAAATAATTAGCGATCATGCCCGCTATGTTCCTCCTAAGGGGGCGGGCATGATTTTGAACATTAAAAATTGGTGGTGGAACCTTACATGGAAGCAGTGGAATGGAAACAAAGAGTAGAAAAGTATAAGGGGATTTTTACGGAGCCTCCGAAAATGGTCCCTACAGACAAGGTCGTCGATAGCCCGGTTATTGGCAATGGCGATCTCGGTGTCACGATTAGCGGAAAGCCTGAACAGCAGCGTATATGGATCTCGAAAACAGATTTCTGGAAAGCGCAGCTGATGTACTCGAATGGTAGCCCGTGCTTGCTCGGCGGGATTGATGTTCATATACCCGATCTGGCAAATGCTTCGTATTATAGCGAGCAGGGACTGGATGAAGCAACTATTGTATCGACATTTCATGGAGCGGCAGCGTCCGTCAAGATGACCTCATGGATTTCAGCCCTGGAAAATGTGTTAATCGTGGAGCTGAGCAGTGAAAAGGAAGCCGTTTCTGTTACGCTGGATCTGTGGGTACAGACCGGAAATGGCTCGGAAACGGAGCAGGGGCAGGATGGCAATACTGCGTGGGCGGTACGCAAATTTACCGGTGAAGGCATCGAATGGCCAACGGAAGGCGTTATTGCTATGCGCTGTTCGTCAGGGAGTCATTCCTTTGAACTACAGCCTGGAACAAAACAATATATCGTTGCCTCCGTGGTGACGAACCATGATGAGGAAAACTACTTACGGGAGTCTATCAGTAGAGCGGGTCTTATCGACGAGAAGCGGATTGCTTCGCTGCGTTCAGAGCACACCGACTGGTGGAGCGGGTTTTGGGCAAAGTCTGCTATTGAAATCGGGGATGAACTGCTGGAGAAGTTCTGGTACGGCTCCCATTATATTATGGCTTGCTGCAGCCGCAACAAGAGGTTCGCGCCGGGTTTATTCGGCAATTGGATTACGACGGATAACCCGGAATGGGCGGGAGATTATCATTTGAATTACAATTACCAAGCTCCTTGGTGGGGCGTGTATTCTTCCAACCACATTGAGCTGAGTGAACCGTATGATACACCGCTGCTGGAGTATATGGTGAACGGTCGCCGGTATGCGGAGGAGTACCTGGGATGCAGAGGGATTTATTACGATGTTGGAATTGGTCCGAAAGGGTTACCTACAGCACTATGTAATACGCCTTATGAGAACGGACACATGTTTTTGGGACAAAAGAGTAATTCGGCGCTAAGTACAGTCAACATGCTGATGCGGTTTTACTATACGTATGACTTGGAATATGCCCGCTTCGTTTACCCGTTCATGATTGAGGTGGCGAATTTCTGGGAGGATTATCTGACCTTCGAGGATGGCCGTTACGTGATTTACCGTGATGCCATTCATGAAGTCGGAACCTATACAGAGTCGCATGAGAATGAGGATTGGGACCGCGGCCTGGATGATATGAATCCTATTCTTTCATTAGCGCTTATTCGGATGCTATTCAAAGGGCTGCTCGATATTTCTGGGCAATTGCAGCTTGATGGGGATCGTCATGAGAAGTGGACTCATATCTTGGAGCATATTAGCGATTATCCGACGTTTGAGCGCGAAGGAAAAACGATATTCCGCTTAACGGAGCAAGGACATGAATGGTGGGGAGACAATACGCTCGCCATCCAGCATATCTGGCCTGCTGGCGGGATCGGTCTAGATTCAGATCCACAGCTTCTGCAGATTGCCAAGGATACGATTACGGTGTTGAACCGCTGGACGGATTATAACGGCTTTCCAACCATATTCACCGCCGCCGCGCGTGTCGGTTATGATCCCGAGACTATTCTACGTGAGCTTCGCCGCCAATGCTCGGAGCATAG
The DNA here is from genome assembly GCF_001682855.1 of Bacillus sp. FJAT-27264. GTDB lineage: Bacteria > Bacillota > Bacilli > Paenibacillales > Paenibacillaceae > Paenibacillus_AQ. Next base: position 1,790,077 of record NZ_MAQW01000001.1, on the reverse strand, counting down.
CTTCCCGAATCTGTTTATTTTCTTCGGTGGAGGAGGCATCGAATGCTGTAGCGGTGTGCCTTCGGCCATCAACGAAATGCTGCTGCAAAGCCATGAGCAGGTGATCAAGCTGTTCCCGGTGTGGCCGCAGGAGAAGGCTGCCCGTTTCCACAACCTGAGAGCCGTTGGAGCATTTCTTGTATCCAGTGAGCTGTCGGACGGAAAGGTAACGCATATTGACCTTACTAGTGAGAAGGGCAGGATCTGCAGCATCTTGAATCCATGGTCAAATGGCGAGTTCTCTATTGTAGAAATAGATGGCGCTGGTGATCAGCAAAGGGAAGTTGAGTGGCAGTTGTCTGGGAACATCATTTCTTTTAATACAGAAGCCGGCAAGTCTTATAGGCTGCTGGGACATTAGATTTAAAACTACTATATAGATTGAACTAAAGAAAGAAACGAAAAAGGGGAGAAGGAGTGGAGGGGAAGATTGGAACTGTAGGAGCGTTAGCGATCGCCTAAAAGCTTTCCGTAGGAAAGCTCGCATCGGAAGCATCCGCTGTCTCCAGATTTCAACCGCTAGAAGCGGTTTAATCCCCTTCACCAGTCGTTATAGAGTGAAAAAAGAGGGTCATCTCCTCAACTAAAGGCATTTTTGTACCTTATTTTTCTTTAATATAGGTAAATAAGGGTAATAAGGGCGTTTTTGTATCTTATTTTTGGAAAAAGTACGCCGGGTGGGCTATTCTGGAAGATTTAAGGTACAATATTGCACTTAATCTCCACTAACCACTCGCTGCAGAGGATTTAAGGTACGAAAATGCCGTTAATTACACTTTGATCCTTCTTATATAAGCTCTCTTTTTTCTTGGCTATGTTTGTTTTGTGAATTCGTTCTATGTAGATATAAAAATTCTATATAAGACGAGTAAAAGAAAACAACAAATAGCGAGAAGGAATGGAGGGGGAAGTTTGGAACTGTAGGAGCGAAAGCGATCGCCTGAAAGCTTTCCACAGGAAAGCTCGCACCGGAAGCATACGCTGTCTCCAGATTTCAACCGCTAGAAGCGGTTTAATCAAAGAAATCTGGGGACAACAGCGACCGAAAGTCCAAACATTCCGTCGTAGTGACGACCGAGCCTTGCGTGAGAATCTTAAATTCGTCTTATATAGCAAATAGATTTAGCATGTCAGGAGGAAAGTCTGTGTCAAAAATTAAAGAAATACTTGTGCTTCACCACAGTCATTTGGATATCGGCTATACTCATGCGCAGCCTATTCTACTAGAGCTGCAGAAGAAATATATCGATCAGGCCTTACAATTATGCGAATCGACCGAGAATTGGGCGGAGGAGAATAAATTCCGCTGGACCTGTGAATCTGGTTACCCTGTGCTGAGGTGGCTGGAAGATGCAACCGAAAAACAGGTTGAGCAATTCCGCCATTATCTGCACAATGGGCAAATGAGCATCTCCGCTTCGTTCCTGCATACAACACCTCTTGTGAGTGCGGAGCAAACGGCTCGCATGTTGCAGCCCATCAAGGAGCTGCGAAGCCGATTTGGGATCGATATCACCACGGCTATTCACCATGATGTCAATGGTCAGCCGTGGCCTTACAGCCAATTGTTGCTTGATGCCGGTGTAGAGTTCTTCATCATGGGAATCAACATCCATATGGGTACCGTTCCCTTCAAAAGGCCAAATGCTTTTCACTGGGAGACGCCAGATCATAGGAAGCTACTGACGTTCAACGGTGAGCATTATTCACTGTTCAGCCAAATCTGTAATGTAAACGATAAAAACACGGATCTCATGGCGGAAGGTCTTGCCCAATATCTAAAGAAGATCGAGGATAATCCAGACTATCCATACGATTTTGTCTATTTAACCGCAACCAATCTGCCGCTATACGATAACAACCCGCCGGATCAGGATTTGGCAGACCTCATCAAACAATGGAACAGTGAGTCGCGCGAACAGCGAATTTCATTCGTAACGCCGGAGCAGCTGTACGCAAGAGTAAGCAAGCATACGGAGCAGCTTCCTACATATGCCGGGGATTGGACAGATTATTGGAACTTCGGTTCCGGCAGTGCAGCCAAGGAAACGAAGCTGAATCGTCGCACAAAGCAAGGCATGAAGGCAGTCGAGCTGCTGGAAGCCTTCCAAGGGGAGGCCGATGGAAGATATCTGGCTATCAAATGGCAAGCTTGGGAGCAAATCCATTTATACGACGAACACACCTGGGGGGCGTTTAACGCCATCGCTGATCCCGACCATCTGAACGTTGATATTCAATGGGCACACAAAGCACACTACGCGTACCAAGGCAATAGTCTAACTGGCTACTTGCTTGGAAGCCAACTGGAGCAGCTCTCTGCAAATCCGCTTCAGGGTGATGACCCCGAGGGGATTATGCTTGTGAACTATTCATCGGCTCCAATCAAGCATGACCTGCGGGTTCCTTCAAGCTTTCGAGCGCCTGGACGGCATCTGAGCGCCGACAGAATGAGGCAAGTGCTCATGAACAACGATCGCCTTACTGGCGGAGAGAGCTATGGCGTGATTGAACTGCCGCCGTTCAGCTGGCGTAAAATTCCGTTCGATAAGCTGCAGAAGGCGGAGCAAGCTGCAAATCTTGAAGCTTTTCCCGGCTCCAAGGAGCAATGGAACGATCCGTTTAGTGCGATGAATCGGGGATTTGAAATCAAAGTGCTAGACGGTCATATTGAGTCTCCGTATCACCGGCTACAATTCGATCCCGTTCGGGGAAGAATTCTGAGCTTGTATGACAAGCAAAACGACTGGGAAACCCTTGACTTGTCTAGTCCGTGGACGTTGTTTCAATATGTTCAGGAGACGATTGACACGACCTCTGCTGAAAATAGCAGACAAACTATTTTTTCGCGGGATGTTGAGAAAGGCAACAATAGCATCAGCTGCTGGAATAACGACTGGCCTGCCGCAAGGCAGACGTATTCCCGTTTGCTTGACTGTTTCGTTGAGCAGGGGGCAAATGATGCAACACTGGTGCTACGGTGGGATGCGCCTGGAGTAGATAATCTGGAGCAGCGCTTCACGCTATTCAGCTACCGTTCGGAGATTGAGATCAAAGTTTCTTATATGAAGCAAGACATCACCACTCCGGAAGGAACATACTTCGCGATCCCGCTCAATTTGCGAGACTGGCGATGCTTCTACGATACTGCCGGACAGCTTGTGGAGCTGGATGAGCAGCAGCTGCCTGGTGTATGCAGAGATTTTGTGACCGTGGACAAAAGCGTTTCCCTATTCGACGGCGACCATGGTGTAACACTGGTTTGTCCCGATGCGCCTTTGGTACAAGTAGGAGATTTCAATTTCGGCAGAGAGCTCAAGCAAATCGACAAGACGGGCAATCCCTTGCTGTTGGCCTGGCCTATGAATAACTATTGGGAAACGAACTTTAGAGCGCGTCAGCCTGGTTTTAATTCTTTTACTTATGTGTTGTCGACTTATCGGACATTTGAACCGTCGGCCATTACTGAAGCTTCCATGCAAGGTGTATCACAGATCTATGCCACGCCTGTTCTGGATTGCAAGCAGGAAGAAGCAGGGCAATTCATCCGTCTTGAGGGTGAACATGTGCACATTTTCGATGTGAAACCTGCGGAGAAAAGTAAGGGCATCATTGTGAGGGTAAGGAATGTGAAGGAGGACAATGCAGAGGCTCGTTTGAGCTTTCCAGGCAAAGTAATTGCGGAAGCGTATGAATCAAATGTTCTGGAGGAGCAGCTGAATCCATTGGCTACCCAGGAAGGCATGCTGCACATCAGCCTTGGTGCCAAGCAAATGAGGAATCTGCTGATTATATTAGAAGAATAGGATAACGAAAGACGAGAAAACGGATTTTCACTAGAGTAACGTAGTGACTGGAGAATTGGTGCATATTATAAACCTTTAAGCGAGAGAGAATACAGAAAATAAGGTGGATTATAAGTCGGGAAGGAAAGTAAATGAAATATAAACTGTTCTAAATGGTACTGATTGGACTATAATGGGAATTAATAGTATATTCGATGTAGTCGAATATATAGTGGAATGATGAAGTAGGAGAGGAGAGAGGGGGAGAATGTCTACTAATCAAGCAAAACGCTGGATGATCACCATTAGAATTTTTTTGATTGTTCAATTGATATTTGTCATCATAGACGGCACTTTTCTGGAACCAAATATAAACGATAGTGACAATCTGCTTGCCAGAGGAGGTAGGCGGATTTTGGAATCGAGACTGTTTACAGAATGGATTACTCCTTATTCCTATCCGTTTTTTAATATGTGTATGACAGTCCACATTATTGCTATATTGATTCCGGCGGTATTTGACATTAAATCAATTATGCTTTCAAAAAAATAAAACAATTACTTTTGGTTAAACTGGAAATAAGATAATTTAGGATTGCATTGAATAATTTATACCTAATGGCTTCGCCTTTTGTTATCAGGGGCGGGGCCATTAGTTGTATTTGGGGATAAGGAACAACTCGCTAAATTTCTTTTTATAGTAATGTGAAGGACGACATTGTAATGATTAACGCTACCTCAAGGCTTGTAGAATGTTTGGCCAATACCAGTGATGCCGAATTGCTCGGCCCCCTTGTAATGGATGAGATTTTGCTACGAGTCCTCCGCAGTCCTATTGGAGCTCGGATCGTATTACTTCAATGAGTCCCCTACAATATCAAAAAGCACTTCGTCTGCATGAAGCGAGAAGATTAATGGTATCTGAATCAATGGATGCAGCAACAGCCTGCAATCTAGTAGGCTATGCTTCATTATCTTTTCGTCGGTTCAAGTAGATTTAATATTTAGAGGAGGATCTCTTAATGCGTATTTTTGTAACTGGAGCGACTGGTTTCATCGGCTCTACCGTTGTAGATGAATTGTTAACAGCAGGCAGCCGAAGCTTGAAACGTACACATGGTGGACGGACGAAACGCTTGTGGGCTTGGCGCAACTTTTACGTCAGTTCCATGATGGGACGGGGTCCTTTACACCCAGTAGTGAGGCCAAATGGTAGCTTATATATGCTAATGATGCCGAGCACGAAGTGATCTGCCATAATGATGCAGCGTTTTATAACCTTGTCTTTAGGAATGGTCAGCCGGCGGCGCTGATTGATTTTGATATGGCAGGCCCAGGTCCGCGCCTGTGGGACATTGCATATACCCTGTACACATCGATACCGCTTGGCGATTTCATGCCTTACTTTTCTTCAGGGAAAATGGAAATAGTACCCTATCAGCATGAAAAACATGCTGCCGAGCGCCGTCGGCGAATTCATTTGTTTTTTAAATCTTATGGTATAACCGTTCCTAATAATCTGCGGGAATGGATTATTGAACGATTGATTGTTCTATGTGATACGATAAAAAATTTTGCTGCTAACGGAAACCAGGCTTTTCAAAAAATGATTGATGAGGGACATTTGGCTCACTATGAGAATGAGGTTGCATTTGTAGACGATCATTTCGATGATTGGATATAGAAATCGAATATTGAGTTAACGAGAACCACATCATAAATAACTGAGAAATAAACCCCTCAATCTTACAATTTTTATATACTCATATTTTGTTAATAAAAAAAGTATTGTAAATAATTTCAAATGATGCTATTATCCTTTTCATACCATTCCAATAAGAATAATACACATTCAACCGGACAGCCGGAGATGTCGCACACTTGCGATTTTCTCTGGCTGTTTTTATTTTCTCTGTCATTTATCTTTCCGCTATTGATCGTAACAGCATTTATAAAGGGAGGTCCTATATTGGTTACTAGAGGGCATGGACAAGAGGAGGGAAACCAATTTCCCAGTAAAACCTACGTGGAAGCCGTGCTGGAACCCGCCTACAATCATGCGAAGCAAGAGCTGCTCTTACCGATGATTGCAGTACATAAAGCACATCTCGTTATGCTGTTTGAGCAAAGTTTACTATCCAAAAAGGATGCTACAAATATAGCAAAGGCTTTACTCAGCATTGATTTGGAGCAATTTAGACAAGGGAATTACACTGGACAGTTTGAGGATTTATTCTTTGAAGTTGAGGATAAGCTTCTGAAATTATCGGATGACTCTTCAAGTAATCTGCATCTTGCACGGAGTCGCAACGATATGGGGATTGCGATTTACCGCATATCGTTACGGCAAAAGCTACTGCGAACACTTCACTCTGCGTTTGAACTAAATGCTAGCCTGCTTGATTTTGCCGGGAAGCATACAGACACGATCTTTATCGCCCATACCCATACTCAGCAAGCACAGCCTACTACAATCGCCCATTATATCGCCGCGGTAAGTGATTCACTGGCCCGGGATATTCGGAGGCTTCAGGCTGCTTATGCCAACTGTAATTTAAGTAGTCTGGGAGCGGCTGCTCTAACTACGTCAGGCTATGACATCAATCGAGAACGTGTGGCAGAGCTGCTTGCGTTTGATGGACTCATCGAGAACTCTTATGACGCGGTAAGTGGAGCAGATTATGTTGCTGAAATTGTGGCAGGTACTCAACTGGCTGCGATTAATCTCGGACGTTTCGCTCAAGAGCTATTGCTGTGGTGTACTCAGGAATTTGCGGTTATAAAGGTTGCTGCACCTTATGTACAAATCAGTTCGATTATGCCGCAAAAAAGAAACCCCGTGTCGATCGAGCACATTCGCTCGTTATTATCCAGCATTGTTGGAACTTCTCAAACTGTGCTCACGATGATTCATAACACCCCTTTTGGCGATATCGTCGACACGGAGGATGATCTGCAGCCCTATGCTTGGAAAAGCCTGGATACGCTTGAGGTTGTCTACAGACTGCTGTCAAAGGTGATTGACTCCTTGGAAATTAATAAAGACGTACTTAAGAAGCGTGCTGCAGCGAGCTTTGCAACCGTAACGGAGCTTGCAGACACGTTGGTAAGGGAAGAAGGAATTCCATTCCGCAATGCTCACAAAATTGTAAGTAGGCTCGTGTCGCAGGCAGTTGAACAAGGGATAGGCGTTGGGGAATTAGACCTGCAATCCCTTAATGAGATCGCTATTCATACGATTGGAGTTCCTCTCAAGCTCAGTAAAGAGAAATTTAAGTTAGCTCTAGACCCTGAGCATTTTGTCAACATCCGTAAGCTTAGAGGAGGACCGAGTCCGAGTGAAATTAAACGGGCATTGGAAGCTCAACACGCCAGGCTGCACAGCTTGGAAGAGTGGCTTAGTGAACGAGAAACACATTTAGCGACCGCCTCAGCACAGCTCGATGATAGTTTAACCAATTATATAAGATGAACAAAAGAAAGTGACGACCGAGCCCTACGTTTGATCATAATTTCGTCTTTTATAGAACCAGTCAAAAGAAATGGAGTGATCGGATGTTTCGCAAATCGTTCAAAGTATTTGATATTCACGGACATCTACCCTACCAGCTTCAATTAGGCAGCAAAAATAGTCATGCGCTTATTTCAAGCTACGGTGCAGAGCGCAGCGAACGGATGCGTCTGACCTGGGACTTTCCCGAACCGGCACCTGTACATGACGAGAGTGATACTACTCCGCTAATTGATCGATGGGTTCAGGAGCTTGATAAATACGGAATCGGTGGACTGAACTTTCTGACAGCCTTAAATAATGATAATATGGCTGACCAAATTTCCAGACATCCAGACCGCTTCACTGGCTTTGCTTATCATTCGATTGAGGAGGAAGGTGCGGAGGCTGAGCTGCGCAGAGCGGTCAATGAGCTTGGCTTGAAGGGCTACAAACTGTTTGGACCGTTAATCTCACGACCCTTTGATGATCCCTCTTTCACACCCATCTGGAACTTTCTATCCGAAAAGAGACTACCTGTACTTATCCACTTTGGCTTGCTGGGTCATGCGGGAGGGATCGCCCATCATCCCAATATTAGTCCGCTTGCTATTTTTAATACGGCTCGAGATTATCCGGACATTCCATTCATTATTCCTCACTTCGGCGCTGGATATTTCCAGGAGTTATTGCACCTATGCTGGAGCTGCCCGAATGTGTATGTGGATACGTCAGGCTCTAACCAATGGATGCGCTGGATGCCATACGAGCTAACTTTAGAATCAGTACTTCGCAAAACTTATGAGCTAATCGGACCAGACCGGATCATTTTCGGTACAGATGCCAGCGGATTTCCAAGAGGCTTCCCTTATCGGTACTTACAGGATCAAGTTCGTGCAGCGCGTGATCTTCGGATACCCGAAGACGACATTGAAAAAATATTCGGCAATAATGCGCGTCGTCTATTGAATCTGGAACAGCTACGGCATGATGAAGTTACCTCGAATACAAGCTTGTCCAAGCAAGGTTAATATACACATTTTATAAAAATAGGAGTGGATATCATGCAAAATAAAAAAGGGATAAAATCAATCACAGCCTTGCTCGCCATCATCTTGGTGCTTGCTGGATGCAGCAGTAACAGTAGCGGTAGTAGTAATGATAAAAAAGAAAATGCAAAGCCGTCCAATGCAGCGGCCGAACCTACAGCTTCGGAAAAGAGTGAGCCGGAAAAAGAAGTATCGATTGAATATTGGCAATATGAATTTCCAGCTAAGGTTGAGCTGATTGATGAACTCATTACAGAATTTCAGACCCTTCATCCCAATATTAAGGTCAAGCAAACCAACTTCCCTTATGACCAATACAATCAAAAGGTAGCTACGCTCGTACCCGCAGGAAAAGGCCCGGATATCATTAATCTCTATTATGGCTGGTTACCGAAATATGTTGCCGCAGGCTACCTGCAGCCACTGCCTCAAGACAGCTTCCCTACTGCGGAAATTGAAAAAGACTACTACCCGCTCGTTGAAGCCGCCAAAATCGACGGCTCCTACTACGCCATTCCTACCGCAGTGCGCACACTCGCTTTATTTTATAACAAAGACCTGCTAGACAAGGCACAAATCAAGGAGCTTCCAACGACTTGGGAGCAGCTTGTAGAAGATTCTATAAAACTAACCGAAAAGGATGCTAAAGGTCAGTTTGTTGTAGAAGGCTTGGCATGGGAGCCTGGGGCGCAGCTGCATCACTGGTATCGTGATGGTCTTCTGCCTCAAGCGGGCGGTCAGGATTTAAGCGAAGATCGCCGCAAAATTTTATGGGCTGATACGCCTGCTGGCTTGGAGGCTTTCCAATACTTGCTCGATTTCGCTATCAAGCACAAGGTCGGTATTAATGGCTTCTATGAAAATGATAGCAATGCTTTTATGAATGGTTACGCAGCACTCAATATTGACGGTTCGTTCCGTCTAGGCTCCATTAAGAAGGATTTTGCGAATTTGAATTTCGGAGTTGCACCACTTCCATCTTATAAAGCCCAGTCAACACCATCCTCCTTCTGGGCGAATGCAATCCCGAAAAACGTAGAAGGGGATAAGCTAAAGGCTGCTACGGAGTTTCTGAAATTTTTGACAAGCAAAGAAGTTCAAGAGAAATGGGTGGACCGGATCGGGGAACTGCCTGCACAGAAAGCAGTAGCAAGCCAGGATAAATATGTGAAGGATGAGAAGCTCGGACCTTTCATCACGCAGCTTGATCATAGCCGTGCGCATTTCTTCATCGATGAAACACAAGAAAAGACACTGTTTGTAGATGCGACCAATGAAGTGTTGGTTAATCATGTTTCTGTTGAGAAAGCTTTCACCGATCTTGTGGCAAAAGTGCAAAAGCTCTACGATGACTACTGGGCTGAGGTCGACAAGAAAAAATAATAGCAGGATCAGCGGCGCTCAGCTCATTGCTAGCGCCCTATCCTTCTTTAAAGGGAGGAAATATTAGAGATGCTCACACATGTCATCAGACTCACTGCCCGAAAAAGCAGAGAGCTGTTCCGTGTAAGGCTGTCCTATCAGACGCAGCGATACCTGTTTATTTATATCGTGCTGGGTATACCGTTATTGTATTTCCTCAGCACACGCATGCTCCCCATCTTCTATGCCTTTAATGTAAGCGTAAGGGAATGGAATTTGTTGTCCTCGGAGAAGCCCTTCGTCGGTTTTGAAAATTTCAGCACCATATTCAGCGATGAAATTTTTAGTAAATCTATTTTAAATACATTCAAATTTGTTCTTATAGGCGTCCCAGGCCAGCTCATTGCTGGTCTAGCTGTTGCTTTGCTTCTGCAAAGCATTTATCGTTTTCGTGGCTTTTTCCGAACCATCTATTTTATCCCTTACGTAACAAGCATTGTCGCCGTTAGCTGGGTATTCCGTTGGATTCTCATGCGTAATGGCTGGTTGAATGAAGTGTTACTACAGTTAGGGATCGAGCCGCAATTATTCCTGCAATCTCCACGCCAAGCGCTAATTCTTGTGACATTAACGATGATCTGGCAAAGCATTGGCTTCCAAATGCTAGTGTTCATGACTGGGCTAGAGGCGATACCTCGAATGTATTATGAAGCTGCGTCTATTGATGGAGCAAGCGGATGGCGAAAATTTGTTCATATTACGCTGCCTTTACTGAATCCTGTGATCGTATTTTCAGCAGTGATTGGCGTCATCTCTTATCTGCAATCCTTTGGGCAAGTGCTAAGTATGACTAATGGGGGACCTCTAAACAGCACAACAACGATGGTACTCTACATTTACAATTTAGCGTTCCAGCAGTTCAAGATGGGCAGAGCAGCGGCTGCCACGGTAGTGCTATTTGCGATTATTTTAGTGCTCACTCTACTGCAATTAAAAGTCTTGAATAAAAAAGTAGAATATTAATAGGAGGACGCTCCAATGAGCTCAGCAAGGGAAGTCCAAGGTAGCAAGAGATTACCCGTTAAGAAGCTTCATACGGCACTCATTTACTTATTGCTCATTATCGGTGTCGGGATTATGCTGTTTCCTTTTTTATGGATGGTTGCCACTTCTTTTAAAATTCCGCAGGATGTATATAACTTGAGCTTGATTCCAGAGACCATAACATTCGATAACTATGCTACGATTTTTAAAAAGGCTCCGTTTGGCGACTGGATCAAAAATACACTTATTATTTCTTTAATTGGAACTGCCACGGTTGTTATTTTTGATACGGCAGCAGGCTACGTACTCGCCAAATTTTCTTTTATCGGCAAACAGGTTATTTTTCTTATCATCATTAGCACGATCATGGTGCCAACAGAAATGCTTATTATTCCATGGTATTTGATTGCCAACGAATTTGGCTGGTCAGATACCAATTGGGGTGTGTTGTTCCCTAGCATTATTACAGCCTTTGGGATCTTTCTTATGAGGCAATTTATGGATTCTATCCCCTCTGAACTGCTTGATGCCGCCCGCATCGACGGTCTAAATGAGTGGCGTATTCTGCTTAATATAGCGATTCCACTCGTAAAGCCTGCTATCGTTACCCTAATCATTCTCACGTTTATTGGAAACTGGAACCAGTTCATCTGGCCGCTGATCGTACTGCAAACTGAAGAGAAATTCACATTGCCTGTCGGGATTGTTTATTTCTCCAGTGAGCTCAAGGATACAAGTAACTGGATTCTGATCATGGCCGGAACAACAATTTCAATAGCGCCACTGATCTTGTTATTCCTTATTTTCCAAAAGCAAATTATACGTGGTATCGCCCTAAGCGGTATGAAATAAGAGGAGTAAAGGTGATAACGATGAGTGAACAAAGTCGTAGAATGATATTAAACCTGGCTCTCCAAAATTCTGGTTCCCATAAAGGCGCATGGCGCCATGAGAGCACGCAGTTAAAGGGTATTCACGATATCAAGCAGTATCTTCGAATTGCTCAAAAAGCTGAAGCGGCTCGTATCGACTCGCTTTTTATTGCAGATGGTCTATCCATTGAAGCTACAGCGGTGCAATATAGTCCGATTTTTGGGTTCGAGCCGCTAACCTTACTTGCGTCAATCGCAACTGTAACGGAACGGATTGGTTTAATCGCTACTGTATCCACTACGTTCAACGAGCCCTATAATTTAGCTAGATTGTTGTCATCGCTGGATCATATTAGCGGGGGGCGAGCGGGCTGGAACATTGTAACGACGGGGGTTGAGCGAACAGCGTTTAATTTTGGACTATCGGAATTACCCCCTCATGCGGAACGCTATGAGCGTGCCCGTGAATTTACAGAGGTGGCCTTAAAGCTATGGAATAGTTGGGAATCTGACGCGCTTGTGCAGGATAAAGAATCAGGGGTGTATGCGCAGGTGGATAAGGTACACGAGATCCACCATGAGGGGAAGTTCTATTCCGTACGCGGAGCATTAAACCTTATGCGCTCACCTCAAGGCAGACCTCTTCTGATCCAAGCTGGCGCCTCTGAGGACGGTAGAAATCTTGCTGCTGGGTTTGCAGAATTACTGTTCACGATTCAGCAGTCCATTGAGGATGCACGTATCTTTTACAAAGACATTAAAGATAGAACCGTAGCAGCTGGACGATCCCCCGAGCAGATTAAGATCCTGCCAGCCCTTCATGTGATCGTCTCTGAAAATGAAGAAGATGCGCTTAAAATCGCTACGGAGCTTCAGCAGCTCGCACCTATTAAAAGAGCGGTTATGTCGTTATCCAACCTGCTTGGCATTGATTTCTCAGGCTATCCACTGGATGAGCCATTCCCCGAGCTACCGGATAGAAGTGGAGGAAATGCATATCAATCCTTTTATCAAATGGTGCAAAAAGTAGTGAATAATCAGACGGTAACCCTTCGGGAACTCCTTGAGAAGCATTGGGTTGGGCATGGTCAGTTAAACATTGCAGGGACGCCAAGGCAAATAGCTGATACTATGGAAGAATGGTTTATAAGTGGTGCAGCCGATGGTTTTACGGTTATGCCTGAATTGGCGAGCGGAGGAGCAGAAGCATTCCTTGATCTGGTTGTTCCTGAATTACAACGCCGTGGCTTATTTCCAACAAGCTATACAGGGCACACGCTAAGGGAGAATTTAGGCTTCGAGCCACTTTAATTGTAGAGGGGAGTTTGTTATTTTGACGGATCAACATTCATCATATCCTAACGGTCATCTGCTTGTAGATAGCGAATGGCTGGAAGAACATAGAGGCGGGCAGGATTTGATTCTGCTTGACGCTAGAGCCAATAACTACGAAATCTCGCATATTCCGGGTGCTTACTGGTTGAATGTCAAAGCACTAAAAGCCCAAAAAACAATTGTTCCTAAAGAGCAGGTACAACAATTGTTAGAAGGCTTCGGGGTCACCAAGGATTCAACGATTGTAATTTATGACGAAGGTAGCAATGTGCTTGCCACACGTGCCTTTTATGTTCTTGAGTATTACGGGCTGCGAGATCAATTGAAGCTTCTTAATGGCGGCTTTGCGGCATGGACGGCAGAAGGTTATGAGGTCTCTAGTGATCAGCCGTCACCTCGCAGAGAGGGTTCAATAAGTCTAAACGCTAACCCGCTGCTCATTACTTCCAAAGAGGAACTTCAGGCAGGACTACAAAATGTTATTCTGCTTGATACACGTAACATCTTGGAGTATACCGGTGAGGATCAACGTAGCAATCAAAGAGGGGGGCGTATTCCTGGTGCGATTCATAAAGAATGGCGTGACGCACTCCAGGAAGCAGACGAGAAGGGAGTTACCCGTTTTAAGGATCATTCTGTCCTGGAAAAGGAGTATACCGAAGCTGGTCTTCAGCGGCCTCAGACGATTATTCCTTATTGCCAAACCAACCAACGCGGGGCACATACCTATTTTGTGTTACGTTTACTTGGATACCCCGATATCCGCCCGTATGAAGGATCTTGGGAGGAATGGGGAAATGATGAGTATACGGAGATTGAGTTAGCTAGTAAAAGCTAAAAAAGGAAGTCTCGTATATCCTCAATGTGCATAGTTTTTTGCAATATAACCCACTAAAATTCGCGTCTAAGATCTTCAGCAATTTTGAAAAATCCAATATCCCCAATAACTATACTCTTATTCCCTTATTGTTTTACTGGGGAATATAGAGTATTTTTTATTAGAGCATTGTTTCCGGGGTACGATGAAGTGGTTAGACGGGGCAAGGGGAGAATTCGGAATGAAAATAAGAATCAGACATAAGCTGGTGTTGTTTGTGTTGATCGGTGTTCTATTGACGAGCGGCATCAGCCTTTTGTACGTACAAAATATGCATAAATTATATGAACAGCTTGTCTATGAACAAACAAGTGAGAAGCTATATTTGTATTCAGAACGAATTGAGGACAAGCTAGCTGCCATTGATCGAATGACACAATCGATTGCAAGTGACGCTGACATTCAGCAAGGGCTGGAGAAGATCAAGCAGAGCAAGAATAGTCGCGAAACCTATTATGCGATTCATGCGATGGAAGAGAAGCTGTTGTCGTACCGTTTCTTTAATTATCCGATTCGCTCTGTAGCGATTATTGATTATTGGGGCAAGGGTTACTGGCTGGGTACAACCAAGGATGAGACGGCGCCAGCCTATAGTAAGCAATTTATTGCAATGGCGGCTCAGAAGGAAGGGGGGAGTCTGTGGAAGGGTGGGGAAAGAGATTCCAAGATTTTTACTTCCTTAAGGGAAATAAGGGGAGTGAAGAGCATGGATTTTCCATCGTTAGGGACGTTAATTGTTCGAGTGAACGCGGATGATTTGATTGAATCCATGGGCTCCAATCCGTCATCTTCCAATAATAAGTTGCTCATCTATGAAGATCATACCCCTATCTATTGGAATGATGAGCAGTGGAAAGATAAGCCTATGCCAAGCTCTTTAATACAGAATGAACGATCTGGTGAGCGCTATGAGATGGTCACGTTAAATCATCATAAGTATTTAAGTACCTTATCTACAATGAGCTTTACAGGTTGGACATTGGTGAATCTGGTACCTTATGAATCGTTATTTCAGAAAGCCATTTTGTTGAAGAAAATCCTATTGCTTTTATATACGCTCATTCTTATCTCGCTTGTATGGATCGGATTGATTTTTGCAAGAAGCATTACACGTCCCTTGGAGACGCTGGCTGTTCGGATGAGTAAGGTAGAGCAAGGCGATTTCGCCACTTATCGAGAAGAGCCTGTGAGAAATAGGGATGAAATCGGATGGTTAACGAATAGTTTTGACAAAATGACAGCCTCGTTAGACCGCTTAATTAAGGACAATTACATCAAACAAATCCATATCAAGGAGTCTCAGTATGAAGCACTGAAGGCGAAGCTGAACCCTCATTTTCTCTACAATACGTTAGATTCTATTAACTGGCTGGCACGCAGACAGGGACAAGAGCGCATCTCTAGTATGGTCAAAGCTTTGGGTGATATGTTGCGAAGCACAACAAGTCGAAAGGAAATGGTCACGTTACAGGAAGAAATTCAGCATGTAAATAACTATTTACTCATTCAGAAATATCGTTTTGAAGAACGACTGCAATGTGAAATCAATATCCCTGATGAATTAAACCAATGTTATATTCCTGCAATCATCCTCCAGCCTATCGTTGAAAATGCTATTAAGTACGGTATTGATGAATTAACAGGAGAGTGTCACATTACGATTAGCGGGGAACGTTTCGGCGAGCAATTAGAGATTTGGATTGCAGATCAAGGTCCAGGGATGGACACACATTATTTAGAGCAAGACTCGGGAGAGGGAATTGGACTAAGAAGCATTCATGAACGTTTGCGATTACTGTATGGAGAGCCATATGGTATTGGGATTTTGGAAGGCATGGATCAAGGAACTATTATTCGAATTACAATTCCTGTTTTACTGAAAGAGGGAGATAGTCATGTCTAGCTATCGGGTATTAATCGTCGATGATGAACGAATGGCAAGGGAAGGAATTGCAGAAGTCATAGACTGGATTACCCTTGGTATGGAGTTGGTAGGGACAGCTATCAATGGACAGCAGGCACTAGATAAGATTCAAGCGCTCCAGCCGGATGTAGTCATTACGGATATTAAAATGCCTATTATTGACGGTCTTCAATTAATTGAGCAGGGCTCAAAGATTTCTTCCCAGATTGTGTTTATTGTATTGTCAGGATTTGGAGAGTTTGAGCTAGCTACTCAGGCGATGCGTTTTGGGGTGCGACGGTATTTACTAAAGCCAAGTGATGAGCATGAGATTACTGAGGCTTTGGAGTGGTCTAAGGGCGAGGTAGATGTTATTCGTAGTAATGCTGCGGGCAACACTGCTTTAACCGTGCCCCAAAATCAAGGAATCCTATCTTCCTCTATACCTAGTGATTTGCTCCAGGCGATTGTTAATGACGATGAAGCCCAATTAATGAAGATATCAAGATCATGGATCGAGCAATTATTAAGTGAGGGGTTATCATTACATACCATTCAAGATAACAATAATCATGTCCTATCCTATATCCGCAATCAGCTGAAATCAGAATATGGTATTAGTACAGCACCTACAATTGTAGAAAGTCAAGATATACAAGCTTTCCAGAAGGAGTTAGGCAAGCTGTATACAAGCTATCATTACCGGAAAATTGATAAGAAAGCGATGCTAGTTATAAAAATAAAGCAATTAACGATCCAGCATATTCAGAATAGGCAGCTTTCTTTGCAATGGCTGGCGCAGCATTATTTATTTCTTAACTCCGAGTATTTGGGTAAGCTGTTCCGACAAGATACAGGAGAGAAATATACGCAGTTCTTGACCACTGTTCGCATGAAGAAGGCGAAGGAGCTGTTGCTTTTACATCCTACATTGAAAATTTATGAAGTAGCTGAACAATGTGGATTTGAGCAAGATCCGCAGTATTTTTCCAATGTGTTCAAGAAATTTTATGGATTTACACCCAATGAATATCGTAAACAACATTTAGAGGACGACTAGTACGGTTTTTTACAATAAAAAACTCGGATTTTTTATATTCAATTTTTAAGGAAATAACATTACTATTAAACGAAGTAAACCACTATGGATTATGAGAAAGGCAGTTGTTAATGATGACATACTCTGATTCTTCAGATCGTTTTATACGAAATGAGCGGGAAGCGAAAATTGCAGCAAGAGCAGATCAACTAGCAGGGATTTTTGCAGAGCGAGCTCCTAAGCATGATCTTGAAGGAACATTTCCCTTTGAGAATTTTAATGAGTTAAGAGATAGCGGATACCTTGCTCTTACCGTACCAAAGCAATATGGAGGAGAGGAAGCATCGATTTACGAACTGGTTCTTTCTCAAGAGCGACTGGCAAGAGGAGACGGCTCCACTGCACTAGCAATCGGGTGGCATATTGGTTTATTGAAGCAGCTTCATCTATCAGGTGCAATTCCAGAAGAGCTTTTTAGTGAGCTATGTTTTGAGGTTGTGAATGATGGGCTTGTATTGAATGAATTAGTAAGTGAGCGAGCAATGGGCAGTCCGACTCGTGGTGGAAAGCCTGAGACGACAGCCGTTAAAGTTGAGGGTGGCTGGCGGATTACGGGTCAGAAATCGTACTGTACGTTAAGTCCGATTCTTAACAAGTTTATTGTTGCGGCTACGATGTCAGATACCGATACTGTAGGATCATTTCTCGTAGAAGCTGGCGATGGCGTCACAGTGCTGGAGACATGGAATACGATGGGCATGCGTTCCACAGGCAGTCATGATATTGCCCTGAATGAGGTATTTGTTCCGGACCGATATCTTATTCGTGGAAAAGCAAATGATCAGCTGCGCAAGCCAGTTCCAACAGACGGTAATATGCTGCATATTCCTGCTTGTTATCTCGGAATTGCACATGGCGCCAGGGATTTCGCCCTTTCATTTGCAGCGAACCACCAGCCTAATTCATTACAAGTTCCAATCGCTGAGCTGCCCAATATTAAGCGTCTAATTGGAGAAATTGAGCTTGATTTAATTACAGCAAGAACCTTCCTTTATGATACTGCAGATCGTTGGGATAAGGAAAAGGATAATCGTGAAAATTTGAAGATTGAGCTGGGTGTTGCCAAGCATCTTGCTACCAATGCGGCACTACGTGTGGTTGATCACGCGATGAGAATTGTAGGCGGCTTGAGCCTTTCTAAGAGTTTCCCACTTGAGCGTATGTATCGCGATGTTCGTGCAGGGCTTCATAATCCACCAATGGACGATGTTGTCATTACGAATCTGGCGAATCGTGCATTAGGGAAGTAAGCTCCATATGGTATATAAAAAGAAGTAGATAGGGGAGAAAGAGATGAAAAGAACTGCCAAGCTATCTGTTACAGCTATGTTATTAATGTCTATAATTCTGACGGCATGCGGGAAGGAAAACGTAGCGGATAACGGAAATTCAGGTAAGAGCGATGTTGTTAAAATCGAGTTTTTCCAGCAGCAGGGTGAGGAAGCCATTCAAAATGCTTATCACGAAATTATCGCTGATTTCACAAAAGAAAATCCGAATATCGTAATTAATATGAATACCGTGCCTGACCCGGTTAAAGTATTAACCTCCCGTTTTGCAACAAATGATATTCCACCCCTATTCACTGATTTCCCGACACAGCTTCAATTTAAGGAAAAAGTGAAAAATGGCTATATCGAAAACTTAAGCGATCAACCTTTTATCAAAGATGTTAACGAAAAATATTTGGATATGACTGCAGCTGATGACGGTGGATACTACTCTTTGCCGTATGCTCGAAATTATATGGCAGTATACTATAATATCGATCTATTTGAACAAAATAATGTGAAAATCCCGACCACCTATGCTGAATTTATCGAAGCATGCAAACTATTCCAAAGCAAAGGCATTACACCACTCTATCTTCCATTGAAGGATGTAGGTCATATCTTCCAAGCGACGAACATTGCTTTTGCACCTGGTGGTGTTGAGGAAATGGTTAAAGTGGCTAATGGCGAAGGTCAAGTGGAAGGCAATCCGGTATTTTTGGAATTTGCTAAGAAGCTAAAAGAGCTGACGGAATATGCTAATAAGGATGCTTTTGGTGTGAGTGCTCAAATGATGCAGGAAGCCTTTGCTAATGGTCAAGCCGCTATGATTATTTCTGGCTCATATGGTCGTGGAAATATCAAGCTTGCTAACCCTAATTTGAAATTTGGTGCGTTCCCACTTCCAAATGATACCGTAGATACAACGACAGCTTTATCAGGTGTTAATGCTTCCCTATCTATCTCGGCAAAAGCAAAGCCTGAGGAAAAAGAAGCAGCACTTACCTTCTTAAAATATATCGCCCGACCAGAGGTTGCTCAGAAATGGTCTGATCTATCTGGCGAACCTTCCATTATTAAGGGTACAACCTATGGCGATCAATATTTACAGCCTATCCTTGATTTTATCGACAAGGGTAGAGTTCATGACTGGATGTCATCAACGCTTCAAAGTGCGATCGTAACGGAATTATACAGTACAACTCAAGGTTATCTCATTAATAACGAAACGCCTGAGCAATACCTGAAGAACATTGATGAGACGATCAAGCTTAACGCTGTTAAGTAAAAACAATAGCTTTGACGGAGCGACAATTTGAGCATTCAAATTGTCGTTCCCTATTTACAAGCTTCACGTAACAATGAGATGAGGAAGGTGCAGCATGATAGGCAAATTTCTAGAACGCTCAACTTATTTCTTATTCACGGTTCCGGCTATCATCCTGTATACACTATTTTTTGCTTATGCAGTTATTGTAGGTATTCAATATAGCTTTACAGATTGGAATGGGATTAGTTCTAGTTATAACTATGTAGGGTTTAGTAACTATGTGGAGCTATGGAATAACCCGAATTTTAGGCAATCATTATTAGTTACTGGAAAATATGCGGTGATGCTTGTAGCAGGAGTAATGAGTCTATCATTAATTTTAGCTTTGAGCTTAAACTCTCTTAAGAAGCTGCAAACCTTTACCAAGTCGATATATTTCGTGCCGGCTATCATTAGTGCCGTAACCATTTCGTTAATTTGGGACCAGATATTTGTGCGAGTCATTCCTCCGATTGGTCAGGCTTTAAATATCGTGGAATTATTCCAAAGTCCTTTAGCCCATCCGAAGTATGCTTTGCTGGCGGTTGTTATTGTTAACATTTGGCAGGCTGTGGCCTTGCCAACCCTTATCTTTATCGCAGGCCTGCAATCGGTTCCCTCCGAACTGTATGAAGCGGGCAGAATCGATGGGGCCAGCACCTTTAATCGTTTTCGTTATATTACATTTCCCTTTCTAATTCCGACGATTACCGTAAATATGGTGCTTGCGATTAAATCAGGTATCACTTCCTTTGACTATGCCTATACCCTGACAGGTGGCGGTCCGGTAAAATCCACCAATGTTATTGGGATTATGATATATAATGATGCATTTCAGAACTTAAAGTTTGCGATGGCTAATGCAGAATCAGTTATATTGTTTATCGTTATTGCGGTGTTATCTTTTATCCAAATTAAATTAACGCGTAAAGGTGGTGTCCATTAAGTATGAATGTATCGATACGAAAAGAAGGGCTTGGCTGGCGTATTCTCCGAAATATCATTTTACTTATTGGAGTCATCATTATATTGGGGCCGATGTATCTTGTCATCATTAATTCCTTTAAGACATTAGAAGAAGCTGGTAAAGGTTTTTTCAGTTTTCCCAAAGCATTGAATTTTTCGAATTACGCAGAGTTGCTGTCTAAGGGAAATTACTGGAGAGTGGTATGGAATACGGCCTTGATTACAGTCGGCTCTGTATTCATAGTTCTCGTCATTAATCCT
Source organism: Bacillus sp. FJAT-27264 (assembly GCF_001682855.1). Lineage (GTDB taxonomy): Bacteria > Bacillota > Bacilli > Paenibacillales > Paenibacillaceae > Paenibacillus_AQ. The sequence goes on along the minus strand of NZ_MAQW01000001.1, from coordinate 1,769,415 downwards.
ACCGTTTCTTATGCTATAGCCCGTAATCGTCATAAAAAATATTATAAATTTTTATATCTCTATATTCTGTTAGGATTGTTTGTGCCATTTCAAGTAATTATGCTTCCTTTAACTAAAATCATGACTAATATGGATCTATTAAATCCGTTTGGACTCATTTTATTATATGGAGCGCTTAGCTTAACAAGAGGGGTATTTCTGCTCGTCAATTATATTGAAGGAATGCCTACCGAAATTGAAGAGGCGGCACGAATTGATGGCTGCAGCACCTTTCAAATCTATTATCTGGTTACATTACGTTTAATTATGCCGATGCTAGTGACGCTTATCATTATGGATTCATTATGGTTCTGGAATGATTTTATGCTTCCATTACTAATTTTGAATAAAGCGAAGGAGTTCTGGACACTCCCCTTATTTCAATATAACTTCAAGACCGAATATTCCTTCAATTACACCATGGCTTTCACTTCGTATTTAATGGCAATGTTGCCTATTATCGTGATCTATGCAGCCGGTCAGAAGTACATTATCGCGGGACTAACAGAAGGTGCAATTAAAGGATAATGCACAAGACACTCCAAGATCGGGGGGAAGTTAATGAGAAGTTTAGTTGTTGAAGAGCAGATCGAACAATGGATTGAGAAGCATAAGGCAGAGCTATTAGAAGACATTGCTGGCTTAGTAAGTATTCCAAGTGTAGCCAGCTATGATCCATCCTCTCCTTATCCATTCGGGGAAAAGTGTGCGGAGGCTATTCAGTACATATTGGATTTAGGTCAACGACATGGCTTGCAAACGTTTAATCGGGAGTATTATTGCGCAGTCTTTAGCATGGGGGATGAGACTAAGCGATCTGTAGGCATTTGGGGACATGTCGATGTTGTCCCTGCAGGAGAGGGTTGGAGCTACCCGCCCTTTTTTTGTACGCAAAAGGACAGTTTTCTTATCGGCAGAGGTGTACAAGATAATAAGGGTGCGGTCATTGCCGTTCTTTATGCACTCAGATTTATTCAGGAGCTCGGCATCCAGTTAAACTATCAGCTTCAGCATATTATCGGTAGTGGCGAGGAAATAGGTATGCTTGATGTTGCGTATTATCGTGAGCATTATGATGCCCCTGACTTTAATATTGTGGCGGACAGCGGATTTCCGGTCTGTTATGGAGAAAAGGGAATGCTCTCGGTTACCTTATGCTGTGATATTGCTGATTCATCTATCCTTCGTATACAGGGGGGAGTGGCTTCTAATAGTGTGCCTGGTTATGCTGAGCTTATTATACGACGGGATGAAGCAGCGGTCTCCAAGCTAAGCCTTCTGCCATCTCATATTCAGTATAGTCAGACGGAAGAAGAGATAACATTATTCGCAGTCGGCAAGTCTGGGCATGCCGCATTTCCTCAAGATACAAGTAATGCGATAGCAGTCCTTCTTGAGCCATTGCTGCGAAGTGCATGGTTTGAGGAGTCTACACACAAGCAACTGGAGAAAATTCATAATATTTGCAAGCATTATGATGGACAGGCATTAGGCATACATTGTGAGGATAAGCTTTCTGGAGCTTTAACCTGTGTTGGAACGTTGTTACAAGGGCGGGATGGAAAGCTGGAGTTGGAGTTAAATATTCGCTACCCTATTCATCAGTCATCCGAGGTGCTGCTGCAGCAGTTGCAGAAGAGTGGCTTTACCCTGACTAATATTCATGATAGTGAGCCGAGTTATTATGACCCCGATACGCCAGAGGTAAAGTGTCTCATGGATGTTTATCAAGTCGTAACAGGAGAGCAAGGTGAGCCATTTGTAATGGGTGGAGGTACTTATGCCAGAAAGCTGCCTCATGCAGTAGGCTTTGGCCCTGGTTTGCCGACTGATTTCTCATTGCTTGATCTGCCTCCTGGTCACGGTCAAATTCACGGCCCGGATGAAGTGCAGTCCATTCCTAATTTGATCACTGCGATAAAGATTTATATTGTAGCTCTATTAGAGCTAAATGAGCTGTATCAAGTGGGATAACAATGTACCATGAAAATTCGTAAATATAAAAAAGAAGGGTCATCGGTACCTCCGAAAGGGTAAGCAACAGCCATACCACAAGGAGAGAACACCGATGACCTATTTTGTCCGAGTGAAGGTTCAGGATCTATTACTTGGCGATTTTTGCGAAATATTCTAATGTTCTAACCAATTGGGCGGTGTAAGACATTTCGTTATCGTACCAGGCTACGGTTTTCACCAGTTGCTGGTCGCCGACAGTTAGTACTTTTGTTTGCGTGGCATCAAAAAGGGACCCGAATGTCATCCCCTTCACATCGGAAGAGACGATTTCGTCCTCCGTATATCCGTACGTATCTGGATCAGAGGCTTCTTTCATAGCGGCATTCACTTCATCAACGGTTACCGTGGTGTTCAATACGGCTACGAGTTCCGTTACAGAGCCTGTTGCCACAGGCACACGTTGAGATGCACCATCAAGCTTGCCCTTAAGTTCAGGGAGAACGAGACCAATGGCTTTTGCCGCACCGGTGGAGTAGGGAACAATGTTCTCTGCTGCAGCCCGTGCTGCGCGGAAGTCACCTTTTGCGTCCGGCGCGTCAAGGGTGTTCTGGTTGCCTGTATAGGCGTGAATGGTTGTCATCAACCCGGATTGAATGCCGAACTTATTGTTCAGAGCATTAGCCATTGGAGCCAGACAGTTTGTTGTGCAGGAAGCGCCGGAAATGACGGTTTCCGTTCCGTCCAGTGTTTCATGGTTTACGTTGTACACGATGGTTTTCATGTCGCCTGTTGCCGGAGCGGAAATAACGACTTTCTTTGCTCCGCCTTTCAGGTGAAGCTCAGCCTTCTCCTTGGTGGTGAAGAAACCTGTACATTCAAGCACGATGTCTACGCCAAGCTCGCCCCAAGGAATTTCTTCAGGGTTACGGTTAGCCAGCACTTTAATTTCTTTACCGTTTACCGTGAAAGCCCCGTCATGAACCTCAATGTCTCCATGGAAAGTGCCTTGCGTAGTATCATATTTGAGCAGATGGGCCAGCATTTTTGCGTCAGTTAAATCGTTTATGGCCACAACTTCGATATTGTCCACCTCTTGAATTCGACGAAAAGCGAGTCTTCCGATCCGCCCAAAACCGTTAATGCCTACTTTTACACTCATTGAATAAACCTCCTGTTTTCGTTCGAAATCCATTCCACATAAGTTTGCCCATTGGAACTTAAAGGTAAGCACTGAGCCGAAGCCAAACAAGCTTGCCTTTGGAATGGGTTTGTTTTAAGATAAAAGATACCGATCGGTATCTTTATTATATCAGGATTTTAGACATTGGCAAGGCTTCGGTTGTAAAATTTGATATAATGTTAGATTAGAATAAGGTCATTCGGAGGAACCCATGAAAAAAGGAGATCGAACAAGAGAGCACATTATTATGAAATCGGCAGCAATCTTTAATCAGAGAGGATATGCCGGTACATCGTTAAACGATATTATTGCGGATACCGGAATTAAGAAGGGGGGCATCTATCGGCATTTTACAAGTAAAGATGAGATTGCGCTTGAAGCCTACAATTACGCTGCCAGTTTGGTTAGCGGAAAATTTGCCGAGGCGGTTGACCGAGAGCAGTCTGCGTCAGGGCGGTTACTTGCATTTTTTCGTGTGTATGAAGATGTTGTTGATAATCCACCATTTATTGGCGGATGCCCCATGCAGAATACAGCAGTAGAAAGTGACGATACGCATACGGAGCTTCGTGATCGGGCAAGGCAAGGACTGCATACCTATTTGGATATGATGAAGAGCATCATTCTTGACGGGATGAATAGTGGGGAGTTTAAGGAAGATCTTGATGCGGAGGCCCTTGCTTCATTTGCCTTTTCTTTGCTCGAAGGCGGCATTTTGCTCAGCAAGCTGGATGGGGATAACAAGCATATGCAAATAAATACAGCATGCTTTGCTTCCTATTTGCAAAATTGTTGTTTAAAGACTAGATAGTCAGAAGTAGAGCTTAAGCGGCGATCTATTACCGAACTTTAACGGTGATAGGTCGCCGTTTTTTTGAATTATTGAAAACTTAATGATTAGTTAAGAAAGTAGTAATGGGCGTTTAATTTCAATTGCAAAGGGCTTGTTCTACAATTCAAATGTAAACAAAACGCTGATTCACAAAACCTTTGAGGAGATGACGAAAGATGAAATTATTAGCGACAACAACAGCAATAGTGGCCTTATCCATAGCTTTGGCGGGATGCGGAGCGGCGAACAAGCCGGCAGTGACAGGAAGCCAGAATTCCACAGCAACCAGTATGCCTACAGCAGAACCGACTACGGCAGCGGCTTCTACGGCAGGCACAGCACAGAGCCAGGATCATGCGCCAATGATGGTGAAGTACGGCATGCTGAGCGGCAGTAACAAGCAAATATCTGAAGGTAATGTGGAAATCAAGGATGGCAAGGTCATGTTGACGAATTTTAAAACCTCGAAAGGTCCAGACCTTCATATCTACCTGACGAAGGGCAAAGATGTGCAGACGGGAAAAAGTTTAGGCAAGATCGACTTGGAGAAGAGCGAACAAACCTTTGATCTGGCTGGCGCTGACTTGAATGATTACGACTCGATTATTATTTATTGCGATAAAGCACATGTTACATTCGGTACAACAGATTTGACTGACACACCAATGGATAAACCAGCGACATCTTCGGCAATGGTCACGAAGACGGGCATGCTGAGCGGCAGCAACAAGCAAATATCTGAAGGCAATGTAGAAATCAAGGACGGCAAAGTCATGCTGACGAACTTCAAAACCTCGAAAGGTCCAGACCTTCATATCTACCTGACGAAGGGCAAAGATGTGCAGACGGGAAAAAGTTTAGGCAAGATCGACTTGGAGAAGAGCGAACAAACCTTTGATCTGGCTGGCGCTGACTTGAATGATTACGACTCGATTATTATTTATTGCGATAAAGCACATGTTACATTCGGTACAACAGATTTGACTGACACACCAATGGATAAACCAGCGACATCTTCGGCAATGGTCACGAAGACGGGCATGCTGAGCGGCAGCAACAAGCAAATATCTGAAGGCAATGTAGAAATCAAGGACGGCAAAGTCATGCTGACGAACTTCAAAACCTCGAAAGGTCCAGACCTTCATATCTACCTGACGAAGGGCAAGGATGTGCAGACGGGAAAAAGTTTAGGCAAGATCGACTTGGAGAAGAGCGAACAAACCTTTGATCTGGCTGGAGCAAACCTTAGTGACTATGACTCTGTCGTTATTTATTGCGATAAAGCCCACGTGATCTTTGGTGCAGCTGATATTAGTTAAAATAATAATGATGGGTACCATACTTGTTTTGAGGATGGTACCTTTTTTAAAAGGAGATTATAGTAATGATAAAGGGTGCTCAAAACATAACCGGTTGGATATTAAGTGTAATTCGTGTTCTATTCGGCTGGATGTGGCTTAAATCCGGTTATGATAAACTTTCAGGCGGTTTTGGCGTTGAAAGCTTAATCCCGGTCATTGCAGCAAATCATGATTCCCCTGAATGGTACAAGGCATTTTTCAGTCACGTTGTTAGTCCCTTTTCAGGCGTCTTTGACGTTGTAATCCCTTGGGGTGAAATCCTGATCGGGATAGGGCTTATAGCGGGTTTATCTATTGTACCCGCGCTAATCATGTCGGTGTTCGTGAATGCAAATTATATATTGGCAGATATGATATTCACCTATCCGACGGATATACTTATGGCAACCATACTTCTTACGGGGAAGAGGTTTACAGCTTACGTGAGTGTGGAACGCTGGCTTTATGCGAAATGGCGGAAAGACTGGAATGGTGCAGAAAAAAGGATGTGATCATCGTTGTTATCCATATTGATTATTGATGACGAACAACCCATAGTAGACGTTTGTAAGTTATATTTACAGAATGATGGCTATAGGGTATATACGGCGAGCAATGGAGAAGAAGCTATGCATATTGTTCATCACCATGCTATCGATTTTATGATCATTGATGTGATGATGCCTAAAATGAATGGCTATGAATTTATAGAGTCGCTCCAAAATCAAGGTTTAGATATTCCGTTTTTATTTTTGACTGCTCTAAATCAGGAGAAAGACACGTTATACGGTTTGACTTTAGGAGCGGATGATTATATGACCAAGCCATTCAGCCCGCGAGAGCTTGTTTTCCGCATAAAAAATATTATCAAGCGATCCCAAAAGTCGAAGCCTCGAGTAGCCGTCCTTAATGAAGGTGAATTGTATCTGAATCGGGAAGAGCGGGTGGCAAAGCTTTATGGAGAGACGCTGGATCTCACCAATAAAGAATTTGATCTGTTATGGTTCCTTGTTCAGGAGAAGCATCGCGTTATTCCAAAGTCGGAATTATTGAAAGAAGTATGGGGTTATGAATACTATGAGGACGCCAACACCGTCAATGTTCATATCCACCATTTGCGGGAGAAGATCGCTGCAAAAGCCGTTCAGGAGTCGATATTCATTAAAACCGTGTGGGGGCTGGGATATCAGTTCAAAAGAGAAGGAGAGTAGTGTCATGAAGCTGCGCACCATGGTTCTTTTATCGTATCTGATTAGTCTAATCATCGTGACACTGCTGCTATTTGTTGCGTATAAACAGATGTTCCTGGACTATGACAGGCTCAGGATGGCTATGATGATTACGGTCTCGTCCAGTGTACTGTCACTGTTGATTAATTCACTGTTTATTTTCCCTATGACACGGAATATTGCCCAGCTGAACCGGCAGAGTCAGGGGATTTCCAGAGGGCACTATGATCAGCATTTAAATAAGAGCCGGGTAGTGGAGCTAAGAGAGCTTGCTGAATCTATGAACGATATGGGACTTGAAATTAAAGCGCAAATCAAAGCCCTTCAGGATGAAGAGCGCCGCCGGAATGAACTGATTGCTAATCTATCCCATGATATTAAAACTCCAATTGCCTCGATCCGGTCTTACTCGGAGGCTCTGGTCGATGAGCTGGTCACTGATCCCACCGAGGTGCGGAATTATTTGCTTGGGATTGGGAAGCAAACGGAGCGGGTGGTTTCATTTGCCAATGAGCTACTGGCTATCGCGGCCATAGACGATAAGGAAATAGCTTATAAGCCGGAAGTTGTCTGGATTGACCAGTTAATCTTGGATACCTTGCAAGCATTTGAAGCCCAAATCTCGCGAGAGAACCGGCTAATTGATGTACAAATTAACGAGGACTGTGTATCTGTTGTAACAGACAAGGTGTGTATTCAACGGATTCTATATAATTTAGTAGGAAATGCTATCAAATTCTCCAAACCAGGAACCAGTATTAAGCTTCATATCTATTGTGATAATACGTTCACGTATATGGAAGTTACAGACGAAGGAATTGGAATTCCTGAAGATGAACTGGAAAGAATTTTCGAACGATTTTATCGTGTTGAAAAATCCCGGAATCAGCAGTACGGTGGCTCTGGATTAGGACTTGCGATTGCCAAGGAGCTGACTGAATTCATCCATGGCAAACTGACAGTGTCTTCGGGCCAAGGAATAGGAAGTACTTTTATTGTTCAGATTCCGAATCAACGGGTGTAAGCCGCGGCAGCCTAGGACTTTTCTCCTTGGCAACCGCGGTTTTGTGTATTCTGCAAGAAGACAAAGTCATAACAAATCGGCAATCGTTCTGATCCCCTCCGCAATTTGTGACTCCGTTACATTACCGAACCCCATAATCAGACTCTCCTCGTATTTTCCTTTGGCGATGGTATACCTCTCGGCGGGATAAATTTTAATATTCCGTTCTTCAAGCTGCGCGGCTGTTATAGAATCAAACTGGCGTCCGGGCAATTTGGCAACTAGATGCAAGCCTGCGGCATCCCCTGAAATATTCACTCCGCTACCGAATGCTTCTGTCAAAGCGGAGATGAGCGCCTTCCGTCTTTTGCCATAAATACGCTTCATACGGGTGATATGACGTTCCAGATGGCGGTCGGCTATAAACCGCGCTAGTGTGATTTGGGACAAGGTCGGGCATTGCATGTCCGTCATTCGCTTTAACCGAAGCAGAGGGGCAAGTAATTCCTGGGGAACCACCATATAACCTAAGCGTAGTGATGGATATAAATTTTTGCTGAAAGTCCCGACATAGACTACTCGCTCGGAGTCGAGTTCTCTGAGGGCATGAACCGGCATTCCGGCATAACGGAATTCACTGTCGTAATCGTCTTCGATAATATAGCTTCCGGTTTGCCGGGCGTAGTCGAGTAGTTGAATACGTCTGCTGATGGACAAGATGCTGCCAAATGGGAATTGGTGTGAAGGTGTGACGAAGATGCACTTAGGATGTACATGAGTTGGCAAGCCTTCGACACACAAGCCGTGATCATCGACGGGAACGGGGATAATGTCGGCACCAGTTGCTGCAAAAATACTATGGATGAAGCTGGCGGTAGGATCTTCTATTGCTACTGCGTCTTCCGGATTTAATAAAAGTTTGCATAGTAAGGAGATGGCCTGGGTAGCTCCGGCTGTCACGATCACCTGCGAAGGTGAACATTGTATTCCTTTGGCATCTAGTAGATACCGGCAAATATTTGCCCGAAGCAGCCTATTACCTGCCGGATCTTCATCATAACCAAAATTAGAAGCGTAGGCCTGATCATAGACGCTCAGCGTAACTTCTTTCCACTTTTTATGCGGGATATGTTCAAGTGAAGGAAAGCTCGGACGAAAATCAATGCCGTTGAAAGAAGGTACAAGTTCTGGAGAAGTCATTTCATTTGAAGACTCTGGATCAATGGACTGCGCCTGAACCGGCCTGCTTGCTCCTAAATCCAAGACATAGGTACCGGATCCTTGGCGACCTTCCAAATAACCTTCGGCGATGAGCTGTTCATACACTTCGACGATAAGAGCCCGCGACACCCCTAATTCACTTGCCAGATCTCGCGTTGACGGGAGGCTGCTTCCCGCTGCATATCTGCCTGAAAAAATACGTTCCCGAAGCAGCGTATAAATTTGTTTTGTTTTTGTATCGGCTGTAAAAGTCCCCACGGCATCGGTCATACATCGCGCTCCTCCTTATGTTCGAATTGGTATACCAATATTGACGTAAAAGTGGTACTTATTCATACCAATTTAACATGCTAACATGAATCTTGTCAGCACGAAATCATTACAGAAGGAAGAGATTAGCCGATGAGTGAACGACAAAATAATCCCCGGGCACCTTCGAGGCAAGATCATGTCGATGCAGTAAACGAACGGATGGTGAGTAAGAATAGCAAGGATAGCAAGGATAGTAAGGTAGCTACTTGGTTGGCGGTCGCAGCCCTCTTTATGGCTTCACTTAATTTGCGTCCGGCGGTTACTTCCATCGCTCCTGTGCTGGAAAGTATTCGAAACGATCTCGGCATAAGCGGTGTAGCTGCCAGCTTGCTTGTCTCGATCCCTGTTCTCTGTATGGGGCTTCTCTCGCCATTGTCTGTTCGTTTTGGACAGCGGCTGGGAAATGAACGGGTGATTGCCTGGTCGCTAGTTCTGATTGGCGGAAGTACTTTGCTACGTATCGTCGTTCATACCGAAGCCTTGTTATTTTTAACCACTGTATTAGCTGGTGTCGGAATCGCAACGATGGGACCATTATTGTCGGGTTTTATTAAAAAGCATTTGGCAGGTAGGATGCCGCTTATGATTGCACTCTATTCCATGGCCTTATCGCTTGGTGCGGCGCTGGGCTCCAGTTTCTCTGCCCCTTTTCAAATCAAATTTCATTCGTGGCAAACGGCACTTTCGTTCTGGGCCATCCTCGCCATTGCGGCTGTACCGTTTTGGTTGGGGATTCTGCGGCGTAGCAATGTTCGTGCTGAGGTGACGGTTGTACCTGGGACATCGAAATTACCGTGGAAAAATAAGAAGGCGTGGCTGCTCTCCATCCATTTTGGACTCTTGGCTATGGTTTTTTACTCCATCATGGGTTGGTTGCCGCTGATCCTGATTAACGCAGGGGATTCACATTTGCATGCAGGGATGATGCTGACGGTGTTTGCTGTCGTCCAAATTCCGAGCGGGCTTATGCTACAGATGCTGCTACGCCGCTTCCCGTCCCGGCGGACATGGCTGTTGGTCTCGACTTCCATGCAGACGATCGGTCTTGCCTTTCTTTTCAGTTCCATGCTGTATTGGCCAGCGGTTCTCCTTTGCGGATTTGGCTCGGGGATGTTATTTGCTCTAGGTAATTTGCTTCCAATTGAAGCAGCGTCAAGTCCTGAAGAAGCGGCCTCTTGGGCAGCGATGACTCAATCGGTGGGGTATTTAATAGGAGCGGCAGGTCCGATCCTGATTGGCTTTGTTTTCGATAGTATGGGGCAGTTTATTCTGGGGATACTAGGCATGATCTTGGTTTCACTTCTTATGCTAATGCTTCAATTATTCATAGTTTCGCGAAAAGAAACAGAGAAAGCGAGGTTCTAAGCTTCTCCGTAATGGGTGAACATCGCACTTAATCATATATAAATTTGGAGGTTTTTCGATTATGAAAATTTTTGTAGCTGGTTCTACCGGAGTTATTGGACGTATTCTGCTTCCAAAGTTAGTGAAGGCTGGTCACGAAGTGATTGGAATGACGCATAACCCGGAGCAACAGAAGAAGATTGAAGCATTGGGCGCAAAGTCTATCATAGCAGATGCCTTTGACCGGGAGGGAATGATTAAAGCTCTTGGAGAGATCCAGCCGGAAGTGGTCATTCATCAGCTTACCTCACTCAGTAATTGGAGTTCTGCGGATAATGCGCGGATTAGAATCGAAGGGACCCGGAATCTAGTGGATGCTGCTAAGCAGGCGGGCGTTAAAAAAATCATCGCTCAGAGCATCTCTTGGGCTTACGAACCGGGCGATTCCCCTGCTACGGAAGAAGTCTCCTTGGATATCCAAGCTCCTTCGCCACGGATAACAACAATTGATGGCATTATCGCGCTGGAAGGCGCGGTTGCAGAGATTCCGGATTACGTGATTCTCCGTTACGGTACACTTTACGGACAAGATACCTGGTATGATATTAGGGGCGTGATGGCAGAAAAAGCACGGAATAGCGAGCTTCCTGCAACGAATGGTGTGTCCTCTTTTGTACATGTTGAGGATGCGGCGGAAGCAGCCTTTCTGGCCTTGAATTGGCAGGCAGGTACTTTGAACATTGTAGATGATGAGCCTGCCCTAGGTACAGAATGGGTACCAGTCTATGCTAAAGCTCTGCAGGCGCCTGCACCTGAAGTTCAAGCGGGCGGTGCCGGCTGGGAACGCGGGGCTTCGAATGCCAAAGCACGGAATGAGTACGGCTGGAAGCCGAGATATGCGACTTGGAGAACGGGATTTACGCAAGCGTTGAGTTAAAAAGCTGATTCGAGCCCTTAAGATTCCTTACAGGGAGGTTCGCTGAATTTAAGCACAGCTAAGTCAGGGTAACTATTAATTTCTAATTGGTGGCCATCAGGGTCATACATTATAAAATCTTGGTACGGCCCATTTACTCCGTCACCGTATTTAGTTATTTCGCCTACAGCAATATTTTTATTTTTCAAATCTTCATGTAGAGCTTCCAAATTGGATGTTTTAAAGCTTAACACAGCGCAATTTTCGTTATTGATTGAGAACCTTATGGGTTGGTTCGCAGAAGTTTTCTTTAAGAATAATAACGGGCCTGCAAATAGTCTTAGATTGGCTGCCTCCGGCTCCTCCCAAATGACCTGATAACCTAATGTATTTACGTACCAATCAACAGACCTTCGAATATCAGTAACAGGTAAATAAATCTGAACTATTTGGTTGTGAATATTTGGATTCATAGTTTACCAGCTCCTTAAGATATTTGATTTCATTTGTTACCTCATCCGACTCTAGAATAACATATTTTTACATGAGCTTGAACTTTATTGGATCAATAACTAATAATCTTGACAAGATGTTGCATTGACATATCGGTAATTATCGATATAATAGCTGATATGGAACCTATCGAGATTTTAAAAGCATTGTCTAACGAGTCCCGTCTCCAAATTTTGCAATGGTTGAAGGAACCTGAAAAGCATTTTAACCCCCATGAAGGGATTGATATGAGAAAAATCGGGGTGTGCGTCGGTCAGGTGACCGGAAAATTGAATATGACGCAGTCAACCGCTTCCCAGTACTTGACGATCCTGCAACGAGTAGGGCTGGTCACAAGTGAGCGTATAGGTAAGTACACCTATTACAAAAGGGATGAGGGGAAAATAAGCGAAGCATTGGCTTTGTTGAAAAATGAGATTGAATAAAGCAGACTTAGCGTCGATGAAGCCGCGGAGGTCGGTGAAGCGAGCTTCGCCGCTTTCGCGCTTGAAGTCTATATCAGCTCATCTAAAGGTATAGGGAAATCGGTTTATTTTGATCAACGAATCGACAAATACTAATATGTGAATTTGATAACTGTTTTTAAATCGTAGGATTCAACGGCTGGACGCCTCCTGATGCAAATCTTGGGATAAGCTATTTTATTTTTTTAATATAACATATCGACAAATCCTAATATAACAATATGTTGATTTGCGTATTATGAACAAAACTTGAATAAAAGGAGCAAGTATAAATGAAAGGCACATGGAAAGTATACTTATTGGCGCTTGTCAGTTTTTTGGTGGGGACATCCGAATATGTGATTTCGGGTATTTTAGATAAGATTTCGTTATCTTTAAATATATCGATTACTTCGGCGGGGCAATTGGTAACGATTTTCTCATTCATTTATGCTATTTGTACGCCAGTGGTTATGGCTTTGACCGCGAAGATTGAACGACAGAAGTTACTGGTTGCCGCACTGGGCGTTTTTGTGATAGCTAATGTGCTGGCGTTTGTGCTGCCGGGATTTGAACTTTTTATTGTCGCAAGGGCATTGATGGCTTTAGGTGCGGGGACCGTCGTTGTGTCAGCACTGGCTATCGCCGCCAAAATTGCACCTGAAGGTAAACAGGCCAGTTCGATTGCCAATGTCACCATGGGGTTCACCCTGTCATTAATTATTGGTGTCCCGCTCGGGCGAATGATTGCTGCCCATTTTGGATGGAGATCGGTATTTGGCCTTCTATCTTTGGCAGGGCTGCTGGTCATGATCGTTTTATACTTCAGCCTTCCTCGTGTGAAAGGTGATGCCCCTGTACCCCTTTCTAAGCAGCTGGGCTTCCTTAAAAATAGCAGAGTTGCTCTGGGGCTTTCGGTTACTTTCTTTTGGCTCGGGGGTTACTCGATCGCTTATACGTATATTTCACCATATCTTCTTACGGTTGTAGGTTTAAATGATAAGATGCTGAGCAGCGTTTTACTAGCTTTTGGCATAGCCAGCTTGATTGGCTCCAAATTCGGGGGTTATAGTGCTGATAAATGGGGCGTTGCCCGTACCTTGGGCGGGGGAATGTCACTGCATGTAGTTGCTTTAATTTTACTAACGGTGACGGTTATGCTTACAAATTCATGGATACCGATTGTCGTTATACTGATGCTGTGGTCGTTCGCGGCTTGGTCTACAGGTCCTACTCAGCAGTATAACATGGTGCGAATTGAACCGAATTATTCAGGCGTGATGCTGAGTCTCAATCAGTCCACGGTACAATTATCAATGGCTGCAGGTGCCGGAATTGGCGGCATCGTTGTCAATCAAGCTTCCTTATCGCAGGTCACATGGGTTGGCGCGATCAGTGTATTCATTGCCATTCTGGCCTCGTTCTTCTTGAATGCAAAAATGAAACAAAAGGCACTCACATCTCAAAATTAATAGTCATGGAAGTGGTTCCTGATCTGCTTTTTTTCAAGCGGAGCAGGAACCTTTTCAATATCTAATAAGCCTCTTTTAGCAAAATCCCCTTTAACAGCAGCTTGATCGCGTTGACATGCAGGGCGGCATATTCGTCCCCGCTTAATTTTTCCGGCTTCGCCAGGCAGAGCTGTGTTGCCCCAGTCAAGGTGGAAATCACACTAAAGCTCAACGATTCGAAATCCTCATTAATGAAAACACCCTGCTGTACCCCTTGTTGCAGCACCTCTCTAATAGCACGATAGACTACTTCTACAATCTCTCTCAATGTAACGAATGCTTCAGAGTCACTGGAGAGTGTCCTTCCATACTCCTCAAGTGCTTGGATTAAGGGATTTTCACATTCTCTTCCGAATGAATCCGCCATTTCAAGCAGCTGTTCGCTGGGGGATATGGATCTTTCGGCCAAACGAAGCCACTTTTGTGAGGATTCTGCGGAATACTGGGACAGCAACTGGAGAAAGAGGACCTCTTTATTTTTAAAATGATGATATAAATTGCCTTTACTCATCTGTGTCAGTGTACATAAGTCGTCCATTGTAGCCCGATCATAACCCTTATCAATAAATAACAGCTTGGCATGGTGTAAAATAATTGCTTTTGCTTCCTCTGCCGGCAATCGCCTTCTGGTCATAAGTCCCTCCTGGGAACCTTACGAACGGTTCCTTCTATGCTTGAAAAGTTGAAAAACGCTATATGAGATAACGATAGCAAAAATCCCGCAGAATGCAAACGGCATATCCAGCGTGTGGCGGTAAACGATACTTTGCAGCCCCATATGATCCGCCGTCGATGTACCATATCCCCAAATCGTGAAATTAAAAATATTCGTCGCAAAATGGATGCCTGTCGTAGCAGCCAGACCATTGGTGCGATAAGCAACGATTCCGAGAAAGAATGCCCCCATCAAATAATACAGTGGTCCCCAAATTCCGTTGCTGAGCATCTCAGGATTCAAACCATGGACCAGGGCGAAGGTGAGGGAGGAGATAAAGATCGACCAGAATGCGCCGCCTTTTAATGATCTGAACATCCGGTACATATAGCCTCTGAACAAAATTTCCTCAGAAGCACTCTGAACAAAAATCAAAGGGATGACAACAATGAATACGCCTAACCAGCGAAGCGGATCAAAATGAAGCGTAAAAGCTTGCGGATGTACGCCGATATCGACAAGTAAATACAGGATCAGTGCTGCGAAATACCATGAAAAATAAGTCGCGAATTTTCGGAAATCGGGCCGTTTATTTTCAAACAGAAATGTTCGAAAAGGGATCTTGAAGAAATACCTGGTAATAAGAAAGACCCCGAGAATCAGGAACCAAAAGGTTAAAAAAAGCGCGATAAAACTAGGTAATCCTGAGAGAGTAGCGGGAATCAAGGAGTTCACTAGATTTAACCATAAAAATGAACCGCCTTGCCAAATGACGAAAATGAGGATGAATCCCGCTAACGATTTGAGGCCGAAAGGGATCTTCGGCTGAAGACCATAATTTTTTTCCATGACATACACCCGTTTCTTGTTATTATACCGACTATATAGTCGGTAGTTACAATATAGAGGTATCATCTCATTCTGTCAACTTAAGCAATTGTTCTTTGATCCGTTTAATGGAGCAAAAACAATTGAAGAAGAAGCAAATAATACAGATAAAACGGATAATAACATTGAAGTTACAACAATCAGAATGCAAGAAGAGTTCTATGAAGCTTTAAATGCGAAATAGCAGATTCCACACAGTTGGCGGCAGATAACCGTTTATTGGTGAATTTATGGACAATTATGGGGATGTGTTAAATCTGTTGTCGAAGGATATGGCACAAATGGCAGCTGAAGGACGTGGGCAAACAGGGGGGATGAAGCCATTAAGGGGAATATTGCAAAAATTAAATCGATGAACAGTCTGTTATAGAAAGCATTAACAAAACAAACATAGCTAAGAAAAAAGAGAGTGCAAACAAGAAGGATAATTAACGGCATTTTTGTACCTTAAATTCTATGCAGCGNAGCATTAACAAAACAAACATAGCTAAGAAAAAAGAGAGTGCAAACAAGAAGGATAATTAACGGCATTTTTGTACCTTAAATTCTATGCAGCGAGGGGTTAGTGGAGATTAAGTGCAATATTGTACCTTAAATCTTCCAGAATAGCCCAATCAGCGTGATTTTTCGAAAAATAAGATACAATAATGCCCTTATTTTACTCATATGTCTATATTTAAGGAAAATAAGGTACAATAATGCCGTTAGTTGGGGGGCCTCCTCTTTTTGAATTGTTAAGGCGACTGGTGCCTCTACTACTGACCATAACAGAGAATATTGCTGACATTGGCGGGTTAACAGTTGCCCTTGAAGCGGCAAAATAATTGCCGGATGCCAATCTGAAAGAGTTCTATACATCGTGGGCAACCGTTTGGAGACAAAAAATTCGTCCTGAGCTTGAACAAATATTTTTGTTAACCGATGCAGCGCATTCGCCAAACGAAGTTCTTCTTAGACAAAGGAAAACTCCCCATCAAGTAGCGGTTTATTTGTTAAACCTGTCTACTTGACGGGGAGCATATCATAATCGGCAGCCTGTTCTGTAATTACAATAGCGAGGTTCCGAATTTCACCTCCGGAAAGCGGCTATCCGGTCCTTTCATTAAGGTTCCACCTTGATTTTTCAGATACTTATCGAAGAAATCCAGCATATAGGCATTGATAACGGAGTTCGCTCTTTCGGGTGCAATCTTTCCTGTAATGCCCAGCATTTTGAATATCGGAGAAATGTATTGTACGTCGGTAAAATTCAAATGCTCTGAATTTTCGATATAGAGGAATTGCCCCCCTGAGTCGACCGATTCGCGCATCCGTTCAAGCTCTAGCTTTTTGTCTTCTGTTACTTGATCCATCCACTCCCTTGTGTTGCCCATACGTTTAAGCTCTGCCTCCGTGTAGGCGTGGTTATCCCTCACCATCTTTAATCTTTCGAATTCGCTTTCCGAGTTCATGAACAAGAACGGCTTTCGCAGACTCTCTCTGTCACGCAGTCGATAAAGCGCTCCATCCAAGTCTATTCCAACCGCGACTCGCGGATCGTAAGCAGCGTCATAGGCCGTCGCTCCGCCGATGGAATGACCGAACACCCCGACATGACGGAGATCAATCCTTCCTTTTAAATGACTTGGAATCTGCCCTGATTGGATGAGCTCGAATTGGTCCAATGTAAACGTCACATCGTCGGTTAACACCTTTCCGAGCTTGTCGCGGTTTCCGCTTTCCGTCCGGTAATCATGGTCAGGCGAGAATAAGTCGTTGGTTGAGCTAGTCGTGATTCGACCGTCCGGAAACTCGGTTGCAAATGTATTGTAGGTGTGGTCGATCACGGCCACGATATATCCGTGACTCGCGAGATCTTCGGCTTGCGACGTGTGAAGGAACCTGGAAGAGCCGAAGCCAGGATTCGCAAGGATCAGCGGGTATGAAGTCTGTGCCGAAGAGACATCGGCCCCCGAATAAGCATGACTGGATACGTACTTCAGGTGTTGCAAAGTAAACCCGGGAAGGCCATAGTTCGCGGCCATATAACGTAAAATCTGGGTATCGGGAATAAAGGGAGCGTGCTTGCCGGTGCCAGCTTGAGCCGGATACCATACTTGAACCATTAATTCTCTCTTACCATCTCTGGCTTCACCGAAAATCTCTTCCCTATTTGGATCCACGAAATGAAAAGCTTGCGTTCCTACCTTAAATTCGCCTGCCGGTTCAGGCAGTTTAAATACAGGAAAAGCATACATGAGACCCGCTGTTACGATCAGCATTATCGCTATAGCGGTATAAGCTGAACCCAATATGAATCGTGGAATTTTTTTGGGGCTGGTTTTTTTAAAATACCTATAACCTGAAATGGCTAAAAAAATGACCGTTATGCAATATGGGAATAATAGCTGGACTCTGTATCCTTCCACCATCCAATGAATGACCAATAAAAGTGTGGCGATCCCGCTTGCAACGAGTACTGGAATTCTACGCTGTCCTTTTTTTAGTAGGACTGTTAATGCAAACAAGCCGATGTTTGACAAAAGAAGCAACAGTTCAAACAGCCTCATCTCGATTCTCCTTTTAAAAAAATTCTATTTTATTTGTTCCAATCTTATCCTGCCAGACTGGCCTAAACTATCGATTTGCCTTACATCTACCTTAAATCTATCTTAAAGCTACCTTACAATTTTGTAATTCGATCTTGCGGTCCAGGAGTTCGACCGAGTTATGGGGGTGTTCCAGGGCATTCGTCCGGATCTCGTGCTGTTGGACGTCAATCTGCCCCGTTAAGACGCTTATTACTGGTGCAAGCAAATCCGAACGTTCTCCACCTGCCCGGTTTTTGTTCATCTCCGCCCGTGAGGGCTTGACGCTTACGAATTAACAAAAAAAGCTGCAGGTTTATTAACCTTGCAGCTTTTTTGGCGGTAGTAAATTTAATGCTCCTGATGCTGTACTCCCCACTCACATAACCCTTCTAACACAGGCAATAAGGTTTCCGCCTTTTCCGTCAGACTATATTCGACTTTTGGAGGAACTTGAGGGTATTCTACCCGTTTTACCATGCCATCTGCTTCCAATTCTTTAAGCTGTGAACTGAGCATTTTATATGTGATCGCTCCGACCTGTCTCTTCAGATCATTAAAGCGAACCGGCTGGTTTTCGGCGAGGAGATAAATGAGAACCATCTTCCACTTTCCTCCAATAATCGATAATGTATAACCAAAAGGCGTATCTTGAATATGTTTAACTTTACCTTTATATTCAGCCATACTCATGTTTACACTATCCTTTCTGATAGTACCTATCAATATTGTGCGTACTATTTTTTTGTATGCTCACATTCTATACTAGCTTTACTTTAAATAAAAGGAGAGAAAAAATGACTAAGCAAACCATACGCTTACTGATGCCGCAATGGCAAGGGGGAAATAATCCTAACTATTCTTTTGGAGCTGAACTGCTTGCTTGGCTGGCCCCTAATAATGATCAGCCTCTTATTCATGTTCCCGTTCAAGCCTATGACGGAACTCCGCTTGAGAACGAGAACGGTGTATATGGAAGAAAACAGCTGCTTGAGCAATTAGAGGCCGCTCAGCATATCATTGATGCGCATAAGCCAGATCGTATCGTTATGTTTGGTGGTGACTGTTTAGTCGAACAAGCTCCATTTGCCTATTTGAACGAACGATACAATGGGGAATTAGGTTTGATCTGGATCGATGCTCACAGCGATTTAGGGAGAATTGTCGGGTATGATTATGGACACACTTTACCTCTCGGCAACTTGTTGGGAGAAGGCGATGAAGAGTTCGCCAAATATGTGAAAACTCCGCTGAAAACTGAAAATGTGTTTATTGCAGGTATAAATGTACAAACCGATTTTGATGCAGAAATCATTCAACGACTAGGGATTAGAACCGCTGGAACCGAGGAGCTAACAAACAGCACTGAATCTATAAAAGAATGGATTAAACAAAATAACATTAAGCACCTGGCGATTCACATTGATCTGGATGTGCTTGACCCTAAGGCATTTCGATCTTTGATCTTTGCTAACCCTGAAGCACATTATGATTTTTCTGCTGCTGGAACGATGCAAATGCCGGGGCTGCTTAAGCTGCTTAAAGAGCTATCTGAAGAAACAGATGTAGTTGGATTAGGGATAACGGAGCATATGCCGTGGGATGCTATGAACTTGAAGGAACTACTTAGCGAAATACCTATTTTAAATAAGTAAGCTAATAATTTTGTCCAATAAGTACAGAAAAGATCCGCGACTCACGCGGGTCTTTTTAGTTTAATGTTTGTTTTCTGGATAACATAAAAAAGAATGCTTGCGCCTGACGTTACGTCAGGTGCTACACTTTTATCAGAAAGGAGCTGAGAAAGATAAGTAAGACGTATTATACGATTGGCGCATTCGCCAAACTGACCTCGACGACGGTACGTACGCTGCACTTTTATGATCAAAAGGGTCTGCTTAAGCCAAGCGGCTACAATGAGCAGGGACACCGAACCTATACGGATGACGATTTGTTCCGACTCCATCAAATATTGACCTTAAAATATTTAGATTATTCCTTGGACGAAATTGGAACCTATTTGGAGCAGGACAGCAAGGATTTTAAGACTTCTCTGGAGAGGCAATATGAGCTGTTAATGGAGAAGCAGCAGCATATCCAGCGCGTTGTGGGTTCGGTTGAACGGGTAAAAGCGATTGTTAAGGATAACGACACGATGGATCCCGCGCTCATTATGCTGCTGATTCATTCCATCCAGCACGAGGAGGCGCAGAAGCAGTGGTTCTCCAATCGTGTGCCAGATGCAGTCGTACAATCGGTGTTTATGAGTGAAGTAAGCTTGGAGGAACGGATCCGGGTAGAACGTGAGCTGACGTTAGAGATTAACGATCTACTCGTGATGTCTAAGCAAGGACTACCGCCGGAGCATCCGCTTGTTCAGGAGCATGCGCTTACTCTGTTTATGATGATCGAGCGATTGCTGGGACAGGAGCTGTGGAACAGCGAGACCGGTAAAGTGCTGGAGGAGATGGATCCGCAGCTCTTCCCGAACCTGGAACAAGACTTTAAGAACTACTTGATTGAAGCGTTTGGTCATATGCTGATTCATCAATGGGGAGAGAGAGAAAAAGAAAAAGAAAAAGAAAAAGAAAAAGAAAAAGAAAAAGAAAAAGAAAAAGAGTAGGTCACTTCGACAGAAGGAGCTGTATAGCAAAGCCGGCGAGAGTGGCTGGAGTAGTATGCTAGTAATATCTTTCATAATTATTGGCGTATTAGAACTTATTCTCTTTGCTTGGCGCCAACTGAGTATAGAATCGCCGATCATGAACCTTCGTACGTTCCGTTTTCCGATGTTTAGTTTGTCGGTGGTTCTGTTCATTGTAGTGATGATGCTGCTTTTGTCATCCATGCTATTGTTGCCGATGTTAGCACATTTGCCGTCTTCCTTTGTTTTTGGCATCAAAGGCGCCTTTATTTTTGCTGGTGTGATGTCGATCATCGCCTTGTTCATCTCGTTATTTATGAAGCGTGTCAAACCAAGTGAACAAGAGGCAGGATTAAATCAGCCTGAAAGTGGAACTGTTCTCCATTAGTAAGGCAGGCTTCACAGGCACTTTACAAGTTTAATCAGTCAGTCGCCGGAAATCCAATGGTGGCTGGCTATTTTGTTTACCTAGCAAATTCCATTCATTATGGGGAGTTTGACTAATATGAAGCTCTTTTTAATTAGAGTCCAAAAAAAGGCCTTGAGGTTAAAGTAGCTTTAACCTTTATACTGATACTAGAAAGGGGCTGAATAAGATGAGTAAGAAGTATTATACCGTTGGTTCATTCTCGAAATTGACCTCAACCTCGACACCTACGCTGCGCTATTATGATCGTAAGGGTCTGCTCAAGCCAAGCGGATACACTGAGGGTGGATACCGTACTTATTCTGATGAGGATTTGTTCCGACTCCATCAAATATTGACTTTAAAATATTTAGACTACTCCTTGGATGATATCAGTGAGTATTTGGAACAGGATGGTAAGGATTTCAATGCTTCTCTGAAGCTGCAATATGGGCTGCTGCTGAAGAAGCAGCAGCATATTCAGCGCATTGTGGATACGGTTGAACGAGCAATAGCGATCGTTGATGATAACGACACGATTGATCCAAGAATTGTGATGATGATGGTGCGTTCCATTCAGCATGAGGAGGAGCAGAAGCAGTGGCTCTCCGAACGTCTGCCGGATGCACTCGTACAATCGATGTCTTTGAGTGGATTAACCTTGGATGAACGGATTCAGGTAGAACGTAAGATCATGATAGCGTTTAATGATCTGCTCCTCATGTCCAAGCAAGGGCTACCACCGGAACATCACCTTGTGCAGGAGCGTGCGGTTACTCTAAAGCTGGTAATAGAGCAGATGCTGGGTCAATCGCTGCAGGAACTGGGTACAAACCAAACGCTAAGAGCGCTAGGGGAGTGGGATCCGCAACTCTTCCCAAACGTCGAGCCGGAACTTATGAACTATCTGCTTGAAGCGTTACTTCATCTGCTCAGACATGATATCTCTAGTTCTTGAAGTATTCGATGTTGAAATCTAAAAAAACAAGAGCAAATGAAAGAAAATATTAATGTATAGTGGGAGTGTTTATGATGTCAATTAATAGGGATATGCTGCAAGAATCCTCGGATCCCGCCCTTCGAGTTCGTCCCCGCGTACGATGGGGTGTTCTCACCTATTTTCTCTACAGCGCAGTCTTCTACGCAATCTTCGTGCTCAACGGTGTCGACTACACGCGAGTGGGCGAGAGTGCACAGACTCTTCTTCTCTGGTACGTAGCACCACTGTCCGGCGGTGCCGTGCTGACCATCACAATGGTCACGCTCTACGGGTGGTGGCGCCCCAGCCTGGTTGAGAGGCGGCGTCTTTCAGGGTGGACGATGACCCTACCAATCATCATGACGGTCATCGCGATCGTGAACATGCTGATCGCCGATTTCACTAGTGTCACGCCCCTTATGTGGCTGTATCTCATCGTCGGCAGCATCCTAGTCGGCTTCAATGAGGACATGATCAACCGTGGTCAGTTGATAGTCGCTCTGCGTAGCCGATTCGGCGAAACCGGGGTCTGGCTGCTTGCAACAGCGATGTTCGCAGTCTTCCACCTGCCAAACATCTTCCTGGGTATCGGAGGGGGTGCCCTGATCCAGGTAATGATCGCTTTCGGCCTCGGTTCCATCTTCTACCTTGCCCGGAGGTCTACCGGATCGCTCGTGTCCGCCATGCTCCTGCACGGACTCTGGGACTTAAGCATCTTCTCTACGAATGGTTCGTCGTCGTTTCCCATCGCTGGTGCACTAGCTCCATTGTTGGCGATCGCTGCAGCGATCATGGTTCCGCTCATCCTCCGCCGTGAAAAACGACGCGATAGCGCTCAAAGCGTATCACGACCAGTCGGCTGATTCATCTGTATATCTTTAATCAGAAATGGAGTCATACCAAAATTCCTACTTCATTCGATAGGAGGATTTTGGCTATGGCTCTTTTTTCTGAATAACCTAAAAGAATGCTTGCGCCTGACGTAACGTCAGGTGCTACACTGACGTTACAAAGGAGCTGAGAAGGATAAATAAGACGCTTTATACCAAGAGCAAATGAAAGAAAATATTAATGTATAGTGGGAGTGTTTATGATGTCAAACAATAGGGACATGCTGCAAGAATCTTTGGATCCTGCCCTTCGGGTTCGTCCCCGCGTAGGATGGGGTGTTCTCACCTATTTCCTCTACAGCGCAGTCTTCTATGCGATCTTCGTGCTCAACGATATCGACTACACGCGAGTGGGTGAGAGTGAGCGGACTCTTCTTCTCTGGTATATAGCACCGCTGTCCGGCGGTGCCTTGCTGACCATCACAATGGTCACGATTTACGGATGGTGGCGCCCCAGCCTAGTTGAAAGACGGAGTCTTTCACGATGGACAATGACCCTTCCGATCATCATGGCGGTCATCGCGATCGTGAACATGCTGACCGGCGATTTCACCCGTGTCACGCCCCTTATGTGGCTGTATCTCATCTTCGGCAGTATCATGGTCGGCTTCAATGAAGAGATGATCAATCGAGGTCAGTTGATAGTTGCTCTGCGCAGCCGCTTCGGCGAAACCGGGGTCTGGCTGCTCTCAACAGCGATGTTCGCAGTCTTCCACCTGCCGAACATGTTCTGGGGCATCGGGATGGGCGCCCTGTTCCAGGTACTGATCGCATTTGGCCTCGGTTCAATCTTCTACCTCGCCCGGCGGTCTACCGGATTGCTCGTGGCCTCTATGTTCCTGCACGGGCTCTGGGACTTTAGCGTCTTCTCAGCGAATGGTGAGTCGGCGTTACCCATCGCTGGTATACTAGCTCCGCTGTTGGTGATCGCTGCAGTGATCACGGTCCCGATCATCCTCCGCCGTGAAAAGCGGCGCGATAGCGCCCAAAGCGTGTCACGACCAGTCGGCTGATTCATCCGTGAAAGAAGGCGATAAAAGGGACATTGCCCCATAGGACAGAATTACTCTTTGGTAAAAGAGGATATGAATAAAATGAAAGCTGTGGGGTTATTAACCCCGCAGTTTTTTTTGCACAAATGAACAGGGGCACCGGACGTATACCGACGAGGATTTGTACCGTCTCCAACAAATATTGGCCTTTGCAATTCTTAGGCAGAAGCAGATTACGAAGGTGGTTAGGGAATGCAAGGAACTGCTTTTGGCGTTGAAGAATCTAGAGCACTTGCTTGGCTACGATTAGGCCTTCCAAATATTTATGTAGGAATTGTACTATAGAATGTCGATTTTGTTAGCTGTAACGGGGAGAGAAATTCTATAGAGTGGTAGATATTATACGATTCTGTTACAAATCATAATTGGAGGTAATCTTCATGAGTAATCAAGAATTGGTTCAACAACAACAATGGTTCGTCAATCAAAGGTTGGGCATGTTTATTCACTTCAATAGTGCTACATTTCAGTTCGCAGATACGGAAGTGGAAGATTGGGAATATGGCCACGAAAATAACGATGAACCCCGCAGATTTATTTTCGATCCTAAGGATTGGAATCCGACTCAGTTGAACTGTGCTCAATGGGCCAAGGCTGCCAAATCTGCAGGGATGAAGTTTGCTGCGATGACAGCAAAGCATCATGAAGGGTTCAGCCTGTGGCCGACAAAATATACCGAACATTCTGTGAAAAACGCGACGCTAAAATCCGACGTAGTTAAGGAATATCTTGATGCATTCAGGCAAGAAGGGATTGAAGCAGGTCTTTATTTCTCCGCACTAGACCTGCATCACCAAATCGGCCGGAAGAAATGTACGCTTGAAGACAAACAGTTCATTAAAAATCAAATTGAGGAGCTGTTGACAAGCTACGGGGAAATCCCGTTCCTGATCATTGATGGGTGGAATGCGCCTTGGGGTGGCCCCAGCTACGAGGATCTTCCTTTCGAGGAAATCGATGCATTGGTCAAAGGACTACAACCACAGTGCTTGTTGATGAATATTGGCTGCGAGTCTGGCGTAGAGCAAACGGATATTGCCTTTTTTGAGAATGCTGCAGGGCAAGAGGTGGAAAACTCTTTTAACGGTCCCGGAGCGAGTTGCAATATTTTAACTAAGACTTGGTTCTGGAGAACATCAGATACCACTATGGAGCTTAGAACCGCTGACTGGGCACTGGAAAAAATCACTGAATGTAACAAGCACAATGTATCCTTCTTTCTGAATGGTGCGCCGAACCAGCGTGGTGTGCTGGACGAAAACGTTCTGCAGCGCTTTAGAGAAATCGGTGAACGATACCATCACCCGGCTAAGCTCACCGCGATTCCGGAAAACTGGTCATATAGAAAATAAGTTTTCATATTTAATAAAGGGTGCGCCGAAGAAGCGCTTAATTCTAATATTCGTACGACCATTATTTCCTCAGGAGCTACCACTTTTGCAAAACAAAATAGATGTTCAAAAATCGCTGCTTGGTTCATTCATTGAACCGGCAGCGTTTTCTATTTTCGAACCCTCTTATTCTACGATAGCTACTTCTACAACCCCTCTTAGTATGACCTAGGCCCCCTGATTTGCTAGTGAGATTCAATATTTTGGATAATCTAATTGAACAAATCTATTGGACAGTATAGATTCATCAATGGTAAATTTAGCTACAATTCATATTAAACAAATTGGAATAATCAAAATTGGAGGTTAAAAATTATGAATCGTCATTATCGTCGAACCATGCTCTTTATCGTTCTTGCACTTGTGCTCGTGTTATCTGCGTGTGGTTCCTCAACGAATACAACATCTTCTTCAGCAACGCAGGCGCCAGCTACTGACAAGCCTAAAGAAGCTGAACCTTCTCCAAATAAGGAAGAGAAAGAGAAAGTTGTATATATAGGCATTGTTAACGTACCCGTTACGCTGAATCAAATCAATGATCAGGGTGATTCCGCTGCTGACAATGCGATTGCATTAATAAATGACTCCCTTCTGGATTTAAATGAGAAGTTTGAATTTCTGCCAAAGATCGCTGATTCCGTGGAGACAACGGATAATCAAACCTTTGTCGTCAAGCTGAACCCTGCGGCTAAATGGAATGATGGGCAGCCGTTCACCACAGCTGATGTTGCCTTTACACTAAAAACAGCCCTTAACCCGAAGGTAGAAACCAACTTTAAGCTGAACTTTATCGAAGGCTTGAACGATGCCGGTAAGCTGGAAGAAGGAACGACTGAGATCAGTGGCCTGAAAATTGTAGATGATAAGACATTCGAGGTCAGAACGAAGACGCCAATCGATCCACTTATTTTCAAGGAGCGTTTCGGTACCAAGGTGTTCTTCCTACCCGAGCATATTCTGAAGGATGTAGCACCTGAGCAGCTCTCCACGAACCCATACTTCCAGAAGCCAGAAGTTACGATAGGTGCTTTCAAAATCGCTAACTTTGCCCAAGGACAGTATGTTGAGGTGGTCAAAAATACCGACTATTACCGCGATGTGGCTAAGCTGGATAAGATTTTTATCAAAGTGCTGCCAGCCACCAACCTTGTCGCGCAGCTGCAAACTGGGGAAATTCAGATGAACTCTGTACCTGTAGGTCTCATCCCTATTACAGATTATGAGAAGGTCAAAGGATTCGAGAATGTCGAGCTGGCTTCAGGAAATCCTTCCGTACCCCCTGAAATCTTTTTTAACAGTAACAAAATAGCAGATCCAAAGGTACGCCAAGCTATTGCTTATGCGCTCAACCGCACCTTGATTGTGGACCAGCTGCTTAAAGGTCAAGGAGAGGTCATTGACGGAGGTATTCCGAGCTACCACCCTTACTTTAATAAGGATATTGAGAACTATAGCTATGACCCGGAGAAAGCAAAGCAACTGTTAGAAGAGGCCAATTGGGATAAGAAACAGCCGATCGAATTCCTCGTTCCGGTAGGCAACAAAATCCGCGAGCAGGCTGCTGATATTCTTGTGCAAAATCTGACGGCCATTGGCCTCAACATTCAAGTGCAAAAGTTTGATTTCCCTACACTAATCCAAAAGGTGCTAAAAGGCGATTACGACATCACCATCTTCACCCGTGACTTTTATATTGAGCCGAGCTCTTACTTCACTCTGTTCAAGAGTACCAATCCGGGCAACTTCTTGAATTATAAAAACCCGCTGGTTGATGAACTGATCACTAAGGGCGAAACGGAAGCCGACCCGGCTAAACGCAAAGAAATTTATAACAAGCTCCAGGAGACACTGCATGAAGATGTACCATCCCTGGCTGTCTATTCGGAAAAAAGATTGCTAGCAGTGTCCAAGGACGTACTTGTCGGCAAGCCGCTTGATATTGGCATGTTCAACAACATTAATGAATGGGATCTAAAATAGCAGGAGGAGAGCATGAGTAAACAACAACTGGTTAACTGGCTTGAAACCAATAGGACTACTTATGAGGAGCTTGCGCTGCGCATCTGGAATCGCCCTGAGGTAGCTTATACGGAAGCCTTCGCCTCAAAGCTGCAGTCAGAAACGCTGGAGGCAGCCGGTTTCCGAATTACTTCTGGTATCGGTGGTGTGCCAACAGCTTTTGTGGCTGAGTATGGCTCGGGTGGACCGGTACTCGGTATCCTTGGGGAATATGATGCGCTTCCGGGGCTTTCGCAGAAGGTGAGCGCGGTTCGTGAGCCCATCACTCCTGGCGGACCCGGCCACGGATGTGGACATAATCTGCTGGGGACGGCAGGCGTGGAAGCTGTGATCGCATTAAAGCAAAGTCTGGATGAGGAAGGATTGTCAGGTACGATTCGTTATTATGGCTGCCCAGCGGAAGAGGTTTTGTCCGGCAAAACATTTATGGCGAGAGCCAGCGCTTTTGATGATCTGGATGCTGCGTTAACATGGCATCCGGGAAACTCGAATGCAGCTTGGAGCATTCGAACATCGGCACTTACTTCTGTTGAATTTTTCTTCAAAGGTCGTGCTGCACATGCGGGCGTCGTTCCGCACTTGGGACGCAGCGCTCTGGATGCAGTCGAGTTGACGAATGTCGGCGCAAACTACTTGCGTGAGCATGTGCCAGAAGGATCGCGTATTCATTATACGATTACAAATGGGGGAGAAGCACCGAATATTGTGCCTGATGAGGCAAGCGTCTGGTACTACCTCCGGGGCGTCAACCGCAAGCATGTGGACGAACTGCTGGAGCGTTTGATCAAGGTCGCTCAAGGTGGTGCTCTGATGACAGAGACCTCGGTCACTTGGGAGATTAAAGCGGGTGCTTATGATTTGAATATAAACGAGACGTTAAATCAATTGCTTGTGAAGCAACAGGACGATGCAGGTGAGCTGAGCTTCTCAGCTGAGGATCAAGAGCTGGCGACAGCTCTTGCAACCACCCTCGATCCGGATTTGTTGCAAGCGGCTAAGAAACGTCATCAGGAGTGGGGGAAGACAGACGAGCTTCTGCCAACGGGATTTTACGAAAACCGATCTACTTCACAGTCAACGGGTGGCGGTTCTAGCGATGTTGGTGATGTGTCTTGGATTACGCCAGTGGGCCAGATTACGACGACCTGTGCGCCACTTGGCGTACAGGTACACACCTGGCAAGCGACGGCTGCTTTTGGTTCGCCAATTGGTCTTAAAGGTATGCACCATGCCGCCAAGCTGCTGGCCCTTGCAGCTTATGAGCTGTTGACGGATGGTGGAGAGGGCCTTAATAAGGCCCGAGCAGAATTTCAAAACTCGACTCAGGGCAAGTCCTATATTCCGGCTATCCCGCAAGATGTGCATGCACCCGTTCTTATTTGAGAAGTTGAACGCAGACGGCTTCATTTTGTCAGAAGGGCGGTGAATCATATCACTAATTTATTGGAAATCGATCGGCTGCAAACCGTATTTTGGAACGGACAAGAAGACGTAGTCGCTGTTCAGGATATTAGCTTCAATCTGAAAGCAGGGGAGACGATAGGCATTGTTGGTGAATCTGGTTGCGGAAAGAGTGTGACCTCACTTTCAATCATGAGACTGCTCGGTAATAATGGCCGGATTAAGCAAGGGGAAATTCGCTTTAACGGCCAGAATATAGCTGCGAATTCCGAGAAGGAGCTCCGTACCCTAAGGGGGAAGGAGATATCTATGATCTTCCAAGAGCCGATGAGCTCGCTGAATCCGGTTCTGACGATCGGGCATCAGCTTGTGGAAATGATTCAGTGTCATACGAGCCTTACCCGCAGGGAAGCCAAAACTTATGCGATTGAAATGCTGCATAAAGTCGGATTACCTCATGGTAAGAATCTAATGAACACCTATCCGCATACGCTCTCTGGCGGGATGCGCCAAAGAATTATGATTGCTATGGCATTGTCCTGCAAGCCTAAGCTACTGATTGCCGATGAACCGACGACAGCACTTGATGTCACGATCCAAGCGCAAATTTTGGAGCTGATGAAGCTGCTTCAGCAAGAGAGCAAAGCAGCGATTATGCTGATCACTCATGATCTGGGTGTCGTAGCAGAGATGGCGGATCGTGTAATTGTTATGTATGCTGGCCAAATTGTAGAATCGGCGGACGTATTCACGCTCTTCCGTGAACCGAAGCATCCCTACACGCAAGGTTTGCTGGCATCCATCCCGAGTATTCATGGAGAGAATGAACGGCTACAGGCTATTCCCGGCACGGTGCCATCGATCACAAAAATGCCTGAGGGTTGCCGTTTCCATACCCGTTGTGCCTTAGCGACCAACCGTTGCCGGCAGGAACAGCCGGAGCTTAAAAGTGTGGCGGGTGAGCATCAAGTACGATGCTGGGCCGTCGAGGAGCAGACGATACCTTTATCAGACATTGTAAATTCCCGGCAACAGGAGGCTAGCGTATGATGATCGCAGATTCTCCGCTGCTTCAAGTAGAACAGCTGAAGACGTATTATCCGATTAAAAAAGGTGTATTCTCACGTACGGTCGGTCATGTAAAGGCGGTAGACGATATTAGCCTGAGCATCCGTAAAGGCGAAACACTCGGACTTGTTGGTGAATCCGGCTGTGGCAAATCGTCTTTCGGTCGTTCGATTGTAAGACTTGAGAATCCCTTTGAAGGTCGGATATGGTTTGAAAATGAGGATATTACTTACCGGAAGCAAAAGGAACTCAGGGAGGTTCGTACGCGGCTTCAAATCATTTTCCAAGATCCATATGCATCGCTTAATCCACGCCAACGAGTGGCTGACATTTTAGCAGAGCCGTATATTGCGCATAATTTAGCAACCGGCAGTCAGGTACAGGCGCGTGTGAACCGACTGCTTGATATGGTCGGACTGCCACAAGCTTATAAAAATAGGTATCCGCACGAGTTCTCCGGTGGCCAGCGTCAGCGGATCGGGATCGCTCGGGCCATTTCATTTGAGCCTAAGCTGATCGTCTGCGACGAGCCGGTATCTGCGCTGGATGTATCCATTCAAGCACAAATATTGAATCTCCTGTCCGATCTGCAAAAGGAATTGAATCTGACCTATCTATTTATTGCCCACGGAATCGGTGCAGTGAAATATATTAGCACTCGAGTGGCTGTGATGTATTTGGGGAAAATCGTTGAGATTGGCGATAAGGATGAACTATTCCGCAGTCCGAGGCATCCTTACACGCAAATCTTACTTCAAGCCTATCCGAAGCCAGATCCGACCCTGCGTGCAGACAAACGTATCGTCATCCAGGGCGATGTGCCGTCTCCGGCCAATCCTCCCAGTGGCTGCCGATTCCATACACGCTGCCCGTATGCGCAGGAGCTATGCCGCCTGGAAGAAGCGGCATTAGACAAGAAGCCGCATGCGGTTGCTTGTCATTTTCCTCTTGCCCAATAGAGTAATGAAAGAGAAGGGAGGAGTCGGCCATTTTTCAATATATTATCCGCCGAATCCTGATTGCGATCCCCGTCCTATTGGGGATTACAGTGCTTAATTATTTCATTATTAAGCTTGCGCCTGGCAATCCAGTTGATATGTTCATCGATCCGAATACGCCAAAGGAAGTCCTTGAGCTCAGGAAAGAGATTCTGGGTCTGAATGATCCTGTAATTCTGCAATATTTTAAGTGGCTGCTGAATCTGCTGCACGGTCAGTTAGGTTACTCTTTTAGCTCGTATGCACCCGTTACCAAGATCATCGGCGAAAGAATCGGTCCAACTTTACTGCTGGCCTCTGCTGCGCTTATCTTCGGAATGCTTATTGCCATTCCTGTTGGTATTCTTAGCGCTGTTAAGCAAAATACGAAGTTCGATTATATTATGACAGGCCTATCTTTTATCGGTACCTCTGTACCGCAGTTTTTTCTTGGTTTGGGTCTGATTTATGTATTTGCTGTTCAATTGAAATGGTTTCCCACGGGCGGGATGGTTACACTTGGCGGCGCAGGGGGCTTCTGGGATCGTCTTACCCATATGATTCTGCCTGTGTTTGTACTAGGTATCGTTATTGCAGGGAAAAAAGTGCGATATGTGCGGGCGAGTATGCTGGATGTAATGAATATGGACTACCTGCGTACAGCAAATTCCAAAGGCCTGCATCCGTTTATTGTCACGAATAAGCACGCGCTGCGTAATGCGCTTATCCCGATCATTACTGTAGTTGGCATGGAGATTCCGCTGTTGTTAGGCGGCAGCATTCTTATTGAGCAAATATTCCAATGGCCAGGTATCGGCCAGTTGACGATTCAATCTATATTGTCCCGCGATTATCCAATACTGATGGGGCTGAATCTGGTAGCGGCACTGATTGTACTTACGACGAACTTGCTTACGGATTTGCTGTATGCAGCGGCTGATCCGCGTATTAAATACACTTAGAGAGGGTGATCGATTTGGCATTATCTCCGTATGAGCTTGATGAGGGCTCGATGTCTGCAGTGATCCCTGTTGAGAGCGTTAAACCGGAGACGGAAGATGCTTTTTTAAAGCAGTTATTCACTCGCTTTATTCGGCACAAGCTGGCCGTTGCCGGGCTCGTAATAACTGTGTTGCTTATCCTTGTGGCATTGTTGGCACCGTGGATTGCTCCCAACGACCCTAAAGAAGTAACGGGAGTTTTCTCAGCCCCCCCTTCGGCAGAGCATTGGCTCGGGACGGATCAGGTTGGACGCGACGTTCTGAGTCGTCTCATCTATGCGACGCAAATTTCACTTATCGTCGGGTTCGTGACAGTAGCTCTATACGTGACCGTTGGAACACTAATCGGGATCGTGTCCGCTTATTTTGGCGGCTGGCTGGATATGGTGATCATGCGGATAACAGATATGTTTATGGCGTTTCCCTTTCTGATGGTTATTCTTGTAGTCATTAGTATTCTAGGCTCGAACATGACAACGATTATTCTCGTCCTTGCTTTGTTTTCCTGGCCGAGTGTCGCAAGACTCGTTAGAGGTAGCGTACTGTCTATCAAGCAGCTTGACTACATAAATGCAGGCGTCGCTCTCGGGCTGAGCACGCCGAGGATATTGTTCAAGCATATCTTCCCCAATGCTGTTGGGCCCATCATCGTGAATGCGACCTTTGGCATTGCTTCCGCCATTATGAGTGAAGCGGGTCTTAGCTTTCTCGGCATGGGGGTGCAGCCCCCGACAGCTAGCTGGGGGAATATGCTCACAGACGCACAATCGTTGACGGTATTAACCGATCAGCCATGGCTGTGGGTACCACCGGGGGCAATGATCCTGCTCACTGTGCTTGCTATCAATTTCGTAGGTGATGGTCTGCGCGATGCGCTAGATACCCGCCAGTAGTCTGGCGTTCCTTGCACACAAGGCCTATACCATTAGCGTAAAAGGAGCTTATTATGAAACCTGTTATCGGCATTACAAGTACATTAACCAGATTGAACGCTTACAGTGAAGGGGTATACGTCCATCAGGATTATCACATTGCGGTAGAAGCGGCGGGTGGTCTACCCATCGTTCTGCCGCTTGCTTCAATAGAAACAGTTAAACAATTGATCGACCTTTGCGACGGTTTGATTTTTACGGGAGGAGAGGATATCGATCCTTCCAGATACGGCGAAGAGGCCATACCTGAGCTTGGACAGACACTGGCAATTCGTGACGTGATTGAGCTGGAAGCGATTCGCTATGTTCTAGATACTGATAAACCACTACTGGCCATCTGCCGCGGAGTGCAAGTTCTGAATGTTGCCCTCGGCGGTACGCTCTATCAGGATTTGCCGAGCCAGTATGAGGGAGCTCTGGAACATGTGCAGCGCGACGTTCCTCGAAGCAGAGATACCCATGATATTTTGCTTGCACCTGAAAGTCGATTGGCTAGCATTTTTGGGAGCACCCAAGTAAGGGTCAACAGTCTTCATCATCAGGCACTTCGAGAACTTGGAGAAGGATTGCAAGTGACGGCGACGTCACCTGATGGTGTAATTGAAGGGGTTGAGCATACGGGGGGAACTTTTACAATTGGGGTACAGTGGCATCCAGAAAATATGGCAGCAGCTAACGACCCTCAAATGACGAAGCTATTTGCAGCCTTTGTGGAGCAGGGCCGTACTTGGGGAGATCGGAGTAAACAAAGCAACGGTGAATAAGGCTATGATTAGTATGCTTGAGCGACTCCGCTGGTAATTATAAAAGTAAATATACGATACGAAAAAAAGGATTCGATACATGCGTTATCCAGCAGGTTGGCTTTGCGAGAGTGGCTGCCCCTAACGCCGATGTCGAATCCTTCTAATCGCGAGTTGTACTCTTGAGATGTATATTGGAAGCCTTGATCCGAAAGGAGCACGGCATCCGAGGTACGTCTATTTTGCTTGTCCACTGCTTGACGTTATCCAGTACGAACTGCACATCGTTGCGTTCTGACCAGATCCTTCATAAGCTGCCAGACCTTCTTGTGACTGTATACCGCTTAAATATCCAGTTTTACGTTTTCCTCACCTGGAACAATTTCTATATTGGTGATCAGGTGATCTGCGACAGTAAAGAAATAATAAAACAGTTGAGGACTTCCCGGAAAATTGCCGCTGGTTAGGGAAGTTACAATGACTATTCCGTGTTTGTCTTCCACGTGTATAACCTCGGATCTCAGCTTAAATTCGTCATTTGAGTCTCCGCGCCACTTCTTAATAGCCTCAAGTCCATTGAAATGATTATTTTCACCAATATCGTGAACATGAGCGTCTTTTGCCACGCAATCGTCAATGACAGTATTGTCATTGGTATTTAGGGAATCCATGTAAATTGCAATCGGTTTTGGTAGTTGAAAAGACATGATTACTCCTCCTTTGTGATTTAAATTTATCATCCATAACTAGACTACAGTATGTCATGTTATGAATAATCTTATTATTCCAACCCGCAAAACAAATTCCGACTAAACTCATAAGTTAAGTATTGACACGGAAACATCAATCTTTTACAATTAACTAAATTAACCAAATAAAGAAACAACTGTTTCTATTATAGAAACAGATACATGATGCGGGGGATCGATGATGAGCGAAGTGATACTAGATGGAGAGAATATAAAAATTGAAGATATTGTTAATATCTCCAGACATCATGTTCAGGTTCGAATTGCTGAATCTAGTAGAAAAGAAATTATTAAAGTCAGAGAATACATAGAGAAGAATTGGATCAGAAGTGATGCACCTCCGATTTATGGTTTTAATACTGGCGTAGGTAAATTGAAAGATTTCAATATTTCCGTTGAAGATAATGATTTGTTCCAAAGAAATATTATTTTGTCGCATTGTGGGGGCGTTGGTGACCCTGCATCAGAAGAAGTAGTTAGAGCGACCATGGCGGTAAGATTAAATGCTTTTTGTCAAGGCGTGTCTGGACTCAGAATTGAAGTGGTGGACAGGCTGGTCGAAATGTTGAATAAAGGG
This sequence comes from Bacillus sp. FJAT-27264, assembly GCF_001682855.1. Taxonomy (GTDB): domain Bacteria; phylum Bacillota; class Bacilli; order Paenibacillales; family Paenibacillaceae; genus Paenibacillus_AQ. Next base: position 1,734,637 of record NZ_MAQW01000001.1, on the reverse strand, counting down.
GTACACCCTGTAATTCCTGTGCAAGGCTCAGTTGGAGCTTGTGGCGATCTCGCGCCTTTGGCACATATGGCCGCTGTTCTCATTGGGTATGATGCTGCTGAAGCCTACTATGAAGGTGAGATCTTACCTGCTCCGGAAGCTTTAAAAAGAGCCGGGATCTATCCGGTCAAATTCGAGCTGAAAGCAAAGGATGCACTCGCGCTCATCAATGGAACGACGATGTTTGCAGGGATGGCTGTGCTTAATTATTACGATGCTGCAAAGCTAGTAAAAGAAGCAGAAGCTTCTGCCTCGTTAAGTATTGAGGCTATGCGTGGAGAACTGGCGGCATTTGATGAGCGAATCCATCTTGTCAGACGGCAAAAAGGGCAAATAGACAGTGCCAGCAATATTAGAAGACTTGTTAGAGATAGCGAGCGCACGACCGAAGATGCAAGAAAGGTTCACTTGAAGCATGATGTCCTGCATCCAGAGTACCAGCCGCGCGTTCAAGATTTATATTCCATTCGCTGTCTACCGCAAGTACATGGTTCATGTAGGGATAATTTAAACTATGTCCGAGACATTCTGGAGCGGGAAATCAATGCGGCTACAGACAATCCACTTGTGTTTTGGAATGAACAAGGGGAGCTTGATTTCTTAAGCGGAGGGAATTTTCATGGTGAACCGATTGCCTTTGCGATGGATATTTTAGCTATGAGTCTAGCGGAAATCGGGAATATTTCGGAACGAAGAATTTTTGCACTATGTGATTCAACGCTTAACTATGGCTTGCCGCCAATGCTTGCCGGAGAACCTGCGGGTTTGAATTGTGGATACCCCGTTATATCATGCGCAGCTGCAGCGATCGCCTCGGAGAATAAAACATTATGTTTTCCTGCCAGTGTAGATACCCTATCTACTAAAAGTAATCAAGAGGATCATGTAAGTATGGCCCCTTGGGCATGTAGGAAGACAAAACAAATCATTGATAATCTTCCCAAAATTATTGGGATCGAATATTTGCTCGCCTCAAGAGCCATCTATATCACGAGAGATGTATTGGGTGATTTTAAACTAGGGGCAGGCACGCAAATCGCTTATGACGTGTTACTAGATGCCATTCCGTTCACAGATAATGATACATACATGCCTTCGCTTTCTAAGGGAGCTATAAAACTAGCTGAATCCGGTGAGATTGTAGGGAAAATCGAAGCTGCCATTGGAATTTTAATTTAGTAGATTCATGTTTCAAAAACATACAAATAAGGGAGTGGATTTTCATGAAAAAGAGAGTTCTCAAACAATGGTTACTTATTAGCTTAGTAGGAGCGTTAGTGGTGGTATTATCGGCTTGCGGAGATAAAAATGACGACACCCAGGATGCACTGGCGGCTATAAAGGCAAAAGGGAAAATCGTGGTTGGCAATAATGCTGTATTCGCTCCATTTGGATTCCATGCCATCGTTGACGGTGCAGATCAGAGAGTCGGCTTTGATATTGACTTAGCTAAAGAAATTGCCAAGGATATCGGAGTAGAAGTGGAGTTTAAGCAACTGGACCTTGATGCATTAATTCCAGCCCTCAAAGCTGGCCAAACTGACATCCTGATTTCAGCCTTGTCGGCAACAGAAGAGAGAAAGAAGCAGGTAGATTTCTCAGATATTTATTATCTGTCCCAAGACATTGCGTTGATTCAAGCTTCGGACAAGGACAAATATAAAAGCCTGGACGATCTAAAAGGGAAGAGAATCGGCGTGCAGCTGAACTCTACGGAGCAAACGTTAATGGAAGCTCAATTCCCGAATGAAAATCTTGTGCTGATGGATAACATGAATACGCTAAACCTTGCTCTAAAAGCTAAGCAGGTTGATGTTGTCATTAGTGAAGGTCTTGTTGCAAAAGTTGCTGTAGCTGCAAATCCCGAGCTTGCGATTGCTGATGGAATCGTTATCGATGATTCTGCTTTAAACAGCGCTGGAGTTGGAGTTGTCGTCAAAAAGAATGAAGATGCTTTGCGTGAATCGATCAACAAAACCATTAAACGACTTCAGGATTCTGGAGATCTTGATAAATATATTCAAGCCGCTTCCGAATTGGCTGCAAAAAATCAGAAAAATGAATAGAGGGTTCGATTTAAATATGCCTGGATAAGGTTTACGTGCATAAAGAGGAGGCATATCATTGCTTGATTTTAGTTCTCTAGATCGCTATATTCCTAAATTTCTTGAAGGTTTGAAAGTCACCATAGGCTTATCAATAGCAACCGTTATTTTAGCAACGATTTTAGGCTTTATCATCTATTTCATGAAAGCCTCCAAGACCAGCATCGGGAAATTTAGACCTATAAGCGCGTTTGCTGTACTTTTTATCGAGCTGATGAGAGGAACCCCATTGCTATTACAGATACTGCTTGTTTTTTCAGGTGGCAAAATGCTGCTGGGCATCGATATCTCCGCATTTGAGTCGGCTGTTATTGCTATTACCTTAAATGCCAGCGCATTTATAGCTGAGATTGTAAGAGCAGGCATCGAGGCTGTTGATAAAGGACAAATGGAAGCGGCAAGAAGTTTGGGCATGTCTCGTAGCTTGGCTATGAGGCTTGTCATTATGCCACAGGCAATCAAAAACATTTTACCGGCTATCGGGAATGAGTTTGTGAATATCATAAAGGCTTCATCCATGGCCTCTGTAATTGGCGTTGGAGAATTGACATTAGCAGCCAAGATCGTGCAAGGAGCCACCTATCTTGCTCTTGAACCGTTGATAATTTCGGCCGTGTTTTATCTAATCCTAACCTTCTCGTTGGGTAGGTTGATGGGCTGGATCGAAAGGAGACTTAAGAGCAGTGATATACGTTAAGGAGCTGTATAAAAACTTTGGGAAGACCCCTGTATTATCGGGCATCAATCAGCATTTTAAAAAAGGGGAAGTAACGGTTATTATTGGTCCCTCCGGTTCGGGCAAATCAACCCTTCTGAGGTGCTTGAATTTACTGGAAACCCCTACCTCTGGATCGATTATTTTCGATGGTGGGGATATTACGGATAAAAAAGCAGATATCAATAAGATTAGGCAGCGAATGGGCATGGTATTCCAGCAATTCAACCTTTTTCCCCACAATAATGTGATCAATAATATTATGCTCGCGCCTGTTCATGTTAAGAGGATGTCTCAACAGGATATTTATAAACGCGGGTTAGAACTGCTAAGCCGGGTGGGCTTGTCCAGTAAGGAAAAGGATTATCCGGCTTCTCTCTCAGGGGGACAAAAGCAGCGAATCGCAATAGCCAGAGCCTTGGCCATGGAACCGGAAGTCATGCTATTTGATGAGCCTACATCTGCGTTAGACCCTGAAATGGTGGGGGAAGTATTGGATGTCATTAAAAATTTGATTAAAGAAGGGATGACGATGGTTATTGTCACCCATGAGATGGGGTTTGCCAGAGAAGTTGGCGACCGGATTCTATTTATGGATAAAGGGACCATTCTAGAAGAAGGCACGCCAGAAGAAGTATTTTCTAACCCTAAGCATCAAAGAACAATAGAATTCCTATCGAAAGTTTTATAAAGATAAGGAGAATTTATGTCAGGGAATGATACAGACCAACTGCAAACACTGGATAAGGGATTAGAAGTTCTTATGAGACTGGTTGAACGGGATGGAGCATGGGGGGTGGCTGAACTCGCAGCAGCTTCCGGCTTCAATAAATCAACCACCTTCCGTATTCTTCGTACACTTCAACGGCGGGGATTCGTTTCCCAGTTGCCTGATGGAAAGTATGAAGTATGTGTGGAAATATTTCAATTTATTATGGACCGTCTCTCTGGGAGATTGAACTTCCAGCGGATTGCACGTGGCGAATTAGAACGTCTGGCTCATGAAGTGAGAGAAACGGTTACCTTATCCGTTGTTTCTAATCGTCAGGTGAAGTGTCTGGACAAAGTGGATAGTCCGGCAGCCGTCCATGTCACGCATATGCTCGGACGTTTGAGCCCGATTAATAAGGGATCGTCGGGGAAGGCGATTCTTGCTTTTCTTGACCAAGAAGAGCAGGAAAGATATATGGATATCTCTGCGTCAAAGACATCTTCTGAACATGAAGCTGCGGATCGCCAGAAATTATTAAATGACCTTGTGATCACCCGTCGCATGGGATATTCGGAATCACACCAAGAATTGGACCAAGGTGTCAGTGCGGTAGCAGCTCCCATATTCGACCGTTTTGGCCGGGTGATCGGCAGCCTTACCGTTCTAGGTTTTACGCAGGATTTCACACCGGATTTTTGCATACAATATGGATCAGCCGTTAGAAAAGCAGCTGCTACAATTTCAGTAGCCCTCGGTCATTCCTTGACACCAAAACCAATTTGAAAGAAGATTGATGTTCAAATATTTTAGTTTTTGGCATGGAGGTTAAAGGGTATGAACTTTGATGTAATCATCATTGGTGCAGGTTCGATGGGAATGGCCGCAGGTTATTTTTTAGCCAAGAGTGGCAAGAAAACTTTATTACTAGACTCCTTTAACCCGCCACATAACAAAGGAAGTCATCACGGGGAAACTAGAATTATTCGACATGCTTATGCTGAAGGCGAGGAGTATGTTCCATTTGTTCTTAGAGCGCAACAATTATGGACTGATCTAGAACAGGCTACTGGCAAGCAATTGTTTCTTCAAACAGGGGTTCTCAATGTAGGTGAGGAAGGGTCCGAATTTATCCGAAATATTATCTCTAGTTCTGAAAAATATTCGTTGCCACTCGCTATTATGAATGCTGAAGAAGTTCATCAGCGCTGGCCTGGTATCACTTTACCCGGCGACTATGTTGGGTGTTTTGAACCAGCGTCGGGAATACTGAAAAGTGAGGAATGTATCCAAGCTTATAAAGAACTCGCCGAATCGCACGGTGCGACAATCCTCGCCAATAGTAGAGTAAAAGATATTTCCGTTCTAGCTGACAGGGTAACCATTAAAACGGACGAAGAGACCTTTTACTCCGATGCATTGGTTGTCTCCGCAGGGTCATGGTCAGGGGAGCTACTCTCTACGATGCTCGATTTGGATCTTCCTCTTACAGCCGTGCGAAAGACATTTGCTTGGTTTGACGCTGATGAAAATCTTTATAATCATGAGCAGTTTCCAGCCTTTAACTTTGAGACTCCAGAAGGTATTTATTACGGATTTCCAAGTACTGATGGCTGTGGCTTAAAGGTAGGCCGACATGATGGCGGAGATGAAATAAATCCAGATGAATCGATGCAAGAGTTTGGTGAAGTAGCAGACGATGAGGAAGATTTGCAGCAATTTTTGAATGGATATATCCCTGATATTCAGCAATTGAAGTATGGAAAAACTTGCATGTACCCGATGATTCCTGACGAAAAATTTATTATCGATTTACATCCAAAGTATCCTAACATTGCGATTGCAGCAGGGTTCTCAGGACATGGCTTCAAATTTAGCAGTGCAGTTGGACAAGCCTTGAGCAACCTGATTATTTCAGGTAAGAATGACATAGATATCTCTCATTTTTCACTCACGGGGCGATAAATAGAGCAAGTAGTGAAAAGGTGACTTCTGAATGAATCAGAAGTCACCTTTTTTTGTTCTTGTGCTACAAATTCCGCTAAGGAGTGATTTCCAAATTTTTAAAAGCGGCTTGACGAACAAAAAAGTTCAAGATATTATTGAGCAGTAAATTAGTAATTTAGTAAATTAGTAAATGAGAAGAGGGAGCAAGATGAAAATTCCTACAACGTTAAAGCATAAACCTGTAGTTGTAGTGGAGAATTATGAGAAGGTTGACGGCCGATTGGCCAGAAACACAGACGCGCAGGGCCTTTCCCTGGGATTGGCTCAGTGGAACGATCGGGGAAAGGTCGATATTTCGGCTAAAGTATGGAGATACACGGGAGAAAAGTGGTCAAGACAATCGGAAGAACTGCCTCTCCATCGTGTTCTGGATTTGTCCATTTTGATCTGCCGGACCTTGGCCCATTTTCAAGAGGCTTATCGCTATGAGCATTTATATGATCCGAAGCAGCCGGTTCTCGATCGTATTGCCCTGCAAGGTGATGCTATGACTGTGGCGGTCGATGTCGCCAATGAAAAGATTAATAAAGATATTCAGCTGTTCAGTCAGGCACTGAGTGATGATGATGAAATGATCAGCGAGCGTCTGCGTGCGCTATCGAAAATTTTAGAGGATATGGGGTATTAAAAATGTTTGCGAATCGCTATGTTCGAACAATTATCCTCTCCCGGGTCCTGCTCCAACTGGGGATATGGATCCGTAATTATGCTGTCCTGCTGTATGTTTCCGAACTGACGCATAATAATCCGGTGGATATATCATTGATTTCGGTTGCAGAATTTGCACCGATCTTTATATTTGGCCTGATTGGCGGAACCTTTGCCGACAGGTGGCGGCCAAAGAGAACGATGGTCTGGAGTGATTTGTTGTCTGGTTTGTCCGTTGGGGCTGTGCTGCTAGCGGTCATAAACGGCGGATGGGTTGCCCTTCTGATCGGGTCTTTTGTTTCTGCCAGCTTGTCGCAATTTTCTCAGCCTTCGGCGATGAAACTGTACAAGCGACATGTACCTGCTGAACAACTGCAGGGCGTGATGGCAATGTCTCAAACGTTGGTCGCTGTCTTTACGGTGCTTGGACCGGTCATCGGTACGTTTATTTTTATTAAGTTTGGGATTAACGTGTCTCTGATATTGACGGCAGTGATGTTCCTGGGCTCTTCCTTCATATTATCGACCCTTCCGCGTGATGAGGCGGAACCGAAGTCAGAGAATAACGGTGGCTTCATCAAGGAGTTGACGGCTGGACTGCGCTATATCAGGGACAATAAATCTTTAAGAACACTGAGTATGACGTTCTCGGCAGTCGGTTTGGCTTCCGGATTGACTCAGCCGCTGCAAATCTTCCTGGTCATCGAGAATTTGGGACGGGATAGACAATTTCTGCAATGGCTCGTGATGGCCAATGGGGCAGCGATGCTGGTAGGCGGAGCCGCTATTATTGCGATAGCCAAGAAGTTTAAGCCACAGACATTGCTTTTAGTCGGCTTGCTTGTCAATGCCGTCTGTACGGTGGGAATGGGCGCGTCCAAGCAAATTTGGCTGACCATTGCTCTGCTCGTAATCAGCGGTCTGTTCTACCCTTGTATCCAAGGCGGAATTCAGACGCTTCTTGTGCGGAACACAGAGGGAGCATTTATTGGCCGGGTATCCGGAACGATTATGCCGATTTTTATGGGGATGATGGTCGTTGGAATGTTCATCTCCGGTTATCTCAAGGATGCGGTTTCCTTAATAGGAGTATTTGCGGTGAGTGGTACGTTTGCGATGCTCGGTGCGCTGTTGCTGCTCCCTATTGTTGTTAAGAAGAGCAGTAAAGCCGAAGCAGGCCCGACAGCATGACGGGCAAGAAGGAGAGATAAATAATGCAAGAACATGAGGAATATTATTTGTCACCTGAGAGATCATTGACGGATGCGGAAAAAAAGCTGGTGTGGCAAAAGCCCATGTCTCATAAGCCCGGCGAAGAGGAACAGCGTATCAGTAACGAAGTGAAACGAAACTGGAATCGCGGTGAAATGAAAATCGCCAATATTCTATTAGAAGGCGATGCTGGTTCTGGCAAAACCCAATTAGCCAAAGCGTTGTCCGCTAATTTTGGGCTCCCCTATACAAAGGTGACCTGTTTTGCAGATATGGATAAATCGGATATTATCGGTGCCATTCTGCCGGTGATTGCTTCTGAACAATTAGAGAAACTGGAGCCTGTAGAGCAAGCTGTTTTGAAAGCTCTGTACGAAAGCGACGGGTTTCAAAGCGCCACTGAAATTTTGATGGATGTATTGGAGATAACTCAAGAACAAGCAGGCTTAAAGATGAAACAATTGCTGAAGCTGGCTGCGGAACACAGTGATGGTGAAGCTGTGGAGTACCGTTTTTACCCTTCGGAGATCGTTAGGGCTTATCAGCAAGGGTATCTTCTAGAAATACAGGAACCAAACGTCATTCGTGATGCAGCGGTACTCATGGCGCTCAACTCTGCTTTGGAACTGGACGGCAGCATTAATCTTCCCACTGAAATCATTCACAGACATCCCGACTTTATCGCGGTCATCACTACCAATCGTAGTTATGCTGGGGCGAGACCGCTCAACGAAGCGCTGCGGGACAGAGTCCAACACTCGGAGAAAATGAATCTGCCAACGAAAGAAGTTATGGTTGAACGGGCCAAAGTCAAAACCGGTTATCAAGATGACCGGGTACTCAGCGTATTAGCAGATACGATTATCATTTTGGATACTACAGCCCGGACCAATGCCATCAAAGGTGTAGCTGGAATGCGTTCCTTCTTTTACTGGGCAGATGCGGTTGCAGGAGGCGCTTTGGCCAAAGAATCGCTATATCATAAGGTTATCTACAAAATAACCACCGATGCAGAGGAAATAAAGATTTTGGAAGAAGCGCTCGAAAAACATGGTCTACTCACAAGCTTAGACACTGTTACCACGGGTGAAGTAAAAAAAAACGAAAATCTAGCGATGACGCAGCAATAGAAATCAAGCTATGGGGAGATATAGGCGACGACACTGAGGTTGACAATGACAGCGGGGCAGACGAAGAGGGAATCGCACTCAAGAAATCTGCGGATAGTGAAGAGAACTCTTCCCATGTATCCGATGATTCAACTGACATGAGAAGTACGGATACCGGAGAAAATGGCTCTCCGCAATACCATCAGGCGAACCCCGAACCGATGTCTGAAGAGGAGAAACAAAAAGAGCGCAAATTCCGTAAAAAACTCAATCAGACCGCAAGAGCGATGGTGTCAGATTCCATTCATGAGCGGGTTAAGCTTATTGTTCATCGTCCCGATTACGATCAGAAACTCAAAGCGGAATATGCCACTCTAAGCAAGGAGCTTATGCCGATTGTGCAGGAAATTGCCAGAAAGACACTTCCGCTCCTGGAACATGAGACATCTTCCGAATTTGAGCGGTACCGTTACTATGGTAGTAAGTTTCAAGCAGACAGTGTGGCGTATAAGGATTACAGGTATTTTTCCAAAAAACGTCCTCCAACGGAATCCCCTTCCCTAGTGGTTGCTCTAAGGGTGGACGAATCCGCATCGATGGCAGCGTTCGGAAGACTCGAAACAGCCAAGCGAGCAGTTATCGCGGTCTATGAATTTTGCCAAATATGCAATATACCCGTATTAATCTATGGCGATACTGCCGATGTTTCCAGGTTAGAACAAATGTCGATCTTTGCTTATGCGGACTTTGATAAACCAGATAGTAATGATCGATACAGGCTGATGAAGATTCAGGCTCGAAGCAATAATCGTGATGGAATGGCCCTTCGAATTATGGGGGAACGGTTAGCCGTTTCGCCAGAGCAGACCAAGCTGTTAATTAGTATCAGTGATGGACAACCCAAAGCAATGGACAATTATACTGGGAGGTATGCCATTACAGACATGCAGCAAACGATAGAGGAATATGAACGGAAAGGCATTACCTTCCTTGCAGCCGCTATCGGTCAAGACAAGGATGTCATTAGTGAGATTTATGGCAATGAAAGATTTTTGGATATTACGAATTTACGCGAGTTTCCTGCGAAGCTGGTGCGGATTATTGCCCGGTATTTGTAAGTTCGTTTTAAATAACTAAGATAAGGAGAGAAAGATATGGATATGAAAAAGCGCAAGGAGCTGCTTGAGGAGTACAAGCAAATTAAGATTTATATGGGTGTCGCCCAAATCAAAAACAACGTCAACGGTAAAATCTTCATCGACAGCTACCCCAACTTGAAAAACAAATGGTTTACTTTGCAGATGCAACTGGATCAAGGGCGATTCGCAAATGCCCAATTGCAAAAGGATTGGAAAGAATTCGGAGCGGATGCGTTCACGTATGAGGTGCTGCAGCAGAAGGAAACCGATCAGATCACGGATATACGCTGGGAACAGAAACAACTCTTGAAGCCGTGGCTAGAGAAGCTACAGCCCTATGGAGACAAGGGGTACAATAAGCCTCCAAAGGAGTAAATAAATTCATAGATATAATGAGGTTAGAAGCCCGTCAATGGAACAATTGGCGGGTTTTGTGATGCCATTGAAACTGGTCCAAAGACGGATTTGACTAACGATGAAAACCAAGATAAGATGAAACCGTCGTTTAGTAAATTAGTAAAATGGTAAAAGGAAAGAAGGGAAACAATGAAAATACCTACAACGTTAAAACATAAACCTGTTGTCGTATCGGAGAATTATGAGAAGGTTGACGGCCGGATGGCGGGTAACACGGACGCGAAAGGTCTTTCCCTGGGACTGGCCCAGTGGAACGATAGAGGAAAGGTCGATATTTCGGCTAAGGTATGGAGATATACCGGCGAAAAATGGTCCAGACAATCGGAAGAACTGCCGCTGCACCGCGTTCTTGATTTGTCCATTCTGATCTGCCGGTCTTTGGAACATTTTCGTGAAGCCTATCGGTATGAGAATTTGTATGACCCAGAGCAGCCCGTGATTGACCGGGTTGGCCTGCAAGGGGATGCCATGACGGTATCGGTATGTACGGACAATGAACGAATTAATGAAGATATTAAGCTGTTCAGTCAAGCGCTAAGTGATGACGATGAGATGATCGGCGAGCGTCTGAGTACGTTATCCAAAATATTAAAGGATATGGGATATTAAAATATCCCCTGCCCACCGTATATCGGAAATCATGGAGTCCTGACTCCATGAGGTAATGAAGACCCGAAGAGTAATCTTCGGGTCTTCATTATTTTCATCGATTAGAGGAGAGCTAATTTGCTCTTCTGAACGATAGATAGCCATTGCTCCGCAATGATCTGCTGACCGGCACTCGTTGGATGGACGCCATCCCAAATCCAATAAGCAGCTTCAGCGCGCCGGCATGCGTCATTAAATGCAGCTTGCAAAGGCACAAATATTGCACCGAACTCTGCTGCTAATTCCTTTGTTATCTTTTGATACAGCTGGATTCGCTCTTGCCATTGATCCCAACGATCTTCTGTTGCACCTGTTTTTAATATAAATGGTTCTAGCAAAATTAATTTGGTGTCCGGGAGCACGTCTCTGGTTTCTTCAAGAAGGATCTTGTAAGCGCGACCAAAACGGTCCGTGACTCCACTAGGTTCACCATCCATCGATCTCCAAGCGTCATTGGCCCCAATTAAAATGCTAATTACATCAGGCTGTAGTGCGATGGCATCCTCATTCCAGCGAGCATATAAATCCGAAACACGGTTGCCGCTGATTCCACGATTGATAATTAAAGGCTGTTTCTCAGCCAGATCGTGACCAAGCTTAGAACCAATCAGATACACGTAGCTATGTCCCAAAATATGATTCGGATCATCACTGCGGCCTCTTGATCCGTCTGTAATGGAATCGCCTTGGAACAGTATCGTTGTCATCATCCATTCCTCCAAAAATAATAGGTATTCGCATCTTAATCTGTAGTATATAACGACATTAACTACTTGTCTCTATAATAATGAGGAGCTTGGAGGTGCCATAATGATAAACAAATAGCCCGTTAGAGGAAATACTCTAACGGACTTAGCATATTTAAAATTGTTGGCCAATACGATAAGCTTCATTTAAGATAGCGTCGTAATGTCTTTTCTCTTTTTCGGAATCATCAGGGAATTTCTCAATGGTCTCATACAAGTAGTGAACAGCTGCTTCTTTAACTCCAACGTAATCCACCAAGTAGGTCAATTCTCTATTTATTGCAACATCATGTCCGTGTTTCTCGAAATGCGGCTGTGTTCCTCCAACTAATGACACCCAACCTATTTTTTCTACCGGTAAACGGTACCTTTCGCCTGTAACACTATCCTGTCCGTAGGCAAATCCATTATTCCATACCCGGTCGATATAGCCCTTCAGCATGGCAGGTACGCCAAACCACCACAATGGGAAGACGAATAGAATGGCATCATTGTTTCGGACGCGCTTCATTTCCCGCATTACTTCTTCCGAATATATTTTATTCGGATTGTCCCAGTCCGGCTCATCAGCTGGATGAAGGAGAGGGTCAAAGCCCTCCGCATACAAATCCGCAATTTCGTATTCATGCCCTGCTTCAGTGAGTCCCTCTATTAATTGTTTCGTAACACTTCCCGTTAATGAATCTTGTCTTGGATGCGTTACTACCACTAGTACCTTCATTATATAATTCCTCCATTTTGTAAGTTAGTTGAGCTTAAAGGCCTCAGCCAGTAACCGGTAGCCTTCGATTTTTTGTTCGTAATCAGGCGTCAAAGATACAAACATAAATTCGTCTACGGAATAGGTGGCTTGCAGTTCTTCGAGTTGTGCTTTGACCGTTGCTGGGGAACCTACCAGAATTCGATTTCTATTCTCCCGGATTCGCTCCAGAAGCCCAGGTTCCTTGGGTAATTGACTCGCAGTGGCTACACTTGGAATACCTTGAAGAGCCACACCCGATTCGATCAGGATCACCGCCCAATCTGTACTTTGGGCAATCTCTTCTGCCTGTTCATCCGTCGCTGCTGTCACGGCTTGTATGCTTACGACGACTTTCGGCTTTTGGTAATAAAGTGAGGGCCTAAAATGATCCATATAGTATTTGACCGCAGCTTTTCCGTCATAAGCATTAATAAAATGTGCGAAAGAAAAGGGGAGGCCTTTTTCAGCGGCAAGTTTGGCAGTATAGCTACTTGAGCCTAGCATCCAAATGTGCGGATGGCTTGTTAATCTGGGCGTGGCATGCAATCCCTGGAATCGATGCCCTTCCGGCAGTTCCCCATGCGTATAAGCCAACAACTCGTCAACTTGCTCGGGGAACCGGTTGTTATTTCGAGCTTGGCCGTCTTGCAATGCTAACGTAGATAACGGCGCACCCCCGGGTGCTCTGCCGATGCCCATATCAATTCTTCCTGGAGCTAGGGCTTCCAGTACATTGAAATTTTCTGCCACTTTATAAGCACTATAGTGAGGCAGCATGATTCCGCCTGAGCCGATTCGAATCCGGTCTGTCTTGGCGGCCAGGTGAGACACAAGAACTTCAGGAGAAGAGCCGGTCAGGCTGGGTGTATTATGGTGCTCAGATACCCAGAATCGGGTATAGCCAAGTTTGTCAGCTTCTTGGGCAAGCTTGATTGTATTTTGCAAGGCCTCTGCTTGTGTTTGTTGTTCAGCAACGGGCGATTGATCAAGAATACTTAATTGAATCAAGTTGTGCCCTCCTTTCTATTTGTTAATCCTTGTCTGAATGCTATTATGTAGTATGGATGTTAAAATAGGAAGTAGGCACTATATTGTTCTATAGGAACATAAAAGGCCCCTATAGGCTATTTTGATCCTTTAATTATTGTTTTATTTTGGTTTTTTATCTTTAATTTTGATTCGAATTAGGAGGACTTAGATATGAATAAGCAAAATAAATATATGATTGGCGTGGAGGTTACTCTGGAAGTAATTGGAGGGAAGTGGAAGGGTGTTATCCTGTATCATCTGACCAACGGGAAGAAACGGACGAACGAATTACGAAGTTTAATGCCTGAAATTACGCAACGAATGCTAACCAAACAGCTACGGGAATTGGAACGTGACAAAGTGATTAATCGTCATATGTACAACGAAATCCCGCTTCGGGTAGAATACGAGCTTACTGAATATGGCCTGAGTCTGAAGACGATCTTGGATCACTTCTGTTTGTGGGGCGAGAATCATTTAGAACATATCCATGGAAATAAAGACTTGCTTGAACAGTGGAAATACTGATTCGTAGAACCTAATTTAAATATCCCCAGATTGGCCCTTATGCGATTTATGCAGAAGGGTTTATTGGTGTTTTATAGCTTTTTTCGTGATACCAATCTTCAATCTTTCACTTTGAATTGTCTTTACAGAGGCGTTCAGGTCTGCTAAAATGACGAAATCCGATTGTGAACCTTAATTTAAATATTGGTTTACAATTAAAAAAATTAACGGATGGTGATAATTTTTGATGATGGATTATGAACGGCTTGCTGCTATGAATAAGGATCACTTATGGCATCCTTTTACGCAAATGAAAGATTACAATAACTCTGATCCTCTCATTATTGAGCGTGGCGAAGGCATCATGCTGTATGACGTTCAAGGACGCGCTTATTATGATGGTTTCTCATCCGTTTGGCTCAATGTACATGGGCACAACGTGCCGGAGTTAAATCAGGCAATCACAGAGCAGTTAGGGCGAGTCGCCCATTCCACCCTTCTCGGCATGGCCAATGTACCAGCAATCGAGCTTGCAGAAAAGTTGGTGGAGATCACTCCCGAAGGACTCAACAAAGTGTTTTACTCCGATGCAGGAGCAACCGGTGTTGAGATCGCAATCAAAATGGCGTTTCAATACTGGCATAACAAGGGCGTACGGGGTAAAACGAAGTTTATCACGATGAATCAGGCGTACCATGGAGATACAGTTGGAGCAGTGAGTGTCGGTGCGATTCCTCTGTACCATGACGTGTTTCGGCCCATGCTATTCCCTTCCCACATCATTCCATATCCCTATTCTTATCGCCATGAGGGTGGTGAGACGAAGGCAATGGAAGATACATTAACCGCGTTACGTCATTTGCTCGAGACTCGGGCGGATGAGATTGCAGCTCTCATTGTGGAGCCGATCGTGCAAGGAGCTAGTGGAATCATAGTCATGCCACCAGGCTGTTTAAGCGAAATGGCTAATCTGTGCCGGAAGTATGGCGTGCTGCTCATCGCTGACGAGGTGGCGACTGGTTTCGGCCGGACCGGGGCTATGTTCGCTTGTGATCTCGAAGATGTTTCACCTGATTTGCTGGTGATCGGGAAAGGGTTAACTGGTGGTTATTTGCCTGTGGCAGCGACACTTGCGACTGACGAGGTGTATGAGGCGTTTTATGCCGATTATCAAGAGCAGAAAACATTTTTCCATGGTCATTCCTTTACAGGCAATCCCCTCGGCTGTGCTGTTGCTTTGGCCAGTTTGAAGCTGTTTGAAGAGCGCAATATGATCGAGGAAGTGCGAGCAAAGGCGTCATTTGTTGAACAAAAGCTGGCAGCACTCAAGGATTATCCGCATGTCGGCGAAATCCGGCAAAAGGGACTAATGATCGGGATCGAGCTCGTACGCGATAAGAGATCCCGTGAGCCGTATGATTGGGAGGATCAAATTGGCGTTCGCACGAGCTTGCGGGCCAGAGAACTCGGAATGCTAACGAGACCGCTCGGCAATGTGATCGTCTTCATCCCTCCGCTTGCCAGTAGTGAGGCTGAACTTGGTGCCATGATAGATATTTTGACGGAAGCCATACTTCAAGTCACTGAAGGTGATCCGGTTACATGAACCAAGCGAACCATGAAACGATACGTGGATTATTTGTGACAGGTACAGACACGGACATAGGGAAGACGGTTATAACAGCAGCCATTACCGCTACACTCCGAGCCGAAGGGTTGAATGCCGGTGTTTGGAAGCCGATTCAGTCGGGTGCACCTCTTGGAAGCGGACTTACCGATGCCGAACGGCTGCTGAAAAGCACGGGAATCAATGAACGGCCTGAGGCAGTCGCCCCATTTACCTTTGAAGCTCCACTTACGCCCATGCTCGCCGCCAGACAAGCTGGGGTAAATCTTACGCTACAAGAGATTATCGCCGCAGGTCTACCGCTGACTAAACGTTTCGAGGCATTACTCATCGAAGGCGCAGGCGGCGTCGCTGTCCCTCTAACCGATGACACTCTTATAGTGGACTTAATCTCAGAGCTTCGGGTACCTGCATTAATTGTCTCCCGTTCTGGCCTGGGAACAATTAATCATACACTTCTGACTGCATCATTCCTTCGGGATCATGGGGTTCCAATTGTTGGCGTCATATTGAACGATGGGGAGTCCATGGAACCCCAGGATGATCCAAGCGTGGCTACGAATGCACAACTCATTGAACAATACAGCGGTCTAAAGGTTCTCGGCCGATTTCCCCGTTTACAGGCCGAAGCAGCTCTAGAGACGTTGATATCCGTTGTACGAAAAACAATACAATTCACACCTATCAAAGAAGCAATTGCAAATCAAACTATAGGAGGATGACCTGAGATGAATACAGTTGCAGCAGAGACGGATTGGCTAGCGTTTGCCCAAAAAGCTTTGAACGGAGAACGTTTAACGGTAGAGGAAGGGCTTGCTGTGCTAGGCGCCGACAATGATGAGGTCCTACTACTTATGCAGGCCGCGTTTAAGGTGAGAAAGCATTTTTACGGTAAAAAAGTGAAGCTCAACATGATCATCAATGCCAAAAGCGGCCTTTGTCCTGAGGACTGTGGCTACTGCTCGCAATCGATTGTTTCGACAGCTCCGGTTGAAAAGTACACCCTGCTTGATAAAGACACACTGGTATCAGGCGCACGTGAAGCGCTGGCACGCAAAGCCGGAACCTATTGCATTGTAGCGTCCGGGAAAGGCCCGACAGACAAGGAATTAGATCAAGTGGTGGACGCGGTTAGAGAGATCCGTAATACAATGCCACTGAAAATTTGCGCATGTCTGGGAATTCTCAAGGACGATCAAGCCGAACGTCTAGCTGAAGCAGGCGTACATCGCTACAACCACAATTTGAACACCAGTAAGGCCAACTACCCCTCTATCACGACGACCCATACCTATGATCAACGTGTGGAAACCGTGGAGAAGGTCAAGACACATGGCATGTCTCCTTGCTCTGGTGTCATCATCGGCATGGGAGAGACCGATCAAGAAATGGTTGAAATGGCATATGCACTCCGCGAACTAGATGCGGATTCGATTCCGATCAATTTCCTGAACGCGATACCGGGAACACCTCTGGAACGTGCAGGTCGCACGCCGGCAATGAAAGCGTTGAAGGTACTAGCGCTATTTCGTTTCATCTGTCCTTCGAAAGAAATCCGCGTGGCAGGTGGCCGGGAGGTCAACCTTCGTACGCTGCAGCCCTTATCTCTGTACGCTGCAAATTCACTCTTTGTAGGTGATTATTTAACGACAGCAGGCCAAGACGTTACAGCTGATCATCAAATTATTGAGGATTTGGGCTTTGAGATTGAATTAAATGCCCTTTAAGGCGGTGCCAACCATGTACTGGATGGAAAAAGAACTTGAGTTATTGGCGGATGCTTCGTTGGAGCGTTCCTTGCGTACAAGTCACTCCGTATACGGATCTCCTGGTTATACGCTGCGCGGAGAGCAAGTGCTACTCAACCTGTCCTCCAATGACTACCTAGGACTCTCCCAGCATCCTGCCATACTTGAAGTGATGCGTGAGGCGTTGCTCGCGGAAGGCGCTGGCTCAGGCGCATCGCGCCATGTGACAGGTAACCGGGGTCCTTATAGCCGTCTGGAAGAAGCACTGGCCGATTGGCAAAACTGCGAAGCTGCGCTAGTTCTTGCTAACGGATATATGGCGAATTCAGGTGTTATTAGTGCATTAGTAGGCCGGGGAGATGTTGTTTTTAGCGATCAGTTGAACCATGCGAGTATTGTAGACGGTGTCGTATTGAGCCGTGCGGTGCATGCCCGGTACCGTCATAATGATCTGGAGCATTTGCGCACACTATTGGAAAAGTATCGTGATAAACGGCGAAAGCTGATCGTTACAGATGCTGTGTTCTCCATGGATGGCGATCAGGCTGCATTGCGAGAACTTGCTGCGCTCAAACGCGAGTACGGAGCTATGCTCATGGTGGATGAGGCACATAGCGGGGGGATCTACGGGGGGCGAGGCCAGGGATTGTGTTATGAACTCGGGCTGCAGAATGATGTGGATATACATATGGGAACCTTCAGCAAATCCTTCGGTGTGTATGGCGCTTATATTTGTGGCAGCCGGACATTAATTCGATGGTTGGTGAACAAGACCAGACCACTAATCTATTCAACTGCATTGCCCCCTTCTATCGTAGCTGGAATTTCAAAGGCATTAGTTTTGGTTCAAGAGGAGCACTGGCGCCGGGAACAGCTTTATGCGGCTAGCAGGTTATTTCGATCCTCGCTTGGTGAAGCCGGGTTTAACATCGGTTCCGGGGACTCCCCCATTGTACCGTTAATCGTAGGAGATAACGATACGGCGTTACGCTTCAGCGGAGCTCTGGAAGAAGAGGGAATTGCAGCGATTGCCATCCGTCCACCCACTGTGCCTGATGGTACAGCGCGCATTCGTTTTTCCTTGTCAGCCGTTCACACGGATAAGGAGTTGACCCAAGCAGCCGCACGTATTCACAACATCGGACTTGGGCTAGGGGTGTTGAAGCCATGATTGTATTGGATATTGACTCAATGAAGGCTCAGCCAAAGACAAGCGGCACTATATTATGGTTGAGCGGATGGGGAATGCCAGATGGGGTTTTTGATCGGACTCGTGAGTTACTTCCGGATTTCCATCATATTTCTTTAGACTACAGTGATGCTGATTCTCCAGAGGAAATGCTACTCTTGACTGAAATAGCAGTGAGGAATTTTCTGTATTTGGATGGAGAGGTGTGTAAGACAAAGGCTTTCCATAGTCCGTTATTGATCGGAGGATGGTCTCTCGGAGCTTTACTGGCACTGAAACTAGCGATCAAAGGATTCGCTGATGGCCTTGTGTTGTTCGGGGCAACGGCTCGATTTACTAGGTCAAAAGAGGAGTCTGACCTCGGTTGGGCTGATATATACGTTAGGAAGATGATTGCAGAGCTCACACAGAACCGACAAGAGGTTGAAGCAAAATTCCGACAGCTCATATTTACGGAGACGGAATGGGAGGCCAATCTTGGCGCAAGCCTTCCCCCAATCGGTAGCTGGACAACCCCAGCGCTAATCGCAGGTCTTCAAATCCTGCGAAGCGAGGAATGCCTGTCTCAACTGAAGAGCATCACTTGTCCGGTATTTCTTGTGCATGGGGCGGAGGATCGTATTTGTCCTTACGGCGCTGCAACGGAGCTGATTGCCCAGCTACCCAAAGCAAACTTACTCACGATACCTGCCGGCGGACATGCCCCGTTCTTGGGGAGGGAAGATCAAATAGCTAGTGAACTGAGGAGATGGTGGCATGAGCAGTAGGATAAGTGATGTCCGGCGTCAATTTAACCGGAATGCAAATTCGTATGACGCTCACGCTCATATTCAGCGTTTGATGTCAGATCGGCTTGCACAATCTTTCTTAGGATTGAAGAGCAAAAGTAACTTCTCCGGGCTCAACATTCTGGAGATCGGCTGCGGAACGGGGAATCTGACCGAGACGCTAGTCACTGAATGGCCCAGTGCAAGTATTACTGCCCTTGATATTGCGCCCGCGATGATCAAATTGGCTGAACAACGTGTCCTATCAGCTGAGACAAACTTTAATAGTATAAGGAAAAAATCTTCAGATTCTTTACGATTTCTTCATGCTGATGTTGAAACGTGGGCGCCAGATGCTAAGGCAGCCTCGTTTGATCTCATCGTCTCCAACGCCTGCTTTCAATGGCTGAGCAATCCTGGACAAACACTAGGTCACCTTCGGCGGATGCTTCGTCCTGGAGGCTCGCTGACATTCACGACATTCGGGCCTGACACATTCTGCGAAATGCATGAGGCTTTTAATGAGGTTTACCGAGCCAATGGAATGGAACCACAACGGCACGGACTGAGGTTTCTATCAACTGATGAATGGAGCAGCTTGCTCAAGGAAGCAGGATTTTCAAGTATCCAATTTGAACGCTCGATTCAAACGGAAACGTATGCTTCAGCAAGAGATTTTCTTCACTCGGTAAAAGCGATGGGAGCCAGTACCTCTGAGGCTATTACTGTAAGTGGTCTCAGTTCGCGAAGCCTGTTCACCAGCATGTATAAGGAATACGAGGCGAAGTTCAGCATACCGGAAGGTGTTGCTGCCAGTTATGATATTCTATTGTTCCAAGCATTGGCGGAGGAATAGATAAGCGCTATAACTGACAACAGTAGCCCAATAATGGCAGCGGCGTCTAGAACATTGTATTTTATGTTCCAGATGCCACTGCATTTTTTAAGAGCTTTCGATCCCCTTCGATGATAACCACTACAATTATGCACTCCTAAGAAGACAGTAAGCGGCTTTTCACCTCAAGTCTACGCTTGATTTTATCAACGAGATGATTATAATAGGTTTATGTAATTAAACGGATGAACGAGAGGGAGGGAGCGGTATGTGCCAGGAGACTGAGCATATTGTGGAACAATTTAAAGAATGTATTCCTTTGCTGGATGTGCTGACAGATGAGAAGCGTCAGGCAATCATTTTACTGCTTGCACAGCATAAAATGGGGCTTAATGTTAACACTATAGCGGAGCATATCAATTTGTCCAGACCTGCCGTTTCCCATCATTTGAAGGTGTTGAAACAGTCTGGCTACGTTAGCTTTGAGAAAAAGAGTGTAGAAAATCATTATATCCTGACTGTTCGCAAACCATTAGAGCAGCTTAAATCATTAATTGAGGCCATTGAAACCCAGTGCGCACACCTTAATAAGTAGTTATTGATTTAAGTGTGTTTTTCTTGCATAATAGGTCCATATGTTTAAACTAATGATCATATTCTAATATCATAAATGAAACTCATGATCATTTTTATATAAAACTTTAAACCATGATTTGGGAGGTGCTTATACAGCATACAGCAAAACTCTATTGCCAAAACTATATTTGATGCAGTATCCGTTCGTTTGTTTAAACTAATGATCTTAATGGGAGTGATTGAAATGAAAGCTATGTTGATTGAGAAATACGGTAAAGATGTACCTTTGTTGATGAAAGACAGATCTATGCCTGAGATTGGAGAAGATGATGTACTGGTGGAAATTCACGCAGCCAGCCTGAATCCTATCGACTTTAAAGTGAAAGAAGGGAAGGCCAAGTTTCTGCTCAAGTATGACATGCCATTGATTTTGGGCAATGATTTTGCAGGTGTGATCACTAAAGTTGGCGGCCGAGTGAAAGACTATAAACCCGGGGATGAGGTGTACGGGCGACCGCGCAAAGGCAGAATCGGAACTTTAGCTGAGTATATAGCGGTTCATCAGGACGATATTTCATTAAAACCGCAGAATCTTAATTTTGTAGAAGCGGCATCCATTCCATTAGTCGGACTTACGACGTATCAAGCCTTTCATGATATTTTGAAGCTGCAAAAAGGACAGAAGATTTTGATTCACGCAGGAGCAGGCGGTGTAGGTACCTTTGCCATCCAATTGGCTAAATTAATGGGCGCTTTTGTCGCCACCACAGCAAGTGATAAGGGATATGAATTGGTTAAATTGATGGGTGCCGATCAGATTATCAATTATAAGAAAGAGAATTTTGAAGAACTGCTTACAGGATACGATGCTGTGTATGATACTTTGGGCGGCGAAGCCTTGGAGAAATCATTCCAGGTTCTAAAACCACATGGGAAAGTAGTCTCTGTCTCCGGTTTGCCCAATGCAAGATTTGGGAGAGAAGCGCAACTAGGCTGGTTGAAGACGACTCTTTTATCGATTGCCAGTCATAAACTTACCGCGCTGGAGAAGAAGACGCAGAGTAGTTATCATTTCCTTTTTATGAAACCAAGTGGAGCGCAATTAAAGATCATTAAGAAATTTATTGAAGAAGGTCACATTAAGCCAGTGATTGATAAAGTGTTTGATTTTAACAATGCTGCGCAAGCGCTCAAATATCTGGAAGGCGGAAGTGCCAAAGGAAAAGTCGTCGTTAAAATAAAGTGATTGCAAAGGGAGACTTATAATGAAACTGATATTGAAATGGAAATGGCCCATTGTGGCGATCTGGATTGTCGCTGCAGCCTTGTTGATTCATTTTATGCCGGATATGGGGCAGCTTGTTCGTGAAAAAGGTCAGGCCGGAGTTCCAGAGAGATACTCTTCCAGGCAAGCGGAACGGTTGATTCACGAGTTGAATGGAAAAGCAGAGAATGCGAATGAAATGTCGGTCGTCGCAGTTTTCCATAGTAAGGATAAGCTAAATACAGAGCAGATGGATCAGATTGGTTCAGGAATCCAAACGCTGGAGCAGCAGAAAGCGGACTTAGGCATTCGTTCCATTTTGTCACCCGATAATGAGGATATGAAAGAGCAGCTCCGCTCTAAAGACGGAACTACGGCTCTTGCTGTGGTTACAGTGGATATAGGCAACCGCTCCAAAGAAGAGATCAGAAATCTTCTGATGGACAAATTGGACCCTGTGCAGGTGGAGCATTATTTAACCGGATCTGATCTGATTATGGAGGATTTCGTCAAGACCACTCAAGCCGGTGTTAAGAAAACAGAAGGTGTTGCGGTCATCTTCATTATCGTCGTTCTGATCTTAATCTTCCGCTCACCGGTGACCCCGCTCATTTCGCTTGTTACCGTGGGAATAACATTCCTAATCTCGTTAGGGATCGTAACTCAGTTGGTCGACAAGTTCAATTTTCCATTCTCAGGATTTACGCAAATTTTCTTAATACTGGTCCTTTTCGGAATTGGCACAGATTATATCATTCTATTATTTATGCGATTCAAAGAGGAGTTGTCCCGGCGTGAAACTACATTGGATGCAATTATTCATACCTACAAAACCGCAGGCCGGACCGTATTGTATAGCGGAGTAGCGGTACTGATCGGGTTTAGCAGCTTGGGACTGGCTGAATTCCAATTATTCAAATCAGCGTCAGCAGTCGGCATCGGTGTAGGGATCTTGCTCTTGGCTTTGTTCACGATTGTACCGGTATTTATGGGACTTCTGGGTCGCATAAGCTTCTGGCCTTCCAAAGCAGCCGGTGAACATCACAGAAACAAGCTGATCTCTGGTATCACAGGCTTTGCTGTAAAACGCCCCATTTGGGGAATTCTCATTACAATCGTGATTGCGGTGCCGATTTCTCTTTTCTACTCCGGGCATTTGAGTTACAACTCGCTGGATGAGATTCAGGATTCATACCCGTCCGTCAAAGGCATTAATATTGTTTATGATCATTTTCCGGCAGGTCAGGCCTCACCTACAACAGTGGTCATGAAGGCAGGAGAGACCCTCGATTCTTCAGACAATTTGGCATTCATCGACAGGGTTACCGAGCAGTTAACTTCTATTGATGGTGTAGGTAAGGTATTTAGCGCCACCCGGCCTCATAGCGAGAAAATCAAAGAACTATATACCACTGACCAATCTGCCTCGCTAAGTGAAGGTATTGGAAAGGCGAATGACGGAATTGGCACGATTAAGGATGGATTATCAGGAGCAGTGGATAAGCTGGCAACTGTTCCGCTGGATCAATTCAGCAAAGTGAATGATTTGGTTACTGGAACCAAGAGGGTACAAGAGGTGATTAATCAATCGATTACAGCACTGAACAAGATTTCTGCTGGGCTGGACAAAGGGACGGTTGGCGCAGGGGAATTGAAACAGGGCTTACACAGTCTGAATGGAAATTTGGTGAAACTGAATGAGTCAACAGCCACGATAAGCTCCGGTCTCCCTAAAATTACAGAGGGATATAATACACTTTACGCACAGTATGACAGCATAAAGAAGTCGCTGGATAGTATCTTAGCAGTCTCCAAAGGCATGAATGATACCATCGGTCGCTTGGAAGCGTCCAATGGAGAATTGAAGAACAGCTCTGACTTTGTAGTATTGAAGAGTACGTCAGCAGCGCTTAGTGAACAATTGGCTAAGTTAAGCCAAGGGATGAACCAGTTAAACCAACAGTTCAATGCCGTGAACGGTCAATTGGTCACTGTTCAGCAGGGCATGCAGCAAATTCAGCTTGGTCAGGAAAAGATCAGACAAGGCTCTGCACAGTTAGAGACGGGTGCTGCCAAACTGCAGGAGGGTCTTACTCAAGGCAGTGCGGGGCAGAAACAGGTTACAAGCAAGATGCCCGCTCTAACAGAAGGAATGAGTAGCATTGTACAGGGACAAGTGGAGCTAAATAAAGGACTGAATAGTTTAGCAAGCAACCTTCCTCAGCTGAAAAATGGGCTAGGGGATAGTGTAAACGGATTGCAGAAGATCTCTGATGGATTGACGAGCACAACCAATTATTTGAACGAGGTTGTTCGAACAGGCGCCTCCGAGACCTTCTTTATTCCAGAAGAGGTGCGTACGGGAGAAGCATTCTCTAAGTCGTTGGATACGTATATGTCTTCTGACAGACATGAAGCCCAGTGGACGATTCTTCTGAAGGAAGATCCTTATTCCTCGCATGCGATGGAGACGGTGCAGCAAATTCAGGACAGATTTGACCAATTGCTTCAGCAGTCCAAATTTGCCAAGGCTGAATACGGGATTGGGGGAATATCCTCGCAAAACCAGGATCTTAATACGATGTCCACGGGAGATTTTACGAAGACAGCGGTTATTATGCTCATTGGGATATTCATCTTCTTGGTGATTATCACGCGGTCCTTCTGGATTCCGCTCGGGGCCATCATTTCTTTGATACTGGCATATTTTACGGCATTGGCAGGAACAGAATGGATCTTTAGTACATTCACAAGTTATAAAGATCTGACATGGACCATTCCGTTCTTCTCGTTCATTATGATCATCGCTTTGGGAGTAGATTATAGTATCTTCCTGATCATGCGATATCTGGAGTACAAGGATCGAAATCCGCGGCAAGCGATCTATGAAGCCATGAAGCACACAGGTGGGGTAATCATTTCGGCGGTCTTTATACTTTCAGGCACATTTGCCGCTATGATTCCATCAGGCGTCTTAACCTTGCTGCAGTTGGCTACGGCAGTCATTATTGCTTTGGCTTTACTGGCTGTATTGCTCCTGCCGCTGTTCTTACCAGCGTTTATTAGTCTTTCTACAGCGTCATTTTTTAAGAAAAAGACTGATTAATAAAACTGGATAAATCAATAAAACTGAATAAATCAATAAACTGGCTGAATCAATAAAACTAGACAAATGAATTAAACTAGCTAAATTTACTCTAGCCGCCGTATGTGGAACCATATGTACAGTGGTGTGTGGATGGGAGCTCGCTGCTCCCTCCTACTTCATTAGGATCGTATAATGCCTGTGGTTAAAAATTATAAGTATGCGGGAAAAAGTTGAATGGGTCGCATTTTTGCTCAGTCGCGGACAAATAACCATAATTGTTCATAAATAAATCTTTCATAATCTGCCGATCATTCTTGACTGTCTTCAGACTTTATTTCGATAACCCGCAAAAACCTTGATTTTACAAGGTGTATTGCGGGTTTTTGCTTACTCTTTTTGGACTAGATTTAATTTGCTTTTATTGAATTTAATGTTCGCTTTATTGGATTGAATGTTCCCTTATTGAGTTTCATTTCGGCTAGCTACTGGCACTGCGCTGTGCTTTGAACGTTAGAGGATTTTTTTCAAAAAAAGTACGATAGAATCTCCAAAATGTAAATTACAAAAACGTAAATCTCTAAGATGTAAATCTCTAAGATATTAATCGCAAGATGCATATCTCCAGGATGTATATCAACAAAATGGATCTCCAAAACGTAAATAAAGGCATTTTTGTACCTTAAATTGGACGGAACTGAGGTTCAGATTAGATTAAGGTCATTTTTGTACCTTAATTCTTCCGGTTTGCGCCATACAGGATGGCGTAAAATAAGTTGTGTACCAAGATTTGGAGCCTAGCCAGGCAACAAAAAAGTAGGGTATTCTCGGGATTACGACAGCACCAAGAAGGGACCCTACTCGATGACTATTTTACCCGAAAACATGCTAAATAATCTATTTGAAAATCTTGTCACACAGTTTGTCAAAGATAACCTGGAGTCCATCATGAAAGCGGAAATCCAGCAGTTTATGGAAGTGGAGCAAGCCGGTGAGCGTAACAGCCGCAACGGCTATTACAAGCGCGGCCTGCACACCAAGTACGGAAATCTCGAGGATCTAGAGGTTCCCCGCGATCGAAATGGAGCTTTCCAGACTCAAATGTTTGAACCCTATCAGCGACGAGACGGCTGGCTGGAAGAAGCCGTGATTCAGATGTACAAGAGTGGCATGGGCACACGGGACGTGGCTCGTTTCATTGAAAGTATGTTTGGTAGCCACTATTCGCCGACAACGGTCAGTAACATTACAGCGACGGTACTTGACGACATCCACCAGTGGCAAAAGCGTCCCCTGCAAAAACGTTACTCCGTGATCTACTTGGACGGTCTGTACGTCAAACTCAAGCGCAGCACGGTAAGCGGTGAGGTGGTTTATTTCGCCATGGGTATCGACGAAGAAGGTCACCGCCAGATTTTGGGTTTTTACGTAGGTGGCCAAGAAAGCTCGAACGGCTGGCGTGAAGTGTTGAAAGACCTCTATAATCGCGGTGTCCAGGAAGTCTTGCTAGGTGTGTTTGACGGGCTCCCTAGACTGGATGAAGCCTTTCGCGAGATCTATCCTGAAGCGGATGTACAGCATTGTATTGTCCACAAAGTACGTTCGACGTTTCCAAAAATTCGAGTACAGCATAAAACCGAAGTCATAGAAGATCTAAAGACGATTTACACCGCAGAAGATCACGATTTGGCGCTTGCTGCCTTTGATACGGTAAAGGCCAAGTGGGGCAAGATATATCCCAAAGAAATGGATTCTTGGGAAGAGCAGTTGTCGACGCTATTGACCTTTCACAAGTATCCGGCTCTCATAAAAGAAGCCATCTACACGTCCAATCCAATTGAACGGATGAATAAAGAAATCCGAAAGCGTCTGAAACCTATGAACAGCCTCACGAATATGGATGCGGCGGAGAAGATTATTTATCTGAACGTCATGGACTACAACGAGCGTTTTGCTGAACGAGTCATTCGCGGCTTCGGTGACCCTAAAGTCAAGGAGAAACTGAACGAGATGTTTGAAGCACGCTATGGGGTGCGGAAAGAGCTAGAGAAGTAGCTCTTCCCTTTGTTCTTTGGGGCGGGGTTCCCCCGCCCCAAAGAACATCTACACCAATTCACGAACACCCGAGGAAGTTACTTTCTACTTGCTTACACAAACTTCTTGACGCTGCCCCATATAGCTTATTTTTCGGAAAATAAGGTACGATAATGCTCTTATTTTCCTTATTATCCTCAAAAAGAGAAATATAAGGTGCAAAAATGCTCTTAATTGCGAAAAGAGTATCATTTATTGTCTTTAAAAAGACTAGAGCAACAGCGAAAGAAGGCTTCAGCGTCAATTAGGGGTTTGCCTCCGTGGGTGTCGTAGGGTCTTATATTTAAATCTTAAGTTCACATAATATGAGTGAAAATATATAAAGATAATCCCCGATTACTACATCAGGAGCATCTTTCAAGTCCTTAATATAGCAAATGTCCTATGTGGGGACTAGCTATAAGAACCTAAGTCTAAATAGTCTATCTAGTATTTATACTTTATATACATTATAATATAAAAAGTATTTTGAATATCGTAAAAGGAAGTGGAGAACAACTTGGTAAACGATCAAACCAAAACGACAGCAACCACAGAACCGACAGAACCGGCAGAGCTGGCACAAACCACAGAACGGGCAGAACTGGCACAAACCACAGAACGGGCAGAACTAGAACAAACTATAAAACCGGCAGAACCGGCACAAGCCACAGAACCGACAGAACCGGCAGAACTGGCACTAACCACAGAAATCACAGACATGACAATCATTGGCGGAGGGCCGGCAGGGATGTTTGCGGCTTTTTATGCGGGGATGCGTCAAGCCAGTGTGAAAATCATTGATAGCATGCCACAACTGGGAGGCCAGCCGATCGCACTTTATCCTGAGAAATTTATATATGATATTGCTGGTTTTCCTAAAACGACGGCAGCACAGCTCACACAAAATTTAGAGGAACAAATGAGTATGTTCCCTGTAGAGATCTGTCTGAAAGAGAAGGTGCAGCAAGTTATCAAGAGGGATGAGCGCCATTTTGAGATTATTACGGATAAATCCACTCACTATAGCAAGTCTGTTATTGTGACTGCAGGCGTTGGAGCGTTCGAGCCGCGTCGTTTGGATTTGTTAAATGCCGAGCGGTATGAAGGCAAGAACTTGTATTATTTTGTAAAGGATCTCAAGCAATTTGCTAATCAGCACGTCATCATCAATGGAGGCGGAGATTCGGCAGTGGATTGGGCGCTGATGCTTGAGCCGATTGCCCAAGAGGTCACTCTTATACATAGACGAGACAAGTTTCGGGCGCATGAACATAGCGTAATGAAGCTGATGGCCTCCAAGGTTAAGGTTATCACCTCAGCAGATATCACCGAATTGCATGGGGATGAGCAAATTGAGGAGATTGCAGTTCACTTGAGCAAAACAGGGGAAACGCTGACGATTTCATGCGATGCCCTTATCGTTAACTTTGGCTTCGTGTCCTCCATTGGACCGATTGCCGAGTGGGGGCTGGATGTACAGAAGGGCTCCATTGTTGTCGACACCCGTATGGAAACAAGCATACCGGGGATTTTCGCTGCAGGAGATATTACCACTTATCCAGGAAAAGTGAAGTTGATTGCTGTGGGCTTTGGTGAAGCACCTACCGCTGTCAATAATGCCAAAGTATACATTGATCCAACCGCGAGATTATCGCCGGGCCATAGCAGTAATTTAAAATTATAGGGGAGTGATTAAGATGATCGAAGTTAGTGAAGAAGCGCAATTGGCTATTCAACAGATGATCCAGGAGAATGAAGGCTCCAATCTTTTTCTCCGAGTAGGTATTGAGGATGGCGGATGCAGCGGATTGTCTTACAGTCTTAAGCTAGACGATGAATTGAGTGGTGAAGATGAAGTGCTGCAATATGAGCGCTTTAACGTCGCCTGGGATAAACGGAGCATCGAATTTTTGGAAGGCATTAAGATTGATTATAAAAATCAAGGCATGGTTGGTGGGTTTACGATAGACAATCCTAATGCCAGAACGACATGCGGCTGTGGCGCAAGTTTTAGAACGGCGACTTATAGAGGCAAAAGTCAGAAGTGTGATTAATGATGATGATGGCATTCTGTGAGTAAAGTTCGAGGTCTTTATATAAAAAACAAGTCCCCTTAAGCTAGAAAAACTGCTAAGGGGACTTATTGATTTCCACTCTTTATTTTCAAGTATCCGATAGAAATAGCTGCTTATGCTTCCCAGAAAGCCTTTATCTCTTCAGCAATAGCTTCTTTAGCTAGTTCAAGGCACTGATCTTGTGTCTTCGCGTACACTCTTTTATTGCCGACCATCACGTACGGGACAGCCCGGCACATATTGCACATCGTCAAACAATCCGTTCTCATAACTGCAACTTCAGGAAATTCTTCCTCTAAATCCTCTAAGGGAAGCGCAGCGATGGAATTTCGGGTACATACTTCAACAACAACAAGTCCTAATGACATAATGTTCACCTACTGTAAGCTTTGCTTTTTAATAGAATACGTGCAACGTTGACCGCCATCTCCCAAGCATTCCAATCTTTTAATTTCGGCATCGCCGAGCAAAGACTGGAACATTTTTAATTCACAATGGCAGACGTTTTTGAATTTGGCAGCAACATGTTCGATCGGGCAATTATGTTCCGTTAACAAGAATTCATCCTCGCTAACCTTCACCAGCTCAACCATATAGCCATTTTCATTTTGAATATGGGCTAGTGCCTCTACGCGTTCAGCGATATCTTTTTCCTTCATGGTCTCGCCATATTTTTCAATCAATTTATTCTTGCGGCTGTCAAAAAGCTTCTCAACGGCCTCTGATCCAAAATGCTCTTCAAGTTCAGTCAGCAGCTCAACAGTCAGTGTGTGATAGTTCTTGGGAAAGAAGCCACCTGCTTGTTCGGTTAAATAGTACACAGTAGTTGGTCTGCCTAATGTTTGCCGGAGCATTCTTGAAGATATTAGATTATCACGCTCAAGTGATTGTATATGCCTGCGAACCGCCATAATGGTTATTCCGAGCTCATCGGTAAGGTCCTTGGTACTCATGTCTCCTTTGGTTTTAAGAAGATGGAGTATGATTTCCCTAGTCGGAAGCTGTTGTATCACATCTGGGGTAGTCATCTATGATCACCTTCCGTAAATTAATGTGTGCTTGTAAATACTATATCCAAAATATTATATGCTAATTTGTTTAGTATGTCTAATTAAGTATGAGTGAGGAAGAGACTAAACAATACTATATATTAAACTTATTATACATAAATATTGAAAAAGTATTCAAATGGGAGTATATTCTTAATGTAGCATTACATAAAAAAGTAGGGAGGAGCGAGCTAGATGCCATTTGTAATAACAGAAGCGTGTATTAATGAAAAAGCGGCAGATTGCGTGAACGTGTGCCCTGTCGATTGTATCGTAGAAGGAGATGACCAATTCTTCATTAATCCCGATCTATGTATTGATTGCGGAGCTTGCGAAGTGGAGTGTCCGGTGAGTGCTGTTTTCTATGAGGAAGATTTACCAGAGCACTATTTAAAATATATCGATAAGACAGCGGAGTTTTTCAGAACCAAGTAAACGGTTAGTCGTTATACTAGAAAAGGCCGGAGCATGATGCCCCGGCCTTTTTTTATCGCTGTTCCTATTCAGTTTCGGATAAACGTTATTTCATCATTAATGCTATCAATGGTCAGTTCCTTCCCGTCCAAATACCAAGTATCATTGTGAACCATAAAAAAGGTAATTCCACCCGACTCATAGCTGATACTCATATCTTGAGGGTCTGCCTTCATAATTCCAAAAGCAAAGGCATCTTCTCCGCCCCCGCTATACCGTACGAAAATCCGTATAAAATCCCCTTGTTGGTAATCCCATTCCGTCGTAAAGCAACGCACTGCCGCCTTTGTAACCGTAAGCTTCATGTATGGTTCCCCCCTGTTTGTTGTGTCTCTCATTATTTCTAAACATATTAAACATTTATGTATATAAATTATGTTGAAAAATGATCATTCTGTCAACCCGTCATAGTCCACCTATATTTCATAAAATTTAGTATAAATCGAAGCATTGGATGACTTTATCCGTCAATGGAATGAATTATGGAAGCGAAAGATATCTATCTTGAATTTTCTAAGTGAGCAGTTGTAGTTATGGCGCGGTGTCTTTCTAGCTTCATTTACATTAATATTATCATATGTTACTATTAACATAGGGTAATGATAACAATGTGTATTTATGAAATCAATCGGCTTGTTCTCTACCTGTACTAACGCTAATCGAGGTGGAAATATCATGGATCAACAGTCTCTATACAAGACGGAAGCAGGGAAAGCTGCAGTTTTGGAGATCTATCGTCAATTGCTGAACAAGATCACTGTTCCTTATGAGGAATTATTTTTGAATACACGTTATGGAAAAACTTATGTCATCGCAAGTGGATCGGTAACATCACCACCGCTGATCCTGTTGCATGGTTCAGGTTCCAATGCCACCATGTGGGTAGGGGATATGCCACACTATTCCCAAAGCTATAGAGTCTACGCTGTAGACATTCCAGGTGATCCCGGGAAGAGCGAGGATATACGTCATCCGCTGAAGAGTGATGCATATGCCGAATGGATGAATGATGTACTTCGCGCATTACATCTTGAACAAGCAACACTGATCGGGATTTCTCTAGGGGCTTGGATGGCAGTGAACTATGCCGTGAAGCATCCGCAGAAGGTAGATAAGCTGGTGCTGATGTCGCCCTCAGGCATTGGCCCTCAGCGGGCGTCGTTCCTGTTCAAGGTCATGCCATTCTTACTCATGGGCGAGAAGGGGAGAGACAAGGTATCTCGGCTTGTGAATGGAATTGTGGAGCTTCCGGAACAGTCTTTGCAAAATACGAGGATTATCGCCCGCCATTTTCGCTTTCGCTCAGAGACAGTGCCGATTTTTACAGATCAGGAGCTTGGACGCTTGAACATGCCTGTTCTCTTAATTGCCGGTGAGAGGGACGTTATGCTTCATTCGCAAAAGACCGCTGAACGGCTTTCCAGCCTACTGCCACATGCTAACATTCAACTGCTTCCGGAATACGGTCATGTTCTGATCAAACAGACACCCCGGATATTGCCGTTCTTGTCGGGCAACTCGAAATAAGATACAAAAGAAGCAAATAAACTAAAAAAAGAGCAGAGGCTCCTATCGATTAAAGCGATAGAAGCCTCTGCTCTTTTTAGCAAACGATCGATTATGCTTTTTTACAATTCTCAATCAATCCACATGAAAGGTAGAAGTGTTCTCTTTCAGGATGACATCATGAGCTCCGCCTTCTACGAGGCTCGTTGCAGATACGAGGGTAATGCGCGCTTTCTCTTGCAGATCGTGGATAGATAAAGACCCGCAATTACAGAAGGTCGATTTGATGATTCCCAGCGATTTGTCCAAGTTTTCGCGTAGGGTGCCTGCATAAGGAACATAAGAATCTACACCTTCTTCGAATAATAGTGTAGTTTTGCCGCCGGTATCGTATCTTTCCCAGTTACGTGCCCGATTCGACCCTTCTCCCCAGTACTCTTTAACGAAGTTGCCGCCAATCTTCACTTTCTTTGTAGGGCTTTCATCAAAGCGGGCAAAGTATCTGCCGAGCATCACAAAGTCTGCACCCATGGCAAGGGCAAGTGTAATATGGTAGTCATGTACAATCCCGCCATCCGAACAGATCGGTACATAAATACCGGTCTCCGCGTAATATTCGTCTCTGGCTTTGGCAACTTCCTGTACAGCAGAAGCTTGTCCCCGTCCAATACCTTTCTGCTCGCGCGTAATGCAGATGGAGCCGCCGCCAATACCTACTTTGATGAAATCAGCACCGGCTCCAACCAGGTAACGGAATCCTTCGCGATCCACCACGTTGCCGGCACCGATGACGACATCAAAGTTCTCTTTAACATATTGAACGGTCTCTGCCTGCCACTCTGTATAGCCGTCTGAAGAATCTATAACAAGCGCATCTACACCGGCCTCAACTAAAGCGGGAACCCGTTCTTTATAGTCGCGGGAGTTAATGCCTGCGCCGACAATATAGCTTTTTTCGCTGTCCAGCAGCTCGTTCGGAAACTCCTTGTTTCTGTCATAGTCCTTGCGGAAGACCAGGTAGACCAGATTCTGATTGTCATCGATGAGCGGTAATGAATTGAGCTTGTGTTCCCAGATCAGGTCATTGGCTTCTTTCAAGGACATACCGACTTTCCCGCAGATCAATGCTTCAAATGGGGTCATGAATTCACTTACAGGCTTGTCTAGCGGATCGCGCGAAATCCGGTAATCTCTCCCTGTAACGATTCCTAATAATTTTCCGGTTGCTGATCCGTCGTCTGTTACAGCAATGGTGGAGTGGCCATGCTGCTCCTTTAGCTCCAGTACATCTTTAAGTGTATGCTCTGGTTTAAGGTTAGAGCGGCTGATGACGAAGCCTGCTTTGAACGCTTTCACTTTCTTCACCATTTCAGCCTGGCTGCTAATGGACTGGGAACCGAATAAGAAGGATATTCCGCCATTTTGGGCAAGTGCAACTCCTAGCCGGTCATCAGAAACTGCTTGCATAACAGCAGAAGAAAAAGGAATCTTTATCTCCAGAGGAGACTTCTCTCCGCGTTTGAACTTTGCAATCGGCGTAGTTAGATCCACTTTGTCAGGTGTACAGTCTTTTGTAGTCAAGTTCGGGACAAGCAAATACTCACTGAATGTACGTGAAGGTTCTGAATAATAATAGGCCACTTGGTAAATCCCCTCTCTGGTTTTAAAAGTAAATTCAATTCATTACCATGGCTTTGGCATGCTGTCTGCCGGCCTCAAGAACTTTGTCACTCTCGCTAAGATTAACAACCGAGCGGGCCAACATAAGAGTGCCGACCATTGTACTAAGAAGCGCACTGCTTGCTGATGTATTTTTTCCAGACACATTAGCAATAAAGTCAATAAATCGGTTCAGCTCACGGTTATAGATCAAGCGAATCTCTTGTGAAGACCTCGTTATTTCACTGGTGAGAATGGGGAAGAGGCAGCCTGTCTTCGCATCATCCCGGTGAAATGTACTTAAATAATAGTCGATAACCGCATCGATTTTGTATCTGTGAGTTTCCTTGTCGGCAATCTGTCCCAGAAGCTCCAGCGTTTCACTTACAACATGATGACAAGCTTCTGAGAGCAGCTGCTCTTTGCTGCTGAAATGCGCGTAGAATCCGCCATGTGTCAGACCCGCCCCTTTCATAATAATAGGAAGGCTGGTAGCCTGTATTCCGTTTACACGAAAGGCAATCCCTGCGCTTTCTATAATCTCTTGGCGAACCCTTTCTTTATGTCCTTCAGGGTAAGGCATGGCGGTCAGTCCTTCGTTGAAATTTTAAAGAATTATACTGATCATATTAATAGATGTCAAATGAAATTTCAGACCAGGGAATTTTCAGGTATAGGGGTTGACAGATATGATGGGTAAAATATATTATGATCACAATATTTAAAAGGAGGGATAATACATCAATTGAATGGATTTAGAATAACAGGCAATTATTAAAAATAAATAAATGCTAAAGGAGCAAGCTACAATGAAAATCTCACAACAAGTCGCACTGATCAGTGGTGCTAACCGTGGACTCGGCAAGAAGCTGGCATTGGAACTGCTGGACCGAGGAGCCAAGGTATATGCAGGTGCCCGTAATCCGGAAACAATTGATTACCCTGGGGTTATCCCGGTTCAGCTTGATATTACCAACCCAGAGTCGGTGGCTGCTGCAGCAAAAGCGGCAGGAGATGTGACACTGCTGATCAATAACGCAGGAATTTCCACTAAGACAGATCTGCTGACAGGGCCACTCGAAGATATTAATCTGGAATTTAATACGCATTTCTTCGGTAATCTCTCCATGATTCGTGCCTTTGCACCAGTTATTGAAGGGAACGGCGGCGGTACGATTCTGAATATTCTATCGGTATTATCCTGGTTTAGCATTGGAGCTGATGCTGCGTATTCTTCGGCGAAATCAGCCGAGTGGGGAATGACTAATGCGCTTCGTCTGAGCTTGGCGGACAAGAACATTAGAGTCGCTGGCCTGCATGTCGGCTTTATGGATACAGATATGACTGCTGGCATTGATGCACCCAAGGCCGATCCGAAAGATATCGCGAAGATTGCTATTGACGGTGTTGAAGCGGGACTCTATGAGATCGTTGCTGATGATATCAGCAAACAGGTGAAAGCCGGACTCTCTGGTGAACTCTCGGGGCTGTATCCGCAATTTTAATAAGGTTTATTTTCAAAAGATTATTCAGGGCTGATTTAACGCGGTGCTTCCTTAACAACCTGCGCCCTTTTCTAGAACGATAGGTCTCAAATCATGAATTCCGTTTCAGTAAAAATAACCTTAAGCTGCGCCCTAAAGTCAGAGTGAAGAACGAACTTTGAGGCGCAGTTTTTTTATGTACAGACTATTACTTAACCTGTTTGATGAATTTGCTGGCAGCTTGGGTTAGCGGCATATTACGCATGGTCATGATTCCGACATGAGTAGGGGGGAGCGTAATATCTAAATGGATTTCGAACAGTGAACCTTCCTCCAGTTCCTTGGCTACAAATTCTCTGGTCACATATGAGATTCCGAGTCCCCTGCGCGCAAACTCAATAAGCAGATCTACACTTCCGACCTCAATCTCAGGCTTTAACGTATAGCCATAGCTCTGGAATAGCTCCGTAATTGCCATCCGTGCCCGGCTATTACGCGAGAAGAGAATCACGGGATACTGAAGCAATACTTCTACGGATAGAACGACATCCTTTAAAATGGTATATTGCGGGCCGGCGACAAAGCAATCTTGCAGTTGGATGGTCTCTCTGGCTTCAAGCTGGGGGTCAGCGATAGGGAGACGGACCACACCCAGATCAATGGTGCCTTCTTTTAAAAATGTCATAACCTCCGGCGTTGTTCCGTGGTTCAGGTGCAGCTTGATCCCCGGATAGTTCTTATGAAAGTCCTCCAGATAAGGAAGCAAGTAATGCTTGAATAAAGAATCGCTTCCGCCGATTCGCAGTTCGCCATTGTCCAGATTTTTCAGCGCAGCCATCTTTTCTTCGGCCATGGAGATCAGCACCTGGGACTGTTCAATATAAGAATAGAGAATCGTGCCTTCCTGGGTTAGAGCGACACCTTTGGAGTTGCGGTAAAAAAGAGTAATCCCAAAATTCTGCTCAAGCTGCTTAATCGCATGACTGACGCTAGGTTGGGTAAGATACAATGCTTTGGCTGCTTGCGTCAAACTTCCCGTCTTTGCGGCCCAATAAAAAACCTTATATAACTCATAATTATTGGTCATAGATGGTGTTTATAGCTCCTGTGAAATTTATTAATTACATGTATAGCACCTAAAAGTATTATAGTGGAACTACAGAAGAGAAACCACTGCTTAAAAGTTGTCAGAAGGATTCAAAGTGCAGTTGCGGTTCCACTAGCATATCCCAGATATGCAGTGGTGCTATTGGAAGGAGAGAAGACATGGATTCACATACTCTTGTTTTATTTGGAGCAACAGGCGATTTAGCTAAAAGAAAAATATACCCGGCCCTTTTTAATTTATTTATCGATCGAAAGCTGGCGTTGCCATTGTCGGTGATTGGTCTGGGAAGAAGAGAATGGTCGGATGAGACCTTTAAAAAGAATGTAGAACAGTCGCTTAGGGATTTCTCAAGAAGAGCCCCTCAAGACGAGGCAGCTTTACAGGCTTTCCTTGAAGCATTTCGCTATTGCACGTTGGATATAGGCAAAAAGGAAGATTATCAGAAGCTGCTGAAGCTCATTGAGCATCGGGAAGAAGAGCTCAGCCTTGCGCAGAATCGTCTCTTTTATCTGTCGGTCGGCCCTGAATATTTCGAAACCATTGCTGCTCAAATTCAGGACAACGGGCTTGGTTCGGATGAGGACTGGAAGCGTCTTGTGATTGAGAAGCCTTTTGGTCACGATTTAAAGTCCGCTAGAGTCTTGAATGAGAAATTAAGTGTTGCCTTTGCTGAATCTGAAATTTTCAGAATCGATCATTATCTGGGCAAGCCGGTCGTGCAGAAGCTCGAAGCGCTACATCAAGCAAATCCTGAGATTAAGGCGCTATGGAGCAACCGGAAAGTGGCCAATGTACAGATTACGGCAAGCGAGACGGTAGGCGTTGAAGAGAGAGCGGGTTATTACGATCATGTCGGCGCGGTCAGAGATATGTTTCAGAACCACATGCTCCAGCTGCTCATGATGGTTGCCATTCATCTACCGGATAAGGTGAGCGCTGATGAGGTAAATGAAGTACATCTTCACAAGAAACGGGTGATGAAATCTCTGGAGCCGCTGCACAAGCACAGTGCTGCTAGTATCATCCGGGGGCAATATAAGGAAGGCAGCATTCAAGGCAAGCCAGTTGTAGGCTATACTTCGGAACCAGGCATTACGCCGGAGTCTATGAATGATACTTTCATTGCTGCGAGATTGCAGATTAATGATAGCGACTGGGAGGGTGTGCCTTTCTACATCCGCACCGGTAAACGAATGATGGACAAATCTACGAGAATCGTAGTGGAGTTCAAAGAGGAAGCTGCGCAATTGGCTGCAACTGCTGAGAAGAGCAAAGCTCCAAACCTGCTGGTGCTTGAGATGAGCCCTGGCGAAGGGATTACTCTGCAATTTAAAGGGCCAACCTTTGAACCTGCAGGTGAGTTTAGCCCAATTCAAGTAGACTTGCCGGAAGGACGCGGTGACGGCCGCGAAGCCTATGAGAATCTGATTCACGATGCCTTGCAGGGAGATCCTACATTTTTCGCTCATTGGGATGAAGTT
Source organism: Bacillus sp. FJAT-27264 (assembly GCF_001682855.1). Classification (GTDB taxonomy): domain Bacteria; phylum Bacillota; class Bacilli; order Paenibacillales; family Paenibacillaceae; genus Paenibacillus_AQ. The sequence continues at coordinate 1,696,862 of NZ_MAQW01000001.1, read as the reverse complement.
GAATTGTCCTGGGAGTGGGTACAGCCGATTCTTGATGCCTACGAAGAGAACATGGTCCCTCTTCAACGGTATGCCGCAGGAAGCTGTGGTCCGGCTGAATCGGATGCTTTACTGGCCAAGGATGGATTCCATTGGTGGTTCGATGAGAGTGCAAAGCAAGAGAGTACGACATTGAAAGAGAAGACACTGGTATAAAGGTACATTCGATTTAACACACTACAACCCAAAAACGGAGGTTATTCAAATGAAATTTTTTATCGATACAGCAAATGTGGAAGATATTAAAAAGGCCTACAAAATCGGTGTTCTTTCTGGCGTAACGACTAACCCCTCTTTGGTTGCCAAAGAAGGCGTAAAATTCGAAGATCGTATCGCAGAGATCCTGCGTACTGTACCTGAGGTCGAATCAGTATCCGCAGAAGTAACTCCTGATGCTGTCACTGCTGAAGAGATGATTGCGCAAGCGAACGAATTGATCAAGATCAATAACAATGATAAGAACATTACCATTAAGCTGCCAATGACCCTTGAAGGACTGGAAGCCTGCCGCTACCTCACCAAAAAAGGTGTGAAAACCAACGTTACGTTGATCTTCACCGTGAACCAAGCGCTGCTCGCTGCTCGTGCTGGTGCGACGTATGTATCGCCGTTCCTGGGCCGCTTGGACGATATCTCTGAAGATGGTGTGCAATTGATTGTGAAGATTGCCGAATTGTTCCGCATTCATCAGTTGGATGCTCAAATTATTGCAGCTTCTGTACGTCACCCTGACCACGTTACACGTGTAGCGATGGCCGGCGCACATATTGCGACGATTCCATTCGCCGTTATTGAACAGCTTTCCAAACACCCGTTGACCGATCAAGGGCTGGAGAAATTTGCTGCGGACTGGAAGAAATCTGTTCAATAAGAAGAAGTGAGTCACAAGTGAGTCACAAGTGAGTGTTAAATGTGGCAAACCGGGGTTTGAAGAACAAAAAGAAGCGCTGAACAAACGCTTATCAGCAGGTTCTGCATCAGAGCAGAAGTAACATAGGGGGAGAAGTGAACATGAAAAAACAACAGATTGGTGTAATTGGTTTGGCAGTAATGGGGAAGAACCTGGCACTCAACATCGAAAGCAAAGGATTTTCTGTGGCATTGTTCAACCGTTCGGCAGACAAGACAAAAGAGCTGCTTGCGGAAGCGCCAGGCAAAGATTTTGTCGGTACGTATAGTGTTGAAGAGTTCGTACAGGCTCTGGAGACACCTCGCAAAATTCTGATCATGGTCAAAGCGGGCGAAGCTACAGACAGCACAATTAATCAACTGCTCCCTTACCTGGATCAAGGGGATATTCTGATCGACGGCGGAAATGCTTATTTCCCTGACACTCAGAGAAGAAATAAAGAGCTGCAGGCTCAAGGCTTCCGTTTCATCGGCGCTGGTGTATCCGGCGGGGAAGAAGGCGCGTTGAAAGGTCCTGCGATTATGCCAGGCGGACAAAAGAGTGCGTATGAATTGGTGGAACCGATTCTGACCGCAATCTCTGCTAAAGTGAACGGGGACCCATGTTCCACTTACATTGGTGAAGATGGTGCAGGCCATTATGTGAAGATGGTACACAACGGGATCGAATACGGCGATATGCAGCTTATTGGCGAAGCGTATCATTTGTTAAAAGATGTGCTGAACTTGAGTGCAGAAGAACTGCACACCATTTTCTCAGAATGGAATAAAGGCGAGCTGGACAGCTATCTCATCGAGATTACGGCAGATATTTTCGCTAAGAAGGACCCTGAGACCGGCAGACCGATGGTGGATGTCATTCTGGACTCCGCAGGTCAAAAAGGTACTGGCAAATGGACCAGCCAAAGCTCCTTGGATCTTGGCGTACCATTGTCCATTATTACAGAATCCGTATTTGCACGCTTTATCTCTGCTATGAAGGAAGAGCGCGTCGCAGCAAGCCAGAAGTTAAGCGGCCCTTTGGCAGCAGGCTTCACTGGTGATAGAGAACAATTCATTGAAGCCGTTCGTAAAGCATTGTATGCCAGCAAAATCGCCTCGTATGCACAAGGCTTTGCCCAAATGCGTGCCGCTTCCGAGGAATACAACTGGAACCTCAACTATGGCAGCATTGCGATGATTTTCCGCGGGGGCTGTATCATCCGCGCAAGATTCTTGCAAAATATCAAGGATGCGTATGATCGTGATCCGGCACTCAAAAACCTGCTGCTCGACGAATACTTCGCTGAGATCGTGCAGAACTATCAACAGGCTTGGAGAGAGGTTATCAGTGTTGCTGTTACCCGCGGAATTCCGGTTCCAGCCTTTACTTCAGCGTTGGCATACTACGATAGCTACCGTACGGAAAGACTTCCGGCGAACCTGCTGCAGGCACAACGTGATTACTTCGGTGCCCATACCTTTGAACGTGTAGATAAAGAAGGAAGCTTCCACTTCCAATGGATGGACAACAACGCATAAGATCCATTGAGGATTAAAAATGATTATGATCCCCTCAGGGTGACAGTGAAGAATGAGCGCATGGTAAGTTGTGTTCACCACCGTCGCCGGAGAGGATTTTTAGATGGATAAGTTTCCTGCGGGACTCTGAAAAAAAAATAGTGATAAAAAATAACCCACAAGAAGGATGATCTTAATAGACCATTTTCTTGTGGGTTTATGTTTAGGCGGAGATTTCCGTAATCTTGACCATTTTACTGGACATATCGGACCACAGGTCCAAATCAAGGCCGCGGTTCATCAGTGCGCTGCCGCTTAGCGGCTGCTCGAAGCCGTCGACTTGGTACAGCGAATCACTCTTCAGGCCACGCAGGTAGATGCGAGGGGAGTGATTTTGGAATTTCTGCGGATGCATCAGTGCGAAGAGCACGGATTCACGCTGATCTGTCGTTACATACTGCACAGCAGTCGTGCTGCCTTCTCTTGGTGAAAGCAAACGATATTGATCACCCTTTTGAATGATGTGGCGTGTCGCTTTGTATTCCTCCACCCATTTTCCGGACTCTTCGAGCTCTTCCTCAGACCAGTTCAGCAGGTTACCGCCAATACCCAGTGACCCCATCATCGCAGAATGGAACCGGTAAGCAACAGATGCTGCACGGTTTTTCACCCATTTGCCAGCATCGGCAACCCAGCACATCATGGATTGCGCATTGTAAGCGAGCGAGTAGCCTTCCTGGATGAAGAGACGCTCATAAGGATCGGTATTGTCACTGGTCCAGACCTGATCGGTCAGCTGCATAATGCCGAGATCGATTCGTGCACCGCCACCGGAACAGGCCTCAAAAGCGACAGCCGGATGCTTGGCGCGCAGACGAGCGAAAATGTCATACAGCCCTTGTACGTGACGCACCCATACTTCCTTGTGCTGCTCTTGCGGCGCGTCGAGCCAGCCGACTTCGCTGAGTGAACGGTTCATATCCCATTTAACAAAAGCAATATTGTTCTCGCTCAGCAAATTGTCCATCATCTCGAAAATAAAGGACTGTACTTCTGGGTTCGCTACATTGAGTACCAGCTGATTTCTGCTCTCGGTACGTGGACGATTAGGGAAATGATACACCCAATCCGGATGAGTTCTGTACAGGTTGCTGTCCGGATTGACCATCTCTGGCTCAACCCAGATGCCGAATTTCATCCCCAGTGCCTCGACCTTATCGATAAGCGGCTTCAGGCCGTTAGGGAATTTCTCCGGGTTGACTGTCCAGTCGCCAAGTCCTGCACGGTCATGATTGCGCTCGCCGAACCAGCCATCGTCAATAACGAACAGCTCCACGCCCATCGCAGCCGCTTTTTCCGCCAGCTTCGTTTGTCCTTCTTCGTTAACATCGAAGTAAGTCGCTTCCCATGAATTGTACAGTACAGGACGCAATCCTTCTGAAATTGGCTTAGGCAGTACATGCTCGCGCTGGTAACGGTGGAAGTTGCGGCTTGCTTGGCCGAAGCCCTCGCGCGTATAACCGCCGACAAAAGCAGGAGTCTGGAACTTCGTGCCTCCAGCCAGATGCCAGGAGAAATCGAAGTCGTGAACACCGCCGCTCACTTGCAGCAGCTTGAACGGACTGTACTCCACAGTAATCTTCCAGTTGCCGCTCCATGCGAGCGCGCCGAACCATACTTCGCCATGGTCTTCTGTTGCCGTTCCACGGTCAATGGCAAACCACGGATTCGCTTGACAGCTTGTATTTCCGCGTCTGCTCTCCAGCGTTTTCTTGCCAGGAGTGATCTCGTCCTGATAGATCTGGGTCTCTTCGATCCATTTGCCTGCCAGATGGGTCAGACGGTAACGGTCGCCTCTTGGCGCATGCCATGTGGCGGAGAGAGATTGATCCAGCGTAATGGCTTCTTCACCGGTATTTTCGATCACAGCATAACGCTCGAGAATATCATGCTTCGGATAGAGACGGTAGTGAAGATGCACAAGCAGTGGATAGACGGTATCTTTCAGTACGATGATTAGTTCTTCGTGCTCATCGCCAAGGATAATCTCATGATCTTTGTAGACCAGCTTAGTGTCCCGTACCTGATCCGGGAAAGTCGCTTTCAAGCAAGGCTCATAATAGTACATCCCGCCCCAAGCCGGGAATTCCTGCTGAAGAATTCCTTCGGATGGCTCGAAGGAAGAATGGCGAACGATTGATTTATCAGAAGCCGGGAGGTCAGACAGGTAAGGCAGCTTAGGTCCATAGTAAAGATGCTGCAAAGTGCCGTTCTCATGAACGCCCAGACCGTACGATAAGCTGGTTCCTTGAAGGAGCCAACGTGATGTTTCTTTGTCATATAATAATGCCAATGAAATCGCCTCTTCTCTTTAGTGAATATTTACTTAATAAATATATAATAATTAACTAAAAAAAGAAAATGATTTTTATCATCTTGGATATATCTAATGAATATTTATATAGAAAACGCTTTTAAGTATATAAATGTAAATAGTTATTGCTAAGAGGAAAATGATCTGCTATTATTTAATCACTGAATAATTAATTTAATTCACTAAATAAATGGTCTACTCACCCTAATGTTTTTCACTGTCGCAGCTAAATGAAACATGGTGGTGTTGTTTTCACTGTGGTGGAAATAAATTGTTAACTTCCATGAAATCATTTAGAATAAAGTATTAATCTACATATGGACAGGGTGAAATCATGGCAACGATTCGTGATATTGCAAAACTGGCAGGTGTGTCGAGTGTGACCGTCTCCAGAGTACTTAACAAAGATAATACATTATCGGTTTCTGAAGAAACGAGACAACGTATTCTTGCCATTGCTGAGGATTTGAACTACCAGACGCCGCGTAGCCGCAGGGCAGCGAGCAGCAAGGAAACTCCGGAAGCCTCCGAGTATTCGAACATCAAAATTGGCACGGTGATGTTTTTGACCGAAAACCAGGAGGAGGATGACCATTACTTTCATGCGATCCGACAGGGAGTGGAGAAAGAGTGTGTAGCCTCCGGGATAAGAACGGCTGATATCTTCAGAATGGAACTGTTTGAGAGTCCGAAGATGGATTTTGGTGATGTCGACGGTGTGATTTTCATTGACAGGTCCTACGATTTCAATATTCAGAATGTAAGAACATTAAAGCATGTAGTCTTTGTCGATTCCGCCCCCGATGTGGAAAGCTTTGATTCCGTGGTGATTGATTTCGAGCGAGTGGCAAAGCTTGCGCTTGACCACCTGTTTGATCTTGGACACACAAAGATCGGTTATATCGGAGGTAATCGTACTTACGGTAAGGATCAGCGGCAGTTCTACTTTGAGCGCTATATGAAAGAGAAGGAATTGCTTAATCCTGAGCATGTTTATATGGGTGGTTGGTGGATTCCGGAAGGCAATCGATTAATGAAGGAGGCCATTTCGAAGGGTGATTTACCGACAGCTTTTTTTGTTGGTAATGATGCACTGGCAATCGGAGCGATTCATGCGATCAAGGAAGCAGGACTGCGTGTACCTGAAGATGTGGCTATTGTCGGGTTTAACGATATTGATATGGCAGAGTATACGAGTCCTCCTCTTACAACCATCCGAAGTCAACCGGAACTGATGGGACGAATGGCAGTGAAACTGCTGATCGATCAGATTAAGGGCAGAGAGGCTCCAGTACAGGTGGTTGTGCCTGCCAAACTAATTGTGCGTAACAGCTGCGGGTCTTAGGCCCGCAAGCTTATTAAAGGAGGTGAGTACGATGTAAGGCTGCTGCTTGGTGGAGCTGGGATACCTGCATACGAGACGGAGCAGTTGCGCTTGAGGTTAATGTTCTTATTGGTTAATTTAATAATTATTATTCGAGTGTGGTCAGATCATGGAAAATTGACGAGGGGTGTTTAACAAATGCATAAATTGAAACCGCTTTCATTACTTTCTTTGGTTTTTGTTTTGCTTTTCTCGTTGACTGCTTGTAGCGGCGGTAGTCAAAATTCGCCTTCTGCTTCCCAGAATGCAGGTAATACAGCTAAAGCGGATGCTACTAATGAACCGGTAAAAGAAGAAGATACACAACAAGAAGAAGCCAAGCCGGAAGAGACCTACGACCTTGGCGGAAGAGAAATTAAAATTGGCGCTTGGTGGGATGGAACACCAAAAGCTGACACGCCCGAAGGTGAGAAAGCCATTCAGAAGCAAGCAGAGGTCGAGAAAAAGTACAACGTCAAGATCAAATATGTCGCTGTAGACTACTTCGAGCTTGCTGAGAAATTTACTTCCACCGTTATGGCTGGCGATCCTTTCGCTGACATTATGCTGGCACCTGCCGCTTATATACGGAGCTTTGTGAAGGGTGGATATTTAACGGCGCTTGATGATGTGATGAATGTCAAAGAAGAAACGAAGCTTTCTGACAACATCATTAAAGCGGGTAGTTACGGAACAGGCAAAACCTATGGTTTTGTAACAGGTCCACCACTCTTCGATAACACTGGGGTTCTGTACAACAAGCGCCTCTTCGAAGAAGCGGGTGTACCTACACCTGAAGAGTACATCGAAAAAGGGGAATGGACTTGGGATACCTTTGTAGATGTTGCGAAGAAATTAACGAAGAGCAAAGGCGGTAGCGGAAAAATCGATCAGTGGGGCCTCACAGGATCACCGTTCTCTCTTTCTACAGCTTCAATCTATTCTAATGGTGGCGTAATTTTTGATGAAGATACACAAAAGGTCGCAGTAGATTCTCCTGAATCGATCGAGGGCCTTGAGTTCGCGAATAAACTCTATAACGAATATAAAGTAGTCAAAAAAGATGAAGGTAACGATTGGGAAGATCCAGCGAGGTACTTCAGAGAAGGGCAAGTTGCAATGTATCCAGTGCAATTGTTCGAAGTGGAGCCGCGGTTCCAAAATCAGATGGAAGACCCATATGTTTTCGTACCTTTCCCAAGCGGACCTAAATCTGGCGGCCAGTTCATTATGGGGATGCCGCAATTACACGTGAATGTCATTCCACGCGGGGTAAAAGATGCGAATGTTGTCTACAAGATTTGGGAAGATCTGCAAAGCTTCGATACCATTGATGAAGACAACCAAACGATTGCTGAGTCCTGGTTTGATGATGAAATTTCCGTTAACAACGCAATGAATACATTTAAGATTATGAAATTTGCGCGTTATGCAGGCCTTGGTGTCGAAGATAACCTGAGCCAGTTGTATCGTGATATCATAGCTGGAAAAACAACTCCGTCAGCTGGGGTAGCGAAAGTGTTACCGGCTCTGCAATCAGCTGCAGATAAAGTTCTAAAAGGCGAATAGTCTATTGGAGAGAGGGGAGTAGACAACCGGGTGAACTCTGCCTTTGGGGACTGCTCCCTGAGTTGCATAAATGAGGACCATAAATTATCAGGCAGGGCAGGGGATTGCGTTGAATATGCCTAAGATGTTGCGCGTCGCTGTTGCATTTACCATCCTGTGTACGGCTGTCATTCCCATGAAGGGAGGGTCAGATCACGGGCAACAGATTCATGCGGCAGAGAATAGCAAGACAGGACAATCGGAAGTTGTGGAAGCGCTTCAAATGGATAGCTATGACAGCTACTTGAAGGAGCATGAGAATGTCAGCAGACCGGTACAAGATATCGTAATTCATGGTGGGGATTACGTGAAGTTCGATGGCTCAGAACCGAAGAAGGTCAGTTCGGTCGGAGATCAGGAAGGGTCGTTCGTAGAGAGTTATGATACGGGTTCGATTTCATGGGAGGTCAATGTTCCTGAGGATGGACTGTATAATATGACTCTTCGTTACTACACGCTCGAAGGCAGATCGTCCTCTATGGAGAGAGAACTTCTGATTGACGGGAAGCTCCCGTTCGCTGGTGCAAGAAGCTTTATTTTCCCAAGGCTGTGGATGAACGAGAAGCCGCAGATCGAGCAGGATAATCAAGGGAATGATATCCGCCCTCGTCAAGTTGAGGCTACTGGATGGCAGGAGATTCCTTTCCGGGATGCAGAGGGCTTTTATGAGAAGCCGTATGCTTTTTATCTGTCGGCTGGTAAACATACACTTACGCTGAACTCTATCAAAGAGCCGATGGTGATCGGCGAGATCAAGATCGGTCAGTTCGATACGCTGCCTGATTATGAAGAGATGAAGGAGCGTTATCAGAAGCTGGGACTGCAAGAAGTGAAGGGCCAACAAGTGAAGGTACAGGGTGAGGATGCGATTCTCAAATCTGCACCAACATTGTACCCGATCACAGATCGTTCCAGTCCAAGTACGGAACCAAAGTCCATTTCGAAGATTCGCATGAACACCATAGGCGGCAATAACTGGCGGATGCCGGGCGATTCCATTACTTGGCAGATTGAAGTGCCGGAGGATGGACTTTACAAACTTGGCATCAAGAGCAGACAAGAGTTTTTGCGCGGGGTGTACTCTACTAGAACCCTGTATATCGACGGTGAAATTCCTTTTAATGAAGTGCGGGAGATTCCTTTCAATTACTCAAGTGACTGGAAGATGACTACGCTCGGCAGCGAGCAGGAGCCGTATCAGTTCTATTTAACTAAAGGAAGTCATGAGTTGAAGCTCGCGGTCAGCCTTGGTTCAGTTGCACCACTGATTCGTCAGGTACAGAGTAGTATTCTAGAGCTTAATGCTATTTATCGAAAAATATTGATGATTACGGGTAGTGTGCCGGATCCGTTCCGGGATTACAATCTGGAGCAGAAAATTCCAGAGATGACTGCTGTCTTTGAGAAACACAGTAAAATTCTAACGGGTGTATCTCATCAATTGAACGAAATCACAGGTGAGAAAAGCGATCAGGTGGCAATTTTGACGAAAATGGCCTATCAGCTTGAGGACTTGGCTAAGCATCCAGAGACACTGCAGAATCGTCTGGAATCTTTCAAAATCAATGTTGGTGGTCTCGGAACCTGGGTTCTGCAGGTTAGAGAGCAGCCACTCGAAATTGACTATATCGTTCTCGCTTCTCCTGAGCAGAAGATGCCTAAGGCGGCTGCATCCTTTGCTAGCAAAGCCAAGCATGAGGTAACGAACTTATTTAGCTCGTTCTTTACGGACTATAACAGCATGGGAAATACGAGTGAGAATGAACGGGCAGTAACGGTTTGGGTAGGAACCGGACGTGACCAGGCACAGGTAATTAAAGCGATGACTGATGATACATTTACAGAGCAAACAGGAATTAGCGTGAATTTGCGATTAGTCAATCCTTCGGTCCTTATGCCTGCTACCCTATCAGGACAAGGACCTGATGTAGCGATGCAAATTTCGAATGATATTCCAGTCAACTATGGGATGCGGAATGCCATTGTGGATCTGACTCAGTTCAACGATTACGAAGAGGTTGCCAAGCGATTCCGGGAGAGTGCGATTACTCCGTACAAATTCCATGATGCTGTATTCGGTTTGCCAGAGCAGCAGGTCTTCCCGATGCTGTTCTATCGCAAGGATATTCTAAGTGAGCTTAACTTGAAAGCTCCACAGACGTGGGAAGATATGTATGAGATCATTCCAGTGCTCAAGAAGCACCATATGGATTTGGCGTTGCCGCTTGCTCAGACCGTTGGGGTATCCACACTTGAACCAAGCAAAGCCTTTGCGATGCTGTTGTATCAGCAAGGCGGCGAGTTCTATAACAACGATGGCACTAGAAGTGCCCTGGATTCTGAACCGTCTATGCAGGCTTTCCGGCAGTGGACTGACTTCTTCGTGAACTATAAGTTCCCGCTTCAGTTCGATCTAACGACTCGTTTCCGGACCGGTGAGATTCCAGTCGCGATTTCGGATTACACATTCTACAACACGCTGGCGGTATCCGCTCCAGAGATTAGAGGACTGTGGGACTTTACGGTTGTTCCTGGACTTGAACAGGAAGATGGCAGCATTAAGCGGGACGTATCAAGCGGTGGTTCGGCTGTCATTATGATGGAGCAAACGAAGGACAAGGAAGCAGCCTGGGAATTCATAAAGTGGTGGACCAGTAAGGAAACGCAGGTACGCTTTGGCCGGGAGATGGAAGGACTTATGGGTGCAGCAGCTCGTTATCCAACCGCGAATGTGGAAGCTATGGAAGAATTGCCATGGCCAAGTAAGGATCTCCAGAACCTGAAAGAGCAGTGGGATTGGGTGAAGGGCGTTCCTGAGGTACCTGGTGGATACTACACGGGTCGTAACCTGGATAATGCTTTTAGAGAAGTCATTAACAATAAGACGAACACGAGAGACGCTCTCTATGATTACGTGGAAGAGATCAATCGTGAGATCGAGTTTAAGCAAACAGAAATCAATCTGAAGTAGAGACCGAGGTGATCTAAGTTGCAGCAAACCAATACTTTACCGGCATCCGCGGGTGAGCCTTCGCCTCAGAAAGGCGTGAGCACCGAGCATAGTAAACTCCGGTTTAATTTGAAGCGAATGAAGAATGACAAGCATCTCTACGTGTTGATTGCTCCATATATGCTGCTGTTCTTCATTTTCACTGTGCTTCCGGTTGTCATGTCCATGCTGATCAGCCTTACGTACTTTAATATGCTGGAGTTTCCACGCTGGGCAGGCTGGAGCAATTATACCCGCTTGCTGCTAGATGATGATATTTTTCTGATCGCTCTAAAAAATACGTTGATCTTCGCAGTGATTACGGGTCCGGTCAGTTATATTGCCTGTTTCGTATTTGCCTGGTTAATCAATGAGCTCAGGCCAAAGGTACGGGCCTTTATGACCCTTGTTTTCTATGCGCCTTCAATTTCCGGGAATATCTATTTCGTATGGCAGATTATGTTCTCTGGTGATTCGTACGGTATTGTAAACGGTTTCCTGATGAGGACCGGTTTTATTAATGAACCGATCCTATGGTTCCAGAATCCGAAGTATACGCTGATGATCATTATTATTGTTCAGCTATGGCTAAGTCTCGGAACGAGCTTTCTGGCGTTCATTGCCGGTCTGCAAACTGTTGATAAGACTTTGTTCGAGGCGGGAGCGATGGACGGTATTCGCAACCGGTGGCAGGAGCTATGGTATATCACGCTACCTTCTATGCGCCCACAGCTTATGTTCGGGGCGGTTATTCAAATCACGGCATCCTTTGCGGTGGCAGACGTAGCGATGAACTTGGCGGGATTCCCAAGTGTGCAGTATTCTGCCCATACCATTGTTACCCACTTGATTGACTACGGTACGATTCGATTTGAGATGGGTTACGCCTCAGCGATTGCCACAGTGTTGTTTGGTATTATGCTGTGCTCCAACCTAGTGATTCAGAAGATGCTTAGAAGGGTGGGTGAATAGGCCAGTGAGACTAGCACTTAAATTCAGATTGAGCGGGGAGAAGAGAATTAACCGCTCGTGGCAGGTGGACCTTTTCTTATTCCTTCTTCTAGGCTTGTTCGGTGCCTTTATGGCCATTCCACTGATTTATGCGATCAATAATGCGTTCAAGCCGCTCGATGAGCTATTTCTGTTTCCGCCTAAGATTTTTGTACGGAACCCTACCTTTAATAACTTTCCTGATTTGTTCCATCTGATGGCCAAATCGTGGGTTCCTTTTTCACGCTACATTTTCAATACGGTGTTCATCACCCTGGTCGGTACAGTGGGGCACGTTATCCTTGCTTCAGCAGCAGCCTACCCGCTGGCAAAATATAATTTTATCGGCTCCAAGACATTGTTCTCTATCGTTGTTCTATCGCTGATGTTCTCCTCGCAGGTGACGGCGATCCCGAACTATATGACGATGTCCTGGCTGGGATGGATTGACACGTACTGGGCGATCATTGTGCCGGCATTTGCCTTCCCGCTCGGACTCTATCTGATGAAGCAGTTCATTGAGCAGATTCCGATGGCCTTGATCGAATCCGCCAAAATTGATGGTGCGAGCGAGTACCGCGTGTTCTGGACGATTGTTATGCCGCTGGTTAAGCCAGCATGGTTCACGCTCATTATTTTGTTGTTCCAGATGCTATGGGCCACCGACGGCGGCAGCTTTATCTATAGCGAAGAGCTTAAGACGATGCACTTTGCGATGGGACAGATTATTCAAGGTGGTATTGCCCGGGCAGGTATAGCAGCAGCGGTAGCTCTGCTATTGATGAGCGTTCCGATGGCGTTGTTCGTCATCACTCAGAGCCAAATCATTCAGACGATGGCATCTTCCGGAATGAAGGAATAGCACGGGAGGAACGAAAATGAAGCTTATTAAGTCAATTAGCAAAGTAGTGCTTGTCTTAACAACAGTAAGCTTATTGGCATCGCCGCTTCAAGCGGGAGCTGCTCCCTATGAGGGGTACACTTACTCCTACTGGGGTGATAGTGTGAATACCCCTAATGCTTACATCCAGGCAGGCACAATTGATGGTAGCGAGCAAGGCATTGGCAAGCTTTTAGAACCAAGCGATATGTATGTTGCTGAGGACGGCTTGCTTTATGTACTGGATGCAGGGAACGGACGAATTGTCGTCTTTGATAAAGATTGGCGGGTTGTTCGAGAGATTCGTGGCTTTGTGCGGGATGGGAAGAATGAGAAGTTCAATAGTCCGCAAGGAATCTATGTTACTAAGCACAATCATATCTATATTGCTGACACTGAAAACCGCAGAGTTGTGGAACTAACAGGAGAAGGAGACTTTGTACGCGACATCGGAGCTCCAAAGTCTGATGTCATCCGCTCTGGCTTCGAATATTACCCGATCAAGGTTTCTGTAGATCATGCGGGCCGGATCTATGTTGTCGGCAGAGGAGTCTTCGATGGAATCATCGAACTCGATGCGGACGGAAACTTCACTGGTTTTATGGGGACGAACCGGGTGAAATTTGATGCATGGGACTACTTCTGGAAGAAAATGTCGACCAAAGAGCAACGCAGTAAGCTGGAACAATTTGTTCCGCTAGAGTTCAACAATGTGGATCTCGACAGCGAAGGCTTTTTGTATACGACGACATCTGAGCTGACCTCTACCGATCCGATTAAGCGGCTGAACCCGGTTGGAGAAGATGTCTTGCGGCGTCAAGGCTATTGGTTCCCAAGAGGAGACATCTATTCCATGGGATCTAGTGAAAGTTCACTCTTGATCGATGTTAAAGTCGGTGAGAATGGGGTATATAGTGCGCTTGATTCCCGAAAGGGACGTGTATTTACCTATGACCAGGACGGAAATCTATTGTACATTTTTGGTCGTATGGGCGAGCAGGAAGGCACGTTCCGTACCCCTGTTGCTTTAGAGCGTAGGGGGGATGATTTCCTGGTGCTGGATAAGGCGATGAATCGAATCAGCGTTTTCAAGCCGACCCGTTATGGTGCATTAATTAATGAAGCGAATCATCTGCTGTTCTCCGGAAAGTACGATGAGGCGGAACAGAAGTGGAAGGATCTGCTTAAGCTGGACTCCAATAATGAGATCGCTTATGTCGGTATTGGCAAGGTGCTGCTCCGCCAAGGAGAGAACAAGCAGGCACTGGAATATTTGAAACTTGGTTATGACAGGGAGTACTACTCTAAGGCATTCGGTAAATATCGCAAAGAGATAGTACGTGAATACTTTGGGACAGGGATGACCATCGTGATCGTCCTGGGTGTAGCTCTGGGGGGCTTCAGCTTCTTCAGAAGAAGGGCGAGAGGGAAGGTGAATGCGGATGTTACGTGAGATGACCAAAACCCCGTTTTATGTACTGTTTCATCCTTTTCAAGGGTTCTGGGATTTGAAGTATGAGAATAAAGGCAGACTGCGCGTTGCTCTGTCCATGCTGCTATTGCTGACAGTGGCGACTATATTGCTGCGGCAGTACGCAGGTTTTGTTGTTAACTTTAACTATCCCTATGACTTAAATAGCATTAATGAACTGCAATATATTGTTCTGCCATTCTTTCTATGGTGCGTAGCGAACTGGTCTTTGACGACACTCATGGATGGTGAAGGGAAATTCAAGGACATTGTGATGGCCACTGGCTATGCGCTGCTTCCGCTGATCTTGATGAGATTCGGGAATGTGCTAATCAGTAACATCATTACTACGCGTGAATCGGCCTTCTATTACATGATAGATTCACTATCTGTACTATGGTTTGTCTGGCTGCTGTTTATCGGCACAATGACAGTACATCAATATACAGTTCTGAAGACCATTGTCACAATGCTACTAACCTTGGTGGTTATGGGCATTATCATGTTCCTGGGGCTGTTATTCTTCAGTCTGCTTCAGGAAATGATCGGTTTCGTGGTATCCATCTATAATGAGATTTCATACCGCATCTAGGAAGGAGGCTGGCAGACGTGAAAAACAAATGGAGAGCGGCAGTTGCTGCGGCAGTTGTAATTAGCTTGGTAACTGCTGGAAGCGGGTCAATCGGGCAAGCTGGAAATGTTGCTGCTGCGCCCAATTCCCTGGATGCGCCGTTAACTCAAAGTGATTCGTCAGAACAGGAGATTCATTCTTCAAATGCAGCCGCGGCAACGGCTGTAGCGTCAATGACGCTGGCTGCTGAGAATGAAGCATTGGCACTTTACTATAGTCCCAAGACGACAGAAATTGCTGTCAGTAATAAGAAGGATGGTACTGTCTGGTTCTCGAACCCGCAGGATCGGGATCAGGACGGTAAGGCGTCTGGGATGAATAAATCCATGTTATCCAGCCAATTGCTGCTGAATTTTTCAGATAAAACAGGCAAGCCGCAGCAATATAACAATTTCAATCAGAGTGTGGAGTACGAGCAATTTGAAATTGAGAAGCTGGGTGACGGCCTTAAAATTCTCTATACCATCGGCGAAAAGCTGCGCGGTGTAGAGCAGATTCCAAAGTTTATTAGTGAAGAACGTTTCCAAACACTGATCCTCGATAAGATCAAGGATGAGAAGAAGAAAAAAGATGTCCTTAGCAGATTCAACTTGGATGAGAATAGTAAGCTCTATGAGCGGCGGGATACTGCCTTGAAAGGAATGGCGCTGACCAAGACACTGCGTACGCTAGAGGAAATTGGATATGGCGAAGAACAGATGGAGATAGACCGTAAGAATAGTGATGTGGTCAGCCAGGCTACATTCGTGATTCCTGTTACTTATCGCCTTGCTGATGATCAGCTCGTAGTGAATGTATCGGCTGAGAATATTCAAAACAAAGGTTTCTTTCTGCACTCCATTTCTGTGCTACCTTACTTTGGCGCTGCAGGTACTAAGGATCAGGGCTACATGTTCGTACCTGACGGCTCGGGTTCACTCATTCATCTTAATAACAATAAGCTGACTGCCTATGGCTATAATGTGCCTCTATATGGAGCGGATTCAGTTAGCTTGCCGAAAAAACAGGTGTTAGGCGGGTCTACGGCTCGTTTGCCGGTGTTTGGTATGAAAAAGAATGATGCAGGCTTTGTAGCCATCGTAGAAAATGGGGACGGAATCGGACGCATAGAAGCCGATGTAAGCGGACGGGCGAACTCGTACAATTATGTGTTCAGTAGTTATGAGATCACTGGCTCTGATCCGCTTGCACTGACAGGATTCTGGATGCAGCAGTCGGTCCCTAAATTCCAGGATAGACCGTATAACGGTGATATCACGCTTCGCTACGGATTTTTGCAAGAAAAGGATGCGAGCTACAGTGGGATGGCTTCTTACTACCGTTCGTACCTAATTAAGAAGTATGGGCTTGCGAAGCTGCACGAGCAGGAGCAAATTCCGTTCAATGTGGAATTGATTGGTGGAATTCCAACGAGGAAATTTTTCCTGGGTATTCCTTATAGCTCTTATCAGCCGCTTACCACGTTCAGTCAGGCACAGGACATTCTTAATCAGCTTCAGGCTGAGGGTATCCGCAATATTAAAGTCCGCTATACGGGATGGTTCAATGGCGGGCTTAATCATAAAATCCCATCCTCTGTATCCGTGGATAGCAAGCTAGGTGGGAAAAAAGGACTTGCGGAACTACAGGATTTTGCGGGTCGTAACGGAATTACGCTGTATCCCGATGTATCCTTCATGAGAGTGCTACATGATAAAGGGGATTTCAAACCGAAAAGAGATGCGTCACGTACGATGAATGGCGTAGTAGCAACGGTCCAACCTTACGATTTAGCTAGTTATTACAAGCTTACGTATTTGGAGCCGACCTACCCACTCTCTCCTGCAAGGCTGCCTGTAGTAGTGGATAAATTTATGACCCAGTACAACAAGCTAGGGCAGAAGGGGTTGTCTCTGCATGATATGGGAGATGAACTGAATTCCGACTTTAATACGAAGAATGTCCTTACCCGGGAAGAGAGCAAGAAGGCAGTAGAAGAGCAGCTTGCGAAGCTGCACACTTATCCGAATATGATGGTATCGGGTGGTAACGCATACACTCTTCCATATGTAGATAGTGTTGTTAATGCACCGCTTGAGAACAGCGGCTATAACCTTACTGACCAGAGTGTGCCTTTCTATGAGATGGCGCTGCATGGGTACATCGATTATGCAGGAGAAGCGCTCAATCTTTCTGATGAGCAGGATACTCGTTATCATGTTCTAAAATCACTGGAGACGGGCTCTGGGCTGTACTTTACTTGGTTCTATGAGAAACCATCTCTGGTTAAGGAAACCGGGTTCGACTATCTGTATTCTGCGAGCTATCAAAATTGGATGGATGAGGCCAAGTCGACGTATGCCGAAATAAACAATGTGCTGAGTAAAGTACGGACTCAGATTATAAAGGATCATCAAATGCTAGAAAAAGGTGTCTATCAAACCACCTATGAGGATGGAACATCAATAGTGGTCAACTATAATGATTATCCGGTCAATGTAGGGGGCGCTGCTGTTGAAGCGATGGGATACCTTATGGGAGGCGAGCGCAATTGAAGCAACCTAGAGTGGGGCTAACGCTGCACCAGCGGCAAAAGTATAAAGGAGTATGGTTTATTCTCCCCTGGTTTGCCGGATTCCTGTTATTGTTCCTTGTGCCGCTTATTAATTCGCTGCGCTATAGCTTCAGTACACTGAAGGTGAACGATAATGGATTTTCTATGCAATCTGTAGGTTGGGCTAATTTTAAGAATGCTTTGTTTCAAGATGAGCATTATGTACGAACGTTGACTGAATCCATGGCGAACATGGCCATCAATGTACCGCTCATTGTTATTTTCAGTTTGTTTGCAGCGGTACTGTTGAATCAGAAGTTTAAAGGAAGAGGTTTGGTTCGCGCCATATTCTTCTTGCCGGTCATTCTGGCCTCTGGCGTCATCGCGGCTGTTGAAAGCGGCGATTATACCCAAGGAATCATCAAAAGTGCAAGTCAGACGTCAAGCGGTGAGTTTGCGCTGTTCCGTAATCTGGAGCTCGCGAAGCTGCTATTAAACTCAGGTGTCAATTACCAAATCGTTCAATACCTGGTCGAAGCGGTCAACCGGATCTATCAGATTATTACGGCCTCGGGAGTGCAGATTCTTATTTTCGTAGCAGGCTTGCAATCCATTTCCGGCTCGCTTTATGAAGCCTCCAAAATTGAAGGTGCAACCGGATACGAGTCATTCTGGAAAATTACATTTCCGATGATCAGCCCGTTGATTTTGACGAATGTGGTCTATTCTATCATTGATAACTTGCTTACAAGCCCGACGACCCAGCAAATTCGGGATACGGCCTTCAAGTCTTATCAATTTGGACTTAGTGCAGCAATGGCTTGGATCTATTTCGTCGTAATCTCGCTCTTCTTATGGCTAATTACAATGCTGATTTCCAGGAAAGTATTCTACTACGACTAAGTTAGGAGGGAGCCTGCTATGAAAGCTGAAAGTATTAGAGAAAAGGCGGCGCATGTGCTACCTTCTTCCTTGGAGCGCATGTCTCATTCAAGTTTTTGGGTTAATCAGGTGAAAAATTGGCTTTGGGTTTTTGTGCGAAGTGTTCTTCTTGCCGGCATTTCCTTTATCATTTTGTATCCCATTCTGATTAAGGTCATGATTGCGATCAAAGATCCTGTTGATCTGTATGATGCCAGTGTAGTCTGGATTCCTAAGCACTTCACGTTAAGAAACTTTCTGTTAGTTAGTGAATCGCTGAATTATCCAAAGGTTCTGCTCAACACATCGCTATTGTCTATTCTGGTCATGGTGTGCCAGACCTTGTCTTGTGTACTTGCCGGTTATGGGTTCTCAAGAATGAAGTTCCGGGGTAGCGGTTTGTTGTTCGGCTGCGTGATCTTTACGATTCTAGTGCCGCCACAGACGATTATGATTCCAACCTATTTGACTTATAAAAACTTTGATATTCTAGGCATCATTACCCTCTTTACGGGTAAACCCCTGAATCTCATCGATACTTACTGGCCGTTCTTTATTTCCTCTATTCTAGGAATGGGTCTGAAGACAGGACTATTTGTTTACATTTTCCGTCAGTTCTTCAGAGGGATTCCTAAGGATTTGGAGGAGGCCGCTTGGGTGGATGGATCAGGCACCTTCGGTACCTTTATGCGGATTATTTTGCCGAATGCCATTCCGGCTCTGGTGACCGTCATGCTGTTCTCCTTCGTATGGCAATGGAACGATTCCTTCTTCACGGGGATGGTCCTGAATGAGACGGGTGTGATGTCTTCCATGGTATCTGGCGCGTGGGGACAGATCATGTTCTACCTGAGGTATACGGAAACTTCTCTCGGTATGGACCCGCTGTATGCATCCATGATTCGTAATACTGCGGTATTGATGGCGATTCTGCCGCTGATTATTATGTACTTGTTCGTACAGCGTCACTTTGTAGAAAGTATGGAACGCAGTGGATTGGTGGGCTAATCGCTAAATAGATTGAACTAAAAAACTAACATAAGGATGCGGAATGGAGGGGGATTTTGGAACTGTAGGAGCGATAGCGTCCGCCTTTGTCTCCGGATTTTATCCGCGAATAGCGGTACAATCTCAAGAAATCTGGAGACAACAGCGGCCGGAAGTCCAAAATTCTCCGCAATGACAGCCTCAGTCCATGTGGAAAACTTAAGTTCAATCTATATAGCTCCAATATGAATAGGGCGCAAGAAGGTTGATTGCTTCTTGCGCCCTTGTTCTACGAAAACAGGAGGAAGGGTGATGTAAGCTGATTAAGAACAGGAAGCTAATACTTGCTGCTCTGCTTCTTATCATTGGAGGAGTTGTTGTTTTCGTATGGCTTAACAGTCTCCGAGGGGAGGGGAAAACTATAGAGTCAGCAGCGAAAGATACGGTAGTAGAGGAGCGGCAAGCTGCAGAATTGCCAGCGGCGAATGCAACTGAGCCACCAGCACCGACCCTATATGAATTCCAAGCTAATGATTCGCGAAACACTTTGAAAGGACCGCATACACAAATCGCTGATTGCGCGCAATGTTCTGATGGTAAACAGGTAGGAGGTCTTTTCGAAGGTAGTTCAATTCAGTTCAATGATGTAGAAGTCACAGAGGCTGGGAAATACATTGTAACCGCTTACTATGTATCGGGTGATCCGCGTTCTTTTTATGTTAAGGTGAATGACAAGGATTCGGAGAAGATTGACTTTCCTGAAGTTGTGAAAGATGACTGGGATTCAGTAGGCAGCTTTGATTTTGAGATCGAACTGAACGGTGGCAGCAATATCCTGCTATTCTCTGACGGTGATTGGTACTCTCCGAATTTGGATCGAATTGTGATCAAGAAGGCACCTGAAAGCGGTGAAGTTGGACAGAATCCAGCGTTCCAGTGGGGTGATTCTGCGAATATTGGTGAGCTGGCGACGACTTTGAAGGTTGGAAATATTACAGTATCACAGCATAGCTCTGGATTTACAGTGGATAGTGGTACTTACCAATTGCTTTATAATACGACAACTGGATTATCGTCATACGCCTGGGATGGCAAGGTGATCGCCAAGGGGGTACACAGCAGTTTCAAGCTGAATGAGGAACTGGTCTACAGTAATGAGTATGATTCGCACACTTTGTTAACTGATCAGGTAGAACAGATTCAGGATGGACACGGGGAGGGCATAAAGCTCATTGTCCGTAATGAGAAGCAAGGGCAACCGAGTCTTGATCAAATCTATTATGTGTACGAGAAGACTAACTACTTTATCAAAGCTGAAGAAGTGACTGGCAGCAGCGAGTTGAGTACGAATGAGATGGCTCCTGTGGTGCTGGAGACTGCTGGCGGAGTCGATCTTGGACAGTATGGTGATAACAGGGTGCTCATCGTGCCGTTTGATAATGATGCTTGGGCACGTTATGATTCCAAGTCGATGAATACACACTTGAACACGAATAGTAATATTAGCTCTGAAGTGACGGCTATCTTTGATAATGCCAGCCGCAATGGTCTGATCGTCGGATCGATAACTCATGATACATGGAAGACAGGCATTCACTGGAGCGGTGCAGATAATCGTCTGGATCAGCTTAAGGTATTCGGCGGTTTTACTTCCAAAAAAGTCACCTATGACAGCTTGCCACATGGTGCGATTACAGGGAAGACGCTGAAATCACCGCAGATTTTTGTCGGTTTCTACAGTGATTACCGTGACGGCATGGAAGCCTATGGCCGCGCGAATGCAGTAGTAGCGCCTCCGCTCTCCTTCGGCCCGAATATCCCGCAGGGAGTTCCTGTTGGCTGGAATAGCTGGGGAGCGTATGCCGAACATCTGTCGTATGATAATCTGATGGCAGCCTCTAACTTTTTCCATGATCATCTGCAAAATAAAACCTTCAACAACGATGGTGCGGTGTACATGAACATGGATTCCTTCTGGGATAATCTATCGGATGAGCAGCTTAATGATGCTGTAGTGAAAATCCGCAAGAACGGACAGATTCCTGGAACATACCATACACCATTTGTATATTGGGGTAAGAATATGATCGCTGAAGTGGAAGGAACAGAGGGGAAATACACTTATGGTGATATCATACTCAAGGATGGTGAAGGGAAGCTCGTGCCGTATGGTAATGGAATCGCCCTTGATCCTACTCACCCAGGTACGAAGATGAAGATGGATTATGATATTGCCCGTTTTAAAGCACGTGGTTATCAGTTCATTAAGCTCGACTTTCTCACCCATGCTTCGATGGAAGGCGATTTCTATGATAAAAATATCACGACAGGGATTCAGGCATACAACGAGGGAATGTCCTACTTGCTGAATCAACTCGGGGACACGATGTTCGTCAGTGCTTCTATTGCGCCGATCTTCCCGAGCCAATATGCCCACAGCCGTAGAATCTCCTGTGATATCGACGGCTCGATTTCCTCTACGGAATATCAGCTGAACAGTCAGACGTATGGCTGGTGGCAGAACCGGACGATCTATCCTTATACCGATCCCGACTACATGACACTGACTAAGGGCGAGACTTTTGAGGGGGCACAGAGCCGGGTCAATGCGTCGGTCATTTCGGGAACGGTCTATCTGAATTCGGATGATGTGCAGAGCGCGGAAGCACAGAAGCTGATGAAGCAGCTGCTGACCAATCCGCGGGTGAATGAATTGGCGATTAAAGGGAAGGCTTTCCGTAGTGTGGAGGGCAATACAGGAACCACCGCTTCAGATACTTTTGTTTTGGAAGATCAGGGGACTTATTATTTGGCTGTGTTCAACTACAGCAAGGAATCTGCAGAGAAGATCATCGATCTTGGTCGTGCAGGGATTCCGGTGGATGCCAGCATTCTTGATCTGTGGACTAATAAGCCGGTTCAATCTCAAGATGGTAAGCTTACGCTCACGCTGAGTGGAAGACAATCCGTGCTGTACAAACTGGCTCCGAAATAAAGGCTGGCTACAAGCATTGGGATTCAAGAGCTGATTGGACATTGTCCAGTCAGCTCTTTTTTTGTGCTCCCAGTATATGAGCCGGACTAAACGTCTTCATCATTTATTGTTTAATTAAAAAATCAAGCGCACGATTTAGTAGCTGTACAAATGAAGTTGGTTTCACTGTTAAGTGATATTAATGTTAGATAAAATAACATAAAAGAGAGAATTTATATATAAAATTTATATAAAAAGACTATTATTATATTGTAATTCGATAAAATTAAATTATATGTGTCATGTATATTGACGCAGTTTTATGTTCGTGCTAAATTGTATTCAAAGTTAATCAACTCATCAAATAATTTAATTAAAAAATTAAAAAAGAGTTGGGGGAGAGAAAGATGTCGGTCATATTGGTGGAGAACTTGTCCAAGAGGTTTTCGCGCAAAGGTCAGTGGACTGAAGCCTTACGTAACATCAATCTGGAGCTGGACAGCGGCACATTCGTCAGTCTGATTGGGCCGAGCGGATGCGGGAAATCAACGCTGCTGCGTATCATAGGCGGACTGGAGACCGCTGATGTTGGAAAAGTGAGCATCGGTGGAATGACTCCGCTAGAGGCACAGGCATCGAAGGTGTTCGGATTTGTCCCTCAGGCGCCGGCTTTGTTTCCTTGGCGCACGATTATTGAGAATATGCAGCTGCCGCAGGAAGTGAACCGCAAAGGCGGCGCAGCCTATGAGAGCAACCGCGAAGACGAGACGGAATTGCTGCGGGCTGTTGGTCTCGGCGACTTCACTAATGCATATCCGAAGGAGCTATCGGGCGGCATGCAGCAACGTGTAGGTATTGCGAGGGCTTTCGCGAGTGGTGCGCCAATCCTGCTTATGGATGAACCCTTCTCCGCACTTGATGAAATCACAAGAGAGAAGATCAGTCACCAGTTGATGAGTATTTGGGAGAAGCATCAGAAAACCGTTGTGTTTGTTACGCATAACATCCGTGAAGCTGTATTTCTATCAGACAAAGTTGTTGTCATGTCGAGCCGTCCCGGGCGAATAACCGAGATTGTCGACATTAATCTGCCGCATCCTCGAACGAAGATGGAAGAGAATGATCCTATTTTTCATGACTATGTTCATCAAATCCGTGCTTTGTTGCAGGAAAGGTGGGATTGACTATGGTGGTCGCAGGCAAGCAAAACACATCGAGACTAAACGCAAAAGGAGCAGGTGTAACGATGATGGATATTAAATTGAATGCCAACAGGGAGTCTGGAATTACGTTTGATCCGTCGTCCATACCTTCCAAAAAGTTTGCGAAAACGCGTCGGGTCTTGTCTTCGTCGGCGCCTCCGACAGTTGCTTTCATCGGCTTTTTCCTTGTCTGGGAGGCGCTAGTCCGTCTGATCGGTCTTAATGCGCTAACGCTCCCCGCACCAAGCTCGGTGCTTTCAGAACTGTTTGGACATTTCTCCTTCTACTTGCCTCACGCTTGGACAACGCTGTACGAGGCGATTGGAGGATTTCTCCTCGGCTCTGTGCTGGCGCTAACGGGTGGGATCATTATGGCACACTCGCGTTTAATTGAGCGCTCGCTGCTCCCGCTAGCCGTGCTTGCCAATGTGACACCGATCTCGGCGATCGCTCCACTACTCATGATTTGGTTTGGTTTCGGGGCGTTGCCCAAGGTGCTAATCGCGGCAATCGTCACCTTTTTCCCGATGCTGGTCAACTCGATTACAGGCTTCCGCTCCGTTGATGCTAACAACTATGAATATATGAAGTCGCTTCACGCCAGCAAGATGGAGATTTTCTTGAAATTACGGCTGCCGAACAGTCTGCCCTATCTGTTCTCTGCCGCTCGCACCTGCGTTAGTCTGAGCGTGATGGGGGCGGTTGTCGGCGAATGGAGCGGATCAACGGAAGGACTGGGAAATCTGGTAATGCTGTCGAGTAATAATATGCAGATGAATCAGGTGTTCGCTTCGATCCTACTGCTCGCACTAATGGGGATTATACTGACGAATCTCGTCCGTTTGGTCGAACGCAGGGTGCTTTCATGGCATAGCTCCGAACAGTCCAAAGGGTAACCTAACTTACAGCATCACCGAGTAATCGATAACAATAGATATGGAGGTCTGGAATATGGCAAAGAATAAGGTCTTTTCAACGGTAAGTTCGGCAGGTGCACTGCTAACGTTGTTCGCGATGGTACTGGCGGGCTGCGGAGGCAATTCTGGCAATTCCAGCAGCTCCTCTTCTTCGGCAGCAGCATCGCCTACCGCAATCGCGTCGGCACCAGCTTCGGCAGAATCGGATTGGGCAGCACGTAAGGCGTCCAACGAGAAGGCAGGGAAAATTAGGTATATGACGGGATTTTACTTCGGGGCCTCGCCGCCTGACCTGGAAGTCGTTGTTGCGGATGAACTCGGATACTTTAAGGATTTGGGCATTGATGTTGAGATTCAGGGTGGCCTTGATTCCGAGGGGATGAAGTTCCTTGCAGCAGATAAGATACAGATCGCCAGTGCAGGTGCCCCTAGCCTTGTCATCCAGTCTGTTGCTAGTGGTGCTGGTATTAAAGGGATTGCTACCTTCGGTGCCCAAGGGAACAACGCGCTGATGGTTATGGCTGACTCGGGCATCAAGAAACCACAGGATCTGGTAGGTAAAACGATTGGGTACCACGGGGCGTTGCCGCCAAACTATGTAGCCATGTTCAAAAATGAAGGGATTGATCCGGCCTCGGTTAAAGGCGTCTCTGTCGGTTACGATCCCAGCGTGCTGAGTTCTGGCAAGGTCGCCGCGCTCACTGTCTACAAGTCTAACGAACCCCATATTATGGAGAGCAAGGGATTCAAGGTAAATCTGATTGATCCTGGAGACTACGGCGCTAAGACATCATTTGGCGTCATCGTAGCTAATGACGAGTTCGCCAAGGAACATCCGGATACAGTTACGGATTTTCTCCGTGCCGTTGCTAAAGCCCATGAATGGGCGCTTGCTAATAGTGAAAAAGCACTCGATATGTTGAAGAAGCGTTCACAATCAGGGTACGATCTGGCCTCCGAGACTAATCGCTGGACAGTTGAAAGCAAAATTGTTAAGGATGCACAAGACCCGAAACACGGAGTGGGATGGCAAACGGACACACAGTGGCAGAATGAAATCGATATGCTGAAGAACGCAGGCGTGCTGACGAAGACGCTAGCTGTTACAGATGTTATGGACAACCAGTATCTCAATTCCATTTACGACGGAACTAATCTAATCTGGCCAAACAAATAATAGACACTAGCTGCAGGAGGATACGAATATGACAAAAGGTATTGATTATAACAGTGTGGACTTTGGTATTTTCTTACCTATTACTAATGGAGGGTGGATTATATCGGAATCCGAACCGCGTCCAGACGGCAGTTATTTACTCAATCGCGCAGCTGCTGTGATCGCAGAGGAGACCGGCTTTGACTTCATTATGTCGATGGCGAAGTGGAGAGGTTATGGAGGTACGACAAATCACTGGGGCACTTCACTTGAGTCGATGACGATGATGGCGGGCCTGGCGGAGGCGACCTCCCGGGTTAAGGTGTTCGCTACGGTGCATACGCTCCTCTATCATCCGGCCGTCGCTGCCAAAATGTTCGCGACACTGGATCAAATCAGTGGCGGACGGGTCGGTATGAACGTTGTATCTGGCTCGTATGCGGGAGAATTCAGACAGATGGGGACATGGCCGGAGCATCTGGACCATGATGCCCGCTATGACCTGGCCCGCGAATGGATGCAGGTCGTGAAGAAGCTGTGGAAGGAGGAGCGCGTCAATCATAAGGGGGAATACTTCGAACTGATCGACTGCGAGTCTAATCCGAAGCCGTTGCAGCAGTCGCCTCGTCCACCGATCATCTGTGCAGGCCAATCAGAGAAAGGTATCGGCTTTACCATCGAGGAAGGTGATGCCTGCTTCATCGGCGGCCGTGATCTTGACGAGTTGGCGGCCTTATCGAGACGCACCAAGGAGATGGCCGCAGAGCGGGGGAAGACAATCAAGACGTACTCGATGTTCGGAGTGCTTCCGGCAAATACGCAAGAGGAAGCAGAGGCCAAGCTGAAGCATTTTCAAGATGGTGCTGATATTGAGGCGATAAAAGGGCTGCTGCGCAGCTACGGAATGGATCCGGATGGCCGCGAGAATGTAATGCAAGCGCGTGCCAAAAACGTATTCATGAATGAAATGCTCGTTGGTAATGCGGAGGCACTCGCTGCGCAAGTTCGTAACATCATTGAGCATACGGGTATCGACGGCATGATGCTGACGTTCTCGGACTATACCGAAGATGTGCGCTATTTCGGGGAGAACGTACTGCCGCTGTTGCGCAAGGGGGAACAATGAAGGCGGCTCTGCTGATTATCGATGTGCAGCGTGACTTCTGCGCACCGGACGGTGCGGTAACGGCATTCGGCGCGGACTTGTCCACAATCGATGGAACGGTGGACAGGATTGATCTCCTGATCGGTGCAGCTCGCCGCGCTGGAGTCGACGTTATCTTTGTCCGGCTTGAAACAGAGCCGGAGCTGGACTCGCCCGCAATGCTGAGATGGTACGAGCGGCAGGGCATTGATCCGTTGGTGGCGGCGGCTGTATGCCGTAAAGGGGAACCGGGGGCGGAGTATTATCGACTCTTCCCTGAACCGGGCGATACAGTTGTCTCGAAGACGCGGTATAGCGGCTTTGTTGGAACGAATCTGGATGAGGTGCTGCAAGAGAAGGAGATCGGTATTGTGTACGTGACAGGTGTCACGACCGAATGTTGTGTGGAATCGACTGTGCGCGATGCATTCATGCGAGATTACGAGGCATTTGTCGTCAGTGATGCGTGTGCAGCCTACGAGGAAGAGCTTCATCTCTATTCGCTGCGTGTGATGGCATTGAACTTCGCCACGCTAATTGACACGGAGGCGCTGCTGGCAGAGTGGGCAGATATCGGGGAGGTATAAATATGGCGGAACAACGGAATCTCATGAGTGGGGAAGACGGAACCGGAGCAGATGCAGGGAAAATCGACGAGATAGCAGCGCTCATCCGGCGCCATATCGACATTGACGAGCTGACTTCACTTATCCTGGAGTTGTGTAACATCCGCAGTCTGGCTGGTTATGAGAAGGAAGCGGGTGACTATGTATACGCCTGGATGGAGCGGGAGGGCTTCGCTCCGAGTCGTGTTGGTATGGTCGAGGATCGGTTCAGTGTCGTCGGCAGACTTGGTGGAGAAACGCCGGAGGCAGGCAGGAATTTGCTGTTTACAAGCCATCTGGATACAGAAGCGCCGCAGTATAATTGGCGCGATCAGTGGAAATACCGCCCAGGTGGTACAATCGATGATCCGGGTTGGACGACGGCCTCACTAGTCGAGGGTCACTTCTCCGGACATCCGGTGGAGAATGACCGGGGGCCGATGGCCTGCTTTCTTATAGCAGCCAAAGCGTTGAAACAAGCAGGCCTACCTCTTGCGGGGCATCTGTATCTGACTGCTTGTCCGGCGGAGATCGGCCCTGAGCATGTTGAGGAGTTCAAGGGTACACAGTATCTCGGCAAGGAGATCGGTGCGCACTATATGATGACACATGGTGGTGTTGCACCGGACTACGCGATTGCGGCTGAAGGCACTGACTTTGGCATCTCTTGGATAAGCTGCGGCCATGCGCTATTCCGCATCGATGTCTATGGTGAGGATGTGTTCACGCCACTGCTACAGCATCCGAATGAATTGAAGAATCATCCGAGCGCACTTGTACGTGTTGCACCGCTCATCGGGGACGTGCAGCTATGGGCTGCTGACTATGAAATTCGGCAAACGTACCGCTCGCCAGGAGGCACGGCTGTTCCGAAGGTGCAGATCTCAGCCATTCGTGGCGGTGATCCTCACATCTTTGGCGGAGGAAGTGAAGTCTGTTCGCTCTATATTGAGGTAAATCTAACTCCTGCCCAGACCATCGCTGATGTGCAGCGCGAACTGGAGGCGTTACTGAAGCGCGGCGGTTATGACAGCGCTGTTCAGCCGATAGTCTATCGCCAAGGTTTTGAAGCAGACGCAGCGCGGATCGATCCTCTGCGCAGCGCGTTGGCCGCAGCGGGTGAAGCAGGCGGACGCGGAGCGGCGCCGATCGCGCACCCGGTCTATTCTAGTATGTGGCGGGATCATAACGTGTTTAACATGTATAACATCCCGTCGGCGACTTATGGTCCGACCCGTTTCCAACCGAGTCTGCAGGATATGGTCGATGCAGCTGTCGTCTATGCTGTAACCGCCTGGCAGGTGTGCAACAGCCGAGAATAGCCGGACTGTCAGTGAATAATTGTAAATTGCTTCGATTTATGGGGAGGGATAAGGAATGGAAGGTATTGCATGGAGAGGCATCATGGGGAAGTTCGCGACGGGAGTTACGGTGATTACAACGCTCGATGAAGCGGGACAGGCGATAGGTATGACAGCCAATGCATTCACATCTCTGTCGCTGGAACCGCCTTTGCTCCTCATCTGCTTAGATAAGGGAAGCAGTACACTCGTTAGCCTGCTTGCAGCGCGGAAGTTCGCAGTCAACTTTCTGGCCGAAACGCAGGAGGATGTATCCCGGCGCTTCGCCCGAAAGAGCGAGACTGACAAATTCAAAGAGGTTGACTATCGTGAGGGTGAACTGGGGCTGCCGGTACTTGGCGGCTGCCTCGCTTCAGTCGAATGCAGTCTGGCGGATACGCTGGACGGAGGCGACCATCTGATTCTGGTTGGACAGGGCGAGTTCCTATACGAGTCGGAAACGCAATCAAGCCCCTTATTATTTTACCAGGGCAAGTACAGAGCGCTGCAGGCGCTGGAGATCTAAGGAGGGTTTATATTATGCACATCGCGGTCGTCGTTGGTAATCCGAAACCGTTTTCAAAGACATATAATATCTCGCTTCGCCTTGCTGAAGCGATCACTGAGCATGCCGAGCATTCATCGCTTCATGTGACTTATGATGTGATCGATTTGGCGCCACATGGTGGCTCGCTTCTATCATGGGGGGACCCTGTGGCAGCTGAACTAAATGAGCGTATTGCCCGTGCGCAAGCTGTTGTATTCGCTAGTCCTACGTATAAGGCTACTTATACAGGGCTGCTGAAGTTGTTTGCGGATCAACTGCCCCCGGAGGCGTTAGCTGGTAAGTTAGCTATCCCATTGCTCGTGGGCGCAGCTCCGCACCACAGTCTGGCTGTCGAGCTTCACCTGAGGCCGCTGCTTATCGAACTGGGAGCTTCCTGCCCAACAAAGGGTTTGTACGTGATGGACTCCCAGTTGGATGATTTCGGGGCAGTCGCGAATGAATGGGTATTACAGAACGATAAGTGGCTGCTGAACTGGGTTTGAAGATATACTTTAATAAATTGGAAAGGAGGAAAGGAAATGATTGGACCAGGTCCGGCAGAAACCAAAACAAACGTTCAGGAACGCATTTTAATAGCTGCGGAGGAGGTTTTTTCCGCTTGCGGCTTTGCGGGAACGCGTATTAGTGAGATCGCCGTTAAGGCTGAAGTTAATCAGGCGCTCATCCATTATTACTTTGAATCGAAGGAAAAGCTATATGAGGCAGTGCTCGTCAGTCTATTCCGACAGTGGGAGGAGTACGTTAATACACTATCCTGGAGTGGGATGAACGCGCCGGAATTTCTAGCAACCTACATTCGCGTGCAATTCCGTCTCAAGTGCCAAATTCCGAATCTGTATAGAATATTCCATTGGGAAGCGATGGAGGAAGGCGACTTGTTCACTAAGTATGCTTCCTCCACCTGGTATGAGGATTTCTTGAAGCACACAGAGATGATTCTTGATTGGCAACAGGACGGGACGTTAGACGCGGGTATGAATAGGAAGGCGCTGCTATTCTTGCTTTGGGGCATGATGAACCAATTCTACTTCCGTTCGGAAGATAACTTGCGTGAAATCGTAGGGGGAGACGGTGATCTGGAATCGCTGCAGGACCAGGTGGCCGATCAGATGATCCGGCTGACTCTGCACGGTGTCGTGCCTGCCCTATACGGCGGAGGGAATAAAGAGGCAGACCCCAAGTGGAGCGAGAGTGATTTCATTTACAGCGTTGGTTCTGCCTCAGTGGAGGAGGGCAGTGAGTGCGCAGATATGTGCCTCTGGTTACAGGATTCACTTCGTCAGCCGTTGCTGACGTGGGAGGAGGAACGTAATAAGAACGGAGGACGGGTGGAGAAGTTGATGTTTGTATTCGCTTCCACTCAATATGGCGAAATGCCGCCGCATATCGTCTCGTGGTTGGAGGATTTGGAGAATAGCCCCAATGTGGAAGAGGTAACTGTCGGTATCTGGGTAGAGCGCGGGAGTGCAGGATCCGAGGCACTGCAGCGCCTTCTGGAGGATGCCGTCAATAGAATTGGCGCCTACGCTGTAGCTCGTACAGCGGATATAAGCCCGCTGAATTATGCCAAGCGATGCCTTAAATGGGCTGGCCTGCGGGGGTAGAGACCACTTATTAGCGAAACGGAGTGAACGACGATGCAGATGAAGGCTGCCCTGCCCGGCAAATCAAGACTCAACTGGACGATGGCCGGCTTATTCGTCAGCATCTTTTTGACGCAACTTGATCAGACGATCGTCTCGACAGCCCTTCCCACGATCGTGAAGGAGCTGCATGGACTGCCGCTGATGTCCTGGGTGTTTACGATTTATATGCTAACCTCTACAATGATGATGCCGATCGCGGGCAAGTTGTCGGATTTGTATGGTCGCAAACGGTTCTATATGCTAGGCCTTGTAGTCTTCATTCTCGGATCGGCGCTGTGCGGGATCGCTCAGAGTATGCCGCAGCTGATCTTTTATCGGGCGGTTCAGGGCTTGGGTGCAGGCTTCCTCATCCCCGTCACCTACACGCTGGTGTTCACGAACATGCCAAAGGAACGTGCAGGTATCTATCAGACGCTATATATGGGCGTATTTGCGCTGTCTTCCGTAAGCGGACCGGCGCTCGGCGCCTGGATCACGGAGCACTTGGACTGGCGTTACAATTTTTATATGAACATACCGCTTGGCATACTGGTTTTCGTGGCTATGGTCCGGCTGTTGCCGGTAACGTCCAAGTCGGATATCAAGCCGAGCGTAGATAAGAGCGGAGCCTTACTGCTCGCCGTATCCACTTTCTCCATCTTGCTGGGCCTCAAGCTCGGCGGCGAAGGCGAGGGTTGGATGTCCTGGCAGGTGGCCGGTTTGCTCGGCTTGGGGTTGATCTGCCTGGTGGCGTTCCTGCGGGTTGAGGTCGTCTCGCCGGAGCCGATCTTACCCCTAGCTATGTTCCGTAACCGGACTATTAGCGGGACGCTGGCAGCGACTTTCCTGCAGGGCGCGATAATGTACGGATCGCTCATATACATTCCGCTTTTCGTCCAAGGTAGCCTGGGCGGTGATGCCTCGGATACCGGAGGCGTCCTAACGCCGTTCATGTTCTCCGTTATGGTGGGGGCGGCAGTAAGCAGTTCGTTCATCAAATGGTGGAGCTGGCGCGTCTGCATCTTCGTTGCTATGTTAATCAGCGCCGGGGGGCTGCTTGGAATGACTGCGGCCAGCCTGAACATCGGCGCTTGGCATATCCGCTTCCTGATGATTCTGATCGGCGTTGGCGTCGGTATCATGATGACGGTCGGGCAAATGGCCGTCACCTTCAGTGCTGACGAACGGATCAAAGGGGTTGCGACTTCATCTGTTGGCTTCTTCCGCTCCGTCGGTGGTGTGTTTGGTACGGCTGTCATGGCGGCTGTCATCAACATGCGGCTTGTCCGCGAGCTTCCCGCCGGAGCAGCTGGTGAAGGAAGCGCCGATCAGCAGATTCAGCGGTTGCTAGAGGGGGCTAGTAGTAATGGGCAGAGTGCCACCGCTACGAAGGAAGCACTGGCCGCAGCCGTGCATGCGGGCTTCTGGTTTCTGGCAGCCGCAGCTGCGCTCGGTCTTGTGGCGGCATGGTGGACGGGCCGCAGCCGTTTCACGGACACAACCGTCGAGGAGTCACGAGTAGACATAGCATCAGTGGGCTAATTTCGCTGAGTATAAAGCTTCAAACGCTGATTGGACGCTGTCCGGTCGGCTTTTTTTATTTGTTCACAGCAAGTGGTGCAGTTGTATGGGGGCAAAAAGTTCAGGGCAAGCTTGGTTAGTAAGCCGGCTATTGGAGAATAATGGGACCGATTTTTTCATGTTTGAAAAATGTCGCAATTCATATTAAAAATAAGATATAAATCCATTCAGATAAAGTCCTTTGTCGTAGCTTTTATGCTTTGTGTTTGAGAAAATATAAACCAAGGAGATTAGAAAAAGATGCTTACAGACATCGATGCAATCGCTTGCAATATTCCTAGAATGCATACAATTTTAAAAGATTGTCCCTTTGAAGTTTTGCGTGAAATGGAGATTCAGACGTTCAAGAAGAACAAGTTTTATTTACCACAAGGGGAGATGCATGCCTTCGTCTACATTGTCGTAAGCGGCAACGTCAAAGTCTATGTCATGAATGAAAGCGCTAAACAGGTAACGTTAGATATCTATTCATGCGGTAATTTTATTGGTGAGCAAGAAGCGATGATCCATAAACCATATAGCGCATCAATAGTGAGCATTAGTGAAGTAACTTTAATAAAGATACCTGATAAGGCATTTTTATATTGGCTCTCAAAGGATGCTAATTTCAATCAGCTCGTGATTGCTTCTTTATGCGAACAAATGTATAAGCTTACCAATCGAACGATAAAATACAGCTTAGACAGCGTGCGATCACAAATCATTTCATCGCTTATTGAGGAGAGCAACGGGCAGAAATCAACGATGATCCAGAAGAAGGCCATTTTAGATTCGGTCTCCTCTACCAACAGAAGCGTCTATCGTGTCTTAAACCAGCTTGAAGTGGAGGGGAGCATCGTCATAAGCGGTGACGAGATAGAGATTGTAGATCGTGAGAAATTATGGATTGACCCTGAAAGGAAGAGATGAACGATGATAGAGAAACAAGCACATATTCAATTAGACAGCTCGATTAACTTACAAAAAGCCATCTTGGTTGGCGATCCGGCCAGAGTAGATAAAGTTGGCGCGCTGATGGATAACGTACAACCCCTGGCCTACAATAGAGAATTTAAATCGATCAAAGGCAGTTATCAAGGCGAAGAGATATTAGTTATTTCTACAGGGATTGGAGCCCCGTCTGCGGCCATCGCCATGGAGGAACTGCACAATATAGGGATTACCACGGTCATCAGAGTAGGAAGCTGCGGTGCGATGCAGAAGAACATTCCGTTAGGGTCATTAATTATTGCTACAGGAACCGTTCGAGATGATGGTCTATCCAGTAAATATGTTCCACCCATTTATCCAGCCATTCCAGATGCAGACTTGTTGCAGCTAGCCAAGAAGCATTATCCCGAGGGCTATTTCGGTATCACCAGAGCACATGATGGTTTCTATATGGATAGCAATGAGGCGACTGAACAAGAATGGTCTCAGTATGGTGTATTGGGCGGTGATATGGAGACCAGTATTATCTTTGTATTAGGCACATTGCGTAAAATGAAAGCCTTGTCGATTTTAAATAATGTCGTGTTATATCGTGCCGATCTGTCTGCCGGGGTCAATCATTTGGTCTCAGGGGAGAACACAGTGACGCAAGGGGAACAAGCATCGATTCAATTGGCATTAACAATTTTAACTGAGCAGGAGGATTGAGCGACATGGAAAATACACAACAACAATCATGGTTATATAACCAATTCTTTACCGGATGGAAGAAGTTTGAGGTAACTTATGCGATTGTTCTAATCCTGCTACAGGTGGTTGCGTATGTGATTGCACCTGATTCCATTATTGGGATGGTTAGTGGTGTAGCAGGTGTCATTTGTCTTGTGTTTGGGATGAAGGGGAAAAAATTAACCTTTGCCTTCGGCTTAGTCCAATGTATAGCCATGACCATGATTGCTTGGCAAAGCCACGCATATGGCGCTTTCGTCATGAACATTTTCTATGTGATCTCTCAGCCGATCGGTTGGTTCCTATGGGGGAATGATGAAGCTGTAAATACGATTAGCGCAAAAATGAAACGTCTCATTTTCCTCGCTGCATTTGTAGCCTGGGCAGTAGGCTGGTTTGTATTAGCAAGAACAGGCGGTCAATTGCCGTATTTCGATAGTATTAATCTCGTGATTTCGTTTATTGCACAGGTATTATATATCTGTAAATACAAAGAAAACTGGTCTCTATGGATTATTGTCAATATTGCCAATTTGGCTTACTGGTCTGTCCTAACATATCAAGTAGCGACTGGTCATACCGATGTTGGTACCGTGGGCGGATGTTTATCTCAAGTAGCGCTGCAAGCGGCACTGTTGTTCAACAGTATTTATGCCAATAAAGTCTGGAAATCGTACGAACAGAACATGAAATAAGCTAAAACATTTAATTCCGATAAGAATTATATAAAATGATTGACAAACGCTCATTCCCAGTAATATTATTAGTTAAAATTATTAATTAGTAATTTTCGTTTATTGTATTTTAATAATCTGGACCCACCGTACAGATGGAGGTCTTATGTTCCGAGAGGGACATGAGGCCTCCTTTTTTTGCAAATTTGGAGGGAGGAAAATGGAGTGAGTGAGCAGAAAAAACAAAAACAAATGGTACTTGGAGCAATGATGTTTTTCCCGTCCGGAGGGCATATTTCCAGCTGGCGACATCCTGAAGTGGATGCGAAAGGGCTACTTGATTTCAACTACTATAAACAAATCCTTCAGACCGCAGAACGCGGCAAATTTGACATGTTCTTCTACGCAGATGAGCTGTATGTGTGGGATCGCTTCGAAACGGGCATCAGTCATGCCAACAGCATTCGTCCAGAACCTTTCACCTTGCTCTCGGCGCTGGCTGTAGTTACGGAGCATATCGGGTTGGCTGCGACAGTCTCCACCACCTACAATGAGCCGTATCATATTGCCAGGAAATTGGCGACGCTCGATCATCTTAGCAATGGACGGGCGGCCTGGAATATTGTCACCTCGCAAGCGGATGAGGAGGCGCGTAATTTCAGCCGGGATAAGCATTTGGAGCATAGTAAACGCTATGAACGAGCCGTAGAATTCGTGGATGTGACGCAAGGGCTGTGGGACAGCTGGGAAGATGATGCTCTACTGCTGGACAAAGAGAGCGGGTATTTCGCGGATAAGGATAAGCTGCATAATATCCAGCATAAGGGGACTCATTTCCAAGTGCAGGGACCACTCAATGTGACGCGACCCCCGCAAGGTTATCCAGTGCTGGCTCAGGCAGGCGCTTCGGAGTCTGGCAAGGAGGTAGCTGCAGAGAAGGCGGAGGTCGTCTTTGCTCCGATTCACTCCTTCGATGCTGAGGGATTACTGGCTGGTCAACAGCTCTATGAAGATATTAAAGGGAGAATGGCCAAGTACGGCAGAAGCCGTGACGAATTAAAAATCATACCAGGCATCATGCCCATTATCGGCCAGACGGAAGAGGAAGCGAAGGAGAAGCTTGCTGCGATTGAAAGTTTGCTGCCAGAGCAGCTTGGTCTGGATCTGCTCTCCCATTATCTTGGAGAGGATATATCGTCCTATCCGTTGGATGAGCCGCTGCCATTCCGGCCGGATCTTAGTCAATTTAATCAGAGCAAGAGTGCACTGGAGCGTATCCTTGAGATGATGGACAAGGAACAACTGACGCTTCGACAGCTGTACCAGCGGTCGACCAACCGACGCGGACTGGCTGGGACACCGGAGCAGATTGCTGATTTTCTGGAGGAATGGTTCCTGAAGGGGGCAGCGGATGGCTTTAATATTCAGTTCTCTCACCTGCCTGGCGGATTGGATGATTTTGTGAATCTGGTTGTTCCCGAACTGCAGCGCAGAGGAGTGTTCCGCACCGAATATACAGGGGGGACGTTGCGTGACAATCTGGGACTGAAGCGCCCTGATAACCGTTTTGTTTCTGTCCGCACAGATCATTTGACTCATTCATAGCACTGTGTGGTAACAATGAAAGACTTTTATCAATAAACGGAAGACTAATGGAGAGGGGATAGGAGTATGAAGAAGAATCAATTTTTTAAACAGTGGGGGAAGAGCAGGAGAGCCTTCCTAGCCATAACAGCAGCAATAGTACTGACGATTGGAATTTCAGGCTGCTCTAAAGCAGGGGGCGCAGGTTCGGACACGATTCAGATCGCGACCAAAGGGTTTGCCGAGTCCGATATTTTGGCGAATGCCTTAAAGCTGCTTATTGAAGATAAAACCGATCTGAAGGCGATCGTCAAGAAGCTCGATAACAATCTGCTATGGACAGCCTTAAAGGGGAATGAAGTAGACACTTATGTGGAGTATACAGGAACGGCACTCATTAATATTTTGAAGGACAAGCCTGAATATGATCCGCAAGTGGTCTATGACAAGGTGAAGAAGGAGCTGAAGGAGAAAAATCAGATTACGGTGCTGGATCCATTAGGCTTCACGAACTCCTATGCATTCGGAGTGCGCAAGGAAATCGCAGAGAAGCTGGGTCTCAAAACAGGATCGGATATTGCGGCGAAATCCTCAGAGCTGATCTTTGGAGCGAGTGAAGAGTTTATGAACCGTCCGGATCTCTGGCCGCCGGTTCTAGAGAACTACAAACCTCATTTTAAGGAGATCAAAACGATAGCAGGGGGCTTGGCGTATCAGGCCATTGACCAGGGAGTAATCGATGTAGCGATGGTA
Organism: Bacillus sp. FJAT-27264; assembly: GCF_001682855.1. GTDB lineage: Bacteria > Bacillota > Bacilli > Paenibacillales > Paenibacillaceae > Paenibacillus_AQ. The sequence continues at coordinate 1,659,885 of NZ_MAQW01000001.1, read as the reverse complement.
CAAACCACCTCCGCGCAGGTTCTGGTGAGGCCGATTACGGTGCTTGATGATGATAAGCATGTGTACGTGCCGTATTTTGCCATCCCGGTTGTCCGCGATGAAGTGCTGAAGAAGCATCCGGAGCTGGAGCAAGTTCTGAATTCACTGGCAGGAAAACTCACGGATAAAGAGATGCAACGTCTTAATGGCGAGGTAGAGAATAAGCAACGGGCTCCGATTGAAGTAGCGAAGGAATGGCTGATTGCTATTGGCTTGTTAAAAGGGTAATGACGTTGCGGTAATGACATTGCAAAATCTCTTTCGAACTCGTGGACTCAGTTCTAAATATGATATCTCTTGAAGAGCAGGGGGATCGATCCCCCTGCTTTTTGATTTTACCGCTATATAAGATAAACAAAAGAAAATAACGAAAAGCGAGGAGGAACGAAGGGGGAAGTTTGGAACTGTAGGAGCGTAGCGCTCGCCTAAAAGCTTTCCGTAGGAAAGCTCGCATCGAAAGCATAAGCTCACCAGATTTCAACCGCTAGAAGCGGTTAAAAAGAGGAAATCTGGACACAACAGCGACCGGAAGTCCAAACATTCCACCGTAGTGACGACCCAGCCTTACGTTTGGAGATTGAGTTTGTCTTATATACTCTCTTCGATTTGACTTAAAGTGAACTTTAACATGTAGAATATGAATTGTGGCTCGGGACCAGCATGTAGGGAGAGCCTTTAAGTTATCCTGATTACTTTTCTAAAGTTTGTACAAACTGCGAAATGGGAGGCATGACAATGAATTTGTACGATAAGATTTATATTAATGGGCAATATGTTACGCCATCGGGTACAGAAGAGATGGAGCTAATCGACCCTGCGAATAGGCAAATCACCGGCAAAGTCGTATTAGGGGATGTTGAGGATACTCGAAATGCCATTGCGGCAGCCAAAGCTGCATTCAAAACATTTTCCAAGACGAGTGTTGAGGAACGGTCCGAATTTCTGTTAAGGCTGCACCAAGCTCTACTGGAACGGTCCGACCGGTTAACGGAGGCAACCGTTAAGGAATATGGCGCTCCGATTTCCGTGGCCAGAATGTTGACTCATATCGCTGTAAATGCGTTTTTGCATACGAAGGAAAGTGTTGAATCCTATTCATTTATACGTACGGCTGGCTCGGCAAAAGTTCACATGAAACCCGTCGGTGTCGTTGGAGCTATTACGCCATGGAATGCAAATGCAACACATATGGCGAACAAAATTGCGCCGGTACTGGCAGCAGGCTGTACTATAGTTGTTAAGCCAAGCGAGTTCAGTGCGGCCCAAACAGAAATATTTATTGAAGCCATCCATGCCGCCAATATCCCTCAGGGTGTTATCAACATCGTTAATGGTAAGGGAGAAGTAGTAGGGGAGGAATTAACCCGTAATCCCGATGTCACAGGCATAACGTTTACAGGTTCCACTCAAATTGGGAAACGGATTGCGGAAGTTGCCGCTGCCAATCTTAAACGGGTTACACTTGAGCTTGGTGGCAAATCTCCAACTGTTATTTTAGAGGATGCTGACTTCGCCAAAGCAGTTCCGCTTGCAGTAAGCGCCGGATTCATTAATAGCGGCCAGGCATGTCTGGCGGGTACAAGAGTGCTTGTTCCAGAGTCACGTCTGGAGGAGGTAAAGTCCTTAATGGCTGCCACCATTGACGCTTTAAAAGTCGGAGATCTCTGGAATGATGCTTCAGTTATTGGGCCAATGGTGAATCAGAAGCAGTATGATCGGGTTCAACATTATATTAATCAGGCGATCGAAGACGGAGCTGAGGTGGTTGCTGGAGGTGCAGGCAGTCCTGGAGGATTAGAAGCAGGCTACTATGTGAAGCCAACGGTGTTTTCTAATGTAACTAATGATATGACAATTGCTCAGGAAGAAGTATTTGGTCCGGTGTTGTCCATTATTACCTATAAGACAGAAGATGAAGCGATAGATATCGCGAACGATACAGCATATGGCCTGCAGGCATTCGTCTTTTCTGGAAGCAAGGAGCGGGGCAATCACGTGGCTGATCAGATTGTGGCTGGCCGGGTTTCCGTTAATGGTTTGCATGACGAGCCGAAAGCACCTTTTGGCGGGTTCAAAAATTCCGGTATAGGCAGGGATCACGGCACCTACGGTATCGAGGAATACTTGGAGCCTAAGTCAATTCTCGGATATGATGCAGTGATCTCATAAATAATAATACTACCACAAGAAGGATTGTCTTCTTGTGGTTTTTTATTTTAAAATTTAACGAACAATGTACTTTACGAACACTGTTCGTTATGGTATAAATAATGTGTAAACAAGATGAACGAGAATAAAAGGAGGTCGGTGCGCTACTTTCCACAGGAAAGCTCGCACCCGTAAGCATAGCTGTCTCTCCAGACTTCCACCGCTAGAAGCGGTTTAATCGAAGAAATCTGGGGACAACAGCGGCCGAAAGTCCAAACTTCACCGGAATGACGCCGAGTCTTAGGTTGTAATTTTAAGTTCACTTTATACCAATTAAACTTACATGAAGGAGATGCATTACAATGACAACAGTATCTAAAGAACAAAAGCGGATTGGGATTATCGGAGCGGGACCAGGGGGATTAACACTTGCCCTAATCTTGCAGCGCCAAGGCATACAGTCCGTTGTTTATGAGCGGGAGCTTCATGACACTAGTCATGAAAGAGGCGGCACCTTGGATATTCACGAGGAATCCGGTCAAAGAGCACTTAAAAAAGCTGGGCTGTTTGAGGAGTTCCAACGTACTGCCCGCTTTGAGGAAGAAGATTTCCGTGTACTTGATAAGAACGCGAAAATTTATGTCGATGAAGATTCAGAAGCAGAAGCAGGCGGAGCTGGGACACGTCCAGAGATTGACCGCGGCGTGCTGTGCGATTTGCTGTTACGAGATCTTGATCAAGGTACGATCAAATATGGATATAAACTCGTAAAGGCAGTTCCTTTAGAGAACGGCATGACCGAACTTCATTTTGAAAATGGTACTGTGGATACGGTTGACCTCTTGATTGGTGCGGATGGAGCCTTTTCACGTGTACGCCCATTGCTCACGGATGCCGATGTTGAGTACTCCGGTCTTACCATGATTGAGCTGAACATCCTGAATGCAGCCCAGAATCACCCGGAATTAGCGGCGTTTAATAAACGTGGGAAAATGTTTGCGCTGGATGATCATAAAGGTATTCTTGGTCAGCTCAACGGAGATGGACGAATTAAAGTATACGCTAGTCTTAGAGTGGAAAGAGATTGGTTAGAGACGAGTGGTATTCCGTTCGACCAACCTAAAGAAGCTAAGGAGCGGTTATTGGATCTATTCAGTGATTGGGATGAGCAGCTAAAAGACTATATCCGTTACGCTGAAGATGCTATTTTGACTAGACGGATTTACATGCTTCCTATCGGGTTCAAGTGGAATTACAATTCTGGAGTAACCTTGATCGGGGACGCTGCCCATGTCATGTCGCCATTCGCGGGTGAAGGGGTGAATATGGCGATGTACGATGCCTTGGAGCTAGCACTTGCCATTGCCCGGAATCGTGATGATTATGCCAAGGCAATCCTGGAGTACGAGGAAAAAATGTATGCATTCTCATCCGTCAAGGCTCAGGAATCGGATTACAGCCTGCAACTTACGTTCTCAGATAATGCCGCTGCCAAGCTGGCTGAATTAATGCAGTCCTTTCAAGAGCAATTCGAAGGGCAATAAACATGTTGAATTTCTCACTGCGCTATATTATAAAGAGACTATGAAGAATTCTGATCGAATTATCGTAAGTCGTCGTGACCGTCCGGCCAAAGAGCCGTTAAGCCGTGAGCTCATCGTTAAAACTGCCTATGAACTTCTGAAAGAGCAAGGGATGGCAGGCATGAGCATGCGTAAAGTAGCAAAAGCATTGGATACAGGCCCTTCTTCATTGTACGTGTATGTCAATAATCTGGAAGATTTAAGCTCTTATGTTCTGGATTACGGACTTGGTGAATTAGTGTTGCCTGATTCCGAGAAGGGTCCATGGAAGGAAAGATTATTCGGAGCACTTACCGCGTATTTCCTTTTATTAATCGAGCAGCCAGGTCTCTCTGAAATTTCACTGTCCACGATCCCACGGGGAGACAAATACTTTGAGTTGGTCGAGTACCTCCTTACCGCGCTGCATGAAGGTGGAGCCAAATCGTCATCGGCTGCCTGGGGGGTAGACCTGTTGTTGTTATACGTCACATCTACAGCCTTCGAGAAGCATTCTTGGAGGAAACATGGGACTGTGGAGATGCCTGCCATCAAAGAATCATTTAAAAATGCAGACCCGATTCGTTTTCCGCTCATTCACAGTCTGAATGAAGAATTGTTCTCGGGAGGCGCGGTCGTCATGGATCGGTTCCAGTGGGGGCTTGAAGTGATGTTACAGGGAATTAAACTGGACAAGCATTAAGAGGGAGTAATCATATTCAAACAAGGAAAAGCAACGGATTGATTTCGGTTGCTTTTCTTTTTGATTTGTCTAGTTAACTTGCCTAACGGTTCAGCATGAGACTAAGCTGGCGTACATAAGGTGCTAACTCACTGACTGAATCCAAGAAGGTGATGTATACCCGCAGAAGAGTACCATTAGGCTTAGGTTGTCCTAACTCGGTCTTCAGCAGTTCGATGACCTCCAGCAGTTCGTTCTGAACAGGCTCTGACTGTGGCAGCTCGCGGATCTTTTCGGCAAAAAACATTAGAAATTCATCCAGGTTGGCCTGCCGGGTGTTGTCATCCATCGGATTGATTTCGTTGAAAAAGACACTCGATGCCTTAAGCACGGGCTCAGGTTTATTGGCGATCAAATCGCCGATGATTGTATCCAGACGATCCACGAAGAAACCGGCCAATTCGGCCATAGGAACAGCGATCACGGCTTGAACTGCATGTGACAAATATTCTTTGATCATGCCGCGGAAGATGGCGACAACATCCCCAAGATAAGGGAGAATAGGCTCACCATAGGCTTCGTAAAAGCAATCCTGGTGCAAGATCACCAGTGAGGCACGTTTTTTTCTCCATTCCACTAGAAAGTTGTCATTGCTTGTGATTGGGAGCTCTTTAAACTCACTGGTGAAAAAATAATTTTCAAGCATATATTGCATCTGATACTCGATCTTAAGACGCAGCACTTCCTTTGGTGGAAGCCCCTCCAGCGAAAGTCTCCGATCAAGCTGTCTGGCCTCTTCGAATAGAATTCTGTGTACCTCGACAAATACGCCAGTAAATAAATCTTCTTTAGATGGAAACACTTTATAGATGCTGGCCTTGGCCATGCCACAAGCTTCTGCGATATCCTGCATGGAGGCAGCAAAATATCCTTTTTCTCTAAAAATGCACATTGCTGTTTTAATAATTTGTTGTCTTTTGAATTGTTCCAACTTAACCACCCCTACACATTCTGACATGTCCCTTCCATGTGGTCAATAAAGGAATTTGACGAAAAAACCCCAAAGTCATATAATGAACTTGTCAGTTTTATGAACTTATTCCTAAGGAGGTGAGCCAGAGCATTCGCTTTGGCGCAACATGAAAATTAACGATCAGATTGAAATGCTAGTGCTTACTCTTAAGATGGGTGAGCATGACTTTATCATTAACCCGGTGGCGATCCGTGACGAGCAATCTTATGTATTGGTGGACACCGGTATGCCTGGTTCTTACGGCCAAATCACGGAGCTTTTGACCCAAGCGGGAATTGACCCTGCGGCCCCTCATTCCATTATTTTAACCCATCAAGACATCGATCATGTAGGTAGCTTGCCGCAGTTCAAGGGTGAAGGCATAGAAGTGTATGCCCACGGGGATGACCAGCCTTATATCGATGGACTGCAGCCGATGATTAAGTTCAACGGGGAACGTAAAGAAGGGCTAATTGCCTCTCTTCCGCAAGATCTTGCTACTGCATTTGAAGCTACTTTTTCTGGAAAAGAAAAGAATGTGACTACGTTACTGGCAGACGGAGAGAAACTGTCTTTCGGCGGCGGACTGACCGTAATCCATACACCAGGGCATACGCCTGGACATATCAGCTTGTACCATGAGCCGAGCAAAACACTTATTGCTGGTGATGCATTAAACGTTGAAGATGGTAAGTTGATCGGTCCTAATCCGACAGTTACGCCAGATATGCCATTGGCACTGGAATCACTCCGCAAGTTGAAGGCTTATCCAATCGAGACTGTAATCTGCTACCATGGAGGCATTTTTAAAGGCGATGTTCACCAGGCCATTGATAAAATAACGGAGAACCTGTAATGGACGGTACCGGCCATTCAGCCCGGGATGCGTTATGGAAGGAGAACAAGTGGGTCCGTTTTCTGGTGACATGTGCCATTGCGGTCCTTGGCGGATTTGTTTTTCAACTGATCCACATGCCAATTCCATGGCTACTCGGCTCGATGGTATTCCTCGTTATCGGCTCCAGATTATTTAGAGGGATTTCCTTTTACTGGCCTGGACAAGTCCGAGATACTGGTATGATTATCATCGGCTACACCTTGGGACTCTCGTTCACCTTATCGACCTTAACGCAAATCGGACTTCAGCTGCCGACGATGATTCTGTTCACAGCGCTGCTGTTGTTATGTGCCGGGGCCATCGCGTATTTAATTTCGAAATTATCCGGTATTCCTTTCCCAACGGTGCTCATGGGCAGCATTCCCGGAGGCCTCAGCCAGATGATTACGTTGGCCGAAGAAGTGAAAGGCATTGATATCACTGTCGTCACCTTTTTGCAGGTGTCCCGGCTGATGATGATTATTTTCTGTGTGCCGCTGCTGATCTTCAGCCCATTGTTTCATGTCAGTGGCAGTCACAATGCCGTAGCTGCTGCTACGAGCGGATCTGCTGGATATGCTGCGTTATTTCCGCATATCTTAGTCTTTGCCGCAGTATGCGTAGGGAGTGCGTTCATCGCTAAGAAGATCAAGATGCCAACGGCTTTTCTGCTTGGACCAATGATTGGTACGATCCTGCTTAATTTGACTGGGTATGAGGGTCATGCTCTGCCACCTATCGTGCTCAGTCTTTCACAGCTGATGATCGGGGGCTACATTGGACTGCTGCTGGATCTGGAGAGCCTGAAGAACAAGACAAAAATTGTTTTGCTCGCAATATTGAGCGGAGTGCTGCTGATCGGGGTCTCGATGGGGCTTAGCTTGCTGCTGACACGAATGCATGACATCACAATCGTCACCGCATTTCTCGGCTTATCGCCAGGCGGTATGGACCAAATGGCCCTCATCGCCAAGGAAGTGAACGGCGACCTGTCGATTGTGACGTGCTATCAGCTCTTCCGAACCATGTTTATCTTTTTTGCAGTGCCGCCGGTGTTGAAGCTGGCTTTCCGGTCGTTGCTGAAGGGGAAAAAAGCTACTATATAAAATGAACATAAGAGAGAGATGGAGAGGCAAGCGTGATTGAGGCTAAGTGGCGAGAAGGTGTGGAGAGAAAAAGTGGGTCGAGAGGTCGATGGTATCTAGAGTGTGGTTCGCGGTGACCTAAGGGTAACTCAAGGCGGTTCATTTGCGAGTCAAATGGTGACTCAAGGGTGCCTCGAATTGTCCCAAAGGTGACTCTGGGGTGCCTAAAAGTGTCTCAAAACTAACTCGAAGGTGCTCAAAAGTGGCATAAGTTGCCAAGGGTGGCTCAAGGTGTCCTAAGTTGCCTCAAGAATGCCTAAATGTGTTCCAAAAGTAACTCAAGGTTGGCTCAAAAGTGCCTAAAAGTGTCCCAAAACTAACTCGAGGGTGTTCAAAAGTGGCATAAGGTTGCCAAAGGATGGCCGCAAGAGTGACTCAAGCACCGCCCAACCACCACCCGAGCACCACCCGAGCACCACCCGAGCACCACCCAACCACCGCCCGAGCACCACCCAACCACCACCCAACCACCGCCCGAGCACCACCCAACCACCACCCAAGTGTAAATAGAGGCATTTATGTACCTTAATTATGAGGTGCGAAAGGGTTGGCTTCGATTAAGGGCAATTTTGTATGTTAATTCTTCCAAATCGTGCTCAATAGCGTGTTTTCACAAAATTAAGATACAATAATGCTCTTATTTCCTTATTTTGCCTCAAAATGGTGAAATTAAGGTACAAAAATGCTTCTAATTGGGTACGTGATGGGGAGGAGCTACTTGGCCTCTTTAGACATCTGGACAACTGCGGCCAAAAGCTCATTTTCGCTGGAACTACGCAACTCTATCTCCACATCCATCAGAACGAAGCCGAGTCTTTCTACGTCCGTATCCATGTCTGTATCCCGAATTCATTTTATCTGTTAACTCTATCCGCTGAATTAAATCCAAGGGTCAAATATAGCAGCCAGGGCAAGTTTCTTTTGCTCTGGTTATTTTCATGTCTTGGAACGTACTTACCAGCTAACACCCACTTGCAGACATCAGCTGCCATCCGAACGCAGTCCCCAGCAATCATCCATCCGTACCATCAGCTGCGATCCAAACGCAGTCCTCAGCAATCATCCATACGTACCATCAACTGCCATCCGAACGCAATCATCAGTTGTCCCCATCCGTATTCACCAGCAGTCATCCAAACGCAGTCCCCAGCTATCATTCCAAACGTACTCACCAACTGCCATCCATACACATTCATATTCATATTCATATTCATCAGTTACCATCCATTTCTCCGTTTTCGATAAAAAATAATAGTTTCGTACAAAGCTTTTCCAGGAGAAAACCACTAATATAACAACTGTATATAATGAAGATACTTCTGGAGGAAATATGTGATGAGTACACAGAAATTGTGGTATAACAAACCAGCGGATTCATGGTCAGAAGGTTTTCCAGTCGGAAATGGAAGATTAGCTGCAATCGTGTATGGCGGAGCAGAACAAGAAGTTTGGAACATTACGGAGTCGACCTATTGGTCTGGAAAAAGAGAAACTATTACGAGCCAGTCCTCTGGCAAGGATGATCTGGCACGATTGAGACAGCACTTTTTCGATGGAGATTACGAAGGCGGCGAGCGGTTAGCGAGCCAATTACTAGAGCCGGGCAAGGCGAATTTTGGCACCAATCTACCCGTATGTGATGTGATTTTGAAGTTTAAAGCTGGCGGACAAAGTGTCACTCGTGAGCTTAATCTTGAAAACGCAATCACGAAGACGACTTATGAATTTGAGGGTGCGAAAATACACCGCGAGCTATTTGCTTCCCATGCGGATGGACTGATCGTTTGCCGGTTATGGAGCGAACAACCGGAAGGCATTTCGTTCAGCCTACAACTTGAAGGGAAAACGGATTATTTCGACAGTTGGAACGAGCCACAGGGCGAAGGCAGACTCTCCTTTAAGGGGCAAGCTCTGGAGAAACTGCATAGCGACGGTGAATGTGGTGTCCGTTGTCAGGGAAGCATACACGTTGAGACCCAGGGTGGACTCATTAGCGGGGATGCCGGATGGGTTGAGGTATCGAATGCGAAGGAAGCTATTATTTATTTTGCAATAAATACAGACTATGGCGTGACCGGCGACGACTGGTTGAGTGTGGGGGACACAAGGAACTTATTAGCGAAAGCCAAGGGATATGAGTCTCTTAAATTGGATCATATTGCGGACTATAGCAGTCTATATGACCGGGCCAGCTTAGAGCTGGGGACATCTGAACAAACGTCATTACCTACGGACGAAAGAATCCGCAATGTATCACAGGGCAAAGGCGAGGACCCTGCGTTATTCGCGTTGTTTTTCCAGTATGGCCGCTATTTGACCCTCTGTGGTGCTAGAGAGGATTCTCCTTTGCCGCTGCATTTACAGGGGATCTGGAACGATGATCAGGCTTGCCGGATGGGCTGGACCTGTGATTACCACATTGATATCAACACACAAATGAACTACTATCCAACGGAAATGACTCATTTGTCTGAGTCTCACCAGCCGTTAATTCGTTACATTGAACAGCTAGCGGAGAGTGGGAAAGCAGCGGCTCGGGATTTCTATGGTTCTGACGGTTGGGTCGCCCATACTGTATCCAATGCTTGGGGATTTACGGCTCCGGCTTGGCAGAATTCCTGGGGGCTTAATGTCACAGGAGGCCTGTGGATTGCCATGCAACTGCGTGATCATTACGAATATACGCTGAACGAGCAATTCTTAAGTCAAACCGCCTACCCTATTTTAAAAGATGCCGCTCTGTTCTTCCTGGATTATATGGCCCTGCATCCGCAGTACGGCTGGCTGGTTACGGGACCTTCGATCTCCCCGGAAAATACCTTTCATGCTAATGGAACGCAGGTACATCACTATCTGTCCATGGGAACAACGCTGGATCAGGTATTGGTGAGCGATCTGTTTGAATTTGTCTTGGAGTCAGCGGAGAAGCTTGCAGTGGATGAGCAGCTTCAAGCGGATTTGCAAAAAGCCATTGCATTGCTGCCGCCGCTTCAGATCGGCGAGAAAGGGCAGCTACAGGAATGGTTAGAGGACTACGTTGAGGCGCAGCCTGAACACCGTCATCTGTCCCATTTGCACAGTCTATTTCCAGCTTATCGCATCACCCCGCAGCATACTCCTGAACTTAGTGAGGCTGCGCGGGTTACTCTGGAAGCCCGTAAATCGACCAACAACCATGAGGATGTGGAGTTTACGGTAGCTGCCTTTGCAGGTTGTTATTCCCGTCTGCATGATGGAGAAAATGCCTATGAGCAGATTTCACACCTGGTTGGGAACCTGTGCTTTGATAACCTGCTGACCTTCTCGAAGCCTGGTATTGGCGGAGCGGAAAGCCCGATCTATGTGGCGGATGGCAATTTTGGGGGAACGGCTGCGATCGCGGACATGTTGCTACAGAGTCATGCAGGGGAACTTCATTTGCTGCCAGCTCTCCCGGCATCATGGTCTTCAGGGCAATATCGCGGACTTCGGGCAAGAGGCGCCTTGGAGGTAGATGTCACCTGGTCGGAGGGACGATTGGTAGCAGCGTCTGTACGCGCATTGGCCACGGGACATACCACGTTACGCTATGGTGAACAGACACTACCGTTCAATTTTGAAGCAGGACGCAGCTACAGCATGGATTCCGAACTACGAATACAGTAACGAGCATATCCCTATATCTCCTAAAAGAAATCCTATAGCAAGAACTTTGCAGGGCTGTCTCATACGTGGGTTTTCCACGATAGAGGCAGCCTTGTTTCATTAGCAATCTCTCCGTTAAAAGGATAGCCTTCTGATGGATTTGACTTAAAGTTCAGTTTAATGCTTATATATAAGGGAGTGAAATGATGAACACTGGACTTGGGAGGAGAGCACTTTGTTTACAATTAAGGAAGCATCGGAAAAATTAAATTGCGCTGCTCATACGATCCGATTTTACGATAAAGAAGGGCTGTTGCCCAACATACGCAGGGACGATCATGGCAACCGCATGTTTGAAAAAAGAGATCTGGACTGGATTCGCTTGATGACTTGTTTCCGTGCGACAGGCATGAGCGTAGCGGATTTGAAGCAGATCGTTGACCTTGCTTTGCAGGGGGATGAAACGATCGGACAGCGCAGGGCCATTCTGGAAGCCCATCAGGAAGAGATCAAGCGGAAGCAGCGGGTGCTGGATGAGGCTTTTGAAGCCGTTAGCCAAAAGCTTGAAGTGTATAACAATATCGAAAAGGGAAATCCGGAAGAACGCTTTCTAACGTACATTGATAAGCTAGATTCACCCCAATAAGGGTAGATTGTGACGAGTTACTCTGCCTAGGAATAGGGTAGCTTTGGTGTCATCAAGGGCCTTGCCTTGGAGTGCACTTTAAGGTGTAAACTGGAACTGTTAAAAAATAACGTTCATCGGAATAAGAAAGCAGGAGAGACTGGATGAAATATGTAATAATCTTGTTCGCACTCGCATTAGTCATTTTCTTAATCATGAATTATTATCCTCCTCTTGGTGGAAAGAGTTCAGCGGACAGTCAGCAGCGGATTCATGAATCCGCTAACTTTGTCGATGGGAAGTTTCGTAATCAAATACCGACATCGATGGATTATAGTTTAAAGGATACCGCTGGAGCCCTATACGATACGATAAAAGGAAACCCGGATGGTCGGCCAAAGGTAAATCTTCCGACGGTGCGCTTTGATGCAAAAGCATTTTCGGAAAGTCCCGAGGATCAAGTGATCTGGTTTGGTCATTCGACCCTGTTGCTGAAGACGAGTGGAGTGAAGATGCTGCTGGACCCGGTATTTAGTAAATATGCTTCCCCGGTTTCTTTCGCAGGACCAAAGCGATACAGCTATGATCTTCCAGCACAGATTGAGGAGTTGCCTGACATCGATGTGGTCTTGATCTCGCATGATCATTATGATCACCTGGACTATGCGTCTATCCGTAAGCTGAAAGGAAAGGTCAAACAGTTTATTGTTCCCTTAGGGGTCGCCGGCCATTTGACGAAATGGGGCGTAGATCCGGACAAGATTCAAGAGCTCGATTGGTGGGAAGAGGCGTCGTACCAAGGGCTAACCATTGTTAGCACACCGGCAAGACATTTCTCTGGCCGCGGCACGCGTTCGGGATCTACTCTATGGAGTTCCTGGGTGATTCAAGGTAAACAATCGAATGTATATTTTAGCGGGGATAGTGGTTATGCTCCTCACTTCAAGGAGATTGGCGATAAATACGGACCGTTCGATCTTGCCTTCATAGAAACAGGTCAATATGATGTGAAATGGGCCAACATTCATATGGTTCCTGAAGAGTCCGTACAAGCGAGTCTCGATGTACAGAGCAAAGTAATGGTTCCTATTCACTGGGGAGGCTTCACTCTGGCATTGCACAGTTGGACAGACCCGATTGAGCGGGCGAAGGCAGCTGCGGATGAGCGTGGTGTAGCTTTGGCTACGCCAAAAATTGGAGAAAAGGTGATTATCGGTTCTAATGTATATCCTTCTTCAAGCTGGTGGGAGTCGATTAAAAAATAGTGCTTGCCTTAAAGTGAACTTTAAGGGTTACGATAGCTCACGAGCCAAGCTCAATTCGTGATCTGGAGGGAATACACATGAGTAAAACCATTTTAATCACAGGCACATCAACAGGCTTCGGCAAAGAATTGGTGCTTCAATTCGCGAAGCGTGAATGGAATGTCGTCGCTACCATGCGGGATACATCGAAAGCTGCCGCTGAGTTTAGTCAATATAGTAATGTACAAGTTCTGGCCCTGGATATTACGAATCAGGAAATGACCAACGAGGTTGTAGAGGCGGTAACACGTCAATATGGACGCATTGATGTATTGCTCAATAATGCCGGATATGCGCAAGCAGGTATTTTTGAAGAAGTAACTGTTGACCAAGCACGTCAGCAATATGAAACCAATGTGTTTGGTGTAATGACTACCATCCAGGCTGTTCTTCCACAAATGCGGGAAAACCGCTCGGGTCATATTATCAATATCTCATCGATGGGCGGCGTACAAAGCTTGCCAACGCTGTCTATCTACTGTAGCTCCAAAGCAGCGCTTGAAAGCCTGAGTGAAGGTCTGGCGGCTGAAGTTAAGGATCTGGGCATCCAGCTCACGCTGGTAGAGCCTGCAGGATTCAAAACAGGCTTCCAAGCCAATACTCAGGAAATTACAAGCAGTATCCCAGACTATCAACCGCTCTATGATTGGTATAATGATCTTGCTGAGACCGCACCTTACGGCGATGTTGAAAAAGCAATGTCAGCCGTTGCCGATATTGCCGGCGCAGACAATGCTCCGAGAAGACTGGCACTTGGTAGCATGGGCCTTGTGATGGCGCGTACGCAGCTGAATGGCATGCTTGAGGAATATGACAAGTGGGAACACATTACGGCAAGCGCAGATTAATATGAAGAAAGAGGAGTGGATGAATCATCCGCTCCTCTTTTTTCATATTAAAGAATCCACAGTATTTTAATTATAAAAGCGAACGAAATGGAAGCGGTGGAACAAATCATAGGTGTTGACAAAGTCCACTAAAAACAATATATTTTTAGCAGACAAAGTCCACTAAAAGGAGTCAACCATGGATAATGATATTATTGCAGACATACGTCAATTCAATAGATACTACACGGACATACTAGGTCTATTAAATAGAAGTGTATTAGATACGGGATACTCATTGACAGAAGCACGAGTCATTATTGAAATTGGTCTGATGGAGCAATGTATTGCGAACAATTTGGTGGATTTACTTAATATTGATCGAAGCTACATGAGCAGAATCATTAGGAAGCTAAAGAAAGACGGGCTGATTTTTAAGGAGAAATCGTCCTCTAATAGCAGAACTAATCTCATTCGTTTATCTTCTGAAGGAATAACACTTTTTAACGAAATAAATAAAAAATCGGATGAACAACTAGTGGAACTTTTCCAAGGTTTATCACGGAAACAGATCAACGAAATTCACGCTTCTATGTTGGCTATTAAGAAGAATTTAGATAGTTTGGAGAGAAAATAAGATGATACGATTTGAGAATGATTACGCAGAAGGTGCTCATCAGCGCATTCTTGAGCGTTTATTAGAAACCAATGAAGAGCAGACACCTGGATATGGAATGGATGAACACTGTGAAAAAGCTAGAGGGTATATTCGAAAAACCTGTAACGCTGAAAATGCAGACGTCCATTTTTTAGTAGGGGGAACGCAAACAAATACGACGATTATCGCTTCGATTTTACGTCCACATCAAGGCGCAGTTTCGGCACATACGGGTCATATTGCAGTACACGAAACGGGGGCAATTGAAGCTACTGGTCATAAAGTACTTCCTTTACCAAGTGAAGATGGGAAAATACGAGCCGGGCAGGTCAAAGAATTGTATGATGCTCATTGGAATGATGTCACCCATGAACATATGGTACAGCCAGGCTTAGTGTACATCTCACATCCAACTGAAAATGGGACAACCTATCGCAAATCCGAATTGGAGGAATTGAGTAAGGTCTGTCGTGAATCCGGGATACCCTTGTTCATGGATGGTGCCAGATTAGGATATGCTTTGGCTTCAAGGGAAAACGATATCACATTAGAGGATATTGCCAGGTTATGCGATGTATTTTATATAGGTGGAACTAAAATAGGTGCATTGTTTGGTGAAGCAGTAGTCATAACAAATAATTCTCTGAAAAAAGATTTTCGCTATATGATTAAACAAAAGGGCGGTCTACTGGCTAAAGGGAGACTTTTAGGAATCCAGTTTGAAACCCTGTTTGAGGATGGTTTATATCATGAAATCTCTAGTCATGCCGTGGAAATGGCAGGGATGATTAGAGATGCTTTCGTTCAAAATGGTTTTTCATTACGTTATGATTCTACAACCAATCAGCAGTTTCCGATTTTGCCGGAAGAGGTAATCGTTGAATTAAGCAAAAAGTATGCTTTTCAATTCTGGGAAAAAATCGATGCTACACACAGTGCTTTGAGATTTTGTACTAGTTGGGCTACGAAAAAAGAACATGTTGAAATGCTGATAGAAGATATTAAAGAAATGAACGTAACTACACCATACGTAGTATAAGAAAAAGCCCAGTTGAGTTGATCGACTGGGCCTTACTCAATTTATCTTAAGGCAGCTTATTCGTCTTACATAGTAATTATAGTAATGACAACACTTATCGTTGTACCGAAGCATAGTAAAGTGCCGATTTTCGCACCCCAATCCTTGAGATGATTTAACCCCAAGAGAACACCTGGCACCGTAAGAACTAAGACAGTCAGGGATAAAACCGTATGATTATGAAGTCCAATCTTGTTTCCTAGAGTTTCAATCACAGGAATGCCATTCAAGCTAGATGACCAAAGTATCGATAGGAATCCCAGATATAGCGCCCAGGTTCCAGTTCCTCTATTTGCTTTTTGCTTCTTCATTATTATATTCCTCGCCTTCAATATTCCAAATAATTGTAATTGTAAAAGTGCCCTCGGCGTAGTCAGCCTTAATGTTATGACCCATCTGAGTAAGCAGTGTCTTGCAAATGGAAAGTCCGAGTCCAGTGCTGTCGTTTGTTCTGCTGCTGTTTGTCGTATATGACCGATCGAAGACATGAGACAGCTCTTGCTTTGTAATGATTTCACATTCATTTGAAAAGGACATCACGATGGAGTCAGACTCCACCTTACTATCCACCCACAATTTATTTTTTCCATGCTTCTTGGCATTTTGGAGCAAATTCTCGATGACCCGATGTACGGCGTTGGCATCTGCAACAACCTTTGGCGCAGTAGGAGGCAGAGAAGCTTCTACTTGAAAGCCAGAGGATTCAAAATCATCATAGACTTCAGCCAGTAAGTTCAGGCCAATCTCGTTGACGTCGATTAAAGTGGATTCAAGCGCATACTCGCCTTCATCCAAGCGGGATAAATCGTAGAAATCCGCTATGAGACGATGGAGCGAGCGGGCCCTTTTTTCTACAATGCGAAGATAGCTCGCTTTATCCTGATCGTTTGCCTTGTCCTGGTTCAACATGTGTAGATAGCCTAGAATGGCTGTTAACGGTGTTCGCATATCGTGAGAAATATTAGAAATCCCTTGATGAAATTTCTTTTCATTCCATTGATAAGACCGCGCCATCTGTTCCTTGGCATGAATAAACCGGTTAATCTCAATCACAAGCTCCTGATTCAGCTTAGAGGGAAAGCTCATTGTGACGAGTTGGGAGCGTTCTTCGTTGTTCAGTTGTCTGAGTTTTTGTATCAGCCGCCGCGTCTGGGAGACCTGCAGGCTATAGAGGATGGCAAATAAGCAGGCTGCCGCACCTAAAACGATCGTCACAATGAGCATATCGGTCTCCTTAAAGTTCTTTTTTGCGGAATAAGAAGCTGCCAATCAGTAGTAACATGAGAATACAGATTACTGGGATGGTGAGCATCACAATCTGAATCGTTACAGAAGGTGCGCTATTTTCAACAGCAGGGTTTAGGGAAGTCAGTACTTTGCTAAAACCAGGGGAAGCTGAGCCCAGCATATGACTGATATTAGAAAGCACCGTACTGCACAGAATACATACCAAGATCAGTGAAGCCGTCTTTTGAATCAGCACACTAAGCATCTGGAATAAGGCAAGATAGGCAGCGATACTCAGAAAATAAGAAATCATCGTCGTGGATACCATCTCTTGAAGCAAAGTGTTCCCATCTGCTGTACCGAAGCTATAAAAGACTGAAGCTACGGCAGAAGCGGAGCAGAGTATCCACATGAGTAATAAGAGCAGGAGTCCGCTGAAATATTTGGAGATAAAGATGGTCGTACGTGTGATGCCACTAGTTGTATCATTTTTATATAGGCCTAGCTGCATATCTTCTCGGAACGTAAATTCTGTGATGATCAGGGTGATAAAGAAAAAGGCTGCATACATGATACCTGGAACGATTTGGACAACAATGGATGGGGCATAATGACTGCCCACGCCAATGATCAGCAAGGCCGGAACGGCAATCAAGACGAAGCACCATAGCACAAATGAAAAGCGGGTACCAATACGATATAAATCAGCTTTACAATAATTAAGCATTCGAACGCTCTCCTAACAAGCTCATGAAGTAATCCTCCAGATCTTTTCTTTCTTCTGTTAATGAGAATACGTCTACGCCGTTTTCGTTGAGTTCCCGATTAATCTGTCCCGGATGGTCCACTTGATCGTAACAGCGAATAATATTATGAGGAAAAACCTTGTAATTCCTATAACCGCAGATGTCCAGCACCGTGGATGCCTTAGCTGTGTTACTGACTTTGATGACCAGTGCCCCCTTGGACTGTGCTTCGAGTTCTTTTGCGCTAATCTGTTCGATCAGTATCCCTTTGTCAATGAACCCATAATGGGTGGCCACGGAGCTAAGCTCCTTCAAAATATGGCTGGAGATCAGAATGGTAACACCCTGTTCTTGATTAAGCTTCAGGATCAAGTCCCTAATCTGTGAGATCCCCAAAGGATCAAGGCCGTTCGTAGGTTCATCCAGCACCAGAAACTCCGGTTTACCAAGCAGCGCACGCGCAATGCCTAGCCGCTCTTTCATACCTAAGGAGAACTGGGAGAATTTCTTACGGCCTGTATCGCTGAGACCCACAAATTCCAGTAACTCGTCCAGCTCATCGGTAATAGGAATCCCTTTTTTCATGCAGTAGATTTTCAAATTTTTCTTTGCTGAAAGGTTGGGATAAAACGTGGGGGATTCAATCACACATCCAATGCGTGTGCGGCTCTCTTCTAGCTTGCGGGGATCACTGTTTCCAAACAAAGACAGCGATCCCGATGTCGGGTAACTCTGACCACAGATGAGTCTCATCAATGTGGTTTTCCCTGCTCCGTTCTTCCCGACTAAACCATAGATCTGACCTTTTTCAATATTTAAGGAACAATCCATCAGTGCAAAGGAAGAGCTATATTTTTTAGATAATCCATTAGTGGTGACGATGTTTTCACTCATGACCATACCTCCTTCGATGTACTTATCTTAGCTGGCCAAGAATACAAGGTCATGAAGGAATTCTGAAGTGTTTCTGAAGTTCACGGGTTCAACCGATAACCAATACCACGCACGGTCTTGATATATTCCTCGCTATCGTACTGGGCGATTTTACTGCGAATTCGGCTGATATGTACGTCTACCGTATTATCTTCACCAAGAAACTCCTGCTTCCAGCAAGAAGTGAAAATATTCGAACGGGTAAATACGCGGTCCGGATGCTGTAGAAATAGCGTAAGGATCTGATATTCAAGCGATGTGAGGTCGATGGGCGTCCCATTCATGCTAACCGTCATTGTTGCTGTGTTGCATTCGCAATTTTTATGACGAAGCAATGAGGGGGAGGGTGTATTGCTTTTAGAGAAGATTTGGCTTCTTCGGAGTTGGGCCTCTACGCGAGCTAATACTTCTTCATTTTCAAAAGGCTTGGCGATGAAGTCATCCGCTCCTAGACGCAGCGTGGCTACACGAGCATCCGTACCCAGCATGGCTGAGATGACGATGATAGGCATCGTATGCTGTTCCCGAATCGTCGCAATCAACGACTTTCCGTCCATTCCAGGCAGCATCAAATCCAGCAACAGACAATCGAAGGTCTCATGCTTCATCAACAAGCGGCCTTCCGAGCCTGAATAAGCGCTAGTGACCGTGTAGCCGTTATCCTTCAGTATTTGTGCAAGCAGCTGATTTATATCCATATCATCCTCAACAATTAGAATGCGGTAGCTCATGAATGTGTTCTCCTTTATCCGTTTCAAGTATAGATAAGCACGTTAAATTGTAGGGAATATGCGATGAAATTGCAAAGTGCATGAATAGTTTGCATCTGCGAGCACAAAAAAAACTTATCGGGCAATGTACAATCCATGCATAGATAAGGGGGTCTTTTATATTTTGATCAAAAAGAGTTTACATACAGTTGTTGCTAACACAACATTTCTATATAATTGTTGGAAAGATAGTTACGAAGTGAAACTAGTATGCCAATATCTGAAGTGAATGGCTCTGACCCGCGCTTGATTAGAACAAGGCATCAGATCTGTAAGCGGAATTATGAAGCGATGGCCTCTTAAGTGGAAAAAGAGATTAATGCCCATCTTGAAGACATTATTTTTGAAATTATGGTGAATGACTGCAAAGATACGGATGAAGACACCTTGCGAATCGCGGCGAATATCTTGACTTGGTCGATCTTTGAGTTAGTCAACCACTGATTATCAGACAGAGCCTTTATTTCAAAGTTTAATTGTAATCAAAGGAGATCATATGAAAAAAATACTTTCAATTTTCATCGTTTTAACTTTCATTTTTTCATTCCAAGCAGGTGCTTTTGCTGCAAACAACAACCTATATAATTCATATGATAATACAAAGAAGAAGGAACTGAATACTTTCTTTAGTAATTTCAGTGAAGTTAATATGAAAAGTTTTAATTCTAAAAATTATAAGGACATTGATCTTATACAATTTGCTATATTGCATAATGATATTAATTATGGGGATCGAATCCAAGTTGAAGGCGGTAGTTATTTTACACTCAAAGATACTTATGTTTCAGAGACAATCAAAAGGTTTTTTGGTATACAAGTTAAGCAACAAAAAATTAATGGATATTCTTACTCTAATGGAAAATATAAATGGGCAGCAGCTTCAGGTGCAGCGTATCCAAATTTCTCGCAAGTAACCTCTTTTGTTAAAAATAATGATGGAACTTATTCGGCTTCATTAGGTGTTTATCAAGCAGATTCTGAATCTATGGGAAATAGAGTCATGTATCAGCCCAAAAATCTATGGACGAAAGATTTTAAAGCAAAACTAATTGGTAATGCTTCAGCTATCGTCAAACTAGTTAAAATCAACGATAAGCAAACATATCAGTTGCTTCAATACTCTTATACCGAACCGCTTAGAGGAACTTTAAGATATGTAGATCCCAACCATACAGTGAACGAACTGGAAATCACCATTGATAGCAACAATAAAGTATCTGGTGGTATTACTATTAACTCAATTAGCGACAAGGTTCCTTATATTGAACTTTCAGGAACTATTAAAAATAATGTTCTTGAATGCTCATATACTGATGAATATTGGAAAGATGTTTATAAAGTTAAGTTAACCCTCACATCTAATACTGCTACTGTGAAGCTGGAAACTGAACAGGTATCTGGGTGGGGAGCAAATTCTGGAGTTTATACTTTTAAAAGAACTAAATAAAAAACTGCTGTTACCTCAAGGAGATGTTCACTTGGACATCTCTTTGAAATATACATAAATTTCTAAATAACTAGTAGAATTCTTTTTTATTGATTGATTCAGGTAGATGATGTATGGAGTAAATTCAGAAAAATTTGAGGCTCTGTCTAATAATCAGTGATTGACTAACTCAAATGGTGTTGAGCCTTTTAAAGGGTGGATATTTCGATTGATTGGAGATTATGGAATGCCCAGAAATCATGAAAAAGATGTTCAACTCCGTGAGGAGCGGAAAAAACAGATCTTAAAATCGGCCTTGCCACTATTTGTTGATAACGGGCTTCAGGGCACGACGATCAGCGAAATTGCGAAGGCAGCAGGCATGAGCAAAGGTTTGATCTATAACTATTTTGAGTCGAAAATAGAGTTATACAGTATTTTGGCCGCTGATATCTTAGGCATTTCCGAACAAGACGCGCATCATCTCCTGTATGAGCGGGAAGGCACTCCATGGGACAGGCTTTGTCAATTGGCTAAAGATGTAGTTATCATACAGAAATCTAAATTAGCCGGAGATGCCGTTGAAATGCAATTTAATCTGGCTTTTTCCATGCAGTTTCTAAGTTTTGAACAATTGCCTGAGCCCTATAAGAGCGACGTGGATAAAGCCTATAGCTTTAGACGACAAACCATTGCGAAATTAATCGAGCAGGGGCAAAACGCCGGGCAATTCATCGAAGGTGATCCTTACCGGCTATCGATTCATTTTGCCTCGATTGTGAATGGCATGTTCATGGAGAATACTAGGAGTGAAGGGCTCTTTGATGAGAGCAATGTGGAGCATGCGCTGAAGCTCTTTCTTCGCCAGTAGGCTCTATAAACATAAAAAAACCGTGATTGACTTGATTACCAAAGTCTTCACGGTTTTTTGTCGTATTCATCAGGGGGATTAATTCGTTACATAACGGTTCTGCGGAATGTTTAAACCCAGATTGCCTCTAAGCGTATCACTCTCATATTCTGTTCGGAACAAACCGCGTTCTTGCAGAATTGGAACCACTTCACTTAAGAAATCATCCATGCCAAAGGGACCAAAAGGAATGAGCATGAATCCGTCTGCGGCGCCTGCTTCAAACCATTCTTGCAGTGTATCTGCCACCTGTTCGGGCGTTCCCATAAACGGACTGCGCGGTGTAGCTGCCTCTAAAGCAAGCTGGCGAAGCGTGATACCACTTTTCAGAGCTTCGGTAAAGTTCTTTAGTGAACCTTGTTGAGTCGGCACAAGCTCGAGCAAGTTCAATGCCGGCTCATCCAGTGGATACTGCGTTAAATCATGGTGGTTAAAAAAGCGGCTGGTGTATTTAAGGGCATCCGTGATTGTGACTAAGCTCGCCATTTCCTGATATTTCTGCTCTGCTTCCTCTGCTGTTCTGCCTACAACTGGAGCGATGCTCGGGAAGACAAGGATATCGTCTGCTGATCTACCGAACGTCTCCGCTCTTCTTCTCATATCCTCTCTAAAAGCAATCGATTCTGTGATCGTCTTAGGAATGGAGTAGATGGCATCGGCCTGCTCCGCTGCAAAGTTGCGACCTGCTTCCGATGTTCCCGCTTGAAAAATAACTGGATGGCCCTGCGGCGAACGTTCGATGCTAAGCGGTCCTTTGACTGAAAAATACTCCCCTTTGTGGTTGAGCGTATGCATTTTTGCAGGGTCAAAAAACACCCCGCTTTCCTTGTCGCGTACGAATGCATCCTCTTCCCAGGAGGACCATAACCCTTTTGTGACCTCCAGAAATTCGGTAGCCAATTTGTACTTCGCATCGTGTTCGATTTGCTTTTCGTTGTAATTATCCGCCGCCCCATCCAGCGTACCGGAGGTCACCACATTCCAGCCGGCTCTTCCTCCGCTAATCTTATCAAGTGTTCCAAACTGACGCGCCAGTGTAAAAGGCTCGCTGAAGGTGGAAGATACAGTTCCGACCAGACCAATGTTGGAGGTTACTGCCGCTAAGGCACTCAGTAGGGAGACGGGTTCAAAGCGATTTAAAAAATGGGGCAGTGACTGTTCTGTAATGTATAAGCCGTCCGCAATAAAGATGGCATCCAACAGGGCAGACTCTGCTTTTTTGGCCCACTGCTTATAAAGCTCGAAATTCACGCTGGCGTCCGGCTGAGCATCAGGATGTCTCCATTCAGAAATGCTGTCCCCAACGCCGCGGAAATTTACGGCCAGTTTTATTTTTTTGCGACTCACAACGATTCCTCCCACCATTTGATCAACTAAGAGAATGAGTATACTCGGATTAAAGTGCAGCTGCATCCACAGATTGACCGTTCGTTTAATTTGTGAATAATTATAGCTTGCTTCCCGCCTGGCTGTCAATTTGAAAATACATATAGATTGAACTAAAAAATTTAACATAAGGGGGAACGGAATGGAGGGAAAGTTTGGAACTGAAGGAGCGAAAGCGACCGCCTCCCTCCTTATGTTTCAGTTTTCTTGCGCTAGCTCGCTAATTCGCAGGATTTCATTCGAGCTGTGAAAACGAATGTGGTAACGAAGTAGCCAAGGAGGAGCAAAATGACGACGTAAGCATAGTGAAATAAAGGAATTCAGGGAATTCCCATTGTCTTCCTGTATTGGCATGCTTCATCTTCATCCTTGAGGTTTGCCCTCCCATGTCTCAACGGGTCTATGCCCTTTCATTCCTTCGTTACACCTATCAAGGAGATGAAGTCCGTCACTGCTTTGTCCACGGGTCTGAGCCCTTTAGGCGATCGTAGGCGGTACCTCATGCTTCATTGTGAATCCTGCGAATGAGCCAGCAGACAAGCTTTTGCTATCTTTATTAAGCAGCGACTCTGACTTTGTTTTCATCGTAATCGGAATCCGTTCTTGCCATAGCTACAAGTATTCGGGCGAGTTTACCACATAGCTTCATGATTGATTTCATGCCGTTCATTTTCTTTATTTGTTTGTTGTACTGATGGAGCGCCCTGAATTCTGGATGGACAGAGACCATATGTAAGACTGTCATAAAGAGAAGTTTTCGCAGTCGAGGTCGTCCTCGCTTCGTGATTTTCGCTTCACCTTTGTAGGTACCAGAGCTGTTCTCGGACAGGTGTAAGCCGGCTAAGCGAAGGAGTTGATTACCGTGCGAAAAGCGGCTTAAATCACCTGCTTCACTGTATAACGCAGCGAGCGTAATGTCGTTTATCCCTTTAACGGTACGTAGGATCTTCACGGTTGGAATACATTGAAGAAGTTGACTGATCTTTTCTTTGAGTTGATCCAGTTGGTCGTTATACATCTGTAGTTGCTGCAAGAGTAGCGATAGACTGATTTTTGCCTCCTCCACAAGATCCGGGGTGCCTACCGTTTGTTGTGCTGCATGGATGAGAGCAACGGCTGCCTTGCGGCTACCTGCACGTTTGAGTCGTTTTTTCCACCCTGCAATGACGTCTTGAACGGCTAAGTGACGAAGATCCGAGGGATGCGCAAATTCGGCCAGCGTCGCCAGAGCCGTCTTCGAAGTGATGTCTTTAAAGACCTGCTGAAACTCAGGGAAGTATATATCGGTCCACCGATAGATTTGGTTGACTACACTGGAGACTTGTTTGGTAATAAAGTCACGGGTGGTGACGATTTGCCGAAGCGCTCGATAGGGCTCAGCATGGAGATAAACGTCACTGTAGTAGCCATTCTTCACCATGTCGGCAATCACTAAGGCATCTTTAACGTCGTTTTTAGTTGGAGAGTTGTCCCGATTTTCTTTGTTTCGCTTCACATGAAGTGGATTCACAAGCACAAGTTCGAGTGGCTTCTCTTGAAGCCATAGGGCCAAGTTAAACCAGTAATGACCGGTGGGCTCAACACCGAAGATAACGTCAGTCTTGTTAAACTGGGCCATGAGGTCCTGCATCCACTGATATAACCTTGCGTAGCCCTCCAGATCGTTCGAGAAGGTAAGATAGGTTCCTCGTTCGATGCCTCTATAATCTGTCGCACGGGCGACATGTGTGAACTTAGCGATGTCGATGCCGATGATAAGATGATGACTCGTAATGCGTTCAATGCGTTGATTTTGTTTAGCGGATTGTTTAAACTTCATAGTAAGAGCACCTTCCTAGTGATGTAATGGTAGTCGTCGAGGACACCTTTTCATCATAAGGAGGTGCTCGTCTAATTTCAAAGCCGAAATTTAAGAGCATACAGGAATGCTTTGTCTCCGGATTTTATCCGCGAATAGCGGTACAATCAAAAGAAATCTGGGGACAACAGCGGCCGGAAGTCCAAACGTTTTCCGCAATGACGATCTAACCCCATGTAAGAATTCTAAGTTCAATCTATATGGCATTGAAATATTTAATTTAAGATAAAAAAATTTAAAATTGACAGTGTCAAAGGGAGTGAATATAATTGATCACAAGTTGAACGCGCGGTCAACTTGTGATTTAATTCCATGTATTCCTATGCGAAAAACACAAGGGGTGTAACCATGAATCTTTCTTTTCCTAAGTTTAAGTGGGCCATCGTTATGGCTATTGGATTTTCATTAGTGGTCTCAGGCTGCAGCAATGGTGACAAGAATGCTCCTGCTAATACAGCATCAACGAATGAAGCTTCAGCATCTACTCCTACCGAGGGTGGGGAGTTAACCTTCGCACTTGCGGGCTCTCCGAGTACGCTGGATGTAGGGGTCACCTCTTCTGACATTGACTTCCGGGTTGGCCGGAATATATTCGATAGTTTGGTAGGCGAACTGCCGGATCATACAATCAAGCCTTGGCTGGCAGAGTCCTGGGAAATTTCAGCAGATAAGAAGAGTTATACCTTCAAGCTGCGTACAGACGTTACTTTCCATGACGGTACGCCATTCAACGCAGAGGCAGTAAAAGTCAATTTTGACAGAAGCGCTGATCCTAACGGGAAGTCCGTTTATGCGAAGCAATTGCTAGGACCGTACGAGTCTTCCGAGGTCATTGACGAGTCTACTCTTAAAGTGAATTTTAAAGAACCGTTTACGCCTTTCTTAAGTAATCTGGCTAAATCTACGCTCGGCATTCAGTCTCCTGAGTCCTTTAAGAAGTATGGTGATGGGGTGGGTCAGCATCCTGTAGGAACCGGTCCGTTCAAGCTGGCCTCCTGGGTTGCAAATTCCGAAATCGTTCTGGAGAAAAACAGCGATTATAAGTGGCCTTCACCGGCAGCGGAACATAGCGGTCCAGCTTATTTGGATAAAATCGTATTGAAGCTTATTCCGGAAGAAGCCACTCGTGTCAGCAGCTTGCAAAGCGGTCAGGTACTTGCCGCCGAATCGATCCCGGCACAGAATATAGTTGCATTAGAGAAAGATCCTAATTATCAGATTCAGAAGGCGCTACTCCCAGGTGCTACATTCCAACTCACCTTTAATAATGAGAAAGCACCGTGGAATAATGTGAAGCTGCGTCAGGCGGTACAATCCACTGTCGATATCGATGCGATTGTGAAATCTTTGTACCTCGGCACATTCTCGCGGTCTTGGAGTCCATTGTCCTCCTCAACCTTAGGCTACGATTCTTCCCTGGAAGATTCATATAAGGTAGATATTCAGCATGCTAACCAATTGCTTGATGAAGAAGGCTGGAAGTTAGGTGCGAATGGTGTCCGCGAAAAAGACGGCAAGCCACTGGAGATCAATTATATTGATATCACCGGCAATAGAGAAAAACGCGGGGACATCATTAAAATGGTGCAACAGCAAGTGAAGCAAATTGGCGTAAAAATGAATGTTTCGATTATGGCTGCGGGCCCTTATGTTGATGCACTGAAAGCTGCCAGCTATGATCTGGTGGGCCACAGCTTTGCTGGCGGAGATCCTGATATTTTAAGAACTATTTTCTCCAAAGCGAACTGGTCTACGAATGAATATGCGAACTCCAACTTTGCCCGTTTCTATGATCCGCAGATTGAGCAGCAGTTAACAGACGCTTACCAAGAAGCCGATCCGGAAAAACGGATTGCGACATATAAAGAACTGCAACAATACTTTGTGAAGAACGCCGTTTCTATTCCTGTATATGTGTTCCCATACACCATTGCAGAAAGTAAAAAAGTCAGCGGAATTACATTTGACTTCCCAGGATATCCGCAATTCTATGATGTTGCAGTCTCGAAATAGGCAGCAGGAGGGAGACGGGGAGAAATGCTTAGAACTATTCTTTACCGACTACTAGTCTCCATCGTGGTCTTGCTCTGCACCATAACACTTGTGTTCTTTCTTCTTCACCTCCTGCCGGGAGACCCGATCAATATTAAAATCGCCGGAAATCCGGTATCCCCGGAGGTTGTGGCCAAGCTGAAGCATGAATTCGGACTAGATCAACCGCTCTATAAACAGTACCTCCAGTACTTGGGCAAGGTATTCCGGGGAGATTTCGGAAAGTCGCTCGTGGATAATGAACCTGTGATGACCAAGCTCATGGCGCAGTTTCCGGCAACGCTGTGGTTAACGCTTCTAAGCATGTCCATATCCATAGTGTTTGGCGTGCTGCTAGGCGTTGTCTCGGCAGTATACAGGCATCGCAGTCTTGATCATCTCATTCGGCTGCTCAGTATCTTCGGCATTTCGATGCCGACGTTCTGGGTAGCTATTCTTCTTGTTCTCCTCTTTTCCGTTAATCTGCAATGGCTTCCGGCTTCGGGCGTAGGTGGGTTTCAGTATCTCATTCTCCCGGCAGCGACGATGGGCATTGTTGGCTCGGGGCTAATTGCCCGCATGGTGCGAGGCAGTATTTTGGAAGTAGTACATGAACCCTTTGTAAGAACGCTACGTGCGAAGGGGCTGCCGGAGAGAAGCGTGATGTATCAGCATGTCCTGCGTAATGCGCTCATTCCAGCGGTGACGATGATGGGGATGCTCCTCGGAGAATTGCTTGCGGGTGCGGTAGTTATTGAATCCGTGTTTGCAAGGCAAGGTGTAGGCAGAGTGATCCTGGATGCCATTTTGGCAAAAGATCTGCCTGTAGTCCAAGGGGCGATTCTGCTGACGGCTTCAATCTATATTCTGGTCAATCTATTGGTTGACTTGTCGTATGCGATCATTGATCCAAGGATTCGCCAAGCCTAGCTTGCATGTATAAAGGCAAACCATGAGCCAAGAAGAAAGGGAACGAATAAGGTGAATGCTAAACGAAGTCTTTTTTCAAGAGCAATGATAACCGTTTCCGTGCTGATGATTGCTTGTCTGGTGCTGTTTGCAATTGTTCCTGGCTGGATTGCTCCTTATTCTCCTACCGAGATGAATGGGGCAGCGATTTTGCAGGCACCCGGCGGGAGCCACTTCCTTGGAACGGATTATTTTGGACGAGATATCTTAACCCTGGTTATCTATGGCAGTAGGGATGCTTTGATCATCGGGATCTCTGCGGTGCTGCTCGGTGGAGGGATTGGCGCATTGATCGGTGCTGTTGCCGGGTATAGCGGGGGGTTCATCGATGCTGTGCTGATGCGTCTTATTGATACACTGATGACCATACCAGGGATTCTGTTGGCACTCACGGTTTCAGCGGTGCTGGGGCCAAGTAAATTCAATTTAATCATCGCCGTCAGTATTTCAATCATACCTAGCTTTGCTCGCGTGCTACGCGGACAGGTGCTAACGATTAAGAATCGCACATTCATAGAAGCGGCGAGAAGCATCGGTACCTCACATCTTAGAATTCTCTTCTCGCATATTGCTCCGCACGCCTTTTCCTCCTTGCTGGTCATGGGGACGATCGGTGTGGGCAGTGCGATCTTAATGGGCTCAGGACTCAGTTTTCTTGGACTTGGGAGTTCGGAAGAGGTTCCTGATTGGGGAAGTTTGCTATCAGAGGGACGAAGCTATATCTCGATGGCTTGGTGGATCGCAACGTTCCCTGGTCTTGCCATTACTTTACTAGTTGTGTCGATTAACTTTCTAGGGGACGAGCTACAGTCTGCAATCGGCCCTCGAAAAGGTTAAAAGAAAGGAGGGCGCATATCCCATGAACAATGTACTCGATATTAAAGAGCTGTCCGTTGATTTTATGACACCGCAAGGACCCCGAAATATGGTGAATGATATCAGTCTGACCATTGCTCCTGGGGAAACGCTGGTTTTGGTAGGAGAGTCCGGGAGCGGAAAAACGGTAACGTCTCTATCTGTTATGCGGCTCATTGATTATGACAATGGACGTATCGCCCAAGGTTCTATTGAGTTGAACGGACTCAATCTGGCAGAACTAAATGCCCGTGAGCTCCGGGAGCTTCGCGGCCGGAAAATAGCGATGATCTTCCAGGAGCCGATGACGGCACTTGATCCTATCTTTACGATTGGTCATCAGATGATGGAGATCCTGATTCATCATGGGCTGGCCACGAAGGAGGAAGCGCGGAATCGGGCGATTACCTTGCTGGACCGTGTCGGTATTGTCGATCCGGAGCTGCGGATGAAGCAGTATCCGCATGAACTGTCGGGAGGCATGCGGCAGCGTGTCATGATCGCGATGGCTCTGTCCTGCGGGCCGGAACTGCTTATTGCCGATGAACCCACGACAGCGCTAGATGTCACTATTCAAGCCCAGATCCTGCAGCTTCTGCAAGAACTGAAGGAAGAGTTCAACATGTCGATTCTGCTGATCACCCATGATCTGGGAATCGCTGCAGAAATGGCCGATCGGGTCGCCGTCATGTATGCGGGTAAATTGGTAGAGGTCGCTGATGTTAACTCTCTTTTTGCGAAACCACAGCATCCATACACACGTGGACTGCTGCAATCGGTTATGACGTTACAGAGTGATCGTACGAAGCCGCTCTATCATATTCCGGGCTCTATTCCAAGTCTGGCGGATCTGCCGCGAGGCTGTCGGTTTCATCCGCGCTGTGCATTTGCTACGGATCAGTGTCGCTCTGAGGAACCGCCTGCTGTTACTGACGGCACGAATATGGTTGCTTGCTGGCATGCCGAAAGCATATCAGAACTTCCACTGGGAGCGGAACGGCAGACTGATGATCAGGATGTTCAGACTGCTGAACAGAATGCGCAGAACGTTATTGTTCAGTCCCCTACCAATCCAGGCGATCCAGAAGTGCTGATCGAAGCGCTCAAGGTGACTAAAAGCTTCAACACGGGTAGAGGAATTTTATCCAGAGGCAAGCAAGGTGTTCGCGCAGTGGATGAAGTGAATTTACAGATTCTGAGAGGGGAAACGTTCGGCCTCGTCGGGGAGTCTGGTAGTGGGAAATCAACACTGGGGCGCCTGATGCTTCAACTGGAGAAGGTGACTTCAGGCCAAATCCATTGGGAAGGACAAGACTTGGCCGAGACGAAGAGCAAGGATCTAAGAGGTTTGCGTCGTGAGATGCAGATGGTATTCCAGGACCCCTATAGTTCTATCAACTCTCACTGGAAAGTGGTGGATATTATTGGTGAGCCGCTAAAGGTCCATCTCTCATTATCTTCTAAAGAAAGAAAAGAGAGAGTAGAAGAACTGATGACTCTGGTTGGACTGGAACCTGCATCTGCAGATCGTTACCCTCATGAATTCTCAGGCGGGCAGCGGCAACGTATTGCCATTGCCCGCGCGATTGCGTTAAACCCTAAATTCATCGTCCTCGATGAAGCCGTGTCAGCCCTGGATGTATCTGTACAGGCGCAAATTATCAATTTGCTGCAGGACCTGCAGCGCAGGCTCGGGCTAACCTTTCTGTTCATTGCCCATGATCTGCATGTCGTCCGGCATTTGTCAGATCGTGTAGGGGTGATGTATCTGGGCCAGCTCGTGGAGCTTGCACCTACAGAAGCGTTGTATGCTTCTCCTGCTCATCCGTATACGCATGCGTTATTATCAGCCATCCCTGCTTCGGACCCTTCCGGTAAAAAAGCACATGGGCTGTTAAAAGGGGAAGTTCCCTCGCAGACGTTCCGGACAACAGGCTGTAAGTTTCATCCAAGATGCCCTGCGGCCACTGACAAATGCAGAACGGAAGATCCTGTATGGCAAAATGTCGGAGACCAGCATCTCGTAGCCTGTCATCACCCTATCCCATTTGAAGGAGGCTTACAATGAGCTTGTCCAATTCTTCGGAGCAGAAGGAATTAATTAAGATCCGCAGTGCAGTCCCTGATGACTATGATTCAGTGGTTGAAATACTGTCGCAGGCTTGGGAAAGTTACGCCGTGACCTACCCTGAAGTCAGAGAATCGCTAAAGGAAGCATTGCGGAAGTATCTGGAGCCAGGTTCTCAGGAGCGTATTGTTGCTGAAGCGGAAGGTCTTATTATTGGAACAGCGGAGATATTCCATAACGCTGCTGAAGCGTACGGTGACATCCAGCAGACGCTGGCAACACCCGTGTTGCGCAGACTAGCTGTTGCACCTGGATGGCAGGGTAAGGGAATTGCTACACAGCTTATTCATGAGAGCGCGAAGCGAGCATTGAACGCTGGAGCCGGATATTTATATTTGCATACATCATTGGAAACCAATGCATCCGCTGCGAGATTATATGAACATCTGGGCTTTGTCCGTTCACACGACCAGGATCTTCATCAGGGAGAATATTTCATGGAAGGTTTTCGGCTCGACTTAACAGCTGAACTATAGGAGGAATATCAATGAGCGATCGGAAAATTAAACTGGCAATCAACCTGCGCGGTGTCGGAGGAAGCATGTCTGAATGGAGACATCCTGATGCGAAGGCAGACGCAAGTATAGATTTTGAGCTTTACAAGGAATGGGCCCAAAAGGCCGAGGCCGCACTTTTCGATATTCTTTTTATCGCGGATGGTTTGTATATTACGGAACAGTCGCTGCCTCATTTTTTAAATCGCTTTGAACCGATTACTTTGCTCAGCGCGCTGGCAACTGTCACGAAGAATATTGGCCTAGTAGGTACGGTATCTTCTACTTACAGTGATCCTTTTACTATCGCACGTCAGTTTGCATCGCTGGATAAAATGAGTGGCGGACGGGCAGGCTGGAACGTAGTGACCTCTGGATTACTTGATGGAGCCGCCAATAACTTCAATGGGAAGCAAGTTCACCATGATGAAAAATATGAATTGGCTACGGAATATCTGGAAATCACTAAGGGGTTATGGGATTCGTGGGAAGACGACGCCTTTGTACGTGACAAGGAGACAGGCGTTTTCTTTGATCCTGCGAAGATGCACACTCTGAATCACGAGGGCAAATTCTTTTCTGTCAAAGGGCCGCTGAACATCGAACGTTCCCCGCAAGGGCAGCCGGTTATTTTTCAAGCCGGATTATCGGAACCGGGCCGTAACTTTGCCGCCCAATTCGCCAATGCGATCTACGCCATTCCACAAACGATCGAAGAATCGATTGCCTTTAGAGAAGATATGAGGAAGAGAGCGGTAGGTTTTGGACGATCGGCAGATGATATTCTAGTGTTCCCTAATATCTCACCTGTCGTGGGCGCGACCGCAGAGGAAGCTGAGCAAAAATATCAGGAGATTGCAAACCTGGTCACCATAGAGCATGCCCTTAACTATACGAGCAGATTCTTTAACCATCTTGACCTCTCGCAGTATCCGCTAGATGAACCGGCAATAAACTTGCTTGAGTTGATTCCGGGTCAGGAAGGTACTTTCAAGTACTTTACGGAAGAACTGCAGAGCGGGAAGACGCTTAGACAGCTTGCTTTGGAAGCGACGACTCCGCGCAGTCCATTCATGGGCACGGCGGAACAAATCGCAGATAAGCTGCAGGCGTGGTTCGAAGCAGGCGCTGCAGATGGCTTTATGTTCGTTCCCTTCGGTCCATTCGGACTGGATGATTTCTTAAATGAAGTGGTGCCGATTCTGCAAGAACGTGGCTTGTTCCGTACAGCATACGAGAGTTCCACTCTTAGAGAAAATCTGGGACTTAACATACCGAAGAATCGTCACGCTCAATCTTAAAAGACAAAGATGTTTTCCCCGTAAACATGAACGGAATTTGAAGGATAGACTGCTGAGTATGGCGGCGCTTGACTTGGAGTGTACTCCAAGTTGTAAAGTGTGAGTGTCACTATATAAGATGAACAAAAGATTGTCACCAAAAGCGAGAAGGAACGAAGGGGAAGGTTTGGAACTGTAGGAGCGAAGCGCTCGCCTTTGTCACCAGATTTTTACCGCTAGAAGCGGTTTGAAAAGAAGAAATCTGGTGACAACAGCGACCGGAAGTCCAAACATTCACCGTAGTGACGACCAAGCCTTAAGTGAGGATCTTAAGTTTGATTTATATAGTATTCAAACGAATTCTATACAGAAACGGGGTAAAACCATGTCACATACAAAGACTGCTCTAATTACCGGAGCTAACAAAGGAATTGGATACGCAGCAGCTAGACAATTGGGAGCCTTAGGATATACTGTCCTGCTGGGAGCAAGAAGCGAGGCAAGAGGAAAGGAAGCGGCGGCGAAGCTGGTAAGCGAAGGTTACGATGCTCGTCACATTGTGCTCGACGTTACGGACCAGGGTACGATTGATGCTGCCTCCAAGCAAATCGCTGATGAGTTCGGATCACTGGATGTATTGGTTAATAATGCTGGAGCTTCTTTTGAAGCCTTCGCATCGCCAAGCCAGCTGGAATTGTCTGATTTAAAGGCAACGTATGAGACGAACTTTTTCGGTGTGTTTGCTGTAACGAAGGCATTCCTTCCTTTGCTGACTGAGGCTCCTGCTGGCAGAATTGTTAATGTATCCAGCGGACTCGGGTCATTGACCTTTATGAGTGATATGGCTGCTGAATACGCTAATTTTAACTTCCTTGCTTACCCAAGCTCCAAAACGGCTGTGAATGCGTTGACGATCATGTTCGCCAAGGAATTTAGAAATACACCACTGAAGATCAACGCGGCTGACCCGGGCTATACCTCTACAGACTTAACGGGTAATCAAGGCCATCGTTCAGCTGAGCAGGCGGCTAAAATTATTACTCACCTTGCGACACTGCCGGAAGACGGACCAACCGGAGGTTTCTTTAACGAAAATGGCGTGGTGCTTTGGTAAGCTTACCTCTGAAACGAAGACCCCTTCACCAGTCGTCTTAACAGTTAAAAAGAGGGATACCTCCCTAACTAACCGTTTTAACAGCGAAAAAGGGACCAGCTCCTCAACTTGCGTTCTATATAGCATCAAGTAGATCAAATAATATAATGACCCGCGACAGAGCAGATTTTAGAAGGCTAGTTCGCGGGTTTTGTTTCCGAGCTGTATGGTAAGTGGCAAGTGGCAAGTGGCAAGTGGCAAGTGGCAAGTGGTAAGCGATCGCTGGTAAGTTTTCGCAGCAGATTGACTATAACTGAATGATCGTTTATTATACAGAGGTGAGACAAATAGATGATATCAAAGCAGAAGTGATCATCGAAGCCGCGATATTTAATAAAAGGAGAGAATATCAATGTCTAAACCAAACGTATGGTTCATTACCGGCAGTTCCAGAGGTCTTGGACGCAGTCTGACAGAAGTTGTTCTGAAAAAAGGGGATTATGTTATTGCAACTGCCCGCAATCCGCAGTCACTGAATGATTTGGTTGAACAATACGGTGAGCAGATTCATCCGCTTGCGCTAGATGTCAGTGATGAGCAAGCTGTATCTGCTGCGGTTGAACAAGCCCATCAAGTGTTTGGTCGTTTGGATGTCGTGGTTAACAATGCTGGGTATGGCGATGTCGCTTCGGTTGAAGATGTCACGCTGGATGATTTCCGGGCCCAGATTGATACGAACTTCTATGGTGTCGTCTATGTTTCCAAGGCTGTCGTTCCGATTTTGCGCAAACAGGGCAGCGGGCATATCATCCAGATTTCATCTGTAGGCGGCCGGATTGCTACTATGGGCTTAGCAGCGTATCAAAGTGCAAAATGGGCTGTCGGCGGGTTCTCCGAGGTGCTGGCACAAGAAGTGGCGCCATTTGGCATCAAGGTAACTGTCATTGAGCCAGGCGGCATGCGGACAGATTGGGCGGGTTCTTCCATGACTATTCCGCCAATCAGCCAGCCGTATGAACAGACCATTGGAGCGTTAGCTCGAATGCTGCAAGAGCATTCAGGTCAATTTGGCAGTGAACCTGAGAAGTTTGCTGAAGTTATAAGCGAGCTAGCCTTGCTGCCTGAAGCCCCTCTTCGTTTGCTGCTGGGCCAGGATGCGGTCGATAATGCAGATGCTGCACAGCAAGCTCGGGCCGCAACGGATGCCAAGTGGCGCCAAGTGAGTGAGACGGTAAATTTCTCTTCCTAAAATGAAGAGACCAGCCTTATCAATGGTAAATAATAAAAGATAAATCATAGAGGACATCCTGATTTTGGAGCTATATTCCAGTCGGGATGTCCTATTTTTTATGTTTAATAATCATTTTACGAAACGTGTCATGTTATTTAACACTACTAGACAATTGTCCTTTTTTCGTGCGAAAAAATCTCTAAAATAAGAATCAAATGAGGCAAGCGAAATGGAGGTGAGGAGAGATCAAGCAGAAGCGAATTAGAGAGTTTACCGCTACGGTCTATGTCCTGAATGAAGAACGCAACGCGCTCTTATTCATGCGGAGGCAAAAACCGCCGTTTGTCGGTTGCTTTTTCCCGCCAGGTGGGCACTTGGAGCCGAACGAGACGCCGGATGAAGCAGCTGTCAGAGAAGTGTGGGAAGAGACCGGTTATCCGATTCGGCTTGTGTCGGCACAAGAAGACAGTCATACAGAGTCTAATGTAGTTCCGTTGGCTTTTCCAATCAAGATTCAGCTTGAGCGTATCGATGATCAGCATGACCATATCGATTACATTTATGTTGGAGAAATCATTCGCGGAGCGCGATCGGAAGCCGAGGAGGAGTGGATTTGGCTGGAGGCCATTCAATTGGACGAAGAGCCGGTGCCGGTTGCGGTTCGAGAAATCGCCAAGCGAGTCTTGCAAGATCAGAAGCTCTAGGGGAATAATAGCTGTAAAAAGGTAATGGAGGCTGCAAATGGACAAGTCAGTCCTGCTCAACTTGATGAACAACTACAGATGGCTGCATGACATGCTGGAACACATGCCGCCGGAACTGCTTGTCCATTGGGAACTATGGCGCTATTATCCTGAAGAACTGGTATGTGAGCAAGGTGAGCATCCTGTTGTCTTCTTCATCGTTATAGAGGGGCGCTTGAAAGTAGAGCACATTCTGGAAGACGGCACGATCCTCATTATTGCCTATCTCGATCCGGGGCAAATGATTAGTGATATCGAGATAGCGTTAATGACGCCGTACGTCTGCCGCATTACCGCCGAGATGCAGTCTTCTACACTTGTGCTGAAGAAGGATATATACCAAAGATGGTTGCTGGCGGATAATCATTTCTTACTGTACTTAACGAAACAATTAGCCGGGAAGCTGCATGAGACGGTGCGCAAATCCATTGACCATGTATCGATGTCGCTTAGGCACAAGCTGCTCCGCTATTTATACGGACAGGTTGAGCATTTCAACTTTAACCAGCAGGCATCATTTATCATTCCCATCTCTCGCGAAGATATTGCCTCCCAGTGGGGAGTGACGCTGCGCAGTGTGAACCGGGTGCTCAAGGAGCTAAAGGACCGGGAGATCATTTACGTAGATAAAAACCGGATTATCTGCAATGAGTGGAGCCGCTTTTTATTGAAAAAAGAATTAACGGACATGGAAAAATAACATCTAAGGAGTGTTTGTTGTGAGCCAATTGACTTCCATGCAATCAGGATTACCGAAAAGAGGGGTGACCGCCCGTCATATTGTGGCGATGGTGATCAGTGCGCTGATTTTTGGAGCGACCATTTATATTTCACGATTTGTTCCTATCAAGTTAGGTACGGTCCAAGTGCTGTATCCTGCGGCGATTTTCGCCCCGCTGTTCGGAGTTTGGTTTGGCGTTTGGGGTTCGGCTGGGCTTGTGGTCGGCAATATTCTATCGATGGTTGTGGTTGGCATGAATCCGGCTATCTATCCTCTAGCCTTGCTTGCCCAGTTCATTATGGGGTTCGTTCCGGGAATCGCTTTCCGCAAAGTCCGGTTTGAAGGCGCGAAGGATCGTATTGTTTTCATCGTTACCGTAACGCTGGGGATGATTCTGTCCACGGTACTAGTAGCACTGAACCTGGTCCTCATTCAAAAGATTCCTGGTAACGTCGTATGGGGCACCATTTGGCCTTGGATGCAGGTTAGCAACACGCTCGCTGCAGCCATCTTCAGCCCGCTTCTGTTCGCGTGGATGTCTGACTATATGAATAAATCCGGCTTGTTTTTCAAAAGGTTTCTAGGCTGACGGGGGTTACACTTATGCAATTGTATTATCCATCGAATTCGCTTCTGCACTACTTGCACGGCTTTACGAAAATATTAGTCTTTGGTTTACTCCTAACCTTTATTCCGCTCTTTATGGACCAACTCGTAAGTCTGACAGGTCTGCTGCTGGTATGTTTGGCATTATTCATTTATATTCGTCCCTCACGATGGCATTGGCTGCTGCTGGTTCCCGTACTGATCCTGTCCTTCACGATGAGTTTGTCTTACTTTCTGTCCGATGCAGGTGGAACATTATACTTTCAGGCGGATTTGGGGTATTGGAAAATTATTATTTCTTCTGGTAACATCGCAGTTTCGCTAAAATTCATGTGCCGTATGCTGATCTGGTCTTTTCTCTTCTTCCTGATCCTGTTCACGACCTCTAATGAAGATATTGTTATGGGGCTGAAAAAGTTCGGGCTGCCTGAATTCGTGACATTGTCTGTCTCCCTTGCGCTGCGTTACTGGAGCCTGATGATCTTTGACGTCAAGACGGTGATGGACGCGCAATACGTACGGGGCGTTGATTTTCGCTCAGGCAATCTGTATGCCCGTTCTGTCCGGTTCGCAAGTACGCTTGTTCCAGTCCTGTTCGTCTTCTTGAAGCGATTCCGTACGACCAGCTTCGCCCTGACACTCAAGGGGGCGGGGCGGAAGAACAAGCGGACTTACTATTACAATCCCAGGATTACCGGACTCGACAAACGGGTCATCCTGGCGGGTGGGCTGCTGTTTATCACCTGGCTAGGGCTAAGATGCTTCTTTACTTTATAACAACGGAGGAGAGTCAAGATGATCCGTTTCGATAATTATAGCTGTACGTATTCGTCGGGAAAGCCGATGCTGCATCAATTGAATTTGAACATTACACCCGGCGAATTTGTGTTTGTCACTGGGCCGAGCGGCGGCGGGAAGTCGACGTTATGCTTTTCAATCAACGGATTGATTCCGCATGAAACGGAAGGTTCCACTTACCAGGGGAGTGTGACGGTAGACGGGAACCGGGTACAAGATGTCTATCCGAACGATCTCGTCTCTGTGGTCGGGACCGTACTGCAGGACCCGGAGTGGCAGCTCGTCAGGGGTACGGTGAAGGAAGAACTGACTTTTGCGCTTGAAAATATGGGCTTCCCCGCTGAAGAGATTGACCGGCGGCTGGAAGAAGTTGTGGAGAGAGTGGAGATCCAGTCGCTGCTGCTTCGCTCCACACTGGACTTGTCCGGCGGGCAGAAGCAGCGGGTCGCCATTGCGGCTTGTCTGATGACGAAGCCGAAGGTTATTGTACTGGACGAGCCGACTGCGGAGCTTGATCCGCTTGGCAAAGAAATGGTGCTGGAGACGATTCGCCAGCTACACCAGGAATGGGGGTACACAATCGTCTTTGTTGATCATAATCTCGATGTTTCTATGCCTTATGTAGACCGGGTAATCGTGGTAGCAGATGGGGAAATCGTAGCGGATGCTCCGCCAAACCGTCTATACGACGAACCGCTTGTCCGGGAATGGCTGCCGATGCCGCAAGTGATTGAACTGGCACGTAAGCTGGGTGTAAAAATAGAAGACGAGCAGCACAAGGACTGTGATCCATTGTCAGTGGAAGAACTAAGGAAGGCTTTGCACAACAGAGGTGT
Source organism: Bacillus sp. FJAT-27264 (assembly GCF_001682855.1). Taxonomy (GTDB): domain Bacteria; phylum Bacillota; class Bacilli; order Paenibacillales; family Paenibacillaceae; genus Paenibacillus_AQ. The sequence continues at coordinate 1,621,263 of NZ_MAQW01000001.1, read as the reverse complement.
TGTTCGCCCTGAACCTCCCAGGCAGGAGAGGGATCGTGTGTCTGAAGGCGGGGTAGCACCTGCTGGTGAAACGCTGCTGGAGTTGAAGAATATCACGTTCCGCTACCGCAAGCAGGAAGATGAGATGACCATCAAGCCGCTGAATCTCAAGATCGGCAGGGGTGAATTCGCAGCAGTCATTGGCCGTAACGGTGCGGGCAAATCCACTTTGTGTAAGCTGATTACGGGCCTCTTGAAGCCGCATGGTGGAGAGCTGCTGATTCACGGCAAGCCCTCCAGAGATTACCGGGCTGACCAGCGGGCGCGTCATATCGGCTTTGTTTTTCAAAATCCGGATTACCAGTTCGTTCGGCGTACCGTATATGACGAAGTTGCTTATGGCTTAAGTGTACAGAAGCTGCCGGCTTCTGAGATTGAGGAACGTGTCATGAAAGTGACAAAACTGCTGCAAATCGATAAGTATTTGGAGGAGCATCCCCATTTCTTAAGCCGGGGAGAGCGGCGCAGAGTAGCCATTGCCTCCATACTAGTGATGCAGCCGGAAGTGATTATTCTGGACGAACCGACGACTGGACTTGATTCCGTACGCTGCCGGGAAATGATGGATTATATTGCCGAACTCTGGCGCCAAGGCCATACCATTATTATGCTTACGCATGATATGCGGGTTGTAGTAGACTATATTCCGCGCACGATTGTACTGTCGCAGGGACAGATTGTGTGGGATGCGCCTACTCGTGAGGTGTTTTCAAAGGGGAAAGAGCTGGAGCGTTATCATATTACGCTTCCGCCAGTGGTTGAGCTGTCGCATATCTGGGGTTGGACACCGACTGCGCTGACCTCTGATGAGCTGGTGGAGGCTTTATCCGCTGCGGCTCTGCCAGAGCCGGCTCTTGGCGGAGGTGTTGAATGAACCGGGAATTTCGCATCATGATGCTCGGCGTCGGCAACGGATTTGTGAAGTCCACTTATCATAACAATGCATTGCTGGAAGTGGAGGGTCACCGATTCCTGATTGATTGCGGAGCACTGGCTTGGCACAGCTTGTATGAACTTGGACTCGGCTTTGAGGATATCGATGGCATCTTTATTACACATTTGCATTACGATCATTGCGGGGGACTGGATGAAGCCGCATTGTACGGAGCCTATGCAGCCGGACGCAAGATGAAGCTCTGGCTACCGGCTCTGTTGCAGCCCATTTTATGGGAACAGCATTTACGCGGAACTTTGGAGAATGCCGCTGACGGAAAAACGTCGTTAGCGGACTACTTTGATATACAGACGGTCGAAGAGGGAGACCCTTTTTGGTTAACGGCTAGTAGTGGTGTGGGCGTTGCTGGCGTTGTTGGTGAAGTGAGTGATGCTAGTAGTGCTAGTAGTGCTAGTAGTGCTAGTAGTCCTGGTGATGCTGATGGTACTGGTGGTGCTAGTGCTACTAATGCTACTAATGCTACTAATGCTACTAATGCTACTAATGGTGCAGGTGTTGCTGATGCTGATGGTACTGGTGGTGCTAGTGCTACTAATACTACTAATACTACTAATACTACTAATGGTGCAGGTGTTGTTAATAGCGCTGGTGGTGACGATGGTAGCTTTGGTGCTGTAGCAGACCGCCCGCTACTGCCCATGTACTGGATTCAAACACATCACGTGCCTTCCAAGTTCAGCTGTTCGCTCGTGATCGATAATCGCTTCTTTTATAGCGCAGATATGGTGGCGGACGCAGACCTGGTATCCAGACTTCATCAGCAAGGCATCACGAATTTTTACCACGATTGCTGTTTCGATTCCAGTCCCGTCCATGCGAGCTTCGAAGCCTTATGCCAGTACCCTGCGGCCATTCGCCAACATACCTATTTAATGCATTACGGGAAAGCCCCGAAGGGTCTTGAGGAGAAAGGGCTGTGCGGAATGAGGCTACTTAGGCAGCATGAATGGCACTTATGGTCGTAGGGGAAGCAAATTAGAAGAAACGACAAGAGAATGAAACAAGAGAAGCAAGAGAAACGAGAGATTGAAACAAAAGTCGAGAAGACATGCAGTGGAAGGGGGCTCAAGGCTCCCCATGGTGTAAATAAGTGCATTTTTATACCTTAAATCAGATGCAGCAGGTGTTTTGCTTAAGATAAGTGCATTTTTGTATGTTAAATTTTCCAAATGTCCCTCTTTAGGGCGCTTTTCCAAAAATTAAGCTACAATAATGCTCTTATTTCCTTAAACAACCTAAAAACAAGAAAAATAAGGTACGAAAATGCTCTTATATAGGAATGAAGTGAGTTACGCCAGTTTGAAATGAAGTGAGTTACGCCAAATTCGGAAATGCAGGAGCCACGACAATTTACGTATGAAGTGAGCTACACCAATTTAGGCATGCAGAGATGATGAGATGAGGGAGGCAGATAGTAAAGGCTCTATTGCCCTGACTAGCAACCATTTTCCTGAAATTATATAGATAACATTAGGAGGAATAGATGTGAGGATGTTGAATTTTCCGTATATTACAAGGCCTTCGCCGGAATGGATTGGACCTGTCGTGGCTAAGGTATTCGCCAAGATGTGTGATGACACGACAGGCCATGATTTTTTGCATGCAGTGCGGGTCATGGAGCTCTCGGCAAGCATCGCGGATGAACTTCATGCTGATGTAGATATTGCAGCCGCAGCCGGACTGATGCATGATTACTATCGCAAAGAAGAGAAGCTAACCGGGCAGCTGCATTTCGGTCTTGAGGCGATAGCAGAGCTGCGCCGGGAGTTCGGCTCGTTGATTATTCCAGAGATCGGGGAGAAGGCATTCGCTAATATTCTGGATGTCATAGCGCTGCATGAGAGCTATAACACTAACGCCGTTCTTTCGCTGGATGCGCAAATTTTGCAGGATGCGGATCGGCTTGAAGCCATAGGGGCAGTCGGAATTGCCCGTACTTTTATGTTCGGAGGTGCACATGGCCTGCCGATGATTGAGGAGGAGCAGAAATCAACCGTGTCTGCATTTGACCCTAATGTTCCTCCCAATGGCTCGGTTCACATTCATTTCTATGAAAAGCTCTTGAAGCTTGCAGACGGTATGCATACGGCGCCCGGAAGAAGGATGGCTGAGCAGCGGCATCAGGTAATGACCGCATTCTTAGAGCAATTCGAGAACGAACTGGGACTTAGCTCCCCTGGAGTGACTGCCTTGTAGTAAAGCCACATGAGTCTAAAAACACAAAAAACCGCGACAGCCCTGATCTTCCAGAGCGCTTCGCGGGTTTTGCGGATACGGGAGGCTGGGATTCTGCCTGACGCAAGCCTCTGTAATGGCTCCGCCTGCTTGTTTAACCGCTCGGCAATCGGGAGTAAATGTTATTTAAGAAACCGTGCGTCCAGGCTAATTTCAATGACATCACAGAGGTTGTATTGTTTAAATCGTTCCAGGCCGGATAGCAACTGCTCCCGATAGTCCAGGAGATTCGTCTCAGGCTGTGGCCAAAAGTGCTTCACTATCAACGTCTTGCTGCTTTTATCCGTTTCCAGTTCGATTCGGCCAATCATCTGTTCATCGCACAGCACAGGGAGTACATAATAACCGTATTTACGCTTCGCGGCAGGAACGTAGACCTCCCATGTATATTCGAAGCCGAACAATTCCTGGATCAACTTCCGATCCCACATTAGATTATCCAGCGGAGCGATGATTCTGGCCGTATTGCCACTATGCTCATGCTCTGTTGCAGATTTCAATAACTCTAAGTTAGTGGCCGAAAGATACAGCGGATGCTTTATCCCTTCGACGATGATTTCACGAATATGCCCTTCTTCGAGCAGTGCTAGGAATGCCCGGTTCCGATCCTGGCTTTTAAGTCCGTTAATCCCCAGCCAAGCATCGCTTTGTCTATTCCACAAGATTCCGATGCTATTGATTCTCCGCAAGACAAACCATTTATAGAATTCTTCCTCTGTCGTATAAGGGGTGGGAGCATTGAAATAGGGCTCGGGTATAAATTGATCGGCCAAGCCATAATATCTCCGAGTCCCTTTTTTATGATGAACAACGGCAAGTCCTGCATAGCACATCGCTTCTAGTGCGGCCTTGGCCAGCCTCTGTGGTCCGTAATGCCAATTCACCCGTTCTTCCAGTGCAAAATCGGAGGAGCATGCCGTCTCATGTTCCCTTAGATACGCAGTAATGACGTCAATCGTCTCTTGGTGTTCATGGCACCAGTGCAGATATCTCTCCCTGAATCGTTTAAAAGAAGCCCAGTCACTGACTTCACATATAGACATGTTCTTGTCCCATACGTCAAACAAAATCCGCTCGGCATACAGATAATGGTCTATATCTCCTTTACGGTACGCAGCGCAGCGGGACTGCAGCGTCAGATCGGGATTACGGCCGACGACATCAAGCGGATCATATTGAATACAGCCGACTTTACGGATATACTCAGCAACTTGATCTATGCTCTGAAGCGCTGAATCATCACTTAAATGATGATAGGTAATTAAGTATTTTCTGATATCTGCTTTTGAAAAGGATGGCTGTGTAATAATAATCCCTGCTTTCTTCAATGAGGAATGATTACAACTTCACTATACCAAACATCAGTTCTTGTTTATAGTGTGAACTAGAGCAATATCATGCAATCTTTTCGTTATCCCTGTTGATATAGTTATGAAGAATGCTAAAGGAGGGGTTGTAATGCCAGTGCCAGGTGAATTAAGAACAGCATGTTATGACACAGAACTGCAGGTGGAAGCATACCGGTTTCAAGGCGTGATGCATAGCTTCCCCAATCATTTTCATGATCATTATGTATTCGGATATATAGAGAACAGTCCGCGCCGTATGCTGTGCAACAATATAGAGTATAGCATTCAGCCTGGTGATCTCCTGATCTTTAATCCTGGTGATGTTCATTCCTGTGAGGAGGTGGATGGCAGGCCGTTAGATTACCGCAGCATCAATATCAAGCCGGATCGTATGATGAGCCTTATGAACGATATTGCGGGCCGTGCATTTTTACCTTCATTCACACAGAATGTACTTTCCGGCAGTGAGTTAGCGCCAGCTTTGAGAGAATTGCATGCAATGATCCTTAAGGGCGAGCCTGATTTTATAAAAGAGGAATGGTTCTTCTTTTTTATTGTCCAATTGCTGCAAGATTATTCGAATTCGTCGGAGGAGCATGAACAGACTGGAAAGAAGGGGCCTTCTGAATTTGAGGTTGCGTGCGATTATATGGAAGCCAACTATGCGTCTAAAATCACATTGTCGCAGTTGAGCGATTTGGCCGGACTCAGCAAGTATCATTTTCTGCGTTCATTTACCCGGCATAAAGGACTTTCTCCTTACAATTACTTGGAGACCATCCGAATTGGCAATGCCAAGAAGTTATTGGAGCAGGGAGTGGCTCCTGTTGATGCAGCCCACCTGACTGGCTTTAGCGATCAAAGTCATCTCACCCATTTTTTCAAACGATTGATAGGACTGACACCCCGGCAGTACATGCGGATCTATCAGCAGGAAACGGCAACAGAAACCCCGGTTTCGGGTGAGCACCAATGAGGCAATCCCGTTACAGGACGGCTGCACATATTGCTACGCTGCTGACCATTTTGATTTGGGGAACTACCTTCATTTCGTCCAAGGTACTTTTGAGCGATTTTAGTCCCATGGAGATCTTGTTTACCCGGTTTCTGATTGGTTATGCTGCATTGTGGATCGTTCATCCAAGACTGATTCCGTTTCAGAAGAGAGCGGAGGAGCTACTGTTTGCAGCAGCGGGGCTATGCGGTGTGACCTTATACTTCCTTCTGGAGAACATTGCACTAACCTATACTTATGCCTCCAATGTAGGCGTCATCGTCACCGTAGCTCCTTTTTTCACAGCGGTGGCTGCGCACTTTATCCTGAAAGATGAGAAGTTACATTTCCGATTTTTTGTAGGGTTCCTGATTGCGATGATTGGGATTGCGCTTATTTCCTGGAGTGGCAGTTCGAAGCTTCAATTAAATCCGCTTGGGGATTTGCTTGCCGTTCTTGCATGCATTAGCTGGGCTTTGTATTCCATTCTTTTGCGCAAGATCAATCAGTTTCAATACCCTTCAATTGGCATGACCCGGAGAGTCTTCTTCTACGGTCTGATTTTTATGCTGCCTGTAACCTTGATTAGCGATTTTCGACTGGATCTGGCTCGGTTTGGGACAGGGTCTCACTTGTGGAATTTTCTGTTCCTTGGTTTGGGTGCTTCAGCCTTGTGTTATGTTAGCTGGAACTGGAGTGTTGGCATTCTGGGAGCGATCAAGACCAGCGTATACTTTTATTTGACCCCTGTAGTTACTGTAATAGCAGCTTATTTGTTGTTGCATGAAAGGATTACTGGTGTTGGTATCGTGGGTATTGCGCTAACCTTGGTAGGTTTAATCGTGTCTGAACAAAGATTCCTTCGTAAGCGCAAGCATGTAACGGATTCTGTCACAGAGCAAGGATCATTATAGACTGAACACATTTCTCTAAAGATGTGTTCAGTCTATGAGCGCTTTTTTTTAAGAAGATTCATATCTTGGAATTACTCCACATGTTCCTCCTCAAGATAGATGGTCTCAATCTCGTTAAACGCTGCTTTCAGCCTCTCCACAAGTGATTTAACACCAAAGATCTCTGTGAAGGTGTGACTTCCAACGATGAGATTGATGCCAGCGAATTTTGCGTATTGAACCGAATACAATGATTTCTCACCCGTGATATACACATCGCACCCTGCTTCTTTGGCTTGCCTGATTAGATCTGTGGAATTTCCAGCCCCAGTAACGACTCCAACCTTCTTTATCGTTGTATTGGAGTTTCTCCATGCCTTCACATCTTCACCTAATGCGATTGAGATTCTATCCACTAGTTGCTCAAAAGCTATAGGCTCGTTATATTCACCAATACCAATGATTTCGTGGTTGTCTTTATAGTGTGTCTGCTGAGTTATTTTTGATATTCCGATTTCTCGCAAAAGCGAGTTACAGGTACCAAATTCTGCACAATCCAAAGGGAGATGGATATAAAAGTGTGAAATCTCATTTTCGATCAGGTCGTGCATACATTGCTCTCTTACTTCGTATAGAAAATCCCAGGCATCATGGTGTGTAATAATGAACTGAACTTTGTTATCAATTGCTTTGCGAATCACGTCTGGAGTTAGGTTCGTTGTAAACCCAACCTGTATAATATCCTGTGATCGTGGATTATTATAGCCATACTCATCATTTTCTTTAAATTGTTCAACCAAGTTGCCAAAGGTGCTTTTAATGAAGTTATTGAAATCAGTTAGATTCATCTTAATTCCCCCCTTGAAGTTGCCTCCGATTCTTATTCGATGATAGGTTCGTATAACCCTTTTCTGCAAATTATTGTTTTTTGATTTCTTATTTTCAATAAGTTATAAACATCAAAAAAACCATGTTATCTAGAAGGACGTTTGACAAGATTAACAATTTATAATATAACCATATTAGTTATAACTGTTGTGGTTATAAGTAATATTAAAATTTAGGAGGCTATTATGAAAATTACAGATCATTTCATACCCGTGTTTACGGATCAACTGGATACAACCGTCGCTTATTATGAATCTCTTGCTAACCAGTCTATGGATCGGAGGTGGGATATTCCTGAGGCGGGCTTATCTCTAGCCACTGTATACCCTTACGTTATCGTATCCGGAAGTCCAGAGGCTTTGGAGCCTGCCAGATCCCTGCGAGCTGTAGTGTACGTGGATTCCATGGACGAATTGAAGAATGAATTAAAGCAGCAAAATACCCTCATCATAAGAGATCAGCACGGTCCTATTGGTCCAAGTATTTTTGTACAGCATCCCGATGGCAGTTTTATTGAATATGTAGAGCCTGCACCGGTTACTGTTTAACTGACACAAATTTAAATTTATAAGATAAAAAAAGCTGCTCCACGGATATAGGGAGCAGCTTTTTTATGCATTTGCTTTGGTACGTAATTGTTCAACAATCTGAGCTAGGGTAACGGAAGCTAGTTCATGCTCCATTGCCGTCTGCGCATGGGAGAGCTGCGGTACAAGTACCGACTCAATGTTCATTCCTACAGAGCAATTGGGGTCAGGGTCCTTATGAAAATTGAACAGCTGATTTCCTTCCAAGGATTCAACCGCCCGGAAGATATCTAAAAGGGTTAGACTTTCGGGAGTGACCTGAAGGGAGGCCCCTGCAACTCCAGGTTTTGTTTCAATATACCCTGCTTTTTTGAGCTGGGCCATTATCCGTCTAATGACTACGGGATTACTATTAATGCTTCGTGCTATTCGATCACCCGTACTATATAGTGGATCTAACGCAATCATCGAGAGAATATGGACTGCCATCGAAAATCGACTGCTAATTTGTTTCATCTGCTCACCTTCTTTGCTACACAGTATAGTTCCAATCAATGAACTGGTCAATTCAAACGTCAACTTCGATCTTGTATTACAGCGGCTTCTTTCACTATTTGCCTAAAAAAGCATCGTAGTAGTTCAGTTTCTGAGATAATAGGTCGAGATATTTCTGATATTCTGCGATGTGCTGTTGAACGGTCTCTTTTTGCCGAGAAATGATTTCACGTCTTTCCGGAACAGTGTCGTCCCCAAGAAGGATCAGTTCATTGTAGTGCTTGATCGCTTCAATGGACAAGCCGGAGTCCCGCATGCAGCACAGCATTTGAATCCGCTGTATATCCGTCTCGCTGTAGACGCGTCTGCCATTGTCCATACGGTGAACAGGCGGCAACAGGCCTTCTTTTTCATAATATCGCAGCGTGTGGGAAGCCAAATTGAATTTTTCTGAGACTTCTTTGATGGTATACATGGTTCTCATCCTTCGCACATGAATTACGGCTATTATAACTCTTAAAGTGAACTTCAATACAACTGATAATTTTAGCAAAGTCGCTAATTCCAATTTTCCCCCTTTTCCATTCCTGCAGAGAACGGGTATAGTCAAATAAAATAAACCGGAGCTAAGACGTTGAGTAGGGGGGATTTTAATGAATAGACTTGAGGACGTCTTTACAGATATATTGACCTTTAATGGGATACAAGCAATTGAGATTGTGATGAATGGCGAGGGTTTCTACGCCAGCATGGATTCACATACAATGCTGATTTGCTTGAACGGCCGGGCAGCGGTGGAGTGGGGGAGTGAAGCTTGTTCACTAGCCCCTGGAGAAATCTGCATACTACCCCCAGGGCAAGAGCCTAAGATTATAGCAGATGAACAAGAGCCCTTTAAGGGCTGGCGAATTCAATTTGATACTTATGTGCTACAGGAACAGAATCTTTTAGCAAAACATAATCTTGTTCAGTATGAGTGGCTGCGCTGTGAGAATCCTCAAATGCTGGCAATCCTTTGTGAGAGATTACACCAGGTACAGCTAGCTGAGCGGCCTAGCCGGTACAGGGGACAGGCTGATTTTTATCAGCTGATGGCTTTGCTACAATCCTCAACAGCCAGGCCTTCTACTGAGGAAACGTTGGCTGAGGCGATTGCACGTGTATCTAACTATATCAGGGAGCATATTGATCAGGAGTTGAATCGAACCGAGCTTGCGCAGTTAGCCGGACTTAGCCCGGGCTATTTCTCACGAGCCTTTCAGCAGCTAATGGGACAATCACCGTCAGCCTTTGTCATGGATTTGCGAATGGCCAAGGCTAAGGGACTGTTGCTATCGGGGAGCGGCGTTAGGGATACAGCCTCCCGAGTGGGATTTGACGATGAATTTTATTTTAGCCGGCGGTTCAAGCAGCAGACCGGAATGTCTCCCTTGACCTATGTAAATAGCCGGAGGAGAAACATTGCCAGTGTATCCGAACCGATCTTTGGAAGTTTGCTTGCCTTGCAGTTACTGCCTAGAGCTGCTGCATTCTATCCGAATCACAAGCCGGATGCCAGGATGCTTCGCTTGCATTCGGATGAACAGGGTATAGGACAGATGTGGGGAGAAAATGTAGCCATGCTGCAAGGTGCGAACCCGGAGCTTATTTTCTGTACCGATTTTTTGGATGCTCAGGCCCATCATGAATTGGCGCAAATCGCCCCGACCGTCACTGTTCCTTGGCTTACTGCGAATTGGCGTGAACAATTGACGCTCATCGCTGAAGCTGCCGACCTAGGACGAGAAGGACAGCAATGGCTGTCAGAGTATGATCGCAAAGCAGAAATTGTCCGGCGCAAGGTACGCGGGAGTCTGGGCAGCGCAACGCTTAATATTTGGCGGATCATGGATAATGAATACCGGGTCTATGGGGATCGGAATGCAGGTTCGGTGCTCTATGGCGATTTTCAGCTTACGGCTACGCATTCATTAGAGGAAGTTGATGTGTATGAAATCGTGACTCGAAAAGATCTTCCGGCGTATGACGCCGATGCCCTTGTTATTATGGTTGATCCATCCCCCAAGGCAGCACTAGAGTGGCAGACATTGCAGAGAAGCAAGCTATTGCAAAATCTGACGGCAGCGAAAAATAACAGAATCTTTGATATTGGCACAGAGAAGCTACTGGAGTATTCTGCTTGGTCTCATGACCGGGCTTTATCTTATTTTGCTGAGCTGTTGAGCAGACGCTAATCACTTCTGAAGGTAACAAAAATCCAAATCGTATCTCCCCATAATCCATGTTAATGAGAAGGGTTCAGTGTTATTGTTTGTTGAGAAAGAAAATCATTCTCATGATTGTGGAGGGGGAGGTTTTTTATTTTTACTCACATCCCCTGGGATCTGGAGTCATTATTCCGATTGCCTGCCCTATATCCGGTTTTTGAAGATGAAGAGACCGGAATTCATGCTGCATTTTATCAAGGGGTTCCATATAAGGGAAAAGAAACACGAGTGTTTGCCTACTATGGAATGCCTAAGATCGAAGAACATAAGCAAGATGAGATCCCTAAGCAGGTCCCTGGGATCATTTTGGTTCATGGCGGTGCAGGGAGTGCATTTTCTCATTGGGTGAAGCAATGGAATGACCGGGGTTACGCCGCAATTGCGATGGATCTTGAGGGACAGGTCCCTTTTGAAAGCTATAACAACATCAGCAGTAGAAGCCATGATCATCTTAGTATGGACCCATCCCAGTCACGCTTCTCCGTACATCCTTGGAGCGGCCCCATCAAGCAGGGAGTGTTCGCAGATTATGGTGAAGAAGTGCAGGATCAATGGATGTATCACGCTGTAGCCGCTGTGTTATCAGCACATACTATCCTTCGCGCGCTACCTGGTGTGGATGTAGACCGAATTGGGATTACAGGAATCTCATGGGGAGGCATTATTACAAGTCTGGTGTCTGGTTTGGATCGCAGGCTTTCTTTTGCCATGCCTGTATATGGATGTGGCTATCTTTATGAACCAGGTACCCTCTACGGTCTTGGATTTGCTAAGATGCCGCCTGCTACAGCAGAGCACCTTCGGAGTCTGTGGGACCCGTCTTCTTATCTGCACCAAAGCAAGATACCTATGCTGTGGCTTAACGGCAGTCAGGATTCACATTTTCCGTTGTCGATCTTTGTGAAGTCCTACGAACAGCATGAACATCACTATGAGGATGCGCCGCTGCAGAGCCGACTAAGCATTCAGCATGGACTTCCTCATACCTATCCGGCAGCATGGTCCTGTGAAGAGAGCTACGCTTTTGCAGACAGTATTACAAGAAACGGCCCCGCCTTAATCCGCATTCTTCGCGTGGAGCAGCATGGGGAGAAGGTACAAGTGCTTTTTCAATCGCCGCTTGAGGTGACTAAAGCCGTGCTGTACTGGTGTGAAGATGACTCCGATTGGAGAAGGGCCAGTTGGCATTCGGAGACGGCTATTCTGCACAAGGCTGAGAATAATGATATCGGAGAAGTGCATGTTTCTTTGCCTATAGTAGGCGGAGTATTTTATGTGCAGCTGACCAATGCCAGAGGCTGGATCACCAGTTCCCGTGTCATGAGAGACCATCGAGCTGTATAAGACTTATCAAGTAGAATGAAAAAGGGGAAAGAAACATGAGAAACCATTATAAAAAGCTGCGCCCATTGAGCGTAGTAATTCTGATTATGCTGCTGCTAGCGATCGCTACAGCTTGCAGCAAGGAGTCTTCTGAACCTGCTGCAGAACAGACTGCCAGTCCAGACACAGCCCAAGAGACATCTTTTACCTACAAGGATATCAATGGGGAACATAAACTTGATCAACAGCCTGCTCATATTGCCACAACGGTAACTTATTTAACGGATCATATGATCGCACTGGGTTTAACGCCGACGGCTTCAGTTAAGTCTCAAAATGAAGATTTTCCGCTGTACCTGAAGCCTTTTCTGAATAAAGTTGAGATTATTGGCGATCAAGGAAAGGTTAATCTGGAAAAGCTGTTATCCATAACTCCCGATCTGATTATTACAGACACCAACAGCGAAAAAATCTATGACGAGTACGCGAAAATAGCGCCTACGGCCATGCTAGAAAATGGCTATGTAGCCCCTGATTGGCAGACAGCGTTCCGCGCAACGGCTACAGCTTTTGGCCTTCAAGACAAGGCTGAGCAAGTCATCACCGACTATGATAAGCACAAGCAGGAGGCAGTGAACCAGATTCACGATAAAGTAGCTGGCAAAACCTTGATGGTACTGCGTATTCGTAACGATATTCGTTATTACGGGGATACGGATTACAAATGGTTGTATGATGATTTCGGCTTCACCCGGCCTGCTGTCTATCCAGTAACTGGACCGGACAATCGTTTTGAGTCATTGTCTAATGAGAAGCTCCCGCAAATCAATCCGGACTACATTTTGCTCATTAACGACAATGAAAGTATCTATAACGAGCTGCAAGATCTAAGCATCTGGAAAAATCTCAAAGCCGTTAAGAGCAATCAGGTGTACACCCTGTCTTCGGATTCCTGGTTCGGCGGATATGGGCCTAATGCTGCTAACTCCATGCTGGATGATCTGACTAAAATCTTCGTTAAATAATGGACACGAACATTTGGGATCAGCTCAGCTCCTATTTTAACCTTCATATTCAACAGCAGGGGAAGGCTGTATGTACTGTTGGAGGGGAAGCTTTAACCGAGAAGGTAGCTGTGCAGAACTTTCTCACGGCCTACGGTGAGTTCATTGAGGCAGAGGAGCTTCCAGTTGCTGCAGCTTATTTTGTCAGCTGGTTTGGGGATGTGGCTGCTGCGCTGTTGTATAGCGTTTCTGTGCACAATACCGCTCCAAACCTTTCACTTACAAACTTGCAGGTACATCTCATACCTGAGCAAGGCTACACCCGAATTGCCTTTCAACTGTCGGAGGATCAATTAGATCATGCGCCAGGAGAGAGAGACACGGTAGATTGGACTGTATGGCGGGAGCAAGTATTCAGCCGTTTTTATAAGGATACTGTCAGCTCACTGCTCTTCAGTGTATCGGAGGCCAGCGGGAGTCAGTTAGGAATGTTATGGGGACAGTTGCCGACCTCTCTACAGAACTACAGGGAAAAGCTGCAAGCATTGTTGTCTACACAGGATAATGCTTCGATGCTGTCCTATCTGGCTGAAGACGATGCTTTCATGTGTAATGAACTTGGCCCTGAGGTCTTCGGACGATCGAAAAACCCGCTCCAAGCTAAAGTCCGGTTCATCGACCATCCGCTCGAGGCAGGGAAGACGCTTGCTATCAAAAATACCTGCTGCCTACAATATAAGCGTACCAATCGCTCATATTGCTACACTTGTCCACGCCTGTCCAAGCAAGATCGTATGAATTGGCTTCAGCAGGGTTAAACAAAACGTAAAGGCAATCCTTATTAAAAGGGTTGCTTTTTTTCTTTTCAAGATTATACAGAAAGAAGCGATTATATTTGCCGAACAAAAGAGATTAATAAAAAGCGAAGATGAGCGAATGGGGAAGTTTGGAACTGACTGTAGGCGCAAAACGCTAGCCTGCTAGCTTTCCATAGGAAAGCTAGCGCCGGAACATTTGGTGTCGACAGCAAGACCTATATTCCATGGCTGTTCAAATCCACCTATGTCACTAGAAGCGATACAGTCCCCTTCACCAGTCGTTTTAACAATGAAAAAGAGGGGGCCCCCCCTNAGCGAATGGGGAAGTTTGGAACTGACTGTAGGCGCAAAACGCTAGCCTGCTAGCTTTCCATAGGAAAGCTAGCGCCGGAACATTTGGTGTCGACAGCAAGACCTATATTCCATGGCTGTTCAAATCCACCTATGTCACTAGAAGCGATACAGTCCCCTTCACCAGTCGTTTTAACAATGAAAAAGAGGGGGCCCCCCCTAACTAACGGCATTTTTGTACCTTATTTTTCTTTAATATAGGCTAATAAGGTAAATAAGGGCATTATTGTATCTTATTTTTCGAAAAAGCACGCTGGACGGGGTATTCTGGAAGAATTAAGGTACAATAATGCACCTAATCGTCACTAACCCGTAGCTGCAGGGAATTTAAGGTGCGAAAATGCCGTTAATTGCACTTTGATACTTTTTTAAGCCTACGTTGATGAAGATATACGTGATAAAGACAATTGTCCTCGCAGTGCTGTTCGTGACAGCCACATTTGAAATTATGATATAATGGTTACCGAAAAGGGGGTGCTTAATAGATGGATAATTTTGTAAGATTGTCTGGTGCTTCTCCCACTCATGCAAAGCCTGTATTAGAAAAGCGTTACTTTGCATGGGGCAAAACCTTTTTTAACGCTAAATAAGCTCTTCTAATATGTTGGCTTTGCACCTTATTTGGAAACTTTAAAATAAGGAGCGGGCACAATGAAATATATTAATGCAGCAAAAGTGTTACCCGAAAAGCTAATTATGGAAATTCAAAAATATGTTCAGGGAGAAACGCTCTACATTCCTAAGCCGGAAACGGAGTACAAGCATTGGGGAAGTCAGAGCGGCGGGAGACGGTTGCTTGATGAGCGTAATGTCGCGATCCGAGCTGCTTTTAAAAATGGCAGCAGTATCGAGCAACTCGCCGAGGAATATTTTCTCTCGATCGAAACAATTAAGAAAATTGTCTATTCACATAAAAGTAAGAAACAGCACTGGTGAACATCCTTCATCAGTGTCTTTTTTTATACCGAAAATGATTCTAAGTCATTGTGTTCATTTTAAGAGTGGAGGGTACACTGTAGACTAACAATAGAGACAACTAGTTTGAACAATGACATATAGAGAGAGGATATATTGACAATGAGTGAAAAGCAAAGCAGAAGCAGACATCTGGTGGATCCAGAAGTGGTTAGCGCCCTTGATATGTTCCCGACAACGGATCTTACTCCGTCTGTGCTGATAGAATCACGTATGAAGCAAGCACAAATGATGCCGAAAATCGATGTTACGGAAAAGTTCCCGGTTACCTTTGAAGAAAGAACGGTACCAAGTTATTTTGGAGGGCCGGAAGTTCGTATAGAGATCATTAAACCTACGCAGCCAAAATATGAAAAGATGCCTTTATATTATTCGCTTCACGGCGGCGGGATGGTTATGGGAAGTCCAATCGGTGACCGTATGGGGAATGCCTCCCTTGCTGTGCAGCATGGTTTTTGTTGTGTGTCTGTGTATTACCGTCTGGCACCGGAGCATGTTCAGCCAAGCCAGCTAGAAGATATCTACTCGGGCCTGAAATGGTGTATCGAACACGTGGAAGAACTGGGAATCGACCCGAAAAAAGTTGCCGTCGCAGGCTCAAGTGCCGGTGCTGGTTTGGCAGCTGGTCTGGCTCTGTATATAAGGGATCAGAAGGAATTTGAGATTCATCATCTGAGATTGCGCAGTCCGATGCTGGATGACCGTACGAGTGTTGCACCAGATCATCCTTATGCCGGGGAATTTGTTTGGAACAAAGCAAGTAATTATTTTGGCTGGAAATCCGTATTAGGTCATGAACCAGGTCAGGAAGGCGTAAGTGAATATTACGTGCCGGCACGTGCGAAATCACTTGCTGGATTACCGCCTACTTTTATAACGATCGGCAGCATTGATTTATTCGTTGACGAGGCTTTGCTATTCGTGAAACAACTGGTTCATAATGGTGTTTTGGTCGAGCTGCATGTCTATCCAGGCTACCATCATCTGGCGCCAATGTTCCCGAATGCTCACTATTCTCAGGAAGGTGCGAAATCGAGTGAGCATGCTTTGCTGAAGGCTCTGGATTTACTTTAATCCGGAAGAATAATAACAGTAAGAACTCATAACAAAAGCAGCGACAGCTTATGGATTTGATAATTCAATTCCTAGGTTGCCGCTGTTTTTTTTCTTCAAACAGGCACGTCCTTATTTTCATGGGTTACGTATCTACTAAATTGATATCATTACTAAATTTACCATGTGAGTGTTGCATAGTAAATGTATATAACAACGTCTTGCTTGCAGGAATATTGGATTATCGAAAAATTTTATCCATTATGGATAAAATAAATAATTTAATTATCTATATTTGAATAATGGATTCCCCTTTGCTATAATCCCAATTGGGAGTGGAATTCTATAGCAGTGGGGGTGGGGATATAAACCGTAATGAGGTCGGTACGCTCAAGAAGGGTTTGGATATTTTTAACCTTGTACTCCATAATCCCAACATCACTACTCAAGAGATCATGGAAGAGTTACAGCTCAACCAAAGCACGGCGTATCGCTTGGTGAGCACACTGGAGCAGAATGATTTCATCATGAGAAGCCCCAAAAATGGGTTTGTGATTTCGGATGTGTTTGTATCCAAATTAGAAAGTGAGAATCTCCTCAAGCAGGACGTTGATCTCTTGCAATCCGTGCCTTCTATGGACAAGCTAAGCAAGACGACAGGGGAGACCTCCTACATCGGAATGCTTCATGGCACAGAGGTAGTGATCACGCATGCAATTTCAGGGATGTATGCCACTCGAACTCATCATGTGATCGGTGATCGTAAGCCTATTCGTGGCGACGCCATTGGAAAATGTTTGCTTGCTTATCAGAGTGAAGAGCTGCAGTCGTGGATCTTGGAGAATATGTCTTTGGAGAAGCAGACGGAGCATACGATTACTTCCCAGGAGAAATTCCGTGAGGAACTGAGTAACATTAAGGTCAAAGGTTATGCTTTGGATGATGAAGAAGGGGAATGCGGGGCCAGGTGCATCGGCGCACCGATCTGGAAGGATGGCAAGGTCATTGCAGCCATTGCGATCAGCGGTCCTACAACCCGAGTGTCCAAAGAGAAGGATGACTATCATATTGAGCAGGTAACGTCATGTGCACAAGAGATTTCAAATCTGTTGAGCCATGAATCAATTTCATAAATTGATAAGTGAGCGTTTATGAAATTGATTTGAATAAATAAAAATATATTCGGAGGAGAATAGACCATGAATTTTGTAACATTGAACAACGGTGTAAAAATGCCTCAGCTTGGATTCGGCGTATGGCAGGTTAGCGATGACCAAGCGACTGCTGCTGTAACAAAAGCCTTTGAAGTGGGCTATACTTCGATTGATACGGCCATGATTTATCAGAACGAGCTGGGCGTGGGACAAGCCATCAAGGAATCCGCAATTCCTCGGGAGAAGCTGTTCATCACCACTAAAGTGTGGAACGCAGATCAAGGATATGAGAACACCTTGCGCGCTTTTGATGAAAGCTTGAAGAAGCTGGAACTCGATTATATTGATTTGTATTTGATCCACTGGCCAACGCCGAATTTCGATCAGTACATTGATACTTACAAGGCGCTGGAGAAACTGTACCATGATGGTAAAGTGAAGGCGATCGGTGTATGTAACTTTGAAATCGAGCATTTGGAGCGTCTTCTGAAGGAATGTGAAGTGAAGCCGGTCCTCAATCAGATCGAATGTCACCCGTACTTAGCTCAAAAAGAATTGAAGGCGTTCTGTGATGAGCACAGTATTTTCGTTGAAGCTTGGAGTCCACTAGATCAAGGCGGCGATGTTTTGAAGGACGAAGCCATCGTCAAGCTGGCCGAAGCTCATGGCAAATCTCCAGCGCAAGTCGTACTTCGCTGGCACTTGCAACGTAACGCGATTGTGATTCCGAAATCCGTTACTCCTTCCAGAATTGAAGAAAACTTCAATGTGTTTGACTTTGAACTTTCGGCTGACGATATGGAGTCTATTGATCAACTGGACAGCAACCGCCGCAAAGGCCCGCATCCAAATGAATTTCATATGAGATAATAAGATGATTTAAAGCCCGCAAATCTGCTTGTTAAAAGCGATTTGCGGGCTTTTTGCATCCAAAGATAGAGTAGTAAAAATATCATATTCCCTTGACTTTCCATGTAATCGTAGATAACATAGTTCATGTTATTAAAAATGATAATCATTATCATATACAATTTATAGAAATTAGGGGGATATACAAAATGCACAAAAGGTTTTTGAGTGTAGTTATGCTTATTGTTGTGATACTGGTTGCAGCGGGTTGTGGGTCTAACAATAATACGAATCCGGCAACAAACAGCGAGCCGAAGAGCAATGCGGTGGCTGAAAATACTGGCAGTGAAACCGCAAGTGGCCCTATTGTATTAAAGGACTCTAAAGGCGAGGTTAAGTTGGATAAGCCTGTACAAAAGGTTGTTGTACTGGAGTGGACATTTACAGAAGATGTAATTGCGCTCGGAGTACAGCCGGTGGGGAACGCCGATAACGAAAACTATAAGCTGTATGTGACATCTGAAGCACCATTGGATGCAAGCGTGACGGATGTTGGTACGCGCGACGAGCCAAATCTGGAGACGATTGCGGCGTTGAAGCCGGATTTGATTATTGCGAATGCTCCAAGCAACGAAGCCATTTATGATCAACTGAAAAGTATTGCTCCAACACTGATTTTTAATCTGTATCCGGCTGAAGGGCAAGGCGATCAATACACATTGATGGAAGACACTTTTAAAACGATAGCTGCGGCTCTTGGTAAAACCGTGGAAGGTGACAAAGTCCTCGCAGACTTGGATGCGCATTATACGGATGCAAAGACGAAGCTGGCTGCAGCTGGCAAGGAAGGTCTGAATTACGTACTGACACAAGCATATAGCTATCAAAATGCTGCAACGATGCGTCTTTTCACAGATAATTCACTAGCGGTACAAACGTTGGACCGGATTGGTCTGAAGAACGACTGGAAACCTGAAAATTTCGAGAGCTACGGATTCAGCACATCGACGGTTGAAGCCTTGCCTGCGGTTCAGGATACTAATCTGCTCTATATCGTCCAAAAGGATGATGATATTTTCACAAAGACACTGAAGGATAATTCGGTTTGGAACGGTCTTACCTTCGTTAAAGAGAAACGCACTTACGCATTAGACAGCGCAACCTGGGTGTTCGGCGGTCCAATCTCCTCCAAGGTCATTGTGGATGAAGTTGTAAAAACCTTAACGAAATGAGTGCTACTATGAACGGGCATAGCAGTGAAAAAACTTCAATCAATATGACCTGGCGGATTATTGGAATATTTGGGGGCGGCCTTGCCGTCCTCTTCGGTCTGTTCATTCTAAGCCTAGGCTTTGGGGAGGCGAAAATCCCAGCGAGTACTGTAATGGAGGGATTGCTGAACCGTCAGGATATCATGGAACATAATCTGCTCTGGGATATCCGCATGCCGCGTACAGTGATCGGTATTCTGGCCGGGGCTGCCCTGGCTGCGGCTGGTGCGTTACTACAAACGATAACGAAGAACCCGCTTGCTTCCTCAGATACACTGGGGATTAATGCGGGCGCTTATTTTATGGTTGTTCTTGGGATGGTTGTTTTCCCGGCTTTGCAGCATCAATTCCCATTTGTGCTGGCAGCTGCCGGGGGCCTGCTGGCGGCGCTTATTGCCTATCTACTGAGCGGCGGCAAGACGGCTACACCTGTCCGGCTGGCTCTATCGGGAATGATCGTGTCCATGGTGCTTGGAGCGTTCACCTCGGCACTATTTATTTTCAACAAGACAGAAACACAGAATCTATTCTTATGGGGTTCGGGTTCTCTGATTCAGCTGAACTGGGACGGCGTCCGGTATGCTTGGCCCTTTGTCCTTGTGCTCCTTGGAGTATCCGTGTTCGCAGGCAGGCAATTCGATGCGCTTGAACTTGATGAGTCCACGGCCCGTTCGCTAGGACAGCGGGTAGGGTTAACCCGGGCTGTGGGCCTCGGCATATCTGTATTGATGGCTGCGATCGTGGTCAGCGTGGTCGGCCCCATCGGCTTTGTCGGCCTCGTCGCTCCCCATCTTGTCCGGCTTAGCGGTATAAGTAAGCATCGTTTGCTCATTCCCGCGAGCGCCTTGTGGGGTGCGTTGCTCATAACGGCAGCGGACACACTTGCGCGTGCAGTGCGGAGTAGTGTAGGGGAGATGCCGGTCGGTGCGGTTATGGCGATTATCGGCGCACCTTGGCTCATTTGGCTAGTGCTGACCAGAATGAAAAATATATCGGGTTCAGGTCCAGGACAATCCTCCATGAGTATCGGCGGAGTAGCGCTACGTATGCGTTTTGTTCCGACTGCGATATTCATGAGTGTACTGCTAATCGTTATTATCCTTGTGAGCTTGTCGCTTGGCGGGACGAAGATACCTATTGGAGATCTACTGAGCAGTCTTGCCCAGAGGGGCGATGATTCGTATTCTGTTCTGCTGAATTTAAGACTTCCGCGTACACTGGTTGCAGCTGCGGGCGGTATCGCACTTGCCATTAGCGGTGTAATGATTCAGAGCGCTGTCCGCAATCCACTGGCAGACGCCTCTATTATCGGTGTGACCTCAGGAGCTGGCTTTGGTGCGCTGATCGTGTTGTTCGCATGGCCGGCAATGACGGTCATTGCCTTACCTATTGCCGCAATGGCTGGCGGAGCTTTGGCAGCAGCCTTTGTATTCTTCCTCGCATGGCGCAGAGGTCTGAATCCGTCTGTTCTCATCCTGCTTGGAATCGCAATATCTGCAATCGCCTCGGCGGGCATACAGGTGATGATTGTCAAGGCAAGCATCTGGAGTGGCAATTCCTTAATTTGGATCACAGGCTCGACCTATGGACGGGGCTGGAATCAATTTTATAGCCTTCTGATCTTTCTCCTTGTGCTGGTTCCCATTGCTTACTATTTGGGACGAAAAATCGATTTGCTCGCATTTGGTGATGAGAGCTCAGTTGGTCTAGGCTTGCCCGTTCGAGGGACGCGGCTTTGGGCGATGATTATTGGGGTATTGCTGGCAGCGGGAGCTGTTGCTAGTGTGGGGACGATTGGTTTTCTCGGACTCATCGCACCGCATGCGGTGCGGATGATGATTGGCCATCATACAAGACGCTCCATTATTTTGTCGGGTCTGCTCGGCGGATTGTTGCTGGTGATCGCCGATACTGTGGGGAGAACGATTATGGCACCAAAAGAAATACCGTCAGGTCTGATCATTATGCTGATCGGCGCACCTTATTTCCTCTTTTTAATGTATCGTTCACTTGTTAGAAAAGGGTAGAGCGCGGTTTGATACGCTTATTCAAGGCCGTCCCGTCATGGGGCGGTCTATTTTGTGTGCGTTTATGCTGGGCATACAATAATAAATCCGCATTTAATATCGACATCCGTGATTGAGATGGCGTGAGAACCAACTTCCCATCTTCATTTTAATAAGGTCCGGTCCAATCATCCATTTCATGGGTTTTGGGGCGGACCTCTTTTTTTAGTTTAGTGCATAAAATTTAGCTATTGACAAAAATGTTTCCTGAGAGCAAAATAAGATTCGTCAGTATATGTTCGTTAGGTTTAGGGGCTCGGAACAACCCCACGATTAATGTGTGAAAAGAGGAGAGGCCATGGATGCAGGCATTCAGCAAGTGAAAGAAAATCAAGGATGGTTGCGGAGCAGTTCTAGTATTAGTTTGGAGGAGGTAAATAATTCTGTTAAAATTCCGCTAAAGTCAGGATTTTGGAGAAAGTTCCTGGCCTTTGCGGGGCCGGGGTCACTGGTCGCCGTCGGCTATATCGATCCGGGCAACTGGGCAACCTCAATCGCGGGCGGCGCACGCTTTGGCTACACTCTTTTATCTGTTATTTTAATTTCAAATTTGATAGCCATGCTGCTGCAAGTCTTGTCTGCCAAGCTCGGGATTGTGACCGGAAGAGACTTGGCACAGGCAACGAGGGATGCCGTTGGCCCCAAAATGGCTGTTTTTTTATGGGTTCTAACAGAGCTTGCCATTGTGGCAACAGATCTGGCAGAAGTCATTGGATCGGCGATTGCCCTTAATTTGTTATTCGGTATCCCTTTGTTGTGGGGGATCGCTATTACTACACTTGATGTACTGCTGCTGTTATTTTTACAGAAAAAAGGTTTTCGGATTATTGAGTCGATTATTATCGTCTTAATGTTCACCATATTCGCAGTATTTACCTTTGAAGTGATCATATCAAAGCCGGAAGTATCGGCTTTATTGGGTGGTTATGTTCCTAAATTTGAGATCATCACGAATCCCGAGATGCTCTTCATCTCATTAGGGATTTTGGGCGCAACAGTGATGCCACACAATCTGTACTTGCATTCATCGATTGTGCAAACCCGGCAATATGAGAGAACTGTCAAGGGACGGAAAGAAGCGCTTAAGTTTTCTGTTCTCGATTCTAATTTTTCATTGTTCTTTGCTTTCTTGATTAACTCTGCTATTTTGATCCTCGGTGCTGCTGCTTTTCATGGTACGGGTCTAAATGTATCGGAAATAGAAGGTGCGTATGAGCTTTTAAGTCCTACCCTTGGCGTTAGTATTGCCGGCACGTTATTCGCAGTCGCATTGCTTGCCTCTGGTCAGAACTCGACCATTACGGGAACGTTAGCAGGGCAGATTGTGATGGAAGGCTTTGTACGATTGAGAGTGTCGCCTTGGCTCCGCAGATTGATTACCCGGTTACTGGCTGTAGTGCCCGCATTTATCGTCACTTGGATAGCCGGCTCCAGAGGGACAGGCGACATGTTGTTATGGAGTCAGGTAGTGCTTAGTTTGCAGTTGCCGTTTGCCGTTATTCCACTTGTGCTGTTCACCAGCGATAAGCGGAAAATGGGCGAATTCGCCAATCGGCCGTGGATTAAAATTCTGGCTTGGCTATCTACCGGCGTTATCGTTGCCCTCAATGTGTTCTTGGTGTGCTATGTGATCTTGACTGGTCATGATTTAGGATGACATAAGCGTGAACCCCCTTGGAAATCCAAGGGGGTTTTATGTATATGCGCTTGAGATCACTGAGCTTGGACGTGTTTAATCTATCTGTGGAACATTCGCTGATTTTCATTATTGACCAAAAGGTAAATAACTGATATTATAAAGCCACGCCATTCGACATATAGTTCATGGGGGTGCTTAAGAGAATTTACTTGTTGTTCTTTCATATATATTTTTTTGGGCATTTAATGACCTTTTGGTCAATAATAAACGAGATACTCTAATAACTAATAAAAGGAGCAACTCCATGACAACATCTAACGCACTGCTTTCCAGCTTCCAGCTTGGAAATTTAACCCTTAAAAATCGTGTGGCGCTTGCCCCGATGACACGGATGTCCGCGGACAACGATGGCCGTGCAACCGACAGAATGGCAAGATATTATGAGAGCTTCGCTGCAGGTGGATTTGGTCTTATAATTGCAGAAGCAGCATACCCAGATGAGGAATATAGCCAAGGCGTTTTGAATCAACCGGGGATCGCCAATGATGATCACGTTACTGCATGGAAAGCTGTAACTGGAGCTGTACATGCCCGAGGCAGTAAGATTATTTTGCAAATTGCTCATGCTGGTGCTGTATCACAAGGTAACCGGTATCGAGAGGGAACAGTTGCTCCTTCATCCGTGCAGTCCATTGGGGCAGAGCAGGGGTATACCCCGAAGGAACTTACCACTAAGGAGATCCAAGAAATTATTGCCGGATTTGCAGAGGCTGCAGTAAGAGCTGAACAAGCAGGCTTCGATGGAATCGAACTTCATGGTGCCAATGGTTTTTTGATAGATCAATTTCTAACGGATTATACCAATCTTCGTCAAGATGAATATGGTGGCTCTACTGAAAAGCGTACCCGTTTCATAACCGAGATTATTAGAGCTATTAGGGAAAAAGTCGGTGATCGTATCGTTGTTGGTATTCGTATTTCGCAAGCAAAGATCAATAATTATGAGTACAAATGGACAAATGGTGAACAGGATGCTGAGATCATATTTGGCGCCATTGGCGCAGAACAAACGGATTATATTCACATCACGGAATACAATAGCTTAGCGCCTGCTTTTGCGAACAGTAATTTGACATTAGCTGAGCTTGCCAAGAAGTACGGGAAAACAACGGTGATTGCCAATGGGCAATTGGATCAGCCGGAGGATGCACAGAAGGCACTTGAGGCAGGTTCAGATCTGTTTGCTCTTGGAAAACCAGCGCTAGCCAATCATGATTGGGTCAAAAAAGTGGAAAATGGTCTGCCTATTGAGGAATTTACAGGGGAAGTATTGAGTCCGACTCCAACTATAAAGGACAGTGAGTTATACAGGGAGAATGACTAAGCGCTATTGACACAATAATCTATAAGTGGATATGATCAGTGTATGAGTAGACCTAGAGAGTTTGACTATGATAAAGTATTGCATCAATTAATGCTGACATTTTGGGAGAAGGGCTATAAAGGCACTTCCCTGGCGGATTTGGTGGCAGTTAGCAATTTGAAGAAGCAAAGCCTATACGGGGCTTATGGCGATAAACATGCTTTGTTTATAAAGGCGCTTCGTCTGTATCGAATGCAAGCTATGACTTCCATTCAAGAATTGTTGAATCAAGAACCATCGGCGTTAAAGACATTAGAATTATGGAAAATAAATTTGCTGGAGCTCAGTGACGACACTTGTCCGAAAGGTTGTTTTATCGTGAACATGGCTCTGGAGCTAGGCACAGAGGATGCTGAGGCTTCAGTGGAAATTGATGCACTATTTAAAGACTCGGAGAAGTTACTTGAAGAAGTAATTATTCGGGGGCAACAAGCAGGAGAAATCACATCTCATTTTCCAGCCAGCCTTATCGCTAAAAATTTAGCAACTACTCAACATGGGATCCGGGTATTGAATAAAACTAGCAGTTCACAAGAAGAAATCAGAGCAATTCTTGATTATAGTATTGATTCGATAAGAGCTGTCCCGCGCTGAAAAGCGCGGGGCAGTTTTTTTATAGCGTGCCGGGGACACTTTTATTTCTGAACAGCCAGATCGCAAGCAGTAGAGCCATGCTTACAGCAGCAAGCCTGAGCCAATTTAAGTACAGAACAGAGGTATTACTGATGACTAGGCCACCCAATCCAGATCCTAATGAAAAACCTAACTGGATGAAGGAAGTATTCACACTTAACGAAAATGCCAGGATATAGATGATCGTATTATTTTTCAATGGGATTCGCTCCACCTTCAATTATTCACTGTGCGTTAAAATCATTCACCTAACAAAATCTTCAGCTGTTGATCTATAAATTCGGAATCGGGTTCATGCTGCCCAATGCCTGCGCAATGCCCCCATTTCGAGTCAATCGGGAGGAAGCGTGCATACGGCATACATTGTGCCTCATAGTTGTTATCCTGGGGAGGAAAGAACAGGTCTGTACTTCCCGGCATGACTAGCGCACAGGCTGGAATGCTTCGTAATGCAAGTTCGAAATCGCCGTTATACGCCTGGTTTGCGCTGATATCGCCGCTGATTCCGGTGCGTAACATGGTGATCAGGTCATTGGCGTCGAAAGTCAGAAACACTTGATCCCAGTAGTTCACAAGATAATCCTCGAGAGTGTGGTAACCGTCTTGCTGATAGAGCTGCTCCAGATAGTAAGCCTGGGAAAAGCCCCAGGGTGCATAGACCCGCCCCATTGCGGCTAATCCCGCCGTAGGCTGCTGTTTATAAAACCCATTCTCCCAGGCAGAATCCGCTTGAAGTGCAGCGATCATGCTTGCAAATACAATCTGTGCATGTGGCCTTGTCTGAGCCGTACCACCGAATGGGGCAATGCGTTTTACCATATCGGGATAGCTGGCTCCCCACTGGAAGGTTTGAACGGCTCCGAGTGACCAGCCGACGACGAGGGAGATTTTGCTAATCCCAAACTTCTTGGTCACCAGTTGATGCTGCAGACGCACGTTATCATAAATCGTCACCACCGGGAAGTTCCCACGATCATAGGGCGGAGCCGTATTGCTTGGCGAGGAGGATAATCCATTACCCAGCATGTTCGGAATGATGATAAAATACTTTTCCGGGTCCAACGCCTTGCCAGGTCCAATTAACCATTCATTATCGGTATGCAGACCTGCAAACCAGGTGGGGTAGACAATGACATTATCTTTTGCCGTATTCAGTGTTCCGTAAGTTTTATAGGCAAGAATGGCATTTGGCAGGATGACACCGGATTGCAGCAGAACATCCCCCAGTTCATAGATTTCGTAATCTCTCATCGTAACAATCTCCTTTTTCGTAAATGCAAGATGAACTGTCTTACTTGTCACCACTCTACGTTGGTGTTATTGTTTGTTCAAGGAAACGTTCATGAATGAAACATTCAATTATTTTGAATTAAGGATGGGATGTACTGTGGAATTGCGCCAACTCAAGACCTTTCATACCCTTGCTTCTACACTCAACTTTAGCCGTGCTGCAGAAGTGCAGAACTACGTCCCGTCAACGGTTACAATGCAGATGAAGGCTTTGGAGGAGGAACTGGGGGTCAAGCTGGTGGACAGGCTGGGGAAGAAAGTAATATTAACCGATGCGGGGAGACGGTTCCTCGGATACGTTGACAATATATTAAGGGAGCTTGAAGAAGCAGAACAAGTGGTCAGACAATCTGGCGAGATGACAGGGACGTTGGTCATAAGTGCAGATGAAACGTTGTGTACGTACCGGTTGCCGGATGTATTACGACGCTTTCGCTTGCGTTATCCTGGAATTCGCCTAATGTTCCGCGCACTTTCCGATGATAACCTCAAACAGAGTTTGCGGGAAGGGGACGCGGATATTATTTTTATGCTGGATGAGGACAAGGGTGAGACCGGATTTTGTGGAGAAAAGTTGCTGGATGAATCCTTCTATGTCCTGGCGGCGCCCGATCATCCCTTGGCAGCACGTACGACATTGACTGCTGAAGATTTTAAGGGTGAGACCTTTTTGCAGACAGAGAAGGGCTGTTCCTATCGCACATTTTTTGAGCGAAGCCTGTCGCAGAAGGGCATGAGAGGAGTTACGGAATTAGAGTTTAACAGCGCAGAAGCAATCAAGCAGTGTGTGAAAATAGGAATGGGCATCGCCATATTGCCTGAAATGGCCGTGGTCGAAGAAGTGAAGCGGGGAGAATTGGTTCCGTTGGCTTGGGATTTGACCGCCGTATCCTTCGCAACCCGAATGTTCTGGCATGAAGAGAAGTGGATCTCGCCTGCGATTGAAGCCTTTATAAACTTAAGCAAGGATACATTTTTGGGGAATAGCAATCTGTAGAAGTCAATAATAACACCTTGAAAGGCTACTTCCATGTCGTAAGATGTGAGGCCAGTCTTTCGAGGTTTTTTTGCGTGGATCGCATTGAAGTTACGTCATATAAACTAACATAAATTCGATCATTTCTTTTGTTTGAATACGAGTTATATTGAATATACTCTTTTGTGTTATGTTTATGAGAGGAAAATCTTTATTTTTTAAATTTTTAAAAATATATTGATAACTTATCTAACATGTACTAGAATGAGATTAGAAATTGCGTAAACGTTTTTGCAAAATAACAGATTATTGTTAAATAGTCTCACATTATAAAAGGTATAAAGGTTGTAAAAACGTTATGACAAACATAGAGGTAAAGAATGGAAGTGATTGTCACGAAAAGAGACATAACGATTAAAGATGTGGCAAAAACGGCCAATGTATCTGTTGCTACTGTATCTCGGGTAATCAATGGACTGGACCGGGTAAGTGAGGCTACACGAAAAAAAGTATTGAAAGTAATCGATGAGTTAAACTTCGTGCCGAACACGATAGCGGCATCGATGGTTAATAAAAAAACGAACATGCTGGCGGTAGTTGTGCCGGAGATTCAAAATCCTTTCTACACGGCAGTGATAGGTGGAACGGTAGAAGTAGCGAAGAAAGCAGGCTTTGTCACCCTTGTTGTATCTACAAATGGCGAGGAAGCTGAAGAATCCACCTATTTCGAGAGTTTTCTTGGTAAAAATGCCGATGGCTTTATCTTAATTGGTACTCATAAGACAGCAGATTTCTACCAGACCATTCGCAAGCCAACGATTCTGGTGGATCGGTACATCGATAATAGCGGTCATGATGGTGTCATGATTGATAACTATCGCGGCGCTTATGAAGCTACCAAGCATTTTCTAGAGTATGGTCACACACGCATTGCCATTATAGACGGGAAGCATGACTTTAATGATGGTAAGGATCGTTATTGGGGATATCAGCGGGCCATGGTTGAAGGTGGGGTTAGTCCTGATCCTAAGTATCATAAGCAAGGGAGCTGGCTGGAGGATAGCGGCTATCAATCTACCCTTGAATTAATGCAAGCTGAGGTTCCTCCGACAGCGATTTTCGCAGCTAACAACTTGATCTGTCAGGGAGCCATCAAGGCGATTCGGGATTTGAATCTGGAGATCGGGGAAGACATTTCATTAATCGGGTTCGATGAGAATGAACTGGCCGAATTTGTGAAACCGAAGGTAACGGTTGTTCGCAGACCTACGCGTGAAATGGGAACGCAAGCTGCGGAGATGCTGATTAAGCGAATTAGAGATAAAAATACGGATGAGACGAACCCCAAGAAAGTCATACTGGATGTCGAACTAATGAAATACGGCTCCGTCAAAAAAATGAATTAGTCGAAGGAGGAGGACATGGCAAAGGTCTTGGTGGTTGGCAGCATGAATATGGACATTGTAACCCAAGTACAGCGTCATCCGATTCCTGGTGAGACGATTCAAGGCCAAGCAACTCAGTTTTTTGTAGGTGGTAAAGGAGCGAATCAAGCCGTTGCGGCGTCTCGCTCTGGAGCCACAGTGGCCATGGCAGGCGGTCTGGGTGATGATTTTTTTGGACAAGACATTCACCATAAATTATCCGTAGACAGGATCGATATGGAAGGGGTATTACGCAAGTCTCTAATGACGGGGATGGCCATCATTACGGTAGATCATCTGGGAGAGAATAGTATTATTCTGTCAGCAGGAGCAAATGCCTCGTATAGTGAGCAGGATGTTCAAGGCCTTGAGCTTTCGGAATATGATGCTGTGTTGCTACAGAATGAAATCCCGAGAGAGACCAACCGGGCTGTGCTGGGACTGGCTAAGGTAGCCGGAACAACGGTGTTTGCGAACCCGGCACCCGTGCTAGGTTTTGAAGTAGACGATTTGAAGTTCATTGATTTCTTGATCTTGAATGAGATTGAGGCGGAAGTCCTGAGTGGGGTGGAGCTGGACGATGTCGCCAAAGCGCGTGAAGCAGCTGAACGAATTATGGAGCATGGGGTTCAGGGTGTCATTATCACGCTTGGCAGCAAAGGATCATTCTATATCGACTCCAGCGGCTTAATGATCTCTACGCCTGCGTATCAGGTGGAGGTGGTGGATACCACAGCGGCCGGGGACACTTTTATAGGAGCTTTCGTATCCAAATATTTAACGGGTGAAGGGGTGGAGTACAGCTTGAATTATGCTACTGCTGCCTCCGCATTGACGGTATCGGCTCCTGGCGCTCAAAGTTCTATTCCTGAAGAAGCGCAGGTCCTTGAATTTATGGGGAAAAGAAAGAGCAGTTTAGGATAAGTAAGATTCAGATGATCTACTGTGTGAAATGGAATGCGGAAGGGCATCATTGGAATAGATTCCGAAGTGCTTTTTTGAAGGGCGTTGTTGTATCACTTGACTTTGTTGATTTAAAGCTGAGTCTCGTTAAAGTGCGCGTGAATTACACATTTGTCACTAGTCAGCCAGCCGTAACAGTCTGAAAAGGGAGGGTTAACGATGGAACGTCCGATCTTATCGATGGAGGGGATCAGCAAGGAGTTTCCGGGTGTAAAAGCTTTGGAAGACGTCGATTTCGAGCTTTATCCTGGAGAGATTCATGCTTTGATGGGAGAGAATGGGGCCGGTAAATCCACTTTAATGAAAATATTATCCGGTGTGTATGCACCTACCAAGGGGATTATCCGGCTGAAAGGACAAGAGGTCGTCTTTCGTAATCCTCTCGATGCGCAGCATCAAGGTGTATCTATCATTCATCAGGAATTCAATCTGTTTCCCAATTTGTCTGCGGCAGAGAACATTTATATTGACCGTCCGGAAGTGGTGGGGCGATTCGGAAGAATTCAGTGGTCAAGATTATATAGTGAAGCCCAGAAACTGGTCGATTCTATTGGTGGTAGAGGGATTGATGTTCGTAAGGAAGTACGGCATCTAGGGGTTCACAGCCAGCAGGTCATCGAAATTGCCAAGGCCTTATCCTTTCAGGCTGATGTTCTGATCATGGACGAGCCATCCGCTGCGCTGCCGGAGAATGAAGTGCAAAAGATGTTTGATGTGGTAAAGCGGCTTAAGGAGCAGGGTGTGGCTATCGTCTATGTTTCGCACCGAATGAAGGAAATATTCGAAATCGCAGATAAAGTGACGGTATTAAGAGACGGGAAGAAAATCGCTACACACAAGATTGAAGAGGTGACTGAGCAAAGCCTGATTCAGATGATGGTCGGCAAAGAGGTCGCTCAATTATATCCTGTGCGAACCGTAGAGCCACGTGAAGAGATTGTGCTTCAGGTGAAGCAGTTGTCTCTCGATTCCGCGCATTCTATTTCTTTCAATTTGAAAAAAGGTGAGATTCTCGGCCTTTTTGGGATACCGGGTTCCGGCTCCCACACCGTAGCAGAGCGACTCTTCGGATTAGTGAAGGGAACAGGGGCAATCGAGATCAATGGTGTTCAAGTACAAATTAATACCCCCAATGAAGCGAAAGCTAAAAGAATTGCTTATGTTCCGCCAGATCGTCACCGCCAAGGAATTATTAAACCGATGTCGATCCGGCAAAATTTAGCGATGCCCATCCTGCCCGAGCTCTCAAAGGGTTTGATTCTGGATCAGGATCGGATTAAAAAGATGAGCAGCTCCTACATGGAGCAACTGCATATTAAGGCACCGAGTGATCTGCAAAGTGTCGATTTTCTAAGCGGTGGCAATCAGCAGAAGGTAGTTATCGGCAAGTGGTTGGCTGCAGAGCCGGAAATCCTCATTCTCGAAGAACCTACACGTGGTGTGGATGTGGGGGCCAAGGCTGAAATCTATAACATTATTCATCAGTTGGCCTTAAAGGGCTTAAGCATATTGCTTATTTCATCAGAGATGCCGGAAGTCATCGGCCTCAGTGATCGAATCCTGGTGCTGCATAAGGGAGAGATTGTCCATGAATTCGGACGAGGGGAGGCGGATCAGGAGCAATTGCTGAAGCGAGCCTCCAATCCGCGGACCACGGGAGGAGATGTCATATGAAGCGTCTATTGAACGTCCACGAAGCACCGATCATCTTGTTCACACTGTTGATAGGCATCCTGTTTACGATTATCTCCCCGGAATTTCTTCAACTGGATAATGCGAAGCTGATCTTGGATCAGAATACTTCAAGCGCAATTGTTGCCATTGGAATGACTATGGTGATTCTGCTGGGCGGCATCGACTTGTCCGTAGGCTCGGTGCTGGCACTGACCGCCACTTCTGTGGGGCTGTTCCTCAGTCATGGGATGTCACCTTGGCTCGCTTCCTTGCTCGGCATTGGAATAGGGATTCTGTGCGGTATGTTTAACGGCTATTTCATTGCTGTGCTGAACATCCCGGACATTATTGTTACCTTGGCTTCGATGTATATCTTTCGGGGGCTGGCCGTTGGCATCAGCGGCGGAACATGGATGACTAATTTTCCGCCAGGATTCCAGTTCTTCGGACAAGGTCAGGTTCTGGGCATATCCTTTCCGTTAATCGTTACTGTAATCCTCATCATCGGTTTTATCTTTCTTCTAAAATTCACCCGCTTTGGCCGCAGGATCTATGCGATTGGCGGTAATAAAGCCGCGGCTAAGCTGGCCGGAGTAAGTATACCGAGAACCAAATTTATGGTCTACGTATTCAGTGGAATGCTTGTGGGTATCGCGGCAGTGATTTTTGCCTCCAAGGTGGGCAGTGTTCAGGCCTCAACGGCAGGCAGCAATCTATCCTTTGAAGTGATGGCGGCGGTCTTGATCGGCGGGGGAAGCATCTTCGGCGGTACTGGCACAATTGCTGGAACTGCGGTCGGTATACTCCTGATGGGGATTATCAAGAACGGTCTGGTCATTGCTAAAGTTTCTCCATTTTGGGTAGATGCGACGACGGGGTTTCTGATTATCTTAGCGATTGCCATCAATACGCTGCAATACGTCAGACAAAATAAACGCAAAGGCGGCGAGCTGATATGAGTGCACTGACCCAATTTTTTAACTTCAAATCTAATAAAATGCTGGTTCAGATGCTCTTGTTTATCTTCATCCTCGTCTTTTTCAGCATTCAATCCCCGTACTTCCTGTCATTCAACAATTTCATGAATGTGCTGAATCAGATGGTCGAGGTCGGTCTGATCGCAATCCCGATGACTATGATTATTATCTCCGGCGCAATGGATCTCTCCGTCGGCTCGATTCTGGCCTTCTCCGCTGTTTGTATGGGACTTGCGTTTCAAGGCGGCCTGAACATTTGGCTCAGCGTGATCATTGGGCTGTTAGCTGGACTAGCATGCGGAGCTGTTAACGGATACCTGATTGCCAGGCATCGCATGCAGGCTATCGTTGTGACCATCGGAATGCTGGTGATGCTACGCGGTCTTGTGTATGTACTGAACGAAGGAAGGCCGATCAGCGGTTACCCGGATGCCTTCTACTTTCTGGGGCAGCAATATTTCTGGGAAATTCCTTTTAATGCGATTTTCCTGGCCGTCATGTTCCTGATTGCGAATTTTGTAATGAAGAAGACGCGCTTCAGCATCTATGTGTACGGCATAGGCAACAATGAGGAAACCGTCCATTATTCAGGAATTTCTGTTGTTCGCACCCGGTTCATTTTGTTCATGATCAGTGGGTTGTTCTCCGCTTTGGCTGGTGTTTTCCTAGTGTCCCGTCTGGCAAGTGCAGAAGCGACATCAGGTACAAATATAGAGCTTGATGTAATAACGGCTACCCTGATAGGAGGCACACATATTTTTGGCGGAAGGGGGAGTCTTGCGGGTACGTTTCTCGGCTTGCTAATTATCGTGTTTTTACGCAATGGCCTGAATTTGTTGGGTGTATCTGTACTGTATCAATCCGTAATTCTCGGCATTCTGTTGTTGATCGCTGTTGGTAAACAAAAAGCATAACTTACTTGGAGGTCGAAGCACATGAGAAAAATAGCTACTACGTTAATTACTGGATTATTGACCCTTACTTTGGCTGCTTGCGGAAATACGGGTAACTCCAAACCACAAGAAAGTGCGGGAAGCAATAGCAATCAAGGCTCTTCGTCCACTGCTACAAGAACCTATTTCATCAATCCGAAGTCCATTGGTCCCGCTTATTGGGCAGCCGCTGAAAAAGGCGCTAAGCAAGCAGAGACTGATCTGAAGGTGAAAGTTCTCTTCAATGCTCCCACTGAGGCGGATTCCTCTAAGCAAATTAATATGATTCAGGATATGTTGACTCGTCAAGTGAACGGGATTGGCGTCTCGCCAAATGATGCCAAAGCCGTTGGACCTGTATTCAAGAAAGCAGCCGGTCAGGACGTCAAAATTGTCACCTGGGACAGCGATGCACCAGATACGGACCGTCAATATTATATAGCGCCAGCTACGGATGAAGAGGTTGGTAACAAGCTGGCTAAAACGATCGGCGACGAAATTGGGGGCAAGGGCAAGGTAGCATTCATGGTAGCAGGTCTTGGTTCTCAGAACCAAATTGCCAAATCGGAAGCGGCAAAAGCTTACCTGAAGGCTAACTATCCAGGCGTTGAAGTGGTCACAACGGTGTCCAGCGATGATGATCAACAGAAGGCATATGCCAATGCGCAAAACCTCATCAAAACATATCCCGATTTGAAGGGCATTATCGGGTTCGCAGGCGGTGAGCCGCCGGCAGCAGCTGAAGTGGTCGAGCAGGCGGTAAAGGCGGGCACTTTGAAAGCAGGACAAATTGCCATCACCGGCATTGCCGTTCCTAGTGTGGTCAAAAACTATATCAAGAATGGCACGATCAAGACAGACATTATCTGGGATCCGGGCAAGCTCGCTTATACGACTGTATATGTCCTCGATCAACTGGCTCAAGGGAAAAAAATCACCGACGGCATGGATGTACCTACGGTCGGCAAGGTGAAAGTGGATGGGCAAAGCGTCTTTATCGGTATGCTGGAAGTCAAGAGTGACAATGTGGACAGCTTTGGATTCTAATCCTAAAGGATAGGAGGCGTAAAAATGCAGCATAGCATCAATGTAGAACCATTGACGAAAGAGGCTTTTGAACCTTTCGGAAAAGTAATAGATCTTCCTTCTTACGCTCCTCCCAAAACGGGAGATGGATGGGACTGCTGGAATTACATCGATATGCTGGATGTCCACGAGCCTATTGGCTTTGGACTTGTGATTACGAAAAAGAGGGAGTTCTTGGTGGATGCCATGGAGCGCCACGTAAGTCGGGAGGAACTGTTGCTTACTTTCGATAAAGAGATCATTCAGCCGGTGGCGTTATGTGCCGATATTGATGATCCGGATGAACATCCCGATGCAAGCACAGTGAAATGCTTCCGGATCAAACCGGGGCAAGCCATCATTATTGGCCGGGGTGTCTGGCACAGTCCTGCTTATCCTGCCCATGATGATGCGCGCTACATGTTCGCCATTGAGAAGAAGAAGGACAAATTCGGTGATGAAATGATCAATCCTTGGGTGGATTTCGGAAATGGGGATACGGTAAGTTTCGGAGATGGCTTGTCCATCTCTGAGGCTGACCCAAGCTTGATCAACTAGAGGAGGACTGACAGCTATGAATCAAGAACAGCAAATTATGCAGTGGATTGATAATCATAACGATGAAATTATAAGCTTCTTACAACAATTGATACAGATTCCGAGTGTGAACCCCTGGTTTTTCGATGAGCCAGGGCCATCCAAAGAAAAAGACGTTCAGGAATTTATTGCCGATAAGCTGTCTAAATTAGGTGCAGAGATCGAATTATGGGAGCCTGTTGCCGATGATTTAAAGCAATATGAAGGTATGGCTGGTTATTATCCGGGAAGAGACTTTAAAGGAAGACCCAATTTGGCAGCTACTTTTGGAGCGGGAGAAGAAGGGAAGTCCCTGCTACTCTTTGGACATATTGACGTAGTAAAAGCCGGTTCGAAATGGACCGTTGATCCCTTTGGTGCTGAGATCATCGACGGCAAGCTGTATGGCCGGGGTACGGTTGATATGAAGGGCGGGGTCGCGGCCATGATTATGGCGGTTGAAGCGATTCTTCGCAGCGGGGCTAAGCTTAAGGGACCTGTTATTGTGGGTACTGTCGTGGACGAGGAGACGGGGGGCATGGGTGCACTTGATTTCATTCACCATGGTTATCGTGCAGATGGGTGCATATTAACGGAGCCTACTTCACTTACAATTGCTCCATTATGCAGAGGAATTCTGTGGGGCAAAATCAAGGTACAAGGCCGCAGTGGTCATATCGAGATGCCGCAGGCCGACTGGCAGGATGGCGGGGCGGTGGATGCCATTAAGAAAGCCAGATTAATTCTGGATCAGTTCGATCATCTGAATGCAGACTGGGCTGTACGCAAAACACATCCGTATCTCTCGATTCCATGCCAAGTCCATGTAGCGCAGTTAAATGCGGGTGAGTACCCAACTTCATTTGCCAATGAGGCTGAAATTGTGTTTAATGCGCAGTATTTGCCGTCGGAACGGGACGATAAATTAATGGGCGGACATGTGAAGAAAGAACTGGAAGACTTTATTTATAATATAGCGAAATCGGACCCGTGGCTAAGTCAGAATTTACCGGAGATTGAATGGACGGTCGATGCTGATTGTGCGGAAACTGATGTTGAGCATCCCTTTGTTCAGACTTGTGTTCAATCTCTGCACTCCATTGGTCTGGAAGGCAAGATCGAAGGACTAGGCTTTCATACGGATATGGGCTGGCCAGTCAATGTTGGGATTCCTACAGTGAATTTCGGCCCGGGCGATCCTAGTCTAGCTCACCATAGCGATGAGTTTACACCCGTAAATGAAGTGATAGATGCCGTTAAAATGATTGCGAAGACGATTATAGATTGGTGCGGAACTGAAGCAGTGGAGGTGCAGAATTGATGAAGGTCTTATTCATAGGTGAATCCTGGATTGTTCATATGATTCATACGAAAGGTTATGACAGCTTTACATCGACTAAATATGAAGAAGGAGCTACGTATCTGTTATCCTGCTTGCGTGAAGAGGGTGTAGATGTGACTTATATGCCTTCGCATGAAGTGCAGGTACGCTTCCCGAAAAGCCTGGAAGAGCTTCAAGTCTTTGATGCTATTGTGATCAGTGATGTGGGTGCCAACACCTTCTTGTTGCAGAACCCAACATTCTATCAAATGCAGATTATTCCCAACGCGCTCGACTCCATTAGACAATTTGTTGCTGCAGGCGGAGGATTGTTGATGATCGGTGGATACCTGACGTTTATGGGGATCGAAGGCAAAGCGAATTACAAAAACACCATTCTCGCCGAGGTGCTGCCGGTTGAAATGATGAATGGTGAGGATCGTGTGGAGATGCCGGAGGGCTTCTCTCCGAAGGCTTCCAAGTCCCATCCTTTGGTAGATTCATTCGGTGACTGGCCGAACTTGCTAGGATACAATAAATTGGTGACCAAGCCGGATGCGGAAGAAATTCTGAATCATAACGGTGACCCAATGCTTGTAGTAGGTACCTATGGATCAGGCAAAACCGCAGCCTTCGCAAGCGACTGTGCACCACACTGGGGCTCGCTGGAATTTATGAACTGGGAGCATTACTCGGCGTTCTGGGGGAACTTACTCAAGGCTCTAAAATAGAATGCTGCCCCAGAAATGAAATAAATGAGAAGCCATGATATTCGTAAAGCCGCTAAACCGGAAGGTTTAGTGGCTTTTTGGCGATTACTAATCCATGCTGATGGCCCGTCTGATGGGGATCTTTTTATCGTGAAAAAAGTTAAGAATATCTGAACGGCCTCGGAAATAGAGATGAATATACGTTACTGAAAGCGTATTCACAATAAATGGATTATATAACCATTTATTGTAGCTAAAAGGAGGCCAAAGGATGAAGACAGGCAAAAGGGGATTTTGGCTTGTAGCAACGTCGGTTTTAAGTGTGTCCTTATTGTTTGGTTGTTCGGGTGGTAATAATAGCCCAGCGGAGACGAGCAAGCCGGGGAAGGCCCAAGAAGGGCAGACCGTCAAGAAGACGGTATCGGTCACGTTCAGGGATGACGGTGTCGGTGAGAATGGGGCGTTCTATAAGTGGCTGAAGGAAGTAGCGGCAAGCTATCCTGATAAAAATGTGGAGATCAAGCCTACACCGATTCAAGCTTCGGAAGGTGATTATTTTGCAAAGATCGCTCTGGCTTTGAAGTCCAAAGATACCGCACCGGATATTGTGACGGAGGATACGTTTATTCTGAATTCGGATGCCAGTGCAGGATTTCTGGAGCCGCTTGATGATAGGTTAGCGAAGTGGGAGGACTGGACCAACGGCTCCTTCATCGAAGCGATGAAGAAGGGCGTTACGGCTAGTGACGGCAAAGTGTACGGGGTTCCTTACAACACGGATTCCCGCGGGTTATGGTACAACAAACAGATCTTCAAGCAGGCTGGTCTTCCAGAAGACTGGCAGCCGAAGACATGGGAAGATGTCTTGAGTGCAGCCAGAACGATCAAGGAGAAAGCGCCGGATGTCGTACCGATCTGGATGAATATGGGCAAGGCGACGGGTGAGGCGACCTCCATGCAGACCTATGAAATGCTACTGTACGGTACAGGCGAGAGACTGTACGATGA
This sequence comes from Bacillus sp. FJAT-27264, assembly GCF_001682855.1. Lineage (GTDB taxonomy): Bacteria > Bacillota > Bacilli > Paenibacillales > Paenibacillaceae > Paenibacillus_AQ. The sequence continues at coordinate 1,583,146 of NZ_MAQW01000001.1, read as the reverse complement.
TGCCACCGGGAAATGGACGGTCAAAAGCCAGGGCATTCTCGATGCGCTTGGCTTCGTAGAGACGGTTAATAAGGAGAAGTTGGGGCCGCCGCTGTCCAAGGTGCTCAACGGTCAGGCTGGCAACACCGCTTCCCGCGAATACCTACCGAAAGGCAAGCTGGCGATTTCACTGGACGGATCATGGATTTCAGGGAATTATCTCGATACCGGGGCTGCGCCATGGCCGGAATACAAGGATGTGCTGGGTTTTGCACCGATGCCTACCAGTAAGGGACAGGAGCCAGGCTCCATAACGCTGGCTGGTGGCTGGGCGCTGTCGATTCCAAGCAACTCCAAGAATAAGGATGAAGCGTGGGCGTTTATTCAATACGCCTTAGGCAAGGAAAACACTCAGAAGCTGGTTATTGCTTCCGGAAATATCACCGTCCGTGCCGATGTTGCCAAGGACCCGGGCTACACTAAAATGCCGTTTAACGAGATTGCGACAGAATATCTGAAAAATGCGGAGTTCAGACCTGCTCAGGATAAATATCCGGAAGTGTCCACACAAATCCAAACGATGGTGGAATCCGTGGCTACGGGAACTGCACCTGCTGATGCGATGAACAAATATGCGCAGGATGTTACCCGCATCGTCGGTGCGGATCATGCTGTGGAGAAATAGAAGAGTATAACCGGGGGGCCGGCTTGCTCAAGCATTCTTCAGGCTATCCATGGATGCTTGGGCAAGCGGCTTTGTTCAGAACTACAGCATGGAAGGAGAACGACACATGAGCAGTTTGTCGGTGGACGTTTACGGTAAGTCCAGAAAATCGTATACGTGGCTCTTTTTTTTACTACCCTCGATCGCGATTATGCTACTATTTTTTATTTATCCGATATTGTTGACGTTCTTCTATTCCTTTACGAACCTGGCGTTGACCGGTGAAGCCGCGAAGGAATTGAAATTTATCGGGTTCGATAACTATACACGGATGTTTCAGGACCCCACAGTAAGAATCAGCATCTGGAATACGTTGATCTTCCTGATCGGCTCGGCGGTTATCGGCCAACAGGTGCTCGGATTTCTTATTGCATTGCTGATGAAGCAGCGGAATAAAACCTTTCGGCGCGTTATCGGGACTATCGTGCTTGCAGGTTGGGTCACCCCAGAGATTGTATGCGCTTTGTGTCTGTACAGCTTTTTTGGGGATGATGGTACGCTGAATGCGATCATTGGATTTTTCGGATTTTCGGAAGTCACGTGGCTGTTCACGGTGCCGATGCTCACCATTATTCTGGCGAACATTTGGCATGGTACGGCATTCTCGATGCTGGTATTCCAGGCGGCGCTGGACGATGTGCCGACTGAAATCGAGGAGGCTGCGGTGGTGGACGGAGCATCCAAGTGGAAAATATTCACCCGCATTATTCTCCCTTATATCAAAGGGACCATCACAACCAATATGATGCTGGTCACATTGCAGACGCTCGGGGTATTCGGATTGATTTATGCGATGACTGGGGGCGGTCCTGGTAACTCCACGACTACGCTGCCTATCTTTATGTACAACCAGGCTTTCGTGAACTATCAGCTCGGTTACGGGACGGCCATATCGCTACTGCTGCTGCTAATTGGAATCGTACTAAGTCTGTTATATATCCGCTCGATGAAAGAGTAAGCGAGGTGAATCCATATGAATGCCAAACAACGCAAACTAATCTTTCGCATCCTGCCGTATGCGATCCTTGCAGGGATTGGAATATGTTTCGTGCTACCGCTGCTCTGGATTCTGGTGGCTTCTGTAGATCCCAATGCGATGCAATCTCTAAAGGTCCCAAGCCGGATTACCGGGGCTAATTATATCGAAGTCATTACAAGCAAAGATAATCAAAGAGCCTTCCTGATCGGTCTTGTAATGTCGCTTAGCCAAGCTGTGCTGGTGGTGGTTCTGGCCTTGCTGGCAGCCTATCCGCTATCGCGTTATCAGCTGAAGTATAAGAAGTCGTTCATGCTTACAATTTTGTTCATGACCTCCCTGCCGATTACGGCGGTTATGGTGCCTGTGTATCAGTTGTTTCTGGGGCTGAAGCTGTACGACAATATTCTTGGCGTCATTCTGTTCTATGTAGCGTCTTCGATGCCGTATGGCATCTGGATGATGAAAAACTTTATGGATTCCGTACCGAGCGACCTGGAAGAAGCCGCTTGGGTGGATGGTGCTTCGGTGTTTACGGGGATCCGCAAGGTTGTAGCTCCGCTTATGGTTCCTGGTATATGTACGGTGGCGATTTTCACCTTCTCTGGAAGTTGGGGCAATTTCTTCGTGCCGTATATCCTGCTCCAATCCCCAGAGAAATTCCCGGCTTCCGTGAAGCTGTATCAGTTCTTCGGGCAATACGGCATGGTTGATTATGGCAGCCTGGCTGCATTCTCGGTCCTGTATGCCATCCCTGCGATCATCATGTATATCCTCTCACAGCAGTACATGTCCAAGGGATTTGGGTTACAGGGAGGCACCAAGGGGTAGAGCTTTCGCGAGATATCTCCTGCTGATAAACAAACTTTTTTGAAAATACTAACGGCAGAAATGCCGTTTTTTGTTTGGAGACATGTATTTAAAAATAAGACGAGTACTGTCTCAGTTTATTGATATCTACGATAGTTACGGTTTTATTTTCCTTAATAATAATGCCGTCATCTATCAGTTCATTGAGCAGCCGCCGGAGATGGCGGTCCGAAATCCCTAGCATGCTGGCCACCTCCTTGCTAACAAAGAAGATTACCGGTGTCTCGAACAGCTCCGAAGTCTGTAGCAGATACTTGCATAATTTGTTACGAGCAGGGTACAGCAGGGACCTGGCATTCTGAATGGAGGACCGCATCAGCTTCTCTGTTATGCTGGAGCACATGAACATCAGAAAGGGAACGGATCGGGTCAGCGTGCTATTCATGATCTCCAAGGGAATTCGCAGAATTTCTGTCGGCACAGCGGCAATTACAGTATGAAGGTATTGGCATTTATGAAAATATTCTATGTCCCCCAGCAGTCCTCCGCGCTCCAGATAATCTACTACAGCAATATTTCCCTTCTCAGATGAATTATGAATGGCTACCTTGCCCTCGATAATGATAAAGAACTCCGTCAATTCATTGCCGGTAGAAATCACCGTTTCGTTCTTCTTGTAATACTTGATTTCAAGAGCAGGCAGGATCTCATCCGGAATAAGGTCCTGCAGATTGGCTTTTGTGATCCAATTCCTTTCAAGGAACAAGAAAACGAACAGTTGATTTCAAGAGTCTAGCTTGTGAAAGTATACAAAAGGATGATCTTCTTTTATGAAGAGACATCCTTTTTTCGTTTTGTTGATGATTTCTTTACTCAGATTTAATCATTACATAATAAATCGTACTTATACTCAAAGGTGTTTACTAATAGTAAATATATACTTACCATGTGTGAATTGTTGATGGCAAACCGCCCGCAAGGCATTCCAAAGTGCTGGTTTCGGGCCAATATTAGGTGGGGTGAACATATGAATCGGTTAATTCCTTTCCAAGGAACACATAATTTTCGTGATATGGGTGGTTATCGTACTGCGGATGGCCGCAAAGTCAAACAAGGCCTATTCTTTCGTTCGGACGAATTATTTGCTTTATCAGAGCAGGATATGAAGGACTTTCAGGGTCTGAATATTCGAACGATTATTGATTACCGTAGCGAATATGAAGTGCAGAAGAAGCCTGATCCGCTCTTCCCGCAGGTAAACCAACTGCACGTACAAGCTATTACGTCCGGTTCGATGTCGATGATGAATATGCCGGGGCAGACGGAGAATAGGGATCAGCAGGAGCATTTTATTATCGGTCTGTTGAAAAGTGGATTCTTCAAGCAATATCGTTCAGACACGATGATGCTGGAGCTATACCGAAACCTGGCAATTAACAATCCGGCATACAAACGGTTAATGGATATGATTCAGCTTGAAGACAATCTTGGACTGCTGCAGCATTGCACGGCTGGTAAGGATCGAACCGGGGTGGGTGCAGCTCTAATTCTGCTGGCGCTCGGCGTTTCGGAGGCCGATATTATGGAGGATTATCTGCTCACCAATGAAACGATGAAGGAGGTTAATGAGCAAATTCTGCACCAGCTTTCCGGGCATGTGAATGCGGAGGATTTGAGCAATATTGAGCAAATGCTGGGCATTAAAGAAGAGTATATGGAGGCCGTTTTTGAATCCATTAAAGGCAAATATGGAGACTACGACTCGTATTTAGCCGTGGAGTTCGACCTAACGCTTTCCAAACGGGAAGCTTTGCAGAAGCTGTGTTTGGAATAAGTGTCAGGGGGATCAATAACGTGGTAAACTTGGAGGCAAAACCGTTTAATTTACAGCAGGCGGACATTCAGTGGGTTTATGAAACATTGTCCGCTATGGACGTCAAGGAGAAGATCGGGCAGCTGTTCTGTCTGATCGGCTGGACCGATGATCCTCAGCAGTTAAAGGCGCTGCTTGAAGCCGTCAAGCCTGGTGGGATGTTGTTCCGCCCTGGAGCAGGGAAGCGAGTGCAGGAGACGCATCGCTTCATTCAAGAGTTGTCTGATATCCCTCTGTTGCTTGCTGCTAATTTGGAAGCCGGGGGGAATGGGACTGCTAGCGACGGCACTTACTTCGGCAATCCTCTGCAGGTTGCCGCTACGGATAATGAAGACATGGCCTATAAGCTGGGTCTTGTGGCTGGCAGGGAAGGCTGGGCCGTTGGCTGCAATTGGGCCTTTGCGCCGGTAGTAGACATTGATCTTAACTTTCGTAACCCGATAACGAATGTGCGGACGTTCGGAGCCGATCCAGCGCGCGTCGCAAGAATGGCGAAAGCGTTCACTGCAGGGATGCAGGAGAGTGGACTTGCAGTGTCGGTCAAGCATTTTCCGGGTGATGGTGTGGATGAACGCGACCAGCATCTCTTGACCACAGTGAATTCGTTGTCCGTTGAGGCGTGGGAAGCGACCTATGGAAAGGTCTTTCGGGAAGTTATCGAGGCGGGGGCCAACACCGTAATGGCCGGCCATATTATGCTTCCGGCATATTCGCGAATGCTCGCTCCCGGCCTGAGTGATGAGGAAATCATGCCCGCAACCTTAGCCCCCGAGCTGCTACAGGGGCTGCTTCGGGACCGTCTGGGTTTTAATGGTCTTGTTGTTACGGATGCGACACTGATGGCTGGCTTTATGATGGCAGAGAGACGTGAGATTGCCGTTCCGAAGGCTATCGCTTCGGGCTGTGATATGTTCTTGTTCAACAAGAATATAGAGGAGGATTTCAGCTTCATGGAGAAAGGGCTGGACAGCGGAATTCTCACCATGCAAAGGCTAGATGAAGCCGTCACCCGCATTTTAGCTCTCAAAGCATCTTTAGGGCTTCATCAGCGGCAACGTGCAGGCACACTTGTTCCGGAGCCGGAGGCACTCTCACTGCTGCAATGTGAGGAGCATCGGCTATGGTCGAAGGCCTCCGCAGACCAAGGTGTTACCCTTGTCAAAGATACGCAACATTTGCTGCCGATTTCCGCTGCTAAGCATAGACGTGTACTCTTTTATAGTCTGACAAATGGTAAAACGCCTGGAAAGGGTTCGGACGTAAGCCAACTGGCAGAGCGATTAGTCAAGGAAGGGTTTGAAATTACACGCTTTGACTCTGAACAACTTGACTTTGCAGCCATATTCCAAGCCGTAGAGCAGCTGCGCGAGCAGTATGACCTGATACTATACGCAGCAAATGTGGAGACAGCAAGCAATCAGACGACAGTACGCATTCATTGGGAACCGTTTCTTGCTGCTAATGTACCGTGGTTTGTTAAGGAGCTGCCTACGGTGTTTGTTTCTTTTGCCAACCCGTATCATTTGCTGGATGTTCCCCGCATACCCACGTATATTAATGCCTATTCGTGCAATGAAGCCACAATCGAAGCCGTCGTTGACAAGCTGCTCGGCCGCTCACCTTTTGCGGGAACCGATCCGATCGATGCATTCTGCGGTTTGTGGGAAGCAAAGCTATAGCCTGTAAAGGATATCCTTAATGGAAATGCCAATTTCGGTAACTATAAATGAATAAGGGGGAGTTTAATGGAACCCAAATGGAAGGAACAGCTGGAACTGCATAGAAATCAGCGGCGTGAAGATATTATCCAACATGCAAAGCAGTTATTCCTGGAGCATGGTTTAACCACGGTTACACTCAAGGATATTGTTGAGGCTTGCGGGATTAGTAAAGTAACGTTATATAAGTATTTCCGCTCTCTTGATGAGATTATTTTTGAGGTGGAAATTGAGATTTTAAGCGCTTGGTTAGAAAAGGTCAATCAGGCGACTCACCAAGGCAATAGTGGCTATGAAAAGCTGCAATTCTTGCTGGAGGAGCAGATCCTGGACTCAAAGGGAAGTAAGGACGCGATTCGATTCATTGCGATGTTCGATACGCTCTATCAGGAAGAATATCCGACTCCGGAACTTGAAAACCGATACCGGTCATTTCTACGTGGTGTGCCGCATCCCTTCTTATCCTCACTCCAAGAAGGGGTGAATGACGGCTCAATCCGCCAGGATATAGATGTCAAAGCGATGGGTTACACCATAAGTAATGTCGTGAACGCAACCAAACAGCGGATGATGCTGCGCGGGAAACTACTTCACCAGGACCAGGATACAGATCCTGCTATTGTGATGCGACATATGGTAGATATGATCTTGGCTTATGTAAAAGCTTAAGCTAGTATGCTTACGCGCTTAAATCATCGTTTTTGTAAATATAAAGGTGCTATTCCCTTTGGGAATAGCGCCTTTTTTTTGTTCCAGCAGGCTTGGAATCGCATATTGGAGCGGATGTCATCCGTCCGCGGAATTTTAACAATAGATTTACTTCATGTTGATGATACTGTGACAATTTGATTCTATACTAAGGGTGTTTACTGATGGTAAACACATATGTACTACCAGTAAATGGTGGATGGGCGCAATGACAACAATTTGACTTTTAGAAAGGGTAGGCCACATGACAAAATCAACTGCAGACAAAAGGAAAAGCAAAGTCAGGAAATCCGGCGTGCTGCTTCTAATGATGCTGCCGGGAATCTTTTACCTTGTAATCAACAATTACTTACCCATGTTTGGAGTGGTCATTGCATTCAAGGACTTCAATTATACCAAGGGTATTTTCGGCAGTGATTGGGTTGGATTCAAGAACTTTGAATATCTCTTCAAGACATCGGATGCCTTCGTCATTACAAGAAACACGATTCTTTATAATGGCGTCTTTATTATTCTTAATCTATTTATTGCGGTCGGCTTAGCCGTCTTGCTGAACGAGGTGAAGCAGCGCTTCTTATCCCGTTTTTACCAAAGTGTCATTCTGCTCCCATATCTGATCTCTATGGTGATCATTGGGTATCTGACCTTTGCGGTGTTCAGTATGGACAGCGGGCTCTTGAACAAGAGTATTCTGCCGATGTTCGGAATATCCGAAATTTCCTGGTACAGCGAGGCGAAATATTGGCCTTACATCTTGACCTTTGTACACAGCTGGAAGAGCGCCGGTTATCTGTGCGTGATCTATCTGGCAGCAATTATCGGGATCGATCAGGAATATTACGAGGCTGCAACCATAGATGGGGCGGGAAAATGGAGACAGATCAAGAGCATTACCTTCCCGCTAATTATGCCGGTGGTCACGGTGATGACGCTCCTGCAGATCGGGCGAATTTTCTATTCCGACTTCGGCTTGTTCTATCAAGTCCCGCTCAACACGGGCGCCCTGCAATCGACCACGAACGTTATCGACACCTATGTCTATCGCGCATTGATGACACTTGGGGATATCGGAATGTCTTCAGCAGCCGGGTTGTATCAGTCCTTAGTTGGTTTTGTGCTCGTCTTCATCTCCAATTATGTGGTGAAAAAATTCAACAGCGATAACGCCTTGTTCTAAAGGAGGGAATGTATTGAAAACAAGAAATTTGATGTGGCAATGGGGAATCAACATCATTCTGATGCTGGTTGCCTGTGTATGTATCCTTCCTTTCGTTCTGCTACTGACGTCTTCTATAACCGATGAGCAGGCTATTTATCAGCATGGTTATTCCTTCTTTCCGGAGAAGATCAGCTTTGCTGCTTACGAATATTTGCTAAATGATGCCTCGGGCATCCTGCATGCTTACGGGATCACGATCTTCATTACGGTAGTGGGAACGGCTTGCGGCCTGATCCTGACGGCTCTGTTGGCCTATCCTTTATCACGGCCCAATTTACCGTTTCGTAATCTCTGGTCATTCTTCGTATTCTTCACGATGTTGTTCAATGGCGGTCTGGTGCCGACCTATCTGGTCTATACACAACTACTCGATATGAAAAATACGATCTGGGCACTTATCGTGCCAGGGCTGCTGATGAATGCCTTCTATGTCATGCTGATGCGTACCTTCTTCGTAACGTCGATTCCTGAACCTGTTATTGAATCGGCCAAAATAGACGGTGCAGGTGAACTTGGTACTTTTATCCGGATTGTGCTGCCGCTTTCCCTGCCGATTCTGGCGACCGTTGGATTATTTCAATCGATTAACTACTGGAATGACTGGTTTAACGGGATGATCTACGTTACGGATAGCAGCCTGTTCAGTCTGCAGAACCTGCTAAACCGGATATTGCTGGATATTCAATTTTTGGCGAGTAGCAATTTTGGTAGTAGTCAAGCTGACGTGTCTTCCAATGCGCCAATGGAAACCGTACGGATGGCAATGGCGGTGATCGGTGTAATTCCGATTGTGGTAGCTTATCCATTCTTTCAAAGGTTCTTTGTTAAAGGACTTACAGTAGGTGCAGTGAAAGGCTAAGGCTATGTCCAGTATGACACTGGTTAGCATAAATAAGGAACTAACTAGGGAGGCTTCAGGGATGAACAGAAGAGGAAAAAAAGCAGTGTACAGTATTTTGACGTTGGCGATTACGGCAACAATGGTGCTGTCAGGCTGCAGCACAAAGAAAGCCGGCGGGGAAAGTGCATCAACAGACGGGAAGAATGAAGCTCCTTACGAAGTGACCATGGCTTTCTACGGCAATGAGCAGAAGGATATGCAGGAAGTGCAGAATGAAATGAACAAGCTCATCCAGTCCAAAATCAATGCCACCGTCAAATTGCTGCCCATCGCAGTGAGTAACTGGGCTCAGCAAACGAACCTGATGCTTGCCAGCAATGAAAAGATAGATCTGATGTTCACATCTTCCTTATTCAATTACAGTACACAGGTGGCTAAAGGGCAATTGACACCACTCGATGACCTGCTAGACAAAGATGGAGAAGGGATAAAAAAAGCGTTGGATCCTTCCCAGCTCTCGGCTTCCAAAGTTGACGGCAAGATCTACGGCGTTACGCCAGTAAGAGATCTTGCTTCTGACTACGGTATTTTGATGCGTAAGGATCTTCTAGATAAATATCATATCGACGCAGCCAAAATCAAAAACATTAATGATCTGGACGCAGTCTTTCAGGTGATTAAAGATAAAGAACCGACGATAGTTCCACTGGTGGCCAAGAATCCTGGAACGGCTCCATTCGACGCAGGATATATCACGTACGACCCTCTCGGAGGAGGGGTAGGGGTTCTGCCCGACTATGATAACAACATGAAGGTCGTTGACTTCTATGAAACGCCGAAATACGCAGAACAACTGAGCACGTTGCGCAGATGGTACCAGCAAGGATTTATGCTGAAAGACGCAGGGACAAGCAAGCAGGATGGTAGAGAAATGGTGAAGGCGGGCAAGGCCTTCGCTTACTTTTCCAACCTTAAGCCAGGATCTGAAATTGAAGCCTCCCGCAAGAGTGGCAAGGAAATGACGGTAGTACGCCTTACACCGGCTTATGCTACGACTGACTCCATCACAGGCATTATGTGGTCCATTCCGGTAAATTCGCAGAATCCCGAAAAAGCGATGAAGCTTCTGAACCTGCTGTACTCTGATAAAGAGTTGTACAATCTGTTCACTTGGGGTATTGAAGGCAAGCATTATGTGAAGAAGTCCGACAATGTAATTGATTATCCGCAAGGCGTAGATATTCAGAGCCTGGGCTATAACTTCGGTACGCCGTATCTGTTCGGTAACCAATTCTTGTCCTACACCTGGACAACAGAAGATCCGGATATCTGGAACAAGATGGACAGGTTCAATAAGGGTGCCAAGAAATCCAAGGCGCTGGGCTTCAGCTTCAATGTAGACAATGTAAAAACTGAAATGGCGGCAGTCAATAACGTACTCTCAGAGTTTAGAGTGGGACTGGAAACAGGTACGCTTGACCCGGCAGAAAATTTGCCGAAATTTATTGAAAAGCTAAAAGCAGCAGGCAGCGACAAGATTATCAGCGAGAAGCAAAAACAGCTTGATGAATGGGCGAAGACTCAGAAATAAAGGGTACAGTGCAGAAGGAGTCAAAAGCGTATGCGGACCAGGGAGAATTTTGATACAAACTGGATATTTCACTTTGGTGAGGTAGGAAAGATCGCGAAGACAGTTAAGAAAGCAGGGATGATAGCTGGCTTGACCAATGCGCTTGAGGAAGAGCGGCATGAGCCTTTCGCTATGGGTGAAGCCGCACGCATCACCCAGGACGTTATTCGGGAATTGATGGGAGACCCCAATTTTGAAATTTCGCAAATTTACGGATCGGATACACCAGGAGACAAGCACACAGGCTGGGTTAGTGTAGATTTGCCGCATGATTGGAGATTGGAGCAACCCTATAGCCAGAAGGAACATGGAGCAGCGTTTCAGGGATATCTGCCGGGTGGTGTGGGCTATTACCGCAAAGTGTTCCAAATTCCGCAGGAAGACGAAGGTAAGAAAATCGTCATCGAGTTTGACGGTGTCATGCGGGCCAGCTCGGTGTGGGTAAATGGGTGCTTCGTTGGCGATCATCTCAGCGGGTATACCAGCTTCCATTATGACATTACTGATCTGCTGAAATACGGAGAAGCTGAGGGGGATAATGTCATCCTGGTTCGGACGGATACCACTGGCGGAGAGGAAGGCTGGTGGTACGAAGGCGGAGGTATCTATCGTCATGTGTGGTTAACCAAACACGATTATCTCCATGTCGACCGCTGGGGAACCTTTGTCAGAACCGACTGGGTAGAGAATGAGACGGCTGCGATTACAGTGGAAACGACGATAAGTAACGAGTATTCACGGACGCTGGGTTACCGCATCCGTACAAGTATTTTGGATAGGAATGGTAAGCTGTCCTCTACAACAGAGACGGATTGTACAACAGGTGGACTCGACAAATTAACAACGTTGCAATCACTTCAAGTCCCGCATCCGCAGCTCTGGTCACTGAGCACACCACATTTATATGAGGTTATAACCGAATTGCTACATGAGGGCAGCATCGTCGATACGTACCGGACGGTTACAGGCATACGCATGGTGGAATACCGCCAGGACGGGTTATACCTGAACGGCGAGTACGTGCTTCTTAAGGGCACCTGCAATCATCAGGATTTCGCAGGTGTGGGCATCGCGTTGCCGGATCGTGTACATGAATACAAAATCAAGCGGCTTCTGGAAATGGGGTGCAACGCTTATCGCTGTGCCCATCATCCCCCGGCCCCGGAACTGCTTGAGGCCTGCGACAGACTAGGAATGCTGGTCATGAACGAGAACCGTGTGATGGAAAGTACGGAGATCAAGCTTGAGGAATTGAAATCGATGTTGTACCGTGACCGCAATCATCCCAGCATTTTTATGTGGAGTCTCGGCAATGAGGAGAAGATCAGCGGGAGCTATCAAGCCAAGCGAATGCTCAAGCGTATACGGGAGCTGGCTACAAAAATCGATCCTACCCGTCCGCTTACGGTGGCCTGCTTAAGTCAGGATGGAATCGAGATTGATGTGAACGGTGTTAACTATGCTGAGTCTGTAAAAGGAAGTCAATCGATCGGGGAATGGTTCCATGACCATCCGCAGGCCAAGGTGCTGAATACGGAGAATGTCTCCTTCTTCTCTACGAGAGGGGTCTATGAGGATGATCCAGAGGGTGGGCGCTGCTCCAGCTACGGCTCTAAATATACGATGTCAGGCAAGGAGATGGATGTAGGCAACCTGGGCGGCGCGGGCGGAACGTCCACCCCTGAGCGAAGCTGGCGTTATTTTCTGGACAACCGTTTTTCGGGAGGTTTGTTCGTGTGGACTGGCTTCGATTATCGCGGAGAGACGACACCATTCCAGTGGCCGTCTGTGACATCGCAGTTCGGTGTCCTTGACTACTGCGGCTTTGCCAAAGATTCTTATTATTTCTATCAATCGATCTGGAAGGATGAGCCCATAGTTCATCTAATGCCGCATTGGAATTGGCCGGAACGGGTGGAGCAGCCGGTGGAAGTCCGCGTGTATACCAATTGCAGTGAGGTTGAACTGGTATTGAATGGACAAAGCTTAGGTATTAAGAAAGCGGAAGTGGACGCAGGAGAACATACATTATCATGGCAGGTCGTCTATGAATCGGGTGTGCTCGAAGCTGTTGCTTACCGGGAAGGTATGGAAGTAGCGAGAGAGCGGAAAGAAACAACTACCGAAGCGTATGCTATTCATCTGGAGGCTGACGGGACAGAGCTAGTTGCTGATGGTCAAGATGTATCCATAATTACCGTAACAGTAAGAGATACAACGGGAAAAGTAGTGCCTGTTGCCAATAATCTGATTCAGTTTCAGGTTTCAGGACAAGGCAAACTGCTCGGGCTGGGTAATGGTGATCCCGGATGCCATGAATCGGATAAAGGGAATGCCAGGAGCGTGTTCAACGGCTATGCCCTAGCCATCGTACAGTCGTTGAATCAGGCAGGGAATATCCAAATTGAAGCGTCGTCGGTAGGCTTAGTGCCTGGCGTATTGATCTTAACCTCAAAGGATTCATCTGCTATCTAATAGTAATTGAAGAGCACCCCTTAGAATAGACATTGGAATAAACCCTTGGTTTATCTGATAGAGTTCCAGGGGGTGTTTTTGTTTCGTTGATACTGATTGGTGAAATTTTGATGTTCATGAGAATATAAAGTAGGGAGGGGGAACTTATGAGCAGATTCCTGAATGTACTCAAGGTAACACTCATGCTGATGTTTATCTCTGCGTGTTCACAAGCAAGTTCCAATACTGCTTTAGAAACAGGAGAGATGAGGACACAGAAAGATTTTATCACGAGTAAAGTGGAATTCTACACCCAAGATCACTTTAGATTTGTGGAAAAATTCACAATTGACGGTGCAAAAGATCAGTATACACTTCATTTTTCTTTTGTGCCGGAAGTGGGTTCTGCCCCGATCAAAGAGGATATTTATCGTTCAATGGTGGACTATGCCTGGAATGTGAACAACTTCTTCCCGGAAATTAAACGTTATGAATTCCAGGTATTATGGGATGAGAATGTCAAGAAAGAGGCCGTAGAGGCCATTATGGATGAGGAGGTTGTAGAGAGCCTGGTCGTTCGTTATCTTGATTTGAAGAATACTCAATTATGTGGCGGTGATGTTTCTTACCGGTCGTTCTTCTCTAGCATCACTGAATCGGAGGAAGCAAAGCGTTGGGGGGATAAAGAGACTGAAGCTTAGAATGCACCCATTCGCTGGTAGTTCATAGTTAAGGGATTACTCCAAAACTAGGTACATTTCTTGATAAGAAGCCTATCTGCTAAAAAATAAAGCGAAAATAGAACATGGCGGTGCTCAGGAGGATTCCTAAGCCCGCCATGTTCTATTTGTGGTCGATGACCACCTTCTTCGGCAAGGGAAAGGCAACCCAAACCCAAACCCAAACCCAAACCCAAACCACTCGGCCTTCAGACGTGCAGATCCGGTAAAGTAAAAATGGGTGTTACCCGTTATGCAACGACTAAACAACGGGAAATACTCCCGTTAATTTTTCGGAAGTGTCGTGTTCTAACGAAATAACGGGAAAAATTCCAGTTATTCTCTGGGATACCCTTCGATTTTCTGATAAAGGGGAAAAATAACTGGAGAAATTCCCTTTAATCCGAGCCAAACGCTTGAAAGGGGAGAATTAACGGTACATTTTCCTGTTAAATCAGATCTAAGCCCAGTTCCCACTTCCCAAGTAAGGGTGTAAGGATCTGCATGGATTCTTACCGGTCCACCTTTTTGCGCTACAAGGGCACGGAGGGGTAAGTCCCTTTTATTTATAATTTTCAGGTAGGGAGTCTCCCGTTTAGAATTAACGCTGCTTCATGGGCGTTGATTTTTTGTGTTCTACTTGGAGGGGTAAGTTCACTATTGGGACAACTCCTTCGTCAATAACATTCACTTGGGACCGTGTGACTATCGTCTAAGTCCGGTCTTCGGTGAGATAGGTTTTAACCGCTGGCGGATTGTATGCCGCGAACTGATCCAGGATTCCCTTGGCTGTAGTATCGACGAGCACCATGGAACGGTATTTTTCCTGCATGAATTTCTCGGCAGCGATATGATCAAACATGGTAATTAAAGCGTCATAGTAATGTTCGATATTTAGTAGACCCAGTGGCTTATTGTGAAGTCCAAGCTGGCCCCATGTGAAAATCTCGAAGTATTCTTCCAGTGTACCTGGTCCTCCCGGCAAAGCAATGAAGCCATCGGCGAGTTCTGCCATCTTGGCTTTGCGTTCATGCATCGAATCGACAACAATCAGCTCCGTCAGGTGGTTGTGGGCAATTTCCCGGGTCTGCAGAAAATGTGGCAGGACGCCGACCACCTTCCCGCCTTTTTCTAATACGGCATCCGCTACGGCTCCCATCAAGCCAACACTGGCTCCGCCATAGATCAGGGTGATGTTACGCTCTGCAAGTTCATGACCTAATTTCTGTGCGCCTTCTTTATAGAAAGGGGATGCACCTTCACTCGATCCGCAAAAAACAGCTACACTCTTCATCGTATCCACTCTCCTTCGGAATGCTTTTTATAGGTATCCTACCATACGTATGTTCGGGTGTGAAGTGACCAGAGTCATCGGCATGAACGCTACACTTCGGGGCCGGAGGAATTACATTTGACTTTAATGATATCACTATCTATAATTAAAAATATGAACGGTCTGTCTTTTATTTATAGATTCATAATTGTCCTATTATCATAAAAATCATAAGGAGAGATTAGAATGAGCAGAGTATGGTTTATTACAGGAACGTCTACAGGGTTTGGGCGGAAATTCGTGGAGCAATTGCTTCACACTGGAGATAAAATTGTTGCTACAGCACGGAACATTGATACCATCGCCGATTTGAAGGAGAAATCGCCGGAGAATGTGCATATTGCTGCACTCGATGTCACGAAGAAAGAAGAGATTGAAGCAGCGGTGAAAGAGGCCGTGGACGTATTCGGCCGGATTGATATTGTCATTAATAACGCTGGCTACGGGCTATTTGGAATGCTGGAGGAATATACGGACGAGCAGATCAGAGATCAGTTCGATGTGAATGTGTTCGGTATGCTGGATGTTATCCGGGCCACTCTTCCGGTCTTCAAGAAGCAGAAGTCGGGGCATTATGTGAACTTGTCTTCGGTCTTTGGAGTGTGGGCTGTTCCAACTTACAGTGTATATGCGGCATCCAAATTTGCAGTGGAAGGTTTCTCCAAAGCAATGGCAGCTGAGCTGGCTATGTTCGGGATTAAGACTACGATTGTGGAACCGGGCGTCTTCTTGACGGAATTCATGGGATCTTCCCAAAAACAAAGCCAATCTACCGACGAATATGCACCGGTGTATGAAGCCTTCAACAAGAGCTATGAGGCCTTGAAAATAGGCGATCAGGGTAAAGCGGTAGAATCCATTATTGCTATGATCAACAGTGAGAACCCGCCCCTGCATTTCCCGGTAGGTGCTATGGCAACCTATAGTATCCGGGATGAGCTAGGCAAAAGAATCGAAGAAGTTGTGGCGTGGGAAAAGGTATCGTTGATCGCGGAGTAATTCCCGCCACGGTCACGCGATCAGCAAAAGAGACCTTACGGATGAAGCTGTGAGGTCTCTTTTTATTGCCAATATTAGTTTATTTCAATACATCATCGATATAACGAGCAAGTTGGTCTTTGATCAGTTGGAGCGGGGAGAATGGAAGAAGTTTGTTCATGAGCAGGCTTCCCTCGATCAGCGAGAGTATGACTACGGCCGTATTACGGGTATTGGCATCTGATCGAAATTCCCCTTGGGCGATTCCTGTATTTATGATATCTTCCAGCAATACCAGCATTCTGTCCATCGCCTCTTGTGCATGTTGGAACAGAAGAGGGGAAACAGCTTCGGATTCCACAGCAGCATTGGCTATGGGGCAGCCGCCTGGAAAATCGAGGTCGAGATAAGTCTCGACAAAGGCATTCAGCTTATCGGCGGCTGCCGATGCCGAGGCGATGGCCGGCTCCATCTGTTCAGTAATCAGTGTGCAGTTATATTTGAACGACTCGATCATCAGGTCTTCTTTGTCTCTGAAATGATTATATAAGCCGCCCTTTTGTAGTCCGGTCGCATCCGTAACCTCGGCCAGGGAGGTGGATAAGTAACCGCGCTGGTTAAGCAGCAGGGAAGTTTTTTCAATCACATATTGTTTCGTTTTCTCACCTTTACGAATCTTCAACACCGCCTTTCAAGCTCATGCTTCTTCTTTATTCTAAATTCAAAGGAAGCAGACGTCAATAAAAGACGAATTGTTCGTTTTCATGGCGAATCATTCTGCGTATTATTGTATAGCAGAGAAAGTATGAACAATTTTCGTATCCCCGGCAAAGCCAGTAGGGAGTGCTGTTTACAGTCCGGCAAAAGATATGTTGGCCCCCATGTAATAACCGATAGAAGTGAATATCAGAACCCACACCAATGACCCCAGGCTGGCAGTGAGGAAATATTTCCGAAAGGGCATGGCACTAATTCCGGAGATGTAGCTAGTAGCATGTCTTAAGCCTGGTACGAAGTACCCGAGCAGGATCGTCCAGAGACCAAACCTTGCGAACCAGCGCTTCACAATCTCAAACCGTTTGGTGGTGAGGCCGATCCACTTGCCATGCTTGTCAACCAGTGGCTGCCCGAGCTTTTTGCCCAGAGTATAACTAGTGACCATACCTGTGACCGCCCCGACGAAGCAGACCAGCACGGAGATCGAGAAATCAAGGACCATTACAGAACACAGATAGCCTACGAACAGCATTAGAATTTCATCGGGAACCGGAACGCCTATAATTCCAAGCGCAAGCAGCGCAAAAATCGCGAAATATCCATATTGAGTGATCATATCCATAATCCATGCCATGCTGCAGTCACTTCCTGGCGTAAGTTTTTTTAAAGGATGGAAACGGAATTCTGCTTATCATGAGAACAGACAGCAAGCCCATCACAAGCAGTGTCATTTCAGGCTTCACCCGGTCACCGAGTAACGTTGTAAGAGATAGGATAACTCCGGCAGCGGTAATGGGCATACCAACGAATCCTCTGACGGGAGCACTTATATTAAATCTTGCCAACCGGAGCGCTCCGCATACCAGGAATACAACCGCCGCGAGCGGCCCGAGCCACACAGAATCCTCCAGCTTGTACATTAAGATCAGAAATACCGGGGCAATCCCGAAGGAGACGATGTCTGCGAGCGAGTCTAACTGTTTGCCAAAATCACTGGGACAATGCAGTAGCCGGGCCAAAAGTCCATCCAGCACATCACATACCGCTGCTACCATTACCAGTGCAAATGCGACCATATATTCTTCGCGAATGGTAAAAAATAACGATAAGGCCCCGGCCCCCAAGTTGGTTACAGTGAAAGCTGAGGGTAACCAAATCCATTTCATGTTTATTTTCACGCCTTTCGTTTAAAAAAAGATGATATTGAAAAATGATTAATGATCAAAGGTAATGACGATGCGTACGCCCATCCCGGTGTTCTGCGCTACATACCGGCAGCCATGCAGATCCAGAATCCGCTTGACGATGGCAAGCCCAAGTCCTGTTCCGCCAGTCTGACGGCTGCGTGAAGGCTCAGCCCGGAAAAACCGCTCCCAGATCTGCTCCAACTGATGCTCCGGGATTTGCTCGCCTGTATTCTCAATGGAGAAGATAGAGGACTCTTCCAGGCCCTTGATACTTATAGTAATCGTGCTGCCTTCTACCGCATGCCGGATCGCATTGGTTACAAGGTTGGATACCACCTGTTCCATCCATCTCAAATCCCCATAGAGCGGGAGCTCATTGGAAGGGATGATTACAGCTTCAAGATTTTTTTGCTTCAATAAATAGACTAGCTTGCCCATCACATCTTCCACCAGCTCGCTGAGCATATAGGTTGTTTTACGGAGCTTAAGGGTGTCGGACTGCAAGGTCGCAAGATTCAGCATATCCTGAACGAGCATTTCCATCTTGTCCGATTCCTCGATAATGACGCCGATGTAGTGATCCTGCTTGCCAGCACTCACGCCGTCCTGCAATCCCTCCGCGAAGCCCTTGATGATGCTGATGGGGGTCTTCAGCTCATGCGATGCATTGGCGAAAAACTCCTGCTGGGCGATCTCCATTTTTTGCTTTTCTTTCATATCACTCACCAGTTGCTGATTAGCTTCCTGAAGCTCCCCAAGCGCGCTATCCAGTTTGCGTGAGAGGGTGTGCATGCTGTGCGAAAGATTGCCGAGCTCGTCATTTTGCCGGATAGGCTCGTGATCAGTGAAGTCGAGATTGCCCATTCGCTTCGCCGCATTGTTAATCGAGATGAGCGGACGGGTCACGATTTTAGAGAAGAAAAGGGAGAGGAATAGGATCAGGATGAAGCCGCCGATCCCCAGATAGACATAGAACCACTGCAGGGCCTGATTCGTCTCACTGACCTCCTGGAGCGAAGTCACTGTGAACAACAGGTCAATGTCGCCGTTCTTCATCTTCACAGGGTAGAGCAGAACGGAACTGCGGACACCGGTCCAGGGTTCTGTCCAATCTGCTTGCTGAACCTCCAGTCTTTTCAGCTTCTCAAGCAGGGGTGGAGTTAGAGGGAACCATTCCTCCATAGCAGACAGCATCAGAACCTGGCGGGGGTTCCATGTCTTCAGATCAGGGAGTACGATCTCTGTAACTGTGCCCGTAATGGTCTCTGCTTCTCCAATCTCGTCTTCGCCAGTTATCACTTTTGCCGGATGTTCTCCGACGAGCGGTGCGCCTTGCTTGTGAATGTTGATCGGATAAATCACATGGATCTGCGAATCTTCAACGACATCGTTCTCACCGAAGACGGTTAGCTCATCACCCTGCTGAATCTGGGCATTCTTCAGTTCGGTGCCATACATATTCATAAAAAGGGACAGGTTGATCGTAACGAGCTGCCCATTTTCTTTTTTCAACGTGATATGGAAGGGGTCGCCTAGCTTCACTTTGCCTTCCAGGGTCAGAATGGCCAGCTGACTTTTGTTCTGAATGATAAACTTGGCCGTGTCCTTGGAAATTTGACTCATGCTCCGATTTTCTTGGGAAGCGTAGTTTGCGGCGTATGTCTTCAAATGATTTTCTACCCGGGAGATTTTCTGGTTCTCGTAGAAGCCTTCGAAGAACAGCATTTGGCTGAGGATCACCATGCCATAAAAGCACAGGAAAAAAACAACAGTCATGATGAACAGCTTATAGGTGACACCACGCTTCTTCATTCTTCCTCCTCGAACTTATAGCCGGTACCGATTACAGTACGGATATGACGGGATTCCGTTCCGAGCTTGCTTCGCAATTTTTTGATATGGGTATCCACCACACGGGAATCGCCTTCGAAATCCAATCCCCATATCCGGTCAAGTACGGTATCGCGCGAGACGACAATCCCTTTGTTTTTGATTAAGTACAGAAGCAGTTCATACTCCTTGGGAGCCAGCTCCACTTCCACATGGTTCACTTCCAGCCGGCGGGCCATCGTGTTCAGCACCGCGCTGCCAAACGTTATTAGTGATGGCTGAGCTTTGGAAAGACCCTCGACTCTTTTCATCAGAACATTCGCTCGGGCAACGAGCACCTTAGGACTAAACGGCTTGGTGACATAATCGTCAGCGCCCAGCTCAAAGCCTAGTATTTTGTCATCCTCGCCGGATTTGGCTGTGAGTAGAATGATTGGTACCTCTGAGCGGCTGCGGACCTGTCGGCATACTTCCCAGCCATCGATTTTCGGCATCATGATATCTAGAATCAGGAGGTCCGGCTGCAGTTCATCGAAGCGGAGTAAGGCTTCTTGACCGTTGCCAGCTTCGTGGACTTCCCAATCACTTTGTATGAAATAGTCGGCAATGACTTCACGAATACGGATTTCATCCTCAACGAGAAGCACTTTTTTATTCATGTAATCCCTCTTTTAATTCAGCTTGGAAAAAAGTATAACCCGCGGGTATGTCTTTCATGTGTCCATAAGCACACCATGATTCATTTGGGGGAGAGGCGGGGGGAGTCATTTTAAACATCATCAAATGAAGTGAAAAACACATTTGCGGGTGATTTTGGAGACACTGCCCTTGGGAAAGCCGAATTGCTTCGAGATGGTAATCCCGTTAACCGCTTCAAGCTGGCCGATGGCATCCAGCACATGAAGCATGATGATGGTCAGTTCATGTCTGCTCTCCTTATAAGTAGGATTTGTCCTCAGTATAACAATAATAAGATCACCTATAAAGTTTCGGGGAAACCATACTGGTGTCTCATATATAACAGGAGTTTGAGATCAAAAAGTAATAAAATCATAGAAATTGGTGCCCTCTTATCGTAGAAATGATAACAAAATCACAGCAATCGAAAGTTTAAATTGCGATATAGCTGTGATAGCATTCCATTTGTAAGCGGATTCACGAAATGTAGAGGGGGTTCCACTTTGCTCAAAGAACTGAATAAGCACAAGGTCTTGTATCTGATGACCTTGCCTGCGATGCTACTGCTGCTGGTATTCAGTTATTTTCCAATGGCTGGCATTATTATCGCGTTTAAAGATTTCAATTTAAGTACGGGGATATTTCGCAGCTCCTGGGCACATCCGATCTATGAGAATTTTCAATACTTCTTCACTTCATCCAATTGGGTCCGGGTGACCCGGAATACCATCCTGCTGAATTTATTGTTCATCGCGGTTGGCACCTTCCTTAATGTGGCGCTGGCGATCCTTTTTAATGAGATCCGGTCGGTCTGGTTCAAGCGGGTCTCTCAATCACTAACGCTGCTTCCATACTTCATCTCCTGGATTGTGGTGGGAGTGTTCGCTTACAACATCCTGAGCTATGAGCACGGAATGTTAAGCGAGCTGCTGGTGAGATGGGGCTTTGATAAGATTGACTGGTATTCGCGTCCGATGGCTTGGCCTTTCATAATTGCCATAATTTTTGTATGGAAAAGCATCGGCTATAACAGCATCATCTACCTGGCCACCCTGATGGGGATTGACAATACGCTGTATGAATCGGCCCGGATTGACGGGGCTACCAAGTTCAGGCAGATCATTCATATTACCATTCCGATGCTGCGGCCAACCATTATCGTGCTGACCCTGCTCGGCATCGGCCACATTATGAACTCTGATTTCGGAATGTTCTACTCGCTTGTTGGCGATAACTCCCAAATCTATTCTACTGTGGATGTCATCGACACCTTTGTCTTCCGCAGCTTGAAGGGAGCCGGGGATATGGGAATGGCCGCAGCGGCGAACTTTTATCAGTCGGTACTGGCCTTCGTGCTTGTCTATGTCAGCAACCGGCTGGCCCGCAAGTATGAAAGCGACGCAGCGCTCTTTTAAAAAAATGAGGTGCATAATGGAGGTACTTGCATGAAAATCAGCACATCCTTTTCCTGGGGCCAAGCGTTTCTAAATCTGATCGTCACGCTGATCGCCCTGTTCTGTGTCATCCCGTTTATCATTATTCTATCCAGCTCTATGACCCGGGAAATGGACATTCTCACCAGCGGGTATAATCTGTTCCCGAAAAATATTGACTTTGCGGCTTACCAGTATTTGTTCCAGCGGATGAGCGTGATTCTGAATGGCTACAAGGTCACAAGTCTGGTCACGGTGATTGGTACCATCGCCAGTCTGGCGATCACGGCCATGATTGCTTACCCGCTGTCGCTGCGCAGGCTGAAATACCGTAATTTTATCTCCGCCTACGTGCTGCTCACAATGCTCTTCAGCGGCGGGATGGTTCCGTGGTATATCATTTGCGTCAAATATCTACATCTTCACAACAATATGGCTGCACTTATTCTGCCTTCGATGGTTAACGGGTTCAATGTATTCCTGATGCGCAGCTACTTCTCCTCGATCCCGGAGGAAATGCATGAATCAGCCAAAATCGACGGTTCCGGAGAGTTCCGGACGTTGATATCTATCATTTTGCCGCTATCGACGCCGGTGTTTGCCTCTGTCGGCTTGTTTATAGCTCTGGGTTACTGGAATGACTGGTGGCTGGGGCTGATGCTGATCGACAAGGTAGAGCTGCAGCCGCTGCAGCTGCTTCTGCGGACCATTATTTCGAATGTGGACTATCTGGCCAATTCCAGCGTGCTGGCCACGGCTGCTGACCAGATGATGCCGCGCGAAAGTATCAAGATGGCTGCGACGATGATTACGATTGGTCCGATTATTTTTCTGTATCCGTTCCTCCAGAAGTATTTCGTCAAGGGATTGATGCTGGGGGCGATTAAAGGGTAAGACGTTCACGGGTTTGGCAGGTTGCTGAAGGCTTGAACGGCATGGATGCCGCTGAGCATATTCACAAAATTGTTAATAGGGGGAACGGCAATGGTCAAAGGAAAGAGATCGGCTGCGCTGGGATTGACGGTGCTGCTGGCAGGAGGGCTGCTCGCGGGCTGCGGCGGCGGAGACAAAGAGAGTGCAAGCACCCCAAGCAATACAGAAGGTACTAAAACAAGCGAAGGACAAAAGGCAGAGCTGAAGCCGGTTACGCTGCGCTTTTATTTCCCGGGAGATAAGCCGCAGGCGACTGATGAGGTGTGGTCGTATGTGTCAGAGCTGACCAAGGATACCTTAAATGCCAAGTTCGAGATCAATTTTGTCAACTGGAATGACTATAAGGATAAAATGAAGTTGCTGCAGGCTTCGGGCGATAATTATGATCTTAATTTTGATGCGAACTGGAATGATTTCTCAAACGCCATGAATCGCGGCTCTTACCTGGATCTTACCGATCTGCTGCCACAATATGCACCCAAGCTGACTGAAACGTACAAAGAACAGAATCTGCTGGACCCGATCAAGGTCAAGGGACGGGTGTACGGGGCGCCTTGGACACTGAAGAAAAGTATTAAGCCTATCGTCTGGTACCGGGGTGATCTGGCGAAAAAAGGCGGCTACATGAAAGACAAAGTAGAAACGGTTGAAGAACTGGATGAGTACCTCCATGCTGCTAAAAAGGCTTCGCCGCAAATTCTCCCTATCTCCTGGCGGCCGGATAACTGGTATAGCGATGTTGCCCAGGTGTTTCTGCAAAAGTATGAATACGAGAACCTGAACGCCATGGGCCTGGTCGTCAAGATTGATGATCCCGAGCATAAGGTTATTCCGTGGGAGCAGACTGAAGCCTTTAAGGAACTCGTATTTTATGCTAAGAAGTGGAACGAGGCTGGCTTGATTCCGCGCAATCTTCTGGCGACCAAAGGAACGGAAGGGGATTTCTCAGCTGGAACGCTGAGCGCTGCTATCAATCAGATTGATGGAGGAATCCTGGAGAATCCTAATATTTTCAAACCGTCTGTGGAAGCGGAAGGCGCTGTGAAGACCTGGTCGGAATTCTATCCGGACAAGAAATGGGTTATTGCTTCACCGCTGGACAATATTGTAGCGATCAACAAGAATGCAGCCAACCCGGAACGGGTGCTCATGTTCCTGGAGGAGCTGTCGACCAACCAGAAGGTGTATGATGCTGTGATTTATGGCATTTTGGATAAGACCTACAAGCTGGATGGCGATAACGTGAAGTACATGGATGGGCAAGGCAATGGCCAGCCAACCAACTATCTTGATTGGCCGGGACAGTGGGGCTTCTGGCGCAAGGAGTTCCAGAAATATGATGAGCAGCATACGCCGAAATACTATGAGACTTATGATGCCTTCATTAACCGTCCAAACCAGATTACGTCGACGGTCAAATACTTCGTGCCTGATCAGACCCCGATCAAGACAGAGGCTGCAAAACGGGAGCAGCTGCGCAGTGAACTTGGCAATCTGCTGATGTGCGGAATCAACATCAAGGACGTGGACAAAGATGTAGCTAATTTTATTGCCAAGGAGAAGGATGCCGGGACAGACAAGATCGTGGCCGAGGTCCAAAAGCAACTGGATGAATTTCTCGCAGCCAACTAAGCTGGACTAACGCTATTGCGTCAAAAATCATCATCGCGGGTGGCGATATCATTGCCATTCGCGATCCTTTTCGTCTATACTGAATCCAACAAATGAAAGCGCTTAAAGAGAGAGAGGGGCTGTCGGTGGCAAAGCTCAGGCGGGATTCTCTGTTTGTCCGAATGCTGTTATCCTTCATGGCATTGACGATGGTTCTTGTCGTGACGATGACCCTTGTTTTTTCCAACCTGTACTCCAAGACGCTCTTTAATCAGCTATCACGAGAACAAATCAAAGGCCTCGAAACTTTAAGCGGAAATATCGACAATCTCTTCCGGGAGAT
The DNA here is from genome assembly GCF_001682855.1 of Bacillus sp. FJAT-27264. Classification (GTDB taxonomy): domain Bacteria; phylum Bacillota; class Bacilli; order Paenibacillales; family Paenibacillaceae; genus Paenibacillus_AQ. The sequence goes on along the minus strand of NZ_MAQW01000001.1, from coordinate 1,558,452 downwards.
GGATCAGATTTTTCTGAATTTGGAGATCAATGACAACATCAATTATTTCCTGGCGTTAAGCAGCAGTGATGCCTTGACCAGTAACCAGGCCCGCATCCAGATCCGTAATATCCGCCAAATCAATCCCTACATCCACTCCATTTTTGTTTACAACTCAGCGATTAAAGAATTCATTTGCGAGGGCGAGCTTGGCTTTGATGCCGCAGGCTTTTTAAGGCAGGGATCGAATTACCGCAAAAGTGTAGGCAACAAGCGGACCATCTATTTAACCCGATTGGTTCCGACAGGGAACAAGCAAGACTTTTTGACCAATAAGAAAGATTACACCATCAGCATCGAATATACGAACCTTAGCATCAGTGGCGAGCAGCAAACGGTAATCATTAATATAGACGAGAATTTGTTTATTCACGATTACCTGGCGAACTCAGGCAATGAACTGTTGATTGCTGACGCTCAGGGAACGCTGCTCGCACATACTGACCCGGAGAGAATTGGCGGGGACATCAAGGACACATCTGCTTTTGCCACCGTATTGCAACAATCTGCGCCCAAGGGCAACCTCTCCGATAAGGAAGGAGCATCCCGATCGCTTGTCGCTTTTGTACAGAATCAAACCACCGGCTGGTATATTCTGAGCAAGGCACCCTATTCCACGCTGGTCAAGCCGATTCAGGATAAACGCAATGGCTTTCTGGCCGTCTGTTTGAGTGTGCTCCTAATGTGCCTCGCTGCTATTTTTTTGATTTCCAAGAGGCTCTATATCCCGGTGGAGAAGCTGACGGAATTGTTCAAACGCTCCCCGTTCCATGTGGAGGGCGGACATACCGGCGATATCTCCTTTATTCAATCGGTTTATACAGAAACACTGCTGCATATGCGTTCACTGGAAAACGAGAACCGGAGCAATCAGCGGATTGTGAAAGAGAGTTATTTGCGCAGCCTGCTGACCGATGGAGGAACTGGTGAACGAGAAGAGTCCCATGCAGGCGATTACAGGCTTGGGGTTTGTCTGGACCGGTTCCGGCTATGTCTGTTCAGGATCGATGCCTATTCACAGTTAGATGGGAAGGAAGCGGCCCTGTTCGAATCGCTGCTGTTCGAGAGTATCAGTCAACGACTTCAAAATGATTACGCTTATGAGGCTGTAAGGATGCCCAAGGGCGAGATCGCTGTTCTAATTAATGCGAGTGAGGAAGGGACAGAAGGCTTCGAGGATTTGCTGGATCTATTGGAGAGTATTCAGAGGTTTATTGCGTCGCATGGGATCACGGTTAGTGTCGGGCTCAGCGATGTGCAGCAGGATCGGGATTGCGCGCTAGCTTATGCACAGGGTCTGGAGATGCTTCAGCAACGGTTTGTGCTTGGTTCTGGCCGGATCATTCATCAGGCAGAGGTCGAAGAGACACTTACACGCAGTTATGGACTTCCGGCGGAGATGGAGAAGAAGCTGATCTCTTGTATTTCTACGAACGACAGAGCTGGATTCCAGGAGAGTTTGGGTAGTGCAGCCTATGTGTTAAAAGGGTTCGTGTACTCTGACGCAATTCAGGCGCTGTTCCATCTCTTTCTGGTCTGCATCACCCAGATGAACCAGACCATTAACGACGAGAACAAACGTCTCGGTGTGCTATATGGGGAACTGAATCTGATCTTTACCGAGATGGAGACGCTGGAGCAGGCCACGGAATGGCTGCTTAGACAATTCGACCATTACAGCAGCAGCTTGGACAGTATCAAGCAGTTGAAGGAGAACAAGTTCTACCGCAAGGTCGAAGAGATTATGCAATACATCCAGCAGAACTATAACGACAATAATTTGAGTGTAGAGGTTCTGGCCGAGCGGGCCGGCTATACGCCTAATTATTTATCTAAGATATTCAAAGAAGTCACAGGAATCAATTCCAGCGAGTACATCCGCAAGGTGCGAATAGACAAGGCCAAGGAGTTGCTGCGCAGCGATGAATACCGGGTGAGCGATGTGGCCGAACTGTGCGGATACACTAACAGCAGCCACTTTTATTCTGCCTTTAAGAAGCAAGTGGGCCTGACGCCTTCGGCATATCGAGAGCTGTCGCTACAGGACAATTCGCCTGCTACAGGTTAGGAAGGACAGAAAGGTATTTTCTTATGCTTGGAAAATATAGAAATTCGAGAGGAGAATGATTCACATGAGTTCAGCATTACAGGTGACAGGAAATGAAGATCTGAGGTTATGGTTTACCTCCCCGAGCGACCGATGGGAGAATGCTATACCTGTAGGTAACGGCCGGCTTGGCGCGATGATATATGGTGATCCGCTGGAAGAAAGGGTCGCGCTGAATGAAGACAGCCTGTGGTACGGGGGCCCGCGGAATCGCAATAATCCGGATGCCAAGGCAAATCTGGCGGAGGTGCAGCAATTGCTGCTGCGGGGTGAGGTAGGAAAGGCACAGGAGCTGGCTGTGCTAGCCCTGTCGGGTGTCCCTGAAAGTCAGCGCCATTATGTCCCACTTGGAGAACTGGCACTAGTGTTTGAGCATGGGGGAGCAATTGCGAACTATTCACGTCAATTGAATTTGGCTGATGGAATTGCAAGTGTCCGTTATGAAGTGGACGATGTGAGTTATGAGCGGGAGATCTTCGTCAGCCATCCCGATCAGGTGATGGTTATGCGCATCACGGCCAATGTGCCGGGAGCCGTGAGCTTCAATGCCAGGCTGAAGCGGGGTAGCAACAATCGCTACTATGACGAGCTTGTCCAAGCCGATAGTCATACGCTGGTTATGCGGGGGAATGAGGGGGGCGCAGGTGGGGTGGATTTTCGCACCGTACTGCGTGTGAAAGCCGAAGGTGGCGGCAAGGCGGCCATTATTGGAGAACACGTTATTGTTGAGAAGGCTGACACTGTGACTCTGTACCTGACAGCGGCAACCTCCTATCGCTATTCCCAGCCGGAGCTGCAAGCTTTGAAGGCTGCGGATACGGCGGGGCAAATGGAATATGCCGCGCTGAAGGAGCGACATAGCCTCGACATGGAGGCTGTGATGGGGCGCGTATCGATCCGGCTTGGCGCAGCGGTCGAAGGGGTCCAATTGCAAGGGCATAACCTGCCAACTGATGTCCGTCTGGAGCGTATCCGCAGCGGTGAAGAGGACCTCAGCCTGATCGCGCTCTATTATCAATTCGGGCGTTATCTTCTGGCTGCTTCTAGCAGACCCGGCTCCTTGCCGGCCACACTGCAGGGGATCTGGAATGATCAGTTCCTGCCTCCTTGGGACAGCAAGTATACGATTAATATCAACACTCAGATGAATTACTGGATTGCAGAATCAGGCAATTTGGCCGATTGCCATGAACCTCTATTCGAGATGATTGAGCGCATGCGCGAGCCGGGCAGAATAACGGCCCAGGACATGTACGGTTGTAAAGGCTTCGTAGCTCATCATAATACGGATTTGTGGGGCGATACGGCGCCGCAGGATCACTATATTCCCGCAACCTATTGGACAATGGGTGCGGCCTGGCTGTGCCTGCATTTGTGGGAGCATTACCAATACGGTAGAGATGCTGCTTTTCTGGGACGCGTATATCCGATACTTAAAGAAGCGGCGGAGTTCTTCGAAGACTATTTGACGGAGCTGCCGGACGGACGTATGGTCACCGTGCCTTCGGTCTCTCCAGAGAATACATATCTGCTGCCCGATGGGACTGCGGGAATCCTCTGCGCAGGTCCATCGATGGACAGCCAGATTCTGCATGAGCTGTTCAGCGCCTGCATCGAGGCAGCGGATATTCTGCAGGTGGATGCTGCTTTTGCTGAGCAGCTGCATACACTGCGCGAACGACTGCCGCAGCCTGAGATCGGCAGACACGGGCAGCTACAGGAGTGGCTGGAGGATTATGAAGAGGCTGAGCCGGGCCATCGGCATATTTCACATCTGTTCGCGCTGCATCCCGGTACCCGTTTCTCCGCCAGGGAAACGCCGGAATGGATGAAGGCGGCGCGGGTGACGCTGGAGCGGCGGCTGGCACACGGCGGAGGCCATACCGGCTGGAGCCGGGCCTGGATTATTAATCTCTGGGCTAGACTTGCGGATGGAGAGAAGGCGTGGGAGAATGTCCAGGCGCTGCTGGCTCACTCTACGCTGCCAAACCTGCTTGACAATCATCCGCCTTTTCAAATTGATGGGAATTTTGGCGGAACTGCTGGGATTTCCGAGATGCTCCTGCAAAGCCATGCCGGAGAGCTCCATCTGCTTCCGGCCCTTCCGAAAGCATGGGCTGAGGGTGAGGTGCGGGGACTGCGAGCCAGGGGCGGCTATGCCGTGGATATGATCTGGAGTCGGGGACTGCTGGACCAGGCTGTCATTCATGCCCGCAGTGACGGAGAATGTAGGCTGCGTGTGCCTGGTGATGGCGATGTGGAAATCACCTGCAATGGACAGCCCGCAGCTGTTACGCGGGACGAAAATGGCTCCGTGAGCTGGGCAGTAGCGGCAGACTTAAGTTACGTGGTTCTTCCAAGGCATTAGCATTGTAGAACATCAATGCCTTCAAAGCTCACTAAAACAGGCGGCCCTGATCAAACGTTCACTACGTTTGACCGGGGCCGCCTTTGATTTACACATTTATACGGCTAAGATTGTGGCTTCCATACCGGAAGCTGGATACAAGCGTTGTGACTTCCACCCCAATAAATACTCTGCTCGGCCGTCATAGTCTCCTGTATCCCGGCCCAGTTGCCGGCCTGGTTAGGGTGCACATGATAAGCAGGGAAGTTAGAAGAGGAAATATCGACCCTGATTCGTGAGCCTGACCTCAGTGCCCAGGTGATAGGCCATAACTGGAACGTTATTTCTTCGAGTGAGCCGGGCGAATAAGGCAGAGCTGCTGGCGAGCCGTTCCGGTATGCCAGTGAAGTTATGCCATCAGCGATATTATAGGCTCGGCCGTCCGGCAGAACCTCGCTCACTTTGATGGTGAACGAAGTATCTTCAGCGGTTGACTTGACCTGCAGCACCGCCTCAATGGAGCCAGCGAGGTACAGCTCCTCCTCCAGCGGTGCAGAGAGAAAGCTCAGGACATCCTGGCGATAGCCTGGTTCCGGCTGTAGTGCACAAGCTGTGCGGGGCTGGCCGGGACCAGCTTCAAAGGTGGATAAGAGACCGCTTCCGCCTACAGTAATCACTGGGTCAAGCGGATCGTAAGTATAGGTTAATTGGTGCTCATCCGCTTCGGGCACCTCGCCAAGGGTGTTGTGCTGCCCTAAATAACAGGTTCGCTTCTGCACCAGTGGCGGCCAGGACGTCCAATTTTTCCAGCCATCCACACCGATTACATAGGTCTTAACTGTGCAGAGCTCTTCTTCATAGGTTGTCTGCTTGAGCATGTAATCAAACCATCCCAGCACCTCGCGGAAACCTCCATTGCCGCCCTTGACGGTTCCACCCGGAAAATCACGGTCGCCATGCGACGTTAGCGAATGCACCCAAGGACCGATGATAAAGCGGCTGCGTGCCCGGATCTCCGGCGGAATCTGCTCATAGCTCAGCATCATGCTTTCCAGTGCAATATCGAACCATCCTCCGACTATACAGACCGGAACGGTAAGACGGGAAGGAATACGTTGGAATTCTTGCCAGAAGCCCTCCTGCCATAGCTCGTCTCCGGCTCCAGGATTCAACAGGAAATCTCGATACCAATCCAATTGTTTACCGAGCAGGGTCACATCCATCTCCAGGGGAGGGCGGAATTCGCGCGCCTGCTTTTCCAGCTCCCGGGGACTGCGGCCTCCAAGATCGGCGCCAGCGTTGGTAACCGTCCAACTGGTATAGATATCCGGACGGAACATCCCGTCCATATAGATGAAGCGTTGCTGTTCGGTACCGATCACGGAAATATATAGCGTCTTGACCTCGGGCGGCAGACTGTCTGCGAGCACCCAATGGTTAAAGCCGAGATAAGAACCGCCGTATAAGCCTATATTCCCGTTACACCAATGCTGGGCGATGATCCAATCCAGCGTATCGAGGCCATCCTGCTTCTCATGTACGAACGGCACCCAGCGCCCGCCGGAGGAACCGCGTCCTCTGCACTCCTGGATGATGACATTGTATCCATATGCAGAGAGAAGCACGACTTCGGGGTCTGGCCGGAATTCTCTGCCTATGTAAGGATTGCGAACCACAATCACTGGCGCGGGCTGTTCGCCCCTGCTTAACCATACGTGGGTCATCAACTGTACCCCGTCACTCATCGTCACCCATAGGTCCTGACGTTCTCCCACCTCATGAAGCGGAGCAGGGAATTCAGGGTCTTGATTCGCTGACATATTAGACGCCTCCCAATAAAAAATGGTGATCTGTTGTTTTTAAATAGGATGCTATATTTGAATTCTATCATGCAAGCCATAGAGATGATATTGGGCAAAGAGGCGTCATGGCATCATTCCGCAGCGGACTTTTACTCTATGTAAAAAAACAGGCGCAGCATCTCGCATAAGAGCGAAAGGCTACGCCTGTATTGGTTATTCCTGCACGTGCAACTGATAAGAAGTGTAAAACGGTCAGCCGTTGTAATTATCCCGCCAGCGGAGCAGGCGAGTCTCAAGCTTGCGCACAAGGGAGTCGGTCAGCTTGCCGACTCCGGCGAAGATCACGATGCCGACGAAGACAACCTCAGTCTGGGCAAACTGGCGGGCATCCGAGATCATATAGCCTACGCCTGCGTTCGCCCCCATTAGCTCGGCAACGATCAGGCTCAGCCAGGCCGTACCGAGGGATAAGCGGATACCGAGCAGCAGATTGGGCATGGCAGCCGGCAGAATGAGTCGGGTAATCTGCTTGAATCTACTGAACTCCAGAATGCGGGACACCTCGAACAGTTTGGAGTCCACGCTGCGGATGCCCATGAAGGTATTGAGATAGATAGGGAAAAAGGCACCCATCGCGATCAACAGCACCTTCGAGAACTCCCCAAAGCCGAACCACAGGATGAACAGCGGCATAATCGCCAAATGTGGAACCGTACGGATCATCTGTAGCGTCGGGTCCAGCGTCCATTCCGTTTTTTTATAGAAGCCAACTAATAATCCGAATACGATACCCAGCCCGCCGCCGATCAGAAATCCGATCAGGGCACGATAGATGCTAATCCCGATATTGGACAGCAACACACCGCTGGAGAGCAGATCAATAAAGCTTCTGCCGATCTTGAGCGGTGTGGGGAGCAGCTGGGGAGGCAACAGATGAAGCTCCCCGATTAACTGCCACACCACCACAATAAGTAGAGGGAGCAGGCTGCCGTATACATATTTCACGTAAGATTTTTGTGTTTTCATAGCTCGTTACGCAGGTAATCAATAGCAGAATGGTGCAGCGTAATGACACCGGAGGCCAGTGCTGCCTGATAGCGCTGTTCCGAAGCTTGTCCAGGATAGGTGATGGGGCCGTCATGGCCTTCTGCCAGCGGAATATCTGCCAATTCGCCGAGGAAGCCAGTGACCTGTGCGGTGAAGGATTCCACAGTATGACCGAAAATGGTAGGGTCGATCAATTGGATGAAAGCTCCGCGATTCTTCTTAAGTCCTTTGGCCCCGATAGGTACATTGACAAGAGCACCGCTCAGAATTTCCAGCGCGAGCGCCAGGCCGAAGCCTTTGTAGCCGCCAAGCGGGGAGAGCCATTTGACATCCGCAGGATTCTCAGTCGGCTGGCCTTCTTCATCTACGCCCCAATGCTCAGGAATGGTTTCCCCTTTGAATTTGGCAATGCTGAGATGGCCCCACGCCCGTTCCGACACCGCCATGTCGAGTACAAACAGCGGATCTGTATACGGGATGGCAATCGCCAGCGGCGTATTGTTCACAGCAGCGCCTTTGCCTCCTGGCGGCGCCATCACGCTCATTCCGCCGTAAGCGGAGATTAGCGTAATCGCGCCGCGTTCTGCTCCGTACCGGGCAATAATGCCCGGGCAGTTAAAACGGGAGACATCGGTGAGGCCGATGGTGATCACTTTGCGCTCGGCGAGTGCTGGAAGGGCGAGGTCAATCGATTCCCGGGCCACGATATGGCCCAGATCGTAATTTCCGGCTACATGCAGATAGGAGCCTTCCAGCGGAGCGGCCTCATATTTCCCTCTGCCTTCGAGGGAGCCGACCGCCTGCTTGAAAAAGGTAAAACCATGTGATGAACGCCCCCTCAGATCGGCATCCAGATAATCACTAGCGATGATCTCTGCTTCATGCTCGGTAGCGCCGTATTTCAGCAGGACTTTTTTACCCATGTCTTTAAGTTCTTGAATAGGGATGGTGATTGTGCTCATAGCTGTCTCTCCTAACGGTTATTTATCGTTTTTCACTTCTTCCAGCGCTTGATTGATGAAGGTGTTATCCACGACCTTGGAAGGGTCAACAGATTTATTTACTGCTTTTTCTTTTAACAGGAACGCTGCCAGCTCCCCTTGAGCTTTAACAAAATCATCTGAGACAGGGACAGTTGCGAACTGGACATTGGAGATGACGGATTTAACAACCTCGGGATTCAGCTTGGTGCCCTCAGCGTAGATTTTTACCGCTTCATCCAGGTGATCCTTCTGCCATTGCAGTGTTTTTTCCAGTACCTTGAGATAGGCAACGACAAGATCCGGATGTTCATCGGCAAACTTGGTGCGGACAATATGGAATGCAGGACTGATGTAGTTAATGGAAGAACCGTCTGCGAGGACTTTGGCGCCTTCATCTACAACCGCTGTTGACAGGTAAGGCTCGCCGATAGCCCATGCATCCACAGAACCTCCGACGAACGCTGCCTTCGCTTCATCCGCACTGAGCTGGATAAGCTCCACATCGTTTGCGGTCAAGCCTGCTTTGTCCAGTAATCTGAACAGAATGTCATATGCTGCTGTTGCCTTGGCTACAGCGATTTTCTTGCCTTTTAGTTCGCTGAGATCGGTGATCGTACTGTTTTTGGGTAGCAGCAGTCCAACATTTTTGGAGCCTGTGCTGCCAATGGCAATCTCTTTGAAAGGAATGTCGGATATTTGTCCAGTGATAACGGTGGTATTGCCGGTTACCGCGAGATCCAGGCGATCCGTAAGAATCGCATCGAATTGTGCTGGGCCACCTGGTACTTCTACCCAGCTTACCTTGGCGTTATGCTTGGCGAATTCTTCTTCGAACCATTTCTGCTGCTGAGCCAGAACCAGCGGGGCAACGGCGTGCTGGACACCGATATTAACAGTGACTTCTGGAGCGGAGGCCACTTGATTGGTTCCGGAGGCGGCGGAATTGCTACCGGAGTTACCAGAGTTATTGTCTTTACCGCAGGCAGCGAGTACCAGCAGCATACTTATGGCAGCTAATAGAATTGCGAATGTATTTCTTTTCATGATAGTTCGAGTCCCCTTTATCTAAGTTAAAGATCACTTTACTATATCCGATTAAACAAGTAAAATAACTTTGAATGATGTTTATATAACCATTGGTTATGGGAACGGGGCGAATTTCAGGTGAACATTGAACAAATAGAATATATTGTAAATGTTGCGAAGACAGGATCCATCTCGGCTACAGCGGAGACCATGCATATCTCACAGGCCGGTATCAGTAAAGCCATCATGAAGCTGGAAAAAGAGGTAGGGTTTGAGTTGTTCCGCAGAACGCGTCACGGGACGCTGCCTACTGAGCGGGGAAAGATCCTGATCGCCAAAGCTAGCGAAATACTGCTGAAGGTTCAGGAGTTTGAGGATGAGGTCTCTGGTCAAAAGGAGCAGATTCATGGCGATATCCGCCTGTCTGTCAGCCCTAACTTTATCGCGATTCTTCCGAAAGCCATTATGTCTTTTAAGGCAAACAACCCCTATGTCAAGTTGGAGATCACTGAAAAGGATTCGGTGGAGATTCTGGAGGACATCCGCCAGGATATCACCGATATGGGGCTGATCTATTTTCATCCCGAACATAGCCAGCAAATCAAAGATTTGTGGCTGACCACGATGCTGGAGACCAGACTCGTAGTTTGTGTAGGACGTGAATCCACTCTGGCCTCCAGAAGCAAGCTGTGCGTATCCGATATTCTTGACCAGACCTTTGTCAGCGTCAACGGTAGCTTTTCAAGGCTTTTTATGAAAAAACTGATGCTGAAATACGGTCCTGTGCAGGTGCTGTTCACCTCTACCAATCAGGAGGTGCTGAAGCGGACGATCGCTGCGGGGGATGTGATCAGTATCTTCATGGAGTTCAACATCATGAATGATCCACTGATTCTGAGCGGCGATATTGTGGCGATTCCGCTGGAGGCCAGAGAGCTGGATCAAGATATTATTCCGCTTGGCTATGCCCGCTCCAAGAGGCAGCATTTCTCCATTGCACACCAGGAGCTGCTCAAGCATTTGCAGCAGGAGATCGAGCGCTTGGGATTATAAAAAACGCCTCACCCGACATGGGTGAGACGTAAATTCAAAATAGAGAAATTAAGATGTTCTTGCTAGATGCTGTATGCAGGTTCTGTCGGCCCGGAGTCACTCAGGGCTTCCAATACCCGCTTACGGTACTCCAGAAATGGCCCGGACACGCGGGAACGGGGATGCTGCAGGCTAATGGGAATAATCTCCTTCACTCTACCCGGCTTGGACTGCATAACTACAATCCGGTCGGCAAGGAAGATGGCCTCGTCAATATCATGAGTCACAAGTAGCATAGTGGTCCGGTTACTACGCCAGATATCCAGCAGGGCTTCCTGCATGTGGTTGCGCGTGAAAGCGTCAAGAGCACCAAAGGGCTCGTCCAGCAGCAGAACCTTCGGATTCCGGATCAAGGCCCGGGCAATGGCTACGCGTTGGGACATACCGCCGGATAATTGCTTGGGGAAGGACTTCTCGAATCCGCCGAGCTTGACCAGCTCGATCATTTCATCGACAGCTTTTCTCACCTCAGGGTCTTTCAGGGAAAGATCAGCGGCAATATTCTTTTCGACGGTCAGCCAAGGGAATAAACGGTGCTCTTGAAAAATAACCCCTTTCTGAATGCTAGGTCCTGTAACGGGGTTGCCATCCAGCTCGACAGATCCTTCATACCCGGTATCCAGGCCGGCAACGATCTTCAGCAGGGTACTTTTGCCGCAGCCGCTAGGTCCGATAATGGCTACAAATTCATGGGGTTGCAGGGCTAGGTTGACGTTCTCCAGAGCCTGAACCTTCTCCTTCTGGGATGTAAATACTTTAGACACGTGCTGCAAATTAACTGTAGCCATCTGTGGTTTCACCTCGGGTGTGTTCTTTTTTTGACTAAAGGTACTGTAATTGATTTGAATTGTCAATCACGTCCCTTCTGGAACTGCTCTTCTGCATCGGCCTGACGAACTGGCTGGAAAAGGGGATCAGCAGCTCCACTGATTCCTGAAACATGGCCCAATCTATCCTTTATTTTCTCTGAAAATAGCGGTAGGATTGGTGTAATAAATCACATGAATTTATCTGTTTTGGAGGGAAATGAAGTGAAATTTGTATTTGACCTGGATGGTACCATTTGCTTCAAAGGCCAACCGGTATCCGAAACTATCCTGACTTGTCTGGAAGAATTGACACATACAGGGCATGAAGTGATTTTTGCCTCTGCTCGTCCGATTCGTGATATGTTACCTGTTCTGCATGAACGCTTTCATTCCTTTGCGCTCATTGGCGGCAACGGGTCGTTATTGTCCAAGGAAGGTCAGGTTCAGCATGCCGATGCTTTCACTCAAGAGGATGTGCAGGAGATTCTTAGGCTGATTGAAGAACATCAGGCCACTTATCTGATTGACAGTGATTGGGATTATGCATACACCGGCCCGCACGATCATCCCATTCTGAATAATGTGGACCCCTCCAAGCTGGCCAAGCGCCTTCCCGTAGGCTCGCTGAAATCCATCGTCAAGATTCTAATTCTGACTGCTGACGATATGGAAGGGCTGGCGGAATCCCTGAAAGATCTTGGTGTGGTCATTCACAGGCATCGCAATGAAAATGTCGTAGATATCAGCCCGCAGAATATCCATAAATGGAATGCATTACAGCGGCTTGGGGTACGGAAGCAGGAATTTATTGCTTTCGGCAATGATGCTAATGATATTTCCATGTTCCAGCAGGCGCGGCATGCCGTTATGATCGGACATCATGAGGAGCTTGCCCCCCATGCCTCGGAATCCATTTCACTGGAGGGCGACTGTGAGGGCGCCATTGTTAATAAGCTGAAGGCATTATCAGTGTCATCAGTTCGCACTTGATCAGTGGGTACATAAATTTTGGATATGAAATACAGCGTATTTGAGTATAAAATGAACGGCTGAAGTCTCTCAAGACGATGCCGTTTTATTTTTTTGCAAGAGATAATCTGTGCAATTTAATATCCACCCATAAAAGTTCAGGATTACCCCCGTGCATTCCAAACCGCTGTCAGGTAGTATGAAACTAAAGCATAATGTTGCCACAGGAAACAGAGGTATAAAAAAGCGAATCGGGAAGGTGAACAGATGCTTAGCGTACTTATAGTGGATGATGAATATGAGATTCGTGAAGGTTTGCGTAACCGCTTTCTTTGGGAGGATTACAATATTACGGAGATTCTGGTGGCGGAGGACGGGGATATTGCCTTGCACACGGCGCTTGAGGCCAGACCGGATCTGATCATTACGGATATCAAAATGAACCGCATGTCGGGCTTGGAGTTCCTGAGCGCTCTGTCCCCTGTGGAGGATTATAAACCCGAGAAGATTATTGTGAGCGGATATGATGATTTTGAACTGGTAAAGCAAGCTATGCAGTCAGGTGTATGCGATTACATCTTGAAGCCGATCAACCTGGATGAACTGGGAAAAATGGTGGATAAATCAGTGGAGACGATCAACCGCAGAAGGATGGATCAACGTAACCGTCAGATGCTGCGCAACCAGGCCGTCTTCGCCATTCCTAAAATGCGGGAGGAGCTGCTGAAGGAAATGATCGAGCATGTCTATGATCCCAATCTGGAGATGCGCAGATGTCACCGCCTGCAGACGCTGGAGCTGGAATGGATGCTGAGTGAGCCCATGTTCTTGATAGTCATCGAGGCCGATAATCTCAAGGCGATTGAGAACCGGAATCCGCATGAGAAGGAACTGATCTTGTTCGGGATCGGAAATGTCGTTCATCAGACGCTGGAGGAGGAATATCCGCATCCGTCCGCTCTTTATAAGGATAACCACAACCGCTGGATCGTCGTGCTCGGCAGTTCGCAGCTGGAGCAGACGGAATTTGCCCAAGGGATGGCACAACTGTTGATCCAGAGAATCAATGAATTTGTCAAAATCACAGCCAGTGCGGGGATGCTGACCAAGCCGGGTAACACCCGGAATCTTTATCACATGTACACTGAGGCATTGAGTGTAATGGAGCAGAAGGCGGTCTATGGCGGCAATCGGCTGTTTACAGAGCAGGGGCTTTTTTATGATGGTGAAAATGAGGACCTGTCGCTTCAGGAGCCAGAAGAAATGCTTGATCTGGTCCGCTACGGAACGGATGCCGATATTTCAAGGGCGATGGACAGCTTCATCGAGATGGTTCATTCCTGGCAGCTTACCCAGCTGAGGGATATTCAGCAGAAAATTTTTGAGTGGCTGTTCGAAGTGTTCCGCAGAGGGGCGGAGGGGACGGTTCTTAAGAACTGGAGGAGTAATCCGATTGCGGTCTGGGAGCTGCTGGAGCAGTACGATACGCTACAAGCCCTGCGTGTGCAGACTGAAGCGTTCTTGCATGAGATTGCTGCTGATTTCCGCAAGCTCTCGGAGACGCCAAGCCAGATCGTCAGCGAGGCGGAGAAAATATTACATCGTGATTATGCCGAAAGCCTCACACTGCAGAGCGTTGCTTCTGCTGTTCATGTAACACCGGTGTGGCTTAGCAAGCTTTTTAAAAAGGAACTGCATAAGACATTTCTCGAATATCTGACGGAGATTCGTGTCAAAAAAGCGAAGGAAATGCTGTACGATGTGAAATTTAAAATCTATCAGATTTCCTATCAGGTTGGATATAAGGACCCGGTGCATTTCTCGAAGCTGTTCAAGAAGCAGGTAGGCTGCACACCGAAGGAGTTTAGAAGACAGCTGGGGATGGCTGAGGAATGACTTCGAGGCTGTCGATTGGAGAAATCGACAGCCTCGAAGTTGAGGCAAACTAATTCAAAGGTAGACTACATGAATCATTTAGGACGGGAGAAAAAGGTTATCGGGACGAGATTCCGACAGTCACTATGCCTGCCTTACTCACTGGAAGCGACTGTTCCAGAATGTCTGTAGTGTGTTGTTCCATGATATTGCTGGCATAGAGCACGGTATCCTCGCTGCTTTGGATGCTCAGTTCGGACGGCGTCTCCGCGAGGTTGTACCAGCGAGCCATCAGGTCACCGCTGCCTTCGCTGAGCTTCAGGTTGGAGAAGGCAAGCCCTTTTCCTTCCCAAGTGAGGAAGTTGTGTACGGGCGGAAGTTCACCTTCATGAATGTCCGTTTGGGCTGTGATGAGCGGAACGGCGAAACGATAGGCCTCACGATAAGCATCGAAGCGAGTGTCCCCGCCACGGTGCGGAATAATGCTCCACTCTGCTTCATTTGCTCCAAGGCACTGGGCATCAGGGGTATGGAAGACGCCCCAGTCGCCCAGCTCTCCGACACTGCGAAGCAGTGTAACGGCAATCGTGCCTTCGGCATCACGCAGAACTTCGTATTCGTTCAGACCTTTGCCAGCGGCAGTAAGGCCTCTGCCGTCTCCATGCACATCGACGAAGGATTGCATATGCTGACAGTTGCTCGGGTTCTCCCACTCCGGTGCGGGGACGGTCTGGCGTTCGGCCACTTCAAAGACTGAGTCGGCATAGTGCACAGCCGACTGTACGCCGGATGGCAAGAGGACCCGCAGACGGTGATCCTTCGATTGGTTGTCGATACGGGTATGCACCTGCAGGGCATGACTGCTACGCTCCAGGCTGATGCGGGTGACGATATGAAGCGGGACAAGCTGCTGTGATCGGGTAGCTTGGCGCTGCCTGAACTCTACCATGGTCTCTATTTCCTGCAGCAGCAGCTCATTAGCCGAAGCCGGAATTTCCAGCGTATGGCGGATTTCAAAAGTAGCACGGTAAGGCGTATCCTCGGTCAACGTAATCTCGGCCTGTACACCGCGGCTTGTGATGGCTGTATCACCTATAGGTTGCTTGAAAATATATTCGTTCCCGATGTCGCCGACATCCTCATAGATGCCAAGGCCGCTATACAGCTGGTCACTGGCTTTATCCAGCAGAGAGAAGCTGCCGTCTTGTTCCAGGCTGACCCGGAGGTGCTCGTTCTCCATAGTCAAGTCACCGGTGACCAGATAAACATCCTGCGGCTCCGGTTCCACCTGGGCATCCTTGCTTGGAATCCACGCGTAGGAAGCCAGACCCAATGCAGGAAGATTCGTCGCCTCAAAGGTCAGGCGCAGGGCCCGGGCCATGTAAGGCTGTCTGAACTTGTCGCCGGGCAGCTCGTAGCCGAAGCGTACGCCCAGATCTTCGGCGGTGACATCAATTCTTAGACCTGCTGCATCAACAAGATAACCTTCGCCATGCGTACGGCCGGCGACCTCATTGAAGACAGCTACAGGATCTTCACTTTGGTTGAAGAAACGGCGGGACCATTCCACTTCAACGGTCACTGCACCGCTGGTCGCGTAGCCGCTTGTATTATAGACTACGAACGGAACGGCCTGATCGCCGTATGATGCGAATGCAGATGTATCCACCTTGGAACTGATGAATTTGGCACTCTCGGTAGCGAGGGATGAGCCGACTTCCATGCTCTTCGCGAATCGGGTTTTCATCTCATGATACACTTCGTCCACGCTGCAGCCGCAAATGCTGTCATGCGGATGGTTCTGCATCAGGGTCTTCCAGGCATATTGCAGCAGACCATGCGGATAGGCTTTGCCCAGCCCATGTGCCAGGGCAGCCAGCGGCTCTGCCGTTTTTTCCAGAAGCGTCTGATTCTGTTGATTGAGCTGCTTGATATATACGCGCGCCGATGCTGTATTCACTAGCGAATACCAGCCGTCAGTATGCTGCCCGCGCAGCTCGCCGGTAGTGAGGGTCAGATCTTCCGGAAGCTCTTCCTTCAGGGCCTTCACGTAATCATCAAAGTTCGAATGGATGAATTCGCAGTCGGGATAGAGTTCACGCGCAACACGCAGGGCTTCGGACAGGTCGGTCTGGATAGGTTGATGATCACAGCCATTCATCAGCAGCAGATGCCGGGTGGAGGCATACTGCCGGGCACGCTCCAGACGAATATCCCAGTAAGCCTTGGCTGCCTCGGGGTCAACCGGAATTTCCATACCGTTGTTGTACCAGTTGGCGAACAGGATACCGAGAACACTGGAACCGTCAGGAGATTGCCAGATCAGCTCGGAGTATGGAGATTCCAGGCCGGAAGCATCTTCTACACGGTTGTTGAAGCCAGTGGCTTTCACACCTCTGCCGAACACGGATGTGCTGATACCGGCCTGCTGCAGGATTTGCGCAGCCTGGCCCATGTTGCCGAAGGAATCCGGGAAATAGCCGAGCTTCGAGATCGGACCGAACGTGCTGGCGTCACGGTGGCCGATTTGCAGATTACGGACATTGGCTTCGCCGCTCGTCAAGAATTCATCCTGAAGGATATACCATGGACCGAGGGATAGCTTGCCTTCATCGCATAGGCGCTGGATAATTTCGCGCTTCTCGGGATAGACCTGCAAATAATCCTCTACTACAATGGTTTGTCCATCAAGGTAGAAGCTCTTGAATTCAGGATCAGACTCGAACGTTTCAATCAAGGTATCTATCGTTTCGATGAGTTTGACGTGATGGGCTTCATAGGGCATATACCATTCCCTGTCCCAGTGAGTGTGGGAGATGACATGTACAACCGTTTTGCTGGATGCTGTCAATGCGATTCCTCTTTTCCATAAGATGATGGACGCTACAGCATAATTATAATCAATGTATCCGCTGTCACAATGAGTGGATCGCAAACTATTGCGGGGATTGTTATCGACATGCAAGGAAGGGAGGGCTGAAGCAGTGAATCGTTTTTCTCTGCGGCTCGGAGCATCGTTTCGGAACCGGATTATTCTGGTGTTTTTTTTGATCATAATCATGCCGTTCCTTATCTTTGCTTACTATGCACACATTAAATCCATTGAGGGTATCACCAACACCAATACTAAGATTTCACTAAGCTATCTCCAGCAGGCTCGTAAAAATTTTGAAATCTATCTCAATAAACTTAATGATCAGGTCAATACGCTTATCGGCAATAAACGCCTGCAGGATCTGTTGGTCGACCCGCCAGCTAATGCCGCTGAAGAGGAGGCCTTCACAGTAAACCTGCTAACACTACTCTATCAGGCAACCCCGCAGATCGACGCTTTTCGGGTCAGAGTCTACCCGATGAATCCAGTCCTGTACCCTTCTTATATGAATACGCTGGGAGAATCGGCTGATCTTGTATCTGAGGAGGACTGGTTCCAGAGACCTCAGGAGAGTGTGGGGCCGATCTGGAAGCAGTTCTTGCCGGAGCAAGGCAAGTATGGACGGCCCTTGCTCGCCTATATCAAACGTTTCTCAGGCCTTTATGACCGGAACCCCCGCGGTGTGGTCGTCACGGAAGTCTCGGAAGATCATCTGAAGCGTTATTTTTCACCCACGGAGCAATTGAAGAATCAGAAGCTGCTTCTTATGAACAAGAACGGCACCATTTACTATGATTCATCTGCTAATGAGTGGGCAGGTACAGCTTTTCCTTCGGAATCGTTCATAGAACATCTACAACAAAGTCCGGAAGGCTCACAGACCATCAAGATCGACGGCAACACTTATCTTGCAACCTATGTCGGACTGAGTAGTGAGCCCTGGGCGATTGTCAGCCTGACGTTGCTCAAGGAGCTAACCGGGACGAATGATGAGATCAACCGGCTGTTGATTATTTTTCTGATCATCTATTTAATCTGCTGCATTGCCGTTGTTTTCTATATTACGGTGTATTTTACCCAACCCATTGCGCGTCTGGTGCGGTTGATGCGGAGAATGGAGGACGGGAATTTTCATAATATTATACTGAACTCGCCCCGGAAGGACGAGGTGGGCTGGCTGTACCGCGGGGTTGGCAGTCTGGTTCAGCGGATTGATGTGCTGATTCAGGATGCGTGGCGTTCAGAGCGGAAGAAAAAAGCCTTGGAATTCCAGGTGCTAAGCCACCAGATCAATCCGCATTTCCTCTATAATACGCTAGAATCCATTCGCTGGAAGGCGGAGAACCATGGACGCAGCGATATTAGCGAAATGGTATCTGCACTCGGTAATCTGCTCCGGCTGAGTCTGAATCAGGGCAAGGAGATTACGACTTTGCGGCGTGAAATCGAGCAGGTCAAGGCCTACGTGCTGATTGAGCAGGCCCGAATGGGCAGCGTCATTCGCATTCTGTATTCTATTGATGAAGAGCTGCTCGACTCACCATTCCTGCGGCTGCTGCTGCAGCCTCTGGTGGAGAATGCGATTCAGCACAGTGTACGGAGTGATTTTGAGAAGGGTAAGATCATTGTGTCCGCGCGCAGCGAAGGGCAGGATATGATCATTGAGATTACGGATAACGGTAAAGGCATTCCGCAGCAAATCATAGAGGAACTGGAGCATGAAGTGCCTGCTGAGGAAATGTATACAGCCACCCGCCGGGGGGTAGGACTCCGCAATGTGAATGATCGTCTGAAGCTATACTTCGGGTCTGACTACAAGCTGCAAATTGAGACTGGCCCACAAGGAGGTACCCGGATACTGCTGCGTCATCCCAAGAAGATAGAGGTGGAATTACCTAGACCGGACGACAGCCGATAGACTATTAGAATTGTAAAAGCAAGCATAGTAGCGGGTCTCCTCATAAGGGAGAGTCGCTACTTCCTGTTTGGGGGGATCATGACCTGTAATAGGGTCATCAGGACAAAAGGAAACTACAAAGTGCAAGAATGACTCATAGAAGTGCGTATCGCTCTCTTTTACAATTAAGTCATCCAAACAGCGAAAGGGAAGTCGATATGAAACTAAACGGAGTGTTCAAGGAACTGTACAAGAATCGCACCTTGCTGCTCATGTTCCTCCCCGTCGGGGTACTATTCTTGCTTTTTAACTATTTGCCGCTGGCGGGTCTTGTCATCGCTTTCAAAAATTTCGATTTCTCCAAAGGGATTTTTGGTAGTGAATGGATGAACCCGCTGCTCAGCAATTTTGACTATGTATTCTCTTCACCGGTAGCCTTTCGGGCTATCCGCAACACGATCCTGCTCAATGCGCTCTTCATTGCTATAGGGTTAGTATTTGAAGTAGGATTTGCTCTGTTGCTGAATGAGATGCGTAACAAGTATTTCAAACGGATTACCCAGTCGTTGACCTTTCTGCCCTTCTTCATTTCCTGGATCGTCGTAGGCGTGTTTGCTTACAATCTGCTGAACTTTGAGAACGGTGCAGTCAACCGCTTTCTGGAATACCTGCATCTGCAACCGATAGATTTCTATAGCCGGGCTGAGCTGTGGCCAGCCATTCTGACCATTGCAGCACGCTGGAAAATAACCGGTTATGGCACAATTGTCTATCTGGCAGCTTTAACTTCTGTTGACAATTCTTATTATGAAGCCGCTTCAATTGATGGAGCTTCCAGATGGCAGCAGATTCGTTATATCAGCATTCCGATGCTCCGGCCAACGATCATCATCCTGACCCTTCTGGCGGTAGGAAGAATCATGAATGCGGACTTCGGCATGTTCTATGCCATGGTAGGGGATGCTTCACTGCTCTTCCCGACCACGGATGTTATTGACACCTTCGTCTACCGGAGCTTGCGTAAATCCGGTGACATCGGGATGGCTTCCGCTGCGGGCTTTCTTCAGTCCTTTGTCGCCTTCTTCCTGGTGCTTGGCAGCAACTATGCGGCGCGCAAAATTGACAAAGACTCAGCGATATTCTAAAGGCTGTGTGTCCGAAGTGCTAGCTGATCTAATGGAGGCACTTCGGATACCAGGCACATCATACTTTTAGGAGGTCATCCCACACGATGTCAGTACGAAAATTTTCCCTCAGCCAGTTCCTTATTGCTCTGGTCATCGGCCTGTTCAGTCTGGCCTGCCTGTTCCCGTTCCTGATGGTAATCTCAGGCTCCCTGAGTACAGAGAAGGACATTATGCAGTATGGCTATTCCCTTTGGCCGAAGACGATTACTTTTGACTCCTACCGGATTCTGCTGCTTGGCTCCAACCGTATATTTCAGGCTTACGGAGTCAGCACATTCGTTACAATCGTCGGTACCGTATTGTCCCTGTTCCTGACGAGTATGGGCGCTTATGTTATGGCCCGCCGTTCCTTTAAATACCGGAATATTCTTTCGATCTTCGTCATTATCACCATGCTCTTCAGCGGGGGACTCGTGCCTTGGTATATTATTATCGTCAGATACCTGCACTTGAAAGATACGATTTGGGCACTTATTCTACCGTCTCTAGCCAATGCTTTCAACATGTTCCTCATCAGAAACTTTATGCTCTCCATACCTGAAGATTTGCACGAATCGGCCAAAATGGACGGTGCTGGCGAATTCCGTATCTACGCCCGGCTGATCATGCCGCTCGCTTTACCCGTTCTAGCTACTGTTGGTTTGTTCGTAGCCCTGGGCTATTGGAACGACTGGTTCCTCGGTCTGATGTTCGTAGATAAGCAGGAGCTTCAGCCACTGCAGTTGTTGCTGCGCACACTGATCTCCAATGTCGAGTTCTTGAAGAGCTCCAGCAATGCGGCGGCGATGCAGCGGATCTCGACCCAGATTCCTTCCGAGTCGATCAAGATGGCGCTCACAGTCATCACGATTGGCCCGATCATTTTCCTCTATCCGTTCTTACAGCGTTACTTTGTCAAAGGCCTCATGGTTGGGGCTGTAAAAGGTTAACTATGCCGACCCACGGTCGTATAGTATAAATTACATTTCAAAAAGGGGAGATTTGGATGCGCAAAAGCATCGGTAGATTTCAGCTAGTTCTAACCGCACTCCTGCTGTTTAGTTTAGTCTTGTCTGCATGTGGCGGTAGTAACAACAATACCACTTCAAATGCAGGTGAAAAGACGAATGCTGGCGGAGGAAGTGACACAGCAGCAACGAAGACTGAGAATGAAGTTACCCTTAAATTCTATTTCGGCGGTGATAAGAAGGCTGCCACAGATGAAGTTTGGTCCAAAATCAGTGAATATGTGAAAGCCAAAGGTCTTAATGTCAAATTTGACATCAACTTTATCCCGTTTGGTGACTTCAAGGAGAAAATGCTCGTTATGGCCGCATCCGGCGATAGCTGGGACATGAACTTTGACGGCGACTGGCTCTCCTACAAGCAAATGGCGGCTAAAGGTTCCTATATGGCACTGAATGATCTGCTGCCGAAGTATGCTCCTAACCTGGAGAAGAAATACGAGGAGCAGGGTACATTGGGCGCTGCAACAGTAAACGGCCAAATTGTCGGATTGCCATGGACAATGAAAATGAATGAACGTAAATTTGCCGGCTGGCGTTCGGATCTTGCTGAGAAGGCAGGTATTAATATTGCGCCGGATTCTATCCAAACGATTGAAGATGTAGACAATCTGCTCCGTGAGCTGAAAAAGGCGTACCCGAACGATAAGCTATCCCGCACTACACCGTTGTCTCTCTATTACATCCGTGATGAATGGGTGGACTTGAACTTCCACGGTCTGGGCTTCTATCTGAATGATCCGAAGATTACTGTTCAATCTGTTGAACAACAGCCGTTCTTCCTGGAGGCTTCGCAACTGGCGAAGAAATGGTATGACGACAAGCTGATCAACAGAGATGCCATGATTGATAAAGAAGGTGCAGAAGACCAGTGGAGAAACGGCAAGCTGCTCTTTACCGTGACTTCTCATGAATGGGCTTACGCTGATCCAGGCTTCTCCGATCCTTCCTTTAAACAAGGAATGTCGCTCCTTTATCCTGATAAGAAATATGTTAACCGTACCGCTCTTGCAAACGTATTAGCGATCAACGTGAACTCCAAGAATCCGGACCGGGTGCTGCGGTTCCTCGATATGGTGGAAACCGATCAAACCCTGTATGACTTGCTGCAATATGGTATCGAAGGCAAGACCTATGTCCTGAATGGAGATGCTGCTGATTATCCGGAAGGCATGCAATCCTCTACCAGTAACTATATGGAGTGGGGCGGACAATGGGGATTCTGGAAGCCGCAATTCATGCGCCCAACCACAACATATGCCAAGGATTTCTGGGTGAAAGAAGCAGATTTCGCCAACCAGCCGAACAATGTGAACTCGCCAATCGACGGATTGTTCATTGCCGAAGATAGCATGAAGAATGAGCTGGCCAAGCGTGACCAAGCCACCGATGAGATTAGCAGACCGATCGAATATGGTATGGTGAAGGATGTTAACAAGTCAGTAGCTGACTATATCGAGACACAGAAGAAAAATGGACTCGATAAAGTTATCGCAGAAACTCAGAAACAAATTGACGCTTATCTTGCTGCCAAAAAATAAAGCTTGCGGCAAACAGGAAGCCGCCTTGGAGGGTGTGCTTCCTGTTTTTTTAAAATATAAGGATGTATATGTTGTACGCTATAAATTGTCCTTATATTTCTCCCTGAAACGGATACCGTCCCTTTAGAGGACGGAAAAGCCGTTTCTACTTGGGCATAGCGTCATTGTCTATCCGCAGGAAGGCATGACTAATAAACTATTGGAGGTGCGTTTGTGAATACAAATCGATCATGGGTCAAGCTCCGGGTAAAGGTATCACGGGTACTTGCGGCCCTGCTGCTGGTGTCCAGTATCCAGCTTCCTCTGGGCACGGCAAAGGCTGAGGCCAATGCTGTGCATGTTAGCTTGGGAGAAACACCGGTTGAGCAGGGGTTATCCGCTAGAGCAGGTGATACTGCCGACGGTCTGAAGACCGGAACGGTCACTGAAGTCACCTATTGGGAGACTGGTAAGGATCTCGGTACAAGCTACATCTATCTGGACGTGGACAACGATTATTTGTATGACAGCAATGATTACGATGTGGATGTCACTGTAGATTATTATGACGAGGGCAGCGGAAAGTTTGTTCTGCAATATGATGCCCAGACGGCAGCTTTCAAGGATGGAACTGTGTTCCAGTATGGTGACTCCAAGACCTGGAAAAGTCATACCTTCACACTGAAGGATGCCAAATTTGCAGACCGCACCAACGGAGCGGATATTCGCCTTAGCGTGGAAGGCGGGGGCATTGATGCTGCGGCTAACAAGGACCTTAAGGTTGCTGCAGTTACAGTTTCCAAGAAACTGAAAGCGGATTCAAATGAACAGGTCGCTATCAAGTTGGGGGCGCAAGTCGACTCTAAAGGCATTACGGCGAGACCTGGGGATGGACCAGCTACAGGCCTTTTGACTGGAACAAGGGACGGCAAAACTTACTGGCAGACGAATCAGAATGTAAGCTTGTCGGACCCGGGACAGAACGTCCTCTACTTCTATTTTAACGTAGCCGACGATTACTTGTATCAGAATACCGATCAGGATGTATTTGTAACAGTGGAGTACTACGATCGCGGCAATGGTAGCATGGTTCTGCAGTATGATGCAGAGTCAGCGCATTTTAAAGATGCACCATTATTCACTTATAAAAATACAAATACTTGGAAGACACATACCTACAAATTAAGCGATGCTTATTTTGGTAACGGCACTAACGGTGGCGACTTCCGGCTTGGTGTTAGTGGCGCAGGTGCTCCGGCAGGTAATCCGGAACTGATCTTGGCTTCGGTAACGATCACGAAAGCTCCGCGCACTGCTGTGGATGCGCAGACCAAGGTATACACAACGAATTATGCAACACAGGATGTAGTTATAGCCGATGGCAGTGTCAAGGATTTTGGTGCAGTCGGGGATGGCGTTAAGGATGATACGCAGGCGTTCCAGGATGCCTTGACCGCAGCGGGCAACCGCGGAGGCGGGGTAGTCTTCGCGCCGGAAGGCCATTACAAGATTACCAGTAATCTCATCATTCCAACTGGCGTTACACTCCGCGGTGACTGGGTAAACCCGGACACAGTTAATAAGCAAGTAAAGGGTACGGTTCTCGAAGCTTACGGTGGTAGAGGAGATGCTGATGCACCAAGTTTCCTGCAGCTCTCCCCTTCCAGCGGTGTCACAAATCTGTCGGTTTGGTATCCGGAGCAGTCGGCGGAGCAGCCGGTTCTCTATCCATGGACCTTTGAGCAGCTCTCAGGTGATAGCGCTACCATTCAGAATGTGACAATGGTCAACTCCTATAATGGTATCAAAATCGGGCCGATCTGGAATGAGCTTCATTATGTCAAAAATGTATTCGGCACCGTGCTTAACACAGGGATTTTCCTGGACTTCACCACAGACATCGGACGCCTCGAGCACGTTCGTCTGGCTCCTGATTATTGGTCTGGCTCCGGTCTGGCCGGGTCTCCGCAGAAGGAGCAATTGACGAATTATCTTACAGGCCATGCTGAAGGGATTGTCATGGGCCGTTCGGACTGGGAATACATGTCGGACATCTATCTGTCGGGCTTCAAGACAGGGATGCGCGTGACTACCAGAACGGACAGCCTGGAGACGGCAAATGCCCAGCTCTACAAAATCAATATTGAGCATTCCCAAGTGGCTCTCAAGATTGAAGGTGTCAATGATTATGGTCTGCTGGTGACTGACAGCAGCTTTAAAGCCGATGTCGGACCCCATCCGATCGCGATTCAAGCTACGCCTGGGTTCCGCTCCATCGTCCAGTTCAATCAGGTGACGATCGGCGGTCAGCCACATCACGCAGTCGTTAATGAAGGAACAGGGATTCTTTCTTTTGAGAATAGTACCTTCGAGAACTGGGATGATCAGGCTGGCGGTTATGCCATTACGGCTGAGGGCGGTTCGCTTATTCTCGGCCAGTCTACCTTCGAAAAGCCGTCAAACCACATTTTGCTACAGGGTACTGTGGCAGAAGTGAACTCTGTCAATTCCGGCTATCAGGGTGAGCTTCAGGTGAAGAATGAGAGCGAGGGCGCGCAGCTGAACATTCACCAGGATGACAAGTACAGCCTGGAGGAACTGCCAGAAGTAGCAGCTCTTGATCTGGCACAGCAGCCGAAGCCGGCAACAAACGGATTATACAATGTAACTGAACAACCTTACGGAGCTGATAAAAGCGGCCAAATCGACGCTGCGGCCATTGTGCAGCAGGCCCTTAATGATGCGAAGCTTGCTGGAGGCGGTACTGTGTATCTGCCAGCAGGGATTTACCGGCTGAACTCACCTATTACTGTGCCAAGTGGTGTTGAGCTGAGAGGATCATGGGATGTGCCCCATCATACGATTGGTGGCGGAACCGTATTCTTCACCAATTATGGGGAAAATGATCCCGATGGCACCCCACTGATCACTCTGGAAGCCTCCTCAGGAGTCAGAGGGTTGTCTGTTTATTATGATAAGCAGAACTGGAACACAGTGAAGCCTTATTCCTGGACGATTCAGGGGAAAGGCCATGGCGTGTACGCCATCAATATGACTTTGATCAACTCTTATCAAGGCATTGATTTTGGCAGCTATGATACCAGTGGACATTATATTGATTATGTAGCCGGTTCTCCGCTTAAAGAAGGGATCTTCCTCGGCGGCGGGGCAGAAGGCGGCATGGTCCGTAATGTCCAGTTTAACCCGCACTATTATGGAAGAAACAATTTTCCTAATCATCCTGAAAGCGGCGAGGACTTCAATAAAGTCTGGAACTACCAGAAGGATCATCTGGATGCCTTCCGCGTAGGACATGTGAAGCAGGAGACCATCTTCAATACCTTTGTTTACGGTTCAATGTATGGCATTCATTTCGAGGAACAGAATGGCTCTGGTCCGGAAGCGGTTGTCATTGGTCACGGAACAGACGGTAGTAAAAAAGGTGCCGTTATTGACAGTGCGGGTCCGGCAGGACTTTCTCTGATCAATACCGAGCTTGTATCGATGAGTAGCTCAGATAAAGTATATGTCGTAGTAGGCGAAGGCTTTGACTCCAAAGTCACGCTCTTCAACACTTCTATGTGGGGAGATACGACGCGTTCCTTCGATATTCACGCCGGGACCGTGCGTATTCAGCAAGCTAACTTCACGACCGTTGGAGAACGGGGAATCAATGCTCTGGGCGGAGATACGGCATTATACAATTCCTACTTCCAACAGCCGCGCACCACACATGTCTATGCCGGCCCGGATATTAGCAAGCTGGTGATTTCTAACAACCTCTTCAAGGGTGGCATGCAGCTGGTCAACGAAGCTGTGAATAAAGTATTTGGTACTAATCTAGTTCCCGTTGCTCTGGGTATTATACGTACTCCGTTCAATGCTAGTGAACCAGACAAAGCGAACAGCGTGCTTACGGTAACTAATGTAACAGAAGAACAGCCGCTGAGCGGGCGTCTGGAGTTACTGCAGCCTGCCGGGTATGCCGGGAAGCTTAAGCCTGTCCGATTCGAAGGTATTGCTCTGGGACAGTCTCTGGAGATTGCCTTGCCATTCCTATCCAGTGACACACTGAAATACCGTGTCACATTGGATGATGGCTACACTTATACAACATCTGTCAGACTGGCACAGTCCTTTGCCGAGCGTAATGGAGCGGAATCGGCGGTTACTCCAACGATTGAATTGTCCAGCATTGACCAATATTCCAGTGTAGGAGGTCAATGGAAAGGCACAGACGATCTCAGCGCCCATGCATCTGTAAGCTGGGATGCCCAGAATCTGTACACCACGATTGTTGTGAAGGACGATGTGCATGCACAGACCTGGAGTGACGGGGATATCTGGCAGGGCGACAGCATCCAACTTGGCATTGATTTGTCCAAGAAAGATGGATCGGCCAGCAAGAATGTAAATGAGTTGGGCTTTGCCCTGAATAATCAAGGTAGTGTTACTAAGTGGAGATGGAGAGCACCGGAAGGGGTGCAAACCGGGGCGTTTAATAATGCCCAGGCAGACATTACCCGTGACGAGTCCACCCATCTGACCACCTATAAGCTGAAGATTCCGTTCAGTGAGCTGCACAAACCTGGATATACTTTCTCGCCTTCCGATGTGATCGGCTTCACGCTCTTGATCAACGAGAATGACGGAGCCGGTCGTTCCGGATTCATGGAATACAATCAGGGCATTGGCTCCAGCAAGGATGCAACAACGTATGGGGACCTGATCCTGCTGGACAGTGATTATGCGGGTCTGCTGGAGCAATCGGCAACAGCACAGGTTACACACGCAGAGACGCATAAGGATATCACCCATAAGGATACAGCAGCCAATTTTGTCAGTCTGCTGCCTGATGGTCCGCTGAAGACTGCATTGATTGCCCGGTTGGCAGCGATCGGAGGCTCGGTTGATCCAGGACCTGGTACTGATCCGGGTACTGACCCGGGCAATCCAAATCCAGGCAATCCAAATCCGGGCACTGATCCGGGGGGACAAAAGCCGGAACCCGGCACAGAAACGCCGTCTACCAGCAATCCCAGTTCCGGATCTTCATCCTCTGTCCCTGCGGCTTCCGGAAGCAAGACATCCATCACTCTGCGGGGAGATGGAACTGTCGAAGTGAAGGCCGTACCTGTAGTGGATAGCGCAGCGCAATCGGCGAAGGCCGTTGTGACATCATCGGAGCTTACAAGCGCTTTTGCTCAGGCTAAGCCTGATAAGAATGGGGTAAAACATGTATCTGTTCAGGCAACAACAGCAAGCGGAGCCAAAGGCTATAGTATTGAGCTTCCTACTGCTTTCGTAGCCGCGGGTTCTCCAGATCAAGTGCTGGAGCTAGTACTGCCGACAGGAACACTTACTCTGCCGGGCAATCTGCTGGCATCCCTGAGTAAGGAGCTGGATACGACAGTAACCTTCTCCTTGCGAGAGGCTGACCGCACAAAATGGAGCAAGGACCTGCAATCTAAACTGGGTAGTCGCCCGGCAGTAGAACTGTCCATCTTGTCGGGGAACAAGACTCTTGCGTGGAGCGACAAGAATTCGAAGCTTACTCTGTCGTTACCTTACGTGCTCTCTGGCACCGAGCAAGCCCAAGCATCCGGCCTTGAAATTTGGAAAATTCTGCATGATAAGCAGGGTGAAGCCGTAGCTGGAGCGAAATACGCAGACGGCACGGTTCAATTCAAGGTAACAGAAACAGGGCAATACGCTATTACTTTAACCGCGCCAATCTTTGCAGATTTGAGCAGTGTTCCTTGGGCGCAAGAAGCCATTGAACAACTCGCTGCTAAAGGAATCATTCAAGGCGTGTCTGCTTCAGCCTTCAATCCAGAGGCACAGATCAAACGGGCAGACTTCGTGAAGTTGCTCGTGGACACTCTTGGTTTGACCGCAACCACCACTGCTAGTTTCAGTGATGTGGAGCAGGACGCTTACTACGCCGAAGCAGTGAGTATAGCCAAGGCTCTTGGTCTTGCAACGGGTTCCGGTGATGGTGCATTCCTGCCGAATGCAGCCATCAGCCGCGAGGAAGCAGCGGTCTTCATTGACCGTGCACTGAAGCTCCAGAAGATTGAGCTGGCCCAAGCCGGCACAAGCACACTGGGTGACTTCAAGGATTCCAGTCTTATCGCGGGCTATGCCCGAGGCAGCATTGGAACACTGGTGGAAGCTGGTCTGCTGCAGGGTAGCGGTAACAGCCTGAATCCTAAAGGCAAGCTAACGCGCGCAGAGACTGCAGTGCTGTTGTACCGGATTTATAGCCTGTAATGCCCGACTTTCAAATGTTTGAATAGGAATACGGTGTAGGTTACAGGTTACAGGTCTAAAAAAGGCGTCCTGAGCAGTCCGTTTATCGGCTGTTCGGGGCGCTTTTTGTTTGAAGGGGTTTAAGTAGTATGAGGAAAAGAGGAGATCCCAAGAGCATAGCTCTAACGAATGGCCAAAAACGCAGAGCAGCGATTTCTCAATAACGGGAGAATCGCTGCAATGTTAGCTTTTACAGTTTTGAAAATGAAGAGAGTTTGTCTCCATTCGCAGAAAACCCAATAAAGGATTAGACTGGCCGATCGTCATTACTCTAACGGGCAGAATAGTTCCAATATGTGGTATTCTAAGGTAAGGGATTTGAACAGGGAGGGGGCAATGTTGGGGGAAATAAAGTATCCAGTTAAGAGTCCATCAGATATTGGAACCATAATAGGCATGATTGCTCTTATATCGAATCACTCTATTTTTGTATTGAGATTATGGGATCAGTTGGGTGTATTCTACACTTACGCTTCGTTAATAGCAGTTCTTATATGTTTAGTTGTACTGTTACTCGCATTGCACAGAACATTTTTTAAGAAACCAACCGAGGTATGCCTATCCAATGAGCAAATAATATTAAATGGAAAGACAATTAATTCAAGGGATATTAAAGTGTTAATGATCAGGGGGTACTTTAAACCTGTTATTGGGATATTACCTTACAGGAGGAAGATCGTCCCATTGGATATGGCATTTAGGTATTCAAAGGATGAAGATAAAGGTATCTCGGATTTAAAGAGTTGGGCAAAAGTGAACAATGTAAAGATGGTCAATAAATCGTTTCAAACTTGGATATAAGCGTATTTAATAGCACTATTCGGTACGGTCATTATCTTATTCAGAGGATGAGTTTAACCAAGATTAATAAAGCTGAGGTGGCAATGGAAAACACTAAGATTTTGTTTGCGTTTTCTAGGAGGGGGAGTGTTTTATGCAGAAGGCTATTGTTGTTCATTATTTTAACGATAAAAGGAATAACTTGACTGAGTTGAATCAACTTTTAGAAGGGGGATGGAAAGTGGTCAGTCAGAGTGCCATGTCTGGAGGTGAAGCTGGGGGTACGGTTTATTCACTTGTTATACTAGAGAAAAATTAAGATACAAGCTTCGATGATTTATTGAACGTGAAACGATAATTCAATGATACAGCGGCAGCCTAGGACTTTATTCTCTCGTCCATGGCTGCTGCTGTTTCTATGACTGGGGGCAGTCATAGGCTAGACAACTATAAATTCACCTGAAACTGCGATGTCGGCAGAACTGCGGCCGATCATCACCCGGAAGGTGCCGGGCTCGACGATCCATTCGAGATTCCGATTCAGCAGGCTTAAGTCCTTCGGAGCCAGCGTGAAGGAGAGTGTGCGCTGCTCCCCAGGTTGCAAGTGAATCCGCTGGAAACGCTTCAGTTCTTTCTCGGGCCGGGCAACAGAGCTGTGTACATCACAAATGTAGAGCTGAACGACCTCATCTCCGGCCAGGGTTCCAGTGTTGGTCACATTCAGAGTGACATGAAGATCCTCGTCGGGATGGATGGCTGCTGACCTGAAGTGAAGGCTGTCATACTGAAAAGTGGTGTAGCTAAGTCCGTGGCCGAAAGGATATAGCGGCTGGTTGTCACCGCCGACGTAATGCTTTTGTCCGCCGCGTCTGCGGTTGTAATACACCGGAATCTGGCCGAGGGTCTTAGGGAACGAGATCGGCAGACGCCCCGCAGGATTGTAAT
The DNA here is from genome assembly GCF_001682855.1 of Bacillus sp. FJAT-27264. Lineage (GTDB taxonomy): Bacteria > Bacillota > Bacilli > Paenibacillales > Paenibacillaceae > Paenibacillus_AQ. The sequence continues at coordinate 1,527,836 of NZ_MAQW01000001.1, read as the reverse complement.
CGCCGAACAGAACTTCGGCTATAGCATGACCGCCGTTCTCGCCGGGGTACCAGGCTTCCAAAATGGCCGGAATATGCTCCGATTCCCAGCTAAGGGTTATCGGGCGGCCGTTCTGAAGCACGAGGATGACCGGTGTACCGGTCTCATACACAGCTTTCAGAAGCTGAAGCTGCGTGCCCGGCAGATCCAGGCTGAGACGGTCAATGCCCTCCCCGCAGGTACGCTCGGAATCCCCGAGCGCGACGATGGCGATATCTGCTTGTGCAGCTGTAGCAGCAGCCTCCTGAATGAACTCTGCTGCATCATTCCAGCCCAGTAGCACCTCGACGCCATTCGTATCTTTACAATATTCCACACGTAGCGCATATTCCTGACCAGCCTTCAGTGCTACCGGCACGTTTTGGCGGGCACTCTGTCCCTGACCCCAGCCATCAACAAGCAATTCTCCATCCAGCCACAAACGCATGCTGTCCTGACTGGAAAGACCGATATAACCTGTGAGATCATGCTGAGGAATAAGGCTACCGCTCCAGCGTACCGAGAAATCATGATTGCGGACGATTTCATCCGGTTTGGAAATAGCCCAATTGAAATGAATCGTCTTATCCGTCCGGGTCAGGACAGGAGATCCTTCCAGATTCGGATTGTTGAAATATTCGCCAAGTAATCCATTGGCACCGGAACCATAGGTGAAGTTTACAGGAGGAATAGGCTCCAGTTCATCATCCAGGATGCTGCTACCTTTGGCATACAGAATTCTGGTCTTGGAACTCACAGCTTTTTGAATCCCTTCCAGTACAGTAACGGGCTCAAACCCTTCGATATAAGGCGTGTAATCGCCCAGTCTGGCTGTAGCAGCGCTAGGACCAATGACTGCGATAGTGCCCAGTTTTTTGTCCAGCGGGAGAAGGCCTTGATCATTTTTTAGCAGACAAATACCCTCGCGGGCTGTTTGTAGTGATGTTTGACCATGCGCTGTCTGGCGGATCACGGTCTTGCTCAGCTCCTCATCCGTATAAGGATGCTCGAACAATCCGAGCATGAACTTCACTTTGAGCACTCGTCCGACTGCTGTATCCACAGTATCTATGGTGATATCTCCGCTGGTGACTAGCTCCATAATAGATTCCTGGTAGACGTCATGTGGATAATCGTAATACTGCATGTCGGTTCCGGCTACCAGCGCTTGGCGAATCGCTTCCTTCTCAGTGCTGGCCGTATAGTGGGCATGCTGGAGGCGGGCAATCGCTCCCAGATCTGACCTCACGAAGCCGGGCATATTCCATGCTCCGCGCAGGATCTCTGTAAGCAGGCTATAATCTGCCGAGCAGGGAACGCCATCAATAGAATTGTAAGAACACATAGCATTGATCGCACCGCCCTCCACAAAAGCAGCTTCAAAGACAGGCATATGGTAGGCATGCATATCATTGGCTCCGATGGAGGCCGGGGAATGGTTCAGCCCAGACTCAGGAATGCCATGTACGGCAAAATGCTTCGGCTCAGCAACAATATTCCGGCCGGAAGCCAGGTCATCTCCCTGCAATCCCTTGATCATGGCGACTGCCATCCGCGAGGCCAGATAGGTGTCTTCGCCATAGGTTTCCTCCACCCGTCCCCAGCGGGGCTCGCGGGCGAGATCCAGCACCGGACCAAAGGTCTCGTGAATACCGAGGCTGCGCGTTTCGGCAGCAATCTCACTCCCCAGTTGTTTTACAAGTTCGGGATTCCATGTGGAAGCCATGGTGATCGCATGCGGATACACGGTACAACCGGGGCGCAGCAGCCCATGCAGTGCTTCCTCGCTGAACAGGATCGGGATGCCAAGCCGGGTCTGCTCGACAGCGTATTTTTGCAGTTCATTGTTAACTTTGGTCGTGCCGTACAGGTCGTGCAGGCAGCCGATGCCTTCTTCGCCCATCAGTTCCTTGACCTTCGCCCAGACAATCTCGGAATCGTCGGCCATGACGGTGTGCATCTGCGGATGGGTTGCGCTCATAAAGGAAGACCCGAAGTATTGGTCAAGCTGACGGACCTTTTCCTTCAGCGTCATGCGCTGCAATAAATCCTCGACCCGCTTCTCTGCCGGAAGCTCGGGGTTTCTGTACGGTGCACCGTGATGTTCTGCTGATATCGCCACTGTGTAATTCCCTCCTTGAAAAGGTTGATTCTGATACGTTAGAACCTTGCTACTCTGAATTATAAAAAAAAGACCCTGACTTTACCTGTCAGGGATTGATGATCACTTGTCATATTTTGCTGCGATAGATGGTAGGCGTACATCCGTTCACTTTTTTGAAGACACGGTTGAAGGTCTCAATGCTGTTGAACCCTGCTCTGTAGGCGGCTTCAGTAATACTCATGTCGCTCTCCTGCAACAGCTGTCCGGCGTAATCTGCCCGAAAGGCATTGACGTAATCGATGAACGTGAACCCGGTAGCCTCCTTGAACAGTCTCGTGAAATGAAAGGTACTGTAGCCGGAGAGGTCGGCGGCTTGCTTCAGGGACATGGCGGTCTCAGGCTGGCTCTCGATATGCCTCAGGACACCTTCCAGCCGGTCAAGCTGATCCAGTCGGATTTTGCGTTTTGCTAGTGCATCCTTGGTGTAGGACTCCTGGGGAACGCCGCGCAGCAGCAAGGCCATCAGATCATGCATTCTAGCATTGATGACTAGCTTGAAGCCTTCCGTTTTGTGTTCCCATTCACGGCGGATCTCGAGAATCTGCTTCTCCAGTTCCTCATGCAAGAGATTCTTCTGGGAGGCGGGAGATGGTTCACCAGAGGCGGACGGCCGAATCTGCGGCTGGAGTATTTTTCGGTTGAACACAAGGTCGCCGCAGGCGCCAAACGGCTGTTTATCCAACTGCAGAATAATCTTCGCGCACCCGTCAGGATTGGCGAAATTTTGATGCACCTCGCAGGAATTAATCAGCAGAATGTCCCTAGGCTGCAAAGTGAACAACTCGCCGCCGACGGCGATCCTCATGCTGTTCCCTAATATGTATACGATCTCAAGCTCCTTGTGCCAGTGGGCGGGGAAGCCTTCCTCCTGAGAGCTGATAATGATGTTAAGCGGCTGGTTTGTTTTGTGACGAATCTTCTCATGCCAGGCGCGTAGAGATGGATGGGCCAAATGGGTAGCCTCCTTTGCTCGGTAGTTACTTCGGCTGAATGTGCTCAAAATTTTTCTCAAATCTGTTCAAACCGCATGTGCACTTTGGGCGTTATCTCTAATATAGCAGCGTTAACAAACAGGAGGTTATAGCAAATGAAGATATTCGGAAAAATGTTGGCGGTACTCTCGCTTGGTGCAACTTTAATCATCCCTGGGCTTGCTTCAGCAGCAGATAGCGGTGCCAGTTCGGTTCGGCCTGGGGGAAGCGATGTTAAGACGGACGTACAAACGGCAGCCGAACTGAAGCTGTTGATCGGGGACGGGCAGGGAGTCGATGGAGCTTACCTGGCTAAAGGTACCACACGGATTCAGGCGGCCATCATTTCGCTGCGGCTGCAAGGGAAACTGGAGCAGGCGGCATCATTCAGCGTGAAAAGTAATTTTGACGATGCCAAGCTTGTAAACAGCAGCAACCAGAAGATTCTGGCTTTTTTGCACAGTAACCCACAATACGGCTGGATAGGGGAGAAAAATAACCGCTTTAACCCGCTGGCACCCGTCAGCTCGCAGCAGCTCTACAAGGTATTGCTGGAGGTGCTGGGCTTCAAAGCAGATAAAGACTTCGCCTACAGCGATACACAAGCCTTTGCATCTGGTAAAGGGTTAAACGGGATTGCGGGCGTGTCCGCTTTGACGAATGACCATGTAGCTACAGCGCTTGTAGAATCCCTGTCGGCACAGACCCCTGCGGGTCAGCCGTTGTTCAACACGCTGCAATCGCAAGGCGTTTTGCCTGCTTCAGCAAAGTTGCCTGCCGGAGAGCGTCTGTCACTGCGCTCTGATGCAAAGCTGGGCAGCTATCTTGCTGACGCTCAAGGCCGTACGTTGTACTACTTTGCAAGTGATGCGCAGAATCTGGATGCCTGTCAGGGACAGTGCCTAGCCAATTGGCCGGTGCTGGATTCGGAGCAGCTTCAAATTCCGAGTGGCCTGAGTCCGGCGGATTTCTCGCTGGTTACGCATGGAAACGGGGCAAAGCAATGGATGTATAAAGGCTGGCCGCTGTACCGGTTTATTAAAGACAGTAAAGCAGGTGATGTTCTGGGTGAGGGCGTAGGAGGAGTATGGTTTGTCGCCAAGCCGGATTATAAAATCATGCTCGGCGCCAATACCGAGCTTGGCAAGTATTTAACTGACGCCGAAGGGCGTACGCTTTATTATTTTGCCAAGGATATGCCGCAAATGAGTGTTTGCAGTGATCAGTGCATCGTCAATTGGCCGGCGCTCGCAGCAGGAAAAGGTGTTGTTCCTTCAGTTTTGAAGAGTGATGATTTCGGGATGATTACCCGCCAGGACGAAAGTAAACAGGCGACTTACAAGGGAGCCCCGCTCTACTATTTCGCCAAGGATATGAAGCACGGTGACGTGAACGGGCAAAATTTCGGCCAGGTATGGTTTGTAATTGACCCTTCCAAATTCACTGGAAGCTCTGCGGTTTCCCAATCTGCTGAACCAACTCCTGACAAGACCGAAGCAGTCAAGACTTACAAAGTGAACATTAAGGACTTTTCCTTTGGCTCCGCTCCATTGACAGTGGAAGCTGGCTCCAAGATCGTATTCACTAACCAGGACGATATGCAACACAATGCAGTGGCTGTGAACGGCAGCTTTGCCACAACTTTATTATCCAAAGGTCAGTCCTACACGATTACGCTTGATAAACCGGGAACTTATGATTATTTTTGTGAATTGCACAAGAGCTTTATGACCGGAAAAATCATTGTAACATGAAAGGAAGCGCAGTGATGAAAAAAATCGCCGTGTTCAGTCTTCTTCTTGCTATGCTGGCTTTGCCAGCATGTGGACAAGCGAATAATGATCATGCAGCCTCCGATAATCCTGCGGCGCCAGCGACGGAAGCACCAACAACAGAAGCACCAACAACAGAAGCACCAGCAACAGAAGCACCAGCAACGACGGAGCCAACAATGGAAGCACCAGTAACGGCGGTCCCGGCACAGCCAAAGGCGACTGCTGCCGCATCGTCGTCTTATGATACAGGAGCGGATACAACAACTAAGGATGGAGACCAAGATACGGGCCAGAATTCCGCATCGCAGACCAAAGGAGATATAACGAAGTCGAAAACGGATATCAAATCAGACAACAAAACAGATATCAAGACCAATAATAAGCCTACACAATCATCTGAACCGACAGCTAAACCGGCGGCTAAAGCTGCTCCTTCTGCCACGAATAACAGCAACAACGGCAGTACCGCCAACCCGAATACCGCCAAGCCAAGCGCCGCTAAACCGGAAAAGCCGGCCAGCAGGGAGTACACGGTCGAGATCAGCAATTTCAGCTTCTCTACGCCGAAGCTCGAAATCCATTCAGGTGATACAGTGACCTTCATCAATCGTGACGAGATCAAGCATTCGGCTACTGCAGATGATCATTCCTTCGATACCGGTCTGCTGGGAAAGGATGAGTCAAAGAGCGTTACGTTTGCGAAGGCAGGGGAATACGGATATCATTGCATCCCGCATCCCGGTATGCAGGCGACTATTGTCGTTAAAGATTAAAGTATAACAAATATGACAGCCGCAAAGGCAAGAGGACCGGTAGTGTCCTCTTGCTTTTGCCAATTTATCGGCATGATGTGAACAAGCACTCATGAAGTCGATTCTGGAGGCATCTCACCCATATGATTAATCTGTCCGATTACGAATTGATGCTGCTCGTCAAACAAAAGCGGCAAGAAGCCTTATCTATCCTCTACGATCGTCATGCGGGGCTTGTCTACTCCTTCGCTTTCAAATCGCTCAAAGATGAGCAAGCCTCAAGGGATATTGTCCAGTTGGTGTTCGTTCGTCTCTGGACAACGGAGTCTGGGTACGATCCCGATAAAGGCGGATTTGTCAGCTGGCTGGTCACGATTACCCGTAATATCACGACGGACTGGCTGCGCAAGCAGCGAAGGTTGAACGACGGAGTTGCTCCCTATGTCCCTGAGCAGTTGGAGCGTATTCCGGATGCAGGGGCCTCTCCGGAGGCGACTGTAGAGCGTGAATCCCTCAAAGTGCAAATTCGCAGCGCCTACCGCTATTTGTCCAAACCGCAGATCGAGCTGCTGGAGCATTTTTATTGGCAAGGCTATACGCTTAAGGAGCTATCGTCCTACTATAAGGAACCGCTCGGAACGGTCAAGAACAGACTGCACCAGACATTGAAAATATTGCGCAGACATTTGATTTCAGAGGGAGAAGGATAACATTGAAACAAGAACGGTCACCACTATGCGACCTCTGCTTGAGCATCATCCTTGGTGAATGTACCCCGGAGGAACGGCTTGCTTTTGAACACCATCTTGCCGATTGCAAGCACTGTCTATCCGAGATGAAAGAACTAGAAGCCGTATGGGGGGTGCTCTACGCCGACATGGAATCGATTCAACCACCTCATGATCTGAAGGAACAGGTCATGAATGCCGCATGGGCAGCAGATAAGCAAGAGAAGGATGATGAACAGAAGCCGCAAATGACGATAATACCATCCTATCGAAAAAAGAAAAGCTACTTTTGGCCGCTCACTGTGGCAGTCACCCTCTTTCTGTTGGCTGGACAATCGGCATGGATTTTGTATACTTCCCCTAATCACAGATCAGGTCCGCTGCCGATTGAAGAAGCACTTTCTGTCTCTGCTGCGCAAATTCAGATGGCAGTACCTTTGCATGCCTCATCTCCGCAACCACAGGTCAACGGGATTGCTTGCATAGTTGATAATGGACACAGCAAGCAGTTTGTGGTCTATGTTTACGGCGCAGCTGTAACGAGTGGTGATGAGGCTTACCAGGTATGGCTGATTAAAGATGGTATTCGTACAAGCGCCGGAACATTCCGGGTCACAGATGCCGAAAAAGGGATTGGCGTATTGGCGATGCCCATTGAAACAGGCAGTCTCTCTTTTGATAAAATTGGCATTACGCTGGAACCCGATGACAAGGGCAGCGAGCCCCGTGGCTCGAAAGTACTGGGTTCTTAAAAAATGAAATCAAGCTTCGCAGCGCACAAAGGCCGCTCCTCTATGTTATAGAAGGCGGCCTTTGTCCATGAAATATATGTTATAGAGTTTCGAATTACAAATCAGGTCCCGCAGTATGTCCGGTAAGGAAGCTCTGATGGATCAGCAGGTTTGCAGTACTTGGCTTGCTCAGGTGTATGGGCAAACGGATCAGAAAGGGTCTCAAGAAGCTGTGTCATGACAGAATAGTCACCATGCGTCACTGCAGCCTCCAACGCTTCTTCTACTCTGTGATTGCGGGGAATGACTGCCGGATTAGTCTTTCGCATCAGCTCCTGGGAAGCGGCGTCTGATTCCGGTTGTCTGCTTTTTCTTGTGTTCCACCGCTCAACCCATTCCCCAAACTCCGCTGTACCAAATAATACGGTATCCTCCAACTTGTCGTCAGTTAACGCCAAAAAGGTATTGGTGTAGTCTGCACCTTGCTTTTGCATCATCCCTAGCAAATCTTCGATCAGCGCCTCATCCTGAGACTCTTCATTAAAGAAGCCCAGCTTCGCTCTCATACCGGAAAGCCAATGCTTATCAAAGAGTACAGCGAATTGGGAAATGGCTTCTTCCCCAAGCTTAACGGCTTGCTCCGCATCTTCATGCAGCAGGGGTAGCAGTGTCTCGGCAAACCTAGCCAGATCCCATGCGGCAATATTGGGCTGGTTGCCAAAAGCATAGCGGCCACCGGTGTCAATAGAGCTGAATACGGTGCCAAGATCATAAGTATCCAGGAAGGCGCAAGGACCATAGTCAATAGTTTCGCCGCTAAGAGCTATGTTGTCTGTGTTCATAACCCCGTGGATAAAGCCAACTAGCTGCCACTGCGCAATTAATGAAGCTTGTCGTTGAATGATACCCTGCAGCAGAGCAAGATAACGGTTCTCTTCCTTTTCGGCTTCAGGGTAATGTCTTTGCAATGTATAGTCTGCCAATGTGCGGAGATCTTCGATCGTGCCCCATTTTGCAACATATTGAAAGGTACCTACGCGCAGATAGCTGGCAGCGATCCGGGTCAGAACAGCACCTGGCAGCTCGGTTTCACGGGCGATATTCTGGCCGGTCGCTACAACAGCCAAACTTCGTGTCGTCGGAATGCCAAGTCCGTACATGGCTTCACTGATGATATATTCACGCAGCATCGGTCCGAGTGCGGCTCGCCCGTCTCCTGCGCGGGAGTAGGGAGTTTGGCCTGAGCCTTTAAGCTGAATATCAAACCGTTCCCCGGAAGGAGTAATCTGTTCCCCAAGAAGGAGTGCCCGTCCATCGCCCAGCATGTTGAAGCGTCCGAATTGATGTCCGGCGTACGCTTGTGCTAGCGGTGAGGAGCCTTCAGGCACCTCATTACCGGCGAGTTCTGCCAGCCCGTCACTGCTCTCCAGATATTCGGAGTTCAAGCCTAAGGATGAGGCCAGCGCATGGTTCACAATGGCCAATTTAGGGTCTCGTACAGGGGTTGGATGCTGTCTGGTAAAAAGCATTTCTGGAAGAGCGGCATAACTGTTATCGAAATTCCATCCGGTTACTTGTACTGCTTTTTTCTCTGCCATTATAGCGCCTTCTCCCCTGAGTATTGGTTTTGGTAATTACGTAAAGAGTGATCTATTTACTTTGAATTTTAACATACAACAAATTCCCAGGTAAAGCCAGAGGGGTGGGTACAGCAGAAAGATAGAAATGGGATGGAAAGTTTAATAATGCCCCGTTTGGATGTGCGGAAGATTGCATTAAAATAGACACGACACAAAAGAGGGATGGTGATCTGATGGCAAAAATTACACGTATCGAATGCATCCGCACCAGGCATGATGGAAGCTGGACGATTGTGAAGGTATCCACGGATCAGGACGGTCTCTATGGACTTGGCTCTGCCTCTGATCTCTATAATCCTGAGGCAGTGGTGCAGGTCATTAAGCAATTGCTGGGTCCGCTGCTTATTGGGCGAGAGGCTTCCAATATAGAAGACTTGTGGCATCTGATGCATATGAGCGGGTACTGGCGAAACGGGGCAATCCTCAATACCGCTATAGGCGGAATTGATATGGCCTTGTGGGATATCAAGGGCAAGGAAGCAAACCTCCCGGTCTATCAGCTGCTCGGCGGAGCCTGCCGGTCGGCAGTACCATGCTACGGACATGCTGGAGGTGCGGATATCAACGAGCTTAAGGAGGATGTCCAGCGTTTTATAGAAGAAGGCTATACGGTGATTCGTGTTCAAATGGGCGGTTACGGTGGCGGGGGCTTTGTTAGTGGCAATGAAGCGAAGCTGCCACGCCGGTCCTGGAGCAGTGGTCCTGTATTCGATGAGCATACGTATCTGAATACCATCCCGGACATGTTCGAGAAGCTGCGTGTGGAATTCGGCACAGGGATTCAATACACGCATGATGTGCATGAGCATCTATCCCCGATTCATGCCATTCAGTTGTCGAAACGGCTGGAGCCCTACGGATTGTTTTTCCTGGAAGATGCCCTTCCACCGGAACAGATCGGTTGGTATCGGCAACTGCGCCAGCAGAGTGCGACGCCGCAGGCGGTGGGAGAGCTGTTCGTGAATCCGCAGGAATGGACCGGACTGATTCAGGAAAAGCTGATTGATTTCATCCGGGTGCGAGTGTCCAAGGCTGGTGGGATCAGTGCCTGCCGCAAGATTGCTACACTTGGTGAGGCCTATGGTGTCCGCACGGCTTGGCAAGAAGGCGGAGAGAATGATCCCGTCAATCAGGCGGCTGCAGTTCACCTGGATATGGCACTTTGGAACTTTGGTATTCAAGAGGTTAACCACTTCAAGGCTCATGAACTGGAGGCTTTTCCGGGACACATCATTAGAGAAGGCGGATATCTGTATCCATCGGATAAACCTGGACTAGGCCTTGATCTGGATGAAGTGAAAGCGCAGGGGCTGCTGGGAGATTCATGGAATGTGAGCCGATATCACCGTCCGTATCCACTGGACCGCAAGGCTGACGGAACATTGGTGCGTCCGTAACCAAGTACAGCAATTTACACAGCAGAGCGCAGTACAATGAATGACCTCACATATCCAAACACAGTAAAGGAGGGTTGGAAGAAATGAAAACCATTGCGGTTACAGGCGGAGGCGGCAAGCTTGGATCACAGGTCATCAGCAAGCTGCAGCAGCAAGGCTACGATGTGGTATCGCTGGACAATCACTTGTCAGACCGGATTCACTGCAGGCAGATCAAGGTGGATCTCAATGATTTTGGACAGGTAGTGGGGGCACTTGCCGGAGCCGATGCCATCATCCATTTGGCTGCGATTCCTGCGCCGATTCATTTTCCTCATGCCTATATTTTCGCCAATAATACGTTAGCCGGGTACCATGTGCTGGAGGCAGCTTCTTTATTAGGCATTCAAAAAGTGGTCATGGGCTCCAGCGAATCGTCGTACGGATTTGCCTGGGCGCCGCAGCCGTTCTCACCGGATTATTTCCCGGTAGATGAGGGGCACCCTCAGCAACCGCAGGAGTGTTATGGGCTCTCCAAGGTTGTCAACGAGCTGACTGCTGAGATGTTCCACCGGAAAAACGGGATGCAGGTCATCTCGCTACGCTTCTCGATGATTGTCGGCCCCGGAGAGTATCGGCATATGGCTACAGCCAAACCTGAGACCTTCAAGCAAATTTTGTGGAGCTACATCGATATTAGAGATGCGGTAGATGCCAGTCTGGCAGCCCTTCATACGGATTATGCGGGAGCCATACACCTGAACATTACCGGCAACGATACGTTAAGTGAGTGGAAGACGCAAAAGCTGCTGGAGACCTTTTACCCCGGTGTGGATGATTTGCGGGTACCTTTCCACAATAGAGAAGCTATCGTCAGTAACAGTCTGGCACAGAAGGTGCTTGATTGGCGTCCCAAGCATTCTTGGAGTGATGTGGAATAAGAGTAGCACTCGTCCAGTTTCTTTTGGAATTCCCTGTTTTGTTTATGATCATCACATGGAGTCTAATAGTGGGAAAGAGTATGCTGGAACTGATAAACCCCCTATTTTTGTAAGTAAATCCTGCTAGGCCCAAAGAGGAGGTGCAGTGGAGGTAAATAACGCCCGCAAGAATGTTTCAGAATGTGAATCCGTTTTCTTTCAAAGCTTGTCACAGGCCTTATTTGGACAGTAATTAGCAGGCAACCCAAAGAACAGGAGGATCTTATGCTAAATTTTGTGCAAAAAAACAAGAGGTTATTGGCTTTTGCAAGCGCGGCTTTATTGATTCTTACGGTGTGTATTTCCTTTGCTCCTTCCGTCGTCTCGGCCGCTTCGGCGTTTAATCAAACAGCCGCTTCCGGCTACAACAGCCAGTCTGGAGTCCAACTGGAGAATTCCACCGAGGGCGGGCAGAATGTTGCTTTTATCGACAATGGAGATTATATCGTCTTCAACAATGTTGATTTTGGAAGCGGTGCCAATTCGATAGATGTTAGAGTCGCCAGCAACAACAGCGGCGGAAATATTGAGGTTCGTCTGGACAGTCTTAACGGAACGCTCGTGGGAACCGTTGCTGTGCCCGGTACCGGAGGCTGGCAGTCCTGGGTAACGAAGTCTGGTGCAATCAGCGGTGCCAGCGGTGTGCATACGCTCTATCTTAAATTCACCGGCGGCAGCGGGAATTTATTCAATCTGCTCTGGTTCAAGTTCAACGCAGGCTCCACAGGTGGTGGCGGGGATGTGGTAGGTAAGCTGTATGCAGGATATCAGGGCTGGTTCAACGCAGCGGGTGATGGTTCGCCAAATGGTGGCTGGGTGCACTGGTCCAAGAACAGCAGTGCTCCGTCAACCAGCGGAAATGTGAACTTTGAGCTGTACCCGGATCTCCGTGAATACTCCAAGCTATATCAAACCAGTCTGGCTAATCTCGGCAACGGTACACCAGCCAAGCTGTTCTCCTCCTATGATCAGGAGACGGTCAATAAGCATTTTGAATGGATGCAGAGCTACAATATCGACGGCGCGGCATTGCAACGGTTCGGCGCTGAAGAGAGCGATACGCCTAACAACTGGAAGACTAACCGTGACAGCGTAGCTGTCAAAGTAAAAAACGCGGCTGAGTTCTACAATCGCAAATTCTACGTCATGTATGACATTACCGGTATGAATGCTAGCAACTGGGTTAATGCAGTCAAGCATGACTGGACGACTAATATCGTCAACAACATGCATCTGCCTTCTTCCTCAGCCTATGCTAAGCAGAACGGCAAGACGGTTGTCTGTATCTGGGGCATCGGCTTCACCGACCGTCCGGGTACTGCGGCAGAGGCAGCGGATCTGATCGGCTGGTTCAAGAACCAGGGCATTTATGTCATCGGTGGTGTGCCAACCTATTGGAGAACCGGGAACAATGACTCCAGATCCGACTTTCTGAACGTGTACAAATCGCTGGATATGATCTCGCCGTGGTCTGTGGGACGTTTCGGTATGGATGGGGTGGATAACTTCAAGAATAATCAGCTTCAGCCGGACCTGGCCTTTACCCAGCAGAATGGAATTGACTATCAACCGGTAATGTCACCAGGATTCGCCTGGTCCAATATGACCGGCCAGCAGAAGAATCAGATTCCGCGAGCGCATGGTGATTACATGTGGAAGCAAGCGTACAACATTAAGAGCTTAGGCATCAACACCGGCTATGTCGCTATGTTCGACGAGTATGACGAGGGTACTGCCATCGCAAAAGCCGCAGAGAACAGTTCGATGATTCCCACCAATCAATACTTCCTGACGCTAGATGCCGATGGTGTAGCGGTATCCGCGGACTTCTATCTCAGGCTGAGTGGAGACATCAACCGTTTGCTCAAAGGGCAGATTCCGCTGACGGTGAATCATCCTACGAGCCATCAGTAAGCGAACAACAAGGTCTTTGTGGATACTAGATTTGCACGGCGAAGGCCTTAGCTATGAAACACATATTATATGCAGAAAGCATAACTTCAGGAGGACTTATTATGACTACTGGCAATCAAGGCTTACAAACTAAGCGGCAAAAGGCAACATCCCTGAACCCGGCGATTACTTCCATCTATACGGCGGACCCGTCGGCCCATGTATGGAATGATGGCAAAATCTATATTTACGCATCCCATGATATGGACCCGGCCAGAGGCTGTGATCTCATGGACAGATATCATGTATTCTCTTCGGAGGATATGGTCCACTGGGTGGATGAAGGCGAAATCCTCAGCTCGGATGATGTGTCCTGGGGCCGACCGGAGGGCGGATTCATGTGGGCTCCCGATTGTGCTTATAAGAACGGGACCTATTACTTCTACTATCCGCATCCGAGCGATTCGAACTGGAATGATTCATGGAAGATCGGAGTTGCCACCAGCGACAAGCCGGCAAGCGGATTTACCGATCAGGGATATGTTCCAGGTCTTGGCGGGTTTGCCTTGATTGATCCGTGTGTGCTCGTGGACGATGACAATAACGCCTACATGTATTATGGGGGTGGCAGTGTCTGTCTGGGCGGGGAGCTTAATGAGGATATGGTATCCCTGAAGGACGGAATGAAGGAAATGGAAGGGTTAGAGGATTTTCATGAAGCGGCTTGGGTCTTTAAAAGAAACGGCCTCTATTACCTGACCTATGCGGACAATCTAGAAGATCACAATCGCATGAGATACGCGACCAGCGAGAGCCCGCTTGGACCGTGGACGTACAGGGGCATTTTCCTGGAGCCGACAGGCTGCTCTACAACCCATGGTTCGGTGGTGGAATTCAAAGGACAATGGTATCTGTTCTATCATAACCAGGCGATTTCCGGGCAAGGCAATTTGCGCAGCGTGTGTATCGACTATTTGGATTTCAACGAAGATGGTTCCATCAAGACCGTTGTTCAGACTCTGGAAGGCGTATCATCGGTTGGTCCGGCCCCGGCGCATAATTCTCAGCAGAAGTCGTATCCGGCAGCGGAGAGTAAGGTGTTCGGCGGTGCGGAAATTCGCAAGCTGGAATCAGGTCAGAGCGTGGTGACCGATCTGGAGCAGGAAGGCTCTTACGTGCTGTTCGAAAATGTGGATGGAGGCGAGGGTGGCAGATCATCCATCGAGTTACATTATGCTACCGGTGAACGTCTGGCTAAATTACAACTGACTGTCAACGACAAGGACTATTCCTTGCTGAATGCTTTGTCTACGGGTGGGCCGAAGGAATTCGGCGGAATTACTGATATCACCGTTCATTTGCAGCCGGGAAAGGCCAATACCATCAAAATCTCGGGTGGACATGGCGAAATTAGTTTAGAACGTATTACGGTCAGTCCGCTATAGGATTAAGGTAGACGAATTTCAATGTTTGCTGCAAGCCCCACAGGAGGTTCCTCCTGCGGGGCTTTTTTGGAGATGAGCACGAGCCCGCTATGAGAACAGTTGGCTAGAATCTGCGAAGATTTGCTATAATGATGTACTGAGTCTTTTAGCCAGATCGGTTTAAGAGAATATTGAATACTGATCCGTACAGTTTGGTGTAAATGAAGGAGTGTCGTGCTGATGATGAAGATATCCCCAAGATTAGTCGGTGAGAACAATAAAGATTATTCTTATAGAGTTATTCGTGAAAATATGATGTCGCTCACCCTCGCCCCGGGACAGGTCATCAGCGAGATTGATCTTGCCGATGCGCTGCAGATTTCCCGTACACCGATCAGGGAAGTGCTGGCGAAGCTGAAGGAGGAGCATCTAATTGATGTAGTTCCGCAGGTTGGCACCTATGTATCCAAAATCAAGGGCGATCTGATTGAAGAGGCTGCTTTTATGCGTTTTACGCTGGAAAAAGAGGTCCTGCTCCGCTCCTGTCAGTCGTTCCCGGCAGAGGCACTGCTGGAGCTTAAGAAGAATGTCGGGCTGCAGGAACTGCTGGTCGACAAGAAGGGCAAGGAGCTTGATTTTCATCAACTGGATACGGAATTTCATCAGATCATTTATCGGGGCAATCATTTGGAGAATGTGTGGAAATCTATCACCCGTCTGAGCACTCACTACAATCGTATCAGACTGCTCTCTGAAATGGAGCACAGCTTTGCGGAGGCGGTAACCCAGCATCGCCGGATGATCGGGCTTATCGAACAGGGCCAGACCGAGCAGATTGAGCATGCCGTCGAACAGCATATCCTCGCGCCGATGAACCAATGGGAGGAATTGTACCGGGTGGACAGCCGTTTTGCACACTATTTTGACGTGAGTTCAGGGATCTCTGTATCTTGAACTATTTTTAGCTGAAGGGCATTTATTATATTGCTCCACCTTATCTTGTATGCTAGTATACAAGTATTCAAATCCGTGCATAAGGAGACCAATAAAAATGGAAATGTCGTTTCGCTGGTATGGGGAAGAGGACCCCGTCAAGCTGGAGTATATTGCGCAGATTCCGGGGATGAAAGGCATTGTTACCGCAATCTATGATGTGCCGGTAGGTGAAGTGTGGCCGATGGAGAAAATTAAGGCTCTGAAGGAAAGAGTCGAGTCTGTAGGTCTGAAGATATCGGTTATTGAAAGCGTTCCCGTACATGAGGACATTAAGCTGGGGCTGCCTACACGTGACCGTTACATTGAGAATTATAAAGAGACAATCCGCAATTTGGGCCGGGCTGGTATTCCCGTGATCTGCTATAACTTCATGCCGGTGTTCGACTGGACACGTTCGGATCTGTCCTTTGAGCTGCCGGATGGCTCTACCACTCTGATCTATGAGGAAGAAATCATCCGGAGAATGGACCCGAAGCTGGGTGAGCTGGCGTTGCCGGGTTGGGATACTTCTTACGGAGAAGGGGGACTCGGGAAGGTTCTGGATCAGTATGAAGTGATGAATGAAGAGAAGCTATGGGAGCATCTCGGCTACTTTATTGAAGGAATTCTGCCCGTGGCCGTTGAAAGTCAGGTTAAAATGGCTATTCACCCGGATGACCCGCCATGGTCTATCTTCGGTCTGCCGCGCATCATCACGAATAAGGCTAATCTTGAACGGTTCATGAACCTGTACGATTCCCCGTATCACGGGCTGACTTTATGCTCGGGCTCCTTAGGCTGTGATCCGAACAATGATTTTGTCGATATGGTTAAGTATTTCGGCGGGGTCAAGAACCGGGTGCATTTCGCTCATCTGCGGAATATCAAAATTACGGGTGAGAAGTCTTTTCACGAGTCCGGGCATCTGTCTGAATGGGGATCGCTGGATTTCTATGAGATTGTTAAGGCTTATGTCGAGTATGGTTTTGACGGGCCCTTCCGCTCGGATCATGGACGTATGATCTGGGGAGAGACGGGAAGAGCAGGGTACGGATTATATGACCGGGCGCTGGGCGCCGTCTATATCAATGGCTTGGCCGAAGCGGTCAAGAAATCGTTACATTCCTGAAAGGAGAGCAGACGATGACAACTTTCATTCATGAGGATTTTCTGCTGCAATCGGAGACGGCCCGAAGACTATATCATGAGTATGCGAAGGATCTGCCCATCATCGATTACCACTGCCATCTGGACCCCAAGGCGATTGCGGAGAACGCGCGTTTTGAGAGTATTACGGATATTTGGCTGGGCGGGGATCACTATAAATGGCGGGCTTTAAGAACATATGGTGTCGAAGAAAAATATATCACCGGTGAGGCTTCTTCCGAAGAGAAATTCGCTAAATGGAGCGAGGTGCTGCCCTTTACCATTGGAAACCCGTTGTTTCACTGGTCGGCCCTGGAGCTAAAAACTTACTTTGGTGTGGACGATTTGTTGACTGCGGACAATTGGGAAGAGATCTACAGAAAGTGCAATGAGGTCATAGCTCAACCTGACTTCACCACTCAGGAACTGATCACCCGTTCAAATGTAAAATGGATTTGCACCACGGATGACCCGGCGGATGATTTGCGCTATCACCGGCAAATTGCGGAGCAGAAGGATTTCAAGACCGCCGTTACGCCTACATTCCGGCCGGATAAAGCACTGCAAATCGGTTCCCCCGGCTTCCTGGATTATATAGGAGTGCTGGAGCAGGCAGTAGGGTATCCTATTCAGTCCTATGCATTAATTGAAAAAGCCTTACTGGAGCGTATAGAGTATTTCAACCGGTTGGGTTGTATGATCTCTGATCATGGCTTTACCCACTTGCCGTATGCAGAGGCTTCGGTTGAGGAACTGGATTCTATTTTCTCCAAACGTCTGCAAGGTGAGTCTCTGAGTAAGCTGGAGTATGACCAATATGCCACGTCATTGTTTCTGGCGATGGGCCGGAAGTATGCACAGTTCGGCTGGGTAATGCAGTTGCACATTGGCGCTATTCGTAATCCTAATACCCGGATGTTCCGCCAATTAGGGCCTGATACAGGGTTTGATACGATTGGGGACAATAACTATGCCGATAATCTCTACAGATTACTAGATAGATTGGAACAGAGTAATGAATTGCCGAAAACCATCCTCTATAACCTGAACCCGGTTCATAATGATGTGCTAGCCGCGATGATCGGCTCCTTCCAACAGAGCGGCATCCGAGGCAAAATCCAGTTCGGTTCCGGCTGGTGGTACAACGACCAGAAAGACGGGATGACCAAACAACTGACGGCTTTGTCCAATCTCGGACAGCTAAGCTGCTTTGTTGGTATGCTGACTGACTCGCGCTCCTTTCTCTCGTATACCCGTCATGAATACTTCCGCCGTATTCTGTGCAACATTCTGGGGGGCTGGGTAGAGAACGGCGAAGTGCCGAATGACATCCCGTTCCTGGGCCGCATCGTGGAGGATATTTGCTACAACAATGCCAATGCCTACTTCGGGTTGGAGGAGCATGCTTTAAAGAAATATATAGATTGAACTAGTGATTTTTCTGTTTTGGGATTAACCGTGACTCCAGAGAATGTTTGGACTTCCGGCCGCTGTTGTCTGCAGATTTTTTGATTTAGTACCGCTGTTCGCGGTAGAAATCCGCAGAGCTTATGCTTCCGATGCGAGCTTTCCTTCAGAAAGCTTTTAGGCGGTCGCTAACGCTTCTTCAGTTCCAAAATTCCCCTCCGCCACTGTTCCCTTAACTCAAATTTTCAAGCTCAATCTATATAGATGATCTTTATCATTTCTTATCCACAACCATATGTATAAAAAAAAGGCTAAGGAACCGCCAATCAGCGGTTTCTTAGCCTGTTCAATGTACAGTGTGATTCTATTCCTCGGAATCCACGTTATGATACACTTGCTGAACATCATCGAGATCTTCCAGCGCGTCGATCATTTTGTTGAATTGAGCCTCGGCATCAGCCGGCAGCTCGATATAGTTCTGGGCCAGCATCGTGATCTCGGCAACCGTAAATTCGGTAATGCCTGCTTCCTTCAGCGCAGTTTGCACGGCGTGGAATTGGTCAGGAGCAGCGTATACGATCACAGCTTCCTCTTCTTCCAGGATATCGCGGGCATCAACGTCTGCTTCCATCAGCAGCTCAAGGACTTCTTCGGCGGTTTTGCCGGTCAGGCCGATTACTGCGGTTTCATCAAACATATAGTTAACGGAACCGGCTACCCCAAGGTTGCCACCGTTCTTGCTGAACGCTGCCCGCACTTCGGAAGCGGTGCGGTTCACGTTATTGGTCAGTGCATCAACAATGACCATGGAGCCGTTCGGGCCAAAGCCTTCATAGCGGAGCTCGTCATAATTCTCATCAGAGCCGCCTTTGGCTTTTTCAATCGCACGGTCAATGATGGCTTTAGGAACATTATAGGTCTTGGCACGCTCAAGGACGAATTTCAGGGCCTGATTGGATTCAGGGTCCGGCTCGCCTTGTTTGGCTACTACATAAATTTCGCGGCCAAATCTAGCATATATACGACTTGTATTGGCATCCTTGGATGCTTTTTTCTCTTTAATATTATTCCACTTACGTCCCATAGTTTTCGCTCTCTTTCAACATTGAATGTGCATCACTATCTTTTATTATATCTCTTTCAGGGGGGCATGATCAAATATTCTGTGCCGGTTAGGTGCAAAAAAATTCATTGAATAAGGACCTGATCTGGCAAAGCAGGCCCTCATATTGACCCCTTACTGATCCAGGGTTATTATAGATGAACAAAGTCTGTAATTGAGGTGTTATATGAAATACTCAAAAGCTACCAATTACGCGCTGCATACGATGCTGTTTATGATGGCGGCAGGTACGGATAAACCCGTGGGTGTTCAACAGCTTGCAGAAAGACAAGGCGTGTCCCCTACGTATCTGTCTAAAATCTTGACCAAACTGGTTAAGGGCGGTCTTATCGAATCCGCTTCCGGAGCGAACGGAGGTTATCGTCTTAAGCGCAAGAAGGAAGATATCTCGTTCCTTGACGTGATTCATGCGATTGAAGGCACGGCCTCCTTGTTTGAGTGCAGTCTCGACCATGCCTCGGAATGCCTGATTCAGCAGGTGATGGTGGAGGGGGAGCACAAGATGGAGCAGCATTTGCAGAATCAGAAGCTGTCCACGTTGGCTGAAAAAATAACTGTCGTTCTATAAAAAGCAAGTGCCGATATCGGTACTTGCTTTAGATTTCCTCATTAAAAAGAGCCCAGCCTGATTACCCAGGCAGGACTCTTTATTTTTTTAGCGGATTAATATGAATTTGGAAGCTCTACAGCAGGATCTGACTCAGCGTCATAGTTCACGCCTTCGGTTTGGAAACCGAACAGGTTAAAGAAATCTTCACGGTAGCCTTCAAGATCGGCAAGTTCAGACACATTGGCGGTCTCCAGCTTGTTCCAGCGGTCCATAACTTCCTTCTGCACATCTTCACGCATTTCCCAATCGTCAATACGGATCAGCGTGCTGCCGTCGGCAGTTGCCGGACCTTCACCATACAAGCGGTCGGAGAACAGGCGATAGATCTGCTCGATGCAGTTCTCGTGAATTCCTTTTTCCTTCATTACTTTATACAGTGCGGAAATGTAAAGCGGAACAACAGGAATAGCCGAGCTGGATTGAGTGACCAGCGCCTTATTCACGGATACGAAGGCACGACCGCCTTTAACTCCGAGCTGCTCATTCAGCTTGACTGCCGTTTGCTCCAGATCATTTTTGGCCTTACCGATCGTTCCCTCACGGTAAATAGCGTGAGTAACTTCCGGTCCAATGTAGGAGTATGCAACGGTAGTCGCCCCATCGGCCAGGACACCGGCTTTTGACAGCTCATCAATCCACATGCCCCAGTCCTCGCCGCCCATAACGGCAATCGTCTGACGAACTTCTTCCTCTGTAGCCGGCTCGATAGTTGTATCGGATACTTCGCCGGTATGGAAGTTCATAGTCTTGTTGCTGTATGCTGTGCCGATTGGCTTAATTACTGAGGAGAAGGTCTCTCCGGTAACCGGATGCGTGCGACGCGGAGAAGCCACACTGTAAATAACAAGGTCTACGTTCTTAAATTCGTTTTTGATCAGCTCAATGGTTTTTTCCTTGATTTCATTGGAGAAGGCATCGCCGACAATGCTGTAGGACTTCAGCCCAAGCTGGTTGGCCTGCTCTTCAAAAGCTGCTGAATTGTACCAGCCTGCTGAGGCTGTACGTGAGCCTTCTGCCGGTCTGTCGAAGAATACTCCGATCGTATTGGCACCTGCACCAAAAGCTGCAGCAACCCGCGAGGCCAGGCCATAACCGGTCGAAGCACCAATAACAAGCACGTTGGCTGGTCCGGAGATTTTTTTCTGGGACTGTACATATTTGATTTGCTTCTCTATTTGCTTGGCACATCCTTCAGGATGTGCGGTTGTGCATATAAAACCGCGTGTTTTTGGTTGGATAATCATCAAGGAATTCCCCTTTGTAAATAAATTTAAGCCTGCAATCAATCAGTAAGAGTATAGCAAACAATATTTAGTAATTCAAAGCATTTGCACAGCACGGCATGCCCAATCATGCATAAAGGCTTCCTTTGCAGGTCACAATAGGAAAAAACCAGAATGAAGGGATTAACGTGAATGCTTCTCGTTTGAAAAAACAGCTTTGGCGTAGATGGAGACGTTGGAAAAGGGCACTGTGGGTGGGAGCGGCCTGTGTCGCTATAACGATATTGGCGTGGCGCGGAATGCAGCTTCCCGGAGAAATGAGCGAGCTGCTGGAGGAACCATCGGCTTCTGTAGCGGATTCTTTGGAGCGTCTGCGCGGTACGGTTGAGAACGGGGAATTTTCCGGAGAGGAGCCGGTAGCGGCAGTTTTTCGGGAAGGAGATGACAATGAAGAGGGTGGCTACAGTCCGCGGCGACAGCAAGTTCTCCAAACGATACAGCAGAGCGGACTCCGCAGGACGGTTCATCTGAAGGTTAGCTATGTATCCGGTGAGGAGATTCAGAATTTACCTGGCCAGATGAATCCGGCCGAGCTTAAGGAACTGATCGCCAAGCATCCTTCCTGGGAGGCCAGAATCAGTGCTGCCGGAGATCTTTGGCTGGAAAAGAGAATCGCGGACCTGTCTCCAGCCGTCAAGAAGGAAGCCTACTTTGGCGTAGACGAGCATGGGAACTTGACACTGTTCAAGGGTCCTCCAGGGCAAGATGAGGTTCTGAAGACTTTTTTTCAAATGGATATGGGCTCTATGAAATCCTCTTTGCCTGAGGACATCTGGAGGCAGCTGCAGGAAGGCATCCGGGTGCAGGACATTGAAGAGTACAATAGCGTGCTGTCCACGTTCAGTGACTACGCGCGGGATAATTCGGAGCAGGTCATGCAAAACAAAGAATAAGCCAGAGCTTGTGTTCTGGCGGAGCTGATAATAGAAAGTACTGGATGAGGCCTGGGGTGATACCCGCAGGTCTTTTTGCTGTTTTATATCCACTCATTTGCGCGGCAATCACCCCTGTGGATAGGGCCAAAAGACCCCTTTTCTGGGAGCAGGGAAACTTTCTCCTCACCGGGGAGTCTATTTTTGCTATAATGGTTAGAAGGAATACATATGTTCGCTTTAGTGCTGGAGCCGAGGGACGGAGCCCGGCTTCTTATTGACCATAGAGGAGAGAGAAGTGTGCGCATATTAGGAATTGACCCGGGGCTGGCGATTGTCGGCTTCGGCTTTGTGGACAAGGAAGGCCATAAGGTGACGCCTGTGCAATATGGCTGTATCCAGACGGAGGCCCATACCCCGGAAGAAGAGCGGCTGCTGCATGTCTACGAGGGTATTGTTCAGCTTATGGAGAAATACAAGCCAGATGCGGTGGCACTGGAGAAGCTGTTTTTCGCCCGCAATGTAACCACTGCACTGCCAGTCGCGCAGGCTCGCGGGGTTATGGTCCTGGCAGCGATTCAGCGTGGGCTCCCTATAGCGGAATATACGCCGATGCAGGTTAAGCAAGCAATCGTCGGCTACGGCAAAGCGGAGAAGCGCCAGGTGCAGGAGATGGTGAAGATGTTCCTGAAGCTGACCGCGATTCCCAAGCCCGATGACGTGGCGGATGCGCTCGCGGTTGCCGTATGTCATGCTCACTCTTACAGTCTTAATTCCAAATTAAATGAGGTATTGCGAAAATGATAGATTTTTTAAGAGGTCCGGTTGTACACCTTGAATCCGAATATGTAGTGTTGGATGTGCAGGGGGTGGGATACCGTGTGTTCTGTCCGAATCCCTATGTTTTTGCCAAGACGGAGGGCCCTGTAATGGTCTTTATCCATTATGTGACCCGTGAGGATGCTACGCTGTTATTCGGTTTCTCTACCCGTGAAGAGCAGAGGCTGTTCCGTAAGCTTATTGAAGTATCTGGTATCGGCCCGCGTGTGGCGCTTGGTATTCTGACAGGCGGAACCCCGGATCAGCTGATCTCAGCCATTTACCAGGAGAATATTACATTCCTGACGAAGCTGCCGGGAATCGGGAAGAAGACGGCCCAGCGCATGATCCTTGATCTGAAGGATAAGCTGGATGGACTTAGCATAGCTTCCATGCAGACAGGACTCTTTGCAGTTCCGCAGGAAGAAGGCAGCGATGCCCTGCCGTGGGATGAAGCTAGAGATGGCTTGAAGGCGCTTGGCTATACCGAGAGCGAGTTGGACCGTGTGTGGTTAGCCCTGAAGAAAGAGGGAGCCGATACGGGAAGTGTCGATGTATTGATGAAAAAGGCGCTGAAGCTGCTGTACGTGGCGAAGTAAAACCTGCCTGCGGGCATCTTTAAAAAGAACTGGAAGTGATGAGAGAATGGACGACCGGATCATATCTGCTAATCTGATGATGGAAGAACAGGCTGTGGAACTGAGCTTGCGCCCTCGCTATTTGGCTGAATACATCGGACAGAGTCAGGTCAAAGAGAACTTGAAGATTTATATTGAGGCGGCCAAGATGAGAAACGAGGCGCTGGACCATGTGCTGCTCTATGGCCCGCCGGGCCTTGGTAAGACGACGCTGGCGAACATTATCGCTAACGAGCTCGGTGTGAACTTGCGGACGACCTCGGGACCAGCGATTGAGCGGCCGGGAGATCTGGCCGCGCTGCTGACCAACCTGCAGGAGGGCGATGTGCTGTTCATTGATGAGATTCATCGCCTGCATCGCACGGTGGAGGAAGTCATGTATCCAGCTATGGAGGACTTTGCGCTCGATATTATGATCGGCAAAGGACCGAGTGCGCGTTCCGTGCGCCTGGACCTGCCTCCGTTCACGCTGATTGGCGCGACAACGCGGGCAGGACTATTGTCTGCGCCGCTGCGCGACCGCTTCGGCGTGGTCAGCCGGCTCGAATTCTATTCCATCGATGAGCTAAGCTTCATCGTCTCCCGTAATGCGGATCTGCTGGGCATTGAGATTCAGGGCGACGCCGCTGAGGAAGTAGCGCTGCGGGCACGCGGAACACCACGGATTGCCAACCGTCTGCTTAAGCGCGTCCGTGATTTTGCGCAGGTGCGCGGCGACGGAATAATTACGCCTGACATTGCGGCTGAAGCCCTTCGTATGCTTCAGGTCGACCCGCGTGGGCTGGACAGCATTGACCATAAGATGATTCACTCCATGATTACGAGCTTCCGGGGCGGTCCTGTAGGACTGGATACCATAGCTGCTACTATTGGAGAAGAAAGCCAGACTATAGAGGATGTATATGAGCCTTACCTGCTGCAAATTGGTTTTCTGCAACGGACGCCACGCGGCAGGATTGTCACGCCGGCTGCCTATCATCATTTGGGCATTCCGCTCCCTTCGGAGCAATCATGAGTATGAATTCCCTGTACGAAGGAGGATGCTGAATGAAGCATGGAAGATGGAAATTCTCAGTGCTGAAGGTGCTGGGCCGGGGAATGCTGGTGTCAGCGCTGGCTGCGGGAAGCTTCCTGATCCCTGCCGGGAGCAGTGAGGCTGCACCCGGTGCAACAATTCGAGTAGCACTGTACGCCGATATCGGCAGCAAATATAAATCTACGGTGGCGGCAGCAACGCTACAGTCAGACCAAAGTTTTAATCTTGTGACCTCGCAAGGAGGCGGAGCACCGCTCGCGACTGTTCCGGCCAAGAGCAGTATCCGTGTCAGCCTGGACGGCTTTCGGGTGAAAGTGCTGGAAACCCCATCCTGGCAAGCGGCATCCGATGCCGCCAAGAAACTGCAAGCTACTTCAGACAAGCCTCAGCTATTTGTGGTGACGAGAAATGGGTCCAGTCTGTATCAGCTGTACACCGGAGTATATGCCAGTGAAAATGCAGCGAAGGATGGATTGTCCAGAGTAACCAAGGCTGGATTGTCCATTCCGCCGGGGCAGACACCGGCAGTGACAGGCACTAAGCATTTGTCTGCAGGTTCCTTTGCGACCCAGGACGAGGCTGATGCAGTGATTGTCAGCTTAGCAGCGGCGGGATTCGATGCTTGGCCTGTATTATCATCGGCTCAAGACGGCAGTTCGCGGGTGGAGGTCTGGGTTGGAGAAGCAGTAAATGATACGAATCTGGCGGCCTTGGCTGCTGCGGTGAATGTGGCACTGCCACAGATTACGTTGTCTACCAGTGCAGTCTCAACAGCCGGATTGATCGTGCGTAGTGATGCAGGGCTGGATCTTAATAATGCGGGACAAGTTCCCCACTATGTTGTGTACGGTAGCGGAGCCAAATTCCTTGCTGCTGGCAATGATGCTGGCATCCAGCTTGTAGAGCGCTCCAAACGTGTGTACCGGGGTAATCTGGAGCTTAGTGGATTGAACGGA
Organism: Bacillus sp. FJAT-27264; assembly: GCF_001682855.1. Taxonomy (GTDB): domain Bacteria; phylum Bacillota; class Bacilli; order Paenibacillales; family Paenibacillaceae; genus Paenibacillus_AQ. Next base: position 1,502,519 of record NZ_MAQW01000001.1, on the reverse strand, counting down.
TCGCTCGCAGTGATTAATGAAGTGTCACTGGAGCAATATTTGTATGCTGTTGTTGGAGGAGAAGTCTCTTCAAGCTGGCCGGAAGAGGCCCTGAAGGCGCAGGCTGTCGCAGCCCGCAGCTATGCTCTGGCTCAAGGCAACAAATTTGACGTGGCGAATGTGGTGGACACCACACTGAGCCAGGTATACAACGGAATCGGGGCTGAGGCACCAGCCATCACCAAAGCTGTGGACGCCACCGCTGGTGAAGTGTTGAAGAGCGGTGCGCAGATTGTAGAAGCCTTGTTCTCCTCCAACAGCGGCGGTATAACGGCTGATCCTTCGGAGGTGTGGGGGAACGGCAGTGACGTGTTTGTCAGTGTGCCGAGCAAGGAAGATGTTGTATCTACAGCTTCCAAACAGTGGTATTATGTTCTGCTGCCTAATGGAACCGCTGGATATGCCCGGGAAGACAATATCAAATTAACGGGAAGCAAAACGGCAGCCGGGCTTGACATGGCTACAGCAACTACGAAGGACGTGAACATTCGTCCGTTGCCGATTATCCAAAGTGATGCCAATCCGGTGGGTAAGCTGAACCCGGGAGATAATGCTGTGGTGCTGGACAAGGTGTATGAATCGGGCAGCTACTCTTGGGTGAAGGGGCCTTATTCTTCGGCAGATTTATTGAAGAGCCTGCAAGGCAAGACAAGCAATGCGCTTCCTTCTTCAATCATCAGCCTTCAGGTCACCCAGCGCGGCCCTTCGGGCAGAGCGACTGAGGTGAAGGCCAATGGCGAGATTCTGAAGGTGAAATATCCGGATCTGTTCCGCTCGGCATTCAATGGACTGCCTAGTACATTGTTTGATATTGTGCCAACCGGAAGTTATACTGTACTAGGCGCTGACGGGTCAGTTTCTACCGTTGGTAGTGGAAGCAATGCTGGTGTTCTTTCCGCAAACGGCAAAGTAACATCCTCCGCCAGCGGTACGGTGGTTATGGGTAGCGATGCCAAAGCTAGAGTAGTTACTGGCGGGTCTGGCTTCCTGTTCATCGGCCAAGGCTTTGGCCACGGTATGGGCATGTCCCAGTGGGGTGTGAAGGGGATGGCTGACAGCGGGTATGATTACAAGCAAATATTGCAACACTATTATCGTAACGTTACTATAGTTAAGGAATGAAGACGGACCATGAATGTAGAAGATTATGATTTTGATCTGCCTGAAGAGCTGATTGCCCAGACTCCGCTACTTGATCGTAGCGCCTCGCGGCTGCTGCTAGTCAACAGGGAGACAGGTGAGACAGACCACCGGCATTTTAGCGATATGCTCGAATATTTGCAGCCGGGAGATACACTGGTCCTAAATGACACTAGAGTCATCCCTGCTCGTTTATTCGGTGTCAAGGAAGACACTGGGGCGAAGGCAGAAGTGCTTCTTCTGAAGAACCTCGGGGAGGACCGTTGGGAAGCACTGGTGAAGCCTGGCAAGAAGCTGAAGAGCGGGGCAGTCATCGTGTTCAGTGATGAGCTGCGGGCGGTAGTGGAAGACGAGTCTGACATGGGCGGACGGACACTCCGCTTCATTTATAAAGGGATCTTTCAGGAGATTCTCGACAGGCTGGGAATGATGCCGCTTCCACCGTATATCAAGGAGACGCTGGATGACCGTGAGCGGTATCAGACAGTGTATGCCAAGCATGAAGGTTCAGCGGCTGCGCCAACGGCAGGTCTGCATTTTACCACCAGCCTACTGGAGCAGATTGCAGCCAAAGGTGTATCCATTGCCTACATTACGCTGCATGTTGGTCTGGGCACGTTCCGTCCGATGTCTGTAGAGAAGGTCGAGGAACATGTCATGCACGCCGAGTACTTCGTCATGTCGCAGGAGACAGCAGATACGTTGAATGCTGCCCGGGAGCGCGGGGGACGAATTATTGCTGTAGGTACAACCTCTTGCCGTACACTGGAGACAGTCGGGCGGCAGTGTCAGGGAGGACCGCTATCCGCATGCAGCGGATGGACAGATATTTTCATTTATCCAGGTTATCAATTCAATGTCGTTAATGCACTAATCACGAACTTCCACCTGCCCAAATCAACATTGGTGATGCTAGTCAGCGCATTGGCGGGGCGTGAGAATATTTTGGCCGCCTATGAAGAGGCGATTGCCGAGAGATACCGGTTTTTCAGTTTTGGAGACGCGATGTTTATTTATTAAGTAAGAGGATGGGTTAATCATGGCAGCAATTACGTATGAGCACATCAAAACGTGCAAGCAATCCGGCGCAAGACTCGGAAGAGTACACACGCCCCACGGTATCATTGAGACACCGACATTTATGCCTGTAGGCACCCAAGCTACAGTAAAGACAATGAGTCCAGAAGAGTTGAAGCAGATGGATGCTCATATTATTTTGAGTAATACCTACCATTTGTTCCTGCGCCCGGGCCACGATATTATTCGTGAAGCTGGAGGTCTGCATAAGTTCATGAACTGGGATCGTCCGATTCTGACCGACAGCGGCGGGTTTCAGGTATTTTCGTTAAGCGACATGCGCAAAATCACCGAGGAAGGCGTACAATTCCGTTCCCATCTGAATGGAGACAAGAAGTTCCTTTCTCCTGAGGTGGCGATGGAGATTCAAAATGCGCTTGGTTCGGACATTATGATGGCATTCGATGAATGCCCGCCATTCCCGGCAGAATATGATTATGTTAAAAAATCGCTCGAGCGGACTACCCGCTGGGCAGAACGTTGCCTCAAGAGCCATGCTCGTCCTCAGGACCAAGGGCTGTTCGCCATCGTGCAGGGGGGCATGTATGAAGATCTGCGTCGCCAGAGCGCCGCTGATTTGACTTCCATGGATTTCCCGGGGTATGCTATTGGGGGGCTCAGCGTCGGAGAGTCCAAGCAGCTAATGTATGAAGTGCTGGATTACACAGTTCCGCTGCTGCCGCAAGGGAAACCCCGCTATTTGATGGGCGTGGGTTCGCCGGATGCGCTGTTGGAAGGTGCGATCCGGGGTGTGGACATGTTCGACTGTGTTCTGCCAACCCGTATTGCCCGTAACGGAACAACGATGACCAGCCAAGGAAGACTCGTTGTACGCAACGCTCAGTATGCCCGTGATTTTGGGCCGCTGGATCCCGAGTGTAACTGTTACACCTGCCAGAATTATTCCCGCGCTTATTTGCGCCATTTGATTAAGGCAGACGAAACGTTCGGATTGCGGTTAACGACATACCATAACTTGCACTTCCTGTTGGAACTGATGCGTAAAGTGCGTGAAGCCATCAGAGAAGATCGGCTGCTTGATTTTCGCGATGAGTTTTTTGCACAATACGGCTTAAACGATAATCTTAAAGGCTTCTAGAAACGGAATTGTGCGTTTGCCAGTCATTTGAAAGGGGGGAGAATTATGTTTGAGTTAGCAGGTGCAGCCCAGTCCGGAGGCAGCATTCTGGGTCTGGTAGGACCTTTTGTACTGATGTTCGTAGTCTTCTATTTCCTTCTGATCCGTCCTCAGCAGAAGAAAACCAAAACTCGTAATACAATGCTGAAAGCGTTGAAAAAAGGGGATAAGGTTGTTACAATCGGTGGTCTTCACGGAACGATTGTAGAGATCTCCGACGATATCGCGGTTCTCAAGGTTAATGATGTGACTAAGCTCACATTTGATCGTGGTTCCATCAGCCATTCGGTTGCGCCAGAAGCGGAAACGAAAGAGTAGGAAGATTCATATAAAAGCGGCATTTCTTCTCATTAGAGAGGAAATGCCGCTTTTTTTGTCCTTATATGAACTTGTATGAGTATCAACGCATAGGGTTGGCACGGCTGCGGAAAGTAAGTCTTTCCGAACGGGTTCCCAGTGTTAGCTTAGACAGTTGAACACCAACTGTCGCGGATAATATCGCAAGCACGGTACCGCCAAGCATATCGGTTAGCCAATGAATGCCTAGATAGAAGATTCCGAACACAATGACAACTGCAGACAGGGTGGTGATTGCCATCCAGCGGCGGTTGCCTGAACGGTAAGCTAGCAGAGCCATCGTAACAGAGATGGAGGTATGAAGACTTGGGAAGCAGTTATCAAGTCCTGAAAGCGGTCTGTACTCCTGCTCAAATTTAGGGAACACATCCAGCATGACAAATCTAACGCCTGCCGGAGCATATGACCACACCTCATTGACCGGGAAGAATAGATAGAACGGAATGGCAATGGCATAGTTCAAAATAATAGCGTAGCAGGTAGCATAGAGCATCATACGGTTATTGTCGAGCAGATACACGCCCAGTGAGGCCGCTAACACCGCCTGCAACATTAAGATATAGAAGAAGACGATTATAGGTGTCAGCCAGGGGCTATAGAACAAATGTTGCACGCTCTGGACAAAATGTCCCTCCAGTCCGAACACAAATGGAGTGAAATCCGAGGTGATATTCAGCTTTTTTTCAATCTGCAACTCGTATTTATTGAGGGCCAACACCCCGAACAAACCTACAAAAAGCAATAAAAACTTATAAGAGCCTAATAGTTCTCTTACGATCTCAATTAATGCGGTGAATGGGTTGCGGCGGGAGCCGATCCAGACAAGTGCAATAACGAGAACAACAGTGTACAAGACGATATGATCCATGGATTGGTAAAGCAAAGCAATCGAAGCCTCCTTGATCCCTTTTAAAGTCAGTGAACACAGTTTAACATATTTTAAGGGGAGCAGTTCCGATTTTTTTAAAAATCCTTAAATTTATGCTTTTTGTAAATTAACCCCAAACATTCCACCCAGTGCGCCGATTGCCGCTGCCGCCAAAGTCCAGAGCAAGTCCGAGCCTGAAGGCGCACTGTCGAGGGCTAGAAAGCCGATGATCAGCACAATAATACCGTAGAAAAGCCCTGTTAAGCTCCCTTTATACCAGCCTTTACTGCTGGCTCTGCGGCCTGCTGTGAGTCCTCCAAAGGCGATGGCTACGGCATGTACAATGTAGGTGTACAAGGAGAGGTCCTTTTCCTCCAGTCCGCTACCCCAGAGCAGAAGCGAAAGGACAAACGCGCCCACCAGCATCCAGAGGAACGATCGGCTGAGGCCTGATAATACAGGATTGGCTATTCTCCATGAGAACAGGCGCCGGATTACATGCATGGTACAACCTCCTAAGCATTTTTATTATGGCAATACAAGCTACTACTCATTGTATGGGAAGGCTTGCCCCGTTAGTACAAGAATGAGACTGTCGTTACTTTTACCATTAATTAATAAGCCAACTTCCGAATGTTCCCTGACCCGAGCGGTCAGAATAGGGTATACCTTAATCACCTGCGGGGATGTCCAATGCGGGTAAACGCGGAAGGAGAGAAGCAATATGTTCCAGCAGATCACATACCACATCTTCATGACCGTGCTGATGTATTTCTTCATTTTTCTGTGCTTGCGGATAATGGGGAAAAGAGAGATCGGAAAGCTGTCGGTGTTTGATTTGACGATTTCGATCATGATTGCCGAGATTGCAGTGTTTGTTATAGATGATATTAAACGACCGGTGTATGAAGGGATTGTGCCTATGGCCACACTCGTCCTGATTCAGGTGCTAGTGGCCCAGCTTGGCCTGAAAAGCCGCAAGCTGCGTTTGTTTATGGATGGTAAGCCGAGCATCCTGATTTCCGACGGAAAATTACACCGTGGCGAGATGCGAAAACAGAGGTACAACATTGATGACTTGCTGCTCCAATTGCGCGGTCAGAATATTGATAATCCTGCAGACGTAGAGTTTGCCATTCTGGAGGCAAGTGGCCAGCTTACAATCATTGAAAAGAACAAGAATGGCTCCTCATCGGCCCAATCGGCCAGCAGTTCAGAAGAACAGGGCAGTGAAGCGGGAGACAGTTCAAGCACAAGCACAAACAACTCCAAGACCGTGAAGCTTCCCAAGGACAAAATCAGGTACGAAGGACTCCCGATACCACTGATTATGGATGGGAAGGTACAGGATATGAATCTGGAGATGATTGGAAAAACCAGGTTTTGGCTGAGACAACAGATTCGCCAGAAGGGAGTATCAGACTTTCGCGATGTCTTCCTGTGCTCGGTGGATCACGAGGGCAAAATCTATGTCTCCCGGCTCTACCACTGAAGTTCTCTAGCGCCAGCGTTTGATAAAGGGCAGGCGATCCATATCGCGGACCGAGACGAGCCCCGATAACAGGCAGATGGCCAGGTAGATCAAGAGGCCAACAGTAGCGGCAAAAATAAACTGGATCCACTGTGCCCCGGCAACAGGGATAGAGGTATACGCAAACTGAGTACCGGCGCCCATAATGATCATCGCTACCGCAATTTTGAACAAATCCCTAATGCGCAGGGATAAAGAAATGAGCGAGACGACACTGTACCCATGTAGCAGTGTTACAAGAATGCTATTGGCAATAATTGCGATAATAGCACCATAGATCCCATACTGTGGCTGTGAGGCCAGCAGCAGAATTAACAGGATTTTGACCACAGCTCCGATCAGGGTGTTAACGAGTGCTCTCCCCGGCCGGTCCATGGCCTGAAGTGCTGCTTGAAGTGGAGCCTGTACATACAGGAACACAGCGAACGGTGCAATTAGGCGCAGCATGGGAGCGGTATCCGCGTTCCCGTACAGCAGACTGCAGAGCGGAACGGCCAGGATGTACATAAGAACAGCGAATGGGGCACCCGTGACCAGGGCAAGCCTCAGCGCCTGATGCATCCGTTTATGGATCATGGACAAGTCCTTGCGGGCGGCGGCTTCTGACAAGGAAGGAACCAGTGATACGGCCAGAGATGAGGTTAATGCTCCCGGTAGCAGTAGGAGCGGTATGACCATCCCCTGCAGTGCGCCGTATTGTGCAGTGGCAGCGGCGGTAGCAATCCCGGCAAGGGCAAGGCTGCGGGCCGTGATAATCGACTCCAGCAAATAAGAGACGGAGCCCACCAGACGGCCGGCGGTCACCGGAATGGAGATACCAAGCAGCCGCTTCAGTAAGGAACCGGTAGTCTTTGCTTCTGTAGGTGCTTCCTTAGGGACTGATGCAACTGAAGAGTTATCTTCCGGCTGCTGTCCAGTTTCAGGCCTGTCTTTTCTAATAATGAAATAATATTGCCATAGCAGAGCGAGCATACCCGCTATTTCGCCGACGGTGACCCCGATCATAGCCCCTGCCGCTGCAAAAGCGATCCCCTTGGGCAGCAACAGCCAGGAGAACCAGAGCATAGCAAAAATGCGGATCACGGACTCGAGCACAGAGGAGAGCGCTGAAGGAATCATATTCTGCCTGCCCTGGAAGTACCCGCGATAGACCGCAGATACAGCAATGATACACAGCATGGGAATCATAGCAATGAATGTATAGAAGACCCGGTTGTCTGTCAGCAGAACGTTGGAAACCCATGAAGCGCTGGCTAATGCAACCAATGTGAAAAATATACCCAGCGCCAGACTGAGCGCAAGTGCTGTACGCAAAATCTGCTTTGATTTGTCTGGACGGTTCTTGCCCTCTGCCTCGGCTACCATTTTAGCGACCGCCAGCGGCAGCCCCCCAGTAATCACGGTAACTAGTAAAATGAAGAACGGATAGCCAAGCTGGTAAAGACCCACACCCTCAGCCCCGATCACGCGCGGAAGGACAATCCGGGGAATAAAGCCGAGCATGCGGTTGATAATTCCTGCAGCCAGCAGAATTAACGTACCTTGTATAAAGCTTTGTTTGTTTAAGGAGCTTAGTTTCTTCAAAGAACATTCCTTCTTCCCGGCATGAAATGGGACGCTGGTGGCGACTCACCTTTAAAGCGAGCACTTAAGTGGACTTGTTCTATGGATATGCTGAACCCCTACGCCGGCATGACAAGCATTGTGTTACATAACTTTCTTAAGGAAGAAGGAAAGGCAGGGGAGAAGGTCGAATAGATATTGTGAACATGCGTATACGAGCGACCTGGAGGTGTCAACACGTGGAATCGGGACAATGGATTGATGACGAGCTTAGTGAGGAGATCGAAGCCATGTGCTGCAGCAAAGCGGAGGAATTCCGACTCCTTGGCTACGAATATGTTACTGGCAAAGATATCTGGGAGTGTGTCAGCCGTAATTACGCAAAGGAAGGAAAGCCGCCGCTTTACAAGCTGGTCAATGATATATATTCCTTGAAAGCCAATAGTTACATGAACTATTTGACTATTGCTGCGTATCGGGGACAGATCTGATGCAAGGAAACATTTTTCTTTGCAAACCACTTCACAAAGCGGTAAAGTTATGAAGGGATTGAATTTCACATTTCCTACTGAAAAACGGATGGCTTGCCATATGGGGAGAGCCCGCCGTTTCTTTGTGTGAATATAGCCTTGTCCATTCTTACATGAATTGACGGTCATTTGGCGCGTGGCTATAATAGGAATATTGAGTTATGAAAGGGGAACTAGCAAGAGCATGAAGAGACTTATGAGCTTTATCGTTACCGTGCTCGTTTTAACAGGCGTCATGGTATTCACTACCCCTGGTCTGTTGGACAAGGTCCGTCTGGGTCTTGATCTGAAGGGCGGCTTCGAGATCCTGTATCACGCTGAGCCGATGGAGGCCGGAGGGGCACTGACCCGGGCTTCACTGCAAAAAACTGCAGAGAGTCTGGAGAAGCGGGCCAATGCGCTCGGAACTAGTGAGCCAGAGGTTACCACGGAAGGAACGGACCGTATTCGTTTGAAAATTGCGGGTGTGACCAATGAGGCTGAAGTCCGCAAGAAGATGAAAGAACCTGCCGTCTTGACTTTCCGCAGTGCTGCCGAAGGCGATCCTGCCGGAAAGTACAGCAAGATTGAACTAGTGGGCAGTGACTTTGTCGAAGGTGCTGCAGAGGTCGGTCGTGACAACCTGAACCAACCGATCATCAGTATCAAAGTGAAGGACAAGGCTAAGTTCGCAGAAATTACCAAGCGGCTCTTGGGCAAGAACCTTGCCATCTACTTGGATGAGAACTTGTTGTCAGATCCTCAGGTTAGAGCAGCATTGACGGATGGTAGTGCTTCAATTTCCGGCAGTTATACGCTCCAAGAAGCGCGTGAATTGGCTGATACGATTAACCTCGGTGCTCTTCCGCTGAAGCTGACGGAGAAATACTCCCAAAGCGTAGGCGCCACACTGGGTAAACAGTCTCTGGATCAAACGATCAAAGCCGGTCTTGTCGGTTCCCTGATAATTCTTATTTTCATGATCGGCATGTACCGCTTGCCAGGTCTTCTGGCCAGCTTCGCGCTGATCCTTCATACATGGCTTCTAATTCTTGTCTTCGTTTGGGCGGACTTTACCCTAACCCTTCCCGGTATCGCCGCGTTTATTCTCGGTATAGGGATGGCCGTTGATGCGAACATCATTACCAATGAGCGGATCAGAGAAGAAATTTACAGCGGGAAAAGCATTATGTCTGCTGTAAAAGCAGGCAGTAAATCCTCATTCCGTACTGTAATGGATGCCAATATCACCACTATTATCGTTGCGGCTGTAATGTTCGCTTACGGAACAGGTGCTGTTAAAGGTTTTGCACTGGTTCTGATTGTGGAAATCGTGCTTAGTATTGCCACGAACCTTTACTTCTCCCGCTGGTTGCTCAATTTGCTTGTCAGAGCCGGTAAGCTGAGCAAACCAAAGCAATTCGGGGTTAAGGAGAGTGAAATCCGTGCACTTTAAGAGAGAGTTTGATTTCGTACATCTAAGTAAATATTTCTATATCTTCTCCATTGCGTTGACTGTGGCCGGTTTGATTTTCCTGGCAACTTTTGGATTGAATTACAGTGTTGATTTCAAGGCAGGTTCCAATGTGGATATCTCCCTGTCCAAGAATCTTACGCAAGAACAAGTTGAAACGGCAATCAAGGACCTCCCTGTCACTCATGAACCGAGCATCTCTCTTGGTCAGGAACGGGTCAATATCCGTTATGATAAAGAGCTGACTGAGGATCAAAGTGAAGCGTTGAAGGCTGGAATTACCAAGCTGGATGACAAGGCTTCCTTCGAAATCAACACCGTGGACACGGAAATGGCAAAAGAATTGGCGCGCAACGCCATTTATGCCGTACTTATTTCCTGTCTCGGGATTATCATTTATGTAAGTATCCGTTTTGAATGGCGTTTTGCCTTGGCTGCGATTGTCTCGCTGCTGCATGACGCATTCATGGTTGTGGCAGTCTTCTCCATCTTCCGTCTGGAAGTGGATTTGACCTTTATTGTCGCGGTGCTTACGATCATCGGTTATTCCATCAATGATACGATCGTAATCTTTGACCGTATCCGTGAGAATCTGCGCTTCGGCAAGCAGAAAACTTATGAGGACATGAAAGCTCTTGTGAACAAGAGTGTTACTCAGACGCTCATGCGTTCCCTGTATACGGCATTTACGGTATTTGTAGCGGCATTCTTCCTGCTGATTATGGGTGGAGAATCCATTAAGATGTTCTCGCTTGCCATGGTTGTCGGGTTGCTCTTCGGAGCTTACTCCTCCATCTTTATTGCGAGCCCGCTCTGGCTGCTTCTCAAGAAGCGTCAGAAGCCGAAAGTGACCAACAAAACGGCTTAAAGCTAAAACCTGACTGTAAAGAAAGCCGCGTCAAAGGCGACGCGGCTTTCGGAATCTTCGGAGCTGCACGCCATGCGTTTTTTAGCATCATGAGATGATATGCAGCAGCAAGGAGGGCCTTCCATGAATGACAAACAATCACCGCAAAATGAGACAGTCGCCTGGACTGGGATAGTGGGCGATGTTGTTCTGGCCATAGCCAAGGGAAGCGTGGGTTACATCTCAGGCAGCAAGGCATTAATGGGAGATGCTTTATATTCTGGAGCAGACGCCGCAGCCAAGCTGGCAGATATACTTCCGTGGCGCTCTGGACAGAAAAAGAATAGCAAAGCTCTCTCCCGACCCAAAGCTGGTGCCCGGCAGGGCAGCAAGGAGCCAATCTTGGCCATTTCCTGCTCAGTGCTCATTTTAATGGGCGGGATGCAGGTTGTTTTCTCCGCAATTCGTGATCTGACTTATGGACATTTAACCACGCCCGGGTATTACGCACTTGTAACGGTTTTATTATCTATCTTGGTAAAAGAAATCGTATTCCAATATCAATATCGTCATTTCAAGAAGCTGGGTGATGGCAGCCATGCTGCTTATGCCGACAGCCACCGATTCAGTCTGTATACCTCAATCACTGTGCTGATCGGGATTACACTTGCGATGGCTGGCAGCTACTCTGGCTGGCATCCGCTGTTGTATATGGACCCTATTGCGGCGCTGTTGACGGGATTCCTGATTTTGCGTAAGGGCTATAGCCTAATTGCCAGTTCGGTCTACGGAAAGAACATTCAGGAGCTTCCCTCGAAAGACGCGGCCAGCTTTATCGATACCGTGCAGCGAGTGCATGGGGTAATCCGTGTGGAACATCTGAAGGCGATGGAGCAGGGACGTTATGTGAATCTGGAGGTCAAAATCAGCGTTAACCCGCGCATTACAGTGCTCGAAGCGCAGGAGATTGCGGAATGTGCCAGAAAGCTGCTGCTGCAACGTTTTGTTCACGTTGGCGAGGTGCGTATGGATGTCGTGCCGTATGATCCAGGTTATCCTTATAAGAGCAATCATGAACTGGTGGATGATGATCTGCCCACCCTGCTTCAATAGTTTGCTAAGGTAAGAGAAAGGTGAGTTATTAGTGCTTCATTCTAAAACAAGATGGCATTCTCCGGCAGCCGATCCCGATGCAGTACGGGAACTGGCCCGGAGCCTTTCTATTTCTCCGTTATTGTCGTCACTGCTGATTACCAGAGGTAAAACAACGTCTGAAGAGGCGCTGGTATTCATGGACGGTGGTGGGCAGGAGCAGCACGACCCTTTTTTACTCAAGGGGATGGCTGAAGCGGTTCCGAGAATTAGAAAGGCATTGGAAGAAAATGAACATATTCTGGTCTACGGTGATTATGATGCCGATGGCGTGTCCAGCACAGCACTGATGATTCATTTGCTGCGTTATCTGGGCGCTTCCTATGACATTTATATTCCGCACCGTTCAAACGAAGGCTATGGTTTACATAATCATGCCTTGGATTGGGCCTTGCAGCAGGGAGTTTCCCTGATTATAACCGTAGATACAGGCATCAGCGCTTATCATCAGATTGCTTATGCCAAGGAACTGGGCATGGATGTCATCGTGACGGATCACCATGAACCGCCGGCACTTCTGCCAGAGGCCTATGCGCTGATTAATCCAAAGTTGCCGGATTGCCCTTATCCTTTCAAAGGTTTGGCTGGTGTAGGCGTTGCGCTTAAGCTGGCGCAGGCGCTGCTGGGTGGAGATACACCGGAGGCATGGACCGAAATCGCTGCCATAGGTACTGTGGCAGATCTTATGCCGCTGCTGGGAGAAAATCGTGAGATTGTACGTAGGGGGATCTTCTCCATGCGCAATTCCCGTTTCCCCGGCATTCGTGCGCTGCTTGAGGTTAGCGGGGTAGCAATGAATACCGTAGGTGCGGTGAACATTGCGTTTGGCATGGCACCGCGTATCAACGCCAGTGGTCGTCTAGATCACGCGGGACGGGCGGTCTCTCTGTTAACCACAGAGCATGCAGAAGAAGCGCGTGGGCTGGCGGATGAGCTGGACTTGCTGAACAAGGAGCGTCAGCTGGTCGTGGAGAGAATCGTGATTGAAGCGACAGCCAAGCTTGAGGAAAAACTTGAAGTTGAGAAGCTTCCCGATGTGATCGTCTTGGCTTCGGAAGGCTGGAATGTAGGTGTGGTAGGCATCGTCGCTTCCAAGCTGCTGGAACGCTACTACCGGCCGGTAATCATTCTGGACATTCATCCCGAGACGGGGATGTGTAAGGGTTCAGCCCGCTCGATTCCGGGATTCGATATTTATGCGGCCTTATCTTCCTGTTCCAGCTTGATGGATCATTTCGGCGGCCATCCTTCTGCAGCCGGTATGAGCCTTCATCGCGATGGGCTTGATGCCTTCGCTGACGCACTCAACGACTATGCTTCTGGTGTGCTGACACCGGAGCATTTTGTAGCGGTGACATCAGCGGATGGTGAAGCAACGATCGACGATCTGTCGCTTCAAGCGGCGGATGAGTTGGAACGGTTAGCGCCGTTCGGCATGAGCAACCCGTTGCCGAAGTTTATTCTACGTGGTGCTGCAGTCAAAGAGACTCGCACCATGGGCGCCGAAGGCAAGCACCTCAAAATTGTTCTGCAGCAAGGCAAGCATACTATTGAGGCGGTTGCTTTTGGCAAAGGTGCGCTCGGGGCACTGTTGCCCGGTGGTACTAAAGTGGATGTGTTAGCCGAATTGTCTGTGAACGAGTGGAATGGCTCCCGTAAACCGCAGCTGATGCTGCAGGATCTGGCGGTCCACGATACTCAGCTGTTCGATCTGCGCGGAGCTGCCGATGCGATTCGGCAAGCACGTGAGATCAGCGAGCGCCTGACACCCTATGCGGGAACGGATCCGTATCGGGCCGTAGTCGTGTCTCGCAAGGAGCGAGCCCTTGTGCCAGATGAGTTGAAAGGTATGTCCCTTTGGATATACGATGAGAGCGGCGGAATTTCTGCACTCGACCATGAGCAGAATAAGCTGGAAGAGGGACGTGTTTCTGTGCTCTGTCTGCTGGATCTACCAGAGTCGCCGGAACAGCTGGACGCGGTACTTCAGACTTTTCCGCTTATCGATAATGTGGCGCTGCTTCATTCGATTCGAGAGAGACGTGAACGTTTACAGGTTCCGACCCGTGATCATTTTAAGGCCTTATATAAGCTGCTTGCTTCCATCGCTGCTGCGGCAACCCCTGAACATGAGGTACTGCTGCGTCTGAGTCGTCAGACCCCGCTGAGTGTGCGTATGCTGGGTATGATGCTGGATGTGTTCGAGGAGCTTGATTTTATCGAACGGCACCAAGGGATGATCACTTTTGTTACACAGCCTGCTGCCAAGAGCCTTACGGCTTCGCAGCATTTTATCCGTTTGGGACAGGTAGCGCAAATGGAGGAGTATTTCATGGACGGTAGCCTGTCAGAGGTGCAGGATTTTATGCAATCCCGCCGGCAAGGTGTGTCTTGAGAATATAGGGATGTTTACGAAGTAATTTTGTTCGATGTTAAATCAATGCAGCCTATGCTATACAAAACTAAGCTTATGCTTACGAAATAATTTTGTTCGAAGTATTGCCCCGATGTATAAGCTCACAAAATTTTTAGGAGATGATAATCTTGAACTTCAAAGAAATTATTCGCGTGATTCCGGATTTCCCACAACCGGGAATCAGTTTTAAGGATATTACTACACTGCTTAACAATGGCGAGGCTTACCGCCAGGCAATCGATGAACTGAAGGCTCTGGTAGCCCACCTGAAAATTGATATCATTGCCGGACCTGAAGCTCGCGGCTTCGTTGTGGGCGCACCACTGGCTTATGCACTTGGCGTAGGTTTTGTGCCGATCCGCAAGAGCGGCAAGCTTCCTTACGAGACTATTGAAGTTGGATATGACCTGGAATACGGTAAGGACAAGCTGGCTGTGCACACCGATGCCATCAAGCCAGGACAAAATGTTCTGATCGCCGATGATCTGCTGGCAACCGGGGGTACGATTGCTACTTCAGTTAGCTTGATCGAACAACTTGGCGGCAAAGTCGTCGGGGCAGCGTTCCTGATTGAGCTGGTTGAATTGGCCGGACGCAACAAGTTGACTGATATCGAAGTCATCTCCTTGCTGAACTACGAAGACTAAGAGTTATACAAAATAGCGTTTCCCGGGAAATAAAAAGCGGACTTCTGTCATTTATTGACAGAAGTCCGCTTTTTTAAAGGTTATTTAACCAGATATTAATGGGCAGCTTTTTCGTTATCTTTCTCATTGCTAAGTCCCAGCACTTCAATGAGCTTGAACAACAGGGAGAGGACCATACCGACGATCGTTGCCAGTGCCATTCCCTTCAGTTGAATACCCCCCATAGTAAGGGTTGTACCACTGATGCCTACGACAAGAACAAGTGTTGCCAGAATCATGTTAGTTGCTTTCGAGAAGTCGACCTTTTGCTCTACGAAGATACGTAGACCTGATGCCGCAATCACACCGAACAACAGCAGGGAGACACCACCCATTACTGGAAGAGGGATATTGGCAATTACGGATGAGAAGGTGCCGGAGAACGAGAGCAGAATGGCGATGATGGCGGCTCCGCCGATTACAAATACACTGTAAACTTTGGTCAGCGCCATAACTCCAATATTTTCACCATAAGTAGTATTAGGAGTGGAACCGACAAATCCGGAGATAATGGTAGAGATCCCGTTCCCGAACAGGGAGCGATCCAGACCAGGGTCCTTGGCCAGGTCCTTACCGACAATATTGCTTGTAACCAGCAAGTGTCCGATATGCTCAACAATAACGACGAGAGACACAGGGATAATGGTTAGAATAACATCCCAATCAAAGGAAGGTGTAGTCACGGTCGGTCTAGCGAAGAAATGGGCATTGCCAATAGCTGCAGTATCTACTTTGCCCATCAGATATGCTAAACCGTAACCTGTCACGATCCCGATCAGGATATGAATGATTTTGGGGAAACCGCGGAAGAGAACCGCTCCAATCACAGTAACGCCTAGGGTTACCATGGACAGGATGATAGCACTGCTATCTGGTGTCCAATCCGTTGCGCCTTCAGGACCGATCAGTCCGGCCATACGTGCGGCTACCGGCACCAATTCAAGTCCAATGGTCGCCACGATGGCGCCCATGACAGCTGGAGGGAAGACTACGTCAATCCAGCCAGTTCCGGCATAACGGATAATCAGCGCGACAAGGATGAAAATCACGCCGGTGACGATAAATGCGCCAAGTGCAAGCGAATATCCACGTTGATGATCATCCTGATGTTGTCCCAGCACGGCCAGAACAGGTGAAATAAAAGCGAAGCTGGAGCCAAGATAAGCAGGGATTTTACCGCGGCAGATTAAAATGTACATGAGTGTGCCGATACCGTTCATCAGCAGAATCATACCGGGATCTACCCCGAACAGGTTGGGCACCAGCACCGTGCTGCCGAACATGGCGAACAAATGCTGAAGACTCAGAAGGAAGCCCGGCCCCCAGGGAAGCCTTTCGTTAACTTGAATTTCGCGTTGCAATGGTGGTCACTCCTCTTTCTTTTTTCATAATATAAATCATTACGTGGCAAACCGCCTTTACTAGATTAAATAGAACTTGACATTTTTACAACAACAATTTCACAAGTGACATCAATTTGTACGTTATTGTGACTTCGCTTGACACGAATGCCATGCGATGGCAAGTGTTGACGTAATCCCTCGCAAGCGTCATAATTATAGACAACTTTCAACTGTAAGAGGTTGTTCACAGAAAGCGGCATACCGATCAAGAAACCTGCAGACGATGCATATTTTTGCAGGTTTGTTTATTTTATTGACTACATCATCGAGAGACTCCTGGAAGGAGTTTTTCTTATAGAAAGGAAACGGATACGACGAGAATGGGCATTGAGCGATTAATTGACAAAGCTGGCGCATATATAAAAGAAAAAGATCTGCTCCGCATCACGGAAGCATATGAATTTGCCGAACAGGCCCATCATGGGCAAGTCCGCAAATCGGGGGAGCCGTATATCCTGCATCCGCTTGCCGTCGCAGATATTGTCGTCAATATGCAGATGGATGTAATCTCCATTATTGCTGCACTTCTGCATGATGTGGTGGAAGATACGACAGTGTCCCTCGAACAGATCCGTGCGAATTTTGGCGACACCTGCGCCATGCTTGTTGATGGTCTTACCAAGCTGGAACGCATCCGCTTCCGTTCCAAGGAAGAGCAGCAGAACGAGAATTACCGCAAGATGTTCATTGCAATGGCGCAGGACATTCGGGTCATTGTCATCAAGCTGGCGGACCGTCTGCACAATATGCGGACACTGAAATACCAATCGGAGGAAAGCCAGCGCAGGATCTCTTACGAGACCCTGGAGATTTTCTGTCCCATTGCAGATCGATTGGGGATCTCGGCAATCAAGTGGGAGATGGAGGATATTGCTCTCCGGTATTTGAACCCTCAGCAGTATTACCGCATTGCCAATCTGATGCATAAGAAGCGGGCGGAGCGCGAGCAGTTCATCGAGAGCGTTATCGGCCGTATTCAGGCTAAGCTGGACGAGATGGGCATTGAAGGCGACCTGTCCGGACGACCGAAGCATATCTACAGCGTTTATAATAAAATGAGCACGAAGAACAAGCAGTTCAACGAGATCTATGATCTGCTGGCTATCCGTATCATTGTGGATAACATTAAAGACTGTTATGCCACGCTTGGCATTATTCATACCCTTTGGAAACCGATGCCTGGACGTTTCAAGGATTATATTGCTATGCCCAAAGCGAACATGTACCAATCACTCCACACCACGGTAGTTGGACCAGGCGGTGAGCCTACAGAGGTTCAGATTCGTACCTGGGAGATGCACCGTACCGCTGAGTTTGGGATCGCGGCGCACTGGGCGTACAAGGAAGGCACCGGCAACAACGGCAATCCCGAGAACCGGATGCCATTCTTCCGGGAGATTCTTGAGCTTCAACATGAGGCCAAGGATGCGGAAGAATTCGTCGAATCGCTGAAAATGGACTTTTTCTCGGACCTCGTCTTCGTGTTTACTCCCAAAGGCGAGGTTATTGAACTGCCTGCCGGCTCGGTTCCGCTTGATTTTGCCTTCCGTATTCATACGGAGGTCGGTAACCGGACCATCGGCGCCAAGGTGAACGGAAGAATTGTGCCGCTTGATCATAAGCTGAAGACCGGGGATATCGTGGAAATTCTGACCTCTAAGCATTCGTATGGTCCAAGTCGCGACTGGCTGAAGATTGCCCAGTCCTCCCATGCCCGGAGTAAGATCAAGCAGTGGTTCAAAAAGGAGAAACGCGAGGAGAATGTCGAGAAGGGCCGCGAAGCGATTGAACGTGAGCTGAAGCGCCTGAACGTTGAAGTCTCTGAGTGGATCTCTGATGACAAGTTGATGGAGGCCGCGAAGAAATTCGCCTTCAACGATATTGAAGACATGCTCTCTGCCGTTGGGTTCGGCGGCATTACGGCAGCGCAAATCGCTTCCAAGCTGACCGAGAAGCTGCGCAAGGAGCAAGAAGAGGCGGCTAATCATCTGGAGCTGACCTCCGAGATGAAGGCGATCAAATCCTCCGGCGAGAAGCGGAATCAGCCGACGAACGGTGTGCGCGTCAAAGGCATTGATAACCTGCTTGTTCGTTTTGCCCGATGTTGTAATCCCGTGCCAGGCGATGACATTGTTGGGTATGTGACCCGCGGCCGCGGGGTATCTGTTCACCGCCAGGACTGTTCGAATATTCCAGGCGACGGTGAGGGCGAAGAAGCGGCACGGGTAATTGAGGTAGAGTGGGAAGGCACCGTAGAGGCCAACTACAGCGTTGATATTGAGATTACAGGCCATGACCGTAACGGGCTGCTCAATGAAGTGCTGCAGGCGGTCTCGGAGAGCAAGACCAACATCTCGGCGGTGACCGGCCGGTCCGATAAGAACAAGATGGCTATGATTCATATGACAGTTCTGATTCGCAATACCGAACATTTGCAATCGGTAGTGGATCGGGTCAAGCGTGTCAAGGACGTCTACACGGTCCACCGGATTATGCAATAAGGCAAGGAGCTGAAAGCTGCAATGAAAGTAGTAGTACAGCGCTGCAAGGAAGCTAAGGTAACGGTTAACGGCGAGGTGACCGGCGAGATCGGTGAAGGCTTAATGCTACTGGTCGGTGTGACCCATGAGGATACAGAGAAGGATGCGGCTTATCTGGCTGAGAAGATCGCAGGACTGCGGATTTTTGAGGATGAAGCAGGGAAAATGAACTTCAGCGTCACTGACACTGGCGGCGCAATCTTGTCTGTATCGCAGTTTACGCTATACGGCGACTGTCGTAAGGGTAGACGTCCCAACTTCATGGCCGCTGCTGCGCCGGCTGAGGCCGAGCAGCTATATGATTATTTTAACCGTGAGCTGGTTGCCCGCGGTCTGGAGGTTGGAACCGGGGTATTCGGGGCGATGATGGATGTGTCGCTCGTCAACTGGGGTCCTGTTACCTTAATTCTCGATAGTCGGGGCTAAATCAAGCACTACAAGTTTTGTTTCATTTGAGACGGGTAAGATATCGGCGGATGCCGCATCACTGTTCCTTTGGGAGCTGTGTGCGGCATCTTTTTTTGTACGGATAGGGTATTGTTCGTATGGATAGACTAGAAGCGGATGGATATTACGGCAAGTTGCAAGGAGCTACGGTAATGAGACAATCCCAAAAGGCTTGGGTATGGAGAAGCAACCCGGCACTGGCGACAGGAAGCCCAGCAGAAGCTGGTGCAATTGTAAAAGGAGCGGAGGCTCCTGCCGAGATTCAGGTATTGAAGGGAAGAAGCCGCGACCTGCTGCCGCGTACCTGAGAAGGGCGCTTTGGCGGCTTTTTTCTATGATGCTATAGGGCGGGAAAGGGATCACAATAGGCTTGTTCTGTAAGACAGGGTTAGAAAACACATTGAACCGGGTAATAGAAGAGCAAGAACATTGAAGGTTGATGTGGACAAGCAGGAGCGGCATTCAAGGATCAAACATTCGTGTATGAACTATTGGAAGTGCTATAGGTTGTTGACTAACTTGAGTATTTATCCAAGGAGGGACTAACAATGGCTAGAAGAATTCAGGCTTATTTCAAGACAGAAGATGATGCGCTAGGAGCCAAAACAGCACTTATCGCCTATAACGTGGAAGGGCTGGAGGTATGGCCGCTCAATGATCGGCTGGGACAGGACAGCCGTTTTCTACTACCGGTGATTCCACTTGGGAATTCCGCTTTGGCAGCAGGTGGATTCAGTACATCGGGTACCTCAGGAGCACCGGGTGCCGGAGCTGCACTGGTCGCTAGTACTGGAATTCCAGAGTCTGTGGAGGATGTTGAAAGCCGCGGGATTGAGGGGAATACCGGGGAAGAAGGTGAACTTAGCGACGAAGAGCTTGGGGAACTCCGTTATATCATGGAGCTGAAAGTAGATGAGGATAGATATAACGAAGTCATTCAAATTCTGCGTGGCAAGCAAGCATATGTGGAGCGGTTTGATTAACGGTTGCATTCAAGGATGATGAGCAATATAGCGTCGGATGGCCTTTATGGGCTATTCGGCGTTTTTGAAATGGACTATACATCGGTTTGGTTGAAAATAGAGTCGTCAAGGGTTGCTGTCACGTCAGCCTAAAGATATGATAATAGAGGTAGGGATGTCCCTGAAAATTAAGCGCTTTCTTTTCTGTAATGNTAAAATGAGTGATATTTATCTCAGGTGCAACAGGTGAAAAATCCATAGTACCAACTCCTTAACGACTGGATACAGCAAACGCGAGAGCACAAGTAAAGAGGAAAGCCAGCGCAATTGACACAGCAGTCAAATATTCATTCATCAGTTATCATCCTCCGCATGAAACGGACCAAAGGCAAAGCCAAGAGTTAACCCCGCCACTACTGCCGCAACAGCAACAGCCAGTAAAACGTTCCATTCTTCCATGTAGTAGCACTCCTTCAAATGATTGCAGTTGCAAAAATGTAATATACTCGTAATATTTCATTCATGATTCCTTAATATAGCGTGTTTATAATAAAGACATGACCCCCTTTTTAATAATATATGATGATGGACCCGCAGCAACCGGCTGTGGGTCATTTTTTTTGTAACAGAAGAAATTTGCCGATTAAACTCGCTTTCCGCCCTCATTCATCTTAAAATTTTTAATTTCCTTTCTTGACTTTAGCGCAGTGGTTCAGTAGAATCTAACAATAACAGTTATATTATAGTGCTTTGATGACGGGAATAAGTAATTCGGGCCCCCACAACCCCAGAGAGGAATCCCCTGACGAGTCGGTATTGTCCATACCATGGACGATTAAGTCGCTACGTCTGGCTGCAAGGATTCTGTTGATGAGCGAATGAATGACCTCCCCGAGAACGCACGGCGAACATCGGCAGGATTTGACAACTGCTGTAATCAGTAGCCGTTTGCGCGTAGGCGGGCGTTAACCGCTTGAAGCGGATGTGGTGAGAGCAATCTCCTGCTCCGGAATGTGGGTGGTACCACGGGTGAATTATTGGTTATGATAATCCCTCGTCCCTGTTTGTGATAAACAGGGCGAGGGATTTTTTGTTATGCTGCGCATTAAACGCAGAATTTAAGGCTATATAAGCCGAATAAAAGACAGTAACGAAAAGCGAAGAGGAACGAAGGGGGAAGTTTGGAACTGTAGGAGCGAAAGCGACCGCCTAAAAGCTTTCTGAAGGAAAGCTCGGATCGGAAGCATAGGCTGTTACCAGATTTCAAACGCTAGAAGCGGTTTAATCGAAGAAATCTGGTGACAACAGCGGCCGGAAGTCCAAACATTCCACCGTAGTAACGACGAGCTTAACGTTTGGTTCTTAAGTTCGTCTTATATAAGGGGTATTTTTTCAGGAGGGATAGGTAGTGGCTAAAGAAAGATTCGAGAAACCCACAGGCACGCAGGATGTGCTGCCAGGCGCGGTGGAGAAATGGCAGTTTGTAGAGGCGAAGGCCAGAGAGCTATGCCATCGTTTTAACTACCGGGAAATCCGTACACCTATGTTCGAGCATACCGGATTGTTTGAAAGAGGCGTAGGCGAAACTACGGACATTGTAGAAGGCGAGATGTATACGTTCAAGGACAAGGGCGACCGGGATCTGGCGCTTCGTCCAGAAGGCACAGCAGGCGTTGTACGCGCTTATGTGCAGAATAAGCTCTATGGCGAGCCGGATGTCAGCAAGCTGTATTATATCGGGCCGATGTTCCGTTATGAACGTCCACAAGCGGGAAGATACCGTCAGTTCCACCAGTTTGGAGTAGAAGCGTTCGGAGCCGTGGATCCAGCGATTGATGCTGAAGTCATTTCCTTGGGTTACGAGTTCTATAAGGAATTGGGTCTGAAGGATGTTCGGGTGGAGATCAACTCCGTGGGTAACGCACCAAGCCGTGCGGCCTATCGGGAGGAGCTTCTGAATTTCTTGAGACCGATGAAGGATAACCTCTGTAGTGACTGCCAGCGGCGTATGGAGCGCAATCCGCTGCGGGTACTGGACTGCAAGGTAGACCAGGATAAATTCACCGATGCACCGTCCATTTTGAATAGCCTGGATGAAGAGTGCACTGTGCATTTTGCCAAGGTTAAGCAGCACCTGGATACAATGGGCGTTGACTATTCCATCAATACGCGTCTTGTGCGCGGACTCGATTATTACACGCATACTGCGTTTGAATATAAAGCAGCCGGCATCGGTTCCATCGATACAGTCGGCGGCGGCGGGCGCTACAACGGGCTCGTGGAACAAATCGGCGGGCCGGATCAACCGGGTATCGGTTTCGGGATCGGTCTGGAGCGTATTCTGCTCATTCTGGAACACCAGAAGGTGGAACTGGAATCTTCCAAACCGCTGGATGTCTATTTCGTAGCGCTGAGTGAAGAAGCGGATCTCGAGATTACGAAGCAGCTGTATCTTCTGCGCAGCAAGGGTTACTCTGCCGAACGAGATTATCTGGGCCGGAAAATGAAGGCTCAAATGAAGTCGGCAGACCGCATGTCAGCCAGATACACCGCGATCTTGGGCGAAGACGAGCTGAAGGCCGGTGTGATTGCCTTGAAGTCGATGGACACAGGAGAACAGCGTAACGTCAAGCTGGATGAACTGGCTCAGTCCATCGTATAGCCTGAGGTAACAGTGATAGTACAAGCGATATTTCAACCATGAAAGGATATGATCAAATCATGCAAAGAAGTCATCATTGTGGACAATTGACGCAGGACCATATTGGACAAACCGTTACCCTTAACGGCTGGGTACAGACCCGCCGCGACCTTGGGGGCGTACTTTTCATTGATCTCCGTGACCGCAGCGGAATTGTGCAAGTTGTATTCAATCCGGATTATTCGGGCGAAGCGCTGCAAATTGCTGACAAAGTACGCAGCGAATACGTTGTGGCTGTTAAAGGTAAAGTGGTTAAGCGCGATGACGAAACCGTGAATAAGAATCTGCCTACCGGTGAGATTGAAGTGCAAATCACGGATATTGAAGTGCTGAACGCAGCGAAGACACCTCCGTTCTTCATCGAAGATGGTGTAGAAGTGGACGAATCCTTGCGTCTAAAATACCGTTACCTCGACTTGCGTCGTCCTGAGATGCAAAAGACGCTGCTGTTGCGCTCCAAAGCATCTAAAATCTTCCGTGACTTCCTGGACAGCGAAGGTTTTATCGATGTAGAAACACCGATTCTAACTAAAAGCTCACCGGAAGGCGCGCGTGACTATCTTGTACCGAGCCGGGTGCATGAAGGGGAATTCTTCGGTCTGCCGCAATCCCCGCAAATCTACAAACAGCTGCTGATGGTGGGCGGTATAGAGCGCTACTATCAAATCGCCCGTTGTTTCCGCGATGAGGATCTGCGTGCTGACCGTCAGCCGGAATTCACTCAGGTCGACATTGAGACTTCCTTCCTGTCCCAGGATGATCTGCTGGGCATGATGGAGAAGCTTTTGCAGCGTCTCTTCAAGGAGACTGTTGGTGCAGATCTCGCTCTTCCGTTCCAACGGTTGACATATGCTGATGCTATTGGCAAATACGGCTCCGATAAGCCGGACTTGCGCTTTGGTCTGGAACTGATCGAGATGAATGATATCGTAGCTACCAGCGGCGTGAAGGTATTCGCATCCGTCATCGAAAAAGGCGGAGAAGTGAAGTGTCTTAACGCTAAGGGCTGTGGTACTTGGACTCGTAAAGAAATCGACGATCTTGGACCTTATGCCGCGCGTTACGGCGCGAAAGGGTTGGCATGGATTCAAGTGAAGGATGGCGAATTCAAGGGGCCAATCGTTAAGTTCTTCTCCGAAGAAGAGATTGCTGCTGTTAAGGAACGTACTGGCGCTGAGGAAGGCGACTTGTTGCTCTTCTCCGCAGACAACAAAAAAGTTGTTGCAGATGTTCTTGGTGCGCTACGTCTCAAAATCGGACGCCAACTCGGCCTGATCGACGACAACGTCTTCAAATTCGCTTGGGTAACTGACTTCCCACTACTGGGTTATGATGAAGATCAAAAACGTTATGTTGCTGAACACCATCCGTTCACACGTCCGCGTGAAGAGGATCTGCACCTGTTCGAGACTGATCCGGGTGCCATTCGTGCCCAAGCCTACGACATCGTGCTGAACGGCTACGAAGTCGGTGGCGGCTCGATGCGGATCTACAAACGTGAAGTGCAAGAGCAAATGTTCAAAGCACTCGGCTTCTCTGAAGAAGTTGCTTACGAAAAATTCGGTTACCTGCTCGACGCGTTTGAATACGGTACGCCTCCGCACGGTGGAATTGCCTTCGGCCTTGACCGTCTCGTGATGCTGCTAGCTGGACGCACCAATCTGCGGGAAACAATCGCATTCCCGAAAACAGCAAGTGCAACCGATCTGCTAATGGATGCTCCATCCCCAGTAGAAGGTTCGCAATTGGAAGATTTGCACATCAAGCTGGCCTTGAAACCGAAGAAGGAAAAAGACAAAGAATAATCATACTATTCATTCACTGCGAAGCGCATCCTGCGCTTCGTAGTGCTAGTTAAGGAGGTTTAAAATATGTTGCACCAGTTCTCGCGTACAGAACTTGCCATCGGGCCGGAAGGCCTGGATATTATGAAAAACAGTACCGTAGCGGTGCTAGGTATCGGTGGTGTCGGCGGTATAGCGGCAGAGGCGCTGGCCCGTAGCGGGGTTGGGCGGATTATCCTGATTGATAAGGACGTTGTGGACATTACTAATGTCAACCGTCAAATTCATGCGCTCACCACCACCGTAGGCCAGAAGAAAGCCGAACTGATGGTGGACCGCATCAAGCTGATCAACCCGGAATGCGAAGCTATTGCACTCAACATGTTCTACACTGAGGAAACGTATGAAGAGCTGTTTAAATATAAGCTGGATTATGTAATTGATGCTTCGGATACGATCATCTACAAAGTCCACTTGATCAAAGAATGCCTGGCACGGGGCATTCCGATGATTTCAAGTATGGGTGCAGCCAACAAAATGGATCCTACCCGATTCCAGGTTGCTGACATCTCGAAGACTACCTATGATCCTATTGCCCGGATTATCCGTCAGAAGCTGCGTAAAGAGGGCATCAAAAAGGGTGTTAAGGTGGTATTCTCTACGGAGTCTCCGGTGAAGCCGCGTCAGGATGTTACGGATAAAATCGTTCCCGAGAACGCGCCGGACAGACGCAAAGCGAAGCAGCCGCCTGCCAGTAACTCGTTCGTGCCGCCTGTAGCCGGTCTTATTATGGTCAGCGTAACCGTGAAGGATCTGCTGGAGGCCGGAGGCGTCAGCTTCTAATTTCCTTACTTACCAGAAAGCTGCATCTAGGCCGAAAGATTTCTGTGAATAAAGGGTAGACTAAATATTATCAAAGTAAATGGACAAAAGGGCGTACAGCCGGTTTCTGGCTGCTGACGCCCTTTTGTCAGGGCTTGAGGACTTTTTTTGCAAAGCATAGAGATGGACTGACTTGACATTAGCGGAGGTTTATAAATAATGAAATCGAATTTTTGGCGAAATAGCGTAGGTTTACTGCCTGAACATGACTGGAAACGGGAATGGGCGGCCGGTATTCTTTCCTATTTCGCTTCAGTATATATTGTAATGGTCAATGCGGCCATTCTGCACGATGCGGGCATGCCGCTGCGAGCGGGGATGGTAGCTACACTGCTGACGGCCATTACAGGCTGCCTATTGATGGCCTTTGCCGGCAAGACGCCGATTATTGTGGTGCCGGGGATGGGGATCAACGCCTTTTTCACATACACCCTTGTGCATTCCATGAAGCTCGATTGGCGGGAGGCGCTGGCTGTTGTTGTCGTAACGGGCGTATTGTTTGCGATCGTGGCGTTCACTTCGCTGTATCGCATCTTGAGCGAAGCGATACCGCATAACTTGCAGCATGCCATCACAGTCGGCATCGGTCTGTTCCTGACCTTCATCGGCCTGCAGAAGAGCGGAATTGTTATTGCCCATCAGACGACTTTTGTAGCCATCGGTCACTTCAGTGACCCGGCAGTAATAACGTCCTGTATCACTTTGCTGCTCGCACTGGTGCTGTTTATCCGTGGTACGAGCGGCGGTCTGCTGATCAGTATGGCGGTAGGCACCGGACTTGCTTATCTGCTGGGTGCTACCAAAGGGCCGGAGAATGTAGAATCCGGACATGTTTTCAGCGGATACAGTAATGTATTCTTCGGCATGCAATGGACGGGCCTGCTCAGTCTGGTATTCTGGATTGCGATTTTCCTATTGCTATTAATTGTTGTCTTTGAAAATATCGGTCTAATTGCCTCCCAGACTCAACTGGCCAACCGTCCAGAGCGCTTTAAAAGCAGCTTGCGAGCGCTCTCCATCGCCAATATTGCGGCAGGCATCTTCGGTAGCAGTCCGGTGGTGGCCGCTGCAGAATCCAATGCCGGAATTGCGGCAGGTGGCCGCTCCGGTCTAACCTCACTGGTCACAGGTATCCTGTTCGGTGCAACGTTCCTATTCATTCCACTGCTGGCTTATGTGCCGGATAGCGCGATTGCCCCGATCCTGATGGTCATTGGGGGATTGATGGTGCAGAGCGTACGTGAGATGGATTTTAGCGATATGACAGAGCTGTTCCCGGCATTCCTGGTTATGGTCATGATTCCGTTCACCTACAGCATTGTCGACGGGATGGCGTTTGGCTTTATTACCTACCCGATCCTAAAGCTGTCGATGGGCAAAGGTAAGGATGTCCCGCCGGCACTTTATGCGATAGCGGCCCTATTTGTGGCTAATTTTATCCTGCACGCGCTGTTGTAATCCCTAATCAGCTTATCCAGCTTGAAACATATGGATTTCGGGCTTTGGTTGTGCTACAATGAGAATCCTTTTTGTAAGTAGAAGAGGAATAAGGCAACCATGGCTCGATAATACTTTTAGGAGGTAACTGAAATTGGAAGACAATCTTCAAAGTGCCTATCAAGAGGAAGAAGACAGGCTGGACAAGACACTTGTAGAAATTGATACTGTGCTGGAGAATCTCCGTAATACGCCGGTATATACTGGACATGATTACACGGAGCAGGCTCTAGAGGCCTCCAGAGAGCAGAGACGCAGGGATTTGACCAAGCTAAGGCAGGAGCCTTATTTCGGACGGCTTGATTTTCAGGGTACAGATGAGAACGAACGCAAGGCGCTTTACATTGGCAAAATCGGTGCAGACCGCGAACAGGTAAGCGACCGTCCGCTAGTCATTGACTGGCGCGCACCGGTAGCAAGCCTGTTCTATTCGTTTACCGGCGGGACGGAGCCAGCTTCCTATGAAGCACCAGACGGATTGGTAGAAGGGCTGGTCTACCTCAAGCGTAACGTGGTGATCCGCAAGCAGATTCTGGAACGGGTGGCGGACACCTTTAACCGGGAGAGTGACGGTCCCGCAGTGTCGGACGAATTCCTCGTCTACCGTCTTGGCGAGAACAAGGATAACCGATTGCGGGATATCGTGTCCACGATCCAGGAAGAACAGGACAGGATCATTCGGGCTGCAAAGAACACTGCGCTGATTATTCAGGGCGTAGCAGGTAGTGGGAAGACGACGGTAGCCCTGCACCGTCTGGCCTTCTTGCTCTATCAGTACAAGGATCAGGTCTCGGCGGAGAAAATGATTATTTTCGCCCCGAACCGCATGTTCCTGGATTACATCTCTGATGTGCTCCCAGAGCTTGGCGTGGGCAACATTGCGCAGAACACGTTCCCGGACTGGGCGGCAGAGGTGCTGGGTCTGGAGCTGCCGCAGCAGGATGCGACGCAGACGCTGAACCGCTGGTTCGAGACTTCCGGCGGCATGCCGGAAATTACAGAAGAGACGCCAGGCCGCTTTAAAGGTTCCACCGCCTTGATGGGCCTTATTGAGGACTCCATTAAGCTGCTGGAAGCAGACGCTGTTCCGGAAGGAGACTTCATCCCTTGGGAAGGTACGGTGCTGCGCCGCTCCATGATTCTGCGCTGGCATAACGAGGAGTACGCGCCGTACCCTCCGGCAAAGCGCAAGGAACGGGTGATGGCACGGATCCACCGCTGGATCGAGATGGAGCTGAAGAAGAGTCCGTCTGCAGCAGCTATGAAGGAACGCAAGAAGAAAGGCGCTCAGCGGGAAAAAGCGTACAGCGCTAAATGGTCCAAATACGATCCGCTGACCATCTACAAGCAGATCTTCCGCGCGGCAAAGACCCCGGAGAGCTGGCCGGCAGAACCACCGGAGATCATTCCGGCTGGTGTACTGAAGGAAACGGCAAAGGAACTGAAGAAGGGGATTATTCGGGAAGAGGATTTGCCGCCTCTGCTGTATATTCATTATCTTCTGAACGGCAACGAAGGCATCAGCCGCTTTGACCATGTCGTGATTGACGAGGCGCAGGACTTCTCGCCGTTCCAGATCGCGATTCTGGATCTGTACGTGCGAGGACATTCCTTCACGATCCTGGGCGATCTGTCGCAGGGCATACATGCCTACAAGGGAGTACATGGCTGGGAAGAGATGCAGAAGCTCTTCGATCCCGAGCATACGGCTTACCATGCGCTTACGCGCAGTTATCGCTCGACGATGGAGATCATCGAGTTCGCGAACGGCATCCTGTCTGCAGGCGTGAACAGCCCGCTGCTGGCTGTGCCGGTCTTCCGTAGCGGTAACCCGGTGCGTCTTATCACCTATGGTGAGGCAAGCCGCTCTGAAGTGCAGAGTTCGGAAGTAGGTGACTCAGAAGGCAGGTCTGGGGTAGACGGCTCTAAAGTAGGTGGCTCAGAAGCAGGCAGGTCTGGGGTAGACGACTCTGAAGTAGGTGACTCAATAGCAGGCAGGTCTGAGGTAGACAGCTCTGACGTAGGGGGCTCTGAAGCAGGTGGAGCTGAGGCGGGCAGCTCGTTGACGGAAAACGAGCTCCACCAAGCTCCGCGCGTGCAGGACCTGAGAGCCGCGTTGGCGGCTCTGTCTGGCCGTGAGTATCGTACGGTCGCTGTGCTTACACGTAGTTTGCGGGAAGCCACGGAGCTGTATGCGGCGCTGGCAGAGCATTTTACCGACATCCATCTCATCGACGGCAGCATGACAGCTTATCAAGGCGGGCTATCCATACTCCCGGTATACCTGTCCAAGGGACTGGAGTTCGATGCTGTTATCCTGGCGGATGCGGACCGTGGTCACTATGGAGACGCAGCCTGGGATGCGAAGCTGATGTATGTTGGCTGCACACGCGCGCTGCATGAGCTGTGGTTGCTTCATGACGGGGAACTCCCGGCCTACGTGCAGGCGTCTGAAGGAGGGGTCCTGATCGGCTGGCCGACGGAGACGTCGCCGCAGAAGTAAATTATTAAGGAACTACCAGGGAGATTGCCCTGGCTAGTTCCTTTTTGTATGTAAGACGAATAAAAGAAACTGTCGCCAGATTTATACCGCTTTATGCAGTGAAATTAAGAATTAAACAGAAGTGAAGGCGTGATTTTGGTTAAGTTAGGATTTCAGGACACAAATCTAATTGCTCCCTTACTTTCTCCTTCTTCTTAACTGCGAGAAAAGGTTCATCTCGCCCAACTAAGAGCATTTTTGTACCTTGAATTTATTGGATGAAGGAAAATAAGGGAAATAGAGGCGTTTTTGTATCTTATTTTCGATAAGATTAGCTTTAAAGGGGTATTATGGAATAATTAAGGTACAAAATTGCCTTTAATTAACCCTAACCCTTAAAAACAGATTATTTAAGGTACAAAAATGCCGTTAAATTACAGATCGCGAAGCCTAATTATAAACTCTCTTTTTTCTTGGTTTTGTTTGTTATTTTATTACGTCCCACATAGAAGCGGCGATACAGAGGAAATCTGGAGACAACATTGACCGGAAGTCCACACCTTCCACCGTAGGAACGACCGAGCCTTAAGTTCAGATCCTAAGCACAGATCCTAAGCACAGATCCTAAGCACAGATCCTAAGTTCAGATCTTAAGTACAGATCCTAAGCACAGATCCTAAGCACAGATCCTAAGCACAGATCCTAAGTTCAGATCTTAAGTACAGATCCTAAGCACAGATCCTAAGCACAGATCCTAAGCACAGATCCTAAGTTCAGATCTTAAGTACAGATCCTAAGCACAGATCCTAAGCACAGATCCTAAGCACAGATCCTAAGTTCAGATCTTAAGTACAGATCCTAAGCACAGATCCTAAGCACAGATCCTAAGCACAGATCCTAAGTTCAGATCTTAAGTACAGATCCTAAGCACAGATCCTAAGCACAGATCCTAAGCACAGATCCTAAGTTCAGATCTTAAGTACAGATCCTAAGCAC
Organism: Bacillus sp. FJAT-27264; assembly: GCF_001682855.1. Classification (GTDB taxonomy): domain Bacteria; phylum Bacillota; class Bacilli; order Paenibacillales; family Paenibacillaceae; genus Paenibacillus_AQ. The sequence continues at coordinate 1,472,028 of NZ_MAQW01000001.1, read as the reverse complement.
AGATCCTAAGCACAGATCCTAAGCACAGATCCTAAGTTCAGATCTTAAGTACAGATCCTAAGCACAGATCCTAAGCACAGATCCTAAGCACAGATCCTAAGTTCAGATCTTAAGTACAGATCCTAAGCACAGATCCTAAGCACAGATCCTAAGCACAGATCCTAAGTTCAGATCTTAAGTACAGATCCTAAGCACAGATCCTAAGCACAGATCCTAAGTTCAGATCTTAAGTACAGATCCTAAGTACAGATCCTAAGTTCAGTTTAAGTGCAGATCTTAAGTTGAGATCTTAAATTCAGACTTTAAATTCAGACCTTACACCCGTCTTATCTATAAATAAAACTAAAATCCTGAAAGAACCGGTTGACATGCCGGCCGGGATCATCAATCCTTAGAAGTAGACATAAGTGGAATATGATAGAGAGCAGGTAACACATCAATGACAACCAATGGACAACAGTTCTACCGCTTCAGTGAAGCCCCGATCTGGGAGCTGCAGCGTGCTTATTTTGAAGAAAAGGGTATGAAAGCTTGGGAAGACGACGAAGTGCCACAGTATATTACGAGCAATCCTATGATTGCGGAGGCCTATGCGGAGATGATCTTCGGATTTCTTCAGGATCGGGCCGCACAAGGGCATGTATCGGAGCCGGTTACCATTCTGGAGCTTGGAGCGGGCGCTGGTCGATTAGCCTTCCATATCGTTCGGCAATTACGCGAAATTAGGAATTACGCAGGACTTACCTTGCCTCCCGTGCGTTATGTTATGAGTGATTTGGCCGCCAAAAACGTCTCCTCCTGGCAGCGGCATCCTGGCCTGTTATCGTTGGTAGATGAGGGACTGCTGGATTTCGCCCGTTTTGATGCCGTCAATGATACGGAGCTACAGCTGACACAGAGCAACGTGGTCATACGTCCTGGGGATTTGGAGCAGCCACTCTTGGTGATCGCCAACTACTTTTTTTGCAGTATCCCGCAAGAGTTGCTTTACGTGGATGAAGGGAAAATTTTCGAGTGTGAGGTGGCACTGAAATTTCCAGAGGAAGCGGAAGGACTTAGCCAATCTGAGCTGCTAAAAAGAGTGGTTCCTGAGTTCCAATACCGACGTGCAGCCGGCTATGAAGAGGATACGCATCCTTATCAGGGTGTTATACAAATATATCAGGACAAGCTGGAGGACTCGCATATTCTGTTCCCTGCGGCAGGACTTACGTGTATGGAGCGTCTGAATGCATTGTCTCAGGCAGGTTTTCTGCTGATCACGGCAGATAAGGGCGACCACAGGCTGGAGAACTGGGAGTTCGCACCGCCCCCTGAACTGATTCACCACGGATGTTTCTCTCTGACAGCGAATTATCATGCGATTCAGCATGCTTTTGAGCAAAAAGGTGCCGTGTCTCTGTTCACACAGCATCACTATAAAGACATCAATGCCGGCTGTATTCTCATGCTTCAGGAGCCGACTAGTTATGTGCAGACCCGTTTAGCCTATCGGCGCTTCATCAGCCGCTTCGGACCGGATGATTTTTACTGCCTGAAGGGATCCGTGGATCAGCATTTAGGTGAGATGGAGCTTCGTCAGCTCTTGGCTTTCTGGCGGCTTGGCGGCTATGATGCGGAGTTGTTCATCCACAGCGCCGAGCACATCTCGACCCTGCTTCAGGATTGCGGTGACGAGGAACTACTCGACTTGCAAAGAGGGATTCAGATCATGTGGGCCAATCATTATGCGATGGAGGCCAGCTATGATCTTGCCTTAGATTGCGGGCTGCTGCTGTTCGAGATGGATCAATTTGCGCAGGCGCGGGAGTTCCTGGAACTCTCTGTGGAAGCCAACCTGGACGAACCTGTCGTGCCTGTCCTGTACAGTCTTGCTATCTGCAACTACGAGCTTGGGGATGAGGCGGCTACCTTGGATTATACGACCAGAGCGCTGGAATTGGAGCCGGAATATGAAGAAGCTTTGGAATTGTTGAACGCACTGAAACAGGGAGTGGAATGATCTGCGCGTGGAGGGTATCTTTGGTGGAGAATGTTTTAAACTGTTCTTGCACTTGTAACTCCACTGGGGCTATGGCTTAATAATAAGTGTCCGGCCGGGCAAGATTACTTCTGGAAGGAGGCTGATTAACGATGATTTCAGTATATGAGGTGGTCTCCGTCTAACGACGGAGATCGCAATACAAGAGGAGGCCGCAAGGCCTCCTTATTTAAAAAAACATAACGAATAAAAACATAATGTATCTTAAAGACGTAGGCTCCAAGTTTGTAAACACTAACATAAAAACGATTACAAGATTGTTGTATCTGAATATAGACGCCTAACGGCTGGTTTAATATAATGAAATTACGGTATTTACCAAATTTGAGAATAAGAAAGGAGAGCGTGGCATGATTATTTTTAACAAGAAGCTGGTCGGAACTCAAGGAACACACCTGTTGAAGGAGGAAACGAAACGTGAGTTATGTAAATGGGAGGGATGTTCTTCCCCCTAGGCTTTTAGAGGAGCTTCAGGGATATATCCAGGGAGAACTGTTATACATCCCCAAGAAATCGGAACAACGTGTCAGATGGGGTGAGAACAGTGGTTCAAGGCAGGAGATTGCGAACCGCAATGAAGAGATTTTTTGTTCTCATCGCAGTGGATGCTCTGTATCGGAGCTTCAGAAAAGATATCATCTATCGGAAGAAAGTATCCGTAAAATTATATCAAAAATGCGGCTAGCGCTGAACCGCTAGGCCGCACTTTGAATAAAGAGCATGGCTCCCGTCCCGATGACGAGGTCATGCTCTTTATTATGTATTTCTCTGATATGGTATGATAGTAGAAGCATGTGTTCTGGGGATGAAGCGGTTAGAGACATTAATGTAGTCAAAAAATAACAGTTGGATTTTCCTGAATTTGCAATCCCGAAGTTCCAGACCTTTCAGTTTCAACCTATATAGAATATCGCAAGGAAGTGGAGATTATGGATTTATTTTCTTTTGAAGAGAGTAGAGGGGACGGGCGGTTGCTGGCTGACCGCATGCGTCCGGAGAATCTGGATGAATATATCGGGCAGGAGCATATCATAGGCCGGGGCAAATTGCTGCGCCGGGCGATTGAGGCGGATCAGGTCTCGTCGATTCTGCTTTATGGGCCACCGGGCTGCGGCAAGACGACGCTAGCCCATATTATTTCCCACCACACGAAAGGGGAGTTTGTGCGGTTGAATGCCGTCGAGGCTTCCGTTAAGGATGTGCGTGAGGTGATAGAACAGGCCCAGAGCAACAAAGCATTGTACGGGACGAAGACGATCCTCTTCCTGGACGAGGTGCATCGCTTCAACAGCTCGCGCCAGGATGCCCTGCTGCCCGCGGTGGAGAAGGGCACGATTATTTTCATTGGGGCGACGACAGAGAACCCGTTCCACTATGTGAACGGGGCGCTTATGAGTCGGTCCACGCTGTTCCAGTTGGAGTCGCTGACGCGGGAGCATAGCCTCACGGCGATGAAGCGGGCCCTGGACGATAAGGATCGGGGCCTGGGGTTCATGGACCTCCGAGTGGATGAGGAGGCCCTGCAGCATATCGCCACGATGGCGAATGGCGACATCCGGCGGGCCCTGAATGCGCTGGAGTTAGCTGCGCTTACGACAGCGCCCGAGAGCGACGGCAGCGTGTATATCACGCTGGAGGTCGCGGAGGAGTCGATCCGCCGCCCGATCGTCAAGGCGGATGAATCGACGCAGTATGATGTGCTGTCTGCTTTTCACAAGAGCATCCGCGGCTCCAGCGACGCCGCGCTGTTCTGGTTCCTCTATGCCGTCGAGAAGCTCGGCATGGACCCGATGACCTTCATCCGGCGCCTGATCGCAGCCAGCAGCGAGGACATCGGCCTTGCCAATCCGCAGGCCATGGTGCAGGCTGTCAGCGCCTTGGAGGCTTATCGCAACAACGGCTGGCCGGAAGCGAAGCTGAACATCGCCCAGGCGATTCTGTTCGCGGTGGAGAGTCCAAAATCTAATGCTGTGTATACAGCTATATCCAAGGCGATGTCGAGCATCGAAGAGCTGAAATCGGCCGAGGTGCCTCTGCACCTGCGGGACACGCATTACAAAGGCGCATCTGCACTGGGTCACGCCGGGTACCAATACCCGCATGATTTTCCGGGCCATTATGTGAAGCAGGAATACTTGCCCAAGACGATTGCCCGCAGAGTGTTCTATCAGGCCACTGAGCAGGGCAATGAGGCGAAGATTCGTCATAATCAGGCGCTACGGCGGGAGCGGTAGACCTGAGTGGGCTTTGCTTAACCTACAGCAGGATAGGTTCCAACGGATAGGGCTTCTTTTTAACACTAATGCTTATGGGAATCATTCATCGAACAGAATCAACTTCAGATCGACCTGATGTACGTTACTCGGGAATAGCGAAGACAAGGCAGAGGACGTCAGCTTTTCACCGCATTAAGTAAAGTTGCCATAGAGCGAGGGTAAAATACTTGTATATCTGCTCCAAAGAAACTGAATCTGCGGTGAAATTCTATTCGAGCTGCGGTTCATCTATCGCTTCGGAGGTCGATGAGGAGCTCTTCACCAAAGAACCTGATGACATTCACATGCTGAAAAAGCTGTGAGCCCAAAGAGTCGACTCAACAACTCTTAATTAGAAAAAAGTCCCGTCATTGCGTGCCATGACGGGACTTTTTTTACTAAGCTATGGTCATCTTAAGCATAGATTACGGAGAACCGTACCACAAATAGTGGTAAAGCGAAGATTCGAATTACAAATTTATTCATCAGAAATAATATGGCAATCCTGAGCTAAGCGGTTTTCCTTACAGCAAACCATAGTTCGACATAGTTCTGTCCATCTCTACCACCATAAATTTCGAATTCCATAACGTCTACCTGATCATATCCCGTTGTTGGCAGCCATTCAGAGTAAAATCGACGATATAACCCCTCAATGATCTCGTCAAACTCCTCCCACTTGAATGGTTCTGAAGGGAAGATCGCCCAAGTCTGAGCAGGAATCGTTATGGTAGAGTATCCTTCTGTTTGACTAGATTCACTCTTAAAGGCACATAACATGTACGGAAAAGTATCATCACCCGTTTTACGGTAACTGCAAACTGCATGCACTTTATATAAGTCCTTGTCAACAAATGAAGGCAAGTCACCCGCATGGACTTCTAGTCTCTTAACTTCACCGTTGGCGTGGCATTGCTGCCATAATTGTGCCGGAGTATTTGGAGATTCACCACTTCCGTTTCCGTTTGCGTTGGTATCAAACACTCCCTCGATACCAAATACTTGGAAAGATTCCTTTGTTTCGATACGATAATTCATAGCCTCTGCTCCTTTAATCGTGATAAGGAAGGAGAGACGAGGGAAAGCTTTGAGTTCAATCCCATTTTGTCGCGCCATTGAAGGAGTAACTCCATGAAGTGAATAAAAAGCTCGGGCGAAAGAAACGGGCGATTCATAGCCGTATTTAAGTGCGATATCGATGATTTTCGTAATATCGCTGTATTGTAATTCAAGTGCGGCTAAGGTTAACCGTCGACGTCGAATATATTCTGCAAGCGTTACATCCGTAATGAATGAGAACATTCTCTGGAAATGATGTGATGAACAACAAGCTTTACGAGCAACCTCAGACAATTCTATCTCCTCGGTCAAGTTCATCTCTATGTAGTCCATAGCTTGATTCATCCTAGTAAGCCAATCCATTCGTCCACCTCCTTTCAATACGAAGTATAAAGTAACAGCAGATTCGTACCGCAACTATTTGTGCTCAAATAAGTTTCTCCTTTTGGAATGGTTTTACATAAGTATAGCTTATTCGAATTTGCACCGACGAAGAAAAAAGGACGTGTTTCGGGCGTTAATAAAGAAAATACATGAGGAAGCTGACTGAAGAGCATAAAAAACATCGTCTTCTGGTTCACTGAAGACGATGGAATAAGCATGTAGACTGTTCTACCATGAGTGACACAAGTAAGCGTTCTTATCTCTTCTCTGTCAATCCCACATAGCCCGAATAGCTTCGGCAATGGAGCAGCCCTGCTTCCGACCGGTGATTGCCGTTATGCCGCAGCGCGCCTGATCGTAGGGGTTTGAGGCCGATGGCTGCAACACTGTGTTCATCTGGGATTATGAGATAAACGTCTGCATTTGTATGCAAGCCTTCCGCCTCTTCCGCGGCTCCTGGAATGGAGCCATAACCTCTTGGCATCGGGGCGAGAATGATAATCCGTTGGTGGCTTTTCGCCAGCCGCGCATTGGTTGTGCACACCATGCCTCCGTCAGTCCAGTTGCGCTCACCGATGGAGACGAGCGGCCAAATTCCTGGAACGGCCCCGCTTGCCGACACGGCATCGGGTAGAGGAATTCCAGACTGATGATCGAAAGTATGAAGATGCCCGGTATCGGCATCGATGGCGGTTACCTGCAATTGTTGTGGCCATTCTTTGGTCACAAGGCGGCTCTCGACTAGGGCACGCCGCTGTTCAGGCGACACAGAGGGGGGATTGTTTTTGGCGATAAGCCCGAATTCTGCTCCGACTTTTCGCGGATCGCTTCCTCCGGTGACGAAAGCCTTGTACCACGCTTGCATCAATTCTTTGGATGCGGAGACTGGTATCTCGTTCGGGTTTGGTTCCAACTGGTCCGCAAACAGTTTGTGTATGTCGTACCCACTGGCCAGGGCTGCTCCAACAAAGGAGCCGGCAGACGTTCCGATGATCGTCTCAGCTTGATGCAGGTCGACTCCAGAATCCAGCAAGCCCGTTAAGATCCCGACCTCCCACGCTATTCCGGTCACACCGCCGCCCATTCGTTATTATGAGAAGGAAGGTTTGCTTAATAAGCGCCACGTTGAGCGCGGTGATAATAATTATCGGGATTATACCGAAGCAGCGGTCGAACACCTTCAAATGATAAAACGTGTGCAGGCTGTGGGATTTACGCTTAAGGAGATTAAAGCCGTGATGGAGGAAAAAGAGGGGAGCAAACTTGAGATCTCCCGGTCCATTGAATTGTTATGTGAGAAGATGTTGGAAATGGACTACAGGAAAATAGAATTGGAGCAAGCGCAGGCACTTCTTGCCCGTATGCTAGCCAATAAGCAGGCGTTGTTGAAGGAGAAGCAATAAAGAGACTAGGAGTAACGAAAGAGAAATGCTTCTAATCTTTATATGTGGATTGGCACAACCTTCTTCATCCACTCGTGGTCGCTGACTTCTCCTTCGTAACGTCTATTGGCCGTAGATGCTTAATTAACGGAGAAATGTACCCAATCTTTACCTTGGATGGCGTTCATTTTATGGAAGAATGATTGGGCGCGTTTATTATGAATAGAAGTTATCCATGTCATATTGGCGTATCCCGAATCTTTACAATAGTTTTCACATGCCAAATAGAGTTGGGACTCCAGTTCTGAATCTCTATAAGGCTCCTTAAGGAAGAGGTCGTTCATTACAGCAATTTTATCTGCTCTCATTGAACTAAAAGTAAAGTAGAGAGTAGCAAAACCGACGAGTCTACCCTCTTCTTCTGCAACGAATTGAATGCCAAATTGTTTGTCAAAAAGGGTATTAATCAATTGATGAATTTTATCGATAGGCGGGTGGGGATTTTGATAAAAGTCGACATACTCATACATTAATTCCGTCAAACTTGTTAAATCATCAGGTTCAGCAATTCTTACAAAAGACGACATAGTAATTCCTCCAGTATAGATACAATTAATATAATATAACTTATTTGATAGGGGGTACTTGAATTGAATGATTCAGTTCTAAAGTTCTATGATGAGATTGCAGAAGACTATCATCTTATATTTGTTGATTGGAATCAAGCAATTTCGCAGCAAGGTGAGGTTCTCGACAAAGTCATCCGATCCAAGTTGGATATTTCTACCCCGCATCACATTTCACTTTTAGACTGTTCGTGCGGCATAGGTACACAAGCAATTGGGTTGGCGAAATACGGGTATAACGTAAGTGCGACTGACCTAAGTCCCGCTTCCGTAAAAAGAGCCGCAGAAGAAGCAGTATCCCGCGGGGTTAACATAAACTTTGGCGTAGCAGATTTTCGCTCGTTGGATAAAGATGTATCGGGCTCATTTGATATCGTTCTGTCGGCGGATAATGCGATTCCTCATCTGCTTACAGACGGCGATTTAAATAAAGCATTTGAAAATATCCATACAAAGCTTAATCAGAATGGCTTGCTGTTAGTTACCATAAGAGACTACGATGCATTGGTAAAAGAGAAGCTGACAACCACACAGCCGCGTGTTTTCGATGAGGGTAAAAGGATTGTTTTTCAGGTATGGGATTGGGCGGGGGACGGAAAAACGTATACGACAAACCAATTTATTGTGCAAGAAATTAACGGTGAATGGGTAACAAAACATAATAGAACTGAGTACAGAGCATTGCTGCGTGAGGATATTAACGAAGCATTAAGTGCGACTGGTTTCAAGGATATTGAGTGGCATCTCCCAGCGGACTCAGGCTACTACCAGCCTATTGTCACAGCTCGGAAATTTTAAAAATCTTGTTCATCTAAGGCTCGTCTTTTTACGATTTGCTCAATATACAAACGGGAAAACGAGGGGGATACCCTCGTTTTTCCAAGCGACACATGTGGATCGCCATACTACGTATTTTACCGGTCTAATAACGTCATGGAACTTGCAGGATAGCGTTCACCAACCGCCGCACCTACTGGGACTGTTTTATCTATAAAATCCTTAACATCTTTAGGTAGCTCAATATCAATTGCCGCTATATTTTCTTCTACATAAGAACTCTTTTTAGTCCCCGGGATTGGAACCAACTCTTCTCCGTTAGAGAGTAGCCATGCTAAAGCAAGTTGTGATGGGCTAATATGCAGCTGATTTGATATTTCTTCCAAACGTTGAACCAAAGAAAGGTTATGTGTGAAGTTGTCACCCTGAAATCTTGGTGTGTTCCTTCTGTAATCATGTTCTACCAACGTCTCAACAGATTTGATCTTTCCGGTTAAGAATCCACGTCCCAAAGGACTATAGGGCACAACTGCAATTTGAAGTTCACGGCAAAGAGGCAAAATTTCTTTCTCTATATCTCTGCTCCATAATGAATACTCCGTTTGTAAGGCTGCGATTGGATGCACTTTTTGCGCTCTCTTAATTGTCTGAGAAGAAGCTTCAGAAAGTCCGATATGTCTAATTTTCCCTTCCTGAATCAGTTCCGTTAACGCGCCTACGGTTTCTTCAATGGGAACACTAGGGTCGACTCGATGCAGATAATACAGATCGATATAGTCGGTTCCTAAACGCTTCAAGCTGGCCTCACAGGCTGCTTTAACATACTTGGGACTCCCGTTAATACCGACAACAGCCCCGCTATCATTTCTTACAAAACCAAACTTGGTAGCAATGTTAATCGTATGCCGAATATTCTTGAACGCACGGCCGAGTAATTCTTCATTCTTTCCTTGTCCATATTGATCAGCAGTATCAAAAAAGTTAACACCACGTGATACAGCAAAATGAAGAGTCTCGATCGATTCCACTTCATTTTGATTTCCATAGTACTCAGACATCCCCATACATCCCATTCCTAACGCTGAGACACGTAAAGATCCAATCGCTCGATATTTCATTGTTCTCCTCCTCTTTTTTGCTATGTAAAACAGTATATCGATTAGAGTGCACTATAATGCAAGTGTAAAAAAAGAGACCTTTTTTAAAAGGGGCTCTTTACATATGTTCTCGTCAGGCTTGTTCCGCCAACTTTTTATAATGATTAATTTTTTCATTTATTTTGATTAAGTTATCCCCTAGTTCCTTCATTTGTTTAATAACATTCGCCTGGTGAACTTCTAATAACTCCTTTCGTTCAATAACAGTAGAGTTTCCTTGGCGTCTTAGGTCTGAGAACTCCTTAATCTGGCTTATGGGCATGTCTGTGTCACGCAACTTAATAACAAATTCAATGCAAGAAATATCCTCCATAGAATATACTCTGTATCCCTTAGCATCTCTTTCAATCCCGCTTAACAGGCCAATGTTCTCATAGTAACGAAGCGTATAGGTGCTTAATCCTGTGAGCGCAGCGATATCTTGAATAGATAATTTTTTTTCCATGCCTGAATAATATCACACTTGCTTTAGAGTGCGCTATAAGGAGTATGCTTGGGCCTACATTCATTTTAGGAGGCAGTTACATGAATTTAGGGATTTTTATATTGGCCTTTGCAACCTTTGTTGCAGGTACAGTGGAATTAGTAATCGCAGGCATATTAAATATGATTGCTGAAGATTTACAGGTTTCAGTGGGGACTGTCGGACAGCTGGTATCCATTTTCTCACTCGTTTTTGCCTTTGGCGCTCCAATAATCATTGCTTTAACTTCCAGAGTAGATAGACGTAAATTATTATGCATCGCTATGATTACTTTCTTGGGAGGTAATGTTCTATCTATATTCAGTCCTAACTATACGACCCTACTAATCGCTAGAATTATTCTTGCCGCTAGTTGCTCGATTGTAGTGGTTGTTTCTGTGACGATGGCTGCTAAAACGGTTGCTGTTGAATTAAGAGGGCGTGCGATAGGAATAATTTTTATGGGTTTAAGCGCTTCGCTAGTGTTAGGTGTACCCTTAGGTACAATAGTTGGTGAACATTTTGGTTGGAGAATGACATTTGTATTAGTTTCGATACTCAGTGTGATTTGTATTGCTGCAATTATGAAATTTCTACCTAAGGTTCCAGCACAACCAACGATTCCTTTACTCCAACAGATCGCCACTTTAAAAAGCAAAAAAATTGCATCTATCCAGCTCATATCTGTTTTGGAATTGACAGGCCACTTCACAGTGTACACGTACTTCACCCCGTTCCTTCAAACTACAATGGGGCTATCTACAAATATGATTAGCACGGTCTTACTGATTTTTGGCGCAGCGGGAATCGTTGGCGGTTGGATAGGTGGATGGGCATCTGATAGATTTGGAGGGGTCAGAGCGATCTTAGTATTTCTAGTTTTATTGGCAACTTCTTTGTTCTTATTACCTTATGCTACAGGATCGATCACAAGCTTATTGATGGTTGTCATCCTGTACGGTGCGATGGTTTGGGCGCTTAGTCCTGCTGTTCAGAGTTATCTTGCACGGTCTGCTCCAGATTCTGCGGACATTCAATTAGGTCTAAACACTTCATTTTTACATCTTGGGGTGGCTTTGGGCTCTGGATTGGGAGGTTTCCTTGTCGATTATTACCCTGTTACAACCAATACTTGGGTAGCTGGTATTATGGTTGTTCTAGCTCTTATTTCTGCAATCTATTCAATAATTAAGAAGCGCAGCACGGCAACTTCTTTGAACTAGATGTTTTATAAAAAAATGGCGACCAAACGGAATTCTCCGTGGTCGCCATTTATTTTAGCCAACACATCTAAAATGTTCTAACAACAAGTTAGGCATTCTGCGCCAAAGGCACAACTTTCTCTGCGTATTCAATCGTCCCGCCGCCAAGGCACTCTTCGCCTTGGTAGAAGACAACGGCTTGTCCAGGCGTAATCGCCTTTTGTGGTACGTCAAACGCTACATGCACGGTTCCGTCCTCGCGGGCAGTCAATGTTACGCCTTGATCCGGCTGACGGTAGCGGAACTTCGCTACACATCGCACGGGTTCTGCACCGAGCTGTGTGCCATTGATCCAATTCACCCCGGAGGCTACGAGCCCGGTGGAGTAGAGGCTGTAGTGCTTGTCGCCTTGTACTACGTATAGAATGTTGCGGTTCAAATCTTTCTCTGCCACAAACCATGGCTCACCATTGCCCGATCCGCCGATGCCTAGCCCCTGGCGTTGTCCCAGTGTGTAGTACATCAGTCCTTCGTGACGGCCTTTAACTTCGCCGGTAGCGATGTCGACCATGTCGCCTGACTGTGCCGGCAGGTACTGGCTCAGGAATTCACGGAAGTTGCGCTCTCCAATGAAGCAGACGCCAGTGCTGTCTTTTTTCTTCGCGGTGTATAGACCCGCTTCTTCGGCAATTCTCCGTACTTCCGGTTTCGGCAGATGACCGATCGGGAACATAGCTTTGGAGAGCTGGTATTGATTCAATGCATTCAGGAAATAGGTCTGATCTTTGTTGTTGTCGACACCGCGCAGCAGCTTGTACACGCCATCTTCCTCAACCACGCGCGCATAGTGCCCGGTAGCCACATAATCTGCGCCAAGCTGCAGTGCCTTGTTCAGGAATTCCCCGAATTTAATCTCACGGTTGCACATGACATCGGGATTGGGGGTGCGTCCAGCCTTATATTCATCGAGAAAATAGGAAAAGACTTTATCAAAGTATTCCTTCTCGAAGTTTACGGTATAGTAAGGGATATCAATCTGCTCGCAGACGCGGCGAACATCCTCTGCATCCGTTTCTGCCGTGCAAACGCCGAATTCGTCGGTATCGTCCCAGTTCTTCATGAAGATGCCGATGACGTCATAGCCCTGCTGCTTGAGCAGAAGCGCCGTGACGGAGGAATCGACTCCTCCGGACATGCCGACGACGACACGTGTGTCTTGCTTTGCTTTTGTCATCGTAATCACCATTTCTGTGCAAAATATGAAGCGAACGGCCAAAGTATTTATGAAACACCCGGCTCAAATTGTATTATAACATACCTGTCTACCACAGACTGTCCACTTTAGGCTAAATTCAGCCAAAAAAGCCCAAAGTCATGACAATTTGTCCACTGGGAGAGAACATTCTTGCAAAAAGTTACGTTTTGTTCTCCAAATGTGGGCGCAGATATGTTAACATAAACTCATAGGAAACATCGGAATACGTTGAAATGTAAGTTTTGTATTACCCGACTAATGATTATACTATAAACAGCAACTAAACCGAAAGAGGTGCCCCTTTGAAAATATCGACAAAAGGACGTTACGGATTAACAATTATGATGGAGCTTGCCATGAAGTTCGGCGAGGGCCCAACATCACTTAAGAGCATTGCTGAGAAAAACGGATTGTCTGAACATTATCTGGAGCAACTGATCGCTCCCCTGCGGAATGCAGGTCTTGTGAAAAGTATTCGCGGAGCTTACGGCGGTTACATTTTGGCCCGCGAAGTGGCTTCCATCACTGCGGGAGATATTATCCGCGTATTGGAAGGTCCTATTTCGCCTGTCGATTTTACGGAAGAAGATGACCCGGCTAAGCGTGACCTGTGGCTTCGTATCCGCGACAGCATTGCTGATGTACTGGATTCCACCACATTGTCGGATCTGATCAACTTTAAAGAAGAGAATCATGCCGACAATTACATGTTCTATATTTAATTCACGCATGACTCTGCTAGCCCCTGTTACAGGGAGCATATAACCAGCAAGAGAAGCCCGTCAACCTTAATTGGTCGGCGGGCTTTTATTTTATTTACATGAAAGGCTCTGTGAATATTAACTAAAGTGGAGATACATGATATGCATATCTGAGAACACTCCATTTTTCAGGCGAAACCCTTCGGGAATGGTTCCTACAGTCTTGAACCCTGCTTTCTGATAGGTGTGAATTGCTGCGGAATTGCCTGAAACTACTGCATTGAATTGCATTCCTTTAAAGCCTAATTCTCTAGCTTGTTCGATCGATCTTTTTACCAGAGGGTCTGCTAACTTTCTGCCGCGGTACAATTTGGAAATGGCATAACTCGCGTTTGCTACATGGCTGCATCTGCCGATATTATTAGGGTGTAAAATATAGTAACCAGCCACATCATCATCTACCAAGATGCATGTGACAGCAGATTGTTCCTCCAGCATTGTTTCGAATTCGTTCTCCTCGTAATGATCTTCTCCAGGAAATGCGACACCGTCAATTAATATGTCGTTCCAAATATTTTTAAGGAGCGTTATATCTTCTTTTTTATAATCTCGGAATGTAATATGCATTTTGCTCTCCTAACTTTAAATGTAATATAGAATTCGTTATGATAATATCATCATTCGAATGGGGTATATGCAATTATATTATCCATTAATATAAGAATATCGTCATTATGAGAGCGGGGATTATATGAATAAGAATTTGGAGGAAAAGAATGATTATCCAGACACGCTTTTCCCAATTGAAATGTATACGGTCACTCGATTGTCGTGTATACCTCGCGGAAGAGGTTTTAATGACTTACACTGGCATGATGAAATTCAACTAACTTTAGTTACTTCCGGTTGGATAAGCATGCAAATTAACGGTGATAATTATAGGCTGAATTCGGGAGAAGCAATTTTTATAAATAAAGGCTTGTTGCATGTAACAACAGATATGTCCGCTGATGGACAATATGTAAGCTACAATTTCCCCGAAAAACTATTATGTTTTTTTTCAGGAAGTCGAATGGAACTCCAGTATGTCCAACCCTATACCAATAGTTCAGCATTTCTAACGAAGATCCTCAATAAAGACGTGGATTGGCAAGCCTATTTAATTCAAATATTATGGGATCTTAAAAAAATGTATGAAGAAGCTAGATATTTTGGATGGGAGTATGAAGTGGCATGCAAGATAAATTGTATATGGATGAAATTGATAAGTCATATTCCCTTACAAAAAAACGAAACAAATAATAAATCTAAGATGCAACAGCTGGAGCGTGTTCAATCCATACTCAGCTTTATCCATCAAAATTACTCGGAAGAGATCTCTTTAGCGGATATAGCCAAATCGGCTAGGGTTAGTATCGCAGAATGTGGCAGGTGTTTTCATAAAATTGTTCATACAACTCCGTATAACTACCTTATTGGCTATCGGATTAAACGAAGTGTGGAACTACTAGAGGCATCAAGATTCACTATTACTGAGATTGCCACCCGAGTTGGATTCAATCATGTCAATCATTACATTCAATCTTTTAAGAAGCATCATGGAATAACGCCTAGAGAGTATCGAAAATCTAGAGTCTAAACTCTAAACTCTAAACTCTAAACTCTAAACTCTAAACTCTAAACTCTAAACTCTAAACTCTAAACTCTAAACTCTAAACTCTAAACTCTAAACTCTTCCATTAGGAAAGCCAGTACTGGAACATAGACTGTCGACAGATTTCAACCACCAGGACCAGTATATTCCCCTTCACCAGTCGTCTTTACAGTGAAAAAGAGGGGCGCGTCCCCAATTAACAGCATTCTTGTACCTTATTTTTCTTGAATATAGGTAAATAAGGGGAATAAGGGCATTATTGTATCTTATTTTTCGTAAAAGCACACTGGACGGGGGATTCTGGTAAATTTAAGGTACAATATTGCACTTAATCTTCATTAACCCTTAGCTGCAGAGGAATTAAGGTACGAAAATGCCGTTAATTACACTTCGATCCTTCATTAGTAGTGGTAAGAATTCTTTTTAAATAATCTGCTATATGTGGTTGCAATTGACTCGCCTCCGTAACTCCCATTTCCTATGTTTCTACTATCGGACCCCGCCGGGTACTTTTCAACTATACTCATTCTTTCCCCTGCTCAGCTGGTACCAATTGAATATAATTAATCTCAACTAATTTCGGAGGTGTGATTATATGCGACAGAGAAACTTGGCTGCTTGTTCACTCAAAGTATGGAAAGGAAGTAGAGACCGGTAGAACTTTCGCACGGCTTAGACTGGGATTCATGAAAGCGGGATGAACGTGTACGGATGATTCTGCCGTTAATAGAGAGGCGGACCCGGTTTAATGAAAAGACAGCTTAATGCAAGACATGTGTATTCCTTTATGGGATTTTGGACATCCCTTGCCAGTGCCACAATGTTTACTACCTATGCGGTTTATCAGGTTATTACTCTCGGTCTTAGTCCGTTGCAGCTGCTGATGGTGGGTGCGGTGCTGGAGCTGACAGTATTAATTTTTGAAGGGATTACCGGTGTAATCGCGGATGTGTACAGCCGCAAATGGTCGGTCATCATCGGAATGTTCATTTTGGGTGTAGGCTTTGTAGTTGAAGGTAGTGTGCAGGCACTGGAGAGCAGTGTTCCGTTGCTTTCGGCTTTTGCGTGGCTTTTAGTGTCACAAGTTTTCTTTGGCATTGGGTATACGTTCACGAGCGGTGCTGATATTGCCTGGATTGTAGATGAGGTTGGCGAGCAGGAGGCCGGGCGTGTTTTTCTGACTGCCAAGCGACTGAGCCTGTTCGGAGCACTGGCTGGCATCGGCATTAGTGTAGCTCTTTCTACAATTCAGTCTAATCTGCCTTACGTGGCAGCTGGCTTGATGTATCTTGTGCTGGGATTCTTCCTGATTCGGTTTATGAGGGAGACGAAGTTTGTCAGACCGGAGAAGCTGGAGGGAACGCCATTTGCACATTTGAAAAGTATGAAAGGCGCTTGGCTGTCTGGAGCAGGCATGATTCGCCGTCATCCGGTTCTGCTGATGCTGCTGCTCGTTACCGTATTTAGTGGTGCAGCCTCCGAAGGATATGACCGTTTATGGCAGGCACATCTGATCACAGACATCGGATTTCCGGAGGGGATAACAGCCTCGGTAGCAGTGTGGGTCGGATTAATCGCTTTGCTGTCGACACTGGTCAGTCTGCCGGTTGTCTGGCTCGCGGAGAAAAAACTGGATATCAACAGCCGGCCGCTAATTGTCTTCAGTCTGATTGTGCTGACTGCTTTGCGGATCGGGGCCATCCTGCTCATGGCATTTGCTCCCGGGTTCGGGTGGGCTCTTGCCGCTGTGCTGCTGCACGATACGGTCATGACCCTGAACGGACCGATATACAATACATGGCTCAATCAGCACATCGAGAGTAAGTCACGGGCAACGGTGATTTCGATGATGAGCCAATCGGATGCGCTCGGTCAGTCGGCGGGAGGACCGCTGGTAGGCTGGATTGGTAACCGCTTGTCTGTCCGTGCCTCCATCGTCGCTTCAGCTGTGCTGCTGACCCCAGTTCTTGGCCTGTTTGCCAGACAGATTCGGGACCGGGCAGCAGAAAAACAGCGCGAATAAGGTGATTTTCTGGTATACTTGACAGTATAATGTTACGCAAACAAAACGGGCACCGTCCCTGATGGGGATGGTGCATCCGTTTTTTCTTGTGCCTCCAGGGCATTATAATTTGTGAAGTAGAGGTGTTCCGGGTGATTCTGGTAAGTTCATGTCTGGCAGGAATGAAAGTAAGATATAACGGTACGGATTGCTTGCATGAAAGCATTCAGAAACTTCTGGACGAGGATAAGGCCATGGCGGTCTGCCCTGAACTTTTGGGCGGCTTTTCTACCCCACGGGAACCGGCCGAAATCGTTGGCGGAGACGGCTATGATGTGCTGGAAGGAAAGGCCCGGGTGATGGACAGGTCCGGAGTCGATGTGACTGAGCTGTACCTTCGTGGCGCGCACATTACGCTGGACAAGGCCCGGGAGATGGGGGTCACCGTGGTTGTACTGAAGGAGAATAGTCCGTCTTGCGGTAGCGCAATGATCTATAACGGCGATTTTTCGGGTGAAAAGATTACCGGGGATGGCGTTACCTCTGCACTGCTGCGTAAACACGGCATCACCGTGATCTCCGAGGATAATCTGGCCGACATATTAGACTGATTGATAAAACTCTAAGTTGAATCTATGCTTTAACATTAATCCATGCAATAACTTTTTTTGGAAAATTGACGTCTTTGGCGTTATAATCAAATTACGAATTCCCATATCTATAGAAGTGGAGAACTTTAGCTATGAAATCCATCTACCTGGACCATGCTGCCTCAACACCGATACATCCTGAGGTAGCGAAGGTCATGCTGAATATAATGACAGAAAGCTATGGCAATGCGTCCAGTGTGCACCAATTCGGGCGTTCGGCTAAAAGAATTTTGAACGGGGCGCGTGATTCCATCGCGGCCTTTTTAGGCTGTTTCCCCGATGAGTGGGTATTCACTGGCGGAGGGACAGAGAGCGACAATCTGGCACTGTTCGGTGCTGCGGCTGCCTCTACAGACAAAGGTCGCCATATCATTACCACGATGATTGAGCATCATGCAGTGCTGCATACCTGCGAGGAACTGGAGCATCAAGGGTATACGGTTACTTATCTACCTGTTGATGAGACAGGTCTGGTCTCTGTAGCTGAAGTGGAGGCTGCGCTGCGTGAAGACACCGTGCTGATAAGTGTGATGTATGCCAACAATGAAGTGGGCACTGTTCAGCCGATTGCAGAGATCGGCCGGTTGGCTGGGGAGCGGGGTATCCTGTTCCACGTCGATGCGGTTCAGACGCTAGGAGCGCTGCCGATCAAGCTGCATGAGCTTCCTGTGGATTACATGAGCTTCACCGCTCACAAAATAAACGGGCCGCAGGGCATCGGCGGTCTCTACGTACGGCGCGGTGCGCCAGTGCATCCAAGACTACACGGCGGTCTGCAAGAACGTGGTCGGCGTGCGGGCACAGAGAATCTGGCAGGCGTCGCCGGGTTCGCAAAGGCGGTAGAACTGGCGGTTCAGGGGCAGGAGCAGCGTAGCGCGAAGGCGCTGGAACTGCGGAGGCTATTGCAGGATGAGCTGGAGCGTCTGGTCGGGAAAGAGGGATTCGTGGTAAACGGGAATTCCGAGCATTTTTTACCGTCAATCTTGAATGTGAGCTTTCCGGGGATTCGAACCGATGTCATGCTGATGAACCTGGATATGGAGGGGATTGCCGCAGCTAGCGGCTCGGCCTGCACTTCAGGATCACTGGAAATTTCTCATGTGCTGCAAGCGATGAAGCTTCCAGAGAATCTTTTGGACACGGCGATTCGTTTTAGCACGGGTTTGGGTAATACTACTGAAGAAATAGAGTATGTTGCCCAAAAAGTTGCAACCATTTTGAATCGGCTGCGTAATAGAGACTAGGCGTTTCTTCGGTTCTGACATGGAGTGATGGGATTTGGGCATCCGGCTCTTTGGAATTCCAAATACACTTCACAAGCAGGGGGACCACGAACAGCCATGAAACTTCAGGATATGATCGGCCTCGCTGTATTTGAGGTTGAAGAAGGTCAGGAAGTCGGAAAAATTGTCGATATTCTAGTGGATTCAAACTGGAATATTACGGGTATTGAACTGGAAAGCAAAACTTTTTTCACCAATCATGTGAAAGTTGTGGCATGGAACGAAATGATCGCCTATGGCGAGGATGCTGTCATGATTCGCAGTAAAGAGTCGATTGAAAAGGCAGAAGCTGACCACATACCATATACTTTTCTTCTGGGCAAACGTAAATTGAAGGATTTGCAGGTCATTACTGCAGCCGGAACGATACTGGGCCGGATCTCCGATGTTTATTTTGACCAAAAGATGGGAAACACAATAGTAGCGCTGGAAATCAGTGACGGACTTGTGACTGATTTGATCGAAGGCCGCAAATGGCTGCCTTGTTCTGAAGAGATGTCTATCGGTGAGGATACTGTCATGGTGCCCGCGATGAGCGAAGAACGGCTACAGAAAGCCATTAATATTGTTAACGGATAGGTGGAATATATATTATGAAGTGTCCAAACTGTGGCTCTAAAGATATCGGAAAGATCGGCTCGCACCAATTTTATTGCTGGGGCTGCTTTATTGAATTAACGGTGAACGGGGAGAAAATGTCCGTGTACCAGGTAGAGGAAGACGGTACGCTCAGCTCGCTGGACGACCTCTTTCCCGGAGAAGAAATCGCCCAGGATTTCCCGCAGATTCACGCCTCTTCCTGAGTTAGTATTGGGTATGGCTTGAACAGCGGTACATAGGTCATATAACGTCAATTTCCTTTCAGCGAACCAAAGCTGCAGGGTTATTGGCGTTTTTTGGTTTTGGGCACTCTTTTTGCTCGGGAGGCGGGGTCTTATTTTGGCGCTGCTGGAGTAGTTGCGATTATTTTACTGCGGTAGAACATATACTTATGTACGTAGCCAGTCCAGTTATACCGCAGGAGGTCACACTCATGGAGCAATGGTCCCAAAGTAAATGGTTCCGCTGGATGATCGGGGTGCTGCTCTCTCTGATCATTTTGTATTTTGTTTGGCAGCTTCGTCCGATGCTGATGGGGATTTGGGTGTTTTTAAAAGCCATTCTGGCTCCTTTTCTGGCAGCCATGATTATTTCTTATGTGCTTAATCCCGTAGTCAGCATGCTAGCCGGACGCAAAATGCCGCGAAGTGTCGCTGTTCTGCTTATATATGCCGTATTTCTGACAGCTATTGCCGTCATTGCGATCAATCTGATCCCGATGTTCATCGAGCAGCTGGAAGAATTAAATGAGCATCTGCCGGAAATGACACTCCGTGCCCAGAGCTTGATGAGCGGCATGAACTCCAAGCTGATTCCGCCGGGGGTGGGAATGGGGATGAACAACTGGTTTTTTCAGCTGGAAAACCGTTTGGCAGAAGGAATCTCTAACTTTCTTGATAATATCGGTACTACCATTAACGTGCTGTTTAATGCCTTTATCGTACCGTTTCTTGTCTTCTACATCCTCAAGGACTTTGAAGTGTTTGAACGGACGATTGTCTCGTGTCTGCCAAGGTCGCGCCGAAAATCGATTGTTACCCTGTTTAAAGATATCGATGAGGCGCTAGGAAATTATATTCGCGGCCAATTTCTGGTCTGCTTAATTATTGGAGTGTTTGCGTATATTGGCTATGCGATCATCGGGATGCCCTATGCGCTGCTGTTCGCCAGTGTCGTTGCGGTGTTTAATATCGTGCCCTATATGGGACCCTTTCTCGGTGCAGCACCGGCCATTGTGATGGCTTCGACCGTTTCGCTGAAGCTTGTGTTGCTGGTTGCACTGGTGAACACCCTGTGCCAGATTGTGGAGAGCAACATTATTTCGCCTCAAGTCGTGGGCCGAACGCTTCATTTGCATCCACTGCTGATTATTTTTGCCCTACTGGTCGGGGGCGAGGTGGCCGGGATGCTGGGATTAATTCTGGCAGTGCCGTTTTTCGCGGCGGCCAAGGTCGTCATTCAGCATTTTGTGGCATATTATATTAGAAGAAAGCCGGTGTAGATGTGGTTAGTGATTGACTAGAGGCGGGGCTATTGTATATAATGTTGTGGAATATTACGATTTACATTGTGAATAGCTGTTCAATGATGAGGAGCATTAGTTCCGGATAGACCGTTATTGCAGAGAGCCGGCACAAGGGTGCGAGCCGGTAGACGGACAGGAATGAACTCACCTCGGAGTAACGATGCAAGCCGCAGAAGTGATGCAATCCCTAGGGAGAACATCACAATGTGTGTGAACCATCGTCGCCTCACCCCCGCTAAAGGGTGCAAAGTGAGTGGCCGGTAAAGCATATCCAGCCGCTAACTAGGGTGGTACCACGGGAAATCAGACCTCTCGTCCCTAGCGATTATACGCTAGGGATGGGAGGTTTTTTTGAAAATATAAGAATTTATAAGTTTTACGCTTATAAACCACCCTTATATTTCTCGCTGAAACGGATACCGCCCCTTAGAGGACGGCAAAGCCGTTTCTGCTTGAAGATAAGAATGTATATGCTCCGTGCAGTACATACGGCTTATATTTTTTACGAGAAACACCTGTCTTCCTCTTCTTGAGGATTGCACAGTCGTTTCTTCTGATCAGCAACACTCCAAGGAGGGCATAAGATGAGCGATAATAAACCAAACGCGTCAGCTGCTACAGGCTACCGCGCACAAACCATTGAACCGAAATGGCAGAAATACTGGGATGAACAGAAGACTTTCAAAACTGGTGAAGAACCGGGAAAATCGAAATTTTACGCGCTGGATATGTTTCCATATCCTTCAGGTGCAGGGCTGCATGTAGGCCATCCGGAAGGCTATACGGCGACAGATATCGTCTCCCGCTACAAGCGCATGCGTGGTTACAATGTACTGCACCCGATGGGCTGGGATGCCTTCGGCTTACCGGCAGAACAGTATGCGCTGGATACCGGACAGGACCCGCGGGAATTCACGTTTAAGAACATCGACAACTTCCGCCGTCAGATCAAATCCCTGGGCTTCTCGTATGACTGGGACCGTGAGATCAGCACGACAGATCCGGAATATTACAAATGGACACAGTGGATTTTCATCCAGCTCTACAATCGTGGCCTGGCTTATGTGGCTGAAGTGCCGGTGAACTGGTGTGAGGCTTTGGGAACAGTGCTGGCGAATGAAGAAGTTATCGATGGCAAAAGTGAGCGCGGCGGTCATCCCGTGGTGCGCAAGCCAATGCGTCAGTGGATTCTGAAGATCACCGATTATGCAGAGCGATTGCTTGAGGATCTGGAGGAGCTAGACTGGTCCGAGAGTATCAAGGATATGCAGCGTAACTGGATCGGCAAATCAACCGGTGCGGAAGTGACCTTCACTATCGAGGGACACGAGTCCAGTCTGCAAGTATTTACGACACGCCCGGATACTTTGTTCGGAGCCAGCTACTGCGTATTGGCGCCAGAACATGAACTGGTGGACGTAATTACCACTGAAGCACAGCGTGCAGCGATTGCGGAATACCGTGAGAAGGCTTCACGCAAGAGTGACCTGGAACGTACCGATCTGGCAAAAGAGAAGACCGGCGTATTTACCGGAGCATATGCGGTTAACCCGGTTAATGGTGCGCAAGTGCCAATCTGGATCGCTGATTATGTACTGGCTGGTTATGGAACAGGAGCTATTATGGCCGTGCCGGGTCATGATACACGCGACTGGGAATTCGCGAAGCAATTCGGTCTGAACATTGTAGAGGTCGTGCAAGGTGGCAACATTGAAGAAGAAGCTTACGCAGGAGACGGCCCACACGTTAATTCTGAGTTCCTGGATGGCCTGAATAATGCAGAAGCAATTGCCAAGATGATCTCCTGGCTGGAAGAGAACGGAAAAGGTCAAGGCAAAGTCACATATCGTCTGCGCGACTGGCTGTTCAGCCGTCAGCGGTATTGGGGTGAGCCGATTCCAATTCTGCATTTAGAAGATGGAACGATGAAGACTGTACCGGAGGATCAGCTGCCGCTGATGCTGCCGGATGTTGATGTCATCAAGCCGTCCGGTACAGGCGAATCTCCGCTGGCCAACGTGACCGAATGGGTAGAGACCGTTGATCCTGAGACCGGTATGAAAGCGCGCCGCGAGACCAACACCATGCCACAATGGGCAGGCAGCTGCTGGTACTATCTGCGTTATATTGATCCTCACAATGACAAGGAAATTTGCTCGCCAGAGAAGCAGAAAGAATGGCTTCCTGTGGATCTCTATATCGGAGGAGCAGAGCATGCGGTGCTTCACTTGCTGTATGCCCGTTTCTGGCATAAGGTGCTGTATGATCTGGGCGTAGTGCACACCAAGGAGCCGTTCCACAAACTGGTGAACCAAGGCATGATCCTCGGAGACAACAATGAGAAGATGAGTAAATCGCGTGGTAACGTTATTAATCCGGATGAGATCGTGGAAGCTTTCGGCGCAGACACATTGCGTGTCTATGAAATGTTTATGGGACCCCTTGAAGCTACCAAGCCTTGGAACGAGAAAGGTGTGGAAGGTATCCACCGCTTCTTGTCCCGGGTTTGGCGCTTGTTCGTGAACGAGGACGGCAGCTTGAGCAGCAAGATCACAGCTGACGGCGGTAGCGACGAGTTCAAACGGACCTGGCACAAAACATTGAAGAAGGTCACCGAGGACTTCGAGCACCTGCGCTTCAATACGGCGATCAGCCAGCTTATGATCTTCATCAACGACGCTTATAAGCAGGAGACGCTGTCTGCAGAAGCGGCTGGTAACTTCGTTCAAATGCTGTCGCCTCTGGCGCCTCACCTTGCGGAAGAGCTGTGGCAACTACTTGGTCATGAAGGTGGCATCAGTTATGTAGCTTGGCCAACTTATGATGAGGCATGGACGGTGGATGCTGAGGTTGAGATTGTCGTGCAGGTAAACGGCAAAATCGTACAACGCGCCCTGATCCCGCAGGATATGAGCCAAGAAGACATGCAAGCACACGCGCTTGCGCTCCCTAACGTGAGTGCAGCCGTTGAAGGCAAGACTGTACGCAAGATTATTGCCGTTCCCGGCAAGCTTGTAAATATCGTAGTGGGTTAAGCGAAGAACGCAATTCTACCCGCAGCATCGGAGTGATCCGTGCTGCGGGTTTTATTTTGCGGAATACGGGTGAAGCAGTCTAAACGGGGCACCTTTTTGTGGGGAAGTTACTAGCTATCCAGCGAGTTCTGGGGAGTAGCGTTCAATCCGAAGAGCAGATTCAGCTTGTCGACATCCTCGTCGTATTTGTCGTGGGTTGTAGAGATCAACTTCTCGAACACACCTTCTAAACTGAGGCGCAAATGATTTAGAGCTTCCGCTGTTATACCGCCGGGAACGGCAACCCGTTCCTGTAGCTCTTGAGGGCTGAAGTTTCCTTCGGTCAGCAGCTTACCTGTGCCAAGTAACATTTCACCGGCCAGGCGACTGATTAAATTTCCGTCAATACCGGTTGCTACGATAGCGGTATTGATCCAGCGCTCGATGAAATAGCTTAGAAAAGCAGGTCCGCAGCTGGAGAAATCAGAAGCAATTCGAGTATGGGCTTCGTTGATCTCTATAGGAACGCCGATAAATGACAGAAGACTGAGCAGCTTCTGCCTGTCTTCCGTATTTAGCCGACTGCCAAAGATGCAAAGTGAAGAGCCGCTCTTGACGCTGTGCGTAATGCTGGGAATGACTTTGGCGATTTTGGATGGCAGAACGCTTTCCAGATGATGTAGCTGCACGGGGCTAGTAATCGAGACCACAATTTGCTCTTCCGTCAAGATGGAGCCGATCTCATCCGTCAATGTTTTGAATTCCAGGGGCTTCACGCATATAAAAAGGATATCGCTTCCGCCAGCGGTCTCGCTGTTGCTGCCGCATAGCTCGATACCGGGATGCCGCTCTTGAAGTTGCAGCAGCCTGCCCGGGCTGCGGTTGCTGGCCAGCACCTGACTTGGCTCCAGCGCACCGGAGGAAATGAACGCGTCAATTAGTAGACTGCCCATGCTGCCGGTTCCGATAAATCCTACCTTCATCTTAAAGTTCCTCCTTTCCCATGTTGCTTTATTGAGGAATGACATGAATTCTCTTCGTTATATGTATGCAGGGTAGCCTTGGACTCATGACAGGTTTTGTATAAAACAACAAGAGTTTATATATCATAGGTTGTATTTATATTCAAAAAAACGAATAGAAGGATGCAGAGAAAGGAGTGAAGTTAGGTGAATAAAGGAACGATCATCGGTGGAATAGCCGCGACGCTTATAGGCAGCGCTCTGATCTGGGCTGCGAGCGGCAGTAGTTCCGGTATAGCTGGCTGGGAGACGCTTAACGTAAGCATGGGGGAGGCTATTGGGGTTCCCGTTCATCAGGAAGCAAAAGTGCCAGCTGGTGATAAAGGCGGACAAGACAAGGGGGCTTTGGCGGAGTCTGCCCAGTCAGGGACGGAAGCCGCTGCGGCAGAAGCGCCTGTAGCATTGGGGGGCACAGCTGATGCGGGGGCGAACTCAGGGTTGGCGCTACCTGCAGGGGCTGCAAATGCCACAAATGCTGCGAACATTGCAAGTTCTGTAAACGATACAAATGCTGAAAATGCAGTTCCTCCGTCAGGGCAGCAGACGTCTGTAGATGGACAAGCACCGGGCCAGCCGGGTGCTGGAGCGAGTGGTGGAGTGAGTGTTGGAGCGGGTGCTGGAGTGAATGGTGAAGCGGGTGCTGGAGCAAGTGCTGGACTGAGTGGTGGAGTGAGTGGTGGAGTGAGTGCTGGAGCGGGTGCTGGAGTGAGTACTGGAGCGGGTGCTGGAGTGAGTGCTGGAGCAAGTGCTGGACTGAGTGCTGGGGCAAGCGCCGCAGCAGTTGCAGCTGCTCCCCCTGTCCCGCCACCCGCTGCTCCCACTTCCGGTCTGATCAATGTTAACATCGCAACCGTAGCGGAATTAATGAATTTACCGGGGATCGGGGAGAAGAAGGCGCAGGCCATTATCGATTATCGTAATAGCAAAGGTGCTTTCCGGGGCGCGACTGACCTCGGCAAGGTCAAGGGAATCGGCCCCAAGGTGCTGGAAAAACTGCGACCACTGGTGACTTTTTAATGGGAATCTTGAAGCGCAGCGGGCACTTCTTGTTCTAGTGGACACATGCGGTGATGTGTTACAATAGTAAACAAATATTTTGACATAGAGAAGATGGAGATGGAAGATGACTGTAGTCAAACGCAAAAACTGGGATACCTATTTTATGGACATTGCTTGCATGGTCTCGACCCGTTCGCGTTGTAATCGTCGTCATGTCGGTGCCGTGCTGGTGCAGGGTAAGAAGCTGTTGGGTACCGCCTATAATGGCGCACCGATGGGAGTACCGGATTGCTCGGAAGCCGGCTGTATGATCTCGGAGACGGTTGAAATGGAGGTAGTGGACGGTGTCGAGACGATGGTCAAAAAGCAGCGCTGCATTCGCACTATCCATGCGGAGCAGAACCTGTTGCTGTTCACCGACCGGATTGACCGTGAAGGCAGTACCGTATATGTCACCGATGAACCCTGCTGGACCTGCGCTAATATGCTGGCCAACAGCGGGATTGTAGAGATCGTTTACTATCGTCCTTATCGGAAGGATATGGAGAAAGTACGGGCTATGATGGCCGCCAAGGGGATTATTTTCCGCCAGTTGGAGAGCTATGAGCCACCGCCGGAGACGATGATAACAATATCGGAATAAACCGGAAATCACGAATTAAATAAGTATTGAACCGGAGGAAGAACCTCTGTAGACGCATGTATGGTGCGGATACAGGGGGCTTTTTTTATGTTTAGAGAAGATGATTTGCATTTGTTGCCGATAAATTTCAATTGTTTTGAAGGATCGGATGGGCGAATGCATTCTTTTCTGCTGGATACAGCAAAGAAAGGGAGGACGAGAGTTTGAAAGCTAGACCGCTGTTAAGCTTTACCGTATGCTGGGTGATCGGCAGCACTGCGGCTTGTTTATATTCCGGGAGCAGATTGCTTCTTGTCGGGGCGGGATTATTGTTGTTGCTTGCGGCGCTGGTATGTACGGGAAGGCTGAGTCTGAAATATGTTGCAGTATTGGCAGCTGCCTTGGTTCTGTCGGGTGGATACTGGGAATGGAACGAAGTTCATCATGTCAGCCGGCTTCCAGACGCCCTTCAACTACAGCCTATGGAGACGAGAGAGATAGAAGTGCTGGCAGAGGGGTTCATAACTTCCCCGGTAGATCGGGACGGGGACCGTGCAGATTTTACAATGAAGGTATCCGGAATCACTCGTAACGGGGAGTTAGGAGGACAGGAAGGTGGCAGCCCTGGAACTGGTCCTGATCATACCGGATCACAACGCAGCGAGAAGTCTGGTGGCGCAGGATCAGGAGAGCAGCTTGCTGTGCAGGTGAAGTTACAAGCCGAATCAGAGATTGAAATCGTTGCTGCGTGGAAACGGGGAGATCGGGTAAAGCTGACAGGTGTACTGGAACAGCCTCAGGAAGCCCGGAACTTTGGCGGCTTCGACTATAGAGCCTATCTCCAAACTAGGGACATCTACTGGTTGCTGAAAGTAACGGGAGCGGAGACAGTGGAGACAGCGCCACCGGCGTCTTGGAGTTTGTCTACGGTGTTACGCTGGAATGATGGAGTCCGGGCAAGTCTTGGAGCTGAACTGGATCGTTTATTTGAAAAGCTGCACTCAGGGTATATGAAAGGCCTAATCATCGGAATGCAGGATGATCTTGATCCTGATACGTTTCGGCAGTTCTCCCAGTTGGGGTTGACGCACATCCTTGCGATTTCTGGGATGCATGTAGCAGTGTATGTAGGCGCTATTCTATTTCTTTTAAAGCGCTGCCGGCTGACTCGGGAGACGACGTTAACCGTCACGTTCATGCTTGTACCTGTGTATGTACTTCTATCCGGGGCAGGGCCTTCGGTCATTCGCGCCGGACTGATGAGCATGATTGCTTTGGCCGCTGCGCGTGCCGGGATTCTAAAAGACGGCCTGAACATTCTCTGCGCCTCTGCGCTCGTCATGCTGATCTGGAATCCCTATATGCTGGTAAATGTCAGCTTCCAGTTGTCATTCCTGGTGACGGCCGGGCTGATGATTTATGTACCGCTGGCGGATGTTTTGCTGCGGAGACTGCCTAGCTGGCTAAGGAGTGCTGTATCCGTAACTGTCGTCGCGCAGTTTATTTCTTTTCCACTGACCATCTACTACTTTAACCAATTTTCGCTCATGTCCTTTATTGCCAATCTCGTGCTGGTACCCTTTATTACCTTTGTTATTTTACCACTTGGCACTGTCGCGCTGCTGCTGGGGCGTTTATGGGGGGATGCGGCAAGCTTGCTGGCCACCGTTACAGAGTTGCTGAATAATATCACCTTTGGATTGGTAGAGTGGATCAACGGATTTCCCGGTGGGGTGATGATCTGGCGTTCGCCATCTCTGTTATGGATCTGCATCTATTATGCCTTTCTCTTCGGCCTGCTGTACTTCGCTAAGCTGCGGATCGAAACACGGGATAGAGCAAGGCAATATACAGAGGACGAGACAAGACCATTAGAAGAATCAATGGGATTTGAAAGATTCAGGGACGTAGGTGGAATTAGAGAACTGTCAACGATGTACACGGGATGGAGGTCACCGGCGCTGCGCTGGAGTGGAATACTACTGTTTTCGATGTTTGCGGGATTCAGTTTGCTATTGTATCAGGGGTATCGACCAGATCAACTTCCGGGCGGCGGAAGCATCAGTTATCTTGACATTGGGCAGGGCGACAGCACTCTGATCACAACCCCAGGCGGGTCTCACATTCTGGTGGACGGCGGCGGGACAGTCAGTTTTGGCAAAAAAGAGGAGTGGCGTATCCGCCGCAATCCATTCGAGGTAGGGGCCAAGGTGTTAGTTCCGCTCCTTAAAAAGCGCGGCATTCACCGATTGGACGCCATCATTCTGACCCATGCTGATCAGGATCATGCCGGAGGGTTACAAGCTGTGCTGGAGAACATTCCGGTCTCTTCCTTTTTATTTAATGGAACCATGGCTGAACAGGAGCCTTATAAGAAGCTGATGGGGACTGCTCTGGAAGCTGGCGTCCGGCTGTATGCTGTGCATCAGGGCATGGAGCTGGCACCGGATGACGCGACACGCTTATTTTTCCTGTGGCCGCAGCCGCTTAAGGAAGAAGAGGGCCATCTTCCAGAGCCGGACAACCAGAACCATGCTTCGGTGGTCTTTCGCCTAAATATGAATGAGCGGAATTTCCTGTTCACAGGGGATATGGATATGGCTGCGGAAGAAGAGATTGTCGCTCAAGGGGGAGCATTGGGATTTCACGCTGGACCGCAGATTGATGTGCTGAAGGCGGCGCATCATGGGAGTAAGACCTCCACAGGAGAGGAGTGGCTGCAGTTCTGGCGTCCAGCTGCTACAGTCATCTCTGCGGGCGTTAACAACATGTACGGACATCCAGCGCCAGTGGTGATGGAGCGTCTGGTCGATAACGGTACAACGTTGTACCGTACGGATCGGCAGGGAGAGATACAGATGAAGGTTACGAGGGATGAGATCAAGGTGCGGCATAAGCTGGATGGAAAGGCAGGGGAATGAGAAGGAACAGTCACTTTTAGTCATGTTGTCGGACGTGCTAGGGCATTGGCGCTTGCTTGTGGATGTCCAAGTTGAATGAAGCTGTTGGTCATCTCTCTTTCTCGAGCACGCAGCAGTATATAGCATGGTTTCAATTCTTGGACAGCAGGGAGTATGAAAGGACGATGGTGAACAGGGGGAGATATTATTTATTATTAATTAGGCGAAGAAGGCATCATCGAGGAAGTGAAGATATTTCTCAACGGGGAGTTACAAAATCATATTAATGGTAAAAAATCTTTTAAAGGCGAAGTCGATATAAAGTGGGAGGAAGTACCTAAAATCCCAAAAAAATTATCTGAATTGGGGCTGCAGTAACTGGGGTTTAATTGATTTTATAATTTTTTTTAAAAAAAATATTTTATGTTAATTGGCTCAAAACAGAAATTAGCGGTTGAAGAATTCAAGTGAGCGTAGAACGGAGATGAAAATGGAAAAACATCTGCAAATCCTGTAATGTTGTAAGTCCTACCAAACAACAAAAGGATATGACAGATGCCACTCCAGTATATCAACGAAATGCTCGGATTACCAGAGCTACAACTTCATAAAATTGTCTCCATGGATACCCAGGACATTCATCTGGAGGCATCGCCTATAGCCTACAAACAACCTTGCCCCATCTGCAATTCGGAACAAGATGTGAAGCGTGATGGTCGAAACAAACCACGTAAAATTCGCCATTTAAGTGTCTTTGGTAGAAAGAGCTATTTGCATATCCCATCTCTTCGTTTGGCTTGTACGCGTTGTCGAATCCGCTTCGTTTGGACGTATGGCTTTGTGGGTCCGAAACAGCGGTACAGCCGAGCCTTCCGAGCCCAAACGGTAGAACAAGCGCTTGGCTCCACGTCAGCTCATAGTGCACGAATGCAAGACGCGCCTGCGAGTACGGTACAGCGGATGCATCAAGATGCCCTCCCCATCGAAAGCGAACGCTTGGTGGAGCAGGCTTGGCGAGAAGCCAAGGACAGCAAAGTCCTCGTACTGGGGATCGACGACTTTGCGATCAAAAAGGGCCACACGTACAATACCGGCATTCACAATCTTCGGGGCGAAACGATGCTGGATCTACTGGCTGGCCGCAAGCTCGAAGACCTGCGTGCCTATGCTCGCCAGCATCCCAACTTTCTGGCGCTGAACCCCAAAGCTGTTACGATGGACTTGGCTCAGGCGTATCATACGTGGATCAGCGAATGCTTTCCGTGTGCCATCCGTATTGCGGATCGATTCCATGTTCACGGCTACGTCATTGAAAGTGTCCAGGAGGTCCGCAAGTCGGTTCAGCAGACCCTATCCCCCAGGGCCAAGGCGATCTTGAAAAGTCACCATCGACTGCTAAATCCACCCGTCGACAGCCTGCCCGAAAAGAATAAAGCTCAGTTAGAAATCCTGCTTGCCTTCTCTCCGCTGTTATGCAGCGTGTGGGAATGGAAGGAAGCCTTTTCTCAGTGGTATGACTGTTCATCGAACGTCTGCATCGCCCGCCTGGGTTTTACACGTTGGCTCAAGCAAGGCGAGAAAATAGACTATAACGCCGTGCGAAGTGCCTTGAAAACCATGCGCAATTGGCAGGATGAGATCGTGAATTACCATCGTTGTCGTTGGACTAACGCAACCGTAGAAGGGCGGCACAATCGTATTAAGGCTTATCAGCGTTGACACTACTTTACTCGTAATCGGGCATGCTACAAAGCTGGCATTTTAATTGAATGTAATCGACCCGTTTACCGAGTTGAAAAGTTCAACCGCTAATTTTTAGATTGAGCCGTGATATTGTAATTCATATTGGCGATGAGCCAACTGAAATTTATTTTGTCGTATCGGGGATATTAAGAAGTTATTACATCGATATTAGCGGAGACGACAAGACAGTTGTTTATTAACGAAAATTCATTTTATGCAAATGAATACTTCTTGGATATGGAACCTTCAAAATGTTGTGTTGAGGCACTCGAAGATTGTACCGTGTTGGTTGTAGAGTGGAGGGATTTGGTACACCTATTAGAATCCAATGTTTATTGTATGAAGGCTTATATCAAAGCGTTGGAGTATAGTATCAGATATAAAATCGGAAGAGAGAATAGTTTTGTTAAAGAGTGCTACGGAACGTTATTTGGATTTTAAAAGGAAATATGTACATTTGGAAAAGCGAGTAAATCAATCTTATATTGCCTCTTATCTTGGAATTACTCCTGTATCGTTAAGTAGAATACGGCGAACAATAAAAGACGAAAATTAAAGATGAAGAAAGCATGGTGACACTTATGAGATATACAAAATTAAAAGACAAAGAAATTCCAGCAATAGCGTTTGGAACATGGTCATGGGGGAACAGGATTTATGGGAGGGAGCCGTATTTTTGGGAATGATCTTCAGAAAGATGATCTACTCCCAGTATTTAATAGAGCTTTACAACATGGATTCACATTATGGGATACTGCCCCCATTTACGGTTTGGGGGTATCAGAATCTATCCTCGGCGAATTTATAATGCATGAAAGTGATATCGTTGTCTCCACTAAATTCACGCCTATAGGCTATCAATTGAAAAGTAAATTAAGAAAGACTTTAGACACAAGTTTAAGTAGGCTAGGAGTGAGTAGTGCAGACATTTATTGGATTCATAACCCAAAGGATGTGGTCAAATGGACAAAAGAACTTATCCCCTTAATGAAAAGGGGGCTGATCAAACATGCTGGAGTATCTAATCACAATTTGGAAGAAATTAAAGTAGCGGCTAGGATATTAGAAAAAGAAGGTTTGCAACTTTCAGCTGTACAGAACCATTATAGTTTATTATATAGAGCTTCTGAAGAAGCTGGTATCATAGATTGGTGTCATAGAAACAATGTTGTATTTTTCTCGTACATGACATTGGAACAAGGTGCTTTAACCGGTCGGAATAACGCTAATAATCCATTCAAAAAGAATACCAGAAGAGGAAATGCATTTAATGTAGATGTACTGAAAAAACTTGAAGGTCTGATAAAAACAATGACTGAAATTGGGGATTTATACGGAGTAGAACCAGCTCAGATTGCTATGGCTTGGGCAGTTGCCAAAGGAACGGTACCCATTATTGGTATAACGAAGGTATCTCATGTCGATGGTGCGTTGGCCTCGCTCAATGTAATCTTAAGCAAACTGAAGTAATTCGTTTAGAGAAAGCTGCAGGAGAAACAGGAATTAACATCAAAGGATTTTGGGAAAAAAGCATGTAGCTAATGTCGTTGATATCTTCGGGTTGCTGTTCGAAACGAACGGGGTAATAAGGCTATCTGATAATGTAGGTAGTTATAAAAGAACTCGAACATTGTGCGAGTTCTTTTTATTTGGAATCAAG
Organism: Bacillus sp. FJAT-27264; assembly: GCF_001682855.1. GTDB lineage: Bacteria > Bacillota > Bacilli > Paenibacillales > Paenibacillaceae > Paenibacillus_AQ. The sequence goes on along the minus strand of NZ_MAQW01000001.1, from coordinate 1,439,052 downwards.
TTATTGTCCTGTGCTTTAGTACAAGTATTTGTTTTTTTTAAATGTACAAGGATAAAGCCTTAGTGTTGACTCTTAAACTTAGGTGCTCGACAGTGTAGGGAGCCCTGTTACTTCTTTAAGTTTGTGTGTTTGCGGACGATTCCTTTAGCCAATAAGGTTTTATGATATCAAATAAAAGAAGAATATTTTCTCAATAATTCCATATCCAGAATTGTGAGTTGCTTGCTAATTTTACGAATAATCTCTTCATCTATCAGTTCATTCAGCATTCTCCGTAAGTGTCTCTCCGAGATGCCAATCTCATTAGCTACGTCTTTATGTTTAAAATAAATCGTGTTCGATTTGGAATGCTCAGAAGCTTGAACGATGAATTTACACAGTTTTTGCTGAGGCGGGTAGAGCAGGGACCTTGCATTTTTAATGGAGGATTTCATAAGTTTTTCACTCATGCTTTTGCACATTAACAATAGAAAGTCTGCTGATTTCATCAAGTGGTCATTTACAATTTCAATTGGAATAAGGAGTACACTCGCAGGCTGTGAAGCCATCACCGAATGCACAAAGTTGCTTTTAGTGAAATATTCAAAATCACCCATCATTTCTTTGTTTTCTAAATGCTCTATAAGAGCGAGATCACCTTCCTCTGAAGAATTCATGATGGCTCCTTTCCCTTCAATAACAATGTAAAGGTAATTCAGCTTCTCTCCAGAAACAATGATCCATTCATTTTTATTATATTCTTTTACCCTTAAGAAGGGGGTAACTTCTGGTGGCAAAATATTTGTTAAATCGGCTTTTTTAATCGCTTCTTTAACGTTCAGCAGATTCGATCTCTCCATGACGACATTACCTCCCCATTATATGTAAAAGCAGACAAATGGCCTTATTGTTAGCATTTTAAATTATTATACTGAATGCAGTAACACATAATCAATTTTACATGAATGAGGTGGGTATTTTGAAATCAATGATTGATAATTTTGAATTAGCGGCCATCGGTGAATCTAGAATGCACTGGTTTCGTGAGAGAATGCCTGTTGTAGCAGAAATTAATCAAATTTTCAAGGAGCAGCAGACATTCAAAGGCAAGAAGATTGCCGTTTGTATGCATATTGAGCCCAAAACAGGCTACTGGATTGAGGGGCTGCTTGGTGGTGGCGCGGAGCATGTTTATCTTGTTGGCTGTCTGGGCACTACAAAAAAAGATACAGCAGCTTATCTGTCTTCGCTTGACAATATTACTGTGTTAGGAAAAGAAGGCGATAGCTATGAAGACCATAAGCACTATTTGAAGCTTGTGATGGAAGATAAAATTGACCTGTTCTTGGATAACGGAGCCAGCTTGATCCTAGCACACAATGAACTAAAGCCAGATTGGACACCAATCGGAGCAAATGAGGAGACACGCACTGGAAAACTGCTCATCGAACAAAAACAGGTACAAACATCCTACCCTATTGTTGTTATTGATGATTCGCCGTTGAAGCAGATTATTGAAAACGCTGTCGGTGTTGGACAGTCTCTGGTTGACGGATTTATGCGGACTACCAGCCTGCTTATTGGGGGGAAAAAGGTTCTGGTTGTTGGTTACGGTTACGTTGGTAGCGGTGTTGCCAAGAAATTCCGCGGCCTGGGAGCTACGACGATGGTATTTGATATTAATCCTATCTATCAATTAAAAGCTAAAGCAGACGGGCATATTGTAGGCGAATTGGAGGAGCTTATTCCTAACGCTGATGTCATCATCACGGTGACGGGAAGATTTAGTGTGATTACAGAAAAGCATATTCCGCTGTTCAAACATAAAGCAATCTTGGCTAACTCCGGACACTACAGATTTGAAATTAATGTTGACGAGATAAAAATGGAAGCGTTATCTGTAGAGCAAGTAAAGGAAGGAATTGAAAAAATCTCTTTCAAGGACAAGAGCATTTACTTGCTTCACCATGCTGACCCGCTGAACTTGGCTGGTGCTGATGGAAATCCGATTGAAGTTATGGATTTGGGTCTTGGTCTGCAATCTTATTCCGCTCTTCGAATTGTAACGGATGCTTCCAGCTTATCTGCTGGTATGCAACCAGTCCCCAATGATATTAATGAGCGTGTCAGTCAATTGTTTATCAAATCCTTAGAGTAGCAGTTTAGTCAGATAGGAACTTATGAAGGGAATTGATTTAAATGAACGTACTGGAAAAAGTAAGGGATACTAAGAAGTATTTAATATCCAAAATGGATCAGTCTCCAACAATCGGCCTTGTGCTTGGTTCCGGGCTTGGTGTGCTGGCAGATGAAATTGAGCAGCCGGTAATTATTCCTTATGATGAAATTCCGCATTTTCCTGTATCTACAGTCACAGGGCATGCAGGGCAATTAGTGATAGGCAGACTCAGAGGTAAAGTTGTCATAGCCATGCAAGGCAGATTTCATTATTACGAGGGGCACTCCATTGAAGCCGTTACCTATCCAATACGGATCATGAAAGCAATTGGCGTAGAACAGCTTATTGTCACAAACGCAGCAGGCGGAATCAATAATGAGTTTCAAGCTGGTGATTTAATGCTGATACAGGATCATCTTAATCTGACAGGTCAAAATCCATTGATTGGTCCTAATCTCGATGAATTCGGTCCAAGGTTTCCTGATATGACAGAGGCATATTCTAAATCGCTGCAGTCACTTGCGAAATCGGTGGCAGTTGAACATGGAGTTAATTTAGTTGAAGGTGTGTACGCCGGAATGCTGGGTCCAAGTTATGAGACGCCTGCTGAAATTCGCTTCTTGAATACTATTGGCGCGAGCGCAGTAGGTATGTCTACTGTACCGGAGGTCATTACTGCACGGCATTCTGGAATAGAGGTCCTCGGCATTTCATGCATCAGCAATCTTGCGGCGGGTATTTCTCCAAACGTACTAACGCATGATGAAGTGATGGAGACAACAGAAAAAAGCAAACAGCAATTTTTAAAGCTAATAAAAGAAATAATTACTGCTATGTAAGATAGAACCTTGATCTATAGAGCTTTAGATTTGTGATTGTACTAGTTAAATACTAGTGGGTGGCGGCGGGATTGTATTTTGGAGGCAATATTTATTATGTTAAATAAGCTTTTTCAAATAAAGGAGCATGAATCAACATGGCGTAAGGAATTAATGGCAGGCTTAACTTCATTTTTCACATGCTCATACATTATATTGGTAAATCCGCTGATTTTGCGAGATGCTGGAATTCCGATAGAGGCTGGCGTTATTTCATCAATAATCATTTCCATCCTCGGTTGCTTGCTGATGGGGCTTTTTGCTAATGCGCCTATAATACTTATTCCCGGAATGGGGATTAACGCTTTTTTTAGTTATACAATGGTGCAGTCCATGGGCTTGTCCCCGCAGCAAGGTCTTGCTGTCATAATGGTGTCTGGCCTTGTCTTTTCTGTCATTGCTTTTACTTCATTAAGTACAAAATTGATCAGTGCAGTTCCAAGCTCATTAAAGCATGGGATTACAAGCGGAATTGGGGTATATCTTACTTTTATTGGTTTGCAAAAGGGAGAACTTATTCGGGCAAATCCTTCAACCCTTGTCGAAGTTGGAAATCTGGCCTCCCCCGTAGCTCTTGCAACAATCATCGGCTTAATGGTTACACTTATTCTATTCGCTAGAAATGTTAAAGGCAGCCTATTGATTGGCTTATTGACTACGGCTTGCTTAACAATCATTTCAGGTACTAATTCTGCTCTATCCTCTGAAAGTATTAGTATTGCTACCTATAAAACGATATTTCTGTCCGGTCAATTTAGTTTTAGTACGATCTCATTTTGGATAGCCACTTTTTCAATTACGATGATTGTATTATTTGAAAATGTTGGATTACTTAGCGGGATGCTTCCTGATGTCTCCAAGTTTCCGAAAGCTCTTAAGATAACGGCCATTTCTACTATTTTATCTGGCATTGTAGGAACAAGCCCTACTGTTGCATCAGCAGAAAGCGCTGCTGGAATCGCTGAGGGTGGAAAAACGGGAATTCCGGCACTAGTGACCGCTATCTTGTTTTTAGCATGCATTCCTTTACTGCCTTATGTAGGATATATCCCAGGGAATGCAGTTGCCCCCATCCTCATTCTAATAGGAGCTTTAATGATGAGAAGCTTGGCAGAAATCTCATTTAATGATTTTACAGAGTGGGTCCCTGCTTTTCTGATGGTTGTCTGTATTCCATTGACCTCTAGCATAGCTGAAGGTATTGCATTTGGATTTATTTTCTATCCGATTATGAAGCTGGCTGTCGGCAAATGGAAAGATGTTTCTGTCATCTTATATGTATGCGCTGTCCTTTTTCTATGCAATTTGTTTGCATTACCATTATTCACACATTAACTTGCTTAAAGTGATATTATCAGTTACTCCATAGGGGGAATAGCTAGATGAACATTGTGAATCGGTTAAAAGTGCTATCGTTTTTACAGTATTTTATATGGGGAAGCTGGTTAACAACATTTAGCTCATATATGATAGATACGCTTCACTTTTCTGGAGCGGAAGTAGGGCTTGTTTACAGCGCCAATGGGATTGCCGCATTATTTATGCCAAGTCTTATTGGTATTATTGCCGATAAGTGGATACCGGCCAACCGTGTGTTCATGATATGCCATCTCATTTGTGCAGTGGTTCTTTTCTACACAACTTCGATTTCAGATGCAGGCAGTATGTTCGTATTCATGCTTTTAAATGCTATGCTCTTTATTCCAACAATAGCTTTGTTGAATAGCATCTCTTACTTCTGTCTGGAGCAAAACCATTTTGATACTGTATCAACATTCCCGAAAATTCGCATTTATGGAACAATAGGTTTTATTGTAGCCATGTGGTCAGTTAGCTTGCTCGGTTTCGAGCTTAGCAATATGCAATTGTATTTGGCTGCAGGATCGTCTGTTCTTATTGCTTTATTTTCAATGCTATTACCGAAGGTGTCTTCTAGTAAAAAAGAAAAAAAGAAGAATTGGGCAGAAACGCTTGGACTGGATGCTTTCGTTCTATTTAAACAACCCAAAATGATTGTATTTTTTATATTTGCCATATTACTTGGTGCAACCTTGCAAATTTCGAATACATTCAGCAGCCCCTATTTACATGATTTTTCCTTACTGCCTGAGTATCAAGATAGTCTGATTGTAAAATATCCTTCTATATTATTATCTGTTTCACAAATGGCAGAGGTGTTCTGTTTATTATTGATCCCTTTTTTCTTAAGAAAATATGGAATCAAACGCATAATGATTATTAGTATGGTGGCATGGTCTCTGCGATTCATACTTCTAGCTTTTGGAGATCCATCACCATTTGGATTTATGCTTTTACTGATAGCGATGCTCGTATACGGTTGTGCATTTGACTTTTTTAATATTTCGGGTTCTCTCTTTATTGAGACAGAAACAAATTCGGATATTCGGGCAAGTGCGCAAGGCCTTTTTATGACAATGGTCAATGGGTTTGGAGCATACTTTGGCTCTGTAATCAGTGGTCATATTGTCGATTATTTCACTGTAAACGGGACAAAAAATTGGACATCCATATGGCTTGTTTTTGCGGTGTATGCCCTAATGCTCGCTGTCATCTTTGTCTTTTCGTTTAAGTATAAACATGAGCCGGAACGTTTCAAAGCTGACATTATAAATCATTAGATTGAAAGGGTTTACTTTTAGATCATAAATGGAATGGAGATAGTCAAATGGGAACATCTAAACTTTGTTTTATAGGTGCAGGATTTCATGCAACAACGAATATTTATCCTTCAGCTCTTGAAGCTGGGGCAGAAATCATGGCAATTTCGACACGGAATATAGATCGATCTAAAGCAGCTCTTCAACGATTTGGAAGCAGGGGAAATGCGTATGACAACTATAAGACGATGTTACAAAATGAAGACTGTGACGGAGTAGTGGTCGTAGCTCAACCCCATGATCAGACAGAACTTGTATTGGATTGTATCAAGGCCGGAAAAAATGTGTACGTAGACAAGCCGCTTGGCTGGAATGCTCTGGAAGCTGAACAAGTTGCAAACGCTGCCGAGCAAGCCGGAGTTGTATTAATGGTAGGATTTATGAAACGTTACGCTCCTGTATATATGAAACTTAAAGAACTGATTGATAGTAGAGCACTCGGCACAGCGCGTTCTTTTGAAGCCAGCTTCGCAGTTGATAGCACACCGTTTTGCAAAAATGATGAAGAATTCATAAAGCTTGCAGCCATTCACATCGTTGATCTGATTCGTCATCTATTCGGGGAAGTAGCTCAAGTAACAGGGTTTAAGAACAGCAACAACGAGTTTATCTCGCAAAGTCTTTCGTTAAAGTTTGACAATGGTATCGTTGGGAGTATGTATTTCTCTGGCATGAGTGCCTGGTCGCGTGAAAGTGAAAATATACGGGTCACTTTTGACGATGGATTTGCGTGCGCGGATGAAATCAATACGTTTACTGTTCATAAATCACTAACGTCAAATCATCCGTCATGGAGATCACTTGGAGAGTCCGATAGCGTTTATACCCCATCTGCCTCAGCGATGTCAGGGTGTTTCAGAGATCTTTATTTACGCGGCTTTGTAGGTGAAATGGCACATTTTATGGACTGCTGCAGAGATAAAAGCATCCCAGTTACAAGCGGACGTGACAATGTGAGTACAATGGATCTCTGCGATCGGATTTTGTCAGCATTACTTTAAGTATGTAAAAGGAATTTACATTGTCGAGCGGAAAGGATATGAAATTTTTGATGGATTTAGGGTTATTTATGATTCGCGCAGTTATCGGTGTATTGATGATTGGGCATGCAGGAAAAATGCTGTTTGGGCTATTCGGTGGTGGAGGATTGTTAAAGACTGCGGACTTTTTTGAATCCATTGGCATCAGACCGGGTGTGTTCATGGCGATAAGTGCAGGCCTCCTAGAATTAATTGGCGGTTTACTGTTTGCGACTGGTCTTTGGATACAGGTCGGTGCTGTATTGTTGATCATACCGATGGTGGTTGCCATAGCAAAGTTCCACGGAGCAAATGGAATTTGGGGAGAAAAGAACGGATATGAGTATAATTTAGTTTTGATTATAACTCTGGTTGGAATTGCTTTTACTGGAGCTGGTGAAATTTCTATTGATGCTTTGTTGAAATAATCTAATTCTTGTAGCGTTACAATGCATACGAAAGTAAGCACTGCTGTTGGAAGTTTGAAATGCTGTAGCCTACAAGATTGTATTACTATCAGGGTTCGCCGAAATGGCGAACCTATTTTTATTGGGGGATAGCCTCCGGCGTATTTTTCAGGTATGTTGTAATCAAAGAATGCTCTATCTTGAATGCGATTTCATAACTTATGCACCTTAACTATCGATTGGAGGAAGGCCAAGTGAATTTCTCAAAACTGGAAGCGTATTTGAATTCATTTTATAAGGAGAAGAATGTCCCTGGTCTGGGGTTTGCGATGTATCACAAGCATCAGCCCGTGTTTGAGCATTATGCCGGGTTTTCTGACGTAGAGAATGGAGTGCGGTTTGGCCAGGATACGATCTTCCGGTTGTATTCTGCGACGAAGGTCATTACGTGCACGGCTCTGTTGCAGCTGTATGAGGCAGGGAAGTTAAGGCTTGACGATCCGCTTTACGCGTATATCCCGGAATACAAGCATATGACCGTACGGCATATCCTTCAGGATGGCTCTGAGGAGCTTAGACCTGCTCAACATCATATTACGATCGAGCATCTGTTCAGCATGACCGCAGGCATTGATCAACGGGATACGAAGGACACTATTGCTGTTATTGAAAAGTCGAACGGGGAAGGCAAGACGCTGGATGTGATCAAGGCGCTGGCAAAAGAGCCGCTTCATTTCGAACCGGAATCACGCTTCAAATACGGTGCTTGTCATGAAGTGCTCGGCGCCCTGATTGAAGTGCTGTCAGGACAGACTTTTGGAGCTTATCTGCAGGATCATATTTTTAAACCGCTTGGGATGAAGGATACTTCGTTCCAGCTGAAGGACGAGAAGCGCTTCTGCAAGTTGTATAATCACTTCAACGGGCAGAACCATACGCACGAGAGCATAGGCGAACATTTTAATTTGCAGCCAGGTACTGCTTATGAGAACGGTGGGGGCGGGTTGTATTCGACCGTTTCAGATTATATTTTGTTTGCCGAAGCGCTATGTAATTATGGTCTGGCCTCGAACGGTGAGCGGATTTTGCGCAAAGAGACTGTTAATGAGATGAGAACAAGACGTCTAAACCCGCTGGCGCAGCAGGATTTTGCCCAATTTGGCGGTGTAAGTAAAAGCGGCTATAGTTACGGTCTTGGTGTACGAACATTGGTCGATCGGGAAGATAACAACTCCCTAAGTCTTAACGGCGAGTTTGGATGGGATGGCGCCCGCGGTTGTTATGTTGTTATAGATCCAGAAGCTGAGATAGCAATGTTCTACGCACAGCAAGAGAGTGGTTCTCCGTGGTTCCGTTGGCATGGCACCATTCGCAACTACGCTTATGCCAGTGTGTGGGAAGATTAAGTTTGCTATATAGACAAGGAGCGGGATGAGCGCCTGATCAAGGCCTTATTCCACTCCTTGTAATTGATGTATATTTCTGAAGAGTTCATTTACCCCGTTGTACCATCCTCTGTCCGTATGCCAGCATTTATAAGTTAGCAGTATGCTTCAAGTCTACGGAATTTAATAGAAGCTTTGGCCCCAATAATGTTACTGGCTTGTGCATACGCAAGCGCTCATCCCCCCAAGCATTTTCAAGCCGACTATGATTACAAAAAAGATTCGGCCCATCATCGTCATCAGTGCTTGCTTAATGAACCTGGTTAAATCTGCTTAAGAACATACTCCCTTGAGCAGGTTACAGCGTATTTATGCCATCGAACGGACCGTATATCCGCTATTTTCCATAAGAAGTTGTTCTGGAACATTTAGCGGACTCAGATAACTGAATTACAAGCAATAAGGTTGCTGGAGTCCGTTAGCTTCTTAGATGGCTGAATTATAGGTAATAAAGTCGCTGGAGCCAGGGCCAGTTCCCCGACGAAGCGGGCTTTGATTTTGAGATACGCTCAAAATTCAACCCAATCTAAAATACCTAACGGCAACTCGCATATTTACCATTGAAGATGCTTCATATACGACAATAGGTATTTACTCATCTCTTTTTGTGCGTTATATTATACAAATGAATAATATATTAAACGAAACTATAGAGGAGGAGAAGGTCATTCATCCGAACAACATCAATATCAGCATAAGCAAGAATGTGTCTAGAATACGCAAGGAACGTAAGCTGAGTCTGGATCAGACTGCGGAACTAACAGGGGTAAGCAAGGCGATGCTTGGTCAAATCGAGCGGGGCGAGACGAATCCTACGGTAACAACGCTGTGGAAAATTGCTAATGGACTGCATGTGTCCTTTTCGTCTCTGATTAAGGAAGAAGCGCCGCTTGTAACAGTCGTATCCAAAAAAAATGCGATTACAGAAGATGACGGGAATTATCGGGTACACTCTATATTTCCCTTCGACTCCAAGAAACAGTTCGAAATTTATAGTATTGAGCTTGAGCCGGGCTGTTCTCATGAATCAGAGGCTCATTACGATGGGGTTGAGGAGTACGTGCTGGTCTCTGAAGGGGTATTGGAGCTTAGCATTGAGCAGGAGCAGTACATCATTGAGCCGGAGATGTCGGTCATGTTTCAGGCGAATAGACCGCATACCTACCGGAATGTGGGGACGTCGACGCTCAAGTTTTTTAATATCATTCATTATCCCAACTAGATATAACAGTTCACAAGAAAGAGAGGTCATCGTATGAGGGAGAGTGCTCAATTACAAGGCACTGGAATGGAGTTAACCGAAACGGAGGACAGCTTTCTCCAAGGCGTTAAGGATTGTATCCCCACCTTACTAGGGTACTTAAGTATTGGCTTCGCGGCTGGTGTTATCGGTCATACGTCAGGGCTGAGCATGGCTGAAATTACGCTTATGTCAATTCTAATTTATGCAGGATCGGCACAATTTATCGTGGCTGGAATGATCGCAACCCAAGGCTCGACTGCTGCGATCATTTTAACCGTATTTATCGTAAATCTTCGGCATCTTCTATTGAGTGCTGCGGTGGCGCCGTATTTTCGTCAGCTTACCCCATTTAAAAATTTGCTGATTGGTTCTTTACTTACGGACGAAAGCTTCGGGGTTGCGATGAACAAGGCGACGAATCGGCAGCATCTCAGTGAACGATGGATGCACGGGCTTAATGTGACGGCGTACATCAACTGGATAATCGCTACATTAGCAGGAGCGTACCTGGGGCAATGGATTTCGAATCCCGAGAAGCTGGGACTTGATTTTGCCTTGTCTGCGATGTTCATCGGTCTTCTGGTTCTTCAGCTGGTAGGTCGCAGAAAATTACTTAAAGATATGATTGTTGTGCTATGCACAGTCGCGAGCGTAATCGGTGCAAGTTATGTATTATCACCTAGCATGGCTGTAATTGTTGCTACGGTTATAGCGGCTACGATAGGAATGGTGATTGAAAAGTGGAAATAAGATGGGATGTATTTATTATAATCATAGGGGCTTCGATCGTAACGCTTATTCCCAGGGTGCTGCCGATTATGGTGCTTAGCCGTAAGTCCTTGCCGGAATGGCTGATGCGCTGGTTAAGTTATATCCCTGTAGCTGTTATGGCAGCTCTTGTAGCACAAGAACTCTTAATATCGGACGGGAAGTTGTTATCTCTATCAAATAACGTGGAGTTGTGGGCGGCGCTGCCTACTTTTTTGACAGCCATTATCACCAAAAGTTTATTAGGGACGGTTGGGGTTGGCATAATAACGGTTATGGTACTGCGGTTCCTAGTTTAGTGATCTGCATACATTACGCTTACCTATAAAATAGTTTAAACGCAATACAATGGGTATTCACGCCTGTTGTATTTTTCTTTTTAGAGGGGATATGGATCTCGTGGTAAAAGAGAGAGTGCAAATGTTAGCGGCGAACAAAGAGCAGAATGATATTCTTATAGTATATTTTTATGAGAACAGGGAACTTTTTGCATTTTGAAAAGTCTTATTGGGCAAGAGGTGAGATACATAATGCAAAGTAATGATATGGGGGATATGGCCAAAGCCAGCTATGCTCCAGCCGTGACTTTGAGAGAAATGATGGAGGAATACGGTTCGGATGTGTGGAACTATGCGTTCTTCCTGACCCGCAGCCGCGAACAGGCGAATGATATCAGTCAGGAGGCTTTTCTGAAGGCGTACCGAAGCATCGGGAAATTCCGCGGGGACTCTTCGCTCAAGACATGGCTGCTGACGATTACTAGAAATACGGCCTTCAGCTATGGCAAAAGCAACTTTTGGCGCAAATTCATCACACTGGATACGAAGCAGCATCTGCCGGGCGAAGTCCGATCTGCAGAGCAGGAGGCGCTGGGCCATGCGTATGCCAACCGGATTTGGGAGATCATCATGGCGCTCCCGAAGAAGAACAGAGAAGTGTTGGCACTCGACATCCAACATGGATTATCCATTGCTGAAATGGCGAAGCTGCTGGGAGTAGCTGAAGGAACCGTCAAGTCACGCCTGGCGCGAGCCCGGGATAAGGTGCGGATCGCCATCAAGGAGGAGGAGCGGGAATGAAAAACAAAGCCGACAAAGAAATTGTGAAGATTGAAGATACGAACTGGTACAGTGTTGCTGGGAAGAACCCCTTGCGAGAACAGGGCTTCACACCGGAACTTATGCTACGAATCGAACAGGCGGCAGTACATCGTCATCTCCGGTATTCTATTAAATTCAAGTTAGGGAAGAGAAGGGTGTTGACCGGGTTAGCTGCTGCTTTATTGGTTATCCTTCTAGTATGGCCTAATATCGGGCTGAAACAGAAAGATTTGAATGCGGAATCCGCTATAAAGACTCAGTCAGCTTCTGCCTCACAACCGTTCCCGTCTCCTGGAGCAACGAAATATTTGCCTACCTTTAGTTCAGCTGACTTTGAATTTAACGGCATAAATTATTTTATGACCCTTCCGCTTGATCGGGACAAGAATGCTTCCTATGCGGCTGATACCTCGGAAGGGATTCTATGGTCACCGGCTCCACCGATGAAGAAGAACCAAAAAACAAAGCTTCTATATCCCACGGAGCCATACACTTTATATTTGAGCTCCAAGGAACAAACGGAGTTGTCGCCCTATTCAGCTCGCAGAGTCTATACCTTCCCGTTATATGCCGGAGGGGCTCAGGTCTATAACTTTTTGATAGGTATCTATGGTTTTGGCGAGCATGTATTTCTGGCGACTGGTGCGCAGAATGCAAATGAACTTACAGCCTTCCCATTGAAGGTATCTGTACTGAATATGAAACAAGTGGCGTCCGGAGAAACGGTTAAACCACGGGAATTCTTGACATTGGATCCTTCATTAAATGATCAAATCAAGTCATTTCTCGCCTTTGACCAACAACATGAGAGTATTCTAATTGTGGATTTGGCTATCGAGCAGAGTGGGAATAATAAAGACAGGGTTAGGCTTTATGACTTGAAGTCTCAAACTATGCGCGAATTGGATTCTGCCATTGAAATAGAAAAGGAAGGCTCCGTTGCAATAACATCTTATAAATTAGATGGGGTGAAACGCACAGCGGAAATCTTCATGAAAATTGGCTGGCAATGGTATGCGGACGAGGCTGAGCATTAACTCGGCCTGTAGAAAAATTCCCGAGAAAAAGCTATACTTTTCCTTAAAGTGTTTTCTTTAGAGAAGAGTGGAGTCGAAGAAATGAAGAAATTAACGATTGATGATGTGGCCCGGCAGGCGGGAGTTTCGAAAAGTACCGTCTCCCAATTTCTAAATCAGCGTTTTAAATATATGAGTGAAGCCACTAAAAACCGGATTGCTGCGGTCATTGAAGAGCTGAACTACCAGCCGAATGGGTTGGCCCGCAGTCTGAAGCAGAACCGGACGCACATGGTCGGCATTATTGTGGCTAATATCGATTATACACTGTCTATTCACTGCATTCGGGCGATCGAAAGCGAGCTTCAGCAGCATGGCATACAGGTGATCATTTGCAATGCGGACGAAGATGCTGAAAAAGAAGCGAAATATGTGGAGACACTGCTTGCACGTCAGGTGGACGGACTGATTATTTTCCCGGCAGGGCAGGACGGGTCCGCTTATGCTCATCTAGTAGACGAAGCCTTCCCGCTTGTCTTTATGGATCGGCTGGTAGAAGGGATATCGACCCAGAGCTTGCTGCTCGACAATGAAATGGCTGTGAAGCTCGGGGTCAGCGAATTAACTCGTCATGGCCACGAACGAATTGCCCTGCTGACGTTGCCACTGGGTGAACATTCTATCACTCCCCGCAAGGAGCGGCTGAGTGGTTACAAGCGAGCCATGGAGGAAGCCGGACTGGAGCTGCGGGAGGAATACATCGTCAGCGCTGCCCGGGGCAATATTTCTGCCGAGCTGGGGCGCCTCTCAGCACTGCCCCAGCCGCCAACGGCCGTGCTCGCCGCCAATGATATTGTGCTGGCTGAGATTCTGAAATATGCCAACCGACAGTCTGTTTCCATCCCGGATCAGCTTTCGGTTATCGGTATTGATGATGCTGAATTTGCTCACATCTACAACCCGGTTATTACGACGATTTCGCAGCCCGCTTACGAGATGGGCGTACAGGCTGCCCGGATCATGCTGTCCTGCATAGAGGATAAGGGCGCCAATGTGCCGATTACCTACCGCTTTGTTCCATCCCTGGAGGAAGGGCAGTCGGTCAAGGCGCTGTGAATTGTAAGGAACCCTTTATAGATAAAGTAGGTCCCTGTTGCCACGTTAAAAGTGGAGCGGGGGCTTTTTGGTTATTCAATTATCTTTTTTTACAAGAGTAAGCCAATTTTTCAGCTATGATCACAACGTGAATGAGCAAAGCCGGACGGTCCGTTGAACGTCCAGCTTCCTTCACATCCTGCGGGTATGTCATGCAACTATCGGAGCCGCTCTACACACTCTCCCCCATAAATTGCTCCAGCTTCTCGCGGGTCGGGAGTCCGTCCATGTCCCCTGGGGACATTACGGCCAGTGCTCCAATGGCATTGCCTCGCTTCACGGCTTCAGCCGCAGGCAGCTTTTCCAGTAGTCCGCTTATTACACCAACGGCAAACCCATCCCCTGCGCCCACGGTATCCACAACCTTATCCACTTTAAAACCCTTTACGTACCCTTCTTCTTGTGCCGACTTAAAATATGCGCCTTCCGGTCCCAGTTTAATGACGACGAGTGAGACATTGCGTGCCAAATAGTAATCGGCAATCTCTTCGGGGGTATCCAGCCCGGTAAGAATCCGTCCTTCGTTCAGCCCTGGTAGAAACCAGTGGCATCGCGTGGCGAGATCGTTAATAGTACTAACCATCGTTTCTGTGTCAGGCCATAGTGCCGGGCGCAGATTGGGATCGAGGGACACGGTTTTGTCCTTGCTTTTCATAAAATCCATGGCGTGCAGGGAGAACTCGCGGCAGCTCCGGGACAAAGCAGCTGAAATACTGGTGGCATGCAGGTGGTCAGCAGCTGCGAAGTAGGATTCATCAAAATCGACCAGACTGAGACGGGACGCGGCGGAATGCTTACGGAAATATTCGACTTTGGGGTCGCCGGAGATGACCTTGGACTTGATCAGAATGCCTGTGGATTGTTCCTTAGTAACCGAAATATGGCTAGTATCTATGTTCTCTTTGTTTAACGCATCAGCTATAAAAGTGCCAAAGTTATCTTGACCAAGCTTGGTCACGTATCCGGTTGGATGTTCCAGGCGGGACAAGCCGACAGCAACATTGCTTTCTGCCCCGGCAAGACCTTTGGAGAACGAAAATACTTCGTGCAGTGGTCCGGTCTCATTGGCATAGAACATAGCCATCGGTTCGCCGAAAGTAACGGCATTTAGATGTTTAGTCATATACTGCTCCTCCTCGGGGAAGTGGTAAGTTTCTGTAATATCAATTGGTAAATTGAAATTATCACATAAATCGATTTTGTACAATAACTCATTGCGTTTAGTCCATTATTTTAAAAAAGGAATTCATAATAAAATATCGTTGTGTTTACCTTATTTATAAGGATAATAAGGGGTTCAGATAATATCTTTCTAGTTTCCATTCGAAAAAAACCATTGACTGTTAGCGTTATTATTATTACTATTTCATTAACGAATTTGGAAAAACATTAGTAAATTTAATAAAATAGTTTATCTAAATTATGCTGATTAATTTACTTCTATAACTGCTGCATTCAGATGCTCTGCTCGCGGAGCAAGGGAGGGAAGTTCACAATGAAGAAGATAAAAGTGTTGCAGAATATGGCGTCCGTAGGTGTGGTGGCGGTGATTAGGGCGGATCATCCGGAGGATGCTTATAAGATGTCGGCAGCTTGCATCGACGGCGGACTGAATAATATTGAAGTGACGTTCACAACGCCTTCCGCAGATGTTGCCATTAAGAGGCTGGTTGAAGAATACGGAGACCGTGCGGTGATTGGTGCTGGAACGGTGCTGGACCCGCTGACGGCGAGAATTGCTATTTTGGCAGGCGCGGAATTTGTGGTCAGTCCTTCTTTCGAAGAAGAAACGGCGAAAATGTGCAATCTCTACAGCATTCCTTATATGCCTGGCTGTATGACACTGAACGAGATGAAGGAAGCGCTGAAGCTTGGTGCGGATGTGCT
Source organism: Bacillus sp. FJAT-27264 (assembly GCF_001682855.1). Lineage (GTDB taxonomy): Bacteria > Bacillota > Bacilli > Paenibacillales > Paenibacillaceae > Paenibacillus_AQ. The sequence goes on along the minus strand of NZ_MAQW01000001.1, from coordinate 1,423,298 downwards.
TAAGCTATTCCCCGGCAGTGCCTTCGGTCCGGATTATATCAAGGCAGTCAAAGGGCCGATGCCTTATGTGAACATCATGCCGACGGGCGGGGTGGATCTGAACAACATGGACAAATGGATTAAGGGCGGCAGTCTCGCTGTCGGTATCGGAGGCAATCTGACGGCTCCGGCAAAGGAAGGGCGCTACGATCTCATCACGGAACTGGCGGCTGAGTATGTGGCTAAATTCAAGGAGATCAAGGGCGCATAAGCTATTTCTAAGGATGCGGATAACAAGGAGACTCTACCAATAATAAGGCTGGCGGACCGGGTGACGGTGCGGCGGCTTTTTCAATTTTGTCACTTTTGTCCAAGTGTGGGGCGTGATATGGCAACTGGTGTCATTTTTGTAATCGAATTATTGAAAAGAGTATTTGAATGACAAGCGCTTCCCCTGTATGCTTAGTAAGGATTATCAGATTGTACCGGAGGCAACAAAGGAAATGCCGGGTGCAGCATGACGAAGAAAATAAAGTTTGGTATTCTAAAAATAACGATTACAGGGATGCAACATATTCGCAGTCTTGCGCGTCAGTAAGATTGCATAGAGAGGGGGAACCTTCGTGGTGGAGCAGGTACTCATCAGAGCCGCTCAAGCGGGCGATCGCGACGCTCTAATCACCCTATTGCGAGAAATAGAAGGGACTGTCTACAAGACGGCCTTTTACATTTTGCATAATGAACAGGATGCGCTGGATGCGTCTCAGGAGGCTTTGATCCGGGTATATACCAAAATTGGTTCCTACGAGGAAAAAGCTCAGTTCAAAACATGGGTACAGCGTATCGTGACCAATATATGCATTGACAAATTCAGGAGAACCAAGCCTACGGTGTCTATTGATGAACATGAAATGGTGTTTCAGGATAAGCATAACGTAGAGCGGGAAGTGCTGTCGGGCTATTTAGCCCAAGATATACGTGAAGCGATTGAAGGGCTTCCGGAGCATCATAGGACAGTCATCGTACTGCGATATTTGCAGGATTTTTCTTACAACGAGATTGCAGACTGTTTGGACCTACCCCTGAATACGGTGAAATCCTATCTGTTCAGAGCGAGGCAGCAGCTGCAAAATAGACTTCAGGAGTATCAGAAAGGTGGTGTATCGGGATGAGTTGCGCGGAGGTGATGGAATGGATGCACCGTTATTTGGATCATGATCTCAGTCAGGATGAGATATTAGAGATGTTCCGTCATATCGACAATTGTCCTTCCTGCGCGGAGGTCTTTGACTCACTGTCCACATTGTCCAAGTCACTCGAGCAGATGCCGGATGTGAAGCCTCCTTTCAGTCTGGTGGACTCTATTCTGCCGAAGCTGGATGAATTAGATCGTGGTCTTCATCAGCCAAGCACCATCAAGGCCGAGGATCATCCACAGGATGAACAGGTGGTTGTGCCGTTCTCACGCAAAGTCTCTCATAAGAAGCCCGCAAGGGGTCATTCCATGGCGAGACGGACAGGCATTGGGGCGGCAGCCGCTGCAGTTATATTGGGTATTGCAATTTTTTATGCGCCACCAAAAATGCCGAGTGCTGAAGTGGACCAGTTATTGAATCGAAGTGCAGATAAAGCTTTAAGTAATAATGCAGCCGTTGGCGATTCTTCCGAGTCCTCATTCAAGAGTGCTGAGGTGGGGACCACTGAAGGGGACGATAAGGGAGCCAATTCCAGTGAGAGTGCCAGTACCTTTGGCGCTATGGATGTCACTGCCCAAGGTGGAGGCGGTGCCGCTGATCCTTCGCAGGACGCTGCTCCATCCGCTACGCAAAGTGCTGCACCGGAGGATGGCGCTGCATCTGCTCCGATCAAGACCAAGGAGCCGGTGAGAACAGAAAAACCCAAGAAAAGCAGTCGTGTTACGACACCAACCCCGAAGGCTACTGTTCCGGCAGATCAGCTTAAGGCGCAGAGAGATTTGAAGAATGACGCGGAGAACTCTGACCAAGGAATGCAGGATTCAGTGAGTTCAGCGGGGGGGGCACCGTCTGCGGGCGAAGCTGGGGACGCTGCGATGGGAATGATTCCGCCGAGTTCGGCGTTGAATGCGGCGACATCACAGGCATCTTGGACTTCCCTGGATGGACTTCACAAAGCGGAATTAGCCGGGCAGCAATTAGTTATCTATAGTCTGGCTGCGGATGGGTCAGGTGGTGAACAGGTGGTGACTTCCCTTCCGCTGGATGGAACATGGGTGTCCGGAGAGTGGTCTCCAGATGGCACACAGTTCACTTATGTGACTTCACAACAAGGAACGAACGTAACCAAGACATTCACTGTGGAGTCTGCTGGCAGCCCTGTTGCTCCTTCGGCTTCACCTACTCCACAGCCGTCTGCAACGCCTGCAGGAACCTAAATGTACAAATTGATTCCGGGTTGTCACTTTTTTCAGGGCACTGGAATATACTATGGCAAGAGAGAAGATGGAACCGGAATTTGCAGGTTCGCAGAACATCGGTATGACCGTCGGCTGTGAGGTTTCTAGGGCCTTGCACACCGTCGTTTATATAGATGCGCCGCTGAAACGGAGGGACTTTGGCACAGGCTGCCGGAGTTCCTCCGTTTTTGCGTTCAGTTTTCATAAAAGGCTTTTTTTGTTACAATAAGGCTTCGGGAAAGTTCAAGGGTATGAACGCCAGATGAATGAAGAAAAGGAAGTGGCAAGATGGATGCCAAAGCGGCGGCCAAAGATATCAAACAGGGGAAAATTTCACCACTGTACGTGCTATACGGCAGCGAGAAATTCCGGATGAATGAATTTGCGGCCATGCTGGAAGATCAATTGATTGCGAAAGAGGATCGTGATTTCGCGGTCATCCCTTTTGATCTGTCCGAAACGCCGGTGCAGGCGGTGGTGGAAGAGGCGGAGACGGTACCTTTTATGGTACCGCGCAAACTGCTTCTGGTACGGGACGCCTCGTTGTTCACTGCGGGCAAAGAGAATGCAAAGCTGGAGCACAGGGTAGATCTGTTGAATGACTATCTACAGCATCCTGTAGACTATAGTGTGATCGTGTTTATGGTTAATAGCGATAAACTTGATGAACGCAAAAAAATCGTCAAAGCCGTGAAGTCCACCGGAACGGTACTGGCCTTTAATCCTCTGGGAGCAGAAGAGTTGCTCCGGTGGGTAGAGAAGGGCATTAAGGATCGCGGCTGCGTGGCGGCGCCAGGGACAGCTGAAGCGCTGATCGCCAATGCCGGGACCGGGCTGCAGGGCTTGACCGGAGAGATGGACAAGCTCTGCTTGTTCGCAGGTCAAGGTGGAACTGTAGACACGGCGGCCGTGGAGAGCCTTGTACACCGTGGCACGGAACAGAACGTGTTCACGCTCGTGGAGGATATTGCGAACCTGCGGCTTGATAAGGCGCTAAATACATTATACGAGCTGCTGAAGCAGCGGGAGGAGCCGATCAAGATTGCGGCGCTGATCGCCCGGCAGTTCCGGATGATTTTACAAGTGAAGGATTTATCGGCGCTTAGCTATTCGCAGGGGCAGATTGCTTCACAGCTCGGTCTGCATCCTTATGCGGTGAAGATCGCTGGTGAGCAGGCGCGCAAGTTCGGCGCGGACCGGCTGCGCCAGATCCTCAGCGCTCTCGCCGATCTCGATTACCAAATGAAAACGGGGGCCGTTGATAAGGTGCTAGGGCTGGAGATGTTCATGCTGAAGCTGGGTGCCTGATTCGTGAGCCGCATCTGATCCTCGAAAAAAGCCTGTCCATTCCTGTTGCTACAGGGTGGACAGGCTTTTTTGATCGTGCAGAAGAAAGAGCGGTGGAACAAAAAAACCTAACCGTATGCAGCATAACGGTCAGGTTCTTCAATGCTCAATATGAAAGTCGTTCTTAGGCTTGAGCCTTAAGAGCGTTCAATTTCTTCGCCAAGCGGGATTTTTTGCGGGCAGCCGCATTTTTATGAACCAGACCTTTAGTAACGGCCTTGTCCAGCTTTTGAGAAGCAGCTTGGAAAGCAGTTTGAGCATTTTCAACTTCCGTACCAGTCAGAGCTACATCAGCTGCTTTCACGGCTGTACGAAGCGCGGACTTTTGGGAAGCGTTCAGTGCACGGCGTTTTTCGATCGTTTTTACACGTTTTACCGCGGATTTAATATTTGGCATTGCATTCACCTCCTGTAAGACATTCGAAATCATCAAATGATTCACAACTTAAAATAGTTTAGCATGCCCCATACTAAAATGCAACATAAAAAGCTTTCAAATTAAAGGATGTGCTTTGCATAAACGCTGGCTTACACTCGCACACTACCGATAAACGAGCATAGGAGGCTGATATAACAATGGAACTGGATCTGCAACTGTATTCAGTGCGCACGGATTTGGCGCTTGAAGCGAGGGAAATGGCCCAAGGGCCGACAAAATCGCCGATTCCCGGTGTGAACGAGGAAGTCGAAGAGTCGGACGGCATTACAATCACCAGGCTGGGTGTGGCGACTCCTGCCGGATCGCAGGCGATCGGACGTGCTATCGGCAATTATGTGACACTGGAAGTACCGGGTCTGCGCGGCGGGGATACAGGTCTGCAGCAAAAGGTGGCCGAAGCCTTTGCCCATGAATTTGAGGGTTTTATGACCCGAATCGGCATTGGTAAAGATTCCTCTGCTCTCATTGTTGGTTTGGGGAACTGGAATGTGACACCAGACTCGCTAGGTCCGCTCGTGGTCGAGAACGCGCTTGTCACACGCCAGTTCTATGAATTGGTCCCGGACCAGGTCGCTCCAGGTTACCGGAAGGTCAGCGCTATTGCTCCTGGTGTACTGGGGATGACGGGAATTGAATCCAGCGAGGTGGTTCAGGGCATTGTGGATCGCACGAAGCCGGATGTTATTATCGCAATTGACGCTCTGGCCTCCCGCTCTCTGGAGCGAATCAATACTACCATCCAGATTGCTGATATCGGTATCCACCCCGGTTCCGGAATAGGCAATAAGCGGCGTGGTCTGACCCAGGAAGTCCTTGGTGTTCCCTGCATAGCCATCGGTGTTCCCACCGTCTGCTATGCATCAACGATAGTCAACAACGTGCTGGAGATGATGAAAAGTCATTTTGGCCATGGTGCCCCTACCAAGGAAATTATGGGGATGCTTGATGATATCTCCGAGCAGGAGCGGCTTACGCTGGTGAAAGAAGTGCTGGAACCGCTTGGTCATGATCTGATTGTCACACCTAAAGAAATAGATGAGTTCATTGAAGATATCGCTAATATTGTGGCTAGTGGCTTGAACGCGGCACTGCACGAGGCAGTCGATCCCGGTAACGTGGGAGCGTACACTCACTAGTCCAGAGCAAGACTCGGTGATCTGCTGTGATGGCGGCCTGCCGGGTCCTGTTTTTTCATGCGCCATATTAATTTCATTCCTATGGATTGGATCTCTATTAAAATGCGGGGCTCTATTCGTTGGTCTTCTATTTTCGGTTCTAGTAGCGCTCTTCTACTCATAGATTTGAAGTATAAGAGATTACAGAGGGCTGGAGGAGGACATAACAATAATGAACAAAAAATGGTTTCAGCTATGGAACATCGGCCGGCTGCGGGGAAGAGTGCTGGATGTTTTGTCGCTGGGGAGAACGATGCTGCTGCTGGCCGGAGGCTCGCTTGTCTTCTTTATGCTGCTGGGCGCTGGCGGAATCGCCGGACAGAAGTTGAACTCTTCACCCATTCCTTCTATGAAAGGTCTTGCTGCCTCGTTGTCCAGCGGTTTCTTCATGGAAATCCTGGGGATGGAGGTTCCACATTTGCCGCAAGGCAAGGAAGCGGAGGAGCTGTCACCTAAGAATGTAACATCATTTGTGTTTCAATTGCTGACTAGTGTGAATCCTGGTGATCCTAAAAGTCTTCTGGCCCGGGAGGTGCCGGGCATGGGTGCAGATGACCCGTTCCTACTCCGCAAAGGTTCCGGCGGTGTGGCGGGTGCGCCTGCGGACTATCATCCCGGAACTGATGAGCTAGCCTCAGAGGAAGGCGGGCAGGAGCATGATCCTCCCGCAATCAACGGGACGGAGGATCCTGGTAGCGACGAAGGCTCCGTGCCGGATGTGCCGGTGGCCACCCCTTCGCCGGAAACGGGAGGCGGGAAAAGTGGCGGAGACAGTGGCGCAGAGGACACCTCAATCAAGCGTGTCCTGATCTATCATTCTCATCCTCGGGAAGCTTTCAACCCCTTGCTGGGGGCGCAGAGCGATAATCCCAGTTCGTCGCTCCCCTCGAAGAATGTCATGGTGGTAGGTTCATATATTGCCAAACGTCTTGAAGAGCATGGTGTTGGGACGATTCATTCCCAAGAGGACTATGCCACTAAGGTAAAGGATTACAAATGGAACTTCTCTTATAAATATTCCCGGATCACGGTTAAGGCGGCACTGGCGGGTAATGATCAGCTGACGGATCTCATTGACATTCACCGTGACTCACAGCGGCATGGTAAAACGACGACAGTCATCGATGGTAAAAGCTATGCCCAGGTTTATTTTATTTTGGGGCATGAAAATAAAGATTGGAAGAAAAACGAGGCTTTTGCGAACAAGATTCATCAGGAACTGGAGAAGAGCTACCCAGGCCTTTCGAGAGGCATTTGGGGCAAGACTTCTAGTCAGGGGAACGGAGAATACAACCAGTCGCTTTCCCCCAACAGTGTGCTCATAGAGGTAGGCGGGATTGATAACACCGAAGAGGAATTGAAACGGACTGCAGAAATTCTCGGGGATATCATTGCCGATGTGTACTGGAAGAATCAGAAGGCGGATAAGGTCGGTGCCCCACAGACTGTAACTTCACCTGCTACAACGGCTCCAACTGCACAGCCTGGGGGTGAACCGTCCGGCGACAGTGCCAAGGCAACAGGCGAAGCTGGTGGCCAGGCGGCAGGTAAAGGCCCAGCGAACAAGGCATCCTAAATTTAGTCTAAGGAGAGAAGGCGAGGAAATGTCGCGAGTCGGAAGAAAATTGACAATGGTTGCTATCTGGGCTGGCATTGGAATTCTGGTTGGTATGCAATTCGGAGGGGGAGGGACCCAAATCTCCGATGTGCTTCCAGGCTGGAATTCCGGGACTCAAGCCGCGCAGAACATTCCGGCTGCACCAGGGACTGGAGGAGTAAAGCAGCAGCCTGCTCCCAGTGCGGGTGCTGCACAGACCTATGTGTACGTTCCTATGGCGGTCGATCCCGCTACCGGGGCGTACACGCCACTCCCCGTGCGTACGGAGACGGGCGCGACGGCACAGACGCAGAATAATCAGCCGCAGCAAGTGACGGAGGAGTACAACAGTACGACTTTGACGCCGGAGCAAATCCTGGTCCCGGAGGGGCAGAAGCCCACGGTGGATGTGCTGGCGGACAAGACGGCAGGGCTGCTGCAGGAGGCCTCACAAAAAGGGATTCGCTGGGTCGTCTCGTTGTTTTCTTCAGCGGAGTGAGAGGCCGATTCGACATCAGTTTTATTGCAGCGACAAGGTTGGTCTCCCGCAAACTTTATTGCGTGACTGGACTTACAGCAGAGAATGTCCTCACATGGGGATGGCATTCTCTGCTGTTTGCACTGTGATTTTATCCCTTGCGCCAGACCGGGATTGCTGGGGAAAGATTGTACTGTTATAATAAATGGATTAACATAGGCTGTCTGTGGGGGTAAGGAATGACTGACGTACAGAAAAGACAACAACAAATCCGCAATTTCTCGATTATTGCACATATAGACCATGGCAAATCGACGTTGGCTGACCGCATTCTGGAATACACGGGTGCGCTGAGCTCGCGTGAGATGCAGGAGCAAGTACTCGATCAGATGGATCTGGAGCGCGAGCGCGGGATTACCATCAAGTTGCAGGCTGTTCGTCTGAGCTACAAAGCCGACGACGGTGAGGAATATCTGCTCAATCTAATTGACACACCGGGACACGTCGACTTCACTTATGAAGTCTCCCGCAGCCTTGCTGCCTGTGAAGGCGCGCTGCTGGTTGTGGACGCGGCACAAGGCATTGAGGCTCAGACGCTAGCCAACGTATATCTGGCGCTGGATAACAATCTGGAGATTCTGCCGGTTATCAACAAAATTGATCTTCCGAGCGCTGACCCTGAGCGGGTTAAGCAGGAAATCGAAGATGTCATCGGCCTGGATGCCAGTGAAGCGGTACTCGCTTCTGCTAAAGCCGGGATTGGCATCAAGGAAATTCTGGAGCAGGTCGTCAAGCAGGTCCCGGCGCCAACAGGCAGCTCGGCAGATCCGCTGAAGGCACTGATTTTCGACTCTCATTATGATCCGTACAAAGGCGTTATCGTCTATGTCCGCGTCATTGACGGTAGTATCCGTGCGGGCTCGAAGATCAAGATGATGGCTACCGACAAGACCTTTGAAGTTATTGAGGTTGGCGCATTTATGCCACGAATGACCATTGTCAATGAACTGAATATCGGTGATGTAGGCTTTATCGTGGCCGGTATCAAGCATGTTGGAGATACCCGTGTCGGTGATACAGTGACGGATGCGAAGAATCCGACACCGGAGCCATTACCGGGTTACCGTAGAATCAACCCGATGGTCTATTGCGGTCTTTATCCGATCGAAACATCCGATTACAATGATCTGCGTGAGGCGCTGGAGAAGCTACAGCTTAATGACGCATCACTCAGCTTTGAGCCGGAAAGCTCAAGTGCACTCGGCTTCGGCTTCCGTTGCGGCTTCTTGGGTCTGCTCCATATGGAGATCATCCAAGAGCGGATCGAGCGCGAGTTCAATCTGCCGCTGATTACGACGGCGCCAAGCGTTATCTACCGGATTATGTTGACAAGCGGCGAAATGATCCAGATTGACAACCCGTCACACTATCCGGAAATTGGCACCATTGATTACGTGGAAGAGCCGTTTGTCAAAGCTGCAATCATCGTTCCGAACGATTATGTAGGTACGGTAATGGAGCTTTGTCAGAACAAGCGCGGTGAGTTCGTGAATATGGAGTACCTGGATTCGAATCGGGTCACGATCACTTACCAGATTCCACTGTCTGAAATTGTATATGACTTCTTCGACCAGCTTAAATCGGGCACGAAGGGTTATGCATCCTTTGACTATGAGATTTCCGGCTACCGCCGTTCGAATCTGGTCAAGATGGATATCCTGCTCAACAACGAGCAAGTCGATGCCTTGTCCTTTATCGTGCACCGTGACCGCGCCTACAACCGCGGACGTATTATCTGTGAGAAGCTGCGCGGCATCATTCCGCGTCAGATGTTCGAGGTGCCGATTCAGGCGACGATCGGAACAAAAGTTGTTGCGCGTGAGACGGTTAAGGCGATGCGTAAGAACGTCCTTGCCAAATGCTACGGCGGTGATATTTCGCGGAAGCGGAAATTGCTGGAGAAGCAGAAGGAAGGTAAGAAACGCATGAAGCAGGTCGGCAGCGTAGAGGTGCCGCAAGAAGCGTTTATGGCGGTACTCAAGATCGACGAGTAGGCCGCTGTAATTACAGCGAGGATGCTTCATTATAAGAGAACATCCCTGTAAGGGAAGCCGTCAGGCTTCCCTTTTCTAAAGCATAAGGTTCATCCATGCTTCGTACTACTAATCAGGCATATATTATATGAGAAACGGGTACCGTCCTTTTCGCGAGGGTGTGCAGCCGTTTCTTCTTACTTTTTAACGATCAGGCATAGCGCCTGACCTAACCCTGGATAGAACAAAGGAGACAGCTATGACAACTCAAACCCACGGCCGTCCCCCTGAGGCTGTATATATTCATATCCCTTTTTGCACGAACAAGTGCTTTTACTGTGATTTTAACTCCTATGTCCTGAAGGACCAGCCCGTAATGGATTATCTTCGTGCGCTGGATCAGGAGATGGAACAAACGGTTAAAATGACTCCACCCGGTGTGATCCGGACGATCTTTGTAGGCGGCGGAACGCCGACAGTGTTGAAGCCGGATGAGATGGCTTATTTCTTGGCTTCTGTGCGGAGACATTTTCCGAATTGGGCTGAAGATATCGAGTTCTCGATGGAGGCCAACCCTGGCACTACCGATATCGATAAGCTAGCTGTGATGAAGGAAGGCGGCGTCAACCGGGTCAGCTTCGGCGTGCAGGCATTCCAGAATGAGCTGCTCACCGGAATCGGCCGCATTCATAATGTAGACGATGTCTATCGCAGTCTAGAGAACGCGCGTGCTGTAGGTCTGAACAATCTTTCCGTGGACCTGATGTTTGGCTTGCCCAACCAGACTGTCGATATGCTCGCTGAAAGCATCCGCAAAGCTTTGGAGCTGGACCTGCCGCATTATTCAATTTACAGTCTCAAGGTGGAGGAGAATACGCTTTTCCATACTCTCTTTAACAAGAACAAGCTTCCGCTTCCTAATGAAGAGGATGAGCTGCAAATGTACCTGCTTCTGATGTCGAAGATGGAAGAGGCCGGATACGGGCAGTATGAGATCAGTAACTTCGCTAAGCCAGGTATGGAAAGTCGTCACAATATTACGTATTGGCGCAATCAGGATTATTACGGACTTGGAGCAGGTGCACATGGTTATGTGGGCCGCAACCGGCATATCAACATCAAAGGCGTTAATCCATATGTTGAAGCTGCAAGCAAAGGTCTGCCTCGTCTGGACTCCTACCCGGTAACGCCGGAAGAAGCGATGGAAGACTTTATGATGGTAGGCCTGCGGATGCGCGAAGGAATCTCGGATGCATCATTCCGGGCGCAATTCGGGCAATCTATGGAGGACATATTTGCTGGTTCACTGCATAAAATGCTGAATGCAGGCCTGCTCGAGCGAGTGGGCGACGGCTACCGTCTCAGCAAGCAGGGCGTGCTGTTTGGCAACGATGTTTTCGGCGAATTTGTCGGCGCACTGACAGAGGTTTAATTTTAAAATAACTCTTGAATTCAAATTCACCTTGTTGTATATTTATTCATATTATCAACGAGGGGTGAATTAGAGTGCTTGCCAAACCGGAATTGATGCCCAGTGTTTCTGCCAAGGTGGAGACAGGGGCAATATGCAGAAGTGCCACGGTGGAAGATGTTGAACCACTGTATCAGATGATAGAAGAATATGCACAGAGTGGTATTATGCTGCCCCGATCCCGGCAAGCCCTGACCCGCCAGATCGACCAATTCGTCATTGCAGAAATTGATGGCAGATTCGTCGGTTGTGGCTCGCTCTGCAAGCTGGGTAATGACCTCGTGGAGATTCGTTCACTGGGGCTGCGTCCTGAATGCAAAGGCAAAGGGATTGGTTCCCTGATCGTGGATAAGCTGACCGAGGAAGCCAGACGGCAGAAGATTCCGAAGATTATGGCACTGACCTATGCGGTCGATTTCTTCCTGAGAAACGGATTTACCATCGTTGAGAAGGAGATCTTCCCGGAGAAGGTATGGACCGATTGTGTGAATTGTAAAAAGCAGCATGCCTGCGATGAAATAGCCGTTCTTAAAATGCTGAACTGACTTGACTTTTGTCAATGTCGGTTCGGTGTTTTTTTTGAAACCATACATGATCAGTATCATGAAGAAGATTACCACGACGTAGAAAAAAAGCAGTCGCCTAAGATGCTGAACTGACTTGACAATGTTAATGTCAGTTTGGTATTTTTGTAATAGTGGTTAGCACTCATCTAAGTCGAGTGCTAACGAATCAGAAACCACAGGCGGACAGGAGGGAATGCCATGTTAACCGATCGCCAGAGAATGATACTGAATGCTATTGTGGACGATTATATCTCTTCGGCTGAGCCGGTAGGCTCACGCAGCATTTCTAAGCGGGGCGATGTAGGATACAGTCCTGCTACGATCCGTAATGAAATGGCCGACCTGGAGGAACTGGGCTATCTTGAACAGCCTCATACATCGGCAGGACGAATTCCATCTCATAAGGGATACCGTTATTACGTGGACCATCTGGTACCTTGGAATTCTGCCGAAATCGCTGAGATGGGGACGATCCGTACATTTTTCGCTGAGAAGCTGAATGCAACGGAACAGGTCATCCAGCACGCGGCTATGATTCTTTCTAATATGACGAATTACACTTCCATCCTTCTGGGACCGGAGGTTTTTCATACTTCATTGCGCCATTTTCAACTGCTGCCCCTGGACGACAAGACCGCTGTGGCGATCATTGTCACCAGCACGGGACAGGTAGAGAACCGTACGGTCAATATTCCGCCGGAGATTTCAATCTCCGAGATTGAGAAGGTCGTCAATCTGCTGAACAGCAAGCTGAAGAATGTGCCGCTCTACAAGCTGAAGACCCAGCTCTATACCGAGCTTGGCGAGGAAATGCAGCGCCATATCTCTCATTATGAAGAGCTGATGAAGATGCTTGACACCGCGCTTGACAGTGAGAATGAGCAGCGGATCTATCTGAGTGGGGCCACGAATATGCTCACCCAACCAGAGTTTAAGGACGTTGACAAGGTCAAGCACATTCTTGATCTCTTGGAAGAGACGCCTACGCTGCTTAAGATGCTGTCGCCCGTACCAGGCGGACCCGGCATTCAGGTGCGGATAGGAACCGAGAACGACCATGAGGCTTTTGCGAATTGTAGTCTTATTACAGCGACTTATTCCCTTGACGGTCAGGCGCTGGGCAGCATTGGTATTCTTGGCCCAACTCGAATGGAATACGCGAGGGTAATGGGCATCCTGGGCATTATATCCCGAGATTTGACAGCCATGCTGGCACACTGGTATAAGTGAACAGAGCCATATTGATTTTCGTGATGATTTTAAGGAGGTGAAGACAACTTGAAAGAGGAACAAGTTCAAGATCCGAATGAATTGAATGAAGAACAAGCAACTGAGGAAACTGTCTCGGAGGCCGGTACTGTATCGGCAGAAGAAGCCGGGGACGCAGCTCGTCTGCAAACGCTGGCTGATGAATTGCAGGGACGTGTACTTCGTGTACAAGCCGATTTTGACAATTTCCGCCGCCGCACCCAGAAAGAGAAAGAAGAACTGGCGCAATACGCCACCTCCAAGCTCATCAACGAATTGCTGCCGGTTCTGGACAATTTCGACCGGGCCTTGGTTACCGCACCTGCTGGTCCTGAGACTGAGGCGTTCACGAAAGGCGTGAACATGATTTTCCGTCAACTGGATGGGGTATTAAAGTCGGAGGGGCTTACAGCGATGGAATCGGTGGGACAGCCTTTTAACCCTGAATATCATCAAGCTATTATGCAGGTGGAGAGCGAGGAGCACGAAGAGGGTATCGTGACGGAAGAGGTCCAAAAGGGCTATCTCCTGAAGGATAAAGTCCTTCGTCCAGCCATGGTCAAAGTCAGCATGTAGCTTGTCTATATAAGCGGGGATAGCTTTAGCCCGCGAAGTGAAGCAGCTGAGCTTTTCGTAGCCGGGTGCTTCTAAAATCGATGGGATAGGGTACACAAAAAGAAAAAATCAAATGGGGCGAATGCTCCATTACATTTTGAGGAGGCAAATTAAAGTGAGTAAAGTTATCGGTATTGACCTTGGAACCACCAACTCTTGCGTTGCCGTTATGGAAGGCGGAGAAGCCGTTGTTATTCCGAATCCGGAAGGCGCACGCACAACCCCTTCAGTTGTAGGCTTCAAGAAAGACGGCGAGCGTATCGTCGGTGAAACGGCTAAACGCCAAGCGATCACCAACCCTGATCGTACAATCAGTTCGATTAAACGCCATATTGGTACGAACCATAAAGAAAGCATCGATGCTAAAGATTACTCTCCACAAGAAATCTCGGCTATGATCCTGCAAAAGCTGAAATCCGATGCAGAAGCTTATCTTGGCCAAACCGTTACTCAAGCGGTTATCACCGTTCCTGCTTATTTTAATGATAGCCAACGTCAAGCAACCAAAGATGCCGGTAAAATTGCGGGTCTGGAAGTTCTGCGTATCGTGAACGAGCCAACGGCTGCAGCTCTGGCTTATGGTCTGGAGAAATCCGAAGATCAAACGATCCTTGTCTATGACCTTGGTGGTGGTACGTTCGACGTATCTATCCTTGAACTGGGCGATGGTTTCTTCGAAGTAAAAGCTACAAGCGGTGACAACAAGCTTGGTGGCGATGACTTTGACGAAGTAGTTATGGATTACCTCGTAGCTGAATTCAAGAAAGAACAAGGCATCGACCTGAGCAAAGATAAAGCGGCTGTACAACGTCTCAAAGACGCTGCTGAGAAAGCGAAGAAAGAATTGTCCGGCGTACTTACAACTACAGTATCCCTTCCGTTCATCACTGTCGTTGACGGCGTACCTCAGCACTTGGAGCTTAACTTGACTCGCGCTAAGTTCGATGAGTTGACTGCTGGTCTGGTAGAACGTACTTTGGGCCCAACACGTCAAGCGTTGAGCGATGCAGGTATGACTCCTGCTGACCTTACAAGAATCGTACTCGTAGGCGGATCTACACGGATTCCTGCCGTACAAGATGCCATTAAGAAACTTACTGGCAAAGAGCCTCACAAAGGTGTTAACCCGGACGAAGTGGTAGCCCTTGGTGCTGCTGTTCAAGCGGGCGTTCTGACAGGCGACGTTAAAGACGTAGTCCTGCTCGACGTAACTCCATTGTCCCTGGGTATCGAAACTGCGGGCGGCGTCTTCACGAAGATGATTGAGCGCAACACAACGATCCCTACAAGCAAATCTCAAGTGTTCTCGACCTTTGCTGACAGCCAGCCAAGCGTGGAAATTCACGTTCTGCAAGGTGAGCGTCAAATGGCGAACGGCAACAAAACACTGGGTCGCTTTACGCTTAACGAGATTCCACCGGCACCACGCGGTGTACCGCAAATCGAAGTTACTTTTGACATCGATGCGAACGGTATCGTGAACGTATCGGCTACTGATAAAGGCACTAACAAGAGCCAGAAGATCACGATTACTTCTTCCAGCGGCTTGAGCGATGCTGAAGTTGAACAAATGATGAAGGATGCCGAGCTGCACGCTGAGGAAGACCGCAAGCGTAAGGAATTGGTAGAAGCGAAGAACAATGCTGACCAACTCGTGTACTCCACTGAGAAAGTAATCAAGGATCTTGGTGACAAGGCCGACGCTTCCGAAGTTGAAAAGGCTAATGAAGCCAAAGACAAGGTAAAAGCGGCTCTTGATACTGACAACCTCGAAGAAATCACTGCAGCTACAGAAGCGTTGAACGAGATCGTTCAACAATTGTCCGTGAAGCTGTACGAGCAAGCAGCAGCTGAGCAAGGTGCTGCCGGTGGCGAAGGCGCTCCTGAAGGTGCGTCTAAGAAGGACAATGTAGTAGATGCTGATTATGAAGTTGTTGACGACGAGAAGAATCAAGGGTAACCTTAGACGATAAGTGTCGTAAGTAGGGGAAGGTCAAAACCGGGTCATCCCGTGTTTTGGCTTTCCTTTTACATGTAACAGGGTTAAGTATATGCACCGTCTGAACAGATAGAGGAATAGAATTAATTGTTAGGCGGAATCAGAGGTACGGAGGTGAATGCATTGGCAGATAAACGCGATTATTATGAAGTACTGGGCCTTGGAAGAGATGCTTCAGACGAAGAGGTCAAGAAAGCCTATCGTAAGCTGGCCCGCCAGTATCACCCGGACGTGAACAAAGCCAGCGATGCCGAAGCTAAATTCAAGGAAGTGAAAGAAGCCTATGACGTTCTGAGCGATGGTCAGCAGCGTGCAAGATATGACCAATATGGTCATATCGATCCTAACCAGGGTATGGGTGGCGGCGGCTTCGGTGGTGGTGGAGACTTCGGAGGCCTGGGCGATATCTTCGATATGTTCTTCGGTGGCGGCGGACGTCGTGATCCTAACGCCCCGCAGCGCGGTAGCGATTTGCAGTATACAATGACCATTGAGTTCAAGGAAGCGGTGTTCGGCAAAGAAACCGACATCACAATTCCGCGTACCGAGAACTGTGACACCTGCTTCGGCTCCGGCGCTAAGCCGGGTACGAAGCCTGAGACTTGTTCGGTCTGCCGCGGTAGCGGTCAGCAGGAGTTCGTGCAGAATACGCCACTTGGCCAAATGCGCAACCGTCGTCCATGCTCAAATTGTAGCGGGACCGGTAAAGTCATTAAAGAGAAATGTACCACTTGTGCCGGCAACGGTAAGGTGAAGAAGCAGCGCAAGATTCATGTTCGCATTCCAGCTGGTGTTGATGATGGCGCACAACTGCGTATGACCGGTGAAGGCGAAGGCGGTTTACGGGGCGGCCCTGCGGGCGACCTGTACATTGTCATTCGTGTGAAGTCGCATGATTTCTTTGAGCGCGAGAACGATGATATTCTGTGCGAGGTACCGCTTACCTTTGCTCAGGCAGCACTCGGTGACGAGATTGAGATCCCGACTCTGACTGAGAAAGTGAAGCTCAAGATCCCAGCCGGGACGCAAACGGGTACTTTCTTCCGTTTAAAGGGCAAGGGCGTACCACGCTTGCGTGGTAACGGCCAGGGTGATCAGCACGTCAGAGTCATCGTAGTAACGCCAAGCAAGCTGAGCGAAGAGCAGAAAGACTTGCTGCGCCAGTTCGCTTCCCACAACGGGGAGAATACGCATGAGCAGGAGCAATCCTTCTTTGACCGTATGAAGCGCGCGTTCCGCGGGGACTGATGCATATTTACTCTATAGGCAGCAGGCCGGAGGTTATCCTCCGGCCTGCTGTTTTTTGTATTGGAATAGAAGCATAAACTCAGGGGAGTTAAGACAATATAACCTTAGCAGCATGCGGAGCTTGATTACAATGGAAAGCGGGGATATCGATCATGCCGGAACGCTTTATCTTGTCCTATTTTAAAAGCCCGGAGGAAGCTGAGGGGGTATCCAGAAAGCTACAAGCGCTGCGGGTAATTGAGCTCTCGATCGACCGCTTTAGCAAATATGGCGGGAACAGTCCGGTCCGGAGCATTAATCCGGTCACTGGGAATATTGCCGGCATGGCTTCAATGACCGCCGACCGTAACCATACCGGCATCCTTGCGGCAGCGGATACCAGTGCCAGCGGAATGAGCCATGGGGGGGACGGCGGTCCCACGGGAAGAGATATTTTATTGACCGTAGTGGTGGAATCGGACTCGTATGACAGAGCGCTACGCCTGATTGAGGAAGCTGGCGGCTTTATCTAAACGATAGGCAGCATGACTAAATCTGAAAGGATTGTGAGGCCAAGATGGATAGAGAGAACTCCAAAATTTTCTCCAAAACAGAGAAGCAGAAGATGTTGTACGAAGCCAAAGCAGAGGATGTTGAATTCTCAGCAGCAGAAGCGGATCATGATGATTTGGAAGCTCAGGAGCGGTCATTGGAAGCTGATAAGCGGCAGCTGCACGAGATTTTGAAGAAAAAGTAAAAGAAAATATTAGAAATTGCCCCACTTGATGGGGCTTTTTTGCGTGTTCGGAGTGTATAATTAAAGGTAGTAGTTCTCAATAAACATAAAGCTGGGTGATGATATTGTCGCAAATTGTAGTATTGGAAATTCCCGGTAAGCTAGACAGTAATACATATGAATTCTGGAAGTCCAAGGTCTCGGTGCAACGCCGCAATGGGATCGGCAGATTCTTGCGCCTTGAGGATGCTTACCGCTCCCTGTTTGGAGAGATTCTGGTTCGGACAGTGATTCGACGGGAACTGGGTATTCCCAATCAGGAAATTCATTTTCAGAAGAATGAGTATGGAAAGCCACATCTAGAAGGCAAAGAGAGCTTTTCCTTCAATGTCTCTCATTCGGGTAAGTGGGTGTCCGTGATTTATGGAACAGGCAGACTTGGAGTGGATATCGAAGAGATCCGGCCTATCGACTTGACGATCGCAGAACGTTTCTTCTCGGACGAGGAATATGAGGATTTAATGCTGCGGCCGGAGGAGGCGCGGACAGATTATTTTTACGAGATATGGACGTTGAAGGAGGCTTATGTAAAAGCGCTCGGCAGCGGGCTTTCCCATCCCTTGACCTCATTCTCTGTACGCAAGCACCCAGATGGCTCAGTAGGGCTCTCGCCTGACGCTGGGACGTACTATTTCAAAACCTATGATGTTAACAGTGCTTATAAGTTCTCCGCCTGTTCCAGTCTGGTTAATCTGCCGGACCAGTTAGTCCATCAGGATATCCAGAAACTCCAGCAGTTCTGGTTGAATAATTGAATTCGCTTTCATATTTGAATTTGAAAATCAAGCTATTGTGGGGAGGTGTTTTTTTGAGATGAGCGATACTGCCATTATAACGTTGAATAGTAACAATATTGAGCAGCAGCATATATGCTGTGCGATCTCGGACAAGAAGTGTGCGGAGGGAGTTAGGCTGAAGAAGGAATGGCTCCAAGAACGTTTTCAGGAAGGGCTGCGATTCAAAAAACTGGATGTTAGGCAGAAGGTATTTATTGAATATGTTCCGGCGGAATACGCCTGGTGTCCGGTAGAGGCACCTGGTTATTTATTTATCAATTGCTTATGGGTAGCGGGTTCCTTCAAGGGAAAGGGACACGGCACGCAGTTGCTGGCTGAATGTCTGGAGGAAGCGCAGGGAGCTAACGGCATTGTGGCTGTAACAGGCAGGACGAAGAAGCCGTATCTGTCAGACAAATCCTATTTTCTCCATAACGGGTTTCAGGTATGTGACCAGGCACCTCCTTATTTTGAGCTGGTAGTTCTGAAATTCAACGAGACTGCGCCAACGCCGAAATTCAAGGCAACTGTACAGAGTCAAAAGGTAGGATTCTCGGAAGGATTACAACTGCTTTATACAGCACAGTGCCCATATACTAGCTATTATGTAGGAGAGCTTGAGACTAGCGCGCAGGAACACGGAATCCCTTTGCAGGTGCGCCGAATAATGTCTACAGAAGAAGCGCAGAACGCACCCACCCCATATACCAGCTACAGTCTGTTTTATAAAGGAAATTTCATTACGCATGAAATCATGACCCGGAACAAGTTTGAGAAATCGGTGGAGGGCTGGATCGGAAAGTATGGTCTTCCTGGCTAGTGTGCCGTATCCCCTGCTATCAGAGAATTTGTTGCAGAATCTGGAGGAGAGACAATGGACAACATCATATTATGGGGCGGACTCGTGCTGGTGATCGCACTACTCACCTATCTTAATCAAAAGCAGCGCTATTCCTCCAGCGTCAAGTTCGCCTACCGTGAACTGCGTGAGCTGGCGCAAAAAACTGGCGATGGTCAATCCTCTAACGCTGATCTCAGCCGCTGGGAAGAGGCTTTGGCGGAGCTGGAGAAGCATCCCAATGAGTTCAACAAGTTGGAAAATGAGCTGGGACTACGTAGTACGTTCGCTGCTTACCTGGAGCGGCATTATCCGCAAGATAACAGGCTTCCAGCTCTGCAGGAGGCCGCTGCGCACCGCAAGGACAGTGTCTGGGGAATCAGGATCGGCGATTACAGCTCCAAGAAATAAGTGGAGGATGCTGTGAGATACATATCTCGGACCAATGGAGGACAAGCAGAGTGCTTGCCCTCTTTATTTTTTCTTTGTATAGCCTGAATGAACCTTTTAGGCGGCTCAATTGTTATATAGATATCCGAGACCAGAGAGGAGGGGGAACATTGGAGAGCAATCGGGAACTATTCGAAGCCTTTAACAGGGATGTGTACCGAACCTGCTATTACATGGTCCATAATGCGGCAGATGCGGAGGACCTGACACAGGAAGTATTCATTACGGTCTTTCGCAGCAATCGGGAACATATCGAGCATTTACGGGCCTGGATCATGAAAATAACAGTCAACCAATGTCTGAATCACTTGCGACGTCGGCGTAGCCTGAATGAGAAGGTTGCAGATCATCCCTATATGTTCACAGGAAATGAAGAGAAGCCGGTAGACCGGCTGGCGGAAGAACGGGAATCCGCAGTGGAGTGGGCAGGTTATTTGAAGACTTTGCCGGACAAAATCAGAGCGGTAGTTACACTGCGCTACATGCATGATTTTAGTTTAGCCGAGATTTCCGGCTTGTTATCGATCCCCTTGGGAACGACGAAATCCAGACTGCATAAGGGACTTCGATTAATGAAAGGCATTCTGCTGGAAGCAGGGGTGCACACTCAAGACAGGGAGGAAGAATCTTATGGACAAAATAGAGCCTACGCTAAAGCGTCAATTAAATAAGGATGAGAACGTGCCTTATCCTGATTTTGAGAACATGTGGAACAGGATGGAAGCAGCCGGTCATACCTCTGCTGTGGTGGATTCTACACCGGTCCGTGTATCTACACGACGCCACAAAAGCTGGCGCAGAATTGCTATGGCCGCTTCACTCAGCGCACTATTGGCTGCTGCTCCGGTGTATGCCGCCATTCATTACGACTGGGGCAACGTGTTGCGGGACAAAGGGGGACTTCAGGCTGTTCTGGATCAGAATATGGGTCAGCCACTGGGGCAGACAATCAGCAAAGGTGGCGTTACACTAACGCTTCGCACGGCGATTGTGGATGAGAACCGGACGGTCATCTTGTACAATCTGGATGTCGGGAAACGTGCGGATACTGAGTTCTGGGATCTTAAGGGCATGAGCTTGAAGGATGAACATGGAAAGAATAGCGAAGGAGAATTTAGCTATTTGCAGTGGGATGAGAAGAATCAGAGATATAACGGTTATTTCGAGAGTGATTGGTCCCCAAAGCAGGATACGGCGAAAGTTAGGCTCACAGCCGATATTCTCCAGTTATACAGCCAGCAGGAAGTGGACTTGCAGCTAGACAGCGGTTCCGAGAAGGCACAGAGCTTCCAGATCGGCAAGGATGGCATGCAAAAAATCGAGGTCAAAGCGTTCAAGCAAGGCGCTGATAAAATACTTCTCTCCTCGGCGATTACTTTCGATCGGGCAGAAAGCAAAGCCTGGGCTTATCCGCAGATTGCTCCGATTGTCCAAGGAAAGACGCTGCACGCACTGTCTGGAAGTACCTATGGTCAGCCGAATGATAATGGCGATTATACAACCCAGCAATATTTTAAAAGCAGTGACTTGCCTGCGGGACAGACGACTTACAAACTGCAATATACCAAGGTAGAAAAAAATATAGACGGACCTTGGGCATTTGATCTGCAGTTAAGTAAAAAGCAGATGGAGAGCGGAACGATCAAGACGGCGCTGGATCTTCAACTTGAATCTGGCGATTCCGACCATATCATCGAAAAGATGGTGGTGACGCCTACCCAAATCCGGGTGGCCGTACGATCTAAGGTTAAAGGTTTCGCGGATATACCATATAAAAAAATGGCACTTGAAGTAAATGGACGAACGCTTGAAGGCGGGTTGTTCCGTTCGCCCAAGGATGATCCCTATCTGATGAACTACAAGTTCGAGTTGCCTTCCGATCTGGTAATCACCAAGGAGACGCCGATCACTTTTGTAGGTAAATATAAGGTTACAACCCATGAAGATGACAAGACACCAGTTCTCTTGACCGACATCTCTACTAAAAAGCAGACGTTGGACAGAGTGGTTGGTGGATATCCTGTTCAGTGGACGTACTATATGCGGGGGAATGACTTGTACGTAGAGACTGGAAGCGAGGATGCCCATTTTGGCGGGATCAACCAGACCCATATTAACCTTGGTAAAGACAGAATTCTTGGCAGACCGGTAACGGTCAACTTCGCCGGTGATGGCAACAACAAGGCGATAGACGTCTATAAGGATTTCAAACAAACAGAAGCCTCGCTATATATGTTCTACTACACGACCGACGAGCCGGACAAAGAGACCCGGGTGCAGCTGCAGCCTTAGTGTACTTGGGGAAAATAATTCAAAATATTAACCTTATTTTAATGGGGAGAACCTTGTGTTCCTCCCTTTTTTTCGTATACATTAAGAGGACGTTGTCAAGGCAGGGCAAAAGAAGGAGTCTATAAGACACCACAATATTAAAGATAGAGAGGAGGAGATGACGATTAAAAGATGTGATTGGGTCACCGCTGATCCCTTGTATATCGCTTATCACGATACAGAATGGGGACAACCCTTGTATGACGATAGGGCGTTGTTCGAACTGCTGATGCTGGAGGGGATGCAGGCAGGGCTAAGCTGGTTAACAGTGCTGCAAAAGCGGGAGCGCTTCAGGACGGTGTTTGACGGTTTCGATCCTGAGAAGATTATCGCTTATGATGAGTCAAAAATCGCAGAGCTGATGCAGGATGCCGGGATTATCCGCAATCGGTTGAAGATTCAATCCGTGATCAATAATGCGCGCGTGTATCAGGAGATTAGCCGGGAGGAAGGCAGCTTTTCAAATTATTTATGGAGCTTTGTCGGCGGAACTCCCGTCCTAAATTACTGGAAGAGCAGAGCGGAAGTGCCTGCCAGCACCCCGCAATCCGATAACATGAGCAGTGCGCTGAAGAAGAAAGGTATGAAATTCGTCGGAACCACCATATGTTATGCCTTTATGCAGGCTTCCGGCATGGTTAATGATCATACCCTGGATTGTTTCTGCAGGAGTCAGGACACGAGCTTACCCGTTGTAAAAGTTTAATTCAGCGTCTCTATGCGTGCAGTTTGGCGCTCAGGCAAGGAGAAATGTTATACTGGTAATGTTCGCAAATTTAAGGAGGATTCCAACAAGATGTTATGGCATGAAGTAACGATACATACCACTGAAGAAGCACAAGAAATGATATCTAATTTTTTATATGAAGCAGGCGCGGGCGGTGTTTCCATCGAGGAATCCGGCATACTGGGCAAAGTGCGGGATACCCGTTATGGCGAACTGTATGATGAGCCGCTGAATGATATCCCCGAAGGGGAAGCAGTAATTAAGGGATACTATGCAGAGTCTGTGGATATGGATGGAGTGATTGCGGAGTTAACTCCCCGGGTAGACGAGCTGCGGGAATATGGCATTGATCCGGGCAAGGCTCTAATCTCCTGGAAAACTGTGGATGAAGAGGAATGGGCGCATGCCTGGAAGGAATATTTCAAGCCACTGCGCGTATCGGAGCGCTTGACGATCAAACCGACCTGGGAAGAGTATACACCAGAAAGTCCTAACGAAAAGATCATTGAGCTGGACCCTGGTATGGCCTTTGGTACGGGCACACATCCCACGACAGCTCTATGCTTGCGGGCGCTGGAGAAGAATATCACGGGCGGTGAAGAGGTCATTGATGTCGGAACCGGGTCCGGCATTTTGGCGGTCGGTGCGATGCTGCTGGGCGCAGGTTCTGTGCTGGCGCTGGACCTTGATCCCGTTGCCGTGGAGAGCGCAGTAGAGAATGTGGCGCTAAATCGGCTTGAAGAATTCATTACTGTAAAAGAAAGCGATCTGCTGTCGCTGCTGGGCGGCGAAAAGGCTGCTGATACAGCGGCCGGAGACATGTGGCCATCGGCAAGACCAGAGGCTAATGTCTCTGTACAGCCAGAAGTGAATCCTGCCGGGGATAGTCTTGGCGTTACGCTGCCAGTGCAAATTGTAGTGGCTAACATCCTCGCAGAGATTATCGTATTGTTCACAGATGATGTTTACCGGGCGTTGAAGCCGGGAGGCATCTACATTACCTCCGGCATTTACAAGGACAAGGAAGGTCTGGTGTCGCAGGCGTTGACGGCGTCCGGCTTTGAGATTATCGAAATTACCCGTGAAGAAGATTGGGTGGCATTTACAGCCGGAAAGAGGTAAAGATGGATTTCTTGCGAAATTTTATTAGTATACCGCTTGAACAGTTACCGTTTTTTTTGATCACGCTATTGATCGCATTTACCGTGCATGAATTTGCACATGCTTATTTTGCCAACAAGTTTGGCGATCCCACAGCACGGCTGATGGGCCGCATGACGCTGAACCCTGCCGTTCATTTTGATTTCCTGGGCGTTATTCTGATGCTGTTGGTCGGTTTCGGTTGGGCGCGTCCCGTTCCGGTTAATCGGGACAACTTCAAAAACCCCCGCCTGATGGGGATTATTGTGTCTATTGCAGGGCCAATCAGTAACTTGCTGCTGGCGATTCTAGGAACGTTGATCTACGCGGCGCTTCTGGCGACGGGTACGATCGAAGCTATTACCAATGTTCGGTTGCTTCAGGCCGTGTATTTGTTCTTCGGCATGTTCATTCAGTGGAACTTCTTCTTGTTCCTGTTCAACCTGATCCCGCTGCCACCACTCGACGGCTACCGGATTGTCGAAGATCTGGCCCCACGTTCGATCCGCGGGCGGCTGCAGCAGTATGAGCAGTGGGGAAGCCTGATTTTCCTGCTGATTCTGTTTATTCCGGCATTGAGAGTGTACACCATTACTCCGCTGCATATTTGGGGCGATCAAATGACCCGAAGTTTTCTAAAGATGTTCCTCTGGATGTTTGGCAGCTAAAGCCGGGGAATAAGGCTGGTCACAGCATGGTAAACGTTGTATGATGGTTTTTGGCGTTAAGACGGCATATCATATGTTGCGCCGGATGGCGGGGGCCAGCCTGCAGAGGCAGGACTAGCGTCCCCCGGCGCCTGAATAACGAACAGGATGTTGATACGATGCAGCGATATTTTGTGACGCCGGAGCAGTTTAGCGGCGATACCGTAACTATCGGCGGCGAGGATGCTCGCCATATCGCCAAGGTCATGCGCGGCAAGGAAGGGGACAAGCTGATTGTCAGCGATGGGTCCTCCCGTGAAGCCTTGGTTGAAATTGTTCATATTGAAATTGGAGAAGTTACAGCGAATGTAGTGGAAGTCCTGGAGATGACGCATGAACCGCGCGTCAAGATCACAGTAGCCCAAAGCCTTCCTAAAGGCGACAAGATGGAGACTGTGATCCAGAAATGTACTGAGATCGGTGCTGTATCCTTTCAGCCGTTCCTGTCAGAGCGCACCATTGTGCAGTATGACGAACGTAAGGAAGGTAAGCGTCTGGAACGATGGCGCAAAATTTGTAAGGAAGCTGCAGAACAGGCCCACCGTAACATCATCCCGCCGGTAGAGCCTCCGATATCCTGGAAGCTTTTGCTGCAATCGTTTGCGGAATATGATGCCGTGTATTTTTGCTACGAGAAGGAAGAGGGACTGCAACTGCGTAGCGCCGCGGCTCCAAAGCTGCAAGTCTTGAAGGACCAGTCTACTATCAGCATAATGGTGGTAGTTGGGCCTGAGGGCGGCTTTACAGTCGATGAGGCCGTGAAAGCAGAGGCAGCCGGAGCTGTGCCTGTGGGTCTTGGACGACGCATCCTGCGCTGCGAGACGGCAGGAATGGTAGCTGCAGCATGCCTGTTATATGAATCCGGAGAAATGGGGGGAGCTTGAGAGATGTCATCCGTAGCGTTTTATACGTTGGGTTGCAAAGTTAATTTCTATGATACCGAAGCCATCTGGCAGCTGTTCAAAAATGAAGGTTACGAGCAGGTGGATTTCGAGGGTACCGCCGATGTGTATCTGATCAATACTTGTACTGTTACCAATACTGGTGATAAGAAGAGTCGCCAGATGATCCGCCGCGCTGTACGCCGCAACCCTGAGGCTATCGTAGCTGTTACGGGCTGCTATGCGCAGACGTCCCCAGGGGAGATTCTTGATATTCCGGGTGTCGATCTCGTGATCGGCAACCAGGACAGGGATCAGATCATGACGCATGTGAAGAACATTCAGGAATCGCGCCAGCCGGTGAATGCGGTTCGCAATATCATGAAGACCCGTGAGTTTGAGGAAATGGACGTACCGGCTTTTGCTGACCGGACACGGGCGTTCCTGAAGATTCAAGACGGGTGTAATAACTTCTGCACCTTCTGTATAATTCCTTGGTCGCGCGGATTGTCACGCAGCCGTGATCCGAAGAGCATTGTGACTCAGGCGCATCAGCTTGTGGAATCCGGTTACAAGGAATTCGTCCTGACCGGTATTCATACCGGAGGCTATGGGGATGACCTCGACAACTATCGTCTGTCTGATCTGCTCTGGGAGCTGGACAAGGTAGATGGACTGGAGCGCGTGCGGATTTCTTCCATTGAAGCCAGTCAGATCGATGAGAAGCTGCTTGAAGTGCTGAACCGTTCCTCCAAAATGTGCCGTCATCTGCACATCCCGCTGCAAGCGGGACATAACCATGTGCTGAAGACGATGCGCCGGAAGTATACAACCGAAGAATATTACGCCAAAATGCAGCTGATTCGTCAGGCGATGCCGGATGTCGGCATTACAACTGACGTCATTGTCGGATTTCCGGGAGAAACTGATGAAATGTTCCGTGCCGGCTATGATTTCATGAAGGCGGTCAATTTCTCGGAAATGCACGTATTCCCGTACTCCAAACGGACAGGTACACCGGCTGCCCGCATGGACAATCAGGTGGATGAAGAGATCAAGAATGCCCGTGTGCAGGAACTGATTGACTTGTCCGAGGAAATGCAACTGGCGTACGCGCAGAAGTTCGTTGGCCAGACGCTGAATGTGATTCCCGAGCGGTCTGCGAAGGATGCTCCGGGCCGGAGTACACAGCATGGCTTCAGCGACAATTATTTGCAGGTCTTCTTTGAGGGCGATGATTCTCTGCAAGGTGAGCTATGCCAGGTGAAAATAACGCAAGCAGGCGTAAATGAATGCCGCGGCGAGTTGGCCTCAGTGAAACAGGCGAGCCTATCGATTTAGAATTTGTAGACACAAAAGCCAAGCAGCGATTCCCTAGTTTTTGGAGAGGCTGCTTGGCTTTTTTATGTTCTTGGATTGTCTTAGGTGATTAGGGAGTGGTGCAAGCGAACTGTCTTTTCAAGAAGGTACTACAGTCGGTAGTGAAATTTCGCATAAGGCGCTGGCACTGCTTTTAACGGAGGGTTTATAGTCATAAAGTCCTGAATTGTGAATTTAAGCCTCCTTAATTTCAGAAAGAGTAAACACTTCGATGCAAAATGTCGATAGTAGTGGAAGAGTGTGGGAATGTACCCTCCCAGGACAACATCAGAATGAAGGAGAGAAATGATGACTGTGAACAGGAAAATGACGAAGTTGCTTCTCATCATAGTGCTGCTGGCTACCGTAGTATTTCCGGTAAGTGTCTTTGCAGAAAAGGGAGATATCAACTCGATAGAGTTTGAGAGTTCGGCCAAATTGGATCTCGTAGTCGGACAGACACCGAAGCAATTGAAGGTGTTCGCCAATGTAGAGGGCTCTTCTTCCAAGAGAGACGTAACGGGTGCGATGACCTGGAAGACTTCCAATGCCGATGCTGTACAAGTTATGAACGGCCTTTTGACACCGCTGAGCAGTGGCACAGCCATTATTACGGCTACTTATAATAGTATGCTTACTACAATTGAAGTTTCTGTAACTCATCCATTTAAAGACCTGAAGATTGAACATAAAGAGGGCAACTACAAGCTGGGAGACAGTGAAGAGAAGCGGACAATCAAAGCAACAGTGCTCGGTGGAAAGTCCATTACCGAAGCGACTGATGTTACCAAAGATGTTGAATGGTCCAGCTCTGATACAAGTGTATTGACGATATCTGACGGTAAAGTCAACCTTCTTAAAGAAGGTAAGGTAACGATTACCGCGAAATACAAAGGCCTGACGGCTACATATAAAACTGAAGTTGAAGTGGCTTTTACCGAGATTGAAATCAAGCAGAACGGCAAGATAGTCAAGGAGATTGAGACCCTGATCGGGGACAGTTCTATCAAATTGACAGCGTTCAGCAAAACGGCTGCGGTATCAGATTCGGAAGATTTGACTACTAATGGAGACTGGAGCTCTTCCAATCCGGCTGTAGCTACGGTCAAGGATGGAGAACTCAAAGTTCTGGCTACAGGTAAAACAGTGATTACGATCACAAACCTGGGCGTTAAAGCCACCGTAGACATCTATGTCCGCTCGCCATATGAAGCGATTCTATTGAGTCCTTCCAAGGATCAGACACTGTTCATGGGCGAAGTGCTGGATGTGAAGGCAGAAGTAAGAGATGCTGCCAACTCTACTGCGAATGTATCCCAGAACGCGACCTGGACATCCAGTGATCAACTGGTAGCTACAGCTAAAGCCGAAGCAGACGCTGCGGACATTACGGCTAAGGGTGTGGGTGACTCTACGATCAAAGCAGAATATAGAGGCGTCAGCAGAGAAATTAAGGTAAAAGTGTTGCCAACGATTACAGCATTGTCTATCGAGAAGACCGAGCAAGAGTTGTTCAGGGGCGACACGTTGGGCTTGCCAAAAGTAGACGGAACCAAACTCGACGGCAGCAAGATTGACCTCACCCAAGAGGTGGAGTGGACGTCCGGCAATGCTGAGATCGCTCTGATCAAGGACGGCAAGATTGAAGGTAAATCTGCAGGGACTGTCACTCTGATTGGTAAAATTAAAGAGGGCGGCGCCACAGCTTCCAAAGCGGATATTCGCAACAAGAGCGTGGAACTGAAGCTTACCGTTCAGGATAAAGTGCTGGTACTGATCGGACCTGAGGACAATTTTGTGGTGGTTACCGGTGAAGAAAAGGCTATGCCTTCGGTAAGAGCGGTTATGGAGAACGGCGACGAGCGTGAGACCTCAGATAAGATCAAGTGGGAGATTACGGGCACGAATGCCGTACTCAAGACAAGCGCAAGTGGTCAAACCATTAAAGGACTCACTAAAGGTAGTGCGAACCTGAAAGGGACGTATGCTAACAAGACTATCACAATCCCGGTAACCATTGAGCAGAAGATCACCAAAATTGTGGTCGAGCCGGCTTCACTGGATATGAACATCAAGAACAGTAAGACGGTTAAAGTAACGGCTTATTATTCCAACGGAAAAACAGGCAACCTGTCCAGCAGCATCAAATGGGAATCCAGCAATCCTGGAGCGGCTACGGTGACTGGCTCTTCTGTAAAAGCTGTAGCTGAAGGCACGACTACACTGAAAGGCTCCTATCAAGGCATTGATATCAGTCTGAAAGTCAACGTGATTCCTAAGCTGGCCAAGCTGACAGTGAATGAAACACGTCTCCAACTGGCTCCTGGTGCCAAGCAGACGGTAGTGGTTACAGCACTGTATGATACCGGTAAAACGGTTGATGTGACGGGTCTTGTAACCTGGACCAACTCCAAGCCATCGGTAGCAAAATGGTCGATTGGCAGCATCACAGGAGTGGCGAAGGGATCGACATCGTTTAAAGGCAAGTTTGAAGGCAAGACTGTAACAGTCTCTGTGACAGTCAAGTAATTGTAGTATTATGCTAAAAAAATAGTTGAAAGACGGAAAGAACTGCAAGCCCGATTATTGGGCGTTTGCAGTTCTTTTTTTATGACATGCATCTTTTCTTCTTTGTATTAGATGAAAAGGCCCAATTGAAGTATAATAGTACAGCGACAACAGAAGTGCCGGTAAGGTGTAGGCCATGGGACCACATGTTAGGATTGGAACCGGGTCTCCAGCCTGGACCATAACTGCAGGTAGCACAGTGGCAGGACCAGTGCCGAGCAGACGATGTTGAAAATGGTCTGGGCGTGTGCAATCTGTGCGCCAGAACCTCCGCCAATCCAGGCGGAAAGACTTTGCAACGGGCCGATGAGCGGCAGGAAGAGCAGTGCACCGCCTACGTTGAGCGCCACATTCGTCCAGGCGACGAAGGTTCCGGCAATGGAACCGCCGATGGATGCGATCACGGCTGTGACGCATGTACCAACATTTGCGCCCAGCACAATGGCAATCCCCACCTCAGGTGGCAGGGCCCCTGAGGTGGCAACGCCGATGGCCATGCCAATGACGGCAGCGCTGCTGTGTACAAGCGCTGTCAGGCAGGCACCGGCGAGGATGCCCCACAGGGCACTTGTGGCTGCATGATCCAGGAACCACCAGTACAAGCCGTTCTCCTGCAGTGCTGGGCCAATCGACTGCATGACTTTGATGCCCCACAGGATGAGTGAGAAACCGGTGATAGTGAGACTAATGTATTGGAGCGGCGCGGATAATCGTCGGAGCGATGATGCGGCGGGAGTATTAGGCGACAGCTCGCCCAGGATGACCGCAGCCCCCCACAGGCTGAGCGAGACGGCCAGCAGTGGCGAAGAATAGGAGCTGATCTGCAGCCCGATCAGCTCCGTAGTCAGGCAGGTGCCGATGTTGCTGCCGAGAATAATGCCCAGTGTGCGGGCATAGGTGAGTAGCCCGGCATTCACCATACCGATCGTCAGCACGGTGACGGCGGTGCTGCTCTGCAGCAGGGCTGACAGTAGGCTGCTGGCTATCATGCCTTTTAACGGGGTAGCCGTTGCTTTATTCAGGCCGGCCTTCAGCAGCGGACCGGCCAGCCGGGACATGGACTTCTCCATCAGCTTCATACCGGCTAGAAAAATAACAAGACCATATATGACAGGGAACAACAGATCACGGATCATAACAACATGCTCCTTTGACTGGGGTTGTACACCAATATATGAAAGTAGCGCAGTGGACATGTATAAAACGATAAGATCAGGGAGTTGAAGTCATTGGCATCAGTAATTCTGGAACGCAGCCGTAAAAAAAGACTAGAGCAGGGCCATCCATGGGTATATGGCAGTGAAGTGGCCTCGGTGGAAGGAGAGCCACAAGCTGGCAGCCTGGTCGATATTATGAATCATCAGGGCCGGTTTCTGGCATCAGGATACTATAATCCCGCTTCGCAGATCCGGGTTCGGGTGGTCTCCCATCAGCATCTGGAAGAAATGGACACAGCATTCTTCGTGGAGCGGTTCACGAACTGCCTGCGGCACCGGGATCGCTTCCTTCCCGGCGCAGATGCGTACCGGTTGGTCTACGGCGAAGCCGATTTTCTGCCGGGACTGATTGTGGACCGGTTCGGGGACGTTCTGGTCGTGCAACTGCTGACGCTGGGCATGGACAAGCGGCGTGCAGAGATTGTAGAGGCGCTGGTGCAGGTGATGGCACCACGCGGAATTTATGAGCGCAGCGACGTTAGCGTTCGCGAGCTGGAGGGGTTGGAGCAGGTAACCGGGCTTCTTTACGGGGAATGTCCCCGTCATGTGACGGTTACCGAGAATGGCCTGAAGCTGATCGTAGATATCGTGGAAGGCCAGAAGACAGGTTACTTCTTCGACCAGCGCGAGAACCGGGCCTCTATTGCTCCGCTAATGACAGGCTGGGGGGAACGCAGCGGCATCACGCTGCAGGAAGTGGAGGCCGAGGATGGCTCACGCCAGGTGCTGCCGGTTAACAAAAGCGGCAAGACAGTGACCTTTCCATACTGGGACGGGGCTACCGTATTAGAATGCTTCTCGCATACAGGAAGCTTCACCCTGCATGCCTGCAAATACGGCGCCAAGAAGGTGACCTGCCTTGACGTTTCCGCTCATGCTATTGAAAGCGCCAAGACCAACGTAGAGCTGAATGGATTCAGCGACCGGGTGGAATTTGTGGTCGACGATGCGTTCCAATACTTGCGTAATCAGGTGAAGGGATTGGAAGAACGCTCCGAACGTGCTACTGCGGGGGCGGGGCAGGAGGCTTCTGGCGCCAAGGCAGCCAAGGCGGATACAGCCAAACCGATGACCGCTGGCGGCGGACGGACCTTTGACGTGGTCATTCTGGACCCGCCTGCTTTTGCCAAGACAAGAAGCGCCGTAGCAGGAGCTTGCCGTGGATATAAGGACATTAACTTGCATGGCATGAAGCTGGTGAACGAGGGTGGATATCTAGTAACGGCAAGCTGCTCCTATCACATGCAGCCGGATCTGTTCCTGGAGACCATCGGGGAGGCAGCTAAAGATGCCGGTAAGGTGCTCAGATTGGTAGAGTGGCGTGCCGCTGGCAAGGACCACCCGCAAATTCTCGGTGTGGATGAAGGACATTACCTGAAATTCGCGATCTTTGAAGTGCGGAGCAAAAGTAATTAATTCTTCGGTTAGGTACGTTGGAGGGGTAATCGGACCTTTGACGTGAAAATGGAAGCTGCCTTTGTAGGCAGAATAAGAGTGTCGAGAATGTCTACGGACTTTTCGGCACTCTTTTTCTGTTTGTGACTTCAAGCGGCGGAGTGTGCTAAGAGCTAGAAGGAACGAAGTGCAGAGTTGGAACTGTGGGAGCGAATGCGCTCGCCTGAAAGCTTTCCGTAGGAAAGCTGGGCATCGAAAGCATAAGCTTAAGACAGATTTCAACAGCAATATAGTGTGAACTTAAAAATCTAACGTCCTGGGTGGGTGAAATTCTTCGTATACAAGGGCGCAACTTGGTGTATCCCGCGTTCGAGCTTAAGAGGAGCTTTAATAACAGGGAAATATACCGTTAAATATTTCCTTTCGCCATATTTGTCATCAATAAAGGGAATTTATCCCATTAAAAAGCTCGTTTATCCCGCAATTAGCTAGTAATGAGGTGATTAACAGGAGCTTTTCCAGTTGTTTGTAGAAAAGGAGCCGTTTTAATAAAAATAACAGGAGTCATTCCCGTTATTTTAATCACCATAGTGAAGACCGAGCCTTAAGTGAGAATCTTAAGTTCGTTTTATATAATTGATAATAGTTCTCATTTACGTATATAATGAACCCAAAGCAAGAGGAAGTGGGGCTATGGGATGGAGCATAATGCGAATATATACGAACATGAAAGAATAGATGCTAGAAAGACGCTTGCCTGCGAAGGGTTCAGTCATACCTACCGCCTTGACGGAGGTCATTTCGAGATTAAGCCCCCAGAAGAGATTGGGGCTGGGGCCTGCCGCAGCCTGCTCACCCGCGGTAATATTCAGATGACTAACTTCAGCCTTACTTTTAATAGGGACATACAGGCTAACGGAGAGTTCAACTCCCCGCGGACAGAGCTGGTGTTCTGTCTTGGGCACGGAATTGAATGGGGTACTTCGCTGAAGGGAGATAACTTTGGTATTGATACAGGGCAGAGCGCTCTGCTGTATGGCGGAGTACGGGCAGAGAATTGCCAGTATGTACGGGATGCCAATTATCGTTTTCTCAGCATGGATATGAGTCCGGAGCAGTTCAAGCGGATGACGAGCGGGCTGACCGAGGATGAACGGCTCCGTTTTACCGGAAATGAGGCTGTGTTTTTCAACAAAAATAGAATTACGCCTGCCATCCGGCTTGTGCTGTCACAAATTTGGGAATGCCCCTATAGCGGAGGTGTTAGGGAGCTCTATTTGGAAGCGAAAATGCTGGAATTGTTCGCTGTCTATCTCAATGAATCGCTGTACGAAGCGGAGCGGATTCCGCAGACTGTCCGGCTTTCCAAAGACGATATGGCCAGCTTGCAGCAGGCAAGGGAGATTTTGCAGCGGGATTATAGCGAGCCGCCGACACTGGCAGAACTGGCCCGGAGTATCTGTCTCAATGAATTCAAGCTCAAAAAAGGATTTAAGGAGATGTTCGGCTATACCGTGCATGCCTATGTGATCGAACAGCGGATGCAGCAGGCTCGTCATTTGCTGGACAAAGGCAGCATGACCGTGACGGAAGCCGCGTACCGGGTAGGATACGGCAATGCCAGCCACTTTGCAGCTGCATTCCGCAAAAAATTCGGGGTTCGTCCCGGAGAATATGCCATTCGTTCCCGAGTTGCAGGTCCGAACAGGACGGGGTGGCTAGCTGACGATAACCAAAATGAGGATTTGCCCGGATTGCTCCCTTTTTGATTCATAATAATCCCGTAAGGAGTAGAGCCGGAAAGCGCTGCTCCCCTATTATAGTGCACAGAGAATGATTCTCAGTGCACTTTTTTGCGCTTTTAAACCAAATTGGGGGAAGATGCTGTGAGTAAAACCAAAACTGGCCTGCCCAGACTTTTGGAGATTGCCGGGGAGAAGAAAACCCTCCTGTTCCTGTCGGGTATGTTCTCCTCCGCCAGTGCCGTGCTGATGCTAGTGCCGTATATATCCGTATATTTCGTGCTGGCGGAGCTGCTACGTCACGCTTCGGCGCCGGGACAGGCCGATGGAAGCTATATGGTACAGTGGGGTCTTATTGCACTAGGGGGACTAGTCTTAGGGTTGCTGTTACTTTACGTCGGAGGCATGTGCTCGCATATTGCGGCGTTTCGTATTCAATATAATCTCAGGGTGCGGATGACGGAGCATCTCGGGAGGCTGCCGCTGGGATACCTTACAGGGACCTCAACCGGAGCCGTCAAAAAAACGCTGGAGCAGAATGTAGAGAAGGTGGAAAACTTTATTGCGCACAAGCTGCCCGATCTCATTAGCGCTCTGGTGACGACCATTGTGATGATCTTTGCCATGTTCTGGCTGAGTCCTCCGCTGGCGATCGCCTGTCTGGTGCCGATTTTGCTCGGCTTTGTTGCTCAAACGCTGTTGATGATGGGTAGCAGGGGCATGGAGGGCATAAAGCTGTATTATGATTCCCTAGAACAGATCAATGCTTCAGCCGTGCAGTACATCCGGGGGATGCCTGCGGTGAAGGTTTTCGGTCAGACGGTCCATTCGTTCCGCAAGTTTTACAGTGATATGGTGAATTATCGTGATCACTCTTTGAAAATTACAGACAGGTATCAGAATGGCTATATCCTGTTCAAAACCTTGTTATCTTCTCTGTTCACCTTTATTTTGCCGGTAGGCGTTTTTCTATTGAGCGGCCAGCCGGACAATATGTCTTTTGCTATAGTGCTGCTATTCTTTCTAGTCATGGCTCCGGGAATTTCCGCACCGCTATTCAAGCTGCTGATGCTGGCCTCCAGTACGCGGGATATTGGGGAGGGAGTGGCACGAATGGATCAGCTTCTGGCACAAGCCCCGGTGCCGATTCCGCAAAATCCGCAATCACCGCGTACGTTTGACATTGAATTTGCGGAGGTGACCTTCTCCTACGGGAATCCGGAAGAACAGGCTGCCGATGCTCTGCGTGCGGTGTCTTTCCGGGCGAGGCAGGGCGAGGTAACTGCATTGGTGGGTCCTTCAGGATCTGGAAAATCGACAGTAGCGAGTCTGGTCCCGCGCTTCTGGGACCCGCAAACCGGAATTATCAGCATCGGAGGCGTAGACATCCGCCGGATCGCGATGGATGAGCTGATGAACACAGTCGCTTTTGTCTTTCAAGAGACCTTTTTGTTCTACGATACGCTCTATGCCAACATCGCCGTAGGCAAGCCGGGAGCTTCGCAGGAAGAAGTGCAGGCTGCGGCGAGAGCGGCACAATGCGATGATTTTATCTCCAGGTTGCCAAATGGCTATGATACGCTCATCGGTGAAGGGGGCGTCTATCTTTCCGGCGGGGAGGAGCAACGCATTGCCGTAGCCCGGGCAATTCTTAAAAATGCGCCGATTCTTGTGCTGGATGAAGCGACTGCCTTTGCCGACCCCGAGAATGAGCATAAAATGCAGCTTGCTCTTACTGAACTGATGCGCGGCAAGACAGTTATCGTCATCGCTCATCGGCTGTCTTCGATCCGCGGAGCGGAGCAAATTCTCGTGCTTCGGGACGGGTCCATCGTAGAGCGCGGAAATCACGGGGAACTGGTGCAGATGGAAGGGCTCTACGCTCAAATGTGGCACACCTACAGTGATGCCGGAGATTGGCTTATCGAAAAGGAGGCGCGCTGATATGAAGATGCTACGCAATATTACCGCCGGACATCCGGAGAAATTGCTTCAGCCTGTCCTTTACTCGCTCTTGTCCAATCTTGTGAATGTACTGCCCTTTGCCCTGATTATTGAAGCAGTACGATTGATTTTTGCACCTTATATTACGCCGGGCGCGGTATTACAAACTGAACGGCTGTGGTGGATTTGCGGAGGGCTTGCCGGTGCGATGATTCTGATGTATCTCAGCGAGATTCCCGCTTACCGTTCTGCTTACCGCGGAGCCTATGAGGTTGCCGCTCAGGGCCGGGCTGAACTGGCCGAACATTTACGGAAGCTTCCACTGGGCTATCTGACCCGGCGCGATCCTGGGGATCTGGCGAATATGATGATGGGAGATTTCACTCTAGTAGAAAGCGGACTCTCTCATATGCTGCCTCAACTGGCCGGGGCTTTTGTGTTGCCGATTCTTGCGTTGGCTGGGCTGATTCTGCTCGATTGGCGTATGGCCCTCTGCATGTTCGCTGCCTTGCCCGTAGCACTGCTGATCATGTATGTGACGACAGGGCTGCAGCGCAAGCTTGGCGCAGACCATATGAAGGCTAAACTGAATGCTGCCAATCGCCTGCAAGAGTATCTGAACGGAATACGTGTGATGAAGGCCTATAATTTGACGGGAGAACGTTTTGTCCGCCTTGACAATTCATTTAAAGTGCTGATGAAGGAAAGCATCAAGCTGGAGGGTATATTTGGACCCGTAATTCTGCTGGCAATGGCCCTTTTGCGCGCGGGTCTGACGCTTCTAATCTATGTGGGTGTCCAGCTTCTGCTGGGCGGAGAGATTAGCATCCTGAATCTGGCGGTGTTCCTCATTATCGGGACGCGTATCTATGATCCGCTCAACACAGCGCTCTCCAATTATGCCGAATTCCGTTATAACGAGCAGGCAGGCGAACGGATTGTGGAGCTGCTCCATGAGCCGGTAATGACCGGGAACATCGAACCACTACCTGTGGAACGCGGAATCGAATTCGAACATGTGACTTTCAGCTACGGGGGAAAGCCGGTGATCAAGGATCTAAGCATTACACTGCCTCAGGGCTCCCTTACAGCTATTGTTGGACCCTCGGGCAGCGGTAAAAGCACCGTGCTGCGGCTGATCTCACGCTTTTACGATCCAGACGAGGGACGTGTGCTGCTGGGAGGACGCAGCTTGCGGGAAATGGAGCCTGAGCATCTGCTGAGTTCGATCTCGGTGGTGTTTCAGGATGTGTACCTGTTCCAGGACACGATTGGCAACAATATCGCCTTTGGCCGGCCCGGGGCTACAAGCGAAGAGGTACGGCAGGCGGCCCAAATGGCACATTGCCATGAATTCATCATGAAGCTGCCGCGGGGCTATGACACACCGGTTGGTGAGGGCGGAAGCACACTGTCCGGTGGGGAGAAACAACGCATTTCCATAGCACGTGCCATTCTCAAAAATGCCCCAGTAGTGCTACTGGACGAAGCCACGGCCTCACTCGATCCGCAAAATGAAGCGGAGATCCAGAAAGGAATTGATGCCCTGATCGCCGGGCGAACGGTTATTGTTGTCGCCCATCGGCTTAAAACGATACGCGGTGCCGACAACATCATCGTACTAGAGGATGGAAGGCTGGTGGAACAGGGCCGTCATGAGCGTTTGCTGGAGCGGGGAGGGCTTTACGCCCGATTATGGACATTACAGCAGGAATCCAGCGGCTTCCGTATATCATCTTAGTATTACAATTTGTTTGTTGTTACAAGAGCTCACCGTATCTACCAGATGCGGCGGGCTTTTGCGCGTTTTACATAGAAAGCTGGCTGCGATGTGCTGCACAGAACACTTGTAAAACATTTGAAGATCATCCAAACGTATGTTCCGAATGGAGGGGGATATGGTATAATGTTGGGACGAGTAAGTGACTGTGAGTTACACTTTTGTTTTGCCATGGGAGGAGTCTTTATTTATGTCGATAACCTTTTTAACCGGACGCTCGGGCAGCGGTAAGACAACTAAAATACGGGAGTCGATATCCTCTCAGCTAGCGCAGGAGCCGCTTGGTGCGCCAATCATTGTGCTTGTCCCAGAGCAGGGGTCCTTCGGGGCCGAACGGGGCCTGCTCACTGCGGGTGGTGCCAAGGGCAGCATCCGCGCCCAGACCCTGAGCTTTTCGCGGTTGGCCTATCGGGTAAGGCAGGAAACGGGAGGCAGCGCAAGTCTTCCGATTAGTGAAGAAGGCAAGAAGATGCTTATTTATAAAATTATCAGCCGTCGCAAAGAAGAACTGAAACTGTTTGGCCCCTCCTCGGACCGTCCGGGCTTTGTGGAACGGTTGAGCCAGCTGCATACCGAATTGAAGCGCTGTTGTATCGGTTCTAATGATCTGAATGAGCATTTGTCCAGTATGCGTGACTCTATCGGTAACAGCCCCATATTGGCAGGCAAGCTGGACGATTTATATATCGTATTTAGCGATCTGGAGCAAGAGATGTCACAGCTCTATATGGACGAAGAGGACCGGTTGGTTGAACTGGCCGAGCAGATTCCTTTGTCTTCCTATGTTCGTGGTGCTGAAATCTGGGTGGACGGCTTTCATGGTTTTACCCCTCAGGAATTCAAGGTGCTGCGGGAACTGATGCTGCATGCCGCTAAAATGACAATATCGCTTACGCTGGACAAGACTTATCCATCTGGCGGGGGGCTGCATGAGCTCGACCTGTTCCATCCGGCTGCAGTAACGTATATCAAGCTCCGCGGTATGGCTGAGGAACTTGGGCTTGAGGTTTGGGACGAGCCACTGTCGCCTCCTGTGTTGCCCCGCTTCAAAGATAGCCCTGTGCTCGGCCATCTGGAGCAGGGGTATGACCGCCGCTTGGGCTGGAAAGGCCATCAGGATGCCGTACAGTCCATTACCATTGGTGCTGCTGTCTCGCACAGGGCTGAAGTGGAAGGGGCCTTGCGCGAAATGCTCAGACTGGCACGGGATGAGGGTGCCAAATACGGTGAAATGGCGGTATTCATGCGAAACATCAGCGATTATGAATCGCTGGTGTCCCCGCTGTTCAACGATTACAAGATCCCTTTCTTCCTCGATCAGAAGGTGAATGAGCTGCATCACCCGCTGGTAGAATTTATTCGCTCCGCGCTGGATGTAGTGAGACGTCGCTGGCGTTATGAAGATGTGTTTCGCTGTGTGAAGACCGGACTGCTTATTCCAGACGACGGAAGCCTGACTAACGAAGACATGGACAATCTGGAGAATTATGTGCTCGCCTGCGGTATTCATGGGTATCGCTGGACGGACGGACGTCCCTGGAGAGGTATTCCCAGCCTTTCGCTTGAAGGCAGAAGGACTGTAGACGAAGAATTGTTGTCCGCGATGGAGAGATGTAGAGCAGCCATCGTTGGCCCCCTGGGGGATTTTGAGAAACGGGTGAAGAAAAGCCGTAGCGGAGAAGACCTCTGCCGGGCAGTGTACTCTCTTCTTGAGGATGCAGGTACCGCAGGCAAGCTGGAAGAGATGAGCGCCCAGGCGCTGAAATCGGGAAAGGCAGCTAATGCTCGTGAGCATAGTCAGATCTGGAGCGCGGTGCTTGATCTGCTGGATCAGATCGTGGAAATGATGGGCCAGGAGAAAATGGAGTTTGCGATGTTCGCGGGTGTGCTGGAGACGGGTCTGGCCGAGCTGAAAATGGGGCTGGTGCCACCGGCTCTGGATCAGGTTCTCGTAGGCAGCATGGACCGGACGCGTACTTCGGGTGTGAAGTATGCTTTTCTCCTTGGGTTCAATGAGGGTGTCGTTCCGGCACAATTCAAAGAAGACGGCATTTTGTCCGAGGGAGAACGTGGGATACTGGAGAGCGTCGGCCTGGAGCTTGCTCCGGGGGCTTCCCGCAAGCTGCTTGATGAACGCTTCCTGATCTATAATGCGCTCACAACAGCGAGCCATAAGTTGTGGATCAGCTATGCGACTGCTGACGAAGAAGGGAAAGCCCTCCTGCCGTCTGAAGTGATTCGTCATTTGCAGCGGATGTTTGAGGGCAAACTGGCAGAACGTCAGCTTCCGGTTAGTCCGCCTGCGGTGTCAGATGAAGTAGCCCAGGCTGTGTTACCCCTGCATATGGACTTTATTGGGGATCCGGAACAAAGCCTGCGTATCTTGATGTTGCAACTAAGACAATGGCGGCAGGGTGCCGACATCCCGTCTTTTTGGTGGGATGTTTATAACTGGTTCGCTTCTGGTAAAGAAGGGGAAGCGAAGAAGCTTCGCCTGAAGCGGCTGCTGGGCTCGCTATTCTACCGCAATGAAGGCATTCAACTGAAGCGTGGAACGAGCCTCAGACTGTACGGCGGTTCCACGCTGCGTGGTAGCGTATCCCGGATGGAGAAGTTCTCGGCTTGTGCGTTCTCTCATTTTGCCGCGTACGGCTTGCGCCTCAAGGAGCGGCAGATGTACAGGCTCCAGGCCCCGGATATCGGGCAGCTGTTCCATGCGGCGCTTAGTGAAATGGCGCAGCGGCTGCAAGAACAGGGCCGTGGCTGGGCCAGCCTGACACCGGAGGAATGCCGGCGCGAAGCCGGGGAGACGGTGGATCGCCTGTCGCCGCTGCTTCAGGGAGAAATTCTCCTCAGTACGAAGCGGTACGGTTATATTACCCGCAAGCTAAAGAGTATTGTGGGCCGGGCTTCCGTAATTCTGGGCGAACATGCCCGCCGGGGCAGCTTTGAGCCGGTCGGGCTGGAGCTTGATTTTGGACCGGGCCAGGATTTGCCTCCCCTGCGGATTACACTGCCCAACGGCTGTGTGATGGAAGTGGTCGGGCGGATTGACCGGGTGGATAAAGCGGAAGGGGAGAACGGTATTCTTCTGCGTGTAATTGACTATAAGTCCAGCCAGAAGGACCTCAAGCTCCACGAAGTTTATTTCGGTCTATCGCTACAAATGCTGACCTATCTTGAAGTACTGCTGACCTATTCCGAAGAATGGCTGGGCAAGCCGGCACTCCCGGCAGGCACGCTTTATTTTCATGTCCATGATCCGCTACTCTCTTCGTCCAACGGCATGAACCGTGAGCAGGCGGAGCAGGAGCTGCTGAAGCGGTTCAAAATGAAGGGTCTGCTGCTGGCTGACCGTGAAGTTGTATCTTTGATGGACACTACACTAGACAAGGGACATTCAGCGATTGTTCCGGTGGCGGTAAAAAGCGACGGCAGCTTCTACAGCAGCGCTTCTGTA
This sequence comes from Bacillus sp. FJAT-27264, assembly GCF_001682855.1. Lineage (GTDB taxonomy): Bacteria > Bacillota > Bacilli > Paenibacillales > Paenibacillaceae > Paenibacillus_AQ. The sequence continues at coordinate 1,382,579 of NZ_MAQW01000001.1, read as the reverse complement.
GCTACGCCGGAGCAGTGGGGCCAACTGCTGTCCTCTGTAAAAGGGACGATAGCAGAGATTGGTACCCGGATTACAGAAGGGGACGTGGCTATCCAGCCCTATCGGATTCAACAGGAGACGGCTTGCACATTCTGTTCCTTCAAACCGGTGTGCCAGTTTGATGAGAGTATTGAAGGCAGCGGATATAACCATCTCGGCAAGCCGGGCAAAGATGACATTTGGGACCTGCTGTCCCGCAAAGGAGGATTGACGCCGTGAATATGAGGCCAGCTATAGACAATAAGCCCGAAGGCAGCATTTGGAGCGATGACCAATGGCGCGCCATTGCGGAGAGCGGCGATGATATCCTGGTCGCGGCTGCGGCAGGTTCCGGGAAAACGGCAGTATTGGTCGAACGGATTATTCGCAAAATCAGCCGGGAAGAGAATGGCTTCAGCGTAGACAGGCTACTGGTCGCTACGTTCACCAAGGCCGCTGCTTCGGAGATGCGGCAGCGGATTCGTGAGGCGCTGGACCGTGCTCTGGAGGAAGATAGCGGGAATGAGCATTTGCGCCGCCAGCTAGCTTTGCTCGGAAGAGCTTCTATTACGACTCTGCACTCCTTCTGTCTGGAGGTGATCCGGCGGTACTATCAATTGATTCCGATTGATCCAGGCTTCCGCATTCTGAATGAGCATGAAGCCGAGATGATGCGTCAGGAACTGTTGATGGAGCTGCTGGAAGAGAAATATGGCGAGACCGGGGAAGATGGCGGGGACAGTGTGTTCGTGGCACTGGCTGACTGGTTCAGCGGCGAACGCACGGATGACGCAGTACACGCGCTGATCCAGCGGCTGCATGATTTTGCCCGCAGCCATCCGTGGCCGGAGCAGTGGCTGCGCGATACGGCAGCGGATTTCTCGCTGCCGGATACGGAGAGCTTGGGGCATACACCATGGGTGCAAAGCATCCTCGCAGAGGCGAAGCTAGCCTTGGACGGTGCGGCTAGCCAATTGCTGCAGGGCCGGGAAATAGCTCTGCAGCCGGGAGGGCCTGCTCCATATGCCGAGAATCTTACGGCAGATCTGGACATGGTGCAAGGCTTGCAGGCCGCTTTAAGTGAACGGCCCTGGGCTGAGCTGTATGAGGCGTTCCGCGGGGTAAGCTTCGGAAAGCTGAAGCCGTGCAAGAAGGATGCCACAGATCCCGGGCTTCAGGAGATGGTCAAGGAGCTGCGGGAAAGCGTCAAGAAGACGTTATCCGAACTTCAGAATGCCCTGTTTGGGCGTCCTGCGGAATCCTTTCTTGCCGAGCTGCATGAAGCGGCACCGCTGATGAAGGAACTGGCAGAGACGGTTATCGCCTTCGGTGAGCGCTACCGGCTGGAGAAAGCCAGCAAGGGATTGGTCGATTTCAGCGATCTGGAGCATTATTGCCTGCAAATTCTCCGTCACCCGGACTCGCAGCCGGGCCACTCCATGCCCTCCGATGCGGCGATGGAATACCGTGCCCAGTTCGATGAAGTTCTGCTCGATGAGTATCAGGATACGAACAGCGTGCAAGAAGAGATTGTTCGCTTGATTGCCAGGGAAGCGCCGGGGAACCGCTTCATGGTTGGCGATATGAAGCAAAGTATCTACCGGTTCCGCTTGGCGGAGCCAGGTCTGTTCCTGGAGAAATACCGCAGCTTTAGCAGTGCGGGAGGAGCTCCTGTAGGGTTAACGGACGGACATCCGGCAGATGAGCCTCGATCTGAAGAAGATTCTGCGATCAGCAGCTCTGGGGGAATGGTCATTGACCTCGCCCGGAATTTCCGCAGCCGGATGGAGGTCGTGAATGCCGTGAATATGATTTTCCGGCAGATCATGAATGCGACAGTGGCAGAGATCAACTATGATGAGCGGGCCGAGCTAGTCTATGGTGCAGGTTTTCCGGGAACGGAAGGCAAGGAGGCCGATCTGTATTTTGCCCCGGAACTACTGCTGATTGATCGTGGTGCTTCAGGTGCCAGTAAGTCGGAGGAAGAAACTGGGGACGGGGAGGCAGCGCCAGAGAGCGAGATCATTGAGAGTGAGACAGCGCAGCTGGAAGCACGGGCTATTGCCCGCAGAATCTCCGTGATGACTGGAATGAGCGGCGGATCGTCAATGCTCATCTACGACAAAGGCCTCAAAATGATGCGCCCGGTGTCATACGGAGATATTGTAATCCTGCTGCGATCAGCAAGAATTTGGACACCGCTCATGATAGAGGAGCTACGGATGGAGGGTATCCCTGCTTATGGTGACCAGAACAAGGGATATTTTGAAGCGACAGAAGTAGAGATTGCGCTCTCGCTATTAAAAGTAGTGGATAATCCGCGGCAAGATATTCCGCTGGCGGGTGTTCTACGCTCGCCTGTAGTGGGCTTAAGTGAAGAAGAGCTGTCCGCAGTACGCCTGTGCAGTCACGGGACATTCTATGAAGCTGTGCAGGCTGCAGCAACGCTGCCGATAGCAGGTCAAGCTGAGATTGCCGCAGCGGCGCATCCGATGGCAGAGTCAGGTCAAGCTGAGATTGCGGCAGCACTTGGCAGTCCGGTGGAGCCTATGGATTCCGTGGAAGAACTGGACCACGTTGACGATGTGGATAGTCAGTTGACCATTCAGGAATTAGCAGCAAGTCAATCTGTTCCTGATCTGGATCCCGAACTTATAGCCAAGCTCAAGCATTTTCTGGATCAGCTGAAGAGCTGGAGACTGGCCGCCCGGCAGGGTAGCCTCAGCGACCTGATCTGGCGCATTTATGGGGAAAGCGGGTATTTGGAGTGGGTTGGCGGTCTGCCTGGCGGTTCCCAGCGGCAAAACAACCTAAAGGCTCTGTATGACCGGGCTGTTCAATATGAGCAGGATACTTCGGCACGCGGATTGTTCCGTTTCCTGTTGTATATTTCCCGTCTGAGGGAAAATGGTGGCGATTTAGGGATCGCGGGCGGCAGTGGCGAAGAGGGTAGCGGGGTCAGAATTATGACCATTCACAAGAGTAAAGGGCTGGAGTTTCCGGTTGTTTTCCTGGCTGGTATGAACAAGGCTTTTAACCGCCAGGATTTACATGCCCGGTTTTTGATGCACAAGGAGCTGGGATTTGGTCCGCGTTTTGTGGATCGGGAGACGAGGGTGACTTATCCGACCCTGCCTTATTTAGCGATTAACCGCCGTTCAAGGCTGGAGCTGTTGGCTGAAGAAATGCGTGTACTCTATGTGGGGCTGACCCGTCCCCGGGATAAAATGATCCTGGTCGGCACGGTGCGCGACTTGCCGCGCAAAGTTGCGGGCTGGAGTGCTATGCAGGGCCGGGAGGAACTGCTGCTGGCAGACCATCTGCTTGCCCGGGGACGCAGCTATCTCGATTGGGTTGGACCTGCGCTGATCCGCCATCCGGGCGCAGCGATCCTGCGCAAGCTGTCCGGCTCGGAAGGTACAGTATCCACAGTGCTTCATGGCGATACCTCCCACTGGAGTATTCATGTAATGGATTCCAATGGACTCAGTTCAGCTGCATTTTCTGCTAAAGATGAGGACGGTGAAGCGGGGGCAGAGCGTGAGCTGGCGCTTGCGGCATTGCAGGAAGGTCAGCCAATTCCTTCTTTGGGAACAGAGGCGGAAACCGAGATTGTTGGCAGACTTAAATGGACCTATCCATATGCTGCGGCTTCCCGGATACCTGCCAAAACATCGGTTACGGAGCTGAAAACGCGGCTGTCCATGCAAGAACAGCCATCTTATGATCTGTACGAGGACCACAGCAGATCTGGCGGTGAAGCAGATGCTGTTGTTAGTTCTCCATACCGGGACAGTCTGCGCTTGAGGCGTCCCAAGTTCATGGAGCGGCGGAGCCTTACCTCTGCTGAACGGGGAACGGCCTACCATACGGTGATGCAACATATTCCCTTGGACACGGGGGTGACTCAAGCTGTGGTGGAAGAGACGTTGGCCCGGCTGCAAGAGGTGGCAATTTTGACGCCGGAACAGGTTGAAATCATCGATGCGGTGCAAATTGCAGCGTTTTATGCTACCGAGCTTGGAAGCAGGTTGCTGGCAGCGGAGTGGAACCGGAGGGAATTACCGTTTAGTTATATGGTTCCTGCAAATGAGGCTTATCGGGGCCTTGGTCCGCTGGATGAAGCCGTCTCGGGGCTCCCGTCATCAGAAGCGGATACGCCAGATCTTGAACGTGAAGAGGTATTGATTCAGGGGGTTATCGACTGCCTGTTTCGTGAGAATGGCAGATTGATTTTGCTGGATTACAAGACAGATTCTGTTCTGGAGCATCGTGGGGGACTGGAAACACTCAGGGAGAAGTACCGCTTCCAGCTAGAGTTGTATAGCAAGGCCTTGAATGATATTTTGGGAGAAAGCATCAGCGAAATCTGGCTGTATTTCTTCGACGGCGGGCATCCTGTGCGGCTTTGAAATCTAGCAGATGTAAGTGGTATGCTAATCAGCTATCAAAGGGGTTAAGGTGCTCAAGCGTGAAAAACCTATAGATGATAGAGCGTGAGACTTGATTGATCTGTTAGAACAGCGGGGGCTGGGAGTACACATCCAAATAGAGTACACATTCCAATGGATTGTACTCCGCTTGCTTTCTTTTCACTTTCTGATGATTTCTGTGTCTGCACTCTATTCATCACACTAGGATGTTCAGCTCTTATTTTGTTATGTTGCAATGGAGGATATGCTGGCTGTAAGTTTCAAGTGACTGTTTGAAGTGAGACTGATCAGGTATTTTATACTATGGTCAGAGTAGGATTCTTTTTTAGAAGAAAGATTCTATATTAAAAAGGCCTTTCAGGTTTGATATAAAGCTGCGATTGTTATCACAGACAGAAGTCGTGGTGTTATATCAGATCTGAAGTAAGGCGGGAAAAGAGGACAGAAGATGCGGATTTTGCATACAGGGGACTGGCACTTGGGGCGTACGCTGGAGGGAAGAAGCCGCCAGCGGGAGCAAGAACAGTTCATGGATGAACTGGTGGAGATCGCGGACAGCCAAAAAGTTGATCTCATATTGATGGCAGGAGACGTCTATGATTCTGTGAATCCTCCAGCTGCCGCAGAGCAGCTGTTCTATGATGCAGCAGCACGCTTGACGGCAGGCGGACGGCCGCTGGTAGTTATCGCGGGCAACCATGACCAGCCGGAACGTGTCTCTTCCGTCTCCCCGCTTGTACGCAGACAAGGGATTACGCTGGTGGGCCTGCCTACCTCCGATCCGGTCACGGTTCAGGTGGCACGTACCGGGGAAATTGCCAAAATTGCTGCGCTGCCGTATCCATCTGAAGCCCGGCTGGGAGAACTGCTGGCGGGAGAAAGTGGCGAAGCAGAACTGCGCCTCGCCTATAGCGCCCGAGTGGGCAGGCTCATGAATCTGTTAGGGCGGGAGTTTACCCCGGAGACCGTCAATTTGGCTATGAGCCACATCTATGTGCTGGGTGGAGTAGAAAGCGACTCTGAGCGGCCAATCCAGGTGGGCGGCGCTTATACGGTCGATCCTTCTGCTTTATATTGCGGAGCGCAGTATACGGCCCTGGGTCATTTGCACCGTGCACAACGAGTCAAGGGCGATGGAATGATCCGCTATAGCGGTTCACCGCTCGCGTACAGCTTTTCCGAAGCGGGACAGACCAAGTCGGTGACCTTAATTGATGTCGCTCCAGGTCAGGAGCCTGCTTACGAAGAAATTTATTTGCGGTGTGGCCGTCCGCTGGTGAATTGGAAATCCAGCGGCGGCCTTGAGGAAGTATACCGCTGGCTGGATGAAGACAGAGACCCTTCCGCTTTTATTGATCTGGAAATCCGGCTGAACGAAGCCCTCTCGATGAACGATATCCAGCGACTGCGTAAGGCAAGGGAAGGCATCGTACATATTCGACCTGTCTATCCGCAGATGGAGCAGGAATTGGAACAGGTATCGCGTTCCCGCATGCCTGTGCAGGAATTGTTCCGTAAATTCTATCAGCGGCAGACCGGGGGAGCCGAGCCGGATGATAGCCTGATTGAGTTATTCCTGGAGCTTACGGAAGAAGAACGGCGTCAGCCGGAGGAAGGGGAGGAGAACTGACATGAAGCCGATTTCTTTAAAAGTAGCTGGACTTCAAAGTTATAGAGAGCAGCAGGAGATAGATTTTGAGAGTCTGACGGAGACGGGATTATTCGGTATTTTCGGGCCGACGGGCAGCGGGAAATCCAGTTTGCTGGACGGCATTACTTTGGCTATGTACGGAAAGGTGGAGCGCGCCGCAGGCGGAACTCAGGGGATTATGAACCATTCCGAGGATCAGCTGAGCGTGGCCTTTACCTTCGAGCTGACCTCTGCTGCAGGTTCACACCGTTACCGGGTGGAGCGGAAGTTTAAGCGTACCGGTGAGCAGACAGTCAGCAATACGATCAGTCGTTTCATCGAGGTTCTGCCTGACGGTGATCAGGTGCTGGCGGACAAGCTGGCTGATGTAACGCGTTGTGTTGAGGAGAAGATCGGTCTCAAAATGGATGATTTCACCCGGGCGGTCGTGCTTCCACAAGGGAAATTCGCCGAGTTTCTGTCTCTGCGCGGCGTAGATCGCAGGCAGATGCTTCAGCGGCTCTTCCATCTGGAGCAGTATGGGGACCAGCTAGCTCTGAAGCTTAGCCGCCGGGTCAAAGAGAACGACACAGCGCTGCGTGCGCTAGAGGCGGAACAGCAGGGGCTAGGCAGCGCTGGCGAGCAGGATCTGGAGGCTGCTGCTGAACGTTTGCAGCAGGCAGTGGCCCACGCGGCGGAATGCAGACGCCGGCTGGAAGAAGCGCTGGCCTTGTCGGAGCGCTTCACCAGAATCCGCGAGCTGCAAGGCGAACGTTCCCGGCGGGAGCTGCAGCGGGAGCGTCTGCTGGCCCAGGAGGATGATATTCTACTCCTGGAACAGCGGCTCGGCAAGGCTGACGAAGCCGAGAAAAGACTGCCGCTGCTGCAGGCCTGCAGCAGCGCAGAGGGTGCCCTGAAGAGCCGCCAGGCCCGCGCAGAGGAACTGGCGGCTCGTGCCGCCGCCGCCGAAGCCGAGGCGGCGCGCACCGCCACGGCTGACGCAGCCGCACAGGCTGCGCTGGCCGCGGAAGAGCCGGCCCTCCGCGAGGCGGCCGGCACGTACCGCAGGGCGCTCGAGCTGGAAGCCGAGCGCGACTTGCTGCTGCGCGAGCTTGCTGCGCTGCGCGAGCGCAGCGAGGAAGCTTCCCGCAGGCTGGACGCCATGCGGGAAGGGATGGCCCGGGAGCGGGAGCTTTTGGCCAAGGGCCAAAAGCGGCAGCACGAGCTGCAGCAGAGCCTGCAGCCGCTCGAGGTCCGCTCCCAGGAGCGCCAGTCTCTGCAGGAAGCCATGCAGAGACTGCAAGGGCTGCGCTCTGCGGAATCCCAGCGGGATGCTGCAGAGCGTGAGCAGCGCGAGCGCCAGGCAGCGCTCGCGGACGCCCAGCGCCGTCTGGCCGGGGCCGAGGCCGGGCTGGGGGCGCTGGAGGCGGACCGCGCGGAGCGGGTCCGCGGGGCGGTGCTGCACCTTGAAGAATTGCGGTCGGCAGAGGCCGCCGCGATGCATGCAGCGGAGACCCTGGAACATGAGGCCGGTGCGCTGGAAGCCGTGCTGAAGGACCAGGAGGTTCACCGCCTGTCCTTGTCACTGGCCCGTGATCTGGAGGAGGGTGCCCCTTGTCCGGTCTGCGGCAGCCAGCATCATCCGGCTCTTGCGACACTTCAAGGCAGCGGGGAGCAGGAAGGACAGGAAGCCTTGCTGCAGCAGGTTCGCCGCAGTTCCAAGGCTGCGCTGGAACTGCGGCTTGGCTTCCGCAGCCAGCGGGAGCAGGATATAGCCTGGCTGGAGCAGATTTATGGCGGAGAGGCGACCCAGGCTTGGGGGGATCATCCAGCCGCAGCTGGCCGTGAAACGGTGGGCGAAGCAGGTCCGCTGCTGGATCGGTCGATCGCAGAATCTGTAGGAGAGTCAGTAACGCTGCTGATTTCACTGGAGGGCAGCCTGACCAGTATGAAGCAGCGGTCTGCAGAGCTGCGCCGGACGGCAGCCGAATGGCAGCGTGCCTTGCAGGAAGGTCAGCAGGCCTGTCACAAGGCGGCAGCAGCCGTCCAGTCGGAGCAAGCTTGGGTGGAGGGCATAACGGCCAAAGCCAGCGAGCTGGCCCAGCAGGCCGCAAGTCTGCGGCAAAGCTGGAGTGACCAGTTCCCGGAGCTGGCTCCTGAGAATACGGAGACCGCATACCGTGAACGGCTCCAAAAAGATGAGCAGGCTGAGGAAATTCGTGGGCGGCTGAATATCAGTGTGAAGTTCCTGGACGACAAGGCAGCTTCTGTTCAGGAACTTCAGGAAAGTATCGCTGTGCTCGACAGGGAGCTGGCCCAATGGAACGCCCAGCTTGAAGGCAAGGAAGCCTTGCTGCGTGAGAAGGAAGCCCGGCTGGTGCAGTGGACGGAAGGGCAGCCTGCGGCTCAGTTGCTGGCAACTTGCGAGCAGCGCTTGCAGGAGCTGCTGGCGGCTGTGGAAGACGGTAAGAAGGTTTACCGTGCGGCTGCAGATGCAGCGCAGCAGGAAGGCAAAGAGGCGGCTATAGCGCGGCAGGCGGCGGAATCCGCTCATGAGCATTATGTCACTGCGGCCAAGTCCTGGGAGGATAGTCTGGCGTCATCGCCGTTCTCGGAAGCGTCGGAAGTTGAAGGAGCAGCGCTATCGGTGGAAGAGCGGGGTGCTGCGGTAGCCCGTGTGAAGAATCACCGGGACGATGAAGTGGAAGTGAATTTACAGCTTCGTGATATTGAGGAGAAGCTCGCTGGAGCCAATCTCAGCGAAGCGGAATGGGTGGAGAGCCAGGAAACTCTGCGCCGCTGCAAGGAAGAGGATGAAATCTCGCTCCAGAACCGGGCCCGCGGGGAACGCGATCTGGAGGATTTAGGGCATCGTCACATTCGCTGGAAGGAGCTTGAGACTCAGCGGCTGGAGCATGAGGCTCTGCAGGATCGTCTGTCCAAGCTGCAGTCCTGTCTGCGCGGCAATGCTTTTGTGGAATATATTGCCGAGGAGCAACTGATGCAAGTCTGTCAGGCGGCGTCCCAGCGCCTTCGCTATCTGAGCAAACAGCGTTACGCGCTTGAGGTGGACTCCGGCGGCGGGTTCGTCATCCGCGACGATGGCAACGGTGGAGTGAAGCGTCCGGTATCCACATTGTCCGGCGGCGAGACCTTTTTGACCTCACTGTCGCTGGCATTGGCTCTGTCAGCCCAAATTCAGCTGCGCGGCCAGTATCCACTGCAGTTCTTTTTCCTGGATGAAGGCTTCGGCACACTCGACCCTGATTTGCTGGATACCGTGATAACTTCGCTGGAAAGGCTGCATAATGACCAGTTGTCTGTTGGCATTATAAGCCACGTTCCGGAACTGCGGGCGCGTCTGCCGCGCAAGCTGGTCGTTGTTCCTGCCGAACAAGGCGGGGGAGGCTCCCGTATTATTTTGGAAAAAATGTGAGGTTTGGTATACAGTGTGATAACAGTCACAGAGACAGCATCAACCCCCTGTTATAATACAGCTAAGCCGACATCATTTTTGAAACACCTCGGCGGACGTATGACCGGGAGCAAGACTCCTTTTCATACGCCCGCCGCCGATCAGCTTTATAAGCTGTGAAGGGTGTTTCTTTTTTTTGCTCTTTTGAGTGGTATATCGAACTGTAGCAGATACAGTTATCAAAATTTATTTCTAGCCGGCAGGTTTTACAACCAGCAGGGTCAGTCCGACTTTCGTTAACCATGAATATCCTGTATGATAATAAGATAACCAATTCGGGGAGGAAGTCGCAGTATGGAAACCATATTCAGCAAAATTATTGAGGGCAGTATTCCCTCCAACAAAGTATTCGAGAATGAGCGCATTCTGGCCTTTCATGATATCGCGCCTGCGGCCCCGGTGCATGTGCTGATTATTCCGAAGAAATTCATTGCGTCGATGAATGAGGTTACGCCAGAGGATCTGCCGCTGATTGCCGAGATTCACAGTGTCGCCCAGCAGCTGGCCATTCAGCTTGGGATTGCGGAATCCGGTTATCGGTTGATCAATAATAGTGGACCCGATGGTGGACAGACTGTGCCGCATTTGCATTACCACTTGCTCGGAGGGGCCAAATTAGGCGCTCTGACGGGAATTTCGGATTCCCATAAGTAAGACGGAAAGGTCGATGTGAAAAGCCTGTTACAAAAAAAGGCGTTACACTGTTGACACTGTATTTCAGTTTGACCTATAATGAAATTTGATGAACCGTGTTATGCTCTTGGACGGTCTGGTCGGAGGGAGGGAAAACTGGTGTCTGAAACTAAAGTTCGCAAAAACGAGACAATTGATGCTGCACTTCGTCGGTTCAAACGCTCCATCGCTAAAGATGGTGTCTTGGCTGAGGTGAAGAAACGCAAGCATTATGAAAAGCCAAGCGTAAAGCGCAAGAAGAAGTCTGAGGCTGCTCGTAAGAGAAAGTTTTAGGAGGAATACCCACGCATGAATCTTAGCGAACGATTGAACGAAGATATGAAGCAAGCGATGAAGAGTAAGGACAAGTTCGCACTCTCCACCATTCGAATGGTTCGTTCGACGATAAAGTATCTTGAAATAGATTTAAAGAGAACATTAGACGACAACGAAGTGCTTGATATCCTTAGTCGTGAAATCAAACAGCGCAAAGATGCCCTCCAAGAATTTGAGACAGCGGGTCGCGACGATCTTGCCGCGAGTACGAAGGCAGAAATCGAGATTATCATTAAGTATCTTCCCGAGCAACTTTCCGAAGAAGAAATTAAAGTAATTGTACAGCAGACCATCCAGGAAACCGGTGCTTCTTCGAAAAGTGAAATGGGTAAGCTCATGAGCGCGCTGATGCCGAAAGTCAAAGGTCGCGCCGATGGTAAGCTTGTGAACCAAGTGGTTCAGCAATTTCTGCAATAATAGAACGTCAGCACCCCTTTTTATAAGGGGTGTTTTTCTTTGTTTTGAAACGAATCCTCAAAACTTTCGTACTACTGATTATGTGCCTATGTCCATTTTTTAAGAAGGGAGGAGAAGAGATGAAAGGACTTCGTAAAATAGCATATGCCAGCATTGCAGGATTGCTGTTGCTATTGGTACTTCTGCCGCTGTCTTCCCTGGCAAGTGCTGATGTTGACCCACCCAGGCAGCCTGAGCGAGCGGCTGGAGAGACCGTTAAAGGGCCGGTCTTCATCATTCCGGTTGATCAGGAAATCGAACGGGGGCTTCAGAGTTTTCTGGAGCGGGGTTTTGAGGAAGCGAACAACTATGGTGCAGTGCTGATTGTGCTGGATATCAACACGCCGGGCGGCCAGGTTAGCGCAGCCGAACAAATTGGTAAGCTGATCAGAGAAAGCGCTATCCCGGTGCTGGCTTTTATTAAAAGTGATGCGGCTTCCGCTGGCAGTTACATTGCACTGAACGCCGACAAGATTGTGATGAAGCCAGGCAGCATGATCGGATCAGCTTCTTTGGTGGACAAGAGTGGTACGCATGTCGAGGATCCGAAGCTGATATCCTACTGGAAATCGAAGATGATGGGAGCTGCGGCGCTTAATGGCCGAGACCCGGATATCGCTGCGGGAATGACCGATATTAATCTCGTTGTGGAGAAGCCGAAGCTTGGCGTGAGCAAAGGGAGTGGAGAAATTATTGCCCTTAGCAGCGATCAGGCGCTTAAGGCTGGTTATGCCGATTACATAACGGATACTCCGGAAAAAGCGGTAGTCTGGATGGGGTATACTACGGACGATATTTTCCGGGTGAAGCATACTGGGGCGGAGAAGATGTCGCAATTTCTGACTAATCCGGTTATCATGACGATCTTGCTGTTCGTCGGGATCGCAGGGATTGTTATTGAATTGATCGTTCCGGGATTTGGAGCGCCTGGTATTATCGGCACGCTGGCCTTTACCCTGTATTTCTTCGGAAATTACGTGGCCGGCTTCGCGGGTTCCGAGACCTGGCTACTATTCATTCTGGGGCTGGTCATGCTGGTGCTGGAGTTATTCATGCCGAGCTTCGGTATTCTGGGACTGTTAGGTTCGGTAAGCCTTGTGGCAGGTGTGGTCAGAGCGGCTTACAGTTACACGAATGCGCTCTTCAGCCTTGGTATTGCTTTTGCAGCAGCGACGGTGGTCATTATTATTGTGGCCGTTGTGTTCAAAGAGCGCGGTATCTGGAACCGGTTCATTCTGAAGGAAAGTCTGACCAAGGAGCAGGGCTATATACCTGTGCTTGAGAAGCTGAATCTGGTCGGCGGTATTGGGGTCAGCCTCACTCCGCTTCGTCCGGCGGGTACTGCTATTGTGAATGGGGAACGGATTGATGTGGTCACCGAGGGCAGTTTTATTGCTGCTGGTGCCGAAATTTCGGTAGTGACTGTGGAAGGTGCACGGATTGTGGTTAAAGAAATAGTGAAATAAGGAACACTAGTAATAGATAAGTCATTAACTTTACAACAAAAAAATTATTTAATGATGGAGGTTTGAACAACGTATGGGTGAGGCTTCTTTGATTCCTATATTACTGATCGCGGTGGTCGTGATCATTGTTTTGAGTGTCTTTTTGAGCTTCTTTCCGGTCATGCTCTGGATTTCGGCTTTAGCTTCCGGAGTTAGAATCAGTATTATTACGCTGGTAGCCATGAGATTGCGCCGGGTTACACCAAGTCGGATTGTTAATCCAATGATTAAGGCAACAAAGGCTGGACTCGGTCTGAATATCAACCAGCTCGAAAGCCACTATCTGGCCGGCGGTAACGTCGACCGTGTCGTTAACGCCCTGATAGCGGCACAGCGTGCCAACATTCCACTGGAATTCACGCGTGCTGCCGCTATCGATCTGGCAGGCCGTGACGTACTGCAAGCGGTACAGATGAGCGTTAATCCGCGGGTCATTGAGACTCCAACGGTAGCTGCAGTAGCGAAAAACGGGATCGAGGTCAAAGTTAAGGCTCGGGTTACTGTACGTGCGAACATTGATCGTCTCGTCGGCGGTGCCGGTGAAGAAACGATTATTGCTCGTGTAGGCGAAGGGATTGTAACCACTGTTGGTTCCAGTAACTCCCACAAGGACGTTCTGGAGAATCCGGATTCCATTTCCCGTACGGTTTTGTCCAAGGGCCTGGATTCTGGTACTGCGTTTGAGATTCTGTCTATTGATATCGCCGACGTTGATGTCGGTAAGAACATCGGTGCCTACCTCCAGACAGAGCAAGCCGAAGCCGATAAGCGCATTGCGCAAGCGAAAGCAGAAGAGCGTAGAGCGATGGCTGTGGCGCATGAACAGGAAATGAAAGCCCGCGTGGTGGAAATGAAGGCGCTTGTGGTCGAGTCTGAATCGAAGGTTCCTCTTGCCATGGCTGAAGCGCTGCGCGGCGGTCAGATCGGTGTGATGGACTATATGAACCTCAAAAACATTGAAGCGGATACGCAAATGCGCGGTTCTCTAGGCAAAATGAATGACCAGGACGAGAATAACGGTCCGAAAAACAACAAATAAGGGGATGTGATACCCCATGAGCTGGATCTATATCGTTGCTGTAATTATTTTTGCCATCGTCTCGAACGTGAACAAGGCAAACAAAACAAAGGGCAAGGGAGCCCCACCGGGTGGTATGCCCACCTTCGGAGGCGGGGATGACAGCCCGCTTCGCCGGGTCAAACGTGAGCTGGAGCAGCAGGGCAGGGCATTCCCGCCAGCTGGTACTCCGGTTCCGAGGGAGACCCGGGAGCTTGCGCGGGAAGAGCGGGAGCTAGAAGAGAGTTTTCCGGTGGAACGGGAACAGCAATGGATTCCCGGTCCTGATGACGAAGTCGGAAATGGATCAACCCTGGAGCAGGGAGAAGAGCTGGATAGCGTAGATATTCGTACCGAGAAAATGCGGCAGGAACTGGAGCGCATCCATGCTGTCTTTGACGATATGGCTGGTGAGTCCAGCCCAAGCGTGAAGCATTCTTCCGAGCGAGTAAGCTCCGGGACGGCCTCAAGTCCGGTTCTAGCAACCAGCCGCGAGGATCTGCGCCAAGGCCTCATATGGTCTGAAATTCTCGGCCCTCCGCGTTCGAAGCGTCCGCATGCTTATCGTAAAGAAAGCTAACTCTGGATTTAAGCAAGCACATAGGCCTCAGGCATTTCTCTTTGTAGAAATGTCAGAGGCCTTTTTTGTATGTCTTCTTCTCATAAAGTGATGTGCTATCGCATATGGTGTACAGAAGGCAGGAAGGGGGAACGTCTACTTATGACCCGTATTGGCCGCAGGCTGCGGGGATGGACAAACGGGGTGCTGGATCTGCCGCAGGATCTGCTGCAGGATATGCCCCGGATCACCCTGATCGGCAATAAGGAGCTGCATATTGAGAATCATCGCGGTGTGCTGCATTTTTCCTCTGAGCAGCTGAAGCTTGCGTTAGCCAAGGGCTCGCTGGAGATTACAGGCGAGGGGCTTATGATCCGGAATATTCTTGGCCAGGAGCTGGCTATAGAGGGGATAATCGGAGAAATCAGGTACAAGGAAAGCGAGGAGAGATCATGAAGGAACCGCCTCTGTCATCACTGCGGGGGTTCGTTACTCTGCAAGTGACGGGACCGCAGGTGGAAGGATTCATTAACGCTGTTGCCGAGGCAGGCATTGTCATCTGGGACGTGAAGCCTGCCGGGAACGGCGCTTCCTTAAACCTGCTGCTGGACGATTTCTATAACCTCCGGCCGCTCCTGAAGCGGACAGGCTGCCGGATGCATGTCACCGGACGGCATGGGCTGCCGTTTAAGATGCTCCGTCTGTGGAAACGTAAATTTTTTGCCGCGGGTGTGGTACTGTTCGGTGTCTCTCTCCTGCTTCTATGTTCTATGGTCTGGAGTATCAAGGTGGAGGGGAATGACCGCATTACCTCCGAGGATATTTTAGCGGCCGCCCGCAAAGAGGGGCTTTATACTTATCAATGGATCTGGCGTCTGAAGGACCCGGACAAGCTGACCACAGAACTGACTAATCATCTGCCTGGCGTCTCATGGGTAGGCATGGAGCGGACGGGGACAAGTGTAGTCATCCAGGTGGTAGAGGCTGCCCAGCCGGAGCAAAAGCCGCTGCTTAGCAATCGTCATTTGATTAGCCGTACCGATGCGGTGGTAACTAATATATACGCAGAACAGGGTAGACCGGTTGTCGCTCGTAATTCCCGCGTGAAGAAAGGGGACATCCTCATCTCTGGTATTCTTGGTGACGAGGAATTCTCAAAGGCCGTGGTTGCCAAGGGGGAGGTCAAGGGGCTCGTCTGGCATGAATACAATATCACGGTTCCACTCGAAACAAAGGGTAGCTCCTACACTGGAGAACGGAAGGATCGCAATTATCTCGTTCTTGGCAAGTGGGCAGTCCAGCTGTGGGGCTACGGTAAATCGACTTTTGAGCACTCCAGAACGCTGACAGAAATGGATCCGTTGACCTGGCGTTCTATCGAGCTTCCAGTGGGCTGGATGACAGAGAAGGAGATGGAGATCCGGGAGACATCCGCCACACGTACGGCAGAACAGGCCAAGGCGGAGGGGCTGGAGCGGGCCAAAGCTGATATTTTCGCACGTTACGGCTCCGAAAGCGCCATCAAAAGTCAAAAAATTTTGCATGAGAAGAAAGAGAATGGTAAAGTTTATATGAAAGTGCTTTTTGAAGTAGAAGAGAGTATCGCGGAAGAACTTCCGATAGTACACAACCAAGGAGAATGAGGCTACTTGTCAGAACAGACTGCAAGCATTCGTATATCTTTGCAAAATGCGGGAGAAGCGCAATCCCTCTTCGGCCCGCAGGATGGATTTCTGAAAATCATCGAGAGTGAAATTCCGGCAACCATTGATTCCCGCGAGGCGGAGCTGACGGTGCGCGGTGCAGAACAGGAAGTAGACAAGCTGGGTCAACTGTTCAATGTACTGCTGTCCCTGATCCGCAGCGGATACATACTCAGTGAGCGGGATGTGCAGTATGCTGTGGAGCTTGCGAAGGATTATCGCGCTGATCAGCTACTCGACTTGTTCAAAGGCGAAATTACTACAACCTTCCGCGGCAAGCCGATCCGTGTGAAGACGGTTGGACAGAAGCATTATGTGACTACGATCAAGAAACGCGATATTGTTTTTAGTATTGGCCCGGCGGGTACGGGCAAGACCTATCTGGCTGTAGTTCTGGCCGTTGCTGCGTTGAAGGAAGGCTCGGTCAAGCGGATAGTGCTGACTCGTCCGGCTGTGGAAGCAGGGGAGAGCCTGGGCTTCCTCCCGGGAGACTTGCAGGAAAAGGTAGATCCGTATCTCAGACCACTCTACGACGCCCTGTACGACGTTATGGGGCCCGATCAGGTGGCGAAGGCACTAGAGCGGGGATTGATCGAAATCGCTCCTCTGGCCTATATGCGGGGGCGTACGCTTGATGATTCTTTTATCATCCTTGATGAAGCGCAGAACACGACACCTGAGCAGATGAAAATGTTCCTGACCCGGCTCGGCTTCGGTTCCAAAATGGTCATCACCGGGGATGTGACCCAGATTGACCTGCCCCGAGGCAAGAAATCCGGCCTGATTGAAGCAAAAGCGATTTTATCCGGTATAGAAGAGCTGGGCTTTGTCTATTTTGCGGAACAGGATGTAGTACGGCATTCATTGGTGCAGAAGATCATTGTCGCCTATGACCGGGCTGCCGAAAACCTTGAATAAAGGGGACTGTCTCCATGGATTCAAAGCAACCTACGAAATTAAACGGATTTGTATACAGCAATAACGGATGGAAGTATAGCGCGGCGACGCGCTATGCTCTTTTCCTGTTGCTCGGAATTGTGTTCTACTTCTCTCTGGCACCCGATCTGCTGCCCAAGCGGTATGATATCAAGGAAGGGACCCAGAGTGCGAAGGAGATCACAGCTCCCAAGCGAATTCAGGACAACAAAGCTACACTTAAGGCACAGGAGCAGGCTGCTGAGAATGTGGAGCCACGCTATAAGATCATCCCTATGCGGGCGGATAATTCGGTTACGTCATTGCTGGACCGGATAGACCGGCTTAATCAGGATGACCTGATCTCCCAAAGCGACAAAACGGGCATCTACCGTGAGGAGATTCCGAAGCGGGCCAGCGATTTCATTCTTAACTTTGTAATCACAAGTCGCAATAACGGTACATATTCAGATCATCTACTGGATGAAATGCAGTCGGTGATCAAGGATCAGACGTATGTCATCCCGGAAGAGACTTTTATCAAAATCCCGCGGCTGACTTCTCAGGATATCATCGAGATGAAGCCTGTGGCCCGTGATATTGTCAATCGGCTGATGAACGACCAGATTACCGATGCCCAGACCGCACGTGCCAAGGTGGCGGAACAGGTAAGTATCAGTGCGCTCAGCCAGCGTACCGCCCGGGAGGTCGTGCAGGAACTGGTACGTCTCGTCATCACCAGTAACAAATTTTATGATGAGGATACCACGAAGGATGCTGAGGTTCAGGCCCGTGAAAATGCACCGAAGGTGTTCATTGAGCAGGGAGATGTGCTGGTTGCCAAAGGTCAAATGATCACACCCGAGCTGTACAAGCTTTTGGACGAGAGTGGTCTTCTGAACAACAAAGTCAACTATTGGCCGCAGCTCGGCCTATTGATGCTCGCTGCAATGTTGTCTGCCGGCCTGCTGATGTTTATTCGCTACTCCGGCGGCCCATCCAATTTCAAGTACAATAATTCCCAGTTGATGATGCTGGTTCTGGTCTTTGCAATTACGATCGTCTTGATGCGTCTCGCGGCGTTCCTGCAGAGTGATGTACGTCCTTATATTGGTTTTCTGGCCCCGGTGGCCATCGGCGCGATGCTGCTGGCGATGCTGCTGGATATGACGCTGGCGTACTTCTGCTCGATCCTGTTCGCCATTCTGGCCAGCATTATCCTGAATGTGCAGCAAGATACCATATTTGACTTTACGTTTGGGTTCTTTGCTCTAATCGTGTCTTATGTGGCAATCTTTGCTACTCATCGGGCAGGACAGCGCTCGACCTTGCTAAAAGGCGGAATTATGGTATCATTGTTCGGCAGTGTGACGGTCTTTATGCTTACGCTGCTAAGCGGTGGTGTCTTGAAAGAGATGGATACGCTGTATGCGCTCGGGTTTGCTTTTACCGGCGGTCTTCTGACTGCTGTTCTAGTCATAGGGTTGATGCCGTTCTTCGAAGCTACCTTTGGTATTCTATCGGCGCTTAAGCTGGTAGAGTTGTCGAATCCTAACCATCCGCTGCTACGCAAGCTGCTTACAGAAACGCCAGGCACCTATCATCACAGTGTGATGGTCGGCAATCTGTCGGAAGCGGCCGCGGAAGCGATCGGTGCGGATGGACTGCTCTGCCGGGTCGGCTCATATTACCATGATATCGGCAAGACCAAACGGCCGTTTTATTTCATCGAGAACCAAAACAATATGGAGAATCCACATGACTCTATTGAGCCCATGCTGAGTAAATCCATTATTGTGGCTCATGCCCGGGACGGAGTAGAGATGCTTAAGGAGTACAAGCTCCCGAAACCGATCCGAGATATTGCCGAGCAGCATCATGGAACGACATTTTTGCATTATTTTTATCATAAGGCGTTGCGTCTTGCCGAAGAGAAGGGGACTGCTCCTGACTTCGACGAAGAAGATTTCCGCTATCCGGGACCCAAGGCCCAGTCGAAGGAATCGGCGGTGGTTGGCATAGCGGACAGTGTGGAAGCTGCTGTTCGTTCCTTGCGCAAGCCGACCGTTGAGCAGGTGGAGACGATGATCGAGAAGATCATCAAGAGCCGTCTCGATGACCATCAGTTTGACGAGTGTGATCTCACCATCAAGGAACTGGACATCATTGCGCGCACGTTAAAAGAAACGGTGATGGGCATATTCCATTCCCGGATTGAGTATCCGGAGGAAGCGCGGAAGCCGAAAAAAGAGGAAGGGGCTGTTGGTACATGAGCCTGAGCGTGGTATGGAATAATGAACAAGAGCAATTTGAAATCAACGATAGTCTCATTGCATTGCTGGAGAGCATTCTGCAAAAAGCAGGGGAGGCTGAAGGCATCAATAGTGGCGAAGTCGACCTGACTTTCGTAGACAATGAGCGAATCCACGAATTGAACCGGGAATACCGTGGCATTGATCGCCCGACGGATGTTCTGTCGTTTGCGATGAATGAATCTGCGGAAGATGAGCCGGAAATTATATATGAACTGGAGGATGTTCCGGAAGTGCTGGGGGATATTATCATTTCTGTCCCCCGGGCTCAGGAGCAGGCACTGGAGTACGGCCACTCTCTGGAACGTGAACTTGGTTTTCTGTTCGTGCACGGCTTTCTGCACCTGCTAGGTTACGACCATCAGGATGAAGCCTCTGAAGCTGAAATGATGTCCAAGCAGGAGCATGTTCTGGCCCAGGTCGGACTGACACGCTAATGGTTAAGAACACGGCAGTAGGGCGCAAAAAGTTCTGGCATTCCTTTCGCTTCGCCGCACAGGGCATCGCCGCGGCATTCAAATCGGAATTGAACATGAAAGTGCACTGCGGTCTGGCCGTAATTGTCCTCGTTGCTGCAGCGATATTCAGATTACCTCCGGGGAACTGGATGCTGCTGCTGCTGGCGATTACGCTGGTGCTAGCCGCTGAGCTGCTGAATACGGCTATAGAAGCGACGATTGATCTGGTCTCGCCGGAGATTCATCCGCTGGCCAAGAAAGCCAAAGATACCGCCGCAGGAGCCGTGCTTCTATCGGCGGTGTTTGCTGTAATCACGGGGATTTATGTGTTTTATCACCCTGTGATAGACTGGATTGCCGAACTTATGTCATAATCAGTGTACCTCAGAACGTCACGATGGTTTCATAGCATATAGAGATTGCAGGCGTACCCAGGGGCGGATTTCGCGGTTTGCGATTCCGCCCTCTTTGAGCGGGTATGGATGCTTACGTTTCTTTACCGGGAATACTAGGGTAGCTGAAATCAATCGAATTAGCTGAGTATTTCCGGTTAATTATTGAGAGAGGTCTATTTTAGAGTTCAACAACGGTAGATATTCCTGTTGATTTTATCCAGAGGGATTGCTCTTGGCTTTGTATAGCAATGAACTAGCAACTGTAAGAATAAAGTAAAAGTAAAGATTTTTCATTCAAGGAAGGAAGATTAGATGAAAAAGTTTAAATCAGGCTTTGTTGCCATTATCGGGAGACCTAATGTAGGTAAATCGACACTTATGAATCAGGTGATTGGACAGAAGATCGCCATCATGTCGGACAAGCCGCAAACGACCAGAAATAAAATTCACGGGGTATATACCACGAATGAATCCCAGGTCGTGTTTCTGGACACGCCGGGAATTCACAAGAGACAGTCCAAGCTGGGCGATTACATGAATCAGACGGCTATGAGCACACTCAGCGAAGTAGAAGCTGTATTGTTCCTGGTGGATGCTGCGGATGGACTGGGCGGAGGCGACCGTTTTATTGCGGAGCAATTAGGAGGACTGAAAACGCCGGTCATTCTTGTGATGAACAAAATTGACAAGATTGAGCCGGAAGCGCTGCTGCCACTAATCACGCAATATCAGAAGCTGCATGACTTTGCCGAGATCGTACCGATCTCCGCCAAGCTGGGCAACAATGTCAACACCCTGCTGGAGCAGGTGCAGAAATATCTGCCAGACGGGCCACAGTATTATCCTGAGGATCAAGTAACAGATCACCCTGAGCAGTTTGTTGTTGCTGAACTCGTTCGGGAGAAGATTCTGCATTTGACCCGCGAAGAGGTGCCGCATTCCATCGCGGTGGCTATTGAAGATATGCGTGTGGAGTCCAACGGTGTGGTACACATCTCAGCTGTTATTTTTGTTGAGCGCGATTCACAGAAAGGAATCATTATCGGTAAGCAAGGAGCCTTGCTGAAGGAAGTCGGCAAGCGCGCCCGTACGGATATTGAGAACCTGCTGGGTTCGAAAATTTTTCTGGAGCTTTGGGTAAAAGTGAAAAAAGACTGGCGCAATCAGGACCGTGTCCTGCGTGACTTAGGTTTTCATAAAGATCAATAATGACTTCGCCACCTTGGCAGGAATTGCAAGGATAGAACCCGGTACATCGCACATCCTAATTTCGAAGAGACATCGTGTTTCCGAAGAAAGGATGAATACGAATGCGAGATTTTTCGTGGAAGTATTTTGCAATGACTGGAGATGTCGATGCTTATCTGCTGTATAGGGAAGCTGCAGGTTCACTCCCCGAGAGCGGACCTGTAACGGCGGAGGAAGAGCAGGTCTATGATGAAGAAGCGCAATAGGGACTGGTTGCTTGCCGAATGGTTGGGGGAAGAGGCATGCTACACAGGGTGGAAGGGATCGTCATCCGCAGCATGGACTACGGCGAAGGGAACGCGATCATTACGCTTTGCACCGAGAACGCGGGCAAAGTAGGTGTGCTCGTACGCGGTGCCAAGAAGGTCAGAAGCCGCCATGCTGCGCTGATTCAGCTGTTTACAGTTGGAGAATTTGTTTTTTTCAGAAATAACGGAGGACTGGGTACGCTGAACTCGGGGGAGATCACGCAATCTCATCATCCACTGCGTGAAGATCTAATCAAAGCTGCCTACGCTTCCTATGCCTGCGAGCTGCTGGACCGTGTGCTGCATGATGAAGAGACCGGAAGCTTCTGGTTTCGCCAGTTGACGGCCTGCCTGAATGCGCTGGAAGAAGATAAGGAACCCGGTGTGATCATCAATATTTTCGAAATGAAGCTTCTACAGGCAGCAGGATATGCTCCGGAACTGGATGTATGTGTCATCTGCGGCTCGCAAAAACCTGATGATCAGCTTCTAATCAGTCCCCGCCTCGGCGGGGTACTGTGCCGTAGCTGCAAGCATCAGGATCCCCCGGCGCTGGCGATTTCACCCCGGGCGCTGAAGCTGCTACGGTTGTTCGCGGCGCTGGACCTGACCCGGCTCGGCAATGTGGATGTGAAGGAAGGTACCCGTCTGGAACTGAAGAAGATCATGCGATCCTTTATGGATGTGCAGCTTGGGCTGCGGCTGAAATCGCAGAACTTTCTGGACCAGCTGGATAAATACGAGATTTGACGAATCCTGAAATTTCCGTTACTATAGTGGCAGTTTACTTTTATTAATTATGGTCAGCCGTAATGGCTCCATTAAGGAGAACGTGCAGCGATCGGGAAAGTAATGAATAGTATTGCCGCATCAGCGAGCCGGGGGCAGTGGAAGCCTGGCAGGGCAAAGTTCATGAACATGGCACCCGGGAGTACGGAAACGGCACCAAGCGAAAAGTGGATTCGTCACCCTGTTATTGGCAGTTTTAGTACCAGTTATGGGACGGATCAAGTAGGGTGGAACCGCGGGAGAACATGTTAAGCTCTCGTCCCTATGTCTGTATATCAGGCATGGGGGCGGGAGCTTTTTGACCTGTAGCTGGCCGGGAGTCTCCCGGTGCACTGCAAGAATAGAGAAGAGCCGCCTCCAGCGCAAGGCCTAAAGAAGGCATCAGGCATGAAAAAACTTGTAAGCGAAGGAGTCGGTAGCATGAACTTTCAGCAGATGATTTTGACGCTGCAGCAGTTTTGGGCAGCACACAACTGTATTATCGTCCAGCCGTACGATACGGAAAAAGGGGCGGGTACGATGAACCCTATGACCTTTTTGCGTTCACTGGGGCCAGAGCCGTGGAAGGTAGCTTATGTAGAGCCGTCACGTCGTCCTTCCGACGGTCGTTACGGGGAGAACCCTAACCGTTTGTACCAGCATCACCAGTTCCAGGTGATTATTAAGCCATCCCCGGACAATATCCAGGAGATTTATTTGGAGAGTCTGAAGGCGCTTGGCGTAGACCCGCTTCTGCATGACATTCGTTTTGTAGAAGATAACTGGGAGAATCCTTCCCTGGGCTGCGCCGGTCTTGGCTGGGAAGTGTGGCTGGACGGGATGGAAATTACGCAGTTTACGTACTTCCAGCAAGTGGGCGGCATTGAGACCCATCCGGTAGCTGTTGAAATCACTTATGGTATGGAGCGCCTTGCCTCCTATATCCAGGAGAAGGAAAATGTATTCGATCTGGAGTGGGTGGACGGAATCAGCTACGGAGATGTATTCCACCAGCCGGAAGTGGAGCATTCCACATATACCTTTGAAGTTTCCGATGTCAAAATGTTGTTTACACTTTTCAACACGTATGAAGAAGAAGCCCGCAGAGCGATGGAGAACCATCTGGTGTTCCCAGCTTACGACTATGTGTTGAAATGCTCCCATACCTTTAACTTGCTTGATGCACGGGGAGCAATCAGTGTAACGGAGCGGACCGGATTTATTACGAGAGTGCGTAATTTGGCTCGTACGGTGGCCGCAACTTATGTGGAGGAACGCGAGAAGCTGGGCTTCCCGCTGCTGAAGAAAGAAGGTGCTGACCGTGGCTAAAGATATCTTGTTCGAGATCGGTCTGGAGGAAGTTCCGGCCCGGTTCATCCGTGCTGCAATAGAGCAGCTTGAAGACAGAATGTCCAAATGGCTGGAGTCTTCGCGTATTTCTCATAGCGGTGTTACTGCCTATGCGACACCTCGTCGTTTGGCTGTCCTGGTTAAAGATGTTGCTGAGAAGCAGACCGACATCAGTGAAGAAGTCAAAGGTCCGTCACGCAAAATTGCCTTGGACGCCAGCGGTGAATGGAGCAAGGCTGCACTTGGTTTTGCCCGTAGTCAAGGCGTATCTCCAGAGCAGTTTACCTTTAAGGAACTGGCAGGCGTTGAATATATTTACGCTACCAAGAGCAGTGCCGGCGTAGAAACATCCACACTGCTGGCACAAGGTCTGTTGGACATCGTCAATGCCATGACATTCCCGAAAAATATGCGTTGGGGCAGCTACGACTTCAAGTTCGTGCGTCCAATCCGTTGGCTGGTTGCCCTGTTCGGCAAGGATGTTATTGACTTGGAGATCACGGGTGTCAAAGCCGGCAACATTAGCCGTGGACATCGTTTCCTTGGAGGCGAGACTGTAATTGCCGAGCCTGCCGCTTATGTGGAGAGCCTGCGTTCACAGCATGTGCTGGCTGATGTGAAGGAACGGGAGAGCCTGATTCTGGATCAGATTCACAAGCTGGCTGCTGAGAAGAACTGGACCATCGCCATCAAAGAAGATTTGCTTGAAGAAGTGCTCTTCCTGGTAGAGACGCCAACGGTTCTGTTCGGCACCTTCGACCCAGCATTCCTGAATATTCCGCAGGACGTACTGATTACTTCGATGCGCGAGCATCAGCGTTACTTCCCTGTGCTTGATACAGAAGGCAAGCTGTTGCCGTTCTTCGTCACTGTCCGTAACGGAAACGCAGAGTCACTGGACGTGATCGCGAAAGGGAACGAGAAAGTGCTGCGCGCCCGCTTGTCCGATGCCAAGTTCTTCTACGAAGAGGATCAGAAGCTGCAAATCAGTGACGCGCTGGCTAAGCTGGAAAATATCGTGTATCACGAAGAAATGGGCAGTATCGGCGATAAAGTCCGTCGGATTCGCAAGATCGCGGATCTGCTGGCAGCCAAGCTGAATCTGCCTGCGGCTACTGCCTCTGAAATTAGCCGTACCGCCGATATTTGCAAATTCGATCTCGTTACCCAAATGGTTTATGAGTTCCCTGAGCTGCAAGGCACCATGGGTGAAGATTATGCACGTAAAGCCGGAGAGACGGAGACAGTTGCCAAGGCTATCTTTGAACACTATCAGCCGCGTTTCGCCGGAGATCAAGTTCCATCGACAGATGCAGGTGCGGTAGTCAGCATTGCGGATAAAATGGATACTATTGTCGGCTGCTTCTCCATCGGCATCATTCCGACCGGTTCCCAGGATCCTTATGCTCTGCGCCGTCAGGCTGCTGGGATTGTGCAGATTGTGCTGGAGCGTCAGCTTCCGATCTCCTTGCAGGATATTTTTGCAGCTGCGACTGAAGTTCATGAAAGTTCACGAAATCTGAAACATTCGGGTGAGGAACTGCGTAATACACTTTACGAGTTCTTTGGTCTACGCGTTAAACGACTGCTGTCCGACAATGTTCGTTATGATGTAGTGGATGCTGTCATTGCTGCTGGCTTTGATGATGTAGTGAATGTAGTTGCGAGAAGCCGGGCATTGATGGATGCGGTCACCGGACAAGAGGATTTCAAGATTACTGTGGATTCCTTGACCCGGGTAAGCAACCTTGCCGCCAAGGCCACGGAAGTCACTATCGATCCTGCGTTGTTGGTTGAGGCAGCAGAGGCTAAGCTGTATGAGACATGGCAGGCTCTGCACACGCCTTATCGTGAAGCTCTTGCAAGCAAGCAAGCCGAGGAAGCGTTAACTATTCTTTCTGGCTTGAAGGATGCCGTCACCGGATTCTTCGATTCCGTCATGGTTATGGCAGAGGATGAGAAGGTGCGCGCTAACCGTCTGGCACTGCTGGCTGGCATTGATGCCGACTCGAAGATTTTCGCTGATTTCGGCAAGCTGGTTTGGTAGACCAAGCCCCTTCCTTTATTCCTGACGATAAAAAAGTTAAGTGTTTTATGGTATAGATTGATGGTTTAGGGTATAAATATACGGAACAGTGCCAAAGCGTCAGCTTGACAACTGTTCCGTATTTATGATTTTGCTAAAATGTCCGCTTACGTTTTATGATTCGAATTATAGATCTTCCAGAGGACAGCAAAGCCGTTTCTTTTTGATAAAGAAGGATTTCATACCAGAAGCGCGTATATATATTACACGGGAAATTGGTGATGAAGATGGAGAAGTCCCCGGGGAGAACAATCGTTGTAGACGGAGATGCTTGTCCGGTCAAAAAAGAAATTGCAGCCGTAGGCCGCTCCTTTGGAATTCCGGTGGTTATGGTTTCTTCCTATGACCATGCGTTGAAGGGCGAAGAAGGAGTAACGGTCGTGCAGGTGGACCGGGGTGATCAGAGTGCCGACCTGTATATTGCCAATCATATCTCCGCAGGTGATGTGGTGCTGACGCAGGATTATGGACTGGCCGCACTGGCGCTGGGCAAACGCTGTAATGTGCTGTCGTTTCGTGGCCAGGACTATAAGGATTCCACCATGGATTTCATGCTGGAAGGCAGGCATGCCAGGGCAGTGGAACGAAGGCGGGGGCATTATTCCAAAGGTCCAAAACCCATCACTGCCGAGGAGAAAAACTTTTTTCAACATAAACTGACAAAACTTTTAACAATTTTGCAGGAGAATGTTCAGCTGTAGCGAATTATATTTATTTGTTAAGAGATGAAGGTGGTTGAAATGGCTAGCGGACAGGGAAGTATCCCGGAAGAGGTCATCGAGAGCGTGCTGGCGCGCCATGATATTGTCGATACCGTCGGTAAAGTTGTCCAGTTGACCAAGCGGGGGAAATATTTATGGGGCCTCTGCCCGTTTCATTCGGAGAAAACCCCTTCCTTCACTGTCACTCCAGAGCGTGGAGTATTTCATTGTTTTAGCTGCGGTATGGGCGGAAATGCCATCAAATTCAGGATGGAAATCGAAGGGTTATCCTTCCCCGAGGCAGTTAGAACGATGGCCGAAGAAAGTGACATTCCCCTTCCGGAAGGGAAAAGCGGGCTATTGTCTCCGCCAGACCCCGAACGGGACCGGCTGCTTCAAGCGTATGAATGGTCTGCGAAGTTTTATCATTTTCTGCTGAAGAATACGGAGCACGGCACTGCCGCCATGGAGTATTTAAGATCCCGGAATTTCAGTGATAAAATGATTGATCAGTTTCAGATCGGATATGCGCCGGACCGCTGGGATACGCTCCAGCAATTTTTGGAGAAGCGTCAATTTGATCTCGCCGAGATGGAGCGGGGCGGACTATTGTCCGTCAGAGGCGAGGGTAAAGGCTTCATCGACCGTTTTCGCGGCCGGATTATGTTTCCGATTGCGAGCCGCACAGGCAAGGTGATTGCTTTTGCCGGAAGAATTCTGGGGGATGGCCAGCCGAAGTATCTGAATTCCCCGGACACGAAGCTGTTTAACAAAAGCAGGGTTCTGTACAATCTGCATCAGTCGAAAGCATCCATTCGCAAAACGCGGCAAATCGTTCTGTTAGAAGGATATGGGGATGTCATTTCAGCCTGGGAATCAGGTGTACTGAACGGCGTTGCCACTATGGGGACCTCGCTCACCGAGAATCATGTGGCAATGATGAAAAATCTAGCTGATGAGATTGTGCTGTCGTATGATGGCGACCGGGCGGGACAAGCTGCGGCTATCAAAGCTATTCCCATGCTGGAGGAAGCGGGGTTCCGCGTGAAAGTTGCCGTGCTGCCCAGTGGACTGGACCCGGATGAATTTGTATCCCGTTATGGTGGGGATCGGTTCAGGGAACAGGTGATTGAGTCGGCGGTCTCATCCGTAAAATTTAAGCTTATATATCTGAAAAAAAACCATATACTCCTAGAGGAAGACGGTAAAATTGCTTACGTAAAAGAAGCACTTCAGATTATTGCATCCTTGCATTCCTCCACGGAACGAGAAGTTTATTTGCGGGAAATCGCCTCTGAGCTTGAGCTGTCATATGATAGTTTAAAGCAGGATTGCAATTTACTCCGGGCATCGATGCAAAAAAACATCCCCGAAGGGGATAATAACGATAAAAGGTGGAATAATGGTAGGCATAAAAAAGGGCAAGTGCAGACACCAACGCTGCTACCCGCTTACCATGTCGCGGAACGGCGCCTGTTGTCCTTCATGATTCAGGACCCGGAAGCCGCCACATATGTGGGCGAACGCCTCGGAGAAGATTTCAACATCGATGATCATGCGGCAATTGCCGCTTATCTATACGCCTATTACGCTCAAGGAAAACCACCGGGAATCAGCCGGTTTCTCTCATCTCTTCAGGATGACCGTCTGGAAAAAGCGGCAACTGCTATTTCCATGATGGATACCCCTCCAGACTGGAATACACAGGTGCTGGACGACTACATCCGTGAAGTGCGGAAATACCCCCTGCAGCGCAGGATGGAACAGAAGCGAGAAGAAATGATTCAGGCCGAAAAAACAGGTGACTTTTTGCGTGCGGCACAAATAGCAAGTGAGATTATAGCCCTAGAGAGACAATGAAATGCCTGGCAGGATGTACCTAGGGAGGAGGGAGTCGAATTATGGCGAACGATCAGCATACTGAACTCGAAGCGGAATTTACTTTGGATCAGGTTAAGGATCAACTTATTGAACATGGCAAGAAAAGATCATCACTGAATTACAAAGATATCATGGAGAAATTGTCGCCGTTTGATCAAGACCCCGAGCAAATGGAAGAGTTCTATGAGCAGCTTAGCGATTTGGGGATTGAGGTTGTGAACGAGAATGACGAGGAGGTTACGACTCTTCGGCAAAGTGAGGACAACGAAGGTAGCGATAATGACGACTTCAGCTTCGATGATGATCTGTCATTGCCTCCGGGCATCAAGATCAATGATCCTGTGCGGATGTATTTGAAAGAAATCGGCCGTGTTCCCCTGTTGTCGGCAGACGACGAAGTGGAGCTTGCTATGCGGATCAAGAACGGCGATGAAGAAGCTAAACGCCGGCTTGCTGAAGCGAACCTGCGGCTCGTAGTCAGCATCGCGAAGCGTTATGTAGGCCGTGGCATGCTATTCCTGGATTTGATTCAGGAAGGTAACATGGGTCTGATTAAAGCGGTGGAGAAGTTCGATCATAACAAAGGCTTCAAATTCAGTACGTATGCTACTTGGTGGATTCGTCAGGCGATCACTCGTGCGATTGCGGACCAAGCCAGAACGATTCGTATTCCGGTGCACATGGTCGAAACAATTAACAAGCTGATTCGTGTCTCCCGCCAACTGTTGCAGGAATTGGGCCGTGAGCCTTCTCCGGAAGAAATTGCAGCAGAGATGGAATTGACAGTAGAAAAAGTCAGAGAAATCATGAAGATTGCCCAAGAGCCAGTATCGCTCGAAACGCCGATCGGCGAAGAGGATGATTCCCATCTGGGCGATTTCATTGAGGATCAGGAAGCGTTGGCCCCTGCGGATGCGGCGGCTTACGAACTGCTGAAGGAACAGCTGGAGGATGTGCTGGACACGCTCACTGAGCGTGAAGAGAACGTGCTTCGTCTGCGTTTCGGTCTGGATGATGGCCGGACGAGAACACTGGAGGAGGTTGGCAAGGTCTTCGGCGTGACCCGGGAACGGATTCGTCAGATCGAAGCCAAGGCGCTTAGAAAACTGCGTCACCCTAGCCGTAGTAAACGGCTGAAGGATTTCCTCGAATAGGATGTATGAACTGGACCTTCTGCTGCTCAGTGGCAGGAGGTTCTTTTCGTTTAATGGGCGGAAAGAGGGATGAGCCGGTGAATTTGGAGAAACGCGACACAATCTTGAATGAAATTCAGTATTGGAGAAAGAGCCGACTGTTACCAGAGCAATATTGCGATTTCTTGACTAACCTGTATGATGACGAAAATGGGGTCAAGGACAGTAACCCAATCTCGCTACAAAATCTGCAGCAGGGCAGCATCAAAATATGGTTGTTTGGTTTTGGCATTATTTCCTTGTTTTTCTTGATTAGTATATATTTTAGCGTTTTTCCCTGGCCTTTGCAAATCGCAACTGCCCTGTCTGTCCTGATTGTCTGCTATGGATATGCAGCAATTTTCACAAAGCGTAATCGGATGATCAGCCTGCTGTTGACAGGAATCGGCAGTGTGCTGACCTTGGGCTTCGGCCTGTGGCTTATTTCGCTGCATCATCTTGATCCAGACTTCTGGCAGCCGATTTTGATTGGAACCTGCGGTTTGCTCTGGTGTGTGCTTGGCTTTGTTCTTCGCATCGGGATATTGCAATACTGCGGTTATGCCTTCTGGGCGCTGCTGTATGCGGGCTTCTTCGGCGGGATGCGTCCGGATGCTTCGATTCTGGAGCTGGAACTGCTTTGGCTACCGCTGTGTGTACTGATGGTCTGGCTGAGCTGGCTGTTGCATTACCGGGTGAGTGGAGTGGCAGGTGTATATTTTGCAGTGGGAGCCACGCTCTGGCTTCTGCCGGAGCTGGATGCGCTTTTGCTGCGGCATGATTATCCCCAGTGGATTGCCTTCTTGCTACTAGCGAAGATTGCTGCAGAACTGGCGTTGTTGTTTATTTTCCGAAAAAAATGGATTGCGTGGGTGGCTACATGAACAATACTAAATTATCTGAACGGCTTCAGCTGGTGCTGGAGCAGATTCCGCAGGGCAGCCGGCTGGCCGATATTGGCTCCGATCATGCACTGCTGCCTGTAGCAGCTATACAGAGCGGACGTGCCGTGTTTGCTGTGGCGGGAGAGGTTAACGAGGGACCTTTTGAAGCCGCCCGCAGAGGCGTGGCTGAAGCTGGAAAAGGAAAAGTGATCTCGGTTCGCCGGGGAGATGGTCTAGAGGTGCTGGAGCCGGGCGAGGTAGACAGTATCACTATCGCCGGTATGGGCGGATCGCTGATTGCGGCGATTCTTGACCGTGGAAGGCAGCAGGGTAAGCTGGAAGGCGTGACGACCCTGTCGCTTCAACCGAATGTTGGCGAAGATAATCTTCGCCATTGGTTGCTGGAGCATGGTTGGGTGCTTACTGCTGAGCATATTTTGGAGGAAGATGGCAAGATCTACGAGATCCTGACCGCGGTGCCAGAAGCTGCGGGAACTCTGACAAATGATGAGGTGTACAGCGATCTGAAGCTGGCGGGCGACGAAGTCGTCTGCAGTAAGGAGAGACTGATCCAGATGGGGCCTTGGCTCCTGCGGACACCGAATGACGTATTTTTTGACAAGTGGCAGGGTGAGGTTCGGAAGCTGGAAAGTATTCTTGCCTCGCTGTCTCGCTCCGAGCTGGCCTCTGCAGAGGACAAGCGGAAAGTCATTACAGGGCAGATCAAGGAGATCACGGAGGTGCTGGAATGTTTGCGAAAGGACAAACTGTAATTCAGTATATGGAACAGCTTGCCCCAAAGCATATCGCTGAGGAGTGGGATAAGGTTGGGCTTCAACTGGGCTCTTTGCAGAAGGAGATTACCGGGATTCTGGTTGCGCTGGATGTGAATGAGGAGATCGTGGAGGAAGCCATTTCCCTGGGCTGCAATCTGATCATTGCACACCATGCGATTATTTTCCGTCCGCTACAGGGGATTCTTACGGATACGCCAGCTGGCCGATTGTATGAAAAGCTAATCAAGCACGACATTGCTGTGTACATCAGCCATACGAATCTGGACGTAGCCGAGGGTGGGATGAATGACTGGATGGCGGAAGCGCTCGGCATTGAGAACAGTGCATCGATTAAGGATATTCATTCGGAGCAATTGTCCAAGCTGGTAGTATTTGTCCCGAAAGATCATCATCAAAAGGTACTGGATGCTATTCTGAACGCAGGTGCAGGTTCGATTGGTAACTATAGTCACTGTAGCTTCAATATTGAGGGATACGGTACTTTTCTGCCGGGTGAAGGCACTGAGCCTTATATTGGAGAGCCAGGAAAAATGCAGCGTGCTGAAGAAGTACGGATCGAAACGATCGTGCCGCAGGGGATCCGTAACAAAGTGGTGCAGGCCATGCTGAAGGCTCATCCCTATGAAGAAGTAGCCTATGATCTGTATCAGATGGACCTCAAAGGCCGTAGCCTCGGTCTGGGCCGGGTAGGGAAGCTTAAAGAGGCCACCACCCTTGGAGCGTTCGTGGAGACCGTCAAACAAGGCCTGAAGGTGGATAAGGTACGTGTGGTTGGCGAACTTGATCGTCCTATCCGCAAAGCAGCTGTTATGGGCGGTTCCGGCGCTAAATACTACAATAGCGCGATTTTCCGCGGGGCGGACGTGTTGGTTACTGGAGACATTGATTACCACACGGCTCAGGATGCGCTGCTGGCAGGTATTACCTTGATTGATCCGGGGCATAACGCGGAGAAGATCATGAAGGAGAAAGTTGCGGAGTGGATGACCGAGAAGCTGACTGAAGGACGTTACAAGACGGCCGTCCATGCTTCGCAGGTGAATACGGAGCCATTCCATTTTATGTAGTTCCAAACAATTACACTTGTGCAGGATGCCTTAAGTCTGTATAATATAAATGTTGTTCGGAAAGTTTGACAGACAATCGCCGGCGGCGCAAGCCGCGGGAGGAAAGTCCGGGCTCCATAAGGCAGGGTGCTGGATAACGTCCAGTCGGCGCGAGCCGAAGGATAGTGCCACAGAAATGGACCGCCGATGGCCGCCCTTGGGCGGCACAGGCAAGGATGGAACCGAGGTGTAAGAGACCCCGAGGAACACTGGTGACTTTGTTCCTGGTAAACCCCATCTGGAGCAAGACCTAATGAGACGCAGCGCTTCCCTTGCGGAATGTGCAGCCTTCGCCTGAGGCGCGTCTAGGTTGGTCGCTGGAGCTGTGCAGTAATGTACGGCCTAGATAGATGATTGTCGCTTATGGTGGGAGGGTAGTTCCCGTATGAACCACGAAGAGCACAGAACCCGGCTTACGGCAAACTTTCCTAACTGCAACGTTATGTATTAATTTTTCAATTGTCCGATGAACAGTATAGATCAAACGGCGGTGTTTATCCGGTTACCCGGGTAACGCCGCCGTTTTTTGTTTTTATGAAAGAAGTTGGGTAAACCCGCCCTCTACAAGATGGCAGTCTCATATTCCCGCCACTGCACAATGGCTCTCATCAGGCGCTGCACGCCTTCCTGAACAAGCTGAGGCGGCGTGTGGGTGAAATTGAGGCGCATCGTATTCTTCTCTGGCTGAGAGGGATAGAAGACCTCACCGGGGACAAAAGCGACGCCTTGCTCCATGGCTAACGGCAGAAGCTTTGTTGTATCGATTTCGGCTGGTAGTGTCAGCCAAAGAAACATCCCTCCCAGAGGTTCACGGAAGCTCAATCCTTGCATCCCCTGAGCAAGAAGTTCCTGGGACAACAGCTTCATCCGCGAATGATATTCACGGGAGACGCTAGCAATGTGCTGTTCGATATCGAACGTCCGCAGAAGTTGATGCAACGCCCGCTGATCGATCGCGCTGGAATGCAGATCGGCTGTCTGTTTGGCCTTGGCAACCATCCGGACAAGTTCAGGGGTAGCCGCAATCCAGCCTGTACGCAGGGCAGGGGCGACAATTTTGGAAAAGGTGCCTGTATAGATGACGCAATGTTCTTTATTGCTGTTTCGATCAATGGCTGCTAGTGTTGGCGGAATGAGGCTGTGATCATTTGTGAATCTCAGTTCTCCATAAGGATTATCCTCCAGAATTAATGTGCCGTATCGTTGGCACAGTTGTACAATTTGTTGGCGGCGTTCCTTACTCCAAGTAGCCCCCGAGGGGTTGTTAAAGGTGGGGACGGTGTACAGCAGCTTTGGCTTCAGCCTCCGTAGCTTCTCCTCCAGATCCGCGGGTAACATCCCTTCACTGTCGTGGTCCACAGTATGGATATTGGCACGGTAGAAGTTCAAAGATTGCAATGCAGCGAGGTAGGTAGGTGTTTCTACAAGCACGGCATCGCCGGGGTCTAACAGAACCCTGCAAATCAGGTCAATCGCCTGCTGAGAGCCTGTAGTCAACATAATCTCATCCGTCGTTACGGGAATGCCCTGATGGGCAAGGCGTCCGGCAATTTGTTCACGCAGGGGAGTGAAGCCTTCTGTAATCCCGTACTGAAGTGCGGAGCCATCGCCCGACAACACCTGGTTGTAAGCATCCCGGACTGCTTCTACCGGGAACAGCTCCTCAGCGGGCAACCCACCCGCAAGCGAAATAACATCAGCGCCTTGTGTGACTTTAAGGATTTCCCGAACGACTGACGATCCTATATTTTGAGCTGCTGCAGAGTACTTTATATTCATCAGATTACTCCCCGCCTTCTTGGTTTGATGGTATCATAACGACATGAGAGTATAACAGTAAAGGAACGAATATAACAGTTGGGAGATAACCGGTATGCACATAGAACTGAAGCGCGGCAGCAGCCGATCTCTACCTCAGCAAATCTGCGAGAAATTGGGACAGCGAATCTCCTCAGGTCTTCTTCTTCCCGGGGCGCGGTTGCCTTCCGTACGCGAACTTGCCTTGTCGCTGAAGGTCAGCCAGGTAACGGTAAGCAAGGCTTATGCGGAGCTGGAGAAAAAGGGGTGTATTCTCTGTATTCAGGGGAAGGGTTGTTTTGTTGCAGATATGGAGCATGAGGGAACTGGAGAAGACAGCGGTTGGCAGGGACGTTATGATGATTATTTGCCGAGAGCGCAGCTCTGGCGTAATTTCAATGAGTCTGAGG
The DNA here is from genome assembly GCF_001682855.1 of Bacillus sp. FJAT-27264. GTDB lineage: Bacteria > Bacillota > Bacilli > Paenibacillales > Paenibacillaceae > Paenibacillus_AQ. Next base: position 1,348,207 of record NZ_MAQW01000001.1, on the reverse strand, counting down.
CCGACTATTCATTCCATCTGGCGTCGTTGCATCAGGAACTGTTGCCGCTGAGATCTATTGGCAGCATCATGGCCGCGCTTGTATCTGAACAACCTGAATTAATGGCGTCTTACGGGAATTTCCAAGGTGATCAGGAGCTACGGGAGGTCATGCGGCAGCATCTGCAGAAGCGTGGCATGGCACTGGCATCTTCGGGGCTGATGATTACAAGCGGCTCACAGCAGGGCATTGATCTCGTGGCACGGACCTTTGTGGGACCGGGAGATGTTGTCTATCTTGAAGACCCCAGCTATACAGGAGCGATTGATGTTTTTGCCGGCCGCGGGGCAGAGATGATTTTTGTGCCGATGGATCGTGAAGGGATGAGAGTGGATGTACTGACACGTTTATGTGACGAGCGGCCCCCGAAGCTGATCTATACCAACCCGACTTTTCAAAACCCGAGCGGGGTCACTATGAGTATACAAAGAAGACAGCGGCTGCTGGAGTTGGCTCGCAGCTACCGCTGTCTCATTATAGAAGATGATCCATTTAGTGATCTGTATTTCCGCGATCCACCACCGCCTTCCATCAAGTCGATGGATAGAGATGGGCATGTCGTGTATTTGAAAAGCTTCAGCAAGGTGCTGGCTCCCGGATGCCGGATCGCCTGTGTCGCCGCTGAAGGGGACATTCTGTCCCGGCTGATCGCTGCCAAATCCGCCAGTGATCTCGGCAGCCCGCTTCTGACCCAGCGAGCCGTTCTGCCGTTCATAGCTGATAGCTATGAACGATACGCCGCAGGGCTCCGTGTCGTTTTAAGGGAACGGATGGAGAGTGCAGGCAGACTACTGAGGCAATACGCACCCTCCGGCGTCCGCTGGACGTTGCCGGAAGGTGGGCTCAACGTGTGGTTAGAACTCCCGGCCACACTTCAGATTGACAAATTGCACACACTGGCAGAGCAGGAGAGTATTTCTTTTCTCCCTGGTGATGTCTGCAATGCGGGAAACGGCAACTCAAGATATATTAGGCTTTGTTATGCGCAAATGGATAAAGCCCGCATGGAGCAAGGACTGAAATTATTTTTGGAGCTACTGTCCAGGTACATGGCCTCTGAATTACCGGAAGGAATCAAGGGTTAACACCCATTCTCTGCTTCAACTGGTTAAGTTGCTGCCGAACATGTTGCGGCCAGAGCTGCAGCGGAACGGGGTTGCCGGAGGCCGCCTGTAGTGTCTTGTAGATATCGACCTGACCCCAGCCGTAGTATTTATCATGACCTGGGGTTCCAAGGTCGATTGCATTTTTCATCAACAGATCCATGACCTCTTGGTTACTCAGATCGGGATTCATGGATCGGACCAATGCGGCCAGCGCTGCTACATGGGGGCTTGCCATTGATGTGCCTGACAATGCTGCATACTGGCTGTCAGGATACGTGCTGGCAATGCTTTCCCCAGGAGCGGCAACATCTACATAATCACCGTAATTAGAGAAAGACGCCCGCTGGTGCGACGAGTTGGTTGCGGCTACAGCTAGCACTTCCGGATAGGCGGCGGGATATCCCGGTCGCTCCGTATTATCGTTCCCCGAGGCCGAGACAAGGACTACATCCCGGTCATAGGCATATTTGATAGCATCGTGTAGAAATTGGGAGTCTGCGTAGTTGCCGAGACTCAGGTTAATCACCTTGGCCCCGTTGTCGGCGGCCCAAATGATGCCTTCTGCGACGGAGTAGGTGGTTCCGGCCCCGGAGTTATCGAGTGCTTTTACCGGCAAAATCTTGTTGTACCAGCTAATCCCCGCTACACCCTCTCCATTGTTGACGAGTGCTCCGATAATGCCCGTAACATGTGTTCCATGACCCACATCATCATCCGGGGTAGAGCCCTTCGTTACGGCATTGTAGCCCGGTAGAAGCTTGCCCTGCAGATCGGGATGGCTGGCCTGCACGCCGGTATCTACGACTCCGACAATAACATCCTTACTGCCTTTATTTAAATTCCATCCCTGCCCTGTCTCAATCGCTGGTAAATTCCACTGGTAAGTGGAGTAGAGCAAGTCGTTGGGCGTAATGACCGTAGGATTTGTTTCAGAAACGGTGTCATTTGTTAAATATAAGTAGTGTGGCTCCGTATACTGGGGATGCCATTTGTTATCAAAATAGGATTTGAGCTGATAAAAACTCATCTTCTCCGAGCGGAAAATATAAGCATAGCCCAATTTACGCGGTTCTTTGCCGTTGATGTCAGCGACAATCGTCTGAAGCTGCCCTTGCGTGGGATGGCCGTTCGGGAAACGGACTACGATCTCATTTTCATAAAAATGGCTGGCATTCTGATTGTCATGTCCGGTCTTGACTGTCAGTTCACCGAGGGTATCGGTATGCACGGATTCCACACGGAATTTCCCTTCTTTGGGGTAAGGAATGAGGCGAAGATTCTTGAGCTGATGATCGGCAACTTTGCCCAGAACTCTCTGATTAATCAGCGCAATCACGCCGATACTGCCTTCCTTGTCGCGTTGGCCCATAAAATAATATTTTTCCTTGCCGACCACAAAAGTGGGCGACTCGTAGGAGCTGTGATTCTTCAAGCTGGACTTGGCTAGCTTCAGGTACTTCTGCAGTGTTTTATTCTCCTGATCGCTACCCTGGGGAGGGTCGGATTTGAAGGTAGTGGTCTTGTTGCTGCGGAAATCTAACCATGTCAGTATGGCAAAATGCCCGTGTTCCTGCTTAAGGTGCTCTGCATACACTGAAACATCCTTAAAGGAAGCCCCATGTGCCTTATTAAGCAAACTTGTCAGATGTTGGCTTACATCCACCCGGTTCAGCCGATCTGTTGCTGTGACATCTTGGGAAAGTGTAGTTTTCTTTAGTATTTTCTCCTGCTTGGGCCCAGGGACTGAGGCTTGTCTAAGCGGCGTATTTCCCTTCACTGCCGGCCGTAAGGCGAAGGTCAGCAGAACAACCGTAAATATGGCGGTCAGCAGACCAGCAATTCTCAAATTTTTTCGTGACATGATTTCCGTTCCTCCATGGCTTTGTAGTCTCCATAGATTGAGAAACGCAAGCCTGTTTTATGCATTGCAGAAAAGGGATACCGCAGGCTCGTTTTTTATGATAATATCAAAAGAAGAAGACCCTAGGATTGAATTCCTGTACTTGTAGGATTGAACAATGGAACATAATAACTAATAAAATTGAAAAGTGAAAAATGTGAATTGAACGTAAGCGACCACAAGAGTAAGGAATAATAAGGGGGAGCAATCACCATGTCAGCTAATGTGCAGAAATTATGTGAAACGACGAGAGAAAAGCTTAAGATCGCAATCGATAAAGTGGAACTGTTCTTGAACCAGCACGCATTACCACAGCTTGTTACCGAACAGGATGAGGAAACCGTGCATTTCTATGAAGGTTTTCTGTCCGATCTGCGTCATGTGCTGGTATTCTCTGAGATGTCATATGAGAAGCTGGGAGTTGCTTTGCGCCGTGCAACATTTGATGAATCATTTGCGCAGAAAGCGCTTTATAATGTCTACCATTATGGCGTGAATAACTTCTTTTATCCCAAGAATGAAAGCTACTCCGAAGACGGTCGTTATGCCTATACAGGGCAGGATGCTATCCGTTTCCGCAAGAAGCCAGTACGTCCAGCCCGTGATATCATTCTGGACATTACCAAATTGTATGAAGAATTGCGCGACGATCTGACTTATTATGAGAATGATTATTTGACCGAGAAGCGTATGCAAAATCAGGTGTAATCTTATCCAAAATGTTTACTTAGGATCAGTAACCCAGTTCATGGGTGCTGATCCTTTTTTGCGTGAACAAGCAGGGGGCCCCAGGGCTAGTATCGTTCGGGAATCAACTGGAAGCGGTGAATCGCATAGCTGAATGTCTGGTCGGACATAATGAAGCCGAGGTGATAATGATGCCAAGTGCTCAAAAGCCGTTCGTAAAGTGCAGTGTAAGCAATTGTAATTATTGGGGAGAAAGTAACATTTGCAGGGCCGAAGAAATCATCATTGAAATCGACAAGCACACAGGAAGTCATTTTAAAGAAGAATTCGCTGAAGAACTGATTCATGGCGATCATAAAGATCATGCCAATACCTCATCCGCAACCTGTTGTCTGACGTTTAAGCCGAACTCTTAGGAGGCCCGCTCATGGATAACTATGATAACGAACCCGAACGGTCGGAGGAGAGCTCTGATCGCAAAAAAGTCATTTTGCGTCCCCGCAGAGTCGATTATCCGCGCCGGGAACGCGAACATCGTGAGGAGTATGCTGCTGAAGTAAGCCCCATTCCAGCTTCAATACGAAATGCTACAGTCAAGGATAGAAGCGATGACGATGAAAAGGAAGGAACGGACAGTGGAAGTCGTGTTATGGGCTATACAGGTCTGGCCTTCGGCATCGCGTCCTTATTCATCTGGTCGATTGTGCTGGGTCCGGTAGCCGCAGTGATTGGATATTTTGCCTATGCCAGAGGTCAAAAGACGACAGGCGCGTGGGCTATAGGGCTGGGAATTGTTGCTGCGCTGAGTTATTTTGTAATGACACCTTTTGCACGCTAACAAGTGCTGGTGGAAAACGGAAATATCGACATCGAAACAGGCTTCTAGACCTAAATATACGGGTCTGAAGTCTGTTTTTTGATGCCTCATATAGCAAACATTACAAATAAAATGTAAGATGAAGGCGTATTTTAAAAATAGAATGTAAATTGTTCAATATAGAGAATATATAAGATAAACAAAAGAAAGTAACGAAAAGCGAAGAGGAACGAAGGGGGAAGTTTGGAACTGTAGGAGCGAAAGCGACCGCCTGAAAGCTTTCCGTAGGAAAGCTAGCATCGGAAGCATAAGCTCGCCAGATTTCAACCGCTAGAAGCGGTAATAAAGAAGAAATCTGGGGACAACAGCGGCCGGAAGTCCAAACATTCCACCGTAGTGACGAACGAGCCTTAAGTTCGGATCTTAAGTTCGTCTTATATAGCTAAAAGAAAGGAATGTCAGCATGGGGATTAATCCGCTACAAGCCAACGGGGCTGGTCAATTGAAATGGGTCAATCTGAAGACAGGTGCAGTGACAGGGTCTCCACAGAAGGTGAGTGATACCCCGGTCTCGGGTAAATCGTCTGCGGAGTTCTCAGCGATGTTGCAGGAAGGGACCGCACAGGGAGACTCGCTGAAAAGTCTTGATACCGCTACTGCTCTGGCCGATATGGCCGCTACTAGCCCGATTCTCTGGCAGAATCTTGGTGCACAGGCATCGGGGAGCATTTCCGGGGAAATAACAGGAACCAAATCCACCGATTATGAGGAGCTTATCCAGACGGCAAGCGCTAAATACGGTGTACCAGTCGATCTGATCAAAGCTGTAATTGATACAGAGTCATCCTTCAATCCTAATGTCGTATCCTCCGCTGGAGCCAAGGGATTGATGCAGCTGATGGATGGCACGGCAAGCGGGCTCGGGGTATCCAATCCATTCGACCCGGCGCAAAGCATTGACGGAGGCGTTCGGTATTTGTCGTATCAGCTCCAGCGATTCGGCGGTGAAGAGAAAATGGCACTGGCGGCTTATAATGCCGGGCCGGGCCGGGTGACGAAACTTGGCGTTAGCAATGATCAGGAGCTGATGGCCAATCTTTCGCAGCTTCCTAAAGAGACCCAAGCATATATCTACAAAATAGAACGCGCCCGCGCACAATACGCGGTATAATAAAAAGGATCAAACGGGATTTTCTTCCTGGGCTACATGCCCCGGCAGCCCGCTTGATCCTTTTCTCTGTGTCAGGGGCAAGAAAAGGATTTCTGTTTGCTGGTTAAAGGAAGGCTTTTTGAACAAGCTCATATAGTGTAGAATCAGAAGACTGTACTTGTAACGTCTAAAATCTCGCAACTCATCAGAAATAAAGGAGACTAACGATATATGCTTTACTGGGATTACGCCGCCGCTGCCCCGCCTTATGATGAGGTGGTTCAGACGATGGAACAAATCATGAAACTTCACTATGCCAACCCTTCCTCTCTGCACAAAGCTGGCATGGAAGCGGGGAGGCTGGTCAGACGGGCGCGGGAAGTTTGTGCAGCGGCCATTGGAGTCAAGCCAGAGGAGATCCTCTTCACATCAGGGGCTACGGAGAGTAATAACCTTGCCATCAAGGGCGCGGCGCTCCAATATGAGAGCCGGGGCCGTCATTTGGTGACCACGGAGCTGGAGCATCCGTCTGTTTATGAGAGCTGTTTGCAACTGCAACAGCGGGGATGGGAGATCACCTTTATCGCTCCTGAGGCCAATGGTGTAGTGAATCCTGCTGCTGTAGCTGCTGCTGTGCGCAAGGATACGGTACTTGTCAGTGTCATGCATGTCAATAATGAGATCGGTACAGTTCAGCCCTTGAAGGAGATCGGGGCGCTGGTGAAATCAGCTAATCCCCGAACGTTGTTTCATGTAGACGGAGTACAGGGCTTCGGGAAGCTTCCGGTTGAATTGGATGCATGGAAAGCCGATCTGTACAGCCTATCTCCTCATAAAATCCGCGGTCCGCGTGGTGCGGGCTTGCTCTACGTTAAGGAAGGCGTTGCCCTTTCACCACTGCTGAGCGGCGGCTCCCATGAAGAGGGGCTGCGGGCTGGCACGGAGAATGTCCCGGCAATTGTAGCCTCCGCCAAGGCTGTGCGAATGAGCGGGGAAGGTCGACAACAATTATATAATCAGCTTGTGCCACTACGTGACAGATTGCTGCATTTTTTGCGCGGCATTCCGGAATTTGTCGTGAACAGCGGGGAGGAGGGTGCACCTCATATTGTGCATTTTTCCTACCCGGGCATGAAGGGTGAAGTCATGGCTCGCAAGCTGGAAGAGCTGGGGATGGCCGTATCCACCCGTTCAGCCTGTTCTTCCCGACTAGCTGAGCCGAGCCGTGTGCTGCTGTCGATGGGGCGGTCATCCCAGGAAGCGCTGGGCGGTATCCGGATTAGCTTCGGGGACAGGCATACTTTTGAGGATATTGCGGCCTTAGAAAAGGCGCTGATCAAAGCAGTACAGGATTTGAAGATTGCAGAAGGAGGCGTGAAATAAATCATGAGTGCCAACAATGAAGTTCAACCGAATTCCGGCAGCAGTATCGAATACGCCGATATGCTTCTTTTACGTTTCGGAGAGTTTACGTTAAAAGGCAAGAACCGGGCACGTTTTGAACGGACGATATTGCGTCATGTCAAAGAAATTATCAAGCCGTTTCCTGGCATTGTACTCAGCAAAGAATTCGGACGCATCTATGCTGAACTTAATGGGGAGCCTGCTGCGGAGGTAGCCAGCGCCCTGAAAAATGTATTCGGGATCGCCTCCGTCAGTCCGGTGAAATGTGCTCCCTCGGAAATGGAACAGATTATCGCAGTAAGCCGCGAGCTGTTAGTGAGATTAGCGCCTGCGCCTGGCACGACTTTCAAGGTCAATGCCCGCCGGGTATGGAAAGAGTTCCCGCATGGCTCTATTGAGATGAACAAGCTGGTGTCCACTCCGCTCTTGCAGGGTTATCCCGGCCTGAGGGTGGATGTCAAATCGCCACAGCTGGAGCTGCGAATAGAAATCCGTCAGAACCATACTTATATTTTCTGTGAAAATATTGAGGGGGTCGGCGGTTTCCCGCTAGGTACCAATGGCAAGGCTCTGCTGTTGCTGTCGGGTGGCATCGATAGCCCTGTAGCCGCGTGGTCGTCTATGCGCAGAGGATTAGAGGTCGAATGCATTCATTTTTACAGCTATCCTTATACCAGTGAACTGGCCCGGCAAAAAGTCGTTGACTTAGCGCGTGTTCTCTCCAGATATGCAGGGGTGATCAAGCTACATCTGGTTCCGTTCACAGCGGTTCAGACTTCTTTCACAGGTATCGGACAGGATAATCTGATTGTTACGCTGATGCGCCGGGCTATGCTGAAGATTGCCACCGGCATTGCAGAGCGGGAGGGAGCATTGGCACTGGTAACCGGCGATAGCCTCGGACAGGTTGCCAGCCAGACATTGCCTAGCATGAACGTTATCGGACGCGCTACGCAGCTACCGTTGCTCCGCCCACTTGTCATGATGGATAAAAGCGAAATTGTGGATGTGTCCAAGAAAATAGGGACCTATGACTTGTCCATTCTTCCGTATGAGGATTGCTGCACTTTGTTCGTTCCGAAGTCACCGACTACCAATCCCAACCTCCGGATTGTAGAGAAGATAGAAGCGACGCTTCCCGGTTATGCGGCGCTGCTGGCAGAAGCTGTGGCAGCTACCGAGACCATTGAGATTACGCCATACGGGGATGAGAAGCCGATAGATGTGGTTAGTGCGGAAGCAGGACTGCAAGAGGAATGGTTCTAACAGTGCTCGTTCATCTCCTCCGAAAAATGGGGTAGCAAGCATAGCTTGTCACTTTCGGACATACATGTAATTACATGTAGTTCGAGGGGGCTAAAAGTATGGATTCAATAGTGCTGCTGGGTGAAATATTGATGATCAATCTGGTGCTTAGCGGAGACAATGCTATGGTAATTGCACTAGCCAGCAAGGATCTTCCAGAGCATCATCGCAAAATGGCGGTGTGGTGGGGAGCAGCCGGGGCAGTGATCCTGCGTTGTCTTCTGACCTTTGCGGCAGTCCTGTTGCTCAAAATCCCTTTTATCCAAGCGGGCGGCGGACTTTTGCTGTTGTGGATTTCCTTTAAGCTATTGGTGGAAGAAGAGAACACGCTGCGGATCTCTGGAGTGTCTACGATCTGGAAATCGATCCGGACGATTCTTCTGGCTGATTTCATTATGAGCCTTGATAATGTACTGGCCATTGCAGGTTTAGCCCAAGGAGATCTGTCTCTGATTGTCATTGGTATCGCGCTCAGCATCCCGATTGTCGTCTGGGGCAGTGGAATTATCGTAAACCTGCTTCATCGTTTTCCATTGCTTGTCTTCATCGGCGCCTATATTTTGGCTTATACTGCGGGGGATATGCTGCTGCAGGACGCCAAGTTTGGCCCGATGGTTTCTTTGGCTCTGCCGTCGCTGCATTCCTCGCTTCCGCTCTTCCTGGGCATTGTGGTGGTAGTAACGGGAGCGCTCAAACGGCGTGCTGCCAGAATCGTTTAGAGCAATTCCAACAGGGGTGGCCTCCGAAAGAGGCCATCTTTTTTTAAATTTAAGAATTTATATGTTTTACACTATAAATCGCTCTTATATTTCTCGCTGAAACGGATACCGCCCCCTAAAGGACAGCAAAGCCGTTTCTGTTTGGGTTAGAGAACGTGGCATTGTGTCCATAATGAGAAGAGATAGAAGAATGTGGTGTTTTGACCCATTTTCAGCTAAAATGAAAGTGAATTCTGTCGTGATTCGGAGCTGAAGTGCTCGAAGAAGCAGGAAGTGATGTTGAACCATGAAGGGATGGATGAGAGAGATGTCTTCCAAAAATGACATGAAGCTTGGGATTTTTATTGCCGCTGCCGGCATCGTGATTTTATTCGGGAAGCTGGGAGTCTTCGGATTTTTGGGGCGGGCGCTCTGGCCCCTCGTGATTCTGCTTCCGGGCCTTCTCCTGTATGTATTGTTCTTTAACCGCCGGGTGTCTGCTACCCTGCTGATTCCTGCTGGAGTTCTGACCGTGTACGGCATTCTATTCGGACTCTGTAATATCTGGGGCTGGGGTCTGATGAGACATTTGTGGCCACTGTTACTCATTGGTATTGCGTTAGGACTATATCAATATTCGCTCTATTCTCCCTACCGGAGTAGGGGGCTCGCAGTTGGTTCCGCTGTAATTGGCTTGCTTAGTCTTGTCTTGTTAGTATTCAGCTTACTTGGAACAGGATTCCTCTATGTACTTGGTGCTGTTTTGGTCCTGGCGGGTCTCTGGTTGATTGCCGGACGTGGCAAATCGCGGGGCGGGAAGAAATGGAATGGCGGCTGGTAATCGGCATTTGCACAAACAAGCATATAAATAGGAAAAATTTAAGCGAAAACCAGAGTGTTTTTTTCATAAAAAGACTTGCTTTTCATGGTGCTTTCACTATAAAATTAATGTTATGATAAAGCGTCGGCTTTCTGCCAGGCGCTTCTTTTGTGAGATTGTCGTGACATGCTCAGAATTTGAACAGATTTAATTTGATAAATGAGAGGATTTGGATACAAATCATGCATTCAAGAAAAGACATTCGCAACATTGCGATTATTGCCCACGTTGACCATGGTAAAACTACACTGGTTGACCAGCTTCTGCAGCAGTCCGGTATTTTCAGTGCCCATGAGACCCTTCAGGAACGCGCTATGGACTCCAACGATCTGGAGCGTGAACGCGGAATTACGATCCTTGCCAAAAATACTGCAATTACCTATAAAGAGTTCTTGATCAACATTGTAGATACCCCTGGACACGCCGACTTTGGTGGCGAGGTTGAGCGGATTATGAAGATGGTTGACGGCGTAGTGCTCGTTGTTGACGCTTATGAAGGCTGTATGCCACAAACGAAGTTCGTACTTCGTAAAGCGTTGGAGCAGAATTTGAAACCGATCGTTGTTGTAAATAAGATCGACCGTCCGGCTGCCCGCCCTGCGGAAGTTATCGACGAAGTGCTTGATCTGTTCATCGAGCTTGAAGCCAGTGACGAACAGCTGGAATTCCCGGTAGTGTACGCTTCCGGATTGAACGGTACTTCAAGCCTTGATCCAGAGAAACAGGATGACAACATGTTGGCCCTGTATGAAACAATCGTTGAGAAGATTCCTGCTCCAACTGAAAGTGTTGAAGAGCCGCTGCAATTCCTGGTAACTCTGATGGACTATAACGAATATCTTGGTCGTATTGCCATTGGCCGTGTTAACCGCGGTGTGGTTAAACAAGGTCAGTCTGTTACAGTTATTATGCGTGACGGCAAGAGCAAGACTGCACGGGTTGAGAAGCTGTTCGGCTTCCAAGGTCTGAAGCGTGTAGAAGCAGAAGAAGCTGGCGCTGGTGATATCGTTGCTATTGCCGGTATCAAGGATATCAACATTGGTGAGACAATCGCTGATCCTGCACATCCAGAAGCATTGCCTGTCCTGAAGATTGACGAGCCAACCATGCAAATGACGTTCCTCGTTAACAACAGTCCGTTTGCTGGTAAAGAAGGCAAATGGGTAACTTCCCGTAAGCTGCGTGAGCGTCTGATGAAAGAACTAGAGACAGATGTCAGTCTGCGCGTTCTTGAAACTGATAGCCCGGATGCGTTCGTAGTATCTGGACGCGGTGAGCTTCACCTCGGTATCCTGATCGAGAACATGCGCCGCGAAGGTTATGAAATGCAAGTATCCAAGCCTGAGGTTATCGTTAAGGAAGTCGATGGTGTCAAAATGGAGCCGCTTGAGCGCCTGATGATCGACGTACCGGAAGATAGCATGGGTTCGGTTATGGAGAGTCTGGGTAGCCGTAAGGCTGAGATGGTGAACATGATTAACAATGGTACTGGACAGGTTCGTCTGGAATTCTTGATTCCTGCACGTGGTCTGATCGGTTACAACACACACTTCCTTACATTGACTCGCGGCTACGGTGTAATGAACCATGCGTTCGACAGCTATGCTCCGTTGATCGGCGGTCAAGTAGGCGGACGTCACCAAGGCGTACTGGTATCCACTGAGACTGGAACCACTACTTTCTACGGCATGATGGGTGTTGAAGACCGTGGTATCTTGTTCCTTGAGCCAGGAACCGACATTTATGAAGGTATGATCGTCGGCGAGCATACCCGTGACAATGATATCGTCGTTAACATTTGTAAGGAAAAAGCATTGACCAACGTTCGTTCTGCAACCAAGGACGATACAGTAAAAATGAAAACGCCACGGATGTTCTCACTTGAACAGGCGCTTGAATATTTGAATGATGATGAATATTGCGAAATCACACCGAAATCGGTGCGTCTGCGCAAGAAGATCCTTAACAAGAGCGAGCGCGAGCGTGTAGAAAAACAACGTAAACAAGCACAAGCGAGCGTGTAAGTAAGAATCTAATAAGCCGTCGGAATAACATTCCGGCGGCTTATTTTTTTCACAGAGGGATACATAGAAGGAATATTGAGGTTAAATTGGTGGACTGATGATATAATGTAAGCGTAACTATATTCGGGAGGGGTGTATTAAAAGCTATGCAAACCTGGTTCGCTAATCATCCTGTGATTGCTTATATTGTTATTTTCGTCTTGCTTACTTATGTTTACAATCAGGTGTTCCGAGTGAACCAGAAGCTCTCCATCGGCAAGGAAATTGTTCTCTATGTGATGATGGCGCTGGGCTCCGGGATGCTCCTTATTTTTCAGCACGACAAGCTCCCCATTATTCAATGTCTGCTTGTAGCCGTCAGCTTGATGCTGCTTGTACGGGTGCGATATTTTGTCGAAGCAAGGCAGAAGCGGAAGGCGGCCGGCGGGGTGAAACGCTCCTAGTCCGCAACTTTTTACTGCCAAAATCGTCTATATAAACAGTATTATCCTGTATTCCAATGAAATGAAAAGGACTTTATTCTACTATGACACGCAACAATAATGAACTACCCCCGAGAAGATCTGCGGGGAATCCAAGCACAAGACCTGAGAATGGCAGGAAGCAGCCTGCCAAAACGCCTCCTAGAAAGGCAAGCAAAAAGAAAGCTAAAAAGAGAGGGCTTTGGGCTAGACTAGGCCGTCTACTTCTTGTTATTCTGATCGTTGCCATTGTTGGTGGTCTAGGTTATGGAGGCTATCTTTACTGGAAGCTGGAGCACGGGATTCTGGATACCGGTATAGACAAGCCAGTTCCGCCTGAGCAGTCTGCTACAGTCAAGCCGCTGACGATACTGCTTCTTGGAACCGACAGCCGGCCGAAGCATGAATCCTTCCTGACAGATGTCATCATGGTGGCGTCGCTGAACCCTGAGACCAAATCGGCCACGGTAGTGTCACTCCCGCGTGATACCTATGTGGAGCTGGACGGATACAAGAAAACGAAAATCAATGAGTTCTATACACGTTTCAAGAGCAAGGAAAAGACCTCTGGAGACTCAGCTGAGGAAGAAATGAAGACTATGATGGGCAAGTATCTGAATGTGAAAATAGACTATGTGACGGTTCTTGATTTCCAGGGCTTCCGTGATATCGTTGATACACTCGGCGGCGTTAAAGTGAACGTCAGTGCGGATATGTGCTATAAGGATAGCGCGGATGGAACCAATATTAATCTGAAAAAAGGTCCGGCTGAGCTGAACGGTGATAATGCACTCGATTATGTACGCTACCGCAAATCCAATTGCAAGCCCAAAACAAAGGGATCGGATGACTTTGACCGCAACAGACGCCAGAATGAAGTGTTGAACGCATTGATCGATCAGGTGCAGTCATTTGGTGGTGTCATGAAGATTGGCAGCATGCTGGATGCCGTGAATGACAATATGAAGACGGATGTTGAAAATAGCCAGCTGAAGGATTTGATCGCTACCTATTGGAACATTTCCAAGCAGCATGTGGAATTCAAGCCTGTAACGGGCACATGGAAAAGTCCATATGTATATATTAATGAGAAAGAGCTTGAGACGGCGAGGCAGAGTCTTCATAACCGAATCGCCGGTGTTAGCCAAGAGGATAATAACTAAAATTGAATGCAAGTTTCTCGCTATGTTATAATATACTTAATTGAATGTACTTTTGCGTCATAGGGGGCCTGTACTCATGTCCGAAGCCGTTGCTCAGCTTAATGAATCCCTGCTTTCGATGCTGCAATCCGAGACGTTTGTTCTGCTTAACACTGTCGATGCCGAAACTTCAGGTCCTACGTCCACGGCTATTTCGTGGATTTATGCAGTGAGCCCTTCCGTGTTACGGATCGCAGTGGATCATCGTTCACGACTGGTGAACAATATGAAGGTTAACCCTATGGTAACAATCACTGTGTTCGGCGAGAGCACGGTTCATGCCATCAACGGACGTGCTGCGGTTAGGCAGGATCGTCTTGACGATGTGCCCTTTAATATTTGCTGCTTTGATGTTGAAATTGAAGCGGTGCGCAACGCGCTTTTTTATGGTGCGAAGCTGGACTCCGCTCCACGATATGTAAAAGTATATGATCAACGTGCAGCTGAGAAGCTGGACGGACAAGTATTTGCTGCTATGCAAAAAGCCCGGTGAGGTCATCACTGGGCTTTTTTTGTCAACTTAGGACGCTATTGTTTTCTAGGCTTGGTATCTTCCGGAATTTGCGGAATAATCCGCCCGACAATGTCTGCCAGCTCTGAGGCGAATCCCGATACGGGACGGCCTTTAGAGATATGATTACTCAGCTCGGCAAGTCTGCTGGAAAGATCCATGTCGGCAGTGACCAGGGCGTTAACGCTTCTTGGATCTTTGCGGATGGCCTCGGCCACGGAATACTTGATGCTTCCGACCCGTGATCTGCTGAGCGAGCCTTTGACGTCAAGCCCTACAATCGCGGTTTTACCCATCACCACACAGTGTGCGCCATCTACACCGGGTACTCTTTTAGCCAACTGTTCTAAGTGATCCTTAAGTGCAATCTCGCTTCCCGCTTTGGTCGTATGAGTGACTCCGTTCGGTGATGCGGATGGAAGCTGTACGGCAGTGGTATTATTCAGTTTTCGAACTTCGTGGCCCCCTTTGTTGCCAACAGCCTGAGCCGACTGTTTATCCTGAGGAGAGGGTGATGTCTTCTTATTAGCGATACCGCAGCTTGTCAGCAGCAGCAGTACCAGCAACAGACACATTGATTTTCTCATATGTGCTTACTCCTTTCGGTCAAAGATTAGTTCTGGGATTATCTTTTCCCATGACGGAAAGAGTTATGTATGACCAATCAAACCAGGCGCTGTGGAGGGGATAACATGAAAAAAATATTTGTGCTTGATACCAACGTGCTGTTGCACGACCCCAATTCGATTTTTTCTTTCAAGGAGCATGAAGTCATCATTCCTGCAGTTGTATTGGAAGAAATCGACTCCAAGAAGCGCAATGCCGATGAAATTGGCCGTAACGCCCGTACCGTGTCCCGTCTGCTGGACGGACTCCGGGAACTGGGCCACCTGCACAGCGGAGTGGAACTGGAACATGGAGGCATGCTGAAGGTAGAACTGAATCACCGCAGCTTCGTGAAGGTTCAGGAGATGTTCGGTGAGGTATCGAACGACAACCGGATTTTGGCGGTTGCGCTCAATTATTTAATTGAAGAGAATGAGAAGCCTGATCCGCGTCCTGTGGTACTGGTGAGTAAAGATGTATTGGTGCGGATTAAGGCAGATGTGCTTGGCGTAACGCCTGAGGATTATTTGTCGGATCGTACTGGAGATCTAAATGAGCTGTACACCGGCTATCAGGCGCTGCATGTGCATCCTTCATTGATTGATGAATATTACAGCAACCGTTATTTATCCATTAAGCAGTTGGAGCTGCCCTACCGTCTGTATCCTAATGAATTTGTAATTCTCAAGGATGAGATCGGCAGCGGGAAATCCGCATTGCTCAAGGTGAATAGTGATGCTTCCCGTCTGGAGCCGCTCTATCTCGGGAATGATGCCGTCTGGGGCATCAGCGCTCGCAATGCCCAGCAGCGTATGGCACTGGAACTGCTGCTGAATGACGACATACCGCTGGTAACGATTACTGGCAAAGCGGGAACAGGTAAAACATTGTTGGCGCTTGCCGCCGGGTTGTTCAAGGTAGAAGACGAGCATAAATACAAAAAGCTGTTGATCGCCCGCCCGGTCGTACCAATGGGCAAAGATATCGGATACTTGCCTGGAGAGAAGGATGAGAAGCTCCGTCCATGGATGCAGCCGATTTATGATAATCTCGAATTTCTCTTCGACACCAAGAAATCGGGGGATATTGATAAAATTCTGATGGGACTTGGCAGTATCCAGGTCGAGGCATTGACCTATATCCGCGGCCGCTCGATCCCTGCACAATTCATTATTATTGATGAAGCGCAGAACCTTTCCCGTCATGAGGTGAAGACCATCGTCTCCCGGGCCGGGGAGGGAAGCAAAGTAATCCTCATGGGCGACCCGGAGCAGATCGATCATCCGTATCTGGATGCAGCGAGCAACGGGCTCAGCTATATTGTAGAAAAATTCAAGCAGCAAGGAATTAGCGGCCATATTACCTTGGAAAAAGGCGAGCGTTCCCGACTGGCTCAGCTGGCTGCCGATTTGCTTTAACAGCTCTGTTGCTCTAATCGGCACTTTGCCTAGGGAGCGTTACCACTCTATTCGCCCTGAGGATGATTCTAAGCGCTCTAACTGCTCTAGCGGCTTTACCTACCATTAATTGGTTCTAACCGCTCTAATTCGCTCTAATCCGCTCTGGAACCTATGTTTTACCGCCGGGAGTTCAATCACTCCCGGCTTTTTGCTGCCCGCGCCGCATGAAAGGCGCGGAATGCCTTTTGGTGATCCGGAGAGTGGAGGGAAAGTTTGGAACTGGAGAAGCGTAGCGCTCGCCTAAAAGCTTTCCATAGGAAAGCTCGCATCGGAAGCATAGGCTATTCTCGGATTCCAACCGCCCAGCGGTTTGTTCAATCAGGAATCCGAGAATAACAGCGATCGTAAGTCCAAACCTTTCATGCAACGGCCTACAGATCACCACACCAGAATTTCCGCCGCCTTTTACCATTATAATAGAAAGAGAACGGTTTCACAGATACAGACAAGGGGGAAAGGGTCTGGTAGAATAGGGGAGAGGAAGTGCCCCGGGAGGAGAACAATCGTGCTGAGACGCAAAAACTACTGGCTGCTGTTTGCCATCCTGCTGCTGTCGCTGACAAGTCTGTCACCGAGCATGCAGGTAAATACGAGCAATGGCTCGCTTGAGGTCAATAGACGGCAGAACCCGTCTGCTTTTCTCGATTCAAGCAAGGTCGGAACAATTGATAATTTACAGATTACCGTAGCACTCAGCCCTGCGGAATTTACTGAACTGAAGGCGCTGAGCAGCAGCTATTCGTTGTCCAGCGGCGTTAAAATAGACTTGAAAAATATAGAGATGGCGGATGCTGAGAAAATCTTGCTGAAGGATTTAACCATCGGCGACAGTCCAGATATTATCATGACTGACGGGCGAAAGATTCTCGATCTGGCCAAACACGGCTATCTGCTTCCTATTGATGTATATAGAAGTGTTCCGGGCAGTGCGCCCCTTACCCGGCTGATTCCGCAAATGCAGTGGAATGGCTATGACTGGGGCGTGCCGCTGGATATTGATCCTTACGTATTGGTGTATTCCCCGCAGCGGCTAACTGAACTTGGAATGCCTTCATTGCCACGAAATGTGAATGAGTGGAATCTCATGTTGGAGAATCTCCGCAAGCAACCCGGCAAATATCTACTCGCTTTGGATACCCGCACTCCTTACGGATTTGCAGCTGTACTAGAGTCTATGGGGACCAGCATGATCACCGTGAAACCGGAGACGCTGAATTGGATGCAGCAAGCGCTGGGAGAATTTTATTTGAGCAGCCATCCAGACGCTAAGATCTGGGACAAAATTCAGGATGGAAGTATTGCCATTGCAGCTGTTCCGTACTCGGAATGGAAACGATATGGAAATGCTTCCTTGAAGGCTGAAGGACTGCTTAGTGCGCGAAGTACTAACGGGATAGAGAGTATCTACAGCCGGTCGTTTGCTTTGCCTGCGCAGTCCGAACACCCGGAAGAAGCGGTGAAATGGCTTGCTTTTATCACCGGAACGACTTCGCAGTTAGATTGGCTGGATACAACGGGAGGGCTGCCCGCGCTGGATGAAATCTACCGTTCCGGTCCGCCATCCGGTGTAATACTACCGTTCGATTCGCAGTTGCTGCTGGCCGAAGAAGCCGCCCCCGATGATGAACCAGAAGGCGGCTGGAAGAAAATCACTGAAGCGGTTGCCTTATTTCTTGAAGGCAAGCTGAATGCCACAGAGCTCCAGAAGCAGCTCCAGATATCAGAATGAGATGGCAAGCTTGACCTGAAGCAGGCCGTCCTTGCTATCGACCTCAGTTGCACGGAGGAAAGAGATGATTTTCGCCGGATAGAAGCCTAAATCGAATTCTTTTTCCAATGCTTTATTGGTAGTGCCCGGCAGTTCAAGTCCGTTAAAGATAATTTTATCGACATGGAATATCATCGCATTGACCGGTTCATTCTGGATCGTATAATGTCCGGTCAGAGCCAGTGACAACTTGCCGCTTTTTCCCGAAGCCGTCACAGAGCCTTCATTGAAATGAAAAGCAAAATCAGTGAACAGCTTGTTCTGAGACTGTAAAAAATCATTAAGATCCTCTTCCTTAAGGCTTAGCTGATAAGTCATCCCCTGGCGGGTGAGCAACCCTTGGCGGTTCTGGACATAGTCTGGTAGATTCTTCATCGCGGAGGCCAATGCTTGAAAGTAGGTCTTCACTTCATGAAGCCCGATATTCTCCCAATATAATGAGAACTCTTTCAGTAGTGCATTCATGCTTTCCGGATCACTGCTGCCTCGGATTCCCCCTTCAATCTCCTTATGCAGGGCCGTTACCCTGATTTTTTGCTCCTCTAGAGCGCTTTTGAGCGTTGCCAGCTCTTGTGAACTTCGCTGCGCAGCCTGAAGCGTCGCTTTTAAACTTTTGTATTGCTTCTCATACTGCGATAAAATATCGCGGTCCCGCCCGATGATAATCTCATAGTAATCCCACAGAACAAGCACTCTACTGATGCTTTTGGCAGACAGAAAAGCTTCCAATAGCCCATCCCGATCTCCCATATAATAAGAACGAATAATGGCACCGGCGCGCTCCTGCTGATCGGCAATGGCCGACTTTTGTTCGGCCGCCTGAGTTTCCAACTCCGCAACTTTGTTCTCAAGAGCTTCTTGCTCACGACTAATCCGGGCGATCTCTTTCTCAATCTCGGCAGAAGACAAAGTCTGCTCCAGCAGTTTGCGCGTATCTTCATTATCAGTAAGAGAAGCGGGTGGAGGCTCGATTGCACCAACAGGGTCGGCTGATAGGTATGCGGAGGGACTCAGTGGCAGGAGTGCGCAGCAGAATAAAATGAGTATGGCTGCAATCATACGGCGTATAGAAGGACGGGAGAGCACCACACCACCACCTTTGCTTGTATAAAATAGTTCAGGATCGGAATACCAATATTACTAATGATATGATTCACCCTGCTAAAATAGCATACTCCGTTTTAAGTCCGTGTCCTATAAAAAAGAGCATGCAAAAAAACGGAAGAGCCCCGTGCAATAAGGGGGCATCGTCCGTTCCATGAGAGAATTACGTTTATAACGGGAGACCCATCTGGAATATCGTCCAGTAGCTAAAGCCGGTGAAGGTCACAATCATGTATCCCCAGAAGAGTAGAATGTATGTCTTTTCAGTAAATTTAAGATACCCCAGGATGACGAAGAATGCGGTTTGCAAAAAGAAGAGCAAGGCCATTTCGGTCAAATTTCCGGCAAAAGCCATCAAGCCGATCGCCAGCGTGAAAAACCCCAACACCCGAAACATGCGGTCCAAGAGCGAGTCCCCCTTCAAATATGTATCTTCATTCCATTTATTTTAATTATACCCGCTGCGGAAATGAGTGTAAACGAATTCATCGAAAAAAAGTGTGGATTTGTGAAAAAATGTGATTTTTACGATTGACACGTTTCTTTAGAGGGGTTCGAGAGAATTAAAAAAGCATAATGCGTATGAGGTGTACGTAAAATGGAAATACAATTTAGTATCAAATAGATTCTATGAACTCTTTAAGAGGCATAGAAATGGAGTAAGCAGCTTTTATCCCTATTCACTACCCGGCGGAGCTGCCGGTTATGAAGATGGTTATTTCAAGATGTTGTTAGGAGGTTTGGCTTTTATGACAGCCGTTAGACAGGACGCTTGGAGTACAGAGGATGATCTAATCCTGGCAGAAGTAACTTTGCGCCACATTCGGGAGGGTAGCACTCAGCTTGCTGCTTTTGAAGAAGTGGGAGAAAAAATCGGCAGAACTTCCGCTGCCTGCGGATTCCGCTGGAACAGCTGTGTCCGCAAGAGTTATGAAGATGCGATCAGCATCGCTAAGGGGCAGCGCCAGAAACGCAGTTATTTGAAGAAGCAACCCGCCGTAAGAGGAGCACAGGTAGCTGGATTGATCCTGGGAGAAACGGAAGAGGATTACGCTAGAAGTGAAGGGTTAACCGAGAACACATTGTCTATTGATGCGGTAATCCGTTTCTTAAGGCAATGGAAGGGAACTTTTCAGGAGGCTGGCCGGCAGCTAAAAATGCTTGAGCGAGACCTGAGGGACAAGGAAGAGGAATTGACAGAGCTGCGGACGGAGAATGAACGTCTGTCTAAGGAAGTCAATCTTGCACAAACGGATTACAGGGTTGTAAATGACGATTATAAAGCATTGATTCAGATTATGGACCGCGCCAGAAGGCTGGCCTTTCTGAATGAAGAAGAAGAGGAACTCAAGACCCGCTTCAAGATGGATGCCAATGGTAATCTGGAGCGAATCGAGTAAATTCCTCAGCTCCGAGAATCCCGCAAGGTGTAGGTGTAATCACCTGCCTTGCGGGATTTTTGCTTTTGCCGAAGGGGGCGGGATATACTAGGGGAAACTATGGGCAAATGTGGCAGGGGGCAAGTATGAGAATAGATATTATAGGCGCTGGTTCACTGGGGCTACTGCTGGCCGGACGGCTAATTTCAGCTGGGAACGAGGTCAGACTGTGGTGTCGCGGCAGTCAACAGGTCCATGCGCTGCTGCACAGCGGGATCAACATTAGTTATGAGGATGAAGGAACGCCAATCAGAATTAATAGCGATCTTTTCCATACAGGTTTGGTTAGCGATTTTACCGAGACCTATCTACGAGAACCTGGTGGCTGTGTTGTAATTACCATTAAACAAAATGTTTTGCATGATGATTTACCAGGGATATTGCAGCCGCTTCGCAAGGAGCGTCCAAGTATTGTTTGTTTTCAAAATGGGGTCGGACATATAGCACTGCTGCAAAAAATGCTTCCGGAGAGCAATATCTATGCAGCTATTACCACCGAAGGTGCCAAAAGGAAAACATTAACAGAGGTTATTCACGCTGGTAAAGGGGAAGTATGGATAGGGAGTGTTCCTGCAGAAGCCTTTGTGGGAAACCCTTTAACGGAGCCTCAGGACAATTTTGAAGCAATTCATATACTTGAAACACTTTCAGTTGCAGGATTCTCCGCGTTTTTGTCGAATGACATGAATACCATGATTTACCGAAAGCTCTTAATCAATGCTGTAATTAATCCGCTCACTGCCCTTTGGCGCATTCCGAATGGGGAGCTGCTCGCCTCTGAGGAACGTATACAGATCATGCGAGAACTGTATGATGAAGCCATCGCAGTATATGAAGCATGCGGCATCCCTTATGAAACCGATTTATGGGAGGTCATCGCTCAGGTATGCCGATCCACTTCGGGAAATACCTCATCTATGCTTGCGGACGTTCTTGCCGGAAGGGCAACGGAAATCCGCTGGATTAATGGCAGTATTATAGAAATGGGAGAGCGTTCCGGCCTGGCGGTTCCACTGCACCGCTATATGTGCCGACTGGTAGAGGGTATGATCGCGGAGGAGAGGTGAGGTTGCCTTGGAATTTTTGCAGAATTCGTTCGTTACACTAAGTGTTATTCCGGTTGTCCCCTTTTTGCTTGTTTATTTTATCGGAACAGGTATGAAAAAAGACAGGAGAAAGACCTTTTTTCTTGCAATGGATGTCAGCACGATTTTTTTATTGCTATCGGTATCCGCGCTTTTTAATAACATATTCAGTTCCAAAGCCGGCTTCTATCTTATACTACTTATTGTATTAATATCCGCTGGACTGATTGGTGGAGCGCAAAATCGCATGAAAGGAAAAGTGGACGGTAAACGGATTTTACGCGCAGTTTGGCGGCTCAGTTTTATCGTAATGAGTACTTTTTATGTTTTGTTCATGTTCGTAGGCCTCATAAAGTACATATCACAAGCCATGTAATGTTCCACTACTTCGGTGAAGCGTCAATGTCACAAAATTTTAAAGTTTTAAAAAAAATGTGTTTTCAGAAAACATTAGTCTAGATTTTTTTGACCACTGGTTGTATAATCATAAACCATATACCACATTCTATTTAGGGGGAACTGCTAGATGAAGAAGAGTAAAAGTCTATTGCTTATGATTGCTCTAGTTCTTGTAATCGGAACAGCGCTTGCTGGTTGCGGCGGGAACAAAGCAAACAACGGCAACACAGCCAGCCCAACGAACGAGGCAGGCAGCACAAACACAGGTAGCGGTGACGAAAAACTGGCTGCTGACCAAACGCTTAGACTTAATATGAGTGCAGATGTACCGACTTTTGATCCTGGCCAAGCCCAGGACAGCCAAGCGAATGTGGCTCTTAAGTTAATGTATGAAGGTTTAGTGCGTATTGACAAAGATGGAAAAGAAGGCCCGGGCGTTGCTGAAAAATGGGATATTTCCCCAGATGGATTGGTTTATACATTCCACTTGCGTGACAGCCAATGGAGTAATGGCGATCCGGTAACTGCAAATGATTTCGTGTTTGCATGGAAACGGGTTCTTGACCCAGCAACTGTACCTGCACCACCATATGCACAACAACTGTACTATTTGAAAAATGCAGAACAGTTTAACAAAGGCGAAATTAAAGATTTCTCTCAAGTAGGTGTTAAAGCAGTTGATGAGCACACTCTTGAAGTAACTTTGAATAACCCAACTGCATATTTCTTGAACTTGATGTCCTTCTACACCTACTTCCCGGTTCACAAATCGGTAGAGGGTAATGACAAATGGGCAACTGATCCTAAAACAATGATTACAAACGGACCTTTCACCCTTAGTAGCTGGATTACAGGTCAATCCGTTGAGTATACTAAGAATGATAAGTATTGGGACAAAGATGAAGTTAAATTGAATAAAATCACTGCTACAATCGTAAACGAAGCATCTACAGAAGTTCTTAGTTACAAAAATGGTGAAATTGACCGTTCAGGCGCACCGAATGGTGACATTCCACCAGACCAAATTCCTGTATTGAAAAATGAATTGCCAGATGATTTCACACTGAAGGCAATTGCAAGTATCTACTACTATGAGTTCAATACTAAAGCAGAGCCATTTGATAATGCGAAAATCCGTAAGGCATTTTCCATGGCAATCAGCCGTCAAGATATTGTTGATAAAGTAACTTTGGGCTCCCAAGTTCCAGCATTCGGCTATATCCCACCAGGTATTAAAGGTGCAGCCGAAGGTAGTGAATACCGTAACGACTACAAAGACGACTATTTCACTGAGGATTACACAGAAGCTAAGAAATTGCTTGAAGAAGGTATGAAAGAAAAAGGATACACTACATTGCCACCAGTTACATTGATCTACAACACAAGCGAAGGTCACAAGAAAATTGCTCTTGCCATCGCTGATATGTGGAAAAAGAACCTTGGTGTTGACGTGAAAACTGAAAACCAAGAGTGGGGCGTATTCATTAAAAACCGTCAAAATGGCGATTACCAAGTAGCACGTGCAGGTTGGAACCCAGATTACAACGATCCAATGACTTTCTTGGATATGTGGAAAACTGGTAATGGTAACAACGACATTAAGTTCGACAATGCAGAATACAACAAATTGCTTGATGATGCTTATAAAGAAGTAGACAATACTAAACGTATGGAAAGCTTCCACAAAGCAGAAGAAATTTTGATTAAAGATGAGATGGGTGTTATGCCGATTTACTATTACACTCAAGTTTCTCTTGTAAAACCATACCTCAAGGGTCTTACTTCCCAGTATGACGGTTCTGTGGATTACTCTAGAGCGTATTTGTTGGAACACTAAAAGTTTGCACAAATATTATGTATTAAAATAAGAGTGCATGTTATAAACTCTAGGGATATATGTGGTAACACATCATATATATCCCGTTTTTTTGTGTGAGTCCAATGATGTGTATTTTTTCCTCTTTATCCATAAACATGTATTGGACAAGAGGTCAGGTTTTTCCTACAATTGAAAAGGATTGTTTTTAACTCGAAAAAGGAGGTGCGCAGTAGGATATGGTGCGTTATTTTTTAAATAAATTTTTCTACATGCTAGTATCTATTTTGATTCTAATTACCGCTACGTTTTTTCTTATGAAAGCAATACCTGGCGATCCATTTATGTCTGAGAAGAAAGTTCCACCTGAAGTGCAAGCTAGACTTTACCAACAGTATGGTTTGGACCAACCAGTCTGGAAACAGTATTTGAAATACATGGGGAATATTGCGCAAGGTGATTTAGGGATTTCTATGAAGCAGTTGAACCAAGATGTAAGTGGTTTGATTGGAAAAACGTTTTCCGCTTCTCTAAAGCTTGGACTAGTAGCTATTGTGGTATCAGTTGTAATCGGTGTACTTTTGGGCATGCTTGCGGCCTTGTATCATAGGCGCCTAATAGATAATTTAGCAATGGTGATAGCGGTCTTAGGTATTGCGGTACCGGGCTTTTTAGTCGCTGCTTTACTCCAGTATGTCTTCTCTTATAAATTGCACATGTTCAGAGTTATGGGTTTCACAGGACCACTGGATTATGTATTGCCTGTAGCTGCGTTAAGTTTTCAGCCAATTGCGTTTATTGCTCGCTTGACACGTTCCAGTATGCTTGAAGTTTTGCATGCAGAATATATTAAGACAGCAAAAGCTAAAGGTTTAAGTTGGGCTCAAATCATGTTCAAACATGTCATTCGTAACGGAATCATGCCTGTAGTTACCTATGTTGGACCGATGACGGCTAACATTGTAACCGGCTCAGTGGTTATTGAACAAATTTTTGGTATCGGCGGAATCGGAAAACAATTCGTACAAGCTATAGGTGTTCGGGATTATACTCTTATTATGGGTATTACCATTTTTTACGGAGTATTACTTATGCTTGCACGTTTTGCAACAGATATTTTGTATGTGTTTATCGATCCTCGAGTTAAACTTGTTGGAAGGAAGGAGGGTTAGTTTTGTCTGTAAATCAAACATTATCATCGCAGAGCACACAACTTAAACCGGAGGATTTTGTACAAATTAGTACAGATAAGAAGGTTGCCGAAACAATAGAACGTGAAAGTATTTCCGCTTGGAAAGACTCTATGTATCGTTTGCGTAAAAATAAAATGGCCATGACAGCTTTAGTTGCGATGTTCATCATAATAATCGCAGCGATTGTTGGTCCATTTATTTCGAAATACAATTATTACTCAAATGATTTGCTGAGCACTAATCAGCCTCCTTCGTCAGAGCACTGGTTTGGAACCGATGATTTAGGACGGGATATGTGGGTACGGACTTGGATGGGCGCACGTATTTCACTTATCGTTGGATTGGCAGCAGCCATGATTGACTTGTTCATCGGTGTTATATACGGTGGAATCATGGGTTATTTTGGCGGGCGTGTAGATGAGATCATGAATAAATTCTCGGAAATCCTTTATTCTATTCCCTACCTGCTTGTTACAATTCTATTGCTGGTTGTTTTAGAACCTAGCTTAGGTACAATTATTTTGGCGCTAACAATTACAGGCTGGATTAATATGTCATGGATTGTTCGGGGCGAGATCATGCAACTCAAAAACCGTGAATTTGTTCTTGCTTCGCGTTCAATGGGTGCAGGCTCTGGTCGTCTATTGTTCCGTCATTTGTTACCGAATGCAGTGGGTCCGATTATTGTAACCATTACGCTTTCTGTTCCAAGTGCGATTTTTGCAGAAGCCTTTTTAAGTTTCCTCGGTTTAGGTGTTCAAGCACCAGTTTCATCACTCGGTTCTATGGTTAACGATGCCAGAACAGGTTGGATGACTTATCCTTGGCGCATGATCTTCCCTGCAGCTGCGATTAGTGTGACTATGCTTGCCTTTAACATTCTAGGCGATGGTCTTCGGGATGCATTGGATCCTAAATTGAAAAAATAAGGATTTGGGGAAATCAATTTTACTAGTTTAGTGTTTCTCAGCGCAACTGTTTAAATCATGATTTCCTCTGATCTTCTCGTTAACTTAAAAAGATTCAGAAGGGTCAAAACATTGACATTCAAAACGGTTGTCAAAGTTCTGACCAAATATCAAGCATGATCAGCATTTGAGTTTACCATAAGGTATTGGAGTGCTGAACCTGGTTGATATAAATGATACAGGTATCCGTTGTAATCAACATTCTCACAATTCTTCCGGGTATGCGATAGTTGTTGGTTACTGTCGTGTTATTTTGTGTCCTGAGTGCTGATTAAAGACGAGTAGTGTTATAGCAAGTTGACAGGGAAAGTTGCTGTTTTATTTAGCGACATAGTGCCTTATTCTTTTAATCACCGATCGGCTATGTGTTCACTGTAGCTTACAGTGATAAGGTGCATACATGTGAATGGTTCGATTCCGGTGTCACAGGATTCAGTATATGCATTTGGTGCATTGCTGGAAATCTGCATTTGATGGCCAAGGAGGTGCGGTTCTTATGAGTAAAAACTTAATTGAAGTAGAAGGCCTTAAAAAATATTTTAATGTAGGTAAAGGTAAAGTACTTAAGGCAGTTGATAACGTTAGCTTTAATATCCGTGAGGGAGAAACGCTAGGTATGGTAGGTGAGTCTGGTTGTGGTAAAACCACAGCAGGACGTACGGTTCTTCGTTTGTATGAGCCTACTGCCGGAAGCGTGAAATATAACGGAACTGACATCTATAAATTATCCTCAAGAAAAATGAAGGCTTTCCGTCGGGATATGCAGATGATCTTTCAGGATCCATACGCATCTCTAAATCCGCGATTCACTGTTTCCGATATTATTGGCGAGGCGTTGGACATCCACGGAATGGCTGGAAGTAGTAGCGAGCGCAAGAAACGCATCGAAGAATTATTAGATATGGTTGGTCTGAATCATGACCATGCCACTCGGTATGCTCATGAATTCTCCGGTGGACAACGACAACGGATCGGTATTGCTCGAGCGCTTGCCGTTAATCCGAAATTTATTGTTTGCGACGAGCCTATTTCTGCACTGGACGTGTCTATTCAGGCGCAGGTTGTCAACCTTCTTAAAGAACTTCAGGATCGCATTGGACTGACATACCTCTTCATTGCCCATGATCTCTCTATGGTTAAGCATATCAGTGACAGAGTAGCTGTAATGTATCTGGGGAAAATGGTAGAGCTTGCAGAAAGTGAAGAGCTTTATTCCAATCCGATACACCCATACACCAAGTCATTGCTATCTGCAATCCCAGAGCCGGACCCAGAGGTTGAGGCGAGCAAGAAGCGGATTCATTTCCATGATGAATTGAAATCGCCGATTTATACGCAAGGTCAGAAGGACTCAGAGGAAGCTTCGCAATTGGTTGAAGTATCCAAAGGACATTTTGTGTCCAAGGCGTTTGCTTAATATTAAATGAATTCAAAATCAACTTCATAAGATGATGAGGATTTTGAAGTGCACCCCTTAGAATAGACATTGGATGGACCCCTTGGGTTGTCCGATGAAATTCTAAGGGGTGCATTTTTATGGTGATTAAAATTTAAGATAAGTGATTCTTTGACGAATCCCCCTCCTTTGGATACAATCAGATAGGGTTTATCACTCTGTAATTTAATTTATATATAGCAGAGATAGCAGACAGGAGGCTACAGCAATGAAGGTTGTAACGGAGCCGCTTGCGGGCGGATCTGCGCTTGCCAGGGACTATATGAACCGTTATGAGACGGTAGAACATTTATACGGTGGTGACTTCCGTAATGAAGGCAGCAGAGCATTGCGGGCGGAATGGCTAGATAGCCGCGAGGCCTTGCGTGCTGACCGGGCGCAGGTGGCAGCTTGCCTGCGGAGTTATAATGAAGCACACAATCCACATGAGGCGGTAAAGTCTTCGCTTGCACTATTGGAGCAGCCGGGGACACTGGTAATTTCCGGCGGTCAGCAAAGTGGGTTGTTCACGGGTCCGCTGCTTGTGATATATAAGGCAATGACAACCATAATAGCGGCAAAAGAGGCCGGGGAGCAATTAGGCAGACCTGTTGTTCCATTATTTTGGATTGCCGGGGAAGATCATGACTGGGATGAGGTCAATCATACCTATGTGTTGAATCGAAACGGAGAAATCAGCAAGATCAAGATTGAGAAAACCGGAGATGTCCGTTCATCGGTCAGTGATATTAAGGTTGAGGACGAAAGCTGGCAGCAAGTCGTAGCTCAACTGGATGAACTGCTGCAGGACAGTGAGTTCAAACCAGGGATTATGGAATTTATTCGTGAAGCATCTTCAGCTTCCAATAATATGACAGACCTTTTCGCCAAGTTGATGGGGAATTTGTTTGGCAAATTTGGTCTGATTCTGCTTGATTCTGCTGATCCCTGTCTACGCAAGTTGGAGCAGCCGTTTTTTGAAACGCTGATCCGGGAGAATGAAGAACTGGAGACAGCCTATCTAAACGCAGCTGCGGTTATTCGTGATAGCGGGTACCAGCTTCAGGCTGATGTCGCAGAAGGCAGTGCCAATCTGTTCTATATTCATGAAGGCACACGCTTGCTGCTGCACAAGAAGGATGGTTTCTTTACGGACCGTAAAGGAACTATATCTTTTTCAAAGGAAGCACTTCTGGATATTCTGTATACTCACCCAGAGCGTTTCAGCAACAATGTGCTGACCCGCCCGTTGATGCAGGACTACCTCTTGCCTACCTTGGCTACAGTGCTTGGTCAAGGAGAGATTGCTTACTGGGCGATCCCGCATCAGGCTTTCAAGACGGTGGGCGGAGCAATGCCGCTGATTATTCCGCGGATGTCTTTCACCTTGGTGGAGGGCACGCTTCAAAAGCATATGGACAAGTACGGAATCGGATTCCCTGATGTGCATCAGGGACTGGACGGTAAGAGACAGGAATGGCTGACTGCGCAAGACGAGCTTCGTTTGGGAGCCCGTTTTGAAGAAACGAAAGCAGCATTCAATGCGCTCTATGAGCCTTTGATTGAACAGCTCGGAACCATACAGGCCGGACTGCTCAAGCTGGGAAGCAATAATAAGGACAAGATCCTGGATCAGATTTCGTTCCTGCAGGCCAAAGCGCAGGATGCTGTCGAGAAGCAGAATGAAGCGGCGCTGCGACAGTGGGAACGGATTGAGCTGTCCCTAATGCCGCAAGGAAAGCTGCAGGAAAGAGTCTACAACATAATGTATTACTTGAACCGGTATGGACCAGATTGGCTTGATAATCTAATGGCTGTTCCTGCTGATTACAGCGGTAACCACCGCATGATATATATGTAACTTTGCATAGTGGATACGATGCAGAAGCCGTTCTGCCGGAAGCACATTCCGGCCGGGCGGTTTCTTGCGTGTTTCTGGTAATTTGTACAGGGGTAAACAGGTGTCGAACAGGACCTTGGAACCATATGTATAGGCGCTTAGATGTGATTTTACAATTAGGAAACAATTACCTTGGTCTGGAAAAAGGTTTTTGATTTTTAACGGCGAATCTATTATGCTTAGGTGGTGAAAAGTGGGGTAAAGTGGGGATTTGGGGAGCGGGAGTGGGAAAACTATGTTCATGGGTGAATACCAGCATAGTATCGATGAGAAAGGCCGAATTATTATTCCGGCCAAGTTCCGTGAAATGCTCGGAACTTCCTTCGTGGCGACCCGCGGACTTGACTCCTGCCTTTTTGTTTATCCTATGGAAGAATGGGGCATCATGGAGCAAAAGCTCAAAACCCTATCGTTGATGAAATCGGATGCCCGCGCGTTCAGCCGCTTTTTTTTCTCGGGAGCGACAGAATGTGTCTGGGACAAGCAGGGCAGGGTAAACTTGCCGGGTAATTTACGGCAGTATGCCAAGCTGGACAAGGACTGTGTTATTCTAGGCGTTTCTAACCGGGTGGAGATCTGGAACAAGGAGCTTTGGGAACAGTACTTCGAACAGTCAGAAGAATCATTCAACGAGATTGCCGAGAAATTGGTCGATTTCAACTTTGATCTATAAACCACACAAATATCGAATACTGTCCTGGAGGGATGCAGCTTGTTTCATCACATCACGGTGCTTAAAGAAGAAGCGACAGAAGGGCTGCACATCAAAAAAGACGGAATCTATGTAGATTGCACGCTCGGCGGGGCAGGTCACAGCTCACTTATCGCTTCCAAACTTAGCGGAGAAGGCCGTTTAATCTGCTTGGATCAAGATGACTGGGCCCTGAACAACGCCAAGGATAAACTGGCTGAATACGGGGACAAAGTTGTTCTTGTGAAGACGAATTTCCGTGATTTGGAATATGTGCTTAGAGATGTGCCTTTTGTCCCGAAGAAAGACGGAGTTCCACAGGTCGACGGGATTCTCTTCGACCTTGGCGTCTCATCGCCCCAGTTCGACGAAGGGGAACGAGGCTTCAGCTACAATCACGATGCGCCGCTGGATATGCGGATGGACCAGTCGGGAATGTTGACTGCAGCGGATATTGTGAACACCTGGTCCGAACAAGAGATTGCACGCGTGCTTTTTCAATATGGAGAAGAGAAATTCTCGCGACGGATTGCCGGACGCATTGTAGCACGGAGAGCCGAGAAGGCTATAGAAAACACTGGCGAATTAGTAGAGTTGATTAAGGAAGGAATCCCTGCGGCTGCGCGCAGAACTGGCGGACATCCTGCCAAACGGAGCTTCCAGGCCTTGCGCATTGCTGTAAATGATGAATTAGGTGCTTTTGAAGAAGGGCTACACGGAGCGGTTCGCTGCCTGGCGCCTGAAGGAAGAGTATCCGTCATCACCTTCCACTCGTTGGAGGATCGGATTTGCAAGCAGATTCTGAGCAGTTATGTCAGCAAATGCACATGCCCACCTGATTTTCCGCTATGTGTATGCGGTGCTGAAGGCTCGCTCAAGCTGATTAATCGCAAACCACGCTTGCCTTCCGAAGAAGAGCTTGAGCTTAACTCTCGTGCCCGTTCAGCGAAGCTGCGTATTGCAGAGAAATTGTAAATTACGATAAAGGAGAGTCAGAGATGGCCTATACCCGCGGCAACTTGGCAGTCCAGCCCAAAAGAAAAGAAGAAAAAAACCCACTATACCGCGAGAAGACAAAAGTAGTCACCAGGCGAATGGTGCTCCCCATGCAAGAGAAGCTGCTGTACATGCTGACTCTAAGTGTATTTGTCCTGGTAGCCGTCACCCTGATTTGGCGTTACGTTCATATTTACGATTTGAACAAGCAAGCGCAGAAGCTGGATGCTGAAATTGCCAGAGATAAGAAGCAGATCGCTACATACCAGATGGAGAAACAGACGCTGGAACAGTTGATCCCGCAAAAAGCCAAGGAACTGGGATTTGTCCCACCCAATGAGGATACTACGATATTTGTTCCGAAATCAGGAACATCTACTGACGGAGATAACTAGTAAGCGGTCGGTAAGATCGCAATAATAGAGTTTGTGAGGTTATGTATGATTAAAAGAATAAAACTTCGCACGCTGTTTATAGGAGGGTGTATTACCCTCTTTTTTCTTGTTTTGGTCGGAAGGGTGTTCTATATCCAGGTGCTAAACGGGGATTTCTGGCAGGAACGGGCACAAAAGCAGTGGGCGCATACCTCCACAATCAAGGCGACCCGCGGGGTGATTACCGACCGTAATGGAAGTACACTGGCCAGCGACGTTCCAGCATACACTGTTGTTGTGAACCCTGAGGTGATTAACGAGAATGGTATTGGCGATGAGGTGATCGCCGGGCTTAAGGATCTGCTGAAGAAACCGGAGAATGAGCTGCGGAAACTGGTTGAAGCCAAGGATGAGAACGGTAATTTTTTGAAGAACCGCGAAATTCGTAACGAGGGCTGGAAAATCAATCAGGATCTTTATGAGAAAGTAGTTGCTTTTCGAGACAAGCTGAAAGCAGAGCATAAGATTCAGGAGACGGGGCTCGGATTTGTACGGGAGCAGAAGAGATATTATCCTAAGAATACCCTTGCAGCCCATATTCTCGGGTATACAGACCGTGACGGCAATGCCGTTATGGGTTTCGAGAAGTATTTTGACGATCAGTTGAAAGGCAAGGATGGCCAGTTACTCTATAAGAGTGACGGCAAGGGAGTCAAGCTGCCCAATGCGGAAGAATCCTATCAGCCAGTGGTCAATGGAAATAATTTCAAGCTGACGATTGATAGTACCATTCAGTATTATATCGAAGAGGCGATGAAGAAGGCCGTTAACCAGTATAAGCCAAAGAGCATGACTGTCATCGCGGCAGATCCGAACACAATGGAAATTTTGGGGATGGCGAATATGCCGACCTTCAACCCTAATGCTTTTTGGGAAACTAAAGATCAAGGCGCTTTTAGAAACCATGCCATTCAATCCATTTATGAGCCTGGATCTACGTTCAAGATTGCTACACTGGCCGGGGCAGTGCAAGAGAAGCTGTTCAAGCCTGACGACACATTCATGTCCGGATCAATCCGGATCAAGGGCTACAGCAAGTCGCTGCATGATATCAAAAAAGCCGGCTGGGGACAAATCTCGTTCCTTGAGGGTGTAAAACGCTCCAGTAACGTAGCTTTTGTCAAACTGGGCTATGAAATGCTTGGACAGGATAGACTCTTAAAGTATATTGAAGATTTTGGTTTTAAAGAGAAGACAGGTATTGATTTGCCGGGGGAAGTTACGGGTAGAGTATCACCCCAATACCCCGTTGAATTTGCCACACTGGCTTATGGTCATGGTAAAGTGCAGGTAACCCCGATCGAACAGTTAACGGCAGTTGCAGCTATTGCCAACGGCGGCAAGCTGATGGTTCCGCATGTGGTCAAGGAAGTGACCAACCCGAATACAGGACAGACGGCTGTTACCAAGCCAGAGGTTGTGCGGCAGGTGATTTCGGAGGAAAGCGCTAGGGAGACCGGGGGTTATCTGGAACAGGTGGTTGCTGACCAGACTATCGGTACTGGACGCCATGCCTATATAGAAGGCTACCGGGTAGCAGGGAAGACGGGTACGGCTATTAAGGTTGAGGGCCAGGACTATGTGAAATCCAAAGTACTAGTATCCTTTATTGGTTATGCGCCTGTGAATGATCCGAAAATTGCTGTCATCGTCATCATTGACGAGCCGAACGTCGAGGTAGGTGGCGGAACGGCGGCAGGACCAGTGTTCAAGGAGATTGTGTCCCAGTCGTTGCAATACATGGGTGTGCCGAAGAATGTCACCAAAGATGATAAAAACAGCAAAGAACCGGCCAAAGCGGCGGCTCCGGTTCTGCGCACGGCTCCAGATCTTAAAGGGAAAACGATGAAGGAGGCCCGTGAACTTCTGCTGGCCGGTGGATATGATTTTGAGACTGTTGGTCAAGGAGCTTCTGTGGTCAGTCAGTATCCTGCTGGTGGAACGAAGCTTGCTTCAGGTCAGCGGATTTATCTGCTGAGTCAGGAGGGCGATTCGTCGACCATTCCGGACTTGAAGGGACAGTCCTTGCGCGATGCGCTGGAAGTGCTCAGTCTTCTCAAGGTTGGAATCGTTGTACAGGGTGAAGGTTATGTAACAGAGCAAGTAGAGAGTACGAAGAATGGCAAGAAGCTCATCACCCTCAAATTAACTCCACTCAACGAGCCAGGGGGAGATCAGGCAGCCGATCCGCCTCCAGATGGAGGGAGTGAGGACAAAAGCAATCCATAGGCTTGTTCTAACCCCTGTTTGTCCCGAATAGTCATGAAGGTAAGAGCTCATGTCTATTACCTGGGAAACGGGGGAGAACGGTATGAAGGTATCGAAGGTTACAAGCCGCCGAAGAATGTTGTGGACGCTGCTAGGACTGGCTTTGTTGTTTGGTTCGCTGGCAGTTCGGCTGGCTTATGTACAATTGTCCAAAGGCCAGGAATTGACTGCCAGGGCTGAGGATTCTTGGCGCCGGAATATTCCCTTTACCGCCAAGCGCGGTGAAATATTGGACCGCGAAGGTGTTCCGCTGGCCTATAACGTCAGTTCACCTACGATCTATGCTATTCCTGTGCAAGTAAAAGATAAAGAGACGACAGCACAGCAGTTGGCACCCTTGCTTGGTATGACCAAGGAGAAGCTTGTGCCTATGCTGTCCCAAAAGAAAGCCTCGGTGAGACTGCAGCCCGGCGGCCGTAAAATTACGATGGAGCTTGCTGCCGAAATTCGTGATTTGAAGCTGCCGGGCATCGTTGTGGCTGAGGATAGCAAACGCTATTACCCCTACGGTGATTTTGCAGCGCATATCTTAGGCTTTACAGGGATAGACAACCAGGGCATTACCGGAGTAGAAAGCATCTATGATAAGCTGCTGCAAGGCATTGGTGGTAATATCTCTTATCTCTCCGATGCCGGCGGGCGATTAATGCCAGGTTCCTCCGAGAAGTATTCCAAGCCTCAGGATGGTCTTAATCTGGAACTGACGATTGACAAGCAGATTCAGTCGATTATGGAACGAGAGCTGGATCAGGCGATGGTCAAGTATCAGGCTCAGGGCAGCTGGGCCATTGCCATGAATCCCAAGAATGGCGAGATTCTGGCGATGGCCAGTAGGCCGGGGTATGAGCCGGGACAGTACAAGGAATATGATGCTCAGACCTATAACAGGAACTTGCCGATTTGGATGACCTATGAGCCCGGGTCCACGTTCAAGATTATTACCCTTGCGGCTGCACTTCAGGAGGGGAAGGTGGATCTGCAGAATGATCACTTCTTTGATCCTGGTTTTATCGAGGTCGGCGGGGCCAGACTCCGCTGCTGGAAAAAAGGCGGCCATGGCAGCCAGACCTTCCTCCAAGTTGTTGAGAATTCTTGCAACCCGGGCTTCGTGGCCCTTGGTCAGCGTCTGGGTAAGGATTCATTGTTCAAATACATCCGGGATTTTGGTTTTGGAAGCAAGACGGGAATTGATTTGAACGGGGAATCGAACGGTATCCTGTTCAAGCCATCGCAGGTGGGACCCGTTGAGTTGGCAACAACGGCGTTTGGCCAAGGTGTCTCGGTTACACCGATTCAGCAGATCACAGCGGTATCGGCAGCTATCAACGGCGGCAAGTTGTATAAACCGCATGTAGCCAAAGCCTGGATTAACCCGGACACAGGGGAAACCGTCTCAGAGGTGGAGCCTGAACTGGTGCGGGAGGTTATTTCTGAAGAGACATCGAAGAAAGTACGGGCTGCGCTGGAGAGCGTGGTTGCCAAGGGCACTGGCCGTCCTGCTTTTATTGATGGATACCGTGTGGGTGGTAAGACCGGTACCGCGCAGAAGGTCATTAACGGCCGCTACTCTCCGACAGAGCATATTGTTTCTTTTGTCGGTTTTGCGCCAGCAGATGATCCGCAAATCGTTGTTTATACGGCGGTGGATAATCCGAAAGGCATTCAGTTCGGGGGCGTTGTTGCTGCCCCAATTGTACAGAATATTTTGGAAGACTCCTTGCATTACATGAAGGTGCCGGAACGGACTGACCAGCTAGCCAAGAACTATAAGTACGGGGAAACGCCGATTGTAACTGTGCCTGATCTCACCGGTGCCACCGTACAGGATATTTATGAAGATCTGAACATGAACTTTACACTGGCCCGCTCAGGCACGGGCAATACCGTAATCAATCAGGCCCCTAAACCGGGAGCCAGAGTGGAACGGGGATCGACCATCCGCATTTACATGGGTGCATCACCCGAGTAACCAGCAGTGGATGGAGTGACAGACCGCCAGAGCGTCAGTATCAAATATGCATTCCAAGAGGTATATTGCTGTATCTCTTATCCGAAAATGTAGAGTGAGGGATTACTATGAAAGTTAACGAGTTGGCTTGCTGTCTGGCTGTATCACGGCTATATGGGGCAGGAGATATTGAGATCAAGGATCTGCAGACAGATTCCCGCTGGGTACAGCCAGGCGACTTGTTCATCTGTCTGCCAGGCCACACTGTAGACGGGCATGAGTATGCTTCGCAGGCTGTGTCCAACGGGGCTGCTGCTATTGTAGCGGAACGACGTCTTGACCTTGATGTGCCGCAAATCGTGGTAGACGACAGTCGGTTTGCAATGTCCGTGCTGTCGAATGCCTTTTTTGGTTCCCCGAGCAGCCGCATGCGGATGATCGGTATCACGGGCACCAACGGCAAAACTACGACTACTTATCTTATCGAACGGATCATGGAAGATCATCAGGTGAAGACGGGACTCATCGGAACCATTCAAATGCGTTATGATGGTCAAAGCTATCCGATGTCCGGCACCACGCCGGAATCACTGGAGCTTCAGCGTTCACTGAGCGATATGGTAGGCAAAGGCGTGCAATTATGTGTCATGGAGGTGTCCTCACATGCGTTGGAACAAGGGCGCGTGAAAGGAACGGATTTCCGCACAGCGATATTTACGAATTTAACCCAGGACCATTTGGATTATCATCATACAATGGAGGAGTACCGGGCAGCCAAGGGGTTATTTTTCTCCCGGCTGGGCAATGTAATCTCCCCCTGGAAGGAAGAGCGTAAATACGCGGTGCTGAATGCAGATGATGGGGCCAGCGCCTATTTTGCAGCCCAGACAGCTGCGGAAGTCATTACATACGGCATTGACAATGAGGCCAATGTCCGTGCATCTCAAATTTCGGTCACTGCAAAAGGAACATTTTTCCATGTAGATACGTTTAAAGGGGCGACGGACATTTCGCTGCGTATGGTCGGCAAGTTCAATGTGTATAATGCGTTGGCTGCCCTTACGGCCGCTCTTTTGGAGGATGTGCCGTTAGAAGACATCAAGGCTAGTCTGGAAGCTGTTCCTGGCGTGGCCGGGCGGGTAGAAGCGGTGGATGAAGGCCAGGAGTTTGCGGTAATTGTGGATTATGCCCATACCCCGGATGGTCTGGAGAATGTATTGCGTGCGGTGCGGGAGTTTGCGACGGGCAAGGTACTGACCGTCTTCGGCTGCGGCGGAGATAGAGACCGTACCAAACGTCCTCTGATGGGCAAAATCGCTGCCAAGTACAGTGATGCGATCCTTGTAACCTCCGACAATCCGCGTACTGAAGACCCACTGCTGATTCTGGAGGATATTGAGGCCGGATTGGTGGAGGACGAGGTTGCACGGGAACGCTACGAACTGATCGCAGACCGGAGGGAAGCCATCAGGAAAGCTATTGAAATGGCAAGCCCCGGCGATGTAGTATTGATTGCGGGGAAGGGTCATGAGACCTACCAATTGATCGGCGGAGTGGTTCACGATTTCGATGATCGCGTCGTCGCTAAAGAAGTGATAAGGGGTCGAAGCTATTGATTACTAGTACACTTGGAAATATCGCCGCCATGTGCGGGGGGCAGCTCTTGGCCCCCGCTGTTGCCGATATAGAGATTACGGGAGTCGTTACGGATTCTCGCAAAATTGTGCCTGCCTGCCTGTTTGTTCCACTGGTAGGCGAGAAATTCGATGGACATGACTACGGTGATGCGTCGCTTGCTGCAGGGGCTGCCGGCACGCTATGGCAGCGTGACAGGGGGCCTGCCCCCGAGGGTAGAGTTATTCTTGTTGAAGATACGCTGGTAGCTCTCCAGAAGCTGTCGGCTTCTTATCTGGATATCGTGAAGCCTCAAGTCGTAGCCATTACGGGCAGCAACGGCAAAACAACGACCAAGGATATCGTCACTGCCTTGTTAGAGAGCCAATATAAGGTTCATAAGACACAAGGTAACTTCAACAATCATATCGGCTTGCCGCTAACGATTCTGTCGATGGCATCCGATATCGAGATTGCGATTCTGGAAATGGGTATGAGCGGTCGGGGAGAAATTGCTCTCCTGGCTTCACTGGCCCCGCCGGATATCGCTATCATTACCAACATTGGCGAGTCCCATCTGCTGCAGCTTGGCTCTCGTAAGGAGATCGCCCGGGCGAAGCTGGAAATTGCTGAAGGCTTG
Source organism: Bacillus sp. FJAT-27264 (assembly GCF_001682855.1). Classification (GTDB taxonomy): domain Bacteria; phylum Bacillota; class Bacilli; order Paenibacillales; family Paenibacillaceae; genus Paenibacillus_AQ. The sequence goes on along the minus strand of NZ_MAQW01000001.1, from coordinate 1,310,259 downwards.
AAGCCTGGCGGTTTGCTCGTTTATAACGGGGATGAGCCTCTACTGGCGGAAGTGATGCAGGAACCAGGGTTCCAGGCTCCGCAAGAGATGAGAACCTTCCGTTTCGGCCTATCCGCAGATAATGATGATTATCCGACAGGTATGATGGCTCACAGTGCGGGAATGAGCTTCACTTCCCATCTTCATGCCGAGCGAGCGTTTACCCTGCCGCTGCCGGGCCGCCATAATGTGGTAAACGCTTTGGCTGCGCTGGAGGTTGCACGTCACTTCGGCATTACGGAGGAGCATATTGAGCAGGGACTCGGCGAACTCCGGCTGACAGGCATGAGAATTGAAGTGATCTCAGTGCCTTGTGGACTAACTCTGCTGAACGATGCCTACAACGCCAGTCCGACATCCATGCGGGCAGCGATTGATGTCATTCAAGCCATGAAGAGCAGCGGCAGCAAAATCGCCGTGCTTGGGGACATGCTGGAACTTGGGCCGGAGGAAGAACGGTTTCACCGTGAAATTGGTAGCTATCTGAATGCTGCAGAGCTTGATTTTGTATTTACTTTTGGTCCTCTGTCTACCCATATTGCAGAAGCTGCCACCCAGACATTCGGGCCGGACAGAGTGTTCGCTTTTACTGATAAAGCGTCTCTGACTGACCTTCTGATCGCTAAAAGCACGCCAAAAGATATTGTGCTCTTCAAGGGCTCACGGGGCATGCGGCTGGAAGAAGTGCTGGGGTCACTGAATGCACATTATCAACAGACATAGAACACTAGGAGGGGGTGTACCCATGGATTATCAATTATTGCTACTTACTATTGCTGTTTCCTTTATCCTTGCGGTCATTGCCGCTCCGCTCTTCATTCCGCTGCTGCGCAGGATGAAATTCGGACAGCAGGTTCGTGACGACGGGCCGCAGAGTCATCTTAAAAAAGCGGGAACGCCTACAATGGGAGGAATCGTGATCATTGTGGCCTTTACCTTGTCTTTTCTTAAGTTTTCCGTAGTAAACTCAGATTTTTATGTCCTTCTTGTGGCTGCGCTCGGCTTTGGCCTGATCGGCTTCTTGGATGACTACATCAAAATCGTATTCAAACGTTCCCTCGGACTAACAGCGCGCCAGAAGCTGATCGGACAGCTCCTCGTGGGAGCTGTAATGTGCTACTTGCTGATTTCTGCGGGACATAGCACGAACATCAGTGTACCAGGTACTTCATGGAGCTTTGATTGGGGTGGCTGGTTCTACTATCCGTTCGTCATCGTCATGATGATGGCCGTCACCAATGCCGTGAATTTTACCGATGGCGTAGATGGTCTGCTGTCTGGGGTTAGTGCGATTGCCCTGGCGGCTTACGCTGTTATTGCCATGCAGACGACTTCCATTGCGGCAGGCGTATGTGCTGCGGCGATGATCGGCGCTGTGCTGGGCTTTCTGGTCTTTAACGCCCACCCGGCCAAGGTGTTTATGGGAGACACGGGGTCGTTTGGGATTGGTGGAGCCATTGGTGCCATAGCGATTGTAACGAAGAGTGAGCTGTTGTTCCTGATTATTGGCGGTGTATTTGTAGTAGAAATGCTATCCGTTGTATTGCAGGTGGCTTCCTTCAAAACCCGCGGCAAGCGTATTTTCAAAATGAGCCCGATCCACCACCACTTTGAACTCAGCGGCTGGTCGGAATGGCGGGTCGTCATCTCGTTCTGGGCAGTAAGTCTGGTGCTGGCGGCCGTAGGACTTTATATCAGCAAGGGGTTGTAGACTATGAAACATCCAGATTTGTATCGTGGAGAAGAGGTCGTCGTTCTAGGGCTTGCCAAGAGCGGCGTCCAGGTGGCCAAAGTGCTGCATGAGCGCGGCGCTGTAGTTACTGTCAATGATAGAAAGGAAAGAGAACAAAGTCCCGAAGCTTCCGAATTGGAAACTTTGGGAATTTCTGTTATATGCGGAGGGCATCCGGAAGGTTTGATTCATCCTGGCATCAAGCTGCTGGTGAAGAATCCGGGCATTCCATATTCTGTTCCTCCTGTACAAAAAGCATTGGAACTCGGCATAGAAGTGGTGACAGAGGTAGAAGTAGCTTACCGCCTTTGTGCCGCGCCGATGATCGGTATCACCGGTTCCAACGGCAAGACGACCACAACGACCTGGGTGGGCCAGATGCTGGATGCGGCGAGCATGAATCCGATAGTGGCCGGCAACATCGGCACACCGCTCTGTCAGGCGGCACAGGAGGCCTCCGAGGACAACTGGATGGTGGTTGAACTTAGCAGCTTCCAGCTTAAAGGAACGGAGACCTTCCGACCGAAGATAGGCTGTTTGCTGAACGTAGCCGAGACGCATCTGGATTATCACGGAGATATGAAGGATTATGTGGACTCCAAAGCGAAGATTTTCGCCAATCAATTGGATAGCGACACAGCAGTACTGAACTGGGATGACCCCGTTTGTCGCGAACTGGTGCCTTATGTAAAAGCAGAACTGCTGCCTTTCTCTATGGCAGAGGAGCTGGTGCAAGGTGTCTTTGTTAGCCCATCCTATGTAACTGATGTTGAAGACGATCTGGAGCGCGTTATTCTCTACCGGAATTCGTCCGGCCAGGAGATAGAGATCGCCTCGGTAGAGTCTATCAGTCTACTGGGACGCTTCAATGTGGGGAATGCGCTGGCAGCCAGCGCTATTGCCATAGCGGCGGGGGCTGATCCAGCTGGACTATCAGCGGTACTGAAGTCTTTCCGTGGTGTAGAGCACCGTCTGGAGTACGTTGCAGATAAAAACGGAGCTGCTTATTATAACAATTCCAAGGCGACGAATTCCAAAGCGACTATGATGGCACTGACATCTCTCCCTAGACCGGTAGTGTTGATTGCTGGCGGATTGGACCGCGGCTCGGATTATATGGAAATGCTGCCTGTCCTGAGCGGCCGTGTAAAGGCACTAGTGGCGCTGGGAGAGACGAAGGACAAGCTCGTTAACGTGGCGAAGCTGGCAGGATTAAACGCGGTGGTCTCCGTCGATAATGGGGAGAGCGCCGCCGCCGTGCTGGAGCAGGCTGTGCGGGAGGCTTCCGCCTTGGCGGAAGAAGGAGACATCGTTCTCCTGTCTCCTGCATGTGCAAGCTGGGACATGTTTACATCCTATGAAGAGCGCGGGCGTATTTTTAAAGAGGCGGTGCATAACCTTTAAGTAGGGGGGTGGATAAGCCCCTACTACGGAAGCAGAGGTGTGCTCCTCATGAACAAATCCCGTCATGCGCCGGATATTTGGCTGCTGATCCCTATTCTTGCCCTGTTGGTTATCGGCATGGTGATGGTATACAGCGCCGGATCCGTCTTGGGCTTTCGCAATTATGGAGACTCGTTTTATTTTGTCAAAAGGCAGCTGTTGTTCGCGGGTCTCGGCCTGGTGGTCATGTTTCTTACCGCCAATACGGATTATCGCGTACTGAAGAAGTTCGCCAAGCCGCTCTTGATTGTTTGTTTTGTATTACTGGTGATGGTATTGATCCCTGGAATAGGGGTCGTGCGCGGCGGGGCGCGCAGTTGGCTCGGGATTAGCTCCTTTGGCATTCAGCCCTCGGAGTTCATGAAGATGGGCATGATTCTGTTCCTGGCCAATTGGCTGGGGCGCGATGATTATGATATTTCCACCTTCACCCGTGGACTGCTGCCCCCGCTGGCACTGATCAGTACGGCCTTTGGTCTGATTATGCTCCAGCCTGACCTTGGGACGGGCACCGTTATGTTCGGCGCTGCATTGATGATGGTCTTCACAGCTGGTGCCCGGATGAAGCATCTGGTGTCACTTGGTATTGCGGGCCTGGCCGGATTTGCCGGGCTGATCGCCACGGCACCGTATCGTTTGCAGCGGATCACGGCGTTCCTGGATCCCTGGTCCGATCCGCTCGGCGCAGGCTATCAGATTATCCAATCGCTATATGCCATCGGTCCTGGCGGGCTTGGGGGCATGGGGCTTGGAATGAGCCGCCAGAAGTACAGTTATGTGCCGGAACCACAGACTGATTTTATTTTTTCGATATTGGCCGAGGAGCTGGGATTTATTGGGGGATTGGCGGTGCTGACCCTGTTCCTGATTCTGATCTGGCGCGGGATGAGGGTGGCGATGAGCCTGCCTGACCGCTTTGGAAGCTATTTGGCCGTAGGCATCGTTTGTATGGTGGCTGTGCAGGTCGTCATCAACATCGGTGTGGTTATCGGCCTTATGCCCGTAACAGGCATTACGCTTCCGCTGATCAGCTATGGTGGGTCCTCGTTAACCCTCATGCTCACGGCACTCGGTATTCTACTGAATTTATCCCGTTATGCGAGGTGAAAGGCATGCGTATCGTATTAAGTGGCGGCGGCACGGGTGGACATATCTATCCGGCCGTCGCTGTTGCAAGGCAACTGGAAGCAGAGGACGACCAAGCTGCTTTTCTGTATATTGGCGGCACGCGCGGCCTGGAGAGCAAATTGGTTCCCCAGGAGAACATTCCGTTCAAATCTATTGATATTACCGGCTTCCGCCGCAAGCTGTCTCTGGATAACGTTAAGACCGTTATGCGTTTTCTGAAGGGAGTCAGAGCTTCTAAAGCGATGCTCAAAGAGTTCAAGCCAGATGTAGTGATCGGGACGGGTGGTTATGTTTGCGGTCCTGTCGTGTATGCCGCATCAAGGCTGGGCATCCCGACATTGATTCATGAGCAGAATGCCATTCCTGGTCTAACTAATCGCTTCCTGAGCCGTTATGCAGATACAGTGGCAGTCAGCTTTGAAGGCACGGAGTCCGCGTTTCCTGGTGGTAAACGAGTCATCTATACCGGCAACCCGCGGGCGACTACAGTAACCACGGCAAGCGCACAGCGTGGATATGCATCCCTTGGAATTCCCGAAGACAGCACGGTTGTGCTGGTGGTCGGCGGCAGCCGGGGAGCGAAGGCCATTAATGATGCGATGATTGACATGGCCCCTTTTGTGGGTAAGGGTAATGGAGTTCATTATGTTTATGTAACAGGCGAGCCTTATTTTGAAGAGACCCGCAAAGCGCTGCGGCAAAAATTAGGGAGTATCCCAAACTGGCTGCATGTGCTTCCTTATATTCACAATATGCCGGAAGTATTGGCATGCACGTCCCTGATCGTCAACCGTGCGGGCGCTTCATTTCTTTCGGAGATTACGGCCCTGGGCATTCCTTCTGTACTTATACCTTCTCCTAACGTAACGAACAATCATCAGGAAGCCAATGCCAGACAGTTGGAACGCGAAGGCGCTGCCGTGGTGGTGTTGGAGAAAGAACTGAACGGGCAGGCGCTACATGGAGCTGTTGCCAAGATTATCGGAGATGAGGCTGTTCGTCGTAAAATGTCTGAGTCCTCTCTGCGTTTGGGTAAAAGGGATTCTGCCGCGCTGGTTGTCAGTGAGCTGTACAAACTCGTCGGCAAGAAAAAGTAATTCTTTAACGGCTATAACACAGCCCGTACGACAGTGGGAAATAAGTCTGGAATTAGGACTGCGGTGGCGGAAAATGCCTTATTGGCTGCCGCAGTCACACACCCGAGAGATTGAACATAGGATAATCCTATAATCGTGACAATCACCCAGACACTTCCGGCATAGAGATGAGGTCAGGCGGGCGTTCCTGTTCATTTCATGAGGACCCTGGTACCGGAAGTGTTTGTGGTGGGTGAGCGGTAATCTCGGAGGTGATACATTGGACAAATTGGTGATTGAGGGTGGGAGTCCCCTGTCCGGCACCATTCGGATCCATGGAGCAAAAAATGCGGCGCTGCCGATCCTAGCGGCAAGCCTGCTGGCCGAAGGAGTTCACTCACTGCATAATGTGCCGAAGCTGCTGGACACCGTGACCATGCTGGATATTCTTGACCGGCTGGGCTGCAAAAGTGTGCATGAAGACGAGAGGGTGACGATTGACACGTCCTCCGTGGCTACTTCTCATGTTCCAGAGGATTTAATGCGGCAGATGAGGTCCTCGATTTTTCTGATGGGTCCGCTACTCGCTAGATTTGGCGAGGTGAAGATCTATCAGCCGGGGGGCTGCGCTATCGGCGAACGCAAGATTGATCTTCATTTGCAGGGTCTGAAGGCGCTCGGTGCGGTGATCGAGGAAAGTAGTGGCCAAATCTCCTGCAGGGCGGAAAAGCTTACGGGAAGTGATATTCATCTAGATTACCCTAGCGTAGGGGCGACAGAGAATATTATGATGGCTGCGGCCACGGCGGAAGGCACCACAACGATAACCGGTGCGGCCAGGGAACCGGAGATACAGGACCTTCAGCATTTTTTGAACAAGATGGGGGCCCAGATCATGGGTGCAGGGACTGATACGATCACCATTCAAGGGGTGAAGAAGCTTAGTCCCTGTACGTATGAGGTCATTCCGGACCGGATTGTAGCTGGAACCGTCATGATTGCTGCGGCGGCAACACGTGGGAACGTTACGCTGACGCATACTAACGCAGGGCATTTGACCTCGCTCATTCATGTGCTCAAGCGCGCCGGTGTTCAAATTACAGTCTGCAATGATATAATTAATGTCAGTTGTATGGGGCGTCCCCGGGGGGTAGAGCGGATTGTGACCTCTCCTTATCCTTCGTTCCCGACGGATCTCCAGTCTCAGGTGATGGTGCTGCTGTCGCTCGCTGACGGTTTTAGTGTGATCAAAGAAACCGTGTTTGAGGGTCGATTCAAGCATGTGGAGGAAATGGCCCGTATGGGTGCAGATATTTCTATTGACTTGAACCGGGCGTTTATTCGCGGTGTGCAGAGGCTCTACGGAGCTACTGTGGAGGCAACCGACCTGCGGGCAGGGGCAGCGCTTGTGATTGCCGGCCTTGCTGCCAACGGGACGACCATTGTCGAGCAGGCGCATCACATTGACCGGGGCTATGACGGTATTGAGAAGTTGTTTCAAAAACTGGGTGCCCGCATTAGCCGCAAGGTGCCTGTTCCGGGACCGATTGATTTGGCCAATTAAAGCTCCCTGTCTCCTTCGGATGAATTGCCCGGGAAGGAGACAGGGCCTTACTACGGAGAAATGAGAATGCCTAAAACCACTGTGCCTCTTTTGAAAGAGGACAAGCCTAAAAAGAAAATGAGCCGTAAGATTACCTTTATTCTAATCCTGTTGTTTACCGCGCTGCTTGCTGTGATTTTTTTTCGTTCGTCTGCCAGCCGAATTACAGAGATAGATTTTGAGGGAAGCAAGTATTCCACGCGAGAAGAATTACTAGCCCAAAGCGGTCTTCAGACCGGAGGACAATTCTTTGCTGTCTCCAAGAGTACTGTAGAGGAATCTCTGATGAAGCTGGATACAGTGCAAAAAGCAACCGTGGACAAAAAGTTCCCTGGCTTAATCACCATACACATTGAGGAGTATCCGGCGGTGGCTTATGAACTGGATCAGGAAGGCAGCCTCAAGGCTATTCTCTCCAGTGGAGCAGCTGTCCAGGTGAGTGAAACCGGGATTGCCGTCGAGAAGCCCATTCTGACCAATTGGAAGCCATCTGATCCTTTTAAGGCAAAGCTCTCCGAGGTACTGGCTGGGATTCCTAATGATTTGACGAGCGATATCTCTGAAATTGTGCCTTCGCCGACGCTGTCTTTTCCGGACAGAATCAAGCTGTACACCCGCTCCAAATTCGAGGTGATTACGGCGATTTCGCTGCTGAAGAACAAGGTGGGCTATCTGAATCAGATCATAGAAACGGAGCAACCCGGATTGATCACGATGCTAGAGGCGGATTCCTACGTTCCATTCCAACCGGAAGAGGCAGAAACAGAGGGGAAATAGGTACACAAGAGTAAATAGTCCCTACTAATAGATTTAAAAAAATGCTAAAATAGATTTTATGGGTTGTAAGCTCCATCCCTCTTTTTTCTCCGGATTTTTTGGAATCTGAGCATATTTATGGATATATTCTCACTCTTTTGCTTATATTTCTTGTGTAAAATGGTCTGCTTATTGATTTATAGCAGAGTCATTTGCTTTTGGGGTAGTTGTATTATTATTCCACTCAAAAAATTTGTAGAAAAAAGAGGGAAAGGATTAGGTATGTTGAATATGTACAGAAGATGTTTCCCGAGATCGGGAAAGGCTTTGCAATTTACTTTGATTATAACAGGAGGTGCCATAGGGCTTGAGCAACAATGACATCATTGTTAGTTTGGACATCGGTACATCCAAAGTTCGGGCGATCATTGGTGAAGTTACCAATGGAACCTTTAATATTATTGGCGTTGGATCTGCTGATTCGGAAGGAATACGCAAAGGTGCGATTGTAGATATCGACCAGACTGTGCAATCAATCAAAAGCGCTGTAGATCATGCAGAGCAAATGGTTGGTATTCAAATATCCGAGGTCTATGTCGGGATTACCGGCAACCATATCGGCCTGCAATCCAGCCACGGTGTCGTGGCCGTTCAGAATGAAGACCGTGAGATCGGTGAAGATGATATTGATCGCGTGATCAAGGCAGCAGAGGTGCTGGCCTTGCCTCCAGAACGCGAAGTGATCGATGTTGTCGCCAAGCAATATATCGTCGATGGCCTCGAGGGCATTCAGGACCCGCGCGGGATGATAGGGGTCCGTCTGGAAGTTGACGCGACCATTATCACCGGTGCGAAGACGCCAATACATAATTTGCTGCGCTGCGTAGAGAAATCAGGATTGAAGGTTAAGGATCTTGTACTGATGTCTCTTGGCGCTGGTGGATTGGCGCTCTCTAAAGACGAGAAGTCGATGGGAGCGGTCTTGGTCGATATCGGAGCAGGATCAACTACAATTGCCGTATATGAAGAGGGTTCCCTCACTGCAACCTCTACGATTCCGATCGGAGGGGAATTTGTAACCAATGATATTGCCTATGGACTTCGGACACTGACCGATCAGGCGGAGAAGGTGAAGCTGAAATACGGCTGCGCCTGGATCGACGATGCGGCTTCGGATGTAGTCTTCAAGGTGCTGCGTATTGGCAGTAACGTGGAGAAGGAGTTCAACCAGGAGGATCTGGCGGCGATTATTGAACCGCGAGTCCAGGAGATTTTCCATCTAATCCGCAAGGAAGTGAAGCGCCTGGGTTACAGTGAGCTCCCCGGAGGTTATATACTATCGGGCGGCACTGTTTCTATGCCAGGCGTGTTAAAGGTTGCTCAAGCAGAACTGGCGGCATCTGTACGTATAGCTGTACCCGATTATATCGGTGTGCGCGACCCCGGATTTACCGGTGGTGTCGGCATTCTGCATAATGTGGTCCGCAGATTCCGTGGACGCAGTACCGGCGGAAGCGGCAACAAGAAGACGGCGGCCCGCACGAAGCAGAGCGCCGCACCCAACCAGGATACCGCTCGGAAGCCTGGATTGGTAGAACGTCTGAAGAACATGTTCAGCGAGTTTATATAACTGTAAGACCAGATATACTTGGACCGGGCATCCAAGCACTTTTCTAGGGGGAGATGGAACAATATGTTGGAATTTGATTTTGAAATGGAGAGCTTGGCGCAAATAAAAGTCATTGGCGTGGGTGGCGGCGGAAGCAATGCGGTCAACCGGATGATTGAAAATGGCGTTCAAGGCGTCGAGTTCATTACCGTTAACACGGATGCCCAGGCGCTGCATATGGCCAAATCGGAGCATAAGCTGCAAATTGGGGATAAATTGACTCGTGGCCTTGGTGCAGGAGCCAACCCAGAGGTCGGCAAGAAAGCGGCTGAGGAATCCCGCGATTTGATCTCAAATACGCTTAAGGGTGCAGACATGGTATTTGTTACCGCAGGAATGGGCGGCGGTACAGGAACAGGAGCAGCACCGGTAATTGCTGAAATTGCCAGAGAGTGTGGAGCATTAACTGTAGGCGTGGTGACACGCCCGTTTACCTTTGAAGGCAGAAAGCGTTCGAATCAAGCTGATCTTGGTATTGAAGCTTTGAAAGAAAAGGTCGATACCTTAATCGTTATCCCGAATGACCGACTTCTCGAAATCGTGGACAAGAAGACCCCGATGCTTGAAGCTTTCCGGGAAGCAGACAACGTATTGCGCCAAGCGGTACAGGGTATCTCGGATTTGATTCAGGTTCCCGGCTTAATCAACCTTGACTTTGCAGACGTGAAGACGATCATGACTGAACGTGGTTCAGCACTGATGGGCATTGGTATCGCTAACGGTGAGAACCGTGCTGCGGAAGCTGCACGCAAAGCGATTATGAGCCCGCTCCTGGAGACGTCTATTGAAGGTGCACGCGGAGTTATCATGAATATTACCGGTGGATCTAACCTTTCACTTTATGAGGTTAATGAAGCGGCGGAAATCGTCACTGAGGCATCGGACCCGGAAGTAAATATGATCTTTGGTGCGATTATCGAAGAGAGTATGAAGGATGAGATCAAAGTTACGGTTATCGCGACTGGCTTTGAACATAAGCCTTCTTCTGTGGCTCCAGGTCGTCGTCCGGCAGCTCCGAGTACGAGTACCGAGCCTGCAGCGACGGATAAGAATGCTAATTTACGTCCGTTCGGCAATCAGAATACTTCTGATCAGCTAGATATTCCAACGTTCCTCCGTAATCGTTCACGCGGCAATAATGACTAAATAGATTTTAATAAGATATACGGAAGCACCGTATTGCTTTAGCTGACAGCTATGGGCAATGCGGTGTTTTTTATTGTGCCTGCTGTTATAATAAGAATAACGGGAGATGGAACGATGGAACTGCTCGATCCTCGGGTGGATTTTGTTTTTAAACGGATTTTTGCCAGTGAGAACAACAAAGACGTGTTGCTGGCCTTTCTTAACAGAATATTCGCCGAGGCAGGTGAACCTGCTCTCGATGAGGTGGTGCTGCTGAATCCGTACACGGATAAGGATGATCCACTGGATAAGCAATCTATCTTTGATATATGGGCCAAGACCGTGGATGGCAGATTGATTGATATTGAGATGCAGTTGTTTAACAAGTATGATATTGAAAAACGAACACTTTATTACTGAAGCAAACGGTATTCCGGACAGCTTCAGGAAAACGGCAAATACAGAGATCTAAAAAAGTGTGTGACGATCAACATTTTGAATTATAGATTGTTGCCTGGCGAGCAGTATCATAATGTTTTTCATTTGCGTGAGGATAATACCGGCATAGCACTAACCCAGGATATAGAGATACACTTTCTGGAGCTGCCGAAGCTGGATTTGTCTTCACCTCCCGAGCAAGAAGGTTTAGTGAACTGGCTGTTATTTCTCAAAGGTGTAGACCAATCTCACTGGGAGGTGCTGAGCATGAATGAACCGGTCATGAAGAAGGCCATGGAGACATTGCAATTTTTAAGTCAGGATTCTGAGGCTCGCCGAATTTATGAAGCCCGCCAAAAATATTTGCATGATGAAACTTCTCTTCGCGATGCAACTGAGAATGGCTGGGAAAGAGGTCTGCAAAAGGGCATGCAAGAAGGCTTACATGAAGGCCAACTAAAGGCCAAGCTGGAAGTCGCCAAGAAATTGTTGGCAATGGGGTTGAACCGGGAAGAAATTCGCGAAGCCACTGGACTGAGTGATGAGGAGATTGAATCTAGCAACCCTTAACATTTAAAGTATTACAAATGCTGCGTAATCAGACGCTTATGATTTAATATATTAATTAGCTTAGGGCCAGCCGGAAACGGCTGGTCTTTTTATGCTGCAATGACGGTAGCTGTTCTATAACTCGACAAAAAAACCGCAAGAATGCCCCCCAAGTTTAGACAGACTTTGAATACGAGACTTTCTATACTAATCATATCGTCCAAAAAAGAGAGCCTGCTCTATTGTCCGCTTTGGGAATAGATTGCAGTCTGTAGGCAGGTGAATGTCCTGGTAGTTTATATTGACTTGATATTCGCCGCCAATTTGCTGATTGACGGAGTGCTGCTCTGGCTGACGGGCTGGCTGGTCAAGCTCAAGGTATCTTGGTGGAGGCTTGTGCTGTCTGCTGTGGTTGGAGCGCTGTATGTAGTCATGATGTTTGTACCGGAGCTGACTTTCCTGTATACCTTCCTTATCAAGTTTGGATTGTCAGTAATTATGCTGTGGATTGCCTTTGGGTTCGGGAGCCTTCAGCGCTATCTACGGACGATGGGCGCTTTTTATATCATCAATTTTGCGGCAGCAGGCGGAATTGTTGGCATTCATTATCTACTGCAGAGCTCAGGTGATATCTGGAATGGCATCATGTTCACGGCGGCAGGCGGTCATGCCTATAGACTAAAAATCGGTATCTGGTTCGTTATTGCACTTCTGCCGTTGGTGCTGCTCTGCTTCAAGGCGGTACACTCTTCGAGGATTAAGCGTGAACAGCTAGAGTCTTATATCGGAGAAGTGACTGTCGAGATTGATGATGTTACTGTTACCTGTCTTGGTCTGCTGGACACAGGCAACAGGTTAAGTGATCCGTTGACCCGGATTCCCGTCATGGTCATGGAATCATCGCTCTGGGAGACACAGCTTCCAGCGTCTTGGAAGGGGAGGCTGACACAGAGTAGTGCGGACCAGCTTTTGCTGGAGACGGACGGGCAGTCCTTTGGCTGGCAAGACAGAATTCGGCTGGTCCCTTACCGGGGAGTGAACCGAAGTGCATCGTTTATGCTCGCCCTAAAACCTGATCTTGTGACCATCAAGTTAGATGCAGACACTTTTTGCAGTAAGCGGGTGCTAATCGGGCTGGATGGCGGGACACTTTCGGGAGACGGAGCGTACCGGGCTGTGATACATCCCGATCTGGTTGTGCGGGAAAGCGCCGAGGCGGTGCCTTCCTAATATGGGCATACGACTGACAGACACGTACGTTTCTCAAGGCCATTCTATTACGAGCCAGGCACATCTTGAAGGAGGAACAAGAATGATCAAATGGAAGATTTCGCTGCAGCTACAATATTACCGCATGCTGTTTCTGCTGGGGCTGAAGAGCCAGGAAATTTATTATATCGGCGGGAGCGAGGCGCTGCCACCCCCGTTAACTCGCGAGGAGGAGGAGTTTCTGCTGCAGCGGCTGTCCAGCGGTGATGCGGCGGTACGGGCGATGCTGATTGAGCGCAACTTGCGGCTTGTCGTCTACATTGCCCGCAAATTCGAGAACACTGGGATCAACATTGAGGATCTTGTCTCCATCGGGGCGATCGGACTGATCAAGGCGGTCAATACTTTTGACCCTGAGAAAAAAATCAAACTGGCAACCTATGCCTCGCGTTGTATTGAGAACGAGATTCTGATGTATCTGCGGCGCAACAGCAAAACACGGAGCGAGGTTTCCTTCGATGAGCCGCTGAATATTGACTGGGACGGGAATGAACTGCTGCTGTCCGATGTGCTGGGAACCGAGAATGATACGATTTACCGGAACATTGAAGAGCAGGTGGACCGCAAGCTGCTGCAGAAGGCACTGGAGAAGCTGAGCGAACGGGAACGGCTGATTATGGAGCTGAGATTCGGGCTACGCGGCGGCGAGGAGAAGACACAAAAAGACGTAGCTGATCTGCTGGGCATCTCCCAATCCTATATCTCACGTCTGGAAAAAAGAATTATCAAGCGACTGCGTAAGGAGTTCAACAAGATGGTCTAAGGTGAGATCACCCGAGGAATAAAATGCCGGACCGGGGAGATAATGTACAGTAATGTTTCTCCTTGGGAGGTTAATCATCATGACCCGTAATAAAGTCGAGATTTGCGGTGTGGACACATCCAAATTGCCCGTTCTAACGAACGTCGAAATGCGTGAATTGTTCACTTCGCTGCAGCAACAGGGGGAGCGATCCGCCAGAGAGAAATTGGTTAACGGCAACCTGAGGTTGGTCCTGAGTGTAATTCAGCGGTTTAACAACCGGGGGGAATTCGTGGACGACCTGTTCCAGGTGGGGTGCATCGGGCTTATGAAAGCCATCGACAATTTTGACTTATCGCAAAATGTTAAGTTCTCCACATATGCGGTTCCCATGATCATCGGCGAGATTCGCAGATACTTGCGTGATAACAATCCGATTCGTGTCTCCAGATCGCTGCGGGATATTGCCTACAAGGCGCTGCAGGTTCGCGACAGTCTGACCAACCAGAACTCGCGGGAACCGACGATTTTCGAAATTTCGCAAGCCCTTGGCGTACCAAAAGAGGATGTTGTCTTTGCCCTTGATGCTATTCAGGATCCAGTTTCCTTGTTTGAGCCGATCTATCATGACGGCGGGGATCCGATTTATGTCATGGACCAGATTAGTGATGACAAGAACAAGGATGTCTCATGGATTGAGGAAATTGCCTTGCGTGAAGCTATGCGGAAGCTTGGTGGCCGGGAGAAGCGGATTCTATCCATGCGCTTTTTCGAAGGAAAGACTCAGATGGAAGTCGCGGATGAAATCGGCATTTCACAGGCCCAGGTCTCACGTCTGGAGAAATCCGCAATTCAGCAAATGCAGAAGCATGTTAAATCGTAATTATTGGCTTCACTAAAAATGGGATGTCTCTTCGGCCGAATTCATGGCCTGGGGACATCCCATTTTCTATGTGCATTTCTGTCTTCTGAATAAATAGTGCTTCCAAATAATATTTGTCCGAGGGAGGAAGAATGGGGACGAAATAGACATGTTGCCAAGCTTAGGGATCATATATTGGACTATAGGTCTGATGGTACAGAGGTGATGAAATGAATCAGGATACTATAGGAGCGGGCAAAAAAATGAAGATCTCTGATTTTCAGACTAAGGATGTCATCAATATCGTAGACGGTAAGCGACTGGGACAGATCAGTGACTTGGAGCTGGATCTCCGGCGGGGTGTTATTGATGCTATTGTGGTTCCCGGGTATACCCGGTTCATGGGATTGTTCGGCGGCGGTGCAGACCTGATCATTCCCTGGAGGAATATTGTGAAGATTGGCTCGGATGTTGTCCTCGTAAAAATTGAAGAGAACCGGATGCCCCAGGCTGAGGAAGAGCGGCAAACGATGTATTTGGAGCGGGGAGACCGGAGTGAACGGCGCATGTATTAATGATGCGTCTTTTTCTTTGGATCTTCACTTACAATCTAGGTCAAAATGCCTGGATTTTCAGAATCTGCCCTGAATCAAAGGCATTTCTTTGTGGGGAGTTTTGCCCTGTGTTACACTAAGGCGGAGGTGAGGAAATGGAATCGTTTGTACGGAGCGGGAAGGCTCCTATGCTACTGCGGCTGGAACCGTGGGCTGAGGAGCATCCGGAAATAACTGCGGGATTTACTGGCAGAGAGGGTGGGACCGGTACGGCGCCCTATGATAGTTTTAACTGTGCATTCCATGTCGGGGATGATCCCGACAATGTTATGAATAACCGGACAAAGCTGGTCGATAGTCTGGGATTTGCCCTGGAGGACTGGACCTGTGGTGAGCAAACGCATGGTGCTACAGTCGCTGTTGTTACAGAGAATGACCGTGGACGGGGGCGTCTGGATCGGGCCTCTGCTTTTCAGGCTACAGATGCAATGGTCACCAACATTCCTGGTATACTGCTGACTTCATTCTATGCAGATTGTGTGCCGCTGTATTTCTATGATCCCGTCAATTGTGCCGTAGGTCTTGCTCATGCAGGCTGGAAAGGGACTGTAGCGGAAATTGCCGCTGCCGCTGTTCAGGCCATGGAGCAAGCATACGGGAGCCGTCCGGAGGATATTCGTGCCGCCATCGGCCCTTCGATTGGTGATTGCTGTTATGAAGTCGACGATTATGTGATGAATCATATCCGGCGTCTGGAAGCAGAGTGTGGGGAGTCACCAGGGCAGGGTGAAGTGCTGTACAGTCCTTCTGCTGCAGATAGCAGTAAATGTATGCTGAACTTGAAAGAAATGAATCGACGCATTATGATAAAAGCAGGAATATTGCCGACTCATATCGAATGTACATCATGGTGTACAAGCTGTAATACAGATATTTTCTTTTCATACCGTGCGGAAAATGGGATTACAGGCAGAATGACGAGCTGGATCGGAATAAAGGAGAGTTGAATGTTGGCCTTGACACTACAGGAGAGAATAGCCGAGGTAGAAGAGCGCATAGCACGTGCCTGCGCAGCGAGCGGACGAGACCGCAAGGACGTCAAGGTAATCGCTGTTACAAAATACGTTTCCTTGGAAACGGTATCCGCTGTGCTTGAAGCAGGGCTGGAGCATATCGCCGAGAGCCGCTGGCAGAATGCTGAACATAAGTGGTTGGCCTTGGGAGAGAAGGGGACCTGGCATTTCATCGGTCACTTGCAAACGAATAAGGTTAAAGATGTTATCGGTAAATTTCTATATATACACTCCCTGGACCGTATCTCGCTGGCCCGGGAGCTGCAGCGAAAGGCCGAGAGCATCGGACAGAAGGTCAATGTTTTTCTGCAGGTTAACATCTCGGGTGAGGATACGAAGTTTGGTTTGTCACCTGCTGATGTGCCGGGATTCTTGCAGGAAATCGCTGATCTTGACCGCGTTAACGTGATCGGACTGATGACCATGGCACCTTATGAGATGGAGCCTGAACTGACTCGCCCTGTCTTCCGTGGACTTCGAGAATTGCGTGATGAGCTAAATCGGCAGGGTTTGACACCGGAGCCGATCACGGAACTGTCGATGGGAATGTCAAATGATTTTGAAGTGGCGATAGAGGAAGGGGCTACCTGGGTTCGCTTGGGTACGGTGTTGGTAGGTCACAAGGAGGGATAGGTGATGGGTGTTATGAACCGTTTTATGAGTTTTTTTGGTTTGCAGGAGGAAGAGGAGATTGTGGAGCGGGAGCAGATTTCTTCACGTGAGGAAGATGAGTACGAGCCAACCCCTGTAGAAACCCGCAAGAATCAGCGGACCAACAACGTCGTCAGCATCCACTCACAGAAAAATGTTAAGGTTGTGCTCTATGAGCCGCGTTCCTATGAGGAGGCGCAGGAAATTGCCGATCATCTCCGGGCACACCGGACCGTTGTAATTAACCTTCAGCGAGTGCGTAATGACCAGGCTATGCGGATTATTGATTTTCTAAGTGGAACTGTTTATGCCCTGGGTGGAGGAATATCCAAAATCGGGGGCAATATATTTATGTGCACTCCGGATACGGTTGAAATTCAAGGCTCCATCACCGAGATCCTTGGCGACGAACAAGACTATAACAGAATGAGGTGAACGGGCTTTGTATCAAGAAGTTAGCTCCATTATTGATATCCTGTTTAATATTTACTTTTACATGATTTTTATCTATATCCTGATGTCCTGGGTTCCTAGTGTCCGTGAGAACTTTATTGGGGAACTGCTGGCAAAGCTGGTTGAACCGTATTTGTCACCGTTCCGCAAGATTATTCCGCCACTTTTCGGAATGCTGGATATTTCGCCGATCGTTGCGTTGTTTGTACTCAGATGGGCGGTTTACGGCCTCAAATCTTTGTTGAGTTACGTTCTGTAACCTATGCTGAAGACAGAAATCTACGGGCATTTTCATCCCGACGAGCGGCAATTTGTGGACAGGGCCTGGGACTGGGTGACGGCTGCGGGGCAATATCATGAGAGTAAACTGACTGATTTCCTCGATCCGCGCCAAGGCCATATTCTGCATAGTCTGGTGAACCGCCATCCTGATGTCATAGTCAGACTGGAAGGTGGCCATGAAGGTGCAGAGCGGTGCAGAGCCCTCATTGCTCCAGATTACCGCGAGCTGGATGGCGAAGACATGGAAATGAAAGTGTTAGCGATTACCTCCGGGGAGCAGAAATTTCTGGCTCTGGAGCATGGGGATTATATGGGCGCCATTCTGGGCCTTGGAATCAAACGAAGCAAAATCGGTGATATTCATGTGCTTGCGGATGGTTGTCATGTCGTAGTAACAGCAGATATCGCCGATTATCTCACCATGAATCTGCATGGTGTGCATAAGGTCAATGTCAGCACTGAAATCTTGCCGCTTTCCTCGCTGCGTAGCAGTGAAACCAAGCTTGAAATGATGGATTTGACTGTAGCCTCCCTGCGGCTTGACGGCATTGCTGCGGATGTGACCCGTCTTAGCCGGAGCAAAATTCTTGCACCGATCAAAAGCGGACGGGTACGGGTGAACTGGAAGGTGGAGGAGGATCCGTCCACCGCACTCAAGGAAGGCGATGTGGTATCTCTGCAAGGCTTTGGGCGATTCAAGGTGCTGGAAGTAGGCGGCTTGACGAAAAAAGGTCGGTACCGGGTTCAGGTTGGCAAATTTGTGTGAATCCCTTTGCAGGAATCCTGCTTTCCTTGTCGAAAATGATTAACTCGTGGGAAACAAACGAATTTGAAGCTGGACGCCGATAGTGTAGAAGAGGCGGACCCTAGCCGGCAGTGAGTATGAAACAGCAACTTCTGCCTAATACTTGAGTTACAATCTTGCTTCTTTGTCCGCTGCACGGCTGCAGAGGCCAGGAAGGTCCGAAATTTCTAGGAGGTGCACAGCATGCCATTAACGCCGCTCGATATACATAACAAGGAGTTTTCCCGGCGGCTCCGCGGTTATGACGAAGATGAGGTCAATGAGTTTTTGGACCAGGTCATCAAGGATTACGAAAGCGTCATCCGTGAGAACAAGGAACTGCAAAATCAGCTCCTGGCCCTTCAGGAGCGTCTGGACCACTTTGTGAACATCGAGGAGACATTGTCCAAGACGATCATCATTGCTCAGGAAGCAGCAGATGAAGTGAAGAACAACTCCAAGAAGGAATCGCAGCTGATTATCAAGGAAGCGGAGAAGAACGCTGACCGTATCATTAACGAAGCCTTATCTAAATCCCGCAGGATTTCGATTGAGACTGAAGAGCTGCGCAAGCAGGCCTCTATTTACCGGACTCGATTCCGGACACTGCTTGAAGCCCAACTGGAGCTGCTCTCTCAGGATGACTGGAATGCACTTGAGAGCCGTGAAGTTACCGAGAACGCATTTTAGGTGTGTTCTGTCCGGTTGACATTTATGCTCAAAGAGGCTATAACTAGAACATATCTTCAACCATGATTATATGTAATTCGATGAAGGGCCAAGTACGACAAGAATCTGTCCCCCAGAGAGTCGGTGATTGCTGAAAGCCGATGTTCAGACCCTGCCGGAAAATCTCCCCTTAGAAGCGACGCTGAAGCGCATTCTTGCGTGTGTAAGCCAAGCCGTCTGCCGGACGTTACACCGGACCCGCGTCATAAAGAACCGGCGCGGAACTGAGATCGTGCCTGAATACTCTCCCCCTAAGGAGGTGCTCATGCACTGAATTAGGGTGGTATCGCGAGCGTCGTCTCGCCCCTTGTGGGGCGAGATGGCGCTCGTTTTTGCGTGCCTGTCATCCCCCTAGTGCGTAGCATCCCCCTAAATCCCCCTTCTAAGGGGGACCCCAAGGGCCGCAGCCCTCTGGACACCCGCAATTAAATCCCGGCGGGAGAAGGTTGGCTAGCGGACAGGTGGTTTGTTCGGCGGGGGAGCGGCCCTTCTTAGGCTCCCCTGGCGGGTTCGCCTGCGGGGCCTCCGCTTTGCCCCCGAGCCCGCGACCCTCCGCAGGAGGCAGCCTAAGGCTCGGAAGCCCGCGACAGGCGAAGCGTCGCAAAGCACTCCGCTTTGCCCCGAGCCCGCGACCCTCCGCAGGAGGCAGCCTAGGCTCGGAAGCCAGCGACGAGCGGAGCGTCACAAAGCAGTCTCCAAAGTCTTTAAAAGTCGAGGCCGCGCAGGCGAACCCGTAGGGAAGCCTAAGAAGGGCCGGTCCTCGCGCCAACGTATCAGTTACTATTCCACCAAAGCTACTCCCACCTCGAGCTCTGCTTCCGGGTGTCCAGAGGGCGGCGCCCTCTGGGGCCCTCCCTTGGCGAAGGGAGGGTTTGGGAGGGATCGAAAAAGGTTTTAAGATCAAAACCAAGGAAGGATTTGACCCTAATGCAAAAAGTTGATGTCAAAGAAAAGGCGCGGGCTAGAGACGTCCGCATCTTGAAGAAATGGAGCGACGAAAATACGTTCCGCAGATCCATGGAGAACCGCGAAGGCCGCCAGAACTATGTGTTCTATGAAGGACCTCCTACAGCGAACGGTGCGCCGCATATCGGGCACGTGCTGGGACGCGTAATCAAGGACTTTATCGGCCGTTACCAGACGATGAAGGGCTACCGTGTAGTTCGTAAAGCGGGCTGGGATACTCACGGCCTGCCGGTTGAGCTGGGTGTTCAGAAGCAGCTTGGAATCTCCGGGAAACAAGAGATCGAGGAATACGGCATTGAGAAGTTCATTGAGAAATGTAAAACGAGCGTCTTTGGATACGAGAAGCAATGGCGTGAATTCACGGAAGCAATCGGTTACTGGACCGATTTGGATAACCCGTACATCACCCTGAACAATACGTACATCGAGAGTGTCTGGAACATCCTTGCTACTGTGCATGAGAAGGGCCTTTTGTATCGTGGGCACCGTGTTAGCCCGTACTGTCCGAGCTGTCAGACGACACTGAGCTCCCACGAAGTCGCACAAGGCTACAAGACGGTCAAAGACCTCAGTGCTACCGCCAAGTTCAAGCTGGATGACAGCGGTGAATATGTACTGGCTTGGACCACAACGCCTTGGACATTGCCCGCGCATATGGCGTTGGCGATGAACCCGGACATGGATTATGTGCGCGTACAGCAAGAGGATGGCGTGTACATCCTGGCGAAGAATCTGGTGGATGATGTGATGAAGGGTGAGCATACGATCCTTTCCACGCATAAAGGTTCCGAATTTATCGGCAAAACTTATGCTCCCCCATTCGGTTATATTCAGGCTGAGAAAAGCAATGTCATTGTCGGCGCATCATTCGTTACAGATGCCAGCGGTACAGGGATTGTACACATGGCTCCGGCGCATGGTGAGGATGACTACAAGACTTGCCGCGAGAACGGCATCAGCTTTGTGAATGTGGTTGATGCTTCCGGTAAATATACAGATCTGATTGTTGATTTTGCCGGACGATTCGTGAAGGATTGCGATTTAGACATCGTGAAGACGTTGTCGGAGAAAGGTCTGCTCTACAGCAAAGAAAAATATGAGCACAGCTATCCGTTCTGCTGGCGTTGTGATACCCCGCTTCTGTACTATGCGACAGACAGCTGGTTCATCAGCACGACAGAGATCAAGGATCAACTCATTGCCAACAACAACGGAGTGAGCTGGTACCCTGAACACGTGCGGGATGGACGTTTTGGTAAATTTCTGGAGGAACTGGTGGACTGGAACATCAGCCGTAACCGTTATTGGGGAACACCGCTGAATGTATGGGTTTGTCAGGATACCGGCAAAGAGTTCTCGCCGCACAGCATTGCTGAGATGAGAGCGATGGCCGTGGATGAAGTACCAGAGGATATCGAGCTGCACAAGCCGTTCGTGGATAACATCAAGCTGCGCAGTCCGTTCAGCGAGGGTGGAGTGATGGTACGTACATCGGAAGTTATCGACGTTTGGTTTGATAGCGGATCGATGCCTTTTGCGCAAAGCCACTATCCATTTGAAAATGCTGACGCGTTAGATGACCAATTCCCGGCGGATATGATCTGTGAAGGAATTGACCAGACTCGTGGCTGGTTCTACAGCCTGCTGGCAGTTTCCACGTTGTTCAAGGGCGTAGCGCCTTACAAAGCGGTTATTGCTACTGGTCATATCCTTGATGAAAATGGCCAAAAAATGTCCAAATCCAAGGGCAATGTCATTGACCCATGGGAAATCATGAATGAATACGGCACCGATGCTTTCCGTTGGGCGATCCTGTCCGATAGCGCGCCGTGGAACAATAAACGCTTCTCCCGTGGTCTGGTTGGTGAGACCAAATCCAAAATCGTGGATACACTGGTCAACACGCACGCGTTCCTGACCTTGTATGCTGGTATTGACGGTTATGATCCGGCGGATCATCCGTTTAAATTATCCGAACACAAGCTGGACCGCTGGATTCTTTCCCGTATGAACAGCCTGATTCTGTTGGTAGATAAAGGGCTGGCTGTGAATGATTTTGTCAATACGTCAAAAGCGATTGAGAACTTCATCGACGAGCTCAGCAACTGGTACATCCGTCGTTCCCGTGACCGTTTCTGGGGCAGCGGATTGGGCGAGGAAAAGCTGGATGCTTACCGTACGCTGACTCATGTATTGTTGATCACAGCACAATTGATGGCACCGTTCACTCCTATGCTGTCCGAGGATATCTTCACAAACCTTGGCGGCGGAGAAAGCGTCCATCTGGCGGATTACCCGGTAGCCGACGAAAGTCTGATCGACAAAGAGCTGGAGCAGGATATGGAAAGTGCACGGGGCATCGTCGAGCTTGCACGTAACGTGCGTAACGAGACGGGCATCAAGAACCGCCAGCCGCTGTCTGAGCTGATTGTGTCGCTGGATCGCAGCTTCCATGTGGCCGACTATGAGGAAATCATCAAGGATGAGATCAACATCAAGAACATTGTGCTGGAGATCAGCGATAGCGGCTTTGTTGATTTTACCTTGAAGATGAATCTGAAGGTTGCTGGTAAAAAATACGGAAAAAACATCGGCTTCCTGCAAGGCTTCCTTAAGAGCCTGGACAGTGAGGCTACACGCAAAGCTGTACAAGACGGCGTAATCGCTATCGTCTCTCCGGAAGGCGAAGAGCTGCAAATCACTGCCGATGAGCTGCTGGTGGAGAAGCAGGCCAAACCTGGTTTCGCCTCTGCCTCTGGCTACGGTATCACTGTAGCGCTGAACACCGAGATCACGCCTGAGCTGGAGCAAGAGGGCTGGGTACGTGAGATCGTACGGGCGGTGCAGGATTACCGCAAACGTCTGGATCTGCCGATCGATAAGCGTATTGCACTGACACTGGATCTTGACGACGAACTGAAGGCGGCGGTTACTGCATTTGAACATGTCCTGCGTGAGAACGTCCTGGTTACCACTGTAGAATTAGGTGGAGCACAATCCTTTGAGACCGTGGAAGCCGGGGGCAAATCTATCGGTATTCACATCGGTGCTTAAAAATGTATCACTTGTCCGTTAATGGCATATACTAGCGTCACAAGCATAGACGAACAGTCTTTGGACCGTCCGTCTATGCGTGAAATATAGTTCCTTATATTTCGGCGCAAAATAACGAGCCCGTGCTAAAGGAAAGATATTTCCTTTGCCGGGCTCGTCTGTTTTATGATGCCAGGAACATGGGAAGGGACGGGTGACAGTGACAGAACGAAAGGAACACGGCAAAGGTTCAGGGTCTAGGGGGAGAATCTCCATCAAGACCTCGGACAAGATTAAGGGGCACAAGGAAACTCCAGCCAGGGATCCTCGAACCCCCGAAGAAATTCCAACGGAGGAGAAGCTAAATCTCGTTTATCGGATGACTTTCGAACTGGCACAGCAGATGGAGAAGTCGCGGATTGCCCAGTACACAGAGCTTCTCTATTCTCCCTGGCGCCTAATTTGGCTGAATGTGCTTTCGGGAACATCACGTGGAGTTGGGATTGCAGTGGGCTTCACGTTTTTTGCAGCAACGATAATTTATGTCCTTCAAGTGCTAGGGGCGCTTAATCTGCCGATTATCGGGGATTACATTGCGGATATCGTGCGGATTGTACAACATCAACTGGAACTGAAGACTTTTTAAAATCCGGGGCCTCTTCGCTACTCCAACCGCTTGCTTTGATCGGCTTTCTAAAGCTGTTCCATTCTCTCTTCAACCGCTGCAGCGGGGTGTACTGCTTCTTTTCCGCATAGGTAATCCGCAGTTTTCTCATGAGCAGTTGATAACGCCGGTCATCTTGGTGACTGAACTGGTGGACTTCTTTAAAGGAATTAGGTTTCATTATGCATACTCCTTCTGAGTTGGGTTCGTGATACGCATAGACAGAAAAGAATTTATACAGTTATATAGGCCAACAGATATATAGTTCATCAGAACTATTATACTAGGACATTCTGAACATTTTCTCAAAGTTTTCTTAACAAAAAAAAGAGGAGCCGGTTTATAGCGTCCTGCAACCGTCTCCATTCGATTTATTCTGATGTTTTTCTGTGCATAATTCATGCATAGGTTCTATTAGTCTTCCCCGTCTTCTGTGCCATGAGGGTCAAGCAGGTAACTACCCTCGCCGCTGTCCATATAGTGCTGGTAGCTGCGCCCTCGAACGACCGTTACATTGTTACCTTCGATGTCGGTAGCGATAAAATTTTCCCAAGGCTCTACGAAGCCTTCGGTCTCGTCGGCCTCAATCTCCATGTCTTCATAAGCTCCGATCTCATTGCTTTCTGCCATGGCCGGAGAATTGGAGGTACCCCAGCTCTCGACAATTTGCCAGGCGTCTTCGCCGTCAAAACCATTTTGCTCTTCATTCTCGTCAAGACTGGTTCGCCCAAAAGGGGGCGTGAGGAATTCCTCTTCGGCGGGACGGTTATTCGGCTTCTCTTGTTTGGGATTATGCTCTTTGCAATAACGGGTAGCAGGGACGACGGCCAACCGCTCGAATGGAATAGGCTCACCGCCAGCCAGGCAGATGCCATAGGTTCCTTCATCCATCGCTTTCAAGGCTGCATCGATATCTTCAAGTTCATGCTCGTCCCGCTCCAGCAGCGAAATGTCCATGGAACGGTGATACAGGTCGGTAGCGGCATCGCCTGGATGATTATCGATTTCCGATAGCTCCCCAGAGTTGTCGCGCATGGATTCCTGCAGCCCGTAATGCTCATTATTCTGCAATCTGTGGCGGATATCGGCCCGTTGTTGATGCAGATTTGCCCGAAGTTCCGAGAGCTGCTCTGCTGTCAGGTGTGTCATTTGGTGTGCTCCTTTCTGATCCTGCTTCAGAACATCATTCCTTCCCCTTCGCCTGTGCGGGAGGGCTCCTTGATAGGTTGACCGTAGCGAAGGGATTTTAGCGATGGAAAATAGTCCCCAAGAGTCCCTGCACGAAAGCGTCTGCAATAGACGGGTCTTTAGGCCTGTGCTACAATATACGAGTCTTTAATCAGTATTTGACCGCGTAGACGCGGGAAAAATAAGAACGGAGTGACAACTTCTGTGGTGTATTATCTGATAGCTCTCATTGCTTTTTTGATCGACCAGGCAACCAAATATGTAATCGCTACGCGTCTGGAGCTCGGGGAACAAATTCCGGTGATTGGGAACTTCTTTCTGATTACCTCGCACCGCAACCGCGGGGCCGCGTTCGGCATTCTGGAGGGACAGCAGTGGTTCTTCATTTTGGTTACCATTGTGGTTGTCGCCGGTATCGTATGGTATCTGAATAAGGTCAAGGCGACACGCAAATTGCTGCCTACTGCATTAGGTCTTGTACTCGGTGGAGCCGTCGGCAACTTCCTGGATCGGATGTTGAATGGCGAGGTTGTTGATTTTCTGCAATTTAATTTTGGAAGCTATACCTTCCCGATTTTTAATGTCGCGGACTCCTGCATCGTTATCGGTGTGGCACTGATTATTCTGGATTCGCTGCGTGATATGAAGGGCGGAGAAGAGATAACGGAAGTAAATGAATCAAAGTAAGTTTACGGAAAGGAATGAATGATTTGAATAATGACGTCAATCAGCAACCGGCATCCGGCCACGAAGAAGAGAGGGACGTCACGGAGTGGACGGTCTCCGGCGAGAATGCCCGGGAGCGTATTGATAAGTATATCACCGAGGCCTGGGAGGAAGAGATATCCCGTTCACAGGTTCAGCTGTGGATCAACGGCGGACATGTTACCGTCAATGGTGCAACGGTCAAAGCCAATCACAAGCTATGGGAAGGCGATGTAGTAGCTGTCACTGTACCTGAAGCGGAAGTTACGGATCTTATTGCGGAAAATATTCCACTGGACGTTGCGTATGAAGACAGCGATGTGATCGTTGTGAACAAGCCGCGTGGAATGGTCGTGCATCCGGCAGTAGGTCATCCCTCAGGAACACTGGTCAATGCCCTGATGTATCATTGCAAGGACTTGTCCGGCATTAACGGCGAGATCCGCCCAGGCATTGTACATCGTATTGACAAAGATACCTCTGGCCTGATTATGGCCGCGAAGAACGATGCCAGCCATGCTTCGCTGGCTGCGCAGCTGAAGGAACACAGTGTGACCCGTCGTTATATTGCCGTGGTTCAAGGTAATATAACGCATGACAAGGGAACCATAGACGCACCGATCGGAAGAGATCCGCATGATCGCAAGCTTTACACCGTAACGGAGAAGAACAGCAAAAAATCTGTTACGCATTTTACCGTACTGGAACGGTTTGGCGATTGCACGCTTGTGGAGCTGCAACTGGAGACGGGGCGAACCCATCAGATCCGGGTACATATGAAATTCATCGGCCATCCGCTGGCTGGTGATCCGATCTATGGCCGCAGCAAAGGAACGACGATGAAAGGCCAGGCCTTGCATGCAGCTGTCCTTGGATTTGTTCACCCTTCTACTGGAGAGTATATGGAGTACAGTGCACCACTTCCTGCAGATATGGAAGAATTATTGTTCGCTTTGCGTAGCAGATAAGTACAAATGAAGTGATAATAAATCCATGGTTTTGCATCACGGTTTCCGTCATATTTATGATTAGAACTTTGAAAAAAAGCCAGGAGATGACCTTTATGAGTATTGAACAATATCAAGATACATTCATCCAGAGTAACTTTGCAGACCGCATCGGCGGAGCGAATTACGGCAAGGACACTGCGATTTATAAATTTGAGAAAATCAAACGCGCCAAGGCATCCGCTAAGCTGGATTTCCCTGACATCGAACTCATTGACATGGGCGTTGGTGAACCGGACGAAATGGCGGACGCGGGCATTGTCGCCAAATTGGCCGAAGAAGCATCGAAGGAAGAGAATCGCGGCTATTCGGATAATGGTATTCCAGAATTCAAGGCTGCAGCAGCACAATACTTGCACGATGTATTCAGCGTGGAAGGCATTGATCCGGTAACAGAAGTTGTGCATTCCATCGGTTCGAAGCCAGCACTGGCGATGTTGCCATCTTGCTTTATTAATCCCGGCGACATCACTATTATGACGGTTCCAGGCTATCCGGTATTGGGCACGCACACCAAATATTTGGGTGGACAAGTCTACACGGTGGAATTGAAGAAGGAGAACAAATTCCTGCCGGATCTGAACGCCATTCCTGAGGATATTGCGAAGAAAGCCAAGCTGCTCTATTTGAACTATCCAAACAACCCGACTGGAGCTAGTGCAACGCCTGAGTTCTTCGCTGAAGTAGTAGCTTGGGCCAAGAAATACGATGTTGTCGTGATTCATGATGCACCTTACGCTGCCCTGACCTATGACGGTGTAAAGCCGCTTAGCTTCCTGTCCGTTCCGGGTGCTAAGGATGTTGGTGTAGAGCTGCATTCCCTGTCCAAGTCGTACAACATGACGGGTTGGAGAATCGGCTTTGTGGCTGGCAACCCGTTAATTGTCAAAGCGTTTAGCGATGTGAAGGACAACAATGACTCCGGTCAGTTTATCGCCATCCAAAAAGCCGCAGCCTATGGTCTGGCTAACCCTTCGATCACACAAGCGATCGCGGACAAATATTCCCGCCGTCATAACCTGTTGGTGGATGCGCTGAACAGCCTCGGCTTCCAGGCCGAGAAGCCTAAAGGCTCGTTCTTCCTGTACGTGGCTGCGCCTAAAGGCGTGAAGGGCGGACGTCGTTTTGAGACTGGGGAAGACTTCTCGCAGTTCCTGATCCGTGAGAAGCTGATCTCCACCGTACCTTGGGACGATGCCGGAGCCTTCGTACGCTTCTCCGTAACCTTCGTTGCCAAAGGCGAAGAGGAAGAGCACCGCGTGATCTCTGAGATCAAACGCCGGCTCAGCGATGTTGAGTTTGAATTCTAATATAGTGGATATAGCATACCCCGCAGCCGGTAATGGCTGCGGGGTATTGTTTTGTGGAGAAGAATATTATTAATTATGCTAAGGAAAGGAGGATTATAGAAGGTCGATAAGAATTCGTCATGTCCATCAAAATATTTTTTCGGAAAACCCCCTAATCCTTATAAAAAATTTCCTATAATTTCCGATATATTGATAGTATAATAAATGGTTCAAACTACCTAATTAGGAGGGTTTTACTTGAAGAAGATTTTTAAAATGGGGTGTCTAGGATTCATCGCTTTAATTGTACTAGCTATTGTCATTGGTTTATTTTCCAAAGATAAGGATAGTTCAAGTAATACAACTGACAAGGCTAATACCCCTGCAAGCTCTGTAGGTACAAAGGGTAACTCTAAAGAAGAAGTAAAAAAATTGGCAAAGAAGGGGGAAGAACTGCAGGTTGGGGATGTCGTATTTAAAGTTAACAAAGTAACCACTACCAATAAAATTAAAGATGGACAATTGTTTTCCTATTCCCCAAGTGCTGAAGGAAGTACTTTCCTTGTAGTAAATGTAACTGTTAAAAATGCTGGTAAGAAGATGATTACCACGGACTCCTCATACTTTCAGCTCCTAAAAGACGAGGTTACATATGCACCGTCAACGTTGATTACTTCTTCCGGAGACTATTTTTTATATAAAGGAATCAATCCCGGATTGGCTCAGACAGGCAATGTAGTATTTGAAATTCCGGAAGATCTGACTGGCTTTATTTTAAATGTCCAGACTGGATTCTGGGGAACTGAGCAAGGCCAGATT
This sequence comes from Bacillus sp. FJAT-27264, assembly GCF_001682855.1. Taxonomy (GTDB): domain Bacteria; phylum Bacillota; class Bacilli; order Paenibacillales; family Paenibacillaceae; genus Paenibacillus_AQ. The sequence goes on along the minus strand of NZ_MAQW01000001.1, from coordinate 1,281,631 downwards.
GAATTGAAATAATAAAATATGGATTATGAGCCACCAATAAAGAAAGGGCCATCCCGCAAAGGATGGCTCTTAAACTTACCGTTCCAGTCAGCACGGGGAACAGCGTATCCCAATAGTGCTAAGGCCTAAAATATTTGGATAGGTCTATAAAGGCTTTGTCCCACACGCCATAAAAAATAGCATCATGGCATGAGCTTCCGGGGAACTAGCAAAATGGTCATAGGATTTATTTAATTCCTCAAATTCATATGAAGTAATGATGCCATGCTTATAGAAATCAGCGAAGCGGTTGATATCAAATTGTCGTTTGAAACCCTCGATACTATGTAAATCACTATGTTGGATGAGTGCATCCATATCCACGTCTATAAAGCCTGAATCGGATAGAATCCGCGGCAAGCTTCTTCCAATATTCCGGTTACCACCTCTTGAAGCCTGTAGTTGTGACAGCTTTTTCAATATTGATGGTAAAACATCTAATTCAGGTTGGATAGCACCAAATGCCCCATCATCTATATCAATAATAATGAGCTTCCCACCCGGTTTTAAGATACGGCTAAGTTCTTCCGCAGCTTGCAATGGATCATGAAGATGAAGAAATATTAATCGTGCAATAACAAAGTCATAGTGATTGTCAGGTAATCCAGTATTGTAAATCGATGCATTAACAAAATGAAGTCTTGATTCAGGGATATGACTTAGCCTCTGTCTAGCTTTTTCAAGTAGAATATCATCAATATCCAACGCGGTAAAATAATCATAACATCGCTTGGAAGAAAAGTGAAAATTATTACAGTGAGAACTTGTTCAATAGGTTTTCAATAAACCAAGGTTTAATCAAAGGCAGAACCGTTTCAGGCTGCATTGCTTTTGTATGATCCATGTTCTCCCCACATAAAAGATGAACATCCCAGCCAAAGTGTTTTAGTACGTCTTCATTTATCTTTAATAAGCCGCTGATATCGACAGTTACATTCCCAAAGTTCTCGCCATAAGCAATGGTATCTTTGTCTCCAGCGAACGTAAGCTTAGGAAGGTTTAATCGGCCTTGAATTTTTTTATCATCGAAATCCATTAAGTTTTTGTACATGGTGACAAATTGCTTGGTTTGTTTTGGGTCTATGGTTACTTGTAAGTCATCCCAATCGAATTCCTCAGGACTGATATTTTCTTCGAGTTGATAATTAGAGGTATTTTGATTATTTAATGCTTGCTCATAAGTCTTTGTGGTTACTACCATCATTTCTCTATAGGGCCCCTCATAGGGCGGGAATCCTCCCATAACTAAACTTTCCAAACGGTTTGTTCTAATCGCCAATTGTAAGCCAACTAGAGCCAACCAGGAGTATCCGTAATAACTAAATGTGTTAACCTTCATTTCATCAGCGATTCGTAATAAATCCATTGAGATGTTCTCTGGTGTAAGTAGATCTGGTTGAGGATTGCTAAAAAGGTGGCCTTCATAGTCAAAGTACAACACCTGAAATTTATCAGAAAGTCCTTCCACAACATTTTTTCCTAGTTCAGGATCTACTCCCCACAATCTCAACGTTTCAGCTTCTTGACCAAAAACAGATTTTTTAGCTATTGGTAACATAATTACTTTACTAGCAGGATCTCCAGTTAAACCTACCTCTAATTTTGATCCATCATTTAATGTTACGATTTTGTTCAACATGATCACTCCCTACCGGATATACTAATAACATACAACATTCATGCAATAGTCCGGTTTTTCCCAGCAAAACCTTGGTATTAGTATAGAATTCGGATTTTATGTTAACGCAGCACTTTAAGGTTTCACTTTAAGATTAGGGAAGTGGGGAAATGCAAAGTATATTCACACCTACACAAATGGCTGAAATACTGAACGTAAGTGCCACTACTTTAAGGAGATATGAGGAACAAGGGTTAATCCCTGATGTACCGAGAACGACAGGAAACCATAGAGCCTATACCCCGATACATCTTCAGTCTTTTAGTGCCATTCGATCATTATTGAGGGGATATGATATACCTGTAGTTTATGATGTCATGAGGAGAATCAAGATTGGCGATATAACGGATGCTCTCTGGCTAGTAAACCATCAGCTGTATCTAACTCAAGAAGAAAAACAACGGATTGAAGAAATACTGAGTATGATCAGAAATGCTGATTTCAGTAATTATAGAAATATTAAATCAATACAGTCGCTAACCATTGGCAAAGTAGCCGAAATTGCTGGAGTTAATACCTCTGCGATAAGACATTGGGAGAAGGAGGGGCTGATTGCCTCAGAACGAGACAAAGAAAATGGTTATAGAATCTTCGCTGTGTCTGAGTTGCGGAAGATCTTAGTGATTAGCAGTTTAAGAAAAACAATATATTACACTGAAAATCTGAAAGATCTTTTAAATGACCTAGAAGCACACCATTTTACAACAATAGATCGCTCGTTTCAGTTAGCACTTCAAAAATTAAACGATAAACTAATAACACAATTAAACGGAGTAGTAGAACTAATGAAATATATAGAGTCCCTCAAAGAGGATCAGCAATCGTAGTTGAGTTCGGTGTATATGTAAAAAAAGAAGTATTTCCTTTTTGGGAGATACTTCTTTTAATTTAAACCAGAATGGGTGGTTTGTTGTTCACTCCCCAATCGCAAATCATATCTAACAATGGAATCAGAGAAAGGCCACGTTCAGATAGTGAATATTCAACTTTTGGAGGGACTTGGGGATATTCCTTCCGTAGGATAAGGCCATCAGCCTCCAGTTCTTTTAACATAATGCTTAGGGTTTTAAAAGAAATGGTACCGATACTTCGCTTCAGCTCATTATGCCGCAGAACCTTATTTTCAGACAGCCAATACAAAATAATCATTTTGTATTTACCGCCGATCAAAGACAATGTATATCCAAAACCAGTATCTTTTAGCGTCACGCCAGTAGGAACACAGCTTTCAGGCACTATTTACACTCTCCTTTAGGGACATACATGTTCTAATTATATATACTTTATATATTACAGTGTAATTGAAAAGAGGTAAACACGATTATTTTAAATAAATTTATAATAGTTAAGACGGTTTCTTATTTCTTCTTACGTCTAATGTTATGAACTTAATTTGAGGAGGATGAAAGTGGGTTGTTCGGATACAGAGCTGGTAAATAGGGTGTGTAAAGGAGAGGTTGATGCATTCGGTGAACTTATTCGCAAATATGCCAATGCTGTTTACGGGGTAGCTTACGGCAAATTGGGTGATTTTCACACTGCACAGGATGTTGCTCAGGAGGTTTTTGTCAAGACATTCAAGAAGTTGTCCAACATAAAGGAACCCGAAAAACTCAGCAGTTGGCTATATGCAGTTACCACAAGGGAATGCATGGACTGGTTTAGGGCTAACAAACACAAGGAAGTGTACAAATTAGCAGAACAAGTAGATACTCCGCAACTAGAAAGCACCGAAGATAAATTATTAAAGAAAGAACTTCGCACTGAGGTATGGAACGCTCTAAACACCCTATCCGAAGCTAACCGTACAGTCACAATTCTGTACTATATTGATGAATATAAGATTAGGGAGATTAGTGATTTCCTTGGTATATCCGTCGATGCAGTAGAGAGCAGACTTCGCAGATCAAGAACATCATTAAAAAGGGAGATGTTAAGTATGGTGAATGACAATCTTAGCCAGAACAGATTGAACGAGGAGTTTAAGAAGAAGGTATTTCAAGATGAGAGAATGCCAGAAACGGAGTTCCGGCGTGTGGCTATGGGAGGCAGTGATTTTGACGACAGCGATCTGAATACAACAAGATTCTATAACATTAATCTGGAGGGTTCCAGTTTTGATGATATCAATATGAGCAAGACCGTCTTTAATAATATAAACATGCATCTTGCCAAATTTGTTGAGGTTGGACTGTGGGAGATTGAGGTGGGCAATTGTCAGATGGGAGGAGCTCATTTTCATGATATAAAGATGCATGGAGAACCGAACAGGTTCGAAAACTGCGAATTACAGGGGAGCTCCTTCCTAAACTGTAATCTTTCAAACGTGGATATAAAAGACTGTGATATCTCGGGGCTTAAAGTTAATGGAGTGTCCATCGAAGCCCTTTTAGAGAGCTATAATAACAAATAAAACTTGTAAGTTGTTTAATGCAAAGACCATCCTGTACCCAGGATGGTCTTTGTTAATTACTAATTATAATTAAACTTTACCGAAATAATTCCACAGACTTTAGTATTATGAAAATGGGATATCCATTTATATACAAAGGGGATTTTAAATGCTGAATGTATTTGATGTTGCCAAGTCACTTTTGAATCATATAGAGAAAGTCTACGCTGAAGAGATTGCGATTGTTGCTTACTACGGATCATACGCGCAGGGAACCGCGACGAAACGCTCTGACTTGGACTTCTTTTTTATACCAGCCACATCGAAAGGATATGAAGCAAGTATTCAGTTTATCATTGATGACATAAGCTTTGATTTCTGGCCGATTAGTTGGGAACGTGCGGAGAGAATGGCTTCGTTTCAAGAGGATAAAACGACGATTATCACGGATTGTGAGCTCCTCTATACTCGTTCGGATGAAGAGCGGGAAAGATTTATGAAGCTGCGAGAGACCACCTCTGCATTGCAGGCCTCTGAGAATGCGCAAAAGATGATAGAGAAGGCTGAAGCCGAGCTCCGTGATGTTTATGTGCATTTGTATAAGCTGACCCGCGCTAAAGAATCTGGTTCTTTAACGTTCTACAGAACAGAAGCACACGGCATTCTAACAAAGGTATTTCAAAGCCTTGCCTTGTTAAATCGGACGTATTATTCAAAAGGCTTTGGTAAAAACAAGGAACAAATATTAAGTCTACAGATCAAGCCAGCTCGCTTGGAAACCTATATAGAAATGATTACAAGAAGCGGCGTGAACGCCGATATTCTTGAGGCATGTGAAGCACTTGCGGCAGATACACTAGAGCTAATCCTTGCGCAAAAAGAAAAGCACTACAGCAAACCTGCTTACCCCGATAGAATGAAGGGCTTTTACGAAGAGGAAAAGGGGGTTCTGGATAAAATCATTACCGCTTGTGAAACGAATGATTTTGATACCGCATTTTTCTCTGCTGTCCATGTACAGGATTCGATCGCTGCCTTTTTGTTTTACGCCGAAACCGGGCAATGGCCTAGCGATTACAGCACTGATTTTAAATACCAGGAGCAATACCTACAATTGGGATTCCCGGATCTGGTGTCACTTCTTCACTCACAAGATCTACCGCAATTACAAGCAGCTACTGAACATTTAAGCGCTATGCTAGAGGCTTATCTGCGAAGTAAAGGGGTCGAGATCAATCGTTTTGAGAACATTGAGCAGTTTGTAGTGTTTCTTGAGAAGAAGGAAGTAGCCAGACACAATTTCACAAAAACAAGCGGTGCGCCGGTTACCTATTCTTTCGATGAGGTTACCTTTCAGCTTCAAGAACAACACGATTTTGCATGGCTGCGGTCTCTAGGCAAAGTATTCTGCGTGTTTGATCAACAGGATTCAGGTAATATCTGTTTCGGAATGGAGAAGGATGGGGAGAAGAAATTCGTTAAGTATGCAGGAGCCAGGCCGCTAGATTTTTCGGGAAATCCTCAAGAGGCTGTGTCGCGGTTAATTGCGGGTATTCCGTTGTACGCTGCTTTAAATCATCAGCATCTTATTCAGCTCAAGGATCATTTCCGTACCGCTAACGGATACGCAGCAGTCTTTGAATGGTTCGAAGGGGAGTGTCTTCATTCGCATTGGTCCTTTGCAGGTGAAGCAAAACATAACCATCCGGACTCGCCATTTTATAAATACAAGCATTTGCCCCTTGAAAAGCGTCTGGAATCTCTGAATGCCATGTTTGAATTTCATACTTTTGTTGAAGCACAAGGGTATGTCGCAGTTGATTTTTACGATGGAAGTATTTTATACGATTTTTCACATGATATAACGAAAATATGTGATATTGATTTCTATAGAAAAGCTCCTGCTGTGAATGATATAGGGGAAAATTTCTGGGGTGCCACAAGATCAAAAGCGCCTGAAGAGTTTATATTAGGTGCGCCTATTGATGCACAGACCAATGTTTTCACGATGGGCGCTATTGCCTTTGGTTTGTTAGGCGGAGAAAAGGATCACGCTTTCTCTAAATGGGAAGCAGGGAGGCCTCTCTACGAAGTAGCACTGCGAGCAGTTAGTGAAGATCGAGAATTGAGGTACGACAATGTCAGCACGTTCAAAGGGTTCTGGGATGAAGCGAAGGGTTTGTAAATTGCAATGATGGAACAGCACTTTTGCTAAATAGCTTTGCTCAAATACACTTAAGGAGCTAGATAAGGTGATAGAGCTATCTGATGAGGAGTACACTTACGTTCTGCCGCTGCTTAAGAATCAAGCCTATGAACCTGTGTTTGCGTATTCCGTAATTGATCATAATCAGTCTGGAAAAGTGTTTGTGGATCACCGTGAGAATCCTGCCTCTTGTCTTGTCATCAATTCGTATGGACAGTATCTTTTGGCCGGAAGCGGCAGCGATGAGCGCTTTATGAACGATGTAGTTGAATATTTACTCAATGAACAGAACCATTCAAATTACTATGATCTTTATGTTACAACGCCGGAACTGCTAATTCTAATTAACGAAAGGCTAGCGGGGCGGACTATTTTGTTGCACCGATCTTCTTTTACATTCGATCCATCCCGATTCCAGAATCTTAAAACTACTCTAAAAGCATTGCCCGAGCATTATGTAATGAAATTAATGGATGACACGCTGTTCAACAAATATCGAAATGAAATGGACTCTTCCTATGACTCGCTATGGAATTCGTCCCAACATTTTATGGAGCGAGGATTTGGTTATTGCATAATGATGAATGATCATTTCGCTAGCGTGTGCAATTCTTTTTTTGTAGGTGGAGGGTATGCGGATATTGATATCGTAACGGTGGATGAATACCAGAAGCGAGGGTTAGCAACACTTACAGGTGCAGCATTTATCGAGCATTGTTTGAAGCATGATGTAGTGCCAAACTATAATTGCGACGCAGGCAATCAACGTTCGATTCAGTTAGCGACAAAATTAGGATTTGTAAGAAATCATGATTTTCCAATGTTATGGTGGCATCAGGACCAGAGAATCATTAGCGATTATTTGGAAAAATTCAATTATTCAAACTAATAGGAAATCCTGAAACCTAACGCTATGGAGGTACGATGAAAAATAATATTGCTTTAACCAATGAGCTACTTAAGATAGCGGCACAACTTTTTAACACGAGCAGCAATGAGCTCTCTTATATAGGAGGCAGTCAGAATATCGTCTACGAGTATGAGCGGGAGGGAGCAAGCTTTATTCTGAGATTCACGCCAAGCGCCAATCGTTCAGAGAGTTTGGTCCAAAGTGAACTGGATTGGATGATGTTCCTCGCAAATGCAGGGATTGAAGTGTCCTTACCTACACTTTCGAATAAGGGACGATGGACGGAGGTCATTCATTTTCCGGGTGGGTATTACACTTGCGTGTCTTTTGAAAAGGCTCAGGGAAACAAGATCGACTACCCGGAATGTCTTCAGGATGATGAGCTGTACGAGCGGCTGGGACAGTTGACAGGCAAAATGCACGCGTTGTCTAATACATATCGCCCTAAGGAAGGTATTTCCAAAAGACAGGACTGGAACCAAAACTGGTTTCTGGAAAACATTGAACTGCTTCCTGAATCACAGGTCAGCGTTCGTGAGAGCTATTTGGCCCTGGTCAAGACTATCGGGGCTTTACCCAAAGATAATAACGGATACGGATTGATCCATGGCGACATTAATGTTGCGAATTTTAAGGTGGATGATCATGGAGTGATTACACTTTTTGATTTTGATGAAGCCCAGTATAGTTGGTTTGTAGAGGATATAGCGATCCAGATCTATTATTTGGTATATGTTTATGGCGGTGATGATGGACTGGTTTACCGAGAGGAGCAGACCAGCCGATTTATGCATCACTTTATGAAGGGTTATCGCTTAGAGCATACATTAGATGAATATTGGCTCGGGCAGATCCCGTTATTTCTAAGACTAAGAGAACTGATCGTATACATAGGCTCATTTCGAAATTGGGACGGAGATGAAACTTTCAGCAGCTCTGACAATCAATGGTTTAAGGACTGGATTGCAGAAAGTAGATTCCGGATCGAGAACGAAATTCCTATTGTAAATCTGTAGTGCCTCTTCTTCCCAAAATCAGTTCTTGGAGTTGACAGGCCGCCGTCATTCTGTCATACTTCTGTTAAATGAATAGCGCCTTTAATTCAGTCCCGTGAGACTGGCAAGGTAACGTGAATCGAGGTTCGCGACTCTAGGAAGGTATCCGTATGACTATACGGAAGTCTTTTCATGTGCGCAGCCGTCATCTTCTTCATGTGTGGATTCCACTCCTTGCCTGTTTCAGGCAAGGAGTTTTTTGTTTTCCAAGGAACTTGAAGTGGCGTTCAAACTGAGAGGATGACAATCATGGTTACTGAAAAAAACGTCATTATGGACGAAACGGCGATTCGCCGGGCGTTATCACGAATTGCACATGAGATTTTGGAGAAGAACAAAGGTATTGAGAACTGCTTGTTAGTGGGTATTCGCACTCGGGGCGTGTATCTGGCCCGCCGGATTGCAGAGCGCATCAAGGAGATTGAAGGGGTAGCCATTCCTTACGGTGAGCTGGATATCACCCATTATCGCGATGACCGTAGTGATGAGGGCAAGAGCAACAGTGAAGCGGGAGCCCCGGCGGTAGTAAGCAGCAATCTGATGTTGAATGCGGACAGCACAGGCATCCACGATCAAAAAGTTATTCTATGCGACGATGTACTCTACACCGGACGGACCATCCGGGCGGCGATGGATGCCTTGATGGACTGCGGCAGGCCGCGCATGATTCAACTCGCGGTTCTTGCGGATCGCGGTCACCGTGAGCTACCGATCCGGCCAGATTATGTCGGCAAGAACGTACCTACCTCCAAACATGAGCAAATCGAAGTGGCGCTGAAGGAATATGACGGTAAAGACGAAGTGTCCATTATTTCGCAATGGGAGGAAAAATAATCATGATGACAGCAACCAAGGTGAAGGAACGCAGCTTGCTCGGCTTAAAGGATCTGGATCGCTCAGAGATCGAACAACTGCTGGAGAGAACGTCCCATTGGGATAATCAGAGTCAGAAATTAACACCCGTTCTGGAATCGCGGTTTGTGTCCAACATGTTTTTTGAGAATAGTACCCGTACCCGCTTCTCATTCGAAATGGCTGAGAAGCGTCTCGGTGCACAAGTATTGAACTTCACAGCCGCCGCTTCCAGCGTAGAGAAAGGCGAATCCATCTACGACACCGTACGGACGCTGGAATCCATGGGGATCGACGCGGGGGTTATCCGCTTGAAGCCGGCAGGAGTGCTGGAGCAGCTTGCGGAGAAAGTTGCCATCCCATTAATCAACGCGGGCGATGGTAACAACGAACATCCGACACAAGCACTGCTGGATATGTATACCATGACCAAGCATTTCGGCGCTCTGAAAGGCCTGAAGGTGTCGATCATCGGAGATATCCTGCACAGCCGCGTAGCTCGTTCCAACCTCTGGGGATTGACCAAGATGGGAGCACAGGTGCAGTTCTGCGCACCAGAGAATATGAAGGCTCCTGAGCTTGCGGCTTACGCGCCATATGTTTCCATGGAAGAGGCGATGCAAGCTGATGTGGTGATGATGCTGCGGGTACAGCTCGAGCGTCATGCCAGCGGAATTCTACAGTCGGCAGAAGAATACCGCCGCCAGTTCGGCCTGACCGAAGAGCGCGCCTCGAAGCTCAGTGCAGGCACGATCATCATGCATCCTGCACCGGTGAATCGGAATGTTGAGATTGATGATGCAGTGGTGGAATGCAGCCAATCGCGCATCTTCCCGCAAATGTCCAACGGGGTGCCGGTACGGATGGCTGTACTCGAAAGAGCGCTTCTCTAAAAAAGCTAACATTAACCGATTAATAAATATACACAATGATGAATTTTTATTATATAATAACGGGGAAGCTTGCGGCAGTGGTCTGCAGGCAAAAAGGAGAATCATGACAGTGATCATTAAAAACGCCAGCGTATTGAACAAGGACGGCAAGCCGGAGCGCAAACACATCGTCATTGAGGACGGAGTGATCTCCGCTCTTATAGATGGAAATGAGGAAGTGACCGGAGCTGCTGAGATCGTTGATGCAGAAGGAAAGCTGCTGATTCCCGGCCTGATTGACATGCATGTGCATTTGCGTGAACCAGGATTCGAGCACAAGGAAACGATTGAAACGGGCAGCCGTTCGGCAGCCAAGGGCGGTTTTACCACCATCGCCTGCATGCCAAATACGCGTCCGGTGACAGACAGCCCCGAAGTGGTGCAATTGGTTAAAGACAAGGCTCGTGAAGCCGGTCTGGTAAAGGTCCTGCCTTATGCAGCAATTACGAAGAATGAGCTGGGCAGAGAGCTGACTGATTTTCCAGCGCTGAAGGAAGCCGGAGCGATTGGGTTTACTGACGACGGTGTGGGCGTGCAGAGCGCGCAAATGATGAAAGACGCCATGAAGCTGGCTGCAAAGCTGGATATGCCAGTGATTGCCCACTGTGAGGATAACTCGCTGGTGGAGGGCGGCTGTGTGGCTGAAGGAACGTTCGCAGAGAAGCACGGCCTGATCGGAATTCCGAATGAGTCGGAAGCGATCCATGTGGGCCGGGATATTTTGCTCGCGGAAGCGACTGGGGTTCACTATCATGTCTGCCACGTCAGCACAGAACAATCGGTACGTCTGATCCGTCAAGCCAAGGAGATCGGGATTAAGGTGACCGCTGAAGTATGCCCGCATCATCTGCTACTCTCGGAAGAGGATATTCCAGGGCTGGATGCCAATTGGAAAATGAACCCGCCGCTTCGTTCGCGCCGTGACGTGGAAGCATGTATCGAAGGACTGCTGGACGGTACGCTCGATATGATCGTTACCGATCACGCTCCGCACAGCGAAGACGAGAAAGCTAAGGGTATGCAGCTTGCGCCATTCGGTATCGTAGGCTTTGAGACAGCATTCCCGCTGCTCTACACGGCTTTTGTAGACACTGGCAAATGGGACTTGTCCCTGCTGGTTCAGCGGATGACCGCTGATCCGGCTCGCGTATTCCGGTTGAACACTGGGGTATTGGAAGCTGGTGCGCCTGCAGACTTGACACTGATTGATCTGGAACAGGAGAAGGAAGTGAACCCGGCGGATTTTGCCACTAAGGGTCGAAATACTCCTTTTACCGGTTGGAAGCTTAAAGGTTGGCCGGTAAGTACCTGGGTGGATGGCAAGCTGGTCTGGAATGAGACAAACTAACTAACGAACTTTTATAATAGAAACAACAAGAAGGAGTGGAAGGGAATGCAGGCAAGATTGTTGCTGCAGGATGGCACGCTGTTTACAGGTACCGCATTTGGTGCCGAGGGCGAGAAGACAGGCGAGGTTGTATTTAACACAGGAATTACAGGATATCAAGAGGTACTGTCGGATCCTTCTTACTGCGGTCAGATCGTTACCATGACCTATCCGTTGATCGGAAACTACGGCATCACCCGTGATGATTTCGAATCGGCACGTCCGTTCGTACACGGATTTGTGGTGCGTCGTCATGAGACGGTGCCAAGTAACTGGCGCGCAGAATACAGCGTAGACGATCTGCTGAAGGAATATGGCATTCCCGGCATCAGCGGGATTGACACCCGGATGCTAACCCGCATCATTCGTCATTACGGAACGATGAAAGCAATCCTGACCACGTCCAACAAACGGGTAGAAGAACTGCAGGAAATGATGGGTGATACGAGTATTGAGGAATTGCGCAATCAGGTAGCGCGCACCTCTACACCGAACACTTACATCAGTCCTGGCAACAAGGAAAGAATCGTTCTCGTCGATTACGGTGCTAAGACAGGCATTCTGCGCGAGCTGAACAACCGCGGATGTGACGTTGTAGTCGTACCGCATGATGTGACAGCAGATGAGATTCGCCGCCTGAACCCGGATGGCATTCAGTTGTCCAACGGCCCTGGGGACCCTAAAGACGTACCTTACGCGGTACAAACGATCTCTGAGTTGCTTGGTGAATATCCGATCTTCGGCATCTGCTTGGGCCATCAATTGTTCGCACTGGCTTGCGGAGCGGATACAGAGAAGCTGAAGTTTGGTCACCGCGGCGGGAATCACCCGGTCAAGGAGCTGGAAAGCGGACGCTGCTTCATCACTTCGCAGAACCATGGCTACACCGTTAATGAAGATTCCATCACTAGCACAGAGCTGGAAGTTACACATATCAACAATAACGATAAGACAGTCGAAGGACTAAAACATACCCGTTACCCTGCCTTCTCGGTGCAGTATCACCCAGAAGCAGCGCCGGGACCGCATGACAGCAGCTATTTGTTTGACCGTTTCCTGCAGATGATTGCAGACCATAAGGCGAGCAAGCCTGTAAGCACGCGTCAGGCGCAGCTTGCAGCTAACGCCAGAATCACGGCGCAGCAGTGGGCGCCCCAGCTTGAAGCCGTGAAAGGAGCAAGATAACATGCCTAAGAATGATAAACTTAAAAAGATACTGGTGATCGGCTCCGGTCCGATCGTCATCGGCCAAGCAGCCGAGTTCGACTATGCAGGAACTCAAGCTTGCCAAGCCCTGAAAGAAGAAGGCGTTGAGGTAGTGCTGATCAACAGCAACCCGGCGACCATCATGACCGATACCAATATGGCCGACAAAGTCTATATTGAACCTATCACCCTTGAATTCGTCACCGGCATTATCCGCCAAGAACGTCCGGACGGCTTGCTGCCAACACTCGGCGGACAGACCGGTTTGAATATGGCTGTAGAACTGGCCCGTGCAGGTGTGTTGGAGCAAGAGAATGTGAAGTTGCTCGGAACGCAGCTTCACTCCATCGAAAAAGCTGAGGACCGCGACTTGTTCCGCGAACTGATGCGCGAATTGGATCAGCCAGTTCCAGAGAGCACAATCATCACTACGCTGGAGGAAGCCCTGAGCTTCGCCGGTGAGATCGGCTATCCGCTGATTGTCCGTCCTGCCTATACTTTAGGTGGTACAGGCGGCGGTATCTGTGATAACGAAGAGGAACTGCGTGAGACGGTTAAGGCGGGTATCCGTTACAGCCCGATCGGACAATGTCTGGTTGAGAAGAGCATCGCCGGCATGAAGGAAGTCGAGTATGAAGTTATGCGCGATGCCAACGATAACTGTATCGTGGTCTGCAACATGGAGAACTTTGATCCGGTGGGTGTACATACCGGGGACAGTATCGTTGTGGCGCCGAGCCAGACGCTGTCTGACCGTGAGTACCAAATGCTGCGCAGCGCGTCGCTCAAAATTATCCGTGCGCTGAACATCGAAGGCGGCTGTAACGTACAGTTCGCGCTTGATCCGCAAAGCTATCAATACTATGTCATTGAAGTGAACCCGCGTGTTAGCCGCTCTTCGGCGCTGGCTTCCAAGGCAACCGGCTATCCGATTGCAAAGATGGCTGCCAAGATTGCCCTCGGCTATACGCTGGATGAAATCGTCAACCCGGTAACCGGACAGACTTATGCCTGCTTCGAGCCTACCCTTGACTATATCGTGAGCAAAATCCCGCGCTGGCCGTTCGACAAGTTCACGTCGGCTAACCGCAAGCTGGGCACACAGATGAAAGCGACCGGAGAGGTTATGGCCATCGGCCGTACTTTCGAAGAGTCCATTCATAAAGCTGTTCGTTCCCTTGAAATCGGCGTTCACCGCTTCCGTCTGCCAGGGGCAGAGAAGCTGGAAGAACAAGTCCTGAGAGACCGGTTGGCAAAAGCCGATGATGAGCGTCTGTTCCTGATCGCCGAGGCATTCCGCCGCGGCTACGGATTGCAAGAGGTTCAGGATATCACTAATGTAGACTGGTGGTTCCTCTCCAAGATCGAAGGTTTGGTGAACTTCGAGAGCGTTATTCGCGGAGAAGAAAGCCTGACCGCGGAAACGTTGTATGAAGCTAAGCGCTTTGGCTTCACTGACCGGGCTATCGCCGAGATCCGTGCTGAAGGTGACCCTAACGGCAAGCAAACGAAGGAATCTGAAGTGCGGGCATTGCGTCTCAGCCAGGGGCTGAAGCCGGTGTTCAAGATGGTAGATACCTGTGCGGCTGAGTTTGAGGCTTCCACACCTTACTACTACTCCACCTATGAGACTGAGAATGAAGTGACACCTTCCGATAAGCAGAAGGTAATCGTGCTCGGCTCTGGTCCGATCCGTATCGGACAGGGGATTGAATTCGACTACTCCACTGTACACGCGGTATGGGCGATTCAGAAGGCTGGTTATGAAGCTGTAATTATCAATAACAATCCGGAGACCGTATCAACAGACTTCAACACATCGGACCGCTTGTATTTTGAACCGCTGTTCTTTGAAGATGTAATGAACGTGGTAGAGCAGGAGAACCCGATTGGGGTAATCGTTCAGTTCGGTGGACAGACCGCGATCAACCTTGCGGCACCGCTGAGTGCTGCCGGGGTGAAGATCCTCGGAACAAGTCTGGAAAGCATCGACGAAGCTGAGAACCGCAAGAAGTTCGAAGCCTTGCTCTCCCGTCTTGACATTGCACAGCCGAAGGGTAAGACTGTTACGACAGTCGATCAAGCAGTTGAAACTGCACAGTCGCTGGGATATCCGGTATTGGTTCGCCCATCCTATGTACTTGGTGGACGTGCGATGGAGATTGTGTACAATGATACTGAACTGCTGAGCTACATGGTCGAAGCCGTAAAGGTGAATCCAGAGCATCCGGTACTGATCGACCGTTACATGCTGGGTAAAGAGGTTGAGGTAGACGCCATCTGCGACGGAGAGACTGTAGTCATTCCGGGCATCATGGAGCACGTGGAACGGGCAGGAGTTCACTCCGGTGACTCTATCGCCGTCTATCCGCCGCAATATCTGGACGAAGGCTTGAAGCAGAAGATTTCCGAAATTACAATCAAGATTGCCAAAGAACTGAAGACCATTGGTCTGGTCAACATCCAGTTCGTTATCTATAAAAATGAAGTCTATGTCATCGAGGTTAACCCGCGCTCCTCGCGTACGGTTCCGTTCCTCAGCAAGGTGACCGGGATTCCTATGGCCCACCTGGCGACCAAAGTTATCCTTGGTGGCAAGCTCAAGGAAGATGGCTACCAAGAAGGACTATGGCCGGAAAGCGATTATGTATCGGTTAAAGTGCCGGTGTTCTCCTTTGCCAAGCTGCGCCGCGTAGAGCCTACACTGGGGCCGGAAATGAAATCCACCGGTGAAGTTATGGGTCGCGACAAGCTGTATGCCAAAGCGCTGTATAAAGGTCTCATCGGAGCGGGTATGAAGATCCCGGCTACGGGAGCTATTATCGTGACGGTGGCTGACAAGGACAAAGCCGAAGCGGTTGAACTGATGAAGGGCTTCCATGCGATGGGTTACAAAATCATTGCTACAGGCGGTACGGCAATCGCACTTGAAGATGCAGGCCTGAACGTTATGAACGTGAACAAGCTCGGTGAAGGCGAGCCAAACATCATTGACTTGATCCGCAGCGGACAAGCGAACTTTGTCTTCAACACCTTGACTAAGGGCAAAACACCAGAGCGTGACGGATTCCGTATCCGCCGTGAAGCGGTAGAGAATGGCGTGGTCTGCATGACCTCTCTCGACACCGTAGCTGCGCTGCTGAGAATGCTGCAGACAATCAACTTCTCGTCGCAGTCCATGCCTGCATTTGTCGGTCAATAAAGAACTGAATAGACAGCATTGAACATGCTACAGGGACGGTTTGCGGATGATTCGCAGACCGTCCCGCCATGACCGGGCCATGAAGAAGATGAATGAGGTCCTCGTGGACAAGGTGAAACTGGATAGGAGCGGTGGTTATGGCTTACGAAAAAGAACAAGCGGTGAAGACAGATCGTGATGCTGCATGGTCAGATATGGCTAAGCGGCTGATGATTGCTCTGGATTACCCGGATGTAGCAAGTGCAAGACTGCTTATGGAGAAGCTGGAAGGCATTCCATGCTATATGAAAGTAGGCATGCAGTTGTTCTATGCGGCAGGGCCGGAGTTCGTACGGGAGCTGAAAGAACGAGGCTACTCTGTATTCCTGGATGTCAAAATGCATGATATTCCGAACACGGTAAAAGGCGGAGCGGGAAGCATTACAAGACTAGGCGCGGATATGTTCAACGTGCATGCCGGAGGCGGAAAGGCCATGATGGCGGCAGCCCGCGAGGGCGCAGCCGCTGCGGTAAGCGCTAATCCGGAGCTTGATATGCCGGTGATTATTGCGGTGACCCAGTTGACCAGCACGAGCCAGGAAGTTATGAACGGAGAGATTGGAATCCCCGGCGATGTAGGCGACACGGTGGTTCGGTACGCCAAGCTGGCTGCGGAAGCAGGCCTGGATGGCGTTGTAGCCTCCCCACAGGAGTCAGCGGCCATTGCGTCCGCCTGCGGCCCGGATTTTCGCACAGTGACCCCTGGTATCCGGCCAGCGGGCTCATCGATGGATGACCAGACGAGAGTTCTGACACCGGGACAAGCGATCCGGCAGGGCAGCCACTATCTCGTAATCGGCCGGCCGATTACGGCAGCATCCGATCCGCGTCAAGCGGCACTAACCATTATTGAGGAGATGATTCAAGCGTGAGCCAATTTTCGAATAAAAGTGAACAAGTCGCTTCGTATTTACTGGAGATCGGGGCGGTCAACCTGCGTCCGCAAGAGCCTTTTACCTGGACTTCCGGTATTAAGTCGCCCATCTACTGTGATAACCGTCTGACTTTATCGTATCCAGAGGTCCGTAACTATATCGCCAATGCTTTTGCCGAGCTGATTAAGAGCCGTTACCCGGATGCTGAAGTGATTGCCGGAACAGCAACAGCGGGTATCCCGCATGCGGCTTGGGTAGCTGATAAGCTGAATCTGCCTATGGCATATATCCGTGACAAAGCTAAAGGCCATGGCAAGCAGAACCAGATTGAAGGCCTGATTGCTCCAGGGCAGAAGGTGATCGTTATTGAGGACCTGATCTCCACTGGGGGCAGCTCCATTAAGGCCGCTCAAGCGGTTCAGGAGGCCGGTGGCGTGCCACTGGCGGTACTGGCTATTTTCAGCTATGAGCTAGATCGGGCTACACAGGCGTTCACCGATGCAGAGATTCCGCTGCTGAGCTTGTCCAATTACACTACGTTGATTGATGTTGCACTGTCTCAGAGTAAAATTGCTGCAAGTGATGTA
Organism: Bacillus sp. FJAT-27264; assembly: GCF_001682855.1. Classification (GTDB taxonomy): domain Bacteria; phylum Bacillota; class Bacilli; order Paenibacillales; family Paenibacillaceae; genus Paenibacillus_AQ. The sequence goes on along the minus strand of NZ_MAQW01000001.1, from coordinate 1,264,271 downwards.
GATCTTCTGCATTCCTGGAGAAAAGATCCTGCGGCATTTGGAGTATAAATGATGTTTTACAGTCCCTCGCCTTGGTGCGCAGGGACTTTTTTAATGCAAGAATTTATATGCTTTCGCTATAAATCATTCTTATATTTCTCGCTGAAACGGCTTAGCCTTCCCTTAGCGGTCGGCGAAGCCGTTTCTATTTGTTCCAATATAAGGGGATTCGATGAAAGATTCGTTGTTTAACTTTAAATTTGCTGTAACTTTCACGAGGCTATAAACCTATATAATACATAAAGAAGGAATGGATGATTACTCCAGTAACCAAGCATTCATGATCTAATGTTTAGTATGTTCAGGAGGGATATATAGTGAGATTTAATAGGAATACAACTGACAAGAAACGCAAGGCTATCCGCCGAGTGAGTCTGGGTCTCAGCGCGGCATTGCTGCTGCCATTGGCGTCATCGAACTTACATACAGCGTGGGCAGAATCAGGGCAAGGCCATGCTCAGCAGAAAGAACGTGTGCTGCGGATCGGCAGCTTGTGGAGCGGAGAAGAGGATACCTATTTTCGCCAACAGTTTACGGATCTGTATGAATTGAAGCATCCTGAGGTCAAGCTTGAGATTGTGCCCGCTATAAACAGTAGTGACACCCGTTTCAATCCTGGCCCGCAAGCACCCGCAGGAGACAACCTGGAGAGCATTCGTAAGCTCATGGGTGGAGACAAGCCTGTGGATGTTATTGTCGGGGACAGCACGCTCATCAAGAGCCTGAGAGATCGCAATATGCTCAAGCCGCTTCAGTCGCTGATTGATCGTGACCATTATGATATTAGCAATATGGCGCCGACGATGCTGGATGGTATCCGTGAGCTGGGTAATGGCAGTCTGTACGCTCTGGCACCAACCTTTAATTCCAGTGCTTTGTATTATAACAAAGCTATTTTTGACGAGGCTGGGTTGCCTTATCCAACGAATGGAATGACTTGGGATGAAGTCTTCACACTGGCGACGAAGGTTGTCAATGCTTCCAAAGTGACCAAAGTGTCGGGTCATTCCGACAGCCGTGTCTACGGATTCTCCATGAGCCGTTATTCCAGTGATCCATTCTGGGATATGCTGACCTATATATCGCCGCTGCAGCTGACCATGTACGATAACAAAGGCGAGAAAATGACTGTCAACAGTCAGCCATGGAAAAAAGCATGGACAACCTATAGTGAACTTGTGCATAAGGGGATTATTCCCGGGTTTGTCAGCGATGAGTCTGTCGGTAGTCCCGAGAGCAATGGCTTCAACCCGCTTCAGGGGGATATGTTCGCGACAGGCAAGGCTGCTATGGTTATCGGAGAGTACGGCTATGTGAAAGAATTGGCGGATATTGAGCGAAATGCCTCCAAAATCCCCAACTACAAGCTGGCGGATTGGGGCATTGTGAATGTACCTTCGCATGCAGAGAAGCCAGGGGTGTCATCCGGCACTTGGTTGGGAAATATGATGGCGATCAGTGCTAATGCGCCCGATCCAGAGGATGCCTGGGACCTGATTAAGTTCGTTAACAGTAACGAAGTGGCGAAAATTAAAGCCCATAATAACTACGAATTGACGTCCCGCAAAGACTACATTACTTCCAGTCAGCCGGGTCTGGATTTGCAGCCTTTTTATACCCAGAAACCACTGCCTGCCGGTGATCCCGCTATGGATCAATTGGAGGCGCAGAAGCCGGGAATTACCCAAATTAGCGATGCCGGCCGGCAGTTGTTCATCGAAGTGTATAACGGCCGCCAGTCCGTAGATCGGGCACTGAAAACCTGGGAATCTCAGGGCAATAAGATGCTTGAGAAGCTGAAAAAATCCCCTGCGTCCACCTTTGATCTGGAGGATGGCTGGTTTTCGCAAGGTGCTGTAAGGAATTAACCAGTATTTATTCCAAATAAAAGGTTCAAAGCCGCCGGGAGTTTCGGCGGCTTATTTTATGAAAACTGGGTATGATAAGCTCATGAAGGAATCCCATTATTTTGCCGACAAAGGAGTCGAATGCAGCATGAACTGGATATACTTCGCCAAGTTGTTCCGAACCCGATTTCAAGCTGGATGTCTAGCCAAACGATTGGAGCAGGACGGATGGATTTACGGCTATCATGACCCGCGTTTCGTGGAAATTTACCGCTCCCGCAAGGGAAAGTACGGGGTACGTTTCCTCCCTTGAGAAGTTTTTCTAATTTCTCTTGACTTATAGGTATCATGTAATGTATATTAATTATTGTCGCTGTTTGAATTTAATGACTGACGCGGGGTGGAGCAGCTCGGTAGCTCGTCGGGCTCATAACCCGAAGGCCGCAGGTTCAAATCCTGCCCCCGCAACCAATTTTATTCATCCTCAGCACTCCTAAATACGGATATTTTAGATCCGGGCCCTTAGCTCAGTTGGTTAGAGCGGTCGGCTCATAACCGATTGGTCGGGGGTTCGAGTCCCTCAGGGCCCACTTCGCTAAAACCCTTACGTTGTAAGGGTTTTTTGCTGTTTTGAGGTTTGCCAATACATACAATAATACTTTGAAAGAGCTTGATCCTACGTATGGAATCGTTCATCTTAAGATAAGACTTAAAGCCGCTGATAATATTCCAAAACCGCAGATCCTTAAAGATTAACAAAGCCCCGCCGACCATTGAGGTTCGTGGGGCACCGCGATATGTATATTTTGTGTTGGGGGCTTTTCATTAGGAGCTTCTGTTATCTCCACTGTGGGGAGCTGGCGTTGGATCTTCTGTAGGTTCTGCTTTCGCTTCAGCTACGACTTCCTTCGTAGGTTCTACGGTAGTTGTAGCTGACAGTGTGGACTCAGCGACCTTCTTATTTCCACCCATATTACCTATAACTCCAAAAACAATCACCACCAGTAAGCAAAGCCACCACTTCACTCCAAAAATAATGATCACCAGTAACCAAAACCACCACTTTTTTAAAATCGACTTTTCCAACCATTCTTCCCCCTAAATCTGATAATTATTTAAAATTGATTCTATCAGATAAAGGGATGGTAATCTATGCATTTTACTAAGAATGATATATGTAAAGGGCATCTTTCGAGTAAGGTTATACCCCCTTATCTGTAGCATCGCGCAGCCATTCTGGTAGTGAACAGTTCTTCGTTAGAGCGGTCGGCTGATGTTTTTCCTCAAAGAAGTATAGATACCTATTTTTCATATGGTAATATATAACTATTGGGAAGGTGGTGATTAGGTTGTTGGAAAGGGAAAATAAAATTTCTGGTGTAATAACTTGGATGGGAATTATTAACATCGCAGCAGGATTTATTCTAGGTTTGGTATTTGGGAGAGAAAATGTTGGACTCTATAGTGACACATATGAACAAATATGGTCTGTCACTCTGTTGTATTGGGCTGCTGGTTTTGTGTCGGGGATGTTTTTCATCGGTATATCCGAAATTATAGAGCAATTACATAAAATTAATTCAAAATTAGGAAAAGAGCCAGAGGAAGACGATCTACGTTTATTAAGCGATTAAGCGGGGGAATGGAATGTTAGTAAATATCGAATGTCCTGTTGAATGTCTTGATTATGAATTATATGAGAGTAGAAGCACAGGAAAGATTTACTGTTCATTAATGTTTAATAACTTGTCTTCCCGTACCGTAAAAGGACTAAAAATTATTATTTACTGCTATGACCAATTCGGTGATCCAGTCGAAGATGAGCGGAACATATTTGAATGTAAGATTGAATTTAAAGATGGTTTACCCCCGAGCTTTAGACAAGTCACGGACAAAAAGTTAGAGTTGGTAGTAGATCAAAACACCAGAAAAATAGAAGTGGATATCGTGAAAATCTTGTTTGATGATAATTCAATGTGGAACAACGATACCTCTTCATCGGAAAAGATTGAACTAGTAAAGATAGGGGATCCAAAGCTATTGGCATTCGTACAAGCGAGAGCTGGGGATGATGCTAAATATTTGGCTAACAAGTTCGATGAGAGATGGATATGTATTTGCGGAAGATTGAATGTTGGCGATCACCTAACTTGTAAAAGATGCAGAAGAAACAAAGAGAATGTTCTGACTGATTATAAAGAAGAAGAGACAATAATCCGGAATTTGAGGGTTTTTGAAGAAGAAAAGGCAAAAAAGCAGATGGAAGAACGTGAGGAAAATGAACAACAATTAAAAAGAAACAAAGAAAAGCAGAAAAGAATTATCAAAAATTCATCTTACATTGCCGCAATTCTTCTTGTAACAGTTGTAATCAGTTTCGGCTTTTTGACTAAGTTTACTTTTTCAATAAAGGACCATCAAGCTTCAACGGATGAGAATAACAATAAGGGAACATTTGAAACTATACCCGTGGTAGAAGCAGAAAAAGAACCAGAACCAGAACCGGAAAAGCAATTAGTCGAAGATTCGCTAAAGGCGGATTTAGTTGAAGAGGTTATCAATGCTTCTTTTGTGTCAAACGGTGGAAACAATGGTCGGGGAGAATTTGAAATAAAGTACCGTAAAGAAGGTGTTGTTAAAACTAAATTAATCAGCGACATCTTTGAACCTAGAAGTGTTGATATAGACCAGGATGGTGTAAATGAGTTTGTGATTTCATATCGAATAGATGTGGACAATCTTAGTAATGCTCAAATGCCCTATTGGGATGATGTATATGAATTCGATGTAAACAAGGAAGATTTAGTGTTGGTTAGTAATAAATACAGTGAATATTATAAAAATAATTACATACCGTCTTTGAAAAAGAAAGTAACTGAGAGCAGTGATTCAGGTGAAAAACAAGCGCTGTTTGTGTTAATTCAGGCAGCCAATGATTTGATTGAGGGAAACTTTATTCCTGATGTTAATCAGGAGAAGATTGATTCTTTGGTTCAAGATCATCAAATTGTGAGTCCTTTGAAGATTGTCAAACAAGGTAATAAATTCTATATCCATGGGATAACTTTAGGGATGAATATTAAAGAAGCGATTAAACTCCTTGGTAACCCCGACGATTCATTTGAAGTGGACTCTAAAGTGGCGATATGGAATTTAAAGGATAATTTGAAACTGACTGTCGAGTATGTAATAGATACAATTGATTATCTTGACCTGGGAGAATTTGATCAATGGACCCAGGATCAAAGCATGAGCGCTTTGGGTAACCCAGCAGAAGTTGGGAAAGAGGAATATTCATATCTTACTTCGACTCAGAGGCTTAGATTCCATACGATGGTTAAATCTGGGGAATTTAGAGTACAGCTTATGGATCCTGAAGTTCTTTAGGTTACGGAACGTAGAATAAGACTATTCTAGTTAATGAGAATATATTGAAGAAAATTTAGGGCTTGTTTTTGCTCTGGCAGCTCATTTTATTTCAAACATTGAGGTGCCAGAGTTATGTGAGATCAGTGCTTTTTCTTTTTGGTTCCACTGTTGTGATAGTGGTATTCTCCCTTTTTCAATCCCCACTTCTCGCAGTTTGTGCGGCAATAATGACCACCTTTTGAATCGGTCCGACCCGGATGGGCACTGGCCAGTGCGGGTGTGAGTAACAGAATTATCGATAGGAACAATGGGAGTATTACTTTTTTCACGACAAAAATCCTCCTGAATTGAATGATATTTAGATATAGTCTAACAGAACTAGGTAAATATTACTATAAGAGGATAATGATATTGCTTATCCGGGGATAAAGTGAAAATACTTTAACCTAGTGATATCTGCTTTGTTTTTTAGAGGAATCAGACAAACTGGTGAAAGCATATGGGTTACATGAACGCTATAGAGGTGGATGGTGAGCCCATGCTGCATAATCAGGAGTTTAAGGTATATATTATAACCTCCGGGGATATCCTGCGGTTTATTGTCATGGAGATCGTGATCGGAACGATGGCGTATTCCATAGCTATGAAGTTGTTTCATAACGTGATTTTGGCGAGTGCCGGGAGTTGGGCCGGGACAGAGGGAATCAAGCGGCTGACGGGTGTTTTAAGAGCGATAGCCAAGTAGTAATGGAGAGGCTTGTGGAAAGCCGCAAATAAGCACCTTGCCGATAAGGCGAGGTGCTTTGATGTAGTCAGATCTACGTATGAGTAGGATGGACATTGTATGATGTCTGCTTACGGCGGTGTGTCGGTAGAGTGGTTAGTCGTAGATTTTCTTATCCAGATATGTGATTAGAAGCTCCGCCAAGGCTCTCAGTTGCCTGGGGTTATTCTCTTGGGCTATTGCCTCTTGGATGCGGCCGATTGTGATTTGGCTGTCGTTCTCTCTGCTGGCTTCCTGATCCACCGGGGTACCGGTTATATTGTGTTGCAATGTATGGGACACGCTCTCGATCTCCGTAATCGGAACCCAGAGTGATTCTTCCTCCGTCTGTATCTTGATCATTCGGTAGGTCAAGGCTTCGGCTGTTCCCTTTAGATTCCCGCCATTCAATAAAACGAGGTTGATACGTTCGTTCTTTGCCACTGCAGCTTGCAAGTTCTGACGTACTCCTTTATTCATTAAATTGCCCCCATAAATTAGTCTGTGTCAATTATACCCATATTATGATTGGTATAACAACCGTTAGAAGGAGGCGTTTCATACACATACAGGTCACATAGATCTTATATTCTCACGAATCATATGGGCTCCGCCGGTCAACCGACCTAACGGAGCGTATGATTATAAAACTATATCATCTTCCCTAGGTTCTTGCAGCAGGATGGAGAAGGTCTGAGTCTCGTGGTCCACTTCAATCGTTTCGATTCCGACAAAATCAGGCATTTCGGGGTGTACTGCATCAACATTGTATTCGGGATGGGTCAATAATAAGGCAATGACTTTAGTGGCTTCCATAAGCTCCCTCCAATGAGAACATTCCGCCATGTAACGCGGGTGGGCGGTTAATAGCTTGGCGATTGTGTTATCGCTATTATCCCCGCGAGCCGGACTGAATATCATTGGAATTAATTTGCTGGGGACATTACCGCAAGCAGTTGACCTTGAAATATGCGTCTTTGTATCTGATCAATCCGCTGGATAGCCAATTCGTTCGGGACTTGAAACATAGCAGACAGGTAACGAATCGCCTCTCCACGCTGCTCCGGCAATGGCATGCGCGAGATCATGGAGTAGGGCATGGAGGCATACAGAATGAAGCGGTCGGATTCATCCTCCTGATCTTGAGTGAAGATTTCGGGCATTAGCGTACGCTTCCCGGAATGGCGCAGCAGATGGCATAGGGCGTGAAGAAATTCCAGGCGCTGCATGCTTGATGGCAGACGGTTATCAATGAACATGCTGTACATCCCGGCAGATGCCTCCACCGCCTTGCTTCTCACATCGAGATAATGGACCCAGATATTCAAGCGTTCTGAAATATACTCGATGGAGATTTGGGAAGGTTGCTTTATTTGGAGTCTGTTGTATAAATCCTCTGTCCATTTCTCCAAAACAGTCATTTGATAATATGATTTCACTTCATCCACCTCATTATAGGATCGTGTGTTCGTATTTAAAAGTAAAAGAAAAGCCCGGAGGGCTTGTGAAATACAGAGAGGCGGAGAAAGCAGGTGTCTGCTTTCCGCCTGGTGTCTTTTGAAATACTTTTAAAAAAGGGAACTAATGTTCTTGTTAAATTAGCATAAAACAATCAGACGCGAATATCAAGTGTTTTTCCTAAGCTCGGATGAACGCTTTGTTCAAGCATCTGCACCAGATTCTGAGACTGGGTCTCTGCCTGATCCTTAGCAATACTTAATACTTGTATACCCACGGCTTGGGCCAAGGATGCCTGGCTCATTGAAGTAGATAATGCTGCAATATCCATGTCGCACCTCCCTCTATAAGCTATATCGACAGGGATATTCTTTTTTATGAGCAGGCAGGGTACACAAAAATAGCTTAGTCAAGGCCTTGTTATAATTGTCACGCATTTCTTTACCTGTTGGCCCATACCTCAAGGCGAAATTTCACATATTCTGAGCTGTATTCAATATTCATCATTCTAAGGAGGAAATTTAAATGGGTGCAGGATATGGTTGCGGTTGTGGAAATGTTAGTCCGGTAAATGAAGCTCCGGTTGTCGCTCCGTGTGTAAGTCCTTTTACTTCTACAGGTGCTATTCTGGTTCTCTTCATTCTGTTGGTTATCATCACTAAAGCCTGTTTGTTCTAGGATAGCTTTATCGTACTGTCCCCCCCTGGCCTTAGCCGGGCGGGGGTTATTTCTTTTTTCTGCGAGCAGGCCCAATTCGGCGTTTGATTCTTCCGGTATTCTGATCCACTTCAACAATGTACAATTCTTTGATCGTTCCCGACAAGGTAAACCATTCCTGCAAGGCCTCGGTTTCAGACATGGGTCCGTATAGTCTTCTTCCGCGATAACAAATATAGAACACCTGGCTCTCCGTTTATGGATAAAATTCCATTCTATTTTAAACTGAAATAGAGGATTTTAAACATTGCATCAAGAACATTTGTTCGCATATAATAAAATCAATCGTTAAATTTCGGCAGGGGGACAGACATCATGACCATCAATATTGGGGATTTCGGCATAGCAGCAAGTCAGGAATTTTGGATGAAGGGCTTACTGGAGCGACTAGAGGTGGAGTGCAGAGATATGGAGTACCGCGGGAAGCCGGAATTAACGGTGGCGCAATGCAAGGCGATGATGGAAGATATTTTTCATTCGTTTCAGAACGGGTGCAGGATTTCCATGCACACTTGGGACCCCTTTGGCACTGAAAAATTAAGTGGCATTGTGCGGATTATGAACGTCAAACCGCTGCAAATCAAGTTAGAGTTGAACAATGGCACATTCAGGTGGGTGTGGATGGCGAATATTGTGGACACCTTTACATAATAAGACCCCGGAGGTTATCCGGGGCCGGTTCTGTCATTATTGGAACATGAACTCCACACGAACGCCGTCTGCATAGCCTTCTAGCTGATTGCCAACCCAACTTCCGGCACCCCGGTTGTCGCTTGGTGATATGTATTCGATATCTGCGCCTTCTCCGCCTTCTTTGCACATCGCCATTGGCCATTCGTCGCGGTCATAGCCCTTCTTGGTAGGGACGCCCTTTAAAGAGAGCCGGCGGTTGTTCTCTGCTTGCTCACGATCGATTGTACATATGGCAGACTCGCCATTCGCAATGGCATCCTGAATATGCTTGGCTGTCTCCGGATAACGATCCGAGGGAAAGACTAACTGAACAATTTCAGAATCGGAAGGGGATGATGGCGGAATCTGTCCGTTCTCTTCATACCAGTAAGAACCGAGAGCTAGCAGCGCAACAATGATGAGACTGCCGATTAATTTACGTAATTTCACTTCTGCTCCTCCTTTTTCAGCGCTTCAACCAGTATAGCGCATTTCCAATTATAGCGCCTGGATTTGTATATCGCTGATAAAATCGAGCAGTGAAACAGCAGATTCTAAAGACAGGCTCTCTGTCCTGTAGATTAGCCGCTTCCTTGTTCAGGGCCTTTTCATACTATGTACCAAAAGTACAAGGTGGTGAGGGCTAATGGAACAAGGGGTGCTCTGGCAGCTGTTAGATTCTGCATCACGGCTGGTAAACGATGTGCAGTGGCAGACGGCGTTCAGGAATTGGGTCATGACCCCGGCCAATCCGAATTTGACGCTTCCTGCCCGAAATCTTCTGAAGACGTTATATGCTTTGCAAGGCACGGGGATTATTAACGGACAACATGATTATCTCGAAAGCCCCGATGAGTTCAGCAACAAGCTGAGGACGACTGGGGGGCAGTATGCCGGACTCCATGGCTACGAACTGGGGGCGATCAACAACCAGAAGCCAGAACTGGTCCGCAGCCAAAGAGACGGGGTAGTAGCCAGTGCAATTCGCTGGTATCAATCCGGGGGGATTGTAGCCTTGACCTATCATGCTCATCTGCCTGGAACAGCCCCGGCCTGGTCTAATGTATCTATGAATCTGAGCAATGCAGAATTCGATAAATACGTAACGCCCGGCACTCCCCAGAATGCTGCACTACTTGCTGATCTCGATGATGTTGCTTTGTCTTTGCACAAGTTAGCGGATGCTGGTGTTCCTGTACTATGGAGGCCATACCATGAGATGAACGGCGGTTGGTTCTGGTGGGGGCGCAAGAGCAAGTTCATCACACTTTGGAATTTGATGTTCGATCATTTCACGAAGACTCATAAGTTGAACAATATATTGTGGGTATGGAGCCCCAATGCAGACGGTGATGGAGTTGAAGCGCAGGAAGCCTATTACCCCGGCGGGGCGAGGGTGGATATTCTGGCACTCGATATCTATAACGGCGAATTTAAGGATGAATTTCATAATCGGCTGTGGGATCTTGGGCGGGGCAAGCTGATTGCTATCGGGGAGAATGGCAAGCTTCCGTCACCTACACTACTTGCTAAGTCACAGCGCAGGTGGTCTTACCTGATGACCTGGGGCAAGCTTCTCTATGAGAACAACACGGAGGCGGCTATCAAGGATTTTATGAATGCCAGCTTCACTTTGAACAGGAGTGGATATACGAAGGCGCTTGCAATCCAGGCTTCCAAGCCTGAGGGTAGCCCGGCAGTCCCTGTCAGTGGTCTGCGAGGAGAGTATTATAACAATATGGTTCTTAGCGGAATGCCAGCTTTGGTACGGACGGATGCTAATATTAACTTCGTCTGGAGACAAGGTTCGCCGGACCCGGCAATCGGTGTGGACTTCTTCTCTGTACGCTGGAACGGAAGGCTCAGTGCTACTTATAGTGAGGCTTACACGGTGTACTCTTCATCTGACGATGGCATCCGAATCTGGATTGATGGGCAATTGGTTATTGACAGCTGGATCAAGCAGAGTGGGCAGGAACGAAAAGGTAGTGTTAATCTGATCGCTGGCAAGCTGCATGACATCAAAGTGGAGTTCTATGAGAATCAGGGTGACGCGCGGGCCGTGCTGATGTGGGAGAGTCCCAGTCAAGGTAAGGAGGTCATCCCAGCAGCGGCGTTCTTTCTTCCCTAGCCTAGGGCGATGTGGAATTCTGTATACAGAAGTGAACGAGGTAAAAGCCCCGAAAATGATCCGGGGCTTTTTGATCTGCAACAAAGCCGTATAGGGTTAAATCTGTTCGCGATAGCTGATGTTATTGACTGACTTCTCATCACGTACTGCTTTGCGCAGCGCATCCTTGACAGTATGGGCACCATGGATCTTGCGGAACCACAGCTGGGGCGACGAAGCATCATCGGAGAAGATCGTCAGTGTCCCGATCCCAAGCATGCGGTCTGGAATGGATTGGGATACTCCCAGGTCACGAATTCGGAGTAGTTCAATTTCTTCGACATTTTTACCGATCAGGCCTGTCTTTACTATAATTCTCTGGCTTGTAATCGTATAAGTAGTCGTATTAAGGCCCACAAGACCCTTCAGTCGGTCGGATATGCCCGCAGGCTTTCCTTCCCATAGCTTGATTTCCTGAGCAGGCGTCAGGTCTCGCAGCGTGCGCTCGGCTGTTGGTGAAGCTCCCCTGTTAAGCGCGGTCCCACATTCTCCGCAAAATTTAGCCCCCTGCTTGTATTCTGTTCCACAGGCTGTACAATAAGGCATCGAATGAGCCTCCTCTCCCAATAAACATTTGTTTTATTTATTATTATACTGCCTTATCCGGTCATTGGTTGCACACATAGCGGTGACGTTTTTTTTGAATTCCCCCCGATTTACATTAATTTCATTTGCACTTTACAATAAGCGACATTATTCTGTTATGTGGGGGGAATGTAAACGATGAAACGAGCTTGGTTAATAGGGTTGATTGGGCTGGTTCTAATGCTCTCAGCCTGCAGCTATAATGATTCGGCTTCAACCGCGGCGCTGTCGGAGGAAGAAGTGCAGGAATCTGTTCAAAATTACTACAATGAAATGTCCAAAATCGAACAATTAGGGAAATCGTCCCGAGAGCAATTCAACGAGACGATTGCCGCTTACTCGGCTGGGACAGCTACATCCAAGGAGATGGAGAAAGCCATCGCCCAGTTCAAGGATACGGCCACTGATATTTCATCGCAGGCGAAAAAAGTTGAAATTTCCGACCGCCTGCCGGAGAAAGTCAAGAAGCTGCTGAATGAGGCCCAGGTTGCTTTTCAAAGTGCCTATTCCTTAAAGGAAAAAGCATCCAAAGGTGCCGATTCTGCCGATGTATCCGCCGACGAGTTCAACGAGCTTAATCAGAATGCAGATCTTGCGATGCTGTACGGTATCTCTAAGCTCAATGAAGCCAGAGTGGCTACTGGACTTTTGGAACCGGACAAGGATGCGGACCCAAAGGCAGCCACTGATTCCAAGGCGGTAACCGGAACAGATTCGGAAACTGTTAAACCATAAGATACCCTGCCCCTATGTGGGGGATGATAAAAGGCGCTGCACAGCACAGCTGTGGGCGCTTTTTTGCGTGCAGACTGTCATTTTTTCCATATTGATTAAAGGGCCTGCCTATGGATATAATACAAACATACGTTCGCTTTATGTAGGGTTATTAATTGAACAGAAGGGGGCCATGCAATGGGTAAGAAGCTGGAAGGGAACGGATTATGGGAGAGCAGTCGGATGATGTTGCCGGAGCACAAGAGCCGGATTATCAGCGATGAACGGGAGACGCTGCGCCGCATCCAGCCGGTACTGGATGAACAGAAGCAGGAGGAGATTGAGAGCACCCTGGCGCTGTCACTGCGAAGTCATGTGCGCGTTACGGTGATTCTGTTCGATCCGTTCGAGAATGAGGCGGTGAGCGGCTGTGTGACCTCCATTCACGCCCACTCGCGGGAGATTAAGCTGCAGTGGGCGGAGGAATGGAAGTGGATTCATGTAGACCAGATTGTGGAGGCCTATATCGTTTAACAAGCTACTGCCTAGGTGTGTACCCCCGTACTTTTTTCATAAGCGATTAAGGTTACGGTAGGGTTGCCTGTCAGTTCGGCAAGGGCAGCTTCCGCGCCCCGGATAATCTCAACCGCTTCATCCCGTTCGCTTAATGCGGCGATTTTGTAGCTGTCGGTATGGATGTCCATGAAGAATCTCCTTTCACTGTTGTATAAGATGCCTGTATAGGTTGTCCTTATGGATAGGAAACATCCAGATGGTGAGGCGAGGAAAAGGTGTGATATGGATTTCTAGACGCCACTAAGTGAGATCGCGGATTTCTTAGAACAAGCCCCGGTGGCTGTCCGAGGGCTTTTTTTTCGTGGGAAAGAGGCATGTGGAAGCAGTGAACTGCAAACAGTCCAGGCATAGGGGTATCTGTACAAGCAGAACCGAAAATTCGGACATCTACTATACCAGGGGGTGAATATATGCTGACTTTGGACGTGGTGAAAAGCAAATCGGCCGCTTCTCTGACCGGGCTGAACCCGGCCGTACTGGCAGGGACGAATGCGCTGCTCGAGCGCAGCTTCGCTAAGGGCGTGCCGATTATCATTAACCAGGGCCTACGGACCCTCGCTGAGCAGAATGCTCTTTATGCACAGGGCAGAAGTAAGCCAGGGAATGTCGTGACCAATGCGCGCGGGGGATTCAGTTATCATAATTATGGATTGGCGGTTGACTTTGCATTGCTGCTGCCGGATGGCAAGGGCATCTCATGGGATATGAAGCGTGACGGAAACGGTAATAAAATAGCGGACTGGCAGGAAGTGGTGCAGGAGGCGAAAAAGCTGGGCTTTGAATGGGGTGGAGACTGGACTTCCTTCAAAGATTATTCCCATCTGCAGATTGCTTACGGCCTTTCAATTGATCAATTGTGGGCAGGCCTCCGCCCGTCGGCAGAGCAGGTCAAGGCTGCACTTAACGTGATCAATGGAGGTGACAACGTGAACAAAGACGTAAAGGTGAGCATCGTCCTAAATGGTAACAAGCTCACGGACGGTGTTTTGGATACCGGCATCACCTATGTGCCCGTGCGTGCGCTGGCGGAAGCGTTGGGTGCGAAGGTTACGTATGACGCCGCAAGCAAGACCGTGAATATTATTAGTGGATAAGCAGTTTGGGGTTGCATAGAAAATAAGGGATAAGGGGAAATTATCAGCAACCAAATTACAAGGGGGCAACATATCTTGAATAAGCTGATAACAAGCCTTATTTGTACAGCTGCACTGTCTATGACGCTGCTTGGCGCTGGCTATACAGCCGAGGCTGCTGGAGTCGACGGGGTGGGGGATACCACGCGTAATACAGGCACCATTAGAAATGACGCGAACCGAATGCATCCTAACGGCAGCATGATCAATGGCACGACAGGGACGAACAGAAGCAACAGCAACATTCTGGACAACAACGTTCGGACTGAAGATAATCACAGAGTAGCCCCATTGTCCACGACAAACCAGAACGGCACCTATCGGGCTACCAGCACCACCAGTACCGGAACCGGGTCGAACTGGGGCTGGTTGGGACTCATTGGCCTGCTCGGTCTGGCTGGCATGAGAAACCGTACTGGTGAGCGCAGCTAAGTAAGAAGCGTAAAAGCCCAGCGATTCCAAACGTGTGAAAATAAAGCTGATTTCATTAACGCTTCTGTCCATGAGACAGGGGCGTTTTTTCGCCGTCTGGGTTAAAAAATCTCAAACGATGCTATGGGTATCAGTACACGCAGAGATAGGAGTGGAGAATATAATGGGTGTAGAACAACTGAGGAGGGATAAGGATGAGCAGTTGTGCAGGACTCGGTGGATTCACCTCCACTACCGTAATTTTGGTACTTTACATTCTCTTGGTGATTGTATTAAGAACGTTCTAATGAAAATGGGTCATCAAACAGGAGCCTGCGTACGCAGGCTCCTGTTGTCACTAGGTATACAATAATGTGATGACCAGCAGTTCATAAAGCACAAGGGTTAAGATCATTTCATCATTGGAATATGGACTCCGTTGTCCTCCCTGACTGCTAATCTTTAAATACATCAATCCGCCGTTGCAGCCGACAATTCTCCCCACGTACACCTGGCCATCCAAGGTTTCAATTCTAACGGATTGATTGCCATGGACCCGGCATATATTGTGGAGTTTGTCTCGAACCGTTCTTAAATTATGAATCGTATTATTGTCCGCTCTGTATAACACTTGTTGTTGCGGATGATGATATCCTGATGGTTGAAGACTCATGGGTATATGACCTCCGGTTACTAATATCATTTCAGAATTATCGTATGCATTTGCCTAGGGAAAGGTGCGTGCCTTCAGGAATTAGTCTATTTATGGAGATGCAGGGCGAGAGGATTGAGGAAACTTACATGTTTTTAGGGGTTGCATGATTGTCCAAAACATGATATTATCTATCTTGTCGCCAATAATACGAATTGCTATCTGCAAGTCAGCAATTTAGTAATATATTCATGCCGGGGTGGCGGAATTGGCAGACGCACAGGACTTAAAATCCTGCGGTAGGTGACTACCGTACCGGTTCGATCCCGGTCCTCGGCACTAGAAGAACAAGGGTTTCAGCTCATTAGAGCTGGAACCCTTGTTTGTTTTTTAAGATGGTTTGCTAACATTTTGCTAACGGCGCTTCCTTTTTCGTGTAGATTCGAGGTTTTCGGTACGCTCGGAATGATGCTTGTGCCGACTTCATGATGAGTGGTTTTGGCTCGCGTACAGAGAAATGGAGACTTCACACCAATGCTTCAATTGTCTATTACATATAGCCTAAGTTCCCAAATAGTATAGTGACAATATATTCTCAAAAATGGTTGAGTTTACCTTGTTGTGCATTGTACAATGTGTAACAAGGCTGGTGTTCATTATAAAGATCATTTATCAAACTAATTGCAGAGTGCGCCTGTTAGAATCAAATCGGACAGTCCACCGGCATTGAAACGGATCTCAAGACTTGTTTCTCTGACACCTACAAAAAAATCTTGTCAATCGCCTACTATCTGATTCTGGAAGGAACAACTCACTCAGCCGCTTTTCTTGCTTTGGCGTTACGTCCATATCTATGAGCGGAATGGAGCGATTTCCCGGAAATCGCAATATATATGTTTGTGGGGTTTGCTTATGGTGAAGAGAATAAAACTTCGCACGTTGTTTATAGGAGGGTGTATCACCCTTTTTTTTCTTGTATTGCTCGGCAGAGTATTCTGGATTCAGGTGCTGGACCGGGATTTCTGGCAAGCCAAGGCCGCAGGGCAATGGGCCCATACCTCGGTGATTAAAGCGGTGCGTGGCACGATCGAGGACCGCAACGGCAAGGTGCTGGCCAGCGATGTGCCGGCCTACACGGTAGTGGTCAATCCGGATGCGATTTCCGTGCTCGGCATCGGGAAAGAAGTGATCACCGGTCTGCATGAACTGCTCGGCAAGCCTGAGGATGAGCTTAAGGCGCTCGTGGAAGCCAAAGACGAGAACGGAAAGTATCTGAAGAACCGGGAGATCCGTAATGAAGGCTGGAGGATAGATCGGGAGCTACGTGACAAGGTCGACGAGTTTATTGAGAAGCTGAAGGATGAACATGAAACTCCGGAGACTGGCGTGGGCCTGATTAGGGAGCAGAAGCGCTATTATCCGCAACAAACACTGGCCGCACATATTTTGGGTTATACAGACCGCGACGGCAATGCGGTGATGGGGTTTGAAAAGTATTTTGACAAGCAGCTTAAGGGTGAGGATGGCAAGCTATTCTACCAGAGCGACGGCAAAGGCATCAAGCTGCCTGACTCGGAGGATACTTACCAGCCGGTGGTCAATGGAAGTAATTTTAAGCTGACGATTGATAGCACAATCCAGTATTATATCGAACAGGCAATGCAGAAGGCTTATAAAGAACACAAGCCCAAGAGTATTACGGTAATTGCCGCGGATCCCAGCACCATGGAAATATTGGGGATGGCGAATATGCCGACCTTTAACCCAAATGAGTTCTGGAATTATGCCTCTAATCCCGGGGTATTCTTCAACCATGCTATCAAAACGAGATTTGAACCAGGCTCTACGTTCAAGATTGTACCGCTTGCCGGAGCGGTGGAGGAGAAGTTGTTCAATCCGGAAGCTACCTTCATGTCTGGTTCTATCCGCATCAAGGGATACGGCAAGCCGCTGTATGACCAGAAGAGAAGTGGTTATGGCGAAATCACCTTCCTGGAAGGCGTGAAGCGTTCAAGTAACGTGGCTTTCGTCAAGCTTGGCTATGAAATGCTCGGTCCGGAAAGGCTGCTGCAATACGTGGATGATTTCGGATTTAACGATCTTACTGGTATTGACCTGCCGGGCGAAGTCGGAGGAATCGTCAATCCGACACCGAACAATGCTTCGGAGAACGCGACGATCGCATTCGGGCACGGCAAAGTGCTTGTTACTCCGATTCAGCAGCTTACCGCCATCTCGGTCATCGCGAGCGGCGGCAAACTGATGGTGCCGCACGTGGTCAAGGAGACCACCGATCCCAATACCGGCAAGATTACAATAACCCAGCCGCAGGTGGTACGTCAGGTTATTTCCGAGGAAAGCGCCAGTGAAACCAGCAGTTATTTGGAGCAAGTCGTGGCAGACCTGGCCCATGGAACCGGGCGTCATGCGTACATTGAAGGCTATAGGGTAGCAGGCAAGACCGGTACGGCGATTAAACCTGACGGTAAGGGCGGGTATGACCGCAACAAGGTGCACTCGTCCTTTCTCGGATATGCACCGGCTAATAACCCGAAGATAGTGGTCTATGTCGGCATTGACGAGCCTGCTAATGCGGCTGGCGGTGGTGCTGCGGCGGGACCGGTGTTTAAAGAGATCGTATCCGAGGTATTGTCATATAAGGGTGTACCAAAAGTTACAACGGCCAATGGAGGCAGTGTTTCCGTATTCGTCAAGAATGCACCTTCCGCACAGCGCTCCGCACCCGATCTGACCGGCAAAATGGTGCAGGCGGCCAAAAAATTGCTGATGGATCAGGGCTTTGATTTTGAAACGGTCGGAGGCGGAAGCGAAGTGGTCAGTCAGTATCCGGAGGCGGGTACCCTACTTGCTTCGGGACAAAAGATCTATCTGTCAAGTCAGCAGGGCGACCAGGCATCTATTCCTGACCTCCGGGGACAGTCTCTGCGTGATGCGCTGGAGGTGCTCAATCTGCTGAAGGTCAAGATTTCCGTCGAAGGCGAAGGGTATATCACCGAGCAGACAGAATCAACCCAGCACGGCAAAAGGCTTGTACAGCTGAAGCTTACCCCGATGGGTACAGATGGCGAGGATATTTCAGTATCTACGGTGGAAGAGGAGGCTTTGGATACCGGGGATAGTGGAGGGTAGTCGGAGCTAAGCAGTTTATCTTTTTAATTCGACTTGTTGATTTTTGTTTTTTGCCGTTAAGCGAGAGAAGCTGAAGGGCCTTTGTAAGAATCATTTTGCGTGTGGAATACAAAAAAAGCCCCCTGTAACTCGCATGGTTAAAGGATTTCAGCTCGATCTTCCAAAAAGGTCTACGAAGACTACTTCAGAACTTAAAATCTTGTGGTAGGTGAGTACCGTACCGGTTCGATCCCGGTCCTCGGCATAGGACAAACAAGGGTTTCAACTCATTTGAGTTGGGGCCCTTGTTTGTTTTTAGGCGGGCCTGCTAACGCTGCTCAAAATACGTTGTAACACCTTCTTGGTGTAATTGAAGAACCGAATGCTCTGCTTGGTTTTGAGCGACAGGGACCTTTCCATAGTATTAATAGCTAGGTAGAGGTAAAGTTGGAAACAAAGGTATATATTAGAATTAAAGGTTGATAAACTTTGTATTTTAACTATAATATAGTTTGTGTATTTACAAAATTAGGAACAACGAGAAAATGGGGGAGTTTTGGTTGCTTTACAGAGGTTTTAAATGGATGGCATATTCACTTTCTTTGATTAGTTTAGCCGTAGTAGTTGGATGCAGCAACAATTCAAATGTTGTGAAAGAAGATGCTAAAAGTAATGTTGAAAGTAAAATTGTGGAGGAAGATAGAACACCGCAAGAAATTCTAACAGTCATAAAGAGTAAAGTTGCAAAAAATGACATGGATGGTGCTGTGAAGGACTATAGAATTTTAGAACAAATAGATAAAGATTCAGTACTTCGTACAGCTCAAGCACGTGGGTGGATTAAGACAAAGTATTTAGTATCTGGAAATATAGATGCTGCCCTCAGTATCTATGATGGAATTACGAACGAATTGATTTTGTCTGAGAAAGAAAAAATAGTAGAAGCGAAACAAATCTTAACACAAGCAACTCAACTTGAGACTGAGAAGAGATACGTAGACGCTGCCGATAGCTATAAAGAAGTATGGGCAAAATTATCTATTCCCGATGAATCATATTTCTACGGAAAATATATATCTAATACATTAGAAGGAATTAAGAGCTTGATAAGGGATGAGAAATACGAACAAGCTAACGAACTCACTAAGCAACTGTATGGTAATTCAGAAGCATCTGCACTTAGAAACTACATAAATGCAAAACAAGCTTTTATTAAAGGAGACAAGGAAAGAGCAGTTGAAATAATTGAAGTTTACTTAAGGGGATATACAGGAGATTTTTTGAAAGAAGTAGATGATTTGAAATTATCTTTAAAACCAAGAGACTATTGGTATGAATCGGATGTTGAGTATTATCAGGTCCAAGAAATGCTTAATAAAGTTGATCCTACAATTGGTATGTCAGTGAATGAACTAAAGAAATCAAGGTGGGGGCAGCCCAAAGAAATAAATAAAACAACGACGGATTATGGTACAAGTGAACAATGGGTATATAGTGGTTTTAGATATGTTTATGTAAATGATGGGATCGTCACGGGGATTCAAGAGTAAGCGGAGTCGTGATACTGACGTTTTGGCGGAATTGGCAGACGCCACAGGATTTTAAGTCCTGTGGCGTCTAAACTTTCCGTTTTTAGCCGTCTACTAATACTTTTTACTATAAAATAAAACGAAATTGACCAGCTTCCTAATTGAATAAGCTGAAATCATTTGGTTTTTCTGGGTATAAATTTTTGCTTTTAATAGATACATCGGAATAAATAAACCTTGATATTGAAACTGATGCCCTAAGCGGAGGGCTGCTTCTATATCCTGCTGTGCCAGTTCGATTAAATTTCGTTCGTATAAAGCTTCTGCGCAGACCCGATAGCTAAACACAGTGACATTCCACGTTTGTAGAAAGGTTTCCCTTAAAAGCTGTGTAATGACAGTACCTTCTTCTATGAAAGGCAAATTCGCTTTCTAACTCAGACTGGTACGTAAAAGCTTGTATTCGAAAATATTATAAGGCATTGGAATGTTGTCCCAGCGTGAAGGGATATGTCCCTTTGTAATCTGCTTTTTTATAATTTCCGACGTAGCCTGCAGATCTCCACCTGCTGCAATAATAGCGTAAATCTTGGTCGTTTCATATATAGAGACTATTGCTGCATACTCTTCTTGCTCCATTCATCGCTCGGTTAGCTGAAGCTGCTCCAATTCTTACATGAGGGAAGAAGACAATCGTTGACGCACTATAAGAGGTGTTCTTTAATTTTACATTTCATAAAACCAAAAATTCTGAATCTCGCACTACTATGTGTGGTAAAATATTACTAAGTGCTATAAAACGACGATGACTTGTAATCAGCATACATAAATTGATTATGGTTAGTTTCAAAAAGTTGCTTTGAGCATCAGCAATATTTTAATAATTCTGTAATCTATCCAATCAAAGAGGAGAATTAAATTTATAATGAAAAAACAAATAGTAACTTTAGCAGCCGCAACATTTATTTTCGCATCATTACAGAACGTGTCTTTTGCAGACAGTTTAAATGGTAATTATGATTCTATAGCAACAGCACAAAATCAACAAAATTTAGCTCCTAAAACTATTGACCTCTCGGATACGGGGGTAATTTATAAATCGAGTTCCTTAATTCCTGCTGCTTCTATTTTCAAAGCATTTGGTGGCGTTACTGAATTTGATGCAAAAGCAGGATCTATTAAATTGACGTTGGGGAATGATAAGTTTGTCGGAAAGGTTAATGATAAAGTTTATTATCTCAACGGCGTAAAAAGAGCATTAACAACATCCCCGCAAATAATTAATGGGAAATTAATGATACCTGTTCAGGTGCTAAAAGATGCCTTCAAATCTAAAAATAACAAAGAAGGCGACTATTTAACAATACAAATTTCCAATGTTACGGTGAATATATACATTGATCCCAATTATGAAATATATTCAGTTTATCTTAATAAGACATTATATTTCTACAATGTGTACTATAACGCTATAGATGCTAATACCGGAAATATAGTAGATATTAAAAATCTATCTGCAATTTATATAAATAAAATAGATACATTAGATAATGGGAATGTGAGAATATGGTTCACTCAAAACAAAAAATATTATTATTCTACAGTTGATCATAATGATCTAGGTGATTCGAAGGAAAATCCGTTTCTAACTAAAGATGTACATACCGTTCATAAATATTCGGCAGCAGTATGGACATTAATAGAAACGAACAAGATTAAAGCAGGAATGGATAAAACGGCAGTTATTCTATCATGGGGCGTACCTGATAGAAAAAATGAATCTAGTAGTGGTTATATGGATCAATGGGTTTATGAACAAGATGACGAAACAGTATATGTATATTTCACGAATGGAATTATGAAAAGTTGGAGTTCCAGCGATTATTAAAAATTAATTAGGTGATTTAATCCAGTTACTCATATCCATCAGATTAGCCACTTCAGAATGAAGTGGTTTTTTTTGTTTGTATATGCCATTATTTTAGCTATGAGTCCCGTAAGCTTCGGAAAATGTTGATCCAGGCGCACAGGACTCCTGCTAAATGGTCCTCTTTTGAGCTATCTGTTGTTTATAAAACAGGTAGGGCGAAGAAGGATTTTTTATTTGTCTCGTCTTCTGAATGCATAACTCAGAATATCCACAATAGCTCCTGTCAAAAAGAAGGAAGCAAAGTGTAACAAATAGGCAGTCGGACGAATAACATCATCGGTTCCGATGATCCAACTTCGAAAGGACTGTTCGTAAACGACAGCGTTCAGGAAGGGATTAAAACCAATCAGCAAAATATTCTTGTCGTCATTCCCCGTGTAGTTAGCCACGCAAACTAGAATGCTTACTAATGAGAACCAGAAAGTAGCTTTTCTGAAAAGGGACATAGAATTCCTCCACGGTTTACAGATAATAGACATGCTTTGTTACATTTTAATATAAATATCAGAAGTATATAAATCAAAATATTAACCTATCTTGTAGATATTCAGCTAATTTAATGCGTTTGTACATATGGAATGGTAGTATGTGAATGGAGTGAAAATGTCTCATAATTCGCAAATGGATGTTGTTTTGTCACTCTGGAATAACAAATTGATTACATTGGATTAGAATATAGGTGGTGGATTATGGATGGTGAAACCATGAAGGATCGCCTTATTTAGTTTCACCGGGATTATTGTTTTATTAGTGATAGTTGCGGCCGTATACATCCATAATATTGGGTACAACAACGTAAAACAGATGTACCGATTGCAAACAATCAGTCTATCCATTGTGCAGATCGAGAGTGATGCAAGCGGGTATGTACGTTATCTGACAAAGGCAGAACAACCACAGGAGCTATTAAAGGCACGCATGAAAAAGGAAGGCTGGACTTATATCAGCCAGGAGGGTGCAGGTTATTTTTTTGAGAAGGATGGACGGCAGGAAATTGTAACAATGAAAAAATGGAATCATTTTTATATGATTTACGATTTGAAGCTTAAAGTGGCCAACCTTGCAGATTAAATAGATGAAGATTTAAGCCCTCCACAATCAAGTGGGGGGGCTTTGTTGATCTCACACACAAAAAAACTTTAAATCCATACAATTTTCGACATAAAGTCTGTCATTATACGTGTATTATTATGGAAAAAAGGCTGTGGTGACTATGGGCAACTCTATCGAACTGTCTATCGCTATATGCACCAGGAATCGGCATGAAGATCTGTTGAAATGTGTGGAGTCCATCTCTAGACAAACGAACATGGAGGAGGACAGCATTGAGGTCATTATTGTGGATGATGGTGATACCGATAGAGAGTGGCTCGACCACGCCGGTAGCCTCATTAACAAAGGGAATATGTATCTTCGATACTATAAGAAAGACCCTAGTGAAGCTGGTTTGATCAAGTCTAGAGTTAAATCAATTGAGATTAGCAGCTACGAGACGATTCTTTTCATAGATGATGATGTTGAGCTTTCAGCTAATTATTTGGATGTTCTTAAGCAAACGCTGATTACGTACCCGGAAGCTGTTGGAATTAGCGGCGCTGACCAGGGCTTTTCATGCTCTATCAAAGGTAGATTCATGATGATTCTCAGTGGTCGCAGCTTGTTTTCTCCGGGAAAATATTCGTTAAGTGGATTTGCTTCAGCTATGAACTTGTGGAATATCCAGAAGAATGTTTTTCGGACAGAGTTTTTGCATGGCTGCAATATGTGCTACCGGAAAAAGTACCTTTCTGAGATCGAGGCGGTAAGCTGGCTCCAAGGATATAGTCTAGGCGAGGATTTATATATCTCTGCTTTGGCTGGTAAACACGGCCCAATGTATGTAAATCCAGATCTGAAATTAATACACCACGGATCACCGACGTCTAGGGATAACGCTGAGCAGGTTGCTCACACAAAAATTATAAATCACTTCCATCTGCTTAAAACGAGAAATAAGGCGAATTACTTCAGGTACTTCATACTCAGATGGACGGCCGGATTCCTCAGTATGGAGGCCAAGTTTAGTCGTAATCATGAGGCTTACCTTGGATATAAAAAAGGAAAAGAAGAGCTTCGTTCACTTTTTAAAGGTGCATAGCACGAATTTCTTTTTCCAAATAAATATCTCTAAATTGGTTTCTAATTTTTATCTGATGGAAGTATTGAATATTTATACCACCCCCAAATCCACCCCTCCTTAGCTCTTGCATAATGAATTTTACTCCCATATCAGCACTTAATTAAATCCAATCAAGAATGAAGTATGCCGAAAATCACCACCTTATGATGCGAATTTTTTGGAAATAGCTCCTTATATAAAATGGGAATTAAAATGTAAATGGAGGGAGCCACGATGTTTAAGTCTTTTAAAACAGATTTAAAAGCGAATCGTAGAAATCCACAAACGCTCATGGTCTTATTTACTTATCGTTTTGGTAATTGGGTGCACTACCAGGTGAAGCGTAGGATCGTAAAGAAACCGCTGTGGATGCTTTATAAGGTGATGGATTTGTTTTTCGTCAGGATTCTTTCTAACGGTGAATTACATGCACAGGCCAAGATCGGGGACTATCTTCATTTGCCGCATGGCCTAAATGGGATCGTTATTAGTCACAAGGCAGTGATCGGGAGCTATGCTACGATCTTTCATCAAGTGACGATTGGGGGAAGAAACGGTTTAGGTGAGCCAGTCATTGGAGATAGAGCCTTGATCGGAGTAGGGGCTAAAATACTGGGTCCTATCTGGATTGGGAATGATACGAATATTGGAGCGATGTCGGTAGTGGTCAAGGATGTGCCTGACAATGCATCAGCGATAGGAATCCCTGCAAGAAACTTGCTCCGAAATGAACCTAAAGAAGAACATGCTAGATAGGATGAACAAAAGAAAGAAACAAAAGCGTGGAGGAACGAAGGGGGAAGTTTGGAACTGTAGGAGCGAACCGCATTGTTCTGAATGAAGCTGTATGAAATCGAGCAATCCTCCCTTGAATTGGGCTAGAAATAAAGCCATTGAATGCAGTCTTTATCTTTGGTCCAAACTTCTAAAAAGACAAGCCAAGCAAGGGGAAGTAGCACTTTTCCGGTAAGCACTATAGTTCTAATTCCCTTCGTTTTGTGATCCCCTTAAATTCCTCATTACTCCCTATGTGCTATAATGGGGGATAAAT
This sequence comes from Bacillus sp. FJAT-27264, assembly GCF_001682855.1. GTDB lineage: Bacteria > Bacillota > Bacilli > Paenibacillales > Paenibacillaceae > Paenibacillus_AQ. The sequence goes on along the minus strand of NZ_MAQW01000001.1, from coordinate 1,239,368 downwards.
ACAGTCATAACTGAAATATCAAGAAGGATGGTAGTGCGGATTATGGTATCGATTAAAGATGTGGCAAAACATGCGGGCGTGAGTATTTCTGCGGTCTCGAAGACGCTTAATGGGTATAGCGATGTCAGCGAAGCTACGCGGAAGAAGATTCTGCAGGCTGCGCAGGAGCTGAATTATTCGCCCAATATGTTAGCTAAGAATTTGAAGCATAAGGTGACAAAGACGATTGCGCTGATCATCTCGAACTTTGAGCAGGCCAACGGTAAGGACGGCGTCATGTTCCAGATCATGAGCGGTGTCTATGCGGCGGCTACGGAGTTCAGATATGAGGTCGTGATCTATACCCGCAGTCTGTCCGAACAGCAGGATAAGTCATATTGGCAATTCTGCAAGGATCATAAGATCGCGGGCGTGGTGATCTCCGGTCTGCGGACGACGGACCCTTATTTTGAGGATCTGGTCGGCAGTGATATTCCCTGCGTGGTTATTGATGCAGATACGGTTGGTCCGCACGCTGGATCTGTAATCACAGATAATCTTACGGCTGCCCGGCAAGCGGTGAAGTACCTGATTGGCAAGGGACATCGGGAGATCGGAATGATCAACGGGCATAAATATGCTACGGTTAGTATTGTTCGGCAGCAGGGGTACCGTGAAGCGCTAGAGGAAGCAGGGATTGAATACATTCCTTCGCGTGTGGTAGAGGCCGATTATAGCGAAGAGCAGGCTTATGATCTGGCAGAATCCTACATTACGGAGAACCCGCACCTTACAGCTGTATTTGTAGCCAGTGATCTCATGGCGATTGGATTCATGAACCGGTGCCGGGAACTGGGACTACAGATTCCAGGCAATATCTCGATCCTGGGCTTTGATGATATTGTGCTGTCGAGCTATACAACACCGAAATTGTCCACGATCAGCCAGGACTTTGCCGGTATTGGATACTCCGCATTAGAGCAGGTTGTGAAGATGCTGGAAAATAATACCCCCGGATATCATAAGATTCTTCCTTTCAAAATAGTTGACAGAGAGACAATCATGCTTTTATAATAAGGTCGAAAACGTTTTCGAAATCCCTTACACAATTTGTTACACAAAGGGATCTTAATGAGTTTATCGAAATCGTTTTCGATGTTTTTTCTGAAGTTCGAAAACGTTTTCGATATCGCTTACAAAGATTCCCTGAATTAGAGAGAGAATACTAGGAGAAAGAAAGGAAAATCTAACCCATGCTAAATTACAACAAGACACTACCTGATGGAGCCCCGGGGTGGGTTGTATCGGAAGACCAATTCTCAAGCTTGGCACTAGCCAAATGTGAAGCTGTAATGTCTCTTGGCAACGGCTACATGGGACTTCGTTCTGCTGCGGAGGAGTCTTATGTAGGAGAAAAACGCAATTTGTTCGTAAACGGTACTTTTAACCGTTTCGATGAACTGGAAGTCAGCGAGCTGCCGAATGCGGCGGATCTAACCAAGCTGGACATTCGGATAGATGGCAAACGCTTTACTTTGGAGCAGGGTGAAGTTAAAGCGTATAGCCGCAGCTTGAATCTGCGCGACGCTGAACTGGTTCGTACCTTCATTTGGAACAATGGCGAAGGCAAGGAACTGGAATTCACATTCCGTCGTTTCGTTTCCCTGGATTCCCTGCATGTGATCGGACTGAAGATGGAAGTGAAAGTGCTTCGTGGTTCGGTGAATCTGTCGGTGAGTTCCGGTATTGATGCTCAAGTCAGCAACAGCGGTAGCCAACATTTCCATGAAGGCGAGAAGCGCATCTATGACAAGACTTATCTGGAGCTGATCCAGACGACAACAGAGTCGAAGGTTGATTTTGCTATCGGAGCCTCACACCGCTTGAAGGTAGATGGTCAATTGGTTGAAGTTGCGCCAGCAATGGAGATCGACCGCCGTATTGTAGCTGTTGGTTACAGCTTGAAGCTGGAAGAAGGACAGTCTCTTACATTCGAGAAGGTAGCTACTGTATACACTAGCCGCGACAAGGAATTTGGTGACAACTACAGTCTGCCAGCTATGCGGGAAGTAGCACTTGCAGCATTGAAAACAGCACAAGAGTCCGGGTACGACGCTTTGTTCAGCAGCCATACTGCTGCTTGGGCTAAGGTGTGGGACAATTACGGAATTACGATTGAGTCCAGCAATCCATTTGACCTGCTTGGTGTACGCTTCGCACACTACCACTTGGTAGTAATGACACCAGCTCACGATAACAGAATGGGTATTGGAGCTAAAGGATTGAGCGGCGAAGGCTATAAAGGTCACTCCTTCTGGGATACAGAAATCTTCATCCTGCCATTCTACATCTACAGCAACCCGGAAATTGCCCGTTCTTTGCTGGAATACCGTTACCTGGGATTGGAAGGCGCTCGCAGCAAGGCGAAGGAGAACGGTTTTGCCGGAGCGATGTATCCATGGGAAGCAGCTTGGCCGTCTGACGGTGAAGTAACACCAGTATGGGGTGCAGTTGATATTGTGACAGGTGAGCAGACCAAGATTTGGTCCGGATTCATTGAACAGCATATTACATCCGATATAGCTTATGCAGTATGGCATTACTTCAAGTCTACTGGAGATACCGATTTCATGGAGAAATACGGCTATGAGATTATCTTCGATACAGCTGTTTTCTGGGCAAGCCGCCTGGAGTGGAATGAAGAACTCGGACGTTACGAAATTAACGAAGTTGTCGGACCAGACGAATATAAAGAGCATGTCGACAACAATGCTTTTACCAATTACATGGCTCACTTCAACATCGAGCTGGCTATGGAGTACTATCAGGAGCTTGAAGCTCAGAGTCCAGAACTGTTCGCCCGTTATGATGGATTGTTGAACCTGAAAGAAGCTCATAAAGTGTGGGAAAGCAAACTGAATCTGATCTATCTCCCACAACCGAACGAGGATCTGATTATTCCGCAGGACGATACGTATCTGCAAAAGGAAATTATTGACCTGACACCATACAAGGATCAGGAAAAAGTGGGCAGTATATTCAATGACTACAACCTGGATCAGGTTGGTAACTTGCAGGTTTCGAAGCAAGCAGACATTATGATGTTATTCTTCCTACTGGAGAATAAATTCTCACCAGAAGTAAAGCGTGCCAACTACCAATACTACGAGGAAAAAACATTGCATGATTCCTCGCTGTCACTGTCCACACACTCGATTCTGGCCAGCGACTTTGGTGACAAGGAACTTGCTTACCGTCTCTTCCACAGAGCGACCGAGATTGACCTCGGACCGAAGGTTCATTCCTCCGATGCAGGTATCCACTCGGCTTCACTTGGCGGAATTTGGGAATGTGCGGTAATGGGCTTCGCCGGCGTGAGAATGCTGGACGGAAAACTTCATCTGGCACCAAAACTGCCTGAGCATTGGGACCGGTTGTCCTTCCCGCTCTACTGGCAGGGTAAACGCCTTGAAGTTAACATTACCCCGCAAGAGATTTCTATTACCAATGTTACAGGTGGGTCGATTCAACTGATCGTTCACGGTAAGCAGCAAGAAGTACATGAAAGTGCTACATTTGCTAATACTTCGACATTATAAGGGGAGGTCTTTCTATATGAAAAAGACAGTATCCATGAAGGTTGCCAGCGTACTCGCAGGCGTTATGCTTCTTTCGGCTTGTTCCGCAGGTAACACAAACACAGGTAACAACGAAAGCTCCGGCAATGCCGGTGGCAAAAAGGTACAGCTGACCTTTACAACCTGGGGTGACGTAACTAGTGGCTCCTCAGAGCAACAACTGGCAGATGAATTCAATGCAGCACACCCTGATATCGAAGTGAAATTCGAGCCAGTTCCAGGCGACGGCTATGCTACAAAGCTGACAACCTCTCTGGCAAGCGGTACCGCAGCGGACGTATTCCTGATTGGGGAAGGCGACTTCTACTCCTACGTGGATAAAGGTGTTGTTGAGCCGCTTGACGATTATATCGCCAAGGATTCTACATTTGACCTCGCCATGTACCAGAAAGACCTGATCGACATGGAGCGCATCAACGATAAGCTGTACTACCTGCCGAAGGATTTCAATCCACTCGCGCTGTGGTACAACAAACGTATCTTTGACGAAGCAGGCGTTCCTTATCCAAGCGATGACTGGACTTGGGATGATATGTTCGCTACAGCGAAGAAGCTGACCAAGCAAGAGAACGGCAAATATACACAATTTGGTTTCAACGCAGGCACTTGGGAGTATCCGATTTACACTTACCTGTGGACTAATGGCACTGATATTGCTAATGAAGAAGGCACCAAAGCTGAAGGCTTCATGAACAGTGAGAAGACCGTTCAAGCAATGGAGAAATATGTAGCGCTGTCCAAGGGTGATGGAAGAGTATCCCCTACACCACAAGATACACAAACCATGGGTGGTGACTCCTCCATGTTCATGACCGATAAGTTGGCCATGATGGTTACTGGTCGCTGGATCAAGTCCGATCTGGACAAATCCAATGTGGAATACGGTTCCGCGCTGATTCCTAAGGGTGCTGACGGCGAACGTGCCGGCATTATCGCAGCTGCAGGTTGGGCGATGAACTCTAAGACGAAGCATAAAGCGGAAGCTTTCGAACTGATGAAATGGTTGTCCGGTACAGACGCGCAGAAACTGCGCTCCAAGAACGGATTGGTACTGCCTGCTACTGTAGCTGAACTGGATCAAGTAAAAGCTACTGAAGAGAAAGACAAACCGGTTATCGAAATGATGAACTTTGCACGCAAACCGGTTACTATGCGTTCTGCTAACGGCCCGATTTTCAAAGAGGCCTTCACCCAGGCACTTGAGAAAATCCTGCTAGGTAAGCTGGATGTGAAGAGTGCACTCGACGAAGCAGCTAAAACCGCTGATTCCAAAATCAAATAAATAAGTTTGCGGGTGGAGCACTGATCACGGTGCTTCACCTGCTTTCCATCAAGGAGGCCGTCATGAATAATACCAAATCGGAGCGCGCGGGCTATTGGTTTATCCTACCGTGGCTGCTAGGACTGGTTATTTTCACACTTGGCCCGATGATCTTTTCGCTGATCCTATCCTTCAGCAAATGGGATGTAATCACCGGCGTCGAGTCGATTCAGTTTGTGGGATTCGATAATTTCAAAGCCATTTTTCACGATGAATTGTTCTACCAGTCTTTAAAAGTAACCTTTATCTTCGCCATCGTCTCTGTGCCTCTCTTCCAAGTGGCATCGATTCTGATTGCGTTGCTTCTGAATATGCGTTCGCGCGGAATGAAGTTCTTCCGTCTGATCTTCTTTATGCCTTCTGTAATTCCTGCTGTCGCCACCTCTATGATGTGGGTGATGATCTTCAATCCGGAATACGGGATTCTGAACAAGGCATTGGCTTGGTTCGGTATTCAAGGACCGGCTTGGCTGCAGGATCCTAGCTACGCGTTGGGCGCCCTGATCGTAATGGGTCTATGGGGCGTGGGTAACACAATTATCATCTATCTGTCAGGTCTGCAAGGGGTACCGGAGGACTTGTACGAGGCGGGTCAACTAGATGGTGCAGGTCCGCTCCGTAAATTCTTCAGTATTACGTTGCCAATGATTACGCCGACCGTATTTTTCAACTTGATTATGGGGATTATCGGCGGGTTCCAATATTTCACCCAAGCTTTCGTTATGACAAACGGTGGACCACTGAACTCGACCCTGTTCTATAATCTTTACTTGTATAACAAAGCATTTATGGAATTTGACATGGGTTATGCGTCCGCGCTCTCCTGGATTCTGTTCCTGATCATCATGATATTCACGCTATTGGTCATCCGCAGCTCGTCCTTCTGGGTTCACTACCAGGGCGATGATCAAAAAGACTAAGGAAGGAGAAGCCAAGATGCAAAAAATACAACCTAGATTCAATCTGTCCCAACTGATTGCGCTATTATTATTGCTCGGTGGTTCGGCTATCGTGCTGGTTCCGCTACTGTGGACGATTTCGACATCACTGAAGACGCCGGCCGAAGTGTTCGGTTCTGCCTTCTGGCCGACTAAATGGCAATAGTCCAACTATGCGGATGCTGTGACAGCGATTCCGTTTTTTAAATTCCTGGGCAATACGCTTATTATTCTTATTCCAGTCATGATCGGTACGGTGTTCACATCGGCGATCAGTGCTTATGGCTTCGCCCGTTTTAATTTCCGTGGCAAAAGAACTTTGTTCCTCGTACTACTCGCGACAATGATGCTACCGAGCCAAGTAACCTTGATTCCGACCTTCCTGTTGTTCAAACAAGTAGGACTCACGAACTCATTCTTGCCGCTGGTCCTTCCGGCATTCTTCGGACAAAATGCGTTTAATATCTTCCTTGTGCGTCAGTTCATGCGTGGAATTCCGCGTGAGTTAGACGAATCGGCTTATGTGGATGGTGCGAACCGCTGGCAGATTTTCACCCGGATTATGATGCCACTGTCCAAAGCACCGCTGGTTGCCGTATCCATCTTCACCTTTATGGGCGTATGGAATGACTTCCAAGGTCCGTTGATCTATCTGAACTCCAATGAGAAATATACACTCGCACTGGGACTTTCCATGTTCAAGGGCTTGTACAACGTAGAATGGAACATGCTCATGGCGGCGACGATTCTCATTATGCTGCCGGCTTTGATCTTGTTCTTTATCGCGCAGAAATATTTCATCGAGGGCATTTCTATCTCCTCAGCCGTGAAGGGCTAATGGGGTTAAAGTGTTATCGTATGACCTACAGATAAGGAGATGAGTTACCTTAATGGCTAGAACTACTAGCAAGCATCCATTCAATCTATACTATAACGGTGGAGAATACGTCAAAATCTGCGGTACGCAGGACGGATATTTTCCTGATTTCGGTCACCATGTTGCCAATGAGATGGGCGGCGTCTGGCTGCACCCGATCAAGCTGCTGGATGGCTTCTGGCTGAAGCTTACTGACAAGAAGCGGAATATTTCCGTCTGGTCCCGTGCGGATGGCTTCATAAGCGAGCCTTGGGGCAGCCGGTTCCAATATGATCATGGCCTGAGCTACATCCCGGTATCCATGGAGCGTACACAGTTTGCTCCTGAGCATGTAAAAGGGATGACGGCCGCTTATGAAATTAAACACTACGGCGATGAAGAATTGCAGCTTCAGGTGGAGCTTCTGTTCCGTACCGATCTGCGCCCGGTGTGGTACTCGGATGAGGTTGGTATTCATGATGGTGCTGCCGATGAAGCTACCGTGCTGAACCCGCGCGAAGTACTCGTGAAGGACTCCAGCCATGAATGGTACACACTGGTTGGTACCGATCTTCCTGGTGATCAAGTTGAGACTCGTCCGGATCTGTACGGACCTGAGTTTACTGCCGGAGCAGGCTGCGGTATCGCTTTCCGTACTGAATTGAGACTGGCTCCAGGCGAGCAGCGCAGCTTTAATCTGTTTGTCGCTGGGTCCCACACTTCCCGTGAAGAGGTTAAGGAGACTTATCGTCATCTATCGGGTCATTATGCAGGTCTGCTGTCTGAGAAGCGTGAGGTATATAACGCGATTGCAGATCGGGCGAAGCTGACCATTGAAGGCGAAAACGAATGGAATGAAGCCTTCACCTGGGCCAAATGGAACAACCAATGGCTGATCCAGAAGGTGGATGGCATCGGACGCGCCCTGACTGCGGGCGGACCGACGTATCCATGGTGGTTCGGCTGTGACAATACGTATTCCTTGCAAGGAGTACTCGCGATTGGTGATCCACAGCTGGCCAAGGACACACTGAACCTGTTGCTACAGAAGTCGGAAGAAGTTAACGGCAACGGTCGTTTCATTCACGAAGTGACTACGCTTGGAGCGGTATCGAACAAGGGAAATACACAAGAAACAGCGCATTACATTGCTTTCGTATGGGATCTGTTCCGTTGGACCGGGGACGAGGAATTGTTGCGCCGCCACTACGACTATTGTGTCAAAGGTATCGACTGGCTACTGGGCGAAATGGACCCGGATGGCGATCTGTTCCCTTCTGGTTACGGTATTATCGAAATTGCCGGACTGAACATGGAGCTGATCGACAGCGCAGTGTACACAGCACAAGCACTGAAGGCTATGACCGAGATGAGCGGATATTTGCAGGATCGTGAAGCACAGCAAAGATACAGTGAGCTGGCTCAGCGCTGCGCAGATGCCGTGAACAAGTACTTCTGGCAAGAAGAAGAAGGCTTGTACGCCGATGCTGTCGCACCTGCCTCAGATGTTGCGCCAAAAGTAGACTACATGGTCTCCTTGGCAGAAGGGCAAGGGATTAACGACTACCGTGAATACGTAGACGGACTCTTGGCTGCCTCCGGTGAGGATGCATCTGCTGACCGTGGTTGGTTGCTGAACAAGAACTGGGTTATTGTGACCCCCATGGAAGCTGGCATCGCTGAGCCTGATAAAGCTCGCCGGGCGCTGGACAACATGCGGAATGATACCTTCATTGGAGAATACGGCACGTACTTGTCCGGAATGTATCAACAGGGAACGATGACGATTTCAACGGGTGTGCACGCAGTAGCGGAAGTTGCCAACGGCAATCCAGACGCAGCATTGGATCTGTTGAACCGGATGAAACGCAGCTTCTCACGTGTAATGCCGGGTTCTTTCTCCGAAATGTCACCGGATTATGGTTGTGTAGTGCAGGCTTGGACCATTTATGCTATCGCGGTACCGTTTATACGTCATTTCTTCGGTGTAGAGCCTTTTGCTGCTAATCAAGAATTGAAAATCAAACCACAATTGCCTGCTGCCTGGAACGGCAAAGCTTGCTCGCTGGAACATTTCGTAGTTGCGGATGCAGAATTCGATCTGACACTGACCCAAAACGATGGAACGCTGAAGGCGGTCATCCATAATGAGGCGGGCTGGAAAGTAACAGTAGATTGGAACGGCGAGACGGTAACTAGCAGTGAGAAACATATTGAACTTGAACTATCCGCGAACTAAGCTATAACCTATATAAAGAGAACAGAACATAGAGCTGGGAGATGGAGAATAATGAAACTAGAAGCTGTTATTTTTGACCTGGATGGTGTCATTACGGATACTGCAGAATACCATTACGTAGCGTGGAAAAAGCTTGGGGAATCCATTGGAATTCCATTCGAGCGTGAATTCAACGAGACCCTCAAAGGCATCAGCCGCGGCGAATCCCTGGAGCGGATTCTGCGTCTGGGAGGCAAGGAAAATTCCTTCACGCCTGAACAAAAGGCCGAGCTGGCCCATCAAAAGAACGAACATTACGTCTCCTTGCTGGTAGATCTTACACCGGCGGATACTTACCCTGGCATTGCTGAGCTGTTGAAAGAGCTGAAAGAACAAGGTATTCCGGCAGTTATCGCTTCGGCGAGCAAAAACGCGCCGCAAATCCTGCGTTCCCTTGAGCTCGATAACTTCTTCCAGTATGTGGTACCACCGGATTCCGTACAGCATGGCAAGCCTGCACCTGATCTGTTCCTTGCTGGAGCAGAGAAGGTCGGCGCGAATCCTGAGTTTTGTATCGGCGTTGAAGATGCTACAGCAGGCGTTGAAGCCATTAAATCGGCTGGCATGAAAGCCGTTGGTATCGGCGAACGTGAAAGCCTTGAAGCTGCTGGAGCCGATGTAGTGCTTCCGGATACGACAGGATTGAGCCTGGCGTTCCTGAACAAGGTGCTGGAAGGTTAAGACTTACATCCGCAAGCTACCAGCGTTCGTATGACCCTGTGTGGCGGGAGAATTGATATAAGCCAGCAAGTCCTTAGGGGCTTGGTGGCTTTTTTGTTGTTTGAAAGTTAGTAGAAAACTCATGTATTATTTTACAAATAATCCTTATTAAGCTGAGATGAGCAAGAAAAATATGGTATTATACTAATGGAGTTATTCTTCTAAAGTTTTACAAGACTTGGCTTGCTAGAACTATTATAGTGATTAGCTATATAAGTGAAATTAAATATGAAACAGAAATTAGGCGTTATTTTGTTGAATTCTGTTGAAGATAACTCTCTAGAAGGTGGATTTTCTGTTCCCTATATTTTAATTAAAGTCCCCGTCGTATAAACAAAAAAAATGGTTCACCTCCCCAATTAAGAGCATTATCGTACCTTATTTTGCTTGAATATGGGTAAATACGTCAATTAAGAGCGTTTTTGTATCTTAATTTCGAAAAATCGAGCTGAAATGCCTATTATGGAAAATTTAAGGTACAATATTGTCGTTAATTCCCACTAAGCGGTAACTGCAGAGTATTTAAGGTACAAAAATGCCTTTAATTACACTTTGGTATAGTTATTAATGCGTTCCATATATTATTTTTTAAATTGGAGGTTTTATTTTGCAAGGAACTTTAATAGTAGTGATCATTGCCGGATTATTATTGGGACTTCTCTTGTTCAAATTTATCAGCCCCAACAAGCGCAAATCCAAACCATTTATCATAGAAAAAGTAACGGATTTAAAGTCAGTTACTATTGCCGATATTGATAAGATGGAGGATGGAACGGGTTTTGAAATGTATCTCTACAGGCTTTTTTTAGAGTTAGGTTATTCGGGCGTTTATAAAACTTTAGGGAGTCGTGATTTTGGAGCTGATGTAATTTTCACAGACCGTCATGGAATCAGAAATGTTATCCAGGCAAAACGCTATTCTGTAGATAATACTGTGGGTGTCAGTGCTGTCCAAGAGGTCTATTCTAGTATGAGATATTATAAAGCTAAAAAGGCTATTGTAATTACTAGTTCTAGATTTACAGAGCCTTGTGAGACGCTGGCGGGGATTAATCATGTGAAGCTCCTGGATCGTTCAGATTTGGCAAACATGATTGAGGCCTTCAAAAGAGATGATAGAAGAGAGGCTCGAGACATTATCGAAGCGAAGCCACGAATGATACTAGAGTCTTGGAATGAAGCTAATAACACTGTGCTGCATAAAATTCGTAAGGATTATAAGGCTGAGAAACACATCAGTAAGGTAATGGGAGACTAGAATTCAATATTGACTGTGAATGGGGAATATGCGACATACATAACAAGAAGTGAAGTCGAGAAATAAGAGTTTTAAAGCTACGTATCATATTACAAAAGAGGCGATTGTTCCATGGCAAACCATCGTTCATATCAGATTACCGCAAGCGCTGCACCCAAAGACTGGTCCGAAGTTCCGGCGCTTTCGGTGGATCAATACCTTTGGCTAGATAACGATTATGCGCCTAAGGTTGAAGTCAGATCGTACTACACCGCTGAGCGGCTGTATGTTCAATTCAAGGTGGATGAGGAGCATCCGCTTGTTCGCTATCATCAACCCAATGAGCCGGTGTATACGGATAGCTGTGTCGAATTCTTCGTGCAGCCGCTGCCTGACAGCGACGCCCGGTATTTGAATTTTGAATTGAATGCGGCTGGGACGCTACTGCTTCAGTTGGGCGAGGGGCGTGATCGGAGGTATCTGGAGGATGCGCCGCCTGCGCTTTTTGAGATTCAGACCTCTTACGCAGATGGGGAACAACATCCTGAAGGGGGCGGCTGGGAGCTGGAATTCTCCATTCCTTTCGATTGGTTGTCGGGATTGTTCCCAGATTTCACGGTCAGTTCAGGACAAGTCCTGCGCGGAAACTTCTACAAATGCGGGGATGAGACAGAATTCCCCCATTATGGCTCTTGGAACAGGGTGGATTCCGCCACACCAAACTTTCATCTAAGCGCGAGCTTTGGAGAATTGGTGCTGGAATAGGTTACAGAACAACGGTTACCTTCCTTAAGTGGAAGGTAACCGTTTCTTTTTGTGTGGGGAGTCGTGTAGGTGGCTGTAAGTATCGTCTGTGCTGGGACTCTAAATGCTGGATTGTAATTTTAATATGAGTGCTCTACTAGAACATCGATTAGGCTAAGTTCGAACTTTCCAACGCGCGTGTAATTGATTGGGACCCCAATCCTTGAGTGCAAGTTATGAAACCGAATAGGCTCAGCCTAGAGGTTTAATATAAGCTAGCGCGGCGCAGCGGAGGGCCCTATGGGATTCTGGAGAAACGCCAGTGGTCGCCTTAAAGTCTGATTTCAACCGCTAATCCCTTTTCAATTCAGAAATCAGACTTTAACAGCGATCGTAAGAACCCTTCGAACCCGTAGCGTCATCACGCATGAGCAATCACGTTTTTAATCGTGGCCTTCAGCCTCTATCTCTATATAAGCACATAAGTTGCCCTCAAGGGACCATGAACCCCGACAACGAGCTGCATCTCAATATCGGCTGAGTTGGAAGGCCCGGAGATGAAATTGATGGCTGAGCCCATAGGCTCGCCTGCTTCAACTCGCCGGTTGAGATCTGCCGCTGCCTGGGTGGAACGAAGCACGAGCCTCTTTTTTTCAATAATCGCAATATAGTGGGTAGGCAGAAAATGGAGGGAGCGACCTTGATCCGGCCGGCTCTCTACAACAATCGTTCCTGACTCAGCCAGTGCATAATCTGCGAAGACAATAGCCGTATTGGCTGATTCAGAGCGGAGGAGATTGTTCTCCCGTCCGGCGGCTTCTTCCCAGATGGACGAATTCGGGAAGCTTAGCCCGTAATGTAGAAAGCGCTCATCTCCAGACGTGATTATAGAGCCCCCGCCATTAGCGTGGATTAGATCATCCAATGTTGTCTGCAAAATCTCTGGGTTCGACTCGATTAATTGGGTGTGGATGAAATAGCACTGTTCTTTAAGAATCTCTATCAGATCGTCGTTGGTTAGACTACCATAGCTGTCGGGGATCAACGGTCGCAGGTCGGGCCGCTGTACGTCATAGACACGTTCCCGTCCAAGCTTGGCGGCAATTGTATTTAGAAAAGACTCCTTGCCCGATATCGTCATTGGTCAGCGCCTCCTTTGCGTTGGTCAATCCAAGCCCGGAAGCTATCTTGCTGCTTAACCGGCTGACTAAGATCACGAGCGTTGATCCAGCCGCGGACCAGCCCCGGTCCTCTTATAATTCGTCCATGCCTACTGAGCAGCCGGCTTGCCGGATTCGCAAACCGTAGGGTTTTGCCGAACAACGTCTGAGAAGACAGGAGACGGCCTGCCGTCTTCATCTGGATTCTTTCCGCGCTACTGGTTCTCTTTTCCTCCACAATTTTCTGGCGGTGCAAGATCAGCTGTTCGTGAAGCGGGATTTTAACCGGACAAACATCGGTACAAGCTGCACATAGGCTGGAGGCAAAAGGAAGCTCTTTGTAGTCACCGTATCCGCCCAGCAGCGGGGTGATTACAGCTCCGATCGGACCCGGATAAATAGACCCGTAGGCATGACCGCCAATATGACGGTAGACCGGGCAGACATTAAGACAGGCACCACAGCGGATGCACTGTAGGGCTTCGTTAAATTCGCTTCCCAGAATCTCGGAGCGGCCGTTATCCACGACAACTAAATGGAACTCCTCGGGCCCATCAGTCTCTCCAGTAGCGGAGGGACCCATCACGGTAATATAACTGGTCAATTTTTGCCCTACAGCGCTTCGACAGAGCAGATTATCCAGTATCTCCATCTCCTCAAGCGTGGGCACGATTCGTTCCATCCCCATCACAGCGATATGCGTTTTTGGTATGGAGGCTGTAAGATCGCCGTTGCCTTCATTGGTAACGAGATTAATGGCACCCATGTTCGCGATGGCAAAGTTGCAGCCCGTAATCCCGACATCCGCTTCCAGAAACTTTTGCCGCAGCACCGTCCGGGCGAACCTGGCGAGGTTTTCGGGACTTTCATCACCTGTATAGCCAAGCTTCTCCGTGAACACTCTTTGAATTTGGTTTCGGTCTTTATGCAGCGCGGGGGCGACAATATGTGAAGGCGGGTCCCAATCATCAATTTGCAGAATATATTCCCCAAGATCGGTCTCGATCAGCTCACAGCCGGCATCCATCAGGACACGGTTCATCTCAATTTCCTCGGTAACCATCGATTTGGATTTGACGATTTTTTTAGCCTTTTTTTGCATAACGATGTCCCGGATATAGCTGCTTGCTTCCTCTTTTGTTTTGGCAAAATAGACATGACCGCCCTTTTTCTCTACGTTATCCGCCAACTGCTCCAAGTAATAATCCAGATTCTTCAGCGTATGCTGCCGGATTTGCTGACCGATGGAACGCCACTGTTCCCAGTCCCCAAGAGCGGTCGCAGCTGACAGACGTCTGGTCTTCAGGCTGTCCTGGGCTGAACTTACCGCGCTTCTCATGAAATTATCCCCGATGCCCTCTGAAGTCCGTTCGCTGAAGTCCCGTTTATCTGTTTGCAGGCTCATGTCTCGCGTCCTCCTTTGGCAATATCAGTAGCATGATGATGGTTCAGCACCTCTGCAATATGCATTATTTTTACGGGTTCTCCCTTACGTGACAGACGGCCACCGATGTTAAGCAGGCATCCCATATCTGCACTAATCAGAATATCTGCACCGGTGCCCACGACACAACCGCATTTTTCATCGACCATTTGCTCGGAGATCTCAGGCATTTTCACAGAAAAGGTTCCACCGAATCCACAGCAATTATCGCTGTTTTTGAGCGGTTCCAGTTGAAGTCCCCTAACCTTACCAAGCAATTGATAGGGGGTTTCTTTTTCGCCCAGCAGTCTTGTCATATGGCAGGAACGGTGGTAGGTGGCGGTCCCTTTAAGCTTTGCGCCAACATCGGTAACGCCGAGCACCTTTACGATGAATTGGGTAAACTCATATGATTTGTCTTTTAGAGCAAGCGCTTTCAATTCCCAGTGTGGATCTCCTTTGAAAATCTTCGGGTATTCATGAAACATAGCGATACAGGAGCCGGACGGACCCACCACATAATCGGAGTTTTCGAAAGCAAGCATCATGTTCTTCATCGCAAGCTTGGAATCTTCAAGATAGCCGCTATTATATGTGGGTTGACCGCAGCACACTTGCGCAGCCGGATAATTGATTTCACAGCCCAGCCGTTCGAGAACTTCAACCATTGCTATTCCAACATTCGGGGTCATAAGGTCTACTAAACAAGTCGAAAAAATACTGACTTTCAATTCCGATCCCTCCCATTGCAATCTTGATGAGAATAGCTTAACTCAGGAAGTCAATGAAAAACAACATAAAAACAAATAAAAAAAGTGAACTTTGTTGACAATAAATATTGATAGCGTTTACACTGAAAAAGGATAAAATGGATAATCTACCTTGAGGGGGAGAGTCAGTGGAAAAGCATTTGATGTATATCGACGGCCAGTTTGTGGAATCAGAAGGCAAAGAGTGGATGGATGTAACCAATCCAGCAACAGATGAAGTCATTTCACAGGTTCCCAAAGCTACAAGGAATGATGTGGTGCGTGCCATAAACGCTGCGGAAGAAGCCCAGTTAGCCTGGGAGGAGACACCTGCGGTTGAACGGGGAAAGTACCTCCATGCCATTGCCGACGGGATTCGGGCAGAGGTTGATATCCTGGCCAGACTGATCTCCGAAGAAGTAGGTAAAACCTTGGAATTGTCAACGGTAGAGGTTAATTTCACAGCAGATTATTTGGATTATATGGCAGAATGGGCACGTCGCTATGAAGGGGAAATTGTTCAGAGTGATCGTGATAATGAGAATATTTTTGTTTTTAAAAGAGCGATTGGGGTAACAACAGGCATTCTGCCTTGGAATTTCCCCTTCTTTCTTATTGCTAGAAAAATGGCACCGGCGCTGATCACCGGAAATACGATTGTCGTCAAGCCTAGTGCCGAATCCCCCAACAACGCGGTGGCTTTTGCCAAAATTGTTGATAACATCGGTCTCCCTAAGGGTGTGTTCAACCTTGTGACCGGTAAAGGCGGAGAGGTCGGTAATGAATTGGCCAGCAACCCTAAAGTGGGCATGGTCAGTCTAACGGGCAGCGTACCAGCAGGACAAAAAGTAATGCAAGCGGCTGCTGAAAATATCATCAAGGTGAGTCTTGAGCTTGGTGGCAAAGCCCCTGCCATAGTTATGGATGACGCTGATCTGGATTTGGCAGTTAAAGCGATTGTAGACTCCCGGGTAATTAATACTGGGCAGGTCTGTAACTGTGCGGAGAGGGTCTATGTCCATGAGAAGATCAAGGACGAATTTACTACCCGTCTGGTTGAGGCGATGAGCGCAGTGAAGTATGGTGATCCGCTGAAAGATGAAGGTATTCATATGGGACCGTTGATTAACAAGGCGGCGCAAGAATCTGTTCAGCAAAAAGTGGACCGCGCAGTAGAAGAAGGCGCGAAGATCGCCTTGGGTGGTAGTAAGGTAGAGGGAACCGGCAGCTTTTTCGAGCCTACCGTCATTACTGATGCTACCAATGATATGGAAATTGTGCAGGAGGAAATTTTCGGACCGGTCATCCCTATCATTTCTTTTGCTAACCTGGATGAAGCGATTGCGCTGGCCAATGACAGTGAGTTTGGACTGACCTCATCCTTATATACTCAAAATCTAAACGTAGCTATGAAAGTGATCAAGCGTCTCAAATACGGGGAAACCTATATTAACCGTGAGAACTTTGAAGCGATGCAAGGCTTCCACGCAGGCTGGCGGAAATCCGGCATCGGCGGGGCGGACGGCAAACATGGCTTGAACGAATATTTACAGACTCATGTAGTGTATCTGCAGTACGACAAATCTATTAATTAATCAGCTAAAAATGAAATATGTAAGTAAACGATACGGCCCGAAAGGGCCGTATTTCTTGTTATTAGATCAGCCAGAAACTTCTGGGTGGTCTATTTTAGTTATTGTACGGCAAAGAGGCGCGGAAACCGCACCTTGCTGCTGACCGGTATTCTTTTAAAAAAAAGAAAATATCAGGCCCCTGTTATCCCTTGTCCCGCTGGAACTTGGTCGTTTCCCGGTCATAGTGTGAGATGGAGCCGTCGAACCCGACAAGTCGTACATAACCTTCTGAGAACTTGTTAATCCGCCCAAAGCCTACCCGGGCATACATTCCGTCAGGGTCGAGCTGCAAAGCGGAGACAAAGGTCTGGGACAGGGCGGCTACGAAAAAATCAATATTTTTAACCAAAGTGTGTGGCATAACGTTCTTCCTCCGTTGAAATGGTAATTCGGCTAAACCGTGTGGTGTTGCTCGTTCTAATATAATAGCATGAGTAGAGTCACTTTGTGATAAGGTAGGACATATTGGAAGACAAATGTCAGCAAGAAAAGGGGAATATACATTGAACGATCAACTGGAGAGCGCAAAAGCGTTGTTCATGGAATACTGTGGCAGCTTACCGGATATGCACCGGAGTGGCCGATATGCAGAATACAAAACCTATGGCGTAGATATCGTGACAGAGAAGCTATGGTTCAAGGAAATGGCGGAGCAGCTGAGTGGAGAACTGTCCATTCGGGATTGGGAAGCAGTGTCATCGCTGAGCTTAGTCTCAAAGCATTATCAAGAGAGCAGAATTGTTGAAAATGTGGTTTCTTTTGCCGCCCGCAATATGATGAGTGCCGATAGTGTGGTCCGATTGATGTTTGCTGAACACTTACTGGATATTATCCGGTTGCATAAAAAAGAAATCTCCCAAGAGCTGCTGCTGCGGGCCTGCAAGACGGCTGCCGAGCTACTTGAGGCGATTATCGCCCAGCCGCTGATCGTTGACCCCGGCCATGAGCTGGCACAGCTGAAGCTGAAGGATAAACGGGGACTGAACCAGCGGGCCAAGCAGAATATGGATTCTATTGAAGAGATTATGAATTGAAGCATTTCGAAGTCAACCAAGAATGGTACCTGAAGCTGCATGGTTAACCTGACATAAAGCTGTCCAGTTACGTATGCTACAATTTCTCCAATGGGCATAATGGTTGGACCAAGCGTTCATGCCGGAGTGTGGACAAGTTATAAATTCTATGGGGGGCAAAAGAATGGCCGAGCCTTTAAAAGCCATGTACAATAAGGAATTTCTAAGTAGCTTTGGCGTAAAAGTACAGCGCGCCTATTCGTCGTTTGACACGGAAGCTTTCATTGCCTCGGCGATGGCGGAGCCGTGGGAGGAGCTGGAGCTGAAGGCACGGATGAGGCGAATTACGCAGTCGCTAGGAGAATATCTACCCAAGCGCTATGAAGAAGCGTTGCGGGTTTTATATGAGATTGATAAGGATTGTGTCGGGTTCCCGTATCTGATCTTTCCCGATTTTGTCGAAGTGCATGGACAAGCCCCGGAGCATTGGGAGTTGTCCATGGCAGCGCTGGAGCGGTTCACGTCAAAATCATCGGCAGAGTTCGCCGTAAGGCCGTTTCTGCTGCGCGAGCCGGAGCGGATGATGGCACAGATGTTGATCTGGTCCAGGGGTGAGAACGAGCATGTCCGGCGTCTGGCCAGCGAGGGCTGTCGGCCGCGTCTGCCGTGGGGCCAGGCGCTTCCGATGTTCAAGCGCGAACCCGCGCCGGTACTTCCTGTGCTGGAGCAGCTAAAGGCTGATCCGTCTCTATATGTGCGCAAAAGCGTCGCCAACAATCTGAACGACATTGCCAAGGACCACCCGGCTCTGGTGCTGGAGATTGCGAAGCGCTGGAAGGGTCAGCATCCCGACACGGACTGGATCGTGCGGCATGCTTGCCGCTCTCTGATTCGTAAGGCCGATCCTGGGGTGATGGCCTTGTTCGGCTACGCCGAATCGGAGGATTCAGCGCCACTTGTAGTGGGTGCCTCTCTGAGCGCTGCACCAGAAGTGCTGAAGATTGGGGAGAGCAGCGAACTGACGTATGAGCTGCGGGTCCGCGAAGGAGAGCCTGTGCGTATTCGCATCGAATACGGCATCGACTTTGTGAAAGCGAGCGGGAAGACGTCCCGTAAGCTGTTCCTCTTGTCCGATAAGACTGTCCCCGGCGGGACAAGGCAGGCTGGTACGCGCACGCACCGCTGGGCCGACTTGACGACCCGCCGTCATTATCCGGGCGAGCATCCGATTACGCTCTTGGTGAATGGACGTGAAGCAGCCACCACCCTGATTAAGCTGGAATTATCCGAAGAAGTGGAAGGAGGCGTATAGATGATTACGAATAACATGATGATCCGGTTGAAAGATCGGAGTCCCGAGAATATTGCGAAGACAAGAGAGGTTCTGCTCAGCATGAGGGGGCAGATCGAGACTCTACGTGACCTGAAAGTGGACGTAGATATCCGGCATGAGCAGTCTTCCTATGATCTGATGTTTGTAGCGAAGTACGATTCCATGGCTGGTTTCGATGCTTATATGGTGCATCCCTTTCATGTGGAGGTATCACAATATATCGGAAGTGTAATTGATACAGGAGCCTCTGTATGTTATGAATCCTAAATCAATGAAACCTTAATTTAATAGCTGTAAAGTGAGAGGTTCCCCCGATGCCGGTTAACGGTTGGGGGAGCCTCTTTACTGTGTTTAAAACTATTGGTTGCGTCATATTTCGACAAAAATTTATTTTTGAGACTATTAATTTTAAAAGATTATGTTATAATCGTAAACATTACGATTAAAGCAAGAGGATGTGAGCAACACTGATACGCTATCTGTTTCAGCGGCTTCTGCATATTCTTCCGGTGCTGCTCGGCATCTCCTGCATTACCTTTGCGCTGATGCACTTGACGCCAGGCGATCCCGCAGAGATTATGCTGCGGGCGGACGGCGTCAAGCCCACGTCAGCGGCGATCGAAGTTACACGCCATACACTGGGCCTTGGCGGCCCGGTATACATACAGTATGGGCATTGGCTTAGCCGTGTGCTGCATCTGGATTTGGGTTCGTCTTATAGCAGTGGCCGGCCAGTTCTGACGGAGATACTGAGCCGTTTTCCGGCTACCGCGCTGTTGGCGATCTGCGGGCTGGCCGTTGCTTTAATACTCGCGCTGCCGTTAGGTATCCTCTCGGCGCTTTACCCGAACCGATTGATTGACCGCTTGGGCCGGGTCTTCGCATTGCTCAGCGTATCCTTGCCTGGCTACTGGCTTAGCCTGCTGTTGATATATTATGGCGCAGTTAAGCTGAGACTTTTCCCGGTGATGGGAATGGAAGGGAGTTCTAGCCTGGTTCTGCCTTCACTGGCGCTGGGCTTCGGTATGGCGGGCGTTTACATCCGGCTAATCCGCGCAAGTATGCTGGAAGCGCTGAGCCAGTTGTATATTAAAGCGGCCAGAGGCAGGGGTGTGCGGGAATGGTCCGTGATTGGCAGACATGCGCTCCGCAACGCTCTGTTGCCAAGTCTTACTCTGCTGGGTGTCCAGATTGGCGGGCTGTTAGGTGGCTCGGTGATTGTGGAGACTGTATTCGCCTGGCCGGGCATCGGCCGATATGCTGTTGAGGCGATTTTTGCCAAGGATTATATCGTCATTCAAGGCTATGTATTATTGATGGCGGTTGTCGTCGTTTTGGTAAATCTGGTTGTGGATGTAGGCTGTCTGCTGCTGGACCCGAGGATCAGACTGCGCTAGAGCCGGAGAGAGGAGAAACTGCAAATGATTACTCTGCACTTGCCCAAGGGAAGCCGTGCGGCCTTGGCTGGAGGCAGCATCGTACTGATATTTATTGTAATTGGAATCTTCGCTCCCTATCTGGCCCCGTCCGATCCGGTGCAGATTCATATGGATCACAGACTTAGCCTGCCCTCGTGGCAGTATCCGCTGGGCACTGATCATCTGGGCCGGTGTGTCTTGTCCCGTCTGATCTATGGCACACGTACTTCTCTATACTATGCCCTGATAGTGTTGGGTGTGGTATTCGCTATCAGTATTCCTGTTGGCCTAATCGCCGGTTATGCCGGAGGGAAGCTGGATCAGCTAATTATGCGGATCATTGATATACTGCTGGCTTTTCCCAGCCTTATTCTTGCGCTGGCGGTGACAGGGATGCTGGGGCCAGGCCCCGTGAACCTGCTGATTGCTTTTGCAGCCGTCTGGTGGACAGGCTATGCGCGGATTATCCGTGGCATGGTAATGCAAATCAAAGAGCGCGATTTTATATTGGCGGCTAAAGCAGCAGGCTCATCGCATCTACAGATTATGGTGCGGCATATTCTAGCCAACGCAGCCCGTCCAATTCTTGTCTTGGCCTCTATGGAGGTGGGAACGATCATTCTGTCGCTGGCCGGAATGTCCTTTCTCGGACTTGGAGCTCAGCCGCCGACACCGGAATGGGGCGTGATGCTGAATGACAGCCGAGCCTATATTCAGACCGCTCCACGGTTGATGCTCTTTCCCGGCCTCGTAATTTTGCTCGTCGTTGTGGGCTTCAATCTGCTGGGCGAGGGCTTGCGCAGAGCAGATGGCCGAATGCATGAATGAGTTCCGGGAGAGGAGGATGACATTTGACGAAAGAGATGTCCGCCATACTGCGGGTTGCGCAGTTAACTACCCGGTTTTATACACCGGGCAAAGTCATTACCGCGGTTGATAGCGTCAGCCTGGAGGTGAAGCCAGGGCAGATTGTTGCCCTGGTTGGGGAAAGCGGCAGCGGCAAAAGCGTCACAGCCATGTCGGTTCTCGGTCTGGTCGACCCGCCCGGCGTGGTAGAGCAGGGCGAGATTTGGCTCAGCGGCGTCAATCTCCGGGAATGTACGCCGCGCAGGCTTCGGGCGCTCCGGGGAAGTCAGATGGGGGTCATCTTTCAGGACCCCATGAACGCCTTGAACCCGGTGCTGACCATTGGTGCGCAGATGATCGAGACGATCAAACTGCACCAACGGGTGTCCCGGGCCGAGGCGAAGGAGCTGGCCCGGGCACAGCTGACCCGGGTCGGCCTGCGAGACCCGGATACGCTGATGACGCAGTATGCGTTCCAGATCAGCGGTGGAATGTGCCAGCGGGTGATGATCGCGCTGGCGTTAGTCTCCCGGCCTCGCCTGCTTATTGCCGACGAGCCAACGACGGCGCTTGATGTAAGAGTGCAGGCCGGAATTTTGAAGGAGCTGGACCGGATCAGGGTGGAGGAGGATATTGGGATTCTCTTGATTACCCATGATTGGGGCGTTGTCGCTGAATTGGCAGATGAAGTGTATGTGATGAAATCGGGGAAGATTGTGGAGTTCGGGAATGTATTCGATATTTTTGAGAATCCCCGGCATCCCTATACCCGAGAACTTATAAACAGCAGATAACAACTAATATGGAATGGTTTCGAAAACTCGTCGCATTTAATCATTATATGTCGTTCTGCGAATTGGAATTTGACTGCTAGATAGAGAGGAGGAGACTGCGCAATGAAACTGCTGGAGGCTGTAAGTCTTAGCACAACCTACGGCAAAAAGCGGAGCTGGTTCACTACGCAGGCCGGGGCGATGCAGGCTGTACATAATGTGTCATTAAGTCTGGAACAAGGTGAGACCCTCGGGTTGGTTGGAGAGAGTGGCTCTGGCAAAAGCACGCTCGGCCGTTTGCTACTCGGTCTGGAAAAGCCCACCTCTGGGAAGGTGCTGTACCGGGGGCAGGATATCACGGGCCTCAGCCTAAAGCAGATGCGGAGCGTCCGGCACAGAATGCAGATGATTTTCCAGAATAGTCTGTCGGCCTTCAACCCGCTGTTTACCGTCGAACAGATTATCGGCGAGCCGTTGAGAAATTATAGAGTGGGAACTGCTGAAGCACGTAGGGAAAAGGTGCTGGAAAGTCTGGAGCGAGTCGGCCTATCCAGGCAGTATATGAGGAGATATCCGCATGAACTGAGCGGCGGCCAGCAGCAGCGGGTTGGAATTGCCAGAGCCATCGTGCTTGGGCCGGAGCTGCTGATCTGTGATGAACCCTTTTCCAGTCTGGATGCGACCTTGCGGAGACAAATGCTGAATCTGTTGCTGGATCTGAAATCACAGCTGGGCCTATCCTATGTGTTCATTACACACGACTTGTCACTGGTCGACCGTTTCTGTGACCATGTGGCGGTGATGCACCAGGGACAGATCGTTGAATGGCAACGTAGCGAATGCATCTTACAGCATGCTATTCATCCTTATACGCGCTCTCTGCTGGAGTCCGTACCAATTCAGGACCCGAGGTTAAGACAAGCAGCTTTATTTTGAAAAGAGAAGGGAAGCAAATCATATGAGCAAGATGGAAAAGAGAAAAGATGTGCGATGGAGCAAAGTATTTCTGGCTGCAGTGATGACGGCAGTTCTGGTCATTGCCGGATGCAGCAGTCAAAGCGGTATCAGTAAAGATAGTAGCAGCAACGCTACCAATGGAACTGCCGCGAATGCAGTGACACAACCTGTCAGTAAATCCGCTGATGACAATAAATCGATTACTGTGGCAATAGCAGCAGATGCCGGTATTGATCAGTTGGACGCCGGTGCCTATAAAGGCTCAATGAATGTACATGCCATGATCTATGACGGGCTGGTGGAATACGGAGAGAAAGGCGAGATTGTGCCGGCACTGGCGGAGTCGTGGGAGATCTCGGAGGATGGGAAGGTCTATACCTTCCATTTGCGTAAGGGTGTCAAGTTCTCTGACGGTACGGAACTGAACGCAGCGGCGGTCAAGTTCTCCTTCGAGCGCTGGATCAAGGACCCTGGTAACTCCTTGAATATCGCAACGGCCATGCAGTCACTTGAAGCCGTGGATGACTTGACAATCAGGATGACATTCAATAAAGCTTACTATCCGTTCCTGACGGAGTTGTCTTTCGCAAGACCGGTCCGGATCATCAGTCCTTCCGCTGTCGAGCCTGCTGGCGATCCGAATGGAACTTTTGTTAAGGCGATTGGAACCGGGGCATGGATGGCGGAGAGTTATAAAACCGATCAGGAGGCGGTGCTTGTCAGAAACCCGTATTACTGGGGAGAGAAGCCAAAGCTGTCCAAGATTATTTTGAAGGTGATTCCCGATCCGCAGTCCAGAGTACTTGCGCTGCAGAATGGTAGCGTTGATCTCGCTGGAGGTCAGCTGGGCAAAATCCCGGTGGAGAGTCTGCCCGTCCTGCAAAAAGATTCTACGCTGAGCGTACAAGAAGCACCGGGCACGAATTCCCATTTCCTCGCCTTCAACGGCAACAATCCTGTCCTTCAGGATGTGAAAGTCCGTCAAGCGATCAATTTGGCGATCAACAAGAAGAGCATCGTTCAGGATCTTATGGGGGGAATAGGCAAGGAAGCCAAAGGATTGTTCCCGCAGACCGTTCCTTATGTGACAGAAGATAATAGCACTTGGTACGGCTTCGAGCCGGAGCAGGCCAAGGCGCTGTTAGCTAAAGCAGGGTATAGCGACACTGACGGTGATGGAATCGTGGACAAAGCGGGAGTTCCGCTGACACTGAATTTTGTGCTGCAGGAGTCCGAGTTTCCGGAATGGAAATCCATCGGGGAGCTGATTCAGTCGGAGCTTAAGGACATCGGCATTGACGTGAAGCTTCAGGTGCTGGAGCCGAATGCCTACTACGATGCGTTGTGGAAAACAAAAGAATATGACCTGATCATCTATCGTACCTATGACGATGCGTACAATCCGCATGCCTTCCTCTTGTCGTTATTCCATAAGACAGGAGATGCTCCCGCTGTCGTCTGGTCTGATGCCAAGCTGGAGGCGCTGATTGACAAAGCTGTAGGTACGACTGATTTGAAGGAGCGGCAGTCCGCTTACGATGACATTTTCAAAAAGTTGTACCAGGAGGCGATGTTCGCCGCGGTATACTTCCCGGATGATATCTTTGTCGTCAATAACAGAGTGAAGAACTTCAAGCTGGGCTACACCACCTTTACTCCGGTCTTCTGGAATCAGCTGGACGTGGGTGAATAATCAATGCTTAAAGAGATTTCCAAGTACTGGACCGTTAGCTCCGAGGGCTATGACAAGGTCATCCGTGCCCAGTTCCGCAGTGCCAAAGCAGTGTCCATCTGGAGGGAGTTGCTGACAGAAGGGTTACAAGGCAGGCAGGAACAACGGGTGCTCGATGTGGGTACAGGCCCCGGATTCTTCTCCCTGCTATTGTCGGAGATGGGGCATCAGCCGACGGCGGTGGATGCTTCACCAGGGATGATTGAACGGGCTTCGGCCAATTTTGACCGCTTCGGTTACAAGGTGCCTGCTTTTGTCGGAGATGCAGCTAATCTGGAGCGGATCGCCGACAAAAGCTTTGATGCGGTGGTCTGCCGGGATGTGGTGTGGACTCTGCCGGAGCCGCAGAAGGCGTATACGGAATGGCACCGGATTCTGAAGCCGGGCGGAGTGCTGATTGTTTTTGACGGGAATTATTTGTATCAGGAGAAGCGTTCCCTGTTCCATAAGCTGTGGTATGCTTTATCCTGGATGTTGATTCTACTCACGGAAAAAAGAGTCCGGCGTCGCAGCAGTCGTGATGCAGCATTGCTCGGGGGGCTGCCGTTCGTCAATGTCCTCCGGCCAGAAGCGGATGAAACGGCTCTCCAACTTGCTGGATTCAAGAGTATCCGCATTCGCCGCAACTTCATTCCGGCCCGCCAGCAACCTCTCCATCATTTGAAATATGGAGTTCAGAACGTACAACGTTTCATGATAACGGCCACAAAGGAGTAGAAATCCATGAGTATACAGCAAGAAGTAAAGACCTATTGGGAAGGCGAGGCCGAGCTATACAGTGAAGGCATTCGCCAGGAATTGAATGGTTTTCAAAGACAGGCCTGGCTGAACCTTATTCTGGAGCATGCCCCGAAGAAAGAGACCCTGAAAGTGCTGGATATCGGCTGTGGTCCCGGATTCTTCTCCGTGATCCTGTCGAGCGCGGGTCATCTCGTTACCGGGATAGACTGTACGGACAATATGCTGGAGCAAGCACGCAGTCATTCCGATCGGGAAGGCGTTACGGTTACATTCCGGAAGATGGATTCGCATGTGCTGGATTTTGGTGACGACAGCTTCGATCTTCTGGTATGCCGGAACGTCACCTGGAGTCTGGCAGATCCCGAGGCGGCGTATAAGGAATGGAAAAGAGTGCTGAAGCCGGGTGGGCGGCTCCTGGTCTTCGACGCCAACTGGAACCGTCATCTAGTGGATGAAGAGATGAAGGAGAAGCGTGAAGCGGATTACCGAGAATATGAAGCGAAAGGGTGGGGCAGTTCCCCGCGCCATATAGACTGGGAGGAGTCCGACAGACTTAGCAGGCTTCTGCCGCTGACCCAGGAATGGCGACCGGCATGGGATGCGCGGACGCTGGAGAAGGAAGGCTTCGCCAAGGTGTACAGCAAGGAGAATCTGTCGTCCAGCGTGATGGATGAGAAGGAGCAGGTTCTGACCCGTTCCACCCCGGTTTTTATGGTGTGCGCAGAGAAATAATCCGGCTGGCAATAGACTTAATGAATTCATCAGCTAAAGGAGTATTTATATTCAATGAACAAAAGCAATTCTGCCGGACGGC
Organism: Bacillus sp. FJAT-27264; assembly: GCF_001682855.1. Lineage (GTDB taxonomy): Bacteria > Bacillota > Bacilli > Paenibacillales > Paenibacillaceae > Paenibacillus_AQ. The sequence continues at coordinate 1,213,064 of NZ_MAQW01000001.1, read as the reverse complement.
TTCCGAGGGCCAAAGGAATAGACATGGCTACCTGCTATATGCCCAAGGAATGTGCCAGAAAAGTCCGCCACCTCGTCTTGCCTGAGGTGAACCAGAAGATCGTTGAAGAGTTTATTACGATTCTCGGCATGCGTGAGACCTTCGAGGAACATGGTGTTCCTATTCCGAACAAGATTGTGATGTACGGTCCCCCAGGTACCGGGAAGACGCTGACCGCCTTTCATCTCGCAAAGATGCTGGAGCTTCCGCTCATTCTGGTCCGGCTCGATGCGCTTATTCATAGCCACTTGGGCGAGACCGGAAGCAATATCCGCAAAATTTTCGAGTATGCCAAGCAGTCGCCCTGTGTCCTGTTCCTTGATGAATTTGATGCGATTGCCCGGACCCGGGAGAGCGGTGATGAAGTTAAGGAGATGGCGCGGGCAGTCAATACATTGCTGCAATGTCTGGATGACTTTGGAGATAGCAGTATCTTTGTAGCAGCCACCAATCTGGAAAAAGAGTTGGACCGTGCCATTTGGCGACGTTTTGACACCAAAATGACTTATTCTCTCCCCGATAACGAGAGCAGAGAGCAATATATCAAGCTGCTGATCGGTGAATTCGGACAGGAGGATGGATTAGCTGAGCTCGCTTGTCAGCGGTTGACGGGTTGCAGCTTTGCCGATATCGAGCAGATTATTCTGAAAGCCAAGCGCAAAGCGATTATCGCAGACCTTCCGCTGTGCTGGCAGCATGTCTCGGTCTCCTACGACGAGTATAATCCTGCTGTCCAGTAGCGTCTGAACATCATCGATAACGGTACGACAAAGAAGCCTTTCCAGTAAGGGGTATTTCCTTTTGGAGAGGTTTCTTTCAATTGGGTTACATTTTATTGCTGAAAAAGAAGACACTTTTGTGACCTTTTCCACACTCTTCCTATTATACAATGTTAGATAGTGACTTAGTATAAATGAACAAAGGTGGAATTGCAGTGAAGAAAACAACTCAATACAGTAAATGGGCCGCAGTGCTGCTGACCAGCGCACTTAGCCTGACCCTGACCGCGCAAGCCTTCGGCGCGCCGCTTCAAGCCGGACTGAAGCCAAGCTGGACTTCAGCGTCTCTGTTCACATCCTCGGTTCTGGTCCCCAAAGATGCAGAATCCGTTATCCATGATGTTAAGGCCGTTCCTGCGAAGAAGCAGGTGTACGTACATATGGGACAGAATGTGCCGAATACCACCAGCAAGACGAAGCAGCTCTGGTACGTCGATACGTTAAAAGCACTGGATGCCGATACCGGCAAGCAGAATTGGGAATATGTATTTCATGATTCCAAAGGACCTTACACAACTGCCGGCAGCTCGGTCTTTAACAGCAACGGAACGGCCTATGTCTATCAGGCCTTTTCAGACAAGACCTACCGGTTGTACTCGGTGAACAGCTCTGGCAAGCTGAACTGGGTACAGTCTCTGACTGGACCATCTTCTATCTCTCTGCTGAAGGACGGCTCCATTCTGGCAGCATCTCCTAGTGCGCCGGACAGCAAGGGGATCGTTAAGACCACGCTCACCCAATTTGACGTCAGTGGCAAAGTGACCAAACGTCAACAGGTGCCGGGCAATTTGCTCACCGCTCAGGGAGACCGGATTATCCTGTCCACTAGTCCATTAGTCAAGAACAGTGCCGGTATTTGGCTGGACAAGTTGAACCCGCGCCTGGAAGTCTATGATTTGTCTTTCAAGTCACTGTACAGCTATCAGGTACCGGCTGGTTCCAACATATACGGAGACGGCAGTCCCGGACAGATGGTATTGAATGATGGTACGGTGATTCTTCGGACCAATGTCAACGGAACAGGGAACAAGCTTCAGGCGTTCAACTCGCAAGGCAGCCAATTGTGGGAGCGCAATATCCCGGGGAGTGCACTTACTCAATCGACAGGTAGCGGTTATGTCGTGTTTGCTAACGGGACGATGACCCTGTATGATTTGGAGAAAAACACAGCTACTCGTACTTTTGACGAGGAAGAAAGCAAATATACCGTAATTACTCACACAGGAGACGGGAAGCTAAGTGTTAACCTGAAAGATAATACGTATCTGCTGAATCCTACATCCCTGGAAGAGATCCTCTCCTTTAACAGTGGCAGCCTCAATCCACTGATGACAACTTATGGAGACAATGCTGTATATGCCTCTTCGGCGGATGGCAAGCTGACTAAATTGGCTGTAAAGGCTGGGAAATAAGCTGTTCATCTAAAATAATAAAGAGGGGTGAAGCACCCCTCTTTTTGTTATGAAAGAGACATTTTCCTATGGTAAGCCTCGTCAAGCACTTGTTTTAACCCTTCGGATCTTTTCTGAATAAACGTTTCCCAGAATGTCTGACCCCGCTGGCTCAACTCCTCATCCGTATAGCTTCCTTCTTCAAATTTGCCCCAACAGCCATCTTCCGTAAGTTTATCCCAACCCATGTAATCAGCATAAATACGATTTTCCTGAGGAACATCTGAGCCCATAGAACTTTTGTTAACAAGATCAGGACAGAGCCACATCGCCGTGCTTACAGACAATAGCCCACCATGCATCTCATTTAAACCTTGAAATCCCGCCGTATGTATAGCTTCTTCCCAAGCGTTATGTGTATTGTGATTCGGGGCAATTACAAGAATATGTGGGTATTTATAATTAATATGTTTAATAAAAGCGGCCTCCCAGTAGGAACCCCCATGCCCGGTACAAACTACAAACTTATTGAAATTTTGTCTTGTTAAGTTGACTATTATTTCTTCTATCATTGCCGTTAAGACATTGGGGCTCACGGTCACGGTCCCTTTATAGTTGGCATGTTCTTCTGATGTGTTGAAGGGCAGTGTCGGTAACACGTATGCATTCAATGCTTTACCGTAAGCCTCGGCGTATAGATCTGCTATAAGCGTATCCAAATGCATCGGAAGAAAAGGACCGAACTGTTCGGTAGCTCCTATGGGAATAATTACGGTGTCAATTCCACTGCTGGCTATCTCAGCCGTTGTGCTTGTATAATTTAGCATGTACATCTCCTGATTCGAATGGTTTTTAATTAATAATGTACCATAATGTGGATGCGGTGAGATAGTAATTTATAACACGATACCCACCTAAAGTGGGTACTTAGAAAGTAATGAATATTTACCGCTCGTTCTACAAATGTTAAAATAGTCTTGGAAAGGAGCATTATTATGGCCCGGAGTAAAGAATTTGAGATTGACGACGTTCTCGAAAAAGCGATGAACCTCTTTTGGCTGCAAGGTTATGAGAAGACCTCCATGCAGGATCTGGTGACTGGGATGGGGATTCATAAGAGAAGTATGTATGATACTTTCGGAGATAAGCACTCGTTATATATGAAGGCCGTTGAACGGTATGGAAGAAGCGCCGCCGAGCGGATGAAGGAGCAGGCTGAGGCACAGCCTACAGTGAAGAAGGCGATCCGCAGTTTGTTTGAGATGGTGCTTCGGAACGACACGGAGAGACCCAGAGGCTGCTTGATGGTTAATACGGCGGTGGAGCTGTCGCTGCATGATCCCGAGGTCGATTCTCTTGTACAGGATAGCTTTCTGTCTAGTGAACGACTGATGGAAAAGCTGGTGTTAAGCGGGCAGGTCAGCGGAGAAATCTCCCGGAAGCAGGAGGCCCCCGCCCTGGCAGCTTATCTGCATAACGCGCTGGTAGGACTGCGAGTGATGGTCAAAACGGGGCAAGACCCCTCCAGGCTGGAGCAAATCATGGATATTACATTGACTGCTTTGGATTGAGAGAAATAGCTTCAACTAAGGAAGCGAATGAATTACAATAAGGCTTTGAGCAATGTTGAAAGGAGATTCATCCAGTGGCTAAGCAGAAATTTTATGTAGTGTGGGAAGGCAAGCAACCTGGCGTTTATAGCACCTGGGCTGAATGTCAGGCCCAGACTGATCATTATACTGGAGCGAAATATAAATCCTATGAGTCCAGAGCGGCTGCGGACGCCGCTTACAAGGCGGGCTGGAAAGGCAATTGGGGCACAGGCGCTTCAGCAGGCGGAGCGAAGCCAAAGGCGGGTAATCCATTCCGACGCAGCGCCGCTGTGGAGACCTCGGAGCAAATCGACTACGACAGTATTTCGGTGGATGTCGGTACCAGAGGCAATCCCGGTCCGGTGGAGTACAAGGGCGTGGATACACAGACCGGTGATGTTATTTTTTCCTGTGGACCTATTCGTAAGGGAACGAACAATCTCGGTGAATTTTTGGCGATAGTGCATGCCCTTGCCTACTTGAAGAAGGAAGGGAGCCATCGAACGGTTTACAGTGATTCTGTTAATGCCATCAAATGGGTGAAGCAGAAGAAGGTAGCGACGACCCTGCCGCGCGATGCTTCAACGGAAGAAATCTGGCAGCTGATTGATCGGGCGGTGCAATGGCTGCAAAGTAACACCTATGACAACAAGCTGCTGAAGTGGCAGACTCGTGAATGGGGCGAGATTAAGGCGGATTACGGCCGGAAGTAGCAAGGGACGTATACTGTAAATGACGGTTCTTCTATCGTCGATACGTTCACGGCATTATAATAGGGTTAATAAAGAAGTAAACCATGTATCATACAGGGTAACAGGAGGAACAACTCATGTTCGGCAACGATTGGGATAAAGTATTACAAGAGGAAGTAGAAAAACCGTATTTTGATGAGCTGCGCTATGCATTGGCGCGGGAGTATAAGACTCACACTGTCTATCCGCCCAAGGACGAGCTGTTCTCAGCTTTGAAGCTGACACCTTATGAAGGGACACGCGTGGTTATTCTTGGACAGGATCCTTATCATGGAGAGGGACAAGCCCATGGACTTAGCTTCTCGGTGAAGCCAGGCGTACGGATACCGCCGTCACTGCGAAATATTTATGCGGAGCTGCATGAGGATATTGGGATGCCAATTCCGACCCACGGCTATCTGAAGCACTGGGCAGAGAAAGGTGTTCTGATGCTGAATGCGGTGTTAACAGTTCGTGAGAGCCAACCGAATTCTCATAAAGGTCTGGGTTGGGAACGTTTCACGGATGCTATTATGGAGAAGCTGAATGAGAGAACTGTACCCATGGTCTTTATACTTTGGGGGAGTCATGCCCAGAAGAAGGGCGCCTTTATCGATAAGAAGCGGCATCTGGTCATCCAGTCACCGCATCCGAGTCCGCTTTCGGCGCATCGCGGGTTCCTGGGCAGCCGCCCGTTCACGCAGGCGAACCGGTACCTGGAATCCCACGGATTGCAGGGGATTGATTGGAGCATACCGAATTTGTAGGGATTCGGGCACAGTGAAGGGGGTGGAGCCATGCGCCATTGGGTGGGCAGACCGGTCATAATGTATTGCGGCGAGAAGCCGTACACGATCATGAAGGGCATTCTCCGCAAATGGGACCCTTCCCTGCGGATTGCTGTAATTGGCCATCAGGAGATTGCGGTGCCTTTTCAGGATATTGTATATATCAAAGCCTTGGCGCCCAAGGAGAGAGCACTGCCCCCTGTTCTTCATGCCGTCGGGTATGTCATGCGGGAACGACAGCAGTTCGATAATGCGGTCTATTTCAAGTCGGCGGTGACCGTCTGGAAGGGCGATAAGCTGATTGCCCTCAATACCACCATTGTGTCACATACGAAAGGCTCTGTGATGCTGGAGGATGGTCAAAGTCTGATGAAGGGCAATCACATCTTTGTAGTGCGCTCCTTGCGGGGCTGAGACAAGATCGGCTCAGGCTCGATATGTAACGATAGAATCGCTCCTAGCGGATGAAGAGGACAGATATTCCTTCATCCAGCCGGGAGCGATTTTTTAATGGGCAGACTCTTACATCTGTTCTTCTTTGATTTGTGGTTCCTTGGTGGTGCTAGAGTCGCTGGTTCGTTCTGCAATAATAATTCCATATAGCCGCCGTACAATAATCTTGAGGATCATATATACCGGGAGAGCAATCAGCACACCAATGATCCCGTAAAAATCCCCTCCGATCAGCACCAGCAGTACCGTGGTTAACGGATGCACATCCAGCGACTTCCCATATACAATTGGCGAGAGCAGGTTATCCTGAATCTGCTGGGCGATTACGATCACAACCGTTGCCCAGATCGCCATCGTAGGCGATTCGATAAAACCGACGATGATGACCGGCACAGCCGAGAGTAGAGACCCGACATAGGGAATGAAATTGAGTGGAATCGCTATAACAGCTAACAGCAGTGAGTAAGGCAGGCCGATAATCAGAAATCCTATGTACAGCATTACTCCCAAAACGACATTAAGCAGGACGCGAGTCACGATAAAGTTGCTGAGAGCACTGTCGATCTCATGCAGCATTTCTTGACCGGGTTTGCGAAATCTTCGGGGAACTAGACGTAATAGAATCGGCGCCAGCTTGTGTCCGTCTTTGAGCATATAGTACAGAATAATGGGCAGCGTGGCGATGATGACGACTATGTTGGAGATGACCCCTATAAGATTGCTGACAGAATTCGATACCCAGTTGATCGCATCATTCAGATAAGAGGACAGACGTGTTGCCAAGTCCGAATCTCCTGTGAAAAAGCGGGACCACACTGGATTCTGCTGCAAATCTTGGAACTGCTCTTGCAGACCATCCACAAGCTGTGGTGTGTTGTCGATGAAGGTCTGAATCTGCTCCTGCAATGTCGGCCAGACAAGCACCGAGAATAGTACAAACAGGCCAATAAAGACAAGATAAATCAGCAGAATGGAGATCATCCGGTTCAATTTTCTTTTCTCCAGGAAAATCACCAGCGGCCGGAGCAAATAAAACATGAAGCCAGACAGCATCATGGGCACGAGCAGCAGCTTAAGAATGGAGATCAGCGGTGTGAACAGGAAGAAGACCTTTGAGCCCAAATACAAGATTAGCAAAAAAGCAATAATAGATACGCTTGTGCGAAAATACTTGCTTTGCTGCATGGCAGCACCCCCCGGTTACTTTCTATTCCTATACTTGACCCGATTCTATATTTATAAACAGAAATGGTAGGGGTAAAGCATGGGGGATGATATAAAAATCGGTTTGTAAAATGTAGAAGAAAAAGGCTAATGATTTTGTGCGAAAATTTATGCATTTCGACATACGGAGCTAAATTTTATCTATATAGTATGAACTTGAAAATTTAACTCCCTTCTATCTTTATTTTTATAAAAGAAGGGCATAGGAATAACAGGAGGCCATTCCCGTTATTCCCATGCCCTCCCCAGTGAAGTGGAGCTTCTCATTATCTAGTTTGTAATTGTGAAATATCCATAGATTGCTAAAGATAATCCCTGGCTGGTCTTGGCAAACGCCATTAATTATCCAAGAGTTGCTATGATTCGTGCCTTCTCTTCGCTGAATCCCTCCATGGACCCCTAAAAAATCACCAACCCATAACTGCACCGTCCGCACGAGGATCAACGCCTCCATGCAGGAAGCCATTTTCGTCAATCATAATGGCGTTGGCGTGGCCCATGACTTTGGCCATACTGCCCACTACGTTTACTTTGTGACCAGCTGTGTGCAAGGCTTGGATGACATCGCCATGAATCCGGTCTTCGACTCTCAGCTCCTCGGTCGCTTCTCCCCATGTCCGTCCCCATACGAAGCGGGGCTCGCTTATTGCTTGTTGGGGGTTCATTCCGTAATCCAGCATGCGAGTAAGCATGAGCGTTTGTGTCTGCGGTTGCCCTTCTCCTCCCTGAGTGCCGTACAGAATGTAAGGCGAGCCCTCTTTGAAGACCATTGCTGGCATCAAGGTATGGAACGTTCTTTTTCTCGGCTCAAGGGTGTTGATGTGGGAAGGATCGAGCGAGAAAAAGGAGCCGCGGTTTTGCAGAAGAATTCCGGTATCCCCGGCTACGACACCCGAGCCGAATTCGAAATACAGGCTCTGGATAAAGGAAACAGCATTACCCTCGCTATCCACAACGGCTGCATGGGCAGTGTCGTTTCCGACGGGTTGTGTGGGAACGATGCCGGCCAAGTTCATCTGGATGCCCTGGGACAATTCCTTGGCATACGCTTTGCTTAGCAGATGCTCTATCGGAATAGGGTGGAAATCCGGGTCCGTCAATACTTGATTGCGATCCCGGAAGCAGCGTTTTAATGCTTCTATGAGCAGGTGATAATAGTCGTAGGAGCCGTGCGGAATGGCTTGCAGATCGAAATTCTCTAAAAGGTTAAGCGCCATTAAACCGACGAAGCCCTGAGAATTGGGCGGCATCTGATAGATGGTGTGATTGCGATAGGATGTATGCAGTGGCTCGGTCCAGCAGCCACTGTGATCAGCGAAATCATCTTGATTCAGCATTCCTCCCTGAGCGTGAAGGGAGGTCACGATTCGCCATGCCAGTTCGCCTTTGTAGAACTCGTCTCTTCCATTGGCAGCGATCAGTTTCAGCGTGTCGGCCAGCTGCTTCTGCACGAACTTCTCATTGTGCAGTGGCACACGGTTGTTCGGCAGGTAAATAGAGGCTGTCTTCGGCATCGATGACAAAAAGCTTGCAAACTCCGTTGTGTTCACGTGCTGATCCTTGGAAAAAGGGAACCCGGAAGCGGCATAAGTAATGGCGGGCTCCAAAACTTCGGCCAAGCTCAAGCGGCCGTATTCTTTGAGAACAGCATCCCAGCTATCCACCATTCCTGGTACGGTAACGATGCTATGAATCCCGCGCGTAGGGATGGAATCAAGACCTGCGAACAAGTCTCGGGTGATCCCAGAACCGCTTCGGCCGCTTCCGTTGTAGCCACGCACTTTATTCTCGGAGCGATGGTAGGTCATCCAGAAAGAGTCTCCGCCAAGTCCTGTCATATGAGGGTAGACAACGGCGAGACAAGCACTGACGGCAACTGCCGCATCGAAGGCATTGCCGCCCTTTCGCAGCACTCCGTTTCCTGCCGCAGAGGCTAAATAATGGGGACTGACCACCATCGCTTGGGTTCCGACCCTCGCTTCATTCATACGCTTCTCTCCTTGAAATCAACATTTTGTGTAATATTACATAACGTAACCCTCTAAATATGAGCTTAATATGAGCTAACTTTTATTTTATGTCGTGGAAACTGTACAGTCATTGGTAATTATGAACAAATATTTACGACGTTAATGTGCATGGGATATAATCATGTCAAAAAATATATCATGGAAGTAGGGATGAGCATGCGGATGACGGTGGAAAAGGCGTTGCAAATCTTTCCTTTTTCCGAGGGCAAGCTGGTTGCGGGGATGAATGGGGTAACCCGATTGATCAAATCGCTTAATGTAATCGATGCTCCTGATATTTCGGATTGGGTCAAGGAAGGCGAGATGTTGTTTACTACCGCCTACGTGATTAAGGACAGCGTGGATGACGCGATCTCTTTGCTTCGCAAGCTGAATCAGAGACATTCAGCAGGGCTTGGCATCAAGCTAGGGCGATTCTGGGATGCGGTTCCGGCATCTATGGTAGAAGAAGCCGATCGCCTTGGCTTTCCTCTTATTGAGCTTCCTTATCAATATACGTTTTCTGATCAGATGAACGCTTTGCTGCAGGCGGAGTTTAAGCGCAGCACACTAGAGCTGCAGTCGGTAGTCGATAAACAAAAGCAGCTCATGCAGGTTGCTTTGCAAAGAGGCTCGATACATCTGGATGCCATCTCAAGCATTGTCGGTTATCCAATGGCGGTGATCGGGGCGCGGGGGCATTTGATCTATAACACAACCGGTTATGCAGAGGCTGAGCTTCTTCATGGGTGGCCGTGGAAAATAAGAGTTCATCTGGCGCACCTTCATCGCCACCCTTATTATCGAGTTCCGTTAATGCAGGGGGAGGAATGCATTGGCTGTGTATTGTTTTTTCCAATTGCGGCTTATGTGGAGAAGGTGGAGGAAGGGCTTTTCGTTCAGGCGGCCGAGATGATTTCGCATCAGCTGAACTTGCCGTACAGCCAATTTGCACAGCGTTCGGTTACAGAGGATTTCAGCTTTACTCTGCTTCGATATTTGAATGAAGGCTTGCCCATTCAGGAGCTGGAAGCTTGCGTAGAGCGGCTGGGATTGGAATTCTGGAAAAGCGGGGGAGGTTACCAATGCCTGTTGACGCATTTTTCTGCCAGTCTACATGCTGACGAGAAGAACAGAACCATGAGAGCGGTTTGGGAGGAGCTGCATCATCGTCCGGCACTCAAACAATATAACGGTCTGAATGCATGGCTGGAGAATGGAGTATTCTCCATCTTCCCCGTCCTAGGGTCGAGCGAAGAAGCGGAGCTGCATGAGCAGTTGAAGGAGTGCTTGTCTTCCTTAAACAAAGACGATGCGCGGCCGAGTGTCCAAGTGGCAGTGAGTCATATCAAGAGCCTGCCGCGCTCGCTGAAGGAAGCATATGAAGAATGTGTCCACGCGATTCGACTAGCCGAGGAACTGGGCTTGCAGAGTCCGATTCTCAGCTATGAAAATATGGAGTTTGCTCTTATTTTCCAGCATGTGCCCAAGGAAATGATGGAGCGATACTGCGACCGGGTTCTGGCGGGCTTGGCGAATAAAGAGCAGGATTATGCCAAAGATATGATTCACACGCTGAAGATGTATATTGACAGCGATGGGCAATTAAACGAAACCGCAAGGAGGCTGTTTGTCCACAGAAATACTGCGGCCTACCGGATTGATAAGCTGAGCGAAATATTAGATGTAGACTTCAAAAAGATCAATGACGTGTTTCGTTTGAAGGTTGCGATATTATTCAAGCGAATGATGAAGGATGAGGGTTGGATGTAAAAGACTGAGGCTCTGTGCGGGTGAATATGATGGTAATTACGCTGATTGTGGGTGGAATTGGAGATTATCGGAATTTCTATGTTATTTATTATTACATTTAGAGCGTGATGACCGTGTGGTATGCCGAAAAACGGAGTGGTTTGTTGTAAAAATGTATAAAAAGCAAAAGGTTTTATTGTGATATGCGAAAAACATGTCATATAATCTTACTCAAAGGGGGCGTGAGACATGGGAATGAATATAACGACAGAAAATCCATCGCTGCACTCAGAAGGCGACAATAAAAGACTGCTCGTCAATATGGAGAAAATCGGAAAAGTGTATCCTAACGGAACAGTGGCCGTACAGCAGGCCAATCTTCAGGCGGGTGAGGGGGAATTTCTCTGCTTCGTAGGACCCTCGGGCTGCGGGAAGTCTACGATATTCAACATGATTGCCGGCTTGACAGATCATACCTCGGGCAAGCTCTCGGTGCTCGGAAATACGCCTCAAGAGGCTCGTAAGCAAAATGAAATTGCTTTCGTTTTTCAAGAGCATACCCTGCTTCCCTGGGCCAAATTGATTGATAATGTGACCTTACCTCTGACGCTCCGCGGTGTATCGAAAAAAGAAAGGATCGAAGAAGGAGAACGCGTGCTGGAACTTGTCGGTCTCAAGGACTACATTAAGGTACTTCCTCGTCAGCTCTCCGGAGGGATGAAAATGCGGGTGTCGATCGCCAGAGCCTTGATCTCAAGACCGAAGCTTCTGCTGATGGACGAGCCGTTCGGTGCACTTGATGAAATCACACGTCAAACGTTGCAGGACGAGCTTCTGCGCATTTGGCAGCAGGACAAGAAGATGTCGGTACTCTTTATAACGCATAACGTGTTCGAAGCGGCTTATCTGTCGACGCGTGTAGTGGTGATGACGCCGAGACCGGGGAAAATATCGGAAATGATCGATATCGATATGCCCTTTCCAAGGACGGATGAATATCGGGCGATGCCTGAATTCGGCTCCTATATTCGCAGGATCTCTGACGTTTTAAGGCATTGAGAGCCTGCTGCTCGAGTATACAATGAAAGGAGAAACATAAGATGGCTGCAAGTTTGAAGGATGTTGTCCCTTCGTCACCAGTAATAGCAGCGGCTTCATCGCTCCAGGAAGGGAGGAAGAAATCCGCTCGGGCGAAGGGCTCGAAGTTTGTTTCGCGGGTCCTGCCTCCAATCGCGATATTTGTACTTTTTGTGGGCGCTTGGGAATGGATTCTTCGTATGATGGATATAAAGTCGTATCTGTTGCCGAAGCCTTCCGATATTTTTGAGGCTGCTGTTCAAAACAGTGCGAGTCTTGCGACTTCTGTAAGTACGACGATATTGGAGGCGGTATTCGGGTTTGCAGTAAGTGTTGTGCTGGGGGTTGGCGTAGCGATTTTGCTGGCCATGTCTAAAATGGTTGAGCGCAGCGTATATCCGTATGCGATTGTTCTGCAGACCATTCCGATCGTAGCCATTGCGCCCATTATCGTGATCTGGTTTGGGGCGGGGATGAACGCGATTGTCGTGATCGCCTTTCTGATCAGCTTTTTCCCGATTTTATCCAACACATTGATTGGTCTTAATGCCACGGAACAAAACATGAAAAACCTGTTTTATTTGTATAATGCCACTAAAATGCAAACGATCTGGAAGCTGCGCATTCCTTCCGCACTGCCGTACATTCTTGCAGGTCTCAAAATTTCATGTTCCCTCTCAGTAGTCGGAGCGATCGTCGGCGAATATATCGCGGGCATCGGAGGGTCGCAAGGCGGCTTGGGTTATGCGATCACAATTGCTGCCACACAACTGCAGACTCCGTATCTGTTTGCTTGCGGTCTAGCCGCAGCGCTGGTCGGGATTGTTTTTTTCTTAATCATCAACGCTATATCCAACCGACTTCTGCGCTCTTGGCACGATTCGGCGATGAACAGTTAATCCAGTTCCATTAACCCTATTTGGAGGTGCAGTATATGTTTGATCGAAAAACACGTTCTTCTATTCTCATCACTTCTTTGTTGTCCATTGTTTTCCTTGGTGCTTGCTCGAATGATACCAAGTCGCAAGATGCTGCTGCTTCGAATCAGGCAAGTGCTACAAGCCAACCAAGCGCTGGAAGCCAGTCTCTTCAAAAGGCTCATGTGGTTGAAGCCTGGTATGCCAAAGGAGAGGATGGCGGGTATTTCGCCGCGTTGCAGCAAGGCTATTATAAGGATGCCGGTGTGGATATGACGATCCAGCCGGGCGGGCCGCAGGTCTCAGGCCTGCAGCTGGTCGCTTCGGGCCAGGCTGATTTCGGTATTTCATATGCGGATGACATCTTAAGAGCACGCGAGCAGGGAATTCCTGTAGTGGCACTTATGGCCAGCTTCCAACATACGCCACAGGTGTTTGTATATCATAAAGAGGATAACATCAAAGGGTTCGAGGATTTGAAGGGTCGAAAGGTTTTCGTACAGCCCGGCTCGCTCTATTGGGAGTTTATTAAAAAGAAGTACAATCTGACGGATGTACAGGAGTTGGCTTACACGGGCCAGCTGGCTAATTTCATCAACACAAAGAGCTCCTTGAATCAAGGTTATATTACGAATGAACCGTATGCACTCGGTCAACAGGGCATCCAGGTGGGCGTGTTGAAGGTGGCCGATTCAGGCTATGCCAATTACAACGACGTGCTGTTCACGACCGAAGGCTATTTGAAGAAGCACCCCGATATCGTCAAGGCAGTGGTGCAGGCAACACAAAAGGGCTGGGGTTACTACTTGGACAACTATAAGACCGTCAACCCATTCATCAAAACCTATAACAAGGACATGGCTTTAGAAGCAATGAATTATGAAGCCGAGCAAGAAAAGCCGTTTATTTTGAACGATGAGACGAAAGCAAACGGTGTAGGCTTCATGACTCCGGAACGGTGGAATACGATTCAGGATCAATTGATCGGAATTGGAGCCCTTAAACAGAAGCAGGATGTCTCTAAAGTCTTTACTGCGGAATTTTTGTCAAAGCCTTAACTTCTTAAGTTCATACAAAGTTACTGCGGATTGTAGTACATGGCAAGGAGGTTTTTCATGAATCCCCTAGGAAATTACAAAAGCGGGTGGAAGGTGTCCAAGGAATGGGTGGATCTTCGAAGAGAAAGCCGCCAGCCGCTGCACATATCCATTGAAGCTAAACCGCAAAACCTCACGCTCGATCTGGAAAAAAGCGCAATCGTTATCGTGGATATGCAGAACGATTTCTGTACTCCTGGCGGTTGGCTTCACTCCATCGGGGTGGATACCTCTCCGCTGCTTGAGCCTGTTAACCCGCTGAACCGACTGCTCCCGGCGCTTCGTCAGGCCGGGGTACCAGTGATCTGGCTCAATTGGGGCAACCGGGAAGACCGCCTTAATCTAAGTCCGTCGGTGCTGCATGTGTACGATGCGGATGGCACAGGCAACGGAATCGGCAGTCCGCTGCCGGAGAACGGCTCGCGGGTGCTGGAGAAGGGTAGCTGGGGCGCGGCGACCATCGATGTGCTGCAGGAGTCTACCAATGATATTTATGTTGATAAATATCGCATGAGCGGTTTTTGGGATACACCGCTAGATAGTATTTTACGCAATCTGGAAGTAAGCACATTGTTTTTTGCCGGAGTGAATCTTGATCAATGTGTGATGCACACGTTGCAGGATGCGGTATGTCTTGGTTATGACGCGATTCTGCTCGAAGATTGCTGTGCGACCAGCTCGCCGTCCTTTTGCAAAGAAGCGACCTTATATAACATTAAAACGTGTTACGGATTTATAGCGGCATCTGAAGCTCTGCTTCACGCATACTTGGCTTCCACAAGAGAGGATGAATAATAATGACAATCGAAGGCTTGGTTTTGGGACATTTTGAAAATTGTATTGTTCGGCAAATAGCTCGCGGGGACTCCAACAAGTTTGTACTTCTATGCGATGGTACTCAGGCTCCGTTTGTTTCGGTAGTAGAGATTTTCGATGAAGGCGGACAGACGCCTCCGAATGAACACGCTGAGGCGCATGAATATTTCTATGTGCTTGGAGGAGAAGGCATTGCAGTAGTCGGAGAGGTGGAAGCGGCTATTCGTCCGGGCTCGTTCTTCATTGTGCCGCCCGGTCATAGCCATCAGGTGCGAAATACGGGTAGCGGACGATTGTATGTGCTGACAACGATGGTGCCTGACGAGAAGTTCTCTGACTTGATTAAAGCGGGCCCGGATGCAAGTTTGGACGAAGCGGATCTGAAAGTATTAAGAGGGCTTAACCTCAACGCCGCAGACACGGGAAAATAATTCAAACGAAAAAGGATGATAGACATTATGCAGCCCGAATACAATGCTTTTGTCAAGGAGGATTTGGTTGTTGAGCCTTCGGGCAGCGGCATCTTGTCGGGTCTCCAATTTGCTGCCAAAGATGTGTTCTCCGTGGCGGGCCACCGGAACACGGCGGGGAACCCTGATTGGCTTCGAACACATGAAGCGGCCGACCGTCATGCGGAAGCTATCGAGCGTACCCTTCAGAACGGGGCGAAGCTCGGCGGGATGACCCAGACGGACGAATTGATGTTTAGCTTGAACGGAGAGAATACACACTACGGTACGCCCGTAAATCCACGAGCCCCGGGGCGTATTCCGGGGGGCTCCTCAAGCGGTTCCGCTGTTGCGGTCGCAGCGGGGGTTTGCGATTTCGCGCTCGGTACAGACACTGGAGGATCGGTTAGAATTCCTTCCGCTTATTGTGGTATATACGGAATACGACCCACGCATGGCCGGGTATCGCTGAGTGGAGTCATTCCGCTGGCAGACAGCTTCGATACTGTTGGCTGGATGGGGCGAAGCGCAGACGTTCTGCACCGGGTGGGTCAGGCTTTGCTTGGGGTGGATGAACCGGTGGCAAAAGGCTTCGAGCGGATGATTCTGCCTAATGAGGCATGGAGCATTACGGAGCCAAGCTGCCGGCAGACGGTTGCCAGTGATTTGCCGCTTCTCCAGTCTCGGCTGGCAAGCAGCGAGTTTGAAATTGCTCCTGAAGGCTTACAGGCATGGGTCGATACGTTCCGTACGATTCAGGGATATGAGATTTGGCAGAACCACGGCGAATGGATCACCAGGGAAAAGCCGAACTTCGGACCCGGCATTGCCGAGCGCTTTGCCTGGACATCCACACTCCTGCGTGAGGAATTTGATCGCTGCATAGCGTTGCGTGCAGTGATCCGGTCCAGAATGACGAAGTTGTTGGGTGAAGATGGACTTTTAGTCATCCCCACAGCTCCTTGTGCGGCTCCTGTCGCCGGACTTCATGGTGAAGAGGTTGAGCGGACGCGCGCCAGAGTCATGCAGCTTTCTTGTATTGCCGGTCTCTGCGGTTTCCCGCAGGTGACAGTTCCCTATATCGACGGGGAGGGTTGGCCGGTCGGCCTCTCCTTTATTGCAGGCCCGGGACGGGATCTTGCGTTGCTTCGCTGGGTGGAGGAACAGGTGCCCCAGAGTTCCCATTAAGAAAATCGTATTTAATGAATGAAAGGAAGGTAGCTTATGTTCAAGCGATACGAAGGCAAGGCTTGGGAAGAACGGTTCCTGCCTAGGCTGACAAGCAAGCAAATCAAGGAGCTGCCCAAGAATAAATCGCTCGTTATTCTTCCCATCGGCGCCGTTGAACAGCATGGCCCGCATTTGCCGATCATGACCGATTCGCTGATCGGCGAGGCGACGCTAACTCAAACGTTGGAGAAAGTGGATGAAGGTCAACAGGTGTGGATGCTGCCACCGGTATCCTACGGTAAAAGCAATGAGCATTTTGGGCTGCCAGGTACCATTTCCTTATCGGCTTCGACCCTTCAGGGTGTCGTGATGGATATTGCGGAAAGCCTCCATCAGAGCGGATTCCCTAAGCTGCTTCTTTTCAATTCGCACGGTGGCAATGTCGATTTGCTGAACATGGTGGCCAGGGAGATCCGGCTGCGCTTCGGGATGACGGTGTTTTACCTTTCGCCGTCGAGCCTTGGAGGCGCGGAGGATTTGTTGACGCCGGAGGAACTGGAGTACGGCATTCACGGCGGGGATTACGAGACTTCGATTGTGATGTCGGTTAAGCCCGATTGGGTGCAAGAAGAGTTCCTGGTCTCTGAGTTTCCGAATGTGAGCCATTTGAAATTTTTGACCCTTGAGGGCAAGATTCGCTTCGCCTGGCGGATGGAGGATATTTCGAGAAGTGGCATAAGTGGAGATGCTACCAAAGCAACGGCAGCCAAAGGCGCTATCATTCAGGAGCGGGTGACCGATGTGCTGGCTGCCGCCTTGGTGGAACTGTGCAATTTTGATATAAAAGGTCTAATGCAAGGGGAGGCAGAAGAAGAATGAAGCTGGCAACGATTACCGTGGCGGGCCAAGAGGAAGCAGCTATTGTTACGGACATAGGGCTTGTCCAGATTGCCAAGCTGAATAAGGCGTATGGTCTGACTTGTCCTACAAGCGTGCTTGAGCTGCTGGAGCAGGGAGAGCTGACGAGGCTGAGCGAATGGTGCCGCATCGAGAAGGACGGCAAGCTGGCGGATCTTGCAAGCATAGCTTTCGAGGACGCCGTATATGCTCCGCTTTATCGATATCCCCGCAAAATATGGGGCATTGGTGCCAATTACCGTGAAAAAGCCGAAGCGATGTCAGTTACTCCCCCTGAGCAAGAGCCGATCTGCTTCATGAAACCGGACACGAGTTTAATCGGCCCCGGCGATGAAATCTTACTCCCTGCAGAGTCTGATCGGGTAACAGCGGAGGCAGAGATCGCAATCGTAATCGGAAAGTTGTGCAAAAACGTTAGTCCTGAGGAAGCGCCTCAGGTCATCGCCGGCTTCGCGCCGACACTCGACATGACGGCCCAGGATATCCATGCTCGCAATCCTAGATTCCTCGGACGCTCCAAATGCTTCGATACCTTTTTCAGCTTTGGTCCTCAGCTTTTGACATTGGATGAATTTCCGGATGTGAATGCGTTGGAGGTTATGACGATGCATAATGGAGAAGAGGCTTATCGTGGAAAAGTGTCTCAGATGATCTACTCTCCTTGGTTCCTTGTCTCGTATTTTTCCAAAATGATGACCCTGCTCCCAGGGGATATCATCATGACAGGAACACCAGGCTCCGTTCCACTTCGTGAAGGGGATACGGCGGGCTGCCAGATTAGCGGATTCGAAAGTCTGATCAATCCGGTTGCGCTAGGCTAAGATTTCGATGTAAAATAATGGAACATACGTAGTCGATGAATGAAGTAACGATCTCAACGCCCTGATCCTAACGGATAGGGCTTTTTTCTATGGGGAGATAATACCTACCCTGATAGTCAAAAGCTCTACACCTCTAAGAAGCCAGCGAATCCTCTTGTAGGGTGATATTGTGAAAGCATAATCTGTTGTTAACAATTCTATATAGAACGCATTAAAAAAATAAACATTGCCAAGAAAAAAAGAGAGTTTATATAAGAAGGATCGACGTGTAATTAAAGTAAATAATGACCTTATTTACCTATTTTAACTATATTAAAGAAAAATAAGGTGCGAAAATGCCGTTAGTTGAGGCGGTAGCTCCTCTTTTCCAATATTAAGAGGACTGCTGAATGGGAGTTACCGCTTCTTGCGGTTGAAATCTGCCCAATGGTCGCGTTCCAGCGCTAGCTGTTCTATGGAAAGCTTTCAGGCGAACGCTTCGCCCTTACAGTTCCAAACTTCCCCGTTCGCTCATCTTCGCATTTTTGTTAAACGCTTTTGTTCGGCTTATATATATCAAAGATGCAAGGACTTGTTCTTTATCATAACTCACCAACCCAGAAGCGAGACCCTTCATCTTCGTTTCCGCGGCCGGGCTTTTTGTCTGGCAGCTGCTGTTGCCTTCTTGTACGAGCGAATAATAGCCAGCGGGAGAAGATCGGATTGGCCGCCGGTTTCCTGGGTCACTTCTCTGGCCTTTACGAGGGATAGAAAAGCAAAGAAATCTCCGAGGGCAGTGAGTCCGGCGCCAATAATGGCATAATCTTCAGCACTCAATTCACCTGTTTCCACCGTGCCGTCGGTATTATTTTTTTTGCTGTTCCCATTATTACCGGCCATCCCTGTTCACCCGCTTTCCCCAATGTACTATAAAGTATGTTATTAGGTACGCTGAGGGTATAGGCGCTTGAGTGTAATTTTAGAAGCCAGCCTTATTTTAGTGAACTCTGGAGACGCTAAATAACCGCAGCATGAGGCATCGGCCCTGTGCTGCGGTTTTTATATAAATACTATAATTCTTGTGTTCGCTTCCTAATCTTGTAAAGACATTTGTGTCCGCCTTGCGCCAGACAATCCGGCCGGGAAATCTCGGCCTCAAGCAGCGACTCGAATAACTGAAGCTCGCACTGGCAGGCGTGGTTGTACTGGTTGGCAATCTGGGAGATCGGACAATTGTATTCCACCAGTTCGTAATCGCCCTCACCAATCTGCTTCCATTCCACCATGTACCCATTGTCATTCTGTAGTTCGGCCAGCAATGAGACTTTCTCGTGGAAGCTCTTGTTCTCCATGACCGAAGTATAACGCTTGAACAGCTTTTCTTTCCGGCGTTCAAACAGCCGTTCTACCATTTCGTCACCAGTCTCCTGCACCAATTCATCGAGCAGATCCAGGGCGACTGTGTGATATTTATTTGGGAAAAGGACACTGGAGCGCTCTGTCAAATGATAGGTCGCTGTTGGTCTACCCATAGGCTGCCGGATGGTCCGCGCTTCAATAAATCCGTCGCGCTCCAGGGCATCAATATGGCGGCGTACCGCCATGGAAGTAATATTGAGTCGGTCTGTCAGCTCTTTGGCTGTCAGCTCATCATTGGTTTTAAGCAGATGCAATATCGTCTCGCGGGTGGACAAATCCTCTTTGGGTTGCACGGTCAGCTCACCGCCCTTGTCTATACCTTTATTTAGCGTGCTGCACTCGTAACAGCGGCGCATTCGTCCGAGCAATGACCACTGTGCTCCGCTTCGCAGTCCTCACAGCAAATATGCTGCAGATGGCAAGCATCGTTGGCACAGTTAATGAATCGGTCAGCCGGCTTACCGCAGTGATGGCAGCGTCCGACAACGATATCCTCATCGGTATGATTGATTTGTACCGAGATCCGCTCATCGAACACATAGCATTTTCCGTCGAACAGCCGGCCCTGTACTTCTTCGTCTTTACCATAGGATACGATGCCGCCGTCCAGTTGGTACACCTGCTGGAAGCCCTCATTCATCATAAACCCGCTTAATTTCTCGCAGCGGATACCACCTGTACAGTACGTCAATATTGGTTTATCTTTAAGATCGCTCATATTCTCGCGAATCCAGTCCGGGAATTCCTTGAAGCTGTCTACCTCCGGTCGGATTGCGCCGCGGAAATGACCAAGGTCGTATTCATAACCGGTACGACCGTCCAGAACGATAACATCGTCGCGCTGTAACATTTCGTGGAAGTCCTTGGGAGCGAGGTGCTCTCCGGTGATCACGTTAGGGTCGAGTTCGTCTTCGACACGGAAGGTCACGAGTTCTTTTTTATAACGTACAAAGATCTTCTTGAAGGCATGGCCATCAGCCTCATCGATCTTGAAGACGATATCGCTAAACAGCGGGTTCGCGCGCAAATCCTTCATGTACTGCTCAGTTTGGGCGATCGTACCGGATAGTGTTCCGTTAATGCCCTCTTCGGAGATGAGAATCCGTCCTTTTACGTCCAGCTCTTTGCAGTAAGCCAGATGCTCCTGAGCGAATTGTTCTGCATCCGGCACTTTTACAAATTTATAGTAAAGCAGAATTGCATATTCCGATTGTGGATTCATTCTTTTCACCTGTCTCATTAGAATTACACTTCACGTGCTGTTTACTTTGACTACTAAGTAAATGTTTAACTATAAAAAGTATTGTAACATATTATCTAGGCTTGACAAGAGATACTCTTGAAGCAGTATGGTATAAGCGCGGATTCCGGCGAGCAGAAGAGCATCACCAATATGTCATAATCATCACAAATATGGGGGATTATTCACTGCTTCTTGAAGAAATCATTGCGTTACCGCAAAAAAGATTATACTTAGAAAATAGATGAAAGGGAATCATGGGAGAGCTCTTGGCTGTGATTCCTTGGTTTACCTAGTTTAGAAGGAGAATGACACCATGAAATTAATCGCCAACCTCTCTCTTCAGAAAAAAATAATATTGTTAATGCTGATTTTGTACCTTCCGCTTCCGCTGCTAGGTCAATTCTGGTACGAAAAAAGTCATAAGGTCATTCGGCAAAACACCATTGAATCAAGCTATCAACTGGTTGAACAGGTCAATAGATATGTGGACAGATATTTTCAGGACATTGAGCATCAAATGTATCCCATCCTGGTTAATGATCTGACATTGCAATTTTTAAATGATTCTGTAAGCGGTTCCTATGATCGTTTTCTGCGCTCCAATCGCATCGAGCGAGAGCTTTTGAATCCGCTAACAAGTAACCGTGAAGGCATCCGGGGAATCTCTCTGGTCAATGGGGAGGGGAGGGCGGTATCGTCTTCCAGCTTCTCATCTGCAGAGCGGAGATATAAGGAGTATAACGCCAAGATTACGAAGACCGGCGTTTTTGAAGTTATGGGGCTGGAACAGGATGAATGGAGCCCGCCCTTTTTGTCCATTGCGCTTAAATTCAACAGTACGAATTACAGTACCAACAGCGGGCTGTTAATTATTGATTTGAAGCTGGACGAGGTGATCCAGATTGCCCGGAATGTGCGGATTGGCAAAACCGGGTACGTCTGGATTGCAGACAGCAAGGGGAGCGCGATTTATCGGCCTGGCAGTCATCCCAATGAGGGACTGTCTATTGACTATGCCGAGGCTATGGGCGATAAGCGTCAAGGGACGCTGACGATGCCTGGTGAATCGGGGGATAAGCTGGTAATGTTCTTTCATTCTAATACCACAGGTATGTCACTGTTCGCGGAGGTACCGCTTGCTGAATTGAACGAGCCGCTACTGCAGATTAGCAGAATTTCTACCATTGTATTGCTGCTGATCTTCCTGCTGATCATGATTATTGTCAGTGGGGTGATGTACATGCTCAGTAATTCACTGCTGACACTCTTGCGACTGATGAAGCGTACCCAGCTAGGTGAGCTTGGAGTCAGAGCGCCAGAGAACCGGACCGCAGAAATAGGCAGCTTATACAGGGGCTTCAATAAGATGGTTGATGAAATTCAGAGACTCATCGATACGGTGCACCGGGCCAAGTTGAGGGAGAAGGAGCTCGAGGTGAAGCAAAAGGAAGCGCTTCTTCTAGCCATGCAGGCTCAGATCCATCCTCATTTTCTCTACAATACACTGGAATTTATCAACGCCAGTGCCATTGTTGAAGGCAACCGGAAGATTAGTCGGATGATCGTTTCCCTCGGTGATATGTTTCGATACAGCGTAAGGAACCCGAATGAAACGGTCACGCTTGCCTTGGAGCTGGGGCATGTGTCTGCCTATCTTTCGATTCAGGCCGAACGCTACGAGAGTCTCTCCTACTTTATTCAAGTCTCTGAAAAGGCGGCAGCACAGACCTCAGCGATCAACTCTATGTTACAGCCGATTGTCGAGAATTGCTTCAAGCATGGATTTGATAAATATAAAATCGTCCCCAATTACATTCGTATATCGGAAATGCAGGTCGCAGCCGGCTGTTTAATTTCGATTGAAGATGGGGGCGGTGGCATGCCGCCGGGTATCATGGAGAACTATAATCGACTCTTTGATCTATCCGGAGATGAATTACTGGAACTTGAAGCAGAGAACAAGCAGAAAGGGATAGGCTTGCTGAATGTCCATACCAGATTGCGGCTGTTATTTGGTGAACCGTATGGACTGTTTATCTCCACTTCGGGTCCAGATGGGACTTGTATCGATATATTGTTGCCTACGTACATCGCGGCATTAGAGCAGGAACAACAAGGAGGCATACAGGATGTATAGAATCATCCTTGTGGATGATGAATCCATGAGCAGAAAAAGTTTGGATAAAATTCTTACTTCGGCCAATTCTCAATATCAGATTGTGGGCGAAGCTGCTAATGGGGCTGAAGCTCTGGAACTAATACGGCTTCAACAGCCTCATCTGATCATTACAGACATCAGCATGCCTATAATGGATGGAATCGAGCTGATCCAGCGATTACGCCAGGATGGCTATGATGGTGAGATTATCATTTTGTCAGGGTATGGGGAGTTTGAATATGCTCAGGCTGCCCTGCGCCATGGGGTAGTAGATTATCTGCTGAAGCCGCTGAAAGAGGAACTGGTTGTAGAGCTGGTTGGTCGACTGTTCGATCGCTGTGCCAGCACCCGCCAGAAGGCGATGGTGAAAAATCAGCTGTTAGCACCGGTTATATCAGCTGCAGAACGAATTAGCACGGCACTCTGGGCAGCGAATGCACCGGTTCTTTCCCAGGAAACCGAGAATCTGCTGAAGCTGCTTACGCATCAGGAACTTTCCTATGAGGAGCGGCGCACACTTTTGGAGAATGCAGCTTCATTGATCCAGAATCAGCTGGAGGATCGGCTCTTGATTAGCCCATGGGAAATCCCATACGATGAACCAGGGTACACCACACTGGAGTCATCCTTCAGAGACTGGCTGGAACGCAAGCTGGCAGAGACCCGGGATAAGCGGAATTGGGGAAGACGCAGTGCCACCCAGCAGGCGATGGACTATATTAATCAGCATTTTTCAGATAGTGAGTTGAGTCTGGAGAAGGTGCTTGAGCCACTGGATATTTCCACGACTTATTTTTACCATCTACTAATGGAAGAAACAGGAATGTCCTATATTGCCTACCTGACTAATGTTCGCATGGAGCACGCCAAAGCACTGCTAACGGATACGTCGCTGAAGACCTATGAGGTTGGACAGCGTTGCGGCTATCCCGATTATTCCCATTTCACGAAGCGTTTCAAGCGGATGATCGGCCTTTCGCCCTCAGAATTTAGAAAACGGATGCAAGAATAATGTAACCGCTAACAATAAGTGATGAAAAGACCATAGCGAAATGAAATCTCCATTTTTTTGCCCCAGACTATCTTCTACAATAACCATGTAGACAAGAAACACAACTAAGAGGGGGAACACTGATGAGCAGAAAAGGTAGTGTCTTGGGCACGGCTATGCTGGCATCCGTAATGCTATTATCTGCCTGCGGCGGCAATTCATCCGGCAACAATAGCGGCAATGCTGCTAGCGAGGGTGATAGCACAACACCGGCGGTGGAGAAGGTTAATGAGTTCGGCTGGAAGCTGCCACAGAAAACGACGCAGCTTCACTTTTTCCAAGCAGAGAAAGGCAATCCGGATAAGATCAACAAGAAACAAGCAGCGTTCCATGATTATTTGCTGAAGGAATTTAATGTAGATATCCAAAGATCATCTCTGGATGTCGATCCCAAAGAAAAATTGAATCTGATGCTGGTATCCGGCGATTACCCAGAGGTCATTGCGGCCATGGATGAATCCCAGATTTCGCAGTGGAAGGCACAGGGCAAAATCATCGATCTGGCCCCACTGGTAGATAAATACGGACCGAATCTCAAGAAAGAGCTGGGTTCCCGTTATGAGACCTATCTTGATGCAGATGGCAAGCTATGGGGACTTCCTCGTGGTTGGGGGTATCTGCCTATTCCTGATTTTACCGCTCACATCCGTTGGGATTGGTATCAGGAGATTGGTGCTCCGGAGATCAAAACGCCTGATGATTATTACAATGTCCTGAAACAGATTGTAGCCAAGCATCCTACCAATGCGAAGGGTGAGAAGAACTATGCCTTGTCCTGGAATAGCGACGTTAGAATTGACAGCGCTCTCGGCTTCTGGGGCTTGAAAGATGGCTATAAAGAGGACGGAGATCACAACCTGACTCACTGGCTGAACACGGCAGAGGGCAAGGAGGGTCTGCTCTACTACAACCGCTTCTTCCGTGAAGGACTGATGGATCCAGACGCATTTATCAATAAGTTCGACGACTGGAAAATCAAGTTCTCCAACGAGCGCATCGCCGGCCATATCGGCCCATGGTGGCAATCCTGGAATGCTGGCCATGAAATCTGGCAAAAAACAGATCCGGATTACAAAGAAGACAAACGTTTCGTACAAATGGCCTTCAAAGCTCCTGATGCAGAGAAAGCTTATCTGTCCGCCAAGAATACACATGGCTGGAATTACACAGTCATCACAGATAAAGCAAAAAATGCTGAAGAAATTATCAAGTTCCTCGATTTCACGGTTTCACCGATCGGTACGCGTCTGATGGGCTGGGGTATCCCGAACCTGCCGGAATCCTATTGGAATTATGAAGGTGACGGTAAATGGTCGTTCAATGAGACGCAGAAGCAAACGCTTCTGGACGGCAAGCTGGATTTTGAAAAGACCGAGACAGCTAACGGTAGCAATTCCTTCTGGCTGGCTTATCCGCAAGGTCTGCTGAGTGATGATAATAAGAGCACCGCTTGGTTCGACCAGAACTTCATCGCTGATGAGAAGTGGAAGAAGCTGATGAATGATAATGTCAAAGATACGATCTATGACAATACAGAGCAGCGTGTCAGCTTCACCAATGAGAACCCGCTGACGATCAAGAACCAGCAGGTTGAAGATTTGATCAAAACAGGATTCGTTAAAGTCATTATGGCCCAGTCCGAAGATGAGGCATCCCGTAACTTCGATGAGCTGCGTGACAAGGCTAACAAGCTGGGTCTGAAGGATCTCGAGCAGTACCGCACAGAGGAATATAAAAAGAACCTCGCGCTCGTGAAATAACAAGGAGAGATTTGGAGGGAAACCTACTATGAATTACCTCAAGCGATTTTCCCGCGAACGGCAGCTGTGGCTGTTAAGTTTGCCAATCATCCTATGGGTACTTATGTTTGCCTATTATCCGATGTATGGGTTAGTAATCGCCTTTCAAAATTATATTCCAGGGCAATCCCTTTTCGGAAACTGGATCGGCTTTGACAATTTTGTCCGGTTCTTTAACGAGCCTGACTTCTGGATGATTATTAGAAATACGCTAGTCATCAGTATGCTAAATCTGCTAATTGGCTTTCCAGCGCCGATTCTGCTGGCGCTGCTGCTGAGTGAAGTGAAAAGCAAGGCTTTTAAGAAAACTATTCAGTCTCTGTCTTATGTACCCTACTTCATCTCATGGGTCGTGGTGGCCAGCATTTTGTTCACCCTTCTGGGAAGTGACGGTATTATCAATGATTTGCTGGTCCGCTTCGGCTGGATTGATAAACCGATTCTGTTCCTTGGTGAGGGTAAATATTTCTGGGGAATTCTGACTTCCGCCAACCTGTGGAAGGACGTCGGTTTCAGCTCAATCATTTACCTGTCTGCTATTGCCGGGATCGACAAAGAGCAGTATGAAGCTGGCAGAGTAGATGGTCTGGGGCGCTTTGGGCTGGTATGGCATATAACACTACCAAACATTCGTGCCACAATTGTACTATTATTCATTCTTGCGCTAGGCGGTATTCTGAATGCAGGCTTTGAACAGCAGCTCTTGCTGGGAAGCCCTAACACGAGGGATTATCATGAAGTCATCGATACGTATGTATACCGGTTCGGGGTTCAACTTGGTAATTACTCCTATGGTACTGCGGTCGGCTTGATGAAGAGTTTGATCGGATTAACTTTGGTCATAACAGCCAACCGCTTGTCCCGAAAATTTATGCAAACGTCTATTTTCTAGAAAGGAGAATGCACCCGATGACTTCACGATCGGTTCCTTGGTCACAACGCTTATTTGATATTGTAAATATTCTCGTCCTGTCATTATTCGGTATTGCTGTAGCCTATCCATTCTTCAATCTGCTGGCGCTGTCACTGAATGATGGTGCAGACGCGGCGCGTGGCGGTATCTACATTTTTCCACGGGTGTTCTCGCTGGATGCCTACAAGCTGTTGTTCGAGAACAGCAAGCTGCTGGAGGGCTTCGGCTGGTCCGCGCTTCGTGTAGCGGTGGGTACGAGCACCAGTTTGTTCGTCACAGGTCTGCTGGCTTATATCGTCAGCGTCCGGCACTTCTCTGGACGTAAGTTCCTCCGTGTGCTGTTTCTGGTTACGATGTACTTCAACGGCGGACTGATTCCAACTTACCTGCTTATGGTGAAGCTGGGCTTAACGGATTCATTCCATGTGTACTGGATTCCGTCTCTGATCAGCGCGTACTACATGCTTCTGATGTCTTCCTATATTTCTGAGCTACCTGAAGCCCTGTTTGAATCTGCGAGAATTGACGGCGCCACTGAGCTGAAGATTTATATCCGCCTGGTGCTGCCAATGTCGCTTCCGGTGTTTGCGGCGATCTTTATCTATTCCGCGGTAGCGCACTGGAATTCGTGGTTTGATGTGGTCCTGTACAATTCCAGCGGACATTATGACACACTTCAGGTCTATCTGCGCCGATTGCTTCTGGAAGTAGAAGCTTCACAGCAAATCATGGATCAGCAACTTCTACACCAGAAGTTCAACAGTCTGTCGCCACTAACGCTGCGTGCAGCTACAACAATTGTGGTAACGGCTCCGATCTTGCTAGTTTATCCGTTCTTGCAGAAGTACTTTATCGGCGGCTTGACGATCGGTTCGGTTAAAGGCTGATACAGCTATCATTAGAGGAGAACCCAACAGGAGGAACTATGACGAATTTGATTGACGCTCTTCTCCCCACCGTAAATGTGGTAAGCGAAGAAGATTTCTTTGAAATATCCAAGACCGTAGAGCGGACTGAGGAACATCTGTTGTTCATTGGGATTCGCTTAAAGGCGAAGCGAGACGGTATCCCGCCAGTATGTACGATTAGCTGGTCGATTCCAGCCCTCGATATCCATTCGATGTGGCATCCCGGCGTGGAGCGAAATCGGGCATTCCAGATTGATTGGGGCTCCGGTTTTAACAGCCGGAACTCTTCGCAGGCGCCTGTAACGGCCTTGTTAAATCTTGCCGGAAGAAACCGTATGACCTTTGCTTTCACCGATGTCTTGAACAAGATCGAGGTGAAGGCGGGTATTCATGAGGAGGATTCCTCCTTCCTATGCTCGCTGAAGCTCTTTGAAGAGCCTGTGCCTAGCCTGGAGGTATATGAGGCGGTACTGCGTATTGATACCCGAGATATCCCGTATCATGAGGCATTGGCAGAGGTTAGCCGTTGGTGGGAGCAACAACCGGGTCTTGAGCCTGCTGACGTTCCTGATGCTGCCCTGCTCCCGATGTACTCTACTTGGTATTCTTACCATCAGGAGCTGACTGATGCTGCACTTGAGGAAGAATGCCGTCTGGCCCGTGAAATAGGCTGCGATACGATTATTGTCGACGATGGCTGGCAAACCGATGATAATAACCGGGGATATGCGTTTACCGGGGACTGGGAGGTCTGTGAGACCAAGATCCCGGATATGAAAGCGCATGTGGATCGAGTTCATGATCTCGGTATGAAGTATATGCTCTGGTATTCCGTACCGTTCGTCGGCCGGAAAAGCCGGGTCTGGGATATTTTCAAGGACAAGGTGCTCAAGGTAGAGGAAGGACTGGACGCTGGCGTGCTAGATCCACGCTTCCCAGAGGTGCGGGATTACCTCCTGCACATTTACCAGCAGGCAGTAACGGAGTGGGGCATCGACGGACTGAAGCTGGATTTTGTAGATAGCTTCCAGCCGAGAGACGGTGAACTTCCGGTAGAAGGGGGCGGCCGTGATTACCGTTCCATCCCGGAAGCAGTAGACCGGCTCTTCACTGACATCATGCAGTCGCTCAAAGCAATCAAGCCGGATATTCTGATTGAGTTCCGTCAGAGCTATATCGGACCGTTAATGCGCAAGTACGGCAACATTTTCAGAGCGGGGGATTGTCCGAACGATTCCATTCAGAACCGTGTGCGCACGCTTGATCTTCGGCTGTTGTCCGGCGATACGGCTGTACATTCCGATATGATTATGTTCAATCCGCATGAGGACACTGCCAGCTCAGCTATGCAGTTCATCAACAGTCTCTTCTCTGTGCTGCAAATTTCTGTGAGACTCGCAGAGATTGGGGAGGAGAAGCTGGCGATGCTGCGGTTCTGGACCGACTTCAGCCGTGAATACAGTGATGTGCTTCTGCGTGGAAGCTTGTCTCCGCAGCACCCGGAACTGCTGTATCCGATCGTGACGGCAAACAAAGACAACGTCCAGGTGATTGCTTGTTATGCTGAAATGGTCATTACGCCAGAGGGAACGCCTGAGCGATTGGCGATTGTCAACGGAACTTATACTGATAATGTAGTTGTCAGATGGACGTCTGATCCTGCCGTGTATGTGGCAGTGATTAAGAACTGCCGTGGACAAGTGACGGAACAGCTGACACTGGAACTACGGAAAGGGCTGCTGGAGGTGCCGGTGCCACGCGCAGGCGCAGCTATTTTGACCCGACTACAATCATAAAGGTGAAGAGGGAGTGCAGATATCTGCATTCCCTCTTTTTTACATTGGCTTAACAAACCGTAGCGTAGTTCTCGAAATACGACCATTGTTACCGCATTTCGATGTATTTTTTAACGTTTTTTAAAATATAATGGGAGAAAAACAGAAAGGGCCAAATCATCATTTTTACACAAAGGTGTTTAGAGTCTCTTCTTCGCGTGGTATAATGTAAACAGAACTTATCAAATTAAAGAAAGGATCAGGATACCATGTGTCCCCGAAGGACGAATCCCCAAAGGACGATTTGGAAACGTTATGATCTGTCTTATACTTAGCTTCCCTGCCGAAGATGCGCGAACCGTTAATTGACGAAGCCGCCTCTACGAGGGAAGGGAGTAGCATTATGCGAAGGAGCAATACCTCCGGTTCAACCCGTCGTAGAGGTTGGTGGGACGTCTAGCCGCCATTTACGATAAGGGGAGACCAGTATGAGGAAACACAATCACGGAGCAGAGCTTCTGCTGCGGTTGACAGTCATTTTGTTAGGAACATTGCTGCTTGCATTTACGTATTATCACATTAATTATCAGAACCATTTGACCGAGGGCGGGTTCGTAGGATTATCGCTGCTTGGTAAATATGTATTGGGCATTTCGCCTTCACTTTCTATTTTGATCCTAGACATACCAGTACTTCTGATTGCCTGGTTCTTCAAAGGAAAAGCGTTTGTCTTGAACACATGTGTCTCTGTAGGAGCGTTCACACTCTTCTACGGACTGATGGAACATTACTCTGGATGGGTCATCAATCTGCATGATAATTTGCCGGTTGCGGCTCTGTTATCAGGAGTACTGACAGGTCTGGGAGCTGGAATGGTGCTTCGCGCAGGCGGGGCGAGCGGCGGTGACGATATTTTGTCGCTGCTGATCAGTGAATGGAAAGGAATTAAAGTTGGCACCGTATTTATTCTGATGGATGTTATCGTGCTGGCACTATCCCTCTTCTATATGCCATTGAAAGAGACGCTATATACGGTTATGGCTGTCGTTGTGGCAGGTTATGTAATTACCTTTACAACCTCCTTTGGCAAAGGAAAGCTGGCGAAAGCGCCAAAGCCGAAATTGCCAACACCGCTGGGCAACCCCCAGAATGTGCGATAATTGGAATGCAAGGCTGAACCATCAGCTAGCTATGGATATAGACTTATTAGTGAGAGACCGGTCAGAATTTCTGGCCGGTTTTTTGCTGCTGCTTCTTTTTTATGAATTTCCCTGCTCCATTGAAACCGGGTCTGCTTGCCGGCGTATATATTTTCATCAAACAGCCATGCGCTTATATCAGGTTTGATAATCTAAGGAGGAATAGCGGGATGAGTGCTCACGAGATTGATTATGCAATTATGGGCGAAGAAATACAGTGTGTGGAGGTACAGCTTGATCCCGGGGAGAGTGTCATTGCCGAAGCGGGCAGCTTCATGATGATGGACCCGGAGATTACGATGGAAACGATCTTCGGCGACGGCAGTGGCGGAGGCGGACCGAGCAGTGGTCTTATGGGCAAGCTGATGGGTGCAGGCAAACGTCTCTTGACGGGAGAAAGTCTGTTCATGACCATCTTCACACATAGCGGAGCGTATGGACGGAAAAGCGTCACCTTTGCAGCACCGTATCCCGGTAAGATCATCCCGCTGGACCTCCAGCAATACGGCGGCAAAGTAATCTGCCAGAAGGATGCCTTTCTCTGTGCGGCCAAGGGCGTCTCGATCGGCATTGAATTCCAGCGCAAGCTGGGCGCAGGTTTCTTCGGCGGGGAAGGTTTCATTATGCAAAAGCTGGAGGGAGACGGGCTTTCGTTCGTGCACTCCGGCGGGTATGTCATGGAGCGGACGCTGCAGCCTGGTGAGGTGCTGCGGATTGATACCGGCTGTCTGGTCGCCATGACTTCTAGTGTGGATTACGACATTGAGTTTGTAAAAGGAGTAAAGTCCGCGCTATTCGGTGGTGAAGGTCTGTTCTTCGCTACGTTGCGCGGCCCCGGCAAGGTCTGGGTGCAGTCCCTGCCCTTCAACCGGATGGCGGACCGCATTCTCTCAGCAGCAAGACCGGGCGGGCGCAATAAGGAAGAAGGCAGCATTCTTGGTGGCCTCGGTAATCTGCTGGACGGCCGGTAAGAAAGTCAGTGAAGTTGTGTTTATGTTGAAAAAGCGGCCTTACCGGGGATTTCCGGTGAGGTCGCTCTTTTGTTTTTTATCGTTTTTGTTGGATGCAATCGTTTCAAATACCCGCGAGTACACATCCTTAACGTTCGTATCATTCACAATGTCATTGTAAAGTCCAAATCCCCAATCCTGACGTGCCATGACTGGTGGATCTCCACCGGGTTGACCCTCAGGGTGCAAAAGAAAGCCTTTAATATACATACCATCATATATGTCTGCAAAAGTATCATATTCCACATCCTCGAGAGTAAAAAAGGCGGCGGGCTGCTTGGATTCCACGAAAAAGATGGGTAGCCTCGTCTCCCCGTACCTTTTCGCATATTGGCCTTCGGCGGCTTCGCGAAGATGCTCCTTCATAATAAAGACGGCGTCGTAATGGGACGCAAGCTCAGCCCCTTTTTTCAAATCCTCAAAAGTAATCTCAGTGAAGGTCACATGCCTTTCTCTCACGATCGGCGGATCGCCAATGACCACAAGATTTAAGCTTTGTCCTTTGTATAGCGGTGTATCAACCGATTGCTGAATCACCTCAAACGTACAGCCAGCCAGCAGCACAACCAGCGATGCCAAGAACAGTATAAGTTTACTTGCTTTCATAGCAATCATATCCCTAAAGCTCCAATCCAGTTATCGTTGTAGTGATATTCCATTATTTTACTTATGGTTATAGGATACCATAGAATGTAACTGCCGCGTATACTAAAGAGCTGGATTTGACGTACGTCCCTGGTGCTGTATATATTAGTTGGCAAACCCCCGGTCAAGAGGTCTGGGTCATTGGAGGCGGAAATTAGAATGTTTAAAATATTCATTATTGAGGATGATCAGGGACTGGTGGCTCTGCTCCAGGACTACTTACATAAATTCGGTTATGAGACACAGGCCGTGCATAATTTCGAGACGGTGCGCGAGCAGTTTGAGGCGTTCGCTCCGCATCTGGTGCTGTTGGATGTCAACCTGCCTAAATTCGACGGGTATTACTGGTGCCGCCAGATTCGTGGCATCTCTACCTGCCCGATTTTGTTCATTTCGGCAAGAGCGGGCAAGATGGATCAGGTGATGGCACTGGAGAACGGTGCGGATGACTATATTACGAAACCTTTCGATTATGAGATTGCTATGGCGAAAATCAAAAGTCAGCTCCGACGCGCCTACGGTACTTTCGCTGGTAACTTTAATGAACGGAGTCTTACTGTTTCCGGACTGACGCTGGATGTGGAACGGCTGGTGCTGTCCAGGGGCAATGACCGGACGGATCTCAGTCATACGGAGGTCAAGATTTTGGACGAGCTGATGCAAAAAGCCGGAGCCATCGTCACCCGTGACCGCTTGCTGGAGAAGATATGGGATGATCAGGTGTTTGTCGATGACAACACGCTTAACGTCTACGTTACCAGGGTCCGTAAAAAACTAGCGGCGCTGGAGATCCATGACGGTCTGCAGACCGTGCGCGGCCAAGGCTACCGTCTGACACCGAACTGGGGGAATGGGGAGTGAAACTATTTTTACGGGAGCAAAAGACGTTAATCCTCGTATATCTGACTCAACTGGCTGTCATTACACTGGTGTACAGACTGGATGGAGGTAGCGCGGTCAGTGTTAGTCTATATGCCGATATCCTCAGCACTTGTCTGCTGCTGGTCTACCTCGGCTTCCGTTACATCTCCAACCGTACCTTCTACGAACGGATGACGGCACGGCCTTCCACGCTGGACGAGACAGGTGGCCCGTCGCAGGACACGCCGCTGGCTGAGAGCTTGCGCGGGCTGTTAACCCATCAATTCCGCCTCTATAAAAATGATCTGCATAGTTACCGCCACAAGCTGGAGGAGCATATTCATTTCATCAATCAATGGGTTCATGGCATGAAGACCCCTTTGTCCGTCATTCATCTGATCATTCAAGACAAGGATGGCCCACCCTTCACGGCGATCGGAGACGAGCTTGACCGTCTAAAGAAAGGACTGGAGACCGTACTATATACAGCACGACTGGATACGTTCGAGCATGATTTCTATGTGGAGCGGTTGGAACTGCAGACAGTCCTGCGTCGAATTACCTCAGAGCAGAAGCGACTTTTCATTCGAAGTCGTGTATATCCGTCTATTATGGTAGAGGACAATATTGTTGTGACTTCGGACGAGAAATGGCTGTCCTTTGTACTGACCCAAGTCATTACCAATGCTGTCCGGTACACGGTAAAAGAGGGAACAGTCATTCATTTTGCAGGTTATCTGCTGAATAATAGGGTAGTACTAGATATACGTGATGAAGGGGTAGGCATTCCGCCGGGCGATCTGCCGCGGGTGTTTGACCCTTATTTTACTGGCGTAAATGGCCGGAATTTTCAGGAATCCACAGGAATGGGGCTGTACCTGGTTAAGCAGATTTGTACCAAGCTCGGTTATGAGGTAAGCATCGTTTCAGAGGTAGGGAAAGGCTCAACGGTACGGATTGTATTCTAACCACCTTACAATTGTGTAAGATAACTGTAAGTTTCAGAAATAGCTGGAGCCTGTGAGGTGTTTGTATAATAAAAGCATTCCAGGCCACGGAAGGAGCGGCGGCACTTGTCCTTACTTGAAGTCAATAATTTATCCAAAATTTATGAGGGCCAAGTGTCCACGCACGCACTGAATCATATCCGGTTTGCTGTGGAGAAGGGCGAATTCGTCGGTATTATGGGCCCCTCAGGGAGCGGGAAAACGACCCTTCTGAACGTTATAGCTACTATTGATCAGCCTACCTCCGGTGAGATTTCGATTGGTGGACGAGACCCTAATCTGCTCAGCAGACAAGAGAAGGCCTTGTTCCGCCGTCATGAGCTGGGTTTTGTATTCCAACAGTTCAATCTGCTCGACACGCTCACCGTGGAAGAGAACATCATTTTGCCGTTGACACTGGCCGGTGTCTCTGTTCTGGAGATGGAGAGGAGGCTGCTACAGGTATCAGAAGCGCTTGGTATTGGGCATTTGCTCAAGAAACGGACGTATGAGATTTCCGGCGGGCAAATGCAGCGGACGGCCATCGCCCGTGCTATGATCCACCGGCCTGCGCTGATTCTGGCCGACGAACCTACAGGCAATCTGGACTCCACAACATCGGGCGAAGTGATGGGTATGCTGGAGCAGATCAATGCTTCGGAAGGAGCGACGGTGCTGATGGCTACACATGATGCCGTGGCTGCGAGCTTTTGTCACCGGGTGATTTTTATCAAAGACGGGCGCTTCCACAGTGAGATGTACAGGGGCAGCAGCCGGGCCGCGTTCTTTCAGAATATCATTGACATGCTGTCGCTTCTGGGAGGCGCGGGCCATGACCTTTCGGCAGTTCGCTTATAGAAATGTAATTCGTAACAAGCGGAAGTATGCCGCCTATTTTGTCAGCAGCTCGTTCTCGGTAATGATCTTCTTTCTGTGCGCCCTGTTTATTTATCACCCGGATCTGTCCAAGGATCTGATTTTCAGTACTGCAACGCAGACGATGATGGTCGCCGAAGGGTCCATTTTTGTGTTTTGCTCCCTTTTTGTACTGGTATCTGTGAGTTCGTTCCTGCAATCCCGCAAGAAGGAGTTCGGCATTCTACTGATGCATGGGATGACTAGGCGGCAGTTGCACCTGATGGTCTTTTTGGAAAATATGATGATCGGCAGCGCGGCAATTTTCACAGGTACCGGGCTGGGTTTACTACTTGGCAAGCTGTTCCTGATGATCGGCTCGGGCTTTCTTGGCATTCATTCGCTTTCCTTTCATCTGCCCTGGCAGGCCCCAGTGCTGACCATTTGCAGCTTTGTGCTGTTGTTTGGTCTGATCTCGCTCTGTACTTTTGCACTAACCGGCCCTGAAGATCCGATGCCGCTGTTCCAGGGGGAAAGCAAGCACGAGGAAGAACCTAAAATCTCTAAAGTGCTTGTGCTGCTGTCAGTAGTTTTCCTGATCGCTGGCTACGTTATGGCCGCCACAGTGCGCGCGGCTTTGGTAGATGTCATTATGTTCCCTGTCGTGGTCATTACGGTCGTTGGAACGTATCTGTTCTATACCCAACTGAGCATCTACATTGTGAAGCTGCTGAAGAGAACCCGGCGTTTCTATTGGCATCGGATTAACCTGATTGCACTCTCTGGCCTGTCATCCCGCTGGAGAGAGAACGGACGCATGTTCTTCATCATCACGATTATTTCGGCCGTGTCATTCACTTCTGTTGGTGTATTTGCTTCCATTCAGACGTTGACACGGGAACTGAAGCTTAATTACCCGGCGGCTGTTGGCTATGTGGCTAAAGGGACGGAAGACACGGCAGAAACAGAGCGGCACCTGGATAGCATTCGTAGGGAGCTCACAGGCCGTGGCCTGACCTTTGATACACTTAGCATCCCTATTAAATATGTAGAAGTGTTGTCGCAGACTGGGCCGGATCGGACGCGACTGCTGCCCCTGATCCCCTACAGCCTTTATAAGCAGGCGCTGCTGAAGGCTGGATTCAGTTCGTCTGAAAGGCAGCTTGAAGGGCATGACGGGCTGGTCATGATCGGCTCTCAGCGGGACCGCAGCCTGACGAGTGAACGAGTCAAGGCTACATATACACTGCGGCAGGGAAGCTTAATTCGGGAGATCGGCTACACCGAGGAATTACCGATTGCGAACCATCTGCTCCCGGCGCTGAACGGCGTTGACGGGGGTGACTTTAGCGGTATTGTGGTTAGCGATAAGCTGTATGCCGCTATCCGTCCCGTGCAGACTGATAGATACACAGGATTCTATGTTGCAGATTTGCTGCAAACGGTTGGAATCGCAGCCGATCTTTCCGTCAAGGGCAAGAGGGCATACACGGCTGATTATCCCTATGCCATTGCGGTTAGCGGCACATTGTTTGAGATCCACAAGACTCTGTACAGTACAATGCTGTTCGCTTCTCTGCTGGTGGGCACCGTCTTCTTCATTGCAGCTGGAAGCTTTCTTTACTTCCGTCTGTACATGGATCTGGATTATGATCGTCTGCAATATTCCACCCTGGCCAAGATGGGATTAACGGATCGGGAGCTGAACCGGATTGTTACCTTTCAGCTGGCCCTGATGTTCTTTGTGCCCATTGGCCTGGCCATACTGCACAGCCTGTTTGCTTTTATTGCTCTGCAGCGCCTGTTCTACTTATCGATCGTGATCGAGACTGGAGCGGTGCTGGCGGTTTATTTTGTCGCGCAGGTATTGTATTTCTTCTTCATCCGAAGTCGTTACTTGCGCAATCTGAAGAAAAATTTAAGGAGGATTTAACATGGACCTGCTCATGATTATTAAAGCAATTATTCTTGGCATCGTCGAAGGTATAACCGAGTTTGCTCCCGTATCCTCTACTGGTCATATGATTATTGTGGATGATATGTGGCTGCGGTCACAGGCATTTTTGGGCCAACATACGGCGAATACGTTTAAGGTAGTTATTCAGCTAGGCTCGATCCTGGCGGTTGTAGTGATTTTCTGGAAAAGATTTATTGATCTGCTGGGTCTGAAGCGGTTCAGCCGCAAAGAAATGCAGCCTGTGCCGGACGGACAGCCACAGCTGCCTTCCGGTGAAGGGCATCTGAAGCTTCGCATGGTGCTGATCGGTCTCATCCCTGCCGGGGTCCTTGGCGTACTGACAGAGAATTACATTGATGACCATCTGTTCTCGACGGCAACTGTATTGATTGGTCTCGTCATTGGTGCGGTTTTCATGATTTGTGCTGACCGTTTTGCGCCGAAGAAGGTTCAGACCGAAACGGTCGATCAAGTGACCTACAAGCAGGCGCTAGGCGTTGGACTGATGCAGTGCTTCGCCCTATGGCCAGGCTTTTCCCGCTCCGGCTCCACCATCTCCGGGGGCGTACTGCTGGGGATGAGCTACCGGGCAGCGGCTGACTTCACGTTCATTATGGCCGTGCCGGTCATGGCCGGAGCTACGCTAATCTCCCTAATCAAGAACTGGCAATACTTTACGATGGAGTCCCTGCCGTTCTTCATCGCGGGCTTCATAAGTGCCTTTATTTTCGCGCTGATATCGATGCGTTTCTTCCTGAAACTGATCAATCGGGTCAAGCTGATGCCCTTCGCTATCTACCGAATTGTGCTTGCGGCAGTGGTGTATATTATTTTCTTCTAACTGGCTATAAGGATTCCGTATAACTGCTACACTCATAATCTATTGCGGTTTACTTGGTATTCCAGTATGATGACGTTATATTCATTCCCGAAACTGAATAACGGATACAGGTGCCTGCCGGATGCCAAGGCATACCGGATGGCTTAATAGGGAAGTTCGGTGTAAGACCGACGCGGTCCCGCCACTGTAACGGAAGAGTCTTCAGCAACATTCGTCACTGGCAGCATGTGCTGTTCGGGAAGACGGCTGAAGATGTAGACGCCGCAGCCAGGAGACCTGCCTGTTTCGACAGCACAGCTTTACCTACGGAAGATAGGATGGTGTTAGACCAGCTACCAGTATGTATAATACTAGGGCGTCTTTCCCTCTGATTTCTTTCAGGGAGAGACGCCTTTTTTGGGTATAAAACATGACGCATATAGATTATTAGTGAGATAAGGGAGGAACCTAGGAATGACGCAAACAGTAAAAGTAAGTAACCTCGGGTACCCGAGAATCGGGAAGAACCGTGAATGGAAAAAGAACCTGGAGACCTTCTGGTCTGGCCAAAAAGATGAAGCTGAATTCCGTTCCGAAATGGAAAGAATCCAGCTTGAGCATTTGCAAACACAAAAAGAAGCTGGTATTGATCTGATTCCGGTCAATGATTTCACATTCTATGACCACGTGCTAGATGCAGCCGTAATGTTCGGAATTGTACCTCCACGGTATGAATACGATGGCGGAGACATCGGTCTGGATCTTTACTTCGCAATGGCTCGCGGTAACGCTACTGCCACTGCATGCGAAATGACCAAATGGTTCAACACGAACTATCACTATATCGTTCCAGAGATCGGTAACCAAACGCCGCGTCTGACTGAGAACAAGCCGCTTGCCGCATACCGTTTTGCCAAAGAAAAAGCAGGGATCGAAGGAAAGCCGGTTGTCATCGGCCTTTACACCTTCCTGAAGCTGTCCAAAGGCTTCCAGCCTTCTGAAAAGGCTGAAATCGCGAAGCGTTTCTTGCCTGTATATGTACAACTGCTTCAAGAGCTTGAGCAAGAAGGCGTGAAGTGGGTACAAGTGGACGAGCCTGCGGTTGTAACTGGGCTTACCAATGAAGATATCAGCCTGCTTGAGACGATTTATGCAGAAATCGCTGCAGCTGTGCCTGGATTGAACATCATCCTGCAAACTTACTTCGAAGCTGCTGAACCGCTTGAAGCGCTGCTCAAGCTACCTGTACAAGGTCTGGGTCTGGACTTCGTACACGATGGCGGTACAAACCTCGAATCCATCGAGCGTCTGGGCTGGCCGGAAGACAAGATTCTCGGCGTTGGTATCATTGACGGACGTAACATCTGGCGCTCCGACCTCGATGCTAAGCTGGCACTGCTGGACAAGCTGGCGGCTCATGTTAGCTTGGATCGCGTGTTCCTGCAACCATCCTCCAGTTTGCTGCATGTACCGGTAACCGTAGAAGGCGAAGATAAGGTGAAATCCGTAATCAAGAACGCTCTGGCATTCGCGAACGAGAAGCTGGTTGAACTGAAGCTGATCAGCTCTGCACTGGAGAACCGTGATGCTGTCGCTGCTGAGCTGCAAGCTAGCCGTGATGCACTTGCTACCTTCCGTGCGCTGCCTGAGCGCGGCCGTGAAGATATCGCTGCAGAAGTGCGCAAATTGGCTGAACTTCCTGCAAACCGCAACCTGCCATTCGCAGAGCGCGTGAAAGTACAACAGGAGAAATGGAACCTGCCGCTTCTGCCAACAACAACGATCGGGAGCTTCCCGCAAACACCGGAAGTTCGCCAAGCACGCCTCAAATGGCGTAAAGGTGTATGGAGCCAAGAGCGCTACGATCAATATGTTCGCGATCAAATCGACGAAGTCATCACATTCCAAGAGAAGCTGGGATTGGATGTACTCGTACACGGTGAATTCGAACGTACAGACATGGTTGAATTCTTCGGCGAGAAGCTAGCTGGATACCTGTTCACCCGCAATGGTTGGG
Source organism: Bacillus sp. FJAT-27264 (assembly GCF_001682855.1). Lineage (GTDB taxonomy): Bacteria > Bacillota > Bacilli > Paenibacillales > Paenibacillaceae > Paenibacillus_AQ. The sequence continues at coordinate 1,173,446 of NZ_MAQW01000001.1, read as the reverse complement.
TGCAATCCTACGGTTCCCGTTGCGTGAAGCCACCAGTAATTTATGCTGACGTTGCATTCATCGAACCGATGACAGTCAAAGAAAGCGTATATGCACAATCCCGCACCAAGCTTCCGGTAAAAGGCATGCTGACTGGACCGGTTACGATCCTGAACTGGTCGTTCGTCCGCGATGACCTGAGCCGTGAAGAAGTAGCGAATCAAATCGCGATTGCGCTGCGTCATGAGGTGAAGGCATTGGAAGACGCTGGCGTTGAGATGATCCAAGTGGATGAGCCAGCGATCCGTGAAGGTCTGCCTCTGAAGCCGGAAGACCGTCAACATTACCTGGATTGGTCGGTTAAAGCATTCCGTATCTCCACTTACGATGTCAAAGACACGACTCAAATTCATACGCATATGTGCTATAGCGAATTCAAAAACATGATCGATTCCATTTCCGATATGGATGCCGACGTTATCTCCATCGAGACTTCCCGTAGCCATGGTGAATTGATCGTGAGCTTCGAGGAGCAAGACTACGATAAAGGCATCGGTCTTGGCGTATACGACATCCACAGCCCGCGTGTCCCAGCTGTAGAGGAAATGACAGTCAACATCGACCGCGCTCTGCGTGTACTGGAACCAGAATTGTTCTGGATCAATCCAGACTGCGGACTCAAGACCCGCGGATGGGCAGAAACCGAAAGCGCCCTGCGCAACATGGTTGAGGCCGCTTCGATCGCAAGAGCGAAGAATAGCGCAATTAAAGCTTAATGTTATAAGCTATGGTAAAGCACTGGAACAAGAAAACCAGCAGACCTCCCTTCATGGGAGATCTGCTGGTTTTTGCTATTGGGGCACCCTCAATATTGTGGATTCTTTTTTTATCGATACACTTGATAATAATTCTCATTCTTGATAGAATAAATGAGAAAAGAAGGAACCGTGGAGGGTTCCTTCCGGGTAGTCTTACTTGCTCTCGAATGTTTTACAATCTGTTTCTTCCGCACGTGTCGGCTCGCTGGAGCTGTGGAAAGCAACAAAGATAGAATCAGCCTGACATTTGTTCTCCTCTGCCCAGTGGGTGCAGGAGTTGACTTCACAGATTACGTCTTTTGCCATAAGGGTTCACCTCCCCTTTAGTAAAATGACTACATCGTTAAATGGAATGCACTGCTCGGCAAGGTGGAGCTTGTCCGAACAGAACCATGCCCTCATCCTAATGGATGTGAGGGTTTTTGGTGTTATTTGTCTGTTGAGACACCGTAATTGTACCAAACAAACTGACTGTTCGCAAACGGAAGCATCCTGATCTGGATACTTCTGTTTTTGTTTTCTTCACTGGGATTCTTTATCACTTTATGCAAAACTTTTAATAACATGCAACCTTCCAGCTTCTGGAATCGTCTGGGTAGAAAGAAGTATTCTACTAAATTATGGGGGTATGGCGATGCGAAAATGGGGGCTGTATGGGATATGGTTATTGATTTTGGTTATTGTCGTCACGGGTTGCGGATCGGCTGACAAGAACAGCAGTAATATGGCTGCGGATTCGGGAACGGCTAGCTCTGAAAGTAAATTTGACAGTGAGGCTCTGATACAAAAATCTGAGATGGCGGACAAGTCTATGTCTAATGTTTCTGCTGATTCGGACGCTAAAGCCGAGGGCGGATCAGGAGACGGTAGCTCGGACACCGCAGGAGATTCTACAGCGTTGAATACCAGCAAGGCTGGTGCCGGATTTACAGGTAGTGACGTAGTGGCCGGTCTGAACAAAAAGCTGATCTATCGCGCCAATCTGAACATGGAAGTGGATAACTACGCTAAGGCCCAGACTGAGGTTCGCAACATGGTGACGCTTGCCCAAGGCTATATTATCGAGTTCAACGAGAATATGTCTGAATACGAGCAGGGTGGCACTTTTATTATGAAGGTACCTGCATCCGGCTTCTCCTCTTTTTTGAGTAATCTTGAAAAAGTGAAGCATGCGAAGCTCCAGCGTAGTATTCAGGGACAAGATGTATCTGAAGAATATGTAGATCTTGAGTCCCGGCTGAAGGCTAAGCAAATGATGGAAGCCCAATATACTGAATTTATGAAAAAAGCGACCAAACCCGCTGACCTTGTCGCGTTTGCCAACGAACTGGGTTCCATCCAGGAAGAGATTGAACGGATCAAAGGGAGAATGCGTTACATTGACCAGAATGTTTCGTTTTCAACCGTAGAGCTACGTTTGTACCAAACGGACGAAAGTTTTGATGTGCAAAAGAAAAAGGGTCAGGATCCACTTGGTACACGCGCATCACAGGCGCTGGGCGGCAGTCTGAATGCCTTGTCCGTTACCTTCCAGTGGATTGTGGTGATTCTGGCCGGTGCTCTGCCAATATTAATCGGTGCAGCGCTTGTTCTGAGTATCGTCTTCGCTTATCGTAGAAGAAGGCAGCGCCGGCAGAGTGAACAATCTCAATTGATTCGGGAAGCGAACCGGCAGTCGGCGGGGACGCGGCCGAATGTACCAGAAGTCCGGCAGCCGTCACCTGAGGTTACACAGCCGCAGGCGAAAGCAGACCAGACGCAGCCAAAGAAAGAGCAGTCACAATCGGAAGATGTGCAAGCGCCACAAGGCACTGCTGATCCTGCAGATGACCGTGAGAATGGCAACCGGGATAAAAAGTAAAGGATGCGGGCGGGAAAGTTGTATCTGGAACGTGGACCTGCTTCATTTGTTGATGGCGCTAAGTGGAGATAGAAGGTACTACGTTTGTTGAAAGAAAAAATGTTTAAATTAGCAGGGGAATTTCCAGTTAGCAACCAACGTGGGACGATATCAGCTTGTACATTTTGGGCAAAAGCCAGAAGTGAGTAACGGGAATTAGCAGCAGGTGTTAGTAACGGGCATTCTAGTTAGATTTCATTGTTGGGCAACAGCTATTCCGTATTTCTTTACTATTTCCATTAATGGTTTACACAGCAAGACCAAAAGAGCCGTCAAGTCTCACGTATTCCGTGAAGCTTGGCGGCTCTGTGCTTTGATATTATTGTGAGGAGTACAGGTGCTGGTCAGCTAAGCGTATTTGAGCTCATTTGACGGTGTTACATAACCAGCAGAATAGTTCTTGAACTTATCTTTTGAAGACTTTAGCTATTGCTGATAACTCGAACTCATTACTCGTTCTGAAACTCTTGTTCGAACCCGTATTAAGCTCGAAGCCAAACTCTTACCATACCCGTCCCCGCTAATTAAGCTTGCTGAAAAAGTACCCGGTATTCCCCGTATCCTTCTTCCTCAAGGTCTTCTTTGGGCACAAACCGCAGTGCTGCGGAGTTGATGCAGTAGCGCAGGCCATTAGGGCCGGGGCCGTCGTTAAACACATGGCCGAGGTGAGAATCGGCTTCTTTGCTGCGGACTTCCGTACGGACCATCAGGTGGCTGAGGTCGGTCTTTTCTTTGACGGAGTAATCGCGGATCGGACGGGTGAAGCTCGGCCAGCCGCAGCCGGAGTCGAATTTGTCCTCAGAGCTGAACAACGGCTCGCCCGATACGATGTCCACATAAATACCATCCCCGTGATGATCCCAGAATTCGTTGCGGAACGGGGACTCTGTCGCATTATTTTGCGTAACTTCATATTGGAGTGGGGTCAGACGTTCTCTCAAGCTTTCCTTATCTTCCTTATGGGACCAGTGCTGTTCGATGAAAGCATCCCGGCCGGAGCCAGTGCGGTAGCGTTTGTAATGACCAGGATTCTTGTGGTGATAGCCTTGATGATATTCTTCAGCCCGGTAGAACTTGGACGCTGGAAGTATAGGGGTAACGATTGGCTTGGAGAAGCGGCCGCTCTCCTGAAGCTCGGCTTTGGATGCTTCGGCCTCAGCCCGCTGCTCCTCGGAATGGGTGAAGATTGCTGTGCCGTACGAAGTTCCACGATCGTAGAACTGTCCGCCTTCATCGGTAGGGTCGATTTGTTGCCAGAACAGTTCTAACAGCTTGCGATATGGGAAAATATCCGGATTGAACGTAATTTGCACCGCTTCTACGTGGCCCGTAGTTTCGGAGCACACTTCTTCATAGGTAGGATTCTCTGTATGGCCGCCGGTATAACCTGAGACTACGTCGATAATGCCCGGTAGCTCCTCAAAAGGGGATACCATGCACCAGAAGCATCCGCCTGCGAAGGTGGCTTGTTCCGTCTTGGATTCTATATGATTCTTATGAACTTCACTCATTAATATCCCTCCATTCGGATAATGCAATTAAATAGATCACAATTTAATTATAAAACAAATATGGGCCGCCTGCCAGCAGTTGCCTTCATTAAGCCCCATTTGGACGCGAGCGTAATGATAGCCCTGCCAGGCCAATTACAGCCACGTACAGCAGGATAGCGATAATCGCGTTGCTCGGATTGCTCAGTCCATTGCCGCCAAGATATGCGAACAGGGCGATCCCGGGGATTTTACCTAAGCCCGATGCCAGTAGAAAGCTCCAGAAGGGCAGGCCCGCTGCTCCGGCGTAAGCGTTGACCGCAGTCTGCGGGATGATTGGCAGCAGCCGGGCCAATACGACTGAGGCGAAGGGACGGCGTTCCACAGTAGCTGTGAACTTTTCTAGCGCGGGAATAGAGGCCAGATAGGCTCGGGCTCTGCCCTGGAACCAGTACTTCACACCGATGAACATCAAAGCTGCGGCCAGGTTAGTCGCTAACCAGCAGATCACCGCACCTGCAAGACTTCCATATACATAGCCGAATAATCCGATGACAGCCTTGTAGGGCACAACCGGAAATAAGGCGAGGACGGTGGCCATTCCCACCGACAGAATCGGGTTTTGAACATTTCGCATCCAGTCGAGGATGTCATTCCTGTACATAAAAGCTGCGCCTATACCCGCAACATACAACAGAATCGGCAACCATTTTCTCATCTTAATATGCCCTTTCCTCCATCTCTTCATCTCATCATACTGAAAAAAATGAAATTATTGAAGCAAAGGTCATTTGTCGGCGCATCAGTTCAAGGTATAATAGCTGGAAGAGTGCATACAGGATGAACATTCAGACTTCAAGAGGGGGAGAGCTCAAGACATGATAGTTCCTGATCGTAAAAGAGTTGCACTGGTCGGAATCGGCGGCATTGCGCGTAAAGTATATCTGCCACTGCTTGCCAACCATCCAGATGTGGAGGTGGCGGGAGTATTGAGCCGTTCAGCGACAACCGTACAAGATACGGTAGAGGCCTATCGTTTTCCCAAGGGCACAACCGATTTGAATGAATTACTGTCCTGGGGTGTGGATGCCGTATTTGTGCATAGCCCAACACCCACCCATTATGATATCGTTATGAAATGTCTTGAACGCAGAGTCGCGGTCTATGTGGACAAGCCGCTTTCCTATGATTTGAAGGAATCGCAAGAAATGGCCCGTTTTGCCGAGAAGCAAGGAGTTTTGCTGGCTGTAGGCTTTAATCGCCGGTACGCTCCTTTGTATATGCAAGCGAAGGCTTGGTTAGAGCAGGCCGGTGGCATCAGCCAATGTACTGCTGTTAAGCATCGTACACAGCCTCAGTCCAGCAGCAGTCGCGAGACCGTATATGATGACCTGATTCATATGCTGGATTTGTTGCTATGGCTGTGCGGCAATGACTATGAGCTGTTACGCTCCGTGCTACAGAGTAACGAAGAGGGGCAACTGCTGCAATCTTCGGGTCTGCTGGGTTGGAATAGTGGAACGTCAGGGATGTTCAGCATGATTCGGGATGCCGGAACAGATCTGGAGAAGCTGGAGCTGCATGGAAACGGTAGATCAGCGGAGGTAGTGAATTTAGAGACGGCGGTACTCTATGAAAAGGGTGGCCTGCCGCGTAGCCAAGGCTTTGGAAGCTGGGATACTATACTCCAGAGAAGAGGATTTAGCGGCGCAGTGGATGATTTTCTAAACCATATCGACTCTCCGGAGCAGTGCGACATCGCGGCCGCAGTCGTATTGGCAAGCCACAAGTTGGCGGAAGAGCTTACGGATTGAGGAGAACAGAAAGGGGCCATACATAAAATGGATGACCAGCGTAAACAAATGGAAGAACAGATTATCGAGAGTTACAAGCGTGATGAAGAAATGATGATTCTTGTCTTTGCCCAGTGGTGCGTAAATAATAAGCTGGATCCGCATGCATTGTATTTGAAGGCTTACCCGCAACAGGAGAACAATGCAGCTCTGCATCATGCGCTCTCCTTGACGGTACCCGAGGAAGAAGCCGGATTTATCTCTAATGATACGGTGCTGGGCGTGTTGTCTCTGTACAGTAATGATGATCTGGCCTTTGTAGTTACTGAGGCGATAGCGGAACGCGCGTCTTTACAGGGGAATAAAGAGTAATAAATACCGGTCATTGTTATGCGAGTATTAACTTTTTTTTAGCAAACGATGTTCATTGGGGTTGAAGTGTGGTAAAATTTTATATACTAACTAATAGTAAGTTTTATTAGTGAGAGGTGAAAACAATGGAACAACATCAACTAGCGCTATGTCCAAGATTTGAGACAGCTTTTTCTTTCTTGGGTAAACGGTGGAATGGCCTTATTATTCAGACCTTGATGAGCGGACCAAAACGCTTCAAGGATATTTCCAGTCTGATTCCATCAATGAGTGACAAGATGCTATCGGAGCGGATGAAGGATCTGGAATGCGAAGGCATTCTGGTACGTCATGTTTACCCGGAAACCCCGGTACGCATTGAGTATGAATTGACAGACAAAGGCCGTGCGCTTGAGCCTGTCATGAAACAAATTTCTGTATGGGCCGAGAGCTGGGTCGAGTAGCTTGTATCCGGTCAATGCCTTGTAGATAGCCTCTTTCTCCTGTATTGGAGAGGGGCTTTTTTCAACCTAGGATATTTCAGTTATGATGTTTTGGTCTATTCAACTATGAAATTACTTATTTGCTTGAAATTGGATGGTAAATGGTTGCACAAAGTCGAGATTTGTGTAATATAATAGAAAAAACATTGCCCAGACTTTGTGGGGATGATTTCTAATCGCTTGTTTTGTCCTGTTGTCCGGCCTAAGTATTCTCTAGTCAGCCCGGGTACCACGTTGCTGCTTGAGATGCATGCTTTAGATTCAGCACAACTAACAGGAGGCGAGGAGATGAAGACTACCCTGTTTTCCCGGGAAATAACGTATGGAAAAAAGGATGTTGCCGAGCTGGAGGCTGCTTCGATTAAGGTGCAGCTTATTTATGACAAGACACTGTTTATGCTTCACAGCCATCTTCCTAAGTCCTTGTGGGATGCGTGGATCGGTGTGCCTTACAATATTATATCTTCCCTTTATAAGGGTGATAATGATGGTGGAACTGTTTTTCAGAAGTGGATTCAAGGTCCGGCCGGCTTTAAATGTATCGGTTGTGAACGTCATTGTTTGGAATCTACGTCACCTCCGGCAGAGGTTACGCCACCTGGTGTACAGCGGAAGTACAAATTCCACAATGGCATCAGACAAAGTATGGTACTTCAGGCTGTAATCTGGTCCATGTATGAGAATACGATATTGTTCGAACCTTTTTTGGGCGGGGAGCCCTTTTTGACTGAAGAGGATTTGGATACGATCTCCTCTTACTTTGTGCCAACCTATTTGAGCCAATTCCCTTTGCTTGAACTCTCGAAGCCCTGTAAAGAGTATAAGGATCAGCATATTCGTGTGTACCAGGAGTGGATATCGGCACCGGATGTGGTCCTTCAATGGGATGGCGGGTTGACGGAAGGTCGATGGATGACTGGTGTTTATATGGATCATGCCCGGTTTGCCGGACTCGGTCCTTATGTGAAGGATGCCAAGGGCAAGCGTACGTATATGCAGGCCTTTGTTCAATAAAACGATTCAATTGCTGTGCGTTAAATCACAAGTTTAGGTTTCTGTCGGGGGTAAGGTGGAAGGGTAGAATAACCTGAACTGCCAACCGAAGGAGGAACCCATAATGACGATAAGACAACCTATGGATAGAGATTCAGCTTCCCGGCCTACGCCGGAGATCAGCTTGAGCACTGAAGCATGGGTAAGAGATATAGTACTGCAATTCCCTAAATCTGCGGATTATTTTAAGGCTAACCGAATCGATTTCTGCTGCGGCGGAGCCAGACCGCTTGGGGAGGCTGCGACTGAACGAGGATTGGACAAGGACGCTGTGCTTGCCGATCTGAACAAATTATTGAAGGAACATCCGATTCTGGAAGAAGAGACTGTATGGAACCACGCCTCTTCGTCGGACCTGATCGCGCATATTGTGAACAAGCATCATCAGTACCTGCGTCAGGAGCTGCCGCTGATTGCACAGAATGTCACCAAAGTATTTCGCGTCCACGGAGGAGACTCTCCGCATTTGGCCCAACTGCACGCGCTGTTTCACAAGCTGATGGATGAATTACTTGACCATACAGCCAAGGAAGAAGATACACAATTCCCAAGGATTTTGGCTTATAGTGCTGACTCGGGAGAAGCCAGCTTGGTAAAATTGCGTGCGGCTCTGGGTGAGCTGGAGAGCGAGCATGATGCTGCAGGCGATATTTTACGGCAGATTCGTAGAATTACTGAGGATTTCACACCTCCGGAACACGCGTGCACAACGTACCGGTTGACCTATGCGCGGTTGGAAGAGTTAGAGGGGATGACGTTTGAACATATTCATCTGGAGAACAATATCCTGTTTCCGAGATATCAATAGAAGCAGAGTTTACAGAGAGTCCCTGCGGGGACTCTTTTTTATCCTATCCATAGGAATAATCTCCTGATTTTACATTGAGAACGTGACGGGCTTCGGTTATTCTAAAGGGAGAGGTAATACGAAGTGACTACAGCCTGAGATACTGCTAACGGTTGTTGTCGGGAAGATAAGGCGGTGCCGGGGTTGGGGCGTTTGTTGCTAGGATTAATTATTATTGTGACCTTGGGTGGATGTTCCTCCGCTCTAGGTACCAAAGCAGAAGTGATTACAGGGCCTGAGGGACCGACATTTTCCTTAATGGTTGGTGGCAAAGAGCTGGCTGACAGCACGGAAAGGCTGTTAAGCGGCACTTATAGAAAAGGAATCACGATTCTTGAACTGTTGCAGGGCAGCGGTATTGCTGTATTTGCAGAAGACGGACAGAAGCTTCTCACTGTAAGCAATGTGTCCCTGGGGCCAGCAATGGAATGGGAAGTACAAATGGACGGCAAGGTAATCAGTAATACGAATTGGAAGAGCAGCCCGGTTAGTTCAAGTGCACGTATTGTGATTATGGCAAAGTCGGATGCCGGAGGCAAAGACCCGGATTCAGTCATCCTATACGTGAACGGTGGGAGTGAGCAGGAGACCCTGACACATATGTACGTAATGAGCTTTACAAGTGATCTCTCTGTGAGAAGCCTGCTGAAAAGCTGCGGAATGGTTCAACTGTCGGAAGACAACCAGAGAATCAGGGCGGTGAAGGGATATGCGCCTCTGACCAGTGAAATATGGAATTTGCGAGTGAATAGTAAAAAACTGCTGGACAACGGAATGGATATGAAGCTTCGGCCGATGGATGAGTTGGAGATTTCCTTAGGATTTCGATATTAACAATACATAGCGGCCAGATCACCTATTAGAAAATGGGGGTCTGGCTATTTCATTTGCGTTCATCAGGGATTGTTATATAGATGATTAATTGTCAAATATATTGTGAAAGTATTCACAATTATTGTGACTGGAATCACCATCACGGTTCAAATTTGAAATGTATACTTTCACTAGAAGGAAGTAACACGAGAGCACGCAGAAGCATTGAGGAGGCACCTAACCATGACAGCAAACAGAGAAAAGTTGGTATTAGTCGGCAACGGGATGGCCGGAATTGGCACTGTGGAGCAGATTTTAAAACTTGGTGGAGATTATGAGATTACCGTGATTGGTAGTGAGCCTCACCCTAATTACAACCGTATCATGCTTTCTTATGTTCTGGAAGGCAGCAAGACTACTGAGGATATTATCCTAAATAATTGGAACTGGTATGAGGACAATCATATTACGCTGCATACGGGAACAACAGCTACGCGCATCGATACAACATCACGCCAGATCTACACGGACAGTGGTTTGGTGATTCCATACGACAAGGCGATCATTGCAACTGGATCGAATTCGTTCATTCTGCCGGTTCCGGGCAGCGATAAGGAAGGTGTAGTGGGCTTCCGCGATATTGCGGATTGTGAGGCTATGCTGGTAGCAGCCCAGCAGTACAGCAAAGCAGCTGTAATTGGCGGGGGACTGCTCGGATTGGAAGCGGCCAAAGGGCTGGTCAACCTAGGCATGGATGTTACTGTTGTGCATCTGATGGAAGATTTGATGGAGCGCCAGCTGGACCGAAGCGCATCTTCAATGCTGCAAGCAGAACTGGAGCGCCAAGACGTGAAATTTGCGATGGGCATGCAGACGGTAGAGCTGACCGGCGGGCAGAGGGTAAGTGGGCTGCGCTTCAGCGATGGCAGTGAGCTGGCGGTTGATTTTGTGGTCATGGCTGTCGGGATTAAGCCGAACGTGAAGCTAGCGAAGGACAGTGGCCTTGAAGTAAACCGCGGAATTGTTGTGAATGACTATCTTCAAACTTCTGCAGAGGGCGTATATTCTGTGGGCGAGTGTACGGAGCACCGGAGCGTGTGCTATGGTCTCGTCGCGCCGTTGTTTGAGCAGGGGATGGTGCTTGCGAAGCATTTGTGCGCTGTAGATACGAAGCCATATGAAGGTTCTGTCGTGTCGACGAAGCTTAAGATTTCCGGTGTGGATGTTTTTTCTGCGGGCGAATTCATTGATACAACCGAACATACGGTGATCTCTGCCAAAGATGAATGGAAACGCACATACAAGAAGATTTTGCTGAAAAATAATATCATCGTCGGCGCAGTCCTGTTCGGAGATGTGACGGAGTCGGCTAATCTTCAGAAGCTTGTGAAGCAAGGCGCGGAGATGACGGATGATATCTATGCCGAGGTTATGGGAATCGGTTGCTGCGGAAACGGTGAGGCCAAAAAGGGCTTATCGGTGGAGTCCATGGCCGATGAAGAAATCGTCTGCGGCTGCAACGGTGTGACGAAGAAAGCCATTGTAGATGCGGTAACCGAGAACGGCTTCACGACGGTGGACGAGATCAAGGCTTGCACAGGTGCAACCCGTTCTTGCGGCGGCTGTAAGCCAGTGGTTGAGCAGATTCTGCAATTTGTACTTGGTGACAGCTTCCAGAAAAGTTCCAAACAGGGTATTTGCACCTGTACCTCCCTGAGCCGCGATGAGATCGTGGCCGAGATTCACGCCAAAGGTCTAAAGACCAGCAAAGAGGTCATGCATGTGCTGGGCTGGGCCCAGGAGGAGGGTTGCTCCAAGTGCCGTCCTGCTATTAACTATTATTTGGGTATGACATATCCTGACACCTATGAGGATGAGAAGGAATCACGCTTCGTCAATGAGAGAATGGGAGCCAACATCCAGAAGGACGGCACTTATACTGTAATTCCGCGGATGTACGGCGGGGTGACTACACCGGAGGATTTGAAAAAAATCGCCGACGTTTCCCTCAAGTACGATGTTAAAGTGGTCAAAGTCACCGGTGGACAACGTCTCGATCTGATTGGTGTGAAGAAGGAGGATCTGCCCAAGGTGTGGGAAGAGCTGGATATGCCCTCCGGCTATGGGTATGCCAAATCGCTGCGTACCGTCAAGACCTGTGTGGGATCGCAGTTCTGCCGTTTCGGCACGCAGGACTCTATGGGCATGGGCGCCTTGATGGAGCGCAAGTACGAACGCCTGGACTTCCCGGCGAAATTTAAAATGGCAGTCAACGGCTGCCCGCGCAACTGTGCAGAATCTTGCACGAAGGATATCGGCATCGTCGGCAATGATGGCGGCTGGGAGGTCTTCATCGGGGGCAATGGCGGGATCAAGCCGCGAATTGCAGATTCATTCTGCAAGGTCAAGACCGATGAGGAATTGATTGAAGTATGCTCCGCGGTGATGCAGTATTACCGTGAAACCGGCAATTATTTGGAGAGAACCTCCGAATGGGTGGAGAGAATGGGACTTGCGAACATTCAGAACGTTATTCTGAACGATGAGATTAACCGCAAGGAATTGGCGGCACGAATTGATTTTGCCCTGGCCCAGGTTAGCGATCCTTGGAAAAAAATCCTGAATGACGACAGCACCCGTTCAGCTCTGTTCGAGACAGCAAAGGTCTAGCCGAGCACATGCTGGCCGGAATAAGGAATGAATGATCTTAAAGGAGCGAGAACGATGGAAATGACGAAGCAGGAATACGTGATTGGTGAAGTACAAGATTTTCTGCTGCAAATCGGTCGGGCAGTTAGGGCGGGAGAGACGGAGTTGGCTGTATTCCGCACTTCTGGCGGGATTTTCTATGCCGTGGAGAACCGCAGCCCTCATCCGAAGGGCGGACCGCTCGCGGAAGGAATAGTATCGGGCTATTATCTCTATGATCCCTTGTATGATTGGAAGATTGACCTGCGCTCCGGCGAGGTCCAGGCACCGGATCAGGGCAGAGTGGTGACCTATTCTGTTCAGATCGAAGAAAATAAGGTGAAAGTCTGCGTGTAGCCTGACCAATAAAGATTTTTCATAAGCATGGTGAACCAGAAACAGCGGGGTGAATGTTAATGTTTACGCAAAATGTGGAGAACATCGTTGAAGCAGCTGTTTACAAAAGGGACAAAATGAATGAAAGTCTGCCCAAATACTTTCTGGCAGCACTGCTGGCAGGGGCTTATGTAGGGATCGGGATTATCCTTATCTTTTCACTTGGAGCGCCGCTGGCAGCACTCAAGTCTCCATTTCAATCACTGATTATGGGGGCTTCCTTCGGAATCGCCCTGACCCTTGTTGTCTTTGCGGGATCAGAGCTGTTTACCGGCAATAATATGTTTTTTACAGCAAGCACGCTCGCAGGTAGAACTAGCATAGGTGATACCTTGAAGAACTGGGTGATTGTTTTCTTTGGCAATCTGGCGGGTGCAATTATTCTTGCTCTTCTGATTCAAGGGACGGGGCTATTCAAGGCGGCTCCGGCGGAACATCTGATTTTTACGGCTGCTGCTAAAAAAATGAGTCTGCCGTTCTCAGAGCTGTTCTTCCGCGGCATTCTTTGTAACTGGCTGGTCTGTCTGGCCCTATGGATGTCCTCGCGAGCCAAGAGTGAGACAGCCAAGCTGGTGCTGATCTGGTGGTGTCTGTTCGCGTTCATCGCCAGCGGCTATGAGCATAGTGTAGCGAATATGACGCTGCTGAGCGTAGCGCTGCTGCTTCCAGGCCACCCCGAAACGATCTCGCTGGCAGGCTGGCTACACAACATGATTCCCGTAACGCTCGGCAATATGATTGGCGGCGGCATCTTTGTCGGTATGGCCTACTGGCTGATTTCCCCTGTGCGCGGCGCGGGTGAAAAAAGCTAAAGGTAAAGTACAAGAGTATGAAGGTAAAATTAAAGCCGAAGCGATAGCAAACACAATTGCAAGTGCAAATGTAAATGTAAACACAAGCGCAATAGTAAGCGCAAATGTAGGCTAAAGAGCGTTTTTTGCTGAGCACAGCGTTACTCCACATAGCAACACTTTTCTAAACCAGGATGTCTCCCGCAGAACGGGGCGTCCTGGTTTTTGACGTTCGGATGGTTCAGCTCGTTTTTCGTTAAGAACCTTCTAAACAGTCTGTTCTATCAGGAATATTAGGTCTTTTCAGTCAGTTAAGTGTGCCAGCCAGTCCAGGCAATGGAGCCTGTTAGAAGCCTGTTAGACCTTTTTTTTGCTTTTTAATCATCACAGGTCGCTAGCGCAGCCATAAAAAAGACGCCCCGGAAGGCGTCTTGACCACTCTATTAAGTTCCGCGAAATTTCTTGGGTCAGGTATGATTCAATGAGGTGAATAGAGGGTATTAGATTAGGGCGTTAGATTCGGCAAATTTCTCCCGGGCACATTTCGCAATGGCAAATTTCCTGAAGCATGCCCAGATCTTTGATGACGATCATGCCGTTCTCATATTCCACAGCGTCTTTCTTCCGAAGATCGCTTAGCATCCGGTTCACGCTCTCACGGGTGGCACCGATCATATTAGACAGGTCTGTGTGCGTAATTTTTTTGTTAATCAGAATGTTGTCGCCGCTCTTCTCACCATAGGTGTTGCCCAGACGGATCAGCGTAGAGCAGAGTGCGCCAGGTTTACCATACATCATTAGATCCCGGAATTTAGTCTGTGTCAGACGATGATGAATACCCATCCACTTCATGAAGTCAATGGCAAAGTCGCAGTGCTGGCAGATGAGAATCTCCAGATCCTTGTGCTCTATGACGCCAACTTCGCTGTCTTCAATGACTTCGGCTGTAAAGCTGTGCTTCGTGCTGAAGAAAGGATCCGCTTGACCGACCATGTCGCCGGCTTGATACATATAGAGAATGAGTTCTTTGCCTTCATCGGTAGATTTGGTTAATTTCACACGTCCACGTTTGATGTAAAATAGTTTATCCGAATAATCGCCTTCCCAGAATAGGTGTGATCCTTCAGGGACTGTACGTTCTTTCATTGTAACGAGAAGTCTGTTGAAGTTCTGTTCGGAGAAACATTTCGTGTTGCCATGGGCTTCGATAGCATTTTGGTATTCCTTGATCATAATCGACATCCCCTTTATTCCCTCAGTTTTTCAGTAAATTTTAAATTAATTATACCTTGAAATTGGCCAGATATGGGTAAAAAAAAGCCTTTAAAAGTGTCGAATTTTTAACATTGTGATTATTTTCACTTCAAATGTGTGAGATTTAATATGATTTTCGCGACATTAGGAGTATAAAGGGTAACTAAGACGCATAGCAAAACAGCTATTACCAGTATACACATATAGTGGGATTTGGCTGTTTTTTTGTTGTCTTTTTTGCAAATGAGGTTGGTTTGTACACTGGTTTCACATAATTTCGTATAAATGCACATAACTCTGTTACAGCCGGACATTGGCGATAATAAAGCCGGACGATATCCTAGAGTTGAGCGTCTGGAGCTCTGTGATTATGAGGGCGGGCGGACAAAACTCAGGAGAAGGAGAAATCATACATGGCTAAAGTGGCGGACAAATATCTAAAAGTAGATCCGTGGGCAATTATCGAAGAGGGCTTCGACACGGAGCGGAACCGGGTTTCCGAATCTATCTTTTCACTAGGTAACGAATACATGGGCGTACGTGGATACGCTGAAGAAGGATACAGCGGTGACAGTCTTATCGGGAGTTATTTCAACGGTTTAAATGAACAGCTGGACATCGGCAATCATTATAAAGGGATTATTCGCTCCCTGCGGTATATGGTCAATTCCGTGGACTGGCTGCATACACGTATCGCTGTAGACGGCGAACAGCTTGATCTGGCCAAGAGCAAGATTTCGGATTATGTACGCAAACTGGATTTCCGTACGGGTACCTACCGCCGGGAATTTGTATGGCACCTGGAGAATGGGAAAAGCCTGAAGCTTGTTTTCACCCGGCTTGTCAGTATGACTATGTCTCACCTTGGTTTGCAGCAAGTTGAATTTGAGCCGCTAAACTTCTCCGGAAGTGTGGATATCATTTCGGGTCTTGATTTCAATATCATTCATGAAGAGCGCGGCGTGAGCATGTGGAACCCTGTGCGCAGCGGAGAGCAAGATGGAATCTCTGCTATTTTGGCTAGTACGATAAATACCGGTAACAAGCTGTTCTCCAGCTTCACATTGAAAGCTTCCCAACCGCTGGAAACGGCACGTGTTGAACGGGAGAAATTTATTGGACAGAGCTTCTCATTGGAATTGGCTCAAGGTGAAACTGCACACTTTACTAAGTTTGCTATCAACTGTGCAGATAGCATATCTGCAAGAAGTGCCGAAGAACTGTGGAGTGAAGGTCTAGGCCTGGCTGTGGCGTCATTAAGTCTGGAAGAGAAGGCTGTACTTGCGGAGCAAGAAGCTTACTGGAACGGAATCTGGGAGACCAGTGATATCAGTATCGAAGGCGATCCTGAGAACCAACAGGGTATCCGGTTCTGCATTTTCCAACTGTATCAGACCTACCATGGCGACCATCCGGGCTTCAATATCGGAGCCAAGGGTCTGACGGGTGAAGTATACCGCGGACTGGCCTTCTGGGATACAGAGTCCTACTGTCTTCCTTTCTATATGTTCAACAATCCCAAAGCGGCCAAGAGCTTGCTGGAGTTCCGCTACAGAACGCTTCCTGAAGCCATTCAGCGCGCTAAAGATGTGGATTGCGAAGGTGCTTGCTACCCGATCGCTACCATTGACGGAACGGAAAGCTGTGATCTGTGGCAGCACTCCAACCTGCAGTTGCATGTAGGTACGGCAGTATCCTTTGGTATTTGGCACTATGTCAAGAATACTGGAGACAAAGAGTTCCTATTCAGCAAAGGGGTAGAAATGCTGATCCAGATCAGCCGTTTCTATGCAACACGCGGTCAATGGGGACAACGTACTGGTGAATACGGTTATTTTGGGGTTATGGGACCTGATGAATTCCAACTGATGGTTAACAATAACTGCTATATTAACCTAATGGCTAAAAAATCTTTCGAATTTGCCCTGGAAGCGATTCAGGAAATGAAGGAAAAGGCTCCGTCCGAGTTCGCTGAATTGTCAGCTAAAGTAGAACTGCGCGAGGAAGAACTGGGCGACTGGAGCAACAAAGCAGAAAAAATGAAGATTCCTGTAGATAAGGAAACTGGAGTATATGAGGAGCATGACGGATTCTTTGATATGCCTCACATTGATATTCACTCCATTCCAGTAACAGAATTCCCGCTGTATTCGAACTGGTCGTATGATCGTCTGTACCGCTATGACATGATCAAACAGCCGGATGTACTAATGTTCATGTTCCTGTATAGTGAGCAGTTCACCAAGGAAGAGAAGCTAGCTAACTATGAATACTATGAGTCAAGATGTATCCATGAGTCTTCGTTGTCGCCATCGATTCACTCCATTCTTGCCAGCGAAATCGGCAAGCATGAGGAAGCGTACAACTTCTTCGAATTCGCAACACGTCTTGACCTGGATAACTATAACCGCAATACCCGCGAAGGACTTCACACGACTTCCATTGCTGCGGCATGGATGAACATTGTGTACGGATTTGGCGGCATGCGTTCTGACGGTGAGCGTCTGTCATTCCAGCCATCCCTGCCTGAGCGTTGGACATCCTACAGCTTCCAGGTAATGTATGAGGGAGTGCTGCTGAAGATTGTTGTGAACAAGGATAACGTTAGTCTGAAAGCCATTAGCGGCGGTAGCACGGAGATTATTGTGTACGGGCAACGGATTAAAGTGGATGCCTCCGGTACGGTGCTTCCTCTGGGCGAAGGGATGATTGCAGGTTGAACTGGACAGTTAGAGAAGAGAGCTTCGACAAGAACCTGATAACGACAAATGGGAACAAATATATGACCGGCAACGGCTATATGGGTTATCGCGGCACACTTGAAGAATTCGGCAAGGAGCAGCTGTCCGCGGTGACACTGGCTGGTCTCTATGATAGAGCTGGTGAGAAATGGCGTGAGCCTGTGAACGCTCCGAATGGACTGTTCACGGTCATCTCCTGCAACGGCCAGCCGCTCAGTGTGCTGGATACTGAACCGGTATCCCACATACAAGAGCTGGATTTCCACAGTGCAATCCACCGTCGTGAGACTGTGTACCGTACGCCTGAGGGCGGCACGGTGACCGTTACCGCCGAGCGTTTTGCAAGCATGGATAACCTGCATCTGCTTCTCAGCAAACTAACTGTCAGCAGCACAATCGATTGCCGGATTGATATTGAGACGGGAATCGACGGAGAGGTGTGGGATATCAACGGTCCTCACCTTTTCGAGAAAAAAGAATATGCCGAGAGCGATGTACTGATCTCTAGTGCGGTTTCCGGAGAATTGAACGTTCCGGTTGCCGTGGCAGAAATCGCTGATTTTGGCTTTGGAGAGCAGCAAATTGTGGATGGCCTGGCCATCCGCAAGCTCTTGCTGGATGCCAAGGCAGGCGAAACCTACGAATGGCACAAGTATGTGTCGGTATACACTGGCCTTAATGCCGGTAAAGCACCGGTAGACAATGCTGTAGAGGCTGTTCAGGCGGCGGCTAAATTAGGTTATGATGAACTGCTTGCAGCACATCGTAAGCGTTGGGAAGATCGTTGGGTGGGCAGTGATGTGATCATTGAAGGTGACGATGAAGCACAGATGGCGCTCAGATACAGCATTTATCAGCTGCTGATCATTGCCCCGACGGAATCGGAGAAGGTCTCCATTCCGGCGCGCGGTTTGTCCGGGCAAGTCTATAAGGGAGCAGTGTTCTGGGATACAGAGATGTTCATGCTGCCGTTCTTCCTGCATAGTGATCCGAGTACCGCTCGCAATCTGATGATGTACCGCATCCACACACTGGATGGAGCCCGCCGCAAGGCAGCGGAATATGGCTTCCTTGGTGCGTTCTATGCCTGGGAGAGTCAGGATACGGGTGACGATGCCTGTACCCTGTTTAACGTAAATGATGTATTCACTGGACGGCCTATGCGTACTTATTTCCGGGATAAACAGGTGCATATCAGTGCGGATGTTGTCCACGGTATTTGGCAGTATGTGCAGTTTACCGGTGATGACAGCTTGCTGGTGGATGGCGGAGCAGAGGTAATCTGGGAGTGCGCCAGATTCTTCTATTCCTACGCTTTCTACAATCCAGTCAAGAAGCGTTATGAAATTCTGGATGTGACCGGACCGGATGAATATCATGAACGCGTGAACAACAACGCCTTCACGAATGCGCTGGTCAAGGAAAGTCTGGAAATTTCGCTGCGGACGGCGGAATTGCTCAAAGAGAAGTATCCTGCCGAGTTTGAAAAATTGACGGCTCAGTTCGCAGACGGTCCATTCCTGACCGAGATCGGTTCGATGCTGGAGAGCTTCTATGTTCCACAGCCTGATGAAGAGACGCTTGTCATTGAACAATTTGACCGTTATCATACCCTTGAAGAAGTCACGCTGGCGGACCTGAAATCACGTGTTCTGAATAAAAACGAATATTGGGGCGGCGGCAACGGTCTGGCTACTACAACCAAAATCCTGAAGCAAGCAGACGTTGTGCTCATGATGAACCTGTTCAAGCATTCCTTCTCCAAAGAAGTCAAGAAGGCGAACTGGGAATTCTACGAGCCACGCACCGAGCATGGCTCCAGTCTCAGCCCGTGCATCTATGCGCTGGTCGCTGCTGATATCGGCTCTCCTGATTGGGGATATCCGTACTTCATGCGGACCGCTACAGTGGACTTGACTGGTGAATCGAAACAATACGTAGGCGATCTTTATATTGGCGGAACGCATCCGGCTGCGAACGGCGGTGCGTGGATGGCAGCTGTGCTTGGTTTTGCTGGCGTGCATTTCGACGGCGATACCGTGCATATCAAACCTTCCTTGCCACAGAAATGGGAGGCAGTTGAGCTTCCTGTGGTACTGCGCGGAGGAACCTACATGCTGCGAATCAGCCGCGGAGAAGTAACCATTACGGCTGCAGCTGGCAACAGCGGAGCATTATCCTTTGTTGTGGATGGCGCAGAGCCGCAGTTATGCCAGCCGGGTGTGCAGCTAAAACTTCAGCCCGCAGGAGCTGCGGTATAGCTAGATCAGCGTGCAATTGTATTTTCGTATACAATAATAGATATATGATCAACACATAGAGAGGACAGAATATCATGCTGCAAAATATGAAAGGTGCCATCTTCGATCTGGACGGTGTCATCGTAGATACGGCGAAATACCATTTTCTAGCCTGGGCAGAACTTGCCCGTGAGCTTGGCTTTGAATTCACAGAGGAAGATAACGAACGGCTCAAGGGCGTAAGCCGGATGAGATCGCTCGATATCTTGCTGGAGGTAGGCGGCCTTGATTTCCCAGAGGAAGAGAAGCTGGCGATGGCGGATAAGAAAAACCGCCTGTACGTAGAGTTCATCACCAAGCTGGATCAGTCCGAGCTGCTGCCGGGCGTGAAGGAATATCTTACAGGCCTTAGAGAACGCGGTGTTGGTATCGCGCTTGGTTCAGCGAGCAAGAATGCTATGTTCATTCTTGACAAGCTGAACATTACGGAACTGTTCGATGCTGTAGTTGATGGCAATAAAGTGTCCAACGCTAAGCCTGACCCTGAAGTGTTCCTCACCGGGGCGGTAGAGCTCAAATTGCAGCCAGAGGAATGCGTTGTGTTTGAAGACGCAGAAGCGGGTGTGGAAGCAGGTAAAGCAGCAGGAATGAAGGTAGTCGGAATCGGCAAGCCGGAAATTCTGAAGGAAGCGGATCTTGTTGTTGCCGGATTGCATGAACTCCTCTAACTTGATAGACTGATGTCATTGTGAGGGGATTTCCCTCATAATTACAAGTCTATGAAGATTGAGGGATGAGAAATGGAGACCATTCTTTTATGGCCTGACGGTGCTCCCGGAGCTGCGGGTACAAGTGACGAGGATTGTCCGGCTATTACACCTTATCTTGTCGAAGGGGACGGCAATGCCGCGGTTGTGATTTGCCCCGGTGGTGCTTACGGGATGCGTGCAGATCATGAGGGGGAGCCCATAGCTATCTGGCTCAACAGCCTGGGCATTTCAGCCTTTGTGCTGCGCTACCGCGTAGCGCCCTACCAATACCCAAGTCCACTTCTGGATGCCAAGCGGGCGATGCGTACAGTGCGCTTACACGCTGAGAAATTCAAGATTGATCCCGTCCGAATCGGGATTCTTGGATTCTCCGCTGGTGGTCACCTGGCCTCTACGGCTGGCGTGTTGTTTGACAAGGGCAATGCAGAGGATAATGATCCGGTGGAACGGGTGTCCAGCCGTCCGGATCTTATGATTCTATGTTATCCGGTAATTTCTATGGATGATCAGGTGGTACACAAGGGATCCAAGGAAAATTTGCTGGGTTCTTCCCCGCAAGGTCATTTGGTGGATCTAATGAGCAGCGATCTGCAAGTAGGAGCGGACACACCACCGACCTTTCTGTGGCATACGTCGGATGACGAAGGCGTACCGGTTGAGAACAGCCTTCTGTTCGCCGCAGCGCTGAGACGTCATGGTATTCCGTTCGATCTGCATGTCTATGCACACGGCAGACACGGCCTAGGTTTGGCTACAGAAGAGCAACATACGAGTGGCTGGACGGAGACTTGTGCTTCATGGCTTGACTTAAACGGATATTCGCAATAATAATGTACTAATAAGAGTTCAGAGAAGACTGGAGCCGTTCTGACGGACTGTTCCAGTCTTTTTTTGTGCTGAACAGTATAACTAAAACTTTCTAAAGTTTACTAATAACTATAAATTTAACATTTTTATTCCTCCAGCTAGATCATGGCATAGCATTTATTTTGCCTGCAGCAGAAAAATAGATACAAATACTCCTAAAAAACTTTAGAATAGACATATATGACGCATTTAGCGTTTGTTATAGTATTGAAGCTGGAGGTGTGCCTTATGTGGTCAAAGCTTGTTAAGCCACTTGTGAAACTGAACGTCAAGCAGCAGTTGATCCTGCTGTTCCTGATTATGATCTCTCCCATTCTGATTCTGAACAGCTACGGCAATTTGAAGGCCGAGGGCATTCTCAAGCGTCACGTTACGAATGCATATGTGGAGCTGAACAAACAAAACTTTACCATCATCAACCGAGATATTGAGACCGTTAACAAAATCACCACCACCATCATTCAGAACCCGCTGATTCAACAGCTTAGTACGACAAACAATGAAATTGTGATGGATTCGTTCAAGCGTTATGAAGCTATAGAAAAGCTGCTGGTCAGTTATTCCCAAGGTACCGGCAAGGATGATGTTATTTATTACTCGCTCTATGTATTCGATCCGGAGGATAAATATTTCTTTGCCCCGAACTTTCCGCAGGTCAAGAAGGCGGGAGTTTATTTCTTCTCCAAGGAGGAGGAGCCTACTTGGTTCCATTCGGCGGTGCAGCAGAAAGGCCGTGGCTATCTGCAGTTCATGGACCGGCTCAGTGCCCAAGCCGAGAATAACAAGACACTAACCTATGTCAGGGCAGTCAACAACATTTACCGGGGAGAAGGGACTATTGGGGTATTGGTTGTGACCAAAATGGAGTCCAAGATCAGTCAATCGCTGAAATCGATATCCTTGCCTGACGGTGAGATCTACCTTACAGATATGAATAATCTTGTACTTGCTTCTACGATTAACAATTTAGGCAGTCACATTGATCTGCCCGAAGGGGCAGAGGAGGGAGATCCGGAAGGCATCGTGGATGTGATCACTAGCGATTTTATTTATGTAGTCAATAACAACCACGCCTTGGGTCAGAAGCTTGTCTACAAGATTCCTGTAAAAGCGCTTTTACAGCAGCAAAATGAGATGAAGCGGGTCATACAATATATCACCATCGCCTATGCGGTATTCGGGCTGATCATTCTTACATATTTCTGGCGTTCCCTGATGACGCCTCTGCAAAAGCTAGCCTTTTTCGTACGTAAATACGAACCTGGAAACCGTGTTCCAGAGACGCCAAGGTGGGGGAGTAATGACGAGGTCAGTGTGCTGATCACTTCTACCTATGACATGGCCCGAAGGCTTAATGGCTTGATTACTTACAAGTATAAGATGGAACTGAAGCAGAAAGAATCGCAACTGCAATTGCTTTACCAACAAATCAATCCCCATCTGCTATATAATACACTTGAGAGCATATATTGGAAAATATCACTTGAGGGCAATGCGGATTCTGCCGAGATGGTTAAGCAACTGTCTAAGCTGATGAAGATCAGTCTCAGCCGTGGCAGAGAGCTGATTACACTGGAGGAAGAATTGGAGCATGCCTCTGCTTATATCAAGCTCCAGCAGCACCGGTATGATTATGTTTTTCGGGTTGAGCTGAATATCGATCCGGATATCAAGAGTAACTTGATTCCGAAGATCACTCTGCAGCCGCTGATCGAGAATGCCATCATTCATGGCGTCAAAAATATGGGGGAAGACGGCGAGATTATTATTACTGCCTGGATGGAGGAGGATTACATTCTTATCTCCATAGAAGATAACGGTTACAAAGAGGTTGATTTTGAGGCAATTATGTGGACTCTCGATGAGGAAAATCCAAACCCTACCAGCGGTTACGGCATCCGCAATGTCAACCAGCGTATACATCTGCATTTTGGCCCTGAATATGGCATCAGCTATGCTGCACGTGTAGGTGGCGGAACCCAGGTAATAGTCAAGCTGCCGAAATCAGAGAATCAAGAATAAAAGGAGATTAACGATATGTTTAATATATTGGTAGTGGATGATGAGCCGTTGATTGTTAAAGGACTGAGTAGCCTACTCGCTTCATCTGGTCTGGAAATCGATCATATTTATACGGCAAACAGTGGTTTTGAGGCGCTAGATTGCATACGGATGGAAGATATCGACCTGCTGGTCACGGATATTCAGATGGGCGCCATGAGCGGCATTGATTTGATGCAGCATGCGAAACTGACCAAGCCCTGGGTTCAGACCATTGTCATCTCAGCTCATGAGACCTTTCAGTATGCCCAAATGGCTGTACGGCTAGGGGCCAAGGATTATTTGATCAAGCCCTTGAACAGCGAGCAGTTTCTGGACTCTGTACGTAATGTGCTGCTGAAGCTGGATAAGCCTTCACCGGAGCTTGATACGTTCATGTCTGGTATCAGCGAGAGCTTTCGCTTGGAAGAGACGCAGCCGGAGTACAGCCAACTGTTGACTGAATTGCTGGCGAATCCGGATACGGTGCTGGCTGACCCGCGCAGTCTACAAAAAATAGATGCTCTTAATCTTCAGGGACCCTTCTTCTCGGTCATCAAGATCAAGCTTCCGTTGTCTGACCCGGGGTCGGAGAAGAAATATTGCGACAATGATAAGCGTCTTCTATGTTATGCAGCCCTGAATATTGCCAAGGAACTGATGGATCAGGAATGGAACTCTATTGCTTTTTACTCCCCAGACGGAGAAATAACGATCATTATCCAGTGGGATGAGAAAAGCTATGAAGAATCTTCCTCAGGCCAGATTAACCGGCTCGATGTTCTAGGCCGCAGTTTGCATTTCAATATTCATAAATATTTGCATCTACATGCCGTAATTGGCATCAGCCAGATTTTGAAGGGGCTGCCGTTTATTAATGTGCTGAACCGCCAGGCTTCAAAGGCCATTCTATGGAATAAGGAGCACAGTGATCACTATGTGTTCTACTATGGAGATTTTAACTGGAATAATTATGCAATAGATCCTTCTGCCGAAGAATTACATACTCGAAGTAACCTTATTGTTCAGAAAGCGAAAGAATATATCGACGAGAATTACGCGCAAAAAGGTTTGACCATTCACGAGGTAGCGAAGAAAAATCATGTGAGTCCCAACTATCTGAGCTACCTGTTCAAGAAGAATACAGGCTTTAATCTGTGGGAATATGTGATCAAGCTGCGGATGGAGGAAAGCCGGGAAATGATCCTGAACACGGATCTGCGAAGATATGAAATTGCAGAGCGGGTAGGTTATGAATCACCGGAACATTTTAGCAAAATATTTAAAAAATACTATGGAATTAGCCCCAGCGAATTGAAGAAGTAAGAACAGTCATGACTTCGATAGATATACACATGTTCAGTACAAGCCTGATTTTCTACAATTTAAGGTAGGAAGCATTTTGCGAAAAAATGCCGAACGAACCAAAGGAATGAGGGAGCTTGATGAACCAAACTGCAGTAGTAAACGAAAACCCGGGGGCACAGATGGAGCGTAAATCATCCACGCCACAACGGAATGGCCGCTGGAAGAAAAACTTCTGGGGCTACATGTTCCTATTACCCGCATTTGTAATTTTCATCCTATTCATGTGGGTTCCCATTTTGAAGGGCTTAGTGTACAGCTTTTATCATGTCGATTTCGTCGCAGGCAATACTTTTGTTGGCTTTGGCAACTACGCCAGAGCGCTCAGTGATCCCGATGTCTTGACGGCTATAAAGAACACTCTCTATTATATGGCATTATGTTTTGTTCTCGGATTCTGGGTTCCAATTGCATTCGCGATTGCAATCTCCGAGTTACGCAGATTTGGAGGCTTTGTACGGGTAGCTGCTTACTTGCCTTTCGTCGTACCGGGTGTTGTATTGTACGGGCTATGGAGATGGCTGTATGATCCGGTTGGACCAATCAATGCTGTACTAGGTAGTGTTGGGTTTGATCAAATTTCGTTTTTAACCGACACCAGGTGGTCTATGATTTCTCTCGTCTTTATGGAGACCTGGCAGCAATTTGGTTCAGGGATGCTAATATATCTGGCAGCGGTGCTCAGTATTCCGCGTGACTGGTATGAAGCGGCAGAAATTGACGGTGCGGGTGTATGGGCACGTATCCGTCACATTACATTGCCGTCAATACGCAATCTGATCATCCTGATGCTTATTTTGCAGGTTATCGGCACTTCACAAGGTTACCAATCACAGATGGCTTTGCTGGATGGTGGACCTAACAACACGACATTGACCTATGCGCTGTTGATGGTGAAATATGCGTTTACAAGACTTGATTATGGAACGGCTACTGCGCTAGGCATGCTTATGTTCATCGTCCTGGGCGGTTTGGGCATTTTACAGTTCAAGCTCAACAAGGAGGACAACTAAGATGAAAAGCGGAGACAGAGGTATATTATCGGATCACGATCTAAAGCAGACCAGTAATAAAATTGCATATGGAATAATGGTATTGGTTATATGTGCCATGGTGTTCAGCATGTTGTATCCCATACTCATGATGATGTTCAACGGACTCAAGTCCAATACGGAAGTGAACTCGTTCCCGCCGCACTTTTTCCCGCAGGAATGGCATTTTGACAACCTGAAGCAAGCTATGAATTATATTGATCTGTTTTCATACCTGAGAAACACTATCTATATCTTTGTGGGTAACATGATAATGACCCTGGTAGTGTTGGGAATGGCATCGTTCAGTATCTCCCGGATGAATGTACCTTATAAGAAAGCTATTTATTTCTTCTTCCTGATGACCTTGTTCATTCCGGCGAGCAGCTACATGGTTCCGAACTTTGTCAACCTGAAGGAACTGGGCTTGCTGAACCAATACGCCGCTTTCTGGCTGCCAGCAGGTGCTAATACATTCTACTTCCTGTTGCTTAAGAACTTCTTTGACGGTATTCACCCGGAAATCTTCGAAGCTGCCCGGATCGACGGTGCCTCGGAGCCAAGAAGTTTCTTCTCTATCGCAGTGCCGCTGTCGGTTCCAATTTTCGCAACACTGGCCATCTTTATTTTCTCCACAGCGTGGAATGACTGGTTCTGGCCATCGCTCGTTATGCACAGTGATGACAAGTACACACTAGCTACAGCTATTTATAAATATGTTATTGATGTTAAAGCACTTAATACCAATATCAAATTTGCGATTCTTTTCCTTGTCAGTTTGCCGCCAATTGTCGTATTCTTAATCTTCCAGAAATTCATTATGCGCGGTGTGGCTTTATCCGCTGTCAAAGGTTAATTTTAATGTCTGATTCTACTGCCAATCGTAAACTTACACATAAAAGGAATATAAATGCACCTCGTTTGTAAACGATTTCTCTTTTATGATCAATGTGTAAGATAATTATGAAATTGAAAAGGGGAGTTTCAATGCGCAAGTATTCCACTATGCTACTAAGCCTCCTAATGGCCGGTTCGTTGCTTTCCGCTTGTGGCGGCAACAACGGTAATACAGCCAGCGAAAAGGGCGGGGATGCAACAACAGCCCCAACGAATGCCGCAACAGACAATTCGAGCGGCACTGATGCAGCTGCTAAGGATGACATCACCCAAAGAAAAGTTACAATCAAGATTCACTATCCGACACCTGACCTTACAGAAATAAGAGCTCAGGAAGATGATAAGATTAAGCGTTTCCAAGCTGTATACCCGAATGTAGAAATCGTTAAGGACGACTGGCAATACAAGGTTAACGAAATCGGAATTAAGATGGCTGCGAATGAAGCACCAACGTTCTACAATACCTTTGCTACAGAAGCTAAATTTCTGGTTGAAAAGGGCTGGGTAGCGGATATTACTGATCTCTGGAATAAGTACGAACACAAAGACGAGATCAACTCCGTCCTACAGAATCAGTTCATCATTGATGGTAAAGTATATGGCGTAACTCAAAAAGGTTATGTTACTACAACTATGATCAATAAAAAGCTGCTTGATGGAAAAGGCGTGGCTGTTCCTCCACTGGACTGGACTTGGGATGACATGCTGAACACTGCCAAGGGTGTAGCTGATCCTAAAAAAGGTATCTCTGGTATTGCTCCAATGGGTAAAGGTAATGAAGCAGGCTGGAACTGGACCAACTTCCTGTTCGAAGCAGGCGGAGAAATCCAAAATATTGAAGGTGGCAAGGTTGTAGCTACATTCAACTCCGACGCTGGTGTGAAAGCGTTGGACTTCTATAAGCAACTCAGATGGGAAGCTAATGCTATTCCTCAAGACTGGGCACTTGGCTGGGGTGATGCTGTAGGCGCATTCCAACAAAGCCGTGCTGCAATGGTTATGGCTGGTTCTGACGGCGTTATCGAGCAAGCTCTGAACCAAGGTGGTCTGAAGCCTGAAGACGTGTTGACTTACCCAATGCCTGCGGCTGAAAAAGGCGGCAAGCACACTGGCGTACTGGGCGGCGACTATTTAGTAATCAACCCGAATGCATCGAAAGACGAGCAAGAAATGGCCTTCCGTTACATCACGTTCGATTACTTCTCTGACAAAGGTCTGGACGCACTGGATGCGGTCATCAAGCAACGTGAACAAGATGGTAAATTCTTCATTCCGCCGCTTCTTGACTACTTCTCCGCCGATTCCGAGTTCGGTAAGAAGACTAAAGCTGTCTATGATAAGTACACTAACGTATACCAATACAATCCTGAAATCATGAACCTTCTGGACGGTAAGCCAGAAGCTCAGTACAATACTCAGGACTACTATGCAACAATGTCCAATGTTATTCAAGAGCTGTTCTCCAAAAAAGGAACGGATTCCAAAGCTCAGCTTGATGCTGCTGCTAAAACAGTCCAAGAGAAATTCTTCGACGGAATCAAAGCTGAATAATCAGACTTCAGCGTAATCGCTGTAACTGAATAGCACGACCAAAGGGATGTCCCAGAAACCATGTGAATGGTGAGGGGCATCCCTTCGTATTATAGGATCAACTAGAGATTACTGGTTGGTCTTGTTTAATAGCCGTTTTTGTTAGGTATGTTTGAGATTAAAAAAAGCGAGCAGGAGTGGCACTGAGAGGGGGAGAGGATTGTGAACCTTCTGTGATCCATGAAGTGTTGAATGAAGCGCAAGATGTTTCTTTTTAGCTATAAATAATAAGGAATAGGTTGGGTTAAAGCTTAAAATCAGGGTGATTATGTTGTTTTTTAAATAAAATATGGTTAAAATACCTGAATATGATTGAATGTAAGCGCTTTGAAACACGTCAAAAAAACTTTATACTTTGTGAAAGATTTCACTATACAAGACGAAAAGTATGTGATAATATGAACATGTAGAGAAAAACAACTCAAAAATTGACAGGAGGACGAGGGACATGGCAGTTAAAAATGAAGTGCCCGCCCAAGTGAAGCAACCAACAGCTGAGGAATATATTCAGACTTTGGTAGATAAAGCCAAGAAGGCTCAAGAAGCGTACATGCAGCTGGATCAAGAGCAAGTCAACACAATCGTTCATGCAATGGCGCTGGCAGGACTCGACAAGCACATGTATCTGGCGAAACTGGCCGTAGAAGAAACAGGTCGCGGGGTCTATGAAGACAAAATCACGAAGAACATTTTCGCAACAGAATATATCTGGCACGGAATTAAATATGACAAAACCGTAGGGGTCATCGAAGACAACTCCTACGAAAGTTTCCAAAAGATCGCCGAACCGGTCGGGATCGTTATGGGTATCACACCGGTAACCAATCCAACATCCACCACGATGTTTAAAGCTTTGATCGCCGCAAAGACACGTAATCCCATTATATTCGGTTTCCATCCTTCTGCGCAAGAGTGTAGTGCAGCATCCGCCAAAATTCTACATGACGCAGCAGTTAAAGCTGGCGCACCTGAGAACTGTATCCAATGGATCGAATTGCCGACTATGGACAAAACCAACGCATTGATGAACAACCCTGATGTTGCACTGATTCTGGCAACAGGCGGATCGGCGATGGTTAAAGCAGCTTATAGCTGTGGTAAACCGGCTCTGGGTGTAGGTCCTGGTAACGTACCTGCCTTTATCGAGAAGAGTGCCAATATCGACCAAGCGGTAACTGACATCATTCTTTCCAAGACATTCGATAACGGTATGATTTGCGCATCCGAGCAAGCAGTAATTATTGAAGAAGCCATTTTCGACCAAGTGAAGAAGAAAATGATTGCGAACGGTTGTTACTTTGTTAACAAAGAAGAAGCTGGCAAGCTGACTTCCGGCGCAATGAACGTTGAAAAATGTGCAGTGAATCCGGCAATTGTTGGCCAATCTGCAACGAAGATCGCGGAAATGTGTGGTATTCAAGTTCCAACAGGAACCAAAATTCTGGTAGCTGAACTTGAAGGTGTAGGAACAAAATTCCCGCTGTCTGCAGAAAAGCTGAGCCCGGTACTGGCTTGCTATAAAGTTAAAAATGCTGATCAAGGTATCGAACGTGCTGCCGAGATCGTTGAGTTCGGAGGCATGGGCCACAGCTCGGCTATCCACTCGAACAATGAAGAAGTCATCATGAAATTCTCGAACCGTCTGCAAACTGGACGTATTCTGGTAAACTCGCCATCGACACACGGTGCCATCGGCGATATTTACAACACTAATATCCCTTCGCTGACACTGGGCTGTGGATCTTATGGACGCAACTCGGTATCGCAAAACGTGACTGCCATCAATCTGATCAACGTGAAAAGGGTGAATCGTCGTACCGTGAATATGCAATGGTTTAAAGTACCCGACAAGATCTATTTCGAAAAAGGTGCAACTCAATACCTTGCCAAAATGCCTGATATTACACGCGTTGCTATTATCACTGACCCTATGATGGTGAAATTGGGCTATGTGGAAAGAGTGGAACACTACCTGCGTCAACGTCAAACGCCAGTAGCCATTGAAGTGTTCTCGGAAGTAGAACCAGATCCATCGACAACCACAGTAGAAAAAGGTACGGCTATGATGAACAGATTCCAGCCGGACTGCATCATTGCACTGGGCGGCGGTTCCCCAATGGACGCAGCCAAAGGTATGTGGTTGTTCTATGAACACCCAGACGCTGACTTTAATGGTCTGAAACAAAAATTCATGGATATCCGCAAACGGGTCTACAAGTTCCCTAAACTGGGTAACAAAGCTAAATTCGTAGCCATTCCTACAACTTCGGGTACTGGTTCGGAAGTTACTTCTTTCGCGGTTATCACTGATAAAACAACTGAACAACACACTAAATATCCTTTGGCTGACTATGAGCTCACACCTGATGTAGCTATCATTGATCCAGAGTTCGTATACAGCTTGCCAAAAACTGCTGTTGCTGACACAGGTATGGACGTATTGACACATGCGATTGAAGCCTATGTATCGGTTATGGCTAGTGACTATTCTGATGGTCTTGCCATCAAAGCTATCCAGCTCGTATTCCAATATCTGGAGAAGTCGGCGTTGGAAGCTGATCCACTAGCTCGTGAAAAGATGCATAATGCTTCCACACTTGCTGGTATGGCGTTCGCTAACGCATTCCTGGGCATCAATCACAGCTTGGCACACAAATGGGGCGGTCAATATCATACGGCTCATGGTCGCACTAATGCGATTCTTATGCCGCACGTTATCCGCTACAATGCCAAGAAACCAACGAAGTTTGCTTCGTTCCCTAAATATTCGCACTTTGTTGCTGATGAGCGTTATGCAGAAATCGCCCGTATTCTGGGACTGCCAGCTCGTACCACTGAAGAAGGGGTTACCAGCTTGATCAATGCTATCCGCGAGATGAACAAGAAGCTGGGTATTGAGGAGTCGTTCCAACAGCTTGGCTTTGATCCTAAGGATTTCGAATCGCGTGTTGACTATCTGGCTGACCGTGCATTCGAAGACCAATGTACAACTGCCAATCCAAAAATGCCGCTTGTCAGCGAGCTTGCAGACGTATACCGCAATGCTTTCTACGGCAAATTTGATAACTAATATCACGGTTGTAAGCTAAGGATTTCGTTTCTTTAGAAACTGGATTCTAGTGACAAATATCACCGGAAAGGTGATATTTGTCACAGTCCTTTTTCAGAAAATGAACTAAAATATTTATATAAACAAACAACGATCCCAGTTATAAAATCACTTTTGTGAATTTTATAACAACCATATGATGGGGTCGCGAGACACGGGATTAACCTTCAAGCCCGCGATCTCTACAATACTATAAATATAAATGGAGGGATTTAGCATGTCGGTGATTGAAAAAGATGTACAAGAAGTGAAGTCGGGTTGGCACGGTTTTACAAAAGGTAAATGGTCTAGAAAAGTTAATGTGAATGACTTCATCGAGAAGAACATCACCCCTTACCTGGGCAAGGAAGATTTCCTCGCCGGAGCTACTGAGAATACCAAGGAACTGTGGAAAATTGTTTCTGAAATGACCAAACGGGAAATTGCTAATGGCGGTGTGCTTGACGTAGATGTGAATACCGTATCTACGATCGTATCGCACAATCCTGGTTACATTGACAAAGACAAGGAGCAAATTGTTGGCGTTCAGACTGACGCGCCTTTCAAACGTTCCATTCAACCGTTCGGTGGTATTAAAATGATGATCGATGCCTGTAACGCATACGGATTTGAACTTCCGCAAGGCATTGTCGACATGTTCACGAACATTCGCAAAACGCATAACCAAGGCGTATTTGATGCATATACAGATGATATGAGAGCAGCGCGCAGAGCTGGTATTATTACTGGTCTTCCTGATGCTTACGGCCGCGGCCGGATCATTGGCGACTACCGCCGTGTAGCGCTTTACGGAATTGACTTCCTGGTCAACGAAAAGAAACAAGACCTCAAGAATGTTGAAGTGGATGCTATGAGTGAATCCGTAATCCGTCTTCGGGAAGAGGTTTCCGAACAGATCCGCGCACTGGGCGAACTGAAGAAAATGGCAGCTATGCACGGCTTTGATATCTCCAAACCAGCTAACACTGCTAAAGAAGCTTTCCAATGGGTGTACTTCGGATATCTCGCAGCGATCAAAGAACAAAACGGTGCGGCAATGTCCCTTGGACGCGTATCCTCTTTCCTGGATATCTATGTTGAGCGCGATATCGCGGAAGGTGTTTTGACCGAAGAACAAGCACAAGAGTTAACAGACCATTTCGTAATGAAATTGCGTATCGTTAAATTCCTGCGCACACCTGACTACAATGAACTGTTCAGTGGTGACCCTACCTGGGTTACAGAATCCATTGGCGGTATGTCCGTTGACGGTACAACACGCGTTACTAAGAACAGCTTCCGTTTCTTACACACCTTGTACAACCTGGGACCTGCACCGGAACCGAACTTGACTGTACTGTGGTCTGAGAAATTGCCTGAAGGCTTCAAGAAATATTGTGCCAAGGTATCCATCGAGACCAGTTCCATTCAATATGAAAATGATGATCTGATGCGTCCGATATATGGCGATGACTACGGTATTGCATGTTGCGTATCTGCAATGCGCATCGGTAAACAAATGCAATTCTTTGGCGCACGTGCCAACCTGGCAAAAGCATTGTTGTATGCTATCAATGGTGGTGTAGACGAAAAATCCGGCGTGCAAGTCGGACCTGAGCTTCCGCGCATCACTTCCGAAGTTCTCGATTATGAAGAAGTAATGAAACGTTTCAAACCAATGATGGAGTGGTTGGCTAAGCTGTACATGAACACGCTGAACGTTATCCACTACATGCACGATAAATATTCCTACGAGCGTATTGAAATGGCCTTGCATGACCGCGATATTCTGCGGACTATGGCTTGTGGTATCGCCGGTTTGTCTGTTGCAGCCGACTCCCTGAGTGCCATCAAATATGCCAAGGTTAGACCAGTACGCAACGAACAAGGTATTGCCGTTGATTTTGAAATCGAAGGTGAATTCCCTTGCTACGGTAACAATGACGATGCCGTAGACAGTATCGCGGTAGATTTGGTTGAATCCTTCATGACAATGATTCGCAAAAACACAACTTACCGTGATTCCTTGCCTACACAATCTGTACTAACGATCACTTCGAACGTGGTATACGGTAAGAAGACAGGTACTACACCTGACGGACGTAAAAAAGGCGAGCCATTCGCACCAGGTGCGAACCCAATGCACGGCCGTGATAAGAAGGGCGCCCTGGCATCCCTGAGCTCTGTTGCCAAACTGCCTTACGAGGATAGCCTGGACGGAATTTCCAACACCTTCTCCATCGTGCCTAAGGCATTGGGCAAGGAAGAAGAAGGACGTAAATCCAACCTGGTATCCATGCTTGACGGATATTTCGGCAGCAAGGGTCACCACCTGAACGTTAACGTGTTTGCCCGTGAGCAATTGATGGATGCTATGGAACATCCAGAGAATTACCCACAATTGACCATTCGCGTATCCGGCTATGCCGTTAACTTCATCAAGTTGACTCGTGAACAACAATTGGATGTAATCAACCGTACGTTCCATGGTTCGATGTAAGCTAATAACGACATTAATTTGGCTTTAGCTATATCATTATGATATTCGCAAGGAGATGCCGCCCTTGTCACAAGGGCGGCAAAATCTTGCTTCGAATTAGTTTAAATTTAAAATTTCGGGACCGCGATTTTAGGTGACAACAGTCTTTAAGGACAGGGACCTTCTTCGGAAGGAGAGGCTGTGGTCAGTCGTGGAGAAAGGATGACTCCTAATGATTAAAGGTCGCATACACTCCTTGGAAACCTTTGGAACCGTTGACGGACCTGGCATTCGATTTGTTTTGTTCATGCAAGGCTGTCTGTTGAAATGCCAATATTGTCATAATCCAGATACATGGGCATTGGATGAGGGCAAGGAAATGAGCCTGGAAGAGGTTCTGGCTGAGATAGAGCCTTACTTGAACTATTACCGTACATCCGGAGGTGGCTTGACCGTATCCGGCGGAGAGCCAACGCTGCAGGCCCATTTCGTCAAGCAACTGTTCACGGAAGTGAAGAAACGCTGGAATCTGCACACCACACTGGATAGCAATGGCTACAATGAAGGTGATAAGATTAATGATCTGCTGGATGTGACAGATCTGGTAATGCTGGATCTTAAGCATATCGATGACGAAGCTCACATCAAGCTAACGGGCAAATCCAATGAGCGGACATTGAAGCTCGCACGCTGGTTGTCAGATCACGATCGCAAAATGTGGATCCGGCACGTCTATGTTCCTGGCATTCATGACCGGGAAGAAGATTTGTTGAATCTTGGTCGCTTCATCGGCAGCCTGAATGGGGTAGAGAAGTTTGAGATCCTGCCGTATCACCAGATGGGTGTATACAAATGGGAGATGTTAGGCAAGGCTTACGAGCTTGAGGGTGTTCCCAGCCCAACTGAAGAGGAAGTACAGCGGGCTTACCGACTGGTTGAAGAAGGTCGCAAGCAAGTCGAACTGGTATAATATATTGTCATAAGAACATAAAAAGCCGTCCCGAAATAGCTGCTGCTAAAGGGGCGGCTTCTGTTATATGATATAAGAATAATCCGCTTACAAATTGATTAGAAAAGAATCATATATTTCGGTTTGTGTTAAAATACATAACACATTATCAGAGTATCATACATAATATCACTTATATTTCATTGTTTTTAGATGATTTTTTGATCTTGTAATTAGCTTTTACGAAGTATTATGTTATATATACTAACGTTAAAAGTTAAAAAATAACAATGATTTCGCTTACATTAGACAATTTTATCCCTACTGTAGATGAATCTTAACCTTACGTTAACAATCACCTTTTTTTATAATAGAAACTGTAAACGAAATCATTAAATAGGGAGGGTCACAAAAATGAAAAAAAGTATGACTTTGCTGTTGTCCCTGATTTTCGTAAGCTCTGCGCTGCTTGCCGGTTGTGGAGGAAATAACAACACTAGCACTACCAATGGTGAGGGCAACAAAACTGGAACGAACACGGTGGAAGCTACGAACGCGCCTGCTACTGAGGAACCGGTAAGTGAGGAGCCGTTCGAAATGACGATCCGTCACACCCAAGTAGGGGCAGACAAACAAAAACGTTTGGCTATTTTGGAGGATGTAGTTAAGAAAGTAGAAGG
Organism: Bacillus sp. FJAT-27264; assembly: GCF_001682855.1. Lineage (GTDB taxonomy): Bacteria > Bacillota > Bacilli > Paenibacillales > Paenibacillaceae > Paenibacillus_AQ. Next base: position 1,138,033 of record NZ_MAQW01000001.1, on the reverse strand, counting down.
GGATGTACCTGGTTTAACCTTTAAGCTCGACGGCGTTGAATCAGACGTTAACCGCAAAGAAAAACTTCGTGGTGAAATGGCGGCAGGCAATCCACCGCAGGTATTCGATCTGTTCGGTAGCCCTGACTCCAAGATTTATGCAAAAGAAAACAAGCTCCTTGATCTGACGCCTATTCTGGAAGAGCTGGGCATCAAAGATAAGTTCTCCAACCTTGATCCATTTACTTATGAAGGCAAGATCTACGGATTGCCAATCGGCGGTTCCGGTGAAGGATTCTTCTATAACAAAGAGTACTACAATAGCAAGGGGTGGAAGGCTCCTACGACGTTTGCCGAGCTGGAACAACAATTGGCAGATATCAAAGCTGACGGCAAAGTGCCACTGGCTGGTGCTTCCAAAGCAGGTTGGGTACCTTTGATGCTGGCTAACCATTTGTGGTCCCGTTATGCTGGACCGGAAGTTACTGCTAAGTTCGCTACTGGCGAAGCTAAATGGACGGATCCGCAAGTCGTTGCAGGCTTTGCCAAGTACAAAGACTGGGTAGACAAAGGATACTTCAAAAAAGGCGAGCTGGGCTTCGAGTATGCTGAATATACAACACAATTCACAAGTGGTGAAGCTATCCTGTTGTATGACGGAACATGGAAATCTTCCGTATTCAAACCAGGTCAATCTGGTGAAGGCTTGATCGGCAAAGTTGGATTCTTCAATATTCCGCCGGTTGAAGACGGCGTGGGTGACCAAACTGCTCTGATGCGCGATGTGAACAATGGCTACGGCTTCTCTGCTGCTGTAGCTAATGATCCTCGTCAATTGGCTGCAGTGAAGTCCTTTATCAAGAATCTGTTTAATGAAGAAATGCAGCTTCGCGGACTTGTAGAAGATGGCGTGCTGCCTGCAATGAAGATTGACCAAAACGTATTGAATGAGAATATTACAGACGATCTGATGAGCGAGATCGTGGCTGTACTGAACAACTCCCAATCCTCATTCCCAGCCTTTGACTCTCTTGTGCAAGCGGATGTAACGACCGAGATCAGTAACATTCAAATTCAAAAGCTGATCGGCGGACAGACCACACCTGAGAAGATGGGCGAAGCGCTGCAAAAGGTTCAGGAAGAAGCCAACGCGGCGGTGGAATAAGAAGCAGGAAACTGAATGTACCCTGGCGCTTGTTCCAGGGTACATTTTTTAAAATACTTCCTTAAATCGTTCTCTGATGTCTAAGCAATTGGAGGTAGCCATGAATAAAGCATTGAGAAACCCTGTGGTTTTTACGCTGTTTGTTGTTCCTGCTTTAATTCTTTTCCTGATGTTCTTCATTTATCCGATCTTTAGTTCCATCTATTACAGCTTTACCAGTTGGAATGGTGTATCATCGACGGTTAAATTTACTGGTTTAAGTAATTATTCGAAGGCGTTTGGGGATGAAAGGTTCTGGATTTCGGTGAAAAACAACGGATGGTTCATTCTGTTCTCCGTGTTTATCCAAGTCCCTTTGATCGTGATCTTCTCTCTTTTGATCGCAAATGTGAAAAAGCTGAAGGGTCTGTACAAGACAGCGGTATTTATGCCATCGATTATGTCAACGGCGGTTATCGGCATCCTGTGGGGCTTTATCTACGAGCCTAACATTGGACTCCTTAACAAACTGCTGAGTTTGGTCGGAATCAACCCGGTATACTGGCTGTCGGATGAACGGTTCGCGATGCTGTCCATCCTGATCACCAATGCGTGGCAGTGGACCGGATTTTATATTGTCATGGTGCTGGCGGCTATTCTGTCTATTCCAGGTGAACTGGATGAAGCTGCGGCAATTGATGGCGCTACCCGCTTCCAGCGGGCGACCCGGATTACTCTTCCTTTGATTGTCCCTATTATTTCAGTAGTCATCATGCTGTCCATCGCGGGTGCGATGAAGGCGGCGGATATCGTTATCGTCATGACGAAGGGCGGACCAGCAGGTTCCACCGAAGTTATGGCAACTTATATGATTAAATATGCGATTACCAACTTCAAATATGGCTACGGCAATGCCATTGCAGTTCTGATCTTTGCATTCACGCTGGTGGTCACGGTACTGTATCAATTGCTTATTGCCCGGCGTACAGAAAGGGTGGAATACTGATGCGCACCCTGAAAAAAAGTCTGCCCCATGTGATCCTGCTGGGTTATCTGCTGGTCATCCTGTTTCCCTTCCTGTTCGTGCTGTTCTCGTCCGTGAAGAAGGATAACAACGCGATTGCGCTCAATCCTTTTGGCATTCCGAAAGAGTTTGTCTTCAACAACTACGTTGAGGCGTGGGTCAATGCCAAAATAAGCACTTATTTCTTCAACAGTTTGTACATTTCTATCTTATCTTCAGTTGTATCTATCCTGCTGGCCTCAATGTTCGCGTTTGCAATCACACGTATGCGCCAGGGGAAATGGAATACGATATTATTCTCTCTGGTTCTGGTAGGGATGCTGATTCCTAACAATGCGCTGATGCTGCCGATCTACAACATTGTGCGCAAGCTGGGAATTCTGAACACACACTGGGCCTTGATCATTCCTTATATTGCGAATGCGATTCCGTTTACCATCATTATTTTGGCTGCATTTATGCGATCCCTGCCCTCGGAAATTGAGGAAGCGGCGGTAATGGATGGCTTGAATGCCCCTGGTATCTTTGCTAGAATTATTGTACCTCTAACGGTTCCTGCTATGGTTACAGTATTCATTGTGAATTTCCTGGGAAATTGGAATGAATTCTTGTTGGCCAACTACTTCCTTTCCAATGATGAACTGCGTACGCTTCCAGTGGGCATGGTCCAATTCCGCGATCAGTATCAGATGAACTATGCACAGATGTCGGCGGGGATTGTCTACAGCGTATTGCCAGTGGTTGTTATCTATGCGATTTTGCAGGAGAAAATCATTGAAGGCGTTACAGCGGGTAGTGTGAAAGGATAATCCCTTAGGGTCAGGAGCATGGCCGATGAATTTGCGTTATAAACTCTTTACGGCATTTGTGGGCCTGATTATCATTCCATTATTTATTCTTGGCATGATCATGTTCTTCGTGACTTATAATTCTATTGAGAAAAAATATAGCCAGCAGTCGGAATACTCCCTGAAGGCGATCAGCTACAGTATTTCTAATGTCTTCAAAGATATGGACAATGTAACAGACAACGGAATTGCCACCTCGGTATTCCATATGGCGCTAAGTGCTGATGATCCTTCCAAACAGGATCTGACGGATGCTGAGCAACTGAACCTGAATGCCAGCCAGCGCAATTTCCGGAGTCTGTTATACAATCATCCTTCGATTAGTTATGCGTTTTTGTACAATTTTAATGGAAAAGGCAGCTCGGAGATTGTCTCGGTTTTCACCAAAGAGAATTTCCGCACGATGCCTTATGACAAGTTCAAAGAGAGCGACCTGTACAAGCAAGTTATGACGCTCAATGGTGTGCCCAAATGGCTGGCTCCTCACGAATACCCGGAACTCACGGGGACTGAACCCGTGTTTACGCAAATTCGGCTCGTGAAGGAGCTGAGCTTTTTTCAGAATATAGGCATACTGGTTGTTCAAATTAAAAACTGGGAGTTCGAGTCGATCTTTCGCAACTTGAAGATAGGCGATAGCGATCAGAATGTATCCTTCATGCTGGTCAATGATGACGGAATGATCCTGTTTGATCCGGACCGCAAGCTGGATGGACAGAATTTTGAATCTTTTACCACTAAGCAAGTAGCCTTCAAAAAAGGATTTCAGAGCTTTAAAACTGAGTTCGACGGCGAGAAAAGTATCCTCTCTGTATACCACCTGAAGGATTATCCATGGAGTCTTGTATCCGTGACCTCTTGGGAGACATTATCCCGTGAAGTGACAGTGTTTGCGCGCTGGTTCGTGATTGTTGTATTTATCTGTTTCTTGGCTGCTGTTTTCTTCAACCTGTTCTTTATGAACCGAATCACCGGGGCCATTGCGGTCATTGTCCGCTTCATGCGTCGTGTGGAAGATGGAGATCTGACTACCCGTGTCGAGGAGAAAGGGAACGATGAGCTAACCCTGCTGGCGAAGGGCTTCAACGATCTGATGAATAAGATCAATGGTCTGTTCAACCGAATTCAGGTCGAGCAGCGTCGGAAGAATCAGGCCGAAATGCGTGTGCTGCAGGCACAGATCAAGCCTCATTTCCTGTTTAATACGCTGGAGTCAATCAACGTACTGGCGGTGCAGAATGAAGGGCGCAAAGTAAGCGAAATGGTCTACAGGCTAGCCAGTATTTTACGGATTAGCATTCAGGGCAGGGATGAAATTACCGTTGGGGAAGAGACGAAGCATTTGCGCAATTATTTGGATATCCAGAAGTTCCGTTTTGAGGATCTATTCGACTATGAGATCGACATTCCTGAGGAGCTAATGAGCTGCGGGATACTGAAGCTTACGCTACAGCCGCTTGTGGAGAACAGTATTCAACACGGCTTTGAGGGGATTGATTATACAGGCAAGTTGATCATTCAGGGCTGGGAAGAGCGAGGGAATCTGATCCTGAGAATCTCAGACAACGGTATCGGCATGACGCCGGCTCAGTTATCGTTGTTTCAGTACATGGTGAACGAGAATGCGGAGCAGGAAATCAAGGACGAACCGGAGCATCGGATGTACCATGAGCGACGGGGACTTGGCGTCCGTAGTGTGGCCGACCGTATCCGTATTGAGTATGGGGACTTGTACGGTGTCTTTATCTGCTCCAGCCCGGGTCTGGGAACGATCATACAATGCGTCATACCTAAATACGAGCAGGGGGAAGATCATTATGCTAAAAGTATTATTGGTTGACGATGAAGCGCCGATTCTCAACAATTTGAACCGTGTACTGCCCTGGGAGGAAATGGGCATGACTGTGTCAGGTATGGCCCGCAGCGGTATGGATGCCTTGCGTATCGCCGAGGAGGTACATCCTGATCTTGTGCTGTGTGACATCCGCATGCCCGTCATGGACGGTCTAACGTTCGTCGGTAAGCTGCGCGAGCTTGGCAATGAGTGCGAGGTGCTGCTGCTCACTGGCTACCAGGAATTTGATTATGCTCGTGAAGCGATCCGGCTTGGGGTGAGGGAATACATCTGCAAGCCGATACACTATGAGGAATTGGGCAACAAGGTGCGTGAGATCGGGGCCCATATTCGCAGCAGAAAGTACAAAGACAAATTGTTCAATAGCCTCCCTTTGTTCCAGGAAGTGCCGGACAACGGAAGTGAGAACTCGAAAAAATCATCGGATCAGCTCATGAATATGGCAGTACAGTACATTACAGAAAAATTGAGTTCCGACATTGGCATTGAAGAGGTGGCTGGCAAGCTTGGTATTAGCAGCAGTTACTTCTGCTTGCTGTTTAAGAATCGCTTCTCCATGACATTTGTCGAATATGTAACGCAGCAGCGGGTCGATGCCGCAAAGTTCATGCTAGCCCACAGCGAGAAAAGCATTGCAGTGATTGGCTCGGGTGTCGGCTATCAGGAACGGCGTTATTTCACCAAAGTATTCCAGAAACAGACGGGAATGTCGCCTAAGGAGTACCGTGAGGCCTGGAAACGCAGTGCCGAGTAAGCCAAGTGATCATTTGGTAGGGCTTCCAAGAAATTTTAAACCTATAAAAAATGACTAATGACATACTATAAACACCTCCATGGATCAAGGTTATCGATTCAAGGAGGTGTTTTCCCATGTTTATGGAAGCTAGTGTTAATCTTTTCTTTACATTTCTGAAACTTTTTAAGACCTTATGCGTCTAATACTATGTTTTGTTAAAAAAGTTCGCGGCAGACTTGACCGCTGTCCTTATGGATGGCTGCATTTTTGCAGGGAATGTGGCTGCTGTATATCTAACAAGATCGTAGTGCGCTAATATTCCGTCAAATAGGAGCAGAAGGAGTCATACAATGAATTTTAGAAAACTCGCATTAGTTGCTGTACTGGCCGTTTCCCAGGTCGCTGCAGCCGTTCCGGCATTTGCGTCCTCTGTGAGTGGTACGGTGATCGGCACAGTTGGTGCCGCTGTCACAGATGCTACGCCACAGAACACCGTCAACCCGGTGCAAGCAACAGACGCATTGCCGCATCAGCCAGAGGCCACAGAACAGCCTCTTAGCAACGGAGCGCCTGGAGCAGATCAAGCTTCACCCACGCCTCCACCAAGTGACGTACCCGTAACGACAGAAACACCTGTATCCACAACGCTGCCAACAGCAACACCAGTACCTAGCGCAACTCCGACGCCAACCGTTACCCCGGGCTCAGGCATACAGCCTATTCCCACTGGTGGTCCCAATCAGCTTATTCTGATGATGAACAGTAACAAGATGTATGTTAATGGCGTTCAGTATCTGGCTAACCAGCCAATGGCCGTCAAGAATGGTGTATCCTATGTATCAATCCGCGCCATGGTGGAGCGGGTAGGGGTCAAATTCATTTTTGACAACAAAACAAAGGAAACAGTCGTAACTAAAGGTACTGACGTTATGCGTTTCAAGACGGACAGTAATGTCTATACCGTCAACGGCAAGAAGGTAACGATGAAAGGTCCAGCTTACCTGTTCAATGGTACCTTTATGATCCCGCTAACTTCCATTACTGCGGCACTTGGCATTCCTTATACCGTAGATAATGTGCAAAAAAGTGTCACTCTGACACTGGATACGAAGCCTAAAGCTTCATTCACGGTTCAGCCGACCGAGATCTATGCAGGCCAGCCTGTAGCCTTTACTACAACCAGTTCTTCCCCGAATGGCACAGCCATCGTTGAAGAACGCTGGGATGGCAAGCAGGATGTGTATGATCAACCAGGCGCCTATACCGTTAGCTACTCCGTTAGAGACGCGAATGGAGAATGGAGTAATCCTTACTCTGTAACCATTAATGTCCTGCAGCCTAACCAGCCGCCGGTAGCCAACTTCACGACAGATAAAGATGAATATAAAATGGGTGAGCCAGTGACCATTACTGACCACAGCTACGACCCTGAAGGCGAAGAATTGACGGTCGAATGGTCGAACCGGGCACTTGCCTATTTCAACCCGGGTCCAGTCTCCATTCAATTGAAGGTTACGGATAAACACGGACTCAGCGGTACTTTTGAAAAGACGATTAATATTACAAATGAGCAGTTGTATACGCAGGATGAAGTAGCCAAGTTGTTCACGCAACCGGGTGATGTGCTGTCTATCGATGGGGGCTCTATCCCAAGCTATCCTAACTTGGCGTACAACACCTCTTCCGAGCCATATACACTGATCCGCAGTAACAGTCCTGAGACAGTGAACACTGAAGGGGTGCTGTACCGCGAGACGGCTCTTGGTTTGACACGTTTCCTGGTTCACCATAAGAACAACATGAGCACAAGACAGAAAGTGTATATCATTGCAACCAATAACAATCCGGAACCAGCGACGATTACGACCCAATACGTCGGATTTGCCGGTCCGGCAGCATCACCGGAGTACACAGGCAAAATTTCTGTCATGAAGTACTATAATTCTATTGTGACTGGTGCGAACTACAGCACGATCACACTCCAACCGGGGCAAAGCGTTCCGATCCTGACGGATACTAGCAAAGTCGCTATGAAGCCGGGTGACATCATCTCACTGAGTGCTGACCTGATGAGCGATTATGCCATCCAATATAACGTAATCATGATTGAGCAGACCAAGGATCCGTTGACTACATTGCCGCTGCTGCCTATTCTTGACCGCGACGGCGTGCACAACCGTGGTACGTATCCTGATTCCACCCGCATCATCGACGTACCTGATGTAGTTGGAACAGTACCATCCAGACTTGTTCTGGGAGACAACAAGAACGATTTGAACCTTATCGGTACGGATCCAATGACTGGAACCGAGGCTTCCAACGCCGGGAACTTTGGCGTATTGTACAAAATCAAGCTTGATCGCGTAGCGCCAAACACATTGATCACATTCAACCCGCGTGGAGGCAACTACCTTGGATCTATCCTTGTGAATGGTGTGGTAGTCAATCTGGCGAATAAAGGAAGCTTGTCGAATTCCGACATGAACGCAGTGCTTTTCCGCACTGGTGAATATGAGGGTTCGGTTGAGATGCTATTCACAGTTGCTTCGGGAAGCAATCTTCCTGTAAACTTAGTCCTCACTCCGCTTCCATCTAAGAAATAAGGATATTTTCAGGTTTTAGCACTTATAAATACTCTTTCTCATCCATCCCGAGGGCGTTCTGATATTGAACGTGCCTCGGGTTTTTTAATGAATTGAATACATATGGACTGATATTTGATTATGCAAGTAAGGCGCTTCATTGACTGAGCATATATTTTGGGGCATTATAAAGAGAGTGTTATTGAAATGAACAATTATTATGGGAGATGAGCGTATGCTGTCGACAGATCAAATATTGGAAGTCATGTCGGGGCAGGGACTGCGAATCACCGATCAGCGCAAAACGCTTGCCAAGTTATTCGGCGAGAATACAGGATATTTGTCAGCGAAGGATGTCTATGATCATATGGGCCGCAAGTATAGCGGTCTCAGCTTTGATACCGTCTACCGTAACCTACGGGTCATGGAGGAGCTGGGTGTGCTTGAGCAGGTCGTCTTTGAAGATGGCGTGAAGTTCAAAGCAAGCTGCGTACACGATCATCATCACCATCATATGATTTGCCTTCAATGCATGAAGACTTATCCAATCCATTTCTGTCCGATGAATTTGACTGATACGCCGGACCAGTTCCGGGTCGTCAAGCATAAATTTGAGGTGTTCGGTTACTGCAAAGATTGTGAAGAGACCCGGGAAGAAGAGTCAGCGCCGGCAAGTCTTAGTAAAGCAGGGCATTAAGATGGGAGTTGGACGCAGTACGATTCAGGCGCCAATCCGGGTATACCGCAAGTATATTTCTCCGATTAAGCCAGCTACTTGCCGCTTTTACCCGACCTGCTCAGCTTATGCACTGGAAGCGATAGAAGTTCATGGTCCCTTGAAGGGATCATGGCTGGCTGCGAAGCGCATTGCTCGCTGTCATCCTTTCCATCCGGGAGGTCTGGACCCGGTCCCTCCGCTCAAGGAGGAGCCTCCAAAGGGAGGAACGTCTCAGGTTACTTGACATGACGGCGTCTTTTTGGGTATATTTTGGATAATAACTTGATTTCCGAGGAACGGATGAGTAGATCGGGACACCTGTACAGAGAACCGGGGAAGCTGAGAACCGGCAGGAGACGCCAGATTGAATATGGTCCGGGAGGAACTGTGTTCGAGCGAAGAACCGCATGACTGGTTCACGTAAGATAACGGCGTGTTCCAGCGTTAATGGGCAGTTCCCTACAAGGGAACTGGAGAAGCCTGTTCTCTGTGAGGAGACAGGGAATTTTGGGTGGTAACGCGTGAGTTTACTCTCGCCCCATAAAGGGGGCGGGAGTTTTTTGTTTTTTTATGGAGAAGAAAGGGTGACGACAATTGAGCGACAAGAAAACTTTTTATCTGACAACACCAATCTATTATCCGAGTGACAAGCTGCATATTGGGCATGCCTACTCAACGGTAGCAGGAGATGCTATGGCCCGCTACAAGCGCCTACGTGGCTATGAGGTTCATTACTTGACTGGTACAGATGAGCATGGACAGAAGATCGAACAAAAGGCCGGAGAAGCTGGCAAGACCCCACAGAAATTCGTTGACGATATTGTTGTTGGTATCAAGGACCTGTGGCGCAATCTGGACATTTCCAATGATGATTTCATTCGTACAACAGAAGAACGCCACAAAACAGTCGTTCAGGATATTTTTGACCGATTGCTGAAGCAAGGTGACATTTACAAAGGGGAATACGAGGGTTGGTACAGCATTCCAGACGAGACGTTCTACACCGAGACGCAACTCGTTGATGTGCAGCGCGATGGCAATGGTATTATTGTTAGCGCGAAAAGCCCGGACAGTGGTCATGCGGTAGAGCTGGTCAAGGAAGAAAGCTACTTCTTCCGGATGAGCAAATATGCGGACCGTCTGCTGAAATATTATGAGGAGAACCCGGAGTTCATTTTGCCGGAATCCCGTAAGAACGAAATGATTAACAACTTTATTAAGCCGGGTCTGGAAGATTTGGCAGTGTCCCGTACGACCTTCGATTGGGGAGTTAAGGTTAAGGGTGACCCGAAGCATGTCGTGTATGTATGGATTGACGCTCTTACCAACTACATTACTGCACTGGGCTATGGCTCGGAAGACCGTAGTCTGTACGATAAATACTGGCCTGCAGATGTGCATATCGTGGGTAAAGAGATCGTCCGTTTCCACACCATCTATTGGCCAATTATTCTGATGGCACTGGGCGAGCCGCTGCCGAAGAAGGTTTTTGCACATGGTTGGTTGCTGATGAAGGATGGGAAAATGTCCAAATCCAAGGGGAACGTAGTTGATCCGGTGACTCTGATTGACCGCTATGGTCTGGATGCTCTGCGTTACTATCTGCTGCGCGAAGTGCCATTCGGCTCTGACGGTACTTTCACACCGGAAAGCTTTGTAGACCGTGTTAACTACGATCTCGCGAACGACTTGGGTAACTTGTTGAACCGTACAGGCGCGATGGTTGAGAAGTATTTTGATGGCGTGCTTCCGGCTTATGAGGGGAATGTGACAGCATTCGACGGCGAATTGCAGACTGCAGCGCAGACCACCTATGCTAAAGTGGAAGAAGCGATGGAGAAAATGGAGTTCTCCGTAGCACTGACCGCCATTGGGGCGTTCATTAGCCGGACGAACAAGTATATCGATGAGACTCAGCCTTGGGTTCTTGCCAAGGATGAGAGCAGAACTGCGGAGCTGGCTTCCGTGATGAGACATCTTGTTGAAGGTTTGCGGACGGCGTCCATTCTGCTGCAGCCATTCCTTACCGGCGCGCCAGCAAAAATCTGGGAGCAGCTTGGCATTGCGTCAGGCGAGCTGACTACATGGGACAGCGGCAAGGCGTTTGGCCTGATTCCAGCCGGCACGAAGCTGGTGAAGGGAGATCCAATCTTCCCGCGCCTCGATGTGGAACAAGAGGTGGCTTACATCGCTGAGGCGATGGGCGGAGGCAAGGCAGCAGCGGCTCAGCAGGCTGAAGCGGCTCCTGTAGCGGAAGCTTCCGAGGTGGAAGAAGAGCACAAGGAAGAAATCGGCATCGACGATTTCGCCAAAGCAGAGCTACGGGTGGCACAAGTCATCGCCGCTGAGCCAGTGAAGAAAGCTGACAAGCTGCTGAAGCTCCAACTGGACCTTGGTTACGAGCAACGCCAGGTGGTATCGGGAATTGCTAAATTCTACACGCCTGAAGAGCTGGTAGGCCAAAAGGTGATCTGTATTGTGAACCTGAAGCCGGTTAAGCTGCGTGGTGAGTTGTCGCAGGGCATGATTTTGGCAGCTTCCAAAGGCGATCAGTTGACACTGGCCACAGTGCCGGACAGCATGCCTAACGGAGCGATTGTGAAATAGGACGGCACAATTTTTTAAAAAAGTGATTTAGAGTAGTGCAGAGCAACAATTTGGAACAATGCTAGTGTTTCGCCGAGCACAACGGAGTGCGACAAAGCAGATCAAAGCACATCAAAGCACATCAAAGCAGATCAAAGCAGATCAAAGCACATCAAAGCAGATCAAAGCATATCAAAGCATATCAAAGCATATCAAAGCATATCAAAGCATATCAAAGAGAGCATCCTTACAGCTATGAGAGCTGAGGGGATGCTCCCTTTTTTTTACATACGATAAGAAAGAGAAAGAGGAAAAAAGAAAAGCAACAGTAAGACTATGCTCCGGCAACAGCGGCATTCTATTATCCGCTGTTGAAGGGCAAGCTAAGGAAAGAGAAAATATAAGTGAAATCCGCATTAGCGTTGGGGATCAAGAGGATAAGGAGTTGACTTATCGTAACCATTACTATTATAATTCGCATAGTAAATATTACGATCTGAGGAGTCGATAGTTATTATGGTTTCACGCATGTCACGCAAAGGGTGGTTCATGGCAGCCCTGATGCTGGTTCTGGTACTCGCCGGATGCGGCGCTAAGAGTGGTGGAAATATTGTGGAGGGCAAGGTAAACGTGGTCACCACATTTTATCCTATATATGAATTTGCCAAAGAAATTGGCGGGGATGACGTCCATGCCATTAATCTGCTGCCGGTCGGTGTAGAACCGCATGACTGGACGCCTCGCAGTCAGGATATTATTAATACCTCCAAAGCGCAGCTATTTTTATATAATGGTGCCGGGCTGGAAGGCTGGGTACCGAACTTCCTGAAGGGGCTGGATCGTGGAAGTAAAGTGCAGGCGGTGGAAGTGAGCCAAGGCATTAATTTGATCAAAACCAACGAAGATGATGGTCATAACCATGGCGGCAGCGATAATGCTGATCATGAGAGCGGGGCGGAGGATCATGGTGCAGAGAGTGGAAATACGGGCGGGGATAGCCTGCACACGGACCCACATACTTGGGTAAGTCCGAAGTCGGCACTTATTATGGCCGGAAATATTAAAAATAGTCTGCAAACCGCTGATCCTGAGCATAAAGCTGGCTACGAGGAGCGTTACAATAAGCTCGCAGAGCGTCTCAAGGCACTTGACACCAAGTTCGAAACCGAACTTGCCAAGGTACCGGGCAAAGAAATCGTTGTTTCTCACCAGGCCTTCGGCTATCTGGCTCGTGATTACGGTCTCGATCAGCATGCGATTATGGGTTTGTCACCGGATGCAGAGCCACGCGGTCAGGATATGATTGCGCTGGCGAAGCTGGTGAAGGATGAAAAGATTAAGTATATTTTCTTCGAAGAATTGGTCTCTGATCGTCTGGCCAAAACACTGGCGAATGAAGCAGGAGTATCGACGCTTGTGCTGAACCCGGTAGAGGGGCTGACTCAGGAACAGGAGAAAAATAACGATAATTATTTCACTCTGATGGAGAAAAATTTGCAAAATCTAATTCTAGCCTTACAATAATAAGGAAAGTATACGTGAAAGGTGGTACTATGCATGCAACCGGTATCCCTGGACTGTCATCAACATATGATTGAGATACAGGATCTTTCCTTTTCCTATGGAGAGCAAAAAGTTATATCCGGACTTAGCTATACTGTAAAAGAGCGTGATTTTCTCGGCATTATTGGCTCCAATGGCGCTGGTAAAACCACGTTGATGAAAATGATCGTCGGCCTGCTGCCTCCGAGTAGCGGCGATATCAAGTTGTTCGGCCAATCCGTGCGTAAGTTCAAGGACTGGGAGCGGATCGGCTATGTGCCGCAGAAAAACGCTTTTAACCCGTTGTTCCCGGCTACCGTGCGTGAAGTGGTGCTGTCTGGCCTCTATAACAACAAAAACCTGATTCGTAGAGTATCCAAAGCACAGCATCGGCAGTGTGATGATGCGCTTGAAGTGATGCGTATTCAGGATATTGCGGATAAAAGAGTGGGTCAGCTCTCTGGTGGTCAGCAGCAGCGTGTGTTCCTGGCGCGGGCGCTGATCAATCACCCGGATCTGCTGATTTTGGACGAGCCTACCGTTGGGATCGACGCCGAGACACAGGCCGGATTCTTCGACCTGATCACGCATATGCATGCTCATCATCATATGACCTTCCTGATGGTGTCGCATGATATTGATATGATCCGTAATTATTTGGGGCAGGAGCCTGTCCAGCGTAACGGTAAAATCAATTTCTACTCCCGCCACTCTCATGATGTACAGGATTGTGTCGAGGATAATCTTCAGCACACGATTAGTTGATGGATACCTTGGTAATCCTCGGCCTGAAAGATGAAATTCAGCAAACGCTGACTAGTACGTGAGAATAACGGGATTTTCTCCCGTTATTCTGATACATTTCTTGGTCAGTGTTAGAATAACAGGATAAGTTCCTGTTATTTCTCGGCTATTGAGATCTAATCCGTTTAAAATGCTAGATTAACAGGAATAATTCCAGCTAATTTGAGAAAAAGGAGCTATCCTTCTTAAATAACTGGAGTTTTTCCAGTTATGCTCCTAGGTTTTTTAGTATTGAAGAGGCGTCGACAGTATAACGTTAGATGCCTTAATATGTTGCCTTGTGGTTATCCATAGTGAAACATAGGATAACCAAAGCATTAGATCTTGTGGTTATCCATAGTCAAATATAGGATAACCAAGAGCATTGGACCTTGTAGCTATCCATGGTCGAATATAGGATAACCAAGCATTAGATCTTGTGGTTATCCATAGTGAAACATAGGATAACCATAGCCTGGATCTTGTGACTATCCATGGTCAAACATAGGATAACCATAGCACTGGATCTTGTGGTTATCGATTGTATAACATACGATAACCATAGCACTGGATCTTGTGACTATCCATGGTCAAACATAGGATAACCATAGCACTGGATCTTGTGGTTATCGATTGTATAACATACGATAACCATAGCACTGGATCTTGTGACTATCCATGGTCAAACATAGGATAACCATAGCACTGGATCTTGTGGTTATCGATTGTATAACATACGATAACCATAGCACTGGATCTTGTGACTATCCATGGTCAAACATAGGATAACCATAGCACTGGATCTTGTGGTTATCGATTGTATAACATACGATAACCATAGCACTGGATCTTGTGACTATCCATGGTCAAACATAGGATAACCATAGCACTGGATCTTGTGGTTATCGATTGTATAACATACGATAACCATAGCACTGGATCTTGTGACTATCCATGGTCAAACATAGGATAACCATAGCACTGGATCTTGTGGTTATCGATTGTATAACATACGATAACCATAGCACTGGATCTTGTGACTATCCATGGTCAAACATAGGATAACCATAGCACTGGATCTTGTGGTTATCGATTGTATAACATACGATAACCATAGCACTGGATCTTGTGACTATCCATGGTCAAACATAGGATAACCATAGCACTGGATCTTGTGGTTATCGATTGTATAACATACGATAACCATAGCACTGGATCTTGTGACTATCCATGGTCAAACATAGGATAACCATAGCACTGGATCTTGTGGTTATCGATTGTATAACATACGATAACCATAGCACTGGATCTTGTGACTATCCATGGTCAAACATAGGATAACCATAGCACTGGATCTTGTGGTTATCGATTGTATAACATACGATAACCATAGCACTGGATCTTGTGACTATCCATGGTCAAACATAGGATAACCATAGCACTGGATCTTGTGGTTATCGATTGTATAACATACGATAACCATAGCACTGGATCTTGTGACTATCCATGGTCAAACATAGGATAACCATAGCACTGGATCTTGTGGTTATCGATTGTATAACATACGATAACCATAGCACTGGATCTTGTGACTATCCATGGTCAAACATAGGATAACCATAGCACTGGATCTTGTGGTTATCGATTGTATAACATACGATAACCATAGCACTGGATCTTGTGACTATCCATGGTCAAACATAGGATAACCATAGCACTGGATCTTGTGGTTATCGATTGTATAACATACGATAACCATAGCACTGGATCTTGTGACTATCCATGGTCAAACATAGGATAACCATAGCACTGGATCTTGTGGTTATCGATTGTATAACATACGATAACCATAGCACTGGATCTTGTGACTATCCATGGTCAAACATAGGATAACCATAGCACTGGATCTTGTGGTTATCGATTGTATAACATACGATAACCATAGCACTGGATCTTGTGACTATCCATGGTCAAACATAGGATAACCATAGCACTGGATCTTGTGGTTATCGATTGTATAACATACGATAACCATAGCACTGGATCTTGTGGTTATCCATTGTATAACATAGGATAACATCAGATCTTTGCCCTTGCCTTTGATCTTATATCTTGATCTTGTTGTCAGTAGATCTTTCAAGTCCCTAAGTCCCGTCCATCGTTAAGCGTGTCCTGTCAGGGACGAAAGCGATCATGCGTCAAACGGCTCTAGTCACAGCCACCCCTCCCGCCTACGTCAGTTGCACTTAGCGGTGTCCAGAGGGTGCAGCCCTTTGGGGCCCTCCCTTCGGGAAGGGAGGGTTTGGGAGGGATCGAAAAAAAAGGAGAATTGATTTTGGAAATTCTATTCAGCGATTTTTTCCAGCGGGCGCTTGTAGGCGGGCTGCTGATTGGTATTACTGCGCCGCTTATAGGCGTTTTTCTTGTTCTTAGACGTCTGTCGATGATCGGGGACACGCTGGCGCATGTCACGATTGCGGGTGTGGCGCTGGGCTTCTTGGCGGGATTTTATCCGCTGGGTGCGGGGCTGATTTTTGCCGTTGCCGCCTCCTTTGCCATTGAGAAGCTCCGCAAGGCGTACAAAAGCTACGCCGAGCTATCCATTGCGATCATCATGTCCGGCGGTGTAGCGCTAGCCTCACTTTTTTTCACACTGGGTAAAGGATACAGTGCAGATGTTATGAGCTATCTGTTCGGCAGCATCTATACACTAGACAATACGGACTTGCTCGTTGTTGGACTGGTTACGATAGCAGTGGTGGTTGTGGTAGCGCTATTCTTTAAGGAGTTCTTTCTACTCAGCTTCGAGGAGGATGCTGCGAGCGTCAGCGGACTGCCGGTGAAGCTGTTGAACATGTTAATAACGATCCTGACCGCACTGGTAATCAGTACAGCGATCAAAATTGTTGGTTCCCTGCTGGTATCCGCGCTGCTGACCATACCTGTAGCCATCAGTCTGCTGTTATCTCGCAGTTTTAAATCATCAGTCATTGTATCGGTGGTTATCGCGGAAATTGCGGTAGTGGGTGGCCTTGTCGTAGCCGGAATTTGGAATCTTGCGCCAGGGGCTACGATTGTCCTGTTACTTATTGCGATGCTGGCTCTGACGCTGATCGGCAAGAAGGGCCTGCCAACATAAGCGGGGAATACGTCAGTTAGCACAGGTGTGGGAGAAGTTGGGCGTGTGAACGCAACAATGAAGTGTGAATGCAACATTGAACGTATGAACGCAACAATGAAGTGTGAATGCAACATTGAACGTATGAACGCAACAATGAACGTATGAACCCAACAGTGAACATATGGCTGATCATTGTACGTCTGAACGCGCAACAATGAACGCGTGATCTAAGCATTTTGCATATCCAATAGAAAGTCAGAAGTCACCGTATGGAAGAAGGTTTGCGGAAGAGACATTAATCGGGAAGGAGCGCTGCTGCTTTGTCCAACATTAATGCAGGAATAGCTTTTGCTGCGGGTCTGGCCTCATTTATTTCTCCATGCTGCCTGCCTCTTTATCCTTCATATTTGTCTTACATAACCGGATTATCTGTTCAGCAATTGAAGAGCGGAGGCAACACCAAAGAGGTCCGTTTCCGGACCTTGAGTCATACATTGGCTTTTATCCTTGGGTTTTCAGCGGTTTTTTACACATTGGGTTTTGGTGCGGGACTGTTCGGGCAGTTCTTCAACGGTCAGCGTGATCTAATCCGCCAGCTGTCGGCAATCCTTATTATTGTTATGGGACTGTTTCTGCTCGGTATTTTTCAGCCACAATTTCTGATGCGTGAAAGAAAGCTGAATCTAAAATGGAAGCCGGCGGGCTATGCCGGATCTTTTATCTTCGGCATTGGCTTCTCTGCCGGCTGGTCACCGTGTATTGGCCCGATTCTAACTGCCATCATTGCGCTTTCGGCCAGCGATCCCGGCACATGGTTCACCCTAATTACGGCATACAGTGTTGGATTCGCATTGCCTTTCTTTGCCCTAGCGTTCTTCTTAGGCGGAGCCAGACGCATCTTGAAATACTCCAATGTGCTGATGAAGATCGGTGGCGTTCTAATGGTACTTATGGGCCTGTTACTCTTTACGGATCAGATGTTCCGGATCACAATTTGGTTGCAGGGTATTACACCCAATTGGCTGAAGTTTTAAGCTGAGCTACTCTGTCAGGGACTTTTATGGGGCAATAGCTGTGGCCTGTCCTGCTTCTTTTTAATAAAAGGTATTGCTTATACCAGCCTGTTTCATCAGGTGAAATAATCAATCTTTCCTTCTGGAAAATGTTCGAAAATCCGCTCTGTGATGAATTCTCGCAGGGCGGTTTGTTGTTCATCGGGGTAGACATATTTGTTCTGGCCCCACCGTCCCCATTTCTTTTTCCGCTTCTCGATGTCCATCTCCAGCTTTGACTTTGGATATCGCTTCTCAATCACTGTCTTGGCCGTCTTGGTGAAACGATGCTGGATCATTTCAAAGGTTAACCCTTTTCCCGCCTCAGGAGGTAATGCTTCTGCCAGCTTGGACAATAGCTCTGCGTAGCCCTCCTGCCAGCCGTCATGCCAGATGATGGGGGCAATAATGAAGCCTAGAGGGTAGCCGGCTCTAGCGACCTTACCAGCGGCTTCTATACGTTCCTCGAACCGGGCGGTGGCCGGCTCGAAATTTTTGATAACATAATCGGCATTGATACTGAAGCGGATGCGCGTATGACCGTTATGCTTGAGCTTAAGCAGCGGGTCCACATGCTGATACTTAGTCACAAAACGCAGCCGCCCCAGCGGCTCCTTTGCCATGAAATTAATCAGTTCCTCCAGGGAACCGGTAATATGCTCCAGGCCCAGTGGATCAGAGGTGCAGGCGGCTTCGAACGTTGTGATTTCGGGTGAGCGCTCTTCGATATATTTTTTGGCGGCCTCCATCACATCATCTGTATTAACATATACCCGAATATAAGGCTTGGCTCCAAGGGTAGTTTGAAGATAGCAATAATGGCAGTGCCCCATACAGCCGGTCGCGATGGGAATAGCATAATCGGCAGAAGGCTTGGACTGGTCGAAGGTTAGTGTTTTGCGTAAGCCGACGACAAGTGTTCTTTTGGCGATTTTATATTGCTCGGATTCCGTTTCGCCGGGAAGATTGGTGATACGATTATGCGATGTTGTCATACGGTAAGGGATGTTATTGCTCTTCACCCATTCCATAATCCGCTCCCCTTTGGGGTAATTTAGGGCGTTCGGCTCGAAAAATACAAGCTCGGGCATGAAGGGGGCTGTTGGTCTTTTTTGCCGCCTGACTGCAGGGCGTTTCGGTGTCACGGTTGACATGAATACACGCTCCTTCACATAGGGGATGTCCTTAGTGTGCGGGTTTAGCGGTCATTGAAACCGTGGTAATCCTGGGCAAATTGGTCCGCAAAATGTGGCGGGACTTGCCAAGGAGCGGGAGAAACATGTATCATTGTTAGAGCAAGGTTTGGCCTTATGCGCCACGCTCATTATAGAAAAGAGGTAAAGTTGAATGCCAACACCCAGCATGGAGGATTATTTGGAGCGCATATACAAGCTCATCGATGAGAAGGGGTATGCGCGGGTCTCGGATATCGCCGAGGGATTGGAAGTCCACCCTTCATCTGTGACCAAGATGATCCAAAAACTGGATAAGGACGAATATCTCATCTATGAGAAATATCGTGGGCTTGTCCTGACCAATAAAGGAAAAAAAGTGGGAAAACGACTGGTTGACCGCCATCAGCTTCTGGAGCAATTTCTGGAACTGATCGGTGTGCAGCAGGAGAATATTTATAAGGATGTTGAAGGCATCGAGCATCACTTGAGCTGGGACTCGATCACTCGTATTGAGACGTTGGTGGAATATTTCCGCCGGGATCAGGAACGGGTGCAGACGCTTTATAATATTCATGATGAACTGGTTAGCGATTCGTAGAAAAAGGGACCCGGATGTTCCTTTTCTACGAATTTACCGCAACCTTTCCCAGTTTTTTACGTCAAAACGGATACCGTCCTTTTTAGGATGACTCCGTTTTTTTGTTTTTTTACCACACTTTTTGAATTGGGGAGGAATTATGAAATACCGTAAATGGATGCTTGGACTACTGGTAATCATCCTGAGTCTGCCGCTGTTTTCTGTAGGGATACGTGCAGCGGGGGTTCAGATCACGATTGAACTGGACGGGGAGGCACTGGTAAGTGATGTGCCCCCATATATTACAACAAAGAATGTGACCATGGTGCCCGTCAGCGTCATCAGTAAAGGACTACGAGCAGGTGTTGAATGGAACCAGAACAGCAAGACGGCTACGATTAAGCAAGGAGACACGGTTATCAAGCTGACCAGCGGCCAGAAGTACGCTCTGGTGAATGGAACGGCAGTAACTCTTGAATCCACTGTAGAGGTGAAGCAGGGCCGGGTAATGGTACCGCTGCGTTTTGTCAGTGAACAGCTCGGATTGCAGGTGGTATGGGATCAAGCAACGAAGCATATCTCCTTGTATACCGGGGCAGAGCCGCCGCAGTCCTCAGGCCCGCAGCAGCCGACACCATCGACTGCACCTACCTCTACACCAGCACCTACGGCGACGCCAATACCCACAGTAACACCAACAACGACGCCAACACCAACGTCGACGCCAGCGGTACCGACAGTTCCGCTTCCAGGAGCGGGGGTTAACAAAGCGATGAAAGGTGCATGGATTTCCTCTGTCTTCAATCTGGATTGGCCATCGGTGTCATCTGCCGGGAAAATCGATAAGCAGAAGCAGGAATTCGATAATTTATTGGACAAGTTAAAGGCAGTGGGCTTCAATGCGGTGTTTGTGCAGGTTAGACCGTCTGGAGACAGCCTGTATCCGTCGACCTTGGTGCCGTGGTCGAAGGTGTTGACCGGAACGCAGGGCAAGGACCCGGGCTACGACCCGCTCGCATATATGGTTAGCGCTGCTCACGCACGCGGAATGCAATTTCATGCTTGGTTCAACCCGTTCCGAGCTACCACAGATGCGTCTACTACAGGCCTCGCCAGCAATCATGTGGCAAAAGCTCATCCTGAATGGATTGTGAATGCCGGAGGCAAGCTGTACATAAATCCAGGGATTCCTGAGGCGCGCCAGCATATTATTGACACGGTAATGGAGGTCGTCAACGGTTATGATATTGATGGTGTTCATCTGGACGATTATTTCTATCCGTCGAATACTACCTTTGCTGATGATGGAACCTTCAAGACCTACAATGCCAAGGGGATCACATCTAAAGATGACTGGCGCCGGGACAACATCAATGAGTTCGTTCGTCAGCTCGGATCACAGATTCACAGCGCCAAGCCAGCGGTATCGTATGGCATCAGTCCATTCGGCGTCTGGCGCAACATCAAGATGGACAGCACAGGCTCAGACACCACAGCAGGCGTAACTGCTTATGACAGCATGTATGCCGATGTGCGGACATGGGTCAAGCAGGGCTGGATCGACTATGTCGCTCCGCAGATTTACTGGAGCCTGTCTTTCAATGCCGCACGGTATGACAAGCTGGTCGATTGGTGGGTGAATGAAGTAGCGAACACTAAGGTGAAGCTTTACATCGGCCTGGCGGCATATAAAGTGGGGGCCAGCGACCAGAGTGCGGAATGGCAGAGTGGTCAGCAGATCATCAATCAATTGAAATATAACGAGAAATATAATGAAGTGGCGGGAAGCATTATGTTCCGCGCCAATGATATTGTTGTCAGAGACCCATTTGGGCTTTCAAGCCTACTGACCTTTTATTTTAAGCCCTGATCCTTTAGTTATCCCTTTATAGGTCATGAATTTACCCCCGTGCTCATAGATAAGCAGTAAGATCTATGGGATCGGGGGTATTTCTATGGTTATGGCCATTAATGCTGTATTTGAAGGCGGGGGCGTAAAGGGAATTGCACTTGCGGGTGCTATAGCGGCAACGGAAAGGGCAGGACGTACCTTTAAAAAAGTGGCAGGGACATCTTCCGGTAACAGATTTAATGAAAAAGGCATCTCACACGTTAAACGCTAACGTGGAGATGCCTTTTTTTACATTAATGATATTTGGGTAGGTGATCGTCGTTCTTGCCCTTGCTGCCTTCGATGACCTGGAATGGATAGCTTTTGCGTTTGCCGGGCGAGGCCTGGCTCTTGCGAATGCCAGCTACCTTGGCCATCGTTTTCTGGGAAGGCTTTACCTTGATCTTCGATCCACGTGGGCTCCCGCCTAAGGCACGTTTTTTGAAGAAATAATAGATCACAGCGATCAAGAGAACCGGTATGATCAGTTCAGATAACGCCCCCCAATCACTATCAATGATCGAGTACACCAATCCGAACGCTGCCAGCAGTATTGCACTCCAAAAAATCAAAGCATGCCTGTTCATAGGCCACTCATCCTTTCGCCGGATCCAATATCCCTGACACACTTGCTTCCGTATATCCATTTGCTTCGATCTCTGCGTCCAACTCCCGCATGCGGTTGAAGGAAGCGATGGATACCTCTACCTGTTCGTCTTTAGGTTCTTTGGTTGTGAGCAATTGAAGCCACAGACCCGGATAGCCCAGGTACTTCAGTCCCGGTACATCGCGTACCGCGTTTGTTCCCTTCAATACTTCAAAGGAGACTCCGATAACCACCGGCAGCAAAATAATCCGCTGAATCACACGTTCCCACAGACTATCCCATGGGACTACAGAGTAGATAATTACACCAAGCACAATCGTGAGCATCATGAAGCTACTTCCGCAGCGGTAATGCAGGCGACTGTACTTCTGTACGTTGCGTACGGTCAATTCCTCACCGGCTTCAAAAGCGCTGATTACTTTATGCTCCGCACCGTGATACTGGAACAGCCGCTTGATAACCGGTGTCTGGGAGATTGCCCACAGATAGACCAGCAGAAGAATCAGCTTAATGGCACCTTCTATGATGTTGTGCAAAACATAGTTATCGAATACATTTTTAAATAAAAAACTTTCAAGAAATACCGGTACGAGGGTAAAAATCACCTTACCAAAGATAAACGAAAGAATACCCATGACAGCGACGCCAAAGATCATTCCAAGGCTCCAGCCCTCTTCCTTATCCTTCTTCTTGGGTTTGGCGGCTTCTTCTGGATCTACCTCATCTTCGGCATAAGATTCTGCGGAATAGTTCAGGTGTTTGGAGCCCTTGGCGCTGGCATCTATAATACTGACAAGGCCGCGAAGCAGCGGAATCTTGCGGAGTTTGACGACCCAGCTCTTGTCGCTTTTCGGCACCTCCAAAAATGTGATTTCCTGATTCTTGCGCCGCACGGCTGTTACGTTGACATGCTTTCCGCCGAACATGACGCCTTCAATGACGGCTTGGCCGCCGTAGCTTGGAGTTTCCTGGGACAACCCATTCACCTTCCCGTTTGTAATATATTTGTATATCCTTCATTGTAACTAATTTTTACGGACATTACTAGTTGGATCGGCTTTTGCTGTACATACTATCCATTAGAGAGAGGATAAGGATGTTCAGACCGCATTAAACCAATGAGGAAAGGGTGTACAGCCAAGATGAGCAAGTCGCAACAAAGGAGAACAGTGCATACAAATCCGTTTGTCTTTGCCATGGAGCTCGGATTTTTCGCCGGATTGTTCTGGGGAGGTGCCCGCTGGATCATGTATACACTGCACTTTACCAAGGTCATTCCTGGATTTTTGGCAGAGCCTTTCTTCAAGCATGACTTTTTGCTGAAGCCGGCCGGTCATCTGATCGGTTACTTGTCCTTTATTATCCTGTCGGTGATCGCTGCCCTGATTTATGTATTCGCGTTCCGCTGGTTAAAGGGCCCGTGGCCGGGGATGATTTATGGCGTTCTCTGGTGGGCAGGCCTCTTCCTGGCGGGTTCTTGGCTCTTCCTGTTACAGCGTCCGTTCCGGCTGCCATGGAATTCAGTGATCAGTGAATTTTGCGTTTTTTTACTCTGGGGACTGTTTATCGGCTATACCGCTGCGATGGAGTACACGGATGAGCGCAAGCGGGAGCGGAAAAGCATACTTACTTAAACGCCTCAAAAAAACTTCTCAAGGGCATAACCCTATGTTAAAATACAATGTGGCTATTTTGAGAGGAGAATGAAAATGGGCAACAAGCGTGTCTCCAAGCTGCGCAAGGCTTTGCTGGATCAAGGTTTGGATGCGATGTTAATTACCAGCGACATCAACCGTCGCTATTTGAGCGGATTTACCGGGTCGTCAGGATATGTGCTCGTCACAGGTGATGAAGCGTATTTGCTAACAGACTTCAGGTATATGACACAGGCAGCGGATCAATCTAACGGATTAAAAGTGGTAGAGCACGCTTCCAAGTTTCTAGATACAGTACGTGAATTGCTGCCAGCAGGCAACAATGTGCGTATTGGCTTTGAACAGGATCAAGTGGCTTACAGCGCTTATACAGCTTATGCGGAAGCCTTGAAGCCGGCTGAGCTGGTTCCGGTATCCAAGATAGTTGAGAATCTGCGCACCTACAAGGATGAGGAAGAGTTGGCTGTCATGAGACGGGCCGGCGCGCTCGCGGATGATACCTTCCGCCATATTCTGAATGTGATCAAACCGGGCATGACTGAGCGTGATGTGGATCTGGAGATGGAATTCTACATGCGTACCCATGGAGCAACGTCTTCGTCCTTCGATACGATCGTAGCCTCCGGGGAACGTTCGTCGATGCCGCATGGTGTGGCGAGCAGTCGTGTGATCAAGGGTAACGAGTTCATAACCTTGGACTTCGGCGCTTTGCTTGACGGCTACTGCTCCGACCTGACGCGGACCATTGCGCTGGGATCGCCTGATCCGAAGCTGAAAGAGATCTATGATATTGTGCTTGAGGCTCAGCTACATACGCTGGCAAATATCAAACCGGGTATGACCGGACGTGAATGCGACGCACTGGCGCGTGATATTATTACGCGTTATGGCTACGGCGAGCAGTTCGGACACAGCACCGGCCATGGTCTCGGCATGGAAGTGCATGAATGGCCACGTCTCTCCAAGCTCAGTGATGAGATTATGGAGCCAGGCATGGTAGTTACCGTAGAGCCGGGAATTTATCTGCCGGGCCTCGGCGGCGTACGTATTGAAGATGATGTGGTGATTACGGAAAGCGGTATTTCGCTGCTGACACACTCGTCCAAAGAGTACACCATTTTGTAAGCTGGTTTTAAGCCCATGAGTAGCTTTCGAACGGGAAGACTATATTTTCTCATCAGGGTTCCATTATAATTATTGATTTCAGGAGGGGTATTTGTGATTTCAGTTAACGATTTCAAAACAGGTTTGACCGTAGAGGTGGACGGCGATATCTTCACCGTCATTGATTTCCAGCATGTTAAGCCAGGTAAAGGTGCAGCATTCGTTCGCTCCAAACTTAAAAACCTGCGTAACGGCAACACTGTTGAGCGCACTTTCCGTGCAGGAGAAACCATCGGTCGTGCCATCATCGAAAACCGTGGTGTGCAGTATCTGTATGCCAGTGGTTCGGATCATGCATTCATGGACAACGAAACTTACGATCAATTCGAACTGTCCAGCAAGCAGCTTGAGTGGGAACTTCACTTCCTGAAAGAAAACATGACTGTGAACATCGTTAG
This sequence comes from Bacillus sp. FJAT-27264, assembly GCF_001682855.1. Taxonomy (GTDB): domain Bacteria; phylum Bacillota; class Bacilli; order Paenibacillales; family Paenibacillaceae; genus Paenibacillus_AQ. The sequence continues at coordinate 1,112,596 of NZ_MAQW01000001.1, read as the reverse complement.
TTACCAAGGCGAGATCCTTGGGATCAACCTGCCTACCAGCGTAGAGCTGAAGGTTACAGAAACTGAGCCAGGCGTGAAAGGTAACACCGCTCAAGGTGCTACCAAATCCGCTAAGCTGGAGACTGGCCACTCTGTACAAGTGCCACTGTTCATAAACGAAGGCGATGTTCTTCTGATCGATACCCGCGAAGGTAAATACATCTCCCGCGCGTAGTCAACAGTCAAGAATATTGTTCCGTATCATACTTTATTGCGTACGAGCCCCCCGCATTAGCGGCGGGGCTTGTACGTGTTTGGGTTTCTTTAACAATCATATCCCTGTTAAAATCGCCTTGTGAGGGGCCTGTATCCGGACAATCCAAGAATTGCCCGGATATTTTTTTGTGAAACCATTAACGCATAACACTAATTTCGTATTATACTGATTTAAAGCGGGAAACTGAAAGCAAGATACTACATAGACCGAAATAGGGAGTGAATGGGACTTTGTCACTTTATGTTATGAAATTCGGGGGCAGCTCCGTCGGCGACATCGAACGCATGAAGCGGGTCGCAGGACGTATTGCACAGAAGCAGGATGAGGGCCACCGCTGTGTTGTAGTTGTATCCGCCATGGGTGATACGACAGATGATTTAATTGATCAGGCGAAAGCACTAAATGCTCAGCCACCAGCGCGTGAAATGGATATGCTTATGACTACAGGGGAGCAAATCTCTGTCGCTCTGTTGTCTATCGCGCTGCATGGAATTGGCCGGGACGCCGTGTCTTATACAGGCTGGCAGGCCGGATTCCGCACGGATGAGACGCACGGACGTGCTCGCATTAACGAAATTTTGCCTGGCCGCGTGCTGGAGTCTCTGGAGAAGAACCAGATTGTCATCGTTGCCGGATTCCAGGGGATGACTGTGGACGGAGAGATCACCACGCTGGGACGTGGCGGTTCCGACACAACGGCTGTTGCGCTTGCAGCCGCGATCAAAGCGGATGTGTGTGAGATCTACACCGATGTCGACGGGATCTATTCAACCGACCCTCGGATCGTGAAGACAGCGCGCAAACTGAAGGAGATCTCTTACGACGAGATGCTGGAGCTCGCCAATCTGGGCGCTGCTGTTCTGCATCCACGTGCTGTGGAGTATGCCAAACGTCATCAAGTCAAGCTGGTCGTCAGATCAAGCTTTAACCATAATGAAGGTACTGTTGTGAAGGAGGAAACAAACATGGAACAGGGAGTAGTGGTAAGCGGTATTGCCTACGACAAGAACGTGGCGCGGATCAGCATTTTGGGAGTGCCTGATGTGCCGGGTGTACTCGCACAAGTCTTCGGCAAGCTGGCTGGTGAAGGCATCGATGTGGACATTATTGTACAAAGTGGCGTGCAAGGGGAGCAGGCAGACTTCTCCTTTACCGTCTCGCTGGATGATTTGGACCGTGCCAAGGAAGTGATCAAGGGGCTGCACAGCGCACTGCCTTATCGTGAAGTGACCTCCGAGGATAATCTTATTAAAGTATCCATTGTCGGCGCTGGCATGGTTAGCCATCCTGGCGTGGCGGCTCAAATGTTTGAGGTAATCTCCAATCAGGGCGTCAGCATCAAAATGGTAAGCACGTCCGAGATCAAGGTATCCTGTGTAATTGAATCCGGTAATCTGCAAAATATCATTCAGGCGCTTCACACCGCCTATAATTTGGATACCACCGAGCAAGCTTTTGTTGGCGGACCACAAGACCGCCGTTAAGCAATATGTGAGCGCACAAAAGGGATGTCAGCAGCCATTATGGCTGCTGACATCCTTTTTATATGGAAAGCAACCTTCCATAGGAAAGCTGGCGCCGGAATATAGACTGTTAGCAGATTTCCCGCTAGAAGCGGTTTGTTCCCCTTCATCAGTCGTCTTAACAGTGAAAAAGAGAGCTCGCTCCCGAACTAACGGCATTTTTGTACCTTATTTTTCCTTAATATAATCAAATCAGAGGAATAAGGGCAATATTGTATCTTATTTTTTGAAAAAGCATGCTGGAGAGGATATTCTGGAAGATTTAAGATACGAAAATGCCGTTAATTACACGTTGATCCTTTTTTATATAGCTCTCTTTGAACGAAGAGAAGAGTAGGCTGGCCGACTCTATCGGAAACCTCAGCCACTGCTAAGCAAGTCTTCTGAATCTACCCAGAATCTCTACCGTCTCCAGCACATTGACGAAGGCTTTTGGATCGGTCTCCAATATCGTCTTTCTAAGTTCTGACAGCTCATAACGGGTTGTGACCGTCATCAGCATGGTGTTTCCCTCATGACTATAGCCACCTTCCGCATTCACTACGGTAACCCCATGGGGCAGGAGTGTGAGCCGGTTCAGCATCTTCTCCCGTTCCTTGGTGACGATGAAGCAGGTCAGTTTGACGTGGCGGATATGTATCATATCCACGACCCGGCTCTTGACGAAGATGCATAGCATGGCATACAGGGCCGAATCCCAGCTTTTGAAAAAGCCGAGACTCAGAATCACGATTCCGTCCATTACGAACAGGACCGACCCCATCGGAATATCGTGCTTGCGGGTAATAATGGAGCCAAGAATATCAAATCCCCCGGAGGAACCGCCCACCCGCAGCGCAAAGCCAACACCGCAGGCAATAATCACCCCGCCAAAAATACTGGCCAGAATCGGGTCCTTGGTCAATTTTACCACCGGAATAATCGTCATAAACCAGGTAGTAGCCACCACCGAGAGCATGCTTAGACAGATATACTTCTTCCCCACAGCGATAAAACCCCACACTAGAATCGGTAAGTTCATTGCAAAATAAATTATAGTAATATATTTCGGATTGGTTAGATAACCCACAACGGATGCCGCCCCGGCTATTCCTCCGCTTAATAGCTGGTGCGGAATCAGAAACAGACGCAGCCCGCTGGCGACCAAAAAGGCCGAAATAATAATGATTGCTACTTCTCGCGCCCGCTTCACAGCAACTGCGCTGGTTAGTCCTGCCCATAAATTCCGAACGTACATAATGATATCCCCTCTTTTTTTCTCGTATAAAAAATAAATTTATCATACCGATGATATTTTCTTATCAGGATGAGCACTATGATTTGTTTCACAGTCTTCCCCTTAATCTTCCCTTTCTTTCCTGTCTAATCCGGGCCCGTCCCGCATATCCATGAATAATGGCTGGAAGTAGAGAATTTAAAGGGAGCAAGAGTGTTTTGAATATTGTCAAAAGGAGATGAGCGGATTTGGACAAGTATGTAAGCTGGATGGCTGTACTGAGAATGCTGTCCGGCAGTGCCGAAATTATAGCTGCGCTGCTTATGCTGAGATTAAATCAGGTGGATAAGGCATTGGCCGTCAATTCTACACTGGCTTTGGTCGGGCCTACCATATTGATTCTGACCACGGCCATCGGACTTACCGGGATGGCGCAAGAACTGTCTTGGGGCAAGCTGGGCTGGATTGGCTGCGGTGTTGCTTTTCTCTTAATTGGAATTCTAAAAAAATGATAGATGATAGTCATATTTGACCGGTACAAGCATAAATATGAACTAAAGCAGAAGAAGTAGAGGACAACTTGGGGGTAGCTTGTATGGCAAATGACTGGCTTCACTTATTCCCTGAAAAAGTAAGAATGCTGCTTAAAAGCCTTCCCTTGCAACTTTTATCAGCGGTAGAGGAAATCCGGGTCCGCGAAGGCCGGCCGCTCGAAATCAACTATTCCGGCAAGTATCACTTTCTAAGCGCCGATGGTAGCCTCACACAAAAGCCAGAGGAAGCTTATCGGCCGGATCGAGAGGATAGCCATCGGCTGCTGGATCTAATCAGCAATCATTCCTTGTATACGATGGAAGAAGAGCTACGGAAGGGGTTCATTACGATTCCTGGAGGCCATCGAATTGGACTGGCCGGAAGAACCGTGCTGAGCGGGGGCGGCGTCGAACATCTGCGCGACATCACCGGATTCAATGTACGTATTGCACGTGAAGTGCCGGGTGTGGCTGACGGTGTGCTTCCTTATCTGCTGGACAAAGGTCGACTGAGGGTGCTGCATACACTGATCCTTTCGCCGCCCCAGCATGGCAAGACCACACTGCTGCGCGATCTCGCCAGACAGATCTCCGGCGGCAGCCAGAACAGGCAAGGTGGGAGCCGGCAGGGTCTCAAGGTTGGTATCGTCGATGAACGATCCGAGATAGCAGGAAGCAGACGCGGGATACCCGCCTTTGATGTTGGCCCACGTACTGACATTTTGGATGGCTGCCCCAAAGCGGAAGGAATGATGATGATGATTCGTTCGCTCTCTCCAGACGTCATTATTGCCGACGAGATCGGCCGTCCCGAGGATGCCGATGCGGTAACTGAAGCACTGCATGCAGGCATCACGGTCGTGGCTTCCGCACACGGTAAGGAAGTGGCCGAGCTGTCCCGCAGACCAGGGCTGGGCAGTCTGCTTGAACACAGGATGTTCGAGCGCTATGTGATTCTCCACCGCAGTGAGGCGGGATTATCCTTCCGCATCCTGGACAGTCAGAAGCGCGCGCTGTTGCCCGGCTCGCCGGGGGAGCGGACAGGCGGTGAACGCCATGCTTAAACTGTTCGGCGCCGTGCTGGTCGTGCTAGCCGGTACATTGGCCGGGTTCCAACGGGCCAGGCAGTATGCTGACCGTCCCCGGAACATCCGTGGCCTGATCGCCGCTCTGCAGCGGCTGGAGACGGAGATCATGTACGGCTTCACGCCGCTGCCGGAAGCACTGCGGCGGATCGGACAGCAGTGCAAGGAGCCACTGCGAGCCTTGTTTGTCCAAGCCGCGGAAGAAATGTCTCCGCCGCATGACCGCAGCGCCGAAGAGGCCTTCGGCCGGGCCATGGAGGTTCACTGGAAAGCTACAGCGATGAAGGCTGGGGAGAAAGAGATTATGAGGCAGCTAAGCTGTACGCTTGGCACCAGCGACAGGTCGAACCAGAGCAACCATATCGCGCTGGCTTTGCAGCAATTGAAGCAGGAAGAGACGGCGGCTAGAGAGGATCAGGGCAAATACGAGACTATGAGCAAAAGCCTGGGTCTGCTGCTTGGAGCATTGATCGTCATTTTGATCTTTTAGCGAGGTGCCAGGAATGAATATTGAAGTGAATGCCATCTTCCAAATTGCCGGCATTGGCATCATCATCGCCATGATTCATACCGTGCTGAAGCAGATGGGCAAAGAGGATATCGCCCATTGGGTCACAGTCATCGGGTTCGTTGTCGTGCTGTTTATGGTCATCCGCATGCTGGACGGACTGCTTCAGGAAATCAAAACGATCTTTCTTTTTCAATAGGCGCGGTGTGTCATGGAGATCATTCAAGTTGTAGGGATCGGGCTCATGTCGACCATATTGATACTCGTCCTGAAGGAACAAAAGCCGATGTTCGCCTTCCTGCTTACAGCTGCCACAGGAGTTCTGATCTTTCTGCTCCTGATTGGCAAGATCGGGATGGTCCTCTCCACGCTGGAGCGGATCGCCGAATCCTCCGGGATGGAAATGATCTACCTGAAGACCATATTCAAAATTATCGGGATTTCCTACATCGCCGAATTTGGCGCCCAAGTGGTGCGTGATGCAGGCCAGGAATCGATTGCCTCAAAGATTGAGCTAGCTGGAAAAATACTGATCATGGTGCTGGCCGTTCCCATCATCAGCATTATTATTGAAACGGTCATGAAGCTTCTGCCCGCATAGGGCCTGAAAGAACTACGAACGCGAAAGAGGAGCAGGGAGGAGAAGCCATGCCGGAGCGCCGTAAGTTTCGCCCTCCGCCGTTCAAAATCATACTGCTTCTGCTCCCCTGCCTTCTGATGCTGTGGTGTGCCGGGAACGCCGCTGCTTCGCCAGCGCCTACTCCTGCAGGAAGCTCATCGCCGGTAGATCAATGGGTGAAAAGCCAGGTGGAGAGCCTTCCCAAAGATAAAGTGGACAAATACTGGGATGAGCTGATGAAGGATTACGGCGGATTTTTCCCGGACGGGGCCACCCCTACCCTCATGGATATGCTGCTGCCAGGCGACAAGGGACTCAGCCTGAAAGGGGTGTTGTCAGGTCTGGGAGCATACATGTGGCACGAGGTAATGTATAACGGCAAGCTTCTCGTCACGATTGTCATGATCAGTGTGATGAGTATGATCCTGGAGACGCTGCAGACTGCTTTTGAACGAAAAACCGTCAGTAAAGTCGCGTATACCCTCTGTTATATGGTAGTGCTCGTCATTGCTGTTAACAGTTTCAATATTGCTATCGGTTATGCCAAGGATGCGATTGACAGGATGATTGATTTCATGATGGCGATGATTCCTCTGCTCTTCGCACTTCTCGCTTCCATGGGGAATATCATCACGGTCTCAGTCACTCATCCACTGATCGTGTTCATGATCCATACGGTTGGTACCTTAATTCACACCATGGTTTTCCCGCTGCTATTCTTCTCGGCCGTGCTGCATCTGGTCAGTTCGTTGTCCGAGAAATACAAGCTTACCCAACTGGCCAATCTGCTGCGCAATATCGGTGCCGGGCTGCTGGGGGTACTGCTGACTGTGTTTCTGGGCGTCATATCCGTCAGGGGCATTACCAGCTCGGTCACTGACGGGGTTACGATCAGGGCTGCAAAGTATATAACGGGAAATTTTGTTCCAGTCATCGGTAAAATGTTCGCGGATGCCACGGACACTGTCATCTCCGCCTCACTGCTGGTGAAGAACGCCATTGGGTTGTCGGGAGTTATCATCATTTTGTTCCTCTGTGCGTTTCCGGCGATCAAAATCCTGGTGCTTGCTCTCATCTACAATGTTGCTGCTGCAGTTATGCAACCGCTCGGCGAGACACCGATCGTAACCTGCCTGCAGACGATTGGGAAAAGTATGGTGTATGTGTTCGCCGCATTGGCTGCAGTCTCACTGATGTTTTTCCTGGCCGTCACAATTATGCTGACCGCTGGCAATGTCACGGTAATGATGAGGTAGTGTCAAGCGGGTGCTTCTGAAACTGGATTGTAGCAGAGGATATCAGGATGCAGAGCCGGTAACACACCGTTGGGAGGGAGACGATGACTTGGTTAAGCGATTGGCTGCGTGAGATCATCCTTGTAGTACTACTGGCGGCTTTCGTGGAGTTGCTTCTTCCTAGCAAATCTATGGAGCGTTATGCCAGACTGGTGCTCAGCCTGTTGATCCTGCTCACCCTTTTGAATCCCGTCGTCTCCTTGCTGAAGGGAGACGCTGCGAAGGAGCTTAGCTTGGCAATGAACCAGCAGGAGAAGACAGGTGGACTGTTCACAAGCGCAGACAAGGGGACAGATTCACTGGAGAAGATTTTGTCGGACGGACAGAAGTTAGCCCAAGGCCGTCAGGAGCAGAGTCTCAAGCTGGCGGCCGAGGAAGTTGCGGGACAGATGAGAGATCAGATCACCAGCCAGACAGGTGTCCGAGGTGTCCGTGTGACTGTCTCGCTGGCGATGGGCAAGCCGCCTGGTGGCAGCGGTGGAGAAGAAGTACCGATGATCTCAGGTGTAACAGTAGCACTACCGGCGGCCCAATCCCCTTCAGGGGCAGAGGAAGGTGCCTCCGGCGCAGCGGTCTCCCAGCCGATTGTCATCGCCCCTGTAGAAGCCGTAGAGGTGTCTATAGGGGGGACGTCAAGTGCAGCGCCAGCCCAAACCGGACACTCGGGAGCGAAGGGCAGGGCGGGCGAAACCGGGGAGTCATCTAAAGAAGCGAATTCAATCACTGAGCTGCTGAAGCAAAAATGGGATCTCAATCCGGAGATCATCCACATACAAGATCAAAGCGCAATCGACGAGAAGATGTAACGACAGTAATCGAAAGTACGCCAAACAATGAAGGAGGGATACAGGGATGGGCAACTGGTTGAAAAAACTGGAACAGTGGGCCGGGGGCGGACAGGGGAGCCCGAAGCGGAGCCACACGTTCCGCTGGCTGATTATTCTGGGCTTACTGGGCGCGGCGATCATGCTGTTTAATTCTTTTGTGAACGTGAAGAAGATCGACAACGAGAATACGGGGCGGGAACCGCCCAGCTCCGGCAGTTCGCAGGCTACCATCCAGCAGGCTGATCCGGCGGTCAGTAATTCTTTTTCCGGCATAGAACAGGCCATGGAGGACCGCACGAAGGAAATTCTGGAGAAAATCGTCGGTGTGGGAACAGTGGATATTATGGTCACCGTCGACTCCACTGAGGAAATCGTCGTGCAACGAGATGTCAAAGACTCTCAGCAGAGCAGTGAAGAGACGGATGCTAACGGGGGGAAACGTCATACGACGCAGTACACAAGGGACGGCGAGATAGTAACCTACTCTCAATCCGGGGATCAGACCCCAATTATAACCAAGCGAGTCAAACCGCAGGTGCGTGGGGTGCTGGTGGTGGCCAAAGGGGCAGAGAACAAGGTTGTCCGCAGCTTGATTGAGCAGGCAGTTCAGAAGGGACTAAATGTACCAAGCTACAGGATCTCCGTAGTGCCGCGTAAGCAGGAATAGAAGAAGGAAGCATAAAAGGAGGAATAAGGAATGAACGGCAAAAGACAAACGATTTGGTTAGTATCGATGCTCAGCTTGATGGTGGTCTTATCCGCATATTATTTGTTCACAGAGGACTCTGGCGCTTCGGTTCCTAAGGAGACGGCGGGCAGCATGCAGGTGGATGGCGCAGCAAAGGGAACCTCCGCCAATAACGCTCTTGATAAAGGCTTCGAGGTCAACGAAGTTATAACCCAAGGTGATGTGACTGGCGATGCGGGTACTACCGCTCAGAATACTACGCAAGACCCTGCCACATTAGATGACAGCGAAGCGGCGGCTACCGGAGACAGCAGCAAGACTACCGATAACAAGAATAATGAAGCGGCTAGTACCGATACTTCTGACAAGACAGCTGATAAATCAGTTGCAGAAGATAAAAATACTAACGATAGCAAAGCAACTGCTGACAGCAAGAGTAGCAGCGACAAGAGTGCCGATAAGAAAACCGCAGCAGCAGGTGAGAAAACACCAGCCAAGAAGGATGCCGATGTTCTGGACGAAGTTGCTTCCCAAAGCGTCTCGGCAAGCAGTCTATTCACGAATTACTTGTACGAGCGTGAGCAAAATAATCTGAAGCAGCAGCGGGATCTGATGGCTCTGATCAACGATATGGATAAAACACCGGCTGACAACGCTATAGCCCAGCAGCAGCTTAGTGCGTTAGAGGAGAAAGAATCAAAAATAACTGCCATCGAAGAGCAACTCCAGCAAAAATATGGGGAAGCCATCGTCAAGGAAGACAGCAACAATTTCTACAAAGTGATCGTTCAGAGTGACAAGCTGGATGTGAAGCAGGCGGTGAGCATTGTGGACCTGGTCATGAAGGAACTCAGCGTTACTCAGGACAAGGTCAGCGTACAATACGTCTCTCAGCAATAATCGATGAGAAAAAACAAAGAAAATAGCGAAAGTGCTCGGGTTATCCCGGGCTCTTTCCATTTCTAGCGTTTATGATATAATACTTAAAGTTATCTTGTCCGCGAAGAAGAGCGGTTTCGAGAGAAAGCTGAAGGAGTGAACTGATTTTATGTTCAAATTAAGCGAAATTAAGGAATTGATCAAATTGCTGGACCAGACATCCTCCGTACATGAGCTGGAGATTGAGAGCGAAGGAATGAAACTGGCTATCCGCAAACCGGACCGCCCTGAGGCTGACGGAACAGCGGTTCCTTATGCCTATCCTCTGACGCAGCCTGTTCTGCAACAGCCTGTTCCGCAGCAACCAGCGGTGCAGCCAACTGTAATTGAGACACCTGTTCAGGTACAGACTCCGTCTACTCCTGCAGAAAGTACATTACATACAATCGTGTCTCCGATGGTGGGTACCTTCTATGGTGCTGCATCTCCTGAAGCGCCGGCGTTCGTATCTGTCGGCGACCGTGTCAATGCCAAGACAACAGTGTGCATTATCGAAGCTATGAAGCTGATGAATGAGCTGGAAGCGGAAGTGAAAGGCGAAATCGTATCCGTCTTGGTCGAGAACGGCCAGCTTGTGGAATACGGCCAGCCGCTGTTCTTGGTCAAACCGGAATAATATGCCGTAAATCATGCGGAGCTTAAGGCTCCGCAATACTTTTGGGAGGAAACGCATGAACATTCAAAAAGTGCTGATTGCCAACCGTGGAGAAATAGCGGTCCGCATTATCCGGGCCTGTCGTGAACTCGGCATTTCCACTGTAGCAGTCTATTCCGAGCCCGACAGGGACTCACTGCATGTCCGTCTGGCAGATGAGGCCTACTGCATTGGACCAATGCTATCCAAGGACAGCTATCTGAACTTTACCAATATTATGAGTGTTGCCACGTTGACCGAATGCGATGCTATCCATCCGGGATACGGATTTCTCGCGGAGAACGCTGATTTTGCGGAGATTTGCGAGTCTTGCAATATTACCTTTATCGGGCCTTCCCCGGAAGCGATTACGAGAATGGGTGACAAGGCAGTGGCGAAAGACACCATGAAGCAGGCCGGAGTCCCGGTTATCCCGGGTTCTGATGGCCTTGTGGGTGATGTAGAGGAAGCTATAACGCTGGGCCGTGAGATCGGGTATCCGATCATCGTTAAGGCAACAGCGGGTGGTGGAGGTAAGGGCATCCGGATTGCTGAGGATGAAGAATCCCTGGTGAAGCAGATTACTGCAGCCCAGCAGGAAGCACAGAAAGCCTTCGGTAACGCCGGAGTCTATCTGGAGAAATTCCTGACGGGAATGAAGCATGTTGAGATACAGATTATTGCCGACAAGCATGGCAATGTGGTCCATCTGGGCGAACGGGACTGCTCTGTGCAGCGCCGCCGTCAAAAATTGGTGGAGGAAGCGCCTTGTGCCGTACTGACACCGGAAACCCGCGCAGCCATGGGTGATGCGGCCGTGCGTGCGGCGCTTGCCGTGAACTATTCCGGAGCAGGTACACTGGAGTTTCTACTAGGTCCGGATGGTAATTTCTATTTCATGGAAATGAATACCCGGATTCAAGTCGAACATCCGGTTACAGAAATGGTCACCGGTGTTGACCTTATCAAAGAAATGATCTCCGTAGCTGAAGGCAATCCGCTTTCCTTCAAGCAAGAGGATATTGTCATTAACGGCTGGTCCATTGAATGCCGGATCAATGCCGAAGATCCTGAGAAGAATTTCATGCCTTCACCGGGCAAAATCGGCTTTTATCTGCCACCGGGTGGTCTTGGTGTTCGCGTAGATAGTGGCGCTTATCCAGGATATACCATATCGCCATTCTATGATTCCATGATTGCGAAGCTGATCGTCTGGGCACCGACCCGTCAAGAAGCTATTGCGAAGATGAAGCGCGCCCTGGGCGAGTTCGCGGTGGAGGGAATTCATACGACCATTCCGTTCCATCAAAAACTGCTCGAACATCCTGTGTTCTTGGACGGGAATTTTGATATTAAATTCCTGGAAGAGTATGAAGTTTAGGACGACTTTGCTTTGTTTGTCATAAAGTTCGCCAAATGATATAGTATGTTTAATAAGAGACGTGCTTTAAGCTTGAAATCATGAACAACATGTTGAAAGGTGTGAAGGCTAAGATGAGTACATTGCCGACGGAATTCGAACGGACGGAAATCGGTGAAATCCAAATTGCCCCGGAAGTAATCGAGGTAATCGCAGGTTTGGCTACAGTAGAAGTTAAAGGTGTGGCCGGCATGAGCGGTGGATTTGCTGGAGGAATTGTAGAGCTTCTCGGACGCAAGAACTTGTCCAAAGGTGTGAAAGTAGAGGTTGGACAACGTGAGGCTGCGGTGGATGTATCCGTAATCATCGAGTACGGCAACCGTCTTCCTGAAGTAGCGGCGGAGATTCAGCGCAATGTTAAGCGTTCCATCGAGACCATGACTGGGCTTACAGTTGTGGAAGTCAATGTTCATATTCATGATGTGCAGTTCAAGAGCGCCACTGTAGAAAAGAACGAGGATGCCGAAGCCGTGCTTCGTGTGAAATAATAGCCACCCGTTCTTCTATAAACCCCCGACAGCAACGTCGAGGGTTTACTCTAATTTAAGGAGGTTATGAGACTCGTGGCAAAAATTTTGGACAGGCTTCTGCTGTTCATCTACAGCCTTAGCATCGGAATATTATCTGCAATAGCCATCCTCCTCTTGAGCGGGGCCATCCCCAGAACGGTGGAAATTAAGGATGGTCCGGCAGTCTACATTGTGGCGATCACGATCTCGGTGATTCTGTTCTTGCTCAGCATTCGTTTCTTCTACATCTCCATGCGACGCGACCGGGCAACCTTGCCTTCGGTAGATCAGCGCACAGAGTATGGGGATATCCAGATCTCCATGGAAACGATTGAGAACCTTAGCCTCAAGGCGGCCGGCAAGGTCAAAGGCATCCGCGATCTGAAGTCGCGTATCCGCGTCTCTCAGGCGGGTCTGGAAATTATGATCCGCGCGGTGGTGGACGGAGAGCATTCGCTCCCGCTGCTGACCACGGAAGTTCAGCGTCAGGTGCACGATTTCGTGCAGGAAACGACTGGCATACCGGTGGCGGATGTGTCCGTATATATTGCCAACCTGTCACAGTCTCCAAGCTTCAAAAGTCGAGTGGAATAGAGGTGGGTTTCCCCTATGTCCTGGAGAGAAGTATGGGAAAGTCACGGGGGTAGGATCGCCGGAGTCTCCTTCGGGGTCATTCTCGGTTTGATTTATTTGATTAGTGGTTTTTGGGATATGCTGTTCTTTGCACTGGTAGTGTTCATCGGATATACGCTTGGCAAAAGGAAGGACGATCACGCGCAGTCTCCTATGGTTAGATGGCAGGAGCTGGTGGAGTGGTTGTCTGGACGCTGGCGTCCTTTCAAATGAACCGCGATAGTCTTTCTCCCGAAGCAGGAATTGTAGGTTCGTTGATGTTCGTTGCCCCGGAAGAAAGATCACGCGGTTTTTTTGTGGAGAGAAGGCTCTTACCGCAGTTGCCATAATATCTGTGTCCTATATAGGGATAGAATGTGCTGAATTTGGGCTTAAAATAAAGATATGCGAAACAAGATTTTAGGAGGAACACATGAAGAGACGTTTAGCTAGAGAAATTATTGTACAAAGCCTGTACCAAATGGAAATGAATGATGTGGACAGTGCAGAGGCGGTAGAAATGCTGCTGGAAGAGGCTTCGGAGGAGAATGAGACAGAGCGTGTTATCACCGATGAGATTGAACTGAAGCACTATGTAGTAGACCATGTGAATGGCGTTTGGGAACATAAGGTAGCAATTGATGACATGCTGGAATATTACTTGAAGGGCTGGCAAATGAGTCGTTTGTCGCGAGTAGACCGTCAGATTTTGCGTCTGGCGACTTTTGAAATGGTATTCGCAAGCGATGTTCCTGCCAAGGTCTCCGTCAACGAAGCCATTGATCTGGCCAAGCATTTCGGTACCGAGGATTCCGGCAAGTTCGTGAACGGGGTACTGGGTAAGATGATTCAGGAACTGGACACGCTCAAAGCGGATCATCTTCAATAAGTGATTTAACGTTGAGGAAGCTGTGGTGGGACCATGGGTGTGCGAAAGTCACTTGCTATGGAGAAATAACTAGCTGTGGGAAAAAGCGCAGAAGTGCTCCTTAATTTAGCGAAAAACAGGTGAATGTATGCTTTAGGAGCATTATCGTATGCTAAAATGGTTCATTTTAGTTTCAGAGAAGCGAATCTTTTAGATTAAGTACGCTTATTGCTCTTAATGTACATTACACACGAAAGTCCCAACTTGTAAGGCGCAATATTGCCTTTGTTTCGAAACTCAGTACTGCAAGCTCAGGTTTGAAAGTACGCCATGTTTTGCGTAGAGCTATTAACTTTTTTTTAATAAATTAAGCTGGAAGTAGGAGTTATCTTTAGAATCAGGAAAGAACTTTAATGTTGACCTCTGATTTTGACTTGAGCCCCAAAACAGGTTCAATTTATAATATAAAATCCATCAAAGCCTACCAAAGAGGAGAGATTTTCATGACAGCAGCAATCATCAGTGGTAAACAAGTATCCGACGAAATTCGCATCGACATTGCCCGGGAGGTTGCTGGGCTCTTGGAACGCGGGGTAAAGCCAGGCCTTGCCGTTGTGCTTGTAGGAGAAGACCCGGCTTCGCAGGTCTATGTTCGTAATAAGGAGAAATCCTGCATTAGTCTGGGCTTCCATTCCGAAGTACATAGACTGGATGCTTCGACTTCGCAGGAAGATCTGCTGGCACTGGTTGAACAGTTGAATCAGCGTGACGATATTGACGGGATTCTGGTGCAATTGCCGTTGCCGGGACATATCGAAGAAAAAGCTGTTATTGATGCGATTGCAGTAGAAAAGGATGTTGATGGTTTCCATCCGGTGAATGTGGGTAATCTGGTTATTGGCGATGATAGCCTTCTTCCATGTACACCAGCTGGTGTTATAGAGTTAATCAAGCGTACAGGAACCGAGATTTCGGGTAAGCATGCTGTGGTCATCGGTCGCAGTAATATTGTCGGCAAGCCAGTATCTCTGTTATTGCAACGTGAGAATGCTACGGTCACTATGTGTCATTCCCGCACAGCTAACATTGCGGAGCTCAGCCGTCAGGCGGATATTCTGGTAGTCGCAATTGGACGTGCTAATTTCATTGATGCATCCTTTGTGAAACCGGGTGCTATCGTTATTGATGTCGGCATGAACCGTTTGGATTCTGGCAAACTTGCCGGTGATGTTGATTATGAAAGTGCAAAAGAAGTTGCCGGCCATATTACTCCTGTACCAGGCGGCGTGGGCCCTATGACGATTACGATGCTGATGGGGAATACGCTGATTGCAGCTAAACGCCGTCACGGACTGGAATAGGTAGGAATCATGGCGGCAGAGCGGCAAGTCTATTCCATTAAGGAACTTAACCGTTACATCCGCATGAAGCTGGACTCGGATCATCTTCTGTCGGATGTATGGATACGTGGTGAGATCTCCAACTTTACACATCACGGCAGCGGACATATGTATTTCACACTGAAGGACGAGAGCAGCCGAATCAAGGCGATCATGTTCGCGTCCCACAATCAGCGGCTACCCTTTGTGCCGAAGGAAGGCTCCCGTGTCATTGCCAGAGGCAATGTGACTGTATATGAGCGGGATGGGCAATACCAGTTCTATGCGACACATATGCAGCCGGATGGCATCGGTAGTCTGTATCTTGCTTATGAACAGCTAAAGGCGAAGCTGGAGCAAGAGGGGTTATTCGCGGCGGAGCGTAAGTCTCCGCTGCCGAGGCTGCCCCGTTGTATTGGGGTCGTAACTTCCCCGACCGGCGCAGCCGTGCGGGACATTATGATCACACTTCAGCGTAGATACCCGCAAGCCGCGGTTGTGCTGTACCCGGTGACGGTGCAGGGCAAGGGCGCTGCGCCTTCCATCGTAAAGGCGATCAAGACACTGAACGCTATGGGCGAAGCTGACGTCTTGATCGTTGGCCGCGGCGGCGGCTCTCTGGAGGAGCTCTGGGCGTTCAACGAGGAGATCGTTGCCCGTGCGATTGCGGCATCGGACATTCCGGTCATCTCGGCCGTTGGCCACGAGACCGATTTCACGATCGCCGACTTCGCCGCCGATCTTCGGGCGGCGACGCCTACCGCTGCGGCGGAGCTGGCGGTGCCGCATGCCGCCGAGCTGGCGACGCAGCTTCGCCAGCAGCAGCGCAGGCTGCGCCAGGGGCTGCAGCGGCGCGCCCAACGCGGACGCGAGCGGCTGGCTTCGCTGCAGCGGTCGCCGGTGCTGGTCAACCCGCGCCGGTATCTGCTGCAGCATACGCAGCAGCTCGACATGCTGCGCCAGCGGCTTTCCAGCGCGGCAGATGCGCGCTTAGGGCGCGCGCGCGAGCGTGAAGCGGTGCTGCGGCACAGCCTGCAGCGGTTCCATCCGCGTGACGGCGTGATTGCCGCAAGGCAGCGCGCCGAAGGCTTGCGCCGCGAACTGATCGGCGCGATAGGGGCACGGCTGCGGGACAAGCGTTCAAGCTTTGTGGCGGAGATGCGCCACCTCGACGCGCTGAGCCCGCTCAAAGTCATGTCGAGAGGCTACAGCCTCGTCTACGACGAAGGACAACAGCACTTGATCAAGTCGCTGAACGATGTAGCACTCGGCGACCTTGTGGTGGTCAAGTTGAATGATGGTGAACTGAATTGCCAGGTATGGGGAATGAAGGAGGATGGCAAAGACGATGACAAAGGAAGCGGAACTGGATTTTGAAGGAGCGATGGACCGTCTGGAGGAAATCGTGCGGGAGCTTGAGCACGGCGATGTCCCCCTGGAAAAGGCCATCGATTTATTTCAGCAGGGAATGAAGCTGTCCCAGCTGTGCGGCAACAAGCTGGAGCAGGTAGAACGCAAGATTGAGATGATAGTAGAAGAGGACGGCGAACTGCGTAAGAAGCCGTTTGGTGGTCTGGAAGGGGTCGGCGATGAGTCCTTTTGACAGCAGCCCCGAAGGAACCGCCGGGGAGCCCCTGCGGGAACCCATTGAGTCCTATATTGCGATAGTTAATGATCTGGTCACTACTGAACTGGAGACAACCCTCCCTGAAGCATGGCTTGTCCCTGATAACTTGCATAAGGCGATGCAGTATTCGCTGATGGCCGGGGGCAAACGCCTGCGGCCACTGCTTGTCGTCGCGGCTTGTGAAGCACTGGGTGGCTCGCGGGCTGCTGCGCTGCCTGTAGCTGCAGCCATCGAAATGGTACATACGTATTCACTGGTGCATGATGACCTGCCAGCCATGGACAATGATGATTACCGGCGCGGCAAGTTAACGAATCACAAGGTGTTTGGCGAAGCGACGGCCATTTTGGCTGGAGACGCGCTATTGACCCATGCGTTCTACAGCATTGTACAAGCCACGCGGCGCCATGGCATTCCGGCAGAGAGCTCGCTTGCCATCGTAGAGGAACTGGCTGAAATGGCTGGTCCGCGCGGGATGGTCGGCGGTCAAGTCGCTGATATGGAAGGCGAACAGGGCTTGACCAGTCTGGAGCAGCTTCGCTACATCCATGAACACAAGACCGGTGATCTGTTTATCTTCTCGCTCTTAGCCGGAGGACGGATCGCGGGTGCGAATGAGCAGCAGCTGGCTGCCCTACGGGAGTTCGGCACCAATATTGGACTAGCCTTCCAGGTTCAAGATGATATTCTGGATCTAATCGGCGACGAAGGCAAGCTTGGTAAAAAAACAGGCAGTGACATCGAGCAGCAAAAAGTCACTTATCCGTTTTTTATCGGGATTGAGGCTTCGAAATCAGAGGTAGAGCGATTGACCTTGGCAGCCCGAAAAGCCGTGCTGGACGGCGGTTTCACCGACGTTAGTCGGCTGCTGGAGATCGCGGATTATCTCATGAAGCGGGATCATTAGAATCAAATACGGAAACGGCTGTACTTCGACAGCCGTTTCGTTTGTGTTATAATGGGATTTATATTTTACAACAACTAGGAAAGCGGGGAATACACGTGCTGCTTCCACAAATAAATGAGCCTGCGCAGTTGAAAATGCTATCAATCGAAGAACTTGGTGTTCTTGCGGAGGAAATTCGTCATTTCCTGATTGAAAAGCTGTCTGTAACCGGAGGGCATCTTGCATCTAACCTGGGAGTCGTGGAGCTCACGCTGGCCCTGCATTACTGCTATGACAGTCCCTGGGACAAAATGATATATGACGTTGGGCATCAGGCATACGTCCACAAAATATTGACCGGACGCAAGGACCGCTTCGATTCGCTGCGTAAGCACGAGGGGCTCTGCGGCTTCGTCAAGCGTTCTGAAAGTGAGCACGATGTCTGGGAAGCCGGACATAGTAGTACCTCGTTATCAGCAGCCATGGGTATGGCGATGGCCAGGGATTTGAAGGGCGAAGACAATAAGGTGATTGCCGTGATCGGCGATGGTGCGCTGACCGGCGGTATGGCATTCGAAGCGCTTAATCATATTGGACACGAGAAGCGTAAACTGATGGTAATTCTGAACGACAATGAAATGTCCATCGCACCGAATGTAGGGGCTATGCACAATTATTTGAGCAAGATTCGTTCAGACCGTCACTATTTGCGCGCCAAAGACGAAGTTGAAGGACTGCTCAAGAAAATCCCCGCGATCGGGGATCGCCTCGCCAAGACGGCGGAGTGGGTGAAAGACAGCCTTAAATATATGATGGTTCCCGGTGTTCTTTTTGAAGAGCTGGGCTTTACGTATCTTGGACCTGTAGATGGCCATGATCTGGAGAAAGTGATTGAAACCTTCCATCAGGCCGACAATGTGAACGGTCCTGTGCTTGTTCATGTGCTGACAACGAAAGGTAAGGGCTATAAGCCGGCGGAAGTCGATTCTTATAAATGGCACGGGATTTCCCCTTACAAAATCGAATCCGGCCAGGTGCTTAAAGCAGTTGGAAATCCGATGTACACCGAAGTATTTGGCAAAACGCTGATTGAGCTGGGGCGTGAAGATAAGCGTTTGATTGCCGTTACACCTGCAATGCCAGGCGGGTCGGGACTGTTCCCGTTCGCCAAGGAATTCCCGGACCGGATGATTGATGTCGGTATCGCTGAGCAGCATGCCGCTACTCTTTGCGCCGCATTGGCGATGGAGGGTATGAAGCCGGTATTCGCGGTCTATTCCACCTTTATGCAGCGGGCTTATGACCAAATTGTGCATGATATTTGCCGTCATAATGCTAATGTCATGTTCGCGATCGACCGGGCCGGCTTTGTCGGCGCGGATGGAGAAACGCATCATGGGGTATACGATATCGCCTTTATGCGCCATATCCCGAACATTGTGCTGATGATGCCGAAGGATGAGAATGAACTACGCCATATGATGAAGACGGCGATAGACTATAATGACGGTCCGATTGCTTATCGTTATCCACGAATCAATGGCACAGGTGTTCCACTGGACGAAGAGCTGCACACCATACCGATTGGAACCTGGGAACGGGTACGACCGGGCGATGAATACGCGGTTGTGGCCTGTGGACCAATGGTTCAGCTTGCAGAGGAAGCAGCAGAGCTGCTGAAACGTGAGGGTATTCAAGTCGGCGTGGTCAATGCGCGGTTCTTGAAACCAATGGACAACTCAATGCTGCTAGATCTCGCTCATGCCGGAACAAGCATGGTTGTACTGGAAGAAGCAAGTCAAGCCGGCAGCTTGGGCAGCGCTGTGCTGGAATTCTACGCGGAGCACGAGCTATATGATGTCAGAGTTCATCCAATGGGTGTGCCGGATATCTTCGTGGAACATGGCTCGATCAAGGAGCAGCGTCAGGTGGCGGGTCTTACCGTCGAGGCGCTGTGCAAACGTATCAAGTCGATGATTGCTCTGCGCGCCTTTTCATATAAGAGCACGTCGTCTTCCTGAGAAGACCAGAAGCTGTAATAGCATCCTTTGAACAATTGGAGATGACCATGGAACACCGTAAAGAACGGATAGATGTACTGCTCGTGGAGCAGGGGTATTTTGAAAGTCGTGAAAAAGCCAAGGCCGCCATTATGGCTGGCCTAATACTCGCGGATGAAGAACGGATCGAGAAACCGGGCATGAAGGTGCCGCGCGAATCCGTCCTGAAAGTCAAAGGCGCTGTTCATCCATATGTTAGTAGAGGTGGACTGAAGCTGGAGAAAGCACTCCGTACCTTTGGGATCGATCTTGCCGGACGGAATATGCTTGATATTGGCTCTTCCACCGGAGGATTTACGGATTGTGCGTTGCAGAATGGCGCCAGCCATGTCTATGCCATTGATGTCGGCTACAACCAACTAGACTGGTCGCTGCGTAATGATGAACGGGTGAGTGTTATGGAGCGGACCAACTTCCGTTATATGACGCCCCCTGACCTTAAGGGTCCTGTGCCCGATTTTGCCAGCATTGATGTATCATTCATTTCTCTCAAGATCATTCTCCCGCCGTTGATGGCGCTGCTGAAGCGTCCGGCAGATATTGCCGCGCTGATCAAACCGCAGTTTGAAGCGGGCCGGGAGAAGGTTGGAAAGTCGGGCGTAGTTCGCGAACCTGCTGTACATAAGGAAGTGCTTGTCAATGTACTTTCGATGGCCGCTGGGCTGGGCTACAGTCTTCAGAATCTGACTTTCTCGCCGATTACTGGTGGTGAGGGTAACGTCGAGTTCCTGGCTCATTGGCGACTTGAGCCGGTTGAAGAGTCTGCGGTAGTTGAATCCGAAGAGTCATCTGATGGTGTGGAAACTTCGTCTGCTACCGTCAGCTTTGCTGCGTTGGCCGATAAGGTCATCAAGGAGGCTAACGCCACATTTAGCGTTAATACAACTCATGGAAACTCACGGCGGTGAGTTTCTTTTGTCATTGGGGAGGATTTTGCGGGGGTTCGCGCGAATAAATCTCCGAGGTGATAGATAGTGGCGGGTAGCTCTGACAAGATCGTTATGACGGTGATTGGGATCGCGGTTGCCATTGGCTTATTATACAGATTGTATGTATGGCTGGAGGGCTCTCCGCGTTCATTAATAAAAGATAAGATACCGATAAATAAGGATATTCTCCCAAACCCGGCCATCGATTATCTGGAAGAGGCTGGGTATGAGGTGATTGGCGGCAAGTTGAAGATTCCTCTGTCCTTCCGGGTCAATGGAGCGGCGATGTACAGTAGGATATTCATAGATTATGTTGCTGCCAAAGAGGACGGGTCCTTCTATATGGTGATTCTTGCCCGCCCCCGCAAGCCGCTGGATTTCACCGGCAGCGGGCTGCGTGATTATTTGCTGCCTTATCTGCTAATCTACCCCGAATGCAGCGGTGTGCTGTATGTCAATATGGCGGCTGCGGCAATCCATGTGATTGAGCTCGGTAAAGACGATGGTGAATCCAATTAAGCTTAATTTTTTTTCAAATACGGGAGGCAACAATGAAGGGACAACGACATATCAAGATTCGCGAGATTATTACGCAAAAGGAAATAGAGACACAAGATGAGCTAGTTGAAGCACTGCGGGATTCCGGTTTTCAGGTAACCCAGGCTACGGTTTCTCGTGATATCAAGGAGCTCCTGCTAATTAAGGTGCCAATGGATGACGGCAGATATAAATATTCACTTCCGACAGACCAGCGTTACAATCCGGTTCAGAAGCTCAAGCGCGTATTGGTGGACAATTTCGTGCAAATTGATTTTTCCGGTAATCTGGTAGTGATGAAGTGTTTGCCGGGTACGGCAAATTCCGTAGCCGCTTTGATCGACAATATTGATTGGCCGCAGATTATGGGAACCATTTCCGGGGATGACACCATCCTCATTATTTGCCGCCAGCCCGAAGATAGCAAAACGGTGATTTCGCAGATTATGGGTTATATTTCGTAATCGTAAAGCATTAATCAACAGCCAATGGCATGACTTTTCGGAGGTGTTTCTTTTCGTGTTAGAAACGTTGTCAATCCGCAATTTGGCCGTCGTGGAGGCGGTGGATGTTCATTTTTTTCCTGGATTTCATGTGCTTACCGGTGAGACCGGTGCAGGTAAATCCATTATCATTGATGCGCTGGGGCTGATTGCCGGTGGACGCGGGTCCGGTGATTCCATTCGTTACGGCTGTGAGAAGGCGGAAATGGAAGCCCTGTTCAGCCTACCGAACAGTCACCCAGTGTGGGAAACGCTGGAGAGACTGGGCATCGGGGCACAGAAGGAGGAGCACCTTGTCATTCGGCGTGAGATCACCTTGCAGGGCAAGAGTACATCGCGCGTGAACGGACAGATGGTGAATCTCAGCATGCTGCGGGAAATCGGGGAACAATTGGTTAACATCCACGGCCAGCACGAACATCAGAATCTGCTGAAGGCGGAACGCCATCTCGGATTGCTGGATACTTACGGCGATGCGATTATTGGGCCGCTTAAAGCGGTGTATCAGGAGCGGTATACCGCTTTTGCTAAGGTGGAGAGAGAACTACGGGAATTACAGGAATCCAGTCAAAAGGCATACCAGATGCTGGATTTGTATCGTTTTCAACTGGAGGAGATTTCTTCGGCGGCCTTAAAACCGGGAGAAGATGAATTACTTTCCGAAGAAAGGGTCAAACTATCCCACAGTGAGAAAATGATGGATTCCGTATCAGGTGCATACGAACTGCTGTATGATCGCCAGGGGCTGGAATCGATTGGAAAAGTCATTTCAAGGCTGGAAGATGCCGTTCGTTATGATGAAAAAGGCTTGAAGAGTATTCTGGAGCAGCTTCAGTCTTCCTATTATCAATTAGAGGATGCTGCGTTTCAGCTTCGTGACTACCGTGAAGATATCGAATTCAACCCGCAGCGGCTGGAGGATATCGAGAACCGATTGGACCTGATTACCGGCTTGCGTCGCAAATATGGTGACAGTGTTGAGCAGATTCTGGCTTATTATGAACAAATTCACCGGGAAACCGATTTATTGGAGAATAAAGACGAGTATCTTGAGAAATTGACTACGAAGCGCGATGAACTGCTTGCAGTCTTAATGGAAGCTGCTGTTGAACTAACCGAGGCAAGACGGATCTGTGCGGATGATCTGGCAACCCAGGTGGAAGCCGAACTGAAGGACCTCCAGATGGAGCGTACCTCGCTCAAGGTTAGATTGGAAACGCTGGAGGACCCAAGGGGCATTGAATATCAAGGCCAGCGCATTCGCTTAACGAGACAGGGGATCGACAGTGCGGAGTTCATGATCTCTCCAAACCCCGGGGAGCCACTGCGGCCGCTGGGTAAAATCGCCTCCGGCGGTGAGCTGTCGCGGATTATGCTGGCAATGAAGAGTATTTTTGCCCGGACCGACGCTATTCCTGTATTGATCTTTGACGAGGTGGATACCGGTGTCAGCGGTCGTGCAGCACAGTCCATAGCGGACAAGCTGTTTAAGCTGTCTTCTTCCTGCCAAGTGTTCTCCATTACTCACTTGCCGCAGGTCGCCTGCATGGCCGATCATCAGTACCTGATTCGCAAAAAGGTGGAGGATGAGCGGACCATGACCGAGGTGGAAGCCTTGACCGAGGATGGACGTGTGAAGGAGCTAGCCCGGATGCTGGGTGGCGTGGAAATTACCGAAAAGACGCTGCATCATGCGCAGGAAATGCTTAATCTGGCGGGGGCCAGCAAGGCTACGCAAGGGTAAGCGGAACAATGATTGACAGTAATAAAAGCCTGGGGGCAAGGTTATCTTATAGGTACGCAATTGGCGACCACCTTTTTCGTCAAGCGAAAGAAGCAAAAGGGAGCGTGACAGCCATTGAAGCCGAACCTCAGGAAGTTAATGCCCGGCCTTTTATTTGCCTTCTTTCTCAGTTTATCAGGCATAACGGGACCCGTCACAAGCTTTGCCTCTTCACCAGAGCGTGAGCCTAACCAGGCCAAGATGGTGCAGAAGGGAATTGATCCGGAGCTAAAGGTTATTCCGGGGGGACAGACGATTGGTGTGAAGGTGAAATCTGCAGGCGTGCTGGTCGTCGGGCATCACATGGTCCAGACTGCACAAGCCTCCAAGATTTCACCTGGCGAGAACAGCGGACTGCTGCCCGGGGATCTGATGACCTCGATTGACGGCGTGAAGCTGGATGAAGTGTCCAAGGTAGCCAAGCTTGTGGAGCGTGCCGGTAAAGCAGGCGAATTCCTCAATATTGTGTTTAAACGGGGCGGCAAGGAGCATACCGCTAAGCTTAAACCCGCCTACGACCGCAATGACAAGGTGTGGCGCCTTGGACTTTACAT
The DNA here is from genome assembly GCF_001682855.1 of Bacillus sp. FJAT-27264. GTDB lineage: Bacteria > Bacillota > Bacilli > Paenibacillales > Paenibacillaceae > Paenibacillus_AQ. The sequence goes on along the minus strand of NZ_MAQW01000001.1, from coordinate 1,088,806 downwards.
CCGGGATTCAGCAGCAGGAGTAGGTACCTTGACCTTTTATGCTCCGCAGCAAGGGGTATATGGTGCACTCGGGCATGTGATAACTGACATGAACACAGGAACTCCCATTGTTGTCGGTAGCGGCCACATTGTGCAGTCCAGTGTAACCTCGATATCCAAGAGCCAGGACGGTGATCCCGGTGAGAAAAGAGCTCATTTTCTCAAGGAAAGCCAGGTTCTAGGAAATGTGGAGAGCAATACGGATTTTGGCATCTTCGGCAAAATGGATCGTAACCCGGAACACAGCCTCTACAAAGAGCCGATTCCGATTGCATTGAGCAATGACGTGAAAGAAGGACCGGCGCAGATCCTGACCGTTGTAGATGGCCAGCAGGTGGAGCGTTTTGATGTGGAAATCATTCATGTAGCGAAGCAGCAGGTTCCAGCCACAAAAGGTTTGATTCTGCGGATCACCGATCCTCGTCTGCTCGACAAGACCGGCGGGATTGTACAAGGGATGAGTGGTAGCCCTATTGTGCAGAAAGGCCGTCTGATCGGCGCAGTCACCCACGTATTCGTGAACGATCCTAAATCCGGCTACGGTTGCTTTATCGAATGGATGCTTAGGGACTCCGGAGTAGCCAGCCAACAAAATAGCTTCCCACAATATCTTAAGGCCATCTAGCCTTAAGATTTTTTGTCGAAGCTGACCGAACTACATCGAACCGTGCAATAAAATAATTAATTATAATCTAACCCTGAAAAAAAATAAAGAAAAATAATTTTCGACAGAAGGAAATTCAATCCAGATGTCGAAAACTTAAGGGAGAGAAGATAAATGTTATTTTCGAATAGCAGGTATAAATAAGGAGGAAGCAGCCAGTGCAGAATATTGAAGTATTGTTGGCCGATGATAACCGGGAATTTACGAACTTGCTAGCCGAATACATTACAGAACAGGAAGACATGACTGTAACGGGCATCGCGTACAATGGGGAAGAAGTGCTGCATATGCTTAGCGAAACACGTAAAGTTCCCGATGTCCTTATTCTTGATATCATTATGCCTCATTTGGACGGTCTGGGTGTACTTGAGCGTCTGCGCGAGATGGACCTGAATCCGCAGCCCAAGATCATTATGCTGACGGCTTTTGGGCAGGAGAACATTACTCAAAGAGCTGTGCAACTGGGGGCATCCTATTATATTTTGAAACCGTTCGATATGGAAGTTCTTGCGAACCGGGTACGTCAGTTGGTGGGAGTACAATCCAATATAACCTCTTCTTCTTCCGGCATGATGGGCTTCACGGCCTCAAGATCTAATGTGGTGCCATTGTCCAAAGGCAAGAACCTGGACGCCAACATCACCTCCATCATCCATGAGATTGGCGTACCGGCCCATATCAAAGGATATCAGTACCTGCGTGAGGCGATCACTATGGTCTACAATAACATCGAAATTCTGGGTGCCATCACCAAAACGCTCTACCCGGCCATCGCTGAAAAGTTCAAAACCACACCTTCCCGCGTTGAACGCGCCATCCGCCACGCCATCGAAGTGGCCTGGACCCGCGGTAACATCGACAGCATCAGCCACCTGTTCGGCTACACCATTAATATCTCCAAATCCAAGCCTACTAACTCGGAATTTATTGCCATGGTAGCCGACAAGCTGCGCATTGAGCATAAGGTTTCTTGAAAGGGTAAGGAGGAGTGAGGAGTAAGGGATTTTAGTGAATGGATAAAATTCACATCCAATATATGAAAGCCGATAAACTTGTTTGAAAACCGATAAACTTTTTCCATCTCACCCGATAAACCATTTTGGTTTATTGGGTTTTGTTTTTGTAGGAAAAGAGATTGAGTATTAGCATGAATAAAATAAACATGATGTGGATAAAGTGAAAGAAGTTTGAGTAGGACATATTAGGCAGTATATTGCTTATGTTTAGGAGCGAGGAAAGTATACGGTAGTGAATCGTGAGTCATCTAAACAGGTGAATTTTCTTGAAAACAGAACGGATTTTAAAAAGAAGTCTCATCAATTACAATTAATAACTACATTCGTAATATAAAGGTTTTCTTTAATTGGTTGAAGCAAAAAGGGGAGCTAATCAAGAATCCTGTTGAGAACATTGCACAAATAAAAGCTGTAAGAAGGCAAAAAAGAAGAATAAACAAAGAAGAATTTAATAGTTTGATTGATAAATTTGATTATACAAAGTTTCATGGATACCGAAATAAAATCATAGTGTTACTGTTACTGTTACTGTTACTGTTACTGTTACTGTTACAAGATACAGGCATGAGATTGGTGAGTGCTTGGAGTTGATAGTCGATGCTATTGACTTTAAAAGTAAAATGATTCTAATGACTAAAACTAAAGGTAAAAAGGAACGCTATGTGTATTTTTCTAACGTAATGCAAAGGGAATTAAAGCAGTATCTAAAATTTAAAGATCGATACACCGAAACGGATTTGCTTTTCCCGACTACAAAAGGAACTCTCTTAAGTATCCAATCATTTGAAAAGCAATTAAAAGACGCCAGCAAGATGGCGGGAGTTGACGTTCACCCTCACATGCTGCGAAATAATTTCGCAAGGCATTATTTGTTGAATGGAGGGGACTTCTATACGTTGTCCCGTATTCTTGGACATAGCTCTGTTAAGGTTACAGAGGCAGCATATATGGACTTGACGCGAGAAGAGATTGCGAAGAAGTATCAAAATCATTCACCACTTAGCAAGTGGAAATTTCAAAGTTAATATATTATGAGGAGTGAGGATTATGGAATACATCTTCAAAGCTGATCTTTTTAATCTTGATCTTGCTAATCAGATATATCTTGCTATGTTACCAGTAATTACAGAATTAAAAAAGGAAGATAATTATGCTTTAACAATTAGTTTCCATGTTGATTTGCTAAATGATTCTCGTATGGATCATGTAGAGGTTCCACTAAAAAAGTGGGAGACAAGTGAAACTAGGAAAGATAAGATATATCAATTACTCGGTTTTCAGTTGGAGAAAATTGATGAGTTACTATGTAATGAGGGACTTAAAGTAATCAGTTCTACTATTCAAGGCGAGAAATTAGAATTTAACGACATTATCAAAATTCTGTTATCTCTGAAGGAACAAAAGCATAACCCTACTGAAAAAAGAAAAACAAACAAACCACTAAAGGTGAAAAGTGTAGTACCTAGTTTACCATATACTCAAGATATTATTTTCGATTTTGCAAGCGAGAGACTTTCAAAGATGTACATTGATCTAATGAAAATAGTACGTAGCAAAAAATTAATGTCTGAAATCCTAGAAATTGAAGTCACGGAAGATGAGAAAAAGATATATAGTGCTTTTTGTGAGCAATATGGGGAGTTATGGCTGCCTACAGATGATACAAAACAAGCGCTTTTCGATAAGTTGAGAAAACGAGTAGAAGAAGTATCAGAAAAACAGTCTGATAAAGAGCATTCCGAAATGTAAGTCTAATTATTATATAGGATTAAGCAGCTATTGCTTAGTCCTTTTCTGTTTCTTATGGACTAAATTATAGATGCTAAGGTACTATATAACATGGTAAAATAATCCTATGTTATCTTTGGTTTATGTTTATAAGAAGAGAAATTCTAGATACATAGAGTGTGATGAATTTGTAATTTCGAAGAAAGTTAGGACTACTTCCAATGACGACTAGGACAAGGCTTTTATATCTGAAAAAGTGAGGTTTTTCTTGAAAAATCATTTTTATAAGTGATTGTAGTACTTATAAGTCTATGCAAATGGCGTTTGCGAACCTACGATATTTTGATCAAATAACTATTTTAATGTGAAAGGATAATTTATATGTTGTACAGCGCAGAAGAGATACAAAGTTTTGCTGAGAAGATTAAAAAGGAATTGGGTTTTGCAGATATAATGTTTGATAAACAAGTCGTAGACGATCTTTATTTTAGAGTGTGGGATGACAAAAGTATCGAAGACCGTATACGTTTCAAGCCATCAGCGGGAACTCTCTATACTTATTATCAAGGACAATGGAGACAGGTTCCAGGGCTAAAAATCTGATCAAATGACTGTTTTACAAAGAAGACTGGGGTGAAAATTATGACAGTAGTTTTAGGCGTTGTTTCAGATGGTTGGTCAATTGTAATGACAGATACTAGAATGACTTTTAAAGATGCAAGTAAACAGGAGTACGATGATAGCGTAGTTAAATTAAAATCTCTAAACTATCCGCATGGATGGTTCGCAGGTATAGGTTATTCTCATTATATTGATTCACTTTACCATTTGGCAAGCAGATGTATGATCTCTTCAAGCGAACAATATCTTAATGCTATGGCGCAAGTAACTACAGAACTTGTTCAAGAGCAGTGTCATGATATTTCGAGTATAATAAAAACTACTTGTTTAAGAACATTTATAAACACAAATCATATTGAACTCGAATTACTCTTTATAAATCCAAATACCAATCAATTTTCGACTTATACATACCCTAAAGATCAATTACTTGTGTTGTTCCCTGCTGACTATACTTTTGAAATGCAAAGCTTTCTAAGACAAAAATATCAAATCGAAGAATTGCATCAAGACAGCTTTGAGAACACCGTGACAAAACTTTTGAATATTTTTGGGGAAGTATCTATTAATTCAAATGCTGTTAGTGAAATATGTGAAATAGGAATAATGAAAAAAGATGGTCCAATAAAGAAATTTTCTTTATCTGGCAATATTAATGAATTAATAACAAAAATTGAAAAACAAAATTATTTTTCAAATATTTTTTAGTGGGTAAGAAAAATAGCCACTAAGTTGAGGCTAAATAAAATGTAGAGTTTACTGGAGGTTGAAATGGAAAAAGTAGTTTACATATTAGGAGCAGGATTTTCAGCTCCTCTTGGTATTCCCGTAATGTCAAATTTCATAATGAAGGCCAAAACTTATATTTTAAAGATAGAGAGAGGTATTCTCATTTTCAAGAAATATTTGATTTGTTAAATAAGATGTCTGTTATAAAAAATTACTTTGATACTGATCTGTATAATATAGAAGAAGTACTTTCTATTTTAGAAATGAATGACTACTTAAACGGTAATAATAACACTGATAAATTTAACACTTTTTTAAAAGATGTAATTGAGCATTATACTCCTATTCCTAAAGCGATCAATAATCCACATGGAATATGGACAGATTCTATTTTTGGCGGAGGCGATACCAAATATTACGGTAATTTTGTGGCAGAATTATTTAATTTATGTATCCAAAAATACTCCAACAGTAATGATATCTACTTTAAACCAAGCGAGAAGCCAGTTTTTCAATATTCAATTATATCTTTAAATTATGACTTAGTATTAGAAAGTGCTTTCAATTTTTTAAATAATAATTATGATAATATGAAAACGATTAATTTCAATAAAAATTTAAAAAATAAACAAAATTCAGTACGACTATCTAAGTTACATGGTTGTATAGAAATGGGGAACATTGTGCCCCCTACATGGAATAAAAATTCAAACACTCAGTTGGTTGATACTTGGAAAGGCGCTCAAAAACAATTAAGCGAGGCTAATCACATAAGAATATTAGGTTATTCATTACCACTATCTGATTCTTATATGAAATACATGTTCAAATCATCTATATTAGAATCTGCTCATCTAAAGTCAATTGATGTAATAGCTTTAGATCCAAATGGTGAAGTTCAAAAGAGATATGATGACTTTATAGATTTTAAGCATTACTCTTTTAGAGATAGAGATATCAAAGATTATTTAATGTATTTGAATCCAAAGCCGATAAGCAACACAGAACATATATTCAATAAGTTAGAAGAAGTTCATGGATTTTTTATGAAATGATAAGTGAAAGCGACCTCGATAAAATTCACGAGGTCGCTTTTTGTGCCTTCAAGTATATCCCTTAATCCTCACACGCTGCTACACATATTTACTCGGATCAATTTCCTGCATTGCCTTAATCCATACATATATAGGTGTTTTAGTCCCAGCGGTTATTGTAATCGAATCACCTATAATTTCACTCTTATAATATCTATCCCTTGGATTGTCCTGGATATCCATTTGATTATTGGAATATATCTCAAAACTCACAGGCCAATTCCCTATGACTTGAGTTGTGAATGTAGTCGATTGCCCAAATGTATATAATAGTAGTTTCCCTCTACTTTCTGTGGCTTATTAGATACAATTTTAATATCTGCTTCCTGTGTTTGCTAGACAATGCTAAATGTCACCGTGTCAAATATATCACCGTTGGTGGCATTAGTTACAGAAATAGTAACCTCTCCTGCTGTTTGTCCTGCTACAAGCCCTGTAAAGTTCACTGTAGCTATGTCTATATCAGATGAAGTAAACGTTACACGTGCATCATGTGGACTTGTATAAGTCACTTGTAACGTGTCACCAATTTTGAGAGTATGCGCCTGAGTAACAATATTAATTGGTCATGCCAAACGACTAGCAATATTTTTCATTACATCGTCTTATGCTGAGTTAATTTGACCAATATCCTAGGTTAGGATGATTATTCCTGATTGACCTAAATAAATCCAATCCTGCTATTGGTGTTAGCTTGCTAGGTATTGTGCATCATCGAGCAAGATCTTAGGACGTAAACAGCATAAACGTGTTGCTACTCTTTTGAGTTTCATTTACAGCTATCATACGGATTTTCCGTTTGATTGATCAATGATGAATCATTAATACTTTCTTCCTGTAAATAAATAGATAATCCCTCATTCGTGAGGGTAATTTCTTGAGTTTCTAATTGTAAGTGCTCTATATATTTTGTTCGGTTTGCTCCTTTTGATTATTTTTGGAAAGAAAAAAACCCACCTCAAAGGTAGGCATATGAAATAATGTTATTCTTGAATGCTGGTGACAATTCCGTTATCTAAATAAACGTATCTACCATTACCATAAACCCATTGTTCACTTGTCCCATATGAATTTGTGGTCTTATTAATATCTTTTGGTGAACGCCAAGTTGATTCGTATAGTTCATCGGCTGTCATTCCAATGTGAGGAGGCTTTTTATTCCTTTGAATTTCTGCTTCCTTCTCTTTATTCCTCCATTCGTCAACAGAATAATATATTAATTTTTCTTTCATGATTATATCAGCGTATTTACCTTCATATTCGATAGGTATATTGGTTAAATACGAAATCATTTCATATTCATTATCGTCCTGACCACTTACATGATAATTAGCATAGTTATATATCGCATTAAATTCTTTATCCACATCTTCAAAGTGAAAGGCATAAGAAGCAACTTTTGAGAATTCTCCATTATTCATAGCGATCTTAATTTTCCCCCATGTTTCATTATATGTTTTATTCATTTCTTGTTGTTCTTTTTCCTTTTCTGCTTGTTCTTTTTCCTTGCGTTCTTTCTCTTTAAGTAACATTATTTCGGATTTAAACTCTTTAATTTGGCTTTCTAATTCCTCATCGTATGAGTCAAGGTTAATTTCATCTAACTTGGAGACTATAGATTCATATGTCACTTCATCAGATGAATCATATTCAAGTCTGGCATCTACATATAAATGCATTCCTTTCCAATTTTCAATATCGAAAAAATCTTCATTATCAAGATTTTTATTTGCTTCTTTCCAGTTTCCCGCATTAATTAAATCAGTAACTATTAATTTCTTTTTCGCATTACTACTACAACCTAATATTAACAATATTAATAGAAGTATTGTCATTTTTTTCATTCTCGCATCTCCAAATCCACAATTTACCATTATAATATCATTATCGGCGAAATAATTCTACAAAATTAGTAAATGAAGATTATAATTCATATGAAGTTGTATCTTCATAAACTAGAATGGGCGATTTAAATCATTGATATTACCCCAAATGTTTATCTACGATTAATTAACTTTTTTGAAAATTAGCCTAAAATTTGAGAGTTGAAAAACCTATTAAAAATAAAGGATTATTGGAATTTCATTTTTCGAGAATTTTAATGAAATTTATAAAAATGCTTAAAAATAGGCGAATTTACGATAATGATTTTGATATAAATCTGAAATTGTAAAACTGGCTGTTTTAAGCGTTTTTTAGCAATACGATATCGAACACGATATACATAATTATCACTAATTAAAAACTAAAGTAATGTATATAAAAGATTGTGACGATTATGATATAGCATAGAATTATGTCGTAGAATTGTAATTCTATGCTATAATAAATGACGATAAGAGCCAAAATGGTACAGGAATAGCTCATTAACAAGTGAAAATTATTGCGTAGAATTATTTATCTCTATTTTAAGGGGAGGAATGTTTATGTTAGAGAAATTTATTAGTGAAGGCTTACGTGGTAAATCAAAAATGACAATTAAAACATATGGACATGCTATTCTACAATTTGAAAAGTGGTTAGATGGCACAGGAGCGGATTTAAGTAATTACACAAGATCAGATGTACAGCAATATATTGATTATCTTGCAAGTAAGAAAAGGTCAGCCTCCACGATTAATAAACTATGGAATGCTATCAGGTCGTATTCTAAGTGGGCAGGGAAGAAAGACACTATTGAAGATATATCAGTTGTGCAAGTTGCTGATATAAAGAAACAAGCACCAAAAGCAATGGACAAGCTAGAACGTAATAAGTTGAAAAGAGACATTGAACGTACAGGTAGTAAGAGAGATTTTGCTATTCTTATGACATTGCTTATGACAGGCATAAGGGTATCAGAATTGGTGGCGCTCGACCGCTCAGACGTTGATGCAAGCGACCGCAAAGGGTCGATGCTAGTTCGCTCAGGTAAGGGGAAAAAGGAGCGTACATTACCACTTAACAAGGAAGTAAGAAGGGCTATTGAAAAGTACTTAGAGGAACGTACAGATAGCCATCCTGCTCTATTTTTGAGTAATAGAAAAGAGCGGATTAGTATTAGAAGCGTTCAACATTTAATGGAGAAGCATGGACACAATGTGCATCAGACTCGACATAGCTTCATTACAGGACTTATGCGTGCAGGAGAAGATATAAGTGTGATACAAAGCCTTAGTGGTCATAGTTCAGCAGATATGATTTTAAGATATAGTATGCCTAGTGAGGAAGATAAGCAAAGAGCTGTTGAGCGTATTTTTAAAGACTAGCCACCTAAATGGTGGTTTTTGTTTTTCTTGGAACAGCGGGGGTAGTTTTAAATCCATAATATGATTGTAGATTCTAGAGGCACCAGTAGTACATCTGGTTCGTGACTAGACTTGAAAATTCAGAAATGATATTGAGGAATAGTTTTCCAAATATGGTATGATTATTTCATGTGTCATGAATTAGTATAGTAGGATTTAGGAAGGTTGGTTTGATCTGCTTTTTGGGTAATTTGAGAGTCAACATGAAAACTACATTTCATGAGGCAGCATTTCTTATATATTGAATATCTTAAGCTTGCATTGCTGAGAAGATGAATAATAGTCAAGATTATTGGCTATATATTTAGGAATTTGCACTGGAATATGACTATAGACAGTCGTAAAAATAACATTTTTATAGGGAGAGATTTATAATGGCAAAGTTTATTGAAGTTAAAATGGAACATTCCAGTGAGCTTTTCAATATTGAAATCATTAATTACATAATTGAATTTGAAGAGAAGGCGGTGTTGAATACTGGTAAAGATTTTATTTTTACAAAAAGCGCGTATGAACAGATCGTTGGAATTTTGAAATATCATGATTTCGTGAAATCTGAGTTCAATGGTTCAACAATTCATATTAATGGACTTGATACTAATAACAAGGGTGTAGAAGCTTTTGTAAATGTAAATGCTTTGGGGCATTTGTTTGGTACTTGGCAGGGGGAATTAAAATTTAAAGATGGTACAGAAGTCGAATCATACTTTTCACCAGGTGCCATGCGCGACTCACTTCAGATCAAACAAAATAGCCTAATTTTAGAACCTAAAAAATTTTCGTGAAATTATGAGATTGGAGCGGTTTAGATAGATGCAGCCTGGATTGGAGCGATTGGGGTGTTAGGAGGATCTGCGTTAGCTACGCTTAGTGCCCTAGTATCAAATTGGTAGAAATCAAAAAGCGATTCAAAAAAAGATCTTGAAATGCGAAAATGGAATACTAAAGAAGCTGAGTGATTGGAACAAAAGAAAAAGATAGAATACGAGTTTGCTATTTACAATGAGTTTTTAGATGTAATAGGTGGAATGCGGTATGTAGAAGCTGATGATATTGGATATTATGAGTTTAACATTGACAAATATAAAACTAATGTTCGACCTATTTTATTTAAAAATCTACATCTCTTACCATATAGTATTGTAGAAAAAATCAGAGGCATTGATGTTGTGCGGCAAAAAGTAGATGAGTACGAAGATTTAAAGGAATGGCTAGATGATTTGTCACAAATGTTTAGTTCATTAGTTATCGAAATTGAACAACAATATAAAAGAATTCAATAAAAACATTTTTTATTCCAAAAGAGGAGAGATTTGATGTTTACAGAGATCTATAAAACAAAAGAAGAATTCACTGATGGTTGCCGATGCGCATATGCGGTATTGAATTTTGTCGCAGACATCAAGGATACCGATACGATGTGGTTTTTTGATACTGGATATTATCTTGGTTATGAGAATCGCTATTCTATCTTATTTAAATCATATATCACAGAGGAATATCAGGATTACATCCTTTCTATAGAAGCAAAAAAGAATGCAAAAACAGGAGAATATGATTTGAGAATCCATAAAAAAATAGATAATCTTTTTAAATGAGTCTTTTATAAAGAGAGGCTGGTGTAACTATTGGGAAATGTCAATACACTTAAAGTTGCTATAGATATGATACCTAAAACATCATATAGAAAAAATCTTAGATATATGGTGAGGGAGGCTATTTGGGATACAATACGAAAGCAAAGATATCAGAAATCAGAATACAAATGTGATAAGTGTGGAGGCAGATCGAAAGAATTACACTGTCACGAAGTTTGGGAATATGATGATTGTGACGAAATTCAGACTTTAATTGAATTGAATTCAGTATGCCAAATGTGTCATCACATAATTCATTATGGTCAAAGCTTAATTCTTATCAAAGAAGGTAAGTTGAGTGAGAATGAGTTAATTCAGCACTTTGTACGTGTTAATAATTGCACTGAAGAGTTTTTCCATCAACATGTTTGGGAAGCTAAAAGAATGTGGAGTTTTAGGAGTTTAATTCAGTGGCAAATTGATTTTGGTAAATATGAAAAATATATTGATTAAACTGCATGCTTGAGTATATAAGTTTTATGTTCATTGTATAATTAGCTTTTATACAGATTGGAGTTTATGCATGAGTCCAGAAACAACAGAACTTTTAAATAAACTATTAACGATAGCATTCCCTGTCTCCGTAATAACAGCAGTTTTCGCAAACTTATTTAATAAGTTTGCGAACGATAAGAATCAATCACTCAAATATATAACAGATGAAAGAGCTAAGTGGAGGAACTTTGTAAAGGAAAGTGCCTCAAAAATTTACTCAAGAGAGTATAAAGACGATAGTAAAAAGGCACTTATTTCAAAATTAATACTAAGCCTCAACCCACTAAGTGTGGAAGGTGAAATCGATCATACTATTGTTCTACTGCTCAATAAAATAGAGGAGGGGGAGGATGATGAAAATACTTTCCCTCAATTAAGATATTGCATCGGTATGTTGTTAAAGCATGACTGGGAAAGATCAAAGAATGAAACAAGAGGGATTTTAGGAAGAGTATGTAATTGGAAAAAGAAGAGAAACGTTATAAACGAATTTAGAAAATGGTATGAAAAACAAAATAATAAAAAACCGATCTTTAATGAAAAGAAGGAAATTTTAATAGATGAAAAGTATAACTGAACATCTGGAAAGAATGAAAAAGAAATAGAAGAAGGATTAAAGACAAACCCTAGATACGATATTGATAAGTTTGCAGTTGAAAATGGCGGGATTCGTATTTACTTTAATTCAAATATTGAGTATCAAATTTAATTGGACGGCAAAGAAGTAATTGGCTCTACGGAACGCCGTCTCTATACAGATTTATTTTGCAATATCTATAAAGCCAGAATTGAGAAGTTGACTGATGGAATGACCTTGGCACATTTTGCAGTTGTATCAAGTTGGAGAAATGTGGAAGTTCGTCAGGTTACTTTAACCATAAAGTAGTTTGACTATTTTAGATTCGAACTACAGGAGGAATAATAAATGAATACTATTACCAAAAATCAACATTACATTCCACAAAGCATCTTAGCTAATTTCGCGAATAGTAAGGGTAAAGTATTCGAGATATTCCTTGAGAATAGAAATATATACTCAACTAGTTACCGACAGTCTATGTGCGAGAGGCTTACATATGAACATCCTGACTTAGAAGATAACGCTTTAGAAAATGCATTTGGTAAAATAGAAAGTTATTTCGCTCCAGGCATGAGGAAGATTATTGAAACTATTGAATCTGGCTTGGCTTCAATTACTGACATTAGAAAACAAGTTGAGTCATATATGAGTGATTTTCTGATATTTTATTATAGAAGCGGTGCACTGCTGAATGAGTACTCATATGATAATTTAAACAAAGAAGATAAAATTCCTTTGATGCTAGAGAAAATAATGGACTCTGAGTATATTTCAAAATTAAGTAATACAATAACAAGCTACTACGATTTCTCTATTATAAAAAGTAATAATAGTGGATTTCTACTTAGTGACCAGTATGTTGCCACTGCGGCTCTTAGCATCAAGGGACAGTATTCAAACATAAGCAATCGCCACTTAGGATTAAAAGATGTTATAATGCTAATTCCTTTATCTTGCAAATACTACATTGTCTATTCAAATGGAGTAAGCCCCGGTTATGTAAAATCAGGAAATATCAATACATTGACTTCGGAAGAGGTACAAGACATTAACAGAACTATTATTAATAACTCGTATATCAAGTGTGTTGGACATAATAAAGAATCAATAGAAGAAGTGAGCGAACAATTTAGTTTTGGTTCTCCTTCAAGAAGTATGATGATATATGAATCTGGTATTAACAGCGCAGCCCTGTGTAAGAAAGAGGTTTTCTTCTATGATGAAGACATTGAACAGTGGAACTTCTTTCGAGAGCTTAAACATACCATAAATAGAAATACTGAGAGGAACGAAATTTGTAAGTGCGGAAGTGGTAAAAAGTATAAAAAATGTTGTTTGGCAAAGTCTGAAAGAAATTATGCGATTGTAAATAACATGTATAAAAAAGGCCACCACATAAAAATTAAAGCACATTCAAACGCAACAGTTGAAAAAGCACTAGATGAATACAAGTATTTCTCAAAATAAAATATTGACTTTTATAAAGAAGTATTTGAAATGCAGAGGTGAGGCTTAGTGTTTACTAATTTTCATAATCGTCTCAGATTAGCACGTGAAAAAGCCGGTTTATCGCAGTTACAAGTGATGAAACGTGTAGGTATCAACAATAAAACTTTGAGCGGATATGAAACCGGAAAGTCTGAACCAGATATAAATACAATAGATTTATTATGCGATTTATATAGTGTCTCATCCGATTGGCTACTGGGACGTACTGATATTAAGAATATTTATAATGACAATAATAAACAAGTATCTATCAATTTGTCAGACGACTCATTTGCTTCAGAGGAAGTCATCTTCAATGAGAAAGCATTAGTAGATAGTCAAAAGCGTAGATTATTAAAATTGATGAGATTATTTCTAGAAGATTGAATGAGGTGAAGATAAATTGAATATTGTTGATAGGTACCCTCAAGGCAAGAAAGTAACTTTTTGGTATAAGAGAAATGACAATGGTACCGAATTTGAGTTTCATCATATTGATACTTCTGGGTGGGCCGATACGGATTTTCCAATGCCCATAAAACCAGAATTCGTAAATCAAAGATCGTGGGCAAGTTATATTTGGGAGAAACGATATGAATTAAAAATCTAAGTTGAGATTTTAGAGTGTGATGAAAATATCAATATAAAAGAATATGTTTAAGAATATAGTAAAAACAAATATTTTATATGCTTATGGAAGTTGAGTAATGAAATCAGTAAGATTTTAGTCATAAATCAGAATAGCTTATAACGAAATACCTTCTCTTTTAGAGTAAGGTTTTTTGCATACTTGTAACTATGATTGAAATAACACATCCTAAGGTGATGCTGATATTCTTTCAATCATTATTATACTTAACTCAATAGTAGGAATTTATGAGATGAATAATTAAAGGTCTTCTCTTGTATACGAGATATTAATTTAATAAGTTTATAGGCTTTGAACTTGTGTTCACTCTCAGCCCGCATTACAATAGTCCCAGACCGATAAATTACGGTCATAAAACCTACAAATACCTAGTGAGATGGGAATTGTAGAAAGGTTACAAAACTTAGAACCCCTTGTGGCTCTAGTTGGTAACATTGACAGCATCAGCCACCTGTTCGGCTACACCATTAATATCTCCAAATCCAAGCCTACTAACTCGGAATTTATTGCCATGGTAGCCGACAAGCTGCGCATTGAGCATAAGGTTTCTTGAAAGGGTAAGGAGGAGTGAGGGGTAAGGGATTGTGGGTGCTGTAAGGTGTTTATAGGTAACGTAAATTTACCGATAAATATCCGAAAGGGCATGTTCAAAAATGTTTTTGAGAAAATCTATTCATAACCGCTGCTTATTGGGTTCCGAAAATCCAATAAGAGCGGTTTTTTGTTATGCCGGTCTTCGATTTTCAAGTGGACAATTTCATGTTATTTTGTTTCTCAAGAAATTGTTTAACTTCTTTTGGGGATTTTAAGATAATGACTACCTTTTCTTTAGACAAATCTTCTAAACTTATTAAAATTCCTGGTTTTTTAGTCTTCGGGTATTCCCATATCCATTTAAAAAACTCAATAGAAAATCGTTCTTCGCAACCTGCTCCCATATCTGGTCTTCTTTTATTGCGATATTTAATGATTCTTTTAAAAACACGAAAGACGTATATTGTTCTTGGAATATCAAGAAAGATAATCGTATCAGCTGTATTAAGTCTTATCTCCATTGTTCCACCATAATTTCTGTTAATAATCAATTTTTGCTTCTTAACCAAATCATTTTGCACTATTATTTGTTCATCTTTTGGTACACCTACCCAATTAGGCTTCCAAAAAAGCGAATCGAGATGATATACATCTATCATTAATTTTGCTCCTAATTTCTTCGCTAAAGTTGATTTTCCAGAGCCTCCTGAACCGATAATTGCAATTTTATTCATATAACACCTCCTGATGTGGTCAGAACTGTTCCGCTGGAATTAAAACCTGCAATATTGCTTCGCTCAAAGTAATTTAAATAGAAAAATAAAGAAACTCTATTAGACGCTTCAAATAGCACAATGTTAGAGTTAAGTATGTAAAAAATCAAACTAATTACATGTGAATTATAATTATTTACCTTGCATGATTCCAACGTTATATCCGCAACAGCAGATCAGCAGAATAAATTTAGGAAAAGGACGGAGGGTTAACAACTATGATCATTGATTTTCGTATGAAGGCGCCGATTCCCAAATGGGAGAAGCTGTTTGCAGACGGCAAGGACGTTGTTAGAGACAGCAGCAAGCTGCACAACGTCGTCTCAGTACCTTCAAACACTCTTGATGAGGTGATTGGGGAACTCGACCTTCACGGCATAGATTACGCGATCATAATGGGACGTGGCAATGAGCCGGGCTCCTCTAATGAGGAACTTGAAGATTTTCTGAGAAGTCCCCAGTCCAAACGCTTCATTGGGTTTATTGGTGTAGATACTCCCTACGTCGACGAAGCGGTAAGAACGATTGAAACCTACGCCGCTACAGGGCTGTTCCGCGGGGTGGCTCTCAACGCATCTGTGTTGCTGCCTCATTTACCAGTGGGCGATCCTGCGTGGGACCCTATATTCATAGCCTGCGCAAAGCATAAGTTACCGCTTGCCCTGACGCTGAGTATTTATCTGGGTGTGACTGGACCGCGGCAAAACTATGATTTCGCTAGACCAAGCCAACTGGTAAGAGCTGCCCAAGCGTTCCCGGATTTGAACTTTATTATAAACCACGGAGCTTGGCCATTCGTCAATGAAGCAATCGGAACCGCTTCTTACCTGCATAATATTTATATATTGCCTGACCTGTTTGTTCGATTCCCAGACGGAGAAAAGTATCTGGAAGCTGCGAATTTCCATTTATCGAACCAGATCCTGTATGGAAGTAATTATCCCAATGTTCCGTATGAATTTACATTAGATAAAGTGAAGAATTGGAACTGGGATGATGGCGTACAGCAGAAGTTTTTTTATGAAAATGCTGCTAAGCTGCTGGGATTGCCTGTTCAGGAGTAACGATTGGTTTCATCCATAAAAAGTCATTGTTTTATGATTATGTAATAGTTTCAAGAGTGTGTCATCAGGTTCGAAATAGTAAGCAACCTAGATGTTGTTTAAGAGAGAAGTAATAACTAGTAGTGTTTCTAACAGCGAACCCACTAGTATGCCCACTATACCATTATTATAAAAGTTGAACGCTACTGATAAGGCAAGTATAGTAATTTACTCTATATAACTTACCTATTGCTACACCGCAGGAATTGACGCTGTAATTTCCATCGACAGGAGGACGGCCGGCTGGCCGCTTCTTTATATGGATTATTCTGCAAAAATTCTCCGTGCGTATCGTTAAGGTTAAGCGTATCGTGTATGATATACTTCGATACGGCCTGTAAAAATCAATGGTGAATTGATTGTATTGTAGGTTCTGGGGATGATAATATAGTTTCTGGGATTCAAGAAGATATATTGAATTAGTGACACGTTGTGTGTCACTTTTTTTTTTTTTGAGAATTGACATGAAATGGATATGATATACATTCATCCTGTGAGATTATTGAGCTACCAACTCTCATGCTCAAAAACCAACTTTTAATCAAATATCTTATATAGAAGGAAGACCAGTGACCACATTGACAGCATCAGGCACCAGTTTGGCTATACCATTAATATCTCAAACTCAAGGCGACTAACGTGAAGTTTATTGCTATAGTAGCTAATAAGCTGCGGATTGAACATAAGGTTTCTTGAAAGGGTAAGGAGAATTGAGGGAAAAGGGGGTTAATGGTTAAGCATATTTTAAGTTTTATGTATTTTATTTGATGAATTATTATGGTTTATTTGATTTTACTTTTAATCAAAATTATATAAAATGAGATCTGCTTATCTGATTTTGAATTTTTCGTGTAGTGTTTTATAACCTATTGTCAGAATGAAATTTTGTCACGAAAAACTACTACATATTTTAAAATATGTAGTATAATTTAACTATTTTAGTTGAATTAAATTTAGCACAATACTTTTGGTGGGAGTAAATTGCTATGGAAAATATTTTTTCGAATTCTATGAAAAGAAGTGACTATTTAAGCGATGAAATGTTGAAGTTCGCAAAAAATAGTGAAGTAGATATTGCGGTTGCCTTTTTTACGAATGAGAAATTTTTGATGGATTTAATCGATAGTGGCTGCTCTATCCGTCTTTTAATCAGATTAGGTTTTCCAACTGATGGAATAAGTTTGAAAAGGATTTTTGAATATAAAAATAAAATACAAATTAGATACTATACTTCAAAAAGTTTTCACCCCAAGCTTTATATTTATGGAAATGATGTTGCTTTTCTTGGTTCATCAAACCTTACAAATGCAGGTATTAAGACCAACCAGGAGTTGAATGTATCAATTGACTCCGAAGAAACGATCTTTGGAGAACTTAAAGATTTATTTGAAGATTATTGGACGGAAGCTAGCGTACTAACTTTGGAATATATTAAAGAGTATATTGAAATTATTAAGGAATTAAAAACTAGAAATATAGAAGTTGAAAAAACCATTATTAATAAATTTGGGGATTCATCTTATCCGAATATTATTCGAATTGATAAAAAGAAAAAATCAAAATCACGTGAATTTGAACAAGGATTATTGAAAAGATACCAATCATTTGTTCAAAAATTTAGGACGCTAAGAGATATTTATGAGTCTACAGGGTTAAGAAAAGCAAGCGAACTTCCGATTCGAATAGAAATTGACCAATTTCTAAATTGGATAAGAGAAGAAAAGGCGTATGGAGATAATTATCTGAAACCACCAATTGAGTCAGATAAAATAAGAGAATTCATAATTGAAAATATTAATGATTTTTATAATAGTGATTATGCTTACTTAGAAAATACGATAGCCAATTATGCTACAATGATAGAAAATTTGGGTTCACTTGAAGCTATTGAGTCAATAAATAAGGAACAATTATCTAATTGTCTACTATCGATCCATGCATTTTTAGGACAAGTTAGACATAATAAAGGCGGACGAGTAAAGTTTACAGAAGATTTTATCAACTTGAATGGCATCGAGAGCATTAAAGAATCATTTAAGTACTTGTTATTTAGTGAAGATACTCATACAAAGAAAATAACAAATTGCATTTATAATCCTGATTATAAGCTTATTAAGTTTGGTATAAGTTGTGTACAAGAACTATTTGGTTGGGCCAATACTGAGGAAATTCCAATATGTAATGAAAGAACTTATAAAAGTATGCAGTATCTAGGATTTGGAAAATTATAATATCTTATTGAATTAGTTTTATATTAATTATGCTTTTTCGGGCAAATTATATGAGCTGTTGGGTTCGATTTTGCTTCCAGACTGCTTGGGGCTTTGCTTTCACTTAGAGTGGCGTGGAAAAATTGGATCACAATAACACATGGCAAGCTCCAACAACACCCGATCTTAAGTCGAAAACCAATGGATTTAATATTGATTAATAACCAATAATGGACATATTGGGGTATATTATAAAGCAAATCGCAACACTCTCAATGAATTGTTTATGGAATTGTCATTGAGTTAAGCCCATTAAGCCAACGGCTACGTTAGTTTAATATAAGATTGGAATAGCAGAGACAGTAATATCGTTTTGCCAAGGCTGTTATAGCAAATAGTAATAAACAGTACAAAGAAGCGATCCCCTCACTCTGAGAATCGCTTCTTAGCTTCACTTCACATTAATAGTTATCTTCAGAACACCCGTCACTCAATCCCCCAACGGCAAATAAATCTCAATAACACTCTCTTCTTGTTCCGGTGAACCCATATCCGCCCAATATTCAAAATCAAACATCCGGTCACCAGCGATATCCGCTTCACGGATGGCATCATACGTTTCGCCGATTTGCGATTCGGGTCCTGTGTGGGTGATCTTCGCGTAGGTTCCAGCCGGTAGGGTATGACTAATGAATCCATCGTTCAACGTGGAGAATTCGCTGACTGCTACCGCAACGATGCTTTCGAAGGGGACATCCGGTGTCCATTCAGCGTCCGGATATACTTGGACCAGGTAGATGCCGTCATCGTCTAATGGGTTGGCAATTTCATGACGTCTGGCTAGCAATGCTTCGCGTAACTTTACAACAACTTCATTTTCCAAGTCTTGATTCAATGATGCTGTTGTGGCGTATCCCACAAGTTTGGTTTCATTTCGCTGTATCTGTACTGATTTTATCGACACGAATAAACAGCTCCTTTTACTTTTTTCGTGCAGATCCAATGACTGCCTCTACCAGATTATACCTGGTTTGCTGTGCAAAATTCAAAAACCAGAACTACCTATGCCGTATTCCTATCCGTCTCATTGGGCTCGCTTTCTTTAGGCGGCCTTTTTTTTCGTTTCCCTGGGAAGAGTAGAATCACAAAGCATAACAGCGGTAAACCGAGGCAGAAAATTAGATCGAACCAGGGGTAGTAGAAGAGCAGAATCTGATTGTACACCGTTATGTTAGGCGTGCTGGAGATGGTGCACACAATGATAATCATGCTAAGCGGGATGGTTAGCATCCGGCTCTCCTTCAGGTGCAGCAACTGGGCTAGTCCGTTCGTTAGGGCAAAGAAGATCATAGTGGACTTGAAGAACACGGTAATAATCCATAAAAAGGTGAGGATCACTTCAAGGCGTTCCAGGAATTTTCCAATGGTGATTTTTTGTGCCAGCACAAAGGCCGGATAATATTTGGTTTCCATGAGCATAGGACCAAGTACCAGTACACATAAACTGACCACGATGAGCATAATGAGCCCTCCAATGGCGTAGCCTGTCAGGATGGGCTTTGTCAGCTTGGTATTGCTGTGTACATGCTGGGTCAGCATCAGAATAAATACAATTTCCGTAAAAGCCTGAGTGAACGCAGGGAACATCCCTTTCAATGCAGGTCCTATTCCATGGGCTAGAATCGGTTTCGCATTGGTGGTCTCAATCTGTGGCATCAGAAAAAATACCAGACATAAAAACAATATAAGAAACACTGGAAAAAGCAGCTCGCCCATCCGGGCAAAAGCCTCGATTCCGTATCGGTAAGCAATAACAATAACCGCGCTAAACAATAACAGTATTGCCCCGACAGGTGTTTCGGGCATCATCTGTGTCGTCATGAATTGACTCATTTCGCTCATGAGGGTGAGGGAACACATGAAGAATTGGAATAGAATCAATAGCGTGATAATACTACCTGTAACAATGCCGAATTTATTTTGAACAGCAGTAATAAGACTCTTTCCTTTTAGCCGATTAGCAATTCCTGCGAACAGAGCCCCAACCCCCAGCCCGATCATGCAGGCGAGCAACATGGAAATCCAGGAATCTTGTTTGGCATAATAGGCAATCATAGTCGGCAGAACTAGAATAGAGTCGCCGATAATTCCAAGAATGATCAGAATGGTGAACTGACGCGCTGATATTTTTTCCATGGTTTTTGACGGCATGTGTTTCCTTTCTCCCGTACAGCGCTGGAATAGCTACGAGAAGTTGATTTTCACAAGCTGAAGTAGATTGGGGAGCGGGGCGTCCAATACCAGAGCTATATAGATGGCCGTTCCTGTCAACAGCATTACAAGAAATACGACAAGCTCCCACTTCCGTTTTCTATGCAGTAGTCCCGGAATTTCCAGTCCGAGGGCCACCACAGCCAATGCTAGCACCCCAATGACTGAAGCCATAGTCTCCCTCCCTTACTCATGATTCCAGAGTCGTATTGCCGGTTGTTCCGGTTTTGCGTATTAACATTTCGATTTTGTAACGGACTTTGGTCTTTGATAAGAAATCTTCAATCCAGCTTTCTTTGATGGTATCCCAGTAGTGGGGGTGGCTCTTGGCAATGACTTCTCCGAAGCCCAGAAAATCGGATTTCATTTTCTTGGAACGATGAACTGCAGCTTCGGCATTGCTGCGGATGATTTCAACCGCCTGCTTCTGCAATTTGGTAATGGTCTCAGGGTCCATCAAATTAATATCACGACATGATTTTTGATTGATACTTCCTTCGGAACGTATAGATATCGTCATCTCCGGTATTCCGTCGATAATTTTGGACTCTACTTTCGATTTGGAGGAGGTGACTTCAATTCCTGTGTAGAGAGTCGGGCCACATGGAATTTCGATAGAGGTACTCTCCAATTTATTGGCAATGTCGGTATAACCTTTGCTTTCCTGCTGATTCAACCATCCGATCAACTTATCCCCCTTAAATGCTGCGATACCGTTGTACCGAAAACGACTGTGTGGGAGAAATGTCTCAAGGTTGCTTTTTGCTTCAGCCTGTTGCAGATTGCCAATAAGCTTGATTCCGGTCAAAGTCAGGTCAACACCGTCACTGGATAATCTCTTCATCACGTCATCCATCGTGACAGATACCGTCGGTGCCCAATTTTTCTCCGAGGTCTCTAGAGAATGAAGCATGCTGTAGGTAGGCAGCTTCTCAAGCGGAGTATATAGCTTCAAAATATTCTCCGCCTTTGTTTCACGGGCAACTACTACATTGAAATCCATGCGATGTTCATTGTCGCGAAGCGCATTATCTACGAAATCGCTGATCCCTCTTTTCGCAAGCTCCTCACCGATGACATAGAATTGCAGATGTCCCATATACACTTTACGTGGTGCCTCTGCCGTCAAGAAACGGGCAGCTTCTAACAATGTTTTACCCCTGCCTTGAAACAAGGTGGTTGGAGGACGATCTCCACCTCTTTTTTGCGCAGATATTTCACTTGGGTTGACGACCTGGAAGGAGACAAGAAATTCATCATCTACCCAATCAAACCCGATTCCCAGCACAATTAGAAGTTCGTTCAGCTCGCGTCTGCTCCAGCAGCCGGTTAACGAGAGGAAGCAGAGCATAACGATCATTAATTTTAAAATCGTGAATTTAAATTTATCCATGTTTACGTAACCTTTCCTTGCCTCTTCCCACTGCAGTTTCAGAACGTCTGAACATTAGCCACCTTGGCATCCGCAGCAGGGAGTCCTGCATTTCTATTTCCCGGTAGGGGGAAATGGGCGACAGGTAGGGCTCTCCAAAGGAACGAAGCGCACAAAGATGGAGCAGTAATACGAAAATGGCCATGAATATACCAAGAAGACCAAAGCTGGCGGCTACAATCATGAAAAGAAATCGCAAAATTCGGATCGGAATCGACATGCTGTATGCAGGAATCGTGAATGTGGAGATCGCTGTAACAGCAACGACAATTACCATTGCGGCGGACACAATCCCAGCTTCTACTGCAGCTTGACCAATGACGAGCGTACCGACCACAGATACCGCTTGTCCGGTGGCCTTGGGCATGCGTAAGCCGGCTTCACGCAATATCTCGAAGGTCACTTCCATAATAGTAGCCTCGACAAACGCGGGAAAAGGTACGCCCTCGCGCTGCGCGGCCAGGCTGATTAGTAGGGGAGCCGGAAGCATGTCACGGTGAAACGTCGTAATGGCAATATAAAGGGACGGGAATAACAAAGAAATGAAGAAGCCGATGAACCGTAAAAGGCGCAGCAAGCTCGCATAGACGGACCGCTGGTAATAATCCTCCGGGGATTGAAAGAAGGTGATCATCTGGGTAGGGACAAGTAGCGCATTGGGTGTTCCGTCCACCAGAATGGCGACTTTCCCTTCCAGCAATTGGGCGGCGACGTTATCGGGAAGCTCCGTATTATAAACGGTGGGAAACAGTGAGTATTTGCCATCCTCTATTAATTCCTCGATATAGCCGCTGTCAAGGATGCTGTCGATCTCAATGGATTGTAAACGTGATCTGGTCATTTCAATGACAGAAGGCTTGGCAACACCGTTAATGTACATCATCGTTACATCGGTTTGTGTCACAGATCCGATAGCATACGTCTCCAACCAAAGTCGGGGATCTTTTATTTTTCTTCTTACCAATGCCGTATTGGTGCGCAACGTTTCGTTGAAGCTTTCTCTTGGTCCGCGTATCGATGTCTGATTGCTGGACTCACCGATTTCACGACCCTTCCACTGCCGGATATCGGCACAATAGGCAAAATCAGAGCCATCCAGCACAATAATGGCCTCACCGGACAGCAAGCTTTTGTACAAGGAACCGAATTCTGTCACGGTTTGAATCGAACCTATGCCGATCAGTAGCTCTCTGGCTAGCAAAGCCGGGCCATCGTTGGTCTCATTATTACGTAAGTTAATGCCTCTCATATTTCCGATTAGTACATCTGTTAGATATTGATTAATGATAGCCGAATCTGACATTCCATCCACATAGATGATCGCCGCCGCTGCTTTTTCCGTATGTTCATAACAAACCATGCGAATAACAACGTCATCGCTTTCTCCCAAATCAAGACGAATACGTTTTGTATTGGAATCAATCTCTGTATAGATCGGAATTTTCGCATATTCAGGCATGCTTTGAGATTCATTTTTGTGATGCATAAAGGCGGACGATTTTCTCTGCATGAACAGAACCTTCTCTCCGGTGCACATTTCTTTCCTATTATGACCAGTGCCAAAAAAGTCTATGCACAGCGGGAAAGAGGCTCTGTAGAACTGTGATCATTCGTTAGTTATGTTTCACAGTCTCCGTATTTTGAAAATTGATTTACATAAAGTCCCAAGTTCAATATACTTTAATCATTGGAATGTCCGGTTACCCTGCCTTTAATCAGGTGGGCTTTCTAATGGTATAATCCCGCTGATCAAGCCATGCGTACATGGTCGATGGTAACGATGTGTGGTGCGGTTATATTTAATGGAGCATACTTTTATAGAAGGAGAAAAGACAAACGGGGATTAATATCGGTGATTGTTGGAATAATAATCTTATTGGTGGTTGTTCTTAAATTTCCTTTCTAAATGGCAAGCATGCCGAAGAATTTGGACGGGGCAAAGCTCATGTAATATTTGGATAAAATCTTCTCTGAGCGAACCCTTTACCATCCCTTGTCCTGATGTGTTATGATTAGAGATAGGATCGTACTGAAAGAAATGAATCTGTTGCCCTTTCTTACAGCCATCTATTTTAAGTTGAATCAGAGCATACATTACCAATGGGGAAGAGAAAAGGGGATACGCTATTGAAGATTACCATGAAATTCACCAGCAAAGGAAAGGCAGCCATTGAATACTTTAACAACGAGGAACTGCTGGAGATCTTTACGAGATATATCAGAACTCTAACTAAAAAGTATGATATTGAAGTAGACATACCTGCGGAGAGCAACACGAACATTGTTGGAGATGGTGTGCTGACCGCGTTGGCCAAGAACGTTAACTGTGATGCGGATACCTTCTTTAAAGAGCTAGGCCGTGATGTTAAAGTCCCTTTGAAGAAAAGAATTGGCGTCAAATTAGACAATGTCTTCAAGACAGAGATTGTTGAATAGTATTGCAGTGAGCAATATGATTTAAAAAGAAACCAGGCATCGCTCCGAGTAGGGGTGCCTGGTTTTTTATGTTCAGGTCTGCTGAACAACGAGTTGTTATAGTAGACAATCAGTCGTTAGGTTATCTGAAATATTCAAGCTTAAGGTGCTTCTTGCTTAGAAGAGAATTTATTGAAAAGTTTTCGGCGACTCATGACATTTTTAATAATATCGATAAATTCTGGAGAGGCCTTAGCTTCGATCGCGAGTTCATAGATATCTACCAATTGTTCATCGGATAGCATCTCAAGTGATGATGGGCGCGGAATGGGATGAAAATGATAATCCATAGGATTCCTCCAAAGAGTAGTAAGAATAGGATCAGGACCCTAATATAAATGGTACCATTTGGAATTGAATCCGTCCCCTGCCATTCGCACTGCGAATTTATCTTTACTTATTATAGACTTTAAGCGATAATTAACTTTTTGTGTAAAATATGTATTCGGAGAAACAAAACGGCGACCTATCCCTTATGGAGGACAGAGTCGCCGTTTTTGTTTTTAATCCCGTGTTTCGTTGCGGTTATACAGATACTTTTTGATTCGGGCTTCGTTTGATTCCGAGACGTTAGTGAATTGCTCCCCTTGATTGAAAAAAACGATCTTCCGTTCGGAATCATAACCGTCAATATTGTTGATGTTCACGACGTTGCTGCGGTCCAGACGTTCAAAGCCTTTGCTACCATAAGCGGCGAAAAGATCGGAAAGCGTGGTGGGGAGAACAAATTCGCCTTCTTTCGTATGGACGAATATCGTATTTTTGTAATTGGAGAAATACAATATTTCTTCCTCCAGAACTTCCTGGGAGGAACCGTCATTTAGCAAGACACGCATGTTTTCCCCATCCTTGTTCGACTACTTCCGCAGTTCTTTTGGGATTTCTGGGCTGTGTAATCCAATCTTCAAGACGGATGCAAAAAAACGGGCAGATGCGGAAAGAGTTGAAGAGGTAAGTTTGGCTGCAGTTTTCTTCATGATTTATTCCTCCTTTTCCAAGGTATTATTGTTAAGGCCTGTGCTAAGAAAGCAAGTCCTATAACAGTGGAGCCAATGAAGAAGTTCAGAAAAACCAGGATTGTTGAGAGTGTTTTTAGCATAGGATACCACTGAGGGTGTATTTGGGCATTTTTGTCCGGGTTTGGTGCGAACAAAAACATGATTAGCAAGCTTATGATGTTGATGATCCAAACTAGATTACTTGGAAAGGTAATCAAATAGGGAGTTAGGGTACATAGTAAAATCGTAACAATGTTGCAAGCTGTAGCGGTTTTAAGATGAAACCCACCTGAGAGAAATCGTAATGACGAGAAGCATAATATAAAGATGATGGACTCATTCAAGTCACCTAGTAACCAGCCCAGCATCAAAGTACCGAGAAAAATCACCATAGTATTCAATATTATATTTAAAGCATACTGCATTACTTCAACAGAGGATGTTTCTTCTGGATTGGTATGTTTTATAAAACAGGAAATTTTGTATGCTAATTTATTCATATCGTATCTCCCAGATTCTTTTTTCTTGAAAGATATAAGTAACTGTATAGAATGATTGCATAGAACAGAGGCATCAAACTAAAGTATGGGGATGTATTATTAAAAAGGTAGAGCATTAGTACGACCATAGTAATAGAAGGAAACGACAAGGTGAACAGTATCTTTTCACTGCGACTTATATTTATTTTGCCATCAGGTTTATCAGGAATGAAATCAAATCCCTTTCTCTTCTTGCCCACATAAAAAGCTATAGAAAAAACTAATAGAGCTGATAAGCACTGAAGGAAATATGTTCTTATTGAATTGGTAGGAACGTGAAGTGTAGTAATCAATGTTCTGTTCAGGATTAAATATACAAGGGATTGAATAAGCATATAGGTTTGATAGGCCATACCCGTCATGATTGCGGCATAGAAGATATGGATACGAAATAATTGCCACAAAAAGCAAAAAACTAATAAGTATTGCACTAAAATATCAATTTCATCCAAACCATATACAATTCGAATAGTATAAGAGAAAAAGGCCATGATAAAGCCTGCAAATATCATTTCTTTTATGTACAAATCAATTTTAAAAACTTTAAATGCGAAATAAAATAATGCTGAGCTCTCTATAACTGAAAAAAACATAAAAAGCACAAAATCCAACATACCGACACTCCCGGTGATCAGACTAATAAATCCTTAATCTACCAAACAGTATACATAATATGCTAAAATACAACAACGGGAAATGACACTTTTCGGCAAAAAATTCTTAATAATGTATTTGATGAAGAGAAGGAGGGGAAATATTGGGTCTGTTGCGAAGCATACTGGATTTTTTTATTCCAAGGGAACGCTTCTTGCTGTACACCACATTCGATCAGATGCAATATCTCAAGGTTAAGAATCATCTGCTTGCTGAAGGCATACCGCATCGTTCCAAGATTGATGGGGGAAGCGCAGGCTTGAACCAGCGTACTAGGGCTGGAGGACGACCCAATCCTAAATACGAGCTATATGTGCAGAAGAAAGACGAGCACAGGGCACTGCAGGGCATACGCTAACTTTGATTTAAAAAAAGCATTCCAACCGTGATCCGGTCCGGAATGCTTTTATCGTTACAAAGGAGGATTCTTGTGGCATCTGCGGCACACAGGATAGTATGCTTCATTGCCGCCGATCTGAATCTGTTTACCGCTGTAAACGGGTTTGCCGTTCTCCACGCGGAGGGCCATAGTTGCCTTGCGTTCACAGAACCAGCAGATCGTCTTCATCTCCTCGATTTTGTCCGCATAGATCAGCATATATTTACTGCCTTCGAAGAGGTTGTTCTGAAAATCATTTTTGAGCCCGAACGCCATCACCGGAATATCCAGCTCATCGACAATCCGCACAAGCTGCAGAATGCCGTCCTTATTCAGAAACTGGCACTCGTCGATTAATACACAGTGAGGCTTGGGCAGATTTCTGCTAACAATTCCGAAGATATCGGTGTTATCGTCAATCGGAATGGCTTGCTTGCGCAATCCGATACGTGAGGTGATATAGCCCACTTCGTCCCGGTTATCAATGGAGGGCGTGAACATCAGCACCGATTTTCCCTGCTCCTCGTAGTTATGCGCGACTTTCAATATCTCTATGGATTTTCCACTGTTCATTGCCCCGTATCTAAAAAACAACTGTGCCACGTCCATCTATCCTTTCGTTGGTACCCGCTTGATTATGATCCCGAAAATTGCGACCTTAACAGAGTATCATATTCGGCACCGGTGAAGCCAGTGTCAATAATGCGTTCAGCAGCTTCTTATGCTCAGGTTATCGTAAAGATCATTCTGACAGGATATGCTATAATTAATTCTATTGCAGTAAAACATGAGTTCGTATGACAGGCACGGTTTCAACCGTGTGAAGAAAGGAGGGAATGACATGGCTGAGCAACACGATGACTACAAGGAACGGATAGCGGCTCTTGAGGCGAACGGGGATTTATCCGGGGCGGCTAAGCTTCTTATGGAAGAGATGCTTGCGGATCTGGCGGAGAGTAATCGTAGTAACAAGGCATTGAGACGGGTGATTTTGAAAACAGGCCAGTCATCCACTATGTCTACCCGCTTGCGGGAAGCATTGTATGAATAAGCAGAATAACGGGTAATGGAATATTACGGAGGAAATGCTTATGGACATAATCTTTTCTTTTCTCAAAAAATACAGAGTCGCCTCCATTGCTGCACTGGTTATGATGGTTATTGAGCTAGCTGTGGAATTGTCCCAGCCCCTTCTGATTTCCAAGATTATTGATGATGGAATCAGGCAGCAGAATGCATCGGTGGTATGGCTATGGGGTGGGGTGCTCATTGGTAGCGCAGTTGTAGCATTTATAGCTGGTGTACTTAGTTCTTTTCTCGCTTCACATGCCAGTCAAAGCTTTGCCTTCGATCTGCGGGATCGGTTGTATGAGAAGGTACAAGGCTTCACTTATGAAGTGTTTAACCGCTTTGCCACCTCGTCGCTGATTACCCGTCTAACCGTTGATGTGTCGCAGCTACAGGATACGGTGTTCATGAGTCTGCGTTTTATGACCCGGGTTCCGCTCGTGGTATTGGGCAGTGTTATTATGGCGCTGGTCGTGCACGTTAAGCTGGGCCTGCTCCTCGCAGTAACGTTGCCCATACTGATCGTGTTTTTATATTGGGTGATGAAAAAAGCCTCGGCTCTATTCCGTACGGTTCAGAACCGGCTTGACGGCGTAAACAGTGTTATTCAGGAAAACCTGACAGGTATTCGTCTGATTCGGGTCTTCGTGCGGATGGGCCATGAGATTGGCCGTTTTGCTAACTTTAGCGGCAATTTGATGAAAACAACGATATCTGCACTTCGACTCACAGAGACTACGATGCCATTCATTCTATTGATTGTAAATGCTGCGATCGTGGCCGTTCTATGGTTCGGGCGTGTGGATATTTCTACGGGAAGTGCCACGCTGGGAGAGACGGTTGCAGTGATCAACTACTCACTGCGAACGATCGGATCATTATCCGCACTGTCGTGGATTGTAGTGACCTTCTCCCGCGCCCGCGCGTCCTCACAGCGGATTGGGGAGGTTATGGCCGCCGGCAACCCGGCTTCGGACGGGACGGCAGGAGCGTTGGGCTTTTCATCACATGCGACACCAAACTCAGGGAATGCCGATGTACCTATGGCAGCGATCAAGGGTAGTGTTGTTTTTGACCAGGTGAGCTTCCGCTATCCCGGCAGCGAAATCGCTGTGCTGGAGGATGTGTCGTTTGCGGTGCAGCCAGGGCAGCGAGTGGCAATCATGGGCGCTACCGGTTCTGGAAAATCCTCACTCGTCGGACTGATTCCCCGTCTCTATGAAGAAAGTGGCGGGACGATCACAGTGGATGGAGTGAACTCTGCTAAGCTGGATCTCACGCAGCTTCGCGGCGCCATCGGCTATGTTCCGCAGGAAGTGCTGCTCTTCAGCGGCACGGTGCGGGAGAATATCGCCTGGGGCAATGAGCATGCCACCCAGGAGGAGATTGAGCAGGCGGCGGCAGCAGCCCAGATTCATGAGACGATCGCTAATCTGCCGAAGGGCTACGATACGCTGCTGGGACAACGTGGCGTTAATCTATCCGGGGGGCAGAAGCAGCGACTGACGATTGCCCGGGCTCTTGTCCGCAAGCCGGCCATACTGATTCTTGATGACAGTACAAGTGCACTGGACGCGGTGACCGAAGGTTTGCTGCTTCAGGCCTTGAAAGAAATGTCCTGTACGACATTCCTGATTACTCAGAAGATCAGCTCTACGGTATCGGCAGACCTGATTTTGCTGCTGGATGAAGGTCACCTGATTGGGCATGGCTCGCATGATGAGCTGATGGCCAGTTCGAAGCTGTATCGGACCATTCTTGAATCACAGACAGGGGAGGCGGAGCAACATGTTGAAAGCCTTACTTGAAGCGTTCCGCCATCCGAAGCCGGACATCGAACTGGGGGCGGGAAGCGGATTCGGCACACCTTCCGGACGCAAGCCCAAGGGTAAAGCCAAGGACTGGTCCGGTACGCTGAAACGGCTATGGAGCTACCTTGCTGTGCGCAAAGCCAAGCTGGGACTGGTGATGTTCATGGTGATCCTCAGCTCAGGCTTGTCGCTGTTAGGTCCTTATATGATCGGGATGGCAGTGGATGATTATCTGGAGGGGGCCGGGGGCCGGTCTTGGGGAATCTTCCTTGGCGCACTGTCGCTGGTATATATCCTCTATTCCCTAACCTCTTGGCTGCAAAATATCTGGATGATCGAGGTAGCCCAGGAGACGATCTACCGGATGCGAACCGAACTGTTCGCTTATCTCCACAGGCTGCCAATTTCGTTCTTTAACCGCAGACAGCAGGGCGAGATTATGAGCCGTCTGACCAATGATATCGAGAATGTCAGCTCTACGCTGAACAGCTCGGCGATCCAGATTTTCTCCAGCGTGCTTACACTGGTAGGAACAGTGGTGGTTATGCTGTGGCTCAGCCCGTTGCTTACCCTGTTGACGTTCATTGTGGTACCACTGATGTTGTTTGGGATGCGTTGGATTACGCGGCGCACAGGTCCGCTCTTCAAGGAACGGCAGCGCAATATGGGTGAACTGAACGGCTACATTGAAGAAACGTTGTCCGGCCAACGGATTATTAAGGCCTTCTCCCAAGAAACCAGAGTGATCGAAGGCTTCCGTGAACGGAATAACCGGATCATGCTCTCCGGGTACTGGGCGCAGTCGATCTCCGGATTTATTCCGAAGCTGATGAACGGACTCAACAACCTTAGCTTCGCGATTGTCGCCGGAGTCGGCGGATTGCTGGCGATCCATGGCTCCATCTCAGTTGGTGTCATTCTTGTATTCGTGGAATACACCCGCCAATTCACCCGGCCGCTTAACGATTTGGCGAACCAGTGGAATACGCTGCTGTCCGCAGTGGCTGGGGCTGAACGGGTATTTGAGGTGCTGGACGAGGAGACCGAGGCCAGCGATGAAGGGGCGGCTATTGCACTGGATCATGTAGCCGGGGCCGTTCAATTCAGCGAGGTAGCTTTTTCCTATGACGGAGAAGGGGATACGCTGCAGAATATCAGCTTCGAGGCGAAGCCCGGCGAAATGATTGCCTTGGTTGGGCCGACAGGTGCTGGAAAAACAACGCTAATCGGGCTGATATCCCGCTTCTATGATCCGAGCGAAGGCCGGATTATGATAGACGGCAGGGATATTACTTCGATCAAGCGCGAGAGTTTGCGCGGGCACATGGCTTTTGTTTTGCAAGACTCTTTCTTATTCAAGGGCAGCATTCGGGATAATATCCGCTACGGTAAGCTGGATGCTACCGATGAGGAAGTCGAGCAGGCGGCGAAGCTGGCCAATGCGCATTCCTTCATCATGCGGATGCCTGGCGGTTATGACCGGATGTTGTCTGCAGATGGCAGTGGAATCAGTCAAGGCCAGAAGCAACTGCTGGCGATTGCGAGAGCCATTCTGGCCGACCCAGCCATGCTAATCCTGGATGAAGCGACGAGCAGCATTGATACGGTGACTGAGGTCAAAATCCAGGAGGGCTTGCAGGCGCTAATGAAGGGCAGAACCAGCTTTGTCATCGCCCACCGCTTGAACACGATTCGTGCAGCGGACCGTATTCTTGTCTTGCGGGGAGGCAGGTTGATCCAGCAGGGTTCTCATGAGAAGCTGCTTCAGGAAGAGGGACTGTACCAGGAACTGGTGCAGGGTCAGCGTAAAGCAGCAGCTAACTGATCTGGGGACAGCAGCGACCGGAAGTCCAAACATTCACCGTAGGGACGACCGAGTCTTACGTTAAGATATGAATTTCGAATCTCAAGCTCGAATCTAAGTTTCGAATCTCAAGTTCGAATCTCAAGTTCGAATCTCAAGTTCGTATCTAAAGTTCGAATCTCAAACTCGTCATATATAACAACAGAGGCTCCCCGAAGGCGCATTTGCGCAGTCACGGGGAGCCTCTTATTTGATATGCTAACGTTTAGGCGTTTTTTAGAAAAACAAATATGTGAACGCATTAAAATAATGATTTACAAAGTGTGATTTACGGAATGTGATTTACGAGGTGTGACTAACGAAGTTTGGCTAACGAACTGCAATTAACGGCATTTTTGTACCTTAAATCGTCTGTAGCTAAGGCTTAGTGGGAATTAAGGGCAATATTGCACCTTAAATCTTCCAGAAATCCCTGTTCAGCATACTTTTTTGAAAATTAAGATACAAAAATGCACCTATTTCCTTCTTTTCTCTAAATTGAAGAGGAATAAGATACAAAAATGCATCTAATTGGGCGATAGACCATTTTTCACTGTTAAGCCTACTGGTAAATGAGAGGGAAACTTGCGTACTAAAGCCCTAACCTCACTAGAAAAACGCTTGATCTTTTGTGAGTATCTAATTTCGCTTGTAATATGTTCAAGACATTTAAAATACAATAATGCTGTTAGTTGGGCTGGTTAACTATTTATTCACGGTGTTGATTCTTCAGCCTTCTGTTTCTCCCGGAAACGGGGGCCGACGTAATTGCGTTTGCGGTCACGGGTGAGAATCCAGCCGCCGAGGAAAGTCATGCCTGCCGCAAATAACACCAGTCCCCCGCCAAAATGAAGCCAGGCGAATACCGGAGTAACGCTATCATCTCCATGCATGGAGTAATAGTCGAAGATATCATCCTTCATCATAAGAAAACCCTTCATGGCGACAAGGCCGGGAATTACAAGGATAAGGATGGCAATAAAGCGTGAAATGAGCAGTCTCATAAGTGTCTCCTACCCTTCTAGGCGCTGTAAGTTCCCCCTTATGATAACGCTTCAATCTGTAAAAGTCCATTGACATATGACATTTAGTTTATCTATGTGTGGCGATAAAAACATAGGGATCACTACTGCTGAGAATACCATTTTTTATAGGATTTATATCCCATATGTTGTATTATTGTTCCATGTGATTATTGGGGGAGATCAATGATGTGGCAGGCTCAAAGAAAAGTATTGGCAAGTATTTTAAGCTTCATATTCCTTGGATTAGTTGTTTATGGTGCTATGACCAAGATATATGTTCCTGAAGAAGCTAAACTAGAAGTAAAAGTATTAGATACAGATTTCATTCAAGAATTTCCACATATGTTCACCAAAGTTGATAGTAATCTAACTATGACTGAAGGTGTTCAAAATGGATTATCTATAACAGGAAGAACCATTTGGGCAGGATTGAAAAGCATTTGGGCAGATTATTCCGATGGATTTCCTGAAGGGATATTTAAAAAGATTTTATGGTTAATATTCGGAATATTAATTGAGGCAATAAAGTACTTTTTCATTTATTTAATTATGTTCTTCATGTTTATCTATAAGCTATTTCCCTTAGGTGGAAGTGGATATAAGCTCGCTTTATTAGTATCGGCCTTGGTTCCACCTGTAATTGCTGTATTAGTATCGATTGTTCAACCAGATGAGGAACAAGATAATTTGACTCTACCAGAATCAACTACGCCTGAATGAGTGTGGGTTGATTAATGCTGGCTTCCTTAGACGAAGAAAATGCTTTTTGAAACGATTTGAAGTGGATCTGATTGCCCTTCAACAACAACTTGCTGAGATTATGCTCAAATCGCTGGATTGGAGAAATAAATGAGAAAATTAATACTATCGTTACTCGTCATCATTTCCTTATCGGCCTGCTCTTCAAATATGGCGCAGAATACATCACCGGTTCCTACGAAATCACCCGAAGAAGTCAAAAAAGCATTGTCCGGTCTGATTGAGCAAAAAGATGAGGTTCAAGAGATATCTGCCTACTATGCACAAACAACTATTGAAAACACAAACAAGAGTGATTTTTATGTTTATTTCATCAAAAACAAAGATGTTGTCTCAAACCTCCATTTTGTGATTGATTATGTGGGTACACAGCAGATTAACACAAATTGGATTCAGATTAGAGCTGATGAGCAACTATTCAAATTTAATAATATAGGTAAGTATATGAAAAAATCCTTTTCTCGTAGTACTGTTCGGGAGGTTTATAATCATGATGTTTATCTCGATGACCTAAAGATGTTAAAGGCGATGGCTAATGCTGAGAAAACAATTGTGCGACTGGATGGAGAGGGTTTATACCGGAACGACATAGTATTGAGTAAACGTCAGAAACAGGCAATACAAAACGTCCTTACAGCCTATAAGAATGCTGGAGGAGTAAATAAATTGTATGGTAATGAACTTTGAGTTCTCTAATGAGGACTCTTTTATTTTGAAAAAAAGGAGTGAGGATCATGAGTGACAATGTATTGACTGTTGGTCAGTTGCGAGCACTTACACTGGAGGAAGCGAAGGAGCTACAAAATAATCACTATCTCGCTTGCCTCCTGTCCGCCTCTGTTTACACAATATTTCATTGCGTACGTATGACGAATATACATTTTGTAATAGGCTGAAAAGGGAGTACAATGTAGTAGATTAACATTCAAAGCTAAGTGTAATGACTGGAGGATACATATCATGACAATTTCATGCGACGTGGCAGTACTAGGCGGGGGAACCGGAGGTTATGTGGCGGCAATCCGTGCTGCACAATTGGGGAAATCTGTTGTCGTCATCGAAATGGACAAACTGGGCGGAACCTGCCTGCATCGTGGCTGTATTCCAAGCAAATCGCTCTTGCGAAGCGCCGAAGTGTACGCGGAAATACAGGAAAGCGAAAGCTATGGCATTGAGACTAATGGCGTAAAGCTTGTTTTCCCTAAAGTACAGCAGCGCAAGGAATCCGTAGTAGATCAACTTCATCAAGGCGTACAGTATCTGATGCGCAAAAATAAAATACAAGTTATCAAAGGGAAAGGGCGCGTGACCGGCCCTTCTATTTTTTCTCCACGCAGTGGTGCTGTGGCTGTGGAGCTGGAAGATGGCGAGATGGAGACTGTTGTCTCAGAGCATCTCATTATCGCTACCGGTTCCCGTCCACGTGTCCTGCCAGGACTCCAGCCTGACGGCAAGATGATCCTCAGCAGTGAAGAAGCCTTGACGCTGGAAGAGCTTCCGGCTTCGATAATTATCGTCGGCGGCGGAGTTATTGGTGTAGAGTGGGCTTCCATGCTGGCTGATTTCGGTGTGGACGTGACAGTGGTGGAAGCCGCAAACCAGCTTCTGCCGCAGGAAGATGAGGAAGTGGCACGTGAACTGCAGCGTCTTCTGAAGAAAAGAGGCGTTAAGATTCTGACAGGTACGACTGTAGATGCAGAGAGCTTTAGCAGCAGCGGGGATACGCTGTCCATCGAAGCGACTAAAGGTGAACAGCGGCAGGTTTTGACGGCTGAGAAGCTGCTCGTATCCGTAGGACGGGTAGCCAATGTGGAGAATATTGGCCTGGAGAACACGGACATCCGCGTAGAGAAGGGTGTCATCTCCGTCAACGGGAATATGCAGACCAGTGAACCGCATATCTATGCGATCGGTGACTGCATTGGCGGACTGCAGTTGGCCCATGCGGCCAGCCATGAAGGCATTCGGGCCGTGAATCATCTAGCCGGGGAGCCGCTTCATCCCTATCATCCCCACCTTGTTCCCCGCTGTGTGTACACACGGCCTGAGGTTGCAAGTGTCGGTTATACGGAGAAGGAAGCTAAGGCTTTAGGGCATGATGTTGTCACTGGCAAGTTTCCTTTCTCGGCCATTGGCAAAGCTATTGTATATGGCCTGCAAGACGGGTTTGTAAAGGTTGTGGCTGATCGTAATAGCCGTGACATTCTGGGTGTGCAGATGATCGGGCCGCATGTGACCGATCTGATCGGGGAAGCGGCGCTGGCCCAGCTGCTGGACGCGACGCCATGGGAAGTTGGCGAAGCGATCCATGCACATCCGACGTTGTCGGAGATCGTGGGCGAAGCTATGTTGGCAGTGGATGGTAAAGCAATTGGCTTATAAAATGCGCTGCGGGAGACTTGAGGGACAGCAGAGAATAGGTTCTGCTGCCCAAACGGCTTCAAAAGGGCTGTCAAACGTTTATTTCCGGCTTTTCTTTTTGAGTAAGTTGGGATTATAATAGACTCAAGCCAAGTCTTAGTACCTGGTTTTAAGATCAGGGTATAGGTGGTCATAAAACAGTCTAAGATTTGAGGCTACATGAACAAGCGTATGCTTCCAAAGCCGTTTCGTATGAAGGAGCTCGAAGAAGTAGCGCTTACCAAACTTTAGGAGGTACCTCACTTATGGAATTGCAAGGTACTGTAGAAACGGTTAACCGACATAAGCAGCTTGGACTCAGCGACGGCCAGGTCATTGATATGTACAGATATATGCAGCTCTCTCGCAAATACGATGAGCGCAGCCTGCTGTTGCAGCGCGCCGGGAAGATCAACTTCCATGTCTCTGGTATCGGCCAGGAGGCGGCTCAGGTGGCAGCCGCTTTTGCACTGGACCGGCAGAACGATTATTTTTTGCCATATTACCGTGATTATGCTTTCGTGCTTTCTGTGGGGATGACGGTGCGTGAGTTGATGTTGTCTGTCTTCGCTAAGGCCGAAGACCCCAATAGTGGTGGCCGGCAGATGCCGGGCCATTTCGGCAGCAAACGCCTGCGGATCGTAACCGGCTCAAGCCCGGTAACAACTCAGGTACCACATGCGGTTGGCTTTGCGCTAGCTGCCAAAATGCAGAAGAAGCCGTTTGTTTCTTTTGTTACCTTTGGCGAAGGCTCCAGCAACCAGGGGGATTTTCATGAAGCGTGCAACTTTGCTGGGGTCAACAAGCTTCCAGTTATTATTATGTGTGAGAACAACCAGTACGCCATCTCCATTCCGGCCCACCGTCAGCTTGGCGGGAAGGTCAGCGACCGCGCGCTAGGTTACGGATTCCCGGGTATTCGTGTTGACGGCAATGATCCGCTGGAAGTGTATCGTGTGGTGAAGGAAGCCCGCGAGCGTGCGCTGGCAGGTGAAGGTCCTACCTTGATCGAAGCGATGATGTATCGTCTCGGACCACACTCAACTTCTGACAACGATCTGGCTTACCGGACGAAGGAAGAGGTTGACGAGAACTGGAAAAAGGACGGCGTAGCCCGTTTCCGTGATTATTTGACAGCTCTGGGACTTTGGAGCGACGAGCAGGAGCGTGATCTCGTTGCAGAGTACAATCTGGAGCTGAAAGAAGCTATTGAATACGCCGACAATGCACCGTTCCCGAAACCGGAAGAGACGCTGCTGCATGTGTACAGCGATTCCCAGTCACAAGGAGGGGTATAAGCGATGGCTATGATGGAATATATTGACGCTATCCGGCTGGCGATGAAGGAAGAGATGGAGCGTGATGACTCCGTCTTTGTGCTTGGTGAGGATGTTGGCGTGAAGGGCGGCGTGTTCACGACGACCAAGGGCCTTCAGGCACAGTTTGGAGAAGAGCGTGTACTGGATACACCACTTGCGGAATCCGCGATTGCTGGGGTTGCCATCGGTGCAGCCATGTACGGTATGAAGCCGATTGCTGAGATGCAGTATTCGGATTTCATGCTGCCAGCCACCAACCAAATTATTAGTGAAGCGGCCAAAATCCGCTACCGTTCCAATAATGATTGGGACTGTCCACTCGTGATCCGTGCGCCTATCGGCGGCGGCATCTTCGGGGGGTTGTACCATTCACAGTGTGCTGAATCTATTTTCTTCGGTACACCAGGCCTGAAGATTGTAGCTCCTTATTCGGCCTATGATGCCAAAGGACTGCTGAAGGCCGCTGTACGTGACCCTGATCCAGTCCTGTTCTTTGAGCATAAGAAATGCTACAAGCTGATCAAAGGGGACGTTCCCGAAGGTGATTACACAGTGCCGATCGGCGAAGCGAACCTGCTGCGCGAAGGTAGCGATATTACGGTTATCGGCTATAGCCTCCCGATGCATTTTGCCATGCAGGCAGCGGAAGAGCTGGAACGTGAGGAGGGTATCACAGCACATATCCTTGATCTGCGCACGTTGCAGCCACTCGATACCGCTGCAATTATCGCAGCAGTTCGTCAAACGGGTAAGGTGCTGATCGTCCATGAAGACAACAAATTTGGCGGTGTAGGCGGCGAGGTTGCAGCCATTATTGCCGAGCATTGCCTGTTCGACCTGGATGCGCCAATCTTCAGACTCTGCGGTCCCGATGTACCTGCTATGCCAATCAGCCCGCCAATGGAGAAATTCTTCATGCTTAGCAAGGATAAAGTGAAGGCGGAAATGCTACGACTGGCGCAATACTAACATTTATTAGTCTTTGCGGAGCGGCTGCTTTCGAAGCTAGTTTACTGCGGAGTAGCTCTAGGACGCATGGCTTCGTAAAACTAAGCGAATGCTTTCGAAGCAAGTTTTACTACGGAGTAATCCTAGGAAGCATAGCTTCGTAAAACTAAGTATATGCTTCCGAAGCTAAGTTTTACTGCGGAGTAACTCAAGGACGCATGGTTTCGTAAAACTAAGTATATGCTTCCGAAGCTAAGTTTTACTGCGGAGTAACTCTAGGAAGCATTGCTCCGTAAAACTGAGTGTATGCTTTNGCTATGTTGGCAGTGGATGGTAAAGCAATTGGCTTATAAAATGCGCTGCGGGAGACTTGAGGGACAGCAGAGAATAGGTTCTGCTGCCCAAACGGCTTCAAAAGGGCTGTCAAACGTTTATTTCCGGCTTTTCTTTTTGAGTAAGTTGGGATTATAATAGACTCAAGCCAAGTCTTAGTACCTGGTTTTAAGATCAGGGTATAGGTGGTCATAAAACAGTCTAAGATTTGAGGCTACATGAACAAGCGTATGCTTCCAAAGCCGTTTCGTATGAAGGAGCTCGAAGAAGTAGCGCTTACCAAACTTTAGGAGGTACCTCACTTATGGAATTGCAAGGTACTGTAGAAACGGTTAACCGACATAAGCAGCTTGGACTCAG
This sequence comes from Bacillus sp. FJAT-27264, assembly GCF_001682855.1. Taxonomy (GTDB): domain Bacteria; phylum Bacillota; class Bacilli; order Paenibacillales; family Paenibacillaceae; genus Paenibacillus_AQ. Next base: position 1,049,545 of record NZ_MAQW01000001.1, on the reverse strand, counting down.
CGACGGCCAGGTCATTGATATGTACAGATATATGCAGCTCTCTCGCAAATACGATGAGCGCAGCCTGCTGTTGCAGCGCGCCGGGAAGATCAACTTCCATGTCTCTGGTATCGGCCAGGAGGCGGCTCAGGTGGCAGCCGCTTTTGCACTGGACCGGCAGAACGATTATTTTTTGCCATATTACCGTGATTATGCTTTCGTGCTTTCTGTGGGGATGACGGTGCGTGAGTTGATGTTGTCTGTCTTCGCTAAGGCCGAAGACCCCAATAGTGGTGGCCGGCAGATGCCGGGCCATTTCGGCAGCAAACGCCTGCGGATCGTAACCGGCTCAAGCCCGGTAACAACTCAGGTACCACATGCGGTTGGCTTTGCGCTAGCTGCCAAAATGCAGAAGAAGCCGTTTGTTTCTTTTGTTACCTTTGGCGAAGGCTCCAGCAACCAGGGGGATTTTCATGAAGCGTGCAACTTTGCTGGGGTCAACAAGCTTCCAGTTATTATTATGTGTGAGAACAACCAGTACGCCATCTCCATTCCGGCCCACCGTCAGCTTGGCGGGAAGGTCAGCGACCGCGCGCTAGGTTACGGATTCCCGGGTATTCGTGTTGACGGCAATGATCCGCTGGAAGTGTATCGTGTGGTGAAGGAAGCCCGCGAGCGTGCGCTGGCAGGTGAAGGTCCTACCTTGATCGAAGCGATGATGTATCGTCTCGGACCACACTCAACTTCTGACAACGATCTGGCTTACCGGACGAAGGAAGAGGTTGACGAGAACTGGAAAAAGGACGGCGTAGCCCGTTTCCGTGATTATTTGACAGCTCTGGGACTTTGGAGCGACGAGCAGGAGCGTGATCTCGTTGCAGAGTACAATCTGGAGCTGAAAGAAGCTATTGAATACGCCGACAATGCACCGTTCCCGAAACCGGAAGAGACGCTGCTGCATGTGTACAGCGATTCCCAGTCACAAGGAGGGGTATAAGCGATGGCTATGATGGAATATATTGACGCTATCCGGCTGGCGATGAAGGAAGAGATGGAGCGTGATGACTCCGTCTTTGTGCTTGGTGAGGATGTTGGCGTGAAGGGCGGCGTGTTCACGACGACCAAGGGCCTTCAGGCACAGTTTGGAGAAGAGCGTGTACTGGATACACCACTTGCGGAATCCGCGATTGCTGGGGTTGCCATCGGTGCAGCCATGTACGGTATGAAGCCGATTGCTGAGATGCAGTATTCGGATTTCATGCTGCCAGCCACCAACCAAATTATTAGTGAAGCGGCCAAAATCCGCTACCGTTCCAATAATGATTGGGACTGTCCACTCGTGATCCGTGCGCCTATCGGCGGCGGCATCTTCGGGGGGTTGTACCATTCACAGTGTGCTGAATCTATTTTCTTCGGTACACCAGGCCTGAAGATTGTAGCTCCTTATTCGGCCTATGATGCCAAAGGACTGCTGAAGGCCGCTGTACGTGACCCTGATCCAGTCCTGTTCTTTGAGCATAAGAAATGCTACAAGCTGATCAAAGGGGACGTTCCCGAAGGTGATTACACAGTGCCGATCGGCGAAGCGAACCTGCTGCGCGAAGGTAGCGATATTACGGTTATCGGCTATAGCCTCCCGATGCATTTTGCCATGCAGGCAGCGGAAGAGCTGGAACGTGAGGAGGGTATCACAGCACATATCCTTGATCTGCGCACGTTGCAGCCACTCGATACCGCTGCAATTATCGCAGCAGTTCGTCAAACGGGTAAGGTGCTGATCGTCCATGAAGACAACAAATTTGGCGGTGTAGGCGGCGAGGTTGCAGCCATTATTGCCGAGCATTGCCTGTTCGACCTGGATGCGCCAATCTTCAGACTCTGCGGTCCCGATGTACCTGCTATGCCAATCAGCCCGCCAATGGAGAAATTCTTCATGCTTAGCAAGGATAAAGTGAAGGCGGAAATGCTACGACTGGCGCAATACTAACATTTATTAGTCTTTGCGGAGCGGCTGCTTTCGAAGCTAGTTTACTGCGGAGTAGCTCTAGGACGCATGGCTTCGTAAAACTAAGCGAATGCTTTCGAAGCAAGTTTTACTACGGAGTAATCCTAGGAAGCATAGCTTCGTAAAACTAAGTATATGCTTCCGAAGCTAAGTTTTACTGCGGAGTAACTCAAGGACGCATGGTTTCGTAAAACTAAGTATATGCTTCCGAAGCTAAGTTTTACTGCGGAGTAACTCTAGGAAGCATTGCTCCGTAAAACTGAGTGTATGCTTTCGAAGCTAAGTTTTACTGCGGAGTAACTCTAGGAAGCATTGCTCCGTAAAACTTTTAAGGAGTGAAATTATGTCTGACAATCAAAAGTTGACCGACGTGGTTATGCCCCAACTCGCGGAATCGCTTGTGTCGGCAACCATCGGCAAATGGCTGAAGAAACCGGGCGATCCGGTTGAGCAGTATGAGCCGTTGTGTGAACTTATTACGGATAAAGTAAACGCTGAGCTGCCATCCACTGTTGATGGGATTATGGGTGAGCTTCTGGCTGAGGAAGGCCAGACGATTAGCGTAGGCGAAGTGATTTGTCGTATTGCTGTACCTGTATCGCCTTCTGAAGTGGCCTCACTTGCGGCTAGCGCAGCTCCACAACCACCTAATGCAGCTGCAGGAGTACCGGCATCCCCGGTAGCTTCGACTGCTGGCAGACCTGCGCTTTCTGCTTCATCTGCTGACGCACCAATGCGTGCCCGCTATTCTCCGGCTGTTCAGACGCTGGCAGCGGAGCATAACATTGATTTGACTGCTGTTGCTGGCACAGGCATGGGCGGGCGCATCACCCGTAAGGATGTACTGACGTATTTGGAAGCGGGAGGTGCCGCTAATGCTGGGCAAAATGTAGCACAAGCTCCGGCTCCAGCTACTGTACAGACACCAACATATGCACAGGCACCAACACCGGCGGTTCCAACAGCATCGCCGATGGTGGAAGGATCACCGGCACCGATTGAGCCTGTTCGCCATTCCGGACTGCATCTGAGTGAATCCCCGCGTATTCCGTCCGTTGAAGTTGAAGGGACGCAAAATGGTGCTTCGGAATATTTGATCGATGTCACACCAATCCGCAATACCATTGCGACCAGAATGCGTCAGAGTGTGGCTGAGATTCCACATGCCTGGACCATGATTGAAGTGGATGTCACCAATCTCGTTGCTCTGCGCAACAAGCTAAAGGATGAGTTCAAGCGCAAGGAAGGCATCAATCTGACCTACCTGGCTTTCCTGATGAAAGCAGTGGTTAGTGCAATTAAGGATTATCCGATCATGAACTCGGTCTGGGCGGTTAACAAAATCATCGTGAAGCGTGATATCAACATCTCGCTGGCTGTCGGTACAGAAGATTCTGTAATGACACCGGTGATCAAGAAGGCCGATCAGAAGAACATCGCAGGACTTGCACGCGAAATCGACGAACTGGCTCAGAAGACTCGGGAGGGCAAGCTGCGCCTAGATGATATGCAGGGTGGCACCTTTACCGTCAATAATACCGGCTCATTCGGTTCGATTCTGTCTTATCCAATAATTAACTATCCACAGGCGGCGATTCTGACCTTTGAATCTATCGTGAAAAAGCCTGTTGTTATCAACGATATGATTGCCGTGCGTTCCATGGCGAACATCTGTCTGTCGCTGGATCACCGCATTCTCGACGGTGTGATTTGTGGACGCTTCTTGCAGCGTGTAAAAGATAATATTGAAGGCTATACGCTGGAAACGAAGCTTTACTGATCCATACCCGGCCCATCACATCACAGGAAACAGAGACTCACTAAAGGGGACCTGAAGCATGGAGAACTTAAATGGCCACAGGCTGCGTATTTCCTATGTACCATTGATGGAATATGGTGCAGCCTGGGAACTGCAGAAGGAGCTTGTGCAAGGGATTGATCGCGGAGAGCAGCCGGAGCAGTTGATCCTTTTGCAGCACCCGCCTACCTACACCATCGGATCGCAGAATCATCCTGAGCATCTTCTTCTGGACAGCGTACAGCTGCAGCAACAGGGGATCGCTTTGTTTGAAATCGACCGTGGCGGGGATATTACATATCATGGACCTGGACAACTGGTTGGTTATCCGCTGTTGAAGCTGGGGGAACAGGGCAGAGTCGATCTTCATGGCTATTTGCGCACTCTGGAGGCGGTAATTATTGATTATCTTGCTTCCCATGGCATTGTCGGCAGCCGCAAGCCGGAATATACAGGGGTTTGGGTAGGCGATGAGAAGATTTGCGCGATCGGTGTGAAGTTTAATAAAAGCAAGCACCGCAGGGGCTTTATTACCAGCCACGGCTTTGCTTTTAACATTTCTGCAGGAATTGCCCGCCAAGGCTTTCAGGGTATTATTCCATGTGGTATTACGGATTACGGGGTAACCTCCTTGGAGGAATGCATTGGCCGCGTAATGGAAATTGAGGAAGTTGCACAGTCGTTGATTCCTCATTTTCTGCAGCATTTTCCTTTTGATAGTGAAGCCATATCGTCCTGGAATGAACTTTAAGTGTGATGGGTCCTGGGAAAATGGCAAGTCCAAACAGCGGCCGGGAGAACCCCGGCCGCTGTTATTATCGTTGCCTGTGAGGGAGATTAGCCGGCAAGGAAGGGCTCGATGACAACCAGCAAGGTGGATGCGATCATGGCGATCAGCATAACGTAGATAATGATGCGGAACCATTTTTGACGTTGCATGAGAGACTCCTTTTGAATTAGTTTAAGTTATGAACATATCACAATTACAAACTATTGTAACGTATCCGTGAAAGAGAGGGAAGTCCAGTGATTGTACAGGACCGATTGATTGAGGAATTTATGGAGCTTGTCCGTGTGGACAGCGAGACGGGAAATGAACGGGAAATCGCCGATGTGTTGACTGGCAAGTTCAAAGCGCTAGGTCTGGAGGTTGTCGAAGATGATTCCCAGGAGCGGACAGGACATGGAGCAGGCAATTTGTTTGTAACGTGGCCTGCAGTGCAAGGGGTTACAGCACCTAAGCTGCTGTTTACCTGCCACATGGACACAGTGGTGCCTGGCAAAGGAATTAAGCCAACGCTGCATGAAGACGGCTGGATTACAAGTGACGGAAGTACGATTCTGGGTGCTGATGATAAAGCTGGGTTAGCGGCACTATTTGAAGCGATTCGGGCGATCCAAGAGCAAGGTCTGCCGCATGGTCAGATTCAGTTCGTGATCACAGCCGGTGAGGAGTCCGGTCTGTTGGGCGCACGAGCTATGGACCCTAAGCATCTGGATGCTGAAATTGGCTTTGCGTTGGACTCCAATGGTGAGGTAGGCGCGATTGCGGTGTCTGCACCGACTCAGGCGAGAATTACAATGCAAATCTACGGGAAGTCGGCGCATGCCGGAGTCAATCCGGAGGATGGCATCAGCGCCATTCAGGTGGCGAGCAAAGCAATCTCGGCGATGAAGCTCGGTCGAATTGATAACGAAACTACTGCCAACATCGGGAAATTCGCAGGCGGTGGCCCGACCAATGTTGTTTGTGACCATGTGCAGCTGGATGCGGAAGCACGCAGTATTGTACAGGAGAAGGTGGACCGGCAGATCGAATCCATGCGCGAAGCGCTGGAAACAACAGTCCGTGAATATAATGCGGAATGTGAATTCCGCAGCGAAGTAATCTACCCGGCGTTCAGCTTCAACCAACATGATCCCGTTGTGCAGCTTGCAGACCGCGCGATTACGTCGCTTGGTTTGACGACGCACCTATTCGCTTCCGGCGGGGGTAGCGATGCCAATGTGTTCAACGGTCTGAAGGTGCCGACAGTCAATCTTGCCATTGGTTACGAGCATATTCACACGACCCAGGAACGGATCAAGGCTGCGGATATCGCTAAAGCCGCCGAACTGGTGGTTGCGATCATTCAGGAAAACATTAAGGGATAGGCTGACCGCAGCCTTACCTCTTAAAAGAGCTGTTATCTGACCGGCATTGTGCCAGTCCAGGTAGCAGCTCTTTTTGCAAGGGAGTAGGGACAGACAGCTAGATGCAAGCGTAAGGTGATGAGGTAATTGTGAATTACGAGAAAGATGCAATAGTGGAAGTTACGCGAAGATTATGATTTAAAAACGGAAATAGCATGTGGTATTTTCTAGGTTGGACACAGCGAGACAGTGAATGACTTTTTTACTAGAGTTCATTTGAATCACTTAGTGGGAGTGGTGGAACTGAATTACAAATCATTCAAATTGATCGTTCCTCAGGGCATTTATGCTATATTAAATTTCAAACAAAAAACGGTGGTGATTTTGTGGAATCCTTAAACGGAAGAAAAATGATATCCGACAATATATCGAGCGACATGGATACGATTTATGAACAGTTGACAGAAAAACTCCTGCGCCTTCTGCCAGAACCACAGAAGGCAGACACAGCGTTGGATGGATTGGTTCTACTCCGGCGAGACGTTCCAACTCAGGATGAAAGCAATATTTATAGACCGGTAATCGGCCTGATTGTTCAAGGCCGCAAAAGGACGATCTTTGGGAATGGGAAAATGGAGTACGGTGAAGGAGAGTTTATGGTCTCTGGCGTAGACATGCCCTGTATTAACAGCGAAATAGAAGCCTCCCCGCTAGCTCCCTTCTTGTCTTTGAGCCTACCTTTGGATATTTCTCAAATTGCCCAATTAGCTACCGAGGTTCCGCTTGATGGCAAAGTGGATACGAATGACCATTGGGGAATCTGCTCCGCCACATCAACGCTGGAAATCGCAGGCTGTTTTCTACGCCTAATCAGTTTGTTGGAGAACCCAGAACGAATACCGATTCTCGCGCCTTTGATTATAAGGGAGATTCATTATCACTTGATCATCGGTCCCCTTGGTGGATGTCTGCGCGCGATTGGCACTCAGGGCACTCCTATTAATCGGGTAGCTCAGGCTATCACTTGGCTGCGCAATCATTTTCGGGAACCCCTGTTGATCGAGAATCTGGCGGATCAGGTTCACATGTCTGAATCCACCTTCAATCGTCACTTTCGGAAAGTGACCTCATACAGCCCTCTTCGATTCCAAAAGCGCCTGCGCCTGTACGAGGCACAACGCCTGATGCTGTTCGATAATCTGGATGCGACTACTGCCTCTTTCAAGGTTGGTTATGAAAGCCCTACCCAGTTTAGCCGGGAATACAAACGCGAGTTCGGGGAGCCTCCGCATCGGGATGTCCGTCGTATGAGGGCCGCTGGCATGCTTCTTGATTAGTAGTACATAACTCGCCGCTTGGCGGTGATTTTACACAAATCCCTCTAAAACATAGTGTTAAATCGGAATCAGAATGGGCGAATTAGGCAATAATCTGCCCGGATCGTGTAGTGTGTTTCTCCGTCCAAAGTTCTATTCTTAACTAAGAGTTCAGAACGATCCGCAAGAACCTCTGACAAGAAATGAGGGAGGCGGGAAGTGTTGTGAGCTTTGATTTTACACAATTCAAAAAAGAGAGGGAATGAATGTAATGAAACCAACGATTATTTGCCATATGGAATCGACAGTCGATGGCAGACTTGATACTACACGCTACAGCAAACCGTTCGATGGAAAGACCAGTGATGAAGTTCTGGATATCTATTTTCAGATCGCTGAGCAAGTAGGGGGAGAAGCCACAATTCTTGGGCGGGTAACACTACAGGATTTTCTTTCGTTAAAGACTTTTGAGCATAGCGACGAACCGCCCACGAAGGACCGTAACCCTTTTATCGGTAAAAGAAACGGCAATCGTACATTCATCGTAACTGACCCTGGCGGCAAAGTGATGTACGATGAACAATCAGACTATTGTTTTATAGCTCTACTTAGCGAACAAGTTTCGGATCGTTATCTAGAGCATCTGCGTGACCGAAATGTTTCTTACTTGTTTAGTGGAGCTGACGGTAAAGATATGACGAAGGCAATGGAGATACTTGGGAATGATTTTGGCTTCACGAAGTTAAGGCTTGAAGGAGGCGGGATTATTAATGGTAATTTCCTGAAAGCTGGTCTTCTCGATGAGTTGAGCCTTCTAATATATCCGGGGATCGATGGCCTCTCTGGTATGCCTTCTATTTTCGAATACAAAGGAAAAGGGGAAGAGCTACCGGCCGCCGGACAAGCGTTAGAACTGATTTCGGTAAAACAATTGAACGATGGCATGGTTTGGTTATATTACAAATTCCATAAAATAGATAATTGACTATTTGGATCAAACAAATTGAGCTACTGGTCAATCGTTGAGTCAAGCCCGGTGCTGTCTCGTTCCATAATTAACGAAAAGGCGGTTCCAAGAGGTAAACCACGCTCCATATAACGTGAAAGCACACGTTTCAGCCCTCTCACTTCCCAGTAGGAAGTCGGAGGGCATTATTTATTTTCCGAGTTAATTGTGGATTGCGAGAAGAGATGAAATAGTTATGAATACCCAGAAGAGGTGTAGTCACTGGGTTAGCATTCAGGGGTGGGGAGAGCTACATGTCATGTGGAATAACTGGAAAAAGTCCTGCTAATTCCTGCGGAATCGTTACATTACAAAAAATAACAGGACTCACTCCTGTTATTTCAGACTTAAGCCTAGTTTGTTAGTTGAAACCCCTGGAATAGCAGGAGCTTTTCCCGTTAATTTAGTTCTAAATAAGCAAATGAGTTAAATTAACGGGAAGAATTCCAGTTACGTGCCTCAGTAGCTATAGATGTGCTATCGTGATGCTGTCTATGTTGTTCTTTACGTTAGCCGATGAGTACCATATATCATTCGTTGGTTCACCAAACACTATATCGAATACATAGAGCTTTTTTTATATAACTCGGAAATTTTTTCGGATTATTTGAAGGTAGTTGGAAGTTGATTTTAAAAGTTGATTTTAAAAGTTGATTTTAAAAGTTAATTTTAGAGGCTAATTCAAGAGGTTCATTTAGCATTTTGATAAATTAAGAGGTTATTTATCCAGCCTTAGGAGAGTGGACCCGCGCCTCGTCGTGCAGGGAGAGGACGTAAGCCAGCGGCATATCCCTCCCGTACCGCTCGATCCATTCGGCCAGCATGGCCTTAATTTGCGCTGGTGATCCTGCCATCATGACGGCGGTTGAGCTTGTACGGCTGAAGAACTTGTTCATTGTCCGTTACCTTCTTTCCTGATAAGTTTGCTATAATACACCGTATGCAGAACAGAGACAAAGGAGACCAGAATGTGATGGAAAATCAAAAAAGACACAGCAATCCGGCCCTGGATGAAGTAACCTTGTCCACTCAGCCGATTTTTGATGGGAAGATTATTACCCTGCAGGTGGATACGGTCCAACTGCCGGATGGAAATACTGCGACCCGTGAGGTCGTGAAGCATCCTGGCGCTGTCGCGGTGCTGGCACTGAACAACAACAAACTGCTGGTGGTGGAACAGTATCGGCAGCCGATGCTCCGGACTGAGGTAGAGATTCCCGCAGGTAAGCTGGACCCGGGCGAGGATCCGCTGACGGCAGCTCACCGGGAGCTGCAAGAAGAGACCGGCTTTCACAGCGGCGATCTGAAGCATTTGAAGTCGTTCTACACTTCACCTGGCTTTGCTGACGAAATCATTCATCTGTATGTCACAGAGAATGCTCAGGTTGGAGAGATGGCTTTGGATGAGGATGAGTTCCTGGAGGTATCAGAGCTGACACTGGAGGAAGCGTATCAATATATTGCGGACGGACGTATTGCCGATGCCAAAACGATGATGGCCGTGTACGCCTGGCATCTGTATACGCTGACCGGACAATGGCACTAACACCGGAACTAAAGACCTATTATGGTGACTTGCATGTCCATATCGGGAGGACTTCGGAAGGCCAGCCTGTCAAAATCAGCGGTAGCCGCAACCTCACATTTGCGAATATTGCGAAGGAGGCCGCTGAACGCAAGGGCATCGAACTGATCGGAATCATCGATTGTCACTCCCCGGGCGTGCAGGATGACATCCGAAGTGCACTGGACTCAGGCGAGATGACAGAGGCCGAAGGTGGAGGGATCGCTTACCGCGGGACGACTATCCTGCTGGGTTCAGAGATCGAAATTCGTGAGCCGGGACGAAAAGAGTGCCATGTCCTGGCCTTTATGCCAGACATAGAGACCATGGAGGATTTTAGCCACTGGATGAGCGATCACATGACCAATGTGAATCTCAGCTCCCAGCGTTTGTATGCACCGGCACAGGTGCTGCAGGACGAGATCTACGAACGGGGCGGAATCTTGATTCCGGCCCATATTTTCACACCGCACAAAGGATTATATGGATGCTCTGCCGAGCGGATGACCGACATTTTCGATTTGGAGCGCATTGCGGCCGTGGAGCTGGGGCTGAGCGCAGACTCGGATATGGCTGGTTATCTATCGGAGCTAGACCCGTACACCTTTCTGACCAACTCTGACGCTCATTCTCTGGGCAAAATCGGCCGGGAGTATAACGCGCTGGAGCTGGCCAATCCCTCGTTTGCAGAGCTGCGCTTGGCCTTGGAACGGAAGGACGGGCGAAGAGTGAGCGCAAATTACGGGCTTAACCCGCGGCTCGGCAAGTACCACCGGACGTACTGTGGAGGCTGCGGCAGTATCATAGATGAAGCCTATGCCACCTCAGAGCGCTGTCCTTACTGTGGGAGTCTCAAACTGGTGAAGGGTGTGCTAGACCGAATTATGGACATTGCCGACCGGCAGGCACCGCAGGTGCCAGAATATCGGCCATCGTATCATTATCAGGTGCCGCTTGAATTTATTCCGGGACTCGGCAAGGCCAAGATGAAGCTTCTGCTGGACGCGTTCGGGACGGAGATGAATATTTTGCATGCCGCCCGGGAGGATGAGATCGCCGCAGTAGCGGGGACGGATTTGGCGTCAAGCATTGTCGCCGCCCGCTCAGGTAAACTTGCACTGTCAGCAGGCGGCGGAGGAACTTACGGTAAGGTCGTTCGGGAAGGCAAGTAGCTTATGTTCGCTGAAACTACCAGATCGGGCTTAAAGGAGCGTGCGTTTTGCTAAACCGCCGTACTCGCCGTACCGCCGTACTCGCCATGCGCCTATCGCATCACGGGTGGATAGCCAGACGAGAAGACTTCCTGGGCTACTCCGGCCCACCACAGCCTAAGGACAAGTCATAGAAGTGGATGTTGTCTCATATGGTGTAACATACACCGGAAAGGAGCACATCCCGATGCGTAATTTAAGGCTGATGATGAAGGAGCAGACGCCTCTTTATATTTTTGTCGCCGTACTGTTTCTAGTGGGGGTGGTCTTCGGGGCTCTGATTGTGAGTGCGTTGACCATGGACCAGCAGCAGGAACTGGGAGACTATCTGGGGAACTTCTTTGTCACCGTAGACCAGCAAGGGCTACCGGGCGCACAGGAGTCGTTCTGGAATATCGCTGCCCTACATCTCAAATGGGTGGGTCTGATCTGGATTCTGGGCTTGTCCGTCATCGGCCTGCCGGGCATTCTCATTCTTGATTTTCTCAAAGGGGTACTGATTGGCTTCACTGTAGGCTGTCTGGTCAGTCAATACTCCTGGCATGGTCTATTGTTCGCGCTAGTCTCGGTCGCTCCGCACAACTTGGTGCTGATTCCAGTCCTGTTGGTAACTAGTGCCGCGGCGATTGCCTTCTCTCTACTGATGATCCGGAGCAGAGTGTTAGGTCGGACCCGGACACCGATCACCCGTCCTTTTGCCATGTACACCTTGCTGTCCTTTGCTATGGCCTTGCTGATTCTGGGCGTTGCTTCCTTTGAGACCTGGGTCACTCCTGTGATGATGCGCTGGGTCACTCCATCGCTAGTACAAGCCCTGTCTCTATTAACCGTGCATTAAAACCGTTTGACTTCTCAAAGCGACTCCCCCTATAATAAAAGAAGTGGTTTGAAGCCCGGTGTGGTTAATTTTCCAAGGGGGAGGGAGACAGGTGGAAGCCCGGATAGATAAAATCAAACAACAGTTACAATCCCAAGGATACAAGCTTACACCCCAACGGGAAGCGACCTTAAGAGTGCTACTGGAGAATGAAGAGGATCATCTGAGCGCTGAGGACGTGTTCATGCTCGTCAAGGAGAAGGCTCCCGAGATCGGTTTGGCGACCGTATATCGTACCCTGGAACTGCTCAGCGAGCTTCATGTCGTAGAGAAGATCAACTTCGGTGACGGCGTGGCAAGATACGACCTGCGCACAGATACGGCGAAGCATCATCATCACCATCTAATCTGCGTGCAATGCGGTAGTATGGACGAGATCCGTGAGGATTGGTTGGGTCCGCTGGAAGAGCGACTGGAGAAGGAGTACAATTTCTCGGTGCTTGATCATAGACTTGACTTTCATGGGATATGTCATCGCTGCAAGGACAAGAACAATACGGACGGCGAGCCGTCCTAAGCAAGATTATAGATGAAGATTTACCGCACAAAGCTCTCCTACGGCTAGATGGCCGGGGAGAGCTTTTTGAATGAATGTGCTGGTTTTCTTGAATCAGGTGTAAGATACATAACGTTCCATTCCATCGCATAAGTTGAAGGACGGGCCTATTTTTGTTGGTCATAGAAGGCTTGATTCTTGTCAATAGCGTGGAGGGGGAATATTTGTGATCGTTTCTTTGCCCAAAACGGTGCGGCGGATGTATTTTCTGCTTATGTTTGTGCTGCTGAGCTATTTGCTTTATCATTTCATGAGCTTCATTGGCGAGTGGATCAACCCGATTCAGCAACAAGATATCCCGGAAGGCACAGCGGTCCGGGCCTTTCATGATGCCTACTATGGCAGTGATGGAATGAAAGCGGGAGAGCGCCTGCGTTACTATTACTGGTACGGCGAGTGAGAGCGGCCGGATGGAAGCAGGAAATAGAGTGAACCATGTCGAATGAAGCTAAGATGAGCTTGGGCATAATCTGACCGAGTCCTTCTTGGCAGTCATCATTGGAAAGTCATGCCAAGGAGAGGCAGACTGCTACAAGCGTAGCTGCGTTAGACAGGAGCGTGAATGAGATGAGGTCACACTTGCAGCCCTTTATGCTTTATTTGTCCAGGGATAAAGGTTTGTCAGCGAATACGCTGGAATCCTACGGGCGGGATGTATCGCAATTTCTGGATTTTGCGGAAGGGCGGGGCGCAGCATCACCGGATGAGATCAGAAAGCCGCTGGTTATGCTGTATCTCGGCTCACTGGGCGCGGCAGGCAAGGCTGCCTCGACGGTGAACCGGAATACAGTGTCGCTCCGCGCTTTTTTTCATTACTTAATGAAGGAACAATTGATGTTTCAGGACCCGACGCTGGAGATGGAATCCATCAAGCCGGATAAGAAGCCGCCGATGATACTGACAGTGGCGGAGATTGAGAAGCTGCTGGCAGCGCCCGATCAGAGCACCCCTCAAGGGATGCGCGACAAAGCTATGCTGGAGTTACTCTACGCTACAGGAATCCGGGTGTCCGAGCTGATCTCTCTGGATGTCGGCGATGTGCACACCGGGATGAAATATGCCCGCTGCACTGGAACCTCCGGCAAGGAGCGAGTGGTCCCCATTGGCGAAATCGCAGCAGAGGCAGTAGCGGTATATACTACCGATATGCGGGCCAAGCTGCTCCGGCATCATCTGGAGGAGCCAGCATTGTTTCTGAACAGTCTTGGCGGACGCTTGACCCGGCAGGGTTTCTGGAAGGTCATCAAGAAATATGCGCGTGAAGCCCATATTCAGCAGGACATAACGCCGCATACCCTGCGTCATTCCTTCGCAGCCCATCTGCTGGAGGGTGGTGCAGATCTGCGCTCCGTACAGCAGATGCTTGGACATGCAGATATTTCGACGACGCAGATCTATAGCGGCATTGCCCGCAAGAATATGAAGGAAGTCTATGAGCAGCATCATCCAAGAGCATTGGGGCAAGAGGCCAAAGATGCTTTTTATGAGTAATATGGTTATGATGGAATCATACTGAAAAGATAGGCCTTCCGGGAATAGCTGGCGGCCCTCTTTTCACGAAGAACGGATACAGTCCTTATAGTGGCGGTACAACCGTTTCTTCCTGTTGGATAGAGCAATCAAATCAGTCAGATAACGAAGGAGTGAGACGGTCATGTCCTCATTTAAACGGATTGGCTTTATAGTTCTTGATAGTGTAGGGATCGGCGAAGCGCCGGATGCGGCAGGTTTTGGAGATGCTGGTTCTCATACGCTTGGACATATTTTGGAGCGGGTGCCTGGTTTGAAGTTGCCAAATCTTCAGAAGCTGGGGTTGGCCAATATTGCTCCGCTTCCACCGCTTGCACCGGTGGAGTCACCGACCGGATATTACGGTAAAATGCAAGAGGTGTCGGTAGGTAAGGACACCATGACTGGCCACTGGGAGCTGATGGGGCTGAAGATTGAGGTGCCATTCAATGTGTACCCGGATGGCTTCCCGGCAGAGCTGATCGAGAAATTCGAGGAGGCAACTGGCCGTAAGGTGATCGGGAACAAGCCAGCCTCTGGTACCGATATTCTGGTGGAGTACGGGGAAGAGCAGATGAAGACAGGTGCTTGGATTGTTTATACCTCGGCAGACAGCGTATTCCAGCTCGCCGCACATGAGGACATTATTCCGCTTGAGGAACTGTATGAGGCTTGCAAAATCGCCCGTGAGCTGACCATGGCTCCCGAGTTCTCCGTAGGCCGCGTCATTGCCCGCCCATATGTGGGCGAGCCAGGGAATTTCGTCCGTACGCCGAATCGCCACGACTATGCGGTGAAACCGCCGGAACCGACCGTGATGAATGCGCTCGCTGATATCGGCAAGGATGTCATTGCCGTGGGCAAAATCAACGATATCTTCACAGGAGAAGGCGTTACCGCTTCCTATCCGACGAAGAGCAACGAGCATGGAATTGAGGTCACCACCCAGGAGCTGCGCAAGCCATTCAATGGATTGTTGTTCACGAATCTTGTGGATTTCGACTCCCTGTACGGACACCGCCGGGACCCGGAAGGTTATGGCCGGGCGCTTGAGGTGTTCGACCAAGCATTGCCAGAGATTATTGCTACACTGGGCGAGGATGACCTGTTGATTATTTCGGCCGACCACGGTAATGATCCGATTCACGCCGGAACAGATCATACCCGCGAGTATGTGCCACTGCTTATTTACAGTCCAGCACTGACAGCGCCGGGTAGTCTGGGCATTCGCCACACCTTCTCCGATGTTGCGGCAACCATTGCCGATAATTTCGGGGCTAAGGCGCCGAAATATGGGACAAGCTTCCTGGCAGAATTGCACTAGAAACAAAGGATTACAACTGCTTTACCAACTTCAAGGGGGAAATGACAATGACCGTAGTTAGCCAAAATCAGATTCAAGAAGCTGCAATTTACATTAAGGAAAAAAGCACAGTAGCACCAGAGATCGGTTTGATTCTCGGTTCGGGTCTCGGCGTACTAGCTGACTTGATTACTGACGGGATCTCGATTCCGTATCATGAAATTCCACACTTCCCCGTGTCCACAGTAGAAGGACATGAGGGAGAGCTGCTGATCGGTACGATCGAAGGCCGCCGTGTAGTAATGATGAAGGGTCGCTTCCACATGTATGAAGGGTATGGACCGGAAACAACAGCATTCCCGGTACGTGTGATGAAGGAGCTTGGGGTAACCAGCTTGCTGGTGACTAATGCTGCGGGCGGAGTGAACACGGAATACGCGCCAGGCGATCTGATGCTGCTCACAGACCACCTGAACCTTACTGGCCGCAACCCACTGATCGGGCCGAACGACTCGGCACTTGGTGTACGCTTCCCGGATATGTCAACCGCATATAGCCCACGCCTCATTAAGGTAGCTAAAGAAGCTGCAGCAGCACAGAACTTCGAGTTCAAGGAAGGCGTATATGCCGGAGTTCTCGGACCTTGCTATGAGACACCAGCAGAGATCAGAATGCTGCGTACGCTTGGCGCTGATGCCGTGGGTATGTCTACCGTCTCGGAGACAATCGTTGCCCGTCATGCGGGTATTGAAGTGCTGGGTATTTCCTGTATCACGAATATGGCGGCCGGAATTCTCGATCAGCCACTTGATCATGGTGAAGTTATGGAGACAGCTGAGCGCGTACGCGAGAGCTTCTTGAAGCTGGTACTGGGCTTTATTCCAAACATGTAGTCACAGCTACATCTATGGACTTTATTATCTATCCCGCATTCCAAGTGGAGGTTACAGGATGAGAGCAGTAGACATTATTCAGAAGAAAAGAGACGGCGGCGAGCTTAGCAGCGAAGAGATTGCATTTCTGATTCAAGGCTACAGCCGTGGCGATATCCCGGATTATCAGATTTCAGCTTGGGCGATGGCGGTATACTTCCAAGGGATGAATGCCCGGGAGACCGGAGATTTGACGCTGGAGATGGCCAAGTCTGGTGATCAGGTAGATCTTAGTCCGATCGCAGGCATCAAGGTGGACAAGCACTCCACCGGCGGTGTTGGCGACAAGACGACCGTTGTATTGGCGCCGCTTGTCGCGGCTGCTGGCGTCCCTGTCGCCAAGATGTCGGGTCGTGGCCTCGGCCATACCGGCGGCACCATCGACAAGCTGGAGTCCATCTCCGGCTTCTCTGTGGAGATGGATCGCGAGCGCTTCTTCGCCCAGGTCGGCGAAATCGGCGCTGCCGTCATCGGCCAGTCCGGTAATATTACGCCAGCCGACAAGAAGCTGTACGCGCTCCGTGACGTTACCGCTACGGTAGAGTCCATTCCGCTCATCGCGAGCTCCGTCATGAGCAAGAAGATCGCCGCTGGAGCCGATGCCATCGTGCTCGATGTCAAGACCGGCAGCGGCGCCTTCATGAAGACGCTGGATGATTCCATTGCGCTGGCACAGGCTATGGTTGATATCGGCACGCATCTCGGTCGCAACACGGTTGCAGTCATCAGTGATATGGACCAGCCGCTGGGCTATGGCATCGGCAATGCACTGGAGATCAAGGAGGGCATCGAGACCCTCAAGGGCCAAGGTCCGAAGGATCTGGAAGAAGTCAGCCTGATCCTGGGCAGCCATATGCTGGTGCTGGGTGGCAAGGCGCGCGACGAAGCTGAAGCACGGGCCATTTTGAAGTCTCATATCGCGGACGGTACGGCGCTGGAGAAGCTCAAGCAAATGGTAGTGGCGCAAAGCGGGGATGTGACGCAGATTGAATCTCCGGACAAGCTCCCGGCAGCGAAACGCCTGATCGAAGTGAAGGCTGCTGCCGCAGGGTATGTGGACGGCATTCAGGCTGAGGAAATCGGCATTGCTGCCATGCTGCTTGGCGCTGGACGTGAGACGAAGGAATCGGTGATCGATCTTGCAGTCGGCATTTACCTGACCAAGAAGGTAGGCGATGCAGTAGCGGCTGGCGAGACGCTTGCGGTTCTGCATGTCAACGATGCCGCAGAAGACAAGGTAGCTGAAGCAGAGAGTAAGGTTATCGAAGCTTACCGGATCTCTTCCAGCCCGGTGGTATCACCGCCGCTTGTCTATGCCCTGGTCACTAAAGACGGCGTCACACGGTATTAAGAGGTACTGTTGTACCTATGCCTATAGGGAAAATGAACGATAGCAGCTTTTGGGTTAACACTCTGGGTCATCCGGTCAACGGATGGCCCATTTTTTTATGGAATGGTGACGTTCCCTATAGGTCCTCAGCATGAAAGTTTCAGGAAATAATCATTTAAAATTGAAATGATCACTTCTCTCCCCTATACTATTTTCTCAAAAGAGACTATATCTGTGAGGAGCTGGAGCGCGTATGGAGAAAAGGCGGGAGCTGTGGATTGACGCGGCCAAAGGCCTAAGTATTATTTTTGTAGTGATGGGACATTCGGGTGATGTCTTCGCCAATCATTATTTGTCCTGGTTTCGGATGCCGTTGTTCTTCTTGCTGAGCGGTATGGTATTTAAGCCAGTTGACCCGGCGCGCTACATTGGGTGGGCTGTGAAACGGACCAAGGGGCTGATGACGCCCTATCTTGCCTACGGACTACTCATTACGACTGTAATGCTCTTGTTTACACTTAATTTAAAGGGGTTTGCCGAAAATATCGCCAGACTGCTCTACGGAGGTCTGTCACTTACCGGTCCCTACGGTGTGTTTTGGTTCATTACCTGCCTGTTGTTTACACAACTGATCTTCGGATACATTACCCGTTTCCGCGGCGTGACCCAATTCCTCCTGATCGCCTCGTGTTATCTGCTTGCCCATGTGATTTCTATGACTTCCCTGAAGAACTTCAATCTCCCTTGGAACATCGATGTGTCCTTGCTGGCGATTACTTATTATGCCCTCGGGTACTATGGGAAGAAGGCGATTCCGGCCATCATTGGCCGCTGGTTCATTGTTCCGGTCATATTACTGGTTAGCGCGGCTGCGTTCTATTTGGACCATGCCGGGGTAATCAGCTACAGCCTTAATATGAAATACAAGCAATATGACGCATTGCTGCTGGATCTGGTCATTCCGTTAGTTATTTCGTTGACGATCTGTGCCTTGGTGTTCTGGCTGTCAAAACTGATACCGCTGAAATGGCTGGGAGATTTGGGGCGCAATACGATTGCGATCATGTACCTGCATTTGCCGATCAATTATGGTCTGAAGTATTTGCTGGGGATGGAATATGGACTGGTACCGTTCACGCTGGTAGGTGTAGTCATTCCGTTGCTCCTCGCTATGGTGATTGTCCGTTTTCCAGTGCTGTCGAGACTCTATCTCGGCCACAGTGGCAAAAGCCGCCCTGCTGTAAGCTACAGTGAACGAGGAGCGGCCCAGAATGCCGTTAGCGTCGAATCCATTTCATAAATCCATAACCTTTTTGAGCCATAATTGGATCGAAAGCAATGTCAAAAAAAGCTTTAAACTACCACCTGCTTTGAGCGGGTGGTAGTTTAAGAAAGATCATATAGTATAACTGATAGAAGTTGAGACTGACTGTCCGTACTTTTACATCTACCAAAACATTTTCAATTTGGGAGGAAAACGTATTGAAACCAACGGAGTCTAACGTAACAGCTTTAGGTTCAGCATTTGACCGAACATACAATAGTAAAAGCGACATACCAGAAGAATTAGATGCTTCTGTGGAAACAGATTCAGAACAAAATGGGGCTAGTTTAACTTCCTTAGTATCAGCTTTTGGTAGGGCGTATCATAGTAGGTATGATTCACCGAAAGTGGTAGATGATTTTATTGTAAATAAGTTGATTTCCAAAGAGGAATTTTCAGCTATCAGTAAAAATTTGATTGACGGTATACAATTTTTTAATAAAGATATCGGAGAAAGGTTTAAAGATGAATCAGATAAAATTTTAAAATGGATTACACAAGTTCAGGTATCTTCAATACCTCTAGCACGCTCTGCCTATTGTGAAAAAGTGTTACTTGATGAAGTAAAGTCTGGCCTAAAGCAGTATGTCATACTAGGCGCTGGCCTGGATACTTTCGCACTCCGGTTTCCGGAATTACAAAGCAGTTTAAAGATCTTTGAAATTGATCATCCGGATACACAAGTGTTTAAGAAAAAAAAGCTAGCAGCTGCTAAATTCGATATCCCTGATAATCTTTATTTTGTACCAATGGACTTTACTACTGAATTTTCTCATCAAAGCTTAGTAAAGGAAGGATTTGAAAACGAGAAAACGTTCTTTAGCCTGTTGGGTGTCACATATTATTTATCAAAAGAAGAAAACGCTTCCTTGATGCAACATTTTTTTGCAAATGTCCCATCAGGTAGTTCTATTGTGTTTGATTATGCAACTGAAAAACTTTTTGAAGAAAAGGGAATGTCTAATCGGGTGGAAAACCTGGTGAAATTTGCTGAAGCAAGCGGGGAACCGATAAAATCAGGGTTTACATGTGATGAAATTACAAGCATGTTGGAAAAGTCAGGATTACAGATTAAAGAGCATCTATCACCTGAAATGATGAACAAACTCCTATTTGAGAATAGGACGGATTATTTGTCTGCATTCGAGACAGTACATTATATTCATGCTGTAAGAAAATAGTTTTCTGCCGGAAAATAATTCAGATTTTTTCCCTGCGAAATGGAATATTAATGTCCCTTTCTGACGAAACTGGAACACAGTACCTGTGAAATGAAGGTTAACGTTCAGGAGGGGACTTTTGTGAGAAAAAAACGTTGGACAGCTCTGCTGCTAGCATTCTGTATCAGTACCGCGGCCCTGGGTCCGGCCTCAGGTGTTTTTGCGGAGGAAAAAAGTAAGGCTAAGGGCGGCACGGCTGCCGCTGTTGACTTAGCGCCAGGGGCACGTTCCGCCATCCTGATGGATGCGGGTACCGGTACAGTGATCTATGAGAAGAACAGTCATGACAAGCTGCCACCAGCCAGCATCACCAAGATTATGACCATGCTGCTGACGGTAGAGGCGCTGGATGATGGCCGGCTGAAGCTGGATGACAAGGTTCGGACCAGTGAATACGCGGCGTCGATGGGTGGTTCGCAGATTTTTCTGGAGCCGGGTGAAGAAATGACGGTGGATGAGATGCTGAAAGGCATCGCTATGGCCTCCGGCAATGATGCTTCTGTGGCGATGGCGGAGAAGCTGGCCGGCTCGGAGAGTGCTTTTGTCGATATGATGAACAAGCGGGCGGAGGAACTGGGACTGAAGGATACCCATTTCGCCAACTGCAATGGACTTCCGGCGACTAATCATTATTCCTCAGCCCATGACATCGCCGTGATGAGCCGGGAACTGCTGAAGCATGAGCGGATTATTAAATATACCGGCTCCTATCAGGATTATCTGCGTAAGGATTCGTCCAAGCCGTTCTGGCTGGTGAACACGAACAAACTGGTCCGCTTCTACACCGGTGCAGACGGTCTGAAGACTGGCTACACCTCGGAGGCTAAATTCTGCCTGTCCGCTACAGCTGCAAGAGATGGGCTGCGCGCCGTGGCCGTTGTGCTGGGCGAGCCGAACACGAAGACCCGCAACAGCGAGGTATCGGGGATGTTCGACTACCTGTTCTCGCAGTATAAACTGCATACGATCCACAAGGCCGGTGACACGATCGCCACGCTTAACATTGAGAAGGGCGTGAAGAAGACGTTGCCGATTACAGCCAAGGATGCCTACAGCATTCTGCTGAAGAAAGGTGTCACTCAGGAGGGCATCCGTCACGAATTGGTGCTGCCGGAGAGTATTAAAGCGCCTGTAGCTGAAGGACAGACCGTCGGCAAGCTAGTCGTATACCAAGGTACTAGTGTGATCAAGGAATATGAGCTGAAGGCTGGTGAGGCGGTGCCGAAGGCGGGCTGGTGGAAGCTGTTCAAGCGGACGGCAGGGTCGCTATTCACCGCGGATTAATTCCGTACATTTTGTAGATGCCCCCTATGTATTCTGTAGATTCATAGGGGTTTTCTTCTAGTTTTGTCGGGAGGCAGGATTCCTGATTTGCCGCGTAGAAAACCTTGTCTTGTGAAGAGTGAGCAAGTGATTCCTGTTCATGGGCAGTTTTTCAAAGCAACGAAGAGGAGAGTGGCAAACATGAATTCTCATGTGGAAATGGAGCATCACCGGGGTGTGCTGATTGTCCGTTTGTCAGGGGAGCTGGACCATCACGCCGCCGATTATGTACGGATGGATATGGATGAAGCGATTATGCGGGGCCAGGTCGAGCATCTGGTGCTGAGTCTCAAACATTTGCAATTCATGGACAGCTCGGGCCTTGGCGTTATTCTGGGAAGGTACAAGCTGATTCGCGCTAAAGGTGGAAAAATGGCGGTATGCGATGCGACCGCACCCGTACAGCGGCTGCTTGAAATGTCGGGCTTGTTCAAGATTATGCCCTTATATGACGACGAGAGCGCTGCACTCTCGGATTTGGAGGTTGCGTTATGACTAATAGCCAAGCCGGTAACTTCATGCATGTGCAGTTCGCTGCGCTCTCGGAGAATGAGTCGTTCGCACGTGTGGTTGTGGCGGCTTTTGTCTCCCGGCTGGACCCCACGATGGATGAGCTGAATGACCTGAAGACCGTCGTGTCGGAGGCCGTTACCAATTGCATTATCCACGGGTATGACAGTGACCCCAGCGGCGTTGTCAGCATCTCGGCGTCCATTGATAACGAGACCGTACGCTTGACCATTGAGGACAACGGACGGGGGATCGAGGATCTGGAGCTGGCACAGCAGCCACTATATACCTCCAAGCCGGAGCTGGAGCGGTCGGGAATGGGTTTTACCATTATGGAAAATTTCATGGATGAATTTGAAGTAACCAGTGAACCGGGGCGCGGTACCTCCATCACAATGAAGAAAACCATCGTCTCGAAAAAAGCTTTATACAATTAGGGGTTGGAGCCATGGATGCTGAAGCTAAAAAAGCTCCGCCGACCTATTTGGACGATGCGGAGGTCAAACGTCTTATCGCGCTTAGTCAGGCCGGGGATAACCTGGCCCGAGACACGCTCGTAAGCTGCAATATCCGCCTGGTCTGGTCGGTGGTGCAGCGGTTCATGAACCGCGGATATGAGCCTGACGATTTGTTCCAGATCGGTTGTATCGGACTCCTGAAGTCCGTTGATAAATTCGATCTAAGCTATGAGGTCAAATTCTCTACCTATGCCGTGCCGATGATTATCGGTGAGATTCAGCGCTTCTTACGGGACGACGGCACTCTGAAGGTCAGTCGTTCTCTTAAGGAGATGGCCAACAAGGTGCGCAAGATGAAGGATGAGATGTCCAAGACGCTGGATCGCTTGCCGACCATCGGCGAGGTGGCTGAAGCACTGGGCGTAACACCGGAAGAAATTGTGTTTGCTCAGGAGGCCAACAAGCCGCCGACCTCGATTCACGAGACCGTGTTCGAGAATGATGGTGATCCTATCACCCTGATTGACCAGATTGCCGACGAGACCCAGGAGCGGTGGTTCGATAAGCTAGCGCTGAGCGAGGCCATTGGAGCTTTGAGCGAGCGGGAGCGGCTGATCGTCTATCTGCGCTACTACCGGGATCAGACGCAATCAGAGGTCGCCAGCCGCCTTGGCATCTCTCAGGTTCAGGTGTCGAGGCTGGAGAAGAAGATCCTGGCAAATATCAGGGAGCAGATTGCCCAGTGAGCTATAAATGGGTAAAGTAGGAGTATGACGATAAAAGGATTCAGATAACAAGGTGACTTCTGCATCTGTCAGGAGTCATCTTTTTTCATGAGTAAATTGTACTTTTTTTCACATTTTAACGGAATACAGTGAAAAGTACTACACCACTAAGAAGCCCGCAATTCCTCGTCCATACTAGAGGTATCCTGCTTGGATTTCATTATTTTCGTTAGGGAAACGTGCGAGTGCCTGAGCAAACAGGAGGAAAATAGACTTGCGTAAATAATCGACCGCCGCAGCCTCGGATACTACGGCACAAGAATTCAAGGTCCACCAGCAGCAGCGCTTGACCGAATCCTTTCGCAGCCGCGGCCCCCTGTCCCATCCTTTGAGTGACATGGGAGGGGTTAGCTGGCTCAGCGTCGGTTTGCTTCCAGCCTTGTGAATACGGAAATAAGAATATTTTTGTACCTTAATTTATCTATAAAGGAAGTAATGATTTAATTAAGGACATATTTGTATGTTAATTCTTGCGGTATAGCACCTTTTGAGGGGAAAGTGAGGAAATAAGGTGCAATAATGCTCTTAATTTCCTTTTTTAATCTAAAACGATCCATATAAGGCACAAAAATGCCGTTATTTTAAACGTTGAATCGATGTTAAGTTTCCCATTCAGTTTGTTTCTCAGCTTAAGCGCTCAATAAGCTCCCCGTACATACTTAGTGAAGTGTATTTTATACGGTGTTCGTGTATAAACCATATGAGGCAGACCCCGCTTTTGTAATGTTATAGTAGGTTACGATTTTTCGACACGTACTTTTGACTGTCCAGTATAGCATCTTATTCTAATGTAGACTGATTACCTTTTTTTATGCCGACACTTTCAACTATTGAGCAAGAGAAGTCCACACGGACGTAAGAAGCACTCCTTATTAATGTGAATTCTTTGCTCCTGCATCTACGGAAAAACATTGGCTTATGGGCATAAGCCGCACAGCGAGGAACGAAGGAATGTTGTAGAATCGAAGCGTTCATCTTTAAGGTTTTAAAAATGTTGATTTATACACAAAAACCGAACAGCGGAGGGACGAAGGGATGTTGTAGAATCGAAGCATTCGCCTTTAAAGTCCGATTTCCACATCAAAAAAATTCAATCACTGAAATCGGACTTTAACAGCGATCGTAAGCACCCTTCGCCCCGCAGCGATCACGCCCACGTACGATGACGCATGTTCTTTAAACACCAATTTAGCTCATTCCAAGGAGGTAACACATGTCTAATTCGCAAATTACGAAAAATGCCCTGGCTCGTTCGTTGAAAAAGCTGATGCTGACGAGACCTCTCCATAAGATCACAATCGGTCAGATAACCGATGATTGCGGTCTGACCCGGCATACCTTCTACAATCATTTTCACGATATATATGAGCTGCTCGGCTGGGTCTATCAGACCGAAATTATTGAGGGATTGGAGCAGTACCGCAATTACTCCGGCTGGCAGCAGGGCTTCCGTAGTGTACTGCACTATACTGAGAAGAATAAGACCATTTGCCTCAACACCTTTCATTCACTAGGCCGCGAGCATCTGGAAAAGTTCCTGTACGATGTCATCTACGGTGTAGCTAGTGAAGTCGTTGAAGAGCTGGCGAGGGACCACGCGACAAGTTCACAGGTCAGGGAGGAGATTGCTGACTTCTATTCACTCGCTGTTTTGGAGCAAGTGATCCAATGGTTGAAGGCTGGAGCCAACACTGACCCCGATGTAATTGTGCATAAAGTCAGCAGAATAATGGGCGGTTGTATAGAAAGAAGCTTAGTTCAGTATCAGGAGCTATAGCTTACATATGGAGTGAATGATCAATCCAATGTAAAATGAAAGATCGGTCTTTTTCCCTAAAATACGACAATTTAACTGTATTATTCCACTATTTGAAGCAAGAATCCGCATTCATATGAAATTATGGACAATTTTAATAGTAAAAAATGTGGATATATTTAATGTTTTTTTAAATTACGAGAATAAATATTCTCTACTCTATAGAGGTGGGCCATAACATTGGCAGTTTTGAAGTAGAGAAGTCACTCGTATGCGTAGTCCCTGGCACTGGATCAACAATAAAATGAAAAAGGAAGTTGGTTATGGAGCAGCTAAAAATATGGGCACACCGGGGAGCAAGCGCTTATGCTCCGGAGAATACAATGGAAGCCTTCAAGCTTGCCGTTAAGCAGCAGGCCGACGGACTGGATATCACTATTCATCGTACCAAGGATGGGGAGATTGTTGTTATCCATGATGATACCATCGATAGAACCTCCAATGGTACTGGCAAGGTTGCCAATTATACACTTGCAGAGCTGAAGGCATTCAACTTCAATGCCAGATTTGAGCAGGAGTATACCCGAGCTGAGATTCCTACTTTTTTAGAGGTTCTGCAATTTGTTAAAGAGAATAACCTTGCGCTGAACATTGAGGAGAATTTCATTTTTTCAGATAATGACCTTTCAGACATCAGTTTGGAAGCCGCAAGACTGGTAGCAGAACATGGTTTGACGAAGCAAGTTAGTTTCTCTTCCTTTGATCATGGCTCGATGGCCCAGTTAAAAGAAGCCTATCCGGACATCAGAACCGGGCTGTTGTTTCTTGAGGAATTGCATCGCGGTGAAGCTTATGCCAAAACAGTAAATGCTGATGCGCTCCATGTGTTTTTTATAAATATCGGCCATGAAAACATTAATCAGATGCATGAGGCAGGCGTGCAGGTGCATGCTTGGACCGTTAACGATGTTCCCTACATCAAGTCCATGCTCGACGCCGGGGTTGATGTTGCTATTACGGACTGCCCTGATGTTTGTTCTGATCTTAGAAGCCTGGATAAGGCCGCCCGTGATGGGCTAGACGAAGAGAAGTTCAAAGCTGGCTATGGAGAAGTGAAATCCTATTCTTTTTTAGAGAGCTTATATGACAAGATGGCGAAGAACGAAGGACAGGAGGGCCAGGAATTATGAGCAGCCTCAAAGTATTGGCACACCGGGGAGCAAGCGCGTATGCGCCGGAAAACACGATGGAGGCCTTCAAGCTGGCCATTGAACAGAGAGCGGACGGCTTTGAAATAGATATCCACATTACGAAGGACGGGGAAATCGTGGTCATCCATGATGATACCATCGACAGAACCTCGAACGGTAAGGGGAATGTTACCGATTTTACGCTGGCCGAACTGAAGCAATACAATTACAACGCCCGTTTTGAAGATAAGTATCCTACTGCGGAGATTCCAACTTTACGGCAGGTGCTGGAGCTAGTCAAGGAACATCGTTTGTACCTGAATATCGAGGTCAAGGATATTATGGTCCAATCGCAAAAATATGATGGCCTCAACGTAGCAGCGGCTGAATTGGTAAAAGCTTATGATCTGGTGGATCAGGTGATCTTCTCCTCATTCAATCACAAATCGATGTTTGAGCTGAAGCAGGCCTGCCCGGAAATCAAAACAGCCCTCCTGCATTTCTCCAAGTTCCATAGAGGTGAGCAATACGCTAAGACCGTCCAAGCCGATGCGCTGCATCCGTTGTTTATCTGTGTGGACGCTAATGTGGTGGAGCAGGCACATCAGGCCGGTGTTCAAGTTAATGCTTGGACCGTAAATCAGGTCTCGGTTATGAGACAAATGATGGATGCAGGTGTGGACGCGATTATCACAGACTATCCTGATATCTGCGCCAATCTAGTTAAACCATCTGGGCTAGCTTAACTATTGTATCAGCCCGCACAACTATCGACAGCTAGGCGGAGGTATGGGAAATGAGCAGTATTGTAATGGAACGTGTGGAGAAGAAATACGGTGACAAATCTATCATTGAGAACCTCAATCTGAGCATCGAAAGCGGCAGCTTTACGGTCCTGGTGGGTCCTTCCGGCTGTGGGAAATCCACAACCCTGCGTATGATTGCCGGTCTGGAGAATAACACCGGAGGCTCAATCCTCATTGGGGGCAAGAACATGAACGGTGTGGAGCCGGGAAAACGGAATCTGGCGATGGTTTTCCAGAATTATGCCCTTTACCCGACAATGACCGTTGAACAGAACATCGAGTATGGATTAAAGAATAACAAGGTGCCTAAGGATGAGCGGATGCAGCTGATAAAGGATATTGCCAATACGGTTGGCTTAACCAAGCATCTGCATAAGCGGCCGGAATTTCTATCCGGCGGGGAGAGACAACGCCTGGCACTGGCCAGAGCAATGGTTAAAAAACCGGCGATTTTCCTTATGGACGAGCCGCTCTCCAATCTGGATGCCAAGCTTAGAGGGCAGATGCGTTCCGAATTGATCGAACTGCATCAAAGACTGGGCGCCACGTTCGTGTATGTTACTCATGATCAGGTTGAAGCGATGAGCATGGGGACTAAAATTGTGTTAATGGATGGCGGGAAAATAATGCAGGAGGATACGCCTCGTGGCATTTATCATGAACCGCAAAATATTTTCACCAGTAAATTTATCGGTACACCTGCTATGAACGTTCTTGAGCTGGAGCAATGTGATGATGACAAACTGCAGGCTCTTGCACCAGCGGAAGCCAAATATGTAGGGTTTAGACCGGAGAAGGTTAAGTTCACTATTGAGGATGAAAAAGCAGGGGGCAACTCGCAATTTATTTCTTTTGACGGCATGCTGACTACACGGGAAATCTTGGGCTCCGAAATCATATACAAGGCTGAGCTCGGTAGTAACTCCAGTATTGCTATCAAATGCTTTGACAGTCAAGAGCGTCCGCTTGAGCATGTAACGGTATATGTGGAAGAGTCCAGTCTAGTTTTCTTTGACGGGAACGAACAGAGAATCTACGGGGCGAACAGAGTATGAAGCAAGACAATAACACTCTGCGAATCCTTCCTTATGTGATGGTCGCTCCAGCTGTGCTGATTCTGGTGGCATTCTACATTTATCCGATTGGCTACAATATGTATTTGAGCTTTTTTTCCTGGAATATGCGCGGGCCTATGAAATTTATCGGCTTGAAGAACTACAAGGAGCTGTTCACCAGCAGTGACTTTGCCCATACGTTAATGAACACAATAGGGTACATGGTGATGGAAGTAAGCATGGTTCTCATTCTTGGATTATTGATGGCGCTATTTTTGCAGAAAAACACGTTTATTAACCGTTTTATCCAGACGATCAGCTTTACACCTAATATTATTTCACTAGTGTCGGTATCGTTGATCTGGATGTGGCTCATGAATACGGACAAGGGATTGTTCAACTATATCCTTTCTCTCTTTGGAGCGAATCCGGTTGGCTGGTTGACAGACAAGAATGTGGCCCTATTCTCCGTCGTA
Organism: Bacillus sp. FJAT-27264; assembly: GCF_001682855.1. Classification (GTDB taxonomy): domain Bacteria; phylum Bacillota; class Bacilli; order Paenibacillales; family Paenibacillaceae; genus Paenibacillus_AQ. The sequence goes on along the minus strand of NZ_MAQW01000001.1, from coordinate 1,021,123 downwards.
TTGGTCTCGGTATGGAAATCACTCGGCTTCAATGTCCTGATCATTCTCTCGGCGCTGGGGGCAATTCCACCATATTTATATGAAGCTGCAGCTTTGGATAATGCCAGCCGGCGTTCTGTATTTTTTCAAATTACGCTGAAAATGATCTCGCCTACGTTGTTCTTCTTAATTCTGATGAACATTATTGGCTCGTTTCAGGCCTTTGAGACGATCAGTGTTATGACGAATGGCGGGCCGTCCAATTCAACCAACACTTTGATCTACAGCATTTACAAGCAAGGCTTTGAGTATTACCGGGTAGGGTATGCGTCAGCTATGGCTGTCGTACTGATGCTGATCGTCGGACTCATCACGATCCTCTACTTTAAAGTATTGAATAAACGTGTGCATTACAGATAAGGGGGAGAAGGAAACAGATGTGGCTGAGACTCCCTAAAGTAACGATTAGACTGCTGCTGTCTGTGTTATTGATTATCGTCTTTTTGGCCCCGTTCTATTGGATGCTTCTGACCGCATTCAAGACACTGGACGAGGTGGTCGCTGTCCCTCCAAAGTTCTGGGTGGATAAGCTGCAATGGGTCAATTTCAAAGATGCGTTTACGCGGATTAATTTTCTTCATTATACGAAGAACTCTATCATTATCACTCTGGGTACCCTTGTTGGCCAAATGTTGGTTGTTGTGCCGGCCGCCTATGCTTTTGCCAGATATCAATTCAAAGGAAAGTCGTTACTGTTCGGCCTCGTACTTGCGACGATGATGGTTCCCGGACAGCTCATTTTCCTGCCTGTGTTCGTGATGTTTGCCAATATGGGGCTTTTGAACACCTATGTGTCCCTAATTGTACCTTTCATCGCGAGCGGGATGGCTATATTCATGCTCCGGCAGACCTTTATGCAGGTTCCCGATTCAATTCTGGAGGCTGCAAGGCTGGATAATTCCAGTGAATGGAAAATCATCCGCACGATTATGCTGCCGATGGCGATTCCAACGTTATCTACACTGGCTCTGCTTACGTTTATCGGGACGTGGAACAGCTATTTCTTCCCGCTGGTATGGACAACTACCGATGCAGTACGTACTTTGCCGCTAGGGGTTAAGAAGCTTCAGGATTCAGAGGGGCTAAATCCGCATATCGTTATGGCCGGCAACATGATGCTAATCCTACCCATTCTGATCGTCTTTATGTTTGCGAGAAAACACATTATCAAAGCATTCACTTACAGTGGTGTGAAGTAAATCTAACAACATGACCTGGAGGAAGCTATGACTAATCAATGGAATCACATGAAGAAGAAGTTTGCAGTAGTCTTAACGGCAGTCGTAGGAATAACTGTAATTCTTAGTGGGTGTGGGCAGGCCGGTGCAAACGAGAGTGCGGTAAAGTACACTAAAGGCGACAAGGTGGTCGAACTTAAGTTTTGGACGTCGGCTATGGAACAAGTCAACAAAGACCTGGTGGATCAGTTCAATAAGACCAAGGGTGCTGAGCTGAACATTCATGTGAGCGCGGAGTACCAGGGCGATTACTCAGAGATTCAGCAAAAAGTTAACGCAGCCGCAATTGCCAACACGCTTCCGAATGCTTTCATTGGTGAAGTATCCCAGACCAAAGGTTTTGCGGACAGCAATACAATCGTGGATCTGGAGCCTTTTATGAAGGTGAACGATTTCAATAGGGACGATTTCAAGATTGGTGATCTCGATAACCTTTATGTAGACAAGGATATGTATGCCTTCCCGCATATGCGGAGTCTGCCAGTGATGTATGTGAACAAGACTTTGGCTAAAAAAGTAGGCTTGAATGAAAATGGTCCAGCCACATTTGACGAGTTGGAGTCTTATATGGAGACTGCCTATAAAGCAACAGGTAAAACTCCGATGTACCTGCTTAATAATGACCTCTGGATTCTGGAGGCGCTGCTGTCCTCTTACTCTAATACGAACATGCTAAATGATGAGGAAACGGCTACGAATATTAATAGTAAGGGTGCAGTAGAACTGATTTCGTTTCTGCGTGATGGGGTGTCCAAGGGCCTGATCAAAGTATTTAATCCAACACAGTTGAACGATTTTGTCGGGGCTGTGTCCGATCCTGATACCCTGCTCACATTCTCCAGTATTGGCGGCTATAAAATCTTCTTGGGTCTCGCTGCCAAAAGTAAATATGAGCTTGGGGTAGCTATGATTCCTGAAGGCAAGGGAGGAACCCGTGGCGTACCAGTAGGTGGTTCAAATGTCTATATGTCCAACACAGGTACGGAAGAGGAGAAAGCGGCCACCTTTGAATTCATGGAATGGCTGTCCGACACAGAACAGGCAGCTTATGCTTCGGCTAACACTGGATATTTGCCAACAAGACTCTCTTCATTGGACACAGATCTTATGAAAAAGACAATGGCTGAATTCCCTGGCTATAAGGTTGCGATAGATGAACTGAAGTTCAGTAAAAAGAGACCGACGACCGGGGTTTATCACGAGGTTGAGACACTGGTAGTGTCCCGCTTAGGTGATATTCTTACAGACAATAAAGATGTTCAGCAAGGCTTAGATGCTTTGGCGAAGGATGTAAATGCCATTCTGACCAGATAAGCAGCAGAGGCACCTCATTTCCGGAACGTTACCCGGGATGAGGTGCTTTTGTATGTCATAGACTCTTCATAATGAACACAAAAGAGAGTGATTGTGTAATCTCTGTACAGATGGCGGAAGCTGTCCATAGGCTTCTTTTCGCGGTGGAGGTATAGTGAGGGCAGCTCAAGAGTAACCTTACTACTTCAACCTCGAAAGGAAGATGAACATGGGAACTTATCAACGGATTCACCCTGTAATGCCAGAAGGTATTGCTTCACGAAAAGCTTACTTGGTCGGTGGAGGGATTGGCTCGCTATCGGCAGCGGCTTTCCTGATCCGCGACGGGCATATGCCTGGCAAGAACATTCACATTCTGGAGGAATCGCCAGTGTACGGCGGCTCTATGGACGGAGCAGGCAACGCTAAAGATGGTTACAGCGCGCGCGGTGGACGGGAGATTGAAGAGCATTTCGAATGCTTTATGGAGCTGTATGGCTTCATTCCATCCCTGAAAAATCCCGACCGCAGCGTGCTGGACGAATTTCGTGAATTCAATCTGGCCGAGCCGGTAGAGTCGCATTGCCGTCTGGTGGAGAATGCCGGACAGAAGGCCGATTTCTCCACACTGGGTCTCTCTACTGCCGATTCGTTGCAGCTTGGCAAGCTGACCATGTTGACCGAGGAGCGGCTGGGGGCGACCACGATTGAAGAATTCTTTGACCCAGGCTTTCTGGAGACTAATTTCTGGTACTTCTGGCGTTCAATGTTTGCTTTTGAGAACTGGCACAGCGTAGTTGAAGTGAAGCGGTACATGGAGCGTTTCATGCACCTTATTAGCGGGATGAACCAACTCAAAGGCATCCTGCATACGGAATACAACCAATACGATTCGCTGATTCTGCCGTTGATCAAATGGCTGGAAGGAAAAGGCGTCAACTTCGATAAAGGTCATCAGGTGGTGGATCTCGACCTGGATCTTTCGAGTGGGGAGAAGACCGTAACGGGGATTCATGTACTTGTGGGCGGCGCATCGAAGCTGATCAAAGTCTCGCGCAGCGATCTTGTGCTGGTCACCAACGGCTCCATGACTGAAAATTCAACGTTAGGCGATTTCAATCATCCGGCGATCCTCAACCGTTCGGTGTCCGAACGGGGCTGCTGGAGTGTATGGGAGAAGCTGGCCGCTAAGTCCCCAGACTTCGGCCGTCCTGAAGTCTTCTGCGGCGATATCGACAAAACGAAATGGCTGTCCTTCACCATTACGCTGACCGATGATGACATTCTGTTCCCGCACCTGCTGGAATGGACTGGAGACAAACCGGGCATGGGTGGTGTGGTTACGATCAAGGATTCCAGCTGGCTGATGTCTTGGACTGCACCAACTCAGCCGCACTTTATCAATCAGCCTGAGAACGTCAAGGTATTATGGGCATATGGTCTGTTCCCGGATGCAGAGGGCGATTACATTAAGAAGAAGATGTCCGACTGTACCGGTCGCGAGCTGTTCGAGGAATTGCTGCACCATATGGGACTAGGAAATCGCATTCCAGAAATTCTGTCCCACACGACCAACGTCATTCCGTGCATGATGCCATACATTACTTCACAGTTCATGCCGCGTGTCATGGGCGACCGTCCGCAGGTTATCCCGCAAGGCAGCACCAATCTGGCCTTCCTCGGCCAGTTCGCCGAAGTACCGGACGATTGCGTCTTCACCGTCGAATACTCCGTCCGCACCGCCATGATGGCCGTGTACGGCCTGCTGAAGCTTGAAAAAGAAGTGATTCCTGTGCACCCAAGTAAGTACGACGTACGTGTGCTGCTGACCGCAGTCCGTACTTGTCTCGGCAACAAGCCGTTGCCGCTGGATAAGACGCTGGGGCAGATCTTGGGTGGGACTGTGATTGGGAAGTTGTTGTAGGAAATGCTGTGAGAAACTGATGTAAGATTGTAAAAGACAGTTCTTCTATATAAAGAAGAGCTGTCTTTTTTCTTGTCGGAATCAACAGTTGTTCTAAAATATCCGATAATTATACGTAAAGGGTAATTTTTGATTAATATGTTATTTTTCCAATTCTATATTTTCAGATTAAGTATAAGGGAGATTTTTCGGAACAAAGTAAATATTATATCGATAGTACAAGTTCGATGTGGTTGTTATACACGTTCTGGTGATCTCCTTGCTGTATGCCGATTCAGTAGAATGGGGCAGCGGGAAAGTACAGCCATATATTCTAGCCTATTCGATTCTAACAATTCTTACATACATAAGCTGTAAGATGTCATTAAAAGCGGGGGAATTCGTACCTAATATTCTTTGGTTTATCTTCAGTGTTGCCTCCAGTCTAAAGTATTTAAACTACTTAAAAGGAATTCATGGGCAAAAATCGAAAGCGTCTGGCTTGATCGATCTGACTTATTTAAATGTAAAACCACCGCAGAGTCAATAGACTTGCTTATCTTGTTTCCACTCTTCTATTTAATCATGCAATTGATTTTAATATTTATGCTGTGGTTAATCCAACCCGACAAAGAAGAGACACGTTGAGGAGTGATCTTTTGAAGAAGGTCGTCTTTAAAGCAATGTTCTATGTACTGATAGTTATGTTAATTCATGCTTTGATGATCTACGCCTTGGGGATACGTGCAGAAGGCTGGGGCTCAGGTATTTTATTGGAAATATGCATTACATATATTGCGCCAATAGCACTATCTTATTTAATCTGTTTCCTGTGTTTGAAAAAAGTTGATTCAAGAAAATTAATGATATGGATCATATCAAGTATCTTATCTGGTTTGTTGCTTCTGATTACTATAAAAGGAACTGTGGATTGGAAATGGGGTCAATCTAAGTACGAATATGTTAACTTGGTTGAGTTTAAATTTACGGATTATTATTTTGAAATGGTTTATTTTTTTCCAATCCATATTCTTGTTGTACAAATCATTATAATTTCAGTTTTTTTGAAGAGATGGCGTGCAAAGAAAAAGTAGTATTTTAATGTATAGAATGAACTTGTAAGTTTTCACTACTAGGAATTTATAACTTCAATTGGCATTTTTAATTGAGCATGGAGGAAAGAAAATGATTTATTTAACTGAGTGTTATGCTAAAGAAACATGGTACTTTGAAGTAGATGAAGAGGGGACAGCATTCAGACAGGTTTTAATCGAAAAGGGTAAAGAAAGTAAGATTTCTAATCTGAAAAGGTTTGATTTTTTCTTATCAGAAAAAGAGTTGCCTTTAGATGATCCAGGTTTAAAAAGAATTTCTAAGGAAGTATTCGAAAAAGTATGGGATGAGATTAATGTAAATCAGTTGGGAACATGGCTTGAGCAGAAAGAGAAGTTCCCCCTTGGAACCAAAGTAGAAGGATATATCGAAGTTTTTTATCCGCAAGGTGTGATAGTGAGAATCCCGAGTCATGAGGCATTGGGAGTAGCTGATTATGATGAATGTGCCAAAAACTCACAAAAAGCTAATATGCATAAGGACTTAGTAGTTAGGGCTGAGGTTATAGGATATGATGAAGTTAACTATTGGTTTATCTTGGGGAATCCAGAGGTTTTAGATCGTGAATATAATAATAGAAGATAGCAAAACGATGTTGTCCCAAAAGTGAATGTGCCCCTTAATATAGACAGTACATAAAATAAGTGCCCATTAGCAATATTGACTTTAAACGCAGTGCCAGATGCTCACAACCTACAAGTAGAATTGAACCTTGCAAGCCCCCAAACGCTAACTTTGTAGCTTGGCTCTGATTTAGCAGGAAAATATACCGTTAATCCTCTCCTTTCAAGGGTGTTGTTCGAATTAAAGGTAAATTCTCCAGTTAATCTTTCTAATTTATAAGGAAACTAGCGATAATATCAATATTAACAGGAGTTTTTCCAGTTATTTTTCGGAGACGCTCCATTTTCGGGTAACTAACGGGAGTATTTCCAGTTGTTCACGTGCTGCATCTTTGCCTCATCTAATTTGATGTATTGGCTACCCGAAGTGCCTGCTTCCTCCCCGGGTGGTGTCACCCGCAGGCCGGGCGGCTTTCGCTCGCCCATCCCTTGCTCAAGAAGGTGCTCGTAGAACGAAAAAAGAAATGGCAGGTTCAGGAATTCCTGAGCACTGCCATTTCCTATTTTTCGCATGTTTTTTCAGGCGGGTGGGCTTCTCATCAAGAAATACGCATAGTTCTGGGACAGCCCATTCGCACTGGACACGCTTGCTCTAAGCAAGCATCTTTTCCACCCAAGTTACTTCTTATTCTCCACATTCCGTGCAACGATCATATCCACGAACAGATCGATTTGCGCGGTGATGGCGATAGGATCATAACGGTAGTAGGTATCGAAATCGTTGTAGAACAAGTGATTGTTCTTAGAAGCCGGAAGTCCCTTCCACACCGGAGAATCTTTCAGATCCTTAAGCTTGTCGCCTTTTTTCTCAGGATCATAGGTGGTCAGGAACATATAATCTGCAGCGTACTCAGGCAGTAATTCCATGGAGAGCTGAAGCGTTTGGTTATCATTTTTGTTCTTCTCTGGCATTTTCAGCTTGAGGGCATTGTAGAGGACTTGTCCGCCACGGCCAGCATTGTCTCCGAAGATCCACAGCTCACCTTTGTCAGTCAACTCATAGATTCCGAAGGTGTCGTCTTCTTTGACGATGCCTTTTAGCTTCTCGCGGCCTTCGGCTGCTTTTTTGTCAAAGTCGGCCAGGAAAGCTTCTGCTTTGTCAGGAGCGCCTACGATGTCACCAAACAGCTTGACGGTCTCATAGATGTTAGTGGCGGTTCCGTAAGGGACATATATTGTCGGAGCGATTTTGGACAGCGCGTCGTAGTTGCCGTCGTACATGACAACGATCAGGTCAGGAGCAAGCTCCAGAGTTTTCTCGGCGTTGATGGGATAACCGACGTCCGTGGTGTTTTTGAGCAGATCGGTCAGGAATGGATTCTCAAAAGCACTAGGCTCAACGCCAACAACATTGGCTCCTACCGATAACAGTTCACCCCCGTAGAAGTCGGTCACGATACGCTTAGGCTTCGCAGGAATTTTAACAGTTCCCTTAGGAGTCTCGTAATCACGGAATTCAGCTGCCGGAGTATCGGTAGCGGCCGGTTGTTCTGATGCCGCTGGTGCTGAAGCTTCTGCAGTGGCAGCCGGGGCTGGGCTTGAAGCGGTGTTGCTGGTTCCTCCGCAAGCCGTCAAAATGATCGTGAACAGCATCATCAGTACGACGGATGACAGTAGGGATTTTCTCTTTAACATGATGGACCTCCCAGTATAAATAGTAGATACAAATAAGATAATGATAATCATTATCACTTGAGCATCAATTTAGAATCTACCAAATTACCTGTGAACCTGTCAACGAAATCGACTTGATTTCAGAAAAAGGGATGGAGAAATGTACGCTCATGCAGAAAAGATAAATAATAAGATCACAATTATCCATTGCCAAAAGGAAGAGATTTCATTTACAATACAAAGATGATAATGAGAATCAATTTCATACGAAAACGGGTGACATGCATGAGTTTACAGGCAACAGGTAGAATAGAAGCCAATAACGAGGCGGAAAAGCAAAAAATCCGTTCACGTCCATGGGCGGCAACGCTGATATTGATTGGCGGATTGATTGCGCTGGCGCTGGGGATTGCAATATCGGTCTCATTTGGTGCGGCAGACATCAAGCTTTCCGTGGTATGGCAAGCTATCTTCCATTTTAATCCGAACCTGACGGATCATCAGATTATTCAGGATTTACGTCTGCCACGGGTGCTTGGTGGTGCCATGGTTGGTGCGAGCTTTGCAGTGGCAGGGGCTGTTATGCAGGGGATGACCCGAAATCCGCTCGCGGATTCAGGGTTGATGGGGATAAATGCTGGAGCGGGCTTTGCGTTGGCGCTATGTTTTGCCTTTTTCCCAGGTCTTTCGTTTATGTATTTGATTATGTATGCCTTTATCGGAGCCGGAATGGGCGCCGCTGCCGTATATGGTGTCGGATCACTGGGTAAAGGCGGATTAACACCTTCACGTCTCGTTCTTGCCGGTGCCGCATTCAGCTTGCTGCTGCAGGCACTCAGCGAAGGTATAGCTCTATATTTTCGTATTGGACAAGACTTGGCCTTCTGGTATGCAGGCGGTGTAGCGGGAACAAAGTGGCTGCAACTTAAGATCATGTTCCCTTGGGTTGGCGCGGCCATTCTTGGGGCGATCATTTTGTCCCGCTCGATTACGATGCTCAGTTTAGGTGAGGATATCGCCAGAGGTCTTGGACAGCGCACGGGTCTTGTTAAATTGGCTGGTGTCATCATTGTACTGATTTTGGCCGGCTCCTCGGTTGCTGTGGTCGGTACGGTGGGTTTCATCGGGCTGATTATTCCGCATTTAACCCGGTATTTGGTTGGCGTGGATTACCGCTGGATTATTCCATGCTCGGCAATTCTAGGCAGTTTGCTAACGGTCTTTGCCGATCTTACCGCACGAATGATCAATCCGCCGCATGAGACGCCGATTGGCGCGATCATTGCTCTGATTGGTGTGCCGTTCTTCCTCTATCTGGCGCGTAAAGAAAGGAGGGAGCTGTAATGATGGAGAAATCCGTATTCTCATCTTTTGATCAAATCAGACATAGACGTGGACTATTAGTCATGACTATTTTGTCTATTCTCATTGTGGTTGTTTTTATAATCAGTGTTAACACTGGATACATACGATTGAGTCCTATGGATCTGCTGCGGACGATGTTCGGACAAGGCACAGACAAGCAAAGCCTGATCCTGTTTGATTTCCGGCTGCCACGTATTGTCATCTCCCTGTTGATTGGGGCTTCACTGGCTGTATGTGGGGCAGTTATGCAAGGGATTTCACGTAATGCACTGGCGGACTCCGGTATCCTCGGTATAAACGCCGGAGCAGGACTGATGGTTATGCTGCTGATTTCCTTTTATCCGACTACCGCAGCTGCTCCGGTATTTCTGTTGCCTGTTGTGGCTTTTGTCGGCGCAAGTTTAACTGCGGCCTTGATTTACGCCCTTGCCTACAAACGCCATCAGGGCTTGTCTCCTACGCGTTTGCTGTTGACAGGGGTTGCAGTTGCCGCAGGAATGAGTGCAGCGATGATTGTACTTACACTTCGTCTTAACCCGGACAAATATCAATTTGTCGCAACCTGGCTTGCCGGCAGTATCTGGGGAACAAGCTGGAAGTTTGTGCTTTCCCTCCTGCCATGGGTGCTTATCTTGCTCCCTTACGTATTCTACAAGTCACGTGTTATGAACGTGCTTAATTTGGGGGAACAGACAGCAACTGGCCTTGGGGCGCCTGTCAATAAGGAACAGTTTCGTCTTCTAGCTGCTGCAGTTGGTCTTGCTGGAGCCAGTGTGGCTGTGAGCGGCGGGATCGGTTTTGTCGGTCTGGTGGCTCCCCATTTGGCAAGACGTCTAGTGGGTCCGAAGCACCAGTATATGCTGCCAACTTCGGCCTTGATCGGGGCGCTGCTCGTCATTACAGCCGATACGATTGGTCGCTGGATTCTGCAGCCATCGGAAATTCCAACGGGTATTGTGGTTGCCGTTATTGGCGCTCCTTACTTCTTGTATTTGCTGGGACGCAAGTAATCCTAGCGGGGCCAAAGCCTCACTATTGTTGTAATCATTCTGTCCGGATGAAGCAGACAAGGGGCTTGCAGCTCCCTCTTCTTCGGACCATCGGCAAGGAGTGTAACCGGAAATGCTGCGTCGTTTTTTTGCCTACTATCGCCCTTATAAGGGGCTGTTTATTCTAGATTTCTCTTGTGCCATCGCCGCTGCTCTGCTGGAGCTTGTATTCCCGCTTGCGGTCAACCGGGTGGTGGATGATCTCCTGCCAAGCGGCAACTGGAGAGTGATCCTATATTCCTGCCTAGGCTTGTTGGGTATCTATGTAATTAGTTCATTCATGCACTTTGTAGTCACTTACTGGGGACATAAGCTGGGTATTAATATCGAATCGGATATGCGAAAAAAACTGTTCGATCGGGTGCAGAAGCTGTCCTTTAACTTTTTTGACAACACGAAGACCGGGCATCTGGTCTCCCGGATGACTAATGATCTTATGGATATCGGGGAGATTGCCCACCATGGGCCTGAGGATTTCTTCATTGCCATCATGACGCTGATCGGCGTGTTCGCCATTATGCTGAATATTAACTGGCAGCTCGCGGTGCTGACCTTTGTAATTGTGCCGCTGATGATTTATCTGTCCATGTACTTCAGCCGTAAAATGTCAGCAGCTTTTAAAACGATGTTCTCTGATATTGCTGATTACAACGCAAGAGTTGAGAATAATGTGAGCGGGATTCGTGTAGTGCAGGCTTTTGCCAATGAAAAGCATGAGATTTCCCGTTTTGCCGAAAACAATGAACGTTTCCGCATTACAAAACTACTGACATACCGAATTATGGCCTGGAACTCTTCTTTCAGCTTTATCCTTATGAAGTTTGTTTCGTTGTTTGTACTCCTGTGTGGCACTTGGTTTGTCATTCAGGACAAGATGACCTATGGCGAGTTTATCGCCTTTGTGATGCTGTCCAATGTATTCTTTGGTCCGTTGCAACAGATCAACTCTGTGATTGAGACTTATCCTAAGGGTATCGCCGGGTTCAAGCGTTATTTGGAACTGCTGGAGACGGAGCCGGACATCGATGATGCCAAAGATGCCAAGTCTGTCCAGAAGCTTACCGGAAATATTGAGTTCAAGGGAGTTACCTTCGGATATGACAACAAGGAGAAGATCCTCCGGAATGTCGACCTGTCAATCAATGCGGGGGACACGGTAGCCCTTGTAGGTCCATCAGGAGCCGGTAAGACAACGCTGTGCAGCTTGCTGCCTCGTTTCTATGATGTGAATGAAGGCAGTATTGCCATTGACGGTATGGATATCCGTTCGATGACGCTGGAATCGCTTCGTTCCCATATTGGAATCGTGCAGCAGGATGTCTTCCTGTTCGATGGAACCATCCGGGAGAATATTGCCTATGGTAAGCTGGGCTCATCAGATGATGAGATATGGGAAGCTGCTCGGCGTGCCCAATTGGTGGAACTGATCCGATCACAACCCGCTGGTCTGGATACGATGATCGGTGAACGCGGCGTGAAGCTTTCCGGTGGTCAGAAACAGCGTCTCTCTATTGCCCGCATGTTCTTGAAGAATCCGAGTATTTTGATCCTGGATGAAGCAACGTCTGCGCTCGATACTGAGACAGAGCAGGCCATTCAAGAGGCTCTCGCTGAATTGTCGCAAGGTCGGACGACACTCGTGATCGCCCATCGTCTGGCAACCATCAAACATGCAGACCGCATACTAGTTGTAGCGGAAGGCGGGATTGCCGAGCAGGGCAAGCATGAGGAATTGCTGAGAAATCCGGGGATTTATAGTCGTTTGCACGAGGCGCAGTTCGGGGCGTAAAGCCATGGCAGCACCGAAAGTTCAAACATTCACCGTAATGACGATCGAGCTTTAAGTGAAGATCCTAAGTTTGTCTTATATAAATACATTTGCGGAGGTTAGCATGAGCGACCAACTGGAATTATATGATGTTACGATTATTGGCGGCGGACCCGCTGGGATGTATACAGCGTTTTACAGCGGTATGAGAGATCTGAAGACCAAGTTGATCGAAGCCAAGGAAGAACTCGGCGGAAGAATGCTGATTTATCCTGAGAAAATGATCTGGGATGTTGGCGGCGTCACCCCGACTCTGTGCCATCAGTTGATTAAACAGCTGAAGGAGCAGGCGATGACCTTTGAGCCAACCATTGTACTGGGACAACAGATTACGGGTCAGGAGCTGCAAGAGGACGGAACTTATATTCTGACGTCAGCCAGCGGTGAGAAGCATTGGACGCGGACAGTCATCCTGGCGATCGGGTATGGTATCCTGCAAATGGCGAAGCTGGAGATTGAAGGTGCGAACCGTTATGAAGTGACGAATCTTCATTACACGGTTCAGGAGCTGGAGCCATTCCGCGGCAAGCATGTGCTGATTTCTGGTGGTGGGGATTCTGCTGTGGATTGGGCCAACGAGCTGGAGCCGATTGCAGCCAGTGTGACAGTGGTGCACCGCCGCGAACGGTTCGGGGGCCATGAGAAGAATATTGCTCGCATGAAATCTTCTTCTGTAGAGGTTCGTGTTCCTTATGCTTTGACACAGCTGCACAGCAGCAATGGCGAGACGATTGATCAAGTGACGATCAGCCATGTGGAGACTGGTGAGACTGAGGTTTTTGCGGTAGATGCTATTATTGTCAATCATGGTCTAAAACACGATTTCGGCCCGTTGCGTGAATGGGGGCTGGATATGGGCGAGTGGTGTGCCAATGTCTCCGAGAAGCTGGAGACGAACCTGCCCGGTGTCTTTGCTGCAGGAGATTTTGTGGACTATACCAGCAAGGTCCGCCTGATCGCGGGTACCTTCACCGATGCAGTCCTGGCCCTGAACAGTGCCAAGCTGTACATCGATCCGACTGCGGATAAGGTGGCTTATGTCTCCTCCCACAACGACCGTTTCAAGGAAAAGAACAAAGCCCTTGGCGTCGTAGACGATCATTAGGAGCGTTTAGATGTCTGGATCATGTAGATCGTCTAGATCGTCTAGATGTCTAGATCATCTAAATAGTCTAAGTCCGGCTTATAAGCATAGTCTTTTCAAACAAAAGCGTACAGGGAAGTATCCGGTTGGATATTTTCCTTGTACGCTTACTTTTTTACTACACGAATGCACACGTTTGGAGCTGCTTGTAACCTGAATTCATGCTGCATTTAATGAAAGAACTATATTAACCGAACAAAGGAAGTTAGCAAAAAGCGAAGATGAGCGAATGGGGAAGTTTGGAACTGTAGGTGCAAAGGTCTTGCCTGAAAGCTTTCGATAGGAACTGTCGCAAACTCCGGTTGAACAATGCCAGCACAGTAGGGCGCAAGGCGTTCCTGCCTGAAAGCTTTCCATAGGAAATCTATCACTAGGACATAGATTGTCGACAGATTTCAACTACTAGAAGCGGTATATTCCTCTTCATCAGTTGTCTTAACAGTTCCCCAATAGGGATCACCTTCCCAACTAACAGCATTTTTGTACCTTATTTTTCTTTGGAAAAGTAAAATGAGGTAAATAAAGTAATTATTGTATCTTATTTTTCGAAAAACCACACTGGACGGGGTATTCAGGAAGATTTAAGGTACAATATTGCACTTAATCTCCACTAACTGGTAGCTGNAAGTAATTATTGTATCTTATTTTTCGAAAAACCACACTGGACGGGGTATTCAGGAAGATTTAAGGTACAATATTGCACTTAATCTCCACTAACTGGTAGCTGCAGCGGATTTAAGGTACGAAAATGCCGTTAATTATACTGCGACCTTTCTCATAAAGTGAGATTTCTGTGCATATGTAAAAGCCAAGCAGCGATCCGGTAGTAACCGGTAATCGTTGCTTGGCTTTCGTTCTACTATTTGCCTTTTGTAAGCCAGTCTGCCAGTTCCTCTGTTTGGGAGAGAACAGCCATAGGATCGTAGTACCAGGACCGTTCCTCTTTCCAGACATAGAGATGATTATTCTTGACGGCAGGCAGGCTGCCCCAAAGAGGATCCGTCTTGAAACTTTCAACTGTGCGTGTATTGGAGGTTAGGATGATGTAATCTCCAGCATATTTGCTGATGACCTCTTCGGATAATTCAGCCCACTGCTTTTCCATAATTTCGTCAGCGACTTCTGCCGGAGGTTTGCGGCCCAGTGCCTGATAGATGGGTTGGCCGCCTCGCCCAAAATTGTCGCCATAGACATAGGTGGTTTTATCGGCATTCTCCATAATGCTGAAGGTAGCCTCTGCAGGAATGGCCTTGTCCACCTTGGCTTTGGCGGCGGCAATCCGCTCGTCGTATTCTGCGAGCCAGTCTGCCGCTTCCTTTTCTTTGCCCAGCAGCTGGCCAAAGTAAGTAAGCTCTTCGTGGGCGTTCTTTAGTTCCCCGTAAGGCACGACTATCGTAGGAGCTATTTTACTTAACGTCGGATAGCTGTCGTTGTTGCCTGTTATGATCAGATCCGGGTCTAGCGCGAAGATCTTCTCTGCGTTCATTTTCCCGTAAGTACCTGTGTCCGTGACATCTTTTAATGCTTCTTGAAAATACATATTCTGCAGAGTCAGGCCCGGAGCGCCGACAGGGATGGTGCCTAAGGGAATCAGACTGCCGATATATTCTTCTGCGACGATCCGCTTGGGCAGGACAGGGATCTCAATGTCACCGTTCATAGTTTTTACGGTTTTGGTGGCAGGGGTCTCTGGCGTGCTGCTTTCGGCGACAGTCGGCGCCTCTGAAGTCTCTGGTGTATTAGCAGTATTGCCACCAGTACCTTTGGCAGCTGGTGCAGCATTGCCGCAAGCTGATAAAATAAGGGTTAGTGTTAGCAGCAGAGATATAGGAAACCATAGCCCTCGGCTTCTGCGGCTCTTGTGTAGGTCGAGCAAGATGTATATCCTCCTTATGAATAACGATTATCATTCTCAATATAACTGTACAGACTTCACCCGCTTATTGCCATGACCTGAAATGATCTTCGCCTATGTATATTTATGATGTTAATGCCCGGAGCAAGACATGAAGCTGTGCCTGTGAGGATAGGGGATCGAATCCGTAGAACATATCCGGCTGATCCAGGATATGGACCCGGTTATTGCGGACGGCTTCCAGTTGCCGCCACTGCTCGGAATGAAAGAGACGGTCAATCCGCTGGAGTCCCTGGGGATCGTCTGGCAGGCCGGTAATAATGATATGGTCAGCAGGATAGTCTGGAATGTCTTCAATAGTTGCCTTGATAAAACCTCGGTTGGCAATATCTTGATCTATGATCTCTTGTGGTAACTTAAAGCCCAGATCGTTGTAAAGCACCTGACAGCCTCGGCCGTAACTACTGCTGAAGCAGTAAGCGCAGCCGTGGCCGATTTCCCAGACGATCGCCGTGCCTCTTGCTCCCATGTTCCCGTCAAGCTGTAAGTTGGCCTCATGGCAGAGTTCATCATAGCGGTGGAGCCATTCTTCAGCTTGTAGCCTTCGGCCAGCAACCTCGGCGATGAGGGTAAACTGCTCGCGCCAGCTCATTTGCATGAAGGGCAGCTCAATGACCGGAGCAAGGGTAAGCAGATGTTTGTTCTCCCCGTATAACGCGTAGCTGATAATTACATCTGGGCGGGCGGAGGCTATAGAATTGTAGACCGCAGAAGCACGCCGTGCCTCCAGCGACAGCTTCCGGGCTGTAGGTACGGTGTCCAGACTTTCCAACCAAGCGGAGTAGGCTCCCAATTGTGGTGTGATCTCCAGTGCCCTCAGGCTGGCGGTATGGTTATAGTTCAATGTAACGATCCGCTTATTTTTACTGTGGTAGGCAGTGGGAGAGAGGCCCACGATTTGTTTGAACTTTCGGCTGAGATATGTACCTTCGCCATAACCGACCTCAAGTGCCAGATGACTCAGATTTGGCGTTCCGGTCAGGAGCCGTTCTTGAACGCTACGTATCCGAAGAAGCGAAAGATAAGCGCCGAAGGTCTGCCCAGTTGTTTTGCGGAAGGAGCGTGAGAAGTGCTCCGGGCTTACTCCCGCTAATCCGGCCATCTGTGAGCGCGTCAGATCTTCGGAATAGTGGTCGTCTATGTATTGCAGAACAAGGGGGAGCCAATTGCTAGGAGTGTCCACAACGTTGGTCACTACGGGAGTGCTGTTTACCTTCATAATTAGATCGGTGAACAAGGCCTGCACTGCAAACGGCTTGTCCACTCGGGGCTTGGTCCAGGCGCTGTGCAGCTCTCCTCCCAGTCCTGTTATTTGAGAAGGGCATTTCCGCAGTTGCGGGATAAGGTCATTGTCCAGTGGGGACTTCATTAGCCCGTCCGGCATGACGCCTGTGTACTCAATCCAAACCCCGTGCAGGCCGGACTGGAGAGGAAGCTTGAAGCTCGTAGAGCCAGGGAAGGAGAGGACACAGCCGGGGGCAAGATGCAGAGGTTCATTATTGATCTCAATATAGCCTTCCCCGCCCTGCACCATAATCAGGATGGCATAGGAGGATTGTGTTATCGAATTTTCGTCAGCGCTAAGATGACTGAGGACAGTCACACGGATAGGCATATAAAAGCAATGGTCGTGTTGCTTAGGACTGTTGGAGTAGCGGGTAGTCATGATGAAAGCTCACTTTCTTATATTGATAATAATTCTCAATTATATTATAACGAAAGAAAACAGAGAATCATAGTCCTTCGTCTTGACGCAAAGTATCCGGTTTAGTAGAGTGTAGAATATTCGATTTCCCCTCGGGCGGGAATTACTATGATATAAAGGGAGAAGGAACGCTGAAGTGACGACCTGGAATCTGCAAGGAACCCACTGCCATTTGCTAATCTGCAACGGGAGCAGCTGCAAGAAGCATGGAGGGAAAGAGGTAGCAGAAGCTATTGAGAAAGAGATTGAGAAGCAGGATGCTGGCAGCTTTTTTCATACAACTGTGACCGCTTGCAACGGAAGATGCTCGGATGCTTGTGTGGTCATTGCCTATCCTGAAGGTGTATGGTACAGAGGCATTACTCCCAAATTAGGCAAAGTGTTGGTCCGCAAAGCCTTAAAGGGAAAACGACTAAAGAAGAACGTGGTCTACAAATTCGACAAGGAGCTTAGGGCCAGCTCCGAACGGGGGATACGCGGTAAAAAGAAGAGGTAGCTCTATAGCGACCACAATTGTGAATAAGCTAGAGCTAACATGAATTAGAGTCAAAATACCGTCAAGAACTGACGGTATTTTTTATTTTACTGGTCTCAGGAGGCAAGCACCCAAGTGATGCTGCAAGGAAACTATGGAATGGATTTGAAAGGCTGTGAAGGGTGTGGGATCTACTGGAGTTTGCGATGTTCATGCTGCTGTTTCTGCTGGCGTTGGGATTTGGGGAACCTTGGCTATACATTCCACTGTAGTGACGATCGAACATTATGTTTGGATCTTAAGTTCGTCTTATATAGCTGGCAGGATATAGTTGGGTCGATCTTGAATGCTTATATAAGTGCCTCCTTCCTAAATTAAGGGATTTCATACCAGGATGCACAATCAATTTCTAAACTACAGAATGGCGGTGCTAGTGATGACTACAGAGACAAAGCTGGACTGGGTAGAGGAAGCATGGAGTAAGGCGTTAGAGAAGACACAGTATAACAGCTTGCGTATTGGTGCGGAATTTCCGCATGCCAGTCAGGGCGGTAAATACATATTGGAAGAGCCTGGTTGGTGGACAGCCGGATTCTGGCCGGGGCAATTATGGCTACTGTATAATGTAAGCGGAGATGAATCGCTAAGGGCTATTGCCGAACAGTGCGAGCAGCGGCTGGATGAAGTCCTGAACGAATATGTGCGACTGGACCATGATCTTGGCTTCATGTGGACGCTGACGAGCGTAGCTTCCTACAAACTGCTGGCCAACGAACACTCTAAGGTCCGGGCGCTTAAAGCGGCGAATTTCCTCTCTGCGCGCTTCAATCTGAAGGGGAATTTCATCCGAGCTTGGAATCCCTGGTCAAATGGAGACGACAATAGTGGGATTGCTATTATCGACTGTGCGATGAATATGCCGTTGCTCTTCTGGGCGACAGAGGTCACTGGCGATCCACGCTATCGTCATGTCGCTGAGGCGCATATGGACACGGTTGTGAAGCATTTTGTTCGTCCTGACGGATCGGTGTATCATATCGTTCGTTTTGACTCGGAGACCGGTGAATTCGTTGAAGGCATCGGCGGACAAGGTTATGATGCTGATTCGGCTTGGTCGCGGGGGGCTGCCTGGGCGATTTACGGTCTCACCTTGGCATACCATCATACGGGCAAGATCGAGTATCTGCACACCGCACAAAAAGTAGCCCATTTCTTCCTGGTCCGCTTGCCGGAAGATTATGTGCCCCATTGGGATTTCCGTGCGCCAGAGGAGGCGCGCAGCTTCCGGGACTCCTCCGCCGGAGCCTGTGCTGCAAGTGGACTACTGCTTTTGGCCGAAAAGATAGGCGGCGTTGAGGCCGCCGTGTACCGAGAGCCTGCGATCAAGATATTGGAATCGCTTTACCGCAATTACGGGACATGGGGCAATAATGAAGAGGAAGGGCTTATCCTGCATGGCACCAGTCATTATCCGGCTGGTCAAAACATTGATGTGCCGCTGATTTATGGAGATTTCTTCTATGTGGAAGGCCTCGCAAGGCTGAAAAATAAAGGACCGTTTTACTGGGAATAGGCCTGAATTAAAAAAGACCAACTGCTGGCAATTCCGTCGTGCACCCGAATAACGGGGCGCGGCGGTTTATTTTTACAAGGAAGAGGATTATGATGGAAGAAAAAGGATATTCTGGAGGGGAACAAGATGTTTGAACATTTTTCAGCTGGTGATGGCGTTCTGCTTGGGGAAGTATTTGTAAAAGATGAGGTAAAATTCAACCTGATTCATATGATCACAGGATTTGAAGGCAATCTGAGGTTGAAGACACCGGAGAATACACTGGTGCTTGCCTACTCCCAGGGTTTTCGTCCCTGGCTGTGGATTTCGTCTGAGGTTAGTCACAGTGAGAAGGAAACGTTGATACAAGAATTAGCGGAGCATCTGAAAGATGAAGAACTTCCAGGCATTATATCGGAGCCAGATATAGCGAGGCGATTTGCGCAAGTCTTTTGTCAAGGTAAGGGAACATCATTTCATACCCATTTGATGCTGGAAGTCTATCATTGCCCGGCTGTACATAAACCTATTAACGTCAAAGGACATGTAGTACAGGCAAGCATCGAAGATGCACCGCTGATTGCCAAGTTCCTGGCCGGCTTCTCGGAGGATGCGTTTGGTAAACCGGTGGCTCCTAAAGATATGCTACCTATGGCCGAGGGAGATGCTGCTTCCGGTCAGATGTACCTGTGGGTGGTGGACGGCATTCCGGTATCCATGGCTAAAATCGCACACCGTTCACCTCGTCATGCCCGGATCAATGATGTCTATACCCCACGCGATCAACGCAAAAAGGGATATGCCAGCGCCATTGTTGCCGCAATATGCGAGCGGGTGCTGGAAGAGAGACTCATCCCGATGCTGTATGCAGACGGCCATAATTCTAATGCCAACAAAGTGTACCAGAGCATTGGTTTTGTAAATGCAGGTAGGATGAATGATCTGAAATTCGACTGATTAAGATGGCCTGCGATGATCTGAACGAGAACGACAAGGAGGTCAGGTATGCAGCGTATTCTGATTGTGGGCTCTGCCGGGGCTGGAAAATCCACATTGAGCCGGAAGCTGGGTGAAGTTCTAGGCATTCCGGTAGTTCATCTCGATAAGCATTATTGGAAGCCGGGTTGGGTGGCCACGGAGAAGCAGGAATGGAACCAAATTGTAGTTGGGGAGACGCGCAAGGAACAGTGGATTATGGACGGCAACTACTCAGGGACACTGGACCTGCGGATCGAAAGAGCAGACACGGTTATTTTTCTGGATATGCCGCGCTGGCTGTGTCTATACCGTATTTTCAAGCGGCGTATTCAGTATCATGGCAGAACTCGTCCAGATCTGGATGAGGGTTGTCCGGAGCAATTGGACTTGGATTTTGTCCTTTGGGTCTGGAATTTTCCTAAACGTAGCCGGGATAAGATCGTCAGTACCTTGAAGAAGAGCAATGAAGAGAAAAACGTGATTGTTCTCAGTAATCGGCGGAAAGTAAGCGGCTTTCTGGAGGGCCTTTCTTCCGAAATTTGACTTGTTACCCGTACGTTGACTATGCTATTTGATAAGTATCATTCAAATGGAATTCAGTCAGAATGTTCATCGTAAGGGGGAAGGTGTTATGGAGAGGCTGCAAGTATGGCCAGAGAGGTTTAAAAAGTTTTTTTTGAATAATAAATTTGTTGTGTTTTTGCTGGTGCTGCTGTTGATCGGGGTTAATATTCTGATCTTTGCGAAGATACCGTTTATTTTCAAGCCGCTTAAGGTCTTGTTCCACACGGTGGCACTGCCGCTGCTACTGTCAGGTGTCGCTTATTATTTGCTCAATCCGCTGGTTGACCTATTAGAAAAGCGGAGCAATATCAAACGCGCCTACGGAATTGTTATTCTATATCTGCTGATCGTGGGGATCATTACGCTCATCCTCTTAACGGTCATCCCGATTCTCCGCAGTCAGCTGCTGGGATTGATTGATAATTTCCCGAGGTACAGCCAACAAATTCAGGATGAATTCATGAACCTGACCGGCAGTGAGTTCTTTGGGCAGATGCAGCAAAGCATTGGACTCGATTTTACCGATATTACGAGAAAAGCCACGAGCTGGGCTACTTCTTTTCTGAATAATGCCTTGACTGGCGTAGGCAGTTTTGTGGGAGCGCTCACGGAGGTGGTGCTAGCCGTCGTAACCACACCGTTTATCTTGTTCTATCTGCTGCGTGACGGTAAAAAGCTTCCGGATTATATCCTGAAGTTCATACCGTTCCGGCTCCGTCCGCAGACTAAAGAAGTAATGTCCGAGATGAACGGCAAGGTGGCTTCTTACATACGCGGGCAGATTATTGTCAGCTGTTGCATTGGAGCGCTGCTGTACATTGGTTATCTGATCATCGGTTTGGACTACTCCCTTGTGCTGGCCATTGCGGCTGCGTGTACTGCGGTGGTTCCGTATCTTGGACCAGCCATTGCTATTACGCCGGCTCTGATTGTAGCGCTGGTGACTTCGCCGTTCATGCTGCTGAAAATGGTCATCGTCTGGACAGCGGTCCAACTGATCGAAGGTAAATTCATCTCGCCGCAAATTATGGGCAAGACGCTCAAGATTCATCCAATCACCATTATATTTGTGATCTTGTTCGCAGGGAAAATGTTCGGTATCGTCGGTATTATCCTTGCGGTTCCTGGTTATGCAGTGCTAAAGGTGGTATTCACCCACTTATTTGAATGGTTCCAGATAGAGTCAGGTTTATACAGAAGCCTGGTAGAGAAAAAAGAAGAGTAGATGAAAGAGAGATGAATGCAATGGAGGGGCCAGTAGCAGTAACCAACTATGGCAGAATACGGGGGCAGCAGTCCGGTGATGTGAATGTCTGGCGGGGAGTTCCATATGGCGCTCCTCCCGTTGGCAAGCTTAGGTTCAGGGCACCGGAGCCGCCGGAATCATGGACTGGTATCCGGGAAGGGGCGACCTTCGGTCCAGTCAGCCATCAGCCGCCGGATACGCGGGGCACCCGATTTGGAGGAGAGAATCCGCTGCATTCAGAGGATTGTTTATACTTGAATATTTGGTCACCCGCGGACGGTGGAGAAGGGCTGCCCGTGATGTTTTGGATTCACGGTGGAACCTTTATTACTGGAGCGGGCAGCCAGCCGCTGTTCGATGGCAGCAGTCTGGCTGCTCAGGGCGGGGTTGTTGTCGTGACGATCAACTACCGGCTGGGGCCCTTCGGCTTTTTGCATTTGTCGCCGCTAGGCGATGGGCTGGCCTCCAACCAGGGCCTGCTTGACCAGATTGCCGCGCTGGAATGGGTGCGCGGTAACATCGCCGCCTTCGGCGGCGACCCGAACCGGGTGACCGTGTTCGGGGAATCGGCGGGCAGCATGAGCATCGCTGCCCTGCTGGCCATGCCTGCCGCGAAGGGACTCTTCGCGGGGGCGATTATGCAGAGCGGGGCGGCGCAGACTCTGCCGCCCCGGCAAGGCAGCGAGATTGCAGCAGCCCTGCTCGCTGAGCTTGGGATCGCGCCTGGCGGCGATCCCGGCGCGCTGCAATCTATCCCGGCGGAGGAGATTATGGCCGCCGCCGGGCGAATGAGCTTGAAGCTCTCTGGTGGCTCGCTGAGCATGCCATTCCAGCCGGTTATTGACGGAGCAACGCTGCCAGAAGACCCGGCGGCTGCGATTGCGAAAGGAGCAGCGGAAGGAGTTCCGCTGCTGATCGGGACGAATCTGGATGAAGGAAATCTGTTCTTCCGCGAGAACATGCCGGTGCCAGACTTCGCCGATTCGTTAAAGGCACTGGAAATGCTGATGGGTGTCAGCGGCCTAGGAGAGCATGTCGGCGACTATACTCCCTCCTGGGAGGGGCAGGCAGAAATATTGACTGATTTCTACTTCTGGAGCAGTTCCATTTCTTTGGCGGAACACCAAGAGGTTCATGCCCCAGTTTGGATGTATCGGTTCGACCTCAAAGTTCCCGGGCATCCGCTATTTGGCAAAGCGGTACACGGCGCAGAGATTCCGTATGTGTTCCACAATTTGAATCATTTACAGCGGCTGGGAGCGGAGGTTAGCCCAGACATGACTGCCCTGGCGGATGCCATGCAGGAAGCCTGGCTGGCTTTCGCTCACCGGGGAGATCCAAGCACATCTAAGCTATCATGGCCGCGGTATCATCTGGGTGACCGTGCTACGCTTCTTTTTGCCGAAACTCCGCAGGTGGTGCTAGATCCCGAGTCACTGAAGCGTCAACAACTGGCGGCTGCAAGGGGGAAATACTGATGACCGTGCAACCGCAAGGCAGACGGGATGATCTGCTGCGTCTATTCAGTCATGCCCATTGGGCAAATGAAGAGATTGTCAAGGCACTGCAAGGTTCTGAGGTCGTATCCGAGAAGCTAATGGCATTGTTCAGTCATCTGCTGACGGCAGAGAAAGTGTGGCTGGAACGGCTAAACAAGCGAGATAGCACAGTTCCGAGTATATGGCCTATGTACCCACTGGAGGACTGCGAATTGCTTCTGCAAGAGAATGCCTCAGGGTATCGTCTATTCATCAAAGAACTCAAGGATGAAGGTCTGGACAGTCTACTGACTTACCGTTCCAGTAAGGGAGTCAAGTTCACGTCTGCTATTTCAGACATTTTACACCATGTGTCCTTGCACGGGAGCTATCATCGGGGTCAAATCTCAACCTATTTGCGGCTGGATGGGCTTGAACCGGTGAATACAGACTTTATCAGTTTCGCTAGGTTGGATGCAGAATGAAGGTCACAGGCTTTAATCATCTGACGCTCAAGGTGAAGGATTTGACGGACTCTTTGAACTTTTACACATCCATCCTGGGTTTGGCTCTAATTCATCGAGGCAAGAACGACGCTTATCTGGAATGGGGCAGTGCCTGGATCTGCCTGATCGAGGTGCGTGATGCCGAGACGAAATCTTCAAATATTGTCCGGGAAATAAATGGTGTAGATCATATCGCTTTTTCAATTGCAGAGGAAGATTTTGCTGAAGCGGTACAGATTCTGGAGAGTCATAAGGTGCCTATCGCCCGAGGCCCTGTCCAGCGCGGCAGAGGCTGGTCGGTGAACTTTCTTGACCCGGATGGGATTCAACTTGAGTTACATACATCCAATTTACAGGAGCGTATGACCATTTGGAAGTAGCCTCCTGTTAAAATGTCACGCCTCAACGTAACAGGAAGTGTTTGCTTAAACAATCCGGTTATAAGGATTTTGCCCGGATAATCTGCCCATAAGATTTCTGAAGTCCTTTATTTTTCTGGCTATGTTTAGTTTTAATGTTGATGTAACTGGAGTAAAAAAACCGCCTTTGAGGCGGTTTTTTTACTGTAATCGACGTTTTCGTACCCATAGCCAAGTGGCACAACCAACGATAACAAAGCCAATGAGGAATAACATGACCGGCTTGGTATAGTCTGGTTTACCGTTATATTTGCCGTGATAAAGTAAGGTTGCGTAACGACCATCGCTTTCTTGCACCGCGATGACTGCGGAATCACTGACATCGAGGATACGGTAGTAGGGCGTCCCTTTCGGATAGGTATTCGAGTAATTACCGGAATACGTCCCTTCACGATCGGAATAGAACGTCACTTCGCCGATTTTCTTTCCGACTTTCTCAACCGGTGTATATGTACCTTGATGAGCATAGACAGTCCCATTATACACAACGAACCGGAATGCCCAATCGGCAGATACCGTTGTGCTGGATATAACGCACGATAGGATTAAAAGCATGGATAGTGCAACTTTGCGAAGATTCAATAAATCCCCCCCAATCTAGTTACGATCCTTTCTTCCTTGGTTATACAGTAAAATTGTTCTTCTATATAGAAATTGTTCTAATATCTCGTATACCCGTATTAGTAACTTTGACCGTATATAAGCAGGAAGTCACTAACATATTCTTTTTTATTCGCTGTGGTATTTTCGTATTCCTTTTCGTATAAGAGTTGAAACCACACCAATTTGCAGTCAAAGTGGTACTTCAGTGTCCTTTTACTCAAAAGTTTATTTAAATATGTTGCCGGAAACATATTTTTGTTGACATTCGAATGTCCTCCTGTTAAATTTATGTTGCCGGCAACATTTATTTAAATTGAGAGGAGTTTTTTTAATGAGTACAATTTGGAAACCAGTAGTAGTTGGGGATATAAATTTGCAGCATCGTTTGGCACTTGCGCCAATGACAAGATCGCGCGCTCAATTTGACGGAACTCCAGGAACACATAGTGCGGAGTATTATGCACAACGAGCATCAATGGGCCTTCTAATCAGTGAAGGAGCGCAGCCTTCGGAGGATGGACAAGGTTATTTATTTTCACCAGGAGTTTATACAGAAGAGCATATTGCAGGCTGGAAACAGGTAGCTGATCGCGTTCACGAAGCTGGTGGACACTTGTTCATTCAGCTTATGCATGCAGGGCGCATGTCACATCCAGACAACACGCCTCATCACCGTCAACCAGTGGCACCGTCAGCCATTGCTCCAAATACACAGATGTACACGGCAACGGGTTTGCAAGATATTCCTGTTCCGCGTGAATTAAGTTTGGAAGAAATCCAAGAAACTATTAGTGATTTCCGCAGAGCAGCTGCAGCGGCCATACAAGCAGGTGCTGATGGAGTGGAAATCCACGGGGCAAACGGTTATCTTGTACATCAATTTATTTCTGAGAATGCAAATGTACGCACAGATTCGTATGGAGGTTCGATTGAAAATCGCGCTAGATTTGCTCTCGAAGTGGCAACAGCAGTAGCTGAGGAAATTGGAGCTAGTCGTACAGGAATCAGACTTTCTCCAGGGGTTCCTATTGGAGATCTTATTGAAGGCACAGACGGTCCTAAAGTATATGAATACTTGGTATCTAAGCTGGCTGAACTTAACTTAGCCTATCTTCACATTCTACATGGTGGTGATGAAGAACGGCTTAAGGAGATACGTTCGGCTTGGCCAACCGTGCTGATCGTTAATCGTCCTGGACGTCCTTTGGAAGAACTGGACAGAGACTTGAAAGATAATTTGGCTGATATTGTCTCGGTAGGAACCTGGGCGCTGGCCAATCCTGATTTGGTAGATCGTTTGAAATCAGGAGCACCATTAAACGCAGCCGATCCTACAACCTTTTATGGCGGTGACAGCCACGGCTATACCGATTACCCGACTTTGAAATAAGTTTTGATCTATAATTTTCATGTGTGCGGCGCCATAGTACAGCAGAATTGAAGCTGTGTTATGGCGCAATTTTTATGTATGCATCCGCTTCTTTACAAGTGTAGAATAATTCTCTACGCTTAATAATAAGTAAAAGCGGAAAGGTGATAAGAAAGATGAATAATTTCGATGAGACTGAACAGAGCGCCTGTTCACCTAAGGATGAGCAGGATACGCATGTTATCCAGCGATTTCCCATTAATTTCGCCATTTTTTCTATGGCTAGATCGCACCGTGGTTTGGCCGCAAATTTGTTGCGTGAGGCTGGTTTATTCGCAGGTCAAGAGATTATGCTGATGCAGTTAGGAGAGCAAGACGGACAATCACAGCAATGTCTCGGACGTACTATGCGACTTGATCATTCTACCGTTGCCAAGTCAGTTCGACGATTGGAGGAAGCAGGGCTAGTCACTCGCTCCCGCTCACCCAAGGATGGACGTGTCACACTTGTTAAACTAACGGAGGTTGGTCGGGAACTCGTGGACAAGGCTACTGCCGTTTGGACGGAAATGGAGAAAGCAGCTTCCCAAGATCTTTCAGAAGAAGAGCGGAAGCTATTAATATCGTTATCTCAAAAAATTTCCGCTAACCTGGACGGCTTCATGATATAAAGATAATTTATCGTGATTCCAAATCCCCCAATTATTTATTTTGGACAATCGACAGGCCTAATAGAATATAAATAAAAAATCCAGCCCGTTGCAGGGACTGGATTTTTTGGCTTTAAGCAGCTGGTTAGTTTCACATCGGAATCTCTCCATCTGACTAAATGTTCAAATATTCCTTGATGCCGGCGACAACCGCCTCGGCAACCTTTTGCTGGAAATCATCTGAGTACATCAAAGCTTCATCCTTCGCGTTGGTGAGGAACCCAACTTCCAGCAGGATGGCTGGCATTTTGGTTTCTCTCGTCACATGCAGGCTGGTCTGTTTGATACCACGGTCCGGCAGGCCGGTGGCCTGAATCAGATGTTTGTGGACGATCTGAGCAAATTGAAGGCTTTCTTTACGAGAATAATGGGTCTCTGTTCCGCTTGGGCTGGTTTTGGTCCCCACTGGTGGACTGTTGCCGTGTACGGAAACAAACAAAGAAGCATTAAGATTATTAGCTAGCTTGGCTCTTTCCTGCAGCGTAGGATATGTATCTCCACTGCGGGTAAGCACGACTTGGATATTCGGCTCGTTCTTCAGTAGGGCCTCGATTTTGAGGACAACTGCGAGTGTGAAGTCCTTCTCTTTGAGACTGTTCAGGCTGCCGGCTCCAGGGTCGCTTCCGCCGTGTCCAGCATCGATTACGATCACCTTCTTGCCAGAATCGCCAGGCAGTGGCGTAACAGATGTATCCGGCGTTGGTGTCGGGATTGGAGTTGCACCCGGGTCAGGGATATAGCCGCCAGTTCCGTTCAAATCAATAATCAGCAGACCATCATTGGCATTGGTCACGCCGTACGTTTTAGCACTACTCAAGTCCAGCACAATACGTATCGTTGACGGTGTGCTGCTGAACAGGGAATACCGGACACCGGTGACATCAGGATAACCTGTTATGGGCACTTGTCCACTTTGTCCAGCAGTCAGCGGCAGTCGCTGGCTGAAGGCTTGTCCAAAGATGGTATTCGGCAGGTCGATAACAATCCGGTCAGTACCGGTCATCGTAAAGATGCTCGGATTCACACTTCCGTTCAAAGAGAGGATCAGCTTGTTGTCATTAAAGCTCATATCCGTCAAGGATGCCGATGTCGTATTTGCCGGAGGAGTGGGTGTACCTCCCGGCAGGGTGCCGTCGCTTGCATTGTCCGGTGTCTGAGAGGGTGTACCTCCAGGTGCAGGCGTGGGAGAAGGCGATCCTCCATTACCGACACCAATCTCCTGTGCCGGAGAGGTTAAGTATACGGTCTTGGTAATATTATCCCAACCGACGGTGGCACCAGTCTGTTCTCCGATAAATCTTAACGGAACAAACGTAGTCCCCTTGCTTAGGAAAGATGGATTATCCAGCTGGATCTTCACACCATCCGCGTCTGCTTCTTTCTGGTTCACGACCAGCGTCAGCATACGTCCTCCCTGCTCAATCGTCGCTGTCTTCGAGATATTATCCCATTTGACGCCATACCCCAGCTGCTCCGTGACGAGACGAAGTGGCACCATGACACTTCCGTTCACAATCTGGACCTGCACATCCCCAGGCATCGCCAGATCGTTACCATCCAGATTAATGTGTGTGCTGGGTGTGGCGGCATGTCCCGTAACGGGAAATACCAGTACGAGCGCAAGAATCAGCAGCACTGCCCACAAACCGTACTTCTTCATTTCACCATCTCACCATCCTTGTGTATTGATCCTATGTATGGACACAGTTTATCTATCTGCGATGCCTATGACGGCATATATATAGGTTAGACGACAAAACTTTCCAAAAGTTGCAGTGGTTCCGGTATAAAATATTTCATTTTCGAATGGGAAGCTGGAGTGTTTTTTCAGTAATAGAAAGATAGACACTATAATAAAGTGAAAAGTGTTTCATTCATAAAATTTTTTTAGTATGTGTAAAAATCATGTGAAAATGGAGCCTAAAATCCCTGTTAAATCAACGTTATGGGTAAACATACTGATATTTATATCGGAAAATATAATGAAGAAGTGTACAGATTGTATGATTAATTTCTTGACAAATCAGCGATAAAGAATTAATTTTGGTTATAGAAACAATTGTTTCCCTAGGGAAAAATATTTTTGTGAGGTCAATTATTTATTTTCAAAAAATTACCTGATCACAGGTTGTCAAGGGGAGGAAACAAAATGAGAGAGAGACTAAAGGGCAGGAAGGCAAGGTGTGGCATCGCTTTGTCCTTGGTGTTGTCATTGGTACTAGCGGCATGTTCAGCAGAGGGGCAGGAAGGCAAGGGAGCGGCGTCGGATGGGAAAATTTCAATTGTCACCACCATCGCACAGATTGCTGAACCGCTCTCTATTATTGGCGGGGATAAGGTCAGCGTCAGCAGTTTGATGGGCCCTGGTGTGGACCCTCACTTGTATAACGCGACGCAGGGGGATATTAAGAAGATGGCATCGGCGGACATCGTATTCTACAGCGGACTCCATTTGGAGGGTAATATGACGGAGGTCTTTGAGCAGATAGGCAAAACCAAGCCGGTGAAGGCGATTGCCGAAGCTATTCCCGAGGATTTGCGGCTGAAGGATGAGAAGGGGGATACCGATCCCCATGTCTGGTTTGACATTGATCTTTGGGGAACGGCGCTTGGTTCCGCTACAGAAGGGCTGAAGGAGCATTTCCCGGAACATGCCGAGCTGTTCGAAGCGAACAAGAATGACTATCTTAAAAAGCTGGATGAATTGAAGACGGAATCGGCAAACATGATGAATACCATTCCTGAAACGCAGAGAGTGCTGGTAACCGCCCATGATGCTTTTGGCTATTTTGGACGGATGCATGGTCTGAAGGTAGTCGGTCTGCAAGGCCTCAGCACTGAGGATGAGATTGGCATTACGGATGTGGATGATACTATAGGGCTGCTTATGGAGTATAAGGTTCCTGCTGTGTTTGTAGAAAGTAGCGTCAACCAGAACTCGATCAATGCGGTGATCCAGGGCGCAGGCAGCAGAGGGCTTAAAGTGAAACTCGGCGGTGAGTTGTTCTCGGATGCGATGGGAGACGGCGGGACCCCGGAAGGAACCTATATCGGGATGTACCGACATAATGTTAAGACGATCGCTACGGCGCTTGGCGGGGGAGGGAACTAATATGCAGGGACTAAGTGTCACAGGTTTGTCGGCTGCTTATCGGAAAAGTAAAGTCCTGGATGAAGTCAATTTCGAGCTGCCTAAAGGATCACTAACCGGAATTGTCGGCCCCAATGGCGCGGGTAAGTCGACTCTGCTGAAGGTGATGCTGGAGCTGCATCCGAAGCTAGGGGGAACGGTTCACTTTGCCGGAAAGCCGCTGAAGACGATGCGCAAAAAAATCGGCTATGTTCCGCAGCGTGGCTCTGTGGACTGGGATTTCCCCACAGATGCGCTGGATGTCGTAATGATGGGGCTGTATGGGAATGTGGGCTGGCTGAAGTCGCCCAAAGCACGGCACCGCGACCAGGCGATGACGGCGCTGGAACAGATGGGCATGGCGGATTATGCCCACCGTCAGATTAGTCAACTGTCTGGTGGACAGCAGCAGCGGGTTTTTCTAGCCCGTGCACTGGTCCAGGATGCCGAGCTATATTTTATGGATGAACCGCTCGCAGGCGTGGATGCGGCCACGGAGCAGGCAATTATGACCACGCTGAGAGAATTGAAGGGGCGCAGTAAGACGGTTATGGTCGTGCATCATGATCTCCAGACCGTCGAGGATTACTTTGATCATGTCCTGCTGCTTAACCGCTCAGTGATGAATTATGGGGAGACGGCGGATGTGTTCACGAAAGACAATGTGTACCGGACCTACGGTGCAGGCCTGCGCTGGAGACAAGAGGTGCCGTCATGACGCTCCTACTGTCACCCAATGCTTGGTGGGTATTGCTTAGTATGCTCGTACTTGGTGTCGCCTCAGGGATGATTGGCTGTCTCGCCTATTGGAAGCGGCAAAGTCTGATGAGCGACGCGCTGTCCCATGCGGCACTGCCGGGCGTAGTTATTGCTTTTGCTATCACTGGTGTGAAAATGCTACCTGTTCTGATCCTGGGTGCGGCCATTAGCGCATTGATCGGTGCTTTCCTGGTGCAATGGGTAGTTTCCTCCAGCCGGATTAAGGAAGACACAGCGATGGGGATCGTGCTGTCCGTGTTCTTCGGACTTGGGATTATGCTGCTCACGATCGTGAACCGGACTGGGGGCGGCAATGTGAGCGGGCTCGACGGATTCATCTTCGGGCAGGCGGCTTCCATGGTTCGTACCGATGTCTACACCATGAGTGCGCTGGGCCTTGTGGTCATCTCTATCGTCTGGCTGGGGTTCAAGGAATGGAAGCTGTTTCTGTTCGACCCTGCCTTTGCCAAAGGTCTTGGTTTGTCAGTCCGGTTGATGAACAGTCTCTATTCAGGTGTGCTGGTACTGGTAATAGTCATCGGGATTCAAGCTGTCGGGGTTATCCTCATGTCGGCCTTATTAATTATTCCAGCGGTGAGCGCACGGTACTGGACGCATTCCTTTAAATGGATGCTGATCGGGGCAGCCCTTATCGGGGGAGGATCAGGTGTCATTGGAACTTTGATAAGTACGATGGGTAAAGGATGGCCTACGGGTCCGTTCATCGTTGTTTCATCTGCGGCCTTCTTCGTGGTTTCTCTGCTGTTCGGTACCCAGAAAGGTCTAGTGATTGTCCACCTGCAGCAGCGAAGCCGAATAAAGAGTGAATTATCGGCTCCAGCCGAGAGAGAGAGAACAGTTGTGAAGGAGGGGGGATACTGATGAGCTATACAGGCTGGATTTTGCTTACTGCATCTCTGGTAGGTCTGTCATGTGGCACAATCGGCGTCCTGTTGATTTTGCGCAGAATGGCGATGATGGCGGATGCCATCAGTCATACCGTGCTCTTGGGTATTGTTGTTGCTTTTCTGGTTACCCGTGAACTGAGCGGGTATCACATGCTGATCGGCGCTGTCGTGGCGGGATTATTGACTTCGATATTGATCCAGTGGCTGCAGTCGCGCGGAGTACAGGGTGAGGCGTCGATTGGGGTGGTGTTCACGACCTTGTTTGCGGTGGGAGTGATTTTGATCGCTACGAAGGTGGGGAATGCGCATTTGGATGTAAAGCATGCCTTGATGGGCGAAATCACCTTTGTGCCTTGGACGACAGTGCATTTGCCATGGATCGGCGACATTCCCGAGGCCACCTTCATCCTGTCCATTGTATTGTTGGTGGTTCTAGCGGCAGTGATTGGGTTCTATAAAGAATGGAAAATTACATCCTTTGATCCTGCATTGGCTGCAAGCATCGGAATTCCGGTTGTCGTTATGCACTATGCGTTCATGTCGTTGCTGTCTATTACTACAGTGGCAGCGTTTGATGCGGTAGGGGCGATCATGGTCGTCGCCATGCTGATCACTCCAGCAGCTTCAGCTTATCTTTGGACAGACCGCCTGTCCTTGATGTTTGTGCTCAGTGGGGGATTTGGCGTCTTGGCTGCAGTCGCAGGATACTATACCGCAGCCTGGCTCGATACGTCGATATCGGGTTCGATGGCTTTCGCTACCGGGGTATTGTTCATGATCAGTTTCCTGGCCTCCCCGAAGCATGGATTGCTTTCAAAGTTGCTGTCACCTACAGTTGCAGCTGAATAAATCAATGGATGTTCCAAGCGGATGGAACATCCAGCGAATCTTATTTCAAAGAAGTATAACCTGTCTTCTCCACCAGCTCCTGTCCCTGTGGTGAGGTGATCCAGTCGAGAAAAGGCTCGATGTTAGGGTTGCTGCTACCGGCAGTGACGGCATAAAACTCGGTGGCAAAAGGATATTTACCACTACGAATCGTGGTTCTCTCCGGACGTATTCCATCGATCTCCAGTAGTGCAATCTCTCCATCACGGTTCAGCTCAGAGGCGTAGAACAGGAAGCTGTAGCCGAGGGCATTCCGGAAATTGCGGTAGTTTGCGGTCCGGCTGATGATACCGCTCATGAGGTCGGCAACATCCTCCTGCGGAGGGGTCATAAGCGGTGTGTGCCCCATGACCTTCTGGAGCATGGTCTGGCTGCCGCTGTCCTCAGGGCGCTGGAAGGCCCGAATTCCGTTGTTGCTGCCGCCTACTTTTTTCCAATTTGTGATTTTTCCCGAGTAGATTTGCTTGATTTGTGTAATGGTAAGCCCCTTGACCGGATTGCGCCGGTTCACAAAGAATACGAAGGCCTCCCGGCCAATCGGCGTCAGCTTGAGCTGCACGCCTTTTTGCTGTGCTTCTTTCTGCTGGGACTGGGATGGGGCCGCGGCAAAGATCATATCGACTTCGCCTTCAAGCAATCGTTTATAAGCCACAGGAGTTGTGGAACAGGTGATTAAGCTGTCTGCGCCATAAGGCTGATATTCGCCGGAAGGATACACGGCTTGAGCAAAGGCCGCATATAGCGGATAAAGGGCTGTGGCGCCATCAAGACGCAGAAGATTTTCACGAATGGAAAAGGTCGTAGGTTCGATGAGTGTAGCAGCTTTGGAATCCAGTACAAAAGGGGCATACTGTGCCAGGTTGACCTCCTGCTCGTTGATCTCGTCAAAGCTGTTTATGTACACTTTGCTAAGCTCATAGCCAGCAGTAGATAGCAGGCAGAGTCCAGTGAATGAGAGCAGCGCGATGTACCTGGTCCGCCGCTTCAATATTTGGAAAATCGTGATGACAGAGTAGATGGCCGAGAAGACAGTGGCAGTGATCAGAAGCGGCGCATAGAATTTCAGGCCGACATTTAGAGCGGTTATAAGGGTAGTGATAAATCCGATCAGGGCGATACCGCCTACAGCAACAACGGAGAATAGCAGCTTTATCCAGAAGGATTCTTTCTCTTACAGAGACGAAATGACTGTTATACTTATGAAAGAAATATGAATATTTTCATAAAAGGCTGGACGAATGGCTACAGAAGGTTTATTGTTGGTTGTGAAAATAATAACGGAATACAAGATTCTCGGGGTAGGTGAAATTCCTAACCGGCGGTAATGTTCAGAGTGAACAGAGCCCGCGACTCGTCTCCACCTGTTAGCAGGAGAGGCGACTGATCTGGTGCAATTCCAGAGCCGACGGTAAAGTCCGGATGGGAGAGGATCAAAGATAAAGGCGCAGGGCCTGTTTCCTGTACGCTTTTATTGATATACCCCCGAGTATTGCCTGTTCCAAGGCAAATCGGGGGTTTTTGGTCTCTTAATCGAGGGGTTGTATCGACAAGGAGAATGTAAGATGAGTAATGTATCTGCTTCATCGTCCGTAGTGCGCCCGGCGCGTCTGCGGAGCGGTTTTTGGCTGGTTGTCATGGGAGCGGCGCTCTGGGGCGTGGACCCGCTGTTTCGCATCATCCTGCTCAAGTCGTTGACCTCTTCGCAAATTGTATTGCTGGAGCATGTCGTGTTGTTTTTGGCTGCTTTTCCGGTTCTTTGGCGCCACCGCGCTGAACTGAAAGCTATCCGATTCCGCCAGGCGGGAGCGCTGTTGATCGTCTCCTGGGGTGGTTCAGCAGTTGCTACGATCTTGTTCACCATGGCATTGTCTAGTGGGGATCTCAATGCTGTATTGCTGCTGCAGAAGCTGCAGCCGTTGTTCGCTATCGGGCTTGCGGCCCTTCTCCTCAAGGAGAGATTGCCGAAGCATTTTGCCCCCCTGATGATCGTAGCCTTGGCTGGAACGTATCTGCTTACCTTCGGCTGGAGCATTCCTTTCGGTCATGTGAACAATTTTATTAGCATCAGCAGTGTCATGGCGCTGGGAGCGGCTGCGCTGTGGGGAGGGTCCACTGTAATGGGCCGCTATCTGCTGGGCTCTATGAAATATGAGACGGTAACGTCGCTGCGTTTCATCTTGGCCCTGCCTTTATTGTTCGTCGTTACGGCGTTTGAACGCGCGCCTTGGCAATTCCAAGGAGGGCTTGGAGCTACCTCTGCTGTGGCTATCAATCTGCTGCTGCAGGCGCTGTTGCCAGGACTCTTGAGTATGCTATTGTATTACAAGGGACTTAGCACAACTAAGGCTTCTTTTGCGACACTGGCCGAGCTTAGCTTTCCAATGACGGGTGTCGTGATTAACTGGGTGGTATTCAACCAACTGGTCACCCTTCCGCAAATCATCGGGTTTGCACTGATCTGGACTGCGCTGTTCTTCATCTCAAATCAACAGTCCAGGCAGCAAAGCCTCGGATAAC
Organism: Bacillus sp. FJAT-27264; assembly: GCF_001682855.1. GTDB lineage: Bacteria > Bacillota > Bacilli > Paenibacillales > Paenibacillaceae > Paenibacillus_AQ. Next base: position 986,192 of record NZ_MAQW01000001.1, on the reverse strand, counting down.
ATATTTTGTTTCAGTAGCATATTGTACGCCTGAGGGGACATACCCCAGGGCTCAGCTTCGTCTAAAAAGCACCTGTTCCACTGGATGATCCAGGGAAACAGGTGCTTTTTTATGTGTCTGAAAGCAGAACGGCGCTGCGTGAAAACCTCCAATTCCCATTACAAGAGTAAAATTCAGCCTTTTCTCCCATACTACCCTTATTCTTTTCTTCAACCCCTATGGAGTCTAGCCCACCTTAGGCAGCTCCAGATCCCCTTTAGGAGGAATACGGATGACACACCATTCGGCGGCCACCATTTTCATACAGCTCAAAAACCGGGTGTCAGTTCCCAAAGGTCAGGGGGTGATGCTCCGGGATATTGCCAATCTCATTACGGCCCCGGAGTGGGAGGACGCGCTGTACTCTCTAATGTTGATTCAACCCAAGCAAAGTGATGGCAACTTGATTCTGATTGATCTGCTAATGGTGATTCCGCGAATTCACGAGATTCTGCCAGGCGTAGAAATCCAGCTTATCGGCGAAGGCAGGACGATTGTCCAGATTATAGGACCGGTGGAGTCGCGGCCTCCGTCAACGGCGATGTTCGTGCTTGTGTGGCTGTTGTTGTTCTTTGGTTCAGCACTGACAATTATGAACTTTCATGCGGATGTAAGCATGCAGGAGGTGCAGATCCGCATTGTAGAGATGTTGACAGGGCATAAGGATGAGCATCCTTATCTGTTCCAGATTGCCTATTCCGTGGGCATTGGGCTGGGGATGGTGATTTTCTTCAACCATTTATTCAAGAAAAAATGGAATGAGGAGCCAACCCCTCTGGAAGTGGAGATGTTCCTGTACCAGAAAAATATTGACCAATATGTGGTTAACGAGGAGTACGCAAAAATGAAGCGGCGTGAAGCCGTTATACCCGAGAACACGGAGGGTGGAGGCAATGACAGCACCGATAGCGCTAGGGATTAATCTGTTGCTGGGCATTGCGGGGGGGATCGCCGTCGGCGGTGGTGTCATCGCTCTCTTCGTTGTGCTGGATATCATCCCCCGCCTGGCTCAACTGACCTCTTCTTACGATAAAGTGCACTGGTATGAAGGAGCGATGGTCGCAGGCTCGCTACTGGGTACCGTCAGTGATTTCTGGAACTGGAAAATAACCTCGGGTCCATTGGTAGAAATAGCCGTGGGCTTGTTTGACGGTATCTTTATCGGTATGTTAGCCGCTGCATTAACGGAAGTATTAAATGTGCTCCCCATTCTGGCGAAACGCCTGCAAATGGTTCATCGCCTGTTCGGGCTGTTGATGGCAATGACTGCCGGTAAGGTTATGGGATCATTGTTTGACTGGTTTGTGTATTTAAAGTAAAGGAGGGTATGGAATGAACAAATATATTCACAGCGGGGATTCTATAGAGAAAAGCATGCCGGTAAAGGAATCAGGGTCGATAGAAGGAACGCAGAAATCGTCGCCAGATGATGTGAAAAGTAAGAATCAGGAGCTTGAGGCCTCCGGGGAGTTGGGTGCCGAGGAAAGGAACTCTGAAGAAACAACAGAGGCAGGAGAAGCAATCAATGCTACAAGTAGCCTTGCAGGGGAAGGTGCTGCTGGTGACGGATCAACCAGCGATAACACTAGGGGTGAAAGTGAAGCTGGTGGCGGATCAATTAGTGGCAGCAATGGAGTTGAAGGTGTTACTGGTGACGGATCAAGCAGTGGGAGCATTAGGGGCGAAAGTGCAGCTGGTGACGACTCAGCTAGCGGCAGTAATGGAGGAGAAGGTGTAATTCGCGATGGTTCAACAGGTGGTGGCACCAGAGGTGAGAGTGCTACTGGCAATGGCTCAACAAGTGGTGGCACTGGGATCGAGGGTGCAGCTGAAGGCGGATCAGCTAGCGGCAGCGCTAGTGTAGAAGGAGTTGCTGGAATCGGATCAGCTAGTGGCAGCACTGGAGACGAAAGTGCAACTGACGACGTATCAACAAACGGCAGCACCGGAGGCGAAGGTGCAGTTGGAGATGGCTCAACAAATGGCAGCACTAGGGGCGAAAGTGCAACTGGAGACGGATCAAGTAGCGTTAGCGCTAGGGGGAAGGGCTCAAGTAGCGCTGACTCCAACAGTAATGATTCAGCAAGTGATTATACTGCGCTTGATAGTTCTACGGCAGAGCATCAGACTACGGAAGGCTTTAGTAGTAATCGTTCCAATCAGGATGACGCTGATAATACTTCTGTAGGTGGTGCTACCTCAGGTACCGGTGGTGCTGCCAGCGAAGGGACTGGATCAAAGTCCAATAAAGAGAGCAGAGAAAGAACGGGAAGCAGTCACGCAGAAGTGGAGTTTGCGATGGAATCGGGTTTGTCTTCAAGCCAGACAAATGCTGAGGCGGGAGCTTCCCGAGTAAACCCGGCATTGATTAACGGGAACAACGGCGGCGAGAAGCAAGACCAGGACGAAGGAAACGATTCTGGCGCCCAAAATTCATCAGAACAGCAGCAGACGGGTTCTTCGAAATCCGGGAAGGATTCTAAAACAGCAGATCCTGTGTTCTCCTCTGAACAAGGTGGGGATCAGGAGGTAGACGCCAATCCAAATGGCAGCAATGACAGTAATGATAGTAGTGACAGCAGTGGAAGTAATAGTACAGGAAGCGCGCAGGATGTAGAGGTCTCCGGTGAGTTAGGAGATCAGGAGCAGGACCAGGAGAGCGGCGGCAAGGGGTTGTTCGCCAGACTTTTCGGATTCTTCGCAGATGATGAAGAGGATTCCGATCAAGACGACCAAGGCGGAGATGGCGGTAGCGGCGGACAGTCGCAAGATCCGCAAGGACAACAACAAGCCGCCGCTCCCAGTGGTCAGGAGCAGAAAGACCAGAATAAGCAAAGCAAACTGCAGCAAGGCAAACAGGGGCAAGATCAGCAGGAGACAGGACAGCAGGAAAAAGGTCAACAACAGGCAGACGGTCATCCGCGCCAACAATCCGCACAGAACGATCAACAGCAGAAAGTAGATCCGGTTGGAAACGGACAAGGTAGGCACGCTCCACAGAAATCTAATTCCGTAACGGACAGGGCTGCTCGTAAGAAAGGACAAAGTGCGGCACAAGATAAGGCTAAAGCTGAAAAGCAGGATCCGCTGCAATTGAAACGCGAGAATGAACGGTCGGATTCCCTGGAGGAGTCTGTGATCTACTGGCAGGGAAAGGATGACATTCCGGATACTCTCGAACGCATTAAGGATACGCTGACAGAGGTTATAGGACTTGGGTCTTCCTTTGATATTATTTTTAGGGAGATGAAGTTTGGGGGCGCCAATGCCGCTCTATTCTGTATCAGTGGATTTGCTAAAGATAATATTCTGGATGAAATTCTGAAGCGTTTGACCTACCTAACTCCAGAAAATTTGTCGAGTGACGTGCTAGTCAGTTTCATGGACCAATATATTCCTCATATACAAGTGGAAAAGGGTGAACTGCTCAGCGAAACAATCAATAAGGTAATGTCAGGCATGAGCGCACTATTCATCGAAGGGGAGACCCAGGTTATCGTGATGGATACCCGGAGTTATCCCAGCCGTAATCCAGAAGAGCCTTCCATTGAGCGGGTAGTACGTGGTGCGCGAGACGGATTTACGGAGACGCTGCTTAGCAATATTGCACTGGTCAGACGAAGGCTGCGTGATCCTGGTCTGAAATTTGAGATGCATCAGGTCGGCCGTCGCACGCGCACCGATGTTTGTATAGCTTATATCGACGATATCGTAGACAAGGCGCTAGTGAAGGCAGTTACGGATAAAATCACAAGTGTAAATATTGACGGTATCCCCCTTGCCGATAAGCAGTTGGAAGAGGCGATCGTGGACGGGGGCTGGAACCCCTATCCGCTGGTCCGTTATTCGGAGAGGCCGGATAATGTATCCTCCCATTTGCTGGAGGGCCGGGTAGTCGTTTTTGTGGATACCTCCCCTAGTGTGATGGTACTCCCAACAACCTTCTTCGATCTCTGCCAACATGCTGAGGAGAACCGTCAAACTCCTTTTATGGGCAGTTACTTACGATGGGTCCGGTTCCTTGGGATCTTCGCCTCGATGTTTTTGCTGCCGCTGTGGTTGCTGCTGGTCATCCACCCGGAGCTGAAGCCGCCCGTGCTAGATTTTATTGGACCGCAAAAATTGGCCAAGATTCCCTTACTGGCTCAGTTTCTGATTGTGGAGCTTGGGGTGGATTTGCTGAGGATGGCCGCGGTGCATACACCGACACCCTTAGGCTCGGCGATGGGCCTGATCGCGGCCATTCTGGTCGGCGACATCGCTGTGAAGACAGGGCTGTTCGTCAACGAGGTAGTGTTGTATATGGCGGTGGCCTCCATCGGAATGTTCGCTACACCGAGCTATGAGCTTGGACTTGCAAACCGGATTATAAGGCTTGTACTCCTGCTCGCGGTGGCTGCATTTCAGGTGCCTGGCTTTATGATCGGGACTACACTGCTAATTGTGTTGTTGACGATACACCGGTCATACAACTCTCCATATTTGTGGCCGTTTATACCTTTTAATGCAAAGGCTATGGGCGAAATTTTGCTCCGTCAACCTGTTCTGAATTCGAAAACACGGCCTTCCTTCAACAAAACCAGGGATAATACAAGAATGCCGCCTGTACAGGACAACGAACAACAAACGTAAGGATAATACAAATCAACTGCAAATTAGTCCATTCTATGGAGTTCCTTATGTCTGGTATACTGAATATACTAACCAGCCCCCACAATGTGAATTTTTGTCCGAAGCGTAAGACCAGGTACATTGCGGGGACCCTGAGCATACAATAGACAGATGGAATGCGTATTCCATAGAAACTGGAGGACTGAGAATGTTTTTACACGGGACGAGCCGGATTAACGATGCGGGTCATTTGGAGATCGGTGGATGTGATGTAACGGATTTGAAAGCGGAGTATGGAACACCGCTATATATAATGGACGAGCAACTGGTCCGTCTTCGCTGCCGCGAATATATGGAGGCTTACAAGGCGTCTGGACTTGGTTTTCAGGTAGCTTATGCGAGCAAGGCTTTGTCCATCATGGCTATGGTGCGCTTGGCAGACGAAGAAGGCATGTCTCTTGATGTGGTATCGGATGGTGAGCTTTACACTGCTTTGCAAGCGGGATTCCCGGCAGAGCGTATCCACTTCCATGGCAACAACAAGACGTCTGAAGAGATCGAAATGGCGATTGATGCCAAGATCGGCTGCTTCGTGGCTGACAATTTGGTTGAACTGAGTCTTCTGCAAGCTATTGCAGCACGCAAGGAAGTTACCATTAACGTTTTGCTGCGTGTGACACCAGGTGTTGAAGCACATACTCATGAATATACCGCAACTGGTCAGACCGACTCCAAGTTTGGTTTTGACATCGGCAACGGTGCAGCTTATGAAGCTGTTAAAGTTACAAGCGACAAGGCCAACCTGAATCTGCTGGGTGTCCATTCGCATATCGGTTCACAGATTTTCGAAACCGAGGGCTTCCAACTTGCTGTTGAGCGTGTAGCAGACTTTGCCCGCACTGTTAAAGAAGGACTGGATGTCGAATTCAAGGTTGTGAATCTGGGTGGCGGTTTCGGTATTCGCTATGTCGAAGGAGATACACCACTGCACGTGTCCGATTATGTAAAAGCCATCACCGATGCGGTGAAAACTTACTTTACCGGAATCTACAGCTCTCTGCCAGAGATCTGGGCAGAACCAGGCCGCAGCATCGTGGCCGAAGCTGGTACTACTTTGTACACTGTGGGTACAGAAAAGGATATTCCTGGCGTACGCAAGTACCTTGCAGTTGACGGTGGTATGACGGATAACCCTCGTCCTGCTCTGTATCAATCCAAGTATGAGGCAATGCTGGCCAATCGTGCCAATGATCCGGCGACAGAGAAGGTCTCCATCGCGGGTAAATGCTGCGAGAGTGGCGATATGCTGATCTGGGATGTTGAGCTGCCGAAGGCTGAGAGCGGTGATCTTCTGGCTGTAGCTTCCACTGGTGCATACAACTACTCCATGGCCAGCAACTACAACCGGATTCGTCGTCCGGCAATGGTCTTCGTGCAAAATGGCCAGAGTGATCTGGTCGTGCGCCGCGAGAGCTACCAGGACATTATCGTTAATGATGTTGTGCCTGAACGTATTGCCAAACAGGCAGTTGCGAAGTAACAGAAGAGTTCGTGGCAAGGGGAATAACATGCAGTGCAGAACAGGCGGGCTAGTCTCCGCTTGTTTTGCTTTGTGCGTGATTTCATAGTAAACTAAGAAAAGTGTTTACCATTTGGAATTTTGAAAGGGGTCATTTACATATGGCAAAGCAAGCGAAAATTACTCTTGAAAACGGCGGTGTAGTCCTGATTGATCTGTTCGATCAAGACGCTCCTAATACTGTAGCTAACTTTGAAAAGCTGGCAAACGACGGTTTCTACAACGGTTTGGTATTCCACCGTGTTATCCCTGGATTCGTAGCACAAGGCGGTTGTCCTAACGGAACAGGCGCAGGCGGCCCAGGCTACACCATCAACTGTGAGATCAACCCTAACAAGCATGAGCGCGGTACACTTGCTATGGCGCATGCTGGTAAGAACACAGGCGGAAGCCAGTTCTACATCTGCTACGCTCCACAACCACACCTGGACGGCGTACACACCGTATTTGGTAAAGTTGTTGAAGGTATGGATCTTGTAGATACTTTCAAAGGTCGCGACAAAATGACTTCCGTGGAAATCATCGAAGCGTAATATCTTTGTGAATTTAGGCCTGTATTCAGCAGCTGCCTGAAGCGTTAAAGCCTGGTCCACTATGGATCAGGCTTTTTCTGCGCATAAATGTACCTGTTCTCTAGAAATATTGTTGAACCATGCGACTTCTCATTGTAAACTTATGGAAAAGTGACGGGGGAATGTGTGGGATGTCTACAGAACCGACGACAAATAAAAGACAAGTCCGGACGCTTAATGTTGGGCCCAGAATTAACAGGGAAAAAACGACAGTAAGGATCATGATAGTTAAATACTGCAAAGGAAATGGACATTTGGGAGTCAGACAGACCAAGGCAGAGGTGGAGGGGCAAGGGATATGCAGGGAATGTGGAGAGCTTCTGACCTACGCCTGGAAGCGACTTGAACACTGCCGTTTCGGTGAAAATAAGACCACCTGCGGGCGCTGCCCTGTGCATTGCTATAAGCCGGACCGGCGCAGCGAGATCAAGACTGTCATGCGCTACGCCGGTCCGCGTATGATCTGGAGCCACCCGCTAACCACCTTGCGGCATATGCTCGATGGACTGACTTCCCGAACTTCCTGACACGCATTCAGTAGGGAAGCCGATTCATACGTCGGTTGCGTCCCTTTACCCGCTCCGGTAGCCAAAAGAACGCTAGGTACATACACAGAAACACAACGAACGCGAAGAGCTCTTCCACCAGCAAGTAATAGGGATACGGGCCAAAGTAATCCAGAACGGAATACGTGCTTGGCTTTCGCATAAGGAACATGTAGTTAGACCCCAGCATAGAATTAGCGACCCAAACGCAAGCAGCGGTCAGATTCAGGCAGAGCATCGTGAAAGAAAGGGATTTCCAGCTTGGCTTGAACCCCTCAACCCACGTCATATACAAGGAAGACAGAATAATAGCTCCATGTGAGATGAAGAATAATAGGAAACGAAAGTGCGGGAAAGGATATACCAGGTTCGGTGTCAGCAGAGCAATCGACGCGCCGCCGATCCCAGCAAAATAAAGAAAGGCGTATAGTATCCGGCTACGGGTAAGCAGCATGATGGCTGACAACAGCACAGTAAGCCCACATAGCTCCAGGGGCAGCGAGGAGTCCGTTCTCCAGATTCCCTGTGAGATATACCACCACTGAAGTCCAGCCTCCGAGGAGAGCAGAATAATGGCCAGCAGCAGACGAACGGACAGGCGTAGCCGACTCCGGGTGCGAAGAGCAAATCTGCTTCCGTACAGCAGCAGGCAAACAACGAGCACCGACGCCAGAGCAATCCAGTGTGAGGCAGAAAACATGGAGAAGTCGGTATCGCGGCTACGTCCAAAGAAAGAGGAATAACTCATAGGCAGCTCCTTGAGACAAAGTTTTTTCCTAGAAAGAAAGACTATTATGGTTTCATCATAGCCGATTTCCGGGAGGTGGTGGAAGAGGAATATGCAAATATTCTCATTTTCAGTCAGATATAGAAGCTTGTTCTGTTACAAGAGTTTAAGCAGTAAGCTGACAGTTTCTGAAAAATTTTTTGGAGTGTCGGCAAAGGTGATGCTATAATATTTTAAAATTCCAAGCTTTGGGGAGGGTTTAGAAATGTGGAAAGAATTTAAAAGCTTTGCGCTGAAAGGAAATGTGCTCGATCTTGCGGTCGCTGTTATTATCGGTGCAGCGTTCGGGAAGATTGTCTCCTCCTTGGTGGAAGACATCATTATGCCTATTATCGGATTGATAATTGGTGGTATTAACCTAAGTGACCTGACCTTTACCTATGGGAATGCTGTTTTGAAATACGGAGTGTTTTTGCAGACCGTGGTGGATTTCTTCATTATTGCATTCTCGATCTTTATGGCTATTAAGCTGGCCAGCAAGTTCAAGAAGAAGGAAGCGGTTAAGGCGGAGGTTGTCGAGACCCCGGAACCGGCTCCCGAGGTGGCACTGCTCACGGAAATTCGCGATTTGCTGAAGCGGCAGGAACGCGGTGTGTAAGTTGCACTTACATAGGACAAGCGCCGAGAGTAACTCCTCGGCGCTTATTTTTTAAATACGAGTATTCTGGAAAGGAATTCAAGCATGGATGTCATGAGGAAAGCAGAAACTTGGGAGTGGGAGTCTGGGCGGTCATGGATGAAAATTAGAACGAAGTTTCCCCTGCTACTAGTTAGTGAAGGTGAAGCCGTCATTTCTTTTGAGGCCCAGAGCTTTGAGCTTCACAAGGGTAGCGTATTGCTGTTGCGAGAGAATATCTCTGCGGTGATTCGTAGAGAGAAAGAGGAACCCACGGTGCTGAAAGTAATTTCCTTTGAATGTTATCGTCTGGTAGAGCACACGGAAGAAACCTTGGTGTACATGCGCAGCCATGACAAGCTTCCGGAAGTGGGTTATGTGGCCGAGCAGTTATCTCCAAAAGGCTGGCAGTTATTTCAGAAACTGATGAATTCAATGAACGGCATGGAGCAAGCGGAAAAAGACTGGATGCTTGGAGAATTACTCGGGCAGGTGCTACAGCGAATTGAGGTACGGCGTGATTTCTCCACAGGGGAGATGATGCAGGAAGCTGTGCGGTACATCAATGAGCATTTTCATACTCCGCTTACTCGTGCGTCTATGGCGCAGATGGCCGGATTTCACGAAGGTACCTTTTCCCGGCTGTTTCAGAAATATATCGGCAGAAGCTTCACAGAGCATGTAACCAAGGTTCGAATTAACAAAGCTAAGGAATACCTATGCACTGAAGCTGCGACCTTGAACGATATCTCTCAGCGGATTGGCTATTCTGACGGTCTTTACCTCAGCCGCAAGTTCAAGCAGACCGTTGGCCTCTCTCCGAATGTATTCCGCACTGCACCGAAGCCGCAGAGGATCGCTGCGATCCAGTTCACCGGTCATCTGCTCGCACTGGGAGTAAAGCCTGTAGCAGCCAGCCAGGTGCCTTGGGAGACGTCGAAGCTGCTTCGCGATGAACTCGTCGGCACATTGAACCTGGAAAACGGCGAGGAGTGGGAACGATTGCATGAGCTGAATATTGATCTGGTTCTTGCGCCGCAGTATATCTTTCACTCCCGCGGCAGACTGGAGAGGTACGAACAGATTGGACCTGTGCTCGCTTTGCCCTGGGATACGCTCGATCGGCTGGAAGAGCTACGTCTTGTAGGGCGTATCATTGGTAGAGAAGAGGAGGCTGAGCAGTGGATCGGGCGTTACCATGAACAGGTTGAGGCAGGTAAAGCGCGTTTATTAGGCTTGATTGAGAGCGGTGAGACTGTAGGTCTGTATGAGCAGCGTGGCGAAGATAAAGTGTGGATTTGGAATGTTACGAGCAGAGGTACTTACAATCTGTACAGCGCTCTGCAATTAACACCGCCGGAGCGGATCAGGCACGAGGTTTTGAAGCCTGGTGAACATTTGGAGATTAGCATTGAAGATTTGCCCGATTATACCGCTGATCACATGTTTATCGTTGTGGATGGTATGAGCGGAGGCTATACTGCCAAGAATCTGCTAGAAGAGTACCCCGCTTGGGAGATAGTCACTAAAGGAAGCAGACGCAGGATTTATCCGCTGGCGCTGGAAGAGTTCTGGTGTAGTGACGGCTTGGCATTGGAGAGGCAATTGCAAATCCAACTGGACTGGCTTACCGGAGAATGACAATTGTCCATGGACGATTGGTCACATTGCGAAATGGACGAAATAGCGGAGAATGACTAAGATGATTAATGAGTTATTGAGAAAGATAATCATTATCGTAAAAAGGAGAGGTCTTATGCGTCAACGCTTAATAAGCTTTCGTCTGATTATGGGCTTTGTGATTCTGGTTCTGCTGCTCGCGGGCTGCGGGGGGAACACCGTCCAGACCCAAGGAACGGCGGCGAACACGCCATCATCCGACAGCAATATCAAGGCAGTGAGGGAGTCCACGTCCGCAGTAGCTGAAGGACAGGGGGACACTCAGATTATCAACACCATAAACGGCGATGTTGAAATTCCTGCCCATCCCCAGCGGATCGTGACACAAGGTTATCTTGCTAACTTCCTAGTGTTCGGGGTCAAACCTGTAGGTGCACCTTACTGGGAGCTAGAAAGTCCTCATTTGAAGCCGGATATGGTATCAGGCATTGACGATATCGGACAGATTACGGGCGAGTCGGTTGAGAAAATAGTAGCCTTGCAGCCCGATCTGATCGTCACCGTAGGCGGGGATCAGAAGCTCAACGAGCAGTACAGCAAAATTGCACCGACAGTTGTTTTTCCATACGGTACCTTTGACAATGTACATACCGAAATGGCTGCCTTCGGCAAAATTCTGGGCAAGGATAAAGAAGCTGAGGCGTGGCTTACACAGTTTGACGAGAAGGTGGAGAAGGCCCGCGAAGCCATCAAAGATATTGTGAAGCCTGACCAAACGTATTCTATTCTGGGGGCGTTCGGGAAAGAGTATTATGTCTACGGCGACGGAGTCAACAGAGGTGGACAAGCCATATATCAGCAGCTTGGTCTGACGCCTTCAGCATCCGTGAAAAAAGATTTGATCGACAAGGACAGGGATGCTATGGATATCTCATTGGAAAACATGCCGGAGTACGCTGGTGATTATATTTTCTTTGATATCTCTGGGGACGCAAAGTTTGATCCGGACAATCCAGTGTGGAAATCACTGGATGCCGTGAAGAATAACCGTGTTTTCTATCTAGATCCAGACTTCTTCTGGCCGTATGACCCCATTGCCGTCGAGGCACAGGTAGATAAGGTGGTCGAGATGCTTCAAAAGGGACCTGACAATCGTTAAGTACAGGGTACAAGTTTTGTGTCTGACATCCGGCGTTTGCCGGATGTTTTTTCTATATGATGATCAAAAAGTTGTAAAGTTACGAAAAATAAGCTAATGTACAATTTATACTTGCTTTTTGCAGGGGTAAGTGTTAATTTTGTTGTAAGCAACAGCTTGATACTTCAAAATGAATAAGGTATCAATCCTTCAGGGCAGGGTGAAATTCCCTACCGGCGGTGATGTTGCTGCAAGTTAATCTTGCAGTGCTTAGTCCGCTACCCGGACCGTGCTACAGCGCGGACGGTGGACCCGGTGCAATTCCGGGACCGACAGTATAGTCTGGATGGAAGAAGGAGAGATTGGCGTTTGTCCGTTAATGGGCAGGCGTACTGAAGTGTACTTTAATATCATGTGCGTTATTTCACAATTCCGTTGTTTTCATAACGGCTATTTGCGCACAGTTTTATTGAAACTCTCAGTAAACTAACTCTCAACAACCCATCTAGTCTCCTCCTGGAGTCTGAGGTGGGTTTTTTAGTTATGAGGCAGCGGATGCTGCATACAAGAAAGAAGTACGACTTACAGATCGGAGGACAGATGAAATGAATATCATGAATGACGAGTTTTACATGTCGCTTGCCCTGGACATGGCAGAACGCGCTCAAGGACAGACTGGAATCAACCCTGTTGTAGGCTGTGTTGTGGTGAAGGACGGGGCCATGATTGGACTGGGTACGCATCTGCAACGCGGGACAGGCCACGCTGAGGTGCATGCGCTGAATATGGCGGCCGGAAAAGCAGCGGGAAGCACTGCTTACGTTACCCTGGAGCCTTGCAGTCACTATGGCATTACGCCACCTTGCAGCCAACGTCTGATCGACGAAGGTGTGGCACGGGTGGTGGTGGCTTGTGAAGACCCTAACCCGCAGGTGGCAGGACGGGGTGTTCAAATGCTGCGTGATCATGGTATTGAAGTTGAAGTGGGATTGTTGCGCGAGCGGGCGCTTCGGTTGAATGAGAAGTTTATCAAGTATATTTTGACCAAACAACCCTTTGTCACTCTGAAAAGCGCCAGTACACTGGACGGTAATCTTGCTACGAAAACAGGCGACAGCAAATGGATCTCTGGTGAGGCTGCACGGGAAATTGTACATACCCTGCGCCATCGCCACCAGGGCATTATGGTTGGGGTCAACACGGTGATCGCTGATAACCCGTCGCTCACGACGCGTATGGCGGTGCCTGGCTTCAATCCGGTGCGGATCATTATTGACTCTGCTTTGCGAATTCCGCTGGACGCTGCAGTCGTTAGCGACGGGCTGGCTCCGACGATTATTGTGACTACAGGCTCGGCGGATGCGGCGAAGAAGGCTGTGCTACAGGCAGCTGGTGTGCAGATTGTAGTCTGCGGCACAGGCCCGCGTGTGGATCTATCGGCGGCTATGGTAGCTCTTGGCGAGATGGAGATTGGTTCCATTCTGCTGGAGGGCGGAGGCACACTGAACGGTGCGATGCTGGAGAATGGTTTGGTAGATCGGGTAATGCTGTTCTTTGCTCCTAAGATTGTGGGCGGTGGTGCAGAAGCCAAAGGCACCTTCGTTTTCCCGGGTGTGGAGAAGATGGCTGAAGCCATTACGTTAGAAGGATTGGAAGTAGAAGTGCTCGGGGATAATGTCTGTATCAGCGGTACTCCGGTACGCTAACGCCTGAGGAGGGATAGTGATGTTCACAGGTTTAATCGAGGAAGTCGGCGTTCTGCGCGGCCTCTCCACCGGCGGTGAAATGATGGTGCTGAACATCGGCGCCTCCGTGATTATGGATGACCTGAAGATTGGCGATAGTATCGCGGTTAACGGGGTTTGCCTTACAGCAACCACGCTTGGCGATCATTATTTTACAGCTGATGTGATGCCACAGACTTTCCGGAACAGCAATTTGAAGGAGCTGCGAATCGGCAGCAAGGTCAACCTGGAACGGGCGATGGCAGCCGGTGGTCGGTTTGGCGGTCATATCGTACAGGGTCATGTAGATGGTACCGGGACCTTCAAAAGCATCAAGCGGGACCAGAACGCAGTGGTGTTCGAGATTGCAGCAGACCGCAAGTCGCTGTACAAATACATCATTCCGAAAGGCTCTATCACCATTGATGGCATTAGCCTAACGGTGGTCACGGCAGGAACATCATCGTTCACCGTGTCGGTTATCCCGCATACCTTGGGCGAGACGGTGCTTGGGCATAAACGGGCGGGAGATAGCGTGAACATCGAATGTGATGTGCTGGGTAAGTATGTGGACCATCTGCTGCGTTACGGATCTGCGGGACGAGAAGAAGAAGCGGAGGATATCAGCTCCGGTATAAGTCACGATTTCCTGGCAGCTAACGGATTTATTTGAGACAAAATTACGTAATTACGGAACGATAATGTGAATGCGGAACGATGGCGTGATTACTAAACAACGAGTGATGCATAGCAATGAAGCTTCTGTAAACGAAGAGGAGGATAGAATCATGAGCGAACAATCGAAGCAGGAAATAGTCCTGGATTCCATAGAATCAGCGATTTATGATTTGATGCGCGGCAAAGTGGTCATTGTAGTGGATGATGAGGACCGTGAAAATGAAGGAGACTTCATCGCTCTGGCGGAACGCGCAACCCCCGAAGTGATCAATTTCATGATTACCGAAGGACGCGGACTGGTGTGCCTGCCGATTACCGCGGAGCGGGCAGAAGAGCTGGATCTGAAGCCGATGGTCAGCCAAAATACGGATTTCCATGGTACGGCCTTTACGGTCTCAATCGACCATAAAGATACGACTACTGGCATTTCCGCAGCGGAGCGCTCTATGACGGTTAAAGCTATCATGGACCCGGAGGCGAAGCCGTCCGATTTCCGCAGACCGGGCCATATGTTCCCGCTGATTGCCAAAAAAGGTGGTGTATTGCGTCGCTCGGGACACACTGAGGCCGCTGTTGATCTGGCCCAGATGAGCGGTGCATATCCGGCTGGCGTGATCTGCGAGATCATTAAGGAAGACGGCACTATGGCTCGTCTGCCGGATCTCATTGAGATTGCCCGCAAGCATGATCTGAGACTGATCAGCATCAAGGATCTTATTCACTATCGTAATGAGAAGGAGAAACTGGTTACCCGTGAGGTGGCGGTGCGCATGCCAACCGATTTCGGTGAATTCCAGACGATTGCCTACTCCAATGTTGTGGATGACAAGGAGCATATTGCACTGGTCAAGGGTGATATCTCCGGTGACGAGCCGGTGTTGGTGCGTGTCCATTCCGAATGTTTGACCGGCGATGTCTTCCATTCCCACCGCTGCGATTGCGGCCCGCAATTCGAAGCTGCATTGCGTCAGATTGATGCTGCCGGCAGAGGGGTCCTGCTCTACATGCGCCAGGAAGGCCGGGGCATTGGGCTTATCAATAAGCTGAAGGCCTACAAGCTGCAGGAAGAAGGACTCGACACCGTTGACGCCAATCTGAAGCTCGGCTTTCCGGCAGACCTTCGGGATTACGGCATCGGTGCCCAGATCCTGAAGGATCTCGGTTTACAACGAATCAAGCTGCTTACCAACAACCCACGCAAGATTAAGGGGCTGGAGGGGTATGGCTTGGAGATCGTGGAACGTGTACCGATTCAGATGCCGGAGAATGAGGATAACACAAACTATCTGCACACGAAGCAGGCTAAACTAGGTCATCTGCTTTCTTTTGACGACATTGAACAGAACGAGATCACCAAAGCTTAAAGCGTTATTACCCTCCCAAGTTGAAATAAGAGCTTTTATGTACCTTAAATGGCACGTAAAACAGTCTTAATTGAGAATAATGGCAATTTTGTATGTTAATTCCTCCAAACTGTTCCTTTTTCAGTGCATTTAACGAAAATAACATACAAAAATACCCTTAAATTCCTGAAATGGGATATAACGTGGGGAATAAGGTGCAAAAATGCCGTTAATTGGAGAGCAGCACCTTTTCCGCAGGAAAGAAAGTTTCAAATAACTAAATTCAAATAACTATAATGAAGGGTTGATGAACAATATGCCGAATTATTTTGAGGGACATTTAGTATCCGAAGGGTTAAGATATGGAGTCGTTGTAGGACGTTTTAATGAATTCATTACCAGCAAGCTGCTGTCCGGTGCGCTGGATGCCTTCAAGCGCCATGGCGTGGCTGATGACGAAGTAGATGTAGCCTGGGTTCCAGGGGTGTTCGAAATTCCACTGATTGCGCAAAAAATGGCCGAAAGCGGCAAATATGATGCAGTAATCACACTGGGTACAGTAATTCGCGGCTCTACAACACACTACGATTATGTGTGCAATGAAGTGGCTAAGGGTGTGGCGGCGATCAACCTCAAGACAGGCGTACCGACCATCTTCGGCGTAGTAACGACCGAAAATATCGAGCAGGCCATTGAGCGCTCCGGAACCAAAGCGGGCAACAAGGGCTGGGATGCTGCGACGGCAGCCATTGAAATGGCGAATCTGAACAAACTCCTCAAATAACACCTATTGACGAATCTGCTAAAATCGTGCTTATTTATATGTATAAGAAGAAAGCATGAATGATATGAATCTTTCTACTTGTGTAGCGTCCTTGCGGCGCTGCACTTTACTTTTTTTTGGCGGGAGGAAGCCGCGTGACTGTATTGTACAAGCTGGAATCGTTTGAGGGTCCGCTGGATCTGCTCTTGCATTTGATTGATAAGGCGGAAATCGACATCCAGGACATTCCGGTCAGCGAGATCACCGAACAGTACATGGAATACCTGCAGACCATGCAGGAGCTTGAACTGGACATTACCAGCGAATTTCTAGTTATGGCAGCCACCTTGTTGTCTATTAAAAGCAAGCTGCTGCTGCCGAAGCCTCCGGTCATCGAGATCGATGACTTCGAGTATTACGAGGATGATGATCTTGATCCACGCGCCGAACTCGTACAGCGGCTAGTGGAATACCGCAAGTTCAAGAGTATTGCGGTCCAATTGATGGATATGGAAAGCGAGCGGAGCTTGATCTTCACGAAGGAGCCGGAAGATCTGGGGCCTTTCGTTCCGACCCAGCAGGATCATCCGCTTAAGGGATTACATACCGCCGATCTGATTGCGGCGTTCCGCAAAGCACTCAGTAAAGCTGCTAGAAGATCTTCCTATCAGCGAATCACAAGGGACGAGATATCAGTGAAGGACCGGATACGGGATGTGTCGGATGCGCTGCGGCGGGGCGGCCGGGGCCATAAGCTGCGCTTCTCGGCTCTGCTGGATGACGAGATGGCACGACATGAGATCGTGGTGACCTTTCTAGCGATTCTGGAGTTAATGAAGATGAAGGCGATCTATTGCTACCAAGAGAAATTGTTCGAAGACATCGTGATGGAGTGGAGAGGAGGGGAACAATTAGATGAACTACAAGGAACTGAAATCAGTTATTGAGGGCTTGCTCTTTCTATCCGGGGATGAAGGTTTGTCTGTGCGACAAATTGCCGAGATTACGGAGCAACGTCCGGATCTGACCGTACGAGCACTAGATGAGCTGAAGGACGATTATAGCACGCAGGAACGCGGCCTTCAGGTCGTGCAGATCGCCGGGAATTACCGGCTCGCTACACTGCCTGCCCATGCGCCATACTTCGAGCGGCTGGCTTACTCGCCGTCCCGCGCCTCCTTGTCCCAGGCAGCGCTGGAGACGTTGGCGATTGTCGCCTACCGTCAGCCGATCACGCGTGTGGAGATTGAAGAGATCCGCGGCGTGAAGTCGGAACGGGCTATTCATACACTGAATAATAAGGATCTCATTCATGAGGTCGGACGGGCTGAGGCCGTGGGCCGGCCCATTCTGTATGGCACGACAAAGTCCTTCTTGGACAGCTTTGGGCTGGCCAGCCTGAAGGAATTGCCGGAACCATCCAGCTTCGAGAGTCCGGATAGCCTGGAAGAGGAGACGCAGTTGTTGTTCAGTAAGCTGGACAGCCAAATGACCTTCGAGGAAATCGGATAGCTGCAACTTCGTATTGTCTATAGATAGTGTTACAACCTAGACCGTTGTCCCTTTTGGGGCAACGGTTTTTTCATGAATTCAGTTGTCAAATGCCAAATTTACTCTTTGTCCCTTTAATGAGATAAATTGACATAAGGGAGCGGGCACCTTTATAATTTTTAAGCATACTATTTCTATATGAATATTAATAGATAGAGGGTTGAGGGTTGATTTGGATGAAAAACATTCCCACAGCGATTGATCTGATCGGCAATACCCCGTTAATTGAAGTCCATTGTTTTGATGTGGGGAAGTCTAGGCTGTTCCTCAAGCTGGAGAATCAGAATCCCGGCGGGTCCATTAAGGACCGGATTGGTCTGTCCATGATTGAGGATGCAGAGCGGAAGGGGCTGATTAAGCCCGGAGACACTCTGGTCGAAGCTACAGCGGGAAATACGGGGCTGGGCTTGGCGCTGGCCGCTATAACGAAGGGATACAAGCTGGTTCTTGTAATCCCCGACAAGATGAGCACTGAGAAGGTGAACCATCTCCGGGCACTTGGGGTGGATATCATTCTTACCCGCTCCGATGTGGAGAAAGGCCATCCTGATTACTATCAGGATTATGCCAAGCGAATTGCGGAGGAGACACCGGGTAGCTATTTTGTTAACCAGTTTAATAATCCCGCCAACCCGCTCGCTCATGAGCAAACAACCGGGCCAGAAATTTGGGAACAGACCGGGCATGATGTGGATGCCATCGTTGTAGGCGTCGGCTCGGCAGGTACGCTGAAAGGGCTGACTGACTATTTTCGCAGGGTAAAGCCGAATTTGGAAATTGTGCTAGCCGATCCGGAAGGGTCTATCCTCGTCGATGTTGTGGAGGGGAATCCTCTGTCTCAACCTGGAAGTTGGCTGGTAGAAGGGATAGGGGAGGATTTTATCCCTCCTCAGTTCGATCAAACGCTGATCAGCAAGGCGTATCATGTCACCGATGAAGAAAGCTTTGCAGCTGCCCGCACTCTGTTGCGTCAGGAAGGGGTTTTGGGTGGCTCCTCCACCGGGACGCTAATCAGTGCTGCTGTGAAATATGCACGGGAACAGAGTGAGCCCAAAAACATTGTTACATTTGTCTGCGACAGCGGAAATAAGTACCTCACCAAGATGTTTAATGACTTCTGGATGATTGACCGGGGACTGATCCGCAAGAAGCAAAGTGGAGGTATTTCAGATCTAGTTACCCGCAAATATTTGGAGCGTAGTGTAATTACGGTTAAGCCAGAGGATTTGCTTTTGAATGCCCATGCCAAAATGAGTCTGTATGAGATCTCGCAGATTCCAGTGCTTGACGATGGGACAGTCGTGGGCATTATTGATGAATGGGATATTCTGGCGGCTACAGAAAGCCGTAATGAGCTTGCCTTCAATGATCAGGTTGAACAGTATATGTCTACCAATGTTGCATCCGTTTCGATCGATGACGACCTTGCCCAGGTAATTTCTATTCTGAAAGAAGGCCTGCTTGTTATCGTCATTAAAGAGGGAGAGTTCTACGGGGTCATCACCAAGAGTGATTACATTCATTATTTGCGCCGCAAACTATTATAAGAAACAGGAGATGAACATGATATGAGCCAGTATAGATTTTCCACCAGAGCTATTCACGCCGGACAAGAGCCTGATCCCACAACCGGAGCAGTGATTACACCTATTTATGCCACTTCTACTTTTATCCAAGAATCTCCAGGGAAACATAAAGGCTATGATTATTCCAGAAGCGGTAATCCGACGAGAACAGCGCTGGAGACTTGTGTTGCTGCCCTAGAGGAGGGAGAAGTTGGATTTGCCTTTGCTTCAGGACTTGCCGCTGAAACGGCTATCATTGATACTCTTCCGCGGGGGTCGCACATTATCGTGACCGATGACCTCTATGGAGGTACATTTCGCCTGCTCGACAAGGTGAAGAAGGATGCGTTAGAGCTAGAGGTCTCGTATATCGATTTATCCAATCCCGAGAATATTGAAGAACATATTCGTAACAATACTCGTTTAATTTGGGTAGAAACGCCGACCAATCCTTTATTAAAAATAGTTGATTTGCGAAAAATCGCCGCCATCGCTGGTAAGCACAAGCTTATCAGTGTGTGCGACAATACATTCGCTTCCCCTTATCTTCAGCAGCCTCTGAAGCTGGGCTTTGACCTTGTTGTCCATTCCGCAACCAAATATTTGAACGGGCATTCCGATGTGATCGCAGGTATCGTTGTGGCAAAACAAAATGATGA
The DNA here is from genome assembly GCF_001682855.1 of Bacillus sp. FJAT-27264. Classification (GTDB taxonomy): domain Bacteria; phylum Bacillota; class Bacilli; order Paenibacillales; family Paenibacillaceae; genus Paenibacillus_AQ. The sequence goes on along the minus strand of NZ_MAQW01000001.1, from coordinate 966,402 downwards.
CGTCGCGCAGCGGATTGGTTTTCTGCAAAATGCTACCGGTTCCCCGCTCCCTCCATTTGATGCTTTTCTGCTGCTTAGAGGCATTAAGACCCTATCGGTGCGCATGGAGGCTCATTGCCGCAATGCCCTCGCTATCGCCGAATTTCTGGAGCGTCATCCAAAGGTCGAGAAGGTGATCTATCCCGGACTGAAGGCAAGTCCGTATCATGAGACGGCTAAAGGACAGATGAGTGGATTCGGCGGTATGGTGACTTTTTTTGTAAAAGGAGGCGCGCAGGAAACAGCCACAGTCGCTCAGCAGACCCAACTGTTCACCTTGGCGGAGAGCCTGGGCGGTGTCGAGAGCCTGATCGAGGTTCCAGCTGTCATGACTCATGCTTCAATTCCTCAAGAGACTAGAGAGCAAATCGGAATTTACGACAACCTGATTCGTCTTTCCGTTGGCATTGAAGATACGGATGATCTGATTGCTGACCTGCAGGCGGCTCTTGAGTCTGTGTGACAAATAGAATGAACTTTTAAAACTCACATGCAGGAAGGGTGACGTTGAAGAAACTTGCTTGGGTTTTCGGCGGCTGTAGAGTTGGCGTATAAAGTTCTGAGACTGGGTAAGCTTCCGATTTGGACGTTTTGTTTTCCCGTGACGCACGGTTTATTCAGCCTTTGGGGCTGGAATGAATCGTGCTTTTTGTTGTGCTTAGCTGGAACGGATGATATTTTTGGGCTGCACCGAATTTTTTCCAGCCTTCCTTCCCATACTAAACCAATAGTTCCCATGATTAAGGATGCCTGGAGGTTAATTCGTGACATTATGGATCGTAGTTCCCCTTGTCTTGTTGCTTCTTGTGATTGTACTGATCCTGTCCTCCTCCCTCCATTTTCATTTCCGGCTGTGCAGGGTAGGCAAAGATGACAGAGTGGAGCTCGACGTGAAGACTCTATTTGGACTTTTAAAGTATCATTATGAGCTTCCCAAGGTGATTTATGCGGGGATTGAGCGGGGCGTGCGGGTAAAGCTGGAACAGAGCGGTATTGCACCCGTCAGAAGTGAGCAGGACAAGGAAGGGGATATCGACAAGGAGACCGTGGACAACTGGCTGGACTCGATTAAGAAGATGCTGAAAGCCACACGCTACTTTAAGAAATGGTTCAAGAAAACGGCCTCCCATGTTCATATAACCAAATTAGACTGGTCCACGGATTTCTCGCTGGAGGATGCAGCACTGACAGCTACAGCTGCGGGCGCGTTATGGGGCCTGAAATGGAGCTTAGCCGGTTGGCTGTCGCAGTGGATGAGGATGGAGAAAGGACCGCGGCTTTTTGTAAAACCCGTCTTCGAGGATAACTTTAGCTTTTCTTCAGAACTGGTCTGTACAGGAAAAGTGTCTATCGCTTATATGCTCTATGCCGGGGTAGGACTACTGCGCCGAATCTCGAAGGAAACGGGCGGTCTGCGGCAGTGGAAGGCATTGCTTAGCAAATCCCGTGCAGCCAAGGGGCATCATTCTTCCTGAGACGATACTGTCTTACATACAAACGGACGATGATGGGGATGATATCGCTGTAGAATAATGACTTTTCCCAGAAGCCAAAGGAGGACAAGAATATGAGTGATCATCCCATTCAAGGTCTAATGCAGACTGCTATGGAAAATATCAAAGGCATGGTTGATGTCAATACGATTGTAGGCGATGCAGTAGAAACACCCGACGGTAGCGTGATTCTGCCCATTAGTAAGGTCGCGTTCGGCTTTGCCGCAGGTGGTAGTGATTACCGCGTCGAAGACGATGGTTCATCAGGCAGTGTGACCGGATCTCAATCCGGAGTCAAGCTGCTGCCTTTTGGTGGCGGTAGCGGTGGCGGGGTATCGATAAGACCGATTGCTTTTCTCGTTGTGGGCAAGGGCGGCGTGCATATTGTTCCGCTGGATAATCAAACCCATCTGTTCGAGAAAATCATCGATGCTACCCCGGGGCTGATCGACAAAATCCAGTCCGCGTTTCAGTACAACGGCTCTGTAGCTACGACTACAACCGAAAAAACTGTAACCAAGAGTGACACTACGCCGTCGACCCATTAAATATCACACGAATTGTAAGATTGTGAAACAAGCTTGGCTGAATCAGGGAGATCGCCTTATCGGCGATGTCCCTTTTTTTGGAATAAGGATAGATGTAAGCAGGATGAGAAGGCTTCAATAAGGATTTTCAAAGAAGGATAAGCCGGGTTGAAGGACATACCTTCCCGCCTGTCCGCATACACTTGTACTATATAAGCGCTAAGAAGCCGGAGGATAAACATGAAGACAATAAATCGAATATGCTCAGTTGCTTTAATAGTATGCCTTGTGGCGCTTCTGGCGCCCCTGCCGACACTCCGGGCGGAGAATAGTTCCATTTCCACACATGCCAGGGCAGCGGCACTGATTGATGTGGAGTCCGGACGTATTCTATACAGCAGCCGCGGCGATGAACCGATGCTAATTGCCAGCCTGACCAAAATCATGACGGCGATCGTGGCCATAGAGAACGGGAAATTAAGCGATAAGGTGAAGGTAGGCAAGAACGCTTTTGCCAAGGAAGGGTCTTCATTGTTCCTGAAGAACGGGGAAGAGATGACGCTGGAAAATATGCTATACGGCTTGATGCTGCGCTCCGGTAACGATGCGGCGACTGCTATTGCTGAGCATGTGGGAGGTTCGGAGGAAGGCTTTGTGTACCTGATGAACACCAAGGCGGAGGAGCTGGGGCTTACGCACTCCCATTTTGCCAATCCGCATGGACTGGATGCCGAAGGGCATTACTCCAGTGCCAATGATCTGGCGAGGCTGACCGCATACGCGATGCATAATCCTGTGTTCAAGCAAATCGTTAAGACTGAAGTGAAAACTGCAGATAATCCTTATGAGAAGTGGGACTACAAGTGGCTCAACAAAAATAAAATGCTGCGCCTGTACGAAGGGGCGGATGGGGTAAAGACAGGGTATACGAAAAAAGCGCTACGTTGCTTGGTCAGCTCCGCTACCCGGGGCGGGCAGCAGCTCGTCGCAGTGACACTGAACGATGGGAATGACTGGAATGATCACGCGGCGCTGCTTGATTTTGGCTTCAAGCGTTATCCGCTTAAAACTGTCGTGGAACGCGGAGAAAAGATCAAGGGGTACGAATATGTAACCGGGCAGGATTTTGTATATCCATTTAGCTCGGGGGAAGAGGTGAGGCTAGTCACTACGCTGGTATTGAACGAGCCTTCAACAGCAACAGCATCCCCCAAAACGGCTCGAAGTACAGATTTTGGACTGCGCGGTGTGTTGGTTCTTCAATTGGGCGGCCAAGAAATTGGCCGGATTCCGGTTTATCAACCCGGTACGCTCCCTCCCGAGCAGACGCCGTATGCCAAGAGATTCAACTCGGCTCTGGCAGCGGAGTATCCAGCGCATACCTGGTTTCAAGCCCTTGGTAGTGCGCTGCGAGCGTTGTTTGGCCTAGTGCATCACGAATAGGGGAAGCTGAAAGTGGGAGAGGGAGGGCTTATCCATGATTAACGGAATCTGGCTGGGGATGATCGTCATTGGCTTTTTGTTTGCAGCGGTCAATGGCCGCATGGATGAATTTACGGCAGCGGTATTTGACGGGGCGAAGAACGGGGTTACCGTAAGCTTCGGCTTAATCAGTGTGCTGGTGTTCTGGCTGGGCATTATGCGGATTGCAGAAGACGCCGGGTTATTGAAAAAAATCGCCAAGGTGCTCGGTCCTGTCGTGGCCTTTCTATTTCCTGATGTGCCCAAAGGCCATCCGGCCATCGGCTATATTCTCTCCAATATGAGCGCGAACCTGCTCGGTCTTGGTAATGCTGCGACCCCGATGGGCATCAAGGCGATGCAGGAGTTGCAGACTCTCAACCCCGATAAGGACACGGCCACGCCGGCCATGTGTACCTTACTGGCCCTAAATACGGCCAGCATCACACTGATCCCGGCGACACTGATCGCAATCCGGCTTAACTATGGATCAACCGATCCGGCAGGGATCGTCGGCACGACGCTTGCCGCTACGGCGGTAGCCACTCTGGCCGCCATCGTAGCTGACCGGATGTTCAGGCGGCTAACCCTGATGCGCAAGCCCCCCAAACCGCCTGCCCAAGGGATAGACAAGTCTATTCACGGGAGTAGAACGCTTCCTCATTCCTCATTGAAAGGGTGAACGTGTCGTGCTGCATTTTATCAGCCTTATCTCGGCTTGGGCGATTCCGGTTCTGATCACGTTCATACCGCTATACGCCTTCTCGCGCAAAGTTCCCGTCTATGAGTCTTTCGTAGAAGGCGCTAAAGACGGCTTCAACACCGCGATTAGCATCATCCCGCATCTGGTCGGGATGATGGTCGCCATCAGTGTGTTCCGCGCTTCTGGAGCGCTCGATTACCTGATGGGCTTCGTGGCCCCCCTGATGCAGGGGCTTGGGGTACCGTCGGAGGTGCTGCCGCTAGGTCTACTGCGGCCGCTGACCGGGACCGGGTCGCTGGCCTACACCACCGACCTGATCCGTGTACACGGCCCGGATTCGCTGATCGGCATGATTGCTTCCACCATCCAGGGCAGTACGGATACGACACTGTACGTGCTGACCGTCTATTTCGGGGCCGTCGGGGTTCGCAACGGCCGTTATGCCCTCAAAGTAGGCCTCTTCTCCGATGTCGTCGGTTTCGTGGCTGCCATTGCCATTTGTCTGCTCTTATTCGGATAATAGGGTATCCAAGCAGCGTTGGCCTAAAGGGTGAGGCGGGCGAGGTACGAGCAGCATGGTGATGGGCAGGATGGTTGGAGTCTCCAGTAAACCCTTTGAACAACATGGGAGGGACTTTCTAGCTCAGCGTCGGTTTGCTTCCAGCCTCGGGAATACGTAAATAAGAGCATTCTTGTACCTTAATTCGGCGGCAACAAAGGGGGGGATCCAGTAAGGGCATTTTTGTATGTTAATTATTCGGGTATACCACCTTTTTAGTGATATGTAGAAAAATAAGGTACAATAATGCACTTAATTCCCTTTTTCACTCTAAAATCATCAATTTAAGGTACAAAAATGACGGTATTTTAACGCTGAGTAGACTTTAGAAAAAAACGTTACATGAGGGAAAACGGTGGGGATAGCAACTGTAGTAGCGCAGGCGACCAAGTGAAAGCTTGGGTTTTCTGATTCACTGAACTTGCGTGTCAGCTCCACATTGTGCACGTTACATCAGTTCCCTGGTCAGTTCTCGGTCAGTCCTCGATAAGTTCCTGAAAGTTCCATGAAATGAATACATCATCACTTTAGTACTCTGTCCGCATCTCTCCGTATCTCTCCGTATTTCTCCGTATCTCCCTACCCGTAATCTCCCCCGCACTAATCCCTTTTGCAAAGTACAAGATATTCACCGCTAGATCGTCACCCGGCATTACTCCTGGGCATATGCTATTGCAGCAATGTGTGGAGGGAGAGATTCCGCTGATGACTTATAAAGGATTTATTTTACATCATTCCCGCTGCCCGTCCATTAACGGTAAAGGCTTCGACTTTTGGGTCGGGCAGGACGGGTCCATTTATGCCGCCCCGCTGCTCACCGATCCAAATTATATTCATCTCTGTCTGGAGGGAGATTTCAGTACAGCTGAAAGTGCACCGGAGCCACAGCGCAGAAAAGACCAGCTGTTTGCCACAGGCAAACTGATTCTGGAGCTGGCCTCACGCTACGGAATTAACCCACTTCTTATCGAACCTCATAGTAATTCTTGCCCTGGTGCATTTTTTCCGTGGAATGAACTTGTGATTTATCCCTCGGGTGGTTATCATTAGTCTGAGGTGACTAGTCGAAAATGGAAAGATTACAGAAAGTTTTGGCACAAGCTGGCGTTGCATCCAGACGCAAGTGCGAGGAATTGATTTTGGCCGGCAAAGTAGAGGTTAACGGGGAACTCGTAACCACACTGGGTACGAAGGTGGACCCCGCCCAAGATATTATCAAGGTCTCCGGTAAGGAAATCCGGGGCGAGAATAAAATCTACATTATGTTCAACAAGCCCAAGGGCGTAATCACAAGCGCTTCCGATCCCAAAGGCCGCAAGGTCGTTACGGATTATTTGAAGGGCATCAACGAGCGGGTATACCCTGTTGGCCGCCTGGACTACGATACGGAAGGATTGCTTCTGCTGACTAATGATGGCGAATTCGCTAATCTGCTGACGCATCCCAAGCATCATGTTCCCAAGACGTACCTGGCCACGGTCAAGGGTGTGCCGCATGGCAGTGCGCTGGACAAGCTGAAGTCGGGTATCAAGCTTGAAGATGGCATGACTGCTCCGGCAGAAGTGGAGTACAAGGACATCGACGAAGCTAACAAGGAAGCGGTAATCAGCATCACGATCCATGAAGGACGCAACCGGCAGGTTCGCCGGATGTTCGAGGCCGTGTCTCACCCCGTTACCCGGTTGAAACGGATTTCGTTCGGGGATATTTTGCTGCAGAATCTAAAACGCGGCTCCTATCGCCATTTGACTAAGGATGAAATCAATCATCTGCAGCAAATTGCCAAAAGTGGATTGCTTAAGTCAAAAACACCACGCAAGGACACATAAAGTTCACAATTTGGCGCCCTAAAGTTGTGACAATATTCGTTATAATGTTCATAGGATGTTCACACCTAACAACTAAAGTAACGAGTTGCGTCACAGAAGGGGGCTTCATGTGTGGGCAAAGCTAGAAAGCTGGTTCAGATTGTAATTTTATTACTGGTAGTTCTGCTTGGCGGTTATGCCATCGCTACCTCCGTATTTGGAGGGGACGGTAAACCCAAGGAAGGCAGTAAGGCGCCAGCCTTTGACCTGTTGGGCTTGGACGGCAAAGCTCATACGCTCAATGAGTACAAAGGTAAGGCTGTCGTGCTGAATTTCTGGGGCTCCTGGTGCGCGCCATGCGTGAAGGAAATGCCAGCTCTCCAGGCACAGTGGGAGAAATGGAAGGATCAAGGCGTTGTTGTCGTAGGCGTAAATGTAGGCGAAGACCAAATGACTGTGGAAAACTTTGTGAAGATGGTAAACATCAATTTTCCGATTGTTATGGACCCGGGGCGGAATGCAGTACGCAGCTACGGGATTTCGCCGATGCCTACGACTTTTTTCATTAATAAAAAGGGCAAGGTGGACAGTATTCATATCGGTCAGCTTGATCTGGATACGCTGGATTCACAAATCGGGAAGTTGGTGGGCCCATGAGCGGACGGACGCCGCTAATTACCAACACCAAATGCGAATGTGGTCATCAGAACCCGGTAGGCACAGTTCTCTGCGAAGCCTGTGGCAAGCCGCTGGACGAAGCGGGGAATTCCAGTGAAAACCTTGAAATGCGTTATGACGGTGTAGCCCGCCGTTCACAACGTTCCAACCCGAATGTGATCGACCTCGTCTGGAATTTTTTTTCATCTGTCAAAATCGCCATCTATCTGATCGTTCTGACACTGCTTGGCTCCATGCTGGGAACTATCTTTCCGCAGGAGAGTACCTTTCTCAATATTGATGCTTCAACCTATTACAAGGAGCAATACGGAACTGCAGGGCACATCTATTATAAGCTCGGACTATCCCATACATATGAATCTTGGTGGTTCGTCCTGCTGCTGGTAATGATCGGGGCCTCGCTCGTGATTTGTAGCCTTGACCGCGTGCTTCCACTTTATAAAGCGCTAACAAGACAGAAAATCCGCAAACACCGACAGTTCCTGACCCGGCAAAAGGTTGTGCTGGTCACGGAGATGCAGGAGGAGCCGGAGGTCTGGGTCAGCCGGATATCTAATCCCTTGAAGAAGCGAGGTTACCGTGTCATCACGGAGGGCGGGGCGTTACTCGCCGAGAAGCACCGCTTCAGCCGCTGGGGGCCATACGTCATACATATTGGCCTGATTATTTTTTTACTTGCCGTATTAGCGAGAGGGTTGCCGGGTCTAAATATGGATCAGCACCTTGCCTTTCCGCAAGGGGAGGTTACGCCAATTCCGGACACGACCTTTTATCTTAAGAATGAGAAATTCACCGTAGAATTCTACACCGAAGCTGAAATGCCGGAAGAATTCCGGGGCAAAAAAGTGCTGCCCAAGCTGTACGAAACCAAGGCGGTCCTGTACGAATGTATAGCAGACTGTGGGGATCCGACGCGTACACCGCAGCTAAAAGAAGTGGCCGCACATGATATCCAGGTCAACTCTCCTTTGAGCTACAATGGTTTGAAAGCGTATCAGTTTGATTATGATCTCACCCCTGTCCTGCGTTCAGTACAGCCGGAACTTAAGAATAAGCGGACCGGGGAGGCATATGGGAAATTCAAGCTGGAGATGAAGAACCCGCAGCGCAGTTTCGAGGCAGGACCTTATACACTTGCCCTGAAGGAGAAGTACATGGATTTCGGTCTGAACGAGAGCGGGCAGCCAGTGTCCAAAACGCCATATCCCAATGCACCGGCCTTTCTCTTCCTGATTAAGGGACCGGGCCTGCCGGCAGATGGTCAACAGTATTTCTATTTCCCTAAGCAGGTTGACAAGGTGCAGTTTCAGCAGGAGGGCATCAACGACAAGCTGGGTGGAGCAGATCGCTTCCTGGAGCTTGAAGTCAGCAGCATGCAGGATGTCGATTTTTCCGAATCCACGGCATACCTGAATGTGCGTGTGGACCGGGCAATGCCTTTTGTATGGGTAGGTGCGGGTATAGTGATGTTGGGCCTTGTACTGGGCTTCTACTGGCAGCACAGACGCATCTGGCTAACCGTCCAGAACGGAGAGCTTATCCTTGGAGGACATACGAACAAGAACTGGTTCGGATTTCGCCGTGAGATTGTATCCATTCTGGAGAAGGTAGACATGGTAGTGGATGAAAAATCATTGGACAACGGGGGAGGTCAAGCATGAGCTTACTCGATTTCAGCAGTGATGTCTTTATAGCCGCCTTTTTCTTATACAGCGGTTCGTTCATGCTATTCACGATTGCCATTATGGGCCGGAAATGGTCCGGTCGCAAACCGGAGGAACACACTGCCCGCTGGGGCCGGATTGCTTTTATCGGCTCTTCACTGGGACTCTTATGCCACATGGCTTATTTCTTTACCCGTTGGGCGGGGGCAGGTCATATCCCGGTTAGTAATATGTATGAATTCATGACCTTCCTGTCGATGATGGTGATGGTCGCGTTTACCGTGATCTTCGCCATTTACCGTAAAATCTTGCTGGGGCTGTTTGCAGTTCCTATCTCGATTATTATTATGGCCTATGCTGCTGTGTTCCCGCAGGAGGTTCAGCCGCTGATCCCTTCGCTGAAATCTATCTACCTGAACATTCACGTCACGTTGGCAGCGCTGGGAGAGTCGTTCTTTGCTGTTGGTTTTGCCGCGGGACTTATGTATCTCCTACGCACTGTGAACTTCACTAGCAAGGAGAAGAATGACCGTAAGCAGCAACGGCTTGTTGAATTTACCTTGTTCTCTATTATTGTCATTATAGCCTTTCTAGGGTCGGTTTTCGCTTTCCGGGGAGCCGGATATGAATCGATTTTTGTCCGCGAGAACGTTACGATTGACAGCCCTGGGCAGGAAGATAGTACAATAGAGAGAGTGAGTTATAAAATGCCGCCGATTGTGGCACCTTACCATAGCGAAATTGAGAGCTTCCAGCCCTTCCTGGGCATGAAAAAACCGTTGTTCGAAGCGCCTTCCTGGATGAATGGTGTGAACGCGGGCCGGAAGTTTAATACCGTAATCTGGTCGCTCCTTTCCGGGCTAATTCTCTACGGGTTGATTCGGCTGATAGTCCGCAAACCGCTGGGGGCAGCCCTGCATCCCGCAATGGACGGTATCGACGCTGATGATCTCGATGAGATCACCTACCGGGCCATAGCGATAGGCTTCCCGATTTTTACCTTGGGGGCTTTGATTTTTGCAATGATATGGGCTCAAGTGGCTTGGGGAAGATTCTGGGGTTGGGACCCCAAAGAGGTCTGGGCTCTTGTCACCTGGCTGTTTTATAGCGCCTATCTCCATTTACGGCTTGCTCGCGGATGGCAGGGACGCAAGTCCGCGTGGCTCGCCGTACTCGGCTTTTTGGTCGTAATGTTTACCCTGGTTGGCGTTAATCTGGTCATTGCGGGACTTCATTCCTATGCAGGAACGGATTAAGCGGTAAGTAAATCTGCCAAGACAGCCGATAGTAAGGGTAACGTTCTACTGTATTTGATGAAGGGGTTGTTGTGAAATGGCAGATCATTTGAACAGAATTCTGGTCGTGGATGACGAAGAACGTATCCGCCGCCTGCTTAAGATGTATCTCGAAAAAGAAGGTTATGAAATTGACGAAGCGGAGGATGGAGAGATCGCCCTTCGCAAAGCAACAGCCAATGATTACGGGCTGATTCTGCTGGATGTGATGCTGCCCGGCATTGACGGGATTGAAGTACTGACTAGACTTCGCGGCGTTAAATCGACACCGGTGTTAATGCTTACCGCCAAGGGTGAGGAGATCAACAGGGTGCAGGGCTTTGAGATGGGTGCAGACGATTATGTCGTCAAGCCGTTCAGTCCGCGTGAAGTCATCTACCGGGTGAAGGCGATTATGCGCCGTTCCTCGGCTACAGCTTTTCTATCCAAGGAGAGCAATTCCAGCAACAATATTGTATTCCCGCACCTTATTATCGAACATGATGCCCACCGTGTAACTGCCGGCGGCCAGGAAGTCAGCCTGACCCCTAAGGAATACGAGCTGCTGCATTACCTGGCGATTTCGCCAGATAAGGTGTTCTCGCGTGAAGAACTGCTCAAGGACGTCTGGAATTATGAATTTTTCGGAGATTTGCGCACTGTAGATACGCATGTGAAGCGTCTTCGTGAGAAATTGAATAAAGTATCGCCGGAATCCGCAAGCATGATCACGACCGTATGGGGAGTGGGCTACAAACTTGAGGTACCTAAATAGGTGAACTTCTGGAGAAGCCTTGTCGGCAAGCTGTGGGTCACGATCATCTGTCTGGTTGCTGTCGTACTGATGACACTGGGACTATTCCTGTTGCCTTATATCGACAGTAATTTTGCCAATTCCGGGGCGATCAAGCGCTTATTTTTGTACACATGCATGATTGGGTTTTCTCTGACGACGTTCTTTGCCTTGTTTCTGTTCACTAAGATAACACAGCCGATGCAGCAGGTGATCGAAGCCGCTAACAACATTCGCAAAGGCGAATACGGAACCCGGCTGACCCTTGTCACCAGTGATGAAATCGGGCAGCTCGCCACCTCTTTCAATCATATGGCGGCGGAGCTGGAAGAGAATATTCGCAGTCTTAATCATGAGAAGGGCCATCTGTCCAGTGTTCTGCGCAGTATGAGTGATGCTGTAGTCACCTTTGACATTGAAGGCCACATTATTCTGACTAATCCACATGGACAATCCTTGCTGGAGACTTGGCGTAACCTGGAGTGGGAGCAAGAAGCTGATCCTGAGCCCGGTGAAGAGGTTATCAGCAAGGGAGAGGTTCCGTTACCGCTTCGTCCGCTCTTTCTGAGCACGTTGCAGGAAGGGGGCGACCAGCGCTCTAATGTGCATGTCCGGCAGGGTGTGTGGTCTGTACATATGGCCCCGCTGTATTCCGAGAACCATATTCGTGGTGCTGTAGCGGTGCTGCGTGATGTGACCGAAGAGGTCAAGCTGGAGAAAATGCGGCGTGACTTCGTGGCTAATGTATCGCATGAGATTCGCACTCCGTTGTCTATGATGCAGGGGTACAGTGAAGCATTGCTTGACGGTATGGCCTCTTCACCCGAGGAGAGCAGCGAATTGATTCAGGTCATTCATGATGAGTCGCTGCGCATGGGCCGGCTCGTGAAGGATCTGCTGGATCTGGCACGAATGGAAGCTGGACATACAGATATGTTGAAGGCTCAGGTAGATATGAGTGAATTGCTGGAACGGGTCTATCGCAAGTTCTCTGTGAGGGCCAAGGAACGTGGCATTGATCTGCAGTACAGGAAGCTAAGTGAAGAACTCTTGCTGAAAGCGGCCGATGAGGATAAGCTGGAGCAAGTACTCACCAACCTGTTGGACAATGCTTTCCGACATACGCCTGCCGGGAAAAAGATTCTGATCGTCGCTGGGCAATCGATACAGGAGAGCCGCCGCTATGTCGAGATCGAGATTCGGGACGAAGGCGTCGGTATTCCGCCGGATGATCTTCCGTATATCTTCGAACGTTTCTACAAGGCTGACAAAGCTCGTGTCCGCGGGGAATCCGGGGGAACGGGGCTTGGTCTCGCCATTGTTAAGAATATCGTCGAATCCCATCATGGTCACATCTCGGCTGCGAGCAAATTGAGTGAAGGAACGACCTTTACACTGCGCTTACCTGTCGAAAAACAGTAATTCTAAACAAAGTCTGGCAGCACCTCCGATTTAGGAGGTGCTTTTTTGTTGAATGGAACCGATTAATCTTGTTCATCGTGGAACAAAAAGCAGCTGTCAGCCCCTTATCGTCTCCAGCAGCACCTTTAACAGACAAATGAGTAAAGCCCTAAGACACGTAGAGAAGAGCCTGCTAGAATCGATTTTGGGCAGGTCTACGGGGTATAGAAAAAGAATCATTCCTTAGCAGTAAACTGCTGTTGGAATGATTCTTTTGTACACCTATATAAGTAAGCCTAGTATTCTATCACAACTGCAATATTCTGCATGCCTCCACCGACAGTCCAGAATAATACTTTATCACCGCGTTCGATTTGTCCGGTAGATACAGCCTTATGAAGTGCAATGAATGGACTGCTGGTCGAAGTATAACCAAATTCATCCCCGACATACACAGCTACGCTGCTATCAATTCCGACTTTTTCCGCAACACTTAGTATATTGGGAAGAGACAGCTGCGAGAAGCAGGCTGCTTTGATGGATTCCGGGGCGATGCCTGAATCGGCAAACAATGTCTTGATCGATTCAACAGCCGCTTCTACACAAATGGAATCATCAAAGGGAGTGAATTCTACATTAAACTCACCAGGAGCGACGCCCTTCGTCCCCAATTTGGCTAAGCCTTCAGCAGGGAAGACGGAATTGTACAACACACAAGTATCCGTTTGGTAGATAGCATCGATTAATCCCACAGCATTCTCATCACGCTCTAGAATGACGGCTGCAGCAGCATCTCCGAATCCGGCATAATATACCGGGTTATTGCGGTCGGTGTGCGGAAGGATATGATCGGAACCAATCACCAGCGCACGACGGATACGGGGATTCGCCATCATCTGTCTGCTGACCTGTTCGAAGGCAGCTGTCATGCCAATGCAGTTTGCATTGCTATCGATGCAAATAGTGCGGGCAGCGCCATTAATTAAACGGTGCATGATCACCGAGTTGGTCGGGATGATATATTCCGGCGTTTGGCTGGAGAAGGCGATAAGATCAATATCTTCGCCTGCAAGTCCCGCTTGTTCCAGCACATTGCTAGCTGCCTCAAATCCCATAGTCAGTGCATTCTCGTCCTCATTATCAATACTGTAGCGGGTTTCACGACCCAATGCCGCCAGAAGTCCACGAATCTCTATTCCTCTATCGTCAAAATGCTTGATGTAGAAATCATTACCGATTTTGTTACTCGGATGATAGATAGCGATGTCTCTGATGCGTATGCCGGCCATTGAATTGCCCCCTTATTAGTGATGAGCTGATGGATCGTTGCATGAGCAGGTAAGATACAGGCTGAATATGAAGTTGTGTGTTTTATGCAGTAACTGTAGAGATAATTTCCAGGTTGTCCAGACCTGCTTTACGGCCCAAACGTGCCAATTGCATTTTAAGAATAGGGTTATTCTCAAGGGTCAGCTTCACTTTGACAAAGCCATCCTTATGGATCATGACGAAGCATCCCTCCAGAAGAGGTACAACATTAGGAGCGGTAACGTTAAGCTTTCTGCAATCAAAGTGTAGCTCATAGTCTGCTGGAGTGATCGGGTTAATGGTTTGCTGATAAGCTTGAATGGATTTGATGCCATCCTCTTCAGAGAACGTGCCATCCAATTCGACATTGATAATCTTCTTAACAGAATCTGTGTTCAAAATAAATTTACCCATTCGTTTCATCGCTCCTATAAATTAGTTTTATCCAAAAACTTCGATTCACTATTTTCGGCAATCGATATTATACTTATTTTTGGGATAATTTAACTATATTAATAGCATATGATTGATAGAATTACAATGAGAAAGTCGAAAAATGTAAATTTTTGAATTAAACAGATATTACTTCACTTCTTCTAAAACTTCGAGCAACACATTAAAGGCGCTAATTACACGCGGAGCTCCTAGAGCTGGTACCAAATGAAGCAGAACACCTTTAAGTTGTTCCTCAGTGACACCTACGCTTAGCGCCATAACATAATGAACGCCTAGTTGTTCGTATTGTCCCATAGCAATCAAGGCGGAGATCACTGCAACTTCTTTCCAGTCATCTCCGATCGTGTTACGCTGAAAAATGTCGCCGTAGGCGGCGCCCATAATGTATTCAGCCAGATCTGGAAAATGGTCTTTAATAGGAGCCAAGGCCTTGGCTCCATACTCTCCTGATAAGTTAGCAAAGTGGTTGAGACCACTATTGATATTTTTGTTCAAATTGTCGCTCATAAATTGGCCCCCTGATTAAAGATTTACTACGCGGTGTGCTGTAGGTGGTACTTCGTCACGGTCTGTCAACAGTTCGATTACCGCGACCTTGTTCAAGGCTACCGCATCTGCGATCGCCGCGGAGAATTGTTCCAAAGTTTCACAGCGATATCCGGTTGCTCCAAGCGATTCGCCGAACTTCACCGCGTCCATTGGGACTTCAAATAGGGTTCCGTCAATTCGGCCCGTAGTCTTCTCCATACCTTTAAGCGCCATATCCAGCTGCATGTTGTTCACAACGATGAAAATAACCGGGATATCCTTACATACTGCTGTATTAATCTCTGCGCCCAGCATCATAAAGCATCCATCGCCAGTCACACAGAAGATCGTTTCATCCGGTGATGCAACCTTGGCGCCGATAGCCATGCCAATTGCGTTACCCATGCAGGCAAAATAGGCATCGAACACAAAACTGCCCGGTTTTTTAACGTTATACCATTTAACGGCATTAAAGCCATGGCTTCCATCATCCACGAACACAGTGTTGTTGTATGGAATAAAATCACTCATCACGCTCATAACTGAAGCGAGAGAGAGGCCTGGAAGCTCAGGCAGTTCTTCACGATAGTTATAACTTGGAGTATTATGTTTGGTCACTGAATCTCTATCCAGGTGTTCAAGATAATACACAAGATTATCACGCAGATCCCCGGTGACCGGTATAGTTTTGGAGGTCAGAATTTTGCCTACAAACGTAGAATCGCTATCGAACTGAATTAATGTCTCTGGATGGTTCTCGCGTTTGAGATTACAGATGGTCATATCACTCAGTCGGGAGCCCAGCACGATATACAAATCACTACGATTCAGCATGTCATCGCCATGTGTACATCCGCCGACACCGACAGGACCGTGATACAGCGGGTGATCCCAAGGAATAGCACCTTTGCCGCCAGGAGAAGTCACGACAGGGATGTTGAATGTTTCAGCCAGTTCGATCAGCTCTTTGTGAGCCCCGGAACGGTTAACACCTTTACCGGCAATAATCAGCGGGTTCTCAGCATTGTTGATAGCGTTGATTACACGGTCAAAATTGGAGATGCTGACGAGCGACTCACGCTCTGGGTAAACTACCGGGAATTCTTCCAGCAGTTCAGTCTGAACGTCGAACGGCAAGCAAAGATGAACGGGACCACGGGTACCGCTCAGAGCAATAGAGATAGCATGATTGAAAATGGTGCTTAAGTTATCGCCACGTTCTACAAGCTTGCTGAACAGGGTAGCTGGTTTGAACATATCGGCAAGATCAGCCAGATATGAGGAAGAATCCTGACATTGCGGAATACCTAATTCTTTTATGGATTGATGCCCTGTAATAAACAACACCGGAAGGTTATTTGCCTTGGCATGGGCCGCTGCAGTAAGCAGGTTCGTTCCTCCGGGACCGGATGTCCCGAAAGCAACGCCTAGTCCACCAGTCTTGAGGGCATAGCCCGCGGCTTCAAAGCCGGAACTGGATTCATGTCTTCCAGGAATAAACTCAATACCGTAATCCACCATCTTTAGAACTAAGGGACAAATAGATTTACCAATAATACCAAATGAATGGGTTACTCCGAGGTTACGTAGTGCCTCCGCCATATAATCTGCGACTGTCTTCAAAAAAAACACCTCTCAAGTAAATGAATTGGGTTAAGTAAAAGATAATTATATTATCGTTCTGGTAGTGCCAAATGATTAGAACGATCCTAACGGGTACAAAGAAACAACAAAACCTGTGCTCGAATAATGGAGCACAGGTTGGTAGCAAAAAACCGCCAATAAGACCGCAAAAATAAGTCGATCCTCCTGGTTTTCTCTGCAACCTGGCAGTCATGGCCCCAAAAAAATGAGGCTGTAGATCCATGGCTTTGCGTCATTCCTTTTCAGGAATTTTGCCCATATAAATTTTATAACTAATTATAAGAATAATTTTCCTTTACATTATATTCCTAGCTCGTCTTTGTCAATATATTTTACACAAATGAACTCGGAATTTGACGAAAAATATGAAAGAAAGTAGGAATTTAGTTTATTTTAAAATGTATCCAAGGGTGCATTGTAATTAGAATACGGTTGCAAAATAGGCCTAAAACAAGTGTCTAATCAGGAGGGGAAGCAAGATTGCATTTGAGGGATTGGTGTAAAAATGCAAATAAGATGAAAACTATTGGATAGACAAGATTAGATATTAATTGAAGAAATTAGTTGGATCAAGATTTTTGGTGATGCTTTTTATGAAAGACAATGAATCCAAGTGCTCAATTTATTTTGGACTACACAGGAGGGGATAGGTTGAAAGTAGGGTATGTAAGAGGTGGAAGGATAAACTTTGATTGTGGTTATGGACTTTCAAAAAGTTCTGAAAGTGATATAATGCAAACATTTCATAAAATAAAAAACTGCCGTATGGGGTAGAGCTTATACGGCAGTTCTGTGCTGTAAGCAATAAAAATAAAATTTCTATGACAAATTCTAAAATTTAAAAATATGGATCGTTTTTTGCAATTGGAAGACGGCTGACGTCATTTTTTCACTCTCATCCGCAACGGATTGCAGGGCATGGATCTGCTCACTCATCGATGCAGAGACCTCTTCAGTGCTGGCTGCTGTCTGCTCGGTAATTGCTGAGATATTCTCAATCGCTGTGGAGATCTTAAGGGCGCTATCCAGCATCAGGTCGCTTTCCGAAGAGAAGGCGGCGATTTGCTCAGTAATGTACTGTACACTTTGTACAATTTGCCCGAAAATCTGTGCAGTCTGAATGATCATTTCATTCTGTACCTGAACGACTTCCTCGTTGATGGTAATGTTCGCAATAGCTTCCTTAATGTCAGCTTCAATGCTTCGTACCAGGCCGAAAACCTCTTTGGTCGAGGCGGTAGATTCCTCTGCCAGTTTGCGTACTTCCTGGGCTACCACGGCGAACCCGCGACCATGCTCTCCGGCACGGGCTGCTTCGATGGAAGCGTTTAGGGACAACAGGTTGGTCTGTTCTGCAATTTCGGTGATTGTCTTTGTAATCATGGTGATACCGCGAGCATTATGGGAGAGAGCATCAATGGTATCGGCCACTTTTTGTGTAGCTTCGATATTCTTGCGCATGCCTTCTGCTTGGGTATCCACCGACTGGCGACCTTGCTCTACCAATTCCAGCGTATGTATAGATTTCTTGTTCATTTCTTTGGTTGAATGTGCGTAGTCGGAGACCTTGGTCTCAATATCTTTAATAGAATCAATCATGCCGGCAATGTCACTGGAAATCTCGTTGGCACCCTGAGCCAGTTCATTAGATGAGGTTGCCACCTGGGACATGACGATTTTCAGATTCTGATTCTTGTCTTCGATACCGCGGCTGGCATCCATAACCTGACGGGTAATCTGTGAGGCATCGGTCAAAATAGTCTTCAATTTATCGATCATCGTATTAAAGGAGCGGCTGATATCACCCATGGAGCCATTCTCATCAGCCCTATGCGTAAAGTCTCCTTTGGAGATCGTATGGGTCACATTGGAGATGTCATCGAATGAAGATGTAAGCGTTCTCTCGACAAAGCGAGAAAGAGGGTAAGTCAGGGTTGCAAGCAGGACCACCAGAATGATTCCCATAACAATTTTGCCGAGAATAATAAATGTAACCAAAACAGGGATGGAGAATAAAGCGGCAACCAGGTAGCATCCGGCGACAATTCTTTGTTTCAAAGGCAGCTTGTACATCCAGTCCATAGGAAATATGTCCCCCTTTAATGTTATGTATTGTAATATTATAGGCGATTAAAGGGGGATAGGTCTATTGTAAGAACTGACATAAATGCTATTCGGGACAATTTTTGGCTAAATTCTGTCCAAAAGACTCATATAGTGCGGTGGTATCTGCTAGTGCTTGTCGTACTTGCTCCTGCAGTACCTGCGGTGAGAGGGCAAGGACACTGGACCCATAAGACAAAAGTACCCGGCAGGCCCACTCCAGGGCGTTGAAATCGACCTCAATCTCTAGCCAACCGGCGTGGGAGGACGGGGTAGTGTTTTTTACAGTAAGATATCTCTCCCGTTCGAATTCTTTCATTGTTTCTTCCCGTATCAGCACGGTGGCTGGATAACTCGGCAAGGCAGATTTGAAGGCCTGAGTGGATTGTCTCCAATACTGGCCAAGATCGAAATCTTCCGGGCGCTTGAAAAAATCATCTGTGTGCTCTGCATGCTGCAGTCTGGACACCCGGAAGGTCCGTAGCTCCCCACTACTTTCTGCAACGACATACCAAACTCCGCGCTTAGTTACGAGTCCGAGTGGATGAATTAGTCGTTCACTAGTTTCGTCATTGCGCAGATATGTTATTTTGACAACACGATCGTGCCAAAGGGCATCCTGTAACAGCGTCAAGAAAGGATAGGCCTCATCCGAGGGGTGCCAGCTTGCGCCGTCCACATGAATCCGTTGAACCGATTCAAGAGTGGAACTGCTGTAATGTGGGGCTGCTACGGCCTCCAGCTTGCGGGCGGCAGATGAGAAGTCCTCTTCGATACCTAGGTCGCTAAGAATCGTAGAGTCGGCAGATAGCAGGAGGGAAGCAATCTCTTTAGGCTTCATGCCTGTCAGGGAGGTTCTGTAGCCCTCGGTAAGCATCCAGCCGCCTTCTCGTCCCCGCTCTGCCAGTACGGGAATGCCGGCTGTGCTGAGCGCTTCCATGTCACGAAATATCGTCCGCTCGGACACCTCCAGCGTTTGCGCAAGGTCACGGGAGGTCATTTTGCCGCGATTCTGCAGCAGCAGTAATATAGAAACGAGCCGGTCAGCTCTCATATCACTTGTCCTCCTTAAGTGTTATAGTTCAAGTCTATCATATTAATATGTCAGTTGATGTCATATTTAAAATGGAATCTAAGAAAAGTGTGATCCCATGTTCTTCAGTAAAATGCAAGAAGCCACCCCGCTAAAGAGCGGAGATGGCTTCTTGTTATATCTATAAGAATAGCATTTCAGGCAGTAGCATTAACCTACAGCAGAACAATTTCCTCAGCAGTATTGATCTCTGGAAGTCCAGCCAGCTTCACCAGCACGTCTTGTGGAACGGCTTTGTCAACAGTGAGCAGCATGATTGCTGCACCGCCAACGATTTTGCGTCCAACCTGCATGGAGGCGATATTGACATTGTTCTCACCCAGCAGCGTTCCTACCAGACCGATGATGCCCGGTTTGTCATTGTGCGAGATGACGAGTTGATGACCTTCCGGCGCAATATCAACCGGGAATTTATTCACACGTACGATCCGCTCGCCATAGCCTTGAAGCAGGGTACCGGCTACGAGACGCTCTTCATCATGCTCGGCTTTCAAAGTCACGGTGATGAGGTTGGTGAAGCCTTTTGTTTTGGAAGCTTTAGTCACAACAACATTCACATCGCGAGTCTTGGCCAGATGCATGGAGTTGACAATATTAACATCCCCAGCAAAGTGACGGGAAAGCACACCTTTCACGATGTAGCGGGTCAGCGGCTGTGTATCCACATCCGAGAGGTCTCCGGCATATTCGACGTGAATTTCACGGATGGCTGCGTCGGTGATTTGGGTCGCAAAGCTCCCCAGTCTCTCACCAAGGTTAAAGTAAGGCTGCAGCTTGTTCATTACGCTTGGTGCTACCGGCGGAATGTTAACAGCATTAATGAACGGTTCGTTACGCAGGATATTGAGTACCTGCTCCGAAACGTCGATTGCAACGTTTTCTTGGGCTTCAACGGTCGAAGCACCCAGATGCGGCGTTACAATAATTTTCGGATGGGAGAGGAACGGGTGGTCAGCTTCAGGCGGTTCCTTCTCAAATACGTCAAAGGCGGCTCCAGCAACAATACCGCTGTCAATCGCTTCTACCAGTGCAAGCTCGTCAATAACGCCGCCGCGGGCACAGTTAACAATGCGCATGCCTTTTTTCATTACTTCGAACTGCGGACGGGCAATCATATGACGTGTTTCTGGTGTCAGTGGAGTATGAACCGTCATGAAATCTGCATTTCGAACGATATCATCTACAGAAGCCAGCGTAACTTCGAGCTTCTCAGCACGATCAGCTGTCAGGAACGGGTCATATGCCAGAATGCTCATACCGAAGGCTTTGGCACGTTTGGCTACTTCGCTCCCGATCCGGCCCATACCGAGTACGCCGAGTGTCTTACCGCGCAGCTCAACGCCGAGGAAAGACTTTCTATCCCAAGTGCCGCCAATAGTCTTGGCATACGCTTGTGGAATGTGACGGGCAAGAGCCATCATCATGGCAAAAGCATGCTCACAAGTTGTAATTGTGTTACCATCCGGAGCGTTAATAACAACTACCCCGCGCTGGGTAGCAGCATCCAGCTTGATGTTGTCAACGCCCACGCCAGCGCGGCCAATGACTTTCAGCTTGCTGCCGGCTTCAATGATTTTTTCAGTAACTGTTGTTTGACTGCGTACGAGCAGGCCGTCGTATTCCCCAATAATCGCAATGAGTTCGTCTTCGCTAAGTCCTGTTTTCTTGTCAACCGTTACATCATTTGCATCCATCAACTGCTGAATCCCCAAATCACTGATCGGATCCGATACTAATACTTTAAACATGGTTTCTCTTCCTCCTTATGATTAGAAAGCTTTTTATGTTGAGGATGCCCCCGAAAGGGCGGTCCACAGTACCTGTAGTATCTTGTTTTGTTACAGCCATGAAGAAGAACGCTACAAAAATAACGAAGCAACGCGGTGTCGCATCAAAGAAATTGGATATAGCTATCCCGCGAAGATAAGACAATAGCCCGTATGAGAGAAGGATATCGGGACGCTGGAGATACAAAAAAACTCTCAACCCCATACTACTGCCGTAGTAAGGGACGAGAGTTGTCGTGGTACCACCCTAATTCACTGCTCCTTGTCAGAAGCAGCCTCAATGGCCTGCATAGGCCACACTGGTAACGGAGTGATCCGATTGCATCTACTTAACTTCGATACAATATCTCAGGAGCGCTAAAGAGTTCTGTTCGTCACCGGTTTGCACCAACCACCGGCTCTCTGTAGACTAGCATCGTCTTTGTTCCATCATCGCTTTTTCTTGATTAATTTTTCATAATGTAACATGGTCATGCCAAATGTGTCAATAGGCTTTTGCAGTATGAGTCTTACGTCTGCTTGAAGTGAGCCTCATTTTTCGTTATGATGCAGTAACTGGTCTTATTCATAAAAGAACGGGAGCTGGGGAATCGTTTCCTTAGGATAATATTGTTCCCGCCACTTGATGAAATCCTGTTCCTGAACAGCACCTGTCGAAATCAGCAGCGTCAGAGACGACTGAACGTCTGCGAGCTTGAGCGAGCTTGCAGTGCCGGAGTAAATCATATCGTCCACTTTTGCTGTGATGTCCTGGGGATCGTACCCCGCAAATATCCCCCGGTTCAGCAGCATATCCGCAATTGTCGCATTTTTGAGCAGTAACGGCATCTTCTTCCATTGGATAAAGCTTAGCGTTTTGATCTCCTTGGTGGAGGCGGGGATCTTACTATTGGCTCTGGCTCCCCACTTCAGCATGGAATCGTAGAACTGTTTTTGTGACTGCAGGCCGAATTTAACCGCGCTGACTGTAAAAGGATCACCTTTAAGCAGCTTGGCAGTTTCCGTTCCCCCTGCACTGGCAGATACCTTACTGGAGGCCTGAGAGAAGAGGGTCAGACTTTTTAGGATATTCAGTTGAGACTGCTGAAGCAGCGGCGAATTGGTGAAAAAAGAGTCTTGGTTGACCTTTTTGTACTGTTTGTCGGCAAGGATACCCAGGTTCTTAAGCGTGGCGGCGTTTTCACGGGCATCCGTACTTCGAGTGAGCTTGTCGACTTCAATGTTCCAGCTGCGCTTGAATTCCCGATAAGGCAAAAATACGTTATGATAGAAAGTAACAAGATCCTGCTGCTGGTATGATCCAGAAGATTCCTCTGGGCTCTTGGCCTCCTGGAGGTGTTCGTATTTTGCTTCAGTTTTATCTGCGCCAACCTTCACTCCCGTAAAAAAAGCGGCGAAAGCAGAAATCAGGAAGAACAGGAAGCCAAGGGTGTACAGCATTTGGTTTCGGGAGGTTTGATTTTTCATAATAAGTGCTCCTTTTTCTGGGAAAATAATCATTATGTATTTTGCAGTAATTGCTAAGGACGGACTCTACTTTGGGAGCTGCCCGGAAAAATCATTATAGAACAGGCAGGTTATGATGAAAAAAAAATTTAAGATTGGTGATATCAAAGTAAAAAGGGTAGAACCGCAGCAGCTTACAGACCGTCTTCTTTTGCTTAATCTCTACATTACACAAGGGCTTACGTTATTTATCGGTTTGATCTGGATTTTATTACAGAAAAGAAATCCGCTTCAAGTCATAAATCTGCCCGAAAACACACAATTTCTGTATTGGGGCCTTGGTTTAGCTGGATTAATGCTAATTGTTGACTTTTTGTTGACATATATTGTGCCTGAGGAAACGATGGATGATGGGGGCATCAATAACATGCTATTCCGCGCCCGGCCCATCTGGCATATTGTTCTGATCGCGGCAATGGTAGCGGTGTGTGAGGAAGTGCTGTTCCGGGGAGCGATTCAACATGCATTTGGTCCATATTGGACAAGTATTCTGTTCGCTCTGATTCATGTTCGTTATCTGCGGCATTGGATTCCAACGGGCTGGGTGTTCTTGAGTAGTTATGGATTAGGTTATATTTATATCCATACAGGAAGTCTCTGGGCGCCTATTGTATGTCATTTCGTGATCGACCTCTTCTCCGGTTTGGTCATCCGCTATAGGAGGGAGTCATGAGCGAGCAATTAAGCCGGGTTCAATCCCGGCAGAAGAAAAGTCGGAAACAGGCCACTGAAGTCAAACCGTCAACCCGGGTAAACGACCATCCTACTATAGATGAGCCGGTCCGTCCAACCGCGATAAAGCCGCCGGCCACGCTTTCTCGCAAAGGCCGTCGCCGGTCGAGCGGCGTTACGCCTCCTGAAAAAGGGAATGCAGGTGAAGAGTCAACCCCGTCCCGTTCCGAAACTTATTCCTCCGATCGTGTCCGCCTCAGTAAAATGTTTGTCAATTCCTTGATTTTTCTATTCGTTTTGCTGCTAGGTTTTCTTTTAACTTGGGGGATTAAAGGTGCCCCGCCATTGGGTGATTTATGGTAGTTTCACCCATATTGATTATTGGATTCCTTTTGCTCTTTGCAGGAGGATCATTTGTGCTGCTGATGGTGATCAATGCGTTTAAGAATCGAATTATTGCCGAGGAAATATTCTTGGAGACGTTGCCCCATGCTTTTGATGGATATCGGATATTGTTCATAACCGATATCCACCGGCGTCGGCTTCCTTCCGATATGCTGAAGGCGTTAAATGGCAAGGTCGATGCTGTTTTTGCTGGCGGTGACCTGACCGAGAGGAATAGTCCGTTGGATCGTCTGACTGAGAATATGGAACTGATGGTATCTATAGCACCGACCTATGCAGTTCATGGAAATCATGACTACAAAGCAGACATAGATCGTGTAGACGAGATTATTCGAAGCAGCGGTGCAAGGCTTCTGCTCGATGAGAATGTTCTTATTGAACGTAAGGGAGCAGCATTCTGGCTGACAGGAGTGGATTTCCCCAAGCGAGGCGGGAAGACAGCGTACGCCCCACTGCCGGCATTGTCCGGTTCAGATCCTGAGGTCTGCAGAATCTTTCTGGTGCATGATCCGATGTGGCTGTCACAACGGCGTACAGTTCCAGGTGAATTGGTGCTCTCGGGGCATACCCACGGCGGTCAGGTGATCCTGCCACTTATCGGCAGCAAGCGTGTGGAAAGTTTTTACGATCACTACAAGGCTGGGATGTATCCGTGGCCCCGCAACGATGGTTCAGGAGGGGCTGCACAGGTGCTGATCAGCCGTGGCTTCGGTACGGCGCATTTGCCGATTCGTTGGGGGAGTCCTGCCGAAATGCATGTACTCACGTTACGTTGTAAGGAACCTGTGTAACTTATGAAAAAGGGATGTTCCCGGCGGAAGGCCGTAGAACATCCCTTTTTATTTTCACAATCTCAGTAAGCGGTCAAATCGTCTTCCATTCTCAGCGCATCTTCAGCTCAATACTGCGAGGATCCACGAAGCTGTAGCCTTTTTCCTCCAGAGTCGTTAGCAGCGTATCCAGCGCTTCAGTTGTCCATGGCAGCTCATGCATCAGAATGTTGCTTCCGGAGTGAAGCTGACCCGTTACGTTTCCAATCAATTTCTCTGTCTTGTTGCTGTCTTTCTCCTTCATCTCCCAGTCCAGAGAGCCTACGGACCAGGTCATGTAGAGCATGCCATTCTCCGCAGCAACCTTTTTGCCAACATCGCCGCCTGCCCCATAGGGAGGCCGGAAGAAATGCGGTGTTTCACCTGTAATGTCTTTAACAGCGGTCTGGACATCTTCAAGCTGCTTCTTTACGGTGTCATAAGGCTTATTCTTTAGTTCGATATGGTCCCAGCTGTGATTGCCGAGAATGCCGCCCCGTTCGTGAATAAGCTTCAGTAGCTCGGGGTGTTCCTTAATCCGATATCCGTTCATGAAGAAAATAGCCTTGGCATGGTGCTTGTCCAAGGTATCTATAATCGAATTGATCATTTTGGCTTCCTTGGGGCCGTCATCGAAGGTAAGGAGGACTACTTTCTTGGGTGTGCCTTCCTCATTCGGGACGATATCATAATTTTTGTTCATATGGTACAGAAGCGGAATCTCCGCCGTCTGCTCACTGTCGTTTGTACTGCCCACCGCGTCTTGGTTTGCCTGTGGGGAAGGACTTGCCAGATTTCCTTCAGAGTTCCCGGTATTAGTTGCAGAATCATTTGTTACTGCCGGTACTGCTGCTTCCTGCGACGGAGCTGCTGTAGGTGAATTCCCTGTGTTTTTTACTGCCTCAGAAGAGCCTCCATTACTGCTGCATGATGCCAGCAGAAAGGCGGAGAGCAGCAGCACTATTGTTGCTTTACCCACTTTTTTCAACTCGCTTTCCTGTTATTAGACTGTATGAGCGGGAATCTTTCCGCGAACACTAGACATGATTTTACCATACAAGGAGGTTGAGGATATGAATACTTCGTCATTTTTATGCGGAGTTTTGCTGGGTGCCGCAGCCAGTATGATCATCTCGAAAAAACGCAGCGCGCTCATGTCTTCGCTAGTACAATCAGGTGCGAACGGGCACGGCGCCGGTGATCGGGCCAAGGAAAAATTATTCAGCATGGCTATGACTGGATTTGGAAATACATCGGCATCTGGAGACCAAGACCAAGGCCATGAGCCGGATAGCAAATCGGGCAAGGGTGAACATAAAAAGTCCGAAAAGTCCGAATCACCGGTCCAGTCGAAAGAATCCAATCTGAAAATGCTGAAAGAATTTATCAGCAGCAATCCTGATGTAAAGCATGAAGTCGAGAAGATTCTGAAAGATACGCACTCAGCCATACCGGGTTTGTAACCACAAAAGGCGTCTGCAGAATCATTTTGAGGATGCACATATCCGCAAAATGATTCTTTTTTATTCAGCGAGGAATACCGCTTGGAAATGGGGTGCAGATTTAATATTTATTTACGTGCATTTATGGCGCCAAAATGATAACATACATACATAGTAACCATTTTTGGCTCATTACTCGGGACTCATCATACATTATAATAAATTGAGCTTGCAAAAGGAGGATCCTGTCATGAGAATAGAGAGATTAGGTCAAGATAAGATACGGATTTTCCTCACTTTTGACGACCTGAGCGAGCGGGGCATCCAGAAGGAAGATATGTGGCAGGAAGTTCCCAAAGTGCACGATCTGTTTACGGAGATGATGGATCAGGCGTACAGCGAACTTGGCTTTGACGCTACAGGTCCGCTAGCCGTGGAAGTGTTCGCTTTGCCCGCGCAAGGCATGGTCGTTATTGTGACCCGGGGAAAATATGATCACCATCAGTACGGTGCGTCCGGGGAGGATGAATTGCCCGAAGAGATTTACGAAATGGAAGTTACTCTTGAACAAAGCGACTCCATTGTATATGCATTCCGCGATTTTGAGGTTCTGGTTGAAGCGGCCCATGTACTCATCGGCAACATTACTTCCGGGGGAAAACTGTATTCTTATAATGATAAATGGTATCTCTACTTCGATCCGAAGGAATACGAAGAATCTGTGTTATCCAGTCTAGTGGCCGTGCTGGCTGAATTCGGTGATTCGTCATCTGTTACAGACGCCGTACTGGCTGAATACGGTAAGACCGTTATGGCTGAGAACGCAGTGGAAGTGCTCTGCACGCACTTTAAACGGCAGGAATAATCAGAGAGACAGGGCTGATGCTTGCTTGTCAGCCCTGTTTTGCTTTAAGGAACAGTCAGCTCTTTAGTTGAAAATTGGATTAGAGGAACTGGGCAGATGCCCGGTTCTTAACATGCAGGGAGGTTGTTCGGTGCTTATCTTATCGATTATTTCGTCGGCAGTGGCGCCAGGACTTGCTCTGCTAACTTTTTTCTATCTGAAAGACAAGTATGATCAGGAACCGTTACACATGGTGATTAAAGTATTTCTCCTTGGTTTTCTGATCGTTTTTCCGGTAATGATTATTCAAAGAGGACTTATGCTGGGCTGGGGCGACGGTCCGTATGTGGAATCTTTCCTCATATCGGCCGGCGTGGAAGAGTGTCTGAAATGGTTTGTGCTGTACCATATGATTTACAACCATACCGAATTTGACGAGCCATATGATGGAATACTATATGCCGTAGCGATTTCGCTAGGCTTTGCAACAATAGAAAATGTAATGTACGCCTGGTACAGCCATGCCTCCATCGGCTCCATGTTTCTGCGGGCCCTGCTTCCTGTTTCTGGACACGCCATGTTCGGTGTAATAATGGGGTATCACATGGGCAGGGCCAGGTTCTCGAAAGGGGTCAGAACGCGGTGGATTCTTGCTATTTCACTGGTTCTACCGTGGATCTGGCATGGGATTTACGATTTTATTTTGAACACTACAGCTAACTATTGGATATGGTTTATCGTTCCTCTAATGGCCTTCCTGTGGTATGGGGGCATGGGTAAGGTTGCCCGGGCTAACAATCGATCGCCATTTCGGGTTCTGAAGCGAGAAGAAGAGGTTAATATGTAGCGAAATTGGACACACTTACTCTAAAAGCAATTCCTCAGCAAGGAATTCCATAGAGTAGCGAGGTGTCTTTTTTTGCGGGTAAAGGTACGAATCGTTTGCAAAAACTGCGGCGAGACTTATATTTTAAGAGGTGTTAAGGAGCAGGGTGTCATCCAGACCGGCTTCAGGCAATGCTTGTGCAGCAACAGCAGTGGCTTTCATATTGAAGAGCGAATTTAAATGGCAGGGGACTGTTATGATAGTCCTTTCTTTGCTGCACCTGGTCCCCACATTATGCGGGGATTTTTTTGTGTGAACGGTAAAGCTGGTTGTTTTTATGCATAAGACTTCTCGGTTATTGTCAAACTAACGGCAATTAGCTACCGAAAGGAGTCTTGCAGCCATATGTACAAAAGATTAAGTGCTGTAATGTTCCCCTTGACCGCGCTGCTGTTGCTTGGAGCGCTTGTGTGGGGATACCAGGAGAATCAGGAGAAGAACTCAATTTTGCTAAAAGCGGAGAACCAGTACCAGCGTGCCTTTCACGATCTTTCATATCATGTGGAACGCTTGCACGGTGAGCTTGGAAATACGCTCGCGGTCAACTCTGCATCCAGCGGAACACACCGCAAGGGTCTTGTTAACGTATGGCGGCTGACCAGCGAGGCACAGAATGAAATTAACCAACTGCCGCTGACCTTATTGCCCTTCAGCAAGACGGAGGAGTTCCTCTCCAAAATTTCTAACTTCTCTTATAAAGCCGCCGTGCGGGATTTTACCAAAAAGCCCCTTACTGATGGTGAACTTCAGAACTTGAAGACACTCTACACGAACTCGGGTGAAATCTCGAAGAACTTGCAGGACGTACAGAACAAGGTTATCAGCAACCGATTGCGCTGGATGGATGTGGAGACGGCGCTGGCGACAGAGAATAAGTCGGAGGATAACACGATTATCGACGGGTTCAAAACTGTGGACAAGCGAGTTGCGGGATACCCGGAGCTGGATTGGGGCCCTTCCGTAGCAAGCATTTATGAGAAGCGTTCTGTCAAGAAACTGGGTGGCGCTCCCGTAACTGCTGAGCAGATCCGAAGTAAGGCGATTAAATTTGCTGATGCCGGGTCCAATGCCAAGGTGGATGTACGAGAGAATGGGAAGGGCACGGAGTGGGAGTCTTACACAGCCACGGTTACCGGCTCAAACCATAAACAGCTTATCAGTATGGATTTCACCAAAAATGGCGGTCTGCTGATCTCTTACCACAATAACCGTCAGGTAGGTCCAGCTAAGGTTTCGATCAAAGAGGCGGTAATTAAAACAGAGCAGTTCTTGAACAAGAAGGGCTTTCCTCATATGACCGCAGTCAGTGCTGATCAGTACGACAACATGGGGAACCTGACGTTTGTTACGAAGCAGGGGGACGTGCTGATTTATCCGGAGAAAATAACCGTTCGTGTCGGGCTCGATACAGGGGAGACGACCGGGTTCGAAGCCAGTGACTATGTGAATCAACATAAAGATAAGCGGGAGATTCCGAAGCCGAAGCTTTCTCTGGCAGAAGCAAGGAAATTGCTGAATAAAGATTTTAAGGAAAGCTATAACCGCTTAGCCTGGATTAAGAATGATGATTCCACAGAAGTGCTGACTTATGAGTTCGGCGGAGCGATTAACGGCTCCAAGTACCGTATCTATCTGAATGCAGAGGATGGCAACGAAGAATCGGTTGAACAGATTAGAACCTCCTCAGGGGCTCAGAAAAAATAACGGATGCTCATCCCGAAAGAAAACCGATCAAGCAGGGCGCACCCCTAAAGGGCTGCCGCCCTTTTTTTCTTGCCATCACTAAGATATTTCTCACCCGGGGTGCGAAAGGCCATGCTATAATCAGAATTAGAATATCTTACTAATTCATGTGGCGGTGACACCTTTGTATCCCAAAATCAACGACAATCTATACATTCAAGTTGCTTCCAGCGATGCTGTCGAAGCTGAAGTTGAATATAGATCGAGAATCGCAGAGACGGAAGATGAAGCTTTTATGATTGAAATCCCGATGCAAGAGGGCAGCGGGCGGCTCAAGAAACTGACGGTTGGGGACGAGCTTTCAGTCTACTTTATGACAGAGGGCGGCGTTAAGAATTACTTTTACACCCACGTTGTAGGTTTTAAGGAAGATGTTATCCGGATGGTCCGGGTACGCAAGCCTGCGCCAGAATCCATTTTCAAGATCCAGCGGCGGAGTTTTTTACGTGTAAGCGCAGAATTGGAACTAGCTGTGAAGAGCAGCAATGGCAGTAGATTTCTCGTACGAACGGAGGATATTGGCGGGGGAGGAACTTCTTTTCTGACCGATGCCAAGGTAAAGCTCGATGTAGAGGACAAACTTTCTTGCTGGTTGTTAGTTCCTTACCGTAATGGCAGTTCAGAACATGTGAATTTTGAGGGCGAGGTGGTACGGATCAAAACGCTGGAGAACGGGCGTAGTCTGGCGATGCTGAAGTTTGCCGCGATTTCCGATACTGAACGCCAGAAAATAATCCGTTACTGCTTTGAGCGTCAATTTGATTTCCGCAACAGATAGGGTTTTTTCTGGTGTGGTATGACCTGTGCGGTTTTGCACTGACGTACAAACTGTGGTATAATTTCATAAGTCGCAGGCAATGCCTGCTTTTTTCTTGATAATTTCGGCGGGTTCTACCTTGCCGGTATGAAGTCAATGCTGATTTGAAATGTCATCGCCAGATGCTTTTCTTATGAAAGCGTGTTTGAGGAGGAATGCCCCGTTGGATAGGCAGGGTACACATATTAACGACAGAATTAACGTCGCTATCGACGGACCTGCCGGGGCAGGCAAGAGCACTGTTGCCCGATTGGTTGCCCAGAATCTTTCTTACATTTATGTCGACACAGGGGCAATGTACCGGGCGATAACTTGGTATATGATCCGTGAAGGCATTACGCCGGAAGATGAGAGTAAAGTCAACCGAGCCGTCAACGGCATGGAGATGGAACTGATTCCGGAGAAAGACAGGCAGAAGGTGTTGATCAATGGGGAAGACGTGACCCCACATATCCGCAGTCTTCAGGTCAGCGGCCTTGTGTCGCAGTATTCCAAGATCGAGGGTGTAAGATCCAGGCTCAGTCACCTGCAGCGCCAGATGGCGTTACGTAAGGGGGTTGTGATGGACGGCCGCGATATCGGTACGACCGTGCTGCCGGATGCCGAAGTGAAGATTTTCATGACGGCCAGTGTGGAGGAGCGCGCGCTTCGCCGTTACAAGGAGCTCAGGGATACGGAAGAGGTGACTCTGCAGCAGCTTGAACATGATATCGCTCAGCGTGACCGTCTGGATGAAGGACGGGAAATATCACCGCTGCGTCGTGCGGAAGATGCAATTCTTCTGGATACGACGTTAATGGATATCACTCAGGTTGTAGAGGCCATCGTATCGCACTGCAGATCTTATGTTGACGGGGAGAGAAATCATTCATGATTTATAACATTTGCGTTGGAATACTCCGTGTGATCTATGCTGTTGTTTTTCCATTAAGAATTATAGGGAGAGACAATGTGCCTAAGGAAGGCGGGGTACTGCTCTGCGCGAACCACATCAGCCTGCTTGATCCCATGACAATTGGCATTAAATTGAAGCGTAAGGTGAAGTATATGGCTAAGGCGGAGCTTTTCGAGGTTCCTGTTCTGGGCTGGCTCATCAGACAGTTAGGCGCTTTTCCTGTCAAGCGTGGCGGCGTAAGCAAAGAATCCATTAAGACGGCCCTTACTACACTACGTAGTGGTAATGTAATGGGCATTTTCCCCGAAGGTACCCGCAACTCCGATGCCGGAGCTGCGAAGAAAGGTGCAGCAAGTTTTGCGCTCCGTAGTGGAGCGGCTGTTATTCCGGCGGCCATTATTGGTCAATATAAGCCTTTTCGCCGGATGACTGTTGTCTATGGAGCTCCCATTGACCTCAGTTCCTTCGAGGGAGCAGGAAGCGATTCTCTGGATGCCGTTACCGATGTTATAATGTCTCGGATTCATGAGATGATGGAGACTGGCAAGCCGAGTGCAAGCTAGGTTTCGGGCATATGTCCGAGTGGTAAGATTTTAAGGTAATGATTGTTTTGAACTCTGCTCTACGCGGGTTTAAATAAATGGGGTTTTGAATCGAGGAGGGTAATCACATGTCTGAGGAAATTAGAAATCAGGAAGCTGCGGAGAACGTTGAGAACAACGAAACCGTAGAAACAACAGAAGCTGTGGAAGCTGCTGGAAACAACGAAGAAGTGACTAACCAGGAAGATCTGGAAATCATTTCTTTGAAAAAAGGCGATACCGTGAAAGGAACAATCGTCAAAATTGAAGATAACCAAGCTTATGTAAGCATTGGATATAAATACGACGGTGTGATTCCAATTCGCGAACTTTCTTCTGTACAACTTGACAATGCAGCTGCAGCTGTTGAAGTTGGACAGGAAGTAGAATGCAAAGTTGTCAGCATCAACGACAACAAGGAAAGCCTGGTGCTCTCCAAACGTGCAATCGACAGCGAAAAATCATGGGAAGATCTTGAGAAGTATTTTGCTTCCCAAGAAGTTATCGAAGTTACTGTGGCCGACGTAGTTAAGGGCGGTCTGGTAGCAGATGTTGGCGCGCGCGGATTTATTCCAGCTTCCATGGTTGAACGTCACTTCGTTGAAGATTTCAGCGACTACAAAGGACGTACCTTGCGTGTGAAAGTCAAAGAACTTGACCGTGAGAACAGCAAAGTAATCCTGTCGGCTAAAGAAGTTCTTGAAGAAGAATTCGAAGCCAACAAGCAAAAAATCATGGCTGAGCTTACTGAAGGCCAAGTACTCGAAGGTACTGTACAACGTTTGACTCAATTCGGCGCATTTGTTGATGTGGGCGGAGTAGACGGTCTCGTACACGTATCCGAAATTGCTTGGAACCATGTTGATAAACCATCTGACGTGGTATCCGAAGGCGATAAAGTAACCGTTAAAGTGCTTAAGGTTGATCCTGAAAAAGGAAAAATCAGCCTTAGTATCAAAGCAGCTGCTCCAGGTCCTTGGGATTCCGCAGCGGGCAAAATCAATATCGGCGATGTTGTTACAGGCGAAGTTAAGCGTCTGGTGAACTTCGGAGCATTCGTGGAATTGCTTCCAGGTGTTGAAGGTCTTGTTCACATCTCGCAAATTTCCCACAAACATATCGGCACTCCTCATGAAGTGCTGAAAGAAGGACAAGAAGTTCAAGTGAAGGTACTTGATTTCAACCCGTCCGAAAAACGCGTTAGCCTGAGCATTAAAGAAACTGAAGAAGCTCCTGCTCCTACTGCTAGACCTGAACGCAGCAACAGCAGAGACAGAGCTCCTAAAGAAGTGCTCAACAATCCTAACGTATCGCTGAGCAACGAAGGCCTTAGCTTCACACTTGCTGAGCGCTTCGGCGACAAGCTGGACAAATTCAAGGGCAACTAATCCCTTAACCTAGAAAGAAACGGATACACCCGTCTTTTCAGGGATGGGGAATCTAACCGGGTAAAGTAATCGGCGAACCCTCAATACGGGGGTTCGCCGATTCTGTTTTCACGGTTAGCCAATTTTATAGTTTTTTGCTATGATGAGTAACGTAAGGACGACAGGAGGAATGAATATGGCAAGACCCGTAGTGGCGATCGTTGGGAGGCCTAACGTCGGGAAATCGACGATTTTTAACAGGTTGATCGGCGACAGATTGGCCATTGTAGAAGATAAACCGGGAATTACACGTGACCGGATCTATGGTATCTCGGACTGGAATGGTACTTCGTTCAGTGTAATTGATACTGGTGGGATTGAAATTGACGGTGAAGACGCCATTCTGAAATCGATCCGCGTTCAGGCGGAGCTGGCGATTGAGGAAGCTGATGTCATCGTCTTTATGTGCGAAGCCAAAAGTGGATTAACGAATTCAGATGAGGAAGTTGCACAAATTCTATTCCGCTCCGGCAAGCCGGTGGTGCTGGCCATCAATAAAGTGGATAACATGAAGCGTACGGAAGATATTTATGAATTTTACAGCCTCGGATTTGGCGATCCAATTGGTATTTCGGGAAGCCATGGTACCGGTCTTGGAGACTTGCTGGATGCGGTTACGGAACGCCTTCCAGAGCCAACGGAAGAGGAATATGATGATGATGTGATTCGTGTGGCTCTGATCGGTCGTCCGAATGTCGGCAAGTCTTCGCTGGTGAATGCCATCTTGGGAGAAGAACGCGTTATTGTCAGTAATATTGCTGGTACTACGCGGGATGCGATCGATACGCCATTTGAACGAGACGGTCAGCGTTACGTGCTGATTGATACTGCAGGTATGCGCAAGCGTGGTAAGGTATATGAAAATACCGAAAAATACAGCGTGATGCGTGCAATGCGTGCGATTGAACGCGCTGATGTTGTACTCGTCGTCATTAACGGCGAAGAGGGCATTATTGACCAGGACAAGCATATTGCCGGTTATGCTCATGATGCGGGTAAAGCGTCTATATTTGTTGTGAACAAATGGGATGCAGTTGAGAAAGATGACAAGACGATGCAGAACTTTGAGAACAAGATCCGCGACCACTTCCTGTTCATGAGTTATGCGCCTGTAGTCTTCTTGTCCGCACTAACCAAGCAGCGCCTGCAGAAGTTGCTGCCTGTGGTTCAACACGCGGCACAGCAGCATGCGCTTCGGATTACGACGCATCTGATTAACGATGTGATCTCTGATGCTGTTGCTATTAATCCGCCGCCAACGGACAAAGGACGCCGTCTGCGCATTAACTATGCAACTCAGGTTGCGGTGAAGCCTCCGACGATTGTCGTGTTTGTTAATGATCCGTCACTGATGCACTTCTCCTATGAACGTTATCTGGAGAATAAAATCCGTGCAGCGTTTAATTTCGAAGGAACGCCGATCAGACTCTTTACACGGCGCAAATCAGACGAAGGTTAGGGGAGAAGAAGCGTGGCGCTTGAAATTCTGGTTATCGTTGTCAGCTATTTGCTAGGCTCCGTCAGCTTTAGTGTACTGCTTGCCAAGCTACTGAAAGGCATTGATATCCGTCAGTACGGCAGCGGCAATGCAGGTGCAACCAATACCTTACGGGTTCTTGGCAAAGGCCCGGCGATATTGGTGCTGGTTCTGGATGTACTGAAAGGGATTGCCGCAGTATGGCTAGGCACCTGGCTTTTTGGCTGGGGAACCTGGGCAGCGGCACTCTGCGGAATTGCGGCCATTGTTGGGCATAATTGGCCAGTGTATTTTCACTTTCGCGGCGGCAAAGGCATTGCTACTACGATCGGTGTGATGGTTACGTTTGCGTTCTGGCCTGCGCTGTCAGCCGGGATCATCGCCATTCTGGCTATTGTCATTACCCGCTATGTATCTCTGGGTTCGCTTATTTTTGTCGCGTTGACACCACTCTTTTTGCTGTTGACTGATTATACGCCGCCGATTCTTTGGACGAGCATTGTTATTGCTATCTTTGCTTATTGGCGTCATCGGACCAACATTGTGAAGATCGCCGGGGGCCGGGAGAACAAGATTGGCTCCAAGGTTAAAGGAGGAAACCGCGTTGTCTGATAAAGTTTCTGTGCTGGTCGCGGGAAGCTGGGGGACGGCGCTGGCCAGTGTACTGGCAGCCAATCACCAGGAGGTTTATCTGTGGACGCGCAACCCTGATCAGGCTGCTGAAATTAATTCATCCCATACCAATCATCATTATTTGCCGGGAGTTACCTTGCCAGCTAACATTATTGCGACAACGGATTTGGAGAGCGCAGTAACTGGCTCCAGTGCTGTCGTTATTGTGGCACCTTCTTCGGGCATGCGGCAGGTTGCACGCAGTCTGAAGCCTTTCTGGAAGGAAGACATGATCTGTGTGCACGCCACCAAAGGCTTCGAATCGGAGACGATGAAGCGTATGTCTACCGTAATATCCGAAGAGCTAGGCTGTCCTGAAGGACAGGTGGTGGTACTCTCCGGACCAAGTCATGCCGAAGAGGTTGTACGACTCTGTCCGACAACGGTTGTCGTTGCCTCCAATGATGACAAACGTGCGGCCGCTGCGCAGGAACTGTTCATCAATAATGATTTCCGGGTATATACGAACCGTGATCTGGTAGGGGTAGAATTGGCCGGAGCGCTTAAGAACATCATTGCACTCGGCGCAGGTCTTTCTGATGGTCTGGGGTTTGGCGACAATGCTAAAGCTGCGTTATTGACCCGTGGTTTGGCCGAGATCTCCAGGGTCGGGGTAGAACTCGGAGCGAATCCGCTTACGTTTGCTGGTCTGGCTGGAATCGGGGACCTTGTGGTTACAGCCACCAGTCAGCACAGCCGCAACTGGCGTGCAGGGTCACTGCTGGGTCAGGGCAAGCCTCTGGCTGAGGTGCTGGATTCCATGGGCATGGTAGTGGAAGGTATTCGCACGACGGAAGCAGCCTATGCCATTTCACTGAAACTCGGTGTGCAAATGCCGATTACCGATCAGATCTATCATGTTCTGTTCAAGGGAAGAAGTCCGCGCAAGGCTGTGGAAGCGCTGATGGGTCGTGACCGCAAGACGGAAATGGAAGCTATCTCGCAGGAAACTTGGGAGCAATGGCACTCCTGATTAGGTTCACCTTTTGCCGGATATCCTCATATGTTGTTATTGGGGATTGACGGAGGAGGGATGAGAAGTGAGCAAAAATTTTTCCAAGGACGCTTTGAACGCCATTAACAAGAAGACGGGGAAAAACATCACCGAAGGCGCCATCAAAAAACTTGCCGGTACTGTCAAACCGGGAACCACGCAGAATGAAGCCCAGCTCCGCCAATTGATCAAGCAGGTGTCATCAATGGCTAAAGTACCGGTCAGTGAGTCAACGGTGCAGGAGATAGTCAACGCTGTCAAAAAAGGTGGGGCCTCTTCAGGCTCGATGGAGTCTTTAATGAAACTGATCTTGAAAAAATAGCTTAATGGTCTGGCAAAAGAGCAAAAGAATCTGGAATCAGCAGTATTCCGGTTCTTTTGCTCTTTTTTTTGCAGAATTGGATATCATTCATGATATAATAGTCTCTATATATTGCAGCCGAATGGGAGGAGCTCAGCCATGGATCCAATGACAAAAATGTGGTTGTCCCTGATTGCGATTCTAGTGATGGGATTGTCTGTATTCCTGATTACCTTCGCCCGTAGCAAGACTAAGGGCGTAGTTCGGGCCATTCTGTCGGTCATTGCTTTTCTGACAATGGTGATCGGTATTTTAGGCGGGGCAGCTTCAATTATGTAAGCCGTTACATAACATCATGAACTAACTTCATAGACAAGTTCTGAAGGAATCGTATCACGATTTTGTAGGGATTGGATGTGATGATATGGCCGATACGAAGATGTCTCAGGAGATGCTGGCGGCGTTACGTAGCGTGGCCGATTTACTGGATTTTACATGGGAGGACAACCCTCCGATCTGGATGCTGGGCGGGAGCTGCGGGCTGCTGATGCATGGAGTGGCGCTGGGGAGAATGCCGCAGGACATTGACCTGTATGCCGACATGGGGGCCGCTGAGCGGCTTCATAAGGCCATGAGCGCTTATGCCGTTGATAATCCTGTGGAAGACCGTAGCAACGGCTGCTATTCCTTACTCAGTCATTACCGGATCGGCGAGATGAGTGTGGAGCTAGTGTGCGGTTTTCGGATGTACAGAGGACTTTCCCGCTATTCTGTCGAGACAGTTCACTTATTGCGCCATGCCCCATTGCAAGTAATTCCAGAGATCGGAATGCTGAGGCTGATGCCATTGGCGCACGAGTTTGTTTTCAATATCCTTAGAGGTCGTGCAGATCGTTATAAAGCCATATCCTCCGTAATAAGAATGGATATGCCGCGCCATTTGCCTCCCTTACAGGAACTCATCCAACATCATCAATGGGGACCGTCCCACATGTCTATACTGGAAGGGCAACTGGATATTACGAGGGCGAATGCGTAAGGAAAGGAAGGACAGCATGATATCGCAAAAAGGAAGTACAGTAGTGTTTCAACCTGAAGGCCGTCACGTGGTTGTGAACCGGGGTGTAACTCTACTGGAAGCTGCCCGCAAGGCTGGTGTAACGATCGCAACACGTTGTGGCGGCAAAGCCGGCTGTCTGATGTGCAAGGTTACAATAGATCCCGAACAGACAGAAGGCGTAAGGCCGCCTTCAGAGGCGGAAAGGCGAAAGTTGGGAAGCGCTATAGAGCAGGGGCAGCGCCTGGCCTGTCAGGCCGCTGTATGGGGTGACGTCACGGTCATTGTGCCGGAGGACCCGTTCAAAGCTGCGGTCCGGCGGAAGCTGGAAGCCGCCCGGCGCGGGGAAGAAGATAAGCTATGGTAATAGGGAGCAGATACATTCTTAGAGAAGGGGGAGTATCTTCTTGAAATACATCTTGCAAAGGAAGCGGCTCAGAGCGGCTGGACGCCTCATGGGACTGTTGCTGCTGCTGTCTTTTCCTCTTTCCGGCTGTATGTATCCAGGGGAAACGGAACGACAGTCAGGGGGGAGTTATCGTGAGAGTGTCAAGCGGATACAGGCTGCGGTTGACGATTACCAGCAGGAGGAGGGACTACTTCCGATCCTGAATGCTGATGAGACGACACCAAGATATGAGAAGTTCAGAATTGATCTGGACAAGCTGAGCAAAAAGGGTTATCTGGACGATATCCCGACCACCGCCTTTGAGAAGGGGGGCAGTGCTTATTTTCTACTCCTGGATGAAGAAACTGCTCCTAAAGTAAAAGTCATGGACCTAGTGACCGTACAGAAGGTTAATGATGTCCAGCGCCAAGTGAACCGCTATAAGTCTTCCCATGGAGGCAAACTGCCAGTAGCAGCGGAGTTATATCCTGGCCTGCATACCATCGATGCGAAGAGGGCGGGCTCAGCCTCCATTACCTTGAACAGTGTATACTCCGGCCAGCCTCTTGAATTTATTATGGATCGTGAAGGTACGGTGTACGTTGATTATGTATTCGATATTATGAACGCTATTGACAAGAACGGTGGAGAACATAAAGAGGGGCAGGATTTACGACTCGAATTGGAGCAGGCTTCCTATTATGTTCCGGTGAAATCTCTTCCCTACCAGTGGATCAATGGTCAACCCGTTCCACAGCCGCCAAGTTGAGTTTATAACAAATTAAACTGTTCTATGAATTACGGTTGCCCTTTTTGGGGAGCCGTTTCTTTTTTGTGTGACCTTACGCACACGGTTCTATCAGAGTTACCCTCTTCATATGATTGATGAGAAAGCTTCCGGGCGTTTGGCCGGCCGACAACCTAAGCGCAGCCTTCCCTTTTTATGATTTTTATACGAATTGCGCGAAAGCAGGTCATAAATCCGTACCGGATACATATGATGATACTAGTCCAAATGCATGTCCGAGCATTCGGAGTTTAGCGCGGGACCGTACGTTCCGTATCGCCAAGCGGCTAAGCTACGAGCGGGCATACGAAGGTCCGGTTAGTGTCCTGCTTTAGGGTCATGATTACCGGCGGAACGCGAAGTCGATGCTCTGCAAGCATTTTTTCTTCGGAAGTATATGAGGAGGGGATCTCTTTTGGAAAAAGTCGATATTTTCAAGGACATTGCCGAGCGAACCGGCGGAGATATTTATCTTGGCGTCGTCGGCGCGGTCCGCACGGGGAAATCAACATTTATTAAGCGCTTCATGGAAACTATTGTCTTGCCCAACATCACGAGTGAAAGCGATCGGGTAAGAGCTATTGATGAGCTTCCGCAAAGTGCGGCCGGAAAAACGATTATGACAACAGAACCGAAATTCGTCCCCAACAACGCGGTGCAAATCAAGGTCGCGGAAGGGCTGGAGGTAAACGTCCGACTGGTCGATTGTGTTGGCTATGCAGTTGACGGGGCCAAAGGCTATGAGGACGAGAACGGTCCGCGGATGATCTCAACGCCGTGGTTCGAAGAACCGATTCCGTTCCAGGAAGCGGCGGAGATTGGCACCCGTAAAGTTATTCAAGAGCATTCCACACTGGGCGTAGTCGTCACTACCGACGGCACCATTGCTGAAATCCCCCGCATTTCATATGTGGATTCGGAAGAACGCGTCATTGCCGAACTGAAGGAGGTAGGCAAGCCGTTTGTGCTTGTCATCAACTCTACCCGCCCTCGCAGTGAGGAAGCGCAGCAGCTTCGCAGCGAACTAGCAATCAAATACGATATTCCGGTAATGACCCTTAGTGCAGCCAACATGTCGGAGGATGATGTGACTGGCGTTCTACGTGAAGTACTCTACGAATTCCCTGTGCATGAAGTGAATGTGAATTTGCCGAGCTGGGTAATGGTCCTGGGTGAGAACCACTGGTTACGTAGCAGCTATGAGAATTCAGTTCGCGATACGGTTAAAGACATTCGCCGCTTGCGTGATGTAGATCGGCTGGTATCCCAGTTCACGGAATATGACTTTATTGAAAGAGCCGGCCTCAGCGGGATGAACATGGGGCAGGGGGTAGCTGAGATTGACCTGTTCGCTCCAGAAGAGCTGTACGATCAGGTTCTGGTGGAAGTGGTCGGGGTCGAAATTCGCGGCAAGGATCATCTGCTCCAGCTTATGCAGGAGTTCTCACACGCCAAGCGAGAGTATGATCGCTTCTCCGAGGCGCTAGAGATGGTCAAGACCACAGGTTATGGTATAGCCGCACCTTCGCTGGCTGAAATGGCGCTGGATGAGCCGGAACTGATTCGGCAGGGCTCGCGCTTCGGGGTCCGGTTGAAAGCAACAGCCCCATCCATTCATATGATCCGCGTCGACGTCGAGTCGGAATTCTCGCCGATTATCGGGACGGAGAAGCAGAGTGAAGAGCTGGTCCGCTATTTGATGCAGGATTTCGAAAACGATCCGATCAAGATATGGGAGTCTGATATCTTCGGACGGTCATTGCATTCCATTGTTCGTGAGGGTATTCAGGGCAAGATTGCCATGATGCCGGACAATGCCCGTTATAAGCTCCAGGAAACACTGGGCCGGATCATCAATGAAGGCTCGGGCGGATTGATTGCTATCATTCTTTAACTGAATAGACATGCTGAAAGAGCAGGGATTTTCCTGCTCTTTTTTGCTGGTAACAGCTGTTTTTATGTCAGCATAGGGCCTGAAAATCATGCAACAGCCCCATTCCAGCTGATACTTTCTGCTCCTTTTTTAAGTAACGCCTTGAAATTATGGATGGGCTGTATTACTATAAGTTTGTTGCGCTTTTAGGGTCTAAGGGCGCCATTGTACTTTAATAAACGGGATTATCACGTATATTTTGCGTTGAAACGGAAAGAGTGAATGATACCGGAAATTTGCCCAGGGAGGTGAAAAGATATGAATAAATCTGATTTGATCAATGTTGTTACTGAAGCAACTGAACTTCCCAAGAAAGATGCTACTAAAGCGGTAGATGCTGTTTTTGAAGCCATCGCGGAAGCTCTGCAAAACGGTGACAAAGTTCAACTGGTTGGATTCGGAAACTTTGAAGTGCGCGAGCGTTCTGCACGTAAAGGCCGTAACCCGCAAACTGGTGAAGAAATCGAAATTCCTTCTAGCAAGGTCCCAGCGTTCAAACCGGGTAAGGCACTTAAAGACGGAATCAAATAAAGATTTCTACATATCGACCCGATTTTTCGACAAACACGATGCCGCCCTCCCAGGCGGCATTTGTTTTTGGAAGCAGTATTAGCGTAGGCCAATAGGTTCAGAGGAGGATCAGAGATGACGGAGAACAAGAGTGGCGGGAACCCGCTTCCCTCAGGAAGCGACTACATCGTGATCAAGGCTAAGGAAAACGGAGTACAGGTGATCGGATTGACACGCGGTCTGGACACACGGTTTCACCATACAGAAAAGCTGGATAAAGGCGAGGTGCTGATCGCCCAGTTTACCGATCATACCTCAGCGATGAAGATCCGCGGAAAAGCCGAAATATGGAGTAAACACGGACAACTGGAGAGCGAGAGCTGAAAAGCAGGCATAGCCTGCTTTTTTTCGAAATATAAGTAAGTATGAATCCATTTCATAAATCCATATACGAAATTTATACAGTAGGTCTATTCGTATAAACAGACAATGAGGCGGAAACGATGGATAAGAGGGGGGCGTGCTTATGAATAAGACTTGGTGGATCGGTACCTTGTTACTGCTGACTGCTGGCTCGGCTATACTGCTACCGCAGCTGGCAGATATGGAATCATCCCTCCGGCAGGACCGCGGATCGGTTGAAACTTTCAGTGAAGACAACAATCTGGTGCTGGACGACACTAACCTTGTGGATGCCATAGGAGCGCTCCCCCTAACGCTAACCATTGGCAGTGTTGGATGGGAGAACGGGGTGCTATCCCTGGATCTGATGGTAACAGGCAATGATCACGAGCCAGCGGAACTGTACCGCAATATGGCCCAGTCGGTTGCTTTTGCTATTCAGGATACGTCTAACGTGAATCAGCTGCTGCTGCGCGTCGTTGCCGAAGACAAGTGGACCCGGACCCGCAGTTTACTGCTGGCTGGAGACATTCGCCGGCGGGAATGGTCGGGAGAACTGCAAAAGGAACTTCTGAACACGGGGAATCGTCCCTTATCGGAACATCTCAAAAGCAGTCTCAGGATTAGCGAAAGCGACCTCTGGAAAAACCAGTTCATTTCTCCCTGACCTGGGTAAAAGAAACTAGGACGCCTTATCGTGCGTCACAAAAAAACATGTGATATAATAGACAAGATTGTGAGCAAAGATATAGTAATAACGTCAAGGGCTTCGGAGGCTGAAATGAAACCGTACCGCATACCGCAACTGGCTAAACCCTATACTGACTACGACATGATTCAGCGGCACACGGAATTGCCGCCGTTTTCAGATGGCCGGAGTCATTTGTTATATATTTTTCTGAACCAGGGCTCCTCTGCTGAAGAGCAAAGCAGTGAGCTGTACACGCTGGTAACCGCGCTGGCACAGCTTGGTCTTGATACCCATGAGGGAATTGATCGCTCGGAGAATGATCCTGGCGGCGATCTCATGCGCTCCCGTCAGTTGAAAGTACTGGCTGGCGATTATTTTAGCAGCTGGTTCTACCACTTGCTGTCAAGACGCGGTGAGGTCGCACTCGTGGGAACACTGAGTACCGCCATTGCCGACTTCAATATTACTAAAGCCCAGCTCTACAGAAAGATGAAGGGCATGCTGCTTTCTGCTGATGAATATTTGCGGTACAAGGTACAGCTCAATAGGGTG
Organism: Bacillus sp. FJAT-27264; assembly: GCF_001682855.1. Lineage (GTDB taxonomy): Bacteria > Bacillota > Bacilli > Paenibacillales > Paenibacillaceae > Paenibacillus_AQ. Next base: position 923,292 of record NZ_MAQW01000001.1, on the reverse strand, counting down.
CTGTTTCTTTCCTTTACACCTAAGATCGAGACTGCACTCGTCGGATTGTGGGAGAAGCTGCTTGCAGAAATCAGCCTGTGTGAGGCACTGGCTACGGAACAGCGACGCAGCAATGATCTTTCTCAGGCGCCGGGCAGCTACAGCTACTGGAAGATGCTGGAGAACGCATCTGAAGAGGAGCAGCGGTTGTTGCGTGAAAGGGAAATCGATCTGAAGGATTGGAAGAAGCTTATGATGAAGTATAAATGTGATTCCCTGCTGACGGACAAGCTACATCAATGTATTCAGTCCATACAGGGACTGCTGCAGGGAGTAAAGGATGAGGGGCTTCTTTCTGAACTAAATGCCTTGCTAGATGTCTTCCTGCTGCAGATGGAAATTCCGGGACAAGCAGCCGTGGAGGGGTAATGATGACTATGGAGAAGACAACGGCTTCCGTCCAGGGGGACGGAGCTAAGCCTAAAGAGCAATTTGTACATTCTGTATTCGAGAGTATTGCCGGCAAATATGATGTTATGAATGATATCATAAGCTTTCGGCGCCACAAGTCGTGGCGGAAATTTGCAATGAAGAAAATGGCCATGCGTCACGGCGATACCGCTGTAGATTTGTGTTGTGGTACCTGTGACTGGAGCATCGCCCTGGCCGAGAAGAGTGAGACAGGCTCCGTGATGGGCCTCGACTTCAGTGCGGGCATGCTGGCGGTTGGTCAACGCAAGGTAGAGGATCGTGGCCTGCAGGACCGTATTTCGTTGGTCGAAGGCAATGCGATGGAGCTGCCCTTTGATGACAACTCTTTTGACTATGCAACTATCGGTTTCGGGCTGCGCAATGTACCCGATCCTGTACAGGTACTGAAAGAGATGCAACGTGTGGTGAAGCCAGGCGGCATGGTTGTGTGTCTCGAGCTGTCCAAGCCGATGACACAGCCCTTCAAGGGTGTGTATTATTTTTATTTCAAGCAGATACTTCCTTTAATGGGCAAGCTGTTTGCGAAGCGTTATGAGCAGTACAGATGGCTACCCGAATCGTTGGCTCTGTTCCCTGATCGGGAGCAGCTGGCTGCTATTTTCCGTGAAACCGGACTGAACAAAGTGGAATCCTTCCCCTTGACCGGAGGCATCGCGGCACTACACATTGGGCTCAAGGAGAAGTGAGATGTTTAAGAAAATCGGCATCTTTTTGCAAATGATCAAGTTTGAACATACTGTATTTGCTTTGCCCTTCGCATTTATGGGCGCATTACTCGGTTCGGTGGTTATGTTTGGTACGCTGCCGTCCTGGGCGCAGATTGGCTGGGTTGTAGTAGCAATGTTTGGCGCGCGAAGCGCGGCTATGGGCTTAAACCGGTTAATTGACCGGGTCAGTGACGCCAAAAACCCACGTACAGCGGGACGCGCCATCCCGGCGGGCCTGCTCAAGATTGGAGAAGTCGTCATCTTTATTGCTTTTTCATTCTTCTTGCTCTTCTGGGCTGCATTTAAGCTGAATCCGCTGTCGATGAAGTTATTACCGATAGCCGTCTTTTTACTTGTTTTTTATTCTTTTACCAAACGTTTTACCTGGGCATGTCACCTTATTCTTGGTTTGACAGTGGCGCTTGCTCCACTTGGCGGCTGGGTGGCAGTAACCGGAACTGTGGATCTTACGTCCATGGTGTTTTACTTCACGATCGTATTCTGGTTAGCGGGCTTTGATGTTATTTACGCCTGTCAGGATGTGGAGTTTGACACGAAAGAAGGATTGCATTCCATTCCTGTGCGGTTTGGTGTGGGTAAAGCGCTGGTTATCGCCCGTGTATTTCATATTTTAACCAGTGTTGGTTTTATAACCCTGTTCTTCATGACCGATTTGAGCTGGTGGTATGCAGCTGGAATGATTATTGCCTACATTATCCTGTTCTATGAACATTATATTGTTACCCCAAATGACTTGAGTCGTTTGCAGACTGCCTTCTTCACCATGAACGGGGTGCTTAGCATCGTCGTCTTCTCATTCACACTGATTGACCTGGTGGTGCAATACTATAAATGATTACTTCTACACCTAAGAGTTTTGTTGTGGGCATTACGGGGGCGAGCGGCGCGATATACGGCGTTCGCCTGACGGAGACCCTGCTGTCCATGGGACATACCGTGCATCTTGTGGTAAGTACTGCCGGCTGGCGTGTATTCAAGGAGGAGCTGGGCTTCGCCGTCTCAGACCGGGAAGGTTTTTTGAACGATACGTTCAAAGGCCATCCCGGTTCTCTGCATTATCACCCTGTTGCTGATATTGGAGCTTCGATCGCCAGCGGCTCTTTTCGTGTGGAGGGCATGATTATTATGCCGTGCTCTATGGGCACACTCTCTGCAGTAGCGAATGGCGCTTCTGATAACTTGATGAGTCGTGCGGCGGATGTCATGCTGAAGGAAGGACGCCCGCTGGTACTGGTTCCGCGCGAGACACCACTGCATGCGATTCATCTCGAAAATATGCTGAAACTGGCCCGCTTGGGCGTTCGCATCATTCCGGCCATGCCGGCATTTTATCATGGACCGCAGAGCATGGACGATCTGATTAACTTTATGGTCGGCAAGGTACTGGACAGCCTGAATATTGAACATCAGCTATTTCGTAGATGGGGGGAGTAAAGAGATGAGCAACAGTGCTACTGTAATTGGGAAAATAAGCTATACCAACTCATGGCCGGTCTTTCACAACTTTCATCCTTCTTCCCTGAGCCATCCTGCAAAAATGGTCAGCGAGGTGCCTGCCGTCCTAAACCGAGGCATGAGCGAAGGCAGCATTCATGTTGGCGCACTATCCTCTTTCGCTTATGCTGAGGCCAGTGACCGTCTGCTGCTGCTTCCCTCTCTGTCGGTCAGTTCAGACGGACCTGTAAGGTCCATCTTGCTATTCTCCAGGAAGCCGCTGGAAGAGATTGCGGATGGAATCATAGCGGTTACCAACACATCGGCAACTTCGACCAATCTGCTGAAGATTATTATGCAGAAGGCCATCGGAGGACGCCCGCAGTACATAAGTGCAGAACCGGATTTGGACGCAATGATGGAGCAGGCTGATGCCTGTCTCTTGATCGGCGATAATGCCATTAAGGCTTCTTGGCAGAATGAAGGGTATGTGGTTACCGATCTCGGTGAGTTCTGGAAAAACTGGACCGGACTTGGCATGACCTTTGCAGTCTGGGCTGTGAACCGGGATGCGGCACGTAACAAATTCGCTGCGGTCGCGGAGATCGCAGAGGCCTTTGCGGAGAGCAAACGGCACGGGCTGCGTGATCTCGCTCCGATTGTGTCCGAAGCCATGCGTGCGGTTGGCGGTACGGAAGCTTACTGGTACGGATACTTCCGCAATTTGTGTTATGACTTTGAAGAAAGGCAGCAGGAAGGTTTGAACCTCTATTTCCGCTATGCCTATGAAATGGGCCTGCTGCCGCAGGAAGTGAAGATGGAGCTTTGGAGCCACAATCTGCTGACACGGGTGAAGGAATGAAAAGACTGCAAATATTTGGCATGCTAAATAAAGATATGGACCAGATTGAAAAAGAACTGTATCGCAGTGTTCAGGGTGACGACGAACTGCTGACCGAGACCTCACTGCATCTGCTGAAGGCTGGGGGCAAACGCCTGCGCCCTGTCTTTGTACTCATGGGTGGCAAATTCGGAACTTATGACCTGGAGAAGCTGAAGCGGGTGGCTGTACCCTTAGAGTTAATTCACAGCGCTTCACTAGTACATGATGATGTCATAGATGATGCCGAGCTGCGCCGCGGCGAGCAGACGGTCAAAGCCAAGTGGGATGATAAAATTGCCATGTACACAGGGGATTATATCTACGCCAAGGCGCTAGTGATGACAACTGAGCTGAAGAATCCGCGCATACATGAGATTTTATCCAGAGCGATGGTGGAAATGTCTATCGGAGAGATGGAGCAAATCCGGGATTTTTTTAACAGCGGGCAGAGTGTACGTCATTATCTGCGGCGCATCCGCCGTAAGACAGCGATTCTGATTGCGATCAGTTGCCAACTTGGCGCGCTTGCTGCAGATGCAGAGCCAGAGGCGGCGCGGTTACTTTACAATTACGGTTACAACGTAGGCATGGCGTTTCAGATCCGTGATGATTTGCTCGATCTTTCCGGGACGGAGAAACAAATCGGGAAGCCGCCGGGCAGTGATATGCGTCAGGGCAACATTACTCTTCCCGTTATTTATAGCCTGGAGGATGAGCGCTTGCGGCTTCCGCTGCTAGAGGAGTTGGATGCCATTCGCAAAGGACATAGAGGGGTAGGACGTGCCATCGACCTGATCCTTTCGGGAGAGGGGATAACTAGGGCCGAGGATCTGGCTTCCCGTTATATTGAGAAGGCTCTAGCTGCACTCGAAGCCCTGCCGAATAATAAGACGAAGCGAAGCCTTCGCGATATTGCTTTTTTCATAACCGGTCGGAATTATTAAATGATATAAGCGTTCACATAAGCCCAGGTTTCTGCTAATATCAGAAAGTATATACTTCCTTAATTCTCATAAACACCCATCCTATGTATAGGAAAATGGAGAGTGACCCATGGAAAAAACATATCTGATGATTAAACCGGACGGTGTTCAGCGCGGATTGATCGGGCGGATTGTGGCCCGTCTGGAAGACAAGGGCTTTAAGCTGGCTGCTGCTAAGCTGATTCAAGTTACGGAAGAGCAGGCCAAGAGACATTATGCAGAACATGAAGGCAAGGACTTTTTCCATGAGCTGGTGGGCTTTATTACGTCTGGCCCTGTATTTGCAATGGTCTGGGAAGGCGATGATGTGATTGCCTTGAGCCGTCTGCTCATCGGCAAGACCAAAGCCCAGGAGGCACTGCCGGGAACAATCCGCGGTGATTTTGCCAGTCACACCCCGCTTAACTTGATTCATGGCTCCGATTCGCCGGAAAGTGCGGAACGGGAAATCGCCAATTTCTTTGCTCCCGAAGAATTGGTGCAGTATAACAAAGACATCGCAGTCTGGATGTAAGTTCCGGGCGGGAGGCAGGAGATAGAATGTCTGATCTTGACAATCAAGCAGTAACAACAGACCCGGATTATCTCGGGTTTATTCATAACGTCAAGCAGAGCACAGGGATTGACCTGGCTCAGTACAAGGAAGCGCAAATGAAGCGTCGTCTGACGACGTTACGGATGAAAAATAATTATAGAAGCTTCACCGATTTTTATGCGGCGATGCTTAAGGACAAGGCCTTATTCTACGAATTTTTGGATCGCATGACAATCAATGTCTCCGAATTTTGGCGTAATCCCAATCGTTGGGAAGTGCTGCGGGATGTTATCCTTCCCGAACTGGAGCGTTCCAGCCGCAAGCTGAAGCTGTGGAGTGCAGCATGTTCGACAGGGGAAGAGCCGTATACGCTGGCGATGATCTTGTCCGATAAAGGTATTCTGGGGCATACGGGTATTCTTGCTACAGACATTGATGATGGTGCCTTGGCGAAGGCAAAGCAGGGTCTGTACCTGGAGCGTTCCATCAAGGATGTGCCGAAGGATGTGGCGGACCGCTACTTTGCACCGGAAGGTCCGGTTCTTAAAGTCAGCGATTCTCTGAAGAAGAATATTGATTTCCGCAAGCAGAATCTGCTACTGGACAAGTTCGATGACGGATTCGACCTCATTATTTGCCGCAACGTGATGATCTATTTCACGGAGGAAGCGAAGCATAAGCTGTATCACAAATTCGCGCAAAGCCTTCGCCCTGGCGGATATCTTTTTGTCGGCAGCACGGAACAGATCTTCACCCCGGGTCAGTATGGATTTGAAACGACGGAAACGTTCTTCTACCGGAAAAAATAAAGCCTTCTTTTCCATCTTTTAAGCAGCCTGCACGTATACTTTGCACTGGTTCCAGCGATACTGGATCGTAGATAGCATTCTCAGTACGAAGCGAAAGGTCGATTAACTGATGGACAAAAGTAAGGTTATTGCCGCCTATCGGCGTGGTTTCATTACCGTTCGTGAGTGCGGGCAAATTCTCGGGATGGATGATGTGCAGCTTAAGACCTTGTTACAGCTAGAGGCGGACAAAAAAGTCTTGCCCGCGGCCAGACGGCGTGTCGGCAGCTGATCTGCATTAACCCAGCCCAGAGCGGCGTCGTTTATACCCAAAAGGGTATAAACGACGCTTTTTAACTTCCTGGGGGGATCTTTGCAAGGAACTGAAGTTCCTTGTCAAAGCGGATTCCCTATACTATAATGAGCAAAGATCATCAACATTTTAGCGGTTTACAGTTTAAAAGTGTGAAGGGGGAACGCAGCATGAGTTTACGCTATTTAACAGCGGGGGAAACGCACGGCCCCCAGCTTACTGCCATTATTGAGGGATTGCCAAGCAATCTTACACTGAATTTTGAAGAGTTGAATTTCCAATTGCAGCGCCGTCAAAAAGGATATGGCCGTGGCCGGCGGATGCAAATTGAGAAAGATACCGCCAGTATTGTCGGGGGTGTACGTCATGGTTACACCACAGGTGCGCCAGTAGCGCTAGTTGTAGAGAATAAGGACTGGACGCACTGGAGAAATATCATGAACATCGAGCCGATTCCGGGCAGCGACGAAGAGAAACGCCGGGTTAATCGCCCTCGTCCAGGTCATGCGGATCTTAACGGTGGTTTGAAGTACAACCATACCGACCTGCGCAATGTACTGGAGCGCTCTAGCGCACGCGAGACGGCAGCAAGAGTGGCCTGCGGCGCGGTAGCCAGACAGTTTCTGGCCGCGTTTGGCGTGAAAATCGCTGGACAGGTTATTCGAATCGGCGAGATTGAAGCGCCTGCGAATGATCTACCTATCGATGAATTGATCGCACGTACAGAGGAATCCTCTGTAAGAGTTGTGGATAAAGAGACAGAACAAAAAATGGAGTCCTACATAGACAAGATCAAGGAAGAAGGCGACTCCATCGGAGGCATCGTCGAGTGTATTGTTGAAGGTCTTCCTATCGGACTAGGCAGTCATGTTCAGTCTGACCGCAAGCTGGATGGTGCCATTGCCGGAGCGGTAATGTCCATCAATGCATTCAAGGGCGTGGAGATCGGTATCGGCTTTGAAGCAGGCAAGCTGCGCGGTTCGCAAGTGCATGACGAGATTGCCTACGAGGCCTCCAAAGGGTACTACCGGGCGAGCAATCGTCTGGGCGGTTTTGAAGGTGGGATGACCAACGGCATGCCGGTAGTGGTTCGCGGCGTTATGAAGCCAATCCCTACTCTCTACAAGCCACTGCAAAGCGTGGATATTGACACGAAGGAGCCGTTCACGGCCCAAGTGGAACGTTCGGATGCTTGTGCAGTGCCAGCAGCATGTGTAGTCTTGGAGAACGTTGTGGCATGGGAGATTGCGAAAGGTTTCCTCGACAAATTCGGTGGAGATTCCATGGAAGAAATCAAGGCCAACTATGACAACTACCTCGCCCAACTGGAGCGTTACTAGTCATGCGCAGCATCAGGGTGGAATTGGGTGAACGTTCTTATCCGATTCATATCGGCAGCGGATTGCTGGCGGAGATTGGTGAGCGATGTGCGGAGGCCGGATTCCCGGTTCGCAGCCCGCTCCTGATCGTCAGCGATTCAGAAGTAGCCCCGCGCTACCTTCCAGCATTGGAAGCTGCTTTGCAGAACTATGGGTATACTGTTGTTCATCACATTATTGCAGCCGGTGAAGCTTCCAAGTCGCTGGCCGTGTATGAAGAGGTAATGACCACAGCTATCCAGGCTGGACTGGACCGCCGTTCGGCGGTGCTGGCTCTGGGCGGTGGTGTTGTTGGTGATTTGGCAGGCTTCGTGGCCGCAACTTACATGCGGGGAATCGGATTCCTCCAGATTCCTACAACGATCCTGGCACATGACAGTAGTGTAGGGGGGAAGGTGGCGGTGAATCACCCTCTCGCCAAGAATATGATCGGCGCTTTCTATCAGCCATCGATGGTTCTTTATGATCTGGATACGCTGAACACACTTCCTGCACGTCAGGTTTCATCCGGGCTTGCGGAAGTGGTGAAGCATGGATTGATTCTGGACCGAGATTTTGCCTACTGGTGCCGGGAGCATGCTGAAGGACTGCTTGCCCTCAATCCGGAGGATCTTGGATACGCATTGGAGCGCGGCTGTGCGATTAAGGCTGATGTCATTTCAGGCGATGAGCGCGAGCACGGGCAGCGCGCCATTCTGAACCTTGGCCATACGATCGGCCACGCGATTGAAGCGGTTGGCGGCTATGGAGTATTCCTGCATGGGGAAGCCATTGCGATTGGAATGGCAGGTTCGGCACTTCTGGCTGTGAAGCTGGGTCGTGACCAATCTATCTATGATGAGACGGTCTCCATGTTGACGTCGCTCGGACTTCCGGTCACTCTTCCTGCCCAGTACAGTGAGGACGAGCTGATGGAAGCTATGATGCATGATAAGAAATTCAAGGAAGGCCGAATGACCTTTATCGTACCGGATGATATCGGAGCGGTCAGTATTGTTGATGATGTGCAGGCATCGCTGGTACGCGAGGTTATTGCACAGCTCAAGAAGGAGGGAAGCCCGTGGTAAACCGGGGAATTCGCGGAGCAACAACCGTGACGGGCAATGAAGAAGCGGAGATTCTGCGGGAGACCGTTGTGCTGTTGCGGGAGATCGTAGAACGCAATGATGTTATTGCCGAGGATATTTGCAGTGTCTGGATTACGATGACTGAGGACCTGGATGCTACATTCCCGGCCCGAGCCATTCGGGAGATGGAAGGCTGGGAAATGGTGCCGCTGATGTGTGCCGTTGAGATTCCGGTCAAGGGCAGCTTGCCCCAATGTATCCGTCTGATGGTACAGGTTAATACGGAGAAGGCACAGCGAGAGATCCATCATGTTTATTTGAATGAAGCGCGCAAGCTTCGTCCAGACCTATCACAGAGCAAGTCATAAATTAATGATTCGGGGTTGTCAGTGACCTCTGTCATCATGTATAGTGTAATTAGCCGAGTATAGCAGAGTTTAGTTTAGATGAGATGAGTATAGCTGAGTTGAGTACAGGATTTAGATGAGATTAGCTGAGTGCATAGAGTGAGAAAGATTCTTTTTTGAGTTGACTGATTACGGGATAAGTGTATTCAGTGCAGCCATTTAGGGATATTTCTGCAAATGCGCTGCTGATTGTCCTATGCTCTATTTCATATACTTACTTACACAAACCTCTACCTCGGTAGAGGTTTTTTTGATTTCATAAACCAACCATTCCCTCAGGAGGTAACCCAATGACGAATCCGAGTGTTGAACAAGTAGTGGCACTGTCGCGGGACTATAATCTGATCCCTGTCGTAAAACGGCTGCTTGCCGATATGGAGACGCCGATCCGGCTCTTCCAGCGTTTTGCTTCACGTGACCACGCATTTTTGCTTGAAAGTGTGGAAGGCGGCATCCAGTGGGCCCGGTATTCCTTCATTGGCAGCGACCCGTTCCTGTTGATCTCTGGCAAAAAGGGAGTCATCGAAGTTGAGGTAGGCGGCAAGAAAAAGCGCCTGGAAGGCAAACCTATCGAGGAGCTGAAGGCGCTACTTCGTTCCTACCGTAGTCCCAAGCTGCCTGAGATGCCACCGTTTACGGGTGGAGCTATCGGATTCTTCGGGTATGATCTGCTGCAATATTACGAGAAGCTCTCTCCGCATGCCAACGACGATTTGAAGATGGATGATATCCGTTTTATGTTTTGCGACCGGATTATTGTGTTTGACCATGTGAAGCAGCAGCTTCTACTGATTGGCAACCTGCATATCAAGGACGGCGACACCGATGCAGACATTCGCGTAAATTATGAGGCCCTCAGTGCGGGACTAGAGGAGATGGCCGAAGAATTGCAGAAAGAAGGGCCCAAGGAGAACGTCAACAAGCGCAGTATTCCAGAAGATATTGAGCTGGGGAATATCCACTCGAATCTGACGAAAGAACAGTACATGAACAATGTGGAGCAGGCCAAGGAGTATATCCGGGCCGGAGATATTTTTCAAGTGGTGCTGTCACAACGGCTGCATATTGAAACTGAGGTCTCACCGCTTCATGTCTACCGTCTGCTGAGAACACTTAATCCTTCACCATATATGTATTATCTGAAAATGGATGAGGAGATCATCGTCGGCACCTCGCCAGAGGCATTGGTCAAAGTGGATGGCAGCAGGGTGGAGACACGGCCGATCGCCGGAACCCGTCCCAGAGGTGCAAATGAAGCTGCGGACCGTGCGCTGGCTGCCGAATTGCTGGAGGATGAAAAAGAGCGCGCCGAGCATCTGATGCTCGTCGATCTTGGACGCAATGATCTCGGCCGGGTCTCGAAATTCGGCACCGTAAAATGCGATTCATTCATGGAGATTGAGAAATACTCGCATGTCATGCATATGGTCTCCGGAGTGTCGGGCACACTGGCCGAGGATAAGGATTTCTTCGATGCCTTCCTCTCCTGCTTGCCGGCGGGAACGGTCTCCGGTGCACCGAAGCTGCGGGCGATGGAAATCATTGCGGAGCTGGAACAGGAAGCACGGGGCGCTTATGCAGGCGCTATAGGTTATCTCGGGTTTTCCGGTAACATGGACTCCTGCATCACGATCCGCACCATTATTTTCCGCGAAGGCAGAGCCTATGTGCAGGCTGGGGCGGGAATTGTGTGGGATTCCGTTCCTGAGAAAGAGTACGAAGAAACAATGAACAAGGCGAAAGGCATGCTGAAGGCGATCCGGATGGCAGAAGCGATGTTTCCGGCACAAGTCAAAGAGAAACAGGTAATCAATCAGGATTACATGTATGAATATACCCCTTGATAGAACTATTCAACTGAACAGGAGGAAGAGAGCATGGAGGCAACGAAATTGATACAATCGGGACTCGCCGGTTTGATAGAAGGCAAGGATCTTTCCCGTAACGAGGCGCGGGACATTATGGGCGCGATTATGGACGGAAAGGCATCTTCTGCACAGATTGGTGCCCTACTAACCGCATTGCGGATTAAAGGGGAAACCGTAGATGAAATTACCGGGTTCGCGGAAGCGATGCGTGGGTTCGGCACGCATGTATCCACAGAGAGTGCCCGTCTGCTGGACACTTGCGGTACAGGCGGCTCCGGTATTCATAAGTTCAACATTTCCACAGTCTCAGCGATTATTTCGGCTGCAGCTTCCGTACGGGTTGCCAAGCACGGCAATCGTTCCGCCTCAGGACGTGCTGGCAGTGCTGATGTGCTAGAGGCTCTGGGTGTTAACATCCATCTCAATGCTGAGCAAGCACGTCAATGTCTGGACAGTATCGGCATTTGCTTCCTGTTCGCACAGATCTATCATCCCTCTATGCGGCATGCGGCGGCACCGCGCCGTGAACTGGGTGTTCGTACAGTATTTAACATGCTGGGGCCACTGACTAACCCCGCCGGGGCGGACCGCCAGCTTCTCGGCATCTATGATCGTAGCAAGACAGCGACTGTAGCGACTGTCCTGAAGGAGCTTGGCTCCAAGCGGGCTATGGTTGTCAGCAGCCTGGATGGTCTGGATGAGATCAGCATCTCGGCACCGACACTGGTGTCGGAGCTGAAGAATGGTGTGGTTAGCACCTATGAAGTGACGCCACAGGATCTGGGTCTCACCATGCATCCGCTGGAAGACGTATTGGGCGGAGATGCAGCTGAGAATGCAGCAATTATTACATCGGTACTGCAAGGCCAAGTCAGCCCATACCGGGATATTGTTCTGGCAAATGCGGGAGCCTGCATCTATGTAGCAGGTCTTGCCGATACGCTGGCCGGAGGCGTGCAGAAGGCTAAGGCAGTAGTAGATTCAGGGCAGGCATTATCCAAGCTGGAACAGCTTGTAGCGATGACGGAGGAACTTAACTATGTATCTTGATAAAATTGTTGCCACCAAAATTAAAGAAGTAGAGACGCTGGCGGCCAGCTTTTCGCTAGCCCAGGCTGAACGTGATATTGCAGCACTGCCGGGAACCAGAGGCTTCCGTGAAGCCCTGGTGAGCCGCAGGAACAGAGGAATGGGACTGATCGCCGAAGTGAAAAAGGCGTCACCCTCCAAAGGCTTGATCCGTGCTGATTTCGATCCTGTTGCCATTGCCAGGGGTTATGAAGCAGGAGGCGCGGATTGCTTGTCCGTGCTGACAGACAAGGAATATTTTCAAGGCAGCGGCGCTTATCTGCAGCAGGTTCGCGAGGCTGTTGCACTACCGCTGCTGCGTAAGGATTTTATCATCGATGAGAAGCAAATTTATGAAGCCCGCCTGCTTGGCGCGGACGCGGTGCTACTGATCGCGGCTATCCTTACACCGACAGCGCTGGCTTCGTTCACAGATACGGCCGCGAATCTTGGTCTCGATGTGCTGATTGAGGTACATGATCGTAGCGAGCTTGCGACAGTATTGGATACCGGAAAAGGAACGGCCCCGCATGTGCTGCTGGGGATCAATAACCGTAATCTGCGGACGTTCGAGACTTCGCTTGCCACCACAGCAGAGCTGGCCGGAGAAATTCCGGCGGGTGTGCCGGTGATCAGCGAGAGCGGGATTGCCGGACCTGCGGATATCGCCTATTTAGCCACAACAGGGGCGCAGGGTGTGTTGGTCGGAGAGTACTTGATGCGCCAGCCAGATGTAGAGACTGCAGTGAATGTTCTGCTGGGTCCTCTGCCCGAAGGAAAGGGCCGTGTCCGTCATGGCTGAGACAAAGGTAAAAATCTGTGGACTTCAGGACGTTGAAGTGCTAAAATCTATGGAGCGCTTGTCTTTGGATTATATCGGGTTCGTCTTTGCTCCCAGCCGTCGAAACGTGACGACGGAAAGAGCCGCAGAGCTGATTGCGGAGCTGCGGAATTGGAAGACCGGCAGCATTCCCAAGGCTGCCGGTGTCTTTGTCAACCCTGAGCTGGCAGAGCTCAGAGAGTTGCTGGATGTCGTGCAGCTGGATGTCATTCAGCTGCACGGGAACGAGAGTCCGGCGTTTTGCCGGGCGGTGAAGCTTGCTTTTCCTGAAGCTCAGGTATGGAAGGCCCTATCGGTGCAGGAGGCTGACGGTGCTGCTGCCGGGAAAGGTCTGGCTTCTCTTGAATTGTACGCAGGGAGTGTAGACGCGCTCCTGCTCGATACCTACGATCCTTTGCAGAGTGGAGGTTCCGGCCGTACCTTTGCCTGGGAACTGATACCGGCTTACCGTGAAGCAGCTGCTGCACATGGACTACCGCTGTTTGTCGCTGGCGGGCTTCATCCCGGCAATGTTGGGGAGCTGCTGGAGCAATACGCGCCGGACGGCGTAGATGTCTCCAGTGGTGTAGAGAGCGACGGCATCAAGGATATTATCAAAATGACCGCTTTTGTGGAAAGGGTGAAGCAATCATGACACAGGTACCGGATCAGCATGGACGTTTCGGTTCTTTCGGGGGCCGCTTCGTACCCGAGACTTTGATGAATGCACTGATTGAGCTGGAGGAAGCCTATCGCAAGCACTCGGCAGATCCTGCTTTTCAGGAAGAAATAGATTATCTGCTCAAGCAATACTCCGGGCGGGAAACGCCGCTGTATTACGCGGAACGCCTTAGCAAGCATCTGGGCGAAGCCAAAATCTATCTGAAGCGGGAAGACCTGAACCACACTGGTGCGCATAAGATCAACAACGCTATTGCGCAAGGGATTCTGGCAAAAAAGATGGGGAAAACGAAGGTGATCGCCGAGACCGGTGCAGGCCAGCATGGTGTTGCTACCGCGACTGTGGCAGCACTGCTCGGGATGGAGTGCAAGGTATTCATGGGTGAGGAGGATACTCGCCGTCAGGCCTTGAACGTTTTCCGCATGAAGCTGCTTGGCGCAGAGGTTATTCCTGTAACCTCCGGTACGCGAACGCTCAAAGATGCTGGTAATGAAGCACTCCGCTATTGGGTCAGTCATGTAGATGATACATTCTACGTACTGGGTTCAGCGGTAGGTCCGCACCCGTATCCGATGATGGTCCGCAATTTCCAGCGCGTGATCGGGGATGAGACCCGCCGCCAGATTCTGGAGGCCGAAGGCCGTCTGCCAGATCTGCTGGTCGCAGCAATCGGAGGAGGCAGCAATGCCATCGGGATGTTCTATCCTTTTGTGCAAGATGAGAATGTGGGATTGATCGGTGTTGAAGCAGCAGGTAAAGGGGTGGACACGCCTTATCATGCAGCTACCATGAGCAAGGGAACCCATGGGGTCTTCCAGGGCTCGATGAGCTATCTGTTGCAGGATGAATATGGCCAGGTGCAGGAAGCTCACTCCATATCTGCGGGTCTGGATTATCCGGGTGTTGGACCAGAGCATTCCTATCTGAAGGATATCAAGCGTGCGCAGTATGTACCGATCACCGATGCTGAAGCGCTGGATGCGCTCAAGCTGCTGTGTGTCACAGAAGGTATCATTCCTGCCTTGGAGTCGGCTCACGCCATCGCTCAGGTAGTGAAGATTGCGCCAACCTTGACGAAGGATGATATCGTAGTCATCTGTTTGTCCGGCCGTGGCGATAAGGATGTAGAATCGATTATGGCGTACACGGAAGGGGCGGAAAAAGCATGACAACCGAAACGACGAACCGGATGGATCTGGTGTTCCGGAAGCTGAAGGCAGAAGGACGTACGGCGTTGATTCCTTTCCTTACCGTGGGTGATCCCGATCTGGAGACGACATTGGCCATTATCGCCGAGTTGGAAGCCGCCGGAGCTGACATCCTGGAGCTGGGTGTACCTTATTCCGATCCGCTTGCTGATGGTCCGGTCATTCAGCGGGCTTCCACACGGGCGCTGCGCGGACAGGTTAATATCCGCACTTGTATGGAGACCGCGCTCAAAGCGCGTCAAGCCGGCAGCCAGCTGCCGTTCATTTTGTTCACCTACTACAATCCCGTGCTGCAAATGGGCCTGGACAACTTTTTTGCCGAACTCGATGCTCATGAAATCAGTGGATTGATTATTCCTGATCTACCCATCGAGGAAGCGGAGGATATGCGCCGCCGCAGCCGCGCCGCCGGAATTAATCTAGTACCGCTGGTGGCTCCAACCTCTAGCGAACGTATCGCCCGAATCGTGAACGGGGCCAGCGGTTTCGTGTATTGCGTATCTTCGCTGGGTGTTACGGGGGAACGGTCCTCTTTTCATGAAGGCGTCGATGCCTTTATCCAATCCGTACGCGAAGCGACAGATCTTCCGGTTGCTGTGGGATTTGGAATCTCGACCGGGGAACAGGTAGCTCGCTTCGCCAAGATTTGTGACGGGGTTGTGGTGGGCAGTGCGATCGTCCGCAAAGTGGAGGATGTGATCCCTCTGCTGGATAACCCTTCCACTCGCCAGGCGGGGCTGTTGCAAATTCGTGAATTTGTGGCACAATTAAAACCATAACTACATTTGTGGAGAGCGAGGACGGTTCATGAATCCTAAACCGAATATCGTAGACTTGCCAGTCTACAAACCAGGGAAGCCTATTGAAGATGTTAAAAGAGAGCTTGGCTTAAAGGAAGTTATTAAGCTGGCTTCGAATGAGAATCCATACGGGGCTTCGCCTAGCGCGAAAGCCGCGATTATCAAGGAACTGGATAATCTGTATCTTTACCCGGACGGGTCAGCTGTTGAATTGACAACTGCGCTGGCTGCTCATCTTGGTGTGAAGAATGACAATATTATTTTTGGCTGTGGCTCTGATGAGATCATTGCGCTGATTACACGTGCATTCCTCTTGCCTGGCGATGAGACGATCATGGCTGATCAGACCTTCTCTGTCTATAAGAGCAATGCGGACATCGAAAGCGCGATTACAATTGAAGTGCCGCTGATCGACGGAACACATGACCTAGACGGCATTTTGGCCCGTGTTACGGACCGCACCAAGATCATCTGGATCTGCAACCCTAATAACCCTACAGGAACCATTGTAGCGCATGATGCTCTGCTTGCCTTCCTGGATGCAGTGCCTGCACATGTCATGGTTGTGCTCGATGAGGCTTACTGTGAGTACGTTACCGATCTGTCCTATACAGACGGCATCAAGCTACTCGGCACCTATCCTAACCTTGTAGTGCTGCGTACCTTCTCCAAAATCTACGGATTGGCCGCCCTGCGGATTGGTTATGGCGTTGCCAGCCCAGCTATCATTTCGTTGATCAATAAAGTGCGCGAGCCATTCAATACAACCAGAGTTTCTCAGGCAGCAGCGCTGGCTGCTCTGCAGGATCAGGACTATGTACAAGAATGTCGTCGTCTTAACAGTGCCGGCATTGTACAGCTTCAAGGGGAGTTTGAACGTCTTGGTCTGAAATCTTTCCCAGCGCACGGTAATTTCATTATGGTGGATGTGCGTAAACCTGGACTAGAGATCTTTGATGCGTTACTTCGCAAAGGGGTCATCGTCAGAGCAGGTCATCAAGTGTATCCAACTTACATTCGTGCTACGGTGGGTTCTACTGAGCAGAATAAAGCCCTGATCTCTGCTCTGGAAGAAGTGTTGTCCGAGCAAGGTGTACTGGCATAACGTGATACAAGTGAACTGAAAACACAGAAGGCAGGTAGTTCAAAGAACATGACGACAAAAATAGCAATATTCGGTGTCGGTCTGATCGGAGGCTCTCTGGCCCTTTGCTTTAAAGGCAAGGAGGGCCTGACCGTTGTAGGCCATGCCCACCGTCCTGAACTCGTTCAGAAATACCTTAGCAGAGGTGTGGTTGATCATGCCACGCTTTCTGTCGAGGAAGCGGCACTTGATGCCGATTTTATTTTTTTATGTGTACCTGTAGGACTGCTGGAGGAATACCTTATTCAGCTCAGTAAGCTCCCACTGAAACCAGGCTGCATCATTACAGATGTCGGCAGCACCAAAGCCAGCATCGCCGCTTGTGCGCTCACGCTCGATTTGCCGGATGTGCATTTTATCGGTGGGCATCCGATGGCAGGCTCCGAGCGTTCCGGGGTGGAAGCAGCCTCTTCACTCTTGTTCGAGAACGCCTATTATGTACTCACACCTCCACCTGATGTACCGGAGGAGGCTTATCGTTCATTGTCATCTCTGCTTCTACATACGAAAGCACAGATTGTAAGGCTGGACCCCGAGCACCATGACGAGATCGTTGGTGCCATTAGCCACCTGCCGCACATCATAGCTGTGGCGTTGGTGAACCAAATTCATGCTTACGACAATAAGGATTCGCTATATAGCACATTAGCTGCGGGTGGCTTCCGTGATATTACACGGATTGCTTCCAGTGATCCGGTGATTTGGCGTGATATTCTGCTCAACAACCGCTCTGTAATGCTACGCCTATTGAAGGATTGGAACCAGGAGGTTGATGCCTTTATCGGCTTGCTAGAGGCTGGAGATGGAACGGGGATTGAACAGGCTTTTCACGAAGCGAACAGTTTCCGCAGTCAGCTTCCGGAGCGGCGTAAGGGCATCATCACGCCGTTGTTCGACCTTCATATTGATGTGCCGGACCATCCGGGTATTATCGGGCGGATTGCGACCGAACTGGGCGATCAGGGCATCAACCTTAGCAACGTGCAGATTATTGAGAGCCGGGAAGACGTTCCCGGGATCATGCGCCTGTCCTTCCGTCAGGAGATGGACATGGAGCGAGCCAAGATCCTGCTGCAGCAAAGAGACTATACGGTATATGTGTGAAAACCGGGGCGTAATGCCCCGGTTTTTTGTTGATTAGAACTAGGGTGAGAGGAGCTCAGTTACATGGCTTTGGTGTGTGAACACTGGTTCGCGAGCTCAGTTACATGGCTTTGGTGTGTGAACACTGCTGTGCGAGCTCAGTTGCGTGACTTTGGTGTGTGAACGCTGATGTGCGAGCTCTCGTGTGAGGACTCGGGTGCGTGGACGCCTCTGCTCAAAATAATTTCACCTTATCCGTGTGCCATATTGTGAAGACAAATTAACTGGAAAAGTTCCAGCTAAATTCGTCTCCTGGGCACTTTTGGATGAATTAACTGGAAAAACTCCAGTTAATAGGTGAAGATATTGAATCTTCTGCCAAATAGGGGCTGAATAACGGGAGAAAATCCTGTTATTTAAAGCAAGAGGGAAGCAGCAACCAAAATAACGGGAGAAAATCCCGTTACTGGTTCATAATGCAAACCTCAACGCAAACCTCAAAGTAAGCCATGCATCAATTCCAATCATTCCTAAAAATAGACAAAAAAAAGACCGCTTACATTATAAGCGGTTACAGTTCACAAAATAATTTGGAACCGTGCAGTTTTGGATAGGAGTGGAGAGAAACCATACTGTAGTTACAGTATATTGTATCCGTTTACATTCTGTCAATACTTTATTTGAAAAATTTTCTTGCCACTGAATATTATCGTTGCCCACCGTCAAAGGTTTCAAGCCAACGTATTATCTTACTCTGAACAAACTAATCTTCTATCTTTGTTATTCGCATTTTGGGAGGAGAGGATGACACGTTTCTCCCGAGGCCAAGTCTATTAATGTAATCCTGTGTAGATGTGTGGTACAATAGGAAAGTATTTTTAGAGATTGCTAGTTTCGTGATGTCGTTAATGTCCGGTAGCCGGGATTTTTTTTACTGCGCTGCATCGATACATGCCTTAATATTTGGGTATGTGAATATACATAGAAGTGTTGTTCGTCAGGCAATTCATTTTTTTCAGTACTACCGCAACTTTTCAAGCCCTGCCCGGTAATAATATATAGTGCTCGGGACGGGAAAGACGTGGAAGGCGAGGAGGCCGAAACTCACCATGACGGATTCCCAGTTGATCCAGCAAATTAAGCAAGGAAATACAGAATTATATTCGGAATTGATGCGGCGCTATCAGCGCAAGATTTTGGCGTTTGTGTACCATATGCTGAAGAATTCCCATATGGAGCTCATCGCAGAGGATCTCTGCTCGGAGACCTTCTACAAGGCGTTCCGTAGTTTACATTCCTTCCGGGAAGTAGATGCATCTTTTTCGACCTGGCTATATACGATCGCTCGTAATACGGTGCTTAGTGAACTTCGTAAGAACCGTGCGGGTAACGTATCCCTCGAAGAGAGTGGATATACGCCTGTAGCACCACTGGAGGTGGCCCCGGAGCAGGCTGCACTTCGCAAAGAACGGATGAACTTAGTTCGTGAAGCCATTAACAATCTTCCTGAGAAACAGCGGTCTGCGTTAATTCTGCGTGAATACGATCAGATGGATTATCAGGAAATTGCCGTGATTCTCGATCAGAGTGTCAGCTCCGTGAAATCATTATTGTTCCGTGCCAGGAGCAGTGTGAAGCTCCAACTCGAATCCTATTTCTATGAGCCTGCCTATGATGAGGAGCAGGTTGAGAGGATGTAAGGTCAATGGACTGCAGGGAAGCGCAAGATAGTATCCCCGCTTTATGGGACGCTCCCCGCAACGACCCCCAGCGCAAATTGCTTGAGAAGCATATCGAGAGTTGTCCTTACTGCGCGGCCGAATGGGCGTTGTGGCAGGAGAGTAGTCAGTTGGTTTATGAGTTGCAAGAAGAAGTTAGCGACGAGCGCGCAGAAGCAGTAAATGCAAAGGTTATGGAGCGGATTTACCTGGAAAGTCCTTGGCTTATGCCGGGTGACGGCAGATCAGCAGGGAACTCCACGATTTTCCGCCATCGGATCAGCCTTTGGATTGCCTGTTTTTTGGCGGTGTTTATTTGTAGCTTCCTTTACTTTACGTTGTTCAAGACACCAAGTAATACTATGTCTGCGCAGAGTGGAATTGTGGAGACAGGCATTGCTGGCGTTTCCTTGGATTGGCAGTCAACGTATCCCGGAATGACCTCGGAAGGCGGGATTATTGAGCCTTTTGTAGTGAGCATGGGACCTACACATCCGCAATATTGGATGATGCTATCCATGCTTGGTGTAGGGCTGTCAATATTCTCGTTGACCCGCTTGAACCGTTATCGTAGACAATGAGAGATTCCTTTACATCTGTAAAGAGGATCTTTTTGTTTTTTTACAACAACTTTCATAATTCCACCCGCTCTCTTAAAAGAAGACTTTTGCTTGTATCCGTGGTACATTAAGAAGCAATACTATAAGGAAGGGTGATTCGGATGCTGCTGGGCTTGGTGCGGCACGGGCTGACAGATTGGAATGCGGCTGGTAGGATACAGGGGCAGAGTGATATTCCGCTGAATGACGAGGGGAAAATGCAGGCAGTCATGCTAGGAGAAAGACTATTGCAAGAGCCTTATCGTTGGGATTATTGCATTACTAGCAGTCTGTCACGAGCGGCAGAGACCGGAAGTATTGTTGCTGAGAAGCTCGGCATTCCACTGCTCGAAGCAGATGGACGAATTCGGGAACGGGCTTACGGCCAAGTGGAAGGACTGACCTCGGCGGAGCGTGAAGAGAGATGGGGCAAGGAATGGAACACGCTTGAGCTCGGACAGGAGAAGGATGAGCAGCTGCAGGCACGTGCACTTGATTTCATGGATGATATTTCCGCCCGATATCCGGACAAGAATATTTTGGTCATCTCGCACGGTGGGTTCTTGGCCCAACTGTACATTGCTTTATATAAGGATAAATATGTGGAGCGGATTGGTAACCTGTCACTGACTATTCTCGAGAAAAAAGGACAGGAATGGAACCCGCTGTTATACAATTGTTCACGTCATATCCTGCAGAACCAGCGTTAACCCGACCATTCGGGTTATTTTTTTTGCGTGAAAAGGAATAAAAAGGGCATTAAATCCCATAATGGTAGTAAAACGGTGAGGCGATAAAACATGAATCTGGCGGATATGCTCACTTACGCAGATATTGGTCAGCTAACCGCCATTGCGGGACGCTACCAGTGCCAATGCAAGCAGAACTCCAAGCATGATTTGATCCAAAGCATCTTGGTTACGCTGGGAAGCCGGGATTTTCTGGAGTCTTATATCCAGGGGAGCAGTCCGGAAGAATTACGCTTCTTGAACACGCTGCTGTTTGATGGCCGCAGCCACTTCAGTCTTGAGGATCTGCTGGCCGCAGCGAGGCAGGCCTCCTTTGATACTACTCCAGATAAGCAAGGGAACTATCGGGAACTGGTATCACGCTTTAAGAACGGCGGCTGGCTCTTTAACGGCGCTTCACAACAGACACGGTATTTATACCAGATGCCGGGCGACTTGAAGGCGCGTTTTCGGGAAGCCATGGGCCGGCACATTCTGGAGAAGGTTGACGGGAGTCCCGAGCCTGAAGGATACCGGAGCGAAGGTGATATGCTGGAGAGTGACCTGTTGCTGTTCCTGCGGTATATTGGGGAGAACGAGCCGGAGCTAAATCAAGAAGGGGCGCTCTACAAGCGCTACCAGCAGGGGCTGATGAATGCTCTTCATATCCCGGAGCCGCTACTGAACAAGGGGGGGTGGAGGTTCGGATACGGAAGGGCAGGCGAGCATTATCCGCCCAGGTTGGCCCTGCTATATGATTACGCCCGTCATCGTCACTGGATCTCAGAGGCAGGCTTCCGACTAAGGTTGACTGCGGCAGGAGTGGCAGTGCTGGAAGCTGGAAAATGTGAAGACCTGATACAGTTATTCTCCTTTTGGTTAAGACTGTATAAAGGTGCCATACCCAATCTACCCTCACTGGTGTACTGGATCAGTACAAGTGCAGACCGGTGGGTCAGTGTTCCTTCACTGGTCAGAGGAGTAGGCTGGCTAGTCAAGCCGTTTTATTATGATGATGCCACTTCCATTATGGAAGGGCGGGTTTTGCGGATGATGGTACATCTGGGAATGCTGAGGCTAGGTGAGAGTTTGGAAGGGCCAGCCGTCATGATGACATCATGGGGAACCCAGGCTGCGGCGCCAAAGAAGCTTTTGCAGTAGAAGAACAGAAGGTCATTAAAAGATCCGATTGGTGTACGAACCTACATACCGCAGCTTCCAGAACCTTTTTCTTTACAGAAGAAGCACAGCCGGAGGTAGGCACAGGCACATTCATCGATGTGGAAGCCATAATGTTGAACGGAGCTGGAATTGGTGAATATGATTTAGTAGGAGCCGGCTTCAATGTAACCGAAAACAAAAGAAGGCCCGAAAACACGGAATCTCTTAAACAGCGGAGGTGTATCGAATGGACAAAATGAAGGCTACCTATGAAGTGATGCTTGGACTTGCAGCAGAAATGGTGTGGGACGAAGCGCTGCGAAAGCGGCGTACCGACATCTTGTACCGGGAGATCGACACAGCGCTGGCTGCGGGGGACGAGACTGCTTTCCGCAATCTGACCGCAGAGCTGAAAAACCTGGCTTAAGGATCTTATACATTTTCAGGACCCGCAAAGTACCTGAGAAAAAATCAAGGCATCAGCCTCGTGTAGTGGGGCTGTTTTGGGATATCAGGACATAAGGTGCTTACATAGGCCGGATGTCCTGATATTTATGTTGAAGTGACTTTTACGGAATCAAAGGTAGACGATCATCTTCCACGTTCACTATAATAGGACCTGTATATTTCTGACTTGGCTCTATAATATCAACAAAGGAGAGGAACGAGATGAAATTTAGTGATTTTGACCCCTCAGGCTGGAAAGAGAATGGAAAGTTCTATGATACTTGTTTGATTCCGTTCACCGGTTTGCAGGGTACAGAGAGT
The DNA here is from genome assembly GCF_001682855.1 of Bacillus sp. FJAT-27264. Lineage (GTDB taxonomy): Bacteria > Bacillota > Bacilli > Paenibacillales > Paenibacillaceae > Paenibacillus_AQ. The sequence goes on along the minus strand of NZ_MAQW01000001.1, from coordinate 900,657 downwards.
CCTGTAGAGACAGCTTCCGCGCTTGAAAGACTGCGTGATTTTATGGACATTGTTGAGATTCCATTTCGTGGCCGAATTGTGACCTATCCCGCTTTGCAGTACATGGGGGCCGGATATAGGGGATTAATAAATGAGCTTTGTCATAAAGTCAAATCCAGTGGCTTCCAGTATGCAGTAGTGCTGACTGCGGATGTGAACCTGTCTGGGCATGAGATTATTGAAAGCGATTTAGTGCTGGCCCTGCCTAATATTGAAGTGTCTCAAGGGGGGCGTCTAAATACCATCGTGGGGGACAGAATTCAGGAAATGTGGAAGAAATAAAAGAGGGTTAAATGTGACGAAAAATCAACAATTTATGAATTTAGGTCCTGTTTGGCTTGTCACAAAATAGACAATATTCTTGACGGGTTTTAGAGCCTGGGCTATGATTAGGTTGAACTTATGTGACATGTGATCTTATTCATTGAAATCGAATTTAGCAATAATTGAGAAGAATAACTGAAGCGCTTTTATTTCCAAATGGGCACCATATTCGGTCCAGCCTCTTAATCTTACGGCGATATACATTTTCTTATATATTGAAAGAGGGGGTTATATTGCAATATGAGCAGCTATAATGAGCAACAGGAGACCTGGCCCGACCAACCACCCAGCCGTAAAGAGATGTCACGCAGGCAATTTTTAACGTACACGCTCGGCGGTGCCACTGCTTTTATGGGAGTGGGTGCAATACTCCCCATGATCCGCTTTGCTGCGGACCCGATACTACATAAGAAAGGCGCAGGGGAGTTCATCAAGGTTGTGGAAACCGGAAAAATCACCGATGAACCACAGGAATTTACATTTGAGCTCCAGCAGCAAGACGGATGGTATGCCAGTACAGCTACGCTGACGGCCTGGATCCGTAAAAATGAGAGCGGAGAAATTTATGCGCTTTCACCAATTTGTAAACATCTGGGATGTACGATTGGCTGGAACAATAACAAGGCCCACCCGGATGAATACCATTGCCCTTGTCACGGTGCGCGTTATACCAAGCTGGGCAAGAATCTGGCGGTGGCACCGAAACCTCTGGATCAATACAAGACGAAAATTGATAATGGCTGGGTGTATCTCGGAGACATTATACCGAATACCGTAGCCAACAAGGAGGCGTAAATTCAGATGTTTAAAAATGTCTATAACTGGATTGATGAACGTTTGGATATTACGCCGATCTGGAGAGATGTGGCTGACCACGAAGTTCCCGAACATGTTAATCCGGCGCATCACTTTTCGGCGTTCGTATACTGTTTTGGCGGACTTACGTTCTTCATCACAGTGATCCAAATTCTCTCTGGGATGTTCCTCACTATGTACTATGTTCCTGATATCATTAATGCTTATGCCAGTGTGGAATACTTACAGACAAAGGTTGCATTCGGACAAATTGTACGCGGGATGCACCACTGGGGCGCAAGTCTCGTTATCGTTATGATGTTCCTTCATACTATGCGTGTGTTCTTCACCGGCTCTTACAAAGCGCCGCGCGAAATGAACTGGATCGTCGGGATGCTGATCTTCTTCGTCATGCTAGGTCTGGGGTTGACCGGTTACTTGCTGCCTTGGGACAACAAAGCGTATTTCGCCACCAAGGTTACGCTGGAGATTGCCAACTCTGTTCCGGTTATGGGACCTGTGCTTAAGGAATTGATGCAGGGAGGTACGATTGTCGGCGCGGAAACGCTGACCCGCTTCTTTGCACTGCATGTATTCTTCCTTCCGGCGGTATTGCTTATTCTGCTTGTAGGACACTTTATCATGATCCGCAGACAGGGTATCTCCGGTCCGCTATAAGACAAGTACTGGATCGTGGCTTAACGGTGCTGGTGATGCGGAGCAACACTTATAAGGAGGAGTACAGATGGCACACGGAGATAACTCCAAAGAAAAGGTCGTGTATGTCGGCGATTCCCGTGTACGCAGGGGAAGTGGATTCATTACGCCGCCTGACTATACAGCTTATCCTGGTAAATCGGAAGCTTTTATCCCTAACTTTCTATTAAAAGAGTGGATGGTCGGCGTGGTAGTTCTCGTCGGTATTCTGGTGCTAACCATTTCCGAGCCAGCGCCGCTGGGCTTTCCTGCAAATGCAAGCGCGACAGTCATTCCCATCCCTGACTGGTACTTCCTTTTTCTCTATCAATACTTGAAATTGCCTTATGCTTCGGGGGATTACATTGTTCTCGGTACCCTGGGTGTAACGGGCGTAGCGTTCGGATCGCTGCTTCTGGCTCCATTCCTGGACACAGGCCGAGAGCGCCGCTTCTATCGTCGTCCGATCGCCTCTTCGTTGATGTTCCTGTCCCTTGCGGCCATAGTCTACCTGACTAACACCGCCTGGACGGAATACAAGCATGAGATGGCGGAGACGGGTCAGATCCCGGAAGATGTTCAGCGTGAGGAAAAAGCAGCGGAGAACCGGGCCAAGGGCTTGCCAACGTCCAGTGCAGTCAAGGCTAAGGAGATTGCAATTGTGGACAAGGATGACCCGGCCATGGCGCTCTTCAAGCAGGCGACCTGTATCTCCTGTCACGCTACCGATTTGAAAGGCGCAGCAGGTCCTTCTCTCCGTGGGGTGGGGGATACCCATGACAAGGAAGCGATTCTTAAAATCATTAAAGACGGCCAGGGACAGATGCCATCTATGCTGGATGCTGCAACGGGTGCAGGCCTGTCAGATAAGGATATTGACGATCTGGCCGGATGGCTTGCGAAACAAAAAAGTCAACAGTAAAATAGAGTTAACGCAAACCTGATCGTGCATGCGGTCAGGTTTTTGCATGAATATAAGGATTTATATGTTTTAAGTTATAAATCAGCCTTATATTCCTCGCTGGAACGGGTACAGTCCATTAGAGGATGGGAAAGCCGTTTATGCTTGGTCTTGCATAAAGTGTCGTCGGGAGGTTAATAGTCAGAATGTCGCAACATTGGGTTGAGAAACTGTTTAAACACCGGGGAATTCTTTGGCTCTTATTCATTGTGAACCTACTCGGTACGATTTATGGGTATATGTGGTACGGCAACCAGCTCGCATACACAGCGGATCACTATCCGCTTTGGCTGCTCCCAATGGTGCCTGACAGCCCAACGGCTAGCCTCTTCTTTACCATAGCACTCCTGCTGCTGTTGTATCCGCCGAAAAGCCTAAACGGGAATATTGTTCGCGGAATTATTGAAGCGCTTGCGGTGGTCACTTCCGTGAAATATGGGATCTGGGCGGTCAGCGTTATTTTTGCCGGGGGCTATCTTGGGGATACCCTGACCTGGCAGGATTGGATGTTAGTCATATCTCATACAGGGATGGCTGTGGAGGCTCTGCTATATGCGAGATTCTTCTCGTATCGAAAAATGCTACCTCTGGCCCTGATCTACACATTGTTCAACGATACGGTAGATTATTCCTTTGGCGTATTCCCTTGGTTGCCATCGGTGCTTACAGATCATGTGGAGCAGGTGATGTATTTTACGTTCGCGCTCACGATCTTTAGTACAGCTGCCGCCTGGGTGTTTCATGGTAGGAAAAACCGACTTTGAGGGAGATCTACTGAGGTGTTATTTGCTTCCTTGCATCTGTTCTATCCCTTGTCCTGCTGCCATACATTTAGGGTAGGAGGGATGTCTCATGCCGCGCAGAAGGTATTGTTTGTTGATTGGCCTGATATTCTGCTGGCTGGTGGCCGGGCTGTATGGAGGGGCTGGAGCCGCGGCCCTTGGTACCGGAGCGGATCATTCGGGTAGCGATACAGTGCAGAATGTTCCAGGAGTGCCTGATGACGGTTCGGCTGTGCTTGGAGCAAGGAGCGATGCACAGCAGCTGGAACTGGCAGCTGAAGCGCTGTACGGCTATGTGGTGGATGGCAATGTTGCCAAGGTCCGGCAGCTGACCGAGGAAATCTCGCGGATTTTTGTGTCCTCTTCCTTTGAAGGGCTGACCTCGGTGGAAGGTATTAATGCACTGTCGGCTGTAATTATAGACCTGAAGTCTGCCATTGCCGGGGTGAAAATCTCCCCTGAACGCTGGGAGTCGGCTGCTGCGAAGCTTAGGCTGGCGGCTAACAGCTTGAACCATCCCCGCCAGCCGATGTGGCTCCATTACTACAAGCTGCTGCGTGAGGATCTGAACGCGATGGAGCAGAGTGCCTCTGCTAGTGATTTGACAGCGTGGAAAACGGCGCTGGAGCGGTTGCAGGGCAGGTATGACAATATCCGTCCGGCGGTGCTGATCTCGCGTCAGCCTGAGGTCGTGAATGCCTTGGATTCTTGGCTGTCTTACGCAGCCGGTGTGCCATCCCAGAGCCAAAAGCCGGAACGTGCCCGGCTTTTGGAGATCATCTCATACGGCCAGGAGGCGGTGCGGGTGATGTTCGGCAAGGAAAAGGATGAGCCTGCCTTATCGCTCCCGCTGGCGCCAAAGGAATACGGGGCCTGGGGACTGCTGACAGCCGGCTTTATTATTGCCGCTCTAGCCTATGTCGCTTACCGCAAATACCGCGGCCAGAACGAGGAATGGAAGCCGGTGTAGGGTGGCGGCTTGAGGACTGGAAGCCGATGTAGAGAGGTCCTTAGGATCGGGAGTCGATCAGGGTGACAATGTTAGAACTGTGGCTCATATAGAGCGACAATGTGAGGGTTGGAAGCCTATGTAGAGCGACAACGTAAGGGATGGAAGTCAGTATAGAGCGACAACGTAAGGGATGGAAGTCAGTACAGAGCGACAACGTAAGGGATGGAAGTCAGTACAGAGCGACAACGTAAGGGATGGAAGTCAGTACAGAGCGACAACGTAAGGGATGGAAGTCAGTACAGAGCGACAACGTAAGGGATGGAAGTCAGTACAGAGCGACAACGTAAGGGATGGAAGTCAGTACAGAGCGACAACGTAAGGGATGGAAGTCAGTACAGAGCGACAACGTAAGGGATGGAAGTCAGTACAGAGCGACAACGTAAGGGATGGAAGTCAGTACAGAGCGACAACGTAAGGGATGGAAGTCAGTACAGAGCGACAACGTAAGGGATGGAAGTCAGTACAGAGCGACAACGTAAGGGATGGAAGTCAGTACAGAGCGACAACGTAAGGGATGGAAGTCAGTACAGAGCGACAACGTAAGGGATGGAAGTCAGTACAGAGCGACAACGTAAGGGATGGAAGTCAGTACAGAGCGACAACGTAAAGGATGGAAGTCAGTACAGAGCGACAACGTAAGGGATGGAAGTCAGTACAGAGCGACAACGTAAGGGATGGAAGTCAGTATAGAGCGACAACGTAAAGGATGGAAGTCAGTACAGAGCGACAACGTAAGGGATGGAAGTCAGTAAAAGTGCATTCCCTGAGAACTGGAAGTCCATTTAGAGAGGGACAACCTGAAGATTGGAATCGAATCGATACACTGTGCCTCCCAAGGGGGCGGGTAGTCTTTCGGACAAGGTTCAGTGGTGGAATTAAACCAGGGGAATGAAGAGGATCGGCGAGACACGCCGGTCTTTTTCGTATTATTAGGTCAGCCAGAAACTTCTGGTTGGCCTATTTTTGTAGGTGCTTTAAGATGGCGGTAGCCGGGAGAACGAGGGCTCTTTTGGGGAAGTTACCCCGTCACAAAAACTGTTCTCCTACTCCCTCCAATGACCATGTTTGAGCTGGTAGGGGCAATAGACCCCGTATCACAAGCGAAGCTATGGGTTTGGAACCATCGTAGGAGTGCCGGCAAATATGATTCAGGAGGTAGTTATGGAACCAGTAGTGGGAGTCGATGTAGCTAAGGGATTCAGTGTGGTACAAGCTTTTTTAAAGCGAGATGAGCCTTGGAAGAAGGCAATAAGCATCTCACATGAGAAAAGTGGACTTGAGCAATTGGGAGAGATGCTGACCGAGTTGCAGACACAGACTGCGCAAATGCCAGTGGTTGTTCTGGAAGCAACTGGCCACTACCATCGTGGACTTGTCGCTTATTTGGAACGTAGCGGTTGGACCTATTTCATCGTCAATCCTCTACAGGCCAAGCGGGCGAAAGGTACTCATTTAAGAAAGGTGAAGACGGATGCTGCAGATGCTTGGCATCTAGCCGAGATGTATTACCGAGGAGATGTAAATCCGCACCGAATGTGGGAGGAGGGATACACAGAGCTTCAGCATGTGACGAGGCAGCATGCGTTTGTAACGGGGAGGTTTGTACAAGCGAAGTTAAATATGAGGGCTTTGCTGGATCAGGTTTTTCCGGAATATGAGAAGGTTTTTAGCAACCTATTCTCGGTGACATCTCTACACGTGCTTGCCAGCTGCTTGGAGCATGATGTGGAGGATCTTCATGGGGTCATCCAAAAACACGCTGGGAAATCCCATTCGAAGAAGTGGGCAGAAGCTAAGACGGAATCCCTTAGGGAAGTGCTGTTCCGTTGGAGTGAAGAGCCAAGGAGTCTTGCGCAAACCTCTGTTTTAAGCGGTATGGTGAACTTAGTTCTAGCATTCACAGAACAATTGAGCGTACTAGAGAAGCAAATGGATGAGTTAGCAATGGGCCTTCCAGAGGTTGAACTCGTGAAGAGTATACCGGGAATCGGGGATAAACTAGCAGCTGCCATTGTCGCAGAAATCGGAGATATCCGGCAGTTTAATGAAGCCAAGCAACTGGTGGCTTTTGCAGGGTTAGACCCTAGCATATTCAGCTCGGGAAAATTCACAGCGACCCACTCCCGAATTACCAAACGAGGCTCCAAGAGACTTCGCCGAGCGTTATATTTAGCCGTACAGTGTGGGATTCGAAGAAGAGTCAATCCTAGGATTCGGGACTACTATGAGAAAAAAAGAAAAGAGGGCAAGCCCTACAAGGTGGTCGTGATTGCCTGCGCCAACAAGCTACTCCATCACGTATATGCCATCCTTAGTAAGCAGCAGCCCTTCCAACTGTAGTGCCCATAATTATCCAGAACCTTCACACCTATGAGGGTTCTTTGTCGTGCTCAAAAATAGTATACCAAGAAGAATGTGAATCACCAACACAAAATCCTTGACAAGTATTAGCTGGTTTTTGTGCTGATGGCTAGAGGGAGGAAGGGTTTGAGTAGTTTTCTATTCTAAGGTGAGTCATTTCTGGACGGGCTTGGAGCGGATAAGAAACTAAGTGCGATCCTGCTTGTGCGTGGGCAGTGGAGCTGATGAGGAAACTAAGTGCAATCTTGACTGGACTGAGCTGCGGGGGCGTGGGAGTACTAAGCGCATTCCTGTCTGGATTGAGCAATGGTGGCAGAGGGAAACTAAGTGCAATCCTGTGTGGATTGAGCAATGTTGTCAGCGGGAAAACTAAGTGCAATCCTGCTTGGATTGAGCAATGTTGCCAGCGGGAAAACTAAGCGCAATCCCGTGTGGACTGAGCTGTGGGGGCAATTTGAGAACTAAGTGCAATTTTGTACCTTAATTTGTTTGAAATATAGTTTTAAAGGAATTTAGCGGCAAAAATGTATGTTAAATATTGCGATAACGCCTGTAACAGCGAATCTCGAGGTAATTAAGGTACAGAAATGCACTTAATCACTGGAATGATAAGCTGGAGAGAAAATTAAGGTACAATATTGCACTTTTTTCCGATAGCTGATGCTTTCGGCACCGCGGAATGCCTGGATTACTAAAAAGCCGCTGGTCTGGTTGCTTTTCGCAACCGAACCGCGACTTTTTGCTTGTTTTATCGGGCGGCTGTAATTAGTTAAGTCTCCCGGAACCCTTCACCCTGCACATCATGGACATCGTTGATAATGACAAAGGCGCGCGGATCAACGGACTTGACCAATTGACTGAGCCTGCGGATCTCTTGGCGGGATACCACGCAATACACCATGTATTTAGCTTGTTTGGAATAGGCACCGATGGCGGGAATCAAGGTTACGCCACGCTCCAGCTCCTCACTAATGAGATCGGCGATCTTTGGGGCCTCGTCGCTGATGATGGTGAAGGCTTTGGCGGCATAGGCGCCTTCCTGTATGAAATCAATGACCCGGGAGGAAATGAATACGGCCACGAGGGTATACAGAATCTTTTCCCGCGAAATGTACAACAGAGAAGCACCAATAATGACGACATCACTGGTAAGGATAACCTGCCCCATGCTCCAGCCGAATTTGCGTCCGATGATCCGTGCAACGATATCGACGCCGCCGGTGGTCCCTCCGAAGCGGAATACGATACCCAGGCCAAGGCCGAGGGTCACCCCTGCATATAATGAAGCGAGAATAAAATCATGCTCTGTGCTGAAGGGGTTGATCCAGCCCAGATCGATCATTTTTTCGAACAACCATAGGAATATAGTCAGAGACCCAATACCGACTCCGGTATAGATGATCTGGCGCCCGCCGAGCACCTTCCAGCCCATTAAAAAGAGCGGCAGATTAATCAGTAGTGTGGTCAGAAAGATCGGAATGTGGAACGCGTAGTTTAGCAGGATGGTGATCCCTGTAACACCGCCCTCCATCAGTTGATTCGGAATGATAAAATATAGCAGTCCAAAGGCATAAATGGCGCTTCCCAGCATGATTGGCGCTACAGTTTTTGTAATCGCAAACAATTTGGATGAATTCATGTAATCCCTCATTAAGCCTCTACAGGGCAATTTTCTTGTCTTGCGCTTGTCTTTAATAAGTATGCCTTTTTTATCTGATCCTTAAAATTCTTAAAAAAGATTTGTCTTCAAAACGTCTTTACGATAACATAGGGGCAAACAATAGGCAAGATGCAACAGGGGGCGAAGGAACATTTTATGGAAAAAAGTCTTAATGAAATTCAGCGTGAAGTAGATGCATATATCTCGCAATTTAAGGAAGGTTACTTCAGCCCGCTGGCGATGCTGGCCCGTATGTCCGAGGAAGTCGGCGAACTGGCCCGCGAGGTGAACCATCAATTCGGCGAAAAACCGAAGAAGGCGGATGAAGCGGACAATTCCATCGAGCTAGAGCTTGGGGACATCTTGTTTATCACCATTTGTTTTGCCAATTCACTTGGCATTGATCTCACAGAGGCTCATGACAAGGTCATGCACAAGTTCAATACACGTGATGCCGATCGCTGGACTAAGAAAAACACCGATTAGGCGAATGTATCATATGCTGTACCAAACGATCGGCACTTGAAGCCGTGAGGATGGTGCATATATGAGTAATACTGATTATATCAAAGATGCTTACCGTGCCATTTTGCGTAGCGATTTTGCGGAGGCCGTATCCTGCTTCGAGAAGGCGATTGCCGCCAGCCCTTGCGATGCGGAGGTTCGATACCGCTGTTCCATTACTTATGCGCGTAGTGGCAGATTGGATAAAGCGGTCGAGCATGCCCTTGTCGCAGTGAAGCTGGACGGCAGTAAGCCGGAATATAATCTCCACCTGCAGCATTTGCAGGCGATGAGGCTTGTCAACGAAGCCAAACGATTGCTGGAAGATGAAGAGGCAGGTACTCTCAACCCGTATCACCCCATTACATTATTAAAAGAAGCGGTCACGCTGGATCCTTTATTTGGTGACGCTTATGTATGGCTGGCCATTGCGCATAGCCGGATGAATGAGCATGTACAGGCGATCTCCGCCTTGAAAGAAGTTATTTCCTTGCATCCGGATGATGCCGGACTACGGCAATTGATGAAGGACCTACAGAAATCATTGCAGACTTATATGCAATAACTACAGAACCAGCGAAAGCGAGGATGAATTTGATATGAGCGGTAAGAAAATTAGAGTAATTGTAGCAGGTGCAGGCGGAAGAATGGGTAAGGAAGTATTGAAGCTGGTTCTTCAGGATGAAGAACTGGAGTTGGCCGCAGCAGTAGACCGGTCCTCAGCTGAAAGCGATGCAGGCCGCCTGGCTGGGTTGGAGGAAGCTGGTATTGTAGTGGTGAGTGATTTGGAGGCCGCGCTTGCCGGTAGTAACGCGGATGTGCTTGTAGACTTTACGAACCCGAAAGCGGCATATCCGCATACCGCGCTGACTGTTAAATATGGGGTTCGTCCTGTGATTGGTACAACCGGTTTTACTCCGGAACAAATCGCCGAGCTGGACAAGCAGTGTAAGGATCAGGGTATCGGTGGTTTGATCGCGCCAAACTTCTCTATAGGAGCTATTTTGCTCATGAAATTTGCAGCGCAGGCCTCCAAGTACTTCCCTAATCTGGAGATTATCGAGTACCATGGAGACCAGAAGCTGGATGCACCATCCGGTACTGCCATCAAGACTGCAGAGATGATCTCTGAAGTAAGGCAGGAGCTTCGTCAGGGTAATCCGCTGGAAGAAGAGACAATTGAAGGCTCGCGCGGCGGCTACTATAACGGATTCCGTATTCACAGCGTTCGTCTGCCGGGCATCTTCGCCCAGGAAGAAGTGATATTCGGCGATTTCGGGCAATCCCTGAAGATCCGTCATGATTCCTATGAACGTGCGGGTTATATGCCAGGAGTTAAGATCGGGATCCAGAAGGTAATGCAATATACAGGAATGATCTACGGATTCGAGCATTTTATAGATTAGACGGGAGAGAGTACACCATGATGAGAATCGCATTTATTGCGCATGATCGCAAAAAGGATGAAATGGTTAACTTTGTGACGGCGTATGAGCATGTTTTTAAAGGGCATGAATTGTTTTCTACGGGAACTACCGGACAGCGGATTATGGATGTCACAGAGCTAGTCATTCACCGCTACATGAGTGGCCCTCTCGGAGGAGACCAGCAAATCGGGTCCATGGTGGCTCAGGATGAGCTGGATCTCATTATTTTCTTACGCGACCCGCTGATGGCGCAGCCGCATGAGCCGGATATTACGGCGCTGCTCCGTCTATGTGATGTATACGGCATACCAGTGGCTACGAATATCGCTACCGCGGAAATTCTGGTCAAGGCGATTGACCGGGGGGATTTTGCCTGGCGTGAGCTGGTACATAAATATAAACCGGGGGTAGACGAATGAAGCTGGATATTCTCGTATTCGGCGCTCATGCAGACGATGCTGAAATCGGTATGGGGGGAACCATTGCCAAGCATACAGCAACCGGCCTGAAGGTTGGTCTGTGCGATTTGACGGCCGCAGAAATGTCCTCCAACGGTACAGTTGAGCTTCGCAAGATTGAAGCACAGCGTGCGTCTGACGTGCTTGGCGTTACCATCCGGAGCAATCTGGGGCTGCCTGACAGAGGTCTTCATATTACTGAAGAACATGTGGCTGCGGTAACCGCTGAGATTCGCAAGTACGCGCCTGATATTGTATTCGCGCCGTACTGGGAAGACCGCCATCCCGATCATATTGCCTGCTCCAAGCTTGTAGAGGAAGCGGTTTTTAACGCCAAGCTGCGTAAATATATGCCGGACAAGCCTGCGGTCGCCGCGCCGCAGCTGTATTTTTACTTCATCAATGATCTGGGCCGGACCGATTTGATCGTCGATGTAACAGAACAATACGGAGTGAAGGAGAAGGCGCTATCCTGCTACCGCTCCCAGTTCACCAAGCCAGAAGGAGAGGACGCTGTATCCACTCCCCTGACTGAGGGTTATATCGAACGTGTCCGGTCGAGAGACATGCTGCTTGGACAGCGCAGACTCATTCCTTATGCGGAAGGGTTTGCGACAAAAGTTCCTTATGCTGTGGAAATCTTCACTGCCGGGAATGGTTCGCAGCAGTCATCGTGACGAGGCACGACAGGGCACTTCAAAGGGAATTGCCGCCATCGTATAATGAAAGTGATTTATATTGGCGGCAATACCAGAAGTTTTTTCCTGAAGAAGTTCAGCTTAAAGCAGGGGATCTCCCGTCCGAAGAATGGTGGGAATGGGACAAGGGAACTATTCATATAGATCGTATGCCTGTGACAAGCTCCAAACTGAAGATCATCTCAGTCCATGGAGCAGGCGGTAATGGCAGGATGCTTGCGCCTTATGCCAGAATGCTGCAGAACAGCGGATACGAAGTTGTGTCACCAGACCTGCCTCCTTATGGACTAAGCCGTGCGCATTCTTCACAATCTATTGACTACCAGCTCTGGATCCGGCTGATCTCAGATTTGATAGACCGGGAGCTGGAGCGGGATGGCCGACCCGTTGTTCTGCTCGGTAGCAGCATTGGTGGTATGCTGTCATATCATGCTGCTGCACACAACAAGAATGTTAAAGGTTTGATAGCAACTACATTTGTCGACACTAGCCGGACGGAGGTTCGCGATCAACTGGCGCCCAATAAGTTGATTAGCCGATTTGGCAAATCTATGATGGATGCATTTCCAATGGTATTGGATTCCTTGAAAATATCTGTGAACCATGTTTCGCGCATGCATTTCATTTCTAATAATAACGAGTTAAACCAACTGATTATGAATGATTCAGGGGCGGCAGGCACCAAGATCCCATTACGCCTGTTGCGAACCTTTCTGGATATGAAGCTGTCAGTCAGACCTGAGCATTTTGAGATCTGTCCGGTCCTATTGGTTCATCCACAGGAGGATCGAATGACACCGATTTCACTTAGCGAACCCTTTTATAATAAACTTGGGGTTAGAAAAAAATGTGTGATTTTGGAGGGAGCCGGGCATTTCCTGCTCGAATCTCCAGGTATGGAGCAAATGAAAGATGCAGTGCTTGCTTTCTTACAATCTTTAGAAAACGAATAAACAACTTTATATATAAAGAAGTTATTAATATTAGACAAGAAGGGGACGCAAAGATGGACCGGTTGTTAAAGATAGGCATTACTTGTTATCCGTCTCTGGGCGGCTCGGGCGTAGTGGCAACTGAACTGGGCAAGCTGCTGGCTGAAAAAGGCCATGAGGTCCATTTTATCACTCACAGTATCCCGTTCCGGCTCGGAACGTTTCAGAAGAATATATTTTACCATGAGGTTGAGGTCAACGATTACTACGTGTTCCGTTATCCGCCTTATGATCTGGCACTAGCTAATAAGATGGCTCAGGTTGCTAAAATGCAAAATCTGGACATTCTGCATGTCCATTACGCAGTTCCGCATGCGGTTTGTGCGTTTCTCGCCAAGCAGATGCTGAACAATGATATGAAGGTAGTAACAACGCTACATGGTACGGATATCACGGTGCTGGGTCAGGATGAGTCGCTGAAGGATTTGATCCGGCTTGGCATTAACGAAAGTGATGCGGTCACCGCCGTGTCGCAGGACTTGATAAAAGAAACGCGTAAGGTCCTTGATATCACACGCGATATTGATCTTACCTACAATTTTGTAGACAAGCGTGTCTACTATCCGCGGGATGTAACGGATTTGCGCGGCGATTTTGCCAAACCTGATGAGAAAATTCTCATGCACATCTCTAACTTCCGTCCGGTCAAACGTGTCGGAGATGTAGTGGATGTTTTCGCACGGGTCAGTCAGAAAATTCCTTCCAAGCTTTTGTTGGTCGGCGAAGGGCCGGACCTGCCGAAGATTCAGGCTAAAATCAGCGAGATGGGGCTAGACGACAAGGTTCGTTTCCTCGGGAAGCAGGATGAGATTGCTCAGGTCATCTCTTTGGCAGATCTGTTGCTCCTCCCTTCGGAGAAGGAGAGCTTTGGTCTTGTCGCGCTAGAGGCGATGGCCTGTGGCGTTCCTACCATTGGTTCCCAGGCAGGGGGCATACCGGAATTGATTCAGCATGGCAAAACAGGCTTTTTGGCCCCGATCGGCGACACGAAGACGATGGCAGAATATGCCGTCAAGCTATTGTCGAATGAAGCCATGATTGAGGAATTCAGAGCAGCCTGTCTGCACCGGGCGTGCGAGGATTTCTGCAATAATACAATCACGGACCAATATGAATCCATTTATTACCGGGTGCTAGACCGCAAGGTGCCGGAACTGGGTTATGGTTCGGGAGTTAGGAGCTTCTAATGGAGTGGAAGATGGCGCCTGCCGGCATGGCGGAAGCTGCGGAGAATGTGATAGACAAGCTGATGGAGAACGGCCATGAAGCATTTTGGGTCGGGGGCTGTGTCCGCGATGAGCTGATGGGCCGTCCGGTCCATGATATGGATATCACCACTTCGGCGCTCCCGCAGGAAGTGGTGGCGCTTTTTCCGCGGACAGTTCCTACTGGGCTTCAGCATGGAACCGTAACTGTTCTTGAGGATGGTCATGCCTATGAGGTGACAACCTACCGGACGGAAAGCGGCTATGCCGATCATCGCCGTCCGGAACAGGTGGTCTTTGTCCGGGATGTTAAGGAAGACTTAAGACGTCGCGACTTTACAATGAATGCCATCTGCTGTGGAGCAGATGGTGTGCTGACGGATCCTTTTGGCGGTGCGGAGGATGTGAGCCGCCGGACCGTAAGATGTGTAGGGGACGCGGAGGAGCGCTTCGCAGAAGATGCGCTGCGGATGCTGCGCTGCGTGCGTTTCGCGTCTGTGCTGGATTTCTCCGTCGCCAAGAACACGTGGCGCGGGCTGTTGCGTCAGCGGGATAAGCTGGCGCATATTGCTGTGGAGCGGCTCCGCGCAGAGCTGGAGCGCATCGTGGAGGGGCCGCATCCCTTGCGCGGCCTTGGTATGCTGGCGCGCAGCGGACTATTGCCGCGCGGCAAGGCCCCGTTCCCCTGGACCGATGCTGATCTGGCGGCAGCTGCCGCCTTGACGGCCGGGATCGGGGAACTTGAGGGCGCCCATCTGCGGTGGGCGCTGCTCCTGCATGCCCTAGGCGTGTCGGCCACGGAGGCCGATAGTCTGCTGCGGGCATGGACGTTCCCCGGGACGACGCGCACCGCCGTCGTCCGTGTGCTGCGGGTCCGCGAAGCTTGGACCGCAGCCCTTGAAGCAGCGCCCGAGGGGGACCCGGGCGCTGTGGAGGCCCTGCGGCGGCAATGGATCGCCGCCGTGCTGGCCCATGGCAGCGCCGCCGCCGAAGGCTGGCTGGCGCTGCTGGAGGCGCTCCCTGCAGCAGCGGGGAGCGCACCGGGTGGCGGCGCATACCACGCCGCCTTCCTTGTGGCAGCGCCTGCGGATGCTGCCACAGCCGCTGGCCTTCCCCGTACTGGGGAAGGCCAGGGCTTCCCGGCCATCGCGCGCCAGTGGATGGCGCAGATGCCGGTGCAGGCACTTGCCGGTCTCGCGGTGACCGGCAACGATCTGGCCGCGGCCTTGGAACAACGGCCGGGGCCATGGGTAGGGAGGCTGCTGCAAGATCTTCTTCAGGCAGCAGCAACCGGTGACCTGCGTAATCAACCAGAAGAATTGTTACTGGAAGCAAAAAGGATGGTAGGACATGAGCAACATTGAATTGTTATCGTTGTCCGGATTACAACAGGAAGCTTCGGCTTCCCGTTGGGGCGGACATGTACATATGCTGACGACTGTAGAGTCAACCCAGGAGGAAGCCAAGCGGCTCGCCGAGAACGGTGCTCCGGAAGGTACTACCGTCATTGCAGAGGAACAGACGGGTGGCAGAGGCCGACAAGGTAAGAAATGGCATTCCCCATTCGGCAAGGGCATCTGGATGAGCGTGGTGCTTCGGCCGAGACTTCCGTTGTTGTCTACCCCGCAGCTTACATTGATGGCGGGCGTAGCGGTCTGTAGGGCTATACGGCGCGTGTCTGGAGTGGATGTCGGAATCAAATGGCCGAATGATCTACTCGCCGGAGACCGGAAAATATGCGGGATTCTGCTGGAGTCATCCTGCTCCGAGAATGAGCTGGCCTATTGCATTGCCGGTATCGGCATTTCCGTTAATCTTAAGGAAGAGGATTACCCGGATTTTCTGAACGGAGTGGGTACCTCGCTGTTGATTGAACGGGGAGGGGCTTCTGTTGACCGTTCGGTTCTGGCCGGAGCCGTACTGACCGAGCTGGACAGTCTGTATGCCTTTTATTTGGAGCACGGTTTTTCCCCGGTTGCTCGTCTATGGGAAGCCATGTCGGTGACGCTGGGCCGTCAAGTGGCCCGAAATACTCCACAAGGGCGAATGGAGGGTCTTGCGACAGGGCTGGATGATAATGGCGGCTTACTGCTGATGGACCGATCGGGACAAATTCACAGCGTATCCTCTGGTGAAATCGAGCTTATTTGAGACTTTGTACCATGACTTGTCACATTTTTTTCGTGTATTTGCGGCAATCATTTGTTATACTATGGACAGAGGCGGTATCGGAACTTAAGCGAACTGCACTCCGAAATAGATCATGTGTTTCTTGGATTCACCTTCATAACTGTAATGAACGGTTACGTTGGATTCTGCTCTGAGCCGTAAGGACCGAGACAGAAGGGACGATCGCGAGTGACTCTTTTTTGCCCTTCGGACCTTTTTAGCGGACTTATGCTAAAGGGTTTTTTATTTGCGCGTTTACGCGCTATCTACTCAGGAAAAGGGGAATGAGGAGCAATGGCAGACAAACAGGCATTGAACATTGTGAAAATGAAAAAAATGAAGGCGGACGGTATTCCGCTAACTATGATTACTGCATATGATTACCCTTCAGCCCGTCTGGCCGAAGAGGCCGGCATCGATATCATCCTTGTTGGCGATTCGCTGGGCAATGTGGTGTTGGGCTATGATACGACCCTTCCGGTCACATTGGATGATATGGTATACCATACACGTTCCGTAGTCCGCGGAGCGCATAATACTTTTATTGTGGCGGATATGCCCTTTATGACCTACCACGGCAGCATAGACGAAAGTCTCCGCGGGGTGCGCAGACTGATGCAGGAGGGACGTGCCCATGCGGTTAAAGTGGAGGGCGGTGTCGAGATCTGTGAGACCGTTAAGCAAATTGTGTCTGCTGGTGTACCCGTACTTGGACATATCGGTCTGACTCCGCAGTCCGTGAATACCATTGGCGGTTACCGGATTCAGGGTAAGGACCCGGCGGACGCCCAGCGGTTGATGGATGAGGCCAAGGCACTGGAGGCTGCAGGCGCTTTTGCCGTAGTGCTGGAGCTGGTGACGGAGGAAGTGGCGGAGGCTATTTCACGGGCCATTAGCATTCCAACTATCGGTATCGGAGCCGGCCGTTATACTGACGGGCAGGTTTTGGTATATCATGATGTACTGCGTTATGCCTCCCCTTACCGGGAGAAACGTTTTGTTAAGACATATGCCGATATCGGAACACAAATCCGCGAAGGGATCACTCAATATGTGCAGGAAGTCAAGCAGCGCGCCTTCCCTGATGAGAGCCATATTTTCAAAGCGGATGAGACGGTTCTAGAATCCTTGTATGGCACCGCGTCAAAAGGAGCGAAATAAGATGAGAGTGGTCAGAACAGTAGAACAATTGCGCGAAGCGCTGGAATATATGCGTGGCGGCGGTCATACGCCGATTGGCTTTGTGCCGACCATGGGTTACTTGCATGACGGACATGCCAGCTTGTTGCGCCGGGCTACGGAAATGTCCGGTACGGTGGTTATGAGCATTTTTGTCAATCCGCTGCAATTTGGGCCAAATGAGGATTTCGCTTCATATCCCCGTGACGAAGCCCGGGATCTGGAGCTTGCGGAGCGTGAAGGTGCAGATATCGTATTTATCCCGTCTGTGGAAGAGATGTATCCGCGTCCTATTCGTACAGGGGTGTCGGTCTCTTCACTGACCAACGTGCTGTGTGGGGCTTCGCGCCCGGGACACTTTGACGGTGTCACTACCGTGGTCTCCAAGCTGTTTAACATGGTGCAGCCTGATTATGCCTTTTTCGGTCTGAAGGATGCTCAGCAAGTAGCCGTTCTTCGCCAAATGGTGTCTGACCTGAATATGAATGTGCAGATTGTAGCCTGTCCTATCGTTCGTGAAGCTGATGGCTTGGCGCTCAGTTCCCGCAATGTGTATCTGTCGGAGGAAGAACGGCTTCAAGCGCTTGTACTGTCACGTTCCCTGCGGGCGGCTCGCGAAGCTGTTGAAGAAGGATCAGCCAAGACGGCTGAGGAAATCAGACAATTACTGACCTCGATCATTTCCTCTTCACCACTTGCGGTGATAGACTACGCGGAAATTTTGACTTTTCCAGACCTTGAGCCACTGGCTGACGATTCCATTTTGGCACAGGCAGATGGTGAGATCATTATGGCACTGGCCGTCAAATTCGGTAAAACCCGCCTGATCGACAATATTGTGTTTACTCCTAAGGAGGTAGCTGCAATTGTTTAGACATATGATGAAATCCAAAATCCACCGGGCAACAGTGACGGAAGCCAATTTGAACTATGTGGGCAGTATTACCATTGATGAAGATTTGATGGAAGCCGCAGACTTGCTGGAGAATGAAAAGGTCCAGATCGTGGACAACAATAACGGGTCCCGTCTGGAGACTTATGTCATTCCCGGTCCGCGCGGCAGCGGCGTGATTTGTCTCAATGGTGCGGCAGCCCGACTGGTGCAGCCTGGCGATACAGTGATTATTATTTCTTATGCGATGCTTTCTCAAGAGGAGCTTCAGAGCCACAAGCCGACTGTAGTTTTTGTAGATGAGCTGAACAAGCCGGTCAAACTGGCCGATCATGAGATCCACGCGACCATCGTCTGACCGTTTCTGACGGGCATGTAATCAATGGCAGGCATGAAAGACCCTCACCTTGCGAAAAATGAAGTCAGGCAAGCTGAACTGAACTGATACCATTTTCAGTAAGGGTGGGATGAAGTCATGTTTCAACATTTATTTGCTGAAATGAACCAGATGCTACAGGAGGTCGTCACTGACTATCCTAAAGCGCAGGGTGCCCGCCGGGAAGAGCTTTTATGCAAGTACAATCTGCTGCACCGAATCAGCGATCATGTCATGGATGAATGGCTGGTCTTCGCGGAGAAGCTCAGCCATTTCCGTGACAACATGGAAGTGCCGGATGAGCCTCTGGAGCCTGCCGCTCCGCAGGAGGCTCCAGAGCTGTCCATGGAGTCCTTCGTCAGAGGTCAGGGCTATTATAAGCTGCTAATGTATCGGCAGTGCATCGAACAGTTTAAGGGCGTCGTTCAGGAGTACCCGGACAGCCTCGCCGCTCGACTGTATCTCGCCATGGCTTATCTGCAGGAAGGGGAAGGCGAAGCCGCATGGGTTCATCTGAATCATATGCTGAATCTCGTCCGGGAACGCAAGCTCAAGGCGATGATCTATAATGCTATGGGCTGTATCCGCGCTTCTCAGGAGCGCTTCCCTGAAGCGCAGGAGTTGTTCGATTTGTCTCTTCAGCATGATCCGGCTCTGCCGGAACCAACTGTGAATCTGGAAGTGTGCCGTAAGCGTGGGGGACAACTCCAGTATGGCAGCCAGCTTGTCTCGCTTTTATAACCATCAGTCTTGCCACAGAAGCGATGCCTCCACTGTTGATAGCGGGGTGCATCGCCTTTTTTCGCAACTTCTGTTATGCTGATTAAGAGTCTCAAGTGAAAGGGAATAGAACTTACAATGAAATTTGCCGTGCTTGATTTTGAAACAACGGGAACCCAATCGGTGGGTGAAATCATCCAGGTGGGTCTTGCCATTATAGAAGAAGACCGGTCCATTTCCCGGGTATATGGTTCCTTTGTCAAGCCCGGAGCGCCGATTCCTCCTTTTATTACGGGCTTGACAGGTATAACCGACAGCGATGTGGCGGATGCGCCAGAGCTGGATGAGATGATGATGGAGCTTGTGCCTTTACTGGACGATGTGGTCCTGGTAGGGCATAATGTTGCCTTTGACTTCCATTTTTTACAAAATGCATTGGATCGATGCGGCTATTTGCCGTTTCAAGGCCGTATTCTGGATACGATGGATTTCCTGAAAATTTGCTTCCCTTCGCTGACGACTTATCAGCTCGGGGCGGTCAGTAATCATTTCGGCCTTACGCATGAACGGCCGCATCAGGCCGACAGCGATGCTTTGGCTACCGCGCTCGTGCTGCTCCAATGTCTGGAGGAGCTATACAGCCTGCCGCTGCTAACGATACAGCGGCTTAGCGAGTTATTCGCCGCAGAAGACAGCGATCTTGGCTGGTATTTCGACGGGCTGCTGCGGGAACGGGAGATGGAGACTTTCCAGCCGGAGAGCGATTTAACGTTTTACCGGCAGCTTGCCCTCAAGGTAGGCGACTGGACAGAGCTGGAGCCTCCAAGGGATCAGCATGGTGCTAATCCACTGCATTCATTATCTTTCTCTGATTATATGGATGAGGTTAGACAACGGCTCAAGGACAAGTTACCTCATTATGAAAGCCGGGAAGCGCAGGATATTATGTTTAACGAGGTTATAACCGCACTTTCTGAGGACAAGCACCTGCTGATTGAGGCAGGGACGGGAACCGGCAAGTCGCTGGGTTATCTGCTTCCGGCAATTTATCAGAGCGTTCGCAGCGAGCAAAAGGTCATGGTCAGCACTCATACCATTAATCTGCAAGACCAGCTCCGGGAGCGCGATATTCCGCTGCTGACCGAAGTTGTACCATTTCCGTTCAAGGCTGCTATCTTCAAGGGAAGAGGGCACTATTTGTGTCTGCGCAAGTTTGAACATAAAATAAATAAAAGGGACTTTACGAGTCCGAGGGAAGATGCCATCATTGCCGCGCAGATGATCGTGTGGCTGACTCAGAGTGAATCCGGGGATGACGAGGAGCTGAACCTCGGCGGACGCGGAGGGGATTTCTGGGAGACGGTGGCAAGCGACACCGATTCGTGCCTGGGCCGTGCTTGCCCTTGGTTCCGCAAGTGCTATTACCACCGGGCCAAGCATGAGGCCGGTATTGCGGACGTGGTAATTACGAACCATTCCAAGCTGTTTGCAGATGTGAAGGCCGGACATCAGCTGTTGCCAGCCTATGAGCATCTGGTCATCGATGAAGCCCATCATCTGGAGGATGTAGCCGGGAAGCATCTCGGCATGCACATGAAGCATTTTACGGTGTCGCATACTCTTGGTAGACTCTACAAGGACAGTCGTAACGGACAGCTTCCGGCCTTGCGTCAGATTCTGCAAACTTCCGGTAGCGAGCAGGCTTCCGAATGGAGTGTCATCATTGACAGGCTTTATCCGGACTTGCTTACGGTAAAAGAGACATGGGATGTATTAAGCGAGAAGCTGTACACTCTCCTGCCGGAGCGCAGCGATGCGGCCGCAGGGGAAGCCGGACAGCTTGTGCTTCGTCTCCAGCCGGGAAGCAAACCGAAGGACTGGGAAGAGCTGGCGGCACTGGAGAATACAATGAACCTGAGCCTCAGCGAAGTTATCCGCAAGGGAGAGAAGATGCTGAGCGAGATGCGTGAACAGGACGGCCAGTCCAGTTCGGACAGTCTGGTGACAGATCTTGGCGGTCTCTTCAAGGATTTGGGCGCTATTCGCGAACAGGTGCGTTTCTTTATGAATCTGAACGACGTGAATGTTGTCTACTGGCTGGAAGCCAGCAGTAATTATCGCAGCAAGTCCCTGCAGCTCTATGCGGTGCCTGTCGATGTCAGTGCCCAGCTCAAGGAGCTGTTCTTCGACAAGAAGAACAGCATCGTGCTGACCTCGGCCACATTGTCGGTCGATAAATCATTCCAATTCATGATCGACAATCTGGGGCTCGGCGAGGCAGCGGAGCAGGGGCGTCTGATGACCTCGCTGCTGCCTTCTCCGTTCAAGTACCGTGAACAGGCCCTGCTGGTCATTCCACGCGACTTCCCGAGCGTTAAGGGCAGCATAGGCGATGCCCGCTTTGTGGACACGCTGGTGCAGTCTCTGGCAGAGGCGGCAGTGATCACACGCGGACGGATGCTGGTGCTGTTCACTTCTTACCGTATGCTGCGCCAGGTCTATGATCCCCTGAAGGAAGCTCTGGCTTCACAGGATATCAGTGTACTGGGCCAGGGAGTCGAAGGTGGAAGCCGCAGCAAGCTGATCCGCCGTTTCCAGGACAGCAACGCTTCTGTGCTGCTTGGCACAAGCAGCTTCTGGGAAGGCGTAGATATTCCGGGCGAGGCCCTAACCTGCCTGGCCATCGTCAGACTGCCGTTTCAGCCGCCGAATCACCCGCTCGCGGAGGCTAAGGCTGAGCTGCTACAGGCGCAGAAGAAGAACCCGTTCATGAAGCTCTCCGTGCCACAGGCGGTCATCCGCTTCAAGCAGGGCTTCGGTCGTCTCGTTCGGACGGCACAAGACCGGGGCATCGTTATTGTTTATGATACCAGGGTGATTGAATCCTATTACGGTAAATATTTTCTGTATTCGCTGCCCGGTCCCAAGATGGAGCATATGAAGACCGAGCAGATGGTTCCCCGAATTGCAGAATGGTTGGAGGAGGGGGGCAATTAAAGCCCCTTTCATTCCGTTTTTAAGAGCTATTTTTCACTGGTTGAAGAAGGCCAGTATAGGGGAAGATGGATTTGCGACCTAAAGTGCTGACTTCACCAGAGTAACGCCTCATCTTCTGTTTGAATCTTAACTTTACTTAATCTAGGAGGAGAAAACATGAAATCGGATAAAATCTCGGAGGCGGTGGTACGCAGACTTCCTGTATACCTGCGGTTCCTCAACGATCTTCAAAAACGTGAAATCTCGACAGTTTCTTCTCAAGAACTTGGTCAAAAGCTGGATCTTAACCCCGCCCAGATCCGTAAGGATCTGGCTTATTTTGGCGATTTCGGCCGTAAAGGCATCGGCTATGACGTATCTTATCTCATTGAGAAGATCCGTCATATCCTGAAACTGGATCAGCAAATTAACGTGGCTCTAGTAGGTGCCGGTAATCTTGGACATGCCTTGTCCAACTACAATGCTTACTTGAAGGACACGATGAAAATAACTGCTATTTTTGATTCCTATGATCCTAAGGTTGGTCAGAAAATCAACTCGCTCACTGTACGACCTATGAAGGATCTGGGCAGTACCATTCGTGAGCAGGGCATCCGTATAGGCATTATTACTGTACCGGATACTGAAGCGCAGAATGTAGCTGATATCCTGGTGGAATCCGGTATTGAAGCGATTTTGAACTTTGCACCTGTAATTCTAAAAACGCCAGCGCATATCCGTGTCCATGCGGCCGACTTCACAACGGATTTGCAGAGCCTGGCTTATTATTTGCAAGATGGAAAGGAAGAGCTTGGGCATGAGCAACAGTAAGATTCTTATCCGTAACGGGAGGTTTCTTGTCCCTGGGTCTCCTCTGTCTGTGCTGAACGGCTGTATGATCATTGAGAATGATCTCATCACATACATAGGCGAAGAAGAGCCATGCCTTGAAGATGGGCTGCAAGTGATCGATGGTAGTCGTCTGCTGTTCATGCCTGGTCTGGTGAATACCCATGGTCATGCGGCGATGTCGCTGCTGCGCGGCTATGGTGATGACCGGACGCTTCAGGTCTGGATGCAGGAGAAAATGTGGCCAATGGAGGGCAAGTTTACCCCGGATGATATTTACTGGGGAAGCTCGTTGTCCATACTGGAAATGATGAAGGGCGGCACGACGACCTTTTTGGACATGTATGACAAAATGGACCGGGTAGCTGAGATTACGGAACAGTCCGGTATGCGCGGGGTACTGACACGCGGGGTTATCGGTCTATGTCCGCCGGAGGTACAGGATGTGAAGCTGGCTGATGCTGTCCGGTTCGCTCGCGACTGGCATGGTAAGGCAGACGGCAGAATTACAACGATGCTGTCCCCGCATTCTCCTTATACTTGCCCGCCGGAGCTTTTCGTTAAGTTCGTGCAGGCAGCCCATGATCTGGATCTGCCGCTGCATACGCATATGTCGGAGACGAAGCGAGAAGTGGAGCAGAATGTTGCGGAATATGGACTGCGCCCAGTCGAGCACTTGGAAAAGGTAGGCATGTTTACAAGACCGTCTCTAGTTGCGCATGGTGTGCATCTGAATGACGAGGAGATCGGGATTCTGGCTCGTCATCATGTCGGTGTCTCCCATAACCCTGGAAGCAACCTGAAGCTGGCCAGCGGCATCGCCCGGGTTATCGACCTGCTGAATGCAGGCGTCACCGTATCGCTGGGTACGGACAGTGCAGCCAGCAACAATAATCTGGACTTATTTGAAGAGATGCGTCTGGCGGCGCTTATTCATAAGGGATTCAGCGGAGACCCGACAGCTATTCCGGCTGCACTAGCCATGCGAATGGCTACGGAGTACGGTGCGAAGTCACTTTTCCTGGATGGTGTGGGCCAACTTGCTCCCGGCATGAAGGCTGATTTTATTGCCATTGATATCGACCAGCCGCACCTCCTGCCGCATACAGATCTGCTCTCGCATGCGGTATACTCAGCCAGTGCCAAAGACGTACTCCATGTCTGGGTGAACGGAAAGCAGATTGTGAAGAACGGGGAATGCCTGACGTTGGATGAAGAGGCTATCCGACGCAAGGCACAGGAAACTTTTGAAGGTCTGTTGAAGCGGTAGACAGGCGAGGAATAGGCATCACCGCCGCGGAACAAGTAGAAAGGAAGCTGTAACTTGAAAAAGAGGAAAAAATGGATCCTGATAGGAGTGGCAGTGTTTCTGCTCTTGCTGCTCGGCCTAATTCAGTTCTATACCTTTATCATGAAAGACCAATGGAAAGAACGGGATGCAGCAAAGGAAGTTGCCAAGAGCCGTGCGGGCTTGACTCTAATGGAGAAGGCCCAGAAATCGGTCTGGGATGAAAACTCGGTGTATTGGGTGCTGACAGGGAAAAATGAAGCGGGTACCGAGCTCATGGTGTGGGTTCGCTTTACAACGGACGGCAAGGTCGCTGAGGGCGACAACGTGGTATTCAGCGAAGAACTGAGCAAGGGCACATCGGAAGCAAAAATCAGGTCCATCATCAGCGCACAGCTTCCGGATATTAAGATTCAAAGGCTGCTCCCGGGTGTGTATAACGGAGAATATGCCTGGCAGCTTTTTTATGAACAAGGAGATCGTTATTATTATCAGTTCTACCGTTTTTCTGACGGGGCTCCTATCGGAGGACGTTTTAGTTTGCCGAAGCGCTGAGTCTGAACCTCAATCTGTACCTCATTGGACTCTGCTTGCGGGAAAAAGTAAGGGGAAGTTAAGTGTGATTTAAGAAAAAACAAACAAGCGAACCGGATGGCGGTTCGCTTGTTTGCGTTTAGATTGGAATTTGAATATGCTATCTGATAATTTTAATGAACGAGATTGCTTAATGACGATTTTTACGAGAATTCATTGATCTATCTGGAACGTATTAAATAATAAACTAGGCCAGAACAAAAGAGAGTCTATAATAAGAATCCCCGTAGTGAATTAACGGCATTTTTGTACCTTAAATTCTCTGCAGCTAAGAGTTAATAGGAATTAAGTGCAATATTGTACCTTAAATCTTCCAGAATACTCGTCCAGCGATGTTTTTTCGAAAAATAAGATACAATAATGCCCTTATTTTCCGCATTTCTTTATATTAAAGAAAAATAAGGTACAAAAATGCTGTTAATTAGGGAGATGGACTATTTTTCTCGCTGTTAAAACGGTTGGTGTGGGGGAATATCGGTTGAAATCAGGCGACAGCCAATGAGAGCCGATGAAAGATAATTATAATGTATTACTTAGTGTGAAAAGTGAAATTCTAGGTGGAAGTTTGCATTTGTAAATATATCCATGGAACCGTTCCCGCGAAATCATTCCCGCCGAACCATTCCTATGTAAGCTTTCAGGCGAACGATCCGCTCCTACAGATACGCCTACAGATACGCCTACAGATACTCCTACAGTTCTAAACTTCCCCTTTGCTCCTCTTAGTTTTTGTTAATTTCTTTTGCTAATTTCTTTTTTTATTTTCTTTTGTTACTTTCTTTTGTTCGTAAAATATATAATTTCGTATTGACTATCGTATATCAAATTAGTCGATTTAATTATATCTAAAAGTATAGCGCCGATGATTCGTATAGATGCAGATGTCAGATTTACGGGTAGAAATTTTCATCAAAATGAGCCGCAGAACTAAGTTCTGTGGCGAGCTTTGTCGATAAATATTAAAAAAGGTTAGATAAATCTGTAAAAATTAGAATCAAAAATTTAAAATATATTCACAGTTTTTTTCGTTTTCGTATATACACCTATGATATACTACTATTTGTATTCAAGAGGGCATGCTGAACGGAATCCCCGATTATTGGGATCATAGCATGCCGGGACGTATTCATATTACTTGTTGTAATCATCGAGAGGAGGACGTTTCTTGAAACTGCGTCTTGTACCTGTACTATTAACGTCACTGTTGACTGCTGCTTTGTTATTTGGTGGATGGTTTCTCTATCGTGAATTCGTGGTTCAGGAACCGCTCCAAAAGATTGTGGCTGGTTATGAAGGTGTCAACAAGTCTCAGATTACTATTAACCGCGATCAGGTGACTTTGAAACTCGATCTTCAGCCAGGCACGAAAATGCGCGAACTGGTTCAATATGTTTCGACAGAAGGCAAGTCGGCTATTAACGGCCGTACGTTGAAGCTTGATGTTGATCAGCACTCCAACGCAATGCTGGATGATTATTGGAATAAAGCAATGTTCTCAGTGGCAGAAGCCATGGAGAGCGGGAAATATACATTGATTCCGTCAACGCTTGATGGATTGAAGGAGAATCATACGGAATACAAGGGTGTTATTGCAACGACAGAGATTGACGATAGCAACGTTTATGTAAGCCTGAGCAGCGGCAAAGACAGCAAATTCATTATTCTGCCGCGCAAGCCGGCCAAGATGGGGGTTTGGAACAATGCCTAAATGGACTAAAGAAGTGCTGGTGGGATTTATTCCTGTCGTATTAATTTTCATGGTATTTGTTGGGATTAATATTTTTCCGGTCATCATTGCGGCTGGCATGATCGGTGCGCTGCTGCTGATAGCACATATGCGTGGCGGGATCGCTGTGGGTGCCGGAGCGGAGAAGAAGCGCAAGAAGGACGGACCGTCCAAGCTGACTTTTGAAGAAATCGGTGGGCAGGATAATGCCAAGCAGGAACTGCGTGAAGCACTGGATTTTCTGATTCGGCACGAAGAGATCAGCAAGTTCGGGATTCGCCCACTCAAGGGCATCCTGCTGACCGGTCCTCCGGGAACCGGGAAGACGCTCATGGCTAAAGCAGCTGCGCACTATACGAATTCGGTATTCGTTGCCGCCTCCGGCAGTGAGTTTGTTGAAATGTATGTTGGGGTAGGCGCAGGGCGTATCCGTGATTTGTTCCGCGATGCCCGTGCTCGGGCTGTGAAGGAGAACAAGCAGAGTGCGATTATTTTCATCGATGAAATTGATGTCATTGGCGGTAAGCGTGAAGGCGGACAGCAGCGCGAGTATGACCAGACGCTGAATCAGCTGCTCACAGAGATGGACGGTATCTATAACAATGAGACTCCGCGCATTCTCCTGGTGGCTGCTACGAACCGCAAGGAAATGCTGGATTCCGCGCTGCTGCGCCCAGGCCGGTTCGACCGTCATATTCAGGTGGATATGCCTGATATCAAGGGCCGCAGATCGATTCTGGCTCTTCATGCCAAGAACAAGCCGCTGAGCCCTGAAGTGAGTCTCGATAAAATCGCCGAGGAAGCTTATGGTTTCTCCGGTGCCCAGCTCGAAAGTGTGATGAACGAGGCGGCCATCTACATGATGCGTGAGAATCTGACAGAGGTGGAGCATCGTCATTTGTCCATGGCCATCGATAAGGTGATGATGGGTGAGAAGACAGACCGCGAGACTAATCTGGAAGAGAAGAAGCGCGTAGCTATTCATGAGCTGGGACATGCCATCATGGCCGAATTGCTGCGTCCTGGAAGTGTCAGTCAAGTCACACTTACACCACGCGGTCAGGCACTGGGTTATGTGCGGCATAATCCGCAGCAGGAGCAGTATCTGTACACCAAGGATTATTTAGAGGACCAGATCATGATTGCGCTGGGCGGAGCTGCTTCTGAAGAGATTTTCTATGGTGGACGCAGTACCGGTTCAAGGGGAGACTTCGACCAAGCGCTGAATATTGTCGAAACGATGATGAAGTCTGGACTTACCTCCTTGGGGATTGCCAATCTGGCTATGGTTACCACAGAAGAATTAATGAAGGAAAATAGTAAAATCCTGGACGAGCTTATGCTTCGGACGCGCGAAATGCTGGAGAATCAACGGAATGTATTTGATTACTCTCTTGACATTTTAATGAAAGAAGAAGTCCTTTCTGGAGAGCAATTTCGTTGTCAATTTCGTGACAGCGTCCTTTTACCGGCATAATTCTTTATGCCGGTTATTTTTTTTTACTTTTCAGGCATGCTAAGATATCATTATATGTCGGGCTTATTAAATTTTTACGACAGACAAGGTACAATACTAAGGTATAGATACCTGAAAGGATGGAGACTTTTTTATGAATTTTAAGAAAATCGGTGTCATCGGCGGCGGTACGATGGGACAAGGCATCGCAGAAATGCTCGCAGCCAAGGGCTTGGATGTAATGCTGGTGGAGAAAACAGAGGAAAGACTGGATTATTCTTATGATATGATCGAAACCAGTCTGGACAAACAACTGGAGAAATGGGCCATCACCCAGGCAGAGAAGAAACTGATTCTCGGCCGCATCCAAAAAGTGACACATTTTGCAGAGCTCAGTTCCTGTGATATGGTTATTGAGACAATCATTGAAGATCTGGAAGCCAAACAAAAAGTATTTCATCAGCTTGACCAAGTGTGTCCGAGCCACATTATCCTGGCGAGCAATACTTCCACACTCAGCTTGACTGAACTTGCCAGCTCAACAATGTACCCGGAACGCGTCATTGGCATGCATTTTATATACCCTGTAGCGAAAGTGGATCTGGTCGAAATTGTACGCGGTCTGAAAACTTCGGACAAAACATTCGAAGATACAAAAGCTTTTGTAGACGAGGTTGTAGAGAAGAAGGGCGTAATGATTTATGAATCCCCGGGATTTGTAACTTCACGCCTCATTTGTTTGCTTATCAACGAAGCTATGCACGTATTGCAAGAAGGTGTCGCTTCTCCTCAGGATATTGATGATGCTATGCGGATTGGCTACCAGTTCCAATATGGACCACTGGAAATGGCTGACCGCTTTGGCCTGGATTCGGTACAGGCTGCCCTCGAGCGGATGTTCCGCGAATACGGAGAACTGAAATACCGTCCATCGACCATTTTGAAAAAGATGGTGCGTGCAGGACAACTGGGTATGAAATCGGGCGAAGGCTTCTTCAAGTACGACAAGGATGGTGACCGCATATGAATATTCTAGTAATTAACTCCGGTAGTTCTTCTCTGAAATACCAACTGTACAACATGACTGATGAATCTGTTCTGGCAAAAGGTCTGGTAGAACGGATCGGGATGGATTCCTCCATTCTGAATCACAAGCCGACTGGCAAGCAGGAAGTGACAGAAGTCAGCGAAATCCTGGAACATAACACAGCGATTCGTAAAGTCCTTGCCATCCTTACTGACAAGGAACACGGCGTAATCGAGTCCATTAAAGAAATCAATGCTGTTGGGCACCGTGTGGTACACGGGGGCGAATACTTCAAAGCTTCCGCATTGGTAGATGCCGACGCCAAAACGAAGATTCGTCAGTTGTTCGACCTGGCGCCACTGCATAACCCTGCTGCAATGATGGGGATTTCCGCTTCCGAGACCAATATGCCGGGCGTGCCACAGGTTGTTGTCTTCGATACTGCGTTCCATCAAACTATGCCTGAGAAGGCCTATATGTATGCTATTCCAAGAGTGTTGTATAACAAATACAAGGTTCGCCGTTACGGTGCCCACGGTACATCCCATGATTTCGTGAGCAAAGCTGCTGCCGAGTATCTGGATCGTCCACTTGAAGATCTCAAAATTATCACTTGCCACATCGGTAACGGTGCGAGCGTAACGGCTGTTCAAGGCGGTGTGTCTGTTGATACTTCCATGGGGATGACTCCGCTGGAGGGTCTGATGATGGGTACACGCAGCGGTGATCTTGACCCTGCTATTGTTCCATATGTAATGAACAAGGAAGAGCTGTCTGTAGGCGAAGTGAATTCGATGCTTAACAAGCACAGTGGATTGCTTGCGATTTCGGGCGTCAGCAGCGATATGCGTGATATTATTGATGGTGCGGAGAAAGGCGAGGCTAATTCTACGCTTGCTTTTGAAATGTACGAATACCGTCTGCGCAAATATATCGGTTCTTACGCGGCTGCAATGAACGGCGTGGATGCGATTGTGTTCACAGCTGGTGTCGGCGAGAATGCTTCGCTGCTTCGCGAAAGAGTGCTGAATAATCTGACGTTCCTTGGAATTGAACTGGATGCTGAAGCCAATAAAGTCCGCTCCGGCGATCCGCGCCGCATCTCGACGGCTGATTCCAAGGTACAGGTGCTCGTGGTGCCGACAAACGAAGAGCTTGTCATCGCACGCGATACACACCGTATTGTGCAAGGAATTAACGGCTAATTAGAGGAGAGAGTGTAGGCATGGCTAACAAAAGTGTAATCAAGAAAGTGAATGAGCATGTTGGAGAGAGTGTTGTAATCGGCTGTTGGGTCAACAACAAGCGCTCCAGTGGTAAAATCCAGTTCCTGCAGCTGCGGGACGGTACAGGTTATATCCAGGGTGTTGTTGTGAAATCGGAAGTACCTGAAGAGGTATGGGATGCCGCCAAGAGCCTGACACAGGAAAGCTCCCTGTACGTGACTGGTATCATTCGTGAAGAACCGCGCAGCCAATCCGGCTTCGAGATGACAGTTACCGGCATCGAAGTGCTGCACATCACTGAGAATTACCCAATTACTCCGAAGGAGCACGGCGTGGACTTCCTGATGGATCACCGTCACCTCTGGCTGCGTTCGTCCAAGCAGCGTGCGGTTCTGGTCATCCGAGCCGAGATCATCCGTGCGATTCAAGAGTTCTTTGACACGAACGGCTTTACTTTGGTCGATCCGCCGATTCTGACGCCGACCTCGGCAGAAGGAACGACCAACCTGTTCCACACTAAATATTTTGACGAGGATGCTTATCTGACGCAGAGCGGTCAGCTTTACATGGAAGCAGCTGCGATGGCACTGGGCCGTGTATACTCCTTCGGTCCAACCTTCCGTGCGGAGAAGTCCAAGACTCGCCGTCACCTGATTGAATTCTGGATGATCGAGCCGGAAATGGCCTTCACCGATCATGAAGAGAGCCTGAAGGTACAAGAGCAGTTCGTTTCTCACGTGGTGCAATCAGTCGTTAAGAACTGCCGTACCGAGCTGGAAGCGGTAGGCCGCGATATTTCCAAGCTGGAAGCCATACAGGCACCGTTCCCACGGATTACTTACGATGATGCTATCAAGTTCCTGAACGAGAATGGACATGAGATCGCGTGGGGCGAAGACTTCGGTGCACCGCACGAAACAGCGATCGCTGAAGCGTATGACAAACCGGTGTTCATTACCCATTACCCGGCATCCTTCAAGGCTTTTTATATGAAGCCAGATCCGAACCGTCCAGAAGTTGTGCTGTGTGCGGATATGATCGCGCCTGAAGGCTATGGCGAGATTATCGGGGGCTCTCAACGGATTGACGATCCGGCGCTCTTGGAAGCACGCTTCAAGGAACACAATCTGTCGCTGGACACTTACAAATGGTACATGGACCTGCGTACCTACGGCACTGTACCACACTCCGGCTTCGGTCTTGGCCTGGAGCGCACGGTAGCCTGGATTTGCGGGCTTGACCACGTACGTGAAACGATTCCGTTCCCTCGTACACTCTACCGTCTATATCCATAATATTCGGCAATAACAACTGCGCCGTCCTTTCATAAGGAGGCGCAGTTTCTTATAGAATTACAAGTAAGATGGTTTATGATAGGTTATTTTTTTACAAAAAGGGGGGCGTACATGGACAGCAAGGGATGGAATGCCTGGGGAGAAGGCGTCTCCTTCGGCCTGGAGAGCGGAATGGCCATCATTCCTTACGCGTTGCTGAAGCATTACCGCAAGCTTGGCTTGGCGGGTAGTGAGGCAATGCTGCTGATTCATCTGCTAGCGTTCAGACAGGTAGAGGGAATGGAATTCCCGACTCTGGAGGACCTGCAGGGGGTAACCGGACGAAGTGTGTCCGTAATCGCAGGCGAGCTCCAGAAGCTGATGAAGGATGGATTTATCGGCATCGATGAGGATAATGACGAGCTGCGTGGTATCCATTACGAACGCTACAACTTCTCTGGGCTATACAGCAAGTTAGGAGCTTATCTAGCTGAAGCTGCTCAGCAGACCGGACAGACACAGGAGCTACTGACATCGCAGCGTTCCTCTGCGGATGTCTTGTCGAGCGGTGGATCAGGCTGGAATCCTGCATCTCTACAGAGCAAGGGTGAAGAAGAGAGCCGAAGCTTGTTCAGTGTATTTGAAAAAGAATTCGGGCGTCCGCTCTCCCCGATGGAGTGTGAGACGATTTCCGGCTGGGTGGATCAGGATCAGTATCCTGAGGAGTTGATCCTGCTCGCGCTCAAGGAGTCTGTTTTTGCAGGGAAGCTGCATTTCCGTTATATCGACCGAATTCTACTGGAATGGGCCCGCAACCGGGTTAAGAATGCTCAGGATGTGAAGGCATACTCGCAGAAATTCCGTAATGGGGGCAGATAGATTTTTTCATATAGATAGATTCTTCCATAGAAGATAGATTCTTCTGGATTGAGAAAAATTGAACCGTATTGCGCTGGCTATCGCCGGCCGATACGGTTTTTTACATATTGGATACTAATAAATGCTCTATTCCCTCTATTCCCTCTATTTTCCTCCTTGAAAAAAGTTTACGCTTAACGCAGGGGCAAGTGATAGATGCTGCGTCTATTACTTTGGAAGGAGGGGAGAGCCATTGAGGATGAACTATTAATCAGGAGAATTTGCCAAGGAGATGAGGATGCTTTCCGGCAGTTCGTGGACAGGTATGCCGGGCAAGTGTACAAGATTACTTACTCGGTGTTGCGCGAAGCCAGAGGCGCCGAGGACGCGGCCCAGGAAGCCTTTCTTCAAATTTACAAATCTCTCCCCGACTATCGTTTTCAAGGATTAGTAACATGGATTTCACGTATTGCCTTACATAAGGCGATTGACTCTAAGCGTAAACGGGATCGCCAGCGGGAGCAGCCTGTTGACTGCGAGTTGACGCTCCGTCAGATCTGCTCGGGTGATGAGGATATCCTGGTTGGTGTTGTCCGGCGCGAACGCAGAGATCGGCTGTGGGATGAAGTGCAGACGCTGCCGGAGATGCATCGTGAGGTGATCGTCGCCTATTATATCGAACAGCAAAATTATGAACAGATAGCAACCCAGAAGGGGATTACATTGAAGACGGTGGAATCCCGGCTCTACCGGGCCCGGCAGTGGATTCGAAAACATTGGAAGGAGGACGATTGGTTATGAGGCAAGACGGAGAATTAAAGCAGGATGATGCCCGTGCACGACAGTATCTAGCAGGCGAAGGTAGCCCGGAAGAGCGGGATGCCTGGGAGCAACGGCTGCTGGAGGATGACGATGCGCTTCTCTCCTACCTGGAGTCGTTGGAGGAGATTCAAGGGCAATTTCCGCCGCTAGAAAATCAGGAGCATTTTACGGAAAATGTGATGGGAAGCTTATCTACGGTGAAGAAGCACGCAATCCATCCCAGTAAAGAAATCCGACCATCCAAAGAGGGTCAGCGGCGAAGTCGCTGGTATGAGCAAGCGATTGTCCATTATGTAATCGCCGCTTCACTAACGCTGATCTTTCTGTCCTCCGGCGTGTTCGACCGGCTGCTTTCGGGGGAGATAGGGATGTTCGTTCCGGAGGGCAAGCATCCGTCATACAGCGAACAAATGATGGAAGCGACCAGCGGCTGGCTGGATCAGTTGATGAACAGTAACCGCAAGTGAGAGGAGAGATAACGTTGCAGCAGCAAAGTAAACTAAAAGCTTTATTTATTAATATTTTTCCCGGGGCAGGTCATTATTATATGGGAAAACGCACCTCGGGCATCGTCTATTTCCTGGTCAGCTTTGGTGGATTATTTCTGTCCATATTGCTGGCAATGGCGAGCGGAAAAGATGAACTAGCCTTGCTCGGGCTTGTTGGCTTTATCGTGATGTGGTTCCTAAGCATGGTCCATCTGCTGATTCAAATGTTAAAAGCGCCGGCTCCGCCGATGGCGCTGCCATTAGAACAGATAGAGGGGCTCCCTTACACGCCGGTAAAGAGTAGAGACAATGAACGTTTTCATGTTATACTGCTGTCCTTTATTCCGGGGCTGGGACATTTTCATATGGGCCTGATGCAGCGGGGGCTGTCGTTCTTAATTTCATTTTTCGGCTTCATGACGATTCTGCTATTCTTGGCTGGAATAACATCCAGTGATGCGTTTCTGTTGTTGTTCGGTGTATTGCCGGTTATTTGGTTGTACTGCATGTTCGATGCTGTTCAGCATATCCACCGAAAGCAGGCGGGAGAACTCCTGCATGACCGGACGCTGTTCGAGGATTTGGAGGCAGGGCGTGAAGATGGACGCCGGAGTAAGGTGCTGGCGACACTACTGGCTGCGTTTCCCGGAGCAGGACAAATGTATTTGGGTCTGCAGAAAAGAGGGCTTCAGCTGATGCTTCTGTTCCTTGGCAGCATCTATGTTATGGACCTGCTCCGGCTAACGCTGTTATTCTTTCTGATCCCGGTCATCTGGTTCTACAGCCTGTTCGATGCTCTGCAGCATATTAGCCGTTATGGCAGAGAGGATCTGGAAGACCGTCCGGTCATTGCAGGTTTCATGAACCATCAGGGCTGGCTCGGAGCGGTACTGCTCTGTATGGGGTTGTATTATATCATTGCGGATGTGGCGATTCCCGCCGTTGATGGACTCTTTCCGCAGTGGCGACTGGAACACCGGCTCAATGCTTATTTTAAAACAGTGCTTGTATCTCTGGTGCTGATCGGCGGAGGCATCAAGCTGCTGCTTGGAAATAAAAAGAGAGCACAAAACAAGGGAACGGGGGAACCACTATGAGCATGGATATGAATTTAAGCCCTACACCGAACCTCCCCGAGGCAGCTCCAGCCGTTCAAACCAAGGCAGATAAAGATCGCAGCTGGCGTGTCGGCACTTTGTCGATGGGACTAAGCCTGCTGTTCCTGGGCGTTCTTATCATGGCTTCCCAATGGAATGGCGCAGAGGTCTTTGCGATGACCCTGGCCTGGTGGCCGGTAATATTTATCCTGCTGGGTTTGGAAATTGTGATTTATACACTATGGTTTCGGGGAAAAGGGAAGGTGTATTACGATGTGATGAGCGTCCTGTTCGTAGGCTTTCTGGCGATCTGCTGCCTCCTTTTTGCTGCGATCAGTTCCTTGGGCTTGACTCAAGAGATCAAACAGATGA
Source organism: Bacillus sp. FJAT-27264 (assembly GCF_001682855.1). Taxonomy (GTDB): domain Bacteria; phylum Bacillota; class Bacilli; order Paenibacillales; family Paenibacillaceae; genus Paenibacillus_AQ. Next base: position 865,354 of record NZ_MAQW01000001.1, on the reverse strand, counting down.
TGTCGTTGTCAGAAGAAAGATACGAACTGCCGGCATACAGCGCTCCGCTTCCCGCGGGTATCACGAAGATCATCGTCCAAACCGAATGGATCCACAAGGTGAAGGTTGACCAGACCGGTGGATCAGCGTTGAACGTGTTTGGTACCTATTTGTCGGACCAGGGGCGACTTCAGAAGGAACAGGAGAGCAGTCTACTGTTAACCAAGCATGTGGGAGACACTGTGTATATTATGGCTGGGACGACTAAGGGCGGATCGTTCTTCAACCGGCATCAGAATGGGCTGAATGTAACCGTGGCGCATCCGGCCGGTGTGCAGGTAGTCGTGCGGGATAACTATGGCAATGAGCTTTAATTATACGGTGATCATAAAAGCTAGTAAGTCCTCCAGGTGGTCATACCCCTGTTAAGTAGACAAATGAAATAACTATACAGCGCGTGCCGATATTTAATGGGTGCGCGCTGTTTGGATTTTGCCTGAAAATTAATAAACCACAATAAAAATTAATTCCCCCTCATTTTTGCTTCTCAATGAATGCGCTATCATAAAAATGTGAACCGCAGACGAGTAAAGCGTGAGGTGAGAACAGGTGGGAAGCATTTCTTTTAATCATGTCTTCAAACGCTACAAAGGCGAATCCCGCCCTGCTGTAAATGACTTTCATTTAACGATTGATGAAGGGGAATTCCTTGTATTGGTCGGGCCCTCCGGGTGCGGGAAGTCGACGACGCTGCGCATGCTGGCTGGACTAGAGGAGATTAGTAGCGGGGAGCTCTATCTGGACGGGAAATTCATCAACTATGTATCCCCCAAAGACCGGGATATCGCGATGGTGTTTCAGAACTATGCGCTGTATCCGAATCTGTCTGTGCAAGAGAATATCGCATTGGGACTTAAGCTGCGTAAGACGGCCAAGCATGAGATCGACTCGCGGGTCAAGCGGGTAGCGGGAATATTGGAGATCTCGCATCTGCTGGAGCGTAAGCCCAGCCAGCTATCGGGCGGACAGAAGCAGCGGGTCGCGCTTGGGCGGGCGATCGCGCGGGAACCGCAAGTATTTTTGATGGATGAGCCGCTTTCCAATCTGGATGCGAAGCTAAGGTCCCAGACACGGGCGGAATTAATCAAGCTGCAGCAGGATTTGAAGCGTACGACCGTTTACGTTACGCACGATCAAGTTGAGGCGATGACCATGGGGTCACGAATCGTGGTGATGAAGGATGGCATCATTCAGCAGGTTGCTCCGCCCAGACAATTGTATGATGAACCAGCGAATGTCTTCGTTGCCGGATTTATCGGTTCCCCGCAGATGAATTTTATGAACGGAACGGTTGAAGTGAGTGACGGGAACTACTATTTCTCCAATAAAAGAATGCGTGTACCGCTCTCCGGGGAGCAAGGGCAGCGCTTTCAGCGCTTGTCTGGACTGACGCACAACATTATTCTCGGCATCAGACCAGAACATGTATTGATTAAGCGGGGGAGTTATGAAAAGGATGATGATTATATACCTGGCGTAGTGCAAATGACAGAACAGACGGGAGCGGATTCTTATGTGTACGTGGAGCTGGGGAAGATTCGGCTGATCGTAAGAACAGCGCCCGAAGTTCTGTACGAGCAGGGCGAGTTAGTATCGGTGAACCTGCAGATGAACAAACTTCACTTTTTTGATGAAGCGACGGAAATGGCCATCGGGAGAGATGAGGCATGAGGCTAAAGAATGTTCCACGGTCCATCCGAATCGCTGGACGAATGACTGTGATTGCGGCCATTGTCGTTATCCTGATCCTCTGGGCAACATCGAAGGAGGAGATCGTCCTCTCCGATCGGGTGACTGAGGCGCAAATGGTGGATTTCGATCATGGGAGCGGACCTATCCCCTATATTCAGCTGATACATGATAAGAGCGAGGAGGAACTGGGCTACAAGGAGGAGGAACGGCAGATTACGCTGAACGCGCTGACTTACGAGGAAGCCTCTGCAGATGCTGACGTTAGCGAAATCACTGATGACGGGGTACGTGCGTTGGCTTGGCAAAATGATCGCGGTACTGTGGACTGGCGTTTCCAGGTAAAGGCACCCGGTTGGTATGAGCTTCATATCGATTATAAGCCGCTCCCTGGCGACAATAGCTCCGTTGTTCGCGGTGTGATGATTGATGGCAGCTATCCCTTTGTTGAATCGGAACGGATTGAGCTGGAACGGCTGTGGAAGGATGCCAAATATCCATACGACCGCAATAACAATGGAATGCAGATCAGACCGCAGCAGGATGAGCTCACAGGGTGGAACAATAAAGCGGTAAGCGATTATACAGCCTCTTCGAGGCCGCTGCTATACTATCTGGACGCTGGAGAACACAATCTGCGACTGATAGGAGAGCGGGGAGGGGTCGCTATCGGCGGCATGTCGTTCCAGTCCAGAAAGTCACTACCGGCCTACGAACAATATATTGCCGCGCAGCCTGAGGGCGGTAAGCAGGAAGATTGGCTCAGCATTCAGGAGACCGAGCAGTTCCAGCGCAAGTCCAGCCTATCGATCCAAACCGACCACTGGTCTGAGCCATACGTTTCTCCTGAGCCTAAAGGCCGGACCACGTATAATGTGCTTGGAGGAAACCGCTGGAAAAATACGGGTGAGTGGGTGGAATGGGAGCTTGAAGCTCCTGCTGACGGCTGGTATGTCATTGACATCAAGGATTACCAGAACTATCGATCCGGTTTCAAAGCCTATCGGACCATTCAGATTGATGGAGAGGTTCCCTTCCAGGAAATGCTGCATTATGCTTTCGACCATCATAAGGAATTTGAAATTAATTCGCTTGCCGACAAGCAGGGGGAGCCTTACAAATTCTATCTAACTGGGGGCAAGCACACCTTACGTATGGTGGCGGACTCCTCCAAGATGCAGCCGATTCTGATGGCCCTGAGGGATGCACTGGGACAGATTGCTGAATTCGATCGTCATATCCGGCTGATTACGGGCAACTACAGTAAAAATGCAGCCGATGCCAACGTGGATTCTACCCGAACCTGGGAAATGAAAAAATATGATCCTGATGTAGAGAAGAAGCTTCAGGCCATTGCAGACCGGCTTGGAGAGATTCGCGATTATACTAACTTTGTAAATGAGAGCGATTCGGATTTGTCACAGTCCTTAAAATCTTCCATCTCAATTCTGAACAATATGCTGCAGGATGTGAATGAAATCCCTAGTCGGGTTAACGATTTCTCGAGTATCCAGGCCAACATCGGCACCTGGCTAACGACACTGACCCAGCAGCCATTGCTGCTAGATTACATTGTGCTGCGGACGCCGGACACGAAGACAGGACTTAAGGAACCTACAATGCTGTCCCGTGTGCCTTATACAGTTATGGATTTTGCCCGTTCCTTCTACTTGAACTATGATCAGGACAGCAATCAGGATGACAAGTCGCTGACGATCTGGGTGGGACGTGGACGGGACTATGTCGACCAGCTTCGGGAACTGGTTAGTCAGGACTTCACACCTAGTACGGGTATTGAAGTGAATATCAACCTCATGCCTAACCCCAATATGCTGATTCTAGGAAATGCCGCAGGCGAGGTTCCCGATGTGGCGTTAGGCGTCGCTGAGGCATTGCCGGCAGATTATGCGATGCGGAATGCAGTAGAGGATCTGTCGAAATATCCGGGCTTTGCGGACGTGCAGCAGCGGTTTATTCCCGGCGTCGCACGGGCGCTGAATTATAACGGAGGGACCTACGGACTTCCGGAGATACAGAACTTCCAGTTATTGTTCTACCGTTCCGATATCTTGGAGAATTTAAAGCTGAAAGTGCCGGATACTTGGGAGGATGTATTTGATATCCTGCCTACGCTTCAGGAAAACGGGATGATGATGAATTTCCCTAAAGCGGATTTCTCGACCCTGTTCCTGCAAAATGGTGCGGATCCTTATTCCAGAAGCGGACAAAAATCCAATCTGTTCAGCGAAGAGGGACAAAAAGCGTTCAAGTTGTGGACAGAAATGTTCACCAAATACAATATGCCGATAGATATCCCGGCTTTCTTCCAGCATTTCCGGGACGGCGACATTCCGATTGGCATCTCGGACTTCAATACGTATGTTCAACTGCAAGTGGCTGCGCCAGAAATAACAGGGCATTGGAAGGTGGCTCCGCTGCCGGGCATTGCTCAGCCGGACGGTGAGGTGGCCCGTTGGTCTCCTCAAGCGCTAACTGCAGGGATGATTATGGAGAAGAGCGATAAGAAGGATGCCGCCTGGGCATTTCTGAAATGGTGGACTTCGGATGAAGTACAGATCAGATACGCCGCTGATATGGAATCGTATTATGGCATTGAATATCGCTGGAACACCGCCAATGTGAATGCTATGAAATCGCATACATGGCCTTCTGAGGATTTGAAGGCGATCCGTGAGCAAACACGTTGGGCTAAGAATATGCCCAATGTCCCTGGTTATTACTTCCTGGGCCGGGAAATGGATTTCGCCTGGAACAAGACGGTGTTTGACGGAATTCCGGCTGACGAGTCGTTAGAGGAGGCTAGCCTGTCGTTGCAGCGTGAGATGGAGCGGAGGCAGCGGAACTTCGGGATCTCTGGCGCAGACCTGCATATTCCGCAGATCACGAAGCCTTTTGAATGGGAGGATACGAAACCGTGAAGACAGAGGTTGTTCCAGTCATACCGTCACCGGGGGCGTCAAAGCCGCCCTCTCCGGTACTACTAAGGTGGAGAAGATTCGTGAAGCAAATTAGGAAGGATGCGTTCTGCTATTTATTCCTGGCGCCGTTTCTGATCAGCTTCCTGATATTCATTGTTATCCCCGTCATCATGGCAGCCACGTTGGGATTTACTTCTTACGACGGATTCGGTAAGCCGCATTTCATCGGATTCGATAATTACATTTCCTTGTTTACACAAGATATTGTCTTTTTGACTAAGGCGCTGCCTAATACCTTCTTGTTTGCTTTGATTGTGGGGCCGGGTGGCTATCTATTGTCCTTCCTGTTTGCTTGGCTGATTCATCAGCTTCCACTGCGTGTGCGGGATTACTATACGCTGGTATTCTATGCACCATCAATGGCTGGCGGAGTGGCGTTATCCGTGGTGTGGATTGCTGCTTTCAGTGGAGACCGGGTGGGTTACCTCAATAATTTCCTGTTGCAGATGGGCTGGGCAGATGCGCCTGTTACCTGGCTACAGGACCCGAAATATTTGCTGAAAGTCATGATTCTCGTATCGCTGTGGATGAGCTTCAGCGTAGGTTTTCTGGCGATGCTGGCTGGCTTGCAGACGGTGAATCGCGAGCTATATGAAGCCGGACGGATTGACGGAATTTCCAGCCGTCTTCAGGAAGTGTTCTATATTACGATTCCGTCCATGAAGCCGCAAATGCTGTTCAGCGCCGTCATGACGATCGTATCTACGTTGAAAGCAGGAGCGATCTCCACTCAATTGACTGGACTTGCGGTTACCCCGCAATATTCGGGCCATTTGATTATTAACCATGTGGATGACTACGCCTTTATCCGATTTGAGCTTGGCTATGCCTCGGCTGTATCGGTCATGCTGCTGCTCATCAGTTATTTTGTCATGCGGTTTGCATATCGTCTGTTTAACTCGAAAGGGGAGCAGTAGCCTATGATCGCAAGACTGCGTAAGCTCCGCCGCATCTCGCCTTTTCAGGCCTTGCTGGTTACGGTTTTCACGGCATTGGCAGCCTTTATGTCACTGCCCATCATCTTCATATTCAGCCATGCCTTCAAGCCGAAAAACGAGCTGTTCCTGTTCCCGCCGCGTTTTTTAGTACAGCATCCAACGATTCACAATTTTGAAGTGCTGCTGCTTCACGCATCTAATGCAACGGTGCCATTCACACGCTATTTGTTCAACAGCTTACTCGTAGTGTCGCTGACGCTGTTCAGCGTCATTGTGGTCAGCACGATGGCGGCTTATGTACTGGCGAAGTACAAATTCCACTTCAAGGCACTGATTCTATCTTTGATCACACTGTCCCTGATGTTTGCTCCGGAGACGGTATCGATCCCGCGCTACCTCATCATCAATGGATTAGGGCTGAACAATACGTATTTTGGGCATATTCTGCCTTCGTTGGCCTCACCTGTTGCCGTGTTTATGCTGGTCGGGTTTATTTCTCAGATTCCGAACGATTTGATGGAAGCCGCCCGGATCGACGGGGCAAGTCACTTGGGAATCTTTACGCGAATCGTGCTGCCGCTATCTGTCCCGGCGGTTGCCACCATTTCGATCCTGACCTTTCAGACGGTGTGGGGAGATGTGGAGACATCGACCTTGTTCATGCAGAAGGAAGCGATGCGTACGCTGCCCTTTTATGTTAACAGCTTGTTAAGCGGCCTGCAGAATAACGTAGCGGGACAGAATATGGCGGCCGCGGCCGGACTGCTTATTTTTATACCGAATCTGATCATCTTCCTGCTCTTTCAGCGCAAAGTGCTGGAGACGATGGTCCACTCCGGTATTAAATGATGTCATCAGCAAAGGAAGTCGGAATCATGAAAAAATGGCTATCCATACCCCTGTTAGTTTTGGTATTCATTTCATTGCTTCCGTCCACTGCTTCGGCACGGCTCCCGTATATTACAGCCTATTATGATAGCAATCAGTCGACCTGGTTCCGGATTCAGCCGATCTATAGTCCTGCGGAAACGCTTACGGTTGAGCTGGGAGACCCGGTAGACATTACGATTGCTCCCAATGATGAGGTATACGTGGCGGATAAGGAACTGGAACAGGTCATCGTGCTGAGTAATGACGGAAAGGTACAAAGAACGATTGGAGCCGGTGAAGGAATCGGAAAGCTGGCAGCGCCTGAAGGCGTCTTCGTGACAGCCGACGGAGATGTATATGTCGCCGACTCCGGCAATCAGCGGATTGCTGTGTTTACTTCCGATGGCACTTACCAGCGGGAATATAAGAAGCCGGACACGCCGCTGCTTGGATCGGAGCATTTCGTGCCTGTCAAGCTGGTAGTCGACCGGCGCGGAGTGATGTATATCCAGCTCAATTCCTCCTATCAGGGGCTGGTCAGATTAAGTCCGAATGGAGAGTTCATGGGGCACTTCGGTGCCAACAAGGCCGATCAATCCATGATTAACCGGTTGAAGCAGCTTGTTCTGAACAAAGAGCAGCTTGCTCAAGAGAAGCCTGCGCTTCCTAAGCCGATAACGAACGTAGCCATGGATGCTGATGGTTTCATTTATACGGCTACAGCTGGCGGAGAAGGCAAGGGAGCCATCCGAAAGCTGAACGCAGGCGGCGTGGACGGTTTCAAGAACAAAGCGATGTACAATGGCCACGGAATCGTCGATGTTGCGATTGGGCAGGAGGGGTTTCTGTATAACATCGATTTGGATTCGATGCGCATTAACCTGTACGACCACACCGGAGACGTGCTCTTTGCGTTCGGGTTTATCGATAAGGAGACGCAGCAATACGGCGTCATCGGATATCCTACCGGGATAGCTGTAGATTCCAAGAACGCAGTCTGGATCTCGGACAGTGGCACGAATATGGTTCATAAGTATGTCCGCACCGAATTTGGCAAGGATGTGCTGCAGGCGCTGGCCTTGTACGCAGGCGGCAAATACGAAGACAGCAAGCCTTATTGGGAGTCGGTTTATGCTCGCAATGATATGTATAATGGCAGCTTTCAAGGGCTTGGAAAGGTGTACCTGCATGAAAATGATCATGCTAATGCGCTGAAATTCATGAAGGTAGCCTTTGACACGGACGGTTATTCCAAAGCATTCTGGCAAATCCGCCTGGAGTGGCTGCAAGAACATTTTGTAATGCTGGTCCTTGGAATCATCAGCGGACTCTTGCTGCTGCACTTTGGTGTCCGGGGATTGAGAGCCCTACGCCGGAAGTACCCTACGCCTATCTCCTGGAAACAGCCGCTGCAGGACATAAGGAACTTTGGCTATGTGATGATTCATCCTTATGAGGGGTTCTATCGGATCAAGGAGGCCAGAATTGCGCCATGGATTACGATAGCATTGCTCTTGTCTGTCATTGCCGTGAAGATCGCCAGGATATACTGGACTGGTTTCCTGTTCAATCCCGTTGAACTTAGGAACGTGAATGCGCTTAGAGATTTGGCCTTCTTCATCGTTCCATGGGTGACCTGGATTATCGCGAATTATCTGGTTTGCAGCATCAAGGATGGTGAGGGCAAATTCAGGGAGGTTGTTCAAGGTAGTGTGTATGCCTTGTCACCGTATTTGTTCATTTCCATTCCAGTCCTGATTCTGTCTAATTTGGCCTCTCTTGATGAGGCGGTATTGGTTCATGCGCTCAATACCTTAGCGACACTATGGATGCTGGCCATGTTCTTTGTTATGACTCAGGTCATTCATAATTTCGACTTTTTGGAGACGTTCAAAAACTCGGCGATATCTGTCTTTGCCATCGTTACCATCTGGGTGTTTGGCTTTATCATTTTCGGATTGTCGTATAATCTCTACGACTTTTTCTATGAGCTGTACAAAGAGGTGAACTTCTATCATTAATCTAGCGAAATCACTATTCCTCAAGATCAGGTGGATTGCTGTTGCCATATTCGTACTAGGGTTGCTGGTTCTGTTCTTCTTACGGCCCTGGGAATTGACGACAGAGGCCAGTTTCGCAAAAACTGGTATGACGATGCCGAAGGATTCTGCTAATGAATTGTACGAGGGTGAGGCTTGGAAACCTTCGGTGGGAGCGGATGGCTATGCTCTGGTCAGCGAGAACGACAGCTATAGCTTGTATGTTCGTCCCGATACCACGGAGATTGCTGTCCTTGATAAAACCAGCGGTTATCGCTGGACCAGTAATCCTGGTGAGGCAGAGCTGAAACACGAGAACGTCAAAGGTCAATTGCTGGAGCAGTTGAAATCGCCATTTACCTTGACACATGTCCGTACTAAGGGAAAGGATCAGACCGTTCGCGAGTCGCTGAGCAATGCGGTTAAAGACATGAAGGCGTCGATGATCCGTCAAGGCGATGGGCTGCAGATCTCCTATTTCTTCCCCTCCAAGGGACTGGGCTTCACGGTGCAATATGAGTTAACGAAGACAGGTTTGAAAGTAAGGGTACCATCGAAGGGAATTAAGGAGGAGGGAGAATATGCCCTGTTCACCCTGGATATTTTGCCGTACTTCGGCGCTGCTTCGTCTCAGGATGACGGTTACTTGTTCGTACCCGATGGTCCGGGTGGACTCATTCGTTACGATACCGCACACGCGAAGCTATCCAGAGGTTATATACACCAGGTATACGGCAGCGAAATGACGAATTCCGGGAATTGGACCCGCTCTGGCCAGCGGCGGGAGACTATCGCATATCCCGTATTCGGACTCAAGAAGAATGATCATGCTTTTGTAGCGATTATGACGGAAGGCGAGGACTCCGCTAATGTAACGGCATTGTCGCCGGGAATGAAATCCTCCTTCTTCAATGTCTTCTCCAGCCAGATCTACAGAGAGGAATATCTCTACCGCATGAGCCGGCTGGCTGCGCCGAGCAAGGCTGTTCAGCAAGAAAAATTGGATCGTGACCGTGAGATCGAATATCGCTTCCTGAATGATCAGGAAGCCAATTATTCCGGCATGGCAGTCGCCTACCGCGAGTATTTGCAGGAGAAGGGCTCTCTGGGCAAAAAGCTGGATCCGGTCGCGCATGTTCCGCTTTATTTGAAGATTATGGGCGGCAACTACGAGCAGGCTTTCGGACAGATTCGATATGTGGCCGCAACGACCTTCGCGCAGGCGGAGAACATGGTCCGCCGGTTGCAGGAGCGGGGGGTACCATCGCTTCAGACCATTTATTTCGGCTGGACCAATCAGGGTGATTATAACATGGAGAAGCGGTTCCCCATTGAGGAGGCACTTGGCGGGGAGGCAGGCGCCAAATCTTTTGCCACTCATATGAAGGAAAGGGGAGTCGGCGTCAGCTTCTACGAAGATTTCTTATGGATTGACGGCCAATCATCCTTCTCGCCCAAGCAGGATGCCATTAGAGGCATCGACGGAACGGCGTTTGTGGATGGAGACTGGTATGTCGCAAAGCCCATATACACGGCGGTAAGCGCGGCGAATACCATCAGCAAACTGAAGGAAATAGGTGTGGAAGGCATTCACTACAGTGCCATCGGGGAGTTACTCCTCAACGATTATGAATCTTCCGGTATTCGTACCAGAGATTATACGAAGCAAATCTATACCGAGTTATTGGATTATACACGTAAGGAGCTTGGAACAGCCAGCGTGTTCCGGGGCAATGCTTATGTGCTTGGAGCTAGCGATTATATTGACGGTCTGCCCTCAGCGTCCAGCTATGACTTTATGGTTGATGAGACGGTACCCTTCTATCCGATCGTTCTCCACGGCTTCGTTCCCTATACCTTTGAAGAGGGAAATCTCCGCGATGATGAAGAAGTGGAGTTCCTTAAGGCGATTGAATATGGGGCCTTGCCTTCGTTCTTCGTGACCCATGACGACTCCCGTAAGCTCAAGAATACGGGGGCGAGCTTCTTGTACAGTAGCAGCTTCGGCAAATGGGAAGATCGAATACTGAAGGAATACGAGAACTTCGATGCTTTAAGCAGCTTGTATTCGCAAAAGATCACCCTGCATGAGCGTCTGGCAGATCAGCGGTACGCAACCCTGTATGAGGATGGAACGAGGGTTATCGTTGATTACTCCGCGAAAAGCTTCAAGGTAGAGAAGGGGGCGGGCACCAATGAGTAAGCTGACCGTGCACAGAAAAGAAGCGCTCCGTTATCATATGAAGCAATACGGAACCGGGCTGATGTTCATGCTGCCCTGGATCATCGGGTTTCTTATATTCGTGGCGATTCCGGTTGGCTGGTCGATCTTCATGTCGCTGCACAAGGTAGCTGTCGTACCGGGGGGCTTCCAATATACTTGGCTAGGGTTTCAGAACTACAAGGATGCCTTTCTGAAGGACAGTATTTTCCCGATCGAGATGATTACCTATTTCCAGGAAATGCTGCTCATGGTGCCAATCATTGTGATCTTCGCTTTGCTTATCGCATTGCTGCTGAATCAGCAATTTCCGGGGAGATTTCTCTTTCGTGCATTGTTCTTCCTGCCCGTAATTTTTGCTACAGGTCAGGTGTTGTCAGAGTTATTTACACAAGGAGCGGGCGACATTCCGTTTCTGGATCAGTACAACCTGGAGCCGCTTGTTCGTGAGTATGTGGGAGGGGAATTGGCCCTTACCGTGATGGAGGTTCTGGGACGAATCGTCCTGATTCTATGGTATTCCGGAGTACAAATATTAATCTTTATCGCCGGATTTCAGACCATATCACCCTCTATCTATGAAGCCGTGAGAATAGACGGAGCATCACCATGGGACAGTTTCTGGAAGATTACCCTGCCGTCTAGCCTGCCATTCATCAGTCTAAATATGCTGTACACAATTATCGATCTGTTCACATTCCCGCTTAACCCGGTGCTGGCGCATATCAGGGAGAATATGTTCAAGGTAAATACCGGTTACGGCTATGCCAGTGCGCTGGCCTGGATTTATTTCGTCTTTATCTTTGTATTGATCGGTATTGTGCTGGCATTGTTCAACCGGAGTTTGCGACAGAGGGGGAGAAGGTCATGAGTGATCCTGTTAGAATACGGGGGCTTCAGCAGCGAATCAAGAGCGTCATGTGGAGCCGGAACAGTCAGCGGTTCAAGATGGTCATGCTGGGCAGGAACCTGTCTGACGGATTGATCGCCAAGCTAATCATCTATATGCTGTTGTCCATTGTGGCGTATCTGTACCTGCAACCGCTATTGCATATGATCAGCACCATGTTCATGACGGTCAGCGATCTGCTTGATCCCGCGGTAAAGTGGATTCCCAGAGAAATTACATGGGAGAATATGACAAAGGCGATCGAAGGTCTGCAATACCCGCAAGCGTTATTTAACACAGCGACGATAGCTCTAACCTGCTCGATTGCTCAGGTGCTGGTGTGCTCAATGACCGGCTATGCACTGGCAAGACTGGCAGTACCGTTCAAAGGCTTTATCACGGCGATGGTGCTGCTGACCTTCCTCATTCCGCCGCAGGTCGTGATCATTCCGCTATATGTCATCTTCAGTAAATTAGGCTTGCTAAATACGATGTTTGTCTTTCTTGTTCCGGCGATCTTTGGCCAAGGGCTCAAGGGAGCATTGTTCATCTTAATCTTCCGGCAGTTCTTCCGGGCGCAGCCGCCCAGTCTGGAGGAAGCGGCGAAGCTGGACGGAGCCTCTGTTGTCCGGTTATACGTCCGCATTATGCTTCCGCTTGCCCGTTCCGCATGTCTGGTAGTATTTCTGTTCTCCTTCATCTGGTATTGGAACATGTATTACGAGCCGTCCATGTTTCTGGCAAAGGGCTTTACGCCGTTGTCGATTCGTCTTGATAATCTGGAGAACGTCCTGAATCCTTCGCTTCTCGGAAATAAGAACAATATTACCAATCCGGTAACAGAGGGAACAAAGATGGCAGCCGCATTCCTGATTATTTTTCCGCCCATGCTGATCTTCATGTTCTTACAGCGCTGGTTTATTACAGGTATCGAGAGAACCGGTATTGTGGAATAAGCCGAAGTGATAAGTCAGGTGAAGTGAAGATGCTGGAAAGGGGGAATGCTGGGCAAACGTAGAATGACTGGTACACCCGTCCAGGTTGGCAAGTATAATCATTCAATTTAGGGGAGGAATAGACTTTGAAAAAGAGAACTGTAGCCTCATCATTATTGGCCGCTGTGTTTACGCTGTCACTCGTATTATCCGGGTGCAGTGGCAGTACCAATACCAAAACTGCGACTAATACACCTGACACGAGCCCGACGGAAGGCGCTGTCAACAACACACCTAAGGTGGAAGAGAAGCATGATCCGGTTACATTGCAGATCATTTCCTGGAAAGATAGCTACAATGATCTCTACAAAATGTTCGAGGAAAAATATCCGTGGATTACAATTGAACAAATTCCGGTTAATTCTCAGCCGATCATGGAGATTATCGCATCTATGGAGGCGGCAGGCACCCCAGCTGACATTACAGAGATCGACTCCGACCTGATTTCTTTCGAGCAGAATGGTCTCATTGAAGATCTTACCCCTTATATTGAGAAGAGTGAAGCGTTCAAAACAACGAAATTCCCTGATGGATTCTTTGACACGATGATCTTTAACGGCAAGAAGCTGGCGATTCCAATGGTTGACGTTCCGATGTGGGTGCTAGTGAACAAGGATCTGCTTGCTAAACACGGGGTTAATATGCCGGCCAATGACTGGACCTATGATGATTTCCGCAGTATTGCCAAGAAAGTGACGGACAGCAACGCTGGAGAATACGGAATCACTACGCAAGCAGAGATTCAAATGCGGATGTTATCGACCAAGGCAATCGCCGATGGATATGCAGCCAATCTGCAGTATTTGAATGAAGATTTGACCCAAAGCTTGCTGAGTACACCTGACATTATGAATGAAGTGAAATGGTTCCAGGAACTGGTTACGAAAGATGGTTCCATGCAGTCTAATGCGGTTTCCGAGGCCGACGGTAGTGTAACCAAAGAATTTATCAACGGGAAAACAGGATTTGCCATTGGCGGGGACTGGGTGCTCCCGAACCTGAAGGAGAAGGCAACCTTCGAATGGGATGTTCTTCCGTTCCCGAAAGGCAAGGTAAGTCAGCCAGGGTATACGATTTACGGACCATTGTCGCTCTTGGCCGGATCGAAGCATAAGGAAGAAGCCTTCCTGTGGCTGGAGTTCCAATTCTCTAAGGAAGCCCAGAAGTGGAAGATCGATCAAGGGGCAAACGCATCGGTTGTTGATGATGAACTGACGGCTTATTATGACCAGGCTGAAATTTGGAAAGGCAAGAATATCGAGGCTGTTAAGCTAGCGCGTGAAAACGCGAAAATTCAGCCAGGCCTGACTGTTCCAGGCTGGAGTGATTACAACTGGAACAATATTTTGAATGATATTATTTTTGGTGACCGTGATATTAACGATATTATTCCAGAGACGGAAACATGGAACAAGAAGACCTTGGAGCTGCGTGATAGCCTGAAGTAATTTGAAGCAGCACAGGTATGAAACCATGAAGAGCGTATAAAAGGTGATGGAAAAAGTGACGTCCCTAGTCCGGCGTAAGTCGGCAAGGGACGTTTCTTATTGCCAACAGTTTATAAACGCACTAGATAATTTTGAATCCTCTTATATCTGAAAGGATGAACTTAAGATAAGTTTATAAATGTACTTGTAGTTTAAAATCATTTTTGAAAGCGTTACCACAATAGCGGGGATTCAGAATCTCAACTAGAAGGGAAGGGAAGCAGGATGCCGTCCATTCATCCTTGGAAAGTGAGAATACTGGCTTTGGTATGTGTGATGATGATCGTAATACCAGCAGGGTACTTCTTCATTAGGACTTCGAGCCCGGAGCGAGTAGACTCTGAAGAATGGATGAAGGATGCGAGGGCTGAAGTGACACTGAAGCTGTATTTCGGCGGGGAGAAGAAGGCGGCTACTGATGAAGTATGGAGGGAGGTCAGTCAATACGTCAAATCAAAGGGGTTGAATGTGAAATTCTCGGTGAACTTCATCCCATGGACGGACTATTCCAGTAAGCTTCTGGCTATGGCTGCGGCAGGCGATCGCTGGGACTTGAATTTTGATTCAGATACTTCTTTCCGGCAGATGGCTGCCCGTGGCTCATACTTGCCGCTCAATACCTTGCTTCCTGAATATGCTCCTCATTTGAATGAACGGTATAACAGTGATGGAACGCTTCTGTCCACAACACTCGATGGTGATATTGTCGGTTTGCCCTGGGCGATCAAGATGAATCAGCGGCCGTATGCCGTATGGCGCGCTGATCTGGCAGAACATGCAGGCATTGCCCCTCCTTTGAATTCCATTCAAACGGTAGAGGAGGTTGACACGCTTCTCCATCAACTCAAGGAAGCTTATCCTGACAGGAAGCTGTCTCTTGTGACAGCTCTGCCTTTTTATATGGTAAGAGAAGAATGGCTGGATCTTGGATTCTATGGGCTGGGATGCTACATAGGAGATCCTGAAATGAAGGTAAGGGCCATCGAACAGCAGGCGTTCTATTTGGAGGCCGCGCTGATGAGCAGGCGTTGGAATCAAGCAGGTATTCTTAACCCTGATTCTATACTGGGGCTTGAGGATAGTGCGAATCAATGGCGGAGCGGGAAGCTGTTATTTACGATTACATCCCATGAATGGGCTTTGGCTGCAGACCCTGGCTTCATCGATTCGACTTATCGGCAGCAAATATCGCTGCTGTATCCCGAGAAGCGTCAGGTCAACCGTAGCCCGTCCTCTAATGTCATTGCGATTAACCGCAATTCAGAGCACCCGGATTTGGCATTACGCTTTCTTGATCTGCTCGAGACGGACAGAACCCTCTTCGATCTTGTGATTTATGGAATTGAAGGGAAGACGTATAAGTTAGAAGGGGATACCGTTCGTCATCCGGACAATTTGAATTTTTCGACCAGCAATTATATGGATTGGGGAGGACAATGGGCATTCTGGAAGCCGCAATTTTTAAGGCCAACCGAGACCTATCCTGGAGATTTCTGGAGCAAAGAAGCTACATTCGCCAAGCTCCCTCAAAATGTGGATTCACCACTGGGCGGCTTAATGTCTGACTACAAGATTGCGAAGGAACTTGAAAGAAGAGATGAGCTCTACGAAGAACTCGGAAAAGCCATTGAATTTGGCATGGCGGGAAATATAAGCGACGCGGTAGCAAAGTACAGGCAGCGACAAATGGACAATGGACTGGAAACCATACTCGCAGAGGTACAGCGTCAAGTGGATCAATATTTATTGTTCAATCGCTAGGCACTAATCATTGGGGGAGGCCGCATAATGTTCAGTGTGCTGATTGTGGATGATGAATTTGAAATACGTGAAGGGCTGTGCCAGCAGGTGCCTTGGGATGAATATGGAATAAGCTCTGTTATCCAGGCTGCGAATGGAGAAGAAGCGCTGCGCCTTGCTGAGGAATGCCGTCCGGATCTGATTATTACCGATATCAAGATGAGAGGCGTGTCGGGGTTGGATTTGCTCCGGCAACTACAGGCGATAGAAGATTATCACTGGAAGGCGATCCTGATCAGCGGATATAATAACTTCAGTTTTGCCAAACAGGCTCTTCATTTAGGCGCGATGGACTACATATTGAAGCCGATCAGTATGACCGAGCTGGATCAAATCGTCCGCAAGTCCATTGAGATCCTTACGATGGAACGAATGGAACAGAAGAAGCAGGCTCACATTAACGACCAGATGCAGTTTGCTCTGCCCAAGCTCCGTGAGGAGCTGCTCCATGAGATTGTGGAGAATGAATATGATCCATACCGGGAGACACGAATATCCCACCGCCTGAAGACGCTGAAGCTGGGCTGGATGAAAGAGATGGGGCTGCAGCTCATGATTGTAGAGGCAGATAATTTACGGGCTCTTACGAATCGTCATGGCGTTGTTGATGAGAAGAAGCTGATCTTGTTCGGGATTGGCAATGTGGTCAATCAGACGCTCGGTGAGGAGATCGGCGCCTCATCCGTGCTGTTTAAGGATAGCCATGAGCGCTGGATAGCGATTATCGGCTATAGCGGCTATGAAGCGACGGAGAGGTGCTTATCGCTGGCAGAAAAGTGTCTGGAGCGTATCAATCAGTTCGTCAAGGTTCACGCAAGTATTGCGCTCAGTCCTCCAGTACGCGAGCTGCATCAGTTGCATCAAATGTATTCGCGGTGTGAGGAATATTTGAAGCGGAAGGCCCAGCAAGGAGGCAACCGGCTGTTTATGGAGGAGGGTGAGGAAGAGGAGGGAAGGATCTGTGAGAAGCCTTCAATCCGGGAGCCCAAAGCTGTTATTGATCTGGTGAAGTACGGTAACGACGAAGAGATCCGCGAGACGCTCTCTGATTTTGAAGAAATGGTTCAATCCTGGGGCTCACTTGATCTCAGGGATGTTCAGCAGCACATCTTCACTTGGCTGATGGAAGTGTACCGCGCTGCAGCAGCGGTAGGTTGGTCTGACCGATCATGGGAAAGGGACCCTATAGCGCTGTGGGATAGGCTGGAGCAGTATGATACGCTGCAATCTTTGCAGGAACAGGTTAAGCAGTGCCTGTTGGCATTAGCTGGCGATTTTCGAAAAATGTCAAACGCTTCAAGTCAGATCGTTCAGGAGGCGGAGCGCATCATTCGTAACCGGTATACGGAGAATCTGTCGCTTCAGCTCGTTGCGTCTGCGGTGCATGTTACTCCAGTATGGCTGAGCAATCTGTACAAGAAAGAGAAAGGGCGAACCTTTCTGGAAGAGCTGACCCAGGTGCGAATCAGCAAAGCCAAAGAAATGCTGGGTGAGAGTATGCACAAAATCTATCAAATCTCTTATCATGTCGGTTACAAGGACCCGGTTCATTTCTCAAAGCTATTCAAAAAGCATGTTGGGATAACGCCTAAGGAATACCGGCGGATGAGAGGCATAGTGGATGATTAGGAACTTGCTGAGCTTAACCTCATCCCTTCGGAATCGGATGATCCTGATCTTCTTCGCGATAACGATAGTTCCGTTCATTCTCTTCTCCGGATATGCGCATACGAAATCTGTCGAAGGGATCAAACAAGCCAATGCGGCATTCTCGATGAGTTATCTTGAACAGGCCGAGATGAATGTGAGGACCTATTTGAATCACTTGAACGATCAGATCAATAATTTAATCGGGGACCGGGATTTGCAAAGATTACTGGAGAGGCAGCCGCAAAGTATAGAAGAGGAGCAGGCGGTCTCTATTGAACTGCTGAGCATCGTTCACCAGAAAGGGCAGCATCTGGATGCGCTGCGGCTTCGTGTTTTTCCGCTGCATCCGGAGCAGTATCCCACGTATATGAGAGCGCTGGGGGAGGACTCCACGATCCGTACGGAGAACTGGTTTCATCGCGCTTCAAGCAGTACGGTGCCCTTTTGGCAGTTATCGATGAACAAAGGCCCAGGCCGCACTCCGCTGCTTCTATACATCAAAACATTTACCAGCTTGCACAATCGAACACCGCGCGGCATTGTGGCAGTCGATCTTGCAGATCACTACTTCAATCGTTTCTTTATTCCAACGAAGCGATTGAACGGACAGAAATTTCTGATTATCAATGAGGACGGAC
Organism: Bacillus sp. FJAT-27264; assembly: GCF_001682855.1. Classification (GTDB taxonomy): domain Bacteria; phylum Bacillota; class Bacilli; order Paenibacillales; family Paenibacillaceae; genus Paenibacillus_AQ. The sequence goes on along the minus strand of NZ_MAQW01000001.1, from coordinate 847,100 downwards.
AAGTGATTTTTGATTCTGCCAGCAATGAGTGGACCGGTGAGCAGTTTCCTTCTCTGAGGCTGCTGGAGCAGCGTAAACTATATAGTGAGGGAGTTGATACCTATACCATCTATGATCGCGAGCAATTGGCAGCCTATGTGGGGATGGATACCTTGCCTTGGACCATCATCAGTCTGACACCGATGCGCGAGTTGACGGAGCCCGTAACGAAGCTGAACCGGCTGCTGCTCTTTTTCCTGGTTGCGTATTTGATCTGTTCCGTATGGGTGCTGGTGTATATCACCCGGAACTTCACCCAGCCGGTCCTGCGGCTTGTCCGGCTAATGCGGCGTCTGGAGGAAGGAGAATTCCATATGGACATTCCTCATCAGGGGCGGAAGGATGAAATCGGCTGGCTGTTCCGCGGGTTCCACAGCATTGTGCGCACGATTGAAGAACTGATCCAGCACTCCGCCCGGTCGGAACGCGTGAAGAAGGAGCTGGAGTTCCAGGTGCTTAGTCACCAGATCAATCCCCATTTTCTCTATAATACGCTGGACTCTATCCGCTGGAAGGCGGAGAAGCATGGCCAGAGCGATATCGGTGAGATGGTATCTGCGCTTGGCAATCTGCTGCGGCTCAGCCTGAACCAGGGGAAGGATATTACGACCGTTGGACGAGAGATTGAGCAGGTCAAGGCTTACGTCCTGATTGAACAGGCCAGAATCGGCAAGCCGCTGCGGGTGCTATATTTTTTTGAAGAGGAGCTGCTGGACCTGCAATTTATACGCTTGCTCCTACAGCCGCTGGTGGAGAATGCTATCCAGCACAGCATACGTGACAACTTCGAGTATGGGAAGGTTGTACTGTCAGGGCGCATTGAAGGGCAGGATTTATTAATCAGCATTGCGGATAACGGCAAGGGCATTCCTCAATCCGTTCTGGATGACCTGGAGCAGGATCATTCTGAGCTGCGAAAGGGGAAGGGCTCCGGCGTCGGACTGCGCAACGTGAACGAGCGTCTCAAAATTACCTTTGGAGATCACTATCGGCTACAGATTGAGAGCAGGGAAGACAAGGGAACAAGGATTACGATCAGGCATCCGATTCTGGACGGCGAATTCACTGACAAGACTGATGATATGAAGGAATAGCCGCCATGCTGATTTGCTGATGACCTGAAGCTTTGGTATACGAGGCCGCGGATCACTGTAAAGTCAAGGATCTGGAGTCGGCCTATGCCGTCACCAACTACAGTCTGGATGATTTCAAACATGTGATGCTCCCCGCTATCTTTTGAGTGGAGCCTCGTTAATCCCGCTTCGTTGTATTCGCAAGGGATACTTTTTTACGTTATAAAAACAGTAAAGCGGGCGCTTTCCCCATTATGAGGGAAGCGCCCGCTTTATATTTCTGGATTATAGCTGCTTATCTCTGTAGATGTGGGTCTCAGGGGAATTCTATTGCTGCAGTTCTTTCTCCAGCGCCGTTCCCATTTCGCGAGAACATTCAGCGCAGCGGTTCACCGCAGCGATGACGGTCTCGAAGAAATCACCGCGCTCTAGCACTTCAAGCGCCGCCTGGGTAGAACCGTTCGGCGAGGTGACCTTCTTGCGCAGGGCCGCCGGTTCCTCACCAGTCTGCTGCACCATCCGGGCTGCGCCGAGCACGGTCTGGACCGTCAGCTCCGCGCTTTGCTCGGAGGACAGTCCGCCCCGGATACCGGCGGCGATCATGGCTTCCATCATGTAGTAGATGTAGGCAGGACCACTGCCGGAGATGCCAGTCAGCGTCTCCATGCGTTCCTCATCAATGACGGTTGTGATACCTACCGCATCGAAGATGTTAAGTGCCAGACGACGGCTGTCATCATCCACTTCCTTGGAGAAGGCCAGGCCGGTTGCACCAAGCCCGATGGAGCTCGAAGTGTTGGGCATCGAGCGGACAACAGGCTGCGGAGTGCCCAGCAGCCCTTGCATCGTGCGGATGGACATTCCGGCAATCACCGAGATGACAAGCTGGCCGGGAGAGAGCAGCGGTCCCAGATGGCGCAAGGCCTCTGCGGTATCCTTTGGTTTCATAGCCAGCACAATCACGGGAGCGCTGCGTAGATACCCGTTTTTTTGCTCAGGGTCATTCGATACCTGGACGCCGTAACGGGCCCGAAGCTCAGCCAGACGTTCGTTGCTGCTGCGGTTCAGCATGATGATATTTTGCGAAGATACCACATTGCGGTTAATCAATCCGCGGACAATGGCTTCAGCCATAGAGCCCGCACCGTAGAACACGATCTCATGATTAAGCAATGGAATGGATTGCTGTTGACACATAAGGTTAACGCCCCTTTTAAAAATGAATTTAGCCCCGGATCTGACCGTTGCCGTATACTTTATATTTTGTGGATGTAAGCGCTGGGAGTCCCATAGGACCACGGGCATGCAGCTTCTGAGTACTGATGCCGATCTCAGCTCCGAATCCGAATTCGAAGCCGTCAGTGAAGCGGGTGGAAGCATTATGGTATACGGCAGCCGCATCGACTTCTTGCAGGAAGCGGGCTACATGGTCGGTAGTTTCGGACACGATACACTCCGAATGTTTGGTTCCGTATCGTTCAATATGCCCCATTGCTTCATCCAAATCCCCGACGATTTTGATGTTCAGAATATAATCGTTATATTCTTTCGCATAGTCTTGCTCCGTCGCCGGAAGCGCCCAAGGTACAAGAGCCACGGTCTCTGGACAACCTCGCAGTTCTACATTAACCTCGCGGAAGGCTTCAGCCAGCGCTGGCAGATGGGCCTGTGCGTAATCCCGATTTACAATCAAGGTTTCCATGGAATTGCAGACAGAAGGACGCTGAGCTTTGGCGTTAAGGCTGATATTAAGCGCCATTTCCGGATTAGCATCCGCATCCAGATACGTATGACAGATTCCGGCACCAGTCTCAATGACAGGTACGGTAGCATTCATTACCACGTTCTGGATTAAAGAGCTGCCGCCGCGCGGAATGATGACATCCAGCAGACCGTTCAGCTTCAGCATTTCATCAACAGAAGCACGGCTAGGGTCTTCGATCAGTTGCAGGGCATTTGGCGGGAGGGCTGTTGTGGCCAAGGCCTTGTGTAACACCTCTACAATCTTTCGGTTGGAGGAAAGGGCGGAAGAGCCGCCGCGCAGCACAACTGCGTTGCCAGTCTTCAGGCAAAGTCCTGCCGCGTCCACTGTGACGTTGGGACGGGCTTCATAGATGATGCCGATAACGCCAAGTGGCACGCGGATTTTCTCAACGGACAGGCCGTTTGGCCGTTCAAAGGTCTCCAAGGTGTCACCTACTGGGTCAGGAAGTACGGCAATTTGCCGCAGTCCTTCAGCGATCCCCGCAATCCGATGCTCATCCAGTGCCAGCCGATCCAGCATTGATTCCGGGGTACCATTCTGACGTCCGCGCTCCAGATCTTCAGCGTTGGCGACGATAATCGCAGCAGCTTCATGCTGAAGCGCTGCAGCCATCACCAGCAAGGCTTCATTTTTCTGCTCGGTGGTCAATTTAACTAAGGACCCTACGGTTTCCTTGGCCAAGGTTGTTTTGTTTACAACTTCACTCATAATATTTCCCCCCTGATTATAAATAGTATGAAAAAGACCCTCTTATCTCAGTGTAATCCATTCGTCGCGGTGGATAACCTCCAACCGGTGAACCTCCCCGAGCTTCGGTACGATTTCGCGGCTGGGCAAGCCTTGGATGCTGCGGAGCTGGCTGTCGTCATAATTGACAATACCCCGCCCCAGCAGCTGGGCGTCCGGTCCCAGTACCTCTACAACATCACCGGCATGAAAGCTGCCGTCAGTCTGCTTGACCCCGATCGGGAGCAGGCTGTGCCCGCCGTTAAGTAGAGCTTCAACCGCTCCTGCATCAATATGCAAGGTGCCGAGTGGGGTGGACATGAAGCCCAGCCATTGCTTCTTAACCGGCAGAGAAGAGAGGGTAGTGGCGAAGTAAGTGCCTTTGCCGGTTCCGTCAGCCGCAAGCCGGAGATCTCCGGGCTCGGCTGCCCTGCCGATGAAGACCGGGACACCGCCACGCGTCGCAATCTTGGCGGCATCGATCTTGGAACGCATGCCCCCGGTACCGACACTGGAGCCAGCTCCTCCTGCGATCGCGTAAATCTCTGGTGTGATTTCATCTACATGATGATACTTCACAGCATCCGGTGTTTTACGCGGATCACCACTATACAGGCCATCCATATCCGTAAGCACCAACAGGTGGGAAGCCTTGAGCAGATTGGCGACTAATGCCGACAGCGTGTCATTGTCGCCGAATTTCAATTCATCGACAGACACCGTGTCATTCTCATTGAATACAGGCACAGCCCCTTGCCGGAGCAGCTCTTCCACGGTCATTACGGCATTGTTCATAGCCCGGCGGCTGCAAAAGTCAGTCCGGGTGAGCAGGATTTGCGCTGCGATGATGCCATGCTTGGTGAAAGCCTCTTGGTAGGCCTGCATAAGCAGCGCCTGGCCTACTGCGGCAGCGGCTTGCTTCTCATGCAGCAGCCGCGGGCGCACCGGGTAGCCGATGCTGCGGAACCCGGCGGCTACCGCTCCGGAGGTGACCAGCAGCACCTCCGCACCCCTCTCGCGCAGTCCGGCAATCTCGGCTGCGAAGAAGGCAATGGCGGCGTGGTTCAGGCCGCCCTCCGGTCCGGTCAGCGAGCTGCTGCCGATTTTGACCACTATTCTTGTCGTCACTTTTTGCTTCACTTCCTCAAGGTTAATAAGGATCTTCTGAACTCTGGATAAATGCAAAAAAGCCCCCATCCTTAGACTTAGCAAAGGACGAAAGCTTGAATTCACTTCCGCGGTACCACCTTCATTGATGAGGGTTCATCCGACTTCATTCTCATAACGGGAGGGTCCGTCCTGCTGCACGCAGGCCGCTCAGGGGTAGGCTTCAGAACAAAACCGCGGTAAATTCTCTCAGCCTTCCGGAATTTACTCTCTGGGCGCGGTTGAACTCGTTCTTACTGGTCCCGTCAGCACGTTTCAGTATTTGTCCTATAGAATAACATGGGAAAGGGCGGTTTGCAAAGGGTGGACGACCTATTTATTTTAGGAGACTAAAGTGTCTTGAAAAAGATGTTTATCCTCGGAGAGAACGGGTAAAATACTTATAATCTGTTACCAGGAGGTGGCTGTAACTTGAGTAAAGACAACAAGGTCCAACAGGAACAGATCCAACAATTAAATGAATCCGCGGAGTTTCAGAGCAACGCACTTCGTGAGTTCATTGAAGAAAAGACAGGAAGTCCTAAACAAGAAGAGTCAGTTCACGAAGGTACAACCCGTCTATCGGATGATCAGAACCGCTTGATTACTCAGCGTAATATGCGTAAATAGGCTGTATATGTTCTTCTGACAGATGATCAGGGGAAGGAAATCGCAGAGAACCATTACATGACGAAAAATACGAAGACTAAAGAAGCCGCCGGACAACCTTGCAAGGTGTCCGGCGGCTTTTCATATGTGGAAAGATGTTCATAGTAAATGAGAGGTCCACCTTCACAGAGGGCGTCAGCTGCCTTTCGGCAAGGCTGTCGCTACTAGACTTCTTCATCCGTCAGAGCGGCCACAGTTGTGCGAAACGTCTTCATAAAAGCTTCCGCTGCCTTGGAGAGATAACGGCCGCGGCGGTATGCGAAGACTAGCGTCCGGCTCGGTACAGGCTCAGCCAACGGTAGGTAGACAGGCACAAATTCACTGCGTGGTGCCCGGGCGATGAAATGAGGCACAAGCGTAACTCCCATGCCCGTAGCCACTAGTGACTGGACGGTCTCCATATTATTGCTCTCAAAAACAATCTTCGGCTCGAACCCCGCCTCTTGGCACAGCTCAATGGTCAGCTTGCGAAAGCCCTGGCCTTCCTTCAGTACAATAAAAGGCTCATTCTTCAACTCCTCCATCGAAGTGCGGACTCCATCCTTGCTGCGGGCTGCGAGAGGGTGATCCGCGGGAACCGCCAAATCAATCCGTTCCTCTCCCAGTACTTCGTAGGCCAGTGCGGGAACCTCCAAAGGGAGGGACAGCAGGCTAAGGTCGGTTTGCCCCCCAGCGGTCAGCTTCTCCAGATTCATGGAGGAGTCCTCAAGCAGCGCAATTTCAATCTCCGGGTAGCTTTGCTTGAAGATCGGCAGCACATGCGGGAGCAGATGCGCCCCGGTAATCGGCATACTGCCAACAACGACACGGCCGGAACGCAGCTCCGAGATATCGGACATCTCCTGGCGCAGCAGCTCCACAGCATCGATAATGATCTGGGCTTGCTCCACAAATTTTGCCCCGGCATGGGTCAGCTCGACCGAGCTGGTATTCCGCTGGAAGAGCAGGACACCCAGCTCCTTTTCCAGCTTGGAGAGCTGCTGGCTGAGGGAAGGCTGAGCGATATGCAGCTTCTCTGCTGCCCGTGAGAAATTTCTTTCGGCAGCGATTTGCAACGCATATTGTAGTTGTCTGAATTCCATATCCTAAAACTCCCCGGTGTCAAATCACTTCTCTTATAAGTATAACCTATGACTATAACCTTTAATATAGGAATCCTACTGTCAGCCACGGTGACTCTTGCCGATCGCCTCACTGCTTCGGCTATTTCGCTATGTTCTTTTTGTTTTTACATCCTGAAAATCATTTTAACGTTCCGTTTATACTAGAACGCTTTTAATTGAATGATATAGAAATTAATGAAAATTTTCGGCGAGAAATGTGATTACCTGGCGTTTTTTCTTTACGTATCCGTTCGATTCGGTTAATACCAAACTTATATTCGGACGGTATCTTATAGATGTGGGAACGATCTCACATCTACAAGCGGAGGTAAGCTATGAGCAATATCAAAGAGATCGCTCTTCTATCGGGTGTATCCAAGTCCACTGTATCCAGAGTGATTTCTGGACATGGTTATACAAGCCAGGAGGCCAAAGACAAGGTTCTGAAGGTGATTCAGGAGCTGCAGTACAAGCCGAATGCGATCGCAAGAGCAATGGTCTTGCAGCGTACGCATAATATCGGGATTCTGATCTACCGCAAGGATTATCCCATCGTGTCCCATCCCTTTTACGGTAAAATCATCGACTCCATTCTGGCAACAGCTGCAAGGATGAATTACTCCGTATTTGTAACGACGGACCATGAAATGTCGCTAAGATCCGCTGATTTTATGATGGAGAAGCGGGTGGACGGGCTGATCTTGATCAGCCGCCTGGAGCAGAATGTGATCGATCACATTAGTAAATTGGGCGTTCCTTATGTAATGGTTAACGGCTCCACGAACGTGGATGGTGTGGTTCATATCGTGAACCGGGATCAGGAAGGGGGGCGTGAGGCTGCCCGGCATTTAACCGGTCTTGGACACCGCAAGATCTTTATGCTGGCCGGTCCGCAGGACCATCGAAGCCATCATCTGCGGCTGGAAGGGTTTCGGGACTATATGCAGGAGCATCACCTGGATTTCTCGGAAGACGCGATCGCCTATCCCTTAGCTTCAACATTCGAAGCAGGCTATAGCGCGATGAGCGAACAGTGGGAGCATTTTAGACAAGGGGCTTACACTGCAGTATTCGGTACCAACGACATGATCGGGCTGGGGGCTATGAAATTTTTGCACGAGCAAGGCCTTGGCGTCCCGGAGCAAGTGGCGGTAATGGGCTTCGATGATATTGATATTTCGTCCATCACGAACCCGCCCTTAACGACCATTCGAGTAGATACCCAGCAAATGGGCCATGTTGCCTGTGTCATGCTGGACAAGCTGATTCGCGAGAATTCTGTGGAAGAGACAGTACTGGAGCTTAAGCCTGAACTGGTGATCAGACATTCTACATCACACCAGGCCACCTAATGATTGGAAGGAGCAGGACATGTAATGAAGTGGTATTTAAAATCACTGGGTCCAAAGAAAATTATCGAATTTGTCGCACTAATCATCTTCGTAATCTTTTTCATGGGACCTCTGTTGAACCTGGCCATTCTCGCATTTACAGGGAACTGGAATTACCCGGACATGCTTCCTAGGGAATGGTCGCTGAAGTGGTGGAAGTTTGTTTTCCAGCAGGAGGGAGTCTCGCAGTCTATCGCTCTTTCCTTCCTGATCGCTACCATCGTTACTGCTGTATCGATCGTGCTTTGTGTTCCGGCAGCGTATGCCTTTGCCCGAATTCGTTTTCCGCTCAGCAAGTTCTTCTTGTTCTCGTTCCTGCTGACGCACGCCTTTCCCAAAATGGGGCTCTATGTCTCCATCGCAGTGCTGTTCTATAAGCTTGGTCTGATGAACACCCTGCTCGGCGTTATTCTGATTCATATCATCAACGTGCTGATGTACATGACCTGGATTCCGACCTCAGCGTTCCGTAATGTCCACACGGCGCAGGAAGAATCAGCCCGTGACGTAGGGGCAAGTCCGTTCCGGGTCTTCCGCAGCATTACGCTGCCGATGGCGATGCCAGGTATTATCGTCGCTTCAATCTTTACCTTTCTAAACTCACTTGATGAAGCGCAGGGAACTTTCCTCGTCGGTGTACCCAATTTCAGAACGATGCCTGTTGTGATGTATGGCATTATTAGCGATTACCCGGCTTATGCCGGTGCGGTCTTCTCAATTATTCTGACAGCTCCGACGATTATTCTACTGCTGGCGGCCCAGCGTTTTGTCAGCGCGGATGTTCTGTCGAGCGGCTTCCAGATCAAATAAACTGACGTGCGGGACAGGAGGGCATTATGGAGACTCAATTATCCATTCAGAAACTGACAAAACGTTATAAAACAGGCGATGGAGTAAGCGATATTTCACTGGATGTCGGCAAAGGGGAGATGGTCACCCTCTTGGGACCGTCCGGCTGCGGCAAGACAACACTGCTGCGCAGTATCGGCGGCTTCCTAGATCCAGATACCGGAGACATTCTGATTGAAGGCAAAAGTGTGCTGAAGGCACCACCGGAGAAACGTCCGACCTCCATGGTCTTCCAGGGTTACAATCTGTGGCCACATATGACTGTGTACGATAATCTGGCGTTTGGCCTGAAAATCCGCAAGATGAAGAAGGCAGAACGTGATCAGGCGATTGAGCAGGTGCTGGAGCTGGTTCGGCTGCCTGGTGCAGGGAAGAAATATCCTGGGCAGCTGTCCGGCGGTCAGCAGCAGCGGATCGCCGTGGCCCGCTCACTGCTGTTGAAGCCTGCAGTGCTGCTGCTGGACGAGCCGTTCTCGGCACTGGATGCCAAGCTGCGGCACGAAATGCGGGAGGAACTGCGCGAGATTCAAGCTGACCTCGGTCTGACCATGGTCTTTGTCACGCATGACCAGGAGGAGGCCTTATCGATCTCCGACCGGATTGTGGTGATGAATCATGGACATATCGAGCAGATTGCCACTCCGCAGGAAATATATGATGAGCCCAAATCACTATATGTAGCCCAGTTTATCGGGAAAATGAACTTCTTGAAGGGGGTGGTTGCTGAAGGCGGGATTAAGGTAGGGGAACTGAGTTTCCCGAACCCTAACAAGCTTTCAGGTGAAGTTACGGTGGCTGTCCGGCCGGAAGATATTCAGTTCGGTGGCGGCGCAGAGAGTAGACTACAGGGGACGATTAAGCAGATTATGGTGCTTGGTCATTATGCCGAGGTGTCGGTCGATGTTCAGGATCATGGCACGGTACGTGCATTCCTGGCTCGCGACGAGGTCAGAACGCTTCATCATGGTCAACAGGTGTCGGTAGGCTTTGCCAAAATTCTAGCATATCCGGAACAGTAAAATGAGCAAACACTCAAGGAGGAAAATAGTTCATGTCTAACAAGAAAACAGCATTCACCCTTTTGACAAGTTTGGTTCTGGTCGGATCTTTACTCGCAGGATGTGGAGACAAGAATAGCAATGATTCAGCTGCTGCCGGTAATGGCGCTACGGCTGAGCCTGCTGCCAAGACGACGGAATTCTCTTTCTATTACACAGGTTCCCAGAACGTTGACGATCTCTGGAAAACGCTGATTCCAATGTTCGAAGCGAAGAACCCGGATATCAAGGTCAAGCCGGTATATGTCGCTTCAGGCACAGGTGCTCAGCCTACCTATGACCGCATTCTGGCTGCCAAGCAGGCGAATAAAGGCTCAGGCGACATCGACCTGTATGAGGACGGCATTGATTCCGTCAACAAAGGCAAGAACGATGACATCTGGGATACGCTCAGCGAGAACAGCATTCCTAACCTGAAAAATGTGGATGAGAATACCCTGAAAGATGTCTCGAGCCTGGCTATTCCTTATCGTGCTTCCGCGGTACTGCTGGCGTATAACAGCGACAAAGTGAAAGACGCGCCGAAGACGCTGGACGAGCTGTATGACTGGATTCGTAAAAATCCGGAAAAATTCGCTTACAATGATCCATCCACCGGCGGCGCAGGCAGCTCCTTCGTAACTACAGCCCTCTATAAATTCTTGCCTGAAGAGGCCATTCATAACTCTGATCCAAGCATCATGAGCCAGTGGGGTCAAGGGATCGACCTCTTGAAGGATCTGGGCAAATACGTATATGGCAAAGGCATCTATCCTAAGAAAAACCAAGGTACACTTGATCTCTTGGCTAGCGGAGAAGTGGATATGATTCCGGCCTGGTCTGATATGGTACTTGATCAAATCTCCAAGGGTCAGCTTCCGGCAACAACAAAAATGCAACAGATTACACCGGGCTTCAACGGCGGACCGACTTACCTGATGGTACCGAAGCTGTCGGAGAAGAAAGACGCAGTATACAAATTCCTCGACTTCGTCGTTTCGCCTGAAGCTCAGACTGAAATTGTCAACAAAATGCACGGCTTCCCGGGCATCAAGCTGAGCAACATGCCGCAGGAGATTCAGGATTCCTTCAAAGGTGCTTCGGAAGGCTACCGTACCTTTAACCTTGGCGACCTGGGCAAAGAAATCAATAAAAAATGGCAAAGTGAAGTTGCTGCTCAATGAGTAAACAAGCAAGAAGGGGGCTGCTGGGGATTTCCCTGGTCCTCCCTTCCTTTCTCATTCTGGTGCTGATCGTTGTGCTGCCGATTCTGGGATCTTTGAAGGAAAGTCTCACGAATCACAGCGGCGGTTACGACTTGTCCAATTATAAGTATCTGTTCACTGATAAACTGATGCGCTCGAATATTATTTTTACGCTAGAGGTGACGATTGTTTCCACACTGCTGGTCCTGGTCATTAGCTATGTACTGGCTGTGTATATGCGCTTTAATCAGGGCATGGCGGTCAACTGGATTCGGCGGATGTATATGATTCCGATCTTTATTCCTTCCGTCATTGCTACCTACGGTCTAATTCAATTGCTGGGCAATCGGGGCTGGGCGGCGCGGATACTCTATCACTTTGGGTCTGAAAGCTTCCCGCGGATTATTTTCGATATGAAGGGGATTATTATCGCAAATCTATGGTTCAACATCCCGTTCACCACAATGCTTCTAGGTTCAGCCTTATCCGCCGTACCGAATTCCGTAATTGAAAGTGCCAAGGATGTGGGTGCAGGGAAGCTCCGTATTTTTTTCAAACTGATCCTTCCATTGACGTTCAAAACACTGCTGGTTGCCTCCACCTTTGTATTCATGGGTGTGATCGGCTCGTTTACGGCACCGTTTCTGATCGGACCTAATGCGCCACAGATGCTTGGGGTCTCGATGGAGCAGATCTTCGGGGTATTCCAGGATCGTCAGCTTGCCGCAGCAACTGCATTTTTCACCTTCCTGATGTGTTCGTTTGTCGGTTATTTCTATATTCGCTCAATGATTAAAGAAGAAGGAATGCGTTCATCATGAAGATTATTCTCGTAGACACGCAAGGGAAAGTAACTCCCGCAGGCTCCAAATCGCATATTGTGTACCGTTTCTTTGTTCCAAATGGCGCAGAGCGGCTCGCCGTTCATTTCACTTACGGGCCCAAGTATTTAGAAGATCAAGAGAAGGCTAGGCTGCTGATCGAGCAGGGAATCGACACCTATTTTGAGGCTGAATATTTGGAGCAGGCAAAAGCACGCTGGCAGTCCTATCTGCCGCTGCAAAATCTAATCACCGTATCTGTCGATGCCCCTGACGGACATCGCGGGGCCGCTCACCGGCATGACCGTGAGCAACTGCATATCCTATCGCGGCATGAGGCCACTCCGGGACTAGTGCAGGGTGAGATCATACCTGGTATGTGGGAGGTCACTTTAAGCCTGCATGCGATTGTGACCGATGTCTGCGATTATACACTAAAGGTCTGGCTGGAAGAGGAGGGTACGCAATGAAATGGGGAGCCTGCGAGCTGCACACACATACATTCCACAGCGACGGCCGGCAATCGCTGGCTGAGCTTGCAGCAGGGGCCAAAAATCTTGGCTTCGACTGCATCGCATTGACGGATCATAACACGATGACAGGGCTTGCGGGTAAAGAAGACATTGAACGCGAGATAGGGATTTCGATCATATCGGGGATGGAATGGACTACGTTCTTCGGTCATATGGTGACGATCGGTCTGGATGAATTCCTCGACTGGAGACCGGTCGGCCCGGGTGATATCCATGCCGGACTTGCACGTGTTCATGAACGGGGCGGTCTTGCCGGAATGGCACATCCGTTCCGCGCCGGTAGTCCGATGTGTACAGGCTGTTATTGGGAATTTGAAATTAGTGACTGGAATGACATTGATTATATTGAGGTATGGTCAACAACGTTCGCACCTGTGAAAAATAATAACATCCGTGCGTACCGGCTATGGACGGAGAAGCTGAATGAAGGCTACCGGATTGCCGCGACGTCCGGACGCGATTGGCATCATCAGGACCGGGTGGACGATCCGTTATCCGTAACCTATCTTCAGCTAGAAGAAGGGGATGCGTCTGTCACCGCGAAGGCAGTACGGGCCTTATCAGCTGGCCGTGCCACTGTTACGCTCGGGCCGCTGCTTGAGCTTGAAGTGACTTCGCGCGGGACTACTTACGGTATCGGTAGTGCTGTGCCGGGAGGCAGAGCGTCTGGAAGCACATCTGTTGCCGCTGTGTCGGCAGATTTCCAGGTGCGTAAGGGTCACTGGAAGTTGGAAGATCAGCGTTATACACTGAAGCTGGACAGCAACAAGGGAATACTGGCTGAGGAAATCATTACGCCAGATGCTCCGCGGATCGAAGCCGAGATCCCGGATGAAGATTTGCTGTGGATTCGGGCTGAGCTTTGGGGGATGGTAAATGGCGTGCGTACAATCATTGCCTTTACCAATGCAGTTTATTTCGATTGAAGCAAAGGAGCCGAGAAAATGACTGGACATTTTCCATGGATTACAGCTCATACGGGATGTATGGATACGCTAGACAACACTTTACCCTCTGTGGAAGAGGGAATCAGGCTGGGAGCAGATATCATAGAGGATGATATCCGGGTCACCCGGGACGGAATCGCGATTCTGGCTCATGATGATATCTGGCAGAGCGTTGATGGCCGTACCATTCAGATCTCAGCATTAAGCTTCAAGGAGCTTCAGAGTGTTGAAGTGATAGTGGACTATGCCGGCAAGACGGGAAAGATGACCTTCTCGACGCTGGAAGATCTGCTGCTGCTGATTAAAGGTTCAGGCCGAATGGCGAATCTGGATCTAAAAGTTGATGAAGCCATTGATGCAGCGGCAGCTTTGGTGCATAAGCATGATATGCTGGGTCAAATATTCTTGTCTGGCTGTGGGGCGGAGCGGGCCTTACTGGCACAGCAGCGTTATCCAGAGCTGAAGAAGCTGCTGAACGCTGATAGCGAGCATTTTCTGAACCGATCCTATGAGGAAGCCCTGAAACAGACATTAAGCGATGCATTGGCTGCAGCCTGTTTCGGGATCAATATCTACCATGAGTTCGTCACACCGGAATTAATCGAGCAAGCCAAAGCGAACGGCCTTAAGGTCTATGTCTGGACCGTCAATGACGTTTCACTAATGGAGCATTATGCGGCTCTTGGTGTGGACTCTCTAACCACACGGGCTGTGGAAGGTCTGGTACAACTGAAGAAGAGTGTGCAGCAGTAATGATACAAGGTTCAGCCTTATATAAAGCAGGCTGGGCCTTTTTGTACGTTGAGTACTGATCCACATAGAGGTTTTTCTCGCTTATAGCTCACGCCTATGAATCCTATAGTTTTTATATCTTGGAATAATAAACAACCTGATGTTATATTTAGTTCATTCAAGAGAGACTCCACACTCTCTTCCAATGAACGATTAAATGATGAGGTGAAATTCATGAGCAAGAAGACAATGTTTGAGAAAATTTGGGACAATCACGTTATTCATCAGGAAGAAGGCAAGCCTAGCATTCTATATATTGACCTTCATTTGGTTCACGAAGTGACTTCTCCACAAGCCTTCGAAGGCCTGCGCCTGGCTGGCCGTAAGGTTCGTCGTCCTGAGCTTACATTCGCGACAATGGACCACAACGTACCTACCAAGGACCGTTTTAACATCAAAGACCCGATCTCCAAACAGCAGATCGACACGCTTTCCCAGAACTGTCGTGATTTCGGCGTGAGACTGTTCGACCTTAATGATATCGACCAAGGTGTCGTACACGTTATGGGGCCAGAAATCGGTCTGACTCATCCTGGTAAAACGATTGTCTGCGGCGACAGCCATACTTCCACACACGGCGCATTCGGCGCACTGGCGTTCGGTATCGGAACCAGTGAAGTAGAGCACGTAATGGCAACTCAGTGCTTGCAGCAAGCTAAAGCCAAAACGATGGAAGTTCGCTTCACAGGCAAACGTAATCCTGGCGTAACTGCGAAAGACATGATCCTCGGCGTTATCGCTAAATATGGTACTGACTTTGCTACAGGTTATGTTATCGAGTACACAGGCGAAGCGATTCGTGAGCTGTCGATGGAAGAGCGCATGACTGTCTGCAACATGTCGATCGAAGGTGGCGCGAGAGCCGGTCTGATTGCTCCTGACCAGACTACATTCGATTACCTGCGTGATCGCCAGTATGTACCGCAAGGTGCTGCTTATGACGCTGCAGTTGAGACCTGGAAAGGGCTCGTAAGCGACGAAGGCGCAACGTATGACACTATTGTTGATTTTGATGTAGAGACCCTGATTCCACAAGTAACCTGGGGCACAAGCCCGGGTATGGGTACTGACATTACATCAACTGTGCCGAATCCTGCTGATTTCACCACTGAAAATGAACGTAAAGCTGCTGAAAAAGCACTTGAATATATGGATCTGATTCCAGGTACTCCAATCTCCGAAATTGGCATCGACTATGTCTTTATCGGCTCTTGCACCAACGGCCGGATTGAGGATCTGCGCGCTGCTGCACAGGTTGCCAAAGGCCACAAAGTATCTGATCAAGTAACGGCTATCGTCGTTCCAGGTTCCGGACGTGTTAAAATGCAGGCGGAAAAAGAAGGTCTGGATAAAGTATTTACGGAAGCGGGCTTTGAATGGCGTGAAGCAGGCTGCAGTATGTGCCTTGCGATGAACCCGGATGTACTGCAGCCAGGACAACGTTGCGCATCGACCTCCAACCGTAACTTTGAAGGCCGTCAGGGCCGTGGGGGACGTACACATCTTGTATCTCCTGCAATGGCTGCCGCTGCGGCAATCAAGGGTCGTTTTACCGACATTCGTGACTGGAACTATAAGACGGAAGCCGTCAGCTCATAAGAATCAGATCTAAGCGGGAGGGAACTAACATGGAAGCTTTTAAAAAATTAACAGGAATCGTTGCACCGGTGGACCGGGTCAATGTAGATACGGATGCTATCATTCCAAAGCAGTTTTTGAAACGGATTGAACGGACTGGATTTGGACAATTTTTATTCTACGAATGGCGTTTTGACGAAGAAGGAAACGACAATCCGTCATTTGAGATGAATAAGCCGCGCTATAAAGGTGCGTCTGTCCTGGTCTCTCGCGCCAACTTTGGTTGCGGCTCCTCCCGGGAGCACGCGCCGTGGGCAATTATGGACTATGGCTTCAAGACGGTAATTGCTCCGTCTTATGCAGATATCTTCTATAATAACTGCTTCAAGAACGGTATTTTGCCGATCAAGCTGTCAGAAGAGCAAGTGGAAGATCTGTTCCAACGGACGGCTCAATATGATGGTTATGAATTGCACGTAGATTTGGAGAATAAGGTTCTGAGTGATGATCACGGCTTGAACATTGCTTTTGACCTGGATGAGCACCGTCGCCAGTTCCTGCTGCAAGGTCTGGACGATATCGGTCTTACTCTTCAACATGCGGATGAAATCTCTGCCTACGAAGAGCGTCATGCTGCTAAGTTGTTCGGTTAATGCTTTGCCTGACGATTCTATGAGTTATGTTAGTTTATATTAAAACTTTGCCATTTTAACAAAAACTTCTATTTCCGACATCGGAAATAGAAGTTTTTTTGCTATAATCGATATATTCATTGCCTATAGAGGCAACTTTTGGAAGGTTCCTGTCGTCTGAAAGGTCATGGAAGTTCGCGAATCCAAATATCAAAGGAGAGAAAAGGATGGGAAGAGCCACCCGCTTAATATTTTCGCTACTTTTCCTGCTGATGATGTTTCTGTCATTGTCCATCCATGCTGCTGCCGCGGCAGGAAAAGGACAAGGTAAAATTGTTCTGGACAATAAAGAACTTGCACTGCCTAAAGGAATTGCTATTGAGAACGTGAACGGAAGTGTAATGATCCCAATACGGATTGTAGTAGAGAATTTGGGGTTTGAAGTACTGTGGGAGCAAACATCTCGCAAAGTGACCATAAAGCAGGATTTTAAAAGCGTAGAACTTGTCGTAGGCAGCAAAACAGCTAATGCTGACGGGGTACACCTGGATCTGAATGCCGCACCCAAACAAACCGGAGGCACGGTGCTGGTACCCATCCGATTTGTTAGTGAGCAGTTTGGTCTAAAGGTGGGTTGGGACAACCGTAGTAAAATCGTTTATCTAACCGGAGGAGCGCCAACTCCACCAGTACCATCACCCACACCATCACCCACACCATCATCCGCAGCTCCGATTCCGTCAGCCACGCCGGGAAATCTGGAGGGGAGTATTCCGGGCACAGTCGTTCCAACGCCTTCCTCAGCTGCATCTGTTCCGGGCAGCGACGGCACTCTTGCAAGTGCGCCGCAGGTAAAGGGAGCTGTATTTAGTGAGAATAAGCTGGTAGTTGCTGTTGAAGGAAGCGTCAAACCAAGCATAACGGTAATGAAAAATCCGGCACGCATTATTGTAGATTTACCCGGCGCGGCTTTTGCACCGGAATTTGCGGGAAGCTTGCAGCAGGGAGTGGCCGGTAACGGTAGCCCGCAAGGGAAGCTGGATGTGACCGGCTACCCGCTCGTATCTGAGATCAGGTACGCTTTGTTCAGCGTCAATCCTTCTATAGTAAGGTTTGTCATTCAGACAGCGGTTAGTCAGCCTTACCAACTAAGTACGGATGAAGTCACCGGTTTGGTTACTATCGATCTCAACACGCAAGGTGTTCCCTGGAACGGCGGTGGAACAGCTGGGAATACAGGCAAACCGGTAATCGTTCTGGATGCCGGGCACGGCGGTTCTAAACCGGGGGCGGTCAGTATCACGGGCCGTTTGGAAAAGGACTTTAATTTGGCCGTGGTCCGTAAAGCGGGAGCACTATTGGAACAGGATGGACGAATGACTGTGGTGTATACCCGAACTGAAGATGTCCACCTGGAGCTGCAAGATCGGGTAGTGCTTGCCGAGGTGGCTGGAGCGTCTCTTTTTCTCTCCGTGCATGCCAATTCTCTGGAGACATCTTTTCCGAATTGGAACAAAATCAACGGTAGTGAGACCTATTACAGCCGAAGCGAGAGCTTGCCTTTTGCACAAATTATGCATAAGCATCTTCTTGCCGGAACGGGATTTAAGGACAACGGAGTCCGCTATAAGAGCCTTCAGGTAACCAGGGAGACACGCATGCCCGCCGTGCTGCTGGAAGCTGGGTACTTGACCAATGTAGACAATGAAGCTGCGCTGTATACAGATGATCTTCAGAATAACCTTGCGGGAGAGATTGCAGCGGGGATTAAGGAATATCTTGGACTGTAGATTAGGGCTGAGGCCACAGGGATTCTATAAATCTCAGTTCCCCTATGGAATATATTCGCAACTTTTGTAGAATGACGGCGTCTAATAGATGTCGAAGGTTGCTGGTCGTCAGGTCAACAAGAACGTCTTTCTCAGGCGGAATACTAGATTCTTAGAGGTGGAGAATGAAGAAATTTGGTTTTATGCTGTTGCTGTTACTTTTTGTACTGATCTTGCCAGAAAAAGGACATGCCGCTGCCACAGGCAGCAAGATTATTCTGGATGGCAAGGAGATTACGGCGGAACAAGGAGCTACTGTTGAAAATGTGAACAGCACGGTTATGGTCCCGCTAAGAATGATTGCAGAAAATCTTGGCTACAAGGTGGACTGGGAGCAGAAGAGTCAGACGGTAACCATCTCTGATTCATTCAAGACGATCAAGCTGGTGGTTAATCAGAAAACAGCTTCTGTCGATGACAAGAACGTCACCCTGGTGACTGCTCCGTTACTGCGCAGTAATACGACGTTAGTGCCGATCCGTTTCATCAGTGAACAGTTTGGTCTGCTGGTTGATTGGGACAATTCGCAGAAGATTGTAACATTGACAACACCAAACGCTCCGGGCGATAACGGTTCCCAGCCGGAGAACCCAAGCAACCCGGGAGATGGGCAACCTCCTGTAGATCCTGCTACGAATCTGGCCCAGGTAAATGGTTTGAGCTTTAATGAGAACCGCTTGACCATTGCTGTCGATGGCAAAGTCGAGCCGAAGGTATCTGTGGTAACCGGCCCGGACCGCGTTGTTGTGGATCTGCCGAATGCTACCTTCTCGAATGCTTTTAGTACCGGACAGGTCCTTGATTCCAACCTGAACGGCAGTCTTGCAGTCACAGATTATCCCGATGTGTTGGGGGTTCGCTATTCGCTCTATAATACGAATCCTTATGTTGTCCGCTTTGTTATTGATCTGACCCATTCGAAGAATTACAGTGTGAATGTTACAGGCGATACTTCGAAGTTAGTGGTGATTGACCTCAATGCGCCTACTACAACTGATCCTGTCACCCCGCCAGCGAATAACGGCAGAAAGCTGGTTGTTCTGGACGCAGGGCATGGCGCCAAAGATTCAGGTGCTGTAGGTGTAACTGGAAAGTATGAGAAGAACTTTAACCTGGCTGTCGTATTGAAGGCTGCCGACCTGTTGAAGAAGGAGAATAAGGTTGACGTAGTGCTCACAAGAAGTGACGATACGTTTATCGAGCTGAAAGATCGTGCAGCGCTGGCGAACAATCTGAAAGCGGATCTTTTTATCTCCGTCCATGCCAACAGCGGTGCATCCTCCGCGGCGAGCGGAAGTGAAACCTATTATCAACGTGATGCCAGCAAAGCATTGGCAAACGTGATGCATAAATACCTTATACAAGCCACTGGCATAAGCGACCGGGGTGTACGCTATGGCAATTTCCATGTCATACGGGAAACAAAGATGCCTGCTGTGCTTCTGGAAGTTGGCTACCTGAGCAACAAGAACGATGAAGCCCTTTTATTCAACGACGCTTTCCAGAACAAAGTTGCCGCTGGTATGGTCAGCGGAATCAATGAATATCTCGGAATAAAATAACAGCTTAACGGCAGACCAACGCCGCACAGTTATTTCTCGCCTGTTTTTCGGCCCGAGAGCTGTGCGGCACAGGTCTGCTCGTATTCATCTAAGGGGGTATTTGGAATGATGAACAAGAAATTAGGTTACGCAGGAATTGCTGCGCTGCTTCTACTAGTAATAGCCGGGTGTGGCGATAAACCGGCGGCTGCTCCTCCGCCCAATGGAAACAATTTGGAGCCTGCTGTTGTGAATGGTGCTGGAGAGAACAGCAGCAATAATACAGCAGAAGGCGAGGACCATGTTGTTCCGAGCCCATCGCCTGAGGCAACAGAGGAGCCCGAAAGTAATACTGTCAATAATACGCCTGCACCGACAGCTACAGAAAAGCCGGCTGCTGTAGAGAAGCAAAGCCAAAGCATTGACGTCTATTATACTGATCCACAGCTATTGGATCTTGTGGCTGCCAAGGCCACCATCCATTTTGCCGATCCAGTGGAGAAGTATAGGGATGCCTTCA
The DNA here is from genome assembly GCF_001682855.1 of Bacillus sp. FJAT-27264. Classification (GTDB taxonomy): domain Bacteria; phylum Bacillota; class Bacilli; order Paenibacillales; family Paenibacillaceae; genus Paenibacillus_AQ. Next base: position 826,904 of record NZ_MAQW01000001.1, on the reverse strand, counting down.
AAGCGCTGCAAAGCAGCGATAATCAAGAGCAAATTCCACTGTGGGGCAAAATTGAACTCAAATCGCTCAAATTCGAGGATGGACAGATCCTTATGGATATTCATAAACCACAAGAAGCACAATTGGGTGCTGGTGGAGAATCCATGGCAATGTCTGCCCTTGCCAAAACTTACTTCCAATTCGACGAAGTGAAGAGCATCGAGATGCTGGTGGACGGTCAGAAAGTTGAAAGTCTGATGGGCCACGTCGATCTGGAGCATCCCATGACCAGAGAGAACAGCCTGTAATACGCAGGAATTCTACAGCTGCTTGGCGAACTACTAGGTACACAACTATCATGGGTTATTGAGAGGAGAACAACCTATTGTCCAGACAAAAAAGATTGAAACGTAGGGTGAAGCCTTATTCTGCCAAAGCAGTTTCGGCCGTTCTGGCGGGGGTTATGGTTTTGGGTGGAGCGGGCGCGGCTTTTGCAGATAATTCTGCGAGCACTACAGCCAACCCGTCAGCGAATCAGAGCAATGTCTCTGCCCCTAGCGCATTTAGCGATGTAAAAACAGGCTTTTGGGCCGAGAAGCATATTTATAAATTAGCGGCGCAGGGGATTATTGTCGGTAACAATGGCTTGTTCCGTCCCGGCGACCCCGTAACCCAGCAGGAAGCTGTATTGATGGCGCTGCGTTTCATGAAGCAAGCTGGCAATGCGGACCCTAATACACAAACCGTTCTTCCAACGGGATTTGAGGTGTCAAATTACTACAAGTCCTACGTGGTATATGCACTTCAGCAAGGCTTACTTGATAAGACTGCTGAATTGACAGCAGATAATCAGAAAACTTCCTGGGGTGAGCGCAAAGCTTCCCGGGAGTGGATCGCAGAACTGCTGATCCGTTCACTCGGAAAGAGTGCGGATGCAGTAGGGGCAGGGAATACCTCAACGGGATTTGCCGATGATGCCAAGGTGTCCGCGAACAAACGCGGTTACATAAATTTGGCGGTTAGTCTCGGTCTGGCGACCGGGCTGGATGGTAACCGTTTTGATCCGCAGGGTGCTGTAACCCGTGCACAACTGGCGACTTTCTTCAGCCGGGCAGAAGCACAGTCAGGGCTTGTATATGACAATACTGTGGAGGGCTATATCAGTGATCTGAAAAGTGACAGACTATCTGTCTACGATAACGGAAATACGTCTGTGCATGGACTGAATGCCAGCACTGCATATTTTACCAGCACTTCAGAGAATCGAGTCAATCTGAGCGCTCTTCAGCCGTACACGAAGGTAACTGTTATTGGGGCTACTTATAATGCTTCCTATGTGGAGATAACTGATCCGACACAGCTAATTGAGAGCCTGAGCGGTAATTTTGCTATGGTGGCTCCAGGGAACAAGCTGTGGTTGAAATCGGCAACAGGCTTTACTGAGTACTTCTACGATGATACGACAATTTTCGTGGATGCCAGCGGCAATAAAATTGAGCCGTCTGCACTTGTGGCGGATAGTGTCGTAACATTGACACAGGAAAAATATAGCGGTTCTCACAAGGTAGTAAAAGTGCAGGTCACCTCTGGTGTGATCAATAAGACAACAACAGGCACAATTCAAAATGTAAACCTTACGGACAAGAGTATTACTTTCAAAAATGCTGCCGGTGTTCCCGAGACTTTCAAATGGGCAGAAGGTAACACGTTGTTCAGCTCCCAGAACAGTGTTCTGCAGCCTGCTGATTTGAAGGTGGGTGCTGCAGTCAAATACACGATTCAAGAGAATGTAATTCGTTCTGTAGAGGTCACCGAGGGTGTTGAGCGCACCGTTCAAGGCATGCTCAACGAGATTACCGGTACAACTGTTGTGTACAAGAAAAAGGATGGCGGACGCGAAGTGAAGCTGCTGGCGACCAAGCCGTTGATTATTATTCCAGGCCTCGAAAATCCTTCCAGCGATGATCTGGTGGCAGATGCCACTGGAGGAGACAATATACAGCTTACACTCGGAAGCGATGATCAGGTCACCAAGATTGAGGTCTTGAGCCGGCAGATCGACCAGTTCAGCGGGGCGGCCATTGTAGATTATAATTCCAAAACACAGCTGCTGACGATCAAGGATGTAAGCGGCAAACCGCATGTCATTCAGTTAGATGATAAAACAAAGCTGGCCTTTGACGGAATTGCTCCGAACCTGACGACAGTTGGAGCAAGATTGACTGAGGGGCGCAAGATAAACTTGAAGGCGCTGGGTATGCGAGCCCTTTCGCTGGAGCTGTTAACCAAATATGAAGGCACATTGACAGCCGTCAACACCTCGGCTAGAACGATGGTCATCAAGGTAAGTGCCGGGGAAAGTCTTACTCTCCCTTATCCGAATTTGGTGGAGCAGTTCGGCAACAGTAACGCTGCGATTACCGATGTGCCCATTGGCAGTGGTGTAATAGCAGCGCTGGGTACGAATCAGGATATCATTTCCGTACTAAAAGTGAAATCCGTGCTGCAACTCGAGACTTCGATGGTCAATTCGGGAACTAATCGTATTGCGATTAAGGTCAATGGAGGCAGTAGCGAGATCAACACGACTCAGTTGCCTTTGACCAATGAAGCTGGACAAACTGCGAAGTTGACTGAGATGAAGGCAGGAGATTTTGTGAACGTGACCTTTGAAGGTTCGACACCACTTGCCATTCAGACCGTCAAGCTAACTACAGGACCAGTTAACGGGGTAGATGCCACTGCGGGAACGCTGACCGTGAAGGATTATTCAGGGGCGTTGCAGACCTTTAACACAAGCAGCGGAATTAAAGTTACTAGAGATGGCGCAACAACGACGACTCTTGGAAGCTTGACTACAGCTGACCGGATTGAAGCCCGGAAAGATGCTAATGGTTCTATAATTGTACGTGTGCTGTCCCAGGCAAGCCGCATCTTCTCGCGTTATGAGGGTGCCTCGAACGAGATTGTGGTGAAGCGGGACAATCTAAACGATAATTCCAATCGTTTCCGACTGGCACCAAATGCATATATTCATCAAGGTGACACGACATTATCCGTGCAATCTCTCAAAGAAAATGATAAGATTATAATGTATTTCAATAACGATGTCGCAGTGGAAGTTGTGAAACAATAATTGCGAGTGGTGGATTTCCGTGAGAAACACCGTCTTGACGCAAGGGTTTGCCTGCGTCAAGACGTTTTTTTTGAAATATAGCAACGTATGATCTGTTCTTTCATGAGTTGAAATGTATGGAGAACTGCGCTATAATTCATACTTTGTTTATATTTCCTTACATCAAATAGGAAGCGCTGGCATGTCCAGCGTAAATTGTGAAGCGGAGGGACGCTATGAAGGTTGCAGAAGTCCGCCACATTCTGGATACGATGGGTGAATTGTTTCCTGATGCGCATTGTGAGCTGAACCACAGCAACGCTTTTGAATTAACGATAGCCGTGCTGCTCTCAGCCCAATGTACGGATGCTACGGTGAACAAAGTGACCGTAGATCTGTTCCAAAAGTATAAGACTCCCCTGGACTACATCTCCGTACCTATAGAGGAGCTGGAAGGGGATATCCGGCGCATCGGCCTCTACCGCAACAAGGCAAAGCATATACAGAGTCTATGCTCCATCCTGATTGAGCAATATGGGGGCGAAATTCCTCAGGCTCATGATCAACTGGTTACACTGCCAGGTGTTGGCCGGAAGACTGCTAACGTGGTGGTGTCAAATGCTTTTGGTGTGCCTGCGATTGCTGTAGATACGCATGTGGAGCGGGTCGCGAAGCGGCTTGCCCTGGCAGGCTGGAAAGATTCTGTGCTGGAAGTGGAGAAGAAGCTGATGAAGGCGGTGCCGAAGGATGAATGGACGCTGACGCATCACCGGCTCATTTTTTTCGGAAGATATCACTGTAAGGCCCAGAACCCGGGATGTCAGGTTTGTCCGCTTCTTGATGTATGCCGTGAGGGAAAGAAACGTATGAAATCGTCTGTGATCAGGAAAGATAAAGATCATATGCGAAAGAGCAAAGAGTTAGAGATGAAGAAGAGGATGGGATAGAGATGAAGTGCATTTCTGTGTACACTGACAATTTTGAAGTGTTTTCGGATATTTTTGACCGCGTAGTGGATAGCCCACTGGAAGAGAACGAAGAGCAGGAAGTTGAAGGCATTACGATCAGCCATTCCGGCGAAGTGCCTGAACACTACCTGGAGCGTATGTCGCAAAAGCCTGAGGTAGTTGTCATGAGAGACAAATCCCGTGGTCTGACTATTCTCCAGCACGGCAAAGTATTCGAAATTCTGCTGCCTGAATTGGAAAGTGCATAACACATTCGGGATGTTCTGTGATTCATCCGTAATGAAGGAGTCTGCCCCTGGGCAGGCTCTTTTTTCGTATGATTTATGATAAGCCGAACAAAAGAAAGTAACAAAAAGCGATGAGGATCGACGGGTGGAGTTTGGAACTGTAGGAGCGACAACATCTGCCTAAAAGTTTTCCACAGGAAAGCTAGCATTGGAAGCATAAACTCTCCGGGTTTTAACTGCAAACAGCGGTACAATGGAAAGAAATATGGAGACAGAAGCGGCCGGAAGTCCAAGCATTCCACCGCCGTTAGGACCGAGCCTAACGTTCGGAATTTAAGTTCGTCTGATATAGGTGAGAGATTTTCTCAGGAGTAGGCGTCTATTACGAGAGGTTATGACTGTAGCGCTCTAAAGGGAGAGTGAACAGGGATACTGAATAGGGATGTGAGGAAGATTCATCAGAGCGCTAACGTCAAGGCAGTTCAGGTCTGTTCGTAAGGGATTATAGGTTATTTTGTAATTAGTGTGTATTTGATTTGTGGCAGACCGGTGATAAAATGGAATTATTCTATTCTTGCAGATTATAACGGGTCTTGCCAAGTATAGCGGGAATAAATCATGTTATTTCGGCACTTTAGGTGCAGATTTGATATATAACGGGAATTTCTCCTGTTGTTCCGACATATTTGCTACTATGTGAACCTGTTGATTGTTTTAACTGGATAAATTCCTGTTATTTGGATGGAAATGGGAGTTTTCTGCGAATTAGCGGGAGTTTTTCCCGTTAACTCTCAGTACAATTGGACTATAAGGCTATAGTAGAGGTGGAGAGCGGATGGGTGCGGATCAAGCCAAGGCAGAGAGAAAAGCCGGCAATGAAACAACGGCAGAGCTTTTGCATTTGAAAGAATTGTCCGAACGCTGGGGTGCAGATGAAACCGGGCAGATTTTTGGTGATTTGCTGGAAAAAGAAAAGGCGAATGAGCTGACGATTGCTTTTTGCGGACATTTTTCCGCCGGGAAATCCAGTATGATCAACAAATTGTGCGGAAGTACGGTGCTTCCCTCGGGTCCTGTTCCTACAAGTGCCAATATTGTATCAATCCGCAACGGTACCCCGCGCGTGCTAATCTATCCTCGAGCCGGAGCGGGCGTGACTGTGGTGCCTTGGGAAACGACTCAGGAGCGGTTGCAGGAATATTGCCGCGATGGTGGGGAATATGCGGCGATTGAGGTCTGGGAGGATGCGGCACTACTCGGTTCTCATGGAGTCTTGATGGACACGCCGGGCGTGGATTCTACGGATGACGGGCACCAGACAGCGACGCGTTCGGCTCTTCATTTGGCGGATGTGGTGTTCTATGTTATGGATTATAACCATGTGCAGTCGGAGAATAATCTGGCCTTTGCCAAAAATCTGAGTGATTGGGGTAAGCCGTTATATCTGATTATCAACCAGATTGACAAGCACCGTGAACGGGAGATTTCGATTGCGGAATATCAAAAGCAACTGGAAAGCGCTTTCCGTCATTGGGGGATTAAGCATAGCGGGATGCTGTTTACTTCGTTGAAGGTTAAGGAACATCCGCTGAACCAATGGGAAGAATTGCTGAAGCTGATTACAAAGCTGCTGTCTTCCCGGCAAGAATTGCTGCAATTCAGCCTATCGCGTTCCATTCATCATACAGGCGATGCTTTGCTGGCATCGTACCGGGAGGAGCAGCGTGAAGAGCGAGAGCAGTGGCTTCAGCAACTGGATGGTACGAATCGTGAAGCCGTAGAGCGGGAGCTTGCTTCCCTTGAACAGGAGAAGAAGGATTTGAAAGACCTTCCTGAGCACTCTAGGCAGCAGCTTCGCTCGTCACTGGAGAATCTGCTAGGTAATGCGAATCTCATGCCCGCCGATGTACGGGAGGCGGCAGCCGCGTATGTGGAGAGCATGAGCCCGGGATTCCGGCGGGGGCTGTTCTTCACCGCGGCCAAGCGGGAGAAGGAGCAGAGCGGGCGGCTTGCTGCCTGGCATGCGCTGCTGACCCGCGAGGTGTCCGCCCAGATGGAGTGGCATACTGGGCCACTTCTTCGTGAATGGGCGGAGGCTTTGGAGCTGTGGAGTGAGGATGATGATACGAAGCTGAAGGCGGTCTTCCCGGCGGTGAGCCCGGAGTGGCTAACGGCCTCGGTGAAGCCGGGGAGCGGACATACGGGTGAGGCGCTGCTCAATCTCTGCCGCAGTCTGGCGGCAGAGATCAAGAGCCGCTACCGCCGCGCGGCGCTGGATCTCGGCGATGAGCTGCTGGCGAAGCTGCCGCCGCTCATGGAGGAGCGGCGCGCAGAGCTTGCGCGCCGCGAAGCAGACCTCGCGCAGCAGGCATCCGCCGCTGCTGCGCTCGCCGCCCTGGACCGCGCAGCGGAGCTTCGCGCGGCTGAGCTCGCGGCGCTGCTGCCGCCGCGCCGCAGCCTCACCCCCGGCACCCTGCCGGAGGTGAGGACTGCCCAGCACGCGCCTGCCGCAGAGGCGGCGCGTGCCCCCCGGCCGCAGCTGCGCATAGCGGCCGACCCTAGCGCCGCCCCAGGATGGGCGGCGGGAGCCGTGTCGCCGGCCGGTGGACGGCGACGGTTGTCCGCAGCCGCCGGCGCATTGGCGGCGGCAAGCGAACTGCTGCGCGGCGAGCCGGCCATGGCCTCAGCCGCGCGCAGCCTGGCGGCGCGGGCGAAGGACCTCGCCGGCGGCCGCTTTACACTGGCGCTGTTCGGAGCGTTCAGCGCCGGCAAATCCTCCTTCGCCAACGCCTTGCTGGGCGAAGAGGTACTGCCCGTGTCTCCTCATCCCGCCACGGCGGCGGTCAACCGCATTTTGGCGCCGGAAGGGGACTTCCGGCATGCCAGCGCGGTAGTGACCATGAAGTCGCAGGCTGATGTCTGGGATGACATCACCCATTCCTTCAACGTGCTGGGGCTGGGCGTGCCGCAGCCCGAATCCTGGAGTACGGCGTTGTCCAGTCTGCCCCTAGGGGGCATTCATCCCTCCGCACTGCCACATGCCGGCTTCCTGCGGGCTGCAGCCGCCGGTTGGAAGGAAGCGGAGCCGCTGCTCGGTGCCGTACGGACCGTAGGGCTGGAAGAATACCGACAACTGGTTGCAGAGGAGACGCGGGCGTGTTTTGTGCAAGGCATCGATTTGTATTATGCCTGCCCGCTGACTGAGAGCGGCATTGTGCTGGTAGATACCCCTGGGGCGGACTCTCTGCATGCCCGGCACACCGGCGTCACCTTCGGGTATATGAAGGAAGCCGATGCCATTGTATTTGTCACGTATTACAATCACGCCTTTTCCAAGGCCGACCGGGGGCTGCTGGCACAGCTGGGACGAATCAAAGACAGCTTCGCCCTGGATAAAATGTTCTTCATCATCAATGCCTCCGATCTGGCTTCTGGAGAAGAGGAACTGGAAGAGGTCCGGAGTCATGTGGTCCGAAATTTGCGGGAAGGTGGACTGCATGCACCGCGCATTTATGCGCTGTCGAGCTTACTGGCGCTGGAGGGGAAAACTTCAGGCGATCGTGACACTTACGAGAATTCCCGTTTTCAGCATTTTGAGCAGGCCCTCTCTCAGTTTGCTGGTGAAGAGCTGCCTCAATTATCGCTTGCTGCTGCGCAGGAGAGCCTGGCCTCAGTCGTCCATCGTGCAGAAGAATGGCAAGCTTTGGCTTCCCGCGAGGAGAGCCAGCGTGAGGCGGAAGCCATCCTGCTGAAGGAACGAATGGGGCAGGCGGAAGAACGGCTGGTTCTTCTGCAGACCGAAGTCCGTCCAATCGATAGTCTCCGCCGTGAAGGAGAAGAGCTACTGTACCATGTGCGACAGCGGATCGGGTTCACCTACGGCCGTTTCTTTCAGGAATCCTTCCATCCCTCACTGCTGCGCGAAGAAGCTGGGAATCTAAAAGAAATATTCACGGCCTGTGGAGCGGAGCTATGGCGAACGGTGCAGCGTGAACTGGAGCAGGAGCTATGGGCGACGACCCTTCGGCTTGAAGCGGCTGGGAACAGACTGGTCCATGAAGCTGTGGCGGCTGCAGCGGCTGAGTTGCCCTTTATGGAAGGGGAACCTCAGCTGGTCGATGATGAAGAAATCCGCTGGAGTCCACCGACCGAGATGGAATTGCGACTTCAGCCAGTGCAGTGGACCTCCTTATGGGGGATGTTCAAGTCCCCGCGTCAATTCTTTGAAGGCGGCGGGCGGGACAAAGTCAAATCTGCAGTGGAGCCGCTGCTGAAGGAGGCCGTTACCGTTGCAACTGCTGTCCAGGAGCCCAAATTGCTGGAACATTACGCGGTGGGCGCCCAGGCAGCCCTGAATATCGCCGCGGATCGGCTGCGCGAAAGATTATCCGAACAGGAGGAAGCCATGTCGAATCTCCAGAAAGGGGGTGATTCGGCGGAGCGTTGGGGCGAATTGGCCTTACAATTGCGACGAATTGGAGAAACTTTCGACAATAAACCGCGATGAAAAGTGAAGATTGTAGTAAATTGTCGAAGAACACTTGCAATCTGACGGATGATGGATGAAAATAAAGAAGTCTGAAAAATACATGGATACTGTCACTTTTGCTGAAAAAACCAGAAAGTGCCAGTCAATTGCCGAAAGAGGTTGAAATCGACAATGTGGGGAGCTCCTTTTTCAGCTCAAAGCCGCAAGCTGCTGCTGCTAGGCAGTGGTGAACTGGGTAAGGAAGTTATTATTGAAGCTCAACGCCTTGGCGTAGAGACCATAGCAGTAGACCGTTATGAGGGTGCTCCGGCCATGGGAGTGGCTCATCGCTCCCATGTGATTGACATGCTGGATGCGGATGCCCTTAAGGCTCTGATCCGCAAGGAGAAGCCGGATGTCATTGTGCCAGAGATTGAAGCCATTGCGACCCATGCTCTTCTGGAGCTGGAGGATGAAGGCTTCGTGGTTGTGCCGACGGCACGGGCAGCCCGGTTGACGATGGACCGCGAAGGCATTCGCCGCCTTGCCGCAGAAGAACTTGGTCTGCCAACTGCAGATTACCGTTTTGCGGATAGTTTGGACGAGCTACGGCAGGCAATCACTGAGCTTGGCACACCTTGTGTGATCAAGCCGATCATGAGCTCTTCCGGTAAAGGGCAGAGTGTCTGCCGGAATCCAGAGGATGCGGAGCATTGCTGGAACACTGCTTTGGAGGGTGCGAGAGCCAAGGGAACCAGAGTCATCGTAGAAGCTTTTGTGACTTTTGAGAGTGAGATTACCTTGCTGACGGTTCGTTCGGTGTCGGGAACTGTATTTTGCCCACCCATCGGGCATATCCAGAAGGACGGCGACTATGTGGAGTCATGGCAGCCTCATCAGATGGACGAAGGTCAGCTAGCGGAAGCGCAAGCCATTGCCAAAGCGGTAACCGATCAGCTCGGAGGCCGCGGTATTTTTGGAGTGGAGTTGTTCCTGACGTCAAAAGGCGTGTTGTTCAGCGAAGTATCACCAAGGCCGCATGATACCGGTATGGTAACCATGGCCACACAGGATTTATCTCAATTTGCAGTACATGTCAGAGCCATTCTGGGCTTTCCGCTGGAATGTGTTCAATTACTCACACCCGGAGCATCGGCAACACTTAAGGCCGAGACAGCGGGACAAGCTTTTGCAGTAACCGGACTGGATGAGGCGCTCGCGCTTCCCCGCACGCAGGTTCGGGTGTTCGGTAAGCCGGAAGCCCGGCCCGGACGGAGAATGGCAGTAGCTTTAAGTGCGGCTGAAGATGTGGAAATTGCACGGACGGTCGCCAGGCAGGCAGCGTCTAAGCTTAAAGTGGAGGTATATGAGAATGGACAGTAGTACCCTAGCACCAGTACTGCAAATTCGCAAATGTGGCATGGAAGATCTGGAGAAAATAACAGCCCTACTACGGGAACTGGGTTATCCGACAACGGTTAATGTAATGAAAGAGAGACTTGAAGGCATGGAGAACAACCCTCTCCAATGTACACTTGTTGCTGAACTAGATAACGAAGTAGTGGGAATGATCGGCCTCAGGCAGGTAAGCTCCTTTTCCAAACAGCAGGAATCCATCACAGAGATTACTGCGCTCATCGTTTCGGAGGAAATCCGCGGCAACGGACTCGGCAAAAGACTAGTAGCTGCTGGAGAAGAATGGGCACGGCATAAAGGCTGCTGCAAGCTGTTTTTGAGAAGCGGCAACCGTGTGGAACGTGCACCAGCACATGCTTTTTACAAGCACATCGGGTTCGAAAAAACAGCAGGATACCGCTTTAACAAAGCGCTGCTATAATATTTCTGCGTTACCGATCATACCCATCCCGGCTTGCGGGATGGTTTTTTTTTATAGTTCCACGAAATTTCTCCGCTCATAAAACGCCATAACATAACTTAACCATAGATTAGACCGCATGAATCAGATAGAATGTACTTACTGCACACCAGCGTTATAAAATAAACTTGAAACAAATCACAACAAGTATGAGGGTAATAGAGGGGAAGTTTGGAACTGTAGGAGCGATAGCGATCGCCTCCCTCCTTATGTTTCAGTTTTCTTGCGCTAGCTCGCTAATTCGCAGGATTTCATTCGAGCTGTGAAAACGAATGTGGTAACGAAGTAGCCAAGGAGGAGCAAAATGACGACGTAAGCATAGTGAAATAAAGGAATTCAGGGAATTCCCATTGTCTTCCTGTATTGGCATGCTTCATCTTCATCCTTGAGGTTTGCCCTCCCATGTCTCAACGGGTCTATGCCCTTTCATTCCTTCGTTACACCTATCAAGGAGATGAAGTCCGTCACTGCTTTGTCCACGGGTCTGAGCCCTTTAGGCGATCGTAGGCGGTACCTCATGCTTCATTGTGAATCCTGCGAATGAGCCAGCAGACAAGCTTTTGCTATCTTTATTAAGCAGCGACTCTGACTTTGTTTTCATCGTAATCGGAATCCGTTCTTGCCATAGCTACAAGTATTCGGGCGAGTTTACCACATAGCTTCATGATTGATTTCATGCCGTTCATTTTCTTTATTTGTTTGTTGTACTGATGGAGCGCCCTGAATTCTGGATGGACAGAGACCATATGTAAGACTGTCATAAAGAGAAGTTTTCGCAGTCGAGGTCGTCCTCGCTTCGTGATTTTCGCTTCACCTTTGTAGGTACCAGAGCTGTTCTCGGACAGGTGTAAGCCGGCTAAGCGAAGGAGTTGATTACCGTGCGAAAAGCGGCTTAAATCACCTGCTTCACTGTATAACGCAGCGAGCGTAATGTCGTTTATCCCTTTAACGGTACGTAGGATCTTCACGGTTGGAATACATTGAAGAAGTTGACTGATCTTTTCTTTGAGTTGATCCAGTTGGTCGTTATACATCTGTAGTTGCTGCAAGAGTAGCGATAGACTGATTTTTGCCTCCTCCACAAGATCCGGGGTGCCTACCGTTTGTTGTGCTGCATGGATGAGAGCAACGGCTGCCTTGCGGCTACCTGCACGTTTGAGTCGTTTTTTCCACCCTGCAATGACGTCTTGAACGGCTAAGTGACGAAGATCCGAGGGATGCGCAAATTCGGCCAGCGTCGCCAGAGCCGTCTTCGAAGTGATGTCTTTAAAGACCTGCTGAAACTCAGGGAAGTATATATCGGTCCACCGATAGATTTGGTTGACTACACTGGAGACTTGTTTGGTAATAAAGTCACGGGTGGTGACGATTTGCCGAAGCGCTCGATAGGGCTCAGCATGGAGATAAACGTCACTGTAGTAGCCATTCTTCACCATGTCGGCAATCACTAAGGCATCTTTAACGTCGTTTTTAGTTGGAGAGTTGTCCCGATTTTCTTTGTTTCGCTTCACATGAAGTGGATTCACAAGCACAAGTTCGAGTGGCTTCTCTTGAAGCCATAGGGCCAAGTTAAACCAGTAATGACCGGTGGGCTCAACACCGAAGATAACGTCAGTCTTGTTAAACTGGGCCATGAGGTCCTGCATCCACTGATATAACCTTGCGTAGCCCTCCAGATCGTTCGAGAAGGTAAGATAGGTTCCTCGTTCGATGCCTCTATAATCTGTCGCACGGGCGACATGTGTGAACTTAGCGATGTCGATGCCGATGATAAGATGATGACTCGTAATGCGTTCAATGCGTTGATTTTGTTTAGCGGATTGTTTAAACTTCATAGTAAGAGCACCTTCCTAGTGATGTAATGGTAGTCGTCGAGGACACCTTTTCATCATAAGGAGGTGCTCGTCTAATTTCAAAGCCGAAATTTAAGAGCATACAGGAATGCTTTGTCTCCAGATTTCAACCTTTCCAAGAGGTTAAGATAAAAGAAATCTGGAGACAACAGCGACCGAAAGTCCAAGCTTCACCGGAGCGCCGCCGATCCTTATGTTAGAATCCTAAGTTCAATTTATCTAGAAGCGGTTTAAAAAGAAGAAATCTGGAGACAACAGCGATCGGAAGTCCAAACATTCCCCGGAGTGACGACCAACACCTGTGTGGGCAAGCTTCAAGTTTTTTTATAACAAAACCAACCCAAAGAGGGATGATGCATGTACAAATTGATTCTTGCCGAAGATGAGGAAGATGTAAGAGAAGGAATTATCGGGCAGATCGACTGGGAGAAGTACGGATTTGAAGTTGTGGATCAGGCAGAGAATGGCCGGGAGGCGGCTGATGCCATTGACCGGCTGCTGCCGGACGTCGTGGTGACCGATATCCAGATGCCATTCATGAACGGATTACAGTTAGCCGAGTGGATACGCAGTCGCCATCCCAATACGAAGATCATTATCTTAACCGGGTACGATGAGTTTGAATATGCACAGCGGGCGATTAAATTGCAAATCGACGAATATATTTTGAAACCGTTTTCATCTCAAGAATTAATAGATGTGCTGCTGAAAGTGAAGGGATCGATAGAGTCGGAGATTGCGGAAAAAGAGAATGTATTCGTATTGAGCGAACATTACCGGAAGAGCCTTCCCGTCCTCCGCGAACAGTTCCTGTGCTCGCTGGTATCACGCCGCCTAACCCGTACCGAAATTGAGGAGAAGCGTACGGAATACGACATTCCGTTAGAAGGACAATTATTCCAAGCGTCAGTTATCAGTGTAGATTACATCCGGCAAGGTGGCAGGGAGAACCCGGAAGAAGGCCGGCCTGTATCACTACGCGACACAGGTGATCGTAATTTGCAGCTCTTTGCTGTCCTGAATATTGCCGAGGAAATATGTGAGAAGCATGATTTCGGCAAAGTCTTTATCCACCGGGATAATGTGGTGTTGCTATCTGTCAGCCCGCATCAAGAAGAAGCCGAGATTACAGGCAAGACCTTCACGATTTTGGAGGAGATCGGACAGAATGTCCAGCGCTTCCTGAAGCTGACGGTTACTTCGGGCGCTGGTACGGTATGCCAGTCACCGGAACTGCTGTTTAACTCCTTCGGGGATGCCATGCAGGCACTGGACTATCGCGTGATTCTGGGGAACAACCGGGTGATCTGGATTGAGGATGTGGAGTCGAGATCGACACAAATGCTGGATTATGATGATCTGAGTCAGCAATCACTGATTCGTACGATCAAGCTGGGAACGGTTCAGGAATTGAAGACAGTAGTGGACGGGTTGTTCGCCGGGCTGGACATTACCCAGGTCTCCATGCAGGATTATCAGATTTTTTTGCTGGAGATTATGACGTCCATTCTCCGGGTCGCCAAAGAAGCTGGCAATGAGACCGCGGAGCTCTTTGGCTCGGGACTCTCTTCTTTGATAGATACGAACAAGTTCAATAATGTCGAAGAGGCCAAGCAGTGGATCATCAACTTGTGTACTCGGATTATGAATTCTATCGCACTGGAGCGGCAGTCGAGCTACAAACAGCTCATAGACCAAGCCAAAGAATATATCCGCGATCATTACGAGGAATCCGACATCTCCATCGGGAAGGTCTGCCAGCATCTGCATATCAGCACGGGGTATTTCAGTAGTATTTTCAAAAAAGAAATGAAGACGACCTTTGTGAGCTATCTCTTGCAAATCCGTCTGGAGGCCGCCAAGGAGTTGCTTCGCTCCACGGAGCTCAAGGCGTTCGAGATTGCTGAGAAAATCGGCTTTTCTGACCCGAACTATTTCAGCTTCTGTTTCCGTAAGAAATATGGGTTCTCTCCCAAAGAGTACAAGAATAGCGCCAGAGGAGGATAAGGCATGTGCAGGGAGAAATCACACTTCTTCCCACTGCGTCCACAGTGGCCCTTAAGAGGCAAGGTTAAATTATCCTCCAAGCTGCGCAGTATCCAGTTGATCATTACTGTCACGTTTACTTTTATCGCGGTGCTTGTAGCCGTCCTTGTCAGCTTTATGCTGTACAACAAGTTTGCCAAGACAGCAGAAGAGAATGCCAATCTGAACATGCAGCAGATCATCGAGCAGGTGAACTACAACCTGGAGTTGTACGCTAAAGGGATGCGCAATATTTATGAGAAGGCAGAGGCGCAGATTACGCTGACTCCGGATATTGGTGTCCCCATGCTCAAGGAACGAATGTCCACACTACTGGAATCCCGGGAAGATCTGGTCTCTGTCGCTCTGTTTACACCACAAGGTGAATTGGTCCTGAATGTACCGGGCCTGGAAATGCGCCACAACACACAGCTTGAGAACCAGAGCTGGTATACTTCACCCCGCCGAACTTCAGAAATCTCCTTCTCGGCCCCTCACATCCAGAATCTGTTCAAGAGCAAGTATACATGGGTCGTGTCGATGAGCAAGCTCATTCAATACCGCGAAGCCGGAGTGCTCAAGACAGGGATTCTTCTGATTGATTTCAACTTCGGTACGATTGATGCACTCAGCAAACAGGTCAAGCTCGGCAAAAGAGGCTATGCCTACATTTTAGATTTTCTTGGCAATATTGTGTATCACCCGCAGCAGCAACTGATCTACGCGGGGCTGAAATATGAAAATGTCGAGCCTGTTCTGGAGTATGCTTATCGAAGCTATCTGGATGAATCCACTGGTGAGAAACGATTTATTACTGTGCGTACACTGGCCGAGACGGGATGGAAAATTGTCGGTGTAGCGTATTATGACGAGATCGTGACAACAAAGCGGGACCTGAATCAGTTCCTGTCCTGGTTCCTGGCCGTTGTAATCTTATGTGTTATTATCGTCTCGGTCCTGCTGTCTGCCCGGATTTCCAGCCCGATCCGTAAGCTGGAGCGTACGGTCAAGCAGGTGGGAGAGGGTGATCTCAATACCCCTATCAATGTCAGCGGGGCTTATGAGGTGGAGCAGTTATCCAAGCGCTTTAATCTCATGCTTCAGCGTATCCGCCAGTTGATGGAACAGATCATTTACGAGCAGGAAACGAAGCGTAAGGGAGAGCTTGAAGTGCTGCAATCCCAGATCAACCCGCACTTTTTGTACAATACATTGAATTCAGTTATTCGGCTCGCGGAGCGCGGGAAAACCGATGAGGTGGTCACGATGATTCATTCCCTCTCGAAGTT
Source organism: Bacillus sp. FJAT-27264 (assembly GCF_001682855.1). Taxonomy (GTDB): domain Bacteria; phylum Bacillota; class Bacilli; order Paenibacillales; family Paenibacillaceae; genus Paenibacillus_AQ. Next base: position 811,104 of record NZ_MAQW01000001.1, on the reverse strand, counting down.
TTTTCGCATCAGCCTCAGCAAGGGCAAGAATATCATTACCGTTCAAGAGGAACTGGACCACATCCGCCATTATTTGGTGATCCAAAGCTTTCGGTTTAAGAACAAATTCAAGTACGAGATTCACGCCCAGGATGAGGTATTGCAATGCCAGACCATCAAGCTTATATTGCAGCCCATTGTAGAAAATGCCCTGTATCACGGGATTGAGATGATGCCGGATGAGGGGCTGATCACTATTAGGGCGGAGCTTCAGAACAAACTGATCGTTATTACTATCAGTGACAACGGCCTTGGCATGTCTAAAGAGACGCTAAGTACGATCTTGACGGGTGTATGCAAGGTTGAGAGCGGATCGGGTGTTGGGGTACGCAATGTGAATGAGCGGATTAAGCTCTATTACGGGCGTGAATTCGGCATTTCTTTTGAAAGCGCTATAGAGGAAGGGACTACAGTGACGCTTACTTTCCCTGCGCTGGTGTCCCGTGAATTCGATGATGAGAAGGAGGGGGGAGCTCAGGTATGATGTCAAAACGCTTTTGCCTGGTCCTGTTCTGCTGTGCTGTGGCAGGGTTCTCACTCAATTCCTGCATAAGTTCGCCTCCTGATTACATCAGTACGGCCAAGACCCGGAGTGTCCATATGATTGTCAAAATGAGCAGAGGTGATTACTGGAATACCGTGAAGCTGGGAGCAGAGGCAGCAGCCCAGGAATTCAACGTCAAACTGACATTTAAAGCCCCGGATTCGGAGAGTGACATCGACGAACAGATCGCGATGGTGGAAAACGCAATCGACGATAAAGCGGATGTTATCGTACTCGCGGCCAGCAGTTACATGGGGCTGGCGCAGGTAGTGGATAAAGCGGCGGTTTTTAACAAAATCCCCGTGATTTCGGTGGACGCCGAGGTGGGCTCAGCCAGAGTCTCCACTTATATTGGCTCCAACGGATATGAGGCTGGACAAAAATCAGCTGAGCGTCTGATTAAGCTGCTGGACGCACACGGAGAGATCGGGATCATCAACTTTACGAGTTCATCTGAGAATGTCCAGCCAGTTTCGTCTACCGCAATAGATTTTGGTGCGAGAGATGCAGATGAACGGGAAAAGGGATTTTTAAACTATGCCGCCCGCTATCCTAATATCCATGTTGTCGAGATTGCCTACACCCCCTCCAATATTGCCAATGCAGAGGAGCTGACCAGGGAAATGCTTAACCAGCATCCTAGATTGAGAGGCATGGCAACTTTGAATGAAACAGCTTCACAGGGAGCGGCCAAGACGATTCAGCAGCTGGGACTGAAGGGGATCAAAATAGTGGCCTTTGACAGCTCTCCATCGATGATGGAGCTGCTTCAGGACGGGACGGTCCAGGCTACGGTAGTGCAGAATCCGTTCAGCAATGGCTACCTGGCAATAAAGCACGCAGTGGAGATTCTCGAAGGCATCAAAGTCCCGGAACGGGTGGACACGGGAACAAAAATCATAGATTTGGACAATATGCTATGGCCGGAGAACCAGAAGCTGTTGTTCCCTTTTGTAAGATAATCAGAATGACAGCCGGTGCGCATGAATGGAGGAGAGTATGATCCCCTGTAATGTGTTCACCGGCTTTTTTATGCCTTTTGTACATGAGAATTTTTATAAAACAGAGTAGTATTCTATATTCGCAACCGTTTTCAAATAAAGCATAATGTAGATATTCCCAGAGTGAGCGGGGAAAATGACAAAGAAAATTAATCAGGAGGTCAATGAATAATGAAAAAAATCACTTCCGTACTACTGGCCAGCGCAATGCTGGGTGCTGCTCTTGCAGGCTGCGGCGGCAATAATAATTCTACTAATACAGCTAGCTCCGGGGGCAACTCTGCCGATACTACTAACACAACAAGTTCCGGTAACAGCGGAGGAAAAAGCGCGGAGACGCCTAAAGTTGGCGTAGCCATTTACAAATTCGACGACACATTCATGACAGGTGTCCGTAACGCGATTCAAAAATCAGCTGAAGGTATTGCTACCGTGGATATCGTAGATAGCCAAAATTCCCAGCCTACACAAAATGACAAGGTTGACTTGTTCGTCACCAAAAAATATAACGGCATGCTGATCAACCCGGTTGACCGCACCGCTGCCGGCGTAATCATCGATAAAGCTAAAACTGCTAATATTCCCGTTGTGTTCTTGAACCGTGAACCGCTTCCGGAAGATATGAAGAAATGGGACAAAGTCTACTACGTAGGCGCTAAAGCTGAAGAATCCGGCACAATGTCCGGCCAACTGATCGTTGACTACTGGAAAGCACACCCTGAAGCGGACAAGAACGGTGACGGCGTGCTCCAATACGTAATGCTTAAAGGCGAGCCTGGTCACCAAGATGCTGAGCTCCGTACTACTTATTCGATACAAGCTGTAGAAGATGCTGGCATCAAGGTTGAAAAGCTGGCTGAAGATACTGCGATGTGGGATCGCGTAAAAGGCCAAGAGAAGATGGCTGCATTCCTCGGCTCTCATGGCGACAAGATTGAAGCTGTGTTCGCGAACAACGATGACATGGCTCTAGGCGCGATTGAAGCTTTGAAAGCTTCTGGATACTTTACTGGCGACAAATACATGCCGGTAGTCGGTGTTGACGCAACTGCTCCTGCGGTTCAAGCGCTGCAAGATGGCACGATGCTCGGTACGGTTTTGAACGATGCGAACAACCAGGGTAAGGCTGCGATCACTGTGGCTTCGTTACTGGCAAAAGGCGAAACACCAACCAAAGACAATGTAGGCTTCGATATCACTGACAACCAATATGTCTGGATCTCCTACAAGAAGATCACCAAAGACAATGTTGCGGATGCGAAGTAATCAATGTATTAGTGACATTCTTAAAAAGATAGACAAGGGGAGCGGTTATCCGCTCCCTGATATTCCTTACGGGTAGGGAACAGGATGGAACCGCTGTGCCTCTCATGGAAAAGAAAAAAAGCGTAGGGGGCGTAACAAGATGGCTAAAGCCGAGTTTTTGCTGGAAATGAACAATATTTCTAAAGAGTTCCCTGGCGTCAAGGCGCTGGATGATGTCAGCCTGAAGGTTAAACCGGGCTCGGTTCATGCTCTAATGGGGGAGAACGGTGCCGGTAAATCTACATTAATGAAATGTCTCTTCGGAATCTACGCACCGGATGCCGGTGAAATCTATCTGAATGGTGACAAGGTCTCCATCGCAAGCTCCAACGATGCGCTTAAAAATGGAATCTCAATGATTCACCAGGAATTGCATCCTGTGCCGTTCCGCAGTGTGATGGAGAACATCTGGCTAGGACGTTTTCCGACCAAGGGCATTGGACCGATTCAATTCATTGACCACAAAAAGATGTTTACGGATACAGAAAATCTTTTTAAAGATCTGGACATTGACCTGAAGCCCGAGACTTTGGTAGGTAAACTGTCCGTATCCAAAATCCAATCCATTGAAATCGCGAAGGCCGTCTCTTTTCATTCCCGCGTCATTGTGATGGATGAACCCACTTCGTCCTTGACCAGTGTGGAAGTGGAGCATTTGTTCCGAATTATCCGGGATTTGAAAAAAAGAGGCGTAGCTATTATCTATATATCGCACAAAATGGAGGAAATTCTCGAAATCTCCGATGATGTCACCATCATGCGCGACGGTAAAAAGATTGGTACCTGGCCAGCCGCGGAAATGACCACCGATCTGATTATCTCCAAAATGGTAGGCCGTGATTTGACCAACCGCTTCCCTGAGCGCTTCAATGTGCCTAGTGAAGTCTATTTGAAAGTGGAGGGCTTGACTTCAACGGAACAACGCTCGTTCAAGGATATTTCTTTCGAATTGCGACGTGGAGAAATTTTGGGAATCGGCGGTCTTGTCGGCGCGCAGCGTACGGAAGTTATTGAAGCGTTATTCGGTCTTCGTAATATCAAATCAGGTTCTATTTCGATCAAAGGAAAGCAGGTCAAGATCAATTCGCCTAAAGATGCGAAGAAACATGGGCTTGCACTTTTGACGGAGGAACGGCGTGTTACGGGTATTTTCCCGGTATTATCTGTGCATGAGAATGGAGCCATTGCCAACCTTGACCGTTATCAGAAGCCTTACATGCTGCTGAACGGGAAGAAGAAAAAAGCAGAAGTCGACAAAATGATCGAAAAACTCCGCACGAAAACTCCGACCACCAAGACCCAAATAATGAACCTGTCCGGCGGCAATCAGCAAAAGGTACTGCTGGCCAGATGGCTGCTCACCGAACCGGAGGTTCTCCTTCTGGATGAGCCAACACGGGGGATCGACGTAGGTGCAAAATTCGAAATTTATACGATCATCGCGGATTTGGCGAAGCAGGGCAAGAGCATCATTATGATTTCCTCAGAAATGCCGGAGCTACTCGGTATGTCCGACCGGGTTATGGTCATGTCTGAAGGGAAACTGACAGGGATACTAGAAGGCGAGCAGGCTACGGAAACGGAAGTTATGCGACTCGCCGCACAGCACTAGGTTGGGAAGAGGATTAACTTGTGAAAAGAGTTAAAATTCCCATAACAAGGTAAACTTTGAGTAACGGAATTATGCTTATCATGAAAGTGATTATTCGTATAACAAAGGAATTATTTCGGTTTTAGTTACGCTACGAGTAACAGATAATGCTTACGATGAGAGTTACGCTACGCGTAACAGATAATGCTTACGATGGGAGTTACGCTACGCGTAACAGATAATGCTTACGATGGGAGTTACGCTACGCGTAACTTTAAGGAGGAACAACTAATGAACGTTAGAAAAGCTCAGTCCTTTGTCACCCAAAACGCCATCTACATCGTATTGGTGTTGCTTATTCTGGGAATAGCACTTTATGAACCTAGTTTTATCTCTGTAAATACCCTGCGTGACATTATGATTCAATCATCCACACGGATTATCATCGCGCTTGGCGTTGCTTTTATTCTGATTACAGCCGGTACGGACTTGTCCGCCGGACGGGTCGTTGGCTTCACGGCGGTGATTTCTGCTTCAATGCTGCAGATTCCCGATTATTCCCGTCGCTTCTTCCCGGATCTACCGCAACTGAATGTATTGCTTCCTATTGCGATCGCTATCATCGCAGGCCTTATCTGTGGACTCATCAATGGTCTGGTCGTCTCCAAGCTCAATGTACCACCGTTTATTGCAACGCTGGGTACAATGGTAATCGTGTACGGTCTTAACTCCTTGTATTTTGATATGGAGCCCAATCAGTCCCAGCCGATAGGCGGTCTGCGTCCCGACTTTACCAAAATTGGTTCCGGCTTCTTCGGCAGCGGCCAATATTCGATACCCTTCATAGTCATCATAGCCCTGGTCGTCGCAGCCATAGTCTGGGTAGTCTTTAACAAAACCAAACTTGGCAAGAACATGTACGCTATCGGTGGTAACATTCAAGCAGCAAAAGTATCCGGTATCGACGTATCCAAGAACTTGATCTACATCTACGCGATTGCTGGTGCCCTCTACGGTCTGGCGGGTGTTCTGGAAGCTGCAAGAACAGGCGGCGCTACGAACAACTATGGCAACATGTATGAGCTTGACGCCATCGCAGCCTGCGTAGTCGGCGGTGTATCTACAACGGGCGGTATCGGTACTGTGCCGGGCGTTCTAGTCGGGGTTATCATTTTCACCCTGATCAACTACGGTTTGACCTTTATCGGCATTAGCCCGTACTACCAGTTGATTATCAAAGGTTTGATTATCATCGCGGCAGTGGCGTTTGATATGCGGAAGTATTCATCTAAAAGATAGTCGGGCTTGAGGATGACGTTGTGACTGCGGGGAATGCTTGGACTTTCGGCCGTTGTTGTCTCCAGATTTCTTCGATTGAAACCGCTGAGCGCGGTTGAAATCCGGAGACCACGTATGCTTTCGATGCGAGCTTTCCTGCAGAAAGATTTTGGACGGACGCTTCGCTCCTACAGTTCCAAGCTTCCCCTTCGTCACGCCACGATCCTCTCGCCTCTATTCTCTCGCTGAGGGGGCAGGTCAGCAAAAAGCGTTTGCTATTTCTCGCAAACGCTTTTTTGGCACTTCGATTGCTTCGCTCCGAAATGAATAAAAACAAAAACCTTTAAATTCACTTCACAGATCGTTGCGAAATGATGTGAGTTAAATCACACAGATGAGGGCATTTCTTTTCATATACTTGACATATTCCAGGTAATTGAAAGCGAGGAGTCCTTTATGCTTAGCGAGAATACGATAAAAATCATAAAATCTACGGTTCCGGTTCTAGAAATACACGGGACGGAGATCACCAAGCGGTTCTACCAATTGCTGTTCAGCAATCATCCTGAATTATTGAATCTTTTTAATCATGCGAATCAAAGCCAGGGTAGACAGCAAACAGCTCTCGCCAATGCCATATACGCCGCGGCTAAACATATCGATAAGCTGGAGACGATTCTCCCGGTAGTGAAACAGATTGCCCACAAGCATCGCAGCCTAGGTGTACAAGCAGAGCATTACCCTATCGTTGGACAAAACTTGCTTGCAGCAATTAAAGATGTTCTGAGTGATGGCGCTACAGAGGAGATTCTTCAGGCCTGGGGAGAGGCTTATGGAGTCATTGCGGATGTCTTTATCGGGGTAGAAGCTGAAATGTACGGGCAGTCACAGCGGCAGCAAGGAGGATGGACAGACTTCAGAGCCTTCCGGGTGGAGCAAAAAGTGAAAGAGAGTGGCGTTATCACTTCCTTTTATCTGGTCCCGCAAGATGGGGGAGAACTGGCTGTCTTTGAGCCGGGACAATATGTTAGTGTAAAAGTGGAAATCCCAGGGGAAACCCATACGCATATTCGTCAGTACAGTCTGTCCGATGCTTCGGGTAAACCGTATTACAGAATTTCCGTTAAGCGTGAGGATGCAGGGGCTGGTCGGCCAGCGGGGAAAGTCTCGGTGTTTCTGCATGATCAGGTCAAAGTTGGGGATTTGTTATGGTTGTCGGCGCCTGCTGGCGAATTTACACTGGATCAACAGGATTCCCGTCCAGTCGTGCTCATTAGCGGGGGCGTGGGATTAACACCACTCGTCAGTATGCTAAATACTTTGGCTGCTGCGAAGACGGAGCGTGAGGTCACTGTTATCCACGCCGCTTTGAATAGCGATATGCATGCGCTCAGACGACAGGTAGAGGAGCTCTCAGAACGCTCTCAGAACATCCATACCTATTTTTGCTATGAAAAGCCAACTGCCCAGGATAGAGAACAGAAGGCTTATGATAAAGAGGGATATATCGACCTGCCTTGGCTGAAGCAGGTAGTTCCTACCCGAGATGCGAGCTTTTATTTCTGTGGGCCCGTTCCGTTTATGCGAACTGTACATGGCCTGTTGAAGGCTTGGGAAGTTCCTGCTGCAGATGTTCATTATGAGTTTTTTGGACCTGCCGGCAGCTTGGAAGGGGATGCAGACAGCTCCAAAGAGGACGATTCCCTACAACATTAATTTGTGGAATGAGACTCTGATTTCAACTGGCTGCGCAGCAGACGGTTAATCGTCTCACGGCGAAGTCCGATGAATTGCCCGATCTCGTCTTGTGTCAACACATCCGTTAGCGTGGCTGGTGATATATAGTTCTGGAACCATGATTGCAGCTTTTGAAGTTTTTCCGCTGGAGAGACGGTGGTAAGCTGATCTATTCGCTGCTGCATGATCCGTAGTCTATCCTGCAATTGAATAGCAATTTCCCGATAGCGGTCAGGGTTTTGTTCCAAATGCTGATACCACTCCATTTCGGGCAAAACTTCGATTTCACAAGTGACAAGCGCAATAGCTGTACCGTAATATGGATTGGAACTGATCAGCGAGTGATGCGGGATGATCTCTCCCGGCACGATGAGGTTGACCAAAATCTGTGATCCATCTTGATGGAGCCGCACGATTTTTAACATGCCACTTTTTAAGTGATACAGTGGTCCGGAATCGCCTTGCCTGAATAATGTTTCACCTTTATGTAATATCATAATTAACCTCCGTAAAAATAAAGAAGCGAAAATCGGTACAACTGATTTTCGCTTGTATTCTTTTTTAACAGTATAACAGGTTTGAAAGCTTCGGGTTCGGTCTGTGTGAAAGAGGAGTTAGAGCGTTAAGAATGGAAATAATATACACCTGAAATTTTAAATCGGGCATAATTCTGTTTACATCGGAGGAACGTATGCTATGAAATCACCTGCCCAAATTCGCCACCTATCTGAGGGTGATATTAATCTGGTCTATCAAGGCTTGTCTGGTCATGACATTCAAAAACCATTGGAATATATTCAACAGTGCTGGGAGGAGAACCGGCAGGGGGACAGGGTTACCCTATTGGCCTTTTATGAAAATAAACTTGCCGGATGGGGACATCTCGTATATAAGCCGCATTATATATACTTTGTTGAAGAGGGTATCCCTGAGATTCAAAACCTTGATGTTATTCCACCATTCCGCAAGCGAGGCATAGGAAGCTTTTTAATGGATGCGCTCGAAGAGCAAGCTTTTGCCAAGTCGGATAAGGTGGGGATTGGTTTTGGTCTGTACGCGGACTATGGAACCGCACAAAGGCTATATGTGAAGCGTGGATATATCCCTGATGGTAGAGGAATTATGTACGACAACATGCCAGCCGAGCCTGGCCGTCAAGTGCGTGTGGACGATGATTTGGTCTTGTTCTTAATAAAATCAAAATGAAATATATGAGACGAACAAAAGAAATTAACGAAAAGCGAAGATGAGCGAAGGGGAAGTTTGGAACTGAATTGTAGGCGCAAAGCAATCGCCTGAAAGCATTCCATAGGAAAACTAGAAGCGGAAATTCCCCTCCACCAGTCGTCTTAACAGTGAAAAAGAGGGGTCACCTCCCAAACTAACGGCATTTTTGTACCTTATTTTTCTTCAATATTATAAAATAAGGACAATAAAGGCATTTTTGTATCTTAATTTTCGGAAAAGCACTCTGGACAGGCTATTCTGGAAGATTTAAGGTACAATATTGCACTTAATCTCCATTACCCCCTACTTGCAGAGGATTTAAGGTACAAAAATGCCGTTAATTACACTTCGACCCTTTTTATATAAGGTCTCTTTTTCTTGGTAATGTTAGTTTCTTTAATGTGTTCTACATAGATGGCGGTTCAATCCAGAAATGTGAAAACAACAGCGATCGAAGCAACCTACCGTTCACAGAGCGTCCACCCAGCCGTTTAGCGGTTAACCGAGAGGAAACCGCAACCAAGGTCCTGTCTTTGATCTGTAAAGGCTTGCACCCTTAGGGTGAGCCCGGCCCCATTGCACCCGTCCACAGCGGGTGTATTTGTGTTATTTCCACTCGCAGAAAGCAGAGTGCTAGGCTGGAAGCAGCGGAGAGGACGAGAGGAATGCGTAGAAGCGGAGCGCTCGCCTTTATTCTCGGATTCCAACCGCATAGCGGTAAATCATCAGGAATCCGAGAATAACAGCGATCGAAGCAACCTCCCGTTCTCGGAGCGTCCGCCCAGCCGTCCAGCCTACTTCGATAAGAATAAATGACACACAAACGCCCGCGCTCCCATATCCTATAGGCAAATGCCTGTGTTAAAGGGGAGCGACTGAATGCTGAGGATCAAGCTGAATGAGCTGAGGGGCGGCGGGAGCGATGGCAGCTTCATAAAGGCCGATGTGTGGAAATGGGACGGGATTAAGTGGAGTGAGTATATCGTTCAGCAGGAAGAAGAGTTCATTCGGGCGGATGATGACCTGTTCGTTAGTCTTCCGGCTGAACCAGGATTATATCGTGTGGACTATTCCAGCAAGTTCTTGGAGAATCCCTTGGAGCAGTCTGAGGTGAAGATCAAGGAACTGCGGACGGTAACCCTGCATCCGGCTCCTTTCAAGCTAAAAGAAGGGACACTCTGGGGGTATATCAACGATGAAGGAACTACAGTAATTGAACCCCGGTATGAGTACGCGGAGGATTTTCAGCCTAATGGGCTGGCTGTGGTACAGCTGAAAGACAACAGCGGACTGATTGACAATACCGGGCAGGAGCGGGTGAAGCCGGTTTATTCATTTATCGGACCTTTTTTAGAGGGCCGGGCCGTCGTTTCCGATGCGAAAGGGTATACCTTTATTGATGAGCAAGGCCATGAAGTGACTTCAGCGCGGGTAGATTATCTGAATTCGTTGCATGAAGGCCGCGCTCTTTTTTCTAAACAGGGGTCAGGTCAGGCATCACGTTACGGCTATTGGGATCGTCAGGGCAAAGAGGTGCTCCCTGCGGTCTATGAGGATGCCAGCGATTTTATGAACGGGACCGCGCTGGTGAAGATCGCAGATGGTGAATACGCGCTCATTGACCCTGACGGGCATCGTCTTTATACGTATAAACATCCTTTTGTGGGCAGCCTGGGGGAAGGCCTGCTGTCCTATCAGGAGACGGAGAATGGCAGATACGGGTATCTGAACAAGGACGGAAGTGTGGCTATCCAGCCGCAATTTACGGCTGCACTACCTTTTTACGAGGGCCGGGCGGTAGTGAATACGGCGGAGAACTTCGGCAATGCGTACGGTCTCATTGACAAACAGGGACGAATGATTATCCCTGCCAAGTATTATGAGCTCCAGCAGCTTGGAGAGGGGCGGGTAGCATTGGGAACGCCGATATATCCCTCACAGCCGTATCGCGGTTCCCGCTATGTAATCGCGGACGCAGAGAATGGCCGGATTCTTAGTACCCATACCCTGCTCGGCGTGAATAATTACCATGAGGGTCTGGCCTCCGTCTTTGACGCCAAAGAAACCTATTTTATCGATAAAAGCGGCAGGAGGGCAGCTCAGCCTCCGGTCATTCCAGGCAAGGGAACTCTCAGCTTCAGTGGGGTACTGATTCGGGCGAATGTCGATCAGCGTACATCCTATTATGACCGTAGCGGCAAGCAGGTCTGGCGGCAAAATGGCGTTATTCCCCTGCGTGCCCCATACTCCGTTCTTGAGAAGAAATATAAGCCGAACTTTGATTATCTGGTGTATTATCCGGTTGTGGAGGGGATCTCCAATAAGGATGTGGCCAGGGAGGTTAACGACAAGCTGCGGAAGCTTTCGAAGGCCGAAGATATCGGCAGTGGCGGTCCCTCGCAGGATTTTAGTTATACCGGTGACTTTGCGGTAACCTTTTTCCGCAAAAATCTGCTAGTGCTTGAGCTGAACGGCTACCGTTTTCCTTTCGGGGCAGCCCACGGCATGCCGACCAAGATCCATACCCATATCAATCTGCGCAACGGCAGATTCTATACACTGCGTGACTTGTTTAAGCCGGGGAGTAAATATGTAGAGAAACTGAGTGATATTGTCGGAAAACAGATACAAAATGACCCGCAGTACTCGTATGTGTTCCCTGGAACGTACAAGGGGATTACTGCCGACCAGCCGTTCTTTGTAGATGAGGATGCGCTGTCCCTTTATTTTGCACCTTATGAGATTGCTCCTTATTCTGCAGGATTTCCAACGTTCCGTATTCCCTATGCAGAGATCATGGGGCTGATTTCGACAGAAGGCGAATTCTGGCAGTCCTTTCATTGAGATATTGTAACGATCGGATGCTCGCTGAACAGGCGTGCATTCTTTTTTTCTGTGTTTGGACATGCTCCTGTCACTCGAATATTGTCAAAAATTAGAAGCGCACAGTAAAGTGATGTGTGCTACAATGACTGAGGAACATATTACAGTTTTGTAATTATTGCAGCCACGTTGTCCTGGCATACCGCAAATCACAACACAAGAATAGGGAGATGGCAGAATGAAGAGCAGAACTTTAAGAGCAATGATAGGCGGAAGTGTAGCAGCCGTTATGGCGCTTAGCATTACTCTTCCATTAACGGCCAATGCGGCCAGCAGTGTACAGGTGACTACCACCACCACAACCATCAGCTATGATGAACTATTGAAATACCTTAGCAATTTAAATATTAAAGGTTTTCCTTTTAATTTTGACAATGTTACTGGCGTGTCCAAGCCTCAAACGACACCAGCGCCTGTAGCGACGCCAGCACCAACACCAGCTAAACCTGTGGTAACTCCAAAACCGGTAGTAACACCAGCTCCTACAGCACCACCGAAAGCTACCCCGGTTCCGGCCAAGCCAGTGCCCACTCAGGCACCAGCTGTGGGACAAGCAGGTACGTATACCCAGCAAATTGTGTCACTCGTGAACAAGGAGCGTGCGGCGGCAGGATTGTCTCCAGTAAGTGCGCTGGATAGCTTGAATAAAGTAGCAGCGGCAAAAGCAACGGATATGCGGTCAAATAACTATTTCGATCATACTTCTCCAACCTATGGATCACCATTTGATATGATGAAATCCTTCGGAATTACGTACAGAGCGGCAGGCGAGAACATCGCCATGGGCCAACGCTCTCCGGAAGAAGTAATGACAGCCTGGATGAACAGCCCGGGTCACCGTGCTAACATCCTGAACAAGGATTTTAACTACATCGGTGTTGGTTTTGACAACAATTACTGGGTGCAGGAATTTATCGGAAAATAAAATGTTTGGCCTATTACAATATGCATCGTTCTCCCGGCAGAGCCCGGGAGGGCGATTTTTTTATGGTTTTGGTCGAAATTGGCGGTCATTTGTATGCTGTATATTTGCAAATTATGCATAGAAGAATTATGTTTATCTACATAGTTAAGAACTTTGTAAAATGTGGAACAATACAGAATAGTACGGCATACGGAGGGATAGCTTTGAATGATTCCAAATGGACCTGGCGCAGTGTAAGCCTGATCTCCATAGCAACAACTCTTGTTTTGATCACTGGATTTGGATATGCAGTAAGTGACATCCTCTCTCCGAAGGGCGATGTACCGTTGACATCCCTGCCACAGGCGACTCCTGCGCCCCAGAACGGAGCAGTGAAGTCCTTTAAAGTGGTAGCTCTAGGAGATTCTCTGGCCAAGGGAACCGGGGACAACACAGGGAATGGGTATGTGAAGAATACCGTAGCAGGATTGTCTGCAAGTGGAGTATCGGCTGAGCTACTTGGCAATATGGGGATTAATGGGCTGACAACAGCCGGGCTGCAAAATAAACTAAAAGACGCTGGCGTACAGTATTCACTGCGCCAGGCTAATGTGATCCTGCTCTCCATCGGGGGCAATGATCTGTTTCGGGGAGCCGATCTGCTGCAAAATGGTGCCGGGAATACTCAGGCGGGATCTTCAGCAGGGACGAAGCCGAGCAATGCTGCCGGTAACCAGGCAGGTAAGGGAACAACGACCGGTACTTCCGGAGGAAAAGAAACGAACGACTTAACTCCGGAGGCGCTGCTCGCCGCGTTGCCGGAGGCTGCCGAGAGACTGGGTAAGATTTTGAACACCATTACAGAGATCAACCCGGCTGCACAAATCTATTATGTGGGTCTCTATAATCCGTTCGGTGATATTAAAGAAATGCTGATTCCGGGTAATCAGGCGGTAACGGCCTGGAACAATGCTGCGATGGATATCATCAACAAGAATAGCAGGATCACACTTGTCCCTACTTTTGACCTGTTTAACAATCATTTGGACAAATATCTGTCTTCGGATCATTTTCACCCCAACAGTGACGGGTATAAGCGGATGGGGGAGCGGATTGTACAAGCTATTCAATAAGATGAATGAGCCGTGGGTATAGCGCATGAAGCAAGACCGACATGATGTAATAAGGAGCAGTGTGGCATATGGCAAAAGACATGAAGGATGGCCCCGGAACAGTGGTTCTCTCTGTTGACGGGGTCCGTAAGAGAATCGGCCGCAAATGGATCATCGATGATGTGACCTTTGATGTGCGCGAAGGTGAAATTTTCGGTTTTCTCGGACCTAACGGAGCCGGGAAAACAACAACTATCCGCATGCTTGTAGACTTGATCCGCCCCAGCGAGGGGAAAATCACGGTGTGTGGCTATAACGTTAATAAAGACCCGGAGAAGGCGCTGCAATATGTGGGCTCCATCGTCGAGAATCCGGAAGTATATACTTATCTGACAGGCTGGGAGAACTTACAGCATTTTGCCCGGATGCAGCCTGGAGTAGATGAAGCCCGGATTTCCGAGGTAGTAGACACCGTTCGGCTGGATCAGCGTATCCATGATAAGGTCAGTACATATTCGCTTGGGATGAGGCAGCGTCTCGGAATCGCGCAGGCACTGCTGGGCCGTCCAAGGCTGTTGATTCTGGATGAACCCACCAACGGGCTTGACCCTAAAGGAATCAAGGAACTGCGTGAATTCATCCGCAACCTTGCCGACGGGGGCCTCGCCGTATTCGTATCCAGCCACCTTCTCAGCGAGATTCAATTGCTGTGCGATCGGGTCGCCATTATCAGCAAGGGCCGTGTGCTTGCAGTGGGCGGAGTGGATGAACTGGTTGCCCGCAACTCCCCATATGTCTTGTGGGAGCTGGAGCCTTTTGACAAGGGGAGAACGCTGCTGGCCGAACGGCCAGATGTCATATTGGCTGATCCCGCAGAGGTTACTCTTGATGATACGGTGATCGCAAGCATGGGTCCTAACTCATTGATTACGGTCATGGATGACAGTTTGATCCCAGAGATCGTTGCTGTGCTTGTCATGGCTGAAGTGGAAATCCGGGGCGTGCATAAAATCAACCCGACACTGGAACAGCTATTCCTGAAACTGACGGAGGGTGAGACCATTGATTAACCTGTTACCACTCATCCGTAATGAGTGTCTGAAGATTATTAAAAAGAAGCGTTTTTATGTCATTCTGTTGATTCTGGTCGTGCTGGTGCCGATGTTTACTTATGCTCAAATGCGGATCGCAGAACGCAGTCGTGATAAGTTTAATTCGGACTGGAGGCTGGAAATCCAGCAGCAGATTACGGACAATGAGAATTCGCTCGGGAGTGACCGGATTCCGGAGGAATGGAAATCGTATCGGAAAATCTTTGTGCAGCAGTTGCAGTATTATCTGGACCACGATGTGAATCCGAACGAGCCGAGCGGCGTGACCTTTACCCGTGAATTTCTTGACAATTCGGTGTCGTTGTTCATTCCTCTGCTAATTATGGCGGTAGCCTCAGATCTTGTATCGGGCGAAAGGACCACAGGAACGATTAAAATGCTACTGACCCGTCCGGTCAAACGCTGGAAGGTACTTTTCAGTAAAATGACGGCGCTCTTAATGTTCGTCTCGCTGATTGTATTGTCGACCTTCATCATCAGCTACCTGATTTCAGGTCTGGCGTTTGGGTTCAAGGGCTTTAATGTGCCTGTCTTTACGGGCTTCCAGATCAGTGGCGATACGGTAGATATGTCAGGCGTCCATGCAGTGCCGCAGTGGAAATATTTGCTGATGCAGGGTGGATTGATCTGGTATGTCAGTGTAGTTGTTGCACTGTTGGCCTTCATGGTCTCTGTGCTGGTGAGAAGTACGGCTGCAAGTATTGTCGTGATGATGGCAGCGCTGATCGCAGGAACCATCCTGACGAACATGGCTTCTGCCTGGACGACAGCCAAATACTTGTTTATGGTCAATTTGGGCTTAACGGGATATTTGTCCGGAACACCGGCGCCGATTGAGGGGATGAGCCTGTCGTTTTCCTTGATTGTGCTCGCTATTTGGGCCGCCGCTTCTGTGATCATTTCATTCGCCGTCTTTACGAAACGGGATATTTTGAATTAGAATGTACAAAGTGAACGAAAACGTTTGTTTGCATTTACAGGTTAAAGTGAAGTGAAAAGAAGGAGGAGCATGAATGCTCGAACAGATCGATATGTTTGCAAAAGTCTCCAGTGAAGGCGGAACAGCCCCGACTGGATATGATGCTGACGACATTCAGGTGCTCGAAGGTCTGGTTGCGGTCCGCAAACGGCCCGGCATGTATATCGGCAGTACGAGTTCGTCGGGACTGCACCATCTGGTATGGGAAATAGTGGATAATGCCGTAGATGAGCATTTAGCCAAATTTTGTTCCAAGATTGAGATTACCCTGCGCAAGGACGGCTCGGTAACCGTAACGGATAATGGGCGGGGCATACCGACAGGAATGCACAAGACGGGTGTCCCCACACCTCAAGTCGTATTTACAATGCTGCATGCGGGCGGCAAGTTCGGTGGCTCCGGTTATAAAAAATCGGGCGGACTACACGGCGTTGGCGCCTCAGTAACGAATGCATTGTCTGAATGGCTGGAAGTGGAGATCTACCGGGATGGTAAAATCCATCGTCAGCGCTTTGAATATTGGGTGGACGACAGCGGCAAGGAGCATGTCGGTGAGCCGGTGACCGGCCTCGACATTCTGGGCAACACGAACAGAACCGGTTCGAAGATTACATTCAAGCCGGATATTCGTGTCTTCCAGCACGGCATTGCGCTGAATTATGATACGCTCTCTGAACGGGTACAGGAAATTGCTTTCCTGAACTCCGGGCTGAGAATTATATTGACGGACGAACGCAGTGGTCGCCAGGATGAATTTTTCTACGAAGGCGGCGCAAGTCAATTTGTGCAATATTTGAATGAGGGTAAAGATGTACTGCATGATGTCATTCATTTCAGTTCTGAGAAGGATGATATTGAGGTTGAAGTTGCACTTCAGTACAATGCTGGATATACAGAAACCATTGCCTCTTTCGTCAACTCGATTCCGACACGGAGCGGGGGAACGCATGAGACAGGCTTCAAGACTGCCTACACCCGGGTCATGAACGACTATGCGCGCCGTACGCAATTGCTCAAGGAGAAGGACAAGAACCTTGAGGGTAATGACTTGCGTGAAGGTATGATGGTTGTCATTAGCATCAAAATGGCTGAGGTAGAGTTTGTGGGCCAGACGAAGGACCAACTCGGCAGTTCCTCGGCCCGCAGTGTGGTAGATTATATCGTCGCTGAGAACATGGCACGCTTTCTGGAAGAGAATCCGCAGGTGGGACAGAGCTTGCTGAAGAAGTCGATTCAGGCCTCCAAGGCACGCGAAGCGGCGCGTAAAGCCCGTGATGAGATCCGCAGCGGCAAGAAGCGCAGCGAAAGCTCCAATCTGGGTGGCAAGCTGACTCCGGCGCAATCCAAGGACTTTTCGCGGACCGAATTGTTTATTGTGGAAGGTGATTCTGCGGGCGGTTCGGCCAAGCAGGGCCGTGATTCCAAGATTCAGGCCATTCTTCCGCTGAAAGGCAAGCCGATGAATCCCGAGAAATCCAAGCTACTGGACATTCTAAAGAATGATGAGTACAAAGCGATCATCGCCGCTATTGGAGCGGGGATTGGTACCGAATTTGCGGTTGAAGACAGCAATTATTCCAAAATCATCATTATGACTGACGCGGATACGGACGGCGCGCATATCCAGGTGCTGCTATTGACCTTTTTCTACCGCTACATGAAGCCTCTGATTGACGCAGGTAAGGTCTTTATTGCCCAGCCTCCGCTTTACAAGCTGACCCGCAAATCCGGCAAGCTGGAGACCGTGCGTTATGCCTGGACTGACGAGCAGTTGCAGAATTATTTGAAGGAATTTGGCAAAAATTTCGAGCTGCAGCGTTACAAAGGTCTCGGGGAAATGAACCCTGACCAGCTGTGGGAAACGACGATGAACCCGGAATCGCGCACACTGCTGCAGGTACAGGTCGATGATACCGCCAAGGCTGAACGCCGGGTATCGACACTGATGGGAGATAAGGTCGATCCGCGCAAGCGCTGGATTGTAGAGAACGTTGATTTCACCGAGATTGTGGAGTAGTAGATTGAGGAATAGAAGGTGAGTGCCAATGAGTAGTTTATCAGAACAATTTTTGCCGGCTATTCTGGAAGAGGTCGTCGGTGACCGCTTTGGCCGGTATTCCAAATATATCATTCAAGACCGTGCAATTCCCGATGTTCGGGACGGTCTGAAGCCGGTGCAGCGTCGTATCTTGTACGCGATGTACGATTCAGGCAATACGCCAGACAAACCCTATCGTAAGTCTGCAAAGACTGTAGGGGATGTAATGGGGAATTATCACCCACACGGTGACGCATCCATCTACGAAGGCATGGTGCGCATGGCGCAGCCTTGGAAAATGGGGCATGTACTGGTGGACGGTCACGGCAACTGGGGTTCGATGGACGATGATCCGGCAGCGGCAATGCGTTATACCGAAGCCCGTCTGTCACCGATTGCCATGGAGATGATGCGCGACATTGAGAAGCGTACGGTCCTCTTCAAGGACAACTTTGACAACACAGCCAAAGAGCCAGTTGTTGTTCCATCCCGTTATCCCAATCTGCTAGTGAACGGAACCAGCGGAATTTCCGCTGGCTTTGCAACCGAAATTCCGCCGCATAACCTGCGTGAAGTCATTGACGCGTGCATTGCGGTAATGCAGAAGCCGGATATCGCGCTAGAGGATGTTATGACTTTTATCAAGGGACCGGATTTCCCTACAGGCGGCACCATTATGGGCGGTGAAGGCATCATGGATGCTTACCGGACCGGTAAAGGCCGTATCTACCTTCGTTCCAAGACCGAGATTGAGAACCTGCGTGGCGGTAAGCAACAGATTGTGATCACCGAGGTTCCATTCCAGGTGGTGAAATCCCGGCTTGTAACGAATATGGAGAATATCCGCCTTGAGAAAAAGGTGGAGGGTATTGCCGAAGTCCGCGACGAAAGTGGACGTGAAGGACTGCGGATCGTGGTCGAGCTGAAGAAGGATGCGGACGCTCAAGGAATTCTGGCTTATCTGCTTAAGAAAACTGATTTGCAGGTTACCTACAATTTTAATATGGTAGCCATCGTAGATAAAGCGCCACAGCAGCTCGGACTCAAAGGCATTTTAGAAGCTTATATCGGTCATCAACGCGAGGTAGTTACGCACCGGACCCAGTTTGATCTGGAGCGGGCCGAGGACCGCGCCCATGTATTGGAGGGGCTGGTTAAGGCGCTTAACATCCTGGATGAGGTTATCGCCGCTATCAAGGCATCGAAGAACCGCCAAGATGCCCAGAACAACCTGGTCTGGATGTTCGGCTTTACTGAACGTCAGGCGGACTCGATTCTTACGCTCCAATTGTATCGTCTGACCAATCTGGAGATCACATCGCTCCAGAAGGAGCTTGACGACCTGCAGTCGCGGATTGCGACACTGCGCGGTATTCTGGAAAGCGACAAGAAGCTGATCGCCGTGATTCGCAAGGAGCTGCTGGAGATCCGTGAAAAATACGGCATCGACCGCCGCTCTATCATTCAGGAAGAAGTAGAGGAGATCAAGGTCAGCCTTGAGGTTCTGGTCAACGCGGAGGATGTGTTGGTAGCCCTTTCGGCTGACGGTTATATCAAGCGGACCAGCCTATTGTCCTTCACCCGTTCTGGCGGGGAACGCCAGACCTCTGGCGTCAAGGAAGGCGATCACATCGTTAAGCTGCTGGATTTGAACACGAGGGACAACCTGCTCATCTTCACCCGTAAAGGTCAATACTTCCTCTTGCCGGTGCATCAGATTCCGGACTTCAAGTGGAAGGAACCGGGGACGGCTATTGTCAATGTGATCGGGCTCGCCAAGGGTGACGGCATCGTCAGTGTGTTGCCTGTGAATAATCTGGATGATCCAGAGGCCAGTCTCGTCTTCGTCACCCGTAAGGGCCAGGTGAAGCGTACGGAGCTCAAGGAGTACTCTACAAGCCGTTCCGGCGCGGTAGCAGCATGCAAGGTAGGTGCAGGCGATGAAATCATTACAGTGGCTCCTAGCCGGGGTGACAAGGAACTGGTACTGATCACCCGTGAGGGCATGAGCATTAGATTCCGCGAGAATGAAGTGAATCCAATGGGCCGAGTCGCTTCTGGTGTGCGGGGAATTCAACTGCGCGAAGGCGATGAAGTAGTGTCCTGCTTCTGGGTTAGCGAAGATGAAGGCGAGATTCTGGCAATCTCCGACCTGGGGTATGCCAAGCGTTCCTTGCTGCTGGATTATCCGTCGCAAAGCCGTGGCGGCAAAGGCATGCCGACGTTTGAATTCAAGGAAGGCAAGCGAGTCCGTCCGAATGGCAGCCGCTTGGTAGGCGCTTTTTACTGCAAGGAACCAGTGGGGCTGCTTGCTATTACACGTGATGGATTGTCACATGTCTTCTCCTCGGAATCAGCGCCGCTGGGTGAACGGAAATCGACCGGCAAGCAGATTGTGCCTGTAGAGAAAAAGGATGAGATCATCACCTTATTCCCTGCCATTCAATAATAGATCTACTTACCTCAGGGATGCAGGTGGAAATAAGCCTCTCCCGAGGTGAACATAAAGGAAGATACGCTGATTTGAAGGTGTACAGATTTGAAGGCGTTGATTTGAAGATGTTGCATTGAATATGTTGCTTTGAGGATGTTGATTGAAGATGCTGATTTGAAGATGCTGATTTGAAGATGTTGATTTGAAGATGTTGATTTGAAGATGTTGATTTGAAGATGTTGATTTGAAGATGCTGATTTGAAGATGTTGATTTGAAGATGTTGATTTGAAGATGCTATGACTTAAATATGCTTTGACTTTGGTGTCCGCCAGCTTTCCTCGAGAAAGCGGTTGGGCACCATTTTTCTTAGAAAGAGGGTGGAAGTTGCGGCTACTGGGATTATTTATTTTCCGAGTTAGCAGGAAATGGAATCTCTTTCTCGAAAATGTAATATAAACCGGTAGGGAAATACCAGAACGACAGTAACGCAAGGAAAGGAAGGAATACGTGTGCACGCCACTGAATTCAGTAAGATATGGCATAAGATTCTGAAAGACTATAAGCTTCATATGGACAGCAAGCTCGCTCCGACGCTTACCGATGCCCAACTAACTGTACTAGAACTGCTTCAGGAACGTGATGCGATCAAGCCTTCTGATCTGGCTCCGCATCTGGCAACCAGCCCGGCGGCGGTGACCATGCTGCTGGACCGGATGGAGAAGCATGACCTTATCGCAAGAGAACGTGATGGAGGGGACCGCCGCATTGTCTGGGTCAGCATTACAGAGACAGGTAAGCGCGAGTCCGCACGGGGGCTGAAGGTCCGCAGCGATTTTTTTGCCGAGGCCCTGGACCCGATTTCATCGCATAACCAGCAGCTGCTCCTGTATCTGATGGGCAAAATGGTTGTTGCTCCAACCCCCGCCCCGACGCCGGAGGGTTCTACTCCGTAACATTACAACTTCATAGTTTGGCGAGTTCATTGTATCGCATTAAGTGAACATGTTATTCGACAATGATCAAAGGAGCATCTCCGAAATAGTAAAGCAGAGTAGCTGAGGGATGCATGAACTGAGGGTTTCATGAACTGAGGGTTTCATGAACTTAAGGAATTCATGGCTGAGAGATCCATGCAACTATCGAAGGATATCAAAGTAACGAGCACTTCAACAGTTCGTAAGAACTTACTTTACTTGGAATGATGAATTGCAATGATTATCAGACTTTTCTGCTGGCGGTTGTTTGTGGATGGAGATCAATGAAGTGAATCAAGACCAATGAAGACCAATGAAGTAAATCAAAGATCATTAACGGGAAAAACTCCTGTTAATGAAGCGATAATATAGTTATTTTAGAAAATAACAGGAAAAACTCCCGTTAATATGGCTGATGGACAGACTTTTTATGTCAAGTGAGGCTAATAACAGGAGAAAATCCTGTTATTTTTGCTGTGGGCATCGATTGGCATGAATTAACAGGAGAAAATCCTGTTAATGTTTTTCCTTTGGCTTATGGCACTAAGTTTTGTGAGAGTTGCAGGCCTTTACAGGCTGTGCAATTAATGTGAGCGCTCAATAAGATTACTATCAGATCACTTTAACCTTACTCTATTCTCACTGCAGGATCGATATAGTCTCACTGGAACCTCGATAGCTGGGTTTTAGAAGTAGTAGCAGCGTTAATAGTGGTACCAGCGTGCCATCAGTAGCAGTGGTACATAGCAGAAGCAGCAATGGGCGCCAGCAGAAGCAGGGGTATGAGCAGAAGCAGCAGTGGTATGAGCAGAAGCAGCAGTGGTATGAGCAGAAGCAGCAGTGGTATGAGCAGAAGCAGCAGTGGTATGAGCAGAAGCAGCAGTGGTATGAGCAGAAGCAGCAGTGGTATGAGCAGAAGCAGCAGTGGTATGAGCAGAAGCAGCAGTGGTATGAGCAGAAGCAGCAGTGGTATGAGCAGAAGCAGCAGTGGTATGAGCAGAAGCAGCAGTGGTATGAGCAGAAGCAGCAGTGGTATGAGCAGAAGCAGCAGTGGTATGAGCAGAAGCAGCAGTGGTATGAGCAGAAGCAGCAGTGGTATGAGCAGAAGCAGCAGTGGTATGAGCAGAAGCAGCAGTGGTATGAGCAGAAGCAGCAGTGGTATGAGCAGAAGCAGCAGTGGTATGAGCAGAAGCAGCAGTGGTATGAGCAGAAGCAGCAGTGGTATGAGCAGAAGCAGCAGTGGTATGAGCAGAAGCAGCAGTGGTATGAGCAGAAGCAGCAGTGGTATGAGCAGAAGCAGCAGTGGTATGAGCAGAAGCAGCAGTGGTATGAGCAGAAGCAGCAGTGGTATGAGCAGAAGCAGCAGTGGTATGAGCAGAAGCAGCAGTGGTATGAGCAGAAGCAGCAGTGGTATGAGCAGAAGCAGCAGTGGTATGAGCAGAAGCAGCAGTGGTATGAGCAGAAGCAGCAGTGGTATGAGCAGAAGCAGCAGTGGTATGAGCAGAAGCAGCAGTGGTATGAGCAGAAGTAGCAGTGGTATGAGCAGAAGCAGCAGTGGTATGAGCAGAAGCAGCAGTGGTATGAGCAGAAGTAGCATCGGCACCAGCATTACCAGCGGCACAGAATTAGCAGAGTACTAAACACTTATCTTCGCCGAGCATTAGCTTACAAAAAAACAGGCCATCCTTATCGGACGGCCTGTTTTTGCAATTCCTTTGTCCACAGGTTCCAAGGGAAGCTCTGTGGTGGCAAGGAGATTAGTTCGATTTCATCCTTTGTGACCGGATGCGGGAAGGCAACCACTGACGACCAGAGCGCAATCTGCTGCCCTGGTTTGTTCACGGAAGCGCCGTACTTCTGGTCGCCGTACAGCGGACAGCCGATCGAGCTGAGCTGGACGCGGATCTGATGCGAGCGTCCAGTGAGCAGATCGATCTTTAGCAGACTATAGCCCTCTGCGGTACCGAGCACAGTATAGTCGAGGATGGCTTCTTTGCCCCCCGGTGTGCCTTTACGGACCACGGCAACGGTGTTGGTCGAAGAATCCTTGAGCAGCGTGTCCACGAGCCGTCCGCTAAGAGCCGGAGGCTTCCCATGCACCACCGTAAGGTACACCTTGCGGAAGCTGTGGGTACGAACGCTGTCCGACAATCTGGACGCGGCCTTGGAGGTCTTGGCGAAGATCATCGCGCCGCCAACAGGGCGGTCCAGACGGTGGACTAGCCCCATATAGACGTTGCCCGGTTTGTTGAACCGCTTCTTGACATCTTCTTTAAGCAAGGTAAGCACATCGTTATCCCCAGTAGCGTCTTCCTGTACAGGGACGTTCACCGGCTTCACGATGCCCAGTAGATGGTTATCTTCATACAGGATCTCAAAAGCAGAGGAGACGCTGTTAGCGTCATCCTGTCCGCCTTGTATATGCGGGGCCACGGCTTAGGACTCCCAGCGGCCCAAGATGCCGCAAGGCAGGTTCAAGCCGGAAGAGGTAATCGGCAAGCCGATTTCACCGGAGGTGATTTTCCCGCCGTAGCGTTGTCCCATCGTCATGGAGAGCATGTTGCTCAGCACGGTCGGCGAGATACCTGTAGTGTAGGAATTAATGAGCATGAACAGCGGATTGTCGCTCAGAATCTGCATGCAGCTCTCCAGGAACGGATACAGGCTCGATTCCAGCTTCCACATTTCACCGCCGGGTCCTCTTCCATAGGATGGCGGGTCCATGATGATGGCATCGTATTTGCTGCCACGGCGTTGTTCACGCTGTACGAATTTGAATACGTCATCGGTAATGAAGCGAACCGGACGCTCGCCCAGGCCCGACAACTGCACATTTTCCTTGGCCCACTGGACCATGCCTTTGGCTGCATCAACATGCACGACGGAAGCGCCTGCGCTGGCAGAAGCTACAGTAGCTCCACCGGTGTAGGCGAACAGGTTCAACACCTGGATCGGCCGATTAGCCGATGAAATCTTGTCCATCATCCAATTCCAGTTAGCAGCCTGCTCCGGGAATAACCCTGTATGTTTGAAATTGGTAGGGCGCAGGTTGAACTTCAGATCCCCGTAGCTGATCCGCCAGTTGTCAGGGATGCTCTTCTTCATTTCCCATTGTCCGCCGCCTGCGGAGCTGCGGTGGTAATGTCCGTGCAAATCGCGCCACTGATATGTCTCGTTGTTAAGCGGCCAGATGATCTGTGGGTCCGGACGGCGCAGTATGATATCGCCCCAGCGTTCCAGCTTTTCACCGCCACCCGTATCAATGACTTCATAGTCTTTCCAATCACTTGCTATATACATTTCTTTATCCATCCTTCAAAAATTCATTTAGCCTTTATTGTACAACATTTAGCCGCATAGCTACAAACAAATTGGCCTGATTTCCTCATGTATTTGCGGTTGTACGCTGGCGCCGGACAAGCGGGTTGTGTATGATCAGGTTAGATTATCCTGCTACATCCCCTGCAAAGACTACTACTCGGCCATCAGACCGGAAAGGAACGCCTATGTACAACCTCGCACAGCACTATCATCCGATCACGGCAACGCCGGCAATGAGCAATGAAATTCCGCCTTCCAAACTTCTGTCACCATACATACGTTGCTTCTGGGGCTCGGACGATATGTCAGTGTCATGGACTCCAGCACCGTCTGCCGACGCTGAAATCATCGTTCCTGATACATGTATGGACATCATTTTGGATTTGGATGAAGATACGGGCCGAAGCAGCACGCTTTTTCATGGCATCAATGATGCGCCTTTCGCAGTACCGGCAGATCGGGTGACAGCAGGTGGTTCAAGGTTTGCGATCCGGTTTTACTTTTGGGGTGTGCATTTTTTCGCCGACGATCATCTACGAGATGTTCTAAACGCCCATGTTGATGTCGAGGCTTATTTTGGCACCTTTAGACGCGAGCTGGGGGAATTGTTGACCCATACAAGCACAATGGCAAGCAGGATTGCAGCTGCCGAAGCTTATTTGCTACGTAGGTTGGAGGAACGCTGTAGAACGAATGACAATGTGATGAATGCCGTGAACACAATTCTTCAATCAAGAGGTGTCGTTACTGCTGAGGAGCTGCAGAGAGGTTCAGGACTCAGCCAGCGCCAACTGGAAAGGTTATTCCGTGAATATATAGGGATTACTCCCAAGAAAACCGCGGATCTGGTCCGCTTTCAGAATACATGGCAGGAACTGTATCATCTGACTCGTGAAAAACTCAATATGCAGGATCTTGTGTATGCGTACCGCTTCAGCGATCAATCTCATTTCAATAACAGTTTTAAAAAATATGCCGGAAGAACGCCCTTTGAGGCACTGGCTGCTGCCGGGCGGTAATGTCGTTTTTTTGCAATACTTTGCTGGAAGAATTGTCTACAGTAGTGATGAGAGTACAAAAGAAGTCCACAGCATCAACACATATGAAAGGGGAATCTCTTATGATTTCAGCATTCGAAAGTATTAATATCTACACGAAAGACACCGCCGCATTGACGGCATTTTACCGCGATGTACTGGGTATTCCAGTACCCTTCGAGGGATATGGCAATTTCGACGGGGCCAAGATCGCTTTTGACAGCAGCCAGCCAGGTATTATCGTCTGGGATGAGAACAAATGGGACAAGTTAACTACAGGACTGGTTAATCTCGTGTTTTCCTGTAGCAATCTTGACAAAACTTACGCCGAACTGAAGGCCAGAGGACTAAATTGTGAGCCTCCGGTTGTCATGGAATACGGTGGCAAGGAAATGAATTTCCGCGATCCGGATGGCAATAGCATCACCTTGCTAGAGGGTGCATATTAACTTTCTCTTTAGGTAGGAATAACACCACCACTGAGTCTTGAAAACAGGGTTATTTTTCAGAAAAAAATAAAATTGTCGGCTATTCCGACCAGAGGCATCTGGGGCGGAATGGCCGGCTTTTTTGGGATTCAGACAACTAGTTCTGAAGGGGAAGTATTATTTATAGTTGACACTGATAATCATTATCAAATAGAATAGTTATGAAAATGTTAACCTTATGATTGCAGGAATAGAAATCGAGAAATGTTCACAACCATAGGAGTGTCAGACTATAGGATGTTTACAGCGATAAAGTTGGATTGGGGAGGAACAGGTTCATGGCTAAAGTATTAGTAGCGTATGCCAGTCTTACTGGAAATACGGAAGAGATTGCTGAATTGATCGTAGAAGGAATAAACCAGGCAGGCGGAGAGGCTGTATTGAAATCGGTCACCGACTGTAATGCTGATGAGATAAAAGAATATGAGGGTGTATTGCTGGGTGCCTACACATGGGGCGACGGTGAATTACCGGATGAATTTCTCGATTTCTACGAGGAGATGGATGAACTGAACCTCTCTGGCTTCAAGGCGGCAGCCTTCGGGAGCGGGGACACCGGGTATGAGATTTACTGCGGCGCCGTAGACACCATTGAGCAGAAGCTGAAGGAACTGGGTGCAGAGATCGTGCAGGAGAGTCTGAAGATCGAATATGGGCCGAGCGCTACTGAGAAAGATGCCTGCCGGCAGTTCGGGCGCCAATTCATCGAAGCCTGCGCGGCGGTTTCATAGGGATGGGCCGGCTGGCAGGCAGTATGGCAGCAAGCACAGGAGGCGAACCAGTCGCACAGTACAGCCGTCTGCATGACTACCGGATGGAGCATATTATGCAAGGCGGATCGGTAAAACAGGGCAAGGGCAGGCTGGCGACAGGGCTTCCTCGCTGGCAACAGCAGGTTCAGTATGCGGTAGGGCATACACTAAACGATTTCTACAGTCTTCAACCTGAGGTACGGAGGGAGACTCCTATTCAGTTTCTACTGGAACGCCGTTGGCCGCCCAAGGGTGAGGCGTTCCCATCACTTTTGCATTATTGGGATGTCAAGACTACCATCGCCGATGAACTAACGCGGATTGTCTCTGTCAATCATTTGCAGGAAATTCCCGTGATGCTCTATGAGCAGTGGTTCGTTCCTGTCCCTGAATTGGAAGTAGATTTGTCGATGATCTTTCAGCTGGCCTGGAACTCCGGGACACCGGGTCGTAGCCTCAGCATACAGAAATTTATGGTCAACGGGAACGAGGACGTGATGACTGGATTTCTACATATGGCCAACGTGTTTTGCAACCAAGCTTACGGACAGCCGCCTGAAACGGTGGAAATCTATTCGCTGCTGGACGGACGCAAGCATTCCTTCGATGGTGGGGCAGTTTCATATGCGGAATCCCTGGATTATGTGCGTTTGTTGTCGGTGTTTCTGGATCAAGCAGAACTGGCAGACCGAGTCGTTTGCTCCAGCAACCGTAGGAGCGACAAGAATGAGGATACCTGCGGACGGTTCGGATTGATGTAGTAGAGCATAAGCGAATGTTTCTAATCGAAAAACAAAGAACACCCTTTCTACCGTCGTAAGGACCAGGTTGGAAAGGGTGTTCTGTTTGCATATTATTCGTTAACAGGCCGTATCAACACTGAGTTAACCGATAAACCGATAATAGTCCTGTTTGTTCAAAATCACAAAACCGCAGCTTTCATACAGCTTTAGCGCGTTGGGATTATCCAGTGCAACTTCCAGGTTGATGCCATTGTAATTACGCTGCTCGCGCTCAATCGTCTGCAGTAAGGTACTGCGTCCGATTCCGAGTCCCCGCATGGTCTTATCCACAGTAAAGGCATAAATCCAGGTCTCATTATTTTCTGTGTTCAGACGCATCTTGCCAACAGGCTGTCCGTCAAGTTCAATCATGATATGCTCCTCGGCTGCAACATGCTTGTTCATTTCGGTGGTTTCCTCCAGCGTCTGGCCGAAACCATCAGCATCCAGTTGGTTTAACAGGGGAGTCTCATCCGCGCGAGCCGGACGCAGATTCACAGAGGTTCTCGCTGAACTGTCTCCACTGCCATAACGCTTGGCGGCTGCGCCGTCCCATTTCATCTGATATTCGGCATGACTAAAGGTCAGCGGCAGTGTAGCAAGAAATCCTGCCCCCGAGGTAGAGGCTCCGGGCGCATTCAGTAGAATCTTCTTGATCTCTTTAGACTTGATGATATCCAGTGCCTGATCCCATAACTTTGTGAAAATCCCCCGTCGCCGGTAGCCCGGCCGGACCATTCCGCAGATTTCCACCTCGCTGCCAAAAGCATAAAGCCCAATAAATCCGACAAGCAATCCGTCCTCGTAGCTTACAAGCCATTCTGCTCCACCGGGAGCAGAGCCTAGGCGTAATGATTCCCAGTTCAGCTTGAGCGAGATGCCATCATACTGCTCGCATTTTTGTTGCAATTCTTCTATATCTTTCAATGTGTTCGTTGTAGTCAAACCCGTTCCCTCCAAATGTGACGGTATCCCGCCCGATTATAGAAATTCTGGGGAAACGGGGGCCGGCCTTCAGGAAGACCGGCTTCCGTCTCCGCTCAGTACATCCTGATACTCAGGATGCTTCTTGAATTGATGCGCAGCATAGGAGCATTCCGGTACTATTTTCAAATGCTCTGCACGCGCTTTGTCCACGACAGCCTTAACGAGATCTTCCCCGGCACCTTGGCCGCGCAGCTCTTCAGAGACGAATGTATGGTCAATGACCAGGTCTCCAGTATTTTCATCAGCTGCATATGTAATCTCGGCAAGGTCTTTGTCGTCACCGGCAACAAAAAAACGACCTTCTCCATGTTGAATTTTCATCTTATAAATCATCCCCCGAAAAGTTAATGCCTATATCTTACTACTTCTGTTTTCAAAAAGCGATAGAGGAGTACTTACAAACCGAATGCTTGCGCGTTCGCCGGGATATACAATAAGATAAAAGCACTAATCTGGCACTGAACAGAAGCTGCAAAAGGAGGAATGCCCATGAATTACGAGGTTGAGGTTCAATTTGAACCCGTCTATGAATTACTGAACAGCGTACATACGTTTATATGCAGGAAGTCCTATAAGAAGATTGATCTGGGCCAGGCTTGGGCGGTGGAAACGCGAAATGTGCTGAGCAAGGAGCTGTTGAGCCTTCTGGACGAGACGGAGCTGAATAATGATTGGAAGACGCTGAACCTGCTCATTTACCAGTGTCCCTGTAAGGAGAGTGTGGAAAGTGTTCTGAACTGGATCGAAGGGTTGACCGTCGGGGAAATTTACGAGACCCTTTCGGAATATGTGACGGTGTTTCCCCTCCAGATGGAGGCGTTTCGCGGGAAAATGCTCTTTTTACTAAGAGAGTGGAACGCACAGTATTTCAGCCAGCAGAAGCCAGAGGTTACCCGGCGGCTGCAAGGTCATGCGGATCAGAAGAAGGAAGAACTGAAGGCGTTGGCCCCGGAAGATTTTATTAATCAGACTACGAACGGCTTTTATTTTAACCCCATAGACGGACTTGAGAAGCTGATACTAATTCCGCAGTTTCATTTTCAACCAGCCAACATCATCTACCACTACGGTAAAATAACAATCTGTCATTATTCCGCACGAATTTCACTGGCCGAGGAAGAAGGGATGTCCCCGTTCATGTACCGGACGATCCGCAGTTTAGGGGAGAAGAGTCGTCTACGGATTCTGCAATCCCTCAGTGGAGAGCGTAAAACCTTTACCGAAATCGTCAAGGATGCCGGTATCTCCAAGGGGATTGTGCATGACCATATTTTCAACTTGCGCTGCGCGGGTCTGCTGTATGCCTATATTGACGGAGAGAATGTAACGACTTATAGCTTGCGTCTGGACGGGCTGCACAAGATGAATGAGCAATTGCTGGAGTATTTAAAATAACTTCATAATCCATGAACAATAGGGCGCCCTAGGCGCTCTTTTTGTTTTATCAGGAAGATATTGAAATATTTAAATTCTTTATAAACAGAAAAATAATTAAGTTCTCTATTTACAGAACACTAATTTCTTTCTATAATGTGAACTATCGGTTTTTAAACATACTTAGTGGGTAGGAATAATAGTTATTGCTGAAAACCACAGAAAAACAGGGAGATGAGTCCATGAAACAACGATTAATGCTGATCACTACATTGCTGCTTACCGGTTCACTGCTGCTGTCCGCTTGCGGAGGGAACAATGCCAATACGGCCGGAAATGATGCGGCTAAAGGGAATACGGGAACAACGAATACAAGTACGGCTCAAAGTGCCGCCACGAATGCTCCGGGAGGAGAGGTGGTACCGGCTGGTGCGCTAAGCGAACCGTTTACAGCCACCGATTTGTCCAAGCTTCCGGCTACCGCGCAGAAGCGCAATGATACGATTATTGTAGGTTTGACCGATCCCAGCGGGGCGTTCACCCCATACTTTCAACAAAGCGGATATGACGGCAACGTCTCTTCCTTGCTCTATGCCTCACTCGTAACGGTGGATGATAAAGGTGTGCCTACACCGGAGCTGGCGGAGAGCTGGGATGTATCAGAGGATGGACTTACATACACTTTCCACCTTCGCAAAGATCTGAAGTTCAGCGACGGCTCACCATTGACTGCGGATGATGTGGCTTTTACCTGGACCATTCAATATGACAAGGCTTATGACGGCGGCTCCCAGCTTCCGACGCTGAATGTGAAGGGTGGCAAAGCATACAAGGAAGGCACAGCTCAAAGCATCGAGGGTATCAAGGTCATTGATCCGCAGACGATCACAGCCACACTTGAAGCACCTAATGCGACAGCGCTGGTGACCTTGGGCTCGAACGTACTGTCGAAAGCCTACTATGGCAAGGACTACAAGTTCGGTCAGCTCGAATATATCAAGAAGCTGCATGAGCATCCGCTCGGCGATGGTCCTTACAAGCTGGAGAAGTTCATTCCGGGGCAGGAAGTCCGCTTTGTCGCCAACGAGAATTATTTTAAAGGCAAGCCTAAGACGGAACATTTCATCTACAAAACAACCGAAGGGGATGTATGGCAATTCCTGGAGACCGGAGAAGTGGACTATGCCGCGTTCAGTGCAACAGAAGAGAATATCGAGAAGCTGAAGGGCCTGGGTTTTGTGAACATCATTCCTTATACGCCAAGCACCTATGGTTATATGCAAGTCAATCTGAAGCATGAGCAGGTAAAAGATAAGCTGGTGCGTCAGGCGATTGTCTACGGTCTGGACCGGCAAAGTATCTATGTAGATGCGGCCCAAGGTGCAGGGTCTGTAGCCAATATTCCGGCATCGCCGATCTCATGGGCCTATACAGAAGAAGGCATCAATCCATACAAATATGATCCGGAAAAAGCTAAACAACTTCTGGATGAAGCAGGCTGGAAGGCAGGAGCTAATGGAATCCGTGAAAAGGACGGCAAGCCGCTGTCGATTCATTACCTGGGCTCGAAGAGCAAGAACACGGATATTTTTATCGCTGTAGCCAAGGAGAACTTTGCAGCGATCGGCATTGATTTCCAGCCGGAAGTGTTCGCTGACTTTAACTCGCTTGTCTCCAAGGTGGAAGGCGGGGATTATGATCTTGTGTCCTTCTCCACGCCAATGCTGACCGATCCGTCAGAAGCGTTCATGCAATTCTTCAATGGTGAAGTCACAGGTTACGATAATCCGAAATTCACGGAGCTGTACAACAAGGCACTGGCGACTACAGATATTGAACAGCGCAAGGCGGTTTACAAAGAGCTGTACCAGCTTGTGAATGACGAGCTGCCCATTATTTTTACCAACTATAAGAAGACAGTGTACGCCTATAACGGCCGCATCGGCAATCTCACCGTCAGTCCGTACATCGGACTTGCTGGTAGCCTGCCGGAATGGACGCTGAAATAAAACAGCAAACGTCCCCTGCTTGCACGACTCTGGGCAGGGGATGTTTGATAAGGAGCCTGTCATGAGCACTTATTTAACTAAACGATTACTGTACATGATTATTATCCTGTTCGGGGCCTCGCTGCTGATCTTCTGTCTGTATGCCTCGACACCCGGGGATTTCATCACTGGCAACATCAAATTGACGGCGGAACGCAAAGCCGAGCTGCGGGAAATCTACGGTCTTAACAAGCCAGTGCTGGAACGTTATGGGCTTTGGATGAAGAATGCGCTGCACGGTGACTTCGGTTACTCGCTGGCTCAGCAGAAGCCGGTGCTACAGCTGTTCAATGATTATATCTGGAATTCATTTTTGCTAGCCGCTGTATCCACGTTTCTAACCTGGGTGATTGCGGTCATTATCGGTGTAGTCTCAGCCTATAAGCAGTATTCCTGGTTCGATACTTTGGTGATGGTGGCGATCTTTGCGGCGATGTCGCTTCCGTCCTTCTTTATTGGTCTCTTCCTGATCAAGATTTTGGCCGTGGACCTGAAATGGCTGCCGCCGGGCGGAATCATAACGACAGGCAGCAACGCCACCGGGTGGGAATACATCAAAGAAGTCGTGAGGCATATGGCACTGCCGGTTATCGTTATGACACTGCTGGGTCTCGGCTCACTGACCCGCTATTTCCGCAGCAATATGATTGATGTGCTGAGACAGGATTATATCCGAACAGCCCGGGCCAAAGGCCTAAGGGAACGCAAGGTGCTGTTCACGCATGCGCTTCGCAATGCCCTGCTTCCAGCGATTACGCTGGTTGGATTTGAGCTTCCGGCGTTGTTCGGCGGGTCGCTGATTATTGAGAAGATTTTCAATTGGCCAGGCATTGGCCAGCTATATATGCAGTCCTTCGGACTGAGGGATTATCCTCTGCTGATGGGCTTTACGATGTTTATTGCAATATTGACCGTAATCGGAACGCTGCTATCGGACTTGCTCTATCGCATTGCCGATCCGCGGGTCCGGTTGCAGTGAGGAGGGGACGACATTGGCTGTTAACAGCAGTTTAGCTCCGGTACGCCGGGCAGGGGCAGCAAGCGGGAGATCCTCGTTATTCAGGCAATCTGTGCGGAGGCTTCTCCATAACAAGCTGGCGATGTCCGGATTTGTGGTTGTCCTGTTTATGTTCGCGCTGTGTTTTGTGGGACCGCTATTCTCCCCTTATACGGATAACAAGATCAATATGGCGATGATGAACAAGGCGCCAGGACTGAAGCATTGGCTCGGGACGGATGCTTTGGGAAGAGATATCCTGACCCGTGTCATGCAGGCTGGGCGTATATCACTTACAGTCGGGCTGGCTTCTATGGTCTTGTCCGTCTTTATTGGCGCCCTTTTAGGGGCGGTGGCCGGCTATTATCGTGGCGTCGCTGACCAGATTATCATGCGGGTCGCCGATCTTTTGCTTACAGTTCCCGGCCTGCCGTTACTGTTCATCTTCGGTGCGTTGTTGTCGGAGTGGAAAATTCCGACAGATTATCGTATGTATATCGTCATGCTAATGCTCAGCATTGTGAACTGGCCGGGGATGGCCCGGATGGTTAGAGGTCAGATGCTCAGCCTACGCGAGCGTGAATTTATGCAGGCAGCCGTTGTGCTGGGCCTTCGTGACCGACGTAAGCTGTTCAATCATCTGTTGCCAAATATCATCCCGCTGCTGATTGTCATGGCCACGCTTAATATCGGCGGGGCGATACTCAGTGAATCGGTACTCAGCTTCTTCGGCCTGGGGGTTATGCCGCCTACGCCAACCTGGGGCAACATGATTGATGCTGCGAACAATATGATTGATTTTCAGCAGCGGCCATGGTTATGGATTCCGCCGGGGCTTTCGATTTTTGCTACAGTAATTGCCATTAACATATTCGGGGATGGTCTCAGAGATGTGCTGGACCCGAAACAGAAGAGGTAGGTGACCAGCATCATGAACAACTTAATGCGCATAGACGGTCTCAGCACGCACTTCTTCACGGAAGACGGTGAAGTCAAAGCCGTAGACGATGTCAGCTTCCGGGTGCGGGAAGGGGAGACCGTCTGTATTGTCGGCGAGTCCGGCTGCGGGAAAAGCGTGACGGCAATGTCCATTATGGGGCTTGTCGAGTCACCGGGCGGCAGAGTCACCAGCGGGAGCATTGAGTTTCAGGGAGAAGACCTGCTGCAACTGGATAAGCATACACTGCGCAGTATGCGTGGTCATGAGCTCGCGATGATTTTCCAGGAGCCGATGTCCTCATTGAATCCGGTGATCAAGATCGGGGAGCAAATCATGGAACCGCTGCGGGTTCATCTGAAGCTGAACAAGAAGGAGGCGCGGGCCAGAGCTATCGAGCTGATTAGCCAAGTCGGTATTTCCCGGCCTGAGCAGATTGCGGATAGCTATCCGCATGAACTAAGTGGCGGAATGCTGCAGCGGATTATGATCGCCATCGCCATTTCCTGCGGCCCGAAGCTGCTCATCGCCGACGAACCGACTACAGCGCTGGATGTGACGATTCAAGCGCAGATTCTGGACATGCTGCAACAGTTCAAAGCTGATTCGGGTATGTCCATTCTGCTGATCACGCATGATCTTGGCGTGGTAGCGGAGATGGCTGATTATGTGATCGTGATGTACTCCGGCAAGATCGTGGAGGAGGGCGAAGTCGTAGAATTATTCAGCAATCCGAAGCATCCGTACACCCGGGGATTGCTCAAATCCAAGCCGGTGATCAATCAGCGGCAGGAAGAGCTGTACTCGATTCCGGGACAGGTGCCGAATCCCCTGGAGCTTGCACCCTCCTGTTATTTTCATGACCGCTGCGAACATTGCATGCCGGTGTGCCGCAGCAAACAGCCTGTTCTGCAAGACATTAGCAATGGACAAAAGGTGTCTTGCTGGCTTTATGAGGAGGCGTTAGTCCATGCCTGAGGCGTTGCTTGAAGTCAATCATTTGAAGAAGTATTTTCCAATTACGAAAGGCCTGCTTAACCGCACAGTGGGTCAGGTCAAGGCCGTGGATGAC
The DNA here is from genome assembly GCF_001682855.1 of Bacillus sp. FJAT-27264. GTDB lineage: Bacteria > Bacillota > Bacilli > Paenibacillales > Paenibacillaceae > Paenibacillus_AQ. The sequence continues at coordinate 776,150 of NZ_MAQW01000001.1, read as the reverse complement.
ATTAGTATCCGGCTGCAGCCCGGGGAGACCTTCGGGCTGGTCGGAGAATCCGGCAGCGGCAAAAGCACCGTCGGCCGCACCATTCTCCGCCTGACGGAGAAGACGGCCGGCGAGGTGAAGTTCAAGGGTGTGGATATTCACACCCTGCCGCCCGAAGAACTGCGCGGGCTGCGGCCCAAGATGCAGCTAATCTTCCAGGACCCGTACAGCTCGCTGAATCCGCGGGTGCGGGTAGGGGATGCCATCGGCGAAGCGCTGCTGGATCACGGGTTATGTCCCCGTAGCGATGTACGCGATCTGGTGCTGGAAACGCTGGAATCCTGCGGATTATCATCGTACCATATCGACCGTTTTCCGCATGAATTCTCGGGTGGGCAACGGCAGCGGATCGGTATTGCGCGGGCGCTGATTCTGAATCCCGAGCTGATCATTGCTGACGAGCCGGTCTCTGCGTTGGATGTATCCATCCAGGCCCAGATCATCAATCTGTTCAGCAAGCTGCAGCAGAGCCGGGGACTGACCTATTTATTCATCTCCCATGACCTCAGCGTCGTGGAGCATTTATGCTCTACTATCGGGGTGATGTACCTCGGCTCGATGGTCGAGACGGCATCCCGGGACGAACTGTTCCGTCATCCGCTGCATCCCTATACCAAGGCGCTACTGTCAGCGGTGCCGATTCCGATTCCGAAGCTAAAGCGGGAGAGAATTGTGCTAAAGGGCGATATTCCTAGCCCGGCGAACCCGCCATCCGGCTGTAAATTCCATACACGCTGCCCCTTCGCCGAAGAGGTCTGCCGCTCACAGGTTCCTGTCTTCCGGGATGCCGGAGGCGGACATTTTGTAGCGTGTCATCTGGTTTAGGTGCGCTGTATAGCTTAACTTTACTCGATAGGGCACTGGAATAACGGGAATGGCTCCTGTTATTTTGCTTCAATTCTCTTCTTTTCTAAAGACAACTGGAAAAACTCCTGTTAATTACCTCATGACTAGAGCAATACGAAGAAAAGGGGATTTTTAACGGGAGGAATTCCCGTTATTTAGGTTTGGGAAGGTGGGAGGAAAGTNAACGGGAATGGCTCCTGTTATTTTGCTTCAATTCTCTTCTTTTCTAAAGACAACTGGAAAAACTCCTGTTAATTACCTCATGACTAGAGCAATACGAAGAAAAGGGGATTTTTAACGGGAGGAATTCCCGTTATTTAGGTTTGGGAAGGTGGGAGGAAAGTATTAACGGTATGTTTTCCTGTTATCCCAAGCCTCTACACGCTGAGCTTAAAAATGATCGGCTACAGATGTGTTGCCCAAGAAGCCCAAGAAGCCCAAGAAGCCCAAGAAGCCCAAGAAGCCCAAGAAGCCCAAGAAGCCCAAGAAGCCCAATGATAACCCTTGTATACTAAGGGTTTTACCCATCGAGGACGTAGATTTTTAAGTTCATACTAAGTTAGTTGCCTCAGCCCTGTGAAAAAATGATAAAATGGGTTTTATTACCTAAGAACAGGGGATGGAGAGACATGAGGGTGACACTTGCAAAGGCTGTGGAGTCAGACGCGGAAGCTCTTCACAACATTCAAGTCCAAGCTTTTCTGCCTTCGTTGGAAAAATACAAGGATGAGGATACCAGTCCTGCCAATGAAGACATTGAAAAGGTGATGGGCAGAATTACGAATCCTCAGGGCGGATTTTATAAAATTGTGCTGGATGACGTGCTCGTCGGGGGCATACGCGCGACTTGGAAAGAGGATGAGACCCGGATGTGGGTGGGGCCACTCTTTATCCTTCCTGAATACCAGGGAAAGGGGGTTGCCCAAAGAGCGCTTAATCTGATCATGGAGATGTTCCCGCAGGCCGCTGCTTGGGAGCTTGCAACGATTGCAGAGGAAGAACGCAACTGTTGGCTGTATGAGAAAATGGGCTTCGCAAAGACGGGGGAGCATAAGGTGCTAAATGATAAAGCAACGCTTGTCTTTTATCGGCGGATAGGGTAATTACTTCGTGATCAATGCGTCATTTAGAGGTTAGCTCGCGGTAGGATCAAAGCCCCGAATAACATGAATTATGGATATTTTTATCATTTATGACTTTTTTGACTTGTCCCATCCGCAGTGCTATACTGATTCCAATGCAGCTAAATATGGTTAATAAGAGACTGATTAGACATACATATCTAATCGGTCTTGTTTTTTAAATCCCTACTTAGGAGGAATTGTTATGAATACAACAGTACGTTTGACCGAAAGATCCGGCAAGGCCGCTTCCCAGCGGCGTAAAGGCTTTGTACCGGTCGTTGTCTACGGTGCAGGTTCAGATACTCACTCCTTTTCTGCGGATGCAAAAACGATCAACGAAATTTTGAGCAAGAATCCGCGGGCGATCCTGAAGCTTGAACTACCGGGCTCAGGTGCCAAAAATGCTGTAATTCAAGAAGCGCAACGCCAGCCTTTATCGCACAATTTGCTCCATGTGGATTTTCAACAAATTGATATGAAGGCAGAACTGGATACTAAGGTTGCCTTTCATTTTACAGGAGAACCGGCGGGTGTGAAGAATGGGGGCGTACAGCAGGTAGAGTTGTATGAACTGGATATTCGCACACTGCCGGATAAATTGACAGCAACGTTCGATGTGGACATCAGCGGCCTCGATATCGGTGATCAGCTGCTAGTCTCTGACCTGCCGAAGCATGAGGGCTGGGAGATACTGACCCCGGAAGATACGCTAATCATCCGGATCGCACCGCCGGTAGCTGCAGAGGCGCCAGACGCTGAAGAAACTGGTGAAACGGCTGCAGACGCTGCTGCCGAGGCCAAGACTGAGGAATAAGGCAGGCCGCGTTGGCGGCGCTGGAACAGGTTTAAATCACAGGAGCAGGCAAATCCCTTTGGGGAATTGTCTGCTCTTTTTTGTCACAATGAATAGGACGATTTATGGTTGATTGTAAAAAAGAATGCTTCATAATCGTGAGTCTAATTGTGTGTTTTTTCACAATACATCTCTACTACCTGTATCACTTGGTGCTAAAAGCTTGAATATACTTGTTCACATCACTTTTGAACGACTTTGTGTAGCTCTGATCGGTATATTCTCCAATGACCTCACGCCAAAATAAAATCGCGGCTTCATTGGATGACATCTGGGCAACTTTCCAGTTAGCCTTGAAGGAGTCAAAGGCCAATTCGGCTGCTGCTCTCCCTAGCCCTTGTCTCCTGAATTTCCGGAGAATCATAAAATCATAAATGAGATGGGTGGGATCAGGATCTGTATCCTGATTTATTTCCTCCCCAGTGAATGGACTGAAGTCATGATGATATAACTGATGGAGGTTATACAGTACCTTTTGTTTATCTTCTAGTACAGGGAGTAACTGAACCATCCTCATTCCTCCGATTAGAAGTGTGTGACTAACAGGCGTGCCTCTAAAAAGGCCGTCCCAACATCCGGTAAGATCCTCGCAGTGGTGCGTAGCCTAGGCGCCGGTTGATCTTTAGGATCGGAGCGTTAGTGGAATCGTTGTCTGTTCGGATATAATCTGCACGAACTCGTCTGGCGAGCTGGATGGCTTTGAGTTTAAGTCCCAGTCCGATTTTACGGCCGCGATAGGCGCGGCTTACCCCGGTATATTCGTGATACATGCCGTTGGTCTGCTGCTTGTGCAGCACATTCGATACCCCGACATACTTGTCGCCATCCGCAGCGATAATCACTTGTTCCGGCGCATAGCCGTCAACCATCAAATTCCATTTGCGCCATTCCTCAATCACTGGAAAATCACCGGTATATCCCGGGATATCGAACGAAGTTTCCTTATAAAGCTCGTAAAGCTTCTGCTCAGAGACTTCGCCAGGTTCCTCCGCAAGTGTCGTGAAACGTAGACCTGATTGCTCCAGCGACAAAATGACGGTTTCATCGTCAAGGTTCTCCCAGTCCACCTTCTCGATGTCCAGCACGGATTGAAAAACATGCCGTTCCTGCTCAAAGCCTCGATGTGCAGCAAAGCTAAGAGAATCCGGCTTATCGTCCCAGACCTGGGCGACAAGGGTGGAGGCTTCAATCTGGCGGCCCCACTCAAGGGCATGATCCAACAGCTTTTGCCCGATTCCCTGCCGACGGTGCTGTTCGGCTACGACCATCAGATTCACCAGTTGGCCCGGTTCCGTCCAGGGCGCACGCCAGCAATAGACGTACCCGAGAATTTCATTCCTGACATTCACCGCAACATAGCGGGTACGGTCATAGCCTGCAAGCAGCCCATGTTCATCTTTATAGGTATCACCAACCTCGTAGAGTTTGGCATCATCCTCCGCAAGCTGCTCGGCAGTGGTCGGCTCCGCCCACTCCGTATTAAGCAATTCGGCCAGTCCGGCATAATCTTCCGGCAATTGCAAAGGCCGCAGTGTAATCGACATTGTGTTGCCCCCTTCGTTCCTTCTCGCTTTTGTTACTTTCTTTTGTTCATTTTAATAGAACTGCGATATCTTCTTTTATTATGGCAGGTCCGAAAGAAGGAATATATGGAAAAAACCGATATAACAAACTATACCCCTTACTAACTTATATTGAACTTGAGATACTATCCTAAGGATCGACGCCGCTCAGGTGAAGATTGGACTTTCGGTCGCTGTTGTCTCCAGAGTTCTTTTATTTAATCACTTGTAGCGGTTTTAATCAGGGGACAAAGGGTGAGGGTGTACTCCTTAAGGGAATCATAAAATCAGCCTCTGGGCGGAGGCTTCTCCGTACTGTTCTGGTATAGAATCAGGATGGAAAAACGGGAGGAGATGTGAGTCGTTTAAACATTCAACATAATGACGACCGAATTTTATGTGAGGGCATTAAGTTCGTCCTAAATAGACTTAAATAGATTGAGGTTTAGTTTTGGATTTACAACGTAACAGTGTTATGTTACGATGGTCGCGAGGAGTGATCAATATGGAAGATAATCTGATATCCAAAAAAGATCTGCTGGATTTAACCGGCATATCATACGGCCAGCTCTACCGCTGGAAGCGGAAGCAGCTGATTCCTGAAGAGTGGTTTATCCGCAAATCAACCTTTACTGGGCAAGAAACCTTTTTTCCGAGAAAGATGATTCTGGCCCGCATCGATAACATTGTAAGTATGAAAGACGATCTCTCGCTGGATGAGCTGGCGGACAAATTATCTTCAGCCCCGCCGATCAGCAAGACATTAATAACAGGTAAAGAGCTGTTGGAACGTAACATTGTTTCGACGTTGGTGTTAGACCGCTATGGAAAGCCACTGGAAGCAGAGGGGAAATATACGATTGATGAAGTGATGTATCTGTTCGTTATTGACAGCCTACTGAGTAGAGGAGAGATGAATCTTGAAGAAGGTGATCTGCTCTTTAATACCTTACAGAAGAATTCGGCGAGGTTGGAAGGGAAGGCATGGGAACTGTTTTTTATCCGCAAAATGGGTGTGACGTCGTTCCTTATTGCATGTGCACCAACTGAGCTGATCTTTGATGAAGGGGTGCGGCTTGTCAACAGGATCACCGTAGGTAGTCTAATGGAGCAGTTAAGAGGAAAGCTTAATTAATGGAGGGAATGGGCATGGTGAAGCAACACGGTGATTTGGTCATTGCTGGCGTAGGAGGGGCCTCAGGAGGCACTTATGATGCGGTTAGGCTTGATGGCGTAGCTACCATTAACGGTTCGGTGGAGGCGCGAATTTTTAAAGGAAATGGTCATGTTCATATGAAGGGTGATCTTCGGGCAGAAGAACTGGAATGCAACGGTAATATGAATGTTAAGGGAAGTCTGAGAATTGGAACGCTCAAGGCGGAAGGTATGCTCCGAATAGGAGGTTCCTTAAGGGGCGAATCCTGTGTGCTCAATGGTGTGATCAGTACAAAGGCGGATTGCGAGCTAGAGGAATTAACCGGCGAGGGGGCTTTTACGGTGAATGGCCTGCTGAGCGCGGGGCATGTGGATTTTGTCTTGCATGGACCGGGCAAGGCCAATGAGATTGGTGTCGAGAGTCTCGTGATTCGTCAGAACAATCAAGGGACGTGGAACAGGCTGCTAGGTGGAATGTTTCCTAGACTCAAGCCGGAGCTGAACGCCGGGACTATTGAGGGTGACTTCATTGATTTGGAATACACGAATGCTGATGTTATCAGAGGCAATATTGTGATCATTGGCGAGGGCTGCACGGTTGGAGCCGTGGAATATCGTTCACAGCTAACCGTACATCCGGGAGCCAGAGTAGGAAGGGAGGAGAAGATCGGTGTCTGACAATACTACGCTTAACAACCTCAGTATGGTGGGTACTAGCACTTCAGGGGGAGGTTCCTTTCTGAATGTTAAAGTGACAGGTGAGTGCCAATTCAATGATACTGTAGACTGTCGGAGATTGAGTCTGACCGGTAATGTAAGGGTGGGTGGTGACCTGCGGTTGGAGAAGTTGAAAGTGACAGGTGAACTTGCTGTAGCTGGATTGCTTACAGGGCAGTCCTTGCGTGGAACCGGAGAGGTTAAAGCCGCCTCAGCTCGAATGGAGCAAATAGATTTTAGTGGAAGTCTTGTGGTAAATGGTGATTGTGAAGCAGAGCAGCTGGAGATTTCCGGCGCAGCTGTGGTGGAAGGTCTGCTCAGTGCAGAGCGATTGCAGATCAACTTGTATGGGTCTAGTAAGGCCCGGGAGGTTGGCGGCGGTACCATTGTCATTAAACAAAACAAGACAGGCAAGCTGCTTAATTTAATAAAAGCGAAGCAGGATGTTATTTTCAGAGCAGATCTGATTGAAGGGGATACTATAGAACTGCACTGTACAGTAGCCGATACTGTTCGTGGTGGATCAGTGATCATCGGTCCGGATTGTGTAATTCAAACGGTGGAATACCGGGAGAAGCTGGAGATTCACAAGAATGCCATGGTGAAGCAACAGGTGAAGATCTGACAGGCTGCTCAGAGCTATATAGTTTTGTTATTTACAGAAATTAAGGAGTGGAAAAGATGAGTGCAGCCAAATCGCCCAATTTGGGCATAGTCATTGCAGGATTGCTGCTGGGAATATTGATGGCTTCTATGGACAGTACAATTGTGGCAACGGCTATGGGTAATATTGTAGGAGAACTAGGGGGCATGGACAAATTTGTTTGGGTAACCTCCGCCTATCTCGTTGCAGAAATGGCAGGTATGCCGATCTTTGGCAAGCTGTCGGATATGTATGGACGGAAGAAGTTTTTTATCTTTGGGATTATTGTTTTTATGGCAGGTTCGGCCTTGTGCGGAACTGCCAGCACGATTACTGAGCTTGCGGCCTATCGGGCCGTTCAGGGGATTGGCGGTGGTGCGCTCGTTCCGATTGCCTTTGCGATTATGTTCGATGCCGTTCCGCTGGAGTCGCGCGGCAAGCTGGGTGGGGCATTCGGCGCCGTATTCGGCTTGTCGAGTGTGTTTGGCCCACTGTTGGGGGCGTACATTACAGACCATATCGCCTGGCAATGGGTATTTTACATTAACCTGCCGCTCGGACTGATCGCTTTTGTGATGGTAGTGTTCTTTTACAGAGAATCGCATGAGCACTCCAAACTACCGATCGACTGGCTGGGTGCAGGCACATTGCTTGGGGCGGTCATCTCCTTAATGTTCGCGCTGGAGCTTGGCGGCAAGGAGTATGCTTGGGATTCGGCGATGATTCTGGGATTATTCGCAGCGTTCGCCGTGTTGGCAGTAGTATTCCTGTATGTGGAGACGAAGGCTGCTGAGCCAATCATTTCGTTTGCACTGTTCAAAAAGCGGCTGTACGCCTTCAGCATCCTGTGCGCATTGTTTAGCGGAGCGGCATTTATTGTGGCTTCTGTATATATCCCGATCTTTATTCAGGGGGTTATGGGCGGATCGGCGACGAATTCGGGGATGGTACTGTTGCCTATGATGGTTGGTTCAGTAGTTACAGCATCAACAGGCGGCTTTTTGATGTCTAAAACAAGCTACCGCAGCCTGCTGATTCCTACACTAGCGCTGCTGGTGGTGGGAACAGGGCTTGTGGCGACACTTACGCCAGATGCTTCACGTCTACTCGTGACAATCTATATGATCCTGATCGGTCTTGGTATAGGCGCTTCCTTCTCGGTGCTAAGCACAGCTGCTATTCACGGGCTGACCGCTCAGCAGCGTGGCTCAGCCAGCGCAACGCTTAATTTCCTGCGTTCGCTGGGGATGACTGTCGGGATTACCAGCTTTGGTATTATCCAAAGCCATTACTTCACCGGCAGCTTGTCCAGCATGTTCACCGGAGGCGGGAATGGAGGAGCTCCAGCCGGAGCGCTGGATTTCAAAGACCCGCATTCCCTGCTGTCACCGGAAGCTAGAGCGATGATTCCACCTGAAATTTTATCCAAAATTACAGAAGGATTATCCTCATCCATCACGCATACCTTTGCTTGGGCGCTCATTCCTGCGGCCTTGGCGCTGCTGGCATCCTTCTTCATGGGCCGCCAGAAGATGGACGCCTCAGCAGCCGGGGACTCAGCGGCGTCCGGGCACTAGGTAGTTCTGGGTATGGAGGGGGAAGGGGATTACTCTGTCCGGCGTAGCCGGTTAGACGTGTACTGTTCCCCTTATCCAGTTTGAAATATCCAGTATGGCATTTCGGGTATGACATTCTGGAATAGCGTATCTGGAATGGTTATCCGGTATGGTTTTCTGGTTGGTGTATCTGGAATGTTTATCTGGTATGATTTAGCTGATGTGGTGTATCTGGAATGGTTATCCGGTATGGTTTGCTGGTGTGGCGTATCAGGAATGGTTATCCGGTATGGTTTATCTGGTGCGGTGTATCAGGAATGGTAATCTGATATGGTTTATCTGGTGCGGTGTATCAGGAATGGTTATCTGATATGGTGTATCTGGTGTGGTGTATCTGGAATGGTTACCCGGTATGGTTTAGCTGGTGCGGCATATCTGGTTCGCCTCGCCTGGTTAGTCTTATCTCGTATGCGCATAAGGTATGGTTTATCGTTTTCGCTTACCGTTCTAGCCTAATCGGTTCGGTCCTAGTAGTTCCGGTTAACTTTGAATCGGAGGACGGTCTTCAGCTTGTCTGGGTGGGTTCTTCGGGCGTCCGTCAGGTAAATTTCCCTATGGGTTTTGGAGGCTCGCATCAATCTATTCCGTATGCAGTAGTCCTCCATAGCTGCAAAGCTTTCCGGCTCATCGTCATATGATCCGTAATGAAGCATTTGTACACTAAGGCCATCTTCGACCTTGCCGAAGATGGCCTTTTCCATCAGCACATGTGGCTTGTTGAGCTTCACCATTTTTATAATTTCAGCTGCTAAGTCAGCGGAGACGAACTCTGGCTGTCTGATCATCAGCGTGTATAACAACTCGTCTTTATCCAGAACATCTTTCTGTCTTCCTTCTTCGGTGAGATCCCAGACGCCTTCTAGCGGAAAGATGGAGTAATCGTAATAGCCCTCGGCGGGCAGTCTTCCTTTTTTGGGAAGCATTTTGGCGGCATAGGCGAGGGAATATAGTACGCCTACCGCCTCAGTGAATAAGTCACTGTTGGGATTGCCTCTCCCCTCCAACATAAAATAATTAAAGCCGGGAACCGTGATCAGCTCTGGTTTCGCTTGTGGCAGGTAGAAGGATTTGTCCTGTTTCTTCCATTCGTATTTCATCTGATTAGCGCCTCCTTTTAAGGTAGAATAGCACAGGCAACTGGACAGCACAGTGTCATGTTTGGAACGGTGTATTCAAATGAAAAAAAGCTCCCGCCTTAGATTCCGGCGGGAGCTTATTCCTATATAGAATGCATTAAAATAACAAACAAAGCCTAGAAGTTATTTCCGAGTGCAATTAACGGCATTTTTGTACCTTAAATACTCTGCAACTCAGGTTTAGTGGGAATTAAGTGCAATATTGTACCTTAATTCTTGCAGAATACCCCGTTCAGCGTACTTTTTCGGAAATTAAGATACAATAATGCCCTTATTTTCTTCTTTTCCCTATATTTAAGAAAAATAAGGTGCAAAAATGCACTTAATTTGGGAGGTAGACCATTTTCACGGTTAAGAAGATAGCTTAGTTAGGAGATAGACCATTTTTCGCGGTTAAGAAGACAGCTTAGTTACGAGGTAGACTATTTTTCGCGGTTAAGAAGACAGCTTAGTTAGGAGATAGACCATTTTTCGCGGTTAAGAAGACAGCTTAGTTAGAGGTAGACTATTTTTCGCGGTTAAGAAGACAGCTTGGTTAGGAGGTAGACTATTTTCATGATTAAGAAGACAGGGAAGAGGGGAAGGGGATCGGAGATTAGCGCCCTAAATCCCTATTCTAATGCCCTGTCCTAACACCCTATCCTAGATCCCTTCCTAAAGCCCTGGCCTCACCAGACTAACGTCTGAAATCGTAATCCCCTTCGGCACGTATTCTTCCATTCTTCTGTGAGAATCTTACTTCCGCTTAATACGTTTTGAACCTGGAGAAAGCTTAGAATTCCGATACCGGCTTCCCTAAGGAGAGCTTGCATCTGAGCGTCTCGCTCACACAGTCTAAACTTTCCCCTTGATTCTTCTCACTTCTCGTTACTTTTTTTGTTCAGCTTATATTGTTACTTTGTTCCAAGAGGGCACTACGAAAGTGTTACCTTATTTACTCCCAGTAAGGGCATTAACAACATCGTCGACTTTCAGGCTGTCTGCAATAGGGCCGTTAAGTGCCCAGTGTCGTGCGGACACTTGATGGACGTTACCTTTTTGGACAGCAGGGATGCTTTTCCAAATGCTCAGCTTTTCCACTTCTGCGGATTGGCGGACCGATTGTTGAAATTCATCTTCACTAGACATAGAAGCACCGTAGTCCATAAAGAGGTAGTCGGCTGACAGTTTAGGAAGCATTTCGAGTGACAACATGGTGCCGCCCCACGTATCCGTAGTGGTGGAGGCGATTTTCAACACTTCTGGATCTGGCTTCAGTCCAAGCTCGTTATACAGCACCGAGGTCCATACGTATTCCGGGAAATCCAATTCAACATCTTTGGTGGTCGGACGGATAAAAGCTACAGTTTTGTCCTCACCGACAGCTTGCTTGATGGTAGCCTGGGCTTGTTGAACCTTGTCCTGGTAGGCTTTTAGCACGCTATTGGCTTTATCTTCCTTATCAACTGCTTTGCCAATTTCCAGAATGGCAGTCTGCCAGTCATCCCGGATATAGGCAATCGTCGGAGCGATTTTGCTCAATTGCTCGTAGCCCTGCTCGTCGGTCATGTATTTATTCATAATGATCAGGTCAGGATCGGCAGCTGTGATGGCTTCCAGATTAATATCGAAGGAGCTGTTGGTAGCAATCCCTTTGTCCTTGAGCTGCTTGTCCAGATAATAACCATCTGTACTAAAGGCTTGAACCATAGGGACGTCCAGGGACAGCAGCATGTCTTCCATTCCTATGGAGACGATCCGTTTAGGGTGAGCAGGGATGACGGATTCACCAAAATCATGCTTGATGGTCTTCGTTTGATCTTTGTCAGTATTCGATCCGGCCGTTTGTTCATTAGTGCTATCTGGTTCCGCAGTGGCTTGAGCCGTAGCTGCAGGTTCGTTATTTCCCTTACTGTCAGCGCTGTTATTCGTATTGGCCCCACAGGCGGTCAGGGTCAGTGTAAATACTAATACCAAAGCACCCCATAATAGGGATACCGGGGGCTTCCGCCGTTTAGGGGTAACTTTACCGGATGTAGATTTTGTAAACAAGCTGTGTTGCATTTGTATTCCTCCACATTCTCATTTGATAATCATTATCATTAATGAGGAGTATATCGTAATCTTTTGCCTCTGTATATTCACTATCGTGCTGTATTCTCAGGAATGGGCGCACAAAAACAAATGGGTGCGTTATCCAACAGAATCATAGGTAATGTTACTCGATAGAATCATAGGTGCGTTATCCAGAAGAAGTTTATGATCCCAGGCCGTATACTCAATCCAGGGGAATACCCAGGAAGAATGACCCGGTAAACTGTGTACTGCATGATGCTGCACGGCAGCCAGTGTGATCCAGTGCTCCGACTGCTGGAGATTGTTCCACAGCAGGCGGGAGGCGGTATCATCGTCTACGGTGGTCACTATTCTGTCAGCATCATAGCTAGCCAGCTGCCAGGCTTCCATCGGTTCGAACCATTCAATCTCGTTAACGAGGGGAGCAGGGGTGATTTGCAGATCATCATAGAACACGGTCATGGCTTTGCGCCCCCACACGAATAGCCCGTCCGTGGACACTTTCAATACCAGCACTTTATCGTCTTTAACAATGGGTTGCACCTGCTCGCGAACAGAGCGTGCTTGACGGTCATATTGTTCAAGCCACTGTTCGCCTTCATGAGTTCGGCCCAGCGCTTCGGCCACCAGCAGAAGGTGACTCCGCCAATCAGCGCTCATCCAGGGGAGCAGCAGAACAGGCGCGATCTCCTGTAATCTTTCTTCTTCCTCTGGCGAAATGGTACTGTCTAGACCAATGATAAGATCGGGCTGAGCCTGTCTAAGCACGCTACGATTGAATTCATATTCATGCCCAAGTTGGATGACAACGTCGCTGCCGTACCGTCGACGATAATCATCTGTCCAGTAATGGTCCATGGGAGCGGCATAGGGAATAGTCTGTAGTGGAAGCAGATGACCCAAGATCGGCCAACTGTATGCTGCCACTCTGAATGTCCGGTTGCGTAGATAGGCGGCTGGAGCCATGCCAACTTGCTTCTTGAAGACGGTACGGAAATAAGATTCGCTCTGAAAGCCAACCATTCCGGCAATCTCATGGATGGAATGTTCACGCTTTTGCATAAGCTGTTTGGCATGATGCAATCGGATTCCGGTGATGTATTCGCCAATACTTTTTCCATAACGTTCTCTGAAAATTCGCATTAAGTGGTACCGGCTGATCCCGGAAGCTACAGCCAGGCGATCAATCGTGATTTCCTCGGAATAATAGCGGTCGATCTCTGTCTTGACTTTGGCGAGTAGCTTCACCGTTTCTTGTCCCTGGTACTCTATGATCAACGCCAGCAATTCATGAAACGTAGCCTGGGCGCGCATCTTATCCGCCAGACCTTCACTGAGCCAACTGCGGTGTATTTGGCCACATAAAGCTGGAGCTGCCGGAATCCGGGATTCCTCTTCCAAGTCCCCACTTTGTTGGTTTTCAGTTGTGGTGTGATCCATTACTGCAATACCAACGCTTCCCATTTCAAAGTACAACAAGTATAGCGGGTGACCCTCTTCCGAAGTGACGCCAATCTCCACAGTTTGTCCGGGCCGGCAGGCCACAACCATACCTGAATACGTAGCGAGGGCCTGTCCGTCTATCACGATCCTATTCCGTTCACTGCCAGCTACGATCAGCAGATGCCGCTCGGCCAGCTCTCTCCGATACGACCAATAGTCTCTGCTATAGCCGACCAATTCGATATTGACCAGCTTGAACCATGTACGGCTTAATACCTCGTCAGGGTCCCCGGCTGTATGATCTTGTTTGGTAAACATGTCAGGGCACCTTCCTAATCGAACTTACTTTTATATATGAAGTATTTTAATTGATAATTATTATCAGCGTCAAACCTTAAGAAGGGGATTATAGGTCTCACAAGGGGGCAAAAAGGCTCAAATATCTTTTTTAAAAAGATCTATCGTTCGTGTTTGGAGTGACTTATATGTTATGTTTGCCTTTTTTCTTGCCTGAAACGCAATAATTATGTATAATGGCATTAAATATTGATGTGATTGTACGATATTCTGTTGTTGAAGGTGGTTTCATGGCAGAACTGGACAGTAATGATAACAAGAAGAAGATGTGCCAGATCTACAATGAGCTTTCCAAGGAATTGTTTGGTTTCGGGACGACCCTGCTCCGCGTAACTGTCGATCAGCGGGTCATTACCTTTCATGCCAAACACCGCCGTTCTCCCCGTTCTTCCGCATTGGAAGGCGAGGCGCCGGAGCTTAAACAGGAAGTGGACTTTCGGATGTCGCTCCTGTTCAAGAAGAAGTTCCAGGAAAGGTTAGAGGAAGAGATGGAGCTAAAGATTGAGGTTCTGCTGAGAGATTATGATGCGCGAACCCAATGGGCTTTTACGAACATGATTTTGGCTGAAGATTAAAATACCTGAATCCATTTCATCATGCGGATTTAAATCCGAATTGGTACAATATCTAGTTATACCTAAACCATGTACAACTAGATATCTATGATTAGACGCTCACTAATGGATTTATGAAATGGATTTACCTATACGGATTTTTGCTTTTGATCTATCTTAAGCGAAGACCGTCTTTCTATAACGGGTAGCTCTTTCCTTTGTTTACACGGAGAAAAGTGTTCTTGTTCCTACAAGAATACTTTTCTTTTTTTTATGAGGAAAAATGGGAACCATAGAATTTAATTAAGGTTAGGAGGTGCTGTCAACATCGCCGGGTGCCCGAAATGCGGGCTGAAATGACCGATTGTTAACGAGAATTATGAGATTTAAGCCATATTAGCTTTATACACACACATCAGGGAGGTCTATTGGATTATGAAAAAGATTTGGGGAACAGCACTTGCGCTTACACTTACTGCGGCACTGACCGCTTGCGGATCATCGGGTAGTAATTCCGCTACTACAGCTAACGGAACTAACAGCGGAACCGCTGGGGACAATGGGAAATCAGGAGCACCCAAGGAACTGGTAATCTCCACCTGGGGCTTCTCGGAAGACTTCTTCAAGGAAGCAGTGTACGCACCTTTTGAGAAAGAACACAACGTCAAGATTGTCGTGGAGATTGGTAACAACGCTGAGCGCCTGAACAAGATCCGTCAGGGTAGCTCGAACGTAGATGTCATTTACCTATCCGATTACTACGCTCAGCAAGGTATTAATGAAGGACTGATTGATACCATCGATACCGCAAAGGTGCCAAATCTTGAGCACATCTATGATATTGCCAAAGCTCCACTGGGTGAGGGCTACGGACCGGCTTATACTATTGGGCGCCTTGGTATTGCCTACAATCCGGCTTTGGTCAAAGGTGAGATCACATCCTGGAAAGATCTTTGGACGGCGTTTGATCGTAATCTGACGCTTCCGGCGATTACGGCGACTGCAGGACCGATGATGGTAGATGCAGCATCTGTAGTTGCTGGCAGCACTGACTTCAATGAAGATCAAGCCTTTGCGAAGCTGAAAGAAATTAACCCGAACGTGATTAAATACTACAGCCAGACTTCCGAATACGTGAACATGTTCAGCCAGGAGGAAATTGCCGGAGGACCGATCATGGAGATGTACTTCAAGGATCTGCAAGCCGCAGTTCCGGATGCGAAGTTCGTGGCTCCGTCTGAAGGCGCATTTGCGGTCATGAACACCATCAACGTAGTCAAAGGCACGGATAACAAGGAATTGGCTGAAGAGTTCATCAACTGGCAGCTAAGCAAGGAAGTTCAAGAGAAATCCGCTAAGGCCAAGGTTGATTCCCCGGTAAACACTGAAGTTGTTCTGAACGAAGAGGAAGCCAAGGGCGTAACTTACGGCGCGGATGTTGTGAGCAAGCTGCGTAAGCTGGATATGAAATTCGTCAACGATAACATCAAAGCCTGGACGGACCGCTGGAACAAAGAGATCGGTGGTTAAGGATGACTGCACGTAAAAAAGTAATTCTTGATGTCGATACCGGTGTGGATGATGCCTTAGCCATCATGCTGGCGGTGAAGAGCGGAGCGCTCGACATCCTTGGCATCACTACGGTCAATGGCAATGTATCGCTGGATCAGGCGACGGAGAATACTTGCAAAATTCTGCAGTTTCTCGGCGTTCAGAACGAGATTCCGGTGTACCGGGGGGCGGACAAGCCGCTGGCCCGCGAGGTACATTTCGAGCATCGGGTGCATGGACGCGACGGCATCGGCGGGGCATTGTCGGATATGGTAGTCAGTAAGCGTGCGGAGGAAGAAACCGCAGCAGACTTCATCATCCGTCAGGTGATGAGTCAGCCGGGAGAGGTCACGCTGATTATGACCGCTCCCCTGACCAATCTGGCCGAAGTGCTGCAGAAATGTCCGGAGCTGGTGCAGCATACCGCCGAGGTCATCATCATGGGCGGCGTGGTGCGAGGTTCAGGGAATATCACCCCTACGGCAGAGTACAACATTTATGTTGATCCCGAAGCCGCCAAGCTGGTGATGGGTGCGGGCTTCCCGCACCTCACTCTGGTGGGTCTGGATGTCACTCGCAAGGCACTGCTGTCGCAAGAGGATATTGCCAAGCTGACGATTCCCGAGATCGCAGCGTATGTGGAGCAGAGTACGGCTGATTACCGCAAGCGGTATTACGAGCGCAATGGCGTTGAAGCCTGTGCCCTGCATGATCCACTGGCGGTAGGTGTGGCGATTAATCCGGACCTGGTGACAAAACTGGATTATTACGTGGATGTAGAGACCCGGAGCGAGCTGTGCGACGGGCAGACGGTCTGTGATTTTCAGAACCGGCTGAACAAGCCGCATAATGTCAGTGTCTGCCTGGAGGTGGATGGCCCCGCTTTTCTTACGCTATTCACCGGGAGTCTGAACCAAGAGCTTAAGACAGGGCGGGAGTGAACTCAATGAATAAAAGATATTTATATCTGCTGCTGTTGCCGGGATTTCTGTTCCTGGCAGCATTCATGCTGATCCCTATCATTCTTACAATCGTTTCGACCTTTATGCCGGATGGCAGTCTGACCCTGGAAGGGTATATGACCTTTTTCCGCGACGGCTATTTCAATAAAATCCTGCTCACCACCCTACGGGTGAGTGTAGTGACAACCTTAGTATGCGTGGTGCTGGGCTACCCAGCCGCCTATTATATTTCCCGTACAGGTGTCCGTAAGAAAAGTATCCTGCTGGCGTTGTCGATCTTCCCGCTGCTGACCAGTCCAGTTGTTCGTTCTTTCAGCTGGATGATCATTCTGGGGAAGAAGGGGCTGCTCAATACGTTCCTGATGAACATCGGTTTGATTCAAAAGCCGCTCGAGATTCTCTATACACCGGTGGCTATGATGGTCGGTCTCGTGCATCTCTTCCTGCCGCTGATCATTATCACCTTGCTGGGCGTCATGGAGAATCTGGATTATGAGCTGGTGCGGGCTGCCCGCAGTCTGGGCGCTTCATCGTTCACAGCTTTCCGCAAAATCATCTTCCCGCTCACCGTACCGGGACTGATTATCGGCAGTATTCTCGTGTTCGTAGGCAGCTTGACAGCCTATACGACTCCTGCGCTGCTGGGCGGTAAAGAACGCGTCGTTGCAACGTTCCTGTACCAAAATGCCATGACCTTAAATGATTGGCAGGCGGCGTCTGTCATTGCCGTGATAATGATTGTGATTACATTTGTGGTGGTTGGTCTGATGAATGCCTGGGCGAACCGACTAAATCCGAAGGGGTGAGAAAATGAAGGAAGGAAACCGTGGGCTCTCGCTGTACACGTTGCTGGTGTTTGTGTTTCTGCTAGGCCCGCTCGTGATTATTTCTATTACTTCATTTGAGCCGGGCACTGTCCTGAAATTCCCCCCGGAGGGCTTTTCGCTACGATGGTACCGTAATATCTTTGAAGTAAGTATGTTCATGGAGACATTCAAAACCTCCATTATAGTGTCGATGCTAGGCAATCTGCTGGCGCTGCTGCTGGGTGTGCCGGCGGCCTATGCACTGAGCCGGTTCGAGTTCCGGGGCCGGGATACGCTGAATGCGTTGTTCTTGTCTCCAGTGCTCATTCCGGGCATTGTGCTCGGGTTCACGCTGCTGCGCTATTTGATTGTGGTATACGGACTGCCGATTTATGCCGGTCTTCTGATCGGCCACACGGTGATTATGCTCCCGTTCATTATCAGAGTCATTGCCTCAAGCTTGGCCAATTTCGATTTTGCCGTAGAAGAAGCTGCACAGAGTCTGGGCGCGGGCCGTCTAGAGACCTTTTTCAAAATAGTGCTGCCCAACATTCGCTCCGGCATTCTGGCTGCGGTATTGATCGCATTCCTGGAATCCTTCAATAACGTGGACATCTCCGTGTTTATGACCGGTCCAGGGGTAAGTACCTTGCCGATTCAAATGCTGACCTATGTGCAGAATTATTTTGACCCTACAATTGCAGCGATTTCGGTTATTTTGATGGTGCTTACTGCAGCGCTGATGTTCATCATTGAGCGGCTGATGGGATTCGCCTATTTTACCAAACGATAACGGAGGCATACGGTAATGGCACTAATAAGTCTAGAACAAGTATCGGTTGCTTACGACAACCGTTTTATATTGGAAGATTTCAATTTGCAGATTGAAAAAGGGAAGCTCCTGTCCCTACTCGGCCCCAGCGGCTGTGGCAAAACAACTACCCTGCGCTTAATCGCCGGTTTCCTGAATGCCGAGCAGGGCAAGTTCATGTTCGGAGGCAAGGATTACACCAATGTGCCGGTGAACAAACGGAACTTTGGCTTTGTATTCCAGAGCTATGCATTGTTCCCGCATATGACGGTGTACGATAACGTGGCCTTCGGCCTGCGCCTGCGCAAGATGAAGGAAGCAGAAGTGAAGCAGCGGGTGAACCGCATGCTGGAGATCGTTAGCCTGGGCGGATTTGAGAAAAGATTGCCGAAGGCGCTCTCCGGTGGACAACGGCAGCGTGTTGCGATTGCGCGGGCACTGGTCATCGAGCCGGATCTGCTGCTCTTCGACGAGCCGCTGAGTAACCTTGATGCGAACCTGCGGGTGAATATGCGCGTCGAGATCCGCCGGATTCAACAGGAACTTGGAATTACGACGGTCTACGTCTCCCATGATCAGGAGGAATGCTTCTCCATCTCCGATCAGGTAGCCGTGATGAACAGCGGAAAGATTGAACAGTTGGCTCATCCTACGACTATTTTTAAATATCCGGCTAGTGAATATGTGGCCCGGTTTATCGGCTTCGGCAACTTTATTGCCTTCGAGAGCCGCAGCGATGCAGGTGAAGATATCGAGCTGAGCCGGGGATCTTTGAAGTTCCTGGCAGCCAAACGCCCGAATGGGGCAGGCAACCTTGGGATGCTGGGCGCGATCAGGCCGGATGACCTTCAACTGTGGCCTAGCACACAGGAAGCGCCTCTCTCAGGCAACACCCTTTCAGGCAGAGTGCAGGTAAGCACTTATCTGGGACGGAGTTATCAGTATGAAGTAGAGACGGAGCTAGGCGTATTTACGGTCAATCAGGAGATGGATGTACCCTTTGCACAAGGGGAGCAGGTTACGATTTATTTTCCAAAAGACAAGCTAGTGCTGGTGCAGTAAGCCGCAGTAAGGAGCATATACGATGGTTACGGATCAACTAATTCTGAATGTGAATGTGTATAACAGTTACTATAAAAGATTTGAGCTGGCCAATGTGGCTGTCAAGGATGGGCGGTTCCTGTACATCGGTAGTCTTGGCGCGGATACATTCATTGCGAATGAGGTCATTGAGGGTCAAGGGAGATATATGGTTCCCGGTCTGATTGACATTCATCTGCATATTGAGAGCACCATGATTACGCCGGAGACGTTCTCGTATGGCATTCTGCGTCATGGGGTGACGACGATCGTTCCTGAACCACATGAGATGGCCAATGTGTTCGGTGTCGAAGGTGTACATGAGATGATACGGGCCAGTGAAGACTGCACCGTGGACATGTTCTATGCAATTCCAAGTTCTGTGCCGGCGACACTATTGGAAACTACCGGCGGTTCTATAGAGATTGAGGATATCGATCAGCTGATGGCGACCGAGCAGATGATCTGCCTTGGGGAAGTTATGAACTATGTGGATGTCATTCGTGACCCGGATGGCAAAAGCAATCGCATACTCCAGCATATCCGCAGCCGCTATCCGGAGCTGGTGATTGAGGGGCATACCCCGAAGCTGCTGGATCTCGATCTGCATCAGCTGATCTACGCGGGCATTGACTCGGATCATACTCACCAGAGCATTGAAGGGCTGACCGCCCGCATTGCTGCTGGAATGTTCATTGAGATTCAGGAGAAGTCCATGACCCCTGATGTTGTGGATTATCTGATTCAGCATCCTGTAGGTGAGCATTTCTGCTTTGTGACCGATGATGTGATGACGGACTCACTGGTGGCTACAGGACATCTGGACCATCTGGTGCGCAAAGCGATTAAGATGGGGATGGCGCCTGAGGATGCTGTCTATGCAGCAACCTTCACCCCGGCCCGGCGGATGAGAATGCAAGACCGTGGTGTGATTGCGCCGAACAAGATCGCTGACTATCTGCTCTTGTCCGATCTGCATTCGTTTGAACTGGATGCGGTCTACAAAGGCGGTAAGCAGGCTTATGATCGCCATCAGCCGCAGTCCCAGCCAGAGTCACAGCCCCGGTTCCCGGCGCATTTTTACCAGAGTGTGAAGCTTAGCCCCTTAACCGCAGCCGACTTTACGGTTGTCTCGGAGAAAACGGATGGACGTTATGGCTGCCGCGTAATGATGGTCAACAACGTATCTACGTTCACAGAGGAGAAGCATAGCGAGGCGGAGGTTCGTAACGGTCTGCTGCAATGGCAGGAGAGCGGCTATGGCCTTATCGCTACCTTCGAACGATACGGTAAGAACGGCAACCGGGCCTACGGCCTGATTGGCGGCGATACGATCAAGCGTGGGGCGATTGCGACTACCTATTCGCACGACAACCACAATCTGTTGGTCGTCGGCCATAACCCCGAGGATATGGCACTGGCAGCGAACGAAGTTATCGCTGGTCAAGGCGGCTTCTGTGTCGTTTGTGACGGACAGGTCCTCGCCCATCTGGCCCTGCCAGTCGGCGGCATTCTCACTGAGGAGCCACTGGAGATCACTGCCCAGAAGGTGAAGGAGCTGCGGTCGGCCATGGAATCGCTGGGCTATAATCACTACAATCCGATTATGTCCATCAGCACGCATTCCCTGCCAGTTAGTCCGGCGCTTAAGATCACCGACCTTGGTCTGATCGATGTAGGCAAAGGCGAGGTTGTTCCGCTGCTGTTCGATTTGGGTGAATAATAACTATAGATATGAATAGAAAAATAACCTTCAGTCCACTTTCCAGTGGCACTGAAGGTTATTTTGTTTGGTGAAGCAGTGCTATGTTGGTGAAGCACTGCTTTGCTTGACGAGACTGTGCTTTGATTATGGCGTGGTTGTAATTTGACCTGCTCCGCCTGCATTGCGCCGCGAAATGGCGTAGCTGAGCCATGCACCGAGGAAGCCCAGAATCGCAAGGGATGCGGACAGCCAAGGAATGGACTCCAGTCCAAAGTGGGTGATCGCAAGCCCGCCGAAGTAGGCGCCACCGGCATTACCCAGATTAAGCGCAGAGTGGCTGGATGTTGTAGCCAGCAAGGGAGCCTTATGGGCCAGATTCATAATGCGCAGCTGAATGCCGGGCATGATGCCGAACGCAGCAATGCCCCAGAAGAAGATATTGATGACGGACAGTACCGGGCTGTCGAGCGTGAGATTAAGGATGGAAATCACAACGGCCAGAACAGCGAAATTAACAATCAGGGAAGGCATCAGCTTCCAGTCCGCCAATTTGCCGCCGACAATGTTGCCGATGGTTACGCCGAGTCCGAACAGCACCAGAATCCAGGTCACGCTGTGCTCCGCGAAGCCAGTGATATTCTCCAGCATCGGCGTAATATAGGTGAACAAGGAGAAGAGGCTGCCACAGCCGAGTGCTCCGGTCAACAGGATCAGCAGGACCTGGGGATTTATCAGTCCGCGGAACTGCTCGCCCAGGCTGTTGATTTTATCCTGAGTGATTACAGGAATGAAGCGAATAATGCCGAACAGGGATACAATACCCAGCAGGGTAATGGCACCGAACGAGGCTCTCCAGCCCAGCTGTTGGCCGATAAAGGTTCCGAAAGGTACGCCGATGATGTTGGCAACCGTCAAGCCCGCCAATACAATTGAGACGGCGCCGGCCCGTTTCTCCGGCCTTACTAGTCTGGCGGCGATAATTGTGCCTACCCCTAAAAAGGTGCCATGCGCGAAAGCGGTGATCACGCGCGCTCCGATCAGCAGGGAGTAGGTTGGGGCGATGACAGATACGGCATTGCCCGCGATGAAGATGAGCATCAGGATGACGAGCAGCTTTTTTTGAGGCAGCTTATGGGTGAATACGGTCAAGATTGGAGCGCCGATGGCAACCCCGAGGGCGTAGCTGGTAATGAGCTGTCCCGCTTGTGGAATCGTTACGCCAAGGTCATGAGCCACATTGGGCAGCAGACCCATAATAATAAACTCTGTCATTCCAATCGCGAAGGCGCCAAGGGTTAGACACAGCAGCGATAAAGGAAAACGCTCCTTTTTTGGCGAGGGTGACGCTTTACTTGATGGTGAATTCATGTGGTGTCTTCGCTCCTAATCTATAATGTATGTGTATCCTTTCTGAAATGGTCTGTATTTTCATGCAAGTTTCATTTTAAACGCTCCAGAGTCATTGGGCAAAATGTTTTTTTAAAATTTGTGATAAAATGATCGCATAGATAAATGACGGCCGCTTTTAGTGACCCATGAAGGGAAGAGAATACCATGCCACAGCAGAAAAGAGTGCTGATTCCACTGCCGTCTCAAGATTTTGATACCACTGAAGTGGTGGTACCGTGGCATCTCTGCCGGGAAGCGGGCTTCCAGGTGGACTTTGCCACACCTGACGGGAAGCGCGCCTATACCGATCCCTATTTGTTGACAGGTGTTGTGTTCGGGCAGCTTGGGGCGGACCAAGTGGTTGTGCAGCGGTACCGCCAGGAGCTGGAGTTGGACCCTGGCTTTTTGAA
Organism: Bacillus sp. FJAT-27264; assembly: GCF_001682855.1. Classification (GTDB taxonomy): domain Bacteria; phylum Bacillota; class Bacilli; order Paenibacillales; family Paenibacillaceae; genus Paenibacillus_AQ. Next base: position 753,336 of record NZ_MAQW01000001.1, on the reverse strand, counting down.
CCCGCTTGCATATGGGGATATTGATCCCGAAATCTATGACGGTCTTATTTTGCCCGGAGGACATGCGAAGGGAATGACAGTATACCTGGAGAGCGTTACTTTGCAGGAGAAGGTGCTACAATTTTGGAAGCTGGGCAGACCGGTCGGTGCGATCTGTCACGGCCCCATCGTCCTGGCCCGGACCATTGATCCTCAGACCGGTCAAGCGGTGGTATACGGAAAAAAGATGACAAGTCTGACCAAGTCCCTGGAGCGGACCGCTTATTGGTTAACTGCCTGGGCTCGCGGCCGTTACTACCGTACATATCCAGAATATGTTCAGGATGAGGTGACCCGGCATCTGCAGAAGCGGGAGGACTATGTGAAGGGCCCTTCATTTAATACGCCTTTCATCGTGGAAGATGGTCAATTGCTGACCGCCAGATGGCCGAAGGATGCAGCTCTATTCGCAGAGACGTTTATACACAAAGTAGGGGTACAAAAGTAAGGTGCCTCTATAATGAAGTGCTAATCTTTAAAGTGCAAATTGAATTTTATTAATAAGGTGGAGTATTGTACTAACTATAGATGAGAATGGACTTTACAAAAATAACCGCAAGCCATCCGTCATCGCGGACAAGCTTGCGGTTATTTTTAGTGAAATGGAGTGAAGATATGGGGAAAGGTTATTCATCGTCCTGACTAATTCGCTTGAGCAGGGAAATGAGCTGTGTTTCCTCTTCATCCGTCAGATGACGGGAGAGCTTGCGGTTAAGTCCATTCAGAATCTCCTGCAGGGTCGGCGCAAAGTCCATAGCTTTGGGGGTTGGATAGAGCAGGTAGGAGCGGCGGTCATCAGGATCCACTTTCCGCTCGATGTAGCCGGATTGCTCCAATAACTTCACAGCTCTTGCAGTGGTAGCCTTATCGAACTTTAATTCATTCGTTAACTGATCCTGGGTAATGCCAGGCCGTCCCATGATCAGCTTGAGAAAGCTGTGCTGTCCGCCGCTGCCGATTCCATAGGTAACCAGTTGTCTGGACAACGTTTTTTGGTTCTGGCGATGTATCAGAGAGATCAGCTTCCCGATAGGTTCCTTTTTCAACATGCACACCTCTTTGGTTAGATTGCTTTGAATGCGAGGTCAGCGCTCAATATGTATAAAAGTGTACAACAATATTGTTGCGCACGCAACTAATATGCTGTACACTGGGAAGAACCCAACTAGTTGCGTGCGCAACTAAAATTCTGCTTGATTCGACAATCCTCTTTTCGGTTCCAACATTCTAAGTTTAATGAGGTGTAATTATGAGTTCAATTCCTGCAACCTATCAGGAGAACAGCGATATTCAGAAAAGGCGCTGGATGATTCTGATTGTGTTGAATCTTTTCACGTTCATGGCCACGCTGGACGGAAGCATTGTCAACATCGCGCTCCCGGTGTTGTCCAAGAGCCTGGGCCTGCCGATTGCCCAGATTGAGTGGGTGACAACAGGCTATCTGATGGCGATCTGTGCCGCGATTCTGTTCTTCGGAAAGCTCGGGGATATTGCGGGGAAGATCAGAATTTTCAAGATCGGAACTGTGGTGTTCATTGTTGGTTCTCTGCTGTGCGGACTTAGCACAACGTTGCCATTGCTTATAGCGTCACGCGTCATTCAGGCTATCGGTGCTTCAATGACGATGGCCAACAGTCAAGGGATCGTAACCGATATCTTCCCGGCCAGTGAGCGAGGGAAGGCGCTCGGCTTCATCGGTACGTTCGTCTCGCTGGGCAGCATAGCTGGGCCGAGTCTAGGCGGGATTATCGTGTCCTCGCTGGGCTGGGAGTACATCTTCTGGGTCAATGTCCCAATTGGTCTGATTGCTATCATTCTTGGCTGGAAGGTACTGCCAAAGGATTTGGTCCGTGTTAAGGATAAAATCGACATTCCAGGCAGTACATTGTTCGCTTTCTTTATTGTCCTGTTGTTCGCCGGATTACTGCTTGGACAGCAGATCGGCTATGGTGATACACGAATTGTTATATCACTGGTTGTCGCGGTATGTGCCTTTGCAGCATTTATCTGGGTTGAAATCCGCAAGACACAACCGCTGCTGAATCTGTCCCTGTTCAAAAATCCGCTGTTCTCGGTCAGTATCCTATGCGGATTCCTCGTCTTCGCGGCGAATTTTTGCTTCAACATCATCGCTCCGTTCTATGCACAGAACATGCTGAACTTGTCGCCGTTCGACGCAGGCTTCCTGCTGATGCTGCTGCCGATCTCCATGGTCATTGTGGCGCCGATCAGCGGCGCATTGTCGGATAAGATTGGCTCAGAGCTGCTGACCTTTGCGGGTCTTATCGTCATGGTCGTGGCTCAGATTGGTCTGGCGAAGCTACACGCCGGCAGTTCAGTCCTGCTTGTCGGACTGTGGATTGCCATGCTTGGGATCGGCAGCGGCCTGTTCCAGTCGCCGAACAATTCATTGATCATGTCCAAAGTACCGCGCACCCAGCTCGGCTCTGCAGGCAGTGTCAATTCACTGATCCGCAATGTCGGCATGGTTGTCGGTATTACGCTGGCGACAACGATCCTGTTCCATGTCATGAGCAACGAGGCAGGGTATCGTGTGACCGGGTTGATCCCGGGCCGTCCGGATATTTTCCTGGAAGGTATGCATGTAGTCTTCATGACCTCCGCATCCATCTGCTTCGTGGCGGCAGTGCTTACCGGATGGAGGTTAATGGATGCCCGGCGTGTGAAGATGCAGGCGGAAAAAGGGTGAAGCCTCAATTCAATTCAATTCGATAAGTAAAGGAACGGCCTCTCGTATCTGTCCGGACATGGACACCGGATCTTCGCGCAGCCAATCCTCCGAGCCGAAATATACCCGGCGGTTCTGAACAGCGGGCAGGCTATTCCAGATCTCGGTTTGCCGGAGCTGACGAAAGTGCTGCTGTGAGACAGGGTCTGGGGAGACTACCACAAACAGATGATCGCCCACATAATGAGGCAGTTCCTGGACCGGTATGTTGGATTTGAACGGATGGCCCTTGGTCTTCTGAACGGCAGCTACCGGAGCCGGGGCCTGAAATCCCAGGTCCTGATAAAGAACCTTCATGTCGTAGTAGACTTGCACTGTCTCCGGGAGTCCTCTTGTCCAGATAAAAGAGAGAGTGCGTCCGGCTTGCAAATGCCATTTCAAGGCATTCCTGGCCTCATAGGTCTGCTCCTCATATTGGCTGAGCCATTGCTCAGCCTCTTGTTGTTTGCCGATCAAATCAGCAATAAAGCGGAACCGTTCAAAAACCGGTTGAGACCAGGACATGTCCAGTGTTGGAGCGATTTTGGCATAAGTATCGTAATGATGGCCGTCAAAGGTAAGAATCACATCCGGCTTTAAGATAGCGAGTCTGTCCAAGTATGGTGTCACTACGGATTTACCGATTTCGGTTATGCCCTCCACATGGCCTTGCAAATAACGACCCTTTAGAAGCTGGGAGGGTGCACCGACAGGTTTGATGCCCAAGGCGAGCAATTCCCCAAGATACTGAAGAGAGGCGATCCGGCTGCTATGCTTGCGCAAATTAATGTACAGACGGGGAGAGACCCCCGTGTGCTGCTTGAAGCTGCGGCTGAAGTGAAAGGGATCATGAAATCCCACGCTCCCGGCCACCTCGCCAACCGATACCTCCCGGCTCTGAAGCAGGCGCTTTGCCTTGTTCATTCGGAGTTCGATGAGGTAGTCGATAGGGCTTTTGCCGGTTAATCCTTTAAAAATCCGCGAATAATGCCGGGTGGAGACCCCTGCCATTTCGGCAAGCTGTCCGTGCGTAAGATCGAAGGCGTAAGCATTCTCCATGAAGGCGATGGTTTTCTGAACCGCACTTGTGGCATCCTGTTCCTTGTTGCATTCGGCGCTCTTCAGGATCATCAAAATGATCTCTTGGAAAATAAAGTGGCTTTCGTACTCTTCAAGCGGCCCGGATAGATCCCTCCGTTCGTATAGATTGTGCACTAGCCCGGAAAAATGGCTGAATGAGGCCAACTCGATTACACCTGCTGTAATTGGAAGCCGCTGAGCAGAAACCTCCTCGGAAGAGCCCGGTAATCGCAATTCATCAAATTCGATAAGATACAGGCGCAGCGGGCCTGTGCCGGCATTTTGGATAGAAACATTTTCCTTTGGGTTTACAATGCCACAGTGGTTTCCGTATAGAAGGTGGCGTTGCTCGTCACTGCATACCTCAGCAGACCCTTCAACGGGGACGACAAGCATTTTTTTGGCAAGGCTGCAGATCGTCAGTCCCTCAGCACCTTCTTCCAGCGTGTATAAATAAATCTGCGACCAGGTATACATAATAGAAAGACGCGCCGGGCGTCTGTTTGGTTGAACCGACATTGCATCCACCTCCCTGTATGAAAGAAAGGAGCTCTTCAGCTAATGCTGAAGAACCCCATATGGTATGATCATGCACCATTTATTTTTTTAACAACTCAACTGCGTTATCCAATTGCGCCTTAAGGGACATGACGTCATAAGAGAACCATAGTGCGTCATCCACTACGTAGACCTTGTTATTCTTGACAGCTGGAAGGTTGTTCCAGAGTCTGCTGTTTTCCACTTCATGCAGGAATTCGGGATCATTGTCAAATTTAACAACAAACAGCCGGTCGGCAGAAGCATATTCAGGGAGCTTTTCCAGGGAAATCTTGAGACCCAGTTCGTGGTCTTTAGTCTCCCATTCGTGCTTAACGAAATCTGTCATTTTAAAGTGAAGAGTATCGTATAAAGTATACCCGACATTCCCCGGTCCGTACACTCTAAGCTGTCCTTTTTCATAACCGCCAATAACGACAGCGCCGAAGGTTTCTCCTTCTTGTACAGAAGAGGCCAGCTCTTGACGCGCTTGCTCACTCTTCTTATTAAAATCTGCAATCCATTGGTCAGCTTCCGCACTCTTGCCCAGAACCGCCGCAACATCTGTGAAGTGCTTGAAAGCATCATTGCCTACCCACTGAACCGCTACTGTTGGAGCAATTTTGTTTAGGTCGTCAATTTTATCTTTATCCATCTCTGTGGCAATGATCAGATCTGGCTGCAGGGACAGGACCTTCTCCATATTGATAGCATTGGCAGGACCAATGTCCTCAATGCCGCCAACTTGATCTTTGATCGATACAAAGTTATTCAGCAAATGGGTGACTGCGCCAATAGGCTTGGTTCCTGCGGCGATCATTTCCGGCAGATATTGAGTCGTGATGATTCTTTGCGGATGTGCAGGAATGACAACTTCACGCCCCAAACTGTCGGTGTAGTTTATTGTAGCCGCTGAATCCGTAGTTTCAGCAGAGGACTCACTTGGTGCAGTGGTTGCCGCGGGTTCATTGGCTGGAGCAGCCGAGTTAGAATTCCCGCAAGCGGATAGAACCGATAAAACCAACATTAAAGCAGCTAAAAGCAGAAAATTACGGTGACGATGCATTATGAATAACCCCTTCTCTCCATCTAATTGATAATAATAATCATTATTATAGCAGGAATCAAAAAAAGGAGAACATGTTATATTTGGACACGACCATGCATGATTTGGCCTTTTGAATAATGTGGATTTTTCTATAGGAAAGTTGTCACAAAAAGAATGACTCCTTTGTCTACAGTTATGTTAGACACTTTAAGGAGGATGATTGAGATGAGTTTGAGATTAAATTACAGTAAGGCTAACTCTAAGGCTGCGACAGCGATGATGGGTTTGGAGACATACGCAGGGAACGCGATTAAAGACAAGGTTCTGTATGAACTGATCAAATTACGGGTGTCGCTAATCAACGGCTGCGCCTTTTGTCTCGATATGCACGCGAAGGACCTGCTAAAGCTTGGCGATCACGGCGACCGTATTCTGCTGCTGAGTGTGTGGCATGAAGTACCGCATCTTTTTACAGAGCAGGAGCGGGTTGTATTGGAACTCTCCGAAGCGGTGACAACCATTTCCGAGGGCGGTGTACCGGAAGCACTGTATGATAAAGTAAGAGAGTATTTCAATGAAGCGGAATATGTAGACCTGATTATGGCCATTAATACGATCAATTGCTGGAACCGGATTGCGATCTCGACAGGGATGTATCCGGGCTGTTTTAATTAATCTCAGGGCAGGAAGTATTGAAGGAGGAAGTATTGTGAAAAGCTTGGACAAGGTACAGGATGACAGCCTGCCGACTGAGATTGAGCGGAGTATGGAGGAGTTGTATCTGACGTATAAAGGGTACGCTTTTTCCATCGCCTATCGGATGCTGGGTGTGGTCGCCGATGCCGAAGATGTCGTGCAGGATTGTTTTGCTGAGCTGCAGCGCAAGGACCGGAGTGAGATTCGGAATATGAAGGCATATGTAGCCAAAGGGGTTACTAACCGTTGTCTGAATTTTCTGAATTCTCCGCGTAATAAGCGTGAGGCCTACGAGGGAGAATGGCTTCCTGAGCCGATGGCGGAGATTTACGACGGGCCGGAAGCGACGGCTGAACGCAAGGATACCTTGTCCTATGCTTTTCTGGTTCTGCTAGAGCGGCTGACGCCGACTGAGCGTGCAGTATTTGTCCTGCGTGAAGTGTTCCAGTATGAATATGAAGATATTGCCGAGATGGTGGGTAAGTCCGAAGCCAATTGTCGCAAAATTTTCAGTCGTGCCAAACGGAACCTTCAGCCAGTCCCTGCAGGTGAGCGTATGGAGCCGGTGATCAAGCACTCCAGAGAGGCACTTATGAAAAAATTTGCTGCCGCCTTCGAGTCTTATGATATCAACGGAATGCTGGAATTGCTGGGAGATCATCCGGTGCTGATCTCTGACGGCGGTGGCCAGGTGCATACCGTACTCCGGCCAATGGTCGGGCGCAAAGGGGTCGCAGCTTTATTGTCCTCACGCCGGGTGCTTAACCAGTTGCGGGAGTTGGAAGCTTCGTTCGCAAGCGTCAATGGAGAATCCCACATTATTTATCGCCAGCATGGAGAGATTGTAGGTGTGCTCTGTCTGGAGTTGAACCGGTCAGGTGACCGGATTCAGGGACTCTATTTGATACTTGATCCTGACAAATTAAGCCATGTGAACCCTTAGGATGCCAAATTGCATATAGGCCATTTTAAAAAATTAACAGGGATCCCTCCAGACTTTTTCAACAGTCTGGAGGGATCCCTGTTATTCGTATTTGTATAATGGTTGAGGATTGAAACTTACAATGCGTTCACTTGGAATTACTGGGGATATTGTTTTTTTCTATGCTTTCTCTCATAGATTCAGTATAATACTGTTCAGCACAGGGACTAAAGTCACCTTTATCACTTGCTGCTGATCGAGAGATGATTTTCTATACAAAAAGCATACGAAAAGACTAAAAGAAAAGGAAAGACAGTACTTCTGTCTACTTATCAACTCTATGATATCCAAAGCGAATCTTAATACGTTGAAAAAGCATGGACTCATTCTTCTTCTCACTCTTGCTCTACTGTTTGGACTGCGGTTAATTTGGTATGCTGTTCAGGCTCCTCCGAAAGCTCCGCATGCAGTGAATGGTGTACTGGACATGAGGGGCTGGAATTTTGAGGATTCCAGGTCCATTACCCTAAATGGGGAATGGGAGTTCTACCCTGGAGAGCTGCTCTCAGATGGAAAAGGAAATCTGCCAAAGCCAGCGGAATATGTCAAGGTCCCTGGGGATTGGAGGAGCGGATTCCCTGACAACAAAGCCAATTCCTATGGAACGGGTACATACCGACTGCGAATTTTGATTGATCAGCCGCTGGATCAGTCCTACTCCATGTGGTTCCGTAAAATCGAAAACAGCTCAGCAGTCTTCATTAACGGTGAGCAGCAGTCCGCATTTGGCGCGCTTTCGGAGCAGAAGGACGAATTTCAGTCCAGTGTAACCTCCTATACGGTATCCTACACAGCGAATGGACAACAGGAGCTTGAGGTGTTGATCCAGACTGCTAACTATGACAATCCGTTCTGGGGCGGGATTCTTAAAGCTGTGAAGTTTGGTTCACAGGCCGCCATTGATAGTGAGCGTCTCTATTCCATCGGATTTCAGCTGGTCGTATTTATTGTGCTGTTGCTACACAGCTTGTATGCGGTTATTCTATTCTTCTTTAATCCCAAGGAGAAAAGTTTCATCTTCTTTGGTCTGCTGCTTCTATTAACAGCACTCTCGATCGTATCGGATCATGATAATCTGCTCCAACTGTGGCTGCCAATTAACTACACCTGGGCGCTAAAGATCCGGATGCTGTCCTATGCTTCCATCTCCTTTTTCATGCTCCTGCTGGCCCGCACCTTCCACAAGGATGCAGAGAACAGAAGAGCCCGTCTGTTTCATACTTATATCGCTCTATTTGTCCTCTTTGCTCTATTTATACTGGTATCACCCGTAAAAGGGGTCTTGTATTCCTATTATTTCAAGGTATTTGACTTAATCTATCTACTTCCGATGGTCGGGGTGGTCTATCTGATTGCCAAGATGGTCATCCAATCCCAGCGTGATGCGCTTTTTCTGCTGCTGGCAGCAGCAGGCGTTTCTTCCAGTGTGTTCTGGGGCGCGTTGCAAAATGTGGGAACTGTGGATAGTATTTTTTACCCGATCGACATGATTGCTGCCATCGTCAGCTTCTGTGCGTACTGGTTCAAGCGGTATTTCCGCAACGCGGAGGAGAATGCAGAATTGACGGGGCGGCTTCGTCAGGCGGATAAGGTGAAGGATGATTTTCTGGCCAATACTTCGCATGAGCTAAGAACGCCACTACATGGCATTATGAACATCGCCCAAACGGTGGTTACTAACGAACAGCAGGGGATGAACCCCAAAAGCGTCAAAGATATGGAACTGCTCATAACCATTAGCAGGAGAATGTCTAGTCTTCTTGGCGATCTTCTGGATATCTCTCGGCTTCAGGATAAGAAAATCTTGCTGAGGCGGGAACGCCTCCAGCTTCAGGCTATCGTGCCGAGTGTAATAGCTATGCTTGGTTACTTGCTGGATGGTAAGCCGTTACGTATAGTGACGAAGATCCCTGATGATTTCCCGCCGGTGTATGGTGATGAGAAGAGGCTGATGCAAATCTTCATCAACCTCCTACATAATGCAATTAAATATACGGATGCCGGAACGATAACTGCCAGTGCGGCAATGGTGCACGGTAAGGCTATCATTCGTGTGGCCGATACGGGTGCAGGCATGGACCAGGAAACGGCTGCAAGAATCTTCAAGCCATATGAGCAAGGTGCGCTTGGGATCAATGACGGTGGGGGCTTCGGACTTGGGCTCAGTATCTGCAAGCAGTTTGTGGAGCTGCACGGCGGAGCACTTGTTCTGGATTCTGCACCTGGACAGGGCTCCGTGTTCTCGTTCACACTTCCATTCTATGCAGGCTTAAGCAGTGATCCCAGTGATGAAGTGGCTGCTGCGGGTGGTTCGGAGCCATTCGGTACACCGTATATCGACGCTATGATCGCTCTACCCGCTTCGGAAGAGCCGGAGCCATCCAGCCTGCGATATACCCGTAGTATGCCCGCCCTGCCGGCTGTACCGGTATTGCATGATACAAGCTCGTTCTTTGCAAATGGCAGTCTGAACATTCTTGTGGTAGACGATGATCCTGTCAATCTGCGGGTGCTTGGCGGCATGCTCTCCGATGCCCACTATTATCTGGTGCCAGCATTATCCGGCAAGGAAGCACTGGAACTGCTGGATAGGGGACGCTGGGATCTGGTGATCGCCGATGTCATGATGCCCCATATGTCAGGTTATGAACTGACACGGACCATCCGTGAGCGTTACAGTGTATCGGAGCTTCCAGTGCTGCTGCTGACAGCCCGCGCTCAGCCGGAAGACATCTACACCGGATTCTTAGCCGGAGCCAGTGATTATGTAATTAAGCCGGTGGATGCACTGGAGCTGCAATACCGCGTACGCGCGCTGACGATGCTGAAGCAGTCCCTTGATGAACGGCTGCGTATGGAGGCGGCTTATCTTCAGGCACAGATAAGGCCGCACTTCCTGTTCAATGCACTGAACTCTATTCTGGCCCTTAGTGACATCGATTCTGATAAAATGGCCCGGCTCGGGGAAGCCTTCACGTCGTACCTGAGGATTAACTTTGATTTATTGAATGCCGAAGAGCTTGTGCCGCTCTCGCATGAATTGGAGCTTGTCCGGGCGTACCTCTATATTGAGCAGGAACGCTTCGAGGACAGATTGTCCGTGGAATGGCAGATGGAGGAAGGTATGGACAGCGACAAGGTGAACGGACCTCAGCTGCCTCCACTTACGATTCAGCCCCTGGTAGAAAATGCGGTCAGACATGGGCTGCTTAGCCAGGCTCGTGGTGGTGTGCTGAAAATTTCCATTACCCGTCATGCCAGGGAAATACGAATTGAAGTTAAAGATGATGGAAAAGGCATGGAACCTGATCGGGTCGCATCATTGCTAGAACCCTCCCAGCAGGGCAAAGGTGGTATCGGTCTGCAGAATACGAACCGCCGGCTGAAACGACTCTATGGCAAAGGGTTGATCATTCAGAGCCAGCCCGGCGCAGGCACGGTCGTATCCTTTGCAGTTCCTATTCAACGGGGTGTAGATTTTGGTACCATAACGATAGATTAAGAATGAGAATGAGAATGAGCATGAGCATGAGTATGAGTATGAGTATGAGTATGAGTATGAGTATGAGTATGAGTATGAGCATGGCCGAACATGGCTCGTCACTCATGGCTGTGACTTTGAAGCTCCCGTCGTCACATGACTAGATGAATGTGCCTCATTGCTCATTGCAGGGGACTTTGTAGCTCATTGCTTATCGCAGGGGACTTTGTAACTCTAGGCTCGTCACTCGGCGGCACATAGTTCTGTCTTATGCATCTTGTACCTCCGTCGCTCGAATTAACTGCAATTCTGTACCTTAATTGCACGCGTAATCAATATAATTGGTAAATAAGTGCATTTTTGTACTCTAAATCTACCAGTAATGCTTATTTTTAGGCCAAGTAGGGAAATTAACATACAATTATGCCCTTAAATCACTATATTTCAGTTATTGGCGTGAAATAAGGTACATATTTGCATCTATTTCTAATACTCTCGATCTTCCAGACGGGGAAGTGATCATGGAGAGAGAGAGGATGTAATTAGAATGTCCCACAAACCATGAACGGGTTGCTTGGGTTAGGGGATAGACTTTGCTTTTGAGTAGAGGTTTGACCACCACCTTGGGCCGCGCACCGCGCGCCGGGAGGCGCACGCGATGCGGAGGTTTGAGGTCGGCTGGTTTTCTCATGCTTATAATAGTGCTGAGCAGATCGCAACGGAACAAAAATGCCAAGCAGCTTCTCAATAACGGGAGAAACGCTGCTTGGCTTATTTTTACGCTATCTAATTGACTGGGTTTTTGTGTTATCTAAATTGAAGGCATGGCACTGCCTCAGATAGCGCCGCTTTCACCGGTAGTGCCCTTGCCAGTACTGCACAGCTTTTAGTTCTTGAAGCTGTGAATCGGTGCCGGAATGCGTCCGCCGCGGTTCACAAAGCCCGCACAATTAAACGAGTTGACTGCCATCACGGGCGCATAGCCTAGCAGGCCGCCGAATTCGACCATTTCGCCAACGTCCTTGCCGATGACAGGGATGACGCGAACTGCAGTGGTCTTGTTGTTGACCATACCGATGGCTGCCTCGTCGGCAATGATTCCCGAGAGAGTCTCTTTGGACGTGCTGCCGGGGATTGCGATCATATCCAGGCCTACCGAGCAGACGCAGGTCATGGCTTCCAGCTTCTCCAGCGTTAGCGCACCGCGCTGAACAGCCTGAATCATACCATGGTCTTCACTGACCGGGATGAACGCACCGCTAAGTCCGCCGACGTAGGAGGAGGCCATCACGCCACCTTTTTTAACATTATCATTCAAGATAGCCAGGGCTGCGGTTGTTCCGGGAGCACCAGCTTCTTCTAGCCCCATTACCTGGAAGATTTCCGCAATGGAATCCCCGATCAGCGGCGTAGGTGCCAGGGACAGATCGATGATGCCGAATGGAACGCCCATCCGCTTGGAGGCTTCCTGGGCAACGAGCTGCCCAACACGCGTAACCTTGAAGGCCGTCCGCTTGATAGTCTCGCACAGGGTCTCAAAATCCTGGCCTTTGACTTCTTCCAGCGCTCTCTTGATTACACCGGGTCCGCTAACCCCTACATTAATGACACATTCACGCTCGCCTACCCCGTGAAAGGCTCCCGCCATGAAGGGGTTGTCCTCTACAGCGTTGCAGAAGACAACCAGCTTCGCACAACCGATAGAGTCTCTGTCCTTGGTGCGTTCGGCGGTTTGCAGGATGATATCGCCCATCAGCTTCACGGCATCCATGTTAATGCCGCTGCGGGATGAGCCCACATTGACTGAGGAGCATACGCGCTCCGTCACGGCCAGCGCTTCTGGGATGCTGTCGATCAGAATGCGGTCACCCTTGGTACAGCCTTTCTGTACCAGCGCGGAGAAGCCACCGATGAAGTTTACGCCAACTTCCTTGGCGGCCCTGTCGAGTGCCTCAGCTACCGGCACGTAGGTATCGGTGTGAACAGAACCCGCGGCAATGGCAATTGGAGTGACCGAAATCCGTTTGTTGACAATCGGCACGCCGAATTGTCTTTCCAAATCTTCACCGGTCTTGACGAGCTTCTCGGCGGAGCGGGTGATTTTGTCATATACATTCTGGTTAAAGGTCTTCAGATCACTGTGTGCGCAGTCCATAAGGCTTATACCCATGGTGATTGTACGCACATCGAGATTCATTTCACGGATCATTTTATTCGTTTCCTGTACTTCAACAAGTGAGATCATTGTGCTTACTCCTCCTAAATACGATGCATAATATTGAAGATGTCTTCATGCTGAAGCTTGATTTCGACGCCAATTTCGGTGCCGATCAGCTGCAGTTCCTCTACAATCACCTCAAAGCTCTTGTTAGCCCCGGTAAGTTCGACAATCATCATCATGTTGAAATAGTCCTGAACAATGGTTTGCGAAATGTCCAGAATATTCAAGTTGTGTTCAGCAAGATAGGTACATACTTTGGCGATAATCCCAACCTTGTCTTTCCCCAATACCGTTATGATCCCCTTCAATCGAAACAGCCTCCCTTTATATGTAAGTGTTCTTCCGCCAACTGGGGCGAAAATGACCATTTCAATCATTATGGCAAATGATGTTGCAAGCTTCAACCAAAGGTTTTTTGTCGGGTTGATCAACTTTTTAATCCTTACATGATCTTTACAAAGGATATTAATTGACAACGCATTAAAAATATGATGAACTGGAGTTTTGACAGGTTCAAAAATTGGGAATAGCCTGATGTGAAATGTCCGTATTTAAAGGAGTTGCTATGACAACACGTAAATATAAAGACCTGGTTGAGCAGAGAACCAGACAGACCTTGGAGGAATGGTCAAAACAGCCTTCAGTGGAAGAAAAGGATATCCATCGCTTCCTGCATAATCTGAAAGGAACGGCCGGAACGGTAGGACTCAAAGAGATCGAGGAGCTGGCAGAGCAAACGCTACCATTGTTCGAGGATGATAGTCGAAGAGATTGGTCCCCAGACGAATGGGGACGTTATTTGTATCCACTGCTAACCTTGCTTAATGACAAAACCGCTTCCACTATGAAGCCCTCGGGTCTGCCCGATGGGACTAAGAATGAGGATGCCCGGCCGCAGTATGAGATCCTGATTATTGATGATGATGTACAGCTTGTAGCCTACCTGAAAGAGTCGCTGGAACGAAATCCGTACTATGTCAGCATTGCATTGTCTGCGGAACGCGGCCTGAAGATCTTTTACGAGAGCAAGCCTGACATGATCCTTCTTGACATTATGCTGCCGGACCAGAGCGGGATTGAAGTGCTGAATCAAATTATCGGCAAGGCCAAAAAAGAACGGATTCCGATTATTATGATCAGCGCGGAGCACTCCAAGGAGGTGCAGATGCATGCCTATTCCCTTGGTGTTATGGATTTTATCAAGAAGCCGGTGGATATTGATATTTTCCTGACTCTAATCCAAAATCGCTTTGAACTGAAGAGAGAATGGCAGGAGTCGATCATTGTTGATGAGCTGACAGGCGCCTTTAATCGCAAGCATTTCAACCAGACGATGAAGCAGCTACTGTCGAATTACAGACGCACTAATCGGGTATTCTCGCTAGTGCTTATAGATCTTGATCATTTCAAGGCCATAAATGATACATATGGACATTTGGCCGGGGATGAGGTTCTGCATTCATTCACAGAATTTGTACAGGCTTCCATCCGGTTGGAGGATGTTTTCTGCCGCTACGGCGGAGAGGAATTTGCTCTTTTCCTGCCCAATACGGATGCCTCTTCCGCCAAGCTGGTGGTCGAGCGGATTCAGAGGCGTTTTTCGGCAAAAGAGTTCCGTACCAAGAAGCAGGTCTTTAATGTGACCTTCTCCAGTGGTGTTACGGAAGTTAAACCTGGGGAAGAGCAGCATGCCGTAAAGCTGGTGGAAGAGGCCGATAAGGCGCTTTATGCCAGCAAGCATGGGGGCAGAAATCAAACAACAGTATACACTCATCAACTGCTCGCCACTAAATTTGATTCTGTGCTTAATGTGATCATCATAGATGACGATGCGTTGGTACGCCGAATTGTGACCAGCGAATTTGCCGACTGGAAGCCCTCCAACATGGCGAAGGTCAATATCAGCAGTTATGCCAGCGGCCCCGAGTTTTTGCAATCAGACTGGTATAGCAGTGAAGAGAAGTACGTTGTGCTGCTGGATGGCATCATGCCGGAGCTGGACGGGATTGAGGTGCTGGAACGCATTCGCGGAAACTATCCGCAGGAGAATATTGTCGTGATTATGCTGACCGGGCGAAATAATCAGGCGGATATTGTTCATGCATTGCAGATGGGTGCCGATGATTATGTAATAAAGCCGTTTGATATGAATGAACTGATGCTGCGTATTGAGCGCTTGGCTTTCCGATTCCTGTTCTAGGCAGGTAGTAAGCAATGACAACCAAGAAGCTAAACAAATGGAGGTTAGGATGCACAAAGTACTAGTGGTAGACGACGAAGAAGTATTGCGCATGCTGATTACGGACACGTTAGAGGATCTGGAGGATGTGGAGATCTATACGGCGGAGAACGGTGAGGATGCGCTGGAGAAGCTGGACGCAGATACCTATGATCTGGTCATTCTGGATTATATGATGCCGAAGATGACGGGGATCGAAGTGCTTGGACAGGTGGATGATGAGAAGAAAAAGAATACCCCGTTTCTTATGCTGACTGCGAAGGCACAGGAAGTGGACCGTAACCGGGCGATTGAGGCGGGTGTGCGCTACTTCATGCCCAAGCCGTTCAGCCCGCTGGAGCTGTTGCAAGTCGTGGAGGGGATACTGAAGTGACCAAAGCCAACCGCTTCGGCAGCACCAGCCTGAAGAACCGATATTTTCGCATTATTGCGAGTGTCTTCGCTCTAATCATTCTGTGTGGTATGGCCTTTTTCCTGTATATCAACAAAGAGCAGGAGAAACTGGGCCACGACAGGGATACGCTGCACAAGAAAACCCAGACGATTAATCAACTCTCGGATAATCTTAATGAGATTTTTCTTCGGGCCAGAGGATTTATTGCGCTGAGAAATGAAAATGAACTGATGCTGCTGAATCAAGCCCTCCATGATTTTGACGGTGTGTTGAAAGACTATTCCCAGCTTACATTGTCAGCAGAAGAATCGAAGTATCGGGATGACCTGAAGGCTTTTTACACCGAGTACAAATACACACTCCTGCCACGAGCACTTAAACTGGCGGAAGAAGGAAATTATGAGGCGCTTCGGTCAACCTCGGGAGGGGGCACTACGGCTAAAGTCAATGAGTTTCTTGATTACACGAAGGGGTATCAAAAGCGTGCAGACACTGCATTGAATGAGATGGCCAAGAACTCCATACACAAAGCCAATGAGTTTACAGTAGTCGCTTTCTTGTTCAGTACGGCGATTCTTTTTCTCTTCACCCTGCTGGTGTGGCGCATTCTCAGGAATCTGATTGTTCCCATCCTGAAGCTGGAAGAGGCTACCCACTCCCTGGCGGCCGGAGAACAAATCTTGCTCGGCACCTTGCATCAGAAGGATGAGATTGGGCGTCTGTACAATGCATTCCTGGATATGGCTCATAGTATTCAGGATAAAGAAGAAGAACTGATGATGCAGAATGAAGAACTGCATGCCCAGCAGGATGAGCTTCATGATCAGCAGCATAGACTTCAGCGCTCACTGAGTGAAATTGAAAGCATGATGAAGGCATTGGATCAGTCAGCGGCTGTGGGCATCCTCTCCGCTAAAGGTGTCTTTACTTATGCCAATGACAATCTGAGCAGTTATACGGGCTACCGAAACACCGAAATTATCGGATATACATACAAGCTGTTCGAGATGCCGGATATGTCGGAGCATGACATGCAGCAAATGTACCGTAAGCTGAAGAGTGGCGGTGTCTGGACCCATGAAATCGGGCTGCAAACGAAGTCCGGTGCCACAACCTGGCTGAATCTGACCATTGTTCCTTACCTCAATAGTGAAGGTACAATCTACCAGTATATCCTGATTGCCAGCGATATCACTTCACTGAAGAGCGTTCAGCAGGAGTTGGCACTGACGCTTAAGGCGACGGAACAGACGAAGACTATGCTGGAGCTCAACAATCAGCTCAATCATGATATTTCCTATACGCTTAACAAAAATGAATTTGTTGAAAAGTTTTTGCATTTTATGAACCGACTCTATTCCTTTGATTCAAGCTTCTTCTTGCTTGCCAAGGATACAATTTATGCGGCCAAGGGAATTCCCCAGGACCGGATCAAGCGCTATGTGGAGAGCAGTTGCAGCGAAATGCTGCATCGCCTGCAAACAGAAAGCTCCTATGTCATCAAACGCCCGGCAACCGAGGCGGAACAGGGAATCGCGCCGGATCAGATGTACTGCTATGATTTCTATACGAAAGTAGTTAATGCCGAGGATGAGATTTTGGCCGTCTTCTGTGGCAGCCGGATCGGCCTATCCTTCAGTGACGAAGAGCTGAATGAGGTCCAGGGTCTGATGAACCGGGTGTCACTGGCTATTGAGCGGCTGTTCATGTACGAGGAAATCGAACATGCCCGGAAGCTGAACCAGGATATCGTCAACAATGTCAATGAGGGTATTCAGTTTGTGGATACCGAAGGTACGATGCTTCATGCTAATAAAGCACTGTGTCAAATGACCGATTACAGCAAATGGACGGAAGGCGGTCATGAATCCAAAGAAGAGTGGATGGGCCATTTCATGCAGGCTTCCAACGAATCAAACGACATCCGCGGTTTCTTCCAGAAGGCACTGGGTGAAGAGGCGGCTGAATCGGCCAGCATGCGGTATTCGATCGGAACCGAGTCTGTGAAGCATATCGATGTATATGCTATTCCGGTGTTCCGGCGGGATGCGCGGATTGGTACCTTGTTTGTTCACCGAGATATTACAAGGGAATATGAGCTGGATCTGATGAAATCTGAATTGGTTAGCACGGTCAGTCATGAGCTGAGAACACCGCTATCAAGTGTACTGGGATTCACGGAACTGCTGCTGGCCAGAACGATGAAGCCGGAGAAGCAGCTTAAATATCTGGAGACGATTCACAAGGAAGCGAAGCGATTAACGGAGCTGATCAATGATTTCCTGGATCTTCAGCGCATGGAGTCTGGCAAGCAGCAATATGTGACGGAATCTGCGAATCTGAGTGAAATCGTGCTGGGCGTACTAGACCAATACAAGCTGGGTTCACACAATGTGCTGCTGGTAGACGAAGCATTTAATTCTGACGTGGAAGTAGACAGGGACAAAATCATTCAGGTGCTCACGAATTTGCTGAGCAACGCCATCAAGTTCTCCCCAGACAGCAATGAGGTGAACGTTCACCTGCACAATGAGGAAGACCGTATTGTGGTCAGAATCCAGGATCATGGTCTGGGGATTCCGAAGGATCAGATCGGACACTTATTCCAGAAATTCAGAAGAGTGGACAATAGCGCTTCGAAGCGCATTGGCGGAACAGGGCTTGGCCTCGCCATCTGCAAAGAGATTATCGATAAGCAGAAGGGCGAGATCGGCATCGAATCTGTCGAAGGTAAAGGAACAACGGTCTGGTTCAGCCTCCCGAACCTTTACTCCGAGCAAAAGCAATATGAAGAAGACGGGGGCCGATGGAATCCGGACAAAGAAGCCAAGCCCAATGTCATGATCGTGGAGGATGATTACAGCCTCTCGCTGCTGTTGTCGGAGGAACTGAAGGGTAAAGGCTTCCGGGTCACACATCACTACCATCCGCAAAAAGCATTTGATCAGGCGCTGAAGACGCCGTTCGTAGCCATCGTAATTGATCTGATGCTTGGTGACGAACTGGACGGCTGGGATCTCATCCGTATGCTCAAGGAAGATCAGCGAACTGAGACGATCCCGCTAGTGATATCTTCTGCCTTAGATAAATCGGATAAAAACGCACTTAATAATGTTATTCAAAAATATCTTACCAAGCCGTATCCGCCAGGCGAGCTGTCTCATACACTCGAAGAGATCGTGAAAATCAGACAGGCCAGCGGCGAAGTGTTGTTTCCAGACAATAGTCCGGAGAATGAAGAAGACAAGTCCTGATGGGGCTTGTCTTTTTTTGAAGAAACGGGTGTACCACGCAATGATTGCAATAGATAGTCTAATGGTTGCAAAAATCTAACTTTAATGTGAGTAAAGGCATTGCAATTTGACTAGAAAGTAATGGACAGGCTTGTTTTTTAGGCGGGATGCGATTAGTTTATAGATAGCACATCAGAGTAAAACCTGGCTATTCATTAGAGGTTAAAAGGAGGCTGACAGCCGGTGATTTTTTATTTGATATCTGCACTCGTCATTCTTGTTGATCAAGTGTCAAAATGGCTGGTGCGCACTCATATGGAAGTAGGGGAGACGATCCCGTTCTGGGCTCATCTCCTGAAATTTACGTTTTATGAAAATAGCGGTGCAGCCTTCAGCTCCTTTCAGGGCTTTGGTAGATATTTTGTCATTGTCGCAGTTGGATTTGTCGTAGCTATCTTTTATTACCGCCGCAAAGGTGAGATTAGTGGCCATCTGCTGAACGCAGCTGCTGGATTCCTGGTCGGCGGGGCGATTGGCAATGCTATAGACCGCGTGCTGTTCAACAAGGTAACGGATTTTCTGGTCTTCGGCCACAGTAACGGCATTCTTAATATTGCAGATGTGGCCATCAATGCCGGGGTTGTGCTGGTTCTTTGTTATATGATTGTAGGTCAGTTGAAGCGGATTATTTGAACCGAAAAGCATTTATAATATCATCAATCAGAGAAGCCAGCTGAGCCGATTATGGAATAGATCAGCGGGGGGCTTCTCTTTTTTTGAAGAGAGTTGACATTCAACCAACCTGTAACTATAATGATTACAAGTTAGTCATTTAAACATTATCCGGGAGGAATAGAGCATGAGTAAAACAAATGAATCGGTATTAGTTACAGGTGCAAGCGGACAACTCGGGCAATTGGCCATTGAATGGCTGCTTGAGCATCATCAGGGCCCAATCATTGTTACAAGTCGTGATCCTCAGAAGTTATCCGGTCTCAAGGAACGTGGAGTGATTGTCCGTCAGGCGGACTTTGACCAGCCGGAGACGCTGCCGGAAGCTTTTGCCGGAGCCAAACGCCTGCTGCTGATCAGTACCGATGCACTTGGTGTTCCCGGCCAGCGTGTGCAGCAGCATCTCAATGCTGTAGATGCAGCAGTCCAAGCGGGTGTGGAGCATTTGGTATATACCTCGTTACCTAGCCCAGAACCGGGTACAGCTTGCCTGCTGGCAGGAGATCATTATGCTACGGAAGAGAAGATCAAGAGTAGCGGCTTGTCTTACACCATTCTCCGCAATAACCTTTATACTCATAGTCTGATTCCTGCGCTGCAGCAAGCGGTATCGTCCGGACAATACGCCGCTGCTACCGGTGATGGCGCGACCGCCTATGTTACACGCGAAGACTGTGCCCATGCTGCGGCAGCGGCACTCATAGCTGCTGTTTCGGGGAACCAGACGCTGGATGTATCAGGGCCGGAAGCATTGAATGGCAAGGATATCGCTGCAATTGCCAGCGAGTTCACCGGCAGAGCTATTGAATTCGTTCCACTGACAACGGAGCAACTGGTAGGCATCTATGAAACTGCCGGATTGCCGAATGGAGCCGCACAAGTCTTTGCTTCGTTCCAGACCGCTTCTTCTAAAGGAGAATATGGACAAGTTACAACGACTGTGAAAGATTTTACAGGCCAAGCACCGGTTGGCTTGAAGGCAGTACTAGCAGCGAACAAGAGCGCTTTTGCCAGTGCTGAATAATTAACTTGTCCTAACAGATAGGTAACACTAATATAGTTTTCACAAACAAGGGTAGGCCTCGGCCTATCCTTTTTATATTTTCGGGGCGTTAACGGTTAGATCAATTTATCAATTTATCTGATACAACTTATTACTTATTGTAATGAAGTGAGGGAAAACGGGGTGATTTACTATGATTTCGATCGTTTTTTAGCGATTTATAGCCAATATTGCATGATTATACAAAAAATAGCGGAATTACGATTCATTGCCCGTTTCCATTTATTATGTTAGCCTGAATCCATGATGTAAGGATATGCGGCTGCATCAGCCCTATATACGGAGCAAGATTTCTTGTTTAGGAGAGGTGGATATTGTTGCAATTACAAGTCACTAACAGTCCGTTTACCCCGGAGCAGGCAGAGCTTCTTAACCGTCTGCTACCAACCTTGACGCCTTCGCAGCAGATATGGCTAAGCGGTTACTTGTCTGCTCTCCAGGCAGCGGTACCGGCAACTGCGGTTTTGTCATCCACGCCTGTTCTGGCTGAAGAGAGTGTTACCCCGGTCAGTCAGCCGTCTATTTCCCGAGAGGTGACGGTATTGTTCGGCTCTCAGACGGGTAATTGCCAACGGCTAGCTGGTAGTCTATCCCGCAAGCTGGAGGAACAGGGATTCCAGGTCACGCAGTCTTCCATGAACAGCTTCAAGCCGAATGGATTGAAGAAAGTGGAGAATTTACTGATTCTGGTCAGTACGCATGGCGAAGGAGACCCGCCGGACAATGCCCGTGCGTTTCATGAATTCCTTTATAGTAAGAGAGCACCGGGACTTGAGCATCTGCGCTTCTCTGTCCTGGCTTTGGGCGATACTTCCTACGAATTCTTCTGCCAGACTGGAAAAGACTTCGATCAGCGTCTGGAGGAACTTGGCGGACAGCGTCTGTACCCGCGCGTTGATTGCGATTTGGATTATGATGAACCGGTGGCGGAATGGATTGAAGGTGTACTGCAATCCTTTCAAGAACGCCTTAATCCCTCAGCCATTGCTACGGAAGCCGTAAAGGCAGCTGACAATGCATCAGGGCAAGAGACGTCAGAATATTCACGCATCAATCCTTTTCAAGCTGAAATTCTTGAGAATATTAATCTGAACGGACGCGGCTCAGATCGTGAAACACGGCATCTGGAGCTGTCGCTTGCCGGATCTAACCTACAATTCGAACCAGGAGATTCCCTTGGTGTCTACCCTGAGAATCACCCGCAGCTGGTTGACGAGATTATTGCAGCCTTTGGTTGGAAACCGGAAGAGAAGGTTCCTTTCAATAAGAAGGGCGATGAAGGCTCTTTGCTAGATGCGCTCAAATATCATTATGAGATTACGGTGCTGACCAAGCCGTTACTGGAGCAAGCGGTACAGTTCTCCACCGGCAATAAGCTTCAGGAATTGCTGTTGCCAGAGCGCCAGCAGGAGTTGAAAGAATATATCCATGGCCGTGACCTGCTGGATTTGGTTCAGGATTTCGGGCCTTGGCAGGCACCAGCCCGCAGCTTTGTACCGATTCTGCGCAAGCTGCCAGCCCGTCTGTACTCCATAGCAAGCAGCTATAATGCGAATCCGGATGAGGTTCATTTCACCGTCCGTGCAGTACGTTATCAGACTCACGGCCGGGATCGGTACGGCGTATGCTCTGTACATTGCGCAGAGCGGGTGCAGCCGGGCGATACTTTGCCGATTTATATTCAAAACAATCCTAATTTCAAGCTTCCGGCTAGTGGTGACGCCCCGATCATCATGATTGGACCGGGTACGGGTGTAGCGCCATTCCGTTCGTTCCTGGAGGAGCGGGAAGAGCTTGGTGCTGAAGGGAAATCGTGGCTGTTCTACGGCGATCGTCACTTTGTGACGGACTTCCTGTATCAGACTGACTGGCAGCGGATGCTGAAGGATGGTGTGCTGACGAAGCTGGACGTAGCATTTTCCCGTGATACAGAAGAGAAGGTATATGTTCAACACCGGTTGCTGGAGAAGAGTCATGAGCTATATCAATGGCTGCAAGAGGGTGCACATGTCTATGTGTGCGGTGACGAGAAGCATATGGCGCATGACGTCCATACTGCTCTGATTACTGTCATTCAGCAAGAGGGCAGACTTAGCACCGAGGATGCTGCCGCTTATCTGGAGCAAATGCAGCAGGAGCAGCGCTACCAACGCGATGTATATTAAGATGTAGTGTCTGAGAGGACACAGGGAAGATCTGCGAGAGGAGATGGCAGCATTGGCGAATAAACTATCGGTAACACCTATTGGCGGTCCGCCTAGCGATGTTGAGCATATAAAGAGTGAGAGTAATTATTTACGGGGCGCCTTGGTGGAGACTCTGCAAAATCCGATAACCGGAGGCTTGCCGGAGGATGACAACCGTTTGTTGAAATTCCACGGCAGCTATATGCAGGATGACCGGGATTTGCGGAATGAACGGGAGCGCCAAAAGTTGGAGCCGGCCTACCAATTTATGCTGCGGGTCGTAGCCCCTGGCGGGGTGGCGACATCGGCCCAATGGCTGGAGATGGACAGACTGGCCCAGCTATACGGTAATGGTACCCTGCGTATTACGACGAGACAGGCTTTTCAAATGCATGGGGTACTGAAATGGAATCTGAAAAAGACGATCAAAAGCATCAACGATTCGCTGATGACGACACTGGCGGCATGCGGAGACGTGAACCGTAATGTCATGAGTAACCCCAATCCATACCAGTCGGATGTACACGGTGAGGTCTATGAATGGGCAAGACGGATCAGCGATCATCTGTCGCCGCGCACACCAGCTTATCATGAGATCTGGCTGGACGGGGAAAAGGTAGTGGATAGTCTTGCAGACCAACCAGAGGTTGAACCGATTTACGGTTCAGTTTACTTGCCCCGTAAATTTAAAATTGGCCTGGCTGTGCCGCCTTCCAACGATGTGGATGTGTTCTCCCAGGATCTAGGCTTCATTGCTATTATTGAAAATAACAAGCTGGTCGGGTTCAATGTCACTGTGGGCGGCGGGATGGGAATGACCCATGGCGATACCAGCACCTATCCGCAGCTTGGGCGGGTCATCGGGTTCTGTAAGCCGGAACAGATGATAGATGTCGCTGAGAAGACAGTAACGATTCAGCGCGATTATGGCAATCGCTCCGTACGGAAGAACGCCCGCTTCAAGTATACTATCGACCGCCACAGCATCGAGTGGTTCACCGCAGAGCTGTATGACCGGCTGGGCTGGCAGCTGGAGGCGGCTCGCGATTTTTATTTTGAGCATAACGGTGACCGTTACGGTTGGATCAAAGGCAGCAATGGCCGCTGGAACCTGACGCTCTACGTTCAGAGCGGACGGATTCATGATCAGGAAGGCTATGAGCTGATGACTGGCCTCCGGGAGATTGCCAAGATTCATACCGGTGATTTCCGTCTGACCCCGAACCAGAATCTGACCATTGCCAACATCACTACAGCGAAGAAACGTAAGATTATGGATTTGGCTCAGCAATATGGTCTGACCGATGGTGCCCATCATTCGGCACTGCGGAGAAGCTCACTGTCTTGTGTGGCCCTGCCGACATGTGGTCTGGCGATGGCGGAAGCCGAGCGTTATTTGCCGCTGCTGCTGGATAAGCTGGAGCTGGTGATTGACGAGGCGGGTCTGCGTGACAAAGAAATCGTTATCCGGATGACTGGCTGTCCGAATGGTTGTGCACGTCCGGCGCTGGGTGAGATTTCTTTCATCGGCAAATCACCGGGCAAATACAATATGTATCTGGGTGCAGGCTTCACAGGCGACCGGCTGAACAAGATTTATCGGGAAAATATCGGCGAGGATGAGATTCTATCACTGCTCACACCGATGCTTCACCGTTATGCCAAAGAACGTCAATCGGGTGAGCACTTTGGCGATTTTGTCATCCGTGCCGGTTATGTGAAGGCGGTAACTTCAGGACTTAATTTTCACAGCGTATAGAAAGATAGAATAGATAGTGGAAAAAACATAGCTCCGGGCAATGTGCCGGAGCTGTGTTTTTTAACGACCGCTTATATTTTGATGAGAGCAGAATTCAGACGACCAGTTGGGCTAACGCTTCTTGTGCCAGCGCGTAGTTTGGATAGAGATTTAACGCTTCTTCGTAGGCTTTTGCAGCCGCCTTAGGTTCTTGCAATTGTTCCAGACACTTGCCTTTGTAATACCAGGGGTGAAAGCTACCGGAACCTTTTAAGATCAAGTGAGTGATGTTATCTTCTCCCATGAGAATACATTGCTCGAATTGTTCTATGGCCGATGAATATTCTTTACTCTTGAATAAAGCGACGCCTTTATAAAAATACAAATTAATATAGTCCGGGTACAGCTTAATCGCTTTATCTATGCCTGTTGGAATATTCTCCAGACTATCCATAATAATTAGACAAGAATATTTTAAATTGTATAGCAGGGAAGGCGGTAATTTACCGCTATTCAAAAAACGGGCAATAGACAAATTCACAAAGTTAAAGGCTTGTTCGTATTGCCCTGTTCGATAATATTCACTGGCCAGATGGTATTCCGTCCATGGATTGCTGTTGTCGGTATTCCATTCTTGAAGTAGAAGCCGCAGGTTCCGCTCGTTTTTTTGTTTGGCTGTAACGTAGGGCTGAAGGTAGCCATAGTGATAGATGATCAGGCCTTCGATTTGTCCGATGCTCCGGGGTGCTTTTTCCCCGATCAGTATCTCTTCGACATTTAACGTTTCATGAATAGGGTACAGAAAACGCAGTCCGATTCCGTTGCGAAATAGCCGGGTATGCGCAATATGGAATGTCTCATTGGGGTCGGGAGCTTCACCTATATAATTTACCAAGTGAACATTAAACAACGGCACATCTGCTATTGCTAACTGTTCGTTCCAATTTCCTGCGGCGGATACATCAATTACCTCGTCTGCATCCATCCATAGAATCCAATCTCCAGTCGCTTGCTCCAGACTATAATTACGGGCTTCTGCAAAATGATTATTCCATTCAAAGCTATAGACTTGAGCTCCGGCTGCCCGGCAGAGCTGTATCGTCTGATCTGTCGAGCCTGTATCGACGACAATCATTTCATCCACAAACGGCCTCGCACTTGCTAGGCAGCGTTCGATGTTCTTCTCTTCATTTTTAACAATCATACAAAGCGAAACGGTGGTCATTTTAAGCATCTCCTTTGAGAGTTCTACAGAGTGAAGGGTATTATTGTAATTTCTATACTGCAGACGCTGAAATATGAGTTTTTTTTGAGAATTACTATGTAAAAAACAAAACAGAGCTGGCTCATAGATCTATTCAGATCTTGAACCAGCTATATTGTTTAAAGTATCATTGGAAGATCCGAATAGCATCAATGTATCAGCTGATCGTGACACCCGCTCTAGCGTATCCACCAATGGTGTTCAACAGGCTTAGCCCGGAAGCTGTTGAGGAGAAGACCATGAGCAGGCTATCTTGGGCAGCAACAGCTATAGATAAACCGGATGACACCCCGTTACTAATCTGGCCAGTAGGGACAATTCCTGTTAGTGCAGGGGCTAAAGTTACAGTAGCGCCAGGGATCGGTATAAAGGTGTTATTGGGGGTAGCTGACCTATATAATTGTGCTGTAATTGTAATCGTTGAGCCGACTAGTGAAAGTCCAGATGTTGTGCTAAAGAAAGCGGCCATGCTCGTAATTGTGCCGGCTCGTGGACATTGGAACGCAAAGTTGAGCAGGGTGCCTGAAGAACCGGTCAAATCGATGGTCCCACCACCAGCGTTGACACCTGTTACAGAGTTGCCAAAGCCTACAAGGCTCGTTGTACCGATTAACCCACCAATAATAGTTGTCATAGTGATTGGCACACCTGAAGCGTACGGAATGATTGCCCCTGGGCCAGTAGCA
>NZ_MAQW01000001.1:0-726740 GCF_001682855.1 Bacillus sp. FJAT-27264 | reverse complement strand
AGCCCGTGGCGCCAGTAGAGCCTGTGGCGCCGGTAGAGCCCGTGGCGCCAGTAGAGCCTGTGGCGCCGGTGGTGCCCGTGGCGCCCGTGTCTCCGGTAGCGCCCGTCGCCCCCGTGGCCCCCGTGGCCCCCGTGGCCCCAGTCGTCCCAGTAGCTCCAGTAGCGCCCGTCGCCCCCGTCGCCCCGGTATCTCCAGTCGTCCCAGTGTCTCCAGTCGTCCCAGTGTCTCCAGTCGTCCCGGTGTCTCCAGTCGCCCCAGTAGCTCCAGTAACCCCAGTCGCCCCAGTAGCCCCCGTCGGTCCAGTCGCCCCCATGGCCCCAGTGTCTCCAGTAGCCCCGGTGTCCCCGGTAGGGCCCGTAACCCCGGTAGCCCCCGTCGCCCCAGTAGGCCCAATCGGTCCGCCAGCTGGTCCTGTAGGACCGGTTGGACCAGTTGGGCCAACTAATGAAGGGGCCGCCAAGATGCATTTCATTTTAAACACCAGGAGTATTTCTTTCTTAATGATTTCCTGCATCGTATTTTGAACACTTTCATTAATAGCAATCAGATCACTTATAGTAGGTGGATTGGTTAATCCAGGTAGGGTTCCAACGGCGTATTGAATTTTTTCTGCTTCGGCATTAATGAGATGACCTAATCCTAATTCTTCAATGGCTATTGAGGATAACAACAGGTTAAGCGCTTCATCTCTAGTGACGAGGACGGTAGGTGTAATATTAGGAATATCTTCTAGAGGCAAGAGAAACATCCCTTTACTTTTGGATTTTAATATCTTATGTGCTAATCCAAAGAAAGTTCCTCGACCCCTCGAACGATCTAGTTATTCCTTCTACTTAAATAGGAGTTGTTCTAAATGAAATCATAAAAAATTTGGATTTCTTCCGTTTTTCTTTCATAATATAAGGGGAGTACTACTAAACCATACAAAGAGCCATTATGATCAGTAATGGATTCTGTACAAAAAAAGAGGCGAACATATGATTATCATCAAAACAATGGAAGAGATCGAGAAGATGCGGGCTGCCGGCAAGATTCTTGCCGAATGCCATCGGCAGATTGCGCAAATTATTAAGCCTGGTATTACTACCTGGGAGATTGATGAGTTTGCAGAGAAGTTCATCCTGTCCCATGGGGCAACGCCTGAACAAAAAGGCTACCATGGTTATCCTTATGCGACCTGTGCATCGGTCAACGATGTGATTTGCCACGGTTTTCCGAAGAAAGAGCCTTTGAAGGAAGGCGACATTGTGACCATCGATATGGTCGTCAATCTGAACGGTTGGCTGGCTGACTCAGCCTGGTCTTACGGAGTGGGAACCATCAGCGATGAAGCGCAGAAGTTACTGGATACCACAAAGGAATCGTTGTTCCGCGGCATTGAGCAGGCGGTGGCAGGTAATCGGATCGGGGATGTAGCACATGCTATCCAGACTTTTGCTGAATCCAGCGGCTATTCGGTAGTACGCGATTTTATCGGACACGGCATCGGCTCGGATATGCACGAAGCACCTGAGGTACCGCATTACGGACCAGCAGGGAAGGGCCCCCGTCTAAAAGAAGGTATGGTATTTACCATTGAACCTATGTTGAATACCGGAAGCTATCGTACGAAAGTGGATGCAGACGGTTGGACCGCCCGCACCATTGACGGTGGTTTGTCTGCTCAATACGAGCATACCCTGGCGATTACGCCGCAAGGGACGATTATCCTCACGGAACTGTAATGCTCTAACCATACAATACCCCCGGTTCGCCTCACTATATAGTGAAGAGCAGCCGGGGGTATTGATGGTTATTAATCGGTTATATTGCTCGTATAATACTCAATAATATCTTTACGGCGGATGATCCCGATGAATAAATCTGCTTCGTCAGTCACGGGAACAAAGTTCTGATCCGCCGCCAGGGTCAGCATATCCTCCATCTGGGCTCTCACAAAGACACTCTCATTACGCACATGCTTCTGAATATCGCTGATTGGCACTTCGCGCATGGTCTCAAACGTCAGACCGGGCGTTCGTTTCAACTTCCACAACAGGTCGCCCTCCGATAGAGTTCCTACGTACTTCCCCTCGGCGTCAATAATCGGGATCGCTGTGTAATGATGCTGTTCCAATTGCTCCATGGCTTCCAGCATGGACATTGAGGTGGTAAC
The DNA here is from genome assembly GCF_001682855.1 of Bacillus sp. FJAT-27264. GTDB lineage: Bacteria > Bacillota > Bacilli > Paenibacillales > Paenibacillaceae > Paenibacillus_AQ. Next base: position 724,585 of record NZ_MAQW01000001.1, on the reverse strand, counting down.
ATAAGCAACCTGGTCTTTAGGCAACAAAAAAGAGGATATTTCCATCGGTGTGAACTCTCCTTTACTGTGGATTGATTGGCAGTGTTTCTTTAATTAAAACATATTTATGTATGTAAGCGCATTGATAAATTGATTAAAACTGGATATAGTCCGAAATTCCTGAAAATAGAAACCCTTGGAAACGCCTAGATCTTTAGGATTTTCCAAGGGTTTTTTAGCTAGTATCCACAGTTTTAACTGTTGCTGAATGCGGATTTATAAGTTATTTTTTACCCTGCCAGTGCTGAGGGTATCTGACAACCGGATGTTTAACCTTTTGCAATTTGGAGATGAATTCCGGGCTTACATTCAGATTGCTCTCCACCAGTTGGGTGGGCGTAAGAGCCATCCATTGATTCAGCGATACATCCTCGAAGCGGTCGCTTTTGAACATCTCCAGAAACCACAGACTCTCCGTACCGGTATTCTGGATGTAATGTCCGAAGGCAAAAGGCACATAGCCAACGTCCCCGGCTCTGTAATCGAACGTTCGTGCTGCACCATTGCCTGCGAATACCGTCATCCGGCCTTGCCCAGTGAGATAATATTGCCACTCGTCATTATTGGGATGCCAGTGCAGCTCCCGCATGCCACCCGGCTCAATCTCCACCAGTGCGGCAGCAACAGTCTTGGAAATTGGGAAGTTGGTGGAATCCACGATGCGCACACTGCCGCCAGAGGTCTTAAGCGGGGGCTGGGCGAGCAACTGATGCTTGAAAGACAGCGGTATGGGGCCATACGGAGATTCTACCGCCTGGCTGCTCACCGGACCCGGTGCGGAATCCTGATAGATGTACACCTGTTCGTCAGGAATGGACTGGAAGTCACTTTCCGGTACACCGAAGTTGGCGGATAATACCTCTTTGGGGGTATGGGCGAACCAATCGGAGATGGACAGGGTGTTCAGATCCGAGAAGCTGCCATCATCGAATACCAGCAGGAACTCGCAGCCTTCTTCAAGACCTTGAATGGAGTGGGGAATGCCTGGAGGGAAGTACCAAAGATCCCCGGGACCGACGTCCGCAATGAAATTTCTTCCATTCTGGTCTACCGCTGTAATCCGGGCTCGGCCCAGCAGCATGTAGGACCATTCCGCTTGCTGATGCCAATGCAACTCCCGGACACCTCCAGGAGTCAGGCTCATGTTCACTCCGGCTAGCGTGGTGGCGATGGGCAGCTCTCTGACGGTCACCTCCCGGGACCAGCCGCCATGATTTAACTGCATGTGAGTGTCGGAAAAAGAAAACCGTAGATTTGGAACTAGTCCGTTATCCGTAACAGGAGGAACGAACATATCAGGATTCTGCCGATCCCGCATAATATCACGGGGTCCATTGTCCACATTTCCGGCTCCGTCACTGCGGATCGGTTGTGGAATATGGGCAGATTTGGAGGGATGCTGATTCATGCCTTCATCTTCCTCTCTTCATATCTTCATCCTGCAATAGCTTTGATATTGAGTCGAACGGAGTGGCATACAAGAGATTTTTATGAGAATCTGCGGCCATATATACGGTTTTCGGCAAACAAAACCAACCCCTGAGGAAATTCTCAGGGGTTGAAGATGCCGGTTCGAGAGGAATCAGAAGCCGGATTGCGCCTTGAAGCTCCCTTTGACGATTTCTGCTCTTAACGGGGCGTTATCTTTTTGCACCGGGGAGTCCTGCGCACTTCCCAGATCTGCTCTTGAAGCAGGAACAAAGGTTAAGGGGACCGTTGTAACCTTCAAATAAGCAGGAACGGGTGTGATCCCGAGAAGCTGTTTGACTTTCTCCACTATTTTGGACCAGGGGCTAACGGTACCAAGTACATAACTTGTGCCACTGCTTATACCTGTGCTCATACCCGGACTTGTGCCAGTGCTCATGGTCAGGGCAGATGGTCTGAAAGAGGTATGCTTTACATTCCAATCAGCAGCGGTTTGTGTGGATATAACTGTTTCCTTTGCTAACCCCCGGTCCGCATGAACAAGGAAAGGGACAGCAACCGCTGCAACCAGGACGGCGGCTAGGGAGAGGGGTTTGATTTTCAGGCGATAGCTCATATATGAATACTCCTTAAAATTGATCTTTGATGTTCGGGTGGGGCGCTACAGTTATTAATTTAACGAATAATTATGGCACAAAGGTGGAGCAATTATGGAAAGATAATGGCAGGTGACAAAATCTCCGCGGATAAAAAGGAATGCACATTGATATATCTTCACGGTGATAGAACGATGGACCCTAGGGACTGAGACAATAAAACAACAACCAGCAGGCTTCCAAATGGAGGCTTGCTGGTTGTTGGCGTCCGGTCATTCAGTAGAGCGCGGAATATATTTAAGCTTAGTTTTGAGCTGCTTCAAGCTCAGCAATTTGTGCTTTGTATTGCTTCAGAAGTTCAGCAAGGGAAGACTTGATTGCAGCTGTATCTTTAGCAGTTATAGCATCTTGCAATTTAGTTTGGGCTGAGAAGAAGGCATTAGTAGCTGTGGTTGCAACACTTAATTGATAAGTATCTGTATTAGCGATAGCCGCACTCGTTATTCCGGTTGCTTTGTCGTCAAGTTTTACGGAACGGACGGCAATTGCCTCACCTGGTTTTGCATTCTCAACTAATTTCTGCAGCTCGGCACTGTTGAAGGTTTTGGAAAAAGTCAAAGTGTTCTTTTCTTCAGAATTAGGTAATTTATTGGCCTTTACTCCCTCGACTGAGTATTGTTTGCCTCCTTCAACTTTCAAGGGCTGTGCTTCTTTGATTTCACCTGGTTTGGCGTTCTCCAAAGCTTTCTTCAATTGGTCGGCGTCTACGTCAACAGCAACCAAAGTGGCTATTGTATCGGATGCAGGACTTTGTGAAAGTAGTTTATTGTATTTGGCCAACGTTTTTTCCCATTCGTTTACGGTATCGGGCGAGTATTTTTTGGCCAGCTCTACTGGATTAGCCATTGTAAAGGCTGGAACGGAGGATTGCACTTGCTTCAAGGTAGCTGTTCCGTTTTTGACAGCATTTTCGTTAGCGGCGCTATCGGCATTCGCAACAATCGGCGCGGAGATGGCAGTGAGCAGCAGGGCGGACAGGGCGACATTTCTGAATTTGAGACTGTAGTTCATTTCGTAACACTCCTTGTGGTTTGGTTTGTCTTACAGTTATCAATTTACAGGAGGAGTGTGGCACAATATTGGTGTATTTGTGGAAAAACAATGGCAAAGCTCTTTCCTTCTATATACCTTTGGTATACTCACTATAGAGAAAAGTACAGGAGGCCCCATTCATGAATAACGACTACCTCATCGCGGTTGTAGACGATGACGAGAATATACGCACACTGATTCAAGCTTATCTACACAGAGAGAGCTATCGGACGATAGGCCTCGCGAATGCCGAGGATGCCTGGTCTTTATATAGAACAAGTCCGCCGAGCATGTGGGTGATGGACATTATGCTTCCCGGCATGGACGGCTATGAATTATGCAGACGCATCCGTAATGAAGGAGAGGTTCCCATTATTATGATCTCGGCGAAGGATAATGAGGTGGACAAAATCCTTGGCCTTGAGCTGGGCAGTGATGATTATTTGGTGAAGCCTTTCAGCCCCCGTGAGCTGGTTGCCCGCATCAAGCGGCAGCTGGAACGCTGGATTCGAGTTACCGGTGCGGAAGAAAGAACAGCTGTAAGAGAAACTGCGACGCCTCGAATTGATACAGGTGAGCTTCAATTAATGCTGGAAGAGAGACGGGCCATATGGCGCGGGGAAGAAGTGGATCTGACCAGCAAAGAGTTCACCATGCTCAAGGTGTTGGCTGAACATCCAAATCGTGCGTTTACAAGGGACGAGCTGCTCAGCTTTGTCTGGGGAGACGATTATTTTGGTAGTGACCGTGCAGTGGATCACCTAATTAAGCGGATGCGTAAAAAAATTGAGGAACTGCCCGTCGAGTCGGTGTGGGGACACGGGTACCGGATGCGAACAGATAGGGGGGAAGTTTAATATGAAACTCGTTCATCAAATTAATCTTGCGTTCGGATTGTCACTGGCTCTGATCCTCTCCGTCACGGCAGTCCTGCTCCATTATGTGTTGCTGGATCATTTCATCGGCGCACAGAAGGATGACCTTAAGTCGTTGAGTGCGGCGATGTCCGCTTCTATCAGTAAAACGGGTACTCTCTCACTCAGTCCGGTTCTTTCTGCTGAAGCGGTCACTTTGCCTAATCCAGATGTTACTGGTATGCAGCCTGTCCAGACGGTAACAGGAGAAGCTATGGCTGTTCAATCGACACTTATTCCTGCGGGTGTTGAAGCCTTTGTGACCGATCTTAACGGTAATGTGCTATCAGGTACGTCGCCTGTGAATGGCACAGCCCTAAAGGTGAACAACAATACATTGACTGAAGCTGTCCCTGCAAATCTGGGGAAATATACAGCGGTCACTTCCTCCAGCATCAAGGATTTGTGGAAGGGAACGGACGGGCGATATGTAATGGATGTCAGCCCCATCCCCCAAGGCACCCTGACCCTGTTGACTCCCATGAGCAAGATCAAAGCGATCGAACAGGCACTTCTCGGCCGGCTCATCCTGGTGATTTTTATCGTTGGAGCGATTATGTTTCTGCTCAGTCTGTTTATTACAAAAAGGCTGATACAGCCACTGATGAATCTGAAGCAAGAACTCAAGAAGGTCAAAGACCGCCATTTCACGGATGTGAAGCTGGTCAAGGGCGGCGGTGAGATTGGAGCTGTGGCACAGACGGTATATGAGATGGCTGGTGAACTGAACAGGTTCAACCTGGTGCAGAAGCAGTTTTTCCAGAATGCATCCCATGAGCTGAAGACTCCCCTGATGTCCATTTCAGGTTATGCCGAAGGCATTCGGGATGGAATCTTTGAAGGTGAGAACCTCCGCAAAGGGCTGGATATAATCCTGGGGGAAAGCGGCAGATTAGGGAAGATTATCACCGAAATGACGTTGCTCGCGAAGCTGGATAGTGAAGAGGATATTTTCAAGCCTTCCGAGGTTAGTCTGAACGAAATGCTGATGGAAACGTCTGAACGTGTCAATCCGCTGCTTGTAAAGAAAGGACTTACACTGCATATCACCTGCCCGGAGGATAAAGAATTGTTCATTATGGCTGACGAAGATAAGCTTCTGCAGGCACTGCTCAACGTTGTAACAAATGCTGCAAGATATGCCAAAAAAGAAATTTACATCGCTGCAAGCTTGGATAAAGGGGAAATCGTGTTATCCGTTTCAGATGACGGTCCCGGATTTCCACAGGAGCTGCTGCCGACCTTATTTCATCGTTTTGTCAAAGGAAAAGACGGTGAGTCCGGACTGGGCCTGGCGATCGCCCGGGCCATTGTGGAGCGCTGCGGTGGGTTGATTCAGGCTACTAACTGTAAGGAGGGAGGGGCCGTAATCTCGTTTGGCTTCCCGGCGGCCCGGCGTGTCTAGATGGGAGAAGAATAGAACCCCTTCCAGCTATCCCGCTCCTTTTAGTGAGGGAGCTGAAGTATTGCCTTGAAGGGGTTACATTATACAATAAATAACACCGGATACCCGTGCGTCGGGTATGTCTGCTCTCTCTGTATACAGGGGGAGTTTTTCGATTTAAAGCCATTTCCGAATCCGGATAATCTTATAATTCAGGTTGTAGCAGCTTTCTTTTCTCTTCAGAATTCTTAAAAGCCTCGAGAATGGAAGACAGCAGCCCAGGGAATCGTATATTCAAATCCTCAGTGCGCATGGATACGAGTCTTTGGGTGCCTTGAACGCGTACGTTGACAATCCCGGCTTCACGAAGTGTACGGATATGATGGGATGCTGTAGATTTCACCACAGGGACATTAATGTCTCCGCAGGCGCGTTCACCTACGCTATGGAGTTCAGAAACAATTAACAAACGGATAGGATCACTTAGGGCATCCAAAACCGTGGATACATGGATATCTGTCACATCAGGATGATATAGAAGTTTCACGGGAGTGCCTCCTTTTTTTGCTTATGATTGCATTATAGCACAAGTCGTGATATATTATTTTCAAATTTCGATTATAATCGAACAATAAAAATTGGATGGTGGAGAAAATGAATAAACAACCAGTCCCTTCCGCATCTGGCGGACAGGAATCGGCTGTGATAAATGAACGGGCAGTAGGTATTCTCCTAGGTGTGGCGATCGTGCTAGTCATCATGAATACCATGATGTTCAATCTGGCTCTGCCTGATGTTGCAGAAGCTTTTCATCTGACACCTGCGTTAACCTCGTGGATTGTCACAGGCTATTCGATCGTTTTTGCCGTCTCATCTATCACGTACAGCCGTCTTGCTGATTTTGTGCCGATCCGCAGGCTGTTCATAATAGGTATCCTGTCGCTGAGTCTTGCAGCGATAGTAGGGCTGTTCAGTAATAGCTTTATAATGCTTTTAATTGTGCGGCTCGTTCAAGCCACTGGTGCAAGCTCAATCCTTGCATTGACGATGGTTCTGAACTCCCGCTACATTCCGGTTGAGCGCCGCGGCAAGGCAATGAGTATAACCATGTCCTCCGTCTCGATGGGTCTTGGACTAGGTCCGGTTGCTGGCGGAGCTATTGTTGAGTATTTAGGCTGGCATATGTTGTTTGTAGTTACTGCAGTTACGGTGCTACTGGTACCGCTGTTCGTTATTTTTATTCCAAAAGAGCGTGTGCAGAAGGGGTCTTTCGATTTCCTGGGCGCATTGTTCATTAGTGCGGGCACGACAGGCCTGCTAATCGCCTTAACGAATCATTCCTGGACTGGTCTGGCTGTAGGTCTTGTAGCGCTTGTGTTGTTCGCTGCCCGGATTCGTTCAGCTAAGGAACCGTTTGTCTTGCCGTCCTTGTTCCAGAACCGCCGCTATCTGATCCTCGCTGCGGTTGGTGTCGCTGCTTATCTTTGCAGCTTTGCGACCTTGTTCCTGATGCCGCAGATTCTGGTGAAACAGTACAGTCTAAGCGCCATCCAGGCGGGTATGGTGATTTTCCCGGGATCGTTCCTGGCCATGATTGTCTCCCAGCGGGTCGGTCGGTTCATTGATTCTCGCGGCAACAGCCCGATTTTGCGGATCATTCCGCTGTTCTTCCTGGCAGCCGTTGTCTTGTTTGCATTATTTGAGGGAAGCTCGTATGTAGCCATTATCTTTATTTACATGCTGATGAGCACCTGCTTCACAATTCTGTCGAGTAGCGTATCCAACGAAATCTCCCGTATTCTGCTGCCGGCCGAGATGGGCTCCGGGATGGGGCTGTACCAGCTACTGCAGTTCTGTAGCGGAGCCATAGGGGTTGCTGCTTCTGCGAGTGCACTAGCGATGCAAAAGAGTCTGCCAATGGGCATAGCCTATAGCAATATTTACTGGGGTCTGTCCATCATCGTTATCTTATCCATCGGCTGTGCAGTTCTCTACCTGAGATCAGCCATGCAGCGTCAGCCGCAGGTGTAATTGGGAGCAGAGCTCAGCAATGACTTTGAGAGATAGGATTAGGCAGATGCGAATAAAAGACCGTTGACAACCCATAAAATAGATGATATTTTAAAAACACAAATTCCAATATAATTACTTTGAATTAATTGAATAACCGACTGTTCAGACAGAGGTGTCTCGCTTAAGAAAAGCGTGATACCTCTGTTTTTTTATACTCACATTTAAAGGGGGAGCTGGGATGGGAGAGGCTTTACTGTCCATAACAAATCTGAATAAACGGTTTGAGACGGCGAGCGGGCCTGTTCAGGCCCTTCACAATGTAGATTTGCATGTTCAGCAAGGGGAGTTTATTACAGTGATTGGTCCCAGCGGCTGTGGCAAAAGCACCTTGCTCCGTATCGTTGCGGGGCTAGATAGCGGCTATACGGGCAATGTGACCCTGGAGGGTAGCAAAATCGGCGGCCCTGGTATTGATAAGGGCTTTATTTTTCAGGAGCATCGGCTATTTCCATGGCTTACTGTGGAGAAAAATATCGCTTCCGATTTGTCCCTAAGGAACAAAGAAGTCCGGCAGAGAGTGGATGAACTGATTGAGCTGGTGAAGCTGCAGGGATTCGAGAAGTCTTATCCGCGTGAGCTGTCCGGCGGGATGGCCCAACGTGTGGCGATTGCCAGAGCACTGCTGCGGAGTCCGAAAATTCTGCTACTGGATGAGCCATTCGGGGCGCTGGATGCTTTCACCCGGGCACATATGCAATCGGTATTACTGGACATATGGCGCACCAACAAGACGACGATGATCTTCGTGACCCATGACATCGACGAGGCTGTGTTCCTGGGTAATCGAGTAGTTATTCTGGAACCGCGGCCAGGCAAAATCCGTCAGATAGTCCCTATAGATCTGCCGTATCCGCGCAAGAAGACCACTTCATCCTTTCAGGAGCTGCGGCTACGCGTGCTGAATCAGTTCGAGAAGGTAGATGAGCTGGAACTTACGGATGGTGCAGGGATCTGACGGAGAGATTCCTTGACTCGGTAAAACTAATGAAAAATAGCCAAGGCAATGAAACAGCGGTGCTGGAGCAATATAGAGCAGCAAGAAAGTAGAATTAATAGAGCATTGAAGCAGCACTGAAGTATCACTACAAGTCGACCATACCACTTGGAGACTTCCTGAAGAATATCATTCGGGAGTCTCTTTTTTTATAGCTGAAGAAGATTCGTAAAGAACAGGGGGAGAGCATTCATGAGCAACCGCACTGCAGCAGTACACACAGCAAGAGGACCAGGAAAGGCGGCAACATTAGGGCTGGCCTTACTGCTCCCGGGAAGTGTACTGATTCTGTGGCAGACATTAGGTCATTATGGAATCATCTCCGAGATGCTGTTTCCAACACCGTATACCATTGGCGAGTCTTTCTGGAATCTGGCAGTTTCAGGTGATCTGTGGGTCAATCTGAGAATCAGTGCGGCCCGGGCACTTAGCGGGTTTGTACTTGGCGGGGGACTTGGGCTGCTACTAGGTCTTCTGGTCGGCCTGTTTCGAAGGTCGGAGAAGCTGCTCGACCCATCGCTGCAGATGATTCGGATGATCCCGAGCCTTGCGGTGGTGCCGCTGTTCATCCTTTGGTTCGGTATTGGCGAGGAATCTAAGGTATTGCTAATTGCCAAAGGCGCTTTTTTCCCGCTCTACATCAATACATTTGTAGGCATCCGCGGTGTAGACAACAAGCTGTTCGAGGTCACCCGGGTGTTAGGTTACAGTCGGCTGAAACAGATCTCCAGATTGGTGCTTCCCGCAGCACTGCCAAATGTCATTCTTGGCGTACGCCTGTCGCTTGGATTGTCCTGGCTTGGACTAGTGGTGGCGGAGCTTATTGCTTCAAGCTCAGGTATCGGCTATATGATGTCGGATGCCCGCCAGTTTGCCGACACGCCGGTGGTATTCGTGGGGATTCTAGTCTTCGCAGTAGCCGGGCTGCTTAGTGATACCGTCGTCCGCTTGATCGAGCGCAGGCTATTGAGATGGAAAGACAACTTTCAAGGATAGGAGGAGTGCAGCATGAGCGATAGTGTAGAAATTATTATCAATCAGGCCAAAGCAGTCAGAGAGGCCCACGATTATAGCGGAACGGCACCCATATGGTCCAAAAAGAAGACCAAAAAGGCCCCGATTGTTTGGAGACCGCTATTATCTGATTTAGGGGTTGGTGCCTTGATCCCAGTCGTAACTGTGGCTGTCTGGCAGTTGGCTGGCAGTGCCGGGTGGATCTCGAGTGAGTTCTTGCCCACACCGCTATCCATTGCGAGGTCTTTTGTCGAATTATTCGCCAGCGGCCAACTGCTGCATCATCTAGGCGTCAGTATCGGCAGGGCGGGAATTGGTTTTCTGATCGGCGGTATCCTGGGGCTATTGTTCGGCGTATTAACCGGATTGTTCCGCAGCGCAGAATATGTGCTGGACCCGAGTGTACAGGTGCTGCGCCTTGTTCCGCACCTTGCGATAGCGCCGCTAATTATCCTTTGGTTTGGTTTTGGAGAAGTTTCCAAGGTAGCTATTATTATGAGCGGCTCTTTCTTTCCGCTCTACATTAATACATTTGCCGGGATTCGTGGTGTGGATAACAAGCTGTTCGAGGTGGCCCGTGTGCTTGGGTTCAGTCCATCTCAAAAGCTGCTACGACTGATTTTACCGGCGGCACTTCCCAGTATTTTGATTGGCCTACGTCTGTCACTAGCTGTTGCCTGGATTGGTCTCGTCGTCGCCGAATTGATCGGTTCACAATCAGGGGTTGGCTTCCTTATCAATGAAGCGAAGCAGAACTCCCATACAGAAATCATTTTTGTAGGCATTATTATTTTCGCAGTTGTTGGTAAGCTGATTGACTCTCTTTTTAAGGTTATTGAACGGAAATTTCTGTTCTGGCGCGAAAGCTACCAAGGTTAAACAATTTGAGGAGGTCTATGCATATGAGCGTAGTAGCACAAAAAGGATCGTTGTATTTGACAGCAGATGTTCTGGTGATTGGTGGAGGTCCGGCGGGAACCTGGGCGGCGCTTACCGCAGCCGCTAAAGGTGCTAAAGTTGTGCTGGCCGACAAGGGGTACTGCGGATCAAGCGGTGCAACGGCTCCTTCAGGCACCGGCGTTTGGTATGTGAACCCAGACAAGAAGCTGCGTGAAGATGCCAAGGCCAGCCGCTTTGAATTGGGTGGACGATTGGCAGAGGACCGCTGGATGAACCGGGTGCTGGATCGCACGTACGAGAATATGAATCGCCTCGGTGTGGCAGGGTATCCTTTTCCGCTAGATGAGCACGGTAACCAGCACCGCCGGAGTCTGCAAGGACCGGAATACATGCGCTTAATGCGGAAGCTGGTCAAGAAGGCCGGGGTCAAGATTCTGGATCATAGTCCGGTTCTGGAACTGCTGGCTGACGGTCATGGCGTTGCCGGTGCGGCTGGTGTGCAGACGCAGACCGGTGAGACCTGGTCTGTGCAAGCAGGGGCAGTGGTGATTGCCACTGGCGGATGCGCTTTTCTGAGTAAGGCGTTGGGCTGCAACGTCCTGACCGGAGACGGGTATCTGTTTGCAGCTGAGGCGGGGGCAGCCCTGTCAGGAATGGAATTTTCGAATGCTTACGCGATCTGCCCTACCTTTTCCTCGGTTACCAAGACGGCTTATTACAACTATGCCAGCTTCTATTATGAGGATGGTAGTGTGATTGAAGGAGCGGGCTCGAAGAAAGGCCGGTCGGTCATTGCCCGCAACCTGCTGGCCGGGCGCCAGGTGTTCGCCAAGCTGGATGGAGCGCCGGAAGATCTGCAGCCGCTTCTACGGGTGGCGCAGACGAACTTTTTCTTGCCCTTTGACCGTCTCGGGATCAATCCTTTTAAGGATGCGTTCCCGGTTACACTGCGGTTGGAAGGCACCGTGCGAGGCACAGGCGGCATCCGCATTACGGATGAGAGCTGCGGCACAGGCGTCCCCGGCCTCTACGCAGCCGGTGATGCGGCTACGCGTGAGTTGATCTGCGGCGGCTTCACTGGCGGCGGCAGCCATAACGCCGCCTGGGCAATGTCCTCCGGTTCTTTTGCCGGGGAAGGCGCTGCTGACCATGCGTTAAGTTTGGGCAGACATGCGGAGGACCGCACGCCATCGGGTCTGTCTTCCTCATCACTGGTGGAGCAGCAGGTGAAGCCGGGAACAGCGGCCCGGACAGCGGAGCTTGTCTCAGCGGTGCAGGCGGAAGTGAAGCCTTATGACATCAATCTTTTCCGGACCGAGAAGGGGCTGACTTCTTCGCTGGAACGTCTGGGCGGATTGTGGAAAGAACAGCGTAATACGGAAATTCAGCGAACACCTGAAGGGGTTAAAGCACGGGAAGTTCAGGCAATGACAGCTACAGCACGCTGGATGTATAGCTCTGCACTTGCACGAACAGAGACACGCGGAATGCATAAGCGGGAGGATTATCTAAAGATGGATCAACAGCAGCATCATCGCCTCATCAGCGGTGGCCTGGATGACGTATGGGTCAAGCGAGAAGAGGTAGCGAAGGAGAGTGTTCTTCTGTGATTGAAGTCCTCAGTGCAGATAGTTGTATATCATGCAATCAATGTGTAGCGGTCTGCCCGACCAACGTATTCGACCGGGTGGAGGATGGAATCCCCGTCATTGCCCGGCAGAGTGATTGCCAGACCTGCTTCATGTGCGAGTTGTATTGCCCGGTGGATGCATTGTATGTAGATCCTGACGCCGAAGCCGTTTCAGGCGTGACCGAGGCGGAACTGCAGGAGCGGGGACTGCTTGGCGGGTACCGTGAAAAGGTAGGTTGGGGCCGAGGCCGGCAGCCGGTCGCGGGCCATGACTTTATGTATCAACTATCGCGAAGAGCGGGGTTTTGAGGTTCTATATATGTGTTAAGTGAATTTAAGATTCGAGCAGAAGACCAGAAACCAGAAACCAGGCGTTGTTCTGGTGAAGTACCTGTCTTCTTAAGAGTGAAAAAGGGTCCAACTTCCCAACTAATAGCATTATTGCACCTTATTTTTCTTCATTATAGGAAAATGAAGGGAATAGAGGCATTATTGTACCTTATTTTTCGAAAAATCACGCTAGATGGGTATTCTGGAAGATTTAAGGTACAATATTGCACTTAATCTCCGTTAATCCTTAGATACAGAATATTTAGGGTGCAAAAATGCCGTTAATTACACTTTGGAAATAGTTTTTAGGCATTGTTTGTTATTTTTAATGCGTTCTATATAGCTGAATAGATTCACAAAGCTGAGAGCGTGTCTGGAAATCGTATTGGCAATATTTCTTCAATTCATTCCAATATTCAACATCGAGGGGAGAAGCAACAATGGCAAAGGCATTCAGAGAGAATCAAGGGGGACAGGGCAAACGGCTGCGTTTGCTGCTCATCGCAAGTGCAGTCATGGTTATGATGGTACTTCAGGCGTGCGGCAACAACGCGGGTTCCGGTAACAAGGAAGCATCCGCTCCGGCAGGTGGAGAGAAGGCCGAGGCTGCGAGCGGCACGGCATCGGGGAATGTGCCTGCGACGCTTAACTTTGGCTATATCGGCTCCAACAAGCTGAATCTTCCCGGCGGAGCAGAAGGCTGGGGCTTTTACAAGGGTATTATTCAGGAAGAGCTGAAGAAACACGGCATTACTGAAGTGAAGCTCACCGGCTTCCCGAACGGACCGGACCAAACCGAATCCTTGATCAGCGGCCGGCTGGATGCCGGAAGCCTTGGTGATACGCCTGCCATTATTGCTTATGCCTCTGGAGCAAAGACGCGTCTCATCTCCCAATCCTCGGCGCATAGCGTTGGATATTTGATTGGCAAGAAGAATGGTGCTAAGACTGTCAAGGAGCTTCAAGGCAAGACCATCGCCATCCAAAAAGGCTCCTTCATGCACCGCTATATAGCTGGATTGCTGAAAGAAGAGGGAGTGACAGGTGTTAAGCTTGTGCACATGCTGACCCCTGATGGAACAGCTGCCTTGGCTCGCGGAGATGTGGATGCCATCACCAATACAGGTGTTCCTGCACTTAAGCTGATTGATGAAGGCTATACCCTTTTGGATGATGCCACCCAGCACCCTACCCTTCTAGGTACAAGTGCAACCGTAGCATCTGATGACTACTTGGCGAAATTCCCGGATTTTCCTAAGATATGGAATGAAGCGCGCGAGAAAGCCTTGGCTGACTTGAAGCAGCATGAGGATGAATATTATCAATTCCTTGCGGATATCGGTAATACAACGCCAGAGCTGGTGAAGAAAGTGAGTCCGATCAGCGATATCAAGGATACCGCGTTTACGGAGGAAGGCACGAAGCTGCTGGAAGGCACGAAGAACTTCCTGGTGGAAGAGAAGCTTGCTAAAAAAGATTTCAAGATCAGTGATTGGCAGCTGAAATAGCACTCAAATATCACTCAGTATCACTCAAATATCACTCAGTATCACTCAATAGCACTCAGTATCACCAAGAACAGAAGGTCTATGAGGCATGGCCTGTAAACAAGGGGGAAACCAAATGTCTCAGCAGGATCAACAGTGGACGGCCGATGTGCTGGTGCTGGGCGGTGGACCGGCGGGAGCCTGGGCAGCTTGGAAAGCCGCCTCGCAAGGAGCAAAGGTCATACTGGCGGACAAAGGCTATCTGGGTACCAGCGGTGCAACCGCGCCTGGTGGAACCACGCTGCTCGTCATTCCGCCGGTGGCAAATTTGCGGGAGCAGGCTGTTCAGGCCCGGCTCCGGGCAGGCGGATATTTATCCGAAAATGCCTGGATTCACCGGGTTCTGGACCAGGTAGAGCACAATCTGGAACTGGTGGCCCAGTGGGGATACCCATTCCCTAAGGATGGGGAGGGCAAGCCGCTCCGGACGCATCTGCATGGGCCGGAATATATGCAAATCATGCGGCGGACGGTGCGCAAGGCTGGGGTTAAAATTATGGACCAGTCTCCAGCGCTGGAACTGCTGCATGACGAGCATGGTGTCGGCGGTGCACGCGGTATCAACCGTTTGACCGGCGAGACCTGGGAGATCCGGGCCAATGCCGTCGTCATGGCTACCGGCGGCTGCGCCTTTCTTAGCAAAGGTCTGGGCTGCAATGTGCTGACCGGGGAAGGGCTGCTGATGTCTGCCGAGACGGGTGCGGAGCTGTCTGGTATGGAATTCAGCCGCCAATATGCACCAAGCTTCGCCGACGGGACCGTCACCCGCGGGCGCATGCTGGCTTGGGCCACGCTGTATGATGCGGATGGTCAACCGCTCCATAAGGGAGACCGCACCTTTGGCAGCCTGCCGGAGCTGATGCAACAAGGGTCCGTCTATGCCTGCCTTGATCTGGCCGATACGGCGGAGAAAAGGGAGTTCTTGCGCCGGGCCCACCCGATCTTCTTCATGCCGCTGGAACGGGCCGGGATTGACCCGTTCCGGCATAAGTTCCCGCTGACCCTTCGTTACGAAGGGACCATGCGCGGTACAGGCGGCTTGCGCCTTACGGGTAGCGACTGCGCCACCACTGTCCCCGGCTTATATGCTGCCGGGGACGCCGCCTCGCGCGAGAAGGTGACCGGCGCGATCTCCGGCGGCGGAGCCTACAACGCTTCCTGGGCCATGTGCAGCGGAAGCTGGGCCGGGCAGGGCGCCGCGCAGTATGCGCTGGCCCAGCCAAGAGGCGCAGACAGCCGGCGGCTGCTCGCGGCAGGCCGCTATGGTCTGCCGGCTGGCGCCACCCACAGCAGAGCGCTGGAAGCGAAGCCGCTGATTGCGGCTGTCCAGCGGGAAATCTTGCCGCTGCAGATTAACTACTTCCGCAGCGTACCGGTCGTCCAGTCCGCCTTGCAGCGGCTGACGGACCTCATGCCCAGCCTGCACGGGAGAATCGCACCATCGGTGCAAGGGACCGTGCAGTCAAGGGAAGCGGCCGCCATGCTGATCGTCGGCCGCTGGATCTATACCGCTGCACTGGCTCGCAAGGAGAGCCGGGGTTTGCAAAGTCTGGCGGATTATCCCGCCTTGGATCCGCGCCAGACCCACCGGCTGATCCTCTCCGGTATCGAGCAGATACGCACCAGCACAGAGAGCGTGCCTCACGCTCATGAGCTGGGAAGACTTCAGGAGGAGCAGGCGATATGATCGAGCTAGTCAGCAAGGACCGCTGCATCGGGTGCAGCTTGTGCGTGAAGGTCTGTCCCACCAATGTATTCGAGATGCAGGGCAAGCTGCCCGTCATCGCCCGGCAGGAGGACTGCCAGACCTGCTTCATGTGCGAGGCTTATTGTCCTGTGGACGCGCTGTATGTGGCGCCTCAGGGGGAGCATTCCGTCGAAGTGAACGAGGAGGAACTGGTGTCATCCGGGCTGCTGGGAAGCTGGCGGGCCGAAATCGGCTGGAGCCGGGATTCCGTGTCCACGATGGCGGAGCGGGATACGACGCCTTTTTTCGAGACCTTCACGGAGCAGCATAGAGGCAAGTAAAAGGGAACGTCCGTATGTGTATATTCTCCCTTTCTTTTCTTCCTCTTCACAGTGAAACATAGGTCGGTAATATAAGCCAGGTGAAGATTTGAGTGCAAATTTAAAGGATTGGAACGGATTCGGCCCCGGCCGGAGGTTCCAATCCTTTTTTCGTAACAGGGTGTTTGATGAGATCAGTTCCATCTTACAATTGATCCTGAGCCTGAACTCTTATAAGATATACTGAGAATGGTTCTCGATAGTAGTCATGGAGGGACAGGATGAAATGCAGCATCAATTCAGAATGACGGATGTTCATGAATATATGGATTTTTTATCGGAGGGGATGGCTGGCAAGCCGTCTTATCAAGGCTGGGAGCAGCGCCTGGAATTACCGGAGCAGGTGGGCAAAGGATTCATCTCCCGCATGCTAATCCGCCCGGGTATGGAAGTGCTGGTAGAGGATCTTACACTGCATGAGAATATGAAGCTGTACATTGACCAGGATTGTCAGGTTCTGGGCCTCGCTTATCAACTAAGCGGCGATGTCTACTGTGAATGGAACGGTGCAGCGGCAACGACCTCAGGCTCTCCCGGTAATACGGTGTATTTTACAGACCAGACCCAAGTCTATCTGGAGACTAGCGCGGAGTCTAAAAGCTACGGGGTGAAGGTGAGGCTGCGTCCTGGCGAGCTGAGCGCCTATTTTGCTGGCAGTGAAGAACATGAACGGTTTGCGATGATCTTAAGCCGCTATAAGAATACGATTGGAAGCTACAGGCTTACCCCGGCTATCGAGAAAATAGTCTTTGATATATTGGTCTGTGAACATAAAGGTCCGTTAAAGCGGCTGTTTATGGAGAGTAAGGCCTTGGAGCTTATCATGCTGTTTATACAGGAGCAGGAGGGTAATAAGGCCTCAGGAGCGGCAGCTGGAATTCAGAGCAGAAATGATTTGGAAAAGCTGCATTTGGCCCGTCAGACCATCATCCATCATCTGGAGAAGCCGCTATCTATACTCGAATTATCCCAATCCGTAGGACTTAGCACTACTAAGCTGAAAAAAGGCTTCCGGGAGCTGTTCGGACTAACCGTCTTCGATCTGGTCCGCGAGCAGCGCATGCTCAAAGGGGCCTGGCTGCTGGAATCCAATCAGATGAAGGTGTGCGAAGCCGCCGTAGCTGTCGGTTATAGTAATCCAAGCAATTTTACGGCTGCCTTCCGCAAGCAGTATGGCTGTAATCCAAGTGAATTTTTGCAGCAGTCAAAGCTAAAAAAACAATGAAGCTTGTTATACAGAATGCGATCCCGGCCCCAGTGGCTGAGGTCGCATTTTTTTTGATGTGGTCTTTCACAGGTAAAGAAAAATCCGCAGCAGGTAGAGCACTATGTTCTGTTCTGTGATAATTATTCTCACTAACACATAAGGAGGATTCATTCTATGAATTCCAAAGCCATTTCAAGCTTTATTATACTCATCCTCACAGTGGTGCTGTTGGCTGGTTGTGCATCCAATCAGGCTGGAGAGAAGGGTAACAAAAACACTGCCCCTGCTTCTTCAGAGGAGGTTCGGGTGTTCAAGCACCCTATGGGTCAAGTCGAGCTAAAGGGGACTCCGAAGCGTATTGTGACCCTGGATTTCAACTACACGGAAGATTTGCTCGCACTGGGCGTGCAGCCGGTGGGAACAGCCGATATCGACTCCAAGACCGGCTTCAATACTCTGGTTAATATTCAGCCGGGACTGGATACAAGCGTAGTTGATGTCGGTGGCCGCCAGGAACCGAATTTGGAGAAAATTGCGGCACTCAAGCCGGATTTGATTATCACGAACGTCTATTTTGTGAAAAAGAATTATGACATGCTCAAGGCTATTGCTCCAACCATGCTTTTCGATCCCTATCCAGCAGAAGGCAAGGATCAGTATGAAGAAATGGTAGAGACCTTTCGGACAATTGCCGATATGATCGGCAAGCAAGAGACCGCTGAGCAAGTGCTGACGGATTTGCAGAAGACTTATGCTGAGGCCAAGGAAACGTTGAAGAAGGCTGGCAAAGAAAACGCTGATGTTGTGTTTGCTCAGCTGATGCCCGGTCAGTCCGGTCCGACGATTATGTTGTTTAGCGGCAATTCGCAGGGGGTGAACATCCTGAAGCAGATTGGTCTGAACAACGTGTATGAATCCGGAAAATATGAACAGCTGGGTGGTACAGCAGCCAATGTTGAAGCTCTGCCAGCGCTACAGGATGCGGATTTTATCTATACCAATACGGATGACAGCGGCGGGCTGGAAAGCCAGCTTCAAGCGAATGCCGTTTGGAAAGGCCTTGAATTTGTCAAGCAGCAGCGCGTATTTCCATTGGAGAGGCGGATTTGGGGTTATGGCGGGCCCATTAGCGCGAAGCTGCTCGCAGAAGAGACGGTCAAAGTGCTTACGCGCCAATGAGCAGAGTGAGCATCCCTATTCAAATGGAGAGACGACGCTGGAAATCAGCAGGAATACTGACAGGCTGTATCTTGCTGCTGTTCCTGCTGCTGGTCGTCAATCTGACCCAAGGACAAGCCAATTTGAGGTTGTCTGAAATCATTAAGGCAATGATGGACCGTCAAGGGAATGCGATCGGGGAGATGGTCTGGAACTTCCGGCTGCCGCGTGCGGTTGCGGGAATGCTGTGCGGAGCGGCTCTGGCGGTATCGGGCGCTCTGCTCCAGACTGTACTGCGTAATCCGCTCGCCTCAGCTGGTACGCTAGGTATCAACGCTGGAGCTTACTTCACAGTAGTTATAGGGACTGTATTATTTCCTTCCCTGCTTTACAGCTTTCCTATTGTCTTTGCACTTGGTGGAGGGATTGGGGCCATGGTTATGGTCTACGCGCTAGCTGGTGGCCTGAGGTCAACCCCGATCCGGATCGTGTTGGCCGGGATGATAGTTACTCTGCTGTTGTCTTCTTTCACCAGTGTCGCACAAATTCTATTTCTGGATGATGCCAGGCATTTATTTGCCTGGGGCTCCGGCTCTTTGGCCCAGAATGGTTGGCAGGGTATTAAGGGGGCTTGGCTATGGATTGTGGCAGCGCTATGTATGGTATTTCCTTTCTCAAAATCGTTTGATCTGCTGGGATTCGGTGAGGAATCTGCAGCTTCGCTGGGGCAGCGCACGCAAAGAACGAAGAATGTCGGACTGGCGCTGGCCGTGCTGCTGGCTACAACTAGTGTAAGCATTGCAGGGTCCATTGGTTATGTGGGGCTGCTTGCACCCCATCTGGTGAAGCTTCTTGGCTTTCGGGAGCATAGAGTGTTGCTGCCGGCAAGTGCAGTACTGGGAGCGGCCCTCCTCTTGGGGGCTGATGCTTTGACTTATCCATTTCAGGCGACATATGGAAGTCTGCCTGTCGGTGCAGTAACCGCGGCCATCGGTGGCCCTTGGCTGATCTTCATTGTACTGCGCATGAGGAAAGACTCGAATGGCGGGAGAAGCAGTGGAGTTTCTTCGATGACTGTAGGAATGGTTTCCAAGAAGGTATCTTTCCCCTTGATCTACGCCGTTCTTGGACTGTTGTTGATCTTGCTCCTGGTGTTCGGAAGCCTGGGGACAGGTGACATGAGGCTGTCTATGAAGGAGCTGCTGCTTGCGATGAGCGGGCAAGGGGATGAACTGCTGCGGAATATTCTGTGGAATCTGCGGCTGCCGCGTATGGCAGCGGCTATGGTAGGAGGTGCGGCTCTTGCCGCAGCCGGTCTGTTGATTCAGGGTGCAGTACGCAATCCGATGGCTGATCCCTCGGTCATTGGCGTAACATCCGGCGCGGGAGCCGGTGTCCTGGCGATACTCGCCGTGTGGCCGTTTGCGCCGGGCGAGGTGATGGCGGTTTTTGCGTTCGCGGGGGCTTTTAGTGCCGCAGCGATTGTATTTATACTGTCTTGGAAAAGCGGGTTCAATCCCGGGATATTAATCCTGTCGGGGATTAGCGTATCTGCTGTAGGTACAGCCCTTATTCAGTTTCTGGTTTTGAAGACGTCCAGCTACACAGCCGCACTAATCTGGCTGGCCGGCAGTACGTATGCGCGTGGCTGGGCCGACACGGTTCCGCTCCTCATTGCCTGTCTCCTCTTTTTGCCTTTGGCCTGGTGGCTTGGAAGGAAGGTGGAATTGCTGGCCTTTGACGACTCCGTCTCGCTTGGGGTGGGTCTTCAGGTGCGCCAGACAAGAATCATAGCTGCTGGTGTAGGTGTTGCATTGGCCTCGGCTGTTGTTGCCACAGTAGGTACGGTGGGTTTCATTGGACTGCTTGCACCGCATGCCGCCAGGATGCTAAGTGGACAGAAGCATCGCAGAACGCTTATTTTGTCCTCTCTCATCGGCGCTGTTTTATTGACGGCTGCCGATCTCACAGGGCAGTGGATTGCCCTGCCGAAAGAAGTTCCTTCCGGGCTGATGGTCGCTTTAATAGGTACGCCATACCTGCTGTTTCTTCTGTATCAGGGTGGACGGACTGGGAGAACCAGAGTCTGATTCAGAATCTGTATGCAACACAGCTTAAACTGTTGAGGGGGCAGATATTGTAGTGAAGAGACATTATATCGTTATTTTCATCACTGTCCTGGCTGCGATGATCTCTATTGCGACATTTAATCCCATACTTGGGCCGCTGACAAGGGGCATGGGTCTAACGGAGATCCAGTCAGGCAGTTTGGTCACTATCACCGGGATTTTCTGGATATTGGGCAGTTTTATATGGGCAAAATGGGTGAGAATTGGGCGCAAAATCATTATGATTTCGGCTTTGCTCGGGTACGCAACCACAGTCGGCGCATTCGCCATCATCGCGGATACCGCGCAGCAGGGCAGCTTCAATATGCAGCTTCTGTACTGGGTGTTTCTAGGACTGCGTGCCATTGCCGGATTTTTCTTCGGAGCCATCCCGACAATGGCGCAGGGGTACTTAATGGAATGGACAACCGCAGACAATCGTTCCAGCGGGATGGCTCTTTTCGGAGCCGCTAACGGATTGGGATTCGTGCTTGGGCCGGCAATGGGGGCTGCCTTGTCAACCGTGGGGCTAACCGCCCCTATGTATGTTTCGGCCGGCCTGCTTATCGTCGTAATCCTTCTGTTCTGGAGCATAATTCCGGTTAGTTCAACAATTGCTGTGCAAGAGATGTCAGTAAAGCTGTCGCCGCTAGACCCTCGTATACGCCTATACATTTCCATTGGCTTGATTTTGTCCACCGTGATGATCATGCTTCAGGTGACAAGCGGATTTTATATGCAGGATCGGATGGGGGTTACGGCTCAGGACGCAAGTCGAATGACAGGACTGGGTCTCACGATTACCGGGATGTTTGTGGTGTTCTCGCAAATCTTGATAGGCCGTTTTTTGAAACTGCAGCCGGGCAGACTACTCAGTATTGGTCTGAGTGCGCTAGGTACTGGCTTTCTTATGTACCTGCTCGCTCCCGGCAGCTATGGCATTGCATTTTCTATTCTTGGTATTGGAATCGGCTTTACAATGCCGGGCTATACCACGGCGGCTTCACTTGCGGTGAGTGACAAAGAGCAGGGAGCCGTGGCCTCTTTTGCCGCAGCGGTTCAAGGAGTGGGATCATTTGTCGGTCCCATTGTGGGAACGATTCTGTACTCGTTGCAAAGTAATATTCCGTACATTTTATGCGTATGCCTCGTGGGTGTGTTCGTCCCTGTAGTATTCCTTCGGCCCCGCCAGGGTTCCAGGGAAAAGGTTATATAGGACGCAGAACTGTTAATCCACCAATCATGCGTAACACTTGCTTTATGCAATCTTTAGGTATATTGGGATATCGCACCGTCATTAAGATGGCTGGTGCGATATCCCTTTTCTATTTTTATTGACACCTAACTCTGATTATATTACTTTAATTAGAGTATTTAAAATAAAGTATAAGGTGGAGCTGGAGTATGAAATCATTTCTGAAGCACAAAGGGATTTTGGGTGGCGTCTTTATGATGATCTTTTATCAGATCATAATGATTGGGATTTTTATGGGCGGGTATAGCTCGATGCCTAAGGATATCGACAAGCTTACTGTGGCCATTGTTAACGAGGATCAGCAGGCTGGGGCAACATTTGTGAAGGAGATTCAGGCGCAAATGCCTTTTCATGTCGTAACGAATCTGTCACTGGAACAGGCTAAGCAAGAGCTGGAGGATCGCAGCACCCATCTGGTGATGCATATTCCGCAGGATTTTACGCAGAAGCTGTCTGCGCAGGGAGAACAGGTGAAACTGGATTTTTTCATTAACCAGTCTAATCCCGCTACTGTAAGCAGTACCATGCAGAATGTTGTCACCCAGATCACGAACAAGATTAGTACGCAATTACAGACCCAGAGCTTTGATGGTATTCTGCAAGGTATGAAAGTGCCTGAAGCCCAGGCGCAGCAGATGGTTGCTGCTGTAATGAATAAGGTGGATGCCAATGTCGTGACGACCAATCCACAGCCAGCCGGAATGCACAATCAGATGGCTCCAATGTTCCTGACGATGTCTTCCTATGTGGGCGCGATGATTTATTCCATGATGAGTATTGGCGCTTTGAATCAGTTGAGATCCCGCCTTGGCAAATGGAAAGCCTTCTTGTCCCTGCAAGGTGTCAATGTGCTGATATCCTTGATAGCCCCGCTTGTCGGCGTTTCATTGTACTTCGCGGTTCATGGTTATGGTGCAGAGACATTTATGAAAGTGTGGATGGTGCATTCACTGGAAATGTTCGTGGCTATTGAGTTTACGAGTATTTGCTGCCTGCTGCTGGGCCAGGCGGGGATGCTTCTGAATTTACCAATTCTATTGACTCAGACGATTGCCAACGGGTCTGTGATTCCACAGGAAATGATGAGCGGAGTGTTCAAGGCCGTCAGCTATATTTCCCCGATGTTCTATACGCTGCATCTGGATTACAACTTGCTGTTCGGCGGCGGCAAAACGGGGGTATATCTCACAGGCTTAGTGCTAGTGGGTCTTGGAGCGCTATTGATTAATACGCTGATCCATCTGTTCAAGACAGTAAAACAGCCTAAAGAAGCAATAGAACCTGCACCGCAGCCGCTTTTCATGTAAAATAAGGATAGCGGGCTCTGAAATCTCCTCGTGGGCCCCTTTTAAATATGCATGAAGGAGAGGACACTATTGTCGCTTCAAATATTTATTCTGGGTATGCTGAGTGAGGGTGAGCATCATCCTTATGACATTAAGAAGAACCTCAAACCACTGGACAACACGGTGTCCATCAACGACGGGACGTTGTATTATAACTTCGAGGTGTTGTTGAAGAAAGGGCTGATTAAGAAGCTCAAAGTGGTGCAATCTGACAATCGTCCTGAGAAGACCACCTACGGTATCACGGACAAGGGACGGGTAATGCTGGAAGAAGAAATATATGATGTTTTCAAAAATTTCAGCGATATCCGATCACTGTATTCCTCGTTGTTATTTCTGGATAAGGTTGATCCCCATAAACTCGCTTATGTCATTGAGGAGGCTATCGAGAGGATGAACAAAAAGGTCAGCCTCATAGAAGGAACCGATCCTGCGCTCAGCATTATTCCGGTGGAGAGACGGGAAGCCGTTAGCCTGATTATGGATCATGCGAACCAAACGTATCAAAAGGATATCAACTGGCTCCATAAGGTGCTGGCTACTGTCCGTGAGCGCGCCGGGGCTGAATAACAGCACAACAAAGGCTATTTCTAGCTACTTCTAGTTACCGGGAGTGAGAGATGTGAAAATCGCCAGATTCGATCATTTGGTGCTGACTGTCCGCGATGTAGAGGCTTCCTGCCGCTTTTATGGCGAAGTCCTTGGGATGCAGATCATCTCATTCGGAAAGGACAGGAAAGCAGCAAAGTTTGGACAGCAAAAGATCAATTTCCAACAGGTTGGCCAGGAGATTGACCCTAAAGCTAAGCAGCCGACGAGGGGGTCCGGTGATTTCTGTCTGATTACCAGTGATTCACTGAATGATGTGAAAAAGCATCTGGCAGAGCAGGATGTCAAGATTGAATTGGGTCCGGTGGAGCGTACAGGCGCACTTGGGCCGATGTACTCCATTTATATCAGGGATCCTGATGAGAATCTGGTTGAAATCTCCTCATATGAACCCTATATGCGCATGCAGGGGAAATAACAAGGATTATATTTTTATAAAGACAGCCCCTAGCTCGGGGGCTGTTTTTTTCCATTTCTAAAGGAAGACAGGTTGATCTAACTGGGCAAAAGGGATATTCAGTGTGTTGGAGTCGGCTTTTAATCATCGCTATCGCCTCTAGGGTGTTAGTTGTATAATCATGGAAGGAGTTCAATTGATATACCAATTTCAATGGGGGAATTTAATAATGACGGTAAATAAAGAGGACCTTTATCTTATTGATGTGGCGAGGAACACGATAAAAACTTTATATGTAGACGGAAAGCATCATGTTGGAGCTGCTGTAAGAACAAAAACAGGAAAGATTTATTCAGCAGTACACTTGGAAGCTAATATTGGTCGTGTATCTGTGTGTGCAGAGGCAATTGCCTTAGGAAAAGCAATCTCAGAAGGAGAAAGTGAATTTGATACCATCGTAGCTGTCAGGCATCCTGACCCAACTCAAGAGAATCAAAAAATAGAAGTTGTGTCCCCGTGTGGGATTTGCCGAGAGCTAATAAGCGATTATGGGAAAGGCACAAATGTAATTTTAAAGAACAAAGAAGGCTACATAAAGACTGTAATAAGTGACTTGCTACCCAATAAATACATTAGAGAAGATAATTAAATTCAACATAAACTGCATAAAGGCGGACTCTTGAATGAATTATGAGTTGTTACGAGCGAAAGTAACCAACCAGCTCAAGCTTTTTGGAACAAAACCATTAACGGATACACTAAAGGAGAATTTAAAGAACGATTGGACGAGGGGAGAAGGATACAGGATTTTATTAGTTAATCTAAGGAGCCATGTTATCTCGGGGAATCACGCTGCGGGGCATTTGCCGCTTGAGGTATGATAAAAAGCTAAATCCATCGCCCTTTGGTCCAGTCATTCTTGCGTAAGGATAAGGGGCAAAGAATTTGGCCAATGGGGCAATTTAAATGAAGAGGTATCCTCCAGCCATTCACGGTTTGGGGAATACCTCTTTGTTTTATTTTCCAAATAATTAATAATTTTTACCTAATCGTGTCAATAAGAGCCTTCATGCGTACCGGAATCTCTTCGCGCAGCTCTGGCCAGGAGACGAATGTCTCCTCAGGCAAGGGATAGGGAACATATTCGAACGAAGGCTGAAAACTGAAGGTTCGTAAATGCGCTTCGGCTGGCGGATCGATATGTACTCCTGGCTTGAACTCACCACTGAACATGTCCGGCTCCAGCACACCTTCGATTCCCGTCTCTTCCAGGCAGCATCTCTCCACGTTCGGGAGCAGCCGGAACAATTCTTCATGTGCGGCCATGGCGTGTTTACCAGGCTGAACATAGATTCTGATCACACCCTCATCGGTCAAATTGCTGCGGTCGCGCATTAATCCTACCAGATAATGTCCATGGAAGCTAACTTCAGCGTACTCGATACCACCGTCATGATTTAGATATACCCAAACATGCTCCAAGTCATAAATATGTTGAATGTCATAATCGTAATAAATAGCGTACTCAATGACCAGGCTATACTTGCTGGTATCGACATGGACGATCCGGTCAAAAGAAACTGAGGGTGCGGTCGTCTCAAACACGGTGACTCCGACACGGTGCGGTTTGAAGGGCTCCTCGCGGTCCAAATATAGTAATGGTGCAACGCGAAGTACAGTGTCCCAAAAGGGTCGAAGATGGTCAAAAACAGGCATTAGCAAAACCTCCAAGAAATAATGATTGATTTTTTTGTCCTATTCATTGTAACATTGGATTAAGCGCTTTACCTATACAATGAATATAAAATGATTGCATTTACATTTAATTATTTTTGATAAGCGCTTAACTCACAAATAGGGAGGATACAATGACTACTATCCGCTTAACAATGGCACAGGCCCTATTAAGATTTCTGGATCAACAGTACATTTCCTGCGACGGAGTAGAAACAAAATTTGTTGCCGGGGTAATGGGAATCTTTGGTCATGGCAATGTAACCGGTCTTGGTGAGGCTCTGGAGCGAAGCTCAGGCAGCCTGAATTTCATCCAAGGCAAGAACGAACAGGGGATGGCACATGCGGCCACCGCGTTCGCTAAACAACACAATCGCAAACAAATTTATGCCTGCACCACTTCCATAGGTCCCGGTGCTTTGAATATGGTTACTGCAGCCGGAACGGCAACGGTCAACCGCATTCCGCTGCTTCTTCTTCCGGGTGATAACTTTGCTTCCAGACAGCCTGACCCGGTATTACAGCAGCTTGAAGCCGGTCATGACTATACAATTTCGGCAGCCGACGCATTTAAGCCGGTGAGCAGATTCTGGGACCGCATTGTCCGTCCTGAACAACTGATGACTTCGGCACTGAACGCGATCCGCGTACTTACAGATCCGGCCGAGACTGGCGCGGTTACTCTGGCACTGCCACAGGATGTGCAGGCTGAAGCTTATGATTATCCGGCATCCTTCTTCGAGAAGCGTGTGCATTATGTAGAACGCCAACAACCGGCTCCCCAGACTCTGGAGAGAGCGATTGCCCTTGTGAAGTCTAAACGCAAGCCAATGATCGTCGCCGGTGGAGGCGTTAAATATTCAGAGGCAACGAAAGCGCTTGCTGAATTTGCAGAGAAATTCGGTATTCCGGTATCGGAAACGCAGGCCGGCAAAGGCTCTTTGCCTTGGAACCACCCGCTCAACGTTGGCGGAGTTGGCGTAACCGGCGCTTTGGCCGCCAATAAAGTAGCCAAAGAAGCAGATTTGATTATTGGCATCGGTACAAGATATTCCGACTTTACGACATCATCCAAATCTGCGTTTCATCCAGAAGCGCAGTTCCTGAATATCAACATCAACCGTATGGATGGCGCCAAGCTTGACGGCGTAGCCGTGACGGGAGATGCGAAGACGGTCATTCTTCAGCTCTTGGAAGGCTTGAGTGCTGCAGGCTATAGCAGTTCTTATACTGACGGGCAGATCACAGAGCTCGGTACTGAGTGGAAGAACGAAGTAGACCGACTGTACGAACTGGAACATCCGGAAGGCTTCGCTCAGACACGCGCACTTGGCGTCATCAACGAGACGATTGGCGATGAAGCCGTTATTGTCTGTGCGGCAGGCAGCTTGCCGGGTGACCTTCACCGCCTGTGGCGGGTCGGACAGCCAAAGGGCTACCACATGGAATACGGTTTCTCCTGTATGGGATATGAAGTCAGCGGAGCGTTCGGCGTTGCACTTGCAGAGCCGGAACGTGATGTGTACGCCTTTGTCGGGGACGGCAGTTATCTGATGCTCCATTCCGAATTGGTCACAAGCCTCCAGGAAGGGCGCAAGATCACTGTGCTGCTATTCGACAATCATGGTTATCAATGTATTCATAACCTGCAGCGCGGACATGGCAGTGACGGCTTCGGTAACGAATTCCGTTATCGTGAACAGAGTACAGGCCGCTACACAGGGGCGCCGCTTCCGATTGATTTTTCAGCACATGCCCGCAGTCTTGGAGCAGCCGCATACAAAGCGACTACACCAGAAGAACTTGAGCAGGCCCTCAAGTCAGCGAAGGAAGAAACACGCACTACATTAATTGAAATTCCGGTTCTTGCCGGTACAAATACCGACGGTTATGAATCCTGGTGGAATGTAGGGGTTCCCGCCGTTTCCTCAAGCACTAAAGTTACGGATGCGCATCAGGCAATGAACGAGAAGTTATCTCAGGCGAGAGTCTACTAGGAGGACTAAGTGATGACACGGTTTCCATTTCAATTAGGCGTTCACCCAATTAACTGGGTCGGTGAAGATGTTAAAGAGCATGGCAATGATACCACTTACGAGCAGATTTTGGACGATATACATTCCTTGGGTCTTAAAGGCACAGAGATGGGCAGAAAGTTCCCGACAGATCTCGCATTGCTGAAAGAAGAGCTGGCGAAGCGTGACATTCAGCTTGTCTCCCAGTGGAAATCCGTATTGTTTTCCGATCCGGCTTATCGTGAGCAGGAACTGGAAGCTTTCCGGGAACACGCCAAATTCCTGCAGAGCATGGGCAGCAAAGTTATAAGCACTTGCGAGGTAGGCGGCTCTCTGCACTTCGATCCGAGACGGACGCCAAATGAGAGTGAAGTCATTCGTCTTGATGAAGCGGGCTGGGCCAGCCTGGTAGAAGGCCTGAACGCTGCGGGCAGAATTGCCCAAGAGTATGGCTTGAAGCTGACTTACCATCATCACGGCGGTACTGCTGTAGAAAGCCCGGAAGAAATCGACAAGCTGATGGAGCTGACAGATCCACAGGCTGTATATCTGCTCTTCGATTCCGGTCATGCATTGTACGGCGGAGCAAACCCGCTGGATGTCCTGCGCAAGCATTATGATCGGGTGGCTTATGTGCATCTGAAGGATGTGCGTCCAGCGTTGCTGGAGCAGGCTAGAACAGACGGCGTGGACTTCGTCACCTGCATCCGCAGAGGCGTATTCACGGTTCCTGGTGATGGATGCATTGATTTCAAACCGATTATCGGCGAGCTTGTGAGCCGAAACTATACAGGCTGGGCGCTCCTCGAAGGGGAGCAGGACCCAGGCGAGCATCCGGCTCGTGAATATGCAGAGAAGGCACTCCGCTACTTGGAATCTTTACTATAAACGAAGGAGGGTGAACCTATTGTCTTACATTTTTCCTTCCGGAAGGAAGTTTGACTTTACTGCGATTGGCCGCTTGTGCATCGATTTGAATGCGAATGAGATTAACCGGCCTATGGAAGAGACAATGACGTTTACCAAATACGTTGGCGGATCGCCTGCTAACATTGCGATTGGCATGAGCCGTTTGGGCCACAAAACAGCATTTATCGGCAAGATTGCCGATGACCAGATGGGACGGTTTATCCAAGGGTACCTGGAGAAGGAAGATATTGATACCAGTAATGTCGTTACAGACAAGACTGGTGCGGTTACAGGACTTGCTTTTACCGAAATCAAGAGCCCAAGCGAATGCAGCATTCTGATGTACCGCGACAATGTAGCTGATCTGAAGCTAGGCCCGCTTGAAGTGAATGAGGAACTGATTGCGAACAGTAAGGCCCTGCTTGTATCGGGTACAGCACTCGCCGCCAGTCCTTCCCGGGAAGCTGTGCTTCTGTCCCTGGACTATGCCCGCAAGCATGGCACCACAGTCATTCTGGATATCGATTATCGTCCTTATACCTGGAATTCTGCCGAAGAAACAGCAGTATATTACAACCTGGCGGCAGAGAAAAGCGACATTATTATTGGCACAAGAGAAGAATTCGACAGCATGGAGCGGTTTGAAAATAATCACGAGCATAGCGACAGCTTCACAGCTTCCAAGTGGTTCAACTATTCTGCCAAACTCGTTATTATCAAACACGGCAAGGAAGGTTCCATTGCTTACACCGCAGAGGGACTGGAGCAACGGGCTAAATCCTATCCGGCAAAAGTTATCAAGACTTTTGGAGCGGGCGACTCTTATGCCGCAGGCTTCATTCACGGGCTCATGTCCGGTCTGACTATTGAGAAAAGCATGGAATTCGGCAGTGCGGCCGCATGTATCGTCATTTCCAGTCATAGCTGTTCAGATGCCATGCCGACTGTAGCACAAGTTGAAGATTATATTGAACGCTGCAACCGCGGCGAAATCATAGCTGGCTAAGCAAAGCCGCTAAATCTACTATAAGCGAGGGACTACGATGACAACGAAGTTAAAGAACTGGATCGGCGGAGAATGGGTGGAGTCTTCCGCTGCACAATACGATGATGTGTACAACCCTGCTACAGAAGAAGTATTGGCGCAGGTGCCATTGTCTTCCAAGGGTGACGTAGATTCAGCGGTCCAAGCCGCCCGTAAGTCTTTTGAAAGCTGGAGCCGGACACCGGTTCCGCGCCGGGCACGCGTGCTTTTCAAATATCAGCAGTTGCTGGTGGATCACTGGGAAGAGCTGGCTACCCTGATTACGAAGGAAAATGGTAAAAGCTTGGGCGAAGCACGTGGCGAGGTGCTGCGTGGGATCGAATGCGTCGAGTTTGCTGCAGGTGCACCAAACCTGATGATGGGTAAACAATTGCCGGATATTGCATCCAACATAGAATCGGGTATGTACCGTTATCCTATCGGCGTAATCGGCGGTATCACACCATTCAACTTCCCGATGATGGTACCTTGCTGGATGTTCCCGCTGGCGATTGCCGTGGGTAACACCTTCGTATTGAAACCATCCGAACGTACGCCGCTTCTGGCGAATCGTCTGGCTGAGCTGTTCCATGAAGCAGGCTTGCCTGCCGGCGTGCTGAACATCGTACACGGCGCACATGATGTCGTGAACGGTATTCTGGAGCATCCGGAGATCAAGGCAGTATCTTTCGTTGGCTCACAACCAGTTGCAGAGTACGTGTATACAACAGGTACGGCCCATGGCAAACGGGTGCAAGCATTGGCTGGCGCGAAGAACCACTCCATCGTGCTTCCTGACGCGGATCTGGATTTGACAGTTAAAGAAATCGTCAATGCCGCATTTGGTTCTGCCGGTGAACGCTGTATGGCTTGCGCGGTTGTAGTCGCTGTCGGTGATGTTGCTGATGAGCTTGTTGAGCGTCTGTCTGCTGCTGCCGATCAGATTACTATCGGTAACGGGCTGGAAGAAGGCACGTTCCTCGGTCCAGTGATCCGTGGCGGACACAAGGAAAGAACCCTTGGCTACATCGAATCCGGGGAAGCTGAAGGCGGTGTACTGGTTAGAGACGGACGGACGGATGAAGCTGTTCAAAACTCCGGCTACTTCGTAGGGCCAACCATCTTTGACAAGGTGAGCAGCGAAATGAAGATTTGGAAAGATGAAATTTTCGCACCGGTTCTGTCCGTGATGCGTGCAGATACGCTGGAGGATGCAATCGCTATTGCCAATCGTTCAGAGTTTGCGAACGGGGCTTGCTTGTTCACTAGCAACGGAAGCAGTGTGCGTCAATTCCGTGAAACTATCGATGCAGGTATGCTCGGTGTAAATCTCGGCGTACCGGCTCCAATGGCCTTCTTCCCGTTCTCGGGCTGGAAAAAGTCGTTCTACGGTGATCTACACGCCAACGGAACAGATGGCGTAGAATTCTTTACCCGCAAAAAGATGGTTACCGCTCGCTGGTAATCGATAATAGCAGCCTTACAACAACGAAATAGTAAATCCCCGGCCGTGAGCCGGGGAATGATATACACCCCACTACAGAAAGGCTGACGACTATGAAGAAGCTGAAATTCGGTATTATCGGCGCTGGCAGAATCGGGAAAATCCATGCCGACAACTTGATTAGACATCCTCAAGCAGAAATTCTCGCTGTGAGCGACCTGTTCGCAGGTCCGGAACTTGAAGAATGGGCAGGATCCAGAGGCATTGCTATCGTCACTAAGGACAGCGAAGAGATCCTGAACCATCCTGAGATTGACGCTGTATTTATCTGTTCTTCCACAGATACACATGTCCCTTTGATTAAGAAGGCGGCAGAGCAAGGTAAGCATATTTTCTGTGAAAAGCCACTCAGTATGGATATACGTCAGACAGAAGAAGCTATCGAAGCCGTATCTAAGGCAGGCGTACAGCTGCAAGTCGGCTTCAACCGCCGGTTCGACCACAACTTCAAACGGGTACGTGAGCATGTACAGAACGGAGCCATTGGCGACACCCAACTGATCAAGATTACCTCCCGGGATCCGGGGCCACCACCAGAAGCATACATTAAGGTCTCTGGGGGCATCTTCATGGATATGATGATCCATGACTTTGATATGGCGCGTTTCCTCTCGGACAGTGAAGTTGAAGAAGTATATACACAAGGTAGCGTGCTGATTGATCCTGTGTTCGGCCTATATGGCGATGTGGATACAGCGATTGTGACCCTCCGCTTCGCGAATGGTGCGCTTGGTGTCATCGATTGCAGCCGCAAGGCGGCTTACGGCTATGACCAACGCGTCGAGGTGTTCGGATCGAAGGGTTCTGTAACGGCCGCTAATGATTTCCCGAATACGGCTGTTTTGAGTACAGAAGACGGCATCCAAAGCGACAAGCCGCTGCACTTCTTCCTGGAACGTTATAACGCAGCATATGTAGATGAAACACAGCAATTTATCGATACCCTCCTACTGGGCAAGGCAGTTTCGGTCAACGGAAATGATGGATGGCAGGCGGAAAGAATTGCCCGGGCAGCGAAGCTTTCTTTGCAAGAGAACCGTCCGGTAAAACTCTCGGAATTACAATAAGGAAAGGTTGTGAAAAGCGTGAGCAAGCTGATTGTTAGTCCGGATTCCAAGCGTTCAGGAAATCATCCCGCTCTATCGGTAACACCGGAGTCCGCTGGCTGGACCTATGTAGGGTTTGAGGTCTATCGACTGAGTCCAGGCGAGACGTTAAGCCAGTCTACAGACGGAAACGAGGTATGTCTGGTGCTCCTGAGTGGTAGAGCAGACATCGCGACTGCCAATGCTTCCTGGCTCAATATCGGGCAAAGAATGAGCGTGTTCGAGCAGATTCCACCTTATTCTGTCTACGTCCCGAATGACAACCGTTTCAAGGTAACTGCTGTTACTGAACTGGAGCTTGCGGTATGCAAGGCCCCAGGCCTTGGAAACCATGACGCACGTCTGATCGCTCCTAGCGATGTAGGCGTTGAGGTTAGAGGCGAAGGATCTACGCAGCGGTTCATCCATAATATTTTACCGGAGCAGGAACCAGCTGACAGTCTGCTGGTGGTTGAGGTATTCACACCGCAGGGGCACTGGTCGAGTTATCCTCCGCATAAGCATGACCGGGATGCACTGCCCGACGAATCACTGCTGGAAGAGACGTACTACTTCCATGTGAAGCCTGAACAGGGCTTTGCCGTTCAGCGCGTGTACACAGATGACCGTTCCCTCGATGAGACGCTGGCTGTCAAAGATAGCGAAGCTGTGCTCGTACCGAAAGGGTATCACCCTGTCTCGGCGCCTCCTGGCTATGATGTATACTACCTGAACGTGATGGCTGGACCAACCCGGATCTGGAAATTCCATAATGATCCAGATCATGAATGGCTCGCACAGCCCCGCACCACTGCTCCAACGGAGAGTGAATGAGTGTTGCAAAAAGAGTATATTCATCGGATAATAACGTGATAGGGATTTGACCGAAGAGAAACTATCCCTTAACAATCCGATAATAATGAGGCTATGCCATGAAAGCAACCACGATATATGATGTTGCGAAGGAAGCGGGCGTATCGATTGCCACCGTCTCCAACGCAATTAACGGTAAAGGGAAAGTAAGCAAGAAAAGGCGTGAAGAAATTCTGCAGGTGATGGAGCGGCTGAATTATCAGCCCAGTGTCATAGCGTCTGCTTTGATGGGGAAGAAGACCTACACGATAGGTCTTCTGATTCCAGACGTCTCCAACCCTTTTTTCTCTGAGATTGCGAGAACGGTAGAGGATCTGGCGCATTCAGGAGGCTACAGTGTCATAGTCTGTAGTACCGACAACAGGGATGAACGCGTGGAGAAATACATCCGGCTGCTGGAGCAAAAGAACGTTGACGGAATCCTGATCGGAACCGGCTTGGAGAATGCGGAGATTCTGGCGCTACTCGCAGAAAAATCCTTTCCGATCGTTATGATTGCGCGGGAGGCTGCGGGCATTTCGGTGCACAGCGTCCTGACGGACGACTTCAGAGGCGGTGAGCTTGCCGCCCGGTATTTG
The DNA here is from genome assembly GCF_001682855.1 of Bacillus sp. FJAT-27264. Classification (GTDB taxonomy): domain Bacteria; phylum Bacillota; class Bacilli; order Paenibacillales; family Paenibacillaceae; genus Paenibacillus_AQ. The sequence goes on along the minus strand of NZ_MAQW01000001.1, from coordinate 690,775 downwards.
CTGGGTAAGGGCCACAAGCGTGTGGCGGTTCTTTCGGAGAATTTCAAGGTGAGCAGCAGCTTTGAGCGGGTCAGAGGCTTCCGGTTTGGATTATTCGAAGCAGGGATTTCACTGAACCCGGAGGAGATTCTCTCCTGCGAGTCGAATATTAAAGACGGCAAACGGGCAGCCGCTGCGATCATTTGCGGATCGGAACGTCCCACGGCTCTGTTCTGCTGCAACGATTTGCTTGCTATCGGCGCGTTACAAGCTGCTAAAGAAGCGGGTATATCCGTACCCGAACAGCTCTCGATTATCGGCTTTGACGATACCATACTGTCCACAGTGACGAACCCGACGCTGACAACCATTGCTCAACCTATGGATCAGATGGTGAAGCTGGCGTTCGATCTGCTGATCGGCAGTCTGGATAACGCAGATGATATCAAGCAGAGAATTGTCATGCAGCCGGAACTGGTCATTCGGGAGTCCACAGGCAGTCCGCCAATCGAATGAAGAGGATGGTCATAAAGAATATGGACGACAAGAGGTTAATTATCTTTTTTGACAGCGGCGACACCATTGTAGATGAATCAACTGAGATTCGGGACGAAGAAGGTATCGTTCTCAGTGCGGATCTGATCCCTGGGGCAGATATCACGATTCAAACTCTGCATGAGAGAGGCTACACGCTGGCCTTGGTGGCCGATGGTGATGCACAATCTTTCAAGAACGTATTCAAGCAGCATGGACTTCACGATTATTTCAGCGCAATGATTATTTCTGAGAATATTAAAGCGATCAAACCTAGTCCTCGGATGTTCAAGGCCGCAATCGGAGCGCTTGACTTGTCTGAGCAAGATTTCTCCCGTACCGTCATGATCGGCAACAACCTGAGCCGTGATATGAAGGGAGCCAACGCACTTGGCATCACCAGCATCTTTCAGAGCTGGACGCCGCGTTATCCCCACGAGCCGGCGGATGAATCCGAACGGCCGACACACACCGTCAGTGAACCGCTGCAATTGCTTGAGCTCATTGAACGGCTGAATGCCGAGCTGCAATAATAAGGCAGATTGCTAGTTGTATAGATTGTGCTAGAAAATAATCTTTCGGGGATAAGGGTGCCTGTCCCACGTTGAAAATTTCAAGTTCAATCTATGCATGCCCTTTGACCGAAGGATGGGTTACTAACCATCCTTCGGTCAAAGGGCTGTTTTTTTTATATTAGAGGTTTGACCACCACCATGGGCCACGCACCGCGCGCCGGGAGGCGCACGCGGTGCGGAATGTATAGATAACACGCTTATACAAACAACGTAATTTTGAAAATGACTCCGACGTCTAATTAACGGCCTTCTTGTGGCCTAAGGTACAAAATAGAAATGCCCCCTGCTGTATGCTTAGTTCACAAAGATTGCACGGCTCCAACTGACAAATGCGTCGAAAAGCTCCATTCACTTGATAGGGCATTGTAATAACGGGAATAACTCCTGTTATTTTGATTAAATTCTCTTCTTTTCTAAAAATAACAGGAAAATGTCCTGTTAATTACCTCATGCCAAGATCATTGAGGAATAAAACAGGTATTTAACTGGAGAAAATCCCTTTATTCACAGAAAATAAGGTGAGAGGGGGAATTTAACGGTATATTTTCCTGTTATCAGATTCTTCCTAAGCTCGAACGTGGGCTCAGGCGCATACTCCGATGAACTGTGGGCTGCGCTTGTTGCTCCCTTATTTTTCAAGTAGCGGGAGGTTTGGAACTATAGGAGCGAAGCGCTCGCCAGAAAGCTTTCCACAGGAAAGCTCACATCGAAAGCATACACTGTCGCCAGATTTCAACCGCTAGAAACGGCCAAAAAGAAGAATTCTGGGAGACAACAGTGACCAAAGGTCCACACCTTCACCGTAGTGACATCCGGGCCTTACGTTCGGATCTAAAGTTCGCCTTATTTAGCGATAAAAGTGGCGGTTCTTGAACAGGATTGTACAATAGCTGTATCGAACTATTTTTTTTATGAGAAAATGATTAAAGAGAGATAGCAATACGAAATTGAGGTAGATGCCATACATGGAAGAACAACAATATCAGAAATCGGATCGGAAGCCATTGTTATATTTACAAACTGCTGATCTAGTGCTGGAGGAAATTCGCAAGCGTAAGTTGCAGCCGCATGATCCGGTGCCGTCCGAGGCAGAGCTGGCCAAGCTGTATTCTGTTAGCCGCATGACAGCGAAGCTTGCGCTGCAGATTCTGGAGAAGCAGGGGATTGTATACCGGCTGGCGCGGCGAGGTACCTTTATGTCAGGTGACTATTCGGGACCGGATAGAGAGATTACAGCGGATCAAGCAGATGGGGGCAAGACGCTGGTCAAGCGGAGGATCGCCCTTTTGATTCCGAACGTGGATGATTATGTGGCCAGAATTATAGCATCCGTTGAGCGGGAGGCCCGCAAATCCGATTGTCATTTGCTTATTCGCATGACTACCGATAAAGAGGATGAGAGCACCAGCCTTCAGGAGTTATATGATGACGGAGTGGACGGAATTATTCTATACCCTCGAGGTAGAACACATTGCAGCGAGAAGGTGCTGGAGCTTAATTTGCTAAATTACCCGCTGGTGATCATCGACCGGATTTTTCGCGAGGTTAACATTGATTGTGTGTATCATGACCATCATCAAGGTGCCTATAATCTGACGGAATATTTGATTCAGAGAGGGCATCGGGAAATCGGTTATCTCTCAATGCCATTTGACGGAGTGACAAGCCGGGAAGACCGTTACAAAGGATATATGCAGGCGATGCTGGATTATGAGCTACCTGTGAATGGGCGTAATATTAACCTGAACTGCTCAGAGGATTATATGTTGAACCTGAACGGCTCCAATCAGGAGCTGGCTGATTTTATGCAAAATAATCCTGACATGACGGCGGTCCTCTGTGCGGATGATTATCTGGCAACTTCTTGCTTGAACACGGCTCTGTCAATCGATAAGGCTGTTCCTGATGATCTGTCCATCATTGGGTTTTCAGATATCCAGCTTGCTAGTTTGTTGCCGGTCCCGTTGACCACAGCCAGACAAACCACGCAGCAGTTGGGTCAGGCAGCAGTTAATCTTCTCTGCAAACGTATGGAGAATTCCAAAGAAGGGGCGATATCGATTAAGGTAAACACGACCATTATCGAACGAAGCTCTGTACGGGATCTCAATCGCTGATTGTAATAGGGTTTTTCAGCCCTCAAGCCTATGCTATCACATGTTTGTGGTCGTATAGGCTTAATTATATGTCAGTGACATAGGGGATTTTTTTTCTTGGGAATGGAAAACAAATCTTAAGAGTGTTATCTATATCCCTAAAATATGCGATAATATTGTAAAAAATGGTCGATTAATAAAATATATCCTCAGAAAAATTTACATAACAAAGTTGATTTTATTATTGTATATGTCACTGACATAGATTAACCTGAGGGTATAGTTATCTTTAATCATGAAAGGAGAACCTTTTAGAAAGCGTTATCATACATCCTGAGATTAGACCTACAGAAGCCTGAAGAAATGAATGTTAGCAGAAAATGAAATCATCATTCGAAGAGGAGCCCGAATATGACAATCAAATCTTTGCTTGCAACATCGTTCTTGGCAGTATCTCTTATCTTACCGGTAGCGCAACCCGCGATGGCGGAAGAAGCACAGTCAACGCTGGCGGCAGAGAACAATCCGGTAACCGTGTATCGGGATGGTGACTTTGGCGGCAGTTCCCAGCAGTTTGGGATTGGCCTTTACAATGTAAATGAGCTAAATGTCGTCGGTAACGATAAAATTTCTTCAGTCAAGGTAGCATCCGGTTATCGCTTGACCCTGTATCGTGACAAGGACTTCTCTGGTGACACCAAGCAACTAACCAGCGATGCAAGCTGGCTGGATGACTTCAACGATGCTACTTCCAGCCTCAAGGTTGAGAAGATTGGCGGTCCGAACAAGCCGGTCATTGCCTACTCCAATTCTCCTTATGGCGGATTCGAGCAGCAGTTTGATATCGGCAATTACAATGTGGATGATCTGAAGGCTGGCGTGGGAAATGACGCTATTTCGGCAATTCGTATAGCTCCGGGTTATAAGGTTACACTATTCAAAGATTATAACTACTCCGGTGCCTCCAAGGTTCTGACCGCTGATGCGATCTATGTAGGCAGTGACATTAATGATTCGGTATCCAGCTTGAAGGTGGAGGCCATTTCACCACAGGATTCCACAACCAGAGCGGTGCCTGGTAATGCTTTCAGCGATACGGCCAAACGTGAGATTTTACAAACCTTTGCGCCAAGGATCTGGTTCGCCCAAGGAGAGACGTACTTCCCGGCCTCTGTAGAGTTTACATTGCCTCACTTGGACCGCTATATTAATCCTAGCTCAGGGCTGTATGAATTCAAAACTAAAACGGAACTCAACCCTTATACACTGAAGCTCCCTCATTTCTCAGGCGATTTGGCCACTGCTCCAATCTATGCCTTCTGGGTAGAGAAAGAGTATAACAATGTCGATTTGGTATACTTCCAGTACAGCGCCTACGATCTTGGTAAGACTGTATTCGGTACAGAAGTGGGTGATCACGTTGGAGATTGGGAGCGTGTAACTGTAAGATTAGCTAAATTCACGGACCAAGGCACGAATTTTATTAAACCGGTTCAAGTTTATTATGGTGCCCATTCCTTCGGCACAACATACAACTGGAATGAAGTAGATAAAGTGAATAATACGCATCCTGTAGCCTATTCTGCTTTTGGCTCCCACGGAATGTGGAAAGATCCAGGCAACCATGTGTATAAAGAGCTAGTCGTTACACAACTGATTGATGTGGCGAATCAAGGAACCGCATGGGATACATGGAACAATATTCAGGCATTCCAGTATTACCCGAACGCTTTGACAGGCAATGGCCTCGGCAATGCGTGGCCGTCCTGGCTGGACAGGGATTACAGCAATCCGAACAGTCTCTCGGTGTACAAATTTGGTAATCCTGCCCAAGGCTCCTTCTTTGGACAGCCGCTTCTCGCTGGCGGACCTACCGGCCCGCAAGAAAAAGGAGCGCTTACGAACGATGTAGTTCTCGACTAATTTATTTGAAAACGGAGGCATACAACCATGACTAGCAGAAAAAGAGTACACGTTGTTTTTAAGACTCACCTCGATATCGGTTTCACCCATTTGGCAGCAAATGTAGTAAAGCAGTACATGGAGGAGTATATTCCAAAAGCAATCGCGCTAGCTGCGGAGCTTGAAGCCAAAGGTGGCAAAGAGCGCTTCGTGTGGACCACAGGCTCCTGGTTGATTCGCTATTACTTGGATCATGCGTCTGAAGAAGGTAAAAAAGCTATGGATGAGGCGATCCGCAAAGGTCACATCGTCTGGCACGGCTTACCATTCACAACGCATACCGAGCTAATGGACCCGGCCTTATTCCGCTACGGCCTGTCAATCAGTCAAGAGTTGGATGCTCAGTTCGGCAAAACGACGATTGCTTCGAAGATGACAGACGTACCAGGTCACACCCTGTCGATGGTGCCATACATGAGCGAAGCTGGCATTCGTTATATGCACCTTGGCGTGAACCCGGCCTCTATGCGCCCAGATGTGCCGAAGCTGTTCAGATGGCAGGCGGCAGACGGAAGCGAAATTATTGTTAACTATGCTGGAACCTACGGTGAAGCCGTAGATCTTGATGATCTTGACGATATCCTGCTGTTCGCGCATACAGGCGACAACTGCGGACCGCCAAGTGCAGAGGAGATTCGTGAGCAGTTCGAGCATATTCAAGAGCGTTATCCGGATGCTGAGATTATTGCTTCTTCGCTGGATGCTTTTGCTGAAAAATTGCTTACTGTTAGTGATCGACTGCCTATTGTGCGTGAAGAGCTTGGAGATACCTGGATTCACGGCGGAGCTACTGATCCATTGAAGGTTGCTAAGCTTCGTGAGCTGCAGCGCTTGAGAGACAAGTGGCTGGCCGAGGGCCGGATCGATATCGCAAGCGCTGAATACAAAGGTTTCAGCGACGCCTTGCTGCTTGTTGTAGAGCATACGTGGGGACTTGATGTGAAGAAATGGCTACCGGATTTCCGCAACTACGCGAAGCCAGACTTCAACAAAGCGCGGGAAGTCGACGATATCGACGTGAATGATATCCCGGCCAAATTCCAATACATCGGTGCATTTGCTATGGACGAGTTCGACAAGCATTCCAGCGGATTGTTTGCTTCCGAGACCAGCCGCCGCACGTACTCGATGATCGAGAGTTCTTGGGCGGAGCAGCGTGGATATCTGGACACAGCTGTCGCTGCATTGAGCGAAGATAAGCAAGCGGAAGCACGGGCAGCTTTTGAACAATTGAAGCCAGTGAAGAATGAGCTGTCGGGGTCGTCTGCGTTTGTTAGCCATTCAGCTTACAACAGCGGCGGTTATGAGATAGCCTTCAATGAGAACGGCGCTCTGATCCAGTTGATCGATGGCAACGGCAAGAACTGGGTGGATGCCCAGCATCCTTTTGGTGAATACGTCTACGAGACTTTTGGCACAGATGATTACAACAGATATTTCCGTACGTACATGCAGAACTTGCCTTTAACGCATCCGTGGGCAGATGCCGACTTCAGCAAGCCTGGTTTTGAATTCGTGCGTCCGCTGCCAAGTCATGGCATTTACAAGCCAATTGTACGGGAGTTGCAAAAGACAAGCGGTGCGAACGGAGATCAATACTTGCTCCGTCTGTCCATGCCTAAGGAAGCTCATGAAGTATACGGAGCACCGAAGGAACTGGAGCTGATCTACACCTTTGCCGGAAACGGTGGAGTGGATGTTAGTCTGCAGTGGTTCGGAAAAGATGCTAATCGCTTGCCGGAAGCCAGCTGGTTCAGCTGTGGCCTGAAGGTGGATAACCCGAATCTGTGGATGATGGATAAGCTCGGCGGTCCAATCTCGCCACTGAGTGTGGTGAAGGATGGCAACCGTAATCTGCATGCCATAGATCGTGGCGTTTTCTATGAAGGAGCAGACGGCCTGGCTTCGATTGCAGCACTGGATTCTGCACTGGTTGCGCCTGGTGAGAGAAGACTGCTGCAGTTCGACAATACTTTTGTTTCGCTGGCAGGGGGATGGCACTTCAATCTTCACAACAACAAATGGGGAACAAACTTCCCAATGTGGTACGGAGATGACGCGAAGTTCCGTTTCCGTCTGAACACACATTCTAATCTCAAATAAAAGGAAATAAGCAGGGGTTTTACCGAAATTTGATGATCAGCTAATAATCCTAGTACATTCGAGTCCTATAATAGGACAAGTAAGAGGGATTAGCGGGTTGCAAATGAGGTAAAGCCCTTTTTTATTCATCGTAAAATAATATTGAACATTCTGTTAATTGCGTATTGATTAAGCGCTTAATTCCATGTATTATACAAATAAAGCGTTTTCATTTTGGTATTAACGATATTTAAACCGGTTTAATGTGGGGTAAGTCACAGGCCCATTATTTTTTTAAAGCTTCGATTAAACCGGTTTAATATCGATTTTACATAGCACTCTATATTTATGTTAAATCGGTTTAATTCCACTTGGGAGGTGGGAGACAACTAGAGCAAGTTCCGCTAGACAAATCGTAAATCTAAACACGGAGGGGTTAACTTGAAAAGGGGAAGCAAATTGTTAATTGGCCTTATCCTTATGACAACGGCCTTGGGAGGATGTTCATTCTCTTCTTCTAACAACGTAGCTGAGAAGGTTAAGGAATCGCCGGATGTGAAAGAAACGATCGTCAAAGAGAATAATAACACTAAAGAGTCGCCCAATCTGGCTAAGCTGGTCTCTGAAGGAAAGCTGCCTAAGCTGGAAGAGCGTCTTCCGGCTGCCAAGGACATTATGGTTGAGAATGTCGTTGATGAAATCGGAGAGTATGGCGGCGACTGGAAGATGCCTTGGAATGGCGTAGCTGACAAGTGGGGGATTGGTCAACCGACTGAAGAAGCACTGTTCCGCTTCAATCAGGAAGGCAATAAGGTTGAACCAAACGTTGCCAAAGGCTATGAAGTTAACGCGGATTCCACAGTGTTCACCATTCATTTGCGGGAAGGCATGAAATGGTCTGACGGTGTTCCTTTCACAGCCGATGATGTCCTCTTCTATTGGGAGCACATGCTGACCAAAGAGACTTTCGGTAAAAAGATTTACGATGCTTATTATTCCGTCGATCCGGCAACCGGCGATAGAGCGCTGGCAGAAGTCAAGAAGGTGGATGATTACACCTTTACAGTGACTCACAAGTATCCAAGCGTGCTCTTCCTGGAGCGTGTGGCCATTGACAACAAGTGGTTCTTTGCTCCGGCACACTTCCACAAGACGATCCTGCCTGAGTTTGTAGGCGATGCTAAGACACTGGAGATCACCAAAGAGTGGGGCTATGAAGATCCGAAAACCTTCCTTATGGAGACCGGTTATACGGACTGGCTGCACTACCAAATCCCGACACTTCGTGCTTGGGTACCAACGAATGATCCTAACGGTGACCAATTCGTGATGGAACGCAACCCTTACTATTGGAAAACAGATAAAGAAGGTAAGCAGCTACCGTACATTGACCGGATTGTAGCGACCAAGATTCAAGATCCGAGCCAAAAGGTGCTAGGCACACTATCCGGCGATTATAACTTGACCATTTTTGATTCCAAGGACTTCACAGTCCTGAAGGAAAATGAGAAAAAAGGCGACTTCCGCATCATTCCATGGACACAGCCATCCTGGTCCAGTGCCGGTATTCAATTGAACCAGACGACAGAAGATCCAAACCTGCGGAAGCTGTTCCAGGATATCAAATTCCGCGAAGCACTTTCGATCGGGGTTGACCGGAACGAAGTCTCTGAGATCGTAACCAACGGACTGGGCGAGCCTATTCAGGCTTCTGTTCCGAAAGGGGTTATGGGGTATCAGGAAGGCTGGGATAAACAGTGGGCTGAATATGATCCGGAACGCGCGAACAAGATCCTCGATGAACTGGGTCTGACTAAGCGTGATAAGAATAATTTCCGTAACAATGCTGACGGTTCGGAACTGACGCTAACCATTGTCGAAAGCAGCACTGACAATGCACCATTCCTGGAGCTGCTCAAGAAGTACTATGAAGAAATGGGTCTCAGAACGAACGTGAAGATCGTGGATGGTACTACCCAATTTGACATGAAGTACGCTAACCAGATTCCAATGCATACTGAGAATATCTCTGTCGCTAACGTAGCCTTCCGTCCGGATACCCTCGTTCCGCTTCGTGTCATGACGCCATGGCTTGGTCATTACGGGCTCTACACGCAATCCGGTGGTAAAGAAGGCGTTAAACCGGAAGGTGATGTAGCGAAGATCTTGGAGTACTGGGATAAAGTAAAATCAAGCAAAACGCTTGAGGACATCAACAATTACAGCAATGAAATCGTGAAGCTGCATCAGAAGAACCAATGGGTGATCGGTTATGCAGGACCAACACCAGTGCTGATTGTGGCCAACAATAAAATTCACAACATTCCTACCGACGCCATCTGGTGTGACGAATATCGTTCCCTGGGGCAAGGACATCCAGCACAATTCTTTATCAAGCAGTAAGCTTTGAAGCCTTCTGGTGGCAATAGCGGGGTATTACATCCCCGCTATTGTTTCCTTTTGAAATATAAGGATTTATTATGTTTTAGCTATAAATCATCCTTATATTGCTCGTTGAAACGGATACCGTCCCTTAGCGGACGGCAAAGCCGTTTCTACTTGTATCATTAAGTGTTGTAGAGGAGAGGATTGCAAAGTGCTTCAATACATTATCAGACGAATTCTGCTGGCGATACCTGTGGTAATCTTAATCTCTTTCATCGTCTTCTATATCATTCAACTGCCGCCCGGAGATTATGTCTCCTCCTACGCGGCCAAAATGTCCGCTTCCGGCGATATTATGAGCCAGGCGGAAATGGATCAGATGCGGGCAAATCTGGGCCTGGACCGGCCGATCTATGAGCAGTATTTTATGTGGATGAAAAAAATCATTCTGCATGGCGATTTCGGATTCTCGTTCAACTATAACAAGCCGGTTATGGCCGTCATTCAGCAATATATGGGTCTGACGCTAGTCGTCTCCTTAGTGACAATGGCCTTTCATTATATCGTGGCGATCCCCATCGGAATTTACACAGCAGTCAAGCAGTATTCCGCAGGAGATTATTTCTTCTCGGGCCTGAGCTTTATCGGGATGGCTACCCCGAACTTTCTGCTGGCGATTATTCTGATGTTCCTGTCCTATAAATGGTTTGGCAACCCGTTGCTCGGTTTATTTTCCCCGGAATACGTAAATGCGCCGTGGTCGATGGACAAAATTAAAGACTTAATGCAGCATATGGTCATCCCAGTTATCGTCATCGGGCTTTCTGGTACGGCAGATCTGGTGCGCATTATGCGGGGGCAGATGCTTGACGAATTGAATAAACCGAATGTGGTTACTGCCCGTGCCAAAGGCTTGTCAGAGATGCAAATCTTGTTCAAGTATCCGACCCGTGCAGCCTTGAATCCGATTGTGAGTACCTTTGGCTGGTCCTTGTCTTCGATCTTTACGGGCGCGACCATTACAGCAATTGTATTGAACCTGCCGATTCAAGGTCCGGTCATGCATAACGCCCTGTTGGGGCAGGACATGTACCTTGCCGGAACCTTCCTATTAATTATGGCTTTGCTGACAGTACTCGGAACCCTGATTTCCGATATTTTGCTAGCTTGGCTTGATCCAAAAATCCGCACAGAGTTCAGGGGATCTTAATCATGAGAACATTACCGTTATTCAAAGGTCAAAAACCGGCAGCCCCAGTCACCGCGGCACCCAAAGACACGGTTTACAGCTCGCAATGGCGGCTGATATACCAGAAGTTCAAGAAGCATAAACTGGCTCGGATCAGTATGTATATTCTTGGTTTGCTATACCTCGTAGCTTTGTTTGCGCAATTCATCGCGCCATACGATCTGCAAAGCTATGACAGTAAATATGTCAATGCTCCGCCCATGGGTCTCCGGTTTGTGGATGCGGAAGGCAAGTTTCATATCAAACCATTTGTTTATGGGCTGAAGACGGAACGTGACCCGGAAACCTTACGCAAGATGTTTGTTGCGGATACAGAGACAAGACACTCTTTCAAGTTCTTCGTGAAAGGGCAGGAATATAAACTTCTCGGCCTGATCCCGATGTCGACCCATTTGTTCGCAGTAGAAGAGCCGGGACGAATCTTCCTGCTCGGCACGGATGGCATGGGCCGTGATTTGTTCTCCCGGATTGTGCTGGGCAGTCAAATCTCGCTCAGTATTCCTTTGGTCGGCGTAGGCATCAGCTTTGTTCTGGGATTAATTATCGGCGGCATCTCCGGTTACTTTGGGGGCTGGCTTGATTCCCTGATTCAGCGTGTAATCGAAATTATCCGTTCCTTCCCTACGTTGCCGTTATGGATGGCTTTGTCTGCTGCAATACCGCCACGTATTCCGGTGGTGACCATGTATTTGTACATCGTTATCATTTTTGCGTTCATTGGCTGGACGGATTTGGCACGTGTCGTCAGAGGCAAGTTCATCTCGCTCAAGAATGAAGATTATGTGGTAGCGGCAAGAATTGCTGGCGTAGGCAATACGAAGATTATTGTGAAGCATCTGCTGCCCGGCTTTATGAGCTATCTGGTCGTAGCGACGACCTTGGCAATCCCCAGCATGATTTTGGGGGAGACAGCCATGAGCTTCCTTGGACTTGGTGTCCGTTCGCCGGCGACCAGTTGGGGTGTGCTGCTGCAAGAGGCTCAAAAGATCGAGAATGTGGCCTTGTATCCATGGAAGCTCCTTCCACTGGGTGCAGTCATTCTGACCGTATTGACCTATAACTTCATTGGTGACGGCTTGCGCGACGCAGCTGACCCGTACAAAAAATAATGTCACAAATACTAGGCAAGCGAGGGGATAGCATGGCAACTCAAGCGGCTCAGAAGGAGCAACCTTTACTGTCCGTTCAGGATTTAAAGATCAAGATCCAGATGGAAAGTGGCATCATGAATGCCGTGGATGGGGTGGACTTCAATATTTACAAAGGCAAAACGCTGGGCCTTGTCGGTGAATCCGGCTGCGGTAAAAGCTTAACCAGCCGTTCTATCATCAGCATTAATCCGAAGGAATGTGAAACGAGCGGAACGATCACCTACAATTCGGAATCGGAGTCGGCGCTGAATGGTCTAAATCTTTTATCCCTTAAGCCCACTGGCAAGCAGATTCGCTCTATCCGTGGCCGAAAAATCTCGATGATCTTCCAAGAGCCGATGACGGCCTTCTCGCCAATGTATACGATCGGGAATCAGATCATGGAAGCGATCCGGACGCATCAGACGAAGGACAAGAAAGAAGCCAAAAGAATCGCACTGGAGATGCTCAGCAAAGTCGGCATTTCCGATCAGGCGAAACGGTTTGATCAATACCCCCATGAATTCTCGGGAGGGATGCGCCAGCGGGCGATGATCTCTATGGCACTGTCCTGCAACCCGGAAATTCTGATAGCTGACGAGCCGACGACAGCGCTCGATGTGACGATTCAGGCGCAGGTGCTGGAACTTATGAAAAGTCTGCAGGCGGAGTTCGGCATGGCGATTCTGCTAGTGACTCATGATTTGGGGATTATCGCCGAGATGTGCGATGAGGTCGCGGTGATGTACCTTGGGAAAATCGTGGAGCAGGCACCGGTGAAAGAAATTTTCAATAATCCGAAGCACCCTTATACCAAAGGCCTGCTCAGATCCATGCCTAGACTAGGCGGGAACAAGAGTAAACGGCTGGATTCCATTGAAGGCTCTGTCCCAATGCCAATTAACATGCCGCCAATGTGTGGATTTTATGACCGCTGCAAAGACCGGATCGAAGGCGTATGTAATGCACAGTCTGCACCGAAAATCACAATTTCTGACGAGCACATGGTTAGATGTTTCCTGTACGCGGACCAGAGAGAAGGAGAAGTACAATGACCAAACCTATTCTTGAAGTCCTCAAGCTGAACAAGAGCTTTCAAGTCAAATCCGACAAGACGTTGTTCAAAAAGCCAAAGCCTGTTCATATCCTGAATGATATTTCATTTGAACTGCTTGAAGGGGAGACGCTTAGTATTGTCGGAGAATCCGGCTGCGGGAAAACGACGCTTGGACGCTGTATCGTCAGGGGTGTGAGTGCCTCATCGGGCAGTGTTGTCTATCATGCAGAGGACAAAAAGGCCGTTGATTATCTTAAACTTGACCGTAAAGGAATCAAGGCTTACCGTAAGGATATTCAGATGATTTTTCAGGACCCTTATTCCTCACTCAGTCCGCGGATGAACGTATTTGATATTATTGCCGAGCCGCTGATTGCCAATTTTAAGCTTAGCAAGGATGAGGTGGAGGCCAAGGTCACGGAGATTGCCGAGAAGACCGGATTGAATGTAGGTTATTTAAAAAGATATCCCCATGCCTTCTCCGGGGGACAACGGCAACGGATTGCCATTGCGCGCGCGCTGATTACACAGCCTAGGCTGATTGTCTGTGACGAGGCGGTATCCGCGCTCGATGTCTCGATTCAAGCACAGATTATCAACCTGCTCAAAGATTTGCAGGAGCAATACAAGATCACTTATATTTTCATTTCGCACGATCTTTCTATCGTACAGAATATTTCTGACCGGGTAGCCGTAATGCATCTGGGCAGAATCGTGGAGCTGGCGTCAACGGAATCGCTCTTCGGACATCCTCAGCATCCCTATACGGAGGCTCTGATGTCAGCTGTACCCCAGCCGAATCCCGAATTCAAGAAGGAGCGGATCATTCTGGAGGGAGAAGTGCCGAATCCAGCGAATCCGCCAAGCGGCTGCCATTTTCATCCCCGCTGTGCTTATAAGACAGAGAAATGTATCCAAGAAGTGCCCGAGCTTCGAGAAGTAGGTTATAATCATTTTGCTGCATGTCATTATGCAGAGAAGCTTCAGCTTCGCGGCGTTCCCATTGAGTCTGCCGAGTTGCAAGTGAACTAGTGTTGAAGAGAGGGTATTCCTAAAATGGCGAAGATTGACGATGTGGCCCGCCTGGCGGGTGTATCCAAAGGAACGGTATCCAACGTATTCAGTCAGAAGAGGCCCACGAGCAAGAAGGTAACGGAGAGAGTGCTTCAAGTCTCGAAAGAACTGAATTACGTGCCGAATCATATAGCAAGAAGCCTGGTCACCAAGAAAACAATGGCGATCGGGCTGATGATTCCGCACCGTAAATTCTTTTTTAGCATGTTCCATAACCAATTTATTAACGGAGTGTTGTTGGAAGCCTCCAATTACGGATACCGTGTGCTGCTGGATATGATTCCGACGGGTGAGGTTAAGACGCCTTCACTAGCCAGCTACCCTATCGATGGAGCGATTGTGCTCGGTCCAACGGAAGAGGATGACCGGATAAATCTCCTGCACCAAAATGAAATTCCGTTTGTCACAGTCGGCAGAATCATCAACGAGGGAATCCAGGATGTGTCTACCGTCAACAACGACAACAAGGGCATCATTCGATATATCTGTGAGTATCTGATCGGTTTGGGTCACCATAATATTATGTTCCTGAATGCTGGGGATCGAATGACCGTGGGGATTGAGCGGATGGAGGAATTTGTACGGGTATTGGAGGAACACGGAATAACTGTGCAGCCGGAGATGATCTATAGCAAGCCGGATATTCACTCTGACGAGTATATAAAATATGGGTACGATGAGACGATGCGTACTTTGAAGAATCATCCTGAGCGCATTACAGCAATCATCGCCGATGATGACCGTTCGGCACTCAGTGCGCTCAACGCCATTAACGAAGTCGGTCTCTCTGTACCGGAGGATATTTCTTTATTCGTGATCTGCGGCGATTTGTCCATGATGCATCAGGTAAGGCCCGCTTTGACAGGAATGGATCTGCAACCCTCTGAACTTGGGGTACAGTCGGTAAGACTGCTTATGCATAAGCTGGGTGTGCTGGAGGGGGAATATGACAATCATTGGACCGTCCCTAGCAAATTTATTGAGAGAGACTCTTGCGCTTCAGTCGATAAGACGTAACAGGGCGTTCCAGGTTAGCGAGGTAACAAATGACAACGATTACATCGATTGGCTATGCCGTACCTTTTGAATATTATATTCGAATTCTAATCAGTGCCGTTCTGGGGCTGCTGATCGGGTTCGACCGGACCCACAAGAACAAGCCGGCAGGTGTGAAGACGTACACATTCGTCACGGTTGCTTCTGCTTTAATCACAATCGTATCTATTGAAAGTGTCGAAGTATACGGTCAGCTACATAACCGGACGATGATGGACCCCATGCGTCTGGCGGCGCAGATTGTCTCCGGCCTCGGTTTTCTTGGCGCAGGACTGATCATGAAGGCTGGTTTTGAAGTAAAAGGCTTGACGTCTGCGGCGATGATCCTGTTCGCAGGTGGAGTTGGCATTGGAACCGGGGCGGGCTTCTTCGGGATTGTAACGTTCTCGATTGTAGTGGCTTTCTTCTTCATCCGTGTAGGCGGGTGGATTGAGAAATGGGAGCACAAGAAGCTGGAATCCAAGGAGAACAAGAAGGATTTAAGCGCATAAGCTGTACCGCTATTCGCGGATAAAATGCGGAGGTCCTATGCTTCGATGCGAGCTTTCCTTCCGAGAGCTTTTAGGCGGTCGCTATCGCTCCTTCAGTTCCAAACTTTCGCTCCATTCTGTTCCCCATATTTTTTGTTCAATCTATATAGCATATTGGTGTAAAAAAACGAGCTGCTCTCATAATGAGGCAGCTCGCTTGCAATTCCAAGTCGAAGTCTAAGGCTAATAGGGTTATTCCCAGCCCTCGATGCGGGCCAATTCTTTGCGTACAATAGGCGCGACCTTGGTGCCCAGCAATTCAATCGCATGCATGAGCTCCTCATGTGGCAGCGTACCTGCGCTCAAATGCAGGAAGAAACGGGTAATGCCCAGATTTTTGCGCAGCAGAATGATTTTCTCTGCGACATACTCCGGGTCGCCCAAATACAGGGCGCCGCGCAAGCTGCGGGCGGCATCGAAGGTCGCCCGGCTGTAAGGCTGACTCCAGCCACGCTCACGCCCGATGACATTCATCTGGGCCTGTATCGGTGGGTAGAGCAGCTCAGCAGCTTGTTCGGTCGTATCGCTGACAAAGCCGTGCGAATGGGTGGCAATTTGTAGCTTCGCAGGATCATGCCCGGCCTGTGCGGCGGCCTGTTTGTACAGCCGGACGAGTGGAGCGAACTGCTCTGGCATGCCGCCAATAATCGCGAAGGCGATCGGCAGACCCAGTACCCCTGCACGAATAGCGGATTCGGCATTACCACCGGTACCGACCCAGACCGGCAGCGGATCCTGAACGGAGCGTGGGTAGACACCGAGGTTATGAATGGCCGGTCGGTGTCCGCCGCGCCAGTTGACCTTCTCCGATGCTCTGATAGCTAGCAGCAGCTCCAGATTCTCTTCGAACAGCTCGTTATAGTCATCCAGGCTGTAGCCAAAGAGCGGGAAGGACTCCGTGAATGAGCCGCGTCCAGCCATAATCTCTGCCCGGCCGTTCGAGAGGCCGTCCAGTGAAGAGAAGGCCTGGTAGACGCGGACCGGGTCGGCCGAGGATAACACGGTCACGGCACTGGTCAGCCGAATACGTTTCGTTACAGAGGCTGCAGCCGCAAGCACTATCTCTGGAGCGGTGCCCGCATAATCCGCCCGGTGATGCTCACCGATGCCGTATACATCCAGGCCAACCTGATCGGCCAGAACAATCTCCTCTACAGCGTTGCGCATCCGCTGCGCATGACTCATAATTTCACCCGTTTTCAAATCGGGAGTTGTTTCCAGAAATGTACTAATTCCTATTTCAATGCGGTTTGCTGGTTCAGCCACTGCAATCGCCTCCTTATTTATAATTTTATATTACTATACTTTATAATGTTTCTCAACTTTAGTAAGTAAGTTTTGTTTTGGTGCATTGGAATATTTGTAGTTATTTACCTGTGAATTCTGGTACAATTGAACCTACAGCCAAGCAATAGAACACCGGAATTGCTGACAATATAACTGGAGGTTATGTGTATGGCAGTCAAAACCAATGAGCAGATGGTACTCGAATTTCAGTCGTTTCTCCCTTTCGTGGAGTCTTTGAAAGAAGCGCCTGAAGCACACTGGACTACACCGATCGGTGAAGGGAAATGGACAGTGAAGGATATTATTTGTCATATTATGCTGTGGGACAAGTACTTTTACGAGGAAGCCATTGAGAAGATCAAGCTGGGCCAGCCCTTAACATCAAGACATCTGGACTTCAATGAATTTAATGCCAATGCTGTTGAGCATGCGAAGTCGCTATCTGCCCTGCAGGTAGCAGAAGATTGTATTTTGCAACGAACCCGCATTCTAGATACTATTACCGGATTAACCGAAGAGGAATACATACAGGAATACAAAGACGGAGACCGCAAGAAGTTCAGCATCCGTAAGCATCTGCGGGGGTTCCTCCCGCACGACAAGCATCACCGGAAGCAGATCGAGACCTTCTTTAAAGGTCTGAAATAAGCAGTACTTAAGGCATCGACATTTCGTCGGTGCCTTTTGCATGGAATGATTTATTTTACAGATTCACAAATGTGTATAGAAGGAAAAAAATGTATCCATATCGAATGATAAGAGGTGAAATCCAACATATTTCGACCCAGGACTACATATTGCAACAGTCGCTATAAAAATCGTAGCTGAGGAGAATTGGAGAAATGAGCAAATCCGGAAAGAAGAAGCTGTTTCTTATGTTTACATTTTGTTTGATTTTCTTGCTACCCCTGATCGGAAGCGTAACTAGATGGGGGGGAGTCCCGGCTGGTTATGGCGAGTTCCCGGCGCAGAAGACGGAAGGACACCCCGGTTTTAGTGTACTGTATTTTACTTTTGCAGTTTGTGTGGCAGTATTCATCTTGTTATTTTTGATTTTTCCGTCCTGGTTTGGATTCAGGAAAGGTTCCACACTCGCCACTGCAGGAACTAAGGAGATTAAGACTCCCAGCGAAAAAACAAAGTTTCCTTTCTGGTTCTGGTGGAGCTGGCCTGTACTTGGCGTTAGCTGGTTTTTAATGTGGGCGAGGATTGATCTGTCCATATCTATACATTATTATTCGTTTGTTCCTTTGTGGTGGGCATTTATATTGATTCTGGATGGATGGGTCTATCGCAGAACCGGTGGCCATTCGCTTGTAGCGAAGAAGCCGCATGTCATGCAATTGCTGGCAGTCGTCTCTTGCTTCAGCTGGTTTGCTTTTGAATATTTGAATTTTTTCGTCATGGAGAACTGGTACTATCCCAATAATAAAGAGTTCTCAAGCTTCGGAAATGCCTTCTGGTTCTCCCTGTCTTACACCACCGTGCTGCCTGCGATAGTGGAATGGTATCTGTTACTTAAGACATTCAAGGGTTTCAGAGACCGATATCGATACGGCCCCAAGCTGTCCGTGAATCATACCTTTCTTGTGGTATATTTTGTACTTGGCCTGATTCTCGCCTTCGGGATGGGATATTATCCATACCTGTTGTTCTGGGTGTTGTGGGTTGCGCTAGTGCCGCTTCTTTCCGCAGCGATGGCTTTAACTGGTTATTGGACTCCGTTTACACCTATCAAGGATGGGGATTGGTCCAAATTGATCTTAATCGCCCTGGCCACCTTGTTCAACGGCTTCTTCTGGGAGTTCTGGAATATCGGGAGCGAATGGTTTCATGACACGGTAACGACGAACCCAAATTACTGGAAGTATTCCGTTCCTTATCTGGACAAAATACATATTTTCTCGGAGATGCCGATTCTGGGCTATTTCGGGTATTTGTTCTTTGGCGTCAATTGCTGGATTATCTGGCTGATCGCCGCTTATGTGTTTGACTTCGATGCAGACTTTGAGATTACGAAGCAGCATCGCTAGTGAGTATCGCAGATATAGCTGGCGGATTTATCGATAACAAGCTGGATTCATTCCGGGGACTGAACTTAACTTAATCAGAGAGGCGATTCACAGGCCGGAGCATGCTTTTTTATGCTTCGGCCTGTTTGTGTTTATGTTCGATAAGATGAGCAGACAAATATCACTGTAAAAGGATGGAATTACAATTACAATGTAAGCGTTATCTTTATATTGTAGACAATTTATATCAAAGGAGAACGGCTATGCATTTGAAGAAAATCCCCTTTAAATTGCTCGTATTTTTAGGGCTTGGCCTCCAATACAGTCTGCTACATGTACTTCCGTCCGGCCCTACACCCACCATTACTACCCTGGAGCTTGTCATTTATATTGCCTACACTATCATCGGTCTTGCAGGATTTTTTTACAAGAGCCGCAAAGTGCGAACGGAAGACATCTCCGGCATGGCAGCGTTCTTCTTCAGTGTGCTATGGACCGTGGCGATCACCTCACATTTTCGCAAAGAGAGCTATACCGAAGTACTGACTCTGGTACATTCTCTCGGTATCTTCACAGCGGGGCTGATCCTACTTACCGAGCTGATCATCCTGTTCAGAGCTTGAGTGGGGTAAGGGTGTCAGCCAGCGGCATAAACAACGAAAAAACGGCTCTGCCGCAAGTCTGCGGACAGGCCGTTTTTAATTGAATTGTTTTTTCAAAAAAGAAAGGAACTACCCTTGGAATTCTCCGTTGTCATAATTAAACTGCCATTGAATGCCAAATTTATCGGTGAGGTTGCCATAACACTTACTCCAGAACGTTTCCTGTAGTTCCATGCCCACAGTGCCGCCATCCTCGAGCTTACCGAAAAGGGACTTAATCTCCTCGATATTCTTGCTACTGTAGGACAGGCTGACATTGTTGCCTTGGATGAACGACATTCCTGGGAAGGTGTCCGAGAACATGACATTGCTCCCATTGATGCTCAATCTTGCGTGCATAACCAGATTTTTCGCTTCTTCCGGAAGAGGGAAGTTCGGATCTGGTGGTGTATCGCCAAAGGTCATAATTTGCGGTTGTCCCGTTTCAAATGTCTTCGCATAAAACTCTACAGCATCACGGCAATTTCCCTCAAAATTAAGATAAACGTCAATGGCCAAGTTCTTCACTCCTCAGATTGAAATGGATCGCTCATATTGTATCATTTCAATTCTTGATAATCAAAACTTGTCCTATACAATAAAATGGCGGGAAGTTTGGTATAGCTTAAAGATTATAGTGTTGTTAACTTTCTATTCACAAACCTCTGATAATCTCTAAACATGTTGGAGCGGTTGACCGTCCAATGTATAACGGATCATATGGAGGATAATCATGTTCACAACCCTGAAAAAGAGAATTGTTGCTTGTCTGATCATTTTGGCTGTCCTGGGCAGCGGAATTCTGTCTAGCTTGGCATTTCCACGGATATCAGTATCGTCAGCAGCCGGGCAGGCCAAGCCATTGGTGCATCAGATCGAAGCCCCTGCTAATCTGGATGATACCACAAGCTTAACTACGTTCGTGGACGGAATCATGGAAGAGGACATGAACCGGCTGCATATCCCGGGCGCAGTGATTTCGATCGTCAAAGACGGCCAGATTATTTTGGCAAAAGGTTATGGCAGCTCCAATCTGGAGAAAGCGGCACCGGTTGATCCCAAAACCAGCATGTTCCGGATCGCCTCAACGACGAAGCTGTTCACTTGGACGGCCGTCATGCAACTGGTGGAGGAAGGCAAGATTGATCTGGACACCGATGTGAATACCTATCTGAAAGACTTTAAGGTGCCGGATACCTATCCCGAGCCGATCACGATGCGCCATTTGATGACACACACAGCGGGTTTTGAAGAGGGGGGCGTAGGGTATCAGATCACGACAGACCCTGCTAAACTGCCGGGTTCGATCTCGGAAACGCTGGAGAAACATAGACTGGCCCGGGTGAGACCCCCAGGTGAGATGAGTTCCTATTCTAATTACGGCGCCACACTGGCAGGCCTGATTGTACAAGATGTCAGCGGAATGCCTTACGATGATTATGTTAAAAAGAATATTTTCGATCCGCTGGATATGAAATATGCGACGGTACAGGAGCCGTTGCCAGAAGCGTTCAAGCCTTACGCAGTTGTGGGATATAACAGTGAGAATGGCAGCTTTACTCCCGGTACGCCTACATATGAGGCAGGCTTCCGTCCAGCCGGGTCCGGTACTGTTTCTGCGGTAGATATGGCTCATTTTATGATTGCTCATTTGCAGAATGGGCGGTATGGGGACAAACAAATCCTTAGCTCCAATACTGCTGGGTTGATGCATGCAACGGCTTTCCAATTCGATAAACGTATGCCGGGCGTAGGTCTTGGCTTTGCCGAGAAGAAGGTCAACGGTCTGACGCTCATCACCCATGGCGGCTCTGATCCGATGTTTAATACTGAATTATATCTGGTCCCTGCCAAAAATATAGGGATATTCCTCTCCTATAACGGAGGTTCGGGTAGTGAATCGGCAGAAGGCCTGCTCCAGGCCTTTTTCAACAAATATTATCCTGCACCTCTCCAAGAAACACCGGTAGAGTCTTCTATTACTGCTGAATCGGTTCAAAAGTATGCGGGTTCCTATGAATTTACACGCCGTAATTACAGTGATATCGATAAATTTTTCAATTTTCTTGTACAGTTCAATGTCACCGTATCCGATAATAAATTGTCCCTGGGAAACGGCAGTGAACAAGCATTTTACGCCCCTATTGGCGAAAATTTGTTCCAGCATGTCGGGGGCACCGAACAAATCGCCTTCCGCACCGATGATTCCGGCAAGGTCACACATATGATCTTGGGGGCTATCCCGGATATGCCGCTGGAGCGGACGCCGCTAATGGATCAGACCAGTTTCTGGTTCACATTACTTGGAATTTCAGCATTTATGTTCATCACAGCAATATTAGGATTTATCTTTGGCAGACGCAAGATCAAGGCGATGTCAGCTCCGGAGAAGTGGGCGTTCCGACTATCGGCGGCGGCTTCTGGCTGGGGACTACTCTCCTTCGTCACGATATTCCTGGTAGTAATGTCAATGGACCTCATGACAAAGCTTAGCGGCATTAGTACCGCGCTTTATCTCAGTTTGGCCATGCCGATCCTATTTGTGGGTCTGACGCTGGCCTTATTGGTAGGGGTTGTATTAGTCTGGAAGAACAGGTACTGGACAACTTTCCGGCGTGTTCACTATACACTTGTGACACTTTCAGCAGTGACGTTGGTTGTGTTTTTCTACCATTGGAACCTGCTGGGTTGGCAGTTTGGTTAAGGACATTTCTTACCAAGTGTAAAACACTTATAATGGAGGCTTGAGAGAGGAGGGATGATTGTGGCGGTTATCCTTATTGCAGATGATGATGGCAACATCCGCAAGCTGATGTCTTTGTTTTTACGTAAAGAGGGCTTTGAGATCAAAGAGGCAAATGATGGTGCCAAAGCGCTGTCCATTGTGGAGAACTCACGGGTGGATCTCGTTATCCTCGATATTATGATGCCAGGATTGGACGGCTGGGATCTGTGCAGGGAGATTCGGCGCTGGGATGCCAACCTCCCTCTCCTGATGGTGACAGCTAAATCTGAATCCGCGCATAAAGTAAAAGGCTTCCAACTGGGGACAGATGACTATCTGAGCAAGCCATTTGATCCACTTGAGCTGGTAATGCGGGTAAAAGCGCTGCTTAAACGTTCACTGGTGGTTACTTCCCAGTTAGTGCAGGTCGGGAGTGTCGTCCTCAACCGCCGCACGTTTGAGGTTACTCGGGGAGACGAATTGGTCAATATGCCGCTTAAAGAGTTCGAGCTTCTGTTTCTACTGGCGAGCCATCCCGGTCAAATCTTCACTAGGGAACAACTGATCCAGCAGATCTGGGGACTTAATTATGATGGAGACGGCCGGACCGTGGATGTACATATCAGCCGACTGAGAGAGAAGTTTACCATCAAGGATGGACCCTTTCAAATTGAAACCGCCCGGGGGCTCGGATACCGGCTGATGCTGCAGCCATGATCAAGACCCTGTATGTGCGTGTTATTATCACGTTTCTGGCCATTATTATATTCAGCCTGCTTTGCTCCTTATTTATAGGTTTGTATGTTTTTCAACAACAGATCAGCTACGAAGGTCAGAATGAAATGATCAGTGTGGGCAAAGAGATCATTCACCGCTATGATAACGCCAAACCCTCCGATCCAGATGAATTTCTACGGAGTATGGTTAAAATATCTGCTTATCCGATTCATCTGTTCAATCATTCTGGCGAGCATACCTTTTACGGACTTAAGGATAATCCCGCTGTAATTATTAATCCCGAAGCCGTTAAACAAGTGCTGCAAGGACAGTATTACCGCTCCACGACTGAAGAACATGATACGTTCATCGGGATGCCTTTTCTGTTAAAAGGGGAGTGGCAGGCCATGTTCCTGCAATATTCCGCCGAGAACGAGAATATCGTCAACCGGATGATGTTCTTTGTACTGCTGCTTGTGCTGCTGCTCGGAAGTCTCTGTATTCTTATCGCGGCCAGATATCTGGTGGAGCCGATCAAAGCGTTGACCCGGGCGACAAGAAAGTTGGCCAAGGGTGATTTTGAGGTAGAGCTGAAGGTCAATCGGGTAGACGAGATAGGGGAACTGACCCGAAGCTATGTGGAAATGGCCGGGGAGCTTAAGCAATTGGAACAGATGCGGCAAGATTTTGTATCCAATGTCTCGCATGAGATTCAGACTCCGCTTACTTCGATCTCCGGGTTCGCCAAGGCTCTGCAAAGTCATGATCTGATCGTGGAAGAAGAGCGTAATGAATACCTTGAGATTATCATAGCGGAAAGTGGACGGCTGTCACGTCTCAGTGATAATTTGCTGAAGCTCGCTTCACTCGACTCTGAGCATCATCCCTTCAAGCCGACTTCCTTTCATCTTGATGAGCAGATTCGAACTATTGTTGTGACGTGTGAGCCGCAATGGTCGTCCAAGGGCATTCTTATTGATCTAGAATTCCCAGAGGCTGTTACGATCGAGGCGGATGAAGATCAACTGAAGCAGGTCTGGATGAATCTGCTAAGCAATAGCATCAAGTTCACCCCTGGGGGTGGAGATATCCGTATTAGGATTGATGTTGGGGCAACAGAAATGGCCGTTACCATAAGCGATAGCGGCATCGGGATCTCCCCGGAGGAATTCAGTGCTGTATTCCAAAGATTCTATAAGGTCGACAAGTCGCGGAACGGAAATAACAATGGTAACGGACTGGGGCTTGCGATCGTTAAGAAAATTGTGTCGCTGCATCAGGGGGATATTGAGGTGAATAGTGCAGTGGGAGAGGGCACGACGATTATCGTCAGATTGCCCCTCTCTGTGCCGGGTGTCAGCGGGAATGACGAACACCGTGCATGATGAAATCCTTGAATTGCCGGTCGGTGGCCCGATCCTCTTCCGTAATCTGGCCCCCGCGCTGGCGGGTAATAATCACAGCTTTTTGTAAATACATGAAATACAGGTGGGTGGACTTCAGTAGGATGTCTATCCACTTTGTTTTGTCTTCCGGCGTTACGGGCACTGTCTCCGGTTGTAAAAGCCTTGCAGACCAGCCCTGCATAGCTTTCTGGAAATCTGGCAACTCGGCCGGATTCTTGGAGAGGGTACTGTAGTAAACTCCGAAAATAGCATCGTAGTAGATCAGTGATTCGTTCTCTTCCCTAAGCGCCAAATATTTGTCTAGGATAGTCTCCAGCGACTGCTCAGGGTGTTCAAAATTAAAGTCAAACAGTAGCTGCCCGAACATCCGCTCCAGATTCTCTACATAGATTTGGACAGCCAATTCTTCCTTATCCTTATAATGATGATACAAGGTGCGCCGGGAGATGCCGGCTTCTTCAGCAATCTGAGCCATATCGGTGCGCTCAATGCCTTGGGCATTGAACAGTGTCAGCGCCGCACCCGTAATCATCTCCCGCGTCAGTTGCATCTGTTTTTCACGCAGCTTCATTAGCGTTTCTCTCCTGCCTCTTTCCAGAATACCTTCCTTCCAATCGTACTGGACTTCTTCCTATTTCTCAAGGAACTCGCTGCCGACGGAATAGCGTTTCTGGTGGTTGACGGCATCACCCAACCAATTTAGAAGCTTTATCCCATCCTGTTCGGCCTGATAGAAGGTGTCCCGGGTGGCAAATGTGTGCGGGGTTGTGCCTTTTTCCTTATCCAGCCCGTAGTCGGTCAGATAGTAGTAGTAATTCGGCAGCGATGCTGCCAGCGTACGGACAGAAGTCCGCATTTGCTGTGACCATGCATCTATATTCTGCTGATCCTGCGGACCTGAGTAATCATTGATTTTATTCTGAAAGTGAATCAGGACCTCGTCAAACAACGAATAGGACTGCAATAATACTGCATTGGCAGGTAAAAGATGGCCGTTAGCTGTAAAAGCCGCTCCGATGATATCCGGCTCTGCCTTATACCCAAAGGTTTTGGTGAAGTCTGCATGCCACTCCTGATCAACCACATTGGGCCATTTATCCGATTGCAGGAAGGAGCTGTCGGAATACTGATAAATCTCCGAATCCTTGTAGTGGGAGGCGATTTCCTTTGCCCAGAAGGCAGAGCCGAACCCGCCCGCACTTTCGCCTGCGATCAGCAGTTTGCCCGGGTTGTCAACGTTGGCATAGATCCAGTCCAGACCGCTCCGTACATTGTTGCTTCCATTATAATGCATCGTGAAGGGAGTCCCATCGTCTTTACTGTATTCAGCGCTACGGTTGCCGATATGAAAATCACCGGTTGTATAAGGGAGGTAGACGACATTCCATCCATGAAAAGGGTTGGCGGGATTATCGGTATCCATCATTCCTTGCAGCAGACTTAGCATATAGAAGGGGATATTGGGAAAATAATTGCCTGTATCTCCACCTGTTATAAAATTCATCAGCTTGATAGGGTGCGCGGCGCTCTTGGCATCCCAACTTGCTCCACCTCCAGAGAAGAAGATAATCCAGTTATTATTTTCTCCTTTTTTATTCCATAGAAAATATTCGGAACCGTCACTGGAAATCACATTTCCGCCCAAATTCATTTTATTCCACTTGTATGGCTTCACATCCGCAAGCTCGGGGATGGTTGTCGGCCGTTTGATCACGAAAGCGCTAATGAGCACTACAGCGATCAAAATCAAACTCAGCAAGCCAACCCCAGTAAAGATTGTAATCTTGGCCAATTTCTTCATCTGCATCACTCCTCAAAGTGAGTATACATGAAGATGATTGATTACACAATGTGTGTAATTAAAGTCGCTAAATCTCCTTATACATTATTTTAGAGTGCAACTACGCCCTAATCACAAAGAAACAGCCGGACAAGGTGGGAATTTCCTCGCTCCGGCTGTTGTATCTAAGATTTTTTATTATGGGCGGTTTAGCAGGTTCTGCACATCCTCTGCCACCTTCAGATTTGCGTTCAGACCCGTGTTAATCCAGTAATCCCGATCCACGCTGAACACATGACCGGCTTTGACGGCCTCAAGATTCTTCCACACGGATGTATCATAGATGGAGGCCAGCTGTTGG
Organism: Bacillus sp. FJAT-27264; assembly: GCF_001682855.1. Classification (GTDB taxonomy): domain Bacteria; phylum Bacillota; class Bacilli; order Paenibacillales; family Paenibacillaceae; genus Paenibacillus_AQ. The sequence goes on along the minus strand of NZ_MAQW01000001.1, from coordinate 664,137 downwards.
TTCTTCAGCGGATCGGCACCGTCTACTTGCATGAGGAAAATATAGTCGGCTTTCAATTCCGGCAGACTCTCGAGGGAGATATCCTTCCAGTCGTTGCCCTGGGCTCCCTGAGGCACCTCTAAGCCAAGACCATCATAGATGACCTTACCGCTATAGGTATTCTCCTGCATCAGCGAGAAGGACTTGTCCGAGATGAGCATGATGGCTGCACTCTTACCGGCTGTTTGGTTCTGGAGTGCGGACTTAATGTCTGCAATTTTGCTGTCGTATGCCTGAAGAGCTTCTTTGGCTTGTGTGGCCCGATTCAATAGATCGCCAAGGGTGAGAAGCGTCTTTCTCCAGTCTTTGGTGGCGTCCTGAAAGACATAGGTCGGAGCGACTTTTGCGTATTTATCATACGCTCCATCTTGTACCCGTACCGCGAACGGCACGATGAACAAGTCCGGTGTGAAGCTCAATACAGCTTCGGGGCCCAGGCTGACAAAGTCCAGCTTAGGTACATCCTGCAGTTGTGGCTGCAGATACTTCAGGAGCAAATCACCCGCTGACCACTGAGCGACTGGCTTGACGCCAAGGGCCAGTAGCGCATCCTCCAGATAGGGAGCAACGATACGCTGAGGGTTGGCAGGTATGACCACGTTATTGCCCAAGTCGTCCTTGACCGTGCGGGGAGCGTTCTCCGTAGACGAATTGGTTGTTTCCGGGCTAGCTTCTGGTACCGCTGAGCTCGTAGCCTCTGTCTGCGCCGCGGTTTCTTTGGCTGCATTAGAAGCAGGGTCTGTGTGGCTGCAGCCGTATAACGCCACAGACAAGAGTAGAACCACAGTGACTAGCTGAAATTTTTTAATATAAAACATGCTTTCCCTCCTGAGACTGAGAATCAATATCACTCAAAACAGCATACCCGCTAACCCTGCCAACTGACCATAGTCAATGTTAGGAATTAAGATGGACGATCCAAGGAAAACAACTTGATCACTGCTCTGAGTATCCGCTCATGTCCCATCGCAGAGTAGTCGAACCACGGGTCCGGCTGGATCTGCTGTACATGTCTATTGCGGACGGCGGTCATGTCCTGCCATTCGGGCATTTGGGTAAGGTCTTGCCAAAGCGTTCTGGCTTGTGGATCGGTACCAATAGCTACAAGCAGGCGATCGGGTTTAAGAGCAATCAGCTGCTCAATGGACAATATCTCGTAGGCAGGTTCGGCGCTTTGCGAGTCGGGAAGCCTTAAGCCCAGGTCCCCGTAAAGCACAGCACCCAGATTGCGACCGCCGAAGCGGTGGATTGACCCATTCAGTATATGAATCGCCAGAATACTGCTGTCCCGAAGTCGCTCCTTCAGTTTGCTGCGGATCGTCGCCGCCTTGATCTCGTATTGAGTCAGCCAGCGCTCCGCTTGAACGGTCTCCCCAAGGAACTGGGCAACGATGAGTAAGTGTTGCCGCCAATCCTTCTCCCACCACGGCACATAGAGTGTGGGAGCAATTCGTTCCAGTTCCCCCCGTCCAGCTTTGGGCAGCCAGTCACCCGCGATGATAAGATCTGGTCTGCCTGCCTGCAATGCCTCCAGGTTGAAGAGCATATTATTCTCCATGGAAGGGTCCTTGAGGTGAACCGGAATTTGTTGCTCGTATTTTTGTTTATAGAAGAGGCAGAATTCCCGATCAAGTGGCGCCGCGTAGGGGATGTTCTGCAGTGCCAGCATTTGCCCGGTCATGGGATAGTGGAAGGCTGCGATCCGGTTGCGATCCCGCTCAGCATAGCGGGAGGGAGACATTCCCGTCGCTTGCTTGAATTGGCGGCTGAAATAGAACGGATCTTTGTAACCGACCGTCTCTGCGATCTGATGGGCGGGCGCTTCTGTCTGCTCCATCAGCCGCTTGGCGGCATTGATCCGTACGGAGGTCAAATATTCTATCGGACTTCTGCCGACAATTTTTTTGAACAACTCCAAATAGTAGGAAGGGCTGATGCCAGCCATTTCGGCAAGGCTTTTCACAGACATGACTTCTGCATAGTGACTCTCCATATACTCTCTGGTATGTTCCACTGCGGTCCTGGCATCGTGAACAGCTTGTCGGTCTATCCGGTACAGCTCATACAAAAGCTCTTGAAAGTATATCAGGCCACGGAATTGCAGCAGTGGATCATTCGCTTCGGATAGATCTACGACATGTTCACAAAGTCTTATATATGAGGCTGCCGCTGAAAGAGAAATGGACCACTTCACCGGTTTGTCTTCCTGCTCTATTAGAAAAAGGTAACCCTCCAGAGACGCCCCAGCAGATTGAAGCGAGTCGATACTTTGGGTATCTAGTACGGTAAAATAGGCTGTATTCCCTTGCCACCGGGAGGACTGGGATTTGGTAACGACAAGAAGCATGTCGACAGAAGGGTCTGGGGCTGGCAGGTTGCCCGTGGTTGCAGCCAGGTCGCCTTTTAGTCTGGCAGCACGAAGCAATTTACGTAAGACGGGTGAATAATCAGGCTGTTTTTTCAAATGAGGGCCCCCTTTCGAGATAAGCTACTAATGAATGATAATATTTCTCAATTAGCCTGTCAAAGTCGAAATTTTGTTGCCCTTGTGCGAAGTGGAATCTTCTTTCGATGAAGAGACTATGAATATATTAATTCCACTGGGAATACTAAAAAATAATTGACATCCTCATGGCGCGATTATAATATTTCAATATAATATTTGATTATCACATGATAGTAATATAGAGACTAACCTGACATATGGAGGTCTCATTTTCCCTACAGTGGGGAGAGTGAGATCTTTTTGTTATGTATAAATCCGATAATATTCATTAACTTAATGTATTTTAACTGGAAAGGTTGGGTAATTGGATATGGAAATGAATGTGAATCTGAATCTAAATGCTGTGGAATTCAAAGAGGTCAGCGTACATACGCTGAAAGGCTTGCGTCAGCAGAGCCAAGGTGGAGTATGAAAATTACACGGGTAACGGCTAACTACTATTCCTGGCCTCGCGCACGGCCAATATCGAACGGTTCGCATACATGGAGCGATGTGGTGCGCTGCGTACTCAAAATAGAGACGGATGAAGGTATCACCGGCTACGGTATCGGCAGCGCGTCAGACGGAGAACGGCAGCTACGTGAGGCATTCGCCGTACGTCTGATCGGGATGGACCCGCTAATGACCGAGCGAATCTGGTCCACGTTGTGGGACAGCAAGCTGTATGGTCGGCGGGGCCATGAGACCGCGGCACTGTCCTCTATTGATATGGCATTGTGGGACATTAAGAGCAAATACGCCGGGTTGCCCTTGCACCTGTTGCTTGGGGGCTACAGTGATAAGATGCCTGTCTACATCGCCGGTGGATATTATATGGACGGCGAGGGCATTACAGAGTTGCAGCGGGAGATGTTGTCTTATGTCGAGCTAGGTGCACGTGCTGTGAAAATGAAAATCGGGCGCCTGTCCATCCGTGAGGATGTGCAGCGTGTGCGTGCTGTACGCGAAGCCATAGGGCCGGACATTGCCCTTATGGTGGATGCCAACACCTCGTACCGTTATTTCGAGGCCATCCAGATCGCCAAACGTCTAGAAGAATATGATCTCTTCTGGCTTGAAGAGCCGGTAGCTCCCGATGATTATGCAGGGTATGAAAAGATTGCTGCGCATACGAGCATCACACTGGCCGCCGGGGAACAGGAATATACCAAATACGGCTTTCGGGATTTGATTGAGACCGGCGCAGTTGGCATTCTTCAGCCGGACGCCCGCTGGATGGGTGGAGTTACGGAGTTCAGGAAGGTAGCAGCTCTGGCTGAATCCAGTGGCTTGGCCATTTCGGCGCATGGAGATCACCAGATCAATCTGCCGCTGATGGCCTCGATCCCTTGCGGTATCTGGATGGAATATTATCCGGCTGCGTTCGATCCCATGCTGGCAAGCTTCTATACTGAAGGTGCTGTTCTGGATGCGGATGGTTGTCTTCGAGTGCCGGAGGTTGTCGGCAACGGTTGTACACCAGACGAGTCCCGGCTTGCGTCTTATCGGGTGAAATTGTGAGACACATAAGGTACAAAAATGTCGTTAGTTGGGGAGGAGACTAAACAGGCAAAGACCCCTGAAGGACCTTGCCTGTCTTTGTCTTTTCACACAGGGACTTGACGATTCCATACCTGCTGTTTATGTTTAAGTCATTTGAGGATGAACAGCCCCGGACTGGAGGACGCCTGCGTGAAATTACAGCAATTCAAATATGCAGTGGAGATTGCAGATAAAAGCTCTTTTAGTGAAGCCGCCAGAAGTCTATTCATCTCCCAGCCCAGCCTCTCCAACGCCATTAAGGAACTGGAGGAGGAGATTAATCTCCCGATCTTCATCCGGACCCATAAAGGGGTCAGCGTGACGAAGGAGGGAGCGGAGTTCCTGAGCTATGCGCGGCAGATGCTGGAGCATTATCAGCTCATGGAAGAGAAATATCTGCATTCGAAGCCAGCCAAGCAGCATTTTTCCGTATCCACTCAGCACTATACGTTTGCTATTAATGCATTTGTGAATCTGATCAAGAACTATGGCGCTGATGAATATGAATTCACGATCAGAGAGACAAAAACCTATGATATTATCGATGATGTCAGAGCCCTTCGCAGCGAGATTGGTGTGTTATATATCAACACGTTCAACGCTCGTATCATTTTGAAACATCTCAAAGAAAATGATCTGGTCTTCTCAGTGCTGTTCACTGCTCGGCCACACATCTTTATCAGCACTCAGAACCCCTTGGCTCAGCGAACAAGCGTGACGATTGCGGATTTAGAGGAGTATCCCTACCTGTCCTTTGAGCAAGGAGACAATAATTCCTTTTACTTCTCGGAAGAGATTCTGAGCAACCTGGAACGCAAAAAGAGCATTAAAGTGACCGACCGGGCCGCGATTGTCAATCTGCTGATCGGGCTAAATGCGTACACGATTTCGACGGGGATTATAGGGGAGGAGATTCATGGCGATGATTTTATCGCGATCCCATTAGAAGTGGATGAGGAGATACAGATCGGGACCATCAGGCATAAAAATATGAATCTGAGTCGCCTTGGTGAACGGTATTTGGAAGAATTACAGCGTATGGTCAAAGACCTGGTGTAGCGCATGCAGAAAAGTTTAATGGTTATCGTTGCTTCAAGGCATAGCTTTTAGCTATGGAAACCCATAGTTTTTGGGATTTACCTTATAGAGGAAAAGGCCGTCTATAATTTCTTGTACATGAGCCGCAGGCTGAAAGTTGTCTTTCGGATACTGAAGCTCGGGACGAGAAGGGATGGTACGGCATGGATAGGCAACACAGTGTAAAGGAGAAAAAGCTTGGCGTATGGACCCTTAGCGGGCTAATTATTGGCCCCATTCTGGGCTCGGGCATCTTGATGCTGCCCTCTACAATCTACCAACTGGTCGGGGAGTGGGCGATTGTTGCTTGGCTGATCATTATCGGGGTCAGTTTGCTGACGGCTTATATTTTTGGGGCGATCAGTATCCGTTATCCCGGCGATGCCGGTATTGCTAATGCGGTGAATTGTGCGTTTGGAGGACAAATCAAGGTATTGTCTTCCTTGTATTTGATCCTGGGCGTGTCGGTCGGAGCAGCAGCCGTCTTATTGACAGCGAGTGAGTATTTGGCACAGCTTGGATGGGGAGACCCCTTTTATATCGGATACGGTTTGACTGCGGTATGCGTGCTATTGTTATTTTGCAGAATTACTTTTGTCGGGAAAATATCACTGCTGATGTCCACGGTCTCTGCCGTGGTCCTGTTCACAGGTTCAGCCGTTAGCCTGTCCAATCATCCTAAGGTCTTCGCTATTGCGGATAATTTCCAGCCCCAATCCTTCGGGTATGCGGTGCTGATTCTCTTCTGGGCGGTCTTCGGGTGGGATATCATCGGGAATTATACGGACGAGGTGAAGGATATCCGCAAGACGACTAGCAGAGGGATGATTCTGAGCTTTATCGTTATTGCTGGTGTGTATCTGGTAGTGGCGGCGGCTATGCAGTGGAGTGACCCGGCCGGTGATGGGGGAGGACATTCCCTTGGAGGAATTATGTATCCATTGTTCGGAGACCGGGGGCAGCAGATCATTGCCGGGCTCGGCGTCTTCCTCTGTGCCTCTACCTATCTGTTATACGTAGGAGGAATATCGCGGCTGACTGCTTCCTTGTCCGAAGACAGGATTTTGCCGGCTTTTTTTGGACAACGTACGAAGCATAACACCCCCTATGCGGCCATTGGCATCATCGGATTGGTGAATGCAGCGGTTATTCTGTTCATGCAGCTTGGGGCTTATGATCTTAGCGTGCTGGTTCTGATCGCAAACAGCTTTCTGGGGATGAACGCGCTAATCGGAATTCTGGCAGGGATCAAGCTGCTGAAGAGCAGAGTGGTTGCTATTTTGGGAACGATTCTTTCACTGTTCCTGGTGGTTGTCATCGGAATGTATTCCTCCCGCAGCCTGCTGTTGATCATTAGTATTCTATGCGTGTTCTTTATCTACAGGGAGTGGCGGAGCAGGAGGGTGCATTCTCAACATTAACCAGGGCATACTCATGAAAAAAGCGTCCCCGGCAAGCAGTTGCTGCCGAGGACGCTTTTTTCGTTACTTTTTAACCTAACACGTTTAAATCTCCCTCGGAAAACCCGTTTGCTCTACAATTTCCTGGGCAATAGCCTTCATCGCAGCCATGCCACGACGAAGGCAAGCTCGTAATTTTCTTCTATGATGTGTCACGATGAGATGGAGCGTATTTTATTACTGATCAATCTGAAGCCATTTTATCTGTCCGTTCCGCCAACTTAGTAATTAACTCAGTGTCTTGATCTGATAATTGATCAAGAAAATATTTGCGTACTGCCTTTGCGTATATAGGGCGAGAAGCATCCACTGCAGATTTTCCAGAGTCAGTGATGATGACTTGAACACCATTCCCTGTGTCTAATGGTTTTCTTAGAACCAGTCCGCGTTGTTCCATCCGCGTTAGATGATGGGACAATCGACTCTTCGTCCACTCCATGGAGTCGACTAATTCCTGTTGGCGAAGCACACCATTCCCTAAATCAACTAACCTAACTAATATTCCAAAATCACCCTCTTCTGAGAGTCCTGTTTTCTCGGACATGTCTTTTACTACACGATCCATGATTTTCTTATAGTTGGATTTCCACATATACCATAATTGCATTTCCTCATCATTTAACCAGTCATTATCCATATGCACATATCCTTTTCATTTAGATTCGTTATTATTCATAGGGGAATTATCACTAGCGTTGCATAAAAGTTGAACGCATGAAGTTGTTTCATCTTGGTCTACTAAGACCAAACGTAAGAGAGAGGATTCAGCACATGGACAAGGATACCCTATTTTTTTCATTTGGTAAATGGCTAGTACCCATACATTGTTGATGCGTCAACTTAAATCTATTATAGTAAACTCATCACCAAGGTTGACGCGTCAACCAAGGCGTGTTATAGTAATCCCGCCATCAGGTTGACGTGTCAACTTGATGGCGGGACAGATATATTACAAAAATTGCACACTGATGCATGAAAGGAAGGTATTACAATGCATAACAAACGTGTCGCCTTGGTTACCGGGGCAAATCAAGGAATCGGTCTTCAGGTCGCAAAGGATCTTGTGGAAAACGGCCTCACTGTACTGGTCGGATCGCGTAATTTTGAGCGAGGTGAGGCTGCAGCCAAGGAGATTGGGCCAGGCGCCATTGCGCTCCAGCTGGACGTGACAGATCAGGATTCAATCACCGCAGCAGCAGAGCGCATCCGCACAGAGCTTGGCCGTCTCGATGTGCTCATCCAAAACGCTGCGATCTCAAATACAAGACAGGGTTCTATGTCCGTGGAGGAGTACGCTAAATTGACCCTTGCGAGCAACGTGTCACTAGATGAAGTGCGGGTAGTGTGGGAAACCAACGTTTTCGGCGTCCTTGCCGTTTACCAGGCGATGCTGCCGCTCCTGCGCGAGGCACCGCATGCAAGCATAGTCAACGTATCAAGTGGTGTTGGCTCGCTGACAAGTAACTCGGATCCGTCCTATGCCTACCGTACGTATTTCCGCCCTGGCTACCCTGCTTCGAAGACGGCTCTCAACGCTATGACGCTCGCTATGGCGATCGAGCTGGAGTCGACCGGAATCAAGGTCAACGCAGTCTCCCCGGGCTTCACCAAGACGGCTCTCAATGGAGCTGGTACGCAGACTGTCGAGGATGGCGCGGCTGAGATCGTGCGCGTTGCGCTACTCGGCCCGGACGGCCCGACAGGGATGTTCACGAGCGCAACATTTGGAACGATTCCGTGGTAATCGGTAAAGCCTAAACCTCACAAAGCTAGAATTCACTAGAACGAATCGCCTCCGAAATGTACAAAGAATCTTGGATTATCCTGTGTGTGTAATCACACCTTGAGTCTTGGGGCTCTGGTACGCTGAAACGGACGATTGATTATCTATGAAGGAGGATAACGATATGTTTTGTTATCAGTGTGAACAGACGCCGGACGGTGGATGTACTATAGTTGGAGTGTGCGGCAAGAACGAGACGATTGCGAGCTTACAAGACACAATGATTTTTGCATTAAAAGGGATTGCTGCCTACGCGACACATGCAAGACAACTGGGATATACCGATCCGGAGGTGGATCGCATCACTCATGAAGCGTTGTATATGACCCTGACCAATTCCAACTTTAATGTGCAGGAGCATCTGGAAATGGCGATGAAGGTTGGTAATGCAGCGGTACGAATTATGGATGTGCTGGACCGCGCGCATACGGATCGGTTTGGCATCCCGCAGCCGGTTACAGTCAGTCAGAATAAAATTGAAGGCCACTCAATTGTGGTGACTGGGCATAACCTGTACGTTCTCGAAGAGTTGCTGCGGCAGACAGAAGGTAAAGGAATCAACATTTATACCCACTCTGAAATGCTGCCTGCCCACGGCTATCCGGCACTGAAGAAGTATAGTCATCTGAAAGGAAATATCGGTAAAGCTTGGTATGACCAGCGCCGACTGTTCGAGAAGTTTCCCGGCGCCATCCTTGCGACTACGAACTGTGTGATGCCGATTAAAGGAACGTATGCAGACCGCTTTTTCTCATATGAAGTGGCAGGGCTGGAAGGTGTGGAGAAAATCACTGGCGAGGATTTCACCCCGCTGATTGAGCGTGCTCTATCGCTACCAGTGGCTGACGTGGATTCGGATCTTGTACTTACTACAGGGTACCATCATGAGACAGTGCTGGGGCTTGCGCCTGAGATTATTCAGGCAGTCAAGGACGGTCATATCCGCCGCTTCTTCGTGATTGCAGGTTGTGATGCACCAGGCAAAGGAGGAGAGTATTACCGCGAGCTGGCTACCTCTCTGCCGAATGATACGGTTATTCTAACCACTTCCTGCGGCAAGTTCCGCTTCAACGACGTAGATTACGGGACTGTAGGGGACACGGGAATTCCGCGTTATATCGATCTTGGGCAATGCAATAATTCGGGCTCTACTGTAAAAATCGCACTGGCCCTCGCCGATGCCTTCGGCTGTACCGTGAACGAGCTTCCGGTCAGCATCGTACTGTCCTGGTTTGAGCAAAAGGCCGTGGCCATTCTACTCGGCTTGTTCAGTCTCGGCATACAGGATATCCGCATCGGGCCGAAGCCGCCTGAGTTCATTTCAGAGGGTGTACTGGACGTGCTTGTTGAAATGTTTGGGCTGAAGCTGATTACAACGGCCGAGGCAGACATGAACGCTATGCTGGCGCTATCATAAGCGTATTTCATCTGTTCGGCAAGGCGAACTAAGGATAAAATAAGGAGTTGCTTCGCACTTTAGGGTGCGGTGCAGCTCTTTTTTTTGCGGAGGAATTTCATGATTTCCATGACCAGCGTGCGGGATACCGCTATAATAGTAGAAGATTCAAGACACAGAGGAGCGAGATTATACACATGACAGAGAAAACAGAGAATAAAACACAATTTCAGCAAGTACGAGAGTTTCACCATGGCTTCAACTGCCCGGCCCCTGAGGCGCCGGAAAAGCTATCGGACAAGCTTGCAGTTAACCGGGCTTCTTTTATTATGGAAGAGGTAATCGAGTTGCTGCATGCTACCGCCGGAAATGACGATCGCTTCGCTATATTTTACGAGGATCTTATGACCCGTGCCGCTGAGTCTTACCGCAAGCAACTGCAAAAATCCTATCCTGACGACCAGTTGATTGGGCAGATGGATGCGTTCACGGATATTTTGTACTTCGCCAATGGCGGATTCGTAGAAGCGGGTGTAGAGCCCGAACCGATCTTTGATATCGTCCACGCAGCGAATATGGGCAAAATCTTCCCGGACGGCAAGCCGCATTACAACGAAGTCGGAAAGGTCATTAAACCGGATAACTGGGAGCGCGACCACGCACCAGAGCCTAAAATCCAGGCTGAGATCAACCGCCAAATTGAGCTGGGTGGAAAACGGTTTGAGTAGAGAAATACTTGGATGTAACATTGTGTTAACAACCATATAATATGCTTAGTTCCCAAAACAACAATGTATATTTCGTGGGAGAGGGTGCCTGTATGCCACAAATTAAGAGAGTGCTCAGAAATCGTTGGTTTCAATGGATAGCCGGTATTTTTCTGATTGTGATTATTGCTTTCTCTACAGTATCCTTTCTATTGGTGAACTCCGTATCTGCTGCTTATACAACGGGGAGTATCGAGGAGAAATATGCGTTACCCGGGAAGTATTCAGTCCAAACGGCGGAGATCACAGGGACGAAGGGAGAAAAGCTGTACAAAGTCTACTACCCGGAGTCCAAGGATGTCAGACATCCATTGATTGCATGGGGTAACGGGACGGGAGCACTGCCCAAACAATACGACGCGCTGTTCCGACACCTCGCAGGCTGGGGATTTATTGTCATCGACAGTTATAGTACAACGACCGGAACAGGCAAAGAAATCCTGGCCTCGATTGAATATCTGCTGGCTGCGAATAATGATCCCAAAAGTCAGTTCTACCATAGGGTTCAGCCTGATCGAATAGGTGCGGCGGGTCATTCCCAAGGCTCTACCGGCGTAATTAATGCTCATACGAATTATAAGCGTGGAAGTGTGATCAAAACAGTCGTATCCATCGCGCTTCCGAAGCTGGAATTTTGCGAACCGAAGGATGCTTATGATACCTCTGCGCTGAAGGTGCCATTTTTGGTGCTGAGCGGTACCCGTGATTTTATCATCTCACCTGCCTCTTCTAACAAGCTGGAGATCAGTAAAGCTAAGCCGACCCTTCCGGTAATGATGGCGATGGCTAAAGGGGCTGCGCATACAGCCATTGAACAGGATGGCGGACAGCACAGAGGATACCTGACAGCCTGGATGAGATACCAACTCATGGATGATGCGGAGGCCAAGCGCGCTTTTGTAGGCAAAGATGCGGAGATTGTCACGAATAGCAATTGGAAGGATGTCACTTCTGCCAATATGCAGAAATGATTCAACTAGGAACGAGAAACAGAGTTACGGAATATAAGAACGGAGAGACCCTTGTCTGACATGACATGGGTTTCTCTGTTTTTTGTTAATGCAACGCTAGTGATTTGAAATAGAAGATAGATTCTCTTCTAGTAATTTCCCGACTTGCCTGGCTATATGTTCACAGTCAGAATTGATTTCACCCATAACAAAGGATTCCACAATACCTAGAACGGCTGTGCTCAGGAAACGAATGGTAAGGTCTCGATCTTGCGTGATATCTACAGTAGGAATTTCTCCACCGATTTGTTCCATGAGACAATTGAGAAGTTGTTTTCTAAAAGAGACAGTGCTTTCACTTTTAAATAAGGCATAGAAAAAATCTTTTTTTTGTTCAAAGTAATGAAACCAAACAATTGTACTTTCTATAAAATCAGTTGCTTTACTTTCGGCGCAAGTAGATTTGAGTTCTCGGATTTGTTCTTGAACGATCGCGTCTAATAAGTCATTTTTATCAGTAAAGTGCAAGTAGAAGGTTTTTCTGCTGATATCAGCTTTTTCAGTAAGAGTCTTCACAGTAATACTATCAAATCCATCATGAAGTAGAAGTGTCAAAAAAGTGGATTGAATTGCTTTTCTGGACTTTTTGGTTCTCCGATCTAATTTTTCTTCCATATCAAACTCCGTTTCATACACAGTTTAGAATAAATGAGTATTACTACATGAATTAGTGAATGTGGTAATTGTTTTGTCCATCATTCTATTTTAAATTAAATATACAGGAGAGTATTAATACACACAAGGATCAAAAAGGATTCTTGTAAAAGTAACTTATTCTTGTATAAAACCATAGTGATGAAGGAGAAAAAAATATGAATAGACCTCATATTGTTTGCCACATGATGACATCCTTGGATGGAAAAATAGACGGGGATTACATGAAGACAGAAGAAGCACAATCTTTGTATTTGAAATATGTCGAAATCCAGGAAAGCTATAATCCTAAGGCTTGGATGTGCGGCAGGGTGACTATGGAAGGGAATTTTGCCTTTGGAGAAAAGGTGGAATTTAAAGGAGGTATCACCTTAGCAGTACCAAGGACAGATTTCATTGCTGATGCTCATGCTGAAAGATATGTCATTGCAGTAGACCCTAAAGGGAAATTAAGATGGACTCAAAACACAATCCCGACATCGTTTCAGTTAAAAGTGGAATCACATATTGTAGTGGTGATCACTGAGGATGTAGCAGATGAATACTTAACATATTTACGTGATTTAGGGATTTCTTATATTTTTGGCGGTAAAGAACAACTGGATTTGCATGAAGTATTAAGAAAGATTCATACCTTGCTTGGTGTCCAGGAAATGATGTTGGACGGGGGAGCTTATTTGAACGGTACTTTTCTAAATGAAGGACTCGTTGATGAATTAAGCTTATTAATTACTCCAACAGCCGATGGGGATACAAGTACACAAGCATTATTTGCCAAGCCAGATTCCCTGGTGAAGCAACCAGCGGCACGATTTACATTAAGAGAAGTTCGCAAATTAGAGTCTAACGGCATATATTTGAATTACGCAATTAATAGATAAAATTCATAGCAAAAATCCACTTGAGGAGAGACTTAAGTGGATTTTTTGCGTTAGAGTATACAGCAGATGGATGATGCAGAGGCCAAGCGCGCTTTTATAGGCAAGGAAGCGGAGATTGTCATGAGTAGCAATTTGGGAACGGAAAACAGACTATTCAACAAACAAGGCAACCCATATAAATATTACATACATGAGTATCGCTACCGCTAAAGCGCTGAGTGGAATAATCCAAATTAAATGTTTTTTACCAAAAAAATTGAAATTATCGGAAGCTTGAAAAAATTGTTAGTGTAGATGATACTTATTTTAATCCTTATCGACATGAAAGGACGGAAAATCAAATGCTTAAATTAGTTTCCTTTATATTTGAATTACTCCGGTTATGTATTTTATTTGCTTTGACGCTGCTGGTTTTAGGTGGATTGGAAAAGGTCATATATCAATGGATATTTGGCCAGTCGCTTTATCATTGGAGTATGACATTGGGGAATATGATTTTATTTCTAGTGTTATACCGAAATTATTTTCAATTTAAAGGCTGGTATAAATCAGAGAATAATAAAAAATTGAATAAGATCTCGACAAGGAGTTTAACTTTAATCTCAATGGGGCTATTATTAATACCAATTTGGATAGGCCAGTAGGGAACGGGGAGATAGCACAATGACTTAGAAGGCATATTTTTAATAAAAGTTTCCTGCGATCCTTCCATGTTAATATAGTAAAAGAAAGGGGCAATATAGACTTATGAAACTAGGGAATATAATGATTTTCGTCAACGATATGACAAAGGCAAGAGGGTTTTATTCTGAATTGTTGGGTTTGCAAATACTGTCGGAGGAAGAAAATAAGTTTGTTTTTGCCCTTGATGGTTGTCAGCTTGTAGCTTTTAAGTGTGAGAAGACGAAAGAAATTGGAGATTATTCCAACGAGGCTAGAACGGTGTTGGTGTTCGAGGTCGAATCTGTGGAGCAAACCTTTAAGGAAATGAAGGGAAAAGGGATTCAATTTTTACATGATGAACCTACTCAAGGGCAATATGCTGCATTTGTTGATCCGTTCGGTAATGTGCATGAAATCGCTGAATTGTCCCATTGAGCGTCGTTATCTTTAATACAGACCCAAAGGAAGTGTTGAAATATGGATTTTGAAATGGTAATGCAGGAGCTTGAAACGCTTGGTAAGGAACGGACCAAGAAGATTTACCAATCGAATGGCGCACAGGAACCACTTTTTGGTGTGGCTACAGGTCAAATGAAGCCCATTTTCCGAAAAACAAAAATAAATCAACCGTTGGCTGAGCAACTTTATGCAACAGGGAACTACGACGCCATGTATTTTGCCGGCATTATTGCCGACCCGAAGGCGATGACCGTAGCAGACTTTGATCGTTGGATCGACGGCGCTTATTTTTATATGCTGTCCGATTTTGTGGTTGCGGTAACGTTGGCAGAGGCAAATATTGCTCAGGAAGTGGCCGACAAGTGGATCGCAAGCGGCGATGAACTGAGAATGTCTGCGGGCTGGAGCTGCTACTGCTGGCTGCTCGGAAATCGCCCGGACGCTGAATTTTCCGAAAGTAAAATTGCCAGCATGCTTGATCTTGTGAAAAATACGATCCATGATGCTCCCGAGCGCGCAAAATACGCTATGAATAACTTTATCTACACAGTTGGGGTGTCCTATGTGCCTCTCCATGATCAAGCGTTTGAAACTGCTAAAGCAGTAGGTCCGGTTGAAGTTGACGTTGATAAGAAAAAAAGCAAATTTCTGATCGCTTCTGAACGCATTCAAACCGCAGTAGACAAAGGGCAGATTGGTTTTAAACGCAAGCATGTAAGATGTTAAGTGCTTTATGAATCTCTATCTACAGCCAAAGAAGACGCCAGGATATCCTGTGCGTCTTCTTTGTTATTTCTTTCGAATCATTTCCTTGACATGGAGTTAACTCCACGAATTACGATACAACAGCAAGGACAAGATACAAGGGAGGAAACAACAATGAAATATCGGATTCTGGGTGCAACAGGCATATCCGTTAGCGAAATGACGCTCGGTACAATGATGTTCGGTGCGATGGGAAATACCGATCATGATGATTCTATACGTATCATTCATAAGGCCCTGGATACGGGCATTAACTTTATTGATACAGCCGATGTCTATTCCAGGGGTGAGTCAGAGGAAATCGTCGGCAAGGCACTTAAGGGCCGCCGGGAAAACGTTATCCTCGCGACGAAATTCGGTTTCCCAATGGGCGCGGATGTTAATCAGCAAGGCGGGTCTGCGAGATGGATTAAGCGGGCTGCTGAAGATAGTCTTCGGCGGCTGGGTACAGACTATATCGATCTGTACCAAATTCATCGCCCGGATTACAATACAGATATTAACGAGACACTGTCAGCGCTCTCTGACTTAATTCATGAGGGGAAAGTTCGGGCGATCGGATCTTCAACTTTCCCTGCGGAAGCCATTGCCGAGTCCCAATGGGCGGCACAGCGTGGAGGACATCACCGTTTTCTCACGGAGCAGCCGATGTACTCCATCTTTACTAGAAAGCTGGAAGGTGCCGTGCTGCCGACCGCGCAGCGTTACGGAATGGGAGTACTCACGTATAGTCCACTGAACGGGGGGTGGCTGTCAGGGCGTTCGAATCCTAATGCCAGCCATCGGGCGGCGGGAAGACCATCGATGTATGACACGACTATTCCGGTTCTTCAGCCTAAGGTAGAAGCTCTAAGAAAACTCACTGCGCTCGCGGAGGATACGGGCATTTCACTCCCGCATCTCGCCCTTGCTTTCGTCCGGTCGCATTCGGCAGTGAGCTCGGTAATCATTGGGCCACGTAAGATGGAACAACTGGACAGTCTTTTAGATGGCGCGGACATTGAACTCAGTGAAGAGATTCTCGACCGTATTGATGAGATCGTGCCACCAGGTACAGATGTCAATTCGGCAGATAACTATGCTGCTGATCATCCAGCCCTTGCCAATAAGCGCCTGCGTCGCCGATAATTTGTAGACAACCTTCGGTTGGATGTTAAAAGAGCTGTATCTCTCTTGTCGAATAAGACAAACTGTGGAGATGCAGTTCTTTTTTACATACATTTAATTGAAATGGTATACTGTCATATTCGCACACTGGAAATGTCAATTCATGAAGAGGATGGTAAAAAAGATGCCGACGTTTACAATCGCTGAAATTTCCAAGAAGACAGGATTCAGCTATGACACGATACGTTATTATGAAAAAATCGGGCTGATTTCACGGATAAAACGTAAGGACAACGGTCAACTTGAATTCGATGGGCACGCTCTGGAGCGGTTAATTTTTATTAACTGTCTGAAACGCACCGAAATGCCTCTCAAGGAAATTCAACGGTATATGAATCTGGTAGACGAACAAAACTTAGAGAGCTGTTATGTCATGTTGGAGGACCATAAACAAAATATTGAGTCGCAGATTGAAGAAAGGCACGAGACGCTGAGAAAAATTCAATTCAAACTGGATAACTTCAATAGGTTAAAAAACAATCGGGATTTGGACGAACTGGTACGTCTCAACAAAAGTATAGATGTCTAGCGAAATTCATGTTTATCACCTAAGCAAGCAGGAAAAAAGTCCGCTGCTCTTTGCAGCTTGGGAAGCTATAATAAAGTCGGTGTGGCATCCAGAAACCTGATCTGCAAACCGCAGACTGATTGACGATACGGCGAGGTGACAACGTGGGCAAGATAGAGAAGGTATTAACGAAACAAGGAAAAACTTTTAAAGATTATCGGCATTTGACCATTACAGAAGCTAAAGAGGTTTGTATCCTGAATATTATTAAAGGCCGGCTGTATGCTGACAGAAAAACGATGAATCCCAAATATGAGACATATCCAACCAAACAGGAAGCCGTCGATCGGCTGAATGAGTTGGCAGATGAACTGAAAGGCAAGGGTTTTGCTGAAGAGCCGAGGGACATCTTGTTTCAGATCACGGAAAAAGAAACCTATGTGTTCGACAAAGCGAAATGGCACTATGAGGGTGACTTTCCGCAAGAACTGGATCACGCACAAGCCTATGTCCCGACAGGCATGTTCATTACCTGGTTGCTTAAAAATGATTTGTCCAGTAAACAAAGCCGCAAAGAGGATGCCCCGGAAATCGAGCTTGTTAAACGGGATGAAATGACAGGTGCCCAATTATACCGGAAGAACTGGGATGGCGTGCTAAGCTCCAAGGAGTTGTCGGATGAAGCGGATGACTTTGCCCGTGAGTATCTCAATATCCATAACGATCTTTATATGGCGTTTGATTTTACGAACGTATTAGCGGTTGGTTTACCGACAATCTACCATGTGGAAGATTCACTTGAAAACTATGAAATCATTGAACCAGTTATTACCGAGCGTTACCAGGATTGGAAACGTCGCAACCAGCAGGGATCTGTTGGTAAGTGAGGTCCCTAAACTCTAAAGGAGAAAAAGAGATGACTATTATCGGGAAATTAGCAGCCTCACTCAACCGTAAAGACGAAGGTCCTAATCAGGAGCTGGCGAAAAATATTGCCGACCGAGAGGATAAGGGGGCTGTGAAAGAACTCGTTGACAACTTAAATAACAGTGACAAGAATATTCAAAGTGATTGTATTAAAGTTCTCTATGAAATCGGAGTTATAAAACCGTTTTTAGTTGTTGAATACAGCAAAGAGTTATTATCATTATTTGATCATAAGAACAATCGGCTTGTCTGGGGGGCTATGACCGCACTAGACGTGATAACTCTTGAAAATCCGGCAACCATCTATGAATCACTTGCAAAAATTGTTGAAACTGCTGACAAAGGATCGGTGATCACCAAAGATCACGCAGTAAATATCCTGATTAAACTTTGCTCTGTCGAACAATATGTTGATAATGCATTCAGCTTACTCATTGAACAGCTTAAGAAATGTCCGACAAATCAACTTCCAATGTACGCGGAGAATGCAATGTCTATCATTAACGATAAGAATAAAGACGTTTTCATAAAGACGCTGATCTCACGACTCGACGAGATTGAAAAAGACACAAAGCGAAAACGGGTGGAGAAGTTGATTAAGAGATTGAGTTGATTTTACGCCGGGATAAACAAGCGTTCTATTCATTTATTCTGAAATAAGCAGTCATAAAAAAACGGATGAGACCAAGAGAAGTTCTTGGTTTTACCCGTTTTTTTGCATATGAAATCTACAAGGCGCCCGCGTTTATGAGTATCAGCATGTTCTTAGCAGCAGTATCAGCCTGTGCCTTAATCTCATTCTCATCCGGTATACGAAGTCCAAGGAGGACTTCTTCGAAGAGATCTGCACGAAGGAGAGCACTGAAAATGAAAGCCGCATTCCGTTTGCTTGCAATCTCCCATTTCTCTGTATCAGCCCAACGCTCCATGTATCGGATGCAGTGCTCAATGATTCCCTCGGTCACCTGCTCCCGATAACGTTGGCCGAGTTCAGGGAAACGATGAGCATCCTGGGTGACTACACGATATAACGAAAGCTGGTCTTTGGAGAACACATGCTGCAATAATTCGATCCCCGCCAGCGGAAGGGCTTGTTCAGGAGGCAGGGACAGCCAAGGCTTATCTGGCTCGGTTACCGGATCTTCTGGTTGCCCATCCAGTCTGTCCAATCCTTCCAGGCCATTCACGCTGCAAGCTGCTTTCATCACCGTGCTGAATAAGTCATCTTTGTTCTCGAAGTGACGGTAGACGGTTTTGACCGACACTCCCGCTGCGGACGCAATCCGGTCCATGGAGGCCTGCGCATAACCGCTGTCCAGAAATTCTTGTAATGCTGCATCTACTATCGCCGCTCTCTTCCTCTTCATCAGGGAAGCTTTCGGATTATCATCTGACCAATTTTTCACAATGATCCTCCAAACTGTTGTTCATACCTATCCGTTCTCTAATTTTAAAGGATAAGCTGCATATTGACAAATGATACGACAACGATTATTGTACTATTAACGACAACGAACGTTGTTGTTTAATAAAAAGACAATTTGTCTTTCAGGAGAGGAACTTATTCATGACAAATTTACTGAATTCTCCACTTACCCTGCCAAGTGGAGCTGTACTTTCCAATCGTATTGCTAAAGGTGCAATGAGCGAAGGGCTGGCCGATGCCGGGAATGATTCTTCGCCTCGCTTGGAAACTTTATATCGCACCTGGTCTGCCAGTGGAGCTGGACTTCTGTTATCCGGAAATGTGCAAGTGGATCGTTGGCATCTTGAACGTCCGAATAACGTGGTACTGGATGAAAATACGAATTTGGCGGCACTTGCCGCTTTAGCGAAAGCAGGTACCTCAGCAGGTAACCATTTCTGGGTACAGCTTGGTCATACGGGAAGACAAGTCTCGAACCTGATTAACCCGGCGCCGCTGGCTCCGTCTTCTGTAGAGCTTGAGTTACCGAGAGAGCTGGGTCTTACGTTTGCTGTGCCGGTGGAAATGACTGAAGAGGATATTGAAAAAGTAACTGCACAGTTCGTATATGCAGCCCGCAAAAGCCGCGAGGCAGGGTTCACAGGTTTGCAGCTTCATGCGGCACATGGTTACCTGTTCTCCCAATTCCTGAGTCCATTAACTAACCGCAGAGCTGACCGATGGGGCGGGTCTTTAGAGAATCGGGCCAGATTACTGCTTACGGTAATCAGCTCTATTCGCGAGGTTGTGGGTAAAGAATTTCCAATTGGAATCAAGCTGAATTCCTCCGATTTTCAGAAGGGTGGCTTTACCAACGCGGAGTGTATTGAATTGGTTAAACTGCTCAATAAGACAAGCCTGGATTTGCTGGAGCTTTCCGGGGGTTCACTGGAACAGCCGAAGGTGGTTGGGGTAACCTTCAAAGATGAGGGAGTAGATGGCCGCCGGGAAAGCACCATCAAACGCGAAGCTTACTTTATTGAGTATGCCAAAGCTGTTCGTGAAGTTGCCGAGATGCCGGTCATGGTTACAGGGAATTTCCGGACTACGGCGGCGATGAACGAGGCTCTGGATAATGGAGAACTGGATATTGTAGGCATCGGCCGCCCCTTTATTTCCGATCCATTAACCGCGAAGCACTTGCTGGAAGGGGAACTGGAGCGCGCCTTGACTCCAGAGGATAACATTAATGTGATTTATACGTTGCCTTGGTTCAACATGCAACTGGAACGTCTAGGGGATGGTCTTGAACCGGACTTGGAACTTGAAGGACCGGAAGCAGCGGTACAATTTCAGGAGATTGAAGGGCAGAATTATGCCTCGATCTTAAAGCATAGAAGCCAACAGTAAGGTGCTGTAAATATTATTGAACGCAAACGCTCCTTCAGCTACGATGCTGAGGGAGATTTGTGGTGTTCCTAGTGTTTCCGTTGTTTTTATACAAGCCTCCAGCTCGGAGCCTGCATGATCCGTGGGTCGGCATATTCTCTATTTCTTCTTTTTAAACCACGTAATCATCGACAGCAGCAACGCTAACAAGATGAACATAATGGAGAGCGCCCAAGGATGCATGATGTTCACATGAGACTGCCAAGGCCACAGGTATCCTTTCATAGTGTCGCCCCTGCTTTCTTGCGAATCCAGGTCACCATCAAGAGAATGGCCGGAATGACGATAAAGAGGGGAATCCATAAGCTGTAAGGAAGGATTCGGGTCCCCACGAAGATGTGGTCAGTCACATTCCGTGCCATATTGCTGCCAATCCATAGTGTGGTCACGGTGACGATAAGAATCGGCACACGTAGTGATTTGGAGGAGGTAAGCTTCTGGATAGCCAGAACAGCAGCCATCAGATGAAGGGATATTTTCAAAAAGATGGTTGTCATAAAGTACAACACGCCCAGGGCATCGAGGTTATCCAGAAAATCACTTATACTTAGCTGCCTCAGCAACACCAGCAGAGGATAGATATTGCGCTGGAAGACGCCTTCGCCCAGCACTACAATCGCTAACATATCAAACATGGCGATCGTGCCCCCGGATACCAGCACGGCAATGATATTTATTTTGGCCAATTGCCCCGGTTTTCTCAAAAAGGTCCACAACATCGCGAATTCGATAGTTTCGCCGAAGGTCTGCAGAATGCCAAAGGGCCAGACGGTCTTCCAGACTCGCCCCCAGCCTTCGCCCAAGAGGGGCTGAAGATTATCGAAATGCACATTTCTGGAACCCAGTAGTAGAAGGATCTCCACAACGAAGAGGAAGAATAGAATCGGGAGAAGCAACCCTGCGAACCGACAGATAACTTCGACTCCACTGGATAGAAAATATATAATCACGAGCATCATGGAGCCAAGGATGACCCATGTAGGTGTACCTGGCAGCAGGGTGAGCGGGACAAGCTCCTTCAGATCGCTGATTCCCCGTCCTGCGTCATAAATAAACAACAATGGATAGAACCAGGCAATGGGAATGCCCAGCCAAGGGCCAAATTGCTTGGGGAACCATTCAACCAAGGATAAGCCTGGCATCATGTTCATAAGAGCGGTGTAGCCCAGGATCATGAGCATTCCAATGAAGGCTGAGAGCAGCATCGCAATCCAGGCATCACGTCCGGCGGGAGAGGCGAACCCGAAAATTACTGTGGTTCCAAGCTGAAACAACACCGTAGTGGCAAAGAGCTGATAACCCGATACCCTGACCATCCTGATTCCTCCCTTTCAGCCTTTTACTCAAGCTCTATGGATTTATTGGTTAGACCTACCTGCGTTATTGTAATGTGTGGAGTAATGTTTATCGGTACTTCAGGAAATAGCTTCTCCCATTCCTTGGCATAGCTCTTGTTCCATTGCTTGGGGTGCTGACGGTAGATGATATGTCCGAACCCTAGAATATCTTTTTTATAACGTTGCTGTGCCTGATGGCAGACCAATTCAATTCTGGCCTTGACATCTTCCATAACCAAAGCTTTGATATAGTCCAGATCCTTCGGGTTACTCATGTCCAGCTTAGAGGTGTTCTCAAAGATAGAAATCTCCGCGTAGGGATCTACCGTTATCGTAATTCCTTTAGTACTTGCAAGTGTATGGTATTTCGTGTTCGCCGTATGTACCTGTGCGCTGATCCGGCCCCCGCCCTTTTCCGCCGGAACTTCGGCAGTAGTTACCGCATCCTTCATCCGGTTCTTCAGCCACATGGCACCTCTGGTCTCTGTCTCATTCAGCCAGCCGATTAGCTGATCCTTGTGGAACACAGCCGCACCTCTGACGGATAGACTGCTAATCTTGGATATGCCTGGATCAGACTCATCGCTATTTTTCTCTGTCTGAGCAGGGATTAGCTGTACACGGGCTGCCATGGGCGTATTTCCCGGCGACACCATCATGTCCATAAAGTGCAGGAGACGGACGCTTACATTTTTTTTGGATTTGGCCTCTTCACGCATGATTTCAGAGGACAGCTTTTCGAATACCGGATTGTACTCCAAGATATCTACCGCTTTGCCCTTGGCAAACAGAATATGGCTCTTGATCTGCGATTGCTTGTACCGTTCAAAGAAATCAAGGACTGGCAGCACGCCGCTGCGCGCCAGCTTCTCCCCGATAACAATAACCTTACTATGGTAAAAAACAATCTTCCGCTGTACCTTCTGCTGAATGTACCTGTAGGCTTCCAGAATGGTCTCCCCTTCTGCGGACAGGATCCAGCCTGCTTTGGCCTCTAGTTTCTCGCCTCCGGATTGGTTGGTCACACCTAGCAATCGAGGGACGGCGAGTTCCAGCGAGAGCTGGATTTTTCCTTTATCCGTCTTGTCGAGACCGACGGCAGTAACGATAGCGACATCATTTACTTCCACTTTGCTCCAGCATCCTGTCAACAGAGGGAGAATCAGGAAGAATATCATTGACAGGATCACTGGTTTCACCTGCATTTTTCTCACCCCTCATCTTATTGTTGGAACGAAGCTTATGAATGGCATCGTAACAGAGTGCATGGTCTTGTTCTTATTCGCCAATTCCTCTGCGGCGATGAATCAGATTCCTCCAAGGTACCCGGAAGAGTGTATCCTTAAGATTATTCAAGGATAAGGGAGCTACGGGCGAAAGATAAGGTACGCCAAAGGAGCGGAGCCGAAGCAGATGGATGCATATGACCAGCAGCCCCAGGAGAATTCCGTACAGCCCCAGAGTCCCGGCAAGGAACATTAACGGAAAGCGCAGCAACCGTGCAGCAATCCCCAGGCTATAAGAAGGGAAAATAAAGGAGGCAATTCCCGTGAACGATACAATAATCACGAGGATCGCCGAGACAATGCCCGCCTGCACTGCGGCTTGTCCAATGACTAATGCACCTACGATGCTTACGGCCTGTCCAACAGGGCGGGGCATTCGGATACCGGCTTCCCGCAGTCCTTCAAAGGTAATCTCCATGAGAAGCGCTTCGATAATGGCCGGAAAAGGGACCGCCTCGCGTGAAGAGGCAATGCTAAGCAACAGGTTGGTCGGCACCATTTCCTGATGAAAGGTCGTTACAGCAATGTAAAGAGAGGGAAAGGTCAGAGCGATGAACGCCAGCCAGTATCGAAGCCACCGGGTAGCCGTCGATATCATGTACCGCTGATAATAATCCTCCGGCGACTGCATCAGTCCCAGAAAAGTGATAGGCAACACCAAAGCGAACGGCGTATTGTCAATCAGTAAGCTGACTTTACCTTCCAGTAGAGCTGCAGCTACCCGATCCGGGCGTTCTGTACTCAGGACTTGCGGAAATGGCGAATAGGTATTATCCTCGATCAATTCTTCAATATATCCGCTCTCCAGAATCGCATCGATTTTTATTCTGCGCAGCCGTGTGCGCACTTCATCCAATAGCTCTGTTTTGGCCACTCCGTCCAAGTACACGAGGACAATGTCCGTATTGGACACATCGCCAATGGTTAGTGGTTCCATCTTGAGTTTATTCGTCTTAAGCCTGATGCGCAGAAGACTCGTATTGGTGCGCAGCTTCTCGGTAAAGCCCTCCCGGGGTCCACGAATGGTCGGCTCAGAGGCCGCTTCTTCGACCGCGCGTGATTCCCGCTTTTTCATGTCGAAGATCAGGGCTTCGGGAGAACCCTCCAGAATGAGTACCGTGTCACCGTTCGTTATGGCAGATGCAATGGCATCAGCTTCACTTTCTAGCTTGCTCTGGCAGGCAGATACAATACTTTTTTGCAAGATCGCTTGGACATCGTGATCCTTGACTTGTTCATTCAGCTTGAGTTCCAATTGGCTGCGACCGTGCAGCAAGGGAGTAATGATGTGCATGTCCACAAGAGACACATCCACTAATCCGTCTATGAAAATAATAATGCCGCGGTATCCATCGCAGACCAGCAATTCCTTGAATACGATATCGCTTGAACGGTCAAAACTCTCTCTGAAGTACGCCAAGTCGGCTTCGAAATTCCCGCTTAGTGTAAGGCCCAGCGAAGAATTCCCCCTGGACAACTGTGGAGTTGGCAGCTTTTTCTGTGATTTACGATTCCTAAAGAGCCATTTGAGCATATTTACATCCTTAGAGGGGTCCGACTTGATATTTCCAGATTATTATGCACAATTTACATGGAATTATGATTTGGAAGGCGATTGCGGAAGTTAAGGTTTCGGCTAAGCGTATTAGCTTAAACTGTTGTTGTATTTGGTTATAATTGTTTTTTACAATCCATATAATCCCATTCCGGAGTATACTCTAACTACTATTGTGATGGAGGGGATACAGGTGATCTCAGAGCTCAAGCCGCAGGATTTTAAGAAAATAAAGCATCTGACGGACCCCTGCAACAACATTGAGGTAAGGGCTGTTGCCGAAGGTATTAACCCCGGACGGGTATACACAGATCATCCAGATGAACCCGAAGCGGCTTTAATCTGGATTCAGGGCCAGTCAGATTTTCAGATTGTCGGAAATCCGCGAAGTAAAGGCTTTTTACAGGGCCTTGATTCTTATATGAGAACTTATCTTGAGCCGGAACTGTTAAAGCAGAATATTCATGACGTAGAGATTGTGCCGGAGAACAGAGAGTGGGGGGAGACGATCCGGGCGATCTTTCATCCGCGTTATCTCTCCCATGATATTCAGCATGTGTTCGGGCTCATAGAGGATAATGTACCTCCTGCACTGGAAATGGTGCCTTCACAGTTAACCATCACCAGAATGGACAAGGAGACATTAAGACCCGGAAGGTATACGAATCATGCTTTTTTGGAGCAGAAAATTCTTCACTACTGGAACTCCATAGAGGAGTTTTTACAGCATGGCATTGGATATATTGCGGAGTGTAACGATAAGGTGGCCAGTGTGTGTTTCTCTGGCTTCGTAGCCGGGAGCACCCATGCAGCGGATGTAGAAACTGTGGAAGAGTTCCGGGGACAGTATTATGCTGCAGGGGCAGTTAGGGCTTTTGTTAAGGAATGCTGTCGGCGCAATTTTCAGCCCTATTGGGATTGCTCTTCTGATAACATGGGCTCGATTCGGCTCGCTGAAGGTGTAGGTTTGTCTCTAGATTTTAGCTACCCTATATTCTGGTATAATCTTGCCCCGAATAAGGAGGAATCTGAGTTTATGGAAATTCGCGGAGAACAGGTGCTGCTGTCCAGTCTAGCCGTTGATGATTTGGACTTTATGAGCAGTACATTATGCAACAAAGAGTTGTGGTATTACGAAGAGAGTGTAGAAGAAAACAGAGAGGAAGTACGTGAAAAATATCGGAGCAGGATTCAAGATGCCGGGAATAAGGAACATTATGATTTTGTGATTCGTAGAGCGACTGATCCTGAGAGAACACCAATTGGGATTATAAAGCTTTGGAGCTATGTGGGTTTCCGCAGCAGTTGGGAGCTTGGTTATGCTCTGCTTCCGGAGTACTGTGGAAATGGATACGGGATTGAGGCCGTGCGATTACTGTTGCAATTCGCTTTTGAACAGCTGAAGGCTCATAAGGTAGTAGGAATGTGCAATAGTCTTAATGAGCGATCGGCTAGACTGATGGAGCGGAGCGGGATGGTGAGGGAAGGAGTTTTCAAGGAAGAGTTGAACTGGCAGGGACGCTGGGTCGACCAATATTTTTATGCGATCTTGGAGAAGGAATTCATACATAGCTAGTAAGGAAGCCTCTTTTGTCGTGGATGATTGCACAATCTCATCCTCAGCAAAGGAGGTTTTTTTCTGCGCTTGTGCATTTCAATTATCATATGTTACTATTAACATATGATAATTGATAAAGGGTGAATTGTAATGTCAATCAAACTGGCGATTTTGGGTATCCTGAGCTGGAAGCCATCCACTGGATATGACCTGAAGAAAATCATTGAGGACTCCTCGGCGATGTATTGGTCAGGCAATAACAATCAAATTTACAAGACACTGGTGCAACTTCTCGGAGAAGAACTCGTTACGAATGAAGTGCAGCATCAGGAAAGCTCACCTTCGAAGAAGATTTATACGATTACTGAAAAGGGCAGGGCTGAATTGAAAAGCTGGGTGCTCTCACCACCCGAGCTGCCGGAAATCAAGAAAGGGTTCCTGACCCAGCTGGCGTGGGCCGATCAGTTAAATCCTGCAGAGCTGGAAGAGCTACTGTCAGGATATGAGCAGGAAATCATTCTACAGATCAGTCTGGAGCAGGAGAAGATGCGCAGAGGTCTCTTTTCCCCTAATCGGACATCCCGTGAAACGTATCTCTGGAAAATGATTGATGAGAACATCGTCGCTACATATGAACAGGAGCTGCAGTGGGTGCAGCAATTGCGCCAAGGCCTGGCAGAGAAGGACTTTGAACGCGAACAATCAGAGGAGTGAACAGAATGAATTATCAAGTGATCAGCAACAACAATGTAGCTTATGTAGCATGCCTTTCCACCGAAACGCCGCTCAGCAGAGAACAGGATGCATTGGACCTCATCGCCTTATGCTCAGAGCATGACACCAAACTGCTGATGCTTCATAGTGCAATGCTGTCCGCAGATTTCTTCAACCTCAGAACAGGTCTGGCGGGCGGAATGATGCAGAAGCTCATCAATTATCATGTGACAACAGCGTTGGTCCTGAATGAAATGATTACAGAAGGCAGGTTCAAGGAGCTAGCTTCAGAATCGAATAAAGGAAACCAATTCAGAATGTTTGATAACACGGATGAGGCCGAGCGGTGGCTTCTCCGGCAAGCTTAGTATGGTCATAAAAAAGAATCTTCTAGCCCTGGAAAGTCGCAGGCTGAAGATTCTTTTTTTCACAAGTTTTGCTTCTGAGGCAGCAGAATCAGAATTTCAGTTCCTTGGCCTAATATTGAGTGTACTTTGATTTCACCACCGTGTGCATCTACAATCGCCTTGGCAATGCTCATCCCGATACCGGAGCCTGCTGTGGATTCTTCTGTGTTGGTTCCCCGGTAGTAGCGTTTGAACAGATTTTGTTGGGTGATTTCATCCATTCCAGATCCATTATCAGCTACCTTGATGTAGGGTCTGTTATCAACTAAGCCTACGGAGACGTTAACTGTAATACCAGGCGGGTTATGCTTCACCGCATTGGATAATAAGTTGTCCATCAGCCGTTGCAGCCAATTGTCATCTGCCTGAACATATAAGGCTTGATCTGTGCCCTCATATGTAAAATCACAGTCTGACATCGTTGCATCATTCACATATTTTAGGACAGCGCGGCGTACCAGCTCTTCCAGGTCCAGCTTGTGGACTTTCATGAGAGAAGCCCCATGCTTGAGCTGATTAATGAGCGAGAAGTCGGTGATCAGCTCAAGCATGTAGTCGCCTTTTTCGCGGATCATCGTGCCCATGACCTGAAGTTCCTCCTGGTTCCATTGTCCAGGCTGGTTCGCCAACATGTATCCATACCCCTGAATGGTAGCCAGTGGGGTGCGAAGGTCGTGCGATATGCCAGACATCCATTCTTCCTGTGCGTTCTCCAGCCTTTTGCGCTCTTTCTCCGTATGTGCCAGTTGTTCGGCCATATGGTAGAACGTCTGAATGACCTCGCTGTATAGCTTGTAGCTGATTTTCAGCTTCCCGTTGCGCTTGAAGACTTTACGCTTGTCCTTCTCCGTCAGCACTTGATCATAATGCCCTTGGCTCAATCGTTGGAACCAACTGACGAAGAGGATCAGAGGCTGACCATAGCGGTAGCCGTGCCAGAGGGAGACGACCAATGAGAAGGCAAAGATGAATATAGCCAGCCAGTAGATCGCGCGGACAAGACTTTGGACGACAGGCTGCTTGGGGATGTTCTCCACCGCATTGGGTGAGTATAACAACCAGGTTTTTGCTGTATGCGGATCCCGGTAGACTGCAATATTCCTATCCGCATTGGCTGGAGCCTGCTGCATTTCCAGAATTTCCAGCGTAGCCTTGTTTGGATAAAAAGAATTGCTCTCCCCGGCACTCTGAACGGTTGTCCCGGCTTCGTCAGTGATTTGCAAATACCTTCCGCGTTCCATCAACTGAGCTGATAGTTCGGAGAGCTTGGAGCTACTAACCAGCCCATTGCTCTGATAGCTGTTGAACAGATTCATGAGCAGATCCAGGTCAGGATTCTTATAACCAAGGAGAAAAAGCTGGGTTTGTGAAAGATTAAAATCCATTTGAGAATGCACCGAGTAATCTTCGTACTTGCCTGATTCCTGTATGTTTAACAGTTGGGCCACAGAGTAGGAGGGGGGTAGCGATGGGACAATGGCCGAGTTAATGTCATAGATCACTTTCCCGTCCTTATTGATAATCTGCAACCACATCCCCCGCTCCTTGAGCAGATTAATCCAGTGTGAGGGGACCTTGATCTCCCCGTTACGCATAGAGACTTCTGTTGTGATGCTGGTCAAGGCCCCGTTTGGAAAATTGCGGCGCAAGTCATCATCAATGGTTTTTTGCAGAAACATAAAGAGCAAGAACAGACCAATGGCCTGTATAAGCAGGGCATATAAAATAAACTGATAAGTAAGATGAAAGGCAATACGCCGTCTGATTTTCATGATTCCTGCGGCCCCTTTGCCAGCTTATAACCGAGACCACGGATGGTCAGTAAATATTTGGGGTTTCCAGGGTCTAGCTCGATACGCTCCCGGATCCGCCGGATATGCACGGGTACTGTGGAGTCATCCCCCAATCCGTCAATCCCCCACACCGCTTCATAGAGCTGGGTGCGGGTAAAGACGATCCCCGGATGCTTACAGAAATGGAGAAGCAGTTGGAATACTTGCGCCGGGCAGGAGACGGGTTGTCCATCTACCAGTAGCTCACCTTCTGCTTCGTTGACGACGAAATGTCCGAATTCGTACTTCACAGCTTCAGAGCGGGGGGGAATAATCGTTACAGATGAGTTCTCGGCAACCTGACGGCGCAAACGAGCTTTAATCCGGGCCACGATTTCCAGAGGATTGAAAGGCTTGGTGATATAGTCATCCCCACCCATGGCAAAGCCGGTCAGTACATCCAGATCTGAAGCCCTTGCCGTTAGAAAAAGGATATGGGGATTGCCGTATTCTCGAATACGCGAGCAGATATCCAGCCCACTGCCGTCAGGGAGCATAATGTCGAGCAGTACGATCTCAGGA
Source organism: Bacillus sp. FJAT-27264 (assembly GCF_001682855.1). GTDB lineage: Bacteria > Bacillota > Bacilli > Paenibacillales > Paenibacillaceae > Paenibacillus_AQ. The sequence continues at coordinate 634,489 of NZ_MAQW01000001.1, read as the reverse complement.
CGGACACGCTGGGCGACCTCAAGCGCCTCCCGGCAGGTAGCTGCAGTATAGATATGCTGGAACCCTTCCTTGCGCAGAACCATTTGAAGCATAGTGATAATTGAAGATTCATCATCTACGATGACTATTTTTATATCATTCATTATTGTCATATATTCTTCACCCGCTCTCATCGTATCATATTTACTTTAACAGAACTTGAACAGTAGAGGAAAAGTAAGTACGATCGTTAATCGGACAGCTAAGCAGAGATGATGCAATAATTATCAGGCTGCTCAGGAGAGTGTTCTATAGTCGTACTAATGGAAGTTTGTCCCGAACTTCAGAAAGCTATTGCTAAAGGATCATGAACCTGATATATTGAACTCAACTCATACGTATGAGTTAACGACAGGCAGGACATCATGAGATGAAAGCGCTAAATCACCTGCAGTAATAAACTTGAGCAGAATGGACGGTACAGCCTGGCTGACCATCCCGTGATTGCGTGTAAGGAGGCAGATATGCTTAACAAGCATGACAGTGTTCCACTATACATCCAACTGCAGAACATTATCCGCAGCGATATCATCAATGGAAAGTTCAAAGAAGGGGGAATGATTCCTTCCGAGACGGAAATGATGAAGCTGTATCAGGTCACAAGAACCACGATCCGCAAGGCCATTGACGGCCTCGTTGATGAAGCCCTTTTGGTGAAGATGCACGGTAAGGGCACGATGGTGTGTCTGCGGGAAATGAAGCATAATATCTGGAACTTCAGCGGGTTTACCGAATCAGCGCGGAAGAAGAATGAAATTCCTGTCTCGCGTGTGCTGAAGAAGGAGATTATTAGCCTGGAAGGCAACTCTTACATGCATTTGGTTCGGCTCCGCGGGACGCGCAGGGAGAGCAGTATTAAGTGGCTGACCTTAGACACTTCCTATGTTCCTTTGGCTCTTTTTCCGGATATCGATCAATATGATTTCTCCGAGCAGTCCCTGTACCAGATTATGAATCAGCGCTACAGTATTTATCCGCAGAATGCAGCGCTGGCCATTCATCCCATTAACAGCAGTAAGCGAACAAGACAGCTGTTTGAATATGAGGGAGATTTCCCGCTGATCATGACCAAGGGAAGCGTATTGGATGAGAAGGGAATCGAAGTGGAAAAGGTAGAGGTTATCTACGGCCCTAGTGTCGAGTTCAAAGTGGTTACGCATATTTAATCGCCGAGTGATCTCGGCTTTATTTAAAGATAAACTCATACGTACAACCGTATGTGTATAAATTTAAGGATAGGAGACAGATTTTTATGAAGAACAAAATTCTAGGTGCATTATACGGAATGGCCATTGGTGATGCGATGGGGATGCCGTCGGAGCTATGGGGCAGAAACAAGGTGAAGGCGTATTTTGGAACCATAACAGATTTTCTCGATGGCCCTAAGGAAAATGATGTGGCGTGCAACTTCACCCGTGGTCAATTTACGGATGACACCTCACAAGCCTTGCTGATCCTGGATGCTCTTATTGAAAGCGATTTCGTCCCGGATACGGCTGTGATTGGCCGGCACTTGTTGGAATGGGCCGACAGATTGAATGCTTTTGAGAACAACATTCTCGGGCCAAGCTCCAAGGCTGCGCTGCTCGCCCTAAAGGCAGGTAAGGATGCGACGGAGTTTACTTCCAAAGCCGAAACCAATGGGGCCGCGATGCGGATCGCACCTGTCGGTGGGCTATTCCTGCCAGTAGAGGCCCGGAAGTTATCAAAATTTGTGTACGACATCAGCAAGGTGACGCACTCTACGGATGTAGCTGTAGGTGGAGCGGCAATGGTTGCCGCAGCAGTCGGAGCTGCTATAGTCGACAAGTCCTGGGAAGATATTATGGCCCATGCGGTCTCAGCCTATTTGGAAGCGAAGGTTTACGGCGCAGAGACATACAGCGCATCGCTCCCGGCGCGGTTGAAGCTCGCACTGGAATATGCGGAGAAGTACGAAGGTCAGGACGAGAGGTTCCTGCAGGTCATTTACGATGTCATCGGCAGTGGCGTAATCACCAGCGAATCCGTTCCAGCAGCGCTCGCCATTGCGTATTACGCCAAGGAAACGCAACGATGCAGCCTATTGTGTGCAAATTTGGGCGGTGACACAGACACTATCGGTGCGATGGCGACTGCCATCTGCGGTGCCAAATCCGGAGCAGACGCTATTGATCCCGCTTGGAGAGCATTGATTGATGAGGCCAATGGTGTGAATCTCAGTCAGTATGCCGATCATATTCTTGCGTTCAGAACACAACATTAATTCATTCTGATTCATTATAGGGGGAAGAAGAACATGTCCAATTCGAAGTCTGAACTGTTTATCCCGTCTGATGAGAGAACCGGAAGTCCCAAGGAACTTTTTTTCATCTGGTTTGCTGGCAATATTGGAATTCTGGGTGTAGTTTATGGCGCACTTATTGTGAGTTATCATCTGAGCTTTATCCAGTCCGTACTGGCGGCAGCCGTAGGTGCATTGTCGTTTGCACTTGTGGGTTATCTAAGTCTGTCAGGCCTCAAATCGGGCGGTACTACCTTCGTGCTATCTAGAGCGGTCTTTGGCGTCAAGGGAAACTATATTCCGAATCTGCTCGGCTGGCTAAGTCTAATAGGCTGGTTGGCAGTGAACGTGATTACGGGTACACTCACTCTGATGTCACTGTTCGGGCTGCTTGGCATTGGTCAATCGGCGGTACTGACGGTGATTAGTCTGGCGTTGTTCGTGGTGCTGATTCTAACATCGAATCTCTTTGGGCAAAATGTCCTGGTCAAAGTACAGACCTTCTTCACCTATGTGTTCGGGGCATTGACCTTCCTGATCCTGGTCATTCTCATTCCCCAGACAGACTGGACGGCGTTGTTCAAGATGAGCAACGGCAACTGGCTGAATGGCTTTCTGCCAGCGCTCTCCATCATCATTGCAGGGACGGGAATCAGTTGGTCCATTGCTTCCGCTGACTACAGCGCTTATCAGAACCCGGCCAATTCCGGCAAAAAGGTGTTCGCAGGTGTGACCATCGGCGCCTTCATTCCACTATTCTTCATTATGGGCGTGGGAATTCTGCTCAGCACATCTGTGCCGGACCTAGTATCTGCTTCCAACCCGATCCAGGCCATTGGAAATGCGCTTCCAAAATGGATGACGATCGTCTACTTCATTACAGCGCTTGGCGGCCTAATTCCGCAATGTATCATTAGCTTGAAATCGGCTCGTGTCAACATGGAGACCCTGAACATCAAGGTTAGCGATAAAACCGCTATCGCGATTCATGCGCTAATTATGATCCTCATTCCGGTCTACGTCCTGTTTATTTCAGAGGATTTCCTGATGAACTTCCAGCTGTTCCTGGGTATTCTCGGCATTGGCCTGGCAGCCTGGGCGGCGACCTTTATGTTCGACTATGTGCTGCTGAGAAGCAAGACTGGCTATGACGCAGGATTGCTGGACAATGCTACAGGACAGGCATTTAATTACAATGGCGTAATCAGCTGGATTATCGGTGTAGTTACAGGTTTTCTGTTCACCAACTCGCCGTTCTTCAGCGGCCCGTTTGCCACAGGGATTTTTAAGGATAACAGTCTCGGTGTGCTGCTGGCCTTTGCGGCAAGTGCCGTGACAACCATCATCTTGAGTCAGGTGAATAGAAAGTCCATGCAAGGAGGAGTATCCCATGAGTGAAAATATTCTGGATCGTGTAAAATCCGATAAAAGCCGCAGAATTCTCGTTATCGGTGCAGCTGTAGTGGATGTGATCATCCAACTCGACAGACTGCCAAGAACGGCTGAGGATGTCATGGCTGAGCATAAAGAAACTATTGTGGGCGGCTGCGCCTACAATGTGTCCAATATCCTGAACCAGCTACATGTGAATTACAGTCTGTTCGCCCCGGTGGGACAAGGAAGCTATGGCGATATCGTCAAAGCCCAGCTGCAAAAGGACGGCGTACCCGTGCTCTTGGAGGACTTGTCCGGAGATAACGGTTGGAACCTTTCCATCGTAGAGCATGATGGTGAGCGCACCTTCATCACTATTCCTGGAATCGAAACACGATGGGCCGCCCACTGGTTCGACACAATTGATCTAGCTAGCTATGACTATATCTACGTTAGCGGTTACGAATTGGAAGGACCATCAGGCCCTGTCATTCTGGACGCTCTGAGCCAGCGTAAGTCAACCGGGAAGATTGTTTTTGATCCAGGCCCGCGCGGGGAATTCCTGGAGCCATCGATTCTGGAAAGAATCTTTAGCATGGGTACGATTGTGCATGCCAATAAGAACGAGATCCAGGCCATCATGCAGGAAGATGATGTTAAGGAAGCAGCAGCCAAGCTGGTCCAGCGGACGGGTGAGGCGGTCGTAGTCACCTTGGGTGGAGAAGGTACTCTGTACTGTTCACGTGAAGAAGAGGGGATCGCCGAGACGGAGCCGGTGAAGGTTGTGGATACGATTGGTGCAGGCGATTCGCATACCGGCGCTTTTATCGCGGGGCTGGCCAGAGGCTATTCTCTACAGCAGGCCTGTGAGCTGGGGAATGTCATAGCTGGTAAAGTGGTTCAGCAGCAGGGCGGGCGGCTTCAGTTGTAAAGGTCAAGCACCCGCGCCGGGAGGCGCACGCAGTGCGAAAAAAACATCTTTGAAAAATCCGGCTGGAGCCTATCGCTGATCCAGTCGGATTTTTACGTATGTAGTGTTACTTTTCCATTTACAATTGGGTAAACTTTAAGTACAAGGCTTGTCATTCTCAGATAACTGGGCAAAGGAGAGCGAAGATGAGAAATGCGATAGCGATCTGGGCGGGGAATTTCAATTCTGAAGAAGAGCTTATGAGCTATACGGAGGGTTCCTCTGGTGATGGGGTGACAGGGGGCAATTTTATAGACGAAGCAGGAATAGAGGGACTGGATCAGGATTTTATGGAACGGCATTTTGTAAGAAGTGGGGAAGAGCGGCGGAGTTTGGTTACCTACTTGCGGCATGAGTACATAGAGGATAGTGAGTTTGCGGAACAATTGCCAGCTGACCTGGAAGCCCGCCTCGCCCCTTATAATTCGATGGTGCTGGTTTACGGCAATGATTCTCCCTATGGTCCAGTGAATGAGATCCTACTGGACAACGTCTCTTCGAATAATATTGCGGCATCGTTTCCGATGATACTCATAGCCCGTGTGGAGTATGAGTCACTTGGGAGGTAGCAATGAAAAACAGGCTTGCCGCGGGTCTCGTTACCCGACAGGAAGCCTGTTACGTTAATCCTGTGAACAACGTTTCACAAGATTATTTCTTTGCTTTAAGTCCCATAGAATCCATCAGCTTGTGGAATACTTCAGTATTCTCATAGATGCCTGTGAAGAGATTCGCATTTCTGCCCATAGCTGTGATAGGGATATCTACCGCTGTGTGTCCAGAGGTTGTCCAGTCTACGACAAAGTTTGCTTTGGAATTGGCAATAGCGAATGGTCCGTCTTCCTTGGAGATGCCATCGCCGGACTCATCGCCGTCGTTCACTTCTTCAATCGAGAAGCCGCCGGTTTCATGGTCAGCTAGTACGAGAACCAGCGTATCAGGGTTCTTCTTAGCAAAGTCTTTAGCGACTTGAACCGCTTTATCCAGCTCTTGACCGGATTTTATCGTCATTTTCGCATTGTTTTGGTGTGCAAATTCATCCGTACCTTCTTCCTCGACCATCAGGAAGAAGCCATTTTTATTCTTAGAAAGGGTGTCGATGGCTTTCGTAGTCATTTCTTTAAGGGAGACTACAGGGTTATAGATATCGCCTTCACCCTCAGGCTTTTGCTGGAACATTTCTTCATTAGCGAACAGTCCAAGCAGCTTGCCACCCTTTGCTTGTTGCAGTTCTGTTTTGGAAGAGACATGGTTATAGCCTAGTTGCTTGGCTTTTTCTACGAGATTTCCTTGCGTGCCTTTGCTCTTCTCGGAAGGATCTTCCGCAGGCTCATCCTGGAATTTACCCGGGTTGCCCGCTGGATACCAGAAATCCTCGCCTCCACCAAGCAATACATCGACTTTACTCTTCGTCAGTAGTTGCAATGCGATGTCGCTTTGCTTCGAACGGTCTTCCACGTGCGCGCCAAAAGCAGCTCCAGTGGCATCCGTAATCTGACTGGTCGTAACCACGCCAGTGGATTTACCAGCTTCTTTGGCATATTCCATAATAGTAGGTACCGATTTCTTGTTGGCATCCATGCCGATGGCACCGTTGTAAGTCTTCACACCACTGGCATAAGCTGTGGCAGACGCCGCCGAATCCGTAACTGGAACGGTGGAGCTTGTATGGATCAGACCCGCGTAGGGCATGGAATCCATAGCAAGGTTGCCTTTTTCACCAACAGTGGCTAACCGGATGGCATTTCTTTGAGCTGTCCCCATTCCGTCACCGACAAACAGAATAACATTTTTAGTCTTGGAAGGAGCGGCGTCCGCACGATTGGTGACTTGTGCAGTTATTACGCTTGAAGCGAACAGGGCAGTTGCCGCAGTAGCTACAACGGCAGTCTTGATTCCGTACTTTTTCGGTGATTTCATATGTTCCCTCCTAATGTTTGTACTACCAAACAAATCATAAAGAACTTAGATTATGAGAGTGTTTTCGGAATATGTAAATAATATTAACTTCCATTGGAAAGCTAGCACCGAAACATAGACTGTTGATAGATTTCAACAATAGCGGTATATTTCTTCACCAGTCGTCTTAACAGTGAAAAAAGAGGGGCCACCACCTCAACTAAGAGCACTTTTGCACCTTATTTTTCTTTAAAATAGTTAAAGGAGGTAAATAAGGGCATTATTGTATCTTATTTTTCGATAAAGCGCGCTCGGTGGGGTATTTTGGAAGATTTAAAGTACAATTTTGCACTTAATCTCCACTAACCCCTAGCTGCAGAGGATATAAGGTAAGAAAATGCCGTTAATTAGGCTTCGATACTACTTGTATAAACTTTCTTTTTTCTAGGTTATGTTTGTTTTTTAATGCGTCTACATTGGTACGTGTCTAAAAATCGCAAGTTGACAAAAATTCTTCAACTACAAGTGTACGTTCAGTATAATCAAATGAAACTATTATCTTTTTTGCGGGAAAGGAAGAACAACGTGAGCAGACAACAGGTGTTTACAGGTTCCCCTTGGGAACCGGTCGTAGGATATTGCCGCGCCATTCGTGTGGGCAACGTGATTGAGGTCGCAGGCACAACAGCGATGCAAGATGGGGAAGTTATCGGCATAGGAGATCCTTATGCATAAACGAAGTTTATTTTGGAAACTATTGAAAAGGCTCTAAACGAGTTGGGGGCTGACCTAACGCATGTAGTACGAACCCGGATGTTTGTTACAGACATCTCCAGATGGGAAGAAATCGGGAAAGCGCACGGCGAATTCTTTAAAGATATTCAGCCGGTAGCAAGCATGCTGGAGGTAAAGGCGTTAATAGACCCGCGTCTCCTGATCGAAATAGAAGCAGAAGCTATCATTGATACTGAGCTGTACTAAGAGATTGTGACAACATCTTGATGATATTAAACATAGGGGGCCTATTCCCGAAGTAGATTTTTCTACGGAGGGATAAGCTCCTGTTTTTTTAAATAGTATGATAGTAGGCCCTCTTTGTTAACAGTTGACATTATTTGGATCAAGGTGTAATCTATTATAGACCGACGGTCGGTCGATCAAGGAAATGGAGGCGTCATCCAATGAGAATTACGAAAGAACCTGAAGAACGTAGAAATGAAATTCTGGATACGGCGGAGAAGCTTTTTTATACCAAAGGATATGCCGGAACGACAGTGAACGATATATTGCAGGAAATAGGGATCGCCAAAGGCACCTTTTATTATTATTTTAAATCCAAGGAAGAGGTTATGGATGCGGTGGTTATGCGTTTCATCGAGGCAGGGGTGACATCAGCCAAGCAGATTGCGAGCAATCCCGATCTGACTGTCCATGAGAAGCTGTTGTCCATAATTATGGCCCAGAAGCCAGATGAGACCCTAAAGGAACATATGATTGAGCAATTCCACCAGCCGGACAACGCCCAGATTCACCAGAAAAGCCTGGCCCAGACCGTTCTTCACCTGACACCTGTGTTGACAGAGGTCATAGAGCAAGGCATTCGGGAGAAGCTGTTCCATACGCCGTATCCCAAGGAATCGGTAGAGTTTCTATTGACCACCTCGGAGTTTCTGTTCGATGAAGGAATCTTCCACTGGCAGCCAGAGGAAATTCGGCAGAAGATTGAGGCGTTTATTTATATCATGGAGACGATGCTGGGTGCGGACATAGGCAGCTTTGCTTATGTGGCACAGATGTTTGAACAACGGTCCAAAGAATGAGGAGATGAGAAGGTATGGAGAGAGCAAGCCATAAGTCGTTTAGACCCTTTCTGATCCTGTGGACGGGGGAGTGGATTTCCAGTATTGGCAGCGGTCTGACTGCCTTTGCACTCGGTGTTTATGTCTACCAAATGACCGGGACAGCCACCAGTGTGGCGCTGGTTACGCTTTGTGCTTTTCTCCCGTCTATCTTGCTTGGACCGATCGGCGGGGTGCTGGCGGACCGTTTTGACCGCAGGCTGCTCATGTTGATGGGTGATCTATTCTCTGCTGTTGGCCTTATCTTTATTCTGGTGGCGATGCTGCTCGGTGATCCGCCGCTATGGCAGATATGTGCAGGTGTAACTTTCAGTTCAATTTTTGTTTCTCTGCTCGACCCTGCCTACAAAGCGACCATCACCGACTTATTGACCGAAGAGCAGTTTGCCAAGGCCAGTGGTCTGGTCCAGCTTGCGGCATCCTCCAAGTATCTCCTTTCCCCAGTCATCGCCGGAATTCTACTCTCTATTTTTGATATCAAGGTCGTACTGTTGATCGACATCTTCACGTTTCTAGTGACGTTGCTGACGATACTGGCTGTGAAAAGAACCCTCGGGACAACCCTCCAGGTCAAGGAACCATCGTCTTTCGTTAAGGAACTGAAAGAGGGATGGAGCATCTTGACTTCCATCAAGGGCGTGCTCTCTCTGACCTTTATTCTGTCGATCGTAACCTTCTACATTGGTTTTCTCCAGACTTTATTTACTCCCATGCTTTTACCTCTCACAGATTCAGGAACACTTGGCACGGTAATGTCTGTAAGTGCCATCGGAATGCTGGTCGGAAGTCTGATCATCGGTATCTTCAGTATGAAGAGCGACTATATCCAGCTGCTGGGGATCGGGCTGGGGGTAGCCGGGTGGTTCTACGCTGCGGTGGGTTTGACGACGAATATTTATTTTATTGCTGGAGCGGCTTTTCTCTTCTTCGCGGCGATTCCCTTCATTAATACAAGTGCTGATGTAATGATCCGTTCCAATATTCCGAATGAAGCTCAGGGCCGGGCCTGGGGGATTATTGGCATCTTGTCCCAGCTAGGTTATGTGGCAGCTTATGCGCTGGCCGGGGTGCTGGCGGATCGTATCTTCAACCCGATGTTACGGGAAGGGGGATTCCTGGTTACTACGGTCGGGAGAGTGATAGGTATTGGGGAAGGACGGGGGATCGGTCTTTTATTTATCGTGTGCGGCTTGCTGATTGTCGTCCTTGCCTTCTTGATTCCCAGTATTAAATCTATCACTTCACTGGAGAAGCCATAGCTGATTTGATTCAAGGAGAGGAGGGGATATGGAGACATGCTGTTGAAGATTGCGATAAAAGATTTTCAGCGTAATAAAATTGTGACGATCGGACTCTTCCTGTTCATTATGCTATCGGCCTTACTTGTGGCCAGTGCGTCCCATATCATCATGGAGTTATCGGGGTCTTTGAACCATTTGCTGCTTAAATCGAACGCTCCCCACTTTGTTCAGATGCACCAAGGTCCAATCAATCACACAGTGATCCAAAGATTCGTATCGGCCAATCCTATAGTGAAGAAACAGCAGACGGTAGAGATGCTGCGTATAGACGGCTCGAATATCACGCTAGGCAAAGAGTCCAAGACAGAACTCAATAGTGTGATGGACATTGGCTTTGTGAGACAGAATCCATCGTTCGATTTCTTGCTCAATTTGGAGAATGAGGTGATTCAGCTATCGGAGGGCGAAATCGCCGTTCCTATCTATTACAGACAGCAGAACCATCTGAGCATCGGAGATCCCGTCACCATAACGGCTGGGACCAGGAAGTCTACGTTCACCATCGTTGATTTCGTCCGGGATGTGCAAATGAATCCGGCCCTTGTTAGCTCCAAGCGTTTTGTGGTGAGCGACAGAGACTATACAGTTCTTAAGAGATTCTTCAAGGATTCTGAATATTTGATCGAGTTCCAACTCACCGACCAGAGCAAGCTCAGTGAATTTCAGAGGGCTTATGAGGCTTCAGGACTACCCGCTAAAGGTCCGACGGTCGACTATGCATTATTCAAGATGCTGAATGCCTTGACCGATGGTGTAATTGCACTCGTTATTATTCTAGCCAGTATTCTGCTAATGATCATTGCCTTGTTATGCCTTAGGTTCACGATGATTGCCGCACTAGAGGAGGATTACAGGGAGCTTGGTGTCATGAAGGCCATCGGGATTCCACAGGCTGAGATCAGGGCTATTTATATGGCAAAATACGTCGTCATGGCAGCATCGGCTTCCCTGCTGGGATACTTGGCCTCTTTAGCTGTGATGAGGATTTTTACAGCCAATATTAGCCTGTATTTGGGAACAGCTTCACCAAGCTTGCTGCAGTACATTGTTCCTGTCCTGGCAGTGGGTCTTGTATTTGCCGCAGTTGTGTTCTTCTGCAAGTTGATGCTGAGAAGACTGAACGGTATCACGGCGGTCGAGGCATTACGGTCTGGTACTGCCGGGGCGACCAAGCTTAACACTACGATCATTCCGCTTAGTCGGCGCAAATGGATGAACGTGAATATTTTTCTCGGGATCAAGGATGTGGTGGGACGCTTCAAAATGTACGGATTATTGCTCTCTATTCTTATGATCTGTACGTTCATCATCATTGTGCCAGTGAATCTGCTGCATACACTTCAGTCCCCGCAGTTCATTACCTATATGGGTATAGGGCAGAGCGATATTCGGATCGACCTGCAGCAATCGGGATCTACCGAGCGCAAGTTTGAGTCTATGCTAAGAACGCTTAAAAGGGATCAAGACATCGAGAGGTTTTCTCCACTGGTGACCTCACGTTTTAAGGTGCTGGGGAGTGATGGGGTATGGGAGAGCTTAAATGTTGAGAGTGGGGATTTCTCCATCTTCCCGTTGTCCTACATTGAAGGTACGGCTCCCGAAAAGAGTAATGAAATTGCGCTTTCGGATCTGAACGCCAGAGACCTGAACAAGGGATTAGGGGAAGAAATGCTATTGGTCGTGGGTGGAACCCAGCGAAAAATGACCGTCAGCGGAATCTATCAGGATATCACGAACGGTGGCCGAACGGCAAAAGCGCGACTGCCCTACGATCCTAAGACTGCTATGTGGTATGTAGTGGCTATAAATATCAAGCTGGGTGTTGGGGTGAGCGCGAAGGTGGATCAATATGCCAAACTCTTTTACCCTGCTAAAATCACGCATCTGGACAGCTATCTGTCCCAGACCCTAGGGAGTATGATTACACAACTGCGGCTCGCAACTATCCTGATTACTGCCGTTTCCTTAGCCATTGCTATGCTGATTACCTCATTGTTTCTAAAAATGCTGTTGGCAAAAGATGCCTCGCAAATTTCCATTCTGCGAAGTATTGGGTTCTCGCTCAGGAACATTCGTCATCAGTATCTGGTGCGTATGCTGCTGATAGCAGGACTGGGTATTACTCTGGGAACTATTGCGGCAGGGACCCTTGGACAAGGTGTGGTTCGGGTGATTGGATCGATGATGGGGGCTTCAAAGATTCAGTTTGTAATTCAACCTATGACAGTGTATGGGTGGCTTCCGCTAGTCTTTGTTCTGGTTGTCGGAGTGACAACACTCGTGAGCACAATGTCCATCAGAAAATCCAGTATTGCGGCACAGATGAGTGAAATGAGAGGAATAGCGGGATGTACAGGATTAGAGGATAGCGGGCGTACAGAATGAAAGGGGATAGCGAGATGTACATATTAGAAGCCAGTGGATTATCTAAAGCGTATTCCACAGGAAAAGGTGCCAGGCAATTGGTGTTGCGAGAGATCCAGCTTCAGATATCGCAGGGGGAATTCGTGGCGGTTATGGGGCCTTCCGGGTCGGGCAAATCCACGTTACTTTATACGATCAGCGGCATGGATGGAATCAGTGCGGGACGGGTGGTTTTTAAGGGGCGGGAGATCAGTCGACTTACCGAGGAGGAGCTGGCGGAACTCCGGCTGCACGAGATGGGTTTTATTTTTCAGCAGATGCATCTGTTAAAAAACCTGAATATCCGTGATAACATCATCCTGCCAGCATATCGGGCGAATAAGAACAGACGTGGAAATATCAATAAAAAAGCCGCTGATTTAATGAAAAGAACCGGCATTGCCGCACTGGCAGAACGTGATATCACGCAGGTGTCAGGAGGTCAGATGCAGCGGGCAGCCATCTGCCGGGCCCTGATCAACGAACCGGATATTCTCTTCGGCGATGAGCCCACAGGTGCGCTCAACTCCAAGGCAGCCGGTGAGATTATGGAGATTATCGCCGAGATCCACCAGACAGGAACAACGATTCTACTGGTCACGCATGATACCAAGGTTGCTGCCCAGGCAGAACGAGTGCTGTATATGCTCGATGGCAGCATTGCCGCAGAACACCGGCTCGGCAGGTACGAGAAGAGGAACAATGACCTTAAGGCGCGGGAAGAGAAGTTGACTGCTTGGCTAATGAACATGGGCTTTTGAACAGTAGGATTATTGCAGAAGATCGTGGAGGGGCGGTAAGGTCGGTGGAAAGGGGGGACTTTGGAACTGTAGCGAGCGGGCTTTATTCCGCTTTGAAAATACTTTTCCTGTCAATATTGAGCTGTGCAGAGGTGAGGTGAATCGCGCCTTCCTCCACAGATGATAGCACCCCAGCGATACATACCGGCCAGAATACCACTGGATTCTGCAGAATAAGATAGAGCGGCGGTGCCAGAAAAAGAAGCCCTCCAGTCAGCTTGTTTCCCCACGTATGCAATATAACCCATGAATGATATTTGTAAGCTGCGATGCCGGCGTTTGCTATACGAATCAGGGCGATAATAATGATCCATGGCAAAAAGACCAGCGTGTCAGGGCCGAGCCAGATTGCGGTAAATACCATGATCAATGTATAAAATAGCAAATCCGCTGCCGTATCCAAACGGGCTCCAAATTCACTTTGGGTGCCTGTTTTACGCGCGATATATCCATCAAGCACATCACTCAGCCCGCAAAGCAGATACAACAACGTGAAGAGCCATACGTGGCTGAATGAGAGCAACATGCACAACGTGAGAGCTATCCGGCTTAGTGAAATGAGATTAGCAGTACGCTTCATGTCGCGTGACCCCCAATGTTAAACAGACAAATCTCCACTTGGAAAATCCCATTCTCATAGGAGATATTCCATATCCCACCGCTTTCATCCACCATCTTTTTAACACTTTTCAAGCCCAGCCCATGGAGTTGCTTATCCTTTTTAGTGGTTGTCAGTTCTCCGAATTGATTTTGGCGTATTTGATGTTGATATGGATTTTGAATTCTAATGAACAACGTCTCATTTAAATAGTGCAGCTGGAATTTGATAAAGGGCTTGCTCACACCTTGCTGTTTGGTGGCTTCAATGGCATTGTCGAGCGTATTCCCCAAAATAATGCTGAGCGTGTCGGTCTCCAAGTCCAGCTGGGGCGGAATACGGATGTCGGGTTCAAAAGCAATGCCCAGCTTCTCGGCTACTTGCTGTTTGTAATTGACAATGGAGTCGATCAGGATGGTCCCGGTGTTGCAGCATCCGGGTGTATCTTCTATACGCTCCAGAAGCTTTTCTACCTCGCGTAGTCCTGCTTTTTTCTCCCCGGATTGTAGCTGCGCCCGTAGGCCCAGTAAAATGTTCTTGAAGTCATGTTGAAACGCGAAGACTTCTTCTTGTCGTTCTTTGGTCAACAGATACTGATTGATATAATAAATATTTTGTTGTTCCAGTAGCGAGTTTTTGTGTTGCGCCGATTGAATGGTAAGCACCCGGTCGCATAAAAGGATCATCAAAAACTGAATAGCCAGCATGCCACTGGAAAAAATCGAGTACAAGACAGGGGAGCCGTGGTAGGTCAGGTTGCTCGTTAATCCCGCAATGCCAAGGATGCCAATGAATGGGAAGAAGAATAGTCCGACCCAATACCAGGGACTTAGATCGCCCTTGCCAAAAGCTCCAGTAAAGTGAAGCGTCATCCGCACCAATAGAAACATCATCAGTTTCGACAGAAACAGCGAGAGGATATAACCACCCGAATTTTGAACGATTCCCAAGGCGACATCGGTTAATAATATGAGTGAGATGATGAATAAACCGGCGCCGATGCGCCATTTTGCCTGACCATTGTAGAGAAAGGACAGAAGTAAAATACAGACTGTATTGAGTGATAGCATCCAAATGCCGGGTAATGTACTGAAGTGCAGCAGGGTTACGATCACATAATAGATGGTGTAAATCGTAGAGATCCACAGCTTGGATTCCACGTGGCAGGTAAAGTAGTGGCTGTAAAAATAATGAATAATAAACGGGAGTGCGATCAGCGTAATTTGATAAAACAACTCATCCAGAATGATACTATTCAATCAGACTCCCCCTGAACTTCAAATAGCTCTTTTTTACTGCGGCAGCTTGTTTTTCGCTAATGGGTAATTCTTCACCGCTGGTTAAGATCATTCTTCTGGCTAAGATTTGCTTTACATAAAAGAAATTCACAAGATACGACTGGTGTATGCGAACGAACTGTTCGGAGGGAAGCTTATTTTCTTCTACGGATAGCGTACTGTAGTATTCCAATTGTTCGTCGGTGGTTCGCAGAATGACTTTGCGGCGATCGCTGGCCAGATACATAATATTACGGATCGGAACGAGCGTTTCACTCCCTTTTTGGTTAATAGGCAGCAATCTTGGCTTACTTCGCTGGCGTTTGCGCTTGATGTGCTGAACAAGGGAGATCAGCTTCTGTTCGAAGGACGCCCGGTGCAAGGGCTTCTTGAGAAAGCCAGAGGGCTGTACATCAAACAACTGCACATGGTACTCTTCGTGGCTGGAGACATAAACAAGCTGCACCCTGTCGTTATCACAATCTGCCCGCAAAATATGCCCAGCAGTAACTCCGCTAATCCCTTCCATTTCGATATCCATAAATACAAGATCAAAGTGACAGCTGTGTTGAATGGCTCTCGTGAAGCTTTCACCTGAATAGAAGATGGAGACATCGAGCTTTTCGGTTCGATATATGGGACTATTAAGGATCATGTCCTCCAGCTGTTCCGTTGTTGGTTTGTCATCATCACAGATGGCGATATGTATCATGCGATTCTTCCCCTTTGGCTGTATACGTTAATCATACATTATTTAGGAGGCCGGGCAACGGCAGAAGTTACAATAACTCTCCTATTTGTTACGTCTGACACTGGACAGCACCCTAAATATGGTAGATTCATATCCATACGCAGCAGACCAAACCACAGAGGAGCGAAGGAATGAATACTACTATCTTTCAAGCGGAAGGATTAAGCAAGCATTATGGGGATGCGGCGGTACTCGAGAATATCAACATGGTGATTGCAGAGGGTGATATTTATGGTCTTGTTGGTGAGAATGGGGCCGGTAAAACCACTCTGATGAAAGTGATCAGCGGATTAATCCATCCGACAAAGGGTTCTATCACGCTGATGGGGCGAGGTAAAGGGAGGGAGCTGGCGCAGGCCCGAAAACAAATAGGAGTTCTGATCGAGCACTCGGCTCTTTATCCACATATGAATGATGAAGAGAACTTGAGCTTCTATAGCAGGATTCATGGAATATCGGATGCTCATAGAATTGAAGAGGTGTTGGGGCTGGTCGGGCTGACTGACACTCGTAAGAAGAACACCTCTGATTACTCACTGGGAATGAAGCAGCGGCTGGGGCTGGCTGTCGCGTTGCTACATTCACCGAAATTTCTGGTGCTGGACGAGCCTATGAATGGACTTGACCCCGTAGGAATCGTTGAGATGAGACACCTATTGACGAGGCTGGTTCAGGAGCAAGGCGTAACGATCCTCATCTCCAGTCACATTCTAAGCGAACTGCAGCTGGTCGCTACCAAATTCGGTTTTATACATAAAGGCAGGCTAATTAAGGAGGTCTTGGCTGAGGAGCTTTTGCAATCGGCGAAGACAGAGATATGTATCCAAACTTCAGAGGCAGACGCTGCAATACATGTGCTGGAAAATGAGCTGAATATCCATTCATTCATACGGTCGGGTGCTAACGAAATCCGGGTTCCCAAGTCTGCGGCGGATCTGGAGCAGCTCATGACGGTATTCATAGAGCAAGGGATGCCCATTGAGGGAATCCAATTGTCTGCTGCGAGTCTTGAGCATTATTACATGGATCTGATTGGAGGATAAGACGATGCGGAATTTTCTGAAGGCGCAAGCTTATTTTATAAGAAAGGATACGATGTTCCGGGGCATTACCCTGATGTTCTTCATCGCAAGCGTTGTGCTGGCGTTCTGGCTAGGCGGCAAAAATAATTTCGAGGTCATCAACCTCGCACAGCCATTGATCCTGTTAACGCAATTATCGCTCTTTCTTTATTTTGTCATTCCTACGTATGTCTGTTTCTTTGCGACCGAAGGATATGAATATGGCTCCATTAAGATTATTCTTGCTTCAGGCCAGAGTCGATTTGCTTACATTACGGGAAAATATATCTCTGCGCTAAACTTCATCTTTGTGTGGCTCATTCAGTTTTTTGGTGTTTACTATGCGTGTTATCTGGCAGCAGCCTTGATCTCGGGAAGTGATATCGGCAATGCCGGGTTGAAAACAGACGCGATTCAGGTTATTCGTGTGCTGGGATTGAATGTGCTATACTTGTCCGCTTATACGGTTCTGATCATCATGGTTGGGATATTTATTAGAAGAACAGCCTCGGCTGTAGTCGCTACTTTACTCATTATCTTTGGTGATTTTATCTTCTCCGGATACTGCCGAGAGGCTTCCTCTTTACTGCTGCGTGAGTTATCGGGCTATACGCTGACGACCCAAATTATGAAATTCTCGGGTGTCTACGTTGTCAATTCACAGCATGTTGTCCTGTCAGGGATGAGTAGTGTTGTTGAAGTGCTTGTCATTCCATTGGTGATCATCGCCATCTGTATGTCTATTACCTATTTTTCGTTCGGGAGAAGAGATATACATGCCTAAATCATACAAGAGCCTCATGATCGTGGGCGCGGTCGTCATAGCTGTCTTTTGTGTGCTGTTTGTTGGTATCGATATAGGGTGAGTGGGGTCGAAGCAAGCCAGGGGTAAAATAAGCTCCGGCAACATCGTTGTCGGAGGATTTTAAAGATAGGAATATTATGATAAATAAAACGCCGCTCCTTTCCCCAGTGCAAACGGGAAATAGAGCGGCATTAGTCAACTGTTCATTTTTTACGTAAAGGAACTTATTTCACCAGGGCCTTGAGCGTATCCTCCAAATTCAATTGGTTGGCAATCAGTCCATTGTTCATCCAATGGTTCCAACTGATCTCATGTACCCGTCCTTCCTTGACGGCAGGAAGACCCTTCCATACCTCACTGGTCATCAGCTGTCCTGATTCCGTATCGTTATATTGTGTGATCAGGAAAATGTGACCTTTGCCGATCTCCGGCAGCTTCTCAAGCGAAATATCCTGGAAGCTTTGTCCGTGGGCGAGAGCAGGCTCCTTAATGCCCAGTTCGTCATAGAGCAGCTTACCACTGTAGTCCTGAGCGCTGAGCAGGAAGAGATTCTTGCCGCTCGGCCACAGCAGAGCAACCTCCTGATCCCCGATAGCTCCCTTGATTTTCTCCTTGGCATCAGCCACCTTGTTGTCAAAAGCCTTAATCTCCTGTTCGGCTTTATCTGTTTGACCGAGCAAATCTC
Source organism: Bacillus sp. FJAT-27264 (assembly GCF_001682855.1). Taxonomy (GTDB): domain Bacteria; phylum Bacillota; class Bacilli; order Paenibacillales; family Paenibacillaceae; genus Paenibacillus_AQ. The sequence goes on along the minus strand of NZ_MAQW01000001.1, from coordinate 616,404 downwards.
CGAGTGTGCGCAATGTTTTTCGCCAATCGGTCATGCCGTTCTCGAACACATAGGTCGGTGCGATTTTGGAATAGGACTCGTACATCCCTTTATCGGCCCACTCCTTAAAGATCAGAATAATCAGATCCGGCTGCTGGGCTGCCGCTTGTTCGGGAACCAGGCCGCCTGCTGAGAAGTCTACCTTTGGCAGCCCGGCCAGCTCATTCTGCAGATACTCCTGAACGATATCACCGTTGGCCCATTGTGCGACTGGCTTAACGCCAAGGGCGGTCAGCGGATCTTCCAAGTATGGAGCAAGCACATGCTTTGGATGTGCGGGAATTTGCAGCTCATGTCCAAGGTCGTCCTTGACCGTTCTTGTCTCTGATGCAGCAGTATCTTCTGAGTTGCCGGACGATGGAGATGCTTCAGAAGTGGCTGACGCCTGAGCGTTATCTGGGGCCGGGGAAGAAGACTGCTGTGTTGCTGTGTTAGTGTTGTTTCCCTGTCCGCATGCCGTCAACGCCATAATTAATATAAATACACACAAGCTGACGAGTATTTTCTTTCGGTTCATTGGGTATACCGCTCCTTTGATGATTGATATTCATTCTCAATAGAGATTATCATATACGGCTCTTTTGCCATTGAGAATGGACTGGATGTCGATTTGGGCGGTAATCTGCCGAAATTCAGGAAGACCGGCGGGAGCGGAATCGCTGAACAGCATCCTGGAGCTGTGCCGAGATCGCACGTGGCTCATAGAATTTCCAGATGGTATCGGAGACCTGATAGACAGCGTTATTTTGCACAGCACGTAGTTCTTGCCATTCGGGCTGACTTGTAAGGTTGCCGTAAAAAGCCTGCGAGCCAGGGTCATCACCGACCGATACAAAAAGATGATCTCCCGCATAAGATTTGATCTTATCTAGAGTAAGCGAAAGCGGAGTGAAGTATTTGTTCCCATCCATTAAGAGGGATACAGCAGGCGGCGGCTTCAGACCGAGCGTCTGATACAAGACATGACCGAATTCCTTTCCGGCCCAAAGACCGATGTGTCCGTCTACAATCCTCAGGAGCGACACAGTCTCACTTAAATCGATATAAGGTTGAAGCTCTGCTTTGGCCAGCGCTGAATGCTCACCGTGCCGGTTGATCCAGGCTTCCGCCTCCTGATCTTTGTCGAGTATTCCGGCGATTTGCCGGAGGTGACCGAACACATCCTGATTATCCCAGGGAATGATGGCAAGCGGCGCCATTCGTTTCAGGCGAAGATGATAATCTTCCAGATGTGGCAGCTCCTGTGCGGTCACAATGAGGTCGGGGGAGAACGCAGCTATGGCGTCAAGATCAATCCGGTAAAAGTCACCGATATCCGCAATGCCCGCCTTTAAGGAGTCAACCGTCCGATTCGCCAGGTGCTGACGCGGAGCTCCTAGCGGCTTCACGCCAAGGGCAAGCAATTGCCCTGTATAACTAAGAGCGATAATATTCATCGAACTTCTTTTGATATGTACATAGGCGGCGGGTGAAATGCCTACACGCTGTTTGAACCGGCGGCTAAAGTAATACTCATCTGTGAATCCGACCTGTTGAGCGGTTTCTTTAACATTTAAACCATTACAGTGCAGATGTTGCTTCGCATGACGAATCCGGATGTCAGATAAATAATCCATAGGCCGCAGTCCGGTCTGCTTGCGAAAAGCATAAGAGAAATGTGAGGCCGTCATGCCTGCGATTCTGGATAGGTCTTGCTGGCGGATGTTGGCTGGATAAGCATGCTCCATATATTGAATGGTACGGGTGATGGCATTTGGCAAGCCTTCACGAGCTTGCTGTTCCTTTTTCAGGAGAAGCTCCAGATATTCTTTAAGCAGATGGTTTAGCGTGGACAGATCACATTCTGCTAGTCGATTCCATTGTTTTAACAAATTGTTTGTGAACTCAATAGCCTGCATATTTATAGTTGGCGACTTTAGCACAGATTCCTTGCCCCGCAAGGCTTTATATAACGCTTCAGTCTCTGTCCCCTCGTCTTCGGGCAGAAGAAGCTGAAAGTCAACTTGGATGACGCGCAGGTTCTGTTGTGAATCTATAACCCATTTTTCGTTCCCAACAGGCACTCTAAGCCATACAGATCCCGGACCGAGCGGTAGTAGACTGTGATCTGGTGCTGATTGTGTCATCGAGCCGAATCCCTCAAGTACAACAAAAAGCGAACATTGGGTTGACTGGTCAACTCCGTCCATTTGATCAGACGAGAAGGGCAGAGAGGGCTGGACAACTCTTTTTATCATCAAAAAACATTCTTCGGGTAAATTCATTTCCTCCACCTCGATCATTGATTCATAAATGAGAACCATTATCATTGAATATTGTACTCTATTAATGACGGGCGGACAATCGTTGTTCCTGTCAGTTGGCTTAGAGCGCTGTTTTTGTGGAGCTGGAGATTTGATCGAATGAAACAGATATTCTGCTGGTCATCCATGACCTGAAGATCGTCGTACGTACCCGTTCATCCACAACACAAACAATCTCCGGCAACAGGGTTGTCCGGAGATTGTTTGTGTTCCAGGTCTGTTATTTCATCAATCCATGAAGCGCGGCAAAAGCGATGTTTGCTGCTTCTTGATCATTCAGTGGAGCATGTCCGCTCATCAGGCGGAAAATAAGCGGGCCGAACAGGATATCGGTTGCCGTCTCCACATCAATATTGTCTTTGACTTCTCCGCGGGCCAACGCGCGCTCCCACAGCTCCCTGATAGCCTCCCGTCTTCCGCTAAGAAAGAATTCGCGGAAGAATGCGCCGGATTCAGGGTTAAATACGCCATCGGCAAGCAGTTGGGCAAAGATCGTACCGGCGTGACTGGCATAAAAGAGGCTGACCAGCCGGACTTGCTCCGTGAAGTCGCCTACGGCAGTGCCGGTGTCGGGCAGGGGAATCGCTTCAGCCATTCTCTGCCCGAAGGCCTCTGCCGCAATAGCTGTGCGGTTGGGCCAATGTTTATACAGCGTGGCCTTGCTTACACCCGATCGTTCGCTGATGGCATCGACCGTCGCAGCCGGAAGGCCGCCTTCTTCGAGAAGCTCGGATGCCGCCAGCAAGGCAGCATCATGGGCACGCTGGCTGCGGGGATTACGGCGCTTGCTCAAAGCGCTGTCTACGGTATCTGTGCCCTTAACCAACCTGTACATCTCCATAATCTGTGGAGAGTGCGAGCTCACGCCACTGATTCAGTTCATTCTGTACTTCGTGAAGCTTGGCCTCTACACGGGCAATACAATCTGAACCGAGCTGAAGGCGGAGCGGAGGCTCCTGTTCCCCCGCAATCTCCAATATAGCCTGCGCAGCTTTGACCGGATCACCGGGCTGATTATGATTCATCTTGCCTGCATAGCTGCGCATTTTGCCGGAAGTTTCACTATAGTCCTCGATGATCGCTTCACGCAGAATTTCTGCACCGAGGCCGCGTGATGCTCCTGTAATAAACCAAACGCTCATATGATCTTCTCCCATGAATTTGTGTATTTTCTAGGTGTCGATTAAGTGATTAAACGATGTTGGATAGTGTGGTGAAATCTTCATCGTTCAATTGGATGGCAGCCGCAGCGATGTTTTCTTCAAGATGCTTGACGGAAGAAGTGCCCGGAATAGGGAGCATCACTGGAGAACGCTTCAGCAACCAGGCAAGTGCGAGCTGCGATGGTTGTGCATCATGCTTGGCAGCCAGAGCGGTCAGCGGTCCGCCTGCTTTGGCCAGTTCTCCTGTTGCCAGCGGGAACCAAGGGATGAAGGCAATATTGTTAGCTTCGGCATAGGTCAGTACGGCTTCCGATTTGCGTTCAATGAGATTGTACAGATTCTGGACAGAATCGATTTTGGCAATCTTACCAGCCTCTTGCAACTGCTCCACTGTCACTTCACTTAGTCCGATCTTGCGAATTTTCCCTTCCTGTTGCAGTAAAGCCAGCTCACCGATCTGCTCAGCGAGGGGAACCTTAGGATCGATCCGGTGCAGTTGGAAAAGATCGATCTGATCCAGCCCGAAATGCCGCAAACTAAGCTCCAATTGCTGCCGTAAATATTCGGGACGTCCAACCGGGCGCCAGTCGTTCGGGCCAGAGCGGGTCAGTCCAGCTTTGGTAGCGATGACGAGATCCTTAGAATAAGGATAAAGGGCCTTGCGAATCAGATGATCGGCTACAAAAGGGCCGTAGGAATCGGCAGTATCAATGAAATTAACGCCAAGCTCTACTGCTCTTTGGAGTACGCGCAGCGCTTCTTCCGGGTCGCGCGGATCCCCCCAGACACCGGGTCCGGTTAACTGCATGGCTCCATATCCGAGCCGGTTAACGTGTAGCTCGCCGCCAATAGCGTATGAGCCAGATAATGCTGCATTAGTATGTGGAATAGACATATCAGTAAGCCTCCTGTTAAGTTATTAAGTGAACTGTACGTTTAGTTTACATTTAGATTTTTTATTTTGCAAGACTCAAATTCTATTGTTCTCAGAGTGGCTGTCTTGCACTATACGAAGGGGAAGGCCAAGTTAGTGCCGGGGCTGTCGAATCTGCCATCCGCTGTGATGAGAACATTTGAAGCTGGGGGTTGCTTGGTACATTCCAACTTGTCCGGTTATAACGATCCAGCTTACCTATGCTATACATAAGTAGCAGTACAGTCGAGATTTGGTACAAACAAAAAGGAGCCTGAATGGGCTCCTTAATCATATATGGACGTTCAGCCCATCGCGCTTTGCAGCAGATAGGCTCTTTTTTGTGTGGTTTCACTGTTGACCGCCGCCGCTGGCAGACGAAGATGGTCGGAACGGATGTGGCCGCGTTCGGCGAGCAGCCATTTCAGGGGAGCGGGATTCGGCTCCGTGATCAGGAACTGGATCAGCGGTAGCAGATGCTCGAACCGCTGGTGAGCCTGCTCGATTTTGCCGGCCCGAAACGACTCATACACCTCTACAAACTGCTCGCTGTCCAAGTTGGCGCTGGCCAGAATGCCCCCTTTGGCGCCGCAGGACAGGGAAGCGAACAGAAGCTCATCCTCTCCGCAGAGAATCGGCTTGGACGAGAAGCGTGAAAGCCTGAACACCCGCCGGATGTTGCCGGTGCTTTCTTTTAAGCCAATCACATGGTCCAGCGCCAGAATGGCTTGTACGGTTGCAAGTTCCAGCGGAACTCCGGCGCGATACGGCCGGTCCAACACAATGATGGGCAGCTCCGCCTCAGCCAAAGTCTCAAAATAGCCGACAATGCCCTGCTGTGAAGAGCGGCCGGAGGCTGGTGCAGCCACAAGAGCGGCATCGGCTCCAAGTAATTTGGCCCAAGATATCCTCCTGGCTGCGGCAGCAGGGCTGGTGGCGTGAATGCCAACAATGAGCGGGATGTTTCCTATCGCTATACGCGCGGTCAGGAGCATTGTTTTCAGCTCGTCCGTTCTGATGGCAGGAGCTTCCCCGGTTATTCCATTAATAACAAGCCCGTGGATGCCTTTGCTAGCCAGGCGTTCAATCAATTCTGCAAAGGACTGCCGGTCCAGATTTCCCTGTTCATCGAACGGTGTAATAACGGGGACGATAATGCCATGCAGGCTCTGTTCTGTAAGCACAGCGTTCAACTCCTGTCTTCCGGGTCTGTATAAATTTAGACGGCAAGCTTCCTAACATTCATGATTCAAAATATCGGCCAATTCCTTAATCAAAGCAGCATTTTCCCTCCGTGTCCCTACGGAGATGCGAAGATAATCCGGCAGCTGCCAGATCCCTCCGAATCGTACAATAATCCCTCGTTGCAGCAGATTGTCGTACACACGCTGTGCGTCAGGCCCGATGTGCAACCATACGAAGTTACTCATACTCTGGATATAATCCAAACCCATGTGATTAAAAGCCTGATATAACTGCTGCTTGCCCTTTGAATTGACCTCCAGTGACAAGCGGACATGATCACTGTCGCCAAGTGCAGCTACGGCAGCAGCCTGGGCGAGGGCGTTCACATTAAATGGCTCCTTCACTTTGGATAGAAGCTGGATCATGCTTCCAGATGCAATCCCATAGCCGACTCGGAGTCCGGCCAGTCCATAAATTTTGGAGAACGTCTGAAGAACAATGACCGGATATCCGGCCCGGACAAATTCCACCCCATCGGTGTAGTCGTCAGCTTCAGCATATTGACAGTAAGCCGCATCCAGCAGTACAACGACATGCTGAGGCAAGAGATCCAGCAGCTGATGCAGCTCTTCCCGCGGAATATAGGTGCCGGTAGGGTTATTGGGCGAACATAGGCACAACAACTTCGTTCGGTTCGTTACGGCTTCAGCTATAGCATGGACATTTATAAGAAAATTCCCGTCAAGTTGAACCTTTACTACGCTTGCCCCCATTAAATGCGCTCCAAATTCATATTCGCTAAAAGAAGGCGAGCAGACGATCACTTCATCCTCAGGCTCAAGAAACGTCTCGGCTATAAGGGTAATTAACTCGTCACCCCCATTGCTGATGATGAATTGCTCCGGGCTTAACTTCAGTGTGGCGGCGAGAGCTTGTCTTAGACGGGTGGTTCCAGCGTCTGGATAACGATGAATCGTGGGTAACGCATAGCCGGCTGCTTCAAGGGCTTTGGGCGATGGTCCCAGCGGATTCTCGTTCGAGGCCAATTTGATGATACCCGTCAATCCCATTTCCTGTTCAAGCTCCCAGATCGGCTTCCCTGGGGAATAGGGCGATATCTTGTTCAATGTCTTCCGTGCCTTGATCTTCGATTCTTCCATGTTTTCATCCCCTCTTACTCATTAAAAATGACAACGTTGATGTTGAATATAGGATGATTTTCCGGAAAAGTAACCAGCCATTTGCCTCTTTTTTTGAGCAAACCGCTTTTTTTATATTGAGTGATTCTTAAGTTCAGCTTATCTAGGGCAAAATCGGCTGGTATTTAAAATTTAAGAAATGGATGGTTACGTGCTCCGGCAGAACCGTTATATTCGGATTTGATTTATAGCGAGGAAGGGGAGAGTCAGAGATTAACAGGAAGTTAGAGAAGGGCTGGAAGGCTGATAGAGGCCCATGGTTCCGAGATTGGTGGAAGGCGGGGGAGAAATGATATCAAGGCGATACCGCATTCTGGCCTGGAGTACGTTCGTGGGCATGCTGTTTGTTTTGCTGGCGGGAGCCATTGTGACCCAGACCGGCTCCGGCCGGGGCTGTGGAAGCGATTGGCCCTTATGCCACGGGAAATTCATCCCGGCTTATACACTGGAATCTATGATTGAGTATTCCCACCGTATGATTACGGGGATTGTCGGGTTGCTGGTGCTGCTGACCTTCATTCTGACATGGTTCCATCGCAGGGAGCACCGCGAAGCATACGCTTATGCAGGCGGCACACTGCTATTTACAGTCATTCAGGCGCTGATGGGCGCAGCGGCAGTAAAATGGCCGCAACAACCGGCCGTGATGGCTCTGCATTTTGGCATTTCGCTGCTTGCGGTGGCAAGCAGTATGCTGCTGGTCTTATGGATCTACCGCATGAAACAAACGGACCGCCAAAGCGTGCAGACACCGCCGGGCTTTGCAGTCTGGGCCTGGGGAATTTGGGTGTTCACCTATGGTGTCATTTATCTGGGTGCCTTCATCCGGCACAGAGAAGCGGCAGGTGGCTGCATAGGCTGGCCGCTTTGTAATGGCAAGCTGGTCCCTGACTTTAACGAAGTGGCTGGCGTTGTATTTGCGCACCGTTTGGCAGCCGTTCTTTTGTTCATTCTGACGGCAATCTGGGCATTACTCGTACGGCGGGCAGAACGCAGAAATCAGGCTTCAGGGATGGGAACGGCCGTCTCTTATCTGCTGCTATGTATTCTCTTTCAAATTATGAGTGGGGCCTGGCTCACAGCTGCGCTCGATCGAGGGGACGAGCTTCTGTTCGTCAGTCTCCTTCATAACATCATTGCGACGATACTATTCAGTCTGCTGACGGATATTTCCATTCGATCATGGATCTATCGGCGAAAATAGACCTCACAACACTGAATTGTGTCTAAATCATGTCAAACTGAACACAGGAGTTGAAACAATGAATGTACCCAAAACGCTGCGCTGGTTGTCGTCATTATCCGTGTTAATGGCTTTGCTGCTGACCGCAACCGGCTGCTCTGACGTCAGCGTTCTTCACCCGAAAGGACCCATTGCGGCGCAGCAGCGGGATCTAATGTTTATTTCAACCGCGCTTTGTGCCATTATCATTATTCCCGTTCTTATACTTGCGGCTATTATTATCTGGCGCTATCGGGATAGGGAAGGCAGAAAAGCCCCGTATACACCGAATTGGGCGCACAGCACACGGCTTGAGGTTATCTGGTGGGGGATTCCGATCCTCATTATTGTAGCGATTGCAGCCATCACTGTCCGGTACACTTATGCACTGGAGCCGTCCAAGCCTCTGAAATCGGATGTTAAGCCGTTAACCGTACAGGTTACCTCTCTGAACTGGAAATGGCTGTTCCAATATCCCGAGCAAGGAATTGCGACAGTGAATGTACTGACGATCCCACAAGGAGTGCCTGTCCGGTTCGAGATTACCGCTGATTCTCCGATGAATTCCTTCTGGATTCCCCAGCTTGGCGGGCAAATCTATGCCATGTCCGGCATGGCGATGACGTTACATTTGCAGGCCGATGAGGTAGGGAAGTACTGGGGCTCGGGAGCCAATTTTACCGGGACAGACTTCGCGAAGATGTATTTTGACGTGGATGCTGTAACCCCGGAGCAATTTAAGGAATGGGTGGATGGTGTTAAAGGCGATTCCCCTGCACTAACGCAGGCTGGCTATAATGCATTGGCTGAACCTTCGGCTTCTGAAGTGCTGACGTATTCTTCCTTCCCTGAAGGGCTGTTCCAACGAACGGTTACCAAATATGCGGCATCCCATCAGCATGGGAAGCAGGCACAAGGTACGGACGAATCAGATACATCAATTGGAGATGTACAGGAAACGAATGTGCAACACACAGACATGCAAAATATGGACATGCAAAACATGGATATGGAGGGCATGCATAGTCACAAGTAGATTCCCAGGAAAGGAGCAAATAGCATCATGATGGACAAGATCAAAGACTTCGCCTCCGACTTTTTCGTCACCGGTGATCCAATGATTTATGGGGCGGATGTCAGCATCGGTCTGGCGCTTGTCGGCATTCTATTTACATTGACTTATTTCAAAAAATGGAGGTGGCTGTGGAGGGAGTGGCTGACGACCGTCGATCATAAGAAAATCGGCATTCTGTATATTCTGTCGGCGTTTCTAATGCTGTTCCGCGGCGGGGTGGACGCGCTGCTGATGCGGGCGCAGCTCGCTGTGCCGGAATTGCAGTTCCTGCAGCCGGATCACTACAATGAGATTTTCACTACCCATGGCGTGATTATGATTCTGTTCATGGCGATGCCGTTCATGTTCGGATTGTTCAATGTCGTGGTGCCGCTGCAAATAGGGGCACGGGATGTAGCCTATCCGTTCCTGAATGCACTCAGCTTCTGGCTGTTCTTCTCCGGGGCCATGCTGTTTAACCTGAGCTTTGTCATCGGCGGCTCGCCGGATGCGGGCTGGCTTGCTTATCCGCCGTATTCGGAGCTGATGTATAATCCCGGCGTCGGACAGGACTTTTATATCTGGGGCATCCAGATTTCCGGGATCGGCAGTCTGATGACAGGGATCAACTTTATCGTCACCATTCTGAAAATGCGTGCGCCAGGGATGAAGCTGATGAAAATGCCGATGTTCCCCTGGTCTGTGCTGTCGAGCTGTATCGCTATTATCTTCTCGTTTCCGATCCTAACAGCGACACTGGCACTGCTGTTCCTGGATCGTTACGCGGGCGCTCACTTCTTCACGCTGGACGGGGGCGGGAATCCGATGATGTACATCAACCTGATCTGGATGTGGGGTCACCCCGAGGTGTATATTATCGTCCTGCCAGCCTTCGGTATCTTCTCCGAAGTGGTGGCGACCTTCTCCAAGAAAAAGCTGTTCGGCTATAAATCAATGGTGTACGCGATGATGATTATCAGTATTTTGTCCTTTCTGGTATGGGCGCATCACTTCTTCACCATGGGTTCTGGAGCGGACGTCAATGCCTTCTTCGCGCTGACCACGATGCTGATTGCCATCCCGACAGGGGTGAAGATCTTCAATTGGCTGTTCACCATGTTCCGGGGCAAAATTACGTTTGAGACGCCGATGCTATGGACGGTGGGCTTTATTCCGTGTTTTGTGCTCGGGGGGATGACCGGGGTGCTGCTGTCCGTGGCTCCAGCAGACTTCCAATACCATAACAGTTACTTCCTGATTGCGCATTTCCATCAGGTGATCATAGGAGGTGTCGTCTTTGGCTACTTCGCCGGACTGTATTACTGGTGGCCTAAGCTGTTTGGCTTCAAGCTTAATGAGCGGCTTGGCAAGTGGGCGTTCTGGTTCTGGAATATCGGCTTCTATGTCTGCTTTATGCCGCAGTATGCGCTTGGACTTATGGGTATGACGCGGCGTGTGGTTACGTACAGCTGGGACAAAGGATGGTGGGAGCTTAACCTGATCTCCACGGTTGGAGCAGTGCTGATGGGTATCGCATTTGTGTTCCAGGTGTGGCAGATCGTGCATGGTATCAAGCATCACCGGAAGAATCTTGACACCACGGGCGATCCATGGAATGGACGCACGCTGGAATGGTCGATTCCTTCACCAGCACCATTGTATAACTTTGCTGTGCTTCCGCAGGTGTCGGAGATGGACGATTGGTGGGCAAGCAAGGAACGCAAGGGCAAAGGTGCCTCTGTACCAGACACCACAGCAATACTGGAGCCGATTCATATGCCCAAAAACTCCGGCATCCCAATCATTATGGCGGGCTTCTGGTTCCTGGCGGGCTTTGGCTTCGTATTCCATTGGCTCTGGCTGATCATACCGGGACTAGCGGGTGTCGCCGCATGTATGATCGTCCATTCCTTCAACTATGACACGGATTATTATATTCCCGTAGACGAAATCAGCCGTGTGGAAGCGGCCGCAAGGAGGGTAACCTTATCATGAGTTCAACTCATTTGACTGAAGATACAAAGGCAAGTCATCATGGTCATCCGGATCTTGAGGAGATGCGAACCTTCGGATTCTGGATTTATCTCATGACGGATATCATGATCTTCGGCACATTTTTTGCCACATATATTGTACTGCGCGGCAGCACCAATGGCGGCCCGGGGCCCGCTGATTTATTCGAGCTTAGCGGTGTGATCGCCAGCACATTTATTCTCTTGGCTAGCAGCTATACCTGCGGCTTGGCGGTACTGGCGATGAACAAGGGCAGACATCGCGCTCTGATCGGCTGGCTTGGCGTAACAGCCCTGCTGGGAGCTGTCTTTATCGGGCTGGAGGTCAACGAGTTTGCCCATATGGTGAATGAAGGTGCAACAATGAGCACTAGCGCATTTTTGTCTGCTTTTTACACACTGGTGGGTACGCATGGTCTGCACGTGACGGTTGGATTGGTCTGGATGATTGCGTTAATGATTCAATTGAAACGCAGGGGGATTACGCCTGTAACGAAACGCAAAGTTCAGATCGTCAGCCTGTTCTGGCACTTTCTGGACGTGGTCTGGATCTTTGTTTTTACTGTAGTTTATTTAATGGGGGTGAGCTAAGATGTCACATGTGGAATCCGCTCATACCGGAGAAGAAACCCATGGCTCGCTGCGGTCCTATACCCTTGGGTTTCTCTGCTCCATCATTCTGACGATCATTCCGGTTGCCATCGTCATGGGAGGCTGGCTGGAGGGACGGACCAAAGCTGTGGTGTTAATGGCAGCGGGCGTCTTGCAGTTGATCGTTCAGCTGTTTTTCTTCATGCACTTGAAGGAAGAGAAGAAGCCGCGCTACAATCTGATCTCTCTGATTCTCGGTCTGATCATTCTGCTGATCATCGTTGCCGGGTCGATGTGGATTATGCTCTACAATATGGTGGCTACATGAGCCAGCAGGCGCTCTACAGGGACTGGATTGGATTGACCAAGCCCCGGATTTTGCAATTGAATCTTTTTGCTGCATTTGGGGGCTACTGGCTGGCCTCGCAGTGGACCGTGGAGTGGAGTGTGCTACTGTGGGCGCTGCTGGGAACCACCTTTACGATGGCTTCCTCCTGTGTCCTCAACAATATTTGGGATTACCAGCTGGATCTGAAAATGAGCCGCACGCAGAATCGGCCGCTGGGCACAGGAAGAATCAAGCGCTCTAGCGCATGGATCTTCGCATGTCTGCTGGGAATTGCCGGAGAGACAATCCTCTTCTGGAAAGTAAACAGCCTGTGCGGCTGGCTCGGTCTCATCGGGATGTTCGTGTATATTGTCATTTATACGATGTGGTTAAAACGGACGTCTACGTGGAGCACCTCCATTGGCGGGATCTCCGGCGCGATGCCGCCGGTGATCGGTTATTGTGCCTATACTAATGAAATGGATGCGGGAGCGTTGCTGTTATTCGCACTGTTATTTCTATGGCAGCCTGCGCATTTCTGGTCACTGGCGATCCGGCGGGTGGAAGAATACAGGGCGGCAGGCTATCCGCTGCTCCCTGTCCGCAAAGGCATCCGGCGCACCAAACTGCAGATGATTCCTTATGTGCTGCTGTTGTTCCCGACAGTTATTCTGCTCTATTCGCTGAACTATGCCGGTATTGTCTTTCTGGCCGTATCCTTGCTGGCTACTGCGGCTTGGGGGTGGCACACGCTGCGTGGGACGACAACCGGCAACCATGAGTCCTGGGCCAAAACCAACTTTCTGTTCTCGGTCAATTACTTGATGCTTGTGTTTTTAATTATGATTCTGGATACGCCGGGCCGTCCTTTTTGGTAAAACTGAAAGAGCAGAAAGGTTTGGACTTATTGTTTGCGGATGAAATCAAAATCCAGACTCTAAGACAAGCCGCTCCTGCTCCTACAGTTCCAACTGTTTTTCGTTATTAATGAATCTTATCTATAAAAAAACAACCGCTGAAGCTTACGCTCAGCGGTTGTTTGCATGATATAAAGGAGTCGCCTGGCAGCAGGCGCTCAATGGATCAATCCCCGCAGCGCTTCGGCGAACTTAGCAATGCCGGGACCGATATCCTCGGTTTTGGCCCTGGCATACGTGAAGCGCACAAAGCCGGCATCTGAACCATAAACGCTCCCCGGTACAAAGACGACGCCCCGTTTAATGGATTCTTCCAGTAGTCTGCCATCGGAGACGTCGTGATGTAGCTTGCACCACAAATGCAGCCCGCCCCGGGGAGCTGTGAACGTAACAAGTCCCGGCAATTCCTTTTGCAAAGCTTCAATCGCGAGGTCCCGCTTGAAATGCAGCTGCGCCTGCAGGCGTTCCAGATGGGGCTGGAAGTAGGCGGATTTGATGAACTGCGCAGCTACCTGTTGGGGAATAATACTTAGTCCGAAATCCATTTGCTGCCGGGCATCGGCCAGCCGCTCGACAATGGAGTTAGGGGCAACCATCCAGCCCACGCGCAGTCCTGAAGCAGCGATCTTGGAGAAAGAGCCGATGTAGAGGATGGAGCCGTTCGTATCCTCTGATTTGAGCGGGAACGGTGGGGCTCCTTCGTACGCTGTCAGACTGAATGGATCATCCTCTACGACGGGCAGTCCCAGTTCGCTAGTGACGGCAAACAACTGTTTGCGCCGCTCGTTACTCAGAACAGCACCTGTAGGGTTTTGAAAATTCGGATTCATGAACACCATCTTGATGCGGTGCTTTTTGTATAATGCACGAATATCCTCGGGGCGGATGCCCTCCTGGTCCACCGGAAGCCGGAACAACCGGAGTCCTGCGGATTGGAACATGGGCAGTGAATAGCAATAAGAGGGGTCCTCAATAGCCACTGCATCTCCCGGCGAAAGCAAGCACTGGGTGATCAAATACAATGATTGCTGTGAACCGGAGGTAATTAATATAGAAGATTCGGTCGTCTGAATGCCCCGGTAGGCCTCCAAATAGGAGACAAGGGCCTCTCTCAGCGGAGTATAACCTTGCGGGCTGTCATAGCCCAGATAAGAAGTGTAATGATGATTTTGCATGAGTGCTGTAATTTCTTCTATAGGCGCCAAATTCGGGGCCAGCTCTCCGCTTGCAAAATCAATCAAAGAAGGATGCTGGGCCAGTGCTTCGCGGATTTTGCGCATAAAAGGTAAGTTCGGCAGGAAGCTGCCGCCTTCTGCATATCGGCTCCAGTTCGGCGTATGCTTCGGTAACGCCCCCCATTTCGTCCGGCTGACCCGAGTCCCACTGCCTGTACGACTTTCGATGATGCCCATGGACCGCAGCTCTGCAAAAGCCAGAATGACGGTGCTTCGATTCACACCGAGCTGCTCTGCCAGTTTTCGTTCCGAGGGAAGCAGGCTCCCTGGGGGATATTCACCATATGAAATGCTCCGCTCCAGATGATCGGCAATTTGTTCATATAAAGGTTGTTTCGTTTGTCGGTCGGGTTTCCACATGATTATCACCACTCTCAATTTGTGCGTCGGAAAAATGTTGTGATTTTTATCATACCACCGAATTTTAAAATTAAATCTGCCCGTGATATCTTAACCATGACAATTGTTTATCGATTCCTTGAACATGGATGGTGTACATGCTGCACTAATTGGATGGTTTCCCAAAGTGGCTGGCTGAGAAACCACAGGATTGGTTGGTTACCGGTGATGATCACAATGTTATCATGACCCTAAGCTTCTATCATTAATGAAATGAGGGACGAGCTATGAGTGAAATTAAGACGATTGTTAAAGACATTAACGACATGCCCTGGGATGAACTGGTGAGTGAACGTACGGGCAAAAAGATGATAGAAAAGAAGCTGCTGAATGATCCGGACACAGGCATGCTGATCAATTACTGCCATTACCCGGAAGGCTTCGTTACGCCATGGCATATTCACCATGATCTTGCCCATGGCATTTATGTGCTGGAAGGAACGTTATATACCCATGAGGGTTCTTACGGTCCGGGCAGCTTTGTCTGGTTCCCTGAGGGCATTGTGGCTGAGCACGGTGCAGTTGCTGAAGGCGGAGCTACGGTTCTGTTTATTACCAACAAACCATTCAACATCGAGTATATCGATAAAGAATAAGGACAGCGACCAGGACGGGAGAGGATGGAATGAATCAGAGTCAACCGCAAGTGAAGGTAGCTGTCGTTCAAGCGGCCCCGGTCTTATTCGATAAAACATCGGCGATGGACAAGATTGCTGTAACAGCCAAGGAAGCTGCCGCCCAAGGGGCTAAGCTGATCGTGTATCCCGAGGTTTTCATTCCGGGTTACCCGCGCGGCTTGAGTTTCGGCGCAAGAGTGGGCAGCCGGACAGTAGACGGCAGGAAGAACTGGGAACGATACTGGGCCAGCTCCATTGACATTCCCGGTCCTGACACGCAAGTTCTCTGCGATCTGGCCCGGGAATTGGGTGTGTATCTGGTGATTGGTGCGGTAGAGCGGGATCAGGAGTTCAGCCGGAGCACCTTGTATAACTCCATGATTTACATCGGACCAGATGGAGAACTGCTGGGCAAGCACCGCAAGCTTGTGCCTACGGGTTCCGAACGGCTCTTATGGGGAGTAGGGGACGGCAGCACCCTGCCCGTCATTGATACCCCTTTTGGCAGAATCGGCGGATTGATCTGTTGGGAGAACTATATGCCGCTAGCCCGCATGTCCATGTATGCACAGGGCGTTGATATATACATTGCACCTACAGCGGATGCGCGGGAGACGTGGCAGTCCACGATTCGGCATATTGCCTGCGAAGGCCGCTGCTATGTCATCTCCTGCAATCAATTCGCTACTAAAGCTTCTTATCCTGCCGATCTCGCCGATCACGAAGACCTCAAGGAAGATGCCGAGATTCTTAGCCGGGGTGGAAGTGCCATCGTTGGTCCGCTTGGCGAGTATGTAACAGAGCCGCTATATGATGAAGAAGGCATACTATATGCAACGCTCGACCTGGCGCAAGTGGTACAGAGCCGGTTTGACCTGGATGTGGCGGGGCATTACAACCGTCCGGATATTTTCCAACTGAGCGTCAACACGCAAAAACAAGAGGCCGTCCGGTCCATTAAGTTATAAATTAACGACCGTGCAGCATTTGTTGCTTCGTTCTTAGAGTATCTTACCCTAATACGATAACAGCCTGACATTGCAATCTGTATAAACCATAAAGAGCGGCCTGAAGTGAACTGCACCCCGTCAAGTAGACAGTGCAAAAAATAAAAGATCCTTAAGCGGCCTTAGTCCTGAATTCAATAGGACTGAGGCCGTTTAGTTTTGCCTGCAACCGTTCGTAATTGTAAAAGTGTATGTAATTATCAATGTCTTGTTGGAGCTCTTCAAAAGTGCGGTAGGTATGCAAGTAGTACTTCTCACATTTCAGTGTGCCCCAAAAGGATTCCATCGGTCCATTATCAATGCAGCAGCCCACCCGGGACATGCTTTGCGTCAGTTTCGCTTCGTCCAGCATCTCCTTAAAGTGCAGAGAGGTATACTGGAAACCACGGTCGCTGTGAAGTAAGGGATGGTTCTCTGGCGCTGCCTCCAAAGCCAACTCTAACGTCTTAAAGACCAGCGAATTATTATTAGAATGACCCAGAACGTAAGCAACAATGGACTTGTCATGCAGATCCTTAATGGCGCTTAAATACGCTTTCTGTCCGTTGCCGTACTTGAATTCCGTTACATCCGTTACCCATTTTTGGTTTGGTGTTTCCGCCTCGAAGTTGCGGTTCAATACATTCTCTGCGACCTGCTGAGGCGTGGAGCCTACGTACTTCTTCCGCTTTCTTCGGATGACAGACTGGATGCCTTGGAGCCTCATAAGGCGGTACACTCGCTTCGCGTTCAGCGCTTTGCCCATTTGTCTGCGCAAATGTAGAGTGAGCTGGCGATACCCAAAGATTCGCTCCACCTTCTCATATAGAAGGAGCATGGCCTGGGTCAGTTTCGCGTTGTCGGTCTCCCGGGAACTGGGTTTACGGTTCAACCATTTGTAGTAACTTGAGCGCGAGATTTCTGCAATGTCACACAAAAGCTGAATGGGGCGAGACTCCTCTTGCTGAACGGCCTGAATAGCCAAGTAGATATTCTCCTGACGAACTTGACTTAACGTCTCCTCCTTTCGAGTTCCTCTAACTTTTTTAGAAAAGCATTCTCCGCACGAAGCCGTGCATTCTCGTATTCCAGCTTTTGCATGGCGAGCCTATGGCGATCTGCTTCCGTGAGCTCTTCAGGCGCTTTCGTGCGTCCTCTGCCGTCCCTTAGCGCCTTCTCGCCGCCTGCTTCGTACTTTTTCACCCAGCTATATACTTGTTGGTAAGAAACGTGAAAATGACTTGCTGCCTTTGTGTAATCTTGTCCATTTGCCAGACAATACAACACAATATCTATCCGTTCCTGCCAAGTGGTTGCGCGTCCTTTGGTCATAGCTTTAGTTCCTCCTGAATTAGCCGTTAAACTGTTGCTATGACCATTATACTTCTTAATCCAGTTGGCGAGTTGGGTTGTACTTGCGATCTTATACTTGTAGATAATTTGGCTTTGCGACAATCCACCCTTGATATAATCCCTAACCGCTTGGAGTTTAAGTTCTATTGAATACTTTTGGTTATGGGTTCGAGGTTCTAGGCCTTCGTAGCCGTACAATTGATAACGTCGTCGCCATTTCAATATAGATGTTTTAGTTAATCCGTATTTCCGAGCACCAGCTTTTAACCCGATGTGTCCATATTCAATTTCCTGAAGTATCGTTATTTTTTCAAGGGCTGTAAACTTCTTTTGTTCCATAAAAATGCTCCCCATACAGTAACAGGTTTTTATTATTTCACCTGTCTACTATATGGGGAGCATATCAAAGCTGGCCATCTTTATGGTTTTCGTGATTCTATTTTATAGTAGAATAATTTAATTTTTGTATTCACACATTTGTGAAATTTATCACGTAGTTATGATTAATTTTTAATATATAATTAATTCATAATAAGAAACAGGGGGAATTGAAATGAAAATTGTGAAAAGTTTGTTGGTAGCAGGGGTAGCGGCTGTATTGTTGGCGGGTTGTGGAGCGAAAGAAGAGACGGCGGCCAATAAACCAGCTGCTGAACAAACCGATGCGGTGACTACCGCTTCGATCGTTGATGAAGGTGCAGCATTCACGAAGGCTGTGAGCAAGGACGGCAACTGGATTGTTGCTATTTTAAAAGATGTAACTATGGATCAGGATGTTGTTGTAGCTGGTGAATTCCGTGATAAAGGTGCCGCTGACGGTAAAATCTACCGCAAGATAGCTTTGTATGCACAAGATGCAGATCATAATATTACAGCCAACTACACACTTACAGTACCTAAGTTTACTGTGCAAAGTGAGAATTTGAGAGTGCAAGGCGGTACAATCAAAGGCGATGTATATGTAGAAGCCAACGGATTTAACCTGCATGAGTCGGCAACTATTGATGGTAATCTGTACTTTGCCAGCGAAGATGTAAAAGCATCGGCTGCTATTGACGGTAAAGTGACTGGAGCTACCGAAGTTAAATAATTCCGTCATTGTATGAATAACATTATCTCTGGTGAGCCTGTAGACTAAAGCCCATTGTGGCCTTTGTTTACAGGCTTTTTTATTTGAGAACGAACAGTAAAAATAAATCTTTACCGATCGTTCCCAATGTGTTAATATCATTTTAAGAGGAGGCAAGAGAAAGAGAACAAAGATAATATAAAAAATTTTACTATATATGAGAATGATCGTTCTCGATAAAAATTGGTATTCATATTGAAATTACACATACACAAAGGAGCGAATAATAATGGGTAAATTAGATGGGAAAGTAGCATTGATCACAGGTGGAAATAGCGGTATTGGATTGGCTACAGCAAAACTGTTCATCGCAGAAGGAGCCAAGGTTGTAATCACCGGGCGCAATCAGGCCACTTTGGACGCGGCAGCAGCAGAACTGGGTGAGAATAGTCTAGCCGTTCAGGCTGATGCAGCAGATCCAATAAGTGGCGAGCAAGCAGTAGCAGCAGCAGTGAAGAAATTTGGCCAATTGGATATTGTATTCGCTAACGCTGGTATCACCGCGCAAACACCAACAGGTGGGACCGAACTCTCCGTCTTTGAAGAGGTACTAAAGGTTAACGTTACGGGGGTCTTTTTTACTGTTCAAGCGGCTGTACCTCACCTAAAAGATGGGTCTTCCATCATCTTGAATAGTTCCGTGCTTGCTACAGCCGGAAGTCCTGGATATGCTGCATACGCAGCTAGCAAAGGGGCAGTAAGCAGCTTGGCAAGAGTGTTGGCCTCCGAATTGTCACCACGCGGAATTCGCGTGAATACCATTGCTCCAGGAGCGACACGTACACCAATCTGGGGACAATCTACTGCAGAGGGTATGGCACAACTGGAATCGGTACTTTCCCGCACAATTCCACTGAACCGCCTGGGTGAGCCACAGGAAATCGCCAACGTAGCTTTGTTCCTGGCTTCCAATGACTCCTCTTTCATCCAGGGTACGGAGATCAGCGTAGACGGTGGCGCGGCTGGTTCTCCGTTCGGTGCTCCAATCTATCTGAAAAAGTAAGTAAGTACTGCTTCATCTGGACTCACAATTGGACTAAGGCTGCTTCCTTGTATGCTACAGGGGAGCAGCCTTTTTGGCTTAGATGCCGAGATAAGCGAAATGAGGGCGAAAGTAGCAACTATAATTTAGGGGAAAAACTCTCGTGATTGACCTGTTGGGAGGCTGGGGCCTTTTGGCATGTTTTTGTAGTTCTGATGTTGGATTTTCCCGAGGTGTCTTTCAATTTTTGTTAGCGTTATCAATGCTTGATTTACTTGGTTTTTTCTCAAAATCATCGATGGGAAAAGATCAAAAAAATCGCTAAAAAGCAGATTAAAAATTTAAAATTGTATCCGATATTAGTATAGCCAATTAATTTTTTTGGTGGGATATATTACTAGGGTAGAGGAGAGAAGTTATGTTGTATTCGTACCACAGGAAGAGGAAAAGCACTTTGAAAAAGGCGGTCTGTGCAGGGTTGATCAGTGTGCTCGCAGTTACAGGCTCCTTCGATCTTCAGCCACATCTAGTCCAGGCACAAGCGGTACATAAGCAAGTAGAGCAGGCGGATTATCTCATGTCATTAAACCGTCCTGTATATGCCTCTTCATCATCAGGTGCTCACACGCCTGATCTGGCTGTTGACGGCGATAAGGACTCCAGATGGGAAAGTATCTGGGGTGTGGACCCGCAGTGGATCTACATAGACCTTGGGGCAAGCGCTTCGATCTCACGTGTCACCATCGACTGGGAGAATGCCTACTCCAAAGCATTTGAAATCCAGGTATCTGATGATGAGAAGACCTGGACGCCTGTCTATTCCACTAAGAACAATCAGAGCACAAAGACAGATGAGTCCTTCTCTGCCAAGGGACGTTATGTGCGCTTATACAGCACAGAGCGGTCACAACCAGCCTATGGTATTTCGATTTATGAATTCCAGGTATACGGAACAGGTGGAGTCAACTTGCCTCCAAAGCCTGCTGCACCCAATATTGCTCTGAACAAACCTGTAACAGTTTCCTCAGAAGAGAATGTTGAGAAGGGCAAGG
Source organism: Bacillus sp. FJAT-27264 (assembly GCF_001682855.1). Classification (GTDB taxonomy): domain Bacteria; phylum Bacillota; class Bacilli; order Paenibacillales; family Paenibacillaceae; genus Paenibacillus_AQ. The sequence goes on along the minus strand of NZ_MAQW01000001.1, from coordinate 595,725 downwards.
AGGGTTTGCCAGAGAAGGATTACCTGAAGGATAATGCAACCGACGGGAAGCGTGATACACGCTGGTCCTCCAAGCATACGGACACGGAATGGATCTACGTGGATCTGGGTCAGAAAAGTGAAATCGGTAGCGTTGTTCTGGATTGGGAAGGAGCTTCCGGACGCGCGTATGACATTCAGGTGAGCGATGATGCGAAGAACTGGACTACCATCTACCGTCAGATGAATGGTTTCGGTGGCAAGGAATCGATCGACCTCTATGCCGATGCACGCTATGTGAGAATGCTCGGGCATGCCCGCTCTACAGAGTTTGGCTACTCACTGTTTGAATTCGAGGTGCATGCATATCGCGAAGGGGACCCTAAGCCGGTGCATGAGATTCCCGAGATTCTGGCTCCATCGGCCGTCAAGGTAGGTGCGGGAAGCTACGAGATTAACGATATTACACAATTGTCACCAAGATCTCCGAAGTACCGCACTGCGGATATCCAGTCACCAATCCCGTCTAATGACTGGTGGCAGAGCATTCTGATCTCTAATCTGGGCGATGGCAACAGCCTCATTACGCTTCCTTTTAAGAACAATTACACGAAGCAAGGCTTGGCGATCTTGAATCCTGGAGCCGGATTTACTTCTAGCGATGGTGGCTCGATGAATGCGGACGGCGACCCGGATCTCTATCTCAGCACCAATACCATCAGCCCGGCAAATATGAAGACCAAAATCTCCGGCTACGGTGATTATTCGGCGAGTGTTATTCTGAGTGATGACGAAACGGCCAAAATCAAAACGACCTTCGTTAAAGGTTCGCCTTATATTTACAACACTTTCGAGAACCCGGATGCAGTAATTCTTCAGTCACCGGCAATTACAGGTCTGTTCGATGACCAGGGTCAGCCGCTACAAGTGGAAGACGGTGAGAGCTGGACGGCTGATCATATCGGAATTACCGTGACTAACAAAGATAAGGCGCCTAAGCCGCAGACTTTTGTCCGTAATTATGGTGTCTTCGTTCCTCCGGGCACGACATTTACGAAAATCGGCAGCATGCTGAAAATCAAGCTTGGCGAAGGAGATTATTTGTCTCTCGCTACACTGCCTTCTGCAAGCGACCTGAATTTGTACTATCAGCATGGTTATGCTTTTGTCACCGACACACAGGTAGACTATAACTATGATCAAAATCAAGCGCTTGTGAATACCAGCTTCACTGCGGTGACCGAGTTGAAACGTCCTGGTTTCTCTAACGAAACGCTTGAAGCACTATTGCCTCATCAATGGAAAATCACGAACTCGCAGCTTACCGACTTGTCCTATCCTTCCATTCGAGGCGAACTGAAGGTGCATAAGGGCAATGTCTTTACAACGACAGATCGATTTAACGGGATTGTGCCACAATTTGCGGAGCCAAATAATTCTAATTATTCCCGTTCCGAGCTGATTGCTTATTTGGATATGCTGGATGCAGATATGGCCGGAGGCCTGATGCTTCTAGATCCTTACTGGCAGGGCAAGAAGCTTCACCCACTGGCAGTAGGAGCGTTGATCAGTGACCAGATTGGCGATACCGAGAGAAGAGATCGTTATTTGGGCTGGATCAAAACGATTCTGACGGATTGGTATACGTACTCCGAGGATGAACCAAAGCATTCCTACTACTTCCATTATTCACCAGAGTGGGGCGCGATCATGCCTTACCACAGCGGATTCGGAATGAATGTAGGCTTAACTGATCATCACTTTACTTACGGATATTACGTCTTTGCATCTGCTGTCCTGGGACAATTTGATAAGGAATTCGTAAGCGATTATGGTCCGATGGTAGAGACACTGATCCGTGACTACGCGAACCCTTCGCGTACAGACAGTGAATTCCCATGGTTCCGTAACTTTGATCCGTATGAAGGTCACTCCTGGGCAGGCGGCTATGCCGATAACAAGAGTGGTAACAACCTCGAAGCCGGCGGAGAGTCGCTGTTCGGCTGGGTTGGTGAATATATGTGGGGCGAGGTTACCGGAAACGATACTTATCGTAATGCGGGAATTTGGGGCTTTACCACTGAAGAGAAAGCTGTAGAGCAATACTGGTTCAACTATGATAAAGACATTTGGTTGCCGGATTATCCGCATCATATTGTAGGGCAAGTCTATGGTAGTTCTTACTTGTATGGAACCTTCTTCTCTGGAAATCCGCAGCATATTTACGGTATTCACTGGCTGCCGACCGCAGAGTGGATGACTTATTATGGCCGCGAGCCGGAAAAAGCAAAAGCGCTGTATGATGGTCTGGTGATTGATAACAACGGACCTGAGGACGTCTGGCAGCATCTCATTTGGCCATTCCAAAGTCTGAGCGAGCCGCAAGCCGTTCTGGCAAAATGGAATCCGAAAGATATGCAGAAGAATGAAGTATTCAATACCTACTGGTTCGTTAATAGCATGGCGACGCTCGGCAATCGTTCCACAGATATCTGGGCTGATGATCCGGCAGCAACCGTATACTATGATGGAACAAAGTATACTGCGCAAGTATGGAATCCATCTGGAGTGGACAAAACAGTCAACTTCTATAATGAAACTGGCAAAGTGGGCACGGCAACCGTCTATCCTTCTGCGATCGTTTCTGTAGACCCAACCAAAGTAACCAAGCTTACCGGCCCTGAAGCTGGTGCAGGTGTTCGTTACCTCGACCGTTCGGCTTGGACAGCCAAGGCGTCCAACAGTGCAGGCGGTGAAGGACCTGAGAAGATGCTGGATGGCAAGCTGGATACCCGTTGGTCCAGTGGTACGGCTCAAACTGACAAGATGTGGATTCAAGTCGATATGGGACAAATGGAACAATTCGATACTTTGTTCGTAAACTCAGGTACTAACTATGGCGATTATGCCAACAGCTATGTTGTTTATGCCTCCGAGGACGGAGAGGATTGGGGCGAGCCAATAGCCAGCGGTGTGGGTACAGCACCAAGCATGGCTTTGTCTTTCCCGCTGCAGTCTGCAAGATACGTTAAAGTAGCCTTGAACGACTCTTCCAGCAATTGGTGGTCAGTATCCGAAATTTCGGCTGCCCAACTCAATAAAGGAAAAGAACCCTTGCAGGAGACTCCAACCATTCCTCTAGAGGATCGTTCTCAGTGGAAGATTACGGCTTCTTCCAGCAACGGTGCAGAAATGACAGCCAATCTGGTAGACGGTAGCAACGATACCCGCTGGAGCACTGGAAAAAAGCAGACCAATGGCCAGTGGTTGAGCGTTGATCTGGGGCAGACAAAGACTTTTAATACGCTCTTATTGAATTCCGGCCATTCTAATTCGGATTACGCCCGGGGATACCAAATCTATGTATCGAACGATGGTGTAAATTGGGGCCAGCCTGTAGCAAACAGAAAAGGAACCGAAGGTTATCAACGTATAACACTGCCGGAGCAAACGGCACGTTACATCAAGATACTTCAAACCGGGCAGGCCAGCAACTGGTGGTCTATCGCAGATCTTGAAATTCGTAATTCCGGAATTGCCAAGCGACAAGCTTTGCCAAGTGAAGCTCCAGAGAATGACGCTCCGATCGTCCTGGATCGTGCGGCATGGACGGTTACAGGTTCTACTTACGGAGACTCCAATCCATTGAATATTATTGACGCGGACAAGCATACTAGCTGGACCACGGGTGCTCCGCAAGCGGCAGGCCAATGGCTCCAAGTAGACTTGGGCAGCGTTACTAGCTTCAAGCAAATTGAGCTGGACTCTTCTTCTAGACCGGATGATTATGCTGCTGCTTATCGGGTATATGCCTCACACGATGCCAAGAAATGGACAGAAATCACTTCCGGAACAGGCAGCACTGCTGTTCAAAAGTTGAGCTTCCCGGAGCATCAGGCGAGATACTTCAGAATCGAGCTCACTGGTCCTTCGAATTACTGGTGGTCGATCTCTGAGCTGAATGTCTACAAATAAAGCGAATTTCTTTCGAAATTAAGTAAAATAGAATGCCCCCACAGACAGCTTCAAGCTTCTGTGGGGGCATTTGAATTATATAAATAGAAGTTGTTGTCTTACAACCACTCTTGGAACTTGCGGATGTACCATTTCTTAACGAGCTGAGTCATCACGCAGTAAGCCAGCAGAGTAGCAATCAGCCAAGGGAAGTAGGCGAATGGCAGAGGCTGAAGGCCGATGCTGGCGCCGAATCCGCTGAAAGGCAGATAGATACCAAGCCCCATAATGATGCTGGTCAAGATGATGACAGGCGCGCTGGCCCGGCTTTGGATAAACGGTATTTTTTCGGTGCGGATCATGTGGACGATCAGTGTCTGCGAGAGCAGACCTTCGATAAACCAACCGGATTGGAACAAGGTCTGATGATCCACGGAATTTGCCGAGAACACATACCACATCAAAGCATAGGTCGTGATATCAAAAATGGAACTGATTGGGCCAATAAACACCATGAATCTGCTGACGGATTTAGCATCCCATTTTTGCGGTTTCCGCAGATATTCCTTATCCATCTTGTCCCATGGAATGGAGAGCTGTGAAACATCATAGAACAGGTTTTGGATCAGCAGGTGGATCGGCAGCATAGGCAGGAATGGGAGAAATGCGCTGGCTACCAATACACTGAACATGTTGCCAAAGTTGGAGCTGGCCGTCATCTTGATATACTTAATCATATTACCGAAGGTAATGCGGCCTTGAATGACGCCTTGCTCCAGCACCATCAGACTCTTCTCAAGCAAAATAATATCTGCAGATTCTTTGGCAATATCGACCGCTGTATCGACAGAAATGCCGACATCCGCTTCTTTCAGGGAAATGGCATCGTTGATGCCGTCACCCATGAAGCCTACGGTGTGACCATTGCTTTTCAGCACACGTACAATGCGTGCCTTTTGCATAGGATTCACCTTAGCGAAAACAGTTGTTTTCTCGGCGACTGCAGCCAACTGCTCATCCGTCATATCATCGATAAAGCTGCCGATCAGAATGTCATTAACTTTGATGCCTACATCCTTACAGACTTTCCGCGTGACGGCAGCATTGTCGCCGGTAATTACCTTGACGTCCACGCCGCTTTCCTTTAGCGCACGGATCGCAGTTTTAGCTGTTTCTTTTGGGGGATCAAGGAAAGCCAGATATCCGACCAGCGTAAGCTGTTGCTCATCAGCAATTCCGTAAAGCTCCTCTTTGGCTTCACTTTCCTTAATCGCCACGGCAAGCACGCGCAGGCCATCTTCATTCATCTGCTGTACCAGAGAATGTACTTCTTCAATAAGATCAGCTGTGAGAGGGATTTTGCCTTTAGCGCCATCCAAGACATGTGTACAAATGCCCAGCATCTCTTCCATAGCACCTTTGCTGATCAAAAGGTGATTTTTCTCCGTTGTTTCGAGAACTACAGACATGCGCCGACGATTAAAGTCGAAAGGGATCTCATCGATCATGCGATAGTTTTGTTCTGCGCCCAGTGCAGGGGTTAGCTCGGCATGCTCGAGAACGGCAACATCCAGCAGGTTTTTGAGTCCTGTCTGATGATAGCTGTTCAAGAAGGCGTACTCCAGTACTTTGCTGTTCTCCTGGCCATGAACGTCGAGATGTTTCTCAAGAATAATCTTGTCTTGGGTTAGTGTTCCTGTCTTATCCGTACATAAAATGTCCATGGCTCCAAAGTTTTGGATCGCATTTAGGCGTTTGACTACTACTTTGTTGCGGGCCATAGTTGCGGCGCCCTTGGCTAGATTGCCGGCTACAATGACCGGAAGCATTTCGGGAGTCAGACCAACAGCTACTGACAAACCGAACAGCAAAGCCTCCCACCAGTCTCCTTTAGTAAAACCATTGACGACGAAAATAATCGGTACCATGATCAGCATGAAGCGGATCAGGACAAAAGTAATGTTCTTTACGCCCTTGTCAAAGCTGGTAAGTGGTGATTTGCCAAGCAGCGTACCAGCCATGGAGCCAAAATAAGTGTCGGAACCTGTTGCTACAACCACAGCTGTAGCTGTACCACTGATAATGTTGGTGCCCATGTAACATATATTTCTCAGTTCAAGCGCGTTCAGAGGTTTATTCTGCTTGCGTGACTGTGAGATGGCTCCACGGGGAAGAATGTCCAGCTTCTCCACGGGCATAGCTTCACCGGTCAGGGCAGATTCAGCAACATGCAAATCTTTTGAAGCAATCAGTCTTACATCTGCTGGAACCATATCACCTGCTGAAAGATGAACAATATCGCCCGGCACTAGAAGCTCCATATTCACATCTTTCCGCTCTGATTTACGGGTTACCGTGGCGGTCGTTTTGACCATCGCTTTGAGTTTCTCGGCGGTTCGTGAGGAGCGGAATTCCTGCGTAAAGGTGATTATTGTACTAACAGTAACCATAGTAACGATGATAATAACGGCTTGAACATCATTGTCAACAAAATAGGAAAAGGCTGCGAGTGAGAGTAGAATCAGAATAAACGGATTTTTGAAGCAGGCCAGCAGTTGGATGTACCAGGCGGGCGTTTTGTCGTGAGCAATCTGATTTTGCCCGTATTTCTCCAGTCTCCGTTTCGCTTCATCTTCCGTAAGTCCATGCTGATGAGTGCTGTAATCCTCCATAAGATCCTCTTGTGAGGAGATGGAAGCTTGAATGAGACGTTCTGCAATGGTTTGGGTCATTTGGTCTTTGCTTTTTGTGTTTTTGAACATGTGAAATTCCTCCTTGCGCAAACAGTTACGGTCTGCGGCTTGTCGCGGTTTGAAATGCAAAAAAAAGCTCTCCCTGAGAATCAGAGAGAGCTATAGATACACCGCTTCTTTTTACACTCACATGTCAAAAACGCATACTTAAACAAACCCGGCGGAGATACTTTTTTCGCAGGGAATGAAGCAGATTAATGATTGGAGCGTAAAGAGAACGCGGTTCTCTCTCTGAACAAACTGTTGATTTACGACGATTCTCCTACAACTCGGACTGCCATCCATGTGGTATCCCCCCTTATTTGGTCAAATAAAAAACCCTCTAGACGAACTAGAGGGTTAAAAAAACGCGCAAAAAAACAGCGTATTCCCCCTAGTCGAGTTTTGGCACTATACAACGTAAAGAGTGATAACACTCTTAGCCACATTATGAAAAGCCTTAATCCGGCAATCCCTGTTCTACCCATGGGCATCTTTCGATATTTCTGGGCAGTGGCCTATGTTCATATAGGAGCCTCACCTAACGAGGACATATTCAATTCCTCTGCAATAGTAAGCCTTGTAATGTATTAAAGTCAAGCGGTTTTTTTTGAAACATTATGCTATATATGTACGTTTTCGTAGCACCGTGTCTGATTACTATTTTGTTAGTAAAATGCCTATTGACAACCTGACCCTGCGAGCGTAAAATCCACCTAGTAATCTAATAGTCCTCGTTAGGCGAGGCTCCTATACAAACACAGGCTGCTGCCCGGGAACATCGAAAGATGCCTACGGGTAGAACAGGGATTGTCGGCATAAGGCTTTCCATAAGGCAGCTAAGAAATGATGATATTTCTTTACGTTGTATAGTGCCAAAACTCAACCAGGGGGAGCCGGAATCTTTTTTGCGTGCTTACGCTTATGCAGCCCTCTAGTTGATCTAGAGGGTTTTTTATTTATGAAAGGGGGAATATCACATGGACAGTAGCAGGTTTTCAGGAGCAGTTTATATGAATCATTACTTTGTTTTAAGAAGAAAAAAGACTGGCTGTTTACTAGCGCTGTGTCCATGTGTCCCTAGTTGGTTCGGGCTATTCGTTTCATTGAACGAAAGGAAAGTACCGTGCTGACAGGTTTATTTGGTATGCAAATCTAGTGAATATCGTATGGCCGTTCGAAGCTCTTCTTAACTGAAGGGCTTTTTTTGTTTTTCCATAAAATAAGTACAAGAGGAAGTGAGAATCATGATGATGGAACTGGAAATGATGATGAAGCTTGGACTGGCGCTGCTATTTGGAATGCTTATTGGTATAGACAGACAGATCAAGCACAAACAACTGGGTTTGCGGCCTAGCATGGTAATCTGTATTGCGAGCTGTCTGATCACTATTGTATCTAATCAGGCATTTAGCAAATTTGGCGGCCCGAACCATCCCAATATGGACCCGATGAGACTGGCGGCGCAGGTGGTAAGCGGTGTTGGTTTTATCGGAGCAGGCGTTATTCTTCGAAGAAGCAATGAGGTCATTTCCGGTTTGACTTCGGCAGCGTTGATCTGGTCGGCCTCAGGCTTGGGGATTGCTATTGGGGCGGGATTTTATGCAGAAGCTTTTGCCGGTGTAATGTTGCTAATTCTTGCGGTCAATGTTATTCCTATGCTGATCAAATCCGTCGGTCCGGAAGCGCTGAGCCGGCATGATGTGGGGGTCAAAATTGTAGTCGAGCCCAACTACCGGATGACCGAATTGATCAAGATGATAGAAGGCAAGGACCAAGAGTCCATGTCCGTAAAACGCGAATTCAAAATCCGTTATATGAAGCTGAAGGATCTCGATAATCAATGCCAACTGATTGATCTGACGCTGTCAGTGCCCGATAAGCAGTACACTACGGAAATCTATTACTTCATTAAGAAGATCGATCATGTACAAAGCGTAGAAGTAGAACAATTGTAAGCGAAAAGGAGGAATGAACATGCTCAAGCTGCATCAATACAAATTCCGTGAGGAATATACTTATTACATGCTTCAAGCGCTGAAAGAGGGCGAACGGGAAGGATTTCGCAAGGATTTTTTGAATTTACATCCCTCAGATCAGACCGATTTCTTCCTCACCCTGGATCTTCAGAGACGCCAGCGGATCTACACGCTACTATCGCCTGCTGAGTTTGGAGAAATCTTCAGTGAACTGGCGCCGGCGCGGCAAAAGAATATCATTCAGGAGCTGGATCAAACGTACGCTGTTGAGATGCTGAACGATCTGCCTTCGGATGATGCTACCGATTTCTTCGGTCTGCTGTCTCATAAACAGGCGGACTTTTTCCTTGAGCGCATGGAGAAAGAAGAAGCAGAGGATATTAAGCACCTGCTTGCCTATCCTAAAGGCTCTGCGGGTTCATTAATGACAACCGATATCTATACAATTGACGGCGCGGATACAGTAACGAAGGTGTTGAATGATTTGCGACTAATGACAAGTGATGCAGAGACGATTTATTACCTGTATGTCACGGATCATAACAAACGTTTGCTGGGTGTGGTCTCCTTACGGCAGTTGATTGTTGCTTCTATGGAGCAGTTGATTCTGGATCTTATGAGCTCCAAGCTGATCGCGGCTTCCCCAGATGCACCTCGTACAGAGATAGTGGAGATTATTAAAAGATACGGTCTGCTTGCAGTTCCTGTAGTGACACCCGACAACAAGCTTATGGGCATTGTAACATTTGATGATGTGGTATAATTTTCATATTAAACCATAATTACTGAGAAGGGATCTTAAATGAAAATAATGATTATTGGTTCCAATGGTTCAGGTAAATCAACGTTTTCAAGAGAACTGGGAGAAATATTGCAGCTGCCTGTGTATCATTTAGATTTGTACTTTTGGAAGCCGGGATGGATTCAGATACCAAATGAAGAGTGGGTTGACCTGATCAAAGACTTAGTGGAACGAGAGGAATGGATCATCGATGGTTATTATGGAAGAACGCTAGATATTAGAATGCAGGCAGCTGATGTCATCGTATTATTTGATTTGTCTCCATGGATCACTACCTACAGAGTGATTAAGCGGAGGATCCAATATCATGGCAAGAGCAGGCCGGATTTGAATGAAGAATGTCCGGAGTCGATCGATTGGCAATTTATAAAATATGGCTGGAATTTCAGAAGAGACCGGCTGCCAGGAATAATGGATAAGCTTCGAAACTACTCCGATCAAACCCGAATTATCATCATAAAAACGCCCAAGGAAGCGGTGAGGGTATTAAATGAATTTAAAAGAAAGAAAGGGTAGGGGAAATTCAATATGTTCACGAAATTAAAACAATGGTTCAAACCTACCAGCAAACCTACCAGCCCACAGAAGGCATCCAACTCCAAAGTATCCACGAGGCCAAATGCGCCAAAAGAGGCAAAAGCCCGGAGCATCGAAGCCTCCAGAATAGGTGAACTTGGGGAATATAAGATTAACATTCAACTGGATCAGCTGCCTAAAGAAACGAAATACATTAGCGATATTATGATCCCAAATCCTAAATCTCAGACCAGGTACTCCCAAATCGACCATGTTGTTATTTCACCGTACGGCCTTTTCGTCATTGAGACTAAAAACTATAATGGCGAGATCAAAGGAACCCGGTCTGACAAGTATTGGCGCGTAAGCAATAGATTCAATATGTACAATCCCTTGAGGCAGAATTATGGACACATGAAGGCTCTGGAGTTGGTCTTGCACGGATTTCCCGGGTTAACTTACATATCTATGATTTCCTTTACGTTGCGCTGCCGATTTAGTATTGATCCAGATTTAAGAAAAATAGAATCCAATGAATTAATTGTGTATGACACAGAGCTTTCCGAGTTTATCGATCGCAAGATGAATCGACTTCGTCAGACATCGGCTACACCCTTACTCACAACGGATCAGATTCAGAAGATTTATGATAGTATTGCAAATGCGAATATTCAAGATGCCGCATTAAGAGCAGCGCATATTGGAAAGATAAAACAATCTCATTAATGGGCCAGCCTAGCTCGATTATTAAAACATGCCTATAAAAATACGCCTAAAAACAACCGACCCTCATGCAGGCCTTTGTAATCACAAGGGTCTGCATGAGGGTCGAAGTTGTAGTTGGATAGGTACTCACATGAAAATAAGGAGTAATATGCCGGCTACGAAGCAGTAATATGAGAAGTATTTCAAGTTCCCTTTGGCCATAATTCCCATAAACCAACGCATCGAGAAATAAGTCACAATTAGCGTAGTAATAAACGCGATTATGTAGGGAATAGCCAAGGCTGAGCGGTTCGGATCATGGGCAATATCGGATACTCCCAGCACCAGTCCGCCTAAGCTAACAGGAATATAGAGCATGAACGAAAATCTTAATGCCGTTTCCTGCTTCATCCCCACAGCGATGGAGGAGATGACGGTTGCCCCAGAGCGGCTAATGCCCGGAATAAGAGCGACTGCTTGAGCAAGACCAACCAGAACCGCATCCCGTGCTTTTAAATCACCATCCTGTTTGCGGCCACGAAGATTACGAATTAGCCACAGGGCAACACCCGTAACGAGCAAAGCAATGGAAACCGTGTGCACGGAGGAGAATATTTCCTCAATCTGATCTTTGAACAATGCGGCCACGATTACCGCGGGCAAAGTGCCGATAACGACATACAAAGAAAAGAGGAAATCCGACTTGTATTCCGGTTTGCGGGTGCGAATGAATCCAAAGAATCCACCGATGAGTCTTGCAATATCTTTTCGGAAAATAAAGCAAATCGCGATCAGTGAAGCCGTGTTCGTCAAGATTTCAAATGACAATCCGTTCTGTTTTAATCCTAGTAGTTTTTGTGCGATAATCAGATGTCCACTTGAAGAAACGGGGATGGGCTCTGTTGCCCCTTGAACAATTCCTAGAAACAAGTATTTTAGCCACAGTATAATATCTTCCATTTTACCTCCCAATATATTTGTAATCTTTGTCATCATATCGTACTTGTTGGGGGGATGACAATAGAACCTTAGTGCCACATGACAGTCCATCAGCGTCAATGGAGGGAATTATGAAGATCAATAATCTCTTTTTTCACATTCATTATTGCAATTCCAGGAAAGGAAATGAACCCAATAGAACGTTCCGCAAGAAAACGAGAACCCTTAACCATCATGAGCTAATTCTGGTGACTGGAGGGAGCGGGCATATTAAGATTGGCAAAAAAGAATTTCAGATCAAAGAAGGTATGCTCTTCTATATTGGTTCTGGAGTCTTGCAAACTATAGTGTTAGATGCTGAAGACCCCTTTTGCTTTATGTCTGTACATTTCAGCTATGCTCACGTGGGCTTTGATGAAGATACCTGGACGATTGGCGATGCGAAGAGCATGCTCCCCCTGCAAGAAGGACAACATTTACAGGATTATTATCAAATTGAAGATGCTTTTAAAAAATTGGTGGAAAGCTGGAATGCGAAACTGCCACGATATGAGTTTATGACCAAGACGCTGTTCCAGCAATTGCTAATTGGTATTTATCAGAGCACCGGTAAGCATCATCAGAATTATGCGACTTCCTTGAAAGTAGAAAAAATCATTGCCTTTATGCATCAAAATATAAATTCCAGGGTAACATTGGGTCAACTGTCAGATTTGGTCCAGCTATCCCCAACCTATTTATCCAGGACGTTCAAGGAAATTACCGGATATTCCATTATAGAGTTCTTTAATAAGCTGAAAATCGACAAGGCTAAAGAAATGATTCTAGAGGGTGACAGAAAGATCAGAGAGGTTGCACAGTGTCTTGGGTTCACGGATGAATTCTATTTCAGCAGAATATTCAAAAAACTCGAAGGGATCAGTCCCTCAGAATATTACAGCAAAAATGTCCTTGTGATCTAAAATAATGCATGGTGGAAAGCCAATCCGACTGTTAATATGAGGTCATTATTGTAAAGCGGTATTTCACAATAGTTGCAGTTCAGACAGAAGGAAGGCCTATCATCATGTTAAATTGGAAAAGAAATCTCTGGGTATGCTGGTTCGGAATGTTCGTCACCGGTGTGGGGATGAGTCAGATTGCCCCGGTATTGCCGCTCTACATCAAGCATCTTGGGGTTCAAAATCCCGATGCCATTGCGCAATATTCCGGGCTTGCGTTCGGGATTACTTTCATCGTTTCCGCCATTTTCTCCCCGATCTGGGGGAAGGCCGCCGACAAGTTCGGGCGCAAACCGATGCTTCTACGGGCGAGTCTCGGAATGGCGATTGTTGTGGGCTGCATGGGTTTTGCTCACCATGTCTATGTGTTGATTGGACTGCGCTTATTGCAGGGGACGATTACCGGTTATAGCACCGCTTGTACGACATTGATTGCTACCCAAACCGACAAGGAGCATGCAGGCTGGGCGCTGGGTACACTTTCAACAGCCAGTATTGCTGGCTCATTGATAGGGCCGACGATCGGCGGTTTTATCGCGGAGAATTTTGGGCTGCAGGACTCTTTTTTCATAACAGGTGCGCTCATGCTTGTGGCCTTTATAACGACGGCTTTATTCGTGAAAGAATCCTTTCAGCGCGAGGACAAAGCAACGCTTGGGATGAAGGAAGTCTGGCGCGCGGTGCCTGAGAAAAGTCTAACCCTTACGTTGTTCGTGACGTTCTTTGTGTTGACGGTGGCCCTGTATTCTGTTGAGCCAATCATAACCGTGTACATCACTCATCTTTCCGGTAATGGTGCGCATATTGCACTCCTGGCTGGGCTGACGTTCTCAGCCTCGGGATTGGCGAACATCGTCGCCGCCCCAAGACTCGGGAAGCTGTCGGATAAAATCGGCGCGCATAAGGTGATACTCGTAGCCTTAGTTGCGGCAGGACTGATCTTCATCCCACAGGCGTTTGTCACGACTCCCTGGCAGTTGATGGTGCTTCGTTTCTTATTGGGATTAGCCGCTGGGGGACTGGTTCCCTCCGTCAATATCCTGGTTAAGAAGATCACACCGTCTGCACTGACAGGCAGAGTGTTCGGTTTTAATATGTCGGCAGGGTATTTGGGAACGTTCGGTGGCGCTGTGCTGGGTGGTCAGGTGGCAGCTTGGTTTGGTATTCACTATGTCTTTTTCGTGACTAGTTCCTTGCTATTAATCAATGCCGTATGGGTGTATTACAAGCTGTATCGTGTGTTAAACAAGCGAGGGAACAGAGCACAGACGGTGTAGATATGACAGGATCGTTGTCCAATTTAAGAAACGGTCCAGTAAAATGGATGAGGCTCCTGCCATGTGCAGGAGTTTTTTTATTAAAGGCTTTATTGAACCAGCGGGCAGGGGATTGTAATATTCATCCAGAATTAATGAGGTGAGGTGAATATAACAATGAAAGATCAACAAATTGAGACACTATGTAGTAATCTACAGCTTGGGGAGATCGTGAAGGGTCCTGTGGCGTTGGCAGGCGGGTTGATGCACCGAATGGTGGAGGTTGTGACGACAACTGGGAAATATGTTATTAAAGCATTGAACCCGGAAATCATGCGCAGACCAACGGCTATGCAGAATTATGTGAGATCAGAACACATTGCTAACGCAGCCGCCGCAGCTCAAATCCCGGGACTACCAGCTAAACAATACCATGGAGCTTCAATTCAGCAAGTGGGTCAACAGTTCTATCTTGTATTTGATTGGATACCGGGCAGGAGTCTGAAGCCTGATGAAATACAAATAAGCCATTGTAAGAAAATAGGTTCCATACTGGCAGATATACATAGAACCGATTTTTCAGCATTGAATCTAGGGGATAACCACTCAGAGGTTCGGCAGCTGATAGACTGGAATTTCTATTTGGACAAAGGAGAGGAAAGTCATTCAGAATGGGTTGGCCTCCTGCTGGAAACCCTCGATAAGCTTAAAGCTTGGGATAATTTAGCCATCGAATCTGCCAAACTTCTTACGCAAAGTATGGTTGTTAGTCATGGGGATTTAGACTCCAAAAACGTGTTGTGGAACCAAGATCAACCCGTCCTGATTGATTGGGAATCAGCAGGCTATAGAAACCCTATGCAAGATTTAATTGAAACGGCTTTGTATTGGTCTGAAGATGAGCATGGGGAGGTAGATAAGCAAAGATTCTTTGCTTTTTTAAGCGGCTATAGAAGGAAGGGCGGAACACTGCAAGCCAATTGGAGCACGGTTTTAGCGAACGGTTTTTTAGGAAAATTAGACTGGCTGGAATATAGCTTGAAGCGGTCGTTATGGATAGAATGTACGGATGAAAAAGAACAGCAGTTAGGAACTGAACAAGTCTCAGGGACGATCAACGCTATTAAACGATACTCGGAAAAGGTAGATGAAATTGAGCAATGGCTGAACGAAGAAATTTGATTGAAATACAGGCTTACCTGCTAGCTTTCCATAGGAAAGCACTGTAACTTAGACTGTCGACAGATTTCCAACCACTGGAAGCGATATATTCCCCTTCATCAGTCGGCTTAACAGTGAAAAAGAGGGGCTACCTCCCCAATTAACAGCATTTTTGTACCTTATTTTCCTTTAATATAGGCAAATGAGGAAAATAAGGGCATTATTGTATCTTATTTTTTGAAAAAACACGCTGGACGGGGTATTCTGGAAGATTTAAGGTACAATATTGCACTTAATCTCCAATAACCCTTAGCTACAGAGGATTTAAGGTACGAAAATGCCGTTAATTACACGGGGCTTAACAGCGATCGTAAGAACCCTTCGAATCCGTAGCGACCCGCTATCGGTACCGTCAACCACTAATCTCCTCATACCGGATATCGATCCGCTCCCCGTTTGTCTTGATCAAATTTATGCTCATTGGGGCAAGATCTGTGCTTCCACCGCTAAGCAATAAATGACTTCCGCCTTCCACTTCATATTTACGGATATATAACCCGGAACCGATATCTTCAAAAGGATAACCCTCAAAATCCGACCACTTTAAATGCTCTCCTTTTTGGGCCAACGTGTGTAGCTTGTGCAAGGAGATTACATTATCATTGTCTGGCTCACGCTTGAGATTATAGGTTGAAAAGATAACCATAACAGCCAAAAGTGCCGCAATCCCCAAGAGATATTTCTTGTTCATGTGAAAGAACCCCCTTCTTTGATAGGATCTATTCCCATTATTTTACCATAATCCTTCCCAGGGGTGTTGTTTCGGTTGCGAGCTTAATCATATATAATCAGGTAGAATTATGACTATAGAACCCTTCAGGAGAATGATACAGATGAATAAGAAGATACTGATCGTTGAAGACGATGTTCACATATCCAAAATAATTAAGATGAACCTCAATCTCGTGAACTATGCCACCACTGAGGTATACGACGGGCTCGCAGCGCTGGAGGTGCTTAAGCGGGAGAAGTTCGATTTGATTTTGCTGGATGTGATGATTCCCCATCTGGGTGGGTTTGAGCTGATGGAGAGAATCAAGCCTTACGGGATTCCTGTAATCTTTTTGACAGCGAAAAACTCGGTCTACGATAAAGTGAACGGCCTGAAGCTCGGCGCGGATGATTATATGGTTAAGCCCTTTGAAGCCATTGAACTACTGGCCCGTATTGAGACGGTGCTGCGCAGATATGGTCATGAAGACAGGATGATGGAGTTTCAGCACGTTCAAGTGGATCTTGATAAAAGAGAAGTAGTGATTCAAGGAGCACCTGTGGAACTGACACCGAAGGAGTATGATCTGCTGGTGGTCCTGCTCAAGAACAAGAATATCGCGCTGACGCGGGAACAATTCCTGGATAAAGTATGGGGCGGGGATTATTACGGGGAAACCCGAACGGTAGATATGCATATTAAATCGTTGCGCAAAAAGCTGAATTTACAGGAACAGATTAAGACCATCTACAAAATCGGGTACAGGCTGGAGGACTGATGGATGAAGTTTTGGCAGAAAATATATCTGTTCTCGATCCTCGTGTTTGTCATTATCTTTAACGTCGCCTCTATTATGGTCATTGAGCGCAGTCACAACAAAATGCTGGGACAGGCGATCAACGTGGCCCTAAGTCAGAACATGAGCATTCATTCCAGCGTGGACGCCATCGTGCCGATTCTGCGAATCTATGATTCGATTGATTATGAGAAGACGGTCTTGACGCGTATTGCTAATGAATTTGTGGACAAGAACAGCGATCAGGGCGTTTATATGGATATTACGGATGATTCACAGCGTACGGTGTTCAATAACTCCGATTTTCCAATGCCCGCCGAACGGAGCGAACTGAACAATCTGGATGATGACAGCATTCATTATATTTTGCGGGAGATCGATGCCCGGACGATACTATTTACTTCGAACATTACTGATATTAATCATAAAAAATATGTATTCACCTATATGAAGGATGTTACTCCGGTATATCAGGACCGCATAGATCAGTACAGTTTTTTTGCCAAGGTTGACTTGGGTGCTTGTCTTCTGTTTATGGCCATTATGTTCTTCGTGAGCAGAGGACTGACCAGATCGATTGACCGCTTGAACCGTACGGCGAAAGTCATTGCGCAAGGAGATTTCTCGGAGCGCGTACGTCTGAAATCAAGGGATGAGATCGGCATCCTGGGGTCTAATTTCAATGAGATGGCGGAGGTCGTCGAAGATAAAATCAATGAGCTGGAGCGTAACAATGAAGAAAAACAACGGTTCATCAATAATTTTACGCATGAGCTAAAAACACCGCTAACTTCAATTATTGGATATGCCAATTTCTTGCGAACGACCAAATACAATGAGGAACTGTTCGTGGACGGACTGAATGTAATCTATTCGGAAGGGAAGCGGCTGGAGTCGCTGTCGCTGAAGCTGATGGATTTGATTTTGCTACAGAAGGAACAGTTTCAGATGGAATGGCAGGATCTCGGCGAGATTCTTACGGAGATAAAGCCCGCGCTAGAGATCATGGCTAAGGAGAAGGGCGTGGAGATTGTACTGGATTGTGAAAAGGGGGAGCTGCCACTGGAGCGCGATCTAATCAAGGTGTTGATTTTTAATCTTGTGGATAATGCTCTTAAAGCCTCTTCACCGGAACAGACAATTACACTGCGTGCGTTTTGGCAGAACAAGAGTTACATTCTTGCCATCATTGATCAGGGCATCGGAATTGCCGTTGAGGACCAGGACAAAATTTTCGAACCCTTTTACATGGCGGATAAATCCAGAACCAGAAGCAACAACGGCGCAGGTCTGGGACTGGCGATCTGTCAAAATGTTGCAGGTATCCATGGAGCCGTCATTCAGGTGAGCAGCAATGTGCAGCAAGGGACAACGGTGGAGGTTGTATTTGCATCGAACCATGCCGCGGAAAGCGAGTTACGACCATGAGAAAATCTATGATAATTATGCTGTATTCGGCCTTACTGGTGCTGATGACAGGCTGTCAAAGCTGGTTCAACAGTATTCCCAAGGATACCGTGATGGTCAAAAAAATAGTGCAGGAGCATAAGAATAGCGAGATCGAGTACGAAGGAGTTCTATCCCAGGATGCGGTGAAGACGCTGAGCGTACAAGCGGTGAATAAATATTTGGATAAAAAGCTGACCTTGGATCATGCGCAGTTTGAGATCATGGCAGTCGATCAGAACAAGTTGAAAGAACTGTTGAAAGAGACTAGCCATGTGCCAGGGCCGGCGGTCATGGATGGAGGCAGGGCACAGCAAACAATGCAGTTAACCAGCGATATTCAAGCGATTACCGGAGGCTTGTATTATGTGACATTGACGTCATCGGAGGTTCCTGAGGATTCTTATGATATTGTATTGAATGCCAAGGATGGCGACGTGTTGAAGATTCTGCGATCCTACCGGGAAAGTAGAGCTATGCCGCGTAATTCGGAAGAAAAGGTATTCGATATTGCCGACCGTTATGTGGAAGAACACGGCAGTTATCCGTTGTCTGAGTTAACCCAGCAGCTTGATCTGACCCGTTGGGGCTCCAATGTGGAGTTGTATTATACGAGCAAAGATAACAAGACCCTGAAGTATTCTGTCGTGATTAATTACAGCAGCAATGAAGTCGTAGGCTTCAGTAAGGATGTTATGGCGCTGCTAAGCTATAATTCTAAGCGGTAAAGGGATTAAACGCGGCCGGAAGTTCAAACATTTTCTGTAGTTACGACTGTACTCATTGTAAATCCAGAGTTAATCTACATAGAAGGCTGGTTCATATGAATCAGCCTTTTTTGCGTGCTGTCACCCGTGCTCCAAACTTTACAACTTCTATATAACTCTATCTCACTTATGATATATCGTCTCTTTATACTGTTAGAGTACCCGGCACAGGGGCGCCAAGAAGTGAGAATACAATCAAAGAATCGGAAGGAAGTATACGTTATGAGAAAAGTCATGTTGATGATATTTACAGCGATGTTAGTATTAACCCTCTCTGCTTGCAGTACAGGCACTGGAAAGCCTAAGGGGAACGCTGATGGAAGTAACGGGGGAGTCAGTAGTACAGGAAACAGTAACGCCGCTACCGCTGGTGAAGTGAACTCGGGTCAGCAGCCAACGGATCAATCGACATCCTCATCAGGTCAGACGGGAGGATTGGGCACGCCATCCACTACGGAGAAGAAAACAGTGGTGTTCTCTACCTTTTTTCCGAGTGATTACTTCAAAGAAGCGAAGAAGAAATATGAAGCCAAGCATCCCAACATTACGATTGAGCTGAAATCGGTTGAGACGGATGATGCGCATTTGGAAGAGAACCTGGAGAAATTTGTGAAGACAACAGGGACTGCGATGCTCTCGGGACAAGGCCCAGACTTGATCGAGATGGATCAGCTGCCGTCAGGGGACTATGTGAAGCGAAAGATGCTGGCCAATCTGGGCGACATCATGGACCACGATCCTGATTTTAAAAAAGAACAGTATTTCACCAATATCCTGGACGGGATGAAGGTTAACGGTGGGATGTATGGCTTGCCGATCGGGTTCTTTATCTATGGCCTGGTGGGCAATGAAGATGCCATTAAGAAGAGTGGCGTGACTTTCGATGACAGTAAATGGAACTGGGAGCAGTTCATCACGACAGCCAAGGCCATGACTAAAGGAGCCGACAAGGACCATCAATATGCTTTGGGCAGAAGTATGCCAGAGTACATGACGACACAATTTGTGAATGAACGCTATGCGACCTTCATCAATCAGGAGCAGGGAACCGCCAACTTTGTATCCAGCGACTTTACGGGCCTGCTTCAACAGGTAAAAACATTGTTCGATGAAAAAGTAGTCGGTACAGATGCACGTTTCCCGTTGTTCAATACAGCTCAAATCAACTCGCCAACCGATTACATCCGGGAGCTCAGGATGAGTGAATTCATTCCAGGTGGCAACGCTTATACCTCGAAGCTTTATTTGAGTCCAAATGCTGATCCACAGCATCCGGGTGGTTCCTTCCGAACCTATCAGACGATTGGGCTGAATGAACGCTCAGCTGTAAAAGCCGAGGCGTGGGATTTCCTGAAGTTTCTGCTCTCAGAAGAAATGCAGAGTAAACCCGACGGTACCGGATTTCCGCTGAATAAAGCTGCGTATGCGAAAAAAGCGCAAGCGCTGGTTCAAAAAGGGTCCATCCTGTCTGATCAACCGATCGGGCCGATGAAAGGCAAAAGCTTCAAAATTACACAGCAGGATATTAATGATCTGGACAAATTCCTGAACGGGGCGACGTACCCGCTACAATTCAAGCCCTCTAAAATTGACGAGATCATCACCGCAGAGGCACAGGCTTTTTTCACCGGTCAGAAGTCGGCTGACGAAGTAGCCAAGCTCATTCAGAACAGAGTGACTACTTATCTGAATGAGTAGCTATTTGAATGAGTAGCAAGAGGGGAGGATGAGAGACAGATGATAGGAATGCGTGAGGGAAACAGTGGCATTAGGCTGCTACGCAAAGAATGGTTCGCTGCGCTGCTTTTCCTGGCACCTAGCTTGATCGGATTTTCCGTATTTTATCTCATTCCGTTTGCCATGGGGCTGCTTTACTCCTTCCAGGATAGTACCATCGACGGTACGTTTGTAGGCTTTGACAACTATCAGGCAGTGCTATCCAGTGGCTCGTTCCGCAAGGCGGCCGCCAATACGCTGCTTTTTACGGGAGTAAGTGTTCCACTCATTATTGCGCTGTCCCTATGCTTTGCGCATTTGCTCAATCGGCGATTGTTTATCCGGAACTGGCTCCAGACTGCTTTTGTACTGCCGCTGGTGGTTCCGGTAGCCTCGATCGTGATGATGTGGCAGATCCTGTTCGATTGGAACGGAACCTTAAATGTGTGGCTGCAGCATCTGCATATGGGGCGGATTGATTGGATGAAGTCGGAGTGGTCGATGGTGGTATTGGTAGTGGTGTATATATGGAAGAACATCGGCTACAACATTATTTTGTTTCTCGCAGGTCTGCAAAGTATTCCCAAGGATTATTATGAGACTGCGGATATAGAAGGCGCGGGTGGACTGCATAAGTGGCTGCATATTACATGGGTATATTTGACGCCAACGATGTTCTTCGTGGTCCTGATGTCGATCATTAACTCCTTCAAAGTGTTCCGGGAGACGTACCTGATTGCTGGCGATTATCCGCATGACCGTATTTATATGCTTCAGCATTATATGAACAACATGTTCATGTCACTGGATGTGCAAAAGCTGACAGCGGCAGCGACGCTTATGGTCGGCGGTATCCTCTTCTTCGTGAGTATCATGCTGATGATGGAGCGCCGCTTCCGGAGCTTTATGGAATAAGGAAGGACCGTGGGCATAATGATTTTGTTTCGCAAACTGGTATTGACAATGGTCATGAGTATCTTCGCCCTAGCCATGCTGTTTCCAATCTTAATCACGTTCTCGAACTCTTTAATGACGGAGAGTGAAATTGACTATAATTATCATCTTATTGGGAAAATGGTCAACGTTGCAGCAGGCGAGAAGAATGGTTTCATTAACTTAAAGCTAATTCCCGACTGGGTTTCTTTGAGCCAATATGCGGAAGTGCTGGTGCATAAACAGCTCTTCCTACATATGTTCTGGAATTCTGTCTTCATAGTGCTGCCGATTATCATCGGGCAAGTAGTCGTAGCGTCATTGGCAGCTTACGCCTTTGCCAAGCTTCGCTTCTGGGGAAGGGAGAAGCTGTTCGTCGTGTACTTAATGACGATGCTGATGCCGTTTCAAGTGACGTTGGTTCCCAATTATATTATTGCGGACAAGCTGGGGCTGATGAACAGCACGTCTGCGATTATTTTGCCGGGAATATTCAGTGCGTTCGGTGTGTTCATGCTGAGGCAGTTCATGCTGCATATTCCATATTCTTACCTCGAGGCAGCCAAGATGGACGGGGCCGGGCAGCTGAGGATTTTCTATTCCATCATGCTTCCGCTAATCAAGCCGGGTATGGCAGCCTTGACGGTACTACTGTTTGTGGATAACTGGAACATGGTAGAGCAGCCACTGATCTTTTTAGAGGATGCCTTCAAGCAGCCATTGTCCTTATACTTGTCACGCATTAATGAGGGCGCCCGCGGCGTGGCATTTGCTGCATCGGCATTGTACATGGCTCCTATGGTGTTGTTGTTTTTATATGCGGAGTCGTATTTTATTGAAGGTATTCAATTATCGGGCATTAAAGGGTAGTTCATATATGGGGTGATCACATTTGGAAGTGCAATATGCAAAGCGCAAGAAAATAATCGCTATAATCTCAGGTGTGTTCCTCGGGCTGTTGATCTTATTCACCTTGTTCAGCAATACGTTAATGTCGTTGACCTTGCCGAAGGTGGCGTTGGTCACGGCGAGTCGTGGTGATCTGAGTCATGAATTTCAGAGCAGCGGCGTATTGAAATGGAAGGCGGAGACTGAACTAAACAGTTCCTCGGGCTGGAAAGTGAAGAAGGTGATGGTCAAGAAAACCGATGTGGTACAAAAAGGGCAGACGCTTATCACATATGACAGCAAGGACATCAACCAGCAGATTAAGGACGAACAAGGTAGTCTTGCTAAATTGAAGCTGTCCACGAGCAGTTTGCAATATGCTGTAATGGAGGCCATGCAGGGCGGGGATGAAAAAACAATCAATGACGCAACGACCTCTTATAAAAGTCATGAGATCGATATTGAGACCCAGCAGCGGCGTATTCAAAAAATGCGGGACGACGTAAAAGAGAATTCGAAGCTGGTCGCCCCCTTTGCGGGTATGGTCACCAAAGTTAACGCAATAGAAGGTTTTCCTTCCAGCGGACCGGATGTGATGATATCTAATCAAAGTCTGGGTCTCTCGCTAGAGATATCGCTGCCTGCTCCGGCAGTTGCCCAACTCAAGTCCGGGGATGAGCTAGACGTGCAAGTGAATGGCAAGGAGACCCGGCAAGTGAAGGGGCAGATCGAGAACATTCAGGAAGGTGATCCTGTGAATCCAGATTCTGGTGAAAGTGCAACCGGGAATTCCATAGTTCCCATGAAGAAGCTCTTGCTCTCCGTTCAAGACCCTGCCGCTAAGGAAGGGGAGGTAGCTCAGGTAGATTTGACCCAAACGCTAGAGGATGTGTTGCTCGTACCTAATGCGGCCATTCATGATGAAGGTGGTAAGAAATATGTATTTGGTATTGAGCAAAAGGATGGGCCGCTTGGCAATGCCTTCTATGTTCGTAAAGTATATGTCACGGTTGATGATGCTAATGCGTCGCAATCTGCGGTCACAGGCGGCCTATTTGATCAGGAGTCTATCATTATAGAGAGCAGTGAACCCTTGCAGGAGGGCGACAAGATTCGCATGTAGACATCCTAGAATATCATGACAATGAAAATGAGGAATCGCAACAATGAGAAAATACATCCTTAGTATAGTTATTTTGTGCCTGATTCTTCTTCTATCTGGTTGCAGCAGGGGTCTATCTATTAATACTCCCGCTGTTGAACCAGAAGCTGCGCTAGGCAATGCCCCCTCGATGGAGGCTTCAAGTTCGAATCATTCAGATGCTAAGCCCGATGCTTCCGTGAGCCCTCAGAACCCTCAGCGACTTGCGCCAGAGCCGCCCAAGCAAAAGCCAGGTCAGAAGATGATTTATCTAACTTTTGATGATGGCCCCACCATAGCAACAAAGGATATTCTGGATACGTTACAGAATTATGATGCAAAGGCGACATTTTTTATGCTGGAGCCTAAAATGAAAGAGTCACCAAGTATGGTCAAAAGAATCGTCACAGAGGGTCATAGCGCAGGGTTACATGGTGTCACCCATGATAAATATAAGTTCTACCAGTCACCACAAACGTCAATAAATGAGATGACGAAGGCTCAGGAGACGCTTGAGGATCTTACCGGTGTCCACTCCACGATCATCCGCACCCCATACGGTAGTGTCCCTTACTTGACGGATTCGTTCCGGACAGCGCTGGACAAGCAGGGCTTCACATTATGGGATTGGAACGTAGACAGCAGCGACTGGTCGAACGGTCAATATCTCTCGACAACGATTCATCAGATTCAAAAACAAGTCTCGGCCGGAATCATCCCGATTGTGCTCATGCATGACAAGCCGGAGACGGCCAAGCATTTGCCTGCGCTGCTTAAGTTCTTATCTCAGAACGGATTTATGACGAAGACGATTGGATCAGACACCCAGCCGTACAGCTTCAACTGCTATAATCGCTGCCATCCTGTCAATCCCGCGAAGAAACTGCAGATGGCCGAGAATGAGCAGACTCCAATCTGGAAAGAGAGTTTGACAAGATGAGCAAACAAATGGGACTTATCATATGGAGTTTTCTATTACTAGTGATTCTGTCTGCTTGTAGTAGCAGTAATCACACGGTACCCAGTGAGACAAGTATTGGTAGAGGTAGTGACACCGGGGCATCGGCTGGTTCAGAAATGATGGATATCAAGAGAATCACGGACAGTGGCCAGACCGTTACGAAGCCAGAAAAAGTATATAAAGTGGTGATCGATCCTGGCCATGGCGGCGAAGATCCGGGGGCTACCGCTGTTAATGGCCATTTTGAGAAGGAGTTCACGTTAAACATGTCTAAAGCCATTGCTGATGTGCTGGAGCAAGACCCGGAAATACAGGTCGAGTTGACCCGGACGGATGATACATTTATATCCTCTCAGGAGTTGTACAGGCCTAAGCTGGCTAATGAGCTGAACGCCGATCTGTTCATCTCGGTTCACGGCAATACCTTCGACGATTCTTCGGTGTCTGGTACGGAATCCTTCTATTATCATGACGAATCTCTGGCATTCGCCGAAATCATTCACAAGTATGTTGCACAGGCTACAGGCTTCAAGGATCGTGGGGTCAAGAAAGCAAGCTACTTTGTACTAAGAGAGACGCATATGCCTGCAGCACTATTAGAGCTGGGATATTTAACGAACCCGGAGAATGAGGGGATGATGTGGACCTCTGCCTTCCAGCAATCGGTTGCTGCTGCTATTCATGCAGGAATCAGGGAATATTTGCAGCTGAATTGATACGGGATAAGGAATATGGTGATGAAGAATTGTTACAACGAGTGTTCAAGCTCTACGAGCAAGGAGCCTCATGCGTAAACAATAGTAATTTCAGTAGCATTTCTGTGAATACCAGATGAGGGGAATAAGTCGTAATGAGAGGAAAAATGTAGAAGAAAGTTGAAAAGATATGCTAAGATAGAGCTATCATTCCAAATGAGGTGGAAAATATGTTACATCAGTTTAGCGGGGGTACATCATCAATTGAACTATTTGAGGATTATCTCGTAATAAAGCCAAGTAATGTACAGAAATTGGGTGGACAGACTAAGACCATTCCTCTGGATTCCGTAGTAACAATCAGTATTGTTAAGCCATTTTTAAAGGTGCCTTATCTGCAAGTCATTACTCCTAACCTGCAAACCTCTAAAAAGGATAACCTGAAAGGGGCAGACGCTAACGTTGTACTCATTCAGCCGGGAAGAATGAAAACAGCAGAGAAGATTCGTGATTACATCGCAAGTTATAAATCAGGTCAAATCAAGCGTTCAGCACCTCCGGCTTCTGGTGGATCTATAGATGATCTACGGCAGCTCGCTGAGCTTAGGGATTCGGGTATTATTACCCCAAAAGAATTCGAGGCAAAAAAGAAGCAAATTCTTGGTTTATAGAAATCTTTTTAGCGAGAAGGTATCTTTGTAGATTACAAAGGTGCCTTTTTTTGATTTAAGTGGATAGACCTCTAAAGAGTATTTGTGTATTTCTTCATATTATAATAACGTTACCTGGCATTAAAATGGAAATGAATTGAATAAAGGGAGGGACAGCTGTGTTTCATCCATGGAGTCTTGTAATACCGCTGCTGATATTATTGCCCAATCTTCTGTTCTTTAAATTAGAACCGCGAAACATGCCGAGTGAGAAGAATACGAACCTGTTTTTTACGATAGCAGAAGGGATTGGTAGGTTTGGGGTGATCTTAGTCTCTCTATTTTTCATAATACATCTTCAAGAAACTTATGAAATCATTGCATTGATCGGGATGATATTGTCCCTTTTACTATACTATTTTGGGTGGGGGAGGTACTTTAGGAATGACAGAGAGTATAAGCTGCTCTATTCGCCAATGCTGGGTATTCCTGTACCGTTAGCGATTAGTCCAATTATTTATTTTTTATGCGCTTCCGTGGTTCTGCACTCTGTATATATGCTGATTTTCAGTGTTATTATGGCGGTAGGGCATATTCCGAGTAGCCTTAGGGAGTATCAGCGGAGTGAAATTATGTAAACGAGCCCTTAGAATGACTTATAGGGCTCAAGGAATAGTCAAGCTTTACTCAAGCCGGTGTTCTCTACGACGCATCACTTTACCGGCTGCGCTGTTTTCACCTCAGGAACTGGACAGAAGCCTTGGTTGGTCACACATAACTCTTCAGTGAATTGAGGTTGGAGCTTGGAGATTTCTGCGAAATAGCTGCTGATAATATGGTTTTCCCCCACGGAACCGTTCTGGAAAGACAACGAGTCTAGAGTCTGAACATGCTGGTAGTAATACTTTCTTTCCTGCTTGGGCAGCTTGAAGACGGTAGGCGGGGCGTAAGTAACGACATCGAAGAGATTGGCATAGCGGGAGCTTTTTCGCACATATTGCGTAAAAGCCTTCACGAACTCAGGATCACCTACACGGGGAGACCCGTATGTAAACAGGTTGGGGCTGGTGTGATTCGTGTTAGCTGCAACATCTATAGCACACAACGTCGCTAGTGCTCCACCGAGGCTGTGGCCGGTAATGTATAATATCTTTTCTGGTGACAGCCTACCCAGGGTAGAGAGAATCCCCTCGCGGGCCGAAGAATAGATGTTAGTGAAGCCGCGATGTGTCAGACAGTCTTCCTTAATGAAATCGGGCTTTATTTGCATGGCCATGGCATTTGAAATCCAATTGGTCGTCGAAATGGTGCCACGAAAGGCAACAATAATCTCCTGCGCCGACTCCAGAATAAACCCGAAACGTTCCCAGGCATTGCTGATAGACTTCGCCTGAATCGTATCCACGACCGTGTAATTCAATGGAACGACGAAGGAACCGTCCGGAGTAGTGTACTGGGCATAGGCCTGTTCGCAGATTGCAGCCAGAAAGATCGCCCATTGCTCCTGAATATTCATGTAACCCATCAGCTTCCCACCT
This sequence comes from Bacillus sp. FJAT-27264, assembly GCF_001682855.1. Lineage (GTDB taxonomy): Bacteria > Bacillota > Bacilli > Paenibacillales > Paenibacillaceae > Paenibacillus_AQ. Next base: position 568,399 of record NZ_MAQW01000001.1, on the reverse strand, counting down.
TTCTTTCCTACACTATATTAGCGGGATGAAAGATAGGTGCCTATGTTGATTCCATTAAATGTTTTTGCTTCCACAGGGCAGCCTCAAGGCTGTCTTTTTTAGTATGGAAAAATGGGGGGCTAAGCGGATGTAATTCTACATCGAGGTCGGTGAGATCCTTCCTTGGTCCATCTCTGGGTGGAGTAGGGAAATCAATCTGTGGATGGACTTTAAACCATTAGCATTCCGCTACAATCAGCGTATATCTTGTCAATAATTATAGAAGAGAGGAATGTTATCTTAAAAACGAATATTTTGATGTCCAAACGTCAAACTGTTGCTAAGATCTGATCTGTTATGTTCAGTTTAGAATTTTTTAAACTCAACATACTGATTAACAGAAGATGGATGGAAAGGAAGATAACATATATGAAACGGTTGAAAAAGCTATTGTTGATTCTGCTTTCTATAGTTTGTGTACTGGTGCTAGGCGGAGTTATTTATGCGGCAACGCCGCTTTCATCTTGCCAATTTAATGATCATGTGGTCTCCGACGTATCCTCTGAAGGTGTGGGAGGAACCGGATCGACAACAGGGAATCGGTTAGTGAACGAACATGTCCAGTATGCAGAGGCCAGTGATCATGTGCGGTTAGCCTATCGCAAATATGCCCCGGTTAAACCGGAGGCGGTAGTGATTTTTTATCATGGATCAGGAGCTAACAGTGCGGCAGGTTATGAACCGATTGGTGAGGGGCTAAGTACGAAATATGGTGTAGCGACTTATCTGCCAGATATCCGGGGACATGGACTGTCTGGAGGGCCAAGAGGAGATGCGCCGAGCCTGCAACAGGTATATGATGATGTAAGCCTGCTTGTGTATAACGCTCATAAAGAATTTCCCGGTCTGCCGGTCTACTTGGGTGGTCACTCTGCAGGCGCAGGGTTGATCATCAACTATATTAATTCTCCTGGACACCAGTCGGTGAACGGCTATGTGTTCGTTGCACCAGACTTTGGACTGCGATCGAACACAACGTATGAGGGCAATGGCAACTTCGCAACGGTCTGTACCAAAGCTTATATCGTTAATGGACTTACAGGTGGATTGTTTAAGGGACATGCTGTAGGGGTGCGCTACAACTACTCTGAAGAGCAGTTGAAATCAGATATTGGACTGGTGCAAAATAACACTGTGAATATGTCACTGGCCTTGAATCCGCGCCATCCTTCGGAAGAGGTTGCGGCAATTGATAAGCCTTTTGGGTTGTGGGTTGGAGCAGACGATGAGATTATGAATCCGCAGAAGATTGTTGATTTTGCAGGCAATGCCAAGCAGGTGAAGGACCAGTCGTCAACACAGATTGTGCCGGGCGAAAAACATTTGACCATCCTGAATGATACGGCAGATCTGATTGGCCCTTGGGTGCTTAAAGAACACTAAAGAATTATGGAAAAGCGAACCGTTGCGTGTATCCGGATTTTGGAGCTCCCACATAAATAGACAAGTAGCCGTTATAGCGGCTGCTTGTTTTCTCTTTTCAAATGAAATCGAATGAATGTGACCCCCAGAATCAGGAGAAACGGTAGAGCATAAGCCAGGTTGTTGAGCAGTGGCCACGTGAGATTAACGAGTTCCTCAAGCTCGGCCTCTTTGGTGTAAGTCGTTACAGACAGCAGCAGGCAAATGAAGGCAACTGGGAAGGCGATAAGGCGTTCATTTTTCAATCCAAGAAGGTCTTTAAGGGTTTTTATTAGAATCAGCAGGAGAATTGAGGCTTTGAAATAAAAACCGATGATTAACGCAAAACCAATAACAGACTCAATCCGTTCAATAATCTCCTGAAAATAAATCAGTCTGGCCAGTTGATATAATGAATATTTCAAATCCCCTGAAAGAGGGCCTAGTACCATAATGCTGCTAAGAACTGACACAATCAATGTTATAGCATTGACAATGAGCGCAAGATACATATGCTTGCCGAGCTTGGGTTTGTCTTCACTTTTCACGAATGGCAAGATGATGGAGAAGACAATAAGCTCGGAATAGGGAAATCCATAGACGACATAAGCAGCATTGAGGATCGGCCGGATTCCATCGGGCATCACTGGGAGCAGGTATTCCGGGTGATACAAGCCAGCAACCAGAATCCAGACCAGGACGATGCAGCCAAACATCAGTGTGAAGAAAAGAGTAGCCATGCGAGCGATCACTTCGATTCCGGCCAAAGCCGTTAAAGCAATCGTCACAAAGAACATCGAATTGACGGCATAAGTAGGGGTTTCTTTCAGCATCGTACTCTTGAAGAAGGTTCCGATCTCCAGCACAATCCCCGCTATATTCCAGAATAATACACACGTGAACGGAATCAATAACAGGAAGGTCGGAACGTTGCCTAGTACGGAACGGCTTTGTTCCACTAGTGACAGATCTGGCGCCCGCCGGTTTAAGTAAAGAATGCCTGATAACAGAATTATCCCCAGTACGGAAGCAATTAGAAGTGATATCCATGCGCCATTGCCGGCAATGTTAGTGAGTGGTGCAGGGACGATGACGATGGAGGAGCCTGTCATGAAGAAGAGGAACAGCATGGACATTTGCAAAGAGCTGACACGTTCTTGTTTTCTCATACGTTCCTCCTGATCCTATAAGCTCATGAATTAACAGGGTTGAGCCAGTGTATGAACTGCTGGGCCGGTCCCCTAAGTACATTGAAGATCGAGTCCAAATTGGGCCATGACCTCGCCGTTACAAATATAAATGCCAGGTACAGCAAAGGCACGAGAAAGGCTCCATACACAAGTCGATCACGAGCGCGGGATTTTCTGAATTTTGGAAGGTCATGCGCAATCATAGCCGAAGCTAATAACAAGATAGTGATGAATTTCCCTGGCACCTCTATTTCTCCTTTGTCCCGAAGATGGTACCTGTATTCATACCGGTACTTAATACTTTGACATTGACATTGGTCTTGAATTGCATTTGAGCGAGCTTTTGGTCCCAGGTTGGTTCTAGCCGGTTCCATAGCTTAGGATTCCTCCTGTAAATCTGATTGCCAATTCCGAGTGCATCTATTTTGTTTGTCTTGAAGGTAGTGAGAGTATGTTCCAGCTGCTTCTCAATCTGCTCTTTAATGGTCTGCTCGAAGCGGCTCATATCTTTAGTCGTCTTCAAGTGTGAGCAGCGCAGCTCACCGATCGTCCCTTCGAATGCAACATCTACGTTGACAAAGACGTTATCGTCCTTCACTGTTGGGGTAAGCTTGCTGCTGAAAGTAAGAACTTCAAGGGTTTCTTTTTTGCTTAGCTTTTTGCTCGCATGATCCATACAAGGGAATTCCAGTACCCCATACCTGTATTTGCCCGTCAGCATCATGAACGTTTCTGTTTCCTGTTCCCTCAGAAGGCCCACCATTTTACCGTCCTGAATTAAAGCGACCCCGGAGATTTTGGCTTCATCATCTAAACTGCTCTTATGCAGGTAGGGAAGGGCTGAAGTTTTGGAAGGGCTGCTCAATTGCATAGCCAGATCATACAGTGGGATATCGGAGGTTTTGGCGGAATAGTGGGCGCTGGTCGTCTCCATCTTTTTATACTGTTGACCAATGGTGTTTTCAATAAACGGCTTAATGTTTAAAAATGGGGCGGCTGACTGCTCGGCAATAAGGGGAAGGATCGTACCCCGTGGTTCATGGTCTCTGGAGAAAAAATCAAGGACTTCCCGGATGCTTAAGCTTTTGGCCAATTGCTCTCCGATAAGGATCACGCGCATGTGATCCCATTTGGCCTTTCTCCCGAACTTGGCAGGAATCTCCCGTATGGCTTCAAAAAAAGTCTCTCCGCTGGTACGAATATTAGTTCCCTTGGATGCAGCACTAGCCGTATCGCCAGCGGCCATTTTGCTGGAAGGATTATAAAAATGAGTGGTTATCTCAATGCGGTTGTCTTCGCTCTGGTCTATAGCTATCGCTTGGACGTATCCGTACTCATCCAACTCGTTATTATCCCAGCATCCGCTAGTCAGGCTGAGTACAATAAGGGACAGTAGGATGGAAGAGAGTCGTCTCACGTGATCTTGTTCTTTCTGGAAGTCTTTTTATAGAAGTGCCGACTCCGTGGCGAATGCACTAATAGGCGTCTAGGCACCACGAAAATTGCATCGCGCACTCTCTTGAGGTCTAGCGGAGCCACTGAGTCCAGGTACGGCTCTCCCAAAGAGCGTAGTGTCGTCAGGTGGAGATAGATCAGGATAAATCCGACCATGATACCAAGTCCCCCGAACGTTGCGGCGAGAAACATCAACGGAAAGCGCAGAATCCGTAGAGCGATTGCCATATTGTATTGAGGAAGCGCGAAAGAGGCGATGCCTGTCAGGGCAACCACAATGACCATAACCGGTGAAGCGATCTGCGATTGTATGGCTGCTTGTCCGATAACCAGTGCGCCGACGATGCTGACGGCCGAGCCGATCGGCCTTGGCAAGCGAATCCCCGCCTCCCTCAGAAGCTCGAAGAAGAACTCCATGATGAGCGCTTCAATCAGCGCAGGAAAAGGAATACCTTCACGCGTGTTAAGAATGGCCAATAGAAGAACAGTAGGGATAAGTTCGGAGTGAAAGGTTGACAGTGCAATATAGGTGCTGGGCAGCATGAGCGCTATGATGAAGGCAGCGACCCTGATCAACCGGATTAACGACGAAAAAATCGTTCGATAGTAGTAATCCTCGCTGATGGTGAAGAATTCAATAAAATTTCCCGGGCAGATCAGAATAGAGGGGCTCCCGTTCACCATTGCGATGATCTTACCATCAAGCAGTGCGTTAACAGCGGTATCTGGACGTTCCGTATATCGAACCTGCGGAAAAGGGGAGTATAGGGAATCGTTGATCCACTCCTCAAGATAAGAGACCTCGATAATTTCTTCCTTGACGATGCCGTCAATGCGTTGTTTGAATTCACTTAACGTCTCAGGTTTAACCACGCCCTCCAGATAGCCGTAGGACACCGTTCTTTGAACCTGCTCACCGGATGTAAACATTTCGAATTTGAGATTGGGAGATTTAATCAGACTTCGGATGACTCCGATATTGCGTTCCAGACTTTCTATAAAGCTCACATGAGGACCTTGTACAGTTGATTCTGTGATGGGCTCAGAGGCCTGACGCTGTTCTACATCAAGTGCATAGTGCGCGATTGCTCTAGACCAGCCGTTGAAAAAAATGACGACTTTCCCATCCAGTATGCCGCTAACGACTTGCTGAAAATCATCCATAAGTTCAACGTATGGCGAAGCCACGCCCTTGTTCTCGAAAAAATCGATGACATCGTCAATGGTCACCGCCCGGGCAGGCCCGAGCTCATGAGGAACCAGATTTTGCAGCGTGTCCTTCACAAAATGGTTCAGTGTAGACTTGGTTAACGTGTCGAAATATACGGAGAAGGCCGCTTGCTCCAGCCCTGGTCCATAGTTCCAAGTAAGGATTTTTAAATCGGTGCAGTTTGCAAAAGAGTCTTCTATTGTCTTCAAATTCTCTTCCAACTTTGAAGAAATGGCAGAGGACGATGAATCACTGGATGAATGCACACCTTCGGCAGAATGTGGTGATGAATGGTTGGTTGAAGGAATGGTCTGGGTGGTCCGTTTCCGCATGCTGTTCTCCTATCAGAAATAAGATGTTGAAGCATTTACATCTTTTCCCTAAGGGGAGAAAACTATGCGGAAAGGCTCTGACAGGAGACGTCTTATACAGGAAATACTTCATTCTTCTCATACAGTTTACGGACTTGCTCAGCCATATACTGTGGGGAATGAGGCATGTCGTTGGTAATCCACCATTCCAGAATGCCAATGAACGCAGAGGCCATAAATTCCGCATTCAGCTCCGTGTCGATCTCCGATTGCAGGTTCTGCTTGGCGAGCTTCTCCTTAAGGTTGGCAGACATAAAGTGCTGCAGGCGCCCCCGAAATACGGAAGTTCGATGATTGGTTAGCATAGCAGAGAAGAACAGATAGTTTTCTGCAAAATAATGAAATACAGGTGTCAGGTCGGTCACCAGGAAGGTTATGCCTTGGCCCGATTCATTCGTACTGCAAAAGTTGATCAGTCGGAGCAAATGCTCCTCAATGCATTTATCCAGCAGATCATATTTATCACTATAGTGCAGATAGATCGTTCCCCGGTTGACGTTGGCTCGCTCTGCGATATCGTTTATGGTGATTTGCTCCAGCTCTTTCTCGGAAAAAAGCTCCAGAAATGCCTTGTTAATAGCTTCTTTTGTCCTAACAATCCGGCGGTCTGTCTTGGTTGTGGTCTCCATTCTTCTTGTATCTCCTCCAGTTAATCAACAATTTCAAGGTACCTGTTGTATATCGTACAAAAACGCCTGTATTAGCGATTGAATGAATGATTCTTCTCTATATAATATTATTCAACGGCCGTTAATTAATCAACAAGTATTCAATAAAATACATTCGTTCAATATAAGGAGAGATCACTAATGGAAAATACAAAAGGCAAGGTAGTTATCATCACAGGAGCCTCTAGCGGTATCGGAGAAGCCACTGCCCGGTTGTTGGCTGAAAAAGGGGCAAAGCTGGTTCTGGCTGCCAGAAGAGAAGAGCGTCTGCAGGCCATTGTGCAAGAAATTAAAGGTGCAGGTGGGGAAGCTGTTTATCTCAAAGCAGATGTTGTCTCCACTGAGGATATGCAGAAGCTGGCACAGTTCGCCTTGGAACAATATGGACGGATTGATGTACTGGTGAATAATGCCGGGGTGATGCCGGTTTCCCGGCTTAATGAACTGAGAACTTCTGAATGGGATCAGATGATCGATGTGAATATTAAAGGTGTGCTTTACGGTATCGCAGCAGTCCTGCCGGTCATGAGAGAGCAGCAAGCCGGGCATATTATCAACATTTCATCTGTTGCGGGTTATGAGGTCAGTCCCACTTCATCGGTTTATAGTGCCACCAAGTTTGCAGTCCGAGCCATTACGGAGGGGTTACGTCAAGAGGAGTCACCATCTTCCCATATCCGGACTACGATCATTGCTCCAGGAATGACGGAAACGGAACTGCTCCATACAGTGAATAGTCCAGAGGTTCAAGCCATGGCATCGCATATCTCGAATTTGGCTATTTCGCCCTACAGTATCGCCAGAGCGATTGCTTATGCCATCGATGAACCCGAGGATACCGGAGTCAACGAGATCGTAATCAGACCCACTGCACAGCCATAATTTATTTTATCTGATCATAAAAAACGATCACCCTCTTCATGTTCGGCATGAGAGGGTGATCGTTTTTTGTAATCCTGAATGTAGTTACTCTTTCCAATACTTCTTCGTGTCTTCTTCAGTGATGGATCGGATGACCCGACAAGGATTCCCTGCAGCAATCACACCTGAAGGGATATCCCGGTTGACTACACTGCCCGCTCCAATGACAGTATTATCACCGATGGTTACACCCGGCAAGACCACGACATTGCCACCAAACCACACGTTGTTACCCACGGTAATCGGGTAGGCATACTCTAATCCTTGGTTACGCTGCTCAACATCCAGTGGATGCCCGGCAGTATAGAAGCCGCAGTTCGGAGCAATAAACACGTTATCTCCAAACGTTACTTTGGCTGCATCCAAAATAACGCAGTTATGGTTAACATAGAAATTCTCACCAATCTCAATGTTGTACCCGTAATCACACACAAATGGCTGTTCAATATGAAAGCTCTTGCTGGTTTTACCCATCAGCTTCTCAATGAGCGCTTTACGTTCAGTCATGTTCGAAGGACGTAAATGATTGTAATCATGACAGAGATCCTTAGCCCATGTGCGTTCCTCCATCAATGCAACATCATAGTTCGCATCGTACAATAACCCGTTTTTTGCTTTTTCCTTTTCGTTCATAAGATCCTCCTGATTCAAAGAATGCTCTAAAATTAATCTTGACTTTTAACAGCACTCTCATTATATTTCTATTATTATATACCTTTTTAAAAATGATTTAAAAAGACTTGTTACTATGATAACTGCACTTGAACACACTCGCAAGTAAAAAAATAAACATATAAGGAGAACTCATTAATGACAACGAAAAGAATGGACTGGGACGCAGGGACATGGATCAATGCACCACAGTCTGCCCGGAGAGAAGGAGAATTCCTGAAGGTTGTACCTGAGAAGGGAAAGGACTTCTGGAAAAAGACTTTATATGGCTTTGAATTTGAAGACGGGGCGGCTTTGCTGGAGGAGTGGGACAACAATACAGCGGTCGAGGTGTCGTTTCAACTCGGCTCCTTTACGGAGTTATATGATCAGGCAGGCATACTGTTGTACCATGGCCCGGAGCAATGGATAAAAGCGGGAATCGAATTCAATGACGGCATTCCCCAGCTATCTGCAGTGGTAACCGATGGCTATTCCGACTGGTCGCTGGCAGCTGTACCGGAGTGGGCTGGGGAAGAGGTCACATTGCGTGCTTCGATTATGAAGGATGCTGTAATTATTCGGGCACGGACGGAGAACCACGGATGGCGTACGATTCGTGTAGCCCGTTTTCCATACGAATCCGGGAATCAGGCCGGTCCTTACACCTGTTCGCCAACCCGTGCGGGCTTTGAGGTCACGTTCACTCGTTGGAACTTCACAGCACCGGATCAAGACCTTCATGTCGATCCTCCCTTGGAGAGTGGACACTAAATGAGATTACCGATAAGTGAAGCACGTTGGTATTCTTACCCTGGGATGGTGGCGATCGTCACCTCACGATCCAACGGGCAGCAGAACATTATGGCCTCCGGCTGGCATACGTACATAGGATCATCGCCAGGAATCTATGGAATCTCCATTCGCAAGGAGACCTATACGTATGAGCTGATAGAGCAGAGTGGCGTCTTTGGTGTGCATTTCATGCCGGCGAGATGTTCAGAGATGATTCAGGCTGTTGGCACATTCAGTGGACGAGATATGGACAAGTTCGATAAGTTCAACATTGCTTACGAGGAAGGCCTCAAAGCAGATATTCCAGTGCTAACTGAGGCATACTTTGCCTATGAATGCAAAACTATGAATATTACAACCTACGGAGATCATGAATGGATCGCAGGGGAAATCGTGCAGACCTATCAGGACAAGGATTGTTTCTTGGAAAATGGGCTGCCTGACCTTACGAAGCTGGAAATCCCACTTTATGTGGGACGCTCTAGCTATCGAACATTAAATCAAACAGCGGATGAAAGAAACCATCCATTTTATTTACAAAACTAAGAGAAAAGAATGGACCGGAAGTCATCCCGCTCCATTCTTTTTTAACATTCTGAACCGATGACAAAACGGCTGTAATTTTGGAGTTTCTTTAAGGTTACGAACTTGTTGCTTGGCCGCCATTCACATGCAGCACCTGTCCAGTCACAAACCGGGAGTCATCCGAAGCCAGATAGACAAAAGTTGGAGCGACCTCGAACGGCTGTGCAGGACGTTGCATTGGATTGGACGCGGCAAAAGAGGCTACTCTGTCTGCGGTAAAGCTCGCCGCGATAATTGGCGTCCACACTGGACCAGGGGCAATAGCATTAACGCGGATGCCTTGCTTCGCGACATTGTGTGCAAGGGCACGTGTAAATCCGACATTTGCTCCTTTGGTTGCGGAATAATCAATCATTAGCGTTTCCCCATTGTAAGCAACGACAGAAGAGGTATTAATAATCGAACTGCCAGGCTTCAAGTGCGGCAGCGCAGCACGTGTAGTATAGAAATGCGAATAAATATTGACTTTAAAGGTGTCATCGAACTGTTCATCGGTAATGTCGAGCAGGCTGTTCTGTTGAAACTGAATGCCGACATGATTGCATAGAATATCCAGCTTGCCAAAAAAATTCACCGTCTGCTCGACAATAGCCGCGCAATGCCGCTTATCTCTCAAATCCCCCGGTAACACCAAGCAGCGCCGACCGAGCTGCTCAACCCTTGTCTGTGTTCGCTTTGCATCCTCATGTTCATCCAGATAGGAAATCGCGACATCAGCACCTTCTTTGGCAAAAGCAATGGCCGCTGCCGCCCCCATACCACTATCTCCCCCAGTGATGAGCGCAACCTTATCTAACAGCTTGTCGCTGCCTTTATAATTAGGGTTCTCCACCAGCGGCATGGGCACCATCAGTCGCTCCACACCTGGCTGACGAAACTGTCGCTGCTCTGGCATATTCAGCGGCACTTCTTCATACTTCGTGATCCTCCCGTAATTGGGGAACAGAGGGTAGGGCTCTGTTTTTAAGTGATCCACAAAATACTGCTGAGACTGCTCCAATTGCTCCATCTTCTGTTTATTGTCCATCGTTGCCTCCCGAATGAATTCATACGTTATCTTATGTGCAATGGGCATTTGTGGTGATTTCAGCCCATTGTTTAAAATCTTCACAGTACTGGCTCAGAACGAGCAGCGCCTACGTACATTGGTAACAAAAAAGCATATCAGGAGGCCCTATGATCCCTTATTATTTTAGCCCGCAGGTGTATTATTTGCTTATACCGCATGACAATGGATACGTGGATATGCACTATGCTTCGAACCATTCGTGGCCAGCACCAGTCATCGAGCTTAGACCGCCGTATTACACAAATCCGCAAATCGTACTTAATTACCCGTTGATCTGAGCGCCTGGCGCAGTAATTCAAGCAAAAGGAGTTCTCTGCATCGCACAAAAAATAGCCTGATTTAGCTACGATATCCCTCGTGCCGAATCAGGTTATTTTTTTGGTGATTTAAAGCACGCTATTGAAATCTAAATATAAAAATCTTTACAAGAAGTAAGGTTAACCGATCTATTGGACTAAGATAGCGGTGACCTTCTCTTTTTTTGAAATAACTAGATATAATTTATATCTAATATATTTTGTTTAACGTATTATTTTCGTAAATGAGAGTCACCCAACGGGTTATATTATTAATCCTCTCTATAATAGATTGATGAAGATTTTTGTGAAATAAATGTTGGCACATGCAAATTGCGACACTAAACATAGTGAGCTAAAATGTGGTTAGCTAGAATAAGGGCGGTGGAATGGCTTGGTTGATGTAGATAATAACTTTAGACAGAAGGAATATGCATCACTGGAAGGGCTGTGCTTCAAGCTTCGGGAGATGGAGCATATTAAGCATCAAGCGAACCCTTGGGAGCTACGGCTGCAATTTATTGAATCCCATATGATTCTTGTGGCGGCATCTGGTCAAGGCTGGCTAACGATTGATGGAAAGTTCACAGAGCTTCGACAAGGCAACGTGTATGTGTGTGCCCCAGGTCAACTGGTGGAAGCGGCGGTGAATGCCTTTGATGAACGAGGATTCTATTATATACGATTCGATATTATGGAAGATGAAGGATCTTCAAGCCACTCGATGCAGATTATTAAGAAGAATAGCCCGTTCCCAGCCAAAGGGGAGGTTATTGTTACCTCACCGGTTTCTGTCCATTCGTTGTGTGATACGATTTGCCAGTACATGCAGGATGAAGATCGCCTGAGAAGGTTTCGCGGTCAAATTCTTTTTCAAGAACTGCTTTATACCATCCTGCAGGATGCGCATCTTGTAGAGGGCAACGATTCAGAGACAGCGCTGGAATTCGTTAAAGATTATATTGAACAGCATTATCAGCAGGAACTCACAATCGATCATTTGGCTAGGGTGGCGGGAATCAGTACCCGTCATTTTATGCGGTTATTCAAAAAAAGATATGGTTACAGCGCGATTGACTATTTGGCTGTCTATCGAATAGAACGGGCACAGCAGCTGATGAGATCAGGTGGGCAGCATCGCCTGAGGGACATTGCACGGCATGTAGGCTACCACGACGATATTTATTTTCGGCGAAAATTCAAACAGATCTCAGGTGTGCCACCAGCCACATTTATGAAGAACAGCAGGGGAAAAGTAGTGGCCTACGATTTTCCGAACATTGGCCAGTTGATTGCGTTGCAAATGAATCCTTATGCCGCACCAGCCGATCACCCATGGACGGATTATTACAGACGAAAGTATCCGTTGAATACCTTACTGCCGCTAAGCTCAAATCAGTCGATCAAGCGAGAGGAAATCCGTCAGGCTAAACCTGATTTCATTATTGGCATCGACATTCTGGTCCCTTCGGAGGAGCAGGACTTGTTGAAAGGCATCGCACCAGCCTATTTTGTACCGTGGGTGGACAATGATTGGCGCACACACTTGCGCTTGATTGGGCAATTTCTGGACAAGACCGTGGCAGCGGAGATGTGGATGGAGAAATATGACCGGAGAGCTCTTTTTGTAAGGGAGCAAGTGAAGAACGTATTTCAGGAGGATCGTCTCCTCATTCTGAATGTCACCGATGATCGGTACAGTGTTTTGGGTAAAAGAAGCCTGGGCACGGTATTCTACGATGATTTGCAGATTGCGTCTGTGCAAGGTCTCGATCTGTTAAGGACAGATCAGCAGCTAACGCCGGATGAGCTGGCAGATTTAGACCCAGACCGTTTATTACTGATCGTCAACGAGGATACTCAATCGCAAATAAATTGGCGGACACTCATGAATTCTACGCTATGGAGTGATCTCAAGGCCGTGAGAAGCGGCAAGGTAGACTTCCTGCCAGCCTATCCTTGGGTTGAGTATACGGCGTTCACGCATGAGCTATTGCTGGATGAAGTATTAAAGATTTGGCGGGATCGTGCATAAAATAAAGTCGCTATCGTCAATATTCTGACAATAAATATTCCTCTATACTCCTTATATATGATAATGATAATCAATTTTAATTAGAGATTGTCGTCCATACATCAAAATATCAGGAGGGTCATCGAAGAATGAAGCAGCAACGTAGTTTGATTACAGGATTAATCTTCGTTTTGCTAGTCATGTTAATTACGGCTTGCGGAACGAGTAAAGCAGATAATGTCGGAAACGCTGGAAATACAGCACAGAACACGGGCGGGAACACAAAAGGAAATACTGAAAAAAAGAGCGAAGCAACTACCGATGAACAGCGTGTAATTTCAACTTTAAAGGGCGATCTGAGCATTCCAACCGATCCGAAACGGGTCATTGGACTTTCGGTTGTCTACCCGGAGTTTTTATATGCTCTTGGCGTTACACCGATTGCAGTTCAGAATTATCATCCGGAGTTCCCTTCTTATTTGAAAGAACCGTTCAAAGATACGCTGAAGATGGGCATTGGTCAAGCTCCTAACTTTGAAGCTATTCTGGCTTCTGCACCGGATTTGATTATTGCGCCTACATGGTGGTCCGATAAAGATTATGATCAGCTCTCCAAGATCGCACCAACGGTGCTGTTGCCGCAGCGCGATGATTGGCGTGAAGAGTTACGGGATATTGGCGAGGTGCTCGGCAAAACCAATGTAGCGAACAAGGTTATTCAAGACTTGCAGACAAAAGAAGCTCAGGCCAAAGAGAAACTCCAGACGCTAGCTGGAGATGAGACGGTGCTGTACATGATGATCATGGCGAAGGAAATCGTTATTTATGGCGAAAAAAGTGATCGGGGCAGCTTCATCCATAAGACACTAGGTCTAAAGCCGATTAAAGAATATCCTCAGGACGAGATCAGCCTATCCATTTCATTGGAAAAAATACCGCAATATAATCCTGACCATCTCATTTTGCAGTTAGATGATGATTCCAGTGAAGAAGTACGCAATAGATATAATGACATGCTCAGCAGCTCTTTGTGGAAGAACATGACCGCTGTGAAGAAGAATCAGGTGCACATGATGGGAGGCAAGGAATGGTTCAGTCTGGGTATGTCTCCACTGGCTGACGATCATGCGATTGACGATGTCATTCATGCTTTTGAACAATAGACATTCATCATGGGAGGGTATGCAATGGGCACGGTTGATTTTCAACAGTTAGAAGAGAAGTTCGCCTTGACGCTGCATGAGCTTGAGAACACCGTGCTTACTATCCCTGCGAGCGATTTATTAATAGCCGAGCATATGCAACACTTAATCGACACTTACGGCTCGCTTATCAAAGCTAGAGAACCAGCTGCTACGGCAGCTTTTTTTGTTAGCTGGTTTGCAGGGGTATGCGGGGCAATGCAGCACATGCTATATGTAGGAAATGAGGTCATTCTGGATTTGTCATTGTCCAATTTGACGGTGCAATTATACATAGATGGACAGTATCCTCTTTTTGGCTTTAAAATCAATGAGACACGGTTTAGTGACGTTTCAGCAGTGGACCTTGAAGAAGAGCACAAGAGAACGCTACATGTTTTTTACAAGGAACAGGTAACACCTGTGATTCAGCTACTGACCGAGCTGGTTCCAATCCATGCTGCTGCATTATGGGGACAGATTGGTAATGCGTTATATGCTCAATTGGAAGAAGCGTTGGCCGAAGCTTCTGATGAAGAAAGTAGAAATCGAATAGTTTATTTTTATGAATGGTTAACACAAGATATCGATCCTAGCGCGTTCGGTCTCCGCAACAACCCGTTTAACAGGAAACCGAGATTTATTGAGCACCCTAGTATTCCCGATCTCAAAATAAGGATGAAAACCACGTGCTGTCTGGCGTATTGCTTGGATGGCGACTTTGGCTACTGTTACGAATGTCCGCGGTTAAAGGAAAAGGATCGGACATTCATGAGAGCGAATAAGTAATAACGATACGAATGAATACAATACAAAAGATGAAGAGGAGTCTAAGCAAGTGACGCATAATAATCAACTAACCATAACTCGTCTTACGCAAGCTGATGTACAATCTGCATTTGAACTTTTCACATCATCAATCACAAACACTTTTGAAAAAGAAGGAATACTGCATTTAACGGATAATCTGCACAGTGAAATTGAAATGAAACAACAAAAGGCTCTTGGATCTCTGGCGGAGCATTCAGATATCTATTTTCTTGTTGCTAAAATTAATGAAAAGGTCGTCGGCACGATTTCCTTTGCCCCCTGTGGGGAGGTTATTCGCGCATTATCTGACAATCAGCTAGATGACGTGGGCGAACTGGGTAGTCTATATGTATTGCCAAGCTATCAAGACCAAGGTGTGGGTTCGGCATTAATTAAGGAATTAATAACTTATCTGGCATCACAAGGGACGGAGCAATTTTGTCTGGACAGTGGCTACAGCAGCGCGCAGTCGAGATGGAAGCGGAAATTCGGAGAGCCTTACAAGGTTGCAGTTGACTACTGGGGACCTGGTACAGCACATATGGTTTGGTTGTGTCGGGTGAGTGATTTTGTAGAATGAGTTAGCGGGCTAACACCTACATACAGCTATACATATGAAAAGGTGGTTCCAATCCGGTATCACCTTTTCGCATTTCATTAGGAGGAACAGGATTGATACTAATACAAAATCAGTGGGTTCCATAATCGCTGTTGTCCACAACGGATCGTACAGGGCGGCTAACAAGATTCCGACCACCGCTGAGTTAATACCTATCGGTGCCCCCTGGACATGAGCGCTTTTACGAAAGGAATTCCAGAATGCTGGTAGTGTTTTTTTTATAAGAGTTTTGCCCTCGTCATGCTATTCCAGTTAATGGTATGATTAAGTTGAAAATGTTTTTTCTACGCTTACATACTTAAGGTAAGAATAAGGAGATGATAGCATGACAATTAATACTACCGCGGAGCAAATCCAAATTATCGAATATGATCCTTCTTACGCAGGGGCGCTTGCTGAGATGTGGAATCTCAGTAACGAAAGCTGGGGAGGCGGTACGAACCAACGTACGGAGGACACGGTGCGCCGGGAGATGGAGACTTCGTCCAATCTTCATGCATTTCTTGCCGTCGATGGCAAGGAGGTTGTTGGATTCTGCAGCTTTGCCCACTACCGCCACGACGAAGGGGCGCTATACGTGCCATTGCTCAACGTACGGCCGGATTATCACGGTTACAAGGTTGGCCGGAATCTGATCTTGAATGCGGTTCGCAAGACGGTGGAAGCGGGTTGGCCGCGGCTGGATCTCTTCACTTGGGCGGGCAACACAAAGGCAGTGCCGATGTACAAGAAATGCGGATTCTTTTGGGAAAAAAATGATGATTACGTTCATTTGATGAACTTTATCCCGACCATTTTGCAGACGGAAGCTCTTGCTTCTTATTTTGAAGAGCTGGACTGGTATGGGGACAGTACCCGTGAGCTCGTCGTTGAGCCGGATGGCCGACGGGAACGAGGCTTTGATTTTATGGAGTACACTTGGGGTAAGGGAGAGCTCTCCCTGCGGGCTGAATTTGAAAAGACCGGTCGAGGCTTAACCGCTCTCGATACACCGGATTATACAATCTCCACCGAAATCGATGAGCATGATCTTGTATTCGGTTCCACCTATAATGTCCGCTATCGCATCAAGAACTGTTCGACTTCTGAGCTGAATATTGAGATCAAGGGCCAGGATGATAAGAATATCCGATTTGCATTGGACGTTGCACATACCATTGCTCCCGGACAAACGATTATCGTGGAGGGAGAGTTCGAGCTTAACCCGATTCACGAGGAACAGAATGACAAGAAGACCCATCCGGTGGTTAAGAGTCAATGGTTGATTGGTGGCAAGCAGGCTCAATTCCGTATCGGTATTGCTCCGAAATTCCCGCTCAAGATGAAGATTGAAGTGCCAGCCAAGGCACTGTTCCCGGGCATTCCGGCTGAGCTGTATCTGAACGTAGAGAATAACTATGCCTCAGAAGCGGAGTTTGCATTGGAGTTGCCGGAAGCTGAGTGCATCGAATGGGCCGAGCGTAATGTGGTCTTCACGGTCCCAGCTAAGGGTAAAGCAGCGATTCCGGTAGCCTTCACCTTACGCTCATACGGACTGTACTCACAAGAGGTTGAAGTGACGGCTAATCCGGTGGCTAGCCAGTCGGTGACTTTTACAAGTAAACTGTCTGTCTTGATAAAGGGCATGCACGGCCGCTTCGGTGGCGAGAATGGGGATCAATGGGTTGCCGTGAATGGTGCGCTCTCCCTACACCAAAGCAAAAACGATAATAACATATGGATCGAATATCCGGGCTCTCACCATAGCTTCTGGTGGCCTTATCCGAAGCTGGGTAAACCGTTCACTGACGAATTCTCCAAGAAGCAGGCTAAAGAAGTGAAGATCTACCCGGAAGGTGAGGGCCAAATTCTTGAAACGCTATACGAGTCGGAAGCCTTCCCTGGTCTTGAGATAAAGTCGGTGGCCAAGCTGTTCGCCAGCGGTATCGCGGAATTTCATCACGAGATCCGCAACACCACCAGCCAAGAGCTGGAAGAGAACCTATATCTGCAAAGCAACTTCGGTTTCTTCGGTAAAAGACTCATTCTGCCTTACCAGGGGCAGTATGTAGATATGGGCGATGCTTACTCCAGTGATCCAAGTCATTGGGACAGTGCACAGATTACGGAGAACTGGCTGTTCAACGATGAAGAGAACGGGGCAAGCGGAATCTACTGGGACCCTTCCCTGAAGCTGCTGCGCCCGGAATACCCGCTTGGGCTGGAACATGACCTGGGCCGGATTCCTGCCGGCGGTGTCGTTCGGACAAAGACAACTGTATTTGCTTTGAATACCTTCAAGAAGTGGTCGGATTTCCGGTCCTTTGCCCGGAAGCAGCATGAGCTGGTTGTACCCGCGCTGGCTGATCATCTCGAACTGGCACTTGGAGGCGGGAATCCGTTCGCGCCAGGGGAGCTTCATGCAGAACTAATCGAAAGAAAGATGATTCCGCTTGCCGGGAATCTCGAGCTGTATGTGCAAAACGATGGCGAAGCAGAGTCGAAAGCCGCTGACATTGAGTTGCACAGAGAGCATGATTTGCGCTCTGCAGGCTTTGAGTTCTCCCCTGAGGAAGCGGAAGGAACAGGAAGCAGTGATCGTGAATCTCTTTGGAAAATCCGTGCCGTTTATCGTGGAGAGGATCGGGTTCAGGAGCGCTCAGCGCTCTGGTTCCCACAGAAGGAAACAGCAGTCGTTAGAGGAGTGGAAGAAGGCCCAGCGGGTCCCATCTACTCGGTGAATAATGGAGTTCTCTCCATAGCAGCTGCCCCTGGCTTTGGGAGCGTCGTGCATTCCTTGAAGTACCAGGGCGCAGAGTGGCTTGACAGTTCTTATCCAGAAGCGTCCCCGCGTTCCTGGTGGAATCCCTGGTATGGCGGACTCGGGGTAGATATCCCCGGCATGGGCGGCTTCAGCCTTCAGCAGGAGCCGAGAAGTTCGGCTTGGGTGGAGAGAACAGATAGTCACGGGAACCTCTGGAAGGGCCTCCGATTGACGACAGTTATTGAGAAACAAGAGGCGAATCGGGGGATTACGATCCACCAGCATTACTTAATGCTGCCTGGTGTCCCTGTTCTCTGTGTGCTGCATTCCGTGACCAACGAAAGTGGTGTGGTACTACTGAATTATTCACTCTCAGACGCTAATTACTTCCAGCCTTCGCCCGTCTTCTCTGAAGGATGGCTGGAACTTCCCGAGGACGGGAAATACCTTGTTGGAAAGCTGGGCGCTGGTCTTGATTCCAAGGGGCTCTTGCGAGTGGGTGCGGTTTCTCGTAAGGACTTACTGCATATAGTCAATAATTTTGACAATCAGAACGCCTCAACAGCCTCAACATATGTGAACAACAAAGTGTTCAGTCAAAGCGTGAATCACCATCTTTCCCTGCGAAATGGAGAAACCGCTTGGACACAGCCGACCTTCCTGGTCTTGGGGGGAATGGCTCTAAATCCGGAGGATGTCCGCGATCTTCAGAAGATTACCTTTACTAGCAATACTGACACAAAGGAGAACTAACATGCCGATCATTGACATTCATATTCATCTGTCGGATATCGACAGCTTTCATCAAACGGCCAAAGATCTGTCCAAAGTCGATTATAGTGCTGCTGGCCTCAAAGCGGAGTTTGACAAAAACGATGTGATTCTCGGCATCGGAATGGGCGTCACAGAGCAGAGTAAGGGAGCTTTTCCCGATTCCAGTTCCCCCAACCCGATGCCCCTTGACCTGGAGGAGACCGTACCCTCATTCCTAATGGAATGTGTGGGTATTAATCCGAACATGCTTGGCGGTAAACAGGCTTCAGAGGAGTTGGATCGGATCGAGGCACGGCTGCGAGCTCCCGAGGTAGCAGGTATCAAATTGTATGCCGGATACTATCACCATTACGTATATGACAAAATCTACACCCCAATCTATGAACTGGCTGCAAAATACGATGTGCCTGTAGTGATTCATACTGGCGATACCTATTCAATGAACGGCTTGCTTAAGTATTCACATCCACTCACCGTAGATGAATTGGCTCTCCAGCAGCGTGGCGTGAACTTCATGATCTGCCATCTGGGCGATCCGTGGGTGATGGACGCTGCCGAGGTAGTGGCTAAGAACCCTAACGTCTACGCTGATCTATCCGGCTTAGTCGTCGGGGACCGTCCTCATTTTGAACGGTTCATGAATGAACCGCTGTTTATGGACCATTTCCGCCGGGCGCTGGTGTACTCCGATCATTACGAGAAAATGCTATTCGGAACCGACTGGCCGCTCGCACCGATTGACCTATATGCAGAGTTCGTACGCCGGCTCGTGCCGGAGCAGCATCATGAGAAGGTGTTCTACGAGAATGCTTTTGGACTGTTCCCGCGTATTAAGGATCGGATCGCGGCGCTGTGAGAGCGGCGGCAGTATAGTTAGAATGTGGTGAAGCGAACGAGAAACTAACGCAAGCGATTGAGGTATAAAGCAAGGCAAGCCATCCCCGTATTTTGAAGGGGATGGCTTGTTTTTTGATCACAGTAGGATAGATTTGCGAAGTTCGCATTATGGACAAGGAAACTTTGAGAGATGCTTCTGCATCTCATAGTTTTTTAGCCGAATAATCTTGAGAGCAGAATAATCTCTGCCAATCGTATAATGCGTCTTCTTCTACGTCTTCTAATAATGGAAGTTAGAATAAGAAAATCTGTGCCAACCGATGAGAGGGTTCCAGTATAAGTGCCGCCGGTGGTTGTTACCTGCACGGTTTTTCCTTGTAATGATTTAGCTTGTTTGCGAAAGTTCACGGTTTAATCCCCCTTTCCTTTACTGATAAGGAACGCTTTATAAGATATTCCTAATAAGTAAAGTGTGAAAGGTATAAATGTGGATAAAAGGAAAGCCTAGAGGCGATTATCCGATTGATTGATGCACAGCAGGGTAGCATTATCAGTGAGAGAGAGCATCCAGGGAGTTGGGGGCGGCGGAATGACACGATGCGGCATTGCTCGTTTCATAATTATTGTTATCGATTGCAGCAGTATGATGTAATTCAAGTGATTACATAAACAATACCCCACCGAACGAGAAAGAAGGGGGTGGATTTTTTTGAAAAGTTCTTTCAAATAATAAAGACACCTTTCTTCTAAGGTGCCTTCGAATTAAATTCATCTATAGTGACGGGAATGAAAGAGTGGAAAATGGTTTTTCTTGAATGTGTAGAGATTTGATCTGCTCTTAACTCAAAGCTTAATCCGTCTAATCTCTTCTCTGCCAAATAGTTATTAGGTATCTCAATGCTGAACTCGTAGATTGTACTGTCTGCTTTCTGTTTAATGGTCTTCTGCTGAATTAATGTAGCTATTTTTTCTATCGTTTCGGGTACTGAAAATTCGATATTTGCTCCATCCACATTTGTAAATTCAATCGTGTATAGTATGGAGCCATTCAATTGTTTGAAATGCTTATTGATGATGAACATTTCTTTGTCACCTGGAAGAGAATCATCAGCATAGTCTTTAGATTGAATAAAATGGCGCTCTTCTTTTGGTACTAAATTCACTGAAGAATTATTACCTTGAGTACAGCCTGATAATAAAAATAGAATAAAAGAAATGATTAAAACCTTTTTCACTTTTGCCTCCAAATAAGTAAGCGCGGTTTTGCCGCCCTTATTTTTTGTTTGATAAGATTTACCCACAAGAAACCGTATTCCATTATTTTACTATGAGAAAAGGTGTATGTCGATTAGATTGCCTGTTGAAGAGACTCGCATATCTACGACCCGCATGAGCAATATTTTCCCCGTTGACTTTGCCCTTAGGGCAAGGTGCATAGTGGATGTAGAACAAGGCTTAGTTGAATAGCATTTCGTACATATTTTAAACAGAAACAATGGAGGTGAATTTGATGCTCTCGATAGGAGAATTCTCAAAAATTTGCGAAGTTTCTACAAAAACGCTTCGATATTATGCCGAGATTGGCTTAATAGTCCCGGATGAAATTAATCCAGAGAACGGGTATCGGTATTATTCGATCCAGCAGCTTAAAAAGATGCTCTTGATCAACCGTTTGAAATCGTATCATTTCTCTCTGGAAGAAATTAAAGGCCTTCTGGAAGTGGAAGAAGATCAATACGAAGAGAAGCTTTATGCTGCCCTTCATCACAAGCGAAGAGAGATCGAGAACAAGATACAGGCTTTTGAGTATACGCTGCAGCAAATGAGTAATGACATTTTAAATGTAGAGAATGGAATACCGATGATGGCCTATCTTGAACGAATTGAAGTGCAGCTTGTTGAAGTCGAGCCGATGAATATTCTCTATACGCGTCAAATGATGAGCAGGGAGGAGTATACCTTAGGATATGGATCGTATTTTAGTAGCCTCTATGAAAAGATAGCTATCGACCAACTCACCTTATTGGGTACCCCCATGACAATTTATCACAGCCAGGACTACAATCCTGCCGGCAATGATACAGAGTTCGCCATCCCGGTAAAGGAGGCTGTAAAAGGAACGAGAGATTTTCCTGGGGGACTGTGTGCCAAGGCAATTGTCAAAGGAGCCTACTCAGAATTGAATTCGGTGTATGCGAAGCTTCGGGAATGGGTTGACACAGAAGGATATGAACTCGTGAAATCACCCTATGAGATATATGTAACTGACCCTAATCAAGCAGACACGCCTGAGGATACGGTTACCGAGGTGTATTTTCCAGTACAGAAAAAATAGTAGTAAGACCTGATACGCACTGTAACGCTCATTAAAGAAACTCAAATTGTCCAATGGAGAGAGGTTTCGAATATGCAAAAAAACTACTGGCCCTCTACAGAATGGCAAGCCGCAGATCCGGCAATCTTGGGGATGGATACTGAACGGCTTGTGGCGCTTGAACCGAGCATTCAATCCGACTACAGCAATATTAACGGTATCGTTGTTGTGAGACATGGACAGATCGTCTATGAAAAATATTTTAATGGCTACGGCCGTGATCATAAGCACCATGTGGCCTCTGTAACAAAAAGCATCCTATCTGCCCTTGTCGGCATTGCTATAGATGCAGGTTATATTAACAATGTAGATCAGAAGGTGCTAGATTTTTTCCCGGAATATGTTCCCCCTGTTGAAGATACGCAGAAAAGCGAGATTACGATCCGACATTTGCTTACGATGACAGCGCCGTATCCCTTTCAGGATTGGCACGAACCGCTAGACAAGATGTGTATGGCACCTGACTGGGTAAAATATACGCTGGATATGCTCGGGCAGCAGGGACGTATTGGTGATTTTAAATATTCCACCGCAGGGGCGCATCTGCTCTCCGCCATCCTCACACGCAGCACAGGACAAAGTGCCCGTGAGTTTGCTAACGAGCGTTTATTCAAACCTATCGGTATGCAAGAAATTCCGGATCATGGGATGACATCATTTGGCTTCGATGATTTATTCGGGAAAGATGTGAAAGGGTGGGTTGATGATCCAAGCGGGAACTCCACAGGAGGGTGGGGCCTAACGTTAACTCCCCGGGATATGGCGCGTTTTGGATATTTATATCTGAATCGTGGACTTTGGGAACAGACTCAGATCATTTCGGGGACATGGATTGACGATTCAACAGCACCTAACCCCAACCATTATGGTTATCTGTGGTGGTTGCGTGAGGAGGATGGAGTATCAGCCTACTCCGCACTGGGTGATGGCGGCAATGTCATTTGCTGTATTCCAGATAAAGACCTGGTCGTAGCTATTGCGTCGGAATTTATGATGAACCCTCGTGATCGGTGGACACTGATTAAGGAATGTATCATCCCGGCGGTAATGGACTAGGCCTACAAAGGGCGTATAATTTTGCGTATGATCAACATCATTTAGCTTACTCATAAGACCGTTACAATTGTCGTTTTATCAAAAAATGGAATAAAAATGCAACCTTCCGGAGTAGTTTGCGTCTATAGATTACGTAGAGGTCAACGTTCTTTAACACGGGAGGTTCATCAATTTATGAACAAAAGATGGTTATTAGCGCCCGTACTTGCTGCGTCATTACTTGTGGCTCCAGTAATCAACGCAGCAACACCAGCTTACTTCGTCTACACTACAGATGGAGGCGGTCAGTCTACCAGCGCAGCGCTGATTAAGGATGGTATTACTTATGTTTCATCCGGCCACTGGGAAGCAGCGGGACTTCGGGGCGTATGGGACCAGGGTCATAAGCGAGTGGAGTTTACAGGATGGGAGAAAAAGATAGCTGTTCGCATAGGAAGTAAAACGGGAGTCCTGGATGGAAAATTGGTCAGTTTGGGAGGAGTCCCTTTTGAAACCAATGGACAATTATATGTACCCGCTGACTTTCTTGTAAAGTCGTTAGGAGGCGAAACCGTCAGCTGGGATGCAGCCAAGAAAATCTATACGGCTAAAGAAATAAAGAGCTTTTCCAGTACTAGCGCAAAATTCGGCGGAAATACGTACACGGTGGATAAAAAGGCTGGGCGCTTATATGTCACAGATTCCTCTGGTCGTACCCGTCTGTTGGCCAACCTCGGATCAGAACTGTACGATATGGTGGCATTTGATTTTCAGAAGACATCGAAGGGCCTAATTTATCTGACCTTGACCGATGTGTATGGGGAACCTCATATTCATAATAAATGGTATACGTTGATTATCAAGGACGGAGGGGTCATTCGCCAGGCAAATGTAGGATACTATATGCGTTACGGTAATAATGTTAAAATTGCGGGGAATCAGCTCTTACTAACCGATGGGAAAACATTGCGTCTGATCGAAGATGGAACGGGCAATGTGGCCCAGACCCTAGACCTGACCAAGCTCGGTGGTGTATCTGATACCTATTTGGTGGAAGGAATGGATGATGATTTTCTACTGATCCGTCCCAATCAACAAGGTTTCCTCATGCTGATCGACCGTAAAACAGGGTCCGAAACATTGCTTTACAAAGAACTGCTGGATCCCGAACAGCAAAACTTCGCGGAAACCAATGATCTTCCGTTCTTTGGGGACAATCTAAAGTTTGTGAAGCGAGAAGGCAATGCGCTGTTATTTACGAACGAATATGTACGAGATGGTAAGGTGTACAAATTTAATTTGAGTGGGAATAATAAATAATAAAACTACAGCTATATAAGTCGAACAAATGAAAGTAAAAAAAGCGAGGAGGAACGAAGGGGGAAGTTTGGAACTGTAGGAGCGAAAGCGATAGTTGTGCAGGAACAAGGAAAGGAATGAATAAAAGAATGTTTGTTTTAAGATTTACCCAAACTTTATTGAAAGATATGAAAATTACACCTGTAGAGTACGAAAATATTTCACCACTCTTGAGTTGGCATGCCAATATTATTCGATTGAATAAACGAAAACATATTTTATTTGTCAATGATCTTAGTCGACTAAGTATCATAATTGATGGCGTTAGAACTTCGCAATTAAATATTTTATTAGATAAATTCCATTCAAGACTGTTTGAATACTTAGTAAGCGAAGGAATAGAGCAGAAAGTAATAGAGTCTTATTTGAAAGAGGGACTCGAAACGAACATCTCCAAAACTAACAGTAGAAGTGTCTTAGGGACAATGAAAGAAATAACAATGTATTGTGACGTAACGCAATTGAAATTTGCAGATCAAGAAGAAAGGGACAAATGGCTGAATAGAACAATACATAAACCCATTGACTATAAAAAACCTATTGATGTATTTAAAGAAGAGATTCGGAAATACTCTTTATAAAAGTTTTACGAACAAGTCGGAACATGATGGGTCATGTGCTCTGGCTTGTTTTTTGTTATTAAATATGATAATTTTAAATCAAGTTTTATCTAATGATATATAGTTTCATCTAATGAAACTAGCGGAGAGGAGCTAATGTATGTCTGAGGAAATGAAGACACGCGTACAACAGCAATTTGGCAAGAATGCTGAGAAGTATGTAACAAGTATTCGTCATGCCAAAGGGGAGGATCTGACACTGCTGGTATCAGCAGCGCAGGCCACTAAGGAGATGACGGTCCTTGATATTGCGACAGGAGGAGGCCATGTAGCGAATGCGCTTGCTCCACTTGTCAAGCAGGTTACTGCTTTGGATTTAACGCAAGAGATGCTGAATTCAGCTAGGGCGTTTATTCAAGGGAACGGTCACGGAAATGTGGAATTTGTGAAGGGGGATGCAGAGCACTTACCCTTTGATGATGCTTCGTTTGATATTGTGACTTGTCGAATTGCCGCCCATCATTTCCCTGACGTGCCTGCTTTTTTACGAGAGGCTTATAGAGTTTTGAAACCAGGAGGCAAGCTGCAGCTAATTGATAATGTATCTCCGGAAGATGGTCGGTTAGGGGAGTTTTATAATGAGGTTGAGCGCTTGCGTGATCGGAGTCATGTTCGGGCCCTCTCCAAATCAGAATGGATTGGACAATTAGAACAAACCCATTTTCAACTGGATGCTTTGATTTGCTTTCAGAAGCCTTTTGAGTTCCAGAGCTGGTGCCAGCGGATGGGGCTTACGCCGGAAGAGCAGGATGAAGTCAAAGCTGAATTTATTAAGGCAGAACCGGCCATATGGGAGTTTTTCCGCATTACTGAAGATACAGGGGAGATCGTCAGCTTTGTTGGGCAATCTGCGTATTTTCAGGCTTCGAAATCATAATAAGTAATAGTAAAGCTAAATATCTCTTAAATCCATTTAAAACGGCCCATTCCTTTACAAGGGAATGGGCCGCTATTTTTACTTTGATAATTCTACAAAACCTTCTCCAAACACATCTCTTACATCATGGATGGTTAGGAAGGCATCTTTATCTGCATTTTCAACGATTTTTTTGAGCATGGACACTTCCTGTTTGCTAATAACGATATAGAGCACTTCTTTAGGCTCCTGGCTATAGTAACCCTTTCCTTGCAGAACGGTTACGCCTCTGTCCATGACCATGTTGACCTGTTCAGCGATTCTATCCTGCTGCTTGGAGATAATGGTGACTGCTTTCTTAGGGTTCAGTCCTTCAATAATGAAGTCCATCACCTTCGTACCGACATAAAGCATAATAATGGTTACCATAAGCTTTTCTGTCCCGATAATGAAGTAAGAAGCAAATACAACGATCAAATCAAAGAATAGCAGGGCGTAACTAATATTCCAATGGAGATATTTATTAGCGATCTTTGCGAGAATAGTGGTACCCGCAGTGCTGCCACCAACCTTAATGATCAGCCCAATGCCTGATCCGACAAGTATGCCCCCAAATATCGCGTTCACTATTAATTCATTAGATTGAATTCTCCAATCGTGAGTCAGATGGAGGAACATGGAATGAAGCAACACGGCGATAATTGTATAAATAATCATCTTCTTATCCAGGAATCGATATCCGAAAATTAACAATAAAGCATTGATTACTAAGTTGACTATACTGGGTGACCATTGAAATAGATAATACAAGATAATAGAAGTTCCGGTCACTCCACCCTCGCCTAGTTCATTAGGAATGACAAATACATTGACTGCTAAGGCAAACAGAAATGCTCCAAGTATTAAGTAAAAAAGATCGTGCGTTAATTTCTTCAACATCGTTACCATCCTTACGTTTCGCAATAATCACAATACTATATATCATCTCGGTGAGCTTAGGCAATCCTTTTTTTCAAAGACTAAGGACTCATAAAAGTGCAAAGATTACTGTACTGCTGCGATTATGCACTCTTCTGTATAAGGATAAACTGTCAGCTGCTCAATCCAGCTTTAACATTTCTTTAAATTCGTCTTGTATAATGGACTACTATATAAGACGAATAAAAGAAAGTAACAAAAGCGAGAAGGAACGAAGGGGGAAGTTTGGAACTGTAGGAGCGACAGCGCCCGCCTTTGTCTCCGGATTTCAACCGCAAACAGCGGTACCATAGAAAGAAATCTGGAGACAACAGCGGTCGGAAGTCCAAACATTCCACCGTAGTGACGACTGAGCCTTATGTTCGGATCTTAAGTTTGTCTTATATAGTTAAGGAAGGAGCAAACGAATTGCAGAAAGACATCTTAATCGTCGAAGACGATATGAAAATAAGAAAGCTTTTAAGATTGTATTTGGAAAAAGAGGGATATAGCGTAATGGAGGCTCAGAACGGGGAAGAGGCCAGAGAGATGTTTCAACAGGATGAGCCTTGTTTCGTAATTACTGACCTCATGATGCCAAAGTTTAGCGGCGAACAATTATGCCAATGGATTCGACATGAACAGAAAAGCGATATTCCTATTATGATGCTCACAGCTAAAATCACGGAATCCGAACGGATCGCAGGTCTGCAAATGGGTGCGGATGATTACATCATCAAGCCATTCAGCCCACAAGAAGTCGTTGTGCGGGTCAATACGATACTTAAGCGGATGGCCAATCGCTGCAGCAAGATTAGTTACCGGGGACTGATGATCAAGACGCAATCATATGAGGTTAAGTATAACGGGGTCGATATTGCCTTAACACAGCATGAATTTAAGTTGTTGCACTTCCTTATGAAGCATCCCAATCAAATCTTGTCCCGTGAGCAAATTTTAAATGAGCTTTATCCGAATGATGAGAAGTCTGTGATCGATCGTACGGTTGATGTCCATGTTGGGAAGCTACGAGAGAAGATTGAGGTGTCCTGCCAGACGCCGTCCTTCTTTCAAACGGTACGTGGAATGGGGTATCGCTTTGTTGCCTATTAAGAAACTGAATATATGGAAGCAGTATGTCGCTTGGAAATTGATTTGGGTAAATGTGCTGGTGATGCTCGTTGTGATCTGGATAGTAGGCGTATCTGTCAAAGACTTCGCGTGTGTGCTGGTGGCCAAGTATCAGCTTGTGGGCGATGTCAAAAATGATTTTTTTCAACGTACCATGCAGTTCTATCTTATTCGGGCAAGTGTGCTTGCCATTGTTGTGGCTGCTATCATTCATTTTGTTTTTATTAAGAAGATTCTGTCTCCTTTGAAAAGATTAACAGAGTCGACTCGTCAATTAATGGAAGGATCCTATCCTGAACCCATCCAAGTATCCGCTGAGGATGAGATTGGAGAATTGACGAAGCGCTTTAATGCTATGACCCTAGCCCTGCAGCGGACGGAACAGAATCGTAAAGTGATGCTCAGCAATGTGTCTCATGATTTAAGAACACCACTTAGCAATTTAAATGGTTATTTAGAGGCGTTAAGCAGTGGTGTAATCGAAGGAGACCAGGAATTGTATTTATCCCTGCTGGAAGAGTCGCAGCATATTACGCGGCTTGTGGAGCAGCTTCATCAACTTTCCCTTTGGGAGGACCGGGGAGCTGACAGTATGATTTTTAGCCAGATCCCCATCGACGAGTTCATTACACGTAGTTTGCAATCTTTTCAACTAGAACTAGAGCGCAAAGGGATCACATTAGATATTTCTCTTGAACCACAGGTCATTGTTAGTAATGAGGATGGCTTGCGACAGGTGCTAACCAATCTGATACAGAACGCAATTAATTATAATTCTGGACATATAGTTTGGGTATCAGGGGTAGTGGCAGGCGAGGACTACCGAATTACAGTATGTAATTTGGGAGAAGCGTTGTCAGACGAGCTGCAGGAGCTGGTCTTTGAACGTTTTTTCCAGGCCGATGGTTCCAGACAACGTAGAGAAGGGATGAAGGGTAGCGGACTTGGTCTAGCGATCGTGAAGGAGATTATGGGGAAACTTGGAGGTCAGGTAGAGCTGACTTCAGACAAGGATAAGCATTCTTTTTCAATCACGGTACCGCTCAAACTTGGCAAGAACTGAAATATCATTTCACTGAATAGGTGAGAAAGGGGGGCAGGAGTTATGGATAATATCCAGCTCGGATCATTATTAATAAACGGACGACTTGTGATGTATATGACTTTTGGAGTCATAGGGTGGTTCGTGCTGCATTTTCGGTTACGGCATATTCCAGAGCAAGGGGATTTCACATCTTATGCAAGCAATGCATTCTTGATATGGCTGCTTGTATGGAAAGGGAGCTTTATGTTTCTATATCCCACTGAATTTATACAGACGCCTATAAGCTTGTTGTATTTTGATGGCGGCAAACGTGGAATGTGGCTGGCGAGCCTGCTTGCTATTGTTTACCTTTGGATACGATCAAGAAAACAAAATTTGTCCGTAAAAATATGGATGGATGTCGGACTATGGTTCATCTCTGGCTGCTGGCTGATCTATCCCATACTGCAGGTTATAGCCGGGCATCAGCCGGTTTTATATGATAAGTTAAGTGCTTTATGGTCAGGGGGAGTCATGTTGATCCTGTTCCTGACACGAAAAACCTCCCGCTTTGGTGACCGGAGTGGATATGCCATCTGGTTTCTAATTGGACATGTAGTTCTTCAGTTTCTACTGCCTGACCGTACGTTGTGGTTGTTGTCATTTAGCCGGCTGCAAATCATTTGTATAGTAATAGCCGCAGCCCTAACAGTATGGTCATACTTTCAGGAGAAGAAAGAGAAAGGATGATGATATGAATCACATTACCATTGTAGTAGCTTTTGCCGCAGGAATGTTGTCTTTTCTATCTCCCTGCATCTTTCCATTGATTCCTGCTTATCTATCTCATTTGACAGGCTCCTCGCTGCAAGACGGCAAGCTTGTGGTACATAGAGGGAGATTGTTCACCCAATCGCTCTTTTTTATTCTGGGATTTAGTCTGATTTTTATCGCCATGGGCGCTTCGGCCAGCTTTATCGGCCAATTTTTTGCTCAGCAACGAGAGTTGGTTCAGAAAATAAGCGGCTTATTCATTATTATCTTTGGTCTGCAAATGATCGGATTGCTCAATCTGTCCTTTCTAATGTCGGGCAAAACCTGGGAGACCAAAGGCGGACATAACCGTGGAGCCTTGCGTTCCTTACTTACTGGATTTGCATTCGGAGCAGGTTGGAGCCCATGTGTTGGACTGGCATTATCTTCGATTCTACTTATGGCCGGCTCAGCTGATACATTATGGAGCGGCATAGGCATGTTGGCCGTGTATTCGCTTGGTCTCGGTATTCCGTTTCTGCTGATCTCCTGGCTGCTAACATACTCTATGAATGTGCTGAAAAAAATGAACAAATGGATGCCCCTGTTATCTAAGGTGAATGGGGTACTGCTCCTAGGAATGGGACTTCTCCTGTTCACAGGGCAGCTGCAAAAGCTGAGTGCTTGGCTGGCGAAATATACGTTGTGGGATATTACTTTTTAATAGACGGGAGGCAGTTAAAATGAAAAAAAACGTTATTGCGATTATCTTTATCATTGGATTAGTACTATATGGGGGATATGAATACTTTAATAAGTCTTCTCAGCAGCCTTTGCAAAGTGTAAGCTCGGAAGTAGAAAATCGTGATATAGGTATTGAGATAGGGCAAGTGGCTCCTGATTTCTCATTACAAGATCTGAGTGGGAATCCAGTGCAGTTATCAGATTTTAGAGGGAAAAGAGTAATGCTCAACTTCTGGGCTACATGGTGTCCTCCGTGCCGGGTAGAGATGCCGCATATGCAGAGCATTTATGAGAATTATGAATCGGAAGATGTAGTTATCCTCGGGGTGAATATGACATTAACGGAAAAGCGCCTTGAGGATGTCTCTCCGTTTGTCCAAGAGCAGAAACTGACTTTCCCAATTGTATTGGATGAGGACGGGGAGCTTATGCAAACTTATCAGATCGTCGCCTACCCAACGACTTATGTACTGGATGCCGATGGCGTCGTACGGGAGAAGGTGCGGGGCGCTATGAATTATGAGATGATGTCAGAACTGCTTGCAGAAGTGAAATAGATATTGATAATAAGGAGCAAAACTATGAAATGTCCTCACTGTGACAACGAATTAAGTGAACTTCCATTATGTTATGGAATTGAAGCACCACATTACTTTAATTTGGTACCAGAAGAGCAAAGAACAGAATTAACTGGCGATTTTTGTGTAATTGATGAACAGCACTTCTTTATTAGAGGGCATATTGAAATACCAATAGTGGGTAGTA
Source organism: Bacillus sp. FJAT-27264 (assembly GCF_001682855.1). Taxonomy (GTDB): domain Bacteria; phylum Bacillota; class Bacilli; order Paenibacillales; family Paenibacillaceae; genus Paenibacillus_AQ. The sequence continues at coordinate 537,152 of NZ_MAQW01000001.1, read as the reverse complement.
ATGAGAAGTTTATTTGGAGTGTGTGGGTGTCTCTTAGCGAAGAGAATTTTTTTAGAGCGAACGAATTATTGTTAGTAGAAGGCAGAGAAGAGGAAGAACCTTATTTCGGCTGGTTATCGACTGAACTTTCAATGTATCCAATATCGACGTTGTCATTGAAGACAATGGTACATACACAAGAAGTGGGTGTCGTTCCGCTAATTGAATTAGAACAAACAGACCATCCCCTTGCAATTGAACAAAGAGACGGAATTACGATGGAAAGAGTTAAGGAGATTGCTCATTTGGTGTACCACGTGTAGTTGTAAGGAGATGGAAGGCAATTTGATGAATTATAAGTAGAACATAGGAGGGAGGCAGCAATTTTGATGAAACATAAACTGGACACATGGAAGCGGCAGTGGCAGTGGCTTGTTCAGGCCCTGGAGCAAAAGGGGGCAAGCACCTTTATTACCATTGATCACCCTGCACCAGAGCGGGAAATTGCTGAAGCTGAATCCCGGCTCAGAATCCAGTTGCCTGAGGAGTTCCGTTCACTGCTAAAGGATGGCTCGGGCAAAGTATTAGTATACTGGAGCTTGCCATGTGAAACGATTAAACCTTTTGATGTGAGTGGAGATATAGGCTGGGGTACAAATCAGCTTTGTTTCTCCGATTTTGCCGATGAGGAAATGGAGGGGCAACGGCGGTATCTTACCTTTCATGTCGCCGGCAACGGGGATGAATTACTGCTGGACTTGGGCAGTCCTTCCGGAACTTCCGTTGTGCATTGGGCACATGAGACGGCAGAATTCCGGCTCCTTGCGCCATCCATGACTACTTTTGTAGAACGGGTAACAGAACTGGGTTGTGTCGGAGCCGAGGAATGGCAGTATCCGTATTTTTGCGGGGAATGCGGCTTGGATTTGGAGAGTGGGAATAGCAAACGCTGGAAGGCATGGCTGAATCAATACCTAACGCTTTCATTGGAACAGGCACAGGAGGAGCTTCCGCTGCTCATCACGTATACAGAGATGAACGGTGTGGACAAGGAGGTGGCAGCAGCCTTTGCCCGCTATGATGGAGAGGCAGTGCTGCAAGCCTGGTTGAAGCGAGCCAGTGCAGAGCAAGATCTCAATCAAATGGATGCTTTAATGTGCAGTGCAGGTGATGTTCTGAAGGAGAACGCAGCTGATGTGGTGCGATTACTGTGGTCGGAAGCTCCAGCGGTTAAAGTGAGCCCCTCTACTCGTGCTTATCTTTCTGCACGCTGTCTGCCGGAAGGGGAGGGACTTAATCGGGTCTTCGAAATGTTGGAAGTCTCTGCGAAACAGAATAAGCTGAGTGGTTATGAAGCGAATTCGCTGCTTCAGCATTTTGGAAGCCGCAGAGTGCTGGAATGGATGGAGGAGAAGGTGTCTTTTCCTTATAACGGTTGGGATACGTTATATGTCCATTCACAGCCTTCAGTATCCGACATCTTACACTGGCTCAGCGGCAAGGATGTACAGTGTCAGATTGTCATTTCGGCCTTATCCAGTCTGCCGGAGGATTACGTGCTGTTCAATAGTGATGTGGACGCACAGCAGGTCCGCAGCTTGCTCGAACAGGCGTTGGACACAGCTGTTATTAAAAAAGAAAAGCAAGTCATCCGTAAGGCGCTAGAACGTCTTGCTTAAAGCAACCGCGGTTAATGTGAGCTGATAAGGGTAAATCATGAATAAATCAATGGAACTAAACAAAAACTTTACTGAATAACGTCACTACTTTGACAGTTCAGGAGGGATTGTTATAAAACCGTTGATTGTAATTGCAGCACTAGTACTCGTTACGGCTTGTTCGAGTAATCATTCGGCTGACAAGCAAATGACAACTAAACAAACGAAAGTTGAGACTCGTGCTCGTCATGGTGCTTCAGCGTCAACCTTAACTCAAGCTTCTTCCATTTCCACAGATGCTCCAAAGGATTCAATACTTAGAGCTAAACAAGCACAAGTACCTGGTGATGTTTCGGATTTGTTAGGAGGGCTTTTAGGCAACAATACGCCGACAGAGAGAACACCTACGCAGACTGCTTATCCGCAATCGGCTACTAATCCGGAACCGTCAGCCTATCCAGAGCAGTCCGCTAGTCCACAGCAGTCTGCTTATCCAGGGCAGTCAACTAACCCGCAGAAGTCTGTCAATCCAGAAGCATCCGGCGATTCAGCCCAATTTGTGCAGCAAGTATTGGATCTGGTGAACCAAGAGCGAACGAAAGCAGGCTTGAAATCCCTTAGCTTAAATAGTGCGCTTTCGAAAATGGCTCTGGCCAAAGCTCAGGATATGTACGACAACAACTATTTCGACCATCAGTCTCCGACGTATGGCTCCCCATTTGACATGATGAAGGCATTTGGGATCACCTATAATTCAGCAGGTGAGAACATCGCCAACGGCCAGACAAGCGCGGAGGAAGTGATGAACCAATGGATGAACAGTCCCGGTCATCGTGCGAACATCCTGAATAGCAGCTTCACCGAAATTGGAATTGGCTACTATAACAAAGAGTGGGTTCAAGAATTTACGGGCTAATGCAGACCTTCACGGTTGTTAGATACGTGAGAGGCATGAAAATCACATGAAAAAAAACAAGCCGGAGCGAATCCATTCGCTTCGGCTTGTTTTTTATTTAGTCGATACGGACTTGAACCATTCGTTCACTTCTTTGGTGATCTGGTCACCGCCATTAGCCTTCCAATTGGTTACGAATTGGTCGAAGGCATCTACTGGCAATTTACCGTAAATAATTTTGTTAAAGGTTTCCATTTCGGACTGACGAAGCAGGTTCCATTTGGAGACCATTGTTGGCGTCGCAGCACCTGTGAAGTAGTTTTGCTTACGAACGTCTAATTGTGACATCACCACTTTAGCGGCTGCCCAGTTTTCCGGTTTACGGAATTCTGCCATCTGTTTTTCATAAGGAGTTTCTGGTGTTACGCCATCAGCAAGTTTAACTAGTGTCTTCATGTACAGATCAGGAATCCGCGCCGGACCAGTCAAGAAGGGAAATTCGTTGGAAAATTCTTTAATCTTCTCTTTATCGCTGGTCGGTTGTCCATCAATGATGTCCCAATCGTAGCCTTTAGCAAAGCCGTATTCAAATTCACTGCCTGCTGCCGGGTTAGCTAAATTATCGAGTAAGTAGTTATAGTATAAGAAAATCGCTTCAGGATGCTTGGCATCCTTGTTAATCATGATACTGGCGTTAACGCCGGAGTTCTGCCACTTCGTGCCAATGAATCCGTCTGGACCGGCTGGAACGGGATAAGCTTTAATCTTCGCGCTAGGGACATTCTTCATCAGATCGGGAGCAGGCCAGTCCGGTACCCAGTTCGCGCCTGGCAGGATTCCTGCTGCGCCTTTTGTCCAGCTCTCCGCAGATTTTCCTTCATCCCACAGTGCGGAATCCGTATGAATGTAGCCTTTATCCATCCATTCACTAAGCTTCGCAAGTGCCTGCTTGGCACCGGGATTAATGGAGCCGTATTCAAGATTGCCATCGGCATCTTTGTTCCATTGCTCTTGAATGGTGCCGTAGGCTCCGAATAACCAATCGAGTGAGCCCATCCAGGTGTTTGTGTTATTTTTCAAAGAAATCGCCAGTGGGAAAACATCTTTAGGTGCTAAGCCATCCGGATTCTCGTTCTTGAATTTGTCCATGATATTCTCAAGATCGGCGATGGTTTTAGGCGCTTCAAGATGCAGCTTTTCCATCCAATCTTCGCGCAGCCACAGCAGCGTGTCGTCATTATCCGTATACTCAAGGATCGGCATATTGTATTTCTTGCCGTTCTTAGTGAACGGGTACCAAAGCTCTGGATGCGCTGCCGCATGGTCTTTTAGAATCTTATTGGCGTACTTGTCAAACAACTCATCGATGGCAATAAACTGACCGGAATCAATCAGCTGATTGGTCAATACCGCGTTGGTTGGTACAGCCACGAAATCAGGCAGCTTCTCACCAGAAGCAATAGCAAGCTGAAGTTTTTGTCTGTATTGATCGTCATTGGCAGGGTACCAGGTGTCTTTATGCTTCATGCCCAGCGTTTCCAGCATCCAGCGATCGTGAACGTTGTTTTCTTTGGTATCCCCTTGCACATATTTCTTCGGCATCAACACCGAGCTGAACTCGATGGGTGGATCGTATTTACCTTTTGCAAAAGCAGCATCTGCTTCGGATGAACTTGTAGTGGCATTGCCTGATTTAGCGTTTTCATTCGAAGTTCCGCCACTGCCACAGGCTGTGAGTGTGATAAGTGCAGTGACTGTGAGCATCGACCACATCTTTTTGAATTTGATCATTCTTCAATTCCCCCTACTGTGTATAATCTTTACAAGTGTAACTTTAACAAGTTGTCGGGGATGGCATCTATATGAGTTTTTTAGTTTCGATAGGACTCTATCATGCTATTTATTATTGTCTCTGTACTCCTGCGGCGTTACCCCAAACTGCCGTTTGAACACTTTGATAAAATAAGCCGGGTCCATATATCCAATCTCCATGCTGATTTCATAAACTTTTTTGGAGGTGGTCTTCAGCTTGTGACAAGCACGATCCATGCGCAGGCGTGAGATATATTCGCTGATTCCTTCGCCCGTCTCGATCTTATAAATTTTAGATAAATGGGTCGGGTGGAGATTAACATGGTCGGCAAGTACACGTAAGGAAACATCAAGATGGAGGTTTTTATCGGTAAAATCCTGAATTTTCTTCACATACTCTGACCGTATATCTTTGATTTCGTTGGATGTGCTCTCTTTCAGTTTGCCAAGGGCACTGAGCGACCATTTTCTAAGTTTACTAATTGTGGTAAAAGCTTCCCCGCTTCGCAGTCCCTCGATATCGCTCCCCATTAAGTTAGCCAGGGTAAGTCCATTACGATGGGCGAGATTCGTGAACGAAGCCGTAATCAAAAAACCAGCCTCCATACAATGCTCCCAGGATTCAGACCATTTCTCATCCAGCTCCGCGCAGACAGTGAGTAATTTCTCTTCGGCCGCATCCCACTGCCCGCTTTCCAGCAGATGAATCAAAGAGGGCGGGGTATAGAGCGCGTCCAAAGGGCCATGTGCCGCAGAATGATCCACGTCACTAACCCGCATCACGAATTCGCGCTCGTCTCCGACGATTTGCCGGAAGTAACCCGTAGCCTGACGAAAACGATTGGACAGCTGCTCTGGGAACGGGAACCACTCTGTGATAACAATGGAGAGGGAACCCTTTAGAAATTGCTTGACCTTATACTGAAGCTGCAAAGAAAGCTTCTCCAGCAAAGTTTCTTTTCCAATGTCGGTTCCTTGTTCTTTCAGCTGAAGCAGAAACACCAGATACCCATGCTCCTCCTTAACGCCCCAGACCTCCATAAATTCGCCCAGAATCTCTTCGGCCATATTGATGATCGCGTATTCGATCAAGGTCTGATCATTGTTGTTATAATGTCCAAATTCTTCTTCCATTCGTACAAGCATTAACGCGCAATCCCCGGCGTGGAAGGGGAGACCGTAATTCACAAGCTTCCGTTCCCATTCGCCGGCTTGGAATCGATGACCTTGCAAGGCATCCAGAAGTAATCGACCCCGTAACAGCGGCAGATTCTCGCGAAGGGTAAACTGGGTTCGGGTAAGGGAGCTCACGAGCTCCCATTCGTTGTTTAATTGATCAATGGCAGTCTTTACTGCGCCCATCAATTCATCGTCAGTCGGTGGCTTGAGTAAGTAATCAATGGCCTCGTATTGCAGTGCTTTTTTGGCATAATCGAATTCGGAATGGCCGGATAAAATAATGCATTTTATCTTTTTATCACGTATTCTTATCCGCTCGATCAGTTCAATTCCCGTCATTTCCGGCATTTGAATATCTGAGATCACAATATCAATGGGGTGGGTATCGATAATTTGTAGCGCTTCATGCGCCGAATAGGCTTTATGTACCTGTTCAATCCCCAGTGTATGCCAAGGTTTTGTTGTGGAAAGGTTATCTACCCAGTGGGCTTCATCGTCTACGATGATCATCTGCATGTTGTTAGTCTCCTTGATGGTTTGTGTAGTTATTTTTTTATTCCTCTATTGGAATTTCCCAGATGATCTCTGTGCGGAATCCTCCGAGAGGAGAGGGGCCAAATATAAGACAGGATTGATTGCCGAACAAGTGAATGATCCGCTGATTCGTATTCCAGAGGCCACAGCCCATTTCCTCCTGCAGTGGCTGCTGCATTTTCCGATTCAAAGCTTCTAGCTGATCCGGGTTCAGGCCGGGTCCATCGTCATCAACGTAAATTTTGCAGAAACCGTTCGCACGCTCACCGCTAATTCGGATCTCACCCGATGAATAGGACTTCGCCACTCCATGAATGACCGAATTCTCCACAATCGGCTGCAGCATTAAGCGTGGCACAGACTGGCTAAGCATAGGCTCAGGGATATCAATATGATAATCGATTCTGCCATTGCGCAGCTTTTGGATATCCAAATAGTTGACGAGCAGCTTGATTTCATCATTCAGAGAAGCAGTCTCCCGTTCCATTCGGGTAGTATAGCGATAGTACGCACTTAAGTTATAAGCCATAGAGATGACGGCTTCCTGCTCTTTCATCTGGGCCATATTGATAATATAACCAAGGCAGTTATAGAGAAAATGGGGATTGATCTGCGCCTGTAGCTGCTTCAGCGTAGCTTCTCTGGCTCTAATCTTTTCATTAAACACATTCTCTATCAGGTCTTGAATTTGATGTGACATATCATTAAATCTGTGGAACAGAAATGAGAACTCATTCTGATCCTTGCTATGAAGACGAACGGAATAATCTCCCCGCTGCACGCGCCGTAAGCCTTGAATCAGCTTTTTGATAGGAGACTGCACGTTTCTGTATAGTAGAATCGAAGCCGAAATGCCCACAACAAATAACAGAATCATCGAAATATAGAACAAGTCCCGGCTGAGCGAAATTGGTTGAAGGATTTGATAGAGTGGGACAACATCTACTAAATGCCAATCCAGATAAGAAGACTTCACAGAGCTGACCAGATAGTTCTTGCCATTCAGCTTCACTACATCCTGGGTCGTATTCTCAGGGGAGTGACTATCCAGATAACGAATGAGTTCTTCTGATAGCTGCTTGTCGGCACTACGGTTCAGGATGGGCAAGTTGCCCTTATGATAAAAGAAAGGATCGCCTTGTCCACCCTCCTTGTACTTATCCAGCATGTTCTGAATGTTCTCATAACTGAAGCTGGCTTCAATCACCAGATTGCTGCCCGTCAACATCCCCGGCTGGGCTAAGGAATCTGTGAAGAACCAGTAAAAGGCTTGCAGCTTATTTTGCGACTCTCCCCCTTGATCACCATAGGTCCATTTTCCACTCATATTTCTCTTTAAGTAATCCTCATCATACCCCGTCGATCGGTTGTAGTTGGCGATGACATCTTTATTCTGCTGTGAATGCACGGCGTATCTGGTGGGCCAAATATCCGTCACTCCGGACTGCAGGACCATTTTCTCCTGAATGACATAGCGGGTCTGCATCTGATCATAACGGTCATCCCAAATATTCAAACCGTTGAATGCTCTGACATTGGGATCTCTTGAAAGAATAAGACTGAAATCCATCATCTGATTTATTCTAGAATCGATTTGACTGGATAGAAAGGTGAGCTGTTTAGTATTGGAGACCTGCAACTCTTTGCTAACGACATCGAATGTGACGTTGTTCGAATAGGTGTACACGATAATAATCGGGATGAACAAGACGATGATCAGACAATTAATTTTGGCAAAGAGGCTAAACCGGGACCGTGCCTGTTCCTTTAGTAGTGTAAAGCGCTTCCATAGATTCATGTATGACTCCTCCAAATGATGCCCTAATAAAACCATATCAAGCCTAACAATGTTATATAGTCAGACCTGAGAAAGGCCTGATACTATTTATAGCAGAGATCCCCATCACACACAAAATATTTTTTTGGGAACAGGAGAGCGCTATGGAGGCTAATATGGAGGTCAACTCGATACCGCAGGCGAACACCCGGAGAAAGCCGAATAGAAAAAGAAAAAAGGGCTTTAACCAGTCATGGATTCTCCATTTGATGGTGTTGCCAGCGGTCATTATGGTGTTTATTTTTTCTTACATTCCGATGTCTGGAATTCTCATGGCCTTTCAAGAGTATAAACCTGCACTAGGTTTTTTTAATTCAGAGTGGGTCGGCCTGAAGCATTTCAGGTACATGTGGGAAAATGATTATTTCCTGCAAATCACGTGGAATACGCTGTTTTTTGCCTGTTCCAAGATTGTGATGAACCTGATTATTCCTTTTATCTTCGCCTTATTATTGAACGAGGTTCGGAAGATGGCGCTCAAAAGAACCATTCAAACGCTCGTGTATCTTCCACACTTCTTGTCTTGGGTTACACTGTCAGGCATTCTGATCGATATTCTGGCCCAAACAGGTCTCATTAATCAGTTCATATCATCTGTATTCGGCATCAAGCCGATTTTCTTCCTGGGAGATGGCAACTGGTTCCGCTTTACGATTATTGCGAGTGATGTCTGGAAGGAATTTGGCTTCAACACAATCATCTTCCTAGCGGCATTATCGGGTATTAGTCCGTCACTCTATGAAGCTGCTGAAGTGGATGGGGCGGGGCGCTGGAAGCAGACGATTTATATTACTATACCTGCGCTGATTCCAATTGCGATCGTGATCGCGACCTTGGCTCTGGGCAACGTGCTCAACGCTAACTTCGACCAGGTGTTTAACCTCTACAGTCCTTTGATCTATCAGCAAGGGGATATCATTGATACCTTTGTGTACAGGGAAGGACTTCTTAGCGGGCAGTTCAGCTTCGCTACCGCAGTGAATCTATTCAAATCGGTGATCAGCTTAATCTTAATCGTGATTTCTTACCGACTGGCCTATAGATTTGCAGGGTACCGAATCTTCTAGAAAGGATGAGAACAAATGTATCATAAAACAATCCCATATCGCATTTTCAGCATATTCAACAATGTGTTCTTAACGATCCTTGCTGTACTCTGCTTGCTGCCTTTATATCACTTGCTAATGGTATCCCTTAGCGCCTCGGCACCTGCTAATGCCGGATTGGTTACTTTCTGGCCGATAGGTTTCACGCTGGAAGCCTATGCGAAGACTTTTAACAACGCGAATTTCCTATCCTCCTTGTGGGTGTCTGTGGAGCGGACCGTACTTGGTACGGGACTTGCACTGGTGGTCAATACGATTGCAGCTTATGCGCTGTCCAAGGAGACACGGGTCTTCCGTGCGCGGAACATCTACCTTTGGTATTTTGTCGTAACTATGCTGTTCAGCGGTGGACTGATTCCAGGCTATATCCTTATTCTTAAGCTTGGGCTGATGAATTCTTTGTTAGCGCTGATTCTGCCGGGATTAGTTGCGGTATTCAACATCATTCTCTTGCTTAATTTCTTCCGGACCGTTCCTAAGGAGCTTGAGGAAGCTGCATTTATTGATGGGGCGGGGCACTTTACGACCTTTTTGAAAATATATTTGCCGGTTTCCTTGCCCGTGCTTGCAACGGTTTCTCTATTCCTGATGGTGGGGCATTGGAACTCCTATTTTGACGGTATCATTTATATTAGAGATTCAGACAAACTACCACTGGCGACCTTTATGCAGACGATCATCGTTCAGGCAGATATGTCAAAGCTCGATCCGTCAGCCGTTGCCAATCTGTCACAACGTACCATTCGTGCTTCGCAGATCTTTATCAGTGCGCTGCCGATACTGCTCGTTTATCCTTTCCTGCAACGTTATTTTGTGACGGGGATTGTGGTTGGGGCTGTGAAGGAGTAGTCGCTGGAGAGAACCAACCTCCCGAATAGATTTGAAGTGAAAATAACGGCACAGGATAACGGGAAGGAATTAACCAAAATATGTCGAATACGATGGATTAAGATAATGAAAGGGGGATTTACTATGTGGTTTTACAGCTACAGAAAACCAATAAGAATCCGTCACCTTCCTCAATATTAAAAAAATTGAGGAGGATTACAATGAAAATAAATGATGATTATTTGAAGGAACAATTAAAGCATGTATATTGGTTAAATGGTGGTTGTTGTGCAGGGAAGTCCACAATGACAAAGAAATTTGTTGAAGAGTTAGGATTTCAAACACTGGAAGATAACGTGATGAAGTACAGACCATTCACAAATCCAGTTGAATACCCTGCCTTACAGTATCCTCATTCGGGTTTAGATTGGGATAAATGGTTCAATAAACCTAATGATGAACATGTTCATTGGCTTTTTCAAATTGTCGAAGAGATGATGGAGTTTTTCGTTACGGATTTGTTAAAAATGCCTACGGATAAACCAATCATTATAGACTTAGGAATTATGCCCGAGCGTATATTACCCTTTATTCCAAAGGAAAGAATGATTTGCCTCTATACTTCTGACGAAGAAATAGAAAGGCTATATTTCTTTAGAGAAGACCATAAGATGATTTTGGATGTTATTAATCTTACATCAAACCCTGCGGCAACAATCGCAAATGGCAATAAAAACATGGTGAGATTTTCTCATGAGGTAAGAAGCGCTTGCATTCGAAATGGCATCAAAACACTGGAAAGAACACCCGAAATGAGTGTTGAAGAACAGTTTAAATTAGTTCGTGAGCATTTTGGAGTATGAGATGAAAACAAACAATTGTTGATTTCATTGATAGGTAACACAATTGATAGCCTGTTGAACTAACGATGAATGATAATGTAGTAAAAAGGAAAGTCCCTTCAAAAACCCACTTCCGTTAAAAAAGGAGTGGGTTTTTGTTTAAATTGTTATACAACATATGGATTTGGTTTGAATGACAGACAGACAGACAGACTCACTCTTTAAAATAGGGTGTAATCCCTTTTGAATATAGGTTCTCCACTAACTTGAAAAATTCTTCTGACGATAAATCCTGTTGACGCTGGAGCCAAAGACGAAATAAAGAGAGGGAAGTTGTCAGGTAAAACTCAACGAAGTACGGCGTTAAGGAATGGTTTTGCGGAACGTTTAATTCTAATTGATCCAAAGTGATTTCTTTTTTTAAGCGTTTTAAAAAACGGACACTTCCATAATCACCCAAAAGGGCATTGAGAACCAGGAGATGTTCTCTTTTGTCCAGACAAAAGAGCGTATCTTGAACCGTATGCATCGATAGCTCCTTATTCGCCAATTCTTTTTTCATCTCATTCAATAAGTCGTTTTCAACAGCGTCTAACAATTCGTAAATGTCAGTAAAGTATTGATAATAGGTGCTGCGGTTATATCCTGACTTATTCGCAATTTCCTGAACCGAAATTTTCTCAATCGGCTTTTGGCTATATAACTCACAAAAAACATCTACAAACTTTTGTCTTGTTTTCTCCGTGATTTGGGGTTGCTTGTTCATGTTTCCCTCCTACTAGCGAATAAGAATATCATCCGACAAATCATAAAAATCTGATGGTTGATCAAGGAATAATGAAGATTTATAATCACATCATACAACATGTTGTCGGATAATCAAAAGGAAATGTTAATAAGTAGGGGTGGTATTAATGTCAGCAAAACAAGATAGAATTTTAATTTTTGGTGCAGGTGTCATCGGGAGCATGTACGCAATGAAGTTTATTGAAGCAGGGTTTGACGTTAGCCTGTTTGCACATTCGAATAGATATAAATCCTTAAGAGAAAATGGCCTGCAATATATAGAGAAAGGTACAGTTAGATCGATACAAGTGAATGTCATTGATACACTCAAAAATGACGATGTATACGATTTTATTTTCGTTACCGTTCGTTATGACCGGTCTGAATCAGCGTTGTTAGCGCTAAAAGATAATCAAAGCAAAAATATAGTTACGATGACTAATAATTCAATTGGATTTTCTTCATGGCTGGATATCGTAGGGGATAGACTTTTACCAGCTTTTCCCGGCTTCGGCGGACAGATTAAAGATGGAATATTACATGCTCGATTTCTGCCAAAGATTATAGCGGCAACTGCATTTGGAGAAATTAATGGTGTAGTGACAGAACGCATAGAAAAACTCGCAAATGTGTTTAAAGCAGCAAAGCTTCCCTACGTTATTAAAAAGGATATGCAAGCGTATCTAATCACACATTCCGTATCAGACATTGCCATGTTGAGCTTTTTGCATTCTGAGAATAAGATCATTGACAATAAAACAGCCAGAACCAGAAAGACGGCACGCAAAATAACCATCACTTTAAAAGCGTATCTAAGCGCAATACAAAAAGCTGGCGTTTCAATTGATCCACCAATGCTTAAAAGGGTGCTTAAATTTCCAAACTTATTGTTGGATCTTTTCTTTATGACATGGCTACGAACTAAAATGGTTAGGGATATGATGTTGCCGGATTATGCGAATAGTGCTAACAATGAGATTGTGCAGCTGAGTAATGATTTAATGAAATTTTTAAGCCAAAATGATATCAAATCGGAAATACATGTTCAGTAATTTATTTACGGGAAACGATATTTGAACAACAACAGCGGCAGTCTAAGACTTTATTTATCAAGTCTTGTTCGGCCGCTGCTTTATTTATTGGACCCAGTCTGTGTCATTTTTATACTTAAAAATATAGTTGATATATTCTACCGCACTATGATTGATCTCCTCATCACTAGCTTGAAATGAAGCCCCGAAGACAGCAAAGTAGGGGAGTGCCACTGCATCCACATGTTTTGTACTGGCTTTGAAAGGCACAGTCACTTCATCCACGGTAAAAGAAACAGAGCCTTCTGGCACATAATTTTCTTTTTTATCGCCTATGGACATGGCAAGCCCCATCTTCTTCCCTTTAAGCTTGTTACCGTTTGATCCATAAGCCCATCCATATGCAAAAACATCATCAAACCACTTTTTCAATAACGGCGGATAACTGTACCAATACAAAGGGAATTGAAAGATAACATGGTTATGTGCTTCTAATAGCTTTTGTTCTCTAGGAACATCAATGTTCCAGTCAGGATACTCTTTGTAAATCTCATGTATGGTAATATCGTTTGGATATCGTAGCAGTTCTTCTTTCCATCTCTGGTTTACCCTTGAATCCTCAAGGTTCGGGTGCGCTATAATCACTAGTGTTTTCATTATGAAAATTCCTTTCTCAGGTCCATATCAAAGAATGTAGCCTCTGGTACCTTGCCTTATTTTTCGAATATGATCATTATGTTGCAGGCTTTATAAAAAGAAAATACACACAATGAAGTAAGATGGTTACTACAAAGTAAGTACTAGACTCGAAAAAAAATGTATGCGACAATAAAATTTTAGCAACTTTATCAGTTTGTCATGAATGAGGGGTTACTTATATGAAACAATACAATCTGGGCATAGAGGCAACACTTGAAATCATCGGCGGTAAGTGGAAAGCTCTGATTATATGCCTGTTAATGTCTGGCGTGAAGAGAACAAGCGAAATACAGCGCAATATTCATGGCATTTCACAAAAGGTTCTGATCCAGCAGCTTCGTGAGCTTGAAAAGGATGGACTTGTAAGCCGACATGTATATCAGCAGATGCCGCCAAAAGTCGAATATAGCCTGACGGAATATGGAGTCACCGCCAATAAAATCGTTGAAGTCATGTGTTCTTGGGGCAAAGAAAATATTCAAATGAGGCAACAGCGAGGAGAAGATATTGTGTTGCTGGAGGAGATGCCACCGGATCATTAATTCATCCTAATTGCCATGCTTACCTGCTGAGTCCTATATTTATTATTAAATAGTTGACAGCAGGTAAAAGTCGGTCTAGAATCAAACAAACGTTTAATTTAAATGATCATTTAATTGAGGCGTATAAAAAAAGGAGAGATACTTATGCTTAATGCTTTAAAAGCTTATCTGAAGAAACCGGCGACCATCGTCGGAATTGTGATGCTTCTGATGTTTCAAGTTATTTTTAGCATCATCTGGATGACGGGATACAAAGGAATTAATGAGAATACGAGTAAGCTATCGATTGCGATAGTCAATGAAGACCAAGGGGCTGGTGCAAAGATCAGTGAACAGCTCGCAGCGTCACTTCCGTTTCATATGGTGACAGGAATGAGTTTGGAAGAGGCGAAAGGAAGTCTGGAACGGCGCGAGGTGCAGATGGTACTGCAGGTACCTTCAGATTTCTCCAAACAACTCCAGAGCCAGGGACAACAAGCTGAGCTTCGTTACACGATCAATGAATCTAATCCAATGATGATTAAGAGTGTGATGCAGAGCGTCGCAGCTCAAATAACCGCAACTGTGGGCAAGCAAGTTACGATTCAAGGAACGGAAGCTGTACTGAAGCAGGCAAATGTGCCGGCAGCTCAAGCGCAGGGTATCGCACAAGGCGTCGTAGATAAAGTCAATGCAGATATGACATTTACCAACCCTGTTCAGGGCATGAACAATCAGATGGTACCGATGATGATGGTACTAGCCTCGTTCGTGGGCGCCATGATCATGGGGATGAATTTTCAGCAGGCGACGGACATGATTGGTCCTGGCATCTCAAAATGGAGCAAGTTTGGTGCCAGGGTGGTCATTAACGTTAGTTCCGCAGTCGTCGTCTCTTTGATCGGATCATCACTGATCGCCGGGCTGGGGGGCCAGCATGCAGGAGGCTTTATCTCCGTCTGGTTGTTTCAAGCATTATTCCTTCTGACCTTTATGTTCTTCGCTCAGATGTTCTTGATCGTTTTCGGTATGGCTGGAATGCTGTTCAATATGACCCTATTGTCGTTGCAACTGGTTTCCTCGGGGGCGATGGTTCCAAGGGAATTACTTAGTGGATTTTACCAAGGGTTAGGTCATTACCTGCCAGCGACCTATGCGGTGGATGGCTTAATGAATCTATTGTTCGGAGGTCCAAGCGTTGTCTCTGACGTTCTCTTGCTGGTGGCGATCCTCGCAGCTTCGCTTTTCGTGAGCCTGGCTGCGACAGGACTTCGCAAACAAACCCAGCGTGCGGTAGCACCTGTCGCCGTTCCTCTTAAATAGAAGCTCCCTGCGAGAGACTTGCCTATCCGTGATAGAGTATCCATAATAGGTTCTATATGATCACGCGAGGAGATTGATTGAATCATGACTACAGCTGATCCCGACATGAAGATGCGCATTCTGCTAGCAGCCAAGAAATTGTTTGCGCGACAAGGCTATGACGGTACCAGTGTCAGACAAATTTGTGAGGAGGCAGGAGCGAATGTGGCGCTCGTCTCTTATTATTTTAACGGCAAGGAGAATTTGCTGCGCGCTATATTTGAACAGTTTTTTTCAGGCAATCGGATAAAGGACAGTGCAAACCTCTTGAGTCATCCTGTAGAGGGGCTGACTTTGCTGATCCGGGAGATTGTTCTCTTCGGGATGGAAGACTCAGAACTGAGTAACATCGTCAAGCAGGAGATTGAACTAAACTCCCCACGTGCCAATATTGTGCTTACCTATATCCATCCGGTATGGGAGAAGGTGCGCGAACTGCTGGAGCGGGGTCGTAAGGAGGGTTTCTTCCACTTTGATTCATTGGATCATAGTCTGATGTTTGTCATTGGAGCCGCTCTTTCATTCAAGCTTCATACCGCGCATAGCAGCCTCTTGCAAAACACAAACTATGACGCTGCAGTGACCGCAGACCATATCGTTAACCTCGTAATGGCTTCCTTGCGAACAACTGACATAAGCTCCTAGGCCTTGATGTTCTGGATAATGTTTATTTTAAGCTTGACCGATGAAGACGTTAACGGATGTAATATATCTCGTTAACGTCTTTTTCATTTTTAGTATTACAGCCGGAAGGCTCGAGCGGACCTCAAGAATGATTAAAGGATACATCTCCAGTCCGATCCACAAGGGTCGGATTTTTGTTTTAATAAATCGTGAGAATGCTACTGGCATAGTGTGATGGGGATTTTAAAGCATTATACGTTACGAGTTTAAATTGAGTTTAAAAACGTCGGTTACCATCCTTGTATAATCCATTGTTCAGGAGGAGTAGAATGTGAATCAATTTCAAAAAGCGAGAACAGCACGAGACAATAGCGACTGGGCTATCGAAGCACAAGGACTTGTCAAAACGTATGGAAGTAACCGTGCAGTTGATGGTGTGGATCTGAATGTAGGTACCGGGATGATCTATGGTGTCCTAGGTCCAAACGGGGCAGGGAAGACAACTGTAATTCGTATGCTGGCGACTTTACTGCGGCCAGATGGAGGTTCGGCGCGTGTCTTCGGGCATGATGTGGTTAAGGAGCCTCAGATTGTGCGTCAATTAATTGGCGTGACCGGCCAATATGCATCGGTTGATGAGTCACTCAGCGCGATTGAGAATCTGGTTATCTTCTCCAGACTTCTTGGACTAGGACGGACCGAAGCAAGACAAAAATCTGCAGAGCTTTTGGAGGAATTCGGACTGAGTGAAGCAGCGAAACGTCCCCTTAAGAACTTCTCCGGGGGTATGCGCCGCCGGCTCGATCTAGCGGCAAGTCTCATTGCTCAGCCGCCGCTCATTTTCCTGGATGAACCAACTACCGGCCTTGATCCGCGGACGCGTAATCAAATGTGGGATACTATTCAGCGGCTCGTAAGTACTGGGTCAACGGTATTGTTAACTACGCAGTACCTGGAAGAAGCGGATCAGCTTGCTGACCGGATTGCGGTTATTGACAAAGGGCATGTCGTCGCCGAAGGTACCGTAGATGAACTGAAAGCATCCGTCGGTACTTCATCGCTGCATTTAAAGGTCCAGAATACGCAGGATTTGAAAAATGCCCGTCAGACTGTTGAACAGGTGCTTAAGGTTCGTTCTAATATATCGGTGGAAGCAGGGGGAATCACTGCCCCAATGGGGAACGTTGATCTGGTCACCGACCTGCTGATTGCTCTCCGCGAGACGGGTATTCCACTATCAGAGATGAGTGTACAGAAACCAACACTTGACGAAGTTTTTCTAACGCTGACAGGCGATGGAGTGAAAGAGGACACGCATCTTGCGTCAGAACAATCGAAGAATACGAAGGGGGCAACAGCGTGAGTACTTTAATAAAACCGGGTGCAGAGCGCCAATTAAAAAATCACACCAGCTTCGGTCAGTCGGTACGCAATTCGTTGACTATGGCCTACAGGGGGCTGCTCAAAATCCGGCGCACGCCTGAACAACTATTTGATGTTACGCTTCAACCCATTATTTTCACCCTAATGTTCACTTATATCTTTGGCGGGGCTATTTCAGGGGATGTAGTGAGTTATTTGCCCGTCATTATCCCCGGCATCCTTGTTCAGACCGTGATTACGACCTCCATCGTCACTGGCGTACAGTTACGTGAGGACATGGAAAAAGGCGTGTTCGACCGCTTTAAATCACTACCGATCTCCCGGATCGCTCCGCTCGCCGGAGCCCTGCTCGCGGATACCGTCCGGTATACCATAGCGACTGTACTCACTTTCGTCATGGGCTATATTATGGGTTTCCGGCCAGAGGGTGGCCTTGGATACGTTGCACTTGCTGGACTTCTTGTCATTGCATGCTCGTGGGCAATTAGCTGGATCTTCGCCTTCTTTGGTGTGATTGCACGTACTGCTTCCAGTGTACAAGGGATCTCGATGATCGTCCTATTTCCGCTCACTTTTCTCTCGAATGCCTTCGTACCCGTCGATACCATGCCGAACTGGCTCCAATGGTTTGTTAAGATCAATCCGATTTCGCATCTTGTCACCGCCGTCCGAAATTTGGTCAACCATGGAACCGTGGGCAGCGATCTTGTCTACTCCTTAGTTGGCGCCGCAGTCATTGTGGCCATCTTCGTTCCGATTACCGTCCGCGCTTATATGCGCCGCACATAATTTAAGAGTTCCTCCTGAAGATCAGGTTCCTGATTCCGCTTTATGTCGGTTTTACCGCTTGTAGAGGGCTGGGATCAGGAATCAGATTTTAGGGTATTACTACGCACCTTTCATTGACGGGAGTACAGATTTAAAAATCATATTTACCATTAAATGTTATATATTTATTGTATATGCGAATGGGCAATGTGCTTTGCTTTACATAACGAATGAACTCGTTAACAGCCGATGATTAAGGTTCCCCCCATGTTGTTTCAACCAGATCAAGCTGGTTCCTCTTTTCAACACTCAATATTCACCGCTTATATCCAACAGAGTGGATCACCACATTTCATACAACATCTAAAGGTAAAGATTTTCACGCGACTACCAAGATTTTGTGTAGACCTGTGTTGCTATTTTGTATGGAAAGGAGCTGGTGTATTTGATTGTATAATTTGCTCCAACTCAATTGAAAGCGCTTAATAAACTATCCAGTTTCGAATAATTCCTAGCAACTAATAAGTGAAGTAATCGCACGAAGACAGTATTGAAGGATTAGCTTAGGATTTTGACATGACGACTTTTACCTGCCACGAAAATCGAATTGGAGGTAATGAGTGTATGTTCAAGAAAAAAATCATGTTGATTGTATTAATTTCGATCCTGATCGTAAGTATGTTCTCAAGCGTTGGTCCTACCATAGCAGCACCTGATGACCCTGGAAGAGTTGAGGCGGAAAATTACTCTGCGATGAGTGGAATTCAGACGGAAGAATCTTCTGAAGGCGGCTTGAATGTGGCCTATGTAGATGGCGGGGATTGGATGGACTATGAGGTCAATGTTCCGAGGTCAGGTGTCTATACTGTAGAGTTCAGATTAGCCAGTCCCTACACGGGAACACAGTTGCAGCTGCAAAAGGGTGACACGAGCCTGGCAACGGTAACCGTTCCCAATACGGGGGGATATCAAAATTGGGAGACGGTAGCTGTATCAGCAAATTTGTCGGCCGGTGTTCAGACCTTACGCGTCTATGCTGTCACGAACGGATGGAATTTGAACTGGCTTAGCTTTACATCGGCAGCACCTTCGGAGCAAGTGGCAGCGCCAACCTTTACTCCAGCAGGCGGTACCTACACATCAGCGCAAAATGTAACCCTCGCCAGTAGTACGTCAGGCGCTGTCATCAAATATACGACAGACGGCTCTACGCCTACTGGGGAATCCCCGACCTACACAGGGCCAATTCATGTATCTTCAACAACCACGCTCAAAGCGATTGCAACTAAATCAGGAATGACCAACTCGTTGGTGTCAACTGCCACGTATACCATCAACGCAGATCAGACCGAGGTGAATATTCCGGTTACAGGCCCCTATGTGCAGTATTTGGAGATGGGTCTTAGCCCAGGGGACTTGAATCAGGTGACGACCTTGAAATCACAGAACACCGCCATTAATCAAACCATGAAATTCACAGTTGGAGCTACTGTAACCATTGGCGTAAATTACATGGTCGAGCAAAAGCAGGTGCAATTCAGAACAACCGACCAGAGTGGCAATCCGCTACAAGGCAATCCTTTAACCTTCACGGTACATGCCAATTCAGCGGTTAATGTTGATATCACAGATCGGGTTGCCGCAGCAATCCCTGTGTTTACGCCCAATTCAGGAACTTTCACTTCAGAACAAAACGTGACTATTACGAGTTCAACGCCAGGAGCCATTATCAAGTATACAGTGGACGGGGCTATTCCTAATGCAGCATCCACAACCTATACCGGGCCTATCCAAGTGACGAAGTCGACAACACTCAAAGCCATTGCGACCAAGCCGGGTTTGGCGGATTCAGCAGTCTCGACTGCTATATATACTATCCATTCAGCTCCAGTGAACGTAGCCTTAAACAAAAGGGCGGAGGCCTTCACAGACATCGGAGGTAACACAGCTCGTAATGCATTTGACGGCAATCCTGACACACGCTGGGAGTCCACATTCGAAGATCCGCAGTGGATTTATGTAGATCTTGGGGAGAACCACACAGTAACGGGCGCTAAGCTGCATTGGGAAGCGGCAAGTGCGAAAGCCTATACCATTCAGGTTTCAACCAATGAAAATGACTGGACGGAGGTGCATACCCAGCCTAAAGGAACAGGAAATATAGAAAACATCACCTTTGATCCTGTAGTGGCCCGATATGTAAAAATGAACGGCACAGAGCGGAACACCCCGTATGGATATTCCTTGTTTGAATTCGAAGTGTATGGTCAAACGGCGCCTTTACCGGCTAAGGTGGCAGCACCAGTCTTTACTCCTGCGTCCGGTACCTACACAACCGCACAAAATGTGACTCTAAGCAGTGCAACTGCAGGTGCCACCATCAAATATACAACAGATGGGTCACCGCCTAATGCAGCGTCGACTACCTACACAGGTCCTATCCCTGTGACGTCAACCTCTACGATTAAAGCAATAGCCACTCATCCGGAGATGAGGGACTCGGAAATCGCAACTGCAAGCTATACGATTTCTGCATTCAAGGTACTAGCACCGGTTAACGGTCAGATGATTACCAATACCAGAACACCCTCTCTAACTTGGGAAGCAAAGGCAGGAGCAGTCAAGTATGAGGTATGGGTGAACCTTTCAAGAACCGACTATGACTGGAATGCCCCAGGAAATCTTTTGGATCGATACACGAAAGTTGCAGAGGTTACAGAGACGCACGTTAATGCTCCATCCTTAGTGGATCGCTGGACCTATAAATGGTACGTGGTTGCCGTAGCTGGGAATGGAGACAGAAGTCAGTCCAGTATCGGACAATTCAGTGTGTATCTTCCCTACATGGAGCAAGTCGCCGATGGGGTGAATCTTATTGGTGGAATTCGGGATTTGAATAAGAATGGTTCCATCGAGCCTTATGAAGATTGGCATAATCCGATTTCCGTACGTGTGGATGATCTGATGTCACGAATGACCCATGAGGAGAAAATAAATCAATTGTTCTTTTCGCCGGAATCGTTAGACGGGCTTAATGAACAAGCAGGTTTTGTCTTCTCTTACGGTACCACCGACTTCATCACGAAGGCGCAAATCAAAGTAGCGAATACGCAGCGTCTTGGGATTCCTATTGCCTTTACTGGTGACAAAATCCAAGGCTGGCAAACTGTTTTTCCTACAGGAATAGGACTTGCGGCTACCCGGAACTTAGATACAGCTTGGAAGGTCGGAGATCTTCAGCGCAGAGAGCATAAGGCTTGGGGATTCACAGGTACACTATCTCCAATCGCTGAGGTTAACACCAAGGTACTGTATCCGCGTGTTCAGGAAGGTACCGGTGAGAATGCGGAGTATTCAGCCGCCATGATGCGCGCAATGATTGCTGGTATGCAGGGAGGCCCTGAGGTGAACCCCAAATCTATGATGATCTCTGTCAAGCATTGGCCAAGTCAAGGTGCTGGCGGGGAACAATCTATTGTATATGATAGCACGACCATTAAATGGCATATGAAGCCCTGGTATGCCGCAATGGATGCCAACCCGTCGACTGTGATGCCAGGTTATGGGAACGCACCGTATCTCGATCCAAGCGGAGAAGGGGCAGGGACCAGTAAACCCACGTTAGACTATTTGCGGAACGTGATCGGATTTAATGGGGTAGTCATGACGGACTGGTTGGCTGCAGCAACAGACATTTCGGTCAACAGTATTCGGGCAGGCAGCGATGTGATGGGAGGAGCGGTTGCCTCGGGAACCGATTTTAATGAACTGGTTAGTGCGGTAGGCTGGACACGGCTCGATGAAGCGGTGCGCAGAGTGCTAGAGCTCAAGTTCAAATTGGGCCTGTTCGAAAATCCGTATGGTGACCCCGATTATCCAACAACCATATGGCATAGCACAGAAAGCAACAATATTGTCAATGAAGCCGCACGTCAATCGCTTACCCTACTGAAGAACAACGGCATTCTTCCGCTGAAAGTAAATAATGGAGAAACACTCGTTGTAGCAGGCCCACGGGCGACCAGTGACGATATGGCAAAGGATAATATCGCCAATGTGATCTGGCAATCGATATATCATGATAATCCCGCGGCAAAAACCTATTATCAGGGCATCAAAGACAGAGCGGGGACAGGTGTCAACGTTGTTCTGAATGATGCCAGTCAAGCCAAAGCTGCTGTTGTAGTGATTGGTGAAAGAAGTTATACTCACGGCACGGAATGGCCGGATAAACGACCAACGCTTCCAGCAGATCAGATTGCCGAGATTGAAAAATTTCATAACAAAGGCATCCCAGTTGTCGCTGTAGTTGTGATGCCAAGGCCTTATGTCTTGACGGATATTTTAGACAAATGTGCTGCTGTCTTGGTTGTGTATCGGCCAGGGAACGGTGGAGGCTTGGCAACATCTGAGTTGCTTTTCGGCGATTATCTGCCAACCGGCAAGCTTCCCTTCCAGCTTCCACGTTCGATCAGTCAGGTCGGAACCGATGAAGTTAGCAATCAGCTCGAAAAATGGGATATTCCTTATGACCTGGGTGCAACTGAAGCGGAGCGCGCGGAGATTCGCAGTTATATTAATAACAATCAGCCGGTACCTACCAACTACGGTAATCCACTGTTCCCGTATGGTTATGGATTACAGAGCTTCGCGCCTTCAACGTGAATAGTGATATAACTTCATCTTAATGTAGAAAACAAAGCTTGTAGTGAAAACTACAGGCTTTGTTTTTACACATCCCAGCGATTATTGAAAGCATCGGCAAGAGCTTTTATGCACTGATCGGGTTAATTTTAGAGCTTACTTGTTACATTTGTTTCTCACCATGAGGTAGTATAACCTAAACCTGTTGAGCAGCCTGTGATTAAGACGGTTTTTGCCATGGAAATCTCTCCTTTTTAAATGCACAACCAAATAGTTTAACCAAAGTATTTCTAAAATGAATTCTACTAGGTTGTAGTTTGTCTAAGTCAAACCTAAAAATTAAAACGTAAAGAACATGGGGTTTCATTTGAAATTGACAGCACTAGTCTGTAAAATGAATTAGAGTAACTCTAACTGACGATGGTGGTGAAGAATATGGCTTACACAGTTAAAGATGTTTCGGAAAAAACGGGCATCACTGCGTATACCCTTCGTTTTTACGAAAAAGAAGGCGTGCTTCCTCCTATTGATCGAAATAATAATGGGGGGCGAATGTACACTGACTTCGATATTGATATGATTGAGACGGTTCAGGCGCTTCGTTCGACGGGGTTATCTTTGGATGAAATTAAACAATACGTGGAGCTCTATAATACCGGGGACAGTAAACTGCAGGAAAGAAAAGGTCTGCTGGCTCGCCAGAAAAGCAAAGTGGAGGATCAAATCTCTCTTTTAATAAAAACATTGGAAAAAAT
Organism: Bacillus sp. FJAT-27264; assembly: GCF_001682855.1. Classification (GTDB taxonomy): domain Bacteria; phylum Bacillota; class Bacilli; order Paenibacillales; family Paenibacillaceae; genus Paenibacillus_AQ. Next base: position 513,909 of record NZ_MAQW01000001.1, on the reverse strand, counting down.
CAACTATAAGATGGCATTGATCGATGCTCAAGAAAATAGATTTGATAAATTGCCCTAAAGCACAACGCTAATGGCTCTTATAGAAAACATGAAAAATGAATTCCCAGGAGGATCATGATGTCAAAGGAATATTCGCGCATGTATATTGAAAGTGTAAAGCTGGAGTTGTTAAACAGACTTGGATTGAAGCAGGTATATTATAAAGGACAAGCTGGTGATGATTTGCTGTATGAAGCCACGGGCTTCGACAGAGGGACTGAGCATAAGTTTTGTGTCAGAACAAAAAAGGGAACCATCGATGAGATGGTTGGGGGCAAATGGATGAAAGTCCGTAGCTTTACGATTAAAAGTAAAGAGCAATGATAAGAAAAATGACGTACTCAAATATAAGTGATTACAACAACTCGAACGAAAATTTCATAGTTTCAGGGCGAGTGCTTCCTAAGTATGAGCATGGAAATTGGAGCTACACGAAAGAAATATTTTCTGAAACATATTTGAAGCAATATGAGAATGAAGAGATCGACACATCTTATATTGAAGATACAGGAAAAGCTGTTTTTTTATATTATGATGATAATATCTGCGTTGGACGGATTAAACTTTATGCTAATTGGAACGGATATGCTCTTGTTGAGGATATTGGGGTATCCAAGGCATGGCGGCATCAAGGGATTGGAACCAAGTTATTAGAAAAATCTAAAGAGTGGGCAAAGCAAAATAATCTGCTGGGTCTTATGCTTGAAACGCAAGATATTAATGTGTCAGCTTGTGATTTTTATGCAAGAAACAATTTTATCATCGGCGGAGTGGACTGTATGCTCTACTCAAATTTCTCTACAGCTAATGAGAAGGCGATTTTTTGGTACTATAAGTTTTAGTTTCTTAATATCTGCTCAGGCTGGAGAACGTTCAACTCATGATATTTCTAAAGGCAACCTTACAGGGTTGTCTTTAATTTTGTTTTAAACAATAATAATATATCTAATTTCAGAAATTATTTATTGTAAAACAATAAATTACATGTTAAAGTCTAAATAAATTCAATGATAAGTGAGGGGCTTTGTATGAAACTTGGAACAACACTTTTTTTAAAGGCAGCGGTGATTCTAATTGCAATTCCAGTTCTTGCTTTGTGCATCTTTTTGTTGCCTAAGTTCGGGAATTTTGCAGCTGAGCTGTATCCGGATATAGCGTATATCAAATATCTTTTCTTTATCGTTTTTTATGGATCGGCGATTCCGTTTTACATTGCGTTGTATCAAGCTTTGAAGCTTCTGGGTTATATTGACAAGAACGAAGCGTTCTCTGAGTTATCTGTAAGCGTGTTAAACAAAATAAAATATTGTGCAATCACAATCAGTAGTTTGTATGTGCTTGGCTTGCCCCTATTCTATCTTATCTCGCAGAAGGTGGATCCCCCGGGTGTGCCAGCGATTGGATTAATCATAATTTTTGCCTCGATGGTGATTGCAGTGTTTGCTGCTGTTCTCCAAAGGCTTTTAAAAGAGGCTATAGCTATAAAATCTGAAAACGATTTGACAGTTTGAGGTGAAAACAATGGCGATTATAATCAATGTTGATGTGATGTTGGCGAAAAGAAAAATGAGCGTAACCGAACTTTCGGAGAGGGTAGGAATCACGATGGCTAACCTCTCTATATTGAAAAACGGAAAGGCAAAAGCGATCCGCTTATCCACATTAGAAGCGATTTGTAAAGCTTTAGAGTGCCAGCCTGGAGATATTTTAGAATATAAAAATGACGAGGATTCCACTATTATCGGTTAATGAGCTGTACGGATTATTAAGATAAGCCGCCAATAAATTCTAAGATCCAAGGACTTGTACGTAAAATGTACAGGTTCTTTGTTTAATTTTTAATATCTGTATGGAGTTGCGACGTTATAACCTTTATAATATGACGAGTATACTGTATAAAGGAAAAGGTGTTAATTCATGAGCATATTAAATGTAGAAAAACTAAGTCACGGGTTTGGAGATCGAGCAATTTTCACGGATGTATCCTTCCGCCTGCTGAAGGGCGAGCATATCGGTCTGATCGGTGCCAATGGCGAAGGTAAATCCACCTTCATGAACATCATCACAGGCAAACTTCAGCCGGATGAAGGTAAAGTCGAATGGGCCAGACGCATGCGGTCAGGCTATCTGGATCAGCACGCTGTGCTTACAAAAGGGCAGACCATGCGCGACGTTCTGCGCGGGGCGTTCCAATATCTGTTCGATATGGAGCAAGAGATGAACGACATGTACGGCAGAATGGGTGACGTGTCTCCGGAGGAACTGGAGCAGCTGCTGGAGGATGTTGGAACGATTCAGGATACGCTTACGAATCAGGATTTCTATATGATCGATGCCAAAATCGATGAAACAGCGCGCGGGCTGGGTCTTACAGACATCGGTTTGGATAAGGACGTTCATGATCTCAGCGGTGGTCAACGGACCAAGGTGCTGTTAGCCAAACTGCTGCTGGAGAAGCCGGACATTCTGTTGCTTGACGAGCCTACCAACTATCTTGACGAGCAGCACATCGTATGGCTGAAGCGGTATTTGCAGGAATACGAGAATGCCTTCATCCTGATCTCCCATGACATTCCGTTCTTGAACAGCGTTATTAACCTGATCTATCATATGGAGAATCAGACGTTGTCGCGTTATGTGGGGGATTACGATTACTTCCAGCAAGTATATGAGGCGAAAAAACAACAGCTTGAATCTGCTTTTAAACGCCAGCAGCAGGAAATTGCGGATTTGAAGGACTTCGTTGCGCGGAACAAAGCCAGCGTAGCTACCCGGAATATGGCGATGTCCCGGCAGAAGAAGCTGGATAAGATGGATGTTATCGAACTCTCCAAGGAGAAACCGAAGCCGCAATTCAACTTCAAGTCCGGACGTACTTCGGGCAAGATGATTTTTGAAACAAAGGATCTCGTAATCGGCTACGACTCACCGCTATCCAGACCTTTGAACCTGAGCATGGAGCGTGGACAAAAAATCGCGCTTGTCGGTTCGAACGGAATCGGTAAAACTACGCTGTTGCGCAGTATTCTCGGCCAAATTCCAGCGATTTCAGGTTCCGCCAAGCTTGGTGACCTTCTAGACATTGGTTATTTCGAGCAGGAAATAAAGGAAGCGAACTACAACACCTGTATTGAAGAAATATGGAACGAGTTCCCGTCCTTCACACAGTTTGAAATTCGGGCGGCTCTGGCCAAATGTGGTCTGACGACCAATCATATTGAGAGCAAGATAGCGGTCCTAAGCGGCGGAGAGAAAGCTAAAGTCCGTTTGTGCAAGCTGATTAACCGCGAGTCGAACTTGCTCGTATTTGACGAGCCTACCAACCACTTGGATGTGGATGCGAAGGACGAGTTGAAGCGTGCACTTCAAGCGTATAAGGGCAGCATTTTGCTGATTTCTCACGAACCTGAGTTTTACCAAGATATCGTGACGGAAACGTGGAACTGCGAATCGTGGACGACAAAAGTATTCTAAATCGCAACAAAGGGCTGTCTCATAGAGGCAGCTTTTTTTATGTCTCAATTAATGTACTTCACACAATTCCAATTAATAGTATAATATTACAAATAGTGCGTTGTTACATGTATAGCTACATAACAGAAAGGTGGTTAATCATTGCGAAGAATCGATGTCACTTACGTTCTAATAACGGATCAAGCTAAATCCAAAGTGCTTATGGTACATAATCTGGATCGAGATAGTTGGTCACTTCCAGGAGGCGGCGTAGAGCTCAATGAAACTTTAGAAGCAGCAGCAATCAGAGAAGCGAAAGAAGAAGGCTGAAGAATTAATGCCGTATTACAAAGAGGGTCTTAAGATACTAATTGAGGGTAATGGAATTACATATCTGAATCAGGGCAGCGAGTGAAATGTAAGCGTATTTATTTTGAGGATGAATTAAAACTAGGGCGGGTACAATTATGATATTATGGTATGAACAACAATCAGTATCGAAAGGAATGAGTAAGTTGAAACATCCTTTTCATCTTAAAGCAGTATGGAATGGTGGACGTAATAGTGAAGGACATATCGATGCAGGCGGGTTAAAAACAATCATTTCGATTCCTCAAGAGATGGGTGGTCCGGGAACAGGTACTAATCCTGACGAAATGCTGTTGGGAGCAGCGTCAACCTGTTATCTGATCACCCTCGCAGCAATGCTTGAGCGTGCGGATATTACACCACAGGATCTGACACTGGAGTCTGAAGCGATTGTAGATGTAACGAATAACGTGTTTACGTACGAACGGATCGTGCACAAACCACGGATTGTGCTTAAAAGTGATGCAACAGAGGCTGAACTAAGCAAGGCAGAGCTGCTGGCACATAAGGCAGAAGAGTCCTGTATGATCTCCAGAGCAGTGGCAGGTAATGTCTCTATCCAGACACAGCCTGTTATTGAAATAGCAGAAGATTTACCAGTGGAATGATCAGTATCTTGATACAGCTATTTTATTTTTAAGCAGCTATTGCTTTGAACACAACCCAAATAGTTTCAATTCCTACGAGTTGAAGCCGTCTTGGGTTATTTTTGTTTCTGGTGCTGTGATTTCGAGTCTGAGCAGAATAACGAATTATTTACATGAGGAAGAGGCTGTAGAGGAGACTGGAGATACTTGTGAGGCTAATGCTTTACTAAAGGCGCGAGCAATACCCAGGGACCATGATCTAATCATTATTGAAGAAGATTCAGGGCTTTTTATTGAGGCGCTAAATGGCCCCCGGGGAAGAGAACTGCTGAAGTAGAGTCTAAAGAAGCTGAACAGCATGATCACAGAGGAACCGCGATTCATATGTTCCTTTTTTAAGTGTACTCGAACCTCTCAATATTCAGGTCTTGATACAATATCCTGATCTTTACAGAAGATAAAAAAATCCCTGGATCGCAATGATCCAGGGATGTGTAATTTGTATAGGTGTTTTTACAAAGACCTTATTCAACATCATAACAAATCGGATAATATAAGTCTATATTTTTTTCGAGAATAGATGTACCATTTTCCTATAAATGGATTGAGGAGGATGGGGAAATGCTTAAAGAGATTCTTGTTAGCGATGCAATGACATATGAATATCCGCCTGACGGGGGAACGGTGCCCATTATTGATCCCTATGATGGATGCACAATCGGGTGTCCATATTGTTTTCAGTTAGAAGATGAAGAGTGGAATGTTGATTTAAAGGTTAAACTCAATATTGCTGATATTCTCCACACTGAACTGAAGAACTGGAATAAAGAAGATACGGTGTATCTGGGGAGCAAATGTGATCCCTATATGGAGATTGACCGGAAATATCAACTAACTAGGAAATGTCTGATCGAATTAAGCAAGCTAGACGTGAAGTGTATGGTAACAACGAAGTCTGGGTCCAAGTTGATTTATAGAGATCTCGATGTAATAAAAGCGATTGGTGACAAGTTCACTCTGCTCTTAGGGCTATCTAATCTACAGCAATTGAAGAAAATAGATGACTATACGCTATTAAGTAATATACAGACAGCAAATGAGTTACATCGAATGGGAATTCGTGTCTGGGCATTTATTACTCCGATTTTGCCTGGAATCACTAATGTGGAGTTAATGATGAATGCTTTAGATAAGGACATACCAGTATTCCTGGATAGGGTCAGATTAAAAAAAGACACCAAACCTGCGTTGACCGTGGAAAGCTTCATCCATAAACACCATCCGGAGCTGGCTAACCAATATCAGGACATCATCTATAATGATGTTGATATTTACTATGATCAGGTGAGAGAAAAATGGAGTGGGGATCAGCGAGTGAAGTTCGTATTTGAGTAAAGATTTTCGTGAACAAGTAATGCAGCGGATAAATTTGATATCAAAGAACGAACTGGCTAATGTCAGTTCGTTCTTTTGGTGTTCAGCCTTGGTTTAAACCAAACCAGTTATCGCTCTGCGAAAGTTGGAGTTATTACTTATCCTTTTTTTCAATAATTACTTCGTTTTCTTCAATTTTCACTTGATACTCAACAACTTCGTCTTTTTCTGTAAAGATCCAATGAAACATGTATTTAATAGTTAAGAAATTAAAAACAACAATCACTGACCGTAACTGTCAGTGATTTTTTTGTATGCTTGTAGTGCTTAAAGCCAATAATGAAATGGAGGAATAAATATGTTTACTAGAATTGAAGACTTTGCGGTAGAGTGGAAAAACGAGGCGGAAATAACCGCCAGTGTACTAGATACGCTTACGGATGACTCTCTTGGCCAGGTGGTCATCGAAGGCAGGCGGACCCTTGGGCAAATCGCTTGGCATCTGGTTCGTTCGCTGCATTTCATGACATCTTTGGGTCTCGTGTTCGATGCTCCCACCGGTGGCGAAGTGGCCCCGGCTTCTGCAGCGTTTATAGCCTCAGAGTATCGTCGGATCAGTAGCGAACTTTTGAATGCTGTTCGAACACAGTGGAAGGACGAAACGTTGCACGAATCGGTTATCATTCACGAGGAAGCTTGGTTGAACGGAGGTTCTCTTCGGTTCACGATGATGCACCAAGCGCACCATCGCGGACAGATGACTGTACTTATGCGCCAGGCGGGCCTTCAATTACCTGCTGTCTACGGCCCGACTTACGATCATTGGATTGAGAAAGAAATAGCTCCGCTAGTCTAATTTCCTATACAATGGAACTATTAGAAAGGGCAGATAGATGCTTTTTCAAGAAAGCCTTAGGGGGTGAAGAATGGCATGTCCAAAGCAGATAATATGCTATCCATTCTATGGCTGCTACGTTCAGGGAAGCGGGTAACGGCACAACAACTCGCGGACGAATTGGAGATTCATGTTCGGACGGTATACCGATGTATTGATTCATTGTGCGCGAGTGGAGTCCCGATTATTGCCGATTCCGGTCCAAACGGAGGTTACCGGTTACTTGGCGAGTTCATTGATTCCCCGCTGCTCTTCGATTCCGAAGAGCAGATTGCGCTCGTGCATGCATCCGTCTTCGCCCAGGAAGCTGGCTATCCGTTTACGGATGCACTTGTACGTGCGGTAGATAAACTGAAGCGGTACACCAATGAAGAGCAGCTCGAATGGATAAATAGACACAGTAGGGGATTAGCAGTTATCCAGACACCCGCGGAAGGTAGAGAGCTTAAGTTGCTTCAATGCTTAGAGGAGTCAGCGGCCCGCGGAGAGTCGTTGAAGTTGGACTATGCCAAAGGAGGAGGTCTGTCTTCCAGCCATCGGGTCCTTGATCCTTACGGTATTGTGCATTGGAAAGGAAATTGGTACGTTGTCGGATTTTGTCGTTTGAGGGGCGAGATTCGCAGCTTTCGGGTAGATCGCATTCTTCACTTGGAAGCCGCTAATCTCAACTTTGAGCGTCCGGCGGCCTTTTCCCCGAAGGATTTTCTCTTGCGTTCTTTACTTCCCAATCCGCTGGAAGCAGAGATGCAAGTCATCGTAAGGATCCAGGGACACGAACACGCACTAAACGAGATATGCAAGCACTGGTTATTTGGACATTCAATACTCGAACGCAGGCAGTCTGGCGAAGTTCTCTTTCAGTTAGAGGAGCAGTCGCTAAAGTCATACGTGCCGTACTTTCTTCTGCCGTTCGGGAGGTCACTTGAAATCCTTGAGCCGCAAATGCTGATCGATCGAATGATGGAGGTCAGTCTGGAAATGTTTCAGCACTATGAAGGGATGCAAAAAGGTGAAGAGAAAGGATGAAGAGATAAAATGAACAAGTTTACGATGTTCGGCAAAATGACGGCTCACCCTGGGAAGCGGGAGGAACTACTTTCATTATTGCTGGAGGCTTCCCAGAGTCTCGGTAATATGGACAGCTGTGAGCTCTATATTATCAATGAATCCGTAGATGATCCTGATGTGATCTGGGTGACCGAGCTATGGCGCGATGCTGAGGCTCATGCCGACTCGCTCAAGAACGAAGAAGTACTTGCCGTCATTCAGCGCGCGAAGCCTTTAATCGCAGCCGTCGAGCCGGTTCGACTTCGGCCTGTGGGTGGTAAGGGATTGGGCGTATAACTTTTGATGACTGCAAATCGTTTATTGACATTGATCGATCGTTCGATTATATTTTGAGTATGAAAAATAAATCCGAAAACAAAGTGAACCTTATTTATCAGGCTACGATCGAACTTATCAATGAAAGTGGCCTTTCTGAAGTATCCATCTCAAAAATTGCTAAAAGAGCGAATATCTCTTCTTCGATCATTTATTTTTATTTTGAAAGCAAAGAGGATATGCTGATCAAATTGTATTTTCTGCTCAAGGATCAAATGCACCAGCTCATGTTTCATGGTGTAACAGAGAGTACGCCCGTAAAAGAGGGGTTCGAGCACATTCTGCGAAACTATTCAAATTATATCTTAAATCATAAGGACAGCTTTTTGTTAATGGAGCAGTTTATCGACTCACCCTTTATACGTAATAACTGCAAGGATCAAAATGGTGGTGTGTTTAAGCCGATGTACCCTTTGTTTGAGCGGGGAATTAAAGAAGGTTATTTTAAGGATTTAGAAACGAATTTATTGGTTACCTACTCCTGTTTACCTTTTGTCGAAATGGGAAAAGAGTATTTAAATGGGGCCTATGAGTTCAGTTCAATAAACATTGAGAAAATGATTCAAATGAGCTGGGATGCTATTAAGGTATAACCAGCTCTTTTTTTGGAACAAATTGATCGATCGTTCGATATATTTTTTGCAATGATTTGATCGATCGTTCGATAAAACTAAGGGGGTGATGTTCATTATTAGAATCGAATTTTCAAGGCCCTGATTTTCAATCTTTTCAAACAATAAAAATAACAGATTCGACAAACAAAGGGGAACAATGCTCTCATGAAGAACTACAAATGGATTATTTACTTGCTTGCATTAGGCGCAACCGTGGTCGGTACGGCCGAATCAATTATTACAGGTATTCTAGATATGGTTGCCACGGATATAAATGTCTCTATTGGCTTGGCTGGACAATTGGTTGCCATGTATTCTATAGCCTACGCGGTAGGAACGCCAATTTTGATTGCGCTCACTTCAAAAACAGATCGGAAAAAGCTGCTGTTCATCGCACTTCTTATCTTCATTATCGGTAATGCCATCGCTGTCCTGAGCCCTAACTTTACTATATTGATGATATCGCGGGCTATTTTGGGTGTGAGCGCGGGGGTATTTGCGGTAGTGGCTTTGGGGATTGCCGCACAAATTGCGCCTCCAGAGAAAAGAGGGAGTGCGATTGGCACGATCTTGATGGGTACGAGTCTTGCGCTAGTTGTAGGCCTTCCTTTAGGAACCTTAATCGGTGAATATATGGGGTGGCGCTGGATCTTCGCAATTCTGGGAATGATCACCACCATTCCTATTATTGCAATTGTAAAAGCGATACCTAAAATGTCAGGACAAGAAACGACTCCTTTATCCAAGCAATTGGCTGTTCTCAAAGATTTCAAGGTAATCAGCGGTTTATTAGCGTCCTTGTTCTTTATTACCGGTTACTCTGTTGTTTCCACATACATTGCGCCGTTACTACGCGAAAATGCTGGCCTCAATAGCAATACAATTAGTCTCGTCTTACTCGGCATGGGTTTAATGGCTGTTCTTGGAGCGCGTGTTGGCGGCTATGGCGCTGATAAATGGGGAATTGCCCCTACGCTGATTGTCAGTCTGTTGATTCACGCGATTGCTTTGTTTTTCCTCCCGTTCGCTGCGGTTACTTTTATAGGTGCCATGTTTATTCTTGCACTCTGGATGTTTGGAGCTTGGACAACTGCTCCTGCACAACAGTTCTATCTGGTAACTTTGGCTCCTAAATCAACCGAAATTATACTGAGCTTAAACTCATCCGCCTTCCATCTTGGTGTTGCCCTGGGTGCAGCTCTGGGAGGAGTGGTTGTAGAGCGGTTAACCTTGTCGTCGATCGGCTGGGTCGGTGGTTTAGTCGTCATACTTGCAACTATATTTGCAGTGATTTCTATAGTAATGGGAAAGAAAGAAGCATCAGGTGTACTTGATCAGGGTGTATGAGCGTGTTCGATTTTAAAGGGGCTGGGATGATCAGGAATCCATACATACTGTTCATCCCGCATAGGATCGCTCTAAAACTTGTAGTTTTAGATAGGTGCTCTGTTCTTCACTTATGAAAAAACCGAATCATTGCTGTAATCTCCTCTAATGATTCTTTTTGACCGTTTTTTATCCACATGACCCAAATCTCAAAAACACCCGCACTCATAAAGTCAATCCAATAGCTGCGTTTCGCGCCGCTCCAGTCTGGAAAGGGAATGATCTTATCATACAGTTGAGTGATATGACTTTTAAATATTTTATACAGTAAATGTATATACTCACTTTCAATAGCCGTCTGAAAATCATCAGATAGATCAAGGAAGAAATTCGTCAATTCAATTACTTTCTGATCGTTATCTTCTTTGAAAGCAGTTTTGTTGAAGATGTCTGCATATTTAGGTTCGAAATACTCCTCCAATACTTGTTCAAGACTTTCATAATTTCTATAGAACGCCATCCGGCTGACACCAGCTTTTTTAACGACTTCTGAAACGGTTAATTTCGAGAGCTTTATGGTTTTTAAAAGTTCTAGCAGTGCCAGGGTAATCCATTCTTTTGTATCATTTTTTATGTTTTGTGAGTGCTCTGTTACTGCCATAACAAATTCTCCATTCTGTCACAGATGATTGGATTTGACTTGTTTCTGCTCATGTTCAGATATAGAATAGTGTAAGCCTGTTACAGGTGTAACGTCAATGGAAGGAGTATTTACGATGACAAATAATAATAAACCTTTAGTGCTTGTGACTGGAGGATCTGGTTATATCGCTGTTTTTATAATTTTGAAATTATTAAAGGAACATTATCGTGTGCGTACAACCCTTCGTACCATGAGCAGACAAGATGAAGTAAAAGGTATGTTAAGGTCAGGCGGATTGACTCATCTGGAAGATTTGTCATTTATTCAAGCCGATCTATCTTCGGATCAAAACTGGGACGAGGCTGTTAAAGGGGCGGAATATGTTATCCATGTTGCTTCTCCAACGCCCAATAAAGTATATAAAAATGAGAATGAAATGATTGAGCCCGCTCGTGAAGGCGTTCTGCGTGTACTTAGAGCAGCGCGTGATGCAGGTGTCAAGCGTGTTGTGCTAACTTCTGCGTTCGGAGCGATTGGTGTGGGGCATACAGATCATAAAGGACCATTCACCGAAACAGATTGGTCGAATACAGAAGCAGACATTCATGCTTATCAAAAATCTAAAACCATCGCTGAAAAAGCTGCTTGGGAATTTATCCGCAAAGAGGGCAATGGGTTAGAGCTTGCAGCAGTAAATCCTGTTGGTGTGATGGGCCCTATTCTGGGTAATGATTATTCACATTCCAATAGTAGTGTTCGCCAAATGTTAGAAGGCAAAATGAAGTCTGTCCCTAAAATTTATTCGGATTATGTAGATGTTCGGGATGTTGCAGATTTGCATATTTTGGCGATGACTCGACCCGAAGCCAATGGAGAGCGGTTTATTGCCTCTACTTCAGAGAATCTTTCAATGTTAGATGTTGCAAATATTCTTAGAAAACATTTAGGGGGAGATGCTAAGAACGCGCCCAAGGGAGAAATCCCTAATTTCGTCCTTCGTATTATTGCGCTGTTTAAACCTGAATTAAGAATGATAGCATCCCTATTGGGACTTGATATGTCAACGAGTAACCAAAAGGCTAAGCAAGTGCTTGGATGGAAACCACGTTCGGCAGAAGAAGCCATTGCAGCAACAGGTAAGAGCATGATAAAGATCATTAAAGGGCAGATGGGTTAGTAAACAGAGTATGGATTAGTTCTGATTCCAAGTTATCGAACCCCGGAAGTAGAAGGGATAAACACAAAGGAGTAAAGCACCCTTAAAAGGGATGTTTTACTCCTTTTGAATTCCAGCAGATCATTAAAGTTGGGGTGTGCTGAAAATGCGGCATCTTTAGAATGTTTGCCAACATCCGTATGTGCCATCATCTGATGCATCGTGTTCTGCATTCCCATGGCAACCGTAATTGGAAAAAGCACACTCTGTGTATGAAGCATAAGCAAGAGTGGGATGAGGGAGAACTATAGGTTGATTATGACCGTTTCTTTTTCTGATCTGGAGCAATGAAAAGAGTGTCGTTCGAAAGTTTCTCTGCTTCTTCCCTGGACATTTCAAGATTTGTAGACAGCAGGTCAACGGGGTTGCCCGCAAGCCATTCGCTCAGATCAATAGCTTCGTAGTGGGCATTGTTGAATCCAATTAAAACGCGGCAGACTCCATCGCCTGTATTTTTGATATAGTGCCCTGCACCCATAGGGGCATAACCGACGTCTCCTGCCTCAAACTGCTCTGTAACCGAATTACCTTCCGCTAGAAATACAGTCATTTCAGCTTGTCCGCTGATATAATACTGCCATTCATCCGCATTGGGGTGCCAATGCATCTCCCGTAGTGCACCCGGCTGCAATTCGATCAGTGATCCTGACATCGTGGATGAGATGGGGAAATCTTCGACCGTTACCGTACGCTGCGTTCCACCTCCGGGCGCACGGCGGGGCTGCTTGGCACTCAAGGGATAACGGTGCGTCGTGGTTAGCTCTGAATTGCGGCGATACGTTCCGTCCGAGGAACTGTCATTCGGGACAGGGCCTTTGACGAAATACGATTCTCCCTGAGGAAGCTGTGCTGCCCGTTCTTCCGTAATACCAAGATTCTGAGCGACAATGTTGTCAGGCGTTTGGGTTAAGAAATCCGTAATGCTAAAAGTATGTTCCTCCGAGAAATCCCCGTTATCAAAAATCAGAATAAAGTGACATTCTTCTGGACCTAGTCCCTGAATGGAATGGCCATAACCACGCGGGAAGTACCAAACATCTCCTGGCTCAAACGTATCAATATATGTATGGCCATCAGGATGGATGACTGTCGTACGACAGGCGCCACTGAGGACATAAGCCCATTCGGCTGCATTGGCATGCCAGTGAAGTTCACGCATACCTCCCGGTTCCAGCCGCATGGATACACCAGCAAGGCCTATGGAAGCGGGGAAATCCCGAACTGAAGCGCCGCGTGAAACGCCGCCCGTGCCGGTGTGAGGTTTTTTTTGTTCAAGTTGGTATTTGAAAGATGTCATGGTGATAGACGCTCCTCATTTCAAAGTGGGTATTCATGCAAATAGATTGATATAGCGTTATTATTACCCACATCTTAGGGAAACGATTCAGATCAGGGAGGCGTATACTTTGGCAGAATGGTTCAATAATTTTACCTGTACTCATTATTCTAATCACAAAAAGATAGGTGAAAGGTATGCTGGTACAGAAGAAGGTGAACGAGTTAAGGTTAGTTACTACTGAAGGACACATTGGATGGTCCGATTTAATTTTTGTGATGGAAAAGAAGCATAGAAGAAGACTTCAGGAGAAATTTCTATACAAATTGAAATATAAACAGTAATGGACTTGTAAGTCTGATAGTTAAGAATAAAGGATTTATAATACTTGAGGCGCTCGAGTTCGTAACGATTAGGTTTTTAAAAACGCAAATATACAGACTAGAGTTTATCGGTTCTCATAATTAAAAATAATGGGCTCTTAGTCTTCAGCCTACAGCTTTTTTCTGGTGGCTGCAAAAAGCAAACAATTGGGATGAAATCCTGAAGCATGTCGCCATCGGACGTTCGTGCGGAGGATTAACCACCAAAATTCATACCATGGTGATGCGCTCGGCTATCCGCTGCGTTTCGAATGGACGCCGGAATAAGCTCACGATTCGTTCACCAGCTATCGCCTTCTTCATGAGCTGACATCTGCCCGGGCGAAGTGTTAGCGGATCGTGCCTACGATACCAATGCTAGCCAAGCGGTCACTCGGGTTATCCCAAGTAAACGCAATCGCTATTGGCGGCTAAAGTAAACGTGTAGATACTGAAACGTATAAAGAGCGTCATTTGATCGAATGCTTTTTCAATAAAGTGAAAACCTATTGACGTCTGGCCACTAGCTATGAAAAACAGCGATCAATATTCTTGGCTTTCTGACGCTGCTTTCCATTCGTTCATGGCTCAAATAGGTTTGTTTCTCGTCTCGTTTGAAGAGAATGTGTTTTAAGACGATCTAAGAGGCAAGTTAATATTTAATGATAAGCGTTACATCTGCCGTATGCTTTGAAAGAGAGTAATCAAGAATTTAAATAATGATTTTATAAACGTATATTATTTACATTAAGATACAATTTAATGGATATAATGGAAATAATACAATTTTAAAGGGTATAAATAAATGTATTTATTTACTATTTTGATGTAAAATAGAAAAAAAGAGAAAGTGGTGATAGAGTGCAAAGATCGATTGTCCTTCCTGTGGATACACCTTTCATTACCCCGTACCAGCATCAGACATCAATTTTATCCATTTTAGAAGGCCATAAAGTGAATTATATGCCATGGTTTAGTCAGAACTTTTTACAACTCCGAATTATGGTTAATGAAACATCAAAACCTTGGCTAGATTTCTTTTCTTTTCAACATAATGGGTTTTTAATATGTCCTTGGTTGGAAGTTCAACATATCCATTTAACAACTTTACAATTGTTGGTTAAAGATCCAATATATTTTTTGATTGATTGCCTTAATCTTGAGAATTATATATATCTAGTTGTTGATGGATCCTACATACATTTATACAATAGAAAATCAAAATTTCCGCATCCAATTTTTATTTATGGCTACGATTTATCTAAAGAGATATTTTATGTAGCAGATTTTTTTCGAGCGAAATTTGAATTTGCTGAAATTTCATTTGCTGAACTTAAAAAAGCTTATTCAAATATTAATGAAGAAGATTTTGCATTTAATGGAGCCAAACTTATTAAGTTTAGAAAAGCTGATGATCAATATAGTTTTGATATTGGAAATTTTATGGATCTGCTAACAGATTATATAGATACAAGAGATACACGAAGAAGGTACAGATCAGAAAGAAATTACATGATGGGTGAAGCGTTGGGTTTCCATAATGTTTATACTAAACTCGGCAAAGATATAAATGAATATATAAACGTTCCAAGAATCTTTCACATGACTTCATTTCATATATTCTACGAACATAAAAAAGCACTATCATTAATATTGAAGTATTTGGAAAATGAAGGGTATCTTAAAGAAGAATATAATCTAGAAAGAATAATTAATAATTCATTGATATTGAGGAACACTTTGCTGAAATATTCTCTCAAGAGCAACAGGAGAAGTATTATACGATCAACTGAGTTGTTAGGAGAAATAAAGAGAGAAGAAGAAGCGCTATTAAAAAAATGTTACGAGGAATTACGTAATTCTAAACTCTAAATCACTATTTATAAGCGCTATATTCATGTCTGATGAGTCTTCATTGGTATCGCAGGAACCTGAATTTGCAAGGAAGTTCTAAACGACTATCTAACAAAGAAGTTGTTAAAGAAATTTCAAAAGTAGGATGAACCATCCTTTCTACGGTGGTAACACATTCATATCAAACGAAGTAAATAGGAGTCACGTACAAAAAAAGTTGACCTCGACATAAGCGAAGTCAACTTTTTCTTTTCTCCCCATGCTTGCAACCACTGAGTCAATATGAAGTAATCCACTAAGTGAATTTCAAGTTTTTCTTCACTCAATCGCAGTATCCTCGTTCCTACCATCAAACCGTCCTGGCTTTACCTAATTGCCCCGCCACACCTTCTAACAAGACAACGCCCGATTAAACTTATCCACCACATGCTGAATGATCGGCTCAATCAACGAATCATCCACAATATGGATCTTATCTGCTTTGAACAGCTGTATTTTCTTGAGGTTGTAGTAATCGTATAGTACCTGCTCGATGGAGATTTGATTTTGCAGCAGATACTTCACATTGATGATTTCACGCAGCAGCAGATCATCCTGGAGCAGGATCAGCCGCTCATTAATGGGATTGAAGATGCCTTTTTCTTTTCCTTCACGGTAGAAGATGAGGGCCTGCTGCTCGCGTCTGCTCAGAACGGCTCTCAGTTGATCGTAAAGCTCTGGGTAGATCGTCTGAAGATCCTTGAGGAAAATGTCGGTGATTTTACCGACGAGCGCTACGGTCTGATCGAACAGCTTTTGAAACCAGATGCCGAAAGAACGCTCATCATCCTCGGGGTTGCGGTCTGCGAGCCTTTCAATATAATCCACAAAAACTTGCACGACACCCGCTATAACTTCCTCTTTAGACGAGAAATATTTGTACATCGTAGCTCTGCTTACATCCATATGCTTGGCGATGTCATCCATCCTCAAATGCTGGAATCCATCCTTCATTACGGAATTTATTAGTTTCTTGAGCAGCTTCACCCTTGGTTCCACTTGTGTACTCATTGTGCTGGATTCAACTCCAATCTCTCAAACCTTGTCACTTTATTATACAGCATTAAATACGAGAAATACACGAAATACAAAATAGACAAAATAAATACTTTTTGTTTACTTTGGTGAAAATGCGTGTTATTCTAATCCAGCGACGTCGATCCATGCTTTTGGCAAATAGCCAACTGCTAAGCACAACTGAATTTAAATTTTCAGATGGTTGTCTAAATCCACCTTAAGTTTATTCATCAAGAAAGGATGATTGTTATCCGACAGTCAAATAATAATATTATTCTGGCCATCATCATTATTTGTCAGCTTATGGTTGTGCTCGATGCATCCATTATGATCACGGCACTTCCTGAGATTGGCCGCGGACTGCACCTTGCAACAACTAGCCTGACTTGGGTGCAAAATGCTTACGTTCTGGCATTCGGGGGCTTTTTGCTGCTCGGAGCAAGAGCGGGGGATCTCGTTGGCCGAAGACGGGTTTTTATAATCGGGACAGCGATTTTTACGGTTGCATCGTTATTGGCCGGGTTAGCTCAATCCGCTGAAATGCTCTTTTTCACCCGTGCTTTGCAAGGGATCGGGGCTGCATTGGCCACGCCTTCAGCATTGGCACTGCTATCTGTTAGCTTTGTGGAAACCAAGGAACGGGTCAAAGCGATTGCCATGTACAGTGCGGTCAACGGTGCTGGCGGAAGCATTGGTTTAGTTGTAGGCGGTATGTTGACGGACTGGGTGTCCTGGCGCGTAGGTATGTTCATTAATGTACCGATCGGCATCCTGTTGCTCGTACTGGCACCGAAGTTTTTGCCTGAGACGAATAAAAGCACCGGTCGTTTTGATATTATGGGGGCCATTACTTCTGTGGTTGGCCTGACAGCTCTCGTATATGGCTTTGTCCGCGCGGCAGACGACGGATGGGGGAATGCTGTAACCATCACCTCTTTGCTCACAGGAGTGATTCTGCTGGCAGCCTTTGCCTTCATCGAGTCACGGGTCGAACAGCCGATTACCCCGCTTCGTCTATTTTCAAGCCGTGAACGATCAGGTGCATATTTGGGTAGACTACTGTTTGTAGGCGGCATGTTCTCGATGTTTTTCTTCATGTCACAATTCTTGCAGCACGTGCTTGGATTTACAGCATTGGAGACAGGTCTTGCCTTTCTACCTATGACTATGGTTCAGTTCGGGATGATGTATGCCATGCCATGGCTTGTCTCCCGTTTCGGAAATGCGAAAGTGCTCATTAGTGGTATTTTGATTGTCATCATCGCCATGAGCTTTATAAGCCAGGTTTCAACAGATTTGAAGTTCTTCCCAGGGATTCTAATTCCGATGGTCATATTGGGGATGGGTGCTGGTATTGTGTTTATTCCATTTACGACCTTTGGGCTCTCTGATGTTGATCCGCGTGATGCAGGGGCTGCATCGGGGCTGGTCAATGTAGCGCATCAAACGGGTGGATCGCTTGGATTGGCTGTCCTTACGGCGGTATTCGGATCGTTCGTTCGAACTGGAACACCTACGGACGCGGAATTTACAGCAGGGATCTCTACAGCGATTATTGGATCGATTGTATTTATTTCGGCATCATTTATTGTCGTGCTTCTGCTGTTGCGGCCGGGTAGCAAGAAAGCTGCTAAACAGCAAGCCCGAGATGCGGCGTGAATTAACGCAGTTGTAAAATAATAATGAAAATAGTCTGTCCCTTGCGTGGAGATTTTTGCAAAGTGGACAGACTATTTTTCGATTTCACAAACAACTTTATTTTGAAATGATTGAAGTTGGTTGTAAACAGTGTTACTCTAACAACGGTAAACTCAAAATCTATGTTTGCAATACATCTAATAATAGTCACCAATTTAGTTACACAGAAAGGTAACACCATGATAAAAGTAGATAACTTATCCTTCTCATTTCCGCAAAAAGAACTATACAAAAACATTTCATTTACGCTCGAAGAGGCACAGCATTGCGCTTTTATAGGAACAAGTGGTAGTGGGAAGAGCACACTGATAGATATACTGATGGACCCAGAAAGATATTTGTTCGAGGGCAAGTTAGAAATAGACCCGACTTGTAAAATTGGGTTTGTAAGTCAGTTCTCTGAGCTAGACAGATCGAAAGAAACAACTGTTTTTGAATATATCGGAGAAGAATTTATTAAGAAACAAAATGAAATAGAAACCATTTGTACTGAAATGGAAACTTCATCGGATATTGAAGTGCTGTTAGAAAAGTATCAATTAGCTTTAGATGCGTTTGATGCAATAGGTGGGAACGATTTTGAAAGCAACATTAATAAGAAGCTAAATCTAGCCAACCTCATGAAGCTAAAAGACGTTAGCGTATCCGATCTGAGCGGCGGGGAATTCAAACTTATTCAAGTGATGAAGGAAATGCTTAATAGTCCAGACTTAATGATCATGGATGAACCAGATGTATTTTTAGACTTTGAAAACCTAAATGCGCTTAAAAATCTTATTAATGCACACAAAGGCATACTGTTAGTTGTTACGCACAACCGATATCTATTGAATCATTGCTTCAACAAAATTATCCACCTTGAAAACACTGAGATTCAAGAGTTTGATGGGCGGTATATTGAGTATAACTTCTCGTTACTTCAGACAAAAATAGAGTTGCAAGAAATCGCAGTCGCTGAAGCTGAAGAAATTGAGAGATATGATAGTATAATCGATAATCTTAGAGCTATCGCAACCTATAATTCAGAAGCATCTAGAGGGAGAGCCTTAAAAGCTAGAGTTAAGTTTCAAGAGAGATTGGAAGCACGTAGAATTAAAGCGCCTTTTGTTGATATTAAGCAACCGGAGATCAGTTTTGGTATTGAAAATGAGATTGAAGACACCATTGTTGTAAATGTCAATAATTATGGTGTTACCTTTGATGAGTTGCTTTTGGAAAATGTTAACTTTGAGATAAAATCTACAGATAAAGTAGCTATTATCGGTCCAAACGGTACTGGGAAAACGACTTTACTTCGAGAAATTTTTAAGAATAATCACGATTCAATTGTAATTAATGCTGATGCTAAAGTGGCTTATTTATCTCAGCTACAAGGCGAAGTGCTAAATGATTCTAATACAATTCTTGAAGAATTTATCGATGCAGGGATTAGTACCTATGACGAGGTTAGATCGTATCTTTCAAATTATGGATTTGAAGGTGAAAGCGTTAATCAGAAGATAGAATCATTATCTGGTGGAGAAAAAAATATACTTCAATTGGCTAAAGTTTCTGCCAGTAAAGCAAACGTATTGCTTCTTGATGAACCGACAAGCCATTTAGACACCTATACACAAATAGCACTGGAGAAAGCCATCGAAGACTATAAAGGTGCGATTCTCATGATTTCTCATGATTTCTATTCTGTTGTAAATGGTATGGATTATGTATTAATCATTGACGATAAGACGATTAGAAAAATGAAAATGAAAAAATTCAAACAGATGATTTATGCTAGACATTTTGATAAAGACTATTTAGGAACTGAACAAAAGAAAAAATCAGTTGAAATGCAAATAGAATTGGCCTTAAAAGATACTAATTTTGAACATGCAAAAGTATTGGTTGATGAGCTAGAAGAGCTGATTAAGTTGCTTTAAAATCACCTCAAATTGAAATAACAAGAAGGACACTGATGAATAAAATCTCAGTGTCTTTTTGCTGCATTGATTTCTTGATAGCTTTTGCCGTGGAAAGTGGTTCACTTATTATTAAAATCTCTCTCAACTAATTACTGGCCTTAGCCAAACTGTTAAGGGTCTTTCTGGGTGTGTAAATCCATTATACTGGTGTGTTACAGCAAGTGGAGTGTGATCTGGGTAGGTCTAAAGAATAGTAATAAAGCAATTGCGATACCTAACGACTATTATCGACAGTTAATGACATACAACTTCTGGTATAATATTACTAATGTCGTACCTAGAGGGATTTGGATGAAAGTAACTATGCCATCTGAAGCACAGATACAAGCATTAGTATCAGGGAAATCATCAAGCTTGAATGTCAAATTGGAACTTCAATCTCAGACAATACGTCTCCAAAAAGGTTTTGACCGACTAGTATGTCTATCAGAAATAGATATAGAACCTCGTCCGTGGCAAACAGAAGCGGCAATGAAAGTATTGCGTGATATGGGTAGTGCAATATATGCTTACGGGTTTGTGCTGAAACAGAACAGCTTCTTTGCACAAATTGTACTCAATTCTATTGTAGCAATTGCAATCCTGAAAACCTTTGTCCTTTATGTAACTCTATAACACTGATAAGCTCAATTACACCTACAGTGCAGCACATATTAAAGGTCATGCCTAATTCAATCAAATCCAAAAAAACTTGAGTACGCACAGAAGGGAAAGCGAATTGTACTTTTAGGTAAAGGTCTTTGTTTAAGGAGTTTTTCGTCATTCATGACAAAAAAGAAGACCGGATTGTGGAGATTCAAGAATTCGGATTGTTTAAAAAAATGAAATAATAGAATAGAGGAAATGTATGTTAAAATCAACAACAACATTCACAAAATTAATTGGAATTGCTTTCATTATTTTATCTATTTTAAGATTAACTCCAATCATAAATGCCACTGGAAAGTGGTTATTATGTGTCGGGATCGCAGCTTTATTTCTAATTTTATCTGACTTATGTGAATTTATAATTGAAGGAATAATTAAGAGAGAAGGGATTCAGTGGGATAGAACTCTAGAAGTTTTACGTTTAATTTTCCTCGTTTTTGCCGTAATGGCAATAATTGTTCTTCCTAATATAAAAATCAAAATTTCTGTATCACAAGTTAATGCTTTCAGTGACGCGGTTTCATTAGCTGGATTGGGTATAGCAATAACTTTAATTGGTTTTAAAACAGAAAGGGCACATAAAAGATTATTGAAGAAACAATTTGAAAAAATAGCTGGGAGAACTCATGAAACATCTAATCAATAAGGATTCGAAACATCTAAAAGATAATTTGTAATTTACTGGTGCAGATGATGAATCCATGGAATTTGAAAATGGTTTAACCCAAATGCTTGGCCAACTAACCTCCTACGCTACTAAAAATGAATCATCAAGCGATTCTTAGGTTTATTTAAGTCACAGCTTTGAAGAAAAAATAATTTTACTTATGAAGATGCCGTTAATGGAAATAGATTTGAAAGTATTTCAAATATAATACAAGAGGTATAATCAAAGATGATGCATGAAATTTTAACTTACTTTAAAGCAAATCCCGGCTGGTCACTAGCAATTACAGTTTTTACTACGGTTCTTATTTGGTTGTATAAAGAATTCAAAGTATTGATGGAGAAAGATAATAACGATAAATTAGCTCGTATTCAAAAACAGTTGGATATTTATTCTTCTACGGAAGCCGCGATAGCTCAGGTAATCCATTGACCAAGCGATGCGTTCGCTGTACAGAATTTTTATAATAAGCTTGGTGAATCAAGTGCTTATTTCACGGATGATATTAAAAAGATTGTAAGAGATTACTATTTGCGAGCGGATACATCTGGTTTACGGACACTGATGACTTTTATTCAATTGGAAAGTGATAAGCTTCAAAAAGAGAAATCCAAATTAATTTTAACAAATTCTTCTTCTGATGTGTTTGAGACAGTTTTGAGATTATATAGACCTTTTAAACCAATTGTACTTGTTTTCGTTATTGTTTTTATAACCATTTATTTCATTCTCCTGTTACTTAATCAAAATAATATTCTAGCTTCTATTATTCTATTTATAATGTTCATCTCATTGATTCAAAGTGGAACAATGATTTGGGTGATTATATCATTATTAATGGAGGGGAATTTAGGGATTAATAGTAAATACAGATGGGTTCTAATAGCTTGTTTGATAGTTTCACCTATTTTAATGTTAGTTGATTTGAGATTATCTGTTTTATCATTATTAATACAAATTGTTCTCTTTATTTTTTTCGTTAGAAGTAGGAAAAATCAGTTGGTAAGAATATAGTAATTAAAATCAAGAATAGTTGAATACATAGCAGAACTTGAATAATAACGTGAGTCTAATTATTCTACCAAGGCCGTCTCCTAGCAGATATTCTGCACTTGGAGACGGCCTATTTTTATCGATCAAGAGGCGGCCAGTTTTTTTAGGATGCCATGAATTGGCCGCTGTTGTAACACCGAAAAATAAGTTCCAAATTATTAATCATCGCAATCCTATCGATGCTGCCCAGAATAATTAGAACAGTTTCAAATGCTCGTATGCCTATGGCAGCAGCCACAGCTTGGCTGCATCGAGGAGTTGTTCGATGTACACACCAGTTGCCAGCACGCTGCGGTCTTCACCCCGTCTTCCTGTTAGCTGTAAGCCGATGGGCATACCCTCCTGTGACAAACCGATGGGCAGTGTAAGCGCGGGAAGTCCCCACAAATTAGCTAGCGGCGTGAATTCGCCATTGGCAGGTCTGTTGGCACTCGTGCTATGAACGGGTCCAGCTGTGACGGGGCAGGTAGGTGTAAGGATGACGTCGATGCCCGTAAACATTTGGTCAATTAAGTGGAATGAGGAATCACGCCAGGATAGACAATCCTTATACTCTGCCTCTGTGATAGCTTGTCCCACACGCAAGTTGCTTCGCAGCGGCTCGCTATAGCCTTCAGCCCAATCGGACAAATGATTGCTGTGCGTAGAGTAAGCTTCATAATGAAGGATACTCCAAGTCTTTTCTTTGATTTCTAGAATGGGCAAATCGTTAAGAAGCCACTCTACGGTTGCACCCTGACCCTCAAGTGCGCGAACGACTTCCAGTACTGCGGCACGGACTTCCGGATCGGTCGTCGATTGCAGGTAGGCGATGGGCACACCGAACCTTGATGGAGCGGTTACAGACTGCCGCCGTATTCTGTTGTCAGTCTCTTTAGGCGTTATGTTAGGGTTAAGTACCAATTCGTCAAAAAGCAACGAAGCATCTTCACAGGTGCGGGTGATAATGCCGGCATGATCCAGCGAAGGAGCGAGCGGTGTAATACCTGCCAGGCTGAGGCGGTTAGTGGTAGGTTTGAACCCTACGACCCCGCAAAAGCTAGCCGGTACCCGGATCGATCCTGCAGAATCAGTCCCGATAGAGCCGAGAGCGAACTCGGCAGCAACACCAGCGGCAGAACCGGAGCTGGAACCGCCCGGCAACCGGCCAGGATGATAGGGATTAGCGGTTGCACCATATGCCGGGTGATGCTTACCATACGCAAATTCATGCAGATGAGATTTGCCAATGATCACGGCGCCAGCCTCAAGGAGCTGCTCTACGATGTGAGCGTGTATACTCGGCTTGAACGGGGGCGTACGTCCTGAGCCGTTCGTCATCGGGATACTTACGTACGCAATCATGTCTTTGACCGATATGGGGAGGCCGTGCAGTGGTCCGCGGTCTAATCCGTTCCTCAGCTCCTGCTCGGCCTGTCTAGCTTGAGTACGTGCTTCTTCCTCCATGATCAGAATAAACGTACGATAGCGCGGCTCGTCATAAGCAATGCGCTGCAGATGCAAATCCAGCAGGGATGAAGGGGATAGTCGACCGTCCCGCAATGCTTGCCCTGCAGTAGCAATCGTCCATGAAGTGCTACCATTCATTCGGAATCTCTCCCTTCTGCATTCAAGCATAATCGATTAAAGAGATAAGGTGTTGAGCAAAAATTGAATTATCTTGCGATCATTGTCGTACGTTGTGTATAGATATAACTATATTGCTACGTTTTAATATCCAACTTTACATCTGGGATAACCCATACTATGATAGCAGAAAAGTAATGCTAACCCTTACTGCTATTCACTTTTTGTTACAACATACGTGTTGGAACAATGATTCTGGATGCCGTTCAGCGGCTCGACTTTGGGCACAATTAAGTACAATTCATTAGCGAGCTGTAATAAGGATTATCAATCTATTAGAAAGAGGCGATAGGATGAGAAGCGGCTCCCCAAATGCTTTTATCGATACGTTGTACAAAAATAAACTAGAAGAAGCATCCAAATTATCGGATGTTCTCGATGATGGCGAAAGACAGCGACGCAGAGAACGGCTGGCACAAATTCTTCGTATTCCACCTGCGCGCATTGCTACGTTAGGTAGCAGAGAAGCTGTGCATGAAGCACCTGAATCATTCCACAAGGAGTCGATAGATTGCGGAGACTATGTGCGGGAACGTATTGAGATCGAAACTAGAGACGGACTGCGAATGCCTGCCTATGTTCTGCTTCCTAAAGCCGCGACAGCCGATAATCCTGTACCTGCAGTACTTGCGCTGCACGGACACGGTTATGGCAGCCGCGAGCTGGTCGGCCTCACGCCGGATGGTCAGGACGAGCCGGAAGGTACAGGTATCCACAAGCATTTCGCTTTGTCATTGGTTAAGCGTGGCTTGGCTGTAATCGTGCCCGAATTGCTCGGCTTCGGAGAGAGACGGCTGACTGCGGACAGCCATTTGGATCCCAAGGCTATAGCCAATTCTTCTTGCTATAAGCTGTCTTCTTATTTAATTCATCTGGGAGAAACGCTGGCAGGTGTTCGTACACTGGAAACGCTAATAGCGGTAGATTATGCGCTTGCCAGACCGGAGATACAGGGAGACAACATTGGTGTGATGGGACTATCGGGCGGTGCCTTTGTGGGCTACTTGGCGGGAGCGTTGGATGTAAGGCTCACAGCACTCGTCCTGAGCGGGTATCCAAACACCTATGAAGACAGCTCCTTCTTTGTCGGGCAAAATTGCTTATGCGATTACATTCCCGGCATCGTCGAGTTGGGTGATATGCCGGATCTGATCGGGCTGATTGCTCCCCGCTCGTTATACCTGGAGGTCGGAAGAAGAGATCATATATTCCCGGTAGAAGGAGCGATTAAAGCGGCGGACGTATTGAAACAACAATATGAAAAGCTTGGGGCGGCGGACCGGTTCAAGGTGGAAGTCTTTGAAGGCGGGCATGAAATTGGCGGTATTCATTCCTTTGATTGGCTACAGCAGGAGATGACGGCCAGATGAGCCGCCTGATTAATCCGGTCCCGCAGCTTGTCGAGCAGAATTTCCTTTTCTTTCACCGTCTTGCGACTCGCAAGGGCCATTTGGAAATCGTTAATGCACATCAAGGGTTCGAGATTGTACTCGTGCTGGAAGGGCAGGGGCAGCTCATTCTGGAACAAAAGGTCCATTCCGTTGGTCCCGGAACGCTTGTTATCATTCAGCCCTACCAGCTTCACCATTTTAAAATGGAGCCGCCTTATGTGCGTACGCCAATCGTGTTCGATCCCTATTTGTTCGATCGCTATGCTGCGTTGTTCCCGGCCTTGCATGCTTTTTTTCAACGAATATGGAAAGGCAAGCTGGAACGTCAGTTGTTCTCGTTAACGGAGAAGGAGGTTGCTGGCTTCGACGTCCTGTCAGGGCAATTCAAGCAGCGTTTAGCGGAAGTGCCAGATTATGAACGTCAAGAGGAACTGCTCCTGTTTCTGATAGATTTCATGCGGACACTGCGCAAAATGTACGAAAGAGCCTCTGAGCATCAGCAGGTAGAGGTCATAGATAAACGCGAGGGCCGTCATATTGAACATATGATGAACTGGATTGAGGAGCATTACCATGAGGAATTTTCATTGGAAAAGCTGGCCGAAAGCCTGCATGTCTCTCCTTTTTATGCTTCACATTTGTTCAGCGAGGAAACGGGTTGTACGCTCAGCCAATATATTATTGCTCGTAGGCTTCGTGAGTCCTGCTTGCTGCTCTCAGTGACCGACCGTCCGGTGATGCAGATCGGGAAGCAGACAGGATTCAATAGCAGTGCGTATTTTTGCAAAACATTTAAGAAAAAGATGGGTTTATCCCCGCAAGCTTTTCGTAAGCGATCACGCCAAATTTAAAGAAAAGCAAGCTTCAAATTACATGAAAAATAGACACCGGCGGCCACCTGAGGCCACACTGCTCAGCGCCGGTGATTTTGCTGCGCGCAAAATTAGGAGTAACGTGCTTTTTTTGAATAGACACGAGTGGTTAATGAGCGGGCATGGGCTTGTGCATTACTTAGGTTACAGTCATTTTATAAAAGTACACACAAGGAGGACTGCTATGAAATACGCATTTAACACGGCATCCGCCCCACAGCTTACGTTGGCGGAGCTATTAGAGACGGCGCGCAATTTCGGGTATCACGGCTTGGAAATTCGCAGTGGCGTTGGTCATGCTCATGGCATTGAGGTGACGGCTAGCAGAGAGACGCGCTTAGCACTCCGTCAAGAAGCAGCTAGAAGTGGCATCGCACTGACAGCTCTGGGCATTTCCTCCCGCTTTACAACAGCTACGGATGCTGAGAATCAGATAACAGCTGCATCAGAGGCTATTACGCTGGCAAAGGATGTGGGCATTCCGTTTGTCCGGTTGTTTTGCGGTCGAATCGCTGCAGAAGATTCTAGAGAGGTCGCCACGAATAGAGTGATTGCGGCTCTTGGCAAACTTGCGCCTATTTCACAAAGAGAAGGGGTTGTGCTGCTGTTAGAAACACATGATGACTGGTCGGCCCCGCATACACTCGCAGAGCTGCTGCGAAATGTGGATCTTCCGGGCTTGGGCGTATTGTGGGATGTGCTGCACACGCAGCATGAAGGGGGTGCTTATCCGGTAGAAGTAGCTCAGATACTTGGGCCCTATATTAAGCATGTGCATGTGCACGATGGTGCTGCTGGTCCGAAGCGGGAGAACGGACATCCGCAGTACCTGGCCATCGGCAGCGGGGATATTGATCACGTGGAGGTCATTCATGCTCTGCAAGCAATCGGCTATACCGGTTATTTAAGCGGGGAATGGTTTCAATGGGAGCCGCATGACATTCATTTGCCGCGGGAGATCGAAGCCTTGAAGCGTGCAGAGCAATTAGCAAAGGAGTGGACAGGTAGTGACGTTTAAAATTTGTGTTGTCGGATGCGGCAGCATTGCCTGGCGAGGGCATGGGCCAGCCTACCGGCGTTATGTGGCGGAGCATCGTGATACAGAGCTTGTCGCCTGCGTAGATGCTGACCCAGTAAAGGCTGCCGCGTTCGCTGCAGAATTCGGATTTACCCGGACGTATAATCAAGTGGAGGAAGCGCTGGAGATAGAGCGTCCAGACGTGGTTTGTCTGCTGGTACCGGCGCCGCACATTGCAGCGTTAGCGATTTCGATCTTGGAGCGGGGATATCCACTGCTGCTGGAGAAGCCTCCCGGGGTGTCTAGGGAAGAAACGTTGCTAATTGCTGCAGCGGCGCAGTGGCCTGACGGGACTGAGATTCCGAATCGGGTAGCTTTTAACAGACGGTATATGCCGCTTGTCATTCAAGCTCGCAGTCAATTGAAGGAAGTGAGTGCTGCCGGTTCTCTTCATCATATTGCATACGATATTAGCAGAGTTGGGCGGACGGACGATGAGGATGCGTCAGTTACGATCATTCACGGTATTGATACGCTGCGCGAGTTGGTCGGCTCTGATTACAGCTATGCTCGTCTGCGGTACAGGAAGCTTCCGCATCTGGGGGCAGGCGTAACTAATGTTACGCTTGAAGGGGAGTTTCTGTCTGGGATCACGTTCAGTCTAAACTACTATCCTGTTGCGGGGGCAGTGTATGAGCGTGTGGAAGTTTTAGGTGAGGAAATCTCTCTCCGGCTCAAGCTTCCTTTTTGGTCATCACATGATTCGCCTGGCAGTGCCGAGCTTTGGTCTAACAATCATCGAACGGCCAAATGGGATGGTGCTGCGACAGCGGGTAGCGAAGAACCTTATGTGGTTAACGGATTTTACGAGGAGAATGCGGGCTTCTTTAATGAGCTTCGTGCCGGCCTTCAGACCACTGGCGGAATTGCAACAGCGATTCAATCCGTAGAAGTAGCAGAGGCGGTTTCTAGAAGGGCAACCCATTATGCGGGTACTACGGAAGAATGGAGTGGAGGGAAAAGATGAGCAGCAAATCGGCATCATACGACGTGGTCGTTATTGGTGGAGGGTTGGCTGGCCTCAGTGCGGCAATAGCTGCGGCACGCGAGGGCGCTGTAACTGCGTTGCTGCAGGACCGTCCTGTCCTCGGTGGCAACAGCTCGTCGGAGATCCGCGTTACCCCGCACGGTGCCGGGCGATTTCATGCTTATGGGCGCGAAACAGGCATTCTTACGGAGCTTGCAGGCGCGGACCGAGCGAATAATCATGAGCAGTTCCACAATAATGGTTGGACGAACAGTGTGTGGGATATGACGCTGTATGATTTGGCCGTAAGAACAGATAATCTGACTGTTTATTTGAACACGACAGTGCAGCAAGTGCACAAGCAGAGTGAGCGGCAGATTACCGCTGTAACCGGTCATATTCTCGGTGCTGAGACAGATCTGCGAATTGAAGGGAATATCTTTATCGATTGTACCGGGGATGGCACGGTTGCGGCGCTGGCCGGCAACGAATGGAGAATGGGCTCAGAGGGGAGAGACGAATATGGAGAGCCGCATGCACCTGAAAAGGCAAGTAGCGATACGATGGGCAGCTCCATTCATTTTCGCGCTCGTGATACAGGGCGGCCAGCGCCGTTTCGCGTGCCTTCATGGGCGGCTTCTTATGACGACCCGGCCTTCTTTTATGGACATAACCGTAAGCCTTATGACATTAGGGCCGGTTACTGGTGGTTCGAGCTTGGTACGCCTTGGGATACGATCCATGATGCGGAGACCATTCGCCATGAGCTTACGCGTCATGTGCTTGGGGTGTGGGATTGGATTAAAAATAAGGACCCCCTGACACGAGATAAAGCGGCGAATTATGCGCTTGATTGGATCGGTCAAGTGCCTGGGAAGAGGGAAAGCCGCCGCATTATTGGACGTTATCTGATGACCGAGCACGATGTGCAGCAGGGCGTAGCCTTTCCCGATGAGGTCGCTTTTGGGGGCTGGTATCTGGATTTGCATATCCCGGGAGGACTGCTTGCGCCGACGAGTGAGCTGCCGGGAGCGGGAGAAATCATTAGTCCTTATGGTATCCCGCTGCGTATTCTGATTGCGAAGGATATCGACAATCTAATGATGGCGGGACGGAATGTAAGTGTGACGCACGCCGCTCTTGGTACGGTTCGCGTCATGTCAACGACTGCGATTATGGGGCAAGCCGCTGGAACGGCAGCCGCCATCGCACTGCGGCAAGGCATTGCTATTCCGGATATACCTACTACGGCCATTGCCGAGGTACAGCAAACGCTGCTGCGCAGAGGCTGCTTCCTGCCGAATGTAACGAACGTTGATCCGCTTGATCTCGCTCGCGTGGCAGAAGTCACTGCCAGTAGTGAAGATTTTTTGACAACGGTTGAGCCAGGTCCTGATGCGGATTCGCTTGGCACTCGCCGCAGTCAATGGGTACCAGCGCGTGGTCTGTTAGAGCAAGTCGATGTGTGGATCACTAACCCTACAGATCAGCCGCAAACGCTCTGGGTAGAACTGCATATCACCGAGCATATCTGGGATTACGACGTAAATGGAAGTCGTGATGGAACCCCGGACAAAAGGGATATCGGTTCAGTAACAGGTATGCTTGCCTTCGCTCAACTGGTAGTTCCCGCTGCGTATACAGGCTGGGTGCAGTGGCAGGTACAAATGGACAAAAGGGCTGCAGAAGCCTTTCCGAAGGACGGCTATGTGCGTCTCGATGTTTTCGGAGCGGAGGAATTGTCATGGCACCGTGCAGCAATTGTGCATCAGGGGCTGCCTTCAGCTAGCGAATTGGAATCTGGCCGGCTGCGCAGTCATGAGGATGGGCGAACGATGAGCTTAAGAGTAACTCCGCCACAGGCGGTGTTTGGCTCAGAAAGAACGACTAGTGGAGCGTCAAGGCCGCATCGAACGACCAATTTGTGGCGCTCGGCGCCAGGGAAGAGTCTCCCGCAGTCGCTTGAACTGCGTTGGAGCAAAGCTCAACAGATCGGGACGGTAGAGTTAACTTTCCCTGGTCACCTGCTGCAGGACCTTAACCGATACCCTGCCTTTTTCCGCGAACCCGACTGTCCTCGGGATTACAGCATCGAAGCGTGGGATGGCGAAGGGTGGCGGGTGGTCAAGGAAATAACCGATAATTACCAACGGCATGTGTCGCATCGGTTGTCTAAACCGTTGTTAGCCGAGCGGATTCGAGTGGTTGTGCATGCCACGAACGGGAGTGCCGTAGCTTCGATTTACGAGATTCGCTGTTACGAGATATAACTATATTGTGATCTAATACTAGTAGATTGGCATTCTTCTAAAACCAACTATGCAGATTGTATAAGTGTGTAATATGATGTGGGCATGCGAGAGGCCGCGCACAATTAAATAGTCAAGGGGCGAGTGAAATGTTTAAAATAAAAAGCTTATCTATGATTACTGTATTGACTCTGGCGTTAATCGTGTCAGGATGCTCAAACAATAAAGGTAGTGAATCTGAGGCAGCACCTTCTACTAATCCACCTGCTGCCAAGCAGACTTCGCTGGACAAGCTGAAGGAGAAAGGCGAGTTTGTCATTGCTACTACTGGCACTTATCCACCCTATGCTTTCCATGAAGAGGGCAATGATCGTCCGTTAACCGGCTTTGATATCGAACTGCTAACAGAGGTTTGGAATCGTGTCGAAGGTGTGAAGCCGGTGTTCAAGGAAGCGGAGTGGGACGGGATGCTGGCTGGTCTGGACGCGGGGCGCTTCGATTCCATCCATCAAATCGGGGTCACCGAAGAACGCAAGGAGAAGTATGATTTTACCGACCCGTATCTGATTTCCTATCCGACACTCATAGTGCTGGATGAGACGAAAGACATCAACAGTTTTGAGGATCTGAAGGGTAAAAAGGTTTACGGCTCTAACACGAGTATTTACGGTAAACTGGCCGAATCCTATGGGGCCGAGCTTGTGCCGGAAGGCGAAAGTCTTGAGCTGCTGAAGAATAAGCGGGTTGACGCAATTATTTTCAACAATTTGTATTTCCTTGAACTTAAGAAAAGCCGTCCGGATCTGAAGCTGAGAGCCGCAGCTGAGGCAGATACTCAAGAAATTGTTGCACTGCCACTGGTTAAGGGCGGGGACGGAACTGTCACTACGGCATTTAACGAGGCGCTGAAGAGCGTGAAGGAGGATGGCACTTACGAGAAGCTGTCCGTCAAATGGTTCGGAGAAAATGTACTAAAATAGGATGGAGAAGGGAGAAACGACATGAGTCAGGAGCGCGCGGAAAGATTGTGGGACGTTTTCCTCCACTCGTTGTGGCCGCTGCTGCAGGGGATGCTTAAATATACGATACCGTTGTCCATCCTTTCGTTCGGGCTTTCGCTGATTTTTGCACTGCTGATCGCTTTGGCCGGTTTGTCACATAAACCCTATTTGCGGATGCCATCACGGTTCTATGTGTGGATTATCCGGGGCACGCCGATACTTGTCCAATTGTTCATTATCTTTTACGGGCTGCCGAGTTTTGGCATCATCCTACCTGCATTTCCCACGGTTGTCATCGCTCTTACGGTGTCGGAAGCAGCGTATTGCTCTGAAATTATGCGTTCAACGATCAAGTCACTGCCCCAGGGGCAATGGAGAGCGGGATATTCACTTGGGATGACGCCCTTCCAGGTGCTAAGACGTGTAATCTTGCCGCAAGCGGCGCGGATCAGCATCCCGCCGCTTGGCAGCCAGTTCATCAGCTTGTTTAAAACCTCTTCACTCGCTGCACTCGTTACCTTGCCGGATTTATTTGGCGTAGCGAAGCAAATTGCTGCGTCCACGTTTGAACCGATGCTGCTCTACATTGTAGCTGCCGGATATTATTTGGCGATCTGCTCTGTACTCACGATCTTTCAACATCGGCTGGAGAACAAATTCGGAAAGTATTCCCTTTAAATGAGGAGAAGGAGGCAGCGAACATGTTAACGATCTCGCAATTGCGTAAAAGCTTCGGTCCGACAGAAGTTCTTCGGGGGATCGACTTGCATATCGCAAAAGGACAGACGACCATTGTCATCGGTCCTTCCGGATCAGGGAAATCGACTTTGCTCAACTGCGTGAATTTGCTGGAAATTCCAGATAGAGGCACGATCGAACTGGACGGATTGTCATTGTCCTTTGGGGATGGAGGCAAGAAGAGGATACGCGAATTGACCAGTTACCGGCAAAAGACTGGCATGGTGTTCCAAAGCCATCAATTGTTTCCCCATCGCACAGCATTGGAGAATGTCATTGAGGGGCTAATCGTGGTCAAACGATGGAAACCGGTTGATGCTATACGGCGTGGAAAATTGTTGCTGAACAAGGTCGGCCTTGGCGAATTCGCCGATCGTTTTCCAGCGCAGCTATCAGGCGGCCAGCAGCAGCGGGTCGGCATTGCGCGAGCGCTGGCGATGGAGCCGGCCATCCTGCTGTTCGATGAGCCAACGTCTGCGCTCGATCCTGAGCTGGTAGGTGAAGTGCTGCTCGTCATGAAGGAGCTGACCCGGGAAGGGATGACGCTTGTCGTCGCGACACATGAAATGAATTTTGCCAGAGAGGTCGGGGACCGTGTTATTTTTATGGAGAAGGGCATTATCTCTGACGACGGGACACCGAAGCATATTTTCGAAGAAAGCCGTAATGAGCGGGTGAGGCAGTTCTTGAGTCGCTTCGATACAGGCAGTAAGAGTACCAGATAGAAGGAATTGAAAGGGTGATGTTCGGCATGACGACAAACCGCAGACAAATTAAACTAGGTGCGATGATCCATGGTGTTGGATCAAGTGTAAGCGCATGGCGGCATCCCGAGGTCAGGTCGGACGCGAGCATTGCCTTCGACTTCTACCGTGAACAGGCGCTAATTGCGGAGGCTGGCAAGCTGGATCTTGTTTTTATCGCTGACGTCCTGCATATAAACGAGAAATCGACTCCGCACTATGCCAATCACTTGGAGCCTTTGACGCTGTTGTCTGCGCTGGGACACGCCACCTCCCGCATCGGTCTGGTCGGCACATTATCCACGACATACAGCGATCCCTATACAAGTGCACGGCAGCTTGCTTCCATCGACCATATTAGCGGCGGACGAGCGGGCTGGAATGTAGTGACGACCGGTATGAGCGCGGCAGCACTTAATTTCAGCAGATCAGAGGAAGATCATCCTGAGCATGATACGCGTTATCGCATAGCCAGTGAGTATTTGTCTGTGGCCCGCGGCTTGTGGGATTCATGGGAAGATGACGCCTTTGTGAGGGACAAAGACAGCGGAGTCTTTTTCGATCCAAGTAAGCTACATCGTCTAAATCACCAGGGAGAATTTTTCTCAGTGAAGGGACCGCTGAATATTGCTCGCTCGCGCCAGGGTCATCCGGTTATTTTTCAAGCGGGCTCTTCTGCGGATGGGCAGGATTTCTCCGCGGTTCACTCTGATGCGGTCATGACCGGTATTAGCAATTTGGAGGAAGCAAGGAAGTATTATAAGGATTTGAAGCGAAAAGTTGGCGAAGCCGGACGTGATTCGTCTGAATTGATCATTATGCCGAGCGCTAATATTGTAATTGGTCGAACAAGGGAAGAGGCTGAGGAGAAGTATGCTAAGACCGCTGCGTTAAAATCATTTGAGCAGTCGCTGCGATATTTCGCACAGTTTTTCGACTTCCACGATTTCACACAGTATCCGTTGCATGAACCTTTCCCTGATGTAGGTACACTTGGCAGCAAAAGTTTTCAAAGCTTTACTGATCGCATCAAGCGAAAAGCTCGCGAGCGTGGTTTGACCCTACGCCAGACTGTGCTGGCATTTGCCGAGCCAAAGCCGATCTTTTTCGGATCCCCGCATGAAGTAGCAGATCGGATGCAGGAGTGGTTCGAAACAGGAGCAGCGGATGGATTTATTCTGCACAGTGAAGTACCAGGCACTTTGGCTGATGTTACGGAGCTGCTTGTGCCGGAGCTGCAGAAGCGCGGCTTGTTTCGGTTAGATTATGAGAGCGATACACTGAGGGGCCATCTTGGTCTGCAGATCCCGAAAAACCGGTATGCGCAGGATTGATAGACTCCTGATAGCCTAATGAGAAAGGAACCGTATTTTAATGAACGGTCTCTTCTTAATTAGGCTTTTCTGTTCATTTTAGTAAGGCTGTTTGTTTGCAGTAAAGGGGGAGAATAAACGAATAATTGCAAACAAGTTAGAAGTGGGGACCGGAGGCGATATGGATAAAGTCATGCAGCAGGTGATTGAACTGCTGGTAAGAGCCACTGATCTGTGCATGAATAGATAGGCTTGAAGCAGTGAATGGCAAGCCATCCTTACGAGATCAGACAGGCTGTTCCATGAAAGGGAACGGCCTGTTTGCTGCGTCCATAATTGACTTGTCCCATGAAACAACAGGAGATTTTATTCTTTTAGGCATATTAGGGTGGTATTCCGCGTACAAATCTCAAGGTGCTGCCTTCGTAATCAACAGTTGATAAAAAACTAATTTAAGGGAGAAATGGTGATGAAATTAAAAAAAGCCTTTTATCTAATGCTTACAATCTCGATGCTGCTGACGAGTTCCGCTTATGCTGCGGGGAATGTGGAAGCACGGAGCGGGACAGGGCCGGAAGGCGTCACTGTAAATGTTCTCAACCTGGCAGACGGGAAGCTAACGGCTTACGATGAGAATGGCGTTGAGACGGTATCGTACTTGACACAAGAACAAATTACAGAAAAGCTTGCTGAGGCCGAATCGGTCGCTGCTGATCAGATAGGGGCAAAGACTGTAAATACGACTCAGCATGTGTCAATCCCTAGAGAGATCGATGGCAATCAGGCAGTGTCCATCGGAAATTTCAACACCTACCCACATTTTAATTTATACGTTCACGTTGTTTATTTGACTTACGTGCCCAACATGAACATTATTCTTGAGAGCCCGGACGGCAGCCGTGTCTGGAGGGAGAACGTTAGTCAGGGGCAAGTGGTCTGGTTCAACATCAACAATCCAAGCCTGGATTATAAAATCAAGGTGAGCACAAACGGAGATCGTACAGGTGCTGGAGCATTAAAAATATATTCAACATAAATTAAATATCTCCAAACTTGCCGAAAGCCTACTCTTCTGAGCTTTCAAATATTCCCCTCAAGTGGGCGGGGTGAAGGACATTTCACTTCCGTTGACTTTGAGGGGACTTTTTTGCCTCTTTGTCCTTGTTTAATTTGTTCTTCCCTCACATGCAGGAGTTAGACGGCTTCTTCAACAACAGCCGGACTATTCATCTGAGGGGAACGGCCTGTTTGATGTGTTCGAATCCTTCTATCCATCTGGAAAAAGAGGCTGTTCATTTCCAAGGCCGCTCCCCGCAGATTCTCTGCAATGGGAACGGCCTCTTTTCCGAATTTTCTTTGCAGTTAGTATTGCCCTTGTATTAAATCCCCGACCGACTCCGCAGCTCCTGCAGCCGCTCCATCACAATCTGCACAGCAATAGCATCATCCAGATAACCCAGCGGGAAAACATAGTCCGGAATGATGTCAGTCGCCGAGACAAAATAGAACAATCCGCTTCCCAGAATAGCACGTTCCTCCAGAGGGAGGTCGGTGCTGCTGTAGAGCTCATACATACGGTGCAGTTCTTCAATGAACGGTCCTGCACCGTTGACGCTTTTTACCTTGTCGGGGAAATCGTTATGAATCTTTCCTGCGCCTTCTTCGGTGAGGACATAGGGTTCGTATTTACGGAGTTCCCGTTGAACCAGTTCTGCAGTAAAATGATGATCGATCAGGTTGAAGGCCTGCAGAGTTTCCTTGATGCTGGTGATGGAGGAATGAATGTCGGAGGCCGGAACTGGGGGAGAGGGCGCAGCAGTGCCATAACCGGCGGCCTGGAATAGATCGGCGAGGGGGGCTTCCAGATGCAGGGCAAAGGCCTTCAGATGCTCTGGCTTCGCCCGCTGTTTGCCGTTCACGATGCGGGAGATCGTTGCGGTATCCATGCCGGTCATGGCGCTCAACTTCCGCATAGAGAGTCTGCGCTCTTTGAGCAATGTCGTCAGTATCTCCCCAAGATCAGGGCTTCTCTTCTCATCAGACATGTGCATTTCACCTCCTGTACAGGGTGTTGTTGATATCAATTGTTGAGGAAATCTCAACAGTTTTACTTGGGACGCGCACCATTTTGCGTATTTCTCAATAGTATGACTGTAAACAGAAACAAGGAGTGAACCAAACCATGGTCGGGTGGCTTCTCATTTTCGGCTTTGCCCTCTCATCCAGTCTGGATAATTTAGGTGTTGGAATATCTTATGGGATTCGTGGCATCCGTATTAACCATTTCTCTAATTTAATCATCGCGGTGATCTGTTTCATTCTCAGTATGGTCGGCATTCTCTCCGGTCAATGGATGGCCAAGGTGCTACCCGGTGTAATGCCCGTTGTGATCGGCGCCCTGCTGCTCTTTATCATCGGGGTGCGGATCATTCTGCTAGCGGCGCCGCGTAAGAAGCGGGAAGCTGTTCAAGAGAGTGAAGGAGCCCGTGAGGAAGGAGGTGGATCGCTGACCGGAATTCTGCAAAACCCAGAACTCGCTGATAAAGATAAATCCGGCTCGATCGGCATTCTGGAAGCGATGGTCCTGGGGGTGGCCTTGGCCGCGAATGCAGTCACGAACGGCGTCGGCGCAGGGCTGATCGGACTGTCTCCGCTGGCGATTTCTTTAACGGCGGCCATCGGAAGTTATGTGACGGTATGGCTCGGTGTGGTTCTCGGGCGAAAGCTGTCTGGTGTGCGGATCGGTTCGTTTACCCTAGGGCAGTTCAGTACCGTGTTAAGCGGAATTATCATCATTTTGATTGCATGTAATTCATTTTTTGATTAAGCGCGCATGACACAGGACGAAGCTGTCTCGACACTGGAAGCAGTGGAGGGACGGCTTTTTGGCGTGGGATTACAGTGACGTAGAACGGGTGCATCGACATCGTAGTTTTAGACAAAAAATCATGAATTCAGGTAAAGACAATTTACTCAAAAAACCATACATTTAAAGGGATCAATGAACCTGAAGGAGTGACTACACAAATGAGAAATAGGAAAATTATGTTCGTCAGCCCAAATGAAGTAGAAACGGTGGAAGAGGCGTTTACAGCCCCAACTCTTGGGGAGAATGAAGTCCTTGTTCAATTAATATATTCGCTGATTAGCCCAGGAACGGAGCTGGCGATGCTGGCAGGTACAGAGTGGTGGGCCAAGCTTCCGCTTAACCCGGGTTATGCCAGTGTTAGCCGAATTATTGAAGCTGGTGCAGGCGTTAAGGATGTACAAGTCGGAGATGCTGTTTTCCACTATGGCAGTCATAGCGAATACCAGGTGCTAGAGGTTAAGGACGTTGTGCTGAAGGTGCCGGACGGATTGGATCTTAGATGGGTTCCTTTCACTCGCATGGCTACCGTGGCTTTCACTTCGGTTCGCGTGTCGAACATTGAGCTTGGTGACAAGGTAAGTGTATCCGGTCTTGGATTGGTCGGCAATCTGGCCGCTCAATTGGCCCGCTTGCAAGGTGCAACGGTGATCGGGGTGGACCTGTCACAGGAACGACTCAAGACAGCCCGTGTATGTGGTGTGGATTATGCGCTAGATGGTAGCAGCGGTAAAGTGAAAGAAGAATTGATGGCGCTTACTAATGGTCAAGGTGTATCATCTCATATAGAAGCTACTGGGATTTCCAAGGTTGCAGTTGACAGTCTGGAGTACATCGGCAGTCAGGGAGAGATCATTCTGCTGGGTAGTCCGCGTGGAGAGTACAACACAGATATTACGGAAGTACTCAACTATTGCCATCTATATAACCGTGGATGTATTACGTTCAAAGGGGCGCATGAGTGGCGTTATCCGACAGAACCTAACCAGTTCGTGAAGCACTCGCTGGTGCGTAATTCCAAGATCGTCTTCGAGCTGATGCAGCAGAACCGACTGCAGATCGAGCCGCTGATCAGCCATGTGATCAAGCCAGAGCAAGCCAGTGAAGCTTATGCAGGACTAAGAAACAATAAAGACCAATACAACGGTGTGCTATTTGACTGGGCCTAAGGAGGACAAAGACATGTTAAGAGGATTGACTACGGCGGGTCTCGGTGAGATTGCGTCAAATGAAGAGTATATCAGAAGTGCGGCTGAGTTCGGGTTTCAGGCGGTGGATCTTAATCCGCTAGAGCTGATCCAGGAGCTTGGACAAGAAAAAGCATTAGAACTGCTGGAAAGCACTGGGATTACCATCGGTTCCTTTAGCCTGGATGTGGATTGGCGGAGCACGGAAGAGAATTTCCGGGCGGGGTTAGAACAGCTTGTAAGGGTGTCGGAAGCAGCGGCCGCTCTGAATTGTAAGGCGTGTTGCACGTACATTCTGCCTTCCACTGATCTGCCAGCGGCTCCATTCATGATTGCTGCTACGCGGCGTTTGAGACTGTGCGCGGACATCTTGGGGGCGTACGGCATCTCGCTAGGTCTGGAGTTTGTAGGCAGTAACCATCTGCGTACACAATGGGCTAATCCATTCATCTGGACGATGGAGGATACGCTTGAGTGGATGGAGGCGATCAACTCCCGTAATGTCGGTCTGCTACTAGACTCCTACCATTGGTACACGAATGGGCTGACCACTGATGACCTGCTCAAGCTGAAGCCGGAGCAAATCACGCATGCTCATATCAATGATGCCAAGGACCTGCCAATCCCTGAACTGCAGGATGGTGACCGTCTGTATCCTGGCGAAGGTGTGATCGATCTTGCTGGCTTCTTGGAAAGTCTCGTGAAGATTGGTTATAAAGGTGTTGTTGCTCAGGAAGTGCTGGCCCCAGGTAGTGGGCAGACTTCGCAGGAGTTGCTGGCTCGCTCTAAGGCTGGATTTGATAAAGTATTCGCACCACTAGGGCTATAAGAGAACGGGCAGGGTTAGCGCATTGGTACGTGAAGCCCTGCCAATAAGGAGACCTATTCATGACTGAATTCAGAGGTAAAATCGCTGCCCATGCCATCACTTGGGGCCAGAATCATCTTCAGGCCGTGACAGAGATCTCTCAGCTTGGCTTTCGTGGAATCGAACCGTGGGCGTCCTTTGCGCTCCAGTACGAAGACAAGCCGGAAGAGTTCAAGGAACTGCTAGCCGGATACGGACTAGTGATCACTGGGCTGTACGGCGGGATGCCGGACGGGCAGCATCAGCGTTTTGGAAATTTGGAGAACCGGGAGGACATCATCCGTCATAATGTGCGGCTAGCCCAGCTCCTCGCGAAATTGGGCGCAGAGATTCTCGTGCTGGGTCCCGGCGGGACAAGAGAGCAGCCAACTACGTTGGAGGAACTCAAAGTCGCAGCTGAGACAATCAATGAACTGGCCAAGCAGACGAAAGCGCTGGGAGTGAAAGCTTGTCTGCATCCTCACCTCTGGACGGAGATTCAGGATCAGAACGAACTGGAGACGTTGATGGATCTGACCGATCCGGAATACGTCTATCTGGCGCCGGATTCTGCTCACCTAAAGGGAGCTGGCATGGACCCGGCAGAGGTTATTAAAACCTACCGTGATAGAGTGGCTTATGTCCACCTCAAAGACCTGACGAAGCAGGAGGCTGAGGGTGGTAATGAGAACGCACCATTCTTTTGCGAGCTAGGCAGAGGGGCGGTCAACTTCCAAGAGGTACTGGCGTCGCTGGAAGAAATTCAGTACACCGGTTGGGTTACACTTGAAGTGGACGAAACGACGAATACCCCGTATGATAGCATGAAGACCTGTCGTGATTATGTAGAGAAGGAATTGCAGATTCCGGTCAAAGCGTAAATCCGTTGCAGGATGGAGACACCGCAGAGAGAAGGGAGCCGCAGCCGTGGAGCAGTCTTGGATTAACCATATTTCCCCCTATGTCAGAGCCGCTAGAATTCAGAAGTCCACTTCTCTAGCTGGAGAATGGATGGATCCGGATCATGTGTACACCTATATTGATCAGGGTGAGGCAGAGTTCTTTCTGAATGGCGTGAAATATCTGGTCAAGGAAGGGGATGTGCTGCTGATGCATCCATTCATGCCCCATATCATCAAGTCTTCCTCGGCGCTCCCGCTGGTGCAGTGTATTCTTCACTTTGATCTCTATTATGACGAACATAGGCATGCGGGTCGTCCCGATGCCATGAAGCACAGGGAAGAGGAGATGGAGCTGGCCTCCATCGCCCCGGTAACTCGCCTGGCCTTAGCAGACCGGATGGATATGAAGAAGAAATTCCTCATGTTGCAAAAAGAACTGAGTGATCCATCACCGGCCAGCCCCTTGCTGCTCAAATCCATCTGTTTGGAGTTGCTCTACACCTTTATGAAGAGCCACTCGCTTCCAGGGGAGACGGAGGGCAAGTTAACGAAAGGCTGGCCGCTGCTGGAAGGCGCCATTCATTATATTCATGAGCATTATCATGATCCTCAGCTCAGCAACGAAAGCATTGGCAAACATGCAGGTGTAACTGCGAATCATCTGTCTTACTTGTTCAAAAGCCAGCTTGGCATTACGATTCATAATTATCTGAAGCATGTCCGAATTGAACAGGCGAAGCTACGAATTCTGCGGGGACGGCAGAATTTGACCGAGATCGCGGAGGAGACCGGGTTCTCCAGCATTCACCTGTTCAGCCGTATCTTCAAGAATACGGTAGGCGTCATGCCCAGTAAATATGCAGCTGCACAGTCGGCGCTGAACAAGCAAGACCTCCTCAGCCGCCCGATGTAGCGGCTCCTCATCCTCAAGAAGGATGAAAAATCAACCTTTCACTCAACCGGAAGGTTGATTTTTTTATGTCCGTTTTAAGCTAGGATAGGGCTCAGGAGATGATAAAAAATGGGAATTTTATTGAGTGTAAAACACTTGAAGAAAAGCTTCAAAGTCCATGAGGTTCTGAAGGGGATCAGCTTCGAAGTGGTACGCGGGGAAATTCTGTGTTTCCTGGGACCCAACGGTGCGGGGAAGAGCACGACGATCAACATCCTGACAGCTGCACTGTCGAGCGATAGCGGAGAACTCTTTTATAAAGGAGATGTTCTTAGCAAGGTGTTGCGTAGCTACAAGAAGAAGCTCGGCGTAGTCCCTCAGGATATTGCGCTTTATGAAGAGCTATCGGCTGAGCGCAACATCCGCTTTTTCGCTGGCTTGTACGGACTTCGTGGTCAAGAGCTGAACCGCGCGACGGATGAGG
Source organism: Bacillus sp. FJAT-27264 (assembly GCF_001682855.1). Classification (GTDB taxonomy): domain Bacteria; phylum Bacillota; class Bacilli; order Paenibacillales; family Paenibacillaceae; genus Paenibacillus_AQ. The sequence goes on along the minus strand of NZ_MAQW01000001.1, from coordinate 472,279 downwards.
CACTGGCTTTAGCCGGACTTACCGAACGCAGGCATGACAAGGTGAAGACGTTCTCGGGCGGCATGAAGCGCAGACTCAATATTGCGTGTGCCGTTGCCCATACCCCAGAGCTGGTGATCATGGATGAACCTACTGTCGGCATTGATCCCCAGTCGCGCAAGCACATTCTAGACAGCATTCAACGTCTGCGCGATAGCGGGATGACCGTGCTGTATACGACTCATTACATGGAGGAGGTCGAGGCGGTTTCATCGCGGATTATCATCATGGATCATGGCGCGATTATCGCTGAAGGTACGAAAGAGTCGCTCAAGGCAGGGATACAGGAAGAGAAGCGCTATATCATTGAAATCGAGGCGGAGAAGGCTATTGAGGAGGCGGCGTTATACAGCATCACCGGCGTGAAATCTGTCCAGACCCACGGGACGCAGCTTGAAGTGATCTGTCTCAAGGATATTGAGAACCTGGACCGGATTATTGCGCTTCTAACGGATAGCGGGATCAGAATCCGCAATGTGGCGAGTGAGACGGCTAGTCTCGAGACGGTATTTCTCAAACTGACCGGCCGCAAGCTGCGCGATTAAGGGGGAGGGCAATGATGAGCGGATTTATGCAAATTTGCCGAATGGACTTTAAGAATATGCTGAAGAGTCCGGTGTTGATCGGCTATAACACTCTTTTTTTCTTCCTGATCGTTCTGATTATGGGCTTTCTGAATAGCGGTGCGTATCAACACGCTTCCAATGCCTATCTTTACTACACGGTCACCTTTCTAGGATACGGGATCTTGAACGGGGCAATGACGGCAACGAACATTTTTATGGAACGGGATATTAAAAAAGCGAATTTGCGTATCATCCATTCCCCGGTGGGCAGCTTTCCGATCTATTTTTCCAAAATCGTCACGTCATGTGTCTTTAATTATCTCTGTCATCTATTGGTACTGGCCGCGCTTGTGCTCTTGCTCCATCTGGATTTTGACGGTACCCATGCGGGTTACCTGCTTCTGCTGATGGTACCGATTGAATTCGCCGCATGCGCACTGGGCGTACTGTTCTGCTGTGTGTTCAAGGCGGAAGAAGGTGCTAGCACGCTGCTCAGCAATGTGATTGCGATTTTTGCATTCCTCGGTGGCACGTTCTTCTCGTGGGATGGCATGGGCGGGACGATGTCCCTGATCTCAAAGCTCTCTCCTGTAAAATGGTTGAACGATACGTTCTTTGCCATCCTTGTCGACGGGAATCTGTCCTCGTTCCTGCCTGTGCTGGGCGTTAGTATACTGACTTCCGTACTGCTGGTATTTGGCTGTGTGAAGCTGTTTCGAACGGAGGATTATGTATGCTGACCATTCTGAAAAACAACTACTCCCGGATGCTCACCCGCCTGCCGCTCGTAGTGATTATGACGGTGTTGATGCTGGGCATGATTGCACTGGCCGTGTATTTTACCAATCTCCAGCAGGTCAGAGGCCATATTGCACTGATTAGTGAGGCTGATACAGTACCGGTTCATTCGGACCTTCTTAGCATCGATATTCTGCCGAATGAGCCGCCGCGCTCTACACTAGTCAAACACCGGTATGATGCCATTGTCAAAGAGGATGGAGATGGACAGTACAACATTACTACGCTCAAAAATGATGAATACGAAGCCATGCTGTTAAATTTGCTTGAGCATCCTGAGGGACCGGCGCCAGTGCTGCAGGGGGATCGGGGAGTGGGGAGCAATGTCATCGGGTTTCTAATGTTGTTTTTGCTGATGAGCACGTTTATGAATCTATTCACTTTTGCAGAGGATCGGGAGAAGGGACAATTTGCGCGGATTATCATGTCTCCTGTTTCCTTGATCAGTTATTTGGCCGCGCACATCATTTACTGTGTCTCTATGTTTCTGCCCCTATTTCTGGCACTCGTCGTCATGAAGATATCAGGCTTTGCCATTGGCCTCACGCTTGTACAGTATGCCTTGCTGCTCCTAATGATCTGCGTCTTGGGCATCTCTATTGCCCTGCTGTTGTATACACTCTTTGACAAACCGGATAACGCCTCGATGTTGGGCAACAGTGTACTGGCACTATCTACGATTCTGGCAGGTAGCTTCTATTCATTCAGCCAAAACAATCCTGTTCTGGACACCATAGTGTCCGTCCTTCCGCAAAAGCAAATCCTTAACGCAGCCGTGAATTTAGAACGACACACTTCCGGGTTCCAGCTCTGGCCATGGCTATATCCAATGCTGTTGATAGGTCTTTTCCTGTCGATCACGATGTATAAGCTGCGCAGCAAATATGTTCAAAAAAACTGATCTCGCATTGCCCAATCCAGAAATTGCGGATCGCCTGAACATCTCGTTAGCTACAGTCAAGACGCATATCATTAATATCTATAGCAAACTTGCTGTCTCATCCCGCGTTGCTGCGGTAGAAGCTGCCCGTACCAGAGGCTTGCTTCATTAGTGCCTCGCAAATATGGTAAAGTATACTTATTCATTAAGTAACTAACGATAGGTGAGGAGGCAGTTTAAGATGGACTTGGGATTGCAGGATAAGATTGCGTTGATTACAGGCGGAAGCAAAGGGATTGGGCTGGAGACGGCGATTACGTTAGCGGCGGAGGGCGCCAAGGTGGCGATCGTCGCTCGGAATTTGGAATCGCTCCAGGCGGCAGCGGTACGCATCAAGGAAGAGACCGGGGCAGAGGCGCTGATCCTCTCCGCCGATGTCTCCGTAGAGGAAGAGGCGCGCGGCGCAGTGGAGCAAGCGGCGCGGCATTTCGGCGGACTCGACATTCTGGTCAACAATGCCGGGACGTCGGCGGCGAAGCCGTTCGAAGAGGTCACAAGCGAGAGCTGGCATAGTGACCTCGATCTGAAGCTGCTGGGGTCGGTGAATACCGCAAAGGCAGCAGTACCTCATTTGCGCCAACGCGGAGGCGGCGCAATTCTGAATGTGACGGCGATCAAAGGAAAGACGCCGTCTGCTTCTTCTCTGCCGACCTCGGTTAGCCGGGCGGCGGGGCTTGCGCTCACGAAGGCGATGAGCAAGGATCTGGCCGGGGACAACATTCGCGTCAACGCGGTGTGCATCGGACTGATCCGCAGCGACCAGATCGAGCGCTTGTGGAAGTCTGTTGCTCCTGAGCAAAGCTGGGAGGAGTTTGCTTCGAACCCGCGTCACGGTATTCCGCTGGGTCGGATCGGCCAAACGGAAGAGGCTGCAAAGGTTATAGCTTTCCTGGTTTCCGGCGCGGCATCTTATGTAACGGGAACAGCTGTGAATATTGACGGGGGAACATCGGCCGTATTATAAGGATCGGACGTAAAAGGAAGATTACACCATATATTATAAAAATGAGCGATTTTGAAGCCCATAGAGGTGACAGATCGTTCTTTTTCTGCGCCTAAGCATAAAAAAACGAGTTTGACAAGTTATAAAGTGAACTATTGTGCAGCACGAACGCCAGCTATAATGGGCAGTATAATGAAAGGAGAGTACCCTTTATGCCCATCAAGATCATCACTGACAGCGGTTGCGACCTACCTCTTGACTACATTGAAAAGTACGATATTTCCGTAATTCATTTGCCAGTTCATTTCGGACATGAACCTATGCCGGAAGGAGCGGGGGCCGAAGAATTTTACGCCAAAATGCGTGACTTCAAGGAGTTACCAACGACAGCGAGTCCTAGTCCGATGGTATTTCTGGAAGCGTTCAAGCAAGTGGAGGAAGGCACCGACATTATGGTCATCTCCATGTCCTCTAACATCAGCAGTACGTACCAGGCTGCGATGATTGCCAAGGAGATGTATGAGGATGAAGGGTATCCGAATGCAATTGAGGTCATAGATACAAAAAGCTTTTCCGCAGGATTATCCGTTGTTCTAGCGCATGCCGGAAAATGGTCGCAGTCGTACACATGCCTGCAGGATCTGAAAGAAAAAGTGGTTCAGCAGAGTGAGGAAGTCAACGCTCACTTTACCCTCGACACGCTGGAGAATGTCATCAAGGGCGGGCGTCTCAGTCGTCTATCCGGGGCGGTAGCGTCTGTACTTAACATCAAGCTGCTGCTAAAAATCAGTGACGAAGGCACAGTAGAAGTGGTGGAGAAAACGCGCGGTATTCCGAAGGCGCTGAATCAGCTTCTGGCCCGCCTTGAAGAGAAGGAGCATGATTACGAGAAGGCGATCATCGCGATTGTTCATAGCAATTGTGAGAAGTTGGCGCTTGAGATGAAAGCCCGGATTCTGGAGCGGCATCCCTTCAAGGAGGTTGTATTCTCTTGTATGGGACCCGTGATGGGGACCTATGCTGGCGAAGGCGGAATCGGAGTTGCTTTTTAAATAAATGAACAATATGAATAATCGTACATGGGGATAATATCCTGTGTACGATTTTTTGCTACAATCGTGGAATATTAATAATTTAGATAATCTTTAGATTCCGTTTAGATGAGATTTAGAATGGCAGGATATAGTTAGGGTGCCAGGGTCCTGTATTTTAGGAGTATACCCAAGAAACCGGGCTGGCCCTGATTTACTACACAGATATAGATACATAAAGGGGGATCACCGTGTATACCATTCTGATTGCCGACGACGAGACAGAGATTGTGGAATTACTGCAGCTCTATTTGGAGAAAGAGTACAACATTCTGGAGGCACACAACGGCACACAGGCACTGCAGCTGATGCAGTCGAATCACATCGACCTGGCGATACTCGATATTATGATGCCAGGCATGGACGGGCTGCAATTGTTGAAAAGAATCCGTGAAACACATTTCTTTCCGGTTCTGTTCCTGTCCGCTAAGAGTCAATATCATGATAAGATTCTGGGCCTTGAACTGGGCGCCGATGATTATATCGCCAAACCCTTCAATCCGCTGGAAATTGTCGCCCGGGTGGGCGCGCTGCTGCGGAGGGTGAACCATTTTGACGCTCCGCCTGTAGAAGAGAAGAAACAGAATGAACGAATTGAGCTCGGCAGTCTGGTACTGGACCGTAGCGAATGTGTTCTTTACCGCTCCGGGGAGAAGGTCACCTTGACCTCGACCGAATATAAAATCCTTGAGCTGCTGATGGAACAGCCGGGACGTGTATTTACCCGTAAAAAGATATATGAGGCCGTATGGGAAGATTTCTATGTGTATGAGGATAATAGCATTATGGTGCATATCAGCAACATTCGTGACAAAATCGAACGCGATTCCAAAAAGCCTGAGTATTTGAAGACGATTCGCGGATTGGGGTACAAATTTGAAGCGCCCGTGGAAAACTAGAGATCAGAGACCGCTGCACATTTCCCTTACGCTAGACTTTTTGCTATTCAACTGTATGCTGCTGATGCTCGTGCTGGGCGTCTATATATTCATCAATATTGATGTCACTATTAATTCCGGCAAAAATGTCATCGCTGACGCCAACCTGAAAATAGAGGCCCGGGAATATCGCGGTCAGCCGGCAAACGGAATTGAAAACCGGCGTCTGCTGGAAAGTGGCGGATGGCTGGAGGTTCTTGATAATGAGAGGAACGTTGTAAGCGCCATTGGTGAGAAAAGAGACGCAGTATCCCAGTATAGCGAAGACGCTATTTACGAAGCGCTGGAAAACAGGAAAGATCAGCCCTATTACTATTCCATGGCTCGTATGGATGAGACGCATCATAATGCTGGATGGCTGTTGCTCAAAATTCCGCGTGATCGTGTGAAAGTATCCATCAACAGCGATCCGCTGGAGGTCTACTTGAACCAATCGGTATCGTTCTATGTCTTTGTCGGAACCGGACTAATTATTCTGCTGACCGTTATCTACAGCTACTGGGTGGCCCGCCGGATCAAGAAGCCGCTGCGTATTATTACCCTGGGGCTTAACCAGATGACCGAGGGTAACTACAGTATGCGCATCAAGTTATATGCCGAGAAAGAATTTGCCCGCATCGGCGATACTTTCAACTATATGGCGGGCGTGATCGAGAGAACTACACGCGAGAAGGCTCAAGCCGAGGCGAGCAAGCAGCAGCTGATGGTGGATCTGTCCCATGATTTAAAGACACCGATAACGAGTATCCAGGGCTATGCCCAGGCGCTTGTGGAAGGACGCGGAGAGGACAAGGAGCGGCAGACGCGTTACTTGACCTATATTTATAACAAATCCTCACAGGTCACCAAGTTGATCCAGAATACTCTGGAACTGCTGAAGATTGATTCACCGGACTTCTTACTGCGGGTGGAGCGCCAGGAGCTGGGAGAATTTTTGCGGGAGATTGTAGCCGAGGCCTACGGCGAGATTGAGCAAAAGAACTTTGACCTAAAGCTTAACGTTCCCGATCATGAAGTCATGGCCAGCTATGATGCCGAGCTGCTGTCACGGGTCATTCATAATCTCATCGCTAACGCGCTGGCTTATAACCCGCCGGGAACGCGGCTGCGTGTTGAGTTGATGCCTTCCGAAGAAAAGATATCGATTGAAATTGCCGACAACGGGATTGGTATTCCGCAGGAGCTGTGGCCGACCATCTTCGACCCGTTTGTTCGTGGGGATGAAGCGCGAACAGCTAGCGGGGGAACTGGACTGGGGTTGTCCATCGCGAAGCGCAATACAGAGAAGATGGGCGGGACGCTTCATCTGAGCCGGAAGGGCAAGGATGCAACGATTTTTACAATTGAGATACCTAAATAAAAAACAAAGAGGATTGGAGGGATACTGTGGCGAAATTGAATGTGTTCATTCGTATTTGTATTGCTGTTCTACTGGTGCTGGGTATTGTGTATGTCGGCACGTTGGTCGATTTTATTTTCAAACCGGTACTGTCGTTGTTCAGTGTAATTATCATTCCCTTGATGCTGGCGGGATTCTTCTATTATCTGCTGCGTCCGCTGATCGATACCATGGAGAGGCGCAGGATCAACCGATCGATTTCCATACTAATTGTATATGTAGTGATAGCACTGCTGCTGCTGGTGCTCAGCATCGGCGTGTTCCCATCCCTGCGCACGCAACTAGTGAATTTGGTGAACAATGCACCAAGTCTCTTCGCCAATATGAACGAGCAGATTCACAAGTTGGAGGAGATACCATGGCTCTCGTCTCTGCTGCCGGGAGATATTAGCCCGCTGACTCAGGTGACGGATTATTTGAACCAAGGGTTCAACTTGTTAACGAACTATGTTTCAGGACTGTTCTCCTTCGTTTCCAATTTTGCCGTTATTTTATTTACTTTTCCGATCATTCTGTTCTATATGCTCAAGGAAGGCGGCAAGTTCGGTCGGAGGATCGTAGGCTTCATGCCGCAGCGTTACAAGGATGAGGGTACAGCGATGATGAGTGAGATCGACAGTGCGCTTAGCAACTTTATAGTAGGCAGAGTGCTGGTGAATTTGGCGCTGGGTGTACTGATGTACATTGGATTCCTGATCATTGGTCTCCCATATGCGCTGCTGCTTACACTTATCGCGGTTGTCATGAACTTCGTGCCTTTTATCGGGGCAATCCTGTCGAGTGTACCGATTTTTATTGTGGGTCTAATCCAGTCACCGTCAACGGCGATTTGGTCGATTGTAATTATTCTGGTTGCCCAGCAGATCCAGGATAACCTGGTTGCACCGTATATTTTCGGGAAAAAGCTCGATATCCACCCGCTCACCACGATTATCCTGGTGCTGGTCGGCGGCGATCTGGGCGGCATCTTGGCGATCCTGCTGATCATCCCTGTCTATCTAATTCTCAAAATTATCGTAATCAAGCTGTATGAAGTGTTTATCAGGCAACGGAAGACGGAGGCCAGTCCCCCAGTATCTTCTGAACCCATAGAATAAGGAGTGAATGTACATGTTGAAAGATATCAGAGAAGGCTTTGTGCATATTTCCGATGCTGTAGTCTCCAAGATGATCGGGCTGGCGGCGATTGAGACACCGGGTATTGCTTCCATGTCCAAAAACATGTCGGAGGGCCTGACCAAGCGCCTGAGCGGCAAAAGCGGGCAGCAAGGAATTACCGTTGAAGTGAAGGAGCGGGAGGTCGAGGTAGACCTGCGGATCATCGTCAACTACGGGTATAAGATTCAGGAGGTATGCCAGGCGGTTCAGCACAATGTGCGTCATGCTGTGGAGACGATGATGGGACTGTCGCTCGTGGCTGTGAACGTCAAGGTAGAAGGGATCTTCGTCGCATAGAGACCTTGGTAAGAGTTGTCTCTAGGCACCCTTGAGTAGGCTACCGCATAGTATGGAGCAAATCCATCTGTGGAGGTCAAAAGATTATGTCGACATATAACACTGGTCAGCAGGCGGGGGTTATCTATCAGGCCGATCCCAATGTGATCCGGCATCTGCACGGCGTCCGTGACTCACTGCACCATTCCTGTAAGCCTTATATTAATCAAAGGGTGAGAGTGCAGACCGTAGACGGACTGACCCATGAAGGCACGATCTCCGGCGTAGACAGCAAACATCTGTATCTGGGTGTGACCGTTAATAACCAAGGGTCCCGCGGTTTCTTTAACCCGTATGCACCTTACCCGACTCCGTATCCTTCACCTGGATATAACAGCAATGTGATTTTGCCACTGGTACTGTATGAACTGCTGGTAATTTCCCTGCTTTAAGACTGCGGAGATTGAGGGTTATGGAGCAGCGGATTCGTTCGGATAGGTTAATACAGTGAAGGGGTACTGCATATGCGGTATCCCTTTTTGTGTGCCTGACTTTTGTGCTGATGGTGCTTCGCTTTACTTCTTTCCAGTATCCTTATAAAATCCTGATAATTGTCCTTTAATCTGTGACTACAGAAGGGAAAGGATGATGGATAGTGAAGGATTTGATATTGGAAACAAGAAGTGTTTGCAAAAGCTTTGGCAAGCAAAAAGCAGTCGAGAACATCGGCTTGTCTGTGCCAAGGAATACAGTTTACGGATTGCTCGGCCCTAACGGTGCCGGGAAGTCGACTACACTGAAAATGCTGACCGGCCTGCTTAAGCCCACTTCGGGGAGCATTCGGTTCGACGGGCATGAGTGGCATCGCCGGGATCTGACGGACATCGGAGTGCTTATTGAGAGTCCCCCCCTGTATGAAAATCTGACGGCCCGGGAGAATCTGCAGGTGCGCACAATAATGCTGGGGTTGCCGGAGTCGCGTATTGATGAAGTTCTGTTAACCGTGGATCTGACGGGAACGGGTAAAAAAAGAGCAGGGCAATTCTCGATGGGTATGAAGCAGCGCCTCGGTATTGCCATCGCTCTGCTGAATCATCCACGGTTGTTGATACTGGACGAACCGACGAACGGGCTGGATCCTATCGGTATCCAGCAGTTCCGGGAGCTGATCCGCTCCTTTCCGGCGCAGGGCATCACCGTCATTTTATCCAGCCATGTACTCTCTGAGGTAGAGCAGGTTGTGGATGAAATCGGTATTATTGCCGGCGGTGTGCTCGGCTATCAGGGCAGCGCGAATGGGGAACAGGACCTGGAGACATTGTTCATGCAAGTGGCCGCTGCGTACAGAAGGGCCGGTGAATAAATTGCTGCAATATATGCTTGTGGAAAAGATGAAGCTCAAACGCACCTTTGCTCCGCGGATGATCTGGTTGATGCCTGCCTTTACACTGTTAATCGCTTTCTTGCTAATGGGAGGGCGTCTTTACCAGACCGGTGCCTACAACTGGTGGTATGTCATCATACTGCCTGGTGCAACCACTCTATTCTGTGTACTGGTTGTCCAGAAGGATGCCAATATGAAATTTCAGGGCGTGCTCGCCCTGCCGGTGGATCCTCGTAAGTTTTGGCTAGGAAAAGTCTTGCTCTGCATGGTCTGGTTACTTGCTGTCTGCCTAATCTTCTTTGTGGGGGCTACGCTCGGGGGGATGTGGCTGGGACAGTCAATTTTGCCTGCTCAGGGATTGATGGCGTCTATTTTGCTCGCGGTCACAATCGCCTGGCAGATTCCACTCTGCTTGTTTCTTGCTGTGACATGCGGCATGTTCATGACTATCCTGATCAATCTTGCCGGGAATGTCATACTCGGTCTGTTGTGTGCGACCCGGGAGATATGGTGGGTTGTCCCGTACGCTATTCCAATCCGGCTGATGTGTCCTATACTGGGGATTCTGCCGAATGGGCTTCCTGCCAAAGTAGGTGATCCCTTACTGGCTTGGGGGGTTATCCTACCGGGTATCTTGGGGTCGTTGGCACTGTGTGGTGTGCTGCTCTGGCTGACGGCACAGTGGTTCAACAAACGGGAGGCTTTGTAGGATGAATAGATTTGACCGTATGTTGAGAGCTGATTTTCTAAAAATTAGACGGACGCCACTGCTGCTGATTCATCTGCTCCTGCCGCTTATCGGAGCAGGAGCGTTCCTGGCGTACGCTTTTATTTCGCCTATGGATAGTCTCGAACTCACTGTCGGATTTGTTGAACTATTAGCCGTGGTCTTCCCGACGCTAATTGGTGTTCTGACCGCGATACTGGCCAGACAGGAAGAGGCAGCTGGGCAATTCCAGAACCTGCTGGGAGGGGCTGCACCGAAGATGTGGACCTTTCTCAGCAAGCTGCTCCTTCTGCTCATTATGGGCTTTACAGGTACGTTATTGGCAGTAGTGATGTTCGGGGCTGGACTCACAGAGCTGCTACACAAAGACGGACTACTACCCATGCATCTCTACCTGAATGTTACCTGTGTCCTTGCCGGAAGCTGTATAATCCTGTATATTTTTCACTTGATGATAAGCTTGCGCTTTGGACAGGGGACTTCGATAGGCATGGGCATTATGGGGAGCCTGTTGGCGGCACTTCTGCTCACAGGACTTGGCGATGGTATTTGGATTCTGGTGCCTTGGAGTTGGCCTGTGCGATTGGCCAGTATGTGGGTATTGTACGCAACTGAAGTGCCACTGAGCGCTTCCATAATGGCTCAACTGCAAAGCGGTATATGGATAAGTATCGCCGTCACGGCAGGTGTGCTGCTGCTGTCCTCTGCATGGTTTACTCGATGGGAAGGCCGTAAATCGGAAGGCTAAGCTTTAAGCGTTGAAAGGAGGAGGCTGGATGGCCCGAATACTGGCCGTAGATGATGAAGTGGGTATTCTGATACTGATTCGAAATATCCTGATCAAGGACGGACACAGTGTGACCACGTTATCTGAGCCGGAGCAGATCACAGCGCTGAATCCCGGTTTCTTTGACCTGATTCTGCTAGACGTCATGATGCCGGGAATCGATGGCTTTGCCCTCTGCGAGAGAATACGGGGCATCGTTGACTGCCCGATTCTATTCCTCACGGCAAAAACACTAGAGGATGACATTATGTACGGATTGGGTTTGGGTGCAGATGACTATATCCTAAAGCCCTTCGGGACTGGTGAACTACGGGCCAGGGTGAATGCACATTTGCGAAGAGAGCAGCGGGAGAGGCGCAGTATGCTGAGTATCGATGAGGTTCATTTCAACTTATTGGCTAAGGAAATGCATGTGCAGGAGGACAAGGTCCCCCTTACCAAGAGTGAATATAAAATCTGTGAGTTTCTTGCCCGCAATCGGGGACAGGTCTTCTCCAAGGAGAAGATTTATGAATCGGTATTTGGTTTTGATGGGGAGAGCGACAGCGCGGCGGTGGCGGAACATGTTAAGAATATCCGTGCAAAGCTGGCGAGGTACGAGCAATTACCGATCGAGACCATCTGGGGGATAGGTTATAAATGGAGAACTTAAAGCACAAAGGCCGCAAACCATTAGCACTGAGTACTATTTTCCTAAGATACTTTATGCTGCTGTGTGGGGGAATGCTGCTATGGCTCGGCCTATTGCTTGGCACTTATTTTATAGCTACGGCGATAGGCGAGATCCTCCCGGCCAATGAGGTGGAGAAGCAGATTGCCGCTGCAAAGGATGTACTAGTTTCCAGCCCCGAAATTAGACCCAATCAAATACCCTCCCTGTCAGAATATGCTCTCTATACTCAGGAAGGACAATATGTGAGCGGCAGTCTAAATAAGGAGCAAGCGCAGGAAGCATGGAAGGCTGTCGTGTCAGGCAGTAAAGGCGGAAGCTACGGTTATTATACTGTCATTCAAAGGGAACAGCAGCGAGAGGTCCTTCTGCTTAGTTATTCCATTGTCATGAATTTTCGCTCGGAATGGCTGAGAACCCATCTGCCCAATCCTGAGCTTATGGGCATCATACTGATTGTGGTGGGCTTTCTGCTGCAAATTGTCTTATGGTCCTATCTGTTCGGCAAGAAGCTGGCGAAGAAAATGAAAGGTCTGCAGTCAGTCATTGGAAAAATTCGGAATCAGGATCTCGAATTCACCGTGCAATCCAGTGGTGTGCATGAGATTGACTCAGTCCTAGATTCGCTAGACACGATGAAGAACGAGTTGAAGGCCTCGCTCCGGCAACAATGGGAGGAGCAACAGGCCCGCCGGGAGCAAATCTCCGCTCTCGCGCATGATATCAAAACACCGCTTACGATCATCCGAGGGAATGCTGAACTGCTAAGCGAGACAGCCCAAGATGAGATCCAGCGGGAATACAATCGTTATATCCTGACTAGTTCGGCACAGATTGAACGTTATGCGAGGGAACTGATCGAAATTTCGAGGACGCAGGAAGGGCTGAAGCTGGAACGGGTCAGAATAGATACTGTTTCGCTGTTTGAGGATGTTGAAGAACTTCTGAGAGCGGGCGCTATTGAGAAAGAGATACGGGTTCAAATAAACGCTCACAACATGCCGGATTTCATCGCAATCGACAAGAGTTTGTTCCAGCGGGCTATGCTCAATGTTGTGATGAATGCGGTGGAACATACTCCCGTTCAGGGCACTATCACACTGACTGCAGAAGGCAGGCCAGATAGTGTTTGCTTTATAGTAGACGACAGCGGCGGAGGCTTCACTTCTGCTGATCTGCGAGAGGCAACGAAGCAGTTTTATATGGGGGACCGCAGTCGAAGCTCGGGACATCATCACGGCATGGGGCTTTACATTGCGCAATCCATCATGTTGCTGCATGGCGGGCAGCTAGTCTTAGGAAATGACGGAGTCTTGGGTGGGGCTAAAGTTACCTTAGAGTTTCCTTTGTCCTGACAAGGATTGGAGGATCAGGCAGACGATAATAGAAAAAGACGGTACAGCCCAAGGGCCGCACCGTCTTATTTTTTATTAATTTCAGTCTGTAGTTACTACAGCTGTAATTTCTTCATCCAGATCCAACCGTACATCCTCGCGGTAAGCCCGGATCCCGTATTCGGTATGCACGTAACGCAGAATGGCTTCGATCATATTGGACTCCACCAGGAACTGGCTTCGGCCATGCACCCATACCTCCGCAGAATAGCCGGTGTCTTCTTCCCAGCTAAGCTCCACCTGCACTTCGGTAGGGTTTACTGATTTACGTTCAGCCATGTGTAGGCAGATCGCATTAATGATCTCATCCATGCTAAGAACAGTACTATTCATTAGGCGCGGTCATCCCGTTCTTGGAATCTGCGACGTTCCTGTCTGCGGCGGAAGAAGGAAAGAATCAAGATAACTACCAGATAAATTGCGAGCATATTGACTGCGAATCCGAGAATGTTGCCCATAAAGCCCATACCGCCGAACATGCCGCCGAACAGCATACCAGCAAGACCACCGATCATGAGGCCTTTCATCAATCCGCCGCCGCTAAAGAAGCCGCGTTTTGTATTTGCCATGCTTCCGGTGGTTGCGCCGCCGGTAGTGCTATCGCTTTTCTTCACGTTATTTGTGGTGGTAGATTTCTTCGGGGTGGTGGTGAAGCTACGCGTTCCGGATTTGAATCCGCCGCCCCCGCGTTTTGCGTCCACAAAATTCGGTGACGCTACAACAAAGAACAGAGTGAAGGCCATAACAATCATCATTACACGTTTCATTGGTTTCATTGACTAGGTGAACCCTCCTGTAAGCTATTTTTTTTGTGCCTTTCCGGTAATACGGATGACATTGAGGAAGGTTTCATTTTTAATGATCATATTTCGAAATATTTTTGAAATAAAAAAAAGCGCGGATATTGTATCCGCGCGTACAGCCTACGAGTGTGAATTCCTCTTATTCATAACCGTTTGAGAGAAGCTCAAGTGCTCCTGTATTCGGATCAATAATCATTCCGTGTACTGGAACATTCGGAGGCAGTAACGGATGACGCTTAATTAGCTCAACAGTCTGGATAACGCCTTCCTTCTCGTTGTCGAATCCTTTTAGCCACTTGGTCAGCTTGATTCCGGAATTCTCCAGGGTGGACAACACTTCTTCGGAGACTCCGCGTTCCTTGATGTGGCCGATCATCGTGTCGGGATTCAGGGATGCCATGCCACATTCATAGTGGCCGACAACGATGACTTCATCTGCATTTAGCTCGTATAACGCAACCATAACACTGCGCATGACACTGCCGAAGGGCTGAGAGATAATAGCGCCAGCATTTTTAATGACTTTGACATCGCCGTTCTTGAAATTCATAGCTTTAGGCAGTAGTTCTACGAGACGTGTATCCATACAGGTAATCACCAGCATTTTTTTAGCTGGGTACCGGCCGGTCAGGTAGGCTTCATATTCTTTGTTTTCAACGAATTTTTGATTATGTTCTAGGATATTGGTTACTTGGCTCATGGTTTTGCTCCTCCTTGGGGTTAACGGGTAATTTCCACTGCGCACGCTGCTCCTTGACCAGGAAGCGGGGCTTCAGTACCTCGTATATCTCTTACCAGTATATTTTTTCCGTAAATCTGTGAATCGCTATCCAGTTTAAATGAAGTGAACCGTTCTTCAGCATCCAGCCGCATTTTGTCTTCATAGAAGATTTCCTGCTGCCTACTGACGATGAAAGGCAGGCCGCCAGCGTCGATACTGAGATCTTCAGGACCACTTTGATCCACAATCAGGAGTACGTTGATGCCGTCACAGCCGCATCCTTCGGTATCATAAAAGAGCCTGAAAATGCCTGGCTGATCTCCAAGCCTTTCTTTCAACTTCCTCTCCGCTAAGGGTGTAACTTGAATGATCATTGCCTTTCACGCTCCTTTAGCATAATGTGAAGCCCAGTTGGCTTCGAGTAGTCTAATCAAAGTATTTCAAATTAGAGAGTTCAAGCTCTGAAATTGATTATACGGATTATAGTTAACAGGCGTCAATATTCTGGATTTTTCTTAGGGTTTTCGAACTATGGTCAATATATTCAACCTGGAAAGTGGAGAGCAAGGGATGAACGCTGAAAGCTATGATATAGGCATATAAAAAGCTGACGTGGAGCGGTTGGAATGAATCGATCAATATAGGCGGATTAGAGCGGTTTCCACCTCCTATGTTCGAAATATTACAGAAAAATAGTTACGGAAACAATATGTAGTTATTCTAATTCGAGAGAAGGTAAGACCTGCTTTTAAATAATACCTATTAACTTCATTTAGCTATATTCGTGTAGGTGAAGTTGCTTATCAGTATTTAAAAAAGTATCATCAAGAGGAGCAGACAAAATAGAGAAAGCAGGTGCTCCATATATGGAACAACAAGTATCGCAAGAGTGGGAGAAATTCAGTGGTTTATTATCTAAAATGAGCGGTTACCGCGAGGCCATCGGGCTTCTGCATTGGGATCTGCGTACAGGCGCACCGCGCAAGGGTGCGGAGATCCGTTCCCAGACTGTAGGGATGCTGAGCGGTGAATATTTCAGACTGGAGACCTCGCCCGAGATGGGGCGGTTCACCGAATATTTCAGCCGTCCTGATATTCAGAGTCAATTGAATGAGGTTCAGAATAAGATAGTGCATGATTGCCGCAAGGAATATGAGCGCTCCAAGAGCATTCCGCCGGAGAAGTATGAGGAATATGCTGTATTGGCGGCTCACTCGGAAACGAAGTGGGAAGATGCCAAGGAGAACAGCGATTTTGCTGGCTTCGAGCCTTTCCTTACGAAGATTGTAGCCTTCAAGCAGGAATTTATTGATTACTGGGGAGTCAATGGCACCCGCTACGACACTTTGCTCGATATGTATGAGCCGGATTTGACGGTTGAGAAGGTTGATGAAGTGTTCGGCCGTCTGCGTAGCCGTCTCGTTCCACTAGTAGAGAAAATCGCAGCTTCCCCGAACAAGCCAGACACAAGCTTTTTGCAGCAAGTCTTTGAACAAGAGGGGCAGGAGCAATTTGGACTCTTCATCTTGAAGCAGATGGGTTATGATTTTGAGGCCGGACGTCTGGACGAGAGTGTGCATCCTTTTGCCACAGGACTGAATCCGGGAGATGTTCGCATTACTACTAACTATATTCCGGATAACGTCACTAGCGCTGTGTTCAGTTCCTTGCATGAAGGCGGACACGCCCTGTATGAGCAAAATATCAACCCCGAGCTTGTAGGCACACCACTGGCTCAAGGCGCATCCATGGGGATTCACGAATCCCAGTCCCGCTTGTGGGAGAACATGATCGGCCGCAGCCTGCCCTTCTGGGAGCGGTATTACAAGGATCTGCAACATTACTTCCCAGTACAACTTGCCGGTGTTGACGTCAAGGATTTCTACCGGGCAATTAACAGTGTAGATAATACGTTCATTCGGATTGAAGCAGACGAGTTGACCTACAACCTCCATATTATTGTCCGCTATGAGATTGAGAAGCTAATCTTCAATGAAGGACTTGCCGTGAAGGATCTGCCGCAGGTCTGGAATGCCAAGTACCAGGAGTATCTGGGGATTACACCTCCAACCGATGCGCTGGGCGTATTGCAGGACGTGCATTGGTCAGGTGGAGACTTCGGCTATTTTGCCTCCTATTCGCTTGGGAATATGTATGCCGCTCAGATTCTGAACACGCTCCGCAAAGATCTGCCAACGTTCGATGAGCTAGTTTCGTCCGGTAACCTGCTTCCGATCAAGGAATGGCTGACCGACAAAATTTATAAGTATGGACAAAGCTTAACGCCTTCACAGATTATTGAGCAAGTGACTGGCGAACCGCTGAACCCGGATTATCTGGCCGATTATCTGGAAGAGAAATACACAGCGCTCTATCAATTGTAAGCCATGAGACAGACGCGGGGCCATTCGGCAGAGTGGAATGGTACCCGCGGAACGGCTATAATAGAAGGAAACCGCAAACGGAAGGATTTGGGTATGGCAAATACGTATACTTACAGTCGCCGGGAAGAGGTCGCAAATGCAATTACGCATGGAATTGGTACGGTCCTTAGTGTGGCCGCGCTGGTCCTGCTTGTTGTTTTTGCAAGTTTGAAGGGAACGGCTTGGCATGTGGTCAGCTTCTCTATTTATGGGACTACCATGCTGCTTCTGTACCTTAATTCAACATTGGTTCATAGCCTCAAAGAGGGCAAGGCGAAGGATTTGTTCGAATTTTTCGATCATTCCTCCATTTACTTGTTCATCGCGGGAACGTACACCCCGTTTCTGCTGGTAGCCATCCGAGGAACTCTTGGCTGGTCGCTGTTCGGCATTATTTGGGGAATTGCTGTTTTCGGGGTGCTCTTCAAGGCCTTTTTCGTCAAAAAGTTTCTGTTCATGTCCACTGTCTTCTACATTGCCATGGGCTGGCTGATCGTGATCGCCTGGAGCCCCTTGTCAGCTGTAGTGGCTAGTGGAGGGATGACGCTGTTGGTCGCTGGCGGTATTCTGTATACCCTGGGGACGGTCTTCTATGTATGGCGTGGGTTCCCGTTCCATCATGCTGTCTGGCATGTCTTTGTGCTAGCAGGCAGTGTGACACACTTCTTCGCCGTGTTGATCTATTTGCTGCCGATCCGCTTATAAAGGGTAAAAATCGCATACATGGCAACAAATTTGCTTAAAGAAAAAGATGACAAGCAAAAAAGCTTGACATCTTTCTTTGTTTTGGGTAATATAAGGGACGTTGTGAAGCTGTAAAGTGTTTTTCCTTGACGAAGGGAGTGCCCTTAATGAGTCAGGAGAATAGGCTCGAGAAAACGAATCGAATCAACCTGCTTTTCGCTTTTTACGAACGGTTGCTTACGGATAAGCAGCAGACGTTCCTTAAATATTATTTTCACGACGATTTCTCCCTAGGTGAAATCGCCGCCGAGTTTGATATCAGCCGCCAGGCGGTGTACGAGCATATCAAGCGGGCGGAACAAGTTCTGGAGAATTATGAAGAGAAGCTCGGTTTGCTGGTGAAGCATGAGACCCGTAGCCGATATTTGGAAGAATTGCGCAGACTGCCGGATGATGGGATGCTGCCTGAGCAATATAAAGTACGGTTCATGGACCTTGTGGATCGTTTGCAGAGGTTAGAATAGCATGAAGGGAGGAACTGCATATGGCGTTTGAAGGTTTGACCGGAAGATTGCAGAATGTATTCAGCAAGCTTCGCGGCAAGGGCAAGGTATCCGAAGATGATGTCAACGAAGCTATGCGTGAAGTACGGCTGGCCCTGCTGGAAGCGGACGTTAACTTCAAGGTCGTCAAGGAGTTTGTGTCCAAGGTGAAAGAGAAGTCCGTTGGCAAGGAAGTGATGGACAGCTTTACACCAGGCATGGTCATTATCGACATCGTTAACAAAGAGCTGACTGAGCTGATGGGCGGAAGCCAGGCGAAGCTGGCCAAGTCGAACAAGCCGCCGACCGTCATTATGATGGCGGGTTTGCAAGGGGCCGGTAAGACCACCACCTCAGGCAAACTGGCAAAATTGCTTCAGAAGGGCAATCACCGCCCGCTCTTGGTAGCGTGTGATATTTACCGCCCCGCAGCGATCAAGCAGCTTGAAGTGCTTGGTGAGCAGATCAAGGTTCCAGTGTTCTCGCTGGGAGACAAGATTAGCCCGGTGGAAATCGCTAAACAAGGTCTGCAGCATGCCAAGGATAACAACCTGGATTATGTCATCATCGATACCGCAGGCCGCCTGCATATTGATGAAGCACTGATGGAAGAGCTGAAGCAGATTCACACAGCCCTGACTCCTGATGAAGTGCTGCTCGTCGTTGATGCCATGACAGGTCAGGACGCTGTTAACGTCGCAGACAGCTTCAACAAACAGCTTGAACTGACTGGCGTTGTGCTGACTAAGCTGGATGGTGACACCCGTGGTGGTGCGGCATTGTCCGTCAAAGCTGTTACTGGCTGCCCGATCAAGTTCGCCGCACTAGGCGAGAAGATCGACGCGCTAGAGCCGTTCCATCCGGAGCGGATGGCTTCTCGTATCCTGGGCATGGGCGACATGCTGTCGCTGATTGAGAAAGCCCAAGCGAACATTGATACAGAGAAAGCCAAGGAAATGGAACGTAAGATGCGTAATGCAGAATTTACGTTCGATGATTTCCTTGAGCAAATGGATCAGGTCAAGAAGCTTGGCCCGATCGACCAGATTCTCGGTATGCTCCCTGGGATGAACCAGGCCAAGGGCATTAAGGACCTCAAGGTCGATGACAAGCAGATGGACCGTGTCGAAGCCATTGTTCATTCCATGACTAAGGCTGAGAAACAGCAGCCTGAGATCATCAATCATAACCGTCGCAAACGGATTGCAGCCGGCAGCGGCACCTCAGTTGCTGAGGTTAACCGTCTCATCAAGCAATTCGACGAGATGCGTAAGATGATGAAGCAGTTCTCTGGTATGATGGGTGGCGGAGGCAAGGGCTCCAAGAAGAACGCCATGAAGCAGCTCAAAGCACTTGGCGGTAAAGGAATGAAATTCCCTTTCCGTTAAGTTAATTATCCACAGTATAACGTAGGATAATTCTTCTTAGTCTTTAAGCTTTTGAATTTAATCTTTTGAACTTGTTGATTGTCCACAGTATAACGTCGGACAATCAATGGTCTTCCTAGATACAGTAAGTAATCAAGCGTGTCCCGTAAGGGACGATAAGCGCTCATGCATCCCTCGTCCCTAGGTGCCGCCAATCTGAACACCCACGCTAGTTGCACTTAGCAGGTGTCCAGAGGGTGCAACCCTTTGGGGCCCTCCCTTGGAAGGGAGGGTTTGGGAGGGATCGATACTTTTATAAGGAGGTGAATTTCGTGGCAGTACGTATTCGTCTGAAAAGAATGGGTGCACATAAAGCGCCTTTCTATCGTGTAGTGGTTTCCGATTCCCGGTCCCCTCGTGATGGTCGTTTCATCGAGGAAATCGGTTACTATAACCCGGTTGAACAACCGGCAGTAGTGAAGATCGATGAGGAGAAAGCTCTTAAATGGCTTCAAACAGGTGCGCAAGCATCCGACACCGTTCGCAACTTGCTTTCCAAAGCAGGTGTGTTGAAGAAGTTCCATGAGCTTAAGAATCAGAAATAATGACTGATTGCGAGGGTCCTCTATGGAAGAATTAGTTGGAGTTATTGCTAAGGCTTTAGTGGATCATCCAGAGGATGTGGCAGTACGTATCGTGGAGAAGGATCACCTGATTGTCTATGAACTTTCCGTTCATCCTGATGATGTCGGCAAGGTCATTGGCAAGCAGGGCCGGATCGCCAAAGCGCTCCGTACCGTAGTCACATCTGCAGCAGTCAAGAGCGATAAACGCGTAACCGTAGATATTTTATCTTAACAGATACGCACAAAGAGGGGCTAGGGATTGTATATCCCGGCTCCTTTTTGTTCAATTATATAAGAACGGATAAGTCTCACATGGTAAAGGAGAGGAATGTATGACGGAAGAATTAACCGTAGGCAGACTGGTCAATACACACGGCATTCGCGGGGAGATCAAAATTTTGTCCCATACGGATTTCCCGGATGTGCGGTTTGCGCCTGGCAAGAAGCTAATTGTGATTCCGGCAGATGGCAGCCCCAGATTTGATGTAATTGTAGATGCTGCCCGGGAACATAAGGGAATGTATATTGTCAGACTGAAAGGCTATACCAACATCAACCAGATCGAGAAGTACAAGGGAAGCATGCTTAAAGTGCCAAGTGATGATTTGGTAGATCTGCCGGAAAATGAGTACTATTTTCACCAGATTGTAGGCTGTGACGTGTACACCGAAGACAACGACGGTCAGCCACTTGGGACAATCACTGAAATTCTCCAGCCTGGAGCTAATGATGTATGGGTGGTTAAGCCGCCGAAAGGGCAGAATATTCTGATTCCAGTTATTAACGATGTGGTAGTGGATGTAGATATTCAGGCTAAGCGCATCAAGGTCCGTCTGATGGAAGGGCTACTTCCATGATTAGAATCGATGTGCTGACGCTCTTTCCCGAGATGTGCGAAGGTGTCTTCGGCACAAGCATTCTGGGGAAGGCTCGTGAGAAAGGGATTGTGGCGCTGAATGCGGTGAACTTCCGGGACTTCTCCGGCAATAAACACAATACCGTGGATGACACGCCGTATGGTGGAGGAGGTGGGATGGTACTGAAGCCCGATCCAATCTTCGCAGCGGTGGAACATGTGCTGGCAGAGGCTACTGGTTCTGCAGTTGTATCATCTGAGCATGGGAATGCGGCAGAGCATTCTGCTGAAGGACACACGGACCAAGAAGGTACTAAACCGCGGATTATTCTTATGTGCCCGCAGGGCAAAACCTACACTCAGCAGATTGCCGAAGAATTGGCGCAGGAAGAACATTTAATCTTTATCTGCGGTCATTATGAGGGCTACGACGAGCGAATTCGGGAGCATCTGGTGACGGACGAGCTGTCCATTGGTGATTACGTACTGACTGGGGGAGAACTTCCGGCAATGACCGTTATTGATTCGATCGTTCGCTTGCAACCGGGAGCGCTTGGCAATGAGACGTCAGCGGTGAGTGATTCGTTCAGCACGGGACTGCTGGAGTACCCGCATTATACACGTCCGGCAGAGTTTCGTGGCTGGAAGGTGCCGGATATACTGCTCAGCGGACATCATGCTAATATCGAGACTTGGCGGCGGGAGCAGGCCTTGCAGCGTACACTGGAACGTCGTCCGGATCTCTTGGAGACCGCAGAGCTTACAGCGAAGGATCGGAAGACCCTGGAGCGTCTGAAAAACGATGGTCAAGCCTGATTTGAGGAAAAGTTGCTCATATTTGTCATATTTAACGCCTCTTTAACGTATATATAACGTTGAGGAGGCGTTTTTTGTGATGTTCTTTTCTGAAAGCATCCCAATACCATTTTTCTAAAATTGATATATATAGATTGAACTAAAAAAATAACATAAGGGTAGCGGAATCGAGGGGGATTTTGGAACTGTAGGAGCGATAGCGCCCGCCTAAAAGCTTTCCAAAGGAAAGCTCGAATCGGAAGCATAGGCTCTCCGGATTTTATCCGCGAATAGCGGTACAAATTTCAAGAAATCTGGAGACAACAGCGACCGGAAGTCCAAACATTCTCCGCAATGACAACTTTCGCCCATGTGAAAATCCTAAGTCCAGTCTATATAGAAGAATCACATCAAAAGGCCATTGTGCGTTGCAAGCTTATATTTGGGGTAATAAAGAGAGGTGCCTAAATAAACTATCCCGCTGAAGACGCAGCTAATTCAAGATAAGTGAAAGGAATGACTAAAGTGACTACGACTACGAATACGCAGAAAGAATTCAAGCAGACCGTGGACGATGTCCAGCAGCAAGCGGAGCCGCTCCGCACCGTGAACGATATTATCGATTTCTATACGAATCGTAAATCCTAAACGAATGAATTCTTGTCCGCATAATCAACTCCCTTAGCATAGTACAACGATAAAACCATTAAGGCCAGACGATGACAATCGCTGCTTTAATGGTTTTGTTGATATTTAGATATGTTTCTGTGCAAAACATCATAGCTTTTAGGGGTAACTTGTCTCTTGTTATTTATTAACGAAAACATTAGTATTATTATACTTATACAACACCAAACCAAGGAGGGGCTGATTGTATGGCTAAAAAGAGTAGCCTGTTTATTAACGAAGGTGTGCTGCGCATTGCCATATTCATTATGCTGTCATCGCTTACGTATACTGTCCGCAACTATTCATGGGCAGTTACATTCCTCGTGCTTCTAGCCATTTACTCGCTTGTAACAGGTGTCTTCAAGCTCTTTAAGGAGTCTTGAATAGGCTTACATGAATGTAGGCTAACACATTATGGGTTACGTACCGCTAACTAACATGTATCCTCGTTTAACACATTACGACTGTTATCCTGAAGGCAAGCTTTAAAACAAAAAGCAGCACCGATCAGGCTACCAAACCTGAAAGGTGCTGCTTTGTTCTTCTTCTAAAATCGGAGTAACAGGATTTGAACCTGCGACCTCGCCCACCCCAAGGGCGCGCGCTACCAGGCTGCGCTATACCCCGACAAAAGTAGCTTGCTGGACTATAAGGGATTATTAAAAAATGTTCTCTGATATATCCAAAAATTTGAAATCCTTTAACTATATATAACCCAAAATCGCTGATCGTTCAAGTGAAAAATGAAATTTCGAGCAGATGTTTTTAATCAATATGTAAACGTTAACAATATGAGTCTAGCATTGATAAATTGTTAATAAATAGTGTTGGATATTTTACAAAGGCTGTGCTATACTCTTGGCACAAGGAAAGGAGGTGCGTTCACATCAAGCATGACATGTTGAGCGTATCCCTTACCCGGACCAACGGCTAATATCATTAGCTTTGGTGGCGCGGGATACGGATCAAGGTTTTAAACTAGCGCCTCGGGTAAAAAGACCGTCCACGGACGGTCTTTTTTATGTTTACAATCTGCATTTAATGCGCTCCTGTCTTCCGATACCTGTCACTTCGCCGTTACCGGCTGATCACGCCCTTCATAAAATACACTACTACGAATGAGGAGGAGTTATTTGGTGGAGGCTTATCATAACTGTTTGCGCTGCATGAATAGACGCGTGCGAATTTTGACTGTAGATGGACAGCGGCATGAGGGAGTTATCGTGAATGTGGACCGAAACAATGTCTATTTAAAAAGAGACGGCGGAGCTGAAAGGGTACAGACGTCAGCATTTTTCGGAAATCCTTATGGTGCCAATGATATTCTGACCCTGAGTTTGTTTACGCTGCTCGCGATCGCGTTGATATAACCAATTAGGCTGCAAAAGACCGCCCCTCGACGAGAGACGGTCTTTTGAGTTGCTTTGCAGCGTGAGATCAGATACTTGCGCATGCCCCATATCCAGGATTACTTGTGAACGGTTATTGCGCCAACATCAGAGCTAAGAGAGACCAGCGGACCGCCGTTACCCACCTTGCTCTTTCCTTTGGTAGCTCCTTTGATTTGTCCGATCTCGCTGCCTACCTCCAGACTATAGTTCAAACCGCCGGCCAGGGTAGCTGTAATCGGTCCGACATCCGTCTTGGCTTTCAGGCTGCTTCCTTCGTTGAGAGCGGCTATGTTCAGAGTAATGCTCCCCGTATCGGACTCAATGGTGGACTTGCCAGCAATGGTAGCATCGCTAATATGGATAGCTCCTACATCGGTGCTCACGCGGTACGTTCCTTGCAATCCGCTCAGCTGAATTTTACCGACATCGTTGGAGACCTGATACATATCTACGCTCTTTGGAACCTCAATGTCATAATCGATGCTGAAATCGGAAGAACCATATTTACGCTGTGCCCAACTCCAGAGGTCTTTTTTAGGAGCGTCTTTGGCATGGGTGGAGATGATTAGCTTGTCTCCGCTGATTTGGACAGAAACCTCGGCGTTGTCAAGGATTTCCTGACGTTCCTGCTCACTGTTAAAGTTTTTATAGGACTGAATTGTAGCCTTGACGTTGATTTGATCGCTGCCAACGGCTCTTACGGCTATGACACCTACAGAATTTTCGATACTAAGCGCGGATGCAGACCCGATTGTCTGAGATATTTGCAGTTCCTTGCTTATGCTTCCTTCCTTGAAGCCTGCCACGACTTTATCTGCTGTGTCCTGTGCGGCTTGTGTAACAGCTGCTGCGGCTTGACCCAGCCCTTGCTTGACAGCCTCACCTAGGTTTTGTTCCACGCCATCCGACTGGGATTGTTCCGATTCCTGGTTTACTTTGGCTTTGCCAGGTAACTCCGTGCATCCTGCCAGCAATGTTAAGGATACAACAGCGAGTGCTGCGATCATTTTTGGACTATTTTTTTTCATATGTATGACTCCCCCCTGAAATTGTAAAGACCCTGCACTGCTAATTCGCTCATTGAATACGTACTATAATTAGTATAACTGTTATGGGAATTTATTGAAAACAGGCTGTGGGCGGGTTGTCATCCTAGACCTAAGACTAGGCATAGGACCCCATCTGTAATTGAGCTTCTAAATGTGATAAAATCAGTTCATATGAAGCTTAGCTGCGGGTTCATCCAAAACAATTCAGGGAGGGAATAGCGAATGGCTTATATTGTTGGCCTTATTGTTTTGCTGGTGTTGACCGGGATGTATGTTATATTCCTGAAGCGAACTGCCAAACGCCAGAACGAGCGCAGTGGAATGAACAGCAAGGTCATCTCAATGGAAAGCCACCGCAGAGCGAAGCAGACCTCCGGCGAACAGCTATGCTCCTCCTGCAAAAAGAAAAACGGTAAGCTGATCTTTTATGCCCAAGATAATGGAACTGTGGTCGGTTTGTGCAAGGATTGCAAAGCTCAGGCCAAGAAACGTGACATGCTGCCGCTTTAATTTTTTTGAAAAAAAGTTTATCTTTTTGTTGAAATAGCCCTTCTTTTATGGTAATATTATTTCTGTTGTGTGGAATACGGTGGTCCGCTGTCGATAATGAGGGAGAGCATAAGATCTCTCCGGAAGAGGCATGAACACCTGTACGGAAGGAGGAAGTCCTTAATGAGTATCCTACAAGAAATTACCCAAGAGCAACTTCGCAAAGATATCCCGAGTTTTCGCCCGGGTGACACTTTGAAAGTGCACGTAAAAGTTATCGAGGGAACTCGTGAGCGTATCCAGTTGTTCGAAGGCGTTGTAATCAAACGTCGCGGCGGTGGAATCAGTGAGACTTTTACAGTTCGTAAAATTTCTTACGGTGTTGGTGTGGAAAGAACATTCCCTATCAACTCGCCTAAACTCGAGAAAATCGAAGTGGCTCGTCGCGGTAAAGTTCGTCGTGCGAAGCTGTACTATCTTCGTGAACTGCGCGGTAAAGCTGCGAGAATTAAAGAAATCCGTCGCTAGAATTAGTGACAAAGGGAAGGGGCTTGAGTTCAAGCCCCTTTCGTTTTATCATGAGAGTATTATGCATGGGGATTTTCAGGCTGTTTCCTGAGATTAAAGGGAGAATAATCATTTAGGATGGATTCGGCAGTATTTTAAGGAGACACTCTGTCTGACTGGAGTAATCTCATTTAATTTGTATACAATGCATCAGAGATATAGAGCGCTGGGGATCGGCTTCTCCGAAAAGGCCTCCTGAAGGAGTAACTATGGAGGGGTTTTTGGCAGGAGTTTTTTTGTGTTGTATAGTTAGTGTAGCATAAAGAGAGGATGGTGAACTATGCAGCAGGATTTGCAGCAGGGTCAAGGGGAGTCCGAAGAGTCCACTCGGCAGAACCCACCCAAGCAGAAAAATGAGGTATTGGAATGGATTAAGGCAATAGCGATTGCATTAGTTCTGGTTATTCTGATCCGCTGGCTTTTGTTCAAGCCGTTTATTGTAGACGGACCTTCCATGCGGCCTAATTTTCACACCGGTGAGCGGGTAATCGTCAATGAGATATTGTACGACATTCGGTCTCCGCAGCGGGGAGAAGTAATTGTATTCCATGTCCCATCCGAAGGTCGCGACTTTATTAAGCGTGTAATTGGGGTGGCCGGCGATACGGTGAAGGTTGAAGGGGATGTCGTTACAGTTAACGGCAAGCCTGTGAATGAAACCTACATTCAGGGTGCTATTGACGACGCGCATAAGAATAATACGTTGTACAATAATAAGAACTTCCCTAATGAAGATTTTACCGACGGTACGGTGCCTGAGGGCCATGTCTTCGTAATGGGAGACAACCGTTCAGACAGCACAGATAGCCGAATGATTGGTTATGTGCCACTGGGTGATATTGTAGGCCGTGCGGATCTAATCTTCTGGCCGGTGAAGGATATTACCTGGATTAATCATTAAAAAGAATGACACAGAGATGAATCAAAGGAGGTGACGGCAATGGCCATTCAATGGTTTCCTGGTCATATGACGAAGGCTAGACGACAAATCGAAGAAAAGCTGAAGCTGATTGATGTGGCGATAGAGCTGCTCGATTCCCGTCTGCCGCTTTCCAGCCGCAATCCGATGATTGACGATATTTTGCGGGATAAGCCCAGATTGATTATTTTGAACAAAGCAGATTTGGCCGACCCTGAAGCAACACGCAAATGGCTGGAGTACTTCAAGGCGCAAGGTCACGTTGCCCATCCCGTGGATGCTTCTACAGGAACGGGTGTGAAGGATATTCCTGAGCAGGTCAAGCTGCTCCTGAAGGAAAAGATTGACCGTCAAATTGCCAAAGGGATGAACCCGCGCCCGATGCGCGCGCTGATTGTCGGCATTCCAAATGTCGGTAAGTCTACCTTGATTAACCGGATGGCAGGACGTAATATTGCTGCTACCGGGGACCGTCCTGGTGTGACTAAAGGACAGCAGTGGATCAAAACAGGCGGAAATTTGGAACTGCTGGATACCCCGGGTATTTTGTGGCCTAAATTCGAGGACCAGAATGTTGGTTATCGTCTTGCAGTAACAGGGGCAATCAAGGAAGAAATCCTGAATGTCGAAGACATTGCTTTTTATGCGGTGAAGTATCTGGTGAAGGATTATGGTTCCAGATTCAAGGAGCGGTTCGGCGTAACCAAGCTTCCAGAAGATCTGGAGAATCCTGATGAGATTGTAGCCGTGATGGAAGCCGTCGGACGTAAGCGCGGTTGTCTGGTTAGCGGTGGCAGGGTAGACCTGGAGAAGGCTTCCCGTACGCTGCTGCACGAACTTCGTGCCGGCAAGCTCGGACGATTCACATTGGAAGTGCCGGAAGACCAAGGTAGCTTGCAAATATAGAAGACCGGGTATGGACGAGCCATCCGCTTAGCGGGTGGCTTTTTTTGATCCAATCGAGTGGGGATGGCTCAACATATAGGCTGACTTTTTGCCGGGATTTCAAGGAGCTGATGTATTATTTTATAGGTTTTCGCAAGGGTAATCCTGTGTTAAGCTGGCTTAAAAGAAGAGCAGGCAGTTATTTTTAATAATATGAATAGAAATGATGACTGGTAGGTGTAGAAGAGTGAGTATCGATATGTTGTTATATGAAAAGGAAGGCTGGGAGAAGTCTTATCGGCGGATTGCCGGTGTAGATGAAGTTGGAAGAGGCTGTTTGTTCGGGGACGTCGTCGCCGCGGCGGTGATTCTGCCGGAAGGGCTGATCATTGAAGGTGTGGATGATTCCAAGAAACTATCTGCCAAGAAGAGAGATGCTCTGTTTGAGCTCATTATGGAGCAGGCGCTGGCGGTTGGTGTAGGTCATGTGGATGCTACGGTTATAGATGAGATTAACATTAAACAGGCGTCCAGGCTGGCGATGAGAAAAGCGGTGGAGGGTCTGAGTCACTCCCCTGATTATATGTTGGTCGACGCGGAAAAGGTGGATCTGCCACTGCCGCAGCGGGCCATAATCAAAGGGGATGCCAACAGTCAATCTATTGCCGCAGCTTCGATCGTAGCGAAAGTAACACGGGACAGGCTATGTGAAGGTCTGTGGGAGGAATTATACCCGAACTACGGCATTGCGATACATAAAGGTTATGCAACCAAGCTGCATCGTGAACAGATTACAGCGCTCGGTCCGACACCGATGCACCGGCGCAGTTTTATCGGTAGAATCCTGGCAGAGCAGCAGACGCTGTTCTAGTTGGTCATGAGCCCGGCAGTTTGTTCTTATAAAAGAATGATTTTTTCCGATATATATGTAAAAGAACAACTGGAGGAGGGCAAAAGATGAATATCGGTTCACTGATCCGTGGGCTGCTTGGTGACAGCAAGCCGGGTGAGCCCAAGTCTGTGGAATTAAAGGAAGGTCAGGTCGTTCGTGGTGTGGTTCTAAGCGTATCCGATTCGGGAAAAGAGGCCGTGGTGCAAATTCAAGGTGCCCCTGTCCGGGCGGAACTGGAGACACCGCTACAACCGGGGCAGACGTTGAATCTGCAAGTAGCTCCTCCTGGAGAAAACGGATTGCCGGTTCTAAAACCGGTCTCCCCTGGGCAAACGACTGTCCCGCAGAGTATGGGTGAAGCATTGGAATCGCTTGGATTAAGTGATGCAAAAGCTGGACGGGAGATTGTGCAGGCGATGCAGTCCGGAGGTCTGGCATTAACAAAGGAAACGGCTGCAAAGCTAAATATGATCATGAATGCCAAGCCTCCCGGTGTTCCTGCAGAGCAGTGGCTGGAAGCGGCGGTGATCTCTGTCAAAAGAGGGCTGCCGGTTACGCCTGAAAGTGTGAGAGGGCTACAGCAGGCCGTGTTTGGTCCTCCATTGCACCAATTGTTGTCAGCGCTTGAGGAACAATTGAACCTGTGGGCAGAGCAGGGGGCCGGCAAAGCGGGAGCAGATAGCAAGGGATCGGCGGTTTTGCCAAACCCAGGAACTGCGAATGGTATGAATGCTACCTTGGCACCCGCTAGTAACTCTCAGCTGGAGGGAGGAGCTTCCCAAGGCAAAAACGTGGGTACAGCCGCCATGCCTGTTGCAGACAATGGGGCTGGCAAAGCAAATGGAGCGATAGCGACAACTGGTACTTCTGCGGATGTTGAAAGTGCTGGTAATCCGAGCACGTCGGGAACGACAGGAACTGGAGTGAATTCAGCGGGTACAAGTAACGTAGGAGCTTCCACTGTTAGTACTGTGTCGGTGAATAACAGCGTTAATCCCGGTGGGAACGGAGGAGTAGTACCAGTGGATGTGGATCAAGCGTCTGCATTGGTGGGTGCTTCCACTGTGAATGGCGAAGAGGAGAGCCAGGGGGTTAATGTTGCTAGAGGCAATGAAGCATCAACGCCAAAAGCTTCTGCACCCGCTCCTTCAGTTGGCGCTGTGCTTACGGAAGTTGGTGCCGCCGAAGAAGAGGCGGCACCGAATAGCGCCGCGAAGCTCGGCGGCGCAACCGGTGGGCCTGCTGAGTCTGCAGCAGGCAAGCTGACGGTCGGACCGGCAGAGCCGTCCGGCACCGCCCTGCTGGCGAAGCTGCAGGGCGTGCTGTCCGAGCTGCGCAGCACGCTGCCGCAGCTCACGGCTACCCCGCCCGCTGGCGCGGCGGGGCAGTCCCAGGCCCCTGCGGCCGATGCGCCGCTGGGGCAGACAACCCCGCCTCCAGTTGCGGCGGGGCAGGAACCCGCGCAGGCAGCGCCGAGCGGGGAACGGCATGCTGCGGCAGTGACGCCGCAACCGGGCACCGCCCCGGCCCACGACAGTGAGTCGTGGGTGGGGCGGGTGCTGAAGCTGCTCGGTGCGGAGCACGAGCAGCAGGCCGTCCGCGGCAGCGGCGCAGCCGCCGCGGAGGTGCGCCCCGCGGCCGTGCCACTGGCCGCGGGAGGGCGTGAGGCCCAGCTGCCGCAGGCTGCGCTGGGCGGGGCGCCCGGCGCCGGGCATGACGGCGCCGAGACGCTCAAGGGCGTGCTGCTGCAGGTAATGGGCAGCAGCGAGGTACCGCCCGCGGTCAAGGAAGCCGCGGGCCAGTTAGTTCAGCAGCTGACCGGGCAACAGCTGCTGCTGAATACAGACCGCACGGCTCCTTTTGCCCAGGTGACCCTGTTCCTGCCTCTTCATGGAGAGGATGGGCAAGAGACGGCCTCTGTCCATATTCAGTCAAGACGGGGACGCAAAGGGGAACTGGATGCGGCGAATTGCCGGCTCTGGTTCGATCTGGATATGAAGCAGCTCGGACAGACTCTGGTAGATGTACAGGTGGTGAATCGTATTGTCAGCCTGAAGATGCACAACAACCACCCGGCGGTGCTGGAATTGCTGGAACAGCGGCGTGATGACATCGGGGCGGCAGTGGAGTCGATAGGCTATCAATTATTGTCTTTAAGAACAGAGCCGTTACCTGAGAAGAGCTTGACTGACAATTCAGATAGTGGCAGCAAGCTGGCTGACTATGTCCCGGATTCGTACAAAGGAGTAGATTACCGTATATGAATGAGCCCGAGAATGAAATCCGGCAAAATTTTAAAAAGGCAGTTGCGCTGAAATATTCCCCTGATCAGGCCGAGGCTCCAGTCGTGGTCGCCAAGGGACAGGGCGTTGTTGCGGATATCATTCTTCAGAAGGCGAAGGAGAGCGGTGTAGTTATCCAGGAGGATGCGGCGCTGGTTGAGGTACTCTCCAAGCTGGATTTGGATCAGCAGATTCCGCCCGAACTGTATCAGCTGGTGGCGGAGATATTAAGCTTTGTCTACCAGAGTGACCGGGCTGCATCGGAGCTGGATCTATAATGGAGAGCGGTGCTTCAGGAATACCGTATAACCGCAAGCAAAAGGGTGCCGCTGCCGAGGCGGCGGCGGTATATTACTTGTCCTCCCGGGGATACATCATTGTAGAGCGCAATTGGCGCTGCCGAAGCGGTGAGATAGACATTATAGCTGAGCACGAGGGTAGTCTGGTCTTTGTAGAGGTCAGAAGCCGGAGTGGAACGCTGCGGCAGGGCACACCAGAAGAATCGGTTAATGCTCGCAAGATCCAACAGGTACGCAATATGGCACTAATTTATTTGCATATGACAGGTCAGGAGGAGCGACGGATCTTGTTTGACGTGATCGCTGTTTGGTTGCAGGAGGATCTTAACGTAGCTTCCATGACCCATATTCGTGGGGCGTTTTAACAAGGCTTGTTTCCCGGTTACATCAAGAAGCCCTTCCAGAGCCTCAGTACAGTGGGTCATTTCTGAAAAGATATGGGTAAACATTAGTGTAACTTTTCAATAGCACCACGAGGAGGGCTTCCCAATGAAGAACCAGCCACTAGAGATACAAGTGAATTTTACATGCCAGCATTGCGGACAAAAGCTTGAAGCCAAATTGGGTGCCGAGCCTATGTCAATTATTTGTTGCAGCCAGTGCAGCAAGACTTTTACCGTCATGCGGCCGGCCATTTCCGAAGAGATACTGATTGATTGGGAGAACGAGGCCCTGTTTCAGAAAATACGCGCCGAGAAGACCCAGAGCAGTAATAGCAGTCTTTTGGCACTGATTATACGAGTTATAGAATTGCTGACCTGGCGGGATAAGGGCAATGGAAAGGTAGAAGCCATTAAGGAAATGCGGTGCTGGCTGATCGAGAATGAAAGTGTACCTCCTTTGGAAGAATTAATTCAGATGGATATGCAAGACAGGATGAACAGGCGGGATTTCGGAAAATAACCGGCAGAACCTATATTTATTCAGGAAAGAGGATGGATTATGGCAAAAGTATTTTTTACCTCCGATCATCATTTTGGTCATAAGCTGATTATTGACTTTGAGTCCCGGCCGTTTGCCGATGTCACCCAAATGAATGAGAGTATGATCGCAAGCTGGAATAGTGTCGTCGCCCCGGAGGATAAGGTGTTTCATCTGGGAGACTTTTCTTTTCTTAACAAAGAAGACACCAGTAGCATTGTTGCCCGGCTGAACGGTTACAAAACCCTCATTTTAGGTAATCATGACCGTGGACGAAGCCGCGATTGGTGGTTGGAGACGGGATTCCATGAAGTTAGCGAATATCCAATCATCTACAAGGACTTCTTTTTTCTCTCCCATGAACCGATGTACATGAACAAGCATATGCCTTACGTAAATGTGCACGGTCATATTCATGGGCAGAAATATGAAGGGAAAAATCATTTCAATATATGTGTAGAACACTGGGCGTATCTCCCGCTTTCCTTTGAACAGATAAGGGATTCTGTTGTGGTTAGCGAAGAGGGATGAAGACGAAGTGTATTGCATATTCATGCAAATGTGAGTCTTTTTACATGCGAGTGAAGAATGTTGAATGAGACACTGCTTGTGAGCAGATTGCTTAAGGACTGCTTTTGAATCTATAATGAAACTTAACCATGAAAACATAGGATTTACCGGAAATTAGGAAGCACCTATTTTCTTGAAACGATAGTGCCTGTTCAGGACATATTTCAAGAGGAGAGGTGTTTTTAGTTATGTACGGAAAGATGTACAGTGCTTGTTTGTATGGAATAGAAGGTATCATGATCGGCGTGGAGATCGATATTGCGGATGGATTGCCCCAAACTATGATCATTGGATTACCTGATTCAGCTATTCGCGAAGCCGTGGAACGAGTTCGTGCTGCCGTCAAAAATTGCGGGTACCGCTATCCGCAGCAGCGGATTACGATTAATCTGGCTCCTGCGGATCTACGCAAGGAAGGTTCAGCCTTTGATCTGGCGATTGCGGTCGGTATTCTTGTTACCAGCGGTCAGCTTATTATGCCTGCAGCATCAGAAATACTGCTGCTTGGTGAACTTGCGCTGGATGGCAGCATAAGACCAGTGAATGGCGTGCTGCCTATGGTTGAGGCTGCGCGTAGTGCCGGTTTTCGGTCCGTGCTGCTGCCCCGGGTCAACGCGGCGGAAGCCGCACTGATCAGTGGAATGACTATTTACGCTGCTGACCATCTGCGGGAAATCCCTGAATCGGATACAAGAGAGAGTGACCAAATTAAAAGTAGTAGGCAGATCAAGCGGGACCGTCCAAGTGGGGATAAGCAAAATACTGATTTAATGACCACCGCACAATGCGATAATCATTAAGACACAGACACAGACACAGACACAGACACAGACAATCTAGTTCACTCCAGAGGGGGTGCTCCCCAAGCAGAACTTCCTTTTCCCGTAACCGTAGTTAATGGTCCTGTTGTAAGAGAACGCCCGCCAACAAAGGCGCTTTCTCTGGAGCATCTTAAATATACTCCCCGCAACCTCTCTTCCCGCGACTCTGAAATAACAGAGAATGAAATGACTGAGGATTACAGTGATGTATTGGGACAACAGCATGTCAAACGCGCGCTGATCATCGCAGCCGCTGGGATGCACAACATTATGCTTATGGGCCCTCCAGGAACAGGGAAGACCATGCTGATTAAACGTTTGCCAGGTATTCTTCCAACCTTGAATGAACGGGAAGCGTTAGAGGTGACCAAAATTTTCAGTGCAGCTGGAAAGCTGAAGGATGCGGGAAACGGACTGCTGCGGGCCCGCCCGTTCCGTTCCCCGCATCATACCATCTCAGCTGCGGGCCTGATCGGTGGCGGGGGTACGCCAAAGCCGGGGGAGGTCAGCCTTGCTCATCGCGGAATTCTGTTTCTGGACGAACTTCCCGAGTTCTCGCGAAATGTGCTTGAAGTGCTGCGGCAACCGCTGGAAGATGGAGTGGTCACGATAAGCCGGGCACGGGCGGCTTTTACTTTTCCAGCTCGTGTGATGCTGGCCGCATCGATGAATCCGTGCAACTGCGGCTTTCTCGGAAGCGGGAATCCGCAGCAAGTATGCACGTGCAGCCCAGCCAAGATTGCAGCTTACCGGGCCAAGATTTCGGGGCCGCTGCTAGATCGTATTGATCTGCAAGTGGAGGTGCCGCGTCCGCGGGAATGGGAACGGCAGGGACATGTGCAGTCCTCCGCCGATATGCGTGCTGAAGTGGCTGCAGCCCAAGCCATTCAGGCAGAGCGATACAAGCGACTACCGATCTCATGGAACAGCGAATTATCCGGCGCTGCCTTGCGCCGGTATGCCAAGCTAGGTCCGGCAAGTTCAGTGATACTATATGACATTCTGGAGAGTCTCGGGCTTAGTATGCGTGCGCACGACCGGATCATCAAGCTAGCCCGAACAATCGCCGATCTGGCCGGAGCATCGGACATAGGATCAAATCACATCGCCGAAGCGGTTCAATACCGCAACTTGGACCGGCAGGTGACGGCCTTGGAATAACAATGGAGAGGAAGATTCCCAATCATAAGTTATTGACTTGACTATATTAAGTGAAATTAAGATTCAAACAGAAGATCAGGCGTGATTCTATGATACTGTTAATT
This sequence comes from Bacillus sp. FJAT-27264, assembly GCF_001682855.1. Taxonomy (GTDB): domain Bacteria; phylum Bacillota; class Bacilli; order Paenibacillales; family Paenibacillaceae; genus Paenibacillus_AQ. Next base: position 437,333 of record NZ_MAQW01000001.1, on the reverse strand, counting down.
ATTCCGGTTCTATGCAGTAGCTGGTGAAGTTAGGGCTTTAGGGTGCAAACCGCTCCTCTCCTTTACCAGGCGTTTTAACAGTGAAAAATGTTTTATCTCCCAATTAAGTGCAATTTCGCACCTTATTTCCCTTTAATATAGGTAAAATAATCAAATAAGGGCATTTTTGTATCTTAATTTTCGAAAAAGTACGCTGAACGGGGTATTTTGGAAGATTTAAGGTACAATATTGCACTTAATTCCTGCTAATACTTAGATGCAGAGTATTTAAGGTACAAAAATGCCGTTAATTGCACTTCGGGAATAACTTCTAGGCTTTGTTTGTTATTTTAATGCGTTCTATATAGAACGCGACCGGAAGTCCAAACATTCTACTGAAGTGACGAGCGAGCTTTACGTTCGGATCTTTAGTTCGCCTTATAGAGCAAGAAAAAAGACTCAACAACAACATTGCTTTCCAAAGGAAATGGTCAAACCATCTACATAACAGTAACCCCTTCCGTAGGTTGGGGTTTATTTATGGGAGCGAACGGACTGTATAGCCGCTAATGTTCACACGAAGTTGTCCTGAAGGATGGAGCGGACTCAGATGACGTTATTTCCTACAAAACAGCGAAATCTGAACAGGATTTCTGCCCATAGCGACTCTGGAGTCCGTTATCTTTTTATCTTTCTAAATATGGCTGGATGTATAGCAATAAGACCTCTGGATTCCGCTCCTTAATTAAGTAAGCGATGATTTAGAGCTTGTGCCGGAAAAAAGCACCCCTTATTATAATTATTGGATTTATCAATCAGGCATGTAGTCCAGTATTATTTTAAGAAGTGCACTTTAGGTGCCCTAGAGGGTCTTTTGTTATTTATGGCTTAGTTTAGGTCAGAAATATCTTTTTCGAATGCCTGCATGTACTGCTTGAGCTTGCCGTTATCCAGTTTATTACTAGAATCGTTGGCCTTTGGAGGATTAGACTGCAAATGCTTATACAAGAGATCCACTTCAGCAGATAATTTTCCCCAAGTGCTTTTAACCGAGCTGTATTCGTCAGATAGAGATTGTATGTATTTATCGTACTCCGATTTTTTGTCGATGGCTTTCCCTAATTGTTCCATTGTAAAATCAATATCCAAGCTTTCACCTGTACTGCCTGTTCCGTCTGCGATGTACCAGCTTATATCAACAAATCCGGTATTCCAGATGTCTGAAACGATAAAATTTTGAATTTCTTGAAGTGTTGCTTTAGGATCGGTAGCAGAATTCTCTACAGAAGAGTTCTCAGGAATCGGGTGCTTAAATTCTTTTCTAACTACATCAAATGTTTGCTTGTCCGAATCACTTGTAACCCAAACTATTTTTTCGTCTACGAACAGGACAATTAGTTCACTGTTAGGAATGGATGATTTTGTTCCTTCTATTAGAACGATCTTGTTTTTCTTACCTTCTTTGTCTTTATAATCTTTCGATTCAAGAACTTTTGGATCTTGAAGCTTTGAAGATTCGGGGATCTCTTTAGCTGCAAGTAATTGGAATATCGGCTGGGCCTCCGTGTGGATATTGTCAGTTATGAATGCTTTCTTGGCTTCAGGATCAGTTCCGTTCATAAAGACATTAACATATTCAAGAGCTGTCTTTTCATAAGCATTTAATTTTGTTTCTTTTTTTGAATCTGCAGCGATTGTGGTTTTATTCGAATTAGAATTTGTGCTTGTACTTGCATTTGAATTTGAATTTGTCGTTTTACCGTCAGAAGAGTTACAGCCAGATAACAAAGTTGCCGTAATAACAATACCTAGAGCCAGTTGTTTTTTAGAAATCTTAATTACCCCCTCAAAATATTAACTAATAAAAGTTTAATTATAGCATTAAATGTTAATATTACCTTTCTGCTGTTGATATCCAAATTATACGATGGGTAATGTATAAAGGTTCCGTAAACTTTAATAAACCAAACCAAAGAACAGATTCTCAAGGAATTAAGTGAGAAAAGAAGGGGGAGTAAGAGTCTAGCAACGGAAAGTTGAAACGGAAAAACAGCCAAGCCACCCGGCACTCCGGGTGGCTTATTTGTGTCGCGCTCATTCCAAGCGTATAAGGCATATTACATAACAGTAGCAAAGATTAAATTATTTGAAGAGGTCCGGTAGATAAGTCCAGGTTGCTTACAGTACGTTCAATTCCACTGCAATATTACCGCGGGTAGCGCGGGAGTAAGGACAGGCACCGTGAGCGGCTTCTACAAGAGAAACTGCGGTGTCGTGGTCAACTCCTTTTACAAGGACATCCAGTTTGACTGCGATGCCGAAGCCGCCATCTTCCACTTTGCCTAAACTTACAGTTGCAGTGACTTCGCTGCCCTCGATTTTCACTTTACCCAGTCGTGCCACCATGTTCAGCGCACTGTCGAAACAAGCCGAATATCCTGCAGCGAACAGTTGCTCAGGATTTGTTCCTTCACCGCCAGCACCGCCTAGTTCACGTGGTGTGCTGATATTCAAGTTCAGCTTTGGAGTTTCGGATTCGATGTAGCCATTTCTTCCGCCCACCGCTTTAACTGTAGTTTCATACATTTTTTGTTGGATAGTCATCATTATAAATCTCTCCCGTTCCGTTATTTATATATTGTACACAATTTAATTTAACACAAATAAAATAATAGTCAAACTATTTTTTGCAATAATTATGATATCGAGAGTGAATTATGATAAAATAGTTCTATAAGGTGGGTGAAGAGATATGCAAGAAAAGTCAACAAACACCGAGCTTTTGCTCGATAATCATCTATGTTTTACCATTTATGCCTGTTCACGTGAGATAACGAAGCTGTATCAGCCTTATCTCGACAAAATAGGCGTGACGTATTCGCAATACCTCGTAATGATCGTGTTATGGGAACGAGAACAATGCACAGTGAAGGAATTAGGCGAAGCCCTGTTTTTGGACTCCGGTACATTGACGCCACTCCTGAAGCGCTTGCAGGCGGCAGGGCTTATTTTGCGGGAGCGTTCGCTTCAGGATGAGCGTAAGGTACTCATTTCCCTGACGCCGCTCGGCTGGGATTTGCAGAAGGAAGCGGCTTGTATTCCAAGTAAAATGATGGAAGGTACGGACATGTCCGAGAAAGAACTGGGGGACCTTCTGGTTCAATTCAAAGATCTGCTGGGGCGTGTTCATAGTGCCAATACGAGTGCATCCAAGAAATAACAGCGGAATGAAGTCAAGATGATTGTTCGCATTCCGGCATGAAACCAAGCGAAAATGTGTGTATAAATTATGAATTATTTTAAGGAAAGCGTTTCAAAAACGTGTTACAATATTCTGGGTTTCCTTTTTGGGCATATAGGTTATATGTAAGCTCTGTCTTAGATGAGACCTTATGTTTCCCGCAGAAACGCGAGCCGTCCATATGGGCGGTCGATCCGTTTCTACCTGCTCCGGGCAAGTGAACTGTTGTACCGGCCTGAACCCGGGCACGCGGCAATCAAAACGGAAAGCGGAATGACTGCAGGCTGCCTGCTCGGTCACCGCAACACTTTAGGAGGCTTCCGGAATGAATATCCACGAGTATCAGGGAAAAGAAGTGCTTAAGAAGTACGGCGTAGCCGTACCGAACGGAAAAGTAGCTTATACGGTGGAAGAAGCGGTCGCAGCCGCAGAATCACTGAGCACCCCGGTGGTAGTTGTGAAAGCTCAGATTCATGCAGGTGGACGCGGCAAAGCTGGCGGCGTGAAGGTGGCCAAGAATTTGGATGAGGTTCGCAGCTATGCTGCTGAGATTCTCGGCAAGACACTGGTCACTCATCAGACCGGCCCGGAAGGTAAAGTGGTGAAACGGCTCCTCATCGAAGAGGGCTGCCAAATTGTGAAGGAATATTATATCGGACTTGTTGTGGATCGCGGGACTGGCCGCGTCGTAATGATGGCTTCCGAGGAGGGCGGTACGGAGATTGAAGAAGTTGCCGCTACACATCCCGAGAAGATTTTTAAGGAAATTATTGATCCGGCAGTAGGGCTTCAGACTTTTCAGGCCCGTAAACTTGCATACAGCATTGCCATTCCGAGTGAACTGGTGAATAAAGCGGTCAAGTTCATGCAAGCGCTATATTTGGCTTTTGTGGATAAGGATTGCTCCATCGCGGAGATTAACCCGCTGGTCGTTACCGGTGACGGAAATGTGATGGCACTGGATGCCAAATTGAATTTCGATTCCAACGCTTTGTTCCGCCATAAGGACATTCTGGAGCTTCGCGATCTAGAGGAAGAAGACGAGAAGGAGATCGAAGCCTCCAAATACGATCTTAGCTATATTGCTCTGGACGGTAATATTGGTTGTATGGTGAATGGTGCGGGCTTGGCTATGGCTACTATGGATATTATTAAATATTATGGCGGAGAACCCGCCAACTTCCTCGATGTAGGGGGCGGTGCTACTACTGAGAAAGTTACTGAAGCGTTCAAAATTATTTTGTCCGATTCTAAGGTTAACGGAATATTCGTCAACATCTTCGGCGGCATTATGCGTTGTGATGTCATTGCCAATGGTGTGGTGGAAGCTGCCAAGCAGCTCGGATTGACCAAACCGCTGGTGGTTCGTCTGGAAGGCACCAATGTGGAACTGGGTAAGGAAATTCTGGCCGGATCGGGACTGAATATCGTACCTGCCGACTCGATGGCGGATGGGGCCCGTAAGATTGTTTCTCTCGTATAATAATAGCCCTGCGAAGCGGTTTCGCAGTGGATCGTATTTGACAAAATGATTAGGGATGTGACGAAGAATGAGCATTCTTGTAGATAAAAATACGAAAGTGATCACGCAGGGAATTACGGGTTCGACCGGTTTGTTTCATACCAAAGGCGCACTGGACTACGGAACCCAGATGGTTGGCGGTGTAACGCCGGGTAAAGGCGGAACGACGGTCAACATTACGCTGGAGAATGGGGAAGAGGTCAGTCTCCCGGTATTTGACACAGTAGTGGCAGCCAAAGCGGCAACCGGTGCAACTGCCAGTGTAATTTATGTACCGCCAGCATTCGCCGCAGACTCTATCATGGAGGCCGTAGATGCGGAACTGGATCTCGTAATCTGTATTACAGAGGGAATTCCGGTACTCGATATGGTGAAGGTATCGCGATATATGGAAGGCCGTTCCACTGTTCTGATTGGGCCCAACTGTCCGGGCGTCATTACCCCAGGTGAATGCAAAATCGGCATTATGCCAGGTTATATCCACTTGCCGGGCTATGTCGGCGTAGTCTCGCGTAGTGGAACATTGACCTATGAAGCGGTTCATCAGCTGACTACGCGGGGAATTGGACAATCCTCTGCCGTAGGTATCGGTGGTGATCCTGTCAAAGGTTCGGAATTTATTGATATTTTGAAGCTCTTTAATGAAGATCCGGGTACTAAAGCGGTTATCATGATCGGTGAAATCGGCGGTACAGCGGAGGAAGAAGCAGCGGTTTGGATTCGCGATAATATGACTAAGCCGGTAGTCGGCTTTATCGGCGGGGCTACTGCACCTCCAGGTAAGCGGATGGGTCATGCCGGTGCCATTATTTCGGGCGGAAAAGGTACAGCCAGTGAGAAGATCGCTGTTCTGGAAGCATGCGGGATTAAAGTGGCGCCGACTCCGGCAGAGATGGGCTCTACTTTGGTAAGCGTGCTTGAAGAACGCGGTATTTTAAGTACATTCACCACTCACTAGGATTCATCTTATCGTTAATAATATGTACATGAAAGGCTCTGCGCTGCAGGGTTCTTTCGTGTATAATGTGATCAGAGGTAAGCAACCTTTTATTCCTGCGGGAATGGAAGGTTGCTTTTTTGCGTATTTGCGCAAATTCGGGATTGCAGAGAGGACTTGCAATTATAAGCGGCGTGTCACAAAATAGGGAGGTCGATCCTTCCATTAAAAGGGAGAGAGTGCAAAATGAAGGAACGGGATTTATTATTCGGTCTGAACGAGGTTCAGGGAGTCGGCTGGAGGAGCATTGAAAAGATTTGTGCTGCCGGTTTATTGTCGGAAAAGGCATTCACTTGTGTTCCTGAGGATTGGGAGCGTATCGGACTGAACGGGAAAGTGGCGGCTGCCCTTGCCTCCATATATACACCCGATTGGATCACCGAGAGACACTCTTTAATAGAAGAAAGAGGAATTGGTCTGGTAACTATACTGGATGAAGATTACCCCGCTATGTTAAAAGAAACGGTAGAGCCCCCTTGGGTACTGTACTATCGCGGACGACTGGAACTGTTGTCCCGCCCTGGAATTGCCATGGTGGGTACCCGTGTGCCTACTGCATACGGTATCAAGGTTGGTGAAATGCTGGCAGGCGAATTAAGCACAGCCGGATTGACGGTAGTCAGTGGTCTTGCCAGAGGGATCGACAGCGTCTGTCATAAAGCTGCCCTGAAGGGTCGCGGGAGTACGATTGCTGTGACCGCAACGGGAATGGACAAGGTCTATCCTCCCGAGAACCGGGAGTTGATACGGACTGTAGCCCAAGATGGGCTGGTGCTGACCGAGTACCCCTTGGGGACGCCGAGTCACCCGGGTCTTTTCCCGCGGCGCAACCGGATTATTGCGGGTCTGTCACTTGGAACTGTGGTAGTGGAAGCCGACAGCCGCAGCGGTTCGCTTATTACAGCTGATGCAGCTTTGGAGGCAGGACGTGATGTGTTTGCCGTTCCAGGACCCCTTACATCTCCCAAAAGCAGAGGGGCGCTGGACTTAATTAAGCAAGGCGCGAAGCTTGTCACAGGCAGTGCGGATATTGTTGAAGAATATCAGTTTTATCTGCCTCAACCTCCAGTAAATAGAAGAGATAACAGGGATATTGAACCTCTCGGCAACGGGGAGCCCGACGAAAAGAAATTGACAAGAGAGGAGTCCCAACTATACCATATACTGCATCAGGGGCCCTTTACCTTGGATGAGCTTCTAGCAAGAAGCCAGTGGGATTTTGGACATTTGCATTCAGTTCTGTTATCTTTAATCATAAAAAAAGCGGTAACACAATTACCGGGAGCCATTTATAAGATTATTTAAAAATATAAGCGGATATCATGATGATGAATCCTACTTGTATTTTCTAAGGAACTTATTTAATTTCGAAGGTCCCCGCCAATTTTTGAAGAAGACCGCAGTATAAAGGTTTGGGTAGAGGGGCTATCTTGTATAGAAGGTTGTAGTGTTAATGAGGAGGACGTATTATGGCGGATACATTGGTCATTGTCGAGTCGCCCGCGAAAGCGAAGACGATCGGCAAATATTTGGGCAGTAAATATATTGTTAAAGCATCTATGGGGCATGTTCGTGACTTGCCTAAAAGTCAGATCGGCGTAGAGGTCGAGAATGACTTCAACCCGAAGTACATTACCATTCGTGGAAAAGGCTCCGTGTTGAAAGAATTGAAGGATGCCCGCAAAAAAGTGAAAAAAGTATATCTGGCAGCTGACCCGGACCGCGAAGGAGAAGCTATTGCCTGGCATCTGGCGCATGCGCTGGATTTGGATCACACCGAGGACTGCCGGGTAGTTTTTAATGAGATCACAAAACAGGCTGTGAAGGATGCGTTCAAGACTCCACGGAAAATCAACATGGATCTGGTGAACGCGCAGCAAGCTCGCAGAATTCTGGACCGTCTTGTAGGTTACAAGATTAGTCCTCTATTATGGAAGAAAGTCAAAAAAGGCTTGTCTGCCGGACGGGTTCAATCGGTTGCTGTCAAGATTATTATGGACCGTGAGAACGAGATCGGCGAATTTGTTCCTACGGAATATTGGAGCATTACCGCCAAGCTTGGCATCCGCGATACGAACTTTGAGGCCAAGTTCCATAAGCTGAACGGTGAGAAGAAAGAACTGAACCAAGAGAGTGATGTTCAGGAAGTTCTTCAGGCGATCAAGGGAGCCGATTTTACTGTTAATCAGGTAAAAGAAAAGGAACGGCAGCGTCATCCTTCTGCGCCGTTTACCACTAGTTCATTGCAGCAGGAAGCGGCTCGTAAGCTCGGTTTCCGGGCGGCCAAGACAATGTCGGTAGCTCAGCAGCTGTATGAAGGTGTGGAATTGGGCAAAGAAGGCACCGTCGGTCTTATAACCTACATGCGTACGGACTCCACGCGAATTTCTGCGACGGCGCAAGAAGAAGTGAAAGAACTGATTCTGTCCAAGTACGGTGAGAAGTTCGTGCCAGAATCTCCGCGTCAATATTCCAAGAAAGCTGCTGGAGCCCAGGATGCGCACGAAGCGATTCGTCCGACCTCCGCTTTGCGTGAACCTGAGACAGTAAAAGAGTACATGAGTCGTGATCAATTTCGTCTCTATAAACTCGTCTGGGAGAGGTTTGTTTCCAGCCAGATGTCTTCAGCCCTGCTGGATACGCTTTCGGTGGATATTGCCGCAGGACCAGCCATTTTCCGTGCTGTGGGCTCCAAGGTATCCTTCCCCGGCTTCATGAAAGTGTATGTGGAAGGGAATGATGACGGCACGACGGATGAGGAGAAGTTCCTTCCGCCGCTTCAGTCAGGAGATCACCTGAACACACAAGACATCGATCCGAAGCAGCATTTTACACAGCCGCCGCCACGTTATACGGAGGCAAGGCTCGTTAAGACGCTGGAGGAGCTGGGCATAGGGCGTCCAAGTACGTATGCCCCAACGCTGGAGACGATCCAGAAGCGTGGTTATGTGGCCATTGAAGAGAAGAAATTCATGCCAACAGAGCTGGGTGAATTAGTCATCGAGCAGATGGAAGAATTCTTCCCGGAGATTCTGAACGTTGAATTCACAGCCAACATGGAAGGCGATCTTGACCATGTGGAAGAAGGCTCAGAGGACTGGGTGAAGGTACTGGCTGAGTTCTATGAATCCTTTGAGAAGCGACTGGAATTCGCCGAAGAGGAAATGAAAGAGATTGAGATCGAAGATGAAGTCTCCGACGAGCTCTGTGAGAAATGTGGCAAGCCAATGGTGTATAAGCTAGGCCGCTTCGGAAAGTTTCTGGCTTGCTCAGGATTCCCGGATTGCCGGAATACAAAGCCAATCGTCAAGGATATTGGTGTTAACTGTCCGAAATGCCACGAGGGTAAAGTGGTAGAACGCCGCAGCAAGAAGGGGCGCGTCTTTTACGGCTGTGATCAGTACCCGGGTTGTGATTTTGTCTCCTGGGATCGTCCGTCTTTGAAGCCTTGTCCTGCTTGCGGCTCCTGGATGGTAGAGAAGCGCAACAAGCAAGGGGTCAAGCTGCAATGTACCTCATGTGATCATACAGAAGCAGTTTTGGACAATGATAGCGACAACGAAGAATTAGCAGAATAATAGGTTCAGGAGGAAATGAAGTTGACGGATATTTCGAGAGTTACAGTAATTGGTGCCGGTTTGGCCGGTAGTGAAGCAGCCTGGCAGATTGCCTCGCAAGGGGTGCCAGTTAGGTTGTATGAGATGAGACCGGTTGTGAAAACTCCGGCCCATCATACAGATAAATTTGCTGAACTGGTGTGTAGCAACTCGCTTCGCGCCAACGGACTGGGCAATGCAGTAGGCGTGTTGAAGGAAGAAATGCGCCGCTTAAATTCGCTTGTTCTGGGAGCAGCGGACCGGAATGCGGTCCCGGCTGGTGGTGCGCTTGCGGTGGACCGTGACGGTTTCTCCGGCGAGATTACTTCTACTTTGCACAACCATCCTCTCATTGAGGTTATAAATGAAGAACTTACGCATATACCGGAGGAGGGGATCGTTGTCATTGCGACCGGTCCACTGACCTCCCCGTCGTTGTCTTCCGAGATCAAGGCTCTTCTGGGAGAAGAGTATTTCTACTTCTACGATGCGGCTGCACCAATCGTCGAGAAGGATTCTATCGACATGGACAAAGTCTATCTCGCTTCCCGCTATGACAAAGGTGAGGCGGCATATCTGAACTGCCCGATGACAGAAGAGGAATTTGATGTCTTCTATGATGCGCTGATCACGGCAGAAACAGCGGCGCTCAAAGAGTTTGAGAAAGAGATTTATTTTGAAGGCTGCATGCCGATTGAGATCATGATGAAACGGGGCAAGCAGACTGCACTGTTCGGGCCTATGAAGCCAGTAGGCTTGGTCAACCCGCATACCGGCAAGCTGCCTTATGCCGTTGTGCAATTGCGTCAGGATAATGCGGCTGGAACGCTGTATAACCTTGTAGGGTTTCAAACTCATCTCAAATGGGGCGAGCAGAAGCGAGTGTTCTCTCTAATTCCGGGACTTGAGAATGCAGAGTACGTCCGTTATGGCGTGATGCACCGCAACACGTTTATTAACTCGCCAAAGCTATTGCATCCTACCTATCAGATGAAGGGTCATGAGCGACTGTATTTTGCCGGTCAAATGACAGGTGTAGAAGGTTATGTAGAATCGGCAGCTTCCGGTCTGATCGCCGGCATCAACGCCGCCAGAGCCGCCAAGGGACAGGAAGGCCTGATCTTCCCTGGAGATAGCGTGCTTGGCAGTATGCCTGCTTATATTACTTCAGCCGATCCGAAACACTTCCAGCCGATGAATGCTAACTTTGGATTGTTGCCGAAGCCTGAAAAGAAAATTCGTAACAAGAAGGAAAAGAACGAGCTGCTGGCCCACCGTGCGCTGGATAGCCTGGCTGAATACGCAATTCGTGAACAATTGAATTATATCGAACCTGAGATCAGCGAAGTCCAAGAAGAGGAAGAGAGCTTATCTTGATAAGGAGGCAGCAATCATGATTCCCAGCTTTCATGCAACTACAATTTGTGCAGTAAGACATAACGGTCAGGCGGCGATAGCCGGCGACGGCCAGGTTACATTCGGAGAAAGTGTCATCATGAAGACGACAGCCAGAAAAGTACGGCGCCTCTATCGGGGGCAAGTCATTGCCGGCTTCGCTGGTTCAGTCTCTGACGCGATTACGTTGTTCGAGAAATTTGAGGGTAAGCTGGAGGAGCATCACGGCAACTTGCAGCGCGCAGCGGTAGAACTGGCCAAGGACTGGCGTCAGGACCGTGTCCTGCGTAAGCTGGAGGCACTGATGATTGTGATGAATAAGGAAGGCATGCTGCTGATTTCCGGCAACGGAGAAATCATTGAACCGGATGATGATGTGTTAGCAATCGGTTCGGGCGGCAACTTTGCTCTGGCATCAGGCCGTGCCCTTAAACGTCACGCGTCCAATCTGACTGCAGCGGAGATTGCGAAGGAAGCATTGCAGATTGCATCCGAGATTTGTGTATATACGAATTCCAATATTATTGTTGAACAATTATAGGCATAGAAGAGATGGAGGAAGTCACGATGGTGAATCAATCGCTAACCCCGCGCCAAATCGTAGCTGAGCTGGATAAATATATCGTAGGTCAGAAGCAGGCCAAGAAATCCGTGGCCGTTGCACTCCGCAATCGGTATCGGCGCAGTCTGCTTGCCGAAGAACTGCGTGATGAAGTCGTTCCGAAGAATATTCTGATGATCGGACCTACTGGTGTAGGTAAAACCGAGATCGCTCGGCGTCTGGCCAAGCTAGTCAATGCGCCTTTCATCAAGGTCGAGGCTACGAAATTCACTGAGGTTGGTTACGTCGGCCGTGATGTAGAGTCCATGGTTCGGGATCTCGTGGAGACCGCCATCCGGATGGTGAAGCTGGAACGGACCGAGAAGGTTCAGGATCGGGCGGAAGAGCTCGCTAATGAACGGATCGTTTCTATTCTGGTGCCTTCTTCCTCCAAGAACAAATCCCAGCGTAACCCCTTTGAGATGATCTTTGGGGGCAATGGGGGCCAGGATGAGTCCAAAGAGGAGACCGAGCAGGACAGTAGTCTCAGCGAACGCCGTAGAGGCGTCAGATTCAAACTTTTGGCCGGACAACTGGAAGAGGACATCATCGAAGTGGATGTAGAGGATGCATCCCCTAATATGATGGATATGTTTGCCGGACAGGGCAATGAGCAGATGGGGATGAACATGCAAGAAATGTTTGGTAACCTTCTGCCTAAACGCACCAAGAAGCGCAAGCTCCCGATTAAGGAAGCCCGTAAGGTGCTGATTCAGGATGAAGCTTCCAAACTGATTGACATGGATGATGTGATCCAGGAATCTGTGGCGAGAGCTGAGCAGTCCGGCATTATTTTTATCGACGAGATTGATAAGGTAGCCAGCCAAGGCAAAGGCTCGGGTCCGGATGTCTCCCGTGAAGGCGTGCAGCGTGATATTTTACCAATTGTCGAGGGTTCTACAGTGATGACCAAATACGGCCCTGTGAAGACGGATTACGTGCTCTTCATCGCCGCAGGTGCATTTCACATTGCCAAGCCATCGGACCTAATTCCTGAGCTTCAGGGACGTTTTCCAATTCGGGTCGAGCTGAACAGCTTGACACTGGAGGATTTTGTTTCTATTTTGACGGAGCCGGAGAATGCATTGACCAAACAGTATGTCCACTTACTACAGACAGAGAACATCGAAGTGCAGTTTCAGAAGGAAGCCATTGAGGAAATCGCTAAGATTGCGGCGTCCGTCAATCAGAATATGGAGAATATCGGTGCCCGCCGTCTGCATACCATTTTGGAGAAGCTGCTGGAGGATCTTTCCTTTGAAGCCCCTGAGTTGACACTCGATACAATGGTCATCACACCGGAATATGTCCGTGAGAAATTATCGGGTATTGCCCAGGATCGTGATTTGAGCCAATACATTCTTTAAATTGACAGCATTCGAGATAATTCGAATTTGGGTAGTTGGAATTAGGAATATGCAAGATCCCCTCGAAACAAAGCAATATTATGTAAAAACATGCAAAATATTAGCTTTAATATAAGGAGTAATGTAATAAAATAGCATTTTTGTGCTTTAAGCCCTCTCTTTTCTGAAAAGATAGGGCTTATTTCTTATTGTAATAATATACAAATTCTAAGAGAATCAAAGTATGTGAGATTGCTAGTAGAATAAACCGCTGACAACTTTCGACCTATAACCAGTCGTTCGGCACTATTTTTGGACTTATTTGTCGAATGAAGAAGGGATTCGTAAAGTTGCTGTGGAATTCTTTTTATTACGAAAGCTTTTGGAAGGAGGATTTCCGTGGGATTGCTGAATAGTGTCAGTTTTCAACGATTGCAGGGAGGCATTGAAGCTGCTAATCAACGACAATCTGTGCTGGCAAATAATGTGGCCAATGTCGATACACCAAATTTCAAACGCTCCAATGTTTCATTTGAGAGTATTCTTCAGCAGCATGAGCTTGGGCTTCAGTCGGATCTGAACGCTAGAGTGACAGATCGCCGGCATTTTCAATTCGGTTCGAACAAGATCGTACCGGCTTCCGTCTATAGCACAGATCAAACCACCTCAATGAACAATAACAACAATAACGTAGATGTTGACAGAGAGATGGCTTTAAGCGCTGAAAATCAGCTCAGATACAATTCTTATGTCGGGCTGATGAACAGCCAATTTACGATGATGCGCTCAGTTGTTGAAGGGAGATAATGCTCAATGAACTTTGGTAGCAGTTTTGGGATAAGTGCTTCTGCATTAACCGCTCAGCGGCTGCGGATGGACGTTATCAGCTCGAATATTGCCAACGCAGAAACGACGAGAGCTTCGGTGGTGGATGGTAAGGCCGTTCCTTACCGGCGCAAGATGGTCGTTCTGGAGACAGCAGAAGGCAACAAATTCTCAGACATCCTTCACAACAAGATGAATGGTGACGTCAAGGGTGTAACCGTCCAGGCCATTACGGAGGATTCTTCTCCGCTCAAGCCGGTATTCAATCCAAGTCATCCCGATGCGGATGAGAATGGATATGTGTATATGCCGAATGTGGACATCACCAAGGAAATGGTGGACATGCTGTCTGCATCCCGTTCCTACGAAGCGAATGTAACGATGTTCAATGCATCGAAGGCAATGGTAAGCAAAGCGCTCGAAATCGGACGCTAACCGTAAATTTGACCAAGGAGGAACATAGTTGATACCGAATAATCTGGCTATAGGCTCACAGGTAGTTCAGCCGCTCGCACTTAAACCGGCAGCATCTCAATCTTCATCTGGTCCGGCAGTGAATGACACACAAAACTTTGGCTCTTACCTGGAAAATGCATTGAATCAAGTGGCTGCCCAAGAGCAGCAGTCGAAAGAGATGAGTAACAAATTTATTCTCGGAGAAGTGAACGTGGACGAAGCAATGATTTCTTCGCAACAGGCATTGCTTAGTTTGCAGCTTACGACACAAGTCCGGAACAAGGTGATAGAAGCCTATCAGGAAATTATGAGAACTCAAATCTAAATAATCCTAGCTTAGTTTCGGATGGGGTGACACTGTGAATGAAAGATTTGCCCAGTACCGGGAAAAAGCAGCCCAGTATTGGAACAGATTCAGCAACCAGCAGAAGATATTATTTTTTTCCACACTTGGCATTATTATTGTAATTATTGTTGTTCTTACAATGCAGTTGTCCAAGACAGAGTATGAAGTCGCATTTAGGGATCTGGACAGTACGGATTCGGCGGCAGTCATGACCTATCTGGATTCCAAAGGAACACCTTACCAGTTGAGTCCTGACGGAAAGAGTATTTCTGTACCGAGTACGGACGCAGCACGGATCAAGGTAGACATCGGTTCGCAGGGAATTGTGCAAGGCGGTTCTATCGGGTACAAAATCTTTGACCAGAACTCGTCCATGATTGGTACAACAGACAGTGAGTTTAATGTGAAATATAACAACGCTCTGAATGGTGAAGTGGAGCAGTTGATGAAACGGATGCAAGGCATTCAGGATGCCAAGGTACTGGTTAACCTGCCTAAAGAGACTGTATTTGCCTCACAGGCTAATCAGGAAAAGGCTTCCGCTTCCGTTGTACTTTCGTTTAAGCCTGGATTTAGACCCAGCCAGGATAATATTGACGGGTACTTCAATCTCGTGAAGACTGCTGTGCCAAATCTGCCGATTGAGAATATTACGATCGCCAACAATGAGGTTGAACTGGTGCCAACGGCTAAAGGCGGCCAAGGCGGAGTCTCCAATCAGGTGGAAGAGAATTTTGCGCTGCAGAAGAAATTCGAAGAAGATGTCAAAAAGGATGTTAAACAATTTCTTAGCAGACTGATGGGACCTGAAAAGGTAGATGTGCTCGTCATGTCCAAGCTGAACTTCGACAAGGAAAACCGAAAGGAAGATCTTGTCGCACCAGTTGATACTGAAAATATGAAGGGGATCGAGATCAGTTCCCAGATTATCAGCAACTCTTATTCCGGCCAAGGTAACACTACGGGAGGTGTGGCTGGTACGGGTTCCCAGGATGTTGCCGGATTCCCATCCGCAACAGGTACGGGGCAGTCGACTTCGGAAGAATCTTCGGAGACTAGAAACTATGAAGTGAACCGAATCACTAAAGATATCGTTGCGAGTCCGTACTCTGTAAAAGATTTAACCATTAATGTTGCAGTTGAACCACCTAATGGACAAAATTCTTTGGATCAGCCTACAACAGCTGCTATCCAGAATATTTTGGTCAATATTGTACGTGCATCGCTGGCTGGTTCTGATGTTACTTATACAGACGCAGAGTTGGCCAAAAAAGTTTCGGTATTTTCACAACCATTTGGTTCCAGTACTGCTGCTACTACGGATACTGGACTTGCTAAATGGATGGTATGGGCCATTGGCGCCGCTGCGCTGCTTGTGGGTGCCGGAGTGGGATACTTCATCTATCGGAGACGTAACAGAGCCGAGGAAGAAGAAGAGGAAGAAGATATTCCACTGCAAGTTCCGACTGAGTTTCCTTCCATTAATTTGGAGAGCGTGACGAATGAAAGCCAGGTTCGCAAGCAGCTTGAGAGTCTGGCCAAGAAGAAACCGGACGAATTCGTAAATCTGCTGCGTACATGGCTTGCAGACGAACAGAGGTGAACTGATTAATGGCAAAAGGTACTCAGCAGACACTTAGCGGTCGCCAAAAGGCTGCAATTCTGCTAATCACACTTGGGCCGGAAGTGTCGGCGCAAATATTCAAACACTTAAGGGACGACGAAATCGAACAGCTTACGCTGGAGATTGCCAATGTACGTAAGGTTGATAGCGGCGAAAAAGAGTCGATTATGGCGGAGTTTCATCAGATTTGTCTTGCCCAGGAATATATTTCACAAGGCGGTATCAATTACGCCAAGGAGATTCTGGAGAAAGCACTGGGTTCGCAGAAAGCGCTGGAGGTTATCAACCGCCTGACAGCTACGCTGCAGGTGCGGCCGTTCGACTTTGCTCGGAAGGCAGATCCCAACCAGATCCTCAACTTTATTCAGAACGAGAATGTGCAGACTATTGCACTTGTCTTGTCCTATCTTCAATTTGAACAAGCTGCGGCGATTCTGTCCTCATTGCCACAGGAGAAACAAGCGGAGGTTGCGCGGAGAATTGCCGTCATGGACAGCACTTCTCCAGAAGTCATTACCCAGATTGAACGGGTGCTCGAGCAAAAGCTATCGGCGACGGTTACTCAGGATTACACCAATGCAGGCGGCATAGAGTCCATCGTCCAAATTCTGAATGGCGTAGACCGTGGTACAGAACGTACAATCCTGGATTCCTTGGAAATCCAGGATCCGGAGCTTGCCGAGGAAATCAAGAAGCGGATGTTCGTATTCGAAGACATCGTCAATGTGGACAACCGTTCGATTCAGCGCATTATCCGCGATATCGAGAATGCGGATTTGCAGCTTGCCCTCAAAGTGGCGAGCGAAGAAGTACGGGATGTTATTTTCCGCAACATGTCCAAGCGTATGGCAGAAACATTCCGCGAGGAAATGGAGTACATGGGTCCGGTGCGGCTGCGTGATGTGGAGGAAGCTCAGACCCGTATTGTCGGCACGATCCGCAGACTGGAAGAATCCGGTGAGATTATTATTGCCCGCGGTGGAGGAGATGACATAATTGTCTAAGCTGATCAAACACTCCCAATATGTTCCGGTAGATGTACTCAAGAGATTGGAGCAGGCCCGGCAATATGCTGGCCTCACGGAAGAACCCGATCTTAAGGAATCTACTGGAGAAATCCACTATCAGGATCCCGCAGATGAAGAAGCGGAGCAGGCCCGCAAGCAAATGCTGAAGGATGCTAAGGATTTTGCCGAAGGTCAGGTGCGTGATGCCTCTCTTGAGGCCGAGTCCATCGTGGAGGCGGCGAAGGCGGAAGCCGAAGAGTGGTGGCAGCAACGACGGGAGCAGGATGAGCACCTTGTAGAGGCAGTTAAATCTGAGGCGTTTCAGCAAGGCTATCAGGAAGGCATCCAGCAGGCAGAGGAAGAGATGCAGCGGAAGTTAGCCGAGATGATGGAAGAAGCCAGGGCAGTACTACAAGAAGCCTATAAGGCGAGAGACGTTATTATTCAGGAGGCTGAGCCTTTCCTCGTAGAGTTGAGTTGTGACATTGCCGAGAAAATCGTGGACAAGCAGTTGACCTTGGAGCCGCAGTTCGCGATGGAACTGATCCGCAAGAACCTTGCGCGTAAGCGTGAGCAAGGATTGATCTCGCTCTGTGTGTCACCTGCACAGTTCGCGTTTGTGAATGCAGCGAGAGAGGAATTGGCACTCGCGGTGGATTCTCAAGCAGAGTTGCAGATTTTGCCTGACTCAACCGTGAAAGACCAGGGGTGTGTGATCCGGTCTTCCTTTGGCAGCATAGATGCCCGTATCGATACCCAGCTTGCGGAGATTAAGAAAGAGCTGGTACGAATCGCGTTGGATACCGAGGAGCATGGAAGTGGTGAAGAGCATGCTTGACAGTGGACGCTACAAAGAGCAGCTTCGTAATCTTGATCCGGTCAGAATTAACGGCAAGGTTACGCAAGTTATTGGTCTCATGGTGGAATCGGAAGGACCAGACGCCAGCATTGGCGATGTATGTTATATCTACCCGACTAAGGGCAGTAAACCATTGCAGGCTGAGGTCGTGGGCTTCCGTGATAATAAAGTACTGCTGATGCCTCTGGGCGAGCTTCAGTCCATTGGTCCAGGCTGTGACGTAGTCGGTACAGGGAAACCACTTAGTGTTCAGGTGGGGTCCGAGCTGCTAGGCAAAGTGCTTGACGGACTTGGACAG
Organism: Bacillus sp. FJAT-27264; assembly: GCF_001682855.1. Lineage (GTDB taxonomy): Bacteria > Bacillota > Bacilli > Paenibacillales > Paenibacillaceae > Paenibacillus_AQ. The sequence goes on along the minus strand of NZ_MAQW01000001.1, from coordinate 419,241 downwards.
CCGCTTGATGGCTCGCTAATTCCAGCCCGGATGCCCCACAGCTCGACCTTTAATATTCCGTCCAATCCGCTGAACCGGCCACGTGTGCATGAGCCAATTAGCATTGGTGTGCGCGCTATCGATGGGTTATTGACTATCGGTAAAGGACAGCGGGTTGGGATTTTTGCGGGTTCAGGTGTTGGGAAAAGCACACTGATGGGCATGATCGCCCGCAATACCTCGGCAGATGTGAATGTCATTGCGCTCATTGGAGAGCGGGGCAGAGAAGTGCTTGATTTTATTGAGCGTGATTTGGGTCCTGAAGGATTGCAGCGTTCAGTAGTGATTGTAGCTACCTCGGATCAGCCGGCGCTGATCCGCATCAAGGGGGCATTGATCGCTACCAGCATCGCCGAATATTTCCGTGATCGCGGACTGAATGTCATGCTGATGATGGACTCCGTTACCCGCTATGCGATGGCTCAGCGCGAAGTAGGACTTGCTGTCGGCGAGCCGCCGGCGATGAGAGGTTACACCCCTTCCGTTTTTGCCAGTCTGCCAAAGCTTCTCGAACGTGCAGGGACAGGTCCAACGGGATCAATAACAGCGTTCTACACGGTGCTGGTTGACGGGGATGACATGAATGAGCCGATCGCAGATGCGGTTCGGGGCATATTGGATGGACATATAGTGCTTAACCGCAGTATCGCCAACAAGGGACATTTTCCAGCCATTGACGTGCTCGCTAGCATTAGCCGTGTTATGAAAGATATCGCTCCTGAAGAGCAGATAGCGGCTGCAGAGAATGTGAAGCGGCTCATGGCTGTGTATAAGGATTCAGAGGATTTAATCAATATCGGTGCCTATCAACGAGGCTCTAATGCCCAGATCGATGAGTCGATCCATTATATCGACAGCATTTGGGAGTTCACCAGACAGAAGGTCAATGAAAAAGTGACGCTTACTGAAGTTCAGGAATCTTTAATTTCCCAGTTCTCAAGGAGTTGATTCAGTATTATGAAATTTCATTATACGTTTCAAAAGGTCGTAGACTTGAAGGGTAACGAAAAGACACAGGCAGAGTGGATGCTCTCAAGCGCGCTCGGAGAACTGCAGGCACAGGAGAAAAGCCTCGGGGAATTGACTGCCCAGCGCAGTGATTTGATGATGGCTCTGCAAAACGCAGCGGAACACAAAACACCGATGGTGAAGATACGCGAAATGCAGGATTACGTTGATTATCTGGACAAATGCATTGTCCGCAAGCACGCGGATATTGGCCGTGCACATCAGGAAGTTCAGAGAAAGCAGGATCAGCTCAGCACTAAAATGTTGGACGAAAAAGTATGGCTGAAGGCAAAGGATAAAGCCCAGATGCTGTTTCAGCAAAATATGATTTTACGGGAACAAAACGAACTGGATGAGATGGCTACCGTCCGCTTCGCGATGAAATCCCTCTAACCCGGGAGGTTTCCCCTAGTGGCAAATAAAGAAATTGAACTGGAAAACGAAGGGTCAGCAGGAAAGTTTGAGCGTTTCTTGTTCTTGATGATACCGATTATATTTACGCTCGTACTGCTTGGCGTACTGTTGACGCTTTTCAATATGGATATCCGCAATAATGTGTTTGCTATTGCGAATAAGATTCCTATTTTGGAAAAATGGATTCCTGATCCGCCAGCGGATCCTTCAAAACCTGCAGATCCGAAGCAACAGGCCCAGAAGCAAGAAGAAAGCTCAAATTCTACTATTAAAGAATTGAAGTCACAGCTTTCCAAGCAAGAGGAGAACTTGAAGAAGATTACCGAGGAAAAAACAGCTCAGGATAGCAAGGTCCAGGCGCTTGAGTCTCAAGTGGATACGATGACGAAGGAAGCAAAGGCTGCCGAAGAGGCAAAAGCGGATACCACGGAAGATGATTACTTGAAGCAGGTCAAGGATTTGGCTAAGCTCTATGCTGGTATGAAACCATCCAAGGCAGCACCCATCATGGAGAATTTGACACAAGAAGAAATGGTGCAGATCTTCAGCGTGATGAATAATGCAAGCAAAACCGCAATCCTTGAGAAGATGGACCCGAAAAAAGCAGCGGATGTCTCCATTAAACTTAAGGAAGAAACGACTTCTTCGGATCTGGCTATTGCTGCACTTCAGTCTCGACTGAAACAAGATTCGAAAGCAGCAACGACGCCTGCAAGCACAAGCAAGAATCTGGACAAGGAAAAGCTGAATCAGACGTTCTCCACCATGACACCTGCAAATGCGGCATCCCTGCTCGGAGAAATGTACAAGATTAGTCCGGATAAAGTAATTACGATCCTGAATACTGTTAGTGATTCGGTTCGCTCATCCATTTTGGGGGAAATGACGAAAAATGACAGTCCTCAGACTGCCAAGATTGTCAATCGGCTGATGGGTGGCAAGTAGACCTGAAAGGAGGTGAACAATAACAATGAGTTTGATTATTCAATCCCTTTTGGGTAGCAATGCACTGGCTGGGAATGCTCAGTCTGGGACAGCAGCGGGTGCTGCTACAGCCACAACACAGCCATTTGCCCAGACACTTGTTCAAACGATGGGTGCAACTGCTACGTCTGTTACCCCGCAGACTGTGGGGAACTTAACCTCATTACTGATGGGCCTGCTCGGCGCTACGCAGCAAACAGTAAGCGAATCTGGTGATCAGCAAGGTCAGCAGACGCCTGAAGATTTGCTAAATGCAATGACAGCGGAACTGGAGAAGCAAGATGACAAGATCAGCAATGATCCTGTGCTGCAAGCGGCACTGCAGGGATGGCTGATGCTGGTGGCGGCGGTAGGAAACACGCCTCAGCAGTCAGCGGAGGGTGGAAATCCTACTGGCGAAAGCCTAGAGGGTAGCTTACCGCCTCTAGCCCAGCACTCAGCCACTTTGCGATTCGCTCTTCAGGATGAGCTTCATCATCTGGTTAATGTAATTCAGCACTCAGCGGATAAAGGAGACGAAGCTACAGTCGCCAAAGGTGTTGAACTGGTAAACCAGCTCTCGGCAATGCTAGAACAAGTAGCGCCATCTGTTAAGCAAACGAGTACAGTAAATGCTCCTCACGTTCAGTCATCCACAGCAGCCTTTGAACAGCTTTTAGGTGTGGATAATAAGGATAAGACTCAAGAGAAAGCAGCGCTTGTGCTTCGTCCTACTCTAGCAGACGCAACGACAGTGAAGGGTACAGCCGCATCTTCGACGACTGCTATACAGCAAGGTGTAACGGGAGAACAGACTGACACTACAACTGGTTCAGTCGCTAAAACAGTAACAGCTGGTGCTGTCAAAGCGGTTGCTAAAGAAGAAGAGTCGGCGCAGGTAAAACCAGCAGAAGACGGCGATCATGAAATCGTCACTGCAGGTCAATTATCTCTAAGGGGAGGCATTACTTCGCTGCATAAAGCGGAAGCCCCTGTACCACAGGTTCCTGTACACCAGTTTGCCGAAGAAATGACAGGCTTTATTACAGGGAAGCTGGAGATTGTGAGAAAGGGTAGTGCTGCTGAGGCTACGATTTCACTTTTCCCGGAACATCTTGGACAGGTTGATGTCAAAATTACAATGCAGAATGGTCATCTTGTCGCGCAGTTCATGACTGAGCATGCAGCCACCAAAGATATGCTGGAACAGCAAATGACTCAGCTACGTGCGGCACTGCAGTCCCAGGGCTTGCAGGTGGAGAAACTGGAAGTGACTCAGAATAATACACCGCTGCAGTCCCAATTCGGGCAGGAAGGCCGACAACCTGGTTCAGGTGGACAACAGTCCGGCAACAACCGCTCCAAGCAACGTAGTGAAGACTCTGGAGATGCCGTTCTTGCGGCGGAGCTTACTGGCGAATGGAGAGACTGGGTAGCGAGCGAAGGAAGCGAAGAACGTAATTACGGAGGTTCCTTCTCAGCTAAAATCTAAACGTGAGAAAGAGAGGTGAACGGCAATGGCTACAACAACACCACCGGTATCGAATAGAGACCAGTGGAATTATAATCCTGAGGACAACAATAAGAAGACAACTGGTGACTCCAAGTTGGGAAAAGATCAGTTTCTGAAAATTCTGATTACCCAGTTGCAGAATCAAAATCCGCTGCAACCGATGGAGGATAAAGAGTTTATTGCTCAGATGGCACAGTTTACGTCAGTAGAGCAGCTCACGAATATTTCGAAGCAGCTGACTGAAATGAACCAGTCCCTTGGCTCTGTTTCTGGATTGATCGGCAAGGAAATAACTTGGAAAGATAGCAAGACTTTTGAGGAGAAATCCGGCAAAGTGGATTCCATTCTGGTGAGTAATGGTCTTCAGTATGCGGTGGTTGGCAATGACAAAATAGCATTGACTGATATTACCAAAATTCAGAATGAAGTGCCGAAAGCCGAGAATACGCCAGACAACGGAACTGGCAATAATGAAGCAAGTCCAGTCGATACCAAAGCGGACGCTAATGAAGTTAGGGACTCTTCGGTCAATGACAAGGAGAGCGGGGCGGAGCAATGAGTGAACGGATGACCATAGGTCAGCTGTATCCGGCAGCCGTTCTTCCTTCAATCCTGCAACGACCGTCTGTTGCCAAAGATGCAGTAGCCCCAGAGTCATCTTTTGAGAGCTTGCTGCAGCGGAACATGCTGAAATTCAGCAACCATGCCGCTAAGAGATTGGAACAAAGAGGGATTGAACTTGGAAGTCGTCAGTTGGATGAGATTTCATCCGCGGTAGACAAGGCTGCTGCCAAGGGAAGCAAAGAGTCATTGATATTAATGAAGGATATGGCGCTGATCGTCAGCGTACCTAACCGCACAGTGGTTACGGCTATGGATGGCAGCTCAATGAAAGACAACGTGTTTACGCAAATTGATAGTGCAGTGATTATATCTTAAACCGGCCGGTCCTAACGGAGAGCCGGAGAGGCCGCCGACCGACTGAAGCGGTTCTTAGCTCCAAATAGCTTTATATTCCACGAGTCGTATAGACTCTATAATCTGGGAGGACGACATTAAATGTTAAGATCAATGTATTCTGGGGTTTCAGGAATGCGCGGTTTCCAAACCAAGCTTGATGTCATCGGTAACAACATTGCAAATGTCAACACTGTTGGTTTCAAAGCTGGTCGTGTTATGTTCAAGGACATCATGAGCCAGACGGTATCCGGCGTTACGGCTCCAACCGATGGCGGACAAGGCGGGGTGAATGCGAAGCAGGTAGGTCTTGGTGTAAGCATAGGTTCTATTGATACAATGCATCTGCAAGGTAGTGCGATGACCACTAACAATCCAACTGACCTGCGGATTGACGGGGATGGATTTTTCCTCGTGAAGCTTAATGGAGATCAGGAAACACCTTTCCTGACGCGCGCAGGGGATTTCAAGCCAGATTCAGCCGGCAATCTCTTAACCTCTGACGGTCTGCATGTTGTGGATTCCAATGGGGATCCCATCGTGTTCGACGAAGACGTAACAGCGTTCTCCATTTCCAGCGACGGCACGATTATCTTATCGAGAGCTGACGGCACAACCGAGCCAGGACCTCAAATCGGAATCGGCAAAGTTGCCAATCCGCAAGGTTTGGAGAAAATCGGAGGAAACCTGTACCGGATGACCCTGAATGCTAACCCGGAAGGTGCACTTGAGCCTACCACTGCGAACAATCCAGAAGCCGGAACCGGCTCCATCGTTGCAGGTCAGTTGGAGATGTCGAATGTGGATCTCACTGGTGAGTTTACGGAAATGATCGTGACACAGCGCGGTTTCCAGGCCAACTCACGGATTATTACAACTTCTGACGAAATTCTGCAAGAAGTTGTGAATCTGAAGCGTTAATTTTAAATGACGTTATCAATAGCTTGCTATTATATATTATAACGTTCGCCAATAGGCGAGGATGCACAATCGGGGGAGAGGTTCTCCTCTCCCTATTTTTGTTAGGAGGCCTGTCATGATTTCCGTAACAAGATTAAATGGTACACCTATGTGGCTGAATGCTCTGCTGGTGGAGATGGTTGAAGAAAGCCCGGACACGTATATTACGCTGGTGACGGGAAAGAGACTGATCGTGCTTGAAAAAGCCGATGAAGTCATTGCAAAAATCCGTGATTACAACAAGGACATCGGCACGAACGCTGCCACCATTAAATTCCAAAACTTGGAGGAGCTTTCATGAAAAAGATGCTGCCTTGGCTCATTACAATTTTACTCGCAATCACTTTGATCGTAGTGGCTGCGTTTCTGTTAATGGACAAGTTATTCCCAAGTAATTCCAATGATGTGGATAAAGCCGTGCATAATGTGCAGACAAAGCGTTTAAGTGCTGATGAGATTGTCGCATTGACGGCTGAAATCAAGGACATCAAAACTAATTCAGCTGACCCCGATTATATCGTTTTAATAAATTTGGCTTTTCAACTGGATTCTGTGAAATCCAAAGAAGCTTTTGAGAAAATCCAAGAGATCAAGATCAAACCTATTATTATTAAGACGCTTGCGGACTCAAAGCCTGAAGAGTTGAATGGAGCAAGCGGTAAGGATCAGCTTACCAGCAAGCTAGTCAATCTGATTAACAAATCATTGACTGAAGGCAAGCTGACTCAGATTCAAGTTACCAATTTCGTACTTGCAAGACAGTAGTAACCGGGGGATAAATCCTTGATGGGGGGGTGATTGAATTGGTTGATGTACTTTCACAAAACGAAATTGATGCTCTGCTTGCTGCACTGTCATCCGGTGAAATGGATGCCGATGAGCTTAAGAAAGAAGAAACACAGAAAAAGATTCGCTCCTATGACTTCAAACGGGCAGTACGTTTCTCGAAAGATCATATCCGCAGCCTTACGCGGATTCATGAGAATTTCGCTCGCTATTTAACAACGTACTTTTCAGCCCAATTGCGCACGTTTGTGCAAATCAATGTCGTTCAGGTAGAGCAGCTCCCTTATGATGAGTTTATCCGCTCCATTCCAAAAATGACGATTTTGAATATCTTTGAAGCCGAGCCCCTGGAAGGGCGAATGGTTATGGAGGTACACCCGAATATCGCTTTTGCCATGCTTGACAGGCTTCTTGGTGGTTTCGGAACCGCGCCATCCAAAATTAATTCGTTAACCGAAATTGAAACAACGATTATGGAGCGTATTTTCAGCCGGTGCTTTGAAAGTTTGCAGGAAGCATGGAAAACGGTTCTGGATATTGAGCCGCGGATGGAAGCGCTGGAGACCAATCCACAGTTTATGCAAATCGTGTCACCAAATGAGACGATTGCCCTGATTTCCTTAAGCACCAAGATCGGGGACACAACTGGGATGATCAATTTATGTATTCCTCACGTCGTGCTGGAGCCAATTATGTCCCGACTTTCGGTGCACCAATGGTTCGTTTCAGAGAAGAAGACGAGAGATCCAGAAGAAATTAATGCAATAAAAGCAAGGGTACATAAGGCACAGCTGCCGATTGTGGCTGAGCTTGGTGAATCCAGGCTGTCCATAGCCGAGTTTCTTGGACTTAGTGTCGGTGATGTAATTTCACTGAACAGAAATGTGGATTCCGGTTTGTCGATTAAGGTAGGAGACAAGCTGAAATTTATTGGAAGTCCCGGCATGATCAAGGATCGGGTAGCGGTTCAAATAGACGAGATTGTCCATGAAGGAGTTGAGGAACTTGACGAGTAAAGACTACTTATCCCAGGAAGAAATCGACGCTCTTCTGCGACAATCTGCGGAGGGCACGATGCCTGCAGCAGTAAAGACGGTGGATGATTTCCTGACACCGTTTGAACAGGATGCCTTGGGTGAAATAGGGAATATAACATTTGGCAGTGCGGCTACCGCATTGTCCACGCTGCTGGGCAAGAAAGTTGATATTACAACACCTCAAGTATCTATTATTACACGGGGTGAGTTTGAAGAGACGTTTCCAAAACCGCATGTAGCGGTTCATGTGCAATATGTCGACGGGTTCCAAGGAATTAATTCGCTTGTGATCAAGATCCGTGATGCACAGGTCATTGCAGATCTGATGCTCGGCGGAGAGGGTGAGCCCAAGGAAGAAGAACTGAATGAAATCCATATTAGTGCAGTTCAGGAAGCCATGAACCAGATGATGGGATCTTCCGCAACGTCGATGTCAACGATCTTCAATCGGTTTGTTAATATCTCGCCACCGGGGATTGACATTCTTAACATGTCTAGCGGAGAAGGCGTAGGAAGTCTGCCCGATGATGAGACACTGATTCGTATTGCTTTCCGGCTTAAAATCGGTGATTTAATTGATTCGACGATCATGCAGCTTCTGCCAGTGCGTTTTGCTAAAGACATGGTTACGATGCTGATTGGTGATGTAGCTCCTGCTGAGCAGGAGACAGCAGCTTCGACAACGCCGTCTGCACCGGCACCAGCCCAACCGGCTCCAGAAGCGCCTCCAGTCCAGCAGGCGCCGCCACAGCAGCCTCAGGGTGGGGCTCAGCAGCCGTATCCTCCGCAAGGGATGCCCCCTTATCCGGGAATGGAAGGTGGCTACTATTATCCGCCGGCTGGAATGCCTGCGTATGGAATGCCTGGTATGCCGCCATACGGAATGCCGCCATACGGAATGCCGCCGCAAGGAATGCCTTATGCGCAGACACCACCGCCGCCTAACCCGGCACAGAATCGCAATGTCAACGTTCAGCCTGTGCAATTTGCCAATCTTAATGGGGGCGCCTTCGGCAACATTGACGAAAATAATTTAAATTTATTGATGGACATACCACTGAAAGTCACCGTAGAATTAGGAAGGACCCAGAAGCAGATTAAAGATATTTTGGAAATGTCACAAGGCTCAATTATCGAGTTAGACAAGCTGGCCGGTGAGCCTGTAGACATCCTGGTTAACAACAAACTTATTGCCAAAGGGGAAGTCGTAGTTATCGACGAGAACTTCGGTGTTCGTGTTACGGATATCGTCAGCCAGTGGGACCGTATTCAAAAATTACAATAGCGTACTTAGGGAGGATTTTGTAAAAATGGCTAATCGAATTCTAATCGTGGACGATGCAGCATTTATGAGAATGATGATCCGGGATATCTTGACCAAGAACGGATTTGAAGTAGTGGGCGAAGCTCAGGACGGTTCTCAGGCGATCGAGAAATTTAAGGAACTGCGTCCTGATCTGATCACGATGGACATTACTATGCCTGAGATGGACGGAATCGCCGCCCTGAAAGAAATCAAAAAAGTGGATGCAAGCGCCAAGGTTATTATGTGTTCTGCCATGGGCCAGCAGGCTATGGTTATCGATGCAATCCAAGCGGGTGCTAAGGACTTTATCGTGAAGCCGTTCCAAGCAGACCGTGTTATTGAAGCGATAAACAAAACGCTAGGCGTGTAGGAACCAGATATGCCGAGCAACACAGAACCGCTTGGAACGGGTAATACCCTGCTGAACTTGTTTAACGTTATTTTAGTTCTTGCGGTGATCATTGTTCTTATTGTGCTGCTGATCCGCTTTCTTGGCCGCCGCAATCAGACTTGGATGAGCGGACGTTCCATGCGCACACTTGGTGCGGTGGGGCTTGGTCCGGGCAAGTCTATGCAAGTCATTGAGGTTGGCAGCAGCCTGTACCTGATCGGAGTCGGAGAGGACGTGTCCATATTGGATAAGGTGACCGACCCGGATGAGGTAGCGTTGATTATATCGGCTTTCGAGGATCAATCCTCGGGCCGTAACAACTTTCTCGTGCCGCTTATCTCTAAACTGAGAAATAGGCAGCGCGGGAAGGTTTCATCTCAGGAAATTGAACTTAGTGAAACATCATCCTTTTATGAGACACTTCAATCCAAGCTTCGCTCTGCGCCTGAGCGCAAAGAGAAGATGGAGGAGTTGCTCCGGGAAGATTCCGCCAAGAATGAGTCGAGGGATTTATGAAAAAAAAGCTAATTCTCGCTTTTCTGCTGCTTAGTAGCCTTAGCATTCTTATGATTCATACGATGCACGCTGATCCTATCCCTAATATCAATGTTCAAATTGGGGGTAATGATAGTCCCAGCGGGGGTACCAGTTCTATATCCATATTGCTTCTTATTACGGTTCTGAGTGTTGCCCCGGCATTTGTTATCCTGATGACCAGTTTTACCCGGATTGTCATTGTACTGGGCTTTGTCAGAACCTCGCTCGGTACACAATCGATGCCGCCGAATCAGGTGCTGGTAGGACTTGCTCTTTTCCTTACGTTATTCGTGATGGCACCGACATTCTCGACCATTAACGAGACGGCGCTGCAGCCTTATATGAAAGGTACAATTACTCAGAGCGAGGCGCTGAACAAGGCAGCTGATCCAATGAAGGAATTCATGTTCAAACAGACGAATTCTAAAGACCTGTTACTGTTTATGAAATATACAGGGTACACGGGAACAGACAAGCCGGCTACATACAGCGACATCCCATTAACGGTCATTGTACCTGCTTTTGCAATCGGTGAAATGAAAAAAGCATTTACTATGGGCTTTCTTATTTTCATACCATTCTTAATTATTGATATTGTAGTCGCCAGCACCCTGATGGCCATGGGGATGATGATGCTACCGCCAGTTATGATCTCGTTACCTTTCAAAATTATGCTCTTTGTACTGGTAGACGGCTGGTACTTAGTCATAAAATCACTGCTATTGAGCTTTAACACCTGACGTTTATGAGGAGGCATAGGGAATGAGTACGGAATTTATTATCGGTCTAGCAGGCCAAGCCGTATATATCGTGCTGGAAACTAGCGCGCCCATGCTGATTCTGGGTCTGGCGGTTGGGCTAATTATCAGTATCTTTCAAGCTACGACACAGATTCAGGAGCAAACGCTAGCGTTTGTTCCCAAAATCGTCGCAGTAATGCTGGCCTTGCTGGTGTTCGGGCCTTGGATCATTACGAAATTGGTCGACTTTACAAGCCAGATTTTGGGCAATCTCCATATGTACATCGGTAAGTAATTGATATGGAGATCATGCTGCAAAGTTTTCCCGTCTTTCTGTTGTTTTTTTGTCGAATTTCAGCATTTTTTGTTGTCGTTCCTGTGTTTTCGTCTAATGGGGTGCCAATGACCTTCAAGGTCGGTCTTTCCTTTTTTGTGGCACTGGTAGTATTTAGTGCGAGTGGAACCGGTCTGGTTGTCCCGCAGGATATTAGTTATATTCTATTGATTGCTAAAGAGATTTTAGTTGGACTGCTACTTGGTTTTATAGGTTACCTCATTTTTATGGCGATACAAACGGCGGGTTCCTTTATCGATATCCAAATCGGATTCGGGATTGCGAATGTCATTGATCCGATGACCGGGGCTTCCGCTCCGATTTTCGGTAACTTCAAGTATATGATTGCGCTACTGATGTTCCTGAGCATGAACGGACATCATTATCTTTTGGATGCAATCGTGTACAGCTATAATTGGGTTCCTATTAATAATGAACTATTCCTGAAAATGATAGACGGCAGCTTGTCGGAATTCCTTGTGCGTACATTTGCCCAATCGTTTGTCCTTGCTTTTCAAATGTCTGCGCCCTTGGTGGCGGCATTGTTTCTGACGGATATAGGCCTTGCTTTTCTGGCGAGAACGGCTCCGCAATACAATGTATTTGTGATCGGGGTTCCGCTTAAAATCATTATTGGTCTGGCGCTTCTACTTCTTCTGATGCCAGGTCTGGCAGTTCTTTTCAGAAACATGTTCGATATTTTGTTTGAATCTATGCACAACTTGCTGAAGCTGATGGGGAATAGTCCATAGGTGACCATAAGGAGAGGGAGTTATGCCGCAGCCTAGGCGCTATAAACTGGATCTTCAGCATTTCGGGGGAGAAAAAACAGAAAAGGCAACCCCTAAGAAACGACAGGAGGCGCGCAAAAAAGGCCAAGTAGCCAAAAGTGCGGAGCTGTCGGGTGCTGTCGTGCTGTTATCCGCAGTGCTAAGTTTATCCATGTTTGGCGGTTATATGAAGGAACGCTTTATGACTTTGTATATGGATATTTTTCAAAACAGGATGTTGCAGGAGATTTCACCAGAGAATGTGATGAAAATGTTCAGCGGGTACGGAGTGCAGGTGCTTTTGCTATTGGCTCCGCTGTTTGGAGTTACTTTTTTTATGGCACTGGTCTCCAATATCATGCAGGTCGGCTTTATGGCATCCGGACAAGGGCTAACCCCCAAGTTCAGTAAAATTAATCCGATCAAAGGGTTTAAAAATATTTTTTCTATGCGCTCGCTGGTAGAATTTCTGAAATCCATCCTCAAGCTGCTTCTAATCGCTTATTTAGTCTACAGTACGCTATGGGGGCAAAAAAGAAACATTATGTCACTGTCGCATATCGATACGGAAGGAATTTTCAAATTCGTAGCCAAGCTGACGATGACACTTGGACTCAAGATAGGCGCAGTGCTGATGGTTATGGCTTTTTTCGATTATATGTATCAGAAATATGAGCATGAGAAGAGTCTAAAGATGTCCAAGCAGGATATCAAGGACGAGTATAAAAAAATGGAGGGTGACCCTCTAATTAAAGGCAAGATCAGGGAACGCCAACGCAGGATGGCTATGCAGCGGATGATGCAGGAAGTTCCTAAAGCGGATGTGATCATTACGAATCCGACGCACTTTGCAGTAGCGCTGAAATATGACGGTTCCATGATGGAGGCGCCCCAGATTATTGCCAAGGGCCAGGACTACGTGGCACTCCGAATCCGGGAGCTGGCCAAGGAGCATGGCGTTGTGACTATGGAAAACAAGCCGCTTGCACGGGCGCTGTTCCAGAGGGCTGAAATCGGGGATACCGTCCCTGCAGATTTGTTCCAGGCAGTTGCCGAAGTACTGGCGTATGTATACAAGCTTAAAGGTAAGAAGAGATAAGGCGGGGGAGGTTAAGGACATTGAAAGCTAGAGATCTATCTGTTTTGGTGGGCATCATCGGTATTGTGCTTATGATGATTCTGCCTATCCCGTCCTGGCTTCTGGACGTTTTACTGGTTATTAATATTTCAGTTGCGTTAACCATCATATTGGTGGCTATGAATACTAAGGAAGCCCTGCAGTTTTCAATCTTTCCTGCATTGCTTCTGATTACAACGCTGTTCCGTCTGGCGCTGAACATCTCGACAACCAAGCTGATCCTCTCTGAAGGTGATGCAGGTGCTGTGGTTGCTACCTTCGGTAGCTGGATTGCCGGCGGACAGATTGCTATCGGTTTTGTCGTGTTTCTGATCCTGGTAGTTGTTCAATTTATAGTGATCACCAAAGGTTCTGAGCGCGTGGCCGAGGTAGGTGCGAGATTCACACTCGATGCGATGCCCGGTAAGCAGATGAGTATAGATGCCGACCTCAACGCCGGCATGATTAATGAACAGCAGGCCCGTGAGCGTCGTCAGAAAGTAGAGCGCGAGGCAGACTTCTACGGAGCGATGGACGGGGCCAGTAAGTTTGTTAAAGGAGATGCTATTGCCAGCATCATTATCCTCCTTATTAACCTTATTGGCGGATTTATCATCGGGATGGTTGTACACGGCATGCCTTTTGGTGAGGCACTGTCAACCTATTCCGTGCTGACTATTGGTGACGGGCTGGTCAGTCAGATTCCTGCCTTGCTCATTTCGACCGCTGCCGGCTTGATTGTTACCCGCGCTTCTTCGGAAGGTAATCTGGCTGAGGATTTGACAGAACAATTATTGTCTTATCCGAAGCTGCTGTATATTGTGGCTGTGACTGTAGCCTTCCTGGGTTTGTTTACTCCGATTCATCTCACAACAACGTTGCCTTTAGCTGGACTGATGGCCTTTGCTGCTTACCGGATGAGTCAGAATCTCAATAAAAAGCAGATTGCGGAAGAACAGCTTGTGGAAGAAAAACAGATCGAAGAAGTGCGCAGTCCCGAAAGTGTTATCAACTTGCTTTCAGTCGATCCGATTGAGTTTGAATTCGGCTACGGTTTGATTCCCTTGGCAGATACTGGGCAGGGTGGTGACTTGCTCGACAGAATCATCATGATTCGACGGCAATGTGCACTTGAGATGGGACTTGTGGTGCCTGTTATTCGCATTCGCGACAATATTCAACTAAAACCGAATGAATATGTCATCAAAATTAAAGGAAATAACGTTGGCGGCGGTGAATTATTACTTAATCACTATCTTGCCATGAGTCCAGGGTATGATGATGAGTCTATCAACGGGATTGAAACCGTGGAACCATCTTTCGGACTGCCAGCTCTGTGGATTGACGAATCCGTAAAAGAACGTGCGGAGTTGTCAGGTTATACCGTGGTTGACCCGCCGTCTGTAGTGGCAACACATCTTACTGAATTGATTAAGCGCCACGGGCATGAGTTGCTCGGACGACAGGAAACTAAAATGCTGGTCGACAATCTGCGGGAGAACTACCCTGTACTTGTCGATGAGCTCATTCCTTCCGTATTGGCCATTGGCGATGTGCAGAAGGTACTGGGGAAATTGCTTCGTGAGAAGATTTCCATCCGTGATCTTGTAACCATCTTCGAGACGCTCGCAGACTATGGAACCTACACCAAGGATCCTGACATTCTTACCGAGTATGTGCGCCAGTCCTTGTCGAGGCAAATTACCCAACAGTTTTCCCAGACCGGGGAGACGCTGCGGGTAATAACAGTAGGACCGACACTGGAAAAGAAAATCTCTGAAAGTGTGCAGCAATCGGAGCAGGGCAGCTATCTCGCACTGGATCCGGTGTCTACACAAACGGTCTATCAGCGACTGACCGAGCAGATCAATCGACTGCTCCAGTCAGGACAGCAACCGATTGTACTGACCTCACCGAATATCCGCATGTATTTGCGGCAGGTGATTGAACGCACGATGCAGGATATTCCGGTGCTCTCCTACAGCGAACTGGAACCGAACATTGAAATTCAAAGCGTTGGAGTGGTGAATCTATGAGAGTGAAGCGTTATGTGGTGGATACGATGCCTGATGCTATGTTGTCCATCCGCAATGAGCTTGGCAGCGACGCCGTCATTCTTAGTACCAAAGAGATCAAAGTAGGCGGGTTTATTGGACTTTTCCAAAAGAAAAAGATAGAAGTGGTTGCTGCCGTAGAGAAGGAGCAGAAGCCAGCTGCTCCGGCCAAGCCGCCAGCGCCTTCTCTAAGCATACCGCGCAATGCCGTTCCTCAGGCGTATAAAAAGGCATCTGCCACGTCGCAGGCTCCTGAAGAGAAGCCAGCGCCTGCCGAGAACCGCACGTTTGCCGAGATTGCCGCAGCGCTGTCTGAGGCGATAGGCATTCAGGAGGCAGCAGTTGTGCCAGCGCCGGCTTTGCGCCAAGAGCCACCATCCCCTTCGGGGGAGCTAAGACAGACCTTGCTGAGCCAAGAGCCTGAGTTCCCGCTCCTAAATGTCGACTTCAAGGAGGAAGCGAGAAGGCCTGCTTTAAATGAAGCATCTGCGCCTGATCCTGAGGTGTTGCGCGAAATCCGGGAAATGAAGCAGTGGATGGAACGGATTGCTCGTCATTCCTCAGGCACACGTGATCTGCCGGATCGTCTGGAGATACTCAGGAGCCAACTGGTGGATCAGGAGATGGATACGGTCCTGGTAGAAGAATGGATCAGCACTATTTTTGACCGTTGGAATGATGAGGGGCGAACCTGGAGACCTGAGCAGTTCGACGCATGTCTGGCTGAACAGATCAGCAGCTTTCTCTCTGGGCGTGTAGCTCAGGGGATACGTCCGGATACACAAATCGTATACATTGCCGGACCTACAGGGGTTGGTAAAACAACGACAATTGCCAAGCTGGCGGCAGAGCAGCTCTTTAAGTATGGTCGTAGAGTAGGCTTGATCACTTCGGATACCTACCGGATATCGGCTGTGGATCAGCTTCGAACCTATGCATCTATTCTGAACATCCCACTTGAAGTGGTTCAATCACCTGGTGACCTGCAGCGGGCGATGTTCCGACTCGAAAGCTGTGATCTCGTATTGATGGATACGGCAGGGCGTAATTACCGCAACGAACTGCTCGTTGCTGAATTGCAGAGTCTGTTGGCCAAGGAGCTAAGGAGCGAGACTTATCTGGTTCTCAGCATGACTTCTAAGAGCCGGGATATGAAGAAGATTGCCGAACATTTCGGCAGGTATCCTCTGGATAAAGTAATCTTTACCAAGCTGGATGAAACGGGAAGCTACGGACCTCTTTTCAATGTGTTGAATGATTTTCCGTTGACCTTGTCTTACTTGACCAACGGGCAGAACGTTCCAGATGATCTGTTGCTTGCCTCTGAAGAAGAACTATCTGATATGCTCTTGGGAACAGGTGGGTATTAATGGATCAAGCGCAATCTTTAAGATATCTTGTGTCCAGCCAAGACACCAAACGCATAACCAAGGAAGGTTCTACCGCCCGGGTCATTACAGTCTGCAGCGGAAAAGGCGGCGTTGGCAAATCGAATTTTACACTGAATTTTGCGTTGGCCCTGCAGTCGCTGGGCAAGAAAGTACTTTTATTCGACGCTGATATCGGGATGGCAAACATAGATGTGTTAATGGGGGTTTCTCCCCGATATAACCTCTATCATTTGCTAACAAGAGAAGTCGATATTAGCCGGGTCGTCCAGCTTGGTCCGCAGGATCTTCCTTTTATTGCAGGTGGTTCTGGTATGGACGAGCTGTTCTCGCTCTCTGAGGCTGATCTCAATTATTTTACAACCCAGATTGCCGAGATTGCTGATAGCATGGATTATATTTTGTTTGATACAGGTGCTGGCTTGTCCAAGGAAACGATGAAATTCATTTCGTCCGCCGATGACTGTCTGGTGGTTACCACCCCGGAGCCAACGGCCATAACAGACGCCTATGCACTAATGAAAGTAGTACATAACTCTCATCCCGATGTTTCTTTCAGGCTTATTGTCAATCAAGCCGGAGATCTACGGGAAGCAGCAGCGACTAGTGACAAAATTAGAATGGCGGCAAGCCGATTTTTGCAACTGAATCTTCCTTTTTTGGGTCATATCAGCAGTGATTCCCATGTGGTTCAGGCTGTGAAAAGACAAGTACCGTTCATTCTAGCGTATCCAAACAGCGCGGCAGCCAAAGACGTTCATCTTCTAGCTGTTCGTTATCTGGCAAGCGATGCCGCGATAGAAACCAAAGTTCAGGGGATTAAGGGGTTTATACGCAAGTGGTTAATTCGAAACAGGTAGTACATGTTCTGAATTCAGGAACAGAGGTGGAAATGATATGAAGCCATATAAAGTTTTGGTTGTTGATGATTCTGCATTTATGCGCAAGATCATTTCCGATTTGATTGAAAATGATGCTAACTTTCAGGTGACGGCAACGGCAGCCAATGGCCGTGAGGCGATTGAGAAAGTGAATGATCTACGCCCCGACCTTGTGACCATGGACGTGGAAATGCCGGAAATGAACGGCCTGGAAGCGCTGAAAATAATCATGGCTGAGCGTCCGCTTCCCGTAATTATGCTGTCAGGCATCAACGAGGAAGGCATGAAGGAGACCATTCTTGCACTGGAATGGGGAGCCTTCGACTTTATCCGTAAGCCATCGATTTCCAGTTCGCAAGATATCATCGCGGTGGGGGAATCGCTGCGTGAGCAGATGAAGGAAGCGATGTTGGCCCGACATCAGAGACAAGTCAGAGAGACAGCAATTAAAGCCATCGAAGTTAAACCTGTTGAGACTATAGCGCCGCTGGGACAAACCAGTCAACCAAGCATACAGGCGCTAAGAAAGAATCTGGAGCTTCCGGCCAAAAAGTCTGGGTTACCGGCAAGCAAGCCTGCCGAAGCAGATAGAGCGATTAAGCCGGCAGAGGTGACTCGCACTGCTAAGCCTATCCAGAAAAAAGCTGCACCGGAGAGCAAAACCACGAAGAAGCCGATTCTTCCACTACCAACTTCTCCAAAGCCTGCCTCCGAGAAGTTCATGAGTCGCCTCAATACTGAGCGCGAGTCTACGCATATACTCCGGTCACAAACGGAGGCCATTGCTGAACCTGTAGTGGTGACCGGCGCTCCAAATACGGACCGGAGATCCAGTCCTGTCAAGGGACTCAGCAAAATCGTCGCTGTAGGTTGTTCAACCGGGGGGCCGCGAGCCCTCAAGGCATTGCTGGAGAACATTCCAGCCGATTTCCCAGCACCGATCGTGATTGTGCAGCATATGCCGCCTAACTTCACGAAATCGCTGGCACAGCGACTGAATACCTTCAGTCCGCTGGAAGTGGCCGAGGCGGAGCCGGGTATGGTATTGCGGCAAGGGGCCGCCTATATCGCCCCGGGTGGCTATCACATGAAGGTTGTTCTAAGCGCTGGCGGTCAATATACCCTTTCGCTTACAAAGGAAGAGGCGCGCAACGGCCATCGGCCGTCTGTAGATACATTATTTGAATCCTTGCTTCCGCTTACGTCGCTGGAACGCCATGCTGTACTCATGACAGGGATGGGAAGCGATGGAGCAAGAATGATGAAGGCTCTCTATGAGTCCGGCGTTTGCTCAACTTTTGCCGAGAGTGAAGAGACCTGTGTTGTATATGGGATGCCGCGCTCTGCGGTTGAACTGCAGTGCGTTAGACATATCCTGCCTTTGCAGGAAATAGCTCCAAGACTGGTGCAAGCCGTTAAATAACGGAAAAGCGAACTCGAAGGGGAGGTACCCGCTCATGGACATGAATCAGTATTTATCCATGTTTATTGATGAGTCAAATGATCATCTGCAGTCATTAAACGAAAATATGATGGGGCTGGAAGCAAATCCTGAGGATCTAAGCATCGTACAGGTAATCTTTCGCTCTGCGCATACCTTGAAAGGTATGGCGGCAACTATGGGTTTTGAGGATTTGGCTTCACTCACTCACCAAATGGAGAACGTGCTTGATCTGGTGCGCAACAACAAGTTGCGGATGCAGGATTTCATTTTTGACACCTTGTTCAAAAGTCTGGATGCCTTAGAGTCCATGGTTCAGGATATTACTGGGGGCGGAGAAGGTAAGGCTGATGTTTCTGCCATTGTAGCCGATCTTCAGGCTATTGTTCGCGGCGAAATTCCTACAGCGGGTGGTACATCGACTGGAAGCGCCCCGGCAGCTCCTACTCAGACCGAGACGCCAATACATTTGGATGAGTTCCAGTTCTCTGTCCTAGAGCAGTCCATTCAGGAAGGCCATAAGGTCATGTTCGTGGAGGTTGCAATTCGTGAGGATTGTCAGCTTAAAGCGGTACGCTCTTACATGGTGTTTGATCTCTTGGAACGCTCCGGCGAGGTCGTTAAATCCTTCCCTTCCGTTCAAGACATTGAGCAGGAGAAATTTGATCACAGCTTTTCGCTATATTACATAACTCAAAAGGATGCCAGTGAAATTCAAGCCATGATCCTGAACCTGTCAGAGATTGACAAGGTGACGGCAATTGCGCTGGATCAAGAATCCCTACATCAGCTTGGTCAGGACACGGCCGCAGTCGCAGCAGTTGCTGCTGCATCTGAGGTAGCCGTGGCAGTAGAAACCCCTGTTGCTCCAGCTGCTGCGTCCACTCCAGCACCAAGAGTAGTTTCTAAAGAGGAAGTGGCTAAGTCTCCAGCCGCTGGCCGAACGGGCGGTGCGCCGTCGCGAACCATCCGGGTGGATATTGAACGTTTGGATGTCTTGATGAACCTGTTCAGTGAGCTGCTTATTGACCGGGTACGTCTGGAACAGCTCGCTTCGGAAATACAAAGTGGTGATCTTACCGAAACGGTGGAGCATATGAGCCGGGTTAGCGCTGATTTGCAGAATATTGTAATGAAGCTGCGCATGGTACCGGTCGATACGGTATTCAACCGGTTCCCGCGGATGATTCGTGACCTTGCCAAGTCTTTGGACAAGAAGGTTGATCTTGTAATTACCGGTGCCGAGACAGAGATGGACAGAACCGTCATTGATGAAATCGGCGATCCGCTCGTTCACTTACTACGCAATGCTGTTGACCATGGGATTGAATCTGTTGCTGACCGGATTGCTGCTGGCAAGCCGGAGACTGGAACTGTTAACCTGCGAGCATTCCATAGTGGTAACCATGTATTTATTGAAATTGAAGAAGATGGGAGAGGAATTGTCCCTGAGAACGTCCTGAAGTCTGCTGTTAAGAAAGGGATTCTTACCCCAGAGGAAGCGGCAAGCAAGACGGATGAAGAAGCTTACCAAATGTTGTTCGCTCCGGGCTTTAGTACAGCGGAAGTAATTTCCGACGTTTCCGGACGTGGTGTGGGTCTGGACGTTGTAAAAGCCAAGATCACTGCGCTAGGCGGGAATGTTACCATTTACTCTACACCGGGTAAAGGAACGAATTTCTCAGTACAGCTTCCACTTACATTGTCGATCATTGCGGCAATGATGATTAAGTTGGGTTCGGAGAAGTATGCGATTCCGTTGTCCTCCATTGTAGAGACCGGAATCATCAAGCAATCTCAAATTCGCACCATTCATGGCAACAAAATGCTAGAGTTCCGAGGCAGCCATATTCCGCTCGTTTCCTTGAGCCGCTTATTCTCCATACCTGACTATGATGAAAGCACCGAGGAAGAGACGGAAATCGTTGTGGTCCGTAAAGGAGAACGCCTCGTGGCTATGGCAGTAGAGGACTTTATCGGGCAGAACGAGATTGTAATTAAGAATCTCGGCAGATATCTGCCTGAGATTCAAGGCATATCCGGCGCTACGATTCTTGGTGACGGACAGGTGGCACTCATTATTGATCCGAACGCTTTTATTAAATAACTAGGATAGAACAGGGAGGTTCATTCCATGGCTGAAGATATTAAAGTGATAGTGTTCAAATTAGGTGTCGAAGAATACGGCATTGAAGTGGATAAGGTGCAGACTATTGAGCGTATGATGCCGATCACACGTGTACCAAAGACGTATTCTTTTATCAAGGGAGTAATCAATTTGCGCGGGGTTGTTATCCCTGTAATTGATCTTCGTGGCCGCTTCGGTATTGCTGAGGCCGAGCACACGGACCAGACGAGAGTAATAATAGTAGCTGTGAACGAGATGGAAGTAGGATTTATCGTAGATTCCGCCAATGATGTCATTGACCTTAACCGGGATTCCATTGATACACCTCCCGATGTAGTGGGTGGCATCAAAGCCAAGTACTTGGACGGGGTGGCCAAAATCGGGGAAGACCGTCTGCTGATCATGCTCAATTTGTCCGAGGTGCTCAACAAGAGCGAAATCGTACAATTGGAAGGCCTGGAGGGCTAACCAGTGGAGTTGTTCAAAAACTTCAAGGATTTCAAAATGGATGTGCTCAAGGAAGTCGGTAATATAGGAGCAGGTAACGCTGCCACCGCGTTATCTCAGCTGCTGGGCAAACCGATTGATATGGCCGTACCAAAGGTCCAACTGCTCAACTTTGAGGAAATTACTGAAAAAGTGGGCGGAGCAGAAGAGTTGGTGTATGCCGTATTCCTGCGGGTTGAAGGCGATGCACCTGGCAATCTGTTCTTCATTCTTACACCGGAAGCTGCCGTCAATCTACTTAGCCGTGTGGCTGGAATCGAGCTGTCTGGTGCAGAAGAATTGGGCGAAATGGAATTATCCGCATTGAATGAAATCGGCAACATTTTGGCTGGTTCCTATCTGTCTTCACTGGCCGACTTTACTTCGCTCACCATGTACCCAACGGTGCCTGCATTGGCAATGGACATGGCGGGTGCAATTCTAGGCTACGGCCTGCTACAGTTTGGGCAAATGGGCGATGATGCTTTGCTGATAGATACGACTTTTCTGGAGGGGCAAAATGAGATTGAAGGACAATTCTTCCTCATTCCCGATCCAGAATCGTTCCCGAAAATCTTCAAATCACTAGGAGTTCCTTTCGACAATGATTGATGAACAAACCATCATTAAGGTAGGCATGGCAGATCTTAATGTCGGGAGTCAGGGTCTGATTCGTACAACTGGACTTGGCTCCTGCGTAGGATTGACCCTGTATGATCCGGGCAAAAAGCTGGCGGGAATGGCGCATGTAATGCTCCCTTCCTCCGAAATTGCCAGGGAGGGGCAGCTCAATATCGCCAAGTTTGCCGATACAGCTGTGCCGGAACTGTTGAACCGTCTGCTCGCACTTGGGGCGGTCCGCAGCCGGATCGTCGCCAAGATGGCGGGAGGCTCGCAGATGTTTGCCTTTGCTGGAGGGAGTGACACCATGAGGATCGGGCCTCGTAATGTGGAATCCTGTAAGTTGGCACTTGAAGCTTTGAACATTCCGTTACTCGCTGAAGATACCGGCGGCAATTATGGCCGTACGATAGAGATCGCCTGTAGCACCGGAGTCTTGTACATCCGTAGTGTGCAAAAAGGCGCTAAGGAATTATAATGATGATTGGAAACATTTTGATAAATTTGCTGTCTGGCGTACTAGGCTTTGTGGTTACCTTCTTTGTTACTTACGGGAATAACTTGCTAATGACCAGTCTGATTCGAGGATTATTTGGATTTATCACCTGGTTCTTGCTTGCATTTCTTCTTAGATGGGTATTGGGTGTTATGTTGAAACAAACGGAACCACAAGAACTCACGGACCCTGCTGCAGGGGATGGCGAAGAAGCGCTGGGTGCCAGACTGAATATCAGCACTCCGGATGAGGATGAGGAATTGAAGAATCTTTTGAAGCCAAAGCCGGCCGAAGGGAACGGGGATAACGGAGGATTCACACCGCTAAAGCCGCCCAAGCTGGTCACCATGAAAGATCCTGAAGAATTGGCCAAGGCCGTTCGTCACCTGAAAGAAGAATAAGGTAGTGCTGCAGGAACCGTTATTCGGCAAAGCTGTACGGTTCCTTATTCAGGGCACACTGACTAAACTTTGGGAAGGGTGAAAGCTGTTGAACGAGCGTAAAGCATCTCAGTCGGAGATAGACGGGCTATGGACGCAGTGGAAAGAACACGGCGATCCTGAAGCGAAGAAAAAGCTGATTGAGAGTTATCTCCATATTGTAGATTACGTATCCAGCCGTTTGGCTGTAGGATTGCCCAAAAACGTATCCAAGGATGATTTAGCCAGCAATGGAGTTATGGGTCTAATTGATGCCATTGAAAAGTTCGATTATAAGCGAGGGCTCCAGTTCCAGACCTATGCCTCCTGGCGGGTGCGTGGGGCGATCCTTGATTCTTTGCGTCAGAGTGACTGGGTTCCCCGGTCAGTACGGGAAAAAGCCAAAAAGATCGAGGATGCTTATCAACAAATGGAACAGAAATATTTACGGTCTGTTACCGACGAAGAAATGAGTCAATACCTGAACATTAGTGAACAAGAATTTCAAAATATGCTGCAGGATGTGGCCGTTATGTCACTCTGCTCACTGGAAGACCCCATTCGCGAAGAAGAATCGGAGACCCGGATGTCCATCCTGGTGGATGACAAGGCCAAGAACCCGGATCGCAAGGTAAACGAATTTTATTTGCGTGAGACCCTTACCAAAGGCATTGAGAAACTAACGGTGAAAGAACGGACCGTGGTGTCCCTTTTATATTATGAAGATTTGTCTTTAAGCGAAATTGCCGAGGTTATGTCACTATCCCCCTCGAGGATTTCGCAGCTCCATTCTAAAGCTATTTTGCGGCTGAGAGGAACGCTGGAGAAAAACCGGGATCTTCTTATGCAAAACGATTAACCGTACTGCGGTGACAAGGGGGAGTATAATTTGATCGGTCATTATGCTTTGAATCAGTACCTGAGCATTACTTTCTCGGATGACAAAGGCATTGCTTACCTCCAGTTTTCCAAAAAAGACGAGAATTTTTCCTGTTCGATCGAAGAGCTGGAAGCTTTTCTGCACAGTCATAATATCAGATATGGTATTCAACTGGATATTGTCCAGCGTCTCAGTACTCATCCCGAGGAGTATTTCTTCAATAGAGTACCTATTGCGATTGGAGACACCGCCGAGAATGGTACGGATGGACGAGTTGTTCTTACTATTGATATGGAAGAAGATCGTGGGCCTGCTGAGAAGGCTGACGGCAAGGTCGATTACAAGGATCTGGTTCGGCTGCATAATGTGCGTAAAGGCCAATTGATCGCCAAGACCGTTCCTCCACTAGCTGGCAAACCAGGCAAGATGGTGACGGGCGAAGAGCTACCATTCAAGGCTGGACGTGAAGCCCAGTTTAAGGTGGGTAAAAATGTCCTGGTCAGCAATGAAGAGACCTCGATGTATGCTGCAATAGACGGTCTTGTGACGATTACGGATAAAGGCAAAATCAATGTTTTTCCAGTGTATGAAGTCAATGGTGACGTGGATTACAGTACCGGAAATATTGATTTTGTGGGTACCGTTGTTATCCGTGGTAATGTTCTCACCGGGTTCTCCGTCAAATCGGAGGGCGATATCCGGGTGGTCGGCGGAGTGGAAGGCGCTGAACTGGTCGCCGGGGGTTCCATCGAGATTACAGGAGGAATTATCGGTTATCACAAAGGTCATGTCAGCGCTGGTAAAAATGTAAAAGTGTCCTTTATCCAAGACGGGAATGTAAATGCAGGCGAAGATGTTATTGTTTCGCAGAGCATTATGCACTCCGATATACGTGCAGGACACGACGTCGTGTGTAATGGCACAAAAGGTTTGATTGTCGGTGGAACTATTCAGGCCGGCGAGCGGGTGGTCGCACGGACAATCGGTAACACGATGTCCACGGCAACGGCCATTGAAGTAGGCGTACTGCCAGAGCTGAGAAATGAGATTAATGAACTTCGTCAACAGTTACGCCAACTGCTTGAGAATGACGATAAGACCTCCAAAGCGCTGTATCTGCTGAATCAATTGGCGAACAGTGGTCAGCTGTCTCCCGACAAAATAGCGCTTCGCGTCAAGCTCAATGCCACCAAACAGTCCTATCAACGGGATGAGGCGAGAATCAAGGGCCGGGTGCTTGAGATTGAGAGAATGCTGGAGGATACGGGTAGAGCCAGAGTAGAAGCTGTCAAGACGATATATGGAGGCTGTAAAATCGTAATTGGCAGATACACCAGATTTGTAAAAGACCCGACAGAGCGGGTCGTTTTCGCATACAGCGAAGGTGATATTTCAATCACGCCGTACATCTAAACTCAGGCGGGCAGCATCGGCAGCCGGCCATTTACAAATTCCTGCTTTGTGAAAAGAGGGTCGATATGAGTCTGAAACCGGTGGAGTTGCAAATTGCTGTGCCTCGGACAACAGAGGCGGGAAGAATTCAGAACGAGCTTCAGCATCGTCCCGCAGCAGACCAGCAGCAGCTAGCTGCACAGAATGTTAAGCAAAGCCAGGAAATGACTCAGCGCACTGGGGAGGTCGATGATCCTTCTGAGACCGCCTTGCGTGACGATGGTGGACGGGGCAACAATCCGGGAGGGCAATCCTCGCAGGAAAAAGGTCACAAATCGGATGGAAGCCGTGATGCGGAGCATCCGTACAAAGGGCGTCGCATTGATTTGAGCCTATAAGAAACTAATATTATTTTAAGCAAAAGGGGATTTGGCACTTGCAACCATGGGGGTATATTGTGCTGGTGGGCGCTGTCACAATCGTGTACGCCCTGATTATGCCGGCGCGTGCCCGCGAGGGCAAGAAGACAGAACAGCAAAGCCTTAAGGAGACCGAGGCGGCGCTTGAACTCTACATGGCGGATATGGAACGCGAGAATGAAGAGTTAGTTCAATTAGTGAGCAGCATCAAGCAGCAGTCCCAGAGTAATCAGACGACACTGACTGAGCAGATCAAGGATCTGCAAGGGGCTCTGAGCGAGCAGCAGGAACATTCCAAGCAGCTTGAAGCCAGAATGAACGAAGAAGCGGAAACTGTACGTCAATTGGTGACGTCGATAGAAAATCAAGCGGCTCTTCAACCAACTATTGCAGATAATGTGGAGCATGTAGTGGCGCTTCCTGAGGTGAAACCGAAGCCAGTGAGTTCCATTAAGCTGCGTTACCCTCGTTTATTTGAACTGCATGAGGAAGGCAAGTCTATAGATTCCATAGCCAAGACTGCTGGACTGCAGCGGGGAGAGGTGCAACTGATTCTCCAGCTTGCCAAACAGGAGGAATCGATATGATGAAGAATCGTTCCTTTCTGCTTGGACTTGGCTCTGGCCTAGTTGCCGGGGCTCTGCTGCTTCAGGTTATGATCTCGGGCAATGCAGCTCCGCTAACGAAAGAGCAGGTCCTCAAGGGGGCGGCGCAGCTGAACTTGAAAGTGTCTGATGAATCCGGCAAGCTGCTTACACAAGGAGAGTCTGAGTTGGAAGTTCAGCCCGGTAGCACGGAAGGTCCGCTGGGCGAGGGGGATGACACTCGCGAACCGGTTAGTACGAAGGTGCCAGCTGCACCGGAGGCTTCTTTGCCGCCATCGGCACCGGCTACAGCGGTCGTACCGTCACCTGCTGCTACGCCGAAAGCTATTGAGCCTTCCACGCCTGCAGTTCCCTCTTCGCCAGCAGATGAGGTCGCTCAGCAGCCGAAGGATGCAGGAGTTCCAGACGTTCCAGACGTTCCAGAGCAGCCTGAGACACCTAAGGCGCCTAAACCAGAAGTGGTTACTGTACGGATTCCAAGCGGCATCACCTTGACAAGAACAGCTGATTTGCTGGCCCAGTCGGGTGCGGTCAAAGATAAAGAGGCTTTTCTGAAGTCGGCTAAAGAACGCAAGATCAACACAAAGATTCAGTATGGTTCCTACAGCTTTGAAAAGGGTGAGAGCATCGACTCCATTATTGAAAAGCTGATTACGCTGAAGAAGTAGAGTCGATAGAGCTTGGATGCAGCTATAGCATTATTTTGTAGAAAGATGGAAATCCTGTTCTGGCAGTCATTAAGCTGCCTGAAATACGGGATTATCCATCTTTTTTGCTGAAATTACAAGTTGGGCGTTGCAACCAGTATTAAATTATGGTATATTAATTGACGGTGTTAAAACACACGCCGGTTGATTTCAGGCAAGCGGTGCTTTCTTTCGAAGAAAGTCTTGCCGAAAAATGACACATGGCGGAGGAGACACACAATAAACCAAACTTAGGAGGTGTGTGAAGATGGCAGTAATCTCCATGAAGCAGCTTCTCGAAGCTGGGGTACACTTCGGTCACCAGACTCGTCGTTGGAACCCAAAAATGGATCGTTATATCTTCACTGAAAGAAACGGAATTTACATTATTGACCTGCAAAAAACGGTTAAAAAGGTAGAGGAAGCTTACAACTTTGTTAAGAGCGTCGCTGGCGACAACGGCACAATCCTTTTCGTAGGAACAAAGAAACAAGCTCAAGATTCCGTAAAAGAAGAAGCTGAACGTTCGGGTATGTTCTACATCAACCAACGTTGGCTGGGTGGTACCCTGACTAACTTCCAAACTATTCAAAAGCGTGTTGATCGCCTGAAGAAATTGGAAGCTTGGGAAGAAGACGGTACCTTCGCAGTTCTGCCTAAGAAAGAAGTTATCCTTCTTCGCAAGGAGAAAGATCGTCTTGAGAAATTCCTGGGCGGAATCAAGAACATGAAAGGTCTGCCAAGCGCGTTGTTCATCATTGATCCGCGTAAAGAGCGCATCGCTGTTGCGGAAGCTCGCAAATTGGGTATTCCTATCGTTGCTATCGTTGATACCAACTGTGATCCGGACGAAATCGACTACGTAATTCCAGGTAACGACGACGCGATCCGCGCTGTAAAACTGTTGACTGGTAAAATGGCTGACGCTGTTGTCGAAGCTCACCAAGGCGAAGACACAACTACAGCTTAAGTAGTGCTTACAACATAAACAAGAACTTAAATGAAAAGGGTGGTTGGCAGGTGGATAACCTCTCACTGCCCTTTTTTTAGGATATTGGCAAGAAAAACGACAACATATCTGGAGGGAATAATCAATGGCAGTAGATGCAAAGGCAGTAAAAGAGCTTCGTGAAAGAACAGGCGCAGGTATGCTGGATTGCAAAAAGGCGCTTGAAGAAGCAAACAACGACATCACCAAAGCCGCTGAATTGCTTCGTGAAAAAGGTTTGTCCGCAGCAGCAAGTAAAGCTGGACGCGTTGCAACTGAAGGCGTTGTAGAATCTTACATCCATGCTGGTGGCCGTATTGGCGTACTGGTAGAAATCAACTGTGAAACTGACTTCGTTGGTAAAACAGATTCCTTCAAAGAGTTCGCTCGCGATATCGCTATGCAAATTGCAGCAGCTAATCCGCTTTATGTACGTCGCGAAGAAGTTCCACAAGCAGACGTTGAAAAAGAAAAAGAAATCTTGAAGGCTCAAGCTCTGAACGAAGGTAAGCCTGAGAAAATCATTGAGAAAATGGTTGAAGGCCGCATCAGCAAGTTCTATGAAGAATACTGCCTGCTTGAGCAATCCTTCGTTAAAGACCCAGACAAAACCATTTCCCAATTGCTGAACGAAAAAATCAGCACCATTGGTGAAAACATCTCCATCCGTCGTTTTGTACGTTTTGAGTTGGGTGAAGGTTTGGAAAAGAAAGTTGATAACTTCGTTGAAGAAGTTATGGCACAAGTTAAACAATAATCTAGTCCTCCGGGTAACCGGGAGAATTGAATAAAGGCAAGCATCAAAAGAACGGAACACGTACACTTAGTGTTCCGTCTTTTGTAAGAAAGTGAGGGTATACAATTGGAACAGCCGGTATTTAAGAGAGTAGTCCTTAAAGTTAGCGGTGAATCACTAGCGGGACAAAACGGATATGGTATTGATGCCGACACGATTATCTCCATCGCGGAACAGGTTAAAGAAGTTGTGGAACTTGGTGTACAGGTAGCCATCGTCTGCGGCGGCGGCAACATCTGGCGTGGAATCGCTGGCAGCGCAAGCGGCATTGATCGGGCAACTGCCGATTATATGGGTATGCTGGCTACAGTGATGAATTCTCTTGCCCTGCAGGACGCACTTGAGCAAATCGATGTGCCGACACGTGTGCAGACTTCGATTTCAATGCAACAGATTGCTGAGCCGTACATTCGTCGCCGGGCGATCCGTCATTTAGAGAAGGGCCGCGTTGTGATTTTTGCAGCAGGTACAGGAAATCCGTTCTTCTCTACAGATACCACTGCAGCATTGCGGGCAGCCGAAATTGAAGCAGAGGTCATTCTGATGGCGAAGAACAAAGTGGACGGTGTATACTCTGCCGATCCTTTCAAAGACAGTACAGCTGAGAAGTATGAACAGCTTACCTACA
Source organism: Bacillus sp. FJAT-27264 (assembly GCF_001682855.1). Classification (GTDB taxonomy): domain Bacteria; phylum Bacillota; class Bacilli; order Paenibacillales; family Paenibacillaceae; genus Paenibacillus_AQ. Next base: position 390,061 of record NZ_MAQW01000001.1, on the reverse strand, counting down.
TGGATGTACTGAATAAGAATCTTGGCGTGATGGATTCCACCGCTTCATCTCTCTGCATGGATAATAATATACCGCTCATCGTGTTTGCCATTACAGAACAAGGTAATATCAAACGAGTCGTTCTTGGTGAGAAGATCGGGACGATTGTTAAGGGGAGTGTAGACTAATGCCACAAACGATTAAGAAAAATGCTGAAGAACGTATGGAAAAAGCGATTCTGTCGTTAAAACGTGATTTGGCAACATTGCGTGCGGGCCGTGCTTCTACAGCGCTTTTGGACCGTATTCAGGTAGAATATTATGGTGCACCTACACCTGTGAATCAGTTGGCGAATATCAGCACACCGGACTCCCGGACACTGTTGATTCAGCCGTGGGACAAATCTTCGTTGTCTGACATCGAGCGCGCGATCATGAAATCGGATCTTGGCTTGACGCCGGCTAATGACGGCACCATCATTCGCCTGTCCATCCCTCCGCTAACAGAGGAGCGCCGTGCAGAACTGGTGAAGTTCACCAAGCGTTTCGGTGAGGATGCAAAAGTGGCGATCCGTAACATTCGCCGTGATGCTAACGATGATATTAAGAAGCTGGAGAAAAACGGAATCTCTGAGGACGAATCCCATGGACATCAGGAAGATATCCAAAAGGCTACTGACAAGTTCATAGCTGAGGTTGATAAAGTGCTCTTGTCCAAGGAAAAAGAGATTATGGAAGTTTAAAGATAATCAAGAGATTAAGGCCCCTCCGTCATTGGTGGGGTTTGTCTCTTTCTGATAAGAGCTTGGAGGAAACGGAAATGATCAAACGGGTTCAAGCGTGGTTGGGCCGTAAAGACAGGCAGCAGCCAGTCGAGATTTCACCGGATAACATCCCCCTGCATGTAGCGGTAATTATGGACGGTAATGGACGCTGGGCCAAACGGCGCGGCTTGCCGCGAATTGTCGGCCACCAGAATGGGATGAAAGCCGTCAAACGAGCAACCATTGCCGCAGATGAACTGGGTATCAAATACTTAACAATGTACGCATTCTCGACTGAAAACTGGAAACGTCCTAAGGATGAGGTTGAGTTCCTGATGCGATTGCCAGAAGAATTTTTGGCGATTGAACTTGATGAATTGATCGAAAAAAACGTGCAGGTACGTGTCATGGGCGATGCCGATGCACTGCCTTCATATACCCGCAAAGCGATGGAAGAAGCAGTTGCCAGAACCCAAAACAATACTGGACTTATTTTGAATTTTGCCCTGAACTACGGGGGGAGAAAAGAAATTACAGATTGCATGCGCAGTTTGGGCAATGATATAGAAGCAGGGGTGCTGAAACCGGAAGACATTACTTCTGAACTTATCGATAGCAGACTTTTATCTGGCGGATTGCCCGATCCCGATCTGCTGATTCGAACTAGTGGAGAAATGAGAATTAGCAATTTTATGTTGTGGCAGCTTGCTTACAGTGAACTATGGTTTACGGATGCATACTGGCCTGAATTTAACAAAGAACATTTGCTGCAGGCCGTTGCCGAATATCAGCGGCGTACACGCCGTTACGGTGGACTGAAGTAGCCTGATTGGAGATGGAGACCTTTGAAGCAGCGCTTGATTACCGGTGTTGTTGCCGGAGCTATATTTTTGGGTTTATGCCTTTTGGGAGGCTGGCCGTACCAGCTATTGCTGACTGCCATGGCTCTCATCGGCTACTATGAGTTCGTGAAGATGACCGGCTCGCCAGCGTTTGGCGGTACGGCTCTGCTCGGTTATGGCGCGATTGCAGCTTTTATGATACCTTGGAATTTGCTTGGAGTGACCGCTTTATTGTCCTCGGAACAAGGGATTTGGCTCTTGCTGCTCCTCTTTCTGTTGGTCACAGTTTTCACTAAAAATAAAATGGATATTCGGATCACAGCGCTGCTGTTTGCCGGTATCGTCTATATAGGCATGGGATTCTCCTATATGGCTTTGGCCCGGTCTTCTGGTGACGGGTATGGCTTACTCTGGACCTTCCTGCTGCTCTTCTGCATTTGGGGGAGTGATGCCGGAGCGTATTTTGTAGGCAAGGGCTTTGGCAAGAACAAGCTTTGGCCTGCGATCAGCCCTAACAAAACTGTGGAAGGTGCAGTGGGAGGCGTTTTGATCGCCATGCTCATTTCCATTGTTTTTGCGATTTTTGTTCCTGATCAGTTGAACCTTGGACGAGCTCTGCTCATTGGTCTTTCTTGCGCGGTGCTAGGTCAGCTCGGAGATCTTGTACAATCTGCCTATAAACGGGTGTACGGTATCAAAGATTCAGGATCGCTGCTTCCTGGTCATGGAGGCATTCTTGATCGTTGCGACAGCTGGATCATCGTATTTCCGTTCGTACATATTGTAATGCTTATGCCTTACTATTAATGTCAGGGAGAAGGTACTGCTGTGAAGAAAATAAGCATTCTCGGTTCTACCGGTTCCATCGGCACCCAGACATTGGATGTCGTTGCGATGCACCCGGAGGAATTTGAAATTGATGGATTAGCGGCTGGAAGTAACACTGCGCTCTTGCTGGAGCAGGTTCGTAAGTTCAAACCACGCAGAGTCTCTGTCGCTACCGAAGGACTTGCTAATGAGATTAGGGGAGCTCTGCCAGCTGGTACGGAACTTTTTAGCGGAAGTCAGGGCTTGGTGGAGATTGCGGCAGGAGGCGATGCTGACACGATCGTTACTGCGGTAGTAGGCAGTGTCGGGCTACAGTCAACGTTAGCTGCGATTGAAGCTGGCAGAACGATTGGACTAGCCAACAAGGAGACGCTCGTGACAGCAGGACATCTTGTGACAGAGTTAGCCCGTAAGAAGGGTGTAAGTCTGCTTCCTGTGGACAGTGAGCACTCTGCGATTTTTCAATGCCTGAATGGAGAGAATCGGAGCGATGTCGAGAGCATTACTATAACAGCATCTGGGGGTTCTTTTCGAGATTACACCCGTAATCAGCTCGTAGGGGTTACCGTGGAAGATGCGCTGCGACATCCGAACTGGAGCATGGGTGCGAAGATCACGATTGACTCTGCTACCATGGTTAACAAAGGATTAGAGGTCATAGAAGCTCATTGGCTGTTCGATCTTCCTTATGAGCAGATCCATGTGCTGCTGCATCCCGAGAGTATCATTCACTCTTATGTGGAATTCCGTGACAGCAGCATTATTGCCCAACTTGGCACCCCGGATATGCGTGTTCCGATCCAATACGCCTTGACCTATCCAGATCGCTGGCATTCCCCGGCAAAACGCCTCTCGCTGGCCGAAACAAGCCGGCTCTCGTTCCGGGAGATGGATTTCGAACGTTACCCGCTTCTTCGACTGGCTATTGAGTGTGGTAAAGCAGGGGGAACCGCTACAACGGCATTCAATGCGGCGAACGAAATTGCGGTGGATCGCTTCCTGCGCGGCGAAATTTCATTCCTGCGTATCGAGGAGATCATTGATGAGGTGCTACAGCGCCATATCAACGAAAGTAATCCTGATCTGGAGCAAATCGGGCATTGTGACCGAGCGGCAAGGGAACTTTCGGCACAGCTGTAAACATCCTGCTTTTTATAACTGCTAATCATTGCCTGACCCTAAAAATAGGTTCGGACTGTTGATTCTCTTGTGCCTGATCGGAGAATAATGATAAATTAAGAGGACATACTTCGGTCTTACACCTAAAGGGGGATGTTACGCTTGGAAATGGTTCAAGTCGTTTTTTTAACGGTGCTGATGTTTTTTGTATTGGTGACCGTACATGAATGGGGACACTATTACTTTGCCAAACGTGCTGGCATACTTGTCAGAGAATTTGCTATCGGTTTTGGTCCAAAACTGTTCTCCTATAAACGCAATGAGACCCAGTTCACGTTGCGTCTACTGCCCTTTGGCGGGTATGCGCGAATGGCCGGAGAAGATCCAGAGATTGTCGAGATCGGTCCGGGTCAGACCATTGCTGTAAGACTGGGGCAGGACAATAAAATCAAAAATATCTATCTGGATGCTCTCGACACCCGCAAGAATGTGATTCGCGGCGAGGCACAGCATACCGATCTTGAGAACGATCTGAAGATTTCTCTGGACGTAGACGGTGAAGTTACAACCTATGACGTTCACCCGCAAGCGATGATGGTCAGAGGCAGTCAACAGACACAGATTGCGCCCAAGAATCGTCAATTCGGCAGTAAGACGGTGGGGCAGCGTGCCTTGGCGATTGTTGCCGGCCCCGTGATGAACTTCCTGTTAGCCTTTGTTCTGTTCGCGATTCATCTGCAGATGGTGGGCATTCCACTTGAGAATCCGACTTATGTGAAAATAGGCGATGTCAGCAAAGGTATGCCGGCTGAAGAAGCGGGTCTCCAAAAAGGTGATATCGTGGACTCCATCGATGGCCAGAAGATTGGTGCCGATTACAAGAAAATGATTTCCCTGACTGCCGCTTCTAAGGGCAAAGAAATGAAGTGGGTTATCCTCCGCGATGACAAGACGCTGAATTTCACGCTGATTCCCCGCACGATGGAGGGGGAAGAAGGCGCGAAAGTGGGAATCACACCTGAGCTTCCAAGCCGCAAGGCTAGCATAGGGGAAACAGTGTCGGGTGCTGGTACAGCGATGGTCAGCACTACGAAGATGATTTTTGTCGGCTTCAAACAGCTGATTAATAAATTCAATATGGATGATATCGGCGGACCTGTTCGGACCTTCCAGATGACAGGACAGATTGCTGAACAAGGCATTCAGTACCTGACATATTGGGCCGCTATCCTCAGTCTGTATCTTGGGATTTTCAACCTGTTGCCGATTCCTGCACTTGACGGAAGCCGTCTGGCGTTCCTCGGAGTTGAGGCATTGCGCGGCAAGCCGGTTGATCCCGGCCGGGAAGGCATGGTCCACTTCGTTGGGTTCGCATTGCTCTTCCTTCTTATGATAGCAGTAACTTATAATGATATATTGCGCTTGATTAGCGGATAATTTTGCTTTTATTTACGGGAGGAATTCCAGCACATGTCAAAAGATAAACAATTCGTAACGGAAATTACGCCGCAAGGCGAAGATTTTTCACGCTGGTATATTGATGTTATTAAAAAAGCGGATTTGATGGATTACTCTCCAGTGCGGGGTTGTATCGTCTTCAAACCGGACGGTTTTGAAATTTGGGAGCATATCCAGGAAGAGATGAACCGTCGCTTCAAAGCAACGGGTCACCGTAACGCCTACTTCCCAATGTTTATTCCGGAGAGCTTTTTCCAAAAGGAAAAGGATCATATCGAAGGCTTTAATCCTGAGCTGCCATGGGTAACAGAAGCGGGTGGTGACCAGTTGGAAGAACGTCTGGCGATCCGCCCGACTTCTGAGACCATGATTGGACATATGTACTCCAAGTGGATTCAATCCTACCGTGATCTGCCGGTGCTGATCAACCAATGGGCGAACGTCGTACGTTGGGAGAAACGTACATTGCCTTTCATCCGTACTAGCGAGTTCCTCTGGCAAGAAGGGCACACAGCGCATGAGAACGAGGAAGAAGCACGGGCAGAGACGATGCAAATGCTGGAGATTTACCGTGACTTTGTAGAAGGCTATCTGGCGATTCCGGTCATCACCGGACAAAAGACACCTTCCGAGAGATTTGCGGGCGCAGTAGACACGTATTCCATTGAAGCGATGATGAAGGACGGACGTGCTGTACAAGCCGGAACTTCTCATTACCTGGGTACTAAGTTTGCTGTAGCATTCGATATCCAATACCTGAGCCGTGATAATGTTCTAGAGTACGTTCATACCACTTCGTGGGGGACAAGCACACGGATGATCGGTTCGATGATCATGGTGCATGGTGATGACCGTGGTCTTGCACTACCGCCGAAAGTAGCTCCAACACAGGTAATTATGATCCCGATCGGACCTCCGAAGACTCGTGAAGCTGTAATCGGCCGGACAGACGAACTGTTCAAGGAACTGAAAAGCGCCGGTATCCGTGTCCGTGTAGACGACCGTGCGGATGTAACACCAGGCTGGAAGTTTAATGAATACGAAATGCGCGGAGTGCCAGTTCGTTTAGAACTCGGACCACGGGATATGGAGAACGGCGTTTGCGTTCTGGTGTCACGGGTTACTGGCGAGAAGAAAGTCATCCAACAAGAGAACCTTGTAGAAGAGGTTCAGGCGATGCTGGAGCAGGTACACAACGAAATGTTCGAACGGGCGCTCAAATTCCGTGAAGATCACTTCTATTCTGTTGAGACTTTGGATGAGATGAAGGCCTCTATGGAAGAAAAACGTGGCTTTGCACTGGCAGGCTGGTGTGGATCTGAAGAATGTGAATCCAAGGTTAAGGAAGAGACCGGCGCAACCAGCCGGAATATTCCGTTCAATCCTGCGGAGCAGAAGCAAGTCTGCATCTGCTGTGGCAAACCAGCCGCACATACGGTTGTATTTGCTAAAGCGTACTAATCGAGAGCGACTTTACAAGATATAGATGTACTTCATGCAGCTTCTGGCGAAAGGAGTCGGCGGGCCGAAAGAACCCAATGCTTTTTGACCTGGAAGCTTTTTATCATTGGAAAGTTAGGGCGATCATAAGGTGGAGGGAAGCCATGGAACAAAACGTGGAAAGAAGAAAAAGGTTCGAGCTTCTGATGAAGCAGGGCGAAATACCGCCTGGACTCATCGATCCTTATTTTCTGGATGGAAGTATTGAGCGTGTAGAGATTAGCCGTGGCAACCGGGACTGGCATATTGTCATCGCCAAAGAAACTCTGGTACCTGCGCAGGCGTACCGGACCTTTTGTCTGAGAATGCGGGAAAAGCTGCATCATATTGCGAAAGTGAGCTTTTTATTCCAATATGCGGAGAACGTTAGCAGAGCAGATCTGGTGGCAGAGTATTGGGGATTGTTCCTGGAGTGGGTTCAGCGTGAAATCCCGTCGGTTAACGGTTGGTTGACACGATCTTCGCAGGAGCTTCAAGACGGTACACTGGTGCTGACGATGAGCGATGCAATGTCTCAGGAACTGGCACGTAAAAAGGGTATCGACACGGCCATTATTAAATTTTACGATAAATATTTTGCTCTCCCGCTCAGGGTTAAAATTCAGGTAGCAGAAAATCAGGACAATACCGTTGTCTTTGAAGAATTCCAGCAGAAGCTCCAGCAAGAGCAGCGTGAATTCATTGAGCAGATGATGACGGAGGTTGAGATAGAAACGGATGAAGATGAAGGCGATCCTAATGAGGTCGTGAAGCTTCAGGTCGGCTATGATATCAAAGAACCGCCTGTGCCGCTTATTGAGCTTCAGGATGAAGAGAAGAAGATCACGATTCAGGGGACTATTTTTGGTCTGGAGAGCAAAGAACTGCGTAACGGCAGCACACTCTTTACTTTCTTCCTTACTGATTTTACCGACTCGCTGCAAATGAAGATGTTCGCTAAGAACAAGGAAGACCTCAAGATCATGGGCCAGCTTGCTAACGGGAAATGGGTAAGAGCGCGGGGAAGAGTGGAGTATGACCGGTTTATGCAAATTCCTGAGCTGGTGATGATCCCGTCTGACTTGTCCGAGGTTGCGGCGCCAGCGGCACGTAAGGATAATGCGCCAGTCAAAAGAGTCGAGTTCCATCTGCATACGACTATGAGCACCATGGACGCTGTGACGCCAGTCGATGTCTATATCAAAACAGCGGCCAAATGGGGCCACAAGGCAATGGCGGTTACCGATCATGGCGGAGTTCAAAGCTTCCCGGAAGCGAACCATGCCGCCCATAAGAACAAGATTAAGATGTTGTACGGCGTGGAAGCAAATGTCGTGAATGACGCGGTAAACATTGTTGAGAATCCGCAGCCGCTTGATTTGAAGACAGCTACTTACGTCGTTTTCGATATCGAGACCACGGGTTTGTCAATTACCCGCAACAACATTACAGAGCTTGCAGCGATTAAGATGTGCGAAGGCAAAGAGCTGGACCGGTACACCACTTTTGTTAACCCGCACGAGAAGATTCCGTATCATATTCAGCAATTGACGAATATCACGGATGAAATGGTCAAGGACGCTCCCGATCTGGAGCCTGTTTTGCATGATTTCGTAAAGTTTATAGGGGATAGTATACTTGTTGCCCATAATGCCAGATTCGATATGGGATTTATTCAGGCCTCGCTGGCTAAGCTCGGGCAGCCCAAGCTGACTAATCCGTCACTGGACACGCTGGAGTTAGCGCGACTGCTGCATCCCACAATGAAGAATCACCGTCTGAACACTCTGGCGGATAAATATAAAGTGCTACTGGAAAGTCATCACCGTGCGGTTGATGATACGATTGCCCTGGGTGGTATACTCAACGGTCTGCTTGCGGATGCTGAGAAGCTGAAAGGGATGACAAGACTGGATCGGCTCAATGATTATGTGGGGAATGACCTCTCCAATACGCGGCCGTTTCATTGTTGTATCTACGCCCTCAATGCTGTCGGTAAGAAAAATCTCTATAAACTGATTTCTTTATCTCATACGGAGTATTTCAAGCGGGTTCCTTGTATTCCAAAATCGAAGCTTGAAGAGTTGCGGGACGGATTGCTGGTCATCTCAGGTTGTGAACGGGGAGAATTCTTCGAATCTGTACTCAACAAAACGGTGGAGGAAGCGATGGAAGTCGCCCAATTCTACGACGTACTGGAGATCCAGCCACTGACAATGTACATGCATCTGGTGGATAAAGGGTTTGTAGCCAGTCCTGAGGAACTGCGTGACGTGGTACGCAAAATTTGTGAGATTGGTGAGCAATTGGGCAAGCCGGTAATCGCTACAGGGAATGTGCATTATCTCGAGCCGCGCGACAAGCTGTATCGTGATATTACGATAAACGGCATTACGGGCTTTAGTCCGTTGAAGGATATGCGTAAGCCGGACGCCCATTTCCGGACGACAGAAGAAATGCTAGCTGAGTTCGATTTCCTGGGTCCGGAAAAAGCGATGGAGGTTGTGGTGACGAACACGGTGGAACTAGCCGATCGCTTTGAGGAGCTGGAGCTGTTCCCGGATAAGTTGTTCACTCCGATTCTTGAAGGAGCAGATGAGGAAATCCGTGAGACCTGTTACACGACAGCGAAATCAATATACGGCGAGGAATTGCCGGAGGTCGTAGTGGCCCGTTTGGAAAAAGAATTGGAGCCGATTATCAAATACGGATTCTCTGCCAACTATCTGATCTCCGAACGTCTAGTTAAAAAATCAAACCGTGATGGTTATCTCGTCGGATCACGGGGTTCAGTAGGCTCCTCCGTAGTAGCTACGTTTCTTGGTATCTCGGAAGTTAATCCGCTTCCGGCGCATTACGTTTGTCGTAATTCCGATTGCCGGCATAGCGAGTGGTTCCTGGACGGTAGTGTACCGAGCGGATTTGACCTGCCGGACAAAGTTTGTCCGGACTGTGGCGGGATGCTGAAGGGCGAAGGGCAGGATATTCCGTTCGAGACCTTCCTAGGCTTTAAAGGCGACAAGGTTCCCGATATCGACCTTAACTTCTCCGGTGAATATCAGCCACAAGCGCATAATTTCACGAAGACGATGTTCGGACCGGATAACGTATTCCGTGCGGGTACGATTGGTACGGTAGCGGAGAAGACTGCTTTTGGTTTTACCAAGAAATACGAGGAGCATCACCAGAAACGCTGGCGCGGTGCCGAGGTTAGCCGTCTGGCGGCAGGATGTACCGGCGTTAAGCGGAATACCGGACAGCACCCTGGCGGGATCGTCGTTGTGCCGGACTATATAGATGTAGAGGATATTACTCCTGTACAGTTCCCAGCGGATGATGTCAATGCCGAATGGAAGACAACGCACTTTGATTATCACGCTTTTGATGCGAACTTGCTCAAGCTCGATATTCTGGGACACGATGATCCGACCATGATGCGGATGCTTCAGGATTTGACTGGAGTGGACCCCACGTCTATCCCGATGAATGACGCTAAAGTAATGAGCATGTTCAACTCTACAGAAGCGCTAGGGGTTAGTCCCGAGCAGATTCGTTCACCTGTGGCCACCTATGGGGTACCGGAAATGGGGACCAAGTTCGTGCGGCAGATGCTGATCGAATCGAAGCCGTCGAGTTTCGCGGATTTGCTGCAAATTTCTGGATTGTCGCACGGAACCGGCGTATGGCTGGGAAATGCCCAGGAACTGATTAAGAATAATACCTGTAACATCAAGACCGTTATTGGTTGTCGGGATGATATTATGCTCTTCCTGATCTATAAAGCGGGCATGGATGCCAGTCTAGCCTTTAAAATTACCGAAAGCGTTCGGAAAGGTAAGGGGCTGCCGCCAGAATGGATCGAGGAAATGAAACGATGCAAAGTGCCTCAGTGGTACATTGATTCCTGTCTGAAGATTCAGTACATGTTCCCGAAGGCGCACGCAGCAGCGTATGTTATCTCTGCAGTGCGTACCGCCTACTTTAAGCTCTATCATCCGATTGAATATTATGCGACCTACTTCTCTGTACGGGCAGCGGATTTTGACATTGATCTCTGTTGTCAGGGTTATGAGGCGATCGGTCGCCAGATCATCGAGATTGAACAAAAGGGATTCCAGGCGCTGCCTAAGGAAAAGGCGATGTTGCCGATTCTGGAGATGGCTTTGGAAATGACCGCTCGCGGTCTTACGTTTAAGAATATCGATTTGTACCGCTCTGACGCTACCCGCTTTACGGTGGATGGCGACAGTCTCATCCCGCCGTTCTCCGCACTTTCGGGCATCGGGGATAATGCAGCGATCAATATTGCTGCCGCCAAGGACGCCGGAGAGTTCCTGTCGATAGAGGATTTCCAGCAGAAATCCAAAGCAAGTAAGACGGTCATAGAGCTTCTTACCGGCATGGGCTGTTTCCGGGGACTACCGGAAAGCAATCAGCTTTCTCTTTTCTAACGACCTCATTTTCGCATAGATTTGCTGCCGGATATAACAGGTTGATTGCGGGAAACTGCAATGGTCATGACTCCTGAAAAGGGGCAGTCAAGGGCTGGCACTTGTCAGTGCCCACGCACTATGGTATAATTTTTTTGGTAATAATGAGATAAGTCCGTTGTGTAAAGAGTGGGGAAACCCACTCTTTATCTTTGGTATATAGCAAAAGACAAGTTCGTGGAGGTTAATTTTTTGAGCACACCCAAATCCAAAATTAAACAAACGGTAGAGCAGATGCTCGGACCCTATCTGGACGACAATGGCTTTGAGCTGGTAGACGTAGAATACGTAAAGGAAGGTTCCAACTGGTTCCTGCGTATATTCGTTGATAAGGAGGGCGGCATTGATATTGATGACTGTGGCTCCATTAGCGAATATTTCAGCCAGAAGCTGGATGAGAATGATCCTATTCCCGAGGCTTATTTCCTTGAAGTGTCCTCACCGGGAGCGGAACGTCCGCTCAAGAAAGCCGCAGATGTGGCTAAGGCGGTAGGAAAAGACGTATATGTGACGGTTTATGAGCCGATTCAAGGACTCAAGGAATTCGAAGGTCGTTTGCTTTCGTTCGAGAACGAGGAACTGCTCATCTCCGCGGGCAAAAAAGAACATGTTGTGCCATATGCCAAAGTCGCCAGCGCGAGATTGGCCATTATTTTTTAACGTCTTGAAAGGGGGACCGGAATTTCATGAGTATGGATTTTATTGAAGCTATGAATGAACTGGAAAGGGAGAAGGGCATCAGCAAGGATGTGCTGTTTGAAGCCATTGAAGCTGCGCTAATCTCTAGCTATAAACGCAACTTCAATGCAGCGCAGAACGTTCGTGTGGACATGAACCGCAACACTGGAGTGATCAAGGTGTTCGCACGCAAGCTGGTGGTCGAGGAGGTTCTGGATTCACGGACCGAGATCTCGCTGCCAGCCGCCAGAGAGATTAATCCGCACTTCCAATTGGAAGATGTGGCCGAGCTTGAGGTCACCCCGCGTGATTTCGGGCGCATTGCCGCTCAAACGGCTAAACAAGTAGTTACCCAACGTATTCGCGAAGCAGAGCGTGGACTCATCTATAACGCTTTTATCGACAAGGAAGAGGATATTGTTACCGGCCTTGTTCAGCGTCAGGATATGCGCAACATTTATGTGGACCTTGGTAAGATCGAAGCGGTTCTGCCGCTGAGCGAACTCATGCCTGGAGAGAAATTCAAGCAGAGCGAGCGCATCAAGGCTTACATCACCAAAGTTGAGAACACCACCAAGGGGCCACAAATTTTGCTGTCTCGCAGCCATCCGGGCCTCTTGAAGCGTCTGTTTGAGCTTGAAGTTCCTGAGATCTTTGACGGTGTGGTGGAGATTCGTTCCGTTGCCCGCGAAGCTGGCTTCCGTTCCAAGATTGCCGTGTTCTCGCGCAACCCGGAAGTGGATCCGGTCGGTTCTTGCGTAGGCCCTAGAGGTATGCGTGTACAGACGATCGTTACCGAACTGCGCGGCGAGAAGATTGATATCGTCCGTTATTCCGAATCGGTGGAAGAATATGTAGCCAACGCGCTGAGCCCGTCCAAGGTACTTGAAGTTCAAGTATTCGAGGCGGAAAAAATGGCGCGGGTGATCGTTCCTGATTATCAATTGTCGCTGGCTATCGGCATCAAAGGGCAAAACGCTCGTTTGGCCGCTAAGTTGACCGGCTGGAAGATCGATATCAAGAGCGAGACCCAGGCGGAACAGGAATACGGCAGACCTAAGTCTGTCAGTGATGAAATGCATCAGGATTCCGTCTCCATTGATTAATTAACGTGTCAAGGCGGGGGGCGATACAATGAAACAAAAAAAGGTTCCACTGCGGAAATGCGTAGCCAGCCAGGAAATGATGCCCAAGAAAGAATTGATCAGGGTGGTCAGAACTCCGGAGGGCGAGGTGTTAATTGACCTGACTGGTAAGAAGTCAGGCCGGGGCGCTTATATATGCGGCAAGCTGGAATGCTTCAAACTGGCCCAGAAGAACAAAGCGCTTGACCGGGCCTTGAAATGTCAGGTAAGCTCCGAAATCTATGCCCAGCTTGCCCGGGACTTTGCGTCCGTTGAGGAGCAGTTCTTGGCAGCAAAGGATAGTGAGGATAATGAGTAAAGTACTTTCTTATTTAGGACTTGCGATGAGAGCAGGCAAATTAGTCACCGGCGACGAGATCGTGCTCAAAGCGGTACGGTCATCGGAGGCGAAGCTGGTCGTTCTTGCGGGTGACGCGTCAGACAACACCAAGAAAAAGTTCCGTGATAAATGCGGAACCTACGATATTCCACTAGTAATCGCTTTTCACCGGGATACCCTCGGTGCAAGTATTGGTAAAGACCAGCGCGTAGTGCTGGCCATTACGGATAAAGGATTCGCGGAAATGATCTCCAAGCAACTCGGAGATACAGTCGGAGGTGTATTTATTGACTAAAGAAGACAATAAAGACAAATTGCGTGTGTATGAATATGCAAAATCACTGAATATGAGTAGTAAAGAAATTATTACAATTCTGAAGCGTTTGGATGTTCCTGTGAATAATCATATGAGTGTAATGGAGAACGGCGCTGTCAATAAAGTAGAGCAATTCTTCAAGGACATCAAATCAAACGCTGCGGCCAAGCGGGATAACGGCACCAGCAGCCGTCCGGTGACAACCGGGTCGGTAACAGCCAGTCCCCAAAGTGCCCAGAATGCCAACAAAAATCAACCGGAAAAGCAGGTAGGTATGAACAGTAACCAAAATAACAACCAAACTACAACGTCCCCAAGGCCCCAAAGCGGACAAGATTCCCGCAGAACACAATCAGGTTCCACACAAAATGCGCGTCCACAGCAAGGCGGAGCGCCACGTACTAGCAGTAACAACGGAAGCCGTCCACAAGGACAAGGCAATTCGACCGGTGGCAATCGCTCGCAAGGTAATTCCGGCGGTAACCGTCCGCAAGGCAGCAACACAGGTGGTGGCAACCGTCCACAAAGCAGCACCGGCGGCAGTCGTCCGCAAGGTAGCGGCGGCACCGGCAATCGCCCGCAAGGCGCTACAAGCGGCGGTAACCGTCCGCAAAACAGTACAGCCGGCGGCAACCGTCCACAAGGCGGCGCACCGCGTACTGATAGTCGTCCACAGCAAGGTCAAGGCGGAGATTTCTCCCGTGGCGGCGCTGGCGGCCCTAAGAAGAATACGACTGGCGGCAGACCGAACACGAACCAACGTCGTTTTGATGATGGCAAAGGCGGTAACTTCCGTGGTCGCGGTGGCAAGAACAACCGTGGCGGACGGAATCAATCGACGGAACGTCGCGAGAAGATTGACAATACACCGAAGAAAATCATTGTGCGCGGTAGCATGACTGTAGGCGAAACTGCCAAGTTGCTCCATAAGGATGCTTCGGAAGTTATCAAAAAGCTGATCTCCATGGGCGTTATGGCGACCATTAACCAAGAGCTTGACATCGACACCATTCTGCTGCTCGCCGGTGAATTCGGAGTAGAAGTAGAAGTGAAGATTCCAGTGGATGAGGATAGCTTCGAAACCGTTGAAGAGAACGATTCCGAAGACGATCTGCAATCCCGTCCTCCAGTAGTTACCATCATGGGTCACGTTGACCATGGTAAAACAACATTGCTGGATGCTATCCGTTCCACGAATGTAACGGGCGGAGAAGCAGGCGGAATCACTCAGCACATCGGTGCTTATCAAGTAGAAATTAACCACAAGAAAATCACGTTCCTGGATACTCCGGGTCACGAAGCGTTTACCGCAATGCGTGCTCGTGGTGCTCAGGTTACAGATATGACGATTATCGTTGTAGCAGCCGATGACGGCGTTATGCCACAGACGGTAGAAGCGATTAACCATGCTAAAGCTGCAGGCCTTCCGATTATTGTTGCTGTCAACAAAATCGATAAGCCAGGCGCCGATCCTGATAAGGTGAAGCAAGAGCTTACAAGTTATGAGCTGGTACCTGAAGAGTGGGGCGGAGATACGATTTTCGTTAACCTGTCCGCTAAACAACGCATTAACCTGGAAGAATTGCTTGAAATGATCTTGCTCGTTGCTGAAGTTAATGAGTACAAAGCGAACCCTGACAAGCGAGCACGCGGTACCGTTATAGAAGCCGAGCTTGACAAGAACCGTGGACCGGTTGCACGTATTCTCGTGCAGAATGGTACCCTCAAAATTGGGGACGCATTTGTAGCAGGTAACTGCTTTGGACGCGTACGTGCTATGGTGAATGACAAAGGACGCAAGATCAAAGAAGCAGGACCATCCACACCAGTGGAAATTACGGGTCTGACAGAGGTTCCACAAGCGGGTGATCCGTTCATGGCCTTCGAAGACGAGCGTAAAGCCCGTGCTATCGCTGACAGACGTTCTACGTCCCAGCGTCAGTCTGAGCTGAACACGAACACCCGTGTTACATTGGATGATCTGTTCCAGCACATCAAAGATGGCGAGATTAAAGATCTCAACGTAATTATCAAAGCTGACGTGCAAGGTTCGGTAGAAGCGCTTAAGAGCTCTTTGGCTAAAATCGAAGTGGAAGGCGTACGCGTGAAGATTATTCACAGCGGTGCCGGCGCGATTACAGAATCCGATATCACCTTGGCTGCAGCATCAAATGCTATCGTAATCGGCTTCAACGTTCGTCCAGATGCTCAGACCAAAGTAGCTGCTGAGCAAGAGAAAGTGGATGTTCGTCTGCACAACATTATTTACAACGTAATCGAAGAGATCGAAAGTGCCATGAAAGGGATGCTTGATCCTATCTTCAAAGAGAACATTATCGGGCATGCTGAAGTGCGTAACGTCTTCAAAATCAGCAAAGTGGGTAACATTGCAGGATGTATGGTTACTGACGGCAAAATCACCCGCAGTGCTGAAATGCGCTTGATTCGCAGCGGAATTGTTGTGTTCCAAGGTAAGGTCGATACCCTGAAGCGCTTCAAGGATGATGCCAAAGAAGTGGCGCAAGGTTATGAATGCGGCGTAACTTTGGAACGCTATAATGACATCCAAGAGGGTGACATTATCGAAGCGTTCATCATGGAACGTGTAGAGCGCTAAGCGAAGAGGTGAATATAGATGTCTAAAATCAGAGCCGGACGCGTTGGCGAGCAGATCAAGAAAGAACTGAGCCAACTGATCCAGAGCGAATTGAAAGACCCCCGAATTGGTTTTGTAACGGTGACTGGCGTAGAAGTGACGAACGACTTGTCACAAGCCAAAGTATACCTTAGCGTGTTCGGGGATGAGGAACAAAAAGCCAAGTCCCTTAAAGCGATCGACAAAGCCAACGGCTTTCTCCGCACAGAGCTTGGTAAGGCAATCCGCCTTCGTCATACCCCAGAGCTGATCTTCAAGTTTGACGAGTCCGTTGCTTACGGCAGTCATATCGAGAAGCTGCTTGGTGATATTGGCAAGAACGAAGAGAGATAGTCAACTTAAAAGGAGACGGCGAATGCAGAGCTATGAACAAAGTCTCCAGCAGACCCGTGAGTTTCTGCTGGACCATGACGATTACCTTGTAGTGTCGCATGTTCAGCCGGACGGAGATGCAGTCAGCTCCACCCTAGCGGTGGGCTGGCTTCTCTCATGTCTGGGCAAAAATTACACTATGATCAATGAAGGTCCAATTCCGAAGCGGATGGAGTACCTGTGGCATGCGAGTGAGATCGTGAACATGTCTGAGCAGGAGCTGCCTGGCCCTTACAGCCATATCATCTGTGTAGATTGCGCCGATTTTGAACGTGTAGGAAGAACACAGCGTTATTTTGCCGAAGGGGCGAAGATCGTCAACATCGACCACCATCCCACTAATAATGGGTATGGAACGGTCAATCTGATCAAACCTGATGCGGCGGCCACCGCAGAGATTCTGTTCGATCTGCTGAAGGTTGTTGGAGTAGAGTGGAATCTTGAGATTGCCACTGCTATCTATACCGGATTATTGACGGATACCGGAGGTTTCCGTTATTCCAATACTTCACCGAAGGTAATGGCGACAGTCTCTGAACTGCTGTCACTTGGTGTGAATGGTCCGGAACTGGCGGAGAATCTGCTGGAAGAAATGACATTGCCGCAGGTTAAAGTATTAAACCGGGCTTTGAATACATTGCAGCTGTCACCGGAAGGGAACATTGCCTGGGTTCACGTGACTCCGCAGGACATGATAGAGTGTGCTGCAGAGAATGAGGATCTCGAAGGGATTGTGAACTATCCGCGCAATATCCGCGGGGTTGAGGTTGGCATTCTGTTCAAGGTCATTCATGAGAATGCAGTCAAGGTCAGCCTGCGTTCTGCTGGCAAGGTGGATGTTGCGGCTCTGGCGCAGACTTTTGGCGGAGGCGGACACACCCGTGCAGCCGGTGCCAAGGTTGAGGCACCATTGGAGCAGGTTATTCCGCTTATCCTTGAGGAGGTCAGACGTCATTTATGAGTGAACTTACAGGAGTTTTGGCGGTGTATAAGCCTGCTGGGTTCACTTCTCATGATGTTGTGGCCAAAGCCCGGCGTATCCTGGGCATGAAGCGGATCGGTCATACAGGGACACTTGATCCCCAAGTGACAGGTGTGCTGCCGTTATGCCTGGGACGCGCTACCCGGGTGGTGGAATATATCCAGGAGCTGCCCAAAGAATATGTAGCTACGCTGAGACTCGGTATGGCCAGTGATACAGAGGACTTGACCGGAACGATTACAGAGACCGTTGACGAAGTAAATGTCACGGATGAAGAGATCGCGGCAGTGCTAAACTCTTTTCAAGGCGTAATTTCTCAGGTGCCACCGATGTATTCTGCAGTCAAGGTAGATGGCAAGCGTCTATACGAACTGGCTAGAGAAGGCAAGACCGTAGAACGGAAAAGCCGGGAAGTGGAGATTTACGAAATCGAGCTGCTGGATGTGACTCGAAATGGTAATTATCCCGATATTACCTTCCGTGCACGCTGCTCTAAAGGCACTTATATCCGTACGCTTTGCGTCGATATTGGCCGGGCACTGGGCGTTCCGGGGGTGATGGTCAAGCTAGAACGAACGATGTCTGCTGGCATTACTGCTGAGCATTGTCTAACGCTTGAGGAGATTGCAGACCACAAGGAAGCAGGTACGCTGGAAAGCCATCTGATTGCTGCTGATGAGGCGATTGCTCATTTACCGCAGCATAAGGTGATGGACGAGAAGAAGAAGGCTGCCTTGCAGGGCCAGCGCCTTTCCTTACGTTTTGTTGCCCCGGAAGTCGTGACAGACGGTGATTTCAGGCTTTACGATTTGCAAGGGGAGTTTCTTGGTATTTACAAGCTGGATGAGGCAGGGGCGATCGCTCCGGTCAAAGTTTTTGCACAAGTCTAATGTCAATTTTACAAAGTGAATTGTAGGTGAGAGACAGCGTGAGAACCGTAACGTTAACCTATCCAATGCCTCCGGAGACAGCCGCGCAGTGGGCACAGCCGCAAGTGGCTGCTCTCGGGCAGTTCGACGGTCTGCATCTTGGCCATGTCAGTGTCATTGCCTCGGCTGTGGCTCTGGCCCGCAAAGAAGGCGTGCCGGCTGCCGTAATGACCTTCCATCCCCATCCGAAGGATGTTATGGGTAAAGGAGATTACGAAGGGTATTTGACGCCACAGGCTGACAAGCAGAAACTGCTTGCGGACATGGGTGTTGATATTTTGTATATAGTTGAATTCAATGAGCAGCTCTCCAGAGTCAGCCCGCAGAATTTTGTGTCCGTTATGCTGCTGCCTTTGCAAATCACTACGGCGGTAGTCGGCTTTGACTTCCGCTTCGGTTATCAAGGGGAAGGCGATGTGGACATGCTTCGGCAATTGGGAGCAGGTCTCATGAATGTGGAGGCTGCGCCTCCGTTCCTCTTGAATGGCGAGAAGGTCAGCAGCTCCGGTATCCGCAAGAGCCTTCAAAATGGTGATTTGGAGCTGGCGAACGCTTGGTTCGGCCGCTTCTATCATCTGCGCGGAATGGTCGGACATGGTGAGAAGCGCGGACGTACCATCGGCTTTCCGACGGCCAATCTGCAGCTCGACGACCGATTTGTCACACCCGCCAAAGGCGTATACGCTGTGCGTGTATTCCACAACGACAAGATATTGCATGGAGTTATGAATGTGGGCGTCAAGCCGACGTTTCATGATGGGGTAACTGCACCCAGCTTTGAAGTGCATCTATTCGATTTTGCAGGCGATTTGTATGATCAGCATCTTAAGGTTGAATTGGTCTCATACATCCGGCCGGAGCGTAAATTTGACTCCATCCAGGCGCTGATCGCCCAGATCGGGCAGGATTCCGAAACGGCCAAACAGCTTTTACAGCAATTTTTATAATAGGTAGTGGACATGCCGTTTACATTTGTCGGTGAAGA
The DNA here is from genome assembly GCF_001682855.1 of Bacillus sp. FJAT-27264. Lineage (GTDB taxonomy): Bacteria > Bacillota > Bacilli > Paenibacillales > Paenibacillaceae > Paenibacillus_AQ. The sequence continues at coordinate 370,721 of NZ_MAQW01000001.1, read as the reverse complement.
TGCTATACTGATAAACGTTGCCGCACTTTGGCATCATAACCTTAGCTTGGTTGCTTGTTCTCACCGACGGCTACGAGGCTATTGGCGATTATTATGAAGGAGGTGAACAGGATGGCATTGACTCAAGAACGTAAACACCAATTGATCGACGAGCACAAAACTCATGAATCCGATACTGGATCCCCTGAGGTGCAAGTTGCTATCCTTACGGAGAACATCGTTAATTTGACTGACCACTTGCGTACGCACAAGAAAGATCACCACTCCCGTCGTGGATTGTTGAAAATGGTTGGCCAACGTCGTAAACTGCTGGCGTATTTGAAAAACAAAGACGTCCGTCGTTACAGCGCCCTGATCGAAAAACTGGGATTGCGTCGTTAATATTCCATAAGCTTACTCTTAAAGCAGCCTGGTTGTATACCGTACGTCCTTTTCGGAGCGACAGCGGGACAACTGGGTTGCTTTTTGAAAATTATGGGGAAACTGTTGAAAGACTGAAAGAAGATATGATTCGCAAAAACGGCTGCATCATCTCGCTGGGAGGACAAGCCGTTTTTGCTTGTAGTTGAATCAATTTCATAAATCAATGAGTGAGCATCGGATTTAAATCGGTATTATGAAATTGATTCAGTTGTATACAGAATTTGTTGCAATCTTAACGGGTGACAAATCCGTTTACTTCAATTAAGGAGGGACTTTATGGAACAACGTGTGGAAATGCAGTTGGGCGGAAGACGCCTTGTGCTGGAAACAGGCCGTTTGGCCAAACAAGCTAATGCAGCCGTAATGGTTCGTTATGGTGATACTTCTGTATTGTGTACGGTTACAGCCTCGAAAGAGCCGAAGGATCTGGATTTTTTCCCGCTTACGGTTAACTATGAGGAAAGATTATATTCGGTGGGTAAAATTCCGGGTGGATTTATTAAACGGGAGGGCAGACCGAGTGAAAAAGCGATTCTGTCGAGCCGTTTGACAGACCGTCCAATACGCCCACTGTTCCCGGAAGGCTTCCGGAATGATGTGCAAGTCTTGAACCTTGTCATGAGTGTGGATCAGGATTGTGCGCCGGAAATTGCCGCTATGATTGGTACTTCCGCAGCACTGAGTATTTCTGATGTACCTTTTAACGGTCCAATTGGCGGCGTAGCTGTGGGTCGGATCAATGGTGAATTTGTAATTAATCCGAATATTGCCCAGCAAGCGGAAAGCGACATTCATGTCGTGGTTGCCGGAACGAAAAGCGCCATCATGATGGTGGAAGCGGAAGCGAGCGAAGTAACGGAAGAAGTGATGCTCGAAGCGATTATGTTCGGACATGATGAAATTCGCAATATCGTTGCTACCATTGAAGAACTGGTCAAACTGGCTGGTAAGGAAAAAATGGCTGTGAAGCTGCATGCAGTAGCTGCTGATGTGAACACTGAGGTCCGTACTTTTGCGGAGAGCCGTTTGGTGGAAGCTGTCAAAATTGCCGAGAAGCATGCTCGTCAGCAGGCGATTGATGTTGTGAATGATGAAGCTGTTGAGTATTTCACTGAGAAATACATAGAAACCCCTGAGCTTCTGAAGGATGTCAAGGAAGTTCTTCACGATATCGTGAAAGAAGAAGTCAGACGCCTGATTACACATGACAAGGTTCGTCCGGATGGCCGTAAGCTGGATGAGATTCGTCCGATTGAATGTGATACAGGTCTGCTGCCGCGTACACACGGCTCCGGTCTGTTTACTCGGGGACAAACACAAATCCTTAGCGTATGTACACTTGGCGCATTGGGTGATGTGCAAATTCTTGATGGTATCGATCTGGCTGAGACGAAGCGTTTCATGCACCATTACAATTTCCCGCCGTTCAGCGTAGGGGAAGCTCGTCCGCTAAGAGCTCCAGGCCGTCGCGAGATTGGGCATGGTGCACTCGGAGAACGCGCATTGTCCAAAGTTATTCCTAGTGAAACTGAATTCCCATACACCATTCGTTTGGTTTCGGAAGCTATCGAATCTAACGGTTCTACTTCCCAAGCGAGCATTTGCGCCAGTATCCTGGCGATGATGGATGCGGGTGTACCGATCAAGGCACCAGTGGCTGGTGTGGCTATGGGATTGATCAAGGACGGAGAGCATGTATCCATTCTGACCGATATTCAAGGTATGGAAGATCACCTTGGCGATATGGACTTTAAGGTTGCAGGTACGGCTGAGGGTGTAACTGCGATTCAGATGGACATCAAGATCGACGGTATTGACCGGAAGATTCTTCAGGACGCTTTGCAGCAAGCTAAAGAAGGACGTTTGTTCATCTTGGGCAAAATGAATGAAGTGATCTCCGAGCCAAGACCAAGTCTGTCCAAATACGCTCCAAAAATCATTATCATCAACATTAACCCGGACAAAATCCGTGATGTTATCGGAGCTGGCGGCAAGATCATCAACAAAATTATCGAAGAAACCGGCGTGAAAATCGACATCGAACAAGATGGCCGTGTATTCATTGGTTCCTCTGATGAAGAGATGATTCAGAAAGCCCGCACTATTATCGAAGGCATTGTACGTGAAGTGCAAGTCGGCGAAATTTACGTGGGTACCGTCAGACGCATCGAGAAATTCGGCGCATTTGTTGAGCTCTTGCCAGGTAAAGACGGTCTGGTGCATATTTCCCAGCTGTCCACCGAGCGTGTAGCTAAGGTAGAGGATGTTGTGGCTATCGGTGATACAATTACCGTAAAAGTAACGGAGATCGACCAACAAGGTCGTGTCAACCTTTCCCGCAAAGCGGTGCTGACTTCCGAAGGCGTAGCCAAGGCATAAATTTTACTCTGGCCTGTGAGGGTTAAAAGAGACAGAAGCGCAAGTATTCTGGCTCTTTTTCTCATTACACTTTATAGTCAATATTTAGATTCAACAACATAGGATTGAGGCAGGGCACCGTAAGGTGCTTTTCTTGTTTTCATCAGAGTTTAGGTTATGGCGATGATTCACTGCATGCATAATTTCCTCGAAACTTTCATAGGCTGGGACAAAGCCTCTCTGCACAGCGCTGTGCAGGAGACATCGGTTTGTGCAGGAGGAGGAAAGGATCATGAAGACGGAAAAGGTCGCACTTGTGCTGGCCTGCATCGCTATCGTCATTGGAATAGGGAGTACCAACGGCCCTGTGAGGGACATGTTGGTCCAGTTAAAGCCACAGGAAGGATTGGCCGTGTGGAAGGACGAGTCCGTCATAGCACATGATGATTTGCGAAGCCAGATCGAGGCCAATGCGGCGAAGCTCTCCGCTCCACCGGTGGACGCGGTGCTGGACAGGGTATGGAAAGCCATTCCCGGATACAATGGTCTGGAAGTGGATGTGGAATCCACCTATAGGAATGCGCTTTTGCAGCCCAAAGAGCCGCTGAAATATGTCTACCGCCAGATCTCGCCCAAAGTATCCCTGGATGATCTAGGAGCACAGCCAATCTTCAGAGGGAACCCAAGCAAGCCCATGGTCTCCCTGATGATCAATGTGGCTTGGGGCAATGAATATATTATTCCGATGCTGGATATTTTGGATGAAGAAAAAGTGAAGGTAACGTTCTTTCTGGATGGGAGCTGGCTGAGTAAAAATCCGGAGCTGGCTTTAGAAATGCAAAAACGCGGTCATGAGATGGAGAACCATGCCTACACACATCCTAATATGAGCAATTTGAGCCGTGCACGGGCTACAGCTGAAATTGAGAAAACGCAGAAGCTGCTGAAGCAGACGCTGGGGGTTACGAACAAATGGTTCGCTCCTCCTTCAGGCGATTTCAATCAGCAGACCGTAGAGATCGCTGCAAGTCTGGGACTCAAAACGGTACTGTGGACCCTGGATACGGTGGATTGGCGCAATCCTTCTCCGGAATCTGTCATTGTCAAAATCACGTCTAAAGCGGAGCCGGGTACGCTGGTGCTCATGCACCCCACGGCGTCCTCCTCCAAGGCACTCAGAGGCATGATACAGGGCATCCGGAAGAAGGGCTTAAGTCTGGGCACGGTTAGTCAAACCTTGTCGCCGGAACGGATGCTGCCTCCGGAAGTTGAGTGAACGTTCTATTTCTGGTACGATAAAAAGCACGTTGGAAATATTACAGATAGAAACAGGGTTACGTCAGGAGGGCTTGAATTGGAAAAAATAGTGTTATCGAACGGTTTGCGTGTAGTCACTGAGACCATTCCGACCGGACGCTCGGTTTCCTTCGGGATTTGGGTCAAGACGGGGTCCAGGAATGAGAAGTCCGAGAACAACGGGATCTCCCATTTTGTTGAACATATGCTTTTCAAGGGGACTGACCGCTATAGCGCCAAGGATATTGCAGAGAAGTTCGATGCGATCGGCGGCAATGTCAACGCGTTTACCTCGAAAGAATATACATGTTATTATGCAAAAGTGCTGGATGAGCATTTGCCGATAGCGGTGGATGTGCTTGCGGATATGTTTTTCCGTTCGAAACTGGATGCCGAAGAATTGGCCAAGGAGAAGAATGTAATTCTGGAGGAAATCGCTATGTGCGAGGATACTCCGGATGATTTGGTGCATGATCTGATGTGCGAAGCTGCCTACCAAGACCACCCGCTGGCCTACTCCATTCTGGGTCTGAAGGAACGCCTGCTAGAGATGACGCCAGATCACCTTCGCGCCTATATGAAGGAACAGTACACGATAGAGAATACCGTGATCAGCGTGGCCGGGAATATCAACGACGAACTGATTGATCTGCTGGAGCAGCATTTCGGCTCGTTCGACAACCACGGAACGTCTGCGGCGCTGACTGTGCCGGATTTCCATGGAGAACTGCTGTTTCATCGCAAAAAAACGGAGCAGAATCACATCTGTATCTCGCTTCCAGGCGTTCGTTCCGGCGACCCGCTGCAATATGCAATGGTGCTGATCAACAACGCGGTCGGTGGAGGTATGAGTTCGCGAATGTTCCAGGAAATTCGGGAAAAACGCGGTCTGGCCTACTCTGTATATTCCTACCACAGCTCCCAGGCTGATAGTGGCTTGTTCACCGTGTATGCCGGGACTGCTCCTAAGCAGACCAAAGAAGTTTTGGAGCTTACCAAAGAGATGTTATATGAACTTGCGGATAAGGGACTCAGTGAGGATGAGCTGGACAAAGGCAAAGAGCAAATGAAGGGCAGTCTGATTCTCAGCCTTGAGAGCACCAGCAGCAGAATGAACCGTATCGGTAAAAATGAGCTAATGCTCGGAAGACATGATACACTCGATGATATGATTGCCAAGATCCAGCAGGTGACGATGAATGACATCAGCGCTGTACTGGACAATATGTTCGCTCAGCCGTTGGCAATGGCCATGGTAGGCTCTACAGATAAAGCTATAGTTAATGTTAGGAGAGATGATCTTGTCTTACTTCGTTCAAATTCATAAACAACCAGGGAATGAGGATGTATCCCTACCACGTAAAATGTCGGAACAGGCTTCTGGTTACGATCTGTATGCTGCTGTTGATAGCGACATCGTACTTGAACCGGGGGCACGCGCATTAATTCCGACGGGTATCTCACTCGCGATGCCGGATGGATTGGAGGCGCAGATTCGCCCGCGCAGTGGTCTGGCTCTGAAGCACGGTATTACCTGCTTAAACACACCGGGCACCATTGATGCCGATTACCGCGGTGAAATCAAGGTGCTGCTGATCAATTTGGGTCAAGAGCCGTTTGCCATTGCTCGTAATGAGCGGATCGCCCAAATGGTCTTCCAAGCGGTGCCGGCAGTGACACTGGTTGAAGTAGAGGAACTATCTGCAACCGTTCGTGGTGAAGGCGGATTCGGACATACAGGGAAATAAACGATAAACCATGTTACTACAATAGCTACATATATGAAAAAGCTTACGGGAGCTACGCTGTTTATAGCTCATTCCGTGAGCTTTTTTTGCGTTGTTAACCGATTTTTGAGACAGCTCAGTACATCAAGTCGACGTATCCCTCAACGTAAAACCCAAACGTAGACTGTTTGACTTTTGCAAAAGGTTTTACAGGTATTTCTACTCCGCTTTTCACCCATCCCGAATGCCCAGCATAAGATGCCTTATAGCCTTGGAGTGTAATGTGAAAGGAGCGTCATCCCTATGCTTACTGGCGTCAGGATCGTGTTCCTGGGCGGGGACGCAAGACAATTGGAAGTGATTCGGAAGTGTGTGGAAATGGATGCAACGGTAAGCGTTGCCGGGTTCGATAAATGGGAAGCCCCTTGCCCGGGGGCGAGCCTGGAACAAATGTCAGTGACGCTGCTGGGAAATGCCGATGTGCTCGTGCTGCCAACCGTGGGCTGTGATGATGAAGGCAATATTAGCGCACTCTTCTCTTCAGAGCCGCTTAAACTGCTGGAGGAGCACGTAGCCGCGCTACCAGCACATTGTACCGTCTATACCGGAATGGCCAAAAACTATCTGCGTAGGCTGTGCACAAAACATGAATTAAAGCTGATTGAATTGCTAGGCCGTGATGATGTGGCGATTTATAACTCCATTCCGACGGCGGAAGGAGCACTGGTCATGGCGATTCAGAATACGGATTTTACCATTCATGGTTCCAGATCCATGGTGCTGGGAATTGGCAGAACTGGTTTTACGATGGCCCGGAGCCTCCAGGGGCTCGGGGCAAAGGTGAAAGTGGGCGTGCGGAGGCAGGAGCATTATGCAAGGGCGGAGGAGATGGGCTGGGAGCCCTTTATGACAGACAATTTGCTGGTCCATGTTGCGGAGGCAGATCTGATCTTCAATACGATTCCGGACATGATTATTACGGCTCAGGTGCTGTCCCGGATTCCCAAACATTGCTTAATTGTTGATTTGGCTTCTGCTCCGGGTGGCTGTGATTTTCGCTATGCGGAGAAACGCGGTATCAAGGCATTACTGGCTCCCGGACTGCCGGGAATCGTTGCCCCAAGGAGTGCCGGCATCATCATGGCGAATGCACTAGTACAGTCGATATCGGACGGGACTTTGAACAGGGGGGATGTATAATGAACTGGCACGGAAAAACAGTAGGGTATGCCATTACCGGCTCCCATTGCACTTTTGCCGAAGTAATGCCGCAGATCCAGCGCTTTATAGATGATGGTGCGAATGTGGTGCCGATCGTTTCGGGATCGGTATTGGCAACGGACACGCGATTTGGAACATCGGAAAGTTGGCTAAAACAGTTGAAAGATATAACAGGTAATGATATCATTTCTACAATTGTTGAAGCGGAACCGCTGGGTCCTTCCAAGCTGCTGGATGTGCTGACGATTGCGCCCTGCACAGGCAATACAACAAGCAAGCTGGCTAACGCCATGACGGACAGTCCTGTATTAATGGCGGCAAAATCGCAGATGCGCAACGGCCGTCCGCTTGTGCTGGCGATCTCCACTAATGACGGACTGGGTCTGAATGCTGCCAATATTGCGAAGCTGCTTGTGACCAAAAATATTTATTTTGTACCGTTCGGCCAGGATAGTCCCCACGGCAAGCCCAATTCACTTGTGGCCCGGATGGAACTTATTCCAGAGGCCTGCTATGCCGCTCTGCAGGGAAATCAGTTGCAGCCCATGATCATCGAACGGTTTCATTCAGCATAATAAAGAGAATGATTAGAGATTGTCTTTAACTTTTGAAGGGGAGATGCATAAGGGAGATGTGGCGGAAGGTTCAATGTCACTGATCACTGACGATTGTTAATTTCATCGCTTGACAATTATACAGCTCGGCTGCTGCCGTCCTCATTTACGAGGGCGGTACAACCATTTTTTAAACAATATACCGTTGAATCACGACTTTCGCAGCGAACATTTCTCTTCTAAAAGAGCCTGCTTTCTGCGTATTTATTAGTGTGCTTGCTTCGATAATATGGAGGAATAATACATGGGTATTTTGGTGCAAAAATTCGGCGGAACGTCACTCTCTACTCCTCAGGCGAGAGAGCATGTCATCCGTCATGTCAAACGGGAACTCGCAAGCGGGTATAGTCTGGTGATTGTGGTCTCAGCCATGGGACGCCGGGGTGAGCCTTATGCCACAGATACACTGCTGGATTGGGCTGTTCAGAACGGTAATGCGCTTGGTGACCGAGAGAGAGATCTGCTGATGTGCTGTGGGGAGATCATCTCCGCAACGACGCTCTGCGGGTTACTGGAGAATGAGGGGATCCCTTCAACGGTGCTGACTGGAGCCCAAGCAGGATTTGTGACGGACAACAGCTACGGCAATGCCAGAATTCTGGATGTGCGGCCGGAGCGTGTTCTTCGTGAACTCCGGGACCAGAAAGTAGTCATTGTAACCGGGTTTCAGGGACAGACAGAAGCTGGAGATTTCACTACGCTTGGACGGGGCGGAAGCGATACATCGGCAACCGCGCTCGGGGCGGCGCTACGTGCGGATATAGTCGATATCTACACCGATGTGAACGGAATTCTGACAGCAGACCCCCGTATTGTCGAGGATGCCAAGCCTTTGACCATTGTCAGCTATACGGAGATTTGCAATATGGCCCATCAGGGAGCCAAGGTTATTCATCCACGCGCTGTGGAAATCGCTATGCAGGCGCAAATTCCAGTACGTGTACGTTCTACATTTTCCGATACGGAGGGTACACTGGTTACGAATCCTGAAGGCTTCAATGATGTGCAGGAAGGCATCGTAGACCGTTTTGTTACCGGGATCGCTTATGTCAGCAATGTGACGCAGATTTCGGTGGAATGTCCGGATGGAAACGGGACAGGAGTGCAGCTGCAGATTTTCAAAAGTATGGCGGATAACGGAATCAGCGTTGATTTTATTAATGTTACTCCTACGGAAGCTCTTTACACCGTCTTTGATGATCATTCTGAGAAAGCAATCGCAGCGCTGCAAGAGCTGGGTCTTCGTCCGAAGAGCTTGTCCGGTTGTGCCAAGGTTTCTGTTATTGGCGGCGGCATTAATGGTGTTCCCGGCATTATGGCACGGATCGTGGAGGCGCTTAGTTCGCAGAACATTCAGATTTTACAATCAGCAGATTCCAATACAACCATTTGGGTGCTTGTGAAGAAGGAAGACATGGTGCAGTCACTACGAGCGCTGCATGCCAAGTTTGAATTACACCGTTAAAGGAGGAATTCAAAATGGATTTCGGGAGATTGATTACAGCAATGGTCACCCCCTTCGACGAAGCGGGAGAAATCAATTGGGAAGAAACTTCGCGGCTCGTCGACTACTTGATCGAAGAGCAGAAATCCGAGGGTCTGGTCGTTTGCGGGACAACTGGCGAATCTCCGACCTTAAGCGATGAGGAGAAGATAAAGCTTTTTGAATTTGTATTGGAAAAGGCTCGTGGACGCTGCAAAATTATTGCTGGTACAGGCAGTAACAATACGAAGCACTCTGTTCATCTGACGAAGGAAGCGGATCGGATCGGCGTTGATGGCGTACTGGTAGTAGTGCCGTATTACAACAAGCCGAACCAGGAAGGGCTGTATCAGCATTTTTCCACCATTGCCAGAGAGACAGAACTTCCGGTTATTCTGTACAATGTGCCTAGCCGGACGGGAGTCAGCCTGAGTGCGGCTACAACGCTGAGGCTTGCAGAGATTCCGAATATCGTTGCTGCCAAGGAATGTGCTTCGGTAGACCAGATTACCTGGATTGCCGCAGCTTGTCCGGAGGATTTCCATGTGTACACTGGCGACGATTCCGCTGGGCTGGCAGCGCTGGCTGTGGGTGGTCATGGTATTATCAGTGTGGCCAGCCATATTGTCGGCTCCGAGATGTTAGAGATGATCGAGACATTTAATTCTGGAAATGTGCGGCGTGCTGGTGAGCTTCACCGGAAGCTGTTCCCGATATTCAAGGGCTTGTTCGAGTCCCCGGAGCCGTTGCCGAATCCAGCAGCTGTGAAATATGCACTCGGGCTTAAAGGGGTGAATGTTGGCTCCGTAAGACTTCCGCTTATTGGCCCGACAGAGGAAGAGGCCGCGTTTATTGAAGCGCTTCTGAACTAATGCGTAAAATTGTGACTACCTTGGTATAACAAAAGATGGCTGTCTTCAACTGGTTCTCCATGATGGAGAGCCGGTTTTTTTCGGTATGAAGGACGTTTTTTTATAAAATAATGGCGATGTTTTGAGGAAAGAATAGAGTTACGGAGTGGACGACTTGTCTTTTGCCAAAAAAATCATGTATAATGATGTTAAGTGACTGGGTGCGGTTAAAATTAAATATGCGGTAATCTTCCGTCAATGTTATACATTGTGAGACAGGATAGGTCCTTGAATAAGTCTGTTCAGAGCATGGCAGGGGCTTCGCGCAAGGGGCGCGGCGGTGAATTTTGACGGTTTGACCGCTTCAATGGAGCACTTCATTGCCCGGGTTCGGGAGCTTTCGCATTGCACGTTTATATAAGGTCTTACGGAATTTTCCTGTCAATTGAGTGGAAGCTATCGGCTGTTTGAAGAATGTATTCATTTACAGAATGTATTCAGCGCCGCTGAAATAATGAAGTTTCAGTATTTAAAAAAATAAAATGTATGACGTCCAACATCATAGGAGGGTTAGATTCATTTGTCCAAGAAAAATAACAATGATAAGTTAACGATTTTCGCTTTGGGCGGAGTCGGAGAAATCGGTAAGAATATGTATGTCGTTCAATATGGTTCCGACATCGTCGTAGTTGATGCGGGTCTGAAATTCCCGGAAGAGGATATGCTCGGCATTGATATTGTCATTCCGGATATCTCGTATTTGACAGAGAACCGCGACAAAGTAAGAGGCATCGTGCTGACACACGGACACGAAGATCACATCGGCGGTCTTCCTTATGTCCTGAAGAACTTGAACGTACCGGTATACGGTACCAGATTGACCTTGGGTCTTGTAGAGAATAAGCTCAAAGAAGCCAATCTGCTAGGTGAAACCAAACGGATTCTGATCAACGAAGATTCAGAGATCCAACTGGGGAATTCACTGAAGGCAACCTTCTTTAGAACCAACCATAGTATTCCCGACTCGGTCGGCGTATGCATCGAAACACCGGAAGGCAATGTCGTGCACACAGGTGACTTTAAATTCGACCACACCCCAGTCAATGGTCAATTTGCGAACCTGCACCGGATGGCTGAAATCGGCCGCAAGGGCGTACTCGCTCTGATGTCCGACAGTACCAATGCTGAGAAACCGGGCTTTACACCTTCGGAGAAGAATGTCGGCATCGTGCTTGAAGATATTTTCCGCAAGGCAGAGCAACGCGTTGTGGTTGCAACTTTCGCTTCCAACGTACACCGTATCCAGCAAGTTGTGAACGCTGCTGAATCCACTGGACGCAAAATTACGGTTATCGGACGCAGCATGGTTAATGTTGTATCCATCGCTTCCGAGCTTGGTTATTTGCATGTACCAGATGGTATGCTGATAGAGCCTGAAGAAATGAACCGGATGGCTGCTAACCGCGTAGTGGTATTGTGCACAGGTAGCCAAGGCGAGCCGATGTCCGCGTTGACTCGTATGGCACGCTCCAGCCATCGTAAAGTGGATATCCTGCCGGGAGATACTGTTATTATTGCGGCAACTCCGGTACCGGGTAATGAGAAGTATGTAGGCCGTACCATTGATGAATTGTTCCGACTTGGTGCCAACGTTATTTATAGCGGCTCCAATTCCGGCGTTCACGTATCCGGTCACGGTAGCCAGGAAGAGCTGAAGCTGATGCTTAACCTGATGCAGCCGAAGTATTTCTTGCCAATCCACGGTGAATTCCGTATGCAGCGCAGACATGCGCTTTTGGCAGAGTCCGTGGGTGTAGAACCAGCGAACATTTTCATCACAGAAATTGGTGAAGTTATTGAGATCCAGGGTGGAGCAGCACGCAAAGCAGGTAAAGTAACTGCCGGCAACGTACTGATCGATGGTCTGGGTGTAGGTGATGTGGGTAACATAGTATTGCGTGACCGCAAGCTGCTGTCCCAGGATGGTATCCTGGTAGTTGTAGTTACCCTAAGCAAGCAAAACGGGGCTATTGTCTCGGGACCTGACATTATCTCGCGCGGATTCGTATATGTGCGGGAATCAGAAGGTCTTCTGGATGAAGCGAACCGGATCGTCTCCAGTACGCTTCAGCGCCTGATGAGTGAGAAGGTCAATGAGTGGGCATCCCTCAAGACCAGTGTTAAGGATTCGCTCGGCCGTTTCCTCTATGAGCAAACACGCCGCAGACCGATGATCCTGCCAATTATCATGGAAGTGTAATATACATTTTCTTTCAGTATAACTTAAATAAATCAAGCCTCTTTCTCCCGGAAATATTGGACGGTTTCCAGGGAGGAGGAGGCTTTTTTGCGTTCATTTCGGAAAAATCTATTACATTGCTGTCTTTTCCCGTGCCTTGCAATGCAGTTGTACGGGTCTTTGATTGAAAGCCGCTGAATAACAGGGTGCCCTGAAATGTCATACTAGGATAGCTAATATGACTGAAGCACTTAACGGAAAGGGCGTGTCAGGAATCATGAATGATGTGACAGGTGGCAATGCAGGGAGCAATGAGGAAACTATGCCTGGGCAGGATATGCCGGAGACAGGGCAAGCGATGCCTCCCGGTGCCGTAGGAACATTGAAGGAGCTGGGGCAAACGGCGGTTCCGGTAGCGGAACCAGATATCTTTTGCATCACCATTATTGGGCAAATTGAAGGGCATATCGTCATGCCTCCGCATAATAAAACAACTAAGTACGAGCATATCATTCCGCAACTTGTAGCCGCCGAGCAGAATAAGAGCATTCATGGCCTGCTGATTATTCTCAATACCGTAGGCGGCGATGTCGAGGCTGGATTGGCTATTGCGGAGATGATTGCCTCCTTGACCAAACCGACGGTGACGGTTGTCATTGGCGGCGGTCACAGCATCGGCGTTCCGATAGCTGTAGCCTCCAGCTATTCAATCATAGCGGAAAGCGCTACAATGACTATTCATCCGATCCGTATGAACGGACTTGTCATCGGCGTGCCTCAGACCTTTGAGTACATGGAGAAAATGCAGGAGCGTGTGGTCAAATTCGTGACTTCCCATTCTCGAATTACGGAAGGGCAGTTTAAGGATCTGATGTTTAAGACAGGAGAACTCAATCGGGATATTGGAACAGCCGTAGGTGGGTTGGATGCAGTGCGCTACGGGCTGATGGATGAGGTTGGAGGAATTGGAGCGGCGCTAAGTCGTCTGAATGCCATGATCGCTGAACGATCAGGTCCAGCAACGGCGGGTGCGGACGTGCCGCTGCATGGAGGGATACCACAATGACCTTGTTCACAGTGATGCCTATGGAGCAGGTGTGGGAGGGTGCATTAACTACCGGTTCAGGACAGCTTGAAGTCCACTATCAGGGCATGCTTATGCAGGTCGAGCCCCTGGACGAAGGGCGTGCGCGTATTGTAAGGCTGCTGAACTGTCCGCTCGCCACATATCTTGATTCTTCGCTCGCCCCCGGAGTGATTATTTCATTAACATAATTACTCAATATATGACAAAACAGAACATAGGTACGCCACGCCATTATATGGTATAATGTTGTTCCGGGGGTGTATGGTGTGGCTAAACGAAAACAGAAGAAGAAAAAAGCGCTGCTGGGCAGTGTTCTAAAATATGAAATCTATGGAATTATGCTCATCACCATATCTGTCATTGCATTATCCGGAGAAGCTGCAGTCGGACGTTCTCTTTCCAGCCTGGCCGGCTATTTGCTTGGCAGATTTTATTTTGTGCTGCCACTGGTTGGCATCTTTTTCGGTCTTATGGTTATGATCTACAGGAGATGGCCTTCTACCTGGAACAGTCGCCATACCGGTGTGCTGCTTCTTGTAATGTCAATGACGCTGATGAGCACTATTTCCGCGATGGAGCAGAAGCTTGGACCGCTAAATATGTTGCATCCAGGGAATGTGTTCACTCAAATACATAATGATCTTAAAGGCTCACTTACTCCTGCAGCTGATGGCAGCAGTGTATATATGCTGGGCAAAGATATCAGTGGAGGATACCTGGGTGCTCTGGAATATGCGACGCTCTTGTGGCTGTTTGGAAGTCTAGGAGCGAAGCTGCTGATGATTGTGATGTTGGCGATTAGCTTTATGCTCATTACCAATCTTTCCTATGTAGAGCTGTTTATGCTGTTGCGCGTACGTGCAGTTAAGCTGGCCGAGGATCTGCGCAAGCGGGCGGCTAATCGTCCGCAGGCTGTACCCGTATCAGCCAAGTCTTCCCGGGTCAAAACCCCTGCTCCGCGGCAAGTCCCTCAAGACATCGAGGACTACGAGGATGAGGACGAGCAGCAGTTGCCGAGACGGAAGGCACCGCTCCTGTTCCAGAAGATTTCGCAGTGGACGACCTCTGGTGCTTCGCGTGAACAAGGGACGGGAATTCCAGTAAAAGGCGAAGATATTGAATATAATCCGGCCGACGGCCCGATTATTTCGGGGCTATCTTCAGGGGTGCCTGCTTCTCCGTTTCACGAAGTGGAGGAGGAATTTGACGATGAGGCCTTTGATACGCCGATCATCCGCGATTTCTTCCAGCATATCCGTACGGAAGGCTTGAACGACGAGGATCGTGAGGAGTGGAGTGAATTCTCACCGGCAGCAAGAAACGGCATCAAGACCGGTTTACAGGAGCCGGAAATTTTAGCTGATCCGGAGGCAGAGGTTAGCGAGGCATTTAGTGCTAGTGCCGCCGTGGCAACACTGGGGCTTGCTGGAGTAGAGGGGCATGTTGCCTCGCCAGTTGCGGATATTCCTGAAGAGGGAGAAACTCCGCCTGCTTCTCCGCCACCACCACCTCCGAAGCCGTACAAGCTGCCTTCGTTCAGGCTCTTGTCGAAGCCGAATAATGGCGGCAAAGCTGGAGACCAGAATGATTACATGCAGACAGCCCGCAAGCTGGAGGCTACGCTGGAGAGCTTCGGGGTTCGGGCTAAAGTGCTAGAGGTGGTACGCGGCCCGGCCGTTACGCGTTACGAGATCCAGCCAGATATCGGGGTGAAGGTGAGCCGAATCGTGAACCTCACAGATGATATCGCCTTGGCTCTTGCGGCCAAGGATATCCGAATGGAGGCGCCAATTCCAGGCAAATCTGCAATCGGGATTGAGGTGCCGAATCCGGAAGTGTCCGTTGTTACCATGCGTGAGGTCATGGAGACCCACACCTTCACCGAAGCAGAGTCCAAGCTATCCATCGCCTTCGGACGGGATATCTCTGGACAGACGATTATCGGCAATTTGGCGAAGATGCCCCACTTGCTGGTGGCTGGAGCCACAGGCTCCGGTAAATCCGTTTGTATTAATGGAATTATTACCAGTATTTTGTATAAAGCTAAGCCTAATGAAGTCAAGTTCCTGATGGTCGATCCCAAGATGGTGGAACTGAATATATACAACGGTATACCGCATCTTTTGGCCCCGGTTGTCACTGATCCGAAGCGCGCCAGCCTAGCATTGAAGAAAATTGTGGTGGAGATGGAGAAGCGCTATGAGCTGTTCTCTAAATCCGGTACCCGGAACATGGAAGGCTATAACAATCTGATGAAGGATAATCCGGCCGCGGTGCTGCCGTATATTGTTGTTATTGTGGACGAGCTTGCTGATCTCATGATGGTAGCCGCGAATGACGTGGAGGATGCTATCTGCCGACTGGCACAAATGGCCCGGGCGGCGGGTATCCACTTAATTATCGCTACTCAGCGTCCTTCAGTGGATGTCATTACCGGTGTGATCAAGGCCAATATTCCATCACGGATCGCCTTTGGCGTATCCTCACAGGTGGATTCACGGACCATACTTGATATGGCCGGCGCTGAGAAGCTGCTGGGTCGGGGAGACATGCTGTTCATGCCGATGGGCTCTTCTAAGCCTATTCGCGTTCAGGGAGCTTTTATGAGTGATCAAGAGGTGGAGACGATCGTGCAATTCGTCAGCAGTCAGGGTGAAGCCACTTATGATGAATCCATTGTGCCTGAGATCGATGATATCGGAGCTCAAGAGGATGAACCGCAAGATGAATTGTACGAACAAGCCGTACAAATTGTTCTTGAAGCCAAGCAAGCGTCCGTATCCCTGCTTCAGCGCCGCATGAGAGTCGGCTACACCCGCGCTGCGCGCTTAATTGACTCTATGGAGGCCCGTGGGGTGATCGGCCCTTACGAGGGCAGCAAGCCGCGTGAGGTGCTGGTCTCACTGGAACAGTATCAGCATAACCGGATAAGTTCATAACAGAACTGTTGACGTATTGAACAACAACATGAGAAGGCCCGCTCCAGGACAGGATAACCTGTTCTGAAGTGGGCCTTTTTTTACCTTCCAGGAAGCAGCGTTCTTACTCCTGCTCAGCAAGTTTATTTTACAGTAGCTAGAAGACTGTCCACGATATAATCAAGCTGGGCATTCAGTGAGTAAATATCATTGTAGTAAGACAATCCGAAATCGATGGAAAGTAAATGTCCTTCTTTGACCGCTGGAATGCTATTCCAGAGTGGGTCACTGGTAAGATCGGCCATGCCATTATAGGACGAACGGAAAATATAGTCACCGCTATACTTGGCGAGTACCTCGAACGATATCGATTCTGCGTCTGCACCTGTGGAAGCATCAATTTTCTGCTGAATCAATTCAGGTGCTTTCATGCCCAGATATTCGTACACCACCTGTGAGCCACGGCCGAACTGCTTGCTGTTAACAACGGACATGCTGCGGTCTTTACCGCCTTCCATAATGGACACGGTCTTGTCCAGAATTCCGGCAGCCTGCAGCTTTTGTTTGCTATCTTCAACTTTTTTATGGAAATCATCGAACAGGTTTTGAGCCTCGTCTTTTTTCCCTACAACCTCACCAATCATGGCCACGCGTTCCTCCGCAGTCATCTTTTCATAAGGGATGAGAATAGTAGGTGCAATTTGATGCAGTGCTTCGTAAGTCTCTTCGGACGGCACGATGATCAGATCAGGATTGAGATCAAGTACCGCCTCTGGACTGGCTTCGAACCAGGTACCCAGCTTCTGCACGTCCTTAAGCTCATCTTCAAAAGCAGCACCTTCGGATACATCGGAGACGCCAACCGGCTTAATGCCCAGTGCCAGTACATCGCCCAGTAAGTAGAGGACGACGATCCGCTGCGGATGAAGGGGTACTTCAATATCGCACTTAATCGTTGATATGGTGCGGGTCTGTGCTTCAGCAGGTGTATTCTGGTCAGTCTTTGCTGAGTCCGCTATAGCCGCGGCAGAAGCTGAAGGGGAGGGTGAAGATGTGTTATTAGCTGGTGCTGGCGAGCAAGCGCCGAGCAAGATGCTGAAGCATAACATCAGCATGAGTAAAAGCGATGGTTTAGTATTTCTGTACATGTGTGACTCTCCTTTTGTTCTATATTGATCATGATTATCATTATCAATATATCGAAGGAAGAGAGGTGAAACAATGTCATTTCGGGCCTGTTCCAATGTCATATCCGGCCAAGTGTGCGGCGCACTGACATTATTTTTGAAGCGAACGGGAGAAATACCGAAGTGTTTCTTGAACGTTTTTCCAAAAGAATACGCATCTGAATATCCCGTACCGAGTGCGATTTGCTCAAGGGTGGCGTCCGTCTTCAGCAATAGAGTTTTGGCTTGCTTCATGCGGATCTCGCTCAAGTAGCGGGAGGGGCTGCAGTGTAGCTGAGCCCGGAACAACCGGGATAATGTTCTTGGACTGCTACCGATTACTTCAGCCAATTGATCTATACTCAGAGGCTCATGATAGTTTTCCTCCATATACCGTATAGCTAAGTTCAGTAAATCCGGCTTCATAAACTTGATTCCCTGGACATGGAGCAGCCACGCAAGTTCGTACACCCACTGATAGAAAAGTGCTTTGACCTGAAGCTGCTCCAGCAGACCGCCGCCGTCCCAATTACTTAACATACTCTCGGTCTTTTGATACAAAGAGATCGGATTTGAAGGTTCAAAGCCGTATTGGCAGTGAAACGGATTATTTTGTTCCATCAGAGCAACCAGTTCCTTACTGGCCGGAAGCGCAAGGATCGCTCTATATAAAATTAAAACATACTCAAATTCAAGTCCTTCCTCCTCAAGAAAGAGCTCCACGAGCGTTCCCTTTCCGCCATGGAGAACATGGGCGTGGTTGAATTGATACGAATTTTTATCCAGCATAACACGGGCTCCGCCGCGTGCCGCATACAGGAAAGCACTGGACGGTAAACGGTAGGGAGGTGCGTTATCCCCGGCGTTAAGGGTGGTGCGGCGAACATCCATGATTTTAATATGGGCATGATTCCATAGTTTTAAATGATCTTTCAGGTGCATGTATTCTTTACCCCTTTGATTACTTTGTTCCAGTATAGATGATAACCATTCTCATTAGCAATGAATTCCTGATCCTTCTCCACTGCCATGCATAGGAAGAGCTGACAGTCGTCATAATAACTTTAGCCATCCATGCAGAACTTACAAGAGAAAGGTAGAGCGATGCCCTATGAAGAATAAGAAGCTATGGTTACTTGCCGTACTGACCCTTGCCATAACCACCGCCCCTTTTGCCAGCAGCATCATGTTCAGTCAAAAGAGCGCTGCAGCACGTCACGTGGAGAGTACTACCGTTTTGCCTTCTAAAGAGGTTAGCGACTATGAGCAGGAAGCTTTACCAGCTTTTAGCACGACAACTGTTAAATTCGGAGCTTCCGGCAAAGATGTATACGAGCTGCAGGGCCGCTTGAAATTCTTGGGTTATTACGACGGGACGATTGACAGCCAGTTTGGATCTACGACCTTGGAATCTGTGAAGTGGTTTCAGTGGAAATTCGGTATGCCGGCTGATGGCGTTGTAGGCGCAAAAACGAAACTGAAGCTGTATAACGCAACAAAGAACTGGAAGCCAACAGAACCACCAACCGGTACTGCCTCCAAGGCTCCAAGTGGCGGTGGGGGTGAAGGGAAAGCAGATACAAATTCGAATAATACCGCAGAATTGTCGTCGGGTAACACTATGGGCCTATCGGAAAATGATCTTAAGATTATGGCGAATGCCGTATATGGGGAATCCCGCGGTGAGCCTTTTGAAGGTCAGGTTGCTGTTGCTGCCGTTATTCTGAACCGTGTGAAGTCGCCAAGCTTTCCGAATACGCCATCCGGTGTAATCTTTCAGCCTGGTGCATTCACAGCTGTAGCCGACGGCCAGATTTATTTGGAACCGAACGAGCAAGCACGTAAAGCTGTGCAGCAAGCCCTCAATGGCTGGGACCCATCCGGGGGATGCCTGTATTATTTCAACCCGAAGACGGCGACCTCCAAATGGATTTGGACTCGTCCGCAGGTGAAGACCATCGGGCAGCATATCTTCTGTATGTAAAGGAGCACTGACCGCCCGCTAATGCGGCGTTCAAGCTGAATAATCCGTAAGAGCAACCGGGGGCCTAACCTTCGGTTGCTTCCTTACTTTGGAATGGTTTAGAATGGAAAGTACTTCATAAACATGATGTATAGCATTTATCTACGCCGTAAAGGAGTTTTGGACTTGACTAATAATGGTTTTCAACATGGCAGCGTCGCAGGCATGCGTATTCACGTACTGCCGACGAAGGCGTTCAAGACCTTCGCCATCTCACTTTATGCCGGCGTTCCGCTCAAAGAAGATACCGTAACTCCAACAGCGCTGGTTCCTTTCGTGCTGCGTAGAGGTACGGCCTCCTACCCGGAGACGACTCAGTTCCGTGAGCAACTGGAAGAGCTGTATGGCGCGGGTTTCGGTTTTGATGTATACAAAAGAGGCGATTACCAGATCGTGCAGTTCCGTATGGATACGATCAATGATTCCTTTGTCCAAAGTAAAGAAAGTCTGCTGGGCGAGTCCTTTGCGTTCCTGGGCGAAGTTTTGACGAAGCCCGCGCTGGAGAACGGAACCTTCCGTCCGTCTTATGTAGCTACCGAGCGGGAAACGGTTCGCAAGAAACTGGAAGCTATCGTGAACGATAAAATCCGCTATGCAGCTGAACGTTGTATCGAGGAAATGTGCCGCAATGAGCCTTACCGTCTGCACCCGCTGGGACAGCGCGCCGATCTTGACGGCATTACGCCGGAGAGTCTGTATAAGTCATACAACTCTTGGCTGGATGGAGCGATCCTGGATCTTTATGTGGTAGGAGATACGACCCCAGAAGAGGTAGAGAAGCTGGTGAAGCGTCATTTCGGCCGTAGCGATGCTGCTGTCGCAGCGTATTCTTCCAACTTCACTCCGGTATCCGTAAGTGAAGTCCGTACGATAGAGGAGAAGCTGGATGTCAGTCAAGGCAAGCTGAATATGGGACTGCGCACTTCAATTACTTACAAGGACGATACTTATGCGTCAGCCTTGATGTATAACGGGATTTTGGGCGGCTACCCGCATTCCAAGCTCTTCGTTAATGTGCGCGAGAAGGAAAGTCTGGCTTACTACGCATCTTCCCGTTATGACGGACATAAAGGGATCGGAACAATTCAGTCCGGTATTGAGATTCAGAATTATAGCAAAGCGGTGGATATTATCCGCCAGCAGCTGGACGAACTGAAACGCGGTAACATCAGCGATCTGGAACTTAGTCAGACCAAAGCAATGATTCGCAATTTGCTCTCGGAGATTCAGGATTCCGCCTTTGAGCTGATTTCATTTGATTTTAACCGCCAGTTATCCGGAAAAGACCGGTCCGCGCAGGAGCTGCTGACGCAAGTGGAACAAATCGGAGCTAACGATGTTAAGGCCGCTGCGGAATCGTTCCAACTCGACACGATTTATTTCCTGACAGGGCAGAAGGAGGAATAGCGGTGGAACAGTTACGTTACGATAAGCTTCAAGAAACATTGTATCATGAGGTGATGGACAATGGACTGCAGGTGTATGTGCTGCCTAAGCCAGGGTTCCGTAAAACCTATGCGACATTTGCCACCAAATACGGCTCGGTGGATAATCATTTCCGGGTAGCCGGGGGGGAAGAAACCACGGTTCCTGATGGGATTGCCCACTTTTTGGAGCATAAAATGTTCGAGGAGCCGGAAGGCGATATTTTTGCTACTTTTGCCTCCAACGGCGCCTCAGCGAACGCATTTACCAGCTTTGACCAGACGGTCTATTTGTTCTCGGCAACTGAGAATATTGAGACTAACCTCAGCACATTAGTTGACTTTGTGCAGCGGCCTTATTTCACAGATGAGAATGTGGAGAAGGAAAAAGGTATCATTGGTCAGGAAATCAATATGTACGCCGACAATCCGGACTGGCGCGTCTATTTTGGCCTCATTGAAGCCATGTATGCGAAGCATCCGGTTCATATCGATATCGCCGGGACCATCGAGTCTATCGCGACCATTACGAAAGAAACATTGTATACCTGCTACAATTCGTTCTACCACCCGAGCAATATGTTGCTGTTCGTCGTAGGTGGTGTTGAGCCGGAGAAAGTTTTCGAGCTTATTCGCAGCAATCAGGCGGGGAAATCCTATGATAAACAGGGCGAGATTGAACGCATTTTTGAAAAAGAACCAGAGCAGGTAGCCACCAAGCGCAAAGAGAGCAAATTGGCTGTCTCCATGCCGAAGTTCCTGTTCGGGTTCAAAGAGAAGGAACTCGGCCTTGCCGGCGAAGCCGCCGTACGCCGCGATCTGACGACCAAGCTGATGCTGGATCTGCTGCTGGGTAGCAGTACGGCATTGTACCAGAAGCTATATGACGAGGAATTGATCTCCGACAGCTTCAGTCATGAGTTCAATAGCTCGCCGCAGTATGCATTCTCAGCCATTGGCGGCGATACGAAGGACCCTGATTTGTTGCTGAAGCGGATCAAGGAAGAGATTGAACCGTTTGTGCAATCCGGATTTGCCGAGAAGGATTTTGAACGGGCGCGCAAAAAGAAAATCGGCGGCTATCTCCGCATGCTGAATTCTCCGGAAAATATTGCCCATGAATTCACCCGCTACCAGTTCCGTGGTGGAGATCTCTTTGAAGTACTCCCGCTGTATGAATCCATCACCTTGGATGAGGTCAATGAACGTCTGCGCAGCCATATAGACTGGGAACAGTTGGCGGTTTCGCTGGTGGTGAGCCCTTAATGCCGTTACCGGGAGAGAACAGCAAGCCGATAGGAGAAATGACCGTGCTTATTACCGGCGGAAGCGGGGGAATCGGCGGCGCTATTGCCGAACGCTTTGCATCGGTGGGCATGAATATTGTGATCCATTATATGAACTCTCATGAAGCGGCGAATGATGTTGCCCGCCGCTGCATGGCCCTGGGGGCAAGAGTGCTGACAGTGACTGCGGACGTCAAAGACCGCAGTCAGCTTTTGCGTATGTCAGAAAAACTGGAGAGCTGCGGACTTCAGCCAGACATCCTCGTTAACAATGCCGGCAAAGCCCATTACGGGATGCTCGCAGACCTTACCGAAGAGGAATGGGATGAGATTATGGCGGTTAATTTGAAGGGGACATTCCTTTGTAGTCAAATTTTCATGCCGTACATGGTATCACAGCGCTTTGGGCGAATTATTAATGTGTCCTCCGTGTGGGGGATTTCAGGCGCGTCCTGTGAGGTGGCCTATTCCGCCAGCAAAGGCGGCATCAATGCTTTCACCAAGGCGCTGGCCAAAGAGCTGGCGCCTTCCGGTGTCACGGTGAATGCTGTGGCGCCAGGTGCGGTGAATACGGCGATGCTGGCGAATCTGCAGGAGGAGGAAGTGCGCATGCTGGAGGAAGAGATTCCTGTAGGGCGGCTTGGAGCGCCTGATGAAATCTCTTCGCTGGTGTATTTTCTGGCGTTGCCTGAATCCGGGTATATTACAGGACAAGTTATCAGCCCGAACGGGGGCTGGATTACCTAGAGGTCTCGGGTTTGGAGAAAAGCTCCAGCATAAGAACTCCGTATCCGAGACATATTATTACTGTTGATTTTAAATCTCACGCAAGCCGGCGGTTCTTTCGCTTTAGGCGAAGGGGCTGACCGTAACCATGAAGGAGGATTTAAGATGTCAACAGAGAATACGGTAATCAAAAACTTCGATACCTGGAAAAAATTTCTGGGTGAACGGGTCGTTCAGGCTGAGAAGATCGGGATGAGTGAAGACACCATCTCCAAGCTGGCTTTTGAAATCGGGGAATTCCTCGATGACAAGGTTGATCCAGCAAACTCTTCGAATCGGGCGATCAAAGAGCTGTGGGATGTCGGCAATGACGAAGAGAAGCAAACGATTGCTAAACTCATGGTCAGACTGGCGAAAAAACACGCATAAGCTCGCGGAAAAAGCTCCCCTCGGGGAGCTTTTCTGTAATTATTACAGGAGTGACCTTGCCTTTCATTTTTTTTTTATATATCATTAATATGACCCGTGCAATGTAGCGCTTTGTCGATTCAGAGCTTTTTTTGACGTCAGGACAGGTGCAGGGAAAAGGAATCTATGAGGTGTACAAGTGGAACATAAACAGTGGTATATGGAATATAAGATACATAAGAACAGACCTGGTCTGCTCGGTGATATCGCTTCTATGCTCGGGATGTTGGAAGTCAACATTATTACGATTAACGGTGTAGAAGGCAAGACTCGGGGAATGCTGCTCGAGACGAATGACGAAGAGAAGATTATGCTGATGGGCGAAATGCTCAAAAAGGTTGATAATATTACCGTTACAGCTTTGCG
Organism: Bacillus sp. FJAT-27264; assembly: GCF_001682855.1. GTDB lineage: Bacteria > Bacillota > Bacilli > Paenibacillales > Paenibacillaceae > Paenibacillus_AQ. The sequence continues at coordinate 347,045 of NZ_MAQW01000001.1, read as the reverse complement.
TCCTCCACGTCTCGTGGACAAGCTGGCTGTTCGGCATGGACGATATATAGACCGGGATTCGGATGACCGTAAGACGTTCAGGTTCACGAGGGATGAGCTGGGGCTTCTGGTGGATTTTCTTGGGGAACTGTTTAAGCGTGAAGGCAATCAGGTAATAGGACTGCGTGGGATGCCGCGTGTAGGCAAGACGGAGTCCATTATTGCTGGCAGTGTCTGTGCGATGAAGAGATGGACCTTCGTGTCCTCGACACTATTACGGCAGACCGTGCGCAGCCAACTTGCAGAGGATGAGATGAACCCTCATAATGTGTTTATTATTGATGGTATCGTTAGTACGATCCGTTCCAATGAGAAGCATTACAATCTACTGCAGAATGTGATGAGCATGCCAAGTACGAAGGTTATTGAGCATCCGGATATCTTTGTGCGTGAATCGGAGTACAGCTTTGATGATTTTGACATCATTATTGAACTGCGAAATTCTCCTACCGAGGAGATTTTGTACGAGACATTCACCGGAAGCTACAATGAGGACCTATAAACATGAGAGAACAAGGAGGTGATGGTATGTCGGAACTGGGCCGGCAGTTGAAGGAGGCGCGCCTGCAAAAAGGCATGAGTCTTGACGATGTCCAGGAAGTTACGAAGATCAGAAAAAAATATTTGGAAGCCATCGAGGCGGGGGATTATAAGGTGCTCCCTGGAAGTTTTTATGTCCGGGCGTTCATCAAAACCTATGCGGAAGCAGTGGGGATTAACCCAGACGAGTTGCTAGAGGAACATGGTAATGTACCAGCACCTCCGGTGGAAGCGACCCCAATGGAAACGGTCATTCAAAAGCGCAGCCGCAGACCCGAGACGGAACGTAACGCCAAGTGGCTGCCGACGCTATTAATGTGGACTTTTCCAGTCCTGATTATTGTTGTCATCTATATGTACGCATCTAATCTGAATAAAGGTGAATCCAATCAGGTTGATCCGACCAAGCTTACAGATGCTCAGCAGGACCCAGCGACAGCTCAGACTCCACCGCCGGCAGTGGGCAGTACAGCCAAGCCTATAGCCACTGAGGGCACTACCAGCGTGCAACCTACGCCGGAGCCTACAGTGCAGCCTACCCCTTCGCCGACGCCGCCTCCACAGGCCGTTACGGTCACTGAGGATCGCAAGTCAGGCAAGAGCACAATCTTTAAAGTGTCTGCTCCTCCAGGAAGTGCGGTACAGGTGAAGATCGCAGCAAATGGAGTCAGCTGGCTTGAGGTCTATAAAGGCTCTAACTCCAAGGGTGAGAAGCTTTCCTTTGGCAATACTGCGGCTGGAGATAATTTGACCTTCACGCTCGACAGCACAGGAATGTATATCAAGTCGGGTTATTCGCCAGCAACAATCATTACGGTCAATGGTCAACAAGTTACGGACGGCAAATCCTCGTCCCGCATCTTGCTTGAGCTGGACGAAGCATCCGGCAGTAATAGCACGGCGAACAGCGGTACAACAGACAGTGGTACAACGAACTCGGAAACCACTTCAAGCCAGTAAACGGCAGGAATGCATAGGCTTTGGCTTTATGGGGAACATAAGAATGATTTACAGTTCTTACGCCAAAGCGAGGTGTATTCTATCATGACGGTCAGCTGGATTGTAGCAGGACTGGGTGTAATCGTTACGCTCCTGGGATATTATCTGACACCAAGTGCCTGGGGTTATGGAATCCTCGGGTTCGGACTGGCGCATATTGTGCTGGGGATTCTGGATATGTTTCGGTCACCTTCCCGCAGCAGATAGGTCCTGCACTCAGGGAATCAAGCGTCTCCCGAGCTTTTGATGCCTCCGGGAGGCGTGTTTTTGTAGGAAGGGCAAAGCTCCACAATGTGGGGCTGTTTTGCATGCCGGGTCATTGTTTTCTTCCATAATTAGACTTGGACAAATCTTTCTCATATAATAATAAAAGAATAAATGTAAGCAAAGGACGTGAAGTAATGGCTTCGGAAAGTTCGTTTGACATTGTATCAAAAATGGATATGCAGGAATTAACCAATGCTGTTCATCAGACAGAGAAGGAAATCGACAATCGGTTTGACTTCAAAAACAGCAAAAGTAGTTTAAAACTGGAGAAGGATGCGCTTATTATTTCCTCTGAGGATGAATATAAGCTGAACGCCGTTATCGACATTTTGCAGTCCAAGATGGTGAAGCGCGGCATTACCCTTAAGAACCTGGATTTCGGAAAGGTAGAGCCTGCGTCGCTGGGAACCGTACGCCAACGCCTGGGGCTGAAGCAAGGGATTGATCAGGATAATGCGAAGAAAATCAATATTCTGATTCGTGATTCCAAGCTGAAGGTGAAGAGCCAGATCCAAGGTGACCAAATCCGGGTAACTGGCAAAAGTCGTGATGATCTGCAACAAATCATACAGATTCTGCGCAAAGCTGATTTGCCGCTCGATTTGCAGTTTAACAATTTAAAGTAAGATACTTGTGCCCCGCTGTGCTGTACCAGCACGCAAGCTTGCGGGGTGCTTTCTGTTTTTGTCGGAAGAGAGAGTATAAAGATCCCGGATTCGCATCATCATAGCAAGAGGGATAGTTGCTTGCTCTTGTGGCTCAAATTACATATGGATATTGCAGCAGTTATTTGAATAGATAGAGAGAGTAGAATCCAGCCAACTGTCCATGGTGCCCACAACATTCCGGGGATAAATGAGATGGGGCGGACGCTATTGTTGCGGCCGTTTCATGGCTATAATATACTTGCGTAAGAAATGCTTAGAATACGATTTGGATGATTGATCAGGGGAGGAACTTCAGTGAATTTACCCAACCGCATTACGCTTGCTCGTATTTGTCTTATCCCTATTATGATGTTTTTTTTGCTGGTGGATTACAGCTTCTATCCAGAGCCGCTACACTGGGGCTCATTCCAGCTTTCTGTTAACCATCTGGTAGCGGCGGTGATTTTCTTGCTGGCAGCCAGCACAGATGGAATAGATGGCTATATCGCCCGGAAATATAATATGGTCACCAATCTTGGCAAGCTGCTCGATCCTCTCGCGGATAAGCTGCTGGTTACCGCTGTGCTTATCTCGCTAGTGGAGCTGGGCAGATGCGATTCCTGGATCGCCATTGTCATTATCAGCCGCGAATTTGCAGTCACTGGACTTCGTCAGGTCGCGCTGCTTGAAGGCAAGGTGGTGGCCGCCAGTAAATGGGGCAAGATCAAGACGGTTGTTCAAATTGTCGCCATCTCTCTGCTGCTGCTCAATAATTTCCCGTTTCAGTTCATCAGTATTCCGGTTGACGATATCGCTATCTGGGCCGCAACGTTGATCACTATTTATTCGGGAATCGATTATTTTGTCAAGAACAAGGATCTGCTGCAGCTCCATAAAGCATAATAATGAACGGTCCACTCTATAATCAGGAGGCGTCAGCCCGCTATGAAAGCAGAAATCATCGCAGTCGGCACTGAGCTTTTGCTCGGTCAAATCGTCAACAGCAACGCCCAGTTCCTATCGACGGAGCTTGCTGCGTTAGGAATCGATGTTTATTTTCAGACGGTAGTCGGTGATAATAGCAGCCGCCTACAGCAAGCGATCGAGATTGCCCGGAGCCGTGCGGATCTGGTCCTCTTCACCGGCGGTATCGGTCCAACTGAAGACGATCTTACCAAAGATGCTCTAGCTGCGGCACTAGGTCGTGGTCTGCATATCGACACCTTGGCCATGGACCATGTACAGCGCTTTTTTGATGCACGTAAGATCGTAATGACAGAGAACAACCGCAAGCAGGCTTTAATTATTGAAGGAACCACCCCGTTACCCAATGAAACTGGCCTGGCCGTGGGCATAGCCTTAGCGCATGAGGATAAATATTATATCGTTCTTCCTGGCCCCCCGCGTGAGATGAAACCAATGTTCACAGACAAAGCTAAGCCATGGCTCTTGCAGCATGCATTGACGGACGAAATGCCGATCTACTCCAAAATGCTCAAGTTTGCCGGTATTGGTGAATCGCTGCTGGAGGACAAGCTAATTGATTTGATCCGTAATCAGACCGATCCAACGATTGCTCCTTATGCCAAAGAGGGCGAAGTGACTGTCCGTATTTCGACCAAGGCGCCTTCCGAGCATGACGCGCTGAAGAAGCTGGATGTTCTGGAGAAGCAGATTAAGGATATTCTTCCGGAAAACATGTATGCGAACATTGACGTGCCGCTGGAGCAACTGATTGTGGACTGGATGGCGGATGCAGGGCTGACTTTGAGTGCGGCGGAGAGCTGCACTGGCGGCCTGCTGATGGAGAGCATTACGAATATTCCCGGCAGCGCATCGATGTTCGCCGGCGGCATCGTTTGTTATTCTAACGATATTAAGAAGAAGCTTCTGAACGTGCCTAGTGATTTTCTGGAGGGCAGCAATGCTCCTGGCGCCGTCAGCCGCGAGGTTGCAGAGGTACTGGCTGAACAGGTGAGAATGATTGCAGACAGCGATTTCGGGCTATCGGTCACCGGTGTTGCCGGGCCGGGCTATTCGGAGCGTAAGCCGGTGGGACTCGTCTTTATCGGAATTGCCGAGCGGAACCGGCAGACGGAAGTGTATGAGCTGAATTTGCAGGGTACACGCGAGAACATCCGGCTGCGTTCGGTAAAAGCACTGCTGTACCGTCTCTGGCGTAGGCTGGAGGAGCGGCAGGTGGAGACTCCGCTGGAAGGCTCCGACTTGTAATCCCTTTGGAAGACGTTGTATAATTGAAGCATACGGAAGAACCGTGGCGCAGAGCTTTCTATGCCGCGGTTTTTTGTTTGAGAATCATCGGAAGATGTATTCTCCTGGCCGCGTCGCTCTTAATTTTTGCAACCGGAAGGGGGCTTACAATAAAAGGGAGAGGTAGGCCGAAAGTCAAAAAAAACGAATGTATGTTCGAAAAAAAGCTTGGCAAGGTCTTCAAAACACGTTATTATATATATTATAAACAACAGTGAAGGAAGTGGTCTGATTGTCAGATCGTCGTGCGGCGCTTGAGATGGCGCTTCGTCAAATAGAAAAGCAATTCGGTAAAGGTTCTGTAATGAAACTGGGCGAATCCACCCACATGCAAGTGGAAGTTGTACCTAGTGGAGCTTTGGCACTGGATATCGCATTGGGAATTGGCGGATTTCCGAAGGGACGTATCATCGAAGTATATGGACCGGAATCTTCCGGTAAGACCACGGTTGCGCTTCATGCAATTGCAGAAGTACAAAAGCTTGGGGGACAAGCTGCGTTTATTGATGCGGAGCATGCCCTTGACCCGAGATATGCTAGCAAGCTGGGTGTGAACATAGACGAATTGCTGCTTTCGCAGCCTGATACAGGCGAGCAGGCGTTGGAAATTGCTGAGGCGCTTGTCCGTAGTGGAGCGGTAGACATCATTGTTGTTGACTCCGTGGCAGCTTTGGTGCCAAAGGCAGAGATTGAAGGCGACATGGGAGATTCTCACGTAGGTCTGCAGGCTCGTCTAATGTCTCAAGCCCTGCGGAAGTTGTCTGGTGCGATTAACAAATCGAACACCATTGCCATCTTCATTAACCAGCTTCGTGAGAAGATTGGTGTGATGTTCGGTAACCCTGAGACGACTCCTGGTGGCCGGGCTCTGAAATTCTATTCATCCGTTCGACTTGATGTACGTCGCGTAGAGAGCATCAAGATGGGCAATGATGTTGTGGGTAACCGGACGAAAATCAAGGTTGTGAAGAACAAGGTAGCGCCTCCGTTCAAGCAAGCTGATGTAGATATTATGTACGGTGAAGGGATTTCCAAGGAAGGCAGTCTTGTGGATATCGGTACAGAGATGGATATCGTAAACAAGAGTGGTGCCTGGTATTCCTATGAAGGCGAACGTCTTGGTCAAGGACGGGAGAACGCTAAGCAGTTCCTGAAAGAACATCAGGACATCGCCCTCGTGATTGAGAACAAGATTCGTGAAGCCAGCAATCTGACGACGATTGTGGCTGCTCCAAGTGAATCTGAGCTTGCAGCAGAGCAGGAAGAAGAAGAGAATCTGCTGATGGAAATTGAATAGTCTGAATTGAATATTCGCTAAGATTAGGCGCCCTGTGAACGACATGACAGGGTGTCTTTTCATAATCATCGGATGATATGAGGTAGACGATAATTGCAATGAGGTGACAGGCAGCATGGTTATACAACTCGATTCGGAGCCGGAAGAGCAGGAGGAACAGGCGTTATCTGATTTTCCGGAGGATAGGGTACTTGAAATCACACGGGTAGAGCGGAAGAAGAAGTCGGATCGTCGCTATATCATTCATTTCGGCCCTTATACCATGACCGTTCATGAAGATGTCATGATTAAATACCGGATGATTACAGGCAATTCTTTTATCAAGGCTGATCTGGAAGAGATTGTAGTTGCGGATGAACGCCAGCGGGCTTACGTGGAAGGCCTTCGCTATCTGGAACGCAAGCCGCGAACCGCGCAGGAGATGGCCCACCGTTTACGGCAGAAGGAAATAGGAGAGACTATTATTGCGGAAGTGGTGCAGCGGCTACAGGAGGAACGCTTTATTGATGATCCGCTGTACGCCAAACAGTGGGCGGAGCAGCGCCTCACGAACCAGCGCAAGGGCAAGATGTGGATTCGCCAGGAATTGCGGGAGAAGGGTATCGACAAGTCACTGATTGCGGAAGCGCTGGAGAATATCAGCCCAGAGGACGAATTGGCGAGTGCACTCCAGACAGGACGCAAGAAGTGGAATATGATTCGCGGGGAAGTCGTCGACAAAAGGCGCAAGACGGGAGCCTTCCTTATGCGGCGCGGTTTTCCGGGAGAAATGGTGCGCCAGGTGATCAACATCTTGCTCCAAGAAGAGAATGCAGAAGGCGAAGAAGAGGATTCATACTTCATGGATTACTAGACTTGACTTTACTTAAGGGATGAGCTCTCTTGACAATGTCTTTTTATAAATAATAAAATATAACATGAATCGGCAAAAGTAAGAGACCTTTTTCCTTCCCAAAAAGGTGACTCTGTTTGCGATTCGCATACAACTCATATGATATGTAATCGCCGGATATGGCGGGCAGTGTGCATGTGCAGCATGTGCAGTATGGCAATCGGTGAGGTTACCGGTTTTTTGTATGGTGATGAAACGGATAGTTGAACAACTGCACAAATTCCCAAGGCATACCTTGGAGGAACCAACGAGGAGGTGAACAGATGCCAACTTGGGCCTGGATCATTGTCGTTCTCGTTGTAGCTGCATTATTCTTTGGGTTCGGTTATTTTATTCGTAAATCCCTTGCAGAAGCTAAAATTTCAAGCGCTGAGAAAGAAGCCTTAGTCATCGTGGAGAACGCGAGAAAAGAGGCGGAAGCGCTGAAGAAGGAAACGGTATTGGAAGCTAAGGACGAAGTCCACAGAATCCGTACCGAGGCTGAGAAAGAAACTCGTGAACGTCGGAATGAAATCCAACGACAAGAGAGACGTTTGCTGCAAAAGGAAGAATCGCTGGATAAAAAAATGGAATCGCTCGAGCGAAAAGAAGAACAAGTAGCTAACAAAGAGAAACGAATCGATGAAACCCAACAACAAATTGATGTCATTTACAAGAACCAAGTCACTGAATTGGAGCGCATCTCCAATTTGAGCATCGACGATGCAAGAAGCATTATTCTCAGCAATGTAGAGCAGGAAGTTCGCCACGAAACCGCACAAATGATCAAGGAAATTGAACAGCAGGCGAAAGAAGAAGCGGATAAGAAGTCCCGTGAAATCATTACACTCGCTATTCAACGCTGCGCAGCTGATCACGTTGCGGAGACAACCGTCTCGGTTGTTACGCTGCCGAATGAAGAGATGAAGGGACGGATTATCGGTCGTGAAGGCCGTAACATCCGTGCGCTGGAGACTCTCACCGGTATTGACCTCATTATTGATGATACGCCGGAAGCGGTTATTCTGTCAGGATTTGATCCAATCCGTCGCGAAGTGGCCCGTACGGCACTTGAGAAGCTGGTTGCAGATGGACGTATCCATCCAGCCCGCATTGAAGAGATGGTGGAGAAATCCCGCAAAGAAGTGGACGAACGGATTCGTGAATACGGTGAGCAGGCTACCTTCGAGGTAGGTGTTCACGGCTTGCATCCGGATCTGATCAAGATTCTGGGCCGCTTGAAATTCCGTACAAGCTATGGTCAGAATGTGTTGAAGCACTCCATGGAGGTCGCTTATCTGACAGGACTTATGGCCGGTGAGCTTGGGGAAGACATCGTGCTTGCAAAACGTGCCGGATTGCTCCATGATATCGGCAAAGCGCTGGATCATGAAGTAGAAGGCTCACACGTAGAAATCGGCGTCGAACTGGCGAAGAAGTACAAGGAACATCCGGTAGTTATCAACAGTATTGCTTCCCACCATGGTGACTGTGAAGCCACTTCGGTGATTGCAATGTTGGTTGGTGCGGCTGACGCTTTGTCAGCAGCAAGACCTGGCGCTCGTCGGGAAACACTGGAAACGTACATCAAGCGTCTGGAGAAACTTGAAGAAATTTCCGAATCTTTCGAGGGTGTTGAGAAATCGTACGCCATTCAGGCGGGCCGTGAGGTTCGCGTAATGGTACAGCCTGAGAAGATTGACGATGCGGAAGCTTTCCGTCTGGCTCGTGATATTACTAAGATGATTGAGAATGAACTGGATTATCCAGGGCATATCAAAGTCACAGTAATCCGTGAGACACGGGCGGTAGAATACGCTAAATAAGCAAATGAAGAATAGTGGCCCCCAAGCGGGGCCATTTTTCTGTAAATACGATGTTTCAAATTAAGTGCAAATCTAGGAGGAGAGTCATATTAAAGTACTATTTATTGGAGATATCGTCGGCAACACTGGAAGAAAGGCATTGCGTGAAATGCTGCCTTCCCTGAAAAGCAAATACCAGCCCCACATCATTATCGTCAACGGAGAAAATGCCGCTGCTGGCCGCGGAATTACTTCGGCCATCGCGAACGAATTCTTCAACTGGGGTGTTCATGGTATCACGATGGGCAATCATACATGGGATAATCGCGATATCTTTGAGTTTATTGACGATGAAGCGCGGCTGATTCGCCCGGCGAACTTTCCTCCGGGCACACCGGGTCGTGGATACACGGTAGTAAAAGCTAACGGCAAGCAACTAGCAATTGTGAATTTGCAGGGGCGCACCTTTTTGCCAGCTATCGATTGTCCGTTCCGCATTGGCGATGAGATTGTGGACGAGCTGCGCAGACAGCACAACTGCATCCTGGTCGATTTCCATGCGGAAGCTACCTCCGAAAAGATTGCCATGGGTTATCACATGGATGGGCGTGCGTCGATTGTTGTCGGTACCCATACCCATGTGCAGAGCAATGACGATGTGATTTTGCCTGGGGGAACAGCCTACTTGACTGATGCAGGCATGGTTGGTTCAAGAGAAGGAATACTGGGTATGGAAAGAGAAGCGGTCCTGTACAAGTTCAAAACCCAGCTTCCGTCACGCTTCGTCGTGGACGAAGGCAAGTGGCAGTTGCACGGTTTATTTGCAGAGCTGGACGAGGCTACTGGAGCGGCTACCAAACTGGAGAAGATCCGCATGCGCGAAGGCGATTGGATCATGGATTAAGAGGGAACGGTCAAAAAACAAGATGAATCGGGCGAAAGCAACGTTTTAGGATGAAGTGTGACCTTTTTTATATCGAAAAAGAGTATCTTTTGTACCAATTTGAGTAGAAGTAGCCCGCAAAAAGAAGGAATTATTTCTTCTCCCGCGAATAACATCTACAGAGTGGAAGAACACCATCATTTTTCCCAGGGGAGGTACTTACATGGATGTATTAAAAGTATCAGCTAAATCCAATCCAAATTCCGTCGCCGGTGCATTAGCAGGTGTTCTTCGTGAACGTGGAACGGCCGAATTGCAGGCAATAGGAGCTGGAGCACTGAATCAGGCAGTGAAAGCTGTAGCCATCGCCCGGGGATTTGTGGCACCAAGCGGTGTTGATTTGATTTGCATTCCTGCCTTTACCGACATTGTTATTGATGGAGAAGATCGGACGGCGATTAAACTTATTGTTGAACCGAGATAATAGAGATCGATCCGTTTAAAGCCTGTTTACTTTGGTAAACAGGCTTTTTTGCTGCATATGTACAGATAACACTCCGGGTCTCGGCATAGAATCTGAAGGAGGCTCCATCGTCCGGTGAGTGGCGGGTGGCAGCAGAAAGTGAGGGGAATGCTGTGAGGAAAGCAGACATGAAAGTGGTAGATTTCCACTGCGATGTGCTGAGTAAAATGCAGAATTTCAGCGATATCGACTTTCGGAAGGATCCGCGGCTGGACGTAACAGCAGAGCGGCTAGCAGCGGGGAGTGTGGATCTGCAATGTTTTGCTATCTATTTGTCGGAGAGTAAGGGAAAGCCGGGGTTTGAGCGGATCTTGGGTCAAATCGATCTTTTTCGTGAAAAAGTAGTCGGTTCAGGAGGCTTGCAGTGGCTCCGCTGGAAAGAGGAAGTGGATAGCCTGATCCTTGGAGGGTCCAGTGCAGGAATGCTCTCTGTGGAGGGCGTAGACGGTCTGGAAGGCAATCTGTTCTATGCCCAGCTTTGCTTTGAGCTAGGGGTGCGATTTCTGGGGGTCACCTGGAATTATGCCAACTGGGCGGCAGATGGTGTACTTGAGCGACGAAATGGAGGATTCACGGAAAAAGGCAGAAAGCTGGTAGAGTGGTGCAACCATAGTGGAATGCTGCTGGACGTATCGCATCTCTCGCCATCGGGCTTCTGGGAGCTGGCAGAGCTGAGCGATCGGCCGTTTATTGCCTCTCATTCCAACGCTGCGGCGATATGTGGGCATCCACGCAATCTGGTTGATGAACAGATTAAAGCGCTAATTGCTATGGATGGAAGAATGGGACTGACCTTTTTTCCGTGGTTTGTAGAAGATGGGGGGAAGGCTGGACGAGAAGACCTGCTGAAGCATATTGAACATGTATGCAGTCTTGGCGGAGAACGGATTCTGATGTTCGGCTCAGATTTTGACGGGATTGACACTTGGGTAGAGGGGCTGGAGCATCCGGGAAAATACCCGGAATTTGCGGAGCTGCTGCTCCGGCATTATCCTGAAGAACTCGTAAGCGGGTGGCTGTACGGAAATGCTATGACTTTTTTGGGAGAGAACTTGCCTTCAAAGGGGGAGCAAGCGTAGTCCAGCATTGGAATTTATTGTTTCTCTATGTGTCGAATACAAGAAATTATCTTAAAAAGTGACAAGGTTCCTTTAGGTTTTGGGTATTTAGTTGTATAATGTTCTGTGGCTTGTACAGATACTAGAGAAAATTCAAGGAGTGACTGACAATGAGCAAGACTGTACCCGTAGGTGTGTCGGCTAGACATATTCACCTTACGCAAGAGCACGTGGAGGCTTTGTTTGGCCCAGGCTACCAATTGACTGAGTTCAAACCCCTCTCCCAACCCGGCCAATTCGCTGCGAATGAAACTGTAGCGGTAATCGGCACCAAAGGCAAATTTGACAAAGTAAGAATTCTTGGACCAGCGCGTCCAGCTTCCCAATTGGAAGTGTCCCGTACCGATGCATTCGCGCTTGGCGTGAAGGCTCCTGTTCGTGAATCCGGTAATATCGAAGGCACACCGGGCATTACCCTGAAGGGCCCTGCTGGCGAAGTGGAACTGGAAACCGGCGTTATTGTGGCAGCTCGCCATATTCATTTTCATACTTCCGATGCTGAAGCTTGGGGCATCGCTGACAAGCAACTGCTGAAGGTTCGCCTTGGCGGCGAGCGCGGTCTCGTGCTGGAGAACGTAATTGCACGTGTATCCGACAGCTTTGCACTGGATATGCATATTGATACGGACGAAGCCAATGCAGCAGGTGCCAACAATGGCGATACTGCTGAAATTGTCGACTAGTCTTAATACGTATACAGTTTGAAGAAGCGGAGGAGAGATCCTCCGCTTTTTTTGTGCGCTTTTTACGTAAACATGACCTTGCACAATCTGTCTTTATTTTTAGTTTGGTACAGGGTTTGGTATGATAGAGCGGATGGTTAACAATTGAGGTAACGCGAATGGAGGGTACATAGTGAAGTATGAAGCTAGCAGTCCGGAGGACTATATTCATCAACTGCCAGAGGAGCGAAAGCAGGCCATAGAGGCGCTGAGAAAGACGGTATCCGATAACCTGCCGGAAGGCTTCCAAGAGACTATGGCCTATGACATGATCGGCTATGTCGTTCCACACAGCATCTATCCATCTGGTTATCATGTGAAGCCGGAGGAGCCCCTCCCATTTATCAGCTTAGCTTCCCAGAAGAACTTTATCGCTTTTTATCATATGGGCATATATACCTTTCCCGAGGTGTTGGCCTGGTTTCAGAAAGAGTACCCAAAGCATGTCCAGACCAAGCTGGATATGGGAAAAAGCTGCATACGCTTCAAAAATCCAGCTGTCATTCCTTACAATCTGCTCGCAGAGCTGTGCCGCAAAATTACGTTGGCGGATTATCTACAAAGATATGAGGACGGATTACGTACGCTCAAGAAAAAATAAAGGCTGCCTTCAGCCGTCAGAAACGGAGCAGGCAGCCTTTCAATATGGATGATTGCTTAACCGTTACAGCTCGGCTACAAGCGCTCTGGCCTGATATGCACGAAGTTCTTCCTGCAGCCCGGTGCTGATAGACATCAGTGGCAGGCGAAGGGTATCGGAACCAATGACTCCAGTATGGCTAAGCAGCCATTTGATCGGAGCGGGATTGGATTCTTTGAACAGCAGAGAGATCAGTGGAATCTGGCGCTCGAAGGCTGCTTTGGCCTGATCCAGCTGACCAGAAGTAAAATATTCGTAGATCTCGATGAATTCTGCCGGACGTACATTTGCCGAAGCCAGCATGCCGCCAGCAGCGCCGCGTCCCAGCATATCCAAGAAATGCTGATCATCGCCGCACAGAATGGGCTTGGAGCCGTATTTGGTCAGCTCGGTGACCAGCAGTGGCGAACCTGAGCAGTCTTTTAGACCGACAACATTATCCATCTCCAGAATCGTCCGTGCTGTATCGACAGTCATGCCAACACCGCTTCGTCCGGGAATATCATAGGCCATGATAGGTACGCCAACCTCTGCAGCCTTGCGGAAATGCTCAATAATGCCTTGCTGTGAGGGACGGCTGTAATATGGAACTACTACGAGTGCAGCATCTGCGCCCAAGTTACCGGCTAATTCTGTACGTTTTACAGTGGACGCGGTATCATTCGTTCCAGTACCGACCATGAGTGGTATAGAAGATTGCTTTAAAAGTTCACGGGATGCATTGACCAGGAGCTGAAATTCTTCCACGGTAACCGTCGGCGATTCGCCAGTGGTTCCGTTTACAACCAGACCCTGAATATTATGCTTAATGATGTTGTTCACATAATGCTCATACGAATCCAGATCAACTTCACCGGCTGTATTGAACGGAGTGACCACGGGGACATATACTCCAAAAACCTGTTGTTCTGTAAGCATGATTATCGGCCTCCAACATTTTAGTTGCTGTAAGATTACTTTACCATGGAATAATTCATCGGTGTTATCTATAATAAATGATATGGATCATCATTATTATTGATGTTAGGGTGAGATTATGGATTTGACTTACTTGAGAACATTCCGTGAAGTGGCTAAGCGACAGAGCTTTACCCGTGCTGCCGAGGAGCTGGGTTATGCCCAGTCCAGCGTTACGATGCAGATTCAAAAGATCGAGAAGGAGTATGGTGTTCCGCTCATGGAGAGACATGGACGCCAGCTGCGCTTGACCCCTCCGGGTGAAGAGCTGCTCAAGCTATTTGTGGAAATGCTGGATTTGTATGATCGTTCCAAAGAAACGATTGCTCAGCAAATTGGCGGGACACTGACGATCGGAACGATAGATTCCCTGGCTGCGTTTTACTTGCCTCCTTTTCTCCAACAGCTGCGGACCCGGTTTCCGGGATTGAACATCCATTTGCAAACACAGCAGGAAGCTAACCTGGTTACTAAAATAAAGGACGGAGAAGTTGATATCGGGCTGATGCTGGACCGCAGCACGGCGGATTCCTTCCTGAACCGCACGATTATCCGGGAGGAGCCACTGGTACTAATTGCTCCCGTTGGTCATCCACTGGCCGAACTGGACAGCGTTAAGCTTAAGCATCTGAATAATTGTGAATTCATTGTCTCGGAGGAAAGCTGCATTTACCGGAGTCTGTTCGAGAATTTGCTCAAGGAGCACGGCATTGTGTTCCGTATAGGCTTCGAGCTCTCTAACCTGGAGGCGATCAAGCGCTGCGTTATGAACGGGCTGGGCATTGCGCTGCTTCCTCGGATTGTGGCCCAGGAGGAGATTGAGCGGGGCTATCTTGCCGAGCTGAATTTTAACCACCCTGAGATTCATTTCGATTTGCAGTTGCTAATCCATCCCAAGAAGTGGAAGTCTCATCCGCTGCAATTTCTGATCCAGATGCTGATGCAAGATGCAGGAGCGGAAGCAGCAGGGCTGTGAAAATGACGCCATGAATCATGCCAGTAAAGGCCAGGAATTCTAGCAAATATGCAGTAATATATTGACATATAAAATTATTATATGGTATATAAAAAGAAGTGTTAGCACTCACTGGAGTGGAGTGCTAATTGTTTTGTTGTTTTGACCAGATGTTTATCCTGAAAGGAGATCAATTTATTCATGGCCAAAAAAAAGTTTAAAGCCGAATCCAAGCGCCTGCTGGAGATGATGATCAACTCCATCTATACGCAGCGGGAGATTTTTCTCAGAGAGCTGATCTCGAATGCCAGCGATGCTATTGATAAAATCTATTACAAAGCATTAGCTGACGATTCTCTCGTCTTCAATAAAGAAGATTACTATATTAAAGTGACTGCTGATAAGGCAAACAGAACGCTGACCCTTACCGATACAGGGATCGGGATGACTGCGGAGGAATTGGAGAACAACCTTGGCGTTATCGCGAAGAGCGGCTCCCTGGCCTTCAAGGAAGAGAATGAAGCGAAGGACGGCCACAACATTATCGGTCAGTTCGGCGTTGGCTTCTATTCCGCCTTCATGGTTGCAGACGATGTAACGGTTATCAGTAAGGCGCTAGGCAGCAGTGAAGCGTTCAAATGGGAATCCAAAGGCGCTGACGGCTATACCATCGAACCGGCTGACAAAGACAGTGTCGGTACCGAGATCACACTGAAGATCAAGGCGAACACCGAAGAAGATCAATATGATGAATACCTGGAAGAGTATCGTCTGAAGTCTATCATCAAGAAATACTCTGACTTCATCCGTTTCCCGATCAAGATGGATATCACCACCAGCCAGCCTAAGGCTGACAGCGAGAACGAGTTCGAGGAAATCTCCGAAGAACAAACCGTGAACAGCATGGTGCCGATCTGGCGGAAGAATAAGAACGAGCTGACGGACGAGGATTATAACAATTTCTATGCCGAGAAGCGCTACGGATTCGACCAGCCGCTCAAGCACATTCACATCAGTGCAGACGGTGCGGTTGTCTATAACGCGATTCTGTTTATCCCGGAGAATACGCCGTTTGACTACTATACGAAGGAATATGAGAAGGGCCTGGAGCTGTACTCCAACGGCGTTCTGATCATGGACAAATGTAGTGACTTGCTGCCGGATTACTTCAGCTTTGTCAAAGGGATGGTAGATTCCGAGGATCTGTCTCTGAACATTTCCCGTGAGCTGCTGCAGCATGACCGTCAGCTGACGTTGATTGCCAAGAACATTAAGAACAAGATCAAGAGCCAACTGCAAAGCTTGCTCAAGGACGAAAGAGAGAAATACGATCAATTCTACAGTGCCTTTGGCAGACAGCTCAAATTCGGCGTGTACAATGATTATGGCATGCACAAAGACACGCTGCAGGACCTGCTCATGTTCTACTCTTCCACTGAGAAAAAACTGGTTACACTGGACGAATATGTGGCGAGAATGCCGGAAGATCAGAAGTATATATATTATGCCGCAGGTGAATCCGTAGCTCGTATCGAGAAGTTACCGCAGACCGAGCTGGTTGCTGATAAAGGCTATGAAATTCTCTACTTCACCGATGATATCGATGAATTCGCGATCAAGATGATCACGTCTTACAAGGAAAAAGAATTCAGATCCGTCTCCAGCGGTGATCTTGGCATCGAGACTGATGCTGCGGACAAGCCTACGGATGCTGAAGAGAACGAGAACAAAGAGCTATTCGAAGCGATGAAGGGCATTTTGTCCGGCAAGGTCAAGGATGTCAAAGCTTCCAAGCGTCTTAAGACGCATCCGGTCTGTCTCTCCACTGAAGGCGAGCTGACCATCGAGATGGAGAAAATCCTGAAATCCATGCCGAACGGCCAGGAAGTGCAAGCAGACAAAGTATTGGAGATCAACATTAACCATGAAGTGTTCCAGTCTCTGAAGACGGCTTCGGACAATGATAAAGAGAAGCTGAGTCTGTACACGAACCTGCTGTACAACCAGGCGCTGCTGATTGAAGGCTTGCAGGTAGGCGACCCTGTGCAGTTCACGAACGATATTTGCAAAATCATGGTGTAATTGGCGTAGCCAGCTAACACCTCTATAAAGAGTAAAATAACCCGTCACTGGTGCAAACCAGGGCGGGTTATTTGCTGTTTCTATAAAGCTACTTCTTAGCCAAAGCATTCAATAAATTTGGCAGCCAATGTGGACAGGTATTTATCCTTCATCCAGATGGCGGCGACGCGGGTGCGAAGTGTTTCGCTGCGGATCTCTTTGTATAACAAATTGCTGTTGTTCACGAGTCCAAAGGCAGATTTGGGAATAATACCAATGCCGAGCCCGGCGTTGGCCCAGAGCAGTGTGGTACGGGCATCATCATTCATGCAGAAGAAGGAAGGTTCAAAGCCTTGATCGATACAGGCTTCGCGGATCAGTTGTTCGAATCGCCGATAAATGATTAGCGGCTTGTTCTGCAGCTCACCAACCTCCATGAAGGATTGGCCCTTGCTCCAATCATAGTCCGGGGTCATCACGGCGATCATTGGCTCTGCACTGCTGTACTTGCATTCCAAGTTCGTAGTATTAAAGGGGGTGCGGACAATACCGACCTCTACGATTCCTTTATTGAGGAGATCTATTACCATAAAAGTATTACCTTCATGAATTTCAAATTTGATACCAGCATACATTTTGTGGAATTCGCGCAGTCTATCCTGAAGCAGGGTTGCACCGGAGGAGGAGACGGTTCCGACAGTGATGGTTCCTTTCATGCCTTTGGCGAAGTCATTAATCTCCCGGGTAGTGGAGTCTGCCAGCTCCAGAATCTGCTGCGCCCGGTTACGCAGAATGATGCCTGCATCTGTGAGCTGTACGCTACGGGGGCCACGCTCGAAGAGCTTGACTCCAAGCTCATCTTCAAGAAGCTTGAGCTGCTGGCTTAGAGGTGGCTGGGCCATCTGCAGCTTGCGTGCGGCTGAAGTGATCTGGCCTTCCTCGGCGATAGCCAAAAAGTATTTGAGTTGCCTGATGTCCATGGAAAACCTCCAGTTGAAATATGTATATCGTATCGCACTGATACGAAACGAATATTATTAATATGAAAAAAGATATGACATAATCATAACTGGTCTTATAGAAAAATCAAATACTTAAATACTTCTTAGGTTAGGTGTGGATTCCAGTGTTCAAAATTGCCGTTTATTTAAAACCGTATCGAAAAGAAGCCATCATCGGTCCCATCTTCAAGCTGCTGGAGGCGATCCTCGAGCTGCTGCTGCCAACTTTTGTTGCCCTGATCATCAATAATGGGATCGGGCATCAGGACAGCGAATATGTGTACCGGATGGGTGGGCTGATGCTCCTGATGTCACTTCTCGGCTTCGGCTGCTCGATGATCTGCCAGTATTACGCTGCCCGCGCTTCACAGGGCTTTGGTACCACGCTGCGCAACAAGATGTTTCGTCATATCTCATCATTGTCTTATGCGGAACTCGATACCTTCGGAACGCCTTCGCTGATCAACCGGATCACGAATGACGTGAATCAGCTACAGCTGGCCGTTGCCATGCTGATCCGCCTGGTTATCCGGGCACCGTTTATCTGCATCGGAGCGATTATCATGTCCATGATTCTCGACTTCCGGCTATCTCTGATTCTGTTAGCGGCCACGCCCGTATTCGGGATTATTCTATACTTGATTATCAGCCAGACCTCTCCGCTGTATCGACTGTACCAGAAGAAGCTGGATGGTTTGGCACTGGTGCTGAGCGAGAATCTGTCCGGACTCCGAGTGATCCGCGCTTTTGCCAAGAGCCGCCAGGAGCGCGCTCGTTTTGCAGAGTCCTCCGATGATTTGACAGCTACGGCGATTCGGGTTGGACGTATCTCTGCCTGGCTGGGACCGCTCACCACGCTAGTCGTGAATGCAGCGATCATAGCTATCCTGTGGGCCGGGGGCTTTCACATCGATAGCGGCCGTCTCTCGCAAGGGGAAATTATTGCTTTTATCAACTATGTTACGCAGATCCTACTGGCACTGATTGTGGTCTCCAATCTGGTGATCATCTTCACCAAGGCATCGTCTTCAGCCAGCCGTATCAATGAAGTGCTGGCGGTAACTCCCTCGGTACAAGACACCGGTCTTAACGAGCCTGCCGGTCATCAGGAGGTTCCCAAGATTGCCTTCAATCAATTGTCCTTCGGATACAGCAGTACCGGCGAGCTGGCGTTGAATAATATCTCTGCGGTTATTAACCGGGGAGAGACGGTTGGATTGATCGGCAGTACTGGTTCGGGGAAATCTACCTTTGTGAACCTGATTCCCCGTTTCTATGATGCAGTGGAGGGCAGCATCACTGTGGATGGCCTGGATGTCAAAGAGTATCCGCTCTCCCGGCTGCGCGAGAAGATCGCGATTGTTCCCCAGAAAGCACTGCTATTCACGGGCACCATTGCGGAGAATATCCGCTGGGGTAACGAAGAGGCAACGGAAGAGGAGGTCCTGCGGGCAGCTGAAGTTGCTCAGGCGGCTGAATTTATTCACAAGCTGCCGGAAGGACTGAATACGAAGGTATCCAGAGGAGGAATGAATCTGTCCGGCGGACAGAAACAGCGTCTGACTATCGCACGCGCTGTCATCCGTAAGCCACAGGTTCTGATACTGGATGACTCGTCAAGCGCGCTTGATTTTGCCACAGATGCAGCACTGCGCAAGGCGTTGAAAGAATACAGCCGGGAAATGACCGTGCTAGTGGTGTCCCAGCGGGTAAGCACGGTACGGCAATCGGATAAAATTATCGTATTTGAGGAGGGGCGGATTGCCGGCATCGGAAGTCATGAAGAACTGATGGACAGCTGCGCAGAGTATAAAGAAATCTGCCTGTCCCAGTTATCGAGTGAGGAGTCTGGACAATGAAAAGAAACAATACGTGGAAGAGACTCGTCGTCTATACATCCCAGTACCGAAGCCTGATGATTCTTGCAGTTATCTGTGCCATTCTCAGTGTGGTAGCCAGTTTGATTGGGCCGCTCCTAATCGGTAAGGCAATTGACTTTATGATCGGTCCAGGAAAAGTTGATTTTTCGGCTGTCCTGCGACTGCTGCTCATTCTCGGCATTATCTATCTCGTGGGCAGTCTCTTTGGATGGCTGCTTACGGCGCTGATGAACCGGATCGCTTACCGGACCATCAATGATATGCGGCGTGAGCTGTTCGACAAGCTGAACGTCTTGCCGCTAAAATTTCATGATAATCATCCGCAAGGCGATAGCATCAGCCGGTTTGTTAACGACATGGATGCTGTCTCGGACGGATTACAGCAAGGTTTTTCTACCCTTCTGACTGGTGTGGTTACGATTGCGGGAGCGATTGGGCTGATGATCTATATTAGTCCGCTAATGACCTTGGTGGTGCTCTTGTCGGCTCCGGCATCGTATTTTGCAGCGCGGTTTATTACGACCCGTTCCCAGCAGATGTTCCGGGATCAGGCCAAAATTCTCGGTGGGCTGAACGGTTATGTAGAAGAGCTGGTCGGCGGGCAGAAGGTTGTTCAAGCTTATCAGTATGAAGAGCGTGCTTTTGCAGCGTTTGCCGAGCAGAATGAAGCGCTGTACCAGACGGGTGTGAAATCCCAGTTCTATGGTTCACTATCGAATCCAACCACCCGGCTGGTGAATAATCTGACGTTCTCGGTTATTGCGATGATCGGCAGTGTCATGGTCATCATGAACCACCTGACGGTAGGGGATCTATCCAGTTTCTTGATTTATTCGAATTTGTTCGCCAAGCCGTTCAACGAGATTACCGGAGTGATCACGCAGTTACAAGCGGCGACGGCCTCGGCGCAGCGTATCTTCGCGATAATGGATTTGGCACCGGAGAAGCCGGATGCCCAAGGGGCTGTCGATCTGCAAATTAGCCGGGGAACGATCACATTCGATCAAGTGCGCTTTGCTTATGATCCGGAACGGCCACTCATTACCGGATTCAGCTTAGAAGTGAAGCCGGGAACCCGGGTGGCGATTGTAGGGCAGACAGGAGCGGGGAAGACGACGCTGGTCAACCTGCTGATGCGCTTCTATGATGTGGATAGCGGGACTATCGCGATTGACGGAGTAGACATTAACACCATCACCCGGGACAGCCTCCGCCGCAATTTCGGGATGGTGCTGCAGGAGACCTGGCTGTTCGGTGGGACCATCCGTGAGAACATTGCCTACGGCAAGCCTGAGGCCAGTCCTGAAGAGGTGGTTGCTGCGGCTAAGGCCGCTAACGCGCATGGTTTCATCAAACGTCTGCCGGAAGGGTATGATACTGTGATCAGTGGCTCCGGGGACAATCTGTCACAGGGTCAGAAGCAGCTACTGACGATCGCCCGGGTCATGTTGGTGGATCCGCCTATGCTGATTCTGGATGAGGCGACCAGCAGCATTGACACATTGACAGAGGTGCGTATTCAGAAAGCATTCCTGAAGATGATTGCCGGGCGTACCAGCTTTGTGATCGCCCACCGGTTGTCGACGATCCGTGAGTCAGATCTCATCCTCTATATGAAGGACGGAGATATCGTGGAGAGCGGCACTCATGATGAACTGCTGGCGAGCGGAGGGTATTACGCCCGCTTGTACAACAGCCAGTTTGCCGCTGTGTAGTGTCTTGACCGTTCATCGTTAAAAAGCGTCCACTCCCTAATGAAGTACAGGGAGCGGACGCTTTTTTGTCCTCTCTTTGAAGTCTCAATTCCATTCGGGAACGGATTTCAGCTCTTTTAATTCTCTTAGATTCTTACGATATTCGTTGGGGCTACAGCCGTTGTCTAGCTTAAACAGCTTGGAGAAATGTGAATAGTTTGCATACCCGACCTTGCTGGCAATGGTGTAAACCGACTGCCGGGTGGTTTCCAGCAGATGCTTGGCAGCGGCCAGACGGGTCTGGATGATATAATTGCCGAGTGAAACCCCCGTCTCCTTCTTGAAGAGCCGAGCCAGATAATCCGGATTGAGATAGACAATCTCTGCGAGGCTGTTGCGTGTCAGATCATTGCCGCAGTGTGTTTGGATATAATGGGTGATCTCTTGCACAACTGACTTAGGCTGCTCGGCAAAATTGCGGTATTCCGCTGCAGTATTGACCAGATAGCCAATGTATTGCTGCATATCCTCAATCGAATTCAGGGAATGTATGAACAGTTGGTCCCCGGCTCTGCCCATGTAGAGCTTATGTGCTTCGATCTCCTTGCTCTTGAGATGAGCGTATACGAGCTGCACAATGTCCAGCCGCAGCAAGCTGAGCACTGAGGTGTTGACGATTTGGCCCTGAATCAGCTCGTGCAGATAGCTTAAGGTCAGCTCCAGAAACTCGGTGTAGTTGTTCTCATCCAGCAGCTGCTCCAGCACGATCAGATTAGGCGGGGTGTAGACCGCCTCAGATTTACGGTAGTGTTCCAGTAGAAAGGTCTGGTTGCGGTGCTTGATCATTTCCTCATTCATCACCAGCAGCTCCTGAATCTCCTTGCGGATAGCCCCGAGCGTCAATGATTTGCCAATGTTGCAGCAGGCGTCGCATTTCAGGAATTTGTTGGCCTGGGCAATGAAGCCGGAGCAGTGGTCTTCGAGCATTCCGGGATCAGGACTACAGTTCCATTTCAGAATAATCATCCAGTTATAATCTTTAATCTCTGTGATCGCTTCCACATGAAAGAGGGGATGCTGAAACAATTCATGTATCACATTTAGCAGAGCATAGTCGAACAGGTTCTTGTCTTCCTTGCCCAAACTTCGGTCATATGGAAACAGATTGACCAGCAAGGGGAGGAATAGATCACAGGGCTGATAGGGAAGATTCTGCTCGGCTAGATAAGGGGTTAGATTGGTAGGGTCCTCCGGAAAAGATTTTCCAGTGATCAGCCTGCGCCAGCTATGCTCAATCATCTTGCTTCTATTTTTCTGCCACAGCACGCCTTCACGGATCGCTTTTTCGTTACTTTGCTGCTCCTTGGCCTTGGCAACAGCTTTATGGATAATCAGAGTCAGTTTGTCAAACTCAATCGGCTTCAGGAAATAATCGAAGCTTTGCAGCTCTATCGCTTTCTGCGCATAATTGAAGTCGGCATAATTGGTCAGGAATATGGTCTGGATGCTGTACTGCTCGGATCGAATCCAGGCAAGGAGCTCCAGTCCGCTTCCTTGAGGCATTTCGATATCACAAATTAGAATGTGCACCGGATGCTGAAGCAGAATCTCACGCGCTTGCGCCACATTGTAAGCGGTATAAATATGATCTATAGACAAAGCGGGCCAATCAATTCTTTTTTCCAGTGCAGTAATTACAAAATAATCATCATCCACAAGTAAAGCATTCATCGGCAAACTCCCTCCTCGTCAGCTTCATGTTTGTGGTACTTTGGGGAGCAGGATGGTTACGCAGGCCCCGCCGCTCAGCATATTGGAGAAATGAACCTCCGCCTGTCGTCCGTACAGCAGCTCCAGCCTTTGCTGGGTATTCGTGATCCCGATCCGGTGTCCGTCAGCTTGATCTAGTAGGTCTCCCCGCGACAGCTTCTCCAGGATTTCCGGCGGAAAGCCCGGCCCGGTATCGGTGATCCGAATACAAGCCTTGTCACCTGCTTCCACATTATAAGGGGTAAATACCGTCAGCCTGATTTGCAGCTCCTGATCTCTTGAGACCGCATACTTTACGGAGTTCTCAATGAAGGTCTGAAGCACCAGCGGCGGAATCTGCAGTCCTTCCATACTCAGAGGACGTTCAATATGATAAGAGAACGCATTCCGGTAACGTGATTTCTGAATATCCAGATAGATTCGTACATGCTCGATTTCATCCTCCAGCCGTACGAAGTTTTCTCCGCTCTGAAAAATGTACCTAAAATACTTAGAAGTAGCCATCGACATTTCTTCAATTTCTTCATACATTTGAATTTGGGCCATGCTGTAAATACTGGTCAGACAATTCAGGAAAAAATGAGGTTTGATTTGCATTTTCATATAATCGAGCCGGATCTTCTGCTTCTCCAACTCCTGTTCGTACATCTCGATTTTGAATTTTTTTAGCTGATCCACAAGCTGCTTGAACTGTCCGTTAGCCTGCTCCAACTCGATAATTGTGCTGCTCTCGAAATTTGCCGGTTCGCCCTCTGCATTGATACGCCCCAAATTCTCTGAGAAGCTCTGAATGGGACTTAGAACCTTGCGCATGAACAGCATCATTACAGCACTGAGGGTGAAAATCAGAAGGAAAAACAGGACGAGAATCAGCAGTTGGGCAATCATGATTTTCTCGAAGGTGCCGAATTTAATGACCATTTTGACGCTTATTGAGGCATTGGCAAAATCGCTGATTACCGTAGTCCGGGATTGGATTAGATCAAGAAAGGATGGATTAGATTCTTCCGGCAACGTTTGTTCAGGACCTTTTACATAATCTGGAGCAGAGACGATCGTGCCATGTTTATAGACCAAGGAAGCATAGCCGTCGGCGCCCAGATTCATCTGCTGTAGTGGAGCAATCAAGTCATTCGCGGAGATGAGCCCCACCAGGTAGCGGTCATGATAAGGTACAAAGCTAATAATGTAATACTTGCCATTGGCGAGAATAGGGGTCCACTTGGCATAGAAATTGTCGTAGACTCCTTTGTTCTCGGTCAGGGAGATAATCTGCCTTTTGACTTCCAAATAGTCACTGTAGGAGAGGGTCATCGGCGCGCAGTTCAGAAAGAAGTTATGTTTCTCCAGGTAAAAGAAGAAGTTGTACCCCTGACCGTAGTTTCTTTGCAGCTCCGCAAAACGCATACGCAGCTTCTCGTTCGCATTGAGGAAATCAATGCTTTCCACAGGGGAGTCACTCATGGTCTTGAAGTTATCATCATTGGCTAATGCCCAGCCCATAAAATGGCTGATGTAATTAAAGTCATAGTTAATACGGTTGATATACAGCTCGGCGGTGTCTTGCAAATAACGGGTGGACTGTTGCTTGACGATGGAGATGGAGGCAATGCTGATCGCGAGATCCACAACTAATGCGATGAAAGAAATGACTAGCATAATTCGTACGTAATATTTGATGGAATACGGCTTGCTCGGTTTGTGTTTTGCCATAGGCCAGGAGCGTTGTCCTTTCTGGATTCCATAGTAATGAATGCGTTTTATATGGTAATAAAAACATTATAAGACTTTCATTTTAAAAAAACATGGCTAAAAATACGCTTTTAACAGCAAAGTCCGGAAAGAACATGGAAAAGTCTGGATATCGATATGCTTTTGCCACGCGTCAGGGGAAAGAGAGATTTTAAAGGGAAAATGGAACTGGAAATGTCCGAATAGCGGTCCTATGAGGTCCGATATTGTTGTGCTGGGACCGCTATACTGAAGTTGTTCAATCGATTGAGCAGCAAGGGTGAGGAAAGCTTAGGCTACATCTTTTGGGGAAGGGAATGGATTCATATGCCATCCGGTCAATTCAGTACAGGACGGACATGGGCACAGATCAGGCGCAACTGGGGGCTCTATGTACTACTTTTTCCCGCTGTGATCCTGACCCTGCTGTTCGCCTACACGCCGATGTACGGGGTTCTCATTGCATTCAAGGATTACAGCCCGGCTTCTGGAATAGGAGGTAGCCCTTGGGCGGGGCTCAAATATTTTGAGAAGTTCTTTAACTCCTATCAATTTTCCGCAACCCTGAAGAACACGCTGGTGATCAGTCTTTACAGCATGGTGACCTTCCCGATTCCGATCATGCTGGCACTGATGGTTAACCAGATGCGACCGAACCGGTTCCGACGTTTTTTTCAAACGGTATCCTACATGCCGCATTTTATCTCGACGGTCGTTATGGTGGGCTTGATGCTGATCTTGTTCTCTCCGAGCACCGGGCTGGTCGGCAATCTCTACAATCTGTTTGGTGGAGATCCTCCCGATCTGATGGGCTCGTCCGCATTGTTCAGCAGCGTGTATGTCTGGTCCGATGTGTGGCAGCATGTCGGCTGGGACAGCATTATCTTCATCGCCGCACTTTCTGCGGTGGACCCGAGCTTATATGAAGCTGCGACCGTAGACGGGGCCAGCCGCTGGCACAAAATCCGGTACATCGACATTCCTATGCTGATGCCAACGGCGGTGACGCTGTTAATCCTGCGGGTCGGCGGGCTGCTGGGTGTCGGATTCGAGAAGGTGTACCTGATGCAGAATGATCTAAACATACCAGCCAGTGAGATTCTATCTACCTATGTTTACAAAATAGGACTACTAAGCAGCCAATACAGCTTCTCGTCAGCAATCAATTTGTTCAATACTATCATCAATTTTATACTGCTTATCCTTGTGAACCAGATATCCAAGAAAGTTAGCGAGAACAGTCTATGGTAGGAAGGGGGTGCACAAGATGAGCGTATTGGAACCTGCAGCCCGGCAGCAGCGGAGTATCAGACACCGGTCCTCCGACTGGATCATGGAGTTTGGCGTTTACATTGTTGCGGTGCTGTTCCTTGTGGTGCTGATCTACCCGCTGTATTTTATTGTAATCGCTTCATTTAGTGATCCGTCCGCCGTCGCGAACGGCAGGGTATGGTTCTTTCCCAGCGGCTTCACATTGGATGGGTATAAGGAGCTGCTGAAGCATAGTAACATCTGGATCGGTTATCGAAATACCATCCTCTACACAGTGGTCGGTACAGCGATCGGGCTGGTTGTCAATGTCTCAGCGGCGTATGCGTTATCTCGCAGAGATCTTGTAGGACGCAAGTTTCTGTCTCTGTTCTTCATCTTTACGATGTTCTTCAACGGCGGACTGATTCCGACCTTTCTAACAATTCGAGATTTCCATTTGTATGACACGTTTCTCGTGATGGTACTGCCTTTTTCCGTGGTTGTGTTCAATATCATCGTAGCCAGGACCTTCTTCCAGTCCAGCATTCCCGGTGATTTGTGGGAGGCGGCCCAGATCGACGGCTGTGGCAACCTCCGGTACTTCGCTCTGGTTGTCCTGCCGCTGTCCAAAGCAATCATAGCCGTGCTGGCGCTCTGGATTGCCGTTGGTTATTGGAATTCCTTTTTTAACGCGTTGATCTATCTGAAGAATCCGAATCTGTATCCGCTGCAGCTGATCCTGCGCAACATTCTGATTACCAATCAAATGCAGTCGGGGATCGGGACAGGGGAAGCTGCGCAAATTGCCTTGCGACTCGCCAGCATGATGCGTTATTCCGTCATTATTGTAGCTACTGTGCCGATCATGTGCATTTATCCATTTGTGCAAAAGTACTTTAACCAGGGGGTGATGATCGGCGCCGTGAAGGAGTAGACAAGAACTTCTTATAACAATGAAACGGGGGATGATGTGATGAATAAATCTGCCAAGGCTTCGGTTAAAAAAATGGCGACAATGATGCTTGCAGCTACATTACTACTTGGAATCGCAGGTTGTGGTGGCGGAAATGACAATACTGCGGTCAAGACACCGGGCAGTTTCAACAAGGAAGGTCTGCCGATTGTATCGGAGCCGGTGACCCTGAAGGTTTTGACGATGCGCTGGGGCAATATGGGCGATACCTTCACTAATAACCAGTGGCTCAAGGATCTGGAGAAGAATACAAATGTTAAAATCGAATGGCAGGTGGTATCCTCCAACGACTGGGCCGAACAGAAATCCATCATGCTGGCCAGTGGTACACTGCCGGACATCATTATAGGTAACCAAACTTTCACCGATTCGGATATCGTGAATAACCTGAGTTATTTCCGCCCGCTGGATGATTATATCGCCCAGTATATGCCTAACCTTAAAGCGGCTATGGAAGAGACACCAGAGCTTAGAAAGATCAGCACTTATCCCGATGGAAAAATATATTCTTTCCCAACCCGATTGCCGGCCCGGCCGCAGAGCAAGAACCAGCCTGTCATCAACAAGGCGTGGCTTGACAAATTGGGACTGAAGGTCCCGGATACTACCAACGATCTTCACGATGTACTGAAAGCTTTCAAGGAGAAGGACCCGAACGGAAACGGCAAGAATGACGAGATTCCTTTTACGGAGAATGGACTGGGGGATTTTCTTACGCCTTTCGGCATTACAGACATCAATTTAAACAGCATGATGGTCAGAGACGGCAAGCCGCTCTTCATCCCGGTGTCCGAGGAATATAAAGAAGGCCTCAAATGGGCACATCAATTATACAGCGAGGGCTTAATCGACAAAGAGCTGTACACGCAAGACAACAGCATGACATCAGCCAAACAGCAGAATGCGGACGCCGCTATCGTCGGCTTCACGTATCAATGGACGCCGGATGCCGTATTCGGCAAATGGAAGGATCAATATATTGCGATTCCACCGCTCACCGGTCCGGATGGGAAGAAGTATCAGCCTGGAGATCCGAGTGGTCTGAGCTATAACCGCAATGAGATGCTGATTACGACCTCTTGCAAGAATCCGGAGATCGCTGCTCGTTGGGCGGACCAGTTCTATACGAATGAAGCCAGCATCCAGAATTTCTGGGGCGCGATCGGTACTGTGATCAAGAAGAATGACGATGGCACGTATACCCTGATGGACCCGCCGGCTGGTACCAGCGCCGATGCCTGGTATTGGGAGCAATCGCTGCGCGATTTCGGCCCGAAATATGTAAGCCCTTCGTTCGAGAAGGACATCGTCTTGAATCCCGAGACTGGGGATGGATTGAAGCAGGAACTCGACAAACTTGGCAACAAATTCGTGACGACGCCGTTCCCGAACGTAATGTACACCGCAGAGGAGTTCAAAGAATTGCCGACGCTCACCACCGATATTGACAGTTACGTGGCCACCATGCGCGCTCAGTGGGTGATCAAAGGCGGAATCGACGATACCTGGGATATTTACATCAAAAAACTGGGCGATATGGGCCTAGAGCAATTGATTAAAATCCGTACAGATGCCTACGAACGCTATATGAGTGTAAAGTAGGAAATACTGAGGGTGTAATGACAGCACGGACATAGGAAGCATAATTTGAAAAAAGGGGGGTCCCTTGCCACAGATGGCAGGGGACCTCCCTTTGAGTTGTGCAATTATCTGGCTAACCATCCGCCATCTACGGCCAAAACATGGCCGTTCATATAGTCGGAAGCGGCTGAGGCCAGGAAGACGGCCGGACCTTTAATATCGTCCGGTGACCCCCAACGACCTGCGGGGATACGCTCCAGAATGGATTCAGCCCGCTTCTCGTCAGCCCGGATCGGCGCGGTATTGTCTGTAGCCATGTAGCCGGGGGCGATGGCATTGATGTTGATCCCATGAGCTGCCCATTCATTGGCCAAGGCCTTGGTCAGCCCGGCGACACCATGCTTGCTGGCGGTATAGCCCGGAACAGTGATGCCGCCTTGGTAGGAGAGCATGGAGCAGATATTAATGATTTTGCCGGATTTACGTTCCAGAAAGTGTCGGCCGGCAATTTGTGAGAGCAGAAAAACCGTATGCAAGTTCAGGTCGATGACGTCGAACCAGTCTTGTTCACTGTGCTGCTCCGCGGGAGCCCGGCGGATGATCCCGGCGTTATTGACGAGAATATCGACATGCCCGGTAAGGGTCAGGGCTTTCTCAAAAACGGCTTGAAGCTCACTGTGCTGACTGAGGTCCACCTCAATCCCCAGCGTCTTAACACCGTGGGCTGCGGCAGCTTCCAGTGTATGGTCGCTAGGGTTGAATGAGACCGAGACGATATCCGCACCGGCTTCGGCTAGGCCTAGAGCGATGCCTTGACCGAGTCCGCGGGCGCCTCCGGTAACGAGAGCTGTTTTGCCGGATAAGCTGAATAAGGATGACATATGGATTACACTCCTTTTAAGCCTCTGAAGGTAGTTAATACCTAGATATTAATTCTGTGATCCGCACTCCAGGGCTACACCGGCGCTCCGAAACTGCTGCGCAGACTCTGAAGGGAGGCCACTATCAGTAAGTATGAGATCTACTTCCTCCAGCGAGGCGAACGTTCGGAGTGCGGTGTGACCGAATTTGTGATGATCAACCACCGCGATTACTTGACGGGCCGTGGCGACCAGGGCTTGCTTGAATTCGATTAAATCTCCGGTGTAGATCGACAGACCATGTTCGAGATGAACGGCGGTTGCCGAGAGAAAGGCTTTTTGAATATTCAGCTTCTGCACATAGGTGACAGCTTCGGGACCAGCCAGCATGTTGCGGACTCGGTACCCTCCGGGAACGACGAGACGGATGTGCTCCTTGGGGGCTAGTTCGCCGATGATATGCACATCATTGGTGATGACGGTGAGCGGGCGATTGTCGAGCCGCCGGGCGATCTCGAGCGTTGTACTGCCCCCGTCCAGCGCGATAATATCATCCTCTTCAATGTGGGCCAGTGCACGCTGCGCGATCTCGCTTTTCTCTTCGGCGTATTTGTCGAGCGGCTCCCGGGACGGCAGAATGCCGAACTGGTCGCTCTGCGCCAGCACGGCACCGCCGTGCACACGGACAATCAGCCCCTGTTCCTCCAGTCGGGTCAGGTCTTCACGTATCGTTTTACCTGTGACCTGGAGCTTGTCACTCAGTTCATTAACCGTTACATCCTTTTGGTTCAGCAGAACCTCCATAATCATCTCATGCCGTCGTATCGGGTTCATCCTTGTGCCTCAGCTTTCCGTAAATGTAGTGATTCTATTGTAATTCTTTTATGGATACGGGGTCCATATCATCATATCGTTTATTGTCTCCGGCCATGCTCCAGATAAATGTATAATTGCTTGTGCCTACGCCACTGTGGATCGACCAGCTTGGAGAGATGACCGCTTGCTCGTTGCTCATAACAATATGGCGGGTCTCGTCTGGCTCACCCATGAGGTGGAACACCGCTGCGTCTTCCGGGAGTCCGAAATAGAAATAGGCCTCCATCCGGCGCGGATGAATATGGGCAGGCATCGTGTTCCACATATTTCCGGGCTTGAGCTCGGTCATGCCCATGACCAGTTGCGCGCTTTGTACACCATTAGTGTGAATAAAGCGGTAAATGGTGCGTTCGTTGGAGTTCTTGATATCCCCCAGAGCGCTGGAGTCGGCCTCTGCCAGAGTGGTCTTGGCAGTGGGGTAGGATTGATGGGCCGGTGCGGAGTTCAGATAGAACTTGGCCGGCTGCGTGCTGTCGTTGCTTTTGAAGCTAACCTCTTTAGAGCCCTGACCTACATACAGACACTCCTTCGTGCCCAGATCATAGGAGGTTCCGTCTACGGTCACTGTTCCTGTGCCCCCGACATTAATTACACCAAGCTCACGGCGTTCCAGGAAATACCCTACACCTAGCTCCTTTAGATCTGTTGTCAGTTGTACTTCTTCGGTCACTGGTTGCGCGCCGCCAATGATCATGCGATCCTCATGGGTCAGCACCAGCTTCAGCTTATCGGGAACGAAGAGAACCGGAATGTGGAATTCTTTGCGCAGGCGTTCAGTATCGAACTGTTTAACTTCCTGAGGATGGGATGCATAACGTCTTTCCATAGTAGTATCAATCTCCTTTTTATACCTGAAGTAGTTTTTATATGTTCAAATTACTCCATTTACGTTCATTTATCAAGTATAAATACTTTTTAGGTTCATTTGTTCAGGGTTGGATAATGGCTAGAGGAAGAACTATTGACATTCTGTCGTAGCGCTGTTATTTTTAACGCATAGTTATTAAAATGTCTTTATAAAGTTACTTTATATATTCTATAGATGATTCTAATGAACTCCTGTTGCAAGACAATTTAGAATTTTTTTGAATGCAGTATGGTCAGCAGTTGTATATGGATGAAGATGAAGGAGGTCCAGAAATATATGCTATCACACAACTGTAGCGAAAACGGAGAGGAGCAATCGGGGTGGACGGACGAGGACTGGCGTTGTTGGCGAGAGCATGGACATTTTCTGCTGCGGCGGGCTGTTCCGAAATTTTATATTCTGCGCTTTCTTTCCTTGATGCCAACTGAAGCTGACAGGCAAACGGCCTTATGGAATAAGGATTTATCGGCCATTCGATCTCATCCATACATGTGGGATATTCTGCTGCGTTACAGGGTATATGAAGCTTTTTCCGGACTATGGGAGCAGCCAGGATTATGGCTAAATCTTGAAGGGTTGAGAATTCGGGGGAGCGAGGCGCAGAGATCTTCAGTGCAGAGTCCCAAGATAGAGGGTTGTATTTCTTTGAGAGCCCAGCAGTTGGAGTTTCATTATGCTGATCACCCTGACAGAAGGCTTGCAATAGCTTTGGAAGTGGGGGATTTACTGATATATGCCAGTGATAAGCTGGAATTGGTTAGTCAGACTGCGGATCTGCTGCCAGTGACTATGGTTCCAGTGAACATGGTTCCATTGCAAGATAGTGATGAGGATAGCAGGAACGGACGGATTCTGTTCTGGAAAGAGATTGATCAGTCAGGACAACACGGAAGGGTGGTTCTGAACGAGCTGGGTGAACGATTGCTGGGATTATCCCCCTGGTGATCTGGGCTGAATGGAATGCTTTGAAAGTGAATGTATTTTAGGCTGAGGAAGCCAGATTGAAAATGATGGAGGGAACGACGATGTGGATACTAACAGGAATAGTGCTTTTGATCGTACTGTGTGGTTCAGTACTGGGGCTGGCGGCGATACCGATCAAGATGCATCAGCGGCAGCTGCCAGCTGTCGCTATGGACGACAAAGGAAATAACAAAGCCGATAAATCGGCTGAGGGACGAGATCCTTTTCATTCATTATTTGATGTTTATGGGGCTTGACTCCCTTATATCGTAGAATAATCGCTCCTTAGGCACACTTTTTCCTCGCAGTATTTCAGTTTTCATAACCTTTATTGTATATAGGTGGAGACAATACTTAAAATAAAAGGTATTATCCTAGTAGGCAATAGGGAAATATAGGATGAACTGTCGCCTTGGACTATAGCCTAAACTATAAAGAAAACGAATGCGGAGGAATGAACGGTGTCAGAGACTGAATTTCGCGTGGAAAAAGACTTTCTGGGCAGTAAACAGGTAGAAAAGCACGCCTATTACGGTATTCAGACGCTGCGTGCGGTCGAGAATTTTCCGATTACCGGCTATCGGGTGCATGGTGAATTAATCAAAGCGATGGGGATCGTGAAGAAAGCCGCAGCACTGGCCAATATGGAAGTGGGCAGACTGTACAAAGGACTCGGAGAAGTGATTGTACAAGCCGCAGGGGAGATCATTGATGGCGGGTGGCATGACCAATTTATTGTGGACCCTATTCAGGGTGGCGCGGGTACTTCGTTGAACATGAATGCCAACGAGGTGATCGCTAACCGTGCTCTGGAGCTGCTGGGTAAGGAGAAGGGTGATTATCTGCAGCTCAGCCCGAACTCCCATGTGAACATGGCTCAGTCTACGAATGACGCCTTCCCTACGGCGATACATATTGCCACACTGTCACTGCTGGAACAACTGCTGGCCACCATGCGGAGTATGCATGAAGTATTTCTGCAGAAAGCCCAGGAGTTCGATCCGGTGATCAAAATGGGCCGTACACATCTCCAGGATGCTGTACCGATCCGTCTCGGCCAGGAATTCGAAGCCTACAGCAGAGTGCTGGAGCGCGACATCAAGCGCATCGAGCATTCCCGGCATCATTTATATGAAGTGAACATGGGGGCAACAGCGGTGGGCACCGGGCTGAATGCCGATCCTGATTATATCGTGCAGGTGGTCCGTCATTTGGCCGAGATCAGCGGCTTCCCGCTCGTGACTGCAGACCATCTGGTGGATGCCACCCAGAATACAGATGCATACACAGAAGTGTCGGCGACACTGAAGGTCTGCATGATGAACATGTCCAAAATCGCTAATGATCTGCGGCTGATGGCCTCTGGTCCGCGTTCCGGATTCAACGAAATCTCGCTCCCGGCTCGTCAGCCCGGCTCCTCGATCATGCCGGGCAAGGTCAATCCGGTTATGGCAGAGGTCATTAATCAGGTCGCCTTCCAGGTTATTGGAAACGATCACACGATTTGTCTGGCATCCCAAGCTGGACAACTGGAGCTGAACGTTATGGAGCCGGTGTTGGTCTTCAACCTGATTCAGTCGATCAGTATTATGAACAATTCGTTCCGGGTCTTCACGGACTATTGCTTGGCCGGAATTGAAGCGAACAAAGAGAAGCTGGAACAGGAAGTGGAGCGCAGTGTCGGCATTATTACCGCTGTCAATCCGCACCTGGGGTATGAGGTCGTCTCCCGAATTGCACGTGAGGCCATTCTGACCGGGGAATCTGTACGAGAGCTGTGTCTTAAGTACAATGTACTGACCGAGGAAGAGCTGAACATGATCCTTGATCCTTATGAAATGACCCATCCGGGAATTGCGGGAGCATCGCTGCTGCATAGAGAGTAGAGTTTGCCCGAAAAGCGAAAGTACGGACAGCAGCGCAGCGGAACACCGAGGCGGCAAACGTTCCTCTTTCGCTTTTCGGCGTTATGAAACACCGCTAAAGGCCTGGTTTCTATTCTAAAAATGAGGTGATGGCATGGATTATCGTATAGAAAAGGATACGCTTGGAGAAGTGCAGGTGCCAGCAGATAAATACTGGGGTGCTCAGACCCAGAGGAGCCTACAGAATTTCAAAATCGGCAGCGAAAAAATGCCTCGTGCCCTGATCTACGCACTGGCGCTGATTAAGAAAGCGGCGGCACAGGCCAACGCGGAGCTTGGCGTGTTGGACAATGCCAAGACGCAAGCGATCGTACAGGCGGCGGACGAGATTCTTGCGGGTGGCTTTGACGACCATTTTCCACTTGCGGTGTGGCAGACGGGTAGTGGTACTCAGACTAATATGAACGTTAATGAGGTCATCGCCCGCCGGGGGAATGAAATTCTGAAGTCCAGCGGGGCTTCGGCCGTGATTCATCCCAATGATGATGTGAATAAAAGTCAAAGCTCCAACGATACTTTCCCGACAGCAATGCACATTGCCGCATATCTTGCCGTAGAGCAGCAGGTGCTGCCTGCGGTCCGTCAGCTTGCAGCCACGTTGGCCGGGAAAGCGGAATCGTTCAAAGACCTCATCAAAATCGGGCGGACCCATCTACAGGATGCGACCCCGATTACTCTTGGTCAGGAAATCAGCGCCTGGACGGCCATGCTTGAGAAGTGCGAACAGTTTATTGAGGTCAGCTCGAAGTCGCTGCTGGAGCTGGCAATCGGCGGAACCGCAGTGGGCACTGGCATCAATGCTCATCCGGAGTTTGGTGCCAAGACAGCTGCGGGGATTGCCGCAGAGCTGTCGGGGGAATTCACTTCCGCCGCCAACAAGTTCCATGCGCTGACGAGCCACGATCAACTCGTGTATGTGCATGGCGCATTGAAGGCGCTGTCCGGCGATCTCATGAAGATCGCCAACGATGTCCGCTGGCTGGCGAGCGGGCCGCGCAGCGGCATCGGCGAGATCAGCATCCCGGAGAATGAGCCTGGCAGCTCCATTATGCCGGGTAAGGTCAACCCGACACAGAGTGAAGCGCTGACGATGGTGGTGTGTCAGGTATTCGGCAACGATGTGACCATCGGCATGGCAGCTAGTCAGGGCAATTTTCAGCTAAATGTGTTCAAGCCGGTCATCATTCACAGCTTCCTGCAATCGTGCCAGCTGCTCGCCGACACGATGATTTCGTTTGATGAGCATTGTGCGCGCGGCATCGAGCCCAATGTGAACACGATTGAACGAAATCTGCATCATTCCCTGATGCTTGTGACTGCACTCAATCCACATATCGGCTATGAGAACGCGGCTAAGATTGCCAAGCTTGCCCACAAAGAAGGGCTTACCCTTAAGGAAGCCGCTGTGCGCTTAAATCTGCTGACTGAAGAGCAATTTGATAGTATGGTCAAGCCGGAGGATATGATTTAATTTAGCTTATTTTATATCAGCTTTGTTCGAACAATAGCAGGTCTCCAGCGTCATGGAGGCCTGCTATTTTCTATTCATTTAGTTCTTATCTTTGGTCCGGGAGGAGTTTCACTATCTTGCTATTGTATTCCGAAAAGCGTACAGGCAGGCCCGGATAGGGGTATACTATCCATAGAGGTGAGCGGGATGAAGAGCGGAATCGATAGCAGAATCGAGCGCGAAATGGATGAGTTATTGACGGAAGAGAAATGGCAAGCCATTCTGTCTAATAACTCCGCGTGCGACGGAACTTTTTTCTATGCTGTGCGGACTACAGGGATCTTTTGTCGTCCATCTTGCAAATCGAAGGCCCCGAAGCGCGAGAATGTCGCTGTCTTCTCGGTAGCGGAGCAAGCGCTGGCAGCCGGGTTCCGCCCCTGCAAACGCTGCAAGCCCACCGGAGAGCGGCTGCCGGATGCAGAATGGGTTGAACTTATGACCAGATATATGGATAATCACCTTGCCGAACCTGTAAAGCTTGGGCATTTGGCTGAGGTATGCCATGGCAGTCCCTATCATTTGCACCGGACGTTCAAGAAGGTCACGGGTATCACCCCGGTGGATTATCTCCAGCAACAGAGGGTGGCTAAGGCCAAGCAAGATCTGCTTCACACGGAGCAAGGGGTAGCCGAGATTGGGCAGAGCGTTGGTCTACCCAACACCTCTTATTTTATAACCCTGTTCAAGAGTAAAACGGGCTACACGCCCTCTCAATTCCGCCAGCTTTATCAGACACAGACACAAGCTGGGGAAGAGTATATATCAACCAAGGAGGCATCCAAATATGAGTAAAGAGACTTGTCCAGTTATCTATTGGACGCTGCTGGATTATAAAGAATGGCATTTTTATATCGCTACTACAGAGCAGGGACTCTGTTATATCGGCTCGCAGGGGAAGCTATTCAGTGAGACGAGCAGCTGGGCCGCACGTCGCTTTCCGGGCAGCCCGCTTGTAGAGGATGAGGCCCGGCTACGGCCATATCTAACCGAACTGAAAGAATACCTGAACGGGGAGCGTCAGAACTTTATCTCTCCAGCGGATCTGATCGGCACCCCCTTTCAGCTCGATGTATGGCGCGCACTACGTGAAATACCTTATGGAAGTACCTGGTCCTATTCGGATATTGCAGAGCGTATCGGTCGTCCGTCCGCAGTGCGTGCAGTGGGGACAGCGATTGGTGCCAACCCTGTACTGATTACAGTTCCATGCCACCGGGTGATCGGCAAAAATGGTAGCCTGACTGGCTTCCGGGGCGGACTGGAGATGAAGAAACGGTTGCTAGAGTTAGAGCAGGGGAAAGACAGTAAAGGAGCTTTATTCCTGCTGTTGTAAGTTGTATTTACCTATTTTACAATATTGATCCATTTTCTTGAAGGTGTTTTGATTTGTCGCACGCTATGGAGTCAGTTCCGATTATTTTGATAGAAAACAAGTGACAGATGATGTTAAGCTATAATACAATTCCATGTAGTAGATAATATGGATAAAGGAGGAGTGCATGTGAGCACGAAATTTAGAACAGATGAAGTATTCGGGATCTCAAATGAAATTTTGTTTCCTTCATATGTAGACAGAGGTAATCTAGATTCAGAGATACAAAGATTGCTAGCTAGAAAAACTCATATCGCTTTAAGAGGGGAGTCAAAATGTGGAAAATCTTGGTTCAGAAAAAAAAATATCCCACAGGCAATCGTTGTTCAATGTCGTTTTGGGAAATATATAAATGATATTTATACAGATGCTCTTTCTCAATTAGGAATCAGATTAATTCTAGAAAAGACAGTAGGTACCTCGATAAAGGGCTCAATTGAAGCAGAGACCAGCATTGGAGCAAAGTTACTTGCGAAAATTGGACTCACAGCTTCAATTGAAGCGGGACGGGAGACTGGAAGAACTGAACAGAATTTTGGGAGAGATATTAACGATTTAAGATACATAGCTGAAATTCTTGTTGCATCTGGAAAGCGATTAGTTATTGAGGATTTCCATTATCTTTCAATGCAAGAAAGGAAGAAGTTTGCTTACGACATGAAAGCTTTGTGGGACTACGGTTGTTTTATCGTAATAGTAGGAGTATGGACACAGCAAAACATGATAACGTATTTAAACCCCGATTTGACCGGTAGAATAATTGAAATGTCTATATATTGGTCGCCTGAAGATTTGAGGGAAGTAATAAATAATGGTTCTAGTCCTACTGTTTTAAATATACATATACTTCCTAATATTCAAGATCTATTTGTCGAAAATTGTTTTGGTAATGTAGGTATACTTCAACAATTAATTTTATTATTTTTAGACGAAAATAATTTTTATGAAACGATGGAAGCAAAAATTGTATTTAATAATCAAGAAACTTATGAAGCAGCTGCTAAAAAGTATGCAAATCAGTTAAATGCTTTGTATCAGCAATTCGCCAAAGACGTTTCTTCGGGAATTAGAAAACGCAAGGATTCTACTGGTATATATGCTCATTCTATGGCAGTAATAGTTGAGGCAGATGACAAGAAATTAATAGATGGATTAGGATTAGATGAGATATTTCAAATAACTCACTCCAGAGAAAATAGAATACAAAAAAATAATTTGAGAACTATATTAACAAAACTTGAAGAACTTCAGGTCGATGAAGATGGTCGAGGGCTTGTCATCGCGTACAATGAATCAACAGATGAAATATCAGCCGTTGATAGACAATTACTTTTTTACAGAAAATATCTCACTGGAAACTGGCCATGGCAATATTTAATTCAAGAGGCGGGGGAAGTAAGAGAGTAACTAGTGTATTAATAATGTCTTTAATTTGGCTGTTTGCTAGACGTTGTACATGATATATCTGTACTAGGAATTGAGCGAGAGCCAACTTAACTGGGCTACCATCTCTCGCCTTTTCTTACACTCCGTTCTTGTGTTTTTCTCATCTCCTTGTCTCCTAGAATCGTGACTACATTGATTAAAGTTCGGATTGTGGAGGCTGCCTGAGTAAGTGCTGGATTTATCACTGAAGCAAGGAATCAAAACTGCCACGTGATCGAGTGTCGTACGCTGAAGTAGCATTGACCGAGAAAGAAGCGCTGGATAGAAATATGATGTCGATGGGAGAGAGAACCATGAAATATGATCAACTTAAATCCTATTTTGGTAGATTTGGTATCGGAAATCTGCACTATTTTTTTCAACACGTTGATAGTTACTTATCCTTAGAAGAGATAGACTTAACTTATCCAAAAGATTTTCTTAAGCAAAATTCAAAAACTTTCGAGCTTTTCGTTTTTTCGAAGAAAACGATCTGGAGATTTAAACAACAAAACGGATTATTAGAAACGAGTGTAATTAAAGACTTTAAGATTGATAACCTCAAAATCATACAAAGCCTGAGGGATAGAAATACCTACAACAAGTTGAATATTACTTTTTCTTTTGGTGAAAAGATATTCCTTGATGCTAATGAAGATTCTAATGAAGAATGGAGATATGAGTACTCTGGCTATATAAAGGAAATATTTGAGCTGTACAAGTGAGCACCTTCAGGTGCTTTTTTCATGCGAACGTAAGGCCTTCTGTGAGTCAATTTCAGACATGATAATCGAGTACGTTTGTTAGAGGATGAAGTTGAAAAGGGTCAGGATAGCACAATCCACAAAGCCTGCGCGAGTTTGAGTCTGACCCTATTGCAAAACTGACTTAACATTAAAGACAGTCAAAAAGCAGGCCCAAAAGATCACAGCGCTGGAGACCTAGGTAAAGCAGCCCGGAATTCCGGACTGGGCTTCGCCAGCCTGCGCTGCCAAAGTTGAAGGTGTTTTGATACTAATGCGAACGGTAGTTATGACTTCTGTCGGATGGTGACGATCCTTCAGCGTATAGGAGGGTTTACAAGTAAGCATACAGACACATCAAACTCCCGTTGGCAATTTATTGTCAACGGGATTAACAGTATTCTATTTTGCTTTGACAGCATTCACAACGGAGCTTTTATTCCAACCTACCATAATGTTGGCATTATTTTGAACCTTGATAGGAACTCGTTCTTGTCCCCATGGTTTAACGCCAATAATATATTTATTGTATGAGACTGCGGTATCTATTTCGTAATCAATCCATTCGCTGTGTGCTGCATACATTCCTGACAAAATGATGACAATTGAAACTGGTCTGATTTGTCCATCAATCATTTCCTTCAACTTCTTTTTGCCTACTGTTGTATTCGGATTAATCAGGGGATCGTGTTGCGGAACGGAGTAATTTTTCCAATTAAACTCTCCATCACTTTGTGCTTCATTAAGCCACTGAACGATCTTATTATAGTGCTCAGTGTATTTCCAAGCGTGACTAATAAAAATATTATATGTGTTTGCCAACAACTTTACACTCCTTCTGAGTATTAATATTATAAAAAATGGGAGGGTTGCTTTCATGGAAGAAAAGAGTGTTAGAAAATTTCGTAAAAAACCTATCGTAGTAGAGGCATATCAAGCAGTCTCTGAAATGATTATCCAAACATTGGAAGGTCCGTTGAGAGCAGAACCTGGGGATTGGATTATAACAGGAGTAAAGGGTGAGCAGTATCCATGTAAACCAGACGTGTTTGATCGAACATATGAACTTGTAATTGATTAATTCTTGTTGTCATCAGAAGTTGCTAATTGTGACCAATTTATATTCTCTGCAGATACGAAGCTTTCAACTCTAGATACTAATAATTGAAAGCTTTTTTCTTCATATGGATTCGTTCCAGTAAGATATAAAAATTTTTCGTGCCTTAATAATTCACAAGTGGCGCGGTATTGTGTCCAGTTTTCATGGTACTTCCCCAGTCTAGAGAGCCCCGCTAAAATAACAATTAAAGTTCCAAGAACCGCAACGATGACTGGAATGAATTTATGTGAGGTTGTATATCCGCTCAACAAAGGTATTAGAGCTGCGAAAATAAGTTCGAAAGTTTGCAGTCGTTTATATGTTTTTTGAGCAGATATACTTTTTTTATCATACCAGTCGATTTGGTGGTCTAGCCGAGCTTCGATGTATTTTTCTGGAAGCATGATTATTACATCTTCACTTATAAAAATCCTCTCCTTTTTGTTAATAGTGGAAAATGAAATTCTAACAAACCTTACATAATAAAAATGAGTCCTTAGAAACAAACCTCCGACACTATTTTACACCAAATGAACTATATTGGCGATATATGGAATTGAAAAAGTATGTCTTATTGCTCAGGATAATATTCCTAACCAATGAAATAGAGTTCATTTACAAAACGTCCCCAAAAGATTTATATTACATACAATAAAAACGAGTGTTCTTATCTTGGGGGCGATCAGTTATGAAAACGAGCATTGGCCAAACTATCGAAATCATATATCTGGATAAAGCAGGCAAGATCACCCCAACGGAAAATCGAAGTGAGCGGCATCCGTGACGGCCGCATATGAGCTACCTGATTGACCACGGTGCCCCGTGTATTCTGGTTTCCAACAATTCTCTGATACTGACCTTTGAATACTTACAGAATCTGTATAGCGTCTCTATATCCAAGCGCTTTGACGTAACGTAGTACAAACCCGACACCGTGTTAATGACAAGCCCAGTTTCTCTGGCTAATCTCCTGATGGACTTATCTTGCTGTTCCATTATCTTTTTGACATGGTTGATGATTACAGACAATAATTCCTTTTACTGAAAGTGTTCAGCAGCAAAATAAAGGTATTAACTACCTAATTAGTGTATCAACTTCCTGATACGGATTTACTTATGATGTAACAGGATACTTATACATTAAGTGATTCGGATATTGTCATACATTAATGAATGGTGGAGATCTTTCATACTAATATGCCTAATCACTAACTTTGGAGGAAACGAAGCAACTCCAGTGCTGCCTGTGAAAGAATCCCAAGTATTGTTTGGAGCGATAATCAGCCCATGTCGGCGAGCGCGACCCATGACCATGGCTGGCAGCTCAAGTTGCAGTGGAAGCTGCAGACCCTAAGGTTGACGGGAGGATGCCAAGGCTTTAACCTATATAATAGTAGTAAGCACTAAAAAGGTTATGATTGTGTGAATTACTTCTAGTAATCACCAAAAAATTATGAGTTCTCTTTTCATCACCTTAGAGTACTCGCTAAAATTATCTCGATGATATACAAGGGCGAGTACAAACGATATCCATTTATACGTCATAACACATGGAAATAAACTTAATTTAATGGAGGAACAGTGTGGCAAAAGCAAAGGTAGCAAAACGGCCAACGAGGGACGAGTTCGTGCTGGAGGAGCTTGGAAATCAGCTGGCAGAAGCCAAGATGGAAGAATCTGAAATTCTTTTGACCGTATGGGGGCAGGAAGAGCAGGTACGTGGTGTTATTGTAGACATGGACTCTCGGACTGGTAAAGTGCATCTCAGCTATCATGAGACTCTTATAAAAGTACCTTTTATGGATATTATGCAAATCAATTATCCCAGGGACTAATACTCATGACTCGAACCCCAATTTTGTGATTGGGGTTCTTTGCTGCCATGTAGCATCCGACCCGTGTGAAATAATCATATCTATCTATAAAATGCGAGGTGAACAGGATGGCTACGGAGCTTTTGTACAAACAGCCTAAGACGCTGCTGAATAAAGGAACGGGTTTTCTGTCCGGTTATAGCCATTCCTTGAATCCATACAGTGGTTGTTCTTTTGCTTGCTCTTACTGTTATGTGCGCCAAATGCCGGTCTCGATCTTCCGTAAGGAAGATTGGGGCACCTGGGTGGACATCAAGCAGGGAGCGGCGGAGCTTTTACGCAAGGAACTGATCCGAGCAAAGGCGAAGGGACTAGTCACTATTTTCATGTCCTCCAGTACAGATCCCTATCAGCCAGTTGAATATAAGGAACTGGTTACACGGTCGCTACTTGAGGTTATGGTGCAGGAGCAGCCAGACTTTCTGCTACTGCAGACGCGGAGTCCGCTGGTGCGGCGGGATATGGATTTGTTAAAGGAACTTGGTGATCGTGTTAGAGTAAGCATGACGGTGGAGACCGATTTGGATGAGATTCGCCAGCGATTTACACCGGCAGCACCACCGATTGGTGCTCGGCTTAAGACGCTGGAGTTGCTCAAGGAGGCAGGCATTCCCACACAAGTCGCAATTGCTCCGGTGCTTCCGAGCAGTCCCGCATTCCCGGAAAAGCTGAAAGAAGTGGTGGATCGGGTGTGTGTGGATGATTATTTTATGGGAGACGGCAGTGGAGGAAAACGTACACGGAATCTGGGGATTTACTCCTTATATGAAGAATCGGAGCTGCAAGAGTGGTACGACCCCTCTGCCTGGCGCATTGTGTATGAGCGGATGAAGCCGGTATTTTCCGAGGATGGGGTATATGTAAGTCGGGAAGGCTTCGAACCTTGATGGATCACATGTTCAGGCGGTAAGATGTAAGGTAACAGAAGGAAAGGTTGATGATGATGCAAGCGGGTAAAACTAATGCCATGCGAATCCTCGACGCGCAGAAGATTTCGTATGAGGTGTTTACTTATGATCATGAGGATGGGCAGATCCACGGTACGGCGGTAGCGGAGAAGATCGGTCAGCCTGCGGAGCAGGTCTTTAAGACCCTGGTATCGCATAGCGGACCTCATCTGTATGTGTTCGTGATCCCTGTGGGCGAGGAATTGGACTTGAAGAAGGCCGCCAAAGCTGCCGGGGAGAAAAAGATCGAAATGCTGCCAATGAAGGATTTGCTTAAGTGGACAGGCTATGTCCGCGGTGGTTGCTCGCCGGTCGGCATGAAGAAGCTCTACCCCACCTTTATAGATGTAAGTGCCGAGCTGTTGGAGACGATGGCTGTCAGCGCAGGAAGAGTGGGTACACAGATGGGCGTGGTTCCGCAGCAGTTGGCGAACACGGTGTCCGCTGTTTTTGTGGAACTTGTTAAATAGTTGTTACAGCCATTTCATTCCCCAAGCTTCCACATGAAATAAGGCGGTTCCAAGTTCTCTTCCTTGTTCTGTCAAAGTATATTCCGTGCGGACAGGTCGCTCCGGAATGACATGGCGCTTCAGGATGCCGGACTCTTCAAGCTCCTTCAGTCGTTCATTCAGCATGCGTTTGCTGAGGACAGGGATAATGGCGTTCAACTCGTTGAACCGTTTCGGTCCTTCCATGAGTACATGGACGATCAGGTTCACCCATTTTTTCCCGATGATATGGTAAGCACTTTCGACTTTGGCATGTAATGGCTTGGGGGGCTCTTTCATAAGTTGGCTTCATCCTTTTTGAAGGTTATCATTAATATCTTTCTTACTATAACATAGTATAGTGAAATGAATAAC
Organism: Bacillus sp. FJAT-27264; assembly: GCF_001682855.1. Lineage (GTDB taxonomy): Bacteria > Bacillota > Bacilli > Paenibacillales > Paenibacillaceae > Paenibacillus_AQ. The sequence continues at coordinate 303,244 of NZ_MAQW01000001.1, read as the reverse complement.
TTCTGTAAATGTCGAAATGATGTTGACGAATGGACATTATCGTCGTATGATGTGTGATATAAAAGTTAAGAAGTAATTAATAGTAACCTCATAAATATATATTAACAACAGGAGGAATTAAAGTGGAATCATCAACTTTTGTGCTATTTGGCGCTACCGGAGATTTGGCGAAACGGAAAATTTATCCCGCTTTATATAACCTGTTTTTAGATGGTAAAATCTCACTACCTTTATCCGTAATCGGACTCGGCAGACGGGAACTGTCGAACGAAGCGTTTCAGGCGCAGGTACTGAATTCCCTTCAAACCTTCTCCAGAAAGCCGGCAGAAGAATCCGAAAAGCTTCGGACGTTCATCCAGGCGTTTGAATATACAGTGCTGGACGTGGGCCGTCCAGAAGACTACGTGAAGCTGCTGGGACATGTCAAGGCTAGGGAAGAAGCGTTAGGGATTCCTGAGAACCGCATGTTCTACCTGTCCGTCGGTCCTGAATTCTTCGGTGAAATAGCTGCGAACATTAATTCCAGCGGGCTGGGCTCGACAGAGGGTTGGAAACGTCTGGTGATTGAGAAGCCGTTCGGTACGGATCTGGCGTCGGCGAGAGTGTTGAATGAGAGCCTTTCGGCTGCGTTTAAAGAAGAAGAAATCTTCCGTATTGACCACTTCCTGGGCAAGCCAATGGTACAGAATCTGGAAGTGCTCAAATATTCCAATCCAGTACTGAGAGCTCTTTGGAAAAACCGTTATATCGCCAATGTGCAAATTACGGCGAGCGAAACGGTTGGGGTAGAGGAACGGGCTGGTTATTACGACAAGTCCGGCGCGCTGCGGGATATGTTCCAGAATCACATGCTCCAGCTGTTGATGATGACAGCCATGCAGCTTCCTAAAGGCAGCACACCAGAAGATGTCAGCAACAAGAAGCGGTATGTAATGGAATCGCTCCGCCCGTTGATAAAAGAAGATCTTACACGTGATGTCGTGCTGGGACAATATGCAGCCGGAGAAATCAAGGGCAATCCCGTGCCAGGCTATTTGGACGAACCGGGAATCGACTCCAGCTCGCGGAACGAGACCTACATCGCTGCCCGCCTTTGGATTGAAGATCCGATGTGGAATGAAGTTCCGATCTACATTCGGACCGGCAAACGTATGAAAGAGAAGTCCACGAGAATTGTCATTGAATTCAAAGAACCACTTAATGATTATAACAATCTGAATAAAGGGAACACTGACCCTAACCTGCTGATTATTGATATCAGTCCGAATGAAGCGATTACTCTGCAGCTCAACACTAAAGATCCGCTTCGTACCGGCAAGCTGGAGCCTGTCCGCATCAATTATCAACTTGGTAACCCGGAAATTCCGGAATCTTACGAGAACCTCATTTATGATGCCCTGCGCGGCGACTCGACCTTCTTTGCCCATTGGGATGAAGTGGAGCTGTCCTGGCAATGGGTTCAGCCGATCCAAGAAGCGATGGAAGCAGGCGTTCTTCCGCTGCACAGCTATGCTGCTGGCTCTCACGGTCCTGATGCGGCAGCTGAACTGCTTGGCGATGACCACTGGTGGTTGGACGAGAATGAGGAACCAGAAGCTCAAGAGGTTCAATCCGTACCGGCAGGTGTTCTGTAATTTCTAAACCCGTCCAGGGGCCTCGGCCTCTGGATCTTCTTTTTCTATACACCTTAAAAAGGAAGTATTTGGACCATACATGATCATACACAGGAGGGAATTTAGATGAAAGTAGGATTAATTGGACTTGGAAAAATGGGCTATAACCTTGGACTGAATCTGCTGGAACACGGACATGAGGTGGCAGCGTTTGACCTGAATACACCGGCTGTGGAAGAGATGATAAAGAACGGTGCGGAAGGTGCAGCAAGTCTGGCAGAGCTTGTGAGCAAATTACAGCAGCCGCGTATTCTCTGGATCATGGTTCCTCATCCGGTCGTGGACAATGTGATCGCTGAGCTGACTCCGCTGTTATCACAAGGTGATATCGTCATTGAAGCAGGGAACTCCCATTACAAGCAGTCCATTAGCCGTTATGAGGCCCTGCGTCAGCATGGCATCAGCTTCATGGATGCCGGTACCTCGGGTGGGATGGAAGGTGCGCGAAACGGCGCCTGTTACATGATTGGTGGCGATCCGGAAGCTTGGGCGATTGTTGAGCCGCTGTTCCGGGATACTTCCGTGGAGAATGGATATCTCTATGCAGGCAAATCCGGTAGCGGGCATTTCCTGAAGATGGTGCATAACGGGATTGAATACGGGATGATGGCTGCCATCGGGGAGGGCTTCGAGGTTCTGGAGAAAAGCGGTTTTGATTTCAACTTCGAACAGGTGGCCCGGGTATGGAACAATGGCTCCGTCATCCGATCTTGGCTGATGGAGCTGGTGGAACGCGCCTTCTCCAAGGATGCTAAGCTGGAAGAGATTAAAGGCGTGATGCATTCCTCTGGTGAAGGCCGGTGGACGCTGGAAACTGCTTTTGATCTTCAAGCTGCTACACCGGTTATCGCTATGTCGCTGCTGATGCGTTACCGTTCGCTGGAGACCGATACCTTTACCGGCAAGGTGGTTGCGGCACTGCGCAACGAGTTCGGTGGTCATGCCGTGGAATCCCAGGATAAATAAACTGGCGATTCCTCCACGGGTATCTTTTCCACAATCCGCGGATGCTTTTCATTTCAGCCGCCCTTGCAGGAACAATGACGACCTTACTCCATGTAAAATCCTAATGATCGTTAGGATGTAATGTTCTGTTCACTTTCAGTACAAATTAGGCCGATATACTAAAGTGATGATTGTCAGGGAAAACAATTGGATGAGGTGTGGTACAGCGTGACAACAATTTTGGTGGCGGATGATGAGGCGCATATTCGGGAGTTGGTTAGCCTTTTCCTGAAGGATGAGGGTATGGAAATTATAGAGGCAAGCAATGGCGCGGACGCCTGGAGCTATTACGAGAAACATGATGTCGATCTCGTAATTATAGATATTATGATGCCCGGTATGGACGGGTGGGAACTGTGCAGACGGATTCGGGAGGCCGGGGATAGACCGGTCCTGATGATTACAGCTAAAGGCGAGCCTGCCGACAAAATCAAGGGATTTCGCCTTGGCACTGACGACTATCTAGTTAAGCCATTTGATCCGATGGAGATGGTCATGCGGGTCAAGGCGCTGCTGAAGCGATACGGTATTTCCACATCCCATACCATCAAGCTAGGCAGCATTACGTTAGATAAGAGGGGTTATCATGTCTTGCATGATGCCACCGGTCAATTGACTACGTTGCCGCTTAAGGAGTTCGAGGTGCTGTGGAAGCTGGCAAGTTACCCCGGTCAAATCTTCACACGCGATATGCTGATCCGCCAGATTTGGGGTTATGAGTATTTTGGCGATGAACGAACTGTAGATACACATATCAAACGGCTGCGGGACCGATTCCAGCCGCATAGCGGAGATTTCCGAATTGTTACGCTGCGAGGTGTAGGTTACCGGCTGGAGGTTCTGCATGATTAAATCGCTGTATGTACGTGTGGTACTGACCTTTCTGGGGGCTGTTATCCTTAGTATTTTCACGGCATCGCTGTTGATAAATCACATATATATAGGACAAATCAAGAAGGCACTACAAGATCACATGATATCCAGCGGAAAAATGATGATCAAGGCTTACGAGCAGGCTGAGGGGGGAGATCTGGATTACCTGATGACAGGGGTATCCTCCCTCCCAGGCTATGCTGTACATATGTACGATAGCAAGGGGAAATTGCTGTATGTGAGCAGTGAAGTTCAACAAAGGCAGTTGGAGCTGGAAGCAGCCCATGTATCGGAGGTCCTGCACGGGGGCGTTTTTCGCAGTGGTATAAATAAAGGTGAGGGTGGAATGACGGTTGGTCTTCCATTGACTGTGAATGGCTCTCCCGGCGCATTGTTCATCACACCGGAGATCAATGAACTGGTGAGCATGATCGGCGGTTTCCTGAAAACCCAACTGCTCTTTATTCTGGGCTTCGGCAGTTTGTTCATTCTGATCGCTGCCAGGTACATCGTGCAGCCGCTGCGGCGGTTGACCCGTGCGACCCGGAGAATGTCCAAAGGCGATTTCAGCGTCAGCCTCAGCAGCAAGCGCAGTGACGAAATCGGCCAACTGACTCAGAGCTTTAATGTGATGGCGAAGGAACTGGGAACGCTGGAGGAAAGCCGCAAGCGGTTTGTCTCGGATGTATCCCATGAAATTCAATCTCCGCTGACATCGATTAAGGGATTCACGCAGGCGCTTAAATACAAGCAGCTTGATGAACAGACGCGCATACGGCTGCTGGATATCATTGAAGCTGAGAGCGACCGCCTGTCCAGGCTGAGTGGTGATTTACTACAGCTATCGACACTGGAATACGAGCATATGCAGCTGTCCCCGGGAAAATTCTCACTGGATGAGCAGCTTCGTCAAGTGGTGATTGCTCTGGAACCTCAGTGGTCCGCCAAGGAGATGATAGTCAATCTGGATGTCCTTCCCGTAACCATCGAAGCGGATGAAGACCGGTTGAGTCAAATATGGAGTAATTTGTTAAGCAACAGTATCAAACATACGAACATTGGCGGAACCATTGACATTAAAGTCTTATTAAGTGGAGAACAGGTGTTAGTGGAGATCGCTGACACCGGATCAGGAATTCCGGAGGAGGAACTCCATCATATTTTCAAACCCTTCTATAAAGTGGATAAATCCAGAGAACGAAAAGTTGGCGGCAGCGGCCTCGGGTTATCCATCGTCAAGCGAATTGTCGACCTGCATAAGGGTCAAATTGAAGTCGCCAGCACACTGGGAAAAGGAACTACTGTATCTGTTCAACTCCCCCAATTCTACTACAAGCCCGAATTGTAATCCTCAGTTCACATTGAGGACAAATTCGGGCTTTATACTGTGGTCAGATAGAGGAGGAGAAGAAGAATGAACCTTTTGAGTAAAATCAGTTTAAAAAATTCAGTGGCTGTGCTGATCCTGTTTGCTCTTATTATGGGCTATGGCGTATATTCAGCGACACAGATCAAGCAACAGACTTTCCCGGATATCGAATTCCCTGCGGTATTTATCCAGGCAATTAATCCTGGAGCATCCACAGAGGAAATGGAGACAGGAGTTACAAAACCAATAGAGGACAGCCTGAAGAACTTTGCCGGGTATGATTCCTTGACTAGTACTTCTACAGAGAATGCGTCCAGCATCTCGATCCAGTTTCCATTCGGTTCCGATATGGACAAATTGTCTACAGATATTGAGGCTTCGGTGGCAAAATTGAAGCTACCAGAGAATGCCAAGGTGAGTGTGCAGCGCCTTTCGGCTGGCGCCATGCCAATCTACCAGGCGGCTATTTTCTCTACAGGCAAAGACTCTGGAGAATTAACCCGGAAGCTTGAGGATGATGTCGTTCCGGCTTTGCAGAAGCTTGAAGGGGTCAGCTCGGTGACACTGAAGGGAGCAGCTTCGGACCAACTGCAAATTGTCGTCGACAAGGAGAAGGCTTCCAGACTAGGTATCTCGCTGAGTTCTATCCAGACAGCCCTTCAGGGCTTAAATTATGCTTTGCCGCTGGGAAATGTAAACGAGGGTGAAACCACGATTCCGATCCGGCTCTCCGGCTCGGCCACTACCCTGCAGCAAATTAAGGATTTGCCGCTCGGCCCAGCAGGCGCAGTAGGCGGGGGCATGGCAGCTGCTCCAGGTTCTTCTGGCGGGGCTGGGCAGCAGCAGACGAGAGGAGCTGCCGGAGGTGGTCAGGTGGCCACGATACCTGCTGCGATCAAGCTCTCTGATATTGCAACGATAACCAGTTCTGCGCAAGTCGATGAAATTACACGTTACAACGGGGAACCGAGCTTTGTATTGGAAGTGGTCAAGACCCAAGATGCTAATACAGCAGATGTAGGGGATGCGGTTCAAAGCTTGCTGGATTCCTACAAGAACGATCATATAGAGGCACATGTGATTTCGAATCAGGGAGAGGAAATCAAGGAATCGGTCAATTCATTGATTCGGGAAGGATTGTACGGGGCTTTATTCTGTATCATCATTATCTTCCTGTTCCTGCGTAATGTACGGGCAACACTTATCTCCATCCTGTCACTGCCAATCTCTATTTTCGCCACAATCGCAGTGATGAACCAAATGGGATATACCCTGAATATTATGACGCTGGGTGGAATTGCCGTATCCATCGGACGCATCGTCGATGATAGTATCGTGGTCATTGAGAATATTTACAGATGGCGTCAAGAGAAGGGGGCATCGCTGAAGAGCAAGGACTTAACTTACCGGGCGACTAAGGAAGTAATCAGTCCAGTGTTGTCATCAACGATTGCTACAGTGGTCGTATTTGCACCGCTGGGCTTTGTTAATGGCGTGATCGGTGAGTTCTTCCGCCCATTCTCTCTTGCCGTCGTAATCTCTATTGTGGCGAGTTTGCTGGTCGCTGTGATGCTTATTCCAGTGCTCGGTGCCTCTTTCTTCAAAAAGGTAAAGCCACATAAGAGCGAAAGCAAACTTACGGGCGTATATGAGCGTCTGATTAAAGCTGCACTGAAACGCAAGTGGCTGGTTATGATTCTTTCATTAGTACTTCTTGCTGGCTCGCTGAGCACTATTCCTTTGCTGGGTGTTGCGTTCCTGCCGGCAGATTCCGTGCCAACGGCTTCCATTCAGCTGACGCTTCCAGCCGGAAGTGGCACAGAGCAGGGCGATCAGGTCAGCAAAAAGGTAGAGAGCTATGTCAAAGATCTTAACGGAGTGACGAATTACCAGGTCGCTGTTGGCGGTTCGGCAGATAATCCGATGCGGTCCTCAGGCAGTATGGCTAACCGGGCAACGGTAACAGCGCAATTTTCCAAGGATATCGATATGGAAGCTGTCATTGATAAAGCCAAGGCTGACCTGCCGGCGCTAGTGGAGAATGTCATTCCCGGTACGACAGTGTCAGTCAAGGCTGGTGAGCAGCAGGGTCTGCCTAGCGGCAACAATATTGATGTCAGCCTCTATTCAGATAATATGGATGATTTGTCCAAGGCCTCCAAGCAAATCGAGGACCTGATGGGGCAAAATAGCAATCTCAAGGATGTTACGAACAATATGAACGAGGTTACTCCGAAATGGGAGCTTACCCTCAATCAACAAGGAATAGATGAGAAAGTCAGTCCTTATGTGCTCATGCAGGCAGTAACAGAGCAGCTTAAGCCTGTTCGTGCAGGGAGCTATACGCTGGACAACAAGGAACAGACGGTCACACTGTCCTATCGTCAGCAGATTACCTCGCTTGCGGAATTGAAGAGCATACCGGTACCTACGGCAAGCGGAGTTCGTACCTTAGGCGACGTAGCCGATGTCTCCGTCCGTGATGCCCTGGTTACTGTCAATCATAACGATGGCAAGACTTATGCCAAAGTTTCAGGGACCGTCAAAGGAGACAACACTTCGGTCGTCACCCGTGAGGTGCAGAAGGATATTGCAGCCCTGTCCTTGCCTGATGGTGTTGAGGTTAGCTATGGCGGCGGTATGGCGATGATGCAGGAGGGCTTTACGAATCTGGGTATTGCAATGGCGGCAGCGGTTGGACTTGTATTTCTGGTTATGAGCATCACCTTCGGGGGTGTAGTTACCCCGCTGATTATCCTGTCTTCCCTGATCTTCATTCCGGTCGGTTCTCTGGGCGCATTGCTAGTTACAGGGCAGGCCTTGTCCATGAGCGGAATGATAGGCATGCTGATGCTGGTCGGTATTGTTGTGACGAATGCAGTCGTTCTGCTTGACCGCGTGGAGAAGAACCGCAAGAGTGGCCAGCCGATCACCGAAGCCATTGTCGAGGCTTGCAAAACAAGGCTTAGACCGATCCTGATGACCGCACTGGCGACCATGCTGGCCCTGTTGCCACTGGCATTATCCGGTTCCTCAACAAGTCTGATCTCTGGCGGCCTGGCAGTAACAGTGATCGGCGGTTTGTTCACTTCAACCTTGCTCACGCTGATAGTTGTTCCGGTCCTCTACGAGATCGTGTGGAAGAAGCGGAAAGTCAAAGAAGTCGAGAACTTTTAATAAAACAACATGTTATCTAGTCAAACGGTAATACTTAATAAAAAGAGGCATAGAGAGGAGGCGGCATATGTTAAGAGGACTCAAGGAGCGGTTGTTGTTTCTGTATAAATTCCTGAAGGCCCCTTTAGCAACAGGGAATATTGTTCCCAGTTCGCGCAGGTTGGCGCAAGCGTTGCTGGAGCCCGTTTCGTGGGAGCGGGTAAAGTCTCTGGCAGAGCTTGGAGCAGGCACAGGCGCGGTTACCCGGCATCTGCCGTCGGCACAGCAGCCTATGCAAGTTCTTCTATTTGAGAAAGATCAGGAACTCCGCCGCAGTCTAAAACTGCGGTTTCCTGATTATCGTTGCTACCCGGACAGCTCCCGGCTACGGCTGGCGTTGCATAACGGAAAGCTGGAGAAGCTGGATTGCATTGTGAGCGGTCTTCCGTTCTGGAGTATGGGCAGTGAGAAGAGGACGCAACTGCTATCACAAATTTCTGCTTCTCTAAAGGATGAAGGCATGTTCGTGGTCTTCAGTTATTATTTTAAGCAGATACAAAAAGACCTGAAGCCATTCTTCGACATCCAGAGTACTACATTCGTCGCGTTGAATTTCCCACCGGCGGTAGTCTATGTCTGCCGTAAAAAAGCGAATACAGAACGCGAAAAGAATGTCCAATGGCTATCGGTGGTCGCTGCCAAAGGCTCCAGGGTGCTGCTGGAAAGATAACGATTTATTGAATAGAAGACTAATTAGAGCGCAATGTCAGAGAAGGGCCGTTTCCCGCAGGGGAGACGGCCCTTCTTTTTGATCCTAATACAGCAGTTCAATATTATCTCGGGATAGACGTTCCAGCCATGCTTCTGATGGTCTGCGGTCGGTGATCAGATAGTCGATGTTGCTCAACTCGATGAGCTTTGAGAAAGCGGTTTTGTCAAATTTAGTGTGATCCGCAAGCAAAATGACTTTGTCCGCCTGGCGCAACATGTATTTCTTGAGCTCGCATTCCGGTTCGTTAGAGTCGGTAACACCTTTGTCAAGATCGATGGCTTTGCAGCTGATTACAGCCGTATCCACATTGTAGCGCTGGATGGTGTCGTGAGCGACCGGGCCGACCAGCGAGAGGGAGCGATAACGTAGTGATCCTCCGGTGGAGATAATATTCATTCCCGAATTAGCGAAATCATGCAGAATATTAACCGAATTCGTAATGATGGTCAGATTGTTTTTCGTCTCGAGCAGTTTCAGGAATTCAAACGCTGTAGAACTGGGGTCTACCATCAGTGTATCGCCATCGTTAATAAGATCCAGTGCTTTTAGAGCGATGTTTCGCTTGATTTCTGTGTTCAGAGCATTCCGGGTGACAAAAGGCAAATCTTCATTTGTATGACGGTTAAGCATCGCGCCCCCATAAGTGCGGCTCACGATACCATCCTTCTCCAGCTTCTCCAGATCCCTGCGGATCGTCTCTTCTGTGACCTCAAACATCCGGCTTAAATCCGAGACCAGGACACGCTTGTCCTGATGAACGAGATCAATGATTTTTTTGCGTCGTTCGGCTGCCAGCATAATAATCACCTTTTCAACAGTATAGTTATTTATGATAGGGGGATATTCTGTGTTTTGCAACAAACGAAGAAGAATAACATGCTAATTACGGCATGAATTGCCTGAAAATCACTTAAAACAAATATAAACAACACAATTAATATTTAATTTGTTGACAACAAAGAATGATGAACATACGATTAAATCATTAAAGGACGAAGAAGGAGAGAAACAAACGATGAGCACATCTATGATTAGAAATAACGGATATATTGCTAGTGCCGAGGCTCCATTTATCAATGAAATGACAGAGATTACCCATCATATGTGGAAGCTCGGCTGGGATGAGCTGAACGGCGGGAATATCAGCTACTTATTAGATGAAGAAGTGGTTGGAAAATATATTGATATCGTCGAGTCCTTGCGCACCATCCCGCTCACCTTTCCGGTACAGGAGCTGGCAGGTCGTTATTTCATAGTGACCGGTTCGGGGAAATTCTTCAGAAATGTAATCAAGGACCCGGAAGGCTGTCTCGGCGTACTGCGCGTAAGCTCAGATGGCAACAGTGTCGAAATTCTATGGGGGCTGAGGGACGAGGCTGTGCCGACCAGTGAACTGGCCTCACATTTCATGAGCCATATCGAACGGCTAAAGGTTGACCCGAGTCACCGTGTCGTTCTTCATACCCATGCCACGAATGTGATTGCCATGACCTTCACACATGATCTGGATGAACGCAAATTCACCAAAACCTTATGGGAGATGTGTACAGAATGTATTGTTGTGTTCCCTGACGGTGTGAGTGTTATTCCTTGGATGGTACCAGGAAGCAGCGGAATTGGACGTGAAACGGCGAAGAAAATGAAGGATCACCGTGTTGTCATCTGGCCGCACCATGGCATATTCGGCACAGGATCAACAATGGATACAGCCTTTGGGTTGATTGAAACGGTTGAAAAAGCCGCAGCGGTGTACAACCTCATCGGTAGCAGGGAAATCAGGCAGAGAATTACCGATCAGCAGCTGTCTGATCTTGCCAAGGCTTTCGGCCAAGTGCCGAAACCAGGAATTCTGAACGTTTAGAATCGAAGGCAGATCTTCCCGTTCCAAAAGAATGAAACTAGGACTTTTACGATAAAATAAGTTATCCGGCAAAGCCGGGCATCTGCAGAGGAAGCTGCGTTGCCCGGCTTTTGATTTGAGCATTCCCTTTGAATTACCTTAGTAATTCGGTAGGTTATAACGGATAATTTGCAATTTGTCCTAAATAGCGCGATAATATGCTTACGAAAAGTAATTACATTAAAATATGGAGGTTACTCATGACTACTAAATTATTGTTTGAACCTGTTACAGCAGGCAACCTGAAGCTGGCTAACCGAATTGTAATGGCACCGATGACTAGAGCGTTCTCGCCGGACGGAATTCCAGGTGAAGATGTTGCGGCGTACTACCGTCGGCGGGCAGAGGGCGGAGTCGGTCTGATCGTTACCGAAGGAACGGCGATTAATCATCCGTCTGCTGTCAGCAGTCCGAGTATCCCCAACTTCCATGGAGAAGCAGCACTCAAGGGCTGGGCAAAGGTTGCTGCTGAAGTTCATGCAGCTGGCGGCAAGATCATCCCGCAGCTCTGGCATGTCGGCTTGGAACGCAAGATTGGCGCACTGCCGAACCCTGAGGCCCTGCCGGTAGGACCGTCAGGCCTTAATCTGGCTGGAGAGCAGGTTACAGAGCCGCTAACCACAGCTGAGATCGAAGGATTAGTAGCCGCTTTCGCTCAAGCTGCTGCTGACGCCAAAGCGGCTGGATTTGACGGAATCGAGCTGCACGGGGCGCATGGCTATCTGATCGACCAATTCTTCTGGGAGCGGACCAATAAGCGCACCGACCGTTACGGCGGCGATCTGGTAGGCCGCACAACGTTTGCGGTAGAGGTTATTGAGGCTTGCCGCCGCGCAGTTGGCCCGGATTTCCCAATTGTGCTGCGTTTCTCGCAGTGGAAAGCGGGCAATTATTCTGCCAAACTGGTGGAAACACCAGAGGAACTTGAGCGTTTCCTGGCTCCACTGGCGCAGGCTGGAGTTGATATTTTCCACTGCTCGACACGCCGTTTCTGGCTGCCAGAGTTCGAAGGCTCTGAACTGAACCTGGCGGGATGGACGAAGAAGATCACAGGCAAGCCGACCATCACTGTAGGCTCCGTAGGTCTCGACAGTGACTTCCTGATCCCGGATAAGGAGAAGAGCGATGAGGATAATCTGGAGCGTCTGCTGGAACGCCTGGAGCGAGAAGAGTTCGATCTTGTTGCCGTGGGTAGAGCGCTAATTAGTGATCCAGCTTGGGCGAATAAGGTACAAGAAGGCAAAACTGATGAGATTCTCCCATACACTCAACAGTCAACTAGCACCTTGCACTAAGTAACGTCGTACATTGTCTGAACGCCGAATATTTCAGCAGCTTACAGGTATTATTTGGTTTTAAATAAAGAGTATGCTTCTGCGCAGGCCAGTCTGGTTTATGATGAATTCATACATTTATCACGACTGGTAAAGGAGCTGCTTATTTGAGTCATTTATCTATTGATCGTTTGCAAGATGTTGAGATCCGTAATTTTCAGGAAGCAGATATGCCGCTGCTAGAAGAATTGTTCCGCTCAGTAACGGCGAAGGAACATGCTGTCTTTTGGTGGGTCGGAGAACCAGCGAACTGGGGCAATGTGCTCTGTGCGTTCAAGCAAGGTGTGATGATTGCCAAGGGACAGGTTAGCATAATTAACATGGTGCCGCCCGGAAGTCTGTCAGAAGCGCGGCATTCGATCTACATGAACCTTAAGGCTGTTCCAGAATGGGAACATGATTTTGAATTGATGGATCATCTCTACATGCAGCTGTATGCCAGAGCATTGGAACTGAAGGAGACGCTACCTTCCGGATATTCGACGCTCTTGTGTGTGGGTAATGATTCGGGAGAGGTAGCCAATAATCAATTTTTCAAAGAACGGCACAGCTTTCGCCATCTGAACAGCCTGTTCAGTATGAACCGTGATTTGGGATTCCCGCTGCCCGAACTGACGCTACCGGCAGGGCTGGAAATGAAGCAATGGCAGATGGCGACAGTACAGGAGGAAGAGGATTATTTGACGCTGGAGGCCGAAATATGGCCCGATACGCCACTAGGCAGCAACAGATTAGCTGAGTACAAGCGTAATGATCTGTGGACGGCGCTGGTGGTCCGTGAAGGGGAGATCATCGTAGGCAGTCTGATGGTGTGGCGTGAGGATAATTACGGATACATTGAAGATGTGTTTGTACGCGAGCCGTGGCGAAAGCGAGGAGTGGCCAAATATTTGCTGACGCAAGCAATGAAGTATTCCGGCTCCCACGGATTGCTCTCGGTACGATTGATGGTATTAACCACCAACCCCTCCGCACTGAAATTGTATGAGTCGCTGGGCTTTACCGCAATACAGGAGGAGATTCGATTCTGTCTGGATCTGGAGTAGACTGAAAACGGAATGAGTATTAGCAGAAGGTGTTCGCAGTGTTTTCACTGCCGGACACCTTTTTTATATTAATCAGACTGGACAATAAAGTGACTTTCTGGGTTTTTGTGCATACCATAAGGTATAAATGAATGTATAAAATTGTAACGCATGGTTGTGAATCGATTATGTCAATGCCCAATATTCCGGATATCAAACCAAACATCATCCTCAACCGCAAAGATGTCATCAACCTGCTGCTAACCTCTATCGCACTTGAGAAGATTGGATTTTCCCATATTATTAATGCGGAAGCTGAGAAAATACAGCACATGCTGAAAGACATCTGTCTCACCCTAGATGATGCGCTGCGGGTCAATGACAGTGTGGAGCATATGCTGCGCGGAATTGTAGCTAATCAGATTCTGTTGCAGTTCAAATTAAGCGATGTTTTGAAGCTCGAACGAAGTAATAGACTCTCCTTTACGGAGGAAGAGTGTGTACTAGAAGAAGAACAAGAGGAAGAGGAAGAATAGCATTGTTCCGTCAGAGAAAGGAGACTTACAGCGTGAGAACGAGAATAGTTGATGGCGCAACTACATACGGGAAAGCTGTTAGCAGCCAGCAGGAGGCCTTGGATCGTGAAAAAGAAGCACTTGCAGCTCTGATGTCGATATCCAAGTGGCAGTGGCACAGGTGATGCCAAATTCCGATTCCAGTTATATCGAGGCCATTGATAAGTTAACCGATTCCCTTGCCCGGATGATGGTCTGGGAGACGAGGCGAGTATGTACAGGTCAGAACAGTGATGAGCTGGAAGGGCAATGGGTTGCTTTACTCTCTCGTATTGCCGAAATGACCGGTTTTTCCTGTCGGATCGAGCGGACCTCGTCCGAAAATGCCAAACGTGACGCTACACTGGTACAGGTCTTTCCGGCATGGATTGCATTATTGAACAAAATAATCCTATAATTTCCATTTAGCAATACCTTTCGCCGTCTAGCTGTACAGGAAGAGCTTCGTCAGATCGGATATTATTATAGCGGCTCCTATAGTCAAGAGATGGCGCTAAGGAACAAGCTCAGAGATCGTAAGTTACCGACGCCATTCCTGAATCACGAGCTGTTCCCCAAATGGCATAACTGGGAATGGCGAAAGAAACGAGCAGTACTAATAATGAATAAATAGCAGAAGCTGTTTTCAGGGCGATAGTTGGCCTACGGGCAGCTTATTCAAATTCAACGAATTGCGGCTAACGGGTCAGGCGAAACTGCTGCGATCTGTTGTCCACAAACAGAAGGATACTCCCAAAGTGATTTGGGAGTATCCTTGTTTTAGTCTTTTAGGTGAGGCGAATGATGGTCAGCGTAGCACCCGGTGCTTGAAGACCCACTGTTAGAGTAGAGGAAACATTAAGCTGTATGGTTGCAGCTGCCGGAATAGCAATGATAGTTTGTGCCTGCAGAGTAGTGCTGGCTACAGATGCCGTAGCCGTAGAAGCAACGGGAGCGCCGTTTAAGAGAATACGTGATGATGTAAGAAGGGAAGCTGTCAAGCTGATTCTGTAGCTAATAAAATAGTTGCCTGCATTGGCAATGGTCAAGGTGTCATTCGCACCGTTGATAGTGATGCCCGCAGGAATGTTCTGGTTATCGGGGAACGTGGCGTTGCCTGAGCCTAGAAGCACAGCGATCGTCCCTGAAGCATTTTGTACGAATGCGTAGTTAGCCGTCACGTTAGGGCCAGTATTACCGATAGGACCGATAGGACCAGCGGGTCCTGTTGGACCAAGGTTACCTGTGGCCCCAATGGCTCCAGTTTCTCCTGTAGCACCCACTGGCCCTGCCGGTCCGATGCTTCCAGTCGCACCGCGTGCCGCAAGTTGCGTGTAGTTAGGTGAGACATCTGGAGTACCTACTGGTGGAGCACTTGTAACGATATAAGTGCCGCCGTTGTAAGTGACAACCTGGCCGACAGGATATCCTGGAGCAAGTGCGGCGTTGTAAGTGACGATCCCGGTCAAACCTACACCTGTCGGACCTGTAGGTCCAGTAAGACCTGTAGGTCCGGTAGCTCCGGTGGCTCCTACAGCGCCTGCGCTACCTGTAGCTCCGCGTGCGGCAAGCAGTGTATAGTCTGCTGATGCACCGGGCAGACCTACTGGTGGAGCATTGGTAACGATAAAAGTGCTGCCGTTGTAGCTAACTACCTGGCCAACAGGATACCCTGGAGCGAGCGCGGCATTATAGGTTACTATGCCAGTGAGTCCCACACCTGTGGCTCCTATAGGTCCAGTTGGGCCAGTAGCGCCAGTAGGTCCAGTAGCCCCGGTAGGTCCCTGTAGTCCAGTAGCGCCTGTTGCGCCAGCGGCAGCGATCAGAGTATAGTCTGGAGAAGTACCTGGTGTGCCTACAGGCGGTACCGTGTTGACGATGTAGGTACTGCCGTTGTAGGAAACAACCTGATTGAGAGTATAGCCAGGTGCAAGGAATGGATCAAAAGGAACAATGCCGCTTAAGCCAGCCCCGATCGGACCCGTGGCACCAGTAGGTCCAGCGAGTCCGGTTGCCCCCGTTGGCCCCGCCGGTCCGGTAGCACCAGTAGGCCCGACAGAACCAGTGGGTCCAACTGGACCCCCAGCAGGCCCTGTGGGTCCAGCCGGTCCGGTTGGTCCGACAAGTGTAGGAGCCTGTAGTATTCCCTCCATCTTGGATTGGAGGAACATCTGGTTGCGGGCTGTACTGTCTAGTGTAGAGCGAACACTCTGGTTAACAGAAAGCAAATCGGCAATAGTTGCTGGCGGCCCTGTCAGGCCGGGCAGGGTTCCGAGCACATACTGAAGTTTTTCACCTTCAGCATTCAGAATGTGGCTCATCCCCAGTTCTTCCATAGCTATGGAAGATAAAATCAGGTTCACGGCATCGTCTCTAGTGATTGACACACTAGGAGTAATGTTAGGAATATTCGGCTGAGACATGTATTCAGATCACCTCTAAGTTTATTTTGATTTGTACACCATACATACTATGTTGCTTATTAAATAGTGGAACATAGGCAAAATAACCAATATTAGTATAGTAATTCTTTTATCTGGTTTTTATAGAAAGGGAATAGGCATAGATGGAATGAACTACATCCTTGTGATATAATTTTTTATTAGCAAAGAATTATGGCAATCTACCCATTCTTTATGAAGAAGCTTCATTAAATAAAGGACGTGACAAGATGACTAAGGGGAGTCAACCCTCACCGGATTTAACATCCGGCAAGAGTGTCAAGGATTATTCCAAATACTTTGATTTTAGCGATGCCAAGCTCATTAGTGAGGAAGAGGGTAAAACCACTTACCGCATCAAAGGCAGAAATGTGCAGATCAGCAGCCAGCCTGACTACAAGGAAGGTAAACGCCGCGGCAAGGAAGAAATCGAGGTTCATTATGAATTTGCGATTCCGGAAGAAATGGCCGGGTATGGTGTGGGCAAGTTCTATCATATAACGACCTATGGCTGTCAAATGAACGAGCATGATACCGAGACAATGAAGGGTATGCTGGAGCAGATGGGCTACCGTAGTATTGAGGACCGTACGAAAGCGGACCTGATTCTGTTGAATACCTGTGCCATTCGTGAGAACGCCGAAGACAAGGTCTTTGGGGAACTTGGACATCTCAAGCATCTGAAGACCGAGAATCCAGATCTGTTGCTGGGTGTTTGCGGTTGTATGTCGCAGGAAGAAGGCGTAGTTAACCGGATTATGTCCAAGCACGGCTTTGTAGATATGATTTTTGGAACGCATAATATCCATCGTTTGCCGCATCTGATTAAGGAAGCGGTATTCAGCAAAGAACTGGTAATCGAGGTATGGTCCAAAGAAGGCGATATCATCGAGAATCTGCCCAAGAAACGGGAAGGCATGCGGGCCTGGGTGAACATCATGTATGGTTGCGACAAGTTCTGCACCTACTGTATTGTACCTTATACCCGAGGCAAGGAGCGTAGCCGCCGTCCGGAGGATGTAATTGCCGAAGTGCGGGATCTGGCCCGTCAAGGCTTCAAGGAAGTGACCTTACTGGGACAAAATGTGAACGCATACGGGAAGGATTTTACCGATATCGATTACACCTTCGGCGATCTCATGGACGACATGCGACGTATTGATATCCCGCGCATCCGCTTCATGACCTCTCATCCGCGTGATTTTGACGACAAATTGATTGAAGTGCTAGGCAAAGGCGGTAACCTGTCGGAGCATATCCATCTACCGGTACAATCAGGAAGTACGGCGGTGCTGAAGAAAATGAGCCGCAAATATTCCCGTGAAGTCTATCTGGAGCTGGTCCGCAAGATCAAGGCTACCGTACCGGGTGCCGTACTGACTACGGATATTATCGTTGGTTTCCCGGGCGAAACCGATGAACAATTCGAAGAAACCCTGTCCCTCGTGCGCGAGGTAGGTTATGATATGGCTTATACCTTCATTTATTCTCCGCGTGAAGGGACGCCGGCCGCCGCCATGGAGGACAATGTACCAATGGAGGTTAAGAGCGAGCGCTTGCAGCGGCTGAATGCTCTCATTAAAGAGAACAGCCGTATCAGCAATGACCGTATGCTGGGCGAAGTGGTCGAGGTACTGGTAGAGGGTGAGAGCAAGAACAATGTCAACGTGCTTTCTGGGCGTACTCGCAGCAACAAACTGGTGCATTTTGAAGGATCTCAGGAGCTGATTGGCACCTTTGTGCAAGTGCGTATTACCGATACCAAGACTTGGTATATCAAAGGAGATTGTGTGGCGGAGGCTATGGCCGTCAATTAATTATATAGAAATGGAGCGATTGCCAGTGAGTCAGGAGCAAGGACGTTTGAACAACTACGGGATGCCGACTTATGATACCCGTGATTTAATCGTACGCGAAGATATTATGGGCAAGGCCAAGGAACTCGCTTCATTGATTTCGACCAGTGAGGAAGTGCAGCATTTCCAACAGGCTGAGAAGAAGATTCAGAATCATGAGCGCGTACAAGGATTGATTGCACAGATCAAGAAGAAGCAGAAGGAAATCGTTGCCTTCGAGAGCTTTCGGAATAAAGAGATGGTAGCGAAGATTGAAGCGGAAATTGCAACTCTTCAGGATGAGATTGATGGCATCCCGGTGGTGAATGAGTTTCAGCAGAGCCAAAGCGATATCAATTATCTGCTTCAGCTAGTCATTTCGGTCATCCGGGATACCGTCTCGGAGAAAATCAATGTGGAAGCGGGCACTGAAGCGCCTCCGTCCACCTGCGGGGATTAAAGGGCAGCAGACACGGGGCGGATGAGAATCCGTCCCGTTTTTGATATGAAGCATTGCTTTTCGAACTGAAGGTTTGGTACATTAAAAGATACGAACAGCAAAAAAGCTGCGGCAAAGGATGGATATATCGTGAGCGAGAACGGGGAACAAACCTATAACGCCAAAAAATACCGCACTCCGGACGGTGTTCCGGCCGACATTGTGATGTTTACATTGACGAAGCGCGAGCGGAAGACCGTGACGAAGACCCTTCCCCTACGTGAATTAAAAGTCATGCTGATTAGGCGGAAAAAGTGGCCGTGCGCCGGGATGTGGGCGCTGCCGGGCGGCTTCTGCCAGGAGGATGAATCTATATACGCGGCTGCAACACGCGAACTCAAGGAAGAGACAGGCGTGGACGGCGGACATCTGGAGTACCTAGGCGTGTACAGCACACCGGGTCGTGATCCGCGCGGCTGGATTATCAGCCATGCCTTCTTCGCTTTGGTGGAGGAATGGATGCTGGAGCAAAGACAAGCCTCCGACGATGCCGGCGAAGTAGGGCTTTTCACACTGCAGGAAGCATTGGAAGAGCTGGAACTGGCTTTTGACCACCATGACATTATTACGGATGCTTACTTGCGGATTCAGCAGCAAATGCTGCAGACCACAATTGCAAGACAGTTTCTGCCGCGGCATTTCACACTGAGTGAGCTGTATCAGGTCATTCAGACTGTGGTACCTGAGTTCAAGGAGCCCAATTTTATCCGTAAAATAACGTCAACCCGTAGCCGCCAAGGAATTCTTCAGGAGGTTCGGGATGAAGAGGGCAATCCGCTGAGTTCCAATCAATATTCGCAGCGTCCGGCCCAATTGTATATGTTCACTGACCATGAGCCGTTGTTGTCTATCTATACCTGATCCTGATGTAACTGTGTCTTACAACAAACAAGGAGGTAATACTCATGAGGGGATTAATCGTGATTGATTTCACGAATGATTTTGTGGATGGTAGTCTGCCAGTAGGTCAGCCAGCAATCGATATTGCGCCTAGAATCAGTCAAATAACAGAAGACTTTGTAAAGAACGGCGACTATGTCGTTATGGCTGTGGATCTTCACGACGAGAATGATGAGTATCATCCCGAGACCAAGCTGTTTCCACCGCATAATCTGCGTGGCAGCTACGGACGTGAGTTGTATGGCACGCTAAAACAGGTGTATGAGGACAACAAGGAGTCTATCTATTGGATGGACAAAACGCGCTATAGTTCATTCAGTGGCACGAATCTGGAGCAAAGACTCCGTGAACGCGGGATTACCGAACTGCATTTGATTGGGGTATGTACGGATATTTGTGTATTGCATACTGCAGTGGATGCGTATAATAAAGGCTTTAAGATCGTTGTGCACGAGGACGGGGTCGCCAGCTTCAATGCAGCAGGCCATGCCTGGGCGCTGGGCCACTTTACAGGAAGTCTCGGGGCAAAGGTAGTCAACGGAGAATAAGAACAGCAGCGAGACTAGGAGATGAGGATTTGAGAAGAGAACTTGCCCTTCATACGGATAAGTACCAGATCAATATGATGTATGCCCATTGGGTCAACGGAAGTCATAAGCGCAAAGCGGTATTCGAAGCCTATTTCCGCAAGCTGCCTTTTGGAAACGGCTTTGCCGTATTTGCAGGTCTGGAGCGCATTGTCGGCTATATCGCCGGACTGCGCTTCACGGAGGAAGATATCCGTTATCTGTCGGAGCAGGAGGAGAACTACGCGCCTGCTTTTCTGGAGGAGCTATTGCAATTTCATTTTCAGGGCACGATCCATTCGATGAAAGAAGGCGCACTTGTCTTTCCTGACGAGCCGTTGCTTCGGGTCGAAGGGACGATCATGGAGACTCAACTGGTTGAAACGGCCATATTGAACTTCATGAACTACCAGACGCTGATCGCCACCAAGGCATCACGTATCAAGCAGGTTGCCCCTAACGACATTTTGCTGGAGTTTGGCACGCGGCGGGCCCAGGAAGCGGATGCCGCGGTCTGGGGTGCCCGGGCCGCCTATGTCGCGGGCTTTGACGCCACTTCTAATATGCTGGCTGGCAAGCTATTCGGCATTCCGACGAAGGGTACGCATGCTCATTCATGGGTGCAGAGCTTTGGTAGCGAGCAGGAGGCCTTCGATGCCTACGCGAAGGTCATGCCTGACGGGGTTACGCTACTGGTGGATACGTTCGATACTTTGCACAGCGGGGTGCCAAATGCTATAAATACGGCCAAGATGCTGGAATCTCAGGGCAAACGGATGAATGCTATTCGTCTGGACAGCGGTGACTTGGCATATCTATCCCGGCAAGCTCGTAAAATGCTGGATGATGCTGGTTTGCCGTATGTGAAGATTGTCGCCTCCAATGATCTCGATGAGAATACGATTATGAACTTGAAATCCCAAGGTGCGGCGATCGATACCTGGGGTGTCGGTACTCAACTGATTACTGCCTCTGACCAGCCTTCACTGGGCGGGGTTTACAAGCTGGTGGAGATCGAATCGGCGAGCGGAGAGATGATCCCGACGATCAAAATCTCCTCCAATCCCGAGAAGGTCTCCACACCGGGCAAGAAGGATGTGTTCCGGATTATCGGGGCGAACGGCAAAGCATTGGCTGATTATATCAGCTTCCCTGAAGAGGAAATTCCGCGGAACGGAGCGCGCCTGAAGCTGTTCAATCCGCTACATCCTTATATGAAGAAACATGTGGATCGATATGAGGCGCTCCCAATGCTGGAGCCGATCTTTGTGAATGGCTTCCAGGTCTATAAGCTGCCGGACTTGGAAGAAATCCGCCGGTATCACCAGGAACAGCTGGATCTGTTCTGGCCGGAATACCTGCGCAAGCTGAACCCCGAGGTCTATCGGGTAAATCTCAGCCAGCAGGTATGGAGCCGCAAGCAGCAGTTGATTGCCGAGCATATGCAGACGGATATGGAATAGGGTACTTATAATTGAACAGCAGCCTATTTAATGCTGTAATAAACAAGGGGTTGTCCAGGTAGCCATTTATATGGCTTAGGGACAGCCCCTTTTCCAGTTGTTGAGATAATTGTGATTATCGGAGCGAGTGCCGTTGGAAGCTGCCAAAGATATCGTGCAGGAGGCATTTTCCAGCTTAAAAGATTTAAACATAAAGAGCAGCGATTCTCCCAACAAGAGATATTCGCTGCTCTGTTGTTGTTACACTCACAGTCTATTTTCTTTTTCTAAATTTCACGAAAGACCAGACGATCAAGAACAGCAGGAACGCCAGACATGTGCCGATGCTGATGCGATTCTTCGTATCAAACAGAAACATGCTCGCAATCACGATCAGGCAGGTAACCGTCAGGGTAGTGATATACGGGAAGCCCCATACTTTAAAGCTAGGCTCCTGGGGATATCTTCTGCGCAGCTTGAGCTGGGCCAGAGTGATCGAGATCCACACTAATAGCACCACAAAGCCTGGAACGGCCATCAGCAAGGCGAATAACCTGTCCTGTGCAAAATAAGCCAGCATTGAACCGATTCCAAGTACAGCGGCGCAGAGCTTAAGGCTGTTCAGCGGTACGCCTCGCGAGGTGGTACGTGCCAGAGCTTTAGGTGCTTCCCCTTGGGAAGCCATCGAATGCAGCATCCGGGTCGCTCCGTAAATTCCTGAATTGGCCGCCGACAGTACGGCAGTGATCAGGATAAAGTTCATTACATGTGCAGAGCCTTTCAGACCCGTGGAGGCCAGCACCTGTACAAAGGGACTTGTCTGATCGTTCAACTGATTCCATGGCATAAGGCCGCAGATCACCAGGATCGGCAGGGTATAGAACAGAACTACGCGCAGAATAAGATTTTTGACCACCTTGGGCAATACTTTTTCCGCATCCTTCGTTTCGGTCAATGTCAGCCCGATTAGCTCAGAACCGCCGTAAGCGAACATTACGACCAGTAACGCAGAGAAGATGGAGGTCCAGCCATTAGGGAGAAATCCGCCATAATCCGTAAAGTTACGCAGATAAGGAGCACCTTCCGCCATAGGCAGAAGTCCGAACACTAACGCGCCGCCGAGGATGATAAAGATAAAGATCATTGCGATTTTGATGCCGGCCAGCCAGAACTCCGCTTCGCCATATCCACCGACACTCATCGTGTTAATACCAATAATCAAAGCCCCACTTGCCAGACTGAGCAGCCACAGCGGTACATCAGGGAGCCAATATTGCAGGAAGCTTCCTGCAGCCAGTATCTCAATGACGCAGACCGTCAGCCACATGAAGCAGTACATCCAGCCCACGATAAAAGAAAGCCGTTCTCCAAACGCCTCGCGGATAAAATCCTTCATATTTCTGTTCGGGTAGACTGTAGCCATCTCAGCAATCGCACCCATGACCACTAGCAGAAGCAGTCCTGCAAAGGCATAGGAGATAACAATCCCCGGCCCGGCAATTCCGATGGTCTCGGAACTCCCCTTGAAAATTCCTGTGCCGATTACACCGCCCATAGCCATAAAGCTGATATGTCTTGGCAGTAGTTTTTTCTGTAGTTCGGCTTCATTTGACTTCACTATCGATGCACCCAACCCTCTATACAATATTTACAACAAGAATATAGTGTATCCTGAATCGCTTGCCTTGAAAAGTACAAATCACACGATTGGGCAGGTTTGTCTAACAGAAAATGGTCACCACGGGGGAATCCTTTGGGGATGCCCAACTGTGATATTAATCATCCATTCTGTGATGAATTTAACATCTTAATTTTTAATATTGTTGCTAAAGTAAGAATGACAGATATGATTCACATTATAATTTCCAAACCATGGAAAATTGCAAGATTTGTCACTTCGCGGCAAATGTAATCAAGTTATAATCTTTGAAACAGTCAAAAGGATACTATTCTTATGAGAACCTTGAAAGGGGTTATGTCGGTGGTACAGTTACCTAAAGTAAACGACCTCGGTTTTTTTGAGATTCGTCTGGAGTCTATTGGGGGCCTGGGAGCGAATCTGGCCGGTAAAATGCTCGCTGAAGCGGGTGTTGTCGGGGCCGGAATGAATGGGGTGAGCTTCTCATCCTATGGGTCGGAGAAAAAAGGCTCGCCCGTAAAGGCACATATTCGTTTTTGTGATCTCAATACGCCTATCCGTGATACTTCCCCGGTGGAGCGTCCCCATGTCGTTGGTGTTTTTCATGAAGCGCTGGCGAAGACCATTAACGTTACAAGCGGAATTTATGAGCATAGCACGGTGCTGGTCAACTCGGCCAAGTCGCCGGAAGAACTGAAGTCATCCATGAATATGATGGCAGGCACCATCGCTGTAGTGGACGCGACCAGCATTGCGCTGGACGAGAAGAATCGTGTGAATATGGCGATGCTTGGCGCGCTGTTCCGGATGTGTGATTTTCTGGACCCGGAGATTATGAAAGACGTCATCGAGAAATCATTAGGCAAAAAATACCCGCAAGCCGTTCACTCGGCAATCATGACGTTTGAGCGTGGCTTTAATGAAGTGAAGTTTATGCATTTCCCGCTGCCGGAAGGTGCAGAGATGCCTCAGTTCGTCCGTTCCGACATTTCGGTTTTGGGATACGATACCCAAACCATCGGGGGGACAATCATCAGCGCGGGCAGTACTTTTTTGAAAAATCTCAGTATCTCCCGTTCCGGGCATTTGCCTCACTTTAAAGCGGAGGATTGTATTCACTGTGCTCAGTGTGACACCGTTTGTCCCGATTTATGCTTCGTATGGGATGAATTGCCGGACAAGAAGGGACGTCCGCAGATGTTCCTGCAGGGTATTGATTATCAATACTGTAAAGGCTGTCTGAAATGCGTCGAGGCCTGTCCGACCACAGCGTTGTCCGGTGAACGGGAGGAAGAGGGTTACGCAGAGAGTCATTCGGTCCGTCAGCATTTGGATCTCGTCACCCAAGTATAAATGGAAGGAAAGGTGGAACACACATGGCAATCGACTATGAAAAAGAACTAAGCTCTGCCAAGGTGGAGCAGAAATTCCTATATGAATCCGGAAATGAAATGGCTGCTTACGCCGCCCATCAGATCAACTATCACGTCATGGGTTATTTCCCAATTTCGCCATCTACGGAGGTTGCTCAGTTTCTCGATACGATGAAAGCCAGCGGACAGCATGATATTCTGCTGATTCCTTCAGATGGTGAACATAGCTCAGCCGGCATTTGCTACGGGGCATCAACAGCGGGTGGACGGGTATTTAACGCAACGAGTGCGCAGGGCTACATGTTTATGCTGGAGCAAATGCCGGTTCAGGCGGGTACCCGGATGCCAATGGTCATGAACTTGATCTGCCGCTCCATTTCCGGACCCCTGAACATTCACGGCGACCACTCAGACTTGTACTTTGCCCTGAATACAGGCTGGCCGATTCTGATGTGCCGTGATCCGCAGTCTGTCTACGACATGAACCTGATGGCACTGAAGCTGGCGGAGCATGCTAAAGTCCGGCTTCCAGTGATGGTGGCTTCCGACGGTTACTTTACTTCTCATCAGAAGCGCCGTGTGCAGGCTTTTGCTCATCGCAGCGATGTGCATAAATTCGTAGGTGAGCAGCCGCCAGCAGGCTTTACCGATACACTTGACCGCAACAACCCAGTCACAGTCGGTCCTTACATGAACGAACCTGACTACATCAACAACCGTTACCAACAGTCGGTGGCCATGTACAATGCCGGAGAAGTCTTCGAAGAAATTGCCAAGGAATTCGGCGAGCTGACTGGACGCCATTATCCGATGATTGAAGAATACCGGATGGAAGACGCCGAGGTGGCGGTGTTCCTGATGAATTCCGCTTCAGAGATCATCAAGGATGTCGTGGACCAGCTTCGTCTGCAAGGGATCAAGGCTGGAGCGATCTCACCGAATATGATCCGTCCCTTCCCACAAAAGCAGATTGCGGAAGCGCTTAAGCATGTGAAGGCCATCACCGTCGGCGACCGTGCGGACTCTGTCGGCGGACACGGCGGCAATATGGTGAACGAGATCAAGGCTGCGCTGTTCACATATGGCAATACAACGACCAAAGTCATCAGCCGTATTTATGGCTTGGGCGGCAAAGATTTTTATGCAGAGGATGGACACAGCTTCTTCAAGCTGGCCCTTGATGCTGTAGCGGCAGATCGGGTAGAAGTACCATTCGACTATTATGGTCACAATCCGGGTGTGCCGGAGAAGGCGCCGCAGCGGCTATTGAAGCCAATGGATTTCGATGCCCTGAAGACCGGACTTATTACGGTAAAACAGGATGAAGCTACAGGCAAGCTGAGTGTGCGGATTCCGCCGCTGCGCAACT
This sequence comes from Bacillus sp. FJAT-27264, assembly GCF_001682855.1. GTDB lineage: Bacteria > Bacillota > Bacilli > Paenibacillales > Paenibacillaceae > Paenibacillus_AQ. Next base: position 277,519 of record NZ_MAQW01000001.1, on the reverse strand, counting down.
TGACGAGAAAGCCAAAACGCCTGGCACCAGGCCATGGGGCGTGTCCAGGCTGCGGGATTTTCTCGGGACTGGAGACTTTTTTCAAAGGTATCGAAGGAGACATTGTCGCGTTGTATCACACGGGCTGTGCGATGGTTACTACAACAGGGTATCCATATTCAGCGCATAAATCGACGTTCATCCATAACTTGTTTCAAAATGGTGCAGCGACGTTGTCCGGCGTTGTGGAGATGTTCTGGGAGCGCAAACGCCGTGGGGAACTAGATGGCCTTGGCCTGAAGGATGACTTCACTTTTGTAATGGTTACCGGGGACGGTGGCATGGATATCGGCATGGGGCCTGCTATTGGTGCAGCCTTGCGCGGACACAAGATGATTATTGTGGAGTACGACAACGAAGGCTATATGAACACAGGCGCGCAGCAATCCTACTCCACGCCGCTGGGTCATCGTACCTCGACTTCAAGCATCGGCAAGAACCAGCAGGGCAAAGTCACACAGCATAAGGATACTGCGCAGATTATGGCAGCGACCAATATCCCGTATGTATTCACAGGATCTGAGGCCTATCCGCAGGATCTGGTGAAAAAAGCAGCCAAGGCCCAGTGGTACGCCCAGAACGAAGGTCTGGTCTACGGCAAAATCCTGATCGCCTGCCCGCTCAACTGGATGTCCGACGATAAGGAAGGCACGAACATTGTGTCTCTGGCCGTGGAATCCTGCTTTTTCCCACTCTACGAAGTGGAGCACGGTATTACGAATATTACGTACAACCCGGAAGATAAGAATAAACGCCTGCCGCTCACCGACTGGCTCAAGACGATGGGCAAAACCCGTCATCTCCTGAAGCCGGAGAACGAACCCGCCCTGCACAGCTTCGAGGACGAAGTCCAGCGCCGCTGGAGCCGGCTCAAAGCGAAGCATGAGCATCCGGATTTGTAGGTTGGGGATACTTTAGAATGATAATAATAGCGTGATTTCGGGGCTGCCCCTGTAGTTGGCAAGATGACTATGGGGGTGGCTTTGTTTTGCTGGGATGCTAGTAGTGATTGACAAAAAGTAAATATTATCTAAAAATCAATTTAAGGATTTTGTGCATATTTAATGACTTGATATTAGATTTGTGTACATTTTTCGATTAATCCTTGTTTTGTTATCCAGTGACTTGAAAAATTAAAGGAGTGTAACCGGTTTGGTGATTGTAAAATATACACCTAAATATTCGCCAGTAGAAGTATTTATAACTAGATTTTTTGATAATGAAACTAATGTCTTAATTTTTGAACAAGAGACTCAGATTCCGATCCCTACATTAACTGTCGGAGATATAATAGAAATATTTGAACAAGAATATATAGTGAAAGAAAGGAAATTTGCATTTAACGAAGATGCTTTCCTTACTATATACGGGCTGGAGACAGTATGACGTTATTTGAGGAATGTACTCTAGCGCTTGGAGATAATATTGAGATTTTATCTATAAGAGAAACAGAAGATATGTTGAATAAGCTTGTGAGTTTCTTTCCGGTCACCAGTTGGGGACGAGTCGATTGGGGAAGTGTCGATAATTTTATGGAGATTTCCCATGAGCAAGATCTATTAGCTGCAATAAAAAGAGAATGTGGGGTGCATTATAACAATACAGTGTTCTTGCTATGGAATTACACTGACGCCCCGAGTATTTGTGCAGATTTAAACCAGGTTTTAAGCAACATAGATGATGTTACAGCCGTCGGTTCTGATACATGGATCTTTTGTCCGGAATCTGGTTATGTGATCGAATATTTTCACGAAGGACAAATAACGGTTGGTTTTAGAAAAAGATAGTTTACATAGAAAGGCTTTGAAAAATGAAATCTCTTTGGGGTCATCTATGGTTTAAATCAGGATAAAAACGCAATGGAGTGATCTAGCCCTATGTTTGATAATATCGACTTTTCGCCTGGGGTCGTTACTTACAATGCAACGCAATTCTTGGATCAAGAAGATATTTTTCAGGTGACATATTATGAAGGCTTCGTTCTTGCTGTTGGATGGTATAGAAAAGAATTTGCTATTGTAGTAATAAAAGATTCGGATTGGGAAAATCCACTGCTGGGAAAACGTTGCGTTAAGTTAGATGAACTTCATAGACATGTTCGGGAATGCTCTGAATGTACATTTAAGAGAAGTGAATAATCTAAAAGGAGAGCCGGATTTTTTTGTCTATAAAGAAATAATTGACGAAATAGCAGAGAATGATCCACCTAATCCAAGGTATCGTCTAATATAGGTTACACAATCCGATGGCTGACAAACAACTTATACATACGATGTTCTGGGGAACCGCCTAACGATAACTGACACTGCAAGTATGGGTCCTATCATGGCGGATACAAACTATAGCTACGATTTGCAGAACACTTTAACCTCTCTTACATACAGTCGGTCTCCGTTTTCTGAAGAGTACTGGAAACAACTATACACAGGTGACTATAATATTAATAGACAAGTCCGTTTAAATGCATAGGTGAGGTGTATGACGAAGCGACTGGGCTTTACTATCTACGGTCAAGATATTAATGATCCGAGTATCGGGCGATTTTTAAATGAGGATACGTATGAGGGGCAGATTGATAATCCACTGAGTTTAAATTTGTACACGTATGTGGAGAATAATCCACTGAGGTATATCGATCCAAGTGGACATATGACAGATGACAATGCTGGCTTACCTAGCACTGCAGGTGCGAGCAGAGGTGGAGTCTACTATGGAGAACCATCACTACCAGTAAGAATTACTAGGCCAGCACCACAGGCGGAACCAGCTAAACCCTAAGTAGAACAGACAACACCAAAAACAATACCTCCGAGATTAAACAGTAACTCTGCTAATTCAAGTGAAGCGCTGAAGAAGGAACAACTCAGTGCAGTAATACTAAGGGGACGGGTTTAGCTACAATAGCAACGTATAACCCTCAATTTTCTGCTCAACAGATCTGAAGAAAGGCAAAATCACAATAGAGAATTTGGAAAATATGGTTCCTAACGGAGCTACAAACGTGTTTAGAGCATCATCAACAATTGCTGATGGATACAAGTATAACTATGAAATCAACGGTACAAAAGTTGAAATCAAATGGCATTCCCCTGATGCCAATGCAGCTTCTAGATCTCCGGGTAGCAATTCTGGAAGTGAGTGGACTGCACAAATAAAAATCGGAAACAAATTGCTTGGGCCAGACGGTAAATTCTATAGAAATCCAAGCGATATTACCCACATTCCTATTGATTTTGGTAGGTGAAAAAATGTTGTTGGATTATTATAAATCGTTACCTGATTACATTTCTACAATTCAATTAAAAGAACTATTTGAAGAATTTTTATTTTCAATTAGTTCACGAACTATTGATGTGGAAATTGCCTTAGAGTCATTGTTTGAATTATCGGACAGGCAATGGCATACGTATGAGTTACTAGACTCTGATGTGAAAAGTGAAATTGAAACTTGGTTAATTGGTATTTGTAATAAAGAATCAATAAATGAAATTGAGTTGATCGCATCAATTATCGGTAGACTAGGTTTAGTAAAAGTTTATAAGCATCTGAAAAATTTATTAAATAATGATAATGTGAAAAATGAGGTTAGAATCACTATTCAAGAAACTGTTGCCGAACTAGATGGATATGTCGAAGACCCTTATTTTGGAATGAAGTAATATAGTGCAGAAACCTTGATTGGCAATATGTCTTTTCAAGGTTTTTTCTCTTGAGAGGGGCTACCCAGTGCCGAATGAATCGGGCGGCGCGTCCATAGAATTTACCTCCATTGATAAACAAAATGAAGACCGCCCTGGAAAGGCGGACTTCATTCATCTTCAGTATCTATTAAATCAATAATTTTGCGAATATCTTCAATTTCTAAAGCCTCAGCAATCCGCTCGATATGGCCAAGTTTTTATATTCTGCCGTTTACAATTGGGCAATTTACTAAGCGCCGCATGACGGATATCTGTTAATCTAGAAACCTATAATACTTACTTCTATTAGCCACATTAGACTCTTAGACTTATATATGTGAGAACGCTAGGAAGTAATTTTATTACGTTTAGCTCAATCCCTAAATGATTATCTTGATATTGTTGAAAAAGAAACAAAATATAGTTATAATACTCCGTATATTTTTATTGCACAAACGAGCGGGGGGACAGGCCATGGACAAAGAAGAACAGGTCATAATAAGTTTTAGGGACCTATATAACAAGATCGCTTGGGTGAATAGGCTTAAGCTGGAAGACAGTCTTAGGAACTATACGTTCTCTGAAGTAGGTTGCATAGAATATATTGGTGACAATGCAGATTCCAACGTGACAAAACTTGCGGAGTACCTTTATATGACTAGGGGCGCACTGAGTAAAATGACCAAGAAGCTTATCGAAAAGGGACTTATTGAAAGCTATCAGAAGCCAGATAATAAAAAAGAAATCTATTTCAGGTTAACCGAACAAGGGCAAGTAATTTATAACGTCCATGAGGAAATGCATAAAAAGTTTATTGAGCGGGATAAAGTTGTATTTGAGCATATAACCGCAGTACAATTTGACAGTATACTCGGCTTCATGAAAAAGTATGATAGGCATTTGGATGCAGAAATACAGAAAATGGAAATAGAGATGAAGTCGTAACAAATGTGCATATTGAAAATGACACCACAGGCAATCCAACTCGTTTGAGAATGGGCTGTCTTTTTTATTTGAATTATTATTGATGAGGGGATTTTATTGTTAAAAGAGAGGAAGAATAACAAGTAGTGCGTTTATCCAAGAAGATCTATTACTTGAATAATACAAAATCAAATTGATAAGTTGGGATTATACGTAACCAATTAAGAATAATTTTCCTCCTTACAGTAAGTGAGGGTTCTAGCTTTTTCAAGGACACGGAGAATGCACCGAATTTAAAAATGTGATTTTTTTAAAGATCCACCCAAGATGATATTTGAGTAAAAACCGCATATTTCTCCCCCCACCCAGCCATGCTACAACTGACAGGTGTAGCAATAAGATCTTTATAGGGAAAGGGTGGCGGGGATGATGAAGCGACAATGGCTTCAGGTGCTGGCTGTTGCGTTCGTTTTGACAGCTGTGCTGGCAGGCTGCAGCGGGCATCAGATCCGCAAGGAAGCGGATAAATACAGCATGAAAGCCTATGAGGACGGTGTGCTGCGTGCACAGTCACAGGGAAAAGGACTCAACGGGCGTTTTCTGGGTGAAATGCGCCGCTCATTTGCCGGAGAGGGAATCAAGCTGACGCATGAGATGTTCGCCGAAGACAGCAGGGGCAACGTCAGCTACCAGTATCTGATTGCTGGACAGCCCTCTCAGAATATTACGCTGCATGTATTCTCGAACCTGGATGAGCGGAAGGAACGAATCCATGAGTGGTATGGGAGCAGTGACATTTCTGTAACACCAACGACGAAGACAGAGATTTACAGCAAATATAATGCCTCACTCGTCTATACATCAATGGGCAAGGAAAAGGCCAGGTATTCTAAAAAGATTAAATCTTTGTTCACCGGATTGCTGGAGCGTTTGAATCTGTCGAAGGATGAGCCACCTGAGCATCTTAAAAAGCTGCAAACGGGCGATCAGGTCTACTACCGACCTACACCAATATCCCAAAGCTGATGGAGTGGTGAATTTATACAGGCGCGTCATTCACTTAGGATGATGCGCCTGCTTTTTGTGGCTATTAAACGATGAGATTCGCCCGTTTTACTGTAAAAAGACTGAAAGAATTATAGGCCGCAAGCATATAGGCAGCACGCCATATTACAGGCGCTTGTTGACTCCAGCCCAGATTCATAACGGCTGTCCTATCTAACCCCAATATTATAGCTATGTACAATTAATATATCTAGTTGGGGTGATGGATGGCATGGCAAATGAATGCAACCAGAATGCGACTGGTCAATATTCTACAGTAGAGGGAATCGATAGTATAGCTAGTGGCATTGCTGCACATGTGGAAGGCTCTCTCCGTCCCATGCGGAAGGGCTGGACACCGTCGCCAGCGGAAATGCGGGGTCGCACGCTGAGGGGCAAAGCACCATTTCCAGTGGAATATCATCTCACGCCGAAGGCTTCCATACCCATGCCAGCGAGCCTTCTGCTCACGCTGAAGGTGCGTATACATTGGCCGCCGGTCCATTTTCGCTTGCCGAAGGTATGGGTAACCTAGCCGACGGACCCTACGCCCACGCGGAAGGTGAAGACAATATAGCCCAGCGGTGAAGCCTCTCATGCCGAAGGCGGGGGAATAATATTACGTTTATCGCGTCCCACATTATGGGGCGCTTTGCTGACGCGGATGACGCTTACTCCTGGTTTATCGGGAACGGTACCTTCAGTACGGCTAGAGGCTTAGGGGCTAAATAGAGCGGCTCTAATTTCGATATGTTCATTGATGGTATGTACCTGAGTCCGGCGACTGATTATGCCGAAATGTTCGAGATGGCCGACGGCCTGCCAATTGATGTCGGTTATTTCGTAACCGTTGCGCAAGAAGACCGGATTCGTAAAGCAACATCAGCAGATGATTTTATTATTGGGATTACCAGCGCCACGCCTAGCTTTGTTGGCAATAGTGCGGGGCTGCGCTGGCAGGACAAATATGTAACCGATGAGTGGGGGCGCAAGCAGTATCATGAAGTGACCCTGCCTGGGACGCCAAGGGGAATACCTTCCCCGTCTCAAAAGGCCAGAATGGCTAGCGGTTGGATTAGTGGGACAAATTCATGTTCGTGATGATGGAAGTTGTGTCACCCATGGATATTGCCGCCCGAATGCCGATGGGGTAGCTACAACCGCTGAACATGGTTTTTTGTCCTGAAGCGAACAGGTGCCAATCAGATTGTAGTCCTATTGAATAACGTTCCGGGGCAAGCGGAGCGTTGAGAATAACTTTGAATTCATAAGGTGCAACACAAAGAAACCTCTCCTTGAAAATGGCAGGTTATACGGGGGCAGTCCCAACTTCCATTTCAGAAAGAAGAGGTTTTTTTGCCTGAATACATAAGGGTACTTGTAGCAATGTTCCAGCTATGCCTTGCTTATGTAAATAATTCTGGTGGGGCAGAGATACCTCAAGCCAGTTCATCAGGTGATCCGGATAAGGGACTTTACTGTTTTACAACCTACTTGGCAGAATAGAGGAGTAGCGGGGATTATTTTGTAGATTGTTTTATAGTAGAATAGACTTAATTGGGTAATACTCGGAAGTAATGTGCTCTGTATAGAACGCATTTAAAAAAACAAACCTAGCCAAGAAAAAAGCTACTATAAGAACTATCGAAGTGTAATTAACGGCATTTTTGTACCTTAAATCCTCTGCAACTAGGGGATAGTAGAAATTAAGTGCAATATTGTACCTTAAATCTTCCGAAATACCCCACCTAGGGCAGCGTCAAGAAGTTTGTGTAAGCAAGTAGAAAGTAACTTCCTCGGGTGTTCGTGAATTGGTGTAGATGTTCTTTGGGGCGGGGGAACCCCGCCCCAAAGAACAAAGGGAAGAGCTACTTCTCTAGCTCTTTCCGCACCCCATAGCGTGCTTCAAACATCTCGTTCAGTTTCTCCTTGACTTTAGGGTCACCGAAGCCGCGAATGACTCGTTCAGCAAAACGCTCGTTGTAGTCCATGACGTTCAGATAAATAATCTTCTCCGCCGCATCCATATTCGTGAGGCTGTTCATAGGTTTCAGACGCTTTCGGATTTCTTTATTCATCCGTTCAATTGGATTGGACGTGTAGATGGCTTCTTTTATGAGAGCCGGATACTTGTGAAAGGTCAATAGCGTCGACAACTGCTCTTCCCAAGAATCCATTTCTTTGGGATATATCTTGCCCCACTTGGCCTTTACCGTATCAAAGGCAGCAAGCGCCAAATCGTGATCTTCTGCGGTGTAAATCGTCTTTAGATCTTCTATGACTTCGGTTTTATGCTGTACTCGAATTTTTGGAAACGTCGAACGTACTTTGTGGACAATACAATGCTGTACATCCGCTTCAGGATAGGTCTTGCGAAAGGCTTCATCCAGTCCAGGGAGCCCGTCAAACACACCTAGCAAGACTTCCTGGACACCGCGATTATAGAGGTCTTTCAACACTTCACGCCAGCCGTTCGAGCTTTCTTGGCCACCTACGTAAAAACCCAAAATCTGGCGGTGACCTTCTTCGTCGATACCCATGGCGAAATAAACCACCTCACCGCTTACCGTGCTGCGCTTGAGTTTGACGTACAGACCGTCCAAGTAGATCACGGAGTAACGTTTTTGCAGGGGACGCTTTTGCCACTGGTGGATGTCGTCAAGTACCGTCGCTGTAATGTTACTGACCGTTGTCGGCGAATAGTGGCTACCAAACATACTTTCAATGAAACGAGCCACGTCCCGTGTGCCCATGCCACTCTTGTACATCTGAATCACGGCTTCTTCCAGCCAGCCGTCTCGTCGCTGATAGGGTTCAAACATTTGAGTCTGGAAAGCTCCATTTCGATCGCGGGGAACCTCTAGATTCTCGAGATTGCCATACTTGGTGTGCAGGCTGCGCTTGTAATAACCGTTGCGGCTGTTACGCTCACCGGCCTGCTCAACTTCCATAAACTGCTGGATTTCCGCTTTCATGATGGACTCCAGGTTATCTTTGACAAACTGCGTGACAAGATTTTCAAATAGATTATTTAGCATGTTTTCGGGTAAAATAGTCATCGAGTAGGGTCCCTTCTTGGTGGTGTCGTAATCCCGAGAATACCCTACTTTTTTGTTGCCTGGCTAGGCTCCAAATCTTGGTACACAACTTATTTTACGCCATCCCACCTAGCGTGCTTTTTCGAAAAATAAGATACAAAAATGTCCTTATTTACTTCTATTTTCTATATTAAAGAAAAATAAGGTGCGAAAATGCCTTTAGTTGGGGAGTTGCCCCTCTTTTTCACTATTAAGACGACTAGTGAAGGGAATATACCGCTTCTGGTGGTTGAAATCTGTCGACAGACAGTCCATGTTCCGGCGCTAGCATTCATATGGAAAGCCGTCAGGTNGTACACAACTTATTTTACGCCATCCCACCTAGCGTGCTTTTTCGAAAAATAAGATACAAAAATGTCCTTATTTACTTCTATTTTCTATATTAAAGAAAAATAAGGTGCGAAAATGCCTTTAGTTGGGGAGTTGCCCCTCTTTTTCACTATTAAGACGACTAGTGAAGGGAATATACCGCTTCTGGTGGTTGAAATCTGTCGACAGACAGTCCATGTTCCGGCGCTAGCATTCATATGGAAAGCCGTCAGGTGAGCACTTTGCGCCTACAGTTCCAACCTTCCCCCTTCGCTTTTTGTTAATTTCTTTTGTTCGGCTTATATAGTTTATTTTATCAAGGAGGATAAAGATGATAGCTTCCATAGAAAAGACTAAGGTAGGGTACACCGCCCGATTTGATCGTCACTTCACTTGTTCTGTAACGGATTTGTGGTCCTGGTTGACCGAGAATGACAAGCTGTCCCAATGGTTCCCTGAACTGCGGATAAAAGACCTGCGTGAGGGTGGAAGTTTAATATTCGACATGCCCAGCGGTACAGCGATAGCAATGGAGATCACCGATTTTACATCTCATGCTGTGTTGGAATTCACGTGGGGTGCTGATCTTGTACGCTTTGAGTTGTCACCTGAGCGGCAAGGCTGTCACCTGGTATTGATCGAGAGAATGGGCAAGGTTACAGGGCATACCGCGAAGGATCTCGCGGGTTGGCAAGTATGTCTGGAAGTGATCTCTTCCTTAATGGAGGGGAAGTCACTAGAATCTCGTGATGACGTATGGGACAAGTGGTATGGAGAATATGTTTGGTTGCTACAACCGTATGTAACCGCTGACTGAACTGGGAAAGGAGGACCCGGCCATTTTCATGGCCTTAAGGGTACCTCCTTTTTTTGCGCGGCGTTGAATTCAGCCTTCAAGGGCTGACCAAAGATTGGTCAGAGCCTGGATGGTGCCAGATTATCTTTTTTTGCGGCTACGAACGCTGGATACTGTGCACATTACGTCTTTGACGGAGTAAGAGTAGCAATGTTTTGGAATCGGCACACAGTGATGACGTCTGATGACTTCGACGGGATGAATGACATTGACCACCTGTGGGTGATAGTAATCCTCATAAACAAAAGACGGCGGGTCTGTTACCGTTTGTTCTGGACAGTTGGGGCAAAAAGTCATTTCAATTCAGCTCCTCTTCATTGGACTTATCGTATTATACGCACAGAACAAAAGCCTGCTTGGTCTATTGTCTTGTAGGCTGCAAAATAGGTGAATGCCACCTGATAACCGAAGTTATCTAAGCAGTTATCCTGGTTGTAAAGGGTTTCACCGTCTCTTTAGCTAAGAAAGAACAGCATCGGGCTGGTTGCATGCCTATGACCTGATGTAGTACACTCGCTACCATAACCGATTTTTGCAGGGAGAGATGAAACATGGAACAGGCTATACCTGTGTATATATTGTCAGGCTTTTTGGGGAGCGGTAAAACAACGCTTTTGCAGCGTCTGCTGGAACACTGGAAAGGCCAGGGCTTACGCCCGGCCGTTGTTATGAATGAGCTGGGAGAGGTGAATCTTGATGGTCTCCTTGTCGAACAGTCAGTGCCTATGGCCGAATTGCTTGGCGGCTGTATCTGCTGCTCGATCCGTGGTGATCTTAGCACTGAACTGGCTACACTCATCAAGAAGGAATCGCCGGATGTCGTCGTGATTGAAGCCACTGGCGCGGCTAATCCACTGGAGATCGTCGACGGAGTGACCGAGACCTCGCTGTACCTGAAGGTGGAGCTGAAAAGCCTGATCACCGTTGTGGATGCCGGACATCTTCTGGAATTGCATCGCGCCCAGCAGGGAGCAACCTATCGTCTTATGCAGGAGCAGATTCGCTGTGCTTCTGTGCTTATTTTGAACAAGATTGATCGGGTGACGGAAGAAGAGAAGGAGGAAGTCCTGACTGTTCTGCGGAAATGGAATGCTTACGCGGCAGTAATGCCGGCAGTACGCTGTGAGCTGGAGTCTGAGGCACTGCTAAGTCAGGCTGGAGGCATTCGCCTTGAAGCCGAGGATTTAACAGATGCTGCCGAAGGAGACGACACGTCATCCGAAGTTGATACAGAGGACAATCACAGTTCACCGGGAGCCACCCATGCGCTGCATGATCATGTTATGGCTTACACCCATTATTTCAAGAATACGGTGAACAGTGAAGAATTCGAGCAGTTTGTCAAAGATCTGCCGCGGGATGTCTATCGGGCGAAGGGGATTGTGGAGTTCAATGATACCTCTAGCCGTTACTTGTTCCAATATGCTTACAGAGAAGCGGATTACATGAAAATCACACCGCAGGGGGATGTGCCCAATGTGGCGGTATTTATTGGTGAGCATTTCTCGTCAAGTGAGCTGCGCGACAAGCTGCTGCGACTGGAGAAACGCCTGCTCGTCCGGCCAAATGCGGTCAGACGTAGCTTGTAACTGTCTTTGAAGTGCCACAAGTTTTGGTTCGTTGCTTTTCTTGCAGGTTAATAGATAGGCATACCCTATAAAAAATCGCAGGAGGTTAAGGCTATGACCCGAATTCAGTATCAGGAGTGCATTGATGCTTGTATCAAGACCATGAACACCTGTAATTACAGCTATGTCTCAAGCCTGAAAGAGTACCACCTGGAGGAGCTTCGTGAGAGTATCCGGCTGGATCGGGAATGTGCGGACATTTGCTCCTTTGCCATTCAGGCCATGACGCGGCAAAGTCCGTTTGTGGTTCAGATTCTGCGTCTGTGCGCTGATATTTGCGAAGCCTGTGCGGATGAGAGCAGTAAGCATGTACATAGGCATTGCCGGAGCTGCATCGAAGCTTGCCGGGAATGTGCAGCAGCCTGCCGTATGATTAGTGAGACAGTTGAAGTGTATGCTTAAGAAGCTACCCTGAATCCTTTACAATATTAAAACCAGACCTTAAGTTAGCGATAACTTGGGTCTGGTTTTATTTCATTTTCTCTCCAAAAATTAGATTTATTAAGAGGAAAAAGGGAGGCGCCCGGCGAATTACAAGGAGGTGATAAAGGAGTGTGTAGTATGAACGATTCTGTGAATGGCACTACTCAGACGAATTGGAAATGTGCTGGCCAGAGTAGACTGCAGGCCTTGCGCGATAACATAGATATGGACAATAAGAGCACCGCAGGATGGTTTCAGCGGGAAGCTTCCTGGTGGTTAGCATATGGGGATTAAAAGAGGAAAGGGCATAGCTGAAAGCCCAGCCGAGGCTGCCTGTACAGAACTTGAAGCTGTGAGCAAAATGTTTACAGGGCGCCTGGTGCTCCAAGAAGTGTCGATGAGTATTCGGCCAGGAAATATTACTGCGCTGATTGGACGAAATGGTTCCGGCAAAAGTACCCTGTTGTCCATTCTCGCAGGTCTGGTTCAGGTTACATCGGGAGTCATCCTCAGGAAAGCTGACCTGGTAATTGGTTATGCGCCTGAGGCGTTTCCAGGGCTGAAATTCACACCGGAGCAGTATTTACGCAGTATGGGAAGAATACGCGGGTTATCTAGCGCTGAGATTGAAGAACGAATGGCGGAGTTACTGGAACTGTTTCATCTGGCACCTTTCCGGGGGCAGCCGATGATTAACTTTTCCAAAGGGATGCTGCAGAAGATAAACCTGATTCAAAGCTTGCTTATAGAGCCGGAGTTGCTTTTGCTGGATGAACCGATGTCAGGTCTTGACCTTTCTGCGCAAAATACGCTTGTTCAGTTGTTGCGTGAACGGAAGGAGAAGAGGACGGCCGTGGTATTCTCTGTTCATGAGCCGCAATGGGTGGAGGCCCTTGCTGATCATCTGCACATTCTGCAAGCCGGACGAACTATACGAACGCAGCTGGGAATGGAGGGGTTATCCGCACGTCCTGCAACATACATAGTATTCAAGCATTTGCAAGAAGAAGAACTCCTCCATTGGCGGGAACAGCCGGGGTTTCTTTCCATGCAAGCCGTGACAGAATTACGTGATCAGCCCTGTCTGGGACTGACCGTGGATGCTGCGGTATCGGATGATTACTTGCGTCGGGTGCTGGAGCGGGGAGGATCTGTTGTATCTGTGGAACCACGCGATGGCTGGTCAGGCTTGGAGCAGTGGATGAATCCCAAGACCCCTGAAGGGGGCGGAAAGTCGTGACAGCGCTTGTTGTGTATATGCTGCGGAGTTATACGCTTTCCCAGCGTTACTTTACCCCTTTTGCAGGCATCATTATTGCCGTTCTGGTGCTGTATTCGTATACACCCAATCCAGTGATGAACAGCTATGCTGCTACAGCTGTAATCCTATTCATCGGCTGCGCTTGGCTGGGTTTGAGCTTTCTAAACCATGAACACCCGGTACAGAGACAACTGACAACCGTTCATTTGCGCAGTATCAGAAAATATAATATGGGATGTCTCCTCACACTTGGGGTTCTGACTTTGCTGCTGGCCGTGCTGATCGTTGTATATCCGCTGGCGGCTGGACGCTTTGATGAACAAACAGGGCTATATCGAATCATGCTCGCTTTTGTTGGTCATGCGCTGCTCGGAATGTTGGGGATAGCGATCTCACTGTTCCTGCAATCGTCCATAATCAAGAAAGCCAGTCATGCTACCGGAATCATGCTTGGTGTGATCATAGTTTCCATTGGTGGTACGAAGATCACTGAGTTCTTACCAGGCTCTCTGACCTATCTGCGACTACTACTCCCACCGGTGTCTCCAGTCATGGATGCCATGATGAATGCCGACCAGATCCCTGGGGTGGATGTGCTGATATCTTTCCTTCACATTTCAATATATACAGCATTATTGATCGGATTCTATGGCTACATAGCAGGCAAGAGAGATATGAATAAAAATTAACAGTTCTATCTAAAAATCAGAGGTGTATTCAAAATCCAAAGATACTGAACGGGAGGAACGATGAAGGATACCAGAATACCGGAGAGTGAACAATCTAAGGAACTGTTTGCCTATTTTGGCTTGGCAGTCTATTATTGTCAGGCGCTGGAGCAGCAGCTCACGAACCTGCTTCTATTGACCAAGCTTTCGCAAGGGAAGACGCCCACGGAAGCCGATCTTACAGATCTGTACCAGCGCAAACTCAGCAACTCCCTCGGCCAACTCATCAAAGAAATCCAGCATCACTTTCCGTTCTCTGAAGAAGAAACGGCTCAATTACAAGAGGTTTGGAAGCAGCGTAATCATATTGTCCACGATTATTTCAAAGAGCGAATTCAGGAGACCTTCACCTCAGCGGGAAGATCTCAAATGCTGCGTGAGCTGAAACGATTCAAGAATAAAGCATGTAAACTGGAAAAGACCTTGCAGGGGTATTGTACAGAGTTATACGCGAAGCTGGGTCTGGAAGAGGAGCATTTGATATGAACGAAATCTTCAAGCATATACCGCTATACCGTTACCTTAGCTACTGCAATGAGACCGGACTAGAACGAACTGTGCTGGATTGCGGCGCGGGAGGAGACAGCCCTTCTTTAGGGTTGTTTGCCCAAAATGGATATACTACCCGCGGTATTGAATTCGATCCTATTGCTATAGCGCAAGCCGAGGCTTACGAACACGAAAGAGGGCATCAATTGAACATAGAGCGTGGGGATATGCGAAACTTACCTTTTCCCGATGAATCCTTCAGCTTCGTCTACTCCTATAATTCCATATTTCATATGAGAAAAGATGAGGTTTCGCAGTCCCTGCAAGAGATGATCCGGACACTGAAACCGGGGGGATTGCTGTTCGTTAATTTTCTTACAGTGAACGATTTTCGCTGCGGGGAAGGTCCTCACCTTGGTGACCACCAGTATGAACAGTTTGATGACGATCAGCCGGTCATTCATTCCTACTATACAGCTTCTGAAACAGATCCCTTATTTGGAAATATGGAAGTCTTGTTCAAAGAAGACCGTACATTGGAGAGAATCTATGAAGGCGAACGCATTCGGCAGGGATTTGTCGATTATATCGTTAAGAAATAAGGAAGACGACAGGTTTATAAGATGGATCCGACGGGTCTGTTTTATAAGCCTTTTTTGTGGATCTTTCTCAAATTTAGTTCTTTGCCGAATAATGTCTTTTTGCAAAGTCTTAAGGAGCAGTTTTCGTCAGAGCTAATGTTTTAAAAACTCAAGTAAAAGGTCGCCCTTTGAAACTAATAAATAAAGAAACAGATATGTTAGCGAAATATTTAGGTTTTATAGGATCGGAGATTAATATGTACAAATTCTTTTGGAGGATTACTAAATATGACCCAACTAATCGTATAAAAGGAGTGTATAAAAATGAAGAATGGACTTCAATAAGTGAAGTGGGAAAAGTATTCTCAGCTGAGAAATTTCTGTTAGAACATTATTTAGAAACTGAATCATTATATGTAACGGCTATAAATTTAATAATGAATGAGAATAACTTAAACACAATTCAAGTAGTAGAACTGGAAAAATATTACTTTGATGTGGAGAAAGCTGAATTCCATTCCATCTACACTGACGATTGGAAGAATAGTAGTCGATATAACTCGCTTTGTAAACGAGAGAATTACTGGAATATTTATGACAGAAGATACTTATCACTCTCTTGAAAAATTAATACTAACTTAAATGTGAGACCTTGGGGGCATGAAATCCCACAAGGCTTTCTTTTTAACACACCCAGTGCCGGGTAACCTGCCACCTGCAGGGCTGTTCGCAACGTGGGTATCCGAAATAAGGATGCGCCAAGTGAATCGCCCTCATTTATCCATCACAGGCTCACAGCGGCTTCATTCCTCCACACTTCACCCATCTGACGACTACAATGTTATGACCACATTCCCTCTTTTATGTCCCTTTTCAACGTAAGCATGAGCCTGGGAAATTTGTTCGAAGGGATAACATTGATCGATGACCGATTTCCATTCTCCGGCTTCCACAAGCTCTTTAAGAAGAATCAAGTCCGAAAGGTTTTCTTTGGCCAACCCGCTTGCTACCGAAATGTATTTGCCGCTTAGGGTTAATGCCTGTTTGCTGCTCGATTTTGGGCTTTTGCCGACGGCATCAAAGATAAGATCATAGAGCGTCCCTTTTTTCGAAAAATCCTCTTGAGTATAGTCAATGACATGATCAGCTCCGAGCGACCTAACCAGTTCAAAGTTGCGGCTGCTGCATACAGCGGTAACAGTGGCTCCGAAGTGCTTAGCCAGCTGAATAGCGGAAGTACCCACGGCTCCAGAAGCACCAAAGATGAGCACGTTTTGAACCCTGTGAATGTTTCCTTTTCGGAGAAAGTACAGAGCCGTCGTACCACCGAAGGCAATAGCTGCACCTTCCTCAAACGTCATGTTTTTCGGTATTGTCGTGAGCACGGCATTTTCGGAAAGGGTTATATATTCAGCATGAGCGCCAACCTTCATCCCGGTGTAGGCAATGATGGAATCACCTTGTTTGAATTTGGTGACGTTCTTACCGACAGCCTCGATTGTCCCGGATAATTCACTTCCCAGGATAGCTTTTCTTGGTTTTGTGAGACCAAAGAGCAGCCTCATTAGCAGCATCTTGCTGGTACGCAAGACACAGTCACCAGAAGTTACGGTCGTTGCATGCACTTTGATCAATACCTGGTCGTCTTGAACAGTCGGTGTTTTGACTTCTTTAATCTGAATAACATCCGGTGTCCCGTATTTCGTACATATCGCAGCCTTCATATGTTATTTCCCTTCTTCCTCTAGTGATGTTACTTGGCTGCTGTCAGTTCCTTGTGGGTGAAAAGAAAAGATATCCTCCAGCGGCAGCTCAAACACTTGAGCAATCAGAAACGCCAGTTCGAGCGAAGGGGAGTACTTCTCCTTTTCAATAGCAACGATGGTCTGCCTTGTCACACCGACCCGATCGGCCAATTGCTGCTGGGTCATCTCATGTTTCATAAATCGTAATTGCCGTATGTTATTCTTGACCAAGTTCTTCTTCATTTCAAAATCCTCTCTGATAATAGAAGATGTAGGACAGGTTCAAGACTAGGCCGGAGAGAAAGAAGTCTATTGCCAGGGTATTGAACATAACTGAGAGGGGTTGATGAATCGCTAGTGCACCCATTGCGACAAAAAAACCAAAGGAAAACATAAAGCAAAAGTTTCTGACCGCTTTCAGCTCAATCATTCGATCACGTTCATCGGCAAAGGAAGGTTCTGCTTCTCGTGTAGCTAACCTGTTCAAAATATTGAAAACAATCAGGATCACCATCTTCGCTAAAACCTCGATTACGATCCATTTCAGGAAGAAGACTCCCCAAAGCTGTGGCAGAGATTCTACTCCTGCGGAACTCGCCCCCTGGATACCGATAAAAAGATAAAGGAAAACAAGAAGGGAGGTGAGGATGGATACGATTGCTTTTTTGGAGTGATACGTCATGAGGCATCTCCTTTATGTCTGTTTTATTTAACATGATGTAAAGAATTATATACACAGAATATATTTAATTTCACATCGTGTCAAATATTTTTTACATCGGAGAGGAGTTTAAGTTTAAATTCTATATAAAATGCATTAAAAGACACAACGTAAATTTTCGCAAATAACTCCGATGAGTAAATAATGGGCTTCTCGTACCCTAAAGTTCAAAATGAACCCTTGGTTCACAAGGATTTCACTCATTCAGGTGACAAATGCACCGGAAGGCTCAACTTCACTCTATAAGGTATAGAAATAACGGGAATGGCTCCTGTTATTTTTATTAAAAACCCTGTATTTTCTAAAATAACTGGAAAATCTCCCGTTAATCACCTCGTGACCACCCAAATTACGGATAAATGAGATTTTTAACTGGAGAAATTCCCTTTATTTATAATGAATAAGCTGAAGTTAAACATTTAACGGTATATTTTCCCGTTATAAAAGCCCCTTAAGCTTCGGACGTGGGCTCAGGCAATTATCCCGATGAAGTGTCGACTTGTGATCGTGTAGTTCCCCTATTTCTTATCTGTTTAACTCTTCTATTCGCTGAATTTAGTGAAAGCTTCCTGCCGGCCTTTAAACTTTAATTACATTTTTGTAGAAACCATCGTCGCTATCGAGAGAATCAGCAGAAATCCAAGCATAATTGAAAATACCAAGTTTCTCAGCAATCTGATAAGCACATGGGCTCTCCATAGCAAAAATAACTTCGTGATCTTTCGTAAATAGTACTTCCAAGTCAGATGAATCATTACCAGCCTCTTCGACTAGTTTTTTGATAACATCCAGGTCGAAAATTTCGTTGGAAGGAGCACTTACTTCCCCATCGTCAAACATCTCAGCTAATTCCTCTTCATCGAAATCAAAATCCTCGATATTCGTTTCGTCCCAGGAACAGTCAAATTTAAAAATAAGAGCAGACTGCTTGAAAATGGACAGACTCCAACCATGGTCCTCGGCGTACACATAATGAACAAGCAAATCTTTATTGGATTCAACAATAGAGTCTGATGGTCTAAATTCATCTCCCAAGATCAAAAACGTAGTCCACCGGTTATTATCTTCAAATACAAAACCCTGTTCACCTGCAAGATTAATGAGTTCAATTGCTTTTTCTTTGCTGCCTAACAAATGATAACTTTGACTAAATTCGCTCATACGGGTTGCTCCTCAGAATATGATAGGTATTAGAGAATATGTAGATAATTCCTTGATTTAATAATAACTAGAGGTTTCTATCTTCTCAATATTAAATTACACTCTATGTAACTAACCTGCCCGTTAGCTTAATGAAGTGCCCGCCAGGCTAATCCTTTATTTTTCAGTCTAATAGTTTATTTTCACAGAACATTGAAAAGAAAAGCCCCCTCCGCCAAAAAGGCAAAGGGGGCATGAACATACTACATTTTTTTAAATGCTGGCTGCAATCCAGCAGCAGAAGCCTGTTGGCCTGCACCTGTTGCTACAGGATTTGCACTTTCGGTTGCAGCAGCACCAACCTGGAGCTGATACATGCGGAAGTATCTTCCGCCGAGTGCCATCAATTCATCATGGCTGCCACGTTCTACGATTTCTCCGCGGTGCAGCACCAGGATCTGGTCTGCGGAGCGGATCGTCGAGAGACGGTGGGCGATGATGAAGGTGGTACGACCTTTCTTCAGTACCTCCAGCGCTTCTTGGATAATGCTCTCCGTCTCGGTGTCGATATTGGAGGTTGCTTCATCCAGAATCAGAATCGCCGGATCGAAGGACAGAGCCCGTGCGAAGGAAATTAGCTGGCGCTGTCCGGCGGACAACGTGCTGCCTTTTTCCACTACCGGTTCGTCGAAGCCCTGCGGAAGATGGGCCAGCAGTTTATCTGCACCTACCTCACGCAGGGCCCGTTCCACACGCTCACGTGAGATGCGTTCATCTCCGAGACTGACGTTGGAAGCAATGGTGCCGGTGAACAGGTAAGGGTCCTGTAGAACGATCCCCATATGGTTACGGATCCACTGCTTCGGAAGACTCGTGACCTCTTGACCGTCAATCGTGATAGAGCCTTTCTGCGGATCGTAGAATCGGAACAGCAGGTTAATGATTGAGCTTTTACCAGAACCTGTATGTCCCACCAGGGCGACAGTTTCACCCGGACGAGCTTCGAAAGAAATATCACGCAATACAAAGTCTTTTTTGTAGGCGAAGGATACATTCTTGAAGGCCACATCGCCTTTGTAGCGAGGCATAGTCCCGTCGGTCACAGCTTCTCCCGGTTCATCCATCAGCGTGAATACACGGCCTGCGGAGACCATGGAGCTGTCAAGGTTCGCCAACTGGTTGACCATACCTGTGATCGGCTGGAACATCCGGCCCAGCACATCGACAAAGGCATACAGCACACCCAGCGAGACGAATGTTGAGCCGTCCAGACTGCCAAAGCCAAAGTACCACAGGACAAGGACAAAGGACAGGCTGCGGATCGAGTTGACCAAATTGTGCGAGGTCAGCGCATTGAGATTAAGCATTTTGTTCTGATACTTCAGATAATCATCATTCAGTTTCTCGAACTCTTCGCTGCGCTCCTTCTGGCGGCGGAAAATCCGGATGATCGACATCCCCTGAATGGATTCGTTGATAATGGCGTTGATCTCACTCAGACGGGAGCGGATGATCGTATTGTACTTAGTTGCTACCTTCCGGTAGATAACAATCCAAAGAATCAGTGCCGGAATAATGAAGAGACTGACCAGTCCAAGCTGGACATCCAGCAGGAACAGTGCGATATAGACACCAATAATGTTAATCACACCGGTACTGAAGTTGGATAAGACGGCGATGAACAGATCCTTGATGGCTTCTGTATCATTCGTGACCCGGGAAACGACCTTGCCTGCAGGCAGGTTGTCAAAAAAGTGGACCGGTAGACGCTGTATATGCGCATAGACATCGGTCCGCAGCTTACGGATGACCTGATTGGCTGACGATTGCAGCCAGTAGGTTTTCCCAAATTCCGCGAAGATCGAGATCACGAGGAACAGGGCATAGAGCCCTACCAACTCATAAATGCCCGGCAGTTCGGGTTTGTAGAAGGCGAAGAGATCATCCACAGAAAGCTTGACTGCCGGATAGGTGACCTCATTCCCGCCGCGTACGATATGAAGCTGTCCGTCACGGAAGGTGCGTTCGCCATCGGGCTGCTCTACAGGACTGTTGATAAAATAGAAGCTGCGTCCAGCCTGCAACAGGCGGATTTCCTGGCCTTTGGCCTCGCCCGGCTGGAACCGGTCGGCGCGTTTGTAATACTCGTTATTATAGACCGCCGCTTCCTCCGAAGATGCGGTTTTGAAATAAGGCTTCTCAATCGCGAGCATATGATTGTCGATCATGCTCTTGGCGATGAAGGGGCCGGCAAGCTCAGCCGCAACGCCGATGGATAGCAGCAGCAAGGCTGCGATAAATGTTTTTTTAGCGGTTAGTGCATATTGGAGCAGGCGTTTGCCTGTACTTTGTGTCAACGGTGACACCTCCTGTTAGTTGGTCTGAAGCTAAGACTGATTAGTTAGACAGGTTATTCTCGATCTGTTGCCTGTCATATTGTTCACGGTACCAGCCGTTTAATTCAAGCAGCTCTTCGTGTGTTCCCCGCTCCGTAATATGTCCGTTGTCCAGCACGACAATCTGATCGGCGTGTTCGACGGCGGAGAGACGGTGGGTGGAGATCAGCGTTGTTTTGCCGGCACGCTCTTGCCGGATGTTCTCAATGATCTGTGCTTCTGTCCGTGCATCTACGGCGGACAGAGCATCGTCCAAGATTAGAATTTCCGGATTGGCGATAAATGCCCGGGACAGCGAGACACGCTGCTTTTGTCCCCCAGAGAGGGAGACCCCGCGTTCACCGACTAGCGTATCCAGCCCGTCAGACAAGGTGCCGAGGTCATTCTGGAATGCAGCGGCAGTAATGGCGTCCATAATCTTGTCGTCGCCGGCATTCTCCAGTCCGAACTGAATATTCTGCCGCACACTTTTGGAGAACAGGATTTGTTCCTGCGGAACGTAGCCCATCCAGCTGTGTAACTGGTCCAGGGTGATCTTCTGGATCGGCACACCGGAGATCAGAATGTCTCCGCTACCGGTTGGATATTCATGCAGAAGCTGCTTCAGCAGTGTGGATTTACCGCTACCGGTTCGCCCTACAACGCCTAGCGTCTGTCCGCGTTCAAGTGACAGGTTAATCCCGATCAGATTATCAATGGTGGATGAAGGATAACGGAAGGTCACATTTTTCAATTCAATGCCGTTAGGACCGCCTGCAACATCTACAGGGTTCGGAAGATCGGTCACGTCTGGCCGGGTTCCCGTGGTTTCGTCAATACGTTCCAGAGAGGCACCGCCGCGTTGCATAATGTTGATCAATTCGCCAATGGCGAACATCGGCCAGACAATCATCCCGAGATACATATTGAAGGAGATCAGATCGCCGAGTGTGATCTGGTTGCGGAAGACTAAGTAAATTCCATAGGTGAGTCCAATAATATAACTCAAGCCTACGCAAAAACGGATGGTTGGCTCAAAGAAGGCATCGACCCGGGCTACAGCCATATTTTTGCGGTATACATCTTCAGTGATGTCAGCAAAGCGCTTCTCATCAAGGCGTTCCTGTACATAAGCACGAATTACGCGCACGCCGGAGACGGATTCCAGAACCTGGTCATTCATATCACCAAAAGCATCCTGGGCCAGACTGTACCGGTCATGAATGGCTTTACCATAGAAGACCATGGCTATTGCAATGAGTGGCAGGGGCAGTACGGCAGCCAGTGTAAGCTTCCAACTGACGAGAAATCCCATCGCCAGCAGGACAACGGTAAGATATACCGTGGAATCTACAAGGGTCAGCATGCCGAATCCTACAGTGGCGGAGACTGCCCGGATGTCATTGGTGGCCCGGGCCATAAGGTCGCCGGTGCGGTTGCGTTCGAAGAACGAAGGGGTCATGGTCATCAGGTGATTCATGAACCGGGAACGCAGCAGACGCTCTACAAGGTTGGAGCCGCCGAATAATTTGTGCATCCATATGTACGTGATCCAATAGATAACGAGCAGCAAAGCCACTATCAGACCAATGTACTTGATCAGGGAGCTAGCTGTGACGGAGCCGCGGACGATTTCGTCAATGGCATTGCCGAGCAGACGAGGGGGCAGCAATTCCAGCACGCCTACTGCGATAAGCAGGAAAAGGCCGAGCGAATAGCGCCTTTTTTCCCGGCGGAAGAACCATCCGAGATTTTTAAGAACAGAGAACAAGGTAAATCCCTTCCTTTCGGGTTGTAATAAAGTCGGCAATTGAGATACAGCGGATAGTGGAAAATCTCCAACAAAAAAGGCATATCATCCGAAAACGGACGATATACCTGTGTAATTAGAGGCTATCATGCGCACGGTGCAAAGCAGCACCTGGCATGGAAAGATTTTCGTTAGCTTAAGACATGCGGCACGTATGATCCGCAAAGCTTCAGGAGAGTTCCACCATTTGGGCTGCTTCGGTATTCGATTGTGTATGGTTGCCGACAATTGTAAAGTAATGGTCCTGTACTGTGATAAACACCGCTCTCACCCTTTCGTTCATTTTTTGGTAATAACTTGAAGATTATTCGTTATGTTCAGAGTTTATCATTCGGTTCAAGGCGTTGTCAAACAAATTTTTTTAGCTTTTTTTACAAAAGCAGTTTGGAATCTTTGATTTTTTTCAGTATGATTAAAGTTACACAAAGGAGTTGAGAGAGATGAGTATGGCAATTAGCCAAGCAGCGGCAGCCTGGTTCAAGCGAGAGCTGGCGCTTAACAACGGAGACTCTATTCGTTTATTTCCCCGGTATAGCTCGGGCGGCGGACTCCACCCTGGATTCTCGCTGGGGCTGGCCACCGAAGCCCCTGTAACGCTAGGTGACCGGATCGAGCAGGAGGGTATTGTGTTCTTTATGGAAGAGCAGGATTTGTGGTATATGGAGGGGTACGACCTCGCCATTGAATACTATGAGGCTGAAGACGATATCGAATACAATTATATAGCCAAGACCGCAACCACTGATCTTCAGAAGTAGCGAGAAATATAAGGATGTTTATAGCGTAGAACATGTACATTCTTATATCTTCAAAAAGCCCCTGCCGAGGCAGGGGCTTTTCATATGGAATATGGAGATCAGTCCGTGAAGTTACCCTGGATCAATGGGAGCTGCGGAAGGAATCTTCCTCCATCGCAAAATCAAAATCGTCAATGTCAAACACCTGAACCGGGACGCCGCCTTCGATAATGCGCTGGATCAGCTCGAACTGGTCAGTGAGAATAGGCACATTCTCCCGCTGGGAGGAGAGGAGCAGCTCAGTCTCAATCGGGTCAAACATTTCACCGTATGGAGCGGTATCCATACTGTTGATGATGGTAATCTGCGATTGCCCGCCGAGAAGAATCCCGGAGCTTTTAGCCCAAGGCACAGCGAGACAACGATTGATTTTCTTGGCATTAAGCGGTTCTTCAAAATATGCGATCAGCTCGCCGATTTTGCTTTTGACATGTTTATCGTCATCCGCACGGTTCATCAGAGGCTCATCGCTGTCCCGCAGTTCATATAATTCCATCACCGAGGTGTAGGGAACTATGTATTCCACAGGGCTTCCCGGCACTAGAAGTTGACCGTAAATCGCCATCATGACGGCTTCCGTCACAAATTGTCTTGACATCATTATCCTCCTGAATTTCGGGTGCTGCTTATCCTACTAATGGACATAGCCTTATAAAAACATTGTGGAGAGCAAAAGTCAACATCACCATGCACACACCAGCTAGAAAGAAAGGACACCCTAACCTGTGAAGTACTGGAAATCTTATTATACCTTTGTACGTCCATATATGAAATGGATCATTATCACACTGATCATAGGGATGATCAAATTCAGCATTCCGCTGACACTTCCTATTATTCTAAAATACGTCGTAGACGACCTTTTGATGAATCCGCTGATGACCGTTAACGAGCGAGTGTCGCAATTAATGATGATCTTGGGCGGTGCCTTTGTGTTGTTTGTTATCGTCCGCGGTCCGGTGGAGTATTACCGACAGTATTTTGCCCAGCTCATTACCAGTAAAGTGCTGTTCGATATGCGTAACAAGCTATACGCTCATTTGCAGCGCTTATCACTACGTTACTATCAGAATACCAAAGTAGGCGAGGCCATTTCCAGATTTATCAATGATGTGGAGCAGACGAAGAATCTGGTGGAGGTCGGCATGATGAATGTCTGGCTGGATATGTTCACGCTGGTCTTCGCGCTGGCGTTCATGTTCTACCTGAATCCGGTGCTGGCTCTGGTCTCCATTGCGATACTGCCTCTGTACGGTATTGCAGTGAACACGCTGTATAAGCGGCTTAAGATCCTGACCAAAGATCGCTCGCAGGCGCTGGCCGGTATTCAGGGCTATTTGCACGAGCGCATTCAAGGGATCTCTGTGATTCGCAGCTTTACGATGGAGCGGGTGGACCAGAAGAAATTCGAAGGCATCAATGCTAATTTTCTGAACAAAGCAATGGCCCAGACGCGCTGGAATGCATTCACTTTTGCCATCATCAATACCTTAACGGATATCGCCCCGCTGCTTGTGATTGGGTACGGAGGTTATCAGGTTATTCAGGGGAATCTGACCCTTGGGACCTTTGTTGCTTTCTTCGGTTATTTGGACCGGATGTATGCGCCGCTTCGGCGTCTGATTAATTCCTCCACGGTTCTGACCCAGGCCTCGGCCTCATTAGAGCGGGTGCTGGAGCTGCTTGAGGAGCCTTATGATATCGTAGATGAGCCGGGAGCCAGAAATTTGAGTGGGGGGTCTGGCGCGATCGATTTCCGTCATGTCTGGTTCAAGTACAGCCCGGAAGGCGATTGGGTGTTAAAAGATATTGATCTATCCATCCAGCCGGGACAAACGGTGGCTTTTGTCGGCATGAGTGGTGGGGGCAAATCATCGCTGATCAGCCTGATTCCGCGCTTCTATGATGTCACAGAGGGAAGTCTGACCGTGGACGATCAAGATATTCGGAGCTTAACGCAGGAGAGTCTGCGCGGAGCTGTCGGGATGGTTCTTCAAGATAACTTCCTGTTCAGTGGTTCGGTGCGCGAAAATATTCTGTTTGGCAATCCGCAGGCACCTGAGGAGAGTATCATCGCGGCAGCGCAGGCAGCCAATGCCCATGATTTCATCATGCAGCTGCCGCAGGGCTATGACACGGAAGTGGGCGAGCGGGGCGTGAAGCTGTCCGGCGGACAGAAGCAGCGGATTGCGATTGCCCGTGTTTTCCTTAAAAATCCTAAGGTGCTCATTCTGGATGAAGCCACCTCAGCACTGGACCTCGAGTCAGAGCATCTGATTCAGCAGTCGCTTCAGTCGCTGGCTTCGCAGCGGACGACCCTGATTGTTGCTCACCGGCTGTCTACGATTACCCATGCTGATCAGATTGTCGTACTGGAGAATGGATCGATCACAGAACGGGGCACACATGAACAGCTGATGGCATTGGATGGAAGCTATGCCCGGCTCTTTAACGTACAGCGACTGGACGTTTAATTTAGATAGCCTATCCACTGGTTGGATTGCACAGAAGAGAGTAGCGGTGATCTCGGGAGAGACGCCGCTTTTTTCTTTTTCTAGATTACATCAGCAAAAAAGTTTTTTGAGTCCTTGCGTCTTTTTGGGAGGGCTGCACGTCTAACTGGTGTAAACGTTAAGAAAGGAAGTGAGCAGCATGAACGTTGAAGTACTGGCTGAGCGGGCAATTGCCGGCGATGAAGACAGCTTCACCACCCTGATCGAGGGCATGCAGGAGAGGATTTACAGAATGGCATTTTCTTATGTCAGGAACAAGGATGAGGCGCTGGAGATTGTCCAGGAGACAGTCTATAAAGCCTATATTTCCATTCATAAATTGCAGCAGCCGCAATATTTCGCGACCTGGCTTACCAGGATTGCCGTCAATTGCGCGCTGGATCATATTCGCAAATCCCAGAAAATCATCTACATGGAGAAAGAACCCGAAAGAAGCTATGTACCGGGGCAGAAGGAAGAAATCATTGACTTGTACGAAGCTCTGGACGGGCTCGATGAAAAGTCGCGAATGGTGATTGTTATGAGGTATTTAGAGGACTTGCCGCTGAAAGAAATTGCCGAAATCCTGGAACAGCCATTGAGCTCGGTCAAATCGGTCCTCTATAGAGGACTAGAGAAGTTGAAAATCAACCTGGAGGAGAGTGAGAACCTTGGATAAGCCATTGGAAGTGATGCAGCAGGCATATAACGATATAGAGATTCCCCAAGAGCTGTCGGCCGCTACCCGTAAGGGAATCGAACGAGGCAAGCGGTATCGGCGCAAAAACAGCGTGGTTCGGCGAAGTTTGAAATGGGGCGGCTCAGCAGCGGCGGCGGTGCTGATTTCTTTTACTATAAGTGTGAATACGATGCCTGCCTTCGCAGGAAGTCTGGAGCAAGTGCCTGTGCTGGGCAAGCTGGTGGAGGTGTTGCAGTTTACCCACGGAAGCGCAGGTGGCGGCACGATTCAGGACGGGGTGGATGTGGACTTTATTGCCTTGAAGAAACAGGGTGAGCGCGATCAGTTGATCTTGAATTTTGCTAACCCTGATGAAGATCAGACGCTGGCGAGTTCGTATAACGTAAAGTTTACAGAATATCCTTACACCATGACCATTTCGGTCAGTGGTGTGCGAAAATTCTCGGCGGCCAAAGATTTGGAGACACTGAAGGAGAGCCGTTTTGTAGAGGATGCCTATCCGCTCATCACGCTCGATGACTCTGCCATTCGGTTTAGCGTAACTTTCAAAGAGCCTGTTGCCTATGAGGTCAAAGAATACAAAGATCCTGCGCAAGTAGTGATTACATTGAAGAAGGGAGCAGGAGATCAGAAGCAACCTGTGTATTCGCTGCGGACCCCTTCCCAGCCGGCCGGGGAGACCCTGGCGATTGCCGAAGAAATGCTGTTCGGGGTAGAGGGTTTACGCATGCTGAAGGATCAGAAGGGGTTATTCCTCGTGGAAGCAGGGTACTATCCGACGGAGGAAGCGGCGCATGAAGCGATGAAACAGATTCAGACAGAGCATGGCTATGCAGAACCGCTGATTGTGGAGAAAAGAATGGCAGTTGAGCTTCCGCAATCGATTACTGCTGATCAGTAACACGACGAGTTCAGCTATTCTGGGGAATGATTTCACTAGTTTGGAATAAGAATATAACACGAAGCAGCTAAACACAAAATGCAAGCAATTATACAAGATATGAATTGAAGGTCTCTATGAGCCTTTGATTCATATTTTTTTAACTCTATAGACTGAATTAGCATAACTAAACTCAAGTTTAAAACCATTAAACCTAGAAAATACCTCTCAAATGGATTCATAAAAATACAAACGGCGAATAGGATTACTCCCAAAGAAAAAAAGCACCTCATCAATTTCAAGTTTCTTTTTGACAATAAAGTCAACTTACACCTCTCCTATTAGCCTATTTCGAAGAATAAAATAATTGGCTATATAGAACGCAATAAAATAACAAACAAAGCTATATAGATTGAACTGAAGAATTTAAACTAAGGGGAACAGATGGAGGGAAAGTTTGGAACTGAAGGAGCGGAAGCGACCACCTAAAAGTTTTTCGTAGAAAAGCTTGCATCGGAAGCAAAGGCTGTCTCCGGACTTTATCCGCGAATAGCGGTACAATCAAAAGAAATCTGGAGACAACAGCGACCGAAAGTCCAAACGTTTTCCGCAATAACTCTAACTCCGTGTAAGAATCCTAAGTTCAATCTATGTAGAAGTTATTTTTAAAGTGTAATTAACGGCATTTTTGTACCTTAAATTGTTGAGAATAACGGTATATTGGGAATTAAGTGCAATTTTGTATGCTAAATATTCGCTAAAAGGCCTTCTGGCTTATTTTTTTGAAAATAGGGTACAATATTGCACTTATTCTCGTTATAACACCTCAATTAGCAAAATTAAGGTACAGAAATGCACTTATTTACTTTGCACACCTTTAATCGAAAAATGTAAGTTGTAAAAATGTATCAGTTGGGGAAAGAGAGCTATTTTCACTGCTAAGAAGACGGGCACAGTGGAGGGGAGATTTGCGACGTAAAGCCCAATTTCACTCAAATTAAAATTTTTCTTCAAATGCTCGCTCATTCGCAGGATATCTCTCTACTGAATATAGACACAAATAACTGCTTCAGTACCTGAAGCAGTTATTTGTGCGGATATGAAATGGAGGTGAAAAACGAATTTGAGCGGCTTCAATGGGTGAATTCCTGCTGTGGATTCCCGTTGTGGATTCCGCTCGTTCCAAGTAAATTACAATTTTCCAATCAATAGCGACAGAATTCCTGCGGCGATTAGCGGTCCGACCGGTACGCCCTTGAAGAAGGCCACACCGATAACCGTCCCGATCAGAAGACCGGCGACAACAGTGGGCTGGTTGCCCATCAGGATAGCGCCGCGTCCGCCGAGGTAGGCCACAAGGATGCCGATACCGATGGCGGCAAGCGATTTCCAGTGCAGGAACGACTGGCCTACGGTTTGCAACGAGATTCGACCGCTGGCCAGCGGCGTCATGACACCGATCGTCAGGATGATAATCCCGATGGTGAGTCCGTATTTCTCCAGCCAGGGGAAGGCTTGGTTCAGCCCAAGTACCCTTATTAGCAGCAGAACGACCATCGCGATAGTGACAGGCGAATTATTGCTGACAATACCCAGTGCGGCCAGTCCCAGCAGCAGCAAAGAGGTCATGTCCATCTGTGTTTCAACTCCTTGTCTGATTACCTTGACTTCGAGAGGATGTGATCCACAATCAGCTTGCCATGTCCCCGTCCAGTCTCGATGAAGACCTCATTGGCATTACGGCCGGAGGCGATCACTCCTGCTACATAGATCCCTGGCACCGTCGACTCCATAGTAACAGGGTTATATACAGGTTTATCCAGATCGTCATCCATAGCTGCACCTGCAGAAGAGAGCAGGGCCCGGCTTGGCTTGAAACCGGTCAGTGCCAGAACAAAATCATTGTCGATGACGTTAGTCTCGCCATTATGACTTGTAATCAATACTGAATCCGGCTTGATTTCTGTAACACGGGACTGAAGATGCAGCCTGATCTTTCCTTTTTGTACCATACCTTCGAAGATCGGACGTACCCATGACTTAATATTCTCCGAAATACTGTTTCCGCGATAAACCATATCCACGGAGGCACCCACACGCATCAGCTCCAGCGCCGCATCTACTGCCGAGTTGCTGCCACCAATGACGGTAACCTTCATCCCGGTGTAAGGATGTGCTTCCCCGAAGTAGTGAGTAACCTTAGGCAACTCCTCGCCGGGAATACCAATCATATTGGGTTGGTCAAAATAGCCGGTCGCAATGACTACATGTGCTGCTTTATGACTGTGCTGCTCGCCGCGCATATTGGAAGTATGTACGACAAAAGTTCCATCCTGGAGTTTTTCAATCGACAGAGCTTCTTCATAAGCGGCGATTTCCACGCCATTCTGCTCAGCGGCGCGGCGGTAGTAGACAAGTGCTTCATGACGATAAGGCTTGTCATTTGGCGAGGTGAACGGTACATCGCCAATTTCCAGAAGCTCTGCCGTGCTGAAAAACTGCATATTCGTGGGATACAAATAAATAGAATGAACGATAAAGTTCTTTTCAATAATGAGGCTGGACAGACCCTGGCGCTGGCATTCGATAGCTGCTGAAAGCCCGCAGGGACCGGCCCCGATGATGATAACATCTTTCATGTAGCTGGTAACCTCCCGTGAAATCCTATCTTTTTATGCTGAATAACGGAACCGGCAAAAAGCCGGACCTCTAAATCCTACTCCAAATCCAAGATTTTTTCCATAAAGACAAATAAGTAAGCGCTTTTATATTGCTTTAAGTATATAGAATGGTGTATAATTAGATATATATCTAAAGTTATTCAGCTTTACCTCAGGATCTGAAAGTCATAAGGAGTGTATCTCGTGCAGCTCGACAAAATCGTTAATTATCACAAGGCTTTGGCCGACCCTACCCGCCTTCGCATGTTGCTCTTGTTATCTCAAGGAGAAATGCACGGACATGCGCTGGCTGAGAAGCTGAATCTATCCCAGCCTACGGTTACCCATCATGCCGCCAAATTGCGCGAAGCCGCCCTGATTAAGGAGCGGCGCGACAAGAATACAGTCTTTTTCAAGCTGAATCCTGAGTTTATCAGAGAGAATGCGGAAGCATCTTTGGAGTTTATTTTTGCGAAAGGAGCAAGGGATATGGAAGAGCAGTCACCTGAGAACAGTCTCAAGGAGTCGGTCATCCGCAATTTCTTCGCCAAGGACGGCCGCCTGCGGCAAATTCCGGCTCAATACAAGAAGAAGCTGATTGCCCTGCAGTACATTGTGGAGAAGCTGGAGCCTGGTGTGGTGTACACCGAGAAAGAAATCAATGATTTCATCAAGCCGTTTCACGATGATTTTGCCACCATCCGCCGGGAGTTCATTATGCATCAGTTTATGTACAGAGAGAATGACAAGTACGAGCTGAATCCGCCGGAGATGTGGACACATTGGGAATATGTCAAATAAATGGCATCAAATGATAAGGTTGTGTGAAACTTGGGCTAAAAACGGTTTAAAGGATTGGGATTTGCATAAAATGGAATTGTAAGCGTTATTTAATATATGCATTGAAAGGAGACTTTCGGTATGATATTTAAACGCGCCAAAAAAGCATCCCCGCCCATTGTTGTAACTCTGCCGCAGCTTAAGCAGGCTGTGAGGCAGTTTGAAGCTGATATGCCGGACCCGATCAATCGCACTGCACTGATCAATGAAGACAAGAGTATTGACATGGACCGTCTCAAACGATATTTGGGCGGTGTTCCTGAGCAGCGGTTCTTTATGTCCCGTGAGACCTTTGAGATTTTTGAGGAAAAAGACAAGCTAATTCCTTATTATTTGGACATGGTTCAGTCCGCAGTGGACAATTATATCAGCGATACCGGCAAGCTGCCGCTACTGGAAGATGCCTGGTTGCCCGAGGTGCACTACCGGCTGCTGTCAACAGAAAGGTATCTCAAGGAGACCCCGCCTTTTCCACTGTATATCACGGAAGAGGAAATGATGCTTACGCACAGGCCGGAGCATTTCGAGTAACGGGGGGTGACAAGGTGAGCAGGGGGTTAGAAGATAAAGACTGTCTTGGATGAAGGGAAACCAACACCCTTTTCCAGGACAGTCTTTTTGTTGATGTGTGAATAGTGAGGAATGGCTAAGTTTTAGTGTTACTGCTACGTTACTAGCTAGATGAAGAAGGGAAGCAGGAACAGATCGCTGACTCCGAAAAAAGGAATCCGCCGGGGGATAAAGCGTCGTCTTGGAAAGAAGCCGGGACGGAAGCCGAATTGTCTGTTAGTAGAGCCCTGTGCAGGCATTCCGTTTGCCTGATTCATGATTTCACCCGTCGGAATTGCCAGTGTAATATAATCCTGATCCACGTGAGCGATAAATCCGTCATGGGATTGACCGTCAGTCGTCACGATCCCAACATATTTATTCATACAGTTCCAGCTGATTTGTTGAATGTTTTGCGTTTCCATAATATTATCCTCCCTAAGAATACCCCTCTGGATTTGAACTCCTGACATCAGTCTATGGACTGAAACCCAGAATGACCACGGTATTCGCCTATAGGATAGGAAAAATGCTTTACCGTTGTATTAACGATGCTGTGCATACTGATTAGCCTTGCTAATCCCCCTGAGTACATTCAGTGTCTCCTCAGAGAGCGGGGGACTTCCGGCAGCCGATACATTCTGTAATAACTGTTCCAGACTACTTGCGCCCGGAATGATCGTCGCTACAGAAGAGTGGGACAGCGGATAACGCAGTGCCGTTTGGGTCAAATGGAGGCCATCGCTGTTCTCTTGTGTCAGCTTGTCATGGAGTACGAGCAATGCCTCACGGTCATAGTCCAAATAGTTCTTCTCCGCTTTGACCCGGCCTCGCTCAGTAAGAATTCCTCCGGCTAGTGGCCCCCGGGCGATCAGACTGATATCATGCTGGGCTAGCAGTGGAAGAACCTCTTCTTCCGGACGCCGGTCCAAAATGCTGTATTGACTCATAACACTGACAATATTAGAGCGTTTGACATATTCTCTGATCACATTGGGACGGATGGAGGAGATGCCATAGTAACGGATTAAGCCCTCCTGCTTCAGCTCCTCGAACGCCTCTATAGTTTCCTCGATAGGGTCCTCGATTGTCCCGCCGTGGAGCTGGTACAGATCGATATAGTCTGTCTGCAATCTCCGCAAACTGTCTTTGACTGCGGATTTGATATAGGCCTTGGAAGGGTCCCAATCCCAGCCTTCCTGACCGGGCTTCCTGCGGTTGCCCACCTTGGTGGCAATAACCACTTCTCCGCGGCGGTGGCGAAGCGCTTGGCCTACGATCTCCTCATTGCGGCCTGCATCGTACAGATCGGCGGTATCCAGGAAATTGATGCCCTTCTCCAGTGCTTCATGAATGAGGTAGATGCCTTTGTCTTCCTCTGTTCCGAGGGACATGCAACCGAGTCCAATTTCGCTAATGTATAGTTCTGATGTTCCCAAACGGTGTTTGTTCATCCTGGGTTTCCTTTCTGTTGATAGATTGACTTTATTATATCGCTTTCAAGTCCAGTCGGACAAATCGGGAAGTGGGAACTGTCGGTTCATGAGACCCTATTCTTTTCAGAAAAGGATAAGGCATGATATAGTTTTAACTGTGAACCTGTAGACAGGTTACTTGTACGGGAACACGAAATCTAGCGAATTGGTGAACTTATGACAAAAATACAAGGCTTGCTGTTTGATCTTGATAACACACTTATGGACCGCGATCATACGTTCCGCAGCTTCAGCACCCAGTTTGTACGCGATTTTCTGAGCCATTTATCTCCAGAGGAGATGGACAGGGTGATCGAAGACATGATCATTAGAGATAATGACGGTTACAGGGACAAGGATGGTTTTTTTGCCGAGCTGAGCGAGATACTGCCTTGGAAGACGCCCGTATCTGCGGCCCATATCCGCACTTATTATGATGAAAGTTATAGTGATCATGGGGCGCTGATGAAGCATGCTCTGGAAATCCTGGAGCATTGTCAGGCGCGCGGTTATGTGCTGGGACTGGTGACCAATGGGAAAAAGCATATCCAGGATGGTAAAATCGACAAGTTGAATCTGCGCAGCTTCTTCAAAACGATCGTGATTTCCGGGGAAGTCGGAATCAGCAAACCTGATCCGGCCATCTATCGACTTGCGCTGGAACGTCTGGGGACAGTGGCTGATGAGACGTTGTTTATCGGCGATCATCCGGTTAATGATATCTGGGGAGCCAGCAAGGCGGGTATCGGGAGCATCTGGCTGCGCCGCAATCATACCTGGGATGATGGGCTTGAAGGTGGTCCGTGGAAAACGATTGTCGAACTGGATGAGTTGAAGCAGATTTTGTAAATTAATAATGCATTATAGGTTGACAATTAGCATATAGTGCGTTTATGATAACAACAGATTATTTCGGAAGGAGACGATTACTATGACAGTATATACACTGATTGTTTTGACGGTTGCAACTGTTGTGGATACGTGTCTTCCGGGAACAGCGGCTGTTCAGCAAGTCTGATGCAGCTTAGCGGGTAAGCTCTTTTAATGCTTATTAGAGCCGCCGGGAACCGTATCGGTTCCGGCGGCTTTTTTGCGTACAAATATACTATGCCTAACTCTTATATAAGAGTGTGGTTTATTCTGTATTTGTGATTGTACAGCCAGTCTCTGCGTAAATGTGGAGGATTCTGTACCAGACGCCGTCGGAACCTTGGTTTCGGCGGTTTTTTATGTTCCCGGAGAACTCGCAGGATGATAAAAATATGGATACAGAAACATAGGAGGCAATACATGAATATTGAACAATATGGTTGGAATGAAGCTTGGATGAATAAATGGAACCAAGAATGGAATACACAAGAGGATGGAAAAAGCTATGTACCCGGACGGATTGTGGGCGACTTCGGCAGCAAATACCGGGTCCTTGCGGAAACGGGCGAGACTTGGGGTGAATTGGCCGGAAAGTTCAGGCATTCTCTTCACGAGAAGGGAGAGTTTCCAGCCGTTGGCGACTGGGTGGCACTGGTTATGCAAGATGAGGGTGCTCATGCGGTCATCCATGGTGTTCTTCCCCGGCACAGCGTGATTTCACGCAATGTAGCTGGCAGCACCCAGGACGAGCAAATCGTTGCTTCTAATGTCAACACCTTGTTCCTGGTCAGCGCCCTGAACGATGATTATAATGTCCGGCGGATGGAGCGGTATCTTATTATGGCTTGGAACAGCGGGGCCAACCCAGTGATCCTGCTGACCAAAGCGGATTTGTGCGAAGACGCGGAAGAGCGAATCGCCGATATGGAACGGGCGGCGCCGAGTGTTCCTGTATATGCGGTCAGTGCCTTGCTGGACCAGGGACGTCAGAAGCTGCTTCCGTACATCGGCAGTGGGCAGACGGTTGCGCTTACCGGCTCGTCGGGCTGTGGCAAGTCGACGATGGTCAACTGGCTTAGCGGAGAGAAGCTGCAATTGACCCAGGATGTCCGGGAGGGAGATAGTCGTGGCCGGCATACCACCACGCACCGCGAGATGTTCGTCCTGCCGGATGGCGGTATTATCGTCGATACGCCGGGGATGCGGGAGCTGAAGCTGTGGGAAGACGAAGGCGGACTTGATCTCGCCTTTGGGGATATCAGCTCATGGGCTGCGTCCTGCCGATTCAGTAACTGTACTCATGAGCGGGAAGAGGGCTGTGCGGTATTGGAAGCAGTCCAAAACGGGCAGCTGGATGAGAAACGGTTGCTCAACTACCGCAAAACCCAGCGCGAGCTGCAATTCCAGAGTTCGAAGGAAGCCAAAGCGAAACGAAAGGTAGCCTCCGGGACAGGGTCCTCCAAAACAGGCCAGTCGCGAACCAGAGGCTACGGCTGGCGCAAAGAACTAGATGAATATTAAGTGATATGTGATTCTTAAGATCACTCTATCTAACGACAAAACCTCCCGGTTCCAGAAGGAACGGGAGGTTTTGTCGTACCTTATATATAAATAAAGGTCCGGTTAATGTGATTCCAGATCGTTGTTAAGTCTAGTTGTTTAGTCGTAACGGCAAATGTTATAACCGGACCTTTAGAACGATTACTTAGAACGAGGCTGCTGCAGCTTTGGCAGATTCCAGACCTTTTGCAATAATTTCAGCGGCTTGCTCAGGAAGCTGGTTGTGGCCTTCGATGATAACTTGAGTAATATCTTGGACACCCCAGAAGCCAAGGGTGTTAACGATGAGGTTAACGGCCATTTCGGCACCAGCAGCAGGACCTTCGGAATAAATGCCGCCTCTGGCATTCAATACGGCAGCTTTTTTTCCACCCAGGAGGCCTTTAGGACCTTCTGCAGTATATTGGAATGTTTTACCTGCTTGGTTCACGTAATCGATATATGTGTGTAGTACAGCAGGTACAGTCATATTCCAAAGTGGGAAAGCGAACACGACTTTATCAGCTGCGATAAATTGATCCAGGTATTTGTTTACCAAAGCTGCACCAGCAGCTTCTTCAGGAGTAGCTTCATAGCCTTGGCTGGCTTTGTAAATGCCAGTGATCAAAGTGTTGTCGTAGTAAGGGAGCTGTTCAGCGAACAGGTCAAGTTCAGTAATCTCATCTTGCGGATGATTTTGCTTGTAGCTCTCCAGGAATTCGTTGTACAGTTGGACACTGACTGCTTGTTCAGCAGGACGGTTGTTTGCTTTAATGAATAGGACTTTAGTCATTATGATTGCTCCTTAAATGTATAATGGATACTTACTGAATATAATATAGCACATGTAATTAAGTTTGTAAAACTTTTATATACAAAAATAAAAAGTCCTGAATGAACAGAGAATCCGTCTTAAGAGGACCCGTTTAGGAATATGTAGAAAGGGTATATAGGAGTACAAGGGTAAAAGGAAATGATTTCCTGATAGGATAGGCTCTAATTAAGAAATGAATAAAAGGAGCGATTGGCATGTCCATTGATCGATTTATAATTAAAAAATTGGACAGCTGTCAAGAAGAACATACGCGTCTAAATCTGCTCAAGCTATTCAAGCTTCGTATCCAAAAGGCGGAAAAAGCGGAAGAGAGAAACTACAAAACCAGCTAAGCCGTTCTATTAAGAGTTAAAAGGGAGGCAGTCGTTTGGGTGATAGACAGGCATATTCCTTCAGGAGAGAAGGCGTATGCCTCTTTGAGTTGTGTGGGGCATAAAAAAACTACCCCTCTATTAATAGAGGGATAGCGCCAATGAATCATTTTCACTGTAACTGTGCAATATAGCTTCAGAGCCTTTAATTTCGATGCTGATCAGAGAATTCAAGCATTTCTGGAGGGCACGTTTGCCTTTTTGAATTTTGAGATCCAAGGTGTTGTTAAGTAACCGGAGCACTTTTTGAGTCGGCTGTTTATTTTCTGTTGTGAAATACACAGGTACAAGTTTGTTCTGAAATGTTATAACCATTCTCATTTGAAATCCACCTCGCTACAAGTATTTCATAGTAATGATAATACCGGGTGTTTCTTAATTTTACCTTAAAATTAGCTTATGATAACATAAAGATTACTAGATTTATTTCCATATGCCGTGTTTTTTGATTTAATTATGATCAGTGGAGTATTACAGGAAGGAATAATGATGTGAATGAAAAGGAAAGATTGATTCTGGCCCGGTTTCTGTTTCCAGAGCTGACCAGGAGTGTGGATATTGAGAAGTTGTTGAACAAAGCGGATGCAGGAGCACGGCTATGCCGGCTCAAATACGCCGAAGCGGGTTTTACACGGGATGTTTGCCTGCTGATACATAAGGAGACTACATGGATTTTTTGTCTGAGAGCACCGGAATTGTCCAGTTGGGAGTTAAGCGAGCCAGAAGAGGTGCGTCAGGCTTGCGTCATCTTACTGAATGGTTCCGACGAATGTGAAAGTGATAATCAGACCGCACCTGCACCTGCAATGCTCCTATCCAGGACAAGGTTTGAGCAGATCCAGGAAGAGTCAGCCTCACTTCCGGTACATATCCTGTCGGATTTACTGGAGGAAGCTAGCGGCGATGTCTTGAACGCACCCCGGCTAGCCAGAATCATGAAGCGGTGCACATCTAAGGGTGAATTACGGCTTTGCATGCACGGTTCCAGCGGCTGGAATACGCAATATGCCTCCTATATCGCCGATCCATCTGGCGCATTTGTGCTGCGTATCGGGCGTGGAACGGAAGATTGGATGATTGCTGCACCAACCACCAAAGCAGAGTTCTGCAACGCTGTCACACAATGGGTTCTGAAGGCGGCGCCAATCTGACGCTGCGGCTAGCACAGAAATAATGAAGACCGGAACCCGCATCAAACCTCAGCCAAAATACGAGTAAGCAAATACAGAGACACACATCAGGCAGGACCTGCACTACGGTTCCGGCCATTTTGGCGTTCCCTGATGAATCTCAAATTCTCTCAATCATAGTTTCCATGTATTTCAAAAAAAT
The DNA here is from genome assembly GCF_001682855.1 of Bacillus sp. FJAT-27264. GTDB lineage: Bacteria > Bacillota > Bacilli > Paenibacillales > Paenibacillaceae > Paenibacillus_AQ. The sequence goes on along the minus strand of NZ_MAQW01000001.1, from coordinate 239,328 downwards.
GAGTATCCGCCGATGTACCTATTTTTTTAGATTTTGATCCTGTGCTCCGCAGCCTTCTGGCCTTCTTAACCATTCTTTAGGCATCCGCATATGCTGCAAGCAAGGGCGAAAGACCCGGTAAGAAAGGAGAATGAAGGATGAAAAGAAGAAAAAAACTGTCACTGTCGTTCTTGATCATCGCTCTGTGTTTTTCCGTACTTGCCGGCTGCGGGGGCGACCCGTCGTCGGTGAAGGTGAGGATCGGCGAGGTGACCCGTTCGGTGTTCTATGCGCCTGAATATGTTGCGCTGTCGCAGAATTTTTTCAAGGATGAGGGGCTGGACGTGGAGCTGCAGACCATTCCTGGCGGGGACAAAACGATGACGGCTCTGCTTTCTGGAGCAATTGATGTGGCGCTTGTAGGCTCCGAGACTTCGATTTATGTATCCCAACAGGGAGCCGATGATCCGGTGATCAACTTTGCCCAGCTTACCCAGCGGGATGGGACGTTTCTGTTTGCCCGTAAGGCCGCGGGACAGTTCAACTGGGATGACGTGAAGGGGTCAACCTTTCTTGGACAAAGAAAAGGCGGAATGCCACAAATGGCCGGCGCATTTACCCTGAAGCATAAAGGTATCGATCCTGCCAAGGATGTGAACCTGATTCAAAATATTGATTTTGCCAACATTGCCGGGGCTTTTGCTTCCGGAACGGGAGATTATGTGCAACTGTTCGAGCCGCAGGCCTCTATCTTCGAGCGTGAAGGACGGGGTTCAGTTGTGGCTTCGTTCGGGGTGGAGAGCGGGTACTTGCCGTACACGGTTTTCATGTCCAAGAAGAGTTACATCAGCAAAAATGGCGACACGGTCCAAAAGTTCACCAATGCGATCCAGCGCGCTCAAGCTTGGGTAAAGGATCACAGCCCGGAGCAGATTGCGGACGCGGTGCTGCCGTATTTTGACAAGACTGACCGGGATATCGTTATCTCTTCGATCAAGCGTTACAAAGAACAGGATACGTATGCGACAGATCCTATCATTGACAATAAAGAGTGGAATAACCTGCTGGACGTTATAGAGAATGCCGGTGAGCTCAAGGAACGCATTTCAGTAGACAAAATTGTAAATAACAGCTTTGCCGAAAAAGCCAAAGACAGTCTCGCAAAGTAACCCGAAAGTAAGGAAAGTACATTCTGTGAAAGGAGGAGGTGGATATGCTGCCGGTAGTGGAATTAAAAGGAGTAACACATGCTTACTTGGGGGAACGGGAAGCCTCTCTGGCTGTTGAAGACTTGAACCTTAATATCGGAAGTGGAGAATTCGTCAGTCTGGTTGGACCAAGTGGCTGTGGTAAAACGACGCTCCTCTCAATTATTGCCGGATTATTGCAGCCTTCCGAAGGAGAGGTCTCCGTCTATGGCCGTCCTATCCATAGTCCTTCCCCCGAGATCGGCTATATGCTCCAGCAGGATTATCTGTTCCCCTGGCGCACGATTCTTGAGAATGCCCTGCTGGGGCTAGAACTGACCGGTAATCTGAACGAGGAGAACCATAGAAAGACCGTGGAGCTATTGGGAGATATGGGACTTGCGGGAAAAGAGGATGCTTATCCTTCCCAGCTCTCCGGCGGCATGCGGCAGCGGGTAGCGCTGGTTCGTACCCTTGCGACCGATCCCGGCCTGCTTCTGCTGGATGAACCATTCTCGGCGCTCGACTACCAGATCAAGCTGCAGCTTGAGGATCTGGTGTCAGAAACTCTGCGCCGCCGTGGAACGACAGCTATTCTGGTTACCCATGATCTGTCTGAGGCGATAGCAGTCAGCAACCGGGTGATTCTGCTGGAACCAAATCCCGGAAGAATCCGCAAGGTGTTCATCGTGCCGGATTCTATCCGCGAGGTTCCGCCCTTGTATGCACGGGATCAGCCGGGCTTTGCAGAGCTATTTCATGAGGTGTGGAAGGAAATGGAGCAGGCAGGAAGCAAATCGATTTAGGCAGGTAACGCTGAACGTTAGGAGGGAACGCTTGTGGAGCAATCGGAAATATCCGGGATCGCAGCTTCCCGGGAATCATGGCTGCGGCAAATGCACAGCACATTCAGCCAAGAGAAACGACGGGAGAAAAATCGCATTGTCGCGGTCCGCACCAGCCTGCTGCTGGTGTTCTTTGCCCTCTGGGAAGCCAGTGCACGGCTGGGCTGGATCGATGAACTGCTGTTCAGCTACCCAACCAAGGTGTTCCGGCAAATTTGGGGAGATATGGTCAGCGGCACTCTCTGGCCGCATTTGGGAATCACAGTTGGAGAGACCGTGGTAGGATTCGCGCTGGGCACACTGCTGGGGACACTACTGGCCGTTGTGATCTGGTGGTCGCCTTTTTTATCCGCTGTGCTGGATCCATATATGGTCGTATTCAACAGTATGCCAAAGGTAGCACTAGGTCCCATCTTTATTGTAATGTTTGGTGCCGGATTCACAGCTATAGTAATGACGACTTTATCCATCACGGTCATTGTAACTACGCTTGTGGTCTATAACAGCTTCTGCAGCGTCGATCCCAATCTGGTCAAAGTGGTACGGTCGTTCGGCGGCACGCGGGTGCAGATCTTCTTCAAGGTCATTCTGCCATCTTCGTTCCCGGCCATCGTATCTACGCTGAAAGTGAATGTCGGCATGTCATGGGTAGGTGTCATTGTGGGTGAATTTCTGGTGGCAAAATCAGGTCTTGGCTATCTCATTATCTATGGCTTCCAGGTCTTCAACTTCACGCTGGTCATGTCAAGTTTGCTTATCATAGCAGCGGTGGCAACGGCTATGTATCAACTGGTTGTCTATGTGGAGAAGCTACTGTTAAATCGGCGTTAAAAAGATGATGTCATGTTGTGCCGTTCTGAAAAATCTTGTACCATGACTATATTATCTTTACTTAAATTAAGAAGTGAATGTAGTTAAGGAGAGTATTGTTCATGGGATTTCGTGTAATCAAAACCGCAGCGGCCACGCTGCTGTCCATTCTGCTGGCAGCCGCTGTGGGCATACCCAATGCGCAAAGCGCAGGTCTGCTAGCTATTCTGGGTGTGGAAGTGACCCGCAAAAGGAGTCTCCGAACGATATCGGCGCGCTTTTTCGCCTCGCTCGTGGGACTCTTTTTAGGCTGTATTTTGTTCTGGGGCCTAGGTTTTCATTACTGGGTACTCGGTCTCTATGTGTTGTTTGGCTTCCCGCTGATTGTACGGGCAGGTTTTAAGGAAGGGATCGTCACCAGCTCGGTTATCGTCTTTCGGGTCTTTGGACAAGCTGAGATCAGCTTGCACGTCCTGTTCCAACAGATTGAACTGCTCGTAATCGGACTAGGGTCTGCAGGACTGGTGAATTTGATCTATATGCCTCATACAGGTGGGGCAATCTCGGCCATCCGCAAGGAAGTGGATGGTTATTTCTCTGTGATTTTCACACAGATGTCCCGCACATTACGTGATCCCGCGTATGTCTGGGACGGGAAGGAATTGATCGGAGCTGGTGCTGCAGTTCAGCGGGGGCTGACGGCTGCGACACGGGAGATGGAGAATCATGTGATTCATCCCGATGAAGCGTGGAATGTTTATTTTTATATGCGAAAAGAGCAGTTGGAATCGATCCAGAACATGGTTCAGTTGCTCTCCCAGGTGTACCAGCAGCTGCCGCATTGTGAAATGATGGGTGAACTGTTCGATCAACTGAGTAATGACGTGAGAGCAGAGGAATATACGGGCCGTACAGAGCACCTGCTACAGGAGGTAGAGCAGGAATTCAAGCGGATGGAGCTCCCGGCTTCCCGTGAGGAATTCGAGGTGCGTTCAGCGATCCTCCAATTGTGCCGTGAACTGACTCTGTACCTAAAAATGGCTAAACAGCATAAGAATCCGGTCGGACATGAGGTAGTTCGTCCATCACGGAGTCGTGTCAACAAAAGCTGAGATTAGGCCTCGAAGCCCGGGACAGGTATTAACAAACAATAGTAAAATAACGATAAGTATAGTTAAGTAATAAAATAATACCACCCAGGTGATGTTTCTTGATCAGTAACAGTGAGGATTCTAATACAGCAGGAAATTCCGTAATCTCGGATTTTCTGCTCTGGCAGGTGAGAGCATGAATAGTAGCAACGATGAGTATATCGGGAAGCAGTTGGTTTCCAACTTGTTCAACAGCAAGGGTGTTTTTGTATTGCCTGCGATGACCTTGTTAAACGCCGAGCATACCCGATTGATCAGCCAGCACAAGATTACGCTGGAGGAGAAAGATGTTATTCATTTGGATGGCGCGGCATTTTTCCAAATTGCTATCGACGACTGTACGACTGCAATGGAAGGTATTTTTGAACAGATCCGTTACAATAAAAGCAAGCGCATTCCCATGATTGAGCTCCGCAATGAAGTCATCCCCTTCATCCATCAGGTGACGGAGAAGAATGATTTCTATGGCATATTGGCTGCGTTGCAGTCAAAGGACGATTATACATACAGGCACAATGTTGCAGTAGGGATTCTGTCGACGCTGCTGGGCAAGTGGCTCAAGATGAAGCCGGAGGATCTCAGCCAGCTGACCATTGCGGCCACCCTGCATGATATCGGAAAGATTATGGTGCCGGCTGAGATTCTCACTAAACCCGGACCGCTAAGTGATGAAGAGTTTCAGATTATGAAAAAGCATACTACGTACGGTTACGAAATGGTGCGGGATACGGTGGGTACGAATCATAATCAGGCACTAGTGGCCCTTCAGCATCATGAGCGTATGGACGGCAGCGGCTATCCGTTCGGGGTACTTGGACACCGGATTACGGATTTCAGTAAAATCGTGGCGATCTGCGATATTTTCCATGCCATGACATCGGATCGTTTCTATCGGAAGGCGTCTCCGCTTTACGAGGTTCTGACACAGATGGAGGAGAGTGTGTACGGCAAGCTGGATCCTTATATTTGCCGGGTCTTTATTGATAAACTGATGCAGTCCATGATAGGGAACGAGGTGGAGTTAACAGACGGGCGGACGGGAAGAATTGTGATGATCCTATCGCATGACCCTCTTCGTCCGCTCGTGAACCTCGGGGAGGACTTTCTGGACCTCAGCAAGCAGAGAAACGTCGGTATTGTAAGGGTTATTCCGCAATAAAATGTACTCATACCATCGTATCAAATGAAATAAAATGAACTATAACCCTCGCGGCCGGGGCCGGGAGGGCTTACTCAAATTTATTTATAGACTAACAATCAACAAATGCCTAGAACCTGCATACACTTGATAGTGAATGATTGTATGGAGGAGGTTCAAAGATGTCATTAGGCCATAAACGTCAAACAAGGGAGATCATTACGAAGGCAATTTGCGGCAAAGGTCGTAAGTTCTCTACCGCAACTCATACCGTGACTCCGCCACATCATCCGACAAGTATTCTGGGGGCATGGATCATCAACCACCAATACGAAGCGGTTGCCGCCGGTAACGGAATCGAAGTAATCGGTACTTATGATGTGAACATCTGGTACTCGTACGACAAGAATAAGCAGACCGAGGTTGCTAAAGAAACGGTCTCTTATGTGGAGCTTATTCCTCTTTCGTACCTGGACCCGAGACACCGCGCATCTACAGTGGAAGTTTCTGCGGAGGCAACGCAGGAACCAAACTGTGTAGAAGCTGGCGTATCGCCGGGAGGCGGAAGCGTGACCCTTCGCGTGGAGCGGGAGTTCGAAGCGGAATTGGTGGCTGAGACCAAAGTCCGCGTGTTTGTAAGTGATCAAGTCGATGATTTGGAAGACAAGGATTATGATTTTGACGGCGAAACCTTCGATTATGAAGATTTGGACCCTGACGCCCTGGATGATGAGTTGTAAGAAACATGCGCCGCCGCTTGGCTTACGATGTATGAGATATGATTCATTATATGTTGAGAGGGCGGCGGTGTAGAGGGCGAATGCCCTCCTTTTTTTGAATAATTTTTTTGCTTGTCTAAACAGGTTGTTGAGTTCCATCAAAGTTTAATCTCTATGGCAAAAACGGTGTCTTCCGCATGACGGGAAGCCGTTTTTTGCTATTTGGGCATCTAATCGGGAATACCAGCCCGGAGGAGGGCGAGAAGATGATCAATGAGGGAATTGGTGTCTACAGGTCGCTTTCACTGGAACAGAGAGAAGCGCGACTACAGCGGAGCGGGCTGAAGGCGGCGCTCACTGCGGGCAGCAAAAGAAAGCATTTGATCACTGATACCGGGGTCAGCGCCAATCCAGCAAGGGAACGTCGTTCTGTCTGGGAGATGACGAACGCTGCTGACGTTACATATAAGGCCAGCAATCACGGGGGGAGAAACCGGCAGCGTTACTCTATTTCGGTCTACAATCTCGCGGTAAGGGCTATTACACCTCTTGGAGCAGGGCCCGGGATGAAGGGAGTTCGACTTAGTTCCTATGCACTGCAAGAAGAGGGGCTGGTAGACCGCCGCTCAGATGGGCTTCTATCCGCTAGCCAGAGTACAGAATGGGAGGATTTCACCATCAATGAGGGGCATACTGAGGGCTATGCGCTAGATCGGCAAAGGCACTCGATTGATGCTGCCAGAGCTAATGGTGGTGTTGCGGAGGAAGGGGATGTCGGGTCATGGAGGGGCACCAGGGCCGCTATGGATAGACGCAGAAGCTTCCGCCGGGATGTTGACAGTTTGGCAATCGCTGCCTTGTATTGCCTGGGGCTGGACAGCGGGGAGGTGCTGCTGACCGCCATGGGCGAGCGTCAGTATGTGGTGGAGGACGTGACACCACTGGCAGTGGCTCCGGGCGAGCCGCTCCCGGAGCCTTACACATCGGCTGCGCGGGCATTGGCCCGCAGCCTGGCCCATGAGCAGCCCGGACATCCGGGGCTGCTCATGGGCATGGACCCGGAGTTTCTGCTACTCCGGGTCGAGACGGGCCGCGTCGTGCCTGCGTCGCGGTACCTGCCCATGGCAGGCGTCGCGGGCTGCGACGCCGGACCCCCGGGAACGCGCGGAGCGTTCCCGGTAGCGGAGCTGCGCCCTAAGCCGCGCGGGGAACCGCGCGCGCTGCTGGCGCAGCTCATGTCCGCCGCAGCTACGGCGGACCGGCTGATCGCCGACCGCACGCTGGCGTGGCGGGCGGGAGGCATGCCGCTGGCGGGCTGGGCCCTCGGCGGCCATCTGCACTTCAGCGGCGTGACGCTGACCGCGCCGCTGCTGCGCGCGCTCGACAACTATCTCGCGCTGCCCATTACGCTGCTGGAGGACGCCAGGGCGTCCTCGCGGCGTCCGCGCTACGGTGTGCTCGGCGATTTCCGGTACCAGCCGCATGGCGGCTTCGAGTACCGCACCCTGCCGAGCTTCCTGGTCTCCCCGGTCATCGCTAAAGGCGTGGTCCATCTGGCTCACCTGATCGTGAGCCATTATGAGGACCTGCTGCTCCGCCCGCTCGACCGGGAAGACCTGCATGCTGCCTACTATAGCGGCGACAGAGGCCCTTTGCGGGCCGCCTTCGCTCCCTTGGCGGCCCAGATTAGAGCCTTGGGCGGCTACGAGAAGGCCGCCTCATACATTGAGCCCCTGCTTCACTATATTTCCGCAGGGCGAACCTGGGATGAATCCCGCGATATCCGCAGGTTGTGGCGGGTGGGGAAGCCTGGCGAGAGTATTCCTGCGGGGCAATCCTAACCTCTCTTTAAAGTAGTAACAAAAGCCTTGCTCCAGATGGAGCAGGGCTTTTGACTTATTCTACAAACATATACGCTGTTATGGCTTGGCACAAACGCAGGGCAGCGGAACAAAACAAGAATCAAAGCCCTCTCAGCTCAGCGACCATTTTCCCATGCAGACTGGTATTTGCAGTGATGATTCCAGAAGTGCCCCAGCTGAATGGTCCGCCTTGACCATCTGTAATCGTCCCGCCGGCCTCTTGGACGAGCAGGGAACCGGCCAGCCAGTCATAATAATCGTCACCAAATTCAAAATAGCCGTCGAGTCTGCCACTTGCAACGTACGCTAGTTGTAAAGAGACAGCGCCGAGCATCTTTACAGCTACAGTCTTAGTCATAAAACGGGTAATGCCGCGTACTGTCAACTCCGCTATCCCCGGTTCTTTTGCCGGATTGCTGGGCAGGGAGGTTGTGATGTAGGATTGGGCCAATTCTTGCTTGGCTGCTACATGGATAGGAGAGCCATTCATGAAAGCTCCTTGACCTGAAACAGCATGGAATAATTCCCGGCTGCTGGGATCATAGACAAACGAAACGACCGGTTCTCCTGCACGGACAAGACACAGGGAAAGGGCGAAGAAGGAGAAGCCTTGAACAAAATGAAGCGCTCCGTCCAATGGATCTAGAACCCAATATTCGCCTGCAGATTCCGCTTGTCGCTGGTTATCCAGATTGAATTCCGAATCAGACCAAAAAATAGAAGGGTATTTGGTGGCAAGTGGTTCTTTTAACGATCGGGTTACCCATTCACTTATCTCTGTAGCTCTAGTGTGCACTTCCTCAAATGTGGTCAAACGGAGGTCTTTTTTGCATTCCTCCAGGAGCTTAGCTCCGAGAGAGACAATAAGCTCACTGCAAAAAGCAATATCAATAGTGGTTGAGGTAGTCATGGTCGATGTTTCCTCTCTTTGTTTGGATTTTAAGTAGTATTAATAAATACGACTCTGTTTTATTTGAAAAAATATACCCTCTACAAATTGTGTTCAAAATGATACTTTTGTATAAGTGGTATATTAGAATACTACTAACTAATGCGAAGGCTGTCAAGATTCCTTCTTTAGTGATTACTGTAATGTGAAATTAAAAATATAACACCATGGATGGACGAAATCTTTTGTATACAAGGGTAGAACTTGTGTGGCTTGTATTGCATGGTGTTGATTGTCTAACTCATCCGTAACAGATCATTCTTAAGTTCAGCGACGTTCGAAGTTTAAGAGGAGCTTTGATAGCAGGAAAATATACCGTTAAATGTTTCATTTCACCTTATTTATCGTAAATAAAAGGAATTTATCCAGTTAAATACCTCTTTTATCCTGTAACAGTCTAAAAATTGAGGCGATTAACGGTAGGTTTTCCAGTTATTTTTAGATAAGAAGAGATTTTAATAAAAATAACAGGAATTATTCCATTTATTACAGTGCTCTATAGAGTGAAGTTGAGGCTTTCGGCGCATTTGACAAATGAGTGGTGAAATCCTTGTGGACCAAGGGTTCATTTTACGCTTTAGGATACAAGAAGCTATTATTTACTCGTCGGAGTCATTTGCGAAATTGCGTTTTGTTTTTAAATGCGTTCAATATAGCAGTAAAGCGGACGAATTCGGATATCTATAGCAACAGCCAGAAGTACAACTTACCAGGGGTAACTTTGAGAGCAAAATTTCTGTTATAATAGAGGTTAGCATGAAAAAGGCTTGGAGGTAGACCATGGCAAAATATACGCCGATGATAGAGCAGTACTTACGTGTGAAAGAAGGAGCAAAGGATGCATTCCTCTTTTTCCGACTGGGCGATTTCTATGAGATGTTCTTCGAGGATGCCGTACTGGCATCGAAGGAACTGGAAATAACATTAACAGGACGCGAAGGTGGGGGCGACGAGAAGATTCCGATGTGCGGCGTCCCCTACCATGCCGCTGAGGGTTACATACAGCGTTTGATCGAAAAAGGGTATAAGGTCGCGATCTGCGAACAGCTGGAGGATGCTGCTGTAACGAAAGGGATGGTGCGCAGAGATATCGTGCGCGTCGTGACACCGGGAACGGTGATGGATGGCAAAATCATCTCTGAAAAGAGTAATAATTATCTGGTTTGTGTCACTGAACTGGATGGGATGATGGCGCTGGCTGCCTGTGATTTGACTACAGGTGAGCTGTATGTAACCTCCGTGCTATCCGGCGCAGAGTGGTTGCGCGATGAGATTGGCATTTATGAACCCGCCGAGATTATCGGTGATGCAGCACTGCTGGAGACCCTGCGGAGCGAAGCTTCGCTACTGGCCAAACCGGTCGTATACACCCCATGGGAAAAGCGGGATGAGGAATTGGCTCGTCGCCAGTTTGGCGAATCCGCTTGGGTACGGTTGGAACGGGAGCGGGGTCATTGTCTTTCGCTGCTGATCTCCTACCTGAGTGAGACACAGCGGCGTTCCCTGGGCCAACTCAGCCAGATTTCACCTTACGAACCCGGCAATTATATGATTCTTGATCCATTTACCCGCCGCAATCTGGAGCTGACTGAGACAGTACGTGAACGTTCCAAAAAAGGCTCGTTGCTCTGGCTGCTGGACCGCACCGAGACATCGATGGGTGCGCGTCTGCTGCGCCGCCGCATCGATAAGCCGCTGCTTCAGCGGGCACCGATTGAACGTCGACTGGAAGCGGTCGATTATCTGTATAATCAATTCATCGTCCGTGAAGATCTGCGGCAGGCACTGAAAGAAATCTATGACTTGGAGCGTCTGGTTGGCCGAATTGCCTTCGGGAGCGCCAATGGCCGGGATATGAATGCATTGAAGTTGTCACTGGAGCAAATTCCGGCGCTGAAAGAATTGTGTGGAACTTCAGGCTCCGCCACCTTGCGGGAGATTGGGGCTGCGATGGACGATTGCGCAGAGCTGCGGGAAGATATTGCGCGGGCAATCGTTGAAGATCCGCCTGTGTCTGTGCGTGATGGGGGGATTATTCGCCAGGGGTACCATGAACGTTTGGACGAGCTGCGGGAAGCAAGCAGCAGTGGCAAGCAGTGGATTGCGGAGCTTGAGGCCAAAGAGCGTATGGCTACCGGTATCAAATCACTCAAAATCGGCTACAACAAAATATTTGGCTATTTTATAGAGATTACCCGTGCCAATCTGTCTGCACTGCCGGAAGGACGTTATGAACGCAAACAGACGCTGGCCAATGCAGAACGGTTCGTGACTCCTGAGTTGAAAGAGAAAGAAGCTTTGATTCTGGAAGCCCAGGATAAGATGACTGATCTTGAATACAGTCTCTTCACAGAATTGCGTGACAGAATAGCAGCTCAGGTTCCGCGACTTCAGAATCTGGCCGAGAAGGTCGCCGAGATTGACGTATATCAGAGCCTTGCATCTGTCAGCGCAGAGCAGCGGTTCGTGAAGCCGAAGCTTTCCGACGGATATGATCTCCGGCTGGAAGGTGGACGACATCCGGTCGTGGAAGCGGTGCTGAAAGATGCAGCGTTTATCGCCAATGGAAGCAGCCTGACCAAAGCGGAGGGCAACATACTGCTTATTACCGGACCGAACATGGCGGGGAAAAGTACCTACATGCGCCAGGTTGCCTTAATCTGCATTATGGCCCAGATCGGTTGCTTTGTTCCAGCGTCTAACGCTGAGGTGCCGCTGATTGACCGGATCTTCACCCGGATTGGAGCCGCGGATGACTTGATTGGCGGTCAGAGTACGTTCATGGTGGAGATGGCCGATATTCAGGTCATGACGGAAAAAGCCACCGCACGCAGTCTGATTATCATTGACGAGCTGGGCCGGGGCACCTCGACGAGTGAGGGCATGGCCATTGCTCAAGCCGTTATTGAATACGTGCATGATACCATCGCCTGCAAGGCGCTTGTCTCGACACACTTTCATGAGCTCGCTCACTTGGAACAGAGTCTAACAGGCTTGCGAAACTATTCGATGGCGGTGCAAGAGAGTGGTGACAAGGTTAACTTCTTGCGCAAACTTGTGCCAGGAGCCGCGGACAGCAGCTACGGTATTTATTGCGCACGGTTAGCCGGACTACCGGGGGGAATCATTGACCGGGCATATGGGCTGCTCCAGAGTATTGAGCAGGCAGCGGCACCAGGTGGCAAGGCGCTTCATTACGGAGGCTCAGAGCCGCGTCGTTCCAGCGTTGAAGGGCCTTACTCTGTTCAAGAATCTGTTGCCAGCATAACTGTAGCACCAACAGATCATGCGTTCACCAAGGCGGGTACGGCCTATGTTGAAGCTGCTGTATCACTCGCAGCGCCTGAAGCTGCCGTATCGCTCACAGCGCCTGAAGCCGAGCAGGAAGTGGTGCAGCTCTCTATCTTCGGTGAGGAAGAGCCGCACAAGTCCCGTAAAGGCGGGGCAGGAACTTCTGTACCTGCCGAGGAACAATTTAACCCGGCGCTCAAAGACTTTATCGCAGCCGTTCAAGGGGCCGATCTCATGAACATGACGCCGCTGCAAGCCATGGGTCTGTTGAATGACCTGAAGATGAAAGCAAAGGATCTATAATAGATAGAAATGTACAGCTTAACAATATAGATAGCCTATAGCGGGGTGAATAATATGGCGAAAATTCATGTGTTGGACGAGCATATTGCCAACCAGATCGCCGCGGGGGAAGTGGTTGAAAGACCGGCCTCCGTGGTGAAGGAGCTTGTAGAGAATGCCATTGATGCGGGAAGCACCGTGATCGAAGTATCGGTGGAGGAAGGTGGTCTTCAGAGCATCCGTGTCAAGGATAACGGCTCAGGCATCGAGCCGGATGATTGCGAGACAGCGTTCTACCGGCATGCGACGAGCAAGATTGTGACCGGACGGGATCTGTTCCAGATTACAAGTCTGGGCTTCCGGGGTGAGGCACTGCCCAGTATCGCGGCGGTATCCAAGGTATCACTGCTTACAGCGAGCAAGGATGACGGTGTAGGCCGCAAGATTGAGATCGAGGGCGGCAATTTGCGGATCAATGAAGATTCCCCTTCCGGACAAGGGACAGATTTTGCTGTTCGGGAATTATTTTTCAATACCCCGGCCAGGCTGAAATACATGAAGAGCATTCAGACGGAACTCGGACATATTTCCGACACGATGTACCGGACGGCGCTTGCCCATCCCGGGATTTCCTTCACGCTTCATCATAATGGCAATCAACTGTTGCGTACGTTGGGCAACGGTGATCTGCTGCAAGTCATTGCTGCCATCTATGGCACGTCAGCAGCCAAAGCGATGCTGCCTGTGTCTGCTGAAGATCCTGACTTCAAGATCAGCGGCTTTGTCAGCCGTCCGGAATGGACGCGATCCAACCGCAACGGGGTGACAACCATCGTTGGAGGTCGCCATATCCGCAGCAATGGTCTGAATGCGGCCATTATGCGGGCTTATCATACGTTGCTGCCGATTAATCGTTACCCGCTGCTGGTGCTTAAATTCGATATGCATCCCTCTCTGGTGGATGTTAACGTGCACCCGGCCAAGCTGGAGGTTCGTTTCAGTAAGGAGAATGAGCTGTACAAGTTCGTCGAGGAGGAGATCCGCAAGGTCCTGATGGGCCAAAGTTTGATTCCTCGTCCTAGCAAAGAACCGATCGGCTCCAAGAATAGTAGTGCCTTCATTCAGGAGCAGTTCGCATTCGGTAGAGGGGCATCTCAACCATCGTCTGCAGGTGGAATTTCGGCAGCTTCCAATGTGCCGCCGGATACGCAGCATCCAGTGAATTCAGGCGACGTAACCCATCCGCAAGAATTGAATTCCGAACAGGCGGCAGCAGGTTCAGGGCGTTCTTATGAGGGTGGTCATTCTCCTGTGAAGCCGGAGCTGTTCCAGTCTCGGGAATCCACAGCCTCCTATGGCAGTGGAAATCCGTTGTTTTCTTCTTCACTCGGTGGAGGAACATCTGGCGATGGCTACCGTAATTCAACTGCTGGAGCCAGTGGGAACTATTCCGGAAATGCCAGCCGACCATCGGCAGGAGGCGCAGCCGGCAGTAATTACAGTGGCGGATATCGTCCATCAGCTGCTGCCCCGGTCACCAAAGGTCAATTCCCAATAAGCGAAGAACTGTGGGCGCCCGCAGCCAGCGAAGAATCGGGGCTGCCAGCTTTTCCAGAGTTGAATTATATTGGCCAGCATCATGGGACCTATATTATTGCCCAGAATGACAGTGGGCTGTACCTCATAGATCAGCACGCTGCACATGAACGGATTAATTATGAATATTATTACGAAAAGTTTGGCCGTCCAGAAGATGCCTCACAGGAGCTCTTGCTACCTATTACGCTGGAGTTCACACCTTCAGAGAGCCGCCAGCTCAGCGAACGGCTTCACTGGTTTCAGCAAGCGGGCGTATACCTGGAGCATTTTGGCGGACAGACCTTCTTGGTGCGCTCCCTGCCTTACTGGTTCCCGGAGGGAGACGAGAAGGCGGTCATTGAAGAGATGGCAGAATGGGTACTAAGCGAACGGGCGATAGACCTGGCTAAGCTGCGTGAGAAATCATCCATCTTGTGCTCCTGCAAAGCCTCTATTAAAGCAAATCAGAAGCTGACCGAGCAGGAAGTAGAGACCTTGATCTCCCGGCTAGCGGCCTGCCGTCAGCCTTACACCTGCCCACATGGGCGTCCGATTGTCATTTCTTTCTCGGCTTATGATCTGGAGAAGCTGTTCAAACGGGTGATGTGAAGTTTTGAAATAAGATTGATCTATAAAGGATTTATTGTATAGAGCCGAACAGGAGGCACAATGATTATTACGACGGGCAATGACCCGATACCGGAAATTGTACAACGGGCGGTTAGCCTTGCGGAACGCACAGGTTGTAATTATGTACCGCGCGATAACCTTTCCTTACCCAAGCTAGTGAAGCGACATGGGGAGGAGGAGGTGCTGGTTGTACTGCAAGAGGCTGTCCGGCTGATTCGTCCCGGAATGCCGCCAATGGAGTTCCATCCCAGCATGGGATATGTACGGGCCAAGCGGATTCTCAAGGGCGAAACTGATCCACTACTGTCTGCTGCGGATATGATTCCCAGCGACAGTGTGTTGGATTGCACGGCAGGGCTGGGTACGGACTCACTGCTCTTCTCGGTATACGGTGGAGAAACATCCAAGGTAACTGCACTGGAAAGCTCGCTCCCGCTGTATGCCCTGCTGATTGAAGGGATGAGTCAGTATACCACTGGGAAGGAACGGGTAAATGAGGCTTTTCGCCGTATTCAGGTCGTGAACAGTGACCATTTGGACTATTTGCGGGCCCAGCCGGACCGCAGTGTAGATATAGTTTACTTCGATCCCATGTTCCGTGTTCCTTTAACGGATTCGGCTTCCATTTCTCCGCTGCGCCAATACGCCAACGGAGAAGCACTATCGCCAGAGAGTGTGGCAGAAGCCAAGAGAGTGGCCCGAAAAACGGTGCTGCTGAAGGAAAAAGCGCTGAGCGGCGAATTCGAACGGCTGGGCTTTACCGAGCTGCTGCGCGGCAGCTCCAAAACATCGTACGGGGTGATAAAGATTGGCAACTGAAGAAAGGCGTAAGGTTCTGGTGCTGCTGGGACCGACCGCTGTCGGCAAGACGAAGCTGAGTCTTGCCATCGCTAAGGCTTACGGAGCTGAGATTATCTCCGGCGATTCTATGCAGGTCTATCGTGGCATGGATATCGGAACAGCCAAAATTTCACAAGCAGAGATGGAGGATATCTCTCATCATCTGATAGATATTCATGATCCTAAGGATGCATACTCCACTGCGGAGTTTCAGGAGCAGGGTCGCAGGCTGATTGAAGAGATCAGCAGCCGGGGCAAGCTTCCATTTATAGTAGGGGGGACTGGGCTCTACATCGAATCCCTTTGTTACGGATTCCGCTTCTCGGAAGCGGTGGCGGATGAAGCCTTCCGCAAAGAGCAAGAGGATTATGCGGATGAGTACGGAGCGCTTGCTCTGCATGCGAGACTGGCGGCTGTAGACCCTGTTAGCGCGGAGCGTCTGCATCCTAATGACCGTCGGCGCATTATCCGTGCCCTGGAGGTCTTTCATCAGACGAATATAACGCAATCGGACTCCCTTGCCGGGCAAAAGAAGGAATCACCCTATGATTTGTGTCTAGTCGGTCTGACTATGGATCGGAAAATTCTTTATAAACGGATCGAAGATCGAATTGACGCCATGCTCGCTGACGGGTTGATCTCCGAGGTCCAGGGACTATTGGACCAGGGCTACGATCGGAGTCTCGTATCGATGCAGGGACTGGGCTATAAAGAGATTGCTGCTTATCTTGCCGGTGAGCTAACTATCGACGAAGCCGTGACGCTCTTAAAACGGGATACCCGCCGGTTCGCCAAAAGACAGATGTCATGGTTCCGTCACATGAAGGATATCCAGTGGATTGATGTTGATGCGGAGCCAAGCTTCGATGAGCAAATTGAGAAATTCAATGACTTCATAGCAAATAGCTTCTCTAAAGGTCTATAAATGTTTGCGTCATACGATAGCATAAAGGATGCTCCTGAAGTGGATTTTCACTTTTCGGGAGCATTTTTTTCGTCTTGACAATCGATATGAATCAGGATTAGATTAATAATAGTCACTATTGTATACAAATGTATACATAATGAGGAGGGATTTAAAATGCGCGAGGGAAAAGATCGATCAAAGGGGTCACGTGGTCACCGGGGATCTGGTGAACAGGGATGCGATTCGGGTGACGGACATAAGGAACGTATTCATAGTGCGCAGACCTTTCGCAGAGGGCGTGCAATTGCTTTTCTGGAAAGATTGGATATCAAGCGCTCCACGTTGATGCAACAGCTGAACCAGCCCGAATACGACGCCATTAAGCAGGTTTTGAGCGGTGAATTAAAAGCCACCGATGCCATTATGCAAGAATTTATCCATGCCTTTGAGCTGCGGGAAGTGCTGTTGGAACAGGATGTGAAACGGGATAGGGAAGAAGTAAAGGATGAGAGTAACTGATATGATTGATGGCCACAATGATTGTTGTTTTTAGTTTAACCCTTAGAACACGAGTTTCAGAAATCAGGTGAAAAGATGTCAAAGCTAAAGAGTTTTATTAAGCCTTACTGGCTGTGGTGCGTGCTGGCACCCCTTCTGATGGTTGTTGAAGTGTTTATGGATTTGCTTCAACCTACATTGATGGCAAGCATTGTGGACAAAGGCATAATGAAAAATGATTTGTCGCATATTGTCTCGACTGGTCTGACCATGCTGGGCGTAGCCTTTATTGGTCTGATTGGTGGTGTGGGATGTACGATTTTTTCAAGCATCGCGTCGCAAAATTTCGGTAACGATCTGCGGATTCGGCTGTTTGAACAGGTACAGACTTTTTCTAATAGAAATCTGGATAAGCTGAAGACCGGATCGCTGATTACCCGTCTAACGAACGATGTGGTGCAGCTACAGACGTTTGTTCAGATCATTCTGCGGTCGCTCGTGCGTTCACCACTGCTACTGATCGGTAGTTTGGTTATGGCGATTCGCATCAGTTCTTCATTGACACTTATCCTGCTTGTCTCGGTTCCGCTGTTGTTTGTACTGCTTTATGTACTGATCCGGTTTTCCTTCCCGCTGTTTAGTAAAATGCAGGTCAAGCTCGATGGGGTCAACACGGTGCTGCAGGAAAATCTATCGGGGATTCGTGTCATTAAGGCCTTTGTTCGTGGCGAGCATGAGCAGAAGCGATTCAACGAGGCGAATAAGGATTATACCGAGACGGCGATCAAGGTTACACGGCTTATGTCACTTAATTTACCGCTCATGATGCTGGTGCTGAATGTCAGCATTGTTGCGGTTCTTTGGTTTGGAGGACTGGCAAACTGGAATCACGGATTGCCTATCGGCGATTTGATTGCTTTTATCAACTATGTGACCCAGCTTCTTATGTCGATGCTGATGCTGAGCAATATGCTCACGTTCATTTCGCGGGCAAAAGTGTCCGGGGATCGTGTAAGCGAAGTGCTCGCAACAACGAATGAAATCGCAAATTCGCATGACAGCCTAACAAATGCTGTTCATGTCGGTCAGGTTGAGTTTAACAGGGTCTCATTTGCTTATGATTCAAATGATGAGAATTTTGTGCTGGAGGATATTTCATTTACGGCTAAACCTGGTGAAACGGTCGCAATCCTTGGGGGCACCGGTGCGGGCAAGTCGACACTGGTTAGCCTCATGTCGCGGATCTATGAGGTGTCGTCAGGTTCTATTACAATCGACGGCTCAGACATTCGAAGAATTGACCTGGAGCATCTGCGCAAAAACATCGGATTTGTCATGCAGCAAACGATTTTGTTCAGTGGAACTATCCGCGATAATATCCGCTATGGCCGGCCTGATGCTACGGATGAGGAGGTTAAGCAGGCGGCTATTGCTGCGGAAGCAGATGGATTTATTATGGGGCTTCCTGAAGCTTACGATACTGTACTGGGTCAACGTGGGATTAATCTATCCGGTGGACAGAAGCAGCGGCTATCTATTGCACGGGCAATGCTGATTCAACCTACCATTCTAATTATGGACGACAGCACCAGTGCGCTGGATGCGGTAACTGAATCGCGAATTCGCAAGCGGCTCAGTCAGGAGATGGGGAGCAGCACGAACATTCTGATTACGCAACGCGTGTCGTCTGTCGTTGATGCGGATCGAATTCTGATTTTGGAGAATGGTGTAATCGCTGCCCAGGGTACACACGAAGAACTGCTGCGAACTTCAGAAGTTTATCAGGAGATCCGGCAATCGCAATTGAAGGAAGAGGAGGTATCGTAATGTCCAGTCCCCATAATCGTACATCGGCACAGGTACCCGGCCCGCCGGGCGCCTTCGGCAGGGGTCATGGAGGAGGCGGACCTGCCATGCCAATCGTTCGCGCTAAGAACCGGAGTGCCACCATTAGACGCATCTGGGCTTATTTGAATCGTCAACGGGGCGGATTGATCGTGGTGTACATTTTCACTGTGCTGAATGCAGTGTTATCGTTGGTTGCACCGTTTCTGCTGGGCAAGGCGATAGACATCGCCGTTATTCCACGCGAATACAATTTGCTGGTTCGCTTTAGCCTTCTCCTGCTGGGGATCTATGGGCTTTCTAGTCTGGTTGCCTGGGTGCAGGCCTATGTCATGACGGCAGTGTCGCAAAATACGGTGCTTGAACTCCGGCGTGACTTATTCGCCAAATATCAGGAGTTATCGGTACAGTTCTTCGACACACACGCTCGCGGAGAGCTGATGAGCAGGGCAACCAACGATATCGAGAATGTATCGAATTCGCTGAATCAGAGTGTGACACAGCTTCTGAACAGTCTCATTACGCTGAGTGGTTCGCTGGTCATCATGCTCACCCTGAATGTTCCGCTTACAGTGGTTGCAATGTTAACCATCCCTCTTGTGCTCGTAAGCAGCCGCAAAATCGCCGGATTGAGCCGAATCTATTTTAAGGATCAGCAGCGGCATTTGGGCGAGCTTAACGGGTTTATTGAGGAGACGATCAGCGGACAAAAGGTCGTGAAGCAATACGTAAGAGAAGCTAATGAGACAGAACGGTTTCGCGGGATCAGCCATAAACTGAACAAAGTCGGCATCAAAGCACAGATTGTATCTGGACTTGTGGGGCCGGTTATGAACCTTATTAATAATCTTGGCTTTGCAATCATTGCGGGTACCGGTGGCTGGATGGCTTACCACGGGCTGGCCACGGTCGGGATTATCGTAAGCTTCCTGAATTATTCCAAGCAATTCGGGCGTCCGATCTCTGAACTGGCTAACCAGTACAATCTGATTCAGTCTGCCATTGCGGGGGCGGAGCGTGTGTTTGAAGTGTTAGATTTACCGTCTGAATACGAATCAGTAAACGAGGGAGAGATGAAATGTCCGAACTTGACCGGGAAAGTTGATTTCCGTGACGTATCCTTCCGCTACAAAGAGGATTCGCCCATTTTGAACGGGGTAACCTTTGAAGCCATGCCCGGCGAAAAAGTGGCCATTGTCGGCCCGACTGGATCAGGTAAGACGACGATTGTAAATCTGCTGACCCGGTTTTATGAGATGACGGATGGTTCAATTACCATTGATGGCTTTGACATTCGGAAGCTGAACAAACGTGGACTTCGGAGCCAGATCGGGATGGTTCTGCAAGACGCTCATGTATTCTCAGGGACGATACGCGAGAACATTCGTTTTGGACGCCTTGAGGCCACTGACAAAGAGGTTGAGGAGGCCGCAAGACTGGCCAATGCCGCCGATTTTATCGCAAGACTTCCGCATGGCTATGACACGATACTGGAGACGGAAGGCAGTAATTTGAGTCATGGACAGCGCCAATTGCTGACGATCGCACGCGCTATTCTTGCTGATCCAGCTATTTTGATTTTGGATGAAGCAACGAGTAGCGTAGATACCCGTACAGAGATGCAGATTCAGCAGGCCATGAAGACCCTCATGCAGGGACGCACCAGCTTTGTCATTGCGCACAGACTCAGTACAATTCAGGATGCGGACCGTATCCTGGTTATCCAGAGCGGCCGGATTGTTGAACAAGGTCCCCATGAGCAGTTGCTTAAGCTTGATGGTGTCTATCATGAATTGTATGTTAGCCAGTTTGAGCGGGCGGTGTAGACGGATTTTTTAAGCGGGATCAGGTTTCAATGTGAATTGAAGAAGGAGAATAGGAAGGCGAGGTCGAAATCAATACTTTGTGAGGAACTTGGGCCAGGTGTCATCTGACAATTGGACCAAGGATTACAATAGGCTTATAATGTATGAGTACAACACATTAAGGGGGAGCCACTTTTTAAGAGATTCAGTGCTGAACTTGAATTTATTCGTTTTAATCAAGAAGTGATGAATATATCCTTGACCGATAAAATAAGCCCCTGTGTTACCCCGTGCATCCTCCATTGAAGAAGGGGGATGATCCGTGATATAATAGCAGGAAAGTTTCTCTCAGGTCTAGAATATACTTCTGAACAATCTAATTGAACCATTGGGGGTACGTCATATGAACAAGTCCATTAACATCCAAGATACGTTCTTGAACCAACTGCGCAAAGAGAATATCCCTGCTACAGTATATTTGACCAACGGTTTTCAAATCCGGGGCATCATTAAAGCTTTCGACAATTTCACCATTGTCATTGACAGTGATGGCCGTCAGCAAATGGTGTACAAGCATGCCATTTCTACCTTCACACCGCAACGCAGCGTGTCCTTGATGCATGATAACAGCAACGAGGAATAACGATCGGGCGCGTGCTTGATTGATCTGCCTGGCAGATTTTAAACAACTGAAGTGAAACCTTTTTGTGTATACAGCGTTTGAATAAAGAGTGAGAAGGAGCAACCTGAGAAGGTTGTTCTTTTCATTCAGGAAGGCATTCACGATTTTTTTTCCTTAAAGGGAGTCAGGAGGCACCATGTCTAAAGATGAAATGTCCAGGACGAATCGGAATAGAGACAGAACGCCGATGTCATCCAAACCAAAGACAAATGCAAAGAAGAAAAAGTTTCTTACCAAAAAACGTGTATTATGGAGTTTGTTTTTTGCAACAGCACTAGCTATTTTTTGTGCGCTGGGTGGTTACCTCTTCATTATGCTGAACGGAGAGAAGCTGCTGCAGGAGAACGAAGACAAGCTGACCGTAAACCCAACAACCAAAATCTATGACCGGAATGCGAATATTATCGGCGAGTTAGCTTTTGAGAAGAGTGATCCGGTGGAGTATGACAAGATCCCGAAGCTGCTGATTGATGCGTTTGTAGCCACAGAGGACAGACGATTCTTCGAGCATAGCGGGGTGGATCTGTGGTCTATCGGCCGTGCCGCAGTCAAGGATATTGCCGCACGGAGCATGGTGGAGGGCGGTAGTACGATTACGCAGCAGCTCGCCAAGAACATCTTTTTAACACGGGATAAGACCTTTTTCCGAAAAGCAACAGAGGTCTCCATCGCTGTCGCACTAGAGAATCAGAAGACGAAGGAAGATATTATTACGCTCTATCTGAACCGGATTAACTTCGGTGGTACAGTGTATGGTATCAAGGCTGCTTCGATCCGTTATTTCGGCCAAAGTGATCTTAGTCAGCTGAAAATCTGGCAGATGGCAACCTTGGCGGCTATGCCTAAAGGTCCTTCACGATATAATCCGCTCCGCAATCCGGACTTGTCCAAGGAACGTCGTGCGGTTGTGCTGCAGCTCATGTATGAGCAGGGGTACATTACCGAACAAGAGCGGGACGAAGCCAAAGTGGTGGACTACAACTACAAGCCGCCGGAAACGAAACAACGCTATCAGGCTTTCATTGACTATGTAGTGGACGAAGCAGAAGATAAGTATGGACTGACCGAGGATGATCTGAATATCGGCGGATATAAGATCTACACTACTATGGATAAGCACGCGCAAGAAACGGTAGAGGATGCCTTTGCCGACAGCTCCAACTTTGAGAAAAGTGTGGACGATGATCTAGTGCAAGGCTCGATGACCATCATCAACCAGGAGAACGGAAGTATTGTTGCTCTGCTTGGTGGCCGGAACTATGAGAAAAAAGGCTATAGCCGGGTAACCGCTAGCCGCCGTTCGCCGGGTTCTGCCTTCAAGCCGCTGGTGTCATACGCGCCGGCATTGGAGACTGGCAAATTCAACGAGAATTCCTTGCTCAGCAATGTGAAGCAGTGTTTCGGCAAATACTGTCCGAACAATCTGCATGGATATTCCAGCACAATTAGTATGAGCGATGCCTTACAGAAGTCGGAGAATATTCCGGCGGTATGGCTGCTGAATGAAATCGGCGTGAATACAGGCTTCCAATTCGCCAAGAAAATGGGGATTGACCTCACCGATGAAGACAAGAACCTTTCGCTGGCACTCGGGGGCATGAGCAAGGGAACGAACACGCTGGAGATGGCGCAAGCATACAGTGCTTTTGCCAACGGTGGTGAAATCCGTGATGCTTATTCGATCAAATCAATTACAGATAGCAGCGGAGAAGCCAAATTCAAGGCGAATACGACACCGACGCGGGTCATGAAAGAAAGTACCGCATACCAGATGACCGATATGATGCAGAAGGTCGTTGAGAGCGGAACGGGTAAAAAAGCCAGAATTGACCGTCCGGTAGCCGGCAAGACCGGCACAACCCAAAGTGGATACCCTGGTATCAGCTCGAACCGTGATGTCTGGTTCGTCGGCTATACTCCGGAATGGACGGCAGCCGTCTGGATGGGGTATGACAAACCAAGCAAGAAGCATCTGCTCAAGAACAGCAGTCCGCTGGCAGCAGCATTCTGGGGCAAGGTGATGAAGGAAGCGCTGCGAGATGTGCCGAAGAAGTCGTTCCCGCGGCCGGACAATATCGTTAACCTGGAACCTACACCGACTCCAGAAACTATACAGGCAGTGAGCGGTCTGTCCGCCCAATATGATCCGTCTACGTTGACGGTAAATCTCAGCTGGAATGCCGTATCTACTGCGGGTGTAGAGTATCGTGTTTACCGCAAGGAGACTTCGGAAGCGAACTTCAGTTCCGTACTGAGCACAACAAATGCCGGGGTTGGCGACATCAGCGCGATGCCAGGTCTGACCTATGAATATTATGTAACGGCTTATTATCCTGAGCTGGGTACAGAAGGCCCGGCATCGAGTACGGTCTCCATCTATGTGGAGGATGAAGAACCGACCCCAGAACCTACGATCACCCCTGATCCTAATGTCCCTGTCGAAACGCCGGGTAACGGTGGAGATGACCAAGGAGGGAATAATGGAGGTGGAGACCAGGGTGGTGATAACGGTAGTGGTGGAAGTAACAGCGGAACGACTGCTCCGCCTGAGAGTACACTGCCGCCAATTCCGACGCCTCCCCCTATTACGACACCGCCGCCAGCAGCTACAACTGAACCTGGCAATCCAGCCAATGCTGGTGTCGACACGGGTGCCCCGACCAATTCCGATCTTGAAGCGGGTACGGATGGCGCAACTGCGCCTTAAGAGGTTGGTTATTGCAACAACTGAATAGAAGTTCTACAACCCTGGTTGTGTCGTGCTCCTTCATTAGGAGGGATTGTACGCACAGCCGGGGTTCTTTTTTTTGCCAGAAGGAATGCTATTCGGAATGAAAAATGCTACAATGAAACAATCTTTTTCATTTTGATCGGAGGCAGACCGTTGTAAAAGCTCATTCCTTTTCCTGAATACAACTGAATATTGGGAAGGATGAGTCCATTGCTTACACAATCATTTCATAGACTCTGGCTTAGTCAGGCTCTATCTACTTTAGGAGACATCTGGTACATTTTGGCGCTAGTTGTCACGCTTTATCATCTTTCTGGTTCGGCGACCATAACCGCTTTGTATCCACTACTTAGAGTTGCGGGTATGACAGTCGGTAGCGTAGTGGCTCCTGTTATCATGCTTAAACTGCGATTGAACCGCCTGCTTACCTCTAGTCTTGGCGGGCAAACACTTGGCTTGGGCTTACTCACCATATACATGCTGTTAAAGGGTAATGAGAATCCCAATATTGCTATATTGGTCGGGATGGTATTCGGGATATCTATTCTGGAGGGTGTTGCGGGTCCTGTCAGGTCGTCGCTTGTTGCACTGACCGTACCTGAAACTTCGTTACTTAAAGCGAATAGCGTACTAGCGGGTGTTGTTGAGACTTGTTCTCTGGCTGGATGGGCGTTCGGGTCCGTTACGGTTAGTTGGCTCGGCGCGAGCCAAGTACTGCTCCTGTCAACACTGCTATTAGGCGGTGCTTGTATATCATCCGCAATGATAAAAGAAGTCAGAAGCAGCGCGGACCAAACACCAGTCGTTTCTTGGGGACAATCCCTTCAAGAGGGTTGGCGTATTTATTTTACGTTACCCAAGTTACGTGTCTTGTTATGGATGGATTTTTGGGAAGGTTTATTTAGAGGGGCATTTGCTGGAGCGCTATTGCTCGTATTCGTAAATGAACGACTACATGTAGGCGAAATATGGTGGGGATGGATGAACGGCGCTAATTTAGGTGGATTCGTTCTCATAAGCATTTTGATGAGTCGTTTGACGGACGCAAAGTGGAATCTTGGTGTTATGCTGACTGTAGGCAGTGGTTTCGTTGCTGCGCTAACACTCGGCTTCAGTTTTTCTACTAGTCCAGTGGTGACGCTCGGCATCATGTTCGCCATAGGGGCTTTCCAAGCTATAAAGAATTTGGCGGAAAGAACTTCTTACCAAACTAGTGTCCCCACTTCAGAGCTCCCGCCGCTATTTGCGGCTCAATCGTCACTTACCTCAATTCTATATGGAGTTTCTTTATTATTATCTGGCTGGATAGCGGATACTCTGGGGATTCAAATGCTATATATCATTGCATCGGCTGGGTTCGCTCTTTCCTTCGTTGGTTCGCTAGCGGGTCGGGTAAATGCGAAACAAGCAAATAGATATAATGGTACTGAAGAAACGGTCAAGTAATTATTTATGATATCCAGATTCATAAGTTACTCAGAAAAGCGCGAGTGTCAGCTTAAAGTGTAGTGTTGTATGACAGGTTATCCAGAATTTCTGGATAGCCCTTTTTTATTAAGGCGTGCCCAGAGGCACGCATTATCTTGTTGGTGAAAGTCCAACCAAAGGAGGGGCCAAGCCACCTTTGTAGCTAGGATGCTTGCGCATGGCGAAATCTGTGTGTAAAAGCGCATCGACAAAAGTACCTGTCCGAGACAGGGCGAGCGACAATCCAGGCCGCAACATGAAGTGAATCCTGCCGCGTCGTCAAAAAGGCCCTGCGAAGGGGAGAAGAGGGTGCCGAGTCTCGCTTATATAGACGAAGGCCAAGGAAGCTGCGCAGAACTTGGAACAACAGTGAAGAATCCTCCGGCGTATAGGGAACGGCATGGTTTGAAAGATAATGTAGTGAACTGGGGAGACCCTCTCCCACACGGGATTTTTTTTTAGGAACCCGTAAAGAGACGCTCTATAAGTCCAGAAGATGAAATGAACCGTCTGTGGGAAGGGAGTCCGAGGGGCCCATAGTACCGAAGAACCTAAGGACAACACAACCTTAGGGAGGGAAGGAGCCCTGCTTTGTTTATGCTTTTGGAGGGGGTACGAGTGAGTGAATGCCAAATGGCTAACGACACCCAAGGAAAAAGTTCAAGAACTCCAAGAAAAGCTAGGTCATGCGGCCAAGGAGAACAACAAGCGTAAATTCCATGCACTATATGACAAAGTCTATCGGTGGGATGTCCTATGCGAAGCATGGAGACAAGTGAAAGCCAACAAGGGAGCTGCAGGAGTAGATGCCGTGACGCTCGCAGATATTGAGGAACAAGGAGAAACGAGATTCCTTAAGGAATGCGAACGAGAATTAAAAGAAGGCAACTACCATCCAGAGCCCGTACGGCGGCATTATATCCCGAAGAAAGATGGGAAACAAAGGCCGCTGGGCATACCTACTGTGCGCGACCGAGTCATCCAAATGGCAACGAAAATCGTGATTGAACCCATCTTTGAAGCAGACTTCGAAGAAGTATCCTTCGGATTTCGCCCGAAACGAAGTGCGAAAGGAGCGCTAGATCGAATCCGGAAAGCCTGCAACCGCAAAGGGAATTGGGTAGTTGACGTCGATATCCAAGGTTACTTCGACAACATTAATCAAGAGAAGCTTATGAAACTCTTGCAGATGCGTATCAATGACAGGCGGATCCTGAAGTTAATACGGAAGTGGCTACAGGCGGGGGTTATGGAAGAAGGAAACGTAAGGCGTTCCGATTTAGGAACACCGCAAGGTGGTGTCATTTCACCGCTTCTGGCCAATATCTATCTGAACTACTTTGACCGGCTGTGGGAGAAACACGGAAGTGGCGTGGGAGAACTGACAAGGTATGCAGACGATTTTGTAGTGATCTGTAAAACCAAAAAGGACGCCGAACATGCGTATGAACTCATATGCAGAATCATGGAACGTCTGGAGTTGACCCTACACCCAACTAAAACTCGCATTGTCGGCTTATGGACAGGAGACGAAGGATTCGACTTCTTAGGGATGCACCACCGGAAAACGAAGGCAGAAACGTCTCAAGGGAAAGTATACTATACCACGCAGCAATGGCTAACGAAGAAGGCAGAGGAACGCATCCGAGGCGTGGTGAAAGAAAGATTAGCACCGCCTGGCATGCGATCAAGATCGTTCGCGGAGCATGTAGAGTGGCTCAATCCAAAGATTCAAGGATGGAGAAATTACTATTACACGAACTACAGTCAAAAGAGATTAGCCAAGTTGGACTGGTATATTCTACAACGCTTAACCCGGTGGTACGCCAAGAAGAGACAACGCAGAAGATGGTTGGGTTCACTGAAAGAGGTTAAATACATTGCCAACCAATATGGACTTAAAACGTTATTGTAATCCGCATGCCCATGAATAATGAACATCGGAAAGCCGTATGAGGGAAAACCTCACGTACGGTTTGATGAGGAGGGGCTGAATTTGTTCAGCCCTTTACTCTAGAGATATAAATGCGAAAGGTGAGCAGCATAATAAATAACAAAAATGATTAATTAACCAAGATCAGTACGCAACATGCATCAGTTATGGATATAACAGGAATACTGTTCACTTGTCTTCCTTTGAGTGTATCTCCTAAATGTGGTAAGCTGAAGACACCATAATGGAGAGGGTTATATCTTATGAAACGTAAATTCGGAGACCGGGCCAACTGGCGCCGGATTACGCGCCGCCATTTTGCTTGCCGCTATGTGGAGAGCCGGGAGTTCAGTGGTTATATTACGCTGTACACTATTTATGGGCTGAAAGAACCACTGTGGAAAAGCTATGGCCGGCATACATACCGTATTGCTGACAAAGGGTATTCCTGGCTGCAATATTTCCCCAAGGATAGCCATTATATTGTCACGGCTATGTTCGACGAGCGGCAAAATATCGTACAATGGTACATTGATACCTGCAAAGTGCAGGGTGTTACCGATCAGGGTGTGCCCTGGTTCGATGATCTGTACCTGGATGTTGTGGTGCTCTGGAATGGGGAAGTGTTCTTGCTGGATGAAGACGAACTGGAGGAAGCGCTGGAACGAGGGGACATATCGGACAGTGATTATAACCAGGCCTGGACCACAGCGAATACGATTTTACGAAGTATAGACGCGCATGCTTTTCCTTATTTCGCCCTCTCCCTGAAGCATCGCGCGGAATTATTTCATCACGGAGAGTTCAGGAGGAAATGACAAATGGATTGGTACGTCTACGGAAAAGGCTCATCCCCGATCCGGGTAGTATCTAAAAGACGGCGGTTCCGTTTTAAGGGACCGTTCTTGATTGGACTGGCTATCTTGATCGTACTGGGGCTGCTATGGAGTGGTTTTGCACTATGGAATATTAACCGCGCCAAGTCGACGGTCCCCATGCATAAAGCAGATGTGGGGATCGTTCTTGGAATGTCCATGTGGGGTGATGAGCCGAGCCCAGGCTTGAAGGAGCGCCTCGATTACGGGCTCAAGCTTTACCATAACGGGATGTTCCCCCGTTTTATTGTATCTGGAGGACTAGACCGGCCGGAGTACAAGTACACCGAAGCTGAGGGAATGCGCAATTATTTGGTTGGTGCGGGCGTCCCGGAAGGCGATATTCTGATTGAAAATGCGGCGACCAGCACGTATGAGAATCTACTGTTTAGCCGCGAGATTATGAAAAAAGAAGGTTTCACTACTTCTATCATCATTACGCATACCTATCATGGGCGACGAGCTGTGGAAATAGCAGATGCTCTTGGTTACGACAAACCGGAGCTAGGACTGACAGAATCCCGCGTGATGTCCATGCCCTGGAACAAATCGCGTGAAGTGCTCGCCTATACCAAATGGAAGATTCAACAGTTGTTTCTTTGAATAAAGGGAAAATCCCGAAACTGCTAATATCACCCCGTGAGCAGGAATAGACTTGTTTAGAGCAAGTCAGCCCTGGATAATGAGGTGAAACCGATGAACGGACGCGTAGCGGCGGCAAGCGGGCGGGAGGAAGGCAGACCGTCCCGGCAAATTAACATCGTCTTGCGCAATCAGGAGCCTGTTGCCATGGGCAGCACGGTAGAGGAGCCGGAGGCGGCACCCGCGAAAATTCACAGCCATAACAGCCTGTTCCAGGAATTAAGTCGTGAACTGGACGGACTGGTTGGACTGGATAACATTAAGGAACTGGTATTTGAAATTTACGCGCTGCTTCAGATCGCCCAGATGCGCACAGAGGCAGGTCTTGCCAGCAGCGGGCAGGCCTATCATATGGTGTTTAAAGGCAACCCTGGTACTGGTAAGACAACTGTCGCCCGGATTGTAGCGAAGCTGTTCCAGCGGATGGGCGTGCTGAGCAAAGGACATCTAATTGAAGTGGAAAGAGCCGATCTGGTAGGCGAATATATCGGGCATACTGCGCAAAAGACGAGGGACCTGGTCAAAAAGGCGCATGGCGGTATTCTTTTTATTGATGAAGCCTACAGTCTGGCTCGTGGTGGAGACAAAGATTTCGGTAAAGAGGCCATTGACTGTCTTGTAAAATCCATGGAAGATCAACGCGGACAATTTATTCTCATCTTAGCAGGATATTCCAGCGAGATCGATTATTTTCTGATGAGCAATCCGGGACTTCCTTCCCGGTTCCCGATTCAGGTTGAGTTTCCCGACTATACCATCGATCAGTTGCTTGAGATCGCGGGGCTGATGGCCAAAGAACGCGATTATATTTTGATGCCGCAGGCGATACTCAAACTAAAGCAGCATCTGCTGCTGGAGAAGACTGAAAGTCTTCATGCGTTCAGCAATGCAAGATACGTACGTAATGCAATCGAGAAAGCGGTCCGCAGCCAGGCAGTAAGGCTCTTGTATCAGTATGAGAACAACAGTCCCGGCAAGCAGGAGCTAATGACACTGCGAACAGAGGACTTCAAGCTGTAGAGCCTGAGTGGGCGGACAGGAATACCGAAACGGGCATAAGGAGTATGCATACATGGCAATTGCAACACATAATACAACAACGGAAGTACAAGACCGGGCAATTCTGGTCAGTCTCGTTACGGACAAAATCAAGCGCACAGGCGTTGACCCTGAGTTATCCCTGCAGGAGCTGGTTCAATTAGCGGAGACCGCTGGGGTCGAGGTGCTGGATGTGCTTCGTCAGAACAAGGAAACCCCTGATGCCAGATGGTTCATTGGCAAAGGCAAGGTGGAGGAGCTGCGTATGGCGGCAGATGGCCTAGGGGCTAACACCGCTATCTTTGATCAGGAGCTGTCAGGCGCTCAGGTCCGCAATCTGGAGGAAGTGCTGGACCTCAAGATCATTGACCGGACCCAGTTGATTCTGGATATTTTTGCTGGCCGGGCGAAGACGCGAGAGGGGATTATCCAGGTAGAGCTTGCTCAGTTATCGTACTTGCTGCCTCGTCTATCCGGACACGGCAAGAACCTGTCCAGACTGGGCGGTGGTATCGGGACAAGAGGACCAGGGGAAAGTAAGCTGGAGACCGACCGTCGTCATATCCGTGACCGGATTACCGAACTGAAACGCCAACTGGATGAGGTTGTTAAGACACGTGAACTGCACCGTGAACGCCGCCGGAAGAGCGGAGCTGTGCAGGTGGCTTTGGTGGGGTATACGAACGCCGGGAAGTCCACACTGTTGAAGCAGCTCACGGACGCGGATGTTTATATCGAGAACCAGCTGTTTGCCACGCTTGATCCCACTTCCCGGGTGCTTCAGCTACCTGGCGGCAAGGAAGTAGTGCTTACCGACACGGTTGGTTTTATCCAGAACCTGCCCCACGATCTCGTTGCTTCTTTCCGGGCGACACTGGAAGAAGTGAATGAAGCCAATCTGGTGCTGCATGTGGTGGATGCTTCTTCGCCGATGCGGGAAGAGCAGATGGATGTCGTGCAGAGTATTTTGCAAGATCTCGGTGCAGCGGGCAAACCGCAAATTGTGCTGTTTAACAAATCCGATATTTGTGAACCGGGTCAGCTCGAAATGCTGCCGTCGGGTGACGGGTACTTGAAGATCAGTGCGTTCAATTCTGAGGATTTGGCTCACATCACGCAGGTGATTGCCGATGGGCTGGCCGGAGATACACTGACATTCCGCATTCCTGGTGAACGGGGAGATCTGACCTCCGTGTTGTATAGGGTCGGTGAGGTGCTGGAACAGGATTTTGATGAGAATGATATCCTGTACACCGTTCGCCTGAACAAAGAAGATTATGCAAAATGGGGCTACATGCTGGCTGATTTTGTGGACCCGCAGTAAAATGAATATAAGTATTGCTCAGGAAAGCGTCAGGCAACTGTCGCTTCCTGTTATTTTAATGGCAAGTAAATGTAAGGAGAGAGCAGAGAAACATGGCAGCATTTGCAGAGGATATTTTACAGGCGGCAGAAGCCGCAGAGCTTGAAATCGAAAGTGCAGTAAAGCAACTGGAACGCATTGTGGACAAGAACCAATGGAAGATCATCGAGGCGTTTCAACGTCATCAAGTTAGTGACTACCATTTTGCCGGTTCTACCGGCTATGCTTATAATGACCGGGGCCGTGAGGTGCTGGATCTTGTGTATGCCGATGTATTCGGTGCGGAGGCGGCGTTGGTACGGCCTCATTTTGCTTCCGGTACGCATACCATTTCCACGGCTCTATTTGGTGTGCTGCGACCGGGAAATGAGCTGCTTTATATCACAGGCACCCCGTATGATACCTTACACAAGGTAATCGGCAAAGTCGGCGACGGAACGGGTTCACTTGCGGACTTTGGCATTGGTTACGGTGAAGTTGCATTGACGCCAGAGGGTGGGGTAGACTGGGATCAGGTGGCACTGTCCATTAATGACAATACCAAGGTCATCGGCATTCAGCGTTCACGCGGCTATGATTGGCGCTCATCATTCACGGTGTCTCAGATCGGTGAGATGGTGCGTAAGGTGAAGGAGCTGAAGCCGGATGTAATTGTTTTTGTGGACAATTGCTATGGCGAATTCACGGAGGAACTGGAGCCGACGCAGGTTGGTGCAGATCTTATTGCCGGTTCACTTATTAAAAATCCCGGAGGCGGCATTGCTGAGACCGGTGGCTATATTTGTGGACGCAGAGAACTCGTCGAATTAGCCGCGTACCGGCTGACTGCGCCAGGCATCGGTGGCGAAGTGGGGGCGATGCTAGGAACCACCCGCGGTCTATACCAAGGCCTGTTCCTGGCCCCGCATACGGTAGGACAAGCAGTCAAAGGCAGTATTTTCGCAGCTTCCGTGTTTGCTCGTTGCGGTTTTGAAACAAAACCAGCGTGGAATGAACCTCGTACGGATCTCATTCAGGCCGTGGCTTTTGACGGACCAGAGCATCTGATTGCTTTTGTTCAGGGGATTCAACGCGCTGCAGCTGTAGACAGCCATGTGGTTCCTGAGCCATGGGATATGCCGGGTTATGAACATCCTGTCATTATGGCGGCAGGTACGTTCATTCAAGGCGGCAGCCTGGAATTATCGGCTGATGCACCGATCCGGGCGCCATATATCGGCTATATGCAAGGCGGTTTGACCTATTCCCATGTGAAATATGGCGTGTTGATGGCACTGCAAAGTATGAAGGATCGCAAATTGTTGTAAGTTTATCTAACATACTATTGACGCGCTGGATTAGGGAATGTACAATGATAAATAGAAAAAGATCATTGGAAGGTTGGATGAGTCATGGGTGATGAAATCCGCAGAAATATGGCATTATTTCCTATAGGAATTGTAATGAAGCTAACCGATTTGTCGGCAAGGCAGATTCGCTACTATGAGCAGCACAGCCTGATTGTACCTGCGCGTACTTCCGGCAACCAGCGTTTGTTTTCTTTTAACGATGTAGAACGTTTGCTGGAGATCAAGGCTTTGATTGAGAAGGGCGTTAATATCGCCGGGATTAAGCAGGTGATGAATCCTGTCTCTAAGGAATCCGAAGAGGCGACTGTGATTACCCCTGATACAGAGGTGAAACGCAGAGAGTTGTCCGATTCCCAACTTCACCGCTTGTTGAAGCAAGAACTCGTTTCCGGGAAAAGACCGGGACAAGTATCTCTCATACAAGGTGAGTTATCCCGGTTTTTCAATAAATAATATAAAGATACTCGAAAAGGAGAGGTTATTGTGAGCTTTACTAAAGAAGATATTTTGCGTATTTCCAAAGAAGAAAATGTTCGTTTCATTCGTCTTCAGTTCACCGATTTGCTGGGTACTATCAAAAACGTTGAGATTCCTGTGAGTCAATTGGAAAAAGCGCTCGACAATAAAATGATGTTCGATGGCTCTTCCATCGAAGGTTATGTACGTATCGAAGAGTCTGACATGTATCTGTATCCTGACCTCAGTACTTGGGTAATTTTCCCTTGGGTAACTGATAGCCGTGTAGCGCGTCTGATCTGTGATGTCTACATGCCGGATGGTACTCCATTTGCAGGGGACCCACGTGGTATCCTCAAGCGTTGTCTACAGGAAGCGGAAGAACTCGGCTTCACTTCCATGAACGTTGGTCCAGAACCGGAATTCTTCTTGTTCAAGACAGATGAAAAGGGTAACCCGACCATGGAACTTAACGACCACGGCGGATACTTCGACTTGGCACCAATGGACCTTGGCGAGAACTGCCGTCGCGAAATCGTGTTGACCCTGGAAGAAATGGGCTTTGAGATCGAAGCCTCCCACCATGAAGTGGCTTCCGGCCAGCATGAGATTGACTTCAAATATGCAGACGCCATCAAAGCGGCTGACCAAATTCAAACTTTCAAGCTTGTCGTGAAGACTGTTGCTCGTCAACATGGTCTGCACGCAACCTTTATGCCGAAACCACTGTTCGGAATGAACGGTTCCGGTATGCACGCTCACCAATCGTTGTTCAAAGGCAACGAGAACATGTTCTATGACGAGAGCGATACGCTGGGTCTCAGCAAAACCGCACGTTATTATATGGCGGGCATCCTGAAGCACGCACGTGCTTTTGCAGCTATCACCAACCCGACTGTGAACTCATACAAACGTCTGGTTCCTGGTTATGAAGCTCCTTGTTACGTGGCATGGTCTGCAAGTAACCGTAGCCCAATGATCCGTATCCCGGCTTCGAGAGGTCTTAGCACACGCGTAGAGGTTCGTAACCCGGACCCTGCTGCTAACCCTTACCTTGCACTTGCTGTAATGTTGAAGGCAGGACTTGATGGCATCAAGCGTCAGCTTGAGCTTCCAGCTCCAATCGACCGTAACATCTATGTGATGTCCGAAGAAGAGCGTATTGAAGAAGGCATCCCTAGCTTGCCGTCCGACTTGAAAGAAGCACTAAGCGAACTCATTCGCAGCCAAGTGATCACCGAAGCACTCGGCGAGCACGCGCTGGCTCACTTCTACGAGCTTAAAGAAATCGAGTGGGATATCTACCGCACACAAGTGCACCAATGGGAAAGAGATCAGTACATGACTCTTTACTAGAATGAAGCAGCTCCTGACGCGTAAGCGTTGGGGGCTTTTTTGTTTGTTGGAAAGATGTTTTTTTGGTATGGGATTGTGAATATCACAAAATGCCTACATTTTTTTCGAAGGTAATTTGGAAATGAATTTCGAATTATCAATTGAAAATTGAGGGGAGTTATAGTTTTATAAGTTTAGTATCATCAAAAGCTTTATAATTTTAACTTTAAAGTCTACCATTTTGTAAATTGTGATATCAGATTATTGGAGATGCTACCTATCAATGAGTGGAGAGGAGGAGTATGGGACGAAACAAGTTATGTGAAGGATTTTTATGATGTGAAGGTAATGCTATGACAATAAAAATGAGGCGTTTCAAGTAATTGAAAACACCTCACAAAAGTCACATTAATTTTGACTCCTGATGTAAGTTTCGGAGTTTAAGACCAATTTTAAAATTCTGGTTAGTTGATCATACCTTAAGGCTTCTGACCATAATAAAGATTTTAAGGTCTGACTGAATGCTAAAACAAATAAGGTAATAATAAAACTCAAGATGATCAATGTAATTATATTGGCTATTTGCACTCCAACAAATTCAGACCAGATAGGAAAGAAGATAATTGTGCTAACGGATATAGGGAACCATCTCGTGGCTTTTATTGTTTCGCTTTTATTACTGAGAAAATCTATAATAAGCTTAGTTTTTTCAGTATCGATATTTTTTTTGATCAATTCAGTTTCAAATGAATCCACCCTGTAAGCCAATAGAATGTCTTCTTCGAACTTTAAAAGGCTTTTGTTAAGCAAACTGTCATATTCGGGCAATGTCTTCAAGAGATGCTTCCTAGAAGACCTTATAATAAAAAAAGTGAAAATAAATGCAATGGATACTACAGTTAGCCCAACATACATCCAGAGGTTTGAGTCTTTAAAAATAGAAATAACCATTGGAACAATACCGAGAAGCATCAATGATAGAGTAAAGTATGTATTTCTCCTAATCTTGGGTGTTGCCATTAGTTTGCCGTTTCTAAGATTATCTTCGTAAAAAATTTCCAAATCTCTGATCGTTTTAAGTATTTCTAAACCATTTTTTTGTGTCAACAATTATCACTCCCATGTCATTTTTTATTTTTACGAGGAGAGTAGAGTTCAGGTTTCACTAATCCATAGTAAAAGAGCACTTTATCTAACTGATATTAAAAGAATATACAAATAATAAATGTAGGGAGGAGACTTATCGATAATTCTGTTTAATGCCGACTGTCCCGGAGAGTGAGCGTAATCCTAAGAATTATGTAGAGTTGATCTTCCGAGTCTACCAGAGTGTTTATTTCCTTAATGTTTATGAAATTAGTCAATACTGTCGCTATCTCAGCGATTCAGGGTCCAAAGGCGGTGGTTCATGACCTAGACTATCTAAGGTTTGAGATTCCATGATGGAAGAGATTGTGCTGAAGAACATGCCAGGCAGCATCAAGAGCAATCCTAATGTTCAGCAAAAATGGATTAGAGAATGCATGGACGAAATGCTTACTCGGTTCAATTCACTCCAATCAGACGATGCGTTTGTCCAATAGGGCAGCGTAAAGCTCTAACACCGCTAATGAGAGAACGACAGCCCCATAATCTATACTGAAAAGTTTAACACTCAATTGTTAACAGGTTTCTAAACCAGCTTAATTAGTGATCAAGGCAGATAAATCCAACATGATGACAAGTACCTCAAACCCAGATATAGATTTAACATTTTGACATGGGTACCAGAAACTCTACATACATGAAATAAGCTCTAACTCGACTCGTAAAAAACGAAAAACCCCCGTTATCCGTTCGTAGCGAATAGCCACTTTAGACAAGGGAGGTAGTGAATTGAGCAAGAAATATGGTTGGCTGACTACAGTTATTCTTTTAATTATCCTTGCTGCATCTGTTATGGGCTGGATCGGACTCAGCTTCAATTCCTAAATCTCTAGGAATGTGATTTTAAAGCAGTTACATGAGTCTTACTTCACTTTCTCCAGTTTAAAAATAAACTGCCATTTCGCGGTGTTCCCGGAATAACGCCCACGGTTCTCGACAACGGTCACGTTCAGCTTTTTGGTCACGCTAGTTTTAATGGAGGAGACTTTAACGGAGGCACTTGCTTCGCCGTCATCCGGGTACTTGTCCTGTTCCTGTGCTTCTGCGTGAAGTTTGATCGATCCAGCGGCATTGGCGCTAACCGTCACGCTTTCCCCGTCATTAAGTTCTTTGCCATTGACAAAACCGCCCCACCACCATTCGTTGCCCACATGATTGTTCTCCACTAATTTAGCTTCCACAAAAGTAACTTTAATCTTTACAGTGTTACCGGCTGCGAACAGGGGCTGGGTACTTAACACAAAAATAAGAACAAACATCAAACTAAATCTAGCAATTTTCCGGATCATAAACTCACCTTTCCAATTATAGGGTTTCTCTAAATATAGCATCTCTATGTCTATAGTTCTATATACATAGGAAAATATTTCGAAATAATAGGACTTTAGGGTGATTTTTGTAGATGTAACAGAGAAACGCTGAAGAAGATGAAGTTTTGCGAGAGAAATATTGGTGAAGGAGTATGCCATGTACCCCTCAAAGATGGCCATTGAAGGGTCCTTTTGCAAGTAACGGTAGCTATTCATCCATCAGGTCATACATAGCATTCATAAAATAAGCGACTTCCATCTCCGCGTCCTGTTCGTCCATGCCGAGCAAATCCACCATAAATGAATAGAAGCGCTCGAAAATATTCCCGGGCTTGAACTGCTCCTCTGGATGTCTGATTGAGTAATCGAGATATTGCTGAATCATGATTCCCCACATCGCACCTGCACCTCCTCATTCTTAGAAGTAATTTAACACCATTATGACAGTTAGTGTTATGAATGACAGTTTTCTTGGGGCTAGTATTTTTGCAATATAGTATGCAGGCAAGACAAGAATTTGTATGCGGAACGGTATATTTTTGGTGAGAGGCCTTGATTATTGGGCATGTACCGCTTAAGTGAGGAATAGGAATAGAGCAGAAAGGGGAGAGGTGGATGGAGAATCAGAATTTAACGAATGTTCTGGCTTTTGCATCTCTGTTGTCTGTCTTCGTGCTGACAGGGGTACAACTGGTAAAGGTTACGGTGAAGGTTCCGAAAAATATTCTTCCGCTAATCGGTGTAATTGTAGGGATGCTTATTGGGGCGGCAGCTTATCCGTTCACAGACATGGAACTTGTGCTGCGGTTATGGGCGGGGGCATTGTCAGGTTTGTCCGCGACAGGGCTGTTCGAACTGGCTTTTAACAACCGGAATGGGAATACCAAAGAGTAAGTAAAGGGGGCTGCTATTCGGCAGCCTCTTTCAATAGTTCGGGATAATCATTTTTGATATTACCGACAGCGGGGGCTACAGGGTATGCTCTCATTGCGGCAGAGTCATATGGCTTAAGCAGCTTTAATAAATTCTGGACATCGTGGTTGTCCCGTCCGAGCCAGTCGCTCTCGTCTTCCGGTCGCAGAATAACAGGCATTCGGTCATGAATCTCTGCCATTAATGTATTGGGTGTGGTCGTGATAATCGTACAGGTGGCCAGCTTCTGGCCTTTGGGGTCCATCCATATATCATATAGAGCAGCCATGGAGAAAATACCGCCGTCTCGCATGCCAATTCTCATGGGTTGTTTGCGACCGTCTTCCTGTTTCCAATCATAATAACCATCTGCAGGGATCAGGCATCGCCGCGACGGCACAAGTTTCTTGAACGAGGCTTTCTCCAACAAAGACTCCGCGCGGGCATTAATCATCTTGCTCCCGATCTTATCATCTTGTGCCCAGGATGGGACAAGCCCCCAACGGAGTTCACCGATTCGGTTGCCGGTGCCTGTGTGAATCACAGCCGGAATATGCTGCATGGGAGCGGCATTGTACCTGGGGGCGTAGTGAAGGATGCTGGCGTCATTCGTAAGATACCTCAGCATTAGATCTTCTATAGAAACTGTAATGGTATAACGTCCGCACATGATGGGACCCTCCGAACATTGGTTTGTTACCAGTGTACTATACTTGCCCGTTAGAAATAAATAAGACCTCCTTTTGTGTGGTCCTTCTACATTCCAATCATATCTAAGCTTTCACCCCTAATGCAGGAGTACATTTTCTTTTCCAGTTTGCCCATACTTCGTAGGGTATTGATACATATTCTGTTCTGTAGTCATTAATCTGAAGGAGGAATTCACATGGGTGCAGAACATTGTGGACCGGTAGTAAGTCCTTGGACATCTACAGGAACGATTTTGGTGCTTTATATTCTGCTTGTGATCATTTTGAGCATTTGCTGGATCTAATAAAGAGAAAACTGAACTAAACAGACAATAAGCTAGCCGGTAAGAAAAATCACCCTATCCCAAGGGCCGATCTTTTGTTACTGCAAAACCTGGTTTCTTCACAGAAAAGGAGGAATTACTCATGGGTCAATTTGCTGGTGGATACGGTTTGGGCACATCTACTG
Organism: Bacillus sp. FJAT-27264; assembly: GCF_001682855.1. GTDB lineage: Bacteria > Bacillota > Bacilli > Paenibacillales > Paenibacillaceae > Paenibacillus_AQ. The sequence goes on along the minus strand of NZ_MAQW01000001.1, from coordinate 200,615 downwards.
CTGCAATCCTGGTTCTCTTCATCTTGCTGGTTATCATCACTAAATCTTTCTGGCTTTAATTTGATTAATCCTCACTTCAAGCCGCCAGACCATGTCTGACGGCTTTTTGCATGTCTAACTATCTAATACCCTGTGTTTAACGTCGGATAGTGACCCGAGTTCCAATAGGAACCAGCGCAGCAAGTGCCAGTACATCCGCATTAAACATTCGAATACATCCGTGCGAAACCAGATGTCCGATGGACGAAGGATCGTTTGTCCCGTGAATACCATAATGCGGCTTGGAAAGTCCCATCCAGAATACCCCGAAAGGTCCCCCGGGATTGGGCTGTTTGTTAATGATCGTATACTCCCCCTCTGGTGTTGTGGTTAGCATGGTTCCGATTCCAACAGGGAAACCTCTGACGACAGAATCGTTGTCCAGCAAATAAAGCATCCGTTGTGTCAAATCGACGATAATTCGGTAATTGGGCATGACATCAGCACTCCTTTAGTATCAGGATATGTGCGGAGTGTGGCTGTCGTTAATGAGAAGCGGTGTTGGAAAATAAAATGTGAGGTTCTACCTAAGAATTAGAGGGGACACTAGCGCCAATTTAGTATCAGCTATCGAGATTAGTCCTGTACTATATTAATGCTTAAATTTCCGTGAAAGTGGGAGAGTATACGAGAAAGACTGCTCCGTAGAACGGAACAGTCTTCTAATAGAATCATTAATGATAGGTTAGTGAACATCCCGGAACAATCCGATGACCTTGCCCAAGATGCTTACCCGATTCAGGCGCAGTGGCTCATAGGATGGATTCTCCGGCTGGAGGCGAATATGATCACGTTCCTTATAAAAGGTCTTGACGGTAGCCTCATCGTCTTCAGTCATAGCGACAACAATATCACCGTTATCTGCGGTCTGCTGTTGGCGCACAATGACATAATCGCCGTTCATAATACCAGCATCGATCATACTGTCACCAAGAACAGAGAGCATGAACACTTTGTTGTCACCAACATAATGTGTTGGGAGCGGGAAATAGTCCTCAATATTCTCGGTTGCGGTGATAGGCACCCCGGCGGTAACCTTACCTACAACAGGAACACGAGTAATCGTCTGGGCAAATTGATGGACATTCTCCGAGTCTTCCTGGCCAAGCAGTTCAATGGCACGCGGCTTTGTCGGATCCCGGCGGATCAGGCCTTTCTTCTCAAGACGGTCCAAGTGACCGTGCACCGTGGAACTGGAGGCGAGGCCTACAGCTTCACCGATTTCCCGTACGGAAGGAGGATAACCCTTGCTGCGGACTTCGTTACGTATAAATTCCAGGATCGCCAGCTGGCGACTCGAAATCTTTGACATCAGAATCAACCCCATATAGTAATGTTTGGGAAAATTATAACATAGAACTGCCGTTCGCACAAACATAAGTTCTAACGTTATCAATAGTTTAAGAGAAGGGAACAGGGATGAGAACAGCAAGGATAATGGTATTTTCAATACTTGACTGGCATGTTGAGGAAATGAGCAAGAGCGGCAAGGGAAATTAGCGTGACAGGATCATTTTTTGTACCCAAAAAGGTAATTTTAAAACAGGGGAACAATTGTTCGAAAATAGTATTGATCAAAACACATGTTCGTGTTATATTGTTTTTGAAAGTAAGAACAAGTGTTTGGAGGATGATGAATCATGTTAAAGTACAGTACATACCATAGCATCTATGACGAGGACACAGAAGTTAACTCTGCAGGACAAACTTTAGGTTCTGGAATAATAAATAGAATTCAAGAAATCGCCAAGGTATTGTCGGATGGATCAAGTCTGTTGTTCAGAAAATTTAACTTCTATAAGATAGCTCTCTTTTTGCTGCTGATTGTTGCAGGATTTACAGTAGTAGGTAATGTGTTTGCTGGACCCGTTAATCTTGCGAAGCAGGAGAAGAAAGTGGTTGTTGTACCAGGGGATACACTCTGGAGCATTGCTCTTAAGAATAAACCGGCCAATATGAAGACAGCCGTATATATAGAAGGAATTAAACGATCGAGCCAATTGACCGACAGTCATATTCGAGCAGGAGATATTTTAACAGTGCCGTTATTTTAAGAACATCATGATCATAGATAGGAACAACTTAGAGCTTGCAGGGGGTAAACCTTGACAAGCTCTTTTTCTCATGGCAAAGTTAGAATGAATTTATTAGGGAGGCGAAATCGTTGGATATAGATGTATTGGTTGCACGAATTAATGAACTGGCACGCAAGCAGAAGAGCGAAGGCCTGAATGAAGAGGAATTGGCTGAACGCGCCAAGCTCCGTGAAATTTACCTGGGTAACATCCGCCGTAATTTCCGAACCCAACTGGATACCATTGAGTTTGTAGATAAATAAGTGCTGAACAAGGAGCAGGGGCTTCGTATGAACCCTCTGTTTCTTTTCATAGATATTTCAGGATGACTAGGGGGAAATGACATGGCCCGTTCTTGGGAAAGAATGGTTCAACGCAATTCACAGCAACTCAATAAGCAAAGAAAGAAACAGGGGAAGGATGTTATTCATTCCGCGAACTCTACTACAAAGACCAGCGATGTATTCAAGGGTCGCAATATCGTATTGCCCGTTGCTCTTGTTGCACTAGGTGTGCTGTATTGGATCATTGGTACTCTGGATCAAAGTGGAGGGAGCGTCTTCATGCACTGGCTAGGCGTGGGGCTATACTTGCTGCTGGCAGTTATGCTGTATTTCCGTCGTCCTTTCCTGAAGGTAGAGCGCAACAGATTGTCCACCATCAAATTCAACCGCGAACGTTGGCTGCCTGCTACCGATATTGAGAAGATCACAGTTTCGCGTAGTGCTGTCACGATAAAGTATAAAGGTAAACGCACCACGTGGATGTTCTCCAAGCTGATTAACCGTTACGACACGGCTGCGATGGGTGAACGACTGCAAGAATTCGGTAAGGTTAACAACATTCCGGTAGAGCAATTGTAAACAATAGAGAGCAGTTCACTTCAGGGAGAGGGAGTTACTTAAATGCCGATTACCGCTGTACTGTTTGATTTGGACGACACGCTGCTTTGGGATGAACGCAGTGTAGAGGAATCGTTCCTTTCCGCTTGTCAGGGCGCAGGAGACGCTGTGGATCCCCATGAGTTGGAAGCTGCTGTACGTAGAGAAGCTAGGGGTTTGTATGAATCCTATGAGACTTTTCCGTTTACTAAAATGATTGGGATCAATCCGTTTGAAGCGCTTTGGGCCAACTTCAGCGCCGGTGAACAGCCTGAATTCCGTCAGTTGGAGCAACTGGCTCCGGTCTACCGTAAAGAGTCTTGGCGCCGGGGGCTGGCGTCGCTAGGTGTGGATGATGAGGTCCTTGCCGAGACGCTCGCAGCCAAGTTTGCATCCGAACGCCGCAGCCGTCCTTATATGTACGAAGAGACTTTGCAGGTACTGGATCAGCTGCGCGGCCAAGTGAAGCTGTTGCTGCTAACCAATGGTTGTCCTGCACTTCAGCAGGAGAAACTGGACGGCGTGCCGGAACTGATTCCTTATTTTGATCATATTGTGATCTCTGGCAGCTTTGGCAAAGGCAAACCGGATACTTCGATTTTCGAACATGCCCTTGGCCTATTGGACATTGCACCGGAGCAGGGAGTCATGGTCGGAGACAAGCTGACTACCGATATTCTCGGCGGCTTGAGTGCCGGAATTACAACCGTCTGGATTAACCGTACGGGTAAGGACAAAGATCCGGCGATTACGCCGGATTATGAAATCGGGCATCTAGCGGAGCTTCTTCCGCTGGTACAAACTCTGTAAAGAACTTTTTTGAATAGGACCGCCTCCTGAAGTAGATTTTCTACGGATGGGGCGGCCTTTTCTATTACTGGTATGTTAATGAAGCAGTCTTTCCTTCCTGAAAAAATGTAAATAATGTGTATAATAGAAAGAGAATTATTACACCAAGGGCTTATGCAGCAATGTTTGATTCTAGCAACTCTATAATAAGATAACCATTATATCAGGAGGGCTTCAGATGTTGAACCCGAGGAAAACGGTCTCATTATTAGGTATTGCATTCACATTGCTACTGGCAGGCTGCGCCTCCGGGATAGGTGGGGGAGCGCATGCCGGTCATTCTGTAGATATTTCTATGGAGCCGATCAAAGTAGAACTGGAATGGAGTCCGGCTGAAGTTATAGTGAGCAGCCCGGTTACATTCGAAGCTACGGTAACCCAGGAAGGTAAACCTGTGGATGATGCCAGGGAAGTGCTTTTTGAAATCGCTGGCAAAGACGGAAAGACTGAAAAGATAGAACTAAAAGGGACTTCGGCAGGAGACGGGAAGTACACCGCAGAAGGAACCTTTGCCGAGGAAGGGCTTTACAATGTGACCTCTCATGTAACTGCACGGACACAGCATTCTATGCCAAGCAAGGAGCTTTCCGTTAAGCCATTGCCATAAATACGGCAGCATGACATGAGCAACGAAGAATCGGCAGAGACGGAAGGAAGACTTTCCGAATTCCCTTTATTCTGCTAAACTTACTCTAATGTTTTACTGGGGGGATAGGAACGTGGCTAAATATACACTTGCTGAGAGCTTACAGCAACGCATTTTGATTCTTGATGGCGCGATGGGGACCATGATCCAGCAGGTCCCGCTTACTGGAGAAGATTTTGGTGGAGAAGAACTGGACGGTTGTAATGAGATGTTGGTGCTTACCCGGCCAGAGGTTATTCAGACGATCCATGAGCAGTACCTGGAAGCAGGCGCTGATCTCATCGAAACCAATACATTTGGAGCTACATCAGTCGTCCTGGCGGAGTATGATATTCCGCAGCGGGCACGTGAGATTAACCTGGCAGCCGCCAAACTGGCACGCAATGCTGTAGAAAAGTATGAGACTCCAGACCACCCGCGTTATGTAGTTGGTGCTATGGGTCCTACAACCAAGACTTTGTCAGTAACCGGCGGTGTCACGTTTGCGGAACTGGTGGACAGTTATGAGGAACAGGCAGTCGCCTTGATTGATGGTGAAGTCGATGTACTGCTGCTTGAGACCTCACAGGATACCCTGAATGTTAAAGCGGGTAGTATCGGAATCCGTAATGCTTTTGAGAAGACAGGTATTACACTGCCTGTTATGATTTCGGGTACGATTGAGCCGATGGGCACAACACTCGCTGGACAGAATATCGAAGCCTTTTACATTTCACTGGAGCATTTGAAACCGATCTCTATTGGTCTCAACTGTGCGACTGGACCAGAGTTCATGCGCGATCATATCCGCACACTGGCGGATATTTCATCATCTGCCATCAGCTGTTACCCCAATGCGGGTCTACCGGACGAGAACGGACATTATCATGAATCACCGGATTCTCTTGCCCGTAAGATTGGCGCGTTCGCTGAAAAGGGCTGGCTGAATATCGCTGGCGGCTGCTGCGGAACAACACCGGAACATATCCGGGCCATGGTTGAAGAATTGTCGAAATTCCCGCCGCGTGAGCTGAACGGCACTCATCCGCCTGCTTTGTCGGGAATTGATCCGGTCTATGTCGAGGATGGTAACCGTCCTTACATGGTCGGAGAGCGTACGAACGTACTGGGCTCACGGAAGTTCAAGCGTCTGATCGTGGAAGGGAAATATGAGGAAGCTTCTGAAATTGCTCGGGCCCAGGTCAAGAGTGGTGCACAGGTAGTTGACGTCTGCGTACAGGACCCTGACCGTGACGAGAGTGAAGATATCAAGGAGTTCTTGGAGCTCGTGGTCAAGAAGGTTAAAGTTCCACTCATGATTGACACTACTGACCCGAAGGTTATTGACCTTGCCTTGCAGTATTGCCAGGGTAAAGCGATCATTAACTCCATTAACCTTGAAGATGGTGAAGAAAAATTCGAGCATGTTACGCCGTTGATCCATAAATATGGTGCTGCTATTGTCGTCGGAACGATTGATGAGAGTGGACAAGCAATTAAGGCGGTCGACAAGCTGGCAGTAGCAAAACGTTCCCATGATCTACTTGTGAACAAGTATGGTCTGTCGTCCCAAGATCTGATTTTTGATACGCTAGTCTTCCCGGTAGGAACAGGGGATGAGCAGTATATCGGTTCTGCGAAGGAGACGATTGACGGGATTCGCATGATCAAAGAGGCACTGCCTTCCGTTCATACGATTCTCGGGATCAGTAACGTTTCATTTGGTCTGCCTGAAGCAGGGCGTGAGGTATTGAACTCCGTGTTCCTGTATGAATGCACCAAGGCTGGACTCGATTACGCTATTGTGAATACCGAGAAGGTGGAGCGTTATGCTTCCATTCCTGAAGCAGAGCGGATCTTGGCTGAGCAACTGATCTATAATACGAACGATGATACGCTATCCGCCTTTGTCGCTGCATTCCGTGGCAAGAAAGTGGAGAAGAAGGAGAAGATCTCCAATCTGTCGTTGGATGAGCGTCTGGCTTCTTATGTAGTTGAAGGAACCAAGGAAGGACTGATTCCCGATCTGAACGAGGCACTGACCAAAGCATCGCCGCTGGAGATTATCAATGGTCCTCTAATGGCGGGTATGTCTGAGGTCGGAAGATTGTTTAACAACAATGAGCTGATCGTGGCTGAGGTGCTGCAGAGCGCGGAAGTTATGAAGGCTTCGGTTGGACATCTGGAGCAGTTTATGGAGAAGGACGAGACTGCGGTCAAAGGTAAGATCATGTTGGCCACCGTCAAAGGGGATGTGCATGACATCGGGAAAAACCTGGTTGAGATCATCCTGTCCAACAATGGTTACCAGATCGTCAATTTGGGTATAAAAGTACCACCGGAAAACATCATCGAAGCGTTCCGGCGTGAAAAAGCAGATGCGATCGGCCTCTCTGGACTTCTGGTGAAGTCGGCTCAGCAAATGGTGCTGACCGCACAGGATTTGCGGAACGCTGGTATCGATGTGCCGATCATGGTTGGCGGCGCCGCGTTGACACGCAAATTCACCAAGACTCGTATTCGTCCAGAATATGATGGACTGGTGCTGTACGCCAAGGATGCCATGGACGGACTGGACATTGCTAACCGGCTCATGAATCCGGTGGAGCGGGCCAAGATTGAAGAAGAGGTTCGTGCTGAAGCTGAAGCAGGGGCTACTGTAGCGGTGAAGACAGAACTGCCGAAGCTGACCCGTGCGGTTCGCTCGAATATCTCACCAGATGCACCGGTCTTTACACCACCGGATCTGGAGCGTCATGTCCTGCGCAATTATCCGCTGGGGCATATCGTTCCTTATGTGAACATGCAGATGTTGCTGGGTCACCATCTTGGACTTAAGGGTTCGGTGGAAAACTTGCTCGCTGCAGGGGACAAGCGTACTGTGGATCTAAAGGCGACTGTAGATGATATTCTGCATCAGGCGATGGTGAACGGGACGATTACACCACATGCGATGTACCGTTTCTTCCCGGCCCAGTCTAAGGGCAATGATATTCTGATCTACGATCCGCAGGACACCTCCAAGGTGCTGCATACCTTTACCTTCCCTCGTCAAGGGGTTGAGCCATTCCTGTGTCTGGCCGATTTCTTGAAGCCGGTCGATAGCGGTATTATGGATTATGTAGGGTTCCTTGTGGTGACGGCTGGTCACGGCGTTCGTGAAATGTCCACGGTGCTGAAGGATAACGGTGATTATTTGCGCTCCCACGCACTGCAGGCAGTTGCTCTAGAGGTGGCGGAAGGTCTGGCGGAGCGTGTCCATCATATGATGCGGGATACTTGGGGCTTCCCCGATCCGGCGGATCTGACCATGAAGCAACGTCATGGTGCCCGTTATCAAGGAATTCGTGTTTCCTTCGGATACCCGGCTTGCCCGGATCTGGAAGATCAGGGGCCGCTGTTCAAATTGATGTCTCCTGAAGATATCGGCGTTGAGCTGACCGAGGGCTTCATGATGGAACCGGAAGCTTCTGTATCTGCGATGGTATTCGCGCATCCTGAAGCGCAGTATTTTAACGTAGAGAAGCAGTGATTTCTTCTTGATGATAGCCGGAATGAGGGTGATTATAAGTCCTCTCCGGCGAAGCCTCCCGGTTACGGGAGGTTTTTTACTGGAATAATAGAAGAACGGCAAAGACACAATGCACAGAAAGGAGGAGAGCTATGGAAATATACTTTTTAGGAACCAATGCCGGGGTACCGACTTTACAAAGAAACGTGACTTCGATTGCCCTGCGTCTGATGGAAGAACGGCGCAGCTTCTGGATGTTTGATTGCGGAGAGGGGACACAACATCAGGTTCTCCGCTCTCCGCTGCGACTTGGCAAGTTGGAGAAGATCTTCATCACTCACTTGCACGGTGACCATTTGTTCGGATTGCCTGGATTAATCTCCAGTCGTGGCTATCAAGGAGGCACTGCTCCACTTACTGTATATGGACCTCCGGGGTTGAAGGATTATCTCGAGATCTCGTTGTCCGTCAGCCAGTCCCGTATCCCTTATAAGCTGGAAATCGTGGAGCATACCGGGGGAGTTGTGTTCGAGGACGCAAGCTTCCGTGTGGAGGCGGGCCTGCTTGAGCACCGGATTGATAGTTATGGATACCGTGTAACGGAAAAGGACAGCCCCGGCAGTCTCAATACAGAACGTCTGCTAGGCTATGGACTTAAACCGGGTCCTCTGTACGGAAAGCTGAAGAAAGGTGAGGCCGTAACAACACCGGATGGGCTGATCATCGAACCTGCTGATGTTGTCAATGAGCCGAAGCGTGGTCGCATCGTAACAGTGCTTGGGGACACAAGACCCTGTGAGGAAGCCCTTCGTCTCTCACTGGATGCCGACCTGATGATCCATGAAGCCACCTTTGCACATGATCTGGCAGAAATGGCTCATCAGTATCATCACAGTACGGCAAGGCAGGCTGCGGAGACTGCACGCGAAGCCGGAGCACGTTCATTGCTCCTAACCCATTTCAGTTCCCGATACATTTCATTCGATGAACTGGCTCCGCTTCAGGAAGAGGCGCAAGCTATCTTCCCGGAGACGTTACTAGCTGAAGAGTTCAGCACATTTCCGGTGTTCCGAAGAGCGCCCGGAAAATAATTATTTTCCGGGAAAGCGCAGGAACTGACAGCCTTGTCCAAAAAATGCCGGAACCCAATCCGGGTTCGATTTGGGTCGACAAAGTGCGTTGTAATATAAAGGCTTTATGGTGAAAGTTGTATTGGAGTAATCTGGAAGCCTTATAACATAAGGGAATATTTAATTCATTGTATGATTAATTCACAACATTAAATAAAGTTCTTGCATTTGGCAAAGGAGAGGCTATGAATAAAATCTCAGGATTGCTAATCGATCTCGATGGAACCTTGTATCACGGTCATACGATGATCGCGGGCGCGGATAGCCTGATTGCTGGCTTAAGAAAAGCGAATATCCCCTTCTTGTTCGTGACCAATAATTCTTCGCGTACAGCGGAGGACGTAGCGGCACATTTGCGAGGTATGGGAATTGAAGCCAAGGCTGAAGAAGTATGCACTTCCTCGTTGGCGGCTGCCCGCTATATTGCCGAGGAATCTCCAGGGGCATCCGTGGCGATACTTGGAGAAAAAGGGCTCTACCAAGCTTGTGAAGAGGCGGGTCTGAATATTGTGACAGAATCGCCCCAGTATGTCGTTCAGGGAATCGATCGTTCCTTTACATATGACAAGCTGGCACAGGCCCAGCGCTGGATTTTGAGTGGTGCCCGATCTGTACTGACGAACCCGGATCTGATGCTGCCAGGTGATGGCGGAATCATGCCAGGTGCAGGAACGATCGGTGCTGCTATTGAAGCAGCCACCGGGATTGCCCCAGTAGTTATTGGCAAACCGCATTCCCACCTGATAGCATATGCAACAGATCGGCTGGGGATTGAGCCCGGAGATGCTATTATGGTTGGAGACAACATGCGGACGGATATCGCAGCAGGTGCACGTGCAGGCTGCCAAACCATATTGGTCTATACAGGACTCACCAATGCTGAGAACCTGGAACATTATAAAGAGATCACGGGAATTACCCCGGATGTCATTTGTGCCGATTTAACTGAACTTCAAACATTTCTCGGTGTATAATGGCATAGGCACAAACATTCCACCAACCTAGAAGGGAAGATTGAGATATGCCGGAACTGCCGGAAATGGAGAACTATAGACAAAGGCTTGGTCAACATATTATCAACGTGCCGATTACAGGCGTAACTGTGAATAGAGAGAAGTCCATTAATTTGGAGACTGAGGCGTTCACTCAGGCACTGGTCGGTGCACGTGTTGTATTTGTAGAGAGACGGGCTAAGCATATTCTGTTCCACTTGCATGACGGCCGCAGACTGCTGCTGCATTTAATGTTGGGCGGGTTGCTATTCTATGGAACAGAAGAAGAAAGACCGGACCGCAACACTCAGGTGGAGATCGCTTTTGGCGATCATATCCTCTATTTCATGGGCCTGCGGCTAGGCTATCTTCATCTGCTGTCGGTTAAGGAAGCTGAAGCCGCCATGGGCAAGCTTGGACCAGAACCGTTAGATCGGCGGATGACCCTGGAGCGTTTTACAGGAATGCTCAAAGGTCGGCGCGGCGCGCTGAAGAGCCTGCTCGTAAATCAACAGTTCATCGCTGGCATAGGCAACTGCTATGCTGATGAGATTGCTTTTGAAGCGAGATTGCTGCCGTCTGCGCTCGTGCATAACCTGACCCCGGATTCCATCACGAGATTGTATGAGGCCATCCGTAAGGTTTTGACCGACGCGACAGAGATCGGTGGCTATATGGAAATGCCGTTTATGAATGGAGATACTGTCACAGGCACATATAACGACCGGTGTCTGGTGTACGACCGTGAAGGCGAGCCTTGCCTGCGCGGAGGGGGAACAGTTGTCAAAATCGAGCTGTCTGGACGCAAAGTGTTCTATTGCCCGGACTGCCAGCATGAACAATAGTCCCAAAATTGGGGCGCATGTCAGCATTCGCGGCGGATACGGCCGAGCGGCCCGGTTCGCCTGGGAGAGCGGTGCGACAAGCTTTCAGTATTTTCCGAAAAATCCGCGCAGTCTGAAGCTTAAACCGGTCGATGGCCGGGATGCCGAGGACTGCGCATCCTTTTGTCGAGAGAACGGAATCGTCTCTATCGCGCACACGCCTTATCCGACCAATATGGCTGCGGGGAAGGATGCGGCAATACCTGGGGCGGTGATGGTGTCTTCGCTGCGAAATGATCTGGAGATTGCCGAAGCTTGCGGCTCCTTGGGGATTGTCGTGCATTTTGGACAATTTGGCGGGATGGAGCCGTTACAAGGCTATCAAAATATTATACAATGTATGAATGCAACCTTGGCGTCTTGGGAAGGCCGAACCAAGCTCTTAATCGAGAATCAAGCCGGCAATCACGGCCGGGAGGGCATGACGCTGGAGGAACTGGTGAAGGTTCGTGAACTGAGCCAATATCCGGACAAAATCGGCTTCTGCTTCGATACTTGCCATGCTTATGCAGCTGGAATCTGGAACCCGGAAGATACGGAGGCACTGCTCCGCCGTGGAGACGACCTCGGCTATTGGCCGCATCTCGTTGCCATACATCTCAATGATTCAAAGTACCCTTTAGCCTCACGCAGGGACAGACACGCTGCCATTGGGCGGGGGTATATCGGAGAGAAGGGTCTGGCTGGACTATTGACGTCAGAGCCGCTGCAGGGTGCAGCGCTTGTTATGGAGACAGAGAAGGGACCAGACGGGAGTCATTCCCGAGAGATATCCCTGGTAAAAGCCTGGTTTGGAACGGAGGATTGACCTTGATTAACGTATATATGGATGATTACCGTAAGCGGCCGGAGGGTTTTGCGTTGGCCCGGACGACAGAAGAATGTCTGATACTGCTGCGGGATTGTGAAGTTGATATTTTATCGCTGGATTATGACATGGGTCCTGATGACCATAATGGCGGTGAAGTGGCTAAACGGATCGTGCTGGAGGGTTTGTTCCCTCGTTCTATTTTTCTGCACACCTCCAGTCCTTGGGGCCGCAAGGAAATGTTCGAAATCCTGTACCCGGCTAAGCCGGATGGAATGGCTCTGCATAACGGTCCGCTTAGTTCGGAACAACTGCAGAATATTGCTTCTGGTGCCGATGCCTCATGATAACACAGGAGATTAAGGAGTCGGAGTTGCTAAAAGCGCTGGAGATCCCCGGTAAGCCGCTGGTAGTCTTTCTGCACACACCACTATGTGGAACCTGTAAAGTTGCCCGTCGTATGCTGGAGGTCGCAGGACATTTGCTGCCTTCAGACCTTGTGATTCATGAGGCAAATGTGAACATGCTGCCAGAATTTGTGGGGAGATATCGTATAACCAGTGTACCTGCCCTTCTAGTGGTACGAGCTGACCGCCTGACACCGCCGGAAGTTCATTATGCGATGGGTTCAGTAGAAAGGGTGCTGGAATACATAAGAAGGGGGATTACGCCATGATATCATTACAACATCTTACGCTCCGCAGGGAAGAGAGTCTGATCTTAGACGACGTGTCGCTGGAAATTAAAGAAGGTGAAAACTGGGCAATTCTGGGCCGCAATGGCTCAGGCAAGACCACGATTCTGGAGATGCTGACCGGATATATGTTTCCTAGTAGTGGCACAATCGAGGTTCTTGGCAATCTTTACGGACAATGCGATCTGCGCGAAGTGCGGAAGGAGATTGGTTATATCGGACCTTCCCTGATGGAGAAGCTGTCGCTCAGCGATCCGGTGTGGGAAGTCGTGGCAACTGGAGCGTATGCTTTTTTGCGTTTCTACCAGAGTATCCCGGAGGATGTAAAGGAACGAGCCCTCGCCCTGCTAAAAGATATGAATCTTGGCGCGCTTGCGTTCCATTCATTGGGGACACTTTCGCAAGGAGAGCGCAAGAAGGTTATGTTGGCCCGTTGTTTGATGGCTGATCCCAAGCTGCTCGTCATGGATGAACCTTGTGCGGGACTCGATCTGTACGAACGGGAGAAAATGCTGGACGAAGTGGACAAGCTGAGACAGCGCAAAGTTACAGTGGTATATGTGACGCATCATATTGAAGAGATCGTGCCGCTGTTCAGTCATGTGGCGTTGATCAAGGACGGGAAGCTGGCCGGCTCCGGCCGCAAGGGAGAAGTATTGACGGACGAGATGATTAGGGCGACCTATGATATCCCTGTCCACGTGGAATGGGAAAACGGTCGTCCCTGGATAAAAATTAGACCTGGAGGCAAATCCATTTGAACAACTTGATAGAAGATAGAGCGGAGCAGGAAACTGTTTTGGAAGAAGTGTTTTCACGTTATATTTGTACTGCCAATCATGGTTTTGCGCCCTATGCGCAGGAAGAATTGCGCCGTTTGTTCGGGGCTGTGAAAAGCACGCTGTTGCTGCCAGGTGAAATTTTTTTGGCTACCCTTCAGGCGGAGCCTGAGGATGTGGCCGGACTGCTGGCACAGCAGCCGCCGATCTTTTTGCGGCATATTCAGCCTGTGCAATTTCAGGACGAGGGTAGTATGGAAGCATTACAGCGTCTGGCCACCTATTTGAGCCGCCGCAGTGAGCTGGAAGGTGTGAAGGTGGCGCTACACGTCCGCAAGAGCGCTGATTGCTTCTGGGAGGAGAGTCCTGGTGAGCTGCGCGAATGGATTCAGGGAGAACTGCATAACCTTGATGCTGAGTTCACGGTGCAGGATCCGGAGTGGGTCATTTCCGTTTACGCGACCAAGGATGCCTTGTACGCCGGGGTTTCACGGCCGGAGGACAACCTCTCCAGCTGGAACGGTGGAGCGATCCGCTTCCGTAAGGAAGACGGGCAAATCTCCCGCGCTAAATTCAAGCTGATGGAAGCGGAGAAGGAGTTCGGCATTCCATTTGCGAGCTTCCGCAATGCCGTGGATATCGGCGCATCGCCGGGCGGCTGGACCTCATTCCTTCTGGAACGTGGCATAAAGGTCACAGCTGTAGATCCGGCATTAATGCACGCTTCTCTGCGTAACGCTCCTGGTCTAAAGGTGCTGCGCAAGAACGCCGGAGATGTGAAGTTCAAAGATCATGAATTTGATTTATTCGTTTGCGATATGAGCTGGAGCCCTAAGCTGATGGCGAAGCTTGTGACATCACAACTGCACAGCTTGGCTCCTGGAGGTACTGCCATCGTGACAGTGAAGCTGATGCACAAGAAGCCACTTGCGCTGATTAAGGAGCTTATCGCTATGTTCGAGAGCGAGCGCATGCAGATTCAGCGCGCGAAGCAGCTGTTCCATAACCGTGATGAAATTACACTTTATATGATTAAGTATTAACTACATTATTATTTTATTTTCTGGGAAAGCATCCCGTTGATGACCGGCGTACCGCCGGTATTGCGTCAGCGGTGGTGCTTTTTTTATATTTTTATGGTTCAAGCACTAATGCTGGTCTTGAGCCGTTTTTAAGGAGAGGTGTCTATATGCTGTATCCATCAAAGCTAACAGTAGGACGAATGATTGAGGGACGTTATCGGGTCGTAGAGCTCATTGGGTCCGGGGGGATGAGCCATGTGTATCTGGCCGAAGACCTGCGGCTGCCAGGCAAGTGGTGGGCGGTGAAGGAAAGTGTAAGCCCAGGCATAACAGAATATGCTTCTGGTGATATTGTAGCCGAGGCGGAGCTGCTGATTTCCTTGAATCATCCCAGGCTACCGCGAGTGACTGATTTCTACCCACCCGATAAAGACGGATATTCTTATCTGGTGATGGATTATATCGATGGGGTAACATTGAGCCGTTATCTGGAGCTTCACCCGGGACCACTGCCTTGGGATCGGGTGATCCAGTATGCCATGCAGCTGCTTGAAGTGCTGAAGTACCTGCATAATCTACCTACACCGATTATCTATCGGGATCTGAAACCGTCCAATATTATGGTTACAGGGCAGCATGAATTGGTGCTGATCGATTTTGGCATTGCCCGAAACTATGGACGCTCAGGGGACGGCGATACGAGTAAGCTGGGGACTGTGGGCTTTGCTGCGCAAGAGCAATATGCCGGGCAGAGCCAGCCGGTCTCCGACCTCTATGGCCTTGGCGCTCTGCTGCTCCATTTGGTCACCGGGGGCAAATATTGCAGCTGGGAGCCAGGTATGGAGTCCAGGCTGCAGGGCGTCGTCCCTCCCGAATTCATTCCCGTTCTGCGCCGATTGCTCCGGCAGCGCCCCGAAGAGAGGTACCCCAGCGCTGCTTCGGTACTGGAAGCGTTGACTTCGCTAGATCTCAGTGGCCGAACTCGAGTAGAGGAGACACCTTCACACCCGACTTCACGCGTGACGGATGCAGTTGTAGTGTCGCTGGCTGGTACAGCAAGTGGGCTTGGGACGACCCATACTTCATTAGCTGTAGCAGCTCGCCTGTCCAGATACGGTCTCACGGCCTGGGTTGACGGCTCCCGGGATGGCGCGGTGTTCCATAATCTTTATGCGATGGTGCAGGAGCAGGAACTCATTCCAAATGGTATGAACGCTGTTCCATCTTTTGTGTGGAACAACGTTCATTACTGGAGTTGTCCAGATAAAGGGAGCAGCAGGCTCCCAGAGGGCGATTATTCTTTCATTGTACTGGACCTTGGAACCGCCAGCGAAGAGGGAGCTCTCGAAGAATTCAATCAGGGCGATGTGCCGCTGCTGATTGCTTCAGGGGCAGACTGGCGGCTCGGGGAGCTGCTGCATTGGCTGCACCGGCGTCGTCTTGAGCCACAGCTTGGCTGGAAGGTGGTTCTGCCGCTGGCTGGAGACAACGCTGCTGTACTGCTGCAGAAGGCGCTAGGTACAGCCGAGGTGTACGCATTGCCTCTGCAGCATGATCCTTTCCGCTCGAAGGGAAGGCTTGGTGATGTGCTGGAGGGGATACTGAAGGAAGCCATAGCCATGCGGACGACGCAGCGGCGCAGTGTTCTTTTTCGCGGGAAAAGGCATTAATTAAAAGCAAGAAGGAACGGAGGGGAAGGTTTGGAACTGTAGGAGCGAAGCGCTCGCCTGTAAGCTTTCCTGTGGAAAGCTTACATCGGAGGCATAGGCTCTCGCCGGATTTCAACCGCGAGAAGCGGTTTAATCTAAGAAATCTGGGCACAACTGCGACCGGAAGTCCAAATATTCACCGCAGTGAAGATAGCCTTAAGTGAGGGTCTTAAGTTTGTCTTATTTAATTTTCTGTGTCAGAGTGACGCATACTTATGCTAAAATGAATCGTTGTATGTTACGCAATCTCGCCTCATTTTAAAATATAGATAGGAGCTTGCAGAGAAGTTATGAGTTTATTGACAGTAGAAGAGGTTGCCCACAATTTCGGTGAACGCCAGTTGTTCAAGGATGTATCGTTCCGGCTGTTGGCCGGCGAGCATGTCGGATTGGTTGGAGCGAATGGTGTAGGCAAATCGACATTGATGAATATTTTGACAGGAAAGCTGTTGAAAGATAGCGGTAAAGTAGAATGGACGCCGCGTGTGCGCTACGGCTATCTGGATCAACATACCAAGCTGACGCCCGGTAAAACCATACGTGATGTGTTGAAAGATGCCTTCCTCCCGCTGCTGCAACTGGAGCAGGATATGATGGCCATTACCGACAAGATGGGTGAAGCCACACCTGAAGAGCTTGAAGTGCTGCTGGAGCAGATGGGTGAGATTCAAGAGGAGCTGGAGATCGGCGACTTCTATCTGATCGATGTGAAGGTAGAAGAGATGGGGAATGGTCTCGGCTTGTCCGCGATTGGCCTGGATCGTGACGTGGCTTCTTTGAGCGGGGGGCAGCGGACCAAGGTACTTTTGGCCAAGCTACTTCTTGAGAAGCCTAGCGTACTGCTTCTTGATGAGCCTACCAACTATCTCGATGTGGAACATATCGACTGGCTTACCAATTACTTGAAGCAATATCCGTACGCCTTTATTCTGATCTCCCATGATACGGAATTCATGAACAAGGTCGTGAACGTGGTCTATCATCTGGAGTTTACGAAGCTGACCCGTTATACCGGGAACTATGAGCGTTTCCTTGAGATGGCAGAACTGAACAAGAGCCAGCATATCGAAGCTTATACGAAGCAGCAGGAGTTCATCAAAAAGCAAGAGGATTTCATTCAGCGTAATAAAGCACGTGCTTCAACTTCCGGCCGGGCCAAGAGCCGCGAGAAGCAATTGGATCGGATGGAAAGAATCGACCGGCCAGATGAAGCGGCTAAACCGACCTTCGTCTTCAAGGAATCACGGGCCAGCGGTAAAACAGTCTTCGAAGGCATTGATTTCGAGATCGGCTATGATCGCCCGCTTCTGCCGAAGTTGAATATGACCATTGAACGCGGTGAGAAGATTGCCATTGTCGGCTGCAACGGTGTCGGTAAATCCACACTACTGAAGACGATTCTCGGCGTAATTCCGGCATACAGCGGCAAAACGTATCTCGGTGATTACCTTACACCAGCCTACTTCCAGCAAGAGGTCAAGGCGGCGAATATTACGCCGATTGATGATGTATGGAACGAGTTCTCCAGCCTTAACCAGCACGAGGTACGTGCGCACTTGGCCCGCTGTGGCTTGAAAAATGAACACATTACCCGTCCTCTCAGTATGTTAAGTGGTGGAGAACAAGCTAAGGTACGTTTGTGTAAGCTGCTGATGCGTGAGAGCAATTGGGTGCTGTTTGATGAGCCGACCAATCACCTTGATGTGATCGCCAAAGCAGAATTGAAACGTGCATTGCAGGAATACAAAGGGACTGTTCTGCTCGTGTCCCACGAACCGGACTTCTATGAAGACTGGGTAACGAAGACTTGGGATGTTGAGCAATGGTCGTCACAGTCTGTATAAATAATGGGGAGGCAAATAACATGAACAACGGAATTCTGCGGCATATGGTTTACTTCAGCTTGAAATATCCGGTGGATGCACCGGAGACAGCGGCTTTTTTGAAGGATGGGGAGAGAATTTTGACCTCTATTACAGGGGTAAAAGAATTCGAAGTTCTGCGTCAAGTCAGCCCGAAATGCGATTTCCATTTTGGCTTCAGCATGGAGTTTGAAGGCCAAGAAGCTTTTGATACTTACATGAATCACCCCATCCATCAGGAATTTGTTAAGTAACGGTGGGAGACAGAAGTAGCGAAGTTCCAAGAAATTGATGTTGTAAAAGGAAACTAACAACAAATTAAAGTGGGAGCATTCCATCGATGATGATGGAATGCTCTTTTTGTATATGGGGAACGCTAGGCTTATCTGTACCGGGGTGCCCGGTAGCGATGAAGTCGTGACGCGGAGGACGGCAATAGTGAACGAGAGAATCGTATGGTTTGATGAAGAGCGGAAGAGCAGCGGACAAGAGCCGAGCAGCAGGACTTATACGCTGGAAAAAACAGACCATGACGCTGCCCTTCAGGCCTTGCAGGAAGCTGGCCTGGAAATAATAATGAGCGAAGATCTCAGTGATCTTCGCTCATTATTAACTGGGGGCGAGCCCATGCTGCTCCTGGCTGAGCTGAAGCGGGTTGATGAATGGAATGGCTGGCAGCTCATTGCCGAGCTACGGGACCAAGGAATGGATCTGCCCGTACTTGTCATGTCGGGAGCTGGTTCTGGAGAAGGCGCGGTAGCAGCCTTCAAGGCAGGGGCAAATGATTATCTGTCCCATCCTATCCATACAGGGGAACTGACCTGCCGGATCATAAATTTATTAATTCTCAGCGGACGGCGTCGCCGAAAGAATCATCTTTTAAAAATTGATGGTCTAATTCTGGACCCTGGCTGCCGGCATGTGAACCGAGATGGCCAACAGCTGAAGTTAACAGGCAAGGAATTCGACCTGCTCTATTACCTGGCAGCACATGCAGGGCAAATATGCCCCAGAACCGAAATCTTGCAGCAGGTCTGGGGCTATAATTTTGAGGCGGACACCAATGTCGTAGATGTGTATATCCGGCATATCCGCCTGAAGGTGGACAAGGGCTATCGGAACAAACTCATTCATACGGTAAGGGGATCCGGCTATGTAATGAGGGCGTCTCCCGGAGACGCCACATGCTGAACCCAATCCTCTATCATAGTCAAAACTCTAATTTTTAGAGCTGTTACAGTACGCGGCGGGCGAATAGATAAGTTCTTTTCCAGTTGCCGGAATTCAGATCTGAGACTGTGACGCCTGGCGAACCGTACGTGTGCAGAATCTTGCCATTACCTGCATATACAGCTACGTGAGTGACATTCTTGCCGGTAGCTCTGCCGCCGCTGGAGAAGAAGATAAGGTCCCCGACACGAAGATTAGCTTTGGAAACGGATTTGCCGACTTTCGCTTGGGCTTGAGAAGTGCGGGGCAGATCTACGCCGTATTTTCCGAAAATATACTTAGTGAACGACGAGCAGTCAAAGGTACGAGTGCTTGAAGTGGATGCTCCGAATTCATAACGAACGCCCATATATTTTTTACCGAGATTAATAATACTTTGTCCTTTGGACGCTGTAGCTGCGGCGGCGTGTGGTGTGCCGATTTCAGTTGCAGCCAGCGTAGACAGGCCAATAGTAGTGCACATCCCGATGACAATTGCTTTTTTAAACCATTGTTGTGTATTCATGTTGTATATCCCTCCAAGGTTTATTTCTTTATTTCGTTTTTTGTTTTGTTTCTTTCGCTGATTCGTAGTATAGCAGGTAATCTAGCGCCTATATATTGGAAGAGGTGGGTCAAATAGAGACGGGGCAAGGGTTGTAAGCGTTTTATTAAAAAATGATTAAAAGTTACAAAAAATTAATATCTACAACAAATGATAGGATGAAAAAAGCCGATAATCCCTTTAGCGGCAAAGGGTTCTCGGCCTAATCGTAGTACATTTTAAAAGTTACAACCATGTCTCTAAATCTACTATGTAGATCAATCTTTACTCTGAATAATCAGCAGCAGACCGCTCTCGATGGTTACGGTTCCGGAGGCAGCCAGCAGTTTGTTGCTTACTCCAAGTGTCTGTCCGAGCTTAAATGTGGCATTGCTTAGTGGATATTGAAAGCCTTCCAGCGTAATACCTGTCACTTCGGGCGTCAGGGGCAACAGGGATACATAGGTGTAACCACGTTCCTCAACCTGCACATGTGATCCTGTGAGGGTAATATAATTGTGCTTGTCCATGATGGAACAGCTTACCTGGCGCTGTATTGCCAGTGTCATCATTTGAATGCTGGCTAACATATGATCAACCCGGGAACCGGTGACGCCCAGCATGAGGATCGATGAGGGTGATCTGTTCAGCGCCAAATCCAGCGCCAGCTCACTATCGGTCAGGTCTTTGTCTATTGCATCGCAGGTAATGATCTCCCGGCTTCTGTTCCTAATCTCTTGCAGGGCTTCCGGGGATACAGAATCGAAATCTCCCACCGCAAGATCCGGCGTAATCCCATGGTTAATGAGGAATAAGGCGCCCCGATCGGCACCGATAATAAAATCCTCTTCATCTAATACATTCAAATGTTCCGGAGACAGCTCTCCACCGGCCCAAATAACGACTCTTCCGGATGGCATCACTAATCCTCCCCTTCCTTACAATTCTAAAGATTCTGATTCAGAACCAAGTATCAAGTATAATGCAGTTTGAAAGGTTGTACAATTGCCCCGGACAACGCTAAAATAAGAATAGCGTGTCCAGCGAGATGCTGGAAGCTGTTGGATTGTATAGAAAAGAGATTTGGAGGTGAGTGAAATCGTAAACGTACTGTTTGTTTGTCTCGGCAATATTTGCCGTTCGCCGATGGCTGAAGCTGTGCTGCGCCACAAGATCCATGAACGCGGCTTGTCCAGTTCGATTACTGTGGATTCTGCAGGAACAGGGGATTGGCATATCGGCAACCCTCCACATGAAGGGACGCGGCGTATTCTGGACCAGCATGGGATCAGTTATGAGGGTATGAAGGCTCGCCGGGTGTCCAGCGATGATTTTGAGAACTATCAATATATCATTTGTATGGACAACTCTAATGGAACTAATGTGCGGAAGCTCCAGGGCGGAGAAGAGGCCGAGCTGTTGTTCTTTATGGACTTGCTCCCGGAGGAGGAACTGCGCGAAGTGCCGGACCCTTACTTTACCGGAAACTTTGAACAGGTCTATGATCTGATGGATGCCGGCTGCAATGTGCTGCTAGACACCATCGTTAGCGAAAAGCTCTAATCCTTGCTTGCTTTAAGATTCGGAACAACCGTCCTTGAGAAGGGCGGGGGACCGTTTCTGTCCCTACCGCCCTGAAAGCGCAATCACACAGGGGATGTACATATTGTTCTCATGATGTTCATTTTTTCATGTCTCAAGGCTGTTTCAAGTGTTTAAAAGAAATAGAGTAGCGATTCGGGCAGTTCTTTCTGCCAGAATCCCCAGAGATGGACGCCGTCTTTCTCCCGGTATGATACCGTGGCTCCGCGCTCTTCAAGCAGCGCTTTCGTCTTGCGGTTCATATCAACAAAGTCATAGACGCCTGTATCCGTTTTGTATTCCGTCTCCTGTAGTCCAACTACCATATTAATAGTAAGCCAGGAGAGATCCTCTTCATCTTCGATCATTTCACGGGTCTCGGGATAAAAAGCACCAGAAAGGCTGAGGATACGGTTAAATATGGATGGATAAGCTAAGGCCAGATGGAGGGACACACTGCCTCCCAGAGAATCACCAGCCAGAATACGTTCCGCAGGTGTACGCCGTACCGGATAATTATGTTCAATGAAGGGAATAATTTCTTCGGCAAAGCAAGACAGGTATTGTTCAAACCGGTTGCCGAATGGCGCATATTCCTGGGTTCTAACCTTTACGTCGACTTCAACGCCTACAATAATGAAGGGCTCGACATCTTCTTCCAGAATCAGCTGGCCAGCCAGCGTAGCGATTCGACCGAAGTTGAAGAACTCTTCACCATCCTGGCAGTAGACCACGGGATAACTGAGAACTTCATTGTAGCCGGGCGGGAGGTAGATACGCAGCTTGCGCTCCTCCTGCAGCGATTCGCTCCACACGGTTTTTTTAACAATTGTACGTTTCAGAAAAACAGAGTCATTCATAGCTGTTCTTGTCACCTTTCTTGTCGAATTTTGCATTCCCGACGGCAATACGATAATATTACCAAGGGGTAAATGTGGCATACATCATTTACTTGTCAAAATGATTGGCATCTGTTATATAATTAAATTAAACCTGTTATACATACAAAATTTATGGAAACATAAATTTTATGCGTATTTCTTTGACGAAATAGATAAAACAGGTGTATAATAATTCTATAACAGAGGCAACTGATATTCAAATTTTTTTGTTGAGGTGAAGATGATAATGAGTAAAGTTCCTTATGAAGTGTACACAGAGGACGTCGAGGCTCTTTCGGTACTTTCCCCGGATGGAGAAGTTATCAATAAAGATAAACTGCCTGCTCTTACTGATGATCAATTGAAAGAAATTATGTACCGTATGGTATTTACCCGTACCTGGGATGATCGTGCTGTGAATCTTGGTCGTCAAGGCCGCCTCGGTTTCTACGCACCAGTATCTGGTCAGGAAGCTACTATGATCGGTAGTGAGTTTGCTCTGGAGAAGGAAGACTTCGTATGTCCAGGCTACCGTGATATTCCACAGCTCGTATGGCACGGCCTTCCGCTGTACCAAGCGTTCTTGTATTCCCGTGGACACCAACATGGTGGACAAATTCCTGACGGCGTAAACGTGCTAATGCCACAAATCATCATTGGTGCACAAATTCTGCACGCTACTGGTATTGCAATGGGCTTCAAATTGAAGAACCAGAAGAACGTAGCGATTACTTATACAGGTGACGGCGGTTCCTCCGAAGGTGACTTCTATGAAGGCCTTAACTTTGCTGGACGCTTTAAACTGCCTGTAATTTTCTTTGTTCAAAACAACGGTTACGCCATCACCACGCCATTCTCGAAGCAAACGGCTTCTAAGTCTATCGCCCACAAAGCGGTTGCAGCCGGTATTCCGGGAATCAAGGTTGACGGTATGGATATCTTCGCGGTTATCAGTGCAGTTCAAGAAGCTGCTGAGCGTGCTCGTAACGGAGAAGGCGCTACCCTGATCGAAGCTGTAACTTACCGTTTCCGTCCACACTCCCTTTCTGACGATGCGAGCAAATACCGCTCTAAGGAAGAAGAAGGACAATGGAACGAGAAGGACCCAATTGCCCGTCTTGCTAAGTATCTGGAGAAAAAAGGCCTTTGGACCGAAGAAGATACAGCACGCGTGAAAGAAGAAGCAAAAGCTACTGTTAATGAGCAAATCAAAAAAGCAGAGCAAACCGAAAAAATGACCGTTTCCGGCTTGATTGACAGCATGTTCGAGGCAACTCCGAAACATCTGGAAGAGCAAAAAGCCGATTTTGAATAAGGGGGATAACAGGCATGGCACAAATGAACTTAAAAGAAGCGATCCGCGACGCAATCCGCGTTGAACTGAATCGTGATCCTAACGTCCTTGTTTTTGGGGAAGATGTTGGTAATGTAGGCGGCGTATTCCGCACAACTGAAGGTCTGCAAAAAGAGTTTGGTGAAGATCGCGTATTCGATACGCCGCTGGCCGAGTCCGCTATCGGTGGTCTGGCTGTAGGTCTTGGTATTCAAGGCTTCCGTCCAATCGCAGAAATTCAATTTATCGGCTTTATTTATGAAGCTCTGGATCAAATCGTAATTCAAGCAGCACGTATGCGTTACCGTTCCGGCGGCAAATACAACTCACCAATCGTATTCCGTACGCCATTTGGCGGCGGTGTTAAAGCGGCTGAGCTGCACACTGACTCCCTGGAAGGTTTGATTGCCCAAAGCCCGGGTATTAAAGTAGTAGTACCTTCCAATCCTTACGATGCTAAAGGTCTTATGATCGCTTCGATCCGCGATAACGACCCGGTATTCTTCATGGAACACCTTAACTTGTACCATGCTTTCCGCGCTGAAGTGCCTGAAGGTGAGTACACCGTTGAGCTTGGTAAAGCCAATGTAGTTCGCGAAGGTTCTGATGTTACCATTATTGCTTACGGCCTGATGGTTCACACAGCTACTAAAGCAGCTGAACAACTCGAGAAGGAAGGCATTCAGGCTGAAATTATCGACCTGCGTACCGTTAGCCCGATCGACATTGACACGATCATGGAATCCGTGAAAAAAACAAACCGTGCAATTGTGGTACAAGAAGCTCAAAAGAGCTCCGGCGTAGCTGCAGAAGTTATTGCACAAATCAACGAAAAAGGTATCCTGCACTTGGAAGCTCCAGTACTTCGTATAGCTGGACCGGATACAATTTATCCGTTCGCGCAAATCGAAGATACTTGGTTGCCTAACCCTGCCCGTGTTATTGCAGGCGTGAAGAAAGTTCTGGAATTCTAAATAAATCACATCCCATAGTCTATTACCATTAAGGAGGTACTTGAACGTGGCTAAATACAACTACCCGTTCCCTGAGCTTGGCGAAGGCCTGCATGAAGGTGAAATTATTAAAGTGCATATCAAAGTCGGCGATAAAGTAACCGATGAAGATATCATTTTGGAAGTACAAAACGACAAGGCCGTAGTAGAAGTTCCTTGTCCAGTAAACGGTACCGTGCTTGAAGTACTGGCAAAGGATGGCGACGTGTTCCGCGTAGGCCAAACTGTTGCGGTAATTGATGCAGAAGGTGACATTCCTGTGCATGAAGGTGGCCACGCTGAAGAGCATGGTTCCCAAGAAGCTGACGCGGCAAAAGGCAGTGCAGATACAACTTCTTCTCCAGCGGCAAGCAGCCCTGCTGACGCTAAAGAAGGCGGAGCAGCTGCTGGTTCTGTACCAGCTCCTGACCGTGACGTACTGGCTACACCAAGCGTGCGTAAATTCGCTCGTGAACAGGGTGTAGACATCTCCAAAGTTAATGGTACTGGTAAGAGTGGCAAAATCACTCGTGAGGATGTTGAAGCCTTCCAAAACGGTGGTTCTTTAGCAGCACCGGCAGCAGCAGTTTCTGCTGAAGCGCCTAAGACTGAAGAGAAAGCTGCACCGGCAGCAGCGGCTTCTGCAGGCAACGTGAGCCTGGAAGAAGAGCGCGTACCATTCAAAGGTATCCGCAAAGCAATCTCGAACGCTATGGTTAAATCGGCTTACACTGCACCACACGTTACGATCATGGACGAAGTAGACGTAACTGAACTGGTAGCATTCCGTGCCCGCATGAAACCTGTAGCTGAGAAAAAAGGCGTGAAGGTAACTTATCTTCCGTTCATCGTGAAGGCACTCGTTGCAGCTTCCCGTCAATTCCCTGCGCTTAACGCTTCGATTGACGAAGAGTCCAACGAAATTGTCTACAAGAAATACTACAACGTTGGTATTGCAACAGATACTGATAACGGCCTGATCGTTCCAGTTATCAAAGATGCTGACCGTAAGAGCATCTGGATGATTGCTAGCGCCATTAGTGACCTTGCTCTGCGTGGTCGTGAAGGCAAGCTGACTCCGAACGAAATGAAAGGCAGCACCATCTCGATCTCCAACATCGGTTCCGCAGGCGGTATGTTCTTTACTCCAATCATCAACTTCCCTGAAGTTGCGATCTTGGGTACTGGCCGTATCACTGAGAAACCAGTTGTTAAGAACGGTGAAATCGTAGCTGCTCCTGTAATGGCATTGTCCCTGAGCTTTGACCACCGTATTATCGATGGCGCAACAGCACAGAATTTCATGAACTACATTAAAACATTGCTTGCTAATCCTGATATGCTAGTTATGGAGGTGTAATAATATGGTAGTGGGAGACGCTTCACTCGATATTGATACATTGGTCATTGGTGCAGGTCCCGGCGGATATGTAGCAGCCATTCGTGCTGCTCAGCTTGGTCAAAAAGTGCTTATCGTAGACAAATCGGAACTCGGCGGCGTATGTTTGAACCGTGGTTGTATTCCGTCCAAAGCACTGATCGCTGCAGCTCACTCTTTTGAATCTGCACAACATGCTGACGTTTACGGTGTAACAGCTGATAACGTTAAAGTGGATTTCTCTAAAACTCAAGAGTTCAAGAACAAAGTCGTTAAGCAAATGACTACTGGCGTAGCTGGCCTTCTGAAAGGCAACAAGATCGAAGTATTCAACGGTGAGTGCATGTTCATCAGCGAAACCGAAGCACGGGTATTCAACGATCACGAATCTCCGCGTTACCGTTTCAAGAACTGCATCATTGCTACAGGTTCCCGTCCAATCGAACTGAAACCATTCCCATTCGGTGGTCGTATTCTGTCTTCCACTGAAGCGCTTGAGCTTCCGGAAATTCCGAAGAGCCTGATCGTTATCGGCGGCGGCTACATCGGTGCTGAGCTGGGTCAAATGTACTCTAAATTCGGCACTAAAGTAACTATCATCGAAGGTCTGGATACTGTTCTTCCTGGCTTCGACAAAGACATGACTCGTCTGGTAGCCAAGAACATGGCGAAGACTGGCATCGAGATCGTTACAAATGCTAAAGCTGAGAGTGCTGTACAAAACGACAAGGAAGTTACCGTGAAGTACTCTGTGGGCGGCGAGTCCAAAGAAGTTACTGCAGATTATTTGCTTGTTACCGTTGGCCGTCGTCCAAACACGGATGGTGAGCTTGGTCTGGACCTTATCGGCGTTGAGCTGGACGAGCGCGGTCTGATCAAAGTTGACCACCAAGGACGCACTAACATTCCACACATCTTCGCTATCGGGGACATTGTTCCTGGTCTGGCTCTGGCTCACAAAGCCTCTTACGAAGGTAAAGTTGCCGCAGAAGCGATCGCAGGACACACATCCGTTGTTGACTACAAAGTCATTCCGGCTGTTGTCTTCACTGATCCTGAGTGCTCCAGCGTTGGCTTGACTGAGAAAGAAGCTAAGGATAAAGGCTACAAAGTGAAGAGCGGCAAGTTCCCGTTCGCGGGCAATGGACGTGCAGTCTCCCTGAACGGTGCGGAAGGCTTCATCAAAATTGTGGCTAACAGCGAGAACAACCTTGTACTCGGCGCGCAAATCGTCGGTATCGAAGCTTCTAACCTGATTGCTGAGCTGGGTCTGGCTATTGAAATGGGCGCTACGCTCGAAGATATCGCTCTTACAATCCACGCTCACCCAACCCTTGGCGAAATCGTCATGGAAGCGGCTGAACTGGTTGAAGGTCATCCGATTCACATCTTGAAATAGTATAACAATCGGCCTGTATGTCAGGCTGCTGAAGAGAGCGAGGACGCATATTGCGTCTTTGCTCTCTTTTTTGTTTTCCAAAATTTAGCTGGGGCGATAAACTGGATAAACGCATGATCAACAGGAGGGATGAACGTGGGGATGGACTGGTATGATGAGATCGCCAGAAGGAATGGCGGGTATAGGAATAACGCTGTTTTTTATACAGAAGGGATATCGGCTGAACCTATATTTGAGCGAAGATTGATTGAGATGCTGCCGGGCTTTGATTCAGTGCTTGATGCGGGTTGTGGCCATGGGGATTTTACTATACGGATGGCGGAATACACTAATTCGCTCATAGGCTTCGATAACTCCGTGGAAATGATTAATATCGCCCAAAGACTTCTCATCCAAGAGCAGGTACCCAATCTCCAGTTTTTCTGGTCTTCGACCAAAAATAAGCTGCCCTTTGTCGATCACCAATTTGACCTCATTTACGATCGCAGAGGACCTACCTCTGTCTTGAACCACAGCCGGATCTTACGTCCAGGAGGAAAGGTGTTCGGAATTCATTCGGGCGCATTAGACAAGGTCAGAGAGCGGCTAGAGGCTAATGGATTTATACATATAGAGATTGAAGAGTTCCATGATGAGGTCTCCTATTTTCCAGATGAAAAAGAATTTGCAAAATTTATTTCCGGTATTCCTGGCAACCCGGATTATACAGACCCCAACAATGGCAAAGAATTGGAGAACAAGATTAAAGCACATGTAATCGATGGTCGGTTGGGTGTGAGGGAGTACAGGTATATTTGGAAGGCCAGGAAAACCGAATAAAGCAGATTAAAGCTGAATAATGATTGGGAAGTGATCCTCATGAGAGCAGACAAGCTACAAGCTGGCGATGAAGTACGTATTATTATGCTTTGAGCAGATAAAAGGCATCGCTATCGGCAGATTTCAAAAGGGTTCAGGTATGACAAGAGAGCTCCTGATCAAAATAATCAAGAGTAAACAGGAGCTGGGACACCTCCCCGTTATAGCAGATGTAGACTTCGGACACACTTCTCCCATGATTACTTTTCCCGTAGGCGGTCAGGCAAGCTTACATGCAAGTGTACTAAAGATTGAACTAAACATTACTGAATAAGGCTGGTTCATGTTATGCATTTAGGATCAATTCAAACACTCCTCGGTCACTTCTGAAGCCACATCAGCACTCTCCTCAAGGACATTTAAGGGTATGGGGCCCTATTAACGTATGTTAGGCAAAAAGAAGCTCACAGGCACTCCTGAACGGTTGAGTGATCAATATGACTGATATGCAAGGACCTCTTATGAAAAGTATAGGAAGCTGCAAGGGCGATCTGCACCTGTGGTTATAAGGGTTGGCGGATCGTACTTTTATCGTAAGAGCTTTTCTCAAAATACTGCAAAAAAGGTAGCGAAACGGTTCTGTTTTTCTCGTTTTCTACAGTTTGGCAAGTTACAAGCAGGATCAGGTCGTGGTAAACTAATAGAACGGATGAAATGAAGAGCTGCTCCTTTAGGAGCGGCTTTACGTTTCTCGAAAGGCATATTCAAGGTTAAACAAAAGCAAATGAGAGAACCTTATATGTAATGTCATCAAAGAAGAGGGGCGTTAAACTTTGCGCAATTATTTGGAATTACTTCAGGATGTTTTGGACAACGGGGTGGAAAAAAGTGACCGGACAGGGACAGGAACTAAGTCTGTTTTTGGACGACAATTGAGGTTTGACTTGAGCAAAGGCTTCCCGCTGGTAACCACCAAGCGCATCCATTTGAAATCGGTAGTACATGAACTGCTTTGGTTCCTGAAAGGCGAGACTAATATCTCTTATCTCAAGGAGAACGGTGTCTCCATCTGGGACGAATGGGCGGATGAGAACGGCAATTTGGGACCTGTTTACGGTTCACAGTGGAGAGCCTGGGAGAGTGCAGATGGAGGGCATATCGACCAGATTACGAATGTTATCGAGGCAATTAAAAACAATCCTGACTCACGCAGACACATTGTTAGTGCCTGGAACGTAGGCGAGATCGAGAACATGAAGCTGCCACCGTGTCACTTTGTATTCCAGTTCTATGTAGCAGGTGGAAAGCTGTCCTGTATGCTCACCATGCGCTCTGTGGACACGTTCCTTGGTCTGCCATTCAATATTGCCAGCTATGCGCTGCTGACCCATATGGTCGCCCAGCAGACCGGACTGGAAGTCGGTGAGTTCATTTGGTCGGGTGCGGATGTGCATATTTATACAAATCATTTGGAACAAGTAGCGACACAGTTGCAGAGAGAACCGTATCCACTGCCGAAGCTGAATATTCTCAGAAAGCCGGACAGTATTTTCGATTATGTTTTTGAGGACTTTGAGTTTGAAGGCTATCAGCATCATCCGGGAATCAAGGCACCGGTAGCGATCTAACATCGAAGTGAAAGGAGAGATGGAAATGAGCATCAGCATGATCTGGGCCATGGACATTAAAGGTGTGATCGGCAAGGATAACAGTATGCCCTGGCATTTGCCGCGGGATTTTGCTTTTTTCAAGAGCGAAACGATGGGGAAAACAATGCTGATGGGCCGCAAAACATGGGATTCGTTAGGCGGTAAGCCGCTGAAAGGTAGAACGAGTATTGTGCTGACCAGAGATCACAGCTTTACTGCTGAAGGGGCTGAAGTGGTACATACACTTGAGGAGGCACTGCAAGCTGCGAAGCGTACGGATGAGTTGATGATCATCGGCGGAGCCGAGATTTACCGAATCGTACTGCCTTATGCAGACAAGCTGATCGTGACCCGCATTGAGCATGATTTTGACGGGGATACCTTCTTTCCAGATGTGAATTGGGATGAATGGAAGGAAGTTTCCAGTACGCTGGGGATCAAAGATGAGAAGAATCCGTATGATTACCGTTTTGTAGTTTATGAACGTACGGAGCTGGCGTAAAAGCGTTTTCTCTAACACAACATGTGAAATAGTACAAATAATCAGCAGATTAATCCATTACAGTGCAAAAGTCTGGAATGCTAATATTATTAAAATTAGAAATTGCTAAACGATAGAATGCACAGGACTAAAGTTGCACTGTTCACGACATCATTAAGCCACAGGTATGCTACAATAAACTATAGATATCAACACGAAGAGAACGGATGGGGGAAACGTAAACATGTCTACACCTACAGGTTTTATGGAGTATAAACGCCAGCTCCCAGGTGATCGTGATCCTGAGCAGCGGGTAAAAGATTGGGAGGAGTTCCACCACCATTTATCCGAGGACGAGCTTCGGACACAGGGTGCACGCTGCATGGATTGCGGAACCCCTTATTGTCATACCGGTATTGATATGGCTGGCGGAACTTCAGGTTGTCCTGTACACAACCTGATTCCGGAATGGAATAATCTGGTGTATCGCGGGTTGTGGCGGGAAGCGCTGGAGCGCCTGCACAAGACGAATAATTTTCCTGAATTCACCGGCAGCATCTGTCCAGCTCCTTGTGAAGGCTCATGTACGGTCGGCCTGATTGGCCAGCCGGTTACGATCAAGACTATCGAGCTGGCGATAATTGACAAGGGCTTTGAAGAGGGCTGGGTGGTACCGACACCTCCGGAGAAACGTACGGGCAAGACTGTTGCAATCGTTGGTTCTGGTCCGGCAGGTCTTGCAGCAGCAGCACAGTTGAACAAAGCGGGACATACCGTTACGGTATACGAGCGCAGCGATCGTGTCGGCGGACTTCTGACTTACGGTATTCCAACTATGAAGCTGGATAAACGTGTAGTGCAGCGTCGTGTGGATCTCCTTGCTGCTGAAGGTGTGAATTTTGTAGTGAATACTGAGATTGGTAAGGATATCCCGGCACAACAGCTGGTGGACGAGTTCGACGCAGTTGTACTTTGTGGCGGAGCGACCAAGGCGCGTCAGTTCAACGTCGAAGGTAGTGACCTGAAGGGCGTTATGTATGCAATGGATTACCTGAACGGAACGATCAAGAGCTATCTGAGTTCCAATCTGGAAGATGGCGACTTCGTATCGGCTGCCGGCAAGGACGTTGTTGTTCTGGGCGGCGGAGATACTGGTTCCGACTGTGTTGCTACATCGCTTCGCCATGGCTGTAACAGCATCACCCAGTTTGGTACGCATGAGAAGGCTCCACTGGAACGTGATCCGATTGCTAACCCTTGGCCGCAGTTCCCGAATGTGTATACCCTTGATTATGCACAACAGGAAGCCAAAGCCGTATTCGGCGATGACCCGCGTGAGTTCTCGATCATGACGACCAAGTTTGTTGGGGATGAAGAGGGGAATTTGAAGGAGCTGCACACTGTGCAAATCCGTCGGATCGTTGATGAGACAGGACGTAAAATCTATCAGCCAGTGCCGGGCACAGAAGCGGTTTATCCTGCTCAGCTGGCATTGATTGCGATTGGTTTTGACGGACCCGAACAAGATCTGGTTCAGGCGTTGGATCTGGAAACGGATCGTCGCACGAACGTGAAGGCACGTTATGGCAAGTTCAACACCAATGTGGAGAAAGTATTTGCTGCGGGTGATATGCGCCGTGGACAAAGCTTGGTGGTATGGGCGATTAACGAAGGTCGCGCAGCTGCCCGCGAAGTTGACAAATTCCTGATGGGTTCCACAGTACTTGTCTAAGAGTACTATGATAAAAGCATAAAAATTCTTAATCGAAGAGACCGTCTTTTCAGTTGTCAGAACTGGGGGCGGTCTCTTTTTTGGTCTGTATAGCAGCCGAGCTATTCGTAACCGTTATTTTAGAATTTAAATCCTTTCCTTGACGAATTCCACGTGATCATATAAATTAATTACAATCTATGTAAGTCGAACTTTGTTCAGTTTGTAATCATATGAAAAATGCATGGACCAAGGATCTGCAGTCCCATTATCGTTCGAACAGAGAGGGAACCCACCGGGTGAAAGGTTCCTCATAACGAGCGGAGTGCATCCTGCCTTGGAAGCAGCAGCGCGAGAGAATGTACAAACGCTGCCGGACTCGGCCGTTATCCGATGGAGGACTGCCACGATTGTCTGCGGCAGTTGAAACAGGGTGGTATCACGACGCATTCGTCCCTGACGAATGCGTCTTTTTGTTATTCTGGCGAAGGTTCTGGTAGCCGTCAGACAGTGAACAACTTTTAAAAAAGGTATCCGGGAGGATGATGAACATGCGTCAAAGCAATCTGTTACTTACTACTCTGCGAGAGGCTCCGGCTGAAGCGGAAACAGCAAGCCATGGCCTGCTGCTGCGCGCCGGTTATATCCGGCAGCTGGCCGCCGGGATTTACAGTTATCTGCCACTTGGACGGCGCGTCCTGCACAAGTTGGAGAACATTGTGAGAGAAGAGATGGACAAGGCGGGAGCCCAGGAAGTGCTGCTGCCCGCGATGCAGCCTGCTGAACTGTGGCAGGAATCGGGGCGGTTTGGGGTATATGGCAAGGAGCTGATCACTCTGCAGGATCGCCATGACCGGGAATTTGTGCTCGGTCCAACGCATGAGGAAGTTATCACTACATTGGTACGGAACGAGATCAGCTCTTACCGGAAGCTGCCGGTTACATTGTATCAGATTCAGACTAAGTTTCGGGATGAACGACGTCCCCGCTCGGGACTGCTGCGGGGCAGAGAGTTCCTGATGAAGGATGCTTACTCCTTCGACAATGGATGGGAGAGTCTGGACCAATCTTATCAGACGATGTTTAATGCGTATCATCGGATTTTTGAACGCTGCGGACTGATCTTCCGTGCGGTGGAGGCGGATTCGGGAGCGATTGGCGGCGAAGGCGGCAGTCATGAATTCATGGCACTCGCAGATATTGGGGAAGATACCGTTGCTGCCTGTACGGCATGTAATTATGCAGCCAATCTGGAGCAGGCCGAATCTGCAAAGACAAGTGGGCAAGTGGTGAAAGTTGTGGCAGATCTGCCAGCTATGGAGAAATTCCATACGCCTGGCCTTCGGACTATTGAACAGCTTGCAGCTGTGGGGCTGCAGCCTCAGGAGATCATCAAGACCCTGATTTATTCTGGCGGCGGTAAAGTATTTGCTGTTCTGGTCAGGGGGGATCATGAAGTTAATGAAATCAAGGTGAAGAAAGCGTTAGGCGCCGAGGAGATTACGCTCGTGGATTATGAAGCTGTTCAATCGGCGGCGGGGACGGAGAGTGGCTTTATTGGTCCAGTCGGCCTGCTGATCCCACTGCTCGTTGATGCAGAGGTAGCAGCTATGGCACATGGGGTAGCTGGCGCTGGCGAAATCGATTACCACCTTCGCAATGTAGTACCTGGTCGGGATTTTAGTCTGGATCAAGTAGGTGATTTCCGAAATGTGGAGGAAGGAGACAGCTGCCCGCGTTGCGGCACAGGACAGCTAAAATTCCATCTGGGGATTGAAATCGGGCATGTCTTCAAGCTGGGGACCAAATACAGCGAAAAGCTGGGTGCACGCTATCTTGACCCTTCCGGCAAAAACACGGATATGATCATGGGCTGTTATGGCATCGGTATTTCCCGGCTGCTCGCCGCCGTAGTGGAGCAGAACCATGATGAACATGGGATAAGCTGGCCAGCGGTGTTGGCTCCATTTCAGGTACACATTCTGCTAATGTCGGTGAAGGATGAAATCCAGCGCACAGCTGCGGGGAATTTCTACACGCTGCTGCGTGAGCAAGGAATAGAAGTGCTGCTCGATGACCGGGATGAGCGTCCAGGCGTGAAATTCAAGGATGCCGAGCTGATCGGTCTCCCATTCACCGTTGTGATCGGTAAGGGAGCCGCTGAAGGTCAGGTAGAGCTTATTGAACGCAAAGTACTGACGAAGGAAAGCATGGGTCTTGAGGAAGCCATACTCCGGATTAGACAGGGCTGATTTTGCGTTATGAGACTAAAGCGTAAAATGATAATTTACTGTACAGTCAGTGAGGAGAACCGCATAACTAATAGTATTAAGCGGTGAATTGAGCTTTTGACGAGTTTGAATGCGAAGAATAGTTAAAATTAAGTTTCTATTGACAGGTAATATTTGTAAAACATATACTAAGTCCAATTAGAATATGATTAAACGCAATGATTGGGAGTATTAAGGAATAACTATTGCCCAGAGAACTGTCGGTAGGTGCAAGACAGTCAATGGTTCCCCCAACTCACCCATGAGTGGTAAGGTCGAACATTAGTAGATCTTAACGGCTAACCTCCGTAATCGGGTTCTAAGATTCGTTGTCGTTTTACTTATAACAACGATCAAGAAGAGTGGTACCGCGAAGGTTAAACCTGTCGCCTCTTTGTAGGCGATAGGTTTTTTCTGTTTTTTCTGCACAAAAACTGTAAAGAGAGGTGTTTGGTCAATGGATAATGTTATTGATTATTACTCCCGGTTTGATGAATGGGGGAGGCTGGACAGGGAGCCGCTTGAGTTTACTATTAATCTGCATTATATAAAACAGTATTTAGCTTCGTCCGGAACTGTACTAGATAATGGCGCAGGTCCAGGTAAATACTCAATTGAGTTAGCGAAGCTTGGATATAACGTAACGCTATCTGACCTAACACCTAAGTTAGTTGAAATAGCGCAACAGAAGGTATCTGAATTAGGATTGACAGAACGGTTTAATGGGTTTCATGTATTAAATGCAACACATTTAGAGGGGATACCAGACGAGATGTATGACGCTTCTTTGATGCTTGGTCCTCTATACCATTTACAAAAGGAAGAGGAACGAATATCAGCAATTAGGGAGTTGCATCGTGTAACAAAGCGGAACGGCATCGTTTTTGTCGCTCTCCAAAGCCGGATGAGAATGACAATTACATCTTTACAATATCCACTATTTTGGAAGCCCAATGATAACTTGGATACAATAAATGAGTTCTACGAGACCGGGGTGTTCAATCATAATGATAAAGGTCGATTTACAGGAGCGTTTTATTTTAACATCGATGAAGTAAAACCTTTTATGGAGAAGAATGGATTCGATACAATAGATTTAATTGGTTCTTCCAGCATCGGTGCAATGCTTTCAAATGAACAAAAGC
Organism: Bacillus sp. FJAT-27264; assembly: GCF_001682855.1. Classification (GTDB taxonomy): domain Bacteria; phylum Bacillota; class Bacilli; order Paenibacillales; family Paenibacillaceae; genus Paenibacillus_AQ. The sequence continues at coordinate 165,384 of NZ_MAQW01000001.1, read as the reverse complement.
AGTATTGGGCAGATCAAGGTGAGTATGATAGAATGGTTAATTTTCTCATTTCCATGGCTAAAGATCCTACGGTATTGGGAATATCATCTCATTTGCTATATATAGGGAGAAGAAAGTAATATGTAAATAAATATATGATATTACCATATTAGGAGGTTGTGACATGGCGTTTCCAACACATATTGTATCGGCAGGCGGAATTGTAGAAGATGGAAATGGAAATATCCTATTAGTGAAAGCTCATGACGATGGTTGGGTGTATCCTGGTGGAATAACTGAAGTTGGAGAGAACCTGATAGATGGCGTGATTCGTGAGATCAAAGAGGAAAGCGGAATAGACGCTACTGTAAGCCATTTAATTAGTGTTGTTTCGAATACAGCAATCCATAAGTGGTATGATGGTGTGACCGATGTTCCTACGAAGGTTATGTTTGATTTCGTGTGCAAGGCTGTGGGTGGAGAGCTAGCTACTTCTGATGAAACGAGCGAGTGCAGGTGGGTTCCCAAGGAAAATGTTCTGGATTTCATTACTTTACCCGCAATCCGCATGCGTTATGAAGCTTATTTGAACTTTAACGGCTCTGTGAATTATATAGAGTACGTCACTGCAACAACGTCAGAATGTAGTGTCAAGCTACTCCAGCAGGTTTAATCTTAAGTGGATTAGGTAGAATGGTTTATGAGTTAATGCTTTTAGTCAAAATTCCGGTGTACGAGTTATTTGAGGTTATTGAAGCTTTTGAATAGGTAATCGTAATCGAATAGCTAAAAATTGATGACAGACAGGAGTTAAATACGATGATAAAAGGTTTCGGAGGTATATTTTGGCGAACGAAAAATCTTGAAGTTATAAAAAAATGGTACAGTGAAGTGTTGAAGATTGAAATAGATCATTGGAACGGAACTGTGATCAAACCCCAATTAGGAAATGAGACTATCTTTTCTTTCTTTACCGAGGATGACAGTTATTTTCCAATAGAACAACAAGTGATGTTAAATTTCCAAGTAGATAATCTAAACGAGACTATTCAGCATCTTGAACATATTGGTGTCCCTCTTGCAAAGAAAGAAGAGATTAGTGAATTTGGGAAGTTTGTTTGGATTGAAGATCCTGAAGGTCGACTGATCGAGCTTTGGGAGAAATAACGGACAGAAATTCCTGATCATCCCAGATATCTGAAAATTCCGGTTGTTCCTTAAACATCTCAATATAGCGGCCTCTCATGTTCAGGTTGTTGATGACTTCATTTTCAGCCATGGCCAAATGATGCAGTGTTTGCGTACGATCTTTTTTCGATGACCAGATGCATATTGCCAAAAAGTAATGCGTGATTCCACCGGAGCCGTGTTTTATGTTAGATTCGAATAAAAGCTGTGCTTGCTGATACCGACCAGCCCATAAAAGACAGGCTCCGAGATCATTAGCGATAAACTTCTTCTTCTCTATATCAAGCGAGTCCGTTTCAAGTAGAGCCATAATAGACTGTACCTGTTGATCGTAGCTTTCCCAATCTTGTTTTTTTCGAAAAACCTCCAGCTTTATTGTGGTGGCGCCCAGCCAAAAAATAACCCGCTCTGCCCACATTGTGCAGACTCATCCACGACTTTCATTAGACGTTCTGACTCTTTCATTGCTTCATCCATTTTATTGTGGAATACTAAATGTTCGCCGGCTGTCCTAATATAGGACGCTCGGTTCTTACGGCTATCTTCAGTTGACTCTATTGAATTGATGATATCGTAATAGAGATCAAACCATTCGGTCATTCTGTTCACGCACGCCCAGCAATGTGCTTGTGTACCATCGAACATAACGGCTGGCCATGCTTTTGGTTCACAGTTCGCCTTTGTCCAATGCAGAAACATGAGTTGTTCGGCTACTGTCTCCTTGCATTTTTTTAATAGTGCCAATGTATCAACTAGTTCCCAGTGAGCCCAAAACCGTTCGTCCCGCTCCAGAGGTTCACGCAGGTAAAGTCTCAATTGCTGTTCCCGTTCCTGTAACCCTGCATCGCCTAGGAAGCTCAAGATCCGATGTATTAGTCGGGCTGCTTCCTTGGTGTATCCGTTCAACGCGATGTCAGTCAAGACTTGATCCCTAGCCGTTAACAATAGCGTCTCGTCCGTATTGAGTGGATTAATTTCCTTGAAGTGACAATACTCATCAAACAATGAACGTGCAGCATTAATCGTCATACATTCTCCCCCTGTGTGAATAGTACGTTTATGTAACAAATTTATTACAGGCGCTATTTCACCGTCAAAAGTGATTAGAGCCTATTTTAGTTATCTGTTCCTGACTACGCCGCGTCTCAACCAGAGCAATCTTGCTGATAGCTAGTTTATAGAATACAATAATATGGATTAATAGGAAATATTGTTGGTATTCAAAATATTGGAGAAATATTAGACCAGTCAACACTGGGGGATTATATGAAAAAAAGATATTTTGTTATTTTACTATTGATTTTCGGCATATTACTTTTAATTGGCTATAATAGGTACTTTTATAGTTTCAAAAGCCTTGATAATGCAACATTATTTTTAGGTCCCATAGAATCACCAGATGGTCAATATAATGCTAACGCGTATTATTTAGAGTATGGCGGTGCAGCAGGTGGGGTAATGTATATTGTCGAGGTTGAACAAACGCAGACTGGTAATAAGAAAAAGGTATATTCAAGTAATCATAAAGATGATTTTTCGCTATCTTGGAAACCCTCCGACATCCTTTCTATAAAGAATGAAAGTCCTAAATATAATGACTATAGAAATATTGATTTGAATGTAAATACAGATATTTATGAAGAATCAGGAGCTGCTTGCCGAAGTCTATTGCTTAAAGGGAAATTCGAAAACTGCTACCAAGCGGAGGACATTAAGGTGGGTTTTATGTTTAAGCTGCTTGGTTTTTGAACTGACGTGCAGAGTAGTTTAATACATATTCAAGTTAGATGAAGTACTAATACGGTAAAATCACGTCTATAGGGGGCTTGGAATGTATCGGAAAAAGGCATTTATTATTCTTGCTACGGGATTTTTAATTTCATTGGTAGTGCTCGTCTATGTAACTCCTGTTGCAGGAAACCTTGTAGCAAATACAAGGCTTGAAGGATACGCTAGGAGCGTTGGGGTTAAAATTATAAAAAAATCCCCACCGCTACCGAGTGTTACTTCGGGGCAAACTCAAATTCCAGTTATCCAGAGTAGTTATTGCTGGGGCCGTTTAGGATGTGCAGATTATGTAGGGGGAAGTACAATGTTAAAGGAGGTTACTCCCACTGCTATAACTCCCGAAGGAGACATTAAAGTTTCTTTTGCTTATAAACCAGCACCTAATGAGTTGTATATTCAGCAATTTATCGATGATAAAACAATACAAATCCCTTTGAATAAGGGGGCTTTTAACGCCCCCAAAGAACAAGGTACTTATTACTATGGGATTTCGGCGGTCTGGAAAACAGATGATGGTAAATTTTCGAAAGGTGATACATCAGCAGTTTTTGTTATTGAAGTTAAATGATTGAATTTACTGGATATGAGAACTAAAAAAGCATTAGGAGGAGGCAGTCGATCTAAATGATCGGTTGCCTTTGCTGTGCTTATACGCAGGAAAATTGAACAAGGATGCCACGGCAGCTGACCATAAATCAGCTGCTGTTTTTTATTAGGCTAAGAACAGGTCTTTTTAGTGCTTTATCTGCGCAAACTCATCAAGATGGAAGAATTTACATCTGAATCTTGTATATCATTCCCACATGTGTTATATATGTAATATAACACATGTGGAGGTGATGCGATATAGAACTACTTCGACATGTCAATATCGCGCATACATAATGATCGCCTACGCCATTACTGGTGCGCTGCTAATACCCTATTTCCTAGAAGTGCTACCGAAGGCCGAGAAACCGTCGATGTCTCTGTTCATGTGGCCGCTCGCAAGGCTGGACCGTATCAGAAGGCTGTGACTCCCTCATTTTTTTACATAACGGCAAACGTACTTGCAGTCGATATGCATTTGTCCGGCAATATCGGCTCCACTCGCTTCTTGAAGACACACAGCAACTGCCATAAGGAGGGATATTTTTGTTCATAGAACTCGATCTGCAATCAGAAACACCAATTTACGCACAACTGGTTGATCAAATCGTGGAGGGGATTGCCTCGGGTACCTTGCAGCCGGGAGATCCGCTTCCGTCGATCCGGAGCTTAGCGGAGGACTTAGGAATCAATCTCCACACCGTCAATAAAGCCTACAATTTGCTCAAGCAAGAGGGCTTACTTCAAGTACACCGCAAGAAGGGCGTTATTATTCAGCCCGACGGGATGCCTGGCGTGACGGTGGATTTCGAAGAGAAGCTCAGGCGGCAGTTACGTTCTCTTGCGGCAGCCGCCGCGGTGCGAGGTATGTCGGAAGAGGTATTCGCACAGGAGAGCAGGTCGGTGTACCGGGATATGATTACAAATCGTGGAGGGGAACAACGTTGACTGTACTGGAGACGATCATAATATCTAGCTTTTATTTGTTTATCGCGTTGATGATCAGTATGCAGGCCTTTATAGGCTTGCGGACCCTGTTGTTCGGCATTACGCTGCCGGTGGAGGCTCTGCAAGATACGGCCGTCCGAGGCATTCGCCTCAAATACGTTTTGCTCACTGGCGGTTTTGCGATCGTCACTGGCGTAACTTGCTTTTTAGTGACGCGTCATCAAACGACGAGTCGGAGTTTCCTGTACTGGGCGTTAGCCATCTTGCTTTTAATCATTGTGTCGTTCTTCGCCAGTTGGATCAGCCGGAGGTCCGCGGGGCGATTGAAGGCGGCCAGAGGCTGGCAGGTTGCCGTGCAGACGAAGCGCACAGCAAGCCTTGTGTCCGGCCGAAGTCATGGTTCGGTGCTGAGCTTTTGGTGGTTTACAGTGCATGTCGCCGTGATGGCATTATGTATCTTCTTTGTTGTTGTGAGATGGGACGACATTCCACAGTCGATCGCGGTGCATATGGGGCGAAGCGGCTTTCCTGATCAGTACATTGACAAATCCGTACGGACTGTATTCATGATCAACATCGTGCAAGCGCTGATGATCGTATTCTTCGCCGGCTATAATCTGATGATTAGACGTGCCAGGACATCGCTGGATTCTCAAGACCGGGAAGGTTCGTTGCGGAAACAGTTGAAGCGTAAGAAAATATACTCGATTACGGCTTGGGGTATTTCGCTTCTAGGGATTGCAAACTTAGGGTTGTTACAAGCTGTAATGCTGTACGGCTGGAATCTCAATCTGCTCTTGCGATACAACATCTCGTTCACGGCATTATTCTTCTTAACGCTGATCGGCGTCTTGCTTTACCTGCGGTTTAGAGGTCTTGATCAGCAAAAGGACGTTCCGTCAGAAGAGGAGAGGCACTGGAAATGGCTTGGCAGCATTTACGCGAACCCAGAAGACCCGGCGTTGTTCGTTCCGGATAGATATGGATTGGGATGGACGGTCAATATGGCTAATTCGCTCGGTAAGACCATTGCCGCAGCGATGGTAGCCGTTCTGGTAACCGCCATTCTCGTAATCATTTTCAATTTTCGATAAATAAAGGAGTCTTCGGAAGGAGAGTTTAAATGATGAAAAGTCGATGGATAATGGGAGTTCTGCTAGCTTCGTGTCTACTATTAACCCCCTGGAATGATAACACAGCATTAGCAGAGATGCAGAACAAAGCAGTAGCACTGAATACATCTGAGGTGATCGAGTCAAGTTCTGTACCTTCAGCTATGCTAACGGAAGCACAGGACGTACCTTCGAACGAGGCTGTGAACACCTACGAAATAACCAGGAAAGCTGCAAAGGAGAAGGCCGATCTCCTAACGAATACTTACGGCACGAACAGTGTGCAGTACGCCATTATCGATCATGGCAACATTGTCGTATCCGGCCAATCCGGAAAAAATGATGAGAAAGGAAAGAAGCCGCTCACGAAAGACACGATGTACGGGATCGGCTCAACGAGTAAAATGTTTACCACGGTTGCCGCCATGCAATTGGTTGACCAAGGAAAAATCGATCTCGATACGCCGGTCGTCCAGTATATCCCCGAGTTTACGATGAAGGATGAACGCTACAAGCAGATTACGCCGCGCATGCTGCTGAATCATTCTTCCGGGCTGAATGGATCGTCGCTGACGAACGCCTTTTTATTTGAAGATAACGATACTTACGCCCACGACACTCTGCTTAAGCAATTAGCTGGTCAGACTTTAAAGGCGGACCCAGGTGCTTACTCGGTTTACTGCAATGACGGATTTACGCTGGCTGAGATTCTGATTGAGCGTGTAAGCGGTATGGATTTCACCTCTTATATCCATAAATTTATTACGGAACCTCTGGGTATGGTTAATACGAAAACGCCACTCGATTCTCCGAGCACAGCGAAGATGGCGGGACTCTATTATCCTACTCACTCAGGACAACTTCCGAACGAGACAGCCAACGTGATCGGAGCGGGCGGCATCTATTCTACGGCGGAAGACTTGGCTCGATTCTCGCAAATTTTTACAGGTGAAGAGGAAGAAGTCTTGTCAGGTAAATCGGCTGCAGCCATGGCACAAGACGAATACAAGACGCCTTTGTGGCCTGAGGATGACGCCTACTCATTCGATTACGCTTATGGTCTCGGTTGGGACAGCGTCAATCTGTATCCATTCAACGAATACGGGATAAAAGGGCTGACCAAAGGTGGTGACACGGTTCTCTATCACTCTTCGCTCGTTGTACTTCCCGGACAGAACATGGCGGCAGTTGTTGTCACTTCCGGCGGGAGCAGTACGATCGACCGGCTTATGGCGAACGAAATCCTGCTGCAGGCGTTGAAGGAGAAGGGGACAATAGCCGAATTCAAGCCTGAGAAATCATTCGGCGCGCCGGTAAAGGCCGATATGCCAGAATCCGTACTGCAGTATTCGGGAATTTATGGCGCCACCAATGCAACGATAAAGGTCGATATCACCAAAGGTAGCGTCATGTCCATCACTTCGGAGCAGTCGCCCGGTAATCCTGCCCAATTCTTCGAGTATTCAGCAGATGGTACGTTTCGAAGTGCGGATGGGAATGCGAAGATCAGCTTCATGATGGAGGAGAACGGCCGCACCTATTTATGGATTCGTCAATACATCTCGTTGCCGGGTCTTGGGCAAATGGTTATGTCAGTGTACAATGCCGAGAAGCTTCAGCCTCAATATCTTCCGATAGAGACCAAAGAAGCATGGAAGCTGCGCGACGGCAAGAAGTATTATCTGCTGAATGAGAAGTATACGTCGGTCGGTTATCTGGGGGTGGGAATCATCCAATTGAATGTGTCGAAACAATTACCAGGGTACGTATTGGATAAGCGAATAACAGGTCCAAATACGGCAATCTCCGAATTGCAAATTCCAGGATTGAGCGGGCGGGATCTCTTAGGTTATACGTTCTTTAAACAGGAAGGCGTAGAGTACCTGAGTCTTGCTGGAAGCATTTTAGTGAATGAGGACGCCGTGAAGCCTATCTACGTCGCTAAGAAGTCAATCGTTACAATTCCGTCCAGCGGATACGCCAGGTGGTATACAATAAGCGATAAAGACGGGGGCAAAACCATTAAGGTGAACATGTCCTCGAACGCCTCCTTTGCCGTTTATAATGCGAAGGGAGCATGCACCTACTTCAGTGTCATCGGAAGCAAAGATAAGGTGGAACTGCCCGCGGGAGGATCAATTGTTTTCGCTGGAGATGCCGGGACGAAGTTCGAGATTTCCGCTCAGTAACTTCGCAATAAGCAATTCAACTAAATGAAGATTGAACTAATGAGGCACGAGAGTTAAATAGAGCGGGGAGCAGTTTGTTAGGATAGCTGCTCCTTTTTGATTCGTTGAAGGAACGAGCCGTATAATTGAACCCAGAGTAAACACGTATACAAGATTAAAGAGTTTTTGGAGGTGTTTAAATGAATAGAGTCAAAAAAATGATTTATTTTTCATTACTTCTTATAGTCCTATGTATTGGATATTCATTGCATTATTTTAATCAATATCATATTGACGACTCAAATGTTTCTATTCAATCTAATTTGAATAACTGGTTAAATAGAGGGAACAGAGAACAAATTAATGCTAACCTTATAGAGGTTGTACGATTAAATGATTCAAATTCATACATCGTATTATTTCAGTTGGAAAATGATGATATAGGATACTCGCAATTGATTAAAGGATTGAATGGAAAATTCAAGATTGAGCTAGTAGGGTATGGCACTAATGTGGTGTCATATGAAGATATAAGGACCAATGAAGGTGTGTATGGTATTTTACTGGGGAAAAACCCCAGTTTAAAAATCAATCATATATTTACTAAATTAATACATGAAGAATTCAATTTTACAACAGATGTTTCTAAAGACGAATTGTTCGTAAAGTATGAGAAACTACCAAGTGAATTAAGAGAAACTTTCCCTGCTGAGTTTATTTTTTACGATGGAAACAATACAGTAATCCCATAAAAATTTGTATCTAAACGTTAAACGAACGGATGCTTATACTCTGGAAAATATAAGAATTGGGAACGGTGCTTTATTTCCTAATGTAAAGGAGGTTTTCAGTAGATTGAATCGTTGAATAAATCAGATTTAGTTAAGACTATTGTAGAAAAGTATAGTATTACCAGCTGACCTAATTTCTCTTACATACAATAGGCGAATGACTTTTCCAGCTGTTTGAGGCTTTTTTATGAGTGAAATTATATTTTCAGAAGTGCGTCGTAATTTTATATAGTAAGTGTCGCATATTCCTATTAAAAATGCCCGGGAGATGTGATACCTTATAGGTGGATGTCAGAATAATATATACTTGGAGGCCAAGCGAAATGACCATTAGAATTGGCAAAATCAGTTTTTGGCACGTCCATGCCTGGGACTATGTCAAACAAGCCCAAGAGCATGAAGATACCGTTATCGCTGCGGTGTGGGATGAAGATGCTGAGCGCGGGGCAGAGGCTGCTGCGAAACTGAATGTTCCTTTTTTTGAATCCCTGGATGAAATGTTGGCACAAGATGACATTGATGCCGTAATTGTAGATGCGCCGACGAATCGGCATGAAGAGGTTATACTTGCTGCGGCCAAGGCGGGCAAACATATTTTCACGGAAAAAGTGATCGCCTCCACGCAAAAGGAAGCCAATCATATCCTTGCTGCTGTTAACGACAATAAGGTCAAGCTGACGGTTTCGCTGCCTCGTCTAAATGATGCGTATACTTTGAAGATACAAGAGGTTCTGGAACAGAAACTACTGGGTAAAATCACATACGTTAGAGTTCGTTTGTCCCACAACGGGGCCACGGCGAACTGGTTGCCATCTCATTTCTACAATCTGGAGCAATGTCAAGGCGGTGCCTTGATCGATTTGGGTTGTCACCCAATGTATCTGACCCGTTTGTTCCTGGGGGAGAAAATTACTGGTGTAAGCGCTAACTTTGGTTATGTGACTGGTAAGGAAGTGGAAGACAATGCGGTGGCTACCTTGCATACCGAATCAGGTGCAATTGGTGTGGTGGAAGCCGGATTCGTGAACAGCCATTCGCCGTTTACCATTGAAGTGCATGGAATCGAAGGGACTCTGTTGTTCGGAACGCCGGAGGCCAAACTTCTACTTAAGACAAATGTCGGTTCACAGGATTCGCCAGAGTGGAATGAGCTGACACTGCCGGATAACCGGGAGAGTGCGTTCCATCAGTGGGTTGGTCACATTCAGGGGAATACGCTGGCTGAAGAGAACCTGGCAATAGCCACCGAGCTTACTTCTCTGATGGAAGCGGCGAATCGCTCAGTCCAGGAAGGACGTAAGATCAAGCTGGAAGAACTCGGCTCCTAATGCCTTTGGGAGGACGCTTACAATGAATAAATTTCCTTTCGAGATCATGTTCGAGAAGCATGAACTTCTGGAGCGGCTGGATCTCACCATCCCGTGGGGACATTATGAGATTCGGGTGCTGCGGTTTCACCTGACCTCTTTTCCACCAGGTAAGATCATTGATTTCCACGTTCATGCTGAGTTCGAATTTCATTTTATCCCGAGAGGAAAAGGAAAGGTTATTCTCGGCGATCAAATGTACCCGTTGTCCGAAGGGATGCTATATATGACCGGACCGGGGCTCGTTCATTACCAGGAGGCCGACGCCGAAGAATCCATGGAAGAGTTGTGTCTGCATGTGGACATTGTAGAGAAGCCGAGGGAAGATGTAGATCCATGGGAGGCTGCAGAAGCCGAGGAATTCGTCGCGAAGCTCCGGGCGCTGCCTTTGACGCCAGCATATGATTACCATCAGGCGATGCGATGCTTTTTGGAAGCTTATACAGCCTGTGATGGAAAGCTCATCGGCTACTATACATCGATTAGGCACCTGGTCATCAGTATTCTGATCAAAGCAGCAAGAGCCTACGATACAGGCGAGATTGTGAGTGAAGCACCAGTCCGGGATATGTCGACCTATCGCTATGAGTACGCCGTCCAATACATGGAAGCAAACCATTCGTCGGCTGTCACACTGGACAATGTAGCAGAGAAGCTGAACATCAGCAGCAGGCAGCTGCAGCGGATTTTCAATCAGGCCGACCCGAAACGGCCATTTAGCAGGGTTTTGGAAGATATCCGGCTGCAGGCGGTATGTCGCAATCTGGAGGAGAGTACGTACCCGATTGAGCAGATTGCACAGGCAGCGGGCTTTACGAATGCGAACTACCTGCATGCCGTTTTTCGTAAACGCATGGGGTTGACGCCCGCGGTGTATCGTAACATGAAACAGCAAACCACTAGTGAGGGAGAATGGATATGAGCAAAGTATACAAGGTTGGAATTATTGGCTGCGGCGGGATCGCTAACGGAAAGCATTTGCCGAGTCTAAGCAAGCTTGCGAACGTTGAGCTGGTAGCTTTTTGCGATATCGTAGGGGAACGGGCGGAAGAAGCAGCAGAGAAATACGGAGCCGTAGATGCCAAGGTCTATACGGATTATCAGGAACTATTGCAGGACGCCTCGATTGACATTGTGCATGTCCTAACACCAAATATCTCTCATGCTGAAATCTCCATCGCGGGGCTCGAAGCCGGCAAGCATGTGATGTGCGAGAAGCCGATGGCGAAGACCTCCGAGGAGGCCAAAGCGATGGTGGAAGCAGCTAAGCGGACTGGCAAGAAACTGACCATCGGTTATAATAACCGTTTCAGAGAAGACAGCTTGTATTTGAAAAAGCTTTGCGAAGAAGGCGAGCTCGGCCATATCTACATGGCTAAGGCTCACGCGATCCGCCGGAGAGCTGTCCCGACCTGGGGTGTCTTCCTGGATGAGGAGAAGCAAGGCGGCGGGCCGCTGATTGATATCGGAACCCACGCGCTGGATCTGACGCTATGGATGATGGACAATTATAAGCCTAAGGTAGTGCTTGGCACGAAGTATCATGAGCTTTCCAAGAAAGAAAATGCTGCCAATGCCTGGGGACCTTGGGACCCGAGCCAGTTCAAAGTGGAAGATTCGGCGTTTGGCATGATCGTGATGGAGAACGGAGCGACGATTATGCTGGAATCCAGCTGGGCGCTGAACTCTCTCGAAGTAGATGAGGCAAAATGTAGTCTGAGCGGAACGGAAGCTGGAGCGGACATGAAGAACGGTCTACGCATCAACGGCGAGAAGTACGGCCGCTTATACACGAATGAAGTTGAACTGAGCGCCGGCGGAGTAGCCTTCTACGAAGGCCGTGCAGAAAGTGCGCCTGACATCGAGATGAGAAAATGGATTGAAGCGATTGAAGAGGACAAAGATCCGGTCGTTACACCTGAACAAGCTTATGTGGTGTCACAGATCCTGGAAGCCCTCTATGAATCTGCACGCACAGGCCAAGCGGTTTATTTGGACTAGAAAATACAGGATAAGCACAGAACAGTACGTCTCCCGCCAACGGGAGATGTGCTGTTCTTTTGTTTTTAGAGGGAAATAGGTGTTGTAGTAATCATGCAGGACGAAAGTCCCGACCTCGAATGTGGGCTTGCACTGTGAATCGGCATGTTTCATACTATAAAAGCAATTCATCTTGGAGAATGGAAAAGAGTTTATTTAATATCGTTAATTATTGGAGGGTTAGAAATGCGAATTGGAATTTTTGATTCCGGGGTGGGCGGCATTACGGTACTGCATGAGGCCTTAAAGCAGCTTCCCATGGAGGATTATATATATTACGCCGATACACTGCATGTTCCCTACGGTCCGAAGCCGAAAGAAGAAGTAAGGACCTATATTTCTAATGCCGTAGAGTTCATTGTTGAACAGCAGGTCAAGGCCGTAGTGATTGCCTGCAATACAGCTACAAGCGTCTCGATAGACGAGCTAAGAGCGCACTATGACATTCCTATCATCGGCATGGAGCCCGCGGTCAAGCCAGCGGTTGAACATAATCGAAGGGGAAATACGCGTGTGCTGGTAACAGCGACGGCTCTTACACTTAAGGAAGAGAAATTGCAAAATTTGATAACTAAACTGGATAACGAGCATATCGTTGATTTGCTGGCACTCCCGGGTCTCGTTCATTTTGCGGAGGAATTGGAATTTAGGGAGGAAGTCGTTCTGCCCTATCTTAGGGAACAACTGCAAGGTTATGATTGGAGCCACTATGAGACGGTGGTTTTGGGCTGCACTCATTTCTCTTTCTATGCGGATATGTTCAGAAAGCTGCTTCCGGAAGATATCCATATTATTGATGGAAACAAAGGAACGGTTAAGCATCTTAAAAGAACACTGGCAGAAGCAGGTGATCTGAATCAGGGCAGCGGTAATCTGGTGTTTTACCAATCAGGAGTCAGGGTAGAGGCAGCAGCTGAGCTGGAGAAATACGGACAGTTATTAAAAAGATTGGACCAGATTCAGATCTGAATCGCTGAAAAGTAGAGGGACATAGTGGTATAATAGACTACTGGACGTATTGTGGAGGAAACGAGAGACGTAAGGAGCGAATATTTTTGAAGACACTTATTATTGCGGAAAAACCGGATATGGGGCGGAATATCGCCGCCGCAATAGAACCGAAGGCCAAAAATCACCGTTCCTATCTAGAAGGGGAGCAGTACATTATTACCTGGGCGATCGGTCATCTGATCGGACTGGCTGAACCCGATGCCTACGATGATAAATACAAGAAATGGAATATTAATGATCTGCCGATTATTCCTGATGAATTCAAACTGGTGCCAAACGCAAGAACGCTGGATCAGCTCAAGGTGATTGCGGAGCTGGCGAAACGGAGCAATCTGCTGGTGAACTCCTGTGATGCCGGGCGGGAAGGGCAGCATATCTTTTCGCTCATTCAACGGCACTTGAAGCTTAAGCATCCCGTTAAACGTCTATGGATTTCTGATTTGACGCCGGAAACGATCCGCAAGGGCTTTCAGGAGCTGAAGGATGGAGCAGAATACGAGAATCTGACCAAGGCGGCCAAAGCCCGCAGTGAAGCCGACTGGCTGATCGGGATGAACGGCTCCCGCGCATTTACGACGAAGCATAATGTGCTGTTGTCGGTGGGCAGAGTACAAACTCCCGTACTGGCGCTTATTTATGACCGGCAAAAGACCATTGAGGCGTTCTCATCACTGAAGTTTTTTGAAGTGGAAGGGCATTTTACGCAGGGTGAGATGACGTATAAAGGTATGTGGCAGGGCGAGCGTATGACCGACGGGGCGAAGGCTGAGGCACTAGCCGCTAAGGTGAAGGGCAAGCCGGGACGGATTGCTTCCTACGAGGTCAAAGAGACTAAGGAGTATCCGAACAAGCTGTATGATTTGACGCTGCTGCAGCGGGAAGCGAACGGCAAGTACGCTTTTTCGGCCAAAAAAACGCTGGATGTCGCGCAGGCGCTCTATGAAAAGCATAAAGTCATCTCGTATCCGCGGACGAACTCCAACTATGTGACCGAACAGAACATTCCCGAGATGCACAAAACCTTGTCTGCGCTGCAAGGCACGGTCTATGACGAATGGGTGAAGGGGGCTAACCGGAATCTGGTGCACAAAGGCAACAAATTCATTTGTAATCCGGCGAAGGTCGAGGACCACCATGCCATCCTGCCCACTAATCGCAAAGCTTCAGGACTCAGTGCGGATGAGCAGAAGCTGTATGATCTCATCGTTCGTCGTTTCCTGTCACAGTTCTACCCGGCGGCGGAATATAAGGTACATACTGTCATTACAGAGGTAGAGAACGAGAAATTCAAGACCACGGTCAAGGAACTGCTGAGCCTGGGATGGAAGGTTATTTATGCCGACCAGAAGAAGGACAAGGCGAAGACTTCCAAAGGCAAAGGTAAGGACGAGGAAGAAGAGGAAGAGATCGAAGTGAATGAGCCGTTCTCAGTCGCTCCATCCCATCCATTGACCTGCAGTGATGCCATTGTGAAAGAGAAGGACACGCAGCCGCCCAAGCATTACACAGAGGGAACATTGCTTAAAGCGATGGAGAGTGCCGGGAAGCAGATTGAGGATGAAGAACTGCGTGATGCGATGAAGGATTCGGGTCTGGGGACACCAGCCACACGTGCGGCTACGATTGAACGACTCAAGAATGTCGGATACGTGGAAATGCAAGGAAAGAAAATTGCGATTACTCAAAAAGGCCGGACAGCGATCGAACTGATCCGCGGTGCCGGTATTGAGCTGCTGACGTCGCCAGAGATGACCGGACAATGGGAACGGCGGCTGACGGAAATCTCGCGTGGTACAGCGTCGGATAATCAGTTTATGGAGAATGTCAAGAAATTCGCCACGATGATCGTGACGAAGGTTAAGGTGCAATCTCGCGCGGACAAGACTTCGTTTGAAGGAGAGACGCCTGCTGTAAGTGGTAAAAGCCGGAGCGGAGCCGCTCGGAAGACCGAGAGCAAGCCGGCGACACCGCGTAAGACGGAAGACGATGGCGGATCAAGTGGCAGCCGGACTAAAACTGCTCCTGCCAAGGCGTCCGCTGATACCGGGCCGAAGATCATCGGCCAATGCCCAAGCCCGGGCTGCGGCGGTATGATTTTTATGGGGCGCAAAGGATACGGCTGCTCTCATTACAAGGAAGGCTGCAAGTTCGTGATTTGGAAAGAATGCTATGGACGCAGCCTGACGGACACTCAGGTCAAAGCTTTGATCGAAAAAGGCAAGACGGGTAAGTTGAAGCTCACCGCCGAAGATGGTTCTCCGCTGGAGGGCAAGCTGTTGCTGGCCAACAGTGCCACGGGGCAGTTAATTGTAGAATAGCCCTATTAAAACATATCAAGCATGTGGAATTTCACATCTGCGGCGACCTATAAACATGAGATAATCTTCCTCAGATTGATTTGAGGAGGATTTTTTCGTTGAATACACAAAATCTATTGACTGTTCGAACAAACAGTTTTATGATAAACGCATAACACTGACTGTTCAATCAAACAGTATTGGAGTGAGTGAGGAATGACTAAAACACAACCGTCCAACCAGGACGAACGGAGAAGTGCCATCATGCAAGCAGCTTTCACGTTATTCGGGCAGGTGGGCTACACGAAAGCGACGATGAAAGACATAGCGGCCAAGGCGGGAGTGGCTCAAGGACTGATCGGGTACCATTTCAGCACCAAAGAAACGCTGCTGGTCGAAGTGGTCAGGGAGTGGATGATCAATCAAGGAATGAAGGCGGCCTTCGCGAAGTTGGATTTGCACCTATCTCCAGCGGAGCTTCTTCAGCAGGGGTTGCGCCATGTGGTTGAATTTCGAAAAGAAAACCCGGAGTGGTTCACATTATTGATCAGCCTTTGGACGGAGAGCGTGAACAACGAGAAGCTCGCCAAAGAGCTGCTGGCACTATACAAGGAAATGAAGGCGGGCATTATAGAGATCATCGATCGCATGGATCTCCGGCTGAAACAGAGCGAAAAGGAGACTTTTGCAGCACTGATCCAGGCCGTTTTCGACGGATTGATGCTTCAAGCTCCTGTTCCGCTGTCTCCAGAGCCGCTCTCTTACGAGCAGGTGTCGCGGGGAATCGGATGGATGCTTGACGGAATTCGTTCTGCAGCACAGGAGGAGGGAGAATAAAACCATGACTAAGAATTTGATTAGAATCGAAGGACTGGTCGTTCTGGTCTTAGGCACCTATTTGTACTTTTCCAACGGATACAACTGGGCGGTCTTCCTGCTGCTATTAATGCTGCCCGACCTGTCCATGATCGGATATGTGGTCAGCAATAAGACTGGAGCGTTTACGTATAATTTTGCCCATACATTCGTTACGCCTCTGCTGTTGTTACTGCTGGGACTGGCTTTCTCGGTCGATTTGCTTATGATGATCGGCTTCATCTGGATGGTTCATATCGGGATGGACCGAATGATGGGCTTTGGATTGAAATATGAAACGGATTTTAAAGATACGCATATCCAAAGATTATAACATTCGCATAAATTGAAGATTTCAAAATCAGGACGCCGTTTGCTTCGGTGTTCTTTTTGTTTAAACAAAACATCTTAAAAGAACTTTTATATTTAAACATAGTGAAAAGACTCCTTTCGCAAGGAGTCAAGTTTTCGAATCAAAGTTATGATGTTTACTTTTAAGTAGTGATTGTTTCTGTGAAAACTATTTCTGCTAAGTCAGAAACGATTTTTTCTTTTGGAGTAATTGATAAATTACTTAGAATAATGACGACAACATCTTCATCAACGTAACGATTAAATTCAGCTCTAAAGCCATATATGCCGCCACCATGACCAATTCGTCGTGTGTTGATGTCTCCAAATGTATCGTCTGCGATAAACCAACCATAAGAAGAACTACACTGAGAAGAGGGTATATAGGGAGTGTGCATCAAATTAACTGAGGCAATATTAATAATTTTGTCCGTGCATAATGCACGATCAAATAAATATAGTTCCTGGGTGGTTTGAATAGAGACCTCCACCACCAGTTGGGATGGACATATCAATAAGCTCGCAATTTACAATCATGTGGTTGTCGGTTTCATAACCGGAAGCTCTATTTTTCTGGATAGTTTTATGGTTATCGCAACCAGTGTTAAACATATTTAAGGGTCCAAAAATGTGTTTTTGTAAAAAATCACCGAACGTTTCTTGTGAGATATATTCGATAAGGTGTGCCAGCAATACGTATCCAGAATTACTGTATTTAAATTGATCTCCAGGTTCAAATTCTAACTGAAGATTTTTGAAACGGTTTACGGTATTTTCTGGTCTGGATTGACGGGCATATTTGCAATTCATCCTGAATTTGAAGATGAATGCGGAGACTTTAAGTTAATATGGAACAGAGTAATGATTAGAACGTATACAATACAGATGCGATGCTGATAGGGAGAGTTCAATGGATATTAAAGAAATAGCGGTTGTTGGTGCTGGAACTATATGTTTCATAATAGCTGGAGTATTAATTAATCGAGCTGCAAACGGTGACTATCTGAAGCTATTAAAATGGTCCATTACTACGAGTTATGTTCTTCTAATTCTTAGTATTACGTTTAGTCTATACAACGATTATCATGTTGACAGTTCGTTTGATTTTTATCTATTCGGTGTGTACGACACTAAAACATTCATTAAGGACTATTTTTTCGTAGCATTCAATTTGTTTTTCATTATGTTACAAGCGTTAATGAAAATGATTGTCCGCTGGAGAGGTGTTAATAATATAACAGTAGAGCAAAAGGTTAATATGTTAATCACAATCTCTATTGTTGTTAATCCAATATTACAAATCGGATACATCGGTTCTGTATTTAACTACTGGTGACTGAAATAGTTTTGGTTGACCGTCTGATTTTGGGGCGGTTTTCATTTGCTCAAAAATTAACTTCAAACAGTTAAAGCAAGGGAAGGTCATCTATTGTAACACTGGAGGAATATCTAATGTCGAAAAATCAGAAATAAATCTTTTTTAACTGGTTTGAAAAAAATAAATTTGAATTTCGCCCAAATTCGATTTTTGATTTTGTATATTACTCTTGCAAGGAACAAGTGAACAGGCGCTGTTCCCTTTCCGCCGCTTCTCATTCCAGTTTTCCCGTACGTTATAGCGTATTTTGCCGATGTAAACGGGGTTGGTGATGATCGTTTTGACAGCAACGCTACTAAAGGCGTTCCATGGCTTGGTCTTGAATCCTTCGGCGTTCAGTTGGTTTGCTATGCTTCGATGTGGTTGATTTTCAGGACGGAGTCCTTTCCGCGACCGTTTTCCACCTCGACTACGTCGTAACCGAGAACCGTACCGCCATTCCATTTCCCTTTTCTAGCTCTCTGCTTCATGCCCATCTTGACGTTCTCTACGATGGTATTCCGTTGGAATTCGGCAATTACTCCGAGCATCTGGATGTTGAGCTTGCCGGAGGCAGTCTCGGTGTCGAAGTCCTTCTCCGAGTAGCTACTGAACTTGACGTTGTTGCGGTTCAGGTGCTCGACGATTTGGAGCAAGTCAGACATCTTACGGCTGATCCTGTCCAGCTTCCAAACGAGAACTTCCTAAATTTCCCCTTCTTCTACGTGACGGAGCAGCTCCTTCATTGCCGGATGCTTCTCGATCGTTTTCCCCGAGATGCCCGCGTCGACGTATTCCTTGAAGACGATTTTCTGTTCAGCCTTGCAAAGATTACGAAGGGTCGTTATCTGAGCCTCGATGCTGTAACCTTGTTCAGCCTGTTCCTCTGTACTAACATGAGCATATATGCCGACGTAAGGGGAAGTGTACACCATGATGAAAAGAAAAGAACTCTATGAAGATGAAGTGAAATAGTGGTTCACGAGCTGTTTAACGAGCGAGAAGTTCCTTTGGAAAAGAAGCGGAATTTATTTTGTTTTACCGCAAATGAGAGCCGTTGTAGATTAGATCCTATTGGCGACGACAGCTATCGATTCGGTTTTGAAAAGAAGGAGCAAAACGATTTTACATATGTAGAATTTCTTTTCAATAGGCGAGATGATGATTATTTATATTTGCCTGGTGAGGCCAATGTTAAACGTCTCCTAAACAAGGCTATGTTTGTTTCAAATGATGTACCTATTTTAGCCCTGGAAGTTGTCCTTTTTTACAAATCAAGTTACTTAGATGGTTCTGATACAAGTGATCATAATCAGGATTTCAATGTCTCTGTACCTTTTTTTGATGAAGAGAAAAAACAATGGCTGAAAGAATCTCTTGAAAAGGAGTATCCAAACGGTCACCCCTGGTTACAACTACTAAAATAACTGGATGAACAAGGAATGGGCCATTCGTAAAGGATGGCCCTAAAACTTGCCGTTATAGACAGCGCGGAGAACCGTATCATAAATAGGGGCAAGTTTTTTTAAATAATGACTGTTAGCTCATAAAGTAGACGAACCGATTTTCTTGTACGCAAACTTAAGTAGTAGATATGCATTTGTTTATGGGGAGATTAAGAGGAATACATGATGTTAGAAAAAAAGTGACCCTCCTACGGGTCATTTGTATTTTAATTGAATGATCAGAAAAAGCGGATGACGAACATATACCTTCCGGATCATAATTTAATAGGTTATTGCTGCTTAATATATACCCAAGCTCTCTCATAGCTTGTGCATAAAATATATAGAGCTCATTTGCATCAGTCTCGCAGTTTGCAAAGTTAATGAGTAGGGGGGACGTTTATGAAAGGACTAATCTTGTGCGCCGGCCGGGGGACGAGACTGCAGCCTTCGACTTATACCAAACCAAAGTGCATGCTGCCTGTTAACGGGGAGTATATTCTTGTCTCAATCATTAACGAACTTGTTGCGGCCGGAATTACCGATATCGGAATCGTAGTGAACCATTCGCAAGGAGAGATCCGGGAAATGATCGGGGATGGGGGGCAGTGGAACGCCTCTTTAACCTTTCTACTGCAAAAAGAAGCTAAGGGACTGGCCGATGCAGTCAAAAGCGCGCAGTCTTTTGTGGCGGATTCCCCTTTTTTATTGATGCTTGGCGATAATTTGTATGAGGGTGATTTAGAGCCATTGATTCGATCACTGGACGCAGATAAATCTGTGGCTTCAATACTGCTTCAGCGGGTCGAGGAACCCCGTCAATTTGGTGTTGCCGTGATCAAAGATGGGCAAATTGTCAGTCTGGAAGAGAAACCCCGCTATCCCAAATCCAATTTGGCTATTGTCGGTGTGTATGCTTTGACTGCAGCCATCTGGCCGGCCATTGAGAGACTTACACCTTCTCCACGGGGGGAATACGAGCTAACAGATGCGATTCAAATGTTGGTTTCGGAAGGCCGGCATGTTGCGTACAGCGTAACGACCGCACCATTTTTTGATATCGGGACCCATGAGCGCTGGCTTGAAGCGAACCGCTACAAAATGGATCAAGATCCCAAGAACTTTGTGATGCCATCCGGCATTAACTTCGTTCAGTGGATCCCTCCGGTTAGGGTTGATCCGACCGCCCGCGTAACGAACAGCGTAATTGGACCTCATGTGTATATTGGTCCGGATAGCGTCGTCGAAGATTGTATTCTGACCAATAGCATTTTGACGGATCAGGTGCGATTGTCTCATGTTCATGCGGAGGGAAGTGTTTTTGGATCACATGTTCATCTAGCTGAACAAGAAATTCAGGAGCAGCCGGCCCGTTATATCCTGGGAGATCGCGCAACGGTTACAAGATACAATCCTGACTTGCCGAACGTTTCAAAATAAATCGGCTGCTTACTGGGGATTGGTCCAATCCAGTCACTGGGGTAAACATACACTTAAAGTAGTCAAATGCATTAGACGACTATGCAGAAGTATACTTTTAAGGGTAGGTGGTCCTTGAGAATGATTGAGCTGGTTTTGACGATCAACGATAAAGACGGGAGCTATACGGCGCATGCGGGTGTTGTTCTTGCATCGATTTTTTTCAATACCCAGCAAACGATCAATGTGCACATTGTGCATGACGATTCCTTAAGTGAAGAGAACAAGTTAAAGCTCACCCAGTTGGTGGATGTATTTCATCACAACATCTTTTTTTATCATGTTACAGTTCCTGGGGATATGATTGAAGTTGCAGCCGGCGTTCATAAAATTGAATATTGGACTATGGCCAGTATGTACCGTTTGTTGCTTCCGAATTTTATTCAGGCTGACAGGGTTATTTATCTGGACTGCGACATTTTGGTCAATATGGATATTAACGAATTGTGGAGCATCGACCTGGGAGAACACTATTTGGGCGCAGTGCTGGACCAGGGCGAAAACTTGCTTGAGTATTTTACCTCACTTGGGCTAAATGCGGAGCTGTATTTTAACTCAGGGGTCATTCTGTTTCAACTGAACAATATCCGCAATAAACAGAATTGGTATGGAGAAATGCTCAATTTCTTGCGTGATTTTCCAATGATGACCATGCCGGATCAGGATGTTCTGAATGCCGTTTATAGCTCTAACTATTTGCAAATGGATCAGCGCTTTAATACGTTCGCTCATAGCGAACTCGATTTAGATAATAAAATTGTTCATTTCGCCGGAGACAACAAATGGTGGGAGACAGACTCACCCGCAGCACCGCTATACAATAAATTCCTTGCCATGACTCCCTGGGGCAGAGAATTTACACCAGCGCCAGTTTCTGAGCCGGAGCAGGCCAACATCCCGCCTGAGCCGCCCGCTCCAGAAATTCAACCTGTAGAAATACAGCTTCCGGAAAACCCGGTCCCTGAAGTTGCAGCCCCGGCACCTGAAGCGGCAGCCCCGGCTCCGGAGAATATTCCCGTAAAGCGGCGCAGACGGAAACGCCGCAGATCGTTACGGTTACGGATAATAAGTAGACTGAGAAAGAAAAGAATGATCCGTGCCAAATATCGTTCTATAAAGCGGATAAAACTGATCAAGCGTCTACATGTAAAGAAGAAAAGAGCACTGCAATTGAGAAAGAAGAAAAAAGCACTGCAATTGAGAAAGAAGAAACTGCCGCTGGTCAGAAAAAAGAGCAAACATGTGATGAAAAAGGTACGTCCGAAAAAAAGCACATACCCTTTGAAGCGTACCTCATAAGGGTATGTGAGAGCGATCCGCCCGGTGATCCGAGTGGATCGTTAGGGTTAGGGTGTTATACAAGTCTTTAATACACTATTGCTAAGAAGCTTAGTCAATGGCCCGCGAATTCGTTCCTCTGCAAAACTTGCCGCTTTAGCCAGCGCGATGAACCTTATCATAAGTAGTGGCAAGTTTTCTTGGGAGATCTTGCAAGAGTCTGTGTTGGCATTATATCGACTTTAGGAGTAGGATGGGGCACGCTCCGATAGAAACGATGCGCAAACAGGCTTCTGCGGGCTTATTTGTGCTACATAACGATGTTTTGGTATACCGAAATGGATCTGCGTACGATAATGAGAACAGGATGGAAGACCGTAAAGAAAATACTGAAGCAACT
Source organism: Bacillus sp. FJAT-27264 (assembly GCF_001682855.1). GTDB lineage: Bacteria > Bacillota > Bacilli > Paenibacillales > Paenibacillaceae > Paenibacillus_AQ. The sequence goes on along the minus strand of NZ_MAQW01000001.1, from coordinate 142,942 downwards.
GACATTAGCTGTCATCGGCCTGCTCATTGTAGGGACCGTAGCCATTTATTTGAACCACCAGCATCAGCTGCCCGAGGAGTCGGGGCTGTTTGCAGGCGAAGGGCAGAGAGTAAGGGTAAACAACCATGAGCTTAATGTATATAATGAGGGCAGTGGCGAAGACACCTATGTGTTCATGGTCGGCGCCCTATATTCTGGTGCCGCACTCTTTGTCAGGGCTGGAAGCGATCTATTGGGCGCAGAAACATCCCGATGAGATTAAAGCGATCATTGCACTGGATATTGGTCTTCCCGAAGAATATGTGGAGCACCCGTTGGGAGGGCTGAACAAGCTGCTCATGCGAGGCATGAATGTGATGACGCGCCTCGGTTTTCAGCGTCTGTCGCCTTTTATGACCTATGATCCCGAGATTATCCGGCAGACTTTTCTAACCGAAGAGGAGAAGCGGAAATTCAAAGCGATTTCTTATAAGCAGGCGTTCAACGAAGATATGATGCAAGAACTCCTAAACGCAGCCACCAATGCTGGACGATCACTGAAGCTACCATTACCTAAGGGAACGCCGATCCTGTTTCTATCAGCCTATACGGAAGAGAACCAGGATTCGAAATATACGCTCCAAAAGGAAGAGCACTATCAAGTATTCGCCGGACAGTTGGATGTTGCTGAGGTGGTTCGGGTAAAAGGTAAGCACTCTCTCTATTTGTACGCACCAGATGAAATCTTCCATCTTGCGGAGAAGTTCATGGACAGACTGTAAATCAGACAAGCAGAAAAGCTGCACGATGAAGGAATACAACCTGCTCATTATAGAAGACGACCACAAAATCGGCTCATTGCTTGAGAAAATATTACAGCGCGAAGGGTATAAGGTCTACTGGAGAACAGATGGCAAAGACATGCTGGAGATTATTAAACACATAGATCTGGTCATTATGGATGTGATGCTGCCAGATGAAGACGGGTATCTATTGACCCGCAAGCTCAAGAATCGGGGACTTCCTATCCCCGTTATTTTTCTGTCCGCCAGAGGTGATATGGATAGTAAGCTTCAAGGACTGGAGATCGGAGACGAGTATATGGTCAAACCGTTCGATCCTAGAGAACTATTACTCCGGATACGGAAAATGTTGGACAACACTTACGGGACCTTTGTTCAGATTTTACATCTGTATATCGACGTGGAGCGGAAAAGAGTGTTCAACAGCAGCCTCCATCAGGAGGTGCTCTTTACCGCAACAGAGCGTAAACTGTTCTTCTATCTGTACGAGAACCGGGGCCGCATCCTGTCCAAAGAGCATTTTCTCGAATATGCATGGCAATTGGAAGACCGCAATCCGAATCTGATTCCGGTGCATATCAAGAAAGTAAGGGCGAAGATTCAGGATGAACTCGGCGAGATTATCGAGACTATATACGGAGAAGGGTATCGACTGAATACCTATTTTAAATCATGACGTTAAAGACTAAATTCCGGCTGCTGCTGTTCGATCTGGAAATCGAGAATCCAGAGTATGGAGCTGCATTATGCATCCTTGAACCGGGAGCTGAACTGGACAAGCAACGTCCTGTGGCTGCAGCGGCTTTTCGATAATATTTTTCAGAATGCGCTCAGACATTCAAACGCGAATATAGTCGTGGTAACGATTCAAGACAATGTGGTGACGATCCGCGATAACGGGACAGGGTTTGATGCACATGTCAGCCATTCGAGTCTTGGTCTGAAGATCATTGCGGACCTGTCCCAGGTCCTGCATATTGCTTACACGTTGCAATCGGACGGGAGCGGAACAGTGTACCGGTTCACGGCGGAAGCTTTTTAAAAACGTGCCGTTACAGCCAGCGCGGAGAATTTTAGCATCGTTAGTGGGAGAGTGGAGTTAGTGGTGAGTTTGAAAGAGTGCAACCATGTTAAGAATTTACTCAATATTCCCACATACAAAAAGATATAAGAGTTGTTTCACGAATAAATTAATAGGGCTAACCAGTGAGCAGGATAACGAATTCACAATTGAATAATGATTCAATTTTAAAGGAGGCAACGATGTTAACGAAACTGCAATTACAAGATATTGAACAACTGCAGAGGGAAACTTCCAGCGACTGTTCCAACAAGGAATGGAAAGAGCTAAACAAAACGGATACAAGAAAATTTTATTGAACGCACCATCGGGATCAGATTCAGCAAAAGCCTTTTTAAACAAACAAGGTACTGAATATGCATTTTCAGAACATCAAATGGAGTGGCAAGAAGGGTCTCTTGAAGAAGCTGACGGCGTTACACTAAGGCTGGCACAAGCAGAGGATTTAGATATGCGCATTCGTATATCTGTTGAAGCGTTCGGTACGAAAGAAGAAGATGCCAAAGCGATGGAGAGCAGGATTGATGGGAATGTAGGCACAAATATGTTAATGATCGAAGTGAACGAAGAAACGGTAGGGAAAATTCGTGTGGCGCTAGAGGATGGGCAAGCGTGGATATATGGATTTTCCATATTGCCAGAGCAGCAAGGTAAAGGAATCGGTAGAAAAGTATTGCGCCGAGTCATAAAAGATCAAAGCTCGGCCGGTTATTCTATACACTTAGAAGTCGAGACGAAAAATGACCATGCTTTAGGATTATATGAATCTGTCGGTTTCAAATCGATACATACACAAGATTACTATACGTACCAACTTTAACGCTACGGCGACAAGACTTAGAAAGCTTGCTGTTACAGACAGGGCGGTGAATCGTATCATAAACGATGGAAAGTTTTGGTGAACAGCATAAAGTTTCTAGGGAGGCAGCCAATGAACAAAACAGACCGTTTATTAGCCATCGTTCTGGAGCTGCAAAGTAGAGAAGTGGTACGGGGCGAAGATTTAGCGGACCTATTCGAGACCAGCTTGCGGACCATCTATCGTGATATTCAGGCACTTAGCGAAGCAGGCGTACCGATTATAGGTGCCCCAGGCACAGGGTACTCTTTGATGAAAGGCTATTTTCTGCCGCCGATCCATTTCACGGTAGAAGAAGCCGTGACCTTGCTTATAGGAACGGACTTTATCGAGCAACGATTTGATGATGAGTATCGCATTAGGGCTCAAGCCGCTAGGAGGAAAATTGAGGCCATTCTATTGGAGAGCGTTCGCTATGAGACTTCTCGTGTGCGCAAGGCGCTGCGCTTGCTCACTCCCGGTAAACCGGACGTGCTGTCAAAAGAAAGGGAATATTTCGAAAAGATCCGCCTGGCGATAGTAGAGCAACGAAAGATCGGATTTCATTATTCGAAAGGAATTGGTGATTCCAAAGGGAATCACCATAGTGATCGTACCGTCGCCCCCTATGGCCTGGTACTCGTTGAAGGATCTTGGATGCTCGTGGCCCGTTGTGATCTACGCCAAGACATTCGCCATTTTCGTTTGTCCCGAATGACCGAACTTATCCAGCTGGAAGAACGATTTGAACTACCGTCGCATTTTAACTTAAGGGAGTATACCCCTCCGGATGATCGCCACTTGCGGGTTCGCCTTCGATTTAACCATGATATCGCAGATAAGGTGAAGGAATCGAACTATCATTACATAGAGGATATGGAAGAGCATCAAGATGGAATGCATGTGCTCTTACGTGTTCGTCAACTAGATGAATTGCTGCAATGGGTGCTTGGCTGGGGAGCGGGTGTGATTGTATTGGAACCCGAATCATTCCGAAAAAGGATTACTGAGGAAGCGCAAAAAATGCTAAAACGCTACTGACATAACGTTGTCAGTAGCGTTGTTTTATAATCAGGGATGTAAACGTAAAGTCGTTGGTTCTGGCCCACGATAGTATACTATTGTTTCACTTATTATAGAAAGGATGATATTTGTGAATTTCGCTTCTGTACGCATCATTACCGACGACGTGGATCGTCTCGTCGAGTTCTATGAGAAAGTAATGGGTGTTTCGGCGGAGCGCCCCGCGCCCGTGTTTGCCGAACTCGCTCTGCCATCTTGCACCCTGGCAATCGGCCACTCACAGACGGCGGGGCTATTCGGCGCTGGTTCCGTAGTGGCGGCTAATAATCACTCTGTCATCATCGAGTTCCGCGTTGACGATGTCGAAGCCGAATACACACGCTTGAAGCCATTTGTCGATGAATGGGTACAAGAACCGACCACGATGCCGTGGGGAAACCGTTCAGTGCTTTTTCGCGATCCAGACGGCAACCTCGTTAACCTCTTCGAGCCGGTGACCGAGGAAGCGATCGAACGGTTCAGCGGCAGGCGTTGACGGACAGTTAAAGTGAGTGAGGTTCAATTTAGGAGTGGCAACGTTTCGTAAGATATATGGCCAAAGAGCATGCCGAAATTGAATTAAACTCACCGTAAGGGCCATCCTGCAAAGGATGGTCCTTAACTTGCTGTTATAGATAGCGCGAAGAACCGTTTTATAAATGAATTTTCTTTTAAGTCCCAGCCCGACGTTGGCGAGATCTCGAACGTTGTATTCTCAATCTACATCTCTCCTGAATGAAAATGCCCCCGCCAAAAGGGGTCTTGGTACCAGGTCACGAATATGATCTATATCCCAAAAAAATGATAGCAAAGTAAGGTTTATACATAGAAAATCACTCCATACGTCAGGAGTGGCTTCTTTTTTTATTGTTTATATGAATTTTTGTGATAAAACTGTACTTTGTGTTTAAGTATATTATGGTGAACCGTCTCATAAATGATGACGAAAAGGTGGAAAGTAGATCGCCGGCGCGGCCAGGGCGTCTTTTCGCACTCTTTTTGAAAATGGAGAGATTGAATATTTTTCTTCATGGGGAAGATAATAGAACACTAGTAGGCATTCCGGGAGCAATTTAAGGAACCTCTCTTTTTATAAGTGGTGATCGTGCAAGGCTTCATTGTATGAATCTAACCTGGCTTATTTGGTGGTGAAATAAATGGAGAGATTAAAGTATTCTATTTGTTAGAGCAAAAACCGTCGGTTCGCATAAGCAAAAATGCGGTAAATGACATGATGAGCTCTTGGATTTTCAAAAAATATAAACTTGTTATGAATAGTAGGTAAATCATAGACCTCTGCTTCATGCCAACTAGGAGGTTACGAATGCGCAAGAAATGGAAAAGAAAGATTCTGATCAATGATCCTGTTGTACTAGACCCGGTGCAGATCAAGCAGGATTTGCACGATGGTAACCAAGTGATTGTCCAGTTCTCCCACCCTGATTTTTATGGCTCTATCTTAGAGGAAGTCGATGAGCTATGCGCGACTTTGGATGAGAATTTCGGAGTACGTTTCTACGGGCATTATTCCCTTTCATTTGATGCTGATACGCTTCTACGGATTCCCCATGTCAAGATGCTGCATCTTAATAGTCTCACTCAGACGCATAACACCGACACATTGGCTACGCTGGAACACTTGTACAGTTTGCACGTGGGCATATATGAGCTGGAGAACTCGGATATTCTGGGAATAGACTCTCTGCGATCGCTACGAGAGTTAACGATTATTTCGGAGAAAAAGATACTTAACTTGCTATATTTTAAAGAGTTCTCTCATTTAGAACAATTGCATGTTGGGGGTAAGGTGAAAAACCTGGATGCGGTAGGCCATCTGGAACACTTGAATTACCTTGCGCTGCATTCGATTAGCAAATCACCATTGCATTTTATTAACCAATTAAAGAAGTTGAAGCACCTTCGCATTCTTCTTGGAGGCCGGGAGCATATTCAGGAAATCGAAGAAAATGAGATTGAAGATCTGGAAATTGTTAGAGTCCGTGGATTCCATGACCTGAGCAATATTACTAAATTTAAAGACCTAACGAGGCTCGTGATCGAGGATCAAATTCAACTGCAAGAAATCGGATTTGACCGGGAGATGAAAGCGCTGGAGGAGCTATCTATTTTGAATTGTAAAGGCTTGACTTTTTTGTTGAAAATGAAGCATCTGCCTACGCTGCGCAAGCTCCGCATTTTTAAAACAGCCATCGATTTTGATTCTTTTATCCATCAAGAGCTTCCAAGTGCTTTATCCGAATTTGAATTCGCGACCTCTAAAAGCAAAGTAGATCAAGAAATACAAGAATCCTTATTACAGCTGGGTTATCAAAAATGGAGCATAACTTGATAGGGGGATGACAGATGTCAAATAATAACCAGGCGCGTCCTTCTGCTGGCTCCGTTAGAGAGGTTGGTCGTTATCCTATCGATCTGACAGGTCCTCGCAGTCACACTCTTGTCATTCAGCCAGGCGTGGGCAGCCTATCTATTGGACCGTCGCACTTGGGGAAAAAGGCGGACCTTCACGTCGAACCAGACGCTGTCATCGATTGGACCGTATTCGATGCCTTTGCTACGCCGGCAGGCTCGCCCTGGCCGAGATTTCTGCACTATTCAGGCAGTGACACGGGCTTCTTGGATTGGGCACAGAAACGTCCCATTGAAGAGATGACGTGGTCTCCGGTCCTGTCTGCCGATACGGTAGTAGACGCCAGCCAGTCCATTTTGCATGGCTTACATATCGAGCTGGGCCCGTCCGGAGAGCGACTGACGCTGAGGCTTCCGCAGAGACCTTTCCGCTTGAACGTGTCCGGCGACCTATCACGTTTCTTGGCCACTGGCGATATGCCGTCTTCTCTGACACTCGCGCCGCATACCAGCCGACGCAAGAATGATCCTCCTTTCATACTGCCGGGCCTCGGTGAATTGCACCAAGTGACGAGCCTGGCTCTGCACAACGCGCCACTGGGACAGCCCATCTCGCTGGGTTGTTTAGACCGGTTCCCAAACCTTGAATCACTGAATTTGTGGGGGAACTTCTGCGACATGGACTCGTTGGCTTGTCATGCTGGGTTAACGAATCTGGAGCTGCGCTTCATGTCTGATTTGCCGGACTTACCCTCCTTGGATACGTGGCCGTTACTTGACAGATTTATCGCCTACAATGTGGAAGAGACCGTGGGCAAGCGCCTAAGACAGCAAATGAAAGCACGCGCTAAAACCCGCCCGTGGACCGGTCATGCTTCAGTGAGCCAATTGCGAAAGCCTGAATGGTGGATGACCGAGTTCGGTCGCCCGTTCTCGTCCTGGCCTAAACGTCAGGCCAAGCTGGCTAATGAAGCTTTCAACGTTGCCCAGGCAACCTTGGCCCAGGCCCGCAGCTTTGCCGATGCTGAGGCGGCTATTACGGCTTTCACCATGCGCTTCAATACCCTCAAAGGTATCGAAACTACTGAAAGAGAAGACCTTGGCGAAGCAGTATGGCAACTCAGCCAGTCACATCATCTGATTGGTCAGCCAATAACGGAGGAGATGGCTCAGAGCTGGTTCGATGCAGCCCGCGATTACTGACTGAAAAGTGTTCATGTATGGGAATTAGAAACAGTGAATGACTAATTGGCAAAGGAGTGTTAACCCGTGGTCACCGTTTATGAGGAACGGCGGAAAGGAGCTGTAGCGGAAACTATCGAGCATACTGAGGCAACGTTTGCAACATGTCTGGAAATCATCCGGAGAATGGATGGCTTTACGCGCAGTCAGGTCACGTTTCAGCACATAGAGAGCATAATTATGATCGGCGGCGGCAGTCACGAGTTTATCGTTACTGTGGAGACCGATACTGCGCTTCGCAACCTTCTCGGCATGCCCAACAGGCGTTTGCTGTTATGAAGCAATGGCTCTTGTCTAAGGGATGCGAAACGATTTCATAAGATTTTGAAGTAGGAGTGGTGTAGATGATCGTCCTGAAAGATATCGGGAGATTCGAGGAATTGCCAGAAAGGGCGATGCATATTTACAAAGGAAATATTCCGGATTTACACGCTGCAATCTCATCAGATTGGGATATAGAACAGGGTATCGTACTGAGCAAGCATATCACCGTTAGTCCGTTGGATCTGGCGCTTATATCGCAGCAAACGGAGGTTGTGAAGCTGCTGGTAGAGCATGGCGTCAATCTGAATGTCCATCATAATCCAGCCTTTTTGCGAGCTGTTCGCTATGGTAAGGAGGATATCGTTCGTTACATTGTTGCGCAGGGAGCCAAGATGGACAAGCTCAATCAGACAGGATCGGGTGCATATTCACAGGCCTACTATGGCAACAAAAAGAACATTCCGCTTATTCATGAGCTCGGATTAGATATCAAGCTGCATGGCGGTGCCGTATTGCGTCAAGCGGTATCGGACCATGACTATAAGACACTCACGTATTTACTACATCAGGGAGTGGACATCAATTATAATAAACCGGATATGGTTTATCCTTATGAAGCAACTCCGTTAACTGTGGCTGTGCGAATGGGGGCTATGAATATGGTCAAATTTCTGATTGAACGCGGCGCAGACGTTACTTTGGGGGAAAAAGATGGCGAGCGGCCGTATACAATTGCGGTCAGCAATAAGCATACTGACTTGGCTGATTATCTGAAATCGCTGGAACCGGCTGATTTTCATAATGTGGCGAACAAGAAGCTTGAGCTTAAAAAATATAAATTAACACATGAACTGGTCAGCTTTCTCACAGGAGACAAGCTACGCGTTGAGCTGGCGCCAAATGAATATGAAATCGGATATATCGACTTTTTCACATTGACCGATACGATCCAGATGAAAGTGGGTAGGCAAAAGCTGCTGCGTCTTTCAGCCGACATCGACAATTACTCTGGCTTGCAGTTGCTTTGGAATCCAAAGAAAAAAGGTTTAGTAGGCTGTTATGATATGGAGCACCAGGTCTATGCTGATTTATGCAGCTTTACAGAGTTCCTCGAGCATCCTGAATTGCACCTCATAAAGTTTCTTGAGGGAGAGTTGTCCGATGACTAGTTCTGATAGAATACGGAATGAAGTCAAAATTTTATTAAACAAAGGTCAATTGTGATTTGTTTCCAGTCAATTATGGTAAGATGGTAGGAGTAGTTATCATCTTATGTCGATTAATGGAGGCGCTTTCTAATGAACGATCAATTGCAGCAAGAGGGATACTTTGGAGAGTTTGGCGGCAGCTTTGTACCGCCGGAATTGCAGGAAGTGCTAAGTTATCTAAGCGAGCAATTCAACACTTATAAAGACGATCCGGATTTTAAGGAAGAGCTTCGTTATTATCTCCGTGAATATGTTGGCCGTGAGAATCCGCTGACATATGCAGAGCGGCTGACCAAAGCCTGGAGTGGGCCGAAGATTTACTTAAAGCGTGAGGATCTGAATCATACAGGGGCACATAAGATCAACAATGCGATTGGCCAGATCCTCCTTGCTAAGCGCATGGGGGCCAAGCGAATTATCGCTGAGACTGGTGCAGGACAGCATGGAGTAGCTACAGCAACGGCCTGTGCTATGTTTGATATGGAATGCATCATCTACATGGGAGCCGAAGATACGCGCCGGCAAGCCCTTAACGTGTTTCGAATGGAACTGCTAGGCGCAACGGTTGTACCTGTACATAAAGGTCAAGGACGACTAAAGGACGCGGTAGATGAAGCGTTGGACGATCTGGTTCGGAATTATAAAAATACTTTTTATTTACTAGGTTCCGCAGTAGGGCCGCATCCGTTCCCGACGATGGTCAAGCACTTTCAGGCCATTATTAGCGAGGAATCGAAGCTGCAGATTATGGAAAAGGAAGGTCGTTTGCCAGATGCCGTAGTGGCATGTACAGGCGGTGGAAGCAATGCGATTGGTGCATTTGCTCACTATATCGACGAGCCGACTGTTCGCTTAATTGGTGTTGAGCCCGATCAAGCGCCGTCCTTAACCGAAGGCGTGCCGAGCATCATTCACGGCTTCAAATGTTTAGTTCTGTTGGACGAGGAGGGCCAGCCAAGAAAGACCTATTCGATTGCCGCGGGACTTGACTATCCGGGTATCGGGCCGGAGCATAGCCACCTGAAGGTGACGGGCCGGGCAGAATATGCAACAGTCAGCAATGAGGAAGTGCTGAATGCCTTTCAGGAACTGTCTCGCATAGAGGGAATTATTCCTGCCTTGGAGAGCGCACATGCAATTGCATATGCGAAGAAGCTAGCGCAGACGATGAGTCATGATCAGATAATCATCGTCAATTTGTCTGGCCGAGGGGATAAGGATGTTGAACAAGTCTTTCAATTACTCAAGTAAACGAACGGATGTAAAAGATGGAGGGGCACCTAATCGGGTGTCCTTTGATTTTTTTGTATAGAAATTACTATGAACTACAATACAAATAGTGGTGAAGTTTAGAGTTGAGTAATGCTAGCTTGAAAAATACTCAGGTCAAAGGAGTCTTGGGTTTGTTGATGGAAAGAACTAAGATATTGAAAGGATGGGAATAGAAATAGAATGATGCATTATTAGCCGCTGAGTAGATCAGCGGTTATTTTTTCTGCTGAAATTGAACCTTTTAAGCCGCCCAATGCTCTTAGAAGGGAAAGAGGTGAAGAGATGGATGTGGTTCAACAGGTCAAAAAGTCCAAAAAGGGGGATAAAGAAGCATTGCTCCGGCTAATCATGACAGAAAAAGATGCGTATTACCGGCTGGCTTATGCTTATATGAGAAACGAATCGGATGCACTGGATGCGCTGGAGGATATGATTGTTAAGCTGTATGAGGGAATTCATCAATTGAAAAAGCCGGAAGCGTTCTATTCCTGGAGCAAGACGATTCTAGTCAATCAGTGCAAGCAGTCCTTGAGACGAAGACAGAAATTATTCCCTGCAGAAAATTTGCAGAATGAACGTGGAGGAGAGAATACATACAGAGACAGCCATCCTTCTCAGGTGGAGGAGAGAATGGTTTTGCAAGAACTTTTGCAGCAGCTTAATGATGAGCAACGGGAAGCGATACAGCTTAAATACTACCGTGATCTGGATTATGGAGCGATTGCAGCGATTACTAAAGTACCGACAGGGACCGTGAAATCCAGGGTTTTTCATGGCTTGAAGAAGCTCAGGGCCCTGTTAGGAAAGGAGGAGAGGGAGTAAAATGGAACGTTCTCACTGGAATGCCAAGGAAGAATGGTCTGAGCTTGTCGCTCCGCCCGAACTAGAGGAGAGATTACGTACAGGTCTGAATCGGGTGAACCCCCATATAAGAACACGGCGCCGCTTCACGGCAGGTCTTCGAATTGCGGTAGCTATTATCGCTGTTACGCTGGTTATTAGCAACCAATATCACGCGCTTGCTTATTACGGGAAAAAACTGCTTGGTTATGATATTATCAGCGACGGCACACTGAAAAAGCTGAATGATCGAGGCTGGGGACAATCGTTAGATAAGCGGGTTACCCTCGCTAACGGAACAGAGTTGGCTCTTGACGGAATCATGTCGGATGCTAATCAATTTATTATATACTATACGTTAATCCCCCCTTCCAGCAAACTTGCTACAAATGTGATCGATAGTTTAGTTTTTCTTAATATTTCGGGTTACCAAACGAAATCGAGTTCGACCAAAGGCGGAGGTTTTTCAGTCCAAGGAGGGGGAGAGAGTGCTTTCAGATTCAGTGCTTTTGAACCGGTCAGCCCTCTTGCCAAGAATCTGACACTTACTTACATGGATTACAGTCTAGGAGCCGATCAAAGACAAATGAAACAGCTAACCTTCCCTTATCACCCGGACGAGGCGATGACTACCCAGATCAAGCAGTCCATCGATAAGAGCTTGACGTTCGATAATTCGACCCTGACGTTTAAGTCTATAACTGCAACGCCAACGATGACCTTGATAGAGGGTTCTATACAAGGAGAGAATCAACTTCTGTTATCGAACAAGTTACTCGATGTCGGACTAATTGCAAATGGTCAGACTGTTTCACGTTCTAGTAGTCAGACTAATAATCGAACGGGTGATGTCTACGATTTTTCCATAGATTATGATGCAATCCCTGAGGACCTGCATACGCTTCAGCTTGAGGTGAGGACATTTCCTGTCTATCGCAATACCTTGCAGAGACTTCCGCTGACTGAATTGAATATACCACTGAGTTTGGAAGGGCAGGCTATTCGGGTATTAAAGATAGAACATGATATAGAAGGCACCAAAATTACGCTGGAAATGGATGAAGATGTATTCTTGCAGGAATTTTCTCTTGAAACTAAAGATGGTCTTGTGCCCTTAAAAAAGGTGGTTGATAGCAAATACGTCAAAAGAGCAGACGGGGGAGACAATAAAATAGAAACATTGCTGTTCGACACATCTTTGAAGCCAGAGTATTTACAAATCAAGGAGATGGTTTATACGGAACGGTATGGAAAAACTATAGATATTCCTTTGAAGTAAGGAGTGCTGTTTGTTCGGCATTTTCTGGAGTGTTATCATACATTAAGCCCCTAGGTCGATTGTGAGGACCAGTCTTTGTTCGTTATACTCTAAGTTAGGTGTTAAAGCTGCTGCTCATAGTTCTGATGAAGTACACATTATCTGTATTGTTAGAGAAGGGATAGAGATGATTAATAGTGAGATAGAGAACGGGGTGCCAACTAGTTGGGAAATAGGAGAACTCGACGTGGATGGAGAGCGGATCATTTATCCTGGATTGACTGAGGAAGAGTTACGTTCTACGATGATGTACAACCTTCATCTGGCAGCTTCGAATGGGGCAGGCTATCTTCCTATCAGGACCCGCGATCCGGGTCGACGGCCATCTCTGTCACTTATAATGCAGCGCAATAAAATAAGTACTTGAAAGGAGGTGATAACTATGAGTACCATTCACATGCTGACCGGAATTCCCGGCAGCGGTAAGAGCACGTATGCCAAGCAACTTTGCCGCAGTGAACGGGCTGTGCTAGTAGCTACAGATGACATCCGAGAGCGGTTGTTTGGTAGCGAATCCAAGCAGAAAAATAACTATCTGGTGTTTGATACGGCTTTTGCAGAGATGGAGCGGGTGTTGGCTGGCGGCCGAAATGTTGTTTTTGACGCTACAAATATTGACCGGGGACGTAGACTGAAGTTCCTGAAGCGATTCAGCGGGATCCCTGTAGAATGCCACGTCTGTGATACTCCTTACGAACTGGCCCTTGCGCGGAACAAGCTGCGGAAGCGTAGGTTGGACGAGATAATCCTAACTAAATACGCCAAAAATTTTGCATTTCCGGTGCCAGGCGAAGGCTTCTCTGCCTTGCATATCGTACATGCTGACGCTGATCCCGGGATCGTGCGTGAGGAATTGGAGCGGCTGCTAGCAGCCGAACCAGGACACGATGAGCTGTTTCGCTATCTGTCCGCTTCTTCTTATTTTTCGATTATGCTGGGATTTGATCAAGGGAACCCTTATCATTCCAAGACACTTTCTGAGCATACCTACAGTGTGCTGGAATATATCAACCAATGTTATGAGGGAGAACATTTGCTGGCGATGCAGCTGGCAGCGTTGTTTCATGATACAGGCAAACCGCTCTGCAAGGTCTGGAAGCAGGCACGGGAGTATTATTCTTACTTTGGTCATGAACATGTCTCCGCGATCATTGCCTGCAATCTGCTGAAAGCCCTGGGTTATGATGACGATTTTGTCCTGCATGTCGTCTATTTGGTCAGCTTCCATATGGAGATTCTGCATGGCGGCGACGCAGGAGCTTCGAACATTTATCATCTGCTGGGCGGCGAGCTGCTGGCAGAGCTGTATTTTTTCGCTGAAGCCGACAGCTTTGGCAAGTAAAGAGGTGAACAATCATGAAAGTGAAATATCCGAAGACGATGCATCTGCCCTGGTCGAGAGGGTACACGGATGATGACAAGATTTTGCGGAATACCGAGCATTTCAAGGGCCGGGAAGTCGTCATTACGGAGAAAATGGATGGAGAGAACACCACGATGTACAGTCACTCCATTCATGCCCGGTCGCTGGACAGCAAGGATCATCCGTCCAGGCATTTTGTTAAGACACTGCATGGCGGTATCAAGTACCTGATTCCCGAAGGCTATCGGTTATGCGGAGAAAATGTCTACGCCAAGCATTCGCTGTGCTATTCAGCGCTGCCTTCCTATTTTATGCTCTTTTCCGTGTGGGATCACAGTAACCAATGTTTGTCTTGGGAGGAAACTGAAGCATGGGCGGAGCGTCTTGGACTGGTAACTGTCCCGGTGCTGTATAAAGGGATTTGGAGCGAGGAAGTCGCAAAGGCTTGTTACACCAAGCAATCGAATTGCGGGGGAGAGCAGGAAGGATATGTCGTGCGGCTTGCTGACGCTTTTGCGTATGAGGATTTTAAATACAGTGTCGCCAAATTCGTTCGTAAAAATCATGTCCAGACCGATGACCACTGGCTTAGTAAGCCGGTCGAGCCTAATCTGCTGTTACCTCGATAATCAGACGTAACGGAGTAGTTATTATTTTTCATTTTAGAAAAAAGGGGTTGTTGATCATGTAATCTGTAACGTATAGTCCTCCGATTTTAAATCTACTTAATATCTATATACATATATTCCACTTCGTTTGACTTCCATTCCCAGCTGCACTTTCTTTTCCTCCATGAAAAAGGAGCGTCCCGCCGTCATAATGACTCCTTGGGGAAGCTCCATTACCTGTCTATTCCTTTAAAGCCGCTTCAATCGCCGCAGTCAGACCTTCGTAAGAGGAATCGGGGAGCAGCACACCATTCACCATGAATTTGGGTGTACCGTTAACTCCGTAGGCGCCGGCAATTTTGAAGTCCTCTTTAACATCAAACATGTAGGTGTGGTTCTTGACGTCCTGCTCGAACTGACCATAATCAATGCCGTCGATATTATCCTTAACGAACTTCAGGATGAACTTTTCGGTCGCCCAAATCTTGCTCTCATCGCCTTGGTTCGCGTATAGCTTGTGGACGTATTCCCAGAACTTCTCGTTACTCTGGTTATAGATAGCTTCGCCCGCACTCGCGGCCAGATAGGAGTCTCTGTCAATAAAAGCAAAGTTCATGAAGAAGAATTCCGCCTTACCCGTATCTACGTAGTCTTTGATGAAGGTGTCTAAATACTGCTCAGTCCACTTTTTGCAAGCAGGGCATTTGAAATCCGCAAATTCTATCACTTTGACTTTGGCAGTGCTGCTGCCCAGATGGGGCTGCTTCTCATACTTTAAACCGTCAACCACAATCTTGCCTTTAACCTCAGTGTAATTAGGCAAGCTGTCGAGCTCGGAAGTGCCGCTCTTGCTGGTGAAGATAAAGGCAGCCACTACAACTAGAACAACACCGATCACCGTCAAGAGCATAGGTAGTAATTTGTTATTGCTATGTTTTGAATTTACTTGTTTATTCATTTCTGACTTCCTCCTGCACACTTTGATCATTCACTGAAAACAGTATAATCAAATCTGCTAAAGGAAGCCTATGGCATTTCTAACATTAGAAGAACGTCTTACCCCAGGCTTTGAATCTGCTGCACAGCGGAACGGATGACCGGAGGCACTTCGTAGATCGAAGAAATGGTCTTGACGGACTGCTGCATTTCGCGTTGAAGCTCAATCATGTTGTAGAGCCATTCGTTTTGTTGTTTAAGATAAATGCTGTTGATCCCGGCTGTTACTGCTGGCAGTACATCTGTACGTAGAGAGTTTCCGACCATCCAGGTCACTTTGCGGTCAAAGGCACCACTAGCTAGGATGTTCTCCAACGCTTCGACATTTTTATGCTTGCGGATAAAGATGCGGTCATCAAAATAAACGTCCAGCTTCATTTGTTCAATCTTGCGCTGCTGTATGGTATCGTCTCCACCAGTGTATAGGTATAGATCATGACCTTCCTGCTTCAAGGTATCGAGCGTCTCGACCATGCCGGGGTAGGCCTCAATCTCCTGATCATAGACACTCATGCCCAGCTTCATCAGCTGCTGCTCCTCAAAAGCATCGGCTTTTCGCCCGTATTTGGTGCAGAAGAAATGATACGTCCCAATCAGGGACTTAGGGAAGTTATCGCTGGCTAGACCGCTTGTGCTAACCGTTTCCACATCAATTTCAGCCTGTTTGCTCCGCATATCGCTGGTAGGCAGTCCATAATCCTGGAACCATTCTGCCATCAGTTCAAAATATTGTCCCAGAATGAGATCGAAGTATTTGTTACAGTGGACGAGGGTATCGTCCAAATCGAAAATGACTTGTTGAGTCATATATTTCACGCCACTCACTCCTTGTTCTGTCTCTGTCTCAGTCTTTGCGTTCTGTCCATTCTATTATAAACGTATATAGGATTCCAAGAACATCTGCAGCTCTGATGCTCCGTCAGGGCGGATGCTGAAACGTTCATTATACTCACCGCGCAGATGAATACGTAGTAGACCTGCTACCCGCAGAATCATCAAGTGATGCATGAGCATCTCCCGCGACTGGTTCAAGTCGGACTGTATCTCCCATAGGGTCTTCGGCTCATGGGCCACATGCCGCAGCAATCTGAGTCTTGTGGGATTAGCTAGAGCCCGGGTCATGCGAAGCAGCACAGTAGGGGGCTCGTCCTCATTTTCTAAAGGCACGTCGACCGGATATTGGATAATAACCATGGTGTTATAGAAGCAATAGGTGTTGATCGGACGATTGTGCACCGTAGGAAGCAGAACAATGGTCTGTAAATTCGGTAGTTCTTCAATAACGACGCCCCCAGAAGCATATTCAATCAGGGCGATGGGGTCCATTTTGCTCTGGAGCATTTTTTTCTCGGAGGCGTCCTCAATGAGCAGCGGTAGGATTTTGTGCTCCACATGGCGGAAATATTGACTGTACCACAGCCGCAGCAGAGGGGTGTAGCTGTCCTTGATTCGCTGACATTCTTCCAAGGTAAAGCCTGTAATGAGAGGAGCCACATGCCGGAAACAATCTTCAAGCGAAGTGGATTCCAGTTCATCCAGGTAGCTTAGGACCTTCTCGGCTGGTCCAAGGATGTAAGCCCAGGCATACAGGACATCATAATCGCTGAATGGCCATTCAGCAGCCTTCATAATCTCCGCAGCCTGGTGGGATGGAAAGCGGCTTTCCACGTCATTGACCCAGTCGGGGCCGATATCCAGATTGGAAATCCATTTTCGCGTAACATATAACATAAAGCTGTCAATCAGCTCGTAGACCGGTGAGACATCAATTTTCAATTCATAGTTCATGAAGCTTGCACCCCCAGGAAATCCGTCACTTCTATATATTATCTCTTGTTTTGAAGAGGCTTGTCCACTATAATGTTCGATGTTTGCCTTTTGGATGTAGTTCGGATAACGTTTATTTTTGTTCGCTTTTATTTGCTTTGTAGGAGGATTTCAGCTGTGTCAGACCCGCATTCCATCGTTATCCAGCGAAACAGCAACGTGAATTACCTGATTCTCATCATGGTTATTATTGCTGCCGGACTCAGCCAAGGGCTGTTGCTTCCGGTTTTATCCATTCTTTTGGAGCAAAAAGGTGTCTCCTCGTCCCTGAACGGTTTGAACGCGGCGGCACTGTATATCGGCTCATTCGGCATGACGCTCATCGCCGAGCGGGTGCTGGGAGCCATCGGATTTAAGAAGCTCATTGCCGCAGGACTCACACTCGTGCTAGTGAGCCTGCTGCTATTCCCGCTGCTGCCGGGCATCAAGGCATGGTTCGTGCTTCGACTTCTGGTCGGCATCGGGGACTCGGCCATCAATTATGCTGCCCAGCTCTGGGTGCTGCTGATGACCCCGGCACAGAATCGTGGACGCAATCTTTCCATCTATGGCATGTCCTATGGCCTTGGCTTCAGTCTTGGTCCTGTGGGGATTAGTCTGTTGCGCTTCGGGCAGGCCACGCCATTCTTAGTGTTAGCTGCGCTGTTCTTGATGGCTCTGCTATTGACATTGATCAAGCTCCCGGATTCCCGCCCGGAAACCTCCGAGAGTAGGGAGGGTCAAGCGCGCCGCTTTGGACGAAGCTACAGTCTCGCTTGGTATGCCTTGATTCCTGCGCTCCTATACGGCTATATGGAGGCCAGCCTGAACAGCAACTTCCCGATATATGGCCTGCGGATTGGTTATAGTGCAGATCAGATTGCTGCACTGCTGCCTTTTGCCGGTATCGGGGGCCTTGTGCTTCAGCTTCCGCTGGGGATGTGGAGTGACCGGTTCGGGCGCAAAAAAGTTCTTATGCTTGCCGGTATCGGCGGCGGTCTGGGCTTCGCTTTGCTGCCGCTGGTTGGGGATCATTTCATGTTTTCACTAGTGCTGCTTGCAATTGCCGGCGGTTTTGTCGGCTCTTTCTTCTCGCTTGGCCTAGCCTATGCAGCAGATATTCTACCGCGTAACTTGCTGCCAGCGGCCAATGTTGTGTCATCTTTTCACTTTAGTGCAGGTAGTATTCTCGGCCCGGCTCTGGGTGGGCTGCTGCTGGAACTCGGCTCTGGCGGCGGTGTATTCGGGCTTATGGGTCTGCTCTTCATCTTGTTTGGACTGCTGGGAGTATTGTTCTCGCCACGCGTACAAATTTGAAGTATAATAAGAACTGGTGTTCGCATGGAATTTAATCTCGCTTTCCAATACACTATAGTATAGAGATGAGGACAGGAGAGCTGAACTATGATCACAGTTGAACATTTAGCCAAAGCAGTCGGGGAGACCAAGCTTCCAGTGCTGCATGACATCGGTTTTCAGTTGGAAGAAGGGGAATTTGTTGCGGTGCTCGGGGGGAGCGGTAGCGGCAAATCTACACTGCTGCGCTGTTTGGCGCTAAAGGAAAAATGGGATCGGGGAAATTTCCGTGTAGATGGAAAAGATATATTGAAGAGCGGTTTCTCCGGCAAACGGAAAATTCGCCGCGAATGGGCCTATCTTGAACAGAATGCCGAGCTGAATCCTAATCGGACCGCACTGAAGAATGTGCTGATCGGCCAATCCTCCCAAACCCCATTGTGGCGTATGGTAACAGGAATGGTCCGCTCAGATGATTATATGGGAGCCATGGATGAATTGGAGGCTCTGGGTCTGTTAGACAAAGCGAAGCTTAAGGCAAGTCAGTTAAGTGGTGGCGAGCGGCAGCGTGTCGCAATTGCCCGCGCTCTGGTGCACGGTGCCAAGGTCCTCTTGGTTGATGAGCCCGTAACAGGGCTCGATCCGAAGTCCGCAGAGCGGGTCATGGAGAACCTCCGCAAGCTGTGCAAGGAGAGTGGGCTGACGGTCATCGCCGTTCTGCCTATAGAGCTAGCAGAGCGTTACGCCTCGCGTCTGTGGGTTTTGAAGGATGGCCGTATCAAGCATAACGTTAACGGCCGCCGCTTGACCTCGCAGGAGCGTCTCAGCCTTTAATCAAGGAAAAGAGTGATAATGTTGAATAGAAGAATCATAAGCCGGCTGGCCGCCGCGTCACTGGCGTTGTCGTTGCTCTCGGGGTGTTCGTTCATCAGCGATCCGGTATCCCAGATGAAAACGCCGCGGTTGTCGGCGGACAAGGCAACATTGATGACTGCGATTACATCGATGATACCTTCAGGTTCTTCGTTAATCCGGCCAAAGAATGACGATGACAGTTCGATCCGTACGGAGGATTTGAACAAGGACGGGATCATGGAGACGATCGTTTTCTATGAGACACCAGGAGAGGCTGTGCAGATTCATGGCATGCTTCTGGAAAAACAGGGAGATGCTTGGGTTAAAAAGCTGGTCTTTGACGGTGATGGTACAGTTCTTGAATCCCTGGATCTGAAGGATGTTACGAACGACGGGAAACTGGATATTATTGCCGGGTATTCCCGTGGTGAGGACAAAGGAATGGTAGTGTATAGTTATTCTAACGGTACGCTGGAAGAAGTACTGCAGGTTCCTTATACCAAATATATTATAGATGATTTGAATCGTGACGGTATCCAGGACATTACCGTGGTTTCTTTCAAGCGCAATGAATATGCGACCATTACGACGTATCAATACGCCGATGGCGGCTTCAAGGTGCTGGATAAGCTGGATAACATCGATCCGTATTTTAATAATTATTACAATATTGTGGCAGGAAAAGTAGCGGAAAACAAAGAAGGTATCGTACTGGATGCAGCCGTGGAGTCCAATTCTGCCTACACCTCTGTGGTGGTCATGGAGAACAACAAGCTGAGGGTAGTAGTGCCTGGGGATGATCGGACTCTGAAGGACCGGAAAATTGTTAGCGAGGACATCGATGGCGATGGTATTATTGAAATCGGTTTGCTGGAGAAGCCGAAAGGCTGGGAGTATTTTGCTCCCAACACGGTACCCTACTTCAATTCCTATTATAAATGGGACGGTAAGGATGGCCTGACGTTTGCCATGCAGCAGTATCGTGATCCCGCCGACCGTTTCTATATCAATTTTCCGCCAGAATGGCATGGAAACGTCACGGTGGATACGAAGTCTGTTCTGGATAAATACCTGAAGTTTATTCTGGCGGATACCGGTGAGACGGTTGCTGAAGTATCGTTCTTCTCGCCACATGAATGGGAGCAATTGAAGAACAGCAACTGGGAACTTTGGGGTCGCGACGGAAATACATTCATTGGCTATCGGGGGAAGCTGGATCAGAAGACCAACGGGGGAAACAACAACAAAATTACCACCCCGATCGAAAGGAAGGGAATAGATGAGTAAAGTGCTCATACTGGAGGACGAAGAGTCCATCCGCAGTTTTATTGTTATCAATCTGAAACGTAACGGGTTCGAGGTACTGGAGGCGGCGGACGGCAACGAAGCGCTGCACAAGCTAACTACGATTCCTGATATTGATATTGCACTCCTGGATGTCATGGTTCCCGGCATTGACGGATTTGAAGTGTGTCGTCGTGTACGCGAGAGCAACGAGCGGCTGGGCATTATTTTCCTCACAGCCAAAGTTCAAGAGCAGGATAAGGTCTACGCGTTGTCGGTAGGCGCTGATGATCATGTTAGTAAGCCATTCAGTCCTACGGAGCTGATTGCCCGCATCCAGTCGCTGCTGCGCCGGGTTAACGTTCACCGGGAGCCATCGGCCAAAGTTTCGTTCCAATCCGGGCATTTTACGTTGGATTTGATCTCCAAGCAATTCAAGCGTAGTGGGGAGCTTATTGAATTGACTCCAACCGAGTTCTCGCTGGTGCAATTCTTCCTGGAAAAAGAAAATACACCACTTAGCCGTGATCTGCTGCTCGATCATGTGTGGGGCAAGGAATATATGGGAGATCCCAAAATCGTGGACGTGAACATCCGCCGTCTGCGTCAAAAGATCGAGAATAATCCGTCTGAGCCTGAATATCTGCAAACGGTATGGGGCCACGGCTACAAATGGAGAGGCCAAGGACAATGATAAAGAAGGGGATGCGCAGACAGATCGTACTGCATTACATTCTTGTAGTCTTCTTGGCGCTTCTCCTGGTGGAAGTGATTTTCCTGCTGGCTATTCGGACCTACTACTACGACAGCATTTATAGCAAGATTACCAATCAACTTAGTACGGCGGAGACTTATTTTAACAAATACCAGGTTACGGGCATGGATTCCACGGTTCGGCTGCAGGATCTGCTGGACACCTTCTCGTTTAATAACACAGAGCTTGAGGTGCTGACTCGTAACGGTGATATCATCACCAGCTCTACAGGGTTCCAGCCAGACCGGACAATTACTACCAGCGATGTTCCAGAGGCGGCAGGCGGGAGTATAGGCCGCTGGGTGGGCAGACAGCCAGGAACGAACGAAAGTGTCATGGCGGTCTCCAAAATGCTGCAAATTCACGGTCGGGATGTCTACATTCTGAGATACCTCACTTCGGTGGAGTTTATTAACAGCGGGCTGTTGAATCTCACCCTGCTCTCCGTAGGGATCGGCGCTGCTGTACTGGCCATTGTTGCGCTGTTCAGCTTCGGACTTGCCAACTCCATCGTTAAGCCGCTGAATAATATTACGGCCGTATCCGCCCAAATGGCGAAAGGCAAATTCAATACAAGAATCAAGGGCAACTATAGGTACGAAATTGCCGAGTTGGCCACCACGATCAATTATATGGCCCAAGAGATAGTACGCAGTAATCAGATCAAGGATGACTTTATCTCGTCAATCTCTCACGAACTGCGCACACCACTCACCAGTATCAAAGGCTGGAGTGAGACTCTGGTGTCCGGTGGATATGATCCGGAGGAGACGAAGCTTGGTATGGGGATCATCTCCAAGGAAAGCGATCGGCTGATTGGGCTGGTGGAGGAGATTCTCGACTTTTCCAAGCTGCAGCAGAATGAAATGAAGCTGTCCATTGGCATCGTAGATATGAAGGTACTGCTACAGGAGACCATTTTAAATGTCTGGGCGAAAGCGGAGAAGAAGAGAATCCATCTGGTTCTGGAATGCGATGACGCTGTATTTGTAAAGGGTGACGCCAACCGTCTGAAGCAAGTATTCCTGAACCTTGTAGATAATGCCGTTAAGTTCTCCCATGAGGATTCCAGTATTGTGCTGACGGTGCAGTCGCTCTCTAATCAGGAAGTCGCTATTATTGTCCGGGACAGCGGAATCGGGATCAGCGAACCCCATCTGGCTAAGGTTAAGGACCGTTTTTTCCAGGTGGATGCACTCAATGGTGGAACCGGACTGGGGCTTGCCATTACCCAACAGATCGTCGAGCTGCATAACGGCCGGATCGAAATGCATAGTGAGCTGGGGAAGGGGACACAAGTCACAGTCATTTTGCCGCTAGCCACAGAGCAAGCATTAGTCTAAAATAATTGGATCGGGTTTAGATAAACATCAGGATAGGGGAAATTGGACATGGCGATACCGACTACAGGAGAGAATGGTGAGAACAAAGCCTCGCAAGATCCAATTCGTGTTGAACGTGTAGGTGTGGATCGGACGGAGGATATTCTGCGGATGCTGAGGGCGGCCGCCCAATGGATGGTCGATAACGGAATCCGTCAATGGTCCCCGGACCAATTCACGGCCAAGGAGATCGCTGGGTATTTTGACGAGAGGGAAGTGTACTTGGCGTTCGATGGAGAGACTCCTGTAGGGCTGTTCACCCTCCAATTCGGCGATCCTCAGTATTGGGGGAACAAGAATGATGATGCTTTTGCTTACCTGCATCGTCTTACGGTGGCTGGACCTTACCGGGGTAGCGGTCTCGGAGAGCAAATGATCATGTTCGCCGCCAAACAGGCGCTCAAGCTGGGCCATAAGGGACTTCGACTGGATACGGTCGCGCATAATGTCAAGTTGAACCGTTATTATCAGAGCCTGGGTTTTCGTTACCAGGGAACAAATGATGCGGGGGGCGGGCGTCTCGTAAATCTGTATCAGTATCATGAGAACAGTGAGGACCCGGACGATATTCTGCTTCGCTATTTCTCAGTGGCTGATTTTCCGCTGCTACAGAGCTGGAGTCTGTCGCCGGATTTTCTGAAGCAATGGGCTGGACCTTCGCTGACCTATCCTCTGGACGATGAACAGCTGCAGAAATATATGGAGAATACCAACCATCCGGCACAATCTTCACTGTTGATTTATAGTGCTGTGCACAGGGGCAGCGGAAAGGTAGTTGGACATGTCAGTCTAAGCCAGATCAACCGGGAGGACAGCCATGCCCGTATCTCCCGGCTGGTGGTTGATCCGCAGTTTAGAGGTCGGGGAATCGGGTCCCGGATGCTGCAGGAGGCTCTGCGGATTGGTTTTGCAGGACTTGGACTGCATCGCCTGGCGCTAAGCGTATTTGACTTTAATACCGGCGCTCGCAAGTCTTATGAAGCAGCAGGCTTTGTCCATGAAGGGACACAGCGAGAAGCAGCTCTGATCGGCGGACGGTATGTAGATTGCCTTGAAATGAGCCTTCTAAGCCGGGAATGGCAGGAGCTTTCCCAAGCTTAGTGTATTCATCTTTCTCAAAAGCTGCTTTTGGTGCGGAGTATCCGTGCTGAACGCAGCTTTTTAAGTTTATTGGGGAGCACATCCCAATGGCCACCGCTATCAAAACACATCAAAAACGCACATCTCTCTAATGGAGGGAGGCGCGTTTTATAGTTGTTATAAGTAAAATGAATATTCTGATTCACCATTAATGTCCATTAATAGCCTTGAACCAGACCCAGGACGTAAAGTGTTGATCGGTGAACGATGGACTTAGGAAGGAAACCCTTCAGCGGCCCGAAGCCGGCCGGTCTTCTCATAAACATCCTGTAGAAGGCGAGAGGGCTGGGTACGAATCACCGGCTTCGCAGCAACGATCTCATGCGGCCCGACGACAACAATGTTGTCGGTGCTGCCTTTGATGATGGCTCCGTCCTTGATGACAGCACCTTCGCCGATAATCGCATTCTCAATGTGTACTCCGCGTCCGATACGGGCACCAGGCATCACCACGCTTTGCTTGATGACTGACATTTTACCGATCTCAACGCCTCCAAAGACGACGGAGCGCTGCAGGCTTCCTTCCTGTGTGCAGTAGTCGTTCACAAGGCAGTCGGTCGCTGACATTTGGCTGCGTGGTTTGTGAACGGACAGTTTGGTACGGCGGGCTCGACTGTACATGGGCCATACTTCGTTTTCAAGCTTCCAGTCATTGTCTGCTGTCAAAAGGTCCATATGCGCTTCCCAGAGACTGTCTACTGTACCTACATCTCTCCAGTATCCCTGAAAGCGATAAGCGAAAAGGTCATCATTGTACTCAAGCATACTTGGAATGACATCCTTGCCGAAGTCATGGCTGGAGTCTGTGTTGGCAGCATCACGTAGTAAATGCTCCTTCAGGTAGTCCCAGCGGAAGAGGTAAATGCCCATAGAAGCAAGATTGCTTTGCGGCACCTTGGGCTTCTCGGCGAATTCGGAAATCTTCAGCGCTTCGTTCACGTTCATCACACCAAAGCGACTGGCTTCTTCCCAAGGCACCTCCATCACAGAGATGGTGGCTTTGGCATCTTTACCCATGTGGTATTCCAGCATTTTCTGATAATCCATGTGGTAAATATGATCAGCGGAGAGAATCAGCACATTCTCCGGGTTCTGATTATCAATAAAATCAATGTTCTTATAAATGGCATCGGCTGTTCCGGAATAAAGATCCCTGCCTTCAGACCCGGACGGGAGAAGAGTTACACCTTTGCCGTTCTCTGTATGGAGCCCCCAGGGCTCACCTTCACCGATATGACTGTGTAGTGATTCGGCTTCATATTGCGTAAGTACGCCTACAGTGTCAATATTGGAATTGACACAATTACTGAGGGGAAAGTCAATGATTCTATACTGTCCGCCGAAAGGGACTGCCGGTTTAGCCATGCTGGACGTCAAGGGGGCCAATCTTCGTCCTTCCCCACCGGCCAATAACATGGCGATACATTCTTTTTTACTCATTTGTTATCCCTCCCAATTTTTTGTCAATGCTTGTAATATAAACTGTGGGTCCAGTCTTGAAACGACATAGGTGAAGTATATTGCTGTGAAACTGCAAAAATTACATGAATTATTTTCTTATCCATAAAAAATTTCTTTTCAAGTCAAATCATTTTCAAATGGAACTTTTTCGGGTAATGTTATAGGTGCATCCTATATATAAAGGTGGTGATGAATTGGCTGAGACACCAAGAACAGAAACCCTCCCGTCAACGGATGATATTAATATTTATTTGTTTCATGAGGGCACGCACTATCACAGCTATAACATCCTGGGTGCGCACATTGCCGCTTGGGAAGGGACTTCCGGTGTGCGCTTTACCGTGTGGGCTCCTCATGCGACATATGTAGGTCTGGCCGGCGATCACAATGGCTGGGACGGAACGCAGGACATGGACACGTTATATAAGATACCCGATTCGGGATTTTGGAGTCGGTTTTTCCCCGGGGCGAAGCTGGGAATGTTATACAAATATAGAATTATTGCCGCTGATGGTACAAGCTTCCTCAAAGCCGACCCTTACGCGTTTAAGGCCGAGGTTCGTCCGGCAACAGCTTCGGTTGTGACCGATCTCGGGGGCTATTGCTGGGGAGATGCAGCCTGGCGGCGCAAGAACAAGACTCCGTACAACAAACCCCTTAATATTTATGAAATGCATCTGGGCACATGGCGACAAAAGGATGACGGACAATTCTATACGTATAAGGAACTTGTCGATCAATTAATTCCCTATCTGGTGGAAATGAGTTACACCCATGTGGAATTCATGCCGCTGGCAGAGCATCCGTATGACTTGTCCTGGGGCTATCAGGGGACAGGCTATTTTGCAGCAACAAGCCGATATGGTGAGCCGCATGAGCTAATGTACCTGATTGACCATCTTCATCAAGCAGAAATCGGTGTGATTTTGGACTGGGTTCCCGCCCACTTTGCCAAGGATGCCCATGGTCTGAGACGTTTTGATGGTTCACCACTGTATGAGTATGCCGACCCCTTGTTGGCCGAAAAGCCCGGCTGGGGCACACTTTCCTTTGATTTCAGCAAGCCTGAAATATCTTCATTTCTAATTTCCAATGCACTGTTCTGGTTTGATCTATACCACATAGACGGGATGCGGGTGGATGCGGTAACCAGCATGCTGCGTCTTGACTTCGAGAAACAGCACCACCAATATCGCCCCAATACTAACGGAGGGCTGGAGAACCTGGAAGCCATTTCCTTCCTGCAGCGCCTTAACAAGGCTATCTTCCAGCAGTACCCTCATGCCTTAATGATGGCTGAAGAATCCAGTGCCTGGCCCGGGGTGACTGCCCCTGCTCATGAGGGAGGACTTGGCTTCAATTACAAATGGAATATGGGCTGGATGAATGACACCCTTGGATACATAGAACATGACTTCGGGGCCCGGCCCTACCATCATAATTTGCTTACCTTCCCGATCTGTTATGCGTATTCCGAGAACTACACTCTGCCTCTATCTCATGATGAGGTCGTGCACGGCAAGAAATCGTTGCTGGACAAGATGCCTGGGTCTTATGAGCAGAAATTTGCCGGCCTCCGACAGCTGCTGGGTTATCAGATCACTCATCCTGGCAAAAAGCTACTATTCATGGGTGGCGAATTTGGGCAATTCATCGAGTGGAAGGATGAGGAGCAGCTCGACTGGCTGTTGCTTGATTATGAGCGTCATCGCCAGATGTTGGCCTACACCGCAGCTTTGAACAAGCTATACCGGAGTGAAAAAGCTCTGTGGGAGCAGGACCATGCCATGGAGGGATACCAGTGGATCGATGCCGATGACAACGGCCAGAGCGTCGTTTCTTACGTTCGCCGAGGTAAACGTCCTGTGGACACGCTCCTCATCATCATAAATTTTCAGCCGGTGGAACGCAGCACGTACCGCATTGGAGTGCCACGTGCGGGAATCTACGAGGAAATATTCAGTTCGGAGTCTCCGGCTTATGGCGGCTCCGGTCTCCTTAATGCTCCTTTGAAGAGCAGCAAGCTGAAATGGCACAATCAGACCAACAGCATTGAACTGGTTCTTCCACCGTTGAGTTTTGTGGTGCTGAAGAAGGCATCCCGTGTCAGCAAGAAGAACGAAACGCCTGAGTAATCGTGAACAAATACAGAAGCCGAAGGGGGAAATAAACATGAAGGTTTTATTTGCCGCAGCTGAAGGTCATCCGTTTATCAAAACGGGCGGTTTGGCCGATGTTATTGGTGCGCTACCCAAAGCACTGAAGGGTGCAGGCGTGGATGTCAGAGTCATTATGCCAAAGTATCGCGGAATTCCTGAAAAATTCACATCTCAGCTACAACCCTTTGCCGTAGTCAACGTCCCAATAGGCTGGCGCAGCCAATATTGCGGCATTGAACGACTTGTGTATGACGGGATCACTGTATATTTTATTGACAACGAGTATTACTTCGGACGAGATGCCATTTACGGATATATGGATGATGGGGAACGGTTTGCCTTCTTCAACCGTGCTGTGCTGGAATGCCTGCCGGCCATCGACTTTCAGCCGGATGTGCTGCATTGCCATGACTGGCATGCCGCGGTGATTCCACTATTGCTACAAGGGCATTATCGCCATAACCCTTTTTACAGTGATATACGTACGGTGTTTACGATCCACAACCTGCTGTACCAGGGGGTGTTTCCATATGAGGTGCTGGGCGAGCTACTCGGTCTTGACAGCAATTATTTCCTCGGCGTGGAGTACTACGGCAACGTGAATTATATGAAGGGTGGCCTTGTATATAGCGACCATATTACTACCGTGAGCCCGACCTATGCCGAAGAAATTCGTACGCCTTATTATGGTTATGGGCTGGACGGGTTATTGAATGAGCGGGCAGGCAATTTGAGCGGTATTGTGAACGGGATTGACACCAAAAGCTACAATCCGGCGTCAGACTCCCATATCTTTACCCGTTACCGTTCCAATCTGGCCAAGAAGGCCGAGAATAAGGTGGGATTGCAGCAGGAGCTTGGTCTACCAGTGAATCCGCAAGTTCCGCTGGTTGCCATGGTTACGCGCCTCGTGGATTCCAAAGGCTTGGATCTTGTGACACGGGTATTGGATGAGCTGCTGTATAATGATGAGTTTCAATTTGTCGTCCTGGGAACCGGGGATGAGTCTTATGAGCGTTGGTTCCGCGAAGCAGCTTGGAGATATCCTGATAAGGTATCTTCACAAATTACATTCAGCGAGGGTCTGTCTCGCAAAATATATGCCGCAAGCGATCTGTTCCTTATGCCCTCCAAGTTCGAACCATGCGGCATCAGCCAACTACTTGCCCTCCGCTATGGCAGCATCCCGGTAGTGCGGGAGACGGGCGGGCTGAACGATACCGTGCATTCCTACAACGAAGTTACAGGGGAGGGCAACGGGTTTTCTTTCAAGGATTACAATGCCCATGATATGATGCACACCCTGCGCAGGGGGATTTCCACCTATAACCAACCTGAGCATTGGAAAAGAATCACGAAGAACGCCTTCGCGGGAGATTACAGCTGGAATGTATCTGCACAGCAGTACATTGATATTTATAAGAAGATTACAGGATAGAGTCCAGGATTCTCCCAGTAAAACATAAAGATTAAACTACAGTAAACCGTTCCCTACGAGCAACAGATTTTAGGGAGCGGTTTATTTAATGTAGAAAATGACTTGATTTTAATATACATATGCGATATATTGCATACAAAGATAAAAGGGTAGGGTGATGATTACCTCACTAATTCTCCCTTTGGCAATTCGGATGTCTACGAAGTAGCAATTAAATGCGAAGTTTGGAAAAGCTATAGGGAACGGCTCCACGAGCTATATGAGTTGATCTAACAGAAAAGGGTGAGAACATGTCCACAAGTAAAGATCTGAGAATACGCAGCAAAGTCATCAGCGAGGGCGTTAATCGTGTGCCGAACCGGGCGATGCTGCGGGCGGTAGGCTTTACAGACGAGGATTTCAAGAAGCCGATGATCGGCATCGCCAGCACCTGGAGTGAAGTCACCCCGTGCAATATGCATATTGACCAACTAGCGGTCCAGGCTAAAAAAGGAGTGAAGGATAACGGCGGTGCGCCGCTCATCTTCAATACGATTACCGTTGCAGATGGAATCGCAATGGGGCATGAAGGGATGTCTTTTTCCTTGCCCAGCCGGGAAGCTATTGCCGACTCTATTGAGATTGTCATGGGCGCAGAACGCTTGGACGCACTCGTCGCTGTGGGCGGCTGTGACAAGAACACGCCGGCCTGTCTGATGGCAATTGGCCGGCTGAATCTGCCAGCAGTCTACGTATATGGTGGAACGATACAGCCAGGTACGCTTGATGGTAAGAAGGTGGATATCGTTACAGCCTTCGAAGCGGTCGGACAGTATCATGACGGCCGAATGACCGAGAAGGAGCTGCACAAGATTGAATGCAGCGTCTGTCCAGGCCCGGGTGCCTGTGGTGGCATGTATACCGCCAATACGATGGCTTCAGCTGCAGAAGCGCTAGGCATGAGCCTGCCCGGATCGTCCTCGACGCCTGCGATTTCCCCAGATAAAGCAGAGGAATGCGCTAAGGCAGGAAAACAGGTGCTGAGTCTGCTGGAGAAGGAGATTTATCCGCGGGATATCATGACGAAAAAAGCCTTTGAGAACGCCATAACACTAGTCATGGCACTCGGTGGTTCTACGAATGCATTCCTGCATCTGATTGCGATTGCCCATTCGGTAGGGGTTGATTTGACCTATGATGATTTTGAGCGCATCCGCGTCAAAGTTCCACATATTGCTAATCTTAAGCCGAGCGGACAATACGTGATGCAGGATTTGAATGATATCGGTGGCGTGTCCGGCGTCATGAAGGTGCTGCTGGAAAGAGGACTGCTGCATGGGGATTGCCTGACGGTAACTGGCAAGACGCTGGCGGAGAATTTGGCAGAGGCTGCACCGCTTCCGGAAAATCAGGATATTATCCGCCCGTTCGACCAGCCGCTCAAGGCTGATGGACCGCTGGTTGTACTCCGGGGCAATCTGGCGCCGGAAGGAGCGATCGCCAAGATGTCCGGGATGAAGAAGCTTCGCTTTACCGGCCCTGCGAAAGTGTATGACAGTGAAACTGAGGCTACGGATGCCATTCTGAACAATGAAATCCGCAAAGGCGATGTTGTCGTTATTCGTTATTGTGGTCCTAAAGGTGGACCCGGCATGCCGGAAATGCTCTCGGTAACCGCGTTGATTGTCGGAAAAGGCTTCGGCGGTGACGTAGCTTTGATTACCGACGGCAGATTCTCCGGGGGCTCCCACGGCTTTGTCGTAGGTCATGTGGCCCCGGAAGCGCAAGTCGGCGGACCAATCGCACTGCTGCAAACTAATGATCTAGTGACGATCGACAGTGAGGTTCAGGAGATCTCATTCGAGGTTACACCGGATGAATTGGAGCGCAGAAGGGCGGTATGGAACAAGCCAGCGCTTAAAGTCACAAGAGGTGCGCTTGCCAAGTATGCGCGTCTAGTCTCTTCCGCGGCGAAAGGCGCTGTAACGGACCTGCCGGAAGAATAATGAGACAGGCTGTCCCTGCCATAAACGATGGCACAAGGGACAGCCTGATTTTTTTAGTCCAGATTACGAGTGAGTATCCGGTAGCCATAGGGCTCCAGCCGAATATTCATGATTCCGTTCTGTGGAACAACAGATTCTCCCGTCAGTGCATCCTGCCAGTCGTCGGTCTCCATAGGATGGCTCAGCGTGCGCTGTTCCGGCATGTTGTTCATCCAGATCGTGAAGTGCAGATTATCGTCCGCACGCTCATAGACGATGCAGGAATCGCTCTCATTGGCATGTAGCAGGCGGAACCGTCCTTCGCGCAGCGCTTTATGCTTCTTACGCAGGGCAATCATAGTCCGGTAGAATTCATATAACTCCCGGTCTTGCTTGGCTGGATCCCATTCCATACATTTTCGGCAGTCCGGGTCCTCGTAACCACTAAGGCCAATCTCATCTCCGTAATAAATACAGGGTGTACCCATGAATGTGAACAGGAAGACAACGGCGAGCTTCAGGCGACGCTTATCTTCACCCACACAGGTCAGCAAGCGAGGGGTATCATGACTGCCAAGGAGATTGAAGACCACCTCATTCGTCTGCTGCGGATAACGCATGAGCAGCCCGCCGATCCGATGCCCGAATGTCACTCCATTCATACCGCCAGCGAAGAATTCCAGCACTGTTCCTGAGAAGGGATAATTCATAACCGAATCAAATTGATCACCGAGCAGCCAGGTTAGTGAATCGCTCCACACCTCTCCGACAATATAGGCTTCCGGGTTAGCATTCTTTACGACTTTACGAAAGTCCCGCCAGAAATGGTGGTCCACCTCATTGGCAACATCCAGCCGCCAGCCATCTACTTTGATCTCCTTGATCCAGTATTCGGCAACCTCCAGCAGATAGGATCTGACCTCGGGATTGGCCGTGTTGAATTTGGGCATGTTGCCAAAAAAACCGAAGGTGTCATAGGTAGGAATCCCATCGACAATCTCGGCCGGAAAAGAATTAATATGGAACCAGTGCCTGTACACAGAGTATTCGCCTTTTTGCACTACATCTTGGAAGGGTGGGAACTGATCACTGCAATGATTGAAGACCGCATCCAGCATGACGCGGATACCCCGTGCATGGCATTGTTGCACCACACGCTTTAGTAGGGCATTATCACCAAAATGTGGGTCGACTCTTTTATAATCCACAATGTCATATTTATGGTTGGAGGGGGAGAGGAATAGCGGGGTGAAATATATAGCGTTGATGCCGAGCTCCTGAAGGTCATCCAGATGATCCAGCACCCCTTGAAGATCTCCGCCGAAAAAATTGTCCAGCTTTGGTCGGCCGCCCCATTCCTCCGTACCCTCGGGACTGATCGATGGATCGCCGTTAGCGAACCGCTCCGTCATGATTTGGTAGAAAACCGCGTCTTTGGCCCACTCAGGTACCTTGAACACATCGATTTTGTGAATGTAAGAGAATTCATAATAATGACTTGGTGGGGTGGGGTATTCATGACGAATAATGCCGTTATCGAGCAAATAAATCACTTCGGATCCAGAACTGATTCGTATCGTATAACACAGCCGTTTGTATTTGGGTCTGACGGCCGCCTCCCAATAGTCGAACATATCGTCGGAAGCGGCTTTTTCCATCCGGACCTCATAATAGGTATGTTTCCAGTCATATTTGTCGCCAGTCAGGGCCGTTACATAATCTACATCGTTTCGTTTAGTGCGGACACGCAAGTGAATGGTTTCGGTATCGTAAGCGTAGGCCCACTTGTCGCGGGGCACATGGTACAACGCCTCCAAAAGCATGACAGCACCTCCTTAATGAATAGGTTCGGAGCAAGGATTATACGCCTGGTTACAGTGTGTTAGCATGTTAATACCCTTTGAATCTGCGGGATGAACCATACTACCGAAATGAGGGCTTTGGGTGTGAATTCAGTATATACTTTTTATGTAAATTCTGTGCAAAAAGATTGAAATTTGCTGAAAATGACACGAAATAATGAGCGTTTGTGTCAAAAATATCTTTGCATATTCATACGAACTGATTTATAATAAATCGGTCTAATTAAACAGCATACGCTAAATACAGAAAAGGGAGATATAGAAATGAAAAAATGGGGTACACTTTCACTAACTTTGCTGCTTGCAGTAGGACTACTAACGGCCTGCGGTCAAAATAAGAATGGAAATGATTCCGCAGCTAGCGGAGAGGCAAACACCGGATCTACTGCCAAAAAAACACTGACACTGGGCACCAGCGCGGATTTCCCGCCTTATGAATTCCACAAGGTTGTTGACGGTAAAGACAGCATCGTCGGTTTTGACATCGACATTGCCAAAGATATTGCCGCTGACATGGGCGCGGAGCTTGTGATCAAGGATTTACCATTTGATTCCCTGCTGAATGAATTGTCGAGCGGAAGAATCGATATGGTTATCTCCGGCCTCAGTCCGACGGAAGAGCGTAAGAAAGCAGTGGAGCTGTCCGACATCTACTACAAAGCAGAGCAATCCGTGGTTGTTCGCGAAGCGGATAAGGACAAGTTCTCTACGATGGACTCGCTTAAAGGAACGAAGATTGGTGTTCAGACTGGATCGATCCAGGAAGAGCTTGCTAAAGGCATTGAAGGTGCACAATTGACTTCCCTTGGTAAAATCTCCGAGATCGTGCTGCAGCTTCAATCCAATCGCGTAGATGCTGCAATCATTGAAGGTCCTGTTGCAAAGTCCTTTGTCAAGAACGTCAAAGGAATCGTGATCACAGATGCCAAACCAGAAGCTGAAGATGATGGCTACGTGGTAGGAATCAAGAAAGGCAACACAGAGTTGCTGGATCAAGTCAACAAGACACTTAGCCGACTGAATTCCGAAGGCAAGATTGAAGAATACGTAACAGCAGCAAGCGAACTGGCTGAAAAGTAATCAATTTGTTATCCATTGGAATGAACAGCTGTACTTACAGAAAATAGCGGTGCTTGCTCCGTTGTTTTCTATTTTTTTGGAGATTGGAGGTTGTGCAGGTATAATGAATATTTTTAATCTAGCGTATGATTACCGGAACTTTTTCCTGTCGGGTCTACAGTACACTTTGCTACTGGCCGTGCTCGGCGTATTCTTCGGTTTTGTACTGGGGATTGCTATTGCGCTGCTTCGCATGTCCAAATTGGTTGTACTTAGATTTATTGCCACGGCATGGGTAGAGTTCCTACGCGGTACACCGATGCTGGTGCAGCTCTTCCTGATTCACTATGGTCTGGCCAGCTTTGGTATCGAATTCAGTGCAGTACAATCGGGTGCGATTACACTGTCCATCAACAGCTCCGCATATCTGGCCGAGATTTTCCGGGCGGGGATACAAGGGGTAGACCGGGGGCAAGTGGAGGCAGCTCGTTCCCTCGGCATGAGACAGGCAATGACGATGCGCCACATCGTGCTGCCACAGGCTTTGAAAAGCGTACTTCCAGCGATCGGTAACGAATTTATTACGATTATCAAGGAGTCCTCGATCGTTTCTTTTATCGGGGTGGCAGATCTCATGTTCCAGTCCCGTGCGGTAACTACGATTACTTATGACGGGTTTACACCGTTAATTGTCGTTGCTGTGATGTACTTTGTGTTGACCTTTACCATGTCCAAGCTGCTTGGCAGACTCGAAAGGAGGTTGAACACCGATGATCGCCGTTAAGAAACTGGAGAAACATTTCGGCAAACTGGAAATCCTGAAAGGCATTGATCTGGAGATCCATAAAGGGGAGGTTGTCGTGGTGATCGGCCCCAGCGGTTCTGGCAAAAGCACCTTTTTGCGCTGCCTGAACTTGCTTGAGCAGCCAACTGGCGGTGAGATCACCTTTGAGGGCGAGTCGATTACCTCGCGCAAGCATGACATCAACCTTACCCGTGAGAAAATGGGCATGGTGTTCCAGCAATTCAATCTGTTCCCGCATATGACCGTGCTTCAGAACATTACCCTGGCCCCGGTCAAGGTGAAGAAGCAGTCGCAGCAGGACGCTGAGAAATTCGCACTGAATCTCCTTCGTACCGTCGGTCTGGAGGATAAAAAGGATGCCTATCCTAATCAGTTGTCCGGGGGACAGAAGCAGCGGATCGCAATTGCCCGTGCTTTGGCCATGCAGCCGCATGTGATGCTGTTCGATGAGCCGACCTCGGCGCTTGATCCTGAAATGGTCGGTGAGGTGCTGGAGGTCATGAAGAAATTGGCTGAGGATGGCATGACTATGGTGATCGTAACGCATGAGATGGGCTTCGCCCGGGAAGTCGGCGACCGCATTCTGTTCATGGATGGGGGCTTTATTGTTGAGCAGGGAACCCCTGCGGAAGTTTTCGGTAATCCCAAGCATGCGCGGACTCAGGATTTCCTGAGTAAAGTGCTGTAATGCATAACATATAAAACGGCCCCCGGTAGGTTACCGGCGGCCGTTTTGCTTTAAAGTTCATTTATGCGTCCAAACCATGTATAATAAGTGGTTAATGAACCTGAAAAGGAGTACATACATATGAAAGATGACCTCTGCCGGATCGGCATTATTGATATTGGCTCCAACTCCATTCGTTTGGTTATCTATGACACGACGCCGGCGGGAGGCTATAAGATCATAAAGGAATGCAAATACTCCGCCCGTCTAAGTGAGAAAATAACAAGAGACGGCCGGCTGGATCGCAAGGACATGGAGACCGTTGTCCCGGTACTGCGTCAGTTTAAGGAGATCTGCGACGAATTCGGTGTGGAGAGAGTCCGGGCAGGTGCGACAGCAGCCATTCGTAATGCCGCTAATTCGGCTGAAATTATATCCTTCCTATCCGAAGCTTCAGACATTCCGATTGAAGTGATCAGCGGTCATCAGGAGGCCTATTTTGGATTCCTCGGGGTGATCAATGCGTTTAATGTCGAGGATGGGTTTGTTATCGATATCGGGGGCGGCAGCACGGAGATCACGCTGTTCAGAGGCCGGCGGTATCAGCACAGTATTTCTTTTCCATTCGGAGCTGTGAATACCAATATTATGTTCGGCCACGGCGGCAACTGGACTGGGGAACAGGTTCATAAGCTTCAGGCTTACGTGCTGGGGCGACTTGTAGAGCATGACTGGCTGACTACCGGGGAAGGTCTTCCTCTGTTTGGACTGGGCGGTACACTGCGCTCACTGGGTAAGCTGGACCAGAAGAGTAATGATTATTCGCTGCCGAATTCGCACGGATATACGCTATCATCCGAGACGATCGAGCAATTCATGGCTACACTGCCGGCATTGCCGATTGAGAAACGGAAGGAACTAGACGGGTTGTCCAAAAGCCGGGCCGATATCATTGTCTCCGGTTTGATTATTTTTCACACCGTGTATAAGTATGTTGGTGCTGTACAGGCCGTTATCAGCGGAGAAGGCTTGCGGGAAGGCATGCTGCATGATCTGCTGAAGCCGGAGCAGCCGGTACGGGATAGTGCTCTGGAATTTAGTCTGGATACGATCATCCGCTTTGATATCCGCACCTCCAAGACGCATCTGGATCACATTCACAAACTCGCGCGCAACCTGCTGTCCATGCTGAAGATCGATGGAGATACCCGGGAGATCGAGATGTTGGTCTATGTGTCCATCATGCTGCACCGAACGGGATCGAATATTAACTATTATCAGTCCAAGCGGCATACAAGATATTGGCTAATGAACTCGCCTATTCGCGGTCTCACGCATCGTCAGCTCATCCTGTGCGCCATGATTTCTTCATATAGCACAAAAAGCCGGAAGCAGAAATTGTCCACCGAACACAAGGACATTTTACTGGCTTCCGACGAAGAGTGGATTCACAAGCTTGGAACGCTTGTTCAGTTAAGCATTGCGCTGGATAGCACCGAGATTGGCGTTGTCAGGGGCCTAGAAGGCCATATGCAAGGGAACACCCTCCATATGAGCCTTCAGGGCGACTCAGACATTCTGATCGGTCTTGAAGACATTGAGAACGCTCTGAAAGCATTCAGGAACGTTTGGGGTCTAAAGGTAAAGCTCGACTTCCCTTCCAACGTGTAACATCCATAGCGGCAAACTGGCTCCGGAAAGGGGCCTTTTTGTCGTCCGCGCGCTCATAATATCCATTAGGCTGGAGGAAACTTGATTTGGTGTTATCACTCAGTGTCATCTCGAGGATCTTGACGATCTGCGCCCGGATAGTACTGTCATGCACAGGGCACATCAGTTCGATCCGCCGGGTTAGATTTCGGGTCATCCAGTCCGCACTGGAAAGATAGACCTCCGGCTTGCCGCCGTTCTCGAAATAATAGATGCGTGAATGCTCCAGGAAGCGGTCTACGATGCTGCGCACCGTAATCCTTTCGCTTAATCCTTCAATCCCCGGCCGTAGGCAGCAGACCCCGCGTACAATGAGATCAATGGATACGCCAGCCTGAGCTGCGATGTAGAGATCGTCGATAACCTGCTGGTTGGACAGGGAGTTCATCTTGGCGATAATACGGGCCGGACGTCCAGCTGCGGCATGCTCAGCCTCACGCTGCATCAGCTTCTGTAAGGACAGGCTCATATCGGTTGGCGCGACGATGAACGAATTCCAGTCATAGTTGGCTGAGTAGCCGGTCATTTGATTGAACAGCTCGGAAGCATCCAGACCGATGTCGGTATTCGCGGTGAACAAACTCAGGTCTGTGTAAGCCTTGGCAGTGCTGTCATTATAGTTACCGGTCCCGACATGAACATACCGTTTTAGCTCTGTGCCTTCCTGGCGTACAATCAACGTGATCTTAGCGTGCGTCTTGAGGCCGACCAGACCGTAAACGACATGGCATCCAGACTGTTCAAGCTTGCGTGCCCAGGCAATGTTGCGTTCCTCGTCAAAGCGGGCCTTCAGCTCAACTACGACGGTGACCTGCTTGCCCGACTCAGCGGCATTCGCCAAGGCAGTAATCAGCGGGGAATTGCCGCTGACCCGGTACAGTGTCATTTTGATGGCCATGACCTGTTCGTCTTCAGAAGCTTGGATAATAAAATCCGTCATCGCATCAAAAGATTCGTACGGATGATATACCAGCACATCACGCTCTTGCAGCACCTCGAAGAAATCCTCGTTCTCTTCAAACTCCACCGGATACAGTGGCTCCACCGGAGGGTAGTTCAAATAGCTGAAGCCCTTAAGGCTGCCAGCAAACTGGCGCAGGAATCCGAGATCCAGCGGACCGTCAATCTCGAATACGAAATCTTCAATTTCGAATTCGGCCTGCAACTGCTCCAGCGCATAGGGGTGAATGCCTTTTTGCACTTCCAGACGGGCCGGTACGCCGCGTCTGCGTTTGCGCAGCTCCTTTTCAATCTCCTCCAGCAGATCCTCAGCGCCTTCCTCGTCAATCGTAAGGTCTGAATTGCGTGTCAGGCGGAACTCGCTAACCGAGACAGGCTCATAACCGCTGAATAAGGTCTGGATATGATGTCTGATGACATCCTCTATGAATACGAACTGCCGCTTCTTGCTGTTGGAGCGATGGGGCAGAGGGATACATCTTGGCAGATTGGACGGAATTTGCAGGATCGCAAAATACGGTTCTTCCTCCAGAGCATTTTTACGGGAGAGAACCACCGCGAGATAGATGAATTGGCTATGTACTAGCGGAAATGGACGACTCTGATCCACTGCCATCGGTGTAAGTACAGGATAAATAATGTCGCGGTAATATTGTTCTATGGAAAGTTCCTGTGCATGTGTCAAATCACCGTAATCTACGAAGACAATGCCTTCCTTGTGCAGATTCCTGGAGATATCGCGGAAGGTGCGGTACTGGTCGGCAATGATTTTGGAGACCCGTTTGAATAGACGTTTGTACAAGCCGGATGGAGTATAACCGGTGAAGTCTTTTTTCGTATATCCTGCGCGGATCTGATCCTGGATGCCCGCTACACGCACACTGATAAATTCATCCAGATTGCTGGACACAATTGCCAGAAATTTGGCCCGTTCCATCAAAGGGTTGTCTACATCCTGGGCCTCTTGCAGCACCCGGCGGTTAAATTCGACCCAACTGAGGTCACGGTTAAGATAGGCAGTGGCAGGACTGCTGCTAAAGATATTCTTTTTCTCTTCTTCGATCATTTTGCTCATGGCCCCTCCACGTCATTCTTTTTTCTTTCGTTACCGCTTTGGTGGCGGTGCAGCCGTAATTTCGGCTTATCGTATTTTACCATTTTACTATTTGAAGAAGATAGTTTTGTTAAATCTGTGTAAAATCTTTGGGTTAATTTGCCGAAATTTTGCCGATGGAGGTCGGATAGTGAAATATAGTTAACATAATCAAAGTTATGTAACCTATATTGATCTCCAAATAACAGGTCTCTTTTTCGTTAAAAAGAACAGTTCTTTCAAAATGGTAACAATTACTTTGGCGCTGGTTACAAAATTGTGATATATTCGATTCTGTTAGTTTACAAAGAGCTGCATTTTGATGCCCTTAGTAATTCATACATAGCTACAGGGTAAAGACTTGCGCAGTGCGCTGTTCACCGGCCGCCGTGCATTGTAAACCAAGGAGGAAGAAATGAAGATTAATTTCAAAATGATTAAAACCTTTGCTGCTCTTGTAGGAATCAGCGCTGCGCTGCAAGCCGTTCCTGTCCATGCTGACGGCATCCACACTGCCAAGGAAGGGAACACTTTCTATACGTTGTCCAAGGAATACGGAGTCAGTGTAGACGCCCTTATGAAAGCCAACCCGCAGGTGTCTGCAACCAACATTTATTCAGGCTTGAAACTGAACATTCCTGGCAAGACGCCTACGCTGGTGGCTCAAAGCGAATCTGCCAAAGCAGAGGTCATTACTGCCAATCTCAA
Source organism: Bacillus sp. FJAT-27264 (assembly GCF_001682855.1). GTDB lineage: Bacteria > Bacillota > Bacilli > Paenibacillales > Paenibacillaceae > Paenibacillus_AQ. Next base: position 103,295 of record NZ_MAQW01000001.1, on the reverse strand, counting down.
CGTTCAACCGGAGACCAATACGGTATCAGCTTGGGGAAAAGTATTCAACTATGACCGTACGCTGCAGGTTAAAGCTTCTGCTTACTCTTCTGCCAGCAGCGAGAATGGGAAATGGGGCGCGGTTGATTCCCTTGGCAACCCACTGAAGCTGGGCACGATTGCTGTCGATCCTTCCGTCATACCGATCGGCACCAAAGTTTTGGTGACGGGTTATACCCACCCAGGACTACCAAAGTCTGCTTTTGTTGCTACGGCTACCGATATGGGGAGTGCCATCAAGGGCAACCGGATTGATATTTTTATCCCGGGAAGCCCGAGCTTTGTAGCTGACTTTGGTTATCAGTATGTACAATTATACGTTATTCAATAGTTCATTTAAAACTTCACATGAAATACAAATGGAGGATGACCGCTGATAGCGGCGTCCTCCGTTTTTGTTATTTGCTTTTCGAAATTTGCAGAAGCTGGGGAACTGTAACGAAAGTATAGCCCCGTTGTCGCAGGCTCGTAATCACCTCGGGCAGGGCCTGTATGCTTCCTCTCAGGTTACTCCCATGTCCACCGCCGCCATGCTGAAGAATGATCGCTCCCTTGCCGGCATGAGAGAGAATGTTGTTCTTGACCTGCGTCTTGGAGAGACCTTTCCAGTCCAGCGAATCCACATTCCAGTTGACCAGCTTGTAGCCATGTGATTTCGCCCATTTAAGCTGCTGCTCATTGATATCTCCATAAGGAGGGCGTATCAGGCGGGGTTTATAGCCGGCAATGGCTTGCAAAATATTTTCAGTACGAACGATCTGTGTCCGAAAATCATTCAGTCTCAGCTTCACGAACTGCGGATGATTATACGAGTGATTGCCGATGACATGCCCTTCCCTGATCATGCGGGCGACGAGCCCCGGATGTTTCTCTGCCCGGCTTCCTACTACAAAAAAGGTGGCCTTCACGTTGTACTTACGGAGGACATCTAGCAATTGTGGAGTGAAACGCGGGTCAGGCACATCATCGAAGGTAAGGGCGATGATCTTTCGCCGGGGGCCGCTGGTCTTGATCGTCTCAGGATATTTGTGCAGCAGTTGGCTCAGTGTAAGCCCTTTGGAATCCTTCCGCGGTCGGGCTGCCTCCTTGGAAGAGGTTGTCTCGGCAGGCCCTTCGGGATTTCCTTTGGAAAAAAAGGCTTCAGGAACATTTGAGCTAATCCGCTGCGCTGGTGTCTGAATAGCGATAGCTGAAGCATTTATTGGTGCAGAGGGAGAAAATAGCAGGGCGCAGATCACCGCTGCCATGAAGGTCAGTCTCCAGCCCTTGGACAGATCATTCATCCGAACGCACCTCCTTTTTTGTCATGATCACGGCCATTATCTTCCTTTGTTATCTCCCAGAATGCCGGATTTTATGCTATCTCTGTCGTTCTGGGGCGATTATTTATTCCAGCCGGCAATGCGTGTATACTTATGGAACGGGACTATGAAAATGCCCGATAAATATGGATCAGGGAAGGATGGAGACAAGTATGCCGAATTTATTCACCCCTTATGAATTGAAAGGTTTATCGCTGAAAAATCGGATTGTGATGCCTCCAATGTGCCAGTATTCCGTGGACAAGCAGGATGGCATCCCTAATGATTGGCATTTTGTACATTATGTCAGCCGTGCCGTTGGTGGTACAGGCTTTATTATTGTAGAGATGACGGGCGTTCATCCGGATGGCCGCATCACGAACAAAGACACCGGCATTTGGGATGATGGACAGGTTGAAGCCTATCGCAAGCTCACAGATACCGTGCATGCCCATGGCGCCAAAATTGCGATTCAACTCGGCCATGCTGGACGCAAGGCAGTAGATGCAGAACTGCCGGTTGCACCCTCTGCGATACCTTTTGACAGTCGTTCTAAGACCCCTAAGGCTTTGTCACGTGAGGAGATTACTGAACTGGTTGATGCCTATCGCGAAGCTGCGCGCAGAGCGGTGGAGGCGGGATTTGACAGCGTGGAGATTCATGGTGCGCACGGATACCTGATTCATCAGTTTCATTCTCCGTTGACCAATATCAGAGAAGATGAATATGGCAAGGATCTGGGCTTGTTTGGTGAGCAGGTAGTCAGAGCCGTCAAAGAAGTGCTGCCAGCGGACATGCCTGTCATCATGCGGGTTTCAGCCAAAGAATATGTAGACGGGGGATATGACCGCGAGTATGCGCTAGAATTCTGCACCCGCTATCGCGATGCCGGAGTAGATTTATTTCATATATCCTCTGGCGGGGAAGGTCCAATCGGTTCCAATGGGGGACCGAATGCCGTTCCCGCATATCAGGCGGATCTGGCCGAGTACATACGGACCGGACTGCAGGTACCTGTGATTGCGGTAGGGCGCTTGGAATCCTATTCGGATGCACAGGCTGTAGTAGAAGAAGAACGGGCGGATCTGGCCGCGGTTGGCCGTGGCATGCTGAGTGATCCTTATTGGGCGCTGCATGCAGAGGAAGCGCTGGAAGGCGTAAATCAGGTACCCAAAGCTTATGAGCGCGGACTATGGAGAAGAAAATAGATTGTTGCTAGTGTGAATATTGTCACAGATTTCAAGCTCCTTCTAAGGCAATCTTTAATAAGATTAAATTTGAAGGAGCTTGATAACGTGGCGACGGTTATAAGTAACGAACGGCTGGCAGAAGGGGTCTTCCATCTCAGGGTGGAGGGAAATCATGGCGGACAAATGGGTCAGTTCTACATGCTGCGGGCATGGGGAGCCTATCCGCTGTTGTCCAGGCCGCTTAGCATACATCAAGTGAACGATGACGGGGTTGAATTTCTGTATCATGTAGTTGGCGAGGGTACAGCGATATTAGCTGGTTTAAATCCTGGTGACACGGTAAGTCTGGAAGGGCCCTTTGGCAGCGGGTTTCCGCTTGTCTCCGGTAAAGTAGCGCTTGTAGGCGGGGGGATTGGCATTGCCCCGCTTTTTTATTGCGCCGAGAAGCTGCCCGGCAGCGACGTTTACCTGGGCTTCAGCAGGGAAGCCTTCCGCACAGAGGCCTTTTCTTCCCGCGCCTCATCCTTAACGGTGGATGTGGGCGGACGGATCCTCGACAGCGTTGATTTTAATGCATATGACCATATCTTCGTATGTGGACCACAACCCATGCTGAAATCAGCCCAGCAGAAGGGTATGGCTGCTATCGAAGCTGGAAGCAATACTCGTGTGTATCTGTCCCTGGAGAACCGGATGGCTTGTGGAATTGGTGCCTGTCTCGTCTGCAGCGTGTCCTGCCGTGACGGACAGCGCAAAGCCTGCGCGGATGGACCTGTCTTTCTGGCGGAAGAGGTGATTTTCCATGACTAATCTGAGCGCCAAGATCGGCAATGTTCATTTTAAGAATCCGATTGTTATGGCCTCGGGCACCTTTGGCTTTGGACATGAGTATGGAAAAATGTATGATGTGTCCACATTGGGCGGGATTTCAGGCAAAGGTCTGACACTGCATCCCAAGGCGGGCAACCCCGGTATTCGCGTATACGAGACCGCTTCAGGCATGCTCAACAGCGTTGGACTGGAGAATCCCGGCATAGAAGCGTTCCTCGCCAAGGAATGTCCTTACTGGGAGAACCTTGATACGGTTCGTATCGTCAATCTTGGCGGAGGGACGCTTGAGGATTATGTGCTCGGTGCGGAGCTGATCCAGCAGGACGCGGATGTCCGTAAGCGCGCAGGAACAACTGCTGTGGACATGATCGAACTGAACATCTCTTGTCCTAACGTCAAGGAGGGCGGGATCGCTTTTGGTATCAAAACACCGGCCGCGCAAGAAGTGGTACGGGCCGTGCGGCGGGCTACGCAGCTTCCGCTCGCTGTGAAGCTGTCGCCCCAAGCAGAGGATATCGCCGTGATGGCACAAATGTGTGAGGCGGAAGGTGCGGACGCAGTCTCTCTCATTAATACCATTTCAGGCATGAAAATTGATGTCCGCAAACGTAGCAGTGTGTTCAACAATCTGTATGCCGGATTATCCGGTCCGGCCATTAAGCCAGTTGCACTTCGGATGGTGCATCAAGTGTCCAAGAACGTGAACATTCCCGTCATGGGCATGGGCGGAATCACCTCAGCCACCGATATCATTGAATTCATTATGGCCGGGGCTACGGTGGTTCAGGTGGGAACTTACAACTTTATGAATCTGCGGGCCGGTAGCACGCTGGCAGATGAACTGCTGCAGTTTATGGAGGAAGAAAAGATCGGATCGTTGGACGAAATTCGCGGAATTATATAAATTTCAGGTGCAGTCCCCATGTTCTTTGGGGGCTGTTCTCTAAATTTATTAACAAAGCATGATTTATTAGTGTGAGGCTACTGGTGTTCTACCAGAGACAGTCGGTTCCATGATATAGTAAAGTAAGTAACAGAGGTCTCACCTTACTGCCGTAGCAGGTGGGAAGGAAGTTATTTCTTGATGATTCGGTTAAAATAAGAGGAGGCTATGAAATTGGCTGACGAGAACATTCATCCGGGCGAGATTGAACTGACCGCGCTGGAGGTTGGCCGTGATCTGCTGCTGCTTATTACCGGTGGTGTCAGTCATATCGGCGCAGCCAGTACAGCTTTTCTAATCGGGGATCAAGTTGAAGTGCTGACCTCGGCTGTTCCTCATCACAAAGAACACACTTTGAGTGAGGGGATTGCTCACAAGGTAGCAACTGCACTGCGGAGATCGGTAACGGTAGTCATGGGCATTCATTATGATGATCTGACCAAGGAGGGCATTCAGCAGGTTGTAGAAATTGTTAATGCCAAAGTGGAACAGTATTTATTGCAACAAAGTTGAAACGGCGGCGGCATCTTTGCGTATGAGATAACAAACAGTTTTTTAAACTTTTCTTTTGGAGGAATGAACAATGTCTATTTTTAAAAGATTACGCGATCTCACAATGTCCAATATTAATTCGATTATCGATAAGGCGGAAGATCCGATTAAGATGACGGATCAGTATATCCGTGATATGACTGAGGATCTGGAGGATGCTGAGAAAGCGGTAGCTGCTCAAATCGCGATTGAGAAGAAATTCAAACAGCTCTACGAAGAGCAGGAAGCACTGGTCGACAAGCGCAACCAGCAGGCTCACGCGGCTGCTCAAGCAGGTAATGTTGATCTTGCCCGCCGTGCACTTGAAGAGAAAAAAGCGGCAGAAGCCAAATTGGTGGAGTACAAGGCCAGCTTTGATCAGAATAAAGCGTCCGCAGATAATCTGCGCGGTAAGCTGGACGAGATGCGCAAGCAGCTTGCTCAGATGAAGAACAAACGCGAAACGCTGGTAGCGCGTTATAACGCTGCTAAAGCGCAAACTGAAATCAACAAAGCTATGAGTGGATTCAGCTCCGACTCGGCCTCAGCAGGCCTCAAACGTATGGAAGAGAAGATGCTCCAAGCAGAAGCACAGGCGGAAGCCAGCAACGAAATGAGCTCCGGCAGCAAATCATTGGATGACGAATTCGAGAAGCTCACTAAGGACCAAGCCGTCGAAGACGAACTGGCAGCTCTTCTTAAGCAATACGACAAGAAGTAAGACAGGCAGAGCCGAAATAACGGCTTAATATTAATAGGCGAAGGGGAGACAGTGGGATCGTTTCTCCTTCGCTTTTATCTATGCAAGTAGAGGGTATGAAAATTAATGTAGCGGGGGCTGAAGGCAATGGATCTCCATATACTGGTGTCCATGGTGGTATGGACGGTATGTAGCGTTATTTTACTGTTCGTGCTGATGTACGTGGATTCACTTTTTACCCGTTATAACGATATTGCGGAACTGAAAGCGGGCAACATGGCTGTCACTACCCGGCTCGTACTGAAGCTGCTGACCCAGGCATACATATTATCGACCTCGATCGCAACTTCAAACCGGCTCGGGGAAGCGCTGCTTGTATCGGTAGTTTCTTTTGTACTGCTGTTGCTGCTTGAGCGTGCTGTGCGCCTGTTGTTTGCCGTTTGGGGCAAGCTGGATCTGGATCACGGGACACAGCAGGGGAAAATCGGCTATGGCTTGCTTTCGGGTTCGCTGCATATCGTTGGGGCTTTAATAATTTCAGCTTTTTTGTAGGAAGGATTGATGGAGGTTGAGTATCTGGAAACGCATAGGCAATTTATTCTCCAAGCCGGAGCCTCCGGCAGTGCCCAAGAGCATGCTAAGTCTTGCACCCGGGGATATCTGTGAAGTCTCGCTGGTTACGTATGAGGTCACTGGAAGGACCCATAACCGAGGACGGAATGCAGTTGTGCTGACGCTACGCGATGGAAGTGAAATCGCCTATCTGCATATTGAGGAGCGGGAGCAGCTACAATATGGGTTGTATAAACCGATTGACGGACGGCTGGATAATCCTGCAGAGGTGCCAACAACGCTGGAACTGGATGACCATGAGTATTTCCTAGAGGAAGAGTACGAAGGTCATGTAGCAGTGGCGGGGCAGACCCCATTCATGAATGGGGGAGAGCAGCATGTGTGGCAGTATCAGTCCGACGACTTCCGTCTGTTGCGCATTGAATGGCAGAACGGACGGTTTATGCTGTATGAAGGTGAGAAAGTGATCCCGGGCGATGTAAGGGTAATCCGGGCTTCATAGGAGAGGGTGCCCATGAAAAGACAGTTAGCACGCTTGTTATCCTTAGTGTTGGTACTGGGGCTGCTGGCCTCCGTGCTTGCCGCATGCGGCAGCGCTCCCGACCTTAAGGAGAACTATCCGCTGGAATCGGTGAACCAGGAAGGCCATTCCACCTCCTATGTCTACAGGGCAAGTGGCCAATCGGTAGAAGAAGTAGCAGATGAACTGGCGTCACAGAAGAAGCCTGATCAGATCTCATCCGCTAATTCGGAACATATGTTCCTGGTGTACGGCAAACAGTGGTACCATTTGCAACAAGACCCGAAAAAGCCGGAAGATACGCTAGTCGAAGTCGATTCAGAAGAGTATGTGCGTAGCAACTATAACTCCAGCTTTTTGGAAACTTATCTTGCTGCCAGGCTGATCGGCGATTTGTTCGGTTCGGGGGGCGGATACGGCTCTTACCGGGGATATGGAAGCAAGGATGAATATAAACCCAAGCAAGGAACGTATCACAAGCCGACCGATCAGGATAAAAAAATTGCGCCACCAATCACCGTAGAACGGAAGGGACAGCTCACCCGCAGGGGCAGCAGTAAGAGTGTCACTGATCCGGGTAGTGTGACCGGAGGGAGCAGCAAGTCGGATAGCGGTACAAGCAAAGGCAGCATTTCCCGTAAAAAGGGCGGGTCCAGCATTTTCGATGCGCCGAAGCCCAAAATTAGCAAGCCCAAAACCCGCTTTGGTACCGGGAAAATCGGCCGAAGGGGTAGGTAACATCCTAACTTTAAGCAGATTCGCGTCAGTAAGAGCGGATCTGCTTTTTTTTTATGAGATGGGGAAGAAAAGGGATAATGTGTTGAAAAAAAGGACGCATGAAGCAAAGATATTCTTTTTAAAAATGGATGTTAACTGAATTAAAAGTATGGTATTCTAGGGATGAGAACGTATGTTCGCGCATCTTCTTTTCCCCACTTTACTTCGCACATTGGAGGATAACGGATGAGTCATTTTCAACTGGTAAGTGTAGCTCATGTATTTCTGGTTAGGGATCAGCAAATACTCTTAATGCGCCGTAGTAACACCGGTCATGAGGATGGAAGGTATGGCCCCCCGGGAGGAAAGCTTGACGGAGGCGAAGAAGTGAAAATGGCCGCTATACGGGAAGCCAGAGAAGAATGCGGTGTTGTGATTCAGCCGGATGATCTGGAGCTGACTGGTGTTATGCACATCAAAGCTGCTAACGAGCGGGTGGATTTTTTCTTTATAACTGAGCGCTGGGCGGGAGAGATCCGAAATGCCGAGCCCAATAAATGTGATCATATGTGCTGGTTCCCTATGGATGATCTTCCTGACAACCTTATCCCTTTTATCGGACAAGCGCTGAAAGACCATAAGGATGGCCGCTGGTTCTCTAGTTATGGGTGGAATTAGTTGATTTCACCAGCGTTTTGATGTACCTTTTTTACATAACAGTCGTAATACTAAAGTAGCAAGGCAATTAATTTCACAGGAGGGAATCACGATGAAGGATGGGAAACAGACGATCACCTCTTTAAAAGATATTGGTAAATCAATGCTGAAAGGTGCGTCTATCGGTTCGATCTGGGATTCAGACCTCACAGAAAAGAAAGTGAATATAACACCTGAGTTTACGACGAAACAAGTATATAATCACTTGCTTGGTAAGGAGAAGCTGTCCGATCAGGAGATAGAACGGCTCAAGCGGGCTACGAAATCTACAAGGTATCTATAACACGTGATTTTAAGATTAAGGATAAATTATGATGTAAACGGATACAAACCTTCTTTAGAGGGTGTATCCGTTTTTTTTATAGAAAATGAACAAACGCTGAACGAACGGTGACGAAGAATAGTGCTCCTACTGCGTTCTTTATTTATTAAATATCATCATATGAAAAATTCACAATAGAAAATTTGAAATTAATCTCACGGCCGTATCTCCGACACGTCACATAACCCCCTCGTCACAAGTGCGGCGGCTCCAGCCCAGTTAGTAGATAGGGCAGAGCCGCCGAGGGAGAGATAACTTAGGACTCCAGACGCCGTTCAATCGCTTCAGACATCGTTTTATCGGTCAGATGGGCATAGACCTCGGTGGTCTCTGTAGAGGCGTGTCCAAGCTGCTCCTTGGTCTTGTAGATATCATTCTGCAAATAATAGTCGGTTGCGAAAGAATGACGCAGTTTGTGAACCGTCAGATAAGGCTTGCCAAAACGCTTGGCGTATTTGATGATCATCTCTTGCATGGCCCGCTTGGTCATCCGTTTGCCCTCCTGGCTGCCGTTCGGGAGAGCGATGAAGAGCGCTTTTTCCCGCTTAGGAGTCTTATAGCGTGAGGAGCGTAAGCCGAGATAATTAGTGAGATCATCTTTGGCTTGTTCCCGGAAATAAACCGGAGTTTTAAAAGTTTCATCATTATGTCCCTTGCGGTACACATACAGCATTTTATTGTTCAAATCCAGATCGTCCACGTTGAGATTGACGACCTCTGATACGCGCAGACCGGAGTTAAGAATCAGACTGGCGATGCAGGCATCCCGTTCGCGATTGATTTGAAAAGAATAATACGCTTGCTTGTTACCCTCAATATCACGTCCGTACCCCTCATAAATGTAGCCGACGAACTCCAGAAGCTCTTCTTCCTCCAGAATTTTACCCTTCAATTTGGCCGCCGTATCCTTCGGCTTGTGGATACGTTTGATCTCCACCTTAGCCATGATGTTGCGTTTGAGGAGGGGATAGAAATTATCATCTTCAGCAATCTGGCTCAGATAATGAAACAGAGAGCGAAGAGAGGAGAGCTTGCGGGAGACAGTGACTTTACTGTTCGTACTCTCCGCACGAGTTGTGAGATGCAGCCGGTAGCCGATAATGCTGTCCATATGCAGCGTCTCCAGTTCCAGCAGTGTTATTCCGGTATTATGGTCGGCAATGGATAAACCTTCTGCACGCAGCCAATTGAAAAAAGACTCATAATCCCGGATATACTCCAGCAGGGTGGAGGGAGAAAGGTCAGGTCGTTTATAATCGATAAACTGCTGCACAAACCAGGGCATGAGCGGCAGCTTCAGGTCTAGATGCTTGCGGTCGTTGGTCTTTTGAATGCTCATCAATATCACCTTCTTGTATGAATTCCATTGGGTTAACTTTACTCTATCTTAACATGTTTTTCCTGGCTTGGCCCGAAGTGCAGGGGGTGCAGGGGAGGGTACCTTGCTCCAAGGGAGACAAAGTTATATGATGGGTTATAAAAAAAGCGACTTGCAGGGGTGAACCTCATGGAACTTGGAATTGAACTGGTTCCCAAGGAAAGTAAACAACTGATCAGCAATCTGATGCAGTTCTACTTGTATGATTTTACGCAGTATCTGGAGCTTGATGTGAATCGTGACGGCTTGTTTCCCACCTATCCGGGTCTTGAAGCCTATTGGAGCAGCGGGAACAATAAATTTGCCTACCAGATGACGGTGGACGGTGCCACAGCTGGCTTTGCGTTGGTGGACAGGCTGCTGCGCAGTACGGAAGGGCAGTTTTATATGACAGAATTTTTTGTGATGCAAAAATATCGTCGCACCGGGGTTGGCACCTGGGCTGCGCACAAGCTGTTTGACATGTTCCCAGGTGACTGGAAGGTGTCGCAGGTCCGTGCCAATATTCCGGCCCGTAATTTTTGGCACCGCGTGATCGGCAGCTATACCAATGGGGCTTTTCAGGAGCGGTTTAATCCTAGGCAAGGCAATCCCAGTCAATATTTCAGTACATTAAATATTAATACAATAAAATAAATGAGCAACCAAAGCTCTACAACACTAAGAAACCAATGAATCACGCTCTACATCAACGTTTTTTGCCCCAATTTAATGATTTTCGTTATGGTTAAGTGAGGATTTTGAGCAAACAGGCCAAAATAAACTTGCGTAAACAAGCGGCAACACCGGTGTTTGAGACGTTCGCAAGCTACTACACTAGTATAAACCTGCCGTTCGTCATCAGATGTACCCGTGCCTCTCCAAACTTGTTCCATCCTTGGAACGACAGGGGAAGGACTCTCTGGCTCAACACCGGTTTGCTTCTATCCTCGCGGATACGAAAATAAGTGCATTTTTGTATCTTAATTCTTTGGGGATATCGTCTTTTGAGGCAGCGTCAAGAAGTTTGTGTAAGCAAGTAGAAAGTAACTTCCTCGGGTGTTCGTGAATTGGTGTAGATGTTCTTTGGGGCGGGGGAACCCCGCCCCAAAGAACAAAGGGAAGAGCTACTTCTCTAGCTCTTTCCGCACCCCATAGCGTGCTTCAAACATCTCGTTCAGTTTCTCCTTGACTTTAGGGTCACCGAAGCCGCGAATGACTCGTTCAGCAAAACGCTCGTTGTAGTCCATGACGTTCAGATAAATAATCTTCTCCGCCGCATCCATATTCGTGAGGCTGTTCATAGGTTTCAGACGCTTTCGGATTTCTTTATTCATCCGTTCAATTGGATTGGACGTGTAGATGGCTTCTTTTATGAGAGCCGGATACTTGTGAAAGGTCAATAGCGTCGACAACTGCTCTTCCCAAGAATCCATTTCTTTGGGATATATCTTGCCCCACTTGGCCTTTACCGTATCAAAGGCAGCAAGCGCCAAATCGTGATCTTCTGCGGTGTAAATCGTCTTTAGATCTTCTATGACTTCGGTTTTATGCTGTACTCGAATTTTTGGAAACGTCGAACGTACTTTGTGGACAATACAATGCTGTACATCCGCTTCAGGATAGATCTCGCGAAAGGCTTCATCCAGTCTAGGGAGCCCGTCAAACACACCTAGCAAGACTTCCTGGACACCGCGATTATAGAGGTCTTTCAACACTTCACGCCAGCCGTTCGAGCTTTCTTGGCCACCTACGTAAAAACCCAAAATCTGGCGGTGACCTTCTTCGTCGATACCCATGGCGAAATAAACCACCTCACCGCTTACCGTGCTGCGCTTGAGTTTGACGTACAGACCGTCCAAGTAGATCACGGAGTAACGTTTTTGCAGGGGACGCTTTTGCCACTGGTGGATGTCGTCAAGTACCGTCGCTGTAATGTTACTGACCGTTGTCGGCGAATAGTGGCTACCAAACATACTTTCAATGAAACGAGCCACGTCCCGTGTGCCCATGCCACTCTTGTACATCTGAATCACGGCTTCTTCCAGCCAGCCGTCTCGTCGCTGATAGGGTTCAAACATTTGAGTCTGGAAAGCTCCATTTCGATCGCGGGGAACCTCTAGATCCTCGAGATTTCCGTACTTGGTGTGCAGGCCGCGCTTGTAATAGCCGTTGCGGCTGTTACGCTCACCGGCTTGCTCCACTTCCATAAACTGCTGGATTTCCGCTTTCATGATGGACTCCAGGTTATCTTTGACAAACTGTGTGACAAGATTTTCAAATAGATTATTTAGCATGTTTTCGGGTAAAATAGTCATCGAGTAGGGTCCCTTCTTGGTGCTGTCGTAATCCCGAGAATACCCTACTTTTTTGTTGCCTGGCTAGGCTCCAAATCTTGGTACACAACTTATTTTACGCCATCTCTTTTGAGGGATATGTAGGAAAATAAGGTACAATAATGCCTCTAATCCCCTTTTTTACGCTAAAATCATCAATATAAGGTACAAAAATGCCGCTCTTTAAACACTGTGTAGACTTTCGAGAACTTTGGGAAAATAAACGTTATACGAAGGAAAACGACGGCATAGCAACTATAGAAAAATAGCAAGTATAATAACTATAGCAGCACAGGCAATCGAGTGAAGGCATGGGCGTTCTGATTCCCTAAATTTGTGTGCCAGCCCCATATTATGTGTCACTTCAGTTCTCGGTAAGTTCAGGATAAGCTCTAAATTTAGTTACCCGGTTAATCACAAAATAGGTTGCGGTTTTCAATAAGAACTTTTTATTGTCCAGAAAATAAAGAGGGCATAGGAAACAGTTTGTTCTAGCTAACCACTTGCGGTAAGCGGATATATACTTGAACAGCACTTTAAAAAGCATCGTATACCTCTTTGGGTAAACGATGCTTTTTTTGTGGAAAGAGAAGGAGAGAGAAGGAGAGAGAAGGAGAGAGAAGGAGAGAGAAGGAGAGAGAAGGAGAGAGAAGGAGAGAGAAGTATAGTTAACATAATAATAATTAAGTTAACTATTGCACTTTTTATTAACAACATTAACAATTAATTAAAGGCGTGAATAACGAACAAGCAACTAATTAATCAAGTGAACTAACTGAAGTAACTGAACTAACGAAAAACAACAAAACAATCAAACAACCAACCACCGAATCACTAATCAGTAAAGAGACATCTGAAAATTATGCGATTTCATCATATGAAAAATTCATATTAGTAAAATCAAAGGAATCCTTTCACTTAGTTACTCCGACATAAATACATACGCCTATCATTTCTATCAACAAAACCATGGAAAAAGGTAACCAAGACCCACACAGCAGTGAAGCTTATGGGCTATGCTGAAATCGTCGAGCCTGCAGTTCTTAGGGAGTTTGTCAAAGAACGAATCTCTACAATGTTCAGGAAGCATACATAATAGTTTACGGAAATAATATTATGTTAACTCAAATGATTTGAACAATAATAATTCCTATTTTTTACCTTTCAACTACTTTTAAACATTGTGTCGTACACACAGCAATTGCACCAGTTGATCCACCCGCATAAATCGCTCATAGAATTACATTGCACTTCACGTTCTCCCATATACGCTAAAATAAAGACCCGGCTAAGAGATATCGTCTCTTTACCGGGTCTTGTCCGTTTTTTGAACATGCAATTAAGCTATATCCATACGCTCCTTCACTTGCACAGTATCTCGCTCTCTGGCAGCAAGCTTTTTCTTAGCGATGAGCAGGAAGGGGATGCCGAGAGCTATGATTAATCCCAGCGGGAGAAAGACGGCAGGGCCGTTCTGCATGCCGAACTCATCTAGCAGAAGACCACCTATAACCGGGGCTATAACGTTCCCCAAGTTGTTAAACCCGATAACGCCAAAGTAGGTGCCTTTCAATTCAGGTTTAGAGATCCGGTCGATCAGCATATCCATCATTGAGGCGAGCAGTACTTCACCGATTGTAAATAGCACAACACTAAAGCTCATTAAGCCAATGCCTCCAGCTAAGCCGAAGAGCATCATACTGCACGCAAGAAGAGCATTCCCTAGGATCAACGGGACTAGGGGCGAGAATCTGCGGGCGATCCGTACAACGGGATATTGCATAACCAATACGGTCACTGCATTCAGCGATAGCATATATGAGAACAGCTGCTTGCCATTAGAGAAGTGCGTGTTCATGGTTAGATACTGCGCTAGCGTGGAATCAAAAAGTCCATAAGCCATGATGCAAAAGATCGTACCAATGAGTACCGACACGAACACGCCATCCTTCCCTGTCGTGGTTAAGGCTTCCCGAAGACGTGGTGTCGTGACATCGGTGTGAACAGGCAGAGCGGAGCGGTGCAAAGTGAACTGGAGAAAGATGACCAGTCCATAGACAATGTAGACGATCCCGGCAATGATAAAGGGAAACTTGGATTGTACCGAGCCGAGCTGCAGCCCGATAATCGGTCCGAATACAACCCCCAGATTGATCGCAGCGTATCTCAGATTAAAGACAAGCAGTTTCTGTTTAGCCGGAGTAACATCTGATAACAGTGCGCGCGAGCTGGGTTCAAAAACTGCGCGACAGATTCCGTTAAGCATATTAACGAGAAAGAAGACCCATAGTTCTTGTGCTGCCGCGAAGCCAAAAAAGACACACGCCCAGCTAAAGACCGAAATCAGCATGATGACCTTTCGGCCGATTTTATCAGAAATGTAGCCGCCGTAGAAGCTGATCAGAATCCCTGCAAGGGAGCTGACGGCAACCGTAATACCAGTCTGTGTAGGGGAGGCTCCAAGCACTTGGACTAGATAAATGGATAGAAAGGGAATACTCATGGAAGTGACTAAACGACCGAACATTGTACCCACAATGATGGTCCAGGCTAAGGGATGAATTTGCTGCAAATGCTGTTTCATAGCTGTTTCTCCTAATTCGCTGTAAATTTTCTGTATCTTTCATAAATGTTTATTTATAATTGTACTGATTAAAGGGGGAAGTAAAAGTGTAAGATATTCTTTCATCTTTTCACCTTTTCCGGAAAATAGGGAGGGCGTTATGTACAATCAGGCTATATTGCATTATTTGAATATGGCAGAATCCTTGAATCCTGCTGTTCGACTACATGAGCCGCTTCCTGTAAGTATCGAAGAACTTAGCGAGACCCTCTGTTGTACCTCCCGCAATGTGAAATTCATCCTCCGGAAGCTTGAAGAGAAGGGAATGATTCATTGGCAGGCGGGCAGAGGGAGAGGCAACATGTCCCAGCTTACCTTCCTGCAGAGTAAAGAGGAGATACTGGAGAATAGCTTTCAGGAATTGCTTCGTAAGGGGAAAATAAGAGAAGCGACCGTGTTGCTGGGCAATGCCACCGGAAATGAGCCGTTCAAGGTTCGTCTGCTGAACGAACTTAACAAACATCTTGGTTTTCAACATGAGCCGGAGTCCACTTCCGGACAGGATGTGCTGCGGATGGTTCGCAATCGGGCCTTAGACAAGTTGGACCCTGCATTTGTCTATTCAGCGTTTGAATCCTATTTGCTAAGCCAAATTTGCAGCACGTTAGTAATCTATGAAACGGCTAACAGCCGCTTTTTGCCGGGCTTGGCCCATATGTGGGAGAGCAACGAGGATCATACGCATTGGGTCTTTTATCTTCGTAAAGGGGTCCGTTTTCATCATGGGCGGGTCATGACCGCCAAAGATGTTATCGCGTCGCTAGAACGTTTGCGAAATTTGCATAGTCCGTCGCTTTGGTTTTATCACGATATCATTAGTGCAGAGATGCAAGGAGAATATTGTGTTCATTTTCATTTGAGCCGGCCGAATTTGTTTATTTTGCATTTATTCAGCAATATTCATATGTCCATTGTGCCTTATGACTTGAATTTCAGCACAGCGTTTGTTGGTACTGGACCGTATCGGGTCAAGGAACTGAATGAGAATGTTCTTGTGCTGGAGGCATTTGACCAATATTATGCTATGCGTGCGCTGCTCGACCGGGTGGAAATCTGGTTTTTACTCCATGATGTTGCCCCAGAACGGCAATATGAGCTGCCGGATCAGCTGCTGAAGGAGCGGGAAGACCGTCATGACTGCAATAATCGAATTGATTATCCAGCACTCGGCTGCCGATATATTCTGTTCAATTTTCGTAAGAAAGGTATACATCATCAGCTTAAGTTTCGGCAGGCCCTGCGTCTGATTTATGACCGGAGAGCTGTAATCAAGGAGCTTGGAGGCAGTCGATTGACCCCTGCAGACAGCTTATTGCCCTGGAATAGCAGAGAAAGTAACTGGGAGAATACAACAGATTCTACAGAGCAGATTAAAGAGCTGCTGCGAACTTGCGGATATGATGGAGAGGCAATTACTGTTGCTTTTATATCTAAAAAAGAAGAAAGCGAAGAAGCGCAGTGGCTGCAGCATCGTTGTGCCGCGATGGGAATAACGCTTAAGCTTCACCCGCTTGAGAGACATAATGCCGAAGAGATTACGAATCATGCGGAATTGATGTTGGGTGAAGAGATTCTGGAAGAGGATTGGCAGTGGGGAATGATTACCTACTTTAAGAACGAGTCCAATTACTTGCGCATACTCCTGCTCAAGAGCCAGCTTGATGTTATCGACCGGAGCTTGGAGGATTTTGCGCAGCAGAATGAAGTTGATAGGGCCAGGCTGCTGAATCAAGCAGAGAGCATTCTGCGTGACAATGTCTGGGTGCTTTATGGATGCCATCTCAACAAGAGAGCCCTGTTCGATCAAAGTTTATATGGATTACACACCAGTACCTTTGGTTTTCTGGATCTCTCGAAGCTTTGGATTAAAACGTCGTCTCAGGGTGCCACTCCAATTCCGGATAATGATCGCATGATTGATTCATAAAGCTCTTCTGACAATTTGAAAGGGTATGCAGGGTATAGCCAACTCTGTTATACTCACGAAGGAGGCTGTATCGACCAGGTCGAATGGTGCTCCTTAGTAATTGCAGTATTTAAATAGCTCTTCACGCGAAGCCATGGAGGTGAACTCGTTGGATTTTGCTCTGATCCGCAAGGACCGAGACAAAAGAACGGTCAAAGCTTGACTCTTTTTTTGCCTATCGGACCTTTTTAGCAGATTAGCTAAGAGGTCTTTTTATTTATCCAATAAGGTTATAGAGAGGATTTGAATTTTGATGGCAAACATGCGTTTTCTGGTTGTAGGTGCTGGTGCAATTGGCGGTTACTTTGGTGGTCGTCTTGTTCAAAAAGGAGAAGATGTTACTTTTCTGGTTCGCCCGTCCAAACAGCGTCAATTGGCAGATCATGGGCTGAAGGTTAAAAGTGTGCATGGGGATTTTCATACCCCAATCCGTGCGATTACATATGGAGACCAAGCGGAGCCATTCGATTGCATCCTCCTGTCAGTTAAAGCCTACCATCTGCCGGACCTGCTGAGTGATCTTGCCCCTTACGTGGGAGAACATACATTAATTCTTCCGCTCCTTAACGGTTACGACCATTTCAATGCATTAGGCAACCATTTTGGCCGTGAGAAAGTGCTTGGTGGTCTTTGTTATATTGAATCGACGCTAGATGAGGAAGGGACAATCATTCAGAGCAGTCCGTTTCACCGTATTGTATTTGGAGAATGGACAGGCGGGGTATCAGAGCGGTCTCAGCAGCTGTTTAGTCACCTGGATGGTGCGGGATTCACAGTCGTTCTATCCGAGGATATTCAGCGTGTAGTCTGGCAGAAATATGTATTCATCGCAAGCTTTAGCGGCATAACTACATTCATGGAGTCTCCGGTTGGGCCGATTCTTCAAACACCTGAAGCCATGTCGGTATACTCGCTGCTGCTCAAGGAAATTGTCACCACTGCCCGTAGTGCCGGAATGCCGGTAGATCCAGATCTGGAGTCCACCACCTTGCAAACTATGATTTCTATGCAGCCATCAATGATGTCATCGATGCAGCGGGATATGCAGAAGAGGCTGCCGATCGAAGCCGATCATCTGCATGGTTTCCTTCTGGCATTGGCGGCTCCAGATCAAGGCGATTACCCTATTCTGCAAACGGTATATGCCCGGTTAAAGGTATACGAGAGAAATCTTTTTCCTCCAGCAGAGAAGGAATAAGGATGGTAACCAAACCGGGTTGAGGGTTGTAGCAATTCTCATCTAACTCCTTTAAAATAAGAATAGTACATTTTAATATTGTTACGGGAGTTGACTACACATGGGACAAGCTTCACAAAAAATATCCACGTTTCTAATGTTTGAAGGACAGGCTGAAGAGGCGATGAATTTCTATATCTCCTTATTTGAAAACTCTGAGATTATCAGCATCAAGCGTTATGGACCCAATGAGGCCGGTCCCGAAGGAAGTGTGGTGCAGGCTAGCTTTTCGTTGAACGGTCAAGTCTATATGTGTATCGACAGCCATGTCAAGCATGCTTTTACGTTCACACCTGCGATCTCCCTGTTCGTCACCTGTGATTCCGAAGAAGAGATTGACCGGAACTTTGCCGACCTGTCGGAGGGTGGACAAATCCTTATGCCACTAGGTGCTTACCCATTCAGTCAAAAATTCGGCTGGACCGCCGACCGGTTCGGGGTATCTTGGCAGTTAAGTCTTCCGCATCCACAGTAAGAGCAAAACGGCTGTTATGCTGTTCTTTTCTAAATCATAGAACTAGTGAGCACCTCCAATGCATAGCATTTGGGGGTGTTTTTTGCGTCCAGCTTCGACTACAAGCTCATGGTAATTTCGTGTAGAATGAAAGTCTCTACAACTGTAATGTGGACAAAAGGGCGCGTAATGGAGTAATAGAGGATATAAGGGGGTTAAGTCATCTTGAGCTGGACAGAACCACAGCAACCTAAAGTAAGCCCATGGATCGCTCAATGGGAGTCAACCTCATTGTTATCTGAGAAATGGATGACTGCTGGAGAAATCAATTATTGTACATCCCATACATTAATCGTGATCACAGATGGCCAGGCGGTTTGGAATATTAACGGTCAGTATGTTCATGTAGCCTTTGGTCATTTCATCGCCATTGAAGAGAACTCTTTCGTTGAGGTATTAGAGGGCGGAAACCTGGATTTAGCAGGTTGGCATATCCAATTTCATACTTGGTCCATTCTGAAAGCAGAAGGAACAGTAATGAAAGCAGATTGGCACGTGCCGTTAGGGAATACATACCAGATCGTGCAGCTGACAGGCGGTTTCTTAACAAGTATTAGTGATTCTTTAAATACACAGCAGTCTATGGGAGCATCTGAGCAGCTTGTAGAGCATCAGGCTCTTTTATATGGATTATTAAAGACCTTATATCTTAAACCATCGAGTGATCAACCAACTACAGAAGAAGGAATTCTGCGTTCGATTGCTTATATGCAGGAGCATTATCATGAGACGATTACCCGCGAAGAGCTAGCGCAGATTGCAGGTGTCAGCCAGTGGCATTATTCTCGCAAATTCGGTGAAATGTGTGGCAAGCCTCCTTTAGACTACCTGGCAAATTACAGAATCCATCGTGCCCAGGAGGAGTTGCTATTAACTTCAGCCAGCTCACAAGAAATTGCCAAAAAGATAGGATTTGAAGATGTACATTATTTCAGCCGTCGGTTCAAACAATTTGCAGGCATGTCACCAAGGAATTATGTGCAGCGTTTGGGGGAGCGGCAGGTATTATCAACCTCAGCACTCTGCGCCGAGGTTCTAATCTCATTAGGGATCATTCCCCAGGCTGTAATGGTAACACCTTTACTATTGCCTCGACATCAACAAGAGTTATTTGAAAAGCATAAGGTAAAACTGCTGGAAGTTCCCCAATATGAGACTAATATTGAATTCATTCAGCAAGAGCAGCCTGAGATCATTATGGGTCATTTCATAACAGAAGATATCAAGAAGAAGTTGCGCGGGGTCGCTCCAATCCTCACCGGTCTGACCAATGATGTAGAGATTCTGCTCCAACAGTTTGGCGTCTGGTTTCATAAACAAGAGGAAGCCAACGCTCTTCAGGTACAAATGGACAATAAAGTGAATGCTGCAAGGCAACAATTAAGCTCAATAATTGAATCTGGGGCCACAGTAATGGTCTTGCGAGTAGAACCGTTCGGATATCGATATTTGGGCGGCAACTCCAGTGGCGTGTCACAGCTGCTGTATCAGAGATTAGGGCTGGCGCTTCCCGAGTCTCTAATGGCAGGAGAGGGTTGGTTTAACCCTTGCACAATCGATCAATTATGTGCAGCTGACCCGGCTTATTTATTCGTGGAGAAACGCATGATGGAGTATTTTAACACAGAAGACAGTATGGAGAAACTAAGAGAAAGTCAGCAGTGGAAGCACTTAAGGGCGGTAAAAGACCAGCGTGTTTTCTATATTGATACAAGTCTGTGGGTGGATGGATGTGGAGTCGTTGGTCAGACCCTAATCATTGATCAAGTGGTTAGCAGTTTGAAAAATCACTAGCAGGATGTAGCACAATAATCCATTTGAATTCGCACCATTCGCTATGGAAGGATGGCTTTTTATTTGATAATCTTTGATAATGATAATTATTATCAATAAATAAAGGGGCGAGTACATAATGGCAAGAAGATTGTCCAAGTTGCTTGGAACAGCGCTATTGGTTGTTGTTTTAGCTGCATGTTCCAACGAATCCAGTAAGAAAGAAGAGGTGTCTGCAGAAGCGCCGGCAAGTCAAAGTGAAACTAGGGTTGTCAGTGATGCATTTGGTAATGTGACGATTCCTGTCCATCCGAAGAACCTACTTGTCACAAGCTCAAGCTATGCAGAGGATCTAATTGAGATGGGTATTACTCCACAGTTAGCCGTAGTTGTTCCTGAGATTGAGCCTGATTACCGGACCCCCTATTTAGAAAAACACGGGGTAAAAACGATCTCGCAAGCGCAATATGAATACAACTTCGAGCAATTGCTCAGCTTATCACCGGATATGATTGTTACGTCAGGTGAAGGTATGGAAGCCAAAGTGTATGATGAGTTGTCAAAAATTGCACCGACAGTCGCTATAAAGGCAGGTGTCGGGGTACATGACGCCATGAAAGAGCTGGGCGTGCTTTTCGATAAAGAAGCCGAAGTAGACAAGGTGTTAACCACTTTAGACCAGAAAGCCAGTGAGGCTAAAGATAAAATTCATCAAGCGATTGGCGATAAAACGGTACTTGTACTTCGAGTTGAGCCTACCCGGTACCGCTATTTAGGGCCAAAGGCGGATGATGATGTCAGTAGATTCTTTTATCAGACGCTTGGGCTGAAAAGTCCCGAAGTCACTAAAAATTCGGACGTATGGTTCACACAGTTTTCATTAGAAATTTTACCGGAAATCAAACCGGATTATATTTTCCTAGAAACAAGAAGTATGGTGGACTATGATAGCACACAATCCTTAGGAGAATTAGAAGACAATCCTCTGTGGAAAGGCCTGAGTGCAGTTAAAAAAAATCATGTATTCCCATTGCGCACCAATGATTATATTCAAGCTAAGGGTCCGATCGGAACAGGTATGTTAATTGACTATATTGTAGAAAAGTTGGTGCCTTAATGAGTACACACGAAATGGATGTATATGATGTTACGATTATCGGCGGTGGCCCAGCAGGAATGTATGCGGCTTTCTACAGCGGGATGAGAGCCATGCGTACCAAAATTATCGAAGCTAAAACGGAATTGGGAGGCTTCATGCGGACCTATCCCGAGAAGTTGGTATGGGATGTTGGGGGAGTCGATCCGATCCCTTGTGAACAATTAATTGATTCTTTAGAAAGACAAGCCAGAACCTTTGAGCCAACGATTGTCTTTGGCCAAGAAATTGCGCATCTGGAACGCCTTGCTGACAATACCCTTGTAATCACAGCGAAATCGGGAGAACGTCATTATTCTCGTACATTAATATTATGTGCTGGCCGGGGCATGACTCAAGTTCAAAAGCTGGATGTTGAAGGTGCGAACCGTTATGAATTAACGAATCTTCACTATACGATTACGGATTTGTCGAGATTCAAAGATAAGCGTGTTCTTATTTCTGGCGGAGGGGATTCTGCTGTTGATTGGGCCAACGAGATTGTAAAATGGACCAAACACGTCACCGTGGCCCACAGACGGGATCAATTCACGGCACACGAACTACCTGTTGCAGAAATGAGAGCCAGTGCGACGGTGATGACACCTTATAGTATCTCTCGCTTACATGGGGCGGGGGATAAAATTGAAAAGGTTGCCCTCGAACATGCAGAGACCGGTACCATTGAATATCTTGATGTCGATGAAGTTGTAGTAAGTCATGGTTTTGATCGTGATTTCGGTGAATTATTGAATTGGGGATTAGCCAAGGAAGATTACGGGTTGACTGTTGATCCGCGGATGCGGACCAGTATCCCGGGGATATTCGGGGCCGGTGATTGTATCACTTACGGCAGCAAGGTCCGCTTGATTGCTGGTGCATTTAATGATGCGGTGCTAGCTGTGAACAGCGCAAAACTATACATGGAACCGACGGCCTCAGATATGGCCGGTGTTTCGTCTCATAACGCCCGTTTCTTTGAGAAGAACAAGACCATTCTCCAAAACTATTAAAAAGATAACACAGCAATTGTATGAGATACGTCTCATGCGATTGCTGTGTTTTTTTGCCTAGGGACTAGTACATTGTCATATTGGAAGTTAGGTTTGGTCTTAATATGGCTAGCATGGGTTTTAATATATTTTCTTGACTGATCGATCCGAAATGTTTATGATAATGATCAAAGGGGGATGAAATGGGTAGAAATAAAGAGTTCGATACGACAGAAGTGCTGCACAAAGCAATGGAGGTATTTGGCCATTACGGTTATGAAGGAACATCCCTGCCTCTGCTGTTGAAGGGATTGGGTATTGCTAGGCAGAGCTTATACGATACCTATGGTACAAAGAGGGACTTGTTTATCCTTGCCTTGAAGCATTACGTTACAGAGAAGAGTAAGGCTGTCATAAGGTACTTAACGACCTCTGAATCAGCGAAGCAAGGCATAACTAACGTATTTCATGAAGCAGCTGCGGTTTTGAAAGACCCAGACCGACAAAGGGAATGTTTTATCATATTCTCGGCTATTGATCAGATGCCGCATGACCAGGAGATCCGGGCGTTTTTATCAAAAGATCTGGATACGCTGGAAGAAGTCTTTTATGAGACCCTGCTTCGCGGCCAAAAGAATGGAGAATTCCCTAGCGACCGAGATCTGCGGGCCTTGGCACGATACTTAAATTATGCAAGACATTCCCTGACCCAGTTGGCCAAAATGACGAATGATCCTATGGTAATGGATGATTACGTAAAGGTTTGTTTATCTGCATTGGATTAATAATGGAGCTAAGTATGGCTTCATTATTATTTTATCCATATCGGACTGATCAGTCTGTAAAAAAGACTGAAATGAATTTATTTTTTGATCTTTTCGGACTGAATGGTCTATAAAAACAGGAGGAATAAAAATGACAAACAGAAATTCAAATGAATTACAGGCAGCGGAAATTGTTCATGCATTTCAAAACTATTTAGTAGCACGGGATTTTGAAAGCTGGTTTAGCCTTTTTAGTGAAGATGCTGTCTTCGAGTTTCCTTACGCTCCAGAAGGGTACACACAAAGACTCGTCGGGATTGAAGAGATTCGTAATTATGTTACAGAGCTGTTCAAGCTGCTAAAGATACACTCTTTTTCAACGCCTGAACTAATCGTATCTGGAGAGCAAATTGTCGCTGAGTATACGTGTAACGGAGAGGTTCTTGGAACCGGAAAACCGTATTATCAGAAGTATATTTCAGTCATTCACACTAGGGATGGGAAAATAACACTTTTTAAGGATTACTGGAACCCGACGCTCTTATTTTGAAGCCGTGCAAGGTTAAATTCTTAAAATATTTATAAAAGACAAGGAGATGGATTGTACATGATGAAGCAACAAAAAGTCCTTATTACAGGTGGAAGAGGGAAAACAGGAACGAGAATTGCAGCACGGCTGAGACAACTGGGATGGTCCTACACTACGACTTTTAGGAACGCTCAGGCCATTACAGACCCGGCCAATGAAGTCCATTTCGACTGGTACGACAGTTCCACATTCCTCCCGGCATTGCAGAACATTGACCGCGTTTATTTGGTTGCACCTGTGGGCGACCTTGAACCTATTAAAGTCATGAAGCCATTTATCGAGCTCGCATTGGAAAAAGGCGTACAACGTTTTGTGCTGCTTAGCAGTGCATCCATTTCAGAAAATGGTCCAGTCTTTGGTCCTGTTCATCAATTGTTGAAGAAGCAGGCCCCAGAGTGGACGGTACTCAGACCATCTTACTTTATGCAAAATTTCACCGAAGGCCAGCATGCAGCGACCATATCCCTTCAGGATCTAATTATAAGCGCTGCAGGGCATGGGAAGATTGGGTTTGTGACCGCTGAAGATATCGCCGAAGTTGCGGTAAGAGCACTTGTGGATGATCATGCCCATAATACAGAGCATATCATTACCGGGCCGGATTCACTTTCATATAGTGACGTTAGTCGTATAGTTAGCGAAGTAACAGGAAGGAAAATAGAGCACAAATCAATAGAAGATCATGAACTCACCCGTAGCTGGTTAGCGTTAGGGCTAGGTAAGGAGTATGCGGAGTTCATGACCGAACTTGACCGCAGAATTCGGGAGGAAGGTTCAGAGGATTTAATCACCGATACGGTATTAAAAGTAACCCGCAAACCTCCTATGTCTTTTATAGATTTCGCCAAAGAACATGCCAGCGTTTGGACGAAGGAAGGAATCTGAATAACTTTGCTTATAGGATATTGAGGCAGAAGAACATAGCTTGATTAAAAGTCGCTAATTTAGCGGCTTTTTTCTTTAGAGGAATGAGTATCCGTTGCACGACAGCATGTCGCTAATTTGAGGCTAAATAAGGCCAAAAAGCCGCTAAAAAAACAGCGTATAACACAAATTATACGCTGTTTTGGATTAAATCGATTAAATGAGTGATTATTGGGCAAGGATAGGGGTCGAACAAGCCTTATTTTTACCTTTTTTTGTAATCACTTATGAACATTCTGATATTATGAGGGCGATTCTCTGTCAATGATCAAATGACTGAATCAGCTGGAGATTACATTTTTAGGGGAAATTAAAATTTGCGTGCTATGTGTCATCGTTCATTAAAAATCTGATCGGATAGGTTCCAAAGTGAATAAATCATTTAGGTTACATAAATAACATTATGTTAACTTGGTTGCTCGAATAGAGAAAATATCAAATTTCCAAAACATTACACTGGCATTATGGAGTGAAAAAGAGCCGAGCACCTTGAACGTTCAAGGTGCTCGGCTCTAACTCTATATTTACCTTTTTATCTCCATAGGGAGAATTAAAGTTCATGCTGCTTACCATCAGTTGTGAGTTTAATATCTTTCTGAATCAAAGTTGGTTTGCTATTTTTGCTACGGTAGGCAACCAATCCAAATAGTAGGGTGATGATCAAGGGGTAACCGATCGCCCAACCTGTAAACGGGAAGACAGCGAGTGTTGCCACTAAAGAAATCCAACTGATTGTTACGCCTAACCGATTGCCGCGCAAAAGACGAATTCCGGCGGCACAGCCGCCAATATAGGTCAGGATAAATGTTGCGTTCGGAAATTGGATTAGCGTCGTAATGGAGAGCAAGCCGCTTCCATATAGTACGAAAACAATCACAAAGCATCCCAACAGAAAGCCGATAGCTCCAGTGGGCGTATTATACCGTGCCGACAGAGTTCCCATCCACTTGGGCGCATAACCTTCTCTCGATAATGCAAAAGCAACTCGGGAGGCTGCGCCAGAATAAGCGATAATAGTCGCCGTGCAGATGAACATGCCGGTAAGCCCGGCGATGAATCCGCCCCAGCGGCCGAGTGGCTGGCTGATGATCCAGACGAGTGATGCGTCAGAGCCGCCTTTGAGATAGCTTTGGGTGCCCACGGTAGCTAATGCCGACAGGAAGTACAGAACGCCGACGATGATCGCGGCAATCGTGACCCCTTTTACAGCTGCGCGCTGCGGGTCTTTGAATTCCTCGGAGAGATGGGAGACCGCCTCCCAGCCGATAAAACACCAGAATAGTATGGCTGCGGCCTGACCAACACTCATCCAGCCATGTGGCACGAAAGGCGTAAAATGAATACTTTCCATTCGGGGCAGCGCCGCGGCAAAAGAAAATACGAGCACAGCCACGATGGCGATGACGACGGCTACCTGAATTTTACCGGCTAGCTGCATGCCGATCCAGTTGGTGATTAGTCCAATGGCTAACATGCCAGCAGCCAGGGCGATTCTAACATTGTTGTCCCAGCCCATGGCGGCAGTCATATAACCCGCTCCGGTCAAGGACGCGACAGGGCCGCCAATCGGGACGGACATTAGGAAGAACCAGCCCACCAGAGCACCTGCCTTTGGACCGAAGGCCAGGGTGACAAAGTGGGATACACCCCCGGCATTGGGGAATTTGGCGGAGAGTAGCCCCATGGATAGTGCCATCGGCAGGATGAGGAGGGTCATAAATCCCCAGGCCAGCAGGGAGGCCGGACCCGCCATCTCCGCTGCTAGTCCGGGGACAATCAGGACGCCAGAACCAAGAACAGCTCCTATATATAGTGCGATTGCCTGTGGCATGCCAATATGACGTTGTAACGTTTGCTTCATTAAAAGTGATCCTGCTTTCCTTGTGTTTTGTTATAGAGTATCAGATAATAAACCCATTGGAAAAACAGAATTATTGAATCTTATCCATCTGAAAAACCGATGGTTGATTTCATAGACAGGAGGCCACATGGAATCGCGTCATTTATTTACCTTTTTGGTTGTGGTGGAGACTGGAAGTTTTACCCGTGCGGCGCAGAAGCTGGATTACGCACAATCTAGTATTACCGCACAGATTCAGGCGCTGGAAGGGGAATTGGGCCAGCCCTTATTTGACCGAATCAGCAAAAAAATCATCCTGACCGATGCGGGACGTCGTCTGCTACCGTATGCCCAGGAAATCTCCAAAATGCATGCCATGGCTCAGGATGCGCTGCGTTCTGGCAGTGAGATCACAGGCACCTTGCGGATCGGTGCGCCCGAATCGCTGGCGGCTTTTCGACTACCGGGAATTATCCGGGAATTCCGTGGCCGCTATCCGCAGGTCCAGATTATTCTCAAGCCGGGGGCTTGCTGGGAACTGACCGACTTCTTGCGTTCGGGAGAACTGGATATAGCTTTTCTGCTGCAGCCGGAGACTGAGTATAAAGATCTGTACGTTGAGACTTTGATCCATGAAGAGATGGCGCTTATCGCTCCGCTGGAGCACCCGCTGCTGATCCATGAAGAAGTAGAGCCGCTACACTTGAAAGGAGAAACGATTCTCCATACTGAGACGGGCTGCACTTACCGGACTTTGTTCGAGCATTATTTGAACAGTCATGGCGTTTTTCCTGATCCCAATCTGGAGTTCTGGAGCATTGAGGCGATTAAGCAGTGTGTGATGGCTGGACTGGGTCTATCATTTGTACCGCTGGTGACAGTGAGAAGCGAACTCGCCGAAGGCAAGATGGCCAAGTTGAACTGGAATGATGAATCTCAGCGTGTAGCTACCCAGATTGCTTATCATCATAAAAAGTGGAAATCACCAGCACTGGCTGAATTTCTATTGACGGTTCAGAAGCATGGGATCGAGTGGAATGACGCGCTAGCAGGCGTACAGGATTCATCCTCTAGGAAGAAAGACTACTTTCGCGCGGAGCAATCTATGGTACAATAGATTGTCGAAATCACAGAGAGGGGCTGCATAGGCGTGGACGACTTGAATGAAGAATATGAAGAAGAATTGCATGCCTTCCTCATCTGGATGAAGGATGCCGGATACACCTCTTATACGCAGAAATCCTATCTTGCAGATGTAAAGGAGTTTTTGGGCAGTCTGAACGGCAAAAGACTAGAAATGGTCAAGAAGCTACATGTCGTCTCCTTTCTGACCTCTGTCCGGGAACGTGGGGTCAGCGATGCCACCCGTAACCGCAAGCATGCTTCGGTGAACTGCTTTTTCAAAGCACTGATCGAGCTGGAAGTGCATAGGGATAATCCCGCGGCAGGAATCAAGAAATCCAAAACGGAAAAAAACCGGGAGCCCGTCTATCTCGATGAAGGCGATCTGCAGCGCTTTATGTCAGCCATAGAAGGCAAGTACAGACAACGCAATCTGGCCCTCTTTTTGCTGATGTCGTATATGGGCCTGCGGGTAGGGGAAGTCCATACGCTGAATATGGGAGACTATAATGTAGAAAGACGTTCGCTCAGAGTGTTCGGAAAAGGGCGGAAGTGGCGGAACATTCCAGTGCCGGAGGATATTGCACCATTTCTGGATCAGGCTTTGTCCGAGCGGCTTGCGCCTTGGCGAAACAAAGAGGAAGCCATGTTCATCTCGCAAAAAGGACGGCGGCTCTCTATCCGGGCCATTCAGCAGATTGCTACTGAGACGTTTGACCGTTTTCAGGAGGAGATTCCTCCTTCCCAGCGCCGACCGTATTCCAGCCATAAGCTGCGACACTCCTTCGCAACCATGCTACTGCGCAAAGGGGCGGATCTGCGAACGCTTCAAGAACTGCTGGGCCACTCCTCGATCCAGACGACAACGGTGTATACGCATATTACAAGCCGGGAGAAGGAAGAAGCTATGGCAAAACTGCAACTATCGCTGCCACAGCGGTAGTGCTCTATTCTTCATATAATTACATAATAATTATTATGTTAACTATATAGTTGAACGAGGACATTTTGGAGCCAGATTATAGCATCTCATTTGATATAGAGGCAACAAAAAGCCGCCAGTCAAAAGACTGGCAGCAACTTGTACAAAATGCTTATAGTTCAAGCTTTGCGATTTCGGACTTGAGCTTCTCAGCTGATTTTTGGAAGAGGGCTTGTTCTTCTTCGTTCAATGGAAGATCAAGGACCTCGCGCACGCCGGAACGGTCAACAATACAAGGTGCACCAAGGAACACATCGGAGACACCATTGTAGTTATTGAGCAGTGTCGAGACGTTCAGAACAGCGCCTTCATTATGAAGGATCGAAACAACGATCCGGTCGAGTGCGAGGGCAATCGCATAGGATGTGGACCCTTTGGCATCGATGATTTCATAGGCTGCATTCTTGGTATCCTCAAAAATCTCCTTGCGTTCTTCTTCGTCAAAGCCAAGCTCGATCCCGGCCACATTCGCGAGACTCCACACTGGCAGCTCAGAGTCGCCATGCTCCCCGATGATCTGACCGTGGATACTGCGCGGATCAATCTCCTTGTGGCGTCCGATCAGATAACGGAATCTTGCGCTATCAAGTACGGTACCAGAGCCGATAACGCGTCTGCGGTCAAAACCGCTTATTTTCAATGTCGCATAGGACAAAATATCAACCGGGTTCGTAGCAATCAGCAGAATGGCATGTTGATTGTATTTGGTTATTTTCTGAATGATGTCTTTGAAAATTGAAATGTTCTTTCTAAGCAGATCAATCCGAGTCTCGCCCGGTTTTTGGGAGGCGCCGGCGGTCACAATAATGATATCCGCATCTCGGCAATCTTCATAAGTACCTGCCCATAGTTTCACGCCGCCGACAAAAGGCATGCCGTGATTCATATCAAGCGCTTCACCGAGCGCTTTCTGATGATTAACGTCGATCAATACCAGTTCTTGCATCCGTCTGCGCAACAATAAAGTATAGGCGGTTGTCGTTCCGACGGCGCCTGTACCGATAACGACTACGCGGTTAGGCTTTGGGGGGGCCATTGTTCCATCTCCTCCGAATTGCGAATTTTTTGTGTCCAATCTTATCCATCATAATCGTTACAGGTAGTGTTTTCAAGAGGATTGCTTTTAATCCAATATCTGAAGGCGATTCTGTCAACGCACAATTTAAGGATAAAAAAGAAGGATTATGTGTACCATTTCCACATTAGTGTTGTTTATGGAAGCTGCTGTGGGCTTTAAATGTATAATTTAATTACCTGATAGGAGAGTAGTAAGAAATGGATTTATTTCGAAAAAAATCGCTGACCGCAGTCCTGGGCGGCGACACTAACAAATTGAACAAAACATTGGGTGCCTTTGATTTGACGGCGCTTGGTGTGGGGGCAGTCATCGGAACGGGAATATTCGTCGTAACAGGGGTTGCAGCAGCCGAGCATGCTGGACCGGGAATTATTCTGTCCTTTATCCTGGCAGGCATTGCTTGCGTACTCTCCGCCTTATGTTATTCCGAACTGGCTTCCGCATTACCGGTGTCCGGGAGTGCTTACGCATACAGCTATGTTGCTTTTGGCGAGTTGCTTGCCTGGATTCTTGGCTGGGATTTGGTGCTCGAGTATGGAGTAGCAGTTGCTGCGGTGGGTAGTGGTTGGTCCGGATATATTCAGGGACTGTTAGAAGGCTTCGGCTTGCATTTGCCTACATTGCTCTCCGGGGCGTATAATTCGGACAAAGGTACTTTTATCGATCTGCCTGCAGTCGTCATTATTCTACTGATTTCTTTGCTGCTGACCCGTGGAGCGAAAGAAACGGCTCGTTTTAATGCGATTATGGTCGTAATAAAGCTGGCCGTAGTTTTATTGTTCATTTTTACGGGGATTTTCTATATAAAACCGGAGAACTGGTCGCCTTTCCTCCCTTTCGGTATGCATGGTGTCATGAATGGGGCAGCGACCGTTTTCTTTGCCTATATCGGCTTCGATGCGATCTCCAATGCTGCTGAAGAGGTTAAGAGTCCGCAGCGAGATATACCGATTGGGATCATATCATCCGTTGTGATCTGTACGGTGTTGTACATATCCGTGTCCCTGGTCCTAACCGGTATTGTTCCTTATTACGATCTGAATGTAAGCGACCCGGTATCTTATGCATTGCGGCTTGTTGACCAGAATGGGATTGCCGGATTGATCTCATTGGGAGCCATTACAGGAATGACTACAGTGCTGCTGGTTATGATGTATGGACAGACTCGTTTGCTCTATGCAATTTCACGTGATGGTCTGCTTCCGAAAAGCCTGTCTAAGGTCAACTCGGCCACACAGCAACCCAATCGCAGCATCTGGATGATGGGAATAGTCAGCGCTATCTTGACCGGATTTGTTCCGCTCAGCCGCCTGGCGAATCTGACTAGTATTGGAACATTGTTTGCTTTCTTAGTTGTTTCGATTGGCGTCGTTGCCTTACGTTATAGTCAACCCACCTTGAAGCGGGGCTTCAAGGTACCCTGGGTACCTTTTCTTCCGTTGCTCAGTGCTGCGGCTTGTGGCTATCTGATGTACAATCTCGGGAGCGCGACCTGGATCGGATTTCTAATCTGGTTGGTCATCGGCCTGCTGATCTATGCACTATACGGCTACCGCAACAGCAAGCTGAACGCAGACTACTCCAGAAACGATAAATAATGTACGGAACTATAGATAATGTACAGAATGATGATGTAATTCCAATAACGGAGAGGAGAGAGCGCATTGCCGTCCAAAACTCAAGGTTCCAAGGTTCTGAGTGTTGTGCTTCTAATCATGCTATCCATGCTGATCTTGTCGGCCTGTATGTCGAAAACGGCGGCGCCTGCTCAGACACCGCAGCCTACAGAGCCCCCGGAAGAAGGGCAGACGATTACATTGATAACACCGGATGCGCGGAATATGGATGCGGAGAATAATCCCAAGTATCAGATTCAGACCCGTCTGACAGATTTTCAGCTACTCAGCGAATCCGAGGGACTGGCCTGGGGCGTAACCAAGAATGAGCTGCGTATGTATATAACGAAGGATAACGGTACGACCTGGGCTAATATCTCACCTTCCGCCAATGTACAGTTTCCATCTAACCCTGTCTATGGCAAGGAAATATTCTTCACTGATCCAAGTAATGGCTGGATCATCAGGAGTGCGTACGGGATGACGGAGACGATCGTGCTGCGAACCAAGGATGGAGGGCAGTCCTGGAAAGTATCCTCCCTGCCGGATGCCAATCCGATTTCGTCGATGTATTTCTATTCTCCAACCCACGGCTGGCTATTGACCTCATGGGACACTACTGCGATCAAAGAGAGCAAAGCTCTGTATTCCACGGTGGACGGCGGGGCGACCTGGAAGAATGTTATGCAGAATGAACAATACAACCCTAAGCTGCCGAATCCGGCGATTCCCATGGCCGGTGTAACAACGGGGATGATCTTCAGGGATAGCATGCATGGTTTCGTCACCCTGCAGACGGGGGCATTACCCAAGATTTATACAACCAACGATGGCGGGAAGACCTGGCAGCAGGGCGCACCGTTTCTGATCAACGAGCGTTTTGAAGGCTGTGACCGGGTGATTACCGGCAGGCCGGAGTTCTTCGGTGGAGGTAGAACGACAGGCTGGATGTCTGTAGGTTGCCAGAAGGATAAGGACAACAGCATTACGTACAACGGCTATTTCACAGCTAATGGCGGGGAAAGCTGGAAGTTCAGAACCTTTGGTTTTAAGAGCAGGACGGGTGGGAACCGTCATCTCAGCCCTACTTTTCTGAATTTGTCGACCGGTTGGATTCTAGATGGAAGCATGTTATACCAGACGCAGGATCAGGGAGCGACCTGGACTGCGCTCAAGTCAAGCAGTGTACTAGAGGACAAGCTGTTGGAGTATCCGGAGATCGTCAAGCTGCAATTCTTCTCCTCAGAGGTTGGCTGGCTCTTGATTGAGAAGAAAGAGGACAAGCGGTCCATTCTTCTGCAGACCACGAACGGCGGGGCAAGCTGGCGAGTTTTATAATCATGTATGGAGCGACAGACAGCAGGTTCGTAGAGAGCCTGCTGTTTTGTATTATTTTTTTTTTTAAAACTTATTTAAAATTTTCCTCATAAATGTGAAAAAAATCACATGACAAATGCGATACCTTGTGATATATTTAACACATAGAAAGAAAGTTATTTTTTTCACAAACTAACCATCTGATAGGAGCGATTACTATGACAACTTTTGAAACGGATTATATGACAAGAAACCTTCTGCAATTGTGCTACAACTGTGATGACGCCCACTTGTGTGAGACCGAAGAACAATGCAGAGCCTGCTGGGCAGAGAACGGAATGCTCCCAATCGAAGAAGATGAAACCAAGCACTTCTTAGACTTAGTACATGCTTGAGCTGGCAGTAGAATCGAATAATTGGAGACCACTTCATTTCTTGTAGGATAAGAGAAGGAAGTGGTCTTTTTGTGTTTTTATAGATGTGGCACATATTTCTTCTGCCGTGAAGCAACTCTTGATGCTGTATGAGCTGGAACAGGCATATACATGTACAGGAACGCCCGGAGTAGGCTGCCGGAGGAATCTCGCGGGGAATAAGGAGGAATATGTCATGGGAATGGGCCCAGATCCTTCATGGATGTTTGATTTTGCCGGAACAGTGATACCGATCTTTCTCGTTGTGATGGTTGGCATTGTCGCTATATCTGCAGGCAGGGGTCTGCTGCAATGGAGTCGGAACAATAGCTCGCCCATGCTGACCACGCCTGCCCATATCGTGAGCAAACGAAGCGAAGTCAGACACCAGCAGCTTCAGGACGAAGGCGGATCGAGCCGAACCAGTACGACGTACTACTATTTGACCTACGAGTTGGAGGATGGAACACGAATGGAGTTCAAGGTGAACGGCACCGAATACGGAATGAGTGTGGAAGGAGACCGGGGGCAGCTTAGCTATCAAGGCACCAGGTATCACGGTTTCCGCCGCCAGCCTTCTTTTACATCTGCCGGTCATTCTTGAAGATCTCTAGGTAGCCGTTGCAATACTCCTATGCTTCCTGTACAATCCCCTTGTTTCCGGTTCACGGAACAGGGGGATATTTATATTGCTGACAAATTCACATAGATGAAAGGAACGTGACAAGAATGAGCTTCAAGGACAAGACTGTTATTGTAACAGGAGCGGGACGCGGGATCGGCAGGGCGATAGCGATGAGTTATGCGACTGCTGGCGCGAACGTGATCGTTGCTGAGTTGGAAGAGGCGCGGGGGCGCCAGACGGTAAACGAAATTTCCGAGTATGGGGGAAAGGCCCTCTTCGTCTTATGCGATGTGAGCCGTGAAGCCGATATCGTCGCTCTAATGCAGCGTACAGTTGAAACCTTCGGTACTATTGACATTTTGATCAACAATGCCGGAATTGCCAATCCACATACTGCTTCCTTGTACGAGCTGTCGGTTGAGGATTGGGACAAGGTGATGAATACGAATGCCAGAAGCTGTTTTCTGGCAACCCGTGAGGCCGCGAAGATTATGAAGGGGAACCCGCAAGGAGGCGCCGTGATCAACCTCTCCTCTACACGTTCCCTGATGTCCGAAGCTCATACAGAAGCGTATGCAGCTTCCAAAGGCGCGATCACCGCGCTTACACATGCCATGGCGATCTCGCTAGGGCCGGATGGCATTACAGTAAACTGTATTAGTCCAGGCTGGATTGAAACAGAGGATTACAGCGGGTTACGTGAAATCGATCATAAGCAGCACCCATCTGGTCGGGTCGGCACTCCTCAGGATATTGCCCGTGCTTGTCTGTACCTTAGCGCAGAAGACAATAACTTCGTGACGGGTGCCCAGCTTGTAATTGATGGCGGAATGACCCGCAAAATGATCTATGAACCATAGTATGAACTCCTTAAATTATAATTAGGAAGCTAAAATTGCCTACGGACTGTCACCTCTTGGGCGGATGCACATACAATACAACGTGCAGTAAAGAGCGAAATCGCTGTTCTGCGAAGTAGCCATTACAAGGAGGGACGCGTGTGGCCGTCATTAAAGCGAACTCGGCAGATGTGAGAGTACTGGCGCGGCTAATGAGAGCGGAAGCCGAAGAGGATGGAGATCTTGGGATGCTGATGGTGGGCAATGTCGGCGTCAACCGCATTTTGGGCAATTGCCTCGACTTCAAAAACATCCGCAATATCGATGATATGGTGTATCAAAGTCCGGGAGGTTTTGAAGCGCCGACTAAGAGTTACTTCTACCAGCGAGCGAGAGATGCCGATATTCGTCTGGCGAAAAGAGCCATCGGGGGAGAACGGACCTGGCCTGCCAGCAATGCTCTTTGGTTCTTCCGTCCGGCGGGCGATTGCCCTGACACCTGGTACAATCAGAGTAACACCGGCCGCTTTAAAGCCCATTGCTTCTTTTCTCCGACCAGCGGAGACTGTCCAGCCGTGTATTAGGCCCGGGGGCGCAAGCTCCCGATTAATTTTTAGGAGGTAATTTATCAATGATCGTTCAACAACCTTACCGTCCTGTTACTTACACGATCGGAAGTGTATCTTCAGGCACTATGGGTACGTCAAACAGCATGGCCCCAATGGGAACAATGGGTGCGATGGGTGGCACAATGCAAGCGGTACCTCCCCAAGTAACCAGCGGAAGTCCAATGACTCCATCAGGAACAGTAGTTTCGGCACCAGCCCCTGTATTCGAACAATCTTACATCGAGAATATTTTACGGCTAAATTTGGGTAAGGTTGGCACATTCTACATGACCTATGAGAACAATAAGGATTGGAACGCCAAAATCTTCAAGGGTAAATTGGAAGCAGCTGGACGTGACCACATCATCATTAGCGACCCGACAACGGGACAACGCATCATGTTACTTATGATCAATTTTGATTACGCGACTTTCGACGAACCCCTTACTTATCAATATCCTGGTGTTATTGGGAACCCCGGTACGCGTTACTATCGCTAATACTGATTTTTAAGCCTCTCTCCGCTACTGGAGAGGGGCTTTTATTATTGAAACGACTGGAAACGGCCTGAACACGCATGAGAGCTCAAATTCATCAGTAAAAGTCAAAGAATTGTGGTAAAACCTCATTATGCCGTCATACGCTACGGTTTGACTGTGTAGATTATAAATATATAATAATGTATATATTTATATTCGTGACTATAGACAGGAGCTGAAAGCATTGGGGAATTGATACAGATGACTGACGATTTACATGCTGACATTTTGAAAAAACGAAGGAGGTGGGCCTATCCGCCCCGTGTGAGAACGGTGGATAGGAGCAAAATTTGAGCGACCCTTTACCCGGTATATTAAATGTAGGTTTAATGATTTTATTGGTGCTGCTGAACGGATTTTTTGTTTCCGTGGAGTATGCGATGGTGAAAGTGCGCAGCGGGCGCATTGATTCGCTTATCGAGGAGGGCAGCAAAAGAGCGCTGTCTGTAAAACCTATTGTTCACAACTTAGATGCTTATCTATCTGCTTGTCAGCTTGGAATTACCCTGGCATCACTCGCGCTGGGCTGGCTGGGTGAACCGGCAATTGCGACGCTGGTTGAGCCGCTGCTGGTTAGTCTGGGCTTTGGTGCAACGACAGTATATGTTATCTCTCTGATTATTGCCTTCATGCTAATTACAGTGCTGCATATTGTGCTTGGCGAGCTTGCGCCGAAGACGATTGCTGTCAACAAGGCTGAAACTGTACTTCTGCTAACCGCAGGACCGATGAATGTCTTTTACAAGCTGATGTTTCCGTTCATCTGGGTTGTCAACAATCTGGCGCGTGGCTTGCTACGACTTGTCCGACTGACGCCTCCAACTGAGCTTGGAACAGCTCATACCGAGGAAGAAATCCGAATTCTGATGCAGGAAAGCAATAAAAGCGGACTGATCGACAACACTGAAATGACGCTGGTCGATAACATTTTTGAATTTGCTGATACGATGGCCCGAGAGATCATGATTCCACGTACGGAAATGATTTGTCTGAATAATCATCTGTCAGTGGAAGAGAACATTAATATTGCCTTTGAAGGCATGCGGACTCGTTATCCAGTCTGTGATGGCGACAAGGACCATATTCTTGGCTTCATTCACATTAAGGACTTGATCAGGGAACAAGTTCCCCAGTATCATGAATTGATCCGCCCGATCCTTACCGTACCGGAATCAATCCAGATCAGTGCGTTGCTAAAGGTGATGCAGCGGGCCAAGACTCAGATCGCCATCCTCATTGATGAATACGGTGGAACTTCTGGGATGGTTACCCTGGAAGATATCATGGAAGAGATCGTAGGGGAAATCCAGGATGAATTCGATGAGGAGCGCCCCGGCGTGGAGAAGCTGGGGGAGGATGAATACTCCATTGATGGCTTGATGCTGATTGAGGAGATCAACGACCTTCTGGGTCTGCACATGGAGACCGATGATTATGATACTCTGGGTGGGTGGCTCTATTCCAAGCTGGAAGTAAATCCGCCGCAAATGGGCCAGTCCATAACGTTTGACAATCATTTGTTTATTGTTGAGGAAATAGATCATAAGCGGATCTCCCGAATCAAACTGCTCAAGGTAGAGATTCTCGCCGAAGAAGCCGGAGCCTAGGTATTCAATAAAGTAATAGCACAAGGGCATAGTGTCGTTTAACGGCGCTATGTCTTTTTTTGTCGTTATTATTCCATAGCACATGCCTTCAAATCAATAGTATGGATTGCCAAGGTGAGTTCTTTAATTATATAATTTTAAAATATTATACTATGCCCGTCCGTAATGGACAGAAAGGAACGATCCTTGAGCAAACCTAAGAAGAAAAGTCCAGCGGCTTCCCAATTGAGCAAGCAGGAGAGAGACCGCACCAAGCAAGATAAACAGAAACAGACGAACAGAATGTTTGTTATTGGTACGATTGCTTTTGTAGTCATTATTTTTGTAGTCCTATTTATGATGGCATCGAAGGATTCTTCCTCCACCACCACAGCAGCAGAGCCGACGAGCTTCAATTACAGTGAGCTGCCAAGACTGGGTAAAGAGGATGCACCGGTCAAAATTGTTGAATTTGGAGACTTCAAATGTCCCGCTTGTGCCCAGTTCACAGGGTTAATTAAACCGCAAATCGTGAAAGAGCTGGTTGAGCCAGGAAAAGCCTCTTTTTATTTTGTAAATATGGCCTTTATCGGTCCTGATTCCGAAACAGCTTCACTTGCAGCCCTATCCATTTATCATCAGAATGCTGATGAGTTCTGGAAATTCTTTGATGCCGTATATGCAAATCAGGGAGATGAGAATGCCAAGTGGGCAACCGAGGATTATTTGGTAGGCTTGGCCGAGAAGGAAAAACTGAACATTGATCTGGAGCTGCTGCGCAAGGATATCAAGGAACGTACGTATTATGACGAGCTGCAGCGTGACATTAAGACAGCTTCGGGTGCAGGGGTTAATAATACGCCAACCATCTTCATTAATGGTGTGAAATCTGCAGAACCGTTTAACTTTGATGCAATTTCAGCAGAAGTAAATGCTGCAGCCAAAGCGGCGGAGGCCAAGTGAAATGAGTAAATTCTCCCTATTTTGCCGCCGTAACGCTCTTTACCTGGCTTGGTTTGTGTCAGTGGTGGCCGTGGCAGGCAGCCTTTACTTAAGTGAGGTTCTAAAGTATGAGCCTTGCAAGCTCTGCTGGTTCCAGCGCATCTTTATGTATCCCCAGCTAATTCTGCTAGGCATTGCCACTTACCGGGGAGACAAGCGCATTATTCCTTATGTGCTGCCGCTGAGCATTATCGGGGGAAGCATTTCATTGTATCACTACGCAGAACAGAAAATTCCTGCGCTCAGCAAGATTATTCCCTGCACGGTGGGGGTTCCTTGTAACAAAGATTATTTGAATTATTTTGGTTTTATCACCATTCCGTTTATGGCACTGATCGCCTTTGCTTTGATCACGGCTTTACTCTGGTTCGGCCGCAAGCCGCTGGAGCAGGAAACGGAAGAAGCATAAGCAAGTACAACCAATAAATATTCCCTGCTGTTCCGTCACAAATAACGTCAAAATGTTATAAAATCACGGGCCGAAGGGATAATAGAAGAGAATGAAAGAGCGGACAGTTCCCGATATAAAATTTGCGGGTTTTGAATGTTTTTTCATTCTTTTTTCATTTTTTTCACCGCTTTACTGGATGCGCTTTGTAGACTAATATTAGACCTTGTGAGAAGTTGAATATGCGCTGAATTTTCCTAGGAAAAACGGGGGAACCAATCTTGGCATACGATGCCAAAGGGGTGAATCGGAAGCGGCCAATATGGCCGAACCGTAGGGCTACCACAGCCCGAATCCGCCAGCTAACCTCGTAAGCAAAGGTGGGATAATGACCATGCCACAGGCATGCGGATCATTTCCGTATGCTTATTTTTGTGCCTGCATTTATGAAATCCACCCGTGAAAACGGCGCGCGGTATGACCGATTCAACTCACCAAAGAGAGGAACTGTTTCTACAATGGTAAGCAAAGTAAAACGACTTTTGATCGGGCGTCCGATGAAATCGAACGAACTCGATCATGAAAAGTTATCCAAGGTGAAAGCACTGGCTGTTCTGTCTTCAGATGCGCTCTCGTCTGTGGCCTACGGAACGGAACAAATCCTGATTGTACTGGTCGCCGCGGGGTTCACAGCGATCTGGTACTCACTGCCAATTGCACTTGCCGTATTGGGACTGCTGGCGATTCTGATTTTATCATACCGGCAGACGATCTTTGCTTATCCACAAGGCGGCGGTGCTTATATCGTAGCTAAGAACAATCTGGGCGTTCCGACCGGGCTTTTGGCTGGTGGCTCTTTGCTCGTGGATTACATTCTAACGGTTGCCGTAAGTGCGTCAGCAGGTACTGATGCGATCACGTCGGCTTTTCCAGGCTTACATGGGCATACCGTTCTTATTGCAGTTACCGTAATTATCATCCTAACGATACTTAATCTACGCGGCGTAACAGAATCCGCATCCTTCATTGCTGTTCCGGTATACCTGTTTGTTATTTCCATTTTCGTCTTAATTATTTCAGGGGTTATAAAATATGCTACAGGCGGCGCGCATGCCCATGTTCCCGAGATCGGGACTGCGGTATCCAATGTCAGCTTGTTCCTGCTCCTGAAGGCCTTTAGCTCTGGCTGTTCGGCTTTGACCGGGGTCGAGGCGGTATCCAATGCTATTCCGAACTTTAAAGCGCCTGCTGAGAAAAATGCGGCAAAAACCCTAATGGCCATGGGCCTCATTCTAGGGATTATGTTCACAGGCATAACCGTTCTGGCGTACTGGTATGGCATTGTGCCCGACGAGAAAGCTACCGTCGTATCCCAGATCACGGAATCCACCTTTGGACGCGGCGTGCTGTATTTCTTCATTCAAGGGATTACTGCTGTTATACTGTTCCTGGCAGCCAATACCGCTTACTCGGCGTTCCCGCTGCTTGCCTGTATGTTCGCCAAAGATAAATACATGCCGCATGCGTTCATGGTCCGTGGGGACCGGCTCGGTTTCTCGAACGGGATCATTTTCCTCGGTGTGATGTCTGCATTACTGGTAGCCGCATTTCACGGGAATACAGAAGGCCTGATTCCACTGTATGCTGTCGGTGTGTTCATTCCATTTACACTGTCGCAGCTGGGTATGATGGTTCGCTGGTACAAATTGAAGCCGGCTGGCTGGCAAAGTAAATTTGTTGTCAACACAATCGGGATGCTGACGACATTAACGATTACGCTGATTTTCATCATCACCAAATTCTCCAGTGTGTGGATGGCCTTTATCTTCCTGCCAATCGTAATGTTCGTGTTCTACCGCATACATGGTCACTACATGAATACAGCGGATCAGCTTCGTATCTGTCTCGACAAAGATAAACCAGTTATTAAAGGAAGCACCGTGGTTGTGCCTGTAGCTGGCGTTACTCGCGCCGTTCTGCATTCGCTCAGCTACGCCAAGTCGTTAACGGATAATGTGGTTGCTGTGTACGTCGGCTTTGATGAAGAGGAGATTCATCGGATGGAGCAGAAGTGGGAAGAATGGAACCCGGGTGTACGGCTTATTGTATTGCGCTCCCGGTACCGCAGCATTCTCCGCCCCCTGCTTAAGTTCATCGATACGGTGGAGTGGAAGACCGCTTCGACAGATCACATTACGATCCTTATTCCGCAATTTATTACGAAGCATTGGTGGCAGGCGCTATTGCACAACCAGACCAGTTTCTTGATTCGTTCCTATTTAATGAACCAGAAGGATGTTGTAGTCGCCACAGTGCCTTATCATTTGAACAAATAACTTGGGATTAACTGCACACTTAAGGGAAGTCGCGATGCGGCTTCTTTTTTTGTTTCGTTTTGTTTGTTTCGTTTTGCTTGCTTGTGTCAAACAGACGCGAACCCTGTAGAATTTTTAATATTTATGTTGACATAGATAATGAGAATCAATATCATTTAAAAGTGTTAAGATAAGAGGTAATGATCTATATAAGCCGAACAAAAGAAAGTAACAAAAAGCGAGGAGGAACGAAGGGGGAGGTTTGGAACTGTAGGAGCGACAGCGACCGCCTAAAAGCTTTCCGAAGGAAAGCTCGCATCGGAAGCATAAGCTGTCCGGATTTCAACCGCAAACAGCGGTACAATGGAAAGAAATCTGGAGACAACAGCGGCCGGAAGTCCAAATATTCCACCGTAGTGACGACCGAGCCGTACGTTCAAAACTTAAGTTCGTCTTATATAGAATAGGAATGGAAGTAGATACAAGGGGGATCTTGAATGTTTACATTAAAAAGAAATAAATCAGGCAGTACAAAGCTAGCCATTGCGGGTTTAGCGGCACTTATGGTGATCTTGTCTGCTTGTGGTAACAATACTGCCGGGAACACGGCTAATAGCGCTGCTGGATCAACGACTGCTCCTTCTGTTGAAACTACTGCAGCCCCAAGTCAAGGGGAGGCGAAGACAGTAACAGATGCCATGGGGCATCAGGTCATCATCCCTGCTAACCCGCAACGGGTACTTGCTTCCTATCTTGAAGATCACTTGGTTACACTGGGGGTTACACCTGTAGCGCAGTGGTCGGTTCCAAACGGAATACAAGAGTATCTGTCTCCAGAATTAAAAGATGTTCCGACGATAAGCTATGATCTTCCGCTTGAAGCGGTGACTAGCTTCGCGCCGGATCTTATCATCGTAGATTCCGAATCTGCCGTCCAGAACGGCCTGTATGATCAATATAACAAAATCGCACCTACGTATGTGCTTGGTGATGCTGTGAACAAAGACTGGCGCAAAGCCTTGACGACTATTGGTGATTTGCTCGGCAAGGGTGCAGAAGCCGTGCAAGCTATCAAAGCTTATGATCAGAAAGCCGCAGAAGCTAAAGAGAAGCTTGCCAGTGTTGCGGGCGGACAGTCTGCTGCTGCTCTGTGGCTGGTGCAAAAGAATTTCTACCTGGTAGATGAGACACGTGCCAGCGGGGAAGTATTGTATAAGGATCTAGGATTTGCTTCACCAAACCTGGTGACAGAGATTCCGGCGGATCAGAGAGCGACGTGGAATCCAATCTCTCTGGAGAAGCTCTCTGAACTGAAAGCGGATCATATCTTCCTGGTGAACAGTGACAAATCGGACAACTCGGAAATTTTGAACAGCGCGACCTGGAAGAGTATCCCTGCAGTCAAAGCAGGACATGTCTATGAGCTGAGTTCCAACAGCACCTGGTTGTATAGCGGAGCTACTGCAGATTCCAAAACCATTGACGATATATTGAAGTTTCTCGTTAAATAATAAGCTTTTTTCATATGATCCACTGTAATTTTTGTAGATGTCGTTATCGGGATATTGTACATACTTCATATATTTGCGATAATGAGAATGATTCTTGTTATTACTCAATAAGGAGACAAGTTATTGAATGGTTTCATCCCAGGATTCAGATTCCATAGATAGTACCAAGATAAGGACACCTGATCTTCCGATTACTTCGCGACCGACAGCGGCGATCCTCATTCTGATCATTGGTTTGGGAGGTATCCTGTTCGGACTCGCGCTCTCGATTTCAGTAGGCGCAGCGGATATCAGACTATCCACAGTCTGGGAAGCTGTATTTCATTTTAATCCTGACATACGGCAGCATCAGGTGATATGGGAGCTGCGCATCCCGCGTTCCCTCGCCGGAGCGCTGGTTGGAGCCTGCTTCGCCGTAGCTGGAGCGATGATGCAAGGGATGACCCGCAACCCGCTAGCGGATTCAGGCCTGCTTGGTCTGAATGCCGGAGCGACAGCTGCGCTGGCCTTAGCCTTTGCTTTTACACCTTCGATGCCGTTCACTTTGATTATGCTGTTTTGTTTTATCGGCGCAGCGTTAGCGTCATTGCTAGTTTTCGGGATTGGCTCTTTCTCCCGCAATGGATTAACACCTATTCGGCTTACACTTGCCGGAGCTGCAGTAAGTGCGCTCTTGCTCGCTGTCAGCCAGGGAGTAGCGATCCTGTTCCACCTGTCTCAGGACTTAACGTTCTGGCTGGCCGGAGGGGTCGCCGGAACGACATGGGGTCAGCTTAAAATCATGGCACCGCCAATCCTCGTTGCCCTTATCGTGGCAATGATGATGTCTCGTTCCATTACACTGCTCAGCCTCGGCAGCGAGGTGGCAGCTGGACTCGGTCAAAATACAAGGCTGGTACAGGCCGGAGGCATGCTCACAGTTGTGGTGCTTGCCGGAACGGCGGTTTCGGCTGTAGGTCCAATTGCTTTTGTCGGTTTACTGATTCCTCATATTACTCGTTATCTGGTAGGTATTGATTACCGCTGGGTGATTCCTTGTTCAGCTGTACTTGGTAGTCTGCTGCTAATCTTTGCGGATATTGGAGCAAGACTCCTGAATGCACCCTACGAGACGCCGATCGGCGCTTTAATCTCGCTCCTCGGCGTACCATTCTTTATTTACCTGGCGAGCAGACGGAAGGGGGCGCTGTCATGAGCAAGCCCATCCTCAGTTCTTATGAGAAGCAGAGACGAACAAGGAACATCACGGTTCTGTCACTGCTAGGATTTCTTATCGCTGCTGTGTTCGTCATCAGCATGAATACAGGCTTTATGCGTCTCTCACCGCTGGAGGTGCTGCATACGATCGGCGGACAAGGAAATCATCAGCAGAAGCTGATCCTGTTTGATTTCCGGTTGCCTCGCATCGTGATTTCGCTGCTAGTCGGGGCGGGCTTTGCAGTCTCCGGCTGTATACTGCAAAGCTTGTCGCGAAATGCATTAGCTGAACCTTCTACCTTAGGGATCACCGCAGGGGCTGGTTTTGCGGTCATCTTGTTCATTTCTTTCTTTCCAGCTACAACGGCGGCACCAATTTACGTGCTTCCGCTGCTGGCCTTGCTGGGCGCCGGTCTTACAGCTGCGCTAATCTACATCCTGGCTTTTCGCCGGGAAGGACTGTCCCCGGCAAGACTTGTACTGATCGGGATCGCGGTTACCGCAGGCATCAACGCCTACCAGATTGTGTTGGCGCTGAGACTTGATCCCAAGAATTATCAGTTTGTGGCCACCTGGATGGCGGGGAAGATCTGGGGTGGCGATTGGCGCTTTGTGCTGGCGCTGCTGCCGTGGATTGTCGTTCTGCTGCCGTTCTCGTTCTATAAGGCCCGAGTGCTGAATGTATTGAATCTGGGCGACCAGATGTCCACCGGGCTCGGCGCTCCGGTGGAGCGTGAACGTCTATTGCTGCTGGCGGCTGCCGTTGCCCTTGCAGGCTCCTGTGTGGCGGTCAGCGGTGGCATCGGCTTCGTAGGTCTGATCGCACCTCATCTGGCCCGCAGGCTGGTGGGACCGCGGCATCAAGTT
Organism: Bacillus sp. FJAT-27264; assembly: GCF_001682855.1. GTDB lineage: Bacteria > Bacillota > Bacilli > Paenibacillales > Paenibacillaceae > Paenibacillus_AQ. Next base: position 58,856 of record NZ_MAQW01000001.1, on the reverse strand, counting down.
CTGCTGCCGGCCGCTGCCCTTACAGGCGGACTCTTGTTACTGGCCGCCGATACCATCGGCCGCTGGATCATGCAGCCGGCGGAAGTGCCGGCAGGCGTCGTAGTGGCTGTAATCGGCGCACCCTATTTTTTATATTTGCTCGCCAAGTCAAGAGCTTAATCTATTCTGCAAATCCAATATTAACGGGCATACCCGGAAAAACTACAGGGAGTGAAGATCATGTCAGAACGTTTGAATACAGAACAGCTAAGCATTGGGTACTCGGAAGCCACTATCGTCAAGGGATTGAACCTAACGCTTCCAACAGGGAAAATAACGGCGCTTGTCGGGGCTAACGGCTCCGGGAAGTCCACGATTCTGAAGACGATGGCCCGGATCATGAAGCCGAAGAGCGGCAGTGTAATGCTGGATGGCAAATCCATTCATAACCTCTCGACCAAAGAAGTGGCTCGCCAGTTAGCAATTTTACCACAGAACCCAACAGCACCAGACGGACTTACTGTAGCGGAATTGGTCAGCTATGGTCGTTATCCGCATCAGAAGGGCTTCGGTACATTAACACCGGAAGACCGCCAAATTATCTCTAATGCGATCGCTGAGACCGGGATGTCGGACTTCCATGACCGCCCGATTGATCGTCTCTCCGGGGGCCAACGTCAGCGTGCTTGGATTGCTATGGCATTGGCGCAAGAGACGGATATTCTGTTCTTGGATGAACCTACAACGTTCCTTGATATGGCACATCAACTGGAAGTTCTGCAATTGCTGCAAAAGCTGAATGAAGAGAAGGGTCGTACCATCATCATGGTAGTCCATGACTTGAATCATGCTTCCCGGTACGCACAGCATATGGTGGCGATTAAGTCCGGCACAGTCATTAGCGAAGGAGCGCCAGCTGACGTAATGACCACACCGGTTCTGCGTGAAGTGTTCGGAATCGAGGCCGATATCATGCCTGATCCGCGCACAGGTGTGCCGCTGTGTCTCCCATATGAGCTTGCGGCTTACAAAGCTGTTGGATTGTAGCAAGTCCCGTGGGGAAAATCGGTTATATCGACATAAATTTATCCATAATATAAATATATGTATAGAAGAACAGGCTCCCGTCATTGACAAGGGAGCCTGTTCGTTGTTAAAGTTGTGGTTGCCTGATCATCTACCCTTGGCTTTAGGTAGTGATTAGTTTGGCATATTGTATTGCAGAAGCTTGAATTTCCTCATCCGTGATGGTCATTGCGCCGTTCAGAATGAAGTAAGGCTGCAGTTTTGTGCCAATGAGATTGGAAGTAGCTTCAATAGGTCTAAGCAGCTCTTCAAGACTGAATTTGTTATACCCGGTGGGTGTATAAGCTTCCTTAGGACCGCCGGTGGACAAAGCAATCTGCAATTCCTTGCCATGCAGCTTGTTGCCGTTCTCGCCATAAGCCCAGCCGTAGGTAAGCACGGAATCGAACCATTTTTTCAAAAGTGGCGGTGTGCTGTACCAATAGAAGGGATATTGAAGCACGATGCGGTCATGCTGTTCTACCAGCTTCTGCTCACGCTCTACATCGATAACCTCAGAAGGGTAAGTCTCATAAAGATTGTGTACAGTAACATCAGTATTGGCCTTGAGGTATTCCTGCCAATATTTATTGATCTTGGATTGTTCAAGGTTGGGGTGAGCGACGATAACTAAAGTTGACATGAGTTAACTTCCTTTCCATAATGAAAATAAATTTTTAATGTTTTACCTGTAATCATTATAGTTACAAGTTTGTGTCCCGTCAAGCGGGTTTATTTCTATTCCATCAAAGGGGTATGCAATATGAATATCAGCAAAGTTCAGGACGATCTGCAAACTATGCTCACAGCAGGCGTCGTTAAAAGTCATGAAGAATTAAAGGACCGGGTATTTACCAAAATGGGGGGACGGGCAGATATACTGGCAGCTCCTGCTACTTATGAAGAAATTCAAAAAATTGTTACATATGCAAATGAGCAGCGTATTCCGCTAACGGTACTTGGAAATGGTTCCAATGTCATTATCCGTGACGGAGGGGTACGCGGCATCGTGCTACAAACCTCGGACCTTACAGGCATGGAAGTGCGAGACGGTCTGCTATATGCAGAATGCGGCGCGAAAATCATTGATGTGTCGCGCTATGCGTTGGAGCAGGAATTAGCAGGGCTGGAATTTGCTTGCGGTATCCCTGGTACTGTAGGAGGCGCACTATATATGAACGCAGGAGCCTATGGTGGTGAGGTCAAGGATGTACTTCACAGCGCTGTCGTCTTGAACAAGGCCGGTGAGCTGATAACCCTTCAGGGTGACCAAATGCAATGGGGATACCGTAAAAGTATCTTCTCCAGCGGTGAATATTTTGTTCTGGAGGCACGGTTTGCCCTTAAGCCAGGGGAAGCTGCAGCTATCAAGTCGGTTATGGATGAATTGACGTTCCTCCGGGAATCGAAGCAGCCACTGGAATACCCGTCTTGTGGCAGTGTTTTCAAGCGTCCTCCAGGACGGTTTGCCGGGCAGTTGATCCAGGAAAGCGGACTTCAGGGAACCCGCATCGGCGGTGCTGAGGTGTCCCGCAAGCACGCTGGATTTATCGTAAATGCAGATCATGCCACGGCTAGCGACTATATTGGTCTGATTCAACATGTTAGAGAAACCGTGAGGGATAAATTTGGCGTAGAGCTGGAAACCGAAGTGGAGATCATCGGCGAAGAATAGTGAGATATAGGATAGCAAGAGGCTGCGGGCGTTTATCCGCAGCTTCTTTGTCATCCTATCGAGGCAGGAACTGTTATTTTGTTACAAATTAGATGTGTTATTACACAGTTCGAGGGTCATTCTTTCGACAAGGTATAGTGGGCACGGTCTGTCTTCACCACTGCGGCTTCTGGATCCGAACGATTCAGCCGCAGTCCGCTGACTGCAATTTCGTAGTTTGCCTGAGGCAAGCGCACCAATTCGCCATCTCTGTTCAGCGTGCTTCCCGAACCTCTAAGAATTAGCGCACTATCCAGATAATCGTCAATAACATCCTCTGCATCACGGTAATCGACGCCTTCCAGCTTGAAATGGATGGTGTCTGTATCCGAAAGCTCCTGCTTCTCAATGAGAATCGTCTTGTTCACCTGTGTATTCAGCCAATCCGAGAGCTGCTGTACCTGCTGTTCCATGATCTGATCCCATCCTTTAGAAGATTATCTATAGGCTATAAGTTACCCTGTTCGCCAAAAATGAATCCGTCATTTTTACGTTGGAAAATAAATTTATCATATTTATAATTAATATTATTAATCATTATTTTTACACTTGTCATCCCGCATACCCCATGGTATAGTTCAAGACGCACGATATCTGTTAAAGAAGAAGTCTGCGTCATTGTGCGTAGGAGAGGTTCGCAAACTCCCTCTATAAAAAACTAAGACCCTTAAGGGACGTCAGATGCCATAGCGAATGATGTTCCGCGTATAAACGGGATAACTCTGCCCTTAGGTCAGAACTCGTTTATTCTTAGTAGAGCCAAGTTTTCGAAATCTCGTTCTTCTTTCCAATTCCGGCGCAGGCCGAAGGAAAAGAGAGGGATTTTTTGTCATGTCCGAAGGAAGATTGAAAGATGAAATGATGGAAGTTACACTGCTGGGCAATCAGGGAACACAATACCATTTTGGCTATGCGCCAGAGGTGCTGGAATCGTTCGATAACAAGCATCCGGGACGCGATTATTTCGTCAAGTTCAATTGCCCGGAATTCACTAGTCTGTGCCCCGTTACGGGACAGCCGGATTTTGCAACACTGTACATCTCGTACATCCCGGAACAAAGAATGGTGGAATCTAAATCGCTGAAGCTGTATTTGTTCAGTTTCCGCAATCATGGGGATTTCCATGAGGACTGCGTCAATATTATTATGAACGATCTCATCAGTCTGATGGACCCGCGTTATATTGAAGTATGGGGGAAGTTCACTCCGCGGGGCGGCATTTCGATTGACCCTTATTGCAACTGGGGACGTCCGGGAACGAAGTATGAAGCAATGGCGGAGCACCGTCTGATGAATCATGATCTCTACCCGGAAAAAGTGGATAACCGCTAACCCTATTTTGTAAAAAAGGAGTTTTGAAAATGAATAAAAAAGCATTGGTCGTCTTCAGCGGCGGCCAGGACAGCACGACCTGTCTGATCTGGGCGCTTCAACACTATGATGAGGTCCAAGTGGTCACGTTCAACTATAACCAGCGGCATGCCGCTGAGATTGAAGTAGCACAGCAGATTGCCGCCGATTTTAAGGTGAAGCAGCATATTCTCGATTTGGGACTGCTAAATCAGCTGGCACCCAACGCATTGACACGGGAAGATATCGCTATTGAAGAAGGAGCAGAGAATGAGCTCCCAAGTACTTTTGTGGATGGACGTAATCTGTTGTTCCTGTCGTTTGCGGCAATTCTTGCCAAGCAGCTTGGCTACCACCATATTGTAACAGGGGTCTGTCAGACTGATTTTAGCGGATATCCGGACTGCCGTGATGTGTTCGTGAAATCGCTGAATGTGACGCTGAATCTGTCGATGGACTACGAATTTGTGATTCATACGCCACTGATGTGGTTGGATAAAAAAGAAACCTGGAAAATGGCCGACGAATTGGGCCACTTTGATTATATTCGTGAGCGCACGCTGACCTGTTACAACGGGATCATTGGGAGTGGTTGCGGGACTTGTCCCGCGTGCCTCTTGCGCAGCCGTGGGTTGACGCAGTACGAAGGGGAGCGAAAGAAGGGTGAATCATGCTGAACGAGGTTTCGGTATGCAAAATCTTCACCTTTGACGCTGCCCACCAGCTTATCGGTCACAAGGGGAAATGCAGTAATCTTCACGGGCATACCTACAAGCTGGAAGTCGTTCTGAAGGGAGTTCCTTCCGTGCAGGAGGGGCATTCTGACGAAGGCTTCGTCATTGACTTTAGCGAGATCAAGGCAAGGGTGCAGGAGGTGCTGATTGATCGTCTGGATCATGCTTTTCTTGCTACAGGCAATGAACCTGTACTTGAGTCGTTGTACAGCTCGGGCTCTAAGGTTGCACAACTCTCATTCCGCACGACAGCAGAGAATTTGTCCTCCTACGCGGCCTATGAGTTGAAGAAAGCCGGGCTGCCGTTGTACTCTGTGAAGCTCTGGGAAACACCAACGTCATGGGCGGAAGTATTGGCGGAGGATATTCCGATAGAAGGTCCGTCTTACCGTCTTTATGGGGGGTGTGACTGTGAGTAAGCTGCCGGTCATCGAGATCTTTGGCCCTACCATTCAGGGTGAAGGTGCAGTTATTGGGGTGAAAACGATGTTCGTACGCACTTACGGCTGTGATTACCGCTGTAGCTGGTGCGACTCGGCTTTTACCTGGGATGGGTCAGCTAAAGACAAGCTCCGCCTACTGGAACCAGAAACGATTGTAGAAGAGCTTATGGCTCTGGCTGACGGCAATTTTGACAGTGTAACGATTTCTGGGGGCAACCCGGCGTTGATCGGTGAGGGGATGAAGCATTTCATCGGCCTTCTTCATAGAAAAGGCATTCAGATCGCTATCGAAACCCAAGGGAGCCGCTGGCAGGATTGGTTCTATGATGTGGATGTCTTAACCATCAGTCCGAAGCCGCCAAGCTCGGGGATGAAGACCGATTGGGAAGTACTGGACCACATTCTGCGGAACATGAGGGAGCATGGACGCGACACACATAATCTGAAGGTCGTGGTCTTTGGGGATGAAGATTTGGAGTATGCCAAATCAGTTCATCAGCGGTATGAGGATGTACAGTTCTTCTTGCAGCCGGGTAACGAAGATGTTAAGGAAGCTGGTGACATCTCTGGAAGGCTGCTAAGGCGCCTGGAATGGCTGTTCAACAAGGTGATCGCCGATCCTGCATTGAACCGGGTACGGGTATTGCCACAATTACATGCCTTAATTTGGCATAATAAACAAGGCAAGTAATAGGTTCATTGAAGTGAGGTCCGGTTTCTTCTGAATGGAAGGGCCGGGCTTTTTTTATAGTAGAAAAGAAGATTTTACAATTTTTTATGGATAAGGCATTGCATTTTCCTTAATACCGAGTATAATACTTGGTATACAGAGAGTAAGGAGTCGGTACACATGTCAGTCGATGATTATCTGGATCTTTTAAATTACGCCAAAGCGATTAACGATGGACAGTGGCAGGCTGACATCATTGAGCGATTGAAGAACCTTCCGGCAGCTTCCGCTCAGAAACAAAGAGAAGAAAGTGTCCGGGAATTGTGGGTACAATTTGACGATGTTAATGCAGTATTGGTGGAATTGTTCAACAAGCTGCGTGAGAATGAACCTACAGAGGATCAGAATTCGCTGAAAGAGAAGATCTGGGAGCTAAAGCTAGAACGGATCAGACTGGCGAAGGTGATTCAGAGTAAATATATCGGTATTAGATAGCAGGGGAAGAGATACGAGAGTAATAGGTGAACATAAAAAAATGGCATGCAGTTGTCTGCTCTGCCAAGACTTGATGGTCTTCTTGTAAAGTGAATTTTGGGGATTCACTTCGTTAAGAAAAATAAATCAGACAATGGAATTACTTAGACATTTGCATTCCTTCACGCATCATGGTCATGCACATTGTCATCATTTCATCGCAGTCTTGCATTTTCTTCATCATCATGTCCATATCCATGTCCATCATGTTCATTTCAGTCATCTTCTCCATGCACATCTTCATGGTGTTCATCTTAGCCATCATGTCCTCCATACACATGCTCATCATCATTTCCATACACATTTTTTCCATTTTAATTCCGCCTCTCAATTTGGTTTAGTTACCTATTTAAAATTACTATATTTTACTAGATATTTCAATAGCAAAATGTGAAGATTTCTAGCTTATTCCAGCATGAAACTGGGAAAAGTAAAAGACAGCTCTTTTATAGGGCTGTCTTTTTGCGTGTGTTAAGATTAAAATGATTTTTTTCTACTCCTTCTGATACAAAAAATGGCCGACAGCCGTCTTACTTATAGCTGCAGCGGATAAGGAGGTATAAACAAAATGAATATTCCGGAATCAGAAATATTTCAAAATATATTTTATGAACATTATCCTATTGTAAGACGTAAGTTGGTGGCGTTGATCAGAGATGAAGCGGCTGCGGACGATTTGGCACAGGATGTATTCCTGAGGCTGTACCGCAATCCACCAGATGATCCTGCAGCCCTTGGTGCATGGCTCCACAGGGTGCTTACTCGGATCGGATATGACTACATGACCAAGAAGGCTAGGGAACGCCGATTACAGGACAAGCAAGAATTGTTCTTAGGCAGTGAAGCTGCACCCCCGACGGGTGAAGACGCAGTGCTTCGTAAGCTGGACCAGGAGGATGTACGGGAATGGCTGGATGAATTGCCGGAACGTGACCGGCAGGTACTGCTCCTGAAATACTCGGGCTACAGCTATGCAGAAATCGCCGGTGAGCTAGGAGTGAAGGCTCCCGTAGTAGGCACGTTGCTTAACCGGGCTACGACAAGATTGAGGAAGACGGCAACCAAATCTCAACCACAAATCGATTGAAAAATTTTCTCAAATTAAAGGAGGGTGAAACCGATGACGAAACTTCCCCTGAGTAACGATAGAGAGAAACAAGCAACGGATGAGGCGTGGGCCAGATTGCAATCCACCCTTGCCGGAGAGCCAATAAATCCCCGCTGGAATGAATGGGGATTGACTTCAGAGAAAGAAGAAGGGGGTTCTGTAATAAGCGTGAATTCTGAAGTAACAGTTGGAGAAATACCGCAAGAGGAGAGGGCCACATATTCGGATAGCTCTACTCACAATAATGTGCCATTACGCCGCTGGAAAATGACCCGGCGCAGCAAATGGGCTGCGGCAGTAGCCGGCGTGGCCGCTCTTGCCGTAATACTAGCAACCCCTGTTGGCAACACGGCCATGGCCTCGCTCCTGAACCAGTTCCGCATGGAGACAGTTACAGCTGTCAATGAGGATGACTTGCGTAATATGTTCTACAAGCTCACGGACAGAGATAACATCCATGAAGCTGTCAATGATTTTGGATCATTCCAGAGCACGCCTGGCATGGTTTCGGGAGACATGTCCCCGGCGCAAATACAGGAGGCGTTAGGTTATTCTCCCTTGAGCGCTGCACTCCGGAATAACCATGGACAGCTGTTTGTTTCATCTTCGCAGGAGATTAAGCTTAGTCTGAATGTTGAAAAAACAAACGAAGTCATGAAACGATTAGGAGCGGTCAAGCTGCTGCCTGAATCGGTGGATGGTAAGCCGATTACGCTGCATATTCCTGAGATTGTAAATTATAATCTTGCAGAGAATAAAGATGATTGGGCAAGCTTGCAGCAGATGAAGACACCGGTATTGACGGTAGATCCTTCTATTAAAGTAGAGGAAGCGCTGGAAGCCGTGATCAACTTCCCGCTACTCCCGGAAAGCTTAAAGAGCAGTCTGCAGCAAACCGGGATCTTGTCAGGTGAAATTCCGATGCCAGTATTTGTTAACGACAGTAGCGAACAAGTTCAGGTAGCTGGTGTAACGGTTATGCTGCAAACGACCGATATGGGCAAGGATTATCAGAATTACAGTGCCGTTTGGGTGAAGGACGGACAGTTGTTCAACTTTAATGGAGGGAACACATTCAATAGTAAAGAGAAATTGATGGCTAAACTGCAGGAGTTGATCCAATCATGAGTGTTGCCGCGATCGAAACTCAGGGACTTAGCAAGACGTATGACAACGGCCGTGGCTGCCAAAATGTCACAATCACTGTAGGGAAAGGGGAAGCCTTCGGCTTCCTCGGCCCCAACGGGGCGGGCAAGAGCACCTTTGTTAAAATGCTCGTGGGGCTGATTTCACCGACGAGCGGTAGCGCCTCTCTAATGGGACACAGAATCGGTACAATCGAAGCCAAGTCACTGATCGGTTATTTGCCGGAATTGTACCGTTATCAGGAATGGCTGACTGGACAAGAAGTGGTCAAGCTGCATGCCCGGCTCAGCCGAGTGGAGTCCTCTTCTATAGAGCGGAGAGTTCGTGAGGTTTTGGAAGAAGTCGGGATTGGTATCCGAAGCCGGGACAAGGTCAAGCATTATTCCAAGGGGATGCAGCAGCGGCTGGGATTAGCGTGTGCGCTGGTGGCTGATCCCGCAATTGTATTTCTGGACGAGCCTTCCTCGGCCATGGACCCAATTGGACGCAGCGAAGTGCGCATTATCCTGAAGAAGCTCAAGAATCAGGGGAAGACTATATTTCTCAACTCCCACCTGCTGGAGGATGTTGAAATGCTGTGTGACCGAATGGCGCTGCTGAATAACGGCGTTATTCTGCGGCACGGCAGCGTATCTGAGGTGCTACATAAGCGAATGAGCTGGCTTTTTAAAGTTGGCGGTTATTCGCCTTTTTTGCTGTCTTGGCTGGAAGAGAGAACCGGACTTGTCATCAAAGTGGCCATCGATGTGAAGAGAGACGCAAACGCCTTTTCACCAGCACAAGCAGAAGACAGCAGTGTGGTCTGGCTGGAAGCCGAGCTAGATAGTGAGGAGCAGGTGGGTTGGCTAAATTCGCTGATTATGGAGCAGGGGATGACCTTATATGAAGTTTCACGTAAAAAAGAACGTCTGGAAGAATGGTTCGTGAACGCCCTGTCGGGGCTGAACCATCGGGGTGAGCGATAATGGGCATCATTATGGGGATGACATGGAAAGAAATGCTGCGTAAGCGAGTCATGGTATTAACGTTGCTAATGACGCTCATCTTTTTGTTGGCTTTTTGGTTTGTCGCATCCAGCTTAGGTAAACATGGGATTCCCGAGGGGAGATGGGGAATGGGCAATTCGGAATTGCTGATCGCCAAGTTTACCAATGGTACAATTATATTGACGCTAGGATTTTTCTTCGGCTCATTTGTGCTAGCATTTCTGGCCATTTTCAGTTCGTTTTCAGCTATAGCCGGAGAAGCGGAGCAAGGGGTGCTGCAAGCGCTGTTGCCTCGGCCACTCCCACGCTGGAAATGGTATCTGGGTCGCTGGCTGGGGTTTATTACGCTGGGTCTGGGTTATGCCTTACTCTTGTATGTTGCCATTATGCTGATCACGAAATTTCATGCTGCAATACCAATGGACCCTACCGCGTGGATCCAGTCGTTTCTATTGTTTGCATCAGCAGTTCCCATGCTGGTGACGGTATCTATGTTGGGATCGAGCTGGTTCTCAGCTTTGGGGAATGGTGTATTTATGACCATGCTATATGGGGCGGGCTGGCTAGGGGGAATGATTGAGAAGCTGTCGACCTCGATTGGTCTGGAGCCTGAGATTATGAATTCGCTGAAAAATATGACCGGAGTCATTTCACTCCTTATGCCGGTGGACGGTTTGCAGCGCAAGATGCTATCCGAGCTTTTCAATTTGAAAGAGCTCGGGGGTGTAGTTTCGCTGCAAACCGCTGCCTTCGGAATCAACAGTTTTGCTAATGTTCCATCAGGCACTTTCGTTATGTATGGCGCCGGATATACTATAGTAGCATTTCTGCTAGGTCTGTGGATATTTGGGCGCAAGGATCTGTGAGACCGCGCAATACGTACAGGAAGTCCCTCCAATAACAAAAGCAGCCCTTTTTGGCTCCCGTATAGACGGGAAGTCAGAAAGGGCGCTTTTGCTTGCCGCGGGGTATCAAATCTTTACACCAAGCTCAATCCAGTCTGAAGACCAGTTGCTGATTTCCCCAAGGATCGGGGCTAGCGCATGACCTTTACTCGTAAGCGAATACTCGATTCGCACCGGCATTTCCGGATAGACTTTGCGTTCGATAATTCCCTCATTCTCCATTTCCTTCAGACGGTCAGACAAGACTTTACCGCTGAGGTTCGAAAGACAGCTCTCAATTTCGCCAAATCGACGAGGGCCTGGGATGAGGACGAAAGCAATCAGGGCCACCCACCGTTTGCTCAATAGATCAACGGCTTTCTCGAAGCGCGGACACATGTCGAAATCATTCATTGGCATCACCTCTGCATTCATTATATCACAAACTTACATTAAGTAATTATAAATATTAAAATATATATTATAACTTGACGAAGTTATATTACAATGATAAACTAACTTACAAATAGTTACTTGTTTAGTGCAGCCTAATTGCAGCAATTTTCTGTTTAACAAACATAACCTATAAATGAACTCAAGGAAGGTGTACTCATGATTAAACCTGATATCATTTCTATTCTGCAAAGTAAAATTAAGAGGATTACAATGGATGAGTCCACCAATATATTGGTAGGCCCGATTACTCTGCCAGTCAATCTGGACGGAGAGACGGTGACTTTTAAATGGTATAACTGGTTGAAAGTTACTGATGAAGAACTGCTTCAAGAAGACAGTCCGGAAGCTACAGAAGCCCTGATTAAACGTTTATCTTCCCTGAATCTAGCCGAGGGTCAACAGTCGAGCGTACTGGTCTACGGCGACTTTGAAGGCTCTGAGGATGCGCTGATTCGTATGCACAGCATCTGCCATACCGGGGATATCTTCGGTAGCAAGCGTTGCGATTGCGGTTTCCAGTTGCATCAATCTATGAAAATGATCGTAGAGAATGGCTCAGGCGCCTTGTTCTATCTGGCCAACCATGAAGGAAGAGGCATTGGCCTGTTCAGCAAGGCGATGGCTTATATTTTACAGGAAGAAGGATACGATACGGTAGAGGCTAATTTGGAGCTTGGTTTTGCGGATGATTCCCGGAACTACTCTGGTGCGATCAGCGTGCTGCAACACCTGCGCCACAAGCCTGTCACCCTAATCACCAACAACCCGAGAAAGCTGGAAGCCTTGAAGGCAGCGGGAATGAATGTTGTGAAGAGAGTACCGCTCTGGGGCGATGTGTCCTCCTTCAATGAAAAGTATTTGCGGACCAAGGTTACCCGTTCAGGTCATCTAAACGACGATAACAACGGCGAGCAACGCGACAATATTAGAATCGTTTAATGCTTATAACTTTTAAGCGGCTTCCATACACAATCTGGAAGCCGCTTATTTTGGCTAGTGCTTTTTCACGTTGTGCATTATAATATTAATCTGTTCATTCAACTCTTAGTTTAGCGAGGTATAATATGGCTGCCATTCAAGTGCAGGACTTAAGAAAGACATTTAAAGTCCAGAAAAACCGCGAGGGCCTCAAAGGGGCCTTCGCTGATTTGTTTAAAAGGGAATACACCGAAGTTACCGCGGTAAAGGACATTTCTTTCACGATTCCCGAAGGAGAAATCTGCGGGTACATCGGGGAGAACGGAGCCGGGAAATCCACAACTATCAAGATGCTAACCGGCATTCTTGTGCCGACCTCCGGCGTACTTTCGGTTGGGGGCTATGTGCCGTATGAAGAACGTGAGAAGTTCGTTCGTAATATCGGCGTGGTATTCGGGCAGCGCAGCCAGCTTTGGTGGGATATCGGCGTTATTGAATCCTTTCAGTTGCTGCGTAAGGTGTACCGTGTATCGGAAGCTGACTTCAAGAAGCGGCTGGACGAGCTGGTGGAACGGCTTGAGCTGCAAGATCTCTTGAATCGCCCGGTGCGCAAGCTTAGTCTGGGGCAACGGATGCGCTGTGAACTTGTCGCGGCACTGCTGCACAATCCTTCGATCTTGTTCCTTGATGAGCCGACGATCGGACTGGATATTGTTGTGAAATCAGAGATTCGCGACTTCCTCAAGGATATGAACCGTGAGCATGGCACGACTATTCTTCTGACGACACATGACTTGCAGGATATTGAAGCGTTATGCTCACGTGTCATTATGCTGGATGATGGACGGATTATTTATGACGGAGGTCTGGAAGAGCTGAAGCAGCGCTGGGGGACCGGCCGGGAAGTGCTGTTCCAATTCGGAACGGCCACCAAGCTTGGACAGCTCAACCATTGGACGGACGGCATGCCGGTGACCTGGTCTGCGGAGAATGACCTGAATGCCAAAGCGTGGATTCCACTGGACCTGAACGTTTCTGATGTGCTGGGCCGCGTGGTCGGACAGGCTGATATCACAGATATCAAGATCATTGAGACGAACACAGACGATATCGTGCGCAGCATCTATCAGTCTGGCTCTGCCGAGAAACCGGAAGAAGCACGGGGCGAGCAGGACGGGAAAGAGGTTGTTCATGTCTAAAATGCTCGGTGTGGCCGCTTCATCCCCGGGTGGTTCCACCCGCAGGCCCGACTCCGGGGGCAACAGCCGCAAGCTGCTGCTCGGTGCCTATATGGACTTCATTCGCATTCGTTTCCTAACGATGTTGGCTTACCGGGTGAATTACTACTCGGGTATCCTGATCTACACGCTGAATATTGGCGTCAACTATTTTACCTGGAAAGCAATCTACGGTGACGGACAGGCGCTTGGCGGCTTTACAGCTGCCCAAATGACCACTTATGTAGCGGTTTCCTGGATGGCGCGCGCGTTTTACTTTAACAATCTAGACAGGGAAATCTCGACGGATATACGGGATGGTAGTATCGCTATCCAATTCATCCGGCCGTATAACTATGTACTGGTTAAAATGATGCAGGGACTTGGAGAGGGACTCTTCCGGTTTATGCTGTTCATGATCCCCGGTATGGCCATTGCTATGCTGCTGTTCCCGGTGAATCTGCCGACAGAGCCGTCTGCTTGGATCGGATTCCTGGTTATGTTGTTCTTCAGCTTCCTGATCAACTCACAGATTAACGTGATCACGGGTCTGCTGGCCTTCTTCGTGGAAAATAATGAGGGCATGATGCGGATGAAACGTGTTGTCGTCGATCTGTTCTCGGGTCTTATTGTACCGATCAGCCTGTTTCCGGGTTGGATGTCCTCCGTGCTTGAGGTGTTGCCGTTTCAGGCAATCACGTACCTGCCGGGTTCCGTGTTCACGGGACGGGTTCAGGGCGTTGGAATATGGAATGTGCTAGGAGTTCAGGTTCTCTGGTTCCTGCTGCTTCTCATTCCGATTGTCTGGCTATACCATGCGGCGCGGAAGCGTCTGTTCGTGCAGGGAGGTTGAGGAAGTTTGTATTACTTTGGATTAGTGGTAGAGTATCTTAAAAATTATATGAAGACCCGGCTGACCTATCGTGCTGACTTTTGGGTAGAGGTTATATCGGATTTGTTGTTTCAAGCAACGAACTTTATTTTCATTCTTGTTATATTCATGCATACCAACAGTCTTGGTGGCTGGAATCAGAACGAAGTGGTCTTCGTCTATGGCTTCTTTATGGTTCCGTTCGGCGTGTTCAGCTGTTTCGTGAACATGTGGGGCTTCAGCGAGCGCTATATTGTCAAGGGTGAGATGGACCGTATTCTGACGCGTCCGGCGCATAACCTGTTTCAGATTTTCCTGGAAAATATAGATCCGCCGGCGCTGGTAGGCTCCTTCATTGGCCTCATCATCATGGCCATCAGCGGGTCCAATCTTGGCCTTCCGTTTGAGTGGTGGACGATACCGGTGCTGATCCTATTTACACTGAGTGCAGTAGCGATCTATACAGGCATCTATACCGCCTTGACCTCGCTGTCGTTCTATTCGGATGCACCAACAGGTATTCTCCCGCTGATGTATAACATTCAGTCGTATGGTCGTTATCCGGTGACGATCTATAACCGGGCGATTCAGGTGCTGCTCACCTGGATTATTCCGTTTGCGTTTGTGGGAATCTATCCAGCGGCGCTCTTCCTGCAGCGTGACGAGATGAAGGGCATGGCGCTATTGACACCAGTTGTTGGCTTAATATTCCTGGGCATCGGTCTGATGGCCTGGAATTATGGGGTTAGACGTTATAAAGGCGCTGGATCGTAAAAATAGAAGCCTGTTCTCTAATCTAAAGCAGTTCGGAACATGAAGTTCCGGGCTGCTTTTTTTGCTTTGCGCTGATGTTGATCAAAGTGGGGCGTAGCCACCTACTCAAAATACTAAGATGCATTCCAATTCTCACAGCGTTCCCGGGAAAATAATTATTCTCTAGGGAGAGCTGTTTCTTCATCTATAATAAACTTCACTTAACATCCTGAAAAATACTATAAAATAGGAAGTGAAACTTGGGCTACAGTGGATTTTCCAAAATGAAGGAGGAGCACTATGAACAGCAAAGTGTTAAAGAATCGGTTCTATGATGATCTCCAGAATGCCAACCAATTCGCTGAACTTGAAAATATATTGTTAAGCGAATCCAATTTGCCGGGGCCGCGTGCGAATTTGGAGATTGCGGATACCTTTGCCAATGCTTTTGCATCTAGTATGGTCACGAGCGAGGCTTGGAACCTTATCTTGAAGTGGATTGACCAAACTGGCGCTGATGCGCCTATCAATACACCTTGTGAGTTTTTACCTTTTTGTGCGCTGCAGGCGATGGGGGCTTATTTCTATTATGCAGAACTTACAAGAAAGCAGATTATTCTCGAAAAGTGTCAAGCGGCTATGAATGATGATAGATGGCGAATGCGCGAAGCAGCAGCTATGGCGCTCCAACGGATAGGGGAGAGAGAATTCAATGTCATCCAATCCTTGTTTGATTCCATCGCTCTTCAGGCTAATCCACTGGAGAAACGCGCGTTTGTCGCAACATTGGCCCACCCGCCTCTTCTGAAAGAACCCTCCCACGTACTGTATGCCTTGCAATTATCGGAGCAAATATTGGATGAGATTACTGCCGGCCAAGTGAACTATATAGCAGAGGATTACCGGGTGTTATCTAAAGGTTTGGAGTATGCGGTCAGTCTGTTTGTAGAGCGGGCCCCCGAAGCTGGTTTCGCCCTGTTGGCCAAATTTGCTGGGTCAGGGGATAAACGAATACAAAAAATCGTAAAATCCAACCTCGGCAAAGCAAGGCTTGCTAAAAAGTTTAGCCAGGAAGTGGAGCAAATCCAACGGTTGTTGAATGGATAGCACTACTGATACTGTGTTCATAAACATCGCTAGACAACTACTCGCTTGTATATTAAAAAAGTAGGTTGGTTATATTAACAAAAATTAGTGGTCCCAATAAAGGAATGAATCTGAAATGGCCCCCAACTTACAACCACCGAACAATACTGCGGACAACTACATCTTGGGCAGTGATTTAAATGAGAATCATCAGCAATTTCTAGCTGTTTTTGATAAGTGTGCGGATATTCAATATCGTCCATTTGAAATCAATGCTGGGCAAAAGGGTTCGCTTATTTACTTAAGTGGAATGGTCGACACCAAATCCATCGATCTGGACATCATGAGGCAGTTCATGGAGTCCAGTATTACAGGGGATATCGTCAGGCTAACGGATGATATTAAGCATACGATTCAATCAAAGCTGAGCTTCATTTCTCAAGTGTGCTGGGCGAAGGATTTTCAAGAAGCCGTTAAATATATTTTATCAGGGGATCTGGCGTTACTGATGGACGGGTGGACTCAGGTTCTGATTATGAATGCGAAAGGCTGGGAGAAAAGAGCGATCGAAGAACCCGCTACCGAAGCGGTAATTCGTGGTCCTAGAGAAGGCTTCCAAGAAGATCTGAGTACTAATATCAGTCTCATTCGCAGAAGACTTAAGACTGCACAGCTCAAAATGGAGACGGTTGTGCTCGGCCAGTTGTCCAATACGGATATAGCCATTACTTATCTAGAAGGCGTAGCGAAGGATGACTTAATTGCAGAAGTGAAAAAAAGGGTGGGCAGTATTCGCATCAATGCAATTCTGGAAAGCGGGTATATTGAAGAGCTAATTGAGGATAATTCGTTATCGCCCTTCCCCCAAGTGGTGATTACCGAACGACCGGATCGGGTAGTTGGCAACCTGCTTGAAGGGAAGGTAGGGATACTGATTGACAATACGCCGTTTGTAATTATAGTACCCGGCTCCTTTTTTCAACTGTTGCAATCGCCCGAGGATTATTATCAGAGGTATCTCGTGGCTTCGTTTATCCGGTTCCTGCGTCTCGTGGCTGTCGTTTCTTCACTGTTATTGCCTTCGCTGTACATTGCCTTGACAACGTATCATCACGAGATGATCCCGACAATGCTGTTAGTCAGTATAGCTTCTTCCCGGGAAACCGTACCCTTCCCTGCCTTTGTCGAAGCGTTGCTGATGGAGGTTTCATTTGAGGGCTTGCGAGAGGCTGGAGTTCGTCTTCCAAGGCCGGTTGGACAAGCTGTTAGTATCGTAGGGGCATTAGTCATTGGTCAAGCTGCTGTAGCAGCCGGCATTGTGTCTTCACCACTGGTTATTATTGTGTCCATGACCGGTATTGCCTCTTTTATTTTTCCAAGCTTTCAATTAGGGCTCTCCTTCCGCCTGCTTCGTTTCCCTATGATGATTGCGGCAGCAACACTGGGGCTCTATGGAATTTTGATGCTGCTTTTGATGCTCCTGCTTCATATGTTAAATCTCCAGTCTTTCGGTCATCCTTACATGGCTCCTCTGGCACCTCTGCGTTTCCGCGGAATTAAAGATGTCATTGTTCGTGCCAACCGGCTCCGAAGATTTAAAAATTCGTCTCGTACAAGCGAATAATAAACTCGCACAAGAGGTCCTAATGAGAAAAACGCTGATTCTGATACTCACATTGCTAATCTCTATATCGCTATTGGGCTGCTGGAGCAGAGTGGAGTTGAACGACGTGGCTATTGTCACCGGGACTGCGATAGACCTTGCCGAGGATGACAAGCTGCAACTAAGCTTGCAAATTTTGAAGGTAAAAATGACCAAAGGAATCAGTGAAAAAGGAGGTGCAAGTGATAGCGCGACGCTTGTCGTCTCCGAGACGGGGGAGACTATCTTAGATGCCTATCATCTTCTTCAGAAAAAACTTTCTCGCGTTGTGATTTTCTCTCATAATCGTGTGGTCATTGTGGGCGATAAATTCGCACGCTCGGGGATTACACCTGCGCTGGAATTTTTCAGCAGGCACAGGGAAGCTCGGGGAAGTAACTTTTTACTTACAACTCAAGGAAAGGCGAAGGATTTATTAATGACACCCCCCAATTTTGAAATCTTTACGGCCGAGGAGATCAGGGAAGAGGAGAAAGCTTTGCTGATGGAGAGCGCCACTGTTCGGGATTTTATCTTTCGACTGCTTGAACAAGGTATCGAGCCGTTGAGCACACAAGTACAAGTTGTACCCCTAAACGGCCTTGATAGCTCTCAATCCCAGAACGACTCCTCAGGATTCGGTATGGTGGGTGTAGGCATTTTCAATAATGATAAATTGATCGGATGGATGAAGCGGCGAGATGCTGAGACTTTATTATGGATAAAGGGTAAAGTGAAAAACACTGCGATTACCGTCACTATGCCCGATGAAAAGGCACCGAAAGAAAGGATATCGGGAAAAATAAGTGCTCAGCTCTATAAAGCCAAAACCAACATTAAACCCAAAATCCAAGGAGATAACATTAGCTTTGAGATTAATGTTCATATCACAGGCGAAATATTTGAGAATTCCACTAAACTTAACTTCACAGAGGTTCAAAGTTTAAATAAAGTGCAACATGCGCTGGAGCAAGAGATTGAAAAAAGAGTCACGAGCACTGTAGAAAAGTTAAAGAAGCAGTATAAATCTGATGTTATTGGACTAGGGATTCTCTTGCATAGAGCCAATAAGAAAGTATGGAATGAGAAGTATTCCAAGCAATGGCAGGAGGAATTTCCAAAGGTTGAAATCCAGACGAAGGCTCATTTTAAAATCGTCGGAACAGGGCGTGTGAACGACTCCATGTTCTGGGATGAAAAGAAATTAGACAAATAGCTGTATTAAATTTAACTAAGGGATAGGGACAACCGTATGGAAACCATCTCACGGCACCAATTGCTGACTATTTCGATTATTTATCAAATTGGAACGACCATCATATTTGGTTTCGCGGCTGGCGCAGGGAGGGATTCCTGGTTGGCTGTTTTGATATCCACTATTTTGGGTACAGGTGTTGTCTTGATTTATGTCAGTGTCACTAAATTAAATCCGGGGCTTACCTATGTTGAATGTTTTCCGAAGCAATTTGGCCGTTGGCTGGGTACGCCTCTTGCCTGGCTCCATCCACTTTTATTTTTGTATATTGCCGGGAGAATAGTGGCGGACATCAATAATTTAGTACCCTCAACCATTTTGCCTCGCACGCCTCCCTGGGCCATTTTGATTCTGTTTATGATTGCCCTCGCCTATGCTCTTTTTTTGGGAATACGAGTAATGGGGAGACTCGCCGAGCTGATACTGCCGATCCTGGCCCTCATTTATGCGGTAGAAGTGATCTTAATATTTAGTTCTGGAGTTGTAGATACAAGAAATCTTTTTCCATTACTGGACCAAGGATGGGGCAGGATATGGAAAGTTGTATGGCCGTTAGGAGTTATCCAATCCTATGGGGAATCTCTGGCCTTGGCACTAATCTGGACTTCTGTCAAGCCCAAAGGGAAGGTAGGAAGGACAATGGTTGTTTCGACATTGCTGGCCGGCAGTTTTATCGCTTTCACCGATGCCTTGGCCATTTCCGTATTCGGGGAAGCGATTTTCCAGCGGGCAACCTACCCGATGTATGCGCTGATCCAAGTAATCTCTGTGGCAGATTTTATTACCCAACTTGATGCTACAGGCGTTCTTTATTTTTGCTTTATGGCATTCCTGAAGACCTTTATTTATTTGTTTGCCACGATCCGGAGCGTTCAAAAGCTGACTTACACACAAAGCAGCCGTATTTTTATTCTGCCTGTGGTCATCATTGCTTTCGTGTTAGGGATGACGATGGCTCCCAATGTCATTGAGCATATTGCTGTGGTGGAAAAGGTCGTTCCGTTCAGTCCGGTTTATATATCGTTAATGTTCGTGATCCCAATGATATTAATGATTGTTTCGTGGATCCGGCAAAAAAATCAAACTCTGACCAGTGAGCGAGGCGATTAGATGACAAACTGGATAGCCTTCTGGAAATCTAATGTGATGTTGGAACATCCCTGGGTTCAGCCCGTATATTTTGTGATTATCGCAGTCGGATTGTCGTTCTTTACTTGGTTTAGAAAGCCCCGTCAAGAGAGGCGAAAGAAACCAAAAGATTAATGTGTTTTTGCAAAGCTATTTGCTACAGTTCCGGTACAAGTTCCTGCATTCTTTGTATGCATGGATCTTCTTCGTAGTTCCCCCTCAAGTTTATTTTCTTTGTTATCGCAAACTTCCAACTAATGATAGGCTCTAGTTAACGGTGAACAATCTATTCTCACGAAAGGAACATATGTTCTCCACCGGTAAAAATCGCATTTTTTTCGCTTGAAAAGCGAATCGATTTGGATGTTCATATAGGTGCATTCAAGGTATTATGACTTATTTGCGATATTAATGAACAATATTAATCATATGTCTAGGAAAATGCTGTTTTTACGTGTATAGAACGTATGTTCTATTCTGCTGAAAATCGCATTTTATTTGTACTATATAAGCCGAACAAAAGAAATTAACAAAAGGCGAAGATGAGCGAAAAGTTTGAAACTGTAGGCGCAAAGCACTCGCCTGCTAGCTTTCCATAGGAAAGCTAGCACCGGAGCATAGACTGTCGACAGATTTCAGCTACTAGAAGCGGCAAATCCCCTTCACCAGTCGTCTCAACAGTGAGTAAGAGGGCCCAATTCCCCAATTAACGGCATTTTTGCACCTTATTTTTCTTCAATATAGGCAAAAGAGGGAAATAAGGGTATTATTGTATCTTATTTTTCTAAAAAGCACGCTGTACGGGGTATTCTGGAAGATTTAAGGTACAATATTGCACTTAATCTCCACTAACCGGTAGCGGCAGAGGATTTAAGGTACGAAAATGCCGTTAATTACACTTTGATACATTTTAGCGTTATTTCCAATGCTTTAGCTAAAGTGGGAGCGCATTTCCGACAAGAAGGTTGACAAGGCAGGCGTCATTAAAGTGTCTTTTCGCATAATGAACACAGTTTTGGCAACGGCATGTTTGTCAGAAATCGTATGACAGCGGACACGGCCTTGCTGCTCCGACACGACTACCATGGAACGCGGCATAAGCGAAATGCCCAGACCGGCGCTGACACAGCCGATAATCGTTTCGAGCGATGCGAATTCCATCATTTTCTCGGGTGAGATCCCTTCTTCCTGGAGCATCTGACTTAATTTGGACCGATAGGTGCAGCCGCTTGGAAAAACAAGAACTGTGCGAAGCTGTATGTCACGGATTGTCTGGACGGGCGGATGAGAAAGGGGGGTAACAAGTACCATTTCCTCATCAATGACATTTTCTTGAATCAATTCCGGATGCTCCACGGGGCCCGATACGAATGCTCCGTTCAGCTCATAGTGTAGAACCCCGTGAAGATGCTGCTCGGTTGGACCTGTGATTAAAGAAAAGTCTACCGCGGGATATTCGGCGTGATATTTAGTAAGCAGTGCAGGCAGCCGAACGGCAGCAGTGACTTCCAGGGACCCGATGTGGAGCTGTCCAGCAGGGACGGCAGCGTCACCAACCGCCAATCTCGCTTCTTGAATAACATGCAATATTTTCTCCGCATAGGTAATCAGGGTTTGGCCGGAAGGGGTAAGTGTAATGCCTCGATTGTGACGGTAAAATAACTGTGTCTGCAGATCAGCTTCCAACTGTTGAATCTTATGCGTCACATTAGATTGAGCAAAGTTTAATTTATTAGCCGCCTTCGATATACTTCCTTCCTGAGCTGTGGTGAAAAACACTTTGAGCAACTGAATATCCATGTTGACCTCCTGTAGAGTCGATTTAGGTATCTTGATTATAGATATTTGGCATCATGATTCTGTATTATACATGATAGCAGATATCATTGTATGATGAGTGGGCAGATAAATACAATTACCTATTAAAAGGTAGACAAAGGAGATAACAACATGAGTTTTCAAAATAAAGTGGCAGTAGTTACAGGCGGAAGCAGCGGTATTGGAAAAGCAGTAGCGATTGAATTGGTAAAACAAGGTGCAAATGTAGTGATCAACGGGCGCCGTGAGCAACTCTTGGTGGAAGCGGCTGAGGAAATCGATCCAACAGGTAAGCACATCGCTTATGTCATCGGCGACATTTCAGATCCACAAATTGCGGAACGTTTGATTGCTGAAGGATTATCACGTTTTGGACGTATCGATACCTTGGTGAACAATGCCGGCATTTTTATATCGAAATCATTCACAGACTACACTAAGGAGGACCTTGAATCCAAGCTGGCCGTCAATCTTAAAGGATTCTTCCACGTGACCCAGCATGCGGTGACTGAGATGCTGAAGACGGGTTCTGGTCACATCGTTAACATCACAGCGAGTGGTGCCGTTGATCAGCCTATCAAAGGTGTGCCATCCGTTCTTGCTGCCCTGACTAAAGGCGGGTTAGCGGCGGCAACAAAATCGCTTGCCATTGAGTATGCCGATCAAGGCATTCGCGTAAATGCAGTAGCACCAGGAATTATCAAAACGCCAATGCACCCTTTAGAGACACATGATTTCTTAGCTAAGTTGCATCCTATTGGTGTAATGGGCGAGGCTCAAGATATTGTGAATGCGATTCTGTATCTGGAATCCGCGCAATTCGTAACCGGTGAAATTCTTCACGTCGATGGCGGACAAAGTGCTGGCCGGTGGTAAGCTATAGAACATCTTGCAAACGGGAATCATACTTGCATTCATAAAATGAACGGAGGAGGATGTTTATGCTACATGAGCTGCGGATTTACCATGTAATTCCTGGTCGCATGCAAGCTATACTGGATCGGTTCCGGGATGGTACGATAACAATTTTTGCCAAGCATCATATGAAGGTCACTGAATTTTGGGTGGAAGCGGATGAATCCACGAATCGGTTGTACTACGTACTTGAGCATCGTGATCTGGCTGCGCGGGAACAGAACTTTAAGGCTTTTCAGGAAGACCCGGAATGGCTCGAGCTTAAGGAAAGAACGGAACAAAACGGCCCTTTACATGAGAAGATCGACGTTGTGTATCTGAAAAAAGCGGATTTTTTTCCAGATGGAGTAAGAAACTAAGCGATTACTGTTACTGAAAAATCGGCTATAACTCCATAAATAGATGTTCTGACATGTTATCGGACAATCGAGAAACAATAAGCTATTTACATCGCCCTACGGGGCGGTGTTTTTGTTTTCTTAGAGTAGTAGTTGACAATGGATTTTTATTTTAATATATTATATGCATACGCATGCATATATATTTTATAGTGCTGATATTACAACTTGCAAGTTTGATTACCAATCAAATTGCATATACAGAGGAGAGAAATTATGAATTACTTATTCAGTCCGTTTGAACTGAGTTCCTTGCAATTGAAGAACCGTGTCGTTATGCCTCCGATGTGTCAATATTCCGTAGTCAATAAAGATGGTATTGCTAATGACTGGCACTACAATCACTATGTTAGCCGTGCGGTTGGTGGAGCTGGATTGATTATTATAGAAATGACAGATGTAGACCCGGATGGTCGTATTTCTGATTACGATCTTGGAATCTGGAACGATGAGCAAATCCCTGCCCTAGCTAGAATTGTAGATGCCGTGCATGCTCATGGCGCAAAGGTTGGTATTCAGATTGCTCATGCTGGACGTAAGGCAGAAGATGCTGCCGTTCCGGTTGCGCCTTCAGCTATTCCTTTTAGCTCAAAATCCAAAACTCCGCGGGAACTTACTACTGAAGAAGTAAAGGGTATGGTGGAGAAGTTCCGTCTGGGCGTTAAACGCGCTGTGCAAGCTGGAGTGGACGTTATCGAACTGCATGGCGCACATGGCTACCTTATTCACCAATTCCATTCACCGTTAACGAATCGCAGAACAGATGAATATGGTCAGGATCTAACCCTGTTTGGTAAAGAAGTGATTGCTGCGGCCAAAGGCGAGATGCCTGAAGGAATGCCGTTAATTATGCGGATCTCTGCCAAGGAATACACAGATGGAGGATATGATTTGCCTCAGGCAGTGGAATTCAGTAAAGCGTACAAAGAAGCAGGAGTAGATATGTTCCATGTCAGCTCCGGTGGTGAGGGCCCTGTATCACCTGCTAATGCCCCGGGAACACAGGCGGCTTATCAGATTTCGTTAGCTAGAGAGATCAAACAAAAATTGCAAGTTCCGGTTATTGCCGTAGGTAAGTTGGATGAGCCGGCAGTTGCGAACGCAGTTATTGCTAATGAAGATACTGACCTTGTTGCCGTAGGCCGAGGCATGTTGAGAAATCCATATTGGGCATTAACTGCTGCAGATTCCCTCAAACAGGAGAATAGCATCCCTAAACAGTACGCGATGGGATTTCGTTAATCCAGATTTGGGGAGGATTGAATGACAAAAACTAACCCGTTGTTAATTGTAGTATTGGCTTTAGGAGTATTCGGAATCATCACAACGGAAATGGGAATTATCGGCGTTCTACCTCAAGTAGCGCAGAAATTCAATATTTCTACCTCAGAGGCCGGTTGGCTTGTTAGTATATTCGCGTTGGTCGTTGCCTTGTCCGGACCTTTTATAACCCTGTTCTCTTCAGGGATCAATCGTAAATTCATTTTGTTAATTGCTGTGCTGCTCTTTGCGATCTCTAACGTTGTTTATATTTTCGCTACAAGCTTCAATGTGATGCTGGTATTTCGGATTATACCGGCTTTGGCGCATCCTGCTTTCTTTTCTGTAGCTCTTGTGGTGGCAGCTTCATTGGTATCTCCAGAGAAAAGTAGCCAAGCGGTAACCAAAGTATTTACAGGGATAACAGCAGGCTTTGCCTTTGGGGTACCTTTGACCTCTTATCTCGCAGAGCGGATTTCGGTTGAAGTTGCCTTCATGTTTGGTGCCATAATTAGTATCATAGCCTTTATCGGCATATTGATCTGGCTTCCTTCGATGCCTGTTAAAGAAAAGATGACTTATGGAGAACAACTCAGCGTTTTACGTAAACCTGCTTTGTGGTTAAACATCGCATCCGTGGCAGCTTTATTTGCCGCTATGTTCTCTGTATATAGCTATTTTGCCGAATATCTCGGGCAAGTAACACAAATGAATGGCTCCTGGATCAGCATCATGTTATTCATTTTCGGAGTGGTCATGATTTTGGGGAACTTCATATTTGGCGGGTTCGTGCAGAAAAATATTGCGCTCACAACAACATTGTTTCCTCTAATTTTCTTAGGAATTTATGTGATGCTATATTTTTTAGGAAATCATTTTATGCCTATGTTTGCACTGATTTTCTTATGGGGTATTGTACACGCTGGTGGACTTATCATTGGTCAAAGCTGGCTGATCATCGAATCTCAGTCAGCGCCTGAATTTGGAAACAGCTTGTTTGTAACCTTCACGAATTTAGGGATAACGATCGGAACAGCGGTCGGCGGCTGGTTTCTTGTGCAATGGGGAGTACATCAACTTGTATGGTGCGGAATTGGATTTGCTGTACTGGCCTTCCTATTGATTATCATTAGAGTAAAAGTGTATGGTAAACCCACAGCTAAGAAGCTGGAATTGCATCCCTAATCTTTTTAACTATTTTATTGTAACAAGTGTTGTGTATTGGACGAGGTAACCTGCGTAGTACATCATTAACTCCTATACTATCGCTTATGATATTATAGGATAGATGGTGTACAGCATTACCTTAAGAAAGGAAGTATAAGATGACTACTACGTCTAATAATAATCTTATCGCTAACTGGTTAGCCTTTACACAAATGCAAAGTACTGTTGCGAATAAACTAGAGGCAAAGCTAATGGAAAAACATAATTATTCTTTAAATGATTTTTATTTGTTGATGTTTTTATCGCAAGCACCTGAGAAAAAACTTCGGTTGCAACAACTGGAATCCATGATCGGGCTGAGCCAAAGTGCGATATCCAGACTTGTGAGTCGTTTCGAAGCGCGAAGTTGTGGTGCTCTAGAAAGAATCTCTTGTGATGAAGATCGCCGCAGTATCTATACAGCGTTGACAGATCTCGGACAATCTAAAATAGATAGCGCTATGGTCACTTTTAATGAAGAATTGGCTGAGGCTTTCTCTACTGAGGAAGTTAGACAACTCTTTGAGCAAATGACACTGCCTAAAAATCGTTAAACAGGTTAATCATGATAAGGGGATTTATCCCCACTTGCGCAGGACAAACAAAACACCTTTCAGAGTATGCTCCCATGTCAGAGGATGTGGTGAACGACGTTGGAGGTGTTTTTCTGTTTGTATGCACGGGATTACATACTAAACGAGATCATTTTAGGACAACATTGAAGTACAGTCGCTAGGGTCGGATGTCTTGACTTGGAGTGTACTCCAAGTTGTACATTTAACAGGCCACTATTTTTAAATGCCATTCTAAAAAGGCAAGATAAGGTGGACCCCTGATATAGATCTATAAGGAGGCTTCATTAACGAAAATGTCCCAATTCCCTGGTAAGACTGAATGGGCTAATCTCATCCAGAAAATTCCGGAGCTTGTCACCTCCATCAAGGAAGCAGCACAATTGACAGGCCTGACAGAAGATACAATTCGTTATTATGAGAGAAAATTGGATTGCTGCCCTATGCTGACCGGAAGAAAAACGGGCATCGGGTGTATAGCCGGGAACAAATCCATAGCATTCTCTTTCTAACCCGGTTGAAAGCTACTGGAATGACGATAGCAGAAATGAAGAAATTTCAGGAAATGACGAGTTCCGGTGATGAGACTATACCTGGAAGACTGTCACTGCTAGAGGAGCATAATCGGAATATTCTAAACGAAATTGCCAGATTGTCTGAAATTCAAAAAATTATTGAATTTAAGATTCAGAACTTTCGGGAGATTTTCGAAAATCCAAGAGGTACGAATTGCACGGAAACCTCAAAAGAAGAGTAGAGGTGAATGATAAATGCAGACAGCTGCAAAAACGGTCATTATTACAGGAGGCAATACAGGGCTCGGGTTTGAAACGGCCAAAGTCATTGCCAGCTCTTCAACGGAGTGGCATATCGTTATCGCCTCACGCAGTCAGCAAAAAGGAAATGAAGCGGCACAAGCCTTGATCCAGGATACTCGTAATCCCCATATATCTGCGATGGTACTGGATTTATCCTCGTTCTCATCGATTAAGCAATTCGCAGATCAATTCACGAAGGCAGATCTTCCTCCGCTACATGCAATCGTCTGCAATGCCGGTGCTGCTTTTGTACAGGGCACTCAAGCAACCGCGGATGGTCTTGAGGCAACCTTTGGTGTCAATCATATGGGGCATTTCTTGCTCGTGCGGCTACTATATAAACATCTGGTGGAGCCGGGGAGTATCGTTGTTGTTAGCAGTGATACGCACCAATCAAGGGGCAATTCCGCGACATCTGTGCGCTACGCTAGTCCGGGAACTATGGCCGATCCTGCGGCTTCAGATCAGAACCTGCACGATCTGAACGATTTTTCTAAAGGAACGATCCGCTATGCGACCTCCAAGCTTACTAACTTGTATTTTACGTATGAGCTCTCACGCCGGGTTCAGCAGTCCAAGCCATCCGTATCCGTTGTCGCCTTTAATCCTGGTATGATGCCCGGTAAAGGCTCGGCACTGGCCAGGGACTATAATCCCGTTATGCAATTTGCCTGGAATCATATCATGCCGTTGCTGCGCTTCGTCAGCTCGGGTATTCGTTCAACGAAACAGTCCGGCAATGATCTTGCTCAGTTAGTATTAAAAAAATCGGTGAAGAGTGGAACGTACTGGGACGGCACAAAGGATATTGCCTCCTCCGAAGAGTCCTACGATGTCAGTCGTGCAGTTGAGCTGTGGGACTGGAGCAGTGAAAGAGTGGAGCTAAACAAGGAGCTATAACGTAAATAAACGATTTCACATTGCAAATTCAGAAAACATATTAATCCGATATGAAAATAAAGAATAATTGTTGACAATTTTATAGAATGAATTTAATATTAAATTGTGATTATTGATTATCATAATTTAATAATTTTAGAGGTCGACCACACCAATCGGAGGTCTCATTTTCCTGTAAGCTAACGCGACGGGAAGGTGAGACCTTTTTGTTTTGGAGAAAGGATTCGAGGAGGATGAGAGTTATCGATTTAGAGTTAAAACAAGTGAGAGAAAGTTATGGATCATTCCAAGAATGGGGGGATGTCACTTGAACCATTTTTGGAACACGCTACAGGAGGATTGGCCAGTAGTTGTTGAAAAAACGTTGGAGCATATCGAGTTGTCTCTTCTTTCTCTGGCATTGGCTTGTCTAATTTCAATTCCGTTTGGAATCTATCTTGCGCGCCATAAGAGATTAGCCAATTCCGTTATTACAGTCGTTTCCGCTGTACAGACGATTCCCGTTCTGGCACTTTTCGGCTTTATGGTCCCAGTGTTCGGTATCGGATTCAAACCAGCCCTGATCGTGCTTACCTTCTATGGCATTTTGCCGGTACTTCAGAATACTTATGTAGGCATCACTTCTGTTAGTCCTGCACTGACTGAAGCAGGTCGCGGGATGGGGATGTCAAACTGGCAGCTGCTATGGATGGTTCAAGTACCGATTGCACGCAGCTATATTTTGGCAGGTGTAAGATTAATGGCCATTCAGATGATTAGTATGGCTACAATTGGGACCTTCATTGCTGCTGGCGGGCTTGGAGATATTATTACGACAGGGATTAATGATATGAACACTGCACGAATTCTGGAAGGTGCGATCCCTGTATCTTTGCTGGTTATTCTGATTAATATCGTCTTACTGCAACTCAATCGATTCTTAACGCCCAAAGGGCTTCGTAAGAATAAATCCAACTAAACAAATATGAAATGGAGAGAAAGTCATGCAAACACCTCAGAGATCATTCGTTCAGAAATTGAAAAAGCGCACGTTTAAGCAGGTAAGCATTCTATTATTAGCTATCATCGTACTTGTTATTGCCGGTTGCAGTAATGCTAAGCCCTCTAAAATCGTTATCGCGACTAAAGGGAATACCGAGTCCAATGTTATGCAACAGTTGCTTAAACTGATTGTGACGGAAAATACCTCGATTGATGTAGAAACAGTGAAGCTCGATAATAATATTCTTTGGGAAGCGATGAAGAAGGGCGACGTCGATGCCTATGTGGAGTATACGGGTACAGCTCTAATGAATATTTTAAAGCAGGCACCAGAGCGTGATCCTGAGAAGGTCTATACCAAGGTTAAGACCATGCTTAACGAGCAGGAAAATCTGACAATGCTGGACCCGCTCGGGTTTGACAGTACGTACGCGTTTGCTATACGGAAGGAAGTTGCAGATAAATACGGAATTACTAACCTCACTCAATTGGCGGAGCATTCTAACGAATTAATATTTGCAGCAGATCCGATGATTGAGAAATCCAACCGTCCAGACGGATATAGACTCGTTAAGGAAGCATACGGCTTTAAGTTTAAGCAGCTTCTTGGGATCTCCAGTCCACCGCTACAGCTGGAAGCTCTGAAAAGCAAAGAAGCAGATGTAATGATAACCCTGGCTACGAAAGGTATTTTTGAGGTGAACAATCTCGTTCCGCTGGCGGACGATAAACATATCTTTATTCCTTACTACGCTGCACCGCTCGTACGCAATGAGACACTGGAGGCACATCCTGAACTTAAAGAAGTGCTTAATAAGCTGAGCAACAAAGTATCCCTTCAAGCCATTCGCGAGATGAACAGACAGGTCGACGCGGAGCAGAAAGAGCCGGTAGATGTGGCTAAAGCATGGTTGAAGCAGGAAGGTTTTCTGAAATAATCGCTAGTTAAAAATCGTATTTTAGGAGGAGCTCTTATATGGGAAATAATAACCGTCAAATGTCACTTGGAGCGATGATGTTTTATCCCTCCGGCGAGAATATTGCCAGCTGGCGGCACCCGGAGGTGGACGCCTCGCAAATGCTGGATTTCGATTACTATAAAAATATCGTTCAGGCAGCGGAGCGCGCCAAATTCGATTTGTTCTTCTA
This sequence comes from Bacillus sp. FJAT-27264, assembly GCF_001682855.1. Lineage (GTDB taxonomy): Bacteria > Bacillota > Bacilli > Paenibacillales > Paenibacillaceae > Paenibacillus_AQ. The sequence goes on along the minus strand of NZ_MAQW01000001.1, from coordinate 28,900 downwards.
TGCGGACAATCTGTACGTCTGGGATCGCTATGATTCCAGCATCCGCGGGGCAAACAGCATCCGTCCGGAGCCGATTACGTTAATGGCTGCTTTGGCATCTGTTACGAAGCATATCGGGCTGGCGCCTACGATTTCTACGTCGTACAACGAGCCTTATCATATCGCTCGGAAGATGGCAACGCTGGACCATTTTAGCAAGGGCCGAACCGCATGGAACGTAATCACCTCTTCAGCTGATGAAGAGGCACAAAATTTCAATAAGGAAACGCATCTGGAGCATAGCACGCGGTATAGACGGGCAGCCGAGTTCGTTGATGTCACGCTGGGCCTGTTTGACAGTTGGGAAGAGAACAGCATTGTAATGAATAAGGAGTCCGGAGAATTCGCTGATCCTCAGAAGGTACACTACCTGAATCATTCCGGTGAGTTTTTCAAGGTTCGCGGGCCGCTTAATGTATCCCGTCCGCCGCAGGGTCATCCTGTCCTGGTTCAAGCAGGTGCTTCTGAATCCGGAAAGGAACTCGCAGCGAGAACAGCCGAGGTTATATTTTCTCCATTCGTTCCATTGGAAGATGCAAAGGCGTTCTACCGGGATGTGAAGGGACGCTTGTCCAAATATGGCCGAGAGCCGCATGAAGTGAAAATCATGCCGTCATTTATACCAATTGTCGGAAGGACAGAAGCCGAGGCCAAGGAGCAGCTTGAGATTGTGGGAGACCTGATCCCTGATGCATTATGCCGGGATCTGCTGTCGCATTATTTAGGGCAGGACATCTCTCATTTGTCGCTGGACGAGCCTCTTCCTTTTATTCCTAGCCAGGAAAATAACAATCAGAGCAAGAGCAGAATTGATCGTGTTATCCAGCTTTTGGAAAAAGAGCGCCTAACGCCGCGTCAGTTGTTCAAAAAAATCTATAATAACAGCTTTGCTGGCACACCAGAGCAAGTTGCGGATGTGATGGAAACTTATTTTAAAGAAGAGGCGGCCGATGGATTCATTATGCCATTCGCCCATCTCCCAGGAGGCCTCGACAATTTTATAGAGCTAGTGTTGCCAGAACTCCGGCGCAGGGGACTATTTCGTACGGAATATCCTGGTGGCACGCTGCGGGATACGCTGGGCCTGACACGGCCAGTAAACCGTTATTCACGTTAAGAACATATGACAGGGAGGTTAACAAAGTGAGCAAACCAGAGCGGCAAATGGCGCTTGGGGCGATGATGTTTTTCCCGGCGGGAGGACAAATTTCCAGCTGGAGGCATCCTGACGCGAATCCCCAAGGACTGCTTGATTTTAACTATTATAAGAACATTGTTCAGACTGCAGAACGCGGCAAATTCGATATGTTCTTCTATGCAGATGAGCTGTATGTGTGGGATCGCTTCGAATCCGGCATTAGCCATGCCATCAGTGTTCGCCCTGAGCCCTTCACCTTGCTTTCGGCGTTGGCCGTTGCCACAGAGCATATCGGATTGGCAGCGACAATATCCACCACCTATAATGAGCCGTACCATATCGCCCGGAAGCTGGCGACACTGGATTACCTCAGCAATGGGCGGGCGGCCTGGAATGTCGTTACCTCGCAAACGGATGAGGAGGCGCGTAATTTTGGCCGTGATAAACATCTGGAGCATACCCATCGATATGAGCGGGCCGAGGAGTTCGTGGATGTAACGCAAGGGCTATGGGACAGTTGGGAAGATGATGCTCTGCTCCTTGATAAAGAGAGCGGGTACTTCGCAGATAAGGATAAACTGCACACGATTCAGCACAAGGGCAACCACTTCCAGGTGCATGGTCCGCTCAATGTGGCTAGACCTCCACAAGGCTACCCCGTGTTGGTTCAAGCCGGAGCTTCGGAGGCCGGCAAGGAGATGGCGGCAGCTAGAGCGGAGGTTGTCTTCGCCCTTGTCAGCTCTTATTCAGCCGAGGGACTGCTGGCAAGTCAGCAGTTCTATGAGGATCTTAAAGGTAGAATGGCTAAGTTCGGTAGAAGTCGTGATGATCTGAAAATATTGCCTGGCATTATGCCGATTATCGGCCGGACAGAGGAAGAGGCGAGGGAGCGACTCGCGCTCACGGAGAGCTTGACACCGCCGCAGCTAGGTCTCGATATTCTTTCCCATCATCTTGGCCAGGATGTGTCATCCTACCCGCTTGATGAGCCGCTTCCGTTCCGTCCGGATATCGATCAGTATAATCAGAGCAAGACCGTTCTCAAGGGCATCCTCGATCTGATGGACAAAGGGCTGACACTTCGCCAGCTGTATGAGCGAGTGACTAACAAACGCTCTCTTGCCGGAACACCGGAGCAGATCGCCGATATCATGGAGGAGTGGTTCCTAAAGGGGGCAGCGGATGGTTTTAACGTCTCGTTCTCCCATCTGCCGGGCGGCCTGGATGACTTCGTGAATCTGGTTGTTCCCGAGTTGCAGCGCAGAGGAGTGTTCCGTACAGAATATACCGGACGCACGTTGCGTGATCATCTGGGACTTAAGCGTCCTGCCAATCGTTATGCTAAGGTCCGTGTATAGCTGAGTTTTAAGCTGACTGCCTTCGTTCCTTTTATGTTTGGATTGCTTATGTGGAATTCCTTATTATACACGGACTTTTGTATTTCTATGATCAAGAGAGCTCTCTTCCTATGCGTCTTCAGACGTAGCGGAGGAGGGCTCTTTTTTTCCTTTGATGAGATTTGGAGATGGGTAGAGAAGGGTTTCATGCTTTGATGTCTAGTATCTAAAAATCTGGTATCAAATTCCTATGGGGTTCATTCTGAATATTCCTTGACGGGAATATTCAGAATGAGGTATATTGTGATCAGCAGGTTGAAAGTCACTCTAAATCAAGGAGATGGTTAGATAACAACCATTAAATACAGAGGTGAGCAACATGTCCGGCACAAGTCCGGGAATGGATATAACGACGTTGAGTGCTTTAGCTGAACCGAATCGCATGAATATTGTTCAATTGTTGCGCAGCGGTCCTCTGGCCGTGGGCGAAATCGCTGACCGATTAGAACTACGTCAACCACAAGCGTCGAAACATTTGAAAGTGCTTAGCGATAGCGGGATTGTAGAAGTGAGAATAGATGCGAACCGTCGGATATATACACTCCGGCCTGAGCCCTTCCAAGCGATGGATACTTGGGTACAGTCCTTCCGTCATCTTATGGAAGAACGGTTCGATAACTTGGATAATTACTTACGTGAACTGCAGAATAAGGATAAGCCGTAATCATATTAGATTGGGAGGGAAAGTAAAAATGTCAAACAATATGCTGTCAAGAGTAGAGAACGATCGGTTCCTGGTACTGGAACGCGTATTCGATGCCCCGCGTGAGCTTGTATTCCAGATGTTTAAGGAAGCTGAGCATATCAAGCATTGGTGGGGACCGAGAGGCTGGGAGATCCCGGTATGCACCATCGATTTCCGTCCAGGCGGTGTATGGCATTACTGTATGAAGTGCGTTGATCAGAATCAAGGTACATTTTACGGAATGGAATCGTGGGCGAAAGCTGTTTATAAGGAAATCGTCGAGCCGGAGAAGATCATCTACAACGATTACTTCTGTGATGCCGAGGGTAATATAAATGAGTCCCTGCCATCGACCTTTATCACGTTGGAATTTATAGATCTGGGCGGCAAGACTAAGCTAATAAATCGTGCTGAATATACATCGGCAGAGGCTCTTAAAACTGTTATGGATATGGGCATGCTGCAAGGAATCACTGAAACTTGGAATCGCCTGGAAGAGCGATTGGAGTCGTTTAAGTAACAATCTCATAAGTCGACATCACCTGTATGTTAGAATGCGAAGGTTGGAGATAAATTATTTCACCTAAGGAGTGTACAAATATGATTAACAAGATTGGCCAAGTGATGTTGTATGTAAATAACCAAGATGAATCCAGAGCTTTCTGGACTGAAAAGCTAGGGTTTGAGGTAGTTGCAGATGAAACGAGTGGTCCAGTGAGATTTATTGAGCTTGCTCCAAAAGATGCAGCAACTAGCATTGTTCTTCATAACAAGGAATTCGTTGCTAAAATGAATCCCGGAATGAACCTGGGAACACCTTCGCTAATGTACTTCACGGACAATCTCGATCAATTATATAGTGATTTGAAGAACAAGAATGTCACCGTTGGCGAAATTGTAGAGCTTCCAAATGGCAGAGTGTTCAACTTCGCAGATAATGAACAGAATTATTTTGCGGTAATGGAAAAAGGACAGTAACCACCCTACGAGGAGTAAGTAAGGGGAACGTTAGAAAAAGCAGCTGATCATTTTGATCAGCTGCTTTTTCATTAGATGAATGTTAAGCAAAAGTCTAGGACTACATCTTGAATGCTGTAGCTACTACTACCTTGTTTCCGTTGATAAGTTAGCTCTGGCGGTGTTCAAAAAGCTTCAATAGTGGGCGACAGCCACTTCTCTTTATGCCACAGCATTTGTGTAGCAACAATTCTACTTTCTCATAGGTCTGTAGAATGCACGAATGTCGTTCGCCAGCGCCTCAGGCTCTTCCATAGCAGTAAAATGCCCGCCGGCAGGCATGGTGGTCCAACGAGTAATATTCAGATTGCGCTCAGCCCAGGATTTAGGAGGCAGCACGATATCTGCGGGAAATATGGCCATGCCTGTCGGAACTTCTATGTGACCGAGTGGCGGTAAGGAGTGAGAATTTTCATAATACATTTGTGTAGATGATCCTATGGTGTTAGTCACCCAATAGATCATAATATGAGTCAACAACTCATCCTGGCTGTATCTCTGGCTCAGGTCACCCTTACAATCGCTCCATGCCCGAAGTTTCTCGATAATCCAAGCAGCTACACCTACCGGCGAATCGGATAGTCCATAAGCAAGAGTCTGTGGCTTGGTGGACTGCATGGATATATAACCGCCCTCATTCGCTAACCATGAAGAAGCATTTTTCTTATATTGCTTCTCTTCTTCAGAGAGTTCCGCATCCTGTAAAGTCATAAGGCTTCTTATAATGCCAACATCCGTTAGATGGATGCCATATAAAAGTTCAGGATCATTCGCTGCCAAATACCTTGTCACACCAGAGCCAATATCTCCACCGGCAGCTGCGAATTTTGTGTAGCCTAATTCTTGAGTCATTAGCTTAGCCCACATCTGGGAGACACTATAATTGTTGAAGCCAGGCCGAATAGGGCGACTTGAGAATCCGAACCCAGGCAAGGAAGGGACAATAACATCGAAAGAGTCCTCTGGATTACCTCCATGGCTAGCCGGATCTGTAAGGAGCGGAATAATCTTTTCATAACGAAGGTAACTGTCGGGCCATCCATGGGTAAGAATAATCGGCATAGGGTTAGGGCCTTTACCACGCTCGTGCACGAAGTGGACATTGATTTCATCGATATCGCAGTGAAACTGGGAAAAGCGGTTCAACTTCGATTCTTGTGCGCGCCAATCGTAATGATCCCGCCAATAGGAAAGTAGTGATTTTAAAAAATTCAAATCAGTTCCTCTCTCCCAGCCGGAATCTTCTAACTGATCTGGCAGGCGGACGTGCTGCAGCCTATATTGTAGATCGTTAAGAATGTCATCGGAGACATGAATATTAAAAGGTTTAATAGCCATAATGATTTCCTCCCTGTGCTGATTTATAGCGTTATTATATCCATTGAATTTGTATGTTACACTGGCATAAGTGAAGCAACTAACTATACTATTTGATAGGTGATCATCATGCCGCAGGTAGACCGATACAAAGAACGTACCGTGAATATAGAATTTGTAGCCGTGGAGGAGTTTAGCATTCTTCCATACCCAGAACGGTTTACGATGATTTTTATTACGTCTGGGAGGTTAAAGGGGATACTAAACGAGCGTCCTATTTCTATTAGTGCGCCCGGTATCCTTTGCTTGGCTGAAGACGATCATGTGCATATGCTTGAGAAGAATAACGTATCCGCACAATCCTTCAGCTTTCATCCCGAATTTCTTAGCACCCGTACGCTTTCCGAAACGAAGGATCACTTTCCTTCAGGACCGAGCATACAAACAGGACTTTCCCTGTTTCAAAGTAATCATCTGTATCATGGAGTGCCTCGTGTAACGGAAAAAGCGTACCCGCTACTGTTTGAATGGTTCTTCGTGCTTGGTATGGAAGTGCAGGCGCAAAGTGATGACCTCTGGGTGTGCAGAATAAAGAAGTATCTCATTCAAATTTTGGGGCTGCTTGAGGAATTGAATCGAAATAGCGAATACTCGCCAGTCGATGTAGTGCTAGACTATATTCACACCCATTATCCGCAAAAGATTACATTGGAAGAGTTAACGAAGTGTGTTCATTTGAACCGTGTGACGCTGAATAAGATGTTTCAGGAGAGATGCGGGCATACAGCGATAGGTTACTTGCTTGCTCATCGCCTAAAGGTCGCGAGTGATCTTTTGACACATACAGATATGAGCCTTAATGAAATTGCGCGGGCTACTGGATTTGAGTATGATACTTATTTCATCAAACAGTTTACAGCTAGAAGAGGGATGTCACCGACGACGTATCGGACGGCTTCTCGTAAGTTCTCTGGTGTGCAATAAGTAAATATTTTAAAGATGGATTGCTGGACACTGAGTGTAAAATTGTTCATCATTTCGGAACATAGTTCATCTTTTCTTAAATAGAGTCATTTAGCTGGCTTCGCGAACCAGTTAATATGAAGGTACAGCGAGAGGGCAAATGACTTATCTTTTTAAGCATTGTGCGTCATTCAGCAATCAATAACTTGAATACGCTTTCAAAATAAGGGTGTGAGTACTTAGTCAAACCAAATTAGTGAGTTCTACTAAGGTCGGCTGAGATGTAGCCGCTTTAAGCTGTCGAGCACGTTTCGGCAGCTATTTTACATTTTATTCTTTTCTTACTACACTTCGTTTGATAATTCAAAGATATTGCGAACGCTAAATTCATTACGTACACTATAACTGGTATGAGAACATGGAACTTATGGGGTGATTGACGTGCATAAAGTGTTACTTGTAGAGGATGAGATGTGGGTTCGCCTTGGTTTGAAAAATTCTATTCCATGGGAAGAGCTTGGGATGTCTGTCAGCGCAGATTTGGCAAATGGACAGGAGGCCTGGGAATATTACCTAGAGGATAAACCTGATATTTTAATCACAGATATTCGGATGCCAGAAATGGATGGCATGGAATTAATCCAGCGCATTCGGGAAAACGATAACTCAACAAAAATCATTATATTGACCTGTCTCGAAGAATTCGAACTTTTACAGAAAGCTATGCGACTTGGAGTAAGCGATTTCATTTTAAAGCTGACCATGAATTCTAATGAAATGGTTACTGTTTTGAAGAAAGTGAAACATGAGCTAGAGGAGCAGATGGTCGATGCTTCCAAGCATATGTTACAGAACATGGATGTTTTAAAAGAAAACTTGCTTAAGGATTACCTCTTCCAAACCCGTTATTCCTATGAAGAGTTTCAAAGCTATATCCAAGACTATAAGTTGATGCTCGACTTACATAAAGTTCAAATCGGATTGATGGATATCCAGCATTATCATCGTTTGAAACAACGCTTTGGGGATGAGCGCGGGCAGTTGATCCGGATGTCCATGCTAAATGTGCTTAAGGAAATTTTACAAGACTATGGTGGCGGGGAAGTCTTTCATGATAACGATAACCGCTACTTATTCTTGCTCAACTCCAGCTCTGTAAGCATAAAGGATCAATTCGAGAAGAAACATCAATTACTAGGTCATATCCGAAGAGTTATGCGCTCTTACTTCAATATTAATGTAACGTTTGCTGTTAGCGGTATTGCAAGTGATATGAGCCAATTACGGGTAATGTATCGAGATTGTCTTCTGGCCATGAGCTATAAGCTATATGTTAATGCAGATGAATTAATTAGTGGAGATGCCAATCTAAATGAGCAGGCAATAGAGAAGATTCAAGTATCATTGGCAGTGCTCGCTGATGTCCTGAGAGGGTATGGTGATCACTTTAGTGAGGAATTTTCAAGGTGGTCAGAACGAATCCAAGAGCGCAGTCTTCCCCAGTCTAGAGAAAACATTGTACGCGAATTTAACTTTTTACTCCATCGCTTGTCGACGCTTGTGCCTCTTCAATCCCAACACAACGTTGAATGGATTACTCAATATACACTGCGACTAGAGTTTTGCGAGACCTGGGATGAAATGATTCAAATCGCTAAGGAGTTTATACAGGGATTAATGCAAGCAAAACAAATTCCTATGAGCCGTAAAGTATCGGAAGCAGTAGCTTATATGAACAAGTATTTTAAGGGGGAACTAACTTTACAGGATGTTGCGGAAATCGTAGGCACAAGCCCAAATTATTTATCCGCCTTATTTAAAAAAGAGCTGAATGTAAATTTCAGTGAGTATTTAATCCACATGCGAATTGAAAAGGCAAAGCAGCTGTTGCTGGAGAGTGACTTGCTCTCTTATGAAGTCGCAGAACGTGTCGGATTCATGGATCATAGCCACTTCAGCCGTACATTTAAAAAATCGACTGGTATGGGGCCGCGGGAGTACCGGAAGCGGTGGGGGAAAGGTGAATAGTTATGAGGAGAATCTACATTAGGCGGTTTATTGCATCACACTTTGGTACGTTAAGAACTCAACTGTTTGTTACTTTTGCTGGCGTTACCCTACTTGTCCTGACACTGGGGACATTTTTTTTCTATACAAGCACAACCAAAATTGTTAAGGAGCGTGCCGAGCAGTTAACACTACAGAACTTTAAGCAGGCTGAGAGCAGTTTACTTACGATTCGCAGCGAGATGGATAAAACAAGTAAAGCTTTGCTAGCAAATGATTCTGTCCGCTCCTATATGAATAATCCATTATCACAAGCAGAGGAGATTGAGGCTACAGCAGATCTTACTCAGTTATTTAACGGTATCCTTTTTCGATACGATCAGATTCACTCCATCTATTTATATACGGAGTCTGGACGAATATTAGGGGTAACACGGAAGAAGCTGTATACATCTTCTGATTCAAATTTAACTAGTTGGGCTTATGCCTCAGGATTATACAGCCGCGTTCTTCAGAACTTTCCTAAGATGAATTGGATGAGCGGCGCCAAGATCAAGAATCAAGAAGAGGTCTTCAATTATCCAGAGACTGAAGAATGGGGAGAAGCTCTAATCCTGGCCTCACGAGCGATTGTAAGCTCATACCAAGAACGCCCTTTATCGATTCTTACACTCGGTATAAAGGAAAGTACACTTTCTCCTTTCTTTGCTGAATTGGCGGGTGTGACACAGGGATGGATTTATCTATTAGACGGAGACGGAAAGATAATCCGTGACGAAAAAAGCAGTATGCGGGAAAGGCCTGTTTTCGACCAAAGACAGGTTGTAGGTAGTAAATATGGAAGTTACACAACTCAGAATGAGGAAGGGAAATGGCAAGTCGTATACTACCGTGTAGGCTCTACAGACTGGACACTAGTCAAGGAAATTCCCTTCAAGGAGTTCTCTAAGGATAATGAAGCATTGAAGGAAATCGTCTTTATCATGCTGCTTGCTAGCTTACTCGTTGCCTGGGCACTTGCTTATTATTGGATCAGAAGATTCACTGTGCCTCTCTCAAGGCTATCTACAGCTATGCAACAAATGGAAGTGGGCAATGTGGGATTCGAGGTAGAGCAAATCGAACATAATGAGATTGGTCACTTGAGCAGGCAGTTTAACAAGATGTCTCGTAGTATTCAAGACTTAATCTTAACTAATAAGCAGACGGAGGAACGAAAACGTGAAGCCGAGGTGTTAGCACTAGCCTCCCAGATCAATCCTCATTTTCTTTATAACACCTTAAATATGGTGAAGTGGATGGCAGCGGTGAATCATGCACCTAATATAGAAGAGACTGTTACTGCCCTTGGGAATATGTTACGTCCCATTTACCGTGAAACCTCTGTATTTACGACACTACGTGATGAACTGGGATATATAACCAACTATATGACCATTATGAATCATCGATATGGAGAAGGAACGATTATACATTTGGATCTCGAAGAATCTTTAATGGAAGCCAAGGTTCCGCGGTTTATTTTACAGCCCTTGCTTGAGAATTGCTTCATTCACGGCATGACACAGAAATACGCTGGGACAATCTGGTTATCGGGCTTCGCACAGGGAGATTTATTGATACTAGAAGTGAAAGACGAAGGGAAAGGCATGTCATGGGATAAGCTGAATGAGCTAAGAGACCGGTTAAGAGAGAGGAGAATAATTGAAGCATCAGGGACTATGAGGACGCATGGAATGGGCTTGCTTTATGTGAATCAACGTATTCAATTACACGCAGGAGAAGCTTTTGGGTTGACCGTGGACAGTGTGGAAGGAGAGGGTTTGACTGTTCAAATTCGTCTTCCCTTAGAACTACCGATGTAGAATTTATCATCTTTTCTGATTATTCGTCATCTTTATCTGGTCCAGAAAATAAAAAAGATTGCTACACGTAAAAATAGATCACCTTTTTATCGTTCTGTGAATTTATTTCGCTCTCCCGATTGGATAACATAAATATACAACTTGCAGCGAACTTAAAGACGGAAGGTGGAAAGGATATCTATGATTCAAATGAATACACCAAAAATACGTATTCGAATGTCTAATCGTATGAAATTGTTTTGGATGGCTGTCCCATTTTTGATTATCGTATTTATATTCAACTATGTCCCACTATTCGGATGGATTTATGCTTTCTTTGATTACAAACCAGGGATACCATTATGGAAGACGCCTTTTGCAGGATTGGATTATTTTAAGTTAATGTTCCATGAGCGTAAAGAGCTGTTCAATGTTCTGCGAAATACGATGATTATGAGTATCTTGGGTTTGCTGTGTGCTCCGCTTTACGCGGTCTTTGCCATTTTTCTGAATGAGATGCGGTCCAAATTCTTTAAGAAGCTAGTGCAAATTACGACGACGCTTCCCAATTTCATTAGTTGGGTGCTCGTATATGCTGTATTTTTTATGTTTTTCTCTAGTGATGGATTCATAAATCGGGTACTGCTGAGCTTCGGTTGGATTGATGGGCCTACCAATGTCCTTGGGAATAATGACATCGTCTGGTACGTACAGACAGGTATTCTCATGTGGAAGGGTCTCGGGTGGGGAGCTATTATTTATTTAGCCACCATTGCAGGCATTGACCAGGAATTATACGATGCCGCCAAGGTTGATGGGGCGGGGCGGTTCCGTACGATATGGAATATTACGATTCCTGGAATCCTTCCCACCTTCTTCGTACTTCTCCTGCTTCAGATAAGCAATATGTTATCCAACGGATTCGATCAATATTTTGTTTTCTATAATCCGCTTGTTGCTACTCATATTGAAGTGTTGGATTACTACACATATCGCGTGGGAATGCTCAACAACGATTTCTCTTATTCTACAGCTCTGGGCATCAGTAAGACCGTCATCAGCATCACGCTATTATTTACGGTCAACCACCTGGCTAAAAGAATACGCGGGGAATCCATCATATGAGGAGGTCAATCGGATGAAAACGTTCAATACAAGGGAGTTCTTCTTCCATAGTGCTAATTACATGGTATATACCGTGTTCATGCTGTTCTGTATCTATCCTTTTTATTATATCTTTATTAATTCTATCAGCAGTCCGGATGCGATTATTAGCGGTGTTTATTTTTGGCCGAAAGAGCTTACATTTGATACGTACAGGCAATTGTTTCAATCAGACAATATATTAAACGCCTTTTTTGTATCCGCTTCCCGTGCTGTTATTGGGACATTTATTACTGTTCTAGCCTGTTCGTTCTTCTCATTTCTGATTACAAAACGGGAAATGTTTGCCCGGAAGTTTGTCTACCGTTTCGTGATTATTACCATGTATTTAAATGCCGGACTGATTCCCTGGTATATTACGATGCGCGGATTGGGGCTGAAAGATAACTATCTGCTCTACATCCTTCCTGGTATTATCTCGGCTTACTTTGTCATTCTGATTAAGACCTATATGGAATCTCTGCCTCCAGTGCTTGAAGAGTCGGCGATGATCGATGGGGCAGGTTACCTGCGGATATTCTCAAGTATCATTCTTCCGGTATGTATGCCCATTCTGGCCACGGTTGCTGTATTCAATGCCGTGAATCAGTGGAATTCATGGACAGATAATTATTTTCTGGTCAGCAATCCCAAATTGCAAACGCTTCAACTGATACTTCTCAATTATTTGAGACAGGCAGAATCCATGGCGTCCGATGCGAATAGACAATTGATCACTTCTTCTGCAGGAATCACGGGCTTCAAGGTTTCGTCTGCATCGGTCAGATTAGCAATTACAATGATTGTTACGCTGCCAATTATGCTGGTGTACCCTTTTATGCAACGCTACTTTGTTAAAGGCATTATGATGGGGGCTGTAAAAGGTTAAAGACATTATTAAACGTACTGAACCTGACGTTATATTGGGTTTTGTATAGAGAAATATTTTGAAAAGGGAGGCTTTTTATGCGTAACAGTTGGTATAAACGAATAGCTGCTATCGGTCTGATCACTGTAGTAGCAACTACTTCTGCAGGCTGTAGTGACAACAATCCAAAGGGGTCCGAGGGAAAGAACGCGGGTACAGATGAAAATAAAGAAATAACGTTAAGCATTTATGGCAATGGCTTCGGAGGATCGGTCACGCCAGGCGTTCAGACAGACCGTGTAGCGCTGGAAATTAAAAAGAAGCTAAATATCAATATTAGCACGGAAGCAAAAGTGAATGATGACAAGCTGAATACCATGATGGCAAGTGGGGATTTGCCTGATATCATCTATGCCGAGCGTAAGCAAATGAAACAGTTGATTGACGGGAATCTGGTAATTCCGCTAGATGATTTGATTGCAGAGCATGGTCAGGATATTGTGAAGGAATCCTCTCAGCGGATCGAGTTCAGCAAAAAGTATTTGAGTGATGATTCTCATCAGCTTTATTTTATCCCATTGCTCGCTGGCGATCTTCCTAAGGAATTCATTTATGGTTCTCCTGGATATATGGTGCGCTGGGATTATTATAAAGAGTTAGGCTATCCTTCGTACAATAATTGGGATGATTTGCTTCAAATCTTAAAACAAATGCAGGATAAGCATCCAACGAATGAAAAAGGTGAAAAAGTATATGCTATGGCTCCGCTGTTTGAATGGGGTTATAGTGTTCAAGCAGAGTTCTATGACCGCTATCACGGGAAGTTGTTCCTTGATAAATACATGGATGTGGATCCTGAAACCTTGGAAGCGAAGAGTGCAATTCTGGAACCAAACGGAAGTGTATGGGAGACAGCGCGGATGTATCAGAAAGCCAATGCGCTTGGGTTATTGGACCCTGACAGCTTTACGATGAAGTATGATAATTTGCTGGAAAAAGTGAAGAGTAACCGGTTGCTGTTTAACTGGTGGAATTGGGCCGGCGTGAGTGATGCAAGTGATGCATTCGAAAAGGCAGGAGAGTCGAAAGGCTGGGCTCCGCTTCCTCCGGCCAAAGGTGAAACTCAATATGTAACGGAATATGGTTCCATTGGACGACTGGATTCTACATTTGCAATCCCTAAAAATAGTAAAGATCCCGTACGAGCCATGAAATTGATAAACTATCTTGTTTCACACGAAGGTGCAAGGCTATTGCTGAATGGGGTAGAAGGCGTCGACTGGGTGATTAAAGATGGATTGCCTGTGGATACAGCTGAGAAAATCGAACAATCGAAGTCTGATCCGGATTTCGGAGCCAAGAGCGGCATAGCGAAGTATTACAATTGGAGTGGATTTTCTTCCGGTGCAACCGATCCTAAATATAACGTGCCGGTAGGCTTTGGCAACGTCTTCAGTGAAGATCGTCTCAACAATATGAGTGCCATAGACAAAGAGTATAGTGCGCATTATAAGGTCAGCTATCCCGGAAAAGTCATTGAAAAGATGGTAGAGCGGGGAGAAATTAAGAAAAACGGAACCGACTATACCAAATTCGCGGCTTTGCCTATCATTACACCAGATGACATCAAGCGTATCGATGGCAAAGTTGATGAGTATATCAAGCGAATGGTACCGAAACTTATTTTAGCTAAAGATGAAGCAGAATTTAAGCAGCTTCAGGAGGCAATGGTAAAGGAAATGAAGGATATGGATCTGCTTAAATCCGTGGGCTATTGGAAAGAAGCTTATCGGAAAAATAAAGAGACAGTATCAGGGAGCTAGATAGGTAAGGCGATTGAATAGAAATCAGAACGATCGTGTGCCCAGGCTGCGGTCGTTCTTTTGTAGGAGGAGACAAATGGATAATAATCAGCTCAAGGACATGTGGGGAGTACCAGGGCTTCGGGAACCACAATTATATAATACTGAAGCACAGCTTTCATGGTTACAAGAAGAGATAGAGCCAGGAGTGTTTGAATGCAATATCGGTGTTGAAGTACATCCTGATAAAATAGACAGTACTTTGACTTTGAATTTTACGCAAGTGGATTTTACTTTTGAAAATTGGTCGCAGGGAAATCAAGTTCTTTTGCCTGGATCCGTATATGCCGGGAACAGGTTTCAGGCTAGAGAACTTCCGTATCCGCCGATATTCAAGGATCAACATGATCTTCGCAAGGACTTGCCTGTTACCGTCACAAACATTGCCCGTCTGAATATCGGTCCGGGGGAGTCAAGATTGTATCGGGATACCCATGATCTTGCAACACCGGCTGTGGGAATCTACTTCCCGTCTGCAGATGTAGGCATTTGGCTGCTTGTAGAGCATAATTTCCCTGAAGGAGCCATCAGGATCGTACTGACGGAGAACGAGGATCGCTCCAAGGCTGTTTTAAGTTTGCAGATTCCAATGAAGCGACCAACAGATGTGGAGAGCGTGGAAGCTTTGTCAGATTTCAATGCACAAGAGATGCGACTTCAAGCTCACGTGTTTCATTGTAAAAGTGTTACGGATTGGCTTGCACGCTTTGCACCTATTCGTAAATCTATTTCCAAGGAACAAGATGTGCCTTCACTTATTCCCTTTTCTGCCGCTTGGGAAATCCTTGAAACTAAATATAATCTAATGAATTGGGAGGAGCATGAAAAGTATTATTCTGTGGGCCTTCGGGAAAACCATTTTCAAGATTGGCAGTGCGGATGGGTCGGAGGAGGAATCACCACGTATCCACTGCTCGTGTCCGGAAATGGGACAAGTAAAGAGAGGGCAAAAGACACGATCGATTTTATGTTCCGAACACAAGCAGAATCTGGTTTATTTCATGGGATTTATTCACAAGGAAATTATCCTGGGGACGGATTTGATCGTGAGGACGCTTCTCGATGGCACCTAGTCAGAAAGAGCGGGGATGTGCTGTATTTTACTATGAAACAAATTATGCTTTTAGAGCAACAAGGGGAAGAGGTACCCACTTCTTGGAAAGAAGGCACAAGGCGTCTTGCAGATGCTTTTGCTCAGATTTGGGATCATAACCGGCAATTTGGCCAATTTCTAGATGTTCACACTGGAGAGATTATTGTTGGCGGTTCGACGTCAGGTGCCATAATCCCTGCAGGTTTAATGCTGGCTGCATCATATTGGCAGGATGATTGGTATGCAAACATTGCTCGTGAGGCTGCCCAGCTTTATGTTGAGCGAGATCTGTGGGCAGGTGTTACTACAGGAGGACCCGGTGAAATTCTACAATGTCCTGACAGTGAATCCGCTTTTGCGTTGCTTGAATCACTGGTTGTGCTATATGAATTTACGGGTGAGAAGGAGTGGCTTGAGACTGCTCGGCAAGCAGCGTATTTGTGCATGACCTGGTGTGTCTCCTATGATTTTCAATGGCCGGATTACACTGAATTTGGTCGATTAGGCATGAAGACAACCGGCACAGTATTGGCTAATGCTCAGAATCAACATAGCGCTCCTGGAATTTGCACACTATCCGGAGATTCGTTGTTGAAGCTATTCCGGGCAACTGGAGATGTTCTGTTCTTAGAGTTGCTGCGTGACATTGCGCGTACAATTCCGCAATACTTATCTAGACAAGACCGGCCAATTGAGAGCTGGGATGAAGATGGAAGTATTTTACCTCCAGGTTTTGTGAATGAAAGAGTGAATTTGAGTGCATGGGAAGGCAGAGATAAGGTAGGTGGTGTCTTTAATGGATCATGCTGGAGTGAAACCGCTTTAATGTTGACAATCATTGAGATTCCAGGTCTTTATGTGCAGCCTGATACGGGTGTTTACATGGCTTTCGATCATATAAGAGTAGAACTGTTCAGTGAAGATCACGGGGGTGAAATGACACTACGGTTATGGAACGAAACGGACTTTACTGCAACCATATCCGTACTTTCAGAAACGAAACAAGAATCGGGCAGACCACTGGGGAGCATTCATAATATTGGATCATTGCCTTCATTGATGTTTGCTTCAGGAGAGTCAAGATTAGTACGATTTAGTGCTGGCGAGTTTGAGGTGTTGATGTAACAACTGGACTTAATCTGAGGCGGCTCATTTAGGGCCGCTTTTTGTTATGAATTATGAACGTTCACTTAGGAATTCGTTTGCAACGAGATATCATTTTGAGAATAACGATAATGTCGAGAATGTAGAATTAGATATAAATAGAAACATGTAATGTGTTAAACAGAGTAAATAGCATGAATTGATTGATACAGCCTGTGGTATAAGAATTTTATTCCAACATATTCACAAAACCCGTATTTTGTACATATGTATGTGAGTAAGAATTAGTCCTCCCATTGAAGCAAATCCAGTTGCATGTCGGTGAACAAGAATTTAGACCCTTGTAGGACAAGAACTTGGTCTCATTGCCGAATGGTCCTCCTTCTAATGAAAAAATTCTAATAAAAAAACAACCGGTGAAATCCCGGTTGTTTTATCAGTCGTTAACTAAAAATATGCTTCTGAATTTATAATTTATCTGTCATGTTTCTTCACAAACGAATCTACGTACTTCTTTTCCCTAATCATTTTTATCCTCCTCTAAATCGTATAATCCCATAGACAAATATTTCTCTCCACTATCGGGTGCAACAGTAACTATCTTTTTGCCTTTACCCAGCTTTTTGGCTATTTTAAGCGAAATTGCAACATTTGCTCCTGCAGAAATACCAATTAGTATGCCTTCCTTGATTGCTACAAGTCTTGCTGCCTCAAATGCCTCTTCTTCTGTGACGGTTAAAATTTCATCTACGACATCTCTATTAAAATTATCCGGAACAAAACCGATACCTATTCCTTGAATATTATGCAATCCTGGCTGTCCTCCTGATAAAACAGGCGATTTTGCTGGTTCTACTGCTACAACTTTAACTTTGCTGTTTAATTCTTTTAATCTTTTGCCTATACCGCTTATTGTTCCGCCAGTGCCAACACCAGCTACGAATAGATCCATATCTTTGACATCTGCTGCTATTTCTTCTGCTGTAGTAAAATAATGTTTGTCAGGGTTGGCTTTATTAATAAACTGTTGGGGGATGAAGATCCGATCTTCCTTTGCCTTCATCTCCATCGCTTTATCTATACTACCCTTAACGCCTTTGGCACCATCTGTAAGAATTAATGCTCCCCCATATGCCCTGATCAGATTTCTTCTTTCCACACTCATGGTTTCTGGCATGACGATAATGACTTTATATCCCTTGAGTCTTCCGATCATCGATAGCGCTATTCCTGTATTCCCCGTAGTTGGTTCAACTATAGTATCACCAGGCTTTAGTATCCCTTCTGCTTCAGCGGCTTCAATCATGCCAAGCGCTGCACGGTCTTTGATACTTCCAGCTGGATTTTGAATTTCGAGCTTTAAATAAACGTCAGCCATTTCAGAACAAATTATATTATTAAGCTTGAGTAATGGTGTCTTTCCTATCATCTCTAATGCGCTGGTGTAAATCATCGCTATTCTCTCCCTAAATTTCACGTTTAGAATCACACTTTGTAAAACAAAGAAATTTGCATTCGCTTTATCTTGGGATTATTATAAATTCATTAATTGTAGTGCATCAATAGATGAATTGTAGTGCATACAATGTTATTGGAGGACCGGTTGTGCCAATTAATTCATTTGATAATTATCCAATGTCATGGATTCCAAATAGGGAAAAATTGCTATATCCATACTACATTTCATTAGCTGAAGAACTGGAGAAGGCTATACGAGAAGGAAGTTTAGTTGAAAATGTGATGCTCCCTCCACAGCGCGAATTAGCAGATTTTTTGGATCTTAGCCACAGCACCATAACAAAAGCCTATAAACTTTGTGAAGTTAAAGGACTTGTCTATGGCAAGGTAGGCAAAGGTACCTTCGTTGCAAGTGGTATTGGTAGTAAGACCATCAAACCTGAGAATTCCACCAACATCATTCAGATGGGACAAGCCCTTCCGTTTTATGAGCATAATGACAAGATTCTTCAAGTCACTGAGAAGATTTTGCGTGATCGGTATGCCAGTAAGCTTTTTGAATATGCCAATCCCTTTGGAAACTTAAAACAACAAGAAGCCGCCCAAACATGGATGGAGCAATTTGGAATAGATACTGAAAAAGGGGCTATTGGAATTACATCAGGTTCCCAGAATGCGCTTGTCATCACACTGATGGCGCTGTTCAAGCCAGGTGATAAAATTGTGACCGATACCTTCACCTATCCCAATTTTATAAGCCTTGCAAATATGCTCAATATTCAGCTAATCACACTTCGAAATGACGAGCATGGCATGATTCCTTCAGAACTAGACAGCATATGCAGGAACAATAAAATAAATGGAATCTATCTGATGCCATCTGTAGCAAATTCCACGAATATTTCAATGAATCTTAAGAGAAGAATCGATATAAGCAGTCTTATAACAACGTATGGGCTAATTTTGATTGAGGACGATGCATATGCGTTTCTTGCTGAAGAAAAGATTAAACCGATGGCCATGCTAGTTCCCGAACAGTCTATATATATAAATGGGATTGCTAAAGCATTAAGTGCCGGACTTCGAATTGCATACATGCGCTTTCCAGAAAGATATAGGCAAGTGATCGAAAATGCGATATATAACATTAATCTGAAAACGCCGGCACTTAATTTGGAAATCGCCACTGAAATCATTAGACTTGATGTTAGCAATGAGTTAATTCTACAGAAAAAACAAGCAGCAAAGGAAAGAAACAAGCTTTTTGCTGTTTATTTTAGTGATATTGTCGCGCCCATCAAAATTTTTTCGCATTTTCAATGGCTCCCTCTCCCCGAAGGGTGTTCCGGTAAAGTATTTGAATTTATCTGCAAAGAAAAAGGAGTGAACTTATACGGTTCAGAAAGGTTTTCTGCTGGAGATAACTACGGCATCCAAGCTGTTAGAATTGCAACTAGCTCTCCAGAAAGTGTAAGCGAGCTTGTTAAGGGACTTGAAATTGTTAAGGAGGTTTACGATTCGGTTCAATCAGCAGTTGGTACGGAGTTTATTTTATAGCTAGCCCCTTGCTGCTAGTCATCTTCACATCGGCGCAGCTGAAAATAAAACAAAGCGCGAACGACCCTTACTCCGGTTGTTCGCGCTTTGTTTTTATCCTTCTACTGTCTCAAGCTGCCTGTAGAGTTCAAAAATCTTCCTTGTATTTGCTCCTATGGGTGGCTTTCCAGTAATAGTAGGTACACGAGGAATCCCGATTGATGTACACGCTTGGCCCACACTGGCTTCTGAGATTTCAAATTATTTTAAGCCAATGGGGACAAGATTAAAAGAACTCAGAAAATAACATGGTATTCACCAAGTCCTAATGAGTACTTACCTCTTTAGTTTTGTTCCTTATAGTACAATACATGTACGATTTTACCACCTAAAAATAATTTAATAAATATCTAATCGGCAATGAGACCATGTTCTTGTCCATTATCGACTAAGGGATCAAGTTCTTGTCCTGTGACATTGCATTCCCCCATTTACTCTGCAATTCAAGGCGTAAGACCGCCTTTTGCTTTCCTGAGTACAATTTTACGATACATCCCGTGCATCAGCAGTGGTCGATCCTCGGTAATGTGCACGCGCTCCTGATGTGGAAGAAAAAGGAGGTTAAAATCCCGGCCAATATCAGTTCCAAGAACTGATGTCAATGGACGGAGTGCTTTCATAATCGGAGATAACCGGCCATTGGCTGCGAATTTATCAAAAATAACAATTTTGCCGCCCCCTGCTGTTACGCGAACGATTTCTTGCATGCACAGTCCCGAATCCGGTACTACCGATAAGATTAGGTTTGCAATTACCACATCGAAGGATTCGTCCTCAAAATCAAGATTTTGCGCGTCCATCTCTAAAAATGTGATCCTCTCATCTTCCATGACTTTGGAACGGGCTTCAGCCAGCATTTCCGGAGAAAGGTCGATGGCAGTGATCGATAGGCTGCGCCCTGAGATTAGAGGCAAATCCGCCCCCGTTCCGGCTCCAACTAGCAATACACGCTGATCTGGTCTTAAATCAAGTCCTGATAATACCTTTACCCGCGCCTGGGCAAAAGCACCTGAATTGAAAACCCGATCATACACAGGAGCCCAAAGCTTATAGATAATTCTGTTCCAGCGGTTGTTCATGTTATTACAGAATGAATTTTTATTTTACAAGTATTACAACTTATACAGTGAATAACTTCCAGCTCTTGCATTCGCCAGCCCTTTTCAAAATGGGTTTTCATACATATTCCCCCTAAATATTATATATGAATGATTGCTCATGTTTTCATTGTAGCAGTTTAGGAAAGCAATGCGCAACCTGAATTACCAGCATACTATAAGAGATGTTCATCAAATCGACAATAAAACCAAGTTATTGCCCACCAACAATTATGATTTGCCACATTATATAGACTACTTTCATTGCGGTTCGCACTCCCTCTAATAGATACGTCATCAGTTCCATTTAGATAAACTAATATCCCTCGCTTCAATTTAATCATTCCTTCAAAAATAATCTTTGCGTAGTTTTCAGATACGTTATATTCACAAAGTCATCAGACTAAAAAACCAGCCATGTCAAGTGGCCGGCTACTGCTTACGATCCAGCAACAGGCCACCGATTATACCGGTAGCCTGAGTGGCGCTATCGTTCTACGTTGACGGAATATCGGTCGCTCAATGGAAATCGTTGTGTCCTTTTTTAAACATCCAATGCCTTGAGTTCCATTCTTATAGAAAAGGTATACCCCATTGACTCTAACAACAACATAGCTTCCTTATCCTGTTCATTAACCATCGTATAGATTTCGTTTCGACCATTCTTAATATTTCCCGAACCGAAACCTATTACGTATCCATCCAGTCACACACAGAAAATTTCTTCCAAGCCCTCACTCGTGTTCGGTTATGTTTGTCATGGTTTGTTTGCTGTTGCACTTTTTGAATTAAACAAAGAAAAAACAAGTGAGGATGAGGGTTACACCCACGACGAAATGCTTCGTGGCCTCTTCCACACTCGTTGCCAGGTTCGAATAAGCAACCACAAAGGCTCTCAGCGAATCTCTATGGAGAGAGACATACAAGTGGTCAATTTGCAAGGCTACATGCGGCTTAACCGCAGTACTCTCTCCATGATAGGGAGCCCAAGGCAAGCGTGTTTTCCCCATCGTCATATTGGTTGAGTCAATGAACAGCAGCTCTTTAAAAAGTCTATTTTTCGCCTCATTTTTAACGAGTTAACAGCTCTTTACCTACCATTTAGTGGTTAATCAACAGACCTGGTCTACTATATTACTAACGCATTATTACCCTATTTGTACAAATGTTAGTGAAGACGCATTAGAACCACTTATACCATTTGGTGCAAATGAAAGGGTTACTGTCGGTAAGTTACTAGAGATTAAACCAATTGAAACATGGTCTCCTGCTGCTAGACTAAGAATATTAGTTAGATTAAGTTGCGTTGTTCCGTTTATGTTTCCTGTATTACCAAAAGAATTTAAAAACGGTACTGCTATCCCTCCCCCATTGACCTGTATTCCAAAAGTTCCAGAATTTTCTGCAGCGAGATTGACCATTGCTGATACTTCATAAATACCAGCTACATTTACGGTAACGGAACCATCTAGATTTAATGTAAATGCTCCAGGAGTGTTTATAGGTGCTGCACTTGCACCAGTCACAGGAATAATAGTTCCAGAAGTCGTGACACCGGAAGGGATAAACGGTCCGATGGTAGTGATATTTGTAAATGAACCGTGGACACCAGATAAAGTTCCTGTTGGACCTGTAGCACCTGTTAGCCCTGTAGGACCTGTAGCCCCTGTAACTCCTGTAACTCCTGTAACTCCTGTAGGACCTGTAGTTCCTGTAGTGCCTGTAGCTCCTGTAGCTCCTGTAGCTCCTGTAGCTCCTGTAGCACCCGTCAGCCCTGTAGCTCCTGTTGGACCTGTAGGCCCTGTAGGACCTGTAGGACCTGTAACTCCTGTAGTGCCTGTAGCCCCTGTAACTCCTGTAGCCCCTGTAGCTCCTGTAGTGCCTGTAGCACCCGTCAGCCCTGTAGGCCCCACGGGTCCGCCGGCTGGCCCTGTTGGCCCTGTTGCCCCTGTCGGGCCGAGAAGCGATGGCGCTGCAAGAACGCTATCCAATTTGGTAGCCAGCAGTAGCTCTTTCTTGATAAGCTCCGTCATTGTACTTTTTACGCTACTATTAATCGCAAGCAAATCGTCGATGGTTGCCGGAACGCTGAGCCCCGGCAAAGTACCTACCGCATATTGGATTTTCTCAGCCTCGGCATTAATAACGTGACCTAGACCCAGTTCTTCGATCGCAATTGACGCCAACAACAAATTCAATGCATCTTGTCTTGTTACGGTAATACTAGGCGTAATATTCGGAATATTCGCTTGTGACACCAATAACACCCTCCCTTATTGCCTTCATTCGTCTCAGTTATACTATGCTGTTCAAGAATTTTGGCGACAAGAAGTTCGACAAAAAGCAAAAAGCTCCCCCACAGGAGAAGCTCAATTATAGAGTAGTAGCGTGTCAGCCCGGCTCTTGATCGTAATTCCTTCTGCTATTCTTTGATCTTTTTCCTCAACAGAATGCTTAAGGCCACCGAACTTCCATCGTTCGATCACCACGATCTTATCCCCTGGTTCGAGCCATAGCAAAAAGTCCTGTGAAGCCGTATCGAAAGCCAATAAGTAGATAAGCTCGCTGCTACTCATAAAAATCATCTAGCTCCCTTGATCCGTTTATAACGCTCAGTCTTCGCTAAAAAAGCTGTTCCGGTACTCTGCCGAATACAGCTAATAAGTGCGATTCTATGGCAGGATGATAAAATACAGAACATTTTCCATTCCCTTTTCAAGACTACCAACCGTCGTTAAGGTCCCAACAATCCCACTCCACATAGTACCCTTTATGTTTTTCATTAACATTATCGCGTGTGCGGTTCTGTGCCTCGTAAAGTCCGGAAGCAACATTCTTATCGCCCTGATCCAATTGTAGAGCAGTATCTAGTTTTTTGAGCAGCATCCATTCGGCCATCATGAAGGAGTCCATAAACTGGATAACTGAATGATTGAACTGGATAATTTCACCTGCCGTTGATCCGCTCTCACCGAGTTTCTCTTCGCAGAACGCGCGAATATGTCCGGCTTCCGTCTCCAAGAGACTGGTAAGTGCATTCTCTTCAGATGTAATGGATTCGATCAGATGAGATATGGCTTCGTCCATTGGGGGAACAGGCGTGGCTGGTGCGTTTCCTTTGATCACCATCTTGATCCTCCTCCACCTCCTATTCTTCCATGCCATCCTCCATGAGCTCGTATTGCTTGCCCAATCTCCCTGCGTCTCCTGTCTTGATATTCGGAATAATTGGTATCCTCTTCATGTTCATTCCCTTCCGTTAGAAAGATTTCAGATAACGAACGTAACGAGTCTGGCCGATGCTAATACTGATTTCACCAAAAATTTCCGGAGGCTGCATAGCTGGAGAATGCTTTCCACGATTAGAGGGAGAAGCTGTGTTCCTGCTCTTCTCTTTCACTCCAATGCGCAGATTATTGAACACTTTAGCTTGGGTATTCTTCAGAACCTCCTCTTCTTGAGACTCTAAAGGCTCCCATACCGGGTTCACTTGAGGTGCTTGAGGGCCAGGAGATTCTTTGTCCGCTGTCTGTTGATTATCCTCAGGCTCCTCATGAATGGACCGGATCTGTGTTTCCATATGCGCTTCTGTCAGAGGCTCTATTTGATCTTTTGCTTGAGTTACCGTGTGCTCTTCAATGAGAGCTTCTACTTGCGCTTGTGGCTGTTCATGCAAGTCTGCTTGAGGAGTGTAGCATGTGGACAAATAGTCAAGGTTCTCGAGCACGCGCTCCATACAATACGAGTTCTGAAACGGCTTTTGTTGCAGCTTTTCCATGAAGGTGTAAAGCTCAGGCAAGGAGCTATGATCAAGGGCTGAGCCGCTAAGTTGATCATCCCTGTAATCGCTCAATTCAGCGGCCGCATTCATATAATCCATGGCAATCTGCTTTCGTTTCGCTTGAATATGAAACTGAACGAGTGTCTGAAACATGTTCATCATCTGAAATTCAAGCTGACTATTTTCTTTATCTGTGCCTGCTCTTGTTCCATCTATGATTCCAGTGCAAATGTGAATGACGGAGGCTGTCATTTGCTTACGAGAATTATGATTGTTCAGCCCGGGTTTACTCTTCACAGTCACCACCCTTTTCTTACCTGATTTGTTGTCCTTCTGTTCCACCTTGCATGCTACTTCCAATCTTCATCGAAAATACACCCGTCTTCCCAATATATATCTTGCATATCCTCTAAATTTTCCAGTTCTTTACGGCTTTTTTCCTGAGAATAATCTTTCCGTTTTTCCTGATCCAGTTGAAGCACAGTATCCAGCTTTTTGAGCAGCATCCATTCAGCCATCACAACAGAGTCCATGAACTGGGTAACCGATTGGTTGAATCGCATGTTATCTGCTGCTGCAGAACTGCGCTGGTCCTGATTTTGCTTGGAGAAGACACGGATATGTTCTGCTTTCGTCTCCAGCAGTCTCGAGAGGGCTTTTTCTTCGGATGCAATGGATTCAATCAGATGAGATACGGCTTCGTCCATTGCAGGAACAGACCGGATTGACGTGATTCCTTTGATCTCCATCCTTCTCCTCCTTCACCCTATTCTTCCATGCACTCCTCCACATACACATCCTGTTTTTCCAGCCTCACCACATCTTCCAGCTTGAAATGCAGCAGCATCTGATTCTTGATCACCGTCCTTAATGTCCGCTCGGCACTGTCATTAATCTGAAGTGCATCTTGCAGGCTAAAACAGTGCTCTTGAATCACCTTCTGCAGCTTCTCTGCTTCTGCATTGACAATGTGTGATAGACTGATCTCTTCCAGAGCAATGGACGTAAGGAGAAGATTGATCACCTCAGGCCTCTTTAAAATAATCTCAGGCTTGATATCCGGAATATTCGGCATACTCATCTTGTTCATCCCTTTCTGCTGCTATCACCCCCGTCATGATGCCGCATGCACGAAACGGCTGCATATGCATATGATGGTTACTAAGCCGGGCGGGTATTATACAATCATATCTATGTACGAGTCGTTCCATCCATGAGCTTTTCCGAAAAAAATGATAAAAAAAAGCGTGGTGGGTCTGATTCTCATCAGCTCCCGCCACGCTCTTACAATCCACCTTTTGACTTTTAAGGTATCGGCGTAGTTGTTGGTACAAGCGACAAGACGCCTTCCAGCTTCTGCTGCAGCAGAACTTCCTTACGGACCACTTCTTGTAGTGTTTTGCGCACACTAGCATCAATGGTCAGCAGATTAGATAGCGTTGCTGGAGGGGTAAGTCCAGGTCCCAATGTTCCGAGTACGTATTGGATTTTTTCTGCCTCAGCATTAATGATATGGGCTAGAGCCAGCTCTTCAAGTGCTATGGAGCCTAACAGTAAGGCTACCGTCTGGTCAATTGTGAGACTAATCGTAGGTGTAATGTTCGGGATGTTCGCTTGTGACAAACCAATCACCTCATTCATTTTTTTGGTGAACCTTCATTACTAACGACAGGGCGATAATACTGTGATGCTCAGTATTACTCTTCCTCTTCGTTCTGTTATCTTTTATATGCTGTATGGCTTGATCAACTGAACCAGAAATTCGAAATACATTATTTCACTTTCAAACTAAGCAACACATAAACCGATCTGGAACGGTCGAGTCAATAGCTCCCACACCTTATTCTTCAATGAATTCCTCTAGAAACACATGCCGTTCCTCCAACCTCACTACATCTTCCAGCTTAAAATGCAGCAGCATCTGATTCTTGATTACCGTCCTTAATGTCCGCTCGGCGCTGTCATTGATCGCAAGCGCATCTTCCAGACTGAAGCAATGCTCTTGGATCACCTTCTGTAGCTTCTCTGCTTCCGCATTCACAATGTGCGACAGACTGATTTCCTCCAGAGCGATAGACGTGAGGAGAAGATTAACAACCTCCGGTCTCTTCAGAATGATATCCGGCTTGATATCCGGAATATTCGGCATACTCATCTTGTTCATTCCCCTCTATTCGATATAGTCCTTAACAGTAATCTTACCGTGCTTATAGCTTCATACGTGGTTTACCCATTTCTGTTGACTTGAAGAGTAAAGCCTGATTTCTAATGTACAAGGTATATGTACAAGGTATTTTATCCATGAGCTTTTCCTAAAATGAGATCATAAAAAACTTGGCAGAGACTGATCCGCGTTAGAGTCCCTCCCACGTTCTTTCAAGCTATAATTTATTTTAAACTACAGACACAAGCGGTAAGACCCCTTCCAACTTCTGCAGTAGCAAAACTTCTTTTCGCACCACTTCCTGTAGCGTCTTGCGAACACTGTTATCAATTGCCAACAGATCAGATAAAGTAGCTCGTGGGGTGACACCAGGTTTCAGTGTTCCTAGTACGTATTGGATCTTCTCTGCCTCAGCATTCATGATGTGGGCGAGAGCCAGCTCTTCAAGTGCTATGGAGCCTAACAGCAAGGCTACCGTTTGGTTTACTGTAAGACTAATCGTAGGCGTAATATTCGGGATAGACGCTTGTGACATACTAATCACCTCTTCTAAGTTTTATCGATCCAGGAAATTAACGAACAGTTCACACTGTAGTGCCTCTTACTCCTCTCCCTCCTTTTTCGTGAGTCATTCATTATATATACTGCATAGCTTGTGTTTCTGAACTAAAACTTGATCCGATGTAATAAAAAAGCCAGTCTCTCCAATCAGGAGAGCGGCTTCTCATATCAGGGGATTCAAATGAACCATAACCTAGCCGACACCAGGATGTTGCTCCATCAGAGTCTACTTAATATTCCGTGAAATATCATGTCCCATTTACTTACAGGCCTCATCTCGTTCTTGTGTATGATATGTTTACTATACTTCTTGCAGTTTCTGCATGATGAAAAGTTGGAGAACCGCTCACGAATCCTTTTCAGAGGATCTGTCGCACTTAGCTTGACAATCCGTCAAATAAAAAACCGTTGAACTTTTATAAGTTTAACGGTTTAAGAATTCATTTTTTTACATACGACGTACGTTTTCAACTGTATATTCTCCTCGTCTGTGTATTTATTACCGAAGGAGATTGGTTTTCGCCAGTTCGATGATTTCGTTGCCCTGCCCGTTCAAAATGGCTTTCAGCATCCACATCGTAAATCCGCGTGCCTGCTCGAAGTTGATCTTCGGCGGCATAGCCAGCTCTTGACGATTGACGACGACGTCCAGCACTACCGGACCGCTGTGTTCGAACGCTCGGCGAACAGCGCTTACCAGATCATTCGGATCCTCGACCCGGATTCCTTCGATTCCCATGGCTTGAGCCAGTACCGCAAAGTTTGGATTGTCGAGCTCCGTTCCGAATTCTAAAAAACCGGCTGCTTTCATTTCCAATTCCACGAATCCAAGCGCACCATTATTAAAGACAACGATCTTGATCGGGAGCTTATGCTGACGAAGGGTCAATAGATCTCCGAGCAGCATGGTGAGTCCCCCGTCCCCTGACAGCGAGATGACCTGGCGTCCCGGCTGTGCAACCTGTGCCCCAATCGCCTGAGGCATGGCGTTCGCCATTGTCCCGTGGTTAAACGAGCCCAAAATCCTTCTTTTTCCATTCATTCTCAAGTATCGGGCAGCCCAAACAGTCGGTGTCCCAACATCGCAAGTCAAAACGGCATCCTCATCTGCGAGATCGCTGATTACCTTCATGAGGTATTGCGGATGAATAGGCGCTCGGCCGGAATCTGCAAGATTGTCCAGTTCCGCGCGGACTTTGGCATAATGTGCGGCAAAGCGCTGCAGATGATCAGGGGAGTGCGGTTCCTTTAATAGGGGTAACAGCATATCGACCGTCGTCTTCACGTCTCCGCACACCCCGTATGCGAGCGGCGTTCGCCGGCCTAGTCGGGAGGAATCCAAATCAACCTGAAGGATGGTCGCTTCTTGCGGATAAAATTGCCGGTATGGAAAATCGGTACCCAGCATGAGTAAGACATCGCATTCCATCATGGCGTGATATCCGGAAGAGTATCCAATGAGACCGGTTAATCCGACGGAATACGGATTGTCATATTCCAGATATTCTTTTCCTCGTAGCGCTATGACCATTGGGGATTGCAGCTTCTTGCACAGCTTCATGAGTGAAGCATGAGCTCCCGCACAGCCGGCACCGCATAGCAAGGTGATTCTCTTGCCTTTGTTTAAGTAGTCGGCAAGCGTCTTCAATTCGTTTGTAGAAGGGCTGACTATCGGCTGAGTGGAATGGATGACGCGTTCCGGAACCGAGCTTTCATCGTATTCGAAAGCGGCTACATCACCAGGAAGAACTAAGACAGACACTCCC